>NZ_MUJK01000010.1 GCF_002906155.1 Pseudomonas laurylsulfativorans
CCCCCCCGCTGCCCCCTGTGATCGCCCACTAAGCTTTCACAGAGGGCTCATCGGAGATCATTGCCATGAACAACGTAGCTATTGCCGCCATCGACCTCGGAAAACATTCCTTTCATCTTCATGCTCAAGATGATCGCGGCCACGAGGTTCACCGCAGAAAGTTTACGCGCGCAGCACTCACCCAATATCTGGCGAAACTGGAACCCTGCACCGTCGTGATGGAAGCCTGTGGCGGCGCCCATTTCATGGCGCAGGAAGTCGCCAAGCTGGGGCATACGCCCAAGCTTATTGCGCCACATCTGGTACGCCCTTACGTGAAGAGCAACAAAAACGACTTCGCTGATGCCGAAGCGATCTGCGAGGCGGCGACCCGGCCCACAATGCGCTTCGTGCACCCCAAAACCCAGGCTCAGCAGGCGCTGGCGATGCTCAATTCGGTTCGTGAGTCGTTCATCAAAGACCGTACCGCCACCGTCAATCGGATTCACGCAGCCCTGCTGGAGGTGGGTATCAGCCTGGCTCCCGGCTTCAAATCCATCAAAGAGCTTCCAGCATTGCTTGAGATGAGTTCATTTTCCGGCTCCATCAAAAAAATTCTGATGGGGTTGCATGAGCACTTCAACTATCTGGATGGGAAGGTCAAAGCGCTGGACAAGGAGGTGGAATGCCAAGCAGCTGAAGATGATCTGGCGGCTCGTTTGATGACCATGCCGTGTGTCGGCCCGATCACCTCCAGCGCCTTGGCTGCCGAGTTGGGCGATGGCAAACAGTTCAAATGCGGCCGAGGCTATGCGGCGTCGATCGGGCTGGTACCCAAACAGCACGGTACGGGCGATAAAACCGTGTTGCTCGGCATCAGTAAACGCGGCGATCGAAATCAGAGGCGCCTGCTCATCCAGTGCGCCCGTGTGTACTTGATACAACTGGAACGACAGAAAGGCGCCTTGGCGGACTGGGTCCGCCAACTATTAGCTTCCCGCCATCACTCCAATCTCGTGGTCTGCGCACTGGCCAACAAGCTGGCAAGAATCGCCTGGGCGATAGCCGCACATCACACTGAATTCGATGCGGGGCCAGCCGCGATGAACGCCTGACCCCGCTGTCACCCGAGCACCACCCACCTGGTTTTGCGATGCTGGATAACTGATGACGTGAACGGCCAACCGGCCTGACGACAACCCTGGGCTCCTACACGGCTGTAAGGCCGTTCAACTAATTAGGGTCGTTGGGCATCGATTCTCATCGAGGCGCGGGGCGACACCCCCACTCAGACGCCGGATAGATGAAAGCAAGCCAAACACGCATCAAATACAGTATTGCAGAAAAGGGGGTAACCATAGATGTAGGAGCCGGCTTGCCGGCAATGGCGTCCTTTGGTGCACCGCTGCACTTTAGGGCCTCTTCGCTGGCAAGCCAGCTCCTACAGGGCTCGCATTACGAGCGGGGCACCAGGTCCAGGCACACCGAGTTGATGCAATAACGCAGGCCCGTCGGCGGCGGACCATCAGGAAATACGTGCCCCAGGTGCGCATCGCATTTGGCGCAGACCACTTCGGTGCGGATCATGCCATGGCTGATATCACGGATTTCGGTCATGGCGCTGTCGCCGATCGGCGCATAGAAGCTCGGCCAGCCGCAGCCGGAATCGAACTTGGTCGTTGAGTCGAACAGCGGCTCGTTGCAGCAGATGCAGTGGTAGATACCGTCGGTCTTGGTGGCGTTGTACTTGCCGGAAAACGGTCGTTCGGTGCCCTTGAGACGACAAACGTTGTACTGCTCTGGATCGAGCATCGCCTTCCATTCTTCCAGGGTTTTTTCCAACTTTTCCATCATCACACCTCAGCAGCTGAAAAAGCCCGATCTGTACCTTTTCCACGGATCGGGCGGCACGTATGATTGCGCCTCGTCAAACGCCAGTCTGGCAGCCAGACCACGCGCATTCAAACGGAAATATGGGTGCTGCATCTCAAGGCGTCAGGCCTGTGTGAATACGCAGGATTCCCAGCACGGTTGCCCAAACGCCGTCTGGATCGTTCATTTTCGGGAACACATCGCCATGCAGGTCAGCAAATCGAACAAGCTCGCCAACGTCTGCTACGACATTCGCGGCCCGGTGCTCAAGCACGCCAAGCGCCTGGAAGAGGAAGGCCATCGCATCCTCAAGCTGAACATCGGCAACCCGGCGCCCTTTGGTTTCGAAGCACCGGATGAAATCCTCCAGGACGTGATCCGCAACCTGCCGACCGCCCAGGGCTATAGCGACTCCAAAGGCCTGTTCAGTGCACGCAAGGCCGTGATGCAGTACTACCAGCAAAAACAGGTAGAAGGCGTCGGCATTGAAGACATCTATCTGGGCAACGGCGTTTCCGAACTGATCGTGATGTCGATGCAGGCCCTGCTCAACAATGGCGACGAAGTGCTGGTGCCTGCGCCTGACTATCCGCTGTGGACAGCAGCCGTGAGCCTGTCCGGCGGCAACCCGGTGCACTACCTGTGCGACGAGCAAGCCAACTGGTGGCCGGACCTGGCCGACATCAAGGCCAAGATCACTCCGAACACCAAGGCGCTGGTGATCATCAACCCGAACAACCCGACCGGCGCGGTGTATTCGAAGGAAGTGCTGCTGGGCATGCTGGAACTGGCCCGCCAGCACAATCTGGTGGTGTTCTCCGACGAGATCTACGACAAGATCCTCTACGATGATGCCGTACACATCTGCACCGCCTCCCTGGCGCCGGACCTGCTGTGCCTGACCTTCAACGGCCTGTCCAAGTCCTATCGCGTGGCCGGCTTCCGTTCTGGCTGGATCGCCATTTCCGGTCCGAAGCACCATGCCCAGAGCTACATCGAAGGCATCGACATGCTGGCGAACATGCGCCTGTGCGCCAACGTACCGAGCCAGCACGCGATCCAGACCGCCCTGGGCGGCTATCAGAGCATCAATGACCTGGTGCTGCCGCCGGGCCGTTTGCTGGAACAGCGCAACCGCACCTGGGAATTGCTCAACGATATTCCGGGCGTGAGCTGCGTCAAGCCGATGGGCGCGCTGTATGCATTCCCGCGGATCGACCCCAAGGTCTGCCCGATCCACAACGACGAAAAGTTCGTCCTCGACCTGCTGCTTTCCGAAAAGCTGTTGGTGGTTCAAGGCACCGCATTCAACTGGCCATGGCCGGACCACTTCCGCGTCGTGACCTTGCCACGTGTCGATGACCTGGAGATGGCCATCGGACGCATCGGCGGCTTCCTCAAGTCCTACCGCCAGTAAGCGGCCAGTCACCGTGCGACACTCTTGCACGTCGCACGGTGATTCATCCGGCAACACTTGTTTGCATTCCACCCTTGGCAGCCGCTTTGCCCACTGCTGGATGACGCTTTGCCCGCTCGCGCCTAACAAAGGCGGGGGTCTTCGACATGATTTGACTGACAAACACTTCCCGCAAACTCGTCGGAAAAGCCCTGCAAGCAGCTAGACTGTTGCCGTAGGACACAGTTTGAAATAGTCACCCGGTTGAATACCCCGGTGCAGCACCTTATATACCCCGCAGTACGCTACATCTTAAGCATGAGGAGATTTCTACAACCATGATGCGCATCCTGCTGTTCTTGGCCACTAACCTGGCGGTCGTGCTGATTGCCAGCATCACCCTGAGCCTTTTCGGCTTCAACGGGTTCATGGCGGCCAATGGGGTTGACCTCAACCTCAATCAGCTGCTGATTTTCTGTGCGGTCTTTGGTTTCGCCGGTTCGCTGTTCTCGCTGTTCATCTCCAAGTGGATGGCGAAGATGAGCACCAGCACCCAGATCATCACCCAGCCACGTACCCGTCACGAGCAATGGCTGCTGCAAACCGTCGAGCAACTGTCCCGCGAGGCCGGGATCAAGATGCCCGAAGTCGGTATCTTCCCGGCCTACGAGGCGAACGCCTTCGCCACCGGCTGGAACAAGAACGACGCGCTGGTCGCCGTGAGCCAGGGCCTGCTCGAGCGTTTCTCGCCGGATGAAGTGAAAGCCGTTCTCGCCCACGAAATCGGCCACGTGGCCAATGGCGACATGGTTACCCTGGCACTGATCCAGGGCGTGGTGAACACCTTCGTGATGTTCTTCGCACGGATCATCGGCAATTTCGTCGACAAGGTGATCTTCAAGAACGAAGAAGGCCAGGGCATTGCCTACTACGTGGCAACCATTTTCGCGGAACTGGTTCTGGGCATCCTGGCCAGCTCCATCGTCATGTGGTTCTCGCGCAAGCGCGAATTCCGTGCCGACGAAGCTGGTGCAAACCTGGCCGGCACCGCCGCGATGATTGGCGCCCTGCAACGCCTGCGGGCCGAACAAGGCCTGCCGGTGCACATGCCCGACACCCTGAACGCCTTCGGCATCAACGGTGGCATCAAGCAAGGGTTCGCTCGCATGTTCATGAGCCACCCGCCACTGGAAGAGCGCATCGACGCTCTGGCTCGTCGCCGGGGCTAACAGGCTTCTCAGCAAATCAAAAGGCCCGCAGTGATGCGGGCCTTTTTTTTGTCTGCTGGAATGTTTCGGTGTTTTTTAGGGCCTCTTCGCGGTGCAAGCCCGCTCCCACAGGGGATCGCGGTCAAATGTGGGAGCTTGCTCGCGAAGGGGCCAGTGCAGCTAACCGACCCTACCGACTGGAAACACGATACACACGCTCCTCAAGCCGCGTTACACCCGCCTCCAGAAACTTCCCGCTCTCATTCAACACATCCTGATCCTCCAGGATCTTCAGCGCCCATGAGTCTCCGAACAACCGCCGAACCTCATCATCGAGTACAGCAAACGGCGGGCCGGGCATTTGCGACTGTTCATAGTCCAGCGTAATCAGCAGTCCAAGGGACTCCTTTGGCAGGATCCGCTTCAGATGGGCGGCATAGCGCTCTCGCATTTCCGCCGGCAGCGCGATCAACGCGGCGCGATCATAAAGCGCGGAGCAATCGGCAACATCGCCTGCCGTCAGCTCGAAGAAATCGCCGCACCACAGCTCAATGGAACCTGCCCGATAAACCTTGAACGGCCCCTGCTCGCTGACGGCCGGATCAAAGCCATGTTCGCTGAAAAACTCCTCGACAGCTTTTTCAGACAGTTCGACTCCCAAGACCTCATGGTCTTGATGGGCGAGCCATAGCAAATCCAGGCTTTTTCCACATAGCGGCACCAACACGCGCGCGCCTTCTTCAAGGCTTAACGCTGGCCAGAACCGCTTCAGATGAGGGTTCACTTGCGGCAGGTGAAAGCCGATCTGATTCGACGCCCACTTCTTGTGCCAAAACTCCGGTTGCATAAATAACCCCGAAAATTCGATCAAAACACCCTAAAACTTATATTAGATTTAGATTAATGATCTGACTGAAGATGTTGCATCTTAACTCTCAGGAGCTCATTCATGTTCCCCAGTCTGTACATATCCCACGGCTCCCCCATGCTCGCCCTGGAACCCGGCGCCAGCGGCCCCGCACTCGCCCGCCTGGCCGCCGAGATCCCGAAGCCCAAGGCCATCGTGATTGTGTCTGCGCACTGGGAAAGCAATGAGCTGTTGGTCAGCGCAAATCCACAACCGGAAACCTGGCACGATTTCGGTGGTTTCCCCAAAGCCCTGTTCGAGGTCCAGTACCCGGCTCCCGGCGATCCACGACTCGCCGCAGAGGTTTGCCAATTATTGAAAGACGATGGCCTACCTGTCCGTATCGACAGCAACCGGCCTTTCGACCATGGCGTCTGGGTACCGTTGTCATTGATGTATCCGCAAGCGGATATCCCGATTGTGCAGGTATCTCTGCCGACTCGTGGCGGCCCTGCCCTGCAGACCCGCGTTGGCCACGCACTGGCCAGCCTGCGCGAGCACGGCGCCTTGCTGATCGGCTCCGGCAGCATCACTCACAACCTGCGGGAACTCGACTGGCATGCCGGCCCCGAGAGCGTTGAGCCCTGGGCCCTGGTGTTTCGCGACTGGATGATCGAGAAACTCGCAGCGAACGACGAAGCCGCCCTGCATGACTATCGCGCGCAAGCACCGAATGCCGTGCGTAATCATCCCAGCGATGAACACTTGTTGCCGCTGTACTTTGCCCGCGCTGCCGGTGGGCAATTCAGCGTTGCCCACCAAGGGTTCACCATGGGCGCACTGGGCATGGACATCTACCGCTTCGGCTGACAGGCAGACCGCGTCGCGGCCTTCGACTTGCTCGCGAAGGCCAGCGACACAACTCAAACGCCGAACACAAATCAGCAGGCAAAAAAATCCCCGAACCAGTCGGGGATTTTTTATGTTCGATCAATCAGCCCGAGAGCGGATCAATCTTCGCGGTAGCGACGCAGCTTCAACTGTTTGCCAGCAACGCGAGTGTCCTTCAGCTTGGTCAGCAACTTCTCAAGACCATCTTCCGGCAGCTCGACGAGGCTGAAGCTGTCACGCACCTGGATGCGACCGATCGCTTCACGTGCCAGACCACCTTCATTGAGGATGGCGCCCAGCAGGTTCTTGGCAGCGATACCGTCACGCGCGCCCAGCGCGGTACGGCAACGTGCACGGCCTTCGCCCAGTGGCATCGGAGCACGACGCTCACGGTCACCACGCTCAGGACGATCACCGGAACGCTCTGGACGATCGCCACGCGGTGCGTTGTTTGGCACCAGTGGACGTTCTTTCTCGATTGCAGCCAGGGTCAGCGCTTGAGCGTTGGTTGCCTTGCGCAGAAGGGCTGCGGCCAGGGCACGCGGGGTGCAACCGATGTCGGCAGTCAGGCGATCCAGCAGATCACCATGGGTCGATTCGGCATCGGCCACCAGCGGCGACAGGCTGTTGGTCAGTTTCTTGATGCGCGCATCGAGAACAGCTTGAGCGTCCGGCAGGCGAACTTCAGCAACCTTTTGACCGGTTACACGCTCGATCACTTGCAGCATGCGGCGCTCACGCGGAGTCACCAGCAGCAGTGCACGACCTTCGCGACCGGCACGGCCGGTACGGCCGATACGGTGAACGTAGGACTCTGGGTCGTACGGCATGTCAACGTTGAACACGTGAGTGATGCGCGGAACGTCCAGGCCACGAGCGGCAACGTCGGTCGCCACAACGATGTCCAGACGGCCATCCTTGAGGGAGTCGATCACGCGCTCACGCTGGTTCTGGGCGATGTCACCGTTCAGCGCGGCGGCTTTGTAGCCTTTGGCTTCCAGGGCACTGGCCAAATCCAGGGTCGCTTGCTTGGTGCGCACGAACATGATCAGGGCGTCGAAATCTTCCACTTCCAGCAAGCTGAGAACGGCGGAGGTCTTCTGGTCAGCGTGAACCAACAGGTGAGCCTGTTCGATCGCGGTAACGGTCTGGGTCTTGGTCTGGATCTTCACGTGTTGCGGATCGCGCAGGTGGCGTTCGGCAATGGCACGGATCGACTGCGGCAAGGTGGCCGAGAACAATACGGTCTGACGGGTTGCAGGCAGAGCCTTGAAGATAACTTCCAGGTCGTCCATGAAGCCCAGCTTGAGCATTTCGTCGGCTTCGTCGAGAACCAGGTGGTTCACGGTCGCCAGTACTTTTTCGTCGCGACGCAAGTGGTCGCACAGACGGCCCGGAGTGGCGACAACGATCTGTGCGCCATTACGGATTGCTTTCAGCTGTGGGCCCATCGGCGCGCCGCCGTAGACAGCCACAACAGTTACGCCCGGCATTTGCTTGGCATAAGTTTCGAAAGCGGTTGCAACTTGTAGCGCCAACTCACGAGTTGGGGCCAGGATCAGGGCTTGCGGTTCGCGCTTTGCAGGATCGATGCGATGCAGGATCGGCAGGGCGAACGCAGCGGTTTTACCCGTACCGGTTTGCGCCTGACCAATCATGTCGTGACCGGCCATGATGATCGGGATCGATTGCTGCTGAATAGCCGATGGCTCTTCGTAGCCAGTCGCGGTGACGGCTGCAAGAATATTCGGATTAAGATTAAAAGCGGCGAAGCCGCCGGATTCCTGGGTCATGGGTCTGCCTCTAAGTGCATCCGCAAAGACCCATGCTCCAAAGCTGCGCGTGCCGTGTTGAGACTCAAGAGTCGCCCTGGCAGCTTTGTCGGCGGGGATTTGCGAAAACGAATGAATGAAAAGAATCGTCAAGGAAGAGTCCGCTGGGCGGACGAGCAGCCGAAGCTGGCTTCGGGGAATTGCGCTACCTAAACGCGGCCCGGTTAAAGGCCGGCGCGCACTATACCGGAATTCGCCCAAAAAGGGAGCTTTTTTTATCGGAAATCCACCGGATACACCGTTGTGTCACAGGCTTTGCGAATAATCGATCAGCCGTCTATTTTTCAAAGGCCCGGCCTTGCGGGTGACGGCGCTAAAACGGTTCACCTTTTGCTGTGCAGACCGCCGGTCTGGCACGCCTTTCCCACCCCCGAGGATCGCTCCATGAATCTGCCCTGCTCCAGTCGAGTCAGCCGCGAACGGCATGGCCATGTGTTCATGATCGGTCTGGATCGGGTGGCCAAGCGCAATGCCTTCGATCTCGACCTGATCAATGCCTTGAGTCTGGCCTATGGCGAATTCGAGGCCGATAGCGAGGCGCGCGTGGCGGTGGTGTTCGCTCATGGCGAGCACTTCACCGCCGGACTCGATCTGGTCAATGCCAGCGTCACACTGGCAGATGGCTGGCAGGTTCCACCCGGCGGCTGTGATCCGTGGGGAGTGTTCGCAGGTCCCAGGGTCAGCAAACCGGTGATCGTCGCCGCCCAAGGCTATTGCCTGACCGTCGGCATCGAATTGATGCTGGCCGCCGACATTAACTTGTGCGCCAGCAATACCCGGTTCGCGCAGATGGAAGTGCAACGCGGGCTCTTTCCGTTCGGCGGCGCCACCCTGCGCCTGCATCAGGTTTCCGGTTGGGGTAATGCCATGCGCTGGTTGTTGACCGGTGATGAGTTCGACGCCCGTGACGCCTTGCATCTGGGTCTAGTGCAGGAGGTCATGGCCAGCGAGGACTTGCTGCCCCGGGCGATTGAACTGGCCGAGCGGATCGCCCGTCAGGCACCGCTTGGTGTGCAGGCGACGCTGATGTCCGCGCGACAGGCCCGCTATGAAGGGGAAACTGCGGCGGCACAGGCGTTGCCGTCGCTGGTCAAGAAGTTGATGGCTAGCGAGGATGTCAAGGAGGGTGTGCGGTCGATGGTGGAGCGGCGGCCCGGGGTTTTCAAAGGGATTTAACCCTGTATTGCCAGTTAGAAAGCCATCGCGAGCAAGCTCGCTCCTACAGTGGGTCTTCGGTGTCCACAAGTCCCTGTGTGCGAGCTTGCTCGCGAAGGGGCCATCAGAGACAACTCAGGTAGCCGGGCGAATCGCCTTGATCAAGGAATCCAGCGAATACCCCAACCGCGGCGCCAGCGCTTCGGCGCGGGCGATCAGGGCGCCCATGTCGAGTTCTTGATCCAGTTCCGACGGCACGATCAGAATCACATTGCCCTCCTTCACCGGCAGCTCCCAGTAATGTCGGTGGTACAAACCACGCAACAACGCGGCGCCCAAGGGTTTGCCATCGTCGGTAGCCCACTGATTGATCACCAGCCAGCCACCTGGATTCAATCGCTTCTGGCAGTTTTCCAGAAAACTCCAGGCCAGATGCCCGACTCCCGGTCCGACGTCGGTATAAAGGTCGACGAAAATCAGGTCGGCCGATTCGGCGGTGTCCAGCAACTCCAGCGCATCGCCAACTCGGATGTACAGGCGCGGATCGTCATCCAGCCCCAGGTACTCAATGGCCAGGCGCGGTACGTCCGGGCGCAGCTCGATGGCTTCGACATCTTCCAGCGGCAGGAACTTGAGGCAGGCCTGGGTCAGCGTCCCGGCACCGAGGCCGAGAAACAGCGCACTTTCCGGCTGCTCGTGGCACAGCGCACCGATCAGCATCGCCCGGGTGTAGTCGTATTCGAGCCAGCTCGGATCGGCCGTGAACACGCAGCTTTGCTCGATGGCATCACCGAACTCGAGAAAACGGTAATCGGCCACTTCCAGCACACGAATCACACCGAACTCGTCCTGCACCTCGGCGAGCAGATGCTCGACGCGCTCCTCAGTCATTTCATCTCCTGATCGTCACCGGGGCCGGCAACGCAATAACACCGCGTGTAGAAAGCGGCAAAGGCGAGATTGTCAACGAAGCAACGGGAACAGGTCACGCACTAATTTGCTGATAACATGGACGTCCAAGCGAAAACACTAGAGACCGTGATGAGCCAACCCTGGAGCCCTGACAGCTGGCGCGCCCTGCCGATCCAGCAACAACCCCAATACCCCGACGCTGCGCATTTGCAGCAGGTCGAGCAGACCCTGGCCAGCTATCCGCCGCTGGTGTTTGCCGGTGAAGCCCGGGAGTTACGCCGTCAGTTTGCCGAGGTGACCCAGGGCCGCGCGTTTCTGTTGCAGGGTGGCGATTGCGCCGAAAGCTTCGCCGAATTCTCCGCCGCGAAAATCCGCGACACCTTCAAGGTGTTGCTGCAGATGGCGATCGTGATGACTTTTGCCGCCGGTTGCCCGGTGGTCAAGGTCGGGCGCATGGCCGGGCAGTTCGCCAAGCCGCGCTCGGCCAACGACGAAACCATCGATGGCGTGACCCTGCCCGCCTACCGCGGCGACATCGTCAATGGCATCGGTTTCGACGAAAAAAGCCGCGTGCCGGATCCGGAGCGCCTGCTGCAGTCCTATCACCAGTCCACTGCCACCCTGAACCTGTTACGCGCGTTCGCCCAGGGCGGTTTTGCCGACCTGCATCAGGTACACAAGTGGAACCTGGATTTCATTGCCAACTCGGCGCTGGCGGAAAAATACAGCCACCTGGCCGATCGCATCGATGAAACCCTGGCGTTCATGCGCGCCTGCGGCATGGACAGTTCGCCGCAGCTACGCGAAACCAGTTTCTTCACCGCCCACGAGGCGCTGCTGCTCAACTACGAAGAAGCTTTCGTGCGTCGCGACAGCCTGACCAACGATTACTACGACTGCTCGGCCCACATGCTGTGGATCGGCGACCGCACCCGCCAGCTCGACGGCGCCCACGTCGAATTCCTGCGTGGGGTGAACAACCCGATCGGGGTCAAGGTTGGCCCGAGCATGAACCCCGACGACCTGATTCGACTGATTGACGTGCTCAATCCGGACAACGACCCGGGCCGCCTGAACCTGATCGCACGGATGGGCGCGAACAAGGTCGGCGATCACTTGCCGCAACTGATCCGTGCCGTCCAGCGCGAAGGCAAGCAGGTGCTGTGGAGTTCCGACCCGATGCACGGCAACACCATCAAGGCCAGCAGCGGCTACAAGACCCGCGACTTCGCGCAGATTCTCGGCGAGGTGAAGCAGTTCTTCCAAGTACACGAAGCCGAAGGCAGTTATGCCGGTGGCATTCACATTGAGATGACCGGGCAGAACGTGACCGAGTGCATCGGTGGTGCACGACCGATCACCGAGGATGGCTTGTCGGATCGCTACCATACCCATTGCGACCCGCGGATGAATGCCGATCAGTCGCTGGAGCTGGCGTTTTTGATTGCCGAGACACTGAAGCAGGTTCGGCGGTAAATAGCATGAAGCCTATCGCAGGCTCAATCACCCTCAATCTGCGCCAATGCCACCCGCAACCGCGCAGCACTCGCCCTAGGGCAATTCAACTGTACCTGCGCCAACCCCAGCCAATCCGCCATCTGCCGCAGATTGAGCGCCAACGCCAGCATCCCATCGTCGTCCAGCCCCGTCTCTTCTTCATGCACTGCATGCACCGCCAAACGGCCGGTCGCCCGCTCGGCGCGCAGATCGACCCGCGCGGCAATCCGTTCGTTGTGCAAAAACGGCAGGACGTAATAGCCGTAAACGCGCTTGTCCTGTGGCGTGTAGATCTCCAGCCGATAACGGAAATCAAACAGCCGCTCGGTCCGGCTGCGCTCCCAGATCAGCGAATCGAACGGTGAGAGCAAGGCACTGGCCGCGACTTTGCGCGGCACTTTAGGCTCAGGCAGACAATAGGCCGGCTGTCGCCAGCCCTGGACTTCGCAGATCAGTAATTCACCGGCCTCGACCAACTCGGCCAAACGTGGACGACTGTCCGCGGGGCTCAAGCGAAAATAGTCACGCAAGTCCTTCTCCGTACCGACACCCAAGGCCGTAGCAGCATGCCGCAACAGGCCACGCTGGGCGTCGCCCTCACACAGGACGGGCTGTGCGAGTATCGCGGAGGGAATCACCCGTTCCGGCAAATCGTAGAGCCTTTCAAATCCGCGCCGTCCGGCAACGGTCACTTCGCCGGCAGCGAACAACCACTCCAGCGCATGCTTTTCCGCGCTCCAGTCCCACCAAGGCCCGGCCCGCTCCTGACGAGTCGACAAGCTCCCGGCGCCAAGCGCGCCCTGCTCCTCAACCGAAGCCAGCACCCGACGAATCGTGTCTTGCTGTTCACGCCCAAAACGCGCCAATTGCTGATAGATGTCTTCGCCACGACTCGCACGCTGCATGCGCCAACGCATCAACGGGTACATGGAAAGGGGAAGCAGCGAGGCTTCATGGCCCCAATACTCAAATAATGTTCGTCGGCGGCCCTGACTCCAGGCAGCCTGGTCGAGCAAACCGGAAGAGTAGTTACCGAGGCGGGAAAACAGCGGAAGGTAGTGCGAACGCACCAATGCATTGACCGAATCGATCTGCAAAATGCCCAGCCGTTCGATCAGTCGGTTGAGCGCAACCGCCTTGATCGTCGCTGGCGGCTGCCGCCCGTTGAACCCTTGGGTGGACAGCGCCAGACGCCGAGCCTGTTTGAGGGTAAAGGACAACGTTGCGGGCATGGGCATCTCCTTGTCTGCTCGCAACCTACCTCACCGGTAAGGGGTTTGTGTAGCGTGGCATTCATCATTTATCAATTGGGTCATTTATGCATCGGGTCGCTCCAGAACGGCTTGATCGACTCGTTCTCCACATCCGCACGGCTCATGCCGATGTCCTTGAGTGCTTCGTCGCTCAAGCTCGCCAGCAGTTCGCGCTCGCGATGCAGTTCGTACCAGCGGCCGACCTTGTGCAGCAGATCGGATATCAGGTGAATCGAGTGTTTTTCTGCGCCATGGAACTCGTGTTGACCTTTCATCTTGTTGCCCTCCGTTTGGATGGCTCCAGTCTCGTCCCGGGTCTAAGATCAATCCAACGAATGTTTCTGATGTCACATATCTCGGAGATTGATGGATGTCAGCCTACCCGAGCATCGATACCGAAGTGCTGCGCACCTTCGTCGCCATCGCCGACCAGGGCGGCTTTACGCGCGCCGGCGAACTGGTCAACCGCACCCAGTCAGCCGTCAGCATGCAGATGAAGCGACTGGAAGAAGACGTGCTGCAGCGTCAGTTGTTTCAGCGTGACGGACGGCAGGTGCGACTGACGGCCGAAGGCCAGGTATTGCTGGGCTATGCGCGGCGAATCCTCAAGTTGCACAGCGAAGTGTTCAACACCCTGCGCGAACCCGATATGGTCGGCTCGGTGCGCATCGGTACCCCGGACGATTATGTGATGCGGTTCCTGCCAGGGATCCTGCGGCGGTTTGCCCAGTCCTACCCGCTGATCCAGATCGAAGTGCACTGCGAATCATCAAAACAACTGTTGATGCGCCAGGACCTGGACCTGTCCATCGTGACCCGCGAACCGGGCAGCGAAATCGGCCAGTTGTTGCGCAAGGAGCGCTTCGTCTGGGCCGAGGCGCAATGCTACAGCGCCCACGAGCAGACGCCGCTGCCACTGGCAATGTTCAACAGTGATTGCTTCTGCCGCCAGTGGGCCTGCAATGCCCTGGATGCCCAGGGGCGCGATTACCGGGTGGCGTACAACAGCGACAGCCTGTCGGCAATCATGGCGGTGGTGAGCGCCGGGCTGGCGGTCACTGCGCAGCTTGAAAGCCTGATTACCGCGGACATGCGCATCCTCGGCGAGGCCGAAGATCTGCCGCTACTGCCAGAGGCCAGCATCATGCTCGTGCGCAACCTGCATAACCCGTCACCGATCACTGAGTGCCTGGCCGAACACATCATTGAAGGTTTCAAACTTTGAAGGCGAGCATCACCGCACAGAACACCAGGAACCCGCAAAACAGCCCGCGCAGCAGCCGCTCCGGCAATGCGTGGGCAACCTTCACGCCCCAACTGATGCTCATCAGCCCACCGACCGCCAAGGGCAAGCCGATCACCCAGTCGACCTGATGGTGCACAGCATAAGTCACCAGCGTCACCCCCGTGCTCGGCAAGGCCAGCGCCAACGACAACCCCTGCGCAACCACCTGGCTGGTGCCGAACAGACTGGTCAGCACCGGTGTCGCCACCACCGCGCCCCCCACGCCGAACAACCCGCCCACTACGCCTGATGCAGCGCCAAGCACGCCCAGCCAGGGCCACGAGTAGTTCATCTGCGAGGCCGCCGGGGCACTGGCGGCGAACATGCGAACAAGGTTGTACATCGACAGTGCGATTAGAAACGCGACAAAGCCTATACGCATGGTTTGCGCATCGATGCCTACCGCCCAGATCGATCCGAGCCAGGCGAAGCAGAACCCCATGACGGCCAGCGGTAACGCGTGGCGCAGTTCGATCCGGTTGCGCTGATGGTAGCGCCACAGCGCCAGCATCACATTCGGCACCACCATCACCAACGCCGTGCCCTGGGCAATCTGCTGATCGAGCCCGAACAGCACACCCAACAGCGGAATGGCAATCAGGCCGCCGCCGATACCAAACAATCCGCCAAGCGTGCCCAAGGCAGCGCCGAACACCAGATACATCAAAAACTCAATCACTGCATTTTCCCCGTTGCCGTCAGGCCTTTGATCCTACGCAGTTGCTGCTGGCGCGGAAACGCACAGCAACGCACAATGGCTGTGCCAAATTCGCACAAGCACAAACCCCGCCATGAACCCCAATCAACTGACCGACCAACTGGTTTTGTTTCTCGACGTGCTGGAAACCGGCAGTTTTTCCGCCGCCTCGCGCCGCCATCCGCTGACCCCTTCTGCCGTGGCACGGCGTATCGACAACCTGGAAAACGCGGTCGCCAGTCAGTTGTTCATCCGCAGCACTCATGCGGTACGCGCCACCCCGGCGGGATTGGCCTTTGCCGAACGAGCACGGCGGATCGTCGCCGAGTTGCGCCTGGCCCGGGCCGAGGCAGTGTCTTTGAGTAGCGCGCCGGAAGGTCTGATCCGTATCGATGCGCCAGCAGCCTTTGGGCGCCGGCACTTGGCACCGGTGATTGCCGACTTCCTCATGCTCTATCCGGGACTCGATGTGCAACTGCACCTGATCGACAGCTTTGTCGACATGCAGGGCCAGAACCTCGGCAAGGTTGACCTGGTGCTGCGCGCCGGGCAATTGGCCGACACCCGGTTGGTGGCCACTTCACTGGCGAGCATCGTGCGCGTCGCCTGCGCCAGCCCCGATTATTTGTGGCGACGCGGCGTACCGACCGATCCGTCACAACTGAGTGAACACGACGGGCTCGACTGGGACGGCCTGGCCCCGCTCTTCGCCTGGCGCTTCGAGCAGGACGGGCAAATGCAGTTGCACCGGCCGGCGCGGGTCCGCATGAGCGCCAACAATGCCGAGGCGCTGGTAAGCGGCGCATTGGCCGGGCTGGGTATCGCGCACCTGCCGACCTGGCTGGCCAGCGAGTACCTGTTGCGCGGTGAATTGCTGCCGCTGTTCTGCGACAGCGGCCTGCCGAAACCGGAAAACGCCGGCATCTATGCCTTGCGCCTGGAACAACAACCCAACTCTCGCAGTCGTTTACTGCTGGAGTACCTGAAAACCCGCTTCAGCCCGGTGCCGCCCTGGGATCTGCTGCTGCAAACCCATTTGCAACGGCACTGATCAAAATTATCTGGCGCATTAAAGATTCGCCCGCTAGATTCCAGAGATCACAGATCAAGGCTTCAACATGACCACCGAGCGCAACACCCCGGACAACTGCGACAACCTGCTGCTGGATAACCAGGCCTGCTTCGCCCTGCATTCCACTTCGCTGATGATGACCAAGGTCTACAAACCCTTGCTGCAAGCGCTGGGCCTGACCTACCCGCAATACCTGGCGATGATGGTGTTGTGGGAGCGGGATGGTTTGACCGTAGGTGAAATCAGCACGCGATTGCTGACCGATCCGGGCTCGTTGACGCCGCTGCTCAAGCGCCTGGAAGCCGAAGGCCTGCTCAGCCGTACCCGCAGCCGCGAGGATGAGCGGGTGGTAATCGTCGAACTCACCGAACAAGGCCGGGCCTTGCGCGACAAGGCCCGGGACATTCCTCAATGCATCCTCGGCACCAGCGGGATGACCCTGGAGCGTCTGCAAAACCTGCAAGCAGAGCTGCAAGCGCTGCGGCACCACCTGCAAGACAGTCTGTAATTTCAACACCACCAAAAAACCAATGTTGTTTTGTGCTGTGCTCCCCCCTCTCAAACCCTCCAGTCGCTCTAACTCGATAGTTCCAGCCCACCCTGTTCAACCGTTCGTCCGTCCAGGCAAAATTATTTTGTTTTATCTTGCGCGCTAAATATTTGCGCGATACATTCACCTCGCAATTACTTAGCGCGCAAACATTTAGCGCAAATATAAAAACCCTGAACGAGGCTTTCACCATGCAAACTCTCTACACCGCAATCGCAACTTCCACCGGTGGTCGTGACGGTCGTGCGGTTTCCAGCGACAACATCCTCGACGTCAAGCTCGCGACGCCGAAAGAACTCGGCGGTGCTGGCGGTGCAGCCACCAACCCTGAGCAACTGTTCGCCGCCGGTTACTCCGCCTGCTTCATCGGCGCCCTGAAATTCGTGGCCAGCCAGACCAAGCGCAGCATTCCCAACGACGCTTCGATCACCGCCCATGTCGGCATCGGCCAGATCCCTGGCGGCTTCGGTCTGGATATCGACCTGCACATCAGCCTGCCGGGTCTTGAACAGGCCGACGCACAAGCATTGGTCGATGCGGCCCACCAGGTCTGCCCGTACTCCAACGCCACCCGTGGCAACGTCGATGTGCGTCTGCACGTAACCGTCTAAGCGCTGACTACCCAGGTCCGAACAGGAAACGAACATGAACACTTTCAGCAAAGTCTTGACCGGTACCCTTCTTGCCTTGTCCATCAGCAACGCGTCTGCAGGAACCGGGGTTGAACACAACACCCAGGCATTCCTCGACGTTCTGAACGCCGGTACCGGCAAGCCGATGGAACAAATGACGCCCGCCGAGGCCCGCGGCGTTCTGGTAGGCGCGCAGGCCGGGGTGAAGCTGACGCTGCCAAAAGCCGATGTCAGCCAGAAGACCATCAAAGTGGATGGCCAGCCGATCAGCCTGACCATCGTCCGGCCAGCCGGGGTCAAGGGCGAGCTGCCCGTGTTCATGTTCTTCCACGGCGGTGGCTGGGTGTTGGGGGACTTCCCGACCCACGAGCGGCTGGTGCGTGACCTGGTGACGGGTTCGGGTGCAGCGGCCGTCTTCGTGAACTACACGCCGTCGCCGGAAGCGCATTACCCGGTAGCGATCAACCAGGCTTACGCCGCAACCCAATGGGTGGCCGAGCATGGTAAGGAGATCAACGTCGATGGCAAGCGCCTGGCGGTAGCCGGCAACAGTGTCGGCGGCAATATGGCGGCAGTGGTTGCGCTGATGGCCAAGGACAAGGGCACACCGGCGATCAGGTTCCAGGTGCTGTTGTGGCCGGTGACTGATGCCAACTTCGAAACGGCGTCCTACAACCAGTTCGCCGAAGGGCACTTCCTCACCAAAAACATGATGAAGTGGTTCTGGGACAACTACACCACCGACGCCAATCAGCGTAACGAGATCTACGCCTCGCCCCTGCGTGCGACCACCGCCCAGTTGAAAGGATTGCCTCCAGCGCTGGTACAGACCGCCGGTGCCGACGTGCTGCGCGACGAAGGCGAAGCCTACGCCCGTAAACTGGACGAGGCCGGTGTGCCGGTGACCTCGGTTCGCTACAACGGCATGATCCACGACTACGGTTTGCTTAACGTGGTGAGCCAGGTGCCAGCGGTGCGCTCGGCGATGCTGCAGGCTTCGCAGGAGCTCAAGGAACACCTGAAGAAGTAACACTCATCCTGTAGGAGCCCGGCTTGCCGGCGATAGCGGTCTCGAATACGCCATCGCCGGCAAGCCGGCTCCTACAGGGGGGATGAATTTCCGGGCCACCACGCGGGAACAGGTGTTACAACAGGCACAAAAAAGCCCGACTCAATGGTCGGGCTTTTTCATTCCTCAAGCAGTGCTTATTTGGCACGGCCTTTGTAGGAACCGCCTTCGCGGGTATCGATCTCGATCATGTCGCCGATTTCGATGAAGTCAGCAACCGACAGCTCGGTACCGTTCTTCAGTTTGGCAGGCTTCATTACCTTGCCGGAAGTGTCGCCGCGAGCGGAACCTTCGGTGTAGTCAACCTGACGCACGATGGTGGTCGGCAGCTCTACGGAAACCAGACGGCCTTCGAAGAATACGGCTTCGCAAACGTCGGTCATGCCTTCTTCCACGAATGGCAGAACGCTTTCGATGTCTTCGGCGTTCAGCTCGTACATGGTGTAGTCGGTGGTGTCCATGAACGTGTAGGAGTCGCCGCTGATGAAGGACAGGGTCGCTTCTTTACGGTCGAGGATCACGTCGTCCAGCTTGTCGTCCGCACCGTATACGGTTTCGGTCTTGTAGCCGGTCAGCAGGTTCTTCAGCTTGGTCTTCATGATCGCGCTGTTACGACCGGACTTGGTGAATTCAGCTTTCTGAACCAGCCAAGGATCGTTGTCGATACGGATCACGGTACCGGGTTTGAGTTCTTTACCAGTTTTCATTGCGAATATCCGAATTTGGATGGGATTTACAAAAATCTAGGCCGCGTATCATATCCAATTTCCATAAAACTGTACCAGCGCCGTGGCAAGATCGGCCTGCAAGGCCTGTTCCAGACACCACGCCTCGGCGTGTTTTTCCAGCTCTGGCCAGTATTTACGGGTGGATTGCCAGTGGTCGGGCATTTTTTCACCGGCGTTCCACGCCCGCCAAAGACCGCTGATCGCCTCCCGCGCAGGGTCCGAAAGCCCCTTCACATAGAGTTCGAGAAAGGCTTCGAGCTTGTCCAGGTGGATGTCTTCCTCCTGCTGGTAGATGTGCCAGAGAAATGGCCGACCCGCCCATTGAGCGCGCACGAAGGAATCTTCGCCGCGCACCGCGTTGAAATCGCAGCACCACAGCAACAAATCGTATTGATCCTGGCGGACGAACGGCAGCACTTGCACGGTCAGGGCATCACGTACATACACCGCACCAGCCGCCAGACCCTGCACACCGAGCCAATGTTCCACATCGCCCAGAATCCGCCCTTCCGGCACCAGCAGATGAGTGGCGGTCGAATCGCTGGCCATCGTATCGAGCCAACTGGCCAGCCCGGTGTTTTCATAGGCAAACAATGAGATCAACTGAGCGCCGGGGGCCCGATCAATCCCTAGACCGTGCAGGAATTCTCTTTGAGCTTGCGGGTTTTGCTGAAACTGCCGACGACGCTCAAGCAACCCGCGCTCACGCAACAACCCGCCAGTGCCCTTCTGGAACCCCGGGAAGAAAAAGAACTTCTGCACGCTTTTGTATTTCACCGAGGGCAAACCGTGGCAGCCGGTCACCCAGTCCTCGGCGCTCAGGTAATCCAGGTTCATCCACAGCGGTGGCTGCTCCCGCTCGGTCATGGCGTCCATATAGGCGCTTGGCAACTGGCAGGCAAAAGCGGCAATCACCACATCGGCGGCTTGCGTCGGCTGCCACTCGACTGGCCATTGACGCACGTCGACGTCTTGCTGGCGTTGCTGCGCAGCGCCAGTGTCGATTTCCGGACATATACGCTCGAACGCTCGCAGATCATCAACCCAAAGACGCACCGCCAGTCCATGCTCGGCCACCAGTTGCCGGGCCAGTCGCCAGGTGACACCGATGTCGCCGAAGTTGTCGACCACGGTGCAAAAAATATCCCAGCGGGTTTTCATTTCAGGCATTGCAGGCTCCCGTTGGCAAAGGCGCCGATTGTCCGCATAAATTACCCCGCGCAGAAGAGCCGACGGCGATTATTCTTCATGCGACAATCACCACTCGCCAGTGACCTTTCGCCAGGAGGCAAGCATGCCCCACCGTCCCACGCCGCGCCGATCCTTTCCAATCAGCCTCAACGCCCTGCAACTGACCGGCAGTATCGCCCTCGGCATGTGGCTGGGATTCATTGCCATTGTGCTGACCTGCTGGCTCGTCTCGCGCCTGCTTTTCAGCGAGCAACTGGCCCCCGTCACAGCGGCCGTAGAACAACTGGCCAAACCGCCCGTGGCAGCACAACCGATACCGGACATCCCGCCACAAAGCCCGCTGTTCGAGCAATACGAAGAAAACCTGCGCAAGAACGAGCAGCAGCAACGCCTCGATCAGGCACGCAGCAGCAGTCGCAATCTGTCCAACCCAAGCTGTCAGTTCTGGCTGCAGCAGGACCGCACTGCACACAGCGAAAAAAGCCGCGCCAACGTCCTGCATTTCTGCGATTGATCATGAATAAGCACACCGTCCACCAACTGATTCTCGACAAGCTGCGGATCGATCTCGACATCGCCGAACGGGCCGCGCAAACCGCATACGAAACGGCAACCCACGAAGAAAACATCGCCGAAAACAAGTACGACACCCTGGGGCTGGAGGCTTCGTATCTCGCGGCCGGACAAGCCAGACGGGTCGAGGAAATTCGTCAGTCCTTGGTCCTTTGCCAAAACCTCGCACTGCGTCCGTATGACGATCAGCGGGGCATCGAAGTGGGCGCGCTGCTCGGGCTCGAGGACGAAAAGGGCCGCGAACAATGGCTGTTTCTCGCCCCCGATGCAGCCGGGCTGAAGGTCGACCTGGTGGGGCAACTGATTACCGTCATCAGCCCGCGCTCACCGCTGGGCAAAAGCCTGCTGGGCAAGTTCGAGGGTGATGAGGTGGAGATTCTGGTGGCGGGCGCTCGGCAACAGTTCGCTGTCACCGAGGTGATTTGACCGGCGGGAAACGCTATCAGTGAACGGGCAGTTCGACACCTTCGAACAGTTCTTCCAGTTCCTGCTTGTTGTGGCATTGAATGGCCTTGGCCATGACTTCGCGGGTCAGGTGCGGCGCGAACTTCTCGATGAAGTCGCACATGAAGCCACGCAGGAAGGTGCCGCGGCGGAAGCCGATCTTGGTCACGCTGGACTCGAACAACTCACTGGCATCAAGCACCACCAGGTCGCTATCGAGTTTACTGTCGACGGCCATTTTCGCCACGATGCCCACGCCCAGGCCCAGGCGAACATAGGTCTTGATCACGTCGGCGTCGGCAGCAGTGAACACTACTTTCGGCGTCAGGCCGCGATGGCTGAAGGCTTCGTCGAGTTTCGAGCGGCCGGTAAAACCGAATACGTACGTCACGATCGGGTATTCGGCCAGCGCTTCGAGGGTCAGTTTCGACAACTTGGTCAGCGGGTGGCCCTGGGGCACGACCACGCAGCGGTTCCAGCGGTAGCACGGCATCATCACCAAATCGCCGAACAACTCGAGCGCTTCGGTGGCAATGGCGAAATCCACGGTGCCATCAGCCGCCATTTCGGCGATTTGCATCGGCGACCCCTGGTGCATGTGCAGGGCAACATCCGGGTATTGCTTGATGAAATTGCTGATCACCGGCGGCAACGCATAGCGCGCCTGGGTGTGAGTGGTGGCAATCGACAGGGTGCCTTTCTTCTCGTTGGAGAATTCCTGAGCGATCTGCTTGATGCTTTCAACCTTGCGCAGAATCTCGCCGGCGGTGGTGATGATGCGCTCGCCGGCCGGAGTAACGCGGGTCAGGTGCTTGCCGCTGCGGGCGAAAACCTCGACGCCCAGTTCATCCTCAAGCAGACGGATCTGTTTACTGATGCCCGGTTGAGAGGTGTAAAGACTTTGGGCTGTAGCGGAAACGTTGAGGTCGTGGTGCGCCACTTCCCAGATGTAGCGCAATTGTTGAAGCTTCATATGAATCCCTCAAAGCAGGTAGACGCCACGGGCATCAGCGACGATATATAACTATATTAATGGCACGAAGAATAAATCTAGAACTTTTTTATCAGATTGCCACTATTCGTGTTCTAGCGATCCCCTTGGCGGCGACGTTGCACCAGCGGCACCAGATAGACCGGCACCTTGGACAGTTGCAACACACGGGCGGCGGTTCGCCCCAGAGGCGTTTCCGCACCAGCACCATGGCTGTGACTACCTACGATCAATAAATCCACGGAGAGTTTCTGCGCCTGATCCAGAATCACCTGCGACGGATCCCCTTGCAGCACCCGTACAGCCTGAATTCGCTCCAGGTCGTGCTCGCCCTCTTCCCCCAACTCCTCACGAAAACTGTCGAGCACCCGCTGCTCGATACTGGCAATCACTGTATTCAGACCCTGGCTGTGAAACTCATTCAGTGCCTGCTCATCGAGATAACTTTGCAGCACCGATTCGGCAAACAACCCCATGGGTTCAACCGCATGCACGACATACAAACTGGCATTGAAAGTCCGGGCCAGCTCCAGGGCATGCTGCATCACCACGGGCGCGTACAGGCCAAGGTCAGTGGCGTACAGCATCGAACGAATCATATGACCTCCTCGACTGCCAACATGGCGGAGATTTGATTCAGCTTAGCAGTGCCTTGGCGACTGCGACGTCCGGCGCAACACATTGAACGGCGGGCTTAAACCTTTTGCTCGTTGCTTATGCCATGGGGCACATGACCGGTGGCGACGACTTCACGGGCCAATTCGCAGTGGCCGGCCTGATCGTCGAAAAACACATCGGCCGCGAAGGCTTCGAGAAAGGCTGACTTGGTCAGGCCGCCGAGGAAAAGCGACTCGTCGAGACGGATGTCCCATTCGCGCAACGTGCGAATCACCCGTTCATGGGCGGGCGCCGATCGCGCCGTGACCAGCGCGGTACGGATCGGACAGGCGTCCTCTGGAAACTCACGCTGCAACAGGTTGAGGGCCGCGAGAAAGCCCTTGAACGGCCCACCGCGCAACGGCTCACGGGCAGCTTCACGCTCACTGGCCTGGAACGCTTCCAGACCGTCAGCCTGATAAATGCGCTCCGACTCATCGGAAAACAGCACGGCGTCTCCGTCGAAGGCGATGCGCAATTCGTCACTGGCGGCACGGCTGGCACCGCCCGACAGAATGGTCGCCGCGGCGAACCCGGCGTCCAGTGCATTGCGTACGTCTTCGGCATGGGTCGAGAGAAACAGATCACAGCCAAAGGCCTTGAGGTAGGGATACGGACTGCGCCCGCCGACAAACGCCGCACGGGAAATCGCCAGTCCGTAGTGATCAATCGAGTTGAACACCCGCAACCCGGTGTCGGCGCTGTTGCGCGACACCAGAATCACCTCGACCCGGGCGCGGCCGAGGCTGTTGTTGAGGTTCAGGAGTTTCTGCACCAACGGGAAGGCATCGCCGGGCTCGAGAATTTCGTCTTCGTGTTCGATCTGATATTGCCGGTAGGCTTCGACGCCGCTCGACAGATAGACCTTGTGGCTTTCGCTCAGGTCGAACAGGGCCCGCGAAGAAATCGCCAGCACCAGCTTGTCGTCAATTGCCTTTGGCATGCCCTTCCCCCTCAGGTAGGTCGACTCAGGTGTTGCGTCGATCAATGAAACTCAAGCTACGATACAAGGCCTCGATGCGCGGCATTTCATATCTCGCAGCCTTGGCTGCCGCCAGTGGCCGGGCGTAGATCGCGGTCAGTTCCAGCGGCCGCTTGTGCAGGAAGTCGTGATACATGCTCGGCCAGTAGTCGGGCATTTTTTCGGTCACCATGAACAAGTGCTCGGCATACCCTGCCGGCACGTCATGCCCACAGGCAATAGCGCCTTGCACCACTTCAGCCATCAGCGCCTTGATCAGCTCGCGGCTGTCGGCATCGGCCATCAACGGTGTGGTGCTCGCCCCCAGCAAAACCGAGAGACCGTTGTAAGGGATATTCCAGACCAGTTTTTGCCAGCGCGCCTGATGCAAATTCGCCATCGCCTGGGAGTCGAGGCCCGCGCTGCGGAACAGGCCGACACCTTCTTCGACAATCGCAGCGCGTGTCGGTCCATCGACGGCGGGACCGCTGTGATAACCGACATGCACCGCGCCCAGCGCCTGATGGGTGATGACGCCCGGCGCCTCGCGATGGACGCAGATGTAGCAGAGCCCGCCGAGCACATGCAGCGAATCGGGGAGCAACTCACGCAGGCTGTCTTCGACGTCCAGGCCGTTTTGCAACAACAGCACCTTGGCGTTCGGTGCCGCCGCTTGCAGGATCGCGGGTGCCAGGTCGGCATTGCTGGTGGTTTTCGCGCCCACCAGCAGCCAGTCGCAGGGCGGCATGTCTTCAGCGTTCGAGTACGCCTGCACCGGATTCAACTTCAGCGCACCGTGGGGCGCGCTATAGACTTGCAACCCGTGCTCGGCCACGGCGGAAAACTCGCTGCGCAGCAGAAAGTGCACATCAAAACCGGCACGCGCCAGCATCACCCCGTAGAAACCGCCGATCGCACCGGTCCCGATAATGCCGATTGTCGGCCTGGCAACTGTCCCCATCATGGCAACTCCTCTGCTGTTCGACTCAGCGCCTGGCGCACGGCCCGATTGAGCTCGGTGTCGGTCAGGCGCGATTTCAGTGCTCCGAAGAATTCGCCGTCGCGAACGACAAACAGCGTCGGCAAGTGAAAGACCTGATAACGCTCGACCACCCCGCCGTTGTTGCCGGCATCGATCCAGCACAGTCGATCGATTGCCAGGTCGAGTGTCGGCAATTGCTCGCGGGCAAAACGGCAACTGGCGCAGCCGACACTGGTGAAAACAACCAGTGATACGCCGCTCATCGCCAGCAGCCGTTGGTCGGCGTCAAAATCGGTTAGTTCCAATTCGACCACTATACTGGGGGAAACAATGTCAGATGGCCGACACATGGAGTCTGTGTTCATGGGACGTTTTATTCCTCACCCTGACGATGTGCCCGTCGAATTAACGTTGCTGAAACCTGATTGTATTTCGCGACGACAGCTGCACACTATCAGCCTCGGTGGCATGGCTTGCAATTATCACCGCGCATGGCGCCACGGCACTGCGCTGGAAGTACGCATGCCGACCGTGAACCCGGATATGCGCTTTCTAGGCTATGTGGCCTGGTGCCTGCGGCGCAAACGCGGTTATCTGGTGGGCATCGCCTTCGTTGATGAACAAACGCTGTTCAGCGCCCGAATGGGCGAGCAGGTGTGCCAGATCGAACGCTACTGCCGCCTGCACGAGACCCACGACGACTTGCAGGACATCCAGGCCCTGGCCCTCGAATGGGTTCAGGAGCATGCCGACGAGTTCTCTCACGAAACGGTGCAGAAGGCTTTTGCCGAGTCTGTGCCCGATTAGCGGCATTCCCGTCGGCTTTAACGCTCACGATGGGGAAACTCACTGCGAATGGCCGTTAAACCGGTGTCTGCCCATTGTCGAGCCACGGTGTAACGCGCTAAGGTTCGGCTCCCCGACGCGCTTAATTTGCTGTGCTCCGCCGCGCGGGTTCGCTGGCGGCCGGCACCCGTGACCTGACGAGTAAACGATGGCTGATTTACCGATCAACGACCTAAACGTCGCCTCCAACGAGACACTGATCACTCCTGATCAGCTCAAGCGCGATATTCCCCTGAGCGACGCCGCACTGCGCACCGTCACCAAGGGCCGCGAAGTCATTCGCAACATTCTGGATGGCACCGACCACCGCCTGTTCGTCGTCATCGGGCCTTGCTCGATCCACGACATCAAGGCCGCCCACGAGTATGCCGAGCGCCTGAAGGTTCTCGCTGCCGAAGTGTCCGATACCCTGTATCTGGTCATGCGCGTGTATTTCGAGAAGCCACGTACCACCGTCGGCTGGAAAGGCCTGATCAACGACCCGTACCTGGACGACTCGTTCAAGATCCAGGACGGCTTGCACATCGGTCGCCAGCTGCTGCTGGACCTGGCCGAAAAAGGCCTGCCAACCGCCACCGAGGCCCTCGACCCGATCTCCCCGCAATACCTGCAGGACCTGATCAGTTGGTCGGCCATTGGTGCTCGAACCACCGAATCCCAGACTCACCGTGAAATGGCGTCCGGCCTGTCCTCGGCCGTCGGCTTCAAGAACGGCACCGATGGCGGCCTGACCGTGGCGATCAACGCCCTGCAGTCGGTTTCCAGCCCGCACCGCTTCCTGGGCATCAACCAGGAAGGTGGCGTGTCGATCGTGACCACCAAGGGCAATGCGTACGGCCACGTGGTGCTGCGTGGCGGCAACGGCAAGCCGAACTACGATTCGGTCAGCGTTGCGCTCTGCGAGCAGGCGCTGAACAAGGCGAAGATCAAGCCGAACATCATGGTCGATTGCAGCCACGCCAACTCCAACAAGGATCCGGCCCTGCAACCGCTGGTGATGGAAAACGTCGCCAACCAGATCCTCGAAGGCAACAAGTCGATCATCGGCCTGATGGTTGAAAGCCACCTGAACTGGGGTGCCCAGTCGATCCCGAAAGACCTCGCCGACCTGCAATACGGCGTATCGATCACAGACGCCTGCATCGACTGGACCGCAACCGAAAACACCTTGCGCAGCATGCACGCCAAGCTCAAGGATGTGCTGCCTAAACGCGATCGCAGCTGATCACCTGATTGGCCGCATAAAAAGCGCACATAAAAAAACGCCGGGCTAAACCCGGCGTTTTTTTATGCGTTCGTTTTATCGAAGGTCACTGACTCAGCTTGGCCGCATGCCGCTGGTGACGCTCCATGTAGCGCTCGACGTAGGAGCACGATGGAATGACGGTGTAGCCCATTTCGTCAGCGTACTCCAGCGCCTTCTCGGTCAAGGCTGCCGCAATACCGCGACCACGCAATGCATTGGGCACGAAGGTGCGATAGATATCCAGGGTCTGCTTCCCCAGATCCATATAGGTCAGATAGGCACGATGACCGTCCACATTGGTCTCGAACTGATGACCAGCCTGGTCATGGTGGATGGACAACGCCTCGCTCATCACTACTCCTCGCGGGTCTGGAATTCCGACCCCTACCTTACCGATGTTTTTCCGGCGAAGGAACATCTACGCCACCCCGTGCCTGAATGGACACCGAGAAGAGCTGCACCGATCTCGCGCTACCGAGCACGTACAAATAGTAGGCACCATTGACAGAAATGCTCAAGGTGCGCTCGTCATCATGCAGGTTGGCGGGTGCTGCTCCGGATCACGCAGGAATGGCTCGACCGAAGATCACTCCGGGTCGATAGCCTGAACATTGCCGGATGTTGAGACTTAAGACGAGCGCCCGTTGTTAAAGTCACCTGAACATCGAGAAAGATATTGAGAGGTGCTACGCAAAAGCCGAACAAAAGTGTAGACGAATCCATATAGGCGGACATTAGCCAGACTGGGAAGAAGAGCGCTGCGCCGAAGGAACTTTTTTTCGTGAGCTCGCTCAGCCACGGGCCTTGCAGCTGGATACTTTTTAATCAGTTCAGTTAAAAGTTGCTCGAAAAAGAATCAACGCCTACAATTTTTTTTGCTTCTTGCGTCACGTCAGTTTTACTTACTACAAGTAATGGGTAGTATGTACGCCGGCTATTTCCTCAATCGGAGGAGATAGCTACTTAATAGAAAGTCCTTGAAGGGGAACACGATGAACAACGTTCTGAAATTCTCTGCTCTGGCTCTGGCCGCAGTTCTGGCTACCGGTTGCAGCAGCGCATCGAAAGAAACCGAAGCACGTCTGACCGCTACTGAAGACGCAGCTGCTCGCTCCCAGGCTCGTGCAGACGAAGCTTACCGTAAAGCTGATGAAGCTCTGGCTGCTGCTCAAAAAGCACAACAGACTGCTGACGAAGCTAACGAGCGTGCTCTGCGCATGCTGGACAAAGCTAGCCGCAAGTAATAGTCCTTCGGGATTGTTATCAAGCCGATCCATTTTTTGGGTCGGCTTTTTTATTGCCCGGCGTTTCTCCAGGCAGTAAAAAACCCGTCGACGCGGTCTGCGTCGACGGGCTCTTTGCAAATGTTACTGCATCGGGTCGATCGGGGTGCTCGACACCATCGGTGCGACGCCGTTGCTCGGCACAGCGATTTCAACCGGCAGGCCGTCTTCAGCGGCGACCACATCACGCACCACATCCCAGTTCATGCGCAGGTTGTTGGTGATGTCTTCACGCTTGAGCATCGCATTGATGACCGCAGTGTGCTTGTCGACCACCGACGGGTTGCCCTTGTCGTCCAGCGGCGTATGCGCCTCCAGATAGACCTTGCCGCCACTGATGCCAAACTTGTACGGGTCGTTGATGATCCGTACCGACGTACCGACCGGCACCATGCCTGCCATTTCCAGCACGTTGTTGTTGAACATGCGGAAGCAGCCGTGGCTGGTGCGCATGCCAATACCGAACTTCTTGTTCGAACCGTGGATCAGGTAACCCGGTGTGCCCAGGGTGAACTTGAACGGCCCCAGAGGGTTGTCAGGGCCGGCCGGCACAACGTTTGGCAGCGGATCACCGTCTGCTGCGTGCTCGGCCTTGATCGACGCCGGAGGCGTCCAGGTCGGGTTAGGTGTCTTGGCGGTGATGCTGGTGTGAGCAATCGGCGAGCCCCAGCCTTCCCGACCGATACCCAGCGGGAACGTGTACACCACGTTCTTGCCTTTCGGATAGTAGTAGAGGCGGTACTCGGCCAGGTTGATCACAATGCCTTCACGCGGGCCTGGCGGCAGGATGAAGCGGGTTGGCAGGATGATTTCAGTGCCGGCGCCCGGCAACCAGGCATCGACACCCGGGTTGGCCGCGACCATTTCCGTGTAGCCCAGATCGTAGGCGGTACCAAGGTCGGCGAAGGTGTCTTCGTATTTGGCCTTGATCACCTGCACCTGGCCGATGATGTCTTCACCGGGTGGCGGCAGGGGAAACTCCAATGCTGCAACGGGGCCAGCCACAAAAAGGGCGGCAAGAGTCAGGCAGCGGGTGACGGCAGGAAAGCGCGGCAACATCCGGAAAATCCTTCGCATGATCAACTGAGGGTATAAGAACGCGATTGTACACCGCTGTCCGTTATTTCGGGGAGAGCGCCCGATTGCAGGCATTACAAGGTGATTTTCGATTGTCCTCGATCCCGTGTGAGAGCGAGCCTGCTCGCGAAGACTGCTTGTTGGGCGAGGTATTTTTTGCTGCTGTAAAGATCCGCTTCTGCAGCAACGGATATGTACACGATCAAAAAAAGACAAGCCGGCTCTCAAGCTGCCTGGATTCCCGACAGATCAAAGCTCAAAGCGCAGTTCCGGCCATATCGGCGAAGTACCGCGCTTCTGCGATTCAAGAATGGCCCGACACAACGAACACAACCGCTGATCCTGAAACACCCGGCGATCAACACTCGACCAGCGCGGTTGCGCCGGCAACAGACTGCCACACAAGGTACGGTCCGCCGAGCCACCCAGTTCCAGTTGACGGGTCACCAGATGCACCCGCACTTCCTGGCAGGCGAACAGATCCAGCTGTTCGTCAGGCTCGATCAGTTGGTAGGCAAATAGTGACCAGGCGGGACGCGGCATCGGGGGCTCCAAATCGGGGGCGCCACCTTAGCCGAAAGCCTGCTTCTAGAAAAGTGTCATAACAGCGGTTTTAGAGTAGGCCAGACATTTTCCAGCAACTTGTCCTGAGCCCCGGCCGCCGGGTGTATGCCGTCGGCCTGCATCAAGTCCGGATGGCCGCCCACGCCGTCGAGGAAAAACGGCACCAGCGGGATCTTTTTCTCGTCGGCCAGGTTGCTGTAGACCTCGGCGAAGGCCTTTGTGTAGCGAACGCCATAATTGGGTGGCAGCTGCATGCCGAGCAACAACACCTTGGCACCGCTGGCCCGGGAGCTGTCGATCATCGAGGCAAGATTTTGTTGCAATCCCGACCTGAGGACAGGAACCCAATAAACTCAAGGGTTCCGACTAATGACTACCACTCAGCATCCTCAAAGTGGGACAAACCTGTTACAAACCGCCCTCGCCAAGCCGTACCACTATCGTCGGTCTGGTCGCTATTACCTTCGGCTCCGACCTCAAGGCAGCACTAAGGGCTTCTTCACGCTATCGCTCAGGACCACCGACAAGGCCACCGCAATGACCATCTCCCAAGAAATCCTCCAGACCCTCAAGGCGTACCACTTCGACAACCCTGAGGCCACTTGGGACGAACTCCGTGAGCGTCTAATAGACATCGCTGAGTCCTACCTGACGATGGCCCATGGGGATAGCTCGCTGGTGGCCTATGAGATGATCCACGATGAACACCATGTCGCCCTACGTGAGGCCAGCGCCAAGCTACCGCTGAGCGTCAATCAGCAAAGGGCTGTGAGCAAGGCATTGGAGATCCTTGAGGCCGCTCAAGAGCGCTTGGAGGGCAGGCCGGGGAAGCTGGTCGATATCGTTAGGGACCTGAAAGGCGAATCTTGTGGCACGCCAACTCCCCTGCCTGCGTCTCTATCTGTATTCCCGTCCGGAGGCCCCCTAACGTGGGACTACCTGTCCAACCAGTACCTGACCGAACACAGCGTCAACATCAAGGAGACAACCAAGGCGAGCATGTTGGTCAACTACAAGGCCATCAAGGGCGCCTTTGAGGAAACCGGATTGACTGACCTCAGGACCCACAATCGGGACCACATGGTGGCAATCAGGACGGCCTTGCTGGTGGGTCGTCAACACTCAACCGTGAACAACATCCTCACCAAAATGATGACCGTCATGGACTGGGCCGTGAACAACGACTACCTGACCAAGGCCTACACCTCGAATCTCAAGTTGACCAAGGGGACCGATAGCAAACGTGAAGGCTTCAGCAAGGATCAAGTAGTCGCCCTCATGAACCATTCGGCAGAACTGCCAGCCGACTCATGGGAACGCTGGGGCCTATCCCTTTTGGCAATCACTGGGGCTCGTGTTGGGGAGATCGCATATTTGACCAAGAAGGACATCAAGCAGGTCGATGGCCTCTGGTGCATTCACATCAATGAAGATGGTCCCAACAAGTCAATCAAGAACAAGCACAGTGACCGGACCATTCCCCTGATCGACGGCGCATTCAGCACGTTTGACCTGAAGGAGTTCCTCAAGGCTGTCGAAGCGGGCGCCCTACCCTCTGACCATGGCGTCAACCCAGTGAAGGCCAGCAAAAACCTTGGCATTCTCATGAAGACAATCCTCGGGGAGACCCGTGAGGAAACCCAGACACTTCACTCACTGAGGCACTTCATGGCGTCCTCGCTGCAAGCTGAAGGGGTTGCTGTGGCTTACGCTCAGGCCATCACTGGGCACTCATCGCGCACCGTCACCTTCGGGACCTATGGTTCAGCCATACCTGTAGGGAAGCTCGCGGAGGAACTGACCAAGGTGCTCAAATCGTAGCTTGAGGGGTGAGCCAGCGAGATATTGATAGCGACATTCTTTCCAGAGCACTCGGCTTATAGCCTATTGCTTTAAGCAAGCCAAAACTGAGAAGAGTGTCTGCTGTCGGGTTATGGATGAGTAAATAGCCATCAGTCGATTCCACATTGACATCATGGATATGCGTCAGCGAGACTCACCGCAAACCCCCAAAAGCGATAGGGATATCCCGTGATGAAAAAACGCTCCTTTCTCGTACCGATGGCCACTCTCGCTGCTGCGGTAGCTACCGAACAAGCTTCAGCGGTAGCCACCCATGAAGTTATCGAACCCAGCACCGAGACTACGAACACATTCCAAGCTGAAGCCCCGAGCGAAAACCTTTCAGTTCGCGGTGGCAATGATCAGTTCGCTTTTGTTCTCAAGCGCGGGGACCAAGGGCAGTTGATGGCTTACCACACCTCCCACAGCTCCCATGCTTCGCACTCCTCGCACTCCTCTCACACTTCAGGCTCCTGATGGCTTACTCACATAAGCTCGTTTTTGATGAGCGGCTCTACGAGGCACCGGTTTTGCAGAAAGCCGCTTATCGTTCGATGAATGCCCTGACGGTTGATATCGCAACCGATGAGGGGCAATTTATCTGCGCCTTGTCCTCGAATATCGGCGTTGACGAGTCGTCCTTCCTATCTGCCGTTCAAGAATTCAAGAAGGATGTGCTCGACTACCAATTGCGCCACCAACTGAGCACTGAGACGCAGCCGATCAAAAATTTGATCCTTGGACTGGCCTTTTCAAAAACCGGGCTGATTAGTGAGTAAATTCCAAAAGCTTGAGCTATACGCGCAGCAACGTCCTTACGAGTTGCTGCCCTTCAAGTTTGACCGCCTGAATGACGACGAGTACGTCATCACCAACATGGCAGGCGAGTTTCACGTCATACCATCGCAGTTACTTGAGCCGATCATTAGCAAGACGCTTCCACTCTCATCAGAGCTGATCCCTACGCTCCGGTCCAAGCAATTCATTCGCTTCACCAATGAGCAAGCGCCACTACAGCTCTTGGCGCTCAAAATACGCACGCGGCTGTCCAGGCTGGCCCAGTTCACGAATCTACATATCTTTGTGGTGACCCTTCGCTGTGACCACAGCTGTCCGTACTGCCAGGTATCAAGGCAGTCGGAAAGCAAAGGCGAATTCGACATGACCACGGAAATGGCAGACAAGTCGTTGGATTTCGTTTTTAAGTCACCGAATCCGGCGATCAAAATTGAATTTCAGGGTGGCGAACCACTGCTGAACTTCGAGATGGTGAGGTATGTTGTTCTTGAGGCAAAAAAGCGCAACCTCAAGGAAAGGCGAGACCTACGGTTCGTCATCGCGACCACACTGTCGCTCCTGACCGATGACATGCTCGAATTCTGTAAGCACCACAACATTGTGCTTTCATCTTCGCTGGACGGGCCAATGGATCTGCATAATGCAAATCGCCCACGGCCAGGCCGAGATAGTCACCAGCGTTTCGAGGAAGGCTTGAAAAAGGCCCGTGCAGCCCTCGGCTATGACCAAGTGTCAGCCTTAATGACAACTACAGATAAGAGCCTGCCACGCGCACGTGGCATCATTGATGAATATTTGCGCTTGGGCTTTGATGGCATTTTCTTGCGTACGCTCTCGCCTTACGGCTTTGCGATCAAGACCAAGAAATTCATGTCGTATGACACGGAGCGCTGGCTGGAATTTTACAAGGAAGGTCTTGAGTACATCATCGAGCTGAACAAGTCCGGCATACGATTTGTAGAGCAGTACTCCTCGATTGTGCTGACGAAGATGCTGACATCAGAGGACCCTGGGTTTGTTGATTTGATGAACCCTGCCGGTGCTGGCATAGCAGCAATCGTGTTCAACTACGACGGTTCGATCTACGCCTCAGATGAAAGCCGAATGCTTGCCGAAATGGGTGATCATACGTTTCGGCTTGGCAACATTCTTGAGCAGTCCTATGAGGAAATCATCCTCTCTGATCAGCTTCTGGATGCACTGGAGAATTCGTTCACTTTAAGCGCCCCAATGTGCTCTGACTGTGCATTTGAGCCTTACTGCGGCGCCGAGCCCGTCTACCATCACGCCATCCATAAGGACGTGGTTGCAAGAAAACCTGAGTCTTCTTTTTGCAAGCGAAATATGGCGATTTTCAAGCATCTCATTGAGCTGATGGAAAGCGATGAGCAAACGAAACGGATTTTTATGGGATGGGCCAACCGATGCTGAAGCTTGGCGGAAAGATTATCCGTATCCACGCGGTTGATGTTCACAAGGACCTCACCCTGCTCAAGGTGGCGACCAGCCGGAATCTGCCTGAAGTTTTGCGACGAGAAATGGCCTATCTGGTTTCTGATCGCCAGATCCCCCGAGGATTCGCGCATTACCTTCTGCTTGAGAAACATCGTGAGTTGGTTGAGGTGCTGCCTTCCGATTCTGATTACTCTCTCCTACCGAATGACTACAGCTACATCGGTGATGGTGACATAGTCAGGCTTTCAGCAGATCGTCAGACTATTCGCGTACTATTTCGGGCATCGTCTCCGAACAACAGCATTCTGATCACTGAACAGTGCAATCATTACTGCCTAATGTGCTCACAACCTCCTAAGGCTGCTGATGATTCATGGCTGCTCGATGAAGCGGAAAATCTGATCCCGCTAATTCCAAAGAACACCCCAGAATTGGTCTTTACCGGCGGGGAGCCGACAACCAATCGCGAGCGTTTCCTTAAGATCATCAGCCTGACAAAAAGCTACCTGCCAAGAACTGCAATCCACATTCTCTCGAACGGGCGCAGCTTCAAGGACCCAGCGTTTGCTGAAAAGTATGCGCAGATTGAATTGCCCGACGCGATGATCGGCATCCCTGTCTACTCAGACGACCCAACACTGCATGACTACATCGTCCAGGCCCAAGGCGCATTCGATGAAACCATTCAGGGCATTCTCAATCTGAAGCGCTTGGGCCAGAAGGTTGAGATCCGAGTCGTCATTCACAAGCTATCGGTGCAGCGCCTACCTGAGCTGTGTGAGTTCATCGCACGTAATCTGCTGTTTGTTGACCATGTAGCGCTGATGGGCCTTGAGATGATGGGCTTCACCAGGGCTAATCTCGATGAGCTATGGATCGACCCAGTCGAGTACAAAGACACGCTCAGCAAATCGGTTGGTATTCTGGCCAAGTACGGCATGAATATCTCGGTCTATAACCATCAGCTGTGCTTGGTGAATCCGGATATCCAACCCTACTACCGCAAATCAATCAGCGACTGGAAGAATGAGTACGCGCCTGAGTGCCAGAGCTGCAAAAAACAGCGAGAATGCGGGGGCTTTTTCGCATCAGGTGTTAAATTCGGCTACAGCAAGCACCTAATCCCATTCTGACTTTGGTCTCAGATCATTAAACCGCACAGCGTCCTCGATGCAAGCAGCGGGCTTACCCGTAGCGTTCGCGCAGGCGCTTTTCGGGAATGCTTGACCGTTGAGGAGACCAGCGTAGCTGCTTCCAAAGTCCTGAGCTGACAGCCAGGAAAATCGACCTCGTGTAACTCTTGTCAGCCGACGATCCTCCCCCAGGCAATGCTGAGGGTGGGGGGGCGCAGCTGCATCTAACCTGCTCAATCTGACAGGCTTCGAAAAACCCTCACTATATCCATCGTTCCGAGCTTTACATGACCACCCAGCGCGGTCTTTCCTCCAATCACCCGAAAAATCGACCTCCTAAAACGCTTACCACACGACGATTCCACCTCAGGTAATGCGATGGGATGGGGTGCCGCTTGCACCTCTCATGCGGCCCCCTGCCGGGCTTGCAAAAACCCTCACTATTGGCAACAGGCACTCCCGCTTGTTGATCAGCCAACAGGAGGGGCCAGTCATGACCATCACGCTACTCACGCCCAACCAGCTTGGTGTCCTGGACCATCGAATTGCAGCCCGAGCCGATGCCCTAATTGCAGCTCGAACGGGGCGCATCCAGATCAAACCCAAGCCCAAGCCATCCAAAGAAATCCCCCCCAACAACCGAGGCAGACCGCCCAAGTCAATCGCCAATCCTTTCTATTTACTCATCGGTCCAACCACCAACTATGGTCGTTATCCCTTGTTCGCTATGGACATTTTTGAGGGCATCGCACGGCTGGACTGGCATGACCGGGGAACCAGTACTGGCGGGAAATCCATGCCGTTGTCAGTTCGGAATCTCGTGATCATCCTTGAGTACCTCGAAAAGGTGACGTCGGAATCTGTCTGCCAGACTTTGCGCATAGCGGAAAGACACGCACAAAGATACGTCAAGGCAATCGAACTAATCATCCCGCACATGATGAAGGCCAAGCCCAAATCGCTGATTCTCAACATGGAGGAAATCCACGAGCCCGGTAACCACGACTGGGAAGACGTCGACGAACTGACCCAGCCAAGCACCGATGAGTTAGCCAAGTTGCATCACGACCTTCGGACTTTGGGAGCGATTGAATTACCGCCGCATGTATAGAAGATAAACCTTTGGAGACCAGTTCGACCAATTTGAAGGATCCATGAGGACGTCCGGTAAGGAGGAAGGTTTTGATGAAGATCATCAGTGCTGGAACATCGAGATCATGGCTGTGATGGATGTGGTCACTAACGGCAAGGTTCCGGTCAAGCTGATCGCTGATGGTCTCCAGATCGAGGCTGTGGCCTTCCCGATGATTGCACGCATCACGCTGACCGCTTACCCAAAAGAGCCCCGTAAAGCCGACCCAACGTGAGATCGGTTGGAGCTAACTCAGCCCAAATCTGGGCCGGGTTCAATTAATGACCAACCTATTTGCCCGTCGCTGGGCAATCAACCAATCCAGTTCTTCTGATAGCGCCTTTCATGCCACGCCGGTTCCCTTTGTCGGGGTCTGGATGACCGGCTGTGGGTGCGATCTGAAGGGCGCTACCAAAAGGAAATCGACAATGGACATGAACAACACCACCGACACTCTGCTGCCTATCGCTATCGAGGGGCACACCTTCAAGCCAAACACTGATGGCCTGTGGAGCCTCAATGAGATCCATCAGACCTTGAGCCTTGCTGATGCTAAGCGACCGGGCCAATGGAACAACGAGATCCGAACTGCTCTCGACCATAGTGGAAATTTCCATCTTGCTCATGGTGGCGCTAATCCAGGCACTTGGGCAACCGAGGCCGGGACCATCGCTTACGCCATGTGGGTCTCACCTGACTTCTATCTGATGGTTGTTCATGCCTTCGTGACAATGCGCAACGACTCCATTCTGAGCGCCCGTATGGCTCTCCTCGCAGCCGCTGAGGCAGACACCAAGCTCGCAAAGGCCATCCCTAAGGTTGATCTCGTAGATCGCCGATTGGCCGGTAACGGTGTCCCTTGGAATGAAGCCTGTCGAATGGCTGGGGTGACCAAGCCTCAACTGGCTAAACAGTATCTGGTCCACATCCAACGCTTCATCTCCAAGGATCACCCGACCGAGTACAAGACGATCCTCAAGCCGTCCGCTACGGGATTCGCTGGGGGCTTCTTCAAGTCCTGCTCAGTGAGCTATGGCAATGACGATGGTTTCCGGGTCACTGCCAAGGGCCTTGCGTGGCTCCAAGGTAAGGCGCAGGAGATCAATACCGCTATCGCTGAGAGAGCCCGTAGAAAGGCCGCTGAGCGCCGCAAGAAATAACCTTAAGGAGAATCCCAATGGACGGCTACAGGCTGCCTATCTGGTCTGTGTGGCTGTCCATCTGGCCTTGTTGGGCGGTAACTACCGTCACCCGGCTGCATGGGCTTTTCAAGGGGCCTTAACGAGAAAATACAGAAAATCTGGGAATGACCTCCTCATTGCATCAACAGGCTCAGGTTCCCCCGTGCGCCCTCGCGCAGGCGCCATAGGGCCCCCTCGCAGGCAGGCGATAAGTACCCCTAAACGATGGGACAAAGGTGGGCCAAAGCTGTTACAAAAGCTCTGGACAGGCCCTGCGACGGCTCCCTACAATCGGGTCTTCCTGACCTCTCAGGGATTACTTCAAAGCAGCGGCTTCAGCATCGGCCACACGTTATCCAGTAGCCGAGACTGAGCTTCAGCAGTAGGGTGAATTCCATCACTCTGAACCATGGAAGGCACGCCACCTATGCCCTCCAGCAAGAAAGGCACCAAGGGAATGTCATTCTCTTTGGCTACTTTGGGGAACACTTCAGCGAAAGCAGTCGTGTAGCGAACACCGTAATTTGGCGGTAAGCGCATACCCAAAAGCAGCACCTTGGCCCCCGCCTCCTGCGATTGCTGGATCATCGAAGCAAGATTTTGTTGCAATTGAGTTGGCAGCAAGCCGCGCAGGCCGTCATTGCCACCCAGCTCAAGGATCACCACTTGCGGCTTATGCTCTGCAAGCAGCGTCGGCAGGCGCGCCTGGCCTCCAGCGCTGGTATCGCCACTGATGGACGCATTGATCACTTTATCGTCGAAACCTTCGCGCTTGAGCCGTTGCTCAAGCAGTGACACCCACCCCAACCGGGTATCCAGCCCGAAACCGGCGCTGATACTATCGCCAACGATCAGGACTGTACCCGCCGCTGCGTTTTGGGCCATGCACATCAAGGCCAGGCCAGCACTCAAAAACCAAACACGCATCGGACTCTCCATGGGCGCAAGCATTCTCATCGCGAAGGACCTTAGCAAAGTGGTTCCCAGCGCGGAAGGTGAACTGACCATCCTGCACCAACTCAGCCTGGAACTGAACCAGGGCGATAGCCTGGCCATCGTCGGCGCATCGGGTTCTGGCAAATCCACCCTGCTGGGCCTGCTCGCCGGCCTCGACCTGCCAAGCAGCGGCGAAGTCATTCTCGCCGGGCAAGGCCTGAGCAACCTCGATGAAGACCAGCGTGCGCGCATCCGTGCCGAGCACGTGGGTTTTGTGTTCCAGTCATTCCAGTTACTCGATAGCCTCAATGCCCTGGAAAACGTCATGCTGCCACTGGAGCTCGATGGCCGCAAAGACGCCCGCGAACGCGCCACAGAACTACTGCAACGTGTGGGGTTGGGCCAACGCCTGACTCACTCTCCGCGCCAGCTCTCCGGGGGCGAGCAACAACGCGTGGCGATTGCCCGCGCGTTCGCCGCCGAACCCGACGTGCTGTTCGCCGACGAACCGACCGGCAACCTCGACAGCCACACCGGCGAGCGCATCAGCGACTTGCTGTTCGACCTCAACAAGGAGCGCGGCACGACCCTGGTGCTAGTGACTCACGATGAACGCCTGGCCCATCGCTGCCGGCGCCTGATCCGTCTTGAAGCCGGCCTGCTGGTCGCCCCCCTGGAGCCTTGATGGCACGTCTGCCGCTGTTGCGCCTGTTCAGCCTCGCCATCCGCCAATTGCTGCGCGACGCCCGCGCCGGTGAATTGCGCGTGTTGTTTTTTGCCTTGCTGGTGGCCGTGGCCGCCAGCACCGCCATCGGCTACTTTGGCGCGCGCCTGAACGGCGCCATGATGCTGCGCGCCACCGAATTTCTCGGTGCCGACCTGCTGCTCGAAGGCAGTTCGCCTGCGCGCGCCGAACAGATAAGAAGCGGCGTCGAACTGGGACTGGAACATGCGCAGGTGGTGGAATTTTCCAGCGTCATTGCCACCGACAACGGCATCCAGTTATCCAGTATCAAGGCGACCGATGACACCTACCCGCTGCGCGGCGAACTGAAAAGCGCACCCGCCCCATTCGCCACAGAAACAGCTGGCGGCGGACCGAAACCCGGTGAAGCCTGGGTCGAGGCTCGCCTGCTGACGGCGCTGGACTTGAAGATTGGCGACAGCATCGACGTGGGCATGAAAACCCTGAAGCTGGCGCGAGTGCTGACGTATGAGCCCGACCGCGCCGGCAACTTCTATAGCCTGACGCCCCGCGTGCTGATCAACCTCAGCGACCTCTCGGCGACCGGCGTGGTGCAACCCGGCAGCCGGGTCAGCTATCGCGAACTCTGGCGCGGCAACGCCCAGGCGCTGGAAACCTATCGCCAACTGATCAAGCCTGGGCTTGCCGCCAACCAACGCTTGCAGGATGCCCGCGATGGCAATCGGCAAATCGGCGGTGCCCTTGGCAAGGCAGAGCGCTACTTGAACATGGCCAGTCTAGTGGCGGTGTTGCTGTCCGGCGTGGCGGTGGCGCTATCGGCGACCCGCTTCGCCACCCGCCGATTCGATGCAAGTGCCTTGCTGCGTTGCCTTGGGCTGTCACGCCGGGAAACCCTGCTGTTGTTCAGCCTGCAACTGACCGTGCTTGGTCTTCTGGCCAGCATCAGCGGCGCCCTCCTCGGCTGGCTCGCACAGCTGGGTTTGTTTGCCCTGCTGCATGACTTGTTGCCGACTGACGTGCCTCCGGGCGGGTTGTTTCCGGCCATTGCCGGGATCGGCACCGGACTGGTCGCGCTGGCCGGTTTCGCCTTGCCGCCGCTGGCGGCACTGGGCCGGGTTCCGCCATTACGTGTATTGCGTCGGGACATGCTACCGATCCCATCCAGCACCTGGATGGTCTACGGCGCAGCGCTGGGCGCCCTCGGCTTGATCATGTGGCGTCTGAGCCTGGACCTGGTACTGACCTTTGCCCTGCTTGGCGGCGGCGTAATTGCAGCGCTGGTGCTGGGCGGTTTGTTGCTGCTGCTGTTGAAGAGTCTGCGGCGCATGCTCGCACGTGCATCCCTGCCCTGGCGCCTGGGACTCGGCCAATTGCTGCGTCATCCGCTCGCTGCCGCGGGCCAGTCCCTGGCGTTTGGCCTGATTCTGCTGTCAATGGCGCTGATTGCGTTGCTGCGCGGCGAGTTGCTGGATACCTGGCAGAACCAATTGCCGAAAAATGCCCCCAATTACTTTGCCCTGAACATCCTCCCCGCGGATAAACAGTCCTTCACCGATCACCTGATCGCTGTGTCGGCGAAGTCGGCACCGTTATACCCGGTGGTGCCGGGGCGCCTGATCAGCATCAACGGTGATCCGGTGCAGCAAATCGTTACCAAAGAGTCGGCCGGTGATCGGGCAATCCAGCGCGACTTGAGCCTGACCTGGGCGGCGGACCTGCCGGCGGGCAACAAGCTCACGGCGGGCAATTGGTGGAACGATCAAACGCCAGACGATGTACCCGGCGTGTCGGTAGAAGGCAAGGTCGCCGAAAGCCTGAAACTCAAGCTTGGCGACCATATGGTTTTCAGCGTTGGCGGGGTCAATCGCGAGGCGAAAGTCACCAGCCTGCGGGAGATCAACTGGGACAACTTCCAGCCGAACTTCTTCATGATCTTCCAGCCCGGCACCCTGAAGGATCTGCCGGCGACTTACCTGACCAGTTTCTATCTGGCACCGGGTCATGACCAACAGATCGTCGACCTGTCCCGCACCTTCCCGGCAGTGACGATCCTGCAGGTCGAAGCCTTGCTGGAACAACTGCGCAGCATCCTCGCCCAAGTCACCCTGGCGGTGGAGTATGTGTTGTTGTTCGTATTGGCGGCGGGGATGGCGGTGCTGTTTTCCGGCCTGCAAGCGACGCTGGATGAACGCATTCGCCAGGGTGCGCTGCTGCGCGCACTGGGCGCAGAACGGCAATTGCTGGTCAAGGCGCGGCGGATCGAGTTCGGCTTGCTCGGCGCAGTCAGTGGTTTACTAGCGGCATTGGGATCGGAATTGGTGAGTCTGGTGCTCTACCGCTACGCCTTTGACCTGCCGTGGCATCCGCATCCATGGCTGTTGCTGCTGCCATTGGTGGGTGCCGTGCTGATCGGTGGAGCCGGGGTGTACGGCACCCGTCGGGCATTGAACGCAAGCCCGCTGACAGTCCTGCGCGAGGGTTGATAGACTCCAGCCGTCTCCTCCACAAGAAGTTGCCATGAGCCGTTACCGCCCTCCCCGCACCGCCGGCACCGCGCTGATCACCCCAGAAGGTGAAGCGCGGATGCGCGCCGAGTTTCATGAGCTGTGGCATGTACGTCGACCTCAGGTTACCCAGGCAGTCAGCGAAGCCGCGGCCCAGGGTGATCGCTCGGAGAACGCCGAATACACCTACGGCAAAAAGATGTTGCGAGAAATCGACAGTCGCGTGCGTTTTCTCACCAAACGCCTGGAGGCGCTCAAAGTCGTCAGCGAAAAACCCAGCGATCCGAACAAGGTTTATTTCGGCGCCTGGGTCACGATTGAGGACGAGGACGGCAAGGAGTCGCGCTACCGCATAGTCGGGCCGGATGAACTGGACCTCAAACAGGGCCTGATCAGCATTGATTCACCGCTGGCCCGCGCACTGATCGGCAAGGCACTGGACGCCGAAGTGCGGGTCCAGACACCAACCGGTGAGCAGTGTGTGTATATCGTGGCGATCGACTACCCGTGAAACTCAACGGCGAGTAATCAGCCCTTGCCGGGCAACACGGGTCAGCTGCCTGATCACTTCAGGCGCGTCTTCGAGACTGGGGGATTGAATCACCGCCAGATCGAAACTGTCGTTGGCAAAACGGGCGAGCGACTCACCGTCTTCGACAAACTGGATCAGGAAGGCAGCGGGGCCGCCGGTACGACGTGGCCAGCCATCGAGATAACGCAAGAGCGTCGGCTGATGTTTGCCGCCAAGCAGGATTTTTGGATTGCGCTGGGTAAGATGTGCCGTGATCGGCGCGGGACGTACAACGGGGTTTAGTGCATTCATTGTGTCGTGTCTCTGCCTCAAAAGTCTGCATGGCAGGTGAGAGGCAACACCGAACCAGCGCTTTAGCGGTATTTCGAAGCCTGTTCTGGCTTCTATCGGCAACTGGATGAGTCACCTGGCGCCCCGCAAGTAGCTGTTTAAATCGGCGCATGGGCAACATCCTAGAGAAGCTGACTGGACAGTGTCAAGAATGACGCGCAACAAAAAAGGCCCGCACAATGCGGGCCTTTTCGTTGAGCCAGAGCGGTCAGCCGGCGATGACACGGTCCGCCGAGAGTTTGCCCGCACCTTCGATCAATACCGCGATACTGCCGCCGAGCAAAGCCAGGGCGAATTCATAACCGTTGTTGGCCATGAACAGTCCGTTGCCGATGTGCACCGAGAAAATCGCAACCAGCGACAGGAAGGCCAGGCCCAGCGCGGCCGGGCGAACCAGCAGGCCGATGATCAGGGCCAGGCCGGCGAAGAACTCGGTGCCGCCCGCCAGTGTCGCCATCAGGTAACCCGGAGTCAGTCCGAGGCTTTCCATGTACTGCGCGGTTCCCGCCAGGCCATAACCACCGAATGCTCCGAAGAGTTTCTGCGAGCCGTGGGCGGCGAAGACAATACCGACAACGATGCGCAGAACCGTCAGGCCGTAGCCAGCGCGGGTAGACAGTACCTTGTTGATCAGAGTGCTCATGCTGTTTCATTCCTTGTAAGTGTGTGTTGGTTGGCCGCCATATTAATCAGTAATTCACATATTAAAAGCGCAAAAACCCCGCCATAACAATCAGATTAGTTGATCATTTGCGCGAGGCAACTTTTTGCCCCTGGGGCTCCAACGACTCCCGCTCCCGGTCGAACGCCAGGTAATACTTGTTCACGCTATTAACATAGCTGACCGGCCCCATACCCACTTGCTCCATGGCCACGCGTTCGACCTGGAAGAACCACTGGTTGGGATTCAACCCTCGCCGCCGGGCTTCGGCGCGCATGCCCTGCACCCGCTCTGGCCCGATGTTGTAGGCCGCCAGCACGAAAGCCATGCGTTCGCGCTCGTTGAGTTTCGGGCTGGCAAAAAACTTGCGCCGGATCATCGCCAGGTACTTGGCCCCGGCCTGCACATTGCCGTCAACGTCCTGAATACTATTGACCCCCACCCGTTGCGCCGCAGAAGGCGTGATCTGCATCAGGCCGGTCGGGCCACCGCCACTGCGGGCGGCGGGTTGCAGGCCTGACTCCTTGAAGGCCAGCGCCGCCAGGTTCAGCCAGTCCATGCCCTGGGCATCGGCGTGTTTCTGCAGCACCGGGCGAAGTTTTTCCAGACGCTGGCGGTCCGCCTTGGCCAGTGGATAGTGCACTTGATAGAGACGCCGATAAATCCGCAGGAATGCGGCGTCCTGATCCGACGGCTTTTTGTAACCGGTGAGGAAGCGATCAATGCTAGCCCGCAGCATCGAGGCATCACGGCGCACGAACCAGAACTCCTCTCCCGGATCACTGATGAGTACCTGCTTGTCGAAACGCAGCTTGGGCAGGATCTTGCCCCAGCGTTCGGCGATCGGCTGCTCGACGATGGTCAGGTGGAAGATCCCGCCCTGCACCATCTCCAGTACATCCTCGACGGCAAGACTCGGATCGACCCATTCGATTGTGACCGGTGGCAGTTTGTGCAGGGCAAGCTTTTGATTGATCTGGCTGACGGCATCCCCGGCGGCGCTGCCGGCGGGTAACGCCAGGGTCTTGCCGGAAAGCTGTTCAAGCCTGGTGTAGCGGCGTTCGCCCTTGATGCCCACCAGGACCAACGGGATGTTGCTGGCAATCGGCTCACTGGTGCTGACGGCGAAGCCCGGTTGCAGATCGAGCAACTCGCCTGGCGCCACCAGATCACCCTCCCCGCGCTGCAATGCACCGAGCAGTTGATCCTTGGCCTTGGGAATGATCTTGAGGGTGATTTCCTGACCGTCACGGGCATGGCCGTTAAGGTATTGCTCGAATGCTCTCAGGCGATGGTATTCAACCCCGATCGCCTGCCCCTGGACTTCGCCGGAACTGTTGCGGCTCTGGTTGACCAACACCCGCAGCACACGGCTGCTGCGAATTTCGGCAAGGTCGCGCACCTTGCTGGCCGGTACGGCTTGCAGCGGCCCGGGCAGACGCGCGACCGCCGACATCGGCAGCAGCAGCGAACAACACAGCAGTAGCAAAACCGAGGGACGAATCATCCACTCTCCGGAAAGAATATGAGGCCCGCTTCAATGACGAATAGCATCAAGCGCGGCGACAAAAACAGAGCGCCCAAAGCGCTGGCAAGGTGCGAAAGACTGGCACAATGATGGCAAAACTACCAACCCGGCCCGCCCCGCGGCTCAAGAGACAGCGTTAACCCGTTGTAGTTCTTGGCTTTTCTTATAAATCCACGGCTCTGATATGCTTTCCGGCCTTTGGGCCGAGGTAGCACCATGCAACTCATCGATATCGGCGTCAACCTGACCAACGCCAGTTTTGCCGACAAACACCAGGCCGTACTCGACCGCGCCTACGCGGCCGGCGTATGCCAACTGGTGCTGACCGGTACCAGTGTCGAGGGCAGTGAACAGGCCCTTGAGCTGTGCCAGCAGCTGGACGAAAGCACTCAGCGCCTGTTCGCTACCGCCGGTATTCACCCTCACTGCGCCAGTGACTGGAACGCTGACAGCGCCCGACGTTTGCGCAGCTTGCTCAAGGAGCCGAATGTGGTGGCCGTGGGCGAATGCGGGCTGGATTTCAACCGTGACTTCTCGCCGCGCCCGCAGCAGGAAAAGGTCCTCGAAGAACATTTGGCCCTGGCCGTTGAATTGCAGTTGCCGGTATTTCTGCACGAGCGCGACGCCAACCAGCGATTGCTGGAAATCCTGCGCGACTTCCGCGACCGCCTGCCGGCCGCCGTTGTGCACTGCTTCACTGGGGAACAGAAAGCACTGTTCAGCTACCTCGACCTGGACTTGCATATCGGCATTACCGGCTGGATCTGCGACGAGCGGCGGGGCACGCATCTGCATCCGCTGGTCAAGGAGATCAAGCGCGGACGCCTGATGCTCGAAAGCGATGCGCCGTACCTGCTGCCGCGCAGCCTGCGCCCCAAGCCGAAAAACGGGCGAAACGAGCCGGCGTACCTGACCGAAGTATTGCGCGAAGTCGCCCTGCATCGCGGGGAAAGCCAGGAGGACCTGGCGGCACACACGACAGACTGCGCACGGGCGTTCTACGGGTTGCCATCAATCCACCATTAGCCACAAATCCCTTGTGGGAGCGAGCCTGCTCGCGAAGGCGTTGTGTCTGCCAGCATCAAGTTGAATGACAGACCGCTTTCGCGAGCAGGCTCGCACACATTGACTTGTATCAAAGTTCGAATTTCTGAGTAGCGGCACAATACTGGCACCTTGCCAAAACTGTTTCCGCTATCAGAGAAGACCTCCATGGGTGCCTGGCTTAGCAATATCTCGCTGAAATACAAATTCTGGGCGGTCAATGCCGTCGCCTTCGTCACTACCCTGCTGTTGGTGCTGTACGCCGTACACCTCGAACAACAGGCCCGCGTTCATGCGTCCCAAGCCTCGACTCAGGCACAAGCGCGATTGCTGGTCGACTGGCCTGCCGGGCAGCCTCTACCCAAGGCCGACAACCTTCTGACATTCGATCGCGGACAGGCGCCGTCGCTGAATGGACAGCCCATGCTCGAACTCGTCGATGCAAACGGCTGGGTCGAGATCAACGCGATGCCGCTGTTCGGTGACAACCCGCTGATGGGCGCTGAAGTGTTTACGCGCACGGATGGTCAGCAGGTTGCAGTCATCGCCCACGGTCCAAGCCTGAGCCAGGTGTTCAACGAACGTTTTGCCAACTACGCGGTGGCCGTACTCATCCTGATGCTGGCCATGCTCGGCGCCTCGCAGTTGTTGATCCGTTTTCTGCTCAGCCAACTCAACACCTTGAAAGACGTCATGCTGCACGTGGAGAAAACCGGCGACCTGTCGGCTCGAGTGCCGTTGGCTTGCAGCGACGAAGTCGGGCAGATGGCCAATGCCTTCAACGCCATGCAGGCCGGTTATCAAAGGGTGGTCAACACCGTCGCCAGCACCGCCCGGCAACTGGATGACGGCGCCGCGCGACTGGCGGCCAGCATGAATGAAGTGCGCCACGGCATGCTCGGTCAACAGAGCGAAACCGATCAGGCAGCCACGGCGATCAATGAAATGACCGCCACGGTCTATCACATCGCCCAACACGCCGGCGCCACCCGTGACCTTTCGCAATCGGCCGATACGCTGGCCGGCAGCGGGCAGGAGGTAGTGACGCGGGTGCAACGGTCGATTGCCGGACTGTCCACCGGCGTTCAGCAGACCGCCGAGATGATTCAGCGTCTGGCCGAGGACAGCCAAAAGATCAACGGCGTGGTCAACGTGATTCACAGCATCGCCGAGCAGACCAACCTGCTCGCACTGAACGCCGCCATCGAAGCGGCCCGGGCCGGCGAGATGGGTCGCGGCTTTGCGGTAGTTGCCGATGAAGTGCGCAACCTCGCCAAACGCGTGCAGGCCTCCACGGACGAAATCACCCTCATGGTCTCGGCATTGCAGGCCGGAACACGGGACGCCGTGGACTTCATGCAGGAGAGCTCGTTCAAGGCCGACGACTGCGTGCAACAGGCGCAGGAGGCCGGGGCCGCATTGGCCGAGATCACCGGCGCGGTGGCGCAGATGCGTGAAAGCAACACGCAGATCGCGGTGGCGGCCGAGCAGCAGAGTCAGGTGGCGGAAGAGATGAACCGCGCGGTGGTGAGTATCCGTGACGTGACCGAGAACACGGTGCGGCAGACAGTGACCTCGGCGACCACCAGCAATGAGCTGGCGGCGCTGGCCGGGGAGTTGAGCAAGGCCATCCGACAGCTGAAGCTTTGAGCGCCTCATCGCGGGCAAGCCCACTCCTACAGATGAGCGCGTACGTTCATAAGAATGCGGTCAAAATGTGGGAGCGGGCTTGCCCGCGATGAGGCCAGAACTGGCGACATCAATGTTGACCATGACACCTATCGCGTCGATAGCCAGCCTTGATTCGCCGCCAGCAATGTCCAGGCCTATTCTTCCTACATGTGTTCAACATGGATCGAGGATCAGCATCATGGGCAAACGTCACCCCAACCTTCCCGCCTGGCAATGGCGAGCGTACCCGGGCAATCATCAGCACCCGACCAATCTGGTGTTGCACCTGATCGCGGTACCACTGTTCATCGTCGCGGCTCTGTTGATTGTGTCCGGGGTGTTCAGCCTGACCCTTTCGAACATCGCCATCGGCGTGATCGGCGTGATTGCGGCGCTGGCCTTGCAACGCCACGGCCACAGCCTGGAGACGCAAGCCTCCGAACCTTTCAGTGACCGCAAGGATGCGATATCGCGCTTGTTGGTCGAACAGTTCCTGACGTTTCCACGGTTCTTTCTCAGTGGTGGCTGGTGGCGCGCCTGGCGTGAGCGTCACCGCCGTCACTGATCAGGCAAACACCGTCACCGTCTGCCGGCTCATGGCGATCAAGCGGCCATCCGCGCTCCACATTTTTGCGGCGGCATGCCCGTAACCGTCGGCGGCGTGCTCGGTCTCAACGAGGTATTTGCACCAGTTCAGGGTGTTCAATTCCAGCAGCGGCTGCACGAATTCGATGGTCCAGGTCAGCGTGCTGCCCATCGCCGGCTTTTTCAGAAACGGCATCAGGGCCGGGGGCCAGGCGTCCACCAGCGCGAGGATATGCGCCTCGCTGATGGCCTCTTCTTTCACATCGCCACGCAAGCGTACCCAGCCGCCCATTTGCCGGGATGTGCTACCACTGAACGGCAAGCCGCCGACACTCCAGCGCATCGCCAGATGCCGCATGAACTCCGGGATAATGCCTTCGACAAAAGGCAATTCCTGGCACTCGTCCCAGTGCTTCATTTCAGGCGCCGGTTCAGCGGACACTGCTACTTCCGAAGGGCGCGAGGCACCAAAACTGCCCTGGATCAGGGTCACCACCTGCCCCTTCTGCATCACCCGGCCCAGCACCTGGCTGACCGCCTTGCCTTCACGCAATACATCGACCTCAAAACTGACCGGAACCAGGGGTTCGACCGGGCCGACAAAGGTGATTGCCAGCGAGCGCACCGGACGATCCGCCGGCACCCGGGCACGCATGGCTTCGTACTGCAACGCGGCCACCAGGCCACCGAAACTGGCGCGCCCCTGGGCCCATGAGGCCGGGATAGAAAGCTCCATCGGCTGGCTACGGACAGCGTCGAGCAGTTCAGAAAAGCGCATGAAGACCTCTGGGATCGAAAAAAGATGAAGGGATCTTACCCAGCCGGAGGGGGCCATACAGCACCCATTCCAGCCAAATTGACTGACAGATGAGCCGAACCCAAGACTCTGCAGGAGCAGACCGGACCTCCCGGGGAACTGTAGGAGCCGGCTTGCCGGCGATGGACTCAAGTGCGCCGCGTTTATCCGGGTTACACGCGTTATCGTTAACGATCATCGCTGGCAAGCCAGCTCCTACAGGAGCTGCGGTGTTTTCAGGATTTAAAACAGGCCTTGCTGAGTTTTTCCAGCACCCGGTCCGCTCGTTGTTCAGCCTCGGCCATGGTGGCTTCCCACACGGCAACACAGGGCTGCAAATCCGCTTCCTGTTCAGCCATGGCCAGCCATTGCACACAATCGTGCCAATCGCCAAGCGCGCCCTGGGCCGACTTCAACCGGGGCATGGCCGCTTTCGGCAATCGATCCAGTTCGGGGTAAGCATCGATGCCATAGCGTACGCGCTTGATCAGCAGACGTAGCTGATGACGGTCGTGGGCCGGGTCGTGCAGTGCCGCGTCGAGTGTTTTCCATTGTTTGCCCAGACGCTTTTCGATGCGCTTGCGCAAATCCTTGAGCAAGCGCTGGCGCTGGGCTGCGCGCAGAAAGCGCGGAAAAGCATCGAGAACAATCAGCAACTGCGCAAGTTCAGGGCTGGCCGCCACCGCCGGGTAGGCCTCGGCCATCTGCGCCATGCGCCGTTGAGCGGCCTGGGGTTGGTGGTGCTGGAGCAGGTACGCCGCCAGCACTTCGCGATCACGTAACGGTGTGGTCAGATCGCCCACCCGCGAGGCAGCCGCTTCCAGTTGCTCGACGCCGGGCAATCCGCGCAAAGGTCGCAACAGGCTACGTAACCGCCGCATGGTTGTGCGCAGATCGTGTAACGCTTCGGGGTCAGTATGCTCTTTCAAGCGGGCCTGACAGGCCAGCAGACGAATTTCCAGGCCCAGAACACGAGCCACCAGCCGATCGATCATGGGGGTTTACTCCGTAAAACAGTGCCATGCATCACCCGTAGGCGCTGGCTTGCCAGCGATTGCGATATCAGGTCACGGTAACATTCGAGAGCCTATCGCCGGCAAGTCGGCTCCTACAGGAGTAGCAGTGTTTTCAACGCCCCGCACGCGACTCACGAATATAGAAACGGGCCTTCTCGGCCTTGTTGGTGCAGCCCTCGAACCCCTCGAATTGCTGCTGAGTCTTGGCCGCGGTCAACAGCGACAGTGCCTTGGAGTAGCTGACGGTCCCGGCGAAACCCTCGGCTTTGGCCAGGTCCAGTTCATGCCATGCCGCATCCAGGTTACTACCGCAACTGTCGCGATAAGCGGTTTTGCCGGCACAGCCGGCGAGCGCCAGGGCAATCAATGGCACGCAGATCCAGGCTTTCATCACTCACTCCTCAAAGATAGGTCAACAGTCATGCAAGTAAGACGGTGTGGCACCTGAAAAGTGCCGTTGGTCCGCTGTGCAAACTATAGCGCTGACGAGAATAACCGTGTGCCGCCATGGAGTATCGAAAATACGACGCTCTTGCCTCATCGAACGACCATGGCGATTGAAGCATGGCCCTCGATAGGTGCATTGTTGAACCATTCAAACGAGGGCGATCCATGAAAAAGCGTGTCGCACTGGTATTGGGCTCGGGTGGAGCCCGGGGTTATGCACATATTGGGGTCATCGAGGAGATCGAACGGCGCGGCTATGACATTGCCTGTATCGCCGGGTGCTCCATGGGCGCGGTGGTGGGCGGGATCTACGCCGCCGGCAAACTCAATGATTACCGCGACTGGATCGAGAGCCTGGACTATCTCGACGTGTTGCGTCTGGTGGACGTCAGTTTTCGTCTGGGGGCGATTCGTGGCGAGAAGGTGTTCGGGCAGATCCGCAAGATCGTCGGCGAGATCAACATCGAAGACTTGCGTATCCCCTATACCGCCGTCGCCGCCGACCTGACCAACCAGCAGGAAATCTGGTTCCAGGAAGGCTGCCTGCACCAGGCCATGCGCGCCTCGGCAGCGATTCCCAGCCTGTTTACCCCAGTGATGCAAGGCAACCGCATGCTGGTCGATGGCGGCATACTCAACCCGCTGCCGATCGTGCCGGTGGTGTCGAGCCATTGCGATTTGATCATCGCGGTCAACCTCAACTCCACCAACCAGCGCCACTATCAACTGCCGGTCATCCAGCGTCCCGCCGCCTTCAAGACCCGCTTCGACAGCCTGATCAACTCCCTTGGCTCAAAGATGCCGTTCCGCCGCAAACAGGCCGAGCAATTGTTGATCCTGGAGCAGGAAGCCCTGAGGGCCGAAGGCGCGGCGTTCAATCCGTGGATCGAATCCGCCGAGCCCGAAGCGCAGCAACCCGCGGCCGCTCCCGAAGCCAGTGGCGCGCCCCGCTCCGCCACTGGTTCGTTCATCATCGACAACGTCGGGCCGGCGTCCCTGCTGGATTTGATCAACCAGAGTTTCGAGGTGATGCAGACGTCGCTGGCGCAGTACAAGATTGCCGGGTATCCGCCCGACATCCTCATCAACGTGCCCAAACGCGTGTGCCGGTTTTTCGAGTTCTACAAGGCGCCGGAGCTGATCGCGCTAGGAAGGGAGATTGCGCGGGATACGCTGGATCGCTATGAGAGTGAGCAGAACTGACTGTCTGAAAGTTCTCGGGTGACTATCAGGGCCTCTTCGCGAGCAGGCTCGCTCCCACAGGGTTCGCGTCGTATACATGATTGGTGACCGACGCGGTCATTGTGTACGGGCTTGCCCGCGAAAGCGCCAGATCAGTCACCACAAATTTTCAAAACTACTCACTCAACAACCGATACCCCACCCCCGCCTCGGTGACGATGAACCTGGGTTGGGTTGGGTCATCCGCCAGCTTCTGGCGCAGGTGCCCGACGACGATGCGCAGGTAGTGAGTGTCTTCGGTGTGCGTCGGCCCCCAGATGTCCTTGAGTAATTGCTGCTGGGTGATCACCCGCCCGGGATGCCGTGCCAGTTGCGCCAGCACGGCGTACTCCTTGCGGGTCAGCGCAACTTCCGCACCGTCGAGCAACACCCGGCGATACGCCAGGTCGACGGTCAACGGACCGAAACTCAGTGCCGCTGGCTGGGCTTCCCCCACGGACGCCTGGCGCAGCAACGCACGAATCCGTGCCAGGAACTCCTGAATGCCGAACGGCTTGGTCACGTAGTCATTGGCACCGCCATCCAGGGCTTCGACCTTCTGCCCTTCACTGGCCCGCACCGAGAGCACCAATACCGGCACCGTCGACCACTCGCGAAAATCACGCAGTACCTGTTGGCCGTCCATGTCCGGCAGGCCAAGGTCGAGCACCAGCAAGTCCGGTTTGCTCAACGCAGCTTGTGCCAATCCCTCACTGCCCGTGCCGGCCTCCAGCACCTTGTAGCCCTGGGAAGCGAGGCTGATGCGCAGGAATTTACGGATCTGCGGTTCGTCGTCGATGACCAAAATGGTCGTGGTCTGGCTCATGAATTCACATCAACACAAAGAAGTGGCAAGAGAGTAGCGCAAGCACGATCAGGCTTCACTTTCGTATCCCGGCTGAGCCTGTAGCGGCAGGTGCAATGTGATGCAGGTGCCACGCCCCTCGATGCCGTCGGCGACGCTGATACGTCCGCCATGGGCACCGACCATGCCCTGACAGATCGCCAGCCCCAATCCGGTCCCCTGCCCGCCACGATCACCCCGCGCCGCGGTGTAGAACATGTCGAAGATCTTCTCCCGTTCCGCCTCCGGAATCCCCGGCCCCTCATCGCTGACAGAGAAAAACAGCTCACCGTCATCGGCCCCGGCGCGCACTTGCAAACGCCCGCGGGGTGGCGAAAACCGCGCGGCGTTTTCCATCACGTTGATCAGTGCCTGTTCGATCAGTGCGGCGTGGACGTACAGCAGCGGCAAATCCGCCGGTACTTCGGTGCTGACCTGCAGCGACGCAAGTACCGCGCGCAGGCGATTGAGCGCACTGCCGACGATATCGGCCGGCGACACCCAGTCCCGCGCCAGCTTCAGGGCACCGTGGCCGAGGCGGGTCATGTCGAGCAGGTTTTGAATATAGCGGTCGAGGCGCTCGGCTTCATCGCGAGTGCCTTCAAGCAGTTCGCGGCGATCCTCCAGCGGGATCGCTTCACCCAGGGCCAGCAGGCTGTCGATACTGCCGCGCATGGACGTCAGCGGCGTACGCAAATCGTGGGAAACCGAAGCCAGCAAGGCACTGCGCAACTGCTCGGTTTCGCCATGCAGCCGCGCCGCTTCCAGATCATCGGCCAGTTGCGCCCGGGCCAGCGCCTGGGCCAGCGGCTGGCTCAGCGCGGTCAACAAGCGACGGCGCTGGCCGCTCAGGGTCTGGCCTTCCTTGGCGCAAACGCCAAGCAACGCCAGCGGACCGTCCTCCACCGATAATGGCCACCACCACCAGCGGCCGAACGGCAAGGTGCCGGTGCCCGCACCCGCGGGTTGATCGTGCTGCCAGGCCCAATCGGCCGCGGCGCGTTCGGCTTCGGTGAACTCCAGCGGGCCACCGGTTTCAACTTTCCAGCCGTTTTGCCCGTCGCGATTGAGCAGGCACAGTTGCACGTCGCTCCAACCGTTGAGGTGTTGGGCAGCCGCGCTGACCACGGCCTGGCGGTCAGTGGCGGCGGTGAGTTTGCGTGACAGGTCGAGCAATTCGGTGGTCTCTTCCTGGGTGTCGCGCAGGGCCTGCAATTGTCGCCGCTGACGCGCCGCGAGATTGCCGGTGAGGGCTGCCATCAACAGAAAGAACAGTAAAGTCAGCACGTCTTCTTCGCGCTGGATACTGAAAGAGAAATTCGGTGGAATGAACAGAAAGTCATAGGTCAGAAACGACAGCGCCGCACAGGCCAACGCCGGCCCGAGACTGCTGCGCACCGCCACCAGCAGCACGGCGGCGAGGAACACCAGCGAGATGTTCGGCAACGGCAATACACTCGCCACGGCCCAGGCCAGGGCACTGGCCAGAACCGTCGCGATCACGGCCAATGCGTAGTCGAACCAGACCAGCGACTGCATCGATCGTTGATGGGGTTGATGCTGTTGGTGATCACTATCGAGGACGTTGATTTCCAGTCCACGCGCATTGCGCAGCAGCCGTGCCGCCAGCCCGCCACCGAACAGGCGCCGGCGCAATCTCGGTCGGGACTGACCGACCAGCACCAGGCTGGCACGACGCTCGGCGGCATGTTGGATCAGGGTTTTCGCCACTTCACCGGCGCGCAGCAACACCACTTCGCCGCCCAGGCGCTCGGCCAGTTGCTGGGCGCTTTGCAGGCGCAGGCGCGACTGTTCGTCACGCACGCGACCGTTGTCCACATGCACCAGACTCCAGGGCAGGTGCCGCCGCTGGGCCACTCGACTGGCATGCCGTACCAGACGTTCAGCCTGGGCATCGCCGTCCACTCCCACCAGCAATCGCCCACGCACCGCTGGCGCCGCTTGCCCCAACTGGCGATACCCTTGGGCCAGATCGTTATCGACCTGAGCCGCCGCGGTTTGCATTGCCAGTTCGCGCAGGGCCGTGAGGTTGGTCTGGGAGAAGAACGCATCGATGGCCGCCCGCGCCTGCTCAGGCACATAGACCTTGCCGTCGCGCAAACGCTCGAGCAACTCCCGTGGCGGCAAGTCGATCAGCAGCAGTTCGTAGGCTTCCTGCAACACCCAGTCCGGCAGGGTTTCGCGAACCTGCACGCCAGTGATGCCGCGCACCTGGTCGTTGAGGCTTTCCAGATGCTGGACGTTGACCGTGGTGTACACGTCAATGCCGGCGGCGAGCAACTCCTGAATATCCTGCCAGCGTTTTTCGTGACGGCTGCCGGGGGCGTTGGTGTGCGCCAGCTCGTCGACCAACACCAATTTCGGTTTGGCTTTGATCAGACCGTCGAGGTCCATTTCTTCGAGCAACACGCCACGGTATTCCGAGCGCACCAACGGCTGCTGCGGCAAGCCGCCGAGCAGGGCTTCGGTTTCGGCCCGGCCATGGGTTTCAACGACACCGGCAATGACTTTCACCCCCTGGCGCAACTGGGTGTGGGCCGCTTGCAACATGGCGTAGGTCTTGCCGACCCCCGGCGCGGCACCGAGAAACACTTTGAGCCGTCCACGACCATCGCGGGGCAGGTCTGCTAACAGCGCGTCGGCGCGGCCGGAGTTGCTCATGTCTGGGGATCTCTTTTTTCTTGAAGGTGATGGGTGGCCGTTCTATCGCTTTCGCGAGCAAGCCCGCTCCTACATAAGATCTTCAGTGGCCACACACTATGTGTACGACATTTATCCAGTGTGGGAGCGGGCTTGCTCGCGAATGGCAGCGCCATGGACCTAAAGTTTTTCCAGCGCCAGATTCAACTCCAGCACATTCACCACCGGCGGACCTACCAATGGCTGCTCGATATGCGCGTCCAGCAGTTGTTGCAGTGTCGCTACCGGCAGGTTGCGCGCCGCCGCAACACGCGCCAGTTGATAGGCAATCGCCGCCGGTGGCAAGTGCGGATCGAGACCGCTGCCGGACGTAGTGACCAACGCCAAAGGAACCGGCCCCTGCCCTGGCACCCGCAATTTATTGGCATCGTCGATCACCCGCGTGGCCAGCGCCGGGTTGCTCGGCGACAGGTTGCTGGCACTGCTCGACACGGTGGCAAAGGCACCGGCCGAAGGACGCGGATGGAACCAGGCATCGCCGACGAAATCCTGGGCGATCAGCGATGAGCCGCGGACCTTGCCCTCGGCATCGCGCACCAGGCTGCCGTTGGCCTGATCCGGGAACGCGACCTGCGCCACGCCGGTGACCACCAGTGGATAAGCAACGCCGGTGATCAGCGTCATCAGGACCAGCAGGCTCAGGGCCGGGCGTATCAATGTGGACATTTCAAAATCCTCGAATTCACAAAAACAACTGTAGGAGCGAGCTTGCTCGCGATGGATCTGAAGGCACCGCGCTTTGTCAGAAAGGGCGCGTTATCGTTAACCACCTTCGCGAGCAAGCTCGCTCCTACAGTGGGGGTGTCAGGTCAAACCAGATGCAACGCCGTCAACAGCATGTCGATGGCCTTGATGCCCACGAACGGCACCAGGATCCCGCCCAGGCCGTAGATCAGCAGGTTGCGCCGCAGCAACGCCGCCGCACTCGCCGCCTGCACGCGCACACCGCGCAATGCCAAGGGGATCAACACCACAATGATCAAGGCGTTGAACACGATCGCCGAGAGAATCGCACTCTGCGGACTGCTCAGGTGCATCACGTTGAGCACGCCCAGTTGCGGGTAGATCGCGGCGAACAACGCCGGCAGGATCGCGAAGTACTTGGCCACGTCGTTGGCGATGGAAAAGGTCGTCAGCGCACCACGGGTGACCAGCAATTCCTTGCCGATCTGCACCACGTCCAGCAACTTGGTCGGGTCACTATCGAGGTCGACCATGTTCGCCGCCTCACGTGCCGCTTGCGTACCGTCGTTCATCGCCATGCCGACGTCCGCCTGGGCCAATGCCGGGGCGTCATTGGCGCCGTCGCCGCACATCGCGACCAGGCGACCATCGTTTTGCTCGTGACGAATGCGCGCCAGTTTTTTCTCCGGCGTGGCTTCGGCCAGCACGTCATCCACACCCGCCTCGGCGGCGATGGCGGCAGCGGTCAACGGGTTGTCGCCGGTGACCATGACGGTGCGGATCCCCAGCTTGCGCAGCTCGGCGAAGCGCTCGCGGATGCCGGGCTTGACCACGTCCTTGAGGTGAATCGCGCCGAGCAGCTTGCCGTCGGCACACACCAGCAGCGGGGTGCCGCCGCTTTGGGCGATCTTGTCGATTTCACGGGACAAGGCCGGCGCCAGGTCAGCGCGTTTCAGGCCGACGAAGGCCAGTAACGAATCCACCGCGCCTTTGCGGTACACACGGCCCTGATAGTCGACACCGGACAAGCGGGTTTCGGCACTGAATGGCACGGCTGTCAGCACTTCAGCGGACGGCTCCGGTTGCGGATGGGTGCCGCGCAGGTACTCGACGATCGACTTGCCTTCCGCTGTGTCGTCGGCCAGCGAGGCAAACAACGCACCTTCAGCCAGTTCCTTGGCAGTGACGCCCGGTGCGGCATAGACCGCGGTGCAGCGACGGTTACCGAAGGTGATGGTGCCGGTCTTGTCCAGCAGCAAGACATGCACGTCCCCCGCCGCCTCCACCGCACGACCGGACTTGGCGATCACGTTCAGGCGCACCAGGCGATCCATGCCGGCGATACCGATGGCCGACAACAGGCCGCCGATGGTGGTCGGAATCAACGTGACCAACAGCGCCACCAGGAACACCAGCGGCAGGCTGCCGTTGGCGAAGTGGGCGAACGGTTGCAGGGTGACGACCACCAGCAAGAAGATCAGGGTCAGGCCGATCAGCAGGATGTCGAGCGCCACTTCGTTCGGGGTTTTCTGGCGTTTGGCGCCTTCGACCAGGGCGATCATTCGGTCCAGGGTCGACTCGCCAGGGTTGGCGGTAATCTTCACCAGCAGCCAGTCGGACACCAGCCGAGTGTTGCCGGTAACGGCCGAGCGGTCGCCGCCGGACTCGCGAATCACCGGCGCCGATTCACCGGTAATCGCTGCTTCGTTGACCGCCGCGATGCCTTCGATCACTTCGCCGTCACCGGGGATCATCTCCCCCGCTTCAACGCGCACCACATCGCCTTTGCGCAAGCTGGCGGCGGGCACCACCTGGAAGCTGCCGTTGCTGGTTTTGCGCCGTGCGCTCAAACCTTCGCTGCCGGCCTTGAGGCTGTCGGCGCGGGCCTTGCCGCGACCTTCAGCCAAGGCTTCAGCGAAGTTGGCGAACAGCACGGTGAACCACAGCCACACAGCGATTTGCGCGGCGACGAAGGTCGGCACCGCCGCGTCGGGAATGAAGCACAGTACGGTGGTCAGGATCGCGGTCAGTTCGACCACCAGCATCACCGGCGCACGCTGCAATTGCCGTGGGTCGAGCTTGACGAAGGCTTGCACCAGCGCCGGGCGCCACAGGGCCGAGATCGCGGTTTTCGGTTGCTCCGGTGCCTTGACGGCGACCGGTTTGGTTGCGGGCATATTCATCATCAGCTCCTTAGAAGCCCATACTCAGGTGTTCAGCAATAGGACCCAGTGCCAAGGTCGGCAGGAAGGTCAGGCCACCCACCAACAAGATGGTCACGGTCAGCAGGGTCACGAACAGCGGGCCGTGGGTCGGGAAGCTGTTCTGCCCGATCGGCGCGGTTTTCTTCATCGCCAGGCTGCCGGCCAGGGCCAGAACCGGGAGGATGTAGCCGAAGCGACCGATCAACATGCCCAGGCCCAACATCAGGTTGTGAAACGGAGTGTTGGCACCGAAGCCACCGAAGGCCGAACCGTTGTTGGCACTGGCTGAGGTGTAGGCGTAGAGCAACTGACTGAAACCATGGGCGCCAGGGTTGCTCACGGCGGCCACCGGACCAGGCAGGCTGGCGGCGATCGCGCCGAGTACCAGTACGCCAATCGGCATGACCATGAGGGTCACTACCAGCAATTGCACTTCTTTGGCCTGCAGTTTCTTGCCGAGGTATTCCGGGGTGCGGCCGATCATCAGGCCAGCCAGGAATACTGCGATCAGCACGTTGAGCAACATGCCGTAGAGCCCGGCACCGACGCCGCCGAAGATCACTTCGCCGACCATCATGTTGACCAGCGCCACCATGCCGCTCAGCGGGTTGAGGCTGTCGTGCATGCCGTTCACCGAACCGTTGGACGCGGCCGTGGTGGTCACCGACCACAGCACCGTGGCAGTGGTGCCAAAGCGCGCTTCCTTGCCTTCCAGCGGCGCAGTCTGCTCGACGGCAACGTTGTTCAGTGCCGGGTTCGATTGATATTCAGCCCACAGAGAGGTTGCGCCGCCGATCAGGAACAGCGCCAGCATGCAGGCGATGATCGCGCGACTCTGGCGCAGGTCTTTCACGTAGTGGCCAAAGGTGAAGACCAGCGCAACGGGGATCAGAATGATCGAGGTCACTTCGAACAGGTTGCTCCATGCCGTCGGGTTCTCAAACGGATGCGCCGAGTTCACGCCGAAGAAACCGCCACCGTTGGTGCCCAGTTGCTTGATCGCAATCTGGCTGGCAGCCGGACCGAGCGGAATCACTTGGTCAACGCCCTGCAGGGTCACCGCATTCACGTATTGCGCGAAGGTTTGCGGCACGCCCTGCCAGACCAGATAGAGCGCCAGCAACAGGCACAGCGGCAGCAGGCCGTAGAGGGTGGCGCGGGTCATGTCGACCCAGAAGTTACCGAGGCTGTTGGTCGACTTGCGGCCAATGCCTCGGCACAGCGCAACCAGTACCGCCAGGCCGGTGGCGGCGCTGACGAAGTTCTGCACGGTGAGGCCGACCATCTGGCTCAGGTAGCTCAACGATGCTTCGCCGCTGTAGGACTGCCAGTTGGTGTTGGTCATGAAGCTGACAGCGGTATTGAACGCCTGCGTCCACTCCATACCTGGCAGGTTTTGCGGGTTCAGCGGCAAGTGGTCCTGGAACAGGAGGATGACGAACAGCAGCAGGAAACCCGCGAGGTTGAAGGCGAGCAAGGCCAGTGTGTACCTCTGCCAGCTCTGTTCGGCCTGCGGATCGACGCCGGCCAGACGATAACAACCGCGTTCGACCGGGCCGAGAATCGGCGTCAGCCAGGTGCGCTGTCCTTCCATCACCTTGTAGTAGAAGCGCCCGAGAAACGGCGCAGGGACCAATACCAGGGCGAAAAACCCGAGGATCAGCCAATAGTCATAACTGTGCATAGCCGCTCCTAGTTCCGGTCCGCGCGCAGCAGCGCAACCAACAGATAAATGAACAGCCCCACTGCCAGCAGCAGCGACACCCCGTCCAGAACGCTCATGGAAGTTCTCCGTGTTACGGCGTATTGCCGCGTGTGGAGTCATTGTCGGAAAGGAGGCTGTAAAGGAACGAGACCGAGGGTGTGCGCGGGGCATAAAGAAAGCGTAAAGAGTGGGCTTACGCTGGGGTTACAGGCAGCAGTGAGGCGCTTGGGTGTGGAAAAACCCGGAGTGACGTACGTAGATATCTAAATTGTGCGCGAGAATAGTGAGTGAAGGCGGCAAGTCATGGATAATCCAGCCTGATTGGCGCGACGCAACCCAATGGGGTCAAGAACTCTTGCACCTCCCCGCTCGCGCCTGCAAGCTACCGCCATTCGCATTACTGAAAAAAGGCTGGCCCAACGTGCGTATCCTTATTACCGGCGGAGCCGGTTTCATAGGCTCGGCCCTTGTTCGCGAGCTGATCCAACACACCGGGCATGAAGTGCTCAACCTGGACAAACTGACGTATGCCGGCAATCTCGAATCGCTGACCAGCATTGCCAACGACACTCGCTACGAGTTCGTTCAAGCCGATATTGTTGACCAGGCGACCGTCAGCGCCGTGCTGGCGCGTTTCCAGCCTCACGCGATCATGCACCTGGCAGCAGAGTCCCACGTCGATCGTTCCATCGACGGGCCATCGGAATTCATCCAGACCAACATCGTCGGCACCTACAGCCTGCTCGAAGCCGCCCGCGCCTATTGGCAAACCCTGCCGGAGCCCGAGAAAAGCGTCTTCCGCTTTCATCACATTTCCACTGACGAGGTTTACGGCGACCTGCACGGTGTCGACGACCTGTTTACGGAAACCACGCCCTACGCGCCGAGTTCCCCCTACTCCGCCAGCAAGGCAGCGTCCGACCACCTGGTCCGCGCCTGGCAGCGAACCTATGGCCTGCCAGTACTGCTGACCAATTGCTCGAACAATTACGGGCCGTTCCACTTCCCCGAGAAACTGATTCCGCTGGTCATCCTCAATGCCTTGGCCGGCAAGCCTCTGCCGGTGTATGGCAATGGCCTGCAAGTGCGCGACTGGCTGTTCGTCGAAGATCACGCCCGGGCACTGCTCAAGGTGGTGACCACAGGCACCGTCGGCGAGACTTACAACATCGGCGGGCACAACGAACAAAAGAACATCGACGTGGTGCGTGGCATCTGTGCCCTTCTTGAAGAATTGGCACCGCAAAAGCCTGAGGGCGTTGCGCATTACGCCGACCTGATCACATTCGTCCAGGATCGTCCTGGACATGACTTACGCTACGCAATCGACGCCAGCAAGATTGAACGCGAACTGGGCTGGGTGCCCGAAGAGACGTTCGAGACCGGCCTGCGCAAAACCGTTCAATGGTACCTGGACAACATGGAGTGGTGCCGCCGCGTCCAAGACGGCAGCTATCAAGGTGAACGCCTTGGCGCCATCAATCCCAAGGAGCTGCTCGCATGATGAAAGGTATCGTTTTGGCGGGTGGCTCGGGCACGCGCCTGCACCCGATTACACTCGGCGTGTCGAAACAGCTGTTGCCGGTCTACGACAAACCCATGATCTACTATCCGATCTCGGTGCTGATGCTGGCCGGCATCAAGGATATCCTGCTGATTTCCACCCCGCAGGATCTGCCTCAGTATCGCAATCTGCTGGGTGACGGCAGCCAGTTCGGAGTGAATTTCAGCTTTGCCGAGCAGCCATCTCCGGACGGTCTGGCCCAGGCTTTCCTGATTGGCGAAGAGTTCATTGGCGATGACCCTGTGTGCCTGATCCTGGGCGACAACATCTTCCACGGTCAGCACTTTGGCGAACAATTGCAGAACGCGGCAAAACGCTCATCCGGCGCCACCGTGTTCGGTTATTGGGTCAAAGACCCCGAGCGCTTCGGCGTCATCGACTTCGACAGCGAAGGCCGTGCGCTATCCATTGAAGAAAAACCGAAAAAGCCGAAATCCAGTTATGCCGTTACCGGCCTGTATTTCTATGACAACGATGTGATCGAGATCGCCAAGGCGGTGAAACCTTCGCCACGCGGCGAACTGGAAATCACCGACGTCAACAATGCCTATCTGCAACGTGGCGATCTGCAGGTCGAGCGTTTTGGTCGAGGCTTCGCCTGGCTCGACACCGGCACCCACGACAGCTTGCTCGAAGCCTCTCAATACGTGCAAACCATCGAACACCGCCAAGGCCTCAAAGTCGCCTGTCTCGAAGAGATAGCCTATGAAAATGGCTGGATCGACCGCGAGCAGTTGCTCGAGCGCGCCCGGTACTTCGGCAAGACCGGATATGGCCAGTACCTGGCCAAACTGGCAGGGGAAGAGCAATGAACCTGTGCACGCCCGATTTGCCCGGTAAGGAGATCGGACTTCGCCCATGAAAGTACTCATCAATGGCCGGCATGGTCAGGTTTCACATGAGTTGCAACGGCGACTGGGGGCTGTTGGCGAACTGATCGTATTGGGTCGCGACCAGCTCGATCTCGCGCAACCCGATCAGATTCGCCGTCAGGTGCAAAACGTCCGGCCTGATCTGATTATCAACGCCGCGGCCCATACGGCGGTTGATCTGGCAGAAAACGAGCCGCAATCAGCCTTTGCCATTAACGCTGTAGCTCCCGGCATACTTGCCGAAGAGGCACTGGATCTCGACATCCCGTTGATCCATTACTCCACGGACTATGTATTCGACGGGACGAAAGCTGCGCCTTACAACGAGGACGACACGCCCAACCCGCTCGGGGTGTACGGCAAGAGCAAGCTGGCCGGTGAGCAGGCCATCAGGGACGTGCAAGGCAGACACCTGATCCTGCGTACCAGTTGGGTCTATTCAACCCATGGCCGTAACTTTCTGCTGACGATGCAACGTTTGCTGCAAGAGAAACCGGAGTTACGTGTAGTCGCCGATCAAATCGGAGCACCGACCTGGGCCGGCACAATCGCCAACAGCACCCTTGCCTTGATTGAACACTGGCAGGCGAACGAAGTGGCCAACTGGGGTACTTATCACCTGACCGCTCAAGGTGAGACCTCCTGGTTTGGCTTCGCCCAGGCAATTGGCGAAGCACTGCGACAACAGGGCAAGCCCTGCGCCGACCTGCTTGCGATCCCGTCCAGCGACTACCCCACTCCCGCCGCCAGGCCGCTCAACTCGCGACTCGATTGCAGTCGCTTGCAGCGCGACTGGGGCGTCAGTCAACCTGACTGGCAAGCAGCGCTGCGCGAGTGCCTGACTGAACAATCCTGAGTATCAACCGCTACCCGCACCGGCATTGAAACACCAAATCTGCGCGTCGCAACGGCGTAGGGTAGCGGGTATGCGGGCTTGCTCGCGAAAGCGGCATCAGTAGCAACAGCGCCCCTGACTGAGGCAAAAAATTCGCGTATCCAGTAGCGATCATCCCCGATACGACAGCTTTCCAGCCATTACGACGTACCATCGCAAAATGGCACGTCCGCTGCACAGCCCTCCCCTGAGCTTTCCAAACCACTCAGGGAGCAAACGCATGAACACACAACTCAAACCCACGCTGGGCACATTGCATCTATGGGGCATCGCGGTCGGGCTGGTGATATCCGGGGAGTATTTCGGCTGGAGTTATGGCTGGGGCGTGGCCGGGACACTGGGCTTCCTGGTGACCTCGTTCATGGTCGCCACCATGTACACCTGTTTCATCTTCAGTTTCACCGAGCTGACCACCGCCATTCCTCACGCCGGTGGCCCCTTTGCCTACAGCCGTCGCGCCTTTGGCGAAAAAGGCGGTTTGATCGCCGGGCTGGCGACCCTGATCGAATTCGTTTTCGCCCCACCGGCGATTGCCTTGGCCATCGGCGCCTACCTCAATGTCCAGTTCCCTGCCCTGGACCCGAAACACGCGGCAGTGGGTGCCTATATCGTGTTCATGGGCCTCAACATCCTCGGCGTGAAGCTGGCGGCGACCTTCGAGCTGGTGGTCTGCGTGTTGGCGGTCGCTGAATTGCTGGTGTTCATGGGCGTAGTCGCTCCGGCCTTCAGCTTCAGCAACTTCGCGCTCAATGGCTGGGCCGGCTCCGACGTGTTCGGCGCCCCGGCGATTGCCGGGATGTTCGCGGCGATCCCCTTTGCCATCTGGTTTTTCCTCGCCATCGAAGGCGCAGCCATGGCCGCCGAAGAAGCCAAGGACCCGAAACGCACGATCCCCAAGGCCTACATCAGCGGTATTCTGACCCTGGTGCTACTGGCGATGGGCGTGATGTTCTTCGCCGGTGGCGTCGGCGACTGGCGCACCCTGTCGAACATCAACGACCCTCTGCCGCAGGCGATGAAAACCGTGGTAGGCGAAAGCTCCGGCTGGCTGCACATGCTGGTATGGATTGGCCTGTTCGGTCTGGTGGCGAGTTTCCACGGGATCATCCTCGGCTACTCGCGACAGTTCTTCGCCCTCGCCCGGGCCGGTTACCTGCCGGCGTCCCTGGCCAGATTGTCGCGTTTTCAAACCCCGCACCGGGCGATCATCGCCGGTGGCTTGATCGGTATCGCAGCCATCTACAGCGACGGCCTGATCAACCTCGGCGGCATGACGCTGACCGCCGCCATGATCACCATGGCCGTGTTCGGCGCCATCGTGATGTACATCATGAGCATGCTCAGCCTGTTCAAACTGCGTAAAACAGAGCCAAACCTGGAGCGTACCTTCCGCGCCCCCTGCTACCCGCTGGTGCCATTCATTGCATTGATGCTGGCGGTGGTGTGCCTGGTGGCGATGGCCTGGTTCAACACCTTGATCGGTCTGATCTTCCTGGGCTTCATGGCGGCTGGTTTCGTGTACTTCACACTCACCGCGAAATTGCGCGCCGACGCACCGGCGGATGCGATGCTGACCGGACTTTGAAAGCGCTCGAGTGAACCTTGAACAACAGGCATAGAATGGGGGTGATAGCGATGGAACTGCGATTAACCCCCATCACTCAAAGTGGTATGCACGATCGGTTGGCGACCCTTGCCGAACCGCCTGCTTTTTCAAGGAGAGTCCTATGCCCTGGTATGCCTGGTTGATTCTGGTCGTTGCCATCGGCTCGATCGTTGGTGGTCTGATGATGCTGCGCGACACCGCCAACAAGGTCGAACTGACCGAAGAGCAACGTAAGCGCGTCGCCGAACGCAATGCGGAAATGGACGCCAAGGAAGCGCAGGACCGCTGACTGAAAACCCCGCCCTGAACGGCGGGGTTTGTTTTTACGTGAAAAGCGCCTGAAATCATGCCGCTTTGCACCCATATCGAATCATCTGCATGTTCTTTAGAAGTAGAAGTACAGTCACCATGCAATTTTCATTGGTTAATATGGGCCGCATTGATGCGGAGATATCAGATGCGTTACTCGCAGGACCATAAAGCCCAGACCCACCAACGCATAATCAAGGAAGCTTCAGCGCGATTTCGACGCGACGGTATCGGCGCGACCGGGCTGCAACCCCTGATGAAAGCACTGGGCTTGACCCACGGTGGCTTCTACTCGCACTTCAAGTCCAAAGACGAACTGGTGGAAAAAGCATTGCAAGAGGCTGGCGTACAGGTCGACGAGTTGTGCGCGCAAATCTTCGCAGAGGAACACCCACTCGAAGCCTTCATCGACACCTACCTGTCCGAATGGCATCAAACCTCGCCTCACGAGGGCTGTCCGCTGTTGACCATCTCTTCGGAACTGGGGCTGCGCGGTCAACCGAGCCCAACCAGCGATGTCGTACTCCAGGCACGACTCGATCAGATCCAGCGCACCCTTGACGGAGAGCAAACCGCCGACCGCAGCATTGTCATCATGTCGACGCTGGTCGGCGCCTTGCTGTTATCGCGCAGCGTTGCAGACGCCGAGTTTGCCCAACGGATTCTCGACGTCACACGCGAACACCTCAAACACTCACAAGATTAACCCTGCCAACGCTTGAACAGCACACTGGCATTGACCCCGCCAAATCCGAAGCCGTTGGACAACGCGTACTCGATAGCCATCGGCCGCGCACTGCCATGAACGATGTCCACGCCTTCAGAGGCAGGGTCCGGGTTCTCGAAATTGAGCGTCGCCGGCACGATCTGGTCGCGGATCGCCAGCAGCGTAAAGATCGCTTCGAGCCCACCCGCTGCGCCGAGTAAATGCCCGGTCGCCGACTTGGTGGATGTCACAGCAATGCCATTTTTCGCCCCGAACAATGCCTTGATCGCCGCCAGCTCCCCCAAATCCCCCACCGGAGTTGAGGTTGCATGAGCATTCAGATGCTGGACCTGAGCCGGCGAAACACCTGCTTGTGCCAATGCCAACGACATCGCTCGCCGCGCACCGCTGCCATCCTCGGGGCCGGCGGTCAGGTGATAGGCATCGGCGCTGGTGCCGTAGCCAACCAGCTCCGCCAGTGGTTGAGCGCCGCGCGCCAGCGCATGGTCCAGAGACTCGATGACCAGCAGCCCGGCCCCTTCACCCATGACAAAACCGTCGCGGCCGCTGTCGAAAGGTCGCGAAGCACGCTCTGGCGTTTCGTTGTAAGCGCTGGACAAAGCGCGAGCAGCCGCGAACCCGGCAAGGCTGACCCGATCGATCGCTGCTTCCGCGCCGCCGCACACGGCAATATCCGCCTCACCCGTACGAATCAGCCGCGCCGCGTCGCCAATCGCCTGAACTCCGGCAGCGCATGCCGTGACCGGTGCACCCAATGGCCCCTTGAAGCCATGCTGGATCGACACATGACCTGCCGCGAGGTTGACCAGAAATGAAGGGATAGTGAATGGAGACAAACGTCTCGGGCCACGGCTATCGGTGGTGCGCACCGCGTCGGCAATCGCGCCGAACCCCCCCACTCCGGAACCGATGATGGTAGCCGTGCGCTCTTGGGCATTGGCGTCCAGCGCTTGCCAGCCCGCCTGCTCAAGTGCCTGACGCGCAGCCTCCATGGCGAACAGAATGAAGCGGTCCATTTTCTTCTGTTCCTTGGGTGGGGTTGCCCGATCCGGATCGAACCCGGCCTGCGGATCTTCCGCCAGCGCAGGCACCGAACCGCCGACCTTGGCCGGCAGATCGGCAACCACCTCATCCGGCAGATTGCGCAGCCCGGAACGCCCGGCCAGCAGCCGCTCCCAGACCGCCTCGACACCGCTCCCAAGCGGTGACACCAGGCCCATACCTGTTACAACCACGCGACGATCACTCATACCACACACACCTCAAGCCGGTTGATGGCGCTTACCGATAACGGGCAGCGGCCTTGCTTTTGGAAAGGTTAGGCGCCATCACATGACGCGCCGCCACGAACGCATCCCAATCCGCCGCATCAGGCAACGAAGGAATGGTGATCAATTCACCCTGATCGAGCCCCGACAATGCAGCATCGACCATCTCACCCGCCTCCATCACCATGTCCGCGGGAATCTGAGACGCATCGATGCCAGAACGCTCCCAGATCTCGGTGCGTGTCACCCCGGGCAGCACTGCCTGGATCTTCACCCCGGTGCCGTCCAGTTCCGCGTTCAATGATTGAGTCAGGCTCAAAACATAGGCCTTGCTTGCGCTGTACGTCGCGTTGAAACGCTCGGGAAACAACGCCACCACCGATGCAATATTGATGATCGTGCCGCGCCCGGCCTTGGTAAAACTGGCCGCAGCCGCCGAGGCCAACCGCGTGACAGCGGTGATATTCAACTGAATCATTCGCTCCAGTTGATCGGTATCAGCATTGGCCAAGAGTCCGTCCGCCGCTACGCCGGCGTTATTGAGCAACAGACTGATGCTCGAGTCGCTGCGTAAGCGCTGTTCGAGTTGCAGCACGTCTGCCTTCTGGGTCAGATCCGCCTTCAGCACTTCAACCTTGACCCCATGCTCCGAGCGTAGCTTGCTCGCTGCCGCCTCCAGTCTCTGCTCGTCGCGAGCCACCAGCAACAAATCAAAACCACGGGCTGCCAAGCGCTCCGCATAAACCGCCCCGATACCGGAAGAAGCGCCAGTGACGAGGGCCGTACCTTGGGACTGAACTGAATTCATGACGGTGCTCCTGAAGGATGATGAAAGTCGCCTGACGCCAAAACACTTCGGCGCAGACCGTTTATATTATATGCATAATTTAAACTCAATATGATAGCCGTAATTTTTTATTCCCGAGAAACGGCAGACTCTCATCGGCGGCCCGGCCAGAATGAGAGTAGACCCTGAATGAACACGAAACCGCGCCGAGCCTGGCCGATGGAATGAACGGTCTTGCAGGCCGACCGATAAAGGGAGGGGTGGGTAAACAGAGCGCTTTCAACGGTAACCGCGGGACAGGAGTCGCATGCTTCGAACCAGTCCAGGAAGGAATCGAAGCGCCGCCCGAACCTCCTGTGCTCACATCTGCGACCCTTTCTCACCCTTGCTGTTTGGTAACAAATGCAGGAAAATCCAAAAAATTTTACCAGATGTAAATTTTTTCCAACCTGGATGACGATAATTTTCCAGAAACACTTTGGAGCGTCTGTCCAAACTTTCAGAGCGCGTGATGAACATTCCAGTAAATACAATTAATACCCCAGGACACGAAGTTGCTGAAGTAAAGGAGCTTATTGGTAGCCTCTGGAGCCAACGGGCGATTGTTTTACTGTTTACTGCACTGACTGTTACTGCCGCTATTTCTTATGCCCTACTGGCAACACCGGAATATGAAGTTGAAACTTTTGTTCGGCCTGTGCCACTGGCAGACCTGGATGAACTCAATGAATCCGGACTTTACAAAATTCGGCCAAATGATGCGTTGAATAACATCGGCTCATCAATGCAGTCTTATGATGTCCGCCTAAAATTCTTCCAGGCCAATCCACAGTTCCTTGCGCCATTGCAGGCACCTGGGCAATCCATTGAATCAACATTTGAAAAGTTCAACGAAAAAGCATTTTCGCTTGAAAAAGTTGACCCTAAGAAAAGCTCCAGCCTTACTGAAGCCATTGGCCTTAGCCTCAGATACCCTCAGGGTGTAGATGGTGTAGGCATCTTGAAAGCCTTTACCGAATTCGTCGTTAAAGTCGAAAAAGAAAAAGTCGCTGCAAACTTGAAAACACTGATTGCCAACCGCATCGAGAATGTGGAAAAGAAGCTAGAGTCAAAAAAGTCAGCCTATGAGGCGGAAAAAGACTCAAAAATCGCCAACTTGTTGGAAAAAGACAAGTTAAAAAAACAAATGCTTCAAGACGAACTCAAAGCACTGCGTCAACAACTGCAAAGCCGCAGACAAAACCGCATCAAAGAGCTTGATGAAGCCATCGTCATCGCCAAGAAACTTGGCATTGTAAAACCCACCACGCCCTCGGCGCTGGGAGATGGAGAGCAGTCACATCAGGGCAACATGATCCGCACGGAAGTCAACAATCAGAAAATACCGCTGTACTTCCTTGGACAGGCGGCACTGGAAGCAGAACGCGCCACTCTGGTAACTCGTAATTCCGATGACTTCACCGAGCCGCGTATTGATGAGATTCAAAAAGAACTCAACCTGCTGGCTACCAACCGCGAAGCGGTACTGCTCAAAGAGCGGGATCATCCTGAGTTGTTCCTCAAGGACTTCGCAGATATTCGCGGAGAGTTGACTCACTTGAAACAGCTGAGTGTAAACTTCGATCAATTCAACCTGGTTCAGGTTGATAAAGATGCGACAGCACCTCAAGCACCTGTTAAACCGAAGAAAGCCCTGATCGTCGGATTTGGTCTGATCTTTGGATTCATCCTCGGCGTGGGCGTCGCCATTCTTCGTCGCGCCCTGCTTTCAATGCATCCATCTCGTCGTTGATTGTCGAGTGCTGCGTTTGCTCTGCAAGCGCAGCTCGACTTGCCCTATCGCTTCAGTGTCTGCCTTTATCCCCTCAAAAACTACATTGCTTGCTAAACGACTTAACTTGTCGAAAACGCCATAAGCAAAGAAGGGTTAACGGGCGACAACTTATTTTCGCAGCGTCTCTGGTGAAGTGATCGCTTGATCATTCCCACTCAACCAGACATTGACGTTCTCGACACTTTCTTCCGATAACTTACCGGCCCAGCGATTCAGGATAAAAAGGTTGGTTATAAAGTCGTACTGAGTCTTGAGCAGATCGCGACGCGCTGTGAACTCGTTCTGCACCGCCGTCAATACATCCACGGCATTAACCACGCCGTAGGTGAATGCCTTTTCTGCTGCAATGCGCGATTGTTCGGCCGAAGCCAGTGCATTGCGATTGGCATGAATTTTTTCCACGCTTGAGTCAGCAGTCAAATACGCGTTGGTCGTTTCCTTGACCACCTGACGACGTGTCGCCACCAATTGTTGTTCTGCGGTGAGCTGATCCTGATACAACTGCCTTACCCGCGCGGACGTCGCGCCACCGCTATAGATCGGAATCTGTACCCCCACCCCCGCGACATAGCTGTCGGTCTGCGGCGCCAACGAATTGTTGTAACCCTCGTTAGTCTGTTGAGCGCTCAGGTTCAAGTTGACCGTGGGATAGTGCCCGCCCTTACCGGCGCGCAGGGCAGCCTCGGCAGCCTCCTGAGCATTCTCACTGGCCTTGATCGCCGGATTATCGGCAATCGCCAAATTCACCCAACTGTCCAGGCTTTCGGCGGACACCTTCAATTCGACGTCATTACGCACACGGCTCAGCTTCTCTTTGACCGGCCGTCCGATAATTTCCGACAACGCAACACGGCTCAGGCTGGACTGGTTACGCGCATCGACTTCCTGGGCCGCCAGTGAATCGACTCGAGCCTGGAGATCCAGCATGTCGGTAACCATTGCCAGCTGTTTGCTGTAGAGCGCACTGACCCTATCGAGGTTTTTCTGGGTAGCCCTGCGCTCGGCCTGCACCAATTCAAGTTCATCATCGGCAGCCAGTGCAGCGAAGTAACGCTGCGCAAGATCCACCGTGGCCTCGGCCTGAGCCTCCTTCGATTCGGAGTCCGCCTGCTTTGCCAGGCTTTTGAAGTGCTGGTAGTTTTCCCAGGCAGCCTTGTTATACAAAGGCTGGGTCAGCCCAACCGAGTAATTGCGGCTGTTGTAGGCCTCGTCGATTTGAAGGTTGGTTTGTTTGATCCGGTTGAAACCGGCGTTAGCCGTCACCGAGGGCAACAGACTGCCAAATGCCTGGGTTTGCTGTTCGACCCCGGATTGAGCCTTGGAGTAAGAAGCGATCACCCGAGGATCTTCCAGGCGTGACTCGCGGTACAACTGCATCAAGTCAACCGAGTAGTTCTGCTTACTGACCGATGCCGTTGGCGGTGTCGTGATAGAGGACCCGGCGACGGGCGCTTCGGTGGCGTGGACAGGCAATGCCATCGAACCCAACACCAGGCAGGGAAACAGACGCACAATCACTCCTCGATCATCGACTGGGCGATAACGTTACGTGCCGGCTGCATCAAGTACTGCAGCATGGTGCGCTCTCCGGTGTTGATCAATACGTCTGCCGGCATACCCGCCAACAGCTTGCGATCACCCAGCTTGCGCGCCCCTTCCTGAGTCACACTGATTCGGGCCAGGTAATACGGCGCACTGGTTTTCTCGTTGATCAAGCGGTCGCCGGATACACTCGTCACCCGACCTTCGATGACGGGTGTCGTGGCCGTGTTGAAGGCGTTGAAGCGAATGTCCGCCAACTTGCCGATAGCGATTCGATCGATGTCATTGGGCGAGACCTGCGCCTCGACCACCAGGTCGGAAACCGATGGAACGATATCCAGCAACGGGGTTGCGGGGCGCACAACGCCACCGATGGTGTGAACCGTCATGCCAATCACCATCCCGTCTTCCGGAGCGCGGATAACCACCCTGCTCAGGCGATCCTCCAGCGCCGAGGCTTTTTCCTGCAAGTCGTAGGCCTTGGTCTGGGTCTCTGCCAACTGCTTGGTAACGTCGGCATTAAAGTCCTTGTCGATCTGCAGGATCTGCAACTGGGTTTCGTTGATCTGCAACCTGGTCTTGATGTTTGTCGAGCGGTGATCCGCCACTTCAGACTTGAGCAAATCCAACTTGCGCGCCTGCTCCAGCATCCGCTGTTTGTCGACAAAACCCTGAGCCAGCAACTCTTTCAATTCGGCAATTTCGCCGCTATAGGATTCCTGCAAATTGGTCTTGGTACCGATCATGGTGTCGGTTCCCTTTATTTGCTGATTCAACTGGCCAATACGTTCTTGCAGGACTGCAATTTGTCCAAGTCGCGAGCTACGCCGTGCGTTGAACACCTGAGTCTCGCCGTAACGCGCCTCGGAACTGCGCTGACTGTCGGAATTGAGATCATTCGGGAATGCGATCGCCGGCAGGTCATCCCGCTCGGCAAGCAAGCGCGCCTCCATTGTCCTGGCAGCGATTAACTGGCTGCGGGTCATCTCGTACTCGGATCGCAGTTGAGCGTCATCAAGCACGATGATCGGGTCACCCTTTTTCACGACATCGCCATCATGGGCAAGCAGGTCCTTGACGATGCCGCCCTCCAGATGCTGCACCGTCTTGCGATACGTTTGCACGGTAACGACGCCCGGCGCGTAAGCCGCGCCGTCGAGCGGAGCAAATGCCGCCCATCCGCCAAACAGGCCGAACGTCACGAAGACAATGAGAAATCCTTTACGGCGTACGGATCTGTCGGACGTGGGCAGATCTGCAAAAGTATCGGCAGGAGTAGTGAGCGTGCGGTTCATCGATAGCTTCCTGTCAAACTTCGGTCGAAGCGACGTCTGTACCTGCCCGTGCGCCAGGCTTTTGCTGGGCGGGCAATTGATGCGCATTGAGTTGCGCAAGGACCTGATCCCGCGGGCCATACAAACTGATCGTGCCGGCGTTCATCACCAGCAAGCGGTCGAGTTGGGCCAGAATCGAAGTCCGGTGGGCGATCACGAAAACCGTTGCCCCGGTAAGTTTTATCTGCTGCAACGCCAACGCCAGCGCGCGCTCGCCGACCTCGTCCAGGTGAGCGTTCGGCTCATCGAGCACGATAAGCCGCGGGCTGCCATAGATTGCCCGGGCCAACCCGATACGCTGCCGTTGCCCCCCCGATAGATTGATGCCCCCTTCGCCGATGACCGTGTCGTAGCCATTGGGCAGCATCAGAATCATTTCGTGGACACTTGCGGTCCTGGCCGCCAGCACCACTTTTTCCGGATCTACGACACCAAAACGCGCGATGTTGTCGCTGATAGTGCCTTCGAACAATTCAATGTCTTGCGGCAAATACCCGAGGTGCGGTCCCAATTGGCTTTTGTCCCAATTGGCAATATCGGCAGCATCCAGACGGACTACGCCATGCTGTGGCTTCCACACGCCCACCAAGGCCTTGGCGAGCGTGGATTTGCCCGAGGCACTTGGGCCAACGACACCGATCATTGCGCCTGCCGGTGCGTTGAAACCGATGCCTTTAATGATCGGAGTCCTTGCACCGGGAGCCCCCAGGGTCAGGTTTTCCACCGTCACATGACCGATTGGAGCGGGCAATTGCATACGCTCGGGTTCGGCATTTTGCTGGTCGAGAATGCTGTTCAGTCGCGCGTATTGTGAACGGGCAGCGATGAATCCTTTCCAGCTGCCGATCATCAAGTCCAGCGGGGCCAGTGCTCGACCCAACAGCACGGAACCTGCGATCACCAGCCCGGGGTTGATCTCATGGCTGACCGCCAGATAAGCGCCAAGACCGAGAATCAGTGATTGCACAAGCAGACGGAAAGTTTTTGAGATCGACGTAATGATCCCGCTGCGATCACTGGCTCGGGATTGCAACAGCAGTACTTTCTTGTGCCGCAGACTCCAGCGTGACATGAGGGAGTCAAGCATGCCCATGGATTCGATCACTTCGGCGTTGCGCAAATTCTTGTTGGTTTGCAGCGTCGCGCCAATGCTCTCTTTATTGGCCTCTGCCAGGACTTTGCCCGTGGATTGCTCATTGATATAGGCCAACGCCAGCAAAATCACCGCACAACCGATTGCCGTCCAGCCATACCAGGGGTGAAACAGGAACAGCACCGCGACATAGATCGGCAGCCACGGCGCATCAAAAAACGCGAACAGACCGTTCCCGGACATGAATTGGCGCAGCCCGGTCAGATCGCTCAGCGACTGGGCCGATGCGTCCTGTCCACCGCTGTCCAGAGCCCGCTTGAAACTCGCCCGGTAGACATCCCGGCCAAGCAACACGTCGAGCCTGGTACTGACACGAACCATGATCCGCGAGCGTACCCACTCCAGCAGGCCCATGGTCACGAGCAGAAAGGTCAGAATAATGGTCAACATGGCCAGTGTCGTCAGGCTGCCGCCCGTGACTACCCGTCCATAGACCTGGAGCATGTAGAAGGTCGGGACCAACATCAGAGCGTTGATGAACAGGCTGAAAAAACCCACCGACATGAAACTGTCCCTGCAGGCCCTCAGGGCTACTTGCAAGCTGTTTTCGGGTGCACTGCGTATCATCTCGGAACTGACAACCTAATGTGTTGATCGGGGATTGCGGGGCGCGCGAGTGTACCACCGGAGCACCGCTCGCAGAATGAAATCGCCAGCATCCTGGCGTTGCAATCCAAGCGACGAGCAGCGCTGGCCCTTACTCTCTGACGATTTATAATTCCGCTATAGTTGATAATGGTTCTTTAACATGCCGGCCAAGAAACTGTAACATATGTGAAATTTTGGCCAGCAACGCCGTTTGCAGAACGATTCGGATATCGGGAGCGGCCACCCAATTAATATGGAGTCACTTTTGATCAATTATTTTTCTTTACTCGCCGATATCGTCCGTGAAGAAGCGACTGCAACCGGCGCGTTGCTGCAAGACGTCGCCCGCGAACTATTGGCCACCAATACAACTCACTCGGATGGCGCCTGGTGGGTTGCCCACGGCAATGACCCCTTCTATACCGCCGAGCAAATTTACAAAACCGTCACAGGCGACCCGACTGCAGAACGCGCAGAACTTCTGTGCGGCAATATGGTTAACGTATTCAGCGGCCTCTGCGCGGAGCTTGGCCTGCAAAAACGCACCATCTGGACGTATTCAGACTCCCAGGGGTTCTTTCAGGGACATACGTACCTTGAAATTTTTAATACAACTACCAACAAATGGGAAATTCAGGACGCGGACTATAACGTCTATTACACCGACGTTCGCACGGGCGAGCGTGTCGGTGTCAAAGACATGATGAACGCAGACGATATTGAAAATTTCATTCCTCATAATGCCAGTGAATCCGGATGGTCAGAGACAGGCGCAGAAGCTTTGCGCCTGGCTAATCTCTACGCTGCGCAAATTATTACTACAGAGCATAAGCTCTACACCAGCAACGACAGTCTGAGCGATACGTTACTGGCCAGCATTGCCAACTCTCTGAGCGGAGTCTTTGACTATACCGTAGACGGCGGTGTCAACGATCTGACCTCCACGCACTTTACCGATAGCAACGCCGTCACCAACAACGGGAGAGCCACGATCACCGGCACTTCGAGCGCTGACTTCGTTTCATATGACGGCAGTTCACTCAGCCCGGTGTTCGCCACGCTCGTCGGTGGAGCGGGTGATGACACGCTCGCGCTACGCTTTTCCGGCGGCCAACTTTACGGTAATCAGGGCAATGACATCCTGATTGGCGGGCAATTGGCAGATCTTCTGGTCGGTGGCACTGGTGATGACTACATGTCTGGCGGTTACGGTGCAGACCAGTACGCGTTTTCGAAGGGCGACGGCTTCAACGACACCATCGACAGTTTCGGCGTAGGTGCCGACCAGCTGGTTTTCCTCGGCGTTAGCGGTACCGGCGGTACCGGTCGTACGCAAATTTCAGAAAAAGAGTTCAACTTCCGGGTCGACCAGAAGCTGACCTCGGACGGCGTCTATCTTCGCTATGACACAGATGGCGACTCACGTTTTGATGGCGGGATGTTGATTGAAGGCCGTACGACACTGCTCACCGCCAAAGACGCTACATTTGTTTTCAACGCTGACCCGCTCAAAGGCTTTAATACGACGACCGTCGCTGCCAACCCTGGCTCGGGGTATGCCGAAAAAATCCATGGCGGTAATGCGGCAGACAAAATCCTCTATATCGGCACGCTTGGCGCGGAACTGGCTGGCAGTACCACCGGGTTAAACAGTGGCAATGACGTCATCCAGTCTCACTCGGATGCGAGCTGCTCGCTGTACGGCCAAGATGGCAACGACGTATTGGCTGGAGGAAACGGCGGCGACTTCATTGTCGGCGGCACCGGCAACGACTTGCTGATTGGTGGCAAGGGGCGGGACGTCTTCGTATTCAACGCGGGCTCGGGCTCAGACACCATCCAGGACTTCAAACAAGGTGAAGACACCCTGTATATCTATGGCTGGACGGCTTCTACCAAGGCTGTGACACAAACGCTGCAAGACAATGGGCTGGTTGTGACTTTCGACACCGCGGGCGATGGCGCTCACGGTGGCAATATCACGCTGCTCGGCCAGACGACCTTGCTGAGCAATACCGACATGTTGTTTGCCTGAGTTCGGGTGATCAGCCCATCGGGCATTAGTTTCTCTAAAGAAAAAGGCCGATCAATGATCGGCCTTTGTCGTTTTTATCACACTTCAGTTCACTTCGATCCTGTCGCGGTTTCTATCCAGAATCGCCTTGCCTATACCCCTCACTTCCAGCAATTCGTCAACTGACGCAAACGCACCATTACTTTCACGATAAGCAACAATCGCTTTGGCTTTGGCCTCACCCACTCCAGCTAGTTCACGCTGCAGCGTAGGTGCATCAGCACTATTGAGATCGACTTTTCCGGATTGCGCCATGGCGGCTACATCCTGCACCAAAGGTGCATTCTTCACCTCGGGTGCGTTGACAGGTACCGCGGTTGCCGTAAGAGAGAGGCTGGTGAGAAGGGCGAAAACCAGAGAATGGAAACTGCTTGTACGCATTAGTGAAGCTCCATGCCGTCGTTTGAGAAAGCAGCTTTTCCGAAGCTGCTCTCCAAACTTAGGCTATGGCAGTGGACTGTCAAAAATGTGTACGTTACCGGATATGAAACAATCAGGGTTCCAGGCGGCGCTGCTGGTAGATCCAGTCAACTATCTCACCGTCGGGGGTATAACCGCTGACCGTGTCGCGCAACAACTGACGGACGCGCGCATAGTCGTCCTGGTCCACCGCAGCAAGCAACTCGCTCAGCTTGACCTTCAGCACATCCCAAGACAGATGATCTTCGTTGGCCGTCATGATCATCGGGTGCTGAGTGGCCGCCACGTTGTCACCAATCAGCAGCTCTTCGTAAAGCTTTTCACCCGGGCGCAGCCCGGTGAACTCGATAGCGATATCGCCATGCAGGTTCTTTTCCGATCGGACGCTCAGGCCGGACAAATGGATCATCTTCTCGGCCAGCTCGACGATCCTCACGGGTTCGCCCATGTCGAGGACGAAAACATCACCACCCTGCCCCATGGAGCCCGCTTGAATCACCAGCTGCGCCGCTTCGGGGATGGTCATGAAGTATCGAGTGATCTTCGGGTGCGTAACGGTCAGTGGACCACCCGACTTGATCTGTTTGTGAAACAAAGGAATCACCGAACCCGACGACCCCAGGACGTTACCAAAACGCACCATCGTGAAACGCGTTTTGTTCACACGCGAAACATTGCTCGTATCGCCGAACAATACCGGAGCCAACTCACGACTCAGCGCTTGCAACGTCAACTCGGCAAGGCGCTTGGTGCTACCCATGACATTGGTTGGTCGCACGGCCTTGTCCGTCGAAATCAAGACGAAGTTGGCCACTCCGGCCTGAAGTGCGGCCTGGGCCGTATTAAGCGTGCCTATCACATTATTGAGCACACCTTCGGCAATGTTGTGTTCGACCATGGGGACATGCTTGTAGGCGGCGGCGTGATACACCGTGTCTACTCGCCAGGTTTTCATGACATCCAGCAACTTGTCCGGGTTACGAACCGACCCAAGAATCGGCAAAAGACGGATAGACAGCGACTCTCGAGCGACCCGCTGCTCCAGTTCGGACAAGATGGAGTAAAGATTGAACTCACTGTGTTCAAACAGTAGAAGCGTTGTCGGGCGCAGCGTCAGAATTTGCCGGCAAAGCTCGGAGCCAATGGAGCCCCCGGCTCCGGTGACCAACACCGACTGTCCCGTGATGCAATGTTCGAGTAAATCAGCCTGGGCCGGGACTGCGTCACGCCCGAGCAGGTCGGCAATGTCTACTTCCTGGATATCATCGACCTTGACCCGGCCACTGGCCAGGTCCATAAAACCCGGGACGCTTCGAACGTGCAGCGGAAAACCTTCAAGAAACCCGAGAATCTCACGACGGCGTCCACGGTTGGACGAAGGAATGGCCAGGAGTATTTCCTGAGCGCCCGTGTTATCGATCATCTGCTGGATGTGCTTGGGCTTGTACACCTGCAATCCGGAAATCACCCGGTCGGCTATTCCGCAATCGTCATCGATAAAAGCCACAGGCCGCATGACGCGCCCCATCCGCAAGGCAGCAACGAGTTGATTACCCGCCGCCCCCGCGCCGTAAATAGCCACTTTCGGCAGACCGTCATCCCGGCTCGTGAACGGGACATGCTGTGCAGCACTGAACCAGTCACCCATAAAGTACTGACGCATGGCCAGGCGCAGCCCGCCGATCATGATCAGGCTCAACCACCAATAGTTGAAAATGATCGAGCGCGGAACCACATTTTGATGATTGCTGTACCAGTACACCACAACGCCAAGTATCAAGGACGACAGTGTCACCGCCTTGATAATGGCGATGAGCGCGTCATTTCCAAAGTAACGCATGACGGCACGGTACATGCCAAAGCGGATGAAAAGAGGAATGGCGATGACAGGTGCACTGACAAAAAGCCAGACGTGTTGAGTGAACGGGTTGACCAACTCGTCCAGCCCGAGACGCACGACAAACGCCATCCACAGGGCAAACCAGACCAACGAAATATCAGTCAGGACCTGCAGAATGCGTTTATGTCGTCTTGGCAGACTTAACAACTTTGCCCGAATCTTATCCATAAACCCTCTAAGCACCTCTCGAAGCTCCTAGCATTGATACAGCAACTACAGCTCTCGGTAACTCACTTACCGACAAAGCAATACTCAAAAACCAATGCGTCCATCACGCCTTGCCGGCAATTTCCAACTCGCCTGCGTGAAACTTGAAAGCCAGCAAAACGAGTGGCACGTAGGCCAGGACCAGCCCTGCCACGCCATCGAGATATTGCATGACGACCAATATAGCCACAGGTACTAACCACAACAAATTGATCGCAGCTATTGCCAGCGTGACCACCCGATGGCTGCCAAACTTTCGTGAAGCATACTGGTATCCATGGCTGCGATGGGCTTCATAAACCTTATCCCCTCGCAATAGCCGACGAATGAGGGTAAAGGTTGCATCAACAATAAAGACGCCCAACAAAATGAGCCAGGCCCAGAGAAACAGGGGATTGGTCCAGGCTGCATAAAGCGACATCACCGCCAGCACGATACCCAGGAAACCACTGCCGGCGTCGCCCATGAAAATCTTCGCCGGCGGGAAATTCCAGATAAGGAAACCCAAAACGGCCGCGGCCAATACAAGCGGAGCGATGGCAAGGCTGACGTGGCCTGCAATCCAGTAGACCAGACAAGCACCGACACAGGCACAAATCGCCTCGAGGCTGGCCAAGCCATCAATACCATCCATGAAGTTGTAGAGGTTAAGCATCCAGACCAGATAAAACGCTGCGATGACATATCCGAACCAGCCGAGACTGAACTCGTGACCGAACAGGTTGATCGGCGCCATCCCCCCAATCCAGAACAATGCCCAGAGGGCGCCACCGAAATGCGCAAGCAGGCGCCAACGCGCGGCAATATGCCCGTGATCGTCAAGAAAACCAATGATTGCGATCCAGCCGCCAGCCCCCAACAGAGCCAGCGCCATCGGCCAGGCGACGGCATCGGTCCAGGCCAGGACAGGCAGCGCAATCAGAAAGCTCAGGACGATAGCCACACCACCACCCCGAGGGGTCGGGACGGAATGTGAGCTACGTGCATTAGGAACATCGATCAGGCTGCGTGCCAACGCGTATTTACGCAATGCACCGGTGCCCAAAAATGAAACACCCACCACCAACGCCAACAACCATATTGTGTTCAAAGGTCAACTTCCTGAAACAGCCACAATCACTTCTGCAATTGGACTGGCATTGTCATAAGCCAGCTTAGCGCTGCCTTTCCTTGTAGTAGTTGGCAGCCGACACAAGCGCCTCATCGACGCTGACTGGCGGAGTCCAGCCCAGCAATTCTCGAGTTTTACTGATATCGACTTGCAAGGAACCGCACAGTCGTTGCGACAAAGCCTGCTTGCCCAGAAGCTGCGCCCCTCGTTCAAGCAGCACGCTTGGCACAGGCAACAGGCGTGCAGGCTTACCCAATGCCTGTGCCATCCGCGTCAACAATTGTGTGGTGGACAAATCCTCCCCATCGCTGACGAGAAAGGTCTGATTGGCGGCGGCCGGATGACGAATGCAGGTCACGATCAAATCCGCAAGATTCTCGAGCGCGACCAAGCTGCGCCGATTATGGATAGCGCCGAATGGCAAGGGGATTCCCTTGTCCAGCCAACGCATCATGTTCAGAAAGTTGGCTCTGACACCCGGGCCATAAACCAGCACCGGACGGATGATCACCACTTCCATCCCCGAGACGCTCGCAATTTCGCGCAGCCCTTGTTCGGCCTCCATTTTCGAAACGCCGTACGGATCGCCAGGCGCGGGTGTCGCGTCGGCGAAGTAAGGCTGATTGAGCGGCGTACCTTCGCCATTCACCTTGATCGAACTGATGAACACAAAGCGACGAACACCCAACGAGGCTGCCTGCCGAGCGAGGCTTAGCGTGCCCTCGACATTCACCTTGCGAAACGCCTCCAGCGGATCGGACTCGGTGTCATTCATGACGTGAACGCGAGCCGCGCCATGAATGACAACCTCCACCTGATCCAGCGCCTGCGACCAATCGGTATCAGCACTGAGCCCGGCGGTTCGAATGGTAGTAACGCGCGACGGACAGTCAGGCAAGGCGTGCCCACGAATGGCTGCCACCGGTTCCAGATCGTCAGAGGCCGCCAAACGACCCAGTACTGCGCGACCAACGAACCCCGTAGCACCTGTCAATAAAACACGCATTTTTCAAACCTCGACGACGCTCAGGATTTCGACCAGACAGTACGATTGATGTAGTCGGTGTAACTCAACACAACCCGAACTACCTGCTTCGAAACCGGACCCGCCTGGTAATCCCTGACGACCGGGATAACGCGCTGGCTACGATCATGCTGGCTGGTAACCACACGTACGGCATCCAGAACGCCCTCCACTTTCAGGCCACTCATGATGAGAGTGCCTTCATCCATCCCTTCCGGACGCTCGTGCGCATTACGAATGGTAATGGCAGGCAGATTCAGAAGAGAGGCTTCCTCAGTGATGGTGCCGCTATCGGACAACACGCAGAACGCCGACATCTGCAACTTGATGTAGTCGAGCAGACCAAATGGCTTCGAGAAACGAATCAGAGGGTGGTCCAGCGACTCACCGATCGCTTCCAGACGCTTACGGGTACGAGGATGCGTGGAAACGATGATCGGGTACTGGTACTTGTCGGCCAGGGCTCGCAACGTTTTGAGCAAATCGCGCAGGTTGTCCGGCGTATCTACGTTTTCCTCACGGTGAGCACTGATGATGAAGAACTTGTCCTGCTCCAGGCCTTCTCGCGCCAGCACGTCGGAGGTAAGGATTTTCGGCATGTAATAGTCGAGCACCTCCTCCATGTGCGAACCGGTCTTGATAATGGTTTCAGGACGAATCCCTTCAGCGATCAGGTAACGCCGGGCATGCTCGGTCAGGACCATATTGATATCGCTGAGGTGATCGAGCACCTTGCGATTCAGTTCTTCAGGGACGCGCTGATCAAAACAGCGGTTACCGGCTTCCATGTGGAATACCGGGATCTTGCGGCGCTTGGCGGCAATGACGGCCAGACAGGTATTGGTATCGCCATAGAGGAGCAGTGCATCAGGCTTTTCGGCCTCAAACACTTCATCCGCCTTTGAAATCACTTCGGCGATGGTCTTGGCGGCGGTATCGCCAGCGGCACCCAGGAAGTAATCAGGCTTACGAATTTCGAGATCATCAAAAAAAACCTGATTCAATTCGAAGTCGTAGTTCTGACCCGAGTGAACCAACACATGATTAACCTGCTTATCAAGCTCGGCAATGACGCGGCTCATCTTGATAAGTTCTGGTCGCGTACCGACCAGCGTCATGACCTTAAGCATCAAGTTGCTCCTGAATGTATTCCAGATTCAACAGAACTTTCTTCACGCCTTCTACATCGAGACGCTCTGTGTTGTGAGAGGTGTAGTCGTCGAGATCGGAGATCTCCTGCTCACCCTCAACAAAAAACTTCTTGTAGTTAAGGTCACGATTGTCCGAAGGAATACGGTAGTAGCGTCCCATGTCTTCGGCTTTGGCCATTTCTTCACGGGAGATCAGCGACTCGTAGAGTTTTTCGCCGTGACGGGTACCAATGACCTTGACGGCATTGTCGCGAACAAACAGTTCCTTGAGCGCCTGGGCCAGGTCCGCCACTGTCGAGGCCGGTGCTTTCTGGACGAAAATATCACCTTGCTCGGCATGTTCGAACGCGTGCAGAACCAGGTCAACGGAATCCTCGAGCGACATCAGGAAGCGTGTCATGTTCGGGTCGGTGACGGTCAGCGGCTCGCCTTTCTGCAGCTGATTGATGAACAACGGGATCACCGAACCGCGCGACGCCATGACGTTGCCGTAGCGGGTTGCGCAGATCACCGGACCTGTCGCCGGAATCATCCGCGATTTGGCAACCATCAGTTTTTCTGCCATTGCCTTGGAAATACCCATGGCATTGATCGGGTAAACAGCCTTGTCGGTACTGAGTACAACAACGCGTTGCACGCCCGAAGCAATGGCCGCATTCAAAACGTTTTCGGTACCCATGACGTTGGTACGCACGGCTTCCATTGGGTAAAACTCGCAGGAAGGTACCTGCTTCAGGGCTGCGGCGTGGAAAATGTAATCCACCCCCACCATCGCCTGATCAAGGCTATCGCGATCACGCACGTCACCGATGTAGAACTTCACTTTGTCGTTCGACAAAGCGATGCGCATATCTTCCTGCTTCTTCTCGTCACGGCTGAATACGCGAATCTCTTTTACATCGGTATCCAGAAAACGCTTCAACACCGTATGGCCAAACGAGCCCGTACCGCCCGTGATCATCAAAACTTTATTATCGAACATAACTACCTTCCCAAACCTAATTGAGTTTAATGATCAACGCAGCGCGCGCATCGACTTAACCAATTCCAACCACGACGGTGGAACGTAACCGGTTGCCGCCTGAAACTTCGAGGAGTCCAGCGAGCGATCTATAGACACTTGACTGTCCGCGATGATATCGATTTCTTTTTCGTAAACTTCCGCTACCAGCTTCAGAAGAGACAACTTGTCAATCGGAGCGACCGAAACATGATACAGGCCGTGGAGCTGTGGATTCGGAATCACGTAATCGCGAATGACACGTGCCAGCTCTACGGTAGGAAGCCCCGAAAAAATCGCCTTCTCATAACCCTTGACCGGCCCGTCCTGGGACAGGAACCAGTCCACCAGCGAGTACTGGCTGCCCAGCTCGTGACCAATGATGGAGGTCCGCAGCGTAACGGCATTCTGGTCCGTGTGAAGCTCACCGATGTACTTGGACTTGCCGTAGAGATCCTCTGCATCGGAGATATCCTCCTCGGCGTACATGCCTTTACGGCCAGAAAACACGCAATCAGTGCTGATATGAATCAGGCGAGAACCGGACAACGCGCACAACTTGGCAATGCGATGCGGCAACATGGCGTTGATAGGCAGTGCGGAAAGGGGATCCTTGGCGTCAGCCAATTGTTTGATCAGCCCGACGCAGTTGATGACGACATCTGGCTTGACCCGTGCCAGAACCGAAACCAGTGAATCCTGGTCAAGCACGTCGACATTACTGATCAACGAACTGTGCAAGTCCTCAGAAAAGTATTTTGCGCCACCCGGATTGCGCAAAGTGCCCCACACCTCGAAGTGCGGGTTTCCATGGAATTGCCTGAACACTGTGCTACCCAGCATTCCGGTGACCCCTAACACAAGAACTTTCATTTTGAGCTACCTTTTAATTCATTGATCCTGCTACTGAGGATTTCGACCAAACGCTGGCTTTGCCGCTCCATCTCGAAATGCTCGAGGTAGTACGCCCGACCTGCCTGTCCCAACGACTCCCGTTCGTCCAAAGTCATGCGGAAAAGTTGCTCGATGCAGTTGGCCATACCTTCGGCGTCTTGCGCCGCAGTGGTCAGACCGGCTCCCGCTTCTTGAATTACGCGCGCGCCCTCCCCGTCCAGCGCGGCGATGATCGGCCTCCCCGCTGCCAGGTAAGCCTGAACTTTGCTAGGGATGGTATAGGAGAACGCCTCATCCTGCTTCAACGTCACCAACAAGCCCTCGGCACGACTGAAAAAATGCGGCATTTCAGTAGCCGCGAAGCGTCCGGCAAGAATGAGGTTGTCCAAACTACGGGATTTCTTCTGGCTTTCGATCCAGCTCAACATACTGCCACTACCGACCAACACAATCCTGAGTTGCGACAAATGGCGAAGCTTGTCAGCTACCTCAACCAGGGTTTCGACCGACTGTGCGGTCCCCAGATTTCCGGCAAAAACCAGACAGAAATGATTGTCGAGCTCCGCGAGCAAGGGTGCCGGTATCCGGGTCTCTTCTAAACTCGGCGGCACGTCCTGATAGGAGTTGGGGTAATACACAACTTTGCCGGGGTTGGCATAACGGGCGACCGGCTCTCGAAACGCCCTCGACTGAACAAGAAGCGTATCGACGAAGGCGTAAATACCTTTCACCAGCCAGCCCACAACGCGCAATATTGCTTTGTTCTTGATGAACCCGGTCGCACTCAAACTTTCCGGCCAGAGATCCTGTACCCATACAACCAGATGACTCTTGAGCTTCCACTTCAAGTAAATCGCCGGGATAACCGATGTAATTGGAGATGGCGCAAATACAAAAACCGCATCATAAGCCTCCCCTTTTACTGCGCGTGGGTAGTGCTTCAAGCCATTTAGGATAAATGACAAATAGTTCAACACGAGGTTCTTTGCACCTGAAGCGCCACGAGGTCTAAGCGGTGCACGGAAAACACTGACAGAAGACTCGAACTTTTCTTCCTGAGGCCCGGAAGCACTGTAGCCGTTAAAAACTACGCCATCCGGGTAATTGGGCTTTCCGGTAAGAACCTTTACGGTGTGGCCCTGGGCAGATAAAGTTTTTACCAAGTCATTGATAATAAAAGACTCTGGCCAAAAATATTGCGACACCACAAGAACCTTCATTTATCAAACACCCTTTTTGCGGCTCACGGCCAATGCCAGCAACTCTGACCATGTTTTTCTTGAGGTTTTTTCCCAATCAAACTTATCGCTCTGCGTCGCCGCCGCAACGGAAAGCTTCTCTAAAAGCGCTGGACTTGTTAACGCCTCAGACAGCACATTTTTTATATCTTTTGAATCAAACGGAGAAAAATAAAGTGCTGCTTCCGCTCCAAATTCCGGCATCGGCATAACGCTTGAGCATACCATCGGCCTGCCAGAGGCAAGCGCCTCGAGAAGAATATTAGGGCAGTTCTCGCACGATGAGGCAAAGAGATTCAGATAGGCGTGATGATAAAGTGGAGGTAGACTCTGATAGGGAATAGCGCCCAACAGCAGCACTTGGTCTTTGAGGCCTAGTGTAGAAACCAGCGTCTTGACTCGCTCGGCTTCAGGCAGGTTTGTCTCGCCCACAAGAACTAGGGGAAACCTGGCACGAAGCTCATTTGGCAGCTCTGCGTAAGCACTAACTACTTCATAATGATGCTTGTAAACATCAAATCTCGACACATATAAAACATATTCGCCAACTGGCAAAAACTCCGGCCGAGGAACAGCAGAATCACTGTGAGTCCGAAATACCGAGCCAATTCCGTGAGGAATCGTAACAGCATTCTTGATATTGGTTAGAGACTCAATGACACTGCGTGCGTAATTTGAAATGAATATCGTCAAATCCGCTTCGCGCATGCTCTTGAGCATAATACGATTCAACAACCAATTTCTCAGACGCTGCAACCCGAGCGGTATGCTTTTGCGTACACGCAAATCAAATGGAATCATGTTCCTGAACATTGTCGCGACTTTGCAACCCGCGGGCACAGAAGTGCCCACTACGCCACCGGGACAAAACAGGACGTCAGCCTTCTCAGCCTTCAAAATACCGGGCAGCACCCACCGTTCCCACACGGCTCTCACAATCGGATTTTCTGTGGGCCAGGCTGGTTCGACCCGTTTGATCCGCGGATGATCCGGCAGTTTGAGTGACGCCGGGGCGAAAACCAGAATCTCAAGGTCCGCGTTGTCAGGTACGAACTGAAACAGATTAATCAGATATGTCTGACCTCCACCAAGACGGGCAGAGAGCGCGTTGAAAACTATCTTCATGGAAAACCTTTTGCTCAATCTAAATTAGTGGCTATTTTTATCGAGCCAGGATTGGAACATTAGAATATTCCACAAATGAAGACTACGATCGTATGTTCCGTTCTGATGCTGGAGCCATGCCGAGCGAATTTTCTGACAATCGAAGTAGCCCTCTCTCTTGAGCCGCTCCTCCGTTAACAGCTCCTCTGCCCATTCTTTCAGCGGCCCACGCAGCCATTGTGCCAATGGAATAGAGAAGCCCGCCTTCGGCCTGTCAAAGAATGAAGTAGGAACATATCGCTTAAGAAGCTCGCGAAGTGGCCATTTCCCCACACCATTTTTTATCAGTTGGTCTGAGGACAAGGAAAACGCGAGCTCTGCAACTCTATGATCCAGCAATGGCGCGCGGGTTTCCAGGCTGGCGCTCATCGCGCCTCGATCCACTTTAACCAGCAAATCATCAGGCAAATACTGAGAGACATCCCAGCGACGCATTTCCTCGACGTAATCCACTGCCGATTCCCAGGACGCAACACCTTGATGTTGAGCATCGATACCCAGGACCACATTGTCGGTCGACTGCCACTGAGACATCAAACCGGTATACATCTGCTCCAGATTTTCAGAGCCCAAAAGCTCGGACATTCTGTAGATACGTCGACCATTAACCTTGGTTCGAAGGCTGCCCGGCAAAATCGAACAGACGTTGTCCCACCCTTTGGACGAAAGTGAGCGAAGTGAATAGGCCATGATCTGGCGTGCCGGCAGCGGCAGCTTTTTAATGCGCTCCCATAGTCCTGCGGTAATCTGATAGCGGGGATACCCGGCAAAAAGCTCATCGCCACCGTCACCGGACAAAGCTACGGATACATGCTGTTTTGTCATCCTGGAGACCAGGATTGTAGGGATCTGAGAGGAGTCGGCAAAAGGCTCGTCGTATATTTCCGGCAAATGCGGAATTATGGAAACAGCATCGTCCGCCCCCAGATAAAACTCGGTATGGTTAGTCCCCAAGTGCTTAGCGATAGCTTTGGCGTAAGGAGCCTCATCAAATTCAGGCTCATTAAAGCCGATCGTGTAAGTGTTGATACTGGTAGAGCTTTGCGATTGCATCAACGAAACGATCAAGCTTGAATCGACACCGCCCGACAAAAACGCACCAAGTGGGACATCGGCGATCATTTGCGACTTTACCGCAGCAGACAATTTTTGACCGACAAGGTCTACAACTTCCTTATCGCTAGCCTGCGACAGATCGTACTTTAACTCTCCAGCTTGCGGCAACGACCAGTAGGAAACGGGATCAAGCGCACTAGAAAGCGAGTCAACTTTCAAATAATGCGCTGGCTCCAACTTTTTAATGCCTTCATAGATAGACTCCGGAGCCGGAACGTAGCCATATCTGACGAACTTCGATAGCGCATGACGATCAATTCGCAGATTGCTTCCAAAGGCTGCCTTGATCGCCTTCAATTCGGAGGAGAAGACAAAACGGTCACCCACAATACCGTAATAGAGTGGTTTTTCACCCATTCGGTCTCTGGCCAGGGTTATCGTTTTGGAAACTTTATCCCAGACCGCAAAGGCAAACATGCCCACCAGATTTTCAAGGGTTTTTTGCACCCCCCACGCACAGAGCGCAGCCAGCAACACTTCTGTATCAGAGTGCCCGCGCCAAACACGCGTCAAACCTGACGCAATCAGCTTCTCGCGCAACTCGTTAAAATTATATATTTCACCATTGAAAACAATGATGAACCGCTCGTCATCGGAAACCATTGGCTGACTTCCGTGTACCGACAGTTCCAGGATCGAAAGCCGCCGGTGCCCCAGCGAAACTCCACTATCGGCATCTGACCAAACTGCTCCATCGTCGGGCCCACGATGTATCAGCGCATCCACCATCTTGCCAACGGCAACGGCACCTTGCTGATCCAGCTTCCACCCGACAACTCCCGCAATTCCGCACATACCTACTCTCTCAATCCAGTGAAAATATTAAAGCTCACTTCAAAACCCGAACGAGCTTCATCGTGAAGAATAATCCTAGCGCCATCACATAAAAAACCAATGAGTTCAGCAAGTATATTTCGCCGTACCAAACCCAGTGCATAACCGACGCAGCACACAGCATGTACAAGAAAATTCGCAAAAAATCATCCTCGCGGCAGCGCGAGTCGATCAATCGCAAGAAACAGACACTGATGAATCCATTGAGGAAAACACCAAACAATCCGAAATTCTCAAAAGCCACACCAGAAACGTGGATCCCGCCGAGCCCGGTAATGTAATACCAGAGGGCAGGATTATCCACCATAATGGGCTTCTCCATACCCAAAGCCGTATAGATAGGCGATGGTGCCAACGAAAGAAACATGTCGAGGTAGGTCTGACCGTAACGTAGGTGCTCCCCATCCCAGAAACTGGTTAACTGCTGGACAAGCGGCAAAATTATTGCATTCCAGGAGTTGAACAATAAATACTGCGTAATATTATCTGAGGTTAAGTCCACGTCCATTCGGCTCATCGAAACAACAACACCACTGACGAGCAGAAGGGCCATGAATACAGCAACGAACAATAGAGCCTTCAACTTGATATATTGGTTATAGCGAAACAACAGTCCCAGAACTGAAGCGACAACCAGGACAACAAAATCGCGATCTCCTGTCATAGCGTTGGCAACACAATAAGAAATTACTAGTGCGCCAGACACAAAGAACATCCATCTGGATGGGTAGGAAAACGCCAAGGCAAGGATCGCAATGATGGAAAAAACCACCACCGACTCGACACCCGCGAAACTCTCAAGCAGTGCGTTTGCGTTCACAAGCCTGAAGCTGATAAAGAAGACGGACAGTCCAAGGAAGATCGCACCCGCTAGTTTGAAGTCCAACGCAGAGAAAAAAGTTTCCCGCTGCGAGTCCAAACTTCTGGCTGGAACCAGCAATGACAATAAATAGCCAATGAATCCCCCAGCAACACCAAGGAACCAGACCAGCGAAAGTCGGAATACTAAAATATCATCCAGATAAAAAGCATAGTCCCCAATGGGCCAAAGCGTAACGGTTTCACCCCACAGACAACTGATAAGGCCAAAAAAAGGTACCGAATAGCAAACGGCGTACAGCGCAACGAGATATTTTTTTGATATCAGGCACAGGAGACATTGCGTCAGTAAAACCAGCAAGCACGTCGAAACCAGTAATATAACCATTAACCCTGACCAACAAAAACAAAGCAACCGAAGCGTAAACCAGACTCAATACTGGCCCCAATATCACTTTGAGAAATGAGCCCTGCATAAACAACGCTCATACCCAATACACCTGTCACTGCACCAGCTTACGGCCACCCAGGACCGTTAGCACAACAATTTGAGTGGCCAACGCCAAAACAAAGGACCTGAAAAGGTCGACCGCTAACATATCGCCCTTCATTCCTGCCACTACCGTCATCGACAAATAAACAAACGCATAAACACAACTACCAAGAAAAACAACCCGGGTCATGTTTTTACTATGCAATATTTGAGTGACAATTGTAGTCGTAAGTCCGATGCCACCCGCCACCACTGCGTAAGCCAGAAGATCATTTTTGCTGCAAAAGCTACTACCGAGCAAACACAACCAGTAGCCCTGCGTTAAGACCAGGAACACAGGCAAGCAAACTGAAATTGATAGACCGAGCATCAAGTACAACTTGCTGGCACTATTCCCGCGCCCTGCCAGCCTTACAATCGCATAGGATGTAAGTGAACTTGGCAGTACGGTTACCAGAATATAAAAAAGAAAAAACAGGTTAAAGTAGCCAACCTCAGAAACGTTCAAGCTCGAGTTGGCAAATATCATTAGACAAACAATATGAACAGGTGCCCCGAGAAGCATACTACCGGCAATAGCCGGAGCCCCTGAGCGCGAAAGCAAAGCCACCATTTGTTGAAAAGAAGAGGTTTCTCGTCCCTCCTTGCCCTCATGACTGAACTTATTTTTATTTATTGTAAAGAAACCAAATGCAGGAGCGATTAGCGTACAAATTGCGAGCGTTAGAATTACTCCCTCTATTTCCCCTCCAATCTTCGCAATGGAAACCACCAGCAGCAATCCAAGCAGACCATGGGCAGCCAACGCCGCTGCCCACTTCCCTGAGGTATTAAGGGAAAACATCAACCCGGTTATAGTCAAATTGCAAACACAAGCAAAACCTAGAAAAAATGCTCCGATCAGCAAGTATCCAGAGTTCACTTCGTAAGAAGAATCAGGTGCCGGAAAAATCAAAAACACGATGACACAGAGGGCACCTACTATGATGCCACCCCATGACATGAGCCCCAAGGAAGTCTTGTAGTTTACTTTTTCGGCATTCAGGACGGCGTAACGACTCAACGCCACGCTCAGGCACTCCCCTACCACCGTCGCGATACCTGTTATAATCGCATAATGGTATGAGAATACCCCGTACAGTTCGACACCTAAAATTCGCGCCAAACTGAACAACAACAAAAACATGCAAAGTTTGTTTGCAAGGACAGTGATTGCGCAGATCTCTTTAATCACTAGTCTTAACTTCTTGCAAAGAACGAGACATACCAGTCTGCCGCTTTCAGCATACCCTCACCAACATTGAAAAGCGGTTGGTAGCCCAACAGATTTTTTGCCTTATCAATATTCGCTTGCGAGTGCCTTACGTCACCAGCACGAAAATCTCGATAAACCATATCCGAAGTAGACTTGACATCAACGCGAGCCAAGGCATCCTTGATACAGGCAAAAACCTGATTCAATGTAGTCCTGTCACCAACGGCGACGTTGTAAACATTATTTTTTGCTTCCGGATCGGCACAGGCAGCCAGAATATTGGCTTGAACTGCGTTCTCTACGAAACAGAAGTCCCGACTGGTTTCACCATCACCATTCACGAAAACCTCTTCGTTATTGATCATGGCCGCCGTCCACTTAGGAATCACGGCTGCATAGGCACCATTAGGATCCTGGCGCTTGCCAAAGACGTTAAAATAGCGAAGTCCTATGGTATTGAAACCATATGTACTGGAAAAAACCTCAGCATACAATTCGTTTACATACTTGGTGACTGCATAAGGGGACAGCGGCTTGCCAATCACACCTTCAACCTTGGGAAGTCCAGGGTGATCGCCGTAGGTAGAACTAGAAGCAGCATAAGTAAAACTTTTTACTTTCGCATCCTTCGCCGCAACCAACATATTCAGAAAACCGTCGATATTGGTGCTATTCGTTGTAATAGGATCATTGATGGAGCGAGGAACAGAGCCTAATGCTGCCTGATGCAAAACGTAGTCCACCGGAGTATTGATATCCCCACGGAACGTCATTGCACTCTTGCAATCGTCAATGCTTCTGATATCACCATTTACCAGTACGAAGCGCGCCCATTGCTCAGGACTCACTACCGATTGCACTTCATCGAGATTACGCTGATGCCCTGTTGCAAAGTTATCAAGACCTACAACCCGCTGATCTAATTGCAACAGTGTCTCCAATAAATTGGAGCCAATAAATCCGGCCACCCCCGTAACCAACCAAACCTTTGGGGATTGTTGAATTTCAGCTTTAACTTCTTCGAAACGGATCATGTAATTCTCGAGTTGGTTTTTCTGGCAGTAACGAATCAGGGTCTTTACAGACCCTGATGTTCAGAGACGCAGATCTGATTGAGAGGCATCAAGTAGGTACTTGAGATCATAGAGAACGTGTTCCGCCTTACCCAGGCTCCGAATTTTCTCAGCCCCCATCGCAGAGAATTCATTGTGTGCGACAGCCAGAATGATACCGTCGTAAGAATTAACCTGTGGCTGGCCGATAGGAGTGATTGAGTATTCATGCATCGCTTCCGCCGCATCTACCCACGGATCATAAACATCCACAACAATATTGAACTCAGCGAGTTCATTCACAATATCGATGATCTTAGTATTACGCAGGTCCGGGCAGTTCTCTTTGAACGTCAATCCCATGATCAAGACGCGAGCACCATCAACATGAATCTTGCGTTTCAGCATTGCCTTGACAAGTTGAGATACTACATAGGCTCCCATACTGTCATTCAAGCGACGACCCGCTAAAATGATCTCAGGATGATAACCGATGGACTGTGCTTTGTGAGTCAAGTAATAGGGGTCTACACCGATGCAGTGACCGCCAACCAAACCCGGACGGAAAGGCAAGAAGTTCCACTTCGTCCCCGCTGCTTCCAGAACTGCCTGAGTATCGATACCCATTTTATTGAAAATAAGTGCCAATTCATTGATCAGAGCAATATTCAAGTCACGCTGAGTATTCTCAATAACCTTTGCCGCTTCGGCAACTTTAATACTCTTGGCCTTATGAGTTCCGGCAACAATGATTGTATTATACAAAGCATCGACCAGATCAGCGACCTCTGGAGTGGATCCGGCAGTTACTTTTTTGATGGTGGTAACACGATGCTCTTTATCGCCAGGATTTATCCGCTCAGGGCTATAACCCGCATAAAAATCAACATTAAACTTCAGCCCAGATACTTTTTCCAGCACAGGAACACAGTCTTCCTCGGTAGCGCCAGGATAGACCGTCGACTCATAAATAACGATATCGCCCTTTTTCAAAACACGGCCAATCGACTCACTGGCTTTAACCAAAGGAGACAAGTCCGGTCTCTTATGTTCATCAATCGGGGTTGGAACGGTAACAATATATATATTGCAGGCTGACAACTCTTCCAGTGCAGAACTGAAACTTAAACCCGACGCAGAACTCAACTCGGAGTCTGACACTTCTAGAGTAGCGTCATGGCCAGCTTTCAGCGCTTCGATTCGACGCTTACTGATATCAAATCCGACGACTTGCATTTTTTTGCCAAACTCAACCGCCAGCGGCAAGCCCACATAACCGAGACCCACTATGGCCAACTTCACATCTTCGAGTTTAAGCATTGTTTTCCCTTGCCATTCATCAATATTAAGTCGATCGTAAAATGCACGCCTAATTTAGCGCTTTAGAAACAAATATCACGGCTGCGTAAATTAGAAATTATACCGAAAGCGCCTAAGGGAGCCATAACAATTTTCAGAAAGCCAAGGAACAGCTCGAGCGCCCTCCCCTCCCTCTTGCACACATTCAGAGCCACAGCCGCAAGGCAAAGCCGCCGCAACGCGATTGCCAACTCTCGATCGCAACCGACTTACCACAATATCGAGCCATCACTCAAGCCAGCACATGAAAAAACATGCGAAATCTGAAAAAACGGGTTCACCCTTGAAAAAAATCTTGTCGAAACCGACACCAGCAAGACCTCTGGGATCAATATTTCAACAAGAAAACGATCCATTCCGACTAAACAGCCAAACAACCCCCATCCAAAAGATAGAAACCGCCCCTCCCTGGGCGACACACTATTTATGCACATCAAACAAAGAACCGAAATTCAGCTATTCCGGCTTCACGACAAACAACCCACGAAACAATACGAAAGCAATGCCTGTGATCAGGCCAGCAATAACACCCAATACAAGGACCAGGGCCTTGTTAGGTTTCACTGGATTATCCGGCAACTCCACCACCCCGTCTTGCCGATAGACGGACACCAACGCCGGCTCTGTTTTCAGGCCCTTGAAGAAATTGAATCGATCTTGAAGATCACGCAAGCGATCCGTAAAAGGGTCATCGGACTCACGAGCCTGCAGACTTTCAATTTCAGCCTTTAGCGCTTTCGAGCCACGCATGTACGTAAGCTGACCAGCCTCCCCACCCGCAATGACTGACTGACTCACCGTGATCGCAGGCGGCTTCTCCAGTCCGATTGACTCAGCGATCCGCAGCGCCTCACTCAATCTGACAATCGAATCCTCTCTGGCCTTGGTGCTTTTCTCCCTGGCGGAACTTATTTGCTGTTCCAAATTACGAGCCCGGACCTCAGACTCAATTGAAACGTTCTTGATCATTTCATTCTTGGCCAATTGACCAGCCTGGATAACATATTCAGTAACCCACTCTTTAGCCTTCCCAGGATTGGTAGCCTGTACGACAACCGAATACCTGTCAGAGCCCTCCTTAAGTGGCGGAACCACACGCAGCACCTCAGAAAAATGCGAATACAGGGCATCCCTGGATTTTTTTTGCTCTTCCGAGGACAAACTCGGCACATAAATCTTGCTAAAAAAGTCTAGACGGAGTGACTCCGCCTGCAAATATCGCGTGTAAATATCGTAGACATCCTTAACTGTGTAAGGAACCAACTCTGAATCTTTCATTCGACCGTAGTTGAAGTTTGATATATCACTCTGAGACGGCGGTATCACAAACACCTTCGCCTCATACACGGGAGAAGTAAGGAAAGCATAGCTCGCTGCGAGAGCAGCACCTAAAACAGTAAAACCGATAACAATAAGTTTTTGACGAAAAATCGCACGAACGAACCTTTGAAACTCAAAATCTTCTAGCCCGTTATCTTTTTTTGAATCAACACGCATATATTGTTAGCCTTTTTCACTTCAGCGGTTATGCCAACCCATAAGCTAGACTACTTGAGAATAATCAATGTAGATCCAGGCAGATAAGGAGGAAACGACAACACTCCTTTCTCAACTCACACAAAATACTTAACTACTTCCTCGGACGCGTACATTGAAAACCCCAGGCGAAAACCAATGCCCAGCCTATCGCCCGCGCCTCTTCCCCAAGAAATAAGCCAGCACAATCCCCCCACCAAAGATCATTCCCACCAGAAACGAAGCAACTCCGAACATCGAAATGTGTAGCTGGGGTGACGAAAAACCGAAGAAGGAAACGACGACAAGCTGTTGGTTTTCCAGCACGAAGAGCAGGCATGTAATTGAAATTAACAAGACAAGCCCAGTGATCATGATTCGCTTGATGCGACTCTTATCTAGCCAACTCATCGCCACCTACACCCTCCTCATCCTCATTTACACGGTCACGCAGTTCTTTACCCGGCTTGAAATGCGGGACGAATTTGCCGTCGAGACTGACAGACTGGCCGGTTTTCGGGTTACGCCCAACCCTTGGAGCGCGGTAATGCAGAGAGAAGCTGCCAAACCCCCGGATCTCGATACGATCCCCGGTAGCCAGACATTGGGACATTTGCTCAAGCATGGTCTTGATGGCCAGCTCAACATCCTTGGATGAGAGCAGCCCTTGATGGGTGACAATTCGTTCGATCAACTCCGACTTCGTCATATTTTTCCCTTCTTTTTCAAGCAGCTAGGTCAGCGCTTCCAAGGTTTTAGCACGCCGGCGCGATTTTGAACAGCCCGAGTTTTACCATCTATTCCACCACACCAGAATGCTTGATTCCTGGAAGGCGACAGGCATCTGAGCGATCACAATCTCATCGGCAAACCACCAACATAGTGCGCGTCAGGAAACCCGCCGGATTGAATCCAAAAAGGTAGCTTTCCTCTTCTTCCTTGACATCATCAGATCTCGCCACAACTTTGTAGCTCGCCCCCCTACACTCCTTAGCCGCGCGCTTATAACACTTATCCCATTTCGAACCGAGGCCCGAACAATCGACCTCTATGCCATTGACCCCGCGTACGGCGTGAGTTTTGGCGTTGGTGGTACAACCCGCTAGTGCCAATACTGCTACTACGACAATGAGCTTGTTCATTCACTTCCTTTTGCCAGAAAGCCTACCGGGCGATCATTTGTCTCAGTCTAAAGACTAGCTGCAAATAAGCGTTTGATCCGATTAAACAATCAGACATTTTTTCGGCGTTTTTGGTTCACGACCCGAGCAAGCAAACCCGAGCGCGCCTCACACACCAAATTCCAGGCACAAAAAAGGGCGACCGAAGTCGCCCTTTTTTACAGAAAATCAGAACTTAGTTCTGTTTTTCCATTTGTGCACGCAGCAGGTCACCCAGAGTGGTGGCCACAGGAGCATCAGTAGCTACTGGCTTGTCGCGCAGGCTCTGAATTGCTTCTTTCTCGTCTTCAACGTCTTTCGACTTGATCGAGAGCTGAATTACACGGCTCTTGCGGTCAACGCTGATGATCTTGGCTTCTACTTCTTCGCCTTCTTTCAGAACGTTGCGCGCGTCTTCAACGCGATCACGGCTGATTTCGGAGGCTTTCAGAGTCGCTTCGATATCGTCGGCCAGAGTGATGATGGCGCCTTTAGCGTCAACTTCCTTCACGATGCCTTTAACGATGGCGCCTTTGTCGTTCTCTTGAACGTATTCGGAGAACGGATCGCTTTCCAGTTGCTTGATACCCAGGGAGATGCGCTCGCGCTCTGGGTCAACCGACAGGATAACGGTGTCCAGCTCGTCGCCCTTCTTGAAGCGGCGAACGGCTTCTTCGCCCACTTCGTTCCAGGAGATGTCGGACAGGTGAACCAGACCGTCGATGCCGCCGTCCAGACCAATGAAGATACCGAAATCGGTGATCGACTTGATGGTGCCGGAGATTTTATCGCCCTTGTTGAACTGGCCAGAGAAATCTTCCCATGGGTTAGATTTGCACTGCTTGATGCCCAGGGAGATACGACGACGCTCTTCGTCGATGTCCAGAACCATAACTTCCACTTCGTCGCCGACTTGTACGACTTTCGAAGGGTGGATGTTCTTGTTGGTCCAGTCCATTTCGGAAACGTGTACCAGACCTTCAACGCCTTCTTCCAGCTCAGCGAAGCAGCCGTAGTCGGTCAGGTTGGTTACACGAGCGGTAACGCGAGTGCTTTCTGGGTAACGGGCTTTGATAGCAACCCATGGATCTTCACCCAGTTGCTTCAGGCCCAGGGAAACACGATTGCGCTCGCGATCGTACTTCAGAACCTTGACATCGATCTCGTCGCCAACGTTGACGATTTCGGAAGGATGCTTGATACGCTTCCAAGCCATGTCGGTAATGTGCAGCAGGCCATCGACGCCACCCAGATCGACGAATGCGCCGTAATCGGTGAGGTTCTTGACGATACCTTTGACTTGTTGGCCTTCCTGCAGGGATTCCAGCAGAGCTTCGCGCTCGGCGGAGTTCTCGGCTTCCAGGACGCTACGACGGGAAACGACAACGTTGTTGCGCTTCTGGTCCAGCTTGATGACCTTGAATTCCAGCTCTTTGCCTTCCAGGTGCGTGGTGTCGCGCACTGGACGGACGTCAACCAGAGAACCTGGCAGGAACGCACGGATGCCGTTAACGTCGACAGTGAAGCCGCCTTTAACCTTACCGTTGATAACGCCCTTGACCACTTCTTCGGCTGCGAAGGCTGCTTCCAGAACAATCCAGCATTCAGCGCGCTTGGCTTTTTCACGGGACAGCTTGGTTTCACCAAAGCCGTCTTCAACCGAGTCCAGAGCAACGTGAACTTCGTCACCGACGTTGATGTTCAGTTCGCCAGCGTCGTTGTAGAACTGCTCAAGCGGGATGAGTGCTTCAGACTTCAGGCCAGCGTGAACGGTTACCCAGCGAGCTTGGTAATCGATATCAACGATAACACCGGTGATGATGGAGCCTGCCTGAAGATTCAGGGTTTTTAGGCTTTCTTCAAAGAGTTCCGCAAAGCTTTCGCTCATTTTAATTCCTGTTGATGAGGGCGAAGAAAACGCCCATCTCCACACCCCAGACGGTGTGGGTTAGTTTCATTTAAAAGAAGCCACCGCAGGACTATGACTGGTCCCCTGCGGCCTTCTTGGTCACCCGGCGATATCGCGAATGGCGATCTCGCTCATGATGCGTTCGAGCACCTGCTCGATGGATAATTCCGTGGAATCCAGCTGTATGGCGTCAGCCGCCGGTTTGAGCGGGGCTACCGCTCGCTGGGTGTCACGCTCATCGCGCGCACGTATCTCATCTAGCAGACTCGACAGACTAACACCCTCGACTTTGCCCTTCAACTGCAAATATCGACGGCGTGCCCGTTCCTCGGCGCTGGCGGTCAGAAAAATCTTCAGCGGCGCGTCAGGGAAAACCACCGTGCCCATGTCGCGACCATCCGCCACAAGTCCCGGCGCTTCCTGAAAGGCTCGCTGGCGCTGCAGTAGCGCCTCGCGTACAGCGGGCAATGCAGCCACCTGGGAAGCGCCGGAACCGACGCTTTCGGTGCGAATGACATCGCTGACTTCATCACCTTCCAGGATGATGCGCTGCAACTGACCGTCCGTCGCCGCGATGAACTGCACATCCAGATGAGCGGCGAGTTTCTTCAGCAGCTCTTCATTGGTCAGGTCGACACCGTGGTTATGCGCGGCGAAGGCCAGCAATCGGTACAACGCACCGGAATCGAGCAGGTTCCAGCCCAGGCGCCTAGCCAGAATCCCGGCTACCGTGCCCTTGCCCGAACCGCTTGGCCCATCGATGGTGATGACCGGTGCAATGTTGTTCACGACTGTGCCTCTTGTGCCACACGAATGCCGACCTGCGCGCACAGCGCCAGGAAGTTCGGGAACGACGTCGCGACGTTGGCGCAATCATGAATGCGGATCGGCGCACTGGCGCGCAGCGAAGCAACGCTGAACGCCATGGCGATACGGTGATCACCATGACCGTGCACTTCACCGCCGCCGATCTGGCCGCCGTCGATGATGATGCCATCCGGGGTTGGCTCACACTTGACGCCCAGCGCCAGCAGACCGTCAGCCATGACCTGGATACGATCCGACTCCTTGACCCGCAGCTCTTCGGCGCCGGTCAGCACGGTGCGCCCTTCGGCGCAGGCAGCTGCCACGAACAGCACCGGGAATTCGTCAATGGCCAGCGGAACCAGCTCTTGCGGAATCTCGATACCTTTGAGTTTAGCTGCCCGTACGCGCAGATCAGCCACTGGCTCGCCACCCACTTCACGCTGGTTTTCCAGAGTGATGTCGGCACCCATCAGGCGCAGGATATCGATCACACCGGTACGAGTCGGGTTGATGCCGACGTGCTCCAGCACCAGCTCCGAACCTTCGGCGATCGAAGCCGCCACCAGGAAGAACGCCGAAGACGAAATATCACCCGGGACTTCAATGTGGGTTGCAGTCAGCTTGCTGCCAGACTCGACCGATGCGGTTGCGCCGTTGACCGCTACCGGGTAGCCGAAGCCGCGCAGCATGCGCTCGGTATGGTCGCGGGTCGGAGCAGGCTCGGTAACCGTGGTCTTGCCTTCGGCATACAGGCCGGCCAACAGCAGGCAGGACTTAACCTGAGCACTGGCCATCGGCATGGTGTAGGTCAGCCCCTTGAGCTTGTGACCACCACGAATGGTCATCGGTGGACGGCCTTCAGCGGCGGTTTCGATCACGGCACCCATTTCACGCAATGGATTGGCCACGCGATTCATCGGACGCTTGGACAGCGAGGCGTCGCCGGTCAAGGTGCTGTCGAAGTCCTGCGCCGCCAAAAGGCCGGACAGCAGACGCATCGAAGTACCGGAGTTGCCCAGATAGATTGGGCCCGGCGCCGGCTTCAGGCCATGCAGGCCAACGCCGTGAATGGTCACGCGACCGTGGTGCGGACCTTCGATCACGACGCCCATGTCACGGAAAGCCTGCAAGGTCGCCAGGGCATCTTCACCCTCGAGGAAGCCTTCGACTTCGGTAACGCCTTCAGCCAGGGAGCCGAGCATGATCGAACGGTGGGAAATCGATTTGTCACCCGGTACGCGAATCCGACCGGACAGGCGGCCACCAGGTTGAGCCAGGAAAATCAGATCGTTGGAATTCATAGCGTCCACATAGGCCCTGCGGGCCAGGATTTTACTGAAATGCTCGCGGGCAACCCGGGCGCGAGTGAAAACGCCCAACAATTGGTGCCCATCCCCTGCATCGACCGCGTCGCGCAAGGCGTCGAGATCGCTGCGAAATGTATCGAGTGTGCGCAGGACAGCTTCGCGGTTGGCGAGGAAGATGTCGTGCCACATGACCGGGTCGCTACCGGCGATTCTTGTGAAATCGCGGAAACCGCCCGCAGCGTAACGGAAGATCTCAAGATTTTCATTGCGCTTGGCCAGAGAATCGACCAAACCGAACGCCAGCAAGTGCGGCAGATGACTGGTCGCCGCCAATACTTCGTCGTGACGCTCGACCTGCATGTGCTCCACATCGGCGCCCAATTCGCGCCACAAACGGTCGACCACCGCGAGAGCTGCCGGATCGGTCTGATCCAGCGGCGTGAGGATCACTTTGTGGCGACGGAACAGCTCGGCGTTGGAGGCTTCCACGCCACTCTGCTCGGAACCGGCAATCGGATGACCCGGCACAAATCGCGCCGGCATGCCGCCGAACGCCTCGGTTGCCGCACGTACCACATTGCCTTTGGCGCTGCCGACATCGGTCAGGATCGCTTGCCCCAGATCCATGCTCGCCAAACGCGCGAGCACTTTCTCCATGGCCAGAATCGGCACGGCCAGCTGAATCACGTCAGCGCCCTGACATGCAGCCACCAAGTCGTCTTCACAGCGATCCACCACACCCAACTCAACCGCCAGCTTGCGCGATTGTGGATCGAGATCGACTCCGACCACTTCGCGGCACACGCCGCTTTCACGCAAGCCCTTGGCAAACGAACCGCCGATCAACCCGAGACCGACCACCACCAGGCGACCGATCATAGGTTCAGCAGATTGCAGTGCAGTGACATCAACCACGAGCCAGAACCTTGGTCAGCGCCTCAAGGAAGCGGCTGTTCTCCGCCGGCAGACCGATGGTGACGCGCAGGTGATTCGGCATGCCGTAGTTGGCCACCGGACGCACGATCACACCTTCGCGCAGCAAGCCCTGGAACACCGGGGCTGCAACCTGACCGAGATCGACGCAGATGAAATTGCCCTTGGACGCAATCCAGCCCAGTCCCAGCGCACGGAAACCGGCTTCCAGCTGCTGCATGCCGGACTCGTTCAACTGCCGGCTTTGCGCCAGGTACTCTTCGTCCTTCAACGCCGCACAGGCAGCGGCCAGGGCCAGGCTGTTGACGTTGAATGGCTGGCGTACGCGGTTCAGCACGTCTGCGACCACCGGAGTCGACAGACCGTAACCGACACGCAACGATGCCAGGCCATAAGCCTTGGAGAAGGTACGCGACACCAGCAGGTTTGGATAAGCCGCCAGGAAGTCCAGGCCATCCGGAAGGTCGCTGCCTTCGGCATATTCGATGTAGGCCTCATCCAGCACGACCAGCACATGCTCCGGAACATCCTGCAGGAATTCGTCCAATGCCTCGGCATTGAACCAGGTACCGGTAGGGTTGTTCGGGTTCGCGATGAAGACCACACGGGTATTGGCATCGATGGCTGCCAGCATGGCGGGCAGGTCATGCCCCCAATCCTTGGCTGGCACTACCTTGGCCTGCGCACCCACGGCCTGAGTGGCAATCGGGTAGACAGCGAATGCATGCTCACTGAACACGGCATTCAGGCCTGGCGCCAGATAGGCACGCGCGACCAGTTCCAGGATGTCGTTGGAACCATTGCCCAGCGTCACTTGATTCAGCTCGACACGGCACTGCTCGGCCAGCAGCGACTTGAGCGCAAAGCCGTTGCCGTCCGGATAGCGGGTCAGCTCGGCCAGCGCATCGCGAATGGCCGCCAGCGCCTTGGGACCAGGACCCAGCGGGTTTTCGTTGCTCGCCAGCTTGATGATGCTGGCTGGATCGAGATCCAGCTCACGCGCCAGTTCGTCCACGGGCTTGCCCGGAACGTAAGGCGAAAGTTGTTGCACGCCCGGCTGTGCCAGAGCGAGGAAATTGCCACTCATTTGCTACCGCCCCTTAGAGAACTGCTTTCGGGTAGGAACCCAGCACTTTGAGTGCCACTGCTTCCTGACTGATCTTTTCCAGCACACCTTTGACCAGCGGGTCGCGGTGGTGGCCGACGAAGTCGATGAAGAACACATAGGTCCATTTACCGCTGCGCGACGGGCGAGTCTCGATCCGCGTCAGGTCGATGCCATTGTCGTGGAACGGCACCAACAGTTCATGAAGCGCACCCGGCTTGTTGCTCATCGAGACGATGATCGAAGTCTTGTCGTCGCCGGTCGGCGGCACTTCCTGATTACCGATCATCAGGAATCGCGTGGAGTTATCCGGGCGGTCCTCGATCTTCTCGGCCAATCGGGTCAGGCCGTACAGGCCGGCCGCCATATCGCCGGCAATCGCCGCCGAATTCCACTCACCCTTGACCCGTTTGGCCGCTTCGGCGTTGCTGGACACCGCCACGCGCTCGACATTCGGGTAATGGGCGTCCAGCCACTTGCGGCACTGGGCCAGTGACTGGGCGTGGGAATAGATGCGGCTGATGCTGTCGGTCTTGGTGTTTTCACCGACCAACAGGTGATGGTGGATACGCAGCTCGACTTCACCGCAGATCACCATGTCGTGCTCGAGGAAGCTGTCGAGGGTGTGGTTGACCGCGCCTTCGGTAGAGTTCTCCACCGGCACCACGCCAAAATTCACCGCCCCCGCCGCCACTTCACGGAACACTTCGTCGATCGCTGCCATCGGCTTGCTGATCACCGCGTGGCCGAAGTGCTTCATGGCCGCCGCCTGAGTGAAGGTACCTTCAGGGCCGAGATAAGCCACTTTCAGTGGCTGCTCGAGCGCCAGGCACGAGGACATGATTTCGCGGAACAACCGCGCCATCTCTTCGTTGCCCAATGGCCCCTGGTTACGCTCCATCACACGCTTGAGCACCTGAGCTTCGCGCTCAGGACGATAGAACACCGGCACTTCGCCTTCGGCCAGCGAGGCCATCTTTACTCGCGCGACTTCCTGGGCGCAGCGCGCACGCTCACTGATCAGCTCCAGGACCTTTTCGTCCAGGGCATCAATGCGCAGGCGCAGTGCCTTGAGTTCTTGCTCAGACATTAGCCGTGTTCCTTCTCGAACTCTGCCATGTACGAAATCAGCGCATTGACGGCGTTGATGTCGACGGCGTTATAGATGGAGGCGCGCATGCCGCCCACGGAACGGTGCCCCTTGAGGTTCAACAGGCCACGCTCGTCGGCACCGGCCAGGAACGGCTTGTCCAGACGATCATCCGCCAGGCGGAATGGCACGTTCATCCACGAGCGGTCCGACTTGTTGATCGGGTTGCTGTACAGGCCGCTGGCATCGATGAAGCTGTACAGTGTGCGCTGCTTGACTTCGTTGAGCTTGCCGATGGCCTCGACGCCGCCCTGCTCTTTCAGCCACTCGAACACCAGGCCGGACAAGTACCAGGCCAGGGTCGGCGGGGTGTTGTACATCGAACCGTTATCGGCCGCGACCTTGTAGTCAAGCATGGTCGGGCACAGGGAACGGGCCTTGCCCAACAGGTCTTCGCGAACGATGTTGACGACGATACCACTCGGGCCGATGTTTTTCTGGGCACCGGCGTAGATCATTCCGAAGCGGGAAACATCCACCGGGCGCGACAGGATGTCCGAGGACATATCGGCGACCAGCGGAACATCACCGGTCTCGGGAATCCATTGGAATTCCAGGCCGCCAATGGTTTCGTTCGGCGCGTAGTGGACGTAGGCCGCGTCTTTCGACAGCTTCCATTCGTTCTGGCCGGGAATGGCGAAATAGTCATAAGGCTTGGCGGTGCCGGCAACGTTGACGTGGCCGTAACGCGAAGCTTCTTCGATGGCTTTCTGCGACCAGATACCGGTGTCGATATAGTCGGCCGAGCCGTTTTCCGGCAACAGGTTCAGAGGAATCTGAGCAAATTGCTGGCTGGCGCCACCTTGCAGAAACAGCACTTTATAGTTCGAGGGGATATTCAGCAGATCACGCAGATCCTGCTCGGCCTTGGTGGCGATGGACACGAACTCATCACTGCGATGGCTCATTTCCATGACCGACAGACCCTTGCCGTGCCAGTCGAGGAGTTCACCCTGGGCGCGCTGCAGGACAGCTTCGGGAAGCGCCGCAGGACCGGCACAGAAGTTATAGGCTCTCTTGCTCACATCCAATCTCGCTCTGATTTGGTGGTATCACGCAATAACGCAAAATCGATCAATATCCTGTAGGAGCGAGCCTGCTCGCGAAAAACCCGAGAACGCCCCGGGATACCAGACTTCCCGCGTTATCGTTGACGACCATCGCGAGCAGGCTCGCTCCTACAGGGGGGTGCATCGTTATTTCCAAAGGGACAAATAACAAGGGGGCGAATTTTCATCCGCCCCCTGTTTGTCCACTTACTCTTGTGGTTCTTCGTCAGCGGCAGCGTCGAGTTGCTGGTCTTCGACAGCATCGTCGTTCACGACGTGCGCCTCGAACTCAGCCCCTTCTTCGCCTTCCAGCTCTTCACCCTCGACTTCCGAAGGCTCCTGAACCCGCTCCAGCCCGACCAGCGTTTCATCGTTGGCCAGTTTGATCAGGGTCACGCCCTGGGTGTTACGACCCAGACTGGACACTTCGTCGACACGAGTACGCACCAGGGTACCCTGGTCGGAAATCAGCATGATCTCCTCGCCGTCGAGCACCTGAACCGCACCGACCAGACGGCCGTTACGCTCGTTGCTGACCATGGCGATAACGCCCTGACCGCCACGCTTGTACTCAGGAAACTCGGTGATCGCCGTGCGCTTGCCGAAACCACGCTCGGAAGCGGTGAGGATCTGGCTGCCTTCCTCCGGGATCAGCATGGAAATCAGCTTCTGGCCTTCTGGCAGACGCATGCCGCGCACACCGCGGGCGGTACGGCCCATGGCGCGAACGTCGGATTCCTTGAAGCGGGTAACCTTGCCGCCATCGGAGAACAGCATGACTTCACGCTCGCCATCGGTGATGGCCGCGGAAATCAGCACGTCGCCTTCGTCCAGCTCCAGCGCGATCAGGCCGACGCTGCGTTGACGACTGAAGGATTCCAGCGGGGTCTTCTTCACGGTGCCGTTGGCGGTGGCCATGAAGATGTAGTGACCTTCGGTGTATTCCTCGACCGGCAGCATGGTGGTGATGTACTCACCGTCATCCAGCGGTAGCAGGTTGACCAGCGGACGACCACGGGCAGCGCGGGACGCTTCAGGGATTTCGTAGGTTTTCAGCCAGTACACCTTGCCCTTGCTGGAGAACAGCAGCAGCGTGGTGTGGCTGTTGGCAACCAGCAGGTGAGCGATGTAGTCCTCATCCTTGACGCCAGTCGCCGACTTGCCTTTACCGCCACGACGCTGAGCCTGGTACGCAGCCAGCGGCTGGGTCTTGGCGTAGCCACCGTGGGAAATGGTCACGACACGCTCTTCTTCCGGGATCATGTCGCCCAGGGTCAGGTCGAGACGGGCATCGAGGATCTCGGTACGACGCACGTCACCGTACTCGGCACGGATCACTTCCAGCTCTTCGCGGATCACTTCCATCAGGCGCGTGGCGCTGTTGAGGATGCGGATCAGCTCGCCGATCTGGTTGAGGATCTCTTGATACTCAGCCAGCAGTTTTTCGTGTTCCAGACCAGTCAGACGGTGCAGACGCAATTCCAGAATGGCTTGCGCCTGTTCTGGCGACAGGAAGTACTTGCCGTCGCGCAGACCGTATTGCGGATCGAGGTTTTCCGGGCGGCACGAATCGGCGCCGGCACGCTCCACCATCGCTACCACAGCGGAGGATTCCCAAGGGGTGCTGACCAGCGCTTCCTTGGCTTCCGACGGCGTTGGCGAGGCCTTGATCAGGGCGATGACCGGGTCGATGTTCGACAGGGCAACCGCTTGACCTTCAAGGATATGACCACGCTCGCGCGCCTTGCGCAGTTCGAACACGGTACGACGGGTTACCACTTCGCGACGGTGACGAACGAAGGCTTCCAGCAGGTCCTTGAGGTTCAGGATCCGCGGACGGCCGTCGATCAGCGCGACGATGTTGATACCGAATACTGCTTGCAGCTGGGTCTGGGCGTAGAGGTTGTTGAGGATCACCTCAGGCACTTCGCCGCGACGCAACTCGATCACCACGCGCATACCGTCCTTGTCGGACTCGTCGCGCAGTTCGGTGATGCCTTCGAGCTTCTTCTCCTTGACCAGTTCGGCGATCTTCTCGATCAGACGCGCCTTGTTCAGCTGATAAGGGAGTTCGGTAATGACGATCTGCTGACGACCACCGACCTTGTCGATGTCTTCGATCATCGAGCGGGCGCGCATGTAAATGCGGCCACGACCGGTGCGGTAGGCTTCGATGATGCCGGCGCGACCATTGATGATCGCCGCCGTCGGGAAGTCCGGACCAGGGATGTATTGCATCAGTTCATCGACGGTCAGCTCAGGGTTGTCGATGAGCGCCAGGCAACCGTCGATGACTTCACCGAGGTTGTGCGGCGGAATGTTGGTCGCCATGCCCACGGCGATACCGCTGGAGCCGTTGACCAGCAGGTTCGGGATGCGGGTCGGCATGACCGCCGGGATCATTTCGGTGCCGTCGTAGTTCGGCACCCAGTCCACGGTTTCTTTGTGCAGGTCAGCCAGCAGCTCGTGCGCCAGCTTGGTCATGCGCACTTCGGTGTATCGCATGGCCGCAGCGTTGTCGCCGTCGACCGAACCGAAGTTGCCCTGACCGTCTACCAACAGGTAGCGCAGGGAGAAAGGCTGAGCCATGCGGACGATGGTGTCGTACACCGCGGTATCACCGTGCGGGTGATACTTACCGATCACGTCGCCGACAACACGGGCAGATTTCTTGTACGGCTTGTTGAAGTCGTTGCCCAGCTCGCTCATCGCGAACAGTACGCGACGGTGCACGGGCTTGAGGCCATCGCGCGCATCCGGCAGTGCCCGCCCGACAATTACGCTCATCGCGTAGTCGAGGTAGGACTGCTTCAGCTCGTCTTCGATATTGACCGGGAGGATTTCTTTGGCCAGTTCGCCCATGAGAAGCCTGATTCCTTTTTCTGGTGAAACTTCGTCATATCCATATGGGACCAACGAAGCTCGCCGATACAGGCTGAGTGCCATGCACCGACTTACGACAAATCAACAAGTTATGCCATGGATCTGCGCAGTACGGGTCACCACTTCGGGCAACCCTGGAAACCGCCGGATGTTATCACAAGAGCCGCCACGCACCTATCCCCCAGATGCGCATGGAGAGTAGTTAGTTGACCGATGACAGGCTTGAAGGGGACGAGAGGGGCTTAGAGCCGTTTTGAATGAGGAATTTGGGGCAGGATCTGGCTGATTCATTGGCTTTCAGGGCCTCTTCGCGGGCAAGCCCGCTCCCACAGGGTTTTAGGGTGTTCACAAAACCTGTGGGAGCGGGCTTGCCCGCGAAGGCAATCTGGTAGGCGCCAGTGACCGTCAATGCAGGCGCTTGCGGCACATCAACTGCGCCATCTTCGCCGTGTCCGGGCGCTCGACGATGCCTTTTTCGGTGACGATCGCATCGATAAGGTCCGCCGGCGTCACGTCGAACACCGGGTTGAAAGCATCGACGTCGGCCCCGACGCGCTTGCCACCAACCTCCAGCAACTCGCGACCATCGCGCTCTTCAATCGGAATGTCATCGCCACTGGCCAGGTTCATGTCGATGGTCGAACTCGGCGCCACCACCATGAAGCGCACGCCGTGGTGCATGGCGTTGACTGCCAGTTGATAGGTACCGATCTTGTTGGCCACGTCGCCATTGGCGGTGATGCGGTCCGCGCCGACGATGACCCAGGTAGGGCCCTTGGTCTTCATGATATGCGCCGCGGCGGAATCGACATTGAGGGTCACGGGAATGCCTTCATTGGCCAGCTCCCACGCGGTCAGTCGCGAGCCCTGCAGCCATGGGCGGGTTTCGTCGACATAGACCCGCTCGACCATGCCCTCGATGAATGCGCCACGAATCACTCCCAGCGCCGTACCGAAGCCGCCCGTAGCCAGCGCGCCGGTGTTGCAGTGGGTCAGGATCGCCTGGGCGTTGCCCTGATGTTTGCGGATCAGGTCGACACCCAACTGCGCCATGGTCAGGTTGGCCTCGCGATCACTTTCGTGAATGGCGATGGCCTCGGCCTCCAGCACTTCCAGCGGATCGGCATTGTCTTTCAGGCGATCAAGCCGGTCGTGCATTCGGCCCAGCGCCCAGAACAGGTTGACCGCGGTAGGACGGGAGTCGGCCAACAGCATGAAATCCTCTTCCAGCGCAGCGTACCAGTCACCACCTTCGGCAATCCGGGCACGGGCCGCGAGCACGATGCCATAAGCGGCGCTGATGCCGATGGCCGGCGCGCCACGCACCACCATTGAGCGAATGGCCTCGGCCACGCCAGCAGCGCTGGTGTAGGCAATCCAGGTTTCCTCGAATGGCAAAACACGCTGATCCAGCAGATGGAGAGCACCATCACGCCAATCGATGGCCTTCACCTTCTCCGCAGCCAACAGTCGATCGCGCATCCCACACCCCGCACTCATGAACAAAAGCCGTCGATTATAGCGATCCCCCCGCGAAGACGCTCGGGTATACTTCGCCATCCTTTACAAAAGCACTGGAACCAACCCTCGATGCCGAACACTGCCGCTGCGCTCGACCTGTTATTGCTGCCGACCTGGCTGGTACCCGTCGAACCCGCTGGTGTTGTCCTCAAAGAACATGGCGTGGGCATCCGTGATGGACGCATCGTGTTTATCGGGCCACGTTCCGCCGCGCTGAAGCTTAACGCAACCGAAATCCGCGAACTGCCCGACATGCTGCTCAGTCCTGGCCTGATCAATGCCCACGGACATGCGGCAATGACTCTGTTCCGTGGCCTGGCCGACGATCTGCCATTGATGACCTGGCTGGAAAACCACATCTGGCCCGCCGAAGCCAAGTGGGTCGACGAGGACTTCGTGCGCGACGGCACTGACCTTGCGATTGCCGAGCAAATCAAAGGCGGCATCACCTGCTTCTCTGACATGTACTTCTTCCCGAAGGTTGCCAGCGAGCGCGTGCACAACAGCGGTATTCGTGCGCAGATCGCGATTCCGATCCTCGATTTTCCTATTCCGGGGGCCGCCACTGCGGACGAAGCCATTCGTCAGGGCGTTGAGCTGTTTGGCGATCTCAAGCACCACGAGCGCATCAAAATCACCTTCGGCCCCCATGCACCCTATACCGTAGGCGACGAAAACCTGGAAAAAATCCGGGTGATCGCCGAGGAACTGGACGCCTCGATCCACATGCATGTGCATGAAACCGCCTTCGAAGTGCAGCAATCGGTCGAACAGCGCGGTGAACGCCCGCTGGCCCGCCTGGCGCGCCTGGGCTTGCTGGGGCCGCGCTTCCAGGCGGTTCACATGACCCAGATCAGCGAGGAAGACCTGGCACTGCTGGTAGAAAGCAACAGCAATGTGATTCATTGCCCGGAATCGAATCTGAAGTTGGCCAGCGGGTTCTGCCCGGTCGAGCGCTTGTGGGAGGCCGGGGTCAATGTCGCAGTCGGCACCGATGGCGCGGCCAGCAACAATGACCTGGACCTGCTGGGCGAAACCCGCACCGCGGCCTTGCTGGCAAAAGCCGTCGCCGGCTCGGCCACCGCGCTGGATGCCCATCGCGCCTTGCGCATGGCCACCCTCAACGGGGCCCGGGCGCTGGGTATCGAGGCCGACGTCGGCTCACTGGAAATCGGCAAGGCGGCGGACATGGTGGCTTTCGACCTTTCCGGCCTGGCCCAGCAACCGGTCTACGACCCGGTTTCGCAGCTTATATACGCCACCGGCCGGGACTGCGTGAAACACCTTTGGGTTGCTGGCAAGCAACTGCTCGACGACCGCCGCCTGACACGCCTGGATGAACAACAGCTTGGCACTGTCGCGAGGGCTTGGGGCCAGCGCATCAGCGGCCGTACCGAATCGTAAGCACCCTGGAACGCATTCCGGGGCAACAGGATTTTTCAAGTTTTAGAGGACTTAAAACCATGAGCAACGTCGACTACGCCGAAATCGCCAAATTCGAGGCCCTGGCCCATCGCTGGTGGGACCGCGAAAGCGAATTCAAACCGCTGCACGACATCAACCCGCTGCGGGTCAACTGGATTGACGAACGGGTCAACCTGGCAGGCAAAAAGGTCCTCGACGTCGGTTGCGGCGGCGGCATCCTCAGCGAAGCCATGGCCCAACGCGGCGCGACCGTCATGGGTATCGACATGGGCGAAGCGCCGCTGGCGGTTGCCCAGTTGCATCAGTTGGAGTCGGGCGTGAGCGTCGAATACCGGCAGATCACCGCCGAAGCCCTGGCCGAGGAAATGCCCGAGCAGTTCGACGTGGTCACCTGCCTGGAAATGCTTGAACACGTGCCGGACCCGTCGTCGGTCATCCGTGCCTGCTTCCGCATGGTCAAGCCCGGCGGCCAGGTGTTCTTATCGACCATCAACCGCAACCCGAAGGCGTACCTGTTCGCCATCGTCGGCGCCGAATACATCATGAAGCTGCTGCCGCGCGGCACCCACGACTTCAAGAAATTCATCCGCCCTTCCGAACTCGGCGCCTGGAGCCGCATGGCCGGCCTGACCGTCAAGGACATCATCGGCCTGACCTACAACCCGCTGACCAAGCACTACAAGCTGGCCAGCGACGTGGACGTCAACTACATGATCCAGACCCTGCGCGAGGAGTAAGCCGATGCCAATCAGAGCAGTTCTTTTCGACATGGACGGCACCCTGCTCGACACCGCGCCGGACTTCATTGCGATCTGTCAGGCGATGCGTGCCGACCGCGGCTTGCCACCGATGAACGACAAACACATCCGCGACGAAATTTCCGGCGGCGCCCGGGCAATGGTCGCAGTGACCTTCGCCATGGACCCGGAATCGCCTGGGTTCGAGGAGTTGCGCCTGGAATTCCTGGAGCGCTACCTCGTCGGTTGCGCGGTTCACAGCAAGCTGTTCGACGGCATGGCTGAATTGCTTGCCGATATCGAAAAAGCCAACCTGATCTGGGGCGTGGTCACCAACAAGCCGCTGCGCTTCGCCGAACCGATCATGCAACAGTTGGGGCTGGCCGAGCGTTCGGCGCTGCTGATCTGCCCGGATCATGTAAAAAACAGCAAACCGGATCCGGAGCCGCTGATCCTGGCCTGCAAGATGCTCGACCTGGATCCAGCCAGCGTGCTGTTCGTAGGCGATGACTTGCGCGACATCGAATCGGGCCGCGATGCCGGCACCAAGACGGCTGCGGTGACCTTTGGCTACATCCACCCGGACGATAACCCGCGGCATTGGGGCGCGGATGTGGTGGTCGACCATCCGTTGGAGTTGCGCAAGGTGCTCGATAGCGCGCTTTGCAGTTGCTAAGTCGAATCGCTTTTTTGTGGGAGCGAACTTGCTCGCGAAAAACCTGAGAACTCCGCTGGGTGCCAGGCTTTACGTGTAATCGTTGACGACCATCGCGAGCGAACTCGCTCCAACAGGGGCAGCGCCTGTCTTCTGATTTGTTGAGGTTTTTTATGTTTGATTATTCCGCCCGCCCCGAACTGCTCAAGGATCGGGTCATTCTGGTTACCGGCGCAGGACGCGGCATCGGCGCCGCCGCGGCGAAAACCTACGCGGCCCACGGCGCAACCGTGCTGCTGCTGGGCAAGACAGAAGCCAACCTGTCCCAGGTCTACGACGAAATCGAAGCCGCCGGCCATCCACAACCGGCGGTGATTCCGTTCAACCTCGAAACCGCCCTACCCCATCAATACGATGAGCTGGCGGCGATGATCGAAACCGAATTCGGGCATCTCGACGGCCTGCTGCACAATGCGTCGATCATCGGCCCACGCACGCCGATCGAGCAGCTTTCCGGCGAAAACTTCATGCGGGTCATGCAAGTCAACGTCAACGCCATGTTCATGCTCACCAGCACCCTGTTGCCGCTGCTCAAGCTGTCGCAGGACGCCTCGGTGGTCTTCACTTCCAGCAGCGTCGGCCGCAAGGGTCGTGCGTACTGGGGCGCCTACGGCGTCTCCAAATTCGCCACTGAAGGCCTGATGCAAACCCTGGCTGACGAAGTCGATACCGTGGCCCCGGTACGCTCCAACAGCATCAACCCGGGTGCCACCCGCACCAGCATGCGCGCCCAGGCTTACCCGGGTGAAAATCCACTGAACAACCCGACGCCCGAGGAGATCATGCCGGTCTACCTTTACCTGATGGGCCCGGACAGCACCGGTATCAATGGCCAAGCGTTCAACGCGCAGTAACGACCGTACGTCGCTTTTTCCGTGCCGCGCCGGCTTCCCGCCGCGGCACTCCAATTCGCAACAGACACCTGTCAAACAAACGTCACACGCTGTGCCCTGCAGGTAGCAGACAAACAACAACCCATTGATTTAGCTCTGTTTTTTATCATATGAACCGAATGGCATGACTTTCGCTCTAAGTTTGCTCAGACACGCAGGCGTGAAAGCAGACCGGGTGAAGCTCGAGTACAGTAATTACTCATCTTCTACAAAGCAGATTAAACTTGTACGAAATGTCCTACGGGACTGACGGACCAGTACGACGCGCAGCCCTAAGCCGCTCTCACCCTGCTTGTAAGACAGCCTTACTGCTTAGGGGCGCACGCCTAATGAAACCACCTTCCCAGACCAACGCAATTGACTTCGATAGCGCCAAATTGCAGCGCCTGGGCTTTGGTCAGCAGCCTCCCCTTCTGGAAAGGCCTGTCAGTCTTGCGCAATTGCGCCAGCAACTGAGCCTGCAGCTGCAAACCAGTCTGGAGCCGCAACGCATTCTTGGGACGTTCTATCGCGAGATTCAGCGAATGGTGCCGTTGGACGCCTTGTGCTACCTGCACAAGAGCAGTGATCTGCGCCTGGAGTTCGGCCAGCGCGGCCACCATTCCATCAGTTACAGCCTCAGCCACGAAGGCGAACACCTGGGTGAGTTGATTTTCCGCCGCAATCAGCGTTTCAGCGAACAGGAACAGGGCAATCTCGAATCACTGCTGGCCGCGCTGCTGTTCCCGATGCGCAACGCGCTGCTTTACCGTACCGCCACCCAAAGTGCACTGCGCGACCCACTGACGGGCACCGGTAACCGCATTGCCATGGACCAGACGCTGCAAAGGGAAATCGAACTGTCCCGGCGCCACCTGCAACCGTTATCGGTGCTGATGCTGGACATCGATCATTTCAAGCAAGTCAATGACACTCATGGCCACAGCACTGGCGATGACGTGCTCCAGGCAGTCGCTGCTTCGATCAAAAACCAGCTGCGTAACGTCGACATGGTGTTCCGCTATGGCGGTGAAGAATTCCTGATCCTGCTGTCGAATACCTGTCGCGAGGCCGCGGCCATGGTCGGTGAGCGACTGCGATTTGCAGTCCAGTCTGAAGAGTACCTGGCCGATGGTCATACGATCTTGCTGACGGTCAGCCTCGGCTGTTCGACCCTGTTGCCCGGCGAGTCTGCCGACAGCCTGTTGCGACGGGCAGACAGCGCGTTGTATGTGGCCAAGCGCGAAGGTCGTAACCGTCTGGAGATGGCGGGCTAAGTCCTTAACCACGACACAAACAATGTGGGAGCGAGCCTGCTCGCGAAGGGGGTCTGACTTTCAACGATGATGTTGACTGACAGTCCGTATTCGCGAGCAGGCTCGCTCCCACAGTTATTTCAAGTAGCGATTGAATCAGCTCTCGGCCAATGCCATCCGCTCACGAACCACCGGCGCCCGCTCGGTGTGCTCCAATTGCATGCAACGCTCGAGAAACAGGTACATGTAGTCGTAGCTCTTGCATACAGCCTGACGCAACTCCACCTGCAAGGATTTGCTCGGGTTGGTACCCGCCAATGTGCAGATGATTTCCAGGGCTTCCCATGGGTGGGCATCGTCGTACTGGGCATGCATCTTCAGCCACTTCATCGCCCGCTTGCGATCTTCCTCGGGGAACGAGGCGGCGTAGTTGCCATTGGAACAAACAACCGCCGACCACTCCCCGGTCGCCCCTTCGATGGCGTAGTTGGTGGCGGCAATCGCAACGATCAGCGAGTCGGCGGAACTGGTGTGCCAGCACCAATGGCTCAAGGCGTGAAGCTCCGGTGCAACCTGCTGTGCCTGCAGGTCCTCCAGGCTGACACCATGTGCGCGACTCCAGTGCACCCAATAATCGGCGTGGTTCAATTCGACACGGATATTACGCATCAGCCAGCGACGGGCCATGTCTTCGCCGGGATGACGGGCAAAACGGGTCTTGGTCAGGTTTTGTGCCATATACAACGCGAACTGTTCGACCACCGGCCAGCCACCGATCAGGTACTGGCGCATGGTCTTCGCACTGAGTTTGTTGTCTCGCATGCGTTGGTACAGTTCGTGTTCGACAACCCGGCGCTTGCTCTCGCTGCAATCCTGGATCAGGCGCTGGGCCCAGGCAGGATAACTTGCAGCTTCCATGAGCGGTCCGGTTCGGTTGAATGTGTCGATCACTGTCGAGCTCCTTTTGATTGTGATTTTAAGACCGGCAGGAGTTTCAACGGAACGTGCCAGGGGCCTTGAACAACAGCGGCTGAGGCCTGGCGGGACGACTTAGCAGGCTATCAAAGGTAAACAGATGCGGGCGTTCAATCACATACCCTTGAGCGTAATCTACCCCGATCTCCAGCAATGCCTGCTCGATCTGGGGCGTTTCGACAAACTCGGCAATCGTGCGCTTACCCATGACATGACCGATGTGATTGATCACTTCGACCATGGCGCGGTTAATCGGGTCGTCCAGCATATCCTTTACGAAACTCCCGTCGATCTTCAGGAAGTCTACAGGCAAATGTTTCAGGTACGCGAATGAGGACATTCCGGCACAAAAGTCATCCAGTGAAAAATGGCATCCTAAGCCCTTGAGTTCATTAATGAATCGAATGGCGCTGCCAAGATTTGAAATAGCACTGGTCTCAGTAATTTCAAAACAAATCATTTCAGGCGGAATCGAATACGTCACAAACTGTTCGCGCAGGAAGTCCAGGAACGCCTCATCCCCGATCGTCGTGCCTGACAGATTGATCGCACACATGGCCAGCGGCCCGCGGTATTGCTCGGCCCGGCATTGGGCAATGACCTTGAACACGTTCTGCACAACCCAACGATCAAGCGAGCTCATCAGGCCATAACGCTCGGCAGCCGGAATGAAGCTGTCGGGCAAGATCATCCGCCCGGCTTCATCATGCAATCGCAACAGAATTTCAATGTGCCCGCCGTCCTTGTCGACATGGCCCAAGGGGGCAATTTCCTGGGCATACAGGCAAAAACGATCCTCCTCCAGCGCCATGTGCAAACGCTGCACCCAGGCCATTTCGCCGAAGCGCAGGGACAACTCCGAGTCATCTGGATGATAGACCTGGACCCGGTTCCGGCCCTTTTCCTTGGCCATGTAGCACGCCATGTCGGCAGCACGCAGCGACGCTTCGAGCGTTGTCGGATTCTGCGCGACATGGACCAACCCGATACTGACAGTGGTCACGAATGGCCGGCCCTTCCAGACAAAGTGCAGATTCTGCACAGTCTGGCGCAGGCTCTCGGCAATTTTCTCCGCAGATTCCAGTGCACAGTTTTCCAGCAGGATGCCGAACTCGTCGCCGCCAAGACGAGCCAGGGTATCGCCTTCGCGCAGCCCCGATTGCAACAAGGCACAGATATGCCGCAACAGTTCGTCACCCGCCGCGTGACCGCAGGTATCGTTGACCAGTTTGAATTGATCCAGATCGAGGAACATCAGGGCATGGCGACCCGAATGGCGGGTCAGGTTGTGCAGCGCCTGTTCCAGGCGATATTCGAATTCGCGGCGGTTGGCAAGGCCGGTCAAGGCGTCATGGGTCGCCTGCCATGACAGATTGGCGATGTATTGCCGCTCCTGGGTCATGTCATGCAGCACCAGCACCGTCCCGCTGACTTTTCCAGCATTGCGGATTGGCGCCCCCACCAGCGTGACCGACACCGTGCTGCCATCCAGGCGTTGAATCAGCTTGGAGTGCTCACTGCCGCCACTGAGTTGGCCGCTCAGAATATGCTCGATCAGGGTGAAACCATCGGTCTGGGCGTTTTCATCCAGCAGGTTGAACAGCGCCGCCAGCGGCAACCCTGTCGCTTGCTCGGCCTTCCAGTGGGTCAACGCCTCGGCCGCCGGATTCATATAGGCAATCGCACCGGAAACATCCGTGGTGATCACTCCGTCGCCAATCGATTGCAGAGTGATCTGCGCCCGCTCCTTCTCAAGCTCCAACGCATCGGCGAAGGCGTGTCGCTGTTTGAGCAGTTTATGGGTGCGCATCAAGGCCAATGCGATCAAGCCCAGGGCAGTGGCAAGGTTGGTCACCAGCAACAGTCGCAGGATGTTCCGCGAGCCTTCGCCCAAGGCGTCGCTGAAGGCCTTCGCGGCCGGTGTCACACTTTCGTTGATGACAAATATCTGATCCTTCCAGCGCTTGATATCGGCATCAGTGGCCTGCCTGGTGGTGATGCGCTGATGCATCTCCCGCGCAGTGGCATCGAGTTGCACCAGATACGCGTCGCCCACCCTCCAAAGGTCGATGGCTTTCTCGTGGTACCTGAAGTTCCGGAAATTCAGGTACAGCCAGATCACGCTGGTGATGTCATCCGGATGGTTACCGCCCTTGAGGATCGCAACACGTGCCGCCTCTATATTCGGCGGTTGATGATCGAGCGCCACACGTAATTCATGCCCGCCCTGAGGCACGGAGATGGCGTTCTGGTATTTACGAAAAATCGCTTCGTCGCCGCTGTCGGCGTAGAGATTGAGGTAATAGATGGCGTCTTTCTGACCCTTGGACCACAGACTTTCGCCGGCAACATAGCCGCGAACCGCCGACAGCACGTAAAGGCTAACGCCGCCCAACAGGGCTTGAAACAGCACAACGGCGATAAAAGGCCAGACGATGCCCAACAACCGTGGCGTACCGAGAGTCCGCGTTTGATTCATGAGGTCCCTTGCATTAGCACTGCTTGCTCGTCTTCCGGACGAAATCGCTCTAGTCAGACTAGGAGGCGATCCCGCTTCCGGCAAGCCAGACACTGTACAGCGCGCAACACATATGTACCGCATGCTCCGTGAACAAAGCTTCGAGACTGGCGACTCTCATCCATCCAAGAGCCGCTTTCTCATGACAACTACAACTGCTGCACCCACCCTGATTCAACGGCATGCCGGCCAACAAGCCGAGTACGGGGCAATACTGACAGCGTTACGAGCCGTTAAGGCGGCAGCCTCAGACCTGCGTGGATACTACCTGTCACCCCTTGCAGATTCACCCCTGGCCTTTGAGTTCGAGCACGCGAAAACTCTTATGCTCGCATTGTTCGAAGGGGACGGCGAAAGGGCTTTGACTAACCATCTTCGACCACTCAAAGGACTGCTGACAGAAGTTGACGCCATCGCCGATCAGTGTGTTTTCACGACGCTGCGCCGCGATGGCTCCCTCGCTACGTACGCGGTTGAGGATGTGACAAGTGCCGCCAGCCAGATTCGAACCTTTCAACAAGCGCTTGTGAACATAGGTGGACACATACGCACCGACAGGGTGCTACCTCTGTCGCAGTTTCTGAAGTATTACGGCCTCGCATTGCCGGCGACACAAAACACGGACTCCCTGGCCCGACTGATAGAGGCGGTGGAAGAAAAACGCGCTATTCACCGATTGAACCTGGAACAGGGGCTGCAAATCAGTGAACTGATAGAACCGCACGATCACACTGCGATTCACAACCTCGTCAGCGAAATCCTCACAAATGAAGCCAACTCCGTCATCGACGTCCTGGCCAGCGAAGTCGCACCACCGATGACATCACAACAACTGGCCACCCAGCCCACCGCCTGCCTTGAGCGCTTGCTCGACACTCCCAAGGCACGCAACCTGGCCCAACGCCTGCTGGAGACGCTCAACTGGTACGGCACCCGATCCGACGAAGAAACGGTGCCAGACATCGGCGCAAAACTGCTGCTGGAAGCGCTGCGACTGCGGTACGAACTGTCGTACTCCCATCCGTCTCAGAGCATAGCCGGCTATCAACTGCAACAACGCGCCAATCACGGCAAAAGCTACGCGGATATCCTCAATCACTTCCGGCAACACTTGGAGGACTCGCTTCGCACGACAACACCAACCGAAACAGCGCTGCTGGGAAGGCTCTGTCAAGCCAGTTTTCCAGTTGAATTTCAGGTGCGCGACATTCCCCACGACTTGCCCTATGCCACTTCTATCGTCTGGGTCAATTTCGTTCACGGCACCCTTCTCGCTCATGCACTGGACCCGACCCTTCTGCAACGACTGACCTTCCAGCAATTGACCGACCTACCGTTGAAAAAAAGCGAGAGCGCCACAGACGCCCTGCTCCAATTGATCGCGTTGACGCGAATTCCAGCGGCGTTGACTTGGGCGCAGGCGACTGGGGCGTTGGTACCCAGTGTGCAAACCAGCGACTCTCGGGAAGACAAAATGAAGGCCGTGCAAGCGCTGGAAGACCACAAGTTGCAATTGAATGACGCGATCGTCCAACTCGATATCGCCCCCCCACAACGGTTGAAGCTGGCGCAACAGCAACTGAAGGTGGCATTGACCAACGAAATTTCGATCGATCCTTTGAGCATCCGTGTGATGCGCGACCTTTATCGGTCAGGCAGACGGGTTGAACGCAACATCCTGGATACCCCGGTTGTGCCGCAGGTAACCTGGCCGCTGCTTGAGGTTTATGCTTCAGGTGGTTTAAGCCCCGATAGCAAGTGGTACATCAGCCAGGACGGCAAGACCGCGAACTTTTGGATCAGATTGTCCCCTGATCGCAAGTTTGAATGGGGTTTGGCAAATACTGACGACTCTACTTCCCGCACCTTAATGCTTCCACGCGACCGCACACTGCCTGATATCGAGGCGCTGTTCGACGAGCAATTCAAAAGCTACCTCGCCAAGACAAAAACAGCCTACGAAAACCTGATCAAAAGCCTGTTGGTCACGCTGCCGTGGGCCGATCGCAAGGCATTGGAGCATGGTGACGTCAGGGTACTCAGCCTCAGGGGTGAAACCGGGCGCAAGGCCGAAGAAGAAACTGCAGCACACACTCTGCCGCTCAGGGCACGCATGGGGTTTGTGCTGCAAGCCAGTTACGGGAACGCCGTGCGCTTCTATGAGTGCCTGCCCCGTGCCGGCGTCATAAGACCGCGCACCGATGTGACAACCGCCCATGTCGGTGGCGTCCGTGGCAAGTTTTTTTTCCGTAACCGACTTGTTGAGGAGGACTATGACTACTACGTCGCCATACGCACACACCGCTTGCCATTCGACCGGGATGCCCATGCAACCGGCACGCCCCTGAAATCAGGAGCCACCTGTTTCGCGATTCTTGACCCACTCGGCGACGCCCTCCCCCCTACTCAAATTCCGCCGGCACATCACGACTATTCTCCCAATCTCACGCTGACATCCCCCCGCACGCTGCAAATCGCGTCCTTGATTGCAACCCAACTGCTTTATCTTGATGAACAGGAGCAGCGCCGCGAGGCCTGGGGAGTCACACAATACGAACGCCACCTCGACGAAAAACACTGGCTTCACAACCTCAAGGGCTTCGTACCCTTCTGGGGCAGCCTCGAAGATCTTCAATCGGACCAGTTCGGAGATCGCATTCTCGGCGTACTCGGCCTGGCGCTCGACGTCGTGTCATTTGCTGCGCCCTTGGGTAAGTTCGCTGCCGGGAGCATCCGTTTGGCCGCCCGAGCCGGCAGAGTGGGCATTCGTGCGACGTTGCCGCGGATGGCAAATTTATCCAGCAAACTGGTGACGTCGAGCTTGAAAAACCTCAACCCTCTGGACGGTGCGACCGACTTGTTGCGGCTCACCGGACGAGGAGTAAAAGGCGCGGGGCGCGCAGTGGCCCATCTCGAGAAGCGGGCGATGTTCCAATTGAAAAAACTCGCCGGCAAGGTCGATAGCTATGACTTTGTCAGCAGCCTGCCCCAGGCAATCGAACCGGGACGCTGGAAACCGTTGATGGATGCTGACCAACTGGGCATCGTCAAAGGCATCGAAGATGTTCCCGTGCGCAAGATCGACGGCCACCATTACTTGTTTGACCCACTGTCTACTCGCCCCTACGGCCCCCGGCTCACCCCCCGGAATCATGAACTTTCACTCGGGCGCTCCCGCTACAGCATCGTGAAAAAAACCGACGATCTGGTTTTCATCGAGCTCCCGGAACAGGCGCACGTTCGCTACCAGTTCGATATCGATGGGCGCACGACAGTCTTCATCGACGACATTCCCTACCGGCTGGATGGCGAAGAACTGCGCCGTGTCGAGATGATCGATGACAGCAGTGCATTGACGTTAGTCCCCTGTCGGCCACGCCGCGCGCCAAACAACAGCAGCGATTGCCTCAACAGTTTTGTGACAGGGACACCTGCCCCGACACCGGAGATCGGCTCGCTCGACGAAACCAAGGGTTACGCGCCCTGGTTTGGCGACAGGGTGTCTGAAGCGGTTAGGCGGCCAGGTCACGACGGTCAGTTTGTAACCCATGAGGGAAATCTTTATCAGATCATCGACAACATCCCGACGCTGTACCCAGATGACATCACCGAACTTGGCTTTGCCAAGAAGTGGCTGGTGCCCCGCCGCGAGATGCCGGCCACCCTGATGTTCCGCAAAGGCATTTATGGCCGTATCGAGGTCAAGGGGGTTTACGAGGGCGCCGAGGACCTGCACCGGACCGGGGCCATTCTGGTGCCGTCCATCGATGAGTCGAGTACGTATGTCTTCAGCCGAATCAACACCGACAAGTATTACGTTGCGACAGTTCCCAAGGGACAAAGCCTGAACGAGCCGCTGACCTTGAAACGCTTGTTCAAGGCTGACATGACTGAAGGCACGCTGGGTGAGGAACTGCTAACGGTGTACACCGGGTCATTGAGCGCCAATAACATCGCGCGCATCCACAGCAAAGAAGCCCTTGAGCTCGCGATGAAAACCATGGACGAGATCGCCATTCCGATCGGAACGGCCCCTAACCCACCGGGCAACATGAAATTCCTGAAAGTCGACACCAGCCCTGGAGAAGCGCTGATGTTCGATCATTCAACCCGAATGATCGTCACTCGACTGCCTGAAGGCGCCACGACATGGAGCAGGAGCAAGGATGCTCCGGAGGACTTGCGTCAAAGCACCGCCAATATTTTCGATTCGCTGTTCATGGAGCCGACGATCGACGCCAGTAAGGCCAACAGCGCGCTAAGGATCAACCAGACCATGCAGAAGCTGCACCAGTTGACCCCCAAGCGCCAACGCGCCTTCAACCCGAGGAACATTGCCTACGCCGACGTCATGACCAGCAGTGGGCAGCGGGAAATCTACGTCAGCGTTTCCGGTGCCCAGCAAGCGACCGGTTACTTGCCGCTGTTCAAACAGCATCTTGGGGCGGATTCAGTTCGGGTCGGCGAATCAACCTACTTCAATATCGACATGAATCAGAGCTTTCCCCACACCTCTCTCGATGTGACCGCTGAAGGCAAGTTGCTGGCCGTGCCGACGACCATCAAGGACATCGGAACTTACAAGCCAGCGCAGTCGATAAAACCGACGTCACTGGACAGCGAAAGCAAGTTGATCCACGTGATTCGGGAAAAGTACCCCGACCCCAAGGCGATCAAGTCCGTCAATATCGCCACGACGATGCCCCCTTGCGAGTCGTGCTCGATCGTGATGAAACAATTCAGCTACGACGGTGGGGAAAACGCGCTCCAGGTGCTGTGGAGTTAAACCTACAACCGCTGCAAATGCCCATAAAGCTTGGCGTACAAACCACCATCGGCAATCAGCTGTTGGTGGTCGCCATCCTCTGCGATCTGCCCGCCGTCGAACACCAGCACACGGTCAGCCTGTTTTACCGCCGAAAGTCGGTGGGCAATGATCAACGTGGTGCGATTACTCAGAAACCGCGCCAAGGCCTGGTGCAAGTTGTATTCGGTGGCGGCGTCCAGTGCCGAGGTGGCCTCGTCCAGAATGACGACCTTGGGTTCGGCCAGCACCATTCGGGCGATGGCCAGGCGCTGACGCTGTCCACCGGACAAACGCACGCCGGAGCGCCCGACGATGCTGTCCAGGCCATTGGGCAAATCCCGGACGGTGCCGTGCAATTGGGCGATTTCCAGTGCATGCCAGCAAGCCTCGTCACTGCGCTCGCGGCCCATGGTCAGGTTGGCCCGAATGGTGTCGTTGAACAGCGCCGGATGTTGCAGGACCACGGCAACATTTTCCCGCACGGTTTCCAGGCCGATCTCTTGCTGGGTCGAACCGCCAAAGCGAATGGTTCCGGCCAACGGCGTGTACAAGCCCAGTAGCAGTTGCACCAGCGTGCTCTTGCCACCGCCACTGGCGCCGACGATCGCGACCTTTTCGCCGGGGGCGATGGACAGGTTCATCTGGTTCAGAACCAGCTCATCGCCGTAACCGAAGCTCAACCCTTGTACTTCCAGCCCAACCGTCTCGCGACCGATGAACGGGTCGACTCCACCCGGGTATTCGGGCTCATCGGCCCGGGACAACAGCTCATTGATCCGCGACAGCGCACCGCCGGCCGCGTAGTAGGCATATTGCAGGTTCAGCAGCTGTTCGACCGGACCGATCATGAACCACAGGTAGCTGAACACCGCGAGCATCTGACCGATGGACAGGTCGGAAAACAACACCGTGAGCATGGCCGCGGCCCGGAAAATATCGATGCCGAACTGAAACAGCAAACCGCTGGCCCGGTTCGACGCATCGGTTTTCCATTGCGAATTCACCGCATAGTCGCGCACATCACGGGCGCGATGCCCCAAGCGACCGAGGAAGAACCCCTGGCGGTTGCCGGCGCGAACTTCCTGGATGGCATCCAGCGTTTCGGTCAGCGCCTGGGTAAAACGCGAAGTGCTGTCGTTCTCGAGTTTCTTCAGATGCTTGACCCGCTTGCCCAACTGCACCGTGGCGTAGATCACCAGCGGGTTGAACAGCAGAATCAGCAAGGCCAGTTTCCAGTGCATCCACATCAGAATGCCCGCCGTGCCGACCAGGGTCAGCATGGCCACGAGGAAACGGCTGAGGGTTTCACCGACGAATTTGTCCAGTGTGTCCAGATCGGTGACCAGATGCGTGGTCACCGTGCCGCTGCCCAGGCTTTCGTATTCACCCAGCGAGATACGCTTGAGCCGTTCGATCAGGCGTATGCGAATGCGGTAGACGATGTCCTTGGCCAACCCGGCAAACAATTTCGCCTGCACCACGTTGAACAGCAACGCCGTACACCGCAGGGTCAAGGTCACCAGCAGCATCAGGCCGATGTAGCCCGCGGCTTTCTGCCAATCTTCAGGCAGCGCGTGGTTCATGATCTTCAGCGCGGCATCACCGTGCCCCAGCAACACTTCGTCCACCAGCAACGGCAGGAGCAAGGGAATCGGTACGCTGCATAACGTCGCCAGTACGGCCACGCCGTTGGCGATCCACAGGGACTTTTTGTGATGCAGGGCCAGGCGACGGATTTCCGCCCAGCTCAGACGGTCGACATGTTTGGCGGTAGCGACGTCATCGGGCAGGTCATGCACAGGCAGCACGCTCCAGCCAGCGGCCGAGCAGCGGGGACAACTCGCTCAAAGGCTGATAGCCATTGGTCAACAACGCCACTTGGCCGTTACGCTCAGCCAGCAGGGTGGGGAAACCGGCGATGCCCAGGTCCTGGACCCAGGTGAAGTCGGCAGATGTCGCGGCGTGCGTATCGGCACGGTCGAACGCTGCGGCGAACTCAATTCGCGGTAGACCGGCCTGCTCTGCCAGCTCCACCAGGACACTGGCGCGCGTGACATCGCGACCTTCAGCGTAAAAGGCGTGCTGAATCAGCCCCAGCAGTTTCCAGGCACAATCCGGCGCCAATCCGCGCGCCGTCACCAGCGCCCGGCAGGCAGGCTCGGTGTCATAGACAAAGCCTTCGGGTAACGCGCCTTCAAGCTTGAAGGGCTGGCCAGTGGCCTCGGTGACCGCCTGCCAGTGCTCCAGGATATAGCGTCGGGTGGTCGGCTCCAGCGCCGCACCGCTACCGGTGCGCAAACCACCCACGATCAGATGCACATCCACACCCGCGGCTTGCGCCTGCTCGACCAGCGCGTTGGCCACCGGGGAAAAGCCCCAGCACCAGGAACACATCGGGTCCATTACATAGAGCAGGCGCGCAGACATGGTTCAGGCCTCGGAGGATGCTTGCTTATAGTTGTAGCCGATCGGGTGAGGCTGGTTGCGAGCCTTGGCCAGTTCGATCTGCTTCTGCCGGTCGATGGCACTGCGACGGGTCTTCTCGCTCAGCTTATCCCAGCAATGCGGGCAACTGATGCCGGCCACGTAATGCTCGGACGCGCGGTCTTCCACACTGACCGGTGTGCGGCAGGCATGACATTGGTCGTAGTCGCCCTCGCTCAGGTCATGGCGAACCGTCACGCGGTTATCGAACACGAAGCAGTCACCCTGCCATTTGGTTTCTTCCTGCGGCACCTCTTCGAGGTACTTCAGGATGCCGCCCTTGAGGTGGTAAACCTCACCAAAACCCTCGCTGAGCATGTAGCTCGAGGCCTTCTCGCAGCGGATACCGCCGGTGCAGAACATCGCGACCTTCTTGTGCACGGCCGGATCGAAGTTGGCTTTGATGTAGTCTGGAAATTCGCGAAAACTCGTGGTTTTCGGGTCAATGGCGCCTTCGAAGGTACCGATCGAGACCTCGTAATCGTTACGGGTGTCGATCAACAGTACTTCCGGGTCGCTGATCAACGCGTTCCAGTCTTGCGGATCGACGTAGCTGCCGACCTTTTTGTTCGGGTCCACGCCTGCCACGCCGAGGGTGACGATTTCTTTCTTGAGTTTGACTTTGGTGCGGTAGAACGGCTGCTCGTCACAGTACGACTCTTTATGGTCGATATCGTCCATGCGCGGGTCGTTCTTGAGCCAGGCCATCAACCCGTCGATGCCTTCGCGGCTGCCGGACACGGTGCCATTGATGCCTTCTTCGGCAATCAGCAGGGTGCCTTTGATGCCGTTGTCGACCATCGCTTGCAGCAGTGGCTCGCGCAGGGCGACGTAATCTTCCAGGGTGACGAACTTATACAGTGCCGCCACGACAATCTGTTGTGTCATGGGTAAATCTCCAGGTGGCTACCCTCGTAAGGGGTGAACCGGATGCGAAAAAAAAAGCGCCGGGTTAGCGGCGCGCTGCATTCTAACAAAAATAACCTTCTCTGTAGGAGCCGGCTTGCCGGCGATAGCGATTTCGAAGACGCCATCGCCGGCAAGCCGGCTCCTACAGGGGGTAGCGTCAGTGTTTGCTACCGCCCGCACAGGTCGGCGAGGCCGGAGCCGCGTCGATCTGTGCCCATTCCTCTGGCGTGTAGGTATGCAGCGCCAACGCATGGAACTCGCCCATCAGCTCGCCAAGCGTGCCGTAGACCTTCTGGTGACGCTTGACCCGATTCAGGCCATCGAACTGCGCGCTGACCACCACGGCCTTGAAGTGGGTCTGCAAACCCCGGCTGTGCATGTGGCTCTCATCCAGCACTTGCAGATGCTCGGGCTGAAGCAGGGCCAGCGTCGATTCGATGCGTTGTTGCATGGTCATACCGAACTCCGCTTAAGGCTTTTTCTTGGCTGGCGCAGCTGCGTCTTTCGGCGTCAGCTCGGTGGTCATGTCAGCCAGCAGCTTGTTGACCACCGGCACTGCGCTTTCCAGCTTGGCCTGGGTCATCTGGGCCGATTGCTGGGTCAGCTGGGGCATTTTTTCCATGACTTTCTTGCCCAGTGGCGACTGGTAGAACGCTACCAGGTCCTTGAGCTCGGATTCGGTGAAGTTGGTGGTGTAGAGCTTGACCATATCCGGTTTCAGCTTGTTCCAGCCGATGGCCTGGTCCAGCGCGGCGTTGGCCTTGGCCTGGTAGGTTTCCAGCACGGCTTTTTTCGACTCAGGGGCTTTGGTCTGTTCAAACCGTTGGGCAAACATCTGCTGTACTTGCATGTACACCGGGGTGCCCAGTTTGTCAGCGTGTGCCATGGTCAGGAAAGCCTCGGCACTGGCGTTATGGCTGGCGGTGTCGGCAAGAACCTGGCCGCTGGCGCAGACCAAAGCGACGGCGGTACAGATGGCACGAAGACGAGTCATCGAGTTTCCTTTTCTAGCTGGCGAGGTAAGACCCCAAGGGCGTCCATTCTGCGCCTAAAAAAGTGTGTCGCTCAACCCCAAGCCTTGTCGCGCCTGATTTAGAGGGCTTCAATGGTTCAAATCGAGACAGATGGAACCCCGGCCGTCGACCACGGCCTAAACTGCGCAATCGGACCTACAGGAGTGAGCAAGATGAGCCGTATCGAAACCGACAGCCTCGGCCAGGTTGAAGTCCCGGATGAAGCCTATTGGGGCGCTCAGACACAACGCTCGCTGATCAACTTCGCCATCGGCAACGAACGCATGCCGCTGGCGGTGCTGCATGCCCTGGCGCTGATCAAGAAAGCCGCGGCGCGGGTCAATGATCGCAACGGCGACGTGCCCGCCGATATCGCCCGCCTGATCGAGCAGGCGGCCGACGAAGTGCTCGACGGTGACCACGACGACCAGTTTCCGCTGGTGGTCTGGCAAACCGGCAGCGGCACCCAGAGCAACATGAACGTCAACGAAGTGATCGCCGGTCGCGCCAACGAACTGGCGGGCAACCCGCGGGGCGGCAAATCCCCGGTGCACCCCAACGATCACGTCAATCGTTCCCAGAGTTCCAACGACTGCTTCCCCACCGCCATGCACATCGCGGCCGTCCAGGCGGTGCAACAGCATTTGCTGCCGGCGATCAGCGAACTGTCCGGCGGACTGGCCGAGCTGGCCGCGCGCCATATGAAACTGGTCAAGACCGGTCGCACCCACATGATGGACGCGACACCGATCAGCTTCGGTCAGGAAATCTCGGCCTTCATCGCGCAACTCGATTACGCCGAGCGGGCGATCCGCAGCGCACTGCCCGCGGTCTGCGAGCTGGCCCAGGGCGGAACGGCCGTCGGCACCGGGCTGAATTCACCCCACGGCTTCGGTGAGGCCATCGCCGCGGAATTGGCCGCTCTCTCCGGATTGCCGTTTATCACCGCGCCGAACAAATTCGCCGCACTGGCCGGCCATGAGCCGCTGACCACGCTGTCCGGCGCGCTGAAAACCCTCGCCGTGGCGCTGATGAAGATCGCCAACGACCTGCGTCTGCTGGGCTCCGGTCCGCGCGCCGGTTTCGCCGAAGTCAGGCTGCCGGCCAATGAACCAGGCAGCTCGATCATGCCGGGCAAGGTCAACCCGACCCAGTGCGAAGCGCTGTCAATGCTGGCCTGCCAGGTGTTGGGCAACGACGTCGCCATCGGCTTTGCGGCCAGTCAGGGCCACTTGCAGTTGAACGTGTTCAAACCGGTGATCATCCATAACCTGCTGCAATCGATCCGTTTGCTGGCTGATGGCTGCAGCAACTTCCAGCAGCACTGCGTGGCCGGTCTGGAACCGGATGCGGAAAAAATGGCTGAACACCTGGAACGAGGCCTGATGTTGGTGACCGCGCTCAACCCGCACATCGGCTATGACAAATCAGCGGAGATCGCCAAGAAGGCCTACAGCGAAGGCCTGACCTTGCGCGAGGCGGCGTTGCAGCTCGGGTATCTGACTGACGAAGAGTTCGATGCATGGGTGAGGCCGGAGAATATGCTGGAGGCCGGGGCCAAGGGCTGAGTGCTGTAGCGCCTGATAGTCCGTCATCGCGGGCAAGCCCGCTCCCACATTGGATCTTCGTCGCACATCAGATCCCTGTAGGAGCGGGCTTGCCCGCGATGAACGATGACGCGGTCTAACTGGCTGCCGTCCGCACCTTCCGCGCTTTCAGCCCCGCAATCAACGAAGGCCCCAATGCCACCAGCGCCGACCCCAACACCACCAGCACCGCGCCGCCATAACCCAGACCATTGATCGTCTCGGCATGCACATAGTCGGGCCACAACCATGCCGCCATGGCTACCGCCGCAAAGGTCACCAGCGGCGTGATGGCCAGCGTCGCGCTGACCCGGGAGGCTTCCCAATGGGCCAGGGCCTCGGCAAATGCGCCGTAGGCAATCAGGGTATTGAGGCAGCACGCCAGCAGCAACCATCCCTGCAACGGGTTCAACTGCAACGCTTCAAGCGGATGCACCCACGGCGTTAACAGCAACGCGCAAAACAGGTAGATCACCATCATCACCTGCAGCGAATTCCACACTGTCAGCAATTGCTTTTGCCCCAGGGCATAAAAGGTCCAGACCGTGGACGCCAGCAGCACCAGCAGCACGCCGGCGGTGTAGTCGGTCAGCGACGTGAGCAACTCACTCAAGCGCTGGTTGAAAAACAGTGCGAAGCCGATCAGCAGCACGAGCAGGCCAATCCCCTGCCCCAGGCTGAAACGCTCCTTGAACACAAACAGGCTGGCGATCAGCAACATGATCGGGCCCATCTGCACCACCAGTTGCGCCGTGCCGGGGCTGAGCAGGTTCAGGCCCATCAAGTACAACACGTAGTTACCGACCAGGCCGAGCACTGCCATCAGCACCAGCCAGCCACCGCGAGGCCCGAGTACTTTGCGGCTGGGCAGACGCTTGGTCGCCGCCAGATAGATGAACAGACAGCTACCAGAGACCATCAGGCGAAACCAGGTGACCGTCACCGGGTCCATTACCAGCAGCACTTGCTTGAGCTTGATCGGCAGGATTCCCCACAACAACGCGGTCAACAAGGCCAGGAACAAGCCGTAAACCCAGCGACCCGATGAAATGTGCATGTGAACCCCAACGCCAACTGACAGGAGCCGTCATTCTAGGCCGGGAGCTGTGGTGTACACAGGCACAGTTTCGCGCTGGCCGCGAACGAAACTGTGCAGGTCGTAATGTGAAAGACCGCATCGCGAGCAAGCTCGCTCCCACAGGTTTTGTGGCGTACACAAAATTTATGATCGCCGCTAAACACTGTGGGAGAGAGCTTGCTCCGGGAGGCGTTCCGACGATGGCTATCTAACTGACAACGGGAAATATCGAGGCTTAACGCACCGCCTCAAACAACCCCGTAGCCCCCATCCCGCCACCCACGCACATGGTGACGATGCCGTAACGCAGATTGCGTCGCTGCAACTCACGAACGAGATGCCCGACCTGACGCGAGCCAGTCATGCCGAACGGGTGGCCGATGGAAATCGAGCCGCCGTTGACGTTGTACTTGTCGTTATCGATTTCAAGGCGATTTCGCGCGTACAAGCACTGCGAGGCGAACGCTTCGTTGAGTTCCCACAGGTCGATGTCATCAATTCGCAAGCCTTTGGCCTTGAGCAGTTTCGGTACCGAAAACACCGGGCCGATACCCATCTCGTCCGGCGCGCAACCGGCCACGGTAAAACCGCGGAAGAACGCTTTCGGCTTGAGCCCCAGTTCCAGCGCTTTTTCCAGGCTCATCACCAGGGTCATGGACGCGCCGTCAGACAGCTGCGACGAGTTGCCGGCCGTGACCGAGCCATCTTCGGCAAACACCGGCTTCAACCCGGCCAGGCTTTCCAGGGTGGTGTCCGGGCGGTTGCAGTCATCGCGGTCGACAATGCCATCGAGAACCTGGGCCTGACCGGTCGCCTTGTCTTCAACGCGATACTTCACCGCCATCGGCACGATTTCATCAGCGAACAGTCCGGCGGCCTGAGCCTCTGCGGTACGTTGCTGGCTTTGCAGGGCGTACACATCCTGCTCTTCACGGCTGACGCTGTAGCGACGCGCGACGATTTCGGCCGTCTGGCCCATCGGGAAGTAGATGCCCGGCACCTGCTCCTTGAGCAGCGGGTTGATCAGGTTGTCGGTGTTGACGCTTTTCATGGTCAGGCTGATGGACTCGACGCCGCCAGCGACGATGATGTCGCTGCACCCCGAAGCGATCTGGTTGGCAGCGATAGCGATCGCCTGCAAGCCCGAGGAACAGAAGCGGTTGAGGGTCATGCCGGCCGTGCCGATGCCCAGGCGCGACAACACCGCGACGTTGCGACCGATGTTAAAACCCTGGGCGCCTTCGTTTGAGCCGGCGCCAACGATGCAGTCCTCGACACTCGCCGGATCGATACCGGTGCGCGCCAACAGCGCATCGACACAGTGTGCCGCCATGTCGTCCGGGCGGGTCATGTTGAATTTACCGCGAAAGGACTTGGCCAGGCCGGTCCGCACGCTGTCGACGATCACCACTTCACGCATGGCATACCTCATTGTTGTTATCGGTTGAGAGTGGACCGAGCATAAGTCCAGCTCTTCACCGACCGCGACAATCATTCACCTCGCGTATGCGTAACCATCGTTTCAGTCCTTTTCCTTGTGCTTCTTGCTCTCATGCCGGTCAGACTTTTCGAACGCTTCTTCAAGGGCCCGGTTGATCGTGCGCAAGACTTTGACCCGCGCCCAGCGCTTGTCATTGGCCTCCACCAGGGTCCATGGCGCGATCTCGGTGCTGGTACGGTCGACCATGTCGCCGACCGCCGCGCGATAGTCATCCCATTTGTCACGGTTGCGCCAATCGTCATCGGTGATCTTGAAGCGTTTGAAGGGGATCTTTTCGCGCGCTTCAAAGCGCTCCAGTTGCGTCTGTTTGTCGATGGACAGCCAGAACTTGACCACGATCACCCCGGCATCGGTCAACTGTTCCTCGAAATCGTTGATCTCGCTGTACGCGCGCAACCAGTCTGCCGGGCTGCAAAAACCTTCGATGCGCTCCACCAACACCCGGCCATACCAGGAGCGGTCGAACACAGTGAACTTGCCCCGGGCCGGCAGATGCCGCCAGAAACGCCACAGGTACGGTTGCGCCCGTTCTTCCTCGGTGGGCGCGGCAATCGGCACAATGTTGTACTGGCGCGGATCAAGCGCCGCCGCTACCCGGCGGATCGCCCCGCCCTTGCCAGCCGCGTCATTGCCCTCGAACACCGCCACCAGTGCGTGGCGGCGCATGCGTTTATCACGCATCAACCCGGAAAACCGCGCCTGCTCGGTGATCAGCTGTTCTTCGTAATCGTCTTTGTCCAACTGCAGGGTCAGGTCCAGGCTGTCGAGCAGGTTCACTTGATCGACACTGGGGAACACTGGCGCGGCGCTGACCTTTTCCGGATGGATCGTCGGCCGCGTCAATGCGCCCTGCAGGCCCGCCAGCAGAATCCGCCCCACGGCCAGACTGCGATAATGTGCATCCGCCCCGGCGATCACATGCCAGGGTGCATAGACACGGCTGGTTCGGCGCAGCACCCGTTCGCCATACTTCACGAACCTGTCGTAGGTTTGCGACTGCTGCCAGTCCAGCGGGCTGATGCGCCAGCTGTGCAGCGGGTCGTCAGCCAACGACTTGAGGCGTGCCTTCATCTGCTTCTTGGAGAGGTGAAACCAGAACTTGAAGATCAGCGCACCTTCATCGCACAGCATCTTTTCCAGGCGTTCGGCGGCATTGATCGCCTGGTCGAGCCGCGGATCCTTGAACTCACCATGGACCCGCCCCTGCAGCATCTGGCTATACCAGTTGCCGAAAAAAATCCCCATGCGCCCCTTGGCCGGCAGCATCCGCCAGTAACGCCAGGCCGGTGGCCGCGCCAGCTCTTCGTCGGTTTGCTGATCGAACGTGCGAACCTCGATCAGGCGCGGGTCCATCCACTCGTTGAGCAACTTGATCGTCTCGCCCTTGCCCGCACCTTCAATGCCATTGATCAAAATGATCACCGGAAAGCGGCGTTGCTGCTGCAATTCGAATTGCGCTTCGAGCAACGCTTCGCGCAGGGCCGGGACTTCGGCGTCGTAGGTGTCTTTGTCGATGGCGTGATCGATTTCGGCAGATTCAAACATGAGCGGCTCCCTTCCAGATGTGAGCAAGACTAGCGGATGGACTTCTTCTGCGGGGAAGAAATACATTCATGGAGCAGACCCGAATCCTGTGGCGAGGGGGCTTGCCCCCGTTCGGCTGCGAAGCAGTCGTCAAATCGATAGACTCGGGATTCCTGGCACAAAGTAGTCGCCTGGTTTGGGGCTGCTTCGCAACCCAACGGGGGCAAGCCCCCTCGCCACAAAAGCCTTTCGCGCATCCTCGAAGTTTCGCTGATCCAGGTTTGTATGCATTGCCACGAATCAAGCACCACACTTTCAATCGGCTAGAATGGCCGCCTTGCCGTTGCAGAGCCTGCCATGAAACCTGTATTGCCCCACGCCCAACTCGACTGGGACGACCAAGGTCGCCCGTATTCGCGAGTGTTCGACGACGTGTACTTCTCCGACCAGTCAGGGCTGGATGAAACCCGCTATGTGTTCATCGAGCAGAATCGCCTGGCCGAACGCTTTGCCGCCTTGCCCGAGGGCGGAAGGCTGGTTATCGGTGAAACGGGGTTTGGCACCGGGCTGAATTTTCTGTGTGCCTGGCAGGTGTTCGAGCAACACGCGGCGGCCGGAGCGCGGCTGCATTTTGTCAGCGTCGAGAAGTACCCGCTGAGCCCGGCCGACTTGCAACGGGCTCTGGCGCTGTGGCCGGAACTCAAGGTGTTTGCCGATCAACTGCTTGAGCAATACGTGGCCATCCATCAGGGCTTTCAGCGCCTGACGCTGGATAACGGCCGCGTGACCCTGACGTTGCTGATCGGCGACGCGCTGGAACAACTGCCGCAACTCGATGCCCGGATCGACGCCTGGTTTCTCGACGGTTTCGCTCCGGCGAAAAACCCCGACATGTGGACCGCCGAGCTGTTTGCTGAACTGGCTCGGCTGGCCGCTCCCGGTGCGTCCATCAGCACCTTCACCAGCACCGGCTGGGTGCGGCGCCTGCTCAACGCCGCCGGCTTCAAGATGAAACGCACCCCCGGCATCGGCCACAAATGGGAGATCCTGCGCGGCGAGTTCCTCGGCTGGCCCCAAGACGTGCCCGCCCCGGCGCCCGATAAACCCTGGTTTGCCCGCCCGGCCCCACTGGCTGGCGAACGCCGGGCGCTGGTGATCGGTGCCGGGCTGGCCGGCTGTGCGAGCGCTGCCAGCCTCGCCGCGCGGGGCTGGCAAGTGACTGTGCTGGAGCGTCACGACGACATCGCCCGGGAAGCTTCGGGCAATCCGCAGGGCGTGCTCTACCTGAAGTTATCGGCCCATGGCACAGCGCTGTCGCAAATGATCGTCAGCGGATTCGGCTATACCCGGCGACGGCTCGAACACTTGCAAAGGGGCCGCGACTGGGACGACTGCGGCGTGTTGCAACTGGCCTTCAATGCCAAGGAGGCCGAGCGTCAGGCGCAGCTGGCGGCGGCGTTTCCGGCGGACTTGCTACACCTGCTGGATCAACCCGAGGCGCAGGCCGTGGCCGGTATCGGGCTGGCAAGCGGAGGCCTGTTCTATCCCGAAGGCGGCTGGGTTCATCCCCCGGCGCTGTGCCAGTGGCAGGCCGGGCACCCGCGAGTTCAATTGCTCACCCATCGCGATGCGCTGGAACTGCGCAAGGTTGGGGATCAGTGGCAAGCCTGGAACGGCGAACGTTTGCTCGCCAGCGCGCCGGTGGTGGTACTCGCCGGTGCCGCCGAAATCCGGCGCTTCCCCGAAAGTGCCGAGTTGCCGCTCAAACGCATTCGCGGGCAAATCACCCGCCTGACGCAAACCCCGCAAAGCCAGGCCCTGGGCACCGTGGTGTGCGCCGAAGGCTATGTCGCCCCAGCGCGCTTGGGCGAGCACACGCTGGGAGCCAGTTTTGATTTCAAGAGCGATGACCTGACGCCGACCACGGCCGAACACCTGGGCAATCTGGCCATGCTCGAAGAGATTTCCCACGATCTGGTCGAGCGACTGGAGATCGAACACCTGGACCCCGAGAGCCTTCAGGGTCGCGCTGCGTTTCGTTGCACCAGCCCTGACTATTTGCCAATCGTCGGGCCTTTGGCCGACAGCCAGGCGTTCGCTCAGGCGTATGCAGCGCTGGGCAAGGATGCCCGACAGGTGCCAGACGTCGAATGCCCATGGCTTGGGGGTTTGTACATCAACAGCGGCCACGGCTCGCGCGGCCTGATCACCGCGCCGCTGTCCGGTGAATTGCTGGCAGCCTGGCTGGACAACGAACCCCTGCCGCTGCCCAGAAGCGTGGCCGAAGCCTGTCATCCCAATCGGTTTGCCTTGCGGCGCCTGATCCGGGGCAAATAGTCGATACCGCCGTCGAGAGCGCCCGCACAGCGCCTCTCGGCCCGGGCCTGGCCCGCTTATAACTCATCGATCTAAAACTCCCCTTACCGATACAGGTCACTTTCTGAGTACCCGCCGTTTCGGTGCGGTAACGATTGACCCTCCCCAACGGAAAAACCGGTAAGGAACTTATGTGCGGATTAGCTGGCGAGTTACGTTTTGATCATCAACCTGCAGACCTTGCAGCCATTGAACGAATCACCCATCACCTGGCCCCTCGCGGCCCCGACGCCTGGGGCTTTCATAGCCAGGGGCCGGTTGCCCTGGGCCATCGGCGCCTGAAAATCATGGACCTCTCGGACGGCTCGGCGCAGCCGATGATCGACCCGCAGTTGGGCTTGTCCCTGGCCTTCAACGGGGCGATCTACAACTTCCCGGAACTGCGCGCGGAGCTTGAAAGCCTGGGCTACGCCTTTTACTCCGACGGCGACACCGAAGTGTTGCTCAAGGGCTATCACGCCTGGGGCGAGGCCTTGCTACCGAAACTCAACGGCATGTTTGCCTTTGCCATTTGGGAGCGCGACGCCCAACGCCTGTTCATCGCCCGCGACCGTCTGGGTGTGAAGCCGTTGTACTTGTCGCGCACCGGCCAGCGCCTGCGCTTTGCTTCCGCGCTACCGGCATTGCTCAAGGGTGGCGACATCAACCCGATCCTCGATCCGGTGGCGCTCAATCACTACCTGAACTTCCATTCAGTGGTCCCGGCACCACGCACCTTGCTGGCGGGCATCGAAAAGCTGCCGCCGGCCACCTGGATGCGCATCGAAGCCGATGGCCGCACCGAGCAGAAAACCTGGTGGACCCTGCCCTATGGCCCACACGACGATGAGAAAAAGCTGACCCTCGAAGACTGGCGCGACCGTGTGCTCGACAGTACCCGCGAAGCAGTCGCCATCCGCCAGCGGGCGGCCGTGGATGTCGGAGTGCTGCTGTCGGGCGGGGTCGATTCAAGCCTGCTGGTGGGCTTGTTGCGCGAAGTCGGCGTGGACAATCTGTCGACCTTCTCCATCGGTTTCCAGGATGCCGGTGGCGAGCGCGGTGACGAATTCCAGTACTCCGACCTGATCGCCCAACACTACGGCACCCAGCATCACCAACTGCGCATCGACGAAAAGGAGATCATCGAACAACTGCCCGCCGCATTCCGCGCCATGAGCGAACCGATGGTCAGCCACGACTGCATCGCCTTCTACCTGTTGTCCCGGGAGGTGGCCAAGCATTGCAAGGTGGTGCAAAGCGGCCAGGGCGCCGACGAACTGTTCGCCGGTTACCACTGGTATCCGCAGGTGGACGGTGCGAGCGATCCGTATGCCGCGTACCGCGAAGCGTTTTTCGACCGCAGTTACGACGACTACGCTGCCACGGTCCAACCGAAATGGCTGACCGCGACTGACGCCGCTGGCGACTTCGTCAAAGCCCATTTCGCCCAGCCCGGTGCCGATGCGGCGGTGGACAAGGCCTTGCGCCTGGACAGCACAGTGATGCTGGTGGATGACCCGGTCAAACGCGTCGACAACATGACCATGGCCTGGGGTCTGGAAGCGCGCACGCCGTTTCTCGACTACCGCCTGGTGGAGCTGTCGGCACGGATTCCGGGGCGTTTCAAACTTCCGGACGGCGGTAAACAAGTGTTGAAGGAAGCCGCGCGGCAAGTGATTCCCAGTGAAGTGATCGACCGTAAGAAAGGTTACTTCCCGGTGCCGGGCCTCAAGCATTTGCAGGGCGACACGCTGGACTGGGTGCGCGAGTTGCTGCTTGACCCCAGTCAGGATCGCGGCCTGTTCAACCCGGCGATGCTCGACCGCCTGCTGACCGATCCGCAGGGACAATTGACACCGTTGCGTGGTTCAAAGCTGTGGCAACTGGCGGCCCTCAACCTGTGGCTCAGCGAACAAGGAATCTGACCGATGAAACCTCACGCCACGGCTTACAGCCAACGCCTGTTGCGCGGCCAGTCGCCTTCCTACGAACGCTTGCAGGCACGCCTGGCCGAAGACGGCTGTGCGCTCGGCGCGGCACCGATTGCCGTGCATTGCGGTTGGGGCCGCTTGCTGATCGGCCACACCTTTGCCGATGCCGCGAGCCTCGCCGGGGAGTTGCTCAACGAACAGCCCGGCGAGCGGGACATCGCCCTGTACGTCGCCGCGCCCCAGCAAGTGCTGGGGCTGGAGCCGACGCAGCTGTTCCTCGACCCTTCCGATACCCTGCGCCTGTGGTTCAGCGATTACCGTCAGGCGACCCGGGTGTTTCGCGGTTTCCGTATTCGGCGCGCGCAAAGCGACGCCGACTGGCAGGCCATCAATCATCTGTATCAGGCGCGCGGCATGCTGCCGATCGATGCCACCCTGCTCACTGCGCGTCATCTGGGTGGCCCGGTGTACTGGCTGGCCGAAGACGAAGACAGCGGTGCGGTCATCGGCAGCGTCATGGGCCTCAATCATGAAAAAGCCTTCAACGATCCGGAGCACGGCAGCAGCCTGTGGTGCCTGGCGGTCGACCCGCAATGTGCGCGGCCAGGTGTGGGTGAAGTGCTGGTGCGGCATTTGATCGAACACTTCATGAGTCGCGGGCTCGCCTGCCTCGACCTGTCGGTGCTGCACGACAACCGCCAGGCGAAAAGCCTTTACGCCAAGCTCGGTTTTCGCAACCTGTCGACCTTTGCCATCAAGCGCAAGAACGGCATCAATCAACCGCTGTTTCTCGGGCCAGGCCCAGAAGCCGCGTTCAACCCCTATGCGCGGATCATTGTCGAGGAAGCTCACCGTCGCGGTATCGATGTGCAAGTCGATGACGCCGACGCCGGGATGTTCACCCTCAGCCATGGCGGGCGCCGGGTACGCTGCCGCGAGTCCCTGAGCGACCTGACCAGCGCCATCAGCATGAGCCTATGCCAGGACAAAAGCCTGACCCACAAAGCGCTCAAGGCTGCCGGATTGAACCTGCCGGCACAGCAATTGGCGGGTAACGCCGATGACAATCTGGCGTTCCTCGATGAGCACCAGCGCGTGGTGGTCAAGCCACTGGACGGTGAACAGGGCCAAGGCGTGGCGGTCGACTTGCAGACCATCGAAGAGGTGCAGCAAGCCATCGACGCCGCCCGCCAATTTGACAGCCGCGTGCTGCTGGAAAGCTTTCACCAAGGCCTGGACCTGCGAATCCTGGTGATCGGTTTTGAAGTGGTCGCGGCCGCGATTCGCCGGCCGGCCGAGGTGATCGGCGACGGCCAACACGCCATCGGCGCCTTGATCGAAGCCCAGAGCCGGCGGCGACAAGCGGCCACGGGCGGCGAAAGCAAGATCCCGCTGGACCCGGAAACCCAGCGCACCTTGCTTGCCGCCGGTTATGACTACAGCAGCATCTTGCCGGCGGGCGAGCACCTGTTCGTACGACGCACGGCGAATTTGCACACTGGCGGCATTCTCGAGGACGTCACGGCGATCCTGCACCCGACGCTGCTGGAAGCGGCGGTGCGGGCCGCGCGGGCGCTGGATATTCCGGTAGTCGGCCTCGACCTGATGGTGTCTGCCGCTGACCAGCCGAACTACGTGTTTATCGAAGCCAATGAACGGGCCGGGCTGGCCAATCATGAACCGCAGCCCACGGCGGAGCGGTTTGTGGATTTGTTGTTTCCGCACAGTCAGTCGGTGGTCTCCTAGTCATGCGGTGCCTGGACTGGCCCCATCGCTGGCAAGCCCACTCCCACATTGGAATGAGTCCCTGTAGGAGCTGGCTTGCCAGCGAAGGCGGCATGACAGGCAACAAATAAGCCCCCTCATCGAAACCATCGATGGCCTCAATACATCAGGAGTTTCCATGACCAGCAAAATCCCCGAACCAGACCTCGCTTACCTGCAAAAAGTGCTGCTGGAAATGCTCGCCATTCCCAGCCCCACCGGGTTCACCGATACCATCGTGCGCTACGTCGCCGAGCGCCTGGAAGAACTCGGCATTCCCTTCGAAATGACCCGTCGCGGCACCATCCGTGCCACGCTCAAGGGCAGGAAAAACAGCCCCGATCGCGCCGTCTCCGCCCACCTGGACACCATCGGCGCGGCGGTGCGCGCGGTGAAGGACAACGGCCGCCTGACCCTCGCACCGGTCGGCTGCTGGTCCAGCCGTTTTGCCGAAGGCAGCCGGGTCAGCCTGTTTACCGACAACGGCGTGATCCGCGGCAGCGTATTGCCGCTGATGGCGTCCGGACACGCGTTCAACACCGCTGTGGATGAGATGCCGATCAGTTGGGATCACATCGAATTGCGCCTGGACGCCTACTGCGCCACCCGTGCCGACTGCGAATCGCTGGGCATCAGCGTCGGCGATTTCGTCGCCTTCGACCCGCTGCCGGAGTTCACCGAAAGCGGCCACATCAGCGCCCGCCACCTCGACGACAAGGCCGGGGTGGCCGCGCTGCTGGCGGCGCTCAAAGCCATCGTCGACAGCGGTGAAGAGCTGATGATCGACTGCCATCCGCTGTTCACTATCACCGAGGAAACCGGCAGCGGCGCGGCGGCGGCGTTGCCCTGGGACGTCAGTGAATTCGTCGGCATCGACATCGCACCGGTCGCGCCAGGCCAACACTCCAGCGAACATGCGGTGAGCATCGCGATGCAGGATTCCGGCGGGCCGTATGACTATCACCTGTCGCGCCACCTCCTGCGCCTGGCCAGCGACAACGAGTTACCGGCACGCCGCGACCTGTTCCGCTATTACTTCAGCGACGCCCATTCGGCGGTGACCGCCGGCCACGACATTCGCACCGCCCTGCTCGCCTTCGGCTGCGATGCCACCCATGGTTACGAGCGCACCCACATCGACAGCCTCGCCGCCCTGAGCCGCCTGCTCGGTGCGTACATCCTCAGCCCGCCGGTGTTTGCCAGCGATGCACAACCGGCCACGGGCTCACTGGACCGCTTCAGCCATCAGCTCGAACATGACACACAGATGGAAAGCGATACGCGGGTACCGTCGGTGGATAGCCTGGTGGGGCAGCGGTCGGAGAACTGATCCGATTTTTTTGTTGCTGGACAGATCGCCATCGCGAGCAAGCTCGCACACAGGGGAATGCGATCACCTGTGGGAGCGAGCTTGCTCGCGATGGCGGCGGATCAGACAACATAAAACGACCAAACTAGCGGCAATCTCACATTCGCCGTAGCATCGCGCCATTGATCCAACCGAGGTGCCTATGCTGATCCCCCACGACCAACTTCAAGTCGACACCCTCACCCGCCTGATCGAGGATTTCGTGACCCGCGACGGCACGGACAATGGTGACGACACGACACTGGAAACCCGTGTCCTGCGCGTGCGCCAGGCATTGATCAAGGGGCAGGCACTGATTGTCTTCGACCCGGAAAGCGAGCAATGCCAACTGATGCTCAAGCACGACGTGCCCAAGCATCTGTTTGACTGAGCCTTCAGCGACCCTTGGTTTTCGCCAGTTTTTTCTGGATCCGTTCGTAGATTTCCGAGCGGTGCACATTGACGTCCTGCGGCGCTTCGACGCCAAAACGAATGTTGCTTCCGTTGATCGCGAGTACGCGCACGGAAATGTTGTCACCGATGGAAATGGTTTCGCCCACGATGCGAGTGAGTACGAGCATGAGGAGTGTCCTTCAGGGGTTACGGGCCCTTGAAGATGCCCGGCCTCCGGTATGCCTACAATGCTCCGACAGCAAACCAGACCGGACTGACAGCCATGACACCCCACGCTTACGGAAAAGTCTGACAGGCCGGTTGATTGTAGGGCTGATCTGTCAGGACGCGGAGAATCGCGGTCCGAACAGGATGATGCTCGCGCCCGCCACACACAACGCCACGCCGAGCCAGTCCGAACCCAGCGGACGAATCCGCTCGACCACGGCCAACCAGCCGATTGAGGCAATGATGTAGATGCCACCGTAAGCGGCGTAGGCGCGGCCGGCATAGGTGGCTTCGATACGGGTCAGCAACAGGGCAAACAGGGTCAGGCTGAGGAGCGCCGGCAGCACCCACCACATGCTTTTACCCTGGCGCAGCCACATCCAGAACGCGAAGCAACCGGCAATTTCGAACAGCGCGGCGAGGAAAAACCACAGGTAATTGAGCATGCAAGCGTCTCGCGAGGATGGCCGATGGCGGCCACCCTAACCACAGCGTTGCCTGCGGGCAAGATCAGCTTGCGGATTGCCTGGCCTTGGCGCGCATTTTGTCGGCCATGGCGGTCATTTCGTTGTAGAGCAATTGCGGGTTCTTCTGCTTGATCGCCCAGGCCATGCGGCCCTGTTCGTGGGGCAGGATCATGAACTCCCCGGCGGCGACCTGCCGGTAGATATAGTCGGCGATATCAGCGGCGCTGATCGGCGAGCTTTCCAGCAACTTGCCGACCTGGGCTTTCATGGCCGGGGTCGGGCCACGGAAGGAGTCCAGCAGGTTGGTCTGGAAGAATGACGGACACACCACATGCACGCCAACTTCCTGATGCGCCAGCTCGATCAGCAGGCTTTCGGACAACGCCACCACGCCCGCCTTGGCCACGTTGTAGTTGCTCATCGCCGGGCCTTGCATCAGCGCGGCCATGGACGCGATGTTGATGATCTTGCCTTTGCTTTTTTCCAGCAATGGCAGAAAAGCCTTGCAGCCCTTGACCACACCCATCAGGTTGATTGCGATCTGCCAGTCCCAGTCCTCCAGCGACAACTCACTGAAGAACCCGCCAGACGCTACACCCGCGTTATTGACGATGACATCGATGCCGCCAAGTTTGACTTCGCAAGCCTGGGCGAACGCCGTCAGCTGACTGTAATCGCGTACGTCGCAGCGTTGGATAAAACCATCGCCACCGGCTTCACGGACCAGCTTGAGAGTTTCCTGCAAGCCGGGCTCGCTGACATCCGACAAGGCCAGTTGCCAGCCTTCACGCGCCCAGCGCAGCGCGATTTCGCGACCCAGGCCAGAGCCTGCACCAGTGATCATCATGCGATTTTGCATAGCAAACAGCCTTGTTGTTCTCGGAAGATGCACCGAGTGTAGCGAAGGAAATTGCCCGACCCACGCTCCATCAAATTGCTGAATGGCCCAAGCAAACCGCGGCCGCGCCCGAAGCAACTAAGGCCACCACAAAAGAAATAAGAACCCGTGCGAAATACTTCAAAAAAACTTGGAATTTTCCTGCACGCGCAAGAGTCCGATTTTTTAAGCAGCTCGAATTTACTTCATTCCCGCTGACCTAGATTGGCATGGTCAATCCACTGCATTTTCGACAAGGAAATAGACATGGGCACAATACTGATCATCATTCTGATCCTGTTACTGATCGGTGGTTTACCGGTCTTCCCGCACTCCAGAAGTTGGGGTTACGGCCCGTCCGGAATCCTCGGCGTGGTGTTGGTGGTGATACTGATCCTGTTGTTGCTCGGCAAGATATGAAAGTCTGACAAGCCGATAGAAACCAGCGAAAAAGATGATGCCAGTCACTCAATCTGACTGGCATCGTTGCCTTGATTCATACGTTAGTGAATATTCCGCTGAGGGGATCGATATTGCCGCCATAAGGCACGCTAGTTCCGGCGGCCTTGGCTACGGTTGCCCAGATACGCTGCATGTCGACGAAGTTCTTACCGATCACCGGGTTCCCCGTGTGGTGCTGACGATCGGCCTGCGACGTAACGTTGAAGTGGCGAACCACCTGAACCGAAGTGGCAGGCCAAAAAGAGCCCTAGCCAACCCCGGCGTTTCTATTGGAATGTCTTCCAATGCGGTTCCACTGCATGACCAAGACATGGCACGAAAGCCATAGAGACAGGAACAGACAGACATTCATCCTTGCAACACTGCCCACTTTCAACGTCGCTGTTGCAAACGTTGGATCAGATACCTGAAGCACCTGTATGAAATCCCCAACCCCCAAGAGTGTCTACTGTCAAAGTTGACAGGTATGACCCACGGGGACGGTAAATCGCCACCCGGCAGGCATAAAAAAATCCGATGCCAGTGCAGGCATCGGATTCTGTTTTTTGTTGCCTGGGATCAGGCAGCAAGACCTGACGGGTTACTTAGTCCGGCTTGCCGTCGATCACTCCGGCAGTGTTGTCCAGCAGGCTCTTGGTCGCTGTTTGCAGGAACGCTTCGAGCTTGAGTTTCAACTCGGCGGTACGCGGCGCATCAGCAATGATTTCGGCGCGAGGCTTGGCACCCAATTCATACTGATACAACTTCGGCGCCATGTCCTTGTCCTTCGGCAGGACCAGAATCTGGTCGGCGGTGAGGATGGCCGTGGTCTGCTCGCTGCCCGACGGTTTGATAACACCAATACCGGCGTCGCCTTCCGGCAGGTTGAGCAGGTCGCGTCCCCAGCACTGATGACGCACTTCGCCACCGATGCGGCCCATGATGGTCGGCACGATGTCGATCTGAGTGCCCACCGTGTGGTCACGCTGGCCGAACTTTTCCTGGATGCCCGGCGCGATCATTAGCATCGGCACGTTGAAGCGGCCCAAGTCCATTTCGGTAATCTGCTGTTCGTTACCAAAGCCGTGGTCACCGACGATGACAAACAGGGTTTCCTTGAAGTACGGCTCCTTGCGGGCCTTTTCAAAGAACTGGCCCAGTGCCCAGTCCGAGTAACGCATGGCGGTCAGGTGTTCGTTCAGGCTGCCACGATCGGTCACGCGCTCGACCGGCAATGGCGTCGGCAAGGCGTAAGGCGTGTGGTTGGACAGGGTTTGCAGCAAGGCATAGAACGGCTTGCCGTTTTCCCGTGCCTTGAGCTCGACCAGGCCACGGTCGAACATGTCCTGGTCGGACACGCCCCAGGTCGGATCGGAGAACACCGGATTCACGAAATCGTTACGGCCGATGAAGTTGGTCATGCCCTGGTTGCTGAAGAAACCCGACTGGTTGTCCCAGGCGAAATCGCCGTTGTAGACATACACGTCGTCGAAGTCACGGGCACTGAGCAACTGCGGCAAACCGGACAGCTTGTGGCTGCCTTCCGGGGTCTGCATCAGGTATTCGAAACCCGGCAAGTTCGGGAAGCAGGCCATGGTGGCGAACATGCCCTGATGGGTATGGGTGCCGTTGGAGAAGAAGCGGTCGAACAGCAAGCCTTCCTTCGACAATTTGTCGAGGTACGGCGTGATGTTGCCCGGCCCGCCCAGCGCACCCACCGAGTGACCGGCCATGCTTTCCATGAGGATCACAACGACGTTCTTGATCGGCAGGGTCTTGTCGGCTGGCGGGGTGTAATCGCGGCGTACCGCTGCAGTGTCGGTATCCACCAGTTTGTCGGCCGGCACCACCAGCATGTCACGCACTACTTGCTGGGCTTGTGGCTGTGGCAGAGTCGCTTTCCAGATATTGTCGCGATCTTCGGACATCCGGCTCTTGGCTGCCGCTACCAGTGACAGGGTGCCGTTGAGGCCCAATTGGTTGGCGAAGTTCGAGTCAGTGGTATAGACGTCACCCCAACGCAGCGGCGGGCCCTGGCGCAGGGTGCCACGCGCGGCGACCACGCAGATCAGCAAGCACACCACGAATACCGCGATGCGCGCATACCACGGGGCAATCTGGCGCGTGCCGATACTGCCGCCACTGAAAGGGCCACGAGGGCGGGTCGCACGATCCGCGCCCTTGAAGGCGAGACTCAGGACCCAGGTGCCCACGGCCCATGCCAGCAGGTAACGGACCACCGGGAAACCGTACCAGAGCATGCTCATCACGGTCTTCGGATCTTCCTTGACGTACTGGAAGACCAGGCCGTTGAGGCGCTGGTGGAACTCACGATAGAAGTCCATTTCCATCAGGCCCAGGAACAGCGCAATGCTCGAGACGATCGTCAGCCAGAGGCGGAACAGTCCGCGTGCCGCCATGGCCCGGGCGCTGAACAATGCCAGCAGCAACGGAATACTGAGATAGACCACCAGGCGCAGGTCGAAACGCAGGCCGTTGGCGAATGCCTCGAGGAAGGTCGAGGCCGGTGTGTCGAGGATCATCGAGCGGTTGTAAACCAGCAGCGCGACGCGCAGCAGGCTGAACATGACCATCATGACCAGGGCACACAACAGCGTGTAGGCCAGATGCGATTTGACGGTCGGTTGCAGCAAGCGACTAGAAGCTCGCTGCTGATTCAGGGCGTCCGGGATTGCCATGTCGTTTTAGGACCCATTGGAAGTTGAAGTTTCAAAAATACAGCTGCGCCTTGCCCTCTTTTCGGCCCGTACAAGGCCTGGGGGTTTGCGCGGTGCGCAAATGTTGCACGATCGACGGCAGCATTGCCATTGATTACTACCCTCATCCAGACTGTTTCATCCTGCATTCAGGAATACGCAGCGTGTTGCGGGAAAGCCGGCGAATTGTCTTGGAGATCGGGTGAAAATTTCGTGCAACGCATATTCGGAAACAAATTAAAGCGCGCTGCCCTGTCAAAAACGCAAACGCCCCGAACCGGTCGGGGCGCTGCGAAGTCACCTTAAAAGCACCACACCCTTACTTCTCGGCGCGTTCCTTGAGGGCTTTCAGGGTATTGAACGGGGCATCCACCACGAACTTGTTGGCCACCATCGACGGCACGCTGCCGCCCGGTTCGGTGTGCACCTGATAGGTCACTTCGATCTGGTCGCCCTTGGGTACGAACTTCCAGAAACCCTCGACCTTGGCGACCCGGACGAAACCTTTTTCTTCAGGAAGGTATTTCGGTACGCCTTCGAGCTTGCGGGTCACGCTGCCATCGGCACCTTCGGTGGTAGTGATGTGCAGCACCGAATCACGCGGAGTGACCGGCCATGGGGTGTTGAACTGAGTGTAAGTCCAGCTCTGGTCACCTTCGTGCTTGAGCAGCTTCTGGGTCTTGCATTCGTGAATCCAGGCGCAGGCCCCGGACACGTCATCCTGCAACGCACGCAGCTTGGCCATGGTGGTTTTCATCAGCGTGACGCCCTGATAGGCCTTGTAGTCGGACCCGGCCACTTCACTCAGGGAGATCTTGATGCCGTCTTCGTCTTTTTTGACTTTCCAGTCTTCGGCCTGGGCCGTCGAGGTAGCCAGCACAACCGTCAAACCACACAGCACAGCCATACGATGCAGCGAACCCATAGTCTTATTCCTTATTGTTGAAGTTACGTTCGTTGGGCTTGCACCTCCGATCACCTTCAGGTTTTTCGGAGGTGATCGGAGATGCAAGCCCACACATCACGCCGCCGTCATTTGCTCCCACCAGCCAATCAACCGGATGGCTTCTTCGCTGCTGCTTCCGCATACCTCGGGGTCAGCCTCGAAGGCAGAACACACCGCCGGCCGTTCCGGCTGGCCGAAAATATTGCACAGGTTATCGGAGGAAAGTTGCAGGCAACGCTGCCCCGCGGCTTTGCCATTGGGCATTCCGGGAATCGGTGAACTGATGGACGGGGCAATGCAACAAGCGCCACAGCCCTCACGGCATTTCATGACGACAAGCTCCTCGCGACGAGCAATGTGTAAAAGGACGGGGCACAGAGTACCCGCTAAAACAGTTGTTTTAAATTACCTGCGAGCGGGTTTTTCAGTGCAAACGAGCATGACCGGCCAGTCTCCGACAAAGCGTCTGGTCTGCGGCTCGCGGATCGGGATCAGGTTACTGCTTGAACTCGAAATCCAGTGCCGCGCCTTCGACCTCTCGGCGTTCTTCATTTCGCAGTTGCAGCTGCATTTCATTGTTGAGCAGGCGCCCGTTGAGCTGGAACGGACTGCTGCCGCTTTTGTCCCCGAACATCTGGGGTAACAGCGGTTCGCGCCTGGACAACGGCACTGTTCCAACCGGCTTGAGCTCCTGAACCATGTCCCGAGGCAGGCTCAGATCCAGCTTGGCGGATGGCAACTCTGTCTTTACCACCTCGCTGGCCGGTTTCGACTTGGAGGCAATGGGCGGACGCTTTTTCACAGGCGTCGCCGATTTTTCGGCCGCCGAGGTTTTTTTCACGGGTTCGGGTTTTATCGGTGCGACGTGGAAACTGCCGGTAGTCTGTTCCTGCTCGGTGGCGGCAACGACGGATGCTGGCTGAATACTCATAAACAGACAGAGCAAAAGCCAGGCGGCAGAAAAAATCGGTTTCATGGATCCCACGGTGGGTGCAAGCGGCAGAGGTGCATATGCTCGCCTGTTGCAGCCTACAAGACAAGCGAAGTAGCCGCCTGTTACAAACCGCCCGCCATCTCTTGGCAGAGTTGGGTGGCCAACATGCCCAAAGTCATCAACGCACGCTCGGCTTCACGATTCCAGGGTATGCCGCAATTGAGACGAATGCAGTGATTGAACTGCTCGGTGTTACTGAAGATAAGTCCCGGCGCAATACTGATGCCTTGCTGCAATGCCCGCACATGCAATTCTTGCGTATTGACCCGTCCCGGCAGACTGACCCACAAAATGAAGCCACCGGTAGGCCGGGTCATCTGCGTACCTTCCGGGAAATACTGCTGCACGGCCAGTTGAAAGGCACTGAGGTTTTTCCGGTATTCCTGACGGATGAAACGCAAATGCCGGTCGTACCCGCCATTTTCCAGATAAGCGGCGATGCCCATCTGGGTCACGCTGCACGCCGAATGCGTGCTGAAGGTCTGCAAGCGCTGGATTTCCTGCTGATACTTGCCGGCAATCATCCAGCCGATCCGCACGCCAGGCGACAGAGTCTTGGAGAAGCTTGAACAATAGATCACCCTGTCCAGCCGATCGTAGGCCTTGAGGGACTTGGTGCGCCCCTGCTCGAACATCAGTTCACCGTAGATATCGTCTTCGACAATCTGGATATCGAAGTCCGACGCCAGGCGCAGCAATTGTTTCTGTCGCTCTTCAGGCATGGTGCCGCCCAAAGGGTTACTCAGACGGGTGGTCAGCACCAACGCCTTGATCGACCATTGGTTGGCCGCCAGTTGCAGGGCCTCCAGGCTCATGCCCGTGGCGGGATCGCTGGGGATTTCGATGACCTTGAGGCCCAACAGATCGGCCAGTTGCAGCAGCCCGTAATAGGTCGGCGATTCGGCGGCGATCAGATCACCGGGACGGGTCAATACGCGCAAGGACATCTGCAGCGCATCGACGCAGCCGTGGGTAATCACCACTTCCGACGGATCGACCACCACGCCGGCATCGCGCATGCGGATCGCCACCTGTCGGCGCAACGGCTCGAAACCGGGGCTGAACATGTAGCTGAAGGCCCGCGGGCTATGGAAACGGGTGACCTTGGCCAATTGCTGGTGCAGTGCCCGCACCGGCAAATAGTCGACACTCGGCACCGCAGCGCCCAGCGGGAAGACACCTTCACGACGGGATTCGACCAGCACTTGTTGAATGATGCTGCTGCGGGTGACCAGGCCCGGGCGCTCGACCCGGGCGATGTCCGGCGTCGGCGCCGTGAGTGCCGGCGTCTGGTGCACGTAGTAGCCCGACTGCGGCCGGGCGCGGATCAGCCCCTGATCTTCGAGATTGGCATACGCCTGCAACACCGTCGCGTGGCTGACATTGAGCTGCGAGCTCATCTTGCGCACCGAAGGCACGCGCTCTCCCGGCTGATAGACCCCACGGCGGATGTCTTCGGCCAGTTGTTGAGCAATACGTTGATAGAGCAAAAGATTGGTCATGACGCAGCACTCGATTTCACGGGCATTTTATTCTTGTGTAAAACAATACCGGAACAGTTTAGAAGTGTACGGGGACAGTTGCCACAATAGTCGACCGTACAGTGCAGTGTCAGCAAAATCTGTACTGTTTTGTGCGGCAATCGCCAGACATAAAAAAACCCGGCACTGCATGGCAGACCGGGTTTTCCAGCGACGCAACCCTTAGCGGGCGGCGCCGAGCTGGCCCTTTTCGTCGGAAAACACAATTTCTACCCGACGGTTCTGCGCTCGGCCCCGTTCCGACGCATTCGCGTCCACCGGATACTCGTCGCCATAACCCTCGACCTGGATGCGCTTGTCATCGATACCCAGGTCCATCAGCACGTCAGCCACCGATTGCGCGCGGTCGCGAGACAGCTTGAGGTTTTCCTGCTTGCCCCCGGTGCTGTCCGTATAACCTTCGATCCGCACCACACGCTTGGGATTGAGTTGCAGGAACTGCACGATCTTCAACACCACACGGTTGGCCGACGGTTTCAATTCCGCTTCGCCCGTGTCGAACAGCATGTCGCCCAAGGTCATCACCAGACCGCGGTCGGTCTGAGCAGTGGTCAAAGCCAGGATCTGTTCTTCGAGCCATTTGCCTTGCTGCTGCACACTGAACAGTTTGGATTCGCGCAGTGCCAGTTGCAGGCGCTGCCGCTCCAGTTCAAGTTTTGCCACTTGCTCTTCGTTGAGCGCCTGATTGGTGTGTTCCCGGGCAATGGCGCTGTAACGTTGGCTCAGGTAAGCGTAATGCACCACGTCCGAACCGCTGCCCCAATAGCTGGACAGGCGATCGGCACGGGCCAGGGACTCACCGGCGCGAATCACGTCCTTGGGGGCGATGCGCAGCACATTGGAATCTTCCTTGACCTTCTGAAAGTCGGCACCGGCCTGCTGCAACGCGGTCTCGCTGTGCTGGCTGACGCAGCCAGTCAGGCTTGCGCAACCTGCCAGGATCAAACCGCCAAGGACTTTGCTCTTGAGGCTCATTCGGCATCTCCCAGTTGCTTGCGCAGGCGGGCGATGCGGCTGTTCAGCACGTTCAACTGTTCTTCGCTCTTGGCCGTCAACACCTTGGCTTCAGCCAGGCGCGCATCGAGTTCGGCCTGTTCGGCCCGCATGCGTGCGTTTTTGAAGGATTGATCAGTCATGTTGCCCTTGGCGCGGTTGAACTTGTCTTCGGCCAGTTTCATTTCCGGCACATCGTCGGCGGTGGCGCCCACGGCCTTGGCTTGTTCGAGTGCCTGTTCGGTCAGGCGAAATTGTTCATTCGGCGCAGGATCGGTTGCACAACCGGCCAGGGTGGCAATGGCCACGGCAGCGAAAAGAGGTCGAATACTCACTAAATATCCCTACTGTTTTGGGGTACTGACGGGGTGTTGCGGGGGTTGCTGCGGTTGTGAGCGTTGTGCCTTCCAACGCTCAATATTGCGCATCAGCACGGCCTCCGTCAGTCCGGACGCGGGCAATTCTGTCATCTTTTTGGCCAACTGTCCGCGCAACCATGGATCGTTGCAGGCCGAGTCATGGGAAATCGCCAGGTACAGGCCAGGCTTGTCGACCGGTTGCGAGCGCGGGCTCAGATCACCGGCCATGCCCAGTGTCTGTGCGATCGCCATGCCCGAGTAACGTCCTGCCAGTACAAATTCGACCTCGCCCAACAGCAGTTTCTGAAAGGCCAGGGTCAGGTTGGACGTGCGTGCGAGGGTCAGTTGCTGTCCGGCAAACGTGCTGAACTCCTGAGTCATTCGAGCTTTTTCCGACACGGCTCCGGAATGACCGTGCAAGTCCTGCGCTTGGTTGTAGACCAAAGCCGAGTCCTTGCGGGTCCAGACCAGATAGTCGTTTTCCAGCAAGGGGGGGTGGATGTAATCCAGGGTTTCCAGCTCGCTGACCGTCAACGGTGCGTCCGCCAGCATGTCCATGCGTCCGCTGCGCACTTCGTCCAGGGCCTGGGAACGCTTGCCGGCATAAAGCAGTTCGACCTTGAGCCCCAACTCCCCCGCCACTTGCTGCAGCAAATCGGCGCTGGCACCGATCAGGTGTTTGGGATTCTGCGGGTCTTGCCACAGGTACGGTGGCGCGTCCGGGCTGCCGGTGACCACCAGGCGTTCGCATTTGCCTGCGGCGACCGTCAACGTCGGCAATAGCGCCAACCCCAGCAAGCCCCACACACAGCGCAGATCCATAGCCGTTCACTCCACTCAAACCAGTTATGCCCCCCCCCTGTAGGAGCGAGCTTGCTCGCGAAGGGCGTTAACGATGACGCGCACATTCTGGATCACCGTGGTGCAATTGAGACCTTCGCGAGCAAGCTCGCTCCTACAGGTGCCGGTATCGATCAGGTAAAACGGGGGCAAAAAAAAGCCCGACCATAAGGCCGGGCTCTTTATAAGTGAAGCAGCCGGATTAGACCAGCTTCTCCAGCTCAGGGATGGCTTCGAACAGGTCTGCCACCAGGCCGTAATCGGCCACCTGGAAGATCGGCGCTTCTTCGTCCTTGTTGATCGCAACGATCACTTTGGAGTCTTTCATGCCGGCCAGGTGCTGGATCGCGCCGGAGATACCGACGGCGATGTACAGCTGTGGAGCAACGATCTTGCCAGTCTGACCGACCTGCATGTCGTTCGGCACAAAACCTGCGTCGACCGCGGCGCGGGAAGCACCGACAGCAGCGCCCAGCTTGTCGGCCAGGGCGTACAGGTGTTTGAAGTTGTCGCCGTTCTGCATGCCACGGCCGCCGGAAACGACGATCTTGGCAGCGGTCAGTTCCGGACGATCGGACTTGGCCAGTTCTTCGCCAACGAAGCTGGAGATGCCAGCATCGTGGGCAGCAGCAACCGCTTCAACGGCAGCGGAGCCACCTTCAGCGGCAACCGGGTCGAAACCGGTGGCACGCACGGTGATCACTTTGACCGCAGCGCTCGATTGAACGGTAGCGATGGCGTTACCGGCATAGATCGGACGCTTGAAGGTGTCAGCGCTTTCTACCGAGATGATCTCGGAGATCTGGTCAACGTCCAGGGCAGCGGCAACGCGCGGCAGGATGTTTTTGCCGTTGGAAGTAGCGGCAGCCAGGATGTGGCTGTAGCCCTTGCCCAATTCTGCAACCAGAGGCGCAACGTTTTCCGGCAGCTGGTGAGCGTAGGCAGCGTTGTCGGCCACCAGCACTTTAGCCACGCCAGCGACTTTCGCAGCGGCTTCAGCCACGGCGCCAGCGCCCTGGCCTGCAACCAGAACGTGGATGTCGCCACCGATTTTGGCAGCAGCAGCAACAGTGTTCAGCGTGGCCGGGGCCAGCACTTTGTTGTCGTGTTCAGCAATAACCAAGATAGTCATTTAGATTACCTTCGCTTCGTTTTTCAGTTTCTCGACCAGTTCAGCCACCGACTTGACCTTGATACCCGCGCTGCGTGCAGCAGGCGCTTCGACTTTCACGGTCTTGTTGGTGGAGGCGGTGGAAACGCCCAAAGCATCCGGAGTCAGCACTTCGAGAGGCTTCTTCTTGGCTTTCATGATGTTTGGCAGGGACGCGTAGCGCGGCTCGTTCAAACGCAGGTCGGTGGTGACGATGGCCGGCAGTTTCAGGGAAACTGTCTGCGCGCCGCCGTCGATTTCACGGGTTACAGCAACGCTGTCGCCACTGATTTCGACTTTCGAAGCGAAAGTGCCCTGACCGTAGCCGCTCAATGCAGCGAGCATCTGGCCAGTCTGGTTGTTGTCGCTGTCGATGGCCTGTTTGCCAAGGATCACCAGCTGAGGCTGTTCCTTGTCGACAACAGCTTTCAACAGTTTGGCAACAGCCAGGGAAGTCAGGTCTTCGGCGTTTTCTACGAGGATGGCGCGGTCGGCACCCAGAGCCAGCGCGGTGCGCAGTTGCTCTTGAGCAGTGGACGGGCCTACGGAGACGACGACGATTTCAGTCGCAACACCTTTCTCTTTCAGGCGTACGGCTTCTTCCACGGCGATTTCGCAGAACGGGTTCATCGACATCTTGACGTTGGCAAGATCGACGCCGGAATTGTCCGCCTTGACGCGAACCTTGACGTTGTAATCCACAACGCGTTTGACAGCTACAAGAACCTTCATGGATTCCTCGTTACTCTCCGGTGAAAAGAAAGTCGCCTAGGCGAACCTGGCGGTTGATGCTCATCGGGCGCAAGGGCACCTCCAAAAACGCCGGCAAACGTGTCAAGTGACCATCACTCATGATCTGGATGACCGTTCGTCAGTAGTGACTGACGAGTCATTCAACATCGCGGCGTGTAAACTGCGCATCAAACCCGCGCAGCGCATCACTCTCTACTGCCATCGCCCTGTCTTTAGAGGTGCTCTTGAAACCAACAGTCAGCCTACGGCGAGCGCAAAACCGACCGTATCTTGACCGGAACGCCTATTCCGGTCAATACGCCAAAACAGCCGTTCATAAGGCGCGTGACTTTGATTTCTCTGGCTTTGAGCCAATTCAAACAAACGTTTGTATTGGACGCTGAGAGTGGTGTAGATATAATGCGCCACCCAAAGAGAAAGGTGGTCAATCGATTGTCCGCTCCCGGCGTTGCGCTGGGATTCATGGATGCGACACCCAACCTCCAAATTAGAAAAAAAACTGTTGAGCCTTGAGTAGGAGATAACCTGTGGAACGCGAATACATGGAATTCGACGTTGTCATCGTCGGTGCCGGCCCCGCTGGTCTTTCCGCCGCCTGCCGCTTGAAGCAGAAGGCCGCCGAAGCCGGTAAGGAAATCAGCGTCTGCGTGGTCGAAAAAGGCTCCGAAGTCGGTGCTCACATTCTGTCCGGCGCCGTGTTCGAACCACGCGCCCTGAACGAACTGTTCCCGGACTGGAAAGAACTCGGCGCGCCGCTGAACACCCCCGTCACCCGTGACGACATCTTTGTTCTGAAGAACGCTGAAAGCGCGCAGAAAATTCCTGATTTCTTTGTGCCCAAGACCATGCACAACGAAGGCAACTACATCATCTCCCTGGGCAACCTGTGCCGCTGGCTGGCCCAGCAGGCCGAGAACCTGGGCGTGGAAATCTACCCGGGCTTCGCTGCCCAGGAAGCGCTGATCGACGAAAACGGCGTAGTGCGCGGGATCATCACCGGTGACCTCGGTGTCGACCGCGAAGGCCATCCAAAGGAAGGCCTGTACACTCCGGGCATGGAACTGCGTGGCAAATACACGCTGTTCGCCGAAGGTTGCCGCGGCCACATCGGCAAGCAGTTGATCAAGCGTTTCAACCTCGACAGCGATGCCGACGCGCAGCACTACGGCATCGGCCTGAAAGAAATCTGGGAAGTCGACCCGGCCAAGCACCAGCCTGGCCTGGTGGTACACACCGCCGGCTGGCCGATGGACATCATGGGCACCGAGAACACCGGTGGCTCGTTCCTCTATCACCTGGAAAACAACCAGGTCGTGGTAGGTCTGATCGTCGACCTGTCCTACAGCAACACCTACCTGTCGCCGTTCGATGAGTTCCAGCGCCTCAAGCATCACCCGGTGCTCAAGCAGTACCTGGAAGGCGGCAAGCGCATCAGCTACGGTGCCCGCGCCATCTGCAAGGGCGGCCTGAACTCGCTGCCGAAAATGGTCTTCAAGGGCGGCGCGCTGATCGGTTGCGACCTCGGCACCCTGAACTTCGCCAAGATCAAGGGCAGCCACACTGCGATGAAGTCCGGCATGCTCGCCGCTGAATCCGTGGCTGACGCGCTGTTCGCAGAGAAGGACGGCAGCGAAGAACTGACCACCTACGTCGACGCGTTCAAGAAGAGCTGGCTCTACGAAGAACTGTTCGCCAGCCGCAACTTCGGCCCGGCGATCCACAAGTTCGGCGCTATCGTCGGTGGCGGTTTCAACTGGCTGGACCAGAACATCTTCGGCGGCAAACTGCCGTTCACCTTGCACGACACCAAGCCGGATTACGCCTGCCTGAAGCTGGCGGCCGACTGCAAGAAGATCGACTACCCGAAGCCGGACGGCAAGATCAGCTTCGACAAACTGAGCTCGGTGTTCATCTCCGGTACCAACCATGAAGAAGAGCAACCGTGCCACCTGAAGCTGACCGACCCAAGCATCCCGATCAGCAAGAACCTGCCACTGTACGATGAGCCTGCCCAGCGTTACTGCCCGGCCGGCGTGTACGAAGTGATCACCAAGGAAGACGGCGAGAAGCGCTTCCAGATCAACGCCCAGAACTGTGTTCACTGCAAGACCTGCGACATCAAGGATCCTGCACAGAACATCACCTGGGTAACGCCGGAAGGCGCTGGCGGCCCGACTTACCCGAACATGTAAGCCGAACCGCAAACATCAAGGCTCCCGACATGGGGGCCTTTTTGTTGCGTGCAATTATGATCACAAACCATTGTAGGAGCCGGCTTGCCGGCGATGGCGGTGTATCAGCCGAAACAGATGCCCTCTGTCACACCGCTATCGCCAGCAAGCCGGCTCCTACAAGGGATTGGCGGTGAGTCAGGCGGCGCGTTCTTCTCCCGGGTTACGCTCGAAGTACCGCTTGTACTCGCGACTGAACTGCGACGTACTCTGATACCCCACCCGATGCGCCACTTGTGCCACGCCCAGCCCCTCGCCCAGCAACAGCTGCTGCGCCCTGAGCAGACGTAATCGCTTCAGATACTGCACCGGCGACAACAAGGTGCTGCGCTTGAAATGCTCGTGAAAGGTCGACGCACTCATGTTCGCGCAACTGGCCAGGGTCTCGACGTTCAATGGTTCGGTGTAATGCGCATGCAGGTGACTGAGCGATGCCGCGATCCGGGCGAACTGCCCCTGCTGTTCAACCAGCGCCCGCAATACATCGGCTTGCGGACCACGCAATGCGACGAACAACAATTCGCGCAAACGCGCTTGCCCCATGATCTGGCATTCCAGCGGATCGTGCAGGCAACGCAACAGCCGCTCGACACAACCACGCATGGCGTCATCAAGCACTGCCGAGGTCATGGACTCCGGTGTTTGAGCCGGAATATGCCGCCCCGGTGCCAGGCCCATCGCCAACACCAGCTCGCCCAGCATCACCCGGTCGATCGCGACGGAAACGCCCAACATCGGCCCGCTCGGCGCCGCAAAAGTTTCACACTCGAACGGCACCGGCAGCGCCTGAATCAGATAGTGCCCTGCCCCGTATTCCAGGGTGCGCGGCCCCAGGTACGCCAGTTTGCTGCCCTGGGCGATGATCACCAGGCTCGGCTCGTAGATCTGCGGCCCACGGGCCACGTCACAACTTGCCCGCAGAACCTGCACGCCCGGCAAGGCAGTCGGGACAAAACCGTCGCGGGTGGACAGCGGTTCGATCAGCGAAACCAGCGCGGCATTGGCATCAAGATGACGGGTCAACAGCATCGGGGCTCTTCACAAAAAAAGTCACGGAAAAAGGGATGAAAGCATCATCGCAGATCCGCTGGCCAATGCGACGGCTCACCCCCGCATGCCGGAGGAATAGGCATGACACCCGGAGGAATCGCCATTTCCGGTACGGGGGACGGCGCCCAGAATGCGCCACCTCACCTGTCACTGCTTTTGCGAGGTTCACCATGTACACCGCCATCGGATACGCCGCCCAGTCGGCCACCACTCCCCTCGCCCCCGTGAAATTCGAACGTCGTAGCCCAAGGCCTGACGACGTTGCCATCGAGATTCTCTACTGCGGCGTCTGCCATTCCGACATCCATCAGGCCCGCAACGAGTGGGGCATTGCCGTTTACCCGCTGATGCCTGGCCACGAAATCGTAGGCAAAGTTACCGCCGTCGGTGCAAACGTTACTAAACACAAAATCGGTGATCTGGTCGGTGTCGGCTGCATGGTCGACTCGTGCCGCAGCTGCGAGGCTTGCCGGGCCAACCTGGAGCAATACTGCCTCGAAGGCCCGACCATGACCTACGCCACCCCGGACCGGGTCGACGGCAGCAACACCATGGGCGGCTACTCCGACAGCATCGTGGTCAGCGAGCACTTCGTGGTGCGCATCCCGGAAAAACTGGCCCCGGCCAGTGCCGCGCCGATCCTCTGCGCCGGCATCACCACCTACTCACCGCTCAAGCACTACGGCGTGAAGGCCGGTGACAAAGTCGGGATTCTCGGCATGGGTGGCCTGGGCCACATGGGCATCAAATTCGCCAAGGCCATGGGCGCCGAAGTGACGCTGTTCACCCGCTCGGCAAGCAAGGCCGAAGAGGCTCGCCGCCAGGGCGTGGACCATGTGATCGTGTCCACCGACGATGCCCAGATGCAGGCCGCCGCCGGGCATTTCGACTTCCTGCTCGACACCATTCCGGTACAGCACGACCTCAACCCATACCTCGATACGCTGCGTTTCGACGGCGTGCATATTCTGGTGGGTTTGATCGAACCGGTGGAGCCGCCGGTACATGCCGCCAAACTGGTGTTGGGGCGTCGCGTGCTCGCCGGCTCGCTGATCGGCGGCATTGCAGAAACCCAGGAGGTGCTGGATTTCTGCGCCGAGCACAACATCACCTGCGACATCGAAATGCTCGACATCCGCCAGATCAACGAGGCTTACGCTCGAATGATCGCCGGTGACGTGAAGTACCGCTTCGTCATCGACATGGCGACCCTCAAGGTTTAAACCTTGAGGCCAAGCTCCGCCGACAGCCGGGCCGTGACCCCTTTGATCAGGGGAATCAGCTCGGCCATTTTTTCCAGCGGCATGTACGGCACGGTGCTCGCGATGCTGATGCCGGCGACGATGCGCTTGCTGGCATCGCGCACCGGCGCCGCCACGCAACGAATCGACGGCTCGTTATCTTCCAGATCGAAGGCATAACCGCCGGCCACGTACTCGACCATGCGCTGCTCGAACTGCTCCCAGGATTGCTCGGGGTGCTGCGGCCAGAACTGGTTTTTCCCACCCACCGGCAGGCTGACTTCGTACAGGCGCTGCCACTCTTGCGGCGAATCATCGAGCATCAGCGCCTTGCCGATCCCGGTGCGCGCCAGCGGCATGCGATGGCCGACCCGCGAACGCATTTCCGGACCATTGCGCCCCGGGTTCTTGTGCAGGTACAGCACTTCGTCGCCTTCACGAATCGCCAGGTGAATGGTGTCGCCGGTCAACGCCGACAACTCATCCAGATACGGCCCGGCCAGGGTCACCAAGGGCAATTCTTCACGGGCCTGAAAGCCCAGCTCAATCAGCTTGGGCCCCAGCAGATAACCGATTTGCGGCACCACCCGCAGATATCGCTCGTCCACCAGGCAACTGGCCAGGCGATGGGTGGTGCTGCGCGTGGTGCCAATCAGCCGGGCGATTTCCTTGAGATCGCGGGCACCGCTGGCCACGGCATGAACCACACCCAACCCGCGAAGCAGGGTCTGGGTACCGGTCGGTGCGGCGTCCTTGGCGATTTTTGGGGCGTCTTCCTGCATATCCAGCCTTTACCGTTGAGCGAGTGAACGGGCGGCATTATGGTCGCCCGCGTGCCACGACTACAACTTGATACGCTCGACCTTGCCCACCAGCAGGATGTAGGACAGCGCGCCAATCAACGCCAACACCGAGATGTAGGTAATCGCCGGGGCAAAGGAATCACCCGTCGCGAGGAAACCGATCACGATAGGCGTGGCGATCGCCGACAGGTTGCCGATGAAGTTGAACACCCCGCCGGTCAGCCCGAGCAAGCGCGCCGGAGCCAGGGTCGACACCAGCGACCAGGTAATCGAAGCCAGGCCGTTGCCGAAAAACGCCAGCGCGAGGAAGGCAATCACCAGCGGCGTCGACTCGACAAAGTTGGCACCGATGATCGAGGTGGAAATCAGCAAGCCACTGATGATCGGCAACTTGCGGGCAAAACCTACCGTGTAGCCGCGACGGATCAAAAAGTCCGAGAAGAAACCGGAGCACAGCACACCGACAAACGCGGCGAGAAACGGCAGCGACGCCAACAGGCCGGACTTGATGAAGTCCATGCCGCGGTACTTCACCAGGTAGGTCGGAAACCACGTCAGGAAAAACCACAGCGTCGAGTTGAGGCAGAACTGCCCGAGGTAGATACCCCAGAGCTTGCGCTTGGTCAGGACAATGCCCAGGTCGGTCCAGCTGAATTTGGCTTTGACCTTGGCCTGCTCGGCCTGGATATCCACCAACCCGCCGCCCTCGCGAATCAAGTCGATTTCCGCATCATTGGCGCCTTTGAAATCCCGCGGCTCGCGATACACCGCGTACCAGATCACCGCCCACACAATGCCCACCGAACCCGTGGCAACGAACACCATGTGCCAGCCGAATTCGTGCTGCAACCAGGCCAGCACCGGTGTCAGGAAAGCCAGGCCGACGAATTGCCCGGAGGTGTAGAAACCGATGGCCGTGGCGCGCTCGCGCTCAGGGAACCAGGTGGTGACCACGCGACTGTTGATCGGGTATGCCGGGGCCTCCAGCGCTCCGACCGCCATGCGCAGCACGAACAGCGCGATGAAGCTGGCCGCGAAGCCGAGCATCACCGTGGCCACCGACCACAGCAGCAAAGCGACGCTGTACAGAATCCGTGGCGGCACGCGGTCCACCAGCCAGCCGCCGGGGATCTGCATGGCGGCGTAGGTCCAGCCGAAGGCGGAGAAAATCAGGCCGACGTGGATCGGATCGATACCCAGGTCACTGGTCAGCGCCGGGGCGGCAATCGACAGGTTGCTGCGGTCCAGGTAGTTGATCACCACGGTGATGAACAACAGCACCATGATGAAAAATCGCTTGCGACTGGGCGTCACCAACGACGCCTGCCCGGTGAGGGTTTGCGGTTGCATGGGGGGTGCCTCTTCTTATGGTTATTGAGGTCGTTTTAAGACTGGCGCTAACCCTGTAGGAGCCGGCTTGCTGGCGATAGCGGTGTGTCAGACACCATCAATATTGAATGATGTGCCTCTATCGCCAGCAAGCCGGCTCCTACAGGGAATTTGTGGTGGGTTAGAGATCACTCACCACTCGGCAAAACTGCCGTCGGCATGGCGCCAGATCGGGTTGCGCCAGCGGTGGCCGATGGCGGCGCGTTCGATCACGTATTCCTCGTTGATCTCGATGCCCAGGCCCGGGCCGTTCGGGATCTTCACGAAGCCTTTGTCGTAGTCGAACACCCGCGGGTCTTTGACGTAGTCGAGCAGGTCGTTGCTCTCGTTGTAATGAATGCCCAGGCTCTGCTCCTGAATGAACGCGTTGTAGCAGGCGGCGTCCAGTTGCAGGCAGGCCGCCAGGGCAATCGGACCCAGCGGGCAATGCAGCGCCAGCGCCACGTCGTAGGCTTCGGCCATGTTGGCGATCTTGCGGGTTTCGGTGATGCCGCCGGCGTGGGAAGCATCCGGCTGGATGATGTCGACGTAGCCTTCGCTGAGCACGCGCTTGAAATCCCAACGCGAGAACAGCCGCTCACCCAAAGCAATCGGCGTGCTGGTCAGCGGTGCCAGCTCCTTCAGCGCTTCATAGTTTTCACTGAGCACCGGTTCCTCGATGAACATCAGCTTGTACGGATCAAGCTCCTTCATCAGCACCTTGGCCATGGGCTTGTGCACCCGGCCATGGAAGTCCACACCGATGCCGACGTTCGGGCCGACCGCATCACGCACGGCAGCGACGTTGGCCAGGGCTTGGTCGACCTTGTCGAAGGTGTCGAGGAATTGCAGCTCCTCGGTGCCGTTCATTTTCACCGCGGTGAAACCACGCTCGACCGCTTCTTTCGCCGCACGCGCCGTGTCCGCCGGACGGTCGCCGCCGATCCACGAATACACGCGAATCTTGTCCCGCACCTGACCACCCAGCAGATCGCTGACCGACACGCCCAACGCCTTGCCCTTGATGTCCCACAAGGCCTGGTCGATACCGGCCAGGGCGCTCATGTGGATCGCGCCGCCACGGTAGAAGCCGCCTCGGTACAGCACGGTCCAGATGTCTTCGATGTTGCGTGGGTCCTTGCCGATCAGGTAGTCGGACAACTCTTCAACGGCAGCGGCAACGGTGTGGGCGCGACCTTCGACCACGGGCTCGCCCCAACCGGTCACGCCCTCGTCGGTTTCGACCTTGAGGAAGCACCAGCGCGGCGGAACGATGAAGGTGGTCAGTTTGGTGATTTTCATCTTTTGGCTCTCTTATTAGATGCAGCGCGCTCGGCGCCCAAAGAAGTCTTAGCGAAGGGTTTTCCAGGCCGTGACGTAGGCCTTGGCATTGGCCGCCACTTGCGCAGGCGTCATGCCCGGTTTGAACAGACCGGAGCCGAGGCCGAAACCTTTGACGCCTGCGTCGATAAACACCTGCATGTTGTCCGGCGTGATCCCGCCGACCGGCACGAGAAGGGTTCCGGCCGGCAACACCGCGAGCCAGGCTTTGACGACTGCGGGTCCCATCTGCTCGGCCGGGAACATTTTCAGCACATCCGCGCCTTCAGCCAGTGCCGCGAAGGCTTCGGTCGGTGTAGCGACACCCGGTGACAGGTACAGCCCGGCTGCCTTCGCTGCGCGCAAGACCTTCGGATCGCTGTGGGGCATGACGATCACCTGGCCGCCCGCGGCTTTCACTTGCTCGACCTGTTCCGGTGTCAACACCGTGCCGGCACCGATCAGGCAATCGGCAGGCAAGCTACTGCGCAGGATGCGGATACTTTCGTACGGCTCAGGGGAATTGAGCGGCACTTCAATGACGCGAAATCCGGCGGCGTACAGGACTTCGCCAATGGCGGCGGCTTCCTGTGGACGCAGGCCGCGCAGGATCGCGATCAGGCCGTTTTGCGCCAGCGCTTGTTTGAGCATGTCAGGTCTCCAGGCAGGTTTAACGGGGTGCGGTGGACGTGACCAGGCCGGCGGCGAGCGCCAGTTGCCACAGTCCGCGCTCGGTGGCCTGTTCGGCCAGGGTTACCCGGGCAAAACCGCAGGCATCAAGCGCGCGGCTGTAGCGGGCACAAAGTTGGGTATTACCGATGAGGATGATCGATGGCAGATGCACGCTGTTGCGCCGACGCCGCTGGACATTGGCCAGGGCCGCCAACTCGTGACCGATCAACAGGCCGGACAGGTAATCCGCCTGGGCGGTGTCGCTCAATTCGCCGGTCAGCCCCAGGCTGCGGGCGCTGAACATGGTCGACAGCGGACCGGTTTCACCGTCCGCCGACAGCGCCACCTGCACACCGCGATCAAAGGCGTTGCCATCGAAAGACCCACCACGCTGTTGGGTGCGTCCGAGAATGCTGTGCTCGCTGAGCACGGCAAACACTTCGCCGGTCATGAAGGTATCGAAATGCACGATGCAGCCGTCGGCCACTTCCACCCATTTCGAATGGCTGCCCGGCAGGCCGATCAGCAGATCAGAGCCCGCCCCGCCCGCCAGGTTTTGCAGCACACCGAGCACCTGGGTTTCTTCACCGCGCATCACGTTCGGCAAACGCGAACGCTGGATGACCCCCGGCACGATGTGTACATCGACCCCGCGCAGGCTGCGCACGGTTTGCAAGGAAGTTCCGAGGGTGGCGACGTTTGCCGGCGTGTCGCGGTAGGCCGCTTCGCGCCAGCCCTGGGCGCTGCCGACCATGCCACAGGCAATCACTGGCAAATGCGGCTGGGCATCGAGCCAGTCGCCGCAAGCCTCATCGAAGGCCAGTTCGAAACCATCGGCGCATTCCCGGCCGTCAATGATTCGCGGCGTTTTCGGCAGCTGCATGATCCCCGACGACAGCGAACGCTGTTCGAGCACTTGCCCGCCTTCAGCCAGTTTGTAAGCACGTAATGAGGTTGTCCCCCAGTCGAGCGCGATCAATTGCGCCTGCATCGCTTCACCTGTTTTGGTTTTTGGCAGTGAGTGAGCGGGACTATAAACCTGAGGCGGGTAAAATCTCAATATATAAATATCAATCCCATATTGTGAGAGAAGGCAAAAAAAGCAGCCCGAAGGCTGCGATCTTTTTAGAGCGATCAGTTACCCGCTGCGAAATCCCGCAGCACGGCGCCATCCATCCGATAGCGAACCCACTCCTCCTGCGGTTGCGCCCCCAGGGATTTGTAGAAGTCGATGGCCGGGGTATTCCACTCCAGCACGCTCCACTCGAAACGGCCGCAGTCGTTGGCGCAGGCGATTTTCGCCAGATGCCGCAGCAGGGTCTTGCCCGCACCACCGCCGCGTTGTTCCGGGGTGATGTACAGGTCTTCGAGGTACAGGCAATTGCTGCCCAGCCAAGTGGAATAGCTGAAGAAGAACACCGCGAAACCGATGGGTGCACCGTCGCGCAGGCAGATCAGGCCATGGGCGGTGGCGCCTTCGCTGAAGAGGCTGCGCTCGATATCGGCAACGCTGGCGATGACTTCATGGCGGGCACGTTCGTAGTCGGCCAGTTCAGTGATGAACGCGAGGATTTGCGGTGCGTCACTGGGGGTCGCCGGGCGGATTTCGATCGTCATGGACGTGCCTTGTCAAAAGTGGAAAACGCCATACTAAGTCGGCGCGGTACTTGTGGCGAGGGGGCTTGCCCCCGTTGGGTTGCGCAGCAACCCCATTAAAAACACTGCAGTCTTTCAGGTGTAACGCAATCGCTGAGAAAGGGCCCGCTTCGCAGGCCAACGGGGGCAAGCCCCCTCGCCACAGAAGCAGGATCGCTTCCCCCTGTTCAGCGGCTTTACTCCGGCTAACACTAACCCTGGAATCACTAACCTCGGACCTAACATTCGCGCACTGCGTGGTTAGATAGCGGCGCTGCTCATTTATCCGGTCAAGGAACCGCGTCATGTCTACCGCAACACCTCCTGTTTCAAGCAAATTGTTCGGCCTGTTTTGCCTCGCCAGTTACCTGTTGTCGTTGTCCTATGGCTCGACTTTTTTGCTGTCACTGTTGATCAGCTCGCGCGGTGGCAACGAGCACGACGCCGGCAGCGTGATTTCGGCGGCGATGCTCAGCACCTTTGCGGCAGTGATTGTTTCAGGTCATTTGTCCGACTTGCTCGGTGCCGCCCGATCGGTGGCGCTGTTCGGTGTTTTGCTGGTAGCAGCCAGCCTGGGTTTCGCCCTGACGCCGGGCTTCGGTCATCTGCTGTTGTTTTTCGGCCTGCTGCTGGGCCTGGGCTGGGGCGTGTTCTACACCCTGGGACCGATCATCGTGGCGAGCCTGGTGACGCCTGCACAACGCGCCAAATACTTCGCCCTGCTGTCGGGCAGCATGATGACCGGGATCGGCAGCGGTCCGTTGCTCGGTCGCGCGGCGAGCGCCCTCGGTTATCCGGTGACCGCTGCGTTTTATCTGGCGGCGCTGGCCAGCCTGATCGGTGTGCTGCTGTTCTGGCGCCTGGATCGGCAGTTGAAACAGGCAAACACCCAATCAACCAGCGTATCGCGGATTTCCTGGCGTGCGGCAGGTCAGGTACTGTCCTCCCGGGCCGTTTTCCCGATCATCATGGTCGGTCTCGGCGGCTGTGTGTTCGGCGGTCTGTCGAGCTTTCAAACCAGCTACGCGGCGGCGCGCTCTCTGGACTATTCGTTGTTCTTCCTCGGTTTCATGAGCGCGGCGATCAGTGCGCGCATGTTGATCGCCGGTTACGTGGTCAAACGCGACCCGTTTCGCGCCTCCTGCCTGCTCTCGGGCTTGATGCTGGCATCGATCGTGATGTTCGGTTTTGTCGTCGATAGCGGTTTCACCTACGTACTCGCGGCGGTGATGCTCGGGATCGGTTACGGCCTGACCTACTCGGTGATCAACGGCCTGGCCGCCAATGAAGCGCCACAAGGCACCACCGCGCAATCCTTGCTGCTGTTCAGCCTGTCGTATTTCATCGGCGTGTTCGGCTTCCCGTTGCTGGCTGGGAAAATCATCGTCGAGCAAGGCATGGCCACGCTGTTGCTCACCGTGCTGGTAGTTGCCTCGCTCAACTGGCTGATCACCGTGAGCCGGTTGATCTGGCGTCGGGTGACCACGGCCAAGGCACTGCAGCAAGCCTGAGCCGTTCGTCGCTGACAATGCACCCATCCGGTTCGAGGGCGTACTAATCAGGTAAGGACTCTACCCGTTGGAGACAACACCATGATCCTGTCCAGGTTGACCGCCCTCGCCCTCACTGCCCTGCTGTCCTCTGCCTCCTTCGCCGGGGCCATCGGCTCGAGCACCGGCCCGACCAATCCAGTGGAAAAACCCCGGGCGCCGGCCATCCAGAGTGCCCCGGGCATGAACACCGATGGCACCACGATTGATCAAAACCTCCCTCCCTCCACCGGCACCGATCCACGCACCCAGGGCAATGACATGGGGCGTCAGGGCGGGACGAACCTGCCGGACAAAAAAACGCCCAGCAGTGGTGGCCTCGGTTCGACCACCAGCGGTAGCCCGGGTGATGACGACGGTGGCAGCCAATAGTTGCCAGTTTGAGGACAGAAGCTCGGGCGAAGAATATTGTCGGGATGCACAGGCTGGAACTGACTGAGATCCTGCACAGAGTGGATTAAAGCCAGATCCTGTGCTGAATTTCAGGGCCCAATCGCGAGCAGGCTCGCTCCTACAGGGGACCGCGTTCGCCAGACCAACCCGGTCAACTGTGGGAGCTTGCTCGCGATGAGGCCGGCACATCCAACATCAATGTTGGCTGACAGTCCGCCATCGCGAGCAGGCTCCCACAGGTGTAATGGGTGTCAGCGCTGTTTCAGACGGTCAATGACCACCGCCAACAACAGAATCGAACCGCGGATCACATACTGATAAAACGTATCGATGTTCTTCAGGTTCATCGCGTTCTCGATGATCGCCAGAATCAGCACCCCGGCAATCACGTGCCGGATCATGCCGATCCCGCCACTCAACGACACCCCGCCCAGCACGCAGGCCGAGATCACGGTCAGCTCGAAACCCTGGCCGATCATTGGCTGGCCGGAGGTCATGCGCGAGGCCAGGATCACCCCGGCCAGTGCACCGATCACGCCATGCACGGCGAAGATGATGATCTTGGTCCGATCGACATTCACACCCGCCAGCAACGCCGCTTCCTGGTTGCCGCCAATCGCCATGGTGTTGCGACCGTAGGTGGTGTAGTTCAGCAGCCAACCGAAGAACAGGAAGCAGACGATGGTGATCAGGATCGGTACCGGCACGCCAAACAGTTGGCCATTACCGAACACGAAGAACGATTCCTGGGACACCCCCACCGCTTTGCCGTTGGCGAAAATATAGGCCAGGCCACGCACGATCTGCATGGTCGCCAGCGTGGTGATCAAAGCGTTGACCCGCAACTTGGCGATGACGATGCCGTTGATCAGGCCGACGATCAGCCCCATCACCAGCGCCGCACAGACGCCGAGAAACACGCTGTCGGTGTCGCGCATCACCACTGCCGCGACCACCCCGGCGCAGGCAATCACCGAGCCCACCGACAAGTCGAAATGCCCGGACGCCAGGCAATACAACATGGTGCACGCCGCGATCCCGGTGGTAGAAATCGCCAGGCCCAGCCCGCGCATGTTCAGGGGCGAAAGAAAGTTGTCGATCATCAGGGTACAGAGCACGAAGATTCCGACGGCCGCCAGCAGCATGACCCAATCATCGAGAAAACGCCGCATATCCAGGGGCTTGCGTGTGGTCGGCAGGGTGTTGTTTTGCGTTGTCATCATAGTCACCTCTCAGTTCGCCACGCCGTCGGCGCGTTGGCGCGGCAAAGCCAGTTGCAGCAGGTTGGATTCGTTGGCCTGGTCGCGGCTCAATTCGCCGCGCATCGCGCCTTCACACAACACCAGGATGCGGTCGGAAATACCCATGACTTCCATCAAGTCGCTGGACACCACAATCACCGCGATCCCCTCGGCGGCCAGGTTATGGATGATCTGGTAGATCTCGGCCTTGGCACCGATGTCGATGCCGCGAGTGGGTTCGTCAAGCAGCAGCACCTTCATCGGCATCGACAGCCAGCGGCCGAGAATGGCCTTCTGCTGATTACCGCCGGAAAGAAACTTGATCGGCTGCCCGGCGTGTGGCGTTTTCACCTTGAGCGCCTTGATCTGCTGGTCGGCGTTGTCCTTCTCCCACAGACCACGCAACAGGCAGCCGAAGGTGGAATGGGCGCCGCGTGCGCTGATATTGATGTTCTCGGCGACGCTGGCCAGCGGCAGGATGCCTTCCTTCTTGCGGTCCTCGGGGCACAACAGGATGCCAGCGGCAATCGCGTCCCGGGGTGAACGCAGCTTCAGTTCATGGCCACGAAGTTTCAGCTGTCCGGCGCTGTTGCGCGCCAGGCCACTGAGCAAGCGCAACAACTCGGTGCGACCGGCCCCAACCAGCCCGAACAGCCCGAGGATTTCGCCTTTGTGCACCTCGAAACTCACCGGCTCTCGCAACCCCGGCCCGAGCAGGCCATCGACCTTGAGCGCCACCGCACCGCGCTGGCGCGGGCGGTAATCGTAGATGTCCTGGATATCGCGCCCGACCATGCAGGTGACCAGTTGATCGTGGGTCAGCTGGCTCATGTCGTCGAACGTGCGCACATAGCGCCCATCCTTGAACACCGTCACCGCGTCGCAGATGCGGAACACTTCTTCCATGCGATGAGAGACATAGAGCACCACTTTGCCCTCGTCGCGCAGCCGGCCGATGATCGCCATCAAGCGCTCGATCTCTCGCGCCGAAAGGCTGCTGGTGGGTTCGTCGAAGGCAATCACATGGGCGCCACGGGACAACGCCTTGGCGATTTCCACCAGTTGCCGCTGACCGAGGGACAGGCGCCCGACTTTCTCTTGCGGATCGATTTCATCGGCCAGGCCCTTGAGACAGGCCAGTGCCTGCTGACGCAAGGTGCCGCGATTGATCAGGCCGAAACTGGCCGGCAGATGCCCGAGAAACAGGTTCTCCGCCACGGTCATTTCCGGAACCAGATGCAGCTCCTGGTGGATCACCGCGACGCCACTGCCGATGCTGTCGGCGGTGGACTTGAAGTCCATCGTCTGCTCACCGATCTGCAAGGCACCGCTGCTGGGTATGTAGGCCCCACCGAGGATCTTCAGCAGCGTCGACTTGCCCGCACCGTTCTCGCCCATCAAGGCATGAACCTGCCCGGGATGGGCGACGAAGCTGATGTTGTCCAGCGCCTTAACCCCGGGAAAGGTCTTGCCAATCCCGTTGAAGCGCAAGCTGCCGCTGTGTTGTTGTGTATTTGTTTGTGCGTGCATAACCCACCTCTTCACACCGATCAGGCAGCCCCGTCGGTGGGGCCGCCGCTGAAATCAAACGGCCGTCAGTTCCACAGGCCGATCTTTTCCAGCTCCTGCTTGAAGTTGTCGCGGGTGATCAGCGTCACGTCGTCCATAGCCGTGAATTTCGCAGGTTCTTTGCCGGTGGTGACCCACTCGTACATCATGCTGGCGGTGTTGTAGCCCTCGATGTGCGGGCTCGGCAGCATCGAGCCATAGAAACCGCTATCGGGTTTCTTCAGCTCGCCGATGGCGTCGGTACCGTTGATACCGATGCCGATCACATTGGCCGCAGCGAAACCCGCGCTCTCGGTGGCGCGCACTCCGCCGAGCACAGTGTTGTCGTTCATGCCGCCGATGATCAGGTTCTTCGCCGCCCCCGGCAGTTTCACCAGGGCCGAGTTGGTGGCATCCATGCTGCCGGGTACGTCGAGAGTCTTCAGAGCCGAGAACAGGATGTGGTCCTTAGGCATGCCGGCGTCTTCCAGCGCTTTTACCGAACCGTCGGTGCGCTTCTTGCCGGTGTCGAGTTCGTTGTAGGTGTTGATTACCGCGTAGGTGTCTTTCCAGTCCCAGCCACGCTTCTTCGCTTCGGTGGCCATGGCGTTGCCCTGCTTCTGGCCGACTTCGAAAGCAGCCATGCCAAGGTACGGCACGTCTTCCATGAACTTGCCGCTGGCATCGACGAAACGGTCATCGACCGCAATCACTTTCAACCCGTTGAGTTTGGCCTTGGCCATGATCGCCGGGCCGAGGGACACGTCCGGCGGGCAGATCACGAAACCCTTGGCACCGTTGGCCGCGAGGCTGTCGATGGCCGAAAGGGTTTTCTCACCGTCCGGCACGGCGATCTTGATCAGGGTGAAGCCCTTCTCTTTCCCAGCCTTTTCGGCAAAGGCCCATTCGGTCTGGAACCAGGGTTCTTCCGCTTGCTTGACCAGGAAACCGATTTTCACTTCCTCGGCCGCCAGCAGCGTGCTGCTCAGGCTGACCGCCGAGACCGCCAACGCGGCACAGCACAGGGAACGGATAGCATGACGACGATTCATAAGCTGACTCCTTGTTATTGTTCTTGAGCGTTCTTTGAAAGCGTTCTTCGTAAACCAACGGGCGGTAAAGCCTTACTACCAATAGTCATATCGTATGATGATTGGATTTCAGACGTAGTAATTCGCTTGAAAGCCCGATCACTCAGTCGTGGTACATCACCGAGCGCCCGCCATCGATAGTGATGCACGAGGCATTGATGAACGGCGCTTCATCGCTGGCCAGGAACACGGCGGTCATTGCCACTTCGATCGGCTGGCCGATGCGGCGCGGCGGGTGCAGGTCAAACGCGCGCTGGCGTTCGGCGTGAGGGTCGGCGAAACCGTTCCAATAATCGATGTTGATCTGGGTTTCGATGTAGCCCGGCGCGATGGCATTGACCCGAACACCCTTGGCCGCATATTCGATGCCCAGCGCGCGGGTCAGGCCGAGCAGGCCATGCTTGGCCACCGGGTACGGGAAGCAACCCGGAATGATGTGGCTGGAATGGGTGGACGCGATATTGATGATGCTGCCGATGCCCTGCTCGACCATCTGCGGCAGCACTGCCTTGCAGCCGTACCACGCACCGTCCAGGTCAATGGCAAAACAGCGACGCCAGTCTTCCTCGGTCATTTCCAAGGGATCACGGAACACGTTGACCCCGGCGCAGTTGACCAGCACATCGATCCGGCCATGCAGGTCGATTGCCAGCCTGGCCATGGCGTGCAGATCCTGCTGACGCGACACGTCGGCCTTGATCGCCACTACATCGGCACCTTTGTCTCGCCAGTGCGCTGCGACTTTCTCGACTTTCTCGACCTGAATGTCGCTGATGATCAACTTGGCTTGCTGGGACGCGAAGGCCGCCACAATCGCTTCGCCAATGCCCTGGGCGGCACCGGTCAGCAACACGACCTTGTTTTTCAGACGCTCGCCCTTCGGGGGCTCAGGTACGGGTGGCAATGACAGTGGTTCAGCCATGGATCAAGACTCCTGTTCGAAAACACGACGAAAACCGGGCATCTGTCGATGTCCGGTCAAAAGGCGTTGAGGAAGAAACAGATGAAGGCGCAAACGTTTCAGCTCGGAAACGGTCTGAGGCACTGTCTCCGCAAGGGAGCATGGGGGAACTTCGCTGCATCACTTCACCTGTTTTGTTTTTTTAAGTGTGAGTGCATGTACCTGGTGAGGCCGACTATAAACCCGGCCCGAGGCAAATCTCAATATATATATTTACATCCCATATTTAGGGATTTATCCAACGAAGCGCGTGCAATGCTTTCCAGGTACATCCACCGGAATCGACAACACGGCCCCGTCCAACGGATGCCCCAGTGGACTTGCCGCACTGGTGATGTACAGGGTTTTCAGGTCTGCACCGCCGAACACGCAACTGGTGGGACGACTGATCGGCAGTTCAATGATCCGATCGACTTTGCCATCCGGGTTCAACCTGAGCAGGCAGCTGCCATCCCAACGGGCATTCCAAATAAAACCTTCGGCATCCATTGCCGAACCGTCCGGGCCGCCACGCCCGTGCGGCCCCAACCAGACTTGCGGCGCATCGAGGGCTCCGTCGGTACGGATGAAATGTCGATACAGGGTACCGTCGAGGCTGTCGCCGAAGTAAACGCTGGTGGCGTCATCGCTCCACAACAGCGTGTTGGGAATGCCCAGGTTGCGCAGCAATGGCACGACCCGTCCGCCGCGATCGATGCGAAACAGTCCACCCGAGCGTCGGACGATGGGCAGGTCTTCGCCGTGTTCTCCGATATTGTTTTGCATGGTGCCGAGCCAGAGCCGGCCCTGGGCATCGCAGCGGGCTTCGTTGGGGCGGTTGCCCGGTTGCGGATCGGCCACGCAGAGCAAAGTCAGGCGCGGTTCCAGGCCTGGAGAGTCGAGATCTAGGCGATACACGCCGCTGCTCAATGTCACCAGCGCGTCGCCGCTTTCACAAGGGATGAAGGCCGACACATGCTCCGGCATCTGCCAGATCTGTACGTTGGCGCCGATCAAGCGCAACGCCTGTTTACCCGCGATATCCACCCAATACAATGCCTGGGTCGGCGCATCCCAGAACGGACCTTCGCCCAGTTCCGCCCGATGCCCGGTAACCGCCGTCAACGCCATGAAACCTCCTGCATTGTTCTTGTTTTTATTGTGTAGGAGCTAGCTTGCTAGCGATGGTGTGCCAGTGGACCTCGTGGCAGCTGATACGCCATCGCGAGCAGGCTCGCTCCTACAGTGATTCGAGTTGTCAGCTGGCTTTTCTATCGGCCATGACTTGCGGGTAGTAACGTTTGATCGCCAGGTCGGCGTTATCGATCAGGGTCATGCAGGCCCAGACACCCCGGGCGGTATCACGGGCCGCGATTGCCTGGGCCAGGTCCCGGTGAATCGGCAAGGTGCGACGCAGTTCATCCGGGTCGGCGGCGGACACTTCAAAGGCCACCGCCAGCAACGCGCCGAGGGCGGGAACCATTTGCTCGATGAATTGATTGTGGCTGGCAGCGAGAATGCACTCGTGGAAGAACTGGTCAGCACGGTTGTAATCGATGCCACTGTCCACCGCCCGCTCCAGCGCGTTGCAGGCCAGCAGGATCGCGTCCACCTGTTCGCCGGTTGCACGCTCGCAGGCCCAGCGCACGGCCATCGGTTCGATGGTGCGGCGCAGGTCGAGCAGATCGTCGACGAAGTTTTCCGGCAAGCCGCTGCGTGACAACCAGCCGACGACTTGTGGATCGAAGAGGTTCCAGCGTCGCACCGGCAACACCCGCGTGCCGACTTTCGGCCCGACCTCGAGCATGCCTTTGGCAACGAGGGTCTTGATCGCTTCACGAATGACCGTGCGGCTCACGCCGAGCTGTTCACCGAGCTCGGCTTCGACCTTGAGTGACTCACCCGGTTTGACCTGCCCCGTGGCGAGCCAGCATCCCAGCCAGTCGACGGTCGAAGCATGAAAGCTGCTGGACATGGACACCTCAAAGCCGTTCGCGATGGAAGCTCACGCTAATCATCATACGATTGAGTGTCAATTTGATTTTATTGAATACACAGAAACTACTGTGGGAGCGAGCCTGCTCGCGAAGACGGGGTCATGTCCAATGCAGATGTCGACTGACCCAGCGCTTTCGCGAGCAGGCTCGCTCCCACAGTATTGTTATGCGTCAGGGCTCGAGGCCGATGGGGAAGAACTCGCCGCCACTCCATACACCCAGCCAGCGCTGGCCGTCGATCTCGCGACTCACCGCCAGCTCCACCAATTGATAGAACACATTGCGGTGAATCAACGCTTCGAGGTTGCTGCGCACATGCACGTAAGGGGCTGGCTCCTGCGTTACCGGGTCGATGACCACACGCAGCGGATGCTCGGCACCGGCCTCGGCGGTTTCATCGACGTTGGTGGTAAAGCGCAACACCTGCGCCTCGCCCTCGCCTTCCACGTCCACCGCAATTGCCACGAACGGCGCATCGTCGACCTTGATGCCGACTTTTTCGACCGGCGTGATCAGGAAATAATCATCGCCATCGCGGCGGATGATGGTGGAGAACAGCTTGACCATCGGCTTGCGCCCGATCGGCGTGCCCAGGTAATACCAGGTGCCGTCGCGGGCAATGCGCATATCGATGTCGCCGCAGAAATCTGGATTCCACAGGTGCACCGGCGGCAAGCCTTTGGTCTTGGGGATTTGCCCCAGCAGGTCGTTGGCTTTTTGCGGGCCACTCATGGCGTTCTCCTTGGTTTTACTGGTCGCTGAGTCCCAGCAGGCTGCGCGCGTATTGTTCCAGCGGCGGGCCCATCAGGTCTTCGGGTTTTTTATCGTGGAACGTCAGTAAACCGCCACGACTCTTGATGGTCGCAGTATCAATCAAATACTGGGTGCTGGTCTCGATCAACATGATCTGAATCATACCGCTATCGATGCCGAGACGATCCAGGGCCTCCTGATCCAGCCACTCGTCCGAGTTGCCGATACGGTCGTCAGACTTGGCAAATCGGGTGTAGAGCAGATAGTGCGCACCGGCGGCACGGGCTTCGCCCATGGCCTGGTCGAGGCCTTCCGGCGTACGGGCACGGCGGACCATCGGGAAGTATTCGACGAAGCCATCGAACGCGACTTCGGCAATCACGTTGGGCCGCGGGTAAACGGCGCTACCCGGCGGCATGAAAGCGCCTTGGGCGATGTAGACGAACGAGTCCGGTTGAATGCGCAGGTTGTTTACGCGACGGCTGTCGCTGTGGTCGAGTAGCCCCGCATCGCTCATATGGTAACGAGTCCCTTCGGCCATATCGCTGACGTTCATGCAGCCACCAAGTGCCAAAACGGCCAGCAGCAAAACCAGGCTACGCATCCTATCCTCCAGAGGCCGGTGTCGGAAAACCGGCGAATGGCCGTAGGATGCAGCTTTTGCGCCAGTCCTGAACCTCCTCGACACACCAAACTTGAGAACGAACACGTGTGGCGAGGGGGCTTGCCCCCGTTCGGCTGCGCAGCAGTCGTAATACCGGCGCATGCGGTCTTCCAGGGAAAATGTTGGGGGCTTCTGGGACCGCTTCGCGGTCCAACGGGGGCAAGCCCCCTCACCACATGGCCGGATCAACCACCGATAATCTTCATGACAGTCGCGCCGCCGGAGAACGCCACTTCCTGCTTGTCGCCCAAGGCTTTGACCAGCAGTCTCTGTAGCGCCGGCAAGGCCTGATGACGCGGCTTGTCCAGCAGGTCGCCGATGTAATGGCGATTGCTCGATGACAGGCAGCCATGCAGCCACCCGGTGGAAGATAAACGCAAGCGTGAACAGGTCCGGCAGAAAGGCACACTCTCGTTGGCAATCACGCCGAAATGTCCCTGACCTGGAATTTCATAGCGCACCGCTGTCGCATCGACGGGTGCATCGGCCTGCAAGTATTCGTAGCGCTCGCCGATCAGGCTCAGCAGCTGCTGGAGGCTGACGAACTGTTGCAGAAACGCATTGGAGTCCTTAGCCAGGTGGCCCATGCGCATCAGTTCGATGAAGCGCAGTTCATAACCTCGCTCAAGGCAGTAGTCGAGCAGCGGCATCACTTGATCGAGGTTCTGCCCGCGCAACGGCACCATGTTGACCTTGATCTTCATGCCGGCCGCACTGGCCTCGTTCATACCGTCGAGCACGGTGGCCAGGTCACCACCCCGGGCAATGCCGCGGAACGCACTGGCGTCGAGGGTATCGAGGGAAACGTTGAGACGCCGGATGCCAGCGTTCACCAGCAGCGGCAGTTTCTTCGCCAGCAACTGGCCATTGGTGGTCAGGCTGATGTCTTCCAGGCCCATCTGCCCGACCGCCGTCATGAACGCTTCGAGTTTCGGGCTGACCAGCGGCTCGCCGCCGGTAATGCGCAGGCGTTCGATGCCCGCCGCTTCAATCAGATAAGCCACGCCGCGCGCCATGGCTTCGGCCGACAATTCATCCTGCGCAGCCACCAGCCGCTTGCCGTTGGGCACGCAGTAGGTACAGGCGTAATTGCAGGCGGAGGTCAGACTGATTCGCAAGTTGCGAAAACGCCTGCCTTGACGGTCAACGATCATGGTTACTCCGGCGGAAGAATATCGGGCCGCTAAAACTTGACTCAGAAATCAAGTTTTAGCAAGTCCTCTACCTGAGTATATTCCTGCGGCACTGCGCCAAGTAGCGAAATCATGGCGCAATAAGGCAACTGAATGGCTCAGCTGCTGGGCGTGTCGGTGTCGCGCTTGCGCTTGTTGCCCATGCGCACGCCGATGTCCATGAGGAACTGGAAGAAACCTTCCTGATCTTCCAGCACATTGCTCCAGAACGGCGAGTGATACAGGGCGACAGCACCGTGCACCAGCGCCCAGGACGCGCAGTAATGGAAGTAAGGTGGCACGTCTTCAAGCTTCCCTTCGCTGATCCGACCCTTGATCAACAGGGTCAGGCGTTCGAAGTTCGAGGCACGGATCTTGTGCAGCTCCTCGATCATCTCCGGCACCTGGTTGCCCTTGACCACTTTCTCTTCGAGACGGTCGAACAGGCGATAGCGTTGAGGATCGCGCATGCGGAATTCGAAGTACGCCCGGGACAGGGCTTCCTTGTCCTTGTCGACATCGGCCGAATGCAGTAGTGCGTTCAAATCGCGCTCGTAGTCGAGCATCAGGCGCAGATAGATTTCCGCCTTGGATTTGAAGTGCTTGTAGATCGTGCCTTTGCCGATACCGACGGCATCAGCAATCATCTCGACGGTGACACTGTCTTCACCTTGTTCGAGGAACAGCTTGAGCGCGGTATCGAGAATTTCCTGCTCGCGGCGACGAAACTCACGGACCTTACGAGGTTCTTTATGCATAAGAAAAGGTCTGTCGGGGTCAAAATTCGAAGCCGCGTATTATGCCTAACTTACGCAAAAATGCACGGATCATCCGACCATATCTGCGCTTTCTGGTCATTCTGCGTACGTTTAGAGGTTGATGAGAACTCTTCCGAAGCGCACGTATTCCAAATTTGTTTAAAAACTCGGGCAACCAAACTGGACTAGGCGCAATCCTGATCAATACTTGAACTGTCGGCGGGGCATCTCCCCCAAGTGTCACGACGATATTGGTACCAACGGACCGCGTGCCATTGTTTTACTCCTAATGGTCTTAACCCGGATTCACCCCCCAGAACCCGGGTTTTTTTTGCCTGCGATTTAACCTTGTGAGAGCGAGCCTGCTCGCGAAAGCGGCTTCGAACCCTAAACTGATTTCACATGTGCCAGCGGGAACAGTCGCTTGAAATTCGACGTGGTCTGCTCGGCAAACCGCTCGTAGGGCTCACCACGCAACATTGCCAGAAATTCCGCAACTTCACGTACGTACTGCGGCAGGTTTGGTTTGCCGCGATAGGGAATCGGCGCCAAGTACGGCGAGTCGGTTTCCACCAACAATCGGTCGGCAGGCACCTTGCTGGCCACATCGCGCAACGCATCGGCATTGCGGAAAGTGACAATCCCGGACAGGGAAATGTAATAGCCCATGTCCAGCGCCGCCTTCGCCATTTCCCAGTCTTCGGTAAAGCAATGCAGTACGCCCGCCTGGGGTAGCGCCGCTTCACGCAGCAAGTCCAGGGTATCGGTGCGGGCGCCACGGGTGTGGATGATCACCGGTTTGCCGGTCTGCTGCGCCGCTTGCAGGTGCAGGCGGAAGGACTCCTGCTGCAACTCTGCAGCTTCCGGCTCGTAATGGTAGTCGAGGCCGGTTTCGCCGATGGCAACTACCCGCGGGTGATGGAGCTCCTGGAGCAGCCAGTCCAGCGCCGGTGCGGCACCCGGCTGCACATCCAGAGGGTGCACGCCCACCGAACAGTCGACGTCGTCATAACGCTCGGCCAGGGCTTTTACGTCGGCCGCGTTGTCCGCGCTGACGCCGATACACAGAAAGTGCCCTACCCCGCGCTGCCGGGCTGCATCAAGTGCGGCATCCAGGGAGCCGTCGTGGGCGGCCAGGTCGAGGCGATCAAGGTGACAATGGGAATCTACGAGCATAAAGGGCTGCAACTTGTATCGAATGGGTGGGACGGTCGTGTGTACTGATACTCAGAGTCTAGGCGCTGACAGTCATCGTTGGGCAGGCAATGAAGCCCATTGCACCAGCAATGCTTCCAGCAACAAGGCCGGATTGAGGTTGGCCTTGCTCAAGACTTTATGGCGTTGGGCGAGTATCCAGTCCTGAATATCGAGGACTTTGCCCTGGGCGCTTTTCTGCGCCAGATATTGCACAACCTTGCGCATGTCGGTCAGACCGAGACCGGCTTCATCCTGGGTCAACTGATAGCGCAGGATCAGGCTCGACCAATCGCAGAACCAATCGAACAGGCGCAACATCGGAATGTTTTTCCACTCTTCGGCCAGTTGCGTCGGCGACTGCTGTTGCTTGAGCAGTTTTTTCACGCCTTCCACCACTTGCATGCGCTGTTCACGCACGCCCTGGGCCTGGAGATTGACCGCCGCCAGTGGCGAACCGGCGGCCAGCGTCAGCAGTTCGACGCGCTCTTCTTCGGAGCACTCCGGCAACGCCTGAGCCAGCCACTTCAAGCTCATGGCCTGGCCCGGCAGCGGACAGGCCTGCTGCACGCAGCGACTCTTGATGGTTGGCAACAAGCGGCTCGGCTGGTGGCTGACCAACAACAGAACGGTATCGCCGGACGGCTCTTCGAGGCTTTTGAGCAAGGCGTTGGCGGCGTTGATGTTCATCGACTCGACCGGCTCGATCAGCACCACTTTGCGCCCGCCCAACTGCGCGGTCTGGACCACGAAACCGACCAGGTCGCGAACCTGATCGACCTTGATTGCCTTGTCGGCTTCTTCCGGCTCCAGGATGTAGTTATCCGGGTGGCTGCCAGCCTTGAGCAGCAGGCAGGATTTACATTCGCCGCAGGCCTCCAGCGAGTTCGGGCGCTGGCACAGCAAGCTGGCCATCAGGCGCTCGGCCAGCGCGCGCTTGCCGATCCCGGCCGGGCCATGCAGCAGATAGGCGTGTGCATGCTGGGCGCGACCAGCCAGTTGCTGCCAGAGGCTTTCCTGCCACGGATAGGCCTCAGCCACGGCTCAACTCCAGCAGGCGCGGCAGCAAGGTATCCAGCGATTGCTGGACCTGTGCCAAAGGTTGGGCAGCATCGACCAGCACATAACGCGTCGGATCCGCCTCGGCCCGCTTGAGGAAGGCATTGCGTACGGCATCGAAAAAGGTCCGGCCTTCGAGTTCGAAACGGTCCAGACGACCGCGAGCACTGGCGCGGGCCAGCCCCACCTCGACAGGTAAATCGAAAATCAGCGTCAGGTCCGGGCGCAGATCGCCCTGGACGAAGGTTTCCAGGGACGCAATACGCTCCAGCGACAAGCCGCGACCGCCGCCCTGGTAGGCGTATGTCGAATCGGTAAAACGATCACACAGGACCACGGCACCGCGGGCCAACGCCGGGCGAATCACCTCGGCCAGGTGCTGGGCACGCGCCGCGAACACCAGCAACAACTCGGTATCCGGGTTCATGACTTCGTCGACCGGGGCCAGCAGCACTTCACGGATGCGCTCGGCCAACGGCGTGCCGCCCGGCTCGCGGGTCAGCACCACCTCGATGCCGATGGCGCGCAAGCGCTCGGCCAGGTATTCGCGATTAGTGCTCTTGCCGGCGCCTTCCGGGCCTTCCAGAGTAATAAACAAGCCAGTCACAGGCAGTCCTTAGTCAGAGTCATTGCGAGCTTTTCGGGGCATTGGCATCGGGTTCCGGCGTTTCAGGGGCTGGCGCAGGATCTTGCGCCGGCACCTGCGGCAACGCCTCGGGAGCCGCGCTCGGTGAAGCGGCCGGGATCGGTGCCAGCTCCTGAGAAGCCCTGGCCTCCTGCGTATCGCTTTGTTCAGTCTGGGTCGGCGATGTCTCTGGCATGGCAGTGGGTGCCGGGCTGGAGCGGTAATCGGCGCGACGCTTGAGCTGGAACTCCTTCACGGCATTGTTGTGGGCATCCAGGTCGTCGGAGAACACGTGAGTGCCATCGCCACGCGCCACGAAGTAAAGGCTGCTGCCCTCCACCGGATTGAGTGCCGCATGGATGGCTTCGCGACCGACCATGGAAATCGGCGTCGGCGGCAGGCCCGCATTCATGTAGGTGTTATAGGGCGTCGATTCCTTAAGGTGAGCCCGGGTCAGCTTGCCGCTGTAGCGGTCGCCGAGGCCGTAGATCACCGTTGGGTCGGTCTGCAGCAGCATGCCCATCGCCATGCGTCGTACAAACACACCGGCAATCTGCCCGCGCTCCTGCGGTACACCGGTTTCCTTTTCCACCAGCGAAGCCATGATCAGCGCCTGGTAGGGCTCGGTGTACGGCACCTCGGAAGAGCGCTGCTCCCACTCCTTGGCGAGGACTTCGTCGAGGCGGTCGTAAGCGGTTTTCAGCAGCTCGATATCGGACATGCCGCGTACGTAACGATAGGTGTCAGGGAAGAAGCGCCCTTCCGGAAAAATCCCCGCGTGGCCGAGCTTGTCCATGACCTGGCTGTCGCTCAAACCGTCGAGGCTATGGTCGAGCTTCTCTTCCCTGGCCAGCGCTGCGCGGACCTGACGGAAGTTCCAGCCTTCGACCAGGGTCAGGCTGTACTGAACCATTTCCCCGCGTTTCCACAGGTTGATCAGGCCTTCGACAGTCATGCCCGGTTGCAGGCGATATTCGCCGCTATGCAGGGGTTGTTTGGCGAGATTGAAGCGCCAATACACACGCAGCCAGAACGCGTCCTTGATGACGCCATTGGCTTCGAGTCGATAGAAGGTGCGGGTCGGCGTGGTGCCCTTGGGCACATCCAGCAATTGTTCCTGGGCAATGTTCAGCGGCTGTACCAGCGCCGAATGAATTTTCCAGGCTGAAGCACCCAACAGCAGCCCCGCCAGAACCACTCCGGTTTCCAGCAGCAGCAAGAGTTTACGTCTCACGTATCAAGCATCCAGTAGCACACGGGCAATGGTTTGGAGTTTACGGGTGAGCGGCCCAACCGGCCAGTGAAGAGCAGCATAGGCGCGCACCGGCCAGATACCATACACGCTGTTGCAGACAAAGACTTCGTCAGCCCATTGCAACTGTTCGAGGGGGATATCGGTGATTTGCGTGGGGATTCCCAGCGACCTGGCCTGAAACAATATTTCGGCGCGCATTACGCCTGCCACGCCGCAGCGTTTGAGGTCAGCGGTGATGAGTACACCCTCACGCACCAGAAACAAATTGCTGAACACGCCTTCAATCACGCGCCCGGCCTGATCGAGCATCAACCCTTCGGCATGCTCGGTGTCCTGCCATTCGGCACGGGCTAGGACTTGCTCAAGTCGATTCAGGTGCTTGAGGCCGGCAAGCAATGGCTGCCTGGACAATCGTGTGGTGCAAGAAAACAAACGAACACCCTGTTCGCCATGCGCCGCGGGGTAAGCCGCAGGTGGATTGCCTTGCAGAATGCGGCGGGCCTGGGCCGAAGGGTCGGGAGCATAACCGCGCAGACCGTCGCCGCGAGTGAGAATGAGCTTGAGCACCCCCTCACCCAGTGCCGCGGCATAGGCCAGCAGTTCACTGCGGATCAATTCCTGATCAGCGGCTAGCATCAGACGCGAACTGCCATCCGCCAGGCGCGACAAATGCCGATCCAGCAACACCGGCTGCCCGTTACGTACGGCGATGGTCTCGAACAGACCATCGCCATAAGCCAGGCCGCGATCCTTCAGCGACAAAGCGTCAGCCGGTTGACCGTCGACCCAGCTGTCCATCAGCCTGCGAACCGGCGGAACACCAGCGAGCCGTTGGTGCCGCCAAAACCGAAGGAGTTGGAAACGACTACATCGATATCCATGTTGCGCGCGGTATGCGGCACGAAATCGAGATCGCAGCCTTCGTCCGGCTCATCGAGGTTGATGGTCGGCGGCGCCACCTGGCTGTTGATGGCCAGCACGCTGAAGATCGCCTCGACCGCGCCTGCCGCACCCAGCAGGTGGCCGGTCATGGACTTGGTGGAACTGACGGCCAGCTTGTAGGCGTGATCGCCGAATACCGACTTGATCGCATTGACTTCAGCGAGATCGCCTGCGGGAGTCGAGGTACCGTGGGCATTGATGTACTGAACTTGATCGCCATTGATCTTGGCGTCACGCAGCGCATTGGTGATGCAGCGGGCAGCACCGGCACCATCGGCGGGCGGCGACGTCATGTGGTAAGCGTCACCGCTGGTGCCGAAACCGATCAGCTCGGCATAAATGGTCGCACCACGGGCCTTGGCGTGCTCCAGTTCTTCGAGAACCAGCGCACCGGCACCGTTGGACAATACGAAGCCATCACGGCCCTTGTCCCATGGACGGCTGGCGCGGGTTGGTTCGTCGTTGCGGGTCGACAGCGCGCGGGAGGCACCGAAGCCCCCCATGCCCAGGCCGCACGCGGCCATCTCGGCGCCACCGGCAATCATCACGTCGGCTTCGTCGTACATGATGTTGCGGGCCGCCATGCCAATGCAGTGAGTACCGGTGGTACAGGCCGTGGCGATGGCGTAGTTAGGTCCCTGTGCACCGAGGTGGATGGACAGGAAACCGGAAATCATATTGATGATCGAGCCTGGCACGAAGAACGGAGAGATCCGTCGTGGGCCGGTTTCGTGCAGCGTGCGGGCGGTTTCTTCGATATTGGTCAGACCACCAATACCCGAGCCCATGGCCACGCCGATGCGCTCACGGTTGGCGTCAGTGACTTCCAGACCGGAATTGCGTACCGCCTGAAAACCTGCGGCCAGACCGTATTGAATGAACAGGTCGAGCTTGCGGGCTTCCTTGACCGACAGGTATTCCTCGACATTGAAGTCCTTTACCGAGCCGCCAAAACGGGTGGAATAGGCAGAAAGGTCGGCGTGTTCGATCAGACCAATGCCACTGCGGCCAGCCAGAATGCCCTGCCAGCTGCTCGGCACATCCGTGCCCAGTGGCGACAACATACCCATACCGGTGACTACGACGCGTCTACGCGACACAGCACTCTCCTTTTTTCAAATGACGACTTTGCATCAGGCCTAAAGAAAAAACCGCACGCCATGATGGCAGTGCGGTTTTTCCATGACAGCGAGCAACGATTACAAACTATTACGCCTGGTGGCTAGTAACGTAGTCGATTGCAGCTTGTACAGTAGTGATCTTCTCAGCTTCTTCGTCAGGGATTTCGGTCTCGAATTCCTCTTCCAGAGCCATCACCAGCTCAACGGTGTCAAGGGAGTCGGCACCCAGGTCTTCAACGAAGGAAGCAGTGTTGACCACTTCTTCTTCTTTAACGCCCAGTTGCTCAGCAACGATTTTCTTGACGCGCTCTTCGATGGTGCTCATACCTTGTTTTCACTCCTAATGGACAAATTCAGGCAGCTGGCCAGTGGGTAAGTGTATAGAAAGGCTTTTCAGCTTTTCAACTGAAAGCTTCACTCCTCGAACCCGGTGACCCTCTGCCTATAAATAGATTGCAGCTTTATAACGGATTTTAGACAGCTCGTATGACATTTTTTTGAAGCAATCCGTCACATTTGAATTACATGTACATCCCGCCGTTCACCGGGATTGTAGCTCCGGTAACGTAAGCCGCACCGTCCGACGCAAGAAAAGCGACCACGGACGCGATCTCTTGAGCTTGCCCCAGACGACCCAGCGGAATCTGCGTCTGCAAGGCTTCACGCTGCGCCTCGGGCAGTTCACGGGTCATATCGGTATCGATGAACCCAGGGGCCACCGAGTTTACCGTAATCGAACGCGAACCGACTTCACGCGCCAGAGCACGACTGAAACCTTCCAGACCGGCCTTGGCGGCAGCGTAGTTTACTTGGCCTGCGTTGCCCATGGCACCCACAACCGAACCAATACTGATAATTCGGCCCCAACGGGCTTTGGTCATGCCACGCAAAACGCCCTTGGACAGGCGGAACAGACTGTTCAGATTGGTATCGACAACGTCGTGCCACTCGTCGTCTTTCATGCGCATCATCAGGTTATCGCGGGTGATACCGGCATTGTTGACCAGAATCGCCGGCGCGCCGAACTGCTCCTGGATGCTCGCCAGGACTGCCGCCACGGACTCGTCGCTGGTGACATTGAGTTCCAGGCCGGTGCCTTGAATACCGTTTTCCTTCAGGGTGGCGGCAATGCGCTCGGCACCCGACGCGGAGGTCGCAGTACCAACAACGATGGCACCCTGACGACCCAGTTCCAGGGCAATAGCCTGGCCGATGCCACGGCTTGCACCGGTGACCAGTGCAACTTTACCTTGCAGACTCATGCAAGTTTCTCCTGATTCAGGCCGACGCTGCGCGGGCGGCAGCGAAAGCGTCTGGGGTATTGAGGTTGGATGTCGATACGCCTTCGGCGCAACGCTTGTTCAGACCGGCCAGCACTTTGCCAGGACCGCACTCGACCAGATTGGTCGCGCCCTTGGCTGCCAGCGCCTGTACGGATTCGACCCAGCGTACGGGCTTGTACAGCTGTTCGAGCAGATCACGCTTGAGGGTTTCCAGATCGGCCGGCACTTCGGCGCTGACGTTCTGGACCACAGGAATCTGTGGCTCCTGCCAGTTGATCGCGGCGATCGATTCGGCGAAACGCTCGGCAGCCGGACGCATCAGCTCGCAGTGGGACGGCACGCTGACCGGCAGCGGCATGGCGCGCTTGGCACCACGCGCCTTGCAGCCTTCGATGGCGCGCTCGACCGCTGCCTTGGCACCGGCGATGACCACCTGGCCAGGGGAGTTGAAATTCACCGCACTGACCACTTCGCCTTGCGCCGCTTCGGCACAGGCGGCCAGTACGTCGGCATCGTCCAGGCCGAGGATGGCAGCCATGCCGCCCTGCCCGGCCGGAACGGCTTCCTGCATCAGCTGACCACGACGCTCGACCAGCTTCACCGCATCGCCCAGGCTCAGACTGCCCGCCGCGACCAGCGCACTGTATTCACCCAGACTGTGTCCGGCCACGTAAGCCGGGCGCGCGCCACCTTCCGCCAGCCACAGACGCCACAGGGCGATCGAGGCGGTCAGAATGGCCGGCTGGGTTTTATCGGTTTGATTGAGTTGCTCTTCCGGCCCTTGCTGGGTCAGTGCCCACAGGTCGTAACCCAGTGCATCGGAAGCTTCTTTGAATGTTTCGAGGACAACCGGATGTTGCGCGCCCAGCTCGGCCAGCATGCCGAGGGACTGCGAACCCTGTCCTGGAAAGACGAATGCGAGGGAAGCAGACATGTAACAAGCCCCTAATGATCTTGTCGTCGGAGAATTGGCGCCCTACTTAGAGGACGCAAGAAACTGACAGTTGGATGGCCCATCGAACCAAGCGGTCACATTTAAGCATTGTCCGACGAAAACGCCTAAAGCAACAAATCCTCCAGACGACCGTGCAGGCGCTCGGGAAGATTCTCCTGAATCTCGATCAAGGCCCGCTGAATGGCACTTTGAAAACCCTGGACCCCGGCAGAACCATGGCTTTTCACCACAATCCCCTGCAAGCCGAGAAAGCTCGCACCGTTATGCCGTGCAGGCGCCAGATCAGCCTGCAGACGCTTCATCAAGGGCAGCGCCAGCGCGCCGACCACGCGAGAAGCCACGCTCTTCCTGAACAGCGCCTCGATACGCCCGGCAATCATGGTCGCCAGGCCTTCGCTGGATTTGAGCAGGATGTTGCCGACAAAACCGTCACACACCACTACATCCGCTTCGCCACGGTACAAACCGTCGCCCTCGATAAAGCCGATGTAATTGATGCCCCTGGCGCCTTGCAACAAGGTCGCCGCCAACTTGACCTGCTGATTACCCTTGATGTCTTCGGTGCCGATGTTCAGCAACGCTACCCGTGGGCGCACTATGCCCAGGGTTTCCGCCGCCACCGACCCCATGACCGCAAACTGCAACAGATGCTCGGCACTGCAATCGACGTTGGCGCCCAGGTCGAGCAGTTGGCAATAACCCTTTTGTGTCGGAATCGCCGCCACCATGGCCGGACGATCAATGCCCGGCAGAGTCTTGAGCACAAACCGCGACAACGCCATCAGCGCCCCGGTGTTGCCGGCACTGACACAGGCCTGGACCTTGCCATCACGCAATAACTCAAGCGCCACGCGCATCGACGAGTCAGGTTTGCCACGCAAGGCCTGGGCGGGCTTTTCGTCCATAGTGATGACTTCGCTCGCCGGGGCAATCGACAGGCGCGCGCGATCAACAGCCGAATGGCTAGCGATCAATTCTTCAAGAAGGGAGGGTTGACCGACGAGGGTCAGGTGCAGCGAGGGCGTAGCAGACAGACAAGCGAGGCTGGCCTGGACAATGCTGCGGGGACCGAAGTCCCCGCCCATTGCGTCAATCGCGATGACTTGAGCGGACAAGTGATTACTCGTCAGCGCCCTTGTCGATCACTTTACGGCCACGGTATACGCCTTCTGGCGATACGTGGTGACGCAGGTGAACTTCACCGGTGGTTTTTTCTACAGACAGGGTGCTAGCCTCGAGAGCGTCGTGCGAACGGCGCATGTCACGGGCAGAGCGGGATTTTTTGTTCTGCTGAACAGCCATAATTGATTAACTCCTAAACGTTTGGGTCACGCTTTAACTGCGCCAATACACTGAACGGGTTGGACCGCGTTACCTCGTCCTCGCTCGGTTCGGGCTCATCGAGACCCGCCGGCTGCTGGCATTCTTCCGGATGATGAGCAGGCACAATGGGCAAGGCGAGCAGAAGCTCCTCCTCGATCAGTGACTGCAGATCCAAAGGATCTTCGCCCAGTTCCAGCACGTCATAACCTTTCGGCAACGACTGGGTATTCGCACCCTCCTTCACCACAGCGTAACTGCATTCGCTATGGATCGGCAGGGTGACCAGCTCAAGACAACGCTGGCAAACCATTTTGACTTCAGTGTCGATAAAGCTGTGGATGACCACAGATTTACGTTCATCTCGTTCAAAAACGAATTTAGCCTGCACCGTACCGACATTGTCGGAAAGCGGGTCGCAGAGTCTCTCCAAATCGGCCAGCAGCATTTCACCTTGAAGGGTGGTGCCACGATCAGCCAATTTGCGCGGGTCAACGTGAGGTGGAATCGGGTCATTCAACATAGGCGCAGCATTATAGGGATGCACCCGCCCATGTCAAAGGAAATTCAGCCCTGTCCGTCACTTGGAAGCCTCGCTAGAATTCGCACCTGCCTTATGGAGATGCGCATGCTGCCTTTATTACTCGCTTCCGGCTCGGTCTATCGCCGGGAATTGCTCGCCCGCTTGCAGCTGCCTTTTACATGCAGCTCGCCGGATATCGACGAAAGCCATCGCCCGGACGAATCCGCCATCGAGTTGGTCAAGCGCCTCGCCGAAGAGAAAGCCCGCGCCCTGGCCGACAGCCATACCGCTCATCTGATAATCGGCTCCGACCAGGTCGCCGTGCTGGGAGAGCGGATTATCGGCAAACCCCACACCTTCGAAAAAGCCCGCGAACAACTACTGGCCGCCAGCGGCGCCAGCGTGACGTTCCTGACCGGCCTGGCCCTGCTCAACACCCAGACCGGGCACTGTCAGGTCGACTGCGTGCCGTTCACCGTCCATATGCGCCCACTCGATGCACCCCGCATCGAACGCTACCTGCACGCAGAGCAACCCTACGACTGCGCAGGCAGCTTCAAGGCTGAAGGCCTGGGGGTCAGCCTGTTTCGCAGCACCGAAGGCCCTGACGCCACCAGCCTGATCGGCCTGCCACTGATTCGCCTGATCGACATGCTATTGGCCGAGGGCGCGCAAATCCCGTAGGAGCCGGCCTGCTGGCGATCCGGGCGACGCAGTGTGTCAGGTATTTCGCCATCGCTGGCAAGCCAGCTCCTACAGTCGTACAAAGGCAAAAAAACCGGCAATTGCCTAATGCCAGTCAGTTAAGCTGACTGGCATTTTTATTTCTGATCGGATACTTCGGCGATTTGAGCCGGATGGCGCGAGGATAAATACGCTCCTCTCGCCGATGAGGCAGGACATAGTGCAGGGCTGAGGCATGAAGCTCGCCCAGGTACTTGGGGATGTTCCCGGAGCGGTCGGCCGAGACACTGTTGATAAACCCTAAAATCGCCCAGGTACACGCGCTAAAACTCATTTCACACGGGTAAATACCTGGACAGTGACGGCTCATTTCCACCATCTGATAGCGCAACAAGTTGTAGCCCAGCAACACCCCCCACAGTTCCTGCTCGATCATCTCGGGTGTCTTGCTGCGCAGCGTATAGCTGCTGTTAAGCAGCGTCTGTTTCATCTCGCGAAACCCTAATTCGATCTCCCATCGCTGGCTGTACAGGTCGACGATTTCGTCGGACGGAAAGCGCAGCGGGTCGGCCATCGACGTCAGGATCTGACACACCTTGCCCTTGACGGTTTTGCTCAGGAGTCGCGCAGTCAGGCGCTCGGGCAGCCCCGGCCATTGTTTGCGGGCTTGCGGCGAAGTACTTAACAAGACAACCGCATCCTGGCGCCCCAAACGCTGAACCACTTCGTACTGCGTGCCTTTTTTCAGTGGCATCAGCCAATGCCGCTCGGTGCCTGCTTGCTGCCATTGGTGCAGCAAACCCAAGGAGTAAAAGCCTCGATCGAACAGGGTCAACGAGTGATCGGGCGTGGTGTCGATCAGTTGTTCGGCCAGCTTCATTTCGTTGCTGCGATAGCCATCAAACGCACTGCCGATCAGCATGTGGCTGGTCAATTCCATTTGGCAGACCATGCGCACCTGAGGAAAGCCAGTGTCGCCATGCTGATTGCTGGCCGAGTCGTAGCGCGCCCGATTTTCCGGGGTATCCGGTGTTCGCCAGACCACACCGTCGACGCCCAGCAAACGCAAGCCGGCCCAAGTTGGGTGATCCACGGCCTCATGCCAACTTTTCTGAGTCAGATGGAAGACCTGTCGAACAGCCTCGCAGCCCAACCGCTGACGGGCTTGAACCACAGCGCTGGGTGCCACCAGCGGACGTTGGCCCGGCAGCATGATGTTCATGCGGCTGACCACATCCCATGCCGACATGCGTCGAAAGAAGGCCATGGAAATCACGCACCAGAGCATCATTTCCAGCGGCAAACGCCGCTTGCGCAGGGTCGCCACACCGGCCTGTTCAAGGGCCAGCTCGACCAAAGACGGATCGAGTAAAGAATCCAGTCCCTCGATTGAATTGGGAGTGGAGGCGATGTTGTGGGTCAGTTCCAGGGCCCGAGCGAGACGCATAAAAAAATCCGATGCCAGTACAGGCATCGGATTTTGATTTCTTGCGGCCAAAGGTCAAGCGAGAAGGCTTAACTGATCGGCATTAGGCAATTGCCGGTTTTTTTTGTGCAATCGAAAGATCACCGCAACGACGGACCGTTAAAACCCATCCACATCGCCAAATGCTCAGCCACGCTGGCACCGAGTTTCTTCGAGAAGCGATCGAATGGCGACTCCTGAACGGTGAAGTCCACCAGTTCTTTCTCGCCGATCACATCCCGCGCAACCGAACTGGCATTGCCCAACCCATCGATCAACCCCAGTGGCAGCGCCTGCTCGCCGTTCCAGACCAGGCCGGAGAACAGCTCCGGATGCTCCTTGTCCTTCAGGCGATCACCACGCCCCTGCTTGACGCTATTGATGAACTGCTTGTGTGTCGTATCGAGCACACCCTGCCAGAAGGCGGTTTCTTCCGGCTTCTGTGGCTGGAACGGGTCGAGGAACGACTTGTGCTCGCCAGAAGTGTACGTACGACGCTCGACGCCCAGCTTCTCCATGGTGCCGACAAAACCATAACCGGCCGCCGTCACACCGATGGAGCCGACCAGACTCGCCTTGTCGGCATAGATCTGATCCGCCGCACTGGCGATGTAGTAAGCGCCGGAAGCCCCGAGATCGGAAATGACCGCATACAGCTTGATGTCAGGGTGCAGGCCACGCAGGCGACGAATCTCGTCATAGACGTAACCCGACTGCACCGGACTGCCGCCTGGGCTGTTAATGCGCAGGATGACACCCTTGACCTTCTCGTCCTCGAAAGCCGCGCGCAGACTGCCAACGATATTGTCCGCGCTGGCAGGTTCCTTGTCGGCAATCATGCCTGTCACATCGATCAGCGCCGTGTAGTGGGCGCTGCGAGTGGCTGCTTTTTCCATATCCATTAGCGGCGAAAACAGGGCAATGGCGCCGAACAGATACACAAAAGTCAAAAGCTTGAAGAATATCCCCCAGCGACGGGACCGACGCTGTTCCTGCACGCTGGCCAGCAGCGTCTTTTCCAGCAGCTTCCAGCTTTTGTCGTCACCGCTCTCTGCGCTCGCCTTGGCGGGCGCCTTCCATTCGTCGGTCATGCCATCCACCCCAAAAACAACCGGTTAAGCCTGCTGACTCAGCCAGGCATGCAATTCTGAAAAACGGTCGATGGCCAGTCGCGGCTCATACAACTTCAACGCATCGATCGATTGAGCGCCATAGCTGACAGCCACCGAGCCCATGCCAGCGTTGCGCGCCATCTGCAAATCAAAGGACGAATCACCGACCATCAACGCCTGCTCCGGACGGACCTCGCAATGGGCGAGAATCTGCTCGAGCATCAACGGATGGGGCTTGCTGGCAGTCTCGTCGGCAGCGCGGGTGATATCGAAGTAATTCTCCCAGCCATGGGACTTCAACACCCGATCCAGCCCACGACGAGCCTTGCCGGTCGCCACAGCCAGATGATAACCCTCGGAGCGAAAGGCCTCGAGCGACTCGACCACGCCCTCGAACAACGGCGAAGGCACAGCCTCCGACGCAATGTAGTGTTCAGCATAGTGCTCGCGGAACGCGATCAACTCGGCGTCACCAATCTCCGGGTACAGGGTGCGGATCGCTTCCGGCAAGCCAAGGCCGATGATGCCCTTGACGGCAAAGTCATCGCACAGTTCAAAACCGGAACGCTGCGAGGCAACATGCATCGCCTCGACAATCCGGCCGATGGAATCGGCCAGCGTGCCATCCCAATCGAAGATCAACAGCTTGTAATCAGATGGGCGCACTCAATCGCTCCACGGTCTTGGCCCACATTTCGTCGACCGGTGCCTGCAACTTCAACTCACCGCCATCGGGCAGCGGCACGGTCAACATGTAAGCGTGGAGGAACAGGCGCTTGCCACCCAGATCGCGAATTTCCTTGCTGAAACCTTCGTCGCCATACTTGGTGTCGCCAGCGATGCAATGCCCGGCGTGCAAGGTATGGACGCGGATCTGGTGAGTCCGGCCGGTAATCGGCTTGGCTTCGACCATGGTGGCAAAGTCACCGAAGCGGCGCAGGACCTTGAACACGGTCACGGATTCCTTCCCTTCCTCCTCGTCGACCTCGACCATGCGCTCACCGGAGCGCAGATTGCTCTTGCCCAGCGACGCACGGACTTGCTTGATCGAGCTCGCCCAGTTCCCGCGGACCAGTGCCATGTAGCGCTTGTCGACGCCATCACCGCGCAACGCGGTGTGCAAGTGGCGCAACATGCTGCGCTTCTTGGCGATCATCAACAGGCCGGACGTATCACGGTCGAGACGGTGAACCAGTTCGAGCTCTTTGCAATCGGGGCGCAACTGACGAAAGGCTTCGATCACCCCGAAGGTCAGGCCGCTACCGCCGTGAACGGCGATGCCGCAAGGCTTGTTGATCACGATCAACGCCTTGTCTTCAAAGACAATCGAGGCTTCAAGCCGCTGCAGCAGGCCTTGTGCCAGTGGCACCGGCTCGTCGCGCTCAGGCACCCGTACCGGCGGCACGCGCACGATGTCGCCCGCCTGCAACTTGTACTCGGGCTTGATCCGCCCCTTGTTCACGCGCACTTCGCCCTTGCGCAAAATGCGGTAAATCAAGGTCTTGGGCACGCCTTTGAGTCGGGCGAGAAGGAAATTATCAATACGTTGGCCGGCATATTCCGGCGAGACCTCAAGCAGTTGTACGCCTGGAGTCGGGGGGGTAGTCGTCGTCATGCCGCGGATGATAACAATTTTTTATGGAATTGAAGCACTTAATCATTGCTGCTATAGTCGCGAACGCCGCCAAAAGCGGCCTGGACAGCGGACCAACGGTCAAAAACCGGCCCTGACCAACGCAATTCACCAGGACGCGAGGCCGTCCTACGGGGCTTTCGCTACGTAACGGTGGAGTTTGCAGGTGTAACGAGCGCAGGTGACATGAGGCCTGAATCACGCCACAAAGCAGAGTATTCCACTCGTTTTGCGAGCCATATTCACGGCCAGTTCACAAAGTGCAGTCAGCTGCGAATGACCCCGAGCGAAGGCATCGGAAACAACGCCTAAATTAGCCATGATGCGTGACCTCCCCTTTCGGAGCTCACGGTAAATGCCAACCCGCTGCGGATTCTGCGCGCGGCAGCACCCGAATTATCAGGGATACGTGTAGGGTGGAGATGCACAACCGCCGGACTGTGTAGCAACAGGTTTTCTCAAGACGCTTCATCTCGTCCACAGCCGCTGGTTGATTCCTCCTCCTGACTGAGTGCTTAAGTAGCCACAGCAAGCAGGACGCGTACGTCGCGATGAAGGCCCACATTGGCCGGACTTCGCTGGACACGGGAAATGGCCAACCACTCCCGACGCACCTGACACCGACCGTGAGAAGTCGTGTGTGCCGAACGCCGTTTCCGGCAGCCCGGAAACCGACGGTACTACATGAAAAGAATGCTGATTAACGCAACTCAACCCGAAGAGTTGCGTGTTGCACTGGTAGATGGCCAGCGCCTCTACGACCTGGACATCGAATCCGGTGCACGCGAGCAGAAGAAGGCCAACATCTATAAAGGCCGGATTACTCGCATCGAACCAAGCCTTGAGGCTGCCTTTGTCGATTTCGGCTCCGAGCGCCACGGCTTCCTGCCCCTCAAAGAAATCTCCCGCGAATACTTCAAGAAAGCCCCGGAAGGTCGCGTCAACATCAAGGACGTCCTGAGCGAAGGCCAGGAAGTCATCGTTCAGGTCGAAAAAGAAGAACGTGGCAACAAGGGCGCCGCCCTGACCACCTTCATCAGCCTGGCCGGTCGTTACCTGGTGCTGATGCCGAACAACCCGCGTGCCGGCGGTATCTCCCGTCGCATCGAAGGCGAAGAGCGCAACGAATTGCGTGAAGCGCTGAACGGCCTGGTTGCCCCGGCCGACATGGGTCTGATCGTGCGCACTGCCGGCCTTGGCCGCAGCAGCGAAGAAATGCAGTGGGACCTCGACTACCTGCTGCAACTGTGGACCGCTATCAAGGAAGCTTCGCTGGACCGCGCCGCGCCATTCCTGATCTACCAGGAAAGCAACGTGATCATCCGCGCGATCCGCGACTACCTGCGCCAGGACATCGGCGAAGTGCTGATCGACAGCGTTGAAGCCCAGGACGAAGCCCTGACCTTCATCCGCCAGGTGATGCCGCAGTACGCCAGCAAGATCAAGCTGTACGAAGACAGCGTTCCGCTGTTCAACCGCTTCCAGATCGAAAGCCAGATCGAAACCGCGTTCCAGCGCGTGGTCGAACTGCCTTCCGGCGGCTCCATCGTGATCGATCCGACCGAAGCCCTGGTGTCCATCGACATCAACTCGGCGCGCGCCACCAAAGGCAGCGACATCGAAGAAACCGCGCTGCAAACCAACCTTGAAGCCGCTGAAGAAATCGCCCGTCAGTTGCGCCTGCGCGACATCGGCGGCCTGATCGTCATCGACTTCATCGACATGACCCCTGCCAAGAACCAGCGCGCCGTGGAAGAGAAAGTCCGCGAATGCCTGGAAGCCGACCGCGCTCGCGTGCAAGTCGGTCGCATCTCGCGCTTCGGCCTGCTGGAAATGTCCCGTCAGCGCCTGCGTCCATCCCTGGGCGAAAGCAGCGGCATCGTCTGCCCGCGTTGCAACGGCACCGGCATCATCCGTGACGTTGAATCGCTGTCCCTGGCGATCCTGCGCCTGATCGAAGAAGAAGCCCTGAAAGACCGCACCGCCGAAGTTCGTGCACAAGTGCCGATCCCGGTGGCTGCGTTCCTGCTCAACGAAAAACGCAATTCGATCACCAAGATCGAACTGCGCACCCGCGCCCGCATCGTCATCCTGCCGAACGATCACCTCGAGACGCCGCACTTCGAAGTGCAGCGCCTGCGTGACGACAGCCCGGAAGCGGCCACCAACCAGTCCAGCTACGAAATCGCTGCTGCCGCTGCCGAAGTGGAAGAAGTCCAGCCAGCCGCTGCGACCCGCACCCTGGTTCGCCAGGAAGCAGCGGTCAAGACGGCGCCGGCCCGCGCCAACGCTCCGGTTCCGACCGAAGTGGCAGCACCTGCCCCGGCTCCGGCTGTAGTACCAGAGCCAAGCCTGTTCAAAGGCCTGGTGAAGTCGTTGGTGAGCCTGTTCGCCACCAAGGAAGAGCCTGTTGCGCCGGTTGTGGTTGAAAAGCCAGCCGCCGAGCGTCCGGCCCGCAACGAAGAGCGTCGCAACGGTCGCCAGCAAAGCCGCAACCGTAACGGTCGCCGCGATGAAGAGCGCAAGCCTCGCGAAGAGCGTGCACCGCGTGAAGAACGCGCACCACGTGAGCCGCGTGAAGAGCGTCAGCCTCGCGAAGTCCGTGAGCCACGCGAATCCCGTGAAGAGACTCCAGTAGTAGCCCGCGAAGAACGCGCACCACGCGTGCCTCGTGAAGAACGTGCACCGCGCGCTCCGCGTGAAGATCGCAAGCCACGTGGCGAGCGCGAAGAACGCGTTCGTGAACTGCGCGAGCCTCTGGATGCCGCTCCGGCCGCCGCTGTTACCGCCGCTACCGCCGCCACCGCTGAAGAACGTCCAGCTCGCCAGCCACGTGAAGAACGCGCTCCACGCCCACCGCGTGAAGAACGTCAGCCACGCGCCGAACAAGCTGCCGCAGCCGCAACTGAAGAAGAACTGACCTCCAACGAAGAGCAACTGCCGGAAGACGGTCAGGAAGGCGCCGAAGGCGATCGTCCACGCCGCCGCTCCCGTGGCCAGCGTCGTCGCAGCAACCGTCGCGAGCGTCAGCGTGATGCCAACGGCAACGTGATCGAAGGTTCGGAAGAATCCGAGTCCGGCGAAAACGCTGAAGCGCCAAGCGTTGCCGATCTGGCCGCCGGCCTGGCTGTCACCGCAGCCGTTGCCAGCAGTGTGATCAGCGCTCCGGCCGAAGCAGAAGCCAATGTGCAAGCCGAACGCGCCACTGCCGCTACTCTGGAAACTGCTCCAGTCGAAGCGCCAGCCGTGGAAGCGACCACACCGGTCGAAGTCACTGCGTCGCCGGAAATCGAAGTAGCACCAGCACCAGAAGCACAGCCTGCCGTTGAAGCGGCTGCCGAACCGGCTCCAGTGGTTGAAGCACCTGCCGTAGTTGCAGAAGCGGTTGTTGAAACCGTGACTGAAACCGTGCGTGAAGTTCGCGAGGAGCAAACCGCATTCAACTGGGTGGCCGAGCCAGCTGTCGCTGAAGTAGCTGCACCTGCCGCCGAAACCCAAGTGGCTGAAGCCATGGTTTCCGAGCCGGTAGTCGCCGCTGCAGAACCGGCTCAAGCGCCGGTGGTTGAAGCGCCAGTCGTTGAAGCCCCGGTCGTTGCCGAAGCGCCTGCTCCGGTCGTCGAGGCCGCTCCTGTCAGCGCCCTGACGCCAAGTGGCCGTGCACCTAACGACCCACGTGAAGTGCGTCGTCGCAAGCGTGAAGCCGAGCGCCTGCAGAAGGAAGCCGAACTGGCTGCCCCTGCTGCGCCTGCTGAAGCGGTTGTCGCTGCCGAACCTGCACCGGTTGCTGCTGAAGTGGCTGCCGAGCCGGTTGAGTCGGTGATCCACGAAGCGCCGCGCTCCGTTCAGGAAGCGGTAGAGCAACACGAGCAAGCCCAGGAAAAAGAGCACGAGCCTAAACCTCTCGTCTGATTCCATCGGCTATTAAAAAGCCCCGCCTGGTGATCCAGGCGGGGCTTTTTTTACATCTGTGAAATCACACCAGCCCCTGTGGGAGCTTGCTCGCGATGGCGCAATGGCATTCAACATGGGTGCTGGCTGATTGACCGCTATCGTCGGATCGCCGCCCGGAGCAAGTTCGCTCCCACAAGGATCTATGTTGGTCTGAAGGTAAGTGCCTCAGGCACATCCACATCCCACAACACACCCGGATCATCCACCGTCACTTCGACCACCCGCCCTTGGGCAAACAGTGGCTTGGCGCCACGATCCCCCGATAACGCCATCAACCCCGCAGCGAAGTCCCGTCCGAACCCGACCGGATGTCCGTGCTCCCCCCCCTGCACGGGCACGCTGATCATGTCATTGCCAATACCCGCCACCACTTGCTCGATGCTGGACGGCAGGATGAACGGCATATCTCCCAGCACCATCAGCCAACCATCGAGCTGCTTGCAGGCAGCGACTCCAGCGGCAATGCTGTCGCCCATTCCCGTCGACTCGATCAGCACAATTTCGCAGCCATAGGCCTGAGCCATGCGAACAACCCGCGGGCGGTCAGGGGTCGTCACCAGTACGCGCTTGTCCAGTGCGGCCGGTAGGTTGACCAGCGTGTGCTCAATGACGGACCTCTCTGCACCATCACGCCCGGTACAATCAGCGAGCAATTTATCCCTGTCGGTGCCCGCCACCTGACGAAACCGGCTGCCCTGCCCCGCCGCCAACACAATGACGCCGATGGACTCGCTCATACCCTCTCCTGCAAGACTTTCTTCTGTTTCAGTTCGACGCCGTTTTTGACCGCCACGATTTCCGCCATGAGCGACAAGGCAATTTCCGCAGGATTATGACTGCCGATGTGCAAACCGATGGGACCATGTAAGCGGTCAATCGCCGGTTGCGACAAACCCAGTTGAGCCAGGTTTTCCCGGCGCTTCTGACTGTTGACCCGCGACCCCAGCGCCCCAACGTAAAAAGCCCTGGAGTCGAGGGCCGTGAGCAGCGCCATGTCGTCCAGGCGCGGATCATGGGTCAGGGCTACGATGGCCGTGCGTTCATCGGTCTGGATATTCAACACCGCCTCATCCGGCATGCCCGAAACGAATCGTCCGTGCTGTTCCTCCCAGCCGTAGACGAACTCGCTGCGCGGGTCGCAAATCAGCACCTCGAAATCCAGCAGGCGGGCCATTTCCGCCACATAGCGCGACAGCTGCCCCGCGCCAATCAGCAGCAAGCGCCAGCGCGGGCCGTAGATCGCGCGCAAGGTCTGGCCGTCGAACGTCAACACGTCAGCTTTGCTGGCCGGCTGCAAAAGCACTTCGCCGGTGGTCAGGTTCAGTTCACGGGCAACGATTTCATGGGCCTCGCAATGAGTGAGCAATTGCTCGACCCAGCTCCCATCATCGATACGCTCCTCGGTCAAGCGCAAGGTGCCGCCGCAGGGCAAGCCGAAACGTGCGGCCTCCTCGCGAGTCACGCCGTAAGTGATCAATTGCACCGGTGGGCCATCAAGCGCAAGGCGACCGTCGCGCAGCCGGGCAATCAAGTCATCTTCGACACACCCGCCCGAGACCGAACCAATCACCATGCCGTCTTCACGCAATGCCAGCATGGCGCCGGGTGCCCGGGGCGCGGTGCCCCAGGTTTCGACCACGCTGTACAACACCACCCGCTGACCGGCGCGATGCCATTGCAGCACACTGCGCAGGACGTTCAGATCGGCGCTGTCCATCAGCTGTCGGCCTTCTGCCAGCCCGACAGCTGATAACGAACCGGCAGGTTGCGGATGCGCTTGCCGGTGGCAGCAAAGATCGCATTGCACAGCGCCGGCGCAATCGGTGGCACGCCCGGCTCACCCACACCGCCCAATGGCACATCACCCGGCGGCGTCACCAGATGTATAGCCACCTCTTTTGGCGCCAGGGACATGCGCGCCACTTCGTACATGTGGAAGTTGTCCTGCTGGACCTTGCCGTCCTTGAAGCTGATTTCCCCCAGCACCGCATTACCCAGGCCCATGACACAGGCACCTTCGAATTGAGCGCGAATCCGCTCCGGATTGATCTGCGGTCCGCAATCGACGGCGATGTCGGCCTTGTGCACCACCAGAGTGCCGTCGTCTTTGACCTCCACCTCGATCACCGCCGCCACATACGTCACGAAGCTGTAATGCACCGCCAGGCCCAGGCCGCGCCCTTTGGGCAACTCACGCCCCCATCCCGCGGCTTTGGCGGCGGTCTCCAGTACCGTGCGCAGGCGCGCGGTGTCGATCGGATAACGCTCGGGGGATTCGCCGTAGTTCCACTCATCACTCAAGGTGCGCGGATCGATCTGACGATCCGGACCGAGCAATCTGATCTGGTACTTCAGCGGATCTTCCCCGGCCTTGTGCGCCAGTTCATCGATAAAGCTCTGGATGGCGAAACCGTGGGGAATGTTCGACACCGAGCGATACCAGCCGACCCGGGTATGCACCGTTGCCTCGGGGTTTTCCAGGCGAATGTTGGGGATCGCATACGCCATGTTGGTGAACCCCATGCCCAGTTCGAACGCCGCCTCATGGTTCATGCCCGGCGCAAACAACGCTGTAATGCTCGGCGCCACCGTACGGTGCAACCAGCCGGACGGGAGGCCATCTTTGTTCAGGCTGGCCTTGAGGTATTCGGCCGACACGGTGTGGAAGTAGGAACAGTGAATGTCGTCTTCGCGGGTCCATTGCACCCGCACCGCCTTGCCGGGGAATTCCTTGGCGAGGATCGCCGCTTCGATGATGAAGTCAGGCTTGGACTTGCGCCCGAACCCACCACCGAGCAGGGTCACGTTGAACGTGACGTTGTCGAAGGGCAAGCCCAGGCGTTCACCGATCCGCTCCCGGGTGACCTGCGGCGCCTGGCTTGGCCCCCACGCTTCGCACGCACCGTCCTTGAATCGCGCAATGGCGACCATCGGTTCCATCGGCGACTGCGACAAATGCGGCAAGTAGTAGGAGGCTTCCAGCGTGCTGGCGGCGCTGGACATCGCCTCGTCGATATTGCCGGTATTGCGCACCACCTTGCCGGGCTTGAGCGAGGCCGCTTCCAGCGCCTTGCGATAGGCAATGGAGTCGTAGCTGGCGTTGGGGCCGTCGTCCCACTCGATTTTCAGCGCCTCGCGGCCCTTGATCGCCGCCCAGGTATTGCTCGCCACCACGGCGATACCGCCGAGCGGTTGAAACTCCGAAGGCAAGGGTCGGCTTTCGATCTGCACCACCTTGACTACGCCAGGGACTTTCATCGCCGCGTTGCCATCGAAGCTTTTGACCTTGCCGCCATACACCGAGGGCCGTGCAATGGTCGCGTACAGCATGCCGTCGAAATGCACGTCGGCGCCGTACACCGCACGGCCGTTGACGATGTCTTCACCATCGATGGCCTTGGTGCCTTCCTTGCCGATGTAGCGAAACTCCGAAGGCTGTTTGAGTCTGAGGCTGTCACGCGCCGGTACGGCCAATGCGCCGGCAGCGGCGGCGAGCACACCATAATCCAGTTCGCGGCCGGACGGTTTATGAACGACTTTATGCAGTTGCGCATGGCATTCGCCAACCGACACTTTCCATTGGTCAGCGGCGGCTTGCTCCAGCATGGCGCGAGCAGCAGCCCCGCAACGGCGCATCGGTTCGTACCAATGGCGCATGCTGCGCGAGCCGTCGGTGTCCTGGTTGCCGAAACGTGCTTCGTCGCCCGGGGCCTGTTGTACTTTAACCCGCGCCCAGTCGGCTTCCAGCTCATCAGCCACCACCATCGTCAGACTGGTGCGTACGCCCTGGCCCATCTCCGAGCGGTTACAGATCACGGTCACCGTGCCATCGGCGGCGATGCTCACATAGATCTTCGGATCATCGACCCAGCCGTGGGGCATGCCGTCAGCGCCGAACTTTTTCTCTTTGTCCTCGGCAAACGCGTCTTGCCAGCCCCAGCTCGCCGCCAGCACCAACGCACTGGTAGCCCCAACCCCTTTAAGGAAACCTCGACGACTGAGATTACTCAGGTTGCTCAGGGCGAAATCATTCGGTAACCGGCTCATGCCTTGGCCTCCTTCAGGTGAGTGGAGGCCTGGCGGATCGCAGTCTTGATGCGGTTGTAGGTGCCGCAGCGGCAGATGTTACCGACCATCGCCTCTTCAATCTGCTCGTCGCTCGGGTTCGGATTGGTCTTGAGCAGCGCCGTCGCCGACATGATTTGCCCGCCCTGGCAGAAACCGCATTGGGCGACCGCCGTGTCGAGCCAGGCTTGCTGCACGACTTTGCCGATCGGGTCGGCGTGCAGGTTGTCGATGGTGCTGACATTCTGCCCTACGACTGAACCGATGGGCGTGATGCAACTGCGTGCCGGGGCCCCTTCGATATGAATGGTGCAAGCCCCGCACAGGCCCATGCCGCAGCCGAATTTGGTGCCGTTGTAACCGGCCACATCGCGGATCGCCCAGAGCAGCGGCATGTCCTCGGTGACGTCGAGTTGATGGTCTTGACCATTGAGCTTCAGGGTAATCATGGGCACGCCCGCATATTTCTTGAGTTATGGGGTCGAGCAATCTGCCGCTGGATCTCGGTGGGTCGCACGCAGATCGACTCAGGCTAATGGGCTCTCTTATGCAGACGCAGACGTCTGCACCGGGCCTTTGGTGGAGCAAGAGTGTGCATCGTTAGCTGACTAAGTTAACCGAGCATTAACAAAAAAGCCCTGCACCATAAACATCGTGCAGGGCTTTTTGATCCGTACTGAAAGCCTAGCTCAATACCGGTTCGGCTCCATTTCCAGATCGACGTGGAAACGTTCGAAAATATCTTTCTGGATGCGCTGCGCCAGGCTCAGCAATTGCAGACCCGTTGCTCCGCCATAGTTGACCAGCACCAGCGCCTGCAATTTATGCACGCCAGCATCAGCCTCACGGAAACCTTTCCAGCCTGCCCGCTCGATCAGCCAGCCGGCGGCCAATTTCATCTGGCCATCAGGTTGCGCATAGGCCACCAGGTCCGGGTACTCCCCCTTGAGCCGTGCAGCCAGCGCCGACGACACCAAAGGGTTCTTGAAAAAGCTGCCGGCATTGCCGAGTACGGCCGGGTCCGGGAGTTTTTCGTTGCGGATACTGCAAATGGCCTGGCTGACATCGCTGGCGGTCGGATGCTCGATGCCTTGTTCAGTCAGACGCTGGCGCACCGGGCCGTACTCCAGATGCAAATGCTCGGCGCGGTCGAGGGTGAAGCGCACACGCAGGATCAACCAGCGTCCCGGTTCCTGCTTGAACAGGCTGTCGCGGTAAGCGAAGTTGCACTCTTGCAATGTGAAGTCCCGCAGTTCGCCGCTCTGGCGATCGAGGGCGGTCAGACCGGCGAACACGTCCTTGATCTCGACCCCATAGGCACCGATGTTCTGCATCGGTGCCGCACCGACGGTGCCGGGAATCAGACTGAGGTTTTCCAGACCGGACAACCCCAGCCCCAGCGTATGCTGCACGAACGGATGCCAGGGCTCGCCCGCCTCCGCCTCGATCACCACCTTGCTGCCTTCATCGCTCAGCACGCGAATCCCGCGAGTGGCCATGCGCAGCACCAGCGAATCGATATCTGCCGTCAGCAGCAGGTTGCTGCCACCGCCGATCACCAGCACCGGCACCTTGTGCTCCAGCCCGTAGGCCAGGGCTTCCCGTACATCGGCATCGCTATGGGCCTCGGCAAACAGCCGGGCCTGGACATCCACGCCAAAGCTGTTGAACGGCTTGAGCGAAACCTGCGACCTGACCTGCAAACTCATAACCGTCCCTTCAATTCGATCACCAGCAAATCACTGGCGTGCTCGATCAGGTCCAGCACCTGCTCGAAGCCTTGTTCGCCGTCGTAGTACGGGTCCGGCACTTCATCGACCGGCGACTGGTAGCGACGCAGGAACAGGTCGAGTTCGGCTTTGCCCTTGGCCGGCTGCAAGGCCTTGAGGTTGCGCAGGTTGCTGTTGTCCATCGCCAGGATCAGGTCATAGGTGGCGAAATCGGCACGACTGACTTGTTGCGCGCGCTGGGTGGACAAGTCATAACCGCGCAGCTTCGCCGCGGCCTGACTGCGCTTGTCCGGCGCCTTACCGACATGCCAGTCACCGGTGCCGGCGGAGGCAACTTCGACCTGGTCGGCCAGCCCCACCTCACGCAACTTGTGTCGCAGCACGCCTTCGGCCGTGGGAGAGCGACAGATGTTGCCCAGGCAGACAAACAGAACCCGCATCACGCCTCCAGCAGGCGACGAACGCGCTCAAGGTCTTCAGCGGTATCGACGCCGGCTGGCGGCGCGATCAGCGCATCAGCAACGTGGATCCGCACGCCGTGCCACAGAGCACGAAGCTGTTCCAGGCACTCGGTGTTTTCCAGCCAGCAGGGACCCCAGCTGACGAAATCCTGCAGGAAACCGGCGCGGTAGGCGTAGATGCCGATATGTCGGCGATACGGTACACCTTCGGGCAACTGCTCAGGGTTCACGGCAAACGCATCACGCGCCCAGGGCAAGGTGGAGCGACTGAACGTCAACGCCAGGCCATTGAGGTCGCTGACGACCTTGACCACGTTGGGATTGAACAGGGTGACCACGTCTTCGATCGGTTCGGCCAGGGTGGCCATGCGTGCTTCGGTGTGGGCGGCCAGGTTGGCGGCGACCTGATCGATCACACTCGGCGGGATCAGCGGTTCGTCGCCCTGGACATTGACCACAATGGCATCGGGCGCCAGGCCCAGCTTCATCGCGACTTCGGCCAGGCGATCAGTGCCGGAGTTGTGATCTTCACGGGTCAGCACCACTTCGGCACCAAAGCCTTTGCAGGCCTCGACGATGCGCGCGTCGTCGGTGGCCACCACCACCCGCCCGGCGCTGCTTTTGCTTGCCTGTTCCCAGACGTGCTGGATCATCGGCTTGCCGGCGATCAGCAGCAGCGGCTTGCCCGGCAGGCGGGTGGAGGCATAGCGCGATGGAATGACGACGGTAAAGGCTGTGGTCATTTATCCAGGCGCTCGTCGGTGGTCAGGGTGCGCGCTTCGGATTCGAGCATCACCGGGATGCCGTCGCGAATCGGGTAAGCCAGGCCTGCGCCCTTGCTGATCAGCTCGGTCTTGTCGGCGCTGAGCTTGAGCGGGCCTTTGCAGACCGGGCAAGCGAGGATGTCGAGCAATTTGGTGTCCATGAGCATTCCCTGGAAAAAACGGAGTTAAGGCAACAAACGAGCCGGCAGCAGGCGCATCAACTGTGTGTCGAACCAGGCCACGAAGGCCGGCGACGGCACGGCATCGACCGCCAGGTACCACCAGTCGGCGGCGGCAAAGGCACGGCATTTCACCGCGTCCTTTTCCGTCATTACCAACGGCAATGACGGCGTGAAATTCAAAGCCTGCACGCTGTATTCAGCGTGGTCGGCAAACGCATGTGGAACCGGCTGCCAGTGTAGCGTTTCGAGGGTCTTGAAGAAACGTTGCGGATTGCCGATGCCAGCCACCGCGTGCACAGACTGGCCTGCACCAAAGTGGTCAAGAGGACGCCGTTCGCCGCTGTGCAGGTTGACCAGCGCGGTGGGTTGCAATTGAAAGGCAAATCCATCATCGCGGTCAGATGCGGCTCCGTTGTAGAGGACCGCGTCGACGCTTTGCAGGCGCTCGACCGGTTCACGCAATGGCCCGGCGGGCAGGCAACGGCGGTTACCCAGGCCGCGAGCGGCGTCAATCAGCACCAGCTCCAGGTCACGGGCCAGGCGGTAGTGCTGCATGCCGTCGTCGGACAGGATCAGGTCCAGCGGCTCACTGGCCAGCAAGGCTTTGACGGCGTTGCTGCGATTGGGGTCGATCATGAGTGGCACGCCCGTGCGCTGGACGATCAGCAACGGCTCATCGCCAGCAACGTCGGCGCTTTGCTCCGCCTCGACCCGCCACGGCAACTGCGGCGGTTTGGCGCCGTAGCCGCGACTGACCACGCCAACCCGCAGGCCGCTGCGCTTGCAGTGCTCGATCATCCATAGAATCAGCGGCGTCTTGCCGGTGCCACCCACGGTGATGTTGCCGACCACGATCAGCGGCACCGGTGGCTGATAGATCTCGCCCTCACCCGCCAGAAAGCGCTTGCGCTTGTTCATGACCACTCGCCGGTACAACCATTCCAATGGCTGTAACAGCTTCAGGGCCGGATGACCGTCATACCACGCGGCGAGCAATCGATCGGACATGGTCATCAGGGCGCAGGGGGCGCCGCCTCGATGGTGGTCATGCGCAAGTGACTGAAACCGAGTTTGCCGGCCGCATCCATTGCAGTCACCACGGACTGATGCTGAGTCTTGCCGTCAGCGCTGATAGAGAGCGGCCGGTTGGTGTCGCCGTTGGCTTCTTTTTGCAGCGCGTCCATCAACGAGGCCAAGTCACTCTTCGCCAGGATCTGGTTGTTCACCGAGAACACGCCATCGGCGCTGATGGCGATGTCCAGAGGCTTGCTTTGATCGTCGGCGGGCGTGCCGCTGACCGATTCCGGCAGATCGACGCGCAGCTGGGTTTCACGGGTGAAGGTGGTGGTCACGACGAAAAACAGCAGCAGGATGAACACCACGTCGATCAGCGACGCGAGGTTGATGTCCACTGTTTCCCGTGGTTTGCGGCGGAATTTCACGCTTTGCTCCCGGACAGGTCCACATCGCGGTCGCCCTGCACCACCTCGACCAGCTTGATCGCTTCCTGCTCCATGCCCACTACCAACTCATCGATTCGCCGTAGCAGGAAACGGTGGAAGAATACCGCGGGGATACCCACCATCAGGCCCGCAGCCGTGGTGATCAGGGCCTTGGAAATACCACCGGCCAGTACCGAGGCGTTGGTGGTCATGCCCGAGCCTGTGAATGCGCTGAAAATGTCGATCATGCCCAGCACCGTACCCAGCAACCCCAGCAAAGGCGCCATGGCGGCAATGGTACCCAGGGCACTGACGTAGCGCTCGAGTTCATGAATGACCCGTTGAGCGGCCTCTTCGATGCACTCTTTCATGATCTCGCGACCATGTTTGGAATTAGCCAGGCCCGCCGCCAGGATCTCGCCCAAAGGCGAGTTGGCGCGCAGTTCCTTGAGCTTGTCTTTATTGAGCTGTTTGTCCTTGATCCAGACCCAGACCTGCCCGAGCAAGTGCTCCGGGGTCACGCGGCTGGCGCGCAGCGTCCAGAGACGCTCGGCGACGATGGCCATGGCCGCGATGGAACTCAGAATGATCGGCAGCATCATCCAGCCGCCGGATTTGACCAATTCCCACACAGTGACAGTCCCCTCGAAAAAGTGCGCCACTCTAACATAGGGGGTGCAAGCACCGAAGACCGTGATGTCGCATCCGGTCGGGCTTTAATAACGCCCGGTTATGGGGTCAACGGCGGCGGATCGCGCCAGAAACGCCGTTCCTGGCGCATTGACCACGGCGGCTCGAAGCGCCCCAGTTGCAGACGAATGGCACCCTGTTCGACGCTGTCGTAGATCGTCATTCCACGTTTTTGATAACGCGCGATGACCGTGGGATGCGGATGGCCAAAGGAATTACCCTGACCGCGGGAGATCAGCGCCCCTTTAGGTTGCAGGACATCCAGCAAGGCGTTGGACGAAGAACTGCGACTGCCGTGGTGTGGCGCTTGCAGCCAATCGGTGGGCAGGGCCAACGGACTGTCCAGCAGGGCTCTTTCGGCGGCAGCATCAATGTCGCCACTCAACAGCAACCGTTCGCCATTGGCCTCGATCAGCAAGACACAGGAATTCTGGTTGCTGTCGCCGGCCAATGGCCAGTGCCAAAGCTGGAAATCGACTCCGTCCCAGGTCCATTGTCGACCGCTTTCACACCTCTCGGCCCGCAATTCCAAAGGCAAGTCCGACGGTTCACCACTGACCACCCGATTCACCGGCAAGCCCTTGGCAATCGCCCGGGCACCACCGGCGTGATCGGCATGGGCGTGGCTGATCAGCATCAAGTCGAGGCCCTTCACCCCCAGTTTGTGCAATGCCGGCAACACCACCCGCTCCCCCTGGTCGAGCTCACCGAAACGCGGTCCGGCGTCATACAGCATCGTGTGATGCCGAGTGCGCACCAAGATCGCCAGGCCCTGACCGACATCCAGTTGCCAGACTTCGGCCACGCCTTCCTGCAACATCGGCCTGGGCGCAAAAACCAGCATCAACAGCATGGGCCACCCTAAGGGGCGCATCGGTACGCCTCGCGGCAGCAATAGCAGCACAGCGCCAATGGCACCCATCAACCAGGCCCATAGCGGGACTGCCGTTGGCACCCACGCGGGAACCTGACCGGAGACGAGTCCCAAGCCCCTGAACCACCAGTCGATCAAGCCGCCCGCCAGCCACAGCAACGTCTCACCCACGTAAGGCACCGGCAGCAACAGCGTCCCGAGCAATGCCGGTGGCAGCACCACCAGACTGATCCAGGGCACTGCGAACAAATTGGCCAGCGGCCCGCTGAGACTGATTGGCAACCCCAGTGCCAGTAACAACGGGCACAACCCGATTGCAATCAGCCACTGGGCACGGGTCCAGGTTTGCCACCAACGCCACGGCCCCAATCGGCCGCCAAAGGTCAATATCAAGACTGCCACGGCAGCGAACGACAGCCAGAAGCCAGGCTGAAGACTCGCCAGGGGCTCCAGCAGCAAAATGCCGTTGAGTGCCAACAACAGCGGCCACCATGCGCCGAGATGACGGAACCGTAGACGCCACAACAACACCAGGCCAATCATCAGGCAGGCCCGTCGCACCGGTACCCCGAAACCGGCCAGCATCCCGTAACAGAGCGCTGCGGCGAATGCCAGGCCACACGCCCAAGGCAACCATGGCAAACGGTTCGGCCATAACCCAAAACGGGACAGGCCGGCGATCAGTAGATACACGACGCCCGCCAACAATCCGATGTGCTGCCCGGAAATCACCAATAGATGCACCGTGCCTGTGTCCTGCAATACCTGCCAGTCTTCACGACTCAACCCGGCGCCGTCCCCAAGTACCAATGCCGTCAATGCGCCGCTTCGCCCTTGGGCATCCACCGCAAGCAAACGCTGGCGGATTCCATCGCGCCAGGCCCGTTGGGCTGGCGCAAGGCGTTCGCCCTGCTTGACCGTCCCGGTCGCCCCGATACGTTGTGCCAGCAACCAGGCTTGATAATCGAACGCCTGCGGGTTGAGGAGCCCGACCGGGCGCTTCAATTTGACTGCCAGGCGCCAGCGTTCACCACTGTTCACCGGTGGCCCGCCGTACCAGGCCAGGCGCATTTGCCGCGGCAGCCGGGTACGCCGGGACTGGATGTCGGTCAATTCGAAACGCATCACACCGTCGTCATGCCGGGGCAAGCCCGTGACCCGCCCTTCGATCCAGCGGGTTTCTCCATCCAGAGTCGGCGGTAACCGGTCATCCAGCGCCCACTGCGCATTCACGCAGGCCCAACTCAAACCGAATAAGTAAAACGCCACCGGATAGGTCCTGAACGGCAGCAACATCAAACCCGCCACCGGCATTGCCAGCCACAACCAGACCGGCGGCAAAGCCGGTAAAAAACGCAAGGTCAGCAGACCCAGCGCCAGCGCCATCATCCCTGTGCGCATAAGCCCGTCCTTGAGAGTCCCATCCAAGGCTTAGCCCGCCCGTCGCCTGGCCGTCGTTAATAATTGTCACAAAGTCTGAATGGGCAGTTCATAGAATCCAGACATACTTGCCGCCCTGACCGAGCGAGAAGCCTTATGCCCCGGCGCTTATTCAAACGTTACATGCCAGACCCGATGAGCATCAGGGAACACAAGTCCTTACGCTTTCTCGGCACGCTGTTGCATGACCCAAACCTGTGGCACCTCAACCGCCACTCCGTTGCCCGCGCCATGGCGGTAGGTCTGTTTGCCGCATTCCTGCCAATTCCGTTGCAGATGCTGCTGGCGGCAATCCTCGCCATTATCGTGCGCGGCAATATGCCGATTGCCGTGAGTCTGGTCTGGCTGACCAATCCGATCACCATGCCTGCCGTGTTCTTTTGCACGTACCAGACCGGCGCCTGGCTGATGGACGTCCCCGCCCGGACGTTGCCGGACTCGCTGACCTGGGAATGGATCACGGGTGAAATCTCGACCTTGTGGCAACCGTTTCTGTTGGGCTCGGTCGTGACGGGACTGGCGCTCGGTGCTCTGGCCTACTTCCTGGTGATGACGTATTGGCGCTGGTGGGTGGCCAGGCAATGGAAGCGGCGCAAGCAGAGCCGGATGTGAAAATGCAAAACGGCCTCCACTTGGGAGGCCGTTTTTTTGTGGTGCCTAGACTCACGCTTTCGCAGTGTAGAAACTGGCTTGCCAGCTCCTACAGGTTACCTATCAGGTACGCATCCCGCGCCCGCTGACCAGCAACCGCGCACAACCGAGGTAAAGCACCACGGTCGCCACCAGCATGAACGTAATCGCAATACTGATGCGGATATCCGACACGCCAAGGATGCCGTAGCGGAATGCGTTGACCATGTGCAGCACCGGGTTGGCCAGGGACACGGTCTGCCAGAACGGCGGCAACAGCGAGATCGAATAGAACACTCCGCCCAGGTAGGTCAGTGGCGTCAACACGAACGTCGGAATGATCGAAATGTCATCGAAGTTGCGCGCAAACACAGCGTTGATGAAGCCCAGCAGCGAGAAGATCGTCGCGGTCAGCACGACCACCAGAACGGTCACGCCCAGGTGATGCACCTGCAAATGGGTGAAGAACAGCGACAGCAAGGTCACGATGATCCCCACCATCAACCCGCGCAGCACACCGCCCAGGGTGTAGCCGATCAGAATGGTGTGCGGCGACAACGGCGAGACCATCAGTTCTTCAATGGAACGCTGGAACTTGCTGCCGAAGAAGCTCGACACCACGTTGCCGTAGGAGTTGGTGATCACCGACATCATGATCAGCCCCGGCACGATGTACTCCATGTAAGTGAAGCCACCCATGTCACCGATTTGCCGACCGATCAGATTACCGAAGATCACGAAGTACAGGACCATGGTGATGGCCGGTGGCAGCAGGGTCTGCGGCCAGATCCGGGTAAAACGCCGGACTTCACGGTAAACGATGGTGTTGAGGGCAACGAGGTTGGGGCGCAGCTCGGAACTCATACCGCCACCTTCGACAGATTTTTCTCCACCAGGGACACGAACAACTCCTCGAGGCGATTGGTTTTGTTACGCAGGCTCAGCACTTCGATGTTCTGCTGCGCCAACTGAGTGAACAGCGCGGTGATACCCATGGACTTGTCCACCTGGACTTCCAGGGTGTGGCTGTCGATCAGCCGGGACGGGTAGCCGAGCAACTGCGGCGCGGCTGGCAGGTCGCCCTTGAGGTCCAGCAGGAAGGTTTCGACATGCAGTTGGCTGAGCAAGTTACGCATGCTCGTGTTCTCGACGATGGTGCCGTGGTCGATGATGCCGATGTTGCGGCACAACTGTTCAGCCTCTTCTAGGTAATGGGTGGTGAGGATGATGGTGATGCCTTTCTGGTTCAGCTCGGTGAGGAAGCTCCACATCGAGCGACGCAGCTCGATGTCCACCCCGGCAGTCGGTTCGTCGAGGATCAGCAGGCGCGGTTCATGAACCAGCGCGCGGGCGATCATCAGGCGCCGCTTCATGCCGCCGGACAGCGAACGCGACGGCACGTCCTTCTTGTCCCACAGGCCGAGCTGGGTCAGGTACTGTTCGGCGCGTTCCTTGGCGATTTTCGCCGGGATGCCGTAGTAGCCGGCCTGGGTCACGACGATGTCGAAGGTCTTTTCGAACTGGTTGAAGTTGAATTCCTGAGGCACCACGCCAATGCAGCGTTTGAGCTGCGCAGGATTCCTGTCCAGGTCGTGACCGAAGATATTCACCGTGCCGCTGGTCTTGTTCACCAGGGTCGAGAGAATGCCGATGGTCGTGGATTTGCCGGCGCCGTTGGGGCCGAGCAAAGCGAAAAAGTCACCTTCGGCGACATCCAGATCGATACCACTCAGGGCCTGGAAACCGTTGCCGTAGGTTTTGGTTAGCTGCCGGATGGACAGAGCGGAACTCATATCTGATTTACGCACCAAGAAGGGAAGAAAGGGATAAGTATGGGCGGCGGCGAACAATACAACCGCAGCGAACTGGCACAATGGTGCTTGTCGCCGCCACACAAGTACAGTCAAGCGTGTCGATAGTGAGTATTAAGTCAACGCGGTCATGACCGCCTTTTGATACGCCGGACGCTGTTTCAACCGTGCATACCAGGCCTGTAGATTCGGTTGTGGCGCACGCTCGATCGGCATCTCGAACCAGGCATAAATGAAACTGCCCAGGGGAATATCGCCCATGCCGATCTCGTCTCCGGACAGGTAGGGCTTGTTCGCCAACGCCTGATCGGCCATCGCCAGCAGCGAGTCGCATTCCTTGATCGCCGCCTTGATGGCGACCCAGTCCTGCTGGTCTGCCGGGGTGCGCAGTACGCCCCAGAACACGGTGCGGAACGGTCCGGCAAAACTCGAGGTGGTCCAATCCATCCACTTGTCGGCGGTGGCACGGGCTTGCAGATTCGCCGGATACCAGGCCGTATCGGCGGCGTGGCTGGCCATCAGGTAACGCACGATGGCGTTGGACTCCCACAACACGAAGCCATCGTCTTCGATCACCGGAACCCGACCGTTGGGGTTCATCGCGCGGTATTCAGGCGAATCGACGACACCAAAGGCGCCACCGGCATCGATGGCCTCATAGGCCAGCCCCAACTCTTCGGCGGCCCACAACGGTTTTCTGACATTCGACGAGTTTTTCCGACCCCAGATCTTCAGCATGACCGCCTCTTTTTCGATAAGTGGGCAGGCAGCATACGCCGGATCAGGCGCGACTCAAATCGCTCTGCATGTCACCCAGCAGCGGTTGCTGTTGCTCGCCGAAAAGGTGTGGATAGCATTTTTCCAGGTGTTCAAAAAAGAACGCTTCAGGGACGTCGGCGAACTGGCCGTGATCGACGAGGTACTCCATCAGCTTCGCGCCATCGCGGTTTAAGGGATGAAAAACACTGTCGTTGACCCCGTCGAACTCCAGCGGCGCCACATTGAACAGGTCGCAGAGTTTTCGGTTGAACGCCGGTGTCGCCTTGACCCAGCGATCCTGCAAATAGAACTCGGTGTAGCCGTGCATGGCAAACATGTCGCTCTTGAGCAATTCAAGTAGCCGTGGCGTCGACAAATGATTGCGCACATCCGCCAGGCCGATCCGCGCGGGAATCCCGCAATGCCGCGCTGCACCTGCCAGCAACGTGGCCTTGGGCACGCAGTAACTCTCCCCGGTCGCCAGCGCATAACTGCCGCGCAGGGTCTGCGGATCGCGACTGAATGTATACGGGTTGTAGCGTACCGCTTCACGCACGGCGTAATAGAGACTGATCGCCTGCTCAAGCGGATCGCGACTGGCGCCACGGTGTTTTTCGGCGAACTCCACCACGGACGGATGGTCACTATCGATGAAGCGGCCGGGACTCAGGTACTCGTGCATGAGAATAATCTCCTGGAGAAGCCCCGAGTCTAGCGAGAGCTTCAGCACAGAGATAACGACGTTTCGGCCAAACATGGGCGCTTTGCCGCTCGCTCAATCAATGCTTTTCCCACGATTCCAATCACATCGCTCCAATCAGCCTGTTTTGCGGATGCCGTCTAAGCTCTGAGGGCTGGTTCACCCTGGTTTCACGGAGGAATGAATATGCTGCTGTTGTGGATACTGGTTCTGCTGGTCGGGATTGCTTATTTGGCTCACCGCCGCATCGCCCCGCTGCCCGCCTTGGTCATCGTGGCCGTCTATGTCGTGGCAATGGGCGCTTTCAGCCGTGCGCCGGGCTGGCTGCTGCTGATTTGCTGGGTGTTGATCGCCGCCGTCGCCGCGCCCTTGCTGCTGCCTGACCTGCGCCGCAAATTGTTCAGCGCGCCAATGTTCAGCTGGTTCCAGAAAACCCTGCCGCCCATGTCGCAAACCGAACGCGACGCCATCGACGCCGGCACGGTGTGGTGGGACGGCGAACTGTTCAGCGGCCGCCCGGACTGGAGCAAACTGCTGTCCTATCCCAAGGCGCAGTTGAACGAAGAGGAACAGGCTTTCATCGACGGGCCGACCGAAACACTCTGCACCATGGTCAATGAATGGCAGCTCGGTCAAACCATGGACCTGCCGCCGCAAGTCTGGACATTCATCAAGGACAACGGCTTTTTCGCCCTGATCATTCCCAAGGAGTTTGGCGGCAAGGGCTTTTCCGCCTATGCCCACTCGCAAGTGGCGATGAAACTGGCGAGCCACAGCGGCGACCTCGCCTCCACCGTGATGGTCCCCAACTCCCTCGGCCCGGCCGAACTGTTGCTGCATTACGGCACCGATGAACAACGCAATCATTACCTGCCACGCCTGGCCCGCGGCGACGACATCCCGTGCTTTGCCCTGACCGGCCCGTTGGCTGGCTCCGACGCCGGCGGCATGCCGGACTCCGGGGTGATCTGCAAAGGTGAATGGGAAGGCCAGGAAGTCCTCGGTCTGCGCCTGAACTGGGAAAAGCGCTACATCACCCTCGGCCCGGTGGCCACCCTCCTCGGCCTGGCCTTCAAGGCCTACGACCCGGATCACCTGCTGGGTGACAAGGAAGACCTGGGTATCAGCCTGGCGCTGATTCCGACCGACACCGCTGGTGTCGAGATCGGCCGTCGGCATCTGCCGTTGGGCGCCGCGTTCATGAATGGCCCGAACTCGGGCAAGGATGTGTTCGTCCCGCTGGAGTTCCTCATCGGTGGCCAGGAAATGCTCGGCAAAGGCTGGATGATGCTGATGAACTGCCTGTCGGTCGGGCGTTCGATTTCCCTGCCGGCGGTGGGCACCGGCATGGCCAAGTTCACCAGCCTGGTGACGGGCCAATACGCTCAGGTTCGCGAACAGTTCAACGTGCCGATTGCCGCTTTCGAAGGCATTCAGGAAGCCATGGCCCGCATTGGCGGCAACGCCTGGATGATGGACGCCGCCCGCATGCTCACCGCCAATGCGGTCGATCTGGGCGAAAAACCGTCGGTGCTGTCGGCAATTCTCAAGTACCACCTGACTGAGCGCGGCCGCGACTGCATCAGCGATGCTATGGATGTGCACGGCGGCAAGGCGATCATCATGGGGCCGAACAACTACCTCGGCCGCAAATGGAACGGCGCGCCGATTTTCATCACCGTGGAAGGCGCGAACATTCTCTCGCGCAACCTGATGATCTTCGGCCAGGGCGCGATCCGCTGCCATCCCTTCGTGCTCAAGGAAATGGCCCTTGCCGGCCGTGAAGACAAAGATCAGGCGCTCAGAGAGTTCGACGAACTCCTGCTCAAGCACATCGGTTTTGCCGTGGGCAACGCCGCCAGTACGCTGGTGCTCAATCTCGGTTTCGGGCACCTGGAACACACCCCGGGCGACAAACTCAGCCAGGGTTATTTCCGCGCCCTCAATCGTCAAGCCGCTGCTTTCGCCCTGCTCGCCGACCTCAGCATGATGTTGCTGGGCGGCGCACTGAAACGCCGCGAACACCTGTCCGCACGATTGGGCGACGTCCTGAGCAACCTTTACCTGGCTTCGGCCGCACTCAAGCGCTACAACGATCTCGACTCACCGCAGTACATGACACCGCTGCTGGCCTGGGCCATGGAGGAAAGCCTGGGCCAGGCGGAACGGGCCATGGATGAGCTGCTGAACAACTTCCCGAACAAGGTCGTGGGCTGCCTGTTGCGGGTGATCGTGTTCCCGTTCGGTCGCCGGCACAAAGGGCCATCGGACAAACTCGGTGCCGAAGTCGCTGCGTTGATTGGCCGGGCCAAGGGCGACCCGGCCCTGGAGGAATTGCTCCTGGGTTGCTATCGCCCACAAGCGAGCGACGATCCGGTCGGTGCATTGCAACACGCTTGCAATCTGTTGAGCGCCGCACAACCGCTGCAGAAAAAGCTGCATGTGGCACTCAAGAGTGGCCAGGTCAAAACGGTGGCCGGCGAGTCGGTGATCGATGCTGCACTCGAGGCGGGCGTGTTGCAGCCGGTGGAAGCCCAAACCCTGCGTGAAGCCGAAGCAGCCCGGCGCAAGGTGATCGACGTCGATGACTTTGACCAAGAGGCTTTGGCACTGGCCGGGGGAAAAGTCCGCTGATCTCTTCTAGCATGTAAAAACGGGCGCGGGCGCTTTATACTCCCGCGCCCGTTTTGCTCTTGAGGACTTATCTCGTGTCCAACATCGTTGCCGATCATCTCGTTTTACTCGACCACCTGCGCAGCATCCTGGTCGCCGTAGGTGAGGCCGAGCAGGTTCCCGACGAAAGTCATGCCTTGTTCCTTGAGCGCTTCGACGAACTGCTTGCGTTACTGCCTGTCGACCCGATCGAAAGCCAGTACCTGGGCCAGGACATTCTGTGCCAGGTCATCACTCGCTATCCGCAAATTGCGCACCTGGTCCCGCGTGACCTGCTGTGGTATTTCGCCGGTGACTGCCTGCATTACATGCCCGATGATGAAATCGACCTGTATCAGGCCCTGGAAGAACGCCGCTTCGAAGCCGAACAGAACGACGAACCTTTCGACTGGAATCAGGAAAAGCAGCTGCTGGCGCTGTCGAACCAGGACAGCAAGCACTGATCAGCGACTGGTCATGCAAAAGGCCCGCATGGTTGCGCATGCGGGCCTTTTTTGTGCCTATCTCTGGTTTCAGCGTGGGCATGGTCCCTTGTAGGAGCTGGCTTGTCGGGTCGCCGCATCGCAGCGATGGTCGTTAACGATAACGCGTGTAAACCGGATAAACGCCGCGCCCTTGAGTCCATCGCCGGCAAGCCGGCTCCTACATCTATGGTTACCCCCTTTTCTGCAATACTGTATTTGATGCGTGTTTGGCTTGCTTTCATCTATCCGGCGTCTGAGTGGGGGTGTCGCCCCGCGCCTCGATGAGAATCGATGCCCAACGACCCTAATTAGTTGAACGGCCTTACAGCCGTGTAGGAGCCCAGGGTTGTCGTCAGGCCGGTTGGCCGTTCACGTCATCAGTTATCCAGCATCGCAAAACCAGGTGGGTGGTGCTCGGGTGACAGCGGGGTCAGGCGTTCATCGCGGCTGGCCCCGCATCGAATTCAGTGTGGTGTGCGGCTATCGCCCAGGCGATTCTTGCCAGCTTGTTGGCCAGTGCGCAGACCACGAGATTGGAGTGATGGCGGGAAGCTAATAGTTGGCGGACCCAGTCCGCCAAGGCGCCTTTCTGTCGTTCCAGTTGTATCAAGTACACACGGGCGCACTGGATGAGCAGGCGCCTCTGATTTCGATCGCCGCGTTTACTGATGCCGAGCAACACGGTTTTGTCGCCCGTACCGTGCTGTTTGGGTACCAGCCCGATCGACGCCGCATAGCCTCGGCCGCATTTGAACTGTTTGCCATCGCCCAACTCGGCAGCCAAGGCGCTGGAGGTGATCGGGCCGACACACGGCATGGTCATCAAACGAGCCGCCAGATCATCTTCAGCTGCTTGGCATTCCACCTCCTTGTCCAGCGCTTTGACCTTCCCATCCAGATAGTTGAAGTGCTCATGCAACCCCATCAGAATTTTTTTGATGGAGCCGGAAAATGAACTCATCTCAAGCAATGCTGGAAGCTCTTTGATGGATTTGAAGCCGGGAGCCAGGCTGATACCCACCTCCAGCAGGGCTGCGTGAATCCGATTGACGGTGGCGGTACGGTCTTTGATGAACGACTCACGAACCGAATTGAGCATCGCCAGCGCCTGCTGAGCCTGGGTTTTGGGGTGCACGAAGCGCATTGTGGGCCGGGTCGCCGCCTCGCAGATCGCTTCGGCATCAGCGAAGTCGTTTTTGTTGCTCTTCACGTAAGGGCGTACCAGATGTGGCGCAATAAGCTTGGGCGTATGCCCCAGCTTGGCGACTTCCTGCGCCATGAAATGGGCGCCGCCACAGGCTTCCATCACGACGGTGCAGGGTTCCAGTTTCGCCAGATATTGGGTGAGTGCTGCGCGCGTAAACTTTCTGCGGTGAACCTCGTGGCCGCGATCATCTTGAGCATGAAGATGAAAGGAATGTTTTCCGAGGTCGATGGCGGCAATAGCTACGTTGTTCATGGCAATGATCTCCGATGAGCCC
>NZ_MUJK01000011.1 GCF_002906155.1 Pseudomonas laurylsulfativorans
TCGAGGCGCGGGGCGACACCCCCACTCAGACGCCGGATAGATGAAAGCAAGCCAAACACGCATCAAATACAGTATTGCAGAAAAGGGGGTAACCATAGATGTAGGAGCCAGCTTGCTGGCGATGGTCGTTAACGATTACGCGTACTGTCTGGAACCACTCGGCGAGCTTGAATCCATCGCCAGCAAGCCGGCTCCTACAGGTGTTGGGCAAGAGAACGGGGAGTGGAGCGTCGTCAGAAGCCGCGGATAATTCGCGACTTGAGCTCGGCGTGAAAGCGATCGGCGTTGGATTTATTGATGCTGCGCGCTGACTCGCTGCCGGTCACCGATTCCAGTGACATCGAGCGCTTGAGCGTGGCTTCGTTTCGATAGGCATCTATAAAGAAATCTATGTCCCGGTCGCTGGTCAGCTTCGGCCATTTGTCCAGGTACAGCGGCAGCTCGGTGGGGCCGGTCTTGAACGAGCAGATGCGCCGATTGGTGATGGTCGCTTCACCGATTTCGAATGGCACCCACCAGGACAGTGCGGTTTTCTCCGATACCACCGCCAGCAGGTGCGTGCATTCGCTGATGTTGCGGGTGATCACCCCGGTGATGTCGTCGGTGGTCTGGGATTCGGCATCCAGTACGTCGAGGTAGGTCTTGATGTTGGCCTGGATCAGGCGCGCGTTGATTTTGACCGCGTGGGCGCGATCCATGTGGCGGTAGCTGATAAACACTGGCATCAGAAATGTCCCTTGATCGCGAGTTCACGGTAATAGGCACCGAGGGCGGTGAGGCGGCAGCCGGTAGAGTGGATGGCGGCGTAGTACATGTGTTCGGCGTCCACCGGCTCGACCAGGCTGTGGCGGTTGCACTTTTGCAATTGGGCGAAGACCTCGCCTTGTTCCGGGTTGAACTCGGGTTCAGTGGGCTCAAAGCTGGGGGCAAGGGGGTAGACCGACTCCGCTTCGGCGAACCATTCAGGGAGTTTGCGCAGGATTTCCTTGGGGATCAGCGGCGAAACCTCGCGCAGGGAAATGAACTGCGAGACGTTGGTCTTGAACACCGGGCGCTGTTCCCAGGCATCGAGGGCGTTGTCGACAAACGAATAGAGGCTGCCAGGGGTGATCTTGCCCAGGATGTTCGCCGCTCCGCCGTGCAGGGCCTGGAGCAACAGTGCGGTGAATACGCCGTGCTGCACACCCTCCATCGCAGGCTCTTCCTTTTTGCATGCGGTCAAAATCGTCATGCCTTCGCCGACCACGCTGCCTTCACTGCGCAAGGCGCGCAATTCGCCGGCCGATCCGCTCTGGCAACAATCGAGAATGATCACCTTGTTTTTGATTTTAGTGGCTTTGCTCGCCCAGTTGAGGATATCGCTGAGGCGAATTCCGTCCTTGGCGCTCTTGTAGTCCTGCGGGATCAACATGCCTTCGTCGGTGTCGGTATCGAAGCTGCCGTGGCCGGCGAAATACAGCAGCGCGACATTGCAGTCCCCGGAAAACAGCTCGCGGATCTGGTCTTCGAGTTTTTCCCGGCTCAGGTAGTCCTCGGCGGAGGTCAGTACGATGTTCTTGAAGTTCGGATCGCCGTTGGCGTCGGTCTTCAGCACCGAGGCCATGGCCATGGCGTCATTGCTGCAACCGCTCAGGCGCGAAACGTGGGTGTAGTCATTGATGCCGATAAACAGTCCCTTGCGCATGGTTACACCGCCGTATGCTGGCGAATCGCATTGATGATGCTGTTGGTGTTCCACGCACATTCGGCGTGTGCCGCGTCGCGTACCACCGTGGAAATGCGCTCGGCACCGAACGGCTTGATCGCAATGATCACCTTGCCCATGCGCTTGGCGATCTCGATTTCCTTGTTGATCCACTTGCTGTAGGTGGAATACATCCCGGCCATGATCAGCACCGCCGAACAGGGACGGATCTTGTTTTCGATGGCCTCCTCAAGTTGTTTGTCGGTTTTCGCGCCGACAATCGGGTTGTCCGGTGGCACCGAAAAATTCTTGTAGGTGAAACCAGGCTTGGCGTTGAGCAGGCGCACGAGATTGTCGTGGGCGTGTGGGTAGTTCCACGAGTGGCTGATGAACAGATGGTAGGTTTGCATGGGTGTCCCTCGGTGTCGCTGGAGTGCGAAGAGGGTTTGAACTTAGGCGATTGCAGGGTGGCTACAAGGACCTGCGGCGGAAAGAGAAATGCCCTACAGGGGTGCCCGCGCACGTCTTACAGAAAGATCCGATGTTTAAGCAGGAGGAGGATTCAGACGCCGGCCGCCCCGCTGAAGGCAGGGCGGTCGGAACGACTGTTTAGTAGCCGTTTTCCGGCAGGCTGGCGATGATCGAGCGGTAGCTGTTCATCCGTTGCTGCTGCACGCGGCCGTCTTCAAGGGCCTTGAGCAGGGCGCAACCGGGTTCGCGGTCATGCTTGCAGTCGCGGAAGCGGCAGGTGCCAAGCAGGTCGTTGAACTCGATGAAGCCGGCTTCGACGTCGGCTCGACTGACGTGGCCCAGGCCGAATTCGCGGATGCCCGGGGAGTCGATCAACTCGCCACCGCCGGGGAAGTGGAACAACCGCGCGGTAGTGGTGGTGTGGGTGCCCTGGCCGGACAGTTCGGACAGCGGGCCGACGCGGGTTTCGACATCCGGCAGCAGGCTGTTGACCAGCGACGACTTGCCGACACCGGACTGGCCGACGAACACGCTGATGCGCCCGTCCAGTTGCGCCTGCAATTGTTCCATGCCGTTGCCGTGGTGGGCCGACACTTCCAGCACCGGATAGCCAAGGGTGCGGTACACCGCGAGCAAGGCATTCAGCGCCGGGGCGTTGTGTTCATCGATCAGGTCGAATTTGTTCAGCAGCAACAGCGGCTTGATGCCCGCATGCTCGGCGGCTACCAGGTAGCGGTCGATCAGGTTGGCATGAGGCTCGGGCAGCGGTGCAAACACGATGACAATCATGTCGACGTTGGCCGCCACCGGCTTGAGCTGGCCGCGGCTGTCCGGTCGGCACAGCTCGGTGTTGCGCGGCAGTTGCGCCACGATCACGCCGATGCCCTGGTTGCCGGCACGCCAGACCACCTGATCGCCGGTCACCAGCGCCGGCAGGTTGGCGCGCAGGTGACAACGGAACACCTGGCCGGCCAGTTCGCCGTCGCGGGCCTCGACCTCGACCTGCACACCGAAGTGCGCGATCACCAGGCCGTGCTGTTCCGGGCCCAGGTCGCCACCTTCGAGTGCCTCGACAGCCGAGGACTCGCGTTTGGCGGCGCGGGCAGCGCGTTCGCCTTGAATCTTTTCGATGCGCCAGTTTTGGCGGCGATTGAGTTGGCGTTTGGCCATGGGTGTTCCGTATAAAGAATGCAGCGATTAGGTAAAACGGCCGCGAGTTTAGCACGCCCGGCCACCGGCCTAGGCTAAACTGCGCAGCATTGCCTAGGAGCCGTCACATGCAAAATTCGCAGAACCTGATCTGGATCGACCTGGAAATGACCGGTCTGAACCCGGACACCGACGTCATCATCGAAATGGCCACCATCGTCACCGACAGTGAGCTGAACACCCTGGCCGAAGGTCCGGTGATCGCCATTCACCACAGCGACGCAGTTCTCGCCACCATGGACGAGTGGAACACCCGCACCCACGGCAACTCGGGCCTGACCCAACGTGTACGCGACAGCCGCATCAGCATGGCCGAAGCCGAAGCCGAAACCATCGCCTTCCTGGAGAAGTGGGTGCCAAAAGGCAAATCGCCGATCTGCGGCAACAGCATCTGCCAGGACCGTCGCTTCCTATATACCCACATGAAATCCCTGGAAAGCTATTTCCATTACCGCAATCTCGACGTGTCGACGCTCAAAGAGCTGGCTGCGCGCTGGGCACCGGACGTGCGTGACAGCTTCAAGAAGGGCAGCACCCACCTGGCCCTGGACGACATTCGCGAATCCATCGCTGAACTGCAGCACTACCGCAAGCATTTCATCAAGGCCTGAACTTGAGGCCCGACCTTGTAGGCGCTGGCTTGCCAGCGATGGAGCCCATGAGGACGCCATCGCCTGCAAGCCGGCTCCTACAAGTAGTGATGCCCTCTTTTGGTGCTCCAGCGAACTGAGTAGACTGCGCGCCTTTCTGCAAGGACCGCCACTATGCTGCTGATGCTCTACCTGATCGCCATCACCGCCGAAGCCATGACTGGCGCCCTCTCTGCCGGCCGGCGCGGCATGGACTGGTTCGGTGTAGTGCTGATCGCATGTGTCACGGCGCTGGGTGGTGGGTCGGTGCGCGATGTGCTGCTTGGGCATTACCCGCTGACATGGGTCAAACACCCGGAGTACCTGGTGCTGACCACGGCTGCCGCCATGATTACGGTATTCACAGCGCGCTGGATGCGGCATCTGCGTTCACTGTTCCTGGTGCTCGACGCCATGGGCCTGGTGGCCTTCACCCTGATCGGCTGCATCACCGCCCTGGAAATGGGCCATGGCATGTTGGTCGCTTCTGTCAGCGGTGTGATCACCGGCGTTTTCGGCGGCATCCTGCGGGATATTTTCTGCAACGATATTCCGCTGATCTTCCGGCGTGAGCTCTATGCCAGCGTTTCGTTTGCGGCGGCATGGTGTTACATGCTCTGCATCTATCTGCAATTACCCGATGAACAATCGATTTTGATCACCTTGTTCGGCGGTTTTCTGTTGCGCTTGCTGGCGATACGTTTTCATTGGGAGATGCCCAAATTCGTCTACAACGACGAAGCCTGACGTTCGGCATGTTGCCGCAGCGCCCATTCGACATGTTCACGTACCAGTTCTGAAGGGTGCTCACGTCGCGCCTTCAGCGCCTCCAGTACCGGAATCGTTGAAGGCGCATTCCCCAACCCCACCGCCAGGTTGCGTAACCAGTTTTCGTAACCGGTCCGGCGCAGCGGCGAGCCTTCGGTACTGCTGAGAAACTTCTCTTCATCCCACATGAACAGTTCCGCCAGCCCGGCATTGTCCAGGTTGTGCCGCGGCTTGAAGTCGTTTTCACCGGACGGCCGGGCGAAGCGGTTCCACGGACAGACAATCTGGCAATCATCGCAACCGAACACCCGATTGCCGATCAGCGGTCGCAGGTCTTCAGGGATCGCGCCTTTGAGTTCGATGGTCAGGTAGGAAATGCAGCGCCGGGCATCCAGCACATAGGGGCCGACGAAGGCGTTGGTCGGGCAGATGTCGAGGCACGCACTGCAACGACCGCAATGTTCGGTGGCGTGGGGCGGGTCCACCGGCAGTGGCAAATCGACGAATAGTTCGGCGAGGAAGAAATAGCTGCCTGCCTTGCGATTCAGAACCAGGGTGTTTTTGCCGATCCAGCCCAGGCCGGCCTGTTCGGCGATGGCTTTTTCCAGCACTGGGGCGCTGTCGACAAAGGCGCGAAAGCCAAACGGGCCGATTTCTGCCTGAATCTTGTCCGCCAGTTGTTGCACGCGTTTGCGGATCAGCTTGTGGTAGTCACGGCCCAGGGCATAACGCGAGACGTAGGCTTTTTCCGGTTGGGCGAGCATTTTTGCCATTTGCGTGTCGCCCGACAGGTAATCCATACGCAGCGAAACCACGCGTAACGTGCCGGGCACCAGTTCTTCCGGGTGCGAGCGTTTGCTGCCATGGGCGCCCATGTAGTCCATTTCGCCGTGGTAGCCGGCGGCGAGCCAGCGCTCCAGGTGCTGCTCGTGCTCGCCCAGGTCGAGGCCGCTGATGCCGACTTGTTGAAAGCCCAGCTCGCGACCCCAGTCCTTGATGGATTGGGCGAGGGCAGGCAGGTCTGTGGTAATAGCGGGCATGAGGCGAGAGAAACCGGAGCTGAGGTGCGTATAATTCTGCCAGACATCGGAGCCCGAAGACGCATGCCGCACACTAAAGATGAATTACCCGACGCGCTGTACAGCGCCGCGCAAGTGCGGGCACTCGACGCGAGCCTGATCGCCGCCGGCACGCCGGGCTTCGAATTGATGCAGCGCGCCGCGCGGGCGACGTGGCGGGCGTTGGTGCGACAATGGCCGACAGCGAACGAACTGAGTGTACTTACCGGTCATGGCAACAATGCCGGGGACGGGTATCTGGTGGCAGCATTGGCCCAGCGTGCCGGTTGGTCGGTTCGGGTGCTGGCGGTGGGAGATCGGCAGCGCCTGCAGGGGGATGCGGCATTGGCCCATGCCGAAGCAGTGTCTGCAAGCGTCTCCATCGAGCCCTGGGGTGTCCAGTCCGAATTGCGCGGCATTGTGTTGGACGCCTTGTTGGGTACTGGCCTGACCGGTGAAGTGCGCAAGCCGTACGTCAGTGTCATCGCCGCGATCAATGCCAGTGGACTGCCAGTTGTTGCGGTGGATATCCCTTCCGGGCTATGCGCCGACACCGGTCGCCTCCTCGGCTGCGCGGTGCGAGCGGATCTGACGGTCACCTTCATCGGCCTGAAACTGGGCTTGTTCACCGGCGATGCGGCGGATGTCGTGGGTGAGCTGGTTTTCAATGACCTGCACGCCGATCCGCAGTTGCTTGAGGGGGCGCAGACGAGTGCCCGGCGTCTTACGGCTAATAATCTGCCGCGCCTGGCCCCCCGGGCCCCGGCTTCCCATAAAGGCCGATTCGGCCATGTGCTGCTGATCGGCGGTGATCGCGGGTTTGGTGGTGCAATCCTGCTCAGTGCGCAAAGCGCCTTGCGCAGCGGCGCGGGCATGGTCTCGGTGGCGACCCGCAGCGAACATGTCCCCGCCGCGCTGGCGCGGATTCCCGAGGCAATGGTGCTGGGCACCTCGTCAGCCAATCAGTTGATGGGTTTGCTTAAAAAAGTTTCTGTGCTGGTTGTCGGTCCGGGGCTGGGGCAGGCTGGCTGGGGGGGCAGCCTGTTGTCGGCCGCCGCCAACGCACCGCTACCGCAAGTCTGGGACGCCGATGCACTGAATATGTTGGCCGCGGAACGTGTGAGTTTGCCCGAGGACTGCGTGATCACGCCGCATCCGGGGGAGGCCGCGCGTTTGCTCGGAATGAGTACGGCCCAGGTTCAAGCTGATCGATCCGCTGCGGCCCATGCATTGAGCAAAAAATATACAGCGGTCGTGGTGCTCAAGGGCGCCGGGAGTCTGGTCGCCAGTCCTGATGGGCGTCTGGCGCTGTGTCATCAGGGGCATCCGGCGATGGCTACGGCGGGTTTGGGCGATGTACTGGCCGGTTTGATCGGCGCGTTGCTGGCCCAGGGCATGGAGGCATTCGATGCGGCCTGCCTGGCGGTCTGGCTACATGCCAGTGCCGGTGAGCAACAAGGTAAATTGGGCCGTGGGCTGGCGGCCAGTGATCTGATACCAGCCATTCGTCAGTTGTTGGAGGAGCAAGCACCGTGTCTGAAGTAACCCTGTACCTGGCCGATGAGCAGGCCATGAGCGACTTTGGCGCACGCATTGCCGGAATCACCCGGGGCCACGGCCTGATCTTCCTCGAGGGCAACCTGGGGATGGGCAAAACCACGTTGTCCCGAGGCATCATCCGCGGTCTTGGGCATGTCGGGGCCGTAAAAAGCCCCACCTTCACCTTGGTTGAACCCTACGAGATCGGCGACATCCGTGCTTTCCATTTCGATTTGTACCGTCTGGTCGATCCGGAAGAACTGGAGTTCCTCGGTATCCGCGACTACTTCGAAGACGATGCCCTGTGTCTGATCGAATGGCCTGATAAAGGTGCAGGCTTTTTGCCAAAGCCGGACCTGACCATTACCATTAGCCCGCAAGACAGCGGGCGTTCGCTGAAAATTTTGTCCCAGGGCTCGCGTGGCGAGGCCTGGTGTGCCGCTTTGGCATTGGAATCCAAATAGATGATGGGGTTAGGTATGCGCTTTCGCGCGTTGGTGGCTGCCGTAGGGGTGTTGTTTTTGGCGGTGACCGTCGACGCTGTGGCCGACTCGAAGGTCAACAGTGTTCGTCTGTGGCGGGCCCCGGACAACACTCGACTGGTGTTTGACCTGACGGGGCCGGTGCAGCACAGCGTCTTTACCCTGACGGCTCCGGATCGCCTGGTCATCGACATCAATGGCGCGACCCTCGGTGCGCCGCTCAACGTCAACACCTCGAACACCCCGATTACCGCCATGCGCTCGGCTCAACGCACGCCGACCGACCTGCGGGTGGTCATCGACCTGAAAAAGGCGGTAACGCCGAAAAGCTTCTCCCTGGCGCCGAACGCCCAGTATGGCAACCGCTTGGTGGTCGACCTGTTCGATAACGCCGCGGATGCCGCGCCTCCTCCTGCGCCGACACCGTCGGTCGCCACTGTGCCTGCAGTGCCGGTCACGCCTGCCGAACCGGCAATCAAGTTGCCGCCGGCCCCGGCCGGCAAACGCGACATCGTTGTGGTCATCGACGCCGGACACGGTGGCGAAGACCCGGGAGCATCGGGTTCTCGCGGCCAGCGTGAGAAAGACGTGGTGTTGCAGATCGCCCGCGAAACGCAGCGTCAGATCAGCGGCATGAAAGGCTTCCGCGCCGAACTGACCCGTACCGGCGATTACTTCATTCCGTTGCGCGGCCGTACCGAAATCGCCCGCAAGAAAGGCGCCGACCTGTTCGTCTCGATCCACGCCGACGCAGCGCCTTCTGCCGCCGCTTTCGGTGCCTCGGTATTTGCCCTGTCTGATCGCGGCGCGACTTCGGAGACGGCCCGCTGGCTGGCCGACAGTGAAAACCGGTCCGACCTGATTGGTGGTGCCGGCAATGTCAGCCTCGATGACAAGGACCGCATGCTCGCCGGTGTGCTGCTTGACCTGTCGATGACGGCATCCCTGACATCCAGCCTGAACGTTGGCCAGAAGGTGCTGAGCAACATTGGCCGGGTGACGCCTCTGCACAAGCAGCGGGTCGAACAGGCGGGGTTCATGGTGCTGAAGTCGCCGGATATTCCGTCGATTCTGGTGGAAACCGGGTTTATCTCCAACGCCAACGAAGCCTCGAAGCTTGCCGCATCAGGCCACCAGCAGGCGCTGGCGCGTTCGATCAGCAGTGGCGTGCGCCAGTTCTTCCAGCAGAACCCGCCACCGGGCACCTACATTGCCTGGCTGCGCGACTCTGGCAAGATTGCGCAGGGGCCACGTGATCACCGCGTCAACCCGGGCGAGACCCTGGCAATGATCGCCGTGCGCTATCAGGTATCGCCCGCGACCCTGCGCAGTGCCAACAATCTGTCGAGCGATGAGCTCAAGATCGGTCAGCACCTGACTATTCCGGGCACTGAATTGGCGGCCAAAGAATGAATCAGGTCGTGAACAACAGCGCGCGAATCGAGCTACTCAGCCCGCGACTGGCGAACCAGATTGCTGCGGGTGAGGTGGTCGAGCGCCCGGCTTCGGTGATCAAGGAGCTGCTGGAAAACAGCCTCGACTCCGGTGCCAAGCGCATCGACGTCGATGTCGAGCAGGGCGGCGTCAAGCTGCTGCGGGTGCGCGACGATGGCAGCGGCATTTCCGCCGATGATCTACCGCTAGCCCTGGCCCGTCACGCCACCAGCAAAATCCGCAACCTGGAAGACCTCGAACAGGTCATGAGCCTGGGTTTCCGCGGCGAGGCCCTGGCATCGATCAGTTCCGTCGCGCGGCTGACCCTGACCTCCCGTACCCGCGACGCCGATCAGGCCTGGCAAGTCGAGACCGAAGGCCGTGACATGGCGCCCCGGGTACAGCCGGCGGCCCATCCGGTGGGCACGTCGGTGGAAGTGCGCGACCTGTTTTTCAACACGCCGGCACGACGCAAGTTTCTCAAGAGCGAAAAAACCGAATTCGATCACCTGCAGGAAGTGATCAGGCGTCTGGCCCTGGCGCGCTTCGATGTGGCGTTCCATCTGCGCCACAACGGCAAGACCATCCTCAGCCTGCACGAGGCCCATGATGATGCGGCCCGTGCCCGGCGCGTGGCGGCGATCTGCGGTCCGGGTTTCCTGGAGCAGGCACTGCCGATCGAAATCGAGCGCAACGGTCTGCATCTATGGGGTTGGGTCGGCTTGCCGACCTTCAATCGCAGCCAGGCCGACTTGCAGTATTTCTTCGTCAATGGCCGTGCTGTGCGCGACAAGCTGGTGGCCCACGCGGTACGCCAGGCCTATCGCGACGTGCTGTTCAACGGCCGGCACCCGACCTTCGTACTGTTTTTCGAAGTAGATCCGACCGGCGTCGACGTCAACGTGCACCCGACCAAACACGAAGTGCGCTTCCGTGAAGGGCGCATGGTTCACGATTTCCTCTACGGCACCTTGCACCGCGCCTTGGGCGATGTGCGACCGGACGATCATCTGGCGGCGCCGGTTGCCACGGCGAGCGTTCGGCCCACCGGCCTCGAAGCCGGTGAGTTCGGGCCTCAGGGCGAAATGCGCCTGGCCGCCAATGCTCTACTGGAGCAGCCTCAGGCCCAGCCGTCGTTCAATACGCCGGCGGGTTCGGGTGCTGGCGCGGGTTATCAGTATCAATACACGCCGCGTCCGCAGTCCGGTGTTCCTGTTGCCGAAGCCCAGGCCGCCTATCGCGAGTTTTTTGCGCCGCTGCCCGAGGCCAATGCCGTTGCGCTACCGGCCGGGCAGGACGACATCCCGCCGCTGGGTTATGCGCTGGCACAACTCAAGGGCATCTATATTCTTTCGGAAAACGCTCAGGGTCTGGTGCTGGTGGACATGCATGCCGCCCACGAGCGGATCATGTACGAGCGACTGAAGGTGGCGATGGCCAGCGAAGGCCTGAGCGGCCAGCCGTTGTTGGTGCCGGAGTCCCTGGCCGTCAGCCAGCGTGAAGCCGATTGCGCCGAGGAACATGTCGCCTGGTTCCAGCGTCTGGGCTTTGAGTTGCAGCGCCTGGGCCCGGAAACCCTGGCGATCCGGCAAATCCCGGCACTGCTCAAGCAGGCAGAAGCCAACCGGCTGGTCGCCGATGTCCTGGCTGATCTGATGGAGTTCGGCACCAGCGACCGCATTCAGGCGCACCTGAACGAATTGCTCGGGACCATGGCCTGCCACGGCGCGGTTCGTGCGAATCGGCGCCTGGCCCTGCCGGAAATGAACGGTCTGCTGCGTGACATGGAGAACACCGAGCGCAGCGGTCAATGCAACCATGGCCGACCGACCTGGACCCAATTGGGCCTGGACGATCTGGACAAACTGTTTTTGCGCGGTCGTTGATGAGCCAGCTCCCACCTGCGATTTTCCTGATGGGCCCGACCGCCGCCGGCAAGACCGACCTGGCCATCGAGCTCACCAAAGTCCTGCCGTGCGAGTTGATCAGCGTCGATTCGGCGCTGGTCTACCGTGGCATGGACATCGGTACTGCCAAGCCTTCCAAAGAGCTGCTGGCGCAGTATCCGCATCGCCTGATCGATATTCTCGACCCAGTTGAAAGCTATTCGGCTGCGGATTTCCGCCGCGACGCCCTGGAAGCCATGGCCGATATCACCGCACGCGGAAAAATTCCGCTGCTGGTGGGCGGCACGATGCTCTATTACAAGGCTTTGGTTGAAGGTCTGGCGGATATGCCGGCTGCCGACCCCGACGTCCGTGCGCAAATCGAAGAGGAGGCTGCACGCCTTGGCTGGCAAGCCTTGCACGAACAATTGGCGGTGATTGATCCGGAGTCTGCGGCGCGAATACATCCGAACGATCCCCAGCGGTTGAGTCGAGCGCTGGAAGTTTATCGTGTCAGCGGTCAAAGCATGACTGCCCTGCGTTTGAAACAATCTGTGCAAAGTACTGAAGCAGCCGCTTCGGGACGGCAACAATTGCCCTATACTGTCGCAAACTTGGCTATTGCCCCGGCAAATCGCCAGGTACTGCACGAGCGAATTAAACAAAGATTCACTTTAATGTTGGAACAGGGATTCATTGACGAGGTCGTAGCCCTGCGTAAGAGAAGTGACCTGCATGCCGGGTTGCCGTCTATACGTGCAGTAGGCTACCGCCAAGTCTGGGACTACCTGGATGGCAAGCTGACGTCAGCCGAGATGCAGGAGCGTGGAATCATTGCCACGCGCCAGTTGGCGAAACGCCAGTTCACCTGGCTGCGCAGTTGGACTGATCTGCATTGGCTGGACAGTCTGGATTGCGACAATCTGCCGCGCGCCTTGAAATACCTTGGGACCATCTCCATATTGAGCTGAGTCCTTGCAATTGCCGTCTATCCTTGGGGGTGTGGCGGCTAAAGCCATCTGATTACCTATTTTTATATTGAATCCTTAAAGGAGTGCGGCACATGTCAAAAGGGCATTCGCTACAAGACCCTTACTTGAATACTTTACGTAAAGAGAAAGTTGGGGTGTCCATCTACCTGGTCAACGGTATCAAACTGCAAGGCACGATCGAGTCGTTCGACCAGTTCGTCATCCTGCTGAAAAACACCGTAAGCCAGATGGTCTACAAACACGCTATCTCTACAGTGGTGCCGGTTCGTCCAATTCGTCTGCCTAGCGCAACCGAATCCGATGCAGGTGACGCTGAGCCAGGTAACGCCTGATAGGAGTCTCCTTTGTTCTTTGAGCGCCACGGTGGTGGTGAGCGAGTCATCCTCGTTCACTTGGAAGGTCAGGACCCTGAGGCGCGCGAAGATCCGCAGGAGTTTCAGGAATTGGCTAATTCGGCGGGCGCCGAGACCGTTGCGTTTTTTAACGTGCCGCGTCATCGGCCAACCGCCAAATTCCTGATTGGCAGCGGCAAGGTCGAGGAACTACGCGACCTGGTCCATGCCGAAAAGGCCGATCTGGTGATTTTCAATCACATCCTCACGCCCAGTCAGGAACGTAACCTCGAACGTGTTTTCGAGTGTCGCGTGATCGACCGTACCGGTCTGATTCTCGATATTTTCGCCCAGCGCGCCCGTACCCATGAAGGCAAGCTCCAGGTAGAACTGGCCCAGCTTGACCACATGAGCACCCGGCTGGTTCGTGGGTGGACCCACCTTGAGCGTCAGGGTGGTGGTATCGGCATGCGTGGACCGGGTGAGACCCAGCTGGAAACCGACCGCCGTTTGCTGCGGGTTCGCCTGCGACAGATCAAGGGTCGGTTGGAAAAAGTGCGCAGCCAGCGCGAGCAATCGCGACGTGGCCGATCACGTGCGGATATTCCTACCGTGTCCCTGGTGGGGTATACCAACGCCGGTAAATCCACACTCTTCAATAACGTGACGAAATCCGACGTGTACGCGGCTGACCAATTGTTTGCCACGCTGGACCCGACCTTGCGCCGTCTGGAATTGGACGATCTGGGGCCGATTGTTCTGGCTGACACTGTAGGTTTCATACGCCACTTGCCCCACAAGCTGGTCGAAGCATTTCGGTCTACGCTCGAAGAGTCGAGCAATTCCGACCTGCTGTTGCACGTGATCGATGCGGCCGAACCGGATCGCATGTTGCAGATCGAGCAGGTGATGGTGGTGCTGGGCGAGATCGGGGCCCAGGACTTGCCGATCCTCGAGGTCTATAACAAACTCGATTTGCTTGACGGCGTTGAGCCACAGATCCAGCGCAATGCCGAAGGCAAGCCGCAACGGGTCTGGCTGTCGGCGCGTGATGGCACTGGTCTGGAATTGCTTGAACAAGCCATTGCCGAGTTGCTGGGCAGTGATTTGTTTGTCGGTACCTTGCGCTTGCCGCAACGATTCGCTCGACTGCGTGCGCAGTTTTTCGAACTCGGTGCGGTGCAGAAAGAAGAACACGACGAAGAAGGCATCAGTTTGCTGGCCGTTCGTTTGCCCCGGGTCGAGTTGAATCGACTGGTAAGCCGCGAAGGATTGCAGCCGATGGAGTTCATCGAGCAACACACTTTGCAATAAAAGCCTGGGAAAGCGGTTGTGCCGTGGTGACAGGCATTCTGTAGCATTGGTCGGCGCGCCGTGGGTGCGTCTTTGCTTTATCAGATGGAGAGCGCTATGGCTTGGAATGAGCCGGGTGGCAACTCGAATAATCAGGATCCTTGGGGTGGCAAGCGTCGTAACAACGGCGACCGCAAGGGACCACCGGATCTCGACGAGGCCTTCCGAAAGCTGCAGGAAAGCCTGAACGGTTTGTTCGGTGGTGGTAAGAAACGTGGTGGCGACGACGGCGGTGGTCCGGGCAAGAGTGGCGGCTTTGGCGGCCTGCTCGGCATCGGTCTGGTCGTGCTGGCCGCCGTTTGGCTGTACAGCGCGGTTTATGTCGTCGACGAGCAGGAGCAAGCCGTGGTGCTGCGCTTCGGCAAGTACTACGAAACCGTGGGTCCGGGCCTGAATATCTATTTCCCGCCGATCGACAAGAAGTACATGGAAAACGTCACGCGTGAGCGTGCCTACACCAAGCAGGGCCAGATGCTGACTGAAGACGAAAACATCGTCGAAGTGCCGCTGACCGTGCAGTACAAGATCAGCAACCTGCAGGACTTCGTGCTGAGCGTCGATCAGCCGGAAATCAGCCTGCAGCATGCGACCGACAGCGCCTTGCGCCATGTGGTGGGTTCCACCGCGATGGACCAGGTACTGACTGAAGGTCGTGAGTTGATGGCCAGCGAGATCAAGGAGCGTCTGCAACGCTTCATGGATACCTATCGCACCGGTATCACCGTCACCCAGGTGAACGTTCAGAGCGCAGCGGCACCGCGTGAAGTCCAGGAAGCCTTCGATGACGTGATCCGTGCCCGGGAAGACGAACAGCGTTCGCGCAACCAGGCCGAAACCTATGCCAACGGCGTCGTGCCGGAAGCCCGTGGTCAGGCCCAGCGCATCCTTGAGGATGCCAATGGTTACCGTGACGAGACCGTCTCGCGCGCCAAGGGTGAGGCCGATCGCTTCACCAAACTGGTCGCCGAGTACCGCAAGGCTCCTGAAGTTACCCGCCAGCGTCTGTACCTGGACACCATGCAGGAAGTCTTCAGCAACACCAGCAAGGTACTCGTGACCGGCAACAAGAACGGCCAGAGCAACCTGCTGTACCTGCCGCTGGACAAGATGGTCGAAAGTGGTCGCAGCGTCAGTGCTCCGATAAGCAGTTCGGCAGCCTCCAGCAATGAAGCGAATGCGCGTGCGGCAGCAGACCTGCAGCAACAGCAAGCACGTACCAGGGAGAGTCGCTGATGAGCAATAAATCGCTGATCGCCCTTATTGTCGGCGTCGTCGTGGCGATCGCTGCCTGGAACTGCTTCTACATCGTGGCTCAGACCGAGCGTGCGGTGTTGCTGCAGTTCGGTCGCGTGGTTCAGGCCGATGTTCAGCCAGGCCTGCATGTGAAAGTGCCTTACGTTAACCAGGTGCGTAAATTCGACGCACGCCTGATGACGCTGGATGCACCGACACAGCGCTTCCTGACGCTGGAAAAGAAAGCCGTGATGGTCGATGCCTACGCCAAGTGGCGTGTGAAGGACGCAGAGCGTTACTACACCGCGACTTCCGGCCTCAAGCAGATCGCCGACGAGCGTCTGTCCCGTCGTCTGGAGTCGGGTCTACGTGACCAGTTCGGTAAGCGCACCCTGCACGAAGTGGTCTCTGGTGAGCGCGATGCGCTGATGGCGGATATCACGGCTTCGCTGAACAAGATGGCCGAGAAAGAGTTGGGCATCGAAGTTGTCGATGTCCGGGTCAAGACTATCGACCTGCCGAAAGAAGTGAACCGCAGTGTGTTCGAGCGTATGAGCACCGAGCGTGAGCGTGAAGCTCGCGAGCACCGCGCCAAGGGTAACGAGCTGGCCGAAGGCATCCGTGCCGACGCCGATCGTCAACGCCGCGTGCTGCTGGCTGAAGCCTATCGTGAATCCGAAGAGGTTCGCGGTGATGGCGATGCCCAGGCCGCTGCTATCTATTCCAAGGCCTACGGTCAGGATCAGGAGTTCTACGCGTTCTACCGTAGCCTGCGTGCCTACCGTGAAAGCTTCGCGAACAAATCCGACGTTATGGTCCTCGACCCAAGCAGTGACTTCTTCCACTACCTGGAAAAAGCCAAGCCTTGATACGGCGTTGACCTGAATCACTCCGCCGGGCGGCTAAAAGCTCTGGCGGGGTGATCCTTTGGGAAAACGTGTGTATGATGCGGCAGCCGGGAAATTCCCGGCTTTTTTGCGTCTGCACGTTTGATTGCTGTATTTGAGCAGATGCCGGGCCATTGGCTCGACAGTTTTTCGAGGAAAGTGGTTGGCGAAGCCGGTAAAAGGCTTTTCGCTTCGTCGCTCATGCGCGTGGTTTGTGCATAAGCCGATCATTTTCTGCTTCACTCAAGGCTCGCCGACTGGCTGGCTGCCCGGAGATAGGGGAAGGCGTAATGGCAACGGTAGACCGCTGGCTTCTGCCAGATGGCATCGAAGAAGTACTGCCACCGGAAGCTGCGCGTATTGAAGTCGCGCGTCGTCAGGTGTTGGATCTGTTCCAGAGCTGGGGTTACGAGTTTGTCGTGACTCCCCATATCGAGTACCTGGAATCCCTGCTGACTGGCGCAGGCCAGGATCTGGATCTGCGCACCTTCAAGGTCATCGACCCGCAATCGGGTCGGCAGATGGGTTTCCGGGCCGACATCACGCCGCAAGTGGCGCGCATCGATGCGCATACCCTGCGCCGGGAAGGTCCGAGCCGCCTGTGCTATGCCGGTAGCGTGCTGCATGCCCAGCCTCGCGCCTTGTCGTCCTCGCGTAGCCCGATTCAACTGGGTGCCGAGCTGTACGGCGACGGTAGCCCAAGCAGCGACGTCGAAGTCATCAGCCTGATGCTGGCCATGCTGCAACTGGCCGATGTGCCGGATGTGCACATGGACCTCGGTCATGTCGGTATCTACCGTGGCCTGGCCCGCGCGGCTGGTTTGTCCGGTGAAGTCGAGCAGCAGTTGTTCGATGCCTTGCAACGCAAGGCCATCGACGAGGTCATTACCTTGACCGAAGGCTTGCCTGCCGATCTGTCGGGCATGTTGCGTGCGTTAGTCGATCTGTGTGGTGGCCGTGAAGTATTGAGTGCTGCCCGCGAGCGTCTGGCCAAGGCGCCGGCCCCTGTACTGGCAGCGCTGGACGACTTGCTGGCGATTGCCGAGCGGCTGTCCGTGCGTTTCCCAGAGCTGCCGTTGTACTTCGACCTGGGCGAGCTGCGTGGCTACCACTACCACACCGGTGTGGTGTTCGCCGTGTTCGTGCCGGGTGTTGGCCAGTCCATTGCCCAGGGCGGTCGTTACGACGACATCGGCGCCGACTTCGGTCGCGCCCGTCCGGCAACCGGCTTCTCTACCGATTTGAAAACCCTGGTGACCCTGGGGCGTGCTGAGATCGAGCTACCGTCTGGCGGTATCTGGATGCCTGACAGTACGGATGCGGCACTCTGGCAGCAGGTTTGCCAGTTGCGCAGTGAGGGTCAGCGTGTCGTTCAGGCCTTGCCTGGACAACCTTTGGCCGCCGCCCGTGAAGCGGACTGCGACCGGCAATTGATTCAGCAGAACGGGCTTTGGCAAGTATCGCCACTGGCTTCTTGAGTTTTCCCGCCGGCTGCCGCCGGCACCAAGTTTGCGCGAATGAGGACAAGTGTTATGGGTAAGAATGTCGTAGTCCTGGGCACCCAATGGGGTGATGAGGGCAAAGGCAAGATCGTTGATCTGCTGACCGAACATGCTGCCGCCGTAGTGCGCTACCAGGGTGGCCACAACGCGGGTCACACGCTGGTGATCGACGGCGAAAAAACCGTCTTGCACCTGATCCCGTCGGGCGTGCTGCGCGAAGGCGTTCAGTGCCTGATCGGCAACGGCGTGGTGGTCGCACCTGACGCCCTGCTGCGCGAGATCACCAAGCTGGAAGAAAAAGGTGTGCCGGTGCGCGAGCGCCTGCGTATCAGCCCGTCCTGCCCGCTGATCCTGTCCTTCCACGTTGCGCTGGACCAGGCCCGTGAAAAGGCCCGTGGCGAGCTGAAGATCGGTACTACCGGTCGCGGCATTGGCCCGGCCTACGAAGACAAGGTTGCACGTCGTGGCCTGCGTGTGGGCGACCTGCTCAACATGCCGCGCTTTGAAGACAAGCTGCGTGAGCTGGTGGATTACCACAACTTCATGCTGGTGGGTTACTACAAAGAGCCAGCCATCGAATTCGACAAGACCCTGGCCGAATGCAAAGAATACGCTGAGCTGCTCAAGCCGCTGATGCTGGACGTGACTGCCGAGCTGCACGACCTGCGTCGCGCTGGCAAAGACATCATGTTCGAAGGCGCCCAAGGCTCCCTGCTGGACATTGACCACGGTACCTACCCGTACGTGACCAGTTCTAACACCACCGCTGGCGGCGTTGCTACCGGTTCGGGTGTTGGCCCTATGTTCCTGGACTACATCCTGGGCATTACCAAGGCTTACACCACGCGTGTAGGTTCGGGTCCATTCCCGACGGAGCTGTTCGACGAAGTCGGTGCGCACCTGGCTAAACAAGGTCACGAGTTCGGCGCGACTACCGGCCGTGCTCGTCGTTGTGGCTGGTTCGACGCCGTTATCCTGCGTCGCGCTATCGATGTGAACAGCATCTCGGGCATCTGCCTGACCAAGCTGGACGTACTCGACGGTCTGGAAACCATCAACATCTGCGTCGGCTACAAGGATGCGGAAGGCAATGCCGTTGCTCCGACTGATGCTGACAGCTACGTGGGCCTGCAGCCTGTGTACGAAGAAGTGCCAGGCTGGACCGAGTCGACCGTGGGTGCCAAAACCCTGGAAGAGCTGCCGGCTAACGCCCGTGCTTACATCAAGCGCGTTGAAGAGCTGATCGGCGCGCCGATCGACATTATTTCGACGGGCCCGGATCGCAACGAAACCATCGTTCTGCGTCATCCGTTTGCTTGATAAGTCGTTGATGTAAAACACAAAGGCTCCTTTATCGGGGCCTTTGTCGTATTTGTCTGTAGGACGGCATGACCTTTGCTGTAAATATTCTCAAAAGAATGCCATCAATTTAATGGCGTCCAAGTAGAGGGATTCACAGTGTCGGCCGTTCTCTCACTGTTACAAAGCCGTTTGTTGCGGCCCGTGTTCGTTACCCTTGGTATCGCCCTTTTGGTGCAGGTGCTGGTAGCTGTTGCTCTGACCCGGAGCACGGTGACCGCGCTGGAAGCCGATTTGGGTAAGCGCCTGGGCGCGGACAGCCAAAAGCTCTCCGCGGAGCTTGAGCAGGCAGGACGCGAAGTCACGTCCAGTCTGGACAGCCTCTCTACCAGTACCCGTCAGCGCCTCACGGCCGGTTTGTCCTCGCGACTTGAGGAAGAGCAGGCGCAATTGCGTTCGACCCTGGAAAAGGACTTGAAGGATTCCGCCAGCGATATGGCGCAGCTTCTGGCTTCGGTCGCGCCCCGCGCCATGTGGGACAACGACGTTCCAACACTGTCCGAATTCGCCCGCCGGGCCCAGCGCAATCCGAATGTGCTGTTCGTGGTGTATGACGATGCCACTGGCCAGCACCTGACGCGCTACCTCAACCGGGAAAATCCGATCAACAAGGCGCTGCTGGAAAAAGGCCAGGGCGAGCGGGCGCTCGACAAGGTGCTGGATGCGGCGAAGAACGATCCTTCGGTCTTCTATATCGAGGCGTCGATCAACCCCAATGGCGTGGAAATCGGCAAGGTCCTGATGGGGGTCTCGACCGCTTCGGTGGAGACTGATCTCGCGGCTCTCGACAAGCGCTTCTCGGCGTTGATCGCCAGCAGTGATCAGCTGGTGGGCGACAGCCTCAAAGGTGCGGCGGCTGACAGCGCAACAGCCATGCGCTCGCGTCTGCAGTCGGCGCAATCCACGGCGGCTGAAATGAAAGCCAACACCACCAGTACCGTGCAGGAAGCGGCTGCGACTTTGCGCTGGCGCATCGGTGTGTGCCTGGCGGTGGTGGGTTTTGGTGTTCTGCTGTTGTTGGCGGTGGTGCTCGGTCGCCGAGTGGTCAATCGCCTGAAAATGTTGATCGTTGCCATGGATGACCTGGCGGCGGGCGAGGGCGATCTGACCAAGCGTGTGCAGATCAACAGCAAGGACGAAATCGGCGACATGGCCTCAGCGGTCAATCGCTTTGTGGATAAGTTGCAGCCGATCGTGCGCGAGGCGGGCGATGTGGCCCAGCGTACCGGTGTGGAAATTGGCGCCATGACCTTGCGCAACGCAGGCGCGGATGCGGCGGCTGGCATGCAGCGTGACGAGGTGGCGGAGAGTTTGCGTGCGCTGTCGCAAATGGCCGATGAGGCTCAGTCGGAAAGCCACGCCATGCAGGCTGCGCTTAAGCAGGTGGTGGACATTCGTCAGGCCACTGATGAAAACACCCGAACTTCGGCGAAGGTCGGCAGCCTGATTGAGGCGTTGGCCGGTCAGGTCGATACCGGGGCGCAGGTCATTGAGCGCCTGGCACAGCAAAGTGAGCAGATTGAAGTGGTGTTGACGGTGATTCATGGCATCGCCGAGCAGACAAACCTGCTGGCGCTGAACGCGGCTATTGAAGCGGCGCGTGCCGGCGAGACCGGGCGCGGGTTCGCGGTGGTGGCCGATGAGGTGCGGGCGCTGGCGAGCAAGACGCAAAGCTCCACCGGCGATATTCAGGCGCACATCGTTGCGCTGCAGCAAGGCGCGCGCGAGGCGGTTGCGGCGATTGGTCAGGCCGGGCGCCAGGCCAATGAGGGCTTGCTGGTGCTGCGTGACAGTGCGCGGTTGCAGCAGTCAGTGCAGGCGTCGGTAGAGCAGGTCCATGCGGCGATTGGTCTGGCTACCCAAGCTGCGGCGCATCAGGCGCAGGGTGCGCAGGCAGTGCGGGGGCGGGTCCAGACCATTCACGCGCAGGCCGAGAAAGCAGCGCAAGCTGTCGTGGAGACCACGGCGAGCGGCAAAGTGCTGGATGGCCTGGCGGCGCAGTTGAAGGCGAGCCTGGGGCAGTTCAGGGCTTGATCTGTCTTCTGTGCCGGCCCCTCCCACAGTGGTCCTCTGCCGAACACAAATATGATGTTCACGAAGGGCCAATGTGGGAGCAGGCTTGCTCGCGAAAGCGGTTTCAGCGGCTCAGATACATCCGGGTCGTCAGCAAATAGACCGGCAATCCCGACACCACAATCAACAACGCCGCATAAGGCGCCGCCGCTGCAAACTCCACATTCGCGGTATGCGCCCAGACTTCCGTCGCCAGGGTATTCAGCCCGGTCGGGCTCAGCAGCAAGGTCGCCGTCAGTTCCTTCATCGCATCCAGAAACACCAGCGCAAATGCCGCGCCCAGCGCCGGGAAAATGATCGGCAGTGTTACTCGACAGAACGCGCTGAAAGACGAGGCTCCGAGTGTGCGTGCTGCCTCTTCCAGTTGCGGTGCCGCCTTGTTCAGGGCGGTGCGGATAGGCGCCTGGGCCAGTGGCAGAAACAGCAAGGCGTAGGCGATCAGCAGCAGTGCCGAGGTCTGGTACAGCATCGGCACATAGTGCAGGGCGAAATACACCAGCGTCAGGGCAATGACCAGCCCCGGCAGGGCATGTAGCAAGTACGGCAAGCGCTCGGCCCAGATCGCCAATTGACCTTTGTAGCGCACGACCAGCAGGCCGACCGGCACCGCCAGCACCAGGCAAACCGCGGCGCCACCCAGCGAAAGTGCGAGGGATGACAGCAATGCTTCGCCGATTGCCGCCACGGGAAACGCTGCCGATGATCCCACTGCCAACCAGTACGCCAGCATGCCCAGCGGAATCCCGCTGCCGATGATTGCCAGCAGCAGGCAATAAAGCTGTCCCGCCACGGCCCAGGGCCCCAGTTGAACCTGCTCCGCCTGTCGCGCGGCACCCTGGCCGGTGCGCACGTGTCGACCTTTGCCGCGCACGCGCAGCTCCAGCCACAACAGCGCCAGGCACAGCATCAGCAGCACGGCGGAGAGCATCGCCGCGTTGGCATTGCTGAACTCCAGCTCGAACTGTTGATAGATCGCAGTGGTGAAGGTTTGCAGGCCGATGATCGACAGCGCGCCGAACTCCACCAGCATGTGCAGGGCAATCAGCAAAGAACCGGCGAGCAGTGACGGCCAGAGCAGGGGTAGGGTGACCTTGAAGAATACGCCCCAGCGGTTCTGTCCCAGTGTGCGCGCAGATTCCTCCAGTGATGGGTCGAGATTACGCAGGGTCGCCGCCACCGGCAGGAAAATCAGCGGGTATTTAGAGAGCGTCATCACCAGAATTGCCCCGCCGAGCCCTTCGAAATGCGCGCTCAAGGAAACCCAGGTGAAGCTGCTGACAAACGCCGGTACCGCGAACGGCAGGCACAGAATCACGCCCCACAGGCGCCGGCCTGGCAGATTGCTGCGCTCCAGCAACCACGCCAGCGACAGGCCGATCACGCCGCAGGCCAGCGTTACGCCGGCCATCAGCGCCAGAGTATTGCGCAGCAGCCCGAACACATAGGGGCGCCACAGCAAGTGCAGCGCCTCGGCCCAGCCTGCTTGCCAAGCCTTGAGCCCGACATAGGCCAACGGCAGCAGGCTGAGCACCACCAGCAGCAAAACCGGCAGGACCAGCCAGATCGACGGCCGCTTGCGCCGTGGCACGTACCCGTCATGCGCGGAAAGCGATGCGCTCATCAGTTCAGGCCAACGTCACGTTCCAGATCCAGGGCTTCTTCGGCATTACCCAGGTCGGCTGGCGTGACTTTCGGTGCTTCCAGCTCGCTGAATGGCTTGAGCCCGCGATCAGATTCCATGCCTTTGTGCAGCGGGTATTCGGCGGTGGTCTGGGTGATCACGCGCTGGCCTTCCTCGCTGGCCATGTAGGCGAGCAATTGCTGTGCTTCTTTTGGGTGTTTGCTGGATTTCAGGACCGCTGCGCTGGAAACGGTGATCAGCCCGCCGACGTCGCCGCCGGTGAAATAATGCAGTTTCGAATCGAGCTGGCCTTTTTCACGCTGCAAGGCAAACCAGTAGTAGTTGTTGACCAGTACGGTGGCCACTTCGCCATTTTCCACGGCTTTGAGCGCGACCATGTTGTTGCTGTAGGTTTTACCGAATGCGCGCAGCCCGGTCAGCCATTCTTCTGCAGCGTCCATGCCGTGCACCTTGATGATCGCAACGGCTTGCTCCTGGAAGGCACCACTGGTGGGTACAAAGCCGACCTTGCCTTGCCATTTTGGATTGGAGAACTCCATCACAGACTTCGGCAGATCTTTTTCGTCGATCAGTTTGGGGTTGAACGCAACGACGCGCACCCGGGCAGTCACGCCAATCCAGGTGCCATTGCTGGCGACGTATTCCTTGGGCAGAACGGCCAGCGTGGCGTCATCCGCCTTGGCCAGCAGGCCTTGTTCACCAAGTTTGTTCAGTGGAGGCGATTCTTCGGTGTAGATCACGTCGGCAGGGGAGCGATCGCCTTCTTCGACGACCTGGCTGGCGAGCTGGTTGCTGCTACCTTTGCGCACGTTGACGTGGATGCCGGTTTTGGCTTCGAAGGCTTTGGCGACCGCGTCACCGACTTCTTTGTGTTGGCCGTTGTAGAGAGTCAGGGAAACCGGGTCGGCGGCTTGGGTGAGGGGAGAGGCAAGTGCCAGGCCAAGCAGGGTAATGGTCAAGCCGCGGCGCAGGGTATTTCGAAGCATCATTCGCAGGGTTCCTCACTGTCGCATTGCAAAAACTTGCAACAATGATAAACGATATTGTTTCTCAAATGCGCCGATAAATCCTGTAGGAGCGAGCTTGCTCGCGATGGGCGTGAACGATGATGCGTACTGACTGGAGAATCGCGTCGTTTGGAAAATTATCGCGAGCAAGCTCGCTCCTACAGAGGGGGCGTGTTGTTTTTCAGGCGTCAGAAACGCAAAAACCCGCTTTCGCGGGTTTCTGTGAAATTCAGGGTCGTAACCTTGAATTTGAATTGGTGCCCAGAAGAAGACTCGAACTTCCACGACCGTAAGGTCACCAGCACCTGAAGCTGGCGTGTCTACCAATTTCACCATCTGGGCATTCATCGCAAGCGTTGCCGCTGTTGATGTGGCGCACTATACGGAGAGCGATTTGATCTGTAAACCCCTGATTTTAAAATTAATAAACCAGTCGTCCAGAATGCAAAAACCCGCTTTCGCGGGTTTTTGTGTGAGCCTTGAAATTGATCTAATCTCAAGCTCGAAATTGGTGCCCAGAAGAAGACTCGAACTTCCACGACCTTGCGGTCACCAGCACCTGAAGCTGGCGTGTCTACCAATTTCACCATCTGGGCAGTATCGGCAACGTTGTCCGTCGTCGATGGCGCGCACTATACGGAGCGTCTTTTTAACTGTAAACCCCCGGAATCAAAAAAACCTGAAAAATTTCGCCAGTGGTCTTCAAAACAGCTTTGCAGTGTCGATACAGGGCTTTAGATGGGTCGTCTTAGCCTGAAATTTCCCGTTTCATTACGCCTATGCCAAACTAACCCGCATATAGACAAGGTGAAAACTCTCTAATGGCCGATTGGCAGTCCCTCGATCCCGAGGCCGCTCGTGAAGCGGAAAAATATGAAAACCCTATTCCTAGCCGTGAACTGATCCTTCAGCACCTTGCTGATCGAGGTTCGCCTGCTAACCGCGAGCAGTTGGTCGAAGAGTTTGGTCTGACCACAGAAGACCAGATCGAAGCCCTGCGCCGCCGCCTGCGCGCCATGGAGCGCGATGCTCAGCTTATTTACACTCGTCGCGGCACTTATGCGCCGGTGGACAAGCTCGACCTGATCCTGGGCCGCATCAGCGGTCACCGCGACGGCTTCGGCTTCCTGGTCCCGGACGATGGCAGTGATGACCTGTTCATGAGCCCGGCGCAGATGCGTCTGGTGTTCGACGGTGACCGTGCCCTGGCCCGTGTTTCCGGTCTGGATCGTCGTGGTCGCCGCGAAGGCATGATCGTCGAAGTGGTATCCCGCGCTCACGAAACCATCGTCGGCCGCTATTTCGAAGAGGGCGGCATCGGTTTTGTCGTTACCGACAATCCGAAGATCCAGCAGGAAGTGCTGGTCACGCCGGGTCGAAACGCCAACGCGCAGATCGGTCAGTTCGTCGAAGTGAAGATCACTCACTGGCCGACACCACGCTTCCAGCCGCAAGGCGACGTGGTTGAAGTCGTGGGCAACTACATGGCGCCGGGCATGGAAATCGACGTTGCCCTGCGCACCTACGATATTCCTCATGTCTGGCCTGATGCCGTGCTCAAGGAAGCCGGCAAGCTCAAGCCGGAAGTCGAAGAGAAAGACAAAGAGAAGCGCATCGACCTGCGTCATCTGCCGTTCGTTACCATTGACGGCGAAGATGCCCGCGACTTCGACGATGCGGTCTACTGCGAAGCCCGTCCGGGCAAGCTGCGTCTGTTCTCCGGCGGTTGGAAGCTGTACGTGGCGATTGCCGACGTATCCAGCTACGTGAAGCTTGGTTCGGCGCTGGATGCCGAAGCGCAGGTTCGCGGCAACTCGGTGTACTTCCCCGAGCGCGTGATTCCGATGTTGCCTGAGCAGCTGTCCAACGGTTTGTGCTCGCTGAACCCGCAGGTCGATCGCCTGGCCATGGTTTGCGAGATGACCATCTCCAAATCCGGCGAGATGACCGATTACTGCTTCTACGAAGCGGTGATCCACTCCCATGCGCGCCTGACCTACAACAAGGTCAGCGCGATGCTGGAAACGCCGAAGGCTACCGAGGCGCGCAAACTGCGTGGCGAGTACACCGACGTCGTACCGCACCTCAAGCAGCTGTACTCGCTGTACAAGGTATTGCTGGCAGCCCGTCATGTGCGTGGCGCAATCGATTTTGAAACCCAGGAAACCCGGATCATCTTCGGTTCCGAGCGCAAGATCGCTGAAATCCGTCCGACCATTCGTAACGATGCGCACAAGCTGATCGAGGAATGCATGCTGGCGGCCAACGTGGCCACCGCCGAATTTCTGAAAAAGCACGAAATCCCTGCGCTGTATCGCGTTCACGATGGTCCGCCACCAGAGCGTCTGGAAAAGCTGCGTGCTTTCCTTGGCGAGCTCGGCCTGTCGCTGCACAAAGGCAAGGACGGTCCGTCGCCAAAGGATTATCAGGCACTGCTGGCCGGTATCAAGGATCGTCCGGATTTCCACCTTATCCAGACCGTCATGCTGCGTTCATTGAGTCAGGCGGTGTACAGCGCCGATAACCAGGGCCACTTCGGCCTGAATTACGAAGCCTATACCCACTTCACTTCGCCGATCCGCCGCTACCCGGACTTGCTCACGCACAGGGCGATTCGCAGTGTGATCCATTCGAAGCAGGACACCCCGCACGTTCGCCGTGCCGGTGCGATGACCATTCCAAAAGCGCGCATCTATCCGTACGACGAAGCGGCCCTGGAGCAACTCGGCGAGCAGTGCTCGATGAGCGAGCGCCGTGCCGACGAAGCGACCCGTGACGTGGTGAACTGGCTCAAGTGCGAGTTCATGAAGGATCGCGTGGGCGAATCGTTCCCAGGCGTGATCACTGCAGTGACCGGTTTTGGTCTGTTCGTCGAGCTGACCGATATTTACGTCGAAGGCCTGGTGCACGTCACCGCGCTGCCGGGCGATTACTACCACTTCGATCCTGTGCATCACCGCCTGGCCGGTGAGCGTACCGGTCGAAGCTTCCGCCTGGGTGACACCGTGGAAGTGCGGGTCATGCGCGTCGACCTCGACGAGCGCAAGATCGACTTCGAGATGGCTGAAAATACCATCAGTGCGCCGATCGGCCGCAAGAAGCGTGGCACGGAAGCGGCAGCACCTGCGGCCCCCTCTACAAAAACAGTCGCAGAGCCGGCCCCGGCGAAAACCGGCCGTCGTCCTGCCAAGGAAAAGGCTGTAGAAGCCTATCGCCCGAGCGATGCGGCAGCGAAAAACGCCGAAGTGCGCAAAAGCCGTGAAATGAAACAGGCGTTGCTGGCCGGTGCGAAGAGCGGCGGTAAAGCGGCGTCTGGGGGAAAGACCAGTCGGTCGACGCCTGAGAAGGCCGTCGGCGGCAAGCCAGCCAAACCGAGCAAACATCGTAAAGGCCCGCCAAAAGCGGGCTCGGCTCCAGCCAAGAGTGGCGGGGCGCGTAAACCTAAGGCCAAACCATGAGTCAGTTGGAAAAGATCTACGGCGTACACGCTGTAGAAGCGTTGTTGCGTCATCACCCGAAACGCGTGAAGCAGATCTGGTTGGCCGAAGGCCGCAATGATCCTCGGGTCCAGGTGCTGATCGAGCTGGCCAACGAAAACCGGGTCCAGGTCGGCCAGGCCGAGCGCCGCGAAATGGATGCCTGGGTTGAAGGCGTGCACCAGGGTGTGGTGGCGGACGTGAGTCCTAGCCAGGTCTGGGGCGAGGCGATGCTCGACGAGCTGCTCGATCGCACCGACGGTGCGCCGTTGTTGCTGGTGCTCGACGGCGTGACCGATCCGCACAACCTCGGCGCCTGCCTGCGCTCCGCCGATGCGGCGGGTGCTCTGGCGGTGATCGTGCCGAAGGACAAGTCAGCGACCCTGACTCCGGTTGTACGAAAAATTGCCTGCGGTGCTGCGGAAGTGATTCCACTGGTTGCCGTGACCAACCTGGCGCGCACCCTGGAAAAGCTCCAGCAGCGTGGTTTGTGGGTTGTCGGTACGGCCGGTGAAGCTGAAGTCAGCCTGTATGACCAGGATCTGACCGGTCCGACCATCCTGATCATGGGCGCCGAAGGCAAAGGCATGCGCCGCCTGACCCGCGAGCATTGCGACTACCTGGTGAACCTGCCAATGGCCGGTAGCGTCAGCAGTCTTAACGTTTCCGTGGCGACTGGCGTTTGCCTGTTTGAGGCGCAGCGCCAGCGCAGTGTCAAAGCCAAGGCAGCCGCCAAAAAAGCCTGATTCACCCACGACCCACTGTAGGAGCGAGCTTGCTCGCGAAGGACTCAAGATCAGCGCGGAGTATCAGCTTCCCCGCGTTATCGTTGACGACCTTCGCGAGCAAGCTCGCTCCTACAGTGTTTTGTGGTGTGGCACGAATTGGGGCTGTTCAAATAATCACCAATTACCTTGCGCCTCCCTCGTCCCTTCTCTACAATTGCGCCCCTTGCTGTGATGGCAGGCACCAACGTGTCTAGCGTCCGCAAGTCCATAAGTGTCATTCACTCCTTGTCTGACCGCTTTTGAGCGGCAGGCTACAACCCGTAAGGAGCATTCATGCGTCATTACGAAATCATCTTTTTGGTCCACCCGGATCAAAGCGAGCAAGTCGGCGGCATGGTTGAGCGTTACACCAAGCTGATCGAAGAAGACGGCGGCAAAATCCACCGTCTGGAAGATTGGGGCCGTCGTCAACTGGCCTACGCAATCAACAATGTTCACAAGGCTCACTACGTGATGCTGAACGTTGAGTGCACTGGCAAGGCCCTGGCCGAGCTGGAAGACAACTTCCGCTACAACGATGCAGTGATCCGTAACCTGGTCATCCGTCGCGACGAAGCCGTTACCGGCCAGTCCGAGATGCTCAAGGCTGAAGAAAACCGCAGTGAGCGCCGTGAGCGTCGCGACCGTCCTGAGCACGAAGGCGCTGAAAGCGCTGATAGTGATGACAGCGACAACAGCGATAACGCTGACGAGTAATCCACGGACCTTTTAAGGAGCCTATCAAATGGCACGTTTCTTCCGTCGTCGTAAATTCTGCCGCTTCACCGCTGAAGACGTGAAAGAGATCGATTACAAAGATCTCAACACTCTGAAAGCCTACGTATCCGAGACCGGCAAAATTGTTCCAAGCCGCATCACCGGTACCAAAGCTCGTTATCAGCGTCAGCTGGCCACCGCTATCAAGCGCGCCCGCTTCCTGGCCCTGCTGGCCTACACCGACAGCCACGGCCGCTGAGACCGGGCAGTCGACACGTAGCAAAGGATTGAATGCATGCGGGCCATAGCTGAGTTCATCATGCGCGGCCGTATGCAGGCCACTCTGGTAGTGGCTGGATGCGCGGCGATGCCGTTGTTGTATTGGTTGGGTGCTGCCGCCGGATGCCTTGTGCTCCTGCGGCGCGGATTGAGGGACGCCCTGGGCGTTCTTGCTCTGGGACTGCTGCCGGCATTGGCCTGGTGGCTGTACTCCGACGACCCACGGGCACTTCTGGTGCTGCTGGGGTCTGCGAGCCTTGCGTTGGTTTTGCGCGCAAGCGAGTCCTGGAACCGCGTGCTGCTGGTCAGCATAGCGATGGGAGTGGTGTTTTCAGTGGTGTTGGGGATAGCTTTTGCTCCCCAGATCGAGATGCTGGCGCAGGCTTTGATCAAAGTCATGCCGTCGCTACTCGGTGATGTCTACCAGAAGTTGTCGGTAGACGAACAAGCGCGTTTCGCGTCCCTGATTGCACCGGTCCTGACCGGCCTGATTGCGGCGTTGTTGCAAATCGTCAGCTTGCTGAGCCTGCTTGTCGGGCGCTACTGGCAGGCGTTGTTGTACAACCCGGGCGGTTTTGGTCGCGAGTTTCGCGCCATCCGCTTCCCGCTGTTGCCGGCGATGTTGCTGCTGGCGTGCATGCTTCTGGGGCCGAACATCGGTTCGCAGATGGCCATGTTGACGCCGTTGTGCAGCGTACCGCTGGTGTTCGCCGGGCTGGCCCTGATTCACGGGCTGGTGGCGCAGAAGCGACTGGCCAGGTTCTGGCTGGTGGGGTTGTACGTGACGCTGTTGCTGTTCATGCAGCTGATCTATCCGTTGCTGGTGGTCCTGGCCATCGTCGACAGCCTGATTGATTTTCGCGGTCGTTCGGCACCGAAAGATGCCGATAGCGCGAACGGTGAAGGTTAAAAGTTAAGAGGATTTTCACATGCAACTGATCCTTCTGGAAAAAGTCACCAACCTGGGCAACCTGGGTGACAAAGTGAACGTTAAGGCTGGTTACGGTCGTAACTACCTGCTGCCTTACGGCAAAGCTACCGCTGCGACCCCAGCCAACCTGGCTGCGTTCGAAGAGCGTCGCGCTGAGCTGGAAAAAGCTGCAGCAGATCGCAAAGCATCGGCTGAAAGCCGCGCTGCCCAACTGGCCGAGCTGGAAGTGACCATCACTGCCACCGCTGGCGACGAAGGCAAGCTGTTCGGTTCGATCGGTACTCACGACATCGCTGACGCACTGACCGCCTCCGGCGTTGAAGTGCAGAAGAGCGAAGTTCGTCTGCCGAACGGCACCATCCGCAACGTAGGCGAATTCGACGTAGCCGTGCACCTGCACGCCGAAGTTGAAGCCACCGTACGCGTTGTCGTGGTAGCAGCTTAAGCAGCACTTGTCGGCTGGCACCCTCGGGTGCTTGCCGGTAACATCGGGCACGATCCTGTTTACAGGTCGTGCCCTTTGTCTTTCTGGCATCCCAGTTTTTAAATTCTGATTTCAAGTGGCCATGAACGAAATTTCCGCTCCCGAGCAATACGATCTGCAAACCGCCGCGCTGAAAGTGCCGCCGCATTCCATCGAGGCCGAACAGGCTGTACTCGGTGGTCTGATGCTGGACAACAACGCCTGGGAGCGTGTGCTCGATCAAGTCTCCGACGGCGATTTCTATCGACATGACCACCGTCTGATTTTCCGTGCGATCGCCAAACTGGCCGATCAGAACTCTCCGATTGACGTCGTGACCCTTGCCGAACAACTGGACAAGGAAGGTCAGACGTCGCAGGTGGGTGGCCTCGGTTACCTCGGCGAATTGGCGAAAAACACGCCATCCGTCGCCAACATCAAGGCTTATGCGCAGATCGTCCGTCAGCGTGCGACGTTGCGCCAACTGATCGGCATCAGCACCGAGATCGCCGACAGCGCCTTCAACCCGGAAGGTCGCACCGCCGAGGAAATCCTCGACGAAGCCGAGCGCCAGATCTTCGCGATTGCCGAGGCCCGGCCGAAAACCGGTGGCCCGGTGGGTGTGAACGATTTGCTGACCAAGGCCATCGATCGCATCGATACGCTGTTCAACACAGACAACGCCATTACCGGACTGTCCACTGGCTACACCGACCTTGATGAGAAGACCAGCGGTCTGCAACCGGCTGACTTGATCATCGTCGCCGGTCGTCCGTCGATGGGTAAAACCACGTTCGCGATGAACCTGGTGGAAAACGCCGTACTGCGCAGCGACAAGGCGGTTCTGGTGTATTCCCTCGAGATGCCAGGCGAATCGCTGGTCATGCGTATGCTGTCGTCTCTCGGTCGGATCGACCAGACCAAGGTACGTTCCGGTCAGTTGGAAGATGACGACTGGCCGCGTCTGACCTCGGCGGTCAACCTGCTCAATGACCGCAAGCTGTTCATCGACGACACCGCCGGTATCAGCCCGTCGGAAATGCGTGCGCGTACCCGGCGTCTGGCGCGTGAGCATGGTGACATCGGCCTGATCATGATCGACTACCTTCAGTTGATGCAGATTCCAGGCTCCGGCGGCGACAACCGAACCAACGAGATTTCTGAAATCTCGCGTTCCTTGAAAGCCCTGGCCAAGGAATTCAACTGCCCGGTGGTGGCGTTGTCCCAGCTCAACCGTTCCCTCGAGCAGCGACCGAACAAACGTCCGATCAACTCCGACCTCCGGGAGTCCGGAGCGATCGAGCAGGACGCCGACGTGATCATGTTCGTGTATCGCGACGAGGTGTATCACCCGGAAACCGAGCACAAGGGCATTGCCGAGATCATCATCGGCAAGCAGCGGAACGGCCCGATCGGCTTTATCCGCCTGGCGTTCATCGGCAAGTACACCCGATTCGAGAATCTGGCGCCGGGTAGCTATAACTTCGACGACGACGAGTAACTGTTGATACAGGGCCTCTGTGGTGAGGGGGCTTGCCCCCGTTGGGTTGCGAAGCGACCCCAAAACCTGCGGTCGCCATTCTCCAGATGAAACGAGTCGGCTGATTTACGACTGCTTCGCAGCCGAACGGGGGCAAGCCCCCTCGCCACAGGGGTTGTGTGTTGCTCAAGGGAGCTGTGCTAAAACAGCTCCCACCAATTTCCGACCACAGCCGTCGGAATTGGTCAAAATTTGTGCTATATTCCGCGCCCGCGAAATTCAATGAAAGCCAACACCGGTTATCGACATGCAAGCAGCCAAGCCGTTATTTGACTATCCCAAGTACTGGGCCGAATGTTTCGGGCCAGCGCCGTTCCTGCCCATGAGCAGGGAGGAGATGGATCAGCTCGGCTGGGATTCCTGCGACATCATCATCGTCACCGGCGATGCCTACGTCGATCACCCGTCGTTCGGCATGGCGATCATCGGCCGGCTGCTGGAGTCCCAGGGCTTCCGCGTCGGGATCATTGCCCAGCCGAACTGGCAGTCCAAAGACGACTTCATGAAGCTCGGCGAGCCGAACCTGTTCTTCGGTGTCGCGGCCGGCAACATGGACTCGATGATCAACCGCTACACCGCCGACAAGAAAATCCGTTCCGACGATGCCTACACGCCGGGTGGACTGGCCGGCAAGCGTCCGGACCGCGCCAGCCTGGTCTACAGCCAGCGCTGCAAGGAAGCCTACAAGCACGTACCGATCGTGCTCGGCGGCATCGAAGCGTCCCTGCGCCGCATCGCCCACTACGATTACTGGCAGGATCGGGTGCGCAACTCGATCCTGATCGACGCCTGCGCCGACATCCTGCTCTACGGCAACGCCGAGCGTGCGATTGTCGAAGTCGCCCAGCGCCTGTCCTACGGTCACAAGATCGAAGACATCACCGACGTGCGCGGCACCGCGTTCATCCGTCGTGACACGCCGCAAGGCTGGTACGAAGTCGATTCCACGCGCATCGACCGTCCGGGCAAGATCGACAAGATCATCAACCCGTACGTCAACACCCAGGACACCCAGGCCTGCGCCATCGAGCAGGAAAAAGGTCCGGTCGAGGATCCGCAGGAAGCCAAGGTCGTACAGATCCTGGCCAGCCCGCGCATGACCCGCGACAAGACCGTGATCCGTTTGCCGTCGGTGGAGAAGGTCCGCAACGATGCGGTGCTCTACGCCCACGCCAACCGCGTGCTGCACCTGGAAACCAACCCGGGCAACGCCCGTGCGCTGGTACAGAAGCATGGCGAAGTCGATGTCTGGTTCAACCCGCCACCGATTCCGATGACTACTGAAGAAATGGACTACGTGTTCGGCATGCCTTATGCGCGCATTCCGCACCCGGCGTATGGCAAGGAAAAAATCCCGGCCTACGACATGATCCGTTTCTCGGTGAACATCATGCGTGGCTGCTTCGGCGGCTGTACTTTCTGCTCGATCACCGAGCACGAAGGCCGGATCATCCAGAACCGTTCCCACGAGTCGATCATTCGCGAAATCGAAGAAATTCGCGACAAGGTTCCCGGTTTTACCGGCGTGATCTCCGACCTCGGCGGCCCGACCGCGAACATGTACCGCATCGCCTGCAAAAGCCCGGAAATCGAATCCGCGTGCCGCAAGCCATCGTGCGTATTCCCTGGCATCTGTCCGAACCTGAACACCGACCACTCGGCGCTGATCCAGTTGTATCGCAGTGCCCGTGAATTGCCGGGTGTGAAGAAGATCCTGATCGCTTCCGGCCTGCGCTACGACCTCGCGGTCGAGTCGCCGGAGTACGTCAAGGAACTGGTAACCCACCACGTCGGTGGTTACCTGAAGATCGCCCCGGAACACACCGAGGAAGGTCCGCTCAACCAGATGATGAAACCGGGCATCGGCAGCTATGACAAGTTCAAGCGCATGTTCGAGAAGTACTCCAAGGAAGCGGGCAAGGAGCAGTACCTGATTCCGTACTTCATCGCTGCCCACCCGGGTACCACCGATGAAGACATGATGAACCTGGCCCTGTGGCTCAAGGGCAACGGCTTCCGTGCCGACCAGGTGCAGGCGTTCTACCCGTCGCCGATGGCCACCGCCACCGCGATGTACCACTCGGGCAAGAACCCGCTGCGCAAGGTCACCTACAAGAGTGACGCGGTGACCATCGTCAAGAGCGAAGAGCAGCGTCGTCTGCACAAGGCGTTCTTGCGTTATCACGACCCGAAAGGTTGGCCGATGCTGCGTGAGGCCCTGACCCGCATGGGTCGCGCCGACCTGATCGGGCCAGGCAAGAACCAGTTGATTCCTTTGCATCAGCCGTCGACCGACAGCTACCAGAGCGCCCGTCGCAAGAACTCGACGCCGGCCGGCAGCCACAAGGTCGCAGGGGAAAAAACCACCAAGATCTTGACCCAGCACACCGGCCTGCCACCACGCGCGAGCGATGGCGGTAACCCGTGGGACAAGCGCGAACAGGCCAAGGCTGCGGCATTTGCCCGCAACCAGCAGGCAGCCAAGGAGCGCAAGGACGCGGCCAAAGGCAAAGGGCCAAAGCCGACCCGTAAGCCGGTCGTGCCGCGCTAAGCCGCGCTAGAGCTGAACAGAACGCCAACCTTCGGGTTGGCGTTTTGCATTTCTGGATTCAAGAAGTGTATCGGGGCAACAGGCCCGTTCGCGAGCAGGCTCGCTCCTACAATGAAATGCATTCCCCCTGTAGGAGCGAGCCTGAACTCGCGATGAGGCCGGAACTGGCAACCAATTTTTGGTTGATCGCTACATTTATGTGCGCCAGCGCCAAACCATTTCCCTGCATCGCCCGATTTTGGTGCTGTACTGCCTCCTGTAACGGGAGAAAGCGCCAGCACCGCTGGATGGCATAAGTCTTGCGCGCTTTCTCATACGCTCAAGGCTCGCAGGAGGCACGCCGTGTCGATTCATGTCGCATTGCACCACGTCACGCATTACCGCTATGACCGCGCTGTCGAACTCGGCCCGCAGATCGTTCGCCTGCGTCCCGCCGCCCACAGCCGCACGCGGATTCTATCCTATGCGCTGAAAGTCTCCCCTGAGCAGCACTTCATCAACTGGCAGCAGGACCCTCAGGGAAACTACCTGGCGCGGCTGGTGTTCCCGGAGAAAACCGAAGAGCTGCGGATCGAGGTCGATCTGCTGGCAGAGATGGCGATCTTCAATCCATTCGATTTCTTCCTAGAGCCCTACGCGGAAAAAATCCCCTTCGCCTATGCCGCCGATGAGCGCAAGGAGTTGGCGCCGTACCTGGAAACGTTGCCGCTGACGCCGAAGTTCAAGGCCTATCTGGACGGCATCGACCGCACACCGTTGCCGGCCGTGGACTTTCTCGTCGCGCTCAACCAGCGTCTGAGCGAAGACATCGACTACCTGATCCGCATGGAGCCCGGGGTACAAACGCCTGAACACACCCTCGATCAGGCCTCCGGTTCGTGCCGCGATTCCGCGTGGTTGCTGGTGCAACTGCTGCGCAACCTGGGGCTGGCGGCACGTTTCGTGTCGGGCTACTTGATCCAGCTGACCGCCGACGTCAAAAGTCTCGACGGTCCATCCGGTACCGACGTGGATTTCACCGACCTGCACGCCTGGTGCGAGGTGTACTTGCCTGGGGCCGGCTGGATCGGACTGGATGCGACTTCCGGGCTGTTTGCCGGTGAAGGACATATTCCGTTGGCCTGTAGTCCCGATCCATCTTCCGCGGCGCCGATCAGTGGCCTGGTGGAACCCTGCGAGTGCGAATTCAGCCACGAAATGTCCGTGGAGCGGATTTGGGAAGCTCCGCGGGTCACCAAGCCCTACACCGACGACCAGTGGCTGGCGATCCAGGCCCTGGGCCGTCAGATCGATGCCGACCTGCTCGAAGGCGATGTGCGCCTGACCATGGGCGGTGAGCCGACCTTCGTGTCCATCGATGATCCGGACGGCGCCGAGTGGAATACCGCTGCGCTGGGGCCGGATAAACGACGCTTGTCCGCCGAACTGTTCCAGCGCATGCGTAAACACTATGCGCCCCAGGGGCTGGTGCATTTCGGGCAGGGCAAGTGGTATCCCGGCGAGCAACTGCCGCGCTGGTCGCTCAATTGCTACTGGCGCCGTGACGGCGTGCCGGTCTGGCACAACAGCGCGTTGATCGCCGACGAGCAGGAAGATTACGGCGCGGATGGCGCACTGGCCGGGCGTTTTCTCGCGAGTGTCGCCGAGCGTTTGAAGATTCCGACACGCTTTGTGTTTGCGGCCTACGAAGACAATTTCTATTACCTCTGGCGCGAAGGGATGTTGCCGCAGAACGTCAGCGCCGAAGACTCGCGTCTGGAAGAACCGCTGGAGCGTGTGCGTCTGCGCAAAGTGTTTAGCCAAGGCTTGGATAAGGTGATTGGCCAGGTCCTGCCACTGGCGCGCACTGCCAAGGGCGATCAATGGCAGAGCGGCCGCTGGTACCTGCGTGACGAGCATTGCCGATTGGTGCCGGGAGATTCGCCGCTGGGCTATCGCTTGCCGCTGGGCTCGCAACCGTGGGTGAAAGCGGCGGAGTATCCGTTCATTCATCCGCAAGACCCGAATCAAGACTTCCTGCCGCTGCCCGACACTGCGCAGCTGCAAAGCCAAACCGAGGCTGCCCAGGTGCAAGACCGCGCCCCGAAGCTCGGCGAATCCGCCGACTGGCTGACCCGCACCGCCTTCTGCGCTGAAGCGCGGGAAGGCCGGCTGTACCTGTTCATGCCGCCGCTGGAGCGGGTCGAGGATTACCTCGAACTGGTCGCTGCCATCGAAGCCACCGCCGAAGAACTGCTGTGCCCGGTGTTGCTGGAGGGCTACGAACCGCCGAGTGATCCACGCTTGAGCAATTTCCGCATCACCCCCGATCCCGGGGTGATCGAGGTCAACGTGCAGCCTTCCGCGACCTGGGATGAATTGGTCGAGCGCACCGAATTCCTCTACGAGGAAGCTCGCCAGACCCGGCTGACCACCGAGAAATTCATGATCGACGGCCGGCATACCGGTACGGGCGGTGGTAATCATTTCGTGCTGGGCGGCGCGACACCGGGGGACTCGCCGTTTCTGCGTCGTCCGGACCTGCTGCGCAGCCTGATCAGCTACTGGCACAACCATCCGTCGTTGTCCTACCTGTTTTCCGGATTGTTCATCGGCCCGACATCCCAGGCGCCGCGGGTCGACGAGGCGCGCAACGATGCCTTGTATGAACTGGAAATTGCCTTCGCGCAGATGCCTGAAGCGGGGGAGGAATGTCCGCCATGGTTAGTGGATCGTCTGCTGCGCAACCTGCTGATCGATGTGACCGGCAATACCCATCGCGCCGAGTTCTGTATCGACAAACTCTACTCCCCTGACGGCGCCACCGGGCGCCTCGGATTGCTGGAGCTGCGGGCGTTCGAGATGCCTCCCCATGCGCGCATGAGCCTGGCGCAACAATTGTTGCTGCGGGCGCTGGTTGCGCGGTTCTGGCGCGAGCCCTATGCCCCGCCGAAACTGGCGCGCTGGGGCACGGAGCTGCACGATCGCTTCCTGCTGCCGCACTTTATCGAGCAAGACTTTGCCGATGTCATCGTCGACCTCAACGCCGCCGGTTATCCGGTGCGGGCCGAATGGTTCGCCGCGCATCTGGAGTTTCGTTTTCCCAAGGTTGGCGATTACGCCGTCAGTGGTATTGCGCTGGAGCTGCGCCAGGCGCTCGAACCCTGGCACGTGCTGGGTGAAGAGGGTGCCATGGGTGGCACGGTGCGTTACGTGGATTCGTCGCTGGAGCGTTTGCAGGTCAAGCTCAACGGCTTGCCGCCCCAGCGTTATCTGCTGACTTGCAACGGCGTACCGGTGCCATTGCAGCCGACCGGACGTGTAGGCGAATTCGTCGCTGGCGTGCGTTTTCGTGCGTGGCAACCGGCCAACTGCCTGCAACCGACCATTCCGGTCCATGCGCCGCTGGTGTTCGACCTGCTCGACACCTGGATGCAGCGTTCGCTGGGTGGTTGCCAGTACCACGTCGCCCATCCGGGCGGGCGCAATTACGACAGTTTGCCGGTCAATGCCAACGAGGCTGAGAGCCGGCGGATGGCGCGTTTTTTCCGCATCGGACATACGCCGGGGAAACTTCCTGTCCCGATTGTGGAAATTAACGATGAGTTGCCGATGACACTCGATTTGCGACGTTTCTAAACCGTACGCGACGCCCGTATTTTTCGTCTATCCGGGCGTCACGAGCCTGCGCTAGTCTGACCGTTCATTGCTGTCTGCCGAGCTTTCCATGCCTGACCTGCTAGACCGCTACCCGCTGACGGCGGGCACCTATCACGAACTGCTCGATGACAGTGGCGCCGTGCGCCCGCACTGGCGCCGGCTGTTCGAGCAGTTGCAACGCAGCACACCGGCACAACTGGTGCAGCGTCAGGCGCTGTTGACCCGGCAAATCCAGGAAAACGGCGTTACCTACAACGTTTATGCCGACCCCAAGGGCGCGGACCGGCCGTGGGAGCTTGACCTGCTGCCCCATGTCATCGCGGCTGATGAGTGGCAGCAGTTGTCGGCCGGCATCGCGCAACGGGCGCGCTTGCTCAATGCGGTGCTGGCTGATCTTTACGGCCCACAACGCCTGATTGCCGAAGGTCTGCTGCCGGCGGAGCTGGTGTTCGGTCACAACAACTTCCTTTGGCCCTGTCAGGGCATCAGCCCGCCTGACGGAGCCTTTCTGCACCTGTATGCCGTGGATCTGGCGCGCACACCCGATGGCCGCTGGTGGGTGACGGCGGATCGTACCCAGGCGCCTTCGGGGGCCGGGTATGCGCTGGAAAACCGCACCATCGTGTCCCGGGCCTTTCCTGAGTTGTACCGCGATCTGAAAGTGCAGCACCTGGCCGGGTTTTTCCGCACCTTGCAGGAAACCCTGGCTCGTCAGGCCCCGAGCGATGGGGGCGCACCGTTGGTGGTGCTGCTGACGCCGGGGCGTTTCAACGAAAGCTATTTCGAACATCTGTATCTGGCTCGCCAGCTCGGGTATCCGCTGGTGGAGGGTGGCGACCTGACGGTGCGCGACGCCACGGTCTACCTCAAGACCCTGAGTGGTCTGCGTCGTGTGCACGCGATCATGCGTCGGCTCGATGACGATTTCTGCGACCCGCTGGAGCTGCGTACCGACTCAGCCCTCGGCGTGCCGGGCCTTCTGGAAGCCGTGCGCCAGGGGCGGGTGCTGGTGGCCAATGCGCTGGGCAGCGGTGTGTTGGAGTCGCCGGGGTTGTTGGGTTTCCTGCCGAAGATCAATCAATTCCTGTTCGGCGAAGAACTGATCCTGCCATCCATCGCCACCTGGTGGTGCGGTGAAACGCCGGTCTTGGCCCAGGCCCTGGAAAAACTGCCGGAGCTGTTGATCAAACCGGCGTTTCCGTCCCAGAGCTTTGCGCCGGTATTTGGCCGTGATTTGAGTGATAAGCAGCGCCAGGAGCTCGCCGAGCGCATGCAGGCACGGCCATACGCTTATGTGGCGCAAGAACTCGCGCAATTGTCCCAGGCGCCGATCTGGCAAGCCGAAGACGGTCAACTGCAGCCCCGAGCTATCGGTATGCGTGTGTATGCGGTGGCCAGTCGCGAGGGTTATCGGGTACTGCCCGGTGGCTTGACCCGGGTCGCCGCGCAAGCCGATGCCGAAGTAGTGTCGATGCAGCGCGGCGGCGCCAGCAAGGACACCTGGGTGCTGGGCGATCGTGCGCCCAGCGGCGAACAATGGAAGGCCCAGCGCAACATCGGTGTGCATGATCTGGTGCGGCGCGATCCTTACCTGCCGTCGCGGGTGGTGGAAAACCTGTTCTGGTTTGGCCGTTACTGCGAACGTTGCGATGACAGTGCCCGTTTGCTGCGCATCATGCTGGCGCGCTATGTCGACGGCGACGACCCGCAAGCCCTGCAGGCCGCGGTCGATCTTGGCGAACGGCTAATGCTGCTGCCCGATGAGGGCGAGTTGCCGGAGCGCCTGTTGGCGGCGTTGCTCGGCGATGACTGGCCGTTCAGCCTGCGCTCCAACCTGCAACGCTTGCAGTGGGCTGCTTCACAGGTGCGCGGCAAGCTCTCGCGGGAAAACTGGCAGGCGCTGGTGGAGTTGCAGCGCGAAGCCATGGAGCTGGAAACCGAAGAACCGGATTTCGGCGAGTTGCTGGATTTTCTCAACCGTCTGGTGATGTCCCTGGCGGCGTTGTCCGGCTTTGCCCTGGACGACATGACCCGGGACGAAGGCTGGCGTTTCCTGATGATTGGCCGGCGGATCGAGCGTCTGCAATTTCTCAGTGGCAGCCTGGCGGCGTTCTTGCGGGGCGCCGGGGCTTTCGATCAGGCCGGGCTGGAATGGTTGCTGGAACTGGGTAACAGCAGTATTACCTATCGTTCCCGCTACCTGGCGGTGGCGCAGTTGATCCCGGTACTCGACCTGCTGTTGCTCGACGAGCAGAACCCTCACGCCGTGTTGTTTCAGTTGAAACTGGTGACCCGCACCCTCAAACGCCTCAACGATGACTTTGGCGTGCCGCGCGAAGCAGCGCTGCCGCAATTGGTGGAGCGCCTGGCGCGATTCGATCTGGGTTGCCTGGAAAACCCGCTGTTCGGTGACGCCAGTGTGCGCGCCGCCATCGAGGGGCTGGCCGCGCTGCTGCAAGAGATCGCCGACGCCAGCGGCCAAGTTTCCGATCGCCTGGCGCTGCGGCATTTCGCCCATGTCGATGATGTCAGCCAGCGCACGGTGTCCGTCTGATGAGCGCCCACTACCAGATTTTTCACGACACCCATTATCACTACGACAGCCCGGTGTCCCTGGCCCAGCAACTGGCGCATTTGTGGCCACGGCCTTGTGCCTGGCAGCGCTGTACCGACCAGCAATTGCTGATCAGCCCGCAGCCGAACTCGCGTCGCGATGAACTGGATGTGTTCGGCAATCCGCTGACCCGGCTGGCGTTCGAGCGTCCCCACGATGAATTGTTGGTCAACGCCAGCCTGACCATTGAAGTGCTGCCCCGACCTTCATTGGACTTCAGTCTGTCGCCAGCGTGGGAAGAGACCCGTAGCGCGCTGACCTACAGCAGCCAACCGCTGACGCCCGAGCTGCTAGAAGCCTGCCGATACCGCTTTGAATCGCCGTATGTGCATTTGAAGAGAAACTTCGTCGAGTTTTCGCAAAGCTGTTTTCCGCCCGGCCGACCGTTGTTGCTCGGCGTGCAGGCGCTGATGGAGAAAATCTTCAGCGAGTTCACCTTCGATGCCGAAGCGACCCAGGTGGCGACGCCGCTGGTGGAGGTGCTGGAGCGCCGACGCGGGGTCTGCCAGGACTTTGCTCACCTGATGCTCGCTTGCGTGCGTTCCAGAGGGTTGGCGGCGCGGTATATCAGCGGTTACTTGTTGACCCAGCCACCACCGGGGCAGCCACGGCTGATCGGCGCTGATGCGTCCCACGCCTGGGTCTCGGTATTTTGCCCGGTGCTGGGGTGGGTGGATTTCGATCCGACCAACAATGTGCAACCGGCGCTGGAGCACATCACCCTGGCCTGGGGCCGGGACTTTTCGGATGTGTCGCCGTTGCGGGGGGTGATTCTGGGAGGGGGTAATCATGACCCGGAAGTTCGGGTAACGGTGATGCCACTGGATTAACTAAAATCAACTGTAGGAGCGAGCTTGCTCGCGATGGACGTCAACGATGACGCGTTCTGTCTGGAAAAACGCGCTGTCTTCGATACCTTCGCGAGCAAGCTCGCTCCTACACGGGACACAGATCCGGTGGGACTGATCAGATCAACCGGCCCGGAGGTTCTCAGGCGTCGGGCGCCGGGTCTTTCGGTGCATCAACATCATCTTCTGCCGCCACTTCACCCTCAGGGTTCAGTGCCGATTCTTCAGCTGTAGCTTTCTTGCGCTGAAGCTTTTCCTCTTTCTTCTGCTCCTTGGCCAAGTCTCTCTGACGTTTGGCGAAGGAATAATTAGGTTTAGCCATGGGCGATCCTCTTGGGTCGAAGGTGAGGTTGAGCGGCGCATATTCTGCCCTGTATCGGTGCCGAGCCGTTAGCTGGGTTTTTGCTCGGCCCATTTTGGCGCTACGGACGGTTGCCAGGCATCCAGTGCATCGAGCAGGGTTTGCGGTGATTCGCTCACTTGCAGCATGTCACGGTGCTGCCCGCGAACGAAGCCTTCGCCGACGATGTGATCGAGAAAAGACGTCAATTTGCTGTAGAAACCGTTCACTTCCAGCAAACCCAGCGGTTTGCCGTGGTAGCCGAGCTGGCCCCAGGTCCAGACTTCGAACAGTTCTTCCAGGGTGCCAAGGCCGCCGGGCAGCGCGATAAAGGCATCGCTAAGCTCAGCCATTCGGGCCTTGCGCGCGTGCATGCCATCGACGACTTCCAGGCGAGTCAGGCCGCTGTGGCCGATTTCCTTGTCCTTGAGGCTTTGCGGGATGATGCCGATCACTTCACCGCCGGCCGCCAGGGCTGCGTCGGCGACGATTCCCATCAGGCCCACGGCGCCGCCGCCATAAACGAGGGTCAGCTTGCGCTCGGCCAGAGCCCGGCCAAGGGTCACGGCGGCTTCGCGGTAAGCCGGGTTGGTGCCGGTGCTGGCGCCACAAAATACACAAACAGATGCTAAAGACATGCCTTGCTCCTTGGTCGATCAGGGCCACAGAGTAAAGGCAGGCGCACCGTACTCCAAGGGCTAGACTTGGTGTTCCTGGGTTTCGTAAGTACCGCTGGCGCCGCAAGCGTAGGCGGCCAGCAAACTGCACAACAGACTGTTGATCGACATGACAGATGTTCCATTTGAAGGGGGGACGGCCTGATGATAGGCCCGGACCAGACCCTTGGCCGGTAGATAGTTTGCATCGGGTTCATAGCCCGAAAGTTGTATACAATTTTTGATTCAAGTCATATGAACTTGCGAAGTTTTCAGGCAGTCTTCTGTTCATTCGCGATTTCGTTAACCCTGCCTTGGAGATTCACCATGTTTGCCAAACTCGCTGCGGTATCCCTGTTGACACTGGCCAGCAGCCAACTGATGGCTGCCGAGTGCAAGACCACCATTGACTCCACCGATCAAATGGCCTTCAGCACCAAGGCCATTGAGATCGACAAGAGCTGCAAGACCTTCACCGTCGAGCTGACCCACTCCGGCAGCCTGCCGAAAAACGTCATGGGCCATAACTTTGTGCTGAGCAAAGAAGCCGACATGCAGCCGATCGCCACCGACGGCCTGAGCGCCGGCATCGACAAGAACTACCTGAAGGAAGGCGACGCCCGTGTGATCGCCCACACCAAGATCATCGGCGCCAAGGAAACCGACTCGGTGACCTTCGATGTGTCCAAGCTGGATGCGGCTGAAAAATACGGCTTCTTCTGTTCGTTCCCGGGCCACATCTCGATGATGAAAGGCACCGTGACCCTGAAGTAAGCAGGTTCACCGCGTCATCGTTCTTCGCGAGCAGGCTCGCTCCCACAATTAGACCGCGATCAAATGTGGGAGCCCGCTCGCGAAGGGGTCATCTGCATCAATGAATCTAACGGCCAAAGAAAAACCCGCTGAGGTTCGCTCCTCAGCGGGCTTTTTCATTCACTCACGCCTCAAGGCGCAAACGGCATCACCCGCTTGTGATGGGTCTTGTTGTACGTGTCGCAAATAATCTTGAACGCTTCCTCGCGCACCGGGTTGCCATGCAGGAAGGCGTCGATCTCGGCGTAGGTCACGCCGTGGGAGGCTTCGTCCGGTTTGCCAGGCGACAGGTCTTCGAGGTCGGCGGTCGGGACTTTCTCCACCAGCGACTCCGGCGCGCCGAAGCTGCGGGCGATGGCACGGACCTGGTTTTTCACCAGGCCACTCAGTGGCGCCAGGTCGCAGGCGCCGTCACCGAATTTGGTGAAGAAGCCCATCACTGCTTCCGCCGCGTGATCGGTGCCGATCACCAGGCCGTGGGCCGCGCCGGCGATGGTGTACTGGGCGACCATGCGCATGCGCGCCTTGGTGTTGCCGAGCACGAAGTCCACCGACACCGCATGTTTGCCTTCGAAGGCCGCCACTTCATTGGCCAGGGCCTTGACCGCCGGGCCGATGTTCACGGTGTGGCGCTCGTCCGGTTTGATGAAGTCCACCGACGCCTGGGCGTCGTGCTCATCGAACTGGGTTTCGTAGGGCAGGCGCACGGCGATGAATTTGTAGGCGGCATCACCGCTGCGCTGACGCAGTTCACGGACGGCGCGTTGGGCCAGCAGGCCGGCGGTCAGGGAGTCGACACCGCCACTGATGCCCAATACCAGGGTCTTGAGCCCGGAGTTGACCAGGCAGTCCTGAATGAAAGTCACCCGTCGGGCGATTTCGGCCTCAAGGGCGGCTTCGTCGGCGAATGGCGGCTGGACCTTGAGCTGTTCAGCAATCTCACGCTGTACGGCTTGCATGAATTCACTCCTTGCTTGATGTACTTGAAAGGGCGGCAGGAACCTGGAAAACGTGTCGCAAGTAAGCGACGAAATTCGGGTCTTTGCAGTGCGTCTTGCCTGGCTCGTCGGAGATCTTCGCCACCGGCTGGCCGTTACAGGCGGTCATTTTAAGCACGATGCTCATCGGTTCGACACCCGCAATATCACAGGTCAGGTTGGTGCCGATGCCGAAGCTGACATTGATCCGACCGCGCAGCGCCCGGAATATCTCCAGGGCCTTGGGCAGGTTCAGGCTGTCGGAGAAGGTCAGCGTCTTGCTCATCGGGTCGATGCCGAGCTTGTGATAGTGGGCGATGGCTTTTTCCGCCCACAGCACCGGATCGCCTGAATCGTGGCGCAAGCCGTCGAAAAGCTTGGCGAAGAACAGATCGAAATCGCCGAGGAAGGCATCCATGGTGATGCAGTCCGTCAGGGCAATCCCCAGCAGGCCACGGTATTCGCGAACCCAGCAATCGAGTGCGGCGATCTGGCTGTCGATCAGCCGCGGGCCGAGTTGCTGGTGGGCCATGATCCATTCATGGGCCATGGTGCCCAGGGGTTTCATGTCCAGTTCCCGGGACAGGTGCACGTTGCTGGTGCCGACGAAGCGTCCGGGGAAATCGTGCTTGAGCACGTTCACCACTTCTTCCTGCACGCGGTAGGAAAAACGGCGACGGGTGCCGAAATCGGCCACCTGCAATTCAGACAATTCATCGCTGCTGGCGTTGACGCTCAGCCAGTCGAACTTGCGGTAGAGCTGCTCGCGGACCTGCTCCAGCACGACTTCGGGGTAGCGGTAGCGGTTGCGCACCTCGCTGACCAGCGCCAGCAGCGGCACTTCGAACAGGATCACATGCAGCCAGGGGCCCCGCAGGCGGATAAACAGCTCACCGTTTTCGACGCCGGTGTGGATGTAGCGCAGATTGAAGCGAAACAAACCGAGAAAACGCAGGAAGTCCGGCTTCAGGAAGCTGATGCGCTCCAGAAAGCTCAACTGGTCGGCGCTCAGGCTCAGTTCGGCCAGGCGCTCGATCTGGAAGCGGATCTCCGCCAGGTACGGGCGCAAGTCCTCACTGTTACGGCAACGAAACTCCCATTCGACTTCGACGTTCGGGTAGTTGTGCAGCACCGCCTGCATCATCGTCAGTTTGTAGAAGTCGGTGTCGAGCAGGTTCTGCACGATACGATCGGCAAACACACTCTCGCTCATAACGGGAATCTCCAGCGTTGACGCGGTATTGATCAGTGGCGTTAGTGGCGCATATCAGTAGCAGGGATTGCCAGCATTTTTTCGATTAAAGCAGACCCCTGTAGGCGCTGGCTTGCCAGCGATGGCGTAACACCAGTCAATGTGGATTTTGAATGTGCCGGCCTCTTCGCTGGCAAGCCAGCTCCTACAGAACCAAGGCGTCCTTCAGGTCGCATCCGGGCTATCAATCTGCTCCAGCATCCACTTCACAAAGTCCCGCACTTTCGGCACTTCCGCCGAATGCTCCGGGTAGGCCAGGTAGTAGGCGTCGCTGCTGGGCATTGCATGCTGCCAGGGAATGACCAGCTTGCCGTCGGCCAGTTCCTCTTCCACCAGAAACCGTGGCAACAGCGCCACGCCGCAACCGACCTGGGCGGCGCGGATGCACATGTAAAAGGTTTCGAAACGCGGGCCGTGGTAGCTGTGCTCGGTGTGGTAGCCCTGGTGGTCGAACCAGTCATGCCAGGCCTGGGGGCGGGAAGCGTTTTGCAGCAGGACCAGGTCGGTCAGTTGCGTCGGATCGGTAAACGGCGTGTCCGGCAAGCTGCCGGGGGCGCAAACCGGCACCAACTCTTCGCCGAACAGCTTCAGGCATTCGGTGCCGGGCCGCGAGCCCTGGCCGAAGTAGAACGCCAGGTCGCTGCGACCTTGCAGCAGATCGTCGGCTTCCTGCTCGCTGCACAGGTCCAGATGAATCGAAGGATGCCGCAGGCGCCAGCCTTTGAGGCGCGGCACCAGCCAGCGCGCGCCGAATGTAGGAGGTGTCGAGACGCGCAAGACTTCGGTTTCACCGCCGTAGGAACGAAGGTAATGGGTCGACATCTCGACTTGCGTGAGGATTTTTCGCACCTCAACCAGATATAGATCGCCGGCCGGCGTCATCTGCAGGCGTCGGCGCACCCGGCGAAACAGCAGGTGCTGCAACAGCTCTTCGAGTTGCGCGACCTGTTTGCTCACGGCACTTTGGGTCAGGTTCAGCTCTTCGGCGGCCCGGGTGAAGCTCAAGTGCCGGGTGACGGCCTCGAAACACTGCAGCGCAGTGATCGATGGCAGGTAGCGTTTATTCAGCATGGGCGGTCCTTGGTTCTTGTTTCTTTATTGCCAGCAATGCACAGCATGAATAAACGGAATGATATCTCTCTTAAAGGTCGTTTGTTGAGTAACCTCCGGGCAGCTAAAACTACAGGTCTGATCAGCCGTGAACTTCCGGCTGCACGTGTTCTGTCTTTTGCTTGAGGAGTGACCCATGGTTGCCGCATTGCTTGATCGTCTAGGTGTGAACCCGGCCCTGTACCAGAACGGCAAAGTGCCGGTGCACTCGCCGATCGATGGCAGCAGGATCGCCGCCGTGAACTGGGAAGGCGCGGCTGAAGTCGAGCAGCACATCAGTCGCGCAGATCATGCGTTCGAACTGTGGCGCAAGGTTCCGGCACCGCGCCGTGGCGAACTGGTGCGGCAATTGGGTGACATCCTGCGTGAATACAAGGCCGACCTCGGCGAGCTGGTGTCCTGGGAGGCCGGCAAGATCACCCAGGAAGGCCTGGGTGAAGTTCAGGAAATGATCGACATCTGCGACTTCGCCGTCGGCCTGTCGCGTCAGTTGTACGGTTTGACCATCGCCTCCGAGCGTCCTGGCCACCACATGCGCGAAACCTGGCATCCGCTGGGCGTCGTCGGTGTGATCAGTGCGTTTAACTTCCCGGTCGCGGTTTGGGCCTGGAACGCCACGCTGGCGCTGGTCTGCGGCAACCCGGTGATCTGGAAGCCGTCGGAAAAGACGCCACTGACCGCACTGGCTTGCCAGGCGCTGTTCGATCGCGTGCTGAAGAACTTCAGCGATGCGCCGCCGCACCTGAGCCAAGTGATTATTGGCGGTCGCGATGCTGGTGAAGCCCTGGTCGATGATCCGCGTGTCGCACTGGTCAGCGCCACCGGCAGCACCCGCATGGGCCGTGAAGTGGCGCCGAAAATCGCCGCGCGCTTCGCCCGCAGCATTCTCGAACTGGGCGGCAACAACGCGATGATCCTCGGCCCAAGCGCCGACCTGGACATGGCCGTTCGCGCAATCCTGTTCAGCGCCGTCGGCACCGCCGGTCAGCGCTGTACCACCCTGCGTCGCCTGATCGCCCATGAATCGGTGAAAGAAGAAATCGTCACCCGCCTGAAAGCTGCGTACTCGAAAGTGCGTATCGGTCATCCGCTGGAAGGCAACCTGATCGGCCCGCTGATCGACAAGCAAAGCTTCGACAACATGCAGGACGCGCTGGAACAGGCCCTGAGCGAAGGCGGCCGGGTGTTTGGCGGTGAGCGCCAACTGGAAGGTCAATTCCCGAATGCCTACTACGTGTCGCCGGCGATCGTCGAAATGCCGGAGCAGAGCGACGTGGTCTGCCACGAAACCTTCGCCCCGATCCTGTACGTGGTCGGCTATACCGACTTCCAGGAAGCCCTGCGCCTGAACAACGCCGTGCCACAAGGCCTGTCCTCGTGCATCTTCACCACCGACGTGCGTGAAGCCGAACAGTTCATGTCGGCAGTGGGCAGCGACTGCGGCATCGCCAACGTCAACATCGGCCCGAGCGGCGCGGAAATCGGTGGTGCGTTCGGTGGCGAGAAAGAAACCGGCGGCGGTCGTGAGTCCGGCTCCGATGCATGGCGCGGCTACATGCGCCGCCAGACCAACACCGTGAACTATTCGCTGGAGTTGCCGTTGGCGCAGGGTATTACGTTCGATTGAATCTCTAATCGAACAACGATCCCCTTGTAGGAGCGAGCTTGCTCGCGAAAAACGTCAGAACAACGCGTTTATGCAGCAAGCACGCGTTATCGTTGGCGTCCATCGCGAGCAGGCTCGCTCCTACAGTTTGTTAGGTTTCTGCCTGGAGTCTGGCAATGCCGTTACGCGAAGAGTGTCTGTGGGAAAAACTGACGCCGCAAAGGCCGGACAATTCGGCCCTTAAGGGTGAGATCACGGTGGATGTCTGCGTGATCGGCGCCGGGTTTACCGGTTTGTCGGCGGCGGTGCATTTGCTGGAGCAAGGTAAAACAGTCTGTGTGCTGGAAGCCCATCGCGCAGGCCACGGCGGCTCAGGGCGCAACGTCGGGTTGGTCAACGCCGGGATGTGGATTCCCCCGGACGAGATCGAAGCCGGGTTCGGCAAGGAGGTCGGCAGTCAGCTCAACCGCATGCTGGGCGCCGCGCCATCACTGGTGTTCAGCCTTGTAGATAAATACAACATCGATTGCCAGTTGCGCCGCGAAGGCACGTTGCACATGGCGCACAACGCCCGTGGCGAAGCCGACTTGCGCAGTCGTGAAGAACAATGGAAGCGACGCGGTGCGCCGGTGGAATTGCTCACCGGTCAGGCCTGCGAGCAAGCCACCGGCACGAAAAAGATCGCCGCTGCGCTGCTCGATCGCCGCGCCGGCACGCTCAACCCGATGGCCTACACCACGGGGCTGGCCAAAGCGGCCATCGGCCTGGGCGGTCAATTATTCGATCATTCCCCGGTCACCCGACTCGAACGTCAGGGCCAGCGCTGGTCAGTGCAAACCGCCCAGGGTTCGGTCATGGCCGAGAAAGTGGTGATTGCCTCCAATGCCTACACCGAGGGCGACTGGACGGAGCTGCGGCGCAATTTCTTCCCCGGTTATTACTACCAGGTGGCCTCTGTCCCGCTGACAGAAGAGGCTGCCCAGCAAATTCTTCCCGGCGGCCAGGGATCCTGGGATACCCGCCAAGTTCTGAGCAGCATCCGTCGGGACAAGGACGGAAGGTTGTTGCTGGGCAGTCTCGGTAATGGCAATCAGAAACCGGCCTGGTTTCTCAAGGCCTGGGCCGACCGAGTGCAACAGCACTATTTCCCCTACCTCAAACAGGTGGAGTGGGAGTGCACCTGGACCGGTTGCATCGCCTTCACCCCCGATCATTTGATGCGCCTGTTCGAACCGGCACCCGGTTTAGTGGCAGTTACCGGTTACAACGGCCGGGGCGTGACCACGGGAACGGTGGTCGGCAAGGCTTTCGCCGACTACCTGTGTAACGGAAATCCTCAAGCGCTACCGATTCCTTTTGCGCCCATGCAGCCATTGGCCGGGGTGGGATTGCGCAGCTGTCTGTATGAGGCGGGATTCTCGCTGTATCACGCAGGCCAGTGCCTGCGGATCGTGATCTGAAGGTTGATTTTTGCAGTGGGAAGCGGCGCTTTTTCGATCTGCAGCTAGCCTGTAGTGGTGCGGGTTGTAGCAGTCCCGCACCAGCAGTGTGCACTTCGGTGACGCACGTTGTTACAGGCTGGTTGCACGTCGTTTAAAGCCGCGGTTGCAATGATGGCGCAGTCGGGTTGCGCCTCAAAAAAATATTGGTTTCACCTTCCGCGGTTTAGACGGTTGCACGCCCAATGAAAATGGGCCCGAAACAGTCGAAATAACAAGAAAGCAGCGACTTTTTTCAGAATAAAAAACCGATGGCACGGCCCTTGCTCTGAGCATTCAGTGAAGTCGCAGTGCTAATTAAAAAAAACCATGGAGCACCACCTCATGTCCCAGACGTTTTACAAGAAAGGCTTTCTGGCCCTCGCAGTGGCAACTGCGTTGGGTGTTTCTGCGTTTGCTCAGGCTGACATCAAGATCGGCGTAGCGGGACCAATGACGGGCGCCAACGCGGCATTTGGCGAACAGTACATGAAGGGTGCACAGGCGGCGGCCGATGCGGTCAACGCAGCAGGCGGCGTGAACGGGGAAAAAATCGTACTGGTCAAGGGCGATGACGCCTGCGAACCGAAACAGGCTGTGACGGTCGCCAAGGACCTGACTAACCAGAAAGTCGCCGGCGTGGTCGGTCACTTCTGCTCCTCGTCGACCATCCCGGCCTCCGAGATCTATGACGAAGCGGGCATCATCGCCATCACTCCAGGCTCCACCAACCCGGCCGTTACCGAACGCGGCCTGAGCGCCATGTTCCGTATGTGCGGTCGTGATGACCAGCAAGGCATCGTGGCCGGCGATTACATCGTCGACGTGCTCAAGGGCAAGAAAGTTGTCGTGCTGCACGACAAGGACACCTACGGCCAGGGCCTGGCGGATGCCACCAAGGCTCAACTGGTCAAGCGCGGCGTAACGCCTGTGCTGTATGAAGGCCTGACCCGTGGCGAGAAAGACTTCAGCACCATCGTGACCAAGATCCGCGGTGCCGGCGCTGATGTCGTCTACTTCGGTGGCCTGCACCCGGAAGCCGGTCCACTGGTGCGTCAACTGCGTGAGCAAGGCCTCAAGGACGTCAAGTTCATGTCCGACGACGGCATCGTGACCGACGAACTGGTAACCACCGCTGGTGGTCCGCAATTCGTTGACGGCGTGCTGATGACCTTCGGCGCCGACCCACGCCTGCTGCCAGACAGCAAGACTGTGGTAGACGCCTTCCGCAAGGCCGGTACCGAGCCTGAAGGCTACACCCTGTACGCCTACGCTTCGGTGCAGACCCTGGCTGCAGCTTTCAACGGCGCCAAGTCCAACAAGGGCGAAGACGCTGCCAAGTGGCTGAAAGCCAATCCGGTCAAGACCGTCATGGGCGAGAAGACCTGGGACTCCAAAGGCGACCTGAAAATCTCCGACTACGTGGTTTACCAGTGGGACAAGGATGGCAAATACCACCAGCTGGAAAAACAGAAGTAAGGGCTGACGCGATCATTTGAGCCGCGCTGCTCCCCTGTAGGAGCGAGCACGCTCGCGAAAAACGTCAACGATAACGCGTGCTTGCTGGTTAAACGCGTTGTCCTCAGGTTCTTCGCGAGCATGCTCGCTCCTACAGGGGGCCGTGGTGGCTTGCCTGATCATGGCTGACATTGCTCCGACGTATATCTGTATTTTCCTTAGAGGAACCGCACAGCCACATGTGCAGGTTCTCATTGCGTGAGATTGCGTTATGGATGGTATTTTCCTGCAGCAACTGGTCAATGGCCTGACCCTCGGGTCGGTCTATGGCCTGATCGCCATCGGCTACACAATGGTCTATGGCATCATCGGCATGATCAACTTCGCCCACGGCGAGGTTTACATGATTTCCGCTTACCTCGCGGCGATCAGTCTGGCTCTGCTGGCTTACTTCGGTATCGAATCTTTCCCGCTGCTGATGCTCGGCACTCTGATTTTCACCATCATCGTCACGGCGGTGTATGGCTGGGTCATCGAGCGTGTCGCCTACAAACCCCTGCGTAACTCCACCCGACTGGCACCGCTGATCAGCGCCATCGGTATTTCCCTGATCCTGCAAAACTATGCACAGATCGCCCAGGGCGCGAAGCAACAAGGGGTGCCCACGCTGCTCACGGGAGCCTGGCGCGTCGAAGTCGGCACAGGTTTTGTGCAGTTGACCTACACCAAGGTCTTCATTCTGGTCGCCGCGTTTGTCGGAATGGGCCTGCTGACCTACATCATCAAGTACACCAAGCTCGGCCGCATGTGCCGTGCAACCCAGCAAGACCGCAAGATGGCTTCGATTCTGGGGATCAACACCGACCGGGTGATTTCCTACGTGTTCATCATCGGTGCAGCGATGGCGGCCTTGGCCGGCGTGCTGATCACCATGAACTACGGCACATTCGACTTCTATGCCGGCTTCATCATCGGGATCAAGGCGTTCACCGCCGCGGTGCTCGGCGGGATTGGCTCACTGCCTGGCGCGATGCTTGGCGGGATCATTCTCGGCATTTCCGAGTCGCTGTTTTCCGGTCTGGTGAACTCGGACTACAAAGACGTTTTCAGCTTCTCGCTGCTGGTCCTCGTTCTGGTCTTTCGGCCTCAAGGCCTGCTCGGCCGTCCTCTTGTGTCGAAGGTGTAAGCGATGTCTTCAACCACTAAAAAAACCATTGATATCAAAAAAAGTCTGGTTGACGCGATTCTTGCCGGCCTCATTGCCCTGATTGTGTTCGGGCCGATTGTCGGCGTCGTTCTCGATGGCTATGGCTTCAACCTGGAAACCACCCGGGTGGCGTGGATCGTGGCGATCGTCATGGCCGGCCGCTTTGCCTTGAGCATGTTCCTGCAGACACCCAAGGGCCTGAAAATCCTCGAGGGCTTTGAAACGACAGGCTCCGGGGTGCATGTGCTGGCGCCCGACTACAAGTCGCGGTTGCGCTGGATCATCCCGCTGGTCATCGTGATTGCCGTGGTGTTCCCGTTTTTCTCCAACTCCTACCTGTTGGGCGTGGTCATCCTCGGGCTGATCTATGTGCTGCTGGGGCTGGGGCTGAACATCGTGGTCGGCCTGGCCGGCCTGCTCGACCTCGGTTACGTGGCGTTCTACGCCATCGGTGCCTACGGTCTGGCGCTCGGTTATCAATACCTGGGCCTGGGCTTCTGGACGGTGCTGCCGCTGGCGGCGATCACCGCCGGTCTGGCTGGTTGCATCCTCGGTTTCCCGGTGCTGCGCCTGCACGGCGACTATCTGGCGATCGTGACCCTGGGCTTCGGTGAAATCATCCGCCTGATCCTCAACAACTGGTTGTCGCTGACTGGCGGCCCGAATGGCATGGCGGCACCACTGCCGACTTTCTTCGGCCTGGAGTTCGGCAAGCGGGCGAAGGATGGCGGCGTGCCGTTCCATGAGTTCTTCGGCCTTACCTACAACCCGGACGTGAAGTACTACTTCATCTACGCGGTGCTGTTCCTGGTGGTACTGGCCGTGCTGTACATCAAGCATCGCCTGACCCGCATGCCAGTCGGCCGCGCCTGGGAAGCCCTGCGAGAAGACGAAATCGCCTGCCGTTCCATGGGCCTGAACCACGTACTGGTCAAGCTCTCGGCGTTCACCATTGGTGCCTCGACGGCCGGTCTGGCCGGCGTGTTCTTCGCCACCTACCAGGGCTTCGTCAACCCGACCTCGTTTACCTTCTTCGAGTCGGCGCTGATCCTTGCCATCGTGGTACTGGGTGGCATGGGTTCGACCATCGGCGTGGTGATTGCAGCCTTTGTGCTGACCGTTGCCCCGGAACTGCTGCGCGGCTTCGCCGAGTACCGCGTGCTGCTGTTCGGCATCCTGATGGTGTTGATGATGATCTGGCGACCGCGCGGCCTGATTCGGATCAGCCGTACCGGTGTGACCCCGCGTAAAGGAGTAGCGCCATGAGCGAAGTCGTACTCAGTGTCGAAAAACTGATGATGCACTTCGGCGGCATCAAGGCGTTGAGCGACGTCAGCCTGAAAGTGCACCGCAACTCGATCTTCGCCCTGATCGGTCCTAACGGCGCCGGCAAAACCACGGTGTTCAACTGCCTGACCGGGTTCTACAAGGCCTCTGGCGGCAAGATCGAACTCAACATCCGTGGGCAACAGACCAACGTCATCAAACTGCTGGGCGAGTCGTTCAAACCAACGGATTTCGTTTCGCCGAAATCCTTCGCCAGTCGGCTGTTCTACAAGGCATTCGGCGGTACCCACCTGGTAAACCGCGCCGGGCTGGCGCGTACGTTCCAGAACATTCGCCTGTTCAAGGAAATGTCGGTGCTGGAAAACCTGCTGGTGGCCCAGCACATGTGGGTCAACCGCAACATGCTGGCCGGCATCCTCAATACCAAGGGCTATCGCAAGGCTGAAAGCGATGCGCTCGACCATGCGTTCTACTGGCTGGAAGTGGTGGACCTGGTGGACTGCGCCAACCGCCTGGCCGGCGAGCTGTCCTACGGTCAGCAACGCCGCCTGGAAATCGCCCGTGCCATGTGCACCCGTCCGCAGATCATCTGCCTCGACGAACCGGCCGCCGGCCTCAACCCTCAGGAAACCGAAGCGCTGAGCGCGATGATCCGGCTGCTGCGCGACGAGCACGATCTGACCGTGGTGCTGATCGAACACGACATGGGCATGGTAATGAGTATTTCCGACCACATCGTGGTGCTGGACCACGGCATCGTCATCGCCGAGGGTGGCCCTGACGACATCCGTAATGACCCGAAAGTGATCGCCGCTTACCTGGGCGCGGACGAAGAGGAGGTGGTATGAGCAAACCCATCCTCGAACTCAAGGAGCTGGACGTGTTTTACGGGCCGATCCAGGCCCTGAAGAAAGTCTCGCTGCACATCAACGAAGGGGAAACCGTCAGCCTTATCGGCTCCAACGGCGCCGGCAAGTCGACCCTGCTGATGTCGATCTTCGGCCAGCCAAGGGCGGCGGACGGGCAGATCCTCTACCAGGGCGTGGACATTACCCACAAGTCGTCCCACTACATCGCCTCCAACGGCATCGCGCAATCGCCGGAAGGGCGGCGGGTGTTCCCCGACATGACAGTCGAGGAAAACCTGCTGATGGGCACTATCCCTATCGGTGACAAGTACGCCAAGGAGGACATGCAGCGCATGTTCCAACTGTTCCCTCGGCTCGAAGAGCGGCGTACCCAGCGTGCGATGACCATGTCGGGCGGCGAGCAGCAAATGCTCGCCATCGCCCGGGCGCTGATGAGCCGGCCCAAGTTATTGCTGCTCGATGAGCCGAGCCTGGGCCTGGCGCCGATCGTGGTGAAGCAGATCTTCGCGACCCTGCGGGAACTGGCCAAGACCGGCATGACCATCTTCCTGGTGGAGCAGAACGCCAACCACGCCCTGCGGTTGTCGGACCGGGCGTACGTGATGGTCAACGGTGAAATCCGCATGACCGGCACCGGCAAGGAGCTGTTGGTCAACGAGGATGTGCGTAACGCCTATCTCGGCGGGCACTGAGTTTCAGTGTTGTACACAAGCCCCGGCGCGCAAGCTCCGGGGCTTTTTTACATCTCCAATCCACCACCAATCCCCCGTAGGAGCGAGCTTGCTCGCGAAGGTCTCCGGGGCAACGCGTTCATCCAGAATGTTCGCGTTATCGTTGACGCCCATCGCGAGCAAGCTCGCTCCTACAGGGTTCGGTGGCGGCATTCGGGGAAATTGTGGAAAACAAAATTTCAGAGCTCCGAAACCGCGACATAAAGCCGCTGCAAATAGTTGTTTTGTCACGGTTTTGACTTGTCCCCGTTTGCTGTGGAACCGGCTGTGAATAACGTGGGAGTAGCTGGCTGGAGGCCTTTGAAACCGTGGTCTGCAGAGGTGTGGCTATTTTTTGATCAAGCGTTTTTGCGCAGCTTGAAGGCCGCGTTGTCAACCTTTTTGTTCGGAGTGAAAGTGTGTGGAATCGGTGTGGGAAAGCCTGTGGATAAGTCTGTGATTAAACTCTGGAAAGACTCCGCTGAAGGCCGTGGTTACTGGCTTGGCGCCATCGCCGGTTTGACCCGTCAGTCATGAAAATGACCAAGGGCTACACAGCGGGCGGTTGAGGGTCAAGCGAAAAAGTTTCAAAACCCCGCGTAAAGCCTTGTGGATAGCGGCTTGCAGCTTTTTCACTTGCCCCCAAAGACTGTGGACCGGCCTGTGGATAACGTGCGCGCACATGGCTGCAGGCCACGCTGGCCAAGGGCTTGCTGGGGTTGAGCGTTTTTTGAACAGTTTGAACGGTGGTTGCCGCTGTGAACAAGGCCGGGCATGCTGCCTGCTGATTTTCTATTCCAATGGCTGGCGATCAGCCGAAGCAAGGAGAACACGATGTCCAACACCCTGTTTATTACCGGCGCGACCTCCGGTTTTGGTGAAGCCTGTGCCCGACGTTTTGCCGAGGCTGGCTGGAAGCTGGTGCTGACAGGCCGTCGTGAAGAGCGCCTCAATGCGCTGTGCGCCGAGCTGTCCAAGCAGACCGAAGTCCATGGCCTGGTGCTCGATGTGCGTGATCGCAAGGCCATGGAGGAGGCGATTGCCAATCTGCCACCATCCTTTGCCAAGCTGCGCGGTTTGATCAACAACGCCGGGCTGGCGCTGGGGGTTGATCCGGCGCCCAAGTGCGACCTGGACGATTGGGACACCATGGTCGATACCAACGTCAAAGGCCTGATGTACAGCACCCGTCTGCTGTTGCCACGCCTGATCGCCCACGGTCGCGGCGCGGGCATCGTCAACCTGGGCTCCATCGCCGGCAACTACCCGTACCCGGGCAGCCACATCTATGGCGCGACCAAGGCGTTCGTCAAACAGTTCTCCCTGAACCTGCGCTGCGACCTGCAAGGCACGGGCGTACGGGTCAGCAACATCGAGCCGGGCCTGTGCGAGAGCGAGTTCTCGCTGGTGCGTTTTGCCGGTGACCAGGAGCGCTACAACGCCACTTACGCCGGCGCCGAGCCGATTCAGCCGCAAGACATCGCCGAGACTATTTTCTGGGTGCTCAATGCCCCGGCGCACATCAACATCAACAGTCTGGAGCTGATGCCGGTGAGCCAGACCTGGGCCGGGTTTGCTATTGATCGCAAGTCTTAATGGTGGCGAGGGGGCTTGCCCCCCCGTTCGGCTGCGAAGCAGTCGCAAACCGGTGGATGAAGTACATCTGAAAAATTGAGCGCTATGGTTTCGGGGCTGCTCCGCAGCCCAACGGGGGCAAGCCCCCTCGCCACAGGAACGGTCCAATCCGGACATCAGCTAGACTCCTCCCTCAAGCAACCCGCCACACCCGGCGGTCTAGAGGTTTAGAGGGGATCCAGTGAGTAATCGAGGCGAGCAGTCGCTGCTCAAACAATCGACCTTCCTGATGCTCGCCGTGACATTCGCCGGGATCATCACCGGTTTTGTTTCGGGCGCCCAATCCATCCTGTTCGATGGCTTCTTTTCGTTAATCGCGGCCTTCATCAAAGTGCTGATGCTGATCACTGCCCGACTGATCGCCAAGGAGAGCAATCAGCGCTTCCAGTTCGGCTCCTGGCACCTGGAACCCATGGTGCTGGTGATCGAGGGTAGCTTCATTTTCCTGGTCGCCATTTATGCCTTTCTCAACGGTGTGTTCGGCATCATCAGTGGTGGCCGCGAGGTCGAACTCGGGCTGGTGATCTTCTACGCGGCGTTCTTCACTGTCGTTGAGCTCATTTATTTCTTCTACGTCCGTCATCGCAATCGCACACTCAACTCATCGCTGATCCAGTTCGACAACATCAGTTGGCTGGTGGACGCAATGCTGTCGGCGGGACTGTTGGTGAGTTTCCTGATCGCGCTGTTGCTCAAGACTCAGGGTTACGACAAGTGGGCCGTGTATGTCGACCCGATGATCCTGATTCTGCTGGCCTTGGGCATGCTCCCCCCGGCCTTCAAAATCCTCGGCCCGGCCTTGCGCGATGTGTTGGGGATCGTCCCGGATCAACTGGACGACAAGGTGCGTCAGGTGATGGAAGTGGCGAAGGTCGAGCATGGTTTCGACGACTACATTTCCTACGTGCAGAAACACGGCAGGGCCTGTTTTATCGAGATTCACATCGTATTGCCGAAAGATTACTGGCTGGACGGTGTGGGGCAACTGGACAGCTTGCGTGAAGAGATATCCACAAAGCTTGGCGAGCCGGACGCCGCGCGATGGCTGACCATCAGCTTTACCGGGGATCGCAAGTGGATTGAGTGACCCGTGAAAGATCTATGGCGAGATATTCCGCCAACCCGCGATAACAGGTCGCCAGGTGATAAGGCGTGGTCGACGGCATGTCGCTGCGGCTGACTTCACCGTGCTCGTCACGGCACTCGAACCAGCCGCCGGTATGCAGCGAGCGCTGCTGCAATGCCTGCAATTGATGCAGTACAGCCGCTTCGCTGTCCGGGCGCAGCGTCAATGCGCGCAAGTATTCGGCCTGGGCCCAGATACGCTGCGTGGCGTCCCGGACGCCGCCATCCGGTCCGAAGTCGAGCATCGCCCGCACGGCCCCCGTCTGTTGATCGACGCCCGTTTGCTCGGTAAAGGCGAAGGCCCGCTCCAGATCGGCATGCAGCGTCGATTGGCGCAACAGCGGCGAGGATTCCAGCAGGAAATACCATTCGAACTGGTGCCCCGGTTCAAACCAGTTATCCACAGACCCCAGCGGCTTTTCCATCAATACGCCGTGCTGCGGATCGATAAACCGCGCGTGCATGGCTGTGCATAACTTGACGAGCGCGTGTTGCACGTCGAGGTTCTCACGCACCGACAGAGTGGCGAGGAACGCTTCGGCCAGGTGCATCAGCGGGTTTTGCAAAGGGCCACTGTCCAGCGATGCCCAGTCGCGGTCGAGCGTGGCTTCGTACAGACCGTCATCCGTGGCGAAACGCTGCGCGATCACTTCCAGCGAGGCGTTGAGTACCGACTCGACCAATGGCTCGCGGACCTTGTCCCAGTAATGGGCGCAGGCGAACAGGATGAAGGCGTGGGTATAGAGGTCTTTACGCTGATCCAGCGGTGCCCCTTGTGCATCGACGCTGTAGAACCAGCCACCGTGCTCAGCATCGTGGAAGTGCCGTTGCAACGAGCGGAACAAGGCGGCGGCACGCTCTTCGGCGCCCGGCACCTGACCGATCAGGCTGGCAAATAGATACAACTGTCGCGCACAGGCCATGGCCCGGTAGCGTTGCGGCGGCAGCGGCTGGTGTTCGGCATTCAGCGCCTCGTAGGGCAACGCCATGTCGGCGTTCCAGCCCGGACCTTGCCAGAGCGGCACGATGACGTTCAGGAAGTGCTGTTGCACCGAGGCAAACAGGGCGGTCAGTTCAGGCTGGGAGGCGGAGCGGGAAACAGGCGGCATTGGCTGGCGTCGTCACGGCAGGGGCGATTGCGCGACATGTTAGCAGAGAGGTCGGCCTGAGCGATGCGGTGTCTGTCAGGCCGCCATCGTCGGAACGCCGCCCGGAGCAAGCCCGCTCCCACAATGGATCTGTGCACTGGACCCATGTGGGAGCGAGCCTGCTCGCGAAGAGGCCGGTAAAGGCAATCGAGAACTCAGCCCGCCAGCAACCACACCCCGGTCGCCGCCGAAGCCGCACCCGCTAGTCGCACCAGAGGCGCTGCGGCTTGCGGCAACACCCGCACCAGCGCATAACCCGCCGCGTGCAACACCGCCGTCGCAGCGACAAAGCCTGCGGCGTAGGTCCAGGGACTCGACATGTCCGGCAACTCCAGGCCATGGGCCACGCCATGGAATAGCGCAAACAACGCCGTCGCCCCCATCGCCATCACCAACGGTGGACGCACGGCCAACGCCACTGCCAGGCCCAACGCCAGCACCGATGCGGCAATACCGTTTTCCAGTGCCGGCAGGTTCAGTCCTTCAAAACCCAGCAATCCGCCGATCAGCATGGTGCCGACGAAGGTGCACGGCAGCGCCCAGCGTGCGGCACCTTGTTGCTGCGCTGCCCACAGGCCAACCGCGAGCATCGCCAGCAAGTGGTCCAGACCGCCAAGGGGATGGCTGATGCCAGCGACCAGGCCATTGTCGCCGTGCCCCGGGTGGGCGAAGGCGAGGGCCGGGGTCAGCAGCAGGGCCAGGGCGCCGAGAATGCGTTTGAGTGTCATGGATAAGCTTCCTTGTTGAAGTCGTGATCAGGCCGCGGTCAGCAAGCCCTGGCGTTCGATGAAGGCGATGATCTGTTCCAGACCCTGGCCGGTTTTCTGATTGCTGAAGACGAACGGCTTGCCGTTGCGCATGCGCGTGGTGTCACTGTCCATCAGCGTCAGCGACGCCCCTACCAATGGCGCGAGGTCGATCTTGTTGATCACCAGCAGATCGGATTTGCAGATTCCCGGCCCACCCTTGCGCGGCAGCTTGTCGCCGGCGGAAACGTCGATCACGTAGATCGTCAGGTCGGACAGTTCCGGGCTGAACGTGGCGGAGAGATTGTCGCCACCGGACTCCACCAGAATCAGGTCCAGGCCCGGAAAGCGGCGGTTCAGTTGGTCCACGGCTTCGAGGTTGATCGAGGCGTCTTCGCGGATGGCCGTGTGCGGGCAGCCGCCGGTTTCCACACCGATGATGCGTTCCGGCGCCAGGGCTTCGTTGCGCACCAGAAAGTCGGCGTCTTCGCGGGTGTAGATGTCGTTGGTCACCACGGCCAGGTTGTAGCGCTCACGCAGGGCCAGGCACAGGGCCAGGGTCAGGGCGGTTTTGCCGGAGCCGACCGGGCCGCCGATGCCGACGCGCAGGGGTTGTGTGTTCATGTGATTCTCCAAAATAAGGGGCCCTAGGAACGGAACAGACGGCTGTATTGGCGCTCGTGGGCCATACACGCCAGGGACAGGCCAAAAGCGGCGCTGCCGTAATGGTCGGGATCGATTTGAGTGGCGTGGTGTTGAGCTTGTTGAAGCAATGGCAGCAATTCGCTGGTCAGGCGCTGGGCGGCTTGCTGACCCAATGGCAAGGTTTTCATCAGCACCGCCAACTGGTTTTCCAGCCAGCTCCACAGCCACGCGGCCAGGGCGTCTTGCGGGCTGATCTGCCAGGCGCGTGCAGCCAACGCCCAGCCAAGGGCCAAGTGGGGCTCGGTGCGTTGTTCGAGAAATGCGCGAGCCGCAGCGTCGAGTTCCGGTAAGCCGTTGAGCAATTGTTGCAACGAGTAGCCCATCTGCCGGCTCTCCTGATGCAACTCGCGGGTTTCGCGGCTGGCGCGGTGTTCCTCGCAGCGTTGTAGCAACTCGGCCCAGTTGTCCTCGCTGGCGGCCAGGCAATGAGCGAGCAGCAAGGGGGCTTCGAAGCGCGCCAGATTCAACAGCAATTGATCGCCGATCCAGCGCCGGGCGCTCTCGGGATCGTTTACGCGGCCGTTATCCACAGCCCATTCCAGACCCTGGGAGTAGCTGTAGCCGCCAATCGGCAATTGCGGACTGGCCAGGCGCAACAGTGCCCAGGCCGGGTTCATGGGCGTACGCCGAACTGATGCAGTTTCGGCGCGTAGTTGAAGTCTTCATCGCCGTGCCGCGAATGATGATGGCCACCGCCGTAGGCGCCATGTTCCGGCTGGAACGGTGCTTCGATGTTCTCGGCCTGTGCGCCGAGTTGTTCGAGCATGGCCTTGAGCACGTAGTCGTCAAGCAGGCGTAACCAGCCGTTGCCGACTTGCAGGGCAACATGGCGGTTGCCCAGGTGATAGGCCGCGCGGGTCAGTTCGAAGGCATTGGCGCAGGTGACGTGCAGCAATTGTTCGGGGCGGGCGCAGACACGCACGATCCGCCCGTCTTCGGCTTGCAGGCATTCGCCGTCATGCAACGGCGGCTGGCCGCGCTCCAAAAACAACCCGACGTCTTCGCCCTCGGCACTGAAACAGCGCAAACGGCTTTTGCTGCGGGCTTCGAACGTCAGGTGCAGTTCGGCGGCCCAAACGGGTTGAGGGTCGATTCTGCGATGAATCACCAGCATCGGAAGGCTTCCAGCTATGGACAATGCTCAGGCTAGAGCAAGGGGCTTGCCAATCGACATGATGCGTAGGAAATGGCTGAAGGAGAGGTGGGGCTGGTATCGATGACGTGAGTTTTTTGGTTGAAGTTGGTGCGTTGTTTTTGATGTGCGCACCAAGTTGAGGCGATGCGAGTCGGTGTGGGAGCGAGCCTGCTCGCGATGACGGCAGTACATGCAATATGTATGTATCAGACACACCGCTATCGCGAGCAAGCTCGCTCCCACAGGGGGAATTGCTTGCTCAGGAGGTTACTCAGTACTTCCAAGCCCTTGCCAATGCTTGAGGCCGATAAAGATAAACCGCAGCTGCTGGGTGATTTTCGCCTGGGGCGTCAGGTGTTCGGGCAAGGCCTCGGCTGGCGGATCGATGATGTCCGGCAGGGTGGCGAACACGCTTTTGACGATCAGGTCCGCCATGACGCTCAGGTCGGCGATGTTCAGGTGTTGCAGTTTCGGCATCAGTGACAAATCCGCCGCCAGGTCCGAACTGATGTTTTCACGCAAACGGCCGATGGCCTGGCGCACCGGCAGCGAACCACCGTATTGCTCGCGGGCGAGAAACAGGAACTGCGAACGGTTGGCGCTGACCACGTCGAGAAAGATCCGCACCGAGGCATCGATGATGCCGCCCATCACGAATTCGTTGTGCCGCACCAGGCGAATGGTTTCGCGGAATGTCTGGCCGACTTCGCTGACCAGCACCAGGCCCAGTTCATCCATATCGGCAAAATGACGATAGAAACCGGTCGGAACGATGCCAGCGGTTTTCGCGACTTCACGCAGGCTCAGGCTGCCGAATCCTCGGCCGCCGTCCATCAAGCGCCGGGCAGCGTCCATCAGGGCGTTACGGGTCTGTTGTTTCTGTTCGGCGCGGGGCAGCATCGCAAGGGTGTTTTCTGGACGGGGACGCGGCGCACTCTAGCAAATCGGCTTTGCTGGCGTCGAACGACTGTAGGGGGATCAAGCGGGGGAGGTGCGGCATCTATCGATGCGGACCGCTGAAAAGTCAAAAGCCCAATCCGGGGATTGGGCTTTTTTCAGGGCGGCCATGGGGCTTAGCTCAGGGTGCTGTTGCGTTCGATCACACGGTCACCACCGCCTTCAGCGAGGGTTTGACCTTGTGGGGTGCGATCGGAACCGTCAGCAGCCAGGGTCTGGCCTTGTGGGGTGCGATCCGAGCCGTCAGCAGCCAGGGTCTGGCCTTGTGGAGTGCGATCGGAACCGTCAGCAGCCAGGGTCTGGCCTTGTGGAGTGCGATCCGAGCCGTCAGCAGCCAGGGTCTGGCCTTGTGGGGTGCGGTCGGAACCGTCAGCAGCCAGGGTTTGACCCTGTGGAGTGCGATCCGAGCCATCCTGAGTGATCAGGCCTTTTTCTTTCAGACGATCATTACCACCTTCGGCCAGGGTCTGGCCTTGAGGCGTGCGGTCGGAGCCATCGGCGGCGACGGTTTGGCTGAACACCGAGCGGCTGTCTTTCACTTGAGGTGTCGCTTGATCAGCGGCAGGCAGTGCAAAAGCAGTGCTGGCCAGCATTGAGAGGGTAAGGCTAAGCAGTAGTTGGCGTTTCATGATTGTTTTGCTCCTCGGGGGTGCGAAAAAGTGGGTACGAGGGCAATGCTACTCTCGATAAGTCGATATAAAAGTTCATAAACGCAATGGTAATAATCAACGGAATTGATTGTTTGCTGCGGTGGCTCTAGGTCGGGCGTTTCCGGTGAGTTGTCTTGCACTGGTTTGGGTATTTTCGACTCACTCGTGACGTGTAAATGTGCGAGGGGCGGTAACGCTGAATGACTGATAGGTCAGTATTGGACTGATTGAATTCGGCGAAATCGGTCTATCGATTAAACCTGCCGGGTTTTTATCAGTCGTAGACTTCATGGCGAGCCGCTTCCGGCTCACCGTTTCACATGTGCGTCGCAGTCGGGGCGCTCAGTCGTATCAGGAGCCCTGTGCAATGACGCGCATTCAAAAGACGTTTGTCTGGACCCTTTCCACTTTTCTAACCTTGCTGGTGGTGCTGGTGCTGATCATCGTGTTCTTCGACTGGAACCGGATCAAACCGCCGCTCAACGCCAAAGTTTCCGAAGAACTGCACCGCGCTTTTGCCATCAACGGCAATCTGTCGATGGTCTGGCGCCCCGAGCCCGATGAAAGCGGCTGGCGCGCCTGGGTGCCGTGGCCCCACGTGGTGGCCGAGGACTTGAGCCTGGGCAATCCCGACTGGTCGAAGCAACCGCAGATGGTCACCCTCAAGCGGGTGGAACTGCGTATTTCACCCTTGGCGTTGCTGGCGCAGCGGGTGGTGATCCCGCGTATCGATCTCACCGAACCGAATGCCGAGCTGCAACGGCTGGCTGACGGGCGCGCCAACTGGACCTTCACATTCGACCCAAAGGACCCGAACGCCGAGCCTTCGAGCTGGGTGGTGGATATCGGTGCGATAGGCTTCGACAAGGGTCATGTCACCCTTGACGATCAGAGCCTGAAGACTCAACTCGACGTGCTGATCGATCCGTTGGGCAAACCGGTTCCGTTCAGCGATATCGTCGGTGACAAAGCGGCGAAAGCCGCGCAGGAAAAGGGCGCCTCGCCCCAGGATTATGCATTCGCCCTCAAGGTCAACGGCCAGTACCGCGGCCAGAAACTCACGGGCCAGGGCAAGATTGGCGGGCTGTTGGCGCTGCAGGACGCGGCGCGGCCGTTTCCGCTTCAGGCACAGGTGAAAATCGCCGATTCCAGCGTCGAACTGGCTGGCACCCTGACCGATCCGCTGAATCTCGGCGCCCTGGACCTGCGCCTGAAACTGGCCGGCACCAGCCTGGGCAACCTCTACCCGCTGACCGGCGTAATCCTGCCGGACACACCCCCCTATGCCACCGACGGCCATCTGATTGCCAAGCTGCATGAGGCCGGTGGCGCGGTGTTCCGCTATGAGGAATTCAACGGCAAGATCGGCGAGAGCGATATCCATGGCAATCTGACCTATGTCGCCAGCCAGCCACGGCCAAAACTCAGTGGCTCATTGCTGTCCAATCAATTGCTGTTCGCCGATCTGGCGCCGCTGATTGGTGCCGACTCCAACGCCAAACAGAAGGTCCGTGGCGGTGACAGCAAACAACCGGCCGATAAAGTGCTGCCGGTCGAAGAGTTCAAGACCGATCGCTGGCGCGATATGGACGCCGATGTCGAGTTCACCGGCAAGCGTATCGTGCACAGCGAAAAGCTGCCGTTCAACGACCTCTATACCCATCTGGTGCTCACCGATGGCGTGCTCAGTCTCGAACCGCTGCGTTTCGGCGTGGCCGGCGGCAAGCTGGATGCGCAGATTCGCCTGAACGGCCATACCGATCCCCTGGAAGGCAAGGCCAGACTCACGGCGCGGGGCTTCAAGCTCAAGCAGTTGTTCCCCGGCTTTGAACCGATGAAAACCAGTTTTGGCGAACTCAACGGCGATGCTGATATCAGCGGGCGCGGCAATTCGGTGGCCAAGTTGCTGGGCAGCGCCAATGGCAATCTGAAAATGCTCATCAACGATGGCGCCATCAGCCGTGAATTGATGGAGTTGGCGGGCCTGAACGTCGGCAACTACGTGGTCGGCAAGATCTTTGGCGACAAGGAAGTGAAGATCAACTGCGCGGCCGCCGACTTCGGTATCCAGTCTGGCCTGGCCAGTAGCCGCCTGTTTGTGTTCGACACCGAGAACGCCGTCGTCTACATCGACGGCACCGCGAACATGGCGACCGAACAACTGGACCTGACCATCACTCCGCAATCCAAGGGTTGGCGCCTGATCTCGTTGCGCTCGCCGCTGTATGTGCGCGGCAAGTTCATCAAGCCCGATGCCGGGGTCAAGGCCGTGCCGTTGATGTTGCGCGGGGCCGGTATGGTGGCGCTGGGCGTGATCGCCGCACCGGCGGCAGGACTGCTGGCGCTGGTGGCACCGAGTGGTGGCGAGCCGAATCAATGCGCGCCGTTGCTGGAGCAGATGAAGTCGGGCAAGGCGCCTGTCACCGTCAAGCCAGCCAGATAATCGGGCGTCTGCAGGGGCCTCATCGCGAGCAGGCTCGCTCCCACAGGGGATCTGTGCATGCGGGACTAATGTGGGAGCGAGCTCGCGAAGGCGGTCTGACGGCCGCAACAATTCTCACGGCAGAGCATGCCCCGACGCCAATGCCTCTTCGTGTAGCCAGGCAAAAAACGCACGAACCGGTGGATGCCGTTCGCGCCCCGGCACACACAGTGCGCTGTAACCGGCGCCATCGACCTGGATGTCCCCGCGGTATGGCAACAACAGTCCACTGGCCACGCTTTCCGACACCAGGATGTTGCTTGCCAACACCAGGCCTTGCCCGGCAATCGCCGCTTGCAGCGCGTAATGCTCTTCGTCGTATTCGCGCACGGCGGGCCGGCCACCTAGCCAGGTTTCGCCGGACCGCGCGCACCAGGCCTCCCAGCCGTGGGCATAGAGCTTGGAGTTGTGCCAGCGCACGCTGATCAGCGCAGGTATGCGACTCGACGCCAGGGCCACTTGTTCGGGGGAGCCGTAGACACCGAACGACTCATCGAACAGGCACTGGCCGTACAGGTTGGGGTAATCGTCGAGGCTGTAGCGCAGCACCAGATCGACACTGGCGTCCTGATGCAGATCGATGACTTCGCAGTGGGTGTCGAGGCGCACGTTGATGTTCGGGTGCCGGGCGTAGAAACGTCCCAGCCGTGGCACCAGCCACAGCGCGGCGAAGGCCGCGGTGGTGGAGACCGTCAGGTTGGCGCTGCTGCGTTGCGGGCGCAGGGTATCGACACTTTGCGCCACTTCCAGAAAAGCCCCGTGCAAGCTCTGGAACAGCCGTTCGCCGCATTCAGTCAGGCGCACCTGGCGTGGCAAGCGCTCGAACAACGGTACGCCGAGCCAGCTCTCCAGAGAGCGGATCTGGTGGGACACCGCCGTCGGGGTGACCGACAGTTCTTCGGCGGCGGCCTTGAAGCTCAACAGGCGCGAGGCGGATTCGAAGGCACGCAGGGCGGTCAACGGCAGCGAGGCGAACATTGAAAACTCCACAGGTGAAATAGATTCATCCTGACTGATTTTTGCTCATTTGAAGGGATACGGCTGCGAGCCTCAAGCTGCAAGCCCCAAGCCGTTTGAGTTTAGTCCCTGAGGAGATTCAGATGAGTAAAATTCTTGCCGTTCATGCCAGCCCCCGTGGTGATCGCTCGCACTCGCGCCGTTTGGCCGAAGTGTTTCTGACGGCCTGGCAGGCCCGTCATCCACACTCACAGTTGACCCGACGCGAAGTCGGGCGGGCGCTGATACCGCCGGTCAACGAGGCCTTCGTGGCCGCCGCGTTTTACCCCGAGCCCGACGCTCGGCCATTGTCGATGCAGGCTGACTTGGCCCTCAGCGACGAGTTGGTCGGCGAACTGCTCGACCACGATGTGTTGCTGATTTCCACGCCGATGCACAACTTCAGCGTACCGAGTGGCCTCAAGGCCTGGATCGATCAGATCGTGCGGATCGGGGTGACCTTCGATCACACCCTGGACAATGGAGTGGCCCAGTACCAGCCGTTGGTGCAAGGCAAAAAAGCCCTGATCATCACCAGCCGTGGCGGCTTTGGTTTTGGTCCGGGAGGCGAGCTGGAAGCCATGAACCATGCCGACAAGCTACTGCGCACGGTGCTCGGGTTCATCGGTATCACGGACGTCACCGTGGTGGCTGCCGAGGGCGAAGAGTCCGCTGAGCGCACCTTTGAAATATCCTCCGCCGAGGCCGAGCAGCGCTTGCTGGCGCTGGCCAGGGAGTTCTAGATGGCCTGGCTGTTTCTGCTGGTCGCCGCCGGGTTTGAAGTAGGGCGGATGACATAGACTTGTCGTCGAGTTGTCATCTTCGTAGGCGTAGCTTGGCGGATGTCTTGCATCCCGCCTTGCGTCACCGCCCGACCACAAGGATGTCCGCCCATGTCGCAAGGTTCTGCCCCGCGCTATCCGCTGGTGTTGGTCCCGGGAATGCTCGGGTTCATCCGCCTGGTGCTTTACCCGTACTGGTACGGAATCGTCGAGGCGTTGCGCCGCGGCGGTGCGGTGGTGTTCGCCGTACAGGTCTCGCCGCTTAACTCGAACGAGGTGCGTGGCGAGCAACTGCTGGCGCGTATCGACGAAATCCTGCGGGAAACCGGGGCCGACAAGGTCAATCTGATCGGCCATAGCCAGGGCTCGCTGACCGCCCGTTATGCGGCGGCCAAGCGTCCGGACCTGATCGCCTCGGTCACTTCGGTAGCGGGGCCGAATCACGGCTCGGAGCTCGCCGATTACCTGCATGAGCATTTTCCCCATGACAGCGTGCGTTGTCGTCTGCTGAGATTTTTGCTGCGGATGGTCGGCGCGCTGATGGGGTGGCTGGATACCGGTTACCGCGGGCCGAAGCTGCCGGTGGATATCCATGCGTCACACCACTCCCTTACCACCGCTGGCGTCGCGCTGTTCAACCAGCGTTATCCACAGGGCTTGCCTGAAACCTGGGGCGGTCACGGGCCGGAAGAGGTCAATGGCGTGCGCTATTACTCCTGGTCCGGCACCTTGCAACCGGGCATTACCGATCGCGGGCGCAATCTGCTGGATGGCACCAACCGCAGTTGCCGGTTATTCGCCAAAACCTTCGTCCGCGAAACCGGGCATTGCGACGGCATGGTCGGGCGCTACAGCTCGCACCTGGGGACGGTGATTGGCGATGAGTACCCGCTGGATCACTTCGATATCGTCAACCAATCGCTGGGGCTGGTGGGCAAGGGGGCCGAGCCGATCCGGTTGTTTGTCGAGCATGCGGCGCGGTTGGCGGCGGCAGGCGTCTAGATTGCGTTATCGTTCTTCGCGAGCAGGCTCGCTCCCACATTAGACCGAGTTCGCCTGGGCTACACCGATCACTGTGGGAGCGAGCCTGCTCGCGAAGGCGCCGGATCAGACAACACTGACCTTACGCCCCAACACCGTCGTCCAACGCTCGGAAACGATCACCCCACCCAAGGTCAACACCCCGCCCACCAGGTGATACATCGCCAACTGCTCATGCAGCACCACCGCCGCGATCAATGCGGTAATCAACGGCAGCAAATTGAAAAACTGCGTGGTCCGGCTCGGCCCCAAACGCACCACGGCCTGCATCCACGCCAGCGGCGCAACCATCGAAGCCAGCAGGCAGGCGTACAGCACCAACGGAATGTTCTGCAGGGTCGGGCCGACTTTCGGTGAGGCGAGGAACAGCGGGAACAGCACCACCACGGCCACCAGCACCTGCAAATACAGGAGCACCAGAGGCGGCAGTTTCAGCTGCCATTTTTTCAACAAGGTGCTGTAGACCGCGTAGGCCAGGGTGGCGATCAGCATCATCGCGTCCCCCAGGTTGACCCCATGTTCGAGCAACGCGCCAAGGCTGCCGGACGACACCACCACCAAGACGCCGGTGAATGACAGCACCGCACCGGCCAGGGCACCCATGGTCAGGCGCTGGCCGAGGCTGATGATCGCCATGGCGAGCGACATCAGTGGCATCAGTGACAGGATGATGCCCATGTTGGTGGCCGAGGTCAGGCTCGCGGCGAAGTACGCCAGGCTTTGATAAACAGCCATGCCCAGTACGCCGAGGACAAAGATTTTGCCCAGTTTCGGGCGGATCAGCGGCCAATGGGCGAGCACCGGTTTGAGCATGAAGGGTGTGAACAGCAACCCGGCCAGCAGCCAGCGGTAGAAACCGATCTCGGCGGGGAAGATCGCCCCGGCCGACATTTTGGTGATCACGGTGTTGCCGGCCCAGATAAAAATGGCCAGCAGGGGATAAGCGTATTGCATCGGGAAAAACCAGAACGTTAATGAGGGGCAATTATCCGCTTGTCTGGATGCAAGCCTATACTTCAAACCAGACAACCGGCCCCTGATGACGGACAGCATGAGCAGTAAACACATCGACCTGCTGGATTTCAGCGAACTGCCGTCGGCGGTGTACTTCCGCTACGCCGATTTTGACGCCCACGAATATGCCGCACCCCACCGGCATCCCTGGGGGACTCTGGAATACGCAGCCCACGGCGTGCTGCACATGGACGTCGAGGGCAGCCGTTTCATGTCGCCCCCGCAATACGCGGTGTGGGTACCGCCGCAGATCGAGCACAGTTTCTACAGCCACCAACCGGTCAACTACCGCGCGGTGTGCCTGGCACCCAAGGTCTGTGCCGATCTGCCGTCGCGAGCCTGCACCCTGGCCATCAGCGACATCCTCAAGGCAATCCTCAAGGACTTCGCCGCCCGGGACGTGAAAATCCCCGAGCAGTCCGCCGACCAGCGTCTGGCCCAGGTATTGGTGGACCAGTTGCAACGGGCGCCAGTGCATGAATGTTATTTGCCCTACGCCAGCAGCACAGGGTTGCTGGGGATACTGGAAGCGTTGCAGGCCGAGCCGGGGGATAACCGGCCGCTGTCGGAATGGGCCGCACGCATCCACGTCAGCGAGCGCACCCTGGCGCGACAGTTCGTGCGGGAACTGGGCATGAGTTTCGGCGAGTGGCGCCAGCGCCTGCGTTTTCTGGCGGCGATCGAAGCGCTGGATAGTCAGCGCAGCATTCAAGAGATCGCCTTCGACATGGGCTACAGCACCGGCTCGGCGTTTATCGCGATGTTCCAGCGTCAGGCCGGGTGTACACCGGAGCAGTACCGGCGCAGCCATCTGGAGAACAGGAAGGTGTAACAAGGGTTGTCTACACTCCAGTACGAGGCCGCGCCCCTCGGTGTGGCGAGCAGGAGAAAACTCCATGAAGAATGTGCGTGTCCCTTTGTTGATGATCGGTTTGCTGCTCTGCTCCCAGGGCTTCGCCGCCACAGCCCAACAGGAAAAGATGACTACTTGCAATGCCGACGCCACGGCCAAGAGCCTCAAGGGCGACGAGCGCAAAGCTTTCATGAGCACGTGCCTGAAGGCTACTCCGGCGGCAAACGATGCCGGCAAGGCCCTGACGCCACAGCAAGAGAAAATGAAAACCTGCAACGCGGACGCCGCCACCAAAGCCCTCAAGGGTGACGAGCGCAAGGCGTTCATGAGTGATTGCCTGAAGAAAAAATAATGTGCACTTGTAGGAGCCGGCTTGCTGGCGATGAAGATGACGCGCAGTACCAGGTCACCGTGGTGAGCCCATCGCTGCGATGCGGCGACCCGACAAGCCAGCTCCTGCAGGTCGCCCCACACAATCCCTAGTGCTCGCACCGGATCGCTGGCAGACTGCCAATCCTTTTTACGCCGTTCGTTTTTGAGGCTGTATGCCAACGTTTTCTCAGCGTCAAGTCTTGCTGGTCATCAGCTGGGTCATCATTTTTGGCGGGCTGCTGCTGGTCCTGCCGCTACGGTTGCTGCCCAGCCTGCTTGCCGGGTTGCTGGTGTTCGAGCTGGTCAACATGCTCACCCCGCAACTGCAACGACTGATCGAAGGCCGACGTGCGCGCTGGCTGGCGGTGGCGTTGCTGGGGACTCTGATTGTCAGCGTACTGTCGCTGATCTTTGCCGGCGCCATCAGCTTCCTGCTGCACGAAGCGGAAAACCCCGGCGCTTCCCTCGACAAGTTCATGGGGGTGGTCGACCGCGCACGCGGGCAACTGCCGCCGTTCATCGACGCCTATCTACCGGCCAGTGCCGCCGAGTTTCGCGTGGCGATTGGCGAATGGGTCAGCAAGCACCTCAGCGATTTGCAACTGGTCGGCAAGGACGCAGCGCACATGTTCGTGACGTTGCTGATCGGTATGGTGCTGGGCGCGATCATCGCCTTGCAGCGCGTACCGGACCTGACCAAGCGCAAGCCATTGGCCGCCGCATTGTTCGATCGCCTGCACCTGTTGGTCCAGGCGTTTCGCAACATCGTGTTTGCCCAGATCAAGATTTCCCTGCTCAACACCTTCTTCACCGGGATTTTCCTGGCCGTGGTGCTGCCGATGTTCGGCATCAAGCTGCCACTGACCAAGACCCTGATCGTGCTCACGTTCCTGCTCGGCCTGTTGCCGGTGATCGGTAACCTGATGTCGAACACCCTGATCACCATCGTCGGCCTGTCGCTGTCGATCTGGGTGGCCTTGGCGGCGCTGGGTTACCTGATCGTTATCCACAAGCTCGAATACTTCCTCAACGCGCGCATCGTCGGCGGGCAGATCAGTGCCAAGTCGTGGGAGTTGCTGTTGGCGATGCTGGTGTTCGAGGCCGCGTTCGGCCTGCCGGGGGTGGTGGCGGGGCCGATTTACTACGCGTATTTGAAGAGTGAGTTGAAGCAGGTGGGGATGGTTTGATCCGAAAGATGTATTGCCTGATCTGACTCTATCGCTGGCAAGCCAGCTCCTACAAGAGCGACACAATTTCTGTAGGAGCTGGCTTGCCAGCGATGGGGGACACCGCAGAAACCGGATCAGTCCATCGAACCGTAACGCTTGGCTGCTTCAATCGCCAGACCGCTACCGATGCTGCCAAAGATGTTCCCTTCCACATGCCGTGCATTCGGCAACATCGCCGACACACTGTTGCGCAGTGCCGGGATACCGCTCGAACCGCCGGTGAAGAACACCGTATCCACTTGATCGACCCGCACGTCGGCATCTGCCAGCAGTTGAGTGACGCTGTTGCGCACCCGCTCCAGCAGATTGTCGATGGCCGACTCGAACAGTGCCCGGCTCAAGTCCACGCTCAGGCCCGCTTCAATGCGGTCCAGCGGCACGTGGCGGTTGTCGGCGTGGGTCAGCTGGATCTTGGTTTCTTCCACTTCCATGGCCAGCCAGTGCCCGGCGCGTTGCTCGATCAGCTTGAACAGGCGATCGATGCCGCCAGTGTCCTCGATGTCGTAGCGCATGCTGCCCAAGGCCAGCTGGGACTTCTGCGAGTACACCGAGTTGATGGTGTGCCAGGTCGCCAGGTTCATGTGGTGGCTGGTGGGCATGTAGGCGCCGCTCTTCATCCGGCTGCCGTAGCCGAACAGGGGCATCAGGCCTTGCAGGCTCAACTGTTTGTCGAAGTCGGTCCCGCCGATGTGCACGCCGCCGGTGGCGAGGATGTCGTCCTGGCGGTTATCCAGGCCGCGACGCTCTGGCGACAGGCGCACCAGGGAGAAGTCGGACGTACCACCGCCGATGTCGACGATCAGCACCAACTCTTCTTTCTCGATGGTCGACTCGTAGTCGAATGCCGCGGCGATCGGTTCGAACTGGAACGAGACTTCCTTGAAGCCGATCTTGCGGGCCACGTCGACCAGGGTGTCTTCGGCTTCCTTGTCGGCCATCGGATCGTCATCGACAAAGAACACCGGACGGCCCAGTACCACTTCTTCGAATTCCCGACCGGCGGCAGCTTCGGCGCGGCTCTTGAGCTGACCAATGAACAGCCCGAGCAGGTCCTTGAACGGCATTGCCGTGCCCAGGACGCTGGTGTCGTGCTTGATCAGCTTGGAGCCCAGCAGGCTCTTGAGCGAGCGCATCAGGCGGCCTTCGTAGCCTTCCAGGTATTCGTGCAGCGCCAGGCGGCCGTACACCGGGCGGCGTTCTTCGATGTTGAAGAAGACCACCGACGGCAGGGTGATCTTGTCGTCCTCCAGCGCGATCAGCGTTTCCATGCCGGGGCGCAGCCAGCCGACGGTGGAGTTGGACGTGCCAAAGTCGATACCCACGGCACGGGCTGGAGATGCGTTGTTCATGTCTTTCAGGTTCCGGTTAAAAAACGGCCGCGCAGTGTATGTCAGTGCGCGCCAGATTCGAAGGCCGGTTATCTGCTAATTCTTGCAAACAATGCCTTGAAAGATGGGACATCCTCCCCAAACTACCCTGCATCAACCGGACAGCCGCGGGAGTGCTCGCAAGAAGCCCCGCCTGCTGCCGATAAACTTCTGCTGCGTCACTCGGTCACAAACTTGAGATCGGTCAGACCAATGGCTGAAAACAAGCGCATGCTGTGGCCTGTGGCGCGATTTGATAACGGATGGTGATTCCCGCGATGGACTTCAAAGACTATTACAAGATTCTCGGTGTGGAGCCGACCGCAGACGATAAGGCGATCAAGGCCGCCTATCGCAAGCTGGCGCGCAAGTACCACCCCGACGTCAGCAAGGAAAAGGATGCCGAGTCCAAGTTCAAGGACGCCTCGGAAGCCTATGAAGCGCTGAAAAGCGCCGACAAACGCGCCGAATACGATGATTTGCGCCGCTATGGCCAGCATGGCCAGCCGTTCCAGGGACCACCGGGATGGCAGAGCCGTGGTGGTTTCGGTGGCGGCGGCCAGGACACGGGCGATTTCTCGGACTTTTTCAGTTCGATCTTCGGCAACCGTGGGCCAGGCTTTGGTGGTGGAGGAGAGTCGCGTCGCAGCACCGGACGTCGAGGGCAAGACGTGGAAATGGAACTTGGGGTTTTCCTCGAAGAAACACTGTCGACCGAGTCGAAGAAGGTCACCTTCCAGGTGCCGCAGTACAACGCGGCCGGCCAGCATGTGAGCAACACCAGCAAAAGCCTGAACGTGAAGATCCCCGCCGGCGTGACCGACGGCGAGCGCATTCGCCTCAAGGGTCAGGGCGCTCCGGGTGTGGGTGGCGGCGCCAATGGCGACCTGTACCTGACAATCCGTTTCGCGCCGCACCCGAAATTCGACGTCGAAGGCGAGAACCTGATCATCACCTTGCCATTGGCACCGTGGGAGCTGGCGCTGGGTGCCGAAGTCGCCGTGCCGACCCTGACGGGCAAGATCAACCTCAAGGTGCCGGCCGGCAGCCAGAACGGCCAGCGCATGCGCGCCAAGGGCCATGGCCTGATGAACAAGGCCGGTGAGCGCGGTTACCTGTTTGTGCAACTGAAAGCCGTGATGCCGAAGAAGTCGGACGATGACATCAAGGCCCTGTGGCAGGAACTGGCGAAAAAAGCCGCTTTCGACCCGCGTGAGCATTTTTGATCCCATAGAACCAAGGAGTCACTGACTATGAGCAGTCCCCTGATCGTTCAACTGGACATGGCAGAATTCTGTGAGGCGACCGAGCTGTCGGACGTCTACGTGATCGAAATCGTCGAACACGGCATCCTCGAACCTCAGGGCACTCAGCCCAAGGACTGGCGTTTCAATGATTACGAGCTGACCCTGGCCAAGCGTGCCGCCAAGCTGCGGCGCGATCTTGACCTGGAGTGGGAAGGCGTCGCCCTGGCGCTGGACCTGCTTGAAGAAGTCCAGCAACTGCGGGCCGAGAACCGCATGCTCAAGCAGCGATTGGGGCGGTTGTTGGTTGAATGAGTTGTAGGAGCCGGCTTGCCGGCGATAGCGGTCTTGCGGGCACCATCGCCGGCAAGCCGGCTCCTACAGACGTATCACCTTCCTGGGCAACACCACGGTAAACGTCGTGCCATCCATCTCACTGGAACTGACTTCAATCGTCCCCTGATGGGCGTCGACCACTTCCTTGACGATAAACAGCCCCAAGCCAAGGCTGGTAGTGGGCTCACCGAGTGCTTCGCTGGCACTGCGCACCAGCGGGTCGAAAATGGTCGGGATCGCATCGGTGGGGATCGGGGCGCCATCGTTGTGCACGGTCAGTCGAATGCTGTCGGTTTCGCCCTTGAGGCACAGCTTCACTTCACGTTTGCTTGAACCGTGCTGCAAGGCATTGCCGATCAGGTTTTGCAGCATCTGATCAAGCCGACGCGGGTCCCAGGTGCCGCGGGTATCACCCTGTACATCCAGGGTCGGATCGCATTCCGGTTGACCGGCGCAGGCCCGGGCAATCGCTTCCCCTGCCGCGTCGGCCATGTCCATGGGCGCCGGTTCGATCGGCAGGTGCTTGCCCAGGCGGCTGCGCACCAGTTCCAGCAAATCCCCGACCATCACCGCCAGGTGCCCGGTACTGCGCTGGATGTTGATCGCGCACTTGAGCACATCGCCTTCGAGGGCGGCTTTGCGCAGCAGCAGTTCGGTGGACATGCTCACCGCTTGCAACGGCGCACGCAGATCATGACCGAGGATCGCCAGAAAGATGTCCCGCGAGCGGTTGACCCCTTCGGCGTAGGTGGCGGTGGATTCGGCGAGGGCTTCGTCGATGGCTTCGTTGAAGCGGATCATGTCCTGGAAGTAGGCCAGGTCAGGCGATTGCAGGCTGTTGACCCACAGGCGGATGACACAAGCGCGCAAATGGCGGAATTCACTGGTCATCTGCACCAGGTCAAAGCCCACGGCATGACGCAATTCGCCATGGCTGGCACCGGCCTCGTCCAGGCTCGGGGTTTTCTCCGGCCCTTCGCCGCGAGCCTTGGCCGCTTGTTCGGAGGGTGTCTGGGGTTTGCACATGTCCCGCGCCGCGGCCAGCAGGATCGACCGGGCATGGTCGCGCAAGGCGACGCTGTCCATGCTCTCGGCGGCCGGGGTGATGGTTTTGGCAAACTGCTCCCACTCATCGACGATGCGATCAACGTGCAACACGATGAATTCGGAAAGACGCATGGCGGTTACCTGGGCATGATTCGGGGGCAGCGAATCGAATAGTAGTCCCTTTGCCGGAAAAAACACCACCGCTCATGCCGTGGCATAAACCAACGCTTCTACGGTGGTACTTATGTGTTGAATGCTCTTTGATTTTTGAACGATGCAGGCCATTTTCCAGGGTTGGTCCAACCGTTTTTTGGACTTTTTTTAGGAGGGAAGGTTGTTGAAGCTGTGGGTTCCTAACCAGTCATCAAGGTGATGAAACAGTGTCTCAATTGCATGGAAGCCATTCACAGCAAACGATTGAAACCGCGGGCGGCGAACACAAGGGTGTGCATTATCACCGTGTGTTCGACGCGATACCGGGCACCATAAAAAATGCCCCGCTTGCAAGGCTCAAATCCCTCGAAACCCTGAATCCGGCGATACCCGAGTGGTACAGCGGCGCGCGGGCCATTGACCACCAATACCTGAAGCAACTGATCGATGAGCGCTGGCGTTTACAAGGCGTACTGGACAAGACCCTGGGCAACTTGCAAAACGACATCCAGGCCTTCGCCGAACCGCTGGTCAGTGAGAGGTTGCAGGCGACCTTCAACTCGGTCGAGCGCGTCAGTGAACTCACGGTACAGCTCGAAGTACCCAGCACGATCATCTTCGGCATCGACACCGGCGCCAGCCGCGTCCGACAGTCCACTTTGGTGGAGGCGGCGCTGCACAACTTCGAGGAAGCTGAAACCGTCGAAGGTGCGTTTCGCAACAGTTCCGGTATTTACCGCAACGACAGTCGGGGCAGTCTCAGCCTTGAACCGGCCATCACCCTCCCGGCGTTTGCAGCCATGTGCCGAAGCCTCGACATTGGCGGGCAATACCAACGACACATCAAGTCCGTCTTGTTGCCCGACACCCCGCAAGCACAGCGAACCTTGCAACAGGATTCGGTGGTCAGTGATAAGGCAGCCTTTCATGTGGCCGCACTGGTTGCTCGCTTGAAGGGCGATATCAGTGACCATGCCTACGGCAAACTGGGCCAGGTGCGTGAGGGGCAGGCAAACATCACGCTGTACGAGCAGCCGCTGCATTGTCATCGGTTGTCGCTGATGGGTTTTCGATTGACCGGCATCGTGTTGTTCAGCGCGGTCATTGAACCGGCGCAAGTAAAAAACCAAATCGATGGTTTGACGCCGGCCCTATTGAGGTTCTGGATCGATTGGTCGCGCCGTATTCCGGTTCTGCCCGGGCAGGAATATGACCGGTTCAAACTGTTGCAGGCGTTTTTTGCCAATGGTCCGCAGGGTTTGAGCGATGAGCTGTTGCGCCGCGAAGATACCTATCAACAGAGCCGATTAACCGGCCCATTGATCGCCTATGTCCCGGATGATCCGGACCATCCTGTGAAGGAGTATCCCTCGCTGACCGCGTTCATGAAGGCGCTCCTGGGTCAGTTGAGACGTACCGATTACCAATCCTTTTTCAGCCGCTTTGTGGCGCATAAGGACAAAGGGCTGTTTTTTGCCCGGGTCAAAGAGCGTCTCACGACCTACACCTGGCATGAGCGCGAACCGCTGGACATGGGCCCGTGGTGGCGTGAAACGGCGGTCGAAAATCCCGATGCGGAACCGGTCACTAACCAGATCGCGGATGATCTGTGGACCACGCTGTTTCTGGAGCGGCGTGACAAGGCCATCGCCGATGCCCGGCTGATTGCCGTACCGACCGACGACGAGGATGCCAACGCACGCTTCAAGCGCCTGACCGGTTACCTGTCGATCGGCTGGGACGTGTTCAATTTTGCCGCAATGCTGGTTCCCGGCCTGGGTGAGGCCATGCTCGGCATCATGGTCGCGCAGATGCTTGCCGACGTGGCCGAAGGCATCGAGGACTGGAACAAGGGTGACAAAGAAGAAGCCTCTGCCTACTTCAACGGGGTTTTGATCAACTTCGCGCAATTGGCGCTGATGGGGGCCGGCCATGTGTTGCCTGGCGCCCGTGTCGCGCCCGTCAAGGTTTCGTCATTTGTCGAGGGCCTCAAGCCCGTAGAGGTTGGCGGCAAGACGCGATTGTGGAACCCGGACCTGGGTCCTTATGAACAACCGATCGCGTTGCCCGAAGCGGCGCAGGCTGGTGATCAAGGGTTGTATCGACATCAGGATCAGGACCTGCTGCGTCTCGATGGCAAGTGCTATGGGGTCAAGCAAGACCCGGACACCGGCGAGCATCGTTTGCAACACCCGACCCGCGCTGACGCTTATCAGCCGCTGATGGAACACAATGGCGCCGGCACCTGGAAGACCGAGCTCGATCAGCCGCTCGAATGGGATCGGCGTGTCGTGCTCAAACGCCTGGGGGCTGCGGTAGAGGGGGTTTCCGATGAGACCCTGGAGCAGATTTTGACTGCCAGCGGCGTGCATGAAAACACCCTGCGCCGGCTGCATGTCGAGCATGAAACTCCACCCGCGTTATTGGCCGATACCCTCAAGCGCTTCAAGGCCCACGCCGATGCCGAAGTCGCTGCGCAACAGATTCTGGCCAAGCGGATCGGCGACGATTGGGCTGATTACTCGCTTCGGCTCATGACCGAGTTACGCGGCTGGCCTGACGACAAGGCCATAGAAGTTTTCCAGGGCCCAGGCCAGACGGGTGCATCAATCAAGGAAGGCTACGCCGATGCGGCGGCGACCCATACCTTGCAGTTGAGCTGGTCTGAACTGCGAGCGGGTGAGTTGCCTGAACGGGTGGTCGGATTCCTTGACGAAAAAGCGCTGCGCGAACTGCTTGGAGAACAGTATTCCGGTGACGGACCGAAACGTGCCCAGGCACTGCGAGAACAATGGGCGGCGCAGGCGCGTCAGCGCAAAAGTCAGTTGTTCGACCGGTTGTACAAACGCCGGACACGGTCGGACGATCCATTGGTGAACATGCTCAAGGGTAGCGGGGCAGAGATCTCGACCAGTCAGGCGCAGGCGTTGCTGAGTGAGGCGCATCCTTCGGATGTGCAGCATTTGAACGAAAAAAAACGTGTGCCGTTGAGGCTGGCTGAACAAGCCCGGGAAGCAGCGGAACAACTGCGGGTCACGCGGGCTTACGAAGGCCTGTACCTCGAAGGACAGCACAATCGCGATACCGCGCGCCTGGAGTTGCATTCGCTGGCGGCGCTACCGGGTTGGCCGGCAGATCTGCGCCTGGAGATCCGTGAGTATTCATTCGCCGGAGCACTGACCGACAGTCTCGGCCCCGTCGACGCGAAGACCCGCAAAGTGCTGATCCTGGGTGAGGACGGCCAATACGAGGCGCGGGACGACAATGATCGGCATTTGCACGGTGCGGACAATTTATACGCGGCGGTGCTGCATGCCTTGCCTGACGCGCAGCGAACAGCCCTGGGTTTTGAGATCTACGAGGCGCTGCGTCTTGAGCAAGCGATAAAAGCTCGCCCGCTGGATCGTGACGTATTTGAGCCGATGCTGCGGGACAATCCGAACATCAAACCGGCATACGACCCGGCCAGTATGCGCCTGCGTGGCGGCATGCCGGGTTACGCGCAGCAAGTGCCGCACGGGATGAATCTGCGGCGGCGGGTCCGTGGGCTGTATCCGGGATACACGTCGCAGGAGGTCGAAAACCTGCTGACGAAGCTCAACCAGAGTGGCGGCACGGTGTATGAGCGACTGGCTGCGCTGGAAGCCGAGTTCAACCAGTTCAACTACGCCATGCATCGCTGGATGAACTCACCGACGCAGTCCTTTCGTTTCAGTCCGGCGGGGGTGGCCGAGTGGCATGCACGCAACCGCCTCTACAAAGCGCTCCGACAATGCTGGCAGCGCACCGGGCCGGAGGGCATCGAGGCTACCGGGGTCGTGCGGCCACAGGCCTTGAGTCTGGACAACATTCCCAAGCTGGGTCGACTGCTGGAAACCCTGCCGAAGTTGGAGGCCAATTTTGACCATGTCACCAGGCTGAGCCTGCGCGGTGGCCAGTTGCGTGCCGGGCACCTGCCGTTCCTCGACGCGTTCCATCAGGTGCGCTACCTCAACCTGCAAGACAATCTGCTTACAGCTATTCCGCCGGTGTTGAAGGACATGCGCCATCTCACCGACCTGTTCCTCAACGACAACCGCATTGAACTGGATGTACTGGCGGTGGATCGCCTGAAAAATCTGACGCGCCTGAGGTCGTTGGCGCTGGGCGGCAACCCGCTGAAGCGCCTTCCCGATGTCAGCCGGATGCCACATTTGCAGGTGCTGGTGCTGGGCGGCGCCGGTCTGGACAGTTGGCCTGTCGGGTTGTTTTCCCAATCTCGGCCACGCAGTATTTTCATTGACCTGAGCCGTAATCCGATCAGCCGGATACCGCAAGTCGCACCCGGATCGTTTCGCGCCGAGTTACTGGCACGCACGGTGATCAGCCGGGAACCGCGCTGGATATCGTCGGAAAATCTCGACATCCTGAAGTCTTATATCGAGTCGGTCGGTATGGACCCGGAGCGTCCTTATCCACCCCTCGGTGTGCTCGACAGTTCGGAATGGGCGGCGGGCATGACCGAGCGGCAATGGCAGGAAAAACAGGAAGTCTGGAACGCCGTCGAAGATGAATTCGATTCGGTGCCGTTTTTCAACGAAGTCCGCAAACTCACCCAATCCGCCGACTTCAAGGCTGGCGATACCTATCAGACGGAACTGACGGCCAAGGTCTGGCGCATGCTTGAGGCCATGGCCAGCGACACTGAACTGCGCATCAAGTTGTTCAATGAAGCCGCAACCCCCACCGAATGCGTGGATGGCGGTACGCAACTGTTCAATGCCATGGGCGTGCAGGTGATGGTTCACGAAGCCTACGCCCTCGTGCGCGCGGACCTGATCGAAACGCAATTGCTTGAGCTGGCCCTGGGTAAATCCAGGCTCGATGAACTCGGCGCCATCGCCCGTCAGCGGGTGTCCGAGCGCTTGGCGAAAGGAGAACAGTTCCGTCGCACGGGTGCCGATGGCGAAGTGACCGGCACTGTCGATGAAGTGGAAGTGCACCTGGCCTACATGACCGATCTGGCGGAGCGCCTGGATTTGCCGTGGCAGGCTAGGGGCATGCAGTTCCGCGGCATCGCCGAGGTCAGCAAAGAGATGATCGAGGCAGCGTTCCAGCGGATCAAGGCGTTGGAGGAGGGCGATCTGCTGATCGATCGGGTCTTCGAGCAACCGCTCTGGAAAACCTGGCTGGAGTCGACTTATCGCGAGGAGTTGAATGGCTTGAAACGCCGGATCGATGCCACCACCGATTTGCAGGATGCGTTGCAGCGCAGGGCCGAAGGTACGCGGCTTACCGCCGGGGAAAAGGCTGCGTTGGAAGCGGAAATCAAGGCGCTGTGCAGCGAGTCGGGAAAAAGCGAAAGTGATTTCGCGGATGGCCAGATCATGACGGACGAGGTGTATTTTCAAGCTTTGAATGACATCGACCGGCAAATCACGGATCAACTGAAAACGCTGACCCGAGAAGCGATGGTTCGGGCCGACCTGGACCGACTGCGGATTTCATCCACTCAATAACCACAAGCAAGGCAAAGGCCTCGACACACTGCGTGCGAGGCCTTTGTGTATGGCGCAACAACCGCTTCAGAACAAGAAGTAACGCTGGGCCATCGGCAAGGTTTGCGCGGGCTCACACCACAGCAACACACCGTCGGCCTTGACCTGATAGGTCTGCGGATCGACGTCGATGTTCGGCAGATAGTCGTTGTGGATCAGGTCGGTTTTCTGCACGTCACGGCAGCCTTTTGCCACGGCAATTTTCTTCTTCAAACCCAGCGCCTCCGGCAAGCCTGCATCCTGCGCCGCCTGACTGATGAAGGTCATGCTGGTGGCGTGCAGCGAGCCGCCGAAGCTGGCGAACATGGGGCGGTAGTGCACCGGTTGTGGTGTCGGGATCGAGGCGTTGGCGTCGCCCATCAGGCTGGCCGCAATGGCACCGCCCTTGAGAATCAGCGTCGGTTTCACGCCGAAAAACGCCGGGCGCCAGAGCACCAGATCCGCCCATTTGCCCACTTCCACTGACCCCACTTCATGGCTGATGCCGTGGGTAATCGCCGGGTTGATGGTGTACTTGGCGATGTAGCGTTTGGCGCGGAAGTTGTCGTTGCCGGTGCCATCGCCGGGCAGCGGCCCTCGCTGTTTTTTCATCTTGTCGGCGGTCTGCCAGGTGCGCGTGATGACTTCGCCGACGCGGCCCATGGCCTGGCTGTCGGAGCTGATCATCGAGAACGCGCCGAGGTCGTGGAGGATGTCTTCGGCGGCAATCGTCTCGCGACGGATGCGGCTCTCGGCGAAGGCCACGTCTTCGGCAATGCTCGGGTCGAGGTGGTGGCAGACCATCAGCATGTCGAGGTGTTCGTCGATCGTGTTGCGGGTGAACGGCCGCGTGGGGTTGGTCGAACTCGGCAGCACGTTGGCGAAACCGCAGGCCTTGATGATGTCCGGCGCGTGACCGCCACCGGCCCCTTCGGTGTGATAGGTGTGAATGGTGCGGCCCTTGAAGGCGGCGAGGGTGGTCTCGACGAAACCGGATTCGTTGAGGGTGTCGGTGTGGATCGCCACTTGCACATCGTACTGGTCGGCCACGCTCAGGCAGTTGTCGATGCTCGCCGGGGTGGTGCCCCAGTCTTCGTGGAGCTTGAGGCCGATGGCGCCGGCCTTGACCTGCTCGATCAGCGGTTCCGGCAGGCTGGCGTTACCTTTGCCGGTCAGGCCGATGTTCATCGGGAACGCGTCGGCGGCCTGAAGCATGCGCGCCAGGTGCCACGGCCCGGAGGTACAGGTCGTGGCATTGGTGCCGGTGGCCGGCCCGGTGCCGCCACCGATCATGGTGGTGACGCCGCTCATCAATGCCTCTTCGATCTGCTGCGGGCAGATGAAGTGGATGTGCGTGTCGATGCCGCCAGCGGTGAGGATCATGCCTTCGCCGGCGATGACTTCAGTGCTGGCGCCGATGGCGATGGTGACGTTGGGCTGGATGTCCGGGTTGCCGGCCTTGCCAATGGCGGCGATGCGCCCGTCCTTGAGACCGACGTCGGCCTTGACGATGCCCCAGTGATCGATGATCAGCGCGTTGGTGATCAGGGTGTCGACCACCTCGGCGGCCAACAACTGGCTCTGACCCTGGCCGTCACGGATGACTTTACCGCCACCGAACTTCACTTCTTCGCCGTAGGTGGTGAAGTCTTGTTCCACTTCGATCCACAACTCGGTATCGGCCAGGCGCACCTTGTCACCGACGGTGGGGCCGAACATGTCGGCGTAGGCTTGACGGGAAATCTTCATTCGTTCGCCTTGGAATTCAATTGAATTTGAAACCGCTCGCATCGCTCGCTATCGCTGGCAAGCCAGCTCCTACAAGGAATCGCATTCCGGGCAACAATGGGGTGGAGTGCAATCCCCCGTGGGAGCTGGCTTGCCAGCGATGGGGCCAATGCAAACGACGCATTACTCAGAGCTCACCCATGATCCTGCCGGCAAAGCCAAACACCCGACGATGCCCCGCCAGATCCACCAACTCCACCTCGCGGCTCTGCCCCGGTTCGAAGCGCACGGCGGTGCCTGCGGGGATGTTCAAACGCATGCCGCGACTGGCGGCGCGGTCGAACGTCAGGGCGTCGTTGGTTTCGAAAAAGTGATAGTGCGAGCCGACCTGGATCGGCCGGTCGCCACTGTTGGCCACCTTCAGGCTGAGGGTGCGCCGGCCGACGTTGAGCTCGATTTCGCCAGGTTCGATCTGGTACTCACCTGGAATCATCAGTGGGCTCCTTGGAGAATCTTGTAGTACAGGGCGGTCGGCTTGTAGCGGCCGGTCGGGTCGCAGGCGTAGTCGGGGATTTCACCGGCGCGGGTGTAGCCCAGTGATTGGTAGAAGTTCTCGGCAGGCGAGCCGGCCTCGGTGTCGAGGTAAAGCATGCCGCGCTTGTGCTGCAGGGCGGCCGCCTCCAGAGCGCTCATCAGTTGCTGGCCCAGACCACGACGCCGCGAATGTTCGCGCACCAGCAATTTCTGCACTTCGGCGCGGTTCAGGCCGTTGGCTTTCTGGCACAGACCCAGTTGCACGCTGGCCTGCACCTGCTCGTCCTTGACCACCACCCACAGCAATACATTGCCCTTGTTGAGGTTGTCCTGGACCTCATCGAAATAGGCGTGGGCCTGGGTCGCATCAAGGTCAGCCATGAAGCCGACACTGGCGCCATAACCGACGGCATCGAGCAGCAGGTCGATCAGACCCTGGCGATAATGCGCAAAGCTTTCAACGTTGACGCGGCGCAGTTGAGCGGCGTTCATCGGGCATTACTCCTGGTTGATACCCGGTGGCTGCGCGCCGGGGTCGAGGGTCAATTGCATGAAAGTCAGGTCCAGCCAGCGGCCGAACTTGGTGCCGACCTGCGGCATTTGCCCGGTGGTGATAAAGCCGATGCGCTCATGCAAGCAAATGGAGGCGGTGTTACCGCTTTCGATGGCCGCTACCATCACGTGCTTGCCGCAGCCTTTGGCGCGTTCGATCAGCGCTTCCATCAGTTGCGGGCCGAGACCGTTGCCACGCTGGTCGCTGCGCACATAGACCGAGTGCTCGACGGTGTGGCGGAAACCGTCGAAAGGTCGCCAGTCGCCGAACGAGGCGTAGCCGAGCACCGTGTTGTCGCCATCGACGATCACCAGAATCGGATAAGCCTGGGACTGCCGGGCGCTGAACCAGGCCTGGCGGTTGCCGAGATCGACCGCCTGTTCATTCCAGATCGCCGTGGTGTTGAGCACCGCGTCGTTGTAGATGTCACGGATGGCCGGCAGGTCGGCATGCACGGCATCGCGGATGGGGTAAGTCATTGCGTGGCCTCAGGCGATGGGTTGGTGGACGGTGACCAGTTTGGTGCCGTCGGGGAAGGTGGCCTCGACCTGGATTTCCGGGATCATTTCCGGGATGCCTTCCATCACTTGTTCGCGGGTCAGCAGGGTTGTACCCAAGTGCATCAGGTCGGCCACGGTCTGGCCATCGCGGGCACCCTCAAGCAGCGCCGCGGAGATGTAGGCCATGGCCTCCGGGTAGTTGAGTTTCACGCCACGAGCCAAACGCCGCTCGGCCACCAGGCCGGCGGTGAAGATCAGCAGCTTGTCTTTTTCGCGTGGGGTCAGGTCCATTGTGGCAATCCATATTCGGCAGTTAAAAGGTGTGGGATCTGCTCCCACAGAAAAGCGATTCAGGTGTTCCATATTCTGGGTGGAACCGCTTCGCGACCAAGCAATACCGGGCGCAGTATCTTCCATAAATCGATAAGCCACCCCCGCGCCAACAGCGCTTCACTGGCCAGGCACCGTGCAACCAGCAAGCCCGGCAGCTGGGTCAGATCCCCGCGTACGTCGTTGGGCAGCGAGCGGCAGGTTTCCAGCCGTTCGCTATCAATCTCACCCGTCACCAGCAACGTCGCAAACACCGGTTGCCCATCGAGCCCGATGGGCGAATCAAGCAAGCCGTCCGCCCCGACAATGCGCTGGCGTTCATGCCAGAGCAACTGGCCGTCGCGGCGGATGTCCAGCTGTGCCTGGAAGTGCCCAAGATCGAAGCGTTCGCCGCTGGCCGGACGGCCCAAGGCCACGACGTCCCAGTAGAACAGCCGTGCATCGCCCTCAAGGTCGATGCAGGTACTGAGTTGCGCCTGGGCAGCGCTGAAAATGATCGTTTCCTGGGGCAGCCATTCCAGAGTCGCACCGGCCGCCACTTTCAGCTTCAGCTGCTGATAGGCCGGGCCGGCGGCGCGATACCACTTGGCCGCGCCGGGGCTGGTGATTTGCGCCCAGGCGTTACCCTCGACGCTGGCCGAGATGTCCAGCCGATCGCCGCCGGCAATCCCGCCGGGCGGGTGGACAATGATGTGCTGGCAGACCTCTGGCCCCTCTGCATACAGGTGCTTTTGCACCCGCAACGGACCTTTGTGACGGCGCTGGACCGGGCGAGTGGTGTTGTCGAATCGGGCGTAGCCCAGTTCCAGTTCGGCGTGCCAACTGGGGGTGAACAAGGCGCCGGAAGCGGGAAGGGTCATAGTCAGTGCTTATCGTGAGCTCGTCAGGATGGTTGCAAAGGCTGTGCCGCCAGGCATTGCGGGTGGGAGGCGGTTGTTGAGCGCTGCGATGCACCAACAGGAGGCATCCTGAGAAATATCGTGCAACAAGTTGGTGCCGAGACCTGCCGGGTCTCGGCAGGATCTCAGATTGTGACCAACCCGCGCACACCCTCGGCCTCCATGTTCTCTCCGCGCCCCTGCTGCACGATCTCGCCCCGGGACATCACCAGGTATTGATCGGCCAGTTCGGCGGCGAAATCGTAGAACTGCTCCACCAGTAAAATCGCCATATCGCCCCGGGCCGCGAGTTTTTTGATCACGGCACCGATCTCCTTGATCACCGACGGCTGGATGCCTTCGGTAGGCTCGTCGAGGATCAACAGGCGAGGGCGACTGGCCAGGGCTCGGCCAATCGCCAGTTGCTGTTGCTGGCCACCGGACAGATCGCCACCGCGCCGCTGTTTCATTTGCAGCAGCACCGGAAACAGCTCGTAGATAAACGCCGGGACTTCCTTGGCTTCGCTGCCCGGGAAGCGTGACAGCCCCATCAGCAGGTTTTCTTCCACGGTCAGGCGGCCGAAGATCTCCCGGCCCTGCGGCACGTAGGCGATGCCGGCATGCACGCGCTGGTGCGGCTTGAATGTGGTGATCGGCTTGCCTTCCCAGTTCACCGCGCCTTCCCTGGCCGGCAACAGGCCCATCAAGCATTTGAGCAGGGTGGTCTTGCCCACGCCGTTGCGGCCAAGCAGGCAGGTGACTTCGCCAACCTTCACGTCAAACGTCAGGCCGCGCAGGATGTGGCTACCGCCGTAGTACTGGTGCAGTTTGTCGACTTGCAGCATGTTCAAATTCTCCTCAAATCCCTTGTAGGAGCGAGCTTGCTCGCGATGAGCCAGAGAGCGACGCGTACATTCAGACAGCCTGCGTCATCGTTAATGTCCATCGCGAGCAAGCTCGCTCCAACAAAGAGCAATCAGCGACCGAGATAAACCTCGATCACCCGCTCGTTATCCTGCACCTGCTCCAGCGACCCCTCGGCCAGCACGCTGCCCTGATGCAACACCGTGACGTGGTCGGCAATCGAGCCGACGAAGCCCATGTCGTGTTCCACCACCATCAGCGAGTGCTTGCCGGCCAGGCGCTTGAACAGCTCTGCGGTGAACTCGGTCTCGGCGTCGGTCATGCCTGCGACTGGTTCGTCGAGCAGCAGTAATTGCGGGTCCTGCATCAGCAACATGCCGATCTCCAGGAACTGCTTCTGACCGTGGGACAGCAGGCCGGCCGGGCGATTGACCGAGCTGGTCAGGCGAATGGTGTCCAGCACTTCGGCGATGCGATCTTTCTGCTCGCCGCTCAAGCGTGCCCGCAGGCTGGCCCACACCGACTTGTCGGTTTTCTGCGCCAGCTCCAGGTTCTCGAACACACTCAAGGCTTCGAACACCGTCGGCTTCTGGAACTTGCGACCGATACCGGCCTGGGCGATCTGCACTTCGCTCATTTGCGTCAGGTCCAGGGTTTCGCCGAACCAGGCCTTGCCGTGACTGGGGCGGGTCTTGCCGGTGATTACGTCCATCAGCGTGGTCTTGCCCGCGCCATTGGGGCCGATGATGCAGCGCAACTCACCGACGCCGATGTACAGGTTCAGATTGTTCAGCGCGCGGAAGCCGTCGAAGCTGACGCTGATGTCTTCCAGGGTCAGGATGGTGCCATGGCGCGTGTTCAGGCCTTTGCCTGCACGTTGGCCGAGGCCGATGGCATCGCGGCTGCTGCCGGCGTCCTTGTTCGGTTCCACAGGAAAAAACGCCGGTTCGAGCATGAACTCAGCCGTTGCAGTGACTCTCATTGCTCACCTCTTCTCTTCAACAGACCGATCACGCCCTTGGGCAGGTACAGGGTCACGACGATGAACAGCGCACCCAGGAAGAACAGCCAGTACTCGGGGAATGCCACGGTGAACCAGCTCTTCATGCCGTTGACCACACCGGCACCGAGCAACGGACCGATCAAGGTGCCGCGACCGCCAAGGGCCACCCACACCGCTGCTTCGATGGAGTTGGTCGGCGACATCTCGCTCGGGTTGATGATCCCCACTTGCGGCACGTACAACGCGCCGGCCAGGCCACATAACACCGCGCTCAATACCCAGACAAACAACTTGAACCCGCGTGGGTCGTAGCCGCAGAACATCAGGCGGTTCTCCGCGTCGCGCAGCGCGGTCAACACCCGGCCGAACTTGCTCTGCGCCAGGCGCCAGCCGATGTACAGGCTCGCTACCAGCAACAGTACCGTGGCGAAAAACAACACCGCGCGGGTGCCTGGCTCGGTGATGCCAAAGCCTAGAATCGTGCGGAAATTGGTGAAGCCGTTGTTGCCGCCGAAGCCGGTTTCGTTGCGGAAGAACAGCAGCATGCCGGCAAAGGTCAGGGCCTGGGTCATGATCGAGAAGTACACGCCCTTGATCCGTGAACGGAAGGCGAAGAAACCGAACACCAACGCCAGTAACCCCGGCGCCAGCACCACCAGGCACAGCGTCCAGAGGAAGCTGCTGGTGCCGGTCCAGAACCACGGCATTTCGGTCCACGACAGGAAGGTCATGAATGCCGGCAAACCATCGCCCGAGGCCTGACGCATCAGGTACATGCCCATTGCATAACCACCGAGGGCGAAGAACAGACCGTGGCCGAGGGACAGCAGGCCGGCATAACCCCAGACCAGATCGAGCGCCAGGGCAACGATGGCGTAGCAAAGAATCTTGCCCACCAGCGTTAGCGTATAGGCGGATACGTGCAGCGTACTGTCCGCCGGTAACAGCGACAGCAGCGGCAATGCCAGCAGAAGAATGAGGATCGCCACACCGACGGCGATCGTGACTTTCGGGCCGGCCTTTTGCGTGGCCGTGAGCATCAGGGGCTGGTTCATCAGTCGATCACCCGTCCTTTGAGTGCGAAGAGGCCTTGCGGACGTTTCTGGATGAACAGAATGATCAGCGCGAGGATGAGGATCTTGCCGAGCACGGCACCGATCTGCGGCTCGAGAATCTTGTTGGCGATCCCTAAGCCGAATGCGGCCAGCACGCTGCCGGCCAATTGGCCGACACCGCCGAGCACCACCACCAGGAACGAGTCGATGATGTAGCTCTGGCCGAGGTCCGGGCCGACGTTGCCGATCTGGCTGAGGGCCACGCCACCGAGGCCGGCGATGCCCGAACCGAGGCCAAAGGCAAGCATGTCCACGCGCCCGGTAGGCACGCCACAGCAGGCGGCCATGTTGCGGTTCTGGGTGACGGCGCGCACGTTCAGGCCCAGGCGCGTCTTGTTCAGCAGCAGCCACGTAAGCACCACCACAAACAGTGCAAAGGCAATGATGACGATGCGGTTGTACGGCAGCACGAGGTTGGGTAGCACTTGAATCCCGCCCGACAGCCACGCCGGGTTGGCCACTTCGACGTTCTGCGCACCGAACACCAGGCGAACCAGCTGAATCAGCATAAGGCTGATGCCCCAGGTGGCGAGCAGGGTTTCCAGCGGACGGCCGTAGAGGTGGCGAATCACCGTGCGTTCCAGTGCCATGCCGATGGCCGCGGTGACGAAAAATGCCACCGGCAGCGCGATCAGCGGATAAAACTCGATCGCCTGCGGGGCGAAGCGCTGGAACATCAGTTGCACGACATAGGTCGAGTAGGCGCCGAGCATCAGCATCTCGCCGTGGGCCATGTTGATCACGCCGAGCAGGCCGAAAGTGATCGCCAGTCCCAGGGCGGCGAGCAGCAGGATCGAGCCCAGTGACATACCACTGAAGGCCTGACCGAGCATTTCGCCGACCAGCAGTTTGCGTTTGACTTGAGCGAGGCTGGTTTCAGCCGCGGTACGCACATTCGCGTCGGTTTCGACCCCCGGCTCCAGCAGGCTTTCCAGGCGGGTGCGGGCCAGCGGATCGCCGGTTTCGCCGAGCAGGCGCACAGCGGCGAGGCGCACGGCCGGATCTGCGTCTACCAATTGCAGATTGGCCAGGGCGAGGCTCAATGCCGCGTGGACGCCTTCGTCGTGCTCGCCAGCGAGTTGCTGATCGAGGAATTTCAATTGCGCCGGTTTGGCGCTTTTCTGCAATTGCTGCGCGGCGGCCAGGCGGATTCTGGCGTCGGCGGCGAGCAACTGATGACTGGCCAGGGCCGTGTCGATCAGACCGCGCAGGCGGTTGTTCAGGCGCAGGGTTTTCGGTTGGCCGTCGAGGGTCAGTTCGCCTTGTTGCAGGGCGTTGATCAACTCGATACGGGCCGGATCGGGCTGCGCGGCCCAAGACTCCAGCAGTTTGGCTTGTTGCATGGGATTGGCGGCGACGAAGTCTTCGGCGTCGCCGGCGTGGGCGGCCATCGGCAACAGCAGGGCGATGGCCAGAATGAAGCGGTAAAGGGCGGTGGGCATGTCTAACGTCCTGGTCATGCGCGGACCCTGTAGGAGCCGGCTTGCCGGCGAAGGCATCACCTCGGTGCATCAGCTACACCGAGTCGTTTGCATCGCTGGCAAGCCAGCTCCTACAGGTGTTGTGTCGGGCCCGGGGGAGTGTCAGGGCCCGGCATCGCGGGGCTTAGTTGCTCTTCACCGCATACTCCGGCTTCTTGTCGTTGCCCGGGATGAACGGGCTCCACGGCTGGGCGCGGATCGGGCCTTCGGTCTGCCATACCACGTTGAACTGACCGTCAGACTGGATCTCGCCGATCATTACTGGCTTGTGCAGGTGGTGATTGGTCTTGTCCATGGTCAGGGTGTAGCCGGACGGCGCGGCGAAGGTCTGGCCGCCGAGCGCTTCGCGGACTTTGTCGACGTCGGTGGACTTGGCTTTTTCCGCCGCTTGCGCCCACATGTGGATGCCGACATATGTGGCTTCCATCGGGTCGTTGGTCACCGCTTTGTCGGCGCCTGGCAGGTTGTGTTTCTTGGCGTAGGCCTTCCAGTCAGCGACGAACTTCTTGTTCGCCGGGTTCTCGACCGATTCGAAGTAGTTCCACGCCGCCAGGTTACCCACCAGTGGCTTGGTGTCGATGCCGCGCAGTTCTTCTTCGCCGACGGAGAACGCCACGACCGGAACGTCGGTGGCTTTCAGGCCCTGGTTGGCCAGTTCTTTGTAGAAAGGCACGTTGGAGTCGCCGTTGACGGTGGAGATAACGGCTGTCTTGCCGCCTGCCGAGAACTTCTTGATGTTGGCGACGATGGTTTGATAGTCGCTGTGACCGAACGGGGTGTAGACCTCTTCGATGTCCTTGTCGGCCACGCCTTTGGAGTGCAGGAACGAGCGCAGAATCTTGTTGGTGGTGCGCGGGTAGACGTAGTCGGTGCCGAGCAGGAAGTAGCGCTTGGCGCTGCCGCCTTCCTCGCTCATCAGGTATTCAACGGCGGGGATCGCTTGCTGGTTCGGTGCGGCGCCGGTGTAGAACACGTTCGGCGACATCTCTTCACCTTCGTATTGCACCGGGTAGAACAGCAGACCGTTGAGTTCTTCGAACACCGGCAATACCGATTTGCGCGACACCGAGGTCCAGCAACCAAACACCACGGCGACCTTGTCCTGGGTCAGCAACTGGCGGCCCTTCTCGGCGAACAGTGGCCAGTTCGAAGCCGGATCGACCACCACTGGCTCCAGCATCTTGCCGTTGACACCGCCCTTGGCGTTGATCTCGTCGATGGTCATCAACGCCATGTCTTTCAACGACGTTTCGGAGATTGCCATGGTCCCGGACAACGAATGCAGAATACCGACCTTGATGGTCTCGGCGGCCTGGACGGTCCAGGTCATGCCCATTGCGGCGATGCTTGCCGTGAGTGTGAAAGCCTTGATCAAGCTGCGACGCTTCATTGTGCGATCTCCATGAACTTATGAGTTTTCTTGGTTGGCAGATGCGGACTACTGAAGGGTCTTTAGCAAGGGCTGTGCCCGGTCGGCAAAAGGCAGGTAAATGTCGTTCCAGAGCGGTTGCGCGATTTTATGGCGCACCATGAGGGGACATTGAGAGTGGTCCGGTGCGCTGAGGCGCGCCACATTGGGGCGCAGATTTTATGAACGATAAAAATCAACTGTGGGAGCGGGCTTGCTCCCACAATTTTTGATTGTTGTGAATCAGCGGCGGCGCATGAGACCGATAAAAAACAACCCGCCAATCGCCGCGGTGGCGACGCCGATGGGTAAGTCTTCCGGGGCGATCAGGGTTCGGGCCGCCACGTCGACCCACACCAGAAACACACTGCCGAGCAACACGCACACCGGTAACAGTCGGCGGTGTTCAGCCCCGACCAGGCGTCGCGCAATGTGCGGCACCATCAGCCCGACAAAACCAATCGAACCGCTGATCGAAACCAGCACCCCGGTCATCAATGACGCAATCAAAAATACCTGCATACGCACGGTGCGTGCATTCAGGCCCAGGGTCACTGCTGTCTGCTCGCCAGCCATCAGCGCATTCAACGGTCGCGCCATGCCCAACAGCAAAATCAGCCCGAGCAACACACTGGCTGTCGGTACCGCCAGCAATTCCCAGCGTGCCAGCCCGAGTCCGCCGAGCATCCAGAACATCACCGCCGAACTGGCTCGATGGTCGCCCATGAACAGAAGCAAATTGGCAATCGCCATCATCACGAACGACACCGCCACACCGCACAGCAGCAAGCGGTCACTGTCGAGGCGACCGTGGCGGCTGGCGATCATCAGCACCACCAGCATGCTCAGCAATGCACCAATGAACGCGGCGATGGGCAAGGTCAGCAGGCCAACGATCTCCCCGACATGCAGCACCACGATCACCGCGCCCAACGTCGCGCCGGAGGTGACGCCGAGCAAGTGCGGGTCCGCCAACGGATTGCGCGTCACCGCTTGCAGCACCGCGCCGATCAACGCCAGGCCGGCGCCCACCAGCGCGCCGAGCAGCATGCGCGGGACGCGGATCAACCAGACGATGTGTTCTTGCCCGGGACTCCATTCCTGCACACCGAAACCGAACAGTTTGTGCAAGAGGATGCGCCACACCACATCCAGCGGCACCCGTGCCGGGCCGAAACCCAGGGACACCACGCATGACATCAGCAACAGCGCACCGAGGGCGATCAACAACAAGGCGTAGCGACGGTTGATCATTCGCCGTGGAAGCCCTTGGCCAGGGTTGCGACCGCCAGCACGTTATCGATCCCCGGCGTGGCTTGCACGTAAGGGATGACGATGAAGCGCCGGTGCTTGATCGCGTCCACCGATTGCAGGGCCTTGTTGGCCAGCAGGAATTGAATCTTCTGTTCGGCGGTGATTTCGCTGTAGTCGACGATCACGATCACCTGCGGATTGTGCTCGACCACGGTTTCCCAGTTCACCCGGGTCCAGCTTGCGTCGACATCCTCCAGAATATTGCGCCCGCCTGCGGCGTCGATCAGTGCCTGTGGCATGCCCAGACGACCTGAGGTCATGGCCCGGTCTTCGCCGCTGTCATACAGGAAAACCCGTGGTTTTTCCGCGGGCAGGTCTTTGCCAATGGCCGCCACTTGCGCCTGCATGTCGGCGATCAGGGCATTGGCGCGATCCTGCACATCGAAAATTTTGCCGAGGTTGCGCAAGTCGTTGTAGGTGTCTTCGAGGCTGGCCGGCGGCCGCTTCATCACGAAGGCGCAGGATTCGGTCAGCTCATACACATTGATGCCAAGCGGTTGCAGGGTTTGCGGCGTGAGGTCGCCGCCGATGCGCATGCCGTAATCCCAGCCGGCGAAGAGAAAGTCGACGTTGGCATTGAGCAGGGTTTCCACCGACGGGTACTTGGCTGCCAGCTCCGGCAGGCCTTCGAGAATGCTCTGCATCTCGGGCGTCACGGCCTTCCAGCCACTGATGCCGCTGTAGCCGGCCATCCGTGGCTTGAGGCCGAGGGCGAGCATCATCTGGGTCATGTTGATGTCGTGGCTGAGGGCGTGTTGCGGTGCCTGCTTGAAGGTCACTTCGCGGTTGCAGCTTTTGATTGTCAGTGGGTAATGGGTGGCTTCGGCCAATGCATGGGCGCTGCCCAGCAGCATCACGAGAGAGAGGCAGGAGCGCAGCAGGGAACGCAAAGTCATGATTGGGTTATCCAGGTGATTCGTGGGTAGCCGTGCAGCGGATGCTCATCGATCAGCGCGTCGACACCAAAAACAGTGCGCAGCAGAGCAGCCGTCAGGACCTCTTTCGGTGTGCCGCTGGCGACGATACGGCCATGGTTGATCACGTACAGCCGATCACAAAAAGCCGCGGCCAGGTTGAGGTCGTGGATGCTCGCCAGGGTGCCGATGTGCAAGCGCTTGACCAACTGCAACAGCTCAAGCTGATAGCGTGGATCGAGGTGGTTGGTCGGCTCGTCGAGGATCAGCAACTGTGGCTGCTGGGCCAGGGCGCGGGCGAGGATCACCCGCTGTTTTTCGCCACCCGAGAGGGTCGCGAAGCCGTGGTCTTCGAAACCCTTGAGGCCGACCGATTCCAGGGCCAGATGGATGAGTTTCGAGTCCTCAAGTGTGTCGCCATCGAACAAGCCTTTGTGCGGCGTGCGGCCCATGGCGACCACTTCTTCGACGGTCAGGCCGAAGGCGTCGGGGAACTCCTGCAAGACCACGGCGATGCGTTGTGCGCACCAGCGCGAGGATTGCTTCCAGACATTCTGGTGATCGAGCCTGACCTCGCCGTGCGCCGGTTTACTGAAGCGCCAGGCACAACGCAACAGGCTGGTCTTGCCACTGCCGTTGGGGCCGATCAGCCCGACGAACTCACCGGCGGCCACGTGCACGGAGGCATCACGCAGCTGGAATTGGTGGTGGCAATGGCCGTGGCCCAGGGGTGTCCAGGAAATGTCTGTGAGGTTCAGCGAGGTCATGCAATTGCTCTGAAGATGAAGCTAATGGCCCCATCGCTGGCAAGCCAGCTCCTACAGGGGGACGTGCATTTCCTGTAGGAGCTGGCTTGCCAGCGATGAGGCCAGAAAGGGTCATGCGCGGGGGAAGTCTACATTGCTAATCCTCCCGCGCATCTCGCCTGTTTCATGATGAAGATGAGGCCGACTCAGTTTTCCGGGTGAAGCGTGACAGCAGCACACGATCCAGCACCCACACCGCTACCAGAGAAGCCCCCACCAAGGGGAAGGCCACCGCCAGGGCGAACATGATCACCATGGCGGTTTTCCATTTCGGCAGATCGTGGCGCAGTGGCGGTACACCGAGTTTTCCTTGTGGGCGACGCTTCCACCAGATCACCACGCCGCTGACGGCACTGAGCAAGATCATCAGGCAGATCAGCAACACGACAATCTGGTTGAACACGCCGAACATTTTGCCTTCGTGCAGCATCACGCCGATTTCCGTGGCGCGGGCGACGGTGCCGTAGTGCTCGAAACGTACGTCGGCCAGGACCTTGCCGGTGTACTGATCGATGTGCAGCGTGGCGTCATTGCGCGGGTCATCGGCGAACACCGAGATGGTGAACACGCCGGTCGCGGATTTCGGCAAAGTGATGCTGTAGCCCGGTTCGACCTTGCGTTCGCTGGCGATGTTTTGCACGTCTTGCAAGCGGATAGTCGGCGCTGCCGGGCCGGCGTGCGCAGTGTCGTGGGCCATGTGCTCGGCGTGGTCACCGGACATTGGCATCGGCGTGTTTTCCATGGCCCATGGCACGGTCTGGCGCGTGGCGCTATTGAGGCTGCGTGCCTCGACGTCGGACTTCGGCACGTCATCCCACATCGCGGCTGGGAACACGTTCCACACGCCTGCAAATTTTTCGCCCCAGAACCCGGTCCAGGTCATGCCGCTGAGCAGCATCACCAGCAACAAGGAGGCGCCCCAGAATCCGGTAACGGCATGCAGGTCACGCCAAAGCACCCGCCCACGACTGCTCAGGCGTGGCCACAGAATGCCGGCAGCCTGACCGCGCGGCCACCACAGGAAAACCCCGGAAACTACCAGCACCACGCCCCAGCCGGCGGCCAGTTCGATCAGCCGATCGCCAACGGTGCCGATCATCAGCTCGCCGTGAATCGCCCGTGCGATCGCTTGCAGGTTCTTCTTGGCGTCTTGCTCACCGAGGATGTCGCCGTGGTACGGGTCGACAAAGACGTTCAGCTCGTTGCTGCCATTGATCACGACAAACTGGGCGCTGCGGTCGGCATTGACCGGTGGCAGGTACTGTTTGATCGTTGCCTGGGGATACGCATCTTTCACGCGCTTGAGCAGGTCGTCGGCCGGGATCGTGTGATGACCGGCCGGGACATTGAGCAGGCTGCTGTACATCAGCGAGTCGAGTTGCGGTTTGAATAGGTAGAGGGTACCGGTCAGGGCCAGCATCACCATGAATGGCGCCACGAACAAGCCGGCATAGAAATGCCAGCGCCAGGCCAGGTTGTAGAAATTCACTTTGGGCTGTTTCATCACGTGTGCTCCGCTTGGCTGGATCTTTTAGTTGTTTGTTTTGCGGTTGCTGCGCAACCGATCGCGGGCAAGCCCGCTCCTACAGGGGAGCGGACGCCCTCAAGGTTTAGAAGCTCATGTCCACCTTGGTCCAGAGCGTGCGCCCAGGTTCCTTGATGGCTTGCGGGTCATTGGCGGGATAGCCGAAACCGGCGTTGCCGGCCAGGTTCAAGTGCTCGGCGTAAGCCTTGCCGAACAGGTTGTCGAGGCCGCTACTGACCTTCCAGTTGCTGTTGATCCGATAGGCACCGTTGAGGGAGAACACGCCGAAGCCCGGTGTCTTGTCGAAGTCCTTGCCGACCACATTGCCCTTGTTCTGGTCGATGCGGTTTTGCGCGGCGACCACTCTCCACAGTGCGCCGGCGCTCCAGTTGTCTTCGCTGTAGGTCAGGCCGAAACGGGCATCCAGCGGCGGCATTTGCGGCAATGCACTGCCATCGCTGCTGTTCTTGCCCCAGGCGTAGGCCAGGGTCGCGTCGGCTTTCCAGTTGTCGGTGAAGTTGTAGGCGGCGCCCAGTTCGCCGCCCATGATTCGCGCGTCGATGTTTTCGGCTTGCGAGGTCGTACCCATCATTGTCGGGGTGTAGTTGAACAGGATGTAATCGCGCACCTGTCCGACGTAAGCCGAGGCCCAGGCTTCGAGGTCTTCGGTCTTGTATTGCAGGCCGAAATCGAGCTGGGTGGTTTTTTCCGGCTTGATTGAGTCGAAGGCATTCACTGAACCGGCAGGGCCGGAGTCAGGTGAAAACAGCTCCCAGTAATCCGGGAACCGTTGGCTGTGACCGAGGCCGGCATACAGCGTGGTCGGGCTGTCGGCCAGGTCGTGCTCGTAGCGGATGAAACCGCTCGGCAGGGTATCGGCGCGGGTGTCGTCGGCTGTCGGGTTCGGTCGGGTCATCATGCCCGAGCCGGTGGTCTGCCGATAATCCTTGGCCGAGGCGCGGTCCAGGCGTGCGCCGCTGATCAGGCGGTCACGGTCGGCGGCGTACCAGGTCAGTTCGCCGAACACACCGTAGTTATGGAAGTCGGCATCCTTGGTGTACGGCAGCTCCTTGTAGGTGTCGACGCCCATGGCGCTGCGCTCGCGATGCTCGTTGGTCTGCGCGTCGATGCCGCTGACCAGCTGCACATCGGCCCAGCGCCAGGTGGCCTTGATTCGTGCGCCGAGGGTCCGGCGGTCGACGTTGGAGGCCATGGGGCCGGCCATCATGCCGGTGCCGGACGGCGTGCGCAGGGTGTAGTTGTCCATCACGTGGTCGGCGTAGTTGTAGTAGACCTGCGCTTCGACCTTATCCAGTACCTCGCCGATGTTGGACTGCTCGAAACGCAAGCCGAGGCTTTCGCGCAGGAATTGCGCACCATCCATGCCGCGCCCGGCGTAGCGGGCTTCACCGTCGCCACGGCCGGCGGTCAGTTCCACCAAGGTGTCGGCGTTGGGCGTCCAGCCTAGCGCCACATCACCGTTCCATTTTTCATAGCGCGATGCCACGGTGTCGTTGTTGCCGTCCTGGTAGTCGTCGGAGTGCGCGGTGTTGCCGATGACCCGGATGTAACCCGACTCACCGCCGGCTGCGGCGTCCACCAGTTTGTCAAAACGGCCGTAGGAGCCGGCCAGCACGCTGGCGTTGACCCGTGTGCCGAGTTCACCGAAGTGCTCCGGCTCGCGCTCGAACAGGATGGTACCGGCCGAAGAGCCAGGCCCCCACAACACGGTTTGCGGGCCTTTGATCACGGTGAGCTTGTCGTAGGTTTCCGGTGAGATGTAGGACGTCGGAGCGTCCATCCGGCCCGGGCAGGCACCGAGCATCATGCTGCCGTTGGTGAGAATGTTCAGCCGCGAGCCGAACATGCCGCGCAGCACCGGGTCGCCGTTGGTGCCGCCATTGCGCACCATGGCAAAGCCGGGGATGGTCTTCAGGTAATCGGCGCCGTCACTGGCCGGTACCGGTTGGCGCGGGTCTTTGGGGTTGGTGACGATGGTCAAGGGCGAACTGGGCGCAACGGCGGTAATCACCGTCGGGCTCAGTTCTTCACTGTGACCGGCATGGTCATCGGCGAGCGCAGAGGGCGCCAGCAAAGCACCGCACAGGATCGCGGTGGCGTGCCTGAAACGAACGCCGGATTCGTTCAGGGCATAAGAGGCTTGGGCAGGGCTCAAGCACGGGACAGCAGAAAACCTGGGCATGACAATTTCCATCGAACAGTCGTAAACGACACGGCCGGCAGCCTGACGCTGTCCCTGTGGGAGCGGGCTTGCTCGCGAAAACGGTGTGCCAGGCGACATCAATGTTGGCTGACACTTCCTCTTCGCGAGCAGGCTCGCTCCCACAGGTTGCTTTGGCTGTCTTGCGGGCCGTGTGAAATCAGCAGTGAGTGTTTACGCGGCGACGGGTGGGGCGCGGGTGCGGGCGCCGGGGAAGAAAGTCTGCCGGGCGTGGCCCTGGCGGGCAGAGGGTGTGGTGAAGGTGTTGACGGGGGGGATAACGAAGTTGGCGAAAGACACGCCACCGGTCAGCGCCGGGCAATTGAACAGCAGGCTGCAATAGCCGCATTTTTCCCACAGCACATGGTGCCCCGGGGCTGGCGGGCAATGCTCGGCAGTGGCTTGAGTGCCATGGTCGGCATGCTCCATCGCCGACATGTCCATGCTCATACCCACAGGCATGGTCATCGACATGGCGCGCGAATCCATCGGCATCGACTGAGAAATCAGCGGGCCGATAAAGATCATCAGCATGGCGAACAGGCTGATCCAGCTGCCGCGCGTCAGGCTCAAAGCCTGATTGCGTGACCTGGATGACCTGGCGCTAAGCGGGCGCATGGGCGTTTTCAGCTCAGGCGATTACGGATTGTGCACGTGCGTTTGCATGCTGTCCGGCGCCTGCTTCTGCACCGCGACTTCGACCGTCACATCACCGGCCTTCTCGAAGTGCAGCGTCATGGGGAAGCGCTTGCCATCAACCAGCAGGCTGCGGTCTTTCAGGCCCAGCAACATCACGTGATAGGCCATCGGTGCGAACGTGACCTCGCCACCGGCTGGCACTTCCACGCTCGGTACGTGCTGCATTTTCATCACGTCGCCTTGCATCAGGTGCTCATGCAATTGCGCCTCGCCCGCAATCGGTGTGTCAACGCTGAGCAGGCGGTCGGCGGTCTTGCCTTCATTGTCGATCACAAAATACGCCGCAACGGTGGGCGCATTGGGTGGCAACTCCTGGGACCACGGATGAGCGATTTCCAATGCGCCGACCTTGTATTCGTGGGCATTGGCAAAGCAGGCAGGCAGCAGCAACGCAGCCAGAACGATGAGTTTGTTCAACATGGCAGTTCTCCGGAACGATTTAAACGCAGGTCAATTGCGAGAAAAAATCACACCAGAGGGGATGCGCGGGGGTTGAGACTCGGCCATTGCTGGCGCGGTGACGGGCTTTGGAGAGCGGTCGCAGGCAGGCTTCGGTTGGACTCGAAGTGCGCGAAATACAGCTGTGGCGTATGCCCCGGCAACGCCACCAATGGCGCAGAACCCGAGCAGCACCAGCAATGCTGCATGTTGGAGTGTTCGTCGTTTTGCGGGGCTTTGTGTTCAAGGTCGCCGATGGAAATCGCCACCATCCGGGTGCCGCTGGAGCTGCAGAAGCTGCCCCACAACAATTGTTCGGCGGATGACTTCGCCGTTTGCGCCATCGCTCCTGACATCGGCATGGCGAGCAGGTTGAACAGCACTGCGAAGCAGGCTATCCAGGCAATTGCGAGCCGTTGTCGGGACATGGGACAAAATCCGTTTGGTTGAGCGATCAGGCGCGGGCTATTTAGCCTGATCAGGGCCGATAAGTAAAAAGACCGCGTGCGGTGTGGTGTCGCAGCAAAAAGACATTAGCTCAGTGCGCACGTACCGCATGTACTTGTATTTCTACTCCAAGCGTAGCGCGAATTACGGCGAATATTGCAGCCAGATTGTCCATGCTTGGGTTGCCTTTGGCGGACAACATTCGATGGAGGCTTTTGCTTGGCTTTGCCGTTTCCTTTGCCAGTTCTTCAAAGCCCACGGTGGCGTTGATGAGGTCGCGCAGGATGATCCGGGCCATTTCGGGTTCGCCGTTAAGAAACAGAGTAGCAGCCTCATCCAATAGTGCCTGGGCGAACTCGGGATCACGTTGGGCACGCTCGGCAATGGTGTGTTTGTAGCTTCGGGTGAGCGCCATGGCGTTATCTCCGGGGTCGTTCAGTCTTTTTTCGGGATCGAAACTCGGCTATTAGTGCTTTCGCCTGTTTGATGTCAGTTTTTTGTGTGGACTTGTCACCGCCACCAAAAAGGATGATCAGGTGTTTCCCCTCTTGAACGAGATAGACTCTATATCCCGGGCCCCAATTTATCCGGTACTCGCCTAGCCCGTCGAACCACTTGATGTTTGATGTGTTTCCTAACTCGAGGCGCAGCAGCGCGGTGGATACCTTAAGCGCTGCCTGCGCATTCAAGTTGGAAAACCAGCGACCAAAGGGGCTGGTTTCGTTGTCCTGTACGTATTCTTCGAGTGTGATCACAGGCGGCCCTGATGGTAACAAATAGGTTACTTATCATGCAAGCCAATGATCCTGACCTAATGAGCGAAGACCGACAACGCGCCAAGTGTTTCCTCAGGCGTCAGGAACTCCCGATCAACCCCAGGCAACGTCGGCCGCTTCAAGATGATCACCGGCACACCACGCTCACGCGCCACTTCCAGCTTCGGCTCGGTCGCTGTGCTGCCGCTGTTCTTGCTGATCAGCACGTCGATATTTCGCCGCTCGAACAACTCACGTTCATCATCGATCAGGAAGGGGCCCCGTGCGCCGATCACCTCGCAGCGTTCGTTGCCCGGATACACGTCCAGTGCGCGCAGGGTCCAGAATTGCTCCGCAGGAATTTCATCCAGGTGTTGCAGGGGCTCGCGACCGAGGGTGAGCAGCGGTCGGCGGAAGGGCTTCAGGGCTTCGATCAGTTCGGCCCAATCGGCGACTTCCCGCCAGTCATCACCCGCCTGGGCTTGCCAGGCCGGACGCCGTAGTGCCCAGCAGGGAATGCCGCTCAAGTGCGCGGCAACCGCAGCGTTCCGGCTGATTTGGGCGGCGTAGGGGTGAGTGGCGTCGAGCAGCAGCTCGATCCCTTCATCGCGAATGAATTGCGCCAGACCCTCGGCACCGCCGTAGCCGCCGACACGAACCTGGCATTGCAGATCGGTCGGCACCCGACCGACCCCGGCCAGGCTGTAGATATGCTGCGGTCCCAGCGTGCGGGCAATGACCATGGCTTCGGTCACGCCGCCGAGCAACAGGATGCGATTCATTGAAAGGCTCCCGCATGGCCAACGATCCCGCCCTGGCGATCGATGGCAAAGACTTCCACCTGAACCTGCGCCGGCACCACGCTGCGGGCAAAATCCAGGGCGTGCTGACAGACCGCATCTCCCAGGGCTACCCCGGCTGCGGCGGCCATGGCCAATGCCTGCTGGCTGGTGTTGGCCGCGCGTATGTCCTGCTGCAACATCGTATCGGCGCCGACCTGCGCTGCCCATAGCGCCAGTTGCGGCAGATCAATACTCGAATGGCGACTGTGCAGATCCATATGCCCGGCCGCCAGTTTGCTGATCTTGCCGAAACCACCGCACAGGCTGAGTTTATCCACCGGTACTTTGCGCAGGTGCTTGAGCACGGCGCCGACGAAGTCGCCCATTTCGATCAGAGCAATTTCCGGCAGGTTGTAGACCCGACGCATGGTGTCTTCGCTGGCGTTGCCGGTGCACGCGGCGATGTGCAGATAACCGTTGGTTTTCGCCACGTCGATGCCCTGGTGGATCGAGGCAATGTAGGCTGCGCAGGAAAACGGCCGGACGATGCCGCTGGTGCCAAGGATCGACAGGCCACCAAGAATGCCCAGGCGCGGGTTCATGGTCTTCAGTGCCAGTGCCTCGCCGTCCTCGACATTGACCGTGACGTCGAAGCCACCGCTGTAGCCGAGTTCGTCGGCCAGTCGGGCCAAGTGTTCGCTGATCATTTTGCGTGGCACCGGGTTGATTGCGGGCTCGCCGACACCCAGCACCAGCCCGGGCCGGGTCACGGTGCCGACGCCGCGACCGGCATGGAAGCGAGTCCCTGGCTCGGTGCTCAGGCGCACCTGGGAGTAGAGCAGGGCGCCGTGGGTCACATCGGGATCGTCACCGGCGTCCTTGAGGGTTCCCGCTTCGGCTCCGTCACCGATGAGGCGACAGAATTCCAGGCGCATCTGCACCTGCTTGCCTTTGGGCAGCACGATTTCCACTGCATCGGCCGATGTGCCATCCAGCAGCAGACGTGCGGCGGCGAGGCTGGTAGCCGTGGCGCAGCTTCCGGTGGTCAGGCCACTGCGAAGGGGGGCGGGTTGTTCGGCGGTTTCATCACGCATCGCAGGGTTTCGTCACGTCCAGCAAGGTAATCGGCAAGGCCTGGCGCCAGGTGTCGAAGTCGCCCAGCGGTTGTGCCTGCGCGATATGAATGCGGGTCAACTCCCCGCCGTGTTGTTCGCGCCAGGCCATCAGGGTCATTTCACTTTGCAGGGTGACGGCGTTGGCAATCAACCGGCCTCCGGGCTTGAGTTCAGCCCAGCAAGTATCGAGCACGCCTTCGCGGGTGACACCGCCACCGATGAAAATCGCGTCCGGCCGCTCAAGCCCCACCAGGGCCTGTGGCGCGCTGCCGCGAACCAGTTGCAGGCCTGGGACGCCGAGAGCATCGCGGTTGTGTTCGATCAACGCCTGGCGGCCATCATCCGCCTCGATGGCCAGGGCGCGACAACTTGGGTGAGCGCGCATCCATTCGATGCCGATCGAACCGCTGCCGGCACCGACGTCCCACAACAGCTCGCCGGGGACCGGTGCCAGGCGCGCGAGGGTGATGGCGCGCACATCGCGTTTGGTCAGTTGGCCGTCGTGCTTGAAGGCTGAGTCCGGCAGGCCGGCCAGTCGCGACAGCCGCAACGTGTTTGGCTCGACGATGCACTCGATGGCGATCAGGTTCAGGTCGGCGATCAGCGCATCGTCCCAGCCGCTGGCGATACCGTCGACACGCCGCTCGGCTTCACCGCCCAGGTGTTCCAGCACGGTGAGACGGCTAGGGCCGAAGCCACGTTCGCGCAACAGTGCAGCGATGGCGGCGGGGCTGTTGCCATCGTTGCTCAATATCAGCAGGCGCACGCCGCTGGACAGGTGGGCGTTGAGTGCGGCGACAGGCCGGGCCACCACCGAAAGAGTGACCACATCCTGCAGGGGCCAACCCATTCGCGCTGCGGCCAGTGAGCAGGAGGACGGCGCGGGAAGCGTCAGCATTTCGGCTGCGGGGAGTTGCCGGGCGAGGCTGGCACCGACGCCGTAAAACATCGGGTCGCCGCTGGCCAGGACGCAAACGGGTTCGCCACGGTGCGACAGCAGCGACTCAAGGCAGAAAGGGCTCGGCCACGGCTGGCGCTCGCCGCGTATGCACGGCGGGAGCAACGCCAGGTGCCGCTGGCCGCCGAAGATTTTCGAAGCGCGCAACAGCGCATGCCGGGCGTTCTTGCCCAGGCCCTTGAAACCGTCTTCGCCGATGCCTACTACCGTCAGCCAGGGTGCCATGCCGTTCCTCAATCACGCGTTCAACGTTGTTGGGCGGCATGATAGCGCGGGTTCCTTGAGCTGACTGCCTTCTCTTCCCGACCGGAGTCTTTTCATGCGGCGAAGTAAAGCAGGCATAATACCGCGCACTTTCGCCGTGAATTGCTTCGCCACCTGAACGGGTCTGCCTTGATCGAACGTCCGCTGTCCGCTGCCTTACGCCCCTCGGCCTGTCCGGGGTTGCTGCGTATTGTCCCAGCACTGGATGGCGGCATTTGCCGGATCAAGTTGAACGGTGGCTCGATCAACAGCGACCAGGCCGAGGCCGTGGCGTCTGCGGCGGAGCGTTTCGCCAGCGGAGCGATCGAGGCGACGAATCGCGCCAACCTGCAGATCCGTGGTATCGGCAGCGAGCAAACGGCGTTGATCGACAATCTGCTGGCTGCTGATCTGGGGCCGCAAAACGCGGCGGGCGACGATGTACGCAACCTGATGCTCAGCCCCGGTGCCGGGATCGATCGACGAATGCTGTTCGACACTCGCCCGCTGGCCGGGCAGATCCTCGCCACATTGCAAAGCCACGAAGCTTTTCACGATCTCAGTGCCAAGTTCGCTATGCAGCTTGATGGTGGCGAAGACCTGGCGATGCTCGAGCATCCCCATGACCTGTGGCTCTCTGGGTTTGAGCAAAATGGCGAGCAACGGCTGGCGTTCGGTCTGGCGGGGTGCCCGACGGACAGACCTGCCGGTTCGATTGCTCTCGCTGACGGGCACGCGCTGGTAGTGGCGGTCCTTGAATTGTTCCTTGAACTGGCGCGCCCCGAGCAGACGCGTATGCGTCATTTGCTGGCCGAATATTCGGTCGATGACCTTCTGCTTCGGCTGGCTGAGCGTGTATCGCTGCAAGCGATTGTCGATTGGCAGCGGGTTTCGGGTTGCGGTGATTTGCACATTGGCGCACATCCCCAGGCCGAGCCTGGTGTCGTCTATGTGGGGGCTGTCCCGCCGTTGGGGCGGCTCGATCCGAAGATGCTGCGAGGGGTGGCACAACTGGCACGCGAGTTCGGTGATTCCAGTCTGCGCTTCACACCCTGGCAAAGCCTGCTGCTGCCCAACGTCCGTGCGGAAAACGCCGCTGAGGTCATTCGGCAATTGCAATGTCTGGGCTTGCAGTGCGAAGCCGATCAGCCATTGTCCCGGTTGATCGCCTGCACCGGCTCAAACGGCTGCGGTAAAGGCCTGGCCGAGACCAAGGGCGATGCCCTGAAACTGGCCGCGTTGCTGCACCGCCATGGACCGGCGCTGAACATACACCTGAGCGGCTGCCTGCGTTCCTGCGCCGCCGCGCATACCGCGCCCGTCACACTGTTGGCCGTTGCCCCCGGTCACTACGATCTCTATTTTCGCGATGCAGCGCAGCCGGGTTTCGGCGCGCTGCATGCACACAACCTTACTATTGAAGCGGTCGCGGCCTTGCTCGACGCCCGCTCACGGAGCCCCCTTGATGCTTGATTACATCCGCGACGGTCAGGAGATCTATCGCAACTCTTTCGCGATCATTCGCGCCGAGGCCAACCTCGACCGAATCCCGGCCGATCTGGAGAAACTCGCCGTTCGTGTGATTCACGCCTGCGGCATGGTCGAGGCCATCGACGGTTTGCAGTTTTCCGAGGGGGCGGGCAAGGCCGGGCGTGATGCGCTGGCGGCCGGCGCGCCGATTTTGTGCGATGCGCGGATGGTCTCCGAAGGCGTGACCCGCGCGCGGTTGCCGGTGAACAATGCGGTGATCTGCACCTTGCGCGACGAGAGCGTTCCGGAACTGGCCCGTGAATTGGGTAACACCCGCTCAGCCGCTGCGCTGGAACTGTGGCGCCCGCACCTCGAAGGCAGCGTGGTGGTCATCGGCAACGCTCCGACGGCGCTGTTTTATCTGTTGGAAATGCTCGACGCCGGTGCGCCGAAGCCGGCGTTGATCCTCGGTTTTCCAGTCGGCTTTGTCGGCGCCGCCGAATCCAAGGCTGCGCTGGCGGCTGACAGCCGCGGTGTGCCTTTTGTCATCATGCAAGGCCGGCTGGGCGGTAGCGCCATGGCCGCCGCTGCCGTCAATGCCCTCGCCACGGAGATCGAATGATGCAGCAACCTGGACGTTTGATCGGCCTCGGCGTCGGCCCCGGTGATCCGGAACTGATTACCGTGAAAGCGCTGCGCCTGCTGCGCGAGTCACCGGTGGTGGCGTACTTCGTCGCCAAGGGTAAAAAGGGCAATGCATTCGGCATCATCGAAGCGCATCTGCAGGAAGCGCAAAATCTGTTGCCGCTGGTGTACCCGGTGACCACCGAAGCCTTGCCGGCGCCGCTGTCCTATGAGCAAGTGATCAGTGACTTTTACGATGACGCCGCGCAGGAGCTGGCGGCGCATCTGGATGCCGGTCGCGACGTGGCGGTGATCTGTGAGGGTGATCCGTTCTTCTACGGCTCCTACATGTATCTGCACGACCGTCTTGCCGAGCGTTATCAGGCGCAAGTCGTGCCCGGCGTGTGCTCTATGCTGGGTGGCGCCTCGGTGCTCGGTGCACCCCTGGTGTATCGCAATCAGAGTCTGTCGGTGTTGTCCGGTGTGCTGCCGCACGACGAACTCAAGCGTCGCCTGGCCGATGCCGATGCGGCGGTGATCATGAAGCTGGGGCGTAACTTTCCCAAGGTGCGCCAGGTGCTGGAAGAGCTCGGCCTGGCCGAGCGTGCGCTGTACGTCGAACGCGCGACCATGGCCAATCAGAAGATTGTGCCGCTCGATCAGGTCGAGCCGATGTCCTCGCCGTATTTCTCGTTGATCATCGTTCCCGGCGAAAGGTGGCAAGGCTGATGAGTCGTCCAGTTCCGGCGATTGTCATTCTCGGCAATGGCAGCCTCGCCACCGCGCGCAAGATTCAACAGGTCTATCCCGGTGCGCTGATTCATGGCTTGGCTGAGCGGGTAGACGGCGCTGACCGTGTCTATCGCGAGTTCGGCGTGACCCTGCGCGAGTTGTATCAACAGGACACGCCGATCATTGCGCTGTGCGCGGCCGGCATTGTGATCCGTACGCTGGCGCCATTGCTGCTGGAAAAAGGCGCAGAGCCGCCGGTGCTGGCCGTTGCCGAAGACGGCAGTGCGGTGGTGCCGCTGCTGGGTGGCCTCGGTGGGGTGAATGTCATGGCCCGAGAAATTGCTGCGGCGCTTGACGTCGCGGCAGCAATAACCACCAGCGGCGAGTTGCGTTTCGGCACCTGCCTGCTCAACCCGCCGAGTGGCTATGCGCTTGGCGATCTGGAGTTGGGCAAGCGTTTTGTCTCCGATCTGCTGGCCGGTGAAGCGGTGCGCATCGAAGGCGCGGCGCCGTGGCTGGCCCAGGCGCAGCTGCCTGAAGATGCGCAGGCGCGGCTGGCGGTGCATGTCGGTCATGCCGAGCGCGAACCGGCGCCCAACGAACTGCTGATCTACCCGCGCAACGTTGTGGTCGCCGTGGATGCCGGTCTGGAGGATGTCGCCTCGGCGGTCCGCGAGGCGTTGCATCAAGCGAAGGTCGCAGTGCAATCGTTGAGCTGCCTGCTGGCTGCAGACAGCGAAATGGCCAACCCGACGCTGCGTGAAGCAGCGTTGGAACTGGGTGTGCCGTTGCGCTTTACCAGCGCTGGTGCAGATGTCGGCACGCGACTGCGTACAGCCATCGACCACCCGGTTTCGATCCTGGGTAACGACACGGTTGTCATGGCCGTGGCAGAGCAACCGCTGGACCCGTTGCAGATCGGTCGGCCGCGTGGACGGCTGGCGGTAATCGGCCTCGGGCCAGGTGCCGCAGAACTGATGGTGCCGGCGGTGAAGGCTGAACTGTCTCGCGCCAACGACATCCTGGGTTACGAAACCTACGTGCGCATGGCCGGGCCGTTCCGTGCTGACCAGGTGCAGCATTGCACGGACAATCGAGAAGAGATGCAGCGCGCCCGTCATGCCTTTGAACTGGCTGCCCAGGGGCGTTCGGTGGTGGTGGTGTCGTCTGGCGATCCGGGTGTTTTTGCCATGGCGGCGGCGGTACTGGAGGCGCTTCACGAATCTACCGATGCCCGTTGGCACAACGTCGATCTGGAAATGCTGCCGGGCGTCTCGGCTTCACTGGCGACGGCTGCCCAGGCCGGGGCACCCTTGGGTCATGACTTCTGCGTACTGTCGCTTTCAGACAATCTCAAGCCATGGTCGATCATCGAGAAGCGTCTGGACCTGGCCGCTCAGGCCGACCTGGCCCTGGCGTTCTACAACCCGATCTCGCGGTCACGTCCGTGGCAATTGGGGCTGGCCATCGAGATCGTTGCCCGGCATCGGTTGCCGGAAACGCCCGTAGTCCTGGGGCGGGATATTGGTCGTCCGGGACAGACATTACGAGTTACAAACCTAGGAGCGTTGACGCCTGATCAGGTGGACATGCGCACCATGGTGCTGATTGGCTCGAGCACCACGTGCGTGTTCCCTCGCGTCGAAGGTGGGGAGTGGGTGTACACGCCACGCTGGTATGGCGAGAAGCCAACGTCCTGATTTACCGGGTGGAGCACGGTTCCTGCAACCGTGTTCCACTGCGATCAGGAGTCAGGGCACCAGGTACCCCTTCACCCCGGTAAAGATGATCTGCGCGGCCAGCGCGCAAACAAATAACCCCATCAAACGACTCACAATCTGCAGACCCTGCTCGCCGAGAATTCGCTCGATTCGGCTGGACAGGTAAAGCACCACCCCAACGGTGAAACTGGCCAGGGCAATACTGACAATGGCCGTGAGCTTGTCGTCCCAGTGTGGCTGGCTGACCCCCATCACCAGTAAGGCCCCAATGGTGCCCGGACCGACTGTCAGCGGGATGGTCAGCGGGACGATGGTCACATCCTGCTGCACATTGTCGGTCTGTACCGCTGACTTGCCTTGCGCCATGCCCAGCGCCGAAATGAACAGCACGCTACCGGCACCGATGCGAAAGGCGTCCACGGTGATGCCGAACACGCTGAAAATCACCCGTCCGAACAGGTACAGCAAAACGCTGGACACCAGAGTGGCAATCGCGACTTTCCACGCCAGCCGACGTTGTTCCTTGCGTGAGTAACCACGGGTCAGGCTGATGAAGCAGGACAACACGAAGAACGGACTGTAGAGCACCAGCATCTTCAGATAAACGCTAAACAGCACGTGGAGCATGATTTTGGCTCGCAGCGGAAAATTGTTGCAGTGGAGTCTATCAGTAGTTCGGTTTTTTGTGTGCTTGGATTGAAAAGTTGTAATCAGCTCGTGCTGTTAAATAAGTGCGGTTGCTGATTCGCTGTTGCGTGGTTATGTTGGCGAAGTAAGGTTACAAGTTTTCGTTTGTTCATGCTTTGTTGTTTGGTTAGGGTTGCTTCGTCAAGTTCATGGAGAACTTGTTTTTAACTAAAAAAGGATAAAATTATGATGGGTGGAGTGATGGATCAGTTTGATATAGATGCCAGTATTCAACGGTTGCGTTCATATGATGTGGATGTCGTTCGGTCAGGTAATTCATATGGCGACATTCAGGAGCCCGCCAAAGGTGCTGTTGTAGGGGAAGGTATTCTGGCATTTACCGCAAATCTCAGTGCGCAGGATCGGGAGGATGTTTTGCATGCCTTTCTTTTTGCGAGCCTTGTTGCGAATAAAAAATACCCAGAAGAGTCGCAGGGGAAAGAGTGGTATCTGCTGTTTGTTGAGGTCATGTTGAGTGCCGGCTGGGTGCCCTCTCAAAAATACTACAACGATCTAAATGTCAGCGGGAACACCGTTCGCATGGATCAACTGGTGCTGGAGATTCTTGGCTCGGTCATCGCGGGGCTTGCACTACCAGGAACGGCCACTGCCTTGATGCTCAAAGTAGCAGGCGACGCCGTTCACGCTTTGAAAAAACGCGAAACCGCACTGACAGTATACGAGCGAAACATGTTGGATCATGGCGTCGGCGGTATGGCTGCCGGGACGTGTACTGAACAAAACGGTGAAGTCACTTTGGCACTGGGGATGGTGCGTTTTATTCGGGAGAATACCTCCACTAAAGTGCTGTTCGTGGATGTCGAATCCCGTAAGGTCAAGCTGTACCGTGGTGAGTCCGTTTTCCGGAAAGTACCTTCGCTCGTGGAAAGTAATCGAGAGTATATTCGAGCCAAACTTGGTGATAACGCCAAACGCAAGGTTGAAGAGTACGAAATCTGATTTGCCTTTTCAAAAGGTGGCCTGTAGCGGCTGCCTTTTTTTAATTGAGGATGCAGTATGAACAACGGATGTTCGGTGTTTACCGTTGCTGCGGCGATTGTTTTCGTGCCGGTTGATTATGAGGAGTCCGCAGCTGACGACTTGAAGAACTCCATTTTATTTGCGCAGTTGGTCGCGAATAAACGGTTTTTAAAAAAGCCGAAAGCCTATTGGTTTGTTGATTATGCAGGTGTACTGGACGATTTTTGGGTCCGCAGCGTTAAATATAGGCAAGATATCACGCTTGAAAAAAACAGCTCTACGACGCCGATCCAATGGGCCTCCCAGTTGATGGCCCACGGTAGTGATGATGAAGTTCTACCCTTGGCCGCATTCTCGGAGTGGGTGGCGCGACTACCTGCTACGTCGCCTGAAGTAAACCTGCTGCGCAGCCAGGTACAGGAGGTGAATGTGGGTGAAGAGAGGCTTGCTTCTGCCACAGCGAAAACAACGCATCTACTGGTCATTTTGGCGCAAAAGCCAGCATCGATGATTTGCCTGTGCCTTGAATTCAAAACACGGCAAACAGTAGAGGGCAATCCATGGACGCAGCATTTTCAGGCTGACTTGATGGATGGCCATGTTTCGGCGCGTTATTTCCGCGCCAGGCTCTCGGAAACGTTGTACGCGTTATATCGCGATGCGATTGCCGCGAAAATCAAGGAACGGGTGAGTGGCAACGTGTTGAGCTTCGCTGAGGTCGTTGATCTTTCTACCGTCCTTCCCCGTGAGGAGCGTGGATCATGACAGATACAATTCCACGGGCGGCTGTGGTGGGGGGAAGCGTCATCGCGTTCGCGGGTGATTTGCCGGAGTCTCATCGGGAGGACATTTACCTGAGCACCCTGTATGCACAAAGGGCTACACGTGATGCGTACAACCATGGGCTGTCAGGTGACTGGTTCAGCTACTACCGCAACACGCTCAGGTACATCGGCTGGGACGTACCTGTGCCCGAAAGCTTGTCTTCGATGTCGGGTAATACGGTGGCGACTCAGGTTTCGGAAAGCATTTCCAGACGTCTGGGGGAGCCATTCTCAAGCTCCATGACGGCGGCGTTGGCTGCGCTGGAAAGGGACCGAGCGGCAATCGAGTTGTTCGAAAACAGCAGCCTTTCGAGTAGAGGCGGGTTCTTTCAGATGATTCCTTGTGTTTTGAAAGGCCAGAACAGGGTTGAAATGGGGATCTACCATCGACAGTTCCAGCTTTACCGAAAGATGCCCGGATTCTTGTTCGTGAATCCTGAGCGTCTGCTTCACAGCAGCACCGAGCAAATGTCGCTCATCACCTTTAACACGCTCTACTATGCGCAATTTCGGGAAAAGGTGAAAAAAGCAGTGCTTTCCCAGTCGATGAATTACCTCAGAAGCCTTGATATCTGAAGTCGGTTTTAGGGCATGGGATCAGAGTGTCGAGGCGGTCTGGTTCTGCTGATCGCGCTGGGCGACCCAGTGTTCGATCAATTCGCGCAGCTGCGACAGTTCGACCGGTTTGGCCATATGTCCATCCATGCCGGCCTGGCGTGCACGCTCTTTGTGTTCGGCCAGGATATGGGCGGTCAATGCCACCACGGGAGTACGGAGCCGCTGGTTGCCGACTTCCCAGGCACGCAGTTGCTGGGTGGCCGAGAAGCCATCAAGGATCGGCATTTCGCAGTCCATCAGCACCAGGTCGTAACGCTGGGCTTTCATCGCTCGCAAGGCTTCTTCGCCGTTGCAGGCGGTATCCGGTTGCAGGTTGAGCTTGCTCAGCATGCCGCGGATCACCTTGGTTGAAATGCTGTTGTCTTCGGCCACCAGAATGCGGAAATCGCTGGGGACCTTGACTGGCAGGGCAGGGCCGCTTGGCAGTGGCTGGGTGACGACCAGGCCTTTGTTGCGTTGGGTCAGCTCGTCTGCCAGGGTGGTCTTGAGGGTATAGCCGGCCACCGGTTTGGCGAGGATGCGCTTGATCCCGGAGTTGCGGGCGATGATCTTGCTCGGCGCATTGCTGATGCCGGTGAGCATGATCAGCAGGATGTCATGGTTCAGGCTCGGGTCTTCCTTGATCTTGGCCGCTAGTTGCATGCCGGTCATGCCAGGCATGTTCTGGTCAAGCAGGACCACATCGAAGTAGTCGCGCAAATGAGCTTTGGTGCGCAGCAGTGCCAGCGCTTCCTTGCCGGAAGGTGCGGCGCTTACGTTCAGGCCCCAGGCGCTGCATTGCTGCACCAGCACTTTGCGACAGGTGTCGTTGTCGTCCACCACCAATACCCGCGCACCTTGCAGCGGGCCGTCGAGGTCGGAGGTCGGGTGTTCGAGGCGATCCGGGTCCAGTGGCAGGGTTAGCCATAGGGTGCTGCCCTGGTTGCTGCCACTCTTGATTCCGAATTCCCCTTGCATCAAGCGGATCAGCTGGCGGGCAATCACCAGCCCCAGGTTGCCGCCCAGGTGGGTGGCCGACAGAAAATGCCGACTGTGCAGTTCGGCGTGCATCAGGGCGTCGCGCTCTTCGGCGTCCATCGGCTCGCCGCTGTCCTGCACGGCAATACGCAGGCGTGGTTTGGTGTTGCGCTCATCGAGCGCCACGACGATGAGGATTTCGCCTTCATCGGTTTTTTTCAGGGCGTTTTCCAAAAGGCTCAACAGCGTCTGGCGCAGGCGTGTCGGATCACCACTGATCACCCGCGGCACTTGCGGCTGGATGAAACTGATCAACTCGACGTTTTGCTGCTCGGCCTTGGCGCGGAAGATGCTCAGACAGTCTTCGATCAGTGCGTTGAGGTCGAACTGCACATCGTCCAGCTCGATCTGCCCGGACTCGAGTTTGGAAATGTCGAGAATTTCGTTGATCAGTGTCAGCAGCTCGTTGCCGGCGCTGTGGATCGTCTGCACATAGTCGCGTTGCTTGACTGAAAGCGGTGTGCCCAGCAGCAACTCGGTCATGCCAAGGACGCCGTTCATCGGGGTGCGGATCTCGTGGCTGATCTTCGCCAGGAACTCGGCCTTGGCGTTGATCTCGGCGTTGCTGGCCGCCAGGTCGCGGCTGATGCTGAAACGGTCTTCGGTGATGCGGCGCTGGCGCTCGCTCAATGCAATGCTCATCAACAGTCCGCTGATGCAGATGAAGGCCAGCAAGGTGGTGATCAGGTCGTGGGGTTCGATCAGGGTCAACCCCAGCATCGCGGGCAGGATGACCAGTGTCCCCAGGTTGAACACCACCATGGCAGCCACGAAGAGACGAGCCGGGCGATAACCCTTTTGCCAGTGATAGGCGCTGATGAACAGCATGGTCAAGCCTGCCAGGGCTACCAGGCCGTAGGTAATGAAGTTCAGCGGCAAGGTATTGACGAACAGCAGCATCAGGCCGCAGGCGGTGATGAGCAGGACCTCGCCCAGCAGCAACCGGTTCAGCGGGTGTGGTCCGAGCGGGGAGAAGAAGCGATAGGCAAGCATCAGGCCGCAGGGCGCAGTCAGTAACAGTGCCAGGTAAGCCCCGGGCGTTTGCAGTGCATGCCAGTCCGGTAGCCAGGGGCCGGCGAGGTTCAGCAACAGCAGCAGGCTGAGCATCAACAGCCCTTCGCACGCCGCCAGCCAGAGGGCACTACGCGAGCGGGTGTAGGCGTAGCGGATGAGGTTGTGCAGGATCAACATGGCGATGCAGCCGAACAGCAGGCCATAGATCAGCGTCTGGGTCTGGTTGGCAGCCGCGATGATCGCCGATTGCAGGGTGATATAGGGGCGCAACTGGTGATCGGAGGCCAGTCGCAGGTAGACATCGAGGGGGTTGTCGCTTTGCGGCAAGGCCAGCATGAAGTCACTGCTGGGCAATGGTCGCTCGGATTGGGGTTGTTCGTTGCCCGTGCTGGATTGATCGATCAGCCTGTCGCCGTCCAGTACGTACATGTTGAACTGGCGCAGGTCAGGCGCGAACACTCGCAGCAACTGCTCGTGTTTGCCCGGTGCAAGCCTGAATCGCAGCCATAGCGCGCCATCGGGTTCGGCCGCGGTGATGCGGTCGAGTTCGATAGGGCTGAATTGATTGGTGTAGCGTGCGGAGCGGATGTCGCTCAGTTGCAGGTCGCCCTGTTCGTCGAGCAATACTGCCCAGCCACTGCCTTGCGCGGCCTGGGCCGGTAGCATGCAGAGCAAGGTCAGCAAAGTGACGGTCAAGCTTATGGCGATCCTGAGCCAGCGCACGGCGAAATCCCTTCGTTAGGTTGATGCCAGAATATAACGATGCGCGGCGCCGGAATAGCCAGGCAATAAACCGTGTTCATTGCCTGGCGCGGTGTTTACCTTATTCCTGATTTTCGCCACGCTCGCGGGCAATGGCGCGGTAGCCAATGTCCTTGCGGTAGAAACAACCTTCCCAGTCAATGGCTGCCGCCAGCTTGTAGGCCTGCTGCTGCGCCGCGTCGACGCTGGCACCCATGGCTGTGGCGCACAGTACACGACCACCGGCCGTCACGACCTGACCATCCTTGAGCGCAGTGCCGGCGTGGAAGATTTTACCTTCCAGTGCAGCCGCTGCATCCAGGCCATTGATGGCCACGCCTTTGGCGTAGTCACCAGGATAGCCGCCAGCGGCCAGGACGATGCCGACGCTTGGACGTGGATCCCATTGTGCTTCTACTTTATCCAGTGCCTGGGCCAGGGCGGCTTCGACCAGCAGCACCAGGCTCGACTGCAGACGCAGCATGACCGGTTGGGTCTCAGGGTCGCCGAAGCGGCAGTTGAACTCGATGACTTTTGGGTTGCCAGCCTTGTCGATCATCAGGCCGGCGTACAGGAAGCCAGTGTAGACGTTGCCTTCCTCGGCCATGCCGCGCACGGTCGGCCAGATCACCAGGTCCATGACACGTTTGTGCACGTCGGCGGTAACCACTGGCGCCGGGGAGTAAGCACCCATGCCGCCGGTGTTTGGACCGGTGTCGCCGTCGCCGACGCGTTTGTGGTCCTGGCTGGTGGCCATTGGCAGCACGTTCTTGCCGTCGACCATGACGATGAAGCTGGCTTCTTCGCCGTCCAGAAACTCTTCGATGACCACGCGCGAACCCGCGTCGCCAAAGGCATTGCCCGCCAGCATGTCGCGCACGGCGTCTTCGGCTTCGGCCAGGGTCATGGCAACGATCACGCCTTTACCGGCGGCCAGGCCGTCGGCCTTGATCACGATCGGTGCGCCTTTTTCACGCAGGTAAGCCAGGGCCGGCTCGATTTCGGTGAAGTTCTGGTAGTCGGCAGTCGGGATCTTGTGGCGAGCCAGGAAGTCCTTGGTGAAGGCTTTCGAGCCTTCCAGCTGCGCAGCGCCAGCGGTCGGACCGAAGCAATCCAGGCCGCGGCTGCGGAACAGGTCCACAACACCGGCAACCAGCGGCACTTCAGGGCCAACAATGGTCAGGGAAACGTTTTTCTCGGCAAAGTCTGCCAGTTGCTCAAGTGCCAGTACGTCGATGGCGACGTTCTCGCACTTGGCTTCGATGGCGGTACCGGCATTGCCCGGAGCCACGAAAACCTTCTGCACGCGCGGATCCTGAGCCACTTTCCAGGCCAGGGCGTGTTCACGGCCACCGCTGCCAATGATCAAAACATTCATTTCAAAAACCTCGGATGACGCAAATCTGGGAACTGTAGGAGCGAGCTTGCTCGCGATGGTGGTTAACGATAACGCGGGGTGTCTGAAACACTGTGGCGTCTAGTCGTTCTTCGCGAGCAAGCTCGCTCCTACAGGGGGAATGCTGTGCTGTCAGTGACGGAAGTGGCGCATGCCAGTGAACACCATGGCGATGCCGGCTTCATCAGCAGCAGCAATCACTTCGTTGTCACGCATCGAGCCGCCTGGCTGGATCACCGCAGTGATACCGACCTTGGCCGCGTTGTCGATGCCGTCGCGGAACGGGAAGAAAGCGTCGGATGCCATGACTGCACCTTGAACCTGCAAACCGGCATGTTCTGCCTTGATCGCAGCAATGCGCGCGGAGTTCACGCGGCTCATCTGGCCGGCGCCGACACCGATGGTCTGGCGATTCTTGGCGTAGACGATAGCGTTGGACTTCACGTACTTGGCGACTTTCCAGGCGAAGATCAGGTCATGGATTTCCTGTTCGGACGGTGCGCGCTTGGTGACCACTTTCAGGTCGTCGGCACCGATCATGCCGATGTCGCGGCTCTGTACCAGCAGGCCACCGTTGACACGCTTGTAGTCCCAGGCCGCCGCACGGTCAGCCGACCACTCGCCGCAGGCCAGCAGGCGTACGTTGGCTTTGGCGGCGACAATGGCGCGGGCTTCTTCGCTGACCGATGGAGCGATGATCACTTCGACGAACTGACGTTCGACGATGGCCTTGGCGGTCTCGGCGTCCAGCTCGCGGTTGAAGGCGATGATGCCGCCGAAGGCCGATTCGGTGTCGGTGGCGTAGGCCAGGTCGTAGGCCTTGCGGATGCCGCCTTCGGCGTCAGGGCTGACAGCCACGCCGCACGGGTTGGCGTGCTTGACGATCACGCAAGCCGGCTTGACGAAGCTCTTCACGCACTCCAGCGCGGCGTCGGTGTCGGCCACGTTGTTGTACGACAGTTCCTTGCCTTGCAGTTGGGTCGCGGTGGCGATGCCGACTTCGGCAGGCTTGGCTTCAACGTAGAACGCCGCGCTCTGGTGCGGGTTCTCGCCGTAGCGCATTTCCTGGGCCTTGATGAACTGGCTGTTGAAGGTGCGCGGGAATTCGCTGCGACCTTCTGTGCTGAGGGTGTCAGCAGCCTGGTTCACGGTGCCCATGTAGTTGGCGATCATGCCGTCGTAGGCGGCGGTGTGCTCGAAGGCCTTGAGCATCAGGTCGAAACGCTGAGCGTAGGTCAGGCCACCGGCCTTGAGGTTTTCCAGGACGCTGGCGTAGTCGCTGGCGTTGACCACGATGGCCACGTCTTTATGGTTCTTGGCAGCGGAACGGACCATGGTCGGGCCACCGATGTCGATGTTCTCGATGGCGGTCGGCAGATCGCAGCCTGGCTTGTTGATGGTGGCTTCGAACGGGTACAGGTTGACCGCTACCAGGTCGATCGGCTTGATGCCGTGCTCGTTCATGATGCCGTCGTCGATACCGCGACGACCGAGGATCCCGCCGTGGATTTTCGGGTGCAGGGTTTTCACCCGACCGTCCATCATTTCCGCGAAACCGGTGTAATCAGCGACTTCCACTGCGGCAACGCCGTTGTCCTGCAGCAGCTTGAACGTCCCGCCGGTGGAGAGGATCTCGACGCCCAGGGCTTCAAGCTCCTTGGCGAATTCGAGGATCCCGGTCTTGTCGGAAACGCTGATCAAGGCGCGGCGGATCGGCAGGCGGGTAGTCTGGTCGGTCATCTCAATTTCCATCAAAAGCAAAGGAAGTCAGCAAAAAAGGCGACCGGTTTTACGCGGGCGCCTTTCTGGTTTGATTGAATGCTTACAACAAATCGTACTGCTTGAGTTTCTTGCGCAGCGTGCCCCGGTTCAGTCCGAGCATCTCGCTGGCCTTGGTCTGGTTGCCCTTGACGTAGTTCATCACGCACTCGAGCAGGGGAGCCTCGACTTCGGAGAGCACCAGGTTGTACACATCCGTGACGGCAGCGCCCTCAAGGTGGGCGAAATAATTGTGCAGCGCCTTCTCGACACTCCCGCGAAGGGTCTGGCCTTCTTCGCTTGGCGTATTGAGGTGCTGTTTCAAATTTACGTTGTCGCTCACGGGTGTTGTTCCACTCACTAAAGTCTCGGTCATCATCGTCATGCGGCCACCCACTCTCCGTCCCCTGTCAGGCTCTTGTAACGCTCGGCGAAAAATGCCCGAACGTTGGCGCATTGTGTATCCGTACCATCCAAACGATTGAAGTGGGCGCGAAACTCCCTGGCGCCCGGCAGGGTTGCGAGATACCAGCCCACATGCTTTCGAGCAATGCGCACGCCCATGACATCGCCATAGAAGGCGTGCAGGGCAGCCAGATGCTCTAGCAGAATGCGTTCCACCTCGATCAGTTCCAGCGCCGGGAGCTTCTCGCCGGTACGCAGGTAATGGTCGATCTCGCGAAAAATCCATGGCCGCCCCTGGGCAGCCCGGCCAATCAACAATCCATCGGCACCGGTCGCGTCGAGCACGTACCGGGCTTTTTCCGGCGAATCGATATCGCCATTGGCGAAGACCGGGATCGACACCGCCTGCTTGATCGCGGCAATGGTGTCGTACTCGGCTTCACCGGTGTACAGGTCGGCACGGGTGCGGCCATGCACCGCCAGCGCCGTAATGCCTGCCTGCTCGGCGATCTTCGCCACCGTCAGGCCATTCTTGTTGTCCCGGTCCCAACCGGTCCGGATCTTCAGGGTAACCGGCACATCGACCGCAGCCACGACAGCCTGCAGGATCTCGGTTACCAGGGGTTCATCCTTCAACAGTGCGGAACCGGCAGCCTTGTTGCAGACTTTTTTGGCCGGACAGCCCATGTTGATATCAATAATCTGCGCGCCCATTTCAACGTTGGCACGGGCGGCGTCCGCCAGCATCTGCGCGTCCCCACCGGCGATCTGTACCGAGCGTGGCTCGGGATCACCTTCGTGGATCATGCGCATGCGTGACTTGCGGGTGTTCCACAGACTCATGTCGCTGGTGACCATTTCCGAGACTACTAGTCCCGCGCCCAAGCGCTTGCACAGCTGACGAAAGGGCTGGTCGGTGACACCCGCCATGGGGGCGAGGATCAAGCTGTTATGTAATGTGTATGGACCGATGCGTACCGCCGACATAGGACTTCCCTGTTGTGGGGCCGGATCATGAGAGTTCGAAAAAGGGTTGGCATGATACCCGCTCTCGATGACTGGATAAAGGCTGAATTGAACAAAATCTGAACAGTTAATCTGTTATTACCCGTGGTTTGGTTTGCCAAGGGGAGTCAGAAAGCCGACGTCAATCGGGGATCGATGAAGCGTTTCACTCTGGAGAGTGAAAGCTCAGACTGTAGTTCACAGCCTTGGCGCCGGGGTCGAGAATGTCCAGGGCGATGTGGATGGGCGTTTGCGGAGGCATTTCCGCCATGCCTTCGAGATCGCCATTGAGGTATTCACCGGGTTTGAAGCGGCGACTGGCGATCAGATGGCCATTGAGGTCGGCGAAGCGCAGTTCCAGCAGCGGGAAGGGCTGGGAGAAGGGCGCGCGGTTATAGATGATCGCATCGACCACCAGGGCGCCATTGAACTCGGGATGGCTGCGCACCACCAGGTTGCTGCTTTTGATTTTCGCGATGTCGACTTTGGAGGGCACGGTGCAGCCAATTTGTGGGCACAGTTGCTGGAACCACGGGCGATATTGATCCTGTCGCGCCAGTTCGTCGAAATGGTAGGCGATGTATTGGCCGGCGAGAGCGCCAGCGGCAATCAGCACCAACAGCAACCACAGCAGCCGTCGGCCCCAGGGCGAGCGACGTTTTTGCCAGTCCAGTTGCAGGGGGTCGTCGGTCAGGTCTTGCAGCACCTCGGCACGCACGCCCGGGTCGCTGCGTTCGCGCCGCTTGCGCAGTGGTTCGATCGAGGGCAGGTTGCCGTCGATTTCGTTCTCGTCGGTGGCTGACAGACGTTCGTGGTGCAGTGGCGCATCGAGAGGGTCATGCAAGCGCAACTGGGGTGGCTGCGGTTCGTCCTCGAGATCAACCGGTTCCAGAGACAGCGAAGGTTCGGTGCGAGAGGCTTTGCCCGGTTCGGCCGGCGGCTCTGGCGATTCAAGGCTGTCGAGCGGTTCGTCGATTTGCGCGCGATCGGCCGCCGATTCGCTGAACAGGCTGTCGGACCATTGCTCCTCGTCATCCTGCCCGATGCTGTCGCGACGGGCGCTCAGCGAGTCGTCGCGATGGCGACCGAGTTCGGTGGCCGGCTGGATTTCCCGCTGTTCGAGCCGGGCAAGTTCTTCGTCGAGGTCGAGGCTGTCCAGGTCCAACTCGGTCGCGCTCCATTGCTTTTGGCTGATGGCGCGCGGTTCTGTGAGCTCCGGCGTTTCGGCGATGACCGGCGCGACCGGCTCTTTGCCGGCCTGTTCCAACAGCTGTTTGGCGGCATTGAACACCTGCAGGCAGGAGCCGCAACGAACCACTCCGCGAGCCACGCTCAACTGAGCATGGCTGACACGGAAGCTGGTTTGGCAATGCGGGCACTGGGTGACGAAGCTATCGGTCATGCGGCGATCCGGATTATGCAGGCGGCCATTCTAGCGCCGACGGCCAGTGATGCGCACCCAGCCATCGCGATTGGCGATCGGGTCCAGATCGAAGTCCTTGGCATAGGCGGCAGCGACGTCGTCGCCCTGTTCGGCGAGGATGCCCGACAGCGCCAGGCGTCCGCCCGACTTGACCAGGCCGGACAGCTGCGGTGCCAGCGAGACCAGTGGGCCGGCGAGAATGTTGGCGACCAGCACGTCGGCCTGTACCGGCGGCAAATCTTCCGGCAGGTACAGCGGGAACAGGTGTTCGGCTATGTTATTGCGTCCAGCGTTGTCGCGGGAGGCTTCCAGTGCCTGCACGTCGATGTCTGTGCCCACGGCCTCTTTGGCGCCGAGCAACAGCGCGGCAATCGCCAGGATCCCCGAGCCGCAACCGAAGTCCAGCACGTTGCAGTCTTTCAGGTCCTGACCGTCGAGCCATTCCAGGCACAGCGCGGTGGTCGGGTGGGTGCCGGTGCCGAACGCCAGGCCTGGATCAAGCAGCAGGTTCACTGCGTCAGGCTCAGGGGCGGCGTGCCAGCTCGGCACGATCCACAGGCGCTGGCCGAAACGCATCGGCTGGAAACCGTCCATCCAGCTGCGTTCCCAGTCCTGATCTTCAATCACTTCGCTGTGGTGTTCAGGCAGCGGGCTGCCGGTCAGCAGCTCCAGGTGGGCCAGGACCGGGCCAGGCTCGGTGCCACCCTCGAACAGGGCCAGCAGGTGCGTGTGCGACCACAGTGGCGTGGTGTTGAGTTCCGGCTCGAAGATCGGCTGATCTTCGGCGTCCATGAAGGTCACCGACACGGCGCCCACTTCAAGGAAAGCGTCTTCATAGGTTTCGGCTTGTTCTGGGCTGATGGCGAGACGTACTTGCAGCCAAGGCATGGCGGGCACCTTTGAAAAATATTGATTGCAGCCTAGCGGGCTGCGAGAAGCACGCAAGTTTACGCGAGCGCGGGGCAGATGACGACACGCCAGGCGCCATTTCCACGCGCAGGCCTGTGTAGGAGCGAGCTTGCTCGCGAAGAATGCAAGGACGAGGCGTACAGTCTGAACGCACGCATTATCGTTGACCACCATCGCGAGCAAGCTCGCTCCTACAGGGGCTGAGGGAGCCTTCAGATACAACAAAGCCGCCCGAAGGCGGCTTTGTTGATGGGGTCGAAGCTTAGTGCTTTTCGCCAGCCAGCTTGTGCTCGAGGTAGTGAATGTTCACGCCCCCTTTGCAGAAGCCTTCATCGCGGGTCAGGTCGCGGTGCAGCGGGATGTTGGTCTTGATCCCGTCGACAACGATTTCGTCCAGCGCATTGCGCATGCGCGCCATGGCTTCGTCACGGGTTGCGCCGTAAGTGATCAGCTTGCCGATCAACGAATCGTAGTTCGGCGGAACGGCATAACCACTGTACAGGTGCGAATCGACGCGAACGCCGTTGCCGCCTGGGGCGTGGAAGTGCTTGACCGTGCCCGGGCTCGGCATGAAGGTTTTCGGGTCTTCGGCGTTGATCCGGCATTCCAGCGCGTGACCGCGGATGACCACGTCATCCTGGGTGAACGACAGCTTGTTGCCAGCGGCGATGCTGAGCATCTCCTTGACGATGTCGATACCGGTGACCATTTCCGAAACCGGGTGCTCTACCTGGACACGAGTGTTCATCTCGATGAAGTAGAAGCGACCGTTCTCGTACAGGAACTCGAAAGTACCTGCGCCACGGTAACCGATGTCGATGCACGCCTTGACGCAACGAGCCAGAACTTCCTGGCGGGCCTGTTCGTCGATGCCCGGTGCTGGCGCTTCTTCGAGAACCTTCTGGTGGCGACGTTGCAGCGAGCAGTCGCGGTCACCCAGATGGATGGCCTGGCCCTGGCCGTCGGACAGCACCTGGACTTCGACGTGACGCGGGTTGGTCAGGAATTTTTCCAGATAGACCATCGGGTTGCCGAACGCCGCGCCAGCTTCGGTGCGGGTCAGTTTGGCGAAGGAGATCAGGTCTTCTTCCTTGTGCACAACGCGCATGCCGCGACCACCGCCGCCGCCGGCGGCCTTGATGATCACCGGGTAACCGACTTCGCGACCAATGCGCAGAGCGGTTTCTTCGTCTTCCGGCAGCGGGCCGTCAGAACCCGGAACGGTCGGTACGCCGGCAGCGATCATGGCGTGCTTGGCCGATACCTTGTCGCCCATCAGGCGAATGGTTTCGGCTTTCGGGCCAATGAACGCGAAGCCGGATTTCTCGACCTGTTCGGCGAAGTCGGCGTTTTCCGCAAGGAAGCCGTAGCCAGGGTGAATGGCGGTGGCGCCAGTCACTTCGGCCGCGGCAATGATTGCCGGAATGTGCAGGTAGGAGTGGGCAGCCGATGCCGGACCGATGCAGACGGATTCGTCTGCCAGGCCCAGGTGCATCAGTTCCTTGTCAGCCTTGGAGTAAACGGCGACGGTCTTGATGCCCATCTCTTTGCAGGCGCGCAGGATCCGCAGGGCGATCTCACCGCGGTTGGCGATCAGAACTTTTTCCAACTTCGCAGTCATCAAAGGCTCTCCGCGGTTCAAACGATGGTGAACAGCGGTTGGTCGTACTCAACCGGCTGGCCGTCTTCGACGAGGATGGATTCGATCACACCGCTGGTTTCAGCTTCGATGTGGTTCATCATCTTCATGGCTTCAACGATGCACAGGGTGTCGCCTTTCTTCACGGTCTGGCCGACTTCTACGAAGGACGGCGAGGTTGGCGAAGATTTGCGATAGAAGGTACCGACCATCGGCGAACGGGCAACGGTGCCGTTCAGTGCTGGAGCGGCGGCAGCGGCAGGTGCAGCAGCGGCAACCGGAGCGGCGGCAGGCGCGGCAACCGGAGCAGGCATTGGAGCCGGCGCGTAGTACTGCTGAGCCGGGGTCTTGCTGTGACGGCTGATGCGTACGGACTCTTCGCCTTCCTTGATCTCGAGCTCGTCGATGCCGGACTCTTCCAGCAATTCGATCAGTTTCTTAACTTTACGGATATCCATGAATCATCAACTCCCAAGGGTCGGTCAGGGGCGTTTAACGCTTGTAGTTCAAGTCGTTGCCTGTGTTTCAAGCTGTTCTAGCGCGGCCTCCAGGGCCAGTCGGTAACCGCTGGCGCCAAGGCCGCAGATCACTCCCACCGCTACGTCGGAGAAGTAAGAGTGATGGCGGAAAGGTTCGCGTTTGTGCACGTTAGACAAATGCACTTCGATGAATGGGATGCTCACCGCCAGCAGCGCGTCACGTAATGCGACACTTGTATGTGTAAAAGCTGCCGGATTGATCAAAATGAAGTCCACGCCTTCGCTGCGGGCAGCGTGGATACGGTCGATCAATTCGTATTCGGCATTGCTTTGCAGGTACAGCAAATGGTGACCGGCTTCGCGGGCGCGGCGTTCCAGGTCCTGGTTGATCTGCGCCAGCGTCGTGGCGCCATAGGTGCCCGGTTCACGAGTGCCGAGCAGGTTCAGGTTGGGTCCGTGCAGAACGAGTAGCGTCGCCATCGGCGGTTCCTTTGTTATCTGTGTGCAATTGTCAGAACCCGGCGACTATGCCGCAAAGCCTTTGTGACTGTCCAGTTCTCTGCAATAGCCGGCACGATGACCGATGTTTGCGCGAAATATATGACCGCTTGATTAAATTTGGTCATTCGCCTTGGCAACACGTTCGGCGAAGTCTTTGGCGTTGATCTCGCCGATCACCCGCACATCGGCGCGTTCGACGCCGTCTTTGCCGAAAAACATCAGGGCAGGTGGACCGAACAGCTGGTAACGGTCGAGCAAGGCGCGTTGCTCGGCGTTGCTGGCGGTGATGTCGAAACGGATCAGCCGATAGCCCTTCAGGCGTTCGACGACGACCGGGTCGTCCAGTACCTCATGCTCGATGACTTTGCAGCTGATACACCAGTCGGCGTACCAGTCGAGCAGCAGCGCAGTGCCGGACGACCGGGCCTCGGCGAGCACGCGGTCCAGATCGGCGGGTGTGCTGACGGTTTGCCAGGCACTGGCCTTTTGCACAGACGGGTTGCCCTCGACGACGCGCGGCTGGCCAATCGGATTGAAAGGGTCGGTCTGGCCGCTGAACGCGCCGTACCAGCAGGCCAGGGCGTAAAACACCAGGAACATTCCGAGCAACTGCCCGAGTCGCTTGCGCGGCGGCTTGTAGACGAACTCCAGCGCACCCATGAACAAGCCAACGCCACCGGCCAGAAGGCCGATCAACAGCAGGGTGACCTGGCCCGGCAGCACACGGCTGAGCAGGCCTATCGCCAGTCCCAGCAACAGCACGCCAATCGCGTTTTTCACGTAGACCAGCCACGGACCGCTTTTCGGCAGCCAGGCTGCACCACCGGTGGCCACCAGCAACAGCGGTGCACCCATGCCGAGGCCGAGCATGAACAGTTTCAAGCCGCCGCCAAGCGCATCGCCACTGGCGCTGATGTACAGCAACGCACCGGCCAGCGGCGCGGAAACACAGGGTGAAACCAGCAAGCTGGAGACCACGCCCAACACCGCAGCGCCCCACAGGGACCCGCCTTCGGTGCGGCCGGCGATGCGGTCCAGGCGACTGCTGATGGCGTGCGGCAATTTCAGTTCGAAGACGCCGAACATCGCCAGCGCGAACAGTGCGAAAAACATCGCGAAAGGCACCAGCACCCAGGCCGATTGCAGCCGTGCCTGCAGATTCAGTTGGGCACCGAACAGGCCCATCAGCGCACCGAGCAGGGCGAAGCAGGCGGCCATCGGCAGCACATAGGCCAGTGACAGATTGAAACCGCGCCAGCCGCCGACCTGGCCGCGCAGCACCACACCGGAAAGGATCGGCAGCATGGGCAGCACGCAGGGCGTAAAAGTCAGGCCCAGGCCGGCGAGGAAAAACAACGCCAGTTCGCGCCAACTCCATGGATAAGCCGTCGTCGGAGCACCGCTGCCGTCGATGCTCAAACGCTCGGTTTCCGGCGGATAGCACAGGCCTTTGTCGGCGCAACCCTGATAGGTCACGGCCAGGGTGAAGGCGCGTTGGTCGGTGCGCGGCAACTCGACATCGAGAATGCCGTGGTAGACCTCGACATCACCGAAGTATTCATCGTGCTTTTTCTGGCCGTCGGGCAGTTTTGCCGCACCGAGGACAACATCGGCCGGATCGGCGCGAAACTGAAAACGGTGACGGTAGAGGTAATAACCTTCGGTGGCGACAAAGCGCAGCTTGATCGATTGCGGTGTGCTTTCTACCAGGCTCAACCGGAAGGCTTCGCGCACCGGCAGGAAGTCGGCACTGTTGTTGATCGAGCCCAAGGTGGAGCTGGGTCGGTTCTCCAGCAAGCCAGTGGCACTGGCCGGCAGGGCGAACACTAAAAACAGCAGGCAGAGCAAACGGCGCATGACGATCTCGCGTATCGGAATTGGGGGGATGATAGCGGACAGTCGCGGGGTGTGCAGGCACGCTTTTGTGGCGAGGGGGCTTGCCCCCGTTGGACCGCGTAGCGGGCCCAAAGCAAGCGACTTCGTATTACCTTTGTGACTGAGTAGTTTGGCACTGCGGTCGCTGCGCAACCGAACGGGGGCAAGCCCCCTCGCCACAAGAGCGTGTCAGACGCGGAATGCCTGAACGGCCGTATGCAGTCGCCCACCCAGCACCAGCAAATGTTCCCCTTGCTCGCGCCCTTCGCCGATACGCAGCAGGTTATCCCCACCCAACTGATGAATCCGCTCGCTGTGGTCGCGGATTTCACTGACCGCGCCGCTTTGCTGGGCGGTGACATCGGCGATGCGTACCGCCGTGTCGGAAATGGTCTGGATCGCCCCGACGATTTTATCCAGTGCGCCATCGGCGGCTTGGGCCTGGCTGGCCGTGGCTTCGGCGTGTTCGACCTGGGCGCGCATGCCTTCCACCGATTGCCGCGCGGCGGTCTGCAGCCCTGCTATCAGCGTCTGAATTTCTGCCGTGGCCCCGGCGGTACGTTGCGCCAGTGAGCGCACCTCTTCCGCCACCACCGCAAAGCCGCGTCCCATCTCCCCGGCCCTGGCGGCTTCAATGGCTGCGTTCAAGGCCAGCAGGTTGGTCTGGTCGGCAATCGAGCGGATCACCGTCAACACGCCGCCGATGGTCGCGGACTCTTCGGCCAGATGCTCGATCATTTGTGCATTGCTTTGCACTTCGTCCACCAGCGCATGCAGGCCGGTGAGGCTCAGGCCGATGACTTTCTGCCCGTGCTCCACCGCCAGGCCGGCGTGGCGACTGGCGTCGGCGGCCTGGCTGGCATCACCGGCGACTTGTTGAATGGTCGCTTCCAGTTCGCTGAGGGAGTCGCGGATCAGAGCCGTGTCGCCAGCCTGATGTTCGGCGCCGCTGTGCAAGTCGTTGCTCAGGTCGGCCAGGGTGCGGCTGCTGCCGGCCACCTGCTCGGCGTTGCGGCGAATGGTCCCCACCAAGTCCACCAGATACGCGCGCAAGCGGTTGAGCGAGGCTTCAATGTCGTGCAATTCGCGGTTGGTGTTGCCCAGCTGAATGTCGCGGCTGAAGTCGCCTTCGGCCCAGGTCGACAGGGCCGGGGCGAGGTTGGTCAGGGTTCGCGCCAGTTTGCGCTGCAGGGTGTCGATCAGCAGCGCGATCAACAGAATCAGACCGATCATCACGCCTTGCATCAGCCGCACTTCACTCTGGATCTGCCCGTGCTGGGCGCGCACCACCGGTTCCAGCCCGGCAATGGCCTGTTGCACGTCGGCGATTTTCAAGTGAGTCGCGCTGCTGAGGTCGGCGCGTTTCTGGATTTGATCGCGGGTGCGCGAGAGCTCCGCCGGGTAGCGAGTGAGCAGGCTGTTGAGCTCGCGCTTGAGGCCGACGCCGGCATCTTCGGCGACGGTTTTTTCCTTGTTCTCAAGGCCCATCATCGCGGCGAAATCATCGGTGTTCGATTCGCTGCTGGTGGTCACGCCCAGCAAGGGCAGGGCGTCGAGTTTCTCGGCCTGGGTGCGGATGTTTGCCACTTCGCGTTCGACGTCGGCGGCCAGTTCACTGCGGCCGCTGCTGACCAGTTTGTCCCGGGCCAGGGACAACTTGCCCAGGTGCTGCGATGCGATGAGCAGCGGCGTCAGGTAGGCCGCATTACCGCTGGCGTATTGGCTCAGTTGATCGAGACTGGCGCCCAATTCGCGCTCGGCCTGCAGCAGCAAGGCCTGTGGGTCGCCAGCGAGCTTGCCCGCGGCCAACAGGTCGGTTTTGCTGAATTCTTCAAGGGTCGACAGGCTCGGGCGCAAGGTCTCGGCCAGGACCGGTGGCAATTCGCCGAGTTCTTTTTGCAGGCTGGCGATGCTTTGGGTGGCACTGCTCAGGCGCAGTGCATCGCCGCTGCCAAGGTAATCCTCAATGCTGCGGGCGACTTCATTCTGAAATTGCTGCGACAGGCCCAGGTAGCGCTCCATTAATAGATAGGGACGCTCAAGGGCTTTCTGCGACCACCACAGCGTAGCGCCGAGGGCCACGCACACGGCCACCAGAAGAAGGGTATTGAGATTGGTCAGCAGCTTCAGGCGCATTACGGACTACCAATGGCAGAAATGGTAAGTGCCTGAAGTTATTGCGTTTCTGTTACAGGGTTATGACTGTATCGGTCGAATCCGATAAAAAAGTGGCACTTTGCTTTGACGTGCGTGCCGCTTGTACGCGATTGCGTCCGCCGCCCTTGGCGCGATACAGCGCTTCGTCGGCCAGGCTGGCCATCATCAGGCTGTCGGAGCTTTCGCATAACTCCACCACCCCGGCGCTGAAGGTGCACCACAGGTCCTGGGGTTGCGCGGGGTAGTGAATCTCGGCAAAACGCTGACGGATTTCATCGAGCACGTTATGGGCCGCTTCGATATCGGTGTCCGGCATGACGATGGCGAATTCCTCGCCACCGTAGCGACCGATGAAATCGGTTTTGCGCAGGCGCTGCTTGAGAAATAGCGCCAGGCTTTTGATCACCCGGTCGCCCATGGGGTGGCCGTGGCTGTCGTTGACCCGTTTGAAGTGGTCGATGTCGAGCATGGCAAAGCTCAGCGGCTTGTTTTCGCGACGGGCGCGGAACGAGCAGTCTTCGAGCAATTGCAGGATATGCGTGTGGTTGTACAACCCGGTGAGGCTGTCGCGAACCATTCGTGCCTTGAGGTTGCGAGCCCTGGCGGCGCGATTGCGCACGGTAGTGATCAGGTGCCGAGGCTTGATCGGTTTGGTCAGGAAGTCATCGCCGCCTTCGCTCATGGCGTCGAGCTGCTTGTCCAGGTCGTCTTCGGCCGACAGGTAAATGATCGGCACGCTGACATAGCGGTCGTTATGGCGGATTACCTTGGCCAGTTCCGTACCGGTGCAGGCCGGCATGTACATGTCGAGGATGATCAGGTCCGGCTGGAAATCTGCGAGTTCGGCCATGGCCTGGATCGGCTCGATCAACGTGCGGGTGACAATCCCGGCGCTGTTGAGCAGGCGCTCGGTGTGCAGGGCCTGGGCACGGGAGTCGTCGATGATCAGCACTTTATAAGGCTCGTACTGGGCAACGCAGGTCAGGACTTCGATTTTCTCCAGCAGGCTCGACGCTTCGAGGGTGCCGGTGAGGAACTCTTGGCCACCGGCACGCACGGCGGCGAGGCGGGTCGGGGTGTCGGTTTCGTGCAGGCTGAAGAACAGCAGCGGCAGTTGATGGTCGAGGCCTTCCTGGGCTTCGGCGGCCAGTTTCAGGCCGACGCCGGGGCCGCTGAAATCCACGTCCATGACAATCGCCGCCGGTAAACGCTCAACCATCGATGAGCGAAACGCGTCTACGCTGTCCAGGGACTGGGCGCTGAGCCCGAAGAATTCCAGTTGTTTGGCCAGGCGCTCGGCACGGTCGTGATCCTGCAGCACCACATAGATGGGCTTGCGCAGTGGCGGCAGGAAGGTTTGATCGAGTTGGTCGCCATGGCGCAGGCCGGTGCGTGACAGGCGCTGCATCAAACGATTGAGATCGGTGATCAGGCCGCTGCTCAGGCGTCCGCGATTGGCGTCGACCGCCTCCAGGGATTGACCGATGTGGCGCGCCAGTTGCGTGTGTTCCGGTTGTTCGAAACGCTCGGCGAAACGCAGCAGGCGCAGATTGGCCTCGCTCAGTTCCGAAAGGTCGGCTGTGGACCACTCACTGCGTTGCAGGCGCTGCCATATCTCAAGAATCTGACGAGCCTGATGAATTACCCGCTGGGCAAAGTGGTGCTTGAGGCGCTCGCGGCTGGGGTCTTCTGGCTCGGTCATATCCTGACTACTAGTTAGGGTGCACACTGAGGTCGACTGGTGGCTCTATGCTAGCACCACTTTTCAGTTACATGAGTGCTGTAGGTCAATAATCTGCAATGTGACCACATTCAGTTTGTGACCGTGCGGTCCGGTTTGGGCCTTTGAGGTCGCGGTGTGCAGAGGGCGAAGTGCTTTGATCAGGGCGCTTGACGGGTGTGGGGTGGCCATGGGACGTGACTGGCATTGGGCTGCTCCTGAGTTTCCTGTCAGTTGTGATCGGTCCGTTTTTTCAGGTTTCAGAGGGTCAGGGATTCCCTTAGGGCGCGCAATCCAAACCATTAGGTGGTTTTCGAGGGGCGCAGCATCGTCGTATGGGCGGGAACGCTTTTTATCCGCAAGCCCGGTAATTTTCCCCGTCGGTGCGATGGCGGGTGCCGGGCCAAGGCACGTTGTTGTATGGTTGTGGTCGAACCGTTGAACTCAAGAGATTGAAAGGATATCGCCATGCTGGACTGGAAGAACCGCACAGGCAGTGCGCCTGAACGCGCCGCTGAACCGAAGTCGGAGGCCCGCAGTTATCTGGGCGGTCTGTTGTTCAGCCGGGCGCTGGCCACTCTGCTGGGCATCTACCTGTTGGTGGCGAGTGTCCTGGGCTGGTACTGGAGCCAAGAGCCGGCGCTGTTCCCGGTCCAGCAGACCGCGCAACTGGCGGCCGAGAAAGAAGGCAAGCAGATGGTCGTTGGCTACACCACGGTGGAAACCCTCAAGACCGTCGCCGGCACCTTGCTGACCAAGCCGGGTGGCTACATTTCCAACGACCGGTTCCCGCCAGGCCTGTGGATGGACAACATGCCGAGCTGGGAATACGGCGTGCTGGTGCAGGTCCGCGACCTGAGCCGTGCACTGCGTAAAGACTTCGCCCGTTCACAGTCGCAGTCCGCTGAAGACGCTGACCTGGCCAAGGCTGAACCGCGCTTTAACTTCGACAACAAGAGCTGGGTGCTGCCGTCCAGTGAGTCCGAGTACCAGGAAGGCATCAATTCCCTGAGCCGCTATCAGACACGCCTGTCCGATCCGAACCAGAAGAGCGCGCTGTTCTATGCCCGCGCCGACAACCTGAACAACTGGCTGGGTGACGTCGGCACCCGACTGGGTTCGCTGTCGCAACGGCTGTCGGCCAGTGTGGGCCGGGTCAAGCTCAACACTGCGCTGAAGACCGAGGTGGTGACGCCGGGTGTGGCGCCACAGGTCGACGAAGAAATCGTTGAAACCCCATGGCTGCAGATCGACAACGTGTTCTACGAAGCTCGCGGCCAGGCCTGGGCTCTGTCGCATTTACTGCGCGCCATCGAAGTCGATTTCGCCGATGTGCTGGCCAAGAAGAACGCCACGGTCAGCGTGCGCCAGATCATTCGTGAGCTGGAAGCGTCGCAGGAGCCGGTGTGGAGCCCGATGATCCTCAACGGCAGTGGCTTCGGCGTGCTGGCCAACCACTCGCTGGTCATGGCCAACTACATTTCCCGGGCCAACGCTGCGGTGATCGATTTGCGTCAACTGCTCAATCAGGGCTGAGTTCATGGTCGATAACGCCAGGGAGGTCGCGCACCGTGCGGCTTCCGATGCCGAACAGATCGCCTGGGTCGACGAGCAGGACAACCTGCTCGGAGCCTTGGTCCGTTCCGATTTGCGCGAGCGTGGGCTGATCGGGCGCGGCACCTACATTATGTTGTTCAACTCGGCCGGCGAGCTTTGCGTGCATCGGCGCACGCTCAGCAAGGCGATCTATCCCGGTTACTGGGACGTTGCAGCAGGCGGTATGGTGCTCGCCACGGAAACGTATGCCGAATCGGCGGCTCGTGAACTGGAGGAAGAACTGGGTGTGAGTGGAGTGGAACTGACCGCCCATGACCACTTTTTCTTCGAGGACACCGGCAATCGCCTGTGGTGTTCGGCGTTCTCGGCGGTGTGGGATGGCCCGTTGACCCTGCAACCGGAAGAGGTGCTCGAAGCGCGCTTTATCCCCATCGATCAAGTCATGCTGGAAATCGGGCAAAAGCCTTACTGCCCGGACTCTCTGGCCGCGTTGAAGCGCTATTTGCGCGCACGCGGGACCGACGTCGCAAAACAGCTATAAATTGGCGCTGATTGGCTCTTAGCAATCGGCGTTTTTGCCGTTACACTGCGCGACCTTTTCAAACTGAGCCGGTATTGCTGGTTGTTGTAGGAGCGAGCCTGCTCGCGAAAAACGCATGGACGACGCGTGCAGCCTGATGCCGCGCGTTATCGTTGACGTCCATCGCTGGCAAGCCAGCTCCTACAGAAGACGTCATCGTTCGTAAGTCGTAGCGTTTCAGCAATGTTGTACCGTTTCAGTAGCGCTGCCCCTGCCTGAGTGGGGCTTCGCGGTCGATAGCCTTCCCAAGTGCTGCGACCAGTCTTTGTCCTCCGAAGAGGATTGCCGGTGGCCAAAAAAGCCGCATCCTTCGCCGCCCTGGGTGGCCTGGTATTTTCCACCGACGCAGGTCGTCATTGTCCGGAATGCAGTAAACCGGTGGACGCCTGCATCTGCAAACAGACCGTTATCCCTGCCGGCGACGGCATCGCGCGCGTGCGTCGCGAAAGCAAGGGCCGTGGCGGCAAGACGGTGACCACCATCACCGGCGTGCCATTGGCTGAAGACGCGCTCAAGGAACTGGCCACGACGTTGAAGAAACGCTGTGGGACCGGTGGGGCGCTGAAAGACGGTGTCATCGAAATCCAGGGCGATCATGTCGAGCTACTCTTGGCAGAACTGATCAAGCTCGGTTTCAAAGCGAAGAAGTCCGGCGGCTAGCAGCCTCTGTGAAAACCACCCTCGGCTTGATCCGGTCCTGATGGCATTCAGGCCTGGCGTCGTCCACATGGTTTTCACAGAGCCTGTTCATGACCGGTTTCTAAACTCACTGCGGTCGGCGGGGTCTATTGCCTCGTTGACGAACCGTCATTTTCATTCTTTAGACTGCGCCGGCCTGAACCCAGGCGACGCACTATGACTTCTTTATAGGGGACTTCGATGTCCGTACGACGCACACGCAAAGACGATGGCAGCCAATGGACAGTTGCGGACAGCCGCAGTGTTTACGGGATTCGCCATTGGGGGGCCGGGTATTTCGCGATCAATGACGCCGGTCGCGTCGAAGTTCGTCCGAACGGTCCGAGCAGCTCGCCTATCGACCTGTTCGAGCAAGTCGACCAGCTGCGCAAAAGTGGCCTGTCCTTGCCGTTGCTGGTCCGTTTCCCGGACATTCTGCAAGACCGCGTGCGTCAGCTGACCGGCGCATTCGACGCCAACATCGAACGCCTGGAATACCAGAGCAAGTACACCGCGCTGTATCCGATCAAGGTGAACCAGCAGGAAGCGGTGATCGAAAACATCATCGCCACCCAGAACGTCTCCATTGGTCTGGAAGCCGGCTCCAAGCCTGAGCTGCTGGCGGTGCTGGCACTGGCGCCGAAGGGCGGCACCATCGTCTGCAACGGTTACAAGGACCGCGAGTTCATCCGCCTGGCGCTGATGGGCCAGAAGCTCGGCCACAACGTGTTCATCGTGATCGAGAAAGAATCAGAAGTCGGTCTGGTGATCGAAGAAGCCGCCTCGCTCAAGGTCAAGCCTCAGGTCGGCCTGCGCGTGCGCCTGTCGTCCCTGGCCTCGAGCAAGTGGGCTGACACCGGCGGCGAAAAATCCAAGTTCGGCCTGTCGGCGGCGCAACTGCTGTCGGTGGTCGAGCGTTTCCGTGCTGCTGGTCTGGACCAGGGCATCCGCCTGCTGCACTTCCACATGGGTTCGCAGATCGCCAACCTGGCGGACTACCAGCACGGTTTCAAGGAAGCGATCCGTTACTACGGCGAATTGCGCAACCTCGGCCTGCCGGTGGACCACATCGACGTCGGCGGCGGTTTGGGCGTGGATTACGACGGTACGCACTCGCGTAACGCCAGTTCGATCAACTACGACATGGACGATTACGCCGGCGTCGTGGTCGGGATGCTCAAGGAATTCTGCGATGCGCAGAGCCTGCCGCACCCGAACATCTTCTCCGAAAGTGGCCGCTCCCTGACCGCGCACCACGCCATGCTGGTGATCCAGGTGACCGACGTCGAGAAACACAACGACGACGTGCCGCAGATCGAGAACAAGGAAGCGCTGCCGGAAACCGTGCAGTGGCTGGTGGACCTGCTGGGTCCGACTGACATCGAGATGGTCACCGAAACTTACTGGCGTGCCACGCACTACATGAGCGATGTCGCCGCCCAGTACGCCGACGGCAAGCTGACCCTGGCCGAAAAAGCCCTGGCCGAGCAATGCTACTTCGCCGTGTGCCGTCGCCTGCACAACTCGCTGAAGGCGCGCCAGCGTTCCCACCGTCAGGTGCTGGACGAACTCAACGACAAGCTGGCCGACAAGTACATCTGCAACTTCTCGGTGTTCCAGAGCTTGCCGGACACCTGGGCCATCGACCAGGTCCTGCCGATCATCCCGCTGCACCGCCTCGACGAAGAGCCGCTGCGTCGTGCGGTACTGCAGGACCTGACCTGTGACTCCGACGGCAAGATCAATCAGTACGTCGACGAGCAGAGCATCGAAACCAGTTTGCCGGTGCACGCGCTGAACGAAGGCGAAGACTACTTGCTGGGTGTGTTCCTGGTCGGTGCCTACCAGGAGATCCTTGGTGACATGCACAACCTGTTCGGTGACACCGACTCGGTGAACATCTACCAGAATGCCGACGGCAGTGTGTACCACGCCGGTATCGAAACCCACGACACCATCGAAGACATGCTGCGTTACGTGCACTTGTCGCCGGAGGAGTTGATGACTCACTACCGCGACAAGTGCGCCAATGCCCGCATCAGTGCATCCGAGCGCACGCAGTTCCTCGATGCCTTGCGTCTGGGGCTGACCCGTTCGTCTTACCTGTCTTCCTGAGGCAAGCGTCACGCTCATCAGGTTGTCTGAAAATTTTCCGTTTGCCGCGGAAATTTCAGATGACCTGGTGCGGCAATTCTCCTATTTCATACGAAGTTTCCCGCGTACTCGACCACCCGAAGCACTTGGTCTTCTTTTCGCGTAGGTTATTTCCTTATTTGTATTTCGGCACTCTACTCGGCCATGTCTCTCAGCGAGAATCCCCGACCGCCCCTCCTGTAGAGAAACGCCGATGTTCAATCCAGTCAGTGAACCGTCATTTCGTCTGGATGTTGCAGGTCTGCCCGACGCCTTTGAGGTCCTGGCCTTTACCGGTAGAGAAGCCATCAGTGAGCCGTTCGTGTTCGACCTGGAACTGCTGATCGATGACCCGGTGCTTGACCTTGCCAGTTTGCTGTACCGCCCGGCCTCGTTGCATTTCGGGCCAGCCGGAAGCCTCGTGCATGGACAATTGCTTGAACTCGTCCAGCGTGATCATGCCTCGGGCCCCCGACTCTGCCAGGTGCGCCTGGGGCCAAAGCTGGCTTGCCTGGCCCAGCGCTTCAGCCAACGAATATTCAGTGCCCGTTCAGTGCCGCAAATCCTTGATCAGGTGCTCAAGGAGCACGGTATTACCGGTAAAGATCGGCGCATGGAGCTGAGCGGCGACCACCCACCCCGGGATTTTTGCACGCAATATCGAGAGTCAGACCTGCAATTTCTCCAGCGGCTGTGCGCCCAGGAACGGCTTCACTACTACTTCGAACACCGGTCCCGCGGGCACTGCGTGGTGTTTGGGGATGATCAGCAGCATTTTCGAACCGGCGAACCGGCGGTATTGAGCAACGAGGGTGATCGGCCGGCGGTGCGGCAGCTTGAACGTCAGCGCTGCACTGTGACAGCGGCGCAGTGTGCCGACTGCCGGACAGACCTGGCGACGCTACGCAGTGGTCGGCTGATGCCGCTGTCTGGTCATCCGGTTGCCGATTGCAACCGACTCTGGCTGCTGACCCACGTTGAGCATTGGGGCAGCCAGGATTCGGCGACGCCCTACCACAATCAGGCCCGCGCCGTGCAATGGCCGGCATCCTTCGAGCCGCCCTGTGGGACGGTCAAACCACAGATGCATAGCCTGCAACGGGCGTGGGTCGTCGAGGTCGATGAACCGTGTCCCGACCCTGCCAGGCCGGTTCCGGTGCAGTTCGACTGGCTTTATCAGGGCGAAGGGGCGGCGCCCAGTCACTGTTGGCTGCCATTGGCCGGACCGTTGCAAGCCGAGACGTTCTCGCCTTTGCGCGAAGGAACCGAGCTGGTCGTGAGTTTTATCGAAGGCGATCCCGACCAGCCGCAGATCTCCGGGGTGCTGCATGCACCGGCACCGGTCGAGGTGACAGGGGTGACCGAGCCCCAGCCCCTCTGCACGAATGACGATGGCCTGGAGCAATGGTTACGGTCGGCGGAGCCATTACTGATGCTGTGCCTGCTGCCCGGTGGTGGCAGCTTCAACCATTGTGCACAGGCGTTGTGTACCTGTCGTCTGGCGACACAGCTAGGCCAGAGTTCTGGAGCATGATCGTCACGTGCACGCCAGAGGCACCCCCGCAGTGGCTGTTGCTGGATGTGCCGGGCATGCCGCAAGCGGGTGTCACGCTTCGGCAGATGTTTGTGCAGGCCCGGTGGTCCGGTTTGTTCGAAGGTACGGAGTGGCATGCGCTACATGAGCAGGGACCGGTCCTGGTCGATCTGCGCACCTGCCCGGCACTCGCCGATTTATGCATCGTCGACGGACAACGCTGGCCCGGATTGCTGATGGTCAGCGAGGCCAGCGCTTCGTCGTTGCTGGCGCATTTACGACGCATGCTCACGGTTACGCTGGGCCTGCACCGGGCCCTTTTGAGCTACTACAACCCGATCACCGCCAGCTATTTTTTCGATGCCTGCGATGCCGCTGAACTGAGCCGCTGGCTAGGGCCTATCCACCAGTTACGCTGGTTCGGCGGCAGTTGGGGCGACCGCGCGATGGGATGTGAGGGCTGGCAGCGCTTGTCCAACCCGGGGCTGGCGGTCAGACCGTTGGCAGTCGAGGAGAGCCTCAGTGTCGGGCAACAGGGAAAGCTGCAAACCTGCTTGCTCGAACAACATGCCTGGCGCTGGAGCCGATCCACTGGTGCCGATTTCTCCCGCCTGTGGGCCCATGTGCAGGAGGGACTGGCACTGGGTTTCAGTGAACGCCCGGTACTTGATGGCTGGATCTGTCTACGCTTGCAGTATCCCGACGCCGTGCCCGTGCAGCCATTGCCGGGCAGGACTCAACAGGAGCGCCTCGATAGCCTGCGTCACCTGTGGCAGAACGACCAACCCTGGCCGTGAGGTCGAAACAGTCCGTTCAGTGAGTGCTGCCAGCGAACCAGCCATCGTTACGGCGCAGGCGCCAGGCGATCACGCCGAGGGTCAGACTGCGCAGCAGCATGAACAACAAGAAGGTTATCCACAGGCCGTGGTTGCCCCAGCCTTGCAGTACCCAGCCGAAAGGCAGCACCAGCGCCACGGTCAGCAGCATGCCATTGCGCATTTCCCTGGCCCGGGTGGCGCCGATGAACAGGCCGTCGAGCAGGTAACTCCAGACGGCGATCAGCGGCAAGACGGCGAGGTAGGGAAGGTAGATGAACGCGGTGTCGCGCACACTTTGAATGTCGGTTTGCATCTCGATGAACAAGTGCCCGGCCAACAGAAACAGCGCGGCGAAACCCAGGCTCGCGAGCAACGACCAGCCGCCAGCCACCACCAATGAACGGCGCAGGGCATCACGATCGCGGGCGCCGAGGGCATGCCCGCACAAGGCTTCGACGGCGTGGGCCAGGCCATCCAGCGCGTGGGCGGTCAGCAGCAGGCCATTGAGCAAAAGCGCATTGGCCGCGACTGTGGCGTCGCCCAGCCGCGTGCCTTGCACCGTGATCAGGAAAAACACCGATTGCAGCGCCAGGCTGCGGATGAAGATGTCGCGGTTGACCGCCAGCAATGGCCGCCAACTCTGCCACAGTGCCAATGCCGCCCAGGCGATATGCCCGGGATAGGCGCGCAGCGCTTTGCGGGTCATCAGCAAGCCGATCAGAGCCCCCGTCCATTCGGCAATCACCGAGGCCCGGGCCGCACCGACCACGCCCCATTCCAGTCCGAGGACGAACCACAGGTTCAGGGCAATGTTGACCAGGTTGGTGCTCAGCAAGATCGCCAGCGGCGCCCGGGCGTTCTGGGTGCCGAGGAACCAGCCGACCAAGGCATAACTGGCCAGCGCTGCGGGGAGTCCGAACAGACGGGTGTGGAAAAACTCGCGGGTCAGTAGATCGAGCTCCGGCGACGGTTGCATGAAGTGCAACGCCACCCCACTCAACGGCACGCCCACCGCGCCCAAGACCAGGGCCAGGCCGATGGCGAGCAACAGGCCTTGCAACAGAATCTGCCGTAAGGCCGCGCCATCGCCACGCCCCGCCGCCTGGGCGGCGAACCCGGTGGAACCCATGCGCAGAAAACCCATGGCCCAGGCGAGGAAGGTATACAGGCTGGCCCCGACCGCGACGGCGCCGAGTTGATGGGCATGGGGCAGGTGGCCGATGACGGTGCTGTCGACCAGTGCCACCAGCGGTACGGAAATGTTCGAGAGAATCATCGGCGCGGCGAGCGCCCAGACCCGGCGATGGGTAGGGCGGTCGCGCCAGTCGGCGGTCAGGTTGGACATGCAGGCTCCTTGGGGGAGCGGGCATTGTAGCGACACATTTGAAATCTTCCGCGATCCATTGTGGTGTCAGTGAATGATCCAACTGAGCAACCAAAGCCCCAGCATCAACCAGATGATCCCCATGATGAACGACGCATTGAGAAAGGCGCGGATCGCCGACCACAGCAGTATCAGCCCGAGGATCAAGGTCACGATGCTGACGACCGAGGTATCCATGCCCAGTGCGCTGGACAAGCCTTCGACAAAGTTGCTGCTGGCGTTGCTCAACAGGTTGAACAGCCCGCTGAGGCCATCAACGATAAAACGGATGATCGAGCCGAGTACCTGGCCGAGCCATTCGGAAAAACCTTCTACCTGCATGGAGTGGCGTCCTGATTAAAGAGAATCGAGTCTTGGGCTGTCGATCGTACTGTCGAGTTCCCACAAGCATAGAGCGTTGCACTGCTCCCACAATAAACAACCCTAACCGCTCAATCATGTCACTTGCCTTCACCCGTCATCCCCCCGAAGCTATACGCCTTCAGGAGAGCCCGATGAACCTTGTTGAACTGACCGAACGCCTGCACGCCATTCGTGACCGCAATGACTGGCGGCAATTTCACAGCCCGAAAAACCTGGCCATGGCCGCGAGCGTGGAAATGTCCGAGCTGGTGGAGATTTTCCAGTGGCTGACCGAAGACCAGTCACGCCAGTTGCCTGCGGACAAACTCGCCCACGCCGGGCAGGAAGTCGGTGACATTGTGCTTTATCTGTTGCTGTTGTGCAGCGAGCTGGGCCTGGACATGGACGCAGTGGTGCGCAGCAAACTGGCGGACAGCGAACGGAGGTTCAGCTGATGAGCGACCGTCATTTCGATCAACTGGCGACCCGATTCGCCGAAAAAATCTACGGCGGTGCCAAAGGTGCGATCCGTCTGGCGGTGTTACAGGCCGATCTGGCCGAAACCTTGCCCGACCGTCCCCTGCGCGTGCTGGACATCGGCGCCGGCCTTGGTCACATGTCGCTGTGGCTGGCCCAGCGTGGCCATCAGGTGACCCTCGCCGAACCTGCCGAGCCCATGCTCGAAGGCGCCCGCCAGCGCTTTGCCGAAGCCGGGCAGAGCGCCACGTTCATTCAGGCACCCTGGCAGGCGCTGCTCGGCCAGCTCACCGAACCCTACGACCTGGTGCTGTGCCACGCCGTGCTGGAGTGGCTGGCCGAACCCCACGCCATCCTGCCGGTGCTGCATCAACTGACCAAGGCGGATGGCTGGCTGTCCCTGGCGTTCTACAACCGCGACGCGCTGATTTATCGCAACTTGCTCAAGGGCCATTTCCGCAAGATGCGCAAGAACGACATGGCTGGCGAAAAGCAGAGCCTGACCCCGCAGCAGCCCCTTGATCCGCGCGAACTGGCGGCGCAACTTGAAGGTATGTGGCAGGTCGAAACCCAGAGTGGCGTGCGGGTTTTTCACGATTACATGCCGGCGGAATTCCAGGCCCGCGCCGAACTGGTGGACCTGCTGGAAATGGAATTGGCCCACCGCCGTCATCCAGCCTTTGCCGGGCTTGGGCGTTACTTGCACTGGATCTGTCGGCCTGTCTGATCGGAGTTCGAAATGAAAAATCATTCAGGTGTACTGGTGTTCTGCCTGGGGCTGGCGGCCTGTCAGGCCAGCAACCCGTATGTCGCCACGTCCAATCCTTTGCCACCGGCGCCGCCCCAGGCCGCCAATACCTTTGACCGCAGTGCGTATCCGGCCCCGCCCCGTGACTACGCCAAGTACCGCAGTTGGGCATGGCTTGACGGGCACTTGCCTCCGGGCACGGTCTGGGCGGACTCGGCGCAGGTGGCCGAAGTGGTCAGCAATGCGCTGGATCAACGCGGCTTGCGCCCGTTGCACGACAATCGCCCGGCCGACGTGTTGGTCAGCGCCGACCTGCGCATGGAAACCCGTATTCGTCAGGTGCAGGACGATTATTACGGCGGCGGTTATGGCGGCTACAACGGCTACGGCCCAGGTTATGGTGGCTATGCCACGGTGCCGATCGTGCGGACGTATCAGGAACAGGTCCTGGTGGTGCAGGTGAACATGTTCGATGCCCACAGCGGTCAGCCCGTGTGGAGCGCCAGCGCGGAAACCGCTAGCGGCGGTAACGAGAGCAAACGCGCCGATGCACTTCGGGAGGCTGTGGAAAAGGCAATGTCGGCGTATCCTCCTGGTTAGCTATCTTGTAGATAAGAAGCATTCCGCAGGAGAACCATCATGTTCCGCCGTTTCGTTCTACTGGCCATGGCCGTGCTGCTCAGTGCCTGCGCCGCCAACCAGGTCAACCATGATTATGACGCCAGCCGCGATTTTGCTGCCTATCGCAGCTGGACCTGGAAAGAACCCGCCCTGCAATACCGTCCCGATGATCCACGGATCAAGAGCGACCTGACCGAACAGCGCATCCGTCAGGCGGTTGCCGATCAACTGGATCAGCGCGGTCTGCGCCCGGCCGCCGCAGGCGCCAAGGGCGATTTGAATGTGCAGACCTACCTGATTGTCGAAGAGCGGCAACAGCAGGTGACCACCAACTACGGTGGCGGTTGGGGTAATCCGTGGTATGGCTACTACGGCGCCCCCATGTATAACGAAACCCGCAGCGTCAGCTACAAAGTGGCGACCATCCAGATCGACCTGCTCGATGGCAAGGATGGCAAGCTGGTATGGCGCGGCAGTGACGAACAGATACTCAGCCGCACGCCGAACCCGACGGATCGTCGCGATGCCATCTGGGAAACGGTCACGCGGATATTGGCCAACTATCCACCGCACGCCTCCTAGAAACACCCCAGTCCTGTAACCTCTGTGCTCTCACAGGGGTTTTTGTGCTGGGCACTGGCAAGTTGCCAGCAGCCACCGCCACCCTTGTCTACACTGCTGGTCACCCATGGAGGTTGCGCCCGGCTGTGCGCCGGCAAAGGAGTGCGCCATGTCTCCCCGCCTGCAGTTTCGCGGCCCGGCCCGGCAACGGGGGGCGATTGGCCTGATGGCCGCGTTGACCCTGACCCTGGCGTTGGGGTTCATGCTGTTGGTGATCGATACCGGCAGGCTGTACCTGGAAAAACGTAGTTTGCAGCGCGTGGCCGACATGGCCGCGCTTGAAGCGGCGACAAGAGGTGGAGACTGTTCCGCCAGCTCAACCGCAAACACCTATGCCACGGCCAGCGCACAACGAAATGGTTTCGCGCTTCCCAGTACCGGGCGCGCACTGGCTGTGGCGTGCGGCGCGTTGACCCTTGATGCCAACAACCTTCGGGTATTCAGTGCAGACCCAAGCAAAAGCGAGGCTATTCGGGTTATCGCCAGCCATGTCGTGCAACAAAGTATTGCCGGTGGCATCGGCGCTTTGTTCGGCGGCGCACCGGCGGGTTCAACGATGACGCTGAACGCCACGGCGGTCGCTGCGCTGCCGCCCCCCCTGGCTTCATTGACGATCCGCAGTACGGCCCTGACGTTCGATGACAGCAAGGCGGCCATTACCAGTCTGCTTTTCGGGGGATTGCTGGGGGGGAACGTCACTGTCAGTGCGGCGGGTTGGAACGGTTTGGTCAACACCAACATCAGCCTGCTCGGCTACCTCAATCGGTTGAAAATTGACCTCGGCCTGACCGCCGCTGGCTACGATCAGGTGCTGGGCAATACAGTCAATGTCAGCCAGTTGACCCAGACCACCATCAACGTGCTGGACCCCAACGGCACACTTGGCGCAACCGCAACGATCGTCAGCCTGCAAGCACTGAAGGTGGCAGCGGGGACGACGTCCGTCGTGCTGGGGAATTTGTTGCATGTTGAAAGTGGCACCGACATCTCGGCCTTTGCCGTGAATCTGAAAGCGTTCGATCTGATCGAAGGGTTCGTGCAACTGGCCAACAAGAAGAACGCCCTGGTTGCGAGCTTGCCGATCGACATCGCAGGGCTGGCGCAAATCACTGCACGGGTGCAGGTGATGGAGCCGCCGCAACTGTCGGCCATCGGCAATCCGAAAAACGCGGCATTGGCCCCTTTGGGCCCCAACCGCATCTATGTACGCACGGCTCAGGTCAAGACACTGTTGTCGATCAACCTGCCCGTACTGGATGCCATCACGCCTCTGGTCAACGCCGTCATCAATCTCGTTGCACCGTTGACCAATACCCTGAATGCATTGCTGCATCTGAACCTGGTAGGCGTTGTCAACTCATTGACCTGCGCATTGCTCGTGCCATGTGACACCCCGGAAATCAAGCTGTTGCCACCACCGATACGGATCGACGTGGCGCTGGAAGCGGCCGGCGCCTGGAGCTATGTCACGGCTTACAGTTGTGTGAGTGCGACGAATAAAAGTCTGACGACCAACACCACGACCACGCTGATCGGATTGAAGATCGGGCAGATCAATCCTGCCGATGTGTTTGGCTCACCCACTGTTCCACCCAGCAACAACGTCAACCCTCTGAAGGTCATTGATATCGGCGTGCAGACCTGCCAACGGCTGCTGTTCTTGCCGCTAAGCTGTTACAACCACCAGCCCGGCGTTGGTGGTGGCATCGATATCATGGTCAACATCCCGATTGCTCAAAATGCCAACATGTCCCACGTCTATTCAGCGCCGGCAGCGGCCAATCTGCCGGAGATCAATCAGCCTCCGTTTTACTACGCCTTCACCACGACCAATATCGTCAACAGCCTGAGCACCACCGTCAGCAACCTTGGCGTCAATATGTACGGGCCGTCGGGCAGCATCGTGGGTGGCTTGGAGAGCATTTTGAGTGATGTCACTGCCGCGCTGGTCAATGCGATCAACACCGTACTCAGCCCATTGCTGGACACGCTGATCAACACGCTGCTGGCGAGCCTGGGGATCGACTTGAACAAAGTCGAGGTGGGTGCCAACCTCAGTTGTCACTCGGGACGCCCATCCCTGGTGATCTAGTCCGCCAGCACAATCGGCAGTTCAATGCAGAAGCGCGCGCCCTCGGTGGAGTTCCTGACGCTCAGTTTGCCGCCCATGTTCTCGACGATGCCGTAGCTTACCGACAGCCCAAGACCGGTGCCGACGCCGACCGGTTTGGTGGTGAAGAACGGCTCGAAAATCCGCTCCAGCAAACGTGGGTCGATACCGCCGCCGTTGTCTTCGACCCACAGGCGTACCGAGTGCGTATCCCGTTCGGCGTACAGCGAAATCCACGGCTTGAATCCGGGTTTTTTTTCGCGCTTGTCGAGCAGGGCATCCCGGGCATTGACCATCAGGTTGATCAGCACTTGTTCAAGCTGGTCGACGTAGCCGCGCACCTGCACGTCAAAACCGGTCTCGCTGATGCGCAGGTCGACGCCTTTGCCGCGCATGCCCTCGGACAACAGCGACAACGTGCCTTCGATGGCATGGGCGGGGTTGAACGGTTGCTGTTCGATTTCCGAGCGACGGCCGAACACCCGCATGTGGTCCACCACCCGTGCGGCGCGTTGCACTTGGGTATCGATGCGGGTGAGTTTGTCGATCAGGTAATCGACCTGCACGTCGTCATTGTTCAGTCGTTTGAGGACATTGACGATGGCCATGCGCATCACGTTCAACGGCTGGTTGATCTCATGGGCCAGGCCGGTGGCCATTTCACCGAGGGTGGCCATTTTCGCGCTTTGTGTGAGCTGCTGCTGCGAGCGCCGCACCTCGGTGTTGTCGCGCCCAACGGCCTGGATCTCGAGCAAGCGGCCCTGCTCATCGAATACCCCGCGATCGGACCAGACCCACCAGGCGTGTTCGCGGCCGGGCAGTTGCAGGTTGATCTCGGCGGTGCTGACCGGAAACTCGGGGCTCAACTGGTTCAGTCGTTGGGTGAACGCATCACGCTGTTCGGCGGACATCCAACTGCCCAGATTCACCCCCGGCAACTGCTCGGGCGCCAGTTCCAGATACGTGGCCAACGGTCGGTTGCCGAAGGTCAGGGTCAGGTCCGGCAGGTAGCGGCAGATCATCGCCGGCGAGTCTTCCACCAGAATCCGGTAGCGTTCTTCACTCTGCCTGACCTGTTCGGTGGCCAGGGTCGCGTCCGTGACGTCCAGCCACAGACCCACGGCCTCTACCGGCAAGCCGAGGTCGTCGCGCAACAACTTCGCTTCATCGAGCAACCAGTGATAGTCGCCGCGACTGTCGCGCAACCGATAGCGGGCGCGCACCGAGCCTTCACGCAGTAACTGCCGGGTGCGCTCGAAATACTGCGGGCGGTCGTCGGGATGCACCCGCTCCACCAGCGTTCCCGGTGCGCAGTCGGCCAGGGTCCAGCCGAGCAGCGGCAACAGGCTGTCGCTGAAGAACACCGGTTGCAACGCACCTTCGACATAGCGCTGTACGTAAATCACCGCCGGTGAGCTGGCGATCAGGTTGTCCAGGCGCGCGTGGGCGGCGGCGGCGCTCTGCTCCTGATTCTTGATGTCGCTGATGTCGAGCATGAAACCCACCAGACGGCGGTTTTTCCCTACGCCCAGCGCCTGACCCTGCAGGCGATACCAGACCGGTTCGAAGCCATCGTCGGGGCGATACAGGCGCACGCACAACAGCAGTGGCATGCCGGAGTCCTGCAAGTCTTGCAGGTGGATGCGCAGCGCTTCGCGGTCGGCGGGATAGACCTGATCGAGCCAGTCCTGCACGGATAAGCGTGACGTTTCAAGGTTCAGGGTCGTGGCCAGCGACGGAGCCAACTGCACCTCGTTGCTGTCGCTGAACACTTCCCACCAGCCAGTGCCGAGTAGCGCTTGCAGCGATTCCAGACGTTCCAATTGCAGATGATGCCGATGCTCGCGCAGGCGTTCGAGCAAGGGGCTGGCGAGCGCGGCGGTGATTTGCAGCCAATCGCGTTCAGTGACATCGGGGGCGCGTTGTGGCGCTGTGAAGAAACCACACAGCAACCAGGCGACCACTCCTTGCGCATCGTGATAGGGCACGGCGAAGCCATCGGTATTGCCGAAAGTGTCTTGCAGGCGCGGGTGTTCGCGCAGGGTCAGGTGCTGCGGTGCCGAGCCGCTCAAACTGTCCAGCCCCGTGCCCAGGCGTTGGCCGTTTCGCCACAGTTGCGGTGCATCCAGGGCTGCGTAGTGCTGGTGAATTTGCCAGCCCTGCTCCTGCTCATCGAGCAGGGCCAGGGCAATGCAGGGGACCTGAAAACGCTGGGCCAGGCTTTGCAGTTGTACGCCCAGCACCTCGGGCAGGCGCGTCAGGCTGCACAGGCGCAACTGTTCGGCGATTTGCATCGCCAGCACCTGGCATTGCTCGCGGTTGCGCGATTGCCGGCGTTCGAGCAACAAGTCGCCGATGTCGAGCATCTGCAGCAACCAGGCATCGGCCAAGGGTTGCACCCAACCGCGCAAATGCAGCGGTGGACCGTTGAGGCTGTAGAAGTCCAGGTCCAGGTTTTGTCCTCGCCAATCCGCCGGCGCACCCTCGATGACGAGGCTGCTGTGGGGCAACAGGAAGTCGAGCAGATGCGGTGCCTGCGCGCCGGGGCTTTGTTGGGCCAGCAGGTGCCGCAGCGGACCGCTCAGTTGAATGACACGCCCTACGGCATCGAGCTGCATCTGCAATCCGAAACTGTGCACCCGCAGTGCCTCTTGCGGCTCCGGCGGGGGCGGCGGATGGCGGTTGAGCAGGCGCCCGAAGAGTTTGTCGCCGGCACTCAAAATTGCAGGCTCGCGCTAGCCGTAAGGGTCGCCGGCAGATTTGGCACCTGACCGATGCCCGGCAGGTTCAGGAACGGGATGGCGGCTCTGATTTTATTGGTGGGGTAACTGATGCGGACTGTCAGCAACCCGCCCACGTAAGTGACGGTGGCGTCGGTGGCAGTATTGAAATTCAGGGCCGGCGGAATCCAGGCCGTTTGTGTGGTCAGTTCCGTTTTGGCGCGGGCGATCAGTGCGGCACCGTAACCGGGGGTGGCCGGATCCAGCGCCACGCTGCGGCGCACGGCTTCGGCGGTCGACTGGTTGAATGACTGCATCAACAACAGCGGCAGGCTGTAGCTGATGATGGCGTAGAACACACCGAAAAAAATGATGAATACCAGGGCGAATTCGATCGCGGCGGCGCCTTTTTGTTTATGGGGGAGGCTGGCTTTCATGAGTGCGTCTACCCTGACCAACACTGTGTAATGTCAGCATAGAATCATTCAGCCAAAACGGACGTTTTTTACCGAATGCAGAGCTTTGTCCTACTGATCTGGTTGGCGCTGTGTGCCGTGCAGGATGCCCGGCAACGGCACATTGCCAATGGCCTGACCCTGGGTGCCGGCGCCTTGGCCCTGGCCTGGTTGCTGTGGAGCGGCACGACCTGGCTGGGTGCCGAGGCGCAACAGGGCGGCTGGGCGTTTTTACTGGCCCTGGGCTTCACCCTACCGGGCTATTCGATGAAACGCCTGGGCGGTGGCGACGTGAAACTCATGGCCGCGCTGGGTCTTGCGACAGACGGTATGCACGTGCTCGGCACGTTCATTGGCGCCGGTTTGGCCAGTGTTTTCTGGGTGCTGCTGGCGCCAAGAGTCTGGCTTCATATGAGTCAAGGGCTTAGAACTCATCTTTTTTATATGGCGCCTGAAATGTCAAAGAAGCAGCCGTTTGCACCGTTCGTGTTGGCGGGGCTGATGCTGACATTGGCCTGGTTCCACTAGTCGGCCCTTTTATGTACAGAGCCTGAAACTACGTCTACTTTTCAGACAGCAGTCGTACAGCCGCTGGCTGTTGGTGAGGGGCGGGTCAACCTTTGGCCTGACAGGGAGTTGCACGTGAGCAAGTTTACTTCGGCAGTAAAAATCCTTGTGGTCGACGACGCGCCATTGATCGTTGAAGAGCTCTGCGAGTTTCTGGAGAGCAAAGGTTACTGTTGTGTTCCCTGCGAGTCGGGCCATCAGGCGATCGAGCGTTTCAACGAAGACCTCGACATCGGCCTGGTGCTGCTGGACTTGCACATGCCCGGCATGGATGGCCTTGAGCTGATGCAGGAGCTGCAACGGCTATCGGGCAAGCACCGGGCGTTCGAGGCGATCATGCTCACCGGGTGTGCCGACAAGCAGGACTTGATCAAGGCCCTGCGCGCTGGCGTTGCCGACTATTACCAGAAGCCGATCGATCTGTATGAGTTGCTCGAAGGTTTGCAGCGTCAGGAAGTGGCCTTGCAGGAGAAGCACAAGAACTTGCAGTTGGGGCATTTGAATCAGAAGCTGCAGTATTTGTCCGAGTCGATCGATGATCTGTACCAGGACCTGGACAAGGTTCGGCGCGGACCGCAAGCGAGTGACCGTGGTGTTGCCGAGGCTGATGCGGTGGAGATTCCGGCGATTTTCAATCAGCTGTCACCGCGGCAACTGGAGGTGGCGCAGTTGGTGGGCAAAGGGCAGACCAATTATCAGATTGCCTGTGAGTTGGGGATTTCCGAGAACACGGTGAAGTTGTATGTGTCGCAGGTGTTGCGGTTGACGCATATGCATAATCGGACGCAGTTGGCGCTGGCTTTGTCGCCCAGTGTTTCCGGGGGGCGGCAGCGGGTTACGGCGCACTGATTTTGTGTACATATCCGTTTCTGCGGTAACGGCCACTTATGGTTTCGCCCTTACGGCGAGTCACTTTTTTTACAAACGCCTAAAAAAAGTAACCAAAAAAACGCTCGCCCCTGGCGTCCGGCCCCTCGCCTAGGCTCGGCGTTCCTTCGCTCCGGTATTCATCCGGGGGCATTGCCCTCCGGTCGGCTTCGCTTCGACCTACATGCAATGAGTTCGACTGCGTCGAACGGCGCTGCGCGCCAATCCCCGGATAAACACCTCCTCTCAGCCTCCCGAGGGGGCGGGTGGATCAAGATCAAGAGCTGCAGGCGAGCTAACGCTCGGCCTGATGAGTGGTGAGGAGCATGGGTGTACGCAGCTCTGCCTTTGCTCTTCTGTAGGAGCGAGCTTGCTCGCGATGGCGGCCCGTCGGCCGACCAATTTCTTTCAGACACACCCAGCCCAACTGTGCGGGCTTGCTCGCGAAGGCGGCCTGCCAGCCGACCCATTTCTTTCAGATGCACCCGTCCCAACTGTAGGCGCGAGCTTGCTCGCGATGGCGTCCTTTCAGCCCACACATTCCTGTGTAGTTTCCTCAAATCCCTGGGAAATCTCCGACACGCTTTTCAGGTTGTCCATCGGAAGTGCCATCTCTAGCCTTTGTCGATCGCTGCAAAATCAGTGATCGGGTTTGGTCGCCCGGGTTTAGAATGGCGCACAGTGCCGCGCGAGCGGCATTTTTGTGCTCGCTTAATGGCGAGCCGTGCGTGGGAGGGCCTAGGCCCTGCCGGGTTTCCATTCCCTGGTCGACCAACCTGCGTACGGTTCGCCACCCTTCTGCTTGGTCGCAGTGGTGGGCGAACTCCAACTCTATGAATGGAGCTTCACCATGATCAAACCAACCCCAAATCCCCCCAGGCAACCGGTCACCCACAAACTCGGCACAATGTTCGTCATCGCCCCGGACATCGATACCGAGACTCTACGGGCCCACGCCTGTGAATCACTGGCGTCGGCGAGTGTGATGGCGAGTGATTTCGCGGGGTTTCTCCAGGGCTCGCAGCGCAATACGCTGCTGGGGATTGCGCAGGTGATCATGCTGGGCGAGCTGGCGGTGAATCGGGCGCTGGATAATCTCGATCCGCAGGACTAGTGGGCAAAGGCCCGAGTCAGGGCAGTGAAGCCCGGGCCGGCCAGGACGATCAATAGCGCCGGGAAGAGAAACAGCATCATCACCACGGACATCTTGGCGGACATCTTGGAGATGTATTCCTGCAAGCGCGTCAGGCGCCGGTCATCGAGCAGCTGTTTGAGCGCCAGCAAGGATTTCATCGCGCCACCCCCTTGGTGGATCAATTGTTGAAGGATCACGCAGGTGTCGGTGAACTCGTCTACCGAAAGCAGTCGGGTGCTTTTGTTCAGCTCTTCGCCCAGTTCCATGCCCGAGTCGACACGGGCCAGAACCAGGCGCAATTCATGGGTCAGGGCGGGCAGCAATTGTTTGCCCTCCTGACTCAGTACACGCAGCGATTGCTCCACCGCCATGCCCGATTCGAACAGGGTGCGCAGCAGCGCAATGAAGGTTGATGTCTCGGTGGCGAGCTGCTTTTGCCGATGCTGTGCGGCGGCGGCCAGCCAGCGTTTGGGTAGCAGATAGCCGAAGCTGGTGGCGAGCATCGGGGCGATCCAGTGGTTCTCCACATTCGGGTAGAACAGCCCCTGGATCAGCAGGCACAAGGTCAGTGCCAGCACCGGGGCACCCACCTGCAAGGCAGCAAACATCGAACGTTGGCGAACGCTGCGCCAGCCCAGGCGGTTGAGCAGGGTCTGGGTTTCGTTGTCCATTTTGACCGACTTTTGCCCCAGACGGCTGGCGCCCAGGGCGTGCAGCAGCTCGCTGAAGCGGCTATCGCCAGGCGCCTTGCCATCCAGTCGCTGGGCCACCTGGCGCGCTCGTCGGCGTTGCTCCAGCAAGGCGCTGATCAGCAACAGTGCAGCCCCGAACAGGAGCAGCGCGCTGATCAGCAAGAGCATCTTCATATTCATAGGCTACGCAACATGCGCCAAAGCGCCAGGCAACCGATCACCTGAAATCCGAAGGCACTCGCCAGCATGGTTTGCCCCGAGCTGTCGTGCCACATGGAAAGCAGGTAGATCGGATTGGTGAGTAGAAAGTAGCCAGCGACCGAGACCGGCAGCAGGGCCAGGACCGCGGCCGTGATGCGGGTTTCGCCGGTCATGGCCTTCAATTGGCGAGCCGCTTGCTCGCGTTCGCGGATCATCTTGATCAGATTTTCCAGCAGCTCACTGGCATTGCCGCCGTAACGGTGGTTGACCTTCAGGCCAAGTGCGAGCAGGCGCAGTTCATCTTTTTCGTACAACTCGGCGAAGTCCGACGCGGCGTCCGCCAGGCTGACCCCCAAATGCATATTGCGCTGAATCCGGCCCATGGCATTTTTCAGCGGATCTTCGGCGGCATCGATGGCGCCCAGTACAGCGTCGGCCAGGGTCCGCCCGGACTTCAGGCTGCGTACGGCATGGTCGAGCAGCATCGGCAGTTGTTCGATCATGCGGCTGAGGCGACGCTGATAACGCCAGCTGACGAACAGCCGTACTGCCGCCGGAGGCACCAGCAGCAACAGCAGTGCGCCGATCCAGCCACCCAAGGCAAACCCCAGTAGCACCCCGAGTATCCAGAACACCAGCCATTGGCCCAGGCGTTCCGTGGGGCGTCCGAGCCCGGCGCGCAGGAACGCCCGCTCAAGCCCTGTCCACGATGATTTGTGCACGACCCGCTGCGGTTGCCCCTGGCTCAGGCGTCCCAGAATCCGTTCGTTGCCGGTCTGGCGCAAACCGTTAAAGAGCAAGCGCAGCGACAGGCCGAGAAGGATCAGGCAAACGAGGATGAGCAGCGCCGGTTTGAGCATGTCGTGGCCTCAATACGCCGAGGGCGACAGCGCCGAGTCCCGGCGCAATTTGTCGCCAGCCGGGTTGAGCGCTTCGCGCAGGAAACCGAAACCGCTGTGGCGGTCGAAACGGAACAGCGTGTTGGTGACATACACGTCATCGCGAACACCGACGACTTCCACCACTTCGCTGACGCAACGGCGACCGTCAGGCATGCGTGTGAGCTGGATGACCACATCGAGCGCCGCGCAGATCATTTGCCGCAACGTGCGCTCGGCGATGCCGCGACCGGTCAAACCCACCAGGGTCTCCAGGCGCAGCAACGCATCCTGGGCGTTGTTGGCATGTACGGTGCTCATCGAGCCGTCGTGGCCGGTGTTCATGGCGGTCAATACATCGACCACTTCGACACCGCGAATTTCGCCGAGGATGATCCGGTCCGGGCGCATCCGCAGGGCGTTGCGAATCAGGTCGCTGGCTTTCACCTCGCCATGGCCTTCGGCATTCGGTGGACGGGTTTCCAGGCGCACGACGTGAGGGTGGCCCAGTTGCAGTTCGGCGACGTCTTCGATGGTGACCAGGCGTTCGTGAGGGCTGATCAACTGGCTGAGAATGTTCAGCAGCGTGGTCTTGCCGGTGCCGGTGCCGCCGCTGATGAGGATGTTGCAGCGTTTGCCCACGGCTTCCTGAATGAATTCATAGATCGCATGATCGATGGTTTGCATTGCCATGAGGTCGGAGCTTTTGAGCATGTCCTGGCGGAATTTTCGGATCGACAGGCACGGGCCATCTAGGGCAATCGGCGGGATGATGGCGTTGACCCGGCTGCCATCCGGCAGGCGCGCGTCGACCATCGGCGAGGACTCGTCGAGCCGCCGGCCTAGCGGCGCGAGAATCCGTTGCATGACACGCTCGACGTGGTGCGAATCGATGAAACGCAAGTCGCTCAGATGCAGCACACCTTCGCGTTCGACAAATACCCGGTGCGGGCCGTTGACCAGGATCTCGGTCACCGCGGTGTCGCGCAGCAGTACTTCCAGTGGGCCGAAACCGGTGAGCTCGTCGACGATTTCCTCGGCCAGACGCTCCATCTCATAGCGGGAAATCGCCAGGTGCAAACGGGCGATGTACTCGGCCACTTTGTCGATCACGAATTGCGACAGCACCTGCCGTGAACCTTCCAGCAGGTTTTTCCCCGACTCTTCGATGGCATCGATGATGTAGCGGTGTAGCACCAGTTTCAGGCCATCGTGGTCGGTATTGCCAACCGCGCCGCGCTGAGGTGAGCCAAAGAGTTTTTCACTGTTCATTGTGCGCCCCTCAAGCGGTTGAACCAGCCGGTCTTGGGTTTGGCCAGGCCTTCGGAGTGCTTGGCCAGGCGCTCGCCGAGGGTGCGCAGGCCCTGGGTGAGGCCTTCGCGTGGGGCCAGTTCGAATAAGGTCAGGCCCTGGTTCTTGGCGTTGAGCCGTACTTCCGGGCTGTAGGCGAGGGTGGCGATGATTTCCAGGCCGAACGTCTTGCCCAGGGTGTCGGAGTCCGGCGCGACGCTGCGCAGGTAGCGATCCACGAGCAATTTGGCGTGATCGAGCTTCATGCCTTTTTCGCGCCAAAGATTGAGCACCGAGAGGTTGCGGCGGCAGTCGAGTACATTTTGATCGGTGTACCACAGCAGTTTGTCGCAATGGCTGACGAAGGTACGCAACGCTTCGCTGTCCGGCTGCCCGGTGAGGTTCACCACGATGTGCTGGAAGTGTTGGCGCAGGGCGCTGAGGAGCATGTACAACTCGGCGGCGCTGGTGTGTTCCAGCGGTTCATCGCCACTGGCGTAGGCGAGGATGCGCAGCCCGGCTTCGCAACTGGTGAAGGCGCTGTCGATCAGCGTCGCGTCGAGGCGGCGCAAATGACGCAACGCGTCGCCGAAATGAAACGAACTCTCCAGACCGAGCAAAGCCAGGCTGTCACCGCGAGGTAAACCAAGGTCCAGCAGCAGCGTGTGCTGACCGCTTTTTTGCACCACTTGCGCCATGTGCGTGGCCAGCAACGCGCCGTCGGCGCTGCTCTGCACGCCGTACAGTACGGTCAGGCGACCCAGGTGCGTGTTTGGCGCGACGGCGGGGAGGCGTTTGCTCAGGCGCCGCACCAGCCCCGCGACTTCACTGGAGCGTGAACCATAGGCCACGAAATCCCTGGCCCCGGCACGCATCGCGTTCAATACCAGCTGGTTGTCCATGCCGTCGCCCAGCGCGACGATCGCCAGCATCGGTTTGGCTTCCAGCGCGCCTTCGATCAACGCGCTCTGGGCCACCACGTGGTCGCGGTCCAGGCCGATGAACACCAGACTGGCAAACGTCACGTCCACCAGTGCCAACAGTTCGTCGAGGCTGCCGCCACCGGCACTGACCACCTGACCCAAGGGCGCAAGCGCGCCTTGCAACCATTCCAGGTCAGTGCTGTTACGCGTAATCGCGAGGAAGGTTTGACTCAGGTTCTGGCTCATTGCGATAACCCGCTGTGGTGCTCGATTCAGGGTGTTTGTTGAGTGATTTCGTTGCCGCGAATGACTTCCACGCTGGTTTTGCGCGGCGTGGCGCCAGCACTGGCAACGGGTTTTGGCGGCGTAGTCATGGCCAGTTGGCTGAATTGCAGTAACTCGCGGTTGGCATTGGCCAGGTTGGCAGCAGAGGTGCTCTCGCCGGCCCAGTAGCGCGCCAGGCGTTTTTCATCGGCGCTGCGCACGGCCAGGCGCAACACGCCGGCCTGGGTCGCGAGCATCAGACGGCTCACCAGTTGTTCAGGAACGGCGAGCAGCACGGTGCGGGCGGTGGTGCGCGATTGCTCCTGTCTGAGCTTTTCATCGGCGCTACGTGCCGGGCTTGAAGGCTGGCCGTCGTTGGTCAAGCCCAACTGCTCGCCGACCCCGAGCACCCGCAAGGCCGGCACCACGAGTTGGGCCGTTGGCTGAGGATTGAGAGTGTCCATGCGCAGGAACAGCAGCACGTCGACGTAGTCACCGGGTGTCAGCTGTCCGCCGACGTTGACCACCTCGTCCACGGCGACCGCCAGGGCGCGCTCATCGGCGCGAATCATCCGCGACAGTTTGCTGCCCGCTTCGAAGCTTTCGTCGTTGAGCCAACTCCCGGCCGTGAGGGCGCGCCAAGGGGTACGGCCAATGGCCTGGTCGAGGCTGGTCAGGCTGCCGGCCGGGACGGTGCGCAGTTTTTCCAGGGTGACATCGGCGGCGGTGATCGGCGCAAATGGCGCGACATCGTTGACCAGCACGACCACGGGGTGGCGAGTAGGGTCATCAGCCGACACGGCCACCTGTGCGTTGGCGAGCGGCGCACCGACAGTGGATTGGGCAACGGATTCGGGGGCCGGTTGACGACTCAATGCGAGCCCCCAGTAACCGGTAATGATGGCGCCGACCAGAAACAATCCGGCGAGGCTCAGAGTGACACGGCTGTTCATGAAGGCTCTCCCTTTCCTGCTGCGCAAAACCCCGCCATATCTAACGAGACAACTTCGCAATCAGGCAGCTATGAACATGGAACTATTTCGCTATTTGACCGTAGCGCAGGTAAAGCGAAATGCCATTAGCGCGAGGGGAAATATCTAACGAAAGTGCAAAGTTGCGATGAAATGATCTGTTTTTTGACGTCAACGAAACGGTTAATACTTTCGTGTTAATGCGTATTTACAGTTGTTGGGGTGGAGAATGCCGACAATGCTGGTGCTGGCAATGGGGAATCATGTTGCGTCCGTGCAACACCCGTCGTCGTCCAGGAGAAATGTCATGTCTTTTTCCAAGCTTGTTGAGAAGGTCAAATCCGAAATCGCGTTTTACAAAGGGCTGGCCAAAGATACCGAGGGTGCGTCCGGTATTGAGTACGCGATCATTGCGGCCATGGTCGCGGTGGTGCTCGCCGGTTTCAGTGGAGGTGTCCAGAACGCCATCACGGCCACGTTCAACACGATTCAAGCGGCGCTGTGACCAGGAAGTCGGCAATTACTATTGCTTTACCGGGTTCCTAACGTCAGCGCTTCGTCCATAGCAGGTGTTACCTCATGAACGCTCTCGCACAGCCACGCCAACAGTTGCTTCTGGTGGATGACGAAGAGGACGCATTGCTTGAGCTGGGGGAGTTGCTGGAGGGGGAGGGGTTCAATTGTTTTACGGCCACTTCGGTCAAGCTCGCGCTGCAGCATCTGACCCGGCATCCCGATATCGCTTTGGTGATCACCGATTTGCGCATGCCGGAGGAGAGTGGCATGTCGTTGATCAAGCGTTTGCGCGAGCATACGTCGCGCCAGCATTTGCCGGTGATTGTGATGTCGGGGCATGCGGACATGGAGGATGTCAGTGACATGTTGCGCTTGCAGGTGCTGGATCTTTTTCGCAAGCCGATTTATCACGTGCGGTTGTTGGAGACGCTGAATAATCTGTTTCCGCAGCCGCAGGTCTATCTGGTTAAAGGTTGATTCGCTGATCCCCGGATTTACACCTGCGCTCAGCCCTGTACCTGTAGGAGCGAGCTTGCTCGCGATGGACGTCAACGATAACGCGTGCTGACTGATTGATCGGGTTATCCAGACGTTTTTCGCGAGCAAGCTCGCTCCTACAGGGAAACGCGTTCAATTTCGAATAGGTTGGCCTGCCAGCCAACCCAATTCTCACGGGTGTATCCAATCCCCTGTGGGAGCGAACTCCCTCGCCACAAATATCCGCCTTGTCAGGCTACCGGCTGCCAATGCCCGACCATGTGCTCCAGATCCCCGACACCCACCAGTTGAAAATCCCCGCTCACGCCCGGCGCACTGGCCAGCAACGTCACCTCGCTGGGCAACCGTACCGGTTTCTTGAACTGCACCGCGATCTCGACATTCGCCACTGGCAGATGCCCGGTCAGTGCCGCCAGCGTGCGTGCCTTGTTCCACAGACCATGGGCGATGGCGGTGGGGAAGCCGAAGAGTCGGGCGCTGGCCGCGCTGAGGTGGATCGGGTTGTAGTCGCCGGACACTTTGGCGTATTGCCGGCCGATGTCCGAGGGCGCTTTCCAGTGCTCGATTTCGCTCACGGCCAGGCTGCTTGTCAGGGGGGCTTCGGGCGGTTCACCCTCGAGTTTGATGCCGCGGCAGAGCATCCTGCTTTCTGCTTCCCACAGTGGTCCCAACTGATCGTCGAGGGTGGTCAGTAGATCGAATGTCGCGCCTTTGGCGTGGGGTTGCAGGTTCTGCACCTGCACACTGACTCGCACCCGGTTCACCCCGCCCATGGGGCGCAGTAAACGAATGCGATTGCTCAGGTGAATCAGGCCCAGCAGCGGGAACGGGAAGTCCCTGGCCGTGAGCAATTGCATCTGCAAGGCAAACCCGAGGATGTGTGGATAGGTCGGCGGCAGCAGGCCGTTGTCGGCAAAACCACAGACCCTGCGATAAGCCGCCAGGCGCTTGGGATCGACATCGACCCAGCACCGCAAACCCGAATCGGGCAAGGTGGTGCCGGTGATTTTGCGCCGTGTCGCGGCGCGGGCGTACAACCCCGGCAGGCTGGGTTCGCGGTTGAGTGTGTGCCAGTCGGTGATCATCCTTAAGCCCCCAGAACGCTTTGCCCGCATACGCGCAACGCTTGCCCGGTGAAGGCGCCTGTGCCTGGTTGCGCGAGCCAGGCCACGGATTCGGCGACGTCCTGTGGCAGGCCGCCCTGGCCAAGCGAACTCATGCGCCGTCCGGCTTCGCGCAGGCCGAAGGGAATGTGCGCGGTCATCTGCGTTTCGATGAATCCCGGCGCCACGGCGTTGATGCTGATGCCGCGCTCGGTGAGCAACGGCGCCCACGCCTGCGCCAGGCCAATGAGCCCGGCCTTGCTCGCCGCGTAATTGGTTTGCCCGCGATTGCCGGCAATGCCGCTGATGGACGCCAGCAGAATCACCCGGCCGTTGTCGTGCAGGGTGCCGCTGTCGAGCAGGGCTTTGGTCAGCACTTGAGGCGCATTGAGGTTGACTGCCAGCACCGCGTCCCAGAATTCCGGGGTCATGTTGGCCAGGGTTTTATCCCGGGTGATGCCGGCGTTGTGCACCAGGATGTCGAGGCCGTCGGGCAACTGTTCGATCAGCTGCGCAGCGGCGTCTTCGGCGCAGATGTCGAGGGTGATGCTGCGCCCGCCGAGGCGCGCGGCGAGGGCTTCGAGATCGGTTTTGGCCGGTGGAACGTCGAGCAGGATGACGTCAGCGCCGTCGCGGGCCAGGGTTTCGGCGATGGCGGCACCAATACCCCGTGCCGCGCCGGTAACCAGTGCCTTGCGCCCGGCGAGCGGGCGCGTCCAGTCGGTGACTGGCGTCGAACACGGGTTCAAGCGAACGACCTGCCCGGACACGAAGGCGCTTTTGGGTGAGAGGAAAAACCGCAGGGGGCCTTCCAGTTGCGCCTCGGCACCTTCGCTGACGTAGATCAATTGCAGGGTGCCACCGCTGCGCAACTCCTTGGCCAGCGAGCGGCTGAAACCTTCCAGGGCACGTTGCGCACTGGCGGCGAACGGGTCGCGCAAGGTTTGCGGGTCGCGTCCGAGAATCACCAGGTGCGCGCAGTGATCGAGGTTCTTCATCAGCGGCTGGAAAAACTCGCGCAGTTGCTTGAGCTGATCGGTGTGCAGCAGATCACTGGCATCGAACACCACGGCCTTGAGTTTCGGTCCATGGCCGGGAATCCAGGCCGTGGCCATTGAAGGCTCAGTGCCGTAGCTGTAGATCGCGTCGGTCAGGCGGTTGGCGAAAGCGCTGACGTGTTCGGCCAGTGGCCCGCCGCCGATCAGCAGCGCGCCCTCCACGGGCCGCAGCCGGCCCGCTTGCCAGCGCTCCAATCTGGTCGGCGCTGGCAACCCCAGGGCGCCCACCAGACGATGGCCGATGGACGAATTGGCGAAGTCGATATAGCGGTCAGACATGGAACGCGCTCCGAAAGCTGGGGTTCAAAGTGTGGACCACGAATGGCGATCAGTCGTTCGATACACGAGATAAGGCCTACGCTTGGTTACATTGTAGGAGCGAACTTGCTCGCGATGGTCGTGAACGATGACACGTATCGTCTCGAGAAATGCGTCGCCTTCCAACTCATCGCGAGCAAGCTCGCTCCTACAGGGGGCGGTTTTCGATTTGAATCATTCACCAGGAGCTCTTATGACCCAACTGCGCCGCGTCGCGATCATCGGCGGTAACCGGATTCCCTTCGCCCGCTCCAACGGCCCCTACGCCACGGCCAGTAACCAAGTGATGCTCACCGCCGCTCTCGAAGGCCTGATCGAACGTTACAACCTGCACGGCCAGCGCATTGGCGAAGTGGTCGCTGGGGCCGTGCTCAAAGTGTCGCGGGACATGAACCTCACACGCGAGTGCGTACTCGGTTCGCGACTGTCGCCTGCCACCCCGGCCTATGACATCCAGCAGGCGTGCGGCACCGGACTGGAGGCGGCGTTGCTGGTGGCGAACAAGATTGCCCTGGGTCAGATCGACTGCGGCATTGCCGGTGGCGTGGACACCACCTCGGATGCGCCGATCAGTGTCAGCGAAGGCTTGCGCAAAATTCTCCTGCAAGCCAACCGCGCCAAAACCACCGGCGACAAACTGAAAACGTTCCTGCAATTGCGCCCCAAACATTTGGTCCCCGAGTTTCCACGCAACGGCGAGCCGCGTACCGGGTTGTCCATGGGCCAGCACTGCGAGTTGATGGCTCAGACCTGGAACATCCCTCGCCAAGCGCAGGATCAACTGGCGCTTGAGAGCCATCAGAAACTGGCCGCGTCCTACGCCGAGGGCTGGCACAACGACCTGATGACACCGTTCCTGGGGCTCACCCGCGACAACAACCTGCGCCCGGATTCGACGCTGGAAAAGCTCGCCGCGCTCAAGCCGGCTTATGAGAAAAGCGCCAAGGGCACGCTGACCGCAGGCAACTCCACGCCACTGACCGATGGTGCGTCACTGGTGCTGCTGGGCAGCGAAGAGTGGGCCAAGGCACGCGGCTTGCCGATTCTGGCCTACTGGCGTGACGGCGAGGCGGCGGCGGTTGATTTCGTCAACGGTGCCGAAGGGTTGCTGATGGCGCCGGTCTACGCCGTGCCGCGTTTGCTCGCGCGCAATGGCCTGACCTTGCAGGACTTCGACTACTACGAAATCCACGAAGCCTTCGCTGCGCAAGTGCTGTGCACATTGAAGGCCTGGGAGGATGCGGAGTTTTGCAAAACCCGTCTCGGCCTCGACGCGCCGTTAGGCTCGATCGACCGCAGCAAGCTCAACGTCAAGGGCAGTTCACTGGCGGCAGGGCATCCGTTTGCCGCCACGGGTGGGCGCATTGTCGTCAACCTGGCGAAGTTGCTGGATGCGGCGGGCAAGGGGCGGGGACTGATTTCGATTTGCGCGGCGGGCGGGCAGGGTGTGACTGCAATCATCGAGCGCTAGGCAAAAACAACTGTGGGAGCGAGCCTAATTCTATGCTTGGGGGTTCCCCCCAAACATAGAATCTCCCACAGGCTCAGGGGGTATGGCGATTAATCAGGTACGAAACCTGCGCACCAACCCGTCCAGCTCATTCGACAACCCGGCCAGGCTCTGGGAGTCCAGGCGCGCCGAGTTGGCCAGCTCCGCCACCAACTGCGCATCGCCGTGGATCTGGCTGATGTGCCGGTTGATGTCTTCGGCCACTTGATGCTGCTGTTCCGCCGCGGTTGCGATCTGGGTGTTCATGTCGCGGATCACGTCCACCGACTCGCGAATCTGCCCGAAGCTGTTGCGCGCCTCGCCGATGCGCGTCACCGATTGCTGGGACACTTCCAGGCTGGCGTGCATTTGTTGGGTCACCTGGCTGGTGCGTTTGGCCAGATTGCCCAGCAGCCCGTCGATTTCCGCCGTGGAGTCGGCCGTGCGCTTGGCCAGGGCTCGTACTTCGTCGGCCACCACGGCAAAACCGCGACCTTGTTCACCGGCCCGGGCCGCTTCGATCGCGGCGTTCAGCGCCAGCAGGTTGGTTTGTTCGGCGATCGAACGGATGGTCCCGAGGATCGACTGAATGTCGTTGCTGTCGCGTTCAAGTTGTTGCATCGACTGGGCCGACTGTTCGATTTCCTGGCTCAGGCGATCCACGCTGTTCACCGCCGCATCGATCTGCTGCTGGCCTTCGCGCGCCTGGCGCTGGCCACTGTCGGCGGATTCCGCTGCCTGGCTGCAAGACCGCGCGACTTCGTTGGCGGTGGCGACCATTTCGTGGAACGCCGTGGACACCATGTCCACCGCTTCACGCTGGCGTCCGGCGGCTTCGGCCATGTCGCTGGAAACCTGGGTCGAACTCTTGGATGTGGCGAGGATCTTGCCCGCCGCACCGCCGATGCTCTGGATCAGGTTGCGAATCGCGGTCAGGAACTGGTTGAACCAGTTGGCCAGTTGCGCGGTTTCGTCGCTGCCACGGATTTGCAGGTTCTGGGTCAGGTCGCCTTCGCCTTGGGCGATGCCTTCCAGGCCGCTGGCCACGCTGCGGATCGGACGCACGATGAGGCTGGCAAAACTGGCGCCAACGATGGCGAAGATGACCGCCAGTACGGCGGCGATGATGGCGATCAACCAGGTCAACTGGGTCGCGGAGCTCATCACGTCGTCCTGTTTGATCAGTCCGATGAAAGTCCAGCCCAGTTGCTCCGACGGCCAGACGTTGGCCATGTAGTGCTCGCCGTTCAGCTCCACTTCCACCAGGCCCTTGCCGGCCTTGGCCAATTGCGCGTAGCCGTCGCCAAGGCTATTCAATGGTTTGAAGTTGTGTTCCGGTTGTTTCGGGTCCACCAGGACCATGCCGGTGTTTTCCAGCAGCATCAGGTAGCCGGTTTCACCAAGCTTGATCTGTTTAACGATTTCGGTGAGCTGCTTGAGCGTCACGTCGATGCTGACCACGCCGCCGTTGGTGCCCAACTTGTTGTCGATGGTGCGCACGGTGCTGACGTAGGTCGCATCGTCCTGTGCCCAGTAGTAGGCCTCGGTGCGGAACGGCTTGCCCGGCTTGGCCTGGGCCGCCTTGTACCAGGGGCGCTGGCGCGGGTCGTAATTGTTCAGTTTCGGATCATCCGGCCACGACACGTAGCCGCCCGCTGCCGTGCCGAGGATGGCATAGGCGTAGGCCGGGTGGCTGTTGCCCAGGTCCTGGAGCAGAGTGAAGACTTTTTTGTCTGCCTCGCCCTGAGGGACGCTCTCGGCGTTGGCGGCCATGTAAGTCTTGAGGCTGTCGTCGGAGTTTCGGATCAGCGGTTGCTTGGCCAGGTAATCGACGTTCTGGCTGATGCCGTCAAAGAACAATTGCATGGCGTTGCTGACCTGACGAATCTCGCGGGCACTGCCGTCGACGAATTCGTCCCTGGCATCACTGCGCAGGTTCAGCACAACGAGGGTGGCGACCAGCACCACGGGCAGGCAGGCGATGATTGCAAACGCCCAGGTCAACTTCTGTTTGATGTTCATCCGCGCTCCAGATTTTCTTGTAGGCCCACGCAGTGCAGATGACTCGCGGTTTATTGGCAGCCGTAAACGTTCTTGGTCAACCCCGGTCCTTGAGTGCAGCATCGCTTTTGTTGTGGCAGCGATTGTCGGACAAATCACTTTGTCACTAAGGACTTCGGCTGTTGTTGGAGGAAATTGAGGCCTTTTGGGAAAAATCCTACGGAAGGTACGAGTTGTGGTGTCAGCTTCTGTCGCAATTGCCCTCAATGCCCTTGCACAACAAGTGACGCAGGCTCGGCTATGATCTGGAACGACCCGTGCGGTCGTCGGTTTTACCTGATGAAATCGGCACATTGTGTGCTTCTGCAATGTTCATAAGTCGGCAACCCCTCCCCCCCGTGAGTGGATTGCCGTATAACGAATGACTTTCGCGTGTTTGGTAATAAAGGACCCACAATAAAAGCTGATGAAGACTCCAAAACGCATTGAACCCCTGATCGAGGACGGTCTGGTCGACGAGGTGCTGCGCCCACTCATGAGTGGTAAAGAAGCAGCTGTTTATGTGGTGCGCTGCGGCAACGAGTTACGTTGCGCGAAGGTCTACAAGGAGGCTAACAAACGCAGTTTCCGTCAGGCGGCCGAGTATCAGGAAGGCCGCAAGGTGCGCAATAGCCGTCAGGCCCGCGCAATGGCCAAGGGCTCCAAATTTGGCCGCAAGGAAACCGAAGACGCCTGGCAGAACGCCGAAGTGGCGGCGCTGTTCCGTCTGGCCAATGCCGGTGTACGGGTGCCCAAGCCGTTCGACTTCCTCGAAGGCGTGCTGCTCATGGAGCTGGTGGCCGACGAGTACGGTGATGCCGCTCCGCGCCTGAACGATGTGGTGCTGGAGCCGGATCAGGCCCGCGAGTATCACGCGTATCTGATTTCCCAGATCGTGCTGATGCTGTGCACCGGTCTGGTGCACGGCGACCTGTCCGAGTTCAACGTGCTGCTGACGCCGACCGGCCCGGTGATCATCGACCTGCCGCAAGCGGTGGATGCCGCGGGCAACAACCACGCATTCAGCATGCTGGAGCGCGATGTGGGCAACATGGCGTCCTACTTCGGGCGGTTTGCCCCGGAGTTGAAGCAGACCAAGTACGCCAAGGAAATGTGGGCCTTGTACGAGGCCGGCACCTTGCACCCGGCCAGTGTCCTGACCGGCGAGTTCGCCGACACGGAAGAGCTGGCTGACGTGGGCGGGATCATGCGCGAAATCGAGGCCGCGCGCCTGGATGAAGAGCGCAAGCAAGCCGTACGCGCGGCGGACGATGCTCCGCCAGGCAAGACCGAAGAACCGCCTCCACCCTGGATGCAGTGATCGGCTAAAGAAAAACCCGGCTTCGGCCGGGTTTTTTGTGGGTTGCAGATTCAATACCTGTGTCGACTGTTAGTCCGCCTTCGCGGGCAAGCCCGCTCCCACAGGGATTTGTGCATGTGTGCAGAATTTGTGATCGGCCGCAAACATTGAGGGAGCGGCGGTGCGGCGATCCGACTTGCCCGCGATGGCGTCGGTACAGCCGGCTTCAATGCATCAGGCTTGAGCCGGTTCAGCACAACACCCCGACTCCAGATTCTTCAGAATCGGGCAGTCCGGCCGATGATCGCCCTGACAGTGCTCGACCAGATCCTGCAAGGTATCGCGCAATTGCCCCAGCTCGCGGATCTTCTGGTTCAACTCATCGATATGCTGACGGGCCAGGGCTTTAACATCGGCGCTGGCGCGCTGGCGGTCTTGCCAGAGCGCTAGTAACTTGCCGACTTCTTCCAGGGAAAACCCCAGGTCCCGCGAGCGCTTGATGAAGGCCAGGGTGTGCAGGTCGTCATCGCCATACACCCGGTAACCGCTGTCGGTGCGATGGGCGGCCTTGAGCAGGCCGATGGATTCGTAATAACGGATCATCTTTGCGCTCAGGCCGCTGTGGCGGGCCGCTTGGCCGATGTTCATCGGTTGTCCTCCAGGTCCTTGGGTTTCCAGGTTTTCAACAGAAGTGCATTGCTCACAACGCTGACGCTCGACAATGCCATGGCTGCACCGGCCAGCACTGGATTGAGGAAGCCGAACGCCGCCAGCGGAATGCCGATCAGGTTGTAGACGAAGGCCCAGAACAGGTTCTGCCGAATCTTGGCGTAGGTCTTGCGGCTGATCTCCAGCGCGGCTGGCACCAGTCGCGGATCGCCGCGCATCAGGGTGATGCCGGCCGCGTGCATGGCGACGTCGGTGCCGCCGCCCATGGCAATGCCGATGTCGGCGGCGGCCAGTGCCGGGGCATCGTTGATACCGTCGCCGACCATTGCCACCACGCCAGTTTCCTTCAGTGCGGCGACGGTGGCGGCCTTGTCTGCCGGTAGCACTTCGGCATGCACATCCTGGATGCCCAGCGCCTCGGCGACCACCTTGGCGCTGCCGCGATTGTCGCCGGTCAGCAGGTGGCTGCTGATGTTCCGTGCACTCAGTTGTTGCACCGCTTGCAGCGCGCCGGGCTTGAGGGTGTCACCGAAGGCGAACAGACCCAGCACTTGTGGTTCGGGGGACTGTTCGATCAACCAGGACAAAGTCCGGCCTTCTTTTTCCCACGCGATCGCCGAGTCGGCCAACGGCCCGGCGTTCAAGCCGCTGTCCTCCAGCAGACGACGGTTGCCCAGCGCCAGGCGACGCCCTTCGAGGCTGCCAGCGATGCCGCGGCCGGTCAGGGACTGGCTGTCACTGACATCGGCGACCTTCAAATGGCGTTCGGCACAGGCATCCAGAACAGCCTTGGCGAGCGGGTGCTCACTGCCGCGTTGCAGGGCGCCGGCCAATTGCAGCAGGCTCGCCTCATTACCGTCGATGGCACTCAGATGAGCAATGCGCGGGGCGCCGGAGGTCAGGGTGCCGGTCTTGTCGAACACCACTGCGCTGACTTCATGGGCCCGCTCCAGTGCCTCGGCATCCTTGATCAGAATCCCGTAGCGTGCTGCCACGCCGGTGCCGGCCATGATCGCGGTGGGTGTGGCCAGACCCAGTGCACAAGGGCAGGCAATCACCAGCACCGCCACCGCATTGATCAGTGCCGTTTCCATCGGCGCGCCATACAGCCACCAGCCGATCAGGGTCGCCAGGGCAATCAGCAGCACGGTGGGCACGAACACCTGGCTGACTTTATCCACCAGTTTCTGGATCGGCGCTTTCGCGGCCTGGGCGTCTTCCACCAGACGGATGATCCGCGCCAGCACGGTTTCCGCACCAAGGGCCCGGGTACGCACCAGCAACCGGCCTTCACCGTTGATCGCGCCGCCGGTGACTTTGTCACCGGGCTGCTTAGGCACCGGCAGGCTCTCGCCACTGATCAGGGCTTCGTCGGCTTGGCTTTGGCCTTCGATCACTTCACCGTCCACCGGAAAGCGTTCGCCGGGTTTGACCATCACCAGATCATCGAGGCGCAGGGCGCTGATGGCGACGTCTTGCTCGTGGCCATCGATCACCCGGATCGCCCGTTCCGGGCGCAAGGCTTCGAGGGCGCGGATGGCGCTGGCGGTCTGGCGCTTGGCGCGGCTTTCCAGGTACTTGCCCAGTAGCACCAAGGCGATCACTACCGCCGAGGCTTCGAAATACAGATGCGGCATGCGCCCGGCGGCAGTGGCCCATTCGTACAGGCTCAAGCCATAACCGGCGCTGGTGCCCAGGGCCACCAGCAAATCCATGTTGCCGGCTCCGGCGCGCACGGCTTTCCACGCGGCGACGTAAAACCGTGCGCCGAAGATGAATTGCACCGGCGTGGCCAGGGCGAATTGCGCCCAGGCCGGGAGCATCCAGTGCACGCCGAAGGGTTGCAGCAGCATCGGCAGCACCAGCGGCAAGGCGAGGGCGATGGCCATGATCAAGGCCAGGCGTTCGCGATGCAGGCGCTGTTGCTGATTGTCGGTTGTCGGGTGTTCGGCTTCCCGGACGCTGGCGGCGTATCCAGCCTTGGTCACGGCCGCGATCAAGGTTTGCGGATCAATCTGGCCGAGCAGTTCAAGGTGGGCGCGTTCGTTAGCCAGGTTGACGCTGACGCTTTTCACCCCCGGCACCTTGGCCAGCGCGCGCTCGACACGACCGACGCAGGAGGCGCAGGTCATGCCGTCGATGCTCAATTCCAGGCTCTGTTGCGGCACGCTGTAGCCGGCCTTGGCCACGGCATCCATCAAGGCCGGCAGGCTGTCGCTGGGTGCCTGGACCCGTGCCTGTTCAGTGGTAAGGTTGACACTGACGGCACTGGCGCCAATGACTTTGCTCAAGGCGCGCTCGACGCGCCCGGCGCAACTGGCGCAGGTCATGCCGGCAATCGGCAGGTCGAACGTGGTGGATTCGGACATCGGTCGCACTCCCTGTAGTAGATAACCACAGGATCAACCTTGCCATGTTGGCAAGGTCAAGTGCCATGTTTCAGATCAAGCAACCGATCAGTAGCCCAGACCGGCGCGCTTGAGGTACATCCCTTCCTGCGTCATCGCGATCCGGTACTTGAGCACATCCCCGGCCTTGAGCTGGATGTCCTGCGACCCCGGCGCGAGCATGCCAGGATTGCAACCCGGCACTTGGCCCGGAAGCAATTTAAGGCGCAGCGAGACGATGCCGGGCGGCAGGTTGAACGAGGTGCTCTGTTCCTGAAACAACCGCGCCGCCAGTTGATCCTGGATGTACACACCGATTTCGCAACTGGTCGCGACTTCCAGGCGCTCGCGGGAAATGATCAACACGCCATAATCCTGACCGGCGGCATTGACCGAAGGCACGGCGGCGAAAAGGCTGAGAAAGCCAAACAGGCTGAAAACTGACCAGCGCATGGTTGAGTCTCCTGGGTTCGAGTCGTAGATGGACGCAGCTTGGCCGAGCCCGGCGTCGATTGCCAGCCCGGCAGCTAACTTCAGAACTTGACCTTGCCACGGTGGCAAGCTCGAAACTGGACTCAACCCTCGGAAAAGGAGCTATCCCATGCAAGTGTTCAACGTTGAAGGCATGTCTTGTGGTCATTGCGTCAAGGCCATCACTCAGGCGGTGCAGGCCAAAGACCCGGCGGCCAGTGTGCGGGTCGACCTGGCGGCGAGGGAGGTTGGAGTCGAAAGTGCGCTGACCGCCCAGCAAGTGATCGAGGCGATCCGCGAGGAGGGTTACGGCGTCAAACTGGCCTGAGTTTGATAGTTAGCGAGCTACCGGAATGTTCAAGGCGTCCATGCACGGCTAGACTGTCGGCCTGCCGACTTCTGCCTCACTGGATGCCTGATGAACTTTCGTACCATTCTGATTCTTGGCGCCTTGAGCGCTTTCGGTCCGCTGGCGATCGATTTCTACCTGCCAGCCTTCCCGGCCATGGCCCAGGCTTTCGGGACGGATGAAAATCACGTTCAGATGACGTTGGCGGCTTACTTCCTCGGCTTGTCCATCGGCCAACTGCTTTATGGCCCGGTGGCGGATCGTTTCGGGCGACGTATTCCGTTGCTCACCGGTGTCGGCCTGTTCACCGTTGCCTCTGTGGCGTGCGCCTATGCGCCGAACCTGGAATGGCTGATCGGCGCGCGTTTCGTCCAGGCGTTGGGCGGTTGCGCGGGGATGGTGATTTCCCGGGCGGTGGTCAGCGACAAGTGTGATGCGGTGGGGTCGGCAAAAGTCTTTTCGCAGTTGATGCTGGTGATGGGGCTTGCCCCTATCCTTGCGCCGTTGCTGGGCGGGTTGTTGGTCAACACGACAGGCTGGCAGTCGATCTTCCTGGCCTTGACCGGTTTCAGTGCGCTGGCGGGGCTGGCGGTTGCGACGGGATTGCCGGAAAGCATGCCGGCCAACATGCCGCGTCAACCGCTGTCGGGTGCGCTGCGTCAGTACGGGCGGTTGCTGGCCGACCCGGTGTTCCTCGGCCATGCCTTGACCGGCGGCATCGCCATCGCCGGGATGTTTGCCTACATCGCCGGTTCACCGTTCATCATTATCAAGCTCTACGGTGTTCCGGCCGAGCATTTCGGCTGGCTGTTCGGTGCCAATGCGGCGGGCTTCATTCTGGTGGCGCAGGTCAATGCGCGGTTACTGGCCAAGCGTGGCCCGACGTTCTTGCTGGCGCGCGCGGTGTGGGTTTATCTGGCCGCCGGTTTGACCCTGCTCGCTGTGAGCTCTCTGCACCCGGCACAACTGTGGCCGCTGCTGATTCCCTTGTTCATCTGTATTGCCAGCCTCGGTTGCATCACTCCCAACGCCGCGGCCTGCGCGATGAACGGGCAGGGTGCGCGGGCCGGCAGCGCTTCGGCGCTACTCGGTTGCCTGCAATTCAGCGTGGCTTCCGGTGCCTCTGCGCTGGTGGGCGTGCTGCACGACGGCAGCGCCGTGCCGATGGCCATGGTCATCAGCCTGTGTGGAATTCTGGTGGTGAGCGCAGCGATGCTCACCCGGCGTTTGCAAAATGCCCGGGCGCTGGCGCAAGCCCAGGTTTGAAGCCGGAGTTAGCCGGCAGCGCGCTGCGGGTGGAGGGCGGGAATTTGGTGAGGGGCCTGGATACGGGCTTCGAGGGTGCGCGTGAAAGCGCGAGCTTCTGCTTCGCTGCGAAACGTCACGGCATGCTGGTCAAGGCGGACTTGCCACTGGGACTTTGCCAGTTCTTTTATCAGGATCTTCATAGCTGAACTCCTTTTGTAAAAGATGTCTTGTAAAAGATGTCTCGTTATAGACGTTACGTAAAAGACAGCCTCGCAAGAGATTCGATTGTAGTCCTGAATACGAGCACGATTGTGACAAGGGTCAACTGTCGGACTGACGGTTTGTAACTAAAAAAAACACGGTTTTTCGATGGCGTTCACACGGGCTGTCGGCGACCGGGACGTCCCGGCCGCCGACGGAAAACATGAAAGCAGCGATGGCTCTTTCAGCGTTTCAGAACCCTTCCAGCACGATCTTGCCCTTGGCCTTGCCGCTTTCCAGCAGGGCGTGGGCACGGCGCAGATTGGCTGCGTTGATCGTGCCGAAGTGTTCGCCCACCGTGGTTTTCAGCGTCCCGGCGTCGATCAGCCCGGCGACGCGATTGAGCAGGTTGTGCTGCTCGATCATGTCCGCGGTTTCAAAAAGCGAGCGGGTGTACATGAACTCCCAGTGCAGTGACAGGCTCTTGCGCTTGAGCTTGGTCACGTCCAGTGACTTGGGGTCATCAATCAGCGCCAGCTTGCCTTGCGGGGCCAATGCCTCGACCAGTTGGTCCAGGTGCTGGTCGGTCTGGGTCAGGCTGGCGACGTGGGTGACCTGATCCACACCGGCATGCTTGAGTGCTTCGCTCAGTGGCTGGCCGTGGTCGATCACCAGATCGGCACCCAGTTCCTTCACCCAGCTTTGGGTTTGTGCACGCGAAGCGCTGCCAATGACTTGGAGACCGGTGAGCTGTTTGGCCAGTTGCGTGAGAATCGAACCCACGCCACCTGCCGCGCCGACGATCAACAGGCTCTGGCCTTCATCGGTTTTGCTTTCACGTACTTGCAGGCGTTCGAACAACAGTTCCCACGCCGTGATCGCGGTGAGGGGCAGGGCCGCAGCTTCGGCGAAACCCAGGGTCTTTGGCATGTTGCCAACGATGCGCTCGTCCACCACATGCAACTCGCTGTTGCCGCCGGCACGTGCGATGGAGCCGGCGTAAAACACCTTGTCGCCGACCTTGAACAGCGTCACCTCACTGCCCACCGCCTTGACCACACCGGCCACGTCCCAACCCAGCACTTTGGCCGCGCCGCCTTCGGGCTGGACGTTCTGGCGCACTTTGGTATCCACCGGGTTGACCGAGATGGCTTTGACTTCCACCAGCAAGTCGCGTGGGCCGGCAACCGGTTCCGGCAGTTCGATGTCTTGCAGGGCGTTGTCGTCACTGATCGGCAACGAAGCGTAGTAGGCAATGGCTTTCATGGGTGACTCCGGAACACGAGTAAAGGAGAGATTCGATGGGGGGATGATTGGCTATTTCTCCTGAAGATAAAACCGGCTAAAAGAGCAGTCTCTTTCAATATTTTTTTGATAATCGGTGCTCTGATGCTGCGTTTCGATGACTTGCAGTTGTTTGTCCGGGCGGCGGACCTGGGCAGTCTCTCGGCCGCCGCGCGAGGGATGGACATGTCGGCGGCGGTGGCCAGTGCGGCGCTCAAGCGCATCGAACAGCAACTCGGCGCCCGTCTGTTGGCCCGTTCGACCCGTAGCTTGCGCCTGACCGTCGAAGGCGAGGGCTTTCTCGAGTACGCCCGTGCGGCCCTGAGTAATCTCGACGAAGGCCGGCGATTGCTGGCCAGTGGTCAGGACCAGGTCAGCGGGGTTCTGCAACTGTCGGCGCCATCGGACTTTGGCCGCAATCTGTTGCTGCCCTGGCTTGACGAGTTTCAGCGCGAGCATCCGAAACTGACCGTGCGCCTACTGCTGGGGGACCGCATCGCCGACCTGTTTCGCCAACCGGTAGACGTTGCCCTGCGCTATGGCGAGCCGGAGGACTCCAGCCTGGTGGCGCTGCCCATCGTCCCGCAGAACCGCCGGGTGTTGTGCGCCGCACCCGGCTATCTGGCTCGCCATGGCGAACCTCGGCATCTGGAGCAACTGGCACAGCACAATTGCCTTTTGTACATGCTAGGCAGCAGGGTCCACGATCACTGGAGTTTTCAAGACGGCAAACGCGAAGTCAGCCTGACCGTCAGCGGTGATCGTTTCAGTGACGATGCCGATGTCGTGCGCCTTTGGGCCGTGGCTGGCGCCGGGATCGCCTATAAATCCTGGCTCGATGTCGCCGCCGATGTACTGGCTGGCCGCTTGAAGGTGTTGATGCCGGAACTGCTTTGTGAGCGCGCACCGTTGAATCTGCTGTGCGCCCATCGCGCACAATTGAGTAAGCCGGTGAACCTGTTGCGCGAAATGCTTGTCAGCCGATGCGCCTTTTTGAGCAGTCAATTTCCGGGCTTTCCGGATACCGCTCATTAGTCGCACGAAAAAAGAGAAATTTCCCTCAGGAACGATCACCACCTATGCCGGGCAGAGGACAGGATCGGGCGATCAACCCGCATATACTATCGCCCTCATCATGTAAGTAGCGTCGATCCCCAGTGGCGGGTCCACGTTCGAGTCGGCCCGGTTGCACGGTCATCCTTCTGGGCTTCGCGGCATCGGGCCAGGCAGCGCACTAATGAGTGAGCAAGGCGTTGCCGGGTTTATGGCAGTTTCCGCGGATTGGACGACGACACATTACTGGTCAAGATGTCTCTGGGCAGTAGACGAAATGATTCAACAGGGAGTGAATACATGGAACATGCACCTTGCATCAGCCAGATCGCCACATTGCTGGCTGACCCAAAGCGCAGCGCAATGATGTGGGCCTTGATGGATGGCTCGGCGCGAGCAACCGAAGAGTTGGCATTGCTGGCCGGCCTGTCACCGTCTTCGGCCAGTGCACACCTGGGACGCTTGTCCGCTGGAGGTCTGCTGAGGGTTGAAAACCGTGGCCGCAAGCGCTTTTTCCGCCTGGCCGCTCCCGAGGTCGGGGCGGCAATCGAAGCACTGGCCAGCGCGACCTTCGCCAGCGCACCCCAGGATACTCCGGACGTATTCAAGCGCAGTGCACCTCTCGTCAAACCCCGGGCGGTGCGCTCGTCATTGCTGAGTGCCCGACTATGTGACGATCACCTGGGGGGCACCCTGTCGGCCGATCTGTATCAGCGACTGCTGGAAGCAGGCTGGATCGCACATTCTGATCAGCGGGTCACGGTCACGCTCAAGGGCGCGACGGAGTTGGCGGCACGTGGTGTGTTCATCCAGGCCCTGGCCAATCACAACGGAAAGGTGGCCTGCGCCTGCCCGGACTGGAGCGAAAGACGCCCGCACATGGGCGGCTCACTGGGCGCGGCGTTGTTGCAGCTGTTCATGCAGTCGGGGTGGCTGACCCTGCCCAACGACTCCCGAGCCTTGCAGGTGACAGCCTCCGGGCAACGCGAGATCCATCGCTTTGCCCAGGAAACCGAGTTGGAAATGGCGTTGTAGAACCTTTGGCCAAACACCCAATCTGTAGGCGCTGGCAAGCCAGCTCCTACAGTTGGTTTGCGGTGTTGCTTAGGGCTTTACCAACCGCGCATCGAGGCTGTTTTGCGCCAGGCGTTTGGCCTGGTCGTGGGTCATGCCCAGGTGGGTGTACAGCGCATGGAAGTTTTCGGTGACATAACCGCCGAAGTACGCCGGGTCATCGGAGTTCACCGTCACTTTCACGCCACGTTCCAGCATGTCGAGAATGTTGTGCTGCGACATGTGATCGAACACGCAAAGCTTGGTGTTCGACAACGGGCACACGGTCAGCGGGATCTGTTCGTCGATGATTCGCTGCATCAGGCGTTCGTCTTCAATGGCGCGCACGCCATGGTCGATGCGCTGGATTTTCAGCAGGTCGATGGCTTCCCAGATGTACTCGGGCGGGCCTTCTTCGCCGGCGTGGGCGACGGTCAGGAAGCCTTCGTGACGGGCACGGTCGAACACGCGCTGAAACTTGCTCGGCGGGTGACCCATCTCGGAGCTGTCCAGGCCCACGGCGACAAACGCATCGCGGAACGGCAGCGCCTGATCGAGGGTTTTCTGTGCTTCGTCTTCGCTCAGATGGCGCAGGAAGCTCAGGATCAAACCACTGGTGATGCCCAGTTGCTGTTCGCCATCCTTCAGTGCAGCGGCGATGCCGTTGAGTACGACTTCGAACGGGATGCCACGGTCGGTGTGGGTCTGCGGGTCGAAGAACGGTTCGGTGTGAATCACGTTCTGCTCTTTGCAGCGCAGCAGGTACGCCCAGGTCAGGTCATAGAAATCCTGGGACGTGCGCAGCACATCGGCGCCCCGGTAATACAGGTCGAGGAACTCCTGCAGGTTGTTGAAGGCATACGCCTTGCGCAAGGTTTCGACGTCGCCCCATGGCAAGGCAATCTTGTTGCGCTCGGCCAGAGTGAACAACAGCTCGGGCTCCAGCGAGCCTTCCAGGTGCAGGTGCAATTCTGCCTTGGGCAGGGCGTTCAGCCAGTCGTACATAATTCTTTTCTCATCAGGTGCAATGGTCGCCATTCTACAGAGGGTTGCCGCAACAATTGGTAAAACCTGACCAGGCGGTTCATCACATTGCTTCCAGTTCCCGCCGATAAGCGTAGGTATCGGCGAAGCGCGAGAGCAGGAACTCGGCGCAGGTGATGACCGGGTATTTCGCCGGGTGCAATTCATCCTGACAACCGGGCAGGCATTCGATGCGGGTTTGCGGGTGTGGCTCGGCGAAGAATGGCATCGAATAACGATCCACGCCGAGCGGGCTGATCACCCGGTGCGGCGTCGAGAGATAACGGTCGTTGCTCCAGCGCGCCATCATGTCGCCGAGATTGACCACGAACGTACCTTCGATAGGCGGCGCGTCGATCCATTGACCTTTGACGTTGCGGACCTGCAAGCCTCCGGCGGCGTCCTGATAAAGCAGGGTGATGCAGCCGTAATCGGTGTGCGCCCCGGCGCCTTGCTGTTCGGCGGAGCTGGCAGTGTGGCGCGGCGGGTAATGGATCATCCGCAGCACACTGACCGGTTCATTGAAGCGAGTATCGAAGAAGTCGCGCTCAATCCCCAGCGCCAGGGTCATCGCCCGCAACAGCGTTTGCGCTAGGGCTTGCATGTCGACGTAGTGTTGCTCCATCAGCGCTTCCCAGCCGGGCATGGACGGATGGCGATTGGGACCGCGCAAGGGTTTTTCCGCCAGAACGTCAGGGTGGTCGGCTGGCAGGTGCAGGCCCATGTCGAAGGTTTCTTTGAGGTCGCTGGGTTTGCTCGGGTCGAGTTGCTCGGTGGCAATGGCGCCGTAACCGCGATGATGTCGGGTCTGGGTGATGTCGATCTTGAGTTTTTCGGCGGTAGGCTGGGCGAAGAAGCGTTTGGCGTGGTCGAGCAGTGCGTCGATGCGCGCCGCTGAAATCGGATGGCCCTTGATGTAGAAGAAACCCCACTCGCGGCAGGCGAGATCGATTTGTTTGGCCACGGCTGGCCAGGCGGATGGGTCGTCGTTGTAGAGCGGTGCGATGTCGATGATGGGAAGGCCGGTCATTTTGCTTTCCTGATGTGAAATGAGCTTTTGTAGGAGCTGGCTTGCCAGCGAAGGTGTATTTCCAATCAACAATGATGTTGGATGGATTGGCCTCATCGCTGGCAAGCCAGCTCCTACAGGGGGCGTGTGTTACTTCGGTATTTCGGCCTTCATACCTTCCACGTAGTAATTCATCGACGCCAGTTCCGCCGTGGTCGCGCTCACGCCCGCCGGGATTTTCTCGACGCCGGCCTGATCCTTGATCGGCCCAGTGAATGGCTGCAGCGCACCGCTCTTGATGTCGGCGATGATCTGCTCGGCCTCTCCCTTGACCGTCGCCGGCACCAGGTCGCTGATCGGCAGTTCAACGGTGCCTTCCTTCAAACCGCCCCAGTAGTCTTGGGACTTCCAGTCATGATCGATCACACTTTGGGCTGCCTTAATGTAGTGCGGGCCCCAGTCATTGACGATGGACGTCAGCACTGCCTTCGGCCCGAAGTGCGCCATGTCCGAAGCGTAGCCCACCGCATACACGCCGCGACGTTCGGCGGCCTGGATCGGCGCCGGGCTGTCGGTGTGCTGGAACACCACGTCCACGCCCTGATCGATCAGGGCGTTGGCGGCATCCGCTTCCTTGCCTGGATCGAACCAGGAATTGACCCACACCACCTTGATCTCGGTGCCGGGGTTGTATTTGTTCAGGGCCAGCTGGATGGCGTTGATGTCGCGGATTACTTCCGGGATCGGGAATGAGGCGACGTAGCCGACTTTCCTGGTCTTGGTCATTTTCGCCGCGAGGAAGCCGCCGACGTAGCGGCCCTCGTAAGTGCGCGCCAGGTAAGTGCCGAGGTTCTTGTCCTGCTTGTAGCCGGTGGCGTGTTCGAAGGTCACCTGGGGAAACTGTTTGGCGACTTTCACGGTCGGGTTCATGTAGCCGAAGGACGTGGTGAAGATCAGGTCGTATTTGTCCTTGGCCATGTTGCGGATCACCCGCTCGGCGTCGGCCCCTTCGGCGACGTTTTCCACATAGTTGGTGGTGATCTGCGGACCGAATTTTTCCGCGAGTTCCTTGCGTCCCTGTTCATGCTGATACGTCCAGCCGTGGTCGCCGATCGGGCCGATATAAACGAAGCCGACTTTCAGCGGGTCGGCGGCTACGGTCGTCAGGCTGGCGCTCAAACCAATGGCCGCCGCAACGGCGCAAAGCAGCTTCTTCAACGGACGGTTGTGCATGAATTGAAACTCCATTTTGTTGTGAGGTTGGCCGGGCTCTCGGGCTTGCACAGGGCAATGCAAATTGCTGACCAACAGGACAACAAAGGGGCAGGTTTCTGGTTTTGTGGCGGCAGGGAGTACGCCATCGCTGGCAAGCCAGCTCCTACAAAAGTCGGATCACCGTTCCCCTGTAGGAGCTGGCTTGCCAGCGATGACACACTCCGGTGCGCCGATGCACCTTCCTGCTTGCCCGTGGTGCGCTAAGGTAAAACGAACCGTCAGCGCCACCCCGCAGTCAGTAGCTCATCGGTTCCACTCGGAAAAAAGGCTCGCCATGCTCACCACCCTCAAGCAAGAAAGCTTCCTGCTGTTGGCGTTGATCGCCGCGTGCGTGGCTTATCCGCTGGAGCACTGGATGCTGCACAGCGGCCAGGTCGTCGCACTGGTGAGCGGGTTGGTGCTGATCGTCTTCATCGTCGCCGCCTCCATGCGCGTTGCCCATCAGGCCGAGTTGCTGGCGGAAAAAGTCGGTGATCCCTACGGCACGATGATCTTGACCCTGGCCGCGGTGTTGGTGGAAGTGGTGATACTGGCGATCATGATGAGCAACGAAGCCTCGGCCACGCTGGTGCGCGATACGATCTACTCGGCGGTGATGCTCGACATCAATGGCATCCTTGGCCTCGCGGCGTTGATGGGCGGGCTCAAGCACGGCGAACAGTCCTATAACGACGATTCCGCGCGCAGCTATAGTGCGATGATCCTCACGGCGATGGGCGTGTCGATGGTGGTGCCGGAATTCATTCCCGAAGCCGACTGGAAGCTCTATTCGGCGTTTACCATCGGTGCGATGGTGATGCTGTATGCGTTGTTCCTGCGCATGCAGGTAGGACCGCACAGCTATTTTTTCAGCTACAGCTACCCGGACAAGCGCCGCAGGAAAACTCCCAGCGAAGAGCCGCAGCCGATCAATCTGGTATTGAGCATCGGGACCCTGGGGTTTGGTGTAGTGGTTATTGGCGCACTCGCCGAAGTGATGTCCAAGACCCTCGATCTTGGGCTGGAAGGGACGGGGGCACCGCCGGTGATCACGGCGATCCTGGTGGCGGCGATCTCCGCGGCGCCGGAGATTCTGACCGCGTTGCGCGCGGCATTGGCCAACCGCATGCAGTCGGTGGTCAACATCGCCATGGGGGCGTCATTGTCGACGGTGATCCTGACGGTGCCGGTGATGGAGGCGATGGCGCTCTACACCGGTCAGCCATTCCAGATGGCCATGACCCCGGTGCAGACGGTGATGGTGTTTCTCACATTGATCGTCAGCGCGATCAACCTCAATGACGGCGAAACCAACGCCATCGAAGGCATGACTCACTTCGTGTTGTTTGCGACGTTCATCATGTTGTCGCTGCTTGGACTTTGAATCCTCAACAAAACCAATGTGGGAGCGAGCCTGCTCGCGAAGACGGAGCGTCAGTCGACATCGTCAGTGACTGATATACCGCTTTCGCGAGCAGGCCCGCTCCCACAGTTTTAATCGGTGTTGTATCAGGTCCCGGCAATCAACTGCCGAGCCGCCTGGCTGTGATCAGCAATCAAGCCCTTCAGATCCAGCCCTTCGACCTGACCATCGATCACCCGCCACTTGCCGCCGATCATCACTCGGTCCGCGCGATCAGCACCACACAGCAGCAATGCCGAGACCGGATCATGACTGCCGGAGAAACGCAGTTCATCCAGTTTGAACAGGGCCAGGTCGGCCTGCTTGCCCACCGCTAATTCACCGATATCGGTACGCCCCAACAGACTGGCCGAGCCTTTGGTCGCCCAGCCAAGTACACGTTCCGGGGTGATCTTCTCAGCGCCGTAACGCAGACGCTGGATGTACAACGCCTGACGCGCTTCGAGCATCATGTTCGAAGCATCGTTGGATGCCGAACCGTCCACGCCCAAACCAAGCAAGGCACCGGCATCGGTCAACTCGATGCTCGGGCAGATACCCGAGGCCAGGCGCATGTTCGAACTCGGGCAATGGCAAATACCGGTCCCGGCGGCGCCGAGGCGGGCGATCTCGTCCGGGTTGAAGTGGATGCCATGGGCCAGCCAAGTACGCGGACCGAGCCAGCCGACACTGTCCAGATAGTCCACGGTGCGCAGGCCGAAGCGTTGCAGGCAGAAATCTTCTTCGTCGAGGGTTTCCGCCAGGTGGGTGTGCAGGCGCACGTCGAGTTTGTTCGCCAGTTCGGCACTGGCCGACATGATTTCCGGGGTCACCGAGAACGGCGAGCACGGTGCCAGGGCGATCTGGATTTGCGCGCCGTCACCGCGTTCATGGTATTCGGCGATCAGCCGCTGGCTGTCGGCGAGGATCACTTCACCTTCCTGCACAGTCTGTTGCGGCGGCAGGCCACCGTCCTTTTCGCCAAGGCTCATGGAGCCGCGCGTCAGCATGGCGCGCATGCCCAGTTCGCGAACGCTTTCGACTTGCACGTCAATCGCGTTTTCCAGGCCTTCTGGAAACAGATAGTGATGGTCGGCCGCGGTGGTGCAACCGGACAACAGCAGTTCAGCCAGTGCGACTTTGGTGGCGAGGGCGAGTTTTTCCGGGGTCAGGCGGGCCCAGACCGGGTACAGGGTTTTCAGCCACGGGAACAGCGGCTGATTGACCACCGGCGCCCAGGCGCGGGTCAGGGTTTGATAGAAGTGGTGATGGGTGTTGATCAGCCCTGGCAGGATCACATGTTCGCGGGCATCGAACACTTCATTGCACGGCGCGGACGGTTGCTGGCCAGCGCCGAGCACTTCGACGATCAAACCGTCTTGCAGCACCAGACCGCCACGGGCATCGAGACCGTTGGACGTGAAAATGGCGAGGGGATTTTTTAACCAGGTACGGGTCGCAGGCATGTTGGCCGGCTCCTCTGAAAGTTGGGTTCAGGGTTGCCAGCTCAGTGTTGCCCTGTCTGCTGATCCAGGTTCGCCGGGGAGGCGAGGTGCGAAGTGTCGATCAAATCTGCGTTGCGGGCAAGCCCGGCCCGACAGGCAGGTAATAAAACCTGTAGGAGCTGGCTTGCCAGCAATGGAGTGTCAGTCGACGCCGATGCAGCTGACACACCATCGCTGGCAAGCCAGCTCCTACAAGGGGCGGCGGTGATTACCAGGGAATGGTTTCACCCCGGTAATTGACGAAATGATGCCCGCCCTTGCCGACATACGCATTCACCTGATCAACCAGGCCACGGGTGCTGGTTTCGACATTGATGTCCGCGCCTTCACCGCCCATGTCGGTTTTCACCCAACCCGGGTGCAGCGACAGCACGGTAAGACTGGTTTCTCTCAACTGAGTGACGAAGCTGTTGGTCATGGAATTCAGTGCCGCCTTGCTGGCCTTGTACAGTGCCAGTTCCGGTGCGTCGGGCATGGTCACGCTGCCCAGCACCGAACTCATGAACGCCAGCACGCCGGTGTCCGGGCGCAGTTGCTCGACAAAATGCTGGGCCAGGTTGATCGGCGCCACGGCGTTGGTGAAAAACAGCTGACCGACTTCAGTCATCGTCGCACCACCGTTCGGTGTCTGGACATCCGGCCCTTTGACCCCGGCATTGACAAACAACAGATCAAACACCTCGCCCTTGAGTTGTTGCGTCAGGGCGATGACGGCCTGTTGATCGTCCATATCGAGCTTTTCGATCCGCACCTTGCCCAGGGCCTGCAAGGCCTCGGCTTTTTGCGGATCGCGCACGGTGGCGGTGACTTGCCAGCCGTCGGCCAGCAGGGTGTTTACCAGCCCGAGGCCAAGCCCCCGGGAGGCGCCGATGATGAGTGCGGTTTTTGCCTTGGACATGATTGGCTTCCTTGAAAATTCAGAGTCGTGGATTCAATGGACACTGTTGCCCGAGACGTTGTTGCAACTCATCGCGCAGTGCGCCGAGTTCGGCCATGCGGGCTTCGATCAGTTTGAGTTTGTCTTGCAGCAGTTGCGTGACGGCGCTGTCTGGATCGGGCGACTGCCAGATGGCCGCGACGCTGTTGCCGATTTCGTCGAGGGTAAAGCCCAGCCGTTGAGCGGTCTTGATGTACTGCACCAGTTGCACCATGTCTGGCGGATAGTCGCGATACCCGTTGGTGCTGCGTTGCGCCGCGATCAATCCGCGCTGCTCGTAAAAGCGCAGCGTGTCGCGGCTGACGGCGCTGGCCTGGGCTAATTCACCGATGCGCATCATGACGTCTCGAGGGGGCTTGACCCTGGAGCATACTCTAGGCTTTAGCCTTGTTGCTCCCTGAATTGATGGAGCAATGACGATGTGGACTACAGCGCAATATCGCCGGTTGGTGCAAGGCAGTGCCTGGTACGACTTGATCGTGACGATGGCGTTTGTCACGCCGTGGAGTTTTGCGGCATTGCACGGGCTTTTGACGGGTGTGAGTCAGGCGTTGAGTTTGCCCGGTGAATTGCCACCGTTCGAACCGGCGCACATGTTGATGGCGAATCTCTTGGGGTCGATTGTCTGCGTGTGGTCGGTACTGCGGATTCGTGATCCGCAGCAGGTTTATGGGCGGTATGACGCCGTGGCCAGATTCCTGTTCTCGGCTTGGCAGGCCTATGCCCTGATCCATGGCGCGAGTTCGCTGCTGGTGGTTTTTCTGGTGTTTGAATTGGCGTGGGGCATTGCTCAAGTGTTGCCTGTTCGGACGCCATCGCCGGCAAGCCAGCTCCTACGGGTATGAGGCGTCAACGCTGAACCTGTAGGAGCGAGCTTGCTCGCGATGGGGTCGTGACGGTCGGACTTAATGCCCGGCCTGCCAAGGCTGCCCCAACGACACCGGTGCATACAACCGCGTGCGCAGCGCGTCCCGGGACAACAGCACCAGCACCACAATGGTCGCGACATACGGCAGCATCGCCAGCAGACTCGAGGGAATCGCCAGCCCCAACCCCTGCGCCACCAGGTGCAGGATGCTGGCGAGCCCGAACAGGTACGCGCCGAGCAGCAGACGCCACACCCGCCAACTGGCAAACACCACCAGCGCCAGGGCTATCCAGCCGCGCCCGGCGCTCATGTTCTCCGCCCACATCGGCGTGTACGCCAGGGACAGATAGGCCCCGGCCAACCCGGCCATTGCGCCGCCGAACAACACCGCCAGGGTACGCACTGCCAACACTGGCAAGCCCATGGCACTGGCGGCGTCCGGATTTTCACCGACCGCTTGAATGATCAGCCCGACGCGGCTTTTCAACACCACCCAGGCCACCAGCGCAAACAGCGCGAACGACAGATACACCAGCAGATCCTGGGCAAACAGCATGCGTCCGATCAGCGGGATCTCACTCAAATACGCAATCGCCATCGGCTCGAAACCGGCCAGCGGTTTGCCGACCCACGCTGCACCGACAAACGTCGACAGGCCCACGCCGAAAATCGTCAGGGCCAGTCCGGTGGCCACCTGATTGGCGTTGAACACCAGTGCCACCAAGGCAAAGAGGGACGACAACAACATCCCGGCGAACATGGCCAGCAACACGCCGAGCCATAGATTGCCGGTGTTGAACGCGACGATGAAACCGATCACCGCGCCAAACAGCATCATGCCTTCCTGGCCCAGATTGAGAACGCCGCTCTTCTCGCAAATCAGTTCGCCCAGTGCCACCAGCAACAGTGGCGTGCCGCAGCGGACCATGGCGTAGAAAATATTACTCAGCAGATCGATATCCATCACAGCGCTCCTGCGTGTACGGCGGTGGCTTGTGCGCGGCGAGTCCAGCGCAGGTTCAGGCGGGGGCGATAGAGAATCAGCACATCACTGGCGAGCAGGAAAAACAGCATCATGCCCTGGAACAATTGGGTGATGGCTTGCGGCAGGTTCAGGCTCATTTGTGCGCTCTCGCCGCCGATGTACAGCAGCGCCATCAACAGGCTGGAAAACAAAATGCCGACGGGATTGAGGCGGCCGAGAAACGCCACGGTGATCGCCGCATAGCCGTAGCCCGGCGAGACCTGCGGTACCAACTGGCCGATAGGACCGGTGACCTCACATACGCCGGCCAGCCCAGCCAGACCACCGCTGATCAACAGCGCGAGCCAGATCAGGCGCTTCTCGCGAAAGCCGACAAAACTGGCTGCGCGCTTGTCCAGCCCGAGCACTTTGATCTGGAACCCGACAAAGCTTTTCTGCAACAACACCCATACCGCCACCAAGGCGAGCAGGGCGAAATACACCCCGGCGTGAACCCGACCATCTTCCATCAACAGCGGCAAGCGGCTGGCGTCACTGAACATCGCTGACTCGGGGAAGTTGAACCCGGCGGGATCCTTCAAGGGGCCGTGAACGCAGAACAGCAACAGGTTCAGTGCGATGTAGTTGAGCATGATGCTGGTCAGGATTTCATTGGCGTTGAAACGTGTGCGCAACCACGCCGTCAGGCCGGCCCACGCGGCGCCGGCCAGGGTGCCGGTGAGCAGGATCGCCACCAGCGCCCAGCGGCTTTGCAGACCGATGATGTTCACCGCCAGCGCACTGCCGGCCAACGCGCCGAGCAGCAGTTGACCTTCGGCACCGATGTTCCAGATACGTGCCTGATAGGCAACGGCCAGGCCCAGGGCGCAGAGCAGGATCGGCAGGGCTTTGACCAATAATTCGGAGACGCCATACAGATCGCTGACCGGAGCGATCAGCAAGGTGTGCAAGGTCAGCAGCGGGTCGTGCCCGAGCGCGATAAACAACAGTGATCCACAGCCCAGGGTCAGTGCCGCCGCCAGCAACGGCGAGCACCACAGCATCAGGCGTGATTGCTGGCCACGGGGTTCAAGGGAAAGCAGCATGTGACACTCCGTTAGCGCGTGGCGGATGCGAGTGATTGAGGGGTATCGAACTGGCCGGCCATCCAGCCGCCGACGTCGCTCAGGCGTGTATCGACGGTGGCGCAGAGGGCGGACAGTCGACCGCTGCACAGGGCGCCAAGGCGGTCGCTGATCTGGAACAGTTCGTCGAGGTCTTCGGAGATCACCAGGATCGCCGCGCCGGCATCGCGCAAGGCAACCAAGGCATGATGAATCGTGGCGGCGGCGCCGACATCCACACCCCAGGTTGGATGGGCGGCCACCAGCAGTTTCGGTTGCTGGAGGATTTCCCGGCCAAGGATGAATTTCTGCAAGTTGCCGCCGGACAGGCTGCGGGCCTGGGTTTGGCTATTGGGCGTTTTCACACCGAATCGACGGATGATCTCCTCGGCCAGTGCGGTGACTTTGCTGCGCTGGACCAGGCCATGGCTCAGCAGCCCTTGCTGGAAAGCGGTCAATAGCGCGTTGTCTGCCAGGCTCAATTCCGGCACCGCGCCATGGCCCAGACGTTCGGCGGGGACGAACGCCAGGCCGAGTTGGCGACGTGCATCGGGACGCAAGTGGGCGACGGGCTCCTTGCCAAAACGGATCGTCGCGCCGACGTTGCGTGGCAGTGGTTCTTCGCCGCTGAGCAAGGCCAGCAACTCGTCCTGGCCGTTACCGGCGACACCGGCGATGCCGACAATTTCACCGCTACGCACTTCAAGGTCGATGTCCTTGAGCGAGCAGCCGAACGGGTCGGGGTTGTGCCAGGACAATCCACGGACATCAAGGAATGCCTCACCGCCGGTGACCTTCGGATAGTCAGCGATCAACTCCGCCGCCTCACCGACCATCAAACGTGCCAGTTGCTGATCCGAACACTCGGCCGGTACGCAATGCCCGGCCACCTGTCCGCCGCGCAGCACCGTCGCGCTATGGCACAACGCGCGGACTTCCCCGAGCTTGTGGCTGATGAACAGAATGCTGCAGCCCTCGGCGGCGAGCCGGCGCAGGGTGACGAACAAGTCGTCGGCCTCTTGCGGCGTCAGTACCGAAGTCGGTTCATCGAGAATCAGCAGGCGGATGTCCTGCATCAGGCAGCGAATGATCTCCACCCGTTGCCGCTCACCAATCGACAGGCTGTGGACAAGTCGCTCCGGTTCCAGCGCCATGCCGTAGCGCCGAGACACTTCGCGAATCTTCGGCTCCAACTGTTTGGGGGTGCCTGCCGCCGCGCCCATGGCCAGGGCGATGTTCTGCGCCACGCTCAGGGTTTCGAACAGCGAGAAGTGCTGGAACACCATGCCGATTCCCAAACTCCGGGCCTGGGCCGGGTTACGCAGGCTCACCCGTTGACCTTGCCAGATCACCTCGCCCGAATCGGCGTGGGTGACGCCGTAGATGATCTTCATCAGCGTGCTTTTGCCCGCGCCGTTTTCGCCGAGCAGGGCATGGATCTCGCCAGGGGCAATGGTCAGGTCGATGGCATCGTTGGCCAGGCAACCGGGGTAGCGTTTTGTGATTCTGCGAAGTTGCAGGCGCGGAGTCGGATCTGGGACTGGAGCGGGATTGGGCATGACAGGCTCGGTGCTGTTGGACTTGTGCCTGTGGATAAAGCAATTTTCTGGCCACTAGGTCAGGAAAATGTCGAGGCCCTGTGAGCCGAGGCGTTGAATGCGCAGCTTTCAAACGTGTCGCACGAAGCCGGGCACCACATGGGGGCAGTGCCGCGAATCAAGCCCTGATTTTGCCCGTGCGGCTTTGGTCAAAAAATGAGCAATCGACCACGAGCCATGTCGTACGTGGCGCGGCGAAGGCCATGAACGGGTTATCCACAGATTGCTCCACAGTATTTGTGTGCAAGCTCAAGGCACGGGCATAAGCACTGAGTGGCTTTCTTCTAAAGGTGCTAAACCGTTGTAACTGTTTGTTTTTATTTGAATTTGATGTGCTTGATGGCGGATTGGATGAAAATTGAGCAAAGTTCGCAAAGCCGCATGACAGAAGGGTTACAGCGGTATGTGCTCAGGTTATCCACAGCCGGGTGCACAGCAGATGTGGGCAAATATGGAATATGTGGAAAAGCGGTGTGCCCCAAAAGATCGCAGCTTGTATTGAAGCCTTTCAGCGCTGCAGCAAAATGCGCCCGCGACTCAAATCGGCCAGTTGTGACTGCAAGGCGGCGATCTGCGCATCGCCCACGGCCAACTGCAGCTCGACACCATTGGCGGTGAAGCTTTCGTCCACAACCAATCCACCGGCCTCCGCGACCCGCAGCTTGACCAGGGCCAACTCGGCAAACCCGCAAGCGCAACTCAGCGGTACCCGGCTGATCAACTCGATCTTTGGTGCCGCTTGCAGGCACTTGTTCGCTCCCCCGCCATAGGCACGGGCGAGGCCACCAGTGCCCAGTTGGATGCCGCCATACCAGCGAACCACCAGCACCGCGACCTGATCGCAGGCCTGCGCCTCGATCGCCGCCAGAATCGGCCGGCCGGCTGTACCACCGGGCTCGCCATCATCAGTGCTGCGGTACTGATCGCCGAGTTTCCACGCCCAGCAGTTGTGCGAGGCATTCAGGTCACTGTGCTGTTCGATAAACGCCTGGGCCTCGGCCGGGCTGGCAATCGGCGCTGCGAAGGTGATGAAGCGGCTTTTGCGAATCTCTTCGCGGTATTCGCAAAAACCGCTGAGGGTAAATGGCATACGTACCTGAATGGCGACTTAGATGGCAGGTTTCAGGCCGCAGCCCTTGAGAATGATACGGATCAGGTTGTCCCCGGCGTCTTCCATGTCTTGCTTGGTCAACCGGGTGCGCCCGGTGACACGGCAGATCTGCGTGGCGAAGTCGGCATAGTGCTGGGTGCTGCCCCACAACAGGAAGATCAGGTGTACGGGATCGACCGGGTCCATTTTACCGGCGTCGATCCAGGACTGGAACACGCCCGCCCGGCCCTGGAACCAGGCACGGTAATCCTGATTGAAGTACTCGGTCAGGCACTCGCCACCGCTGATGACTTCCATGGCGAAAATCCGCGAGGCTTGTGGTTGGCGTCGGGAGAACTCCATTTTTGCGCGGATGTAGCGGGTCAAGGCTTCGCTCGGATCGTCCTCGGCGGTGAGGGTGTTGAAGGTGCTGTCCCACAGCTCGATGATGTTACTCAGCACCGCCACGTACAAACCGAGCTTGTTGGTGAAGTAGTAATGCAGGTTTGCCTTGGGCAGTCCGGCGTTCTGGGCGATGGTGTTCATGCTCGTGCCTTTGTACCCGTGACGGGCAAACTCGTCTTCGGCGGCTTTGATGATGGTCTCTTCGTTTTTCTGACGAATGCGGCTGACGGGTTTGCCGCCATGGGCTGGGACTTCAAAGGTCATAAACACTTCCGAACTGATGGGGGGGACGGCCAGTGCGTTGATAACGTACCCACCGGCTTCAGACAAGTCCTTATGTGGCGCAATGATCACTAACGCGTCGCGGCCAGGCTCTCGAGAAAACTCTCCAGCACCAGATGCGGGCGACGTCCCTTGCGGGTGACCGACGCCAGGCTCAGGTCATAGAAGCGCGTTTTCGCTTTCAACGCTCGCAACCGGCCTTGCTGCACCCAAAGACTCGCGTAGTGATCCGGCAGGTAACCGATGTAGCGCCCGGTCAGGATCAGGAAGGCCATGCCTTCGCGGTCGGAGGCGCTGGCGGTGCAATTGAGCGCCTGGTAGTGGGCCTGGATCTCTGCCGGCAAACGGAAGGTGGGCGCGATGGCGTCCTGGCTGTTCAGGCGTTCGTCGTCCAGTTGTTTATCGTCGACATAAAACAGCGGGTGGCCGACTGCGCAGTACAGCAGCGACCGCTCGCTATACAGCGGTTGATACTCCAGCCCCGACAGTGCGCTGGCCTGCGGCACCACGCCGACGTGCAGGCGGCCGTCGAGCACGCCTTGTTCGACTTCATTGGGCGCGATCATGCGGATCTGGATCTGCACATCCGGGCCGCGCTCTTTCAATTGCGCGAGGGCATGGGTGATGCGCATGTGGGGCAGGGTGACCAGGTTGTCCGTCAAACCAATGATCAATTCGCCGCGCAAGTGCTGGTGCAGGCCGTTGACCTCGGTCCGAAAGCTTTCCAGCGCACTGAGCAGTTGCAACGCCGATTGATAGACCTCGCGGCCTTCTTCGGTCAGGGAAAAACCGGCGCGTCCACGTTGGCAAAGGCGCAGGCCGAGGCGTTGCTCCAGATCGCTCATCTGCTGGCTGATCGCCGAGCGGCCGATGCCCAGCACCGTTTCCGCTGCGGAGAAGCCGCCGCATTCCACCACGCTACGGAAAATCCGCAGCAGGCGAATATCAAAGTCGCTGACCTGGGCCAGCGGATCGGGACGGCGAGTGCTCATGCGGGTTACTCGAAAGTTTAGTAGTCGGCTGACTGAACATTAGAAGAGTTGCATTTCACCGACTTTATCCCCGTGGCAATTTAGCTGCAACAACGGTTTTCAATCCTTACGCCGCTTATTGCCTTGCGAGGTTTTGCCCATGAACTTGCCTGAAAACGCCCCGACTTCCCTGGCCAGCCAGCTGAAGCTCGATGCTCACTGGATGCCATACACCGCCAACCGTAACTTTCAGCGCGACCCACGGCTGATCGTTGGCGCCGAAGGCAGCTGGCTGATCGACGACAAGGGCCGCAAGGTTTATGACTCGCTGTCCGGTCTGTGGACCTGCGGCGCCGGGCACACCCGCAAGGAAATCCAGGAAGCGGTCGCCAAGCAACTGGGCACCCTGGATTACTCGCCAGCCTTCCAGTACGGCCACCCGCTGTCGTTCCAGCTGGCTGAGAAAATCACCGACCTGACGCCGGGCAACCTGAACCACGTGTTCTTCACCGACTCGGGCTCCGAGTGTGCTGACACCGCCGTGAAGATGGTTCGCGCTTACTGGCGCCTGAAAGGCCAGTCGACCAAGACTAAAATGATCGGCCGTGCCCGTGGTTACCACGGTGTGAACATCGCCGGTACCAGCCTCGGTGGCGTGAATGGCAACCGTAAACTGTTCGGTCAGGCGATGATGGATGTCGACCACCTGCCGCACACCTTGCTGGCAAGCAACGCTTACTCCCGTGGCATGCCGGAGCAGGGCGGTATTGCTTTGGCTGACGAACTGCTGAAGCTGATCGAACTGCACGATGCGTCGAACATCGCGGCGGTGTTCGTCGAGCCATTGGCCGGTTCCGCTGGCGTGCTGGTTCCACCACAGGGTTACCTCAAGCGTCTGCGTGAAATCTGCGACCAGCACAACATCCTGCTGGTGTTCGACGAAGTGATCACCGGTTTCGGCCGTACCGGCACCATGTTCGGCGCGACCACTTTCGGTGTGACCCCGGACCTGATGTGCATCGCCAAGCAAGTCACCAACGGTGCGATCCCGATGGGCGCGGTGATTGCCAGCTCCGAGATCTACCAGACCTTCATGAATCAGCCGACCCCTGAATACGCGGTTGAATTCCCCCATGGCTACACCTATTCGGCCCACCCGGTGGCTTGCGCCGCAGGCCTGGCAGCACTCGACCTGCTGCAAAAGGAAAACCTGGTACAGAGCGTGGCTGAAGTCGCACCGCATTTCGAAAATGCGCTGCACGGCCTCAAAGGCACCAAGAACATCATCGACATCCGCAACTTCGGCCTGGCCGGCGCGATCCAGATCGCTCCACGTGACGGCGACGCGATCGTACGTCCGTTCGAAGCGGGCATGGCGCTGTGGAAAGCCGGGTTCTACGTACGCTTCGGCGGCGACACCCTGCAGTTCGGCCCAACCTTCAACAGCAAGCCGCAGGACCTGGATCGTCTGTTCGACGCGGTCGGCGAAGTGCTGAGCAAGATCGACTGATTTCTCCTTCTATATACCTATCAATAACAGGCGCCCGGAACGGGGCGTCTGTGGACAACTTTTCAGGAGCTTCCATGAGCGTTATTCCGCATTTGATCAATGGCGAACTGGTGACCGAGAACGGTCGCGCGGTTGATGTGTTCAACCCGTCGACGGGGCAGGCTATTCACAAGTTGCCACTGGCGACCCGCGAAACCATCCAGAGCGCCATTGACGCCGCCAAGGCTGCATTCCCGGCCTGGCGCAACACGCCGCCGGCCAAGCGTGCCCAGGTGATGTTCCGCTTCAAGCAACTGCTGGAGCAGAACGAAGCGCGTATCTCGCAATTGATCAGCGAAGAACACGGCAAGACCTTGGAAGATGCTGCCGGTGAGCTCAAGCGCGGTATCGAGAACGTCGAGTTCGCTTGCGCGGCTCCGGAAATCCTCAAGGGCGAGTACAGCCGTAACGTCGGCCCGAACATCGATGCCTGGTCTGACTTCCAGCCGCTGGGCGTGGTTGCCGGTATCACGCCGTTCAACTTCCCTGCCATGGTGCCACTGTGGATGTACCCGCTGGCGATCGTCTGCGGCAACTGCTTCATCCTCAAGCCGTCCGAGCGTGACCCGAGTTCGACCCTGCTGATCGCCCAGTTGCTGCTGGAGGCAGGTTTGCCTAGAGGCGTACTGAGCGTGGTGCACGGTGACAAGGCTGCGGTGGACGCATTGATCGAAGCGCCGGAAGTCAAGGCACTGAGCTTCGTCGGTTCGACGCCGATTGCCGAATACATCTACTCCGAAGGCACCAAGCGCGGCAAACGTGTTCAGGCTTTGGGCGGTGCGAAGAACCACGCGGTGCTGATGCCGGATGCTGACCTGGATAACGCGGTGAGCGCACTGATGGGCGCAGCCTACGGTTCTTGCGGCGAGCGTTGCATGGCGATCTCCGTGGCCGTGTGCGTAGGTGATCAGGTAGCGGATGCCCTGGTGGCCAAACTGGTTCCGCAAATCCAGGCGCTGAAAATCGGTGCCGGTACTTCTTGCGGTCTGGACATGGGGCCTCTGGTAACTGGCCAGGCCCGCGACAAGGTCAGCGGTTATGTAGAAGATGGTGTGGCTGCCGGCGCGACACTGGTCGTGGACGGCCGTGGCCTGACCGTGGCTGGTCACGAGGAAGGCTTCTTCCTGGGTGGTTGCCTGTTCGATAACGTCACGCCAGAGATGCGTATCTATAAAGAAGAGATCTTTGGGCCGGTGCTGTGCGTTGTTCGGGTCAACAGCCTGGAAGAAGCCATGCAACTGATCAACGATCACGAATATGGCAACGGCACCTGCATCTTCACCCGTGACGGTGAAGCGGCGCGGTTGTTCTGCGACGAGATCGAAGTCGGCATGGTCGGCGTCAACGTACCGCTGCCGGTACCGGTCGCTTACCACAGCTTTGGCGGCTGGAAGCGTTCGCTGTTCGGCGACCTGCATGCCTATGGCCCGGATGGCGTGCGTTTCTACACCCGCCGCAAAGCCATCACCCAGCGCTGGCCGCAGCGTGCGAGTCATGAAGCTTCGCAGTTCGCCTTCCCTAGCTTGTAACTAGCAGGGCGCAGAAGGCCGACCCATTGGGTCGGCCTTTTTGTTTGTGCGCCAGGCATGGCGCGTTGCGCGTAAGCGCAACCAGCTTGGCTGTGGTGGCCTCGCTGGTGACTTGGAGGTGAAAGTCCTCTACACACCCGGCAAGGGGAAGTGTTAGCCAGAGGCAAGGGGGTCGCGGGTGACTGCGAATCTGAAGGAAGCCCGAGGCAAAATGCTGGCCTGACGAACAGGAAGCGGATAGAGGCGGCGAAAACCGACATGGCGCGTTTTTTCCTGTACTACAACCGCACCAGGCTCCACAGCTACAACAACTACCTGTCGCCAATAGCTATGGAGCAAAAAGCGGCATAAACACCGTAATCGGTGTCCGGGATTACTTGACCAGTTCAATCCGCCTCCTACTCGATTCGGGGCTTTTTTGGCTTATATGACAGAATGGTGAAAATAGCTGTTGACGGCGAATTTTAGAAGCCTATAATTCGCCCCACTTCCGGCGCAGTCGAAACGGAAAACTCCTTGGTAAACAACGAGTTACGCGGTTTTCGACAGCGGGTCGCTTCAGTTCATCGAAGCCGAAAGGGAGTTGAAAAAGAGGTGTTGACAGCAGCGTGTAACGCTGTAGAATTCGCCTCCCGCTGATGAGAGATCTGAAGCGCAAGTGGTTGAAGTTACAAGGGAAACTTTGAAAGCTTCTGAAAATTATCACTTGACAGCAAATGAGGCTGCTGTAGAATGCGCGCCTCGGTTGAGACGAAAGATCTTAGCCAACCGCTCTTTAACAACTGAATCAAGCAATTCGTGTGGGTGCTTGTGGAGTCAGACTGCTAGTCAACAGATTATCAGCATCACAAGTTACTCCGCGAGAAATCAAAGATGTAACCAACGATTGCTGAGCCAAGTTTAGGGTTTTCTCAAAACCCAAAGATGTTTGAACTGAAGAGT
>NZ_MUJK01000012.1 GCF_002906155.1 Pseudomonas laurylsulfativorans
GAGCATGAAGATGAAAGGAATGTTTTCCGAGGTCGATGGCGGCAATAGCTACGTTGTTCATGGCAATGATCTCCGATGAGCCCTCTGTGAAAGCTTAGTGGGCGATCACAGGGGGCAGCGGGGGGGGTAGCCATTTCATTAGTTAGGCTGACAGTCGCCACCGTGCAAAACACGGTCGCCACAGGGCGTTTCTACCGCTCGTCTGCTGCGTAATGTTCTGGCCACGGTGCACAAAGACACCGGCCCGACAATAATCCGCTGCCGCACGAGACTCACCCCGATGAAAAGACTGTTTACCCGCTGTCTCTCAATCCTCTGCGGCACCGCTCTATTGAGTGCCGGCGCCATGGCTGCGGACGACGCCTCTTGCAAAACCGTGCGCATGGGCGTGGTCAACTGGACCGACGTGATCGCCACCAGCGGCATGGCCGATGTACTTCTCAACGGTCTGGGCTACGAAAGCAAGCAAACCAGTGCCGTGCAGCAAATCATTTTCGCTGGCATCCGCGACAAGCGCCTGGACATCTTCCTTGGTTACTGGAAACCGGCGATGGATAAAAACATCGCTCCGTTCGTGGCGGCCAATCAGGTCAAGGTCATGGACAAACCGAGCCTGGCCGATGCCCAGGCCACCCTCGCGGTCCCGGACTATGTGGCAGCGGCAGGACTGAAAACCTTCGCCGACATCGCCAGGTTCAAGGATCAGCTCGGCGGCAAGATCTACGGTATCGAGCCGGGTAGCGGTGCCAACACCACGATCAAGACCATGATCGAAACCAATCACTTCGGTCTGAAGGATTTCAAGCTGATCGAGTCCGGTGAGGCCGGAATGCTGGCGGCCGTGCAGCGGGCGGTGAATCGCAAGGAGTTGGTGGTGTTCGTCGGTTGGACCCCGCATCCGATGAACATCAACATGAAGATCACCTACCTGACCGGCAGTGAAGATGTCTACGGTCCGAATGAAGGCGCCGCGACCGTCTCCAGCGTGACTGCCCCGGATTACGCGGAGCGCTGCCCGAACGTCAATCGGCTGCTGGAAAACCTGACGTTCACCGCCGCCCAGGAAAGCCAGTTGATGGTCCCGATCATGGAGCGCCAGTCGGCTCAGGATGTCGCCAGGAAATGGCTGCGCGAGCATCCGGAAGATCTCCAGCGCTGGCTGGCCGGTGTCAGCAGTTTCGATGGCAAGGATGGCGTGGCGACGGTTCAAGCCAGTTTGAAAAACTGACACCAAACCCCTGTAGGAGCGAGCTTGCTCGCGATAAGCCCGAGAACGCCGCGGGGTATCAGGCTTCTCGCGTTCTCGTTGACGATCATCGCAATCAAGCTCGCTCCTACAGGGGCCATACATTTCCCTGAACGGGCACCAGGCTCATGGCTCCTTACCCGCTTTCTGAACAAATGACGGCGTTCGTCGACAAAACCCTGAGTTTCAACAGCACCGACAGCAGTATCACCGGGTTGCGCCAGGCCTACAGCGAGATGTGCCGAGCGTTTACCCCGGCACGCCCCGCCGGGTTGTACGTGGTCGATTTCGAGCTGGCCGGCGTTACGGTTCGTTCCTATCAACCTCCGGCCAGTGGTGCGTCCTGCATCGTTTACCTGCATGGCGGTGGCTGGGTGGTGGGGGACCTGGATTCTCACGATTTCATCTGCGCCGAGTTGGCATCGACGCTAGGTGTGCTGGTGATCGCCGTGGATTATCGCCGGGCACCGGAGCATCCGTTTCCCGCCGCGTTCGATGATTGCCTTAAGGTCTGGCGAGCATTGCGCACCGGGCCGTTTCAACTCGACCCGGCGCGCACGCTGGTGGCTGGCGACAGTGCCGGCGGCAACCTCGCAGCGGCGTTATGCCTGGCGCTGCGCGATGCCGGCGAGCCGGTACCGTGCGCGCAGGTTCTGATCTATCCGGGGTTGGGCGGGGATCAACGGTTGCCATCGCGCAGTGAGTGCATCGACGCGCCATTACTCAGCAGCAGTGACGTCGATTGCTATCACGCGCTCTACCTGTGCGGTACCCGCCATCCGAACGCCTACGCCATGCCATTGCTGGCCAGGGATTTCAACGGACTGCCACCGGCATTGATCGCCGTGGCGCAATTCGACCCCTTGCGCGATGACGGCGTGTTGTATGCCGAGCGTCTGAGTGCTGCGGGCGTGGCTACCACGCTATATGTCGGCGATGGCCTGGTTCATGGCTGTTTGCGGGCCCGCGGGCAGGTGCCCGAGGTCGATGCGCTGTACGAAACCTTGTTTGGTTATCTGGCGGCAAAACTCTGACCCCGCACAGACATGCTCATTGACGTAATTCGGGTTTATGATGCCGGACGGCAGAATAATAGAAGTCCCCCCAGGGATGAACTCGACCCCTTACGGAGTGCGCAATGCAGACTTTGTACCCGCAGATCAAACCCTACGCCCGGCACGATCTGGCCGTCGATGCAACTCATACCCTGTACGTCGACGAAAGCGGTTCACCGGAAGGTTTGCCGGTGGTGTTCATCCACGGCGGCCCCGGTGCCGGATGTGATGCCCAGAGTCGTTGCTTCTTCGATCCCAACCTGTATCGCATTGTCACTTTCGATCAGCGCGGTTGCGGTCGCTCCACTCCCCACGCCAGCCTGGAAAACAACACGACCTGGGATCTGGTCGCCGACCTGGAGCGTATTCGCCAGCATCTGGGTATCGACAAATGGGTGCTGTTTGGCGGCTCCTGGGGTTCGACCCTGGCGCTGGCTTACGCGCAAACCCACCCTGAGCGGGTGCACGGTCTGATCCTGCGCGGGATCTTTCTGTGCCGGCCGCAGGAAATCGAATGGTTCTACCAGGCCGGCGCGAGCCGTCTGTTCCCCGATTACTGGCAGGACTACATTGCGCCGATCCCGCTGGATGAGCGCGGCGACTTGCTGACCGCGTTCCACAAACGTCTGGTCGGCAACGACCAGATTGCCCAGATGCACGCGGCCAAGGCCTGGTCCACCTGGGAGGGCCGCACCGCGACCCTGCGTCCGAACCCACTGGTGGTCGATCGCTTCTCCGAGCCACAACGTGCATTGTCGATTGCCCGCATCGAATGCCACTACTTCAGCAACAATGCCTTCCTGGAACCGAACCAGTTGATCCGCGACATGGGCAAGATCGCCCATTTGCCTGGCGTGATCATCCATGGTCGCTATGACGTGATCTGTCCGCTGGATAACGCCTGGGAATTGCACCAAGCCTGGCCGAACAGCGAACTGCAGGTCATCCGCGATGCCGGTCATGCCGCTTCAGAACCGGGCATCACCGACGCACTGGTACGCGCCGCCGATCAGATGGCCCGACGTCTGCTCGACCTGGCGCCTGACGAGGCATGAAGGGTCTGCTGCAACGGGTGCGTGGCGCACGAGTCGAGGTGGCGGGCGAGGTCGTGGGTGCCGTTGATCAGGGATTGCTGGTCCTGGTGGCCGTCGAGCCCGACGACACGCGGGCCAGCGCTGACAAACTTCTCAATAAGCTGCTTAACTATCGAGTGTTCAGTGACGCTGAGGGCAAGATGAATCTGTCCTTGGCGGATGTGGGCGGCGGGCTGCTGCTGGTCTCTCAGTTCACCCTGGCTGCCGATACCAAAAGCGGGCTGCGTCCGAGTTTCTCGACTGCGGCCCCTCCGGCGTTGGGAGAGGAGTTGTTCGACTATCTATTAAGCAAAGCGAAACAGGTGCATGGCACTGTGGCATCAGGTAGATTCGGCGCGGATATGCAGGTGCACCTGGTCAATGACGGCCCGGTAACCTTCCTGTTACAGACCTGAAAGCGCTTGAAACAAGTTTTTAAGCTCATTTCGACTGAAAACCGGGCTTTATCGCGATAAATACTTTGTTACCCCTGATGCGTTGTAACGCGGCCTACTAGATAATCGCGCGCTACGGGGATCAGCGTTCGTTGGTCCATTTTGACTTAGGTAGAGACTTGTCTGGATCCGATTGGGGAATCATTTCGCCCCAGCGGAGTCGGAACAATGCTCGCCAACTTGGCAAGAGTGGTTTGCAAGGACGGTTTTTTCATGCCGTACACCGTGCAGACCCTTTAACTGGCCGTTGGTTTTTTGATCTGTTTTCGGCGAGGGTTGCTCGTGATTGTTAGTCCCTGTAACGCACCAAAATTGTCTGCCAAACGGTTACGCAGCGCCCTTATAGCGGGCTCTGCACTGCTCTGCCTGCTAAGCGCGGGTCAGCTTTGGGCATTCAGTCTGGATGATGTATCGGCCAAGGCAAAAGAGCTGGCCGGGCAGAAGTACGAAGCGCCGCGCAGTAACCTGCCGAACGAGTTCCGCGACATGAAATTCGCGGACTATCAGAAAATTCGTTTTCTGACGGAAAAAGCCGAATGGGCTGATCAGAAGACGCCGTTCAAGCTGTCCTTCTATCACCAGGGCATGCATTTCGATACGCCGGTGAAAATCAACGAAATCACCGCGAACACCGTCGAAGAGATCAAATATGATCCGAGTCGTTTCGACTTCGGCGACATGCAGTTCGATCCAAAGGCCACCGAACAACTGGGTTATGCCGGTTTTCGTGTGCTGTACCCGATCAACAAGGCCGACAAGCAAGACGAAATCATGACCATGCTTGGCGCGAGCTACTTCCGCGTCGTCGGCAAGGGCCACGTCTATGGTTTGTCCGCTCGCGGCATGGCGCTGGATACCGCATTGCCGTCCGGCGAAGAATTCCCGCGTTTCCGCGAATTCTGGATTCAACAGCCCAAGCCGGGCGACAAGCACCTGGTGATCTTCGCCCTGCTGGATTCTCCGCGTGCAACTGGCGCCTATCGCCTGACCCTGCGTCCGGGCAGCGACACCATCGTCGACGTCAAGGCGCAGATGTTCCTGCGTGACAAGGTCGGCAAGCTGGGTATCGCCCCGTTGACCAGCATGTACTTGTTCGGCGCCAACCAGCCGTCGAAAGTACTGAACTACCGCCGCGAGCTGCACGACTCCAGTGGTCTGGCGATCCATGCCGGCAACGGCGAGTGGATCTGGCGTCCGCTGAACAACCCGAAACACCTGGCCGTGAGCAACTTCAGCGTGGAAAACCCGCGCGGCTTTGGCCTGCTGCAACGTGGCCGCGACTTCAGCCACTACGAAGACCTCGACGACCGGTACGACAAGCGCCCAAGCGCCTGGATCGAGCCGAAGGGTGACTGGGGCAAGGGCACCGTCGACCTGGTCGAGATTCCGACTGCCGACGAAACCAACGACAACATCGTTGCCTTCTGGAACCCGGAAAAATTGCCGGAGCCTGGCCAGCCGCTCGATGTCGCTTATCGTATGCACTGGACCATGGATGAAGACTCGATTCACGCGCCGGACAGCGCCTGGGTCAAACAGACCCTGCGTTCGACCGGTGACGTCAAACAGTCCAACCTGATTCGTCAGCCGGACGGCAGTGTTGCCTACTTGGTGGACTTCGAAGGCCCGTCCCTGGCGGCATTGCCGGCCGATGCGGACGTTCGCAGCCAGGTCAGCGTCGGCGACAACGCCGAGCTTGTGGAAAACAGCGTGCGCTACAACCCTGAAACCAAGGGCTGGCGCCTGACCCTGCGGATGAAGATCAAGGACCCAGGCAAGTCCACCGAGATGCGTGCCGCACTGGTGCAGAACATCGTGCCTGCGGACCTGGCCAAGACGTCGATTCCGTCGTCGAATTCGTCGGTTGCCAAGGCCGACAAGGTCGCCGCCAAGCAACAAGAGAAAGCGGACAAGGAAGCCAAGCAAGCGGAGGCCAAGCAGGCCGAAGCCAAGCCTGTTGCAGATGCCAAGGACAAGGCCAATAAAGACGCCAAGCAGCCTGTCGCTGCCGACGCGGCCCCAGCCACACCGGAATCGGCCCCGACTGAAGAAGTCCTGACCGAGACCTGGAGCTATCAGTTGCCTGCCGATGAGTAACTCTCAAGTACGGCCAGAAACTCTTTCCGAGTATCTGGCGCATCTGCCGATGACCGACGAGCAGCGCGCGGAACTCGCGGGCTGCCAGTCTTTCAGCGAATTGCACGAACGCCTGTCGTCATCGACGTTCGACGCCCCGACCGAAGCCGCCCAGGCTTCGGTCGGCAAACGCCTGACCCTGAGCACCGCCGAAGAGCTGCAGGACGCGGAAATGCTGGTGCTCGACGCCAACGGCCGGGTCTGCCTCAAGGCGACCCCACCGATCCGGCGGACCAAGGTCGTGCCGGAGCCGTGGCGCACCAACATTCTGGTGCGTGGCTGGCGCCGGATGACCGGTCGTACCAACCCGCCGAAGCCGCCGAAGGACGAACGTGTCCTGCCGGCCGCACGCTGGCGCACCGTCGGATCGATCCGTCGCTACATTCTGTTGCTGCTGATGCTCGGCCAGACCATCGTCGCCGGTTGGTACATGAAAGGCATCATGCCGTACCAGGGCTGGTCGTTCGTCGATCTCAACGAAGTGCTGCACCAACCGCTGTTGCAAACCGCCACGCAAGTGCTGCCGTATGCCTTGCAGACCAGCATCCTGATCCTGTTCGGGATTCTGTTCTGCTGGGTATCGGCCGGTTTCTGGACTGCGCTGATGGGCTTCCTCGAGTTGCTAACCGGTCACGATAAATACCGTATCTCCGGTAAAAGTGCCGGCAATGAGCCAATTCCGAAGGATGCGCGCACCGCTCTGGTGATGCCGATCTGCAACGAAGACGTACCTCGGGTATTCGCCGGTCTGCGCGCGACTTTCGAGTCGGTTGCAGCCACGGGTGACCTGGACCGTTTCGACTTCTTCGTCCTCAGTGACAGTAACGACGCCGATATCTGTGTTGCCGAGCAACAAGCCTGGCTGGATGTCTGCCGTGAAGCCGGGGGCTTCGGCAAGATCTTCTATCGTCGCCGTCGTCGTCGCGTAAAGCGCAAGAGCGGTAACCTAGACGACTTCTGCCGTCGCTGGGGCGGTGACTATAAGTACATGGTCGTACTCGACGCCGACTCCGTGATGAGCGGTGAGTGCCTGACCAGCCTGGTGCGCCTGATGGAAGCCACGCCGGATGCCGGGATCATCCAGACCGCGCCACGTGCGTCGGGCATGGACACCCTGTATGCGCGCATGCAGCAGTTCGCCACTCGCGTGTATGGCCCGTTGTTCACCGCCGGTCTGCACTTCTGGCAACTGGGTGAGTCGCACTACTGGGGCCACAACGCGATCATTCGCATGAAGCCGTTCATCGACCACTGCGCCCTGGCGCCGTTGCCGGGTACAGGCGCGTTCTCCGGCTCGATCCTGTCTCACGACTTCGTTGAAGCCGCGTTGATGCGCCGTGCCGGTTGGGGCGTGTGGATTGCCTACGACTTGCCGGGCAGCTACGAAGAACTGCCGCCAAACCTGCTGGACGAACTCAAGCGTGACCGTCGCTGGTGCCACGGTAACCTGATGAACTTCCGCCTGTTCCTGGTCAAGGGCATGCACCCGGTGCACCGCGCGGTGTTCCTGACCGGCGTGATGTCCTACCTGTCGGCGCCGTTGTGGTTCTTCTTCCTGGTGTTGTCGACAGCGCTTTTGGCGGTCAACACACTGATGGAACCGCAGTACTTCCTCGAACCGCGTCAGCTGTATCCGTTGTGGCCGCAATGGCATCCGGACAAGGCGATTGCCCTGTTCTCGACCACGATCGTGCTGCTGTTCCTGCCGAAGTTGCTGAGCATCATCCTGATCTGGGCCAAGGGCGCGAAAGAGTTCGGCGGCAAATTCAAGGTGACCTTGTCGATGCTGCTGGAGATGTTGTTCTCCATGCTGCTGGCGCCGGTGCGGATGATTTTCCATACCCGTTTCGTCCTCGCCGCGTTCCTCGGCTGGGCCGCGACCTGGAACTCGCCGCAGCGTGACGACGACTCCACGCCGTGGAGCGAGGCGGTCAAGCGCCACGGCCCGCAAACCCTGCTGGGCTTCTTCTGGGCCATGCTGGTGATCTGGCTGAACCCGAGCTTCCTGTGGTGGCTCGTGCCGATCGTCGGTTCGTTGATGCTGTCGATCCCGGTATCGGTGATCTCCAGCCGCGTTGGCCTGGGCCTCAAGTCCCGTGACGAGAGCCTGTTCCTGATCCCTGAGGAATACAATCCGCCGCAGGCGTTGCTGGCCACCGACCAGTACACCCACGAAAACCGCTGGCACGCGCTGAACGACGGCTTCGTCCGTTCGGTGGTCGATCCACAGCAGAACGCCCTGGCGTGCTCGCTGGCGACCTCCCGTCACAATCAGGCCGAGCCGATCGAATGGCTGCGGATCGAGCGGGTGCGGCACGCGATGAAGGTTGGGCCTGAAGGCCTGACCAACAACGAGCGTGTGCAACTGTTGAGCGACCCGGTGGCATTGGCCCGTCTGCATGAGCAGGTCTGGAGCGAAGGTCATGCCGAGTGGCTCGGCGCATGGCGCAAGTCGGTCAAGGCCGATCCCCATGCACCGCTGCTGCCGCTCAAGCCGATGAGCGTACAGCCTCAGATGGCGTAATGAAAAAAACCCGCGAAAGCGGGTTTTTTTTGGCTTCAAGATTGTTCTTGAGCTTGCGCCAGATGTTGTAACGGCAGCGTCTGGTCGGACGCCATCGCGGGCAAGCCCGCTCCTACAAGGTTGTGTGTACAACGCAATTCCCTGTGGGAGCTAGCCTGCTAGCGATTGCATCGCCTCGGTTTCAAGTGCACCGAGGCATGCGGATCAGCTCAAACCCTGAACTTGCCTACCAGCATCTGCAAATGCGTCCCCAACCGCGCCAGCTCAACGCTGGAGGCGGCGGTCTCTTCACTGGCTGCCGAGGTCTGGTCCGACACATCGCGCACGTTCAGCACGCTGCGGTTGATCTCTTCGGCCACGGCGCTTTGTTGTTCGGCGGCAGCGGCGATCTGCTGGTTCATCGCCTGAATCGCCGAGACGGTGCGGGTGATGCTTTCCAGTGAGCCGCCGGCGCGGCGGGTCAGTTCGACACTGCTGTCGGTCAGGGTGCGGCTGTTGTCCATGATGGTCGCGACTTGCTGCGTGCCATTTTGCAGGCCGACGATCAACTCTTCGATCTCTTCGGTGGACTTCTGCGTGCGCTGGGCCAGGCTGCGAACTTCGTCGGCGACCACGGCAAAACCACGTCCGGCTTCACCTGCACGGGCAGCCTCAATCGCGGCGTTGAGGGCCAGCAGGTTGGTTTGCTGGGCCACGGATTTGATCACGTCGAGCACGCTGCCGATCTTGTCACTTTCGCGCTTGAGTTCGCCCATGGCCTCGGTGGAGTGACCGACTTCCGCGGCCAGACGTTCGATCTGGGCGATGGCTTCACCGACCACTTTGTCGCCCTCGCGGGCCTGCTGGTCGGCGGCGACGGCGGCTTCGGAGGCTTCTTCGGCGTTGCGCGCAACTTCCTGCACGGTGGCGGCCATTTCGTTCATGGCAGTCGCCACCTGATCGGTCTCGACCTTCTGGCTGTTGACCCCGGCGCTGGTCTGCTCGGTGACGGCGGACAGCTCTTCGGCGGCGCTGGCGATCTGCGTGACGCCATCGCTGATGCCGCCGATCAGTTCGCGCAAGCCCTGGGTCATGCTCTGCATGGCGCGCTGCAGCTGGCCGAGTTCGTCGCGGCGCTGCGAGGTCAGGTTATGGGTCAGATCGCCACTGGCGACGCGTTCAGCGACGGCCAGGGTCTGATTCAAAGGAATGATGATCTGCCGGGTGATCGCCCAGGCGGCCAGCAGGCCGAAGGCGATGGCCAGCACAGTGGCGAGGCTCAGCATGTTCTTGGCATGGGCGGCGTCGGTGTCGCGCACGATAGTTTGCGAGACAGTGAGTTTCTGGCTCATGTCCAACAGGATGTCGCCTTGGGCAGACATGCGTACCAGGGCGTTGGCGCTGGCCACCTGGGAGTCGCGGAACTGGCTGACAGCGGCGCGGTAGGCCTTCAGCGAATCAGTCGCCTGTTGCAGATTGGCGATGTGTTCTTCAGGCAGTTTGGCCGGCAGGCTCTCGAGGTTTTTCAGGGCGTTGTCGATCGCGTCGAGGGCCGGCTGTTCGGCTTCGCTCTTGCCGCTGTAGGTGTAGCCACGCACCTGGAAACGCGCCTGCTGGATCAGTTTGCTCAGGTCGATGATGCTGTTGAAGGCGGCCACGCTGTCACCTTGCAGCATGGACTTTTCCACCTCGGCGACGCGGGCCACGGCGTTGTCGGCGGTAGCGCCGAGTTTGCTGCGGGCGTCTTCACGCTGGGCGCCGGCCTGGGTCATGTCGCTGAAGGCACGACGGTATTCGGCGACAGCAGCCAGTTGTTGATCGACCATGGCCGTATCGGCCGGTTGCTCGATCAGGCCTCGGGCGGTCTGCAAGCCGCTTTCGAGTTTACCCAGCAGATCGTTGACGGCGCCGGGACCTTGTTCGCCGCGACGCATCTCGTAATTCAGGCGGGCAATGCGCAGGTCCTTGGTCAGGTCGTTGAGACTGGCGATGAACCCCAGTTTATCGCCACGGCTGGTGACGCCGCTCAGGCCGCTCCAGCCGGTGAAGGTGATCAACAGGGTCAATAGCAGCACCAGACCGAAGCCGATTCCCAGCTTGCGTTTGACGCTGACATTTCCCAGATTCTCGGCTAGCGATTGGTACATGCTGAAACTCCCCGGACCACAATTTGGTTTTATGAGGGGGGTATCGGCAGGGGAGCCTGAATCTGTAGGCGCTGCCCGATGTTCGGGCTCGCTCCTACAGGGTGAATGTGGATGTCAGAAAAGGCGGGCCAGCAGCGCGGTCACGGCAGTTTCGACGCGCAGGATGCGTTCACCCAGTTGCACCGGTTGCAGCCCGGACTTGCCCAGCAGGTCGATCTCGTAGGGAATCCAGCCACCCTCGGGGCCGATGGCCAGGGTCACCGGTTCGCTGAGTGCGCGAGGGCAGGGCGGGTAATTGCCCGGATGCCCCACCAGGCCGAGGGTGCCGTCGGTGATCGCCGGCAAACGGTCTTCGACGAACGGCTTGAAGCGTTTTTCGATGACGACTTCCGGCAGCACACTGTCCCGCGCCTGTTCGAGGCCGAGGATCAACTGCTCGCGAATCGCCTCGGGCTCCAGGAACGGGGTCTGCCAGAAGCTCTTCTCGACGCGATAGCTGTTGACCAGCACGACACGTGGCACGCCCATGGCTGCCACGGTCTGGAATACCCTGCGCAGCATCTTGGGGCGTGGCAGGGCCAATACCAGGGTCAATGGCAGCTTGGCAGGTGGTGGCTGGTCGAGGGTGACGCGCAATTCCGCTTCGCCGGCGTCCAGGCGCAGCACTTCGGCCGAGCCCATCAGCCCGCCAATCCGCCCGACGCGCATGCTGTCGCCGACTTCGCAGCGGTGGACTTCCTGCATGTGGGTTAACCGGCGATCACGCAGGACCGCCCGGTCGGTCGCAATGAAATCGGCCTCTTCGAGAAGCAGCAGGTTCACGCTTGGGTCGCTGGCGGCTGGTCGTTGTGGTCGTCAGCCGGTTGGTCGTCCGGATGCTCGCCACGTTTGCTGATCAGGCTGCCAAACAGGATGCCGATCTCGAACAGTAGCCACATCGGCACGGCCAGCAAGGTCTGCGAAAAGATGTCCGGCGGCGTCAGGATCATGCCGACCACGAAGCAGCCGATGATCACGTACGGGCGGATCTTCTTCAGGTATTTGACGTCGACCACGCCGATCCACACCAGCAGCACCACGGCCACCGGGATTTCGAACGCCACGCCAAAGGCAAAGAACAGCGTCATGACGAAGTCGAGGTAACTGGTGATGTCGGTCATCATTTCCACACCGGCCGGGGTGGCGGCGGCGAAGAACTTGAAGATCAGCGGGAACACCAGGAAATAGGCGAACGCCATGCCGGCGTAGAACAGAAAAATGCTGGAGACCAGCAAGGGCACGGCGATGCGTTTTTCATGCTTGTACAAGCCCGGGGCGATAAAACCCCAGATCTGGTGCAGGATCACCGGGATGGCCAGGAACAGCGAGACCATCATGGTCAGCTTCAGCGGCGTCAGGAACGGCGACGACACGTCAGTGGCAATCATCGTCGCGCCGGCCGGCAAGTACGCACGCAGTGGCGTCGAGACGAAGGTATAGATCTGCTGGGTGAAGGCAAACAGCCCGGCAAAGATGATGAAGATCGCCGCTACGCAGCGCAGCAGACGGGTACGCAACTCGGTGAGGTGCGAAACCAGCGGCATGTGCTGGTCGTTTTCAGGAAGATCGCTCATGGGGCTCGCGGCGGCAGTGTTGGGTCATGAGGGGCCGGCGCAACGGGCGCAGCCGCAGGTGTAACGGGTTCAACCGGAGTGGCTGCAACGATAGGCGCAGGTTCGACAGGCGCGACTACGGGAGCAGGTGTCGGGTCGATGACAGCGGCAGGCGCATGAATCGTCTGCGCACCCACGTGCTCCACTGGCGTCGGCTCCTGCTGGGTCGGCGTGAAGATTTTCCGCGCCTCCTGCTCAAGCGACAGAATGTGTTCGTTGTGCAGTTGCCGACGAATCTCGTCGGCACCGATTTCACGTTCAACTTCCTGTTTTATCGCGTTGAAGCTGCGCTTCAGGCGCCCGACCCACAGGCCAGCGGTGCGCGCAGCGCCCGGCAAGCGCTCGGGCCCCAGCACCAGCAGGGCGACGAGGCCGACGAGCAGCAGTTCAGAGAAGCTGATACCAAACATTAGTCAGTGCTCACACGTCTTTGCGAATCGGCTCTTCGACTTTCTGTGCCTGCACGTCGATGGTGTGCGGCTGGTTTACAGAGGCCTGGGGCTGTACCGGCGGAACTGGTTGGGCCGGGGTCGCACTCGGGTCGGCCGGTTTTTCGTCATCGTTCATGGCTTTCTTGAAGCCCTTGATCGACTCGCCGACGTCGGTGCCGAGGTTTTTCAGCTTCTTGGTGCCGAATACCAGTACCACGACAACCAGGATGACGATCCAGTGTTTCCAGTCAAAAATGCCCATGCTGCTGCTCCTCTCTAATAGTTATTCAGGCGGACGGGCGCGAGGCTTTCTCAGCGTGTCCGGAGAGACCGAAACGACGGTCCAGTTCATCGAGTACAGCCTGTGGATGCTGCCCCAATTGGGCGAGCATGACCATGCTGTGGAACCACAAATCGGCGGTTTCGTAGATCACATCGCTGCAGTCGCCGCTGATGGCGGCGTCCTTGGCGGCAATGATGGTTTCGACCGACTCTTCGCCGACTTTTTCCAGAATCTTGTTCAAGCCCTTGTGGTACAGGCTGGCGACATACGAGCTGTCGGCAGCGGCGCCTTTGCGCGCTTCCAGTACCTCGGCGAGGCGGGTGAGAGTGTCACTCATGTGTGTGCCCTGCGGAATAGATGGCGTGCGGATCTTTCAGGACCGGGTCGACCGTTGTCCAGTCGCCGTTCTCATAGACGCGGTAGAAGCAGCTCTGGCGGCCGGTATGGCAAGCGATGTCGCCGATTTGCTCGACCATCAGGATGATGACGTCGGCGTCGCAGTCCAGGCGCATCTCGTGCAGGGTTTGCACGTGGCCGGACTCTTCGCCCTTGCGCCACAGCTTGCCACGGGAGCGCGACCAGTAGATCGCGCGGTTCTCGGCAGCGGTCAGTTCCAGTGCTTCGCGGTTCATCCAGGCCATCATCAGGACGCGCCCGGTCTTGTGATCCTGGGCAATCGCTGGCACCAAGCCGTCCGCGTCCCATTTGATCTCGTCCAGCCAATTCTTCATCTACGACTCCGATACGGGCCCGCACTTCAATAATCGGGGGCCTACGTTCAATGCAGCGTCCAAACAGTGTGCCAGCGTGTTGCGCGACTGGCTATCGGCGAACGACCAGATACAAACCGACCGCCATCATGATGCCGGCCGGCCAGTAAGCCAACTGGTTCAACGGACCGCCAGCGGCAAGGATGGCGCCCCCGGCCAGGTGAGCCGTGCCGAGTAGGCGCAGGAACCAGTCGTCACGGCGTCGATGCCACGGTGGCGGCGAGTCGTAGGCGTGGGGTTGGGACATGCGCTCGAGCAGGTCACGGGCCATGTTGGCCAGGTGCGGGATCTGTTCGAACTGGCTGTGCACGTTGCCGAGCAGGGCTTTGGGGCTGACGCGCTCACGCATCCAGCGTTCGAGGAACGGCTGCGCGGTGTTCCACAGGTCGAGGTCCGGGTACAGCTGGCGGCCCAGGCCTTCGATGTTCAACAGGGTCTTCTGCAAAAGTACAAGCTGCGGCTGCACTTCCATGTTGAAGCGTCGTGCGGTCTGGAACAGGCGCATCAGCACCTGGCCGAAGGAAATATCCTTTAACGGTTTTTCGAAGATCGGCTCGCACACGGTACGGATCGCGGCTTCGAATTCGTTGAGTTTGGTTTCCGCCGGCACCCAGCCCGAATCGATGTGCAACTGGGCCACGCGGCGGTAATCGCGCTTGAAGAAGGCGAACAAGTTGCGCGCCAGGTAATCCTGGTCTTCCGGCGTCAGGCTGCCGACGATGCCGCAGTCGATGGCGATGTACTGCGGGCTCCACGGGTTCACGGTGCTGACGAAAATGTTGCCGGGGTGCATGTCGGCGTGGAAGAAGCTATCGCGGAACACTTGGGTGAAGAAGATCTCCACACCACGTTCGGCGAGCATTTTCATGTCGGTACGCTGGTCGGCCAGGGTCGCTAGATCGGTGACCTGAATGCCGTAGATGCGTTCCATCACCAGCACTTTTGGCCGGCACCAGTCCCAATAGACTTGCGGCACGTACAGCAGCGGCGAGCCCTCGAAGTTGCGCTTCAACTGGCTGGCGTTGGCCGCCTCGCGCAGCAGATCGAGTTCGTCGTAGATGGTTTTTTCGTAATCGCTGACGACGTCCACCGGGTGCAGCAGGCGCGCATCGGCCGAGAGTTTTTCGGCGGCGCGGGCGAGGATGAACAGCCAAGCCAGGTCCTGGGCGATCACTGGTTTGAGGCCCGGGCGGATCACTTTGACGACGACTTCTTCACCGGTTTTCAGTTGCGCGGCATGCACCTGCGCCACCGACGCCGAGGCCAGCGGTTCGAGGTCGAAACGGATGAACACGTCGCTGATTTTCTTGCCCAGCTGTTCTTCGATCAGCTTGACCGACACTTGCGAATCGAACGGCGGCACGCGGTCCTGCAGCTTCATCAGTTCGTCGGCGATGTCTTCGGGCAGCAGGTCGCGGCGAGTGGACAGGATCTGCCCGAACTTGATGAAAATCGGTCCGAGGTCCTGCAGCGCCAGGCGCAAGCGAGCGCCACGGCTCAGGTCCAGGGTCTTGCGCGGAAACCAGCGCCACGGCAAGGCATAGCGCAACGCCCGCAAGAACCAGGGCAGCGGCAGGGCGAACAGCAGGTCATCGAGGCGGTAGCGGATCACGACGCGCTGGATGCGCAACAAACGGCGGACGGCAAGCAGCTTCATGCGTTATCGCTTGGGTCGAGGGATCGGGAAAGGCGCTCGAAACGCGCCTCGAGACGTTCCAGATCAAGCTTGATCTGGTCCAGTTCACTGAATCGTGCTTCGGCTTCGCGCTGGCCGACGAGGGTGCGCGATTCTTCGGCCAGGTATTCGCCCAGGTTCTGGCCCAGGCTGACGAAGCCTTGCTGATACCAGCGGGCGCGGCTGCGCAGGTGACCGCCGACCAGTTGCGTGGCCACCGGCCCCAGTACGCGTGCAAGTTCGTACTCCCAGTCCAGCTCAAGGTCCTGAAGGATTGCGGCCAGTTCCAGCAGCACGCTGCTGTCGCCGTCGAGTTCCACTTCAGGGCTGTGCAGGATCGAGGTCTTGTCCTTGCTCATGGCCAGTTTCAGCAGGCTCGAGGCCGGTGCACGCAAGGTGCAGTCGGCGCCGGTTTCCCACTGGGAGGCGAGCATCAGGCCTTCGTCGCTGGGCAGGATGAACAGGTGCAGCGCCGGGCTGCGGCAATCGACGGCAATCACCTTGCCGCTCAAATGTGCCAGCCGCGGCAGCGCCGTGCTGTCGAGACGCAGCACCCGGTTCAGGCCGAGTTCAACGCTGGCGAGCAGGCCGGCGAGCAGCATCAGGGCTTGATGCCGCGGTGCAGGGCAACGATGCCTGCGGTCATGTTGTGATAGGTCACGCGGTCGAAGCCGGCTTCGACCATCATCGACTTCAGGGTTTCCTGATTCGGGTGCATGCGGATCGATTCGGCCAGGTAGCGATAGCTTTCCGAGTCGTTGGTGATCAGCTTGCCCATCAACGGCATGAAGGCGAACGAGTAGGCGTCATAGGCCTTGGACATCAGCGCGTTGGTCGGCTTGGAGAATTCCAGCACCAGCAAACGGCCGCCCGGCTTGAGCACGCGCAGCATCGAGCGCAGGGCATCTTCCTTGTGGGTCACGTTGCGCAGGCCGAAGGCGATGGTCACGCAGTCGAAATGGTTGTCCGGGAACGGCAGTTTTTCCGCATCGGCCTGGACGAATTCGACGTTGCCGGCCACGCCGAGGTCCAGCAGGCGGTCACGACCGACCTTGAGCATGGATTCGTTGATGTCGGCCAACACGACTTGGCCGGTCGGGCCTACCAGGTGCGAGAACTTGCGGGTCAGGTCGCCGGTACCGCCAGCGATGTCCAGCACGCGGTTGCCGGTGCGAACGCCCGACAGTTCGATCGCGAAACGCTTCCACAGACGGTGCATGCCGCCCGACAGAAGGTCGTTCATCAGGTCGTACTTGGCGGCTACCGAGTGGAATACCTCAGCGACTTTTTCCGCTTTCTGGCTTTCCGGAACGTTTTTGAAGCCGAAGTGAGTGGTGGGTTCGGCATCGCTGCCTTTGCGCTGATCAGTCATATCGCTGTCACCAAAAGAGAATGCGCGACATTCTAATCCCCAAGGCATGCTTTGTCTTGGCAAGGCTGAAGGTAAGATGGGCAACCATCGGGACGTTTTGACGCAGCAGAGGTCAAGATGCCTCGGGAAAGCATCCATAAAGCAGGAGTCATTTGATGGCCCGTATTAGTGTTGAACGTGCCCATGGCCTGGGTAAGGAAGCGGCTCGCGAAAAGGCCGACAAGCTGGCGCAGAAACTTTCCGATCAGTATGGCCTGGAGCCGCAGTGGTCCGGCGATACCCTGAACCTGAAACGCTCGGGTGTGAAAGGCGCGGTGCATGTCGCCGAGGATTCGATTCGCGTCGAAGTGGAGCTGGGCCTGATGATGTCGGCCATGAGCGGCATGATCAAGGCTGAAATTGAAAAGGCGCTGGATAAGGCGTTGGTCTGATCTCAGGTTGAAACAACATCCCCTGTGGGAGCGAGCCTGCTCGCGAAAGCGGACTGCCAGTTGATGAAAATGTCGACTGTGCCAACGCCTTCGCGAGCAGGCTCGCTCCCACATTTGGTTTGTGGATGGGCAAAGGTTTATGTCAGTTGTTAGGGTGCCGTTTCTAATTTTTCTCCCTACTTTGTGCCAGAGCCCGACACTTATCCGGGCAGTTCCTCAAACCTTCTGCGCGTGAGGTGCACCATGGCCAAAGTTATTTTGAAGAAAAAAGTCGACGTATCGACCGGCACGCTGAGCGACGTCAAATCCTATGCCCGCAAGATCTGGCTGGCAGGCCTGGGTGCCTACGCCAAGGTCGGCCAAGAGGGCAGCGAATACTTTCAAGAGCTGATCAAGGCTGGTCAGGTTGTTGAAAAGAAAGGCAAAAAAGTAGTCGCTGAGAAACTTGAAGCGGCCAATGCCGAGATCGATGACGTCAAGAGTGAAGTCAGCACTTTCAAAGGCCGTGTCGAAGTTCAACTCGACAAGGTCGAGAAGGCGTTCGACACGCGTGTCGCAAGTGCCTTGAATCGTATCGGCATTCCGTCTAAACATGACGTTGAGACACTCTCTGCTAAGCTCGATGAGCTGACGGCATTGCTCGAACGTGTCGCGCGTAAATCTTAAGGAGAACGGGATGGCTGTTAAAAAGAAAACCGAAAAAGAAGGCAGCTCGTGGATCGGGAAGGTTGAAGATTACTCCCGAAAAATCTGGCTGGCTGGTTTAGGCGTGTACTCGAAGATCGACACTGACGGCAGCAAACTCTTCGATGCATTGGTTAAGGACGGCGAGAAAGCCGAGAAGCTCACCAAGAGTGCTGTTGGCAAGACAGTCGACGCCGCCAAGGACTCCGCTTCTTCGGCCAAATCGCGCATCAGCGGCGTGAAGGATCGCGCACTGGGCAAGTGGGATGAGCTGGAAGGCGCTTTCGACAAGCGTCTGAACAGTGCCATTTCGCGTCTGGGTGTACCGAGCCGCAACGAAGTCAAGGCACTGCACAGCAAGGTCGAGACCCTGACCAAGCAAATCGAAAAACTGACCGGTGCCAAGGTTGCGCCTGTTGCGGCGAAAACCGCGGCGGCCAAGCCTGCTGCCAAGACTGCCGCCGCCAAGCCAGCAGCCAAAACTGCTGCCAAGCCACTGGTAAAAGCAGCGGCTAAACCCGCTGCCAAGCCTGCGGCTAAAACTGCCGCCGCCAAACCGGCAGCGGCCAAGCCAGCGGCCAAACCGGTTGCTGCGAAAGCTGCCGCTAAACCAGCGGCCAAACCGGCTGCCAAGCCAGCAGCGGCCAAACCTGTGGCTAAAACGGCTGCAGCCAAACCAGCCGCCGCCAAGCCGGCAGCCAAACCTGCTGCTGCGAAAAAACCTGCTGTGAAGAAGCCGGTAGCTCCCAAAGCTGCCGCGCCAAAACCAGCAGTAGCAGCTGCCAAACCGGCAACCCCGGCAACTCCGGCAGCAGCTCCGGTCAGCGCATCGAACTCCGCGACCGCACCGGCCCCTGCTGTCACCCCGACTGCCGCGCCAGCTTCATCGACGCCAACCAGTCAGTCCTGATTTTCAGGGCTCAAAAAAACGCCCGGCCTGCCAAGGTCGGGCGTTTTTGTTTGTGCACGAATCTCTGAACGACGCAGACCCACTGTAGGAGCGAGCTTGCTCGCGATGGTATTGCAGGCGCTGAGTAGCGACGGCTGTACCTTTTTCGGGAGCAAGCTCGCTCCTACAGGGGGGTGTTGTAGTCAGAGTTACTAGTGGTCTTCCAGATACTCCATCGCCATCTGCTCGGTCGCAGCCTTCATCGATGGCAGAAGGTGTGGCGCGACCAGCATCATGATCTGGTAAACCACCAGCCGCACCTCGCCTTCGCGATCAAGAATCCGCTGATAATCCAGCGAAAACAGCAATGTCATGGTGATCTGTTCCACCAGTTGTCCCAGTGCCTGGGTTTCACTGACCAGTAACCCTTGTGCCTGCAGTCGCGCCAGCAGCGACGCCAGTGTGCGCTTGAGTGCATTGAGCAGGTTGCGGATGCCCTTGGCCAGTTTCGGCAGGCGCCCGGCGAGGTTCGACAGGTCCTGGAAGAGGAACCGGTAGTGGGACAGGCGTTCGACGATCAGGTGCAGGAACAGCCAGTAATCTTCGGGGGCCAGTTGGACATCGGCCGGCGGATCAAGCAGCGGGGCCAGCTCGCCCTGAAAGCGCTCGAACAGCCCAAGAATCAGCGGTTCCTTGCCGTGGAAGTGGTAGTAGAGGTTGCCCGGGCTGATACCCATTTCATTGGCAACTTCCATGGTGGAGACATTCGGTTCGCCCTTTTGATTGAACAATTGCAGGGCACATTCGAGGATCCGATCGCGGGTTTTCATCCAGTCTTCTTAATATTCGTGCCAGGCCAACCTTCAGTCCTGTAGGAGCGAGCATGCTCGCGATGGTCGTTAACGATTACGCGGGCTACCTGATTACCCGCGGCGTCTGGATGTCCATCGCGAGCATGCTCGCTCCTACAGGGTCGGAGACTGACTGCGGCCTTTTTTAGGTTCAGCGCACACGTACGTAAGTACCGGGTGCTGCCTCCATCGGTGGATAGTTCTGGTTGCCGAGCGCCATGTGGGTTTCCTTCTGCGCGCCGGAGCGCTCCTGAACCCAGCCCAGCCATTGGGTCCACCAACTGCCATCGACATGCTTGGCGTCGTAGTACCAGGCCCGGGGGTCGCTGCTCAGTTTGCCGTTCTCGACGTAGTTGGCTTTCGGGTTGCTCGGCGGGTTGAGGATGCTCTGCACATGACCGCTGTTGGACAGCACGAAGCGCCGCTCGCCACCGAGCAGCAGCGTCGAGCGATACACCGCATCCCACGGCGTGATGTGATCGTTGATGCCCGCGACGCTGAAGCTGTCGACGGTGACCTTCTGCAAATCGATCGGCGTGCCGCACACTTCCAGTCCGCCCGGGTGGGTCAGCGGGTTGTGCTTGAAGAAGTCCAGCAGATCGCCATGCAGCGCGGCCGGCAGGCGGGTGTTGTCGTTGTTCCAGTAGAGAATGTCGAACGCTGGTGGCTCCTTGCCCAACAGGTAGTTGTTGACGAAATAGCTCCAGATCAAATCGTTGGGGCGCATCCAGGCGAATACTTTGGCCATGTCCCGGCCGTCCAGCACGCCTTTCTGATAAGAGCGGCGCTTGGCGGCTTCCAGGGTCTGCTCGTCGGCGAACAGCGTGGCGGGGCTGTCCAGTTGACTGTCGAGCAGGCTCACCAGATACGTCGCGCTGGACACCCTGCGCAGTTGCCGTTTGGCCTGCAAATGGCCTTGCAGCGCGGCAATGGTCAGTCCGCCGGCACAGGCGCCCATCAGGTTGACTTCGCGTGCGCCGGTGATCGCCCGGCAGACATTCATCGCCTCTTCCACGGCCTCCACGTAGGTCGAGAGCCCCCATTCGCGGTGACGTACATCCGGGTTGCGCCAGCTGATCATGAAGGTCTGCAGGCCGTTTTTCAGGGCGTACTGGACGAAGCTGTTGTGGGGGCTGAGGTCGAAAATGTAGTACTTGTTGATTTGCGGCGGCACCACCAGCAGGGGCTTGGAGTACTGCTTTTCGCTCATTGGCTTGTACTGGATCAACTCCAGCAGCTCGTTGCGAAACACCACGGCACCTGGGGTAGTGGCGACCGTCCGGCCGACCTCGAATGCTTGCTTGGTGACTTGCCGGGGCAGGCCGTCGTTGTGCAGCAGGTCGTCCACCAAATGGCTGATGCCACGTACCAGGCTGTTGCCGCCGGAATTGAACAGTTCCTTGACTGCCAGTGGATTGAGCAGGGTGTTGGAGGGCGATACGGCATCGTTGAGCAAGGCGAAAGCGAAGTGTGCGCGGGCGCGGTCGTCCGGGTTCATGTTGCTCTCGTCGATCCAGCTTTTGACCTGTTTCTGCCAGCTCAGATAGGCCTGCAGGCTACGGCGGTAAAACGGGTTGAGGCTCCACGCCGGGTCGGCGAAGCGAGCGTCCTGCGGGTTGGTCGGGTGCAGGGTTTCGCCGAGCAGCACACGGCCAAGCTGACCACCGAGTTTGAGGGCATGTCGGGCGCTGTGCACCGGATTGCGCAAGCCATGGGCGGCCACACTGCGCAGGGTCGACAGCAGATCCCGGCCGCGCAGGCCGGTAATCGCACTCTGTGCATTGATGAACGCGGCGGGAGTCGGTAAGGAATCCCTCGCTGTTTTCTCGCGCATGAGTCAACACTCCTTCGTCTTCAGGCCAAAAACAAATACACCGAACCAGAACACCATAGACGCTGTAACGGGTTGTTGCGCGGCGTGGCGTCCTGCCGACCGCTGATACAGCGCTTTAGCCGCCCAATGGCGCCGGACGCGGATGCATCACCGCGCGCTGGCGCTCCTCTTCGAGGAATTTCATGATGATCGGGGCCACCGCTTCGGCCCGGGTAATCAGGAACAGATGCCCGTCATCGATGATGTGCAACTGGGCGTTGGGAATTCGCCAGGCCAGCAAGCGCATGTTGACCAGCGGGATCAGCGGGTCATCGTCGCCGGCCAGTACCAGGGTCGGCTGGCGGATCTTGTGCAACCAGTGAATGCTGGTCCAGCCGAGGCCGGCGAACAGCTGCCAGTAGTAACCGAGCTTGCCCGCCGAACGCACCTTGGCTGCATGGCTTGCGGCCAGTGTCGGGTCGCGACGGAAAGAGCCGCCGTAGATCATCGGCGCAATGCGGATCACATGGGACGGTTGGATGTAACGTCGAGGACTGGCCATCATCCACAACACTTTCGGCTTGCCCGGCACCATCACCGCACCCGCCGCCGTTGCGGCCAGTACGAGTTTCTTGCAGCGCTCCGGATAGTCGTAGGCGAACTGCTGGGCCAGGGCGCCGCCCCAGGACACGCCGATGACGTTGACCTGCCCATAGTCGAGATAGTCGAGCATCCGCGCAGTGAGCTTGGCCAGCCCGGGAAAGCGATACGGCCGGTTCGGCGTCGACGAGCCACCGACACCGGGTACGTCGAAGGCGATGACTTCCAGGTCCGGGTCCAGCGCCGCGACGAACGGGAACACCAGCTCCAGGTTGGCGCCGATGCCATTGAAAATCAGCAGGGGCGTCAAGTGAGGCTTGCCGGGGCGTACCGCCGTGCGGAGCGTCTGGCCATCCAGGTCGACGGTACGGAATATGAAGGGTTGCGGCATGCTTCTGGCCCTGTGGGTGGATCTTGGTTCCTGACACATATTCTGTAGGAGCCGGCTTGCTGGCGATGCGGTCACCTCGGTTTGCCAGTCTCACCGTGGTGATGCGTTCGCCAGCAAGCCGGCTCCTACAGGTCTGCGGGTCTAGCGCTCGTGTACATAAGTGCCCGGTGCAGCTTCGCCCGCCGGGTAGGCCTTGTTGCCCAATTTCAGCGGAGCTTTTTTCAGGTTGCCCGAACGCTGTGCCTGCCAGGCCTGCCAATGCAGCCACCACGAATCAGCGTGCTTGGTCGACTCTTCCTGCCAGTCATCGGCATTGGCGGGCATTTCGGTACTGGTCATGTAGCGCGATTTCGGATTGCCTGGCGGGTTCAGAATGCTCTGGATATGCCCACTGCTGGACAGCACGAATTCAACATTGCCGCCGAACAGTTGCGCCGATTTGTAGCAAGAGCGCCACGGGGTGATGTGGTCGCTGGTCCCGGCCAGGGAAAAGATATCGGCGGTGACCTGCTTCAGGTCGATCGGCGTGCCGCACACTTCCAGTGCATTCGGACGAATCAATGGATTGCTTTTGAACATTTCAATCAGGTCGCCGTGGAACGCGGCCGGTAACCGGGTGGTGTCGTTGTTCCAGAACAGAATGTCGAACACCGGTGGCTCGTTACCCAGCAGGTAATTATTGACCCAGTAGTTCCAGATCAGGTCGTTGGGGCGCATCCAGGCAAAGACTTTCGCCATGTCGCGGCCTTCCAGCACGCCGGCCTGATAGGAGTGGCGCTTGGCGCTTTCGAGGGTTTGTTCATCGACGAACAGCGCCACATCGCTGTCCAGGGTGGTATCGAGCACACTGACCAGCAGGGTGAGGGCGTTGACCTTGTTCTCGCCAATCGCTGCGTAATGGCCCAGCAGCGCGGTGCAGGTGATGCCGCCGGAGCAGGCGCCGAGCATGTTCACGTCTTTGCTGCCGGTGATCGCGGTGACCACGTCGACGGCTTCCTTGAGCGCCTCGATGTAAGTCGACAGGCCCCACTCACGCTGCTCCTTGGTCGGATTGCGCCAGCTGACGATGAAGGTTTGCACGTTGCTGCGCAGGCAGAACCGCGCCAGGCTTTTTTCCGGGCTGAGGTCGAAAACGTAGAATTTGTTGATTTGCGGTGGCACCACCAACAGCGGGCGTTCGTGCACCTGTTCAGTGATGGGCTTGTACTGGATCAACTCCAGCACGTCGTTGCGAAATACCACTGCACCTTCGGTCACGGCCAGGGTCTTGCCGACCTCGAATGCGCCCATGTTGACCTGGCTCGGCATGCCGCCGTTGTGTACCAGGTCCTTGGCCAGATGCGAGAGGCCGTCGAGCAGGCTTTTACCGCCGGTTTCGAAGAAACGTTTGACCGCCGCCGGGTTGGCGGCCGTGTTGGTCGGGGCAAAGGCTTCGGTCATGAGGTTGATCACGAAGTGGCCGCGATTGACGTCCTTGGCCGGCAGGTTGCTATCGTCGATCCAGTCGTGGAGCTCCTTGCGCCACGCCAGGTAGGTTTGCAAATAACGTTTGTAGAGCGGGTTCTGGCTCCAGGCCGGATCGGCAAAGCGACGGTCATCGCTGCTCGGTAGCAGCTCGGATTTGCCTAACAGTACGTTCTTGAGCTCAAGGCCGAAATGAGCGACATGCTTTGCGCTATGAATCGGTTGTTTGATGGCCTGCCTGAGCACCATGCGAGCAGACGCCAGTAGATCTTTTCCACGCAATCCAACGACAGGATTCAGCCCCAAGGTATTTTCGGAGGCTTGCTGCTTCAAGTCATCGTTATTCTTGTTACTCATCTACGACGCTCCATTGTCCTGAGACGAGTACCCGGGTCCTGCTGTGCAGTCACACAACCAATGCCAGGTACTACTGCTCGGGTGACCGTTAATACTGCATCGCTGCTATTTGTTCGCAGAGAGCACTGCAGGGAACTTGCCAGTTCCATTGGTTACCCGAGTTTAATTTTTTTCGCAAGCAGGCCAATCGGTGGCCCTGGAGCGGAGCATTCAAACAGATGAAATTAGAAAATGCCCTCTAAAGAGCAAGAGGCTCGGATTAGAGCATCAGCTTGACGACGGATTCGTTCGGGTCGCGGGTTTTTCCGGCCGCTTTGAGCTCGGCCAGATAATCCTCCCAGAGTGCGTCATAACGTCGCGCCAGCTCGTAGAGGTATTCCCAGGTGAACAGACCACTGTCGTGACCGTCATCGAAGGTCAGTTTCAGTGCGTACTGACCGGCCGGTTCTAGCTTGGTCAGGCCTACGTTGATCTTGCCAAATTGCAGGATGGGTTTGCCGTGGCCCTGGACCTCGGCGGAAGGAGAGTGCACGCGCAGGAACTCGGCGGGCAGGGTGTATTCCTCGCCGGACGCGTATTTCAGCGACAGGGTTTTCGAGGCTTTGTGCAGCTTGATGTCGGTGGGGATTTGGGTCATGAGCGGATGTCCGTCTGGGAGGGATCTCGGCTCAAACCTGTAGGAGCCGGCTTGCCGGCGAAGCTTTTGGCGGCCTTTTTGGCCTCATCGCCGGCAAGCCGGCTCCTACAGGAATTCACACAAGCCAGATGTCCCCGAAGAGAATGTGGCTTACAGGATATAACGCGACAGGTCTTCGTTCTGCGCCAATTCGCCCAGGTGGCTGTTGACGTAGTCGGCGTCGATCTGGATCACCTTGCCGTCATGGGTGCTGGCCAGGTCGCCGGCGCTGAACGACACCTCTTCGAGCAGGCGCTCGAGCAGGGTGTGCAGGCGACGGGCGCCGATGTTTTCGGTTTTCTCGTTGACCTGCCAGGCGATCTCGGCGATGCGCTTGATACCGCTTGGCTGGAACTCGATACCCAGGCCTTCGGTTTTCAACAGCGCGCAATATTGCTCGGTGAGAGAGGCGTGAGGCTCACTGAGGATGCGTTCGAAATCTTCAGGGCTCAGGGCCTTGAGTTCGACACGGATCGGCAGGCGGCCTTGCAGCTCGGGCACCAGATCGCTCGGCTTGCTCAGGTGGAACGCACCGGAGGCAATGAACAGAATGTGGTCGGTCTTGACCATGCCCAGTTTGGTGTTGACGGTGCAGCCTTCGATCAGCGGTAGCAGGTCGCGCTGCACGCCTTCGCGGGATACATCGACGCCACCGGAGTTGCCACGCTTGGCGACCTTGTCGATTTCGTCGATGAACACGATGCCGTGCTGCTCGACTGCTTCCAGGGCCTTGGCCTTCAACTCTTCGTCGTTGACCAGGCGGCTGGCTTCTTCGTCGCGCACCATCTTCAGTGCTTCTTTGACCTTGAGCTTGCGGGCTTTTTTCTTGCCCTTGCCCATGTTGGCGAACAGGCTCTGCAACTGGTTGGTCATTTCTTCCATGCCCGGTGGCGCGGAGATGTCGACGCCGGCCATTTCGGCGACTTCGATTTCGATCTCCTTGTCATCCAGCTGGCCTTCACGCAGGCGCTTGCGGAACAGCTGACGGGTGTTGGAATCGGCAGTCGGGGCGTCGTCGTTGCTGAAACCCATGCGTGCCGGTGGCAGCAAGGCGTCGAGGATGCGCTCTTCAGCTGCATCTTCGGCGCGGTGGCGAACCTTGACGATTTCCTGCTCGCGCAGCAGCTTGATCGCCGCATCGGCCAGGTCACGAATGATCGACTCGACGTCGCGGCCGACATAACCGACTTCGGTGAATTTGGTCGCTTCGACCTTGATGAACGGCGCATTGGCCAGTTTGGCCAGGCGACGGGCGATTTCGGTTTTACCGACACCGGTCGGGCCGATCATCAGGATGTTCTTTGGCGTTACTTCAACGCGCAGCTCTTCAGGCAGCTGCATGCGGCGCCAGCGGTTGCGCAGGGCAATGGCGACGGCGCGCTTGGCATCATCCTGGCCGATGATGTGGCGGTTGAGTTCGTGGACGATTTCACGGGGAGTCATGGACATAATATTCAGTGGACCTCAAGCAAGAATGGGCCGTGGTGCGGTGGGCTGCACGGGCTTACTCGGCGCAGTCCTGCTCCTCTATGGTCTGGGTGTGGTTGGTGAATACACAGATGTCGCCGGCGATACCGAGGGCGGTTTCGACGATTTCCCGGGCCGACAGATCAGTCTTTTTCAGCAGCGCGCTGGCAGCTGCTTGAGCGTAGGCGCCGCCGGAACCCATGGCGATCAGGCCGTCTTCAGGTTCGACCACGTCGCCGTTGCCGGTGATGATCAGGGAAGCGTCTTTGTTGGCGACGGCGAGCATGGCTTCGAGACGGCTCAGGGAACGGTCGGTACGCCATTCTTTGGCGAGTTCGACAGCGGCGCGAACCAGGTGGCCTTGATGTTTCTCTAGCTGGCCTTCGAAGCGTTCGAAGAGGGTAAAGGCGTCAGCAGTGGCACCGGCAAACCCGGCGATGACCTGGCCGTGGTACAGGCGACGAACTTTTTTCGCGTTGCCTTTCATCACGGTATTGCCAAGGGAAACCTGGCCGTCGCCGCCCATGACGACTTTGCCGTGGCGGCGAACTGAAACGATGGTGGTCAAGGGAAGAGTCTCCACGCAGCGGGGCGAAAATGCCTTATGCCCATTCATATGGGGGTGCTGCAGAGGATTTCAACTGTAGGACGGGAGAGGGGACGAGTGGTGTGAGTCAGATGACATATGCGGTGTTTATCAGGACGCCATCGCTGGCAAGCCAGCTCCTACAAGGTTTGACGAATAATCTGTAGGAGCTGGCTTGCCGGCGATGAACGATGACGCGGTGGCCCTGAAGGGATCAGCGGCTCTGGCGTTGTTGTAACAACAGATTGCTAAAGCCCGCGCCCGCCAGCTGTTTCTGGGCGGTGGTCAGTTGCTCACGGTTGCTGAACGGTCCGACCAATACTCGATACCAGGTTTCGTCTTTCACCGTCCCGGACTCAACCGCCACAGCCTGGCCGAGCAGGATGATCTGCGCGCGAACTTTGTCCGCGTCGGCTTCTTTGCGGAATGAACCAGCCTGCAGGAAAAACTTGGTCACTGGCGCCGCTTTGACCGGAGGCGCTGGTGGCGGCGTGATCCCGGCCAGGGCTGCCTGGGCGCGAGCCGTGTCGATCTTCGCCGCTTCGGCCGGGGTCACCGGCGTGGTCGGAATGGCCGGCACTTGTGGCGTCGGCAGGGTTTTTTCCGGTACGGCATCCGGCGGCACGATGACTTCCGACTCCGGCAGCAAGGTGTAGAAGTCGTACTTCGGCTTCACTGGTTGCGTCGGGCTCGGCGGGGTCTTGTTGGCTTCGGCGATTTTCGTCGCTTTCTGCTGTTGCTCGACCTTCTCGCGCTTGACCGTGTCGCTGCCCTTGCCCGGTTCCAGCTTCATCAAAAACACGATGAAGGCGCCGACCGTCAGGCCGATCGCCATCCACAGCCAGCCCGGGATCGGTTGCTTTGCAGGAGCTTGGTAACGACTGGCGCCACGCTTGGGTGCAGGTTTTTTCTTGGCAGCCAACTTACATACGCTCCAGAGTTTCCAGGCCCAAGAGTTCCAGGCCTTGCTTGAGGGTGCGTCCGGTCAGCGCGGCAAGGCGCAGGCGGCTCTGCATTTGTGCCGGGGTGTCGGCGGCGAGGATCGGGCAGTTCTCGTAGAAGCTGGAGAACAGGCCGGCGACGTCGTACAGGTAAGTGCAGAGGATGTGCGGGGTGCCTTTTTCGGACACGTTGTTCAGGATCTCACCGAACTGCGCGAGTTTCGCCGCCAGTTCGTGTTCGTGCCCTGCTTCCAGAACGATCTGGCCGTCGACTTCGCTGAAGTCCTTGCCCAGCTTGCGGAACACACCGGCGACGCGGGTGTAGGCGTACAGCAGGTACGGCGCGGTGTTGCCTTCGAAATTGAGCATCAGGTCGAAGTTGAAGCTGTAGTCGCTGGTGCGGTGCTTGGACAGGTCGGCATATTTCACAGCGCCGATGCCCACGACTTTGGCGATGTTGCGCAGCTCGGCTTCAGCCAGTTCCGGGTTCTTGTCCTTGACCAGTGTATAGGCGCGTTCCTGGGCTTCGGTCAGCAGGTCGATCAGCTTCACGGTGCCGCCATCACGGGTCTTGAACGGGCGGCCGTCAGCGCCGTTCATGGTGCCGAAGCCCATGTGTTCCATTTCCATCGGATGGGTCACGAAACCGGCCTTGCGCGCCACGGCGAACACTTGCTGGAAGTGCAGGGCCTGACGCTGGTCGACGAAGTACAGCGCGCGATCGGCCTTGAGCTTGCCGCTGCGGTAGCGCACGGCCGCCAGGTCGGTGGTGGCGTAGAGGTAGCCGCCGTCAGCCTTGACGATGATCACCGGCAGCGGGTCGCCATCGGCATTCTTGAATTCGTCGAGGAACACGCACTGGGCGCCGTTGCTCTCGACCAGCATGCCTGCGGCCTTCAAATCGTTGACCACGTTGATCAGGTCGTCGTTGTAGGCGCTTTCGCCCATCACGTCGGCCATGGTCAGTTTGACGTTGAGCAGTTCGTAGATTTTCTGGCAGTGCGACAGCGAGATGTCCTTGAACTTGGTCCACAGCGCGAGGCAGTCGGCATCGCCGGCCTGCAACTTGACCACCAGGCCACGGGCGCGGTCGGCGAACTCTTCGGATTCATCAAAGCGCTGCTTGGCGGCGCGGTAGAAGTTTTCCAGGTCCGACAGCTCGTCGCTGGTGATCGGGTTTTCCTGCAGGTAAGCCATCAGCATGCCGAACTGGGTGCCCCAGTCGCCGACGTGGTTTTGCCGGATCACGGTGTCGCCGAGGAATTCGAGAACGCGGGCCACGCCGTCGCCAATGATGGTCGAGCGCAAGTGGCCGACATGCATCTCTTTGGCCAGGTTGGGGGCCGACAGGTCGACCACGGTGCGCTGCACCGGGCCGGCCTTGCGTACGCCGATGTGGGCGTCGGCCAGGGCGGCGTCCAGGCGAGCGGCCAGGGCGTCGGTGTTCTGGAAGAAGTTCAGGAAGCCAGGGCCGGCGATTTCGGTCTTGGCGACGTTTTCGTCAGCCGGCAGCGCGGCGATGATTTTTTCCGCTAGATCGCGGGGCTTCATGCCGGCCGGCTTGGCCAGCATCATGGCGATGTTGCTGGCGAAGTCGCCGTTCTTCTTGTCGCGCGAGTTTTCCACCTGGATCGCCGGCGACAGGCCTTCAGGCAACACACCTTCGTTGACGAGTTGGGTGATGGCTTGTTGGATCAGCTGGCGAATGGTGTCTTTCATGGTCTTCTCTTTCGACCGCAGGCGCGGCGGCGCATCATGCGCTGGTGGAAAAACTGGGCATTATCCGTTGCGAAGACGGGCTTGCCAACCTTAGCAGGCAGGATGTGGATGTGTGGTGACAATTCGACCGCTATCGCTGGCAAGCCAGCTCCTACAAAGATCTGATGTGAACACTGTAGGAGCTGGCTTGCCAGCGATACCGATCTGCCAATCAATACAAATCCACGGGATCAACATCCAGCGACCAACGCACCGCCCGTCCGCTCGGCATCTGCTCCAGCACCAGCAACCAACTGGCCAGCAATCGATGCAGCGGTGCCCGCGCCGTAGCCTGCAACAACAACTGCGCCCGATAACGCCCGGCCCGACGCTCCATCGGCGCCGGCACCGGCCCCAGCAATTCAATGCCGGTCAGGCCCTGTTCGGTCAGCAAACGCTCCGCCTCGCTGCACGCCTCATCCAGGAAGCCTTCGGCCTGCCCCGGTTTGTGCGCCTCGGCCCGCAGCAGCGCCAAATGCGCGAACGGCGGCAGCCCGGCCGCACGGCGTTCGCTCAAGGCCTGTTCGGCAAAGGCGAAATAGCCTTGCTCGGTCAGTTGCACCAGCAGCGGATGGTCAGCCAGGTGCGTCTGGATAATCACTTTTCCCGGCTCTTCGGCGCGGCCTGCACGGCCTGCGACCTGGACGATCAATTGAGCCATGCGCTCGCTGGCGCGGAAGTCACCGGAAAACAGGCCGCCGTCGGCGTCGAGGATCGACACCAGCGTCACCCGGGGAAAGTGGTGGCCCTTGGCGAGCATTTGCGTGCCGATCAAAATGCACGGCTGGCCTTTTTGAATGGTTGCGAACAACTGGTTCATCGCGTCCTTGCGCGATGTGCTGTCGCGGTCGACTCGCAGCACCGGATAGTCCGGGAACAGAATCGCCAGGCGCTCCTCGGCCCGTTCGGTGCCGGCGCCGACGGGGCGCAGATCGACCTTGTTGCACTTCGGGCACTGGCGCGGCACGCGTTCGACGTAGCCGCAGTGGTGGCAGCGCAACTCGCCGTAACGCTGATGCACGGTCATCCGCGCATCGCAACGCTGGCATTCGGACATCCAGCCACAGTCATGGCACAGCAGGGTCGGGGCGAAGCCGCGGCGGTTGAGGAACACCAGTACCTGCTGCCCGGCGGCCAGGGTCTGACCGATGGCTTGTTGCATCGGCCCGGAAATGCCGCTGTCCAGCGGGCGGCTTTTGACATCCAGGCGCAGGAAGCGCGGCTGCTTGGCACCGCCGGCGCGTTCATTCAAGCGCAACAGTCCGTAGCGGCCGGTGTAGGCGTTGTGCAGGCTTTCCAGCGAAGGCGTGGCGGAGCCGAGGACAATCGGGATGTTTTCCTGTCGTGCCCGTACCAGTGCCAGGTCACGGGCGTGATAGCGCAAGCCTTCTTGCTGTTTATAGGAGCCGTCGTGCTCTTCGTCGATGATGATCAGGCCGGGGTTCTTCATCGGCGTGAACAGGGCCGAGCGGGTGCCGATAATAATGTCGGCCTCACCGTCTCGGGCGGCCAGCCAGGCATCGAGGCGTTCGCGGTCGTTGACTCCCGAATGGATCAGCGCGATGCGGGCATTGAAACGCTGTTCGAAGCGCGCCAGGGTCTGCGGGCCCAGGTTGATTTCCGGGATCAGCACCAGCGCTTGCTTGCCGGCCTCCAGGGTTTCGCGGATCAACTGTAAATAGACTTCGGTCTTGCCGCTGCCGGTGACGCCAGCCAGCAGGAACGCGTGGTAACTGTCGAAGCCGGCGCGAATCGCCTCATAGGCGGCGCGCTGCTCCGGGTTCAGCGGCAGTTCCGGTTGCGCCAGCCAGTGTTCATGCCGTGCACCCGGGGCGTGGCGGCGGATCTCGACCTGCACCAGCTCCTTGGCCAGCAGCAAATCCAGGCTGTCCTTGCTCAGCATCAGCTTGCTCAGCAGTTGATGGGCGACGCCGTGGGGATGTTGCGCCAGCGTGGCCAGGGCTTCGCGCTGGCGCGGGGCGCGGGCGATGCGCGGGTCATCGAGGCTGGCGCCCGGCGCGGCGGACCAGAAGCGCTCCTGGCGCGCTTCGGCCAGTTCACCCTGGCGCAGCAGGACCGGCAACGCCCAGCTCAAGGTGTCGCCCAGGCTGTGCTGATAGTACTGCGAGGTCCACAGGCACAGTTTGAACAGCGCCGGCGGCAGCGGTGGCGTGGCGTCGAGCAGGGCCAGGGCTGGCTTGAGCTTCTCGGCCGGCACTTCGCTGGTGTCGGTGACTTCCACCAGGATTCCGATCATCTCGCGCCGGCCGAACGGCACCCGCAGGCGCATGCCAGGGTGCAACTGGGCGCGCAGGACGCCGGCCGGAGCACGGTAGTCGAACAGGCGGCGCAGCGGCGAAGGCAGGGCGAGGCGCAGAATGGCGTCGGGCACGCGGGGATCTCGATAAGCGGAATAAACAGCAGGGCTATACCTGTGGGAGCGGGTTTGCTCGCGAAGACGGAGTGTCAGTCAGCATTTAAGTCGTCTGACACACCGCTTTCGCGAGCAAACCCGCTCCCACAGGGACGGCGATTTGGCCGGGAGCCTAGCAGACGGTCGGTAGAAGCGACAGCTTGCGTGAATGGGATTGTCTGGTAGAATCCGCGGCCTAATTACGTGCGGTATTCAACAATAGTGTTGGGTGGCGGCACGCTAGCCCGAGGAAAACACCATGAAAGCTGATATCCATCCAGAATACCCAGCAGTTGCTGTTACCTGCAGCTGCGGCAACAAGTTCGAAACCCGTTCGACCTTCGGCAAAGCCCTGGCGATCGACGTTTGCAACGAATGCCACCCGTTCTACACCGGTAAGCAGAAGACTCTGGACACCGGTGGTCGCGTACAGAAGTTCGCCGACCGTTTCGGTGCTTTCGGCGCGAAAAAGGCCTAAGGCCGATCAACTTGGGAAGCCGTTGCGGTTTTTCCATGCTGATGAAAAAGGCGTCCCTCGCGGGCGCCTTTTTTGTGTCCGCGATTTGGCTGTCTGGCGCCCAGGCCTTTTGCCCTACGCCAGGCGGCCTGACGCCCGTCGCGGTGCAGCGGGTGGTGGATGGTGACACCCTGCGCCTGAGCGATGGCCGCAGTGTGCGCATGATCGGCCTGAACACGCCAGAGCTGGGCAAGAAGGGCCGCTCTGACGAGCCGTTCGCCGTGGCCGCGCGCAAACGCCTCGAAGCCCTGGTGGCGGCGAGCGACGGTCAGGTTGGCTTGCTGCCGGGCAAAGAGAGCAAAGATCATTACGGTCGCACTCTGGCTCATGTCTACGGTGCCGATGGCGCCAACCTCGAAGCGCAAATGCTCGCCGAAGGCTTGGGTTTTCTGGTGGCCGTGGCGCCGAATGTCGATCTGGTCGCCTGTCAGCAGGCGGCTGAGCGCAGTGCGCGCCAGGCTGGCCTGGGGTTGTGGCGGCGGTCACCTGTACTGAAAGCGGAGCAGATCTCTACGTCTGGTTTTGCCGTGCTCAGCGGTCGTGTGAGCAAGGTGCAGCGTAATCGCGGCGGGGTTTGGATCGAATTGCAAGACTCGGTTGTATTGCGCGTTGCACCCAATCTGCTGACGCGTTTCGATGTGAACTCGCTGGAAAGCCTCAAGGGCAAGCAGGTCGAGGCGCGCGGCTGGGTATTGGATCGCTCGCGCAAAGGCGGTCTGAAGAGTGGCCAAGCTCGCTGGATGTTGCCTTTGACCGACCCTGCGATGCTGCAAGCGGCGCAGTGATAAAAAATTGTAGACATTTTTTCTGTCGATTGTGAACAGTCTAGCCCTTGTGTGCCGTGGCTCTTGGCCCAAAGTCGTAGGGCCGGGCGCTTGACAGGGGTGACCAGTCAGTCTTGTGGGGACTTTGCGAGGCGCGTATCCTCGCTGACCAGTCTGTCCAACAGTAAAAAGCGGAATGCCAAAATGTCTGATCTGAAAACTGCCGCTCTCGAATATCACGCCAATCCTCGTCCAGGGAAGCTGAGTGTCGAGCTCACCAAGGCCACTGCTACCGCTCGCGACCTGTCGCTGGCCTACAGCCCGGGCGTAGCCGAACCAGTACGCGAGATCGCCCGCGATCCTGAACTGGCCTACAAGTACACCGGCAAAGGCAACCTGGTTGCAGTCATTTCCGATGGCACCGCGATTCTCGGCCTGGGTAACCTCGGCCCATTGGCTTCCAAGCCAGTGATGGAAGGTAAAGGCGTACTGTTCAAGCGCTTCGCTGGCATCGACGTTTTCGACATCGAAGTCGATTCCGAAAGCCCGCAGGCCTTCATCGACACCGTCAAGCGCATCTCCATCACCTTCGGTGGCATCAACCTGGAAGACATCAAGGCGCCAGAGTGCTTTGAAATCGAACGCGCTCTGATCGAGCAGTGCGATATTCCGGTATTCCACGATGACCAGCACGGCACCGCTATCGTGACCGCCGCCGGCATGATCAACGCCCTGGAAATTGCTGGCAAAACCCTGCCGGAAGCCAAGATCGTCTGCCTGGGTGCCGGTGCTGCCGCCATCTCCTGCATGAAGTTGCTGGTGAGCATGGGCGCCAACATCGAAAACATCTACATGGTTGACCGTACCGGTGTGATCCACTCCGGCCGTGACGACCTGAACCAGTACAAGGCTGTCTTCGCTCACGCGACCGACAAGCGCACCCTGGCTGACGCCCTGCAAGGCGCTGACGTGTTCGTAGGCCTGTCCGGCCCGAATCTGCTGAGCGCTGAAGGCCTGCTGTCCATGGCGGCCAACCCGATTGTGTTCGCGTGCTCGAATCCTGATCCGGAAATCTCCCCGGAACTGGCACACGCTACCCGTAGCGACGTGATCATGGCCACCGGTCGTTCCGACTACCCGAACCAGGTCAACAACGTACTGGGCTTCCCGTTCATCTTCCGTGGTGCCCTGGACGTTCGCGCCAAGCGCATCAACGAAGAAATGAAAGTGGCTGCTGCCAACGCCCTGCGTGAACTGGCCAAGCTGCCAGTGCCTCAGGAAGTGTGCGACGCCTATGGCGGCATCAAGCTGGAATTCGGTCGTGAGTACATCATTCCGAAGCCAATGGATGCCCGTCTGATCACCCTGATCTCCGACGCTGTGGCGAAAGCCGCTATCGAGACCGGTGTGGCGACCCTGCCGTATCCGAAGAACTACCCGCTCAAAAGCGTGGATGACGTGTTCAACGGCTAAGCCGTTGTAGCGCTTCAACGAAAAGCCCTGGCTTGTGAGAGTCAGGGCTTTTTTGTGTCTGAGGGTTTTGCATTGGCTGTGGGTGATTCATCGCTGGCAAGCCAGCTCCTACAAGGACTGCGCGGACCTGTAGGAGCTGGCTTGCCAGCGAAGAGGCCGGCTCAGGCGACACAAAAGTCGATGCGCAATAAAAAGCCCCGCACTTCTTTCGAGGGCGGGGCTTTTCAAATGGCTGCTATCAGAATAAATCGATCGGCGCCGCTTCATCTGCTGGCAGCGGGCTACCCGGTGCTGAGCCATTGCCCAGTTCGTTGACCGACGGTGGCGTATCTTCGGCCTTGAACAGTTCGAAGTAGGCCCCTGGTGTGCCTGGGGTGGCTGCACGGCCGCTGACCGGGTCGACTCGCAGGCTGAGGATGCCTTCCGGCTCCGGTTGTGTATGCGGCGGTTTGCCTTTGAGCGCGGCGCCCATGTAGTTCATCCAGATCGGCAGCGCGACGGTGCCGCCGAATTCCTTGCGGCCCAGGCTTTCCGGTTGATCGAAACCGGTCCACACGGTCGTCACGTAATCAGCGTTGTAGCCGGAGAACCAGGCATCCTTGGACTCGTTGGTCGTACCGGTCTTGCCGGCAATGTCAGGGCGACCCAGGGCCAGTGCGCGGCGACCGGTGCCGAGCTTGATCACGTCCTCAAGCATGCTGTTGAGGATGTATGTGGTGCGCCCGTCAACGATGCGTTCGGCCACGGCGGGTGCTTGTGGGGTCGGCGTGGTACCCGGGGTTTCACCCGGCGTTGCGTTGACCGTGAAGGCTTGAGGCGCTGGTGCGGCAATGCCGTCGCTGGCAGCGCCGCCCTGAGGCACGCTTGGCGGGTTGGCGACGAACAGCGTGTCGCCGTTGCGGCTTTCGATTTTGTCGATGATGTACGGGGTGATCTTGTAGCCGCCGTTGGCGAAGGTGCTCCAGCCGGTGGCGATCTCCATTGGTGTCAGGGTCGCGGTGCCCAGCGCCAGGGACAGGTTGGGCGGCAGGTCCTGCTTGTTGAAACCGAAGCGAGTGATGTAGTCGATGGTCTTGCCTACACCCATCGCTTGCAACAAGCGGATCGACACCAGGTTGCGCGACTTGTACAGCGCTTCACGCAGGCGAATCGGGCCGAGGAAGGTGTTGGTGTCGTTCTTCGGACGCCAGACCTTGTCCAGGTACTCGTCGACGAACACGATCGGTGCGTCGTTCACCAGGCTGGAGGCGGTGTAGCCGTTATCCAGTGCGGCGGCGTAGACGAACGGTTTGAAGCTCGATCCCGGCTGGCGCTTGGCCTGCAGTGCGCGGTTGTAGTTACTCTGCTCGAAGGCGAAACCGCCGACCAGCGAGCGAATGGCACCGTTTTGTGGGTCCAGGGACACCAGCGCGCCCTGGGCCTGCGGGATCTGGCTGAACTTCAGCGAGTTGTCCGGCTGACGCTGCACGCGAATCAGATCGCCGACCTGAGCCACGTCCGATGGTTGTTTCGGATTGGCGCCCATGCTGTTGGTATTCAAGAACGGCCGGGCCCACTTCATGGTGTCCCAGCTCACGTGTTCCTGGCCGGTGCGGGTCAACACTTGCAGGCCGCTCTTGTCGACCTGGGTCACGATGGCCGGTTCCAGGCTGCTGATGGTGCGTTGCTTGGTCAGCTCGATCGCCCAGGCTTCGCGAGTCTTGCCCGGTAGCCGCGACTCGGGTCCGCGATAGCCATGGCGCTGATCGTAGGTCATCAGGCCTTCGTGGACCGCGGTGTTTGCCAGTTCCTGGAGGTCGCTTGGCACCGTGGTGGTGACGCGGAAGCCCTCGGTATAGGCGTCGCTGCCATAGCGCCCGACCATTTCGGCGCGGGCCATTTCGGCGATGTAGGGCGCGTTCACTTCCGGAGTCGGCACGTGATAGCTGGCGTTCAGCGGTTCGTTGATCGCCGCGGTGTAGTCGGCCTCGCTGATTTTTCCGAGCTTGTACATGCGCCCCAGGATCCAGTCGCGACGCTCCTTGCTGCGCGCCGGGTTGGCCAGCGGGTTAAAGCGTGACGGCGCCTTGGGCAGGCCGGCAATCATCGCCATCTGCGCCAGGCTGACATCGCGGATCGATTTGCCGTAATAGACCTGCGCCGCCGCCTCGATGCCGTAAGCACGGTTACCCAGGTAGATCTTGTTGACATACAGCTCGAGGATCTCGTCCTTGGTCAGCTGCCGTTCGATCTGCAGGGCGAGGAGGATTTCGGTGGTTTTGCGCGAGAAGCTGCGTTCACTGCTCAGGAAGAAGTTCTTCGCCACCTGCATGGTGATCGTGCTGCCGCCGGACTGGATGTGTCCGCTTTTGACCAACTGGGTCGCGGCACGCATCAGGCTGCTCGGATCGACACCGTAGTGATTGGCGAAATTGTCATCTTCAGCACTTAGTAACGCATTGATGAAGTTGGGGGGAATGTCGGCGAAACGGATCGGTGTGCGGCGCATTTCGCCGAATTCTGCGATCAACTTGTTATCGCTGCTGTAGACCCGCAAAGGGATCTGCAACTGGATGCTTCTCAGCACCTCCACGGACGGCAGCCCGGGACTAAGGTAAAGGTACGCCCCGCTCAGACCCAGAAGGAGTCCGCAGAAAACCGCGACGATGGACCAACCGAAAAATTTCAGCAGACGAATCAAGGCTTTTGGATATCCAGGGCAAAAATGAATTGGGCAACAGGGTTCAAGCTAAATGAGAACGACCCGCGCTTGAGCAAATGCGGAAAAAAACGCTGGGCATTATAAGCATTTTTCTGATCGGGAGCGTGGTTGGCGCTGCTGTCAAGACGGGCGGATTGAACGCAATGGACATTGCACAGTCCGTAACTCACGGAAAGTCATAGGGAATTGGTAGTGCCAGGACTCTTCAACAAAAAAACCAGTACGCTCCTGGGAATCGATATCAGCTCCACCTCGGTGAAACTTCTGGAGTTGAGCCGTCAGGGCGAGCGCTACCGGATCGAGGCTTATGCAGTCGAGCCGTTGCCGGTCGGCGCGGTGGTCGAAAAGAACATCGCTGAACTCGAAGGCGTGGGGCTGGCCCTCACTCGCGCGCTAGCCAGGGCCAGAACCGGCCTCAAGAACGTAGCCGTGGCGGTGGCAGGTTCGGCGGTGATCACCAAGATCATCGAGATGGATGCCGGGCTTTGCGAAGACGAGATGGAAAGCCAGCTGAAGATCGAGGCTGATCAGTACATTCCCTATCCCCTGGATGAAGTCGCAATCGACTTTGAAGTCCAGGGCACCTCCGTGCGCAATCCGGAGCGTGTCGTTGTGCTGCTGGCCGCTTGCCGCAAGGAAAACGTCGAAGTCCGCGAGGCCGCCCTGACGCTGGCGGGGCTGACCGCCCGCGTGGTCGATGTCGAGGCCTACGCGCTGGAGCGCTCATTCGGGTTGCTGGCCAGTCGGCTCGCGGTCACCGGGGAGCGTTTGACAGTCGCCGTGGTGGATATCGGCGCCACCATGACCACCCTGAGCGTGTTGCACAGCGGGCGGATTATCTACACCCGTGAACAGCTGTTCGGCGGTCGGCAGTTGACCGAGGAAATCCAGCGCCGCTACGGCCTGACACTGGAGCAGGCGGGTCTGCTGCAAAGGAAGGGCGGCTTGCCGGATGACTATGCCAGTGAAGTCTTGCAACCATTTCAAGAGGCACTGGTACAGCAGGTTTCGCGCTCACTGCAGTTTTTCTTTGCCAGTGGCCAGTACAGCGCCGTCGACCATGTCCTGCTGGCTGGCGGTACCGCGTCGATCCCGGGACTGGACCGTTTGATCGAGCAGCAATTGGGCACGCCGACCCAGGTCGCGAATCCTTTTTCCGAGATGACTCTGGGCAGCAAGGTCAATGGTGCTGCCCTGGCGAGTGATGCCCCGGCGCTGATGATCGCCTGTGGTCTGGCCCTCAGGAGCTTCGACTGATGGCGCGAATCAACCTTCTACCCTGGCGCGAAGAGCGGCGTGAAGCCCGCCGCAAGCGCTTCCTGTTGGTTCTGGTGGCCGCAACGGTGGGCACGATGGGTGCGGTGCTGGTTGCCAACCAGATCATCAGCGGTGCCATCGACCGACAAATCGCTCGTAACGACTACATCGGCAAGCAAATCGCCGTGGTCGATGAGCGAATCACACAGGTCAATGATCTCAAAGCGCGTCGTCAGCAACTGGTCGAGCGCATGCGCATCATCCAGGGCCTGCAAGGCAACCGCCAAATCAGCGGGCGAATATTCGACCAGTTGGCGCGTGCCCTGCCTGACGGCGTGTATTTCACCGAAGTGAAAATGACCGAAAAGACCTTGTCTATCACCGGTGCCGCGCAATCCAACAACCGTGTTTCAGACTTGATGCGCAATCTCGAGGCATCAGACTGGTTCGATGCGCCGAGCCTGACCGAAGTCAAGGCCGCAGCTGCCGGCCAGGTGGAGCAGGCCAATGTCTTCCGGTTGACCGTTCGCCAGACTCAACCCCCGGTGCCGGAGGGGGGCAAATGAGTCCATCCGAATGGTTCGAAGGGCTGCGCAAGATCGACATCAATGAGCTGGATACCAGCAACATGGGTTCCTGGCCGCCGGCGATCAAGTTTCTAGTGGCCGCTTTGCTCATGCTTCTGGTGCTGGCCCTAGGCTACAACTTTTCCACCCGCGACCTTGAGAGCCAGCTCGATCTCAAGCGAGAGGAGGAGTCGATGCTCAAGGAGCAGTTCGCCGACAAGTCCCGCATGGCATCTAATCTGGATTTCTACACCCGGCAATTGAAGGAGATGGAGGACTCCTTCGGCGTGCTGTTGCGGCAACTGCCCGGCGACACCGAAGTGCCTGGCTTGCTGGAAGACATCACGCGTACCGGTCTGGACAGCGGTCTTGAGTTCGAAGAAATCAAGCTGCTGCCAGAGGTTGCCCAGCCGTTCTATGTCGAACTGCCGATCCAGATCACGGTCACCGGCGATTACCACGATCTGGCCACCTTCGTCAGTGGTGTGGCCGGGTTGCCGCGAATCGTCACCTTGCACGATTTCGACCTTGCCCCAGTCAGCCCGCAGGGTGCTCCGAAACTGCGCTTGAGTATCCTCGCCAAGACCTACCGCTACAGCGACAAGGGGCAGCATCAATGAGCCTGGCACGTTGTTTTTCGGCGATGGCGCTGCTGTCTGTTCTGTCCGGTTGTGGCGCAAGCGATGACTACGATGATCTGGACGCGTACATGAGCGAAATGCGCCTGCGCGGGCCGGGCAGGGTTGAACCAGCGCCGGTATTTCGGTCTTACCCGGCGTTCACCTATGACGCGGCGAATCTGCGCAGCCCGTTTTCGCCGCAGATCAGCACTGATCCGGCGGCACGACGGAAGGGATCACATGACGTCAAGCCCGACCCCGATCGGGTCAGGCAATACCTCGAAGGTTTCAACATCGAGCAGTTTGAAATGGTCGGCACCCTTTCCAATGCAACGGGCTCCTATGCCCTGCTGCGCGGGGCGGGTGGGGTGCACCGGCTGAAAGTCGGTGATTTCCTTGGGCGTAACGACGGGCGGATCGTTGCGATCAGTGGCTTGCAGGTCGATGTGGTTGAAATTATCCCTGATGGTCAGGGTGCGTGGCTGGAGCGTCCCCGGACCATCCCTTTGAAAGAGCACTCATAGTGGAACTCGAATAATGAACAGGATTTTCTCCGCCGTCGGCCTTTCGCTATGGATAGCGTTGATGTCGCCGATGGTACAAGCGGCCAACCTCAAGGCGCTGGATGTCGCTGCGCTGCCGGGAGACCGTGTCGAGTTGAAGTTGTCGTTCGATGAGCCGCCCCCGGTGCCCCATGGCTACACGACGGAGTCGCCGGCCCGGATTGCGCTGGATCTACCGGGTGTCGCCAGTCAGCTGGCCAGCAAGACTCGCGATCTCGGCAGTGGAAATGCCCGCAGTGCGACGGTGGTAGAAGCCGGGGACCGTACGCGGTTGATCATCAATCTGAGCCAGCCGGCCCCGTACGACTCGCGAATTGAAGGCAATAATTTGCTGGTGGTTGTCGGGCAGGGTGTCAAGTCGGCGACCTCCAGGCCGGCGGCCACGGCAATGCCGGTTCCGGCACGAGCCGCTGCGACGCCAGGCAAGGCCATACGGGGTGTGGACTTTCAGCGAGGCACGCAAGGTGAGGGCAATGTGGTGATCGACTTGTCGGATCCGTCGATTGCGCCCGACATCCAGGAGCGCGAAGGCAAGATTCTTGTCGGCTTTGCCAAAACCCGATTGCCCGAGCCGTTGCGTGTGCGTCTGGATGTGAAGGATTTCGCCACGCCAGTGCAGTTCGTCAATGCCAGTGCGAGCGGCGATCGAGCCACCATCAGCATCGAGCCCGGCGGCACGTTCGATTATTCGACCTATCAGACTGACAGCAAGCTCACGGTCAGCGTTCGCCCGGCGACGGTCGACAACCTGCAAAAGCGCAATGTCGGGCAGCAGGCCTACAGCGGCGAGAAGCTTTCGCTGAATTTCCAGGACATCGATGTGCGTTCGGTGCTGCAACTGATCGCCGATTTCACCAACCTCAACCTGGTCGCCAGCGACACGGTGCAGGGCGGCATCACTTTGCGCTTGCAGAACGTGCCGTGGGACCAGGCGCTGGATCTGGTGCTCAAAACCAAGGGGCTGGATAAGCGCAAGGTCGGTAATGTCCTGCTTGTTGCGCCGGCCGATGAAATTGCTGCCCGTGAGCGTCAGGAGCTGGAATCACAAAAGCAGATTGCCGATCTGGCGCCATTGCGCAGGGAACTGTTGCAGGTGAATTATGCCAAGGCGGCGGACATCGCCAAGCTCTTCCAGTCTGTGACCGGTGCCGAGGCGAAACCCGACGAGCGGGGGTCGATCACCGTCGATGAGCGCACCAACAACATCATCGCCTACCAGACACAGGACCGGCTTGATGAGCTGCGCAGGATCGTCACGCAGCTGGATATCCCTGTGCGTCAGGTCATGATCGAGGCGCGTATTGTCGAAGCCAACGTCGACTATGACAAAAGCCTCGGGGTGCGCTGGGGCGGTTCAGTACGAAAGGGGAACTGGAACACTTCCGGGGTCAATAACGGGCTCAATGCTTCGTCGACCATCGGAACGCCCGGCAGTACCAGCACCAATTCACCGTTCGTCGACTTGGGTGCGGTCAATAACACCTCGGGAATCGGCATCGCGTTCATCACCGATAACGTCTTGCTGGACCTGGAGCTGTCAGCCATGGAGAAAACCGGCAACGGGGAAATCGTCTCGCAACCCAAGGTGGTCACGTCCGACAAGGAAACCGCCAAAATCCTCAAGGGCACTGAGATTCCTTACCAGGAAGCCAGTTCCAGTGGCGCAACTTCGGTGTCGTTCAAGGAGGCTTCGCTGTCGCTGGAGGTGACGCCGCAGATCACCCCCGACAACCGGATCATCATGGAGGTCAAGGTGACCAAGGACGAACCGGACTACCTGAACAAGGTCCAGGATGTACCGCCCATCAAGAAAAACGAAGTCAACGCCAAGGTCCTGGTCAACGATGGCGAGACCATCGTCATCGGCGGGGTTTTCTCAAATACTCAGAGCAAGGTTGTAGATAAGGTGCCATTTCTTGGCGATGTGCCGTATCTTGGCCGCCTTTTCCGGCGTGATGTGGTTTCGGAGAAAAAATCCGAGCTGTTGGTATTCCTCACTCCGCGTATCATGAACAATCAGGCGATTGCTGTGAGTCATTGATTCTGTGCGAAATTTGATTCTTGTTGGACCGATGGGCGCTGGTAAAAGCACCATCGGCCGGTTGCTGGCCAAAGAGCTGCGCCTGCCATTCAAAGATTCCGATAAGGAAATTGAATTGCGCACGGGCGCCAATATCCCTTGGATCTTCGATAAAGAAGGCGAGCCGGGCTTTCGTGATCGCGAGCAGGCAATGATTGCGGAGCTGTGCGATTACGACGGTGTGGTGCTGGCGACAGGTGGTGGCGCGGTCATGCGCGAAGCCAATCGTCGGGCACTGCATGCCGGTGGGCGAGTGGTTTATCTGCATGCGTCGGTCGAGCAGCAGGTCGGCCGCACGGCCCGCGACCGTAATCGCCCGCTGTTGCGTACTGCCGATCCGGCCAAGACCCTTCGGGATCTGTTGGCGATCCGCGATCCGCTTTATCGGGAAATTGCCGACCTGGTGGTCGAAACCGATGAGCGGCCGCCACGAATGGTCGTACTCGACATTCTAGAGCGCCTGCAGCAGTTGCCACCCCGTTAAAGCGCCGCGCGAAATGCGCTATCCTCGGCGTCCCGCCATGACCGCTCAAGGTTGTGGCGGATGGCTACCGAACGGCGTCGCACCAGCAGATGCCGTGGATATTCGTTAACTCAAGGCGGGACGCCTGATTCATATTCACTGTGGGGACACATGCAGACACTCAAGGTCGATCTAGGCGAGCGCAGCTACCCGATTCATATTGGCGAAGGTTTGTTGGATCAGCCTGAGTTGCTGGCCCCGCACATTCGCGGACGGCAAGTAGCGATCATCTCCAACGAGACTGTTGCGCCGCTCTATCTGGAGCGTCTGACCCGCAGCCTGGCGCAGTTCTCGGTGATTTCCGTGGTGCTGCCCGATGGCGAAGCCTTCAAGACCTGGGAAACCCTGCAACTGATTTTCGACGGCCTGCTGACTGCACGGCATGACCGCCGCACCACGGTGATCGCCCTCGGTGGCGGTGTGATCGGTGATATGGCCGGCTTTGCCGCGGCCTGCTACCAGCGCGGCGTCGATTTCATCCAGGTTCCGACCACGCTGCTGTCGCAGGTCGACTCCTCGGTAGGCGGCAAGACCGGGATCAACCATCCGCTGGGAAAAAACATGGTCGGCGCCTTCTATCAGCCGAACGTGGTGCTGATCGATACCGCCAGCCTCAATACCTTGCCGGCGCGCGAACTGTCCGCCGGGTTGGCCGAAGTCATCAAGTACGGGCTGATCTGTGATGAGCCGTTCCTGACCTGGCTCGAAGACAATGTCGACCGCCTGCGCAATCTGGACCAGCAAGCACTGACTTACGCCATCGAGCGTTCCTGTGCGGCCAAGGCGGCGGTGGTCGGTGCCGATGAGAAAGAGACGGGTGTTCGTGCCACGTTGAACCTGGGCCACACTTTTGGCCACGCCATCGAAACCCACATGGGCTATGGTGTGTGGCTTCATGGTGAGGCTGTAGCTGCCGGTACAGTAATGGCGCTGGAAATGTCTGCGCGACTGGGCTGGATCAGCGAGCAGGAGCGTGATCGCGGCATTCGTCTGTTCCAGCGTGCGGGGCTGCCGGTCATTCCGCCAGAAGAGATGACCGAAGCCGATTTCCTTGAACATATGTCCATTGATAAAAAAGTGATCGACGGTCGTTTGCGCCTGGTGCTGCTGCGCCACATGGGTGAAGCGGTGGTGACCGACGATTATCCGAAAGAGGTTCTACAGGCCACGCTGGGGGCAGACTACCGCGCCCTGGCCCAGCTTAAAGGTTAATAAGAACGCGATGACTAGTTTGCATGCCGACGAGGCTTTCCTCGGCCATTACCAGTTGAGTCATGACCCTTTTGCTCCAAGGGTGCCTGGCTTCAAATTTTTCCCGGCCCAGCGCAAACCCGTGCTGGGACAACTGCATCATCTGGCCCGTTACAGCCAGTTGCTGCTGGTAGTCACCGGTCCCGAGGGCAGTGGCAAGACCCTGTTGCGTCAGGCCCTGGTCGCCAGTACCAACAAGCAGTCGGTACAAAGCGTGGTGGTGTCTGCCCGAGGCGCTGGCGATGCGGCCGGGGTGCTGCGTCAGGTGGCTCAGGCGCTGAATGTCGCCCATGCTGACGCCGACGCTATTCTGGCCCAGGTGGTGCAGCTTGCTCTGACCGGGCAGGAAGTCTATTTGCTGGTCGATGACGCCGAGCAACTCGACGAGTCCGGGCTCGAGGCGCTGATGATACTGGCTGCCGGCGCGCCTGAAGGTCGCCCGCATGTATTCCTGTTTGGTGAAACCTCGCTGATTGCCCAACTTGAGGCTTTGCATCTCGAGGAAGAGCGTTTCCATGTCATCGAGTTGCAGCCCTACACCGAGGACGAAACCCGCGAATATCTGGAGCAGCGGCTCGAGGGCGCTGGCCGCGGCATCGAACTTTTCACCGCGAATCAGATCTCTGATATTCACGAAAGCTCCGAAGGTTGGCCTGGCAGCATCAATCAGGTCGCCCGCGATGCAATGATCGAAGCCATGATCGCCAGCCGCTCAGCGGTCAAGCGTCCAAAAATGGGGTTCAATATGCCGAAGAAACACGTATTGGCGATTTCCGCCGTGGTCGTGGTCGCGGTAGCTGCCGCCTGGTTGATGCCGGGTCGCAGTAAGGCACCGACCGCGGGTGCACCGGCCAACGAACAGGCGCAACTGCCACTTGGCCAGGGTCAACCAACCGCCAATGGCGGTGCTCCGGCCGTCGAATTCGCCGGCAATACGCAGCCGATGCCATTGCCGTTGGTCGGTAACTCGCAACCGGTCATGCGTGGCCCGTTGGCTGAAGCTGCAGGCGGCATCACCGAAGGCGATGATGGTGTGCCGGTCGAAGGCTCCAGCGCTACGCCGCCGACCGTCACCACCACTGCGCCACCTGTAGGCGTTCCTGCCGGCCCTGCGCCGACGCCAGCGGCCAAGCCGACGCCAGCGCCGACTCAGGTCGCCATCGCCAAGCCAGCACCTGCTCCAGTGGCCAAGCCTGCTCCAGCGCCAGCCAAGCCGGCCGTTGCTGCGCCAGCCAAGCCTGCCGAGAAACCAGCCCCGGTGGCCAAGGCGACCGGTGGTACCTGGTACGCCGGTCAGGCGCCGGGAAACTACGTGGTGCAGATCCTCGGCACCAGCTCCGAAGCGACCGCGCAAAACTTCGTCAAGGAGCAGGGCGGCGAGTACCGTTACTTCAAGAAAGTCCTCAACGGCAAGCCGCTCTATGTGATCACTTACGGCAACTTCGCCAATCGTGATGCAGCCGTTTCCGCCATCAAGGCCTTGCCAGCGAAGGTTCAGGCTGGTAAACCTTGGCCTCGCACTGTCGCCAGCGTCCAACAGGAACTGGCAACAACTCGCTGAAGATTCGGCGGCCTTACCCAGGCCGCCTCTCCAAGCACCTCAAAATTTCTACAAGTGCGCGCCGCCTTCCGGGCTGCGTGCCTTGTGGTGTCTGCGTCACAGTAGTCTTTGAGTCGTTGCGGTCAAAATTAAAAAAGTTTTGACTAGCACAGCAGATCGCTTTAAACCTTTCACAAATGCGACATAGATTTGCGACATTTCGTCGTCAAATTTGTGAGGCCAAGTGTCGGTGTGTACAATGACCTCCCTTTTGCTCCCGCAAAGCTGGCGTACGTTCGGCGCGGATGGCAAGTGGTTGAATTGAAAAGAAATTTGCCTCGATCAGAGGCAGCCTGGTGAGAAAGTGTCTATGAAAGCAGGTCTGTACCAACCAGATGAATTCAAGGATAACTGCGGTTTCGGCCTGATAGCCCATATGCAGGGCGAGCCCAGTCATACCCTTTTGCAAACGGCCATCGAGGCCCTGACCTGCATGACCCACCGCGGTGGGATTAATGCCGACGGCAAGACCGGTGACGGTTGCGGTCTGCTGATTCAAAAGCCGGACGTGTTCCTGCGAGCCATCGCCCAGGAAACGTTCGGCGTCGAACTGCCCAAGCAATATGCCGTGGGCATGGTCTTCTTCAACCAGGACCCGGTCAAAGCCGAAGCCGCTCGCGAGAACATGAACCGCGAGATCCTGGCCGCCGGCCTGCAGCTCGTCGGCTGGCGCAAAGTGCCGATCGACACCAGCGTCCTCGGCCGCCTGGCCCTTGAGCGCCTGCCGCAGATCGAGCAGGTGTTCATCGGCGGTGAAGGCCTGAGCGATCAGGACATGGCCGTCAAACTGTTCACTTCCCGTCGTCGCTCGTCCGTGGCCAACGCCGCCGACACCGACCACTACGTGTGCAGCTTTTCCCACAAGACCATCATTTACAAAGGCCTGATGATGCCGGCGGACTTGACCGCCTTCTATCCAGACCTGAGCGATGAGCGCCTGCAAACTTCGATTTGCGTGTTCCACCAGCGCTTCTCCACCAACACCCTGCCGAAATGGCCGCTGGCTCAACCGTTCCGCTTCCTGGCGCACAACGGCGAGATCAACACCATCACCGGCAACCGCAACTGGGCCGTGGCCCGTCGCACCAAGTTCACCAACGATCTGATGGACCTGGAAGAGCTCGGCCCGCTGGTCAACCGCGTGGGTTCCGACTCCTCGAGCATGGACAACATGCTGGAGCTGATGGTTACCGGTGGCATCGACCTGTTCCGTGGCGTGCGGATGATCATTCCGCCAGCGTGGCAGAACGTCGAAACCATGGACCCGGATCTGCGTGCGTTCTACGAATACAACTCGATGCACATGGAACCGTGGGACGGCCCGGCCGGCGTGGTAATGACCGACGGCCGCTACGCGGTGTGCCTGCTCGACCGTAACGGTCTGCGTCCGGCGCGTTGGGTCACCACCAAGAACGGCTTCATCACCCTGGCCTCGGAAATCGGTGTCTGGAACTACCAGCCTGAAGACGTGATCGCCAAGGGCCGCGTTGGACCTGGCCAGATCTTTGCCGTGGACACCGAAACCGGTCAGATCCTCGACACCGACGCTATCGACAACCGCCTGAAGTCCCGTCATCCGTACAAGCAATGGCTGCGCAAGAATGCCCTGCGCATCCAGGCGACCATGGAAGACAACGACCACGGTTCGGCGTTCTACGACGTCGATCAGCTCAAGCAATACATGAAGATGTACCAGGTCACGTTCGAAGAGCGCGATCAGGTGCTGCGTCCGCTCGGCGAGCAAGGCTACGAAGCCGTCGGCTCGATGGGCGACGACACGCCGATGGCCGTGCTGTCCCAGCGCGTGCGCACGCCGTACGACTATTTCCGCCAGCAGTTCGCGCAGGTGACCAACCCGCCGATCGACCCGCTGCGCGAAGCTATCGTCATGTCGCTGGAAATTTGCCTCGGTGCCGAGCGCAACATCTTCCAGGAGTCGCCGGAACACGCTTCGCGCGTGATCCTCAGCTCGCCGGTCATTTCTCCGGCCAAGTGGCGCTCGCTGATGAACCTCGAACGTCCGGGCTTCGAGCGCGCGATCATCGACCTCAACTACGACGAAAGCGTCGGCCTCGAAGCGGCAATCCGCAACGTTGCCGATCAGGCTGAAGAAGCCGTGCGCTCGGGTCGTACCCAGGTTGTGCTGAGTGACCGTCACATTGCTCCGGGCAAGCTGCCGATCCACGCTTCCCTGGCTACCGGCGCGGTGCACCATCGCCTGACCGAGAAAGGCCTGCGTTGCGACTCCAACATCCTGGTGGAAACCGCGACCGCCCGTGATCCGCATCACTTCGCCGTGTTGATCGGTTTCGGCGCCTCTGCCGTTTATCCGTTCCTGGCCTATGAAGTGCTGGGCGACCTGATCCGTACCGGCGAAGTCTTGGGCGACCTCTACGAGGTGTTCAAGAACTACCGCAAAGGCATCACCAAGGGCCTGCTCAAGATCCTGTCGAAGATGGGTATCTCGACCATTACTTCGTACCGTGGTGCGCAGTTGTTCGAAGCCATCGGCCTGTCCGAGGAAGTCTGCAACCTGAGCTTCCGTGGTGTGCCAAGCCGCATCAAGGGTGCGCGTTTCGTCGACATCGAAGCCGAACAGAAAGCCCTGGCCACCGAAGCCTGGAGTCCGCGCAAGCCGATCCAGCAAGGCGGCTTGCTGAAGTTCGTCCACGGTGGCGAATATCACGCGTACAACCCGGACGTGGTCAACACCCTGCAGGCCGCCGTGCAGCAGGGCGACTACAGCAAATTCAAGGAATACACGTCGCTGGTGGACAACCGTCCAGTGTCGATGATCCGCGACCTGCTGAAAGTCAAAACCCTCGACACTCCATTGGATATGAGCGAAATCGAACCGCTGGAGTCGGTGCTCAAGCGCTTCGACTCCGCCGGTATCTCGCTGGGCGCTCTGTCGCCGGAAGCTCACGAAGCCCTGGCCGAAGCCATGAACCGCCTCGGTGCGCGTTCCAACTCCGGCGAAGGTGGCGAAGACCCGGCGCGCTACGGCACCATCAAGAGCTCGAAAATCAAGCAGGTGGCCACCGGCCGTTTCGGTGTAACCCCGGAATACCTGGTTAACGCCGAAGTGCTGCAGATCAAGGTCGCCCAGGGCGCCAAGCCCGGCGAAGGCGGTCAACTGCCAGGCGGCAAGGTCAACGGTCTGATCGCCAAGCTGCGTTATGCAGTGCCGGGCGTGACCCTGATCTCGCCTCCACCGCACCACGACATCTATTCGATCGAAGACTTGTCGCAGCTGATTTTCGACCTGAAACAGGTCAACCCGCAGGCACTGGTCTCGGTGAAACTGGTAGCCGAGGCGGGCGTCGGCACCATCGCTGCCGGTGTGGCCAAGGCCTACGCGGACTTGATCACCATCTCCGGCTACGACGGCGGCACCGGTGCATCGCCGCTGACCTCGATCAAATACGCGGGCGCTCCGTGGGAACTCGGCCTGGCCGAAACCCACCAGACCCTGCGTGGCAACGATCTACGCGGCAAAGTCCGGGTACAAACCGACGGTGGCCTGAAAACCGGCCTCGACGTGATCAAGGCGGCCATCCTCGGCGCTGAAAGCTTCGGCTTCGGCACCGCACCGATGATCGCCCTGGGCTGCAAATACCTGCGCATCTGCCACCTGAACAACTGCGCCACTGGCGTTGCGACTCAGAACGAAAAACTGCGCAAGGATCACTACATCGGTACCGTCGACATGGTGGTGAACTTCTTCACCTACGTCGCCGAAGAAACCCGTGAGTGGTTGGCCAAGCTGGGCGTGCGCTCCCTCGAAGAGTTGATCGGCCGTACCGATCTGCTGGAAGTCCTCGAAGGCCAGACCACCAAGCAGCATCACCTGGACCTGACTCCTTTGCTGGGCAGTGACCACGTGCCAGCGGACAAACCGCAGTTCTGTGGCGTAGACCGCAACCCGCCGTTCGACAAGGGCCTGCTGGCCGAGAAAATGGTCACCATGGCCACCTCGGCGATCAATGACCTGAGCGGTGCCGAGTTCGACTTGGAAATCTGCAACTGCGACCGTTCCATCGGTGCACGGATCTCTGGCGAAATCGCACGCAAGCACGGCAACCAGGGCATGGCCAACGCGCCGGTGACGTTCCGCTTCAAAGGCACGGCCGGGCAGAGCTTTGGCGTGTGGAACGCTGGCGGCCTGAACATGTACTTGGAAGGCGACGCCAACGACTACGTCGGCAAGGGCATGACCGGCGGCAAGCTGGTGATCGTTCCGCCGAAGGGCAGCGTCTACCGCACCCAGGACAGTGCCATCATCGGCAACACCTGCCTGTACGGCGCTACCGGCGGCAAGCTGTTCGCCGCCGGCACCGCGGGCGAGCGTTTCGCCGTGCGTAACTCCGGTGCCCACACTGTGGTGGAAGGCACTGGCGATCACTGCTGCGAGTACATGACCGGTGGTTTCGTCTGCGTTCTGGGCAAGACCGGTTACAACTTCGGCTCTGGCATGACCGGCGGTTTCGCCTACGTGCTCGACCAGGACAACACCTTCGTTGACCGGGTCAACCACGAACTGGTGGAAATCCAGCGGATCAGCGGCGAGGCGATGGAAGCCTACCGTAGCCACCTGCAACGCGTGCTGAACGAGTACGTCGAGGAAACCGACAGCGAGTGGGGTCGTGAACTCGCCGAGAACCTCGATGATTACGTGCGCCGTTTCTGGCTGGTCAAGCCCAAGGCTGCCAACCTGAAGTCGTTGCTTTCCAGCACCCGTGCCAACCCGCAGTGATATGCGCCTGAAGAGTTTGATGAGGTTTTAAAATGGCTGAACGTCTGAATAATGACTTCCAGTTCATCGAGGTCGGGCGCAAGGATCCGAAGAAGAAACTGTTGCGTCAACGCAAGAAAGAGTTCGTGGAAATCTACGAACCCTTCAAACCCCAGCAGTCGGCCGACCAGGCCCACCGCTGCCTGGGTTGCGGTAACCCGTATTGCGAATGGAAGTGCCCGGTGCACAACTTCATTCCCAATTGGCTGAAGCTGGTGGCCGAGGGCAACATCCTCCAGGCCGCCGAGCTGTCGCACCAGACCAACACCCTGCCGGAAGTCTGCGGCCGGGTGTGCCCGCAGGACCGTCTGTGCGAGGGCGCCTGTACCCTCAACGACGGTTTCGGCGCGGTGACCATCGGTTCGGTGGAGAAGTACATCACCGACACCGCGTTCGCCATGGGCTGGCGCCCGGACATGTCCAAGGTCAAGCCGACCGGCAAGCGTGTCGCGATCATCGGTGCCGGCCCGGCGGGCCTGGGTTGTGCCGACGTGTTGGTGCGCGGCGGCGTGACCCCGGTGGTGTTCGACAAGAACCCGGAAATCGGTGGCCTGCTGACCTTCGGCATCCCCGAGTTCAAGCTGGAAAAGACCGTGCTGAGCAATCGTCGCGAAGTCTTCACCGGCATGGGTATCGAGTTCCGCCTCAACACCGAGGTGGGCAAGGACGTGACCATGGAGCAACTGCTCGAAGAATACGATGCGGTATTCATGGGCATGGGCACCTACACCTACATGAAGGGCGGTTTTGCCGGTGAAGACCTGCCGGGCGTATATGACGCCCTGGACTTCCTGATTGCCAACGTCAACCGCAACCTGGGCTTTGAAAAGTCGCCGGAAGATTTCGTCGACATGAAAGGCAAGAAGGTCGTGGTACTGGGCGGCGGCGACACGGCGATGGACTGCAACCGTACGTCGATCCGCCAGGGCGCCAAGTCGGTGACCTGCGCTTATCGTCGTGACGAAGCGAACATGCCGGGCTCGCGCAAAGAGGTGAAGAACGCCAAGGAAGAAGGCGTGAAATTCCTCTACAACCGCCAGCCGATTGCCATCGTTGGCGAAGACAAGGTCGAAGGCGTGAAGGTGGTCGAGACCCGTCTCGGCGAGCCGGACGCCCGTGGCCGTCGCAGTCCCGAGCCGATCCCGGGCTCCGAAGAGATCATCCCGGCCGACGCCGTGGTCATCGCCTTCGGTTTCCGTCCGAGCCCGGCGCCGTGGTTCGAGCAGTTCGAGATCCAGACCGACAGCCAGGGCCGCGTCGTGGCACCGGAGCAAGGCCAGTACAAGCACCAGACCAGCAACCCGAAAATCTTCGCCGGTGGCGACATGGTGCGCGGTTCCGATCTGGTGGTGACGGCGATCTTCGAAGGCCGTAATGCGGCCGAAGGGATCCTGGATTACCTAGGCGTATAAAACCCGATTTCGATTTGAAATGGGATCAAATGTGGGAGCGAGCCTGCTCGCGAAAGCGGTCTGTCAGCCAACATCAATGTTGGATGTACCGGCCCCTTCGCGAGCAGGCTCGCTCCCACAGTTGTTTCGCGGAGTTGCTAAACTCCGTATTTCATTGCGACAAATTGACCCGATAGACAAAAGGCTGACCTGCAACCGTGCCTTTTGCGCCCGGCTCTGAGAAAATGCCCCCACTTTTTTTCCGGATGCCGACATGACTGCCCTGAAGAACGACCGTTTCCTGCGCGCCCTGCTCAAGCAACCCGTAGACGTCACCCCCGTGTGGATGATGCGTCAGGCCGGTCGCTACCTGCCTGAATACCGCGCCAGCCGTGCCAAGGCCGGCGATTTCATGAGCCTGTGCATGAACCCGGCGTTCGCTTGCGAAGTCACGATGCAGCCGCTCGACCGCTATCCACAACTGGACGCGGCGATCCTCTTCTCCGACATCCTGACCATCCCCGATGCCATGGGCCAAGGCCTGTACTTCGAGACCGGCGAAGGTCCGCGCTTCAAGAAAGTCGTCAGCACCCTGGCTGACATCGAAGCCCTGCCGATTCCTGATCCACAGAAAGACCTGGGCTACGTGATGGACGCGGTCAGCACCATCCGTCGCGAACTGAATGGCCGTGTGCCGCTGATCGGCTTTGCCGGCAGCCCATGGACTCTGGCCACCTACATGGTCGAAGGCGGCTCGTCGAAAGACTACCGCAAGACCAAAACCATGCTTTACGACAACCCGCAAGCCTTGCACTTGCTGCTGGACAAGCTCGCGCAGACGGTCACCAGCTACCTCAACGGCCAGATCATGGCCGGTGCGCAGGCGGTACAGATTTTCGATAGCTGGGGCGGCAGCCTCTCGGCGGCGGCCTATCAGGAATTCTCCCTGGCCTACATGAAGAAAATCGTCAGCGGCCTGATCCGCGAGCACGAAGGCCGCAAGGTGCCGGTGATCCTGTTCACCAAGAACGGCGGCCTGTGGCTGGAAAGCATCGCTGACGCCGGTGCTGATGCACTGGGCCTGGACTGGACCTGCGACATCGGTAGCGCCCGCGCCCGTGTCGGCGACAAGGTCGCGCTGCAAGGCAACATGGACCCGACCGTGCTCTACGCCAAGCCGGAAGCCATCCGCACAGAAGTAGGGCGTATTCTGGCCAGCTACGGCAAGGGCAGCGGCCATGTGTTCAACCTCGGCCATGGCATTACACCGGAAGTCGACCCGGAACACGCCGGTGCATTCCTGCGTGCCGTGCATGAACTGTCGGCGCAATATCACGAGTGATCAGCGCCCAATAAAAAAGCACCCGGCCAATGCCGGGTGTTTTTGTATGTGGGCGATCCTCTGTAGGAGCGAGCTTGCTCGCGATGGACGTCAACGATAACGCGTACTTCCTGATTAAACGCGTTGTGCCGACGCTTTTCGCGAGCAAGCTCGCTCCTACAGAGGGTGGTTGCCCAGCGGTGGCAACTTCGCCAGTTTCAATGCGGTCAGCAGCGCAATCACCAGCAGCGTAACAATGAACAACCCGATCCCGTTCCAACCACCCAGGTGCCAGAACACGCCGCCTGCCGTTCCGGCGATGCTCCCACCGGCGTAATAGCTGAACAGGTACAGCGACGACGCCTGCCCCTTGGCCTTGGTGGCGCGGCGGCCGATCCAGCTGCTGGCCACTGAATGGGCGCCAAAGAAGCCGAAGGTAAAGATCAACATGCCGATAATCACCAGCGGCAATGGCGTAAACATCGTCAGGGCGAGACCACCGATCATCAGCGCAATGGTGCTCCAGAGCACTTTGCGGCGGCCAAGTTTATCGGCCATCGAGCCGATTTTCGCCGAGCTGTAGATGCCCGACAGGTACACCACCGAGAGCAACCCGACGAAGGCCTGTTCCATGTGGTACGGCGCAGCCAGCAGGCGATAGCCGATGTAGTTGAACAGCGTGACGAACGCGCCCATCAACACGAAGGCTTCAAGAAACAACAGCGGCAGACCGGCGTCGCGAAAGTGCATGGTGAAACCGTCGAGCAGGCTGCGCGGGTGCAGCGAGCGGGCGCGGAAGTTGCGCGATTCCGGGAGGATTTTCCAGAACACCGCCGCGGCAATCAGCGCCAGGCCACCGATCACCAGCATCGCCGTGTGCCAGCTGACGAAGTCGATCAATACCCCGGTGATCAAGCGTCCGCTCATCCCGCCAATCGCGTTGCCACCGATGTACAAACCCATGGCGAGGCCGATGTGCTGTGGGTGGATCTCTTCGCTCAAGTAAGTCATCGCAACCGCCGCCAGACCGCTCAACGACAATCCAATCAGGGCACGCATCAACAGCACACCGTGCCAGCTCGGCATCATCGCACTGGCCATGGTGCACAGCGCAGCGGCGAACAGTGCAGCGACCATCACCGGTTTACGCCCGATACGGTCGGAAATCGGGCCCGTGATCAGCAGGCCGATGGCAAGCATACCGGTGGCGATAGACAGGATCAGGCTGCTTTGTGCCGCGTTGATGGAATACTCGTGGGACAGCAGCGGCATCATCGGCTGCACGCAGTAGAGCAGGGCGAAAGTCGCAAAGCCGCCGCAGAACAACGCCAGCACCGTGCGCATGAACGCTGGTGTGCCTTTTTCGATGTAGATCTCCGCTAGCTCAGCGGCAATAGCGTCCGGTGCTGCGGGAGGAACTTCATGGGCGAGTGGGGCGACAGCAGTTTTCACGTTGGACCTCGGAGGACGCAGCCGGTCAGGCAGTGAAAAAAGCATATAGCTGGCTAATGATTCAATCCAATATATTGTTCGACCTGTTTGATAGCTTTTACGACCTAATGGGGTTTTCATGGAATTGCGTCATCTGCGCTACTTCATCGCTGTCGCCGAAGAACTGCACTTCGGCCGCGCCGCACAGGTGCTGGGTATCTCTCAGCCACCGTTGAGCCAGCAAATTCAGGCGCTGGAACAGGAAGTCGGCGCCCGGCTGTTCGAACGTACCAATCGTCGGGTCGAGCTGAGCGAGGCCGGTCGGCTGTTCCTGGAAGAGGCGCGGCTGGTGCTGGCGCAGGTCGATAAAGCGGCGGATGTCGCGCGGCGGGCGCAGCTGGGTGAGTTGGGCGAACTGAAAATCGGCTTCACCTCGTCAGCCCCCTTCAACTCGACCATTCCCCAGGCGATTTTCTCTTTCCGTCAGCGCTTCCCGGCGGTGCATCTGAACCTGCGGGAAATGAGCAGCACCCAGGTGGCCGATGCGCTGGTGGACGAGTCGATTGAAGTCGGCATCATGCGCCCGCTTGGCCTGCCGGACTGCCTCAGCGTGGTCGAGTTGATGCGCGAGCCGCTGGTCGCAGTGCTCAGTTCCAAACACCCGTTGGTAGAGGGCAGCGAGGAGGGCTTGTTTCTGTCAGCCCTGGCACTTGAGCCCTTTGTGTTTTTCCCCCGCAGCTACGGCAGCGGCCTGTATGCGCAGCTACTCAGCCTGGCCCGGGACGCCGGATTCACTCCGCATTTTGCTCAAGAGGCTGGCGAGGCGATGACCATCATCGGCCTGGTTGCAGCGGGGCTCGGCGTGTCGGTGATGCCGGCCTCATATCAGCGGATGCGCATTGATGGCGTGGTCTATCGACCGTTGCTCGACCCGGCGGCGGTGTCGGCGGTGTGGCTGGTGCAGCGCAAGGATCAGAAGTCGGCGATGGCACGGGCGTTTGTGGAGTTGCTGACAAGGAAGGTTGAGCCAGTAAACCTGTAGGAGCCGGCTTGCTGGCGATGGCGGCGGATCTGTCGACATCAATGTCGCCTGTTAGTCCGTTATCGCCGGCAAGCCGGCTCCTACAGGTCCATCATCGTTTCAGCGGTGTTTGTGGGACGTTTCCGAAGCTTACGCCGGGCAGCTACAGCGCCTTGCGTCAGGGCCTACAACTACTCCAGAATCCGCCGGCTTGTGCGCTTTGAGGGCTATCGCTAACTTGATTCGTGTCACTGATGGTCAGTGATCGGGTTTAGCAGCCCGTAGTTATGTGAAGCGTATTAGCGCTCCTGAAAGGCAGGTATGTCCATATCTGTTCTTGACGGCCGCTGTGCGCAGGGCGCCTTCGGGTGCGCCGGTTCATGTAACCCGGTCTGCTAACCTGCGTACAGCTGCCACCCTTCTGATTCGTAGCGACTCGGTGTCGGCTCCACTTTTCTGGGCACTGGATCATGACCAAAAAAGCAAAAAATCCGCCGGACACTCAACGCCAACCCAGCAATATCTTCTTGATCGCCCCCGATATCGATAACCACACCCTGCTGGAATACGCCTGCGTGTCGCTGGCATCAGCCAATGTCATGGCGAGTGATTTCGCGAGAAGTTTGAACGGGGCGCAGAGCAATACATTGTTGGGGATTCAGCAGTCGATCATGTTGGGGGAACTGGCGGTGAATCGGGTGCTGGATAACCTTGATCCACGCTAGTAAATCACTGGTAACTGATCGTCCCCGAAAGGGGCTGTGAGACTCCGAGGGTCCTGGGCAACCAACCATCGCAGAGTCAGACAGGTGCAAGGCGATGACAAGCTGACCTGTTTGTGAGGGGCGCCGCAAAGCGCCCTTTGTCGTGTTTGTTGTACGAACTACGCCGACATTTGCTTCTGCAATCGTCGCCCGATGACATCCATCAAATCACAACCATCACGCAATGAAGTGACCAGCACCCGCGCCAGTTCGCTGTAAATGCCTTCGTCAAACGCAAGGCTTTCCAGCAGTTGAGTCGCGGTGCGAATGCGGTAGGCCGCTGTTTCGTGCAAGACGTCCAGCGGTGCTTCGGTGTCGATCACCAGTGATGCAATGGTGCAGTCGATGCCGGTGATTGGCATATATCGATCCATGACAAAAAACCTCCAGTGGTAAGAACGCGAACACGCTGTGCTCGCGGTTTGGCGAACTTCAGGCGATCCCTAAGGTGGGTCCAGGTTGTCTAAAGCTCGGTTTACCAATAACTCGCCCAGCACCGCGAGTTGCTGAATGGCCAGCGCTACATTGCGGCGCGAACCTTCCAGCTCGCAGGCAAGATCGGTGGTCATGACATTCAGCGAGGCGAGGGTTTCGCAGGCGTGACAGAGCAAAGACTCGGTGTCTATACCTGGGACGATGGTGAACACGTGGCTAACAGGGTCGGGGCGGTCCGGGTTGCGCAGTCGAGCACTGACGAGACGTTCGGTGATCTCGGAGAGTTTGGACAGTTCGACGAAGTCAGCGGGTGGAAGGTCTGGCGATTGTGAAGGATTGGGGGTGGTTTTTTTCATTATGGTGCTCCCTGCATAATTTAAGAAAGTATTAAACCAATGCTGCTAAATAGCAGTTTTTAATAGTTGGACTCGGGTGGGTGTGCAGATGGATGTATTACCAGAAAATTCGGATTTATTAATCAAAAAAATGAACATTGGTGTAATTAAATGATTCAAAATTTGTAATATGTAGGAGTCGTCTTACATTGTTTTTTTAGTGTGGTTGTTTTTTCTTTTTGTAAGATTTTTCTGTAGGTTAAGTCTGCAGGAAATTGTTGTGGATCTAATGTGGGTGACTTCCGATCAGGGTGTGGGAAATACTCCGCCGGAAATACTTTTTAACGGTTGTCATGCATATTTTTTATATTTGTTTTTGTACCGTGCTTCGCTATGTAGGATGCTGGTCCCATAAGAAACCTCGGTAGCGGTCAAGTCGTAGTGGCTACCTGATGTAATCGGAAATGTGAGTGGTAAGTTTTATGTATAAAAAAGAAAAGACGGAAAATCTGAAAAACAATATCAAATACTTGATAAAAAGCCGTGGGGAGACACAGTTGTCGCTGTGTAATTCCAGTGGTTTGACCAGAACTACGATATACAACATTCTCGAAGGGAGGGTTGTAAACGTTCAACAGTCGACGATTCGCAAAATTTCTGATTTTTTTGGTGTGTCATATAAAGAGATAGAAACTGTTGATTTTGAAGAAAGAGAAGTAATCGAAAGCGATGTTTCTCCGGAAGGGAATATGAATCCGGCCGCCGTTCCTGTGATCAAGGAAAGCGATTTGATTAGGAGCTTAGATAAAAGAATTGGCGAGCTCTGCACGATTTTTCCGTTGACATACTATTTTGGAACCGCCTGCAACTTAATAGGTGTTCTTCTGGAAAACGAAATTGCCGGTGTAAATGACTCGGGAGATTTATTGATCGTAAAGAAAGGTCTTTCGATTTGCGGTGGAGAGCAGTTGGTGTATGACAAGGTGGCTAATAGGTTGCTTGTAACAAGTGGATGCTGTGTTGAGTCGGATGTTATTCGAGTGGTTGGGGAAATAGTTGAGGAAAGATTTAATGGATAGTGGTTGTGATAATAGTAAATATAAGTTGTTAGGTTTTGAGAGGAATAAAAATCTCGCAATGATTATGGTTGTAGCGACGGGGAAGCTCATAAAGGTCAAGCTGGACGAAGTGTTGAGAAGTGAAATTATAGATAATTTAAGTAAGTCAGAAGTAAGGGATATATATAGAAAGTTTTATTCTGGTGGAGTTGCGCTGACGACCTATGAGCTACATGATCGCCACGAACGTTCGTGGATGGTTTATGTTGTTTTGAACCTTCTTCTGCTTGCTTTATACATATTTTCAAATATTGGTGCCACAAAGCTTGTTTATTTGGAAGTGTTTGATCTGGTTGTCACTCCAGGGGTGTTTTTATTTCCGTTGACGTTTTTGATAGTCGATATGTTAAATGAGTTTTATGGGCTTCGACTTGCAAGAAAAGCTATATTGTTTGCATTTGTAAGTAATGCCTTAATTATAATTTTGTTGAGTGCTGTGGCGTACCTCCCTGGATTGCCTGGGTGGAAGTTAGATGTTCCTTATGGTGCGGTTGTGGCTCAGGTTTCGTCGGTATTGGTAGCATCCTCTGTTTCATTTCTATTTTCTGAATACGTAAACTCATATCTTTTGTCTAAAATTAAAGAGCTGACAAACTCTCGGTTTTTGTTTTTGCGGGTGTTTTTCAGCACTTTTTTCGCGGTGATAATAGATAGCTTTATCTTTTGCTATATCGCATTTTATGGAGTGATGACGAATGCTGAGGTGCTTTCAATTATTTCTGTTCAGGTCGCTATAAAAATGTTTTTTGCTTTCTTTAATGTTTTGCCTGCTTATGGCGCAAGATCATTGTTCAAGCGGTTTGTGACTGAAGGGCAGGTATCATGAGAAGGGTCATTTATAATGACCCTTCTCTGGGCGGTGGGGAATCTAGTTAAAATTCAATTTATGTTTTAGGCTGCTCAGGACTTCTGTTTTACTTTCAAAGTAAGTACAGAGCCCTTTTGCACGAAGGCTGCAGGCGTCGCAGTCCCCGCACCCGTTTCCCTTAACGCCGTTGTAGCAAGTCAGCGTGTTATCGCGAATCAGATCGAGTTGTTTGTGGTGGTCAGCCAGCGCCCAGGTTTCTGCTTTGCTCAGGTACATGAGTGGAGTTTCTATGCGCAATTTGTAATCCATGCCCAATTCAACTGCGTTGTTCAGGGACGTGACAAAGTCATTCCGGCAATCCGGATAACCGGAGAAGTCCGTTTCACAAACCCCCGTAATGACGGCCTCAGCGCCCACCTGATAGGCATAAATTGAGGCTAAGGTTAAAAACAGAATATTCCTGCCTGGCACGAAGGTGTTTGGTACACCGCCATCGGCGCTGTTTGCGCTAGGCACTGGAATGTTGTCGCGAGTCAGGCTGCTGATAGCCAAGTCATTCAGCAACGAAGCGTCCAGTACCTTATGGGCTGTCACGCCAAGCTTTTTGGAGAGTTGCTGTGCCACTTCAATTTCCGCTCGATGACGCTGGCCATAGTCAAACGTAATGCAGTGGATTTCGTCGTATATCGGTAACGCATGGATCAAGCAGGTCGTTGAGTCTTGCCCGCCACTAAAAACGATAACGGCCTTTTTTGTCATGGTTCGTTCCTCCCTGGGATGCCCTGACTGGATGTCTGGGGGCACTGACCCTACTTGGAAGCTCAAACGCTGGTTGTGGGACGTTTCTGAATTTACGTACTCCAGTTTCCGTTTATGTCATTTCATTGCGGAGCATTGTTAGTGGCGAGGGAGTTTGCTCCCGCTGGGTCGCGCAGCGGCCCCAAAAGGGGACTGCTGCGCAGTCCAACGGGAGCAAGCTCCCTCGCCACAGGTTATTCATTGCTCTTCAAATCGCCTTGTTACGGCCAGCGCTTGAAAATCAGCGAAGTATTCACCCCGCCAAACGCAAAGTTGTTGTTCATCACGTACCGATTGCTCATCTGTCGAAACTCGCCGCGCAGGTAATCCAGCTTGCCGCAATGCGGGTCGACTTCGTCGAGGTTGAAGGTGTGGGCGTAGAGGTCGCGGTTCATCATTTCGATGCTGAACCACGATTCCAGCGCACCGCAGGCGCCGAGGGTGTGGCCGAGGAAGCTTTTCTGCGAGCTGATTGGCATGTGTTCGCCGAACAGGCTGCTGGTGGCCAGGGTTTCGGCGATGTCGCCCTGTTCGGTGGCGGTGCCGTGGCCGTTGACGTAGCCGATGTCAGACGGTTCCAGCCCGGCGTCTTCCAGGGCCAGTTCCATGGCCCGGCGCATGGTGATTTGTTCGGGGCGGGTGGTGTGCTGGCCGTCGGCGTTGCTGCCGAATCCGACGATCTCGGCATGGATGTGCGCGCCGCGGGCCAGGGCGTGTTCCAGTTCTTCGAGCACCAGCATGCCGCCGCCTTCGCCGATCACCAGGCCGTCGCGTGCGGTGTCGTAAGGGCGCGGGCTGCGTTGCGGGGTGTCGTTCTTCAGGCTGGTGGCGTAGAGCGCGTCGAAGACCATGGCTTCGGTCGGGCACAGTTCTTCGGCGCCGCCGGCGAGCATCAGCGGCAGGCGGCCGAACTTGATCGCCTCGTAGGCATAGCCAATGCCCTGGCTGCCGCTGGTGCAGGCGCTGGAGGTCGGGATCAGGCGACCGGTGAGGCCGAAGAAGATGCTGATATTGGCTGCCGTGGTGTGCGGCATCATGCGCACGTAGGAGTTGGCGTTCAGGCCTTCGGCCACTGAGTTGAGCAGCATGTTGCCGAATGCCTTGATCTCATCGGTGCTGCCGGTGGAGGAACCGCAGGCGACGCCCATGCGCCCGTCCTTGATCGACTCGTCGCCCAACAGGCCGGCGTCGGCCAGTGCCATTTCCGCGGCACCCACTGCAAGCCGCGAAACCCGGCCCATGCTGCGCAGTTGCTTGCGGGTCCAGTGGCTGGGCACCTTGAAGTCATCAATGGGGCCAGCCAGGCGCGTGTTGAGTTCGGTAAAGCGATCCCACTCGTCCATCCGGCGGATGCCGCTGCGGTTGGCCGCGAAGTTGCCGGCGATGGTTTCCCAATCGCTGCCGAGCGAGGTGATGCCGGCCATGCCGGTGACGACGACGCGCTTCATCAGCACAGGCCTCCGTTGACGGCCAGAACCTGCCGGGTGATGTACGAGGCTTCCGCCGACATCAGGAAATTCACCGCACCGGCCACCTCTTCAGGGGTGCCCATGCGTTGTGCGGGGATCATTTTCATCAGTTCTTCCACCGGCACGTTTTCGTCGAGCATGGCTGTGTCGATCAGGCCGGGTGCGACACAGTTAACGGTGATTTTGCGCTTGCCCAGCTCGATCGCCAATGCCTTGGCTGCGCCGATCAATCCAGCCTTGGAGGCGCTGTAGTTGACCTGGCCACGGTTGCCGATCAGGCCGGATACCGAGGTGATGCAAACAATCCGCCCGGCGGCGCGACGACGAATCATCGGCATCATCACCGGGTGCAGCACGTTATAGAAACCGTCGAGGTTGGTGCGCATCACCACATCCCAGTCTTCTTCGCTCAAGGCCGGAAAAGCACCGTCGCGGGTCAGGCCGGCATTGAGCACCACGCCGTAATAGGCGCCGTGGGTTTCCACGTCGGCTTCGAGAATTTCTTTGCAGCGGGCGCGGTCGGCCACGTCGAACTGCAGGATGCGCGCACGACGGCCCAAGGCCTCGACTTCGGTCTTGACGGCTTCGGCGTCGGCCAGGCCGCTGCGGCAATGCAGCACGATGTCGTGCCCGGCCTGGGCCAGACGCAGGGCGATGGCGCGGCCGATGCCACGGCTGGAACCGGTGACCAGTACGGATTCAGTCATGACTGGACTCCTTCGGGTTCATGGAGATATTGAGCGGCCTGGGGTGGGCGATACACGTTCAGACGGGCGGTGGCGTGAATGCCGTGGGCGTTGATGTGGCACTCAAACACACCCATGCCGTTGTCGTCTTCCAGAGAGCGAATGCCGTGGATGGTCAACTCGCAGCCGGCCGGGAAGCTTTCAACGTTGCATTCGAATTTACGGCTGCCGAGCAGGAAGCCCAACGCCACGTCATCACCGCGCTGACGCGCATGGCAACCGGCGAAGGCGGCCACACTCTGGGCCATCAGTTCGATGCCGACCCAGGCTGGCAGGCTGCCGTCGGGGAGATTGAACAGGCCATCGGGCTTGACGGTCAGGCGGGTGTGAATCTGCTCTTCATCGAACGCCAGGATCTGATCGATGAGGATCATGTCGCCAGCGTGGGGCAGCAATTCGGCGAGCGGCCAGTCAATCATGGGGCGTCTCCGATAATCAGGCTGACGTTATTGCCCCCGAAGGCGAAGGAGTTGCTCATCAGGTAGCGGGGTGCAATGGACGTCAGGCGAGTCGCCGGGGTCACCCATTGCAGCGGCGGCAGTTCGGGGTCGGGCTGCCCGTCCCAGACATGCGGTGGCAAGGCATGCTCGCGATTGTCAGTGCTCAGGCTCAACCAGCAGAACGCCGCTTCCAGTGCACCGGCTGCGCCAAGGGTGTGGCCGGTCATCGGTTTGCTCGAGGAACAGTGCACACCGGCCGGGAACAGCGTCGCCACGGCCTGGCTTTCCATGGCGTCGTTGTGTTGGGTAGCGGTGCCGTGGAGGTTCAGATAAGCGATCTGCTCCGGTTGCAGGTTGGCGCGGCCCAAGGCTTTGCGCATGGCTTGCAGGGCGCCACGACCCGCCGGCTCCGGGGCGGAAATGTGATGCGCATCGGAGCTGGCGCCGCTGCCGAGCAAGGCAATCGGTTGGCTATCACCTGCACTTTTGGTCATCAGGAACAGTACCGCCGCTTCGCCAATATTGATGCCGTTACGGTTCACCGAAAACGGATTGCAACGCTGCTCCGAAACCGCTTCCAGCGCCGTAAAACCATTGAGGGTCAGCTTGCACAGGGTATCGACACCGCCACACAGCACCGCGTCGCAAATGCCCAGGTCCAACAGGCGCTGGGCGCTCATCAGGGCTCGGGCACTGGAGGTGCAAGCCGTGGAGATGACATAGGCCGGCCCGCTCAATTGCAGCCAGTCGGCGAGGAAATTTGCCGGCGCACCGAGTTCCTGTTGCTGGTAGTCGTACTCGGCAGGGAACTGCTTTTCGCGCAGGTAATGCGCCAGGCCCTGGCTGGCCTCGTCGATACCCGAGGTGCTGGTGCCCAGCACGACACCGATGCGGTCGCGGCCGAAGGTCTGGATCGCGCTGTCGATGTCCGCGCGGATTTGCAGCGTGGCTTCCAGCAACAACTGATTGTTGCGACTGTGATGGCGCGACATGTCGGCTGGAAGGGTTGCCAGTTTGCCCTGGACCGCGCCGACCGGCAGCGTGCGTTGTGGCACCCACCCGGTCTGTTCACGCATGCCGCCGCAGTCGCCGGCAAACAGCTTGCGGGCCACTTCCTGCTTGTCGCGGCCCAATGCGCAGACCAATCCGAGGGCATTGAGGTAAGCCGTCATGGCGTTTCACCGCTCAGGGGGGTGACTTGATAAGTCGGGCCTTTCGGAAACTTCAATTCGAAATTCTGCGGTTGTGCGTAGCGAATGTCCCAGCGCTCGGGCAGGGACCGTTGTGTACCGTGCTGCCAGGCGTCGGGATAGTTGGCCGCCAGTTCATCTTCCGGCGTCAGCGCAAACAGCAGCGCCGCGAACAGCTCGCGGGCTCGCGGATTGGGTGGCAAGAAACCATCGGACTCCCAGGTTTTGTCGATCAACTTCTGGCGGGCCTGGGGGATGCCCAGCAGGTCCATCATCGACCAGCGAATACCCGATTCTTCACGCTGGATCACCAGCACCCAGTCCTGGCGGTCGTCGGGCTGTAAGAGCTGGATGTGCAGTTGCAGCGGCAACGGCAGATCCGGATTTTTCTCGGGCAACGGCGCCCGACCGGCGCAGGCGCTCAGCAGCAGGGTTGCGGCGAGTAACAGATATTTCAGCATGCCCGCTACCCCTGTAGGAGCGAGCTTGCTCGCGATGGCGGCGATACATTCGGCATCAATGTTGACTGACCCTCCGCTTTCGCGAGCAAGCCCGCTCCCACAGGGATGGTGCTTCGAGCGGTTGGCAATGAACATCACACAGTTCCTTCAAAAGGTTTGCGCGCCACCACATTGACCAGGGTTTCTTCCCGTTGGCCAAAAGGTTTTGGCTTGCACACACCCAAGTGTTCGAGCAGGCCGAAATCCTTGGCGCGACTCCACCACAGGTACGGATAAGACACGTTTTTCGCGGTAAATTCGAAACCCTGCTGGCGAATCATTTGCAGATACTGCGCCGCGCTTTTCTGCACGTGCATGGGGTGGCGGAACAACCAGCGGATCACCCAGGTATCAATGTAGGCCTCGGTGGATTCGGCGAACAGCAGATAACCGCCGGGTTTGAGTACGCGGTAGAACTCGGTCAGGGCCTGTTCCTGTTCCACCAGATGATGGAAGGTCTGGTGACAGAACAGCAGGTCGATACTGGCGTCCGGCAGGTTGAGGCTGGCGCAATCGCCGCCGATCAACTCCACGTCCATGCCTTGGCGGGCCGCTTCTGCGCGGCTCTGCTCCAGGCTGTGGGGATCAGCATCGACGCCAATCAGGCGACCGGGCGCAAAGGCCTGGCGCAGCAGCGCGAATGATTTGCCCTGGCCACAACCGGCATCCAGCAGAACCGGGCTGACAGGCATCGCTTCGCTGAACAGGTTGCACAAATCGTCGATCGCCAACCGCAGAACATAGTGTTGCCAGATCCGGCTGCGCAGGAACCACAACCCGAAACGGGTTTCTTCGACGTAGTTGTCGCTCAAGTAGTTCATGACGCATCCCTTGCACAGAATTCGGATATCACCTTCAACCGGCGCCTGGCTTCGCTGACGAACGGGTTGCGTGGGTCCCAGGCGTAGCCGGCAAGGATGGAGCTGATCATCCCGCGAATCTCCGGCGAACTGCTCTCATGGAAGATCACATCCTGAAAGGTCCCGGCGTACCAGCCTTCGACGTAGCAACGGAACGTGTCGACGCCGCGCTTGAGCGGTTCAGCGAACTCGGTTTGCCAGTCGACGGCTTCGCCTTGCAGTTGGCGGTGCAACACCCCGGCGGCCATGCTCGCCGAACGCATGGCGATGGTCACGCCGGAGGAGAACACCGGGTCGAGGAATTCTGCGGCATTGCCCAGCAGCGCGAAGCCTGGACCGTGCAGGGTTTTGACGTTGGCCGAGTAACCGCCGATGGTTCGGGCTTCGGTGTCCCACTGCGCATTTTGCAACACGCTGGCCAGGCTTGGCGTCTCGGCGATAAAGCCGCGCAGGCATTGGTCCAGATTGTCGCTGCGGCCGGCGAAACGGTCCTCGGCGGCGACCACGCCGACCGAGCAGCGCCCGTTACTGAACGGGATGGTCCAGAACCACACGTCGCGCAGGGTCGGATGAGTGGTCACGAGGATCTTGCTGCGGTCGAAGGCAGGGTGGTCGATGCGGTCCTCGACGTGAGTGAACACGGCCTGGCGCACCGGGAAGTTCGACGGCGCCTCAAGGTCGAGCAAGCGCGGCAGCACGCGGCCGTAACCACTGGCATCGAGTAGAAAACCGGCCTCGATGCGGTACTCGCTGCCGTCTTCGCGGCGCACGCCGAGTTGCGGTTTTCCGGGCTCAATGTCAACGCTGACGATGCTTTCGCCGTAGCGGATCTCCACGCCCTGCAACGCGGCCTGATCGGCCAGCAGCTTATCGAAATCGGCGCGCTGGACCTGAAAGGTCGTTGATTTGCCATGACTGAACGTTTCGCTGAAATCAAAGGCGCTGTAGCGATCGCCCCAGGCAAACGCGGCACCGGTTTTCAGCTGGAAGCCGGCCGCGTTGACGGCGTCGAGCATGCCCGCTTCTTCGACGAAGTCCAGGCAGTGCGCCAACAGGCTTTCACCGATGGAAAAACGTGGGAAATGCTGACGCTCGATCACCAGCACATCGTGTCCCTGGCGCTTGAGCAACGCAGCGGCGATGGCACCGGAGGGACCAGCACCGATGACCACGACCTGGCGGCGTTCCATTTCAACGGTTGGCATGAGGGCTCCTTGCCGGGACAGTGGTTTTCAGGGGGATTCGGTGCATGCCGGTCAGGGCTGGCAGCAGTGTAGCGATCAGGCCCATCAGCATCAGGGCAAAGTACAGCGGCGGGCTGATGAGTTGCTGTTGCAGCAGCAGGTTGAGAAAAACGATCTCGCTCAAACCACGGATGTTCAGCAGCACGCTTTCCCGCCAGCGGCTGGCGCCAGTGAACGAGGCCCCGGCCCAGCCGAGGCCGAGCCAGTTGCCCAGCAGTTTGCTCAGCATCGGCAACAGCAGCAGGGCCAGCAGTTGCACCCAGCCGAGGCTGTCGATCGCGCTGTGTACATTGATCTGCACGATGCCGAACGTGAGGATCAGCGGGATGGCGATATACGTCTGCAAGCGGCTCATCCAAACGGCTGGCAGCGGCAGGACCAGTGGGGCTTTCAGCGCGGCCATGATCAGCACATAACCGATGCCAAAAATCAGCGCATTGAGCTTGAAGTGTTCGGCGACGACCAGCAGGGCGAAAAAGCTCAGGCTGTAAAGCCACGTCTGGCGCAAGCCGAGCAACCGCAGCAGTACCGGCAGGCAGGCACCAGCCAGGGGCAGCAACAGGCTGCTCAGGTGCAGGCTGCCCTGGGCGATGCCGAACAGGGTCCAGCAGGCGAGGTCGATGAGGATCGCGGTTTGCACCAGACGCCGGGTGGCGGCGGGTGGGTAATCGATGTGTCGCAGGTACAGGTACAGCACTGGAATCGCGGTGATGGCGAACAACAAGCCGACGGCCAGCGAGCTGATCCACGGTTGCGACGGCAACAACCAGACGGCCGTGGCCAGGCCACAGGCGAACGGAATGCAAAAGCTGGGCAGGGCGATTTTCAGGCTCTGGCGATCCAGTTGCAGGTCGATCACATCACTGAGGATGTAACCCAGCAACAGGGCAAAGCTCAGGCTGTAGAGGTTTTTCAGCCAGCCTGGCGACACCAGCAGCGCACCGCTCAATTGCCATTGGGGCTCGATCCAGAAATACATCAACAGCGGCAAGCCGAGGGTCGCCAGCAGCAACTGGCTGACGATGGGAATCAGGCCGAAATGCCGGCCGACGCGGGTCGCCACGGCGAACAAGACCAGCGCCATCGCCCAGAACAGCACGACCATCATGTTGCACGCTCCACGGCCGTAGCCCCATGCGGCTGTCGACCGGCCCAAGGTGCGAGCAGGAAGCTGAAGGCCAGGCCCAGGCTCACCGACAGTCCGAAGTTGCTCACCGCCGGGGTACTCGACACCGCCAGCAGGCCGAACGACAGCCAGGTGGTCAAGGCCGCCAGCAGGGTGCCCAGCAGGCTCACGGCCGCACCGCCGACCTGTTCGCGCATCAGGATCGCGTAATCGACGCTGATCGCCGTCACCAGCAGCAGGCCAAACAGACTGAACAGGGTCAACGGCTGCCCGAGCCAGCCGAGGCTGGCCAGGCTGCACAAGGCCGCCAGCAGCGGCAGGGACACGATGCGCAACGCGCCGCCGAGGCCGAACGGCAGGATCAGCACCAGCACAATCAGCACGCAGGAGGCGAGTTTCAGTTCCGCGGCACTGATTTGGGTGGCCGCGAAGACGTTGTTCAATTCGCCCAGTCGATCCACCAGTGTCACGCCGGGTAAATCCTCACCCTGAAGCCGCAAAAGTGCCGGGTTGTTGATGCCCTGCAGGCTGACCATCGCCGCCACGCCGTCATCGGTCGGCCCCAGCCACAGGGGCCGGTAGGGTTCTGCCAGCGGGCCGCTGAGCGCTGCATCGATGTCTACGGTCGGCAATGCCTGTAGCTTCGTCAGCTCGGCTTGTAGCGCCTCGGCCGGTACGCCGATGTCGAGCAACGGCTGCCAGAACGAAGGCAGTTTGCTCAGCGCTGCGCGGACCTGCTGCTGTTCGCTCGGAGGGCTGACCAGTTGATTGAGCGACAGATAGCCCTGGAGCTTTTCCAGGCCAATCAATTGATCAAGTCGCTCTCTCAGCGCGGTCTGGCGTTCGAGCAGTTGCTGCTGATTGGCGGCGCGTATCAGGAAGAACTGGCTGGTGGGTTGATAGCCGGTGATCCGGGCAATGGTGCGAGCTTCGTCGGTCAATTGTTGTGGCGCGCTGATCCACTGGCGGATGTCGTTTTTGCTGTCCAGCTGCAACAGACCACCCACGCAAAAGGCGATCAGCAGTGCCAGCAAGACCGGTGTTTTCACCTGTTTGAGCAGCGCTTCACGACAGCCCAGCAAAAACTCGGACACCTGTAATGGCCATTGCGCCGGGCGCAGTTCAACACCCTTGAGCAAGGCCGGCAGCAGGCACACGGCGGATAAATAGGCGCCGAGCAAACCGGCGGCAGAGAACGCGGCAATCTGGGTCAGTGCCGGGAAGGGTGTCCAGGCCAGGGCCAGGTAACCGATGCCACTGGTGATCAGGCTCAGGGTCAACCCGGGCAAGGTCAGGCGCAGGGCGGGCCAGCTGTGCCAGGGCTTGAGGCTCCAGCTCTTGGACAGGTAGTGCAGCGGGTAGTCGACCGCGACACCGATCAGGCTCGAACCGAGCACCAACGTCATCACGTGCATATGGCCGAACAACGCCACGCAGGCCACCGCTCCGAAGAGCATCCCGACCAGCACCGGCACAAAGGCCAGCAAGACACGCCAGCGCCGGAAGGCCAACAGCAGCAGCAACAAAATCCCGACGGTGGCACCACCACCGACCCAGGTCATTTCCCGGGTGGCCTGCTGTTGCCCGTTAGCGGCGTACAGCAAGCCGCTGGCGGCGAGCAGTTGCACGTCGTGCCGGGCGGCTTCTTCGCGGCTGTGCTTGAGCAAGTCGGCCACTTGCAGTGGCAGGTTCATGTCGAAGGCGTTGCCGGTGGTGCGCGCGCGCAGCAGCACCCAGCTCTTGCCATCGGCATCGGCGACCAGGGCGCCGCTGCCGATGTCCAGTTGCACCGCACCGTGTTGCGGCTGGCTGTTCTGGATACGCCCGGTCAGGCCCAGCCAGTCGTCCTGGCTCGGCACCAGGCTGTAACCGTTGAACGGGTCGAACAAGGCCTGCACGCGTTGCTGGATAAAGGTGTCGGGGTGCTCGATCAGCAGTTGTCGGTCCGCCGCCTGGAGCATCGCCAGGCGACCTTGCAGCAATTGCGTGCGCAGCGCCGGCAGGTCGGCTTGCAGGGTCCACTGGACCTTTTCGAACAATCCACTGGCCTGCCATTGTTCGCCCAGGGTTTGCGCCATGGCGACGGCCTGCTGGCGATCGGTGTGGCCGACCAGCACCAGCATTTCGCGATTCAGCGGCTCTTGCATGCGTTGTTCGGCGCGCAGTTCCAGGGCATCGGGCGCCGTGCCAGGCACCAGTTCCATCAGGTTCGCCGACAGTGGCGCGCCGTCACGCCATTGCCAGCCGGCGAGCGCCAGTACTGCCAGCAGCAGGATCAGAAACAGCCGTGGCAACCACCGTTCACTCGGCAAAGTCATGCTGCTCCGCGTCGCTCAACGGTTGGGCGCTGGTGCTGTCCTGCATGCGCAATAACGTACTGTCGCCCTGGGTTTCGAGCAGTTCGATGCTGTGCACCAGTTCTGCGCCGGTAATGTTGATCTGGTTGAACACCTGCTTGAGCAGCATCGAGCGCGGCACCAACGTGAGCTTCCAGTTCTGCGCGTCGCCGCTCAGAGACAGCTCGAAATCCCGTTGCAGACCACTGCTGTCGCCTTGCAGCACGGCGAGGAACAAACGGTTCTGCTCGGCACCGGCGCTTTTGCCCGGCAGCATCTGCCAGACACTGCCGTCACGCCGGGCAATGCCTTTGGCGGTGATGCGATAGTCCTGTTGCAGTGGCGATTTGAGCAGCCACAACAGGCCGTGGTTCTTCGCCAGGACGAACGTGCCCTTGCTGGTCAGCGGCTGGGGCAGGGCACGCAGGTGTTTTTCCTGGATGAAGTTGCCGTGGATCACCTCGGGCCGGGCCAGTTGATCGCTGAGTTGTTGCAGGTCGAAGGCATGGGCCAGTCCAGGAATACCCAGTAGTACGCAGAACACAGTAGGAGCGAGCTTGCTCGCGAAAAACCTGAGAAAGCCGCGGGGTGTCAGGTGCCCGGTGTCATCGTTAACGACCATCGCGAGCAAGCTCGCTCCTACAGGGGAGCGGGAGGGGCAGAAAATCATCGCAGAGCTCTCTCTACGGCATCGGTGAACACGTCAGGCGAGGCCAGTTGCATCTCGCGGCTGGCGAGGTCGACGGCGACTTGCACCGACATGGCCCGGGTCAGGCGTTCACCGGTTTGCAGATCGCTGATCAGGTAGTTGATCTTCAAGCGGTTCTCCCACTCCACCAGGTTGGCGCGCACGTTGAGTTTCTGACCGAACACCGCGCCGCGCACGTAGCGCAATTGCAGGTCGATCACCGGCCAGGCATAGCCTGACTCGTTCATCGCGGTGTAGTTGTGGCCGATTTTGTCCAGTAGCGCGCAGCGGGCCACTTCCAGGTATTTGACGTAATGGCCGTGCCAGACCACGTGCATGCTGTCGACATCAAAGAACGGTACGACGATTTCCGTGTCGGTGTGCAGGAATCCCTTGCTACGCATGCAGCCTCCAGTGTTGTTCGGCGATGCGTTGCAGGCACAGGCGCAACTCGCTTTCCAGTGCTCGGTCTTCGATGACCGGTGCGAAGTCCTTGGCCAGTTCTTCGTGCATGGCGGCCAAAGCGGGTGGCAGTGGTCGTGCATCTTCAGCCTGGCCACGCAGCCAGACGCCCTGATTGGCTGCCAGCAACGTGGCGGCCGCCACCTGCTCGGTGAGTTCCAGCACGCGGATCGCATCCCGGGCGGCGATGGTGCCCATGCTGACTTTGTCCTGGTTGTGGCATTCGGTGGAGCGCGAGAAGACGCTGGCCGGCATGGTGTTCTTCAGCGCTTCGGCGGTCCAGGCACTGGTGCCGATCTGCACCGCCTTGAAGCCATGATTGAGCATGGCGCGGTCAGCCGTGGCGCCGGACAGATTGCTCGGCAAGCCATGGTTATAGCGCTCATCCACCAGCAGCGCGAGTTGCCGATCCAGCAGGTCGGCGACATTGGCCACGAGGTTTTTCAGGCTGTCCATGGCGAACGCGATGTGCCCGCCGTAGAAGTGCCCGCCGTGCAGCACGCGTTCGGCTTCGGCGTCGATAATCGGGTTGTCGTTGGCGCTGTTGAGTTCAATCTCGATGAACGAGCGCAGCCAGTTCAGACTGTCGGCCAGCACGCCCAGCACATGGGGTGCGCAGCGCAGGGAATAGCGGTCCTGCAGGCGATGCAGCGGCGCGGTCGGGGCGTCGATGGCCAGGTCCTTGCGCAGCCACGCGGCGACCTGCATCTGCCCCGGATGTGGCTTGGCGGCGAACAGGCGCTCGTCGAAATGCTCCGGGTTGCCTTGCAGGGCGACCACGTTCAGCGCTGTGATGCGGGTGGCCAGTTGCAGTAGATAATCGGCGCGGGCGAATGCCAGGCAAGCCAGACCGGTCATCACGGCGGTGCCGTTCATCAAGGCCAGGGCTTCTTTGGGACGCAACACCAGTGGCTGCCAGCCGAGTTCGCGGTGCACATCGGCGGCTTGCCGGCGTTCACCGCGGAACATCACCTCGCGTTCGCCGGACAACGTGGCGGCAACGTACGACAGCGGCGTCAGGTCACCACTGGCGCCCACTGAACCTTCCTCCGGAATCAGCGGCAGGATGTCGTGTTCAAGGAACGCCTGCAGGCGCTCCAGCAGCTCCACGCGCACCCCGGAAACACCGTGGCACAACGACTGCAAACGCGCCGCCAGTACCGCGCGGGTGGCCTGGGCGTCGAGCAGTTTGCCCAAGCCACAACCGTGAAAAGTGTACAGGTGACGGGGCAGCGCCTCGACGTGATGCAGCGGCACCGCAACCACGCAGGAATCGCCATAACCGGTGGTCACACCGTAGATCACGCCTTCCTTGTCCAGCAGAGAGTCCAGAAAACGCGCGCCCTTGGCGATGCGCTCGCGGTAGGCGGGATCGCTTTGCAACTGCGTCGGCACCTTGCGGTTGGCCAGGGCCAGCACGTCTTCAATGCGCAAAGGGCGTTCGCCGAAGGTTACCGGCTCAAGCGTTGGCGTCGTCATCGGTCTTCCAGAAAGGGTAAAAGTTGAACCATTGTTGGGGCGCTTCGAGGCAATAGTGACTCAGGCGCTCAGCGTAGCGGGACGCCCACTGATGAATGACCTGTTCGCGATCGCTGCGCTTCCAGGTGATTGCGTCAGCGAAGGGTTCAATGGTCAGTCGATAGTCGCCGTCGGGCTTTTTCAGGCACAGCAGCAGGTTGATCGGACATTTGAGCAGGCCGGCCAGCAGCCACGGACCCTGGGGGAATCTGGCCGGATGACCGAGGAAGTCCACGGTTACGCTGCGCCCGCCATGCAGCGGCACGCGATCACCGGCAATCGCCAGCCACTCGCCGCGCTCCAGGCGTTCGCTCAGTTGCAGCATGACCCCGGGGTCGAGTTCGCTGACCTGAATCAGCCGAAGGTTGGTCGCGCCGGCTTCGCCCAGCAAGCGGTTGAACTGTTCGGCGTGCTTGGTGTGCACCAGCACGTTCATCGTCACCTTCTCGCCGATCTCGGCAAGCGCACGACAGACTTCCAGATTGCCCAGGTGCGCGCCCACCAGCATCTGCCCGCGTGTCCCGCGCAATTGGTCGCGCAACAGCGCCGGGTCGATGATTTCGATTTGTTCGATGCTCAGCTTGCCGTTCCACACGTCGAGTTTGTCGAGCATGGAATCGGCGAAAGCCATGAACTGGCCGAATACCCGCCAATGGCTTGGGCGCAATTCGCTGCGACCGCTCCAGTCGGCCAGGCGTTGCTGGTATTGCCAGGCACTGTGGCGGGCGCTGCGACCGAACAGGAAAAAGTACAAGACGATGCCGTACAGCACGGGGCTCAGTACTCGACGGCCCAACACTTTGGCGCCGAACGCGGTGAGTTTCATCAGCCAGAAACTGCCGCGCTCTTCGCGGTCGGCCCAGTGCTGGTTGTCTGCGCTCATGCCCGCCACCGTCGCCAGAGGATCATTGGCGCGCGCAGCAACATGCCGAAGAACAGCCGCGTGTGCATGCTGGAAATCAGCACGTTGTCGTGGAACATACGAAAATGCGAAACACCGTCCAGCGGGTAATGGACTTTGGTTTGCAGCCATAACATCGGCTGATTGCGCCAGGCCAGGCGCACCAGGATGTCCGAGTCGAAGTCCATGCGCTTGCCGATTTTCGCTGACTCGATCAACGCCAGGACCGGCGGCAATGGATACATGCGAAAGCCGCACATGGAGTCGCGAATCTGCAACGACAGGGTGTTGATCCAGACCATGACATGAGTCAGGTAGCGTGCATACAAACGGCCTTTCGGCACGCTGGCATCATATTGCGGATAGCCGCAGATCACCGCCCGTGGGTGGCGGCGAGACTGTTCGATGAAGCGCTTGATGTCCTGCAAATCATGCTGGCCATCGGCATCCACCTGCAAGGCATGGCTGAAACCCAGGCGCGAAGCTTCGCGCAAGCCGGTCATGACCGCGCCACCCTTGCCCTGGTTTTCGGCGAGGCGGATCAGGTAAACCATTTCGCGCTGTGCCAGGCGATCGAGCACCCGGGCGCAGCGCAGGCTGCTGGCATCGTCCACCAGAATGCATGGCAGGTTGCTGGCGATCAGCGCGTCGACCACCGTGGTGATTGCGTCTTCGTGGTTGTACACCGGGACGATGGCGCAGGGGTTATGCATGTTGGCGTACACCTGAAGGACCGAGGTGTCTGCTTCGCGAGCAGGCTCGCTCCCACACTGGATTTGTGAACGCCGCGGACCCCATGTGGGAGCGAGCCTGCTCGCGATTGAGTGCGCAGCACTCACCCAGCTTATGCATGCGCCGCCTCCAGCAATATCCGTCCGCTTGAGCAGGTGGCGGTTTCGTTGCGATAGGCGAAATACAATTTGCCGCGCGCCGGGTCGAAGCGCAGGTGCAGCTGGATTTCATCGCCCGGGCGCACCAGTTGCTGGAATTTCAAGACTTCCATGCCGGCGAATTTTTCCGGCAGGCTCATCAGTTGCCGGCCCAGGCTCAGCGCCCAGTCCACCTGCACCACACCCGGCAACACCGGCGCCGTGGGGAAGTGACCGCTGAAATAGGCCAGGTCCGGCGGCACGGCCAGTTGCAGGCTCCACTCGCCATTGCTTTCAATTTGCTCCAGCACCTCAGGCGCTTTGGGGCGCGGCGCCAGCAGCAGGGCGTCGACGTCGGCCTGGGGCAGTTTGCCCTGAGTGTTCAGCGGCAGTTGTCGCAGCAGGCGCCAGCGTCTTGGCAGGGCCAGGGCTTCGCAGTGTTGGCTCAGGTGTTGGCGCAATGGCTCGGTGAGGCTGCGTCGACCCTGATTGCGCAGCACATGCAAACCGGCCTCGCTCAGCACCAGCAACGCTCCCAGGGAGGCGCGGTTTTCCTGAACCACACCGAGCCGCGCTTCGACAACCCATTCATGGGTCATCAGCGCCTGTTCCAGCATCGGCAGCGAGATGCGTTTTTCTTCCAGCTTGACGATCCGGTCCAGTCGCCCGAGCAATTGGAAGCGACCATCGTCGGCGATGCGCGCTGAATCGGCAGTGTGTTCGACATGGCCCTTGGGCAAATACGGCGAGGCGATCTGCAGCGCACCCTCACTGTCCTGGGTCAGCCTGACATCGGCAAAGGGCCGCCAGAGTTCAGCGCCCTGACGCCAGGCGATGCCGCCGGTTTCCGAACTGCCGAAGATTTCCGTTGGCCATTGCCCCAGACGCTCATGCAGGCTTTGTGCGGCCTCGACTGGCAATGCGCCGCCAGAGGAAAACACCCGGCGTACGGCGCCCAACGCAGGCCAGTCAAGGTTGTCGCCCATGCGCTTGAGCAGCGCCGGGCTGGCCACCCAGGCGAAGGCCGGGTACTCGCGGCTGGCGCGTTGCAGGTCTTCCGCAAAGGCCACTTGCCGACGTACGAACGGGCGCCCGGCGCACAGCGGCCACAGCACCCGAAACAACAGGCCGTAGATATGCTGGGTGGCGACGCTGCCAATGATGCACGCCGGGCCCAGATCAGCGCCCCATAACTGCTCCAGGGCTTCGACTTCATTGGCCAGTTGGCGCAGGTTTTTTACGATGCGCTTGGGTTCGCCGCTGGAGCCGGACGTGCACAGGCTGAGTTGGCAGTTATCCAGGTCCAGCGTAGCGGCACTGAGTGGCGGCTGTTGGAGGTCGCCAAGGTGCGTGTCGTCGGGCTGATCAGTCAGCCACAGGTCGACGTCATTCGACCAGCGTTGGCGGGTCTGCGGTTGCAGGTCGGACGGCAGCAGCACGCTGACCCCGGCACGCCACGCGCCAAGCAGCGCGCCCGCCAGTTCAGCGGCATCCTCAAGGTGCACGGCCATCTGCCGTACGCCCCGGGCCTGCAGGCCGGCAGCCAGGCGCAGCGCCTGTTCGCACAGTCGGGCGTGATCCAGTGCCGGACGGGTCGTTACGGCGCGCTCCGGTTGAGCCTTGAGCAACAGTTGCTCAAGTTTTATCCAATTCATGGGCGGCCTCGTACCCTTTGTCGTATGAGCCATTCGATGGCAAACATCAGGCCTATCAATCCGTAGGAAATCAGGCCGGTGTACAGCGTCCACCAGCTCAGCGGCGCCCAGACTGTCAGGGCAGCGGCACACAAACCGTTGCAGAGAAAAAACACACTCCAGGCGATGGTCACCTGACGGGTATAACGAATGCCCTCGGCCGGTAATTGCGGTTCGCGCACCCGGGCCAGGCGTTCGACTATCGGTGGGCCGAATGCCAGGCTCGATCCGAACAGCACCAGCATGAAGCTGCTGATCAACACCGGATACCAGCGCAACAGCGCCGGGCTGTCGAACAGTGCCAGCAATAGACAGAACACGATGGCCACCATCGCCATCCACAGGCTGCCAGGCCGTCGTTTGCCGGTCAGCGCCCGGGCCAGCCACAGTCCGCCGAGCAGCAGGCCGAACTGCCAGGGGGCGAAATGCTCCATGCCGAAATACACCGCAAAGGGATACAAAAGGCCTGCCAGCAGCAGGCCAAGGCCGATCATTCGACTCATGCGGCCGGTTGAACCAGACGGTAGACCGCCTCGACCACGTCACTGACGGTACGCACTGATTTGAATTCTTCGGCGGCGATTTTCTTGCCGGTCTGGCGTTTGATGTGATCAATCAGGTCGACCGCGTCGATGCTGTCGATTTCCAGGTCCTGATACAGGTTGGATTCCAGGCTCACACGCTCGGGGTCCAGCTCGAAGAGCTCGACCAGGGCATCGCGCAGGGTGTTGAAAATGTCATCACGAGTTTGCATGGTCCGGTCTCAAGCTGCCTGTTTTGCGGTGACGAACGCCGCAAGGCTCGCCACGTTACTGAAGTGATTACGGGTGTCTTTGGCATCGGCATCGATTTTGATGCCGTACTTTTTCTGGATGGCCAGGCCCAGTTCCAGGGCGTCGACCGAGTCCAGGCCCAGGCCTTCGCCGAACAGCGTCTGTTCGTTGCCGATGTCTTCGGCGCTGATGTCTTCGAGGCCCAGGGCGTCGATGATAAGCATTTTGATATCACGGTGCAGATCGCTCATCTTCGGCGAGCTCCTTAATAAAGTAAGAATGTAGATAATCGTTGAGCTTGCGCGAGGCTTGCGGAGCCGGCCCCTGCGTGGCGAAGGTCTGCGGGTCTATATCGGCCCCGACCCGGAAACTGAAGTGCACGCGCCGCTTGGGGATGCGGTACCAGGGCTCGGCCTTGGTCAATGTGGTCGGGCTGACCTTGATAATGACCGGGGTGAGGATTTTCGCACCACGCAGGGCGATTGCCGCACCGCCCCGATGAAAGGCCGGCGCCTGGCCGGGCTGGGTACGCGTACCTTCGGGGAAAATGATCAAGGTCTGGCCGTCTTTCAGTGCGTCGGCAGCGGCGTCGAGCATGTCCATGCTGCCGTCGTTGCTGATGTATTCGGTGCAGCGCAGCGGTCCGCGGGTGAAGGGGTTTTCCCAGAGGCTTTGCTTGACCACGCAGTTGGCATGACGCACCAGGCCGATCAGAAACACCACGTCGATCAGCGACGGGTGATTGGCGATGATCATTTGCCCGGGACGACCGAGTTTTTCCGCGCCATCAATGGTGTAGGTCAGCACCCCGGTGCGGGCCATGAAGCGCACAAAAATCCAGAAGCAACGGCTGACCGTTTGCCGGGCTCGCAGTCGATGGGTCCGGGCGTCGCCCGGCAGGCCGTTCAGCACAGGGAAAATCACCAGGCGCAGGCATAGCCCGCCCAACCCGAACAGGGCAAAGCTCGCGGCGGTGGCCAGCAAGCGCCAGTAATAGGCGTCGCGGTTTTTCTCGGTCACGGGTTGCGTTGCCAGGTCCATACACGATTTTTCCAGGCATGTTGGCAAGTGGTTTGCTGGCCGAGCAATGTGGGCAACAGATTCAGCGCGTGTGGCCAGCGGGGTTTGGACAACGCATCCGGGGGCGTGTTCAGGGACAACTGCCAGTCGGTACCGGGAGTGATCAGCAGGCCGACGGCATAAGGAAACGGCACGTCGTCGATCCAGGTTGAGTAAGCCTCGGGCGGCTGCTCTTCGGTGACCACCAGCAATACCGCGCGAGCGCCTTCAGCCAGCAGCGCGGCTGCTTCCAGCATGCCGTGTTCCAGGCCATCGCCAGCGGCAGCCAGGGCCGTCATTTCGCTGGTTTCACCGCGCATGATCGACCACAAACCAATAATGGCGTTATGCACGGACAAGCTGAACTGGGTTGGCGACAGCGGCTGATCGGCGGCCAGATCACTGAGAATGTCGACGGTGCGGGGCGTTTCGCCGTGACGGGATACAAAGACCAATGGCAGATCCTGCCGACCTTCGGCCAATGGCCAGCCGACACTGAATGCCATCCGTGCCAGGCGGCTGAGTCGTCGACGCTGCATGGCCGGCAGGAACGAAACGTCGGGAGCGGCATCGCTGTCCGGCAGCACGACCGGTTGTCGGCTCCAGGCCTGCCAATCGTTCACGCTATCAAGCCCGGGGGCCCAGGCGCGCCATTGGGCGATGTTGAAGTTGATCACAGACATTCATCCCACCCTCACGGGCTTACTTGACGCGGGGGAGTGGCCGAGAGCCGAGACTCACCCTGCGTGGCGTCTGGCGCCGAGTGGCGCGCATTATCCCGGTGCCGGGAACGTGTAGCAAATGCTGGTTACATTTTGCTCAGCAAGATGAAGCAGCTGGCTCGAAAAACTGAACGATTGGTAATTATTCACACAATCACTGCTCCGTCTGTCGGTTCCTGGGTCAAGCCATCGGGCTGTTCAGGGCTTTTCAAGCCAGAGAAGGTAACTGACTGTGTAGTCCCTGTGCCGACAAGGTAGCGAAGCAACGCCGTGGACCACTACACTCGGTCATTCTTTGATACACGGAGGTTTTGACATGCGGCGCGTGGTGTTCAATCAGAAAGGTGGCGTTGGAAAATCAAGCATTGCCTGCAATCTGGCGGCGGTCAGTGCCAGCGAGGGTTTTCGCACCCTGTTGGTGGATCTCGATGCCCAGGCCAACTCCACTCAATACCTGACGGGGCTCACTGGCAGCGACATCCCGATGGGTATCGCCGATTTCTTCAAGCAGACGCTGTCTTCCGGGCCGTTCTCGAAAAAGAATCAGGTCGACATCTACGAAACCCCGTTCGATAACCTCCATGTCATTACCGCCACCGCCGAACTGGCGGATTTGCAGCCAAAGCTTGAAGCCAAGCACAAGATCAACAAGCTGCGTAAGTTGCTCGAAGAGCTGAGCGAAGACTACGACCGGATTTACCTCGACACCCCGCCAGCGCTGAATTTCTATGCGGTTTCTGCATTGATTGCCGCTGATCGTGTGTTGATCCCCTTCGATTGCGACAGTTTCTCACGCCAGGCGCTGTACGGCCTGATGGCGGAAATCGAAGAGTTGAAGGAGGACCATAACGAAGGTCTGGAAGTCGAAGGCATCGTCGTCAACCAATTCCAGGCCCGCGCCAGCCTGCCCCAGCAAATTCTCGACGAACTGATTGCCGAAGGCCTGCCGGTGTTGCCGGTGTACCTGGCCAGTTCGGTACGCATGCGCGAATCCCACCAGGCCAATACGCCGCTGATCCATCTCGATCCGCGGCACAAGCTGACGCAGCAGTTTGTCGAGTTGCACAACTTGCTGGAAAACGCCTGACTCTAGCTGTCAACACAGAACCACTGTGGGAGCGAGCCTGCTCGCGAAAGCGGTGTATCAGGCGACATCTTTATTGAATGTCAGTCCGCCTTCGCGAGCAGGCTCGCTCCCACAGGGTCCGTGTTACTTCAGATGCCTTGGCTACGCAACCAGCTCATCAGTTGCGGCAACGGGAAAGCCCCGCTCTGTCGGACGACCTCCCGGCCGTTCTTGAACAGGATCAGGCTCGGAATCGAGCGAATCCCCAATTGTGCCGACAACTGCTGGTTCGCCTCGCTGTCCAGCTTCGCCAACCGACACTTGCCCTCCAGTTGCCCGGCGGCCTGCTCGAACACCGGTGCAAACGACTTGCACGGCCCGCACCAGTCCGCCCATACGTCCACCAGAAGCGGCAGATCGCCCTTGATCTGGCTGGCGTAGTCGCCTTGCTTCAATTCAAACGGTTTACTCAGCAAGACTTCGGCCTTGCAGCGCCCGCATTTTGGATGGTCGTTGAGACGCTCGGCGGGAATGCGGTTGAGGCCATTGCAGTGGGGGCAGGGGATGTGGAATGGGTCGGTCATGAGTGATATCCAATGGGAAGCTGATAACACCTAGGTGGAGACGTTTGCTCATGTTTTCAATCGCGCAGTGCCCAGCGTTAAAACTAGGCTGAGTCGTGCCGAGCCAGACCGCTGGTCTACTTCGGACTATCGCAACTTGCGATATTTTTGATCTGTGATTAACTCTCCATAGCAAAATGCGATAAGGATGTTGCATGCATGTTCTCACCGAAAAAAGAGTACGTGAAGCCAAGGCCAAATGGCCAATGGCAGCCAATGCGCTGGACCATTGGTATCAATTAGCCAAAGGAAGCAAACCGTCGGATTTTGCGGCGATGAGAGCCACATTTCCTGCTGTCGATAAGGTAGGTGAGCTTAATGTTTTCGATATCGGTGGCAACAAGCTGCGGTTGATAGCTTTTGTCAGATATCGATCGCAAAAGCTCTATATCAAGCATGTGCTGGATCATCGCGAATATGACCGCGGCAAGTGGAAGGAGGAAAAAGCATGAGTGTATTGATAAAAAAAGCTGCCGAGCATTGGGAGTTTGTCTCACCGCTGCTTCGAAAGCCGAAAAGTGAAGATGACTATGACCTTCTGGCGCATGCGCTGGACGAGTTGCTCGAGATGACTGGCGATGATGAGTCTCACCCGCTGATGAGCCTGGTGGATATCATTGGTGACTGGATTGAGGAGTGGGACCATAAGCATCACCCGATGCCAAAGCCTAGTGGGGTCGAGATTCTTGGCTACTTGATGCGTGAACACGGTCTGAGCCAGAGCGACCTGCCTGGCGTCGGTCCTCAGTCGGTCGTGTCCGAAATCCTGAGTGGCAAGCGCCAGCTCAACCTGCGCCAAGTCCGCTGGTTGGCCGAGCGCTTTAGCGTGTCGGTAGAAGTCTTTATCTGACCCACCTCACGACGAACAACTGATCTCCAGATGTTTGCCCCATTCCGGCGGCCGCTCTGCGTAGCTTTCCATTCCCGGTTGCGCCTCGAACGGATTGCTCAGCACTGCGTGCAGTCGGCGGACTTCCGCGTAGTCGCCGCTTTCAGCTGCATCGATGGCCTTTTGCGCCAGGTAGTTGCGCAGGATGTACAGCGGGTTGACCGCGTGCATCCGCTGGCGGCGCTGTTCCTGATCAAGCGTGCCTTCACGGGCCACCCTGGCGACGTAGAGCTCGCCCCAGGCATCAAAGCCCTTGAGGTCGACGAAGTCGTCACGCAAGCGGGTGATGGTCTGTTCTGGTGTTTCATCACCCAACCGACGGAAAAACAGGCTGTAGTCGACGCCGCTGTTTTGCATCAGTTGCAGCAGGTTCTCCAGCAATTTCTGGTCGTCGTCTTCGGCAGTGGTCAGGCCGAGGCGGCGGCGCATCAGGTCCAGGTAATGGGCCTGGAACAGCGGCAGGTACAGACCAAGGGTTTCGCGCAGGGCTTCGACGCTGATGAACGGCGTGAGGGCCTGCGCCAGCGCGCTGAGGTTCCACTGGCCAATCGGCACCTGGTTGCTAAAGGAGTAACGGCCCTGGTCGTCTGAGTGGTTGCAGATGAAGTTGGCGTCGAAGTCGTCGAGGAAGGCGAATGGACCAAAATCGAAGGTAATGCCGAGGATCGACATGTTGTCGGTGTTCATCACCCCGTGGCAGAAACCATAGGCCTGCCATTTGGCGATCAGTTCGGCATTGCGCTCGACCACTTCACGGAACATCGCCAGGTACGGTTCGGGTTGTTCCAGGCACTGCGGGAAGTGCATGGCCAGCACGTGGTCACCCAGCTCTTTCTGCTGCTCTGGACGTTTGGTGTAGTAAAAGTATTCGAAGTGGCCGAAGCGCACATGGCTCGGCGCCAGTCTCAGGACCATGGCCGCGCGCTCCTGCTTTTCGCGCCACACCGGGGTGTCGGAGCCGATCACGCACAGGGCGCGGGTGGTTGGGATGTTAAGGGCGTGCAGGGCTTCGGAGGCGAGGAATTCGCGGATCGATGAACGCAGTACCGCGCGGCCATCGCCCATGCGTGAAAACGGTGTCTGGCCGGCACCCTTGAGGTGCAGGTCCCAGTGTTCGCCGGCTTGGTTGTACACCTCGCCGAGCAACAGGCCGCGACCGTCGCCCAGTTGCGGGTTGTAGGAACCGAACTGATGCCCCGAATAGACCATCGCCCTGGGGATCGCGTCGGCCCAGAGCTTATGGCCGCTGAACAGTTCGGCGAACTCCTGGGTTTCGGCCACGGCCGGGTCGAGGTCCAGCAGCGCCATGGCGGCGGGGCTGACCACGACCAGGCGCGGATTATCGATGGGCTCGGGCAGCACATGGGCGGAAAACGCATCGCCCAGGCGGTCGAAGCGATTATCGAAAGTGAGTTCGTCGAGGGCTTTCAAGGGCCGGCTCCAGCAGAATGTCCGAGCATTCTGCTGGGGAATGGCCGGTTAGTCGAGTTTGGCGGCCGGTGGTTCTTGCGCCGGCTTGCCGTCGACGATCGGCACGATGGTTTTCGCTTCCGGTTCGATTGGCACCATCTTGTATTCCTGGCCGTGCAGGTTCTTTAGGTAAACCTCCATCTGCCGGAACGAGATGTTGATGTGCTGCTTCTTGAACTCGCGGTTGATGAAGCGGTTGACCTCGTCGAGCACCGGGTTGCGGTCGCCGAGGTCGCGCACGTGCATACGCAGCTCGTGGTCGAGGGTGCTTTCGCCGAAGTTCAGGAAGTAAACGTGGGGTTCCGGATCTTTCAATACGCGCGGGTTGTCGCGCGCGGCTTTGAGTAGCAGTTCCTTCACCAGGTCCAGGTCCGAGCCGTAGTCGACGCCGAGCTTGAGGGTCACCCGGGTGATGGTGTCGGTCAGGGACCAGTTGATCAATTGCCCGGTAATGAACGTCTTGTTCGGGACGATGATGTCCTTGCGGTCGAAGTCGGTGATGGTCGTGGCACGGATGCGAATCTTGCTCACGGTGCCCGAGAGGTTGCCGATGGTGATGGTGTCACCGATCCGCACCGGGCGTTCGAACAGGATCATGATGCCGGAAATGAAGTTGGCGAAGATTTCCTGCATGCCGAAACCGAGGCCGACCGACAGTGCCGCCACCAGCCATTGCAACTTGTCCCAGCTCACGCCGAGGGTCGACAGCGTCGAGACGAAACCGACGCCGGCGATCACGTACGACAGTAGCGTGGTGGTGGCGTAGGCGCTGCCCTGGGCCAGGTTGAGCTTTGATAGCACGAACACTTCGAGCAAGCCCGGCAGGTTGCGCGCCAGGGCGAAGGTGATGCCGATGATGATCAGCGCGCCGAGCATGTCGCCGATGCTGATCGGCACCATGCTCATGTTGGCGCCGGTACCGCTGGTGTATTCGTAGAGGGTGATGTTGTCCAGGTACGAGAACACTGTGATCAGGTCGGCCCAGACCCAATACAGTGCCGCCATGAAGCCGCCGAGCAGGGCCAGACGGATCAGGCGCAGGGACTGTTCGTTGACCTTCTCGATGTCCATCGTTGGTTCTTCGATCACCGCTTCGCCATCGCCGGCCTCTTTGGCGGCCAGTCGTTTGGCCAGAGCGCGCTGGTAGGCCAGGCGCCGGGCCGCCACGCTGAGGCCGCGCACGAAGGTGGCTTCGATCACCAGCCAGAACATCAGCAGGTACAGGGTGTTGATCAGGCGATCGCTGAGTTTCAGCGCGGTGTAGTAGTAACCGAAGCACACCGCCACGAACAGCGCGACGGGCAGGGCGGTGAACAGTATCCCCACGAGCTTGCGGAACAGCGAGGCGTTCTCGTGGGTCGGGCTGCTGATGAGCAAGCGGCTGAGCAACAAGGTCATCAAGGCGTAGCAGGTGAGCACCACCGGCATGCCCAACACATCATCTGCCAGCGCCGCCGGTTGCAGTTCGGCAACGGCGACTACGGTCACCAGCGCCATCACCACGATGCCGAGGCGGCGGATCCATCTGCGCAGGAACTCCACCTGGGGTTTTTCCCAGCGGAAATGCAGTTCTGCCACGCCACCCGGCGCGAGGATCCGGTAGGCGGTGTAGAACACCAGCCAGGCCCCGGCCATTTGCAGCAGCGCGGCGCCCATACTGGCGTTCTGCCCACGGGCGTCGATTCGCAGGGCCAGCCCGCACAATGCGAGGCCCAGGGAAACCGGCATCGCCAGCAGAATATTGATCAGGATTGCCTGCGGCGTGTGCCACTGGCTATCGCGTTTGAAGTGACCGATGTCCTGGTGAACCTTGTTCAGTCGCGCGTACAGATTCTTGCGGCGCCACAGCAGCGCGCCGATCAGCAGTGCGAGCGGCAGGAACAGCAGCGGGCGCTGGGTCAGGCCGTCGGTCAGTTCGCTCAGGCTTGAAAGTACCGGCAGCGAATCGAGTTGCCGCTGGAGGCGATCCGGCACACTGTGAATCCACTCCAGGTCCAGCGGCTTGTTGCTCGGAATCCAGAACATCTGCTCATCGAGCGTCGCCCGCAGGCTTTGCGCCGTGCTGAGCAGTTGCTTCTGATTCAGTTGCAGGGTGATGGACTCATTGAGCACCGCGCTCAGTTCGCGATTGAGGCGCTCCAGCAGGTCGGCACGGGTGGTGGCCAGCTCCATCAGGCTTTTGCGCAGCTGCGGGGTGACTTGCTCGGGCGGCTGGGTCGACAGCAGGTTGTCGACGTAGGTGGTCGGATTGCTCAGCAACTCCCGCTGCTGGCTGACTTCGAACTGATACAGGCGAATGTCGGCGATCTGGTCGGCCAGGTTGCGGTCGAGCCGTAGGCGCGGTAACGCTTGTTTTTGCTTGTAGAGGATTTTCGAGAGCAGCAGGCTGCCTTTGAGCACGTTGATTTGCTCGTCCAGGGCCGAGTCGCTCTGGGTCAGGCTGTCCAGCTGTTGCTTGGTCTGCAGGTTTTGCTGGGTGACTTCGTTGAGACGGTCGGTACTTTTGAGCAGGTAGTCCGAGAGCTTCAGGTTGGCCGCGCTTTCGGTGGCCAGCAGGCTGCTGCCGCCAGACTTCTGCGCTTCGATGGATTGCTGGGTGACCGTTTCCTGGGACAACGCCAGACGCTTCTGGTTGATCAGGGTTTGCAGTTCCTGGATTTCCCGGTCCAGGCGGTCGGATCGCTCCGACAGCAGGTCATGCTGGCTGTTGCCGAGGTCTTGCAATTGGGTATTGCCGGCCAGTTCCTGACGGCGCAGCGGGATCAGGGCGTTCAGTGCTGCCAGCTCGGCATTGAGCTGGTCGCGCTGCTCGGCGCTCAAGGTCTTGCCGGCGTCCTTGCCGTTCTTGAGGATGGTGTTGATCTGCTGAATGCGCGTCTGGCTACTGGAGATCTCCGCCTGGGCGCGCTCGGGGCGGGTCTGGGCGGTGATGATCAGGCTGTTGGCATCGGCCAGGGCTTTTTGCAGGTCGCTTTGCTGGGTGGAACGCTCGGTGAGCATCTGTTCAAGCTGCTGGATCGGTTCCTTGGTGAAACGCTGCGCCACCGGTACCACGGTGCTGGCCTTGAGGCGGGTCAGTTCACGCTGGTTCTCGAGTGTCTGCTTGGGTGCAGAGTTCAACGTTTGCTTGAGATCGGCCAGCTTCTGCTCGTAATCACGCTTGTTATTGAGTTGGTTCAGCGTGTTTTGCAGGACGGTTTGCAGGGCCTTCTGATCGGCTTCCGGCAGTTTACGGTCGGCGATCTTGTCCAGGCTCGCCTGTACGGCTTCGCTGGAGGGCGGTTCGGCCGCTTGCAATGTACCGACAGTACCGACAGAGAGACTCAAGCCCAGCAGGGCGATGGCGAAAAAAGAGCGCAGGTTAGGCATAAAGACCGGTCAAGCAAGTGATAGTGGACGCAGTTTAGAGGAAGAGTCCGGGACCCGGGCGACTTCCTTCGGGGAATCTGACGCCCACTTTGCCGATCTTGTTCCCGTCCATGACCGCCACGGTCCAGATGGTGTTGTTCCATTCGACCTGGTCACCTACTACCGGCGCGCCACCCACTTTCTGGGCAATAAACCGGCCCAGGGACATCTCCGGATCGATGCCTTCGACCTTCAGGCCGTACAGGGCCGCAACCGCGGCCAGCTGGGCGTCTCCTTCGAGTACGAAGTCGCCGAAGAAGCGCAGATCGAGGCCCCGTTGTGGCGCCTGGCTGAAGAGTTTTCCGAGGGCTGGCAGGTTGTGTTCATGGCCGATAACACACAGCAAATCATCAACTTCGAGCACCGTACTACCCGACGGATGGAGCAATTGTTGGCCTCGAAACAGGGCCGCGATACGAGTGCCTTCGGGCATTTTCAGCTCGCGCAGGGGCGAACCGATGCACCATTTCTCCGCGCCAAGGCGATAAACGAACAACTCCCACTCGCTGGTGACGTGCACTTCCAGGGCCGAGCGCGAGATGGGCGCAGGCTCCGGGGGCACCGTGACCTTCAACAGCTTGGCAACCCACGGCAGGCTCGTGCCCTGAACCAACAGCGACACCAGCACGATAAAGAACGCGAGGTTGAAGTACAGCTGGGCGTTGGGCAGGCCGGCCATCAATGGGAACACCGCCAGAATGATCGGAACCGCGCCGCGCAAGCCGACCCATGAAATGAACGCTTTCTCGCGCCCATGGAAGGCCTTAAACGGCAGCAGGCCAACCACCACCGACAATGGCCGGGCAAACAGAATCATCCACAGCGCCAGTGCCAGTGCCGGCAAGGCAATAGGCAGCAGGTCGTGAGGCGTCACCAGCAACCCCAGCACCAGGAACATGCCGATTTGCGCCAGCCAGGCCATGCCGTCGAGCATGTGCAAAATGCCGTGGCGGCTGCGCACGGGACGGTTGCCGATCACCAGGCCACAGAGGTACACGGCGAGGAAGCCACTGCCATGCAAGGCGTTGGTCAGGGCAAACACCAGCAGGCCACCGGCGATGACCAGGATCGGATACAGGCCGGTGGCCAGGTTGATCCGGTTGACCAGTTGCAGCATCAGCCAGCCGCCGCCCAGGCCGATGACGCCGCCAATGCCGAATTCACGGATCAGGTGGGTCAGCAGGCTCCAGTGCAGGCCGGTCTGGCCGCTGGCGAGCATGTCGATCAGGGTGACGGTGAGGAACACCGCCATCGGGTCGTTACTGCCGGATTCTATTTCAAGGCTGGCGGTGACCCGTTCGTTCAGGCCTTTGCCGCCCAATAGCGAGAACACCGCCGCGGCGTCGGTGGAGCCGACAATGGCCCCGATCAGCAGGCCCTGGATCAGGTTCAGGTTGAACAACCATGCGGCCGCCATGCCGGTCAACCCGGTGGTAATCAGCACGCCGACCGTGGCGAGGGACAGCGCCGGCCATAACGCCACGCGGAAACTCGACACCCGGGTGCGCAAGCCGCCGTCGAGCAGGATCACCGCCAGCGCGAGGTTGCCGACCAGATAAGCCGTGGGGTAGTTATCGAAAATAATGCCGCCGCCATCGACGCCGGCCGCCATGCCGACAGCCAGGATGATCACCAGAATCGGGATACCGAGGCGCGACGAAAGTGAGCTCACCAGAATGCTCGCACCTACCAGCAACGCGCCGATCAAGAACAGGCTGTTGATGGTCGTCGCATTCAAAGGCAGTACTCCAGAAAGCTGAAAGGCGGGCACAAACTGACCATGCAGTCTGCGTGCCAGCGATTCTAACCTGTTGAAATGTGATGCTGTCAAAAAGGTTTGTAGGAGCGAGCCTGCTCGCGAAGAACCTGAGGGCGGCGCGCTGATTCAGATAGCACGCGTCATCGTTAGCGTCCATTGCGAGCAGGCTCGCTCCTACAGGAGGGCTGCAGGCTGAACCAAACGACTAGGGTGTTCAGGTCCACCGCCAATCGCGACAGTTCGTTGCTCGCTGCATCTAATGGCGACGAAGTGCAGGAACCAGATTGGCCAACCGTAGTCTTTAAAACTCGCGAGGAAGGTCGCCCGTCAGCAAAATCAAGGCTTTGCGCCTGTATAACCCTGGCATCCACGGTGACTTTTCTTTATCGTACGCGCCCTTTGAAAAAGCCCGGAAAATCAAAATGTTGGAAGCATCCCTAAGCCAATTGGAACAACTGGTCAGTGACCTGGTGCAACAGAACCAGACGTTGCTCGGCACCAACCAGACCCTGACTGCAGAACTGGCCCAGGCCAAGGATGAAAACGAAAGCCTGCAATTGAGCCTGATGGAGCAGGAAGAGAAGCAAGGCGCCACGGCGGCTCGCATCCAGGCCCTGGTTGAGCGCGTCAGCGCAGGCCCTGTGAGCGCATGAGTTACAACGCCGCGGGGGTAAGAGTCGTCTCGATCCTGGGGGAGGACTATTCGATCAAGGCGCCGGCCGGGGAAGAACAGACCCTGCTGGACGCCGCGATGATGTTGAAGGCAGCCCTGGCCGAAACCAAAAGAAAGTACCCGACGCTGATCGGTGACCGACTGCTGGTGCTGGCGGCGATGAATCTGTGCTCCCAGCAGATTGAAATGCAGAAGCAGCACAAGCTCGAACTCGACCGTTACCAAGAGCAAGTCAGCGCCACGGTTGAAGTGATCTCCAAGACGATCAATCAGGCCTGATCGGCTTTGCGCACAACCAAAGAATAAATTGTCGATTGGTTTGTATACAATCGGCACGGCTGTTGCAGTGTTTCAGCCTCTTATTCTTTGGGGGTGCTCCATGCAGTTCTGGCGACGCAGTATTCAATGGCAGTTGATCCTGAGTATGGGCACGGCCCTGCTCGTCAGTATCCTGATCGTGGTTGGCATTTATACCCTGGTGGTCAACCGTCTCGCCCAGAGCTATCTGGTCGAGCAAGCCTTGCCTTCGAGCATCGAAGCGATGCGCAATGACATCGAGCGCATCCTCGTCCAGCCTCTCACCGCCGCCAAGGACATCGCCAGCAACAGCATGGTGCGCGACTGGCTGGCCGAGGGTGAAGACAGTGCCCGGGTCGGCACGTTTACGACCTATCTCGAAGGCATCCGCGCGGAGCACAAAGCCTTTACCGCGCTGATTGCCGGCACTGCTTCCAACCACTATTTCAACGAAAAAGGCCTGGACCGGACCCTCAGCCGTTCCAATCCAAAAGACGCCTGGTTCTATGCGTTTCTCGACAGCAACCAGCCACGTACCCTCAATATCGACAACGACACGGCCACCGGAGAATTGGCGCTTTTCATTGACCTCAAGGTCGAGCAGGCCGGTAAAGTCGTGGGCGTTGCCGGGCTTGGCCTGAGCATGAAAGAGCTGTCGGAGCTGATCCACAACTTCAGCTTCGGTGAGCGCGGCAAGGTCTATCTCGTGCGTTCCGACGGTTTGATCCAGGTCCATCCCGAAGCGCAATTCAGTGGCAAGCGCACCCTGACCGAGCAGATTGGTACTACGGCGGCACAAGCAGTGATGAGTCAAAAAGCTGCCACCAGCCACGGCTTCCAGCGCGACGGTGAGGACTACCTCGCATTAAGTCTGCCGTTACGTGATCTCGGCTGGACCCTGGTGGCCGAAGTGCCGCAATCGCAGATCTACGCCGAGGCCCGCCGCGCCATGTGGATGAGCAGCGGCATCGGCCTGGCGGTGGCGATTGTCTGCCTCTTGTTGGTGGTGTTGCTGGCCCGTGGGTTGGTACGACCGATTCGTCAGGTAACAGCGGCGCTGGTAGCCATCGGTAGCGGTGGTGGAGATTTGACCCATCGGTTAGATTCCGGTCGCGCCGATGAGCTGGGCGATCTGGCTCGTGGTTTCAATCGGTTCCTGGATAGCCAGCGCGACATGATCGGTGAAGTGCTGACCACCAGCGAACGTTTGCGCACCGCTGTGGGGCAAGTGGCCAGGGTTGTGGATAACACCGCTGAGCGCTCCGGCCGCCAACAGGAAATGACTGACATGGTCGCCACCGCGGTTCACGAAATGGGCCTGACCGTTCAGGAGATCGCCCAGAACGCCGGCAATGCGGCGGTCGCATCGCAAACGGCTCGAGATGAGGCAATGCAGGCGCGGGAAGTGGTAGGCGGCTCGATCCGCCACATTGAAAGTATGTCCGACGAAATCGGTGTCGCCGCCAGCGCGGTGGGTGAACTGGCCCATCAAGTGGCGTCCATCGATCAGGTGCTGGCGGTGATTCGTGGGATTTCCGAGCAGACCAACCTGCTGGCGCTCAACGCTGCTATCGAAGCGGCGCGGGCCGGGGATATGGGGCGCGGGTTTGCGGTAGTCGCCGATGAAGTGCGCACCTTGGCACGGCGTACACAGTCGTCCACTGATGAGATCCAGCAGATGATTGGCAGTCTCAAGCAGGGCGCGGAGAACGCCGTTTCATCGATGCATAGCGGTCAAGCCGCGACGGGTACGGGGGTTGAGTCGAGCCAGCGCACTGGAGCCTCGTTGACTGCCATTACCGGGCAAGTGGAACGCATCAGCGACATGAACCATCAGGTGGCGACGGCAACGGAAGAGCAATCGGCGGTGACAGAAGAGATCAACCGTAACGTGCAGGGGATTTCAGATCTGGCCCGGGCAACGGCAGGAGAGGTCAGGGCTTGCCGAGAGGATTGTCAGACATTGCAGCGCCTGGCGGATGACCTGGCGCGGCAGATGGGTGGGTTCAAACTGAGCTGAAAGTTGCAGTGACTCGGCTGACGCCATCGCGGGTAAGCCCGCTCCTACAGGGGTTTTTGTTGTTCACCCATGTTGTGTTCAACGCAAAACCTGTAGGAGCTGGCTTGCCAGCGATTGGCTCTCAAAGGCTGCACAAATCGCGGATCAGAACCATTCATCCTGCATCGTCAGGCAAACATCATCCCGCGCTTCAAGAATCGCCAGTTCATGGTGGCAGCCCGGCACTTCCCAGGTCAGGAAGTACCGCGCTGCCTGCAACTTGCCTTTATAGAAGCTCACGTCCGCCGCATTGCCCTTGGCCAAACCTTCCTCGGCGCGAATCGCCTGCTCCAGCCAGCGCCAGCCAATGACGGTGTGACCGAACACCTTCAAGTACAGCGCCGAGTTCGCCAGGCTGCTGTTCACCTTGCCTTGCGCCAGATCAGTCAGCAGGCCGATGGTCACGGTCTGCAGGCGCGCCACCAGTTTCTCCAGCGGCTCGCGTAGCGACGTCAGCGACTCAAATGCCTGGGCGCGTTCGGCGGTGTCGGCGATCAGGCGGATCAGTTGCTTGAGCCCCGAGCCGCCGTTCTGCGCCAGTTTGCGGCCCAGAAGGTCGAGCGATTGAATGCCGTGGGTGCCTTCGTGGATCGGGTTCAGGCGGTTGTCGCGGTAGTACTGTTCCACCGGGTATTCGCGGGTGTAACCGTGGCCGCCGAGGATCTGGATCGCCAGTTCGTTGGCCTTCAGGCAGAACTCCGATGGCCAGGATTTGACGATTGGCGTCAGCAGGTCCAGCAATTCATGGGCCTGCTTGCGCTCGGCTTCGGTCACAAGCGTCGTGGTGTCATCGAACAGCCGCGCTGCGTACAGGCCGAGGTCGAATGAGCCTTCTACGTAGGCCTTTTGTGTCAGCAACATGCGTTTGACGTCGGCGTGCTGGATGATCGCCACCGGCGCGGTATTCGGGTCCTTGCTGTCCGGCACGCGGCCTTGCGGACGCTCGCGAGCGTACTCCAGCGAGTACAGGTAGCCAGCATAGCCGAGCATCACCGCGCCCATGCCGACGCCGATCCGCGCCTCGTTCATCATCTGGAACATGTAGCTCAGGCCCTGGTGTGGTTTGCCCACCAGGTAGCCGACGCACTCACCGTTATCGCCGAAATTCAGCGCGGTGGACGTGGTACCACGCCAGCCCATCTTGTGGAAAAGTCCGGCCAGCAGCACATCGTTGCGCTTGCCGAGGCTGCCGTCGTCGTTGACCAGAAACTTGGGCACGATGAACAGCGAAATCCCCTTCACCCCGGCCGGTGCATCCGGCAGCTTGGCCAGCACCATGTGCACGATGTTTTCCGACAGCGGGTGATCGCCACCGGAGATGAAGATCTTGTTGCCCCTGAGGCGATAAGTCCCGTCGGCCGCAGGTTCGGCGCGTGTACGAATATCCGACAGCGACGAGCCTGCGTGGGGTTCGGTCAGGGCCATGGTGCCGAAGAAGCGGCCGTCGATCATCGGTTGCAGGAAGCGGCGCTTCTGCTCGTCGGTGCCGAAGCTCTCGATCAGGTTCGCCGCGCCCATGGTCAGGAACGGATAAGACGTCGACGCTGCGTTGGCCGACTGGAAGTGCGAAAAGCAGGCTTGCGAAAGCAGTGTAGGAAGCTGCATGCCACCGGCGTCGAAACTGCGCGCGGCATTGAGGAATCCGGCTTCAAGGAAGGCATCCACCGCCGGTTTCACTTCAGGAATCAGAATCGCCTGACCGTTCTCATAGCGCGGCTCGTTCTCGTCGCCCTTGCGGTTGTGCGGGGCGAAGAATTTTTCCGCGATGCTACGGGCGGTACCAATGGCTGCATCGAAGGTTTCGCGGTTGTGCTCGGCGAAGCGCTCACGCTGGGTCAGGCCCTCGGCATCAAGGACTTCATACAGCTCGAAAGCCAGATTGCGGGAACTGAGCAACGTCTCGGACATGGCGGCCTACCTTTTATTGGAGTGGGCCGAGTCTAGGCGGGGAAATAAAGACTGAACAGGATGATTGATGTCGGTGATAAAGAGGCAAAACACCGACCTGTAGGAGCCGGCTCCTACAAGGCAAAAAAAATGGGCGCCGATGAGGGCGCCCATTTTTACAGCGACAGCATCGCTATTTAACCGATGGTCATCAAACTGGCATTACCACCCGCTGCAGCGGTGTTTACGCTCAACGCCCGCTCGATCACCAGACGCTCCAACGCAATGTTGGTTTCACCTTGCGACAGACCCTGCACGCCGACGATGGCGCCGGCACGCTTGGCAACCTGCTGGCACACCGCACGCAACTGGTCGGAATGGCCGTGATGCAGAACCGCATCAAACACCACTTCGTCCTTGTTCCAGTCGGAAACCAGCTTGATGCGCGCCTGAATGTCCTTCGGCAGGCGTGCGAACAGCGCCTTGGTCAGTTCACCTTCTGGCCAGACCGCCGAACCGCCGACAGCCAATACCGCTGCCAGTTGAGTCAACAGGTCGCCTTCGACTTCCGCCAGGCACAGCACGTGCTCACGCGGCAGGATCGCATAGCTGTTGCGCTCGCCGGTCGGGCCAGCCAGAACGCGGGTGATGCCGCTTTGCGATTGTGCGGCGAACTGCGCGCACAGGGTGCTCAGGTCGGCGAACTTGTGGCTGTCGGCCCAGGCTTTCAGGGCAGTCAGCGGCTTGCTCATGGCTTCGCGCAGACGAACGTCCGGTGCTACGGCGGCATCGCCGCGAGCGAAGGATTGTTCGATCGCATCCGCAGGGCGGGTCGACAGCAGGCGGTACAGGTACAGCGGGCCACCGGCTTTCGGGCCGGTGCCCGACAGGCCTTCGCCGCCGAATGGCTGCACGCCGACCACGGCACCGACGATGTTGCGGTTGACGTAGACGTTACCGGCATTGACGTTGTCGATCACCTTGGCGATCGTCTCGTCGATGCGGGTGTGTACGCCCAGGGTCAGGCCGTAGCCGGAAGCGTTGATCTGGCCGATCAGTTGATCGATGTCTTTACGCTTGTAGCGAACCACGTGCAGCACCGGGCCGAAGATCTCCCGTTGCAACTCGTCGAAGCTTTCCAGTTCGATCAGCGTTGGCATCACGAAGGTGCCGCGTTTGACTTCTTCGGCGTCGGCGATGGCCACCTGGTACACGCTGCGACCTTTGTCGCGCATGGCCTGGATGTGTTTCTCGATGCCAGCCTTGGCTTCGGCGTCGATCACCGGGCCGATGTCCACGGACAGGCGTTCAGGGTTGCCGAGACGGCTTTCAGCCATGGCGCCCTTGAGCATTTCGATGACGCGGTCGGCGGAATCTTCCTGCAAGCACAGGACGCGCAGGGCCGAGCAACGCTGACCGGCGCTGTCGAAGGCTGAGGAAACCACGTCGATCACCACTTGTTCGGTCAGTGCCGAAGAGTCAACGATCATCGCGTTCTGGCCACCCGTTTCGGCGATCAGCGGGATTGGACGGCCCTGGCTGTCCAGGCGACCGGCAATGTTGCGTTGCAGCAAGCGAGCAACTTCGGTGGAGCCGGTGAACATAACGCCTTTGACGCGATCGTCGCCGACCAGGCCGGCACCGACGGTTTCGCCACGGCCCGGCAGCAATTGCAGCACGCCTTCAGGGATACCGGCTTCGAGCAGCAGGCGTACGGCTTGGGCAGCGACCAGCGGAGTTTGCTCTGCAGGCTTGGCCAATACCGGGTTACCGGCAGCCAGGGCCGCAGCCACTTGGCCACTGAAGATCGCCAGCGGGAAGTTCCATGGGCTGATGCACACCACTGGACCCAGCGGGCGGTGGGCGTCGTTGGTAAAATCGTTGCGAGCCTGCAGGGCGTAGTAGCGGAGGAAGTCCACGGCCTCACGCACTTCGGCGATGGCGTTGGCGAAGGTCTTGCCGGCTTCGCGAGCCAGCAGGCCCATCAGCGGCTGGATCTCGGCTTCCATCAGGTCGGCGGCACGTTCCAGGATCGCGGCGCGCTCGGCGGGCGGGGTGGCCTGCCAGATCGGTGCGGCGTTCAGGGCGCACTGGATTGCATTGTCGACGTCTTCGACGGTCGCTTCCTGCACATGGCCGACCACGTCACGCAGATCGGACGGGTTCAGGACCGGTGCCGGCGCTTCGCTGCTGGAGGCGCAGCCGAGCATCGGCGCCGCTTTCCAGTGGTTGTGCGCGGTAGCGAGAAGCGCGCAGGACAGGGACGCCAAACGATGTTCGTTGGCCATGTCGATGCCGCTGGAGTTGGCGCGCTCGGAACCATACAGGTCACGCGGCAGTGGAATGCGCGGGTGCGGCAGGCCGAAACCACCTTCCACGGTCGCCATCTGCTCGATCTGAGCAACTGGATCGGCCACCAATTCCTGAATCGAAATCGACTGGTCGGCGATGCGGTTGACGAACGAGGTGTTCGCGCCGTTTTCCAGCAGGCGACGTACCAGGTAAGCCAGCAGGGTTTCGTGGGTGCCGACCGGCGCGTACACGCGGCACGGACGGTTCAGCTTGCCTTCGGAAACCTTGCCTACAACCTGTTCGTACAGTGGTTCACCCATGCCGTGCAGGCACTGGAACTCGTACTGGCCCGGGTAATAGTTCTGACCGGCGATGTGATAAATGGCCGACAGGGTGTGGGCGTTGTGTGTGGCGAACTGCGGGTAGATGACTTCCGGCACCGACAGCAGCTTGCGGGCGCAAGCGATGTAGGACACGTCGGTGTACACCTTGCGGGTATAGACCGGGTAGCCTTCCAGGCCTTCGACTTGGGCGCGCTTGATTTCGCTGTCCCAGTACGCGCCCTTCACCAGGCGGATCATCAGGCGATGACGGCTGCGGCGAGCCAGGTCGATCACGTAGTCGATCACGTACGGGCAACGCTTCTGGTAAGCCTGGATGACGAAACCGATGCCGTTCCAGCCAGTCAGTTGCGGCTCGAAGCACAGGCGCTCGAGCAGATCCAGCGACAGTTCGAGGCGGTCGGCTTCTTCGGCGTCGATGTTCAGGCCGATGTCGTATTGCTTGGCCAGCAGGGTCAGCGACAGCAGGCGCGGGTACAGCTCGTCCATCACGCGCTCGTATTGCGCACGGCTGTAGCGCGGGTGCAGGGCGGACAGCTTGATCGAAATGCCCGGGCCTTCATAAATCCCACGACCGTGGGAGGCTTTGCCGATCGAGTGGATGGCTTGTTCGTACGAGGCCAGGTACTTCTGTGCGTCGTGCTCGGTGAGTGCGGCTTCACCCAGCATGTCGTAGGAATAGCGGAAGCCCTTGGCTTCGAACTTGCTGGCGTTGGCCAAGGCTTCGGCGATGGTTTCGCCGGTCACGAACTGCTCGCCCATCAGGCGCATGGCCATGTCGACGCCCTTGCGGATCATCGGCTCGCCGCTCTTGCCGATGATGCGGCTCAGGGACGAGGTCAGGCCGGCTTCGTTGTGCGTGGACACAAGCTTGCCAGTCAGCAGCAAGCCCCAGGTGGCGGCGTTGACGAACAACGACGGGCTGTTGCCCAGGTGCGGGTGCCAGTTGCCGGTGCTGATCTTGTCGCGGATCAGGGCGTCGCGGGTGCCTTTGTCCGGGATGCGCAGCAGCGCTTCGGCCAGGCACATCAGCGCCACACCTTCCTGGGACGACAGGGAGAACTCCTGCAGCAGGCCCTGAACGATGCCGGCACGGCCGCCAGCGCTCTTCTGGTTGCGCAGTTTTTCCGCGATGGACGCGGCGAGTTTGTTGGTGGCTTCGGCCATCGGCGCCGGCAGGCGTGCCTGCTCGATCAGCATCGGCACGACTTCCGGCTCAGGGCGGCGGTAAGCGGCGGTGATCGAAGCGCGCAGTACCGATTGCGGCAGGATGCTTTCGGCGAATTCGAGGAAGCACTGGTGGGCGTGATCCAGAGGCGCGTCGACGCTGTCGTCGGAATCCTTGGTCAAACCGCTCAGCTCGGTCAGGGTTGCACCACCCTCGAGTTTTTCCAGGTAATTGAAGATTGCCTGCTTGATCAGCCAGTGCGGCGTGCGATCAATCGAGGTCGCGGCGGCCTTGAGGCGTTCGCGGGTCGGGTCGTCAAGTTTGACCCCAAGGGTGGTGGTAGCCATGTTTTTATCCTCATGTTTGCCACGACTGCGTGGCATCAGCTGGCGGCAAGATTAGCCGTGCGCTGACACAGGTGCAACCGGGTGCAACCCTTTTTTGTCGGAATGTGCAGCAGCTTGTCGGGAATAGAACAGCTTGTAGGATCTGGCGTTCCTGTATGGTGCTTTTACTTCTAGCAATGCACCAGGACTACCGTAAAAGGGAGCAAAAACCGTAGGATTTATCGCAAAACGACGAAGGTGCAACTTATTGTCAAGAAACTGGTTGCACCTTATTTGCTTTGTTGAATAGCATTCGCGCCCAAGGTGCAACCAGGACAAAATCCGGCTGCTCCGGCTGATGGCTTTCCTGGGGAAACATCAGTCATAAATGCGCGGGAATCCGAATCGTCTGTCAAACGTATGCGTTTGCGAGCGGTTCACCAGCCGCCGCTACATAAAAACAAAGCCAGGGCGTAACTTAATGAGCGTAAGCAATCCAACCCTGATCACGTTCGTGATCTACATCGCAGCAATGGTGCTGATCGGCTTGATGGCCTATCGCTCCACCAACAACCTTTCCGACTACATTCTGGGTGGCCGTAGCCTGGGCAGCGTAGTGACTGCACTGTCCGCCGGTGCTTCCGACATGAGTGGCTGGTTGCTGATGGGCTTGCCTGGCGCGATCTACATGTCCGGTCTTTCCGAAAGCTGGATCGCCATCGGCCTGATCGTCGGTGCCTACCTGAACTGGCTGTTCGTCGCCGGCCGTCTGCGTGTGCAGACCGAGCACAACGGTGATGCACTGACCCTGCCGGACTACTTCGCCAGCCGTTTCGAAGACAAAAGCGGTCTGCTGCGGATCATCTCTGCGGTCGTGATCCTGGTGTTCTTCACCATTTACTGCGCTTCCGGCATCGTGGCCGGTGCCCGTTTGTTCGAAAGCACCTTCGGCATGTCCTACGAGACCGCGCTGTGGGCTGGCGCTGCGGCGACGATTGCTTACACCTTCATCGGTGGATTCCTGGCCGTGAGCTGGACCGATACCGTACAAGCCACCTTGATGATTTTCGCGTTGATCCTGACGCCGATCATCGTGCTGCTGGCTACCGGCGGTGTAGACACCACGTTCCTGGCCATCGAAGCGCAAGATCCAAGCAACTTCGACATGCTCAAGGGCACCACTTTCATCGGCATCATCTCGCTGATGGGCTGGGGTCTGGGCTACTTCGGCCAGCCGCACATCCTGGCGCGTTTCATGGCTGCCGATTCGGTTAAATCGATCGCCAAGGCCCGTCGCATCTCCATGGCCTGGATGGTCCTGTGCCTGGGCGGCACCGTAGCCGTCGGCTTCTTCGGTATCGCCTACTTCTCGGCGCACCCGGACGTGGCTGGCGCAGTCTCCGAGAACCACGAACGTGTGTTCATCGAGCTGGCAAAGATCCTGTTCAACCCATGGATCGCGGGTATCCTGCTGTCGGCCATTCTGGCTGCGGTGATGAGCACCCTGAGCTGCCAGTTGCTGGTGTGCTCGAGCGCGCTGACCGAAGACTTCTACAAAACCTTCCTGCGTAAATCCGCTTCGCAGCTGGAACTGGTCTGGGTCGGTCGTGCCATGGTGCTGCTGGTTGCCCTGGTTGCCATCGCTCTGGCGGCCAACCCGGAAAACCGCGTACTGGGTCTGGTGAGCTACGCCTGGGCCGGTTTCGGTGCCGCATTCGGTCCGGTCGTGCTGATCTCCGTGATCTGGAAAGACATGACCCGCAACGGCGCACTGGCCGGTATCCTGGTCGGCGCGATCACCGTGATCGTCTGGAAACACTTCGAACTGCTGGGCCTGTACGAAATCATCCCAGGCTTCATCTTCGCCAGCCTGGCGATCTACATCGTCAGCAAAATGGGCACGCCGACTGCTGGTATGTTCCAGCGCTTTGCGGCTGCTGAGGCTGATTACCGTTTGAACAAGTAATCGTTTGAGGTCATCCATCGCGGATGAAAGAACGGCTCGCAGCCTTTGGGTGCGAGCCGTTTTTTTTGCGTTCACTTTGGTTCGTATTTCCTCTTCGTAACCCTTTTCTACAGGGCTTGTAGGAGGTTTCCTGATTTGCCCAGATGCCTTGAATTACCTCTCTGCTCACGTACTTTGCGCTAGCCCGACTCATTTCCGAACCGGGATAACTTATCGTTAACAACGGCGCATTTCCCCAAGGGATGGGGCGCCAGTTGAAAGGGATATCAAGACATGGCTATCGGGCATTACATTGGGCTAGGTGACAAAACTGACTGCGGCGGCACCGTTCTGGAGGGGGACCACACCTTCAATTTCGGTCTCATCCATGCTCGTGAGGGTGATCTGGTCAGTTGCGGAAAAGACAAGAAGAGCTACCGGATCATCGGCGGCGTCTCGCACGTCCTGAGCGAGGGGCGACGAGTGGCTGGCACGCTGGATAGTTTCAGTGGTTGCCCTTGTCGAGCCAAACTACTCCCTTCGAATTTCGAGGGGAGTTATGTCAATGAACCCCCTGCACCGAAAGCAGCCAGGGCAACCGCTCAATCGGCCTCGCCTGCGCCTTCGATGACAGCCACCAGCAATTCGACCGTGCAGCGTCCATCCGGCTTTACGTCAGTGCCAAGTGCGTCATCTCGATCACAGCCCACCGGTCTCGACGTTCCGGAACCCGGCTTTTATATCGTGCCCAAAAGCACAACCCGCGAACAACTCGAAGCCTCGCTGTTCACCCTGCGCGACCCGGCGGTGATGGGTAAATTCAAACTTCTCAATCCCAATCTGCGCGACGTCAAAGCCGGCTCGATGATCGTGCTGAGCGATCCCAATAATTTCCAGTGCACTCGTGAAGAAGCGCTGCTCATGGATGTGGCGGCCAAGACCAATCAGGTGCTTGAAACGCTTAGCCCGGAAGAAGCGGATTTCATGGTGCAGCACCGCGATGCCATTCAGACGATCTTGGGCTCCGGTTCGGGCGCCATAGGTGTCGGCGCGAGCATTTTCAAGAATAATCTGGATAACGTCGGCCATGCCTTGAGGGAAATTGAAGTCTTGCAACAGACGACCCTTCAAAGGGATGGGCATCTGCGCTCGTCGGCCTTTTTTGTAGAGCGACAGCGTTTGCTTGCAATACTTAACCGTCAAATGACGACGCTGACCCGTAAGGGTATTGGTTTTCCTCACCACATCAACTTGAAAAAAATGCTGGGCATATCCAGTCAAAGCTTGGTTCACCACTGGACCCATGCCAGTCCCGGAGGGCAAATACCTGGTCATGCCACTCATCTTGAAGGAGTAGCGAGGGCTTCAAAATACGTCCAGTACGGCGGTTGGTTAGGGACTGCCGTCGGCGGAGGAGCTTCTGCTGCGAAGGTTCAGGATGTGTGTGCTGCTGGAAATAGCGAAGCGTGTAGACGAATCCGGCTTACTGAGTCAGGGAGTTTCACGGTAGGAGTGGCTGCTGGCATGGCCACAGGCAGGATATTAACTGCGCCGGTAGTCGGAGGCCTGTGCCTTGCTCTGGGAGTTCCAACAGGCGGCTTTTTAACGCTTGCTTGCAGTATCGTTGCGGTGGGCGCTGGCTCGTATGCGGGGGGTACGTTGGGAGAAATGAGCGGCGAGTTCATAGGCGAAGCGATTTACGAGTCGACGAAATGACTACTGCAGAAATGATTGCTGGCGGTTTGTGTGGCTTGGCGTTCGTATTCGTACTTGTCGGCAACTGTTTCGCATTGCACTTGGGCTATACGAAAAGAGAATTCTTATTGGTGCATTTCAAGAATAGCTCCCCAAGCATATCTAATGCCGTACGCATACATGATGGTTATTGGGGTAGGCTTCAGCTCGTGGGAAGCGCTTGTATGGTTCTTGCTTTTCCAGGTTTTTTCATTAAACACGGCATTTTAAGTGTTCAGGACTTTGCAGGTTTTCCTCGTCCACTAAGATACAAGTTAGTTGTGCTGCAATGGAGTGTTATCGTGTCATTCACTGCTATGGTCTTACTGGTCGCGTTATGGAAGTCAGGAGCGCTCAAATAGCTGGCAAAGACGCGATGACGCTGCGGTTAATTGCAGTGTATGCCACTCGTTTAAGAAAGTATGGGTGAAAATAATTTTTGGTGAAAATAAATCAGTCCTCATTTTTTCACTTTCAGCAAGGTACCGGAGGGAAGGTTGGTGAAGGTGCAACCGAAAAAAATATGAGTCTCTTAATTGACCCTGAGCACAGCTGACACATTATTCCTTGTCATAGGAGTTATTGACATTTCAGGGTTGTTCGCGGGAATTGGCTACATGCTTTTTCTAGCAAACACAAAAATGGATATTCTTCAGCGGTGTTTTAAAAACAGCTGGGGCGTTACGGAGGGAAATGCCTTTGAGTATAGCGGGGTGTGGGGAAGAATAATGATAATTGGTCGTATATCAGGTTATGTGACCTTCTCTACCTTTTACATTAAGCGCGGACTTCTCAGTCCTGACGATTTAAAAGAGCTACCTGTTCAGCTCAAACAAAAACTAATCGCCTTGCAGTAGGTTGGGATAACTTTGTTAGTTGTTATGCTAGGTCTCGCGTTGCTAGCTGAACTGAATGTTGTCTGATTTGGAGGGGCGTTCATTCGAAAATAAAGATAAATATAATGGGAGTGGGTTTGTTACTGGAATAAAAATAAATCAGTCCCCTTTTTGTTTTTTTAGTCTTTTCTTGCTGCGCTATTGGGGCGCTATGGGTGAGAAAGTGGGCGAGCGGATTTTAGAGGTCACTCAATGAGCGTTAGCATTGTAGATACGCTATTCCTGGCATCAGGGCTAATAGTTTTCGGTGGGGTACTTGTTGTATTTGGGGTTGCGCTGCATTTGGGCTACACCAAGGGAGATGTCCTGTCAGAGCATTTCCAAAACAGTTCTCCACTTATAACTGTCTCTGCGCGTATTGACGCAGGGCTTAGAGGTAAGACTCGGCTGGTTTATTCAATATCTAGCGTCGTTACGTTTCCCCGATTTTTTTGAAGCGCGGTATGGTCACTGCTGAAGATCTCGACAATTTTCCCCATGACCTCAGGCGAAAACTCGTAGTGCTGCAATGGACTCTTCTAGGGGTTGTATCTGGCATGGTGCTACTTGGCCTGATAGCGATGTCTGGGATAATCAGGTAACTGACCAATAAAAAATGGGCACTCAATCTAATTGGTGTGCCCATTCTTCATGCCACTCCCTACTCGTCAGGCGGGTTGGAAATTTTCTGGACAAGGTCCTAGGACGTTTCCTTCAAAACGTATCGGTTTCCATGAACTGGTGGAGCCTGGGGTTCATGGATAGTCTTTGGCGGTCATTGACAAATCAGTGGCGGGGTGTAGGAACCTCTCAAGACCGTTAGAGCTACATTGGCGTCACTGCCTGGTTTGCGGCCGTTTTCATGCGGCCGTAAGATCAGTTGCGGCGGCTATGCGCGGGCACGCTTCGGCGTGGTCGAGTTTTGCTCTAGGTCTCGATATTCCTACCCCGTGCATAGCTGCCACCCTAGCCCGTAGGAAGGCTAATGGCAGGTCCATTTCCTCCTTAGAGCGTTAAAAATGAAATCCATACATCTCGACCCACCCTACGAAAAACCAACTTCCCATCCCGACAACCGCTTCATGGCATTGACCAGCAACTGCACCGACATGCCCACCCTGTTCGTCGACACCCACGCGCCACTCGACATCCTCACCGGCGCTGCCAACTACAGAATCCGCGCAGTGACCCAAGTGCTTGAGAACCTGTCCATGCGCGGTTCGATCGAGTGCGAGTCGTTCATCCTCAGTGACTTTGCCTTGCTCTGCGCCATTTCGTTGCGCGATGGCTGTGATGTGCTGGATGTGGTCGGGCGGCAGTTGCGAGCGCAGACTTCGGTGTAGCGGCACGCGTCTGGTGAACTGCGCCTGGGCCGGTTTCGGTGCCGCATTCGGTCCGGTCGTGCTGATCTCCATGATCTGGAAAGACATGACCCGCAACAGCGCTGGCCGGAGCCATCACCGTGTTTGTCTGGAAACACTTCGAACTGCTGGGCCTGTACGAAATCATCCCGGGCTTCATCTTTGCCAGCCTGGCGATCTACTTCGTCAGCAAAATGGGCACGCCGACTGCTGGTATGTCCAGCGTTTTGCGGCTGCAGAGAGTGATTACCGCCTGAACAAGTAATTGTTTGAGGTCATCCATCGCGGATGAAAGAACGGCTCGCAGCCTTTGGGTGCGAGCCGTTTTTTTTGCGTTCACTTTGGTTCGTATTTCCTCTTCGTAACCCTTTTCTACAGGGCTTGTAGGAGGTTTCCTGATTTGCCCAGATGCCTTGAATTACCTCTCTGCTCACGTACTTTGCGCTAGCCCGACTCATTTCCGAACCGGGATAACTTATCGTTAACAACGGCGCATTTCCCCAAGGGATGGGGCGCCAGTTGAAAGGGATATCAAGACATGGCTATCGGGCATTACATTGGGCTAGGTGACAAAACTGACTGCGGCGGCACCGTTCTGGAGGGGGACCACACCTTCAATTTCGGTCTCATCCATGCTCGTGAGGGTGATCTGGTCAGTTGCGGAAAAGACAAGAAGAGCTACCGGATCATCGGCGGCGTCTCGCACGTCCTGAGCGAGGGGCGACGAGTGGCTGGCACGCTGGATAGTTTCAGTGGTTGCCCTTGTCGAGCCAAACTACTCCCTTCGAATTTCGAGGGGAGTTATGTCAATGAACCCCCTGCACCGAAAGCAGCCAGGGCAACCGCTCAATCGGCCTCGCCCGCGCCATCACCGATAACCACCAGCCATTCGACTACGCCGCGTCCATCCAGCTTTACGTCAGCGCCAGACACCTCGTCTCCATCACGGTTCACCAGCCTCGACGCTCCGGAGCCGGGTTTCTACATCGTGCCCAAAAGCACAAGCCGCGAACAACTCGAGGCCTCGTTGTTCACCCTGCGCGATCCAGCGGTGATGGGCAAATTCAAACTGCTCAATCCCAATCTGCGCGACGTAAAAGCCGGCTCGATGATCGTGCTGAGCGATCCCAATAATTTCCAGTGCACTCGTGAAGAAGCCCTGCTCATGGACGTGGCGGCCAAGACCAATCGGGTACTTGAAACGCTCAGCCCGGAAGAGGCGGATTTCATGGTGCAGCATCGTGATGCCATCCAGACCTTCCTGGGCCATGGCTCGACCGCAATCGGCGTTGGCGCGAGTATTCTCAAAAACAATCTGGATAACGTCAGCGAAACCCTGAAAAAAATCGAAGCGTTGCATCAGCATTCATTTCTGCGCGATGGCCACCTGAGCTCACCGACGTTTCTGGCTGAGCGCCAAAAGCTGCTCGCTCAACTCGATAGCCACATGACAAGCCTGACGCGCAAAGGTATCGGTTTCCCCGACCACCCCAATTTGAATCGTGCAATGTTCCTCTCTCCTCCCAGTCTGGTTCACCGCTGGACGGAAGCCGGCGGAGTGGGGCAGATGCCGGGGTATGCGACTCATCTTGAAGGTGTGGCTAGGGCATCCAAATACCTGAAGTACGGTGGATGGGTTGGCACTGCCATTGGTGGCGGGGCGTCGGCCATGAAAGTTCAGGAAGTGTGCACGGCCGGCAATGCCGAGGCCTGTAAACGAGTTAAGTTTACTGAGGTGGGGAGCTTCGCCGGCGGTATTGCAGGAGGTGCTGTAATAGGTGGAATCTTAACCGCTAAGACCGTTGGTGGGATTTGTCTCGCGGTTAGCGTGCCTACAGCCGGCATCGGAATCTTGGTATGCGGCGTGGTAGTGGTGACGGCAGGATCGTTAGTAGGTGGTGCAGTGGGTAGCGGGCTTGGTGAGTCATTTGGAGATATTATTTACGAGATGCGTAGATGAGCCAGGCAAAATTGGCTTTCGGCCTTTTAGGAGGTGCTGTTCTCCTGATGATATTCATTTGGATAGGATTCGCACTTTACTTGGCCTACACAAAAATTGACGTAATGCTTAGCCATCTGAAAAACAGTACTGCAGTCACGGCTTTATCCCATTACCGGCAGCTTGGGGCGTGGGGACACTTTCACTTGATTGCAGGAATATCTGCACTCGTTGCGTTTCCCAAACGGCATATTAAAGATGGCAGTCTCAGTGTTGAGGATATAAACAGCCTTCCTGCTCCAATCAAACGCAAGCTTGTCATTTGGCGCTGGGGAATATTAATTCTTGGTGGACTGTTTTTGTTGTTCGGTGGCATTGGCGAAATTGCGGACTGGATATAGCGACCATTAGTGGCTGACGCCTAGTCAGCCAATACGCTCCTGAGTCATTCCCAGTTGTTCAAGTCTTGCCTGGTTCACTGCTTGAGAGACGCTGGTGCTGTAAGGCAGGTTGCAGAGGGCGCTGCGGTGTAGTGGAAGCCTGTGGTGGGTTGAGGTTGCTGCGAATTTCTGGGTAAGGTCCTAGGACGTTTCCTTCAAAACGTGGCGGTTTTCATGAGCTGGTGCGACCTGAGTTCCATCGATAGTCTTTGGCGGTCACTGACAGTTCAGTGGTGGGGTGTAGGAACCCGTTAAGACCATGAAAAACGCTTTGGCGTCGACACCTGATTTGCGGCCACTAACGTGCGCCCGTAAGATCTGTTGCGGCGGCTGTGCGCGGGCATGCTTCGGCGTGGTCGAGTTCTCTGGTCTCGATATTCCTACCCCGCGTATGGCTGCCACCCAAGCCTGTAGGAAGGCCGATGTTAGTCCCACTTCTACCAGAAGTTAAAAAATGAAAACAATTCATCCCGATCCACCCAACGAAAAATCAACTTCCTTCCCCGACAACCGCTTCATGGCATTGACCAGCAACTGCACCGATATGCCCACCCTGTTCGTCGACACCCAGGCGCCACTCGACATCCTCACCGATACTGCCAACTACAGAATCCGCGCCGTTACCCAAGTGCTTGAGAACCTGTCCATGCGCAGTTCGATCGAGTGCGAGTCCTTCATCCTCAGTGACTTTGCCTTGCTCTGCGCCATTTCGTTGCGCGATGGCTGTGATGTGCTGGATGTGGTCGGGCGGCGGTTGCGGGCGCGGCCTTCGCAGTAGCGCCAAGTACGCCTGATTTCTGTAGGAGCCGGCTTGCTGGCGATAGCGGTGTGTCAGACGTTTTCCATGTTAATTGATACACCGCCATCGCCAGCAAGCCGGCTCCTACAGGTTTGCGCCCTTGCAAGTCATTTGTCAGGGCCACTCAGCCGTGAGCCCCTGACTTGCCGGCTGGTAAAAGGTAAACTCCCCGCCCTGCGCAGGAGCAATCATGAATTATCGTCACGCCTTCCATGCCGGCAATCACGCCGATGTGTTCAAACACCTGACCTTGACCCGCCTCATCGCCCTGATGTCGCGCAAGGAGCAGCCGTTTGCCTATCTCGACACCCACGCCGGCATCGGTTTGTATGACCTTCAGGGTGACCAGGCCAACCGTACCGGTGAGTACCTGGAAGGCATTGCGCGTTTGTGGGATCAGCCGGATCTGCCGATCCTGACCGCCGATTACATGCAAGTCCTGCACGAAATGAACCCGGATGGCCAGTTGCGCTATTACCCGGGTTCGCCGGAGCTGGCGCGGCGTCTGACCCGTCCACAGGACCGTGTATTGCTCAACGAGAAGCATCCGGAAGACGGCGTGCTGCTCAAGGACAACATGGCCGGTGATCGCCGGGTCAAGGTGCATCTGGGCGAGGGTTGGTTTGTTCCGCGGGCCTTGTTGCCGGTGCCGGAGAAGCGGGCGGTGATGTTGATCGATCCGCCGTTCGAGAAGCTCGACGAGATGCAGCGTTGTGCCGCGTCGTTGAAGGAGGCGATTGGCCGGATGCGCCAGACCGTGGCGGCTATCTGGTACCCGGTGAAGGATCAGCGCGCCTTGCGTCGTTTCTACCAGGACCTGGCCGGTACGGGTGCGCCGAAGTTGTTGCGCGTGGAGTTGCTGGTGCATCCGCTGGATACGCCGAACAGCCTGAACGGTTCCGGGTTGGCGATTGCTAATCCGCCGTGGGGGCTGGAGGAAGAGTTGCGTGAGTTGCTGCCGTGGCTGTCCGAGAAGCTGGGGCAGACACAGGGTGGGTGGCGGATGGATTGGTTGATTGCCGAGTAATGCTCGGCCTGTAGGAGCCGGCTTGCCGGCGATGGCGGCCTAAAGGTCACCACTGGACCCACTGCCGCCATCGCTGGCAAGCCGGCTCCTACAAGTGATTTTGCGTCAGATCAGATCGGGCAGGTCACGCCGGTACCGCCGATCCCGCAGTAGCCTTCCGGGTTCTTGGCCAGGTACTGCTGGTGATACGCCTCGGCGAAGTAGACCGTTGGGGCTTCTTCGATTTCGGTGGTGATGTCGCCTTTGCCAGCCTTGGTCAGTTCGACCTGGAACACTTCTTTGCTGCGTTCGGCGGCGGCCAATTGCGTCGGGTTGGTTGCATAGATCACCGAGCGGTATTGAGTGCCGATGTCGTTGCCCTGACGCATGCCCTGGGTCGGGTTGTGCAGTTCCCAGAACATCTTCAGCAATTCTTCGTAACTGACTTTTGCCGGCTCGTAGACCACGAGCACCACTTCGCTGTGGCCGGTCAGGCCTGAGCAGACTTCTTCGTACGTAGGGTTTGGCGTGAAGCCGCCGGCGTAACCCACCACGGTGCTGACTACGCCTTCGCGCTGCCAGAAGCGACGTTCCGCGCCCCAGAAACAGCCGAGGCCGAAGATCGCAAAGTCGACATCGTTGGCGAACGGACCCAGCAGTGGGGCGTCGTGGACGAAGTGTCTTTCCGGCAGGTTCATCGGGGTTTCGCGGCCAGGCAGAGCTTGTTCTTTAGTAGGGAGCACGTTTTTGTTCACCAGGATTTCCGAGCGCAGAACCATGATCAGTCCTCTCAGTCAGGATAATTAGACAGACAAACAGTTTGCCCGAGAGTTGGGTCGCTGTCAGGCGATTGGGCCGCGCGGGTAGCGTTTGAGCTTTTCGATCAGCTCGTTGCCCGGGATCGGACGGTCGAACAGGTAGCCCTGGCCGACGTCGCAGCGGTGACGGCGCAGGAACGACAACTGCTCGGCGGTTTCGACACCTTCAGCCACGACCTTGAGCTTGAGGTTGTGGGCCATGGCGATCACCGCGGAGGTGATCTCCATGTCGTCCTGGTTGTCCGGGATTTCGTGGATGAAGCTTCGATCGATCTTAATGATATCGATGGGGAATTTTTTCAAGTAACTGAGCGACGAGTAACCGGTGCCGAAGTCGTCCATGGCCAGGGTCAGGCCCAGGCGCTTGAGTTGGTCGAGCTGCAAGTGGGTGTCTTCGGTGGCTTCCAGCAGCAGGCCTTCGGTCAGCTCCAGCTCCAGCAAATGAGCTGGCAGGGCTTCTTCCTTGAGGATGGTGGCGATGGAGGCCACCAGGTCTGGATCGGAGAACTGCTTGGGCGACAGGTTGATCGCCACTTGCAGGTTGCCCAGGCCGACCGCGGTCAACGCTTTGCTCATGCGGCAGGCCTGGCGGGCGATCCATTTGCCGATGGGAATGATCAAGCCGGTTTCTTCGGCGACGCTGATGAACTGATCCGGGCGGATCATGCCCTTTTCCGGATGATCCCAGCGCAGCAATGCTTCCATGCCCAGCAGTCGGCCGCTGCGCAGGCACAGCTTGGGCTGGTAGAACACGTCGAGTTCGTTCTGGGTCAGGGCGCGGCGCAGGTTGTTTTCGACGAACAGCTTGTAGCTGGCCTCGGCGTTCAGCGCTTCGGTGAACACTTGCACCTGGTGTTTGCCGTTGGCCTTGGCCTTGTGCAGCGCCAGCCCGGCGTTGCGCATCAGGGTTTGCGGGTCGCGCCCGTGCAGCGGCGCACAGGCCAGGCCCACGGAGCCGGTGACGCTGATCAGCTGGTTGTCGACGAACATCGGTTTGTCGAGGGTCGCCAGCAACTGGTTGGCCACTTGCTGGCCCACCGTGAGGTCGCTGTTGTCCAGCAACACGGCGAATTCGTTACTGGCGAATCGTGCCAGGCTGCCGCTCGGGATCAAACTGTTGCGCAGGCGCCGGGCCAGGCTGATCAGCAGCTTGTCGCCGGTCTGATGGCCAAGGCTGTCGTTGATGCGCTTGAAGTTGTCGATGTCCACCAGCAACAGGCTGATCGGCGCGTCGCTGTCCCGGGCGAAGCGCTCATCGAGGTTGCGGATGAACGCCGGGCGATTGCCGAGATTGGTCAGGTTGTCGGTGTAGGCCAGTCGCTCGATACGCTGCTGAGCGAGCTTGGTCTGGGTGATGTCTTCGTAGATGCCGATGTAGTGGGTCAGCTCGCGGTTGTCGCCGTAAACCTTGGAGATCGACAACTGGCCCCAGTAGGGTTCGAGGTTTTTCCGGCGGCTCTTGAATTCGCCCTGCCAACTGTTGCTCTTGGCCAGCGCCGAAGGCGCGTCGAACAGCAGCTCGCTGAGGTTCTCCAGGGCCGGCAGTTCCGACAGGCGCTGGCCGTGCACTTCTTCGGTGGAGTACTGGGTGATTGCGGTGAAGCTCGGGTTGACGTATTCCACCACGCCGTCGCAATTGACCAGCAGAAAGGCGTTGGCACTTTGTTCGACGGCTCGCTGAAACAGGTGCAGGGCGCTGGTGGCGGTTCGCCGGTTGTGGTTGCTGATGACCTGGGCAAACTGGTCCGCCAGTTCTCCGGCGAAGGCGATTTCATCCGACTGCCAGGCGCGGGTCGCACCGGTCTGCTCCAGGCACAAAACGCCGACCACCTGGCCATCGACGCGGATACTGGCGTCGAGCATTGCGTTGACGTCACGCGGGCGCAAGCTTTCGGCCATCTCCCGGGTGCGCGGGTCGCGCATGGCGTTATGGGCGTCGATGGCGCGGCCGGTGTGCAAGGCGTCGAGGTAATCAGGGAAAACACTGACGTCGATTGGCTGCGGCAGCAGGTATTCCTGAATCGTGCGGTGATAGGCCGAGATCGGCACCAGCCTCGAACCTTCGAGGTGCCATAGGCTGGCGCAGTCGATTTCGTAAATGTCGCAGGCGCTACGGGTGATCAGCTCGGCGGCTTCCTGCAAGGAGTTGTTGCTGCTGTAGCGTTGACGGGTGAGCAGCAGGATCAGGTCCTGTTGGGCGCGCGCCCGGTCCAGATGCAGCAGTTGTTCCTGTTGTGCACGCTGATTGAGTTCCAGGGCGATTTGCAGGCGCGAGTTCTGGGTTTCCAGATCCAGGGCCGGTTGCAGCGGGTCACCCTCGAACAGGCCGTCAATGACCAGCAGGTAGCCGCGCAACAGGTGACGATTGTGTTGTTTGTAGGCTTCGCCCAGCTCCAGCAGGCTCAGGGGCCCCGAGGCGGTGTGCAGGGTGTAGCGGATCAGGTAATGCGTGCCTTCAGTCAGTTGCTGCTGGATCGCATCGTGCAGTCTATAGCGCGCTTCCGGTTCCATCAGACTGGCGTAGGGCGAGCCCACCAGCGCACACAGCTCCACGGCTGGCAGGCCGAACTGGCGTTCACAATTGGGGTCAAGAAACAGCAGCGCCCAGCTGGGTTCATTAAGCCGTTCGAAACGCAGCATGCCGAGCCGCGAGGGCACAGGCAACTGCGTCACTACCTCGGCCACCATACGGCTGGCGGCATCGGGCTGGCTTTTCATGGAGGGAAACTCGCTTCGAATATGCTGAACGCGCTGGGCTCACGCCCTCTTTACTGTTGCCTGCGGCAAGGTTGCATCATTGCGACACCGACTGACAAGAGAGATGAAGGCCAAGTGCTATAAGAATATGTCGGCAGGCGCGAAGATTTCTGCAGTTTCTGGCAAAAAGTATTGCTATTGATCAGATCACAGCCTTCGGTGCCGTTTCGAAGGCTGTGATTTTTTTACCCATCAATGCAATTTAATGCCTGTCGATTGCAGCAACTTGCCATCCCGATCGTGGTAATTGACCTGAATGCGATCTGCATCGATGACCAGGTGCGCGAAGTTATCCTGACTGATGACTTTACCGGTCAATGCTTGCCGATATTCGCCCGCGGTGTTCCGTGCCAACGGCCGGTCGAGGATAAAGCTCGATTGACTGGCATAGGGCATCAGTTTGGTGTTGCACAATGGCGACGACACGATGGTGTGCACCTCGAAGTCGGGGTCTTCGCTGTGGGTCAGTCGGCTGGTCAGGGAGCAGTGGACGTCGCCGGAAACGAAAATGACATTTTTCAGCCGGTGCGAACGAATAGTCTCCAGCAGTCGCAGCCGCTGGCCTGGAAAACCGGCCCAGGCATCATCCCCGTTGTGTTTGGCGTCAGGAAAGAACATCACGCTGGTGACCACCAACTTGACCCGGGCGGGGCTGTGGATCAGCCATTGGCACAAGGCATGTTCCTGTTCAGCATCAAGGATGCGTCGATCATCGGCGGACAGATTGCGCCGGGTGCGGCTATCGGTGACGAACCATTCGATATCGCCATCGGTGAACTGATACCAATAGTGCTTCGGGTGCCGGCTGATCCGGCCATCGTCAAGTAATTCAAAGACCGGGCTGTGGCTGGCTTGATATAGCTCATAAGCACTGATGGCGTTTTTATACAGAGCATCATCGCCTGATTTTTTCTTGTCTGGCCAGTTATCTTCAATTTCATGATCGTCGAGGATCATGTAAGTCGATACGTTAGCCATTAACCTGGAAATATGCGGCTGGGAAAAGGCCGCGCGGTATTTTGCGAGAATCTCCTGATACTCGCGGTCAGGCGCGAAAAAATTCAAATCGTCGACATAGATCTGATCACCCGTCATCAACATCGCACTGACCGGTGGGTCGGCTTGCTGTGCCAATTGAGCCATCGAGGCAAATATCCGGTCGCCCAGTTGTGGCGCCGACGGGATGCCGGCGGTCATCCGCAGGTAACGACATGAGCCGACGAAATAAGCTCGTGGCGTACCGGCCGCACCGGAGCGGGTGCGCAAGCGATAGAGTTCTTGCGGCCATTGCAGCGGCAGTGCTTGCAGCGAACCTGCGGAGTGTTCGGCACTCTTGGTGCTGAACCAGCCGGCCTGGTATTCGTACTCGGTATCGGCCGCTAGGTTATCAAGAACTATGACATCGGACATGTCTTGAAGACTTGTCAGACTTGCAAAGATAGTTTTGGTCCATTGTTCGTTCCCGGAATTTCGATAACGAATACCGGCAAATACAGGCGCATTCTTTTGAACTTCACCGCGCATAAAAATACGCGCGTGATTAGTTGTTGTGTGGCCAATAATCGGGCCGACAGTTGGTTTGAGCATGTTTGAGTCCATTCGTTGCAAGTTAGTCAGGTAGTTGGTTGTTTTGGATGTAATAGGGGCATACAACCAAGACTAATTATTTGGCCTGAATAAATACCTGGCAGAAATGGATTCGGATTGTGGGCGATATCAGCCACAAATGTAGGAAGGCGTTTTAAACATGAATTTCAGGCAAAAAAAGCCCCGCCAAATTGACGGGGTTGAGGTACGAGCGTGGCGCTCGGAAACGTGGAACGCAACAGGCCCTCCGGTGAAGGAGGGCCGGTCGGTGTTACAGGAGCATGGTGCGGATGTCGCCCAACAGGTCGCTCAGACGCTTGGTGAAGCGTGCGGCAGCGGCGCCGTTGATCACACGGTGATCGTAGGACAGCGACAGTGGCAGCATCAGTTTCGGCTGGAAGGCTTTGCCGTCCCAGACTGGCTGGATGGTTGCCTTGGAAACACCGAGGATCGCCACTTCCGGCGCGTTGACGATCGGCGTGAAGCCGGTGCCGCCAATGTGGCCGAGGCTGGAAATGGTGAAGCAGGCGCCTTGCATCTCGTCCGACGAGAGCTTCTTGGTCCGGGCTTTTTCAGCCAGGGAAGCGGCCTCGGCGGCCAATTGCAGCAGGCTCTTCTGGTCGACGTTCTTGATGACCGGTACCAGCAGGCCATCCGGGGTGTCGACGGCGAAGCCAATGTTCACGTATTTCTTGCGGATGATCGCTTTGCCGCTTGGTGCCAGCGAGCTGTTGAAGTCCGGCAGTTCCTTGAGCAGGTGCGCGCAGGTCTTGAGCAGCAACGGCAGGATGGTCAGCTTGACGCCGGCCTTCTCTGCAACGGCTTTCTGGGCAACACGGAACGCTTCGAGCTCGGTGATATCCGCCGAGTCGAATTGCGTCACGTGCGGCACGTTCAGCCAGCTGCGGTGCAGGTTGGCAGCGCCGACCTGCATCAGACGGGTCATCGGCACTTCTTCGATTTCACCGAAGCGGCTGAAGTCCACGACCGGAATCGGCGGAATGCCCGCGCCACCGGTGGCGCCAGCAGCAGCGGCCGGTGCTTCCTTGGCCTTCTGCATCATGGCTTTGACGTAAACCTGCACGTCTTCTTTCAAGATGCGACCGTGCGGACCACTGGCGCCAACGGCGCTCAGCTCGACACCGAATTCGCGGGCCAGTTGACGCACGGCAGGACCGGCGTGAACTTTCGCGCCTGGCTTGGCAGGTGCGGCGGCTGGAGCGGCAACAGGTGCAGCGGCAGCAGGAGCAGCAGCGGCTGGAGCAGATGCGCTCGGAGCAGCAGCAGGCGCCGGAGCAGCAGCCGGGGCAGCGCCTTTGACTTTCAGCTTGAGGATCAGGTCGCCGGTGCCGACTTCGTCATCGAGCTTGATGGAAACGCTTTCCACCACGCCAGCGGCTGGCGACGGGATTTCCATGCTCGCCTTGTCGGATTCCAGGGTGATCAGCGACTGGTCGGCGGCAACGGTGTCGCCGGCCTTGACCAGGACTTCGATGATCTTGGCCTTGCCCGCCGAACCGATGTCCGGAACGTGGATGTCCTGAACGCTGTCGGCCACTGGAGCAGCCGGTGCGGCAGCGGCAGGCGCTGGAGCCGCGGCGGCAGGTGCGGCCGCCTGAGCTGGAGCGGCAGCAGCCGGTGCAGCAGCGCCCGCCACTTCCAGGTCCAGGATCAGGTCACCCGTGCCGACTTCGTCGTTGAGCTTGACGCTGATGGCCTTGACCACGCCAGCGGCAGGCGACGGGATTTCCATGCTCGCCTTGTCGGATTCCAGGGTGATCAGCGACTGATCAGCTGCGACGGTGTCGCCGACCTTGACCTGGATCTCGATGATCTGGGCCTTGCCCGACGAACCGATGTCCGGCACGTGCACTTGCTGAACGCTGGCGGCAGCCGGCGCAGCAGGAGCGGCGGCGGCAGGGGCAGCAGCCGGTTTGGCTTCAGCCTTGGCCGCCGGTGCGGCTGCCGCAGGGGCCGCTTGCGCGGCACCTTCGACTTCCAGCTCCAGCAGTTCGTCGCCTTCTTTCAGGCGATCGCCCAGCTTAACTTTCAGGCTCTTGATGATACCGGCCTTCGGCGCGGGCACTTCCATGCTCGCCTTGTCCGATTCCAGCGTCAGGATGCTCTGGTCGGCTTCGATACGGTCGCCGACCTTCACAAACAGTTCAATTACTTCACCTTCACCGCTGCCGATGTCAGGTACGCGAATGAGTTCGCTCACAGAATCTCTCCTCAGCAGTCCAGTGGGTTGCGTTTTTCCGGGTTGATACCGAACTTGACGATGGCCTCGGCCACCACTTTAGGTTCGATGTCACCACGGTCAGCCAGTGCTTCCAGGGCTGCCAACACCACGAAATGACGGTCAACTTCGAAGAAATGACGCAGTTTCTTGCGGCTGTCGCTGCGACCGAAGCCGTCGGTGCCCAGGACTTTGAATTCCTTGGACGGTACCCACTGACGGATCTGTTCGGCGAACAGCTTCATGTAGTCGGTAGACGCGATGACCGGACCTTTACGGCCGTTCAGGCACTCTTCCACATAGCTCAGCTTAGGCTTCTGGCCCGGGTGCAGGCGGTTGGTGCGTTCAACGGCCAGGCCGTCGCGACGCAGTTCGTTGAAGCTGGTAACGCTCCACACGTCGGCGCCGACGTTGAACTCTTCACGCAGGATCTTCGCTGCTTCACGGACTTCACGCAGGATGGTGCCGGAGCCCATCAGCTGAACGTGGTGCGCCGCTTCGCGGTTGTCTTCTTCGAGCAGGTACATGCCTTTCTTGATGCCTTCTTCGGCACCGGCCGGCATGGCTGGCTGCTGGTACGACTCGTTCATCACGGTGATGTAGTAGAAGACGTCCTGTTGCTCTTCGGTCATCTTCTTCATGCCGTCCTGAATGATCACCGCCAGCTCGTAGCCGTAGGTCGGATCGTAGGTGCGGCAGTTCGGGATGGTGGCAGCCAGCAGGTGGCTGTGACCGTCTTCGTGTTGCAGGCCTTCACCGTTCAGGGTGGTACGGCCGGCGGTGCCGCCGATCAGGAAGCCACGGGTGCGGCTGTCGCCAGCGGCCCAGGCCAGGTCGCCGATACGCTGGAAGCCGAACATCGAGTAGAAGATGTAGAACGGCAGCATCGGCTGGTTGTGGCTGGAGTACGAAGTACCGGCAGCGATGAAGGAGCTCATGGCGCCTGCTTCGTTAATGCCTTCTTCGAGGATCTGGCCCTTCTGGTCTTCCTTGTAGAACATCACCTGGTCTTTATCGACTGGCTCGTAGAGCTGGCCGACGGAGGAGTAGATGCCCAACTGACGGAACATGCCTTCCATACCGAAGGTACGGGCTTCGTCCGGGATGATCGGTACGATGCGCGGGCCGATTTCCTTGTCCTTGACCAGTTGCGCGAGGATCCGCACGAAGGCCATGGTGGTGGAGATTTCACGGTCGCCCGAGCCGTCCAGGATCGCCTTGAGGGTGTCCAGTGGCGGGGTCGGAATGTTGAAGCTTTGCGCGCGGCGCTGTGGTACGAAACCGCCCAGTGCGGTACGGCGCTCGCTCAGGTAACGGGCTTCGGCGCTGCCTTCTTCCGGTTTGAAGAACGGCAGGTTTTCGAGTTCGTCGTCTTTGACCGGGATGTCGAAACGATCGCGGAACAACTTCAGGCTTTCGACATCGACCTTCTTGGTGTTGTGCGCGGTGTTTTTCGCTTCGCCGGCACCGGTGCCATAACCCTTGATGGTCTTGGCCAGGATAACGGTCGGTTGTTCTTTGTGGTTGACCGCTTCGTGGTACGCCGCGTAGACCTTGTACGGGTCGTGGCCGCCACGGTTGAGTTTCCAGATCTCGTCGTCGGACAGGTCTTCAACCATCGCCTTGAGTTCTGGCGTGTTGAAGAAGTGTTCACGCACGAACGCGCCGTCTTTGGCTTTGTAGTTCTGGTACTCGCCGTCGATGACTTCGTCCATGCGGCGTTGCAGGATGCCGTCGACGTCCTTGGCCAGCAGTGGGTCCCAGAAACGGCCCCAGATGACTTTGGTCACGTTCCACTGGGCACCGCGGAACACGCCTTCGAGTTCCTGGATGATCTTGCCATTGCCGCGAACCGGGCCGTCGAGGCGCTGCAGGTTGCAGTTGATGACGAAGATCAGGTTGTCCAGCTTCTCGCGGCCGGCCAGGGAGATCGCGCCCAGGGATTCCGGCTCGTCGCACTCGCCGTCGCCCAGGAAGCACCAGACTTTCTGTTTGCCTGGCTGGATGAAGCCACGGTGTTCCAGGTACTTCATGAAGCGTGCCTGGTAGATCGCCTGGATCGGGCCCAGACCCATCGATACGGTCGGGAACTGCCAGAAGTCAGGCATCAGCCAAGGGTGCGGGTAGGACGACAGGCCCTGACCGTCGACTTCCTGGCGGAAGTTGTTCATCTGGTCTTCGGTGATGCGGCCTTCCATGAACGCGCGGGCGTAAACGCCTGGCGAGGTGTGGCCCTGGAAGTAGATCAGGTCGCCGCCGTGTTCGTCGGTCGGGGCCTGGAAGAAGTAGTTGAAGCCGATGTCATACAGGGTCGCACTGGAAGCGAAGCTGGAGATGTGACCGCCGAGGTCAGAATCTTTCAGGTTCGTACGCATTACCATGGCCATCGCGTTCCAGCGTACCAACGAGCGAATGCGGCGTTCCATGAACAGGTCGCCAGGCATGCGTGCTTCGTGGGTAACGGGGATCGTGTTGCGGTAAGGCGTGGTGATGGCGTAAGGCAACTGCGAACCGCTGCGGGTCGCGAGTTCACCCATACGGGTCATCAGATAGTGAGCACGGTCTTCGCCTTCTTTGTCGAGAACCGATTCCAGGGCGTCCAGCCATTCCTGGGTTTCGACGGGATCGAGGTCTTGCATGGCTTGCTCCAGGGCGGAAAGGCTACCAGAATCGGTTGCCTGAGTTAGCGACTGGCCTTGTGGGCAGACGTTATGAATTCTTGGATTGCCGACAGGTTGTTCCGGCGGCGTGTAGTTTTACTACAAATCTTCCGGCATTTCAGCCCGTCTAATGTATATACGAGTAGTAAAACTACAGATGAGCGGCTTGTGGCCCCCGGCTGCGTTGTGAGAATAATCGTTAAGGTTGGTCTTTTTCCAACTACAAAAGGTAAAAGCTTGATGCTGGCTGCCAAAATAAAAGAAATTTCAGCTATTTCTAACTTTTGTTCGACACTCCCTCAGGTAGTGGGTTTTCGAAAACCACTACATGCAGTCGTTTGTACGCCGATCAAGGATAGACCATGAGCCTCCCTTCGCTTGCTGAACTGCCCGCCATTCTCCTGCCGTTGGTCACCCGCGCCGAGCAGTCGTTCCGGGCTGCCGTCGCCTCCCTGGACGATGACCACGGGCTGTCTGCCTGGACGCCGGAACGCTGGGCACAATTTGCCCGCGTCACCGCCGCCAGCGATTTCGTGATTGAACAGTGTGTTCGTGACCCTTTGATGTTGCTGGAGTTGGTGCAGTCCGGCGAACTGGACCGCAGCTTCGCTTCCGGTGAGTTGTGCGCTCAGATCGCGACCGCCGTGAGTGTGGCCGAGACTGAAGATCAACTCGGCCGCGCCTTGCGTCGTCAACGTGCGCGCCACCAGGTGCGGATCATCTGGCGCGACCTGGCCCGCCAGGCCGACCTCGTCCAGACCTGCCGCGACCTCTCGGACATGGCCGATGCCAGCATCGATCAGGCCTATCAGTGGTTGTACGTGCGGCATTGTCAGCAGTTCGGCGTGCCGACCGGCCGGCGCAGCGGCGAGCCGCAGCAGATGGTCATTCTCGGCATGGGCAAGCTCGGTGCCGTAGAGCTGAACCTGTCCTCGGACATCGACCTGATTTTTGCCTACCCCGAGGGCGGCGAAACCGTCGGTGTGAAGCGCGCGCTGGATAACCAGGAGTTCTTCATTCGTCTGGGCCAGCGTCTGATCAAGGCCCTGGACCCGATGACCGTCGACGGCTTTGTATTCCGCGTAGACATGCGCTTGCGTCCCTACGGTTCGGCGGGTGCCCTGGTGCTGAGCTTCAATGCACTGGAGCAGTATTACCAGGATCAGGGGCGCGACTGGGAACGCTACGCGATGATCAAGTCGCGGGTGGTGGCCGGCGATCAAGTGGCCGGCGCGCAACTGCAAGACATGCTGCGACCGTTCGTTTACCGGCGTTACCTGGACTTCTCGGCCATCGAAGCGCTGCGCACCATGAAGCAGTTGATCCAGCAGGAAGTGCGGCGCAAGGGCATGGCCGACAACATCAAGCTGGGTTCCGGCGGTATTCGCGAGGTCGAGTTTATTGCCCAGGCGTTCCAGTTGATTCACGGCGGCCGCGATTTGAGCTTGCAGCAGCGCCCACTATTAAAGGTGCTGAGCACACTGGAAGGCCAAGGTTACCTGCCGCCCGCTGTGATCAGCGAGTTGCGTGAAGGTTACGAATTCCTGCGTTACACCGAACACGCGATTCAGGCGATTGCCGATCGCCAGACGCAAATGTTGCCCGATGGCGAGCAGGATCAGGCGCGCATTGCCTTTATGCTGGGTTTCGCCAACTGGACCGCTTTCCACGAACAACTGATGTATTGGCGTGGGCGCGTGGCCTGGCACTTCGGGCAGGTGATCGCCGATCCCGACGAAGAGCAGGGCGCCGAAAGTGAGGTGGTGGTCGGCGGTGAGTGGCTGCCGCTGTGGGAAGAGGCTCAGGACGATGAGGCCGCCTGCCGCCAACTGGAAGAGGGTGGTTTCAAGGATGCCCCCAAGGCCTTGAATGCCTTGGCCGGCTTGCGCAGCAGCCCGCAATTGAGGGCGATGCAGCGACTGGGGCGCGAACGTCTCGATGCGTTCATACCGCGTTTGCTCGCGCAGGCCGTGGAGCATGCCAATCCGGATCTGGTGTTGGAACGAGTGCTGCCGCTGGTTGAAGCCGTGGCCCGTCGTTCCGCGTACCTGGTGCTGTTGACCGAGAACCCCGGTGCGCTGCGGCGTTTGCTGACGCTGTGCGCGGCGAGCCCGTGGATTGCCGAGCAAATCACCCGTTTTCCGCTGCTGCTCGACGAATTGCTCAACGAAGGCCGGCTGTTCAAACCGCCACTGGCGCCTGAATTGGCCGCCGAACTGCGCGAACGCCTGACGCGGATTCCCGAGGACGACCTCGAACAGCAAATGGAAGCCCTGCGCCACTTCAAGCTGGCGCATCGCTTGCGAGTAGCCGCATCGGAAATCGCCGGCAGCCTGCCGCTGATGAAAGTCAGCGACTACCTGACCTGGCTCGCCGAAGCGATTCTTGAACAGGTGCTGGCACTGGCCTGGCGCCAGACCGTGGCCAAGTACGGTACGCCGCTGCGCACCGATGGCACCTTGTGCGATCCCGGCTTCATCATTGTCGGTTATGGGAAAGTCGGCGGCCTGGAACTCGGGCATGGTTCGGACCTGGACCTGGTGTTCATCCACGACGGCGATCCGCAGGCTGAGACCGATGGACCGAAGCCCATCGATGGCGCGCAGTTTTTCACTCGTCTGGGGCAACGGATCATTCACTTGCTGACGGCACAGACCAACTCCGGGCAGTTGTATGAAGTGGACATGCGTCTGCGGCCGTCCGGTGCGTCGGGGTTGCTGGTGAGTTCCCTGGGGGCGTTTGCCCGTTATCAGGAGAACGAAGCCTGGACCTGGGAACACCAGGCGCTGGTGCGGGCGCGAGTGCTGGTGGGCAGTCAGGATGTCGGCCAGGCCTTCGAGAAAGTCCGTGCCGCGATATTGGGCAAGACGCGAGATCTGCCGACCCTGCGCCAAGAGGTCAGCGAGATGCGCGCCAAGATGCGCGATAACCTCGGCAGCAAGAGCACGGCGGCCGGCACCGGGGCAAATGCCTTCGAAGCCACGGCGCCGTTCGATATCAAGCAGGACGCCGGAGGTATCGTCGATATTGAATTTATGGTGCAATACGCGGCCCTGGCGTGGTCCGAAACACACCCGCCATTGCTGCGCTGGACGGACAACATCCGCATTCTGGAAGAGCTGGAGCATGAAGGGCTGATGCCCGTCGAAGATGCCGGCCTGTTGCGTGAAGCGTATAAAGCTTACCGCTCCGCCGCCCACCGGCAGGCTCTGCAGAAGAACCCGGGGGTGATACCGGCTGACCAGTTCGCGGACGAACGGCGGCAGGTCATGCGGATCTGGCGTGAGCTGGGGCTAGGCTGAAACGGGATATTCGATACGCCAATATTCCCTGTAGGAGCGAGCCTGTGGCGAGGGGGCTTGCCCCCGTTTGAGTGCGTAGCACTCACAAGATCTTTGGTACATCAGAGTTTTTGGGGCTGCTTTGCAGCCCAACGGGGGCAAGCCCCCTCGCCACAAGCTCGCTCCCACGGTAGATCTACGGTGTTTTGTAGAATTCTCGAGGCGGGGAGGCGTAGGCCTCCCCGGTTCGTTTATGGAAACCACATGAAAATTCTGATCGTTGGGCCCAGTTGGGTCGGTGACATGGTGATGGCGCAGACACTTTTCCAGTGTCTGAAACAACGCCACCCGCAATGCGAAATCGACGTGCTGGCCCCCGAGTGGAGCCGGCCGATTCTTGAGCGCATGCCCGAAGTTCGCCAGGCCTTGAGCTTTCCGCTCGGTCACGGTGTCCTGGAACTGGCGACGCGTCGGCGCATCGGTAAATCCCTGACTGGCCAGTACGACCAGGCGATCCTGTTGCCCAATTCCCTGAAGTCGGCGCTGGTGCCGTTCTTTGCCGGTATCCCGAAGCGCACGGGCTGGCGTGGCGAATTCCGCTATGGCTTGCTCAATGACGTGCGCACGCTGGATAAAGATCGTTATCCGCTGATGATCGAGCGCTTCATGGCCCTGGCTTACGAGCCGGGCGTCGAGTTGCCAAAACCCTATCCGCGTCCGACGCTACAGATCGACCCGGTAACCCGTGAAGCGGCGCTGGCGAAGTTCGGCCTGACCCTCGACCGTCCCGTGTTGGCCCTGTGCCCCGGCGCCGAGTTTGGCGAGTCCAAGCGCTGGCCGTCCGAGCATTACGCCAAGGTCGCCGAAGCGAAGATCCGCGAAGGCTGGCAAGTCTGGCTGTTCGGTTCGAAAAACGACCACGCCGTGGGTGAAGACATCCGCGCGCGGCTGATTCCCGGCCTGCGTGAAGAGTCTGTCAACCTCAGCGGCGGCACCTCCCTGGCCGAAGCCATTGACCTGCTGTCCTGTGCCGATTCTGTGGTGTCCAACGACTCCGGCCTGATGCACGTCGCCGCCGCGCTGAATCGTCCGCTGGTCGCGGTCTACGGTTCAACTTCGCCGGGTTTCACGCCACCGTTGGCCGAGCATGTGGAAATCGTACGCCTGGGCATCGAGTGCAGTCCGTGCTTCGACCGCACCTGCCGTTTCGGTCATTACAACTGCCTGCGCCAGCTCATGCCGCAGGCGGTGAACGAAGCCTTGCAGCGGTTGCAAGGCACTGTGGTCGAGGTCAAATAGCTTGCGGGTTCTGTTGATCAAGACATCTTCGCTGGGCGACGTCATTCACGCGTTGCCGGCGTTGACCGACGCGGCGCGGGCGATTCCCGGCATCAAATTCGACTGGGTGGTGGAAGAAGGCTTTGCCGAGATCCCGACCTGGCATCCGGCGGTGGGCAAGGTGATTCCGGTGGCGATCCGTCGCTGGCGAAAAAACATCTGGCAGACCATCAAGAGCGGTGAGTGGAAGCGCTTCAAGCAAAGTGTGCGCTCCACCCAATATGACTTGGTGATCGACGCCCAGGGCTTGTTGAAAAGCGCCTGGCTGACCCGTTACGTCAAGGCTCCGGTGGCTGGCCTCGATAAAAACTCGGCGCGCGAGCCCATCGCTGCGCGCTTTTACGATCGACGTCTGGCCGTTGCCCGTGGGCAGCATGCGGTGGAGCGAGTGCGTCAGTTGTTCGCCATCGCGCTGGGCTATGACTTGCCCAAGGGGCTGGGCGACTACGGCTTGAGCGTCGAGCGTCTGGTGGAGCTGCCGCGCAAGAACCCGTACGTGGTGTTTCTGCACGGGACCACCTGGGACACCAAGCACTGGCCCGAAGCCTACTGGCGCGAGCTGACCGAGCGGGTTGGCTATCTTGGCGTTGGTGTGAAACTGCCATGGGGCAATGCCGTGGAAAAGGTCCGCGCCGAGCGCATCGCCGCAGGATTCAAACACGCCGAAGTTCTGCCAAAACTGAACCTGGCCGGAGTCGGCAAGGTGCTGGCCGGCGCCCAGGCCTGCGTGGCGGTGGACACCGGTCTGGGCCATTTGGCCGCCGCGCTGGATGTGCCGACGCTGTCGCTGTTCGGCCCGACCAATCCGGGCCTGACCGGTGCCTATGGCAAGGTGCAGATTCACCTGGCCAGCGACTTCCCTTGTGCGCCGTGCCTGCAAAAGAAATGCACCTATCAACCGACGGCCGACGATGCCCGTCAATTTGACCTGAAGCGCGAGTGGCCATTGTGCTTCACGCGTCTGAACCCTGAGCGTGTCGCCAGCCGACTGAGCACGTTGTTAATGGCTGAGGAGCTGCGCTGATGCAATTGGCATTTGTCCTGTACAAATATTTTCCGTTTGGCGGCTTGCAGCGCGATTTCATGCGAATCGCTCTGGAGTGCCAGAAGCGCGGTCATCAGATTCGCGTCTACACGCTGATCTGGGAAGGCGACGTGCCGCCGGGTTTCGAAGTGCTGGTGGCGCCGGTCAAGGCATTCTTTAACCATCGCCGCAACGAAAAGCTTAGTGAATGGATGGAGGCGGACCTGGCCAAGCGCCCGGTCGACCGTCTGATCGGTTTCAACAAGATGCCGGGCCTGGACGTCTACTACGCCGCCGACGGCTGCTTCGAAGACAAGGCGCAGAACCTGCGCAACTCGCTGTACCGCCGCTGGGGCCGCTATCGCCACTTCGCCGAGTACGAGCGAGCGGTGTTCGCAAAGGACGCCAAGACCGAAGTGCTGATGATTTCCGAAGTCCAGCAGCCGCTGTTCATCAAGCATTACGACACGCCGCTGGAGCGTTTCCACTTGCTGCCACCGGGTATCGCCCAAGACCGTCGCCGACCGGCCGATGCCGATGACATTCGCGCCGGGTTCCGCGCGGAATTCGATCTCAAGGACGACGAACTGCTGCTGGTGCAGATCGGCTCCGGGTTCAAGACCAAGGGCGTGGACCGCAGCCTCAAGGCGCTCGCGGCATTGCCTGCCGAGTTGAGGAAACGCACCCGACTGTTTGTAATTGGCCAGGATGACCCCAAGTTATTCCAGATGCAGAGCGCAACATTGGGGCTTGGCGACAACGTCACGTTCCTCAAGGGGCGCAGCGATATCCCGCGTTTCCTGTTGGGTGCCGATCTGTTGATCCACCCTGCGTACAACGAAAATACCGGTACCGTGCTGCTCGAAGCACTGGTGGCCGGTTTGCCGGTGCTGGTGAGCGCGGTGTGCGGTTACGCCCATTACATTGCCGAGGCCGACGCTGGCCTGGTGCTGGACGAACCGTTCGATCAGGCGCAACTGACGCAATACCTGACCGGCATGTTGAACGACGCTCAAGCAAGGGCGGCCTGGAGCCGCAATGGTCTGGCCTTCGCCGAGACGGCCGACCTCTACAGCATGCCGCAGCACGCGGCCGATGTGATTCTGGCGGAGCACGCTTAAATGAAGTTGATGCTGGCTGAACCGTTCAAGAGCCTTTGGGCCGGACGCGACCCGTTCGCCGAAGTCGAGGGGCTTAAGGGCGAGGTGTACCGCGAGCTGGAAGCACGCCGGACATTGCGCACGGAAGTCGACGGCAACGGATTTTTCGTGAAAATCCACCGCGGCATCGGCTGGGGCGAAATCTTCAAGAACCTGCTCACCGCCAAATTGCCGGTACTCGGCGCGGGCCAGGAGTGGAAGGCGATTCAGCGCCTGCAGGAAGCCGGCGTGCCGACCATGACCGCCGTCGCGTACGGCGAGAAGGGCAGCAACCCGGCCGACCAGCACTCGTTCATCGTCACCGAAGAGTTGGCGCCCACCGTCAGCCTCGAAGACTTCAGCATTAACTGGACCAAGCAGGCGCCCGAGCCAAAACTCAAGCGCGCGCTGATCGCCGAGGTCGCACGCATGACCGGCATGATGCACCGCGCCGGGGTCAACCACCGCGACTGCTACATCTGCCATTTCCTGCTGCACACCGACAAACCGGTGACCTTTGATGACTTCAAGCTCTCGGTGATCGACCTGCACCGCGCCCAGACCCGCCCGGCTATTACCTCGCGCTGGCGCAACAAGGATCTGGCCGCGCTGTATTTTTCCGCGCTGGACATCGGCCTGACCCGCCGCGACAAATTGCGTTTTCTCAAGGGCTACTTCCAGCAACCGTTGCGGCAGATCTTGAGCGAAGAGGCCGGGCTGTTGAGCTGGCTCGATGGCAAGGCCAACAAGCTCTACGAGCGTAAACAGCGATACGGGGATGCGCTCTGATGTCGGGTTGGAAACTGGAGCCGGCCTACAGCGAACTGGCCGATGACTTCGGCAGCCTTGAGGCCGTGTTTGCGCTGCAAGGCGAGCGTTTGACCAAGGACCTGCTGTCGGAGGTCATTCGTGTGCAGCGCAATGGCGTCAACTATTACGTCAAACGCTACGTGGGCGCCGGAAAAGGCTTGCGCCGTTATCTCGGCAAGCCTCGGGTGAAGATGGAGTGGCAGAACCTCAAGCGCTTTGCCAAGTGGGGCATTCCCACCGCCGAAGTGGTGGCCTGGGGGCTGGAGCGGCGCGGTGCGGCTTACGCTCGCGGCGCGATGATTACCCGGGAACTGCCGCGCACCGAAGACTTGTCGGCACTGGCCGAGCGACACGATCCGAAATTGTCGGATCGCGCCTGGGTCGATGCCGTCAGTCGTCAGTTGGCGCAGTACACCCGGACCATGCACGACCACCGCTTCACCCATAATGATCTGAAGTGGCGCAATCTGTTGATCGACGATGAGGCTCGCCTGTTTTTGATCGATTGCCCCAACGGTGATTTTTGGCGCGGTTTCTGGCTCAAGTACCGCATTACCAAGGATCTGGCGTGCCTGGACAAGGTTGCCAAGTATCAACTGTCGGCTACCCAGCGCCTGCGCTTTTACCTGCAATACCGCAACCGGACCCGGCTTAACGCCGCGGATAAAAAACGCATCCGGCACGTGGTGAGATTTTTCGAGGGACGCGAATGACTGATTTCCTGGCCGCTGAGGACCGTGCGCTGCTTGAGCGCCATGGCCTCGGCACGTTCGAGGCGCTCTGGGCCAAGCAGCTCGATGCGGTGGACGAACCCAACACCGGTCGCGGCGGCTGGAGCAGTGTGTTTCGGCTGGATCTGGAAGGTCATGGCTACTACCTCAAGCGTCAAAGCAACTACCTGACCCGCACGTTACGCGCACCCTTCGGCGAGCCGAGCTTCGCGCGTGAGTTTCGCAACATCTCCCGTTACCGGAAGATGGGCATTCCGGCGCTGGAGGCGGTGTTCTACGGGGAGCGCAAGGTCAATGGCGAAGTCCGTGCGATCCTGCTGACCCGTGCCCTGGATGGTTGGGACGACCTCGACTCGCTGTTGCAGCGCTGGGCTCAATTGAGCCCCGAGCAGCACTCGGAGATCCTCAAGGCCAGTGGCGAACTGGCCCGGCAACTGCACGCTGCGCGCCAGGTGCACGGGTGCTTCTATCCCAAGCACATTTTCATGCGCGCCACCGGCAACGGCTATCAGGCGCAGTTGATCGATCTGGAAAAGACCCGGCCGCTGCTGTACGGGCAGCGTGATCGAATCAAGGACCTGGAACCGCTGACGCGTCGCGCGCCCGAGTGGGGCGAGTCGCAACTGCGGCAATTGCTGGCCGCCTATCTGGATCAACCGCAGGACAGCTCGCTGATCGACAGCTGGCTGCAGCGGTTGACGGCGCGGCGCAGCCAGAAGGGGCCGCGCTGATGCGTTTGTCTGAACTGAAAGCCGCTGGCCGCAATCCGGTTTTGCCGCTGAGTGTATCGCTGGCCGACGCCGCCGGCCCCGCCGATCTGCAACTGCTAAGCCTGTTGCGGGTGTTGCCGGGGCAGCGTTATGTCGGTGCCGGCGTCTGGCGTGGGCGGCCGGTGTTGGCCAAGTTGCTGGTCGGCAGCAAGGCCGCGCGGCATTTTCAGCGTGAACTGGACGGCGTGCGCCTGCTCTCTGCTCAGGGGCTGACCACGCCGCAGCTGTTGGCCGATGGGCTGAAGGAAGGCGAGGGTGGCTGGCTCCTGTTCGAGTTCCTGGAGGGCGCCGAAAGCCTGGGTGAAACCTGGAAACAGGTTGAGCAGCAGCCCGTATTGTCCGATGGACAAGGGGCGGTGCTGGCCGAGGCGTTGGGCGCCATCGGTCAGATGCATCGCAAGGGCCTGTGGCAGGAAGACCTGCATCTGGACAACCTGCTGCGTCAACGTGGTCGTCTGTACTTGATCGACGGCGCCGGGATTTGCTCCGAAACGCCGGGGCAGCCGCTGTCGCGGCAGAAGGTCCTGGAAAACCTCGGGGTGTTTTTCGCCCAGTTGCCCAAATCGCTTGAGCCCTTCATCGAAGAGTTGCTGGTGTATTACCTGCTCAGCAACGGCGAGCACGCCCTGCCCATGGAAGCGTTGCAGAAGCAGATCGACAAGGTCCGCAGCTGGCGCCTCAAGGACTATCTGATCAAGGTCGGCCGCGAATGCACGCTGTTCAGCGTGCAGCGCGGAGCCTTCGGCTTGCAGGCGATTCGTCGCGAGGAAGAGGCCGCCATGTTGCCGGTGCTGGAGCAGGCCGATGCCTTGCTCGACCAGGGGCATCTGTACAAGACCGGTGGTGCGGCGAGCGTCGGCAAGGTCGAGGTGGATGGTCGCACGCTGGTCATCAAGCGCTACAACATCAAGGGTTTTGCCCATTGGCTCAAGCGCTTCTGGCGTCCGAGCCGGGCCTGGCATTCATGGCGCGAAGGCAATCGCCTGGCGTTCCTCGGGATTGCCACGCCCAAGCCGCTGGCGTTGCTCGAGACGCGTTTTTTGTGGCTGCGCAGCCGTGCCTACTTGATCACCGAGTACCTGCCGGGGCCGGACATCATTGAGCGTTTTGCGCCATATATTGAAAGCGGTGATGCACCGGAGTCCGAACTGGCGGCGCTGGATCATCTGTTTGCCGAACTGATTCGTGAGCGCGTCAGTCATGGCGACTTCAAGGGTCATAACCTGTTCTGGCAGCAGGATCGCTGGGCGTTGATCGACCTCGACTCGATGTGCCAGCACGGCTCCCTCGGCAGTTTCGCCCCGGCGTACGCCAGGGATCGCGCGCGGTTTATGCGCAACTGGCCTGAAGGCAGTGCCCTTTATCAGGTGATTGATCAGCGTTTGCCCAAGGATATTATTTCCAGCGCTGGCTGAATCCTTTTTGCGAGCAGGCTCGCTCCCACAAGGATTGGTGGTGAGCGCAAGACCTGTGAACACCTCAGTCCAAATGTGGGAGCGAGCCTGCTCGCGAAGAGGCCCGCAAGGCCAACCGAGAAACCAGACAAGTTCTTGTGAACCGTCCTACGCGATCTTGGGAAGCCATGAACTGTGGCCGAAATCGCCCCGATGCTAGCTTGCCTGACGTTCTCGGAGGGCAGGCTGTGACGATCAAAATGGCGGTTTCAGTGGGTGTTTTATGTGTGTCTCTAATGGGCTGCGGGACTGCCGCTACGGTTCTGCAGGATGAAGCTGAAGCTGCTCAAGGGCTGCGCAGGCAAAAGACCTACTGCCAGTCCATTCCCCGGATCTATAGCGGTCTTGCTTACGACTTCTGCGTATTGAACGCACCGCCCGATCCCACGGGTGTCCTCGTACCGCTCATTTTGCTCGACCTGGCCCTGTCCGGCGCACTGGACACCGCCGCCTTGCCCTACACGATTTACCGGCAAAGCATGGACGGCAACATCCTTGTCTACTGGCGGCCCTCGCGCAGTTAAAAGTAATCGCAAGGTCACCACCGTGGTTGCTTGCCGCTTGTAGCTAGAGGCTAGCCGCTGCTTTTACGCTATAATCCCGCCCTTTAGCTGTCTCTCGCCCATTGCGAGGGCACATTAATTTTTGAGGCGCTTGCGCCTGCATGCAGACTAAAGAGGCTAGACCCCTGTGGCATTGACGATTCTTGGCCTGTCCGGCGCCCTTAGCCATGATCCTTCCGCAGCCCTGTACATCGACGGCAAGCTGGTCGCGGCGGCTGAGGAAGAGCGCTTCGTACGCGATAAACATGCAAAGAACCGCATGCCCTACGAATCGGCGAAATTCTGCCTGGAACAGGCTGGCATCAAGCCATCCGATGTCGATGTGGTAGCGATCCCGTTCGCTCCGATCAGCCTGTTCGGCAAGGCCCGCTGGCAGTACGCCAAGCGTTACTGGTACGCCCCGGACCGCGCCCTCGACGCGATCCTGATGGGCAACCGTCGCTACAAGCGCTATCGCAACAAGATCGTCTGGTGCCTGGAGCAATTGGGTTTTGATCCGAAGAAGATCAAGATCGAGCCGGTTGAGCACCACCTGGCCCACGCCTCCAGCGCTTACCACTGCTCCGGTTTCAAAGAGAAAACCGCGATCCTGGGCATCGACGGCAAGGGCGAGTACGCCACGACCTTCTTTGGTTATGGCGAGAACGGCAAGATCCACAAGATCAAGGAATTCTTCGATCCGGACTCCCTCGGTGGCCTTTACGGCGCAATCACCGAGTTCCTCGGTTTCGACATGCTCGACGGTGAGTTCAAGGTCATGGGCATGGCGCCGTACGGCGACGCCAGCAAATACGATTTCTCGCGCCTGGCTTCGTTCGAAAACGGCGAGCTGGTGATTAACACCGACTACGCCAACGTCATCGGCCTGCGTCGCTACAAAGAGAAGGGCAAGGGTTACTACTTTTCGCCGAAGCTGATCGAGTGGCTGGGTCCGAAGCGCGAAGGCGACATCGCCGACGAGCCGTACATCCACTACGCCGCGAGCATTCAAGCGCTGTTCGAAAAAATTGCGCTGCAGATGATCGACTACTACCTGGGTGACGTGCTCAAGCAAACCGGCAAGTTGGCCTACGCCGGTGGCTGTGCGCTGAACGTCAAGCTCAACCAGAAAATCATTGCCCGCGACGACGTCAAGGAGCTGTTCGTACAGCCTGCGTCCGGTGATGCCGGCACCGCCGTCGGCGCTGCTGCCTATGTGTCTCACGCGCGTGGCGTACCGGTCGAGAAGATGGAACACGTCTACCTCGGCCCGTCGTACAGCAACGAGGACGTGATCGCGGCCTGCGCCCGTCACGAGAACAAGCCAACCTGGCGCAAGCTCGACAACATGCCGGAGCAGATCGCCAAGATCATGGTCGACGGCAACCCGGTTGCCTGGTTCCAGGGCCGCATGGAGTTCGGTCCGCGTGCGCTGGGCGGTCGTTCGATCATCGGTTGCCCGAGCATTCCCGGCGTGGCCGATCGCATCAACCACCAGATCAAGTTCCGCGAGCGCTGGAGGCCTTTCTGCCCGTCGATGCTCGACACCGTCGCTCCGCAGATGATCAAGATCGATCACCCGGCGCCGTTCATGACCTTCACTTTCGAAGTGGCGGAAGAATGGAAAACCCGCGTGCCGGAAGTCGTCCACGAAGACGGCACTTCCCGCGCCCAGGTGCTCAAGCGCGAATACAACCCGCGCTACTACGACATGATGAAGGCGCTGGAAGTGCTCACCGGTAACGGTGTGTCGCTCAACACCTCGCTCAACCGTCGCGGCGAACCGATGATCTGCTCGCCGACCGATGCGCTGAACATGTTCTTCGGTTCGGATCTACAGTATCTGATCATGGAAGACATCCTGGTGGTCAAAGAGGGCGCAAACGCCTATGACACGTTCGGCTGAACGCCATGTGTTGCAGTTCTGCCACGGCTATGACGGGCCGTTCCTGGACTGCGCACGGCAGTACGCCAGCCTGTTCGCGGGGACCGGTTATCGCGTGACCACGGTGTTTCTCACCGGGGTTGCCGATGCTGAGGTTGCCGCGGGCTGCGCTTCGGACGAAGTGCTGTTCATGGAGTACAGCTCCAAGGCCATTCGCGGCCTGAAGCTGGGAGCCATCGGCGATCTGCGCAAGATCGCCGCGTCGCGCAACTTCAGTTTCTGCATCGCTCACCGCTTCAAACCCATCTATATCGCCTTGCTCGGTACGTCGTTGCCGGTCATTGGCGTGCATCACGGGTTTGAAGACTACAAGCGCGGCAGTCGCAAACTCTTTGCGCATATTTTCCGCAAGCGCTTGAGTTTGCTCGGCGTGTCCGACGCGGTGCGCGACGACATGCGCCATTGCCTGCCGAAGTGGCCGGCTTCGCGAATTCAAACCTTGTACAACCGTATCGACGTGGACGCCTTGCAGGCGACCCAGGTGTCGGCTCTCGAGGCCCGGGAAACCCTCGGGTTGGCGGCGGATGCCTGGATCGTCGGCAACGTCGGACGGCTGCATCCGGACAAGGACCAGGCTACGCTGTTGCAGGGTTTCGCCGAGGCGTTGCCGGGGTTGCCGGCCAACAGCCAATTGGTGATTCTCGGTAAAGGACGCCTGGAGGAAAACCTCAAGGCTCAAGCCCGCGAACTGGGGATCGGTGACCGGGTGCTGTTCCTCGGCCAGGTACCGGATGCGCGCAACTACTTCCGGGCCTTTGATGTATTCGCCCTGAGCTCCGATCACGAACCGTTCGGCATGGTGCTGCTCGAGGCCATGGCCGCCGGCGTACCCTTGCTCGCCACGGCGTGCGGCGGAGCGAAGGAAGTGGTCGAAGGCGTGGGCATCCTGTTCCCGTTGGGCGATTCCGGGCGTCTGGCCCAGGGGCTGCAACACCTGGCTGGCATGGATGATCAGCAACGCCGCCAGTGTGCCGAGTTGATGCTCGAGCGCTTGCGCGAACGCTTCTCCGATCGCGCGGTGCGCGATGCTTTCTGGCACTTGCCACACGTTACCGAACTGGCACAGAGGGGCTGATGCTCAACCGATTTCAAGGCTGGCGCGAGCGTGGCTGGGCGGTAGTCGACGCTTCGACTTACGCCGAAACCTGGCAGCGATATGGCGGCAGCGTCGCGACTCATCCGACGGTGGTCGAACGGCTGGCCAGACTGGCCGACATCCCGGTGCGTTACCTGGCCTGGGTGCAGGGTGACGAGGTCAAGGCGGCGATCCCGACCTGGGGCCGCGACCTGGCTTTGTCCAAGGACGTGCTCAAGCGTCGCGGCAAGAAAGGCCTTTTCGACCTGGGCAATGCCGAGATCATCCTGCCCGCCGCTGCCGATGCCCAAGTGCCTTTGCGCCATCGCGCGCGGTATCTATCGGCATTGAACGAAGGCCGTTTCACTGGCATCAGGTTGCAAACCGAACAACTGGCCATGGCTCGCACACCCGAAGAACTGTCGAAAAAGTTTCGCTATAACCAGCGCCGCGAGTTGCGCTTGCTCGAAGAGGCCGGTGGCGTGGTGCGACCGGTATCCGATTTTTCCAGTGCGGAGCTGGCGGCGATTTACTGCGACCTGTTCCAGCGCCGCTGGGGTTTCCCGGCGACGGGGGCCGAACGCATGGCCGACGTCATCGAGTTGCTGCGCGAGTTGCTGATCGGTTCGGTGATTTTCCTCAACGATGCGCCGATTGCGATTCAATTGGTGTACCGCGTCGAAACCCCGCAGTGGATCAGCGTCGAGTACATCAACGGCGGGGTCGATCCCGAGACTCGCGAGTTCAGCCCTGGCAGTGTGTTGAGTTTCCTCAATACGCAAAGCGCCTGGGAGCACGCCCGGGCGCAGGATAAACCGTTGCGCTTTTCCTTCGGTCGCGCCGACCGTGAATACAAGGATCGCTGGTGCAATCCTGTGCCGGTCTTCACCGTATGAGCCAACCCATGAGCCGCAAACAGCAACTGCTCAAGCGCCATCGGCGCAATAAACGCATCGGCCTGTTGATTGTGCTGGTGCTGTTGATCGTCATGGGTGTGCTGGTGGCCTGGTGGTTGCCGCTGGTGCTGGCGGTTCTCGGCTGGATTGCCCACGAGGCCTGGTTTGCCGACCATCTGTTCTACTCACCGAAAGACGATTACCAGTACAGCTTTCCCCCGTACACACCACAGCCCAAGGTGCACCTGCGCGGTGAACACTTGCGCTTGGACGAAGGCGTGATGCTGGTCGACGACGCGACGCTGGTGTTGGCCCTGCGGGTAAAAAGCACCTGGCTGGGACGATTTATCGATCCGCTGGTCGAGTTGGCGGGCGGCGAAAACCCTGACCGACAAACCTTTGAACGGGGCGTAAACGGCCTGCGTTACCTCAATCTCAGCGGTCAGGCTCAGGCGTTGTCCCGCGGTGACCTGCGCTTGCGCGGGCGCTTCTGCCGCGTGCTCGGCGAGCCGGTGCTGTGGGCGTTCGAGCATCCGGATTACCGGCGTCAGCGGGTGATGGTCATCGCGCCTCATGCCGACGACGCCGAACTGGCGGCCTATGGTTTGTACAGTCAGGCCGACGACACCTGGATCGTCACGTTGACCGCCGGTGAAATCGAAGCCGAACACTATCAGCAAATGGGCCTGAACAAGGCTGATGCGGCTCGCTTGAAAGGCCGTCTGCGCACCTGGGACAGTATTGCCGTGCCGCGTTGGGCCGGTGTACCCGAGGCTCACTGCGTGCAGCTGGGTTACTTCTGCCTGCAACTGGCGAACATGCAGGCCGCGCCTGGCGTACCGGCGGGTTCGCGGGAAGCGGATATGAGTGATACCCGGTTGTTCCGCCAGTTGAATCCTTTCGCACTGCCCAGCGATGCCGATGGCGCGCCGACCTGGAACAATCTGCTGGCGGATCTGCGTGAGCTGTTGCTGCGGGCCAGGCCCGAAGTCATCGTCCTGCCGCATCCGACCCTGGATCCGCATCCCGATCATATCTGTGCGCAGGCGGCAGTCCTCGAGGCCTTGCAGGGCCTGGACTGGCAACCGACCACGCTATTGGGCTATGCCAACCACTTGCACGACAACGATCGTTGGCCGATGGGCGATACCGGCGATGGCATTGCCTTGCCGCCGGCCTTTGATTCGGCCCAACCGATGCAGCCTTACTGCCTGCCTATGCCGCTGGAGCAACAGCGAGACAAGGCCATGGCGTTGGGCATGATGCACGACCTGCAACCGGCGATGCCGTTCAAGCGCCGCTTGCGTCGGCTGATTCAACGGATGTTGGCCGGCCGGTTACCGCCAACCTATGGCGAGAACGAATTCTTTCGCAAGGCAGTCCGGCGCCACGAGCTTTTGTGGTCCCTCAAGCACACACCAGGCAATGTTTCTCAGCGGGGAGAGTTATGAGTCAGCGGTCAAAGGTCCTGCAACTGCAGCCTGACTACAACGTCAAAGCCCATGATTTCGCCGACCTCGCGGAGCAGATCGTCAAGGCCCTGCCCAGTGATCGCTATGAAGTGACCGCCGCGTTTTTGCGCGGCCAACCCGGGCCGGGCGAAGCGGTGAGCCGAGCCGACCGTTCGGTGTATTTCGAGTTTTCCGACAAGTCCCTCAAGGGCATGCGCCTGCGGGCGATGTGGCAGCTGTACAAGTTCTGCCGTCGGGAAAAGTTTGATGTGGTGATCTGCAATCGCTTCAAGCCGGTGAACATGATGCTGGCCCTCAACCGCTGGTTGAAAGTGCCGTTGTGCATCGGCATTTCCCACGGCTTTGGCGAGTACGACCGTTTTTACCGGCGCCGCCAGACCCAGCGCCTGATCGATCGTCACTGGCGCTTCGTCGGTGTGTCGCCAGCGGTGAAACAGTATCTGTTGGACTGTGACTGCGGCTTCACTGACCAGAATACCTACGCCATCACCAACGCCATCGACATCGAGCAAGCTGAAAGTCTGCAACACAGTCGTGAAAAGGCCCGTGAAATGCTGGGCATCGATCCGTCGGTACGGCTGATCGGTGCGTTAGGGAGACTGGTCCCAGTCAAGGGCCATATCTATTTGCTGCAGGCCTTTGCCGCACTCAAGGACAAATACCCCAATACCCAGCTGGCGATCATTGGTGCCGGCCGCGAAGAGTCGCGCCTGGCGGCGGAAATCGACCGCCTCGGCCTCAGCGGTCGCGCCCATTTGCTGGGGTTCAAGGAAATTGCCCTGCAGTACATTCGCGCTTTCGATATCTGGACCATGCCATCCCTGGCCGAAGGTCTCGGGCTGGCGCTGCTTGAAGGCATGAGCGGGCATTTGCCGGTGATTGCCTCGAACGTGCCGGCCATGTTGCCGCTCATCGAAGGGGCCGGTGGTCTGGCGATTACGCCAAAGGATGTGCCGACGCTGCAGGCTGCGCTGGACACTTACCTCGGGCTGTCGGATGACGAGCTCAAGGCCAAGGGCGAGCAGGCCTTCCGTTATCTGCAACAACACCATGACATCGAGGAGTTCCGTCGCGAATACCTCAATCTGATCGACTCCGGCCTGGAACAGGCCCGCAAGGAACAACCATGAACGACGCGCAACCCATCGTCACGGTCATTATCGCGTCGTACAACCACGCCCCTTACATCGAGGAAAGCATTCTCAGCGTCCTCAACCAGACCTATCAGAACATTGAGTTGCTGGTGATCGACGATGGCTCGAAGGATGACAGCGTCGAGCGGATCAAGGCGTTGCAGGCCATCCATGGTTTCGACTTCCGGGTTCAGGAAAACCAGGGGCTGACCAATACCCTCAATGGTGCGATTGCCCGGGCAAAGGGCAGTCTGATCGTGCCGTTCGGTTCGGATGACATCATGTTGCCAGAGCGAATTGCCACCCAGGTCGCGCATATGGACGGCAAGCCCGAGGTCGGAATCTGCGCCGGTAACATCGAACTGATCGATGCCGACGGCAATCTCTACCCCGAGAAGCGCCAGCGCCGGGATGTGCCGTTCCGTCGCCTGGACTTCGATGACATGTTCCTGGAGCGCAAGCCCTATCCTCCGGCACCGACCCTGATGATCCGTCGCGAAGCGCTGGAGAAGGTGGGCGGTTTCGACCCGACCATTCGCCTGGAAGACTTGCTGATCGAGTTGAAGGTAACCCATGCCGGCTACTTCATCGATGGTCTGAATGTGCTGATGGCGCGCTATCGCAAGCACGCCACCAACTCCTACAAGAACCACCGCTTCATGATCGACAGCATCCTGCGTACCTACGCGCTCTTCAGCGATCACCCGCTGTATGACGAGGTGCGCTACAAGTTTCTCAACTCCATGTTCCTCAAGACCGCCAACCGTGATCGCAAGCTGGCGCGTGAGTTGCTGGCGCAGATTCCGTTCAAGGCCTGGAACAAGAAAACCTGGCGTGGGCTGGGCCGGATGTATTTCTCACCGCTGGAGAAAGACTGAGCCAACGGCTGGATTCAAGGGTGCGGGGAGACGCGAAACCATGCAGCAAATGCGGGTAGAGCCGAAACAGCCGCGATAGCGCGAATCCCGACAAGCTACGCAGCAATCGCGATCGCCGGCAGCCAGGCCGGCATCGCGATCAGCGCTTTGGTTTCTGTCATCAACGAGTCTGAGCCGGAGTACGCCCGGCCAGCACTTGCCTGTGCAAGTTATCCACGTCGTTTTTCGAAGCTGCCACGGCGTATCCCTGCAGCAGCGCTTCGAAGTGATCCTCGAACAGCCAGTGCCGATCTTCTGCGTAGCGTTGCATATGGCGCAGATTGCGCCGACGCAGGGAAGGGCTCAGTGACGACGGGTAAATTCGCAGGTCGGCCAGGTCGATCAGGCCGAACTCGCCGTCTTCCAGCACCAGCACATTGCCCAGGTGCAGGGAGCGGAAATAGACCCCTTGCTGATGCAGTTGAGCCATGAACTTGCCGAAACGCTCCACCAGTGCCTGGCGTACCGCCGGGGCGGTGATGCCTTGCAGGATCTGGCGCAGGGTGTTGCCCGGCAACGGAGAGTAGTGCACGGCGGTACTGCCGTCTTCGAACCGGTAAAGGTCGAGGATGTGCGGTGTCGGAATGCCCATGCTGCGCAATTGCACGCTGTTGACGGCAAAACGATCGGAGTAGGGGGTGAAACTGCCCGAGGTATACCAGCGGCGGCGGCGGAACAGCTTGAGAAAGCTGCCGTCGGTCAGGCGCAGGACTTTGGGGCCCAAGCCGTCTTCCTCGATGATCCGGGCATCGGCAGTCAGCTGTTGCAGGGCGCTTGGCGACGCGGTCTTGACCGGCCTGTCCAGCAGGCGTCTGGCCCGTTGATTGATGCTCAATGCGGCAATCAGCGCCAAGGGGATCCACAGCAGGAACCAGTGCTCCTTGGGGCGAGAGATAATCCCGCCACCTTCGGTCAGACCCGCGCCGATACCGAAGGCCAGCCAGGCCGAGGCAATGATGAACAGTGGTTGCACGCGATGGCGCTGACTACTGATGAAGCTCCACGCGAGGAAGAACAGCCATGGCAGAAAACCGATAATGCCGACGTAGAAGAGCACGCCAAGGGCAAAGCTATGGGGCTCCGAAAGGGGGTAGCCGACGCCTGGGTCCAGGCTCAGTTCGGCGTTGTAGCCGTGCCCGATCCACGGATGATCAGCGATCCTGTCCAGGGCCAATTGCCAGAGCTCGATACGGAAGGAGCTGCCTCTTTCGAGGATCTTGTCGGCAAATAGCGCGAAAGTCGCCGCTCCGGCGATAAACATCGAGGCAAGCAGGAGGACCGAGCGACGATTCCGGCAGATGAAGCACAGCCACAGCGCAGCGATCGTCAGAGCCACCAGTGGAGTCCTGGAACCGGTGGCCAGCACCGTGGCGAACATGATCGCCATCGCCGGTATGCTCAACCAAAGGACCTGGCGTCGTTTGCAGGTCATGCTCAGGCTCAGCCAATAGGTACAGAAAAAGCCGAAGACGTGGGAGCTGAGCAGTGGATTGTCGAACGCGCCGACACCGATCAGACGCATTTCCGGCTGGTAAATCAGGCCGAACCTGTACAGGTTGTAGGCAGAGATGATCAACGCCACCGTCGCGGCGCAGAACAGCAGGGGCTGAATGATTTCGCTGCGATAGCGCACCAGCAGGTAGCAGCCAACGAACAGCATCAGGGTATGCAGTGGCGGTTTGAACTGACCGGTCGGGACATCATTTTCCGGCCCCCAGTTCAGGCTGAGCAACGCCCACGCCAAAAACAGCAGGACTGCAACGACGATCGGTTCGTGTAACAGTTCCTTGGCGAGCCGCGGACGCAAGCACAGTGCAATCAGTGCCGGAATGCTGAACAGGCCATAGTAAAGCTTGTGATGCACACTGCGCCCCGGCAGGAAAAACAGTGCGCAAAGCAACAATAAGTAACCGAGCGGAAGGATCCACAAGCAAATGAAGTCGAAGATTCTATTGGACGTGCTGTTCAAAGCGTTTAATTGCATGCTGAGTAACTTATTCCTGAATTGAGCGACCGTACCAAGGCAGGGACATCTGGTGGCTATTTTTGACGCGCCACAATACACAGACTGTATGCGATTGCCAGAACCCTGGGGGAAGCTGTGATAAAGTCAGCGTCCTTTTCATCGACATTCGCGTGATATGACCGACTCCAGTCTCTCCGCAAGCCCATCGAGCTTGAAAATCTATTTCCGTCTGCTCGGCTATGTCCGGCCGTACATCAGTCTGTTCCTGATCAGCATCGTCGGATTTCTGATTTTCGCTTCGACGCAGCCAATGCTGGGCTACATCCTCAAGTACTTTGTCGACGGTCTATCCAACCCTGAAGCGGCGCTGTTTCCAACAGTGCCCTACCTGCGGGACCTGCAACTGCTGCAGGCGGTGCCGTTGTTGATCATCCTGATCGCCGCGTGGCAGGGCTTGGGGTCGTACCTGGGCAACTATTTCCTGGCCAAGGTTTCCCTTGGTCTGGTCCATGACTTGCGGGTTCAGTTGTTCAACAACTTGCTGGTGTTGCCGAACCGGTATTTCGACAAGCATAACTCGGGGCACCTGATTTCACGTATCACCTTCAACGTGACCATGGTCACGGGGGCGGCAACAGATGCGATCAAGGTCGTAATTCGTGAAGGCATGACAGTGATCTTCCTGTTTGCCTCGCTGTTGTTCATGAACTGGCGCCTGACGCTGGTCATGGTCGCCATCCTGCCGCTGATTGCCATCATGGTGCGCACGGCCAGCAAGAAATTCCGCAAGCAGAGCAAGAAAATCCAGCTGGCCATGGGGGACGTGACGCATGTGGCGTCCGAAACGATCCAGGGCTATCGCGTGGTGCGCAGCTTCGGCGGTGAAAAGTACGAAGAGAAACGCTTTTTCGATGCCAGCCAGGGCAACACCGACAAACAACTGCGCATGACTCGCACCGGCGCCATCTACACACCGCTGCTGCAACTGGTGATCTACACCGCCATGGCCGTGCTGATGTTCCTCGTGCTGTTCCTGCGTGGCGATGCGTCCGCCGGCGACATGGTGGCCTACATCACCCTGGCCGGCCTGCTGCCCAAGCCGATTCGCCAGCTGTCCGAAGTCAGTTCGACCATCCAGAAGGGTGTGGCCGGTGCCGAAAGTATCTTCGAGCAACTGGATGTCCAGCCCGAAGTCGATACCGGTACCGTTGAGCGTGACGTCGTCAGCGGCCGCCTGGACGTGCGCAATCTTAGCTTCACCTATCCTGACACCGAACGTCAGGTGCTCAATGACATCAGTTTCTCGGTTGAGCCCGGGCAAATGGTGGCATTGGTGGGGCGTTCGGGTAGCGGCAAGTCGACCCTGGCGAACCTCATTCCACGCTTCTATCACCACGACAAGGGCGAGATCCTCATCGATGGCGTCGAAGTGGAACAGTACAAACTGTTGAATCTGCGCAAGCACATCGCCCAGGTGACTCAGCACGTGACCCTGTTCAGCGACACCGTGGCCAACAACATCGCCTATGGCGACCTGGCCGGCGCACCCCGTGAAGACATTGAAAAAGCGGCCAAAGACGCCTATGCGATGGACTTCATTGCTCAATTGCCTGAAGGCCTGGACACCCAGGTCGGGGAAAACGGCGTGCTGCTGTCCGGTGGTCAGCGCCAGCGCCTGGCGATTGCCCGGGCGCTGTTGAAGAATGCTCCGCTGTTGATTCTCGACGAGGCGACTTCGGCACTCGATACCGAGTCCGAGCGGCACATTCAGGCAGCCCTGGATCAGGTCATGAAAGGTCGCACCACACTGGTGATCGCGCACCGCCTGTCGACCATCGAGAAGGCCGATCTGATCCTGGTCATGGATCAAGGGAAAATCGTCGAGCGCGGCACTCACGAGCAACTGCTGGCGCAAAACGGCTACTACGCGCGCCTCAACGCGATGGGCCTCGACGCCCCGGCCGAAGACATCGCCTGACCCGGAAAGGGCGAGCCAGGCTCGCCCTTTCGCACACCCGGCGTGCAATGCGCCCGGTGGCAACGGGCTTTTCTGCTCAAAAAATGAGCAATAAAACCCGGTAAATCATCCTGTTGCAGCCACCGCACAAGCCGACACCAAGCCTGTGTTAATATCGCGCCCCTGTTCATTCTGTATGTGGGTTGCACCATGAAGTTGTCCATGCCGCGATTCGATCAAGCCCCTGTCTTGGTGGTCGGCGATGTCATGCTCGACCGTTACTGGCATGGTGGTACCTCACGGATTTCTCCTGAGGCTCCGGTGCCGGTGGTCAAGGTCGATCACATCGAGGACCGCCCGGGCGGCGCTGCCAACGTTGCCTTGAACATTGCCGCCCTGGGGGCTCCCGCCTCGCTGGTCGGTGTAACAGGTGACGATGAAGCCGCCAACAGCCTGGTCAACAGCCTCAAGGGCGCCGGCGTGCAGGCCATTTTCCAGCGCATTGCGCACCAGCCGACCATCGTCAAGCTGCGGGTCATGAGCCGTCACCAGCAATTGCTGCGTATTGACTTCGAAGAACCCTTTGCCACTGACGCGCTGGCGCTGGCCGCGCAGGTCGATGAGTTGCTCGAAGGCATCAAGGTGCTGGTGCTGTCCGACTACGGCAAAGGCGCGCTGAAAAACCATCAGGCGCTGATCCAGGCTGCCCGTGCCCGTGGCATTCCAGTGTTGGCCGATCCCAAGGGCAAGGACTTCTCGATCTACCGCGGTGCGAGCCTGATCACGCCAAACCTCAACGAATTCGAAACCATCGTCGGTGGTTGCGCCGATGAGCACGAGTTGGTCAACAAGGGCGCGCAATTGATGCACGACCTGGACCTCGGTGCCTTGCTGGTGACCCGTGGCGAGCACGGCATGACCTTGCTGCGTCCGGATCATCCGGCGCTGCACTTGCCGGCCCGTGCCCGTGAAGTGTTCGACGTGACCGGTGCCGGCGATACTGTGATTTCCACTCTGGCGGCCGCGATTGCCGCTGGAGAAGAGCTACCTCACGCGGTGGCCCTGGCCAACCTGGCGGCCGGTATCGTGGTCGGCAAGCTCGGTACGGCGGCCATCAGCGCGCCGGAACTGCGTCGTGCGATTCAGCGCGAAGAGGGTTCCGAGCGTGGTGTGCTGGGTCTTGAACAGTTGTTGCTGGCGGTCGATGATGCCCGCGCGCACAACGAGCGGATCGTGTTCACCAACGGTTGCTTCGACATCCTGCACGCCGGTCACGTGACCTATCTGGAACAGGCGCGGGCCCAAGGCGATCGCCTGATCGTGGCGATCAACGACGATGCATCGGTCAGCCGCCTGAAAGGGCCGGGCCGTCCGATCAACAGCGTCGACCGGCGCATGGCGGTACTGGCCGGCTTGGGCGCGGTGGATTGGGTGATCAGCTTCTCTGAAGGCACACCGGAAAACCTGCTGAGCGCGGTCAAGCCGGACGTGCTGGTCAAGGGTGGCGACTACGGGATCGACCAGGTGGTCGGCGCGGACATCGTGACGGCCTACGGTGGCGCCGTGAAAGTGCTGGGGCTGGTGGAAAACAGCTCGACCACGGCGATTGTCGAGAAGATTCGCAAGTCCTGATCAAGGCGTGGGCTTGCTGTGGCGAGGGGGCTTGCCCCCGTTCGGCTGCGAAGCAGTCGTAGAACCATGCTCTGCGGTGTATCAGGTACATCACGGTTGCAGGTTTTAGGGCCGCTTCGCGATCCAGCGGGGGCAAGCCCCCTCGCCACACAAGCCCTATAACCACAAAAGCCCTCTTTGTCCTTCCTATCGTGCTGCCCTGCGCGGCACGATCTTCTTCAGCAGCAACTTGGCCTTCCCGCGCAACCTTGCTAATCCGGAATCCTTCCCCGGCGGGGTCAGACCCTGCTGCCTCACCCAGTCCTTCCAGCGAATTCGCTCATCGCGCACCAGCCAGCCTTCTTGTCGGGCAAAACTCTCGGCCAGGTACAGGCCGCGCGTACTGGCCGGGTACAGCTGATCCTTTTTCAAGGTGTAGAGCTCAGCCATCGGATGGCCGTCCTGCAAGGGCATCAAGTACAGGTCGGGGCGTTTGCGGTCGAGGCGGGCGACGAGTTGATCGCCTTCCAGTCTTTCATCGACATGGAACAGGCTCAGGGACTTGGCTTCCTTGGGAACGTCCAGGCGCAAGTCGTAAATCAGTTGCAGTGACGCCGTTGGCAAATGCACATAAGCCCGCGGGCGCTCCATCAGCATCAGATTGGCGCAGCGTACCGGTCGCGCCGAGCCGGACAATGGCGACAAGCGAAACGGCAAGGCTTCGCGGTAATGCAGCGCGGCCGAGTAGGGCGCTGGCAGCCAGGTGTCGTTGAAGCGCCCACTGAGCCAGCCTTCGGGAGTTTCCAGCAGGCACTCTTCGGCAATCTCCTGGATCGCCGTGTGCAAGGGCAGGTTCAGTTCATGGGCGGGCACGTAGCCGGAGATCAGCTTGAGCACCACATCGCCACGGTCCTGCCGACGTTGGCGTACCAGCACCCAATAGTCACGATTCTGCCAGTGCAGGGTCAGGCGCACCGAAACCCCGAGATTGGCCAGTTCGAGTGCAAACCGTTCGCTGTCGCCGACCGTCACCGGGCGACGACGTTGCAGGGTCTGGGAGAAATTCAGCGGCCTGCCGACGCTCTGATAAGCCAGGCCTTCGGGGGTCGCTTCGACGAATAACGGCAGGGTCTTGAAGTTGCTCGGGTTCTTTCTGATGAGCGTACGCGACATGTCGGCTCCTGCTTAAGGCCGCGTGGGCGGCGTCAGTGGCTACGTAGGACCTGGGCAACGGTCGCGACATTGTGGGCGAGGTGCAGCGGATTGATGGTCCCGACAATAGCACTGGCAACACCCGGATGTTCAAACAACAACTCGAAACTGGCGCGCACCGGATCCATGCCCGGACTCAGGCAGACATGACCACTGGCGAGGGCTTTTTTGACCAGAATGGCTTTGCCGTGTGCAGCAGCATAGTCAATGACGGCCTTCTCGTTTTGTTCGTTCAGATTGTAGGTGACCATTGCGCAGTCGCCTTGCTCGAGTGCCTTCAGGCCGCCGTCGACGGTTTTGCCGGAAAAGCCGAAGCCGCGAATCTTGCCTTCGGCCTTGAGCCCGGCGAGGGTGTCGTAGACTTCGCAGTCATTGAGGATGGCCAGGTCGTTGCCGTCGGAGTGCACCAGCACCAGATCGATGAAGTCCGTTTCCAGGCGTTGCAGGCTGCGTTCCACCGACATTCGCGTGTGTGCGGCGCTGAAGTCGTGACGGGACTGGCCGTCGGCAAACTCTTCACCCACCTTGCTGACAATCACCCAATCCTGACGCTGGCCGCGCAGCAGCGGACCGAGGCGCTCTTCGCTGCGACCATAGGCCGGGGCGGTGTCGATCAGGTTGATGCCCAGGTCGCGGGCGAGCTTGAGCAGCATGCGCGCTTCATCGTCATCGGGAATCCGGAAGCCGTTGGGATACTTCACCCCTTGGTCGCGGCCCAGTTTCACCGTGCCCAGACCCAGGGGTGAAACCAGCAGGCCGGTACTGCCCAGAGGGCGATGCAGATCGTGCAGGGTCGGTTGGCTCATGGCAGCAGTTGCTCCCAGGCAGGTACGCCCATCGGCGGCTTCGGCAGCTCAGGCAGCGCTGCCGGGTGGCTTGGCTGGATACCGTCGCGGTTCAGGCTGGCGATCACGCGGTCGGCGAAGTCTGGCGCCAGAGCGAGTTTGGTTGGCCAGCCCACTAGCAATCGGCCTTCCTCGGCGACAAAGGCGTTGTCGGGACGGGTCAGGCCTGATTGCAGCGGTTCGGCGCGATCCACGCGCAAGGTCGCCCATTGCACCGTGCTCAGGTCGACCCATGGCAGCAATTGGCCGAGCTCTTTCTGGGCGGTGGCGATCTGCTCGGCGGGCTCACGGGCTACGCCTTCGGATTCCGCGATGTCGCCGCCCAGGTACCAGACCCATTGGCCATCCGCAGCCGGGTGCGTGGTCACGGTGATGCGCGGTTTGGTGCCGCCGCCCAGGCAGTGGGCGTACAGCGGTTTGAGGCTCGGCCCTTTGGCGATGATCATGTGCAACGGCCGGCGCTGCATGGCCGGCTGGCTCAGGCCCAGCGTTTCAAGCAATGCCGCGGTTCCGGCACCGGCGCTGAGTACGATGCGCTGGGCGCGGATCTCGCGTTCATCGACTTTCAAGCCGACCAGCACCCCGCCTTCCAGCAGTGGCTCGATCTTCTGCCCGGCGAGCAAGCCATCCCCCGCCAGATCGGCCAGGCGCTGGATCAGGCTCGGCACATCGATCACCAGTTCCGCCAGGCGATAGACCTTGCCCTTGAAACGCTTGTCTTGCAGGGCTGGCGGCAATTGCTCGCCCTTGACCTGATCGACGCGACCGCGCACGGCCTTGCTGGCAAAGAAACTGGTGAGGTTGCCGGCGAGGGTGCCGGGGGACCAGAGGTAGTGGGCTTCGGACAGCAGGCGCACGCCGGACAGGTCCAGCTCGCCGTCACCGGCCAGGGCTTCGCGCCAGCGGCGGGGCATGTCGGCGATGGCTTCCGAGGCGCCGGTCAGGGCGCCGTGCAGCGCGTATTTGGCACCGCCGTGGATGATGCCCTGGGACTTCACGCTTTGCCCGCCGCCGAGGCTGGCGCTTTCCACCAGCACGGTCGAAAAACCCTGGCGGCGCAGGCGCGCGTTCAGCCAGAGGCCGGCGACACCAGCGCCGACAATCAGAACGTCGGTGGAAATAACGGATGGCATGCAGCGACCTCTGTGTTCAAGACGAGGGCGCAGTATACAAGGGAGGCGAGCTAGATGTTTGTAGGAGCTGGCTTGCCAGCGAAAGCGGTGTGTCTGGCACACCGCGAGGGCTTGATCGCCAGCAAGCCGGCTCCTACAGGTTCTTAATGGCCGGCCGTTTTGGAGAAGAGCTGGATGACCACAACGCCCAGCACAATCAGTGCCATCCCCAGCATCGCCGGCACGTCCAGCTTCTGCCCATAGATAAACAGCGCCGCGACGCTGACCATCACGATGCCCATGCCGGCCCACACGGCATACGCCACACCCACCGGAACGCTGCGCACCACCAGGGTCAGCATCCAGAAGGCGATCCCGTAACCGACGATGACCAGCACCAGTGGCAGCGGGGTGCTAAAGCCTTTGACCGCTTTCATCGAAACAGTGGCAATCACTTCGGCGCAGATGGCAATGGCCAGGTAGTAGTAAGCGGTCATGGGTCAATCCTCGTGTGAAGTGTTGCTCTCTGAGGTCGGCATTCTAGTGATTCGCCAGATGCGGTAAAGTCATTACCTATCTGTTTTAGAGATGGGTTGGCCATGAGCATGCAATGGAATCTGGAGCAGTTGCGGTTGTTTGTCAGCGTAGCGGAGCAGCGCTCGTTTTCTGCCGTGGCGCGGGATCAGCGCAAGGCGCAGTCGGCGGTCAGCAGTTCGATCGCGTTGCTGGAAGAAGACTTGGGCGTCAGCCTGTTCGACCGCAGCAGCGGCCGTCAGCCGAACCTCACTGAAGCTGGCACGGCTTTGCTGGATGAAGCGCGGGAAGTGCTGCGCCAATGCGAACGACTCAACGGTCGGGCATTGGCGATGATGCGCGGCCAGGAGGCACGACTGCGTGTGGCGCAGGATGAAGCGATGCCTTATCAGCCAATCATCGAAAGCTTCGAGGCCCTGGCGGAAAAATTCCCCAGCCTTGAAGTGCAACTGACCAGCGCCGCCCAGGGCGATGTCGCGCGCAAACTGGTGGAGCGGCGTGCTGATCTGGGGTTGCTGTTCTTTCACGATCAGATTCCCGAGGCGCTTGAGCGGCGGGTGCTGGGCAGCGTGGAAATGGTCACGGTGTGTGGCAAGGATCATCCGTTGGCGGGCAAAGGCTCGGTGGACGGCCAACAACTGGCGCTACATCGGCAGTTGCTGATGTCCACGGAGTCGAGCATTTATCCCGGCAGTGATCCCGCCAGCCCGCAAGTCTGGCGCGCCGACAGTTTCTATGTGATGGCCGAATGGCTGGTGCGCGGCCTCGGCTGGGCCTGGTTGCCGCGCCACGTGGTGCAGTACCCGACGTATCAGAATCAGATGGTCGAACTGGTCAGCGAATGGACTCCGCCGGCCCTGGTGGTGGAACTGGTATGGCGCCGGGACGAACCGCTCGGTCCGGCCGCGCGCTGGCTCGCCGAACGTTTTGCCGTGCACTTGCAGACGATAGGCGAAAAAAGCCGATAAACTCCGCCGCCATGAATAGAACTCTCTACACCGCGCTGTTTTATCTGGGGCTGCCATTGGTAGCGATTCGGCTTTGGCTGCGCGCGCGCAAGGCGCCGGCGTATGCCAGGCGCATCGGCGAGCGCTTTTCCTACGCAATGCCGGCGATGAAACCGGGCGGCATCTGGGTGCATGCGGTCTCGGTGGGCGAAAGCATTGCTGCCGCACCGATGATCCGCGCCTTGTTGGCGCGTTATCCGAATCTGCCGATCACCGTGACCTGCATGACGCCGACCGGTTCGGAACGCATCCTGGCACTGTTCGCCAATGAGCCGCGCATCCAGCACTGTTATCTGCCTTACGACCTGCCTTGCGCGGCACGGCGCTTCCTCGATCGGGTCCAGCCGAAACTGGCGGTGATCATGGAAACCGAACTGTGGCCCAACCATATCCATCAATGTGCCAAGCGCGGGATCCCCGTGGCGTTGGCCAATGCGCGACTGTCCGAGCGGTCGGCCAGGGGCTACGGCCGGTTCCGCAAGCTGACCCAGCCGATGCTGGCCGAGATGAGCCTGTTCGCGGTGCAGACCGAAGCCGAAGCCCAACGTTTCCGGAATCTCGGCGCACGGGCGGAAACCGTCGAAGTGACCGGTTCGATCAAGTTCGACCTGACCATCGACCCGCAACTGCTTGAGCGCGCCAACCAATTGCGCGGGCAATGGCAAGCGCTGGAGCGACCGGTGTGGATCGCCGCCAGTACCCATGACGGCGAGGACGAGGTGGTGCTGGCGGCCCATCGTCAGTTACTGGCCAGTCACCCCGATGCCTTGCTGATTCTGGTGCCGCGTCATCCGGAGCGCTTCAATTCGGTGTACGGGTTGTGCCAGCAACAAGGGTTTGCCACGGTCCGCCGTTCCAGCGGCGATGCGGTCAGTGCCAATACGTCGGTGCTGCTGGGCGACACCATGGGCGAGTTGCTGTTTCTCTACGCCCTGGCTGACAGTGCATTCGTCGGCGGTAGCCTGGTGCCCAATGGCGGGCATAACCTGCTGGAGCCGGCGGCCCTGGCGAAACCGGTGCTGAGCGGGCCGCATCTTTTCAACTTCCTCGAAATCGCCGCGCAGTTGCGCAGTGCCGGGGCGTTGCAGGAAGTGGAGGATGCCGAAGGGCTGGCGGTGGCGGTGCAGAGACTGTTCGAACTGCCCCGTGATGCGCAGCGCATGGCAGAGGCCGGGTTGAAAGTGATGCGCACCAATCAGGGGGCGTTGCAGCGGTTGCTGGATGGGTTGGGGCGGTTGATCGACCGCTAGACCACGCTGTATCCATTCGCGAGCAGGCTCGCTCCCATATTCGAAACACTGTGGGAGCGAGCCTGCTCGCGAAGCTTTTGCTTTTACTGATCAGGGCGCGCTTTTAACTGCTCCTCTGCCGCCTTGGCCAGGTCCGGTGGCAGGAAGTCCTTGTCCGGGTTGTAGTTCGGATTGAGCCAGCGTGCCAGGTTTTGCAGATCCCCCGGACTCAACGTGCCGGCCTGTTGCTTCAAGCGCAGGTTGTCGAGGATGTAGTCATAGCGGGTGTTGTTGTAGTCGCGCACCGAGCTGTAGAGCTGACGCTGCGCATCCAGCACGTCGACGATGTTTCGCGTACCCACCTGATAACCGATTTCAGTCGCTTCCACCGCGCTCTGGTTGGAGATGATCGATTGCTTGCGCGCCTGTACCTGCTCGACATCGGTGTTCACCGCGCGGTGCAGGTCGCGGGTGTTTTCCACGATGCTGCGGCGCAGGGATTCGCGTTGCTGCTCGGTCTGGTCCAGTTGTGCATACGACTGGCGCACTTGGGAGTTGATCAAGCCACCGCTGTAGATCGGGATGTTCAGTTGCAGGCCCACGGTCGTTTGCTCGACGTTGCCGCCGTACGCCTGGGGCAGGTTGTTCGGGTTGCTGAAGCCCAGGGCGTCGTTGTCACCCTTCTCGTACTTGGCGATCGCATCAACCGTTGGCAAGTGCCCGGACTTGCGTTGCTTGAGGGTTTGCTCGGCGGCGCTGACGGCATAGTTGCTGGCCAACAGATTGAGGTTCTGCCTGCCCGCCGTTTCGACCCAGGCCTTGGCGTCGTTCGGAACTGGCGGCAGGATCGGCAGGTTATGGCTGATGCCCCAGATCGAGTTGTACTGACGGTTGGTCAGGGTGATCAAAGCTTCAAAGGCGTCGTCCACCTGGCGCTGCGCAACGATGCGGTTGGCGCGTGCGGTGTCGTAGCTGGCTTGTGAGTTCAATACGTCCGTCTTGTCCGAAAGGCCGACATCGAAACGCTCGTTGGATTGATCGAGCTGGCGTTTGAACGCCGCTTCTTCGGCCTTGGTCGAGGCCAGGTTGTCCTGGCTGCGCAGCACGTTGAAATAGCTGTCAGCGGTTTGCAGGATCAGGTTCTGCTCGGTCGCCGAGAGCTGCAGGGCAGCCTGTTCGTTGACTTCCTTGGCGGCCTGGAACTGGAACCAGCGATCGGCGCGGAACAGTGGCTGCGCCAACGTGGCCTGGTAAGAGTGAGCATCACGGTTGTTCGTGCCCGAAGGTTGATCGAGCGACGTGCGCACCTCGGCAACATTGGCGCCGCCCGAGAGGTTCGGCAGCAACCCGGCGCGGGCCTGTGGCACAACTTCCTTCTGCGCGCCGTATTGGGCGATGGCAGCGGCCAGATCGGAGTTGTTGTTTACGGCTTCCTGATAAACGCTGACGAGGTCCGTCTTGTTCGATAAGGGCGCATCTGCTGCCCAGGCCATTCCGTTGGACGCACAAGACACGGCAAGGGCCAGTGAAAGTTTGCGCAGCATAGACGATCCCTAGAATTGATATTACACAGGTAATTTGAGCGCCAAGGCTAAGGCCCTGCTTTGACAGCGTCAATGCGCGGCTCAGCGTAGCGAGTGTAGTTGTGCATTCAGGTGGCAACAATCCTGATACTGCGTGTAATAACGCCATTCATCATGGTATTTGCAGTGGGGTTGGCGTTCTTTGCCAGTTGTGTCTAGACTGGCCGGGTTCTTGTCGGGGTGCCTTGCTATGAGGCTGAGATCGAATAATTTCGGATCCCGTTGAACCTGATCAGGTTAGCGCCTGCGTAGGGAACAAGATTTCTCGTCACCCGGCGAGTCCTCTTGTGCTTCGTCCGGGATGTTGTTCGACAATCGAACACCCCTCGAGCACTGAGCACAGCACAGCTGGTTTTCCCAGCGCCCGTGCGTCCATTCGTTTACAGGTTCGCTCCGACAAAAATCCACTGCCTGGATGCTGTCTGGAGAGCCCGTGATGACTACAAAAGCAAAAATCGCCACCAACCTGAGTGACTCGGCCAAGGTCGATCAGCAATCGGTTCAGCCGTTTACCCGCTCGCAAAAAATCTATGTTCAGGGCACTCGCCCGGACATCCTCGTGCCGATGCGCGAAATCAGCCTCGACGTGACGCCGACCGACTTCGGCGGCGAGATCAACGCGCCGGTGGTGGTGTACGACACCTCGGGCCCGTACACCGATCCCAATGTCATCATCGACGTGCGCAAAGGCCTGGCCGACGTGCGTTCGCCGTGGATTGAATCCCGTGGCGATACCGAGCGCCTGAGCGGCCTGAGCTCGAATTTTGGCCAGGAGCGCCTTGCCGATCCGGAGCTGACCAAGCTGCGCTTCGCTCACGTCAACAACCCGCGCCGCGCCAAGCCGGGTGCCAACGTCAGCCAGATGCACTACGCGCGCAAAGGCATCATTACCGCCGAGATGGAATACGTCGCCATCCGCGAAAACATGAAACTGGAAGTGGCCCGCGCCGCCGGCTTGCTGGACCAGCAACACGCCGGCCACAGCTTCGGCGCCAGCGTGCCGAAAATCATCACCCCTGAGTTTGTCCGTGACGAAATCGCCCGTGGCCGCGCGATCATTCCGGCCAACATCAACCACACCGAACTGGAACCGATGATCATCGGCCGTAACTTCTTGGTGAAGATCAACGGCAACATCGGCAACAGCGCCCTGGGTTCGTCCATCGAAGAAGAAGTGGCGAAACTGACCTGGGGCATTCGCTGGGGTTCGGACACGGTCATGGACCTGTCCACCGGCAAACACATTCACGAAACCCGCGAGTGGATCATCCGCAACTCGCCGGTGCCGATCGGTACCGTGCCGATCTACCAGGCCCTGGAAAAAGTCGGCGGCGTGGCCGAAGACCTGACTTGGGAGTTGTTCCGCGACACGCTGATCGAACAGGCCGAGCAGGGCGTCGATTACTTCACCATCCACGCCGGCGTGCTGTTGCGCTACGTGCCGATGACCGCCAAGCGCGTCACCGGCATTGTCTCCCGTGGTGGTTCGATCATGGCCAAGTGGTGCCTGGCGCACCACAAAGAGAACTTCCTCTACACCCATTTCGAAGACATCTGCGAAATCATGAAGGCCTACGACGTCAGCTTCTCGCTGGGCGATGGCCTGCGTCCGGGCTCGATTGCCGACGCCAACGACGAAGCACAGTTCGGCGAGCTGGAAACCCTCGGCGAGCTGACCAAGATTGCCTGGAAACACGACGTGCAGTGCATGATCGAAGGCCCGGGCCACGTGCCGATGCAGTTGATCAAGGAGAACATGGACAAGCAGCTGGAGTGCTGCGACGAGGCACCGTTCTATACCCTCGGCCCGCTGACCACCGACATCGCGCCGGGCTACGACCACATCACCTCCGGTATCGGTGCGGCGATGATTGGCTGGTTCGGTTGCGCCATGCTCTGCTACGTGACGCCGAAAGAGCACTTGGGCCTGCCGAACAAGGATGACGTGAAGACCGGCATCATCACCTACAAGATCGCCGCGCACGCCGCCGATCTGGCGAAGGGTCATCCGGGCGCACAGATCCGCGACAATGCCTTGAGCAAGGCGCGTTTCGAGTTCCGTTGGGAAGACCAGTTCAACCTGGGCCTGGATCCGGATACCGCGCGTTCGTATCACGACGAAACCCTGCCGAAGGATTCGGCCAAGGTCGCGCATTTCTGCTCGATGTGCGGGCCGAAATTCTGCTCGATGAAAATCACCCAGGAAGTCCGCGAGTACGCGGCCAACCAGCGGATCGAAGCGGTCGACGTGGATGTCGCCCAGGGCATGGCCGAACAGGCCGAGCGCTTCAAGCAGGAAGGCAGTCAGCTGTATCAGAAAGTTTGATCTGATAGATCGGCGGTGTACGCACCGCCGTCTTCGCGAGCAGGCTCGCTCCCACAGGGGATTTGTGAACGACGCAAACCCAATGTGGGAGCGAGCCTGCTCGCGAAGGCAATCAAGAAAACAACAAATGTCCCTCTGAGATAACACCCTTGAGCATTCAACCCAGCACTTACTCCCCCGATATCGCGGTGCCGACCGACAAACGTGTCTTCGGCGGCCGTGATCTGTTTTCCCTGTGGTTCTCCCTCGGCATCGGCCTGATGGTGTTGCAAACCGGTGCATTGCTCGCACCGGGCCTGGGCCTGTCCGGTTCGTTGCTGGCGATTTTTCTCGGCACCCTGGTCGGCGTTCTGCTGCTGGCGGCGGTCGGGGTGATTGGCAGTGACACCGGCCTGTCGTCGATGGCCGCACTCAAGCTCAGCCTCGGCACCAAAGGTGCGAGCCTGCCGGCGGTACTGAACCTGCTGCAATTGATCGGCTGGGGGTCGTTCGAAATCATCGTCATGCGCGATGCTGCCAGCCTGTTGGGCGCCAAAGCCGTCAGTGAAGGCAGCCTGATGTCCAATCCCGTACTCTGGACCCTGTTTTTCGGCGCCCTGGCGACCTTGCTGGCGGTCAGCGGTCCGCTGACTTTCGTGCGACAGATCCTGCGCAAATGGGGTATCTGGCTGCTGCTGGCCGCTTGCACCTGGCTGACCTGGAACCTGTTTGCCAAGGCCGATCTGGCTGCATTGTGGGCCCAGGCCGGTGACGGTTCGATGCCGTTTGCCGTGGGTTTCGACATCGCCATTGCCATGCCGCTGTCGTGGCTGCCGCTGATCGCCGACTACTCGCGCTTCGGCAAGCGGGCGAAAAACGTCTTCGGTGGCACCGCCATCGGTTTCTTTATCGGTAATTTCTGGCTGATGAGCCTGGGCGTGGCCTACACCCTGGCGTTTGCGCCGAGCGGGGAAGTCAATGCCTTGCTGCTGGCGCTGGCCGGTGCCGGCCTGGGGATTCCGCTGCTGCTGATTCTGCTGGATGAATCGGAAAACGCCTTTGCCGATATTCACTCGGCGGCGGTGTCCAGCGGGATTCTGTTGCGTGCCAAAGTCGAGCACCTGGCCCTGGCCATTGGCGTCATCTGCACGCTGATTGCCCTGCTGGCGCCCCTGGCCCAGTACCAGAACTTCCTGCTGCTGATCGGTTCGGTATTCGCGCCGTTGTTCGGCGTGGTGCTGGTGGACCACTTCATCCTGCGCAAACGTAGCGGCCAGGTGGCCTCGGCCGCGCTGCGCTGGCCGGCGCTACTCGCCTGGCTGGGCGGGGTCAGCACCTATCATTTGCTGGCCAATCTGTACCCGGATGTCGGCGCCACCCTGCCGGCGCTGGTCCTGGCAGGGCTGCTGCAGTTTGTGCTGGGCCGGGCCTTCAGTTACGGCCGGGAAACAGCTCGGGTTTGATGATGCCGTTCAGGCGAGGGTAGGGGATCTTCAGTTCGACATGGCCCAGCGCGTAAGGCGCGATGGTGCTGGTTTCGTACTTGAGGATCACCCCGCCGTAGGTCAGCGCCACGTTCTGGGTTTTCTGGAACGGCCAGCTCTTCACGAACTCCGCTTCCTGATCGAGCTTGGTGCTGATCAGCCAGCTGTTATGTGCGACTTGCGCCGCTTTCCAGAAAGCGTCTTCCTGGCCCGGCACCAGCATGTCCGACAGTGTCAGCACTTTGTGCTGCTGGCGCGAATAGTTGATGAAACCTCGGCCCGGCGTGCCATGGGCACCGCCGGTGTCCAGGTAGCTGGAGAGTTCGATGATCACCAAGCCGTCATGCTGTTCACGTACCTTCGCCTGCAGATAGCTGCTGTTGCGCGGGCCGGCGGTGCGCAAAAACTCTTCGCGATAGGCCGCCAGGGTCGGTGCCACTGGGGCTTCGGGCGAGGTGCGGGTCATTTGCAGCAGGCGTTTTTCGATGATGCCGTCCAATTGCGGTTCGGCCGGGAAGTGCAACGTGTCGATGTTGACCAGCGGGCAATCCGGGTTGCTGCAACCGGGTTTGAGCTGTTCAGAGGCGTCGCGGGTGGTTTCCAGCGGCGTCCGGTAGTTGGGCTGGAACAGGCTCGCGCAAGCGCCCAGGGTCAGGGCAATAGCGGCCACGGAGGCGATTTTGAAAAGCGACATGGGCGTCCTTTCTGAAACAGGGGAAGGCAAAAAGTTACCGGCTTCGACTCTCAACAAAGCAGTCAGTTCGCCACTAAGCTAATTAGAGTGGGTTTCGCCCTCACCGTCCATCCCGCTGACGGGAAAGGGGCTGCATCAAACGTCACGGGCGCGTTAGGATGGCGCGAAGTCGAGGTGGGAGCCTCGTTGAGGATTTGCAGTAACGAGGATAGTCATGACGGATTTTGCCAACGCCATTCCGACCGCCGTTGATATCGTGCGGCGCGAAAAGTGCTACGAGGGCTTCTACAAACTCGAACGCGTGCACTTGCGCCACGAATTGTTCGCCGGGGGCATGAGCCGTGAGATCAATCGAGAAGTGTTCGTTCGCCATGACGCGGTCTGCATGCTGCCTTACGACCCGCAGCGCGATGAAGTGGTGCTGATCGAGCAGTTTCGCGTCGGTGCCATGGGCAAGACCGACAACCCGTGGCTGATCGAACTGGTCGCTGGTCTGATCGACAAGGAAGAAGTGCCGGAAGCAGTTGCTCACCGCGAGGCGCAGGAGGAAGCTGGGCTGGAAATCGGGGCGCTCTGGCCGATGCTCAAATACTTTCCATCGCCGGGCGGCAGCAACGAATTCGTGCACCTGTACTTGGGGCGTTGCAACAGTACCGGGGTTGGCGGCCTGCATGGGCTGGAGGAAGAGGCAGAAGATATCCGCGTCACGGTCTGGGCTTTTGAAGATGCCCTGCAAGCCGTACGCGACGGGCGTATTGCCAACGCGGCGAGCATCATTGCCTTGCAATGGCTGGCTTTGAACCGCGTTGAAGTGAGGGGGTTATGGTCGTAAACAAGCTGCGCGATCGCTATCGGGTGGACCTGGTGGGGCTGCAAGCGTCTTGCGAGGCGAACTACGCGCGCCTGATGCGACTGCTGCCGGACATGCGCGGCGAGCCCGCCGCGCGGCGCATCGCCGTGACCCATGGCGACCAGATGCTCGGCGTGCTGGCGCTCGAAGTGCTGCTGACCTGTCCTTACACCACGACCCTGCAAGTGCGTCAGGAACACAGCCTGCCGTGGCTGCCGGTGCCGCAACTGGAAGTGCAGGTCTATCACGACGCGCGCATGGCCGAAGTGGTCAGCGCCGAGCATGCACGACGCTTTCGCGGCATCTATCCTTACCCGAACGCCTCGATGCACCAGCCGGACGAGAAGGCTCAACTGAACATGTTTCTGGGCGAATGGTTGAGCCATTGCCTGGCACTGGGGCATGAGTACGAAGTAGTACGTTAACTGTGAACCGCAGTTGTGAACTGCGTCAGGTTCACAGGTTTCCCCTTTCGATCATCCCCCAGCATAATTGGCGCACTTACCTATCCCCGTGATCACGCCCTGGGAGAACGCCTTGCCGAGCGTATCCACATTGACCACCGCCGATCCGGCGTTGCTGGTGCAACTCTCCGACAGTCATCTGTTTGCCGAAGCGGACGGCACGTTGCTGGGCATGAACACCCGCGACAGCCTGCAAAAGGTCATCGAACTGGTGCACGCACAACAGCCGCGGATCGATTTGATCCTGGCCACGGGTGATTTGTCCCAGGACGGGACGCTGGAGTCCTACCGGCAATTTCGCGACATGACGCGCCAGCTCGATGCGCCGGCGCGCTGGATTCCCGGCAATCACGACGAACCGCAGATCATGGCCGAGGCGGCGGTGCAGAGCGCCTTGCTCGAACCGGTGGTGGATATCGGCAACTGGCGGGTCACGTTGCTCGATTCGGCGGTGCCGGGTTCGGTGCCGGGGTATTTGCAGGACGAACAATTGCAGTTGCTCGCCCGCTCGTTGAGTGAAGCGCCGGAACGCCATCATCTGGTGTGTTTCCACCATCATCCGGTGTCGATTGGTTGTGCGTGGATGGAGCCTATCGGCCTGCGTAATCCCGAGGCGTTTTTTGAAGTGCTGGATCGTTTTCCACAGGTGCGTGCCGTGTTGTGGGGGCATGTGCATCAGGAAATCGATCAATTACGTAACGGCGTGCGTCTGATTGCATCGCCCTCGACCTGCATCCAGTTCGAACCGGGCAGCGAAGATTTCAAGGTCGGGGAGCAGGCGCCGGGCTATCGCTGGTTGCGACTGCTGCCCGACGGGCGGCTGGAAACCGGGGTGGAGCGGGTTACCGGGTTTGATTTCACGGTGGATTACGGTTCCAACGGTTACTGAAACACCCCCCCTTGTAGGCGCGAGCTTGCTCGCGATTAACCTGAGAGCGCCGCGGGGCGCCAGGTTTTCACCGTTATCGTTGACGACCATCGCGAGCAAGCTCGCTCCTACAGTAAACTCCGCCTCTTTAGCCGACGCGCAAGGGGCTCAAATGTCCGGTTCGATCCTTTATATCCACGGCTTCAACAGCTCGCCGTTGTCGAAGAAGGCCTGTCAGTTGATCGCGGTGATGGAGCGCCTGGGCCTGAGCGAACACTTGCGCGTTCCGGCATTGCACCATCACCCGCGCCAGGCAATCGCGCAGCTTGAGCAGGCGATTGCCGAGCTGGGGCGGCCATTGCTGGTCGGCAGCTCACTCGGCGGCTACTATGCCACTCACCTGGCCGAGCGCCATGGCTTGAACGCCCTGTTGATCAACCCTGCCGTCAGCCCGCACCGGATGTTCGATGGCTTTCTGGGGACGCAGAAAAACCTGTATACCGAAGAGACTTGGGAAATGACCCACGACCACGTGACGGCCCTGGCTGAACTGGAAGTGCCGGCTCCCCAGGAGCCGCAGCGTTATCAGGTATGGTTGCAGACAGCTGACGAAACGCTGGACTATCGCCTCGCCCAGCAGTATTACCGGGCATGCGCCTTGCGTATCCAGGCCGGCGGCGACCACAGCTTCCAGGGTTTTGCCTCGCGACTGCCGGCTATGTTGAGTTTTGCCGGCATTGGCGCCGATTTGTATCAGGCAATCGATTTCACCGCATTGTGAGCGATAGCCCCATGAATTCTTTTTTCACCGAACATTGACGACGAGAACCCATGGCCACTCCCAGCGCTAGCTCTTATAACGCAGACGCCATCGAAGTCCTCTCGGGCCTCGACCCGGTGCGCAAACGCCCCGGCATGTACACCGACACCAGTCGGCCGAACCACCTTGCCCAGGAAGTCATCGACAACAGCGTCGACGAAGCCTTGGCCGGGCATGCCAAGTCGGTGCAGGTCATCCTGCATGCCGACCATTCCCTGGAAGTCAGCGATGACGGCCGTGGCATGCCGGTGGACATTCACCCTGAAGAAGGCGTGTCGGGCGTCGAGTTGATCCTCACCAAGCTTCATGCGGGCGGCAAGTTTTCCAACAAGAACTACCAGTTCTCCGGCGGTCTGCACGGGGTGGGTATTTCGGTGGTCAACGCCTTGTCCACCGAAGTGCGGGTGCGGGTCAAGCGTGATGGCAACGAATACCAGATGACCTTCAAGGATGGCTACAAGGCCACCGAGCTGGAAATCGTCGGTACTGTCGGCAAGCGCAACACCGGCACCAGCGTATTCTTCGCGCCGGATCCGAAATACTTCGACTCCCCGAAATTCTCCATCAGCCGCCTCAAGCACGTGCTCAAGGCCAAGGCCGTATTGTGCCCTGGGTTGTTGGTCAGCTTTGAAGACAAGGCCACCGGCGAGAAAGTCGAATGGCATTACGAAGACGGCCTGCGTTCCTACCTGGTGGATGCGGTCAGCGAATTCGAGCGCCTGCCGGACGAGCCGTTCTGCGGCGCCTTCGCCGGTAATAAGGAAGCGGTCGACTGGGCGCTGCTGTGGCTGCCGGAAGGTGGCGACGCGGTGCAGGAAAGCTACGTCAACCTGATCCCGACTGCCCAGGGCGGTACTCACGTCAACGGTTTGCGTCAGGGCCTGCTCGACGCCATGCGCGAATTCTGCGAATTCCGCAGCCTGTTGCCACGCGGCGTGAAGCTGGCGCCGGAAGACGTCTGGGAACGCATTGCCTTCGTGTTGTCGATGAAGATGCAGGAGCCGCAATTCTCCGGCCAGACCAAAGAGCGTCTGTCGTCCCGTGAAGCGGCGGCGTTCGTCTCCGGTGTGGTCAAGGATGCATTCAGCCTGTGGCTCAACGCCAACCCGGAAACCGGCATGTTGCTGGCGGAACTGGCGATCAACAACGCCGGCCGTCGCCTCAAGGCCAGCAAGAAGGTCGAGCGTAAGCGCGTCACCCAAGGCCCGGCACTGCCGGGCAAACTGGCGGATTGCGCCGGGCAGGATCCGATGCGCTCCGAACTGTTCCTGGTGGAAGGTGATTCCGCCGGCGGTTCTGCCAAACAAGCGCGGGACAAAGAGTTCCAGGCGATCCTGCCGTTGCGCGGCAAGATCCTCAATACCTGGGAAGTCGACGGCAGCGAAGTGCTGGCCAGCCAGGAAGTGCACAACATTGCCGTGGCCATCGGTGTCGATCCGGGCGCGGCGGACATGAGCCAGCTGCGCTACGGCAAGATCTGCATCCTCGCCGACGCCGACTCCGACGGTCTGCACATCGCTACGTTGTTGTGCGCGTTGTTCGTCCAGCATTTCCGCGCGCTGGTGGATGCCGGTCACGTCTACGTGGCCATGCCGCCGCTGTATCGCATCGACCTGGGCAAGGAAATCTACTACGCCCTCGATGAAGCCGAGCGCGATGGCATCCTCGATCGCCTGGTGGCCGAGAAGAAGCGTGGCAAGCCGCAGGTCACGCGATTCAAGGGTCTGGGCGAAATGAACCCGCCGCAGCTGCGCGAGACCACCATGGACCCGAACACCCGGCGCCTGGTGCAACTGACGCTGGATGATTTCGAGGCTACCTCGGAAATGATGGACATGCTGCTGGCGAAGAAACGCGCCGGTGACCGCAAGACCTGGCTGGAGTCCAAGGGCAACCTGGCCGAGGTGTTGGGCTGATGCGTCTGGGCTTTGCCCTGGCTTGTGGGTTGCTGCTGACGTCGATGACGGTTTGCGCCGAGCCGGCGCCAGAGTTGCGCCTGTTGTCCGGGCATGTCGTCAACGGCATGCGCGGTGGCAACCTGTCCGGGCTGGCGCTGTGTGGCAAAGATCTGTGGGCGGTTTCCGACCGCGACGATGATCAGATCTATCGCCTCGATACCCGCGAACCAGCCTGGCAGGCCGAAACGGTGCACATTGATGTGCCTCCGGTGCCCGACAGCGGTTTGCCCTGGGGGCTGAAATCTAGCGTCTGGGGGGCTTCGTTCGTGCGTGGCGGCGATCTGGACTTCGAAGGCATCACCTGCGACAGCGCCGGCAATCGCTACATCGTCAGCGAAGGCCATGCTGCTGTCTTGCAGGTGCCACCAACGGGGCCCGCTGCCTGGTTGAAAATTTCGCCGATGCTGGTTCGCGAGGCACGGGCCAGAGGCCTGCTATTGCAATTCAATGCGTTGTTCGAAGGGGTGGCGGTCAATCCGGCGGGCGATCAGATGTGGTTCGCCGCCGAGCGTCAGGGCCGCGGACTGCTGATGATCAAGCGCAAGCAGACGTTGTGGGATTGCGACGGTGGCTGCGTGCTGCTGAGCGAGGCGGGCATGGAGATGCAGCCAGAGCAGTTCCCTCATGCAAGAGCCGTTTCGCGGGATTTTTCCGATTTGTCCCTGTTCAACGGCAAGCTCTTCACCCTTGAACGTAACGCCTACCAGATCTGTCGCCGGGATCCACAGACGGCCAAGGTCGAGCGCTGCTGGTCGTACGCCGCCGAGTTGTTGCAGGAAAACCGTCGTTATCCACAGAATTACGGGCTGGAAGAAGCATTGATCGTAGATGCCGATGGCGCCTGGATCGGTGTCGACAATAATTTCGGCGCGCGCGCGGATGGCGAGCTGCGTCCGGTGGTCTGGCGTTTTGCCGCGCCGAAAGGTGGCTGGAGTGCCAAGTCGTGAGCAAACAAACCCCGGGTCAGCGCATCGGGCGGGTGCTCATGGTGCTGGCCTGGTGTGCCGCGTTGTTCCTGGCCACGCGGTTTTTCGGCCAGTGGGAAGCACGACAGCAAAACCCGAATGTGGTGGTCAGTTCGGAGCAAGGCGCAGGTTTCATTGAAGTGAAGCTGGTCAGCAACGTGCAGGGGCATTTCGTCGCCAGCGGCCAGATCAACGGCCAGCCGGTGGACTTCATGCTCGACACCGGGGCAACCGATGTGTCGATCCCGGCGGACGTGGCCAAGCGCTTGAAGCTCGAAGAAGGTTTCGGCGTAACCCTGAGCACGGCCAATGGCCTGAGCCAGGGCTATCGCACCCGTATCGAACGCCTGCAACTGGGCGACATCGTGTTGCACGACGTACGTGCACTGGTGGCCCCGGGGCTGCATGGCGATCAGGTGTTGCTCGGCATGAGCGCACTGAACAAACTTGAATTTACCCAGCGCGGTGGCACCATGCTGCTGCGCCAGACAACGAACCGATGAGGCCCGCATGAGCGACTCCCTTGATCTCAGCCTGGACGGTGTAGAACGCCGGTCACTGGTTGACTTCACCGAAAATGCCTACCTCAACTACTCCATGTACGTGATCATGGACCGTGCCTTGCCGCATATCGGCGACGGTCTGAAGCCGGTACAGCGGCGTATCGTCTACGCCATGAGCGAGCTGGGGCTGGACGCCGATTCCAAGCACAAGAAATCGGCGCGTACCGTCGGTGACGTGCTCGGTAAATTCCACCCCCACGGCGACTCGGCCTGCTACGAAGCCATGGTGCTGATGGCCCAGCCGTTCAGCTATCGCTACACGCTGGTCGACGGCCAGGGTAACTGGGGTGCGCCGGATGATCCCAAGTCCTTCGCCGCCATGCGTTACACCGAAGCGCGCTTGTCGCGTTATTCCGAAGTGCTGCTCAGCGAGCTGGGCCAGGGCACGGCGGACTGGGGGCCGAACTTCGACGGCACACTGGACGAGCCGCTGGTCTTGCCAGCCCGTCTGCCGAACATTCTGCTCAACGGCACCACCGGTATCGCCGTGGGCATGGCCACCGACGTTCCGCCGCACAACCTGCGCGAAGTCGCCACCGCCTGCGTGCGCTTGCTCGACGAGCCCAAGGCCACGGTCGAACAGCTCTGTGAACACATCCAGGGCCCGGACTACCCGACCGAAGCGGAAATCATCACGCCGCGCGCCGACCTGCTGAAAATCTACGAAACCGGCCGCGGTTCGGTGCGCATGCGCGCCGTGTATCACATCGAAGACGGCGACATCATCGTCACCGCGCTGCCGCACCAGGTTTCGGGCGCCAAGGTGCTGGAACAGATCGCCGCGATGATGCAGGCCAAGCCGTCCAAGGCGCCGCAAATTGCCGACCTGCGTGACGAATCCGACCACGAAAACCCGTGCCGGATCGTGATCATTCCGGGTGCCCGGAAAAATTTCGACCACGATGCGCTGATGCAGCACCTGTTCGCCAGCACCGAGCTGGAATCGAGCTACCGGGTCAACATCAACATCATCGGCCTGGACGGCAAGCCGCAGCTGAAAAACCTGCGGGCGCTGCTGGTCGAATGGCTGGAGTTCCGGGTGCAGACCGTGCGTCGTCGCCTGCAATTCCGCCTCGACAAGGTCGAGCGTCGCCTGCACCTGTTGGACGGTTTGTTGATCGCCTACCTCAACCTGGATGAAGTGATTCACATCATCCGTACCGAGGAATACCCGAAAGCCGCGCTGATCGAGCGCTTCGCCCTCAGCGAAATCCAGGCCGACTACATCCTCGACACCCGTCTGCGTCAGTTGGCGCGACTGGAAGAGATGAAACTGCGAGCTGAGCAGGATGAGCTGCTCAAAGAGCAAGCCAAGCTGCAAGCCTTGCTGAGCAGCGAAGCCAAATTGAAAAAGCTGGTGCGCAGCGAGCTGATCAAGGACGCGGAAACCTACGGTGATGACCGTCGTTCGCCAATCGTCGAGCGCGCCGAGGCCAAGGCCCTGACCGAGCACGATCTGCTGCCGAACGAAAAAGTGACGGTCGTGCTGTCGGAAAAAGGCTGGATTCGCTCCGCCAAAGGCCACGAGATCGATGCCACCGGTCTCTCCTACAAGGCCGGGGACGGTTTCAAGGCGCTGGCAGCCGGGCGCTCCAACCAGTTTGCCGTGTTTATCGACTCCACTGGCCGTAGTTATTCGGTGGCCGCCCACACCTTGCCGTCGGCCCGTGGCCAGGGCGAACCGTTGACCGGTCGCCTGACGCCGCCACCGGGGGCGAGTTTCGAATGCGTGCTGATGCCCGAAGACGATGCGCTGTACGTGATCGCCTCCGACGCCGGCTACGGTTTCGTGGTCAAGGGTGAAGACCTGCAGGCCAAGAACAAGGCGGGCAAGGCTCTGTTGAGCCTGCCGAACAACGCCAAGGTCATGCTGCCGCGCCCTGTGGCCGATCGTGAGCAGAACTGGCTGGCGTCGGTGACGACCGAAGGTCGCCTGCTGATATTCAAGATCAGCGACCTGCCACAATTAGGTAAGGGCAAAGGCAACAAGATCATCGGGATTCCCGGTGAGCGAGTGGCCAGTCGCGAAGAGTATGTGACGGACATCGCCGTATTGCCGGACGGTGCAACACTGGTGTTGCAGGCCGGGAAACGTACCTTGTCACTGAAAGCGGACGACCTCGAACACTACAAGGGTGAACGTGGCCGTCGGGGCAACAAATTGCCGCGTGGCTTCCAGAGGGTCGATGCGCTGCTCGTCGAAAACTCGATCAATTGACCGAAGAGCGTGAGTTAGAGGTGCCGATCTACGATTTAACCCGTAGTTCGGCGCTTTGCGCTGGAGTCGGAACGCATATTCACGGATGATATGGCCTTTCAAGCGCCGGCATTGCCGCGCGTTCTTCATATTTATTGAGTATTTTCACTGTGATCAGCCTTTTAACGATCACCTGGATGGGACGATGACTGCTCTGCGCCTTCCTTTTATTCTTATGCTCGCTGGCGTTCTTGGCCTGGCGGGTTGCAGCGTTCACCAGCCGGTGTCGCTGTATCAGCTTGACGCTGGAAGTCCGGTTCAACCTGCACAGAATGCGGGCATGGCGGTATTGTTGGGGCCGGTCACCGTGGCCGACTACCTGCAACGCGAAACCCTGTTGCAGCGTCAGCCGGACGGCAGCTTGCAAGCCTCGACCGACGGTCGTTGGGCCGGTAGCCTTTCGTCGGATATCGATCAACTGCTGCTGCGTCAGGTCGCAGGTCGCCTGGACAGCCAGCGCGTAGTGTTGGCCCCGGCGACAGTGGGTTTCACCCCGGACGTTCAGGTGCTGCTGACTATCACGCGCCTGGATTCGGGGGAAAAACAACCGGCGATCCTCGATGCGCAATGGCGCTTGATAGACCGTCGCGGGCAGGTCCGCGACAACCGCATCATCCATCTGCAGGAACAGCATGCCGGTACTACGGCGGCTCAGGTCCAGGCTCAGGGTGTGTTGCTGCAACGTCTGGCCGAGCAACTGTCGGTTGCGCTGAAGCCGCTGGCCAATCAGCCGCCGATCGCCGAAGTCCCGCGCAAGCCGGCAGCCAAGGCGGCAGCACCTGCGGTAGAACAGGAAAAACAGCCGAAGATCCCGATGGCCGCGCCTATTCGTACGGATATGGAAGTGTTCCGCTTCTAAGCCTGGATGGATTTCAAACAAAGCCCGCCTTGTGTGGGCTTTGTTGTTTCTGCGGCTGGGAGATATTCAGGGCCTGTTCTGGCCTCTTCGCTGCCAGCCAGCTCCTACAGGTTTTGCGTTGTTCACAAAATCGCGGGTCCACACCGATCCACTGTAGGAGCTGGCTTGCCAGCGAAGGCGTCCGTGCAGGCAACAAAAAAGCCCGCAGGCGATCACTCATCTGCGGGCTTCTTCACATCGGGGTCAAGGCTTAAGCGCGACGCTCATGCATCCGCGCCAGTTGCCGTTCCAGCATCGACGGATACGGCTCCATCAACCGCTCCACGCAGCAAGCGCCCTCAGGGCTGGCGATAGGGCGGATACGCGCGCGTTGGCGAATCAACGCGTCGTCACTGATCTTGCGCTCTACCAGCAGCAGGTTGCGGCTGTGTTGCGACAAGGCCAGGGCGTCCTGGGCGGAGTCGGTCAGCAGCAGGTCGATCTGGCTCAGGCCGAACAGTTCGTCGCCCAGAGTCAAGCCCAGCTGCAATTGCAGGGTGATGCCGCTGTCCGCGACTTCGATCTGCAACTGGTGCCCCAGGGCCCGCAGCAATTCGCCACAGCAAATGGCGTTGGTCAGGTAATCGTCGCCGCAGTCTTCGGTGTGGAACAGCATCAACGTGCTGCCATCGTTCAAGGTCTCCACTTCGCCTTGATACAGCGACGCGGCCTGGTCGAGGCAGTCGCCATAGCGTTCGAGCAGTTCTTCCAAGCGTGCCCGTGGCAGGCGTCGCAGTTGCTCCTGGGAACCCAGTTGCACCGCCAGCACTGCACTGTGTTGCGGCACGCTCGGCGTGGCCTGGCGAACGACCGGTTGCGGGTTGCTGACCAGGGACTCGTCGCGCAGGTCGGCGAACGGGTCTTCGTCATCGTCGTCTTCGACGGTGCTGACGATCTGTCGAGGCGCTGGCTTGAGCGCTGCTACCGGGCGGCTCTCGTCGAAGCTCGGGTCGCGCAGGTTGCGGACTTCGAAGGCCGGATCGGCCTCGTCATCGACGTCGTCGAATTCCGGTTCCGGTTCAGGCACCGGAGCCGGTTCCGGGGCGAAGTTGGCGTGCAGTTGACGCGCCAGGTCGCCGATTTCGTCCTGGCGGTCGGTAGCCGGGGTGTATTCATCGATATTGCGCAGCCACACCCGCAATTGCAGCAGCGGCGTCGAGAGATAGCGCCCCATGCGCAGGCTCAAAGCCAGGGACAGGGCCAGCAGGATGGCGCTCAGGATGCCCATGCTTTGCAGGCTGATGGTCATCGGCTGTTGGAACTGGTCCATGTCCAGGCTGATGCGCAATTGCCCGGCCGTCACGTCCTGGAAGGTGATCTTGCTCTGGTACATACCCTCGGCTTCACCCAACAGGCCATGTTTGGGGCGCTGGCCGGATTCGGCGAGGATGCGGTTGTCCGGGCTGTAGATGGCGGCGTGGGCCACCAGCTTGTTCTTGGTCAGGTTATTGAGCAGCACATTGAGGCTGAGGATGTCGTTGGACACCAACAGCTCGGTGGCCGAGGTGGCCGTCTGCGTGGTCAGGCTTTCGCCCAGCGCATCCGCCTGCTCGTGCATGGCCTGCTTGAACTGCAAGCCCATTACACCGGCATAGATGACCAGGGCCAGGGCGACCAGGATCACGTTATGGCTGGCAATGCGCAATGCAATCGGTACACGGCGGTGGCGCAGTGCCCGGAAGATCAGCAGGAAGAAGTTATCGGTTTTTACTGGCGTGGGCCGGTTCACTTGAGCTCGGCTCTTTTGTCCGTGAAGTTGACGCGCAGTATAGCGACAGGCCCTAGACCGTCAAAGCGCTCACGGTGCCCGATGGTCACTGAAAGTGGGTAGAATGCGGTTTTTTTCCACCTGCGGGGGTGCGCCTTGCGCGAAATCGTCCTGATAAACATCACGGGAGTCGACCGTCCGGGTCTGACTGCGGCCATTACCGGCGTTCTGGCCCAGGGTGGTGTGAACATTCTCGACATCGGTCAGGCGGTGATCCACGACACCTTGTCGTTCGGCATCCTGGTTGAAATTCCCGACACCGAGCAAGGCAAGTCCGTGCTCAAGGACATCCTGTTCAAGGGCTATGAGCTCGATCAACAGGTGCGTTTCACGCCGGTGTCCGAACAGGATTACCAGCAGTGGGTCGGCAACCAGGGCAAAAAACGCCACATCGTGACCCTGTTGACCCGCAAGGTGACAGCCGGGCAGTTGCAGGCCGTGAGTTCGATCACCGCCAAATATGGCCTCAACATCGACCACATCGATCGTCTGTCCGGGCGCATGCCGCTGGATACGCCGGCCGACAAGGGCAAGGGTTGCATCGAGTTCTCCGTGCGTGGCGAGGCGGCTGATCCGCAGGCACTGCGGGCCGAATTCCTCAGCGTCGCCCAGGAATTGAACGTCGACATCGCCTTCCAGGAAGATTCGCTGTTCCGTCGCAACCGTCGTCTGGCGGTATTCGACATGGATTCAACGCTGATCGAAGCTGAAGTGATCGACGAACTGGCCAAGGCGGCCGGCGTGGGTGACAAGGTCTCGGAAATCACCGAGCGGGCCATGGCCGGTGAGTTGGACTTCCGCGCCAGTTTCAAAGAGCGTTTGGCCTTGCTCAAAGGCCTGGACGTTAATGTGCTGGACTCCATCGGCGCGTCGCTGCGCTTGACCGAAGGTGCCGAAACCCTGTTCGCCGAACTCAAGCGCCTGGGCTACAAGACCGCGATTCTGTCGGGTGGCTTCACCTACTTTGCCAAGCAATTGCAGGCCAAGCTGGGTATCGACTACGTGTTTGCCAACGAACTGGAAGTGGTCGACGGCAAAGTTACCGGCGTGGCGGTTGAGCCGATTGTCGATGCGCAGCGAAAGGCTGATTTGCTGAAGGAGCTGGCACACAAGGAAGGCTTGCGCCTGGAGCAGACCATTGCCGTCGGCGATGGCGCCAATGACTTGCCGATGCTGGCGATTGCCGGGTTGGGCGTGGCATTCCGCGCCAAGCCGCTGGTGAAACAGTCGGCCAAGCAAGCGATTTCCACCCTGGGGCTGGATGGCGTGCTGTATCTGCTGGGCTTCCGCGATCGCGACGGGCAGCTGTAGCGCCGCAAAACTACTGTAGGAGCGAGCCCGCTCGCGATGGTCGTCAACGAAGACGCGGGCTTTCTGAATGCCCGCGTCGCTCTATGGTTCATCGCGAGCGGGCTCGCTCCTACAGTGGCGGTCTTTATCAGGCTTTTGGTGAGCCCATGCCTTGACCCATCTGCACTGCCGTACCGGCAGTCATCTCTTCAGCCCACTTCACCTGATCCGGCCCGAACAGCACGACAGCGGTCGAACCCAGCTTGAAGCGACCCAGTTCCGCACCTTTTTCCAGGTGGATCGGCGCACGTGCGGCTTCGTCGTAACGGAAGGTTTTCAGCTCGCGCTTCGGCGGGGTCACCAGGCCGGCCCAGACAGTTTCAATCGAGGCCACGATCATCGCGCCCACCAGTACCACGGCCATCGGCCCGCGCTCGGTGTCGAAAATGCACGCCACGCGCTCGTTGCGGGCGAACAGTTCCGGAACGTTTTCAGCAGTGGTCTGGTTGACGGAGAACAGACGACCCGGAATGTAGACCATCTCGCGCAGGGTGCCGGCCAGTGGCATGTGCACGCGGTGGTAGTCCTTCGGCGACAGGTAGATGGTCGCGAAGTCGCCACCCATGAACGGCGCAGCGTTTGCCGCATCGCCGCCCAACAACTCCAGCACGCTGAAACTGTGCCCCTTGGCCTGGAACACGCGGCCGTGTTCGATCGGGCCGAGTTGGCTGATCGCGCCGTCGGCCGGGCTGAGGATCGCGCCCGGGGTCTCGTCCAGCGGACGGGCACCGTCTTTCAGCGCTCGGGTGAAGAACGCGTTGAAGTGCTCGTAGGCGGTCAGGTCTTCGACCAGCGCCTGGGACATGTCCACCTGATAACGCTTGGCGAACCAGGCGGTAAAGGCGTTCTTGAACCAGCGCACGCGGCATTCGGCGATGCAGCCGGCCAGTCGCGAGAGCAAATTGTGGGGCAGCAGGTACTGGCTGAGGATAAATAGACGCTTGTTCATTAACTGTCCTTAAAAACCTTAGATCTCTACGGGCGTGTCGGGATGGTTACCCCATTCGCCCCAGGAGCCGGCGTAGCCTTTGACCCGCGGATAACCGAGAGACTTGGCCACCAGATAGGTGAAGCCAGAACGATGGTGGGTCTGGCAGTGGGTAATTACTTCTTTGTCTTTGCTGATCCCGAGTTGTTCGAGGATCTGCGGCATGTCGGTGCGGATGCGCAGCTGGCGTGCCTGGTCCATGCCGGCGGTCCATTCGAAATTGACCGCGCCGGGGATGTGCCCGCCTTTTGCTGCCAGGACTTTCTCGCCGGAGTACTCCAGCGGTCCGCGTGCATCCCAGATCGCTAGGTCGGCGGCGCCGAGACGGCTTTGCAGGTATTCGCGGGTGGCGGTCGGTTCATCATGCAAGGTCAGTGAAACCGGGCCGCCCACGGATGGCGGGATCTGGATCGACATGGGCAAGCCTTCTGCCAGCCAGGCCGGCAGGCCGCCGTCGATATAGTGGTATTTGCTGTGGCCGATGACATCCAGAAGCCAGATGAAGCGTCCGGCCCAACCTCCGCCTTCGTCGTCATACACCACGTAGACCGCATCGGGGGTGTGTCCCAGCTCGCCAAACAGCGTTTCGAGTGCTGCCTGCGGGGGCATCAGTCCCGGGGCGGGGGGCTGGCCGAGTTGCGTGCGCTTCGGATCGACAAAACGCGCGCCGGGAATGTGCCCTTCGGTGTAGCGGGCGGCGCTGGTCAAGTCCACCAGAATCAGTTCGCGGGCGTCGAGGCGAGGGAGCAAGTCGCTCGGCTCGATCACCAGCGGCAAGCCAGAGAAGTCAGACATGTGAGGTCTCCAGAGCACAAAAGAGGGCGATTGTAGCGCAGCTTATTGGCCTCGGTGGCTAAAGCTGTGCAGGGCTTTTTCGATGCATTGCGCGGTTTTGCCGAAGGCCTGAACGGAAATTTCCGAAAACGGCCCGCCGCCCTGATCCGCCACGACGATCATGATCACCCGGCCGTTGTTGATCAGCGAGCGCAGCAGCAAGTGTTCGCCGCTGAACTGCGAGCGCAGGCTGTTGGGCAGCAGGGCCGAGAATTGCGCGTTGTTGGCAGGCGTCAGGCGCACCTGAGCCTGTTGCGCGAGTAGCCGTTGCAACACGTTGCTCTGGCTGACCACGAAGTTTAGCCCGGCCGCTTCCTTCGACAATCCGGCCGTCTGGTGCACGCGCAGGTTGGCGTGGGTGCGGTCGGCCATCAGGATCATCACGCGACGCATGCCGCAGGCCACGAGGGCGTCACGGGCAGCGATGGTCAAGTGCATGGCGTTGGTGAAACGGCTCGGCTCGACCAGCAGCTCGGCACATTGCTTGCGCCATTTCGCCAGATCTTCGGCGGTCGGTGCCGCGGCGGGCAGCAGTCCGGCGTGGATACGGTTCGTACCCCACGGCCAGATCAGCGATTCGGCCGGGTGCCAGAGGTCGGGCATGGCGTGATGGCGCGCGCTGTTGGCGGCTTGCTGGTGCAGTTGTTGTTGCACGTCGTCCATCGGCATTTGCAGGTAAAGGCTGGTCAGGTACTGCCAGCGTTCACTGTGCGGACTGTCCCAGGCGTGTTGTGCCGACAGCGCCAGACCGTTGGCCAGCAGCACCGTATTGGCCGGTTGATTGAGCCAGCGGCGCAGGGTCGGATCGTCATCGAGGCGGTTCTGCTGGCGCAGCGGGTGCTCACTATCACGGGCGATGCGCAGGACTTTCACCAGCTCACGCTGCTCGGTGAGCAACAGGCGATAACCCTGCTGCACCCAGATCGGCAAGCGCCAGATCTCCACCAGCGCCTGGCCGATGTCCAGCAGGCGTACGCCAAACAATTGCTTTTCGACTTTACGTGCCGACTCACCTTTATGGATGACCCGCAGCTCCCACTCTTCGAGCAATTTTGGATGGGTCAGCGCCAAAGGCCACAAGGGCGAAAGAAACAGCAGGCTGCCCCAATGGATGTCCTGCCACAGGCGCGCCAGGCGACTGGCAAAAAAACCATTGGCCTGTTGCGTGGCGTGCTGGCTGATCATTTGCAGCTGACGCAGGGCTTTGGGTATTTCGGACTGGGGTTCGGCGGGCAGGCGCGCGAGCAATTCTTCTGTGCGCTTGAGGCCGAGGCGATTGATCGCGATCTCGAGGTTTTCCGCGGGCTCGGTCATGCCGCCATGGGTGTGCCGGTTGGCTTCGCGAATCACGCTCAAGGCCAGGGCGGGGCTGCCTTGCATGAGGTCGGCGATATCGCGCAGCGAGCTGCGATTGTTGCGGATGGCCTTGCAGACACGGTCATGGCTGGCTAACGGAACGGGAAGGCGTACGCCATCGAGCAGCTTGACCCAGCCTTCGAGCGTCGTCGGTTTTGGTGTTGGAGCGTTCGTTTCGTTAACCATGGTGGGAGGCGATCATTGTCAACATTACCTGTGCCCGTATTGGGTCAAATTAGCTTTTCGCCTGAACTGGCTATAGTCTGGCGCAGTTTTGCCGATAAGTAGAAGAAGAGATTTTTTAACTTCCGAATATGACCTTGAACCCGACTCAGTAAGTGTTCTCCTAACCTATGGCTAAAATTATCGGCATCATCGTCGTATTCGCGAGCGTGCTCGGCGGATACGTGCTTTCTCACGGCAAGATTGCCGCCCTGATCCAGCCTTTCGAGGTCATGATTATCGGCGGTGCTGCCCTCGGCGCATTCTTGCAGGCCAACCCCGGCTACATGACGATGCACGTGCTCAAGAAGTCCCTGAGCATGTTCAGTTCGCGTTTCAACCACGGCTTCTACCTTGAAGTGCTGGGCCTGATCTACGAGATTCTCAACAAGAGCCGCCGCGAAGGCATGATGGCCATCGAAGGCGACATTGAAGATGCCGCCGCGAGCCCGATCTTCGCCAAGTACCCGACGGTCCTCAAGGACGAGCGCATGACCGCGTTCATCTGCGATTACCTGCGCATCATGTCTTCCGGCAATATGGCCCCGCACGAGCTGGAAGGCCTGTTCGACATGGAATTGTTCAGCCTCAAGGAAGACCTGGAGCATCCGTCACACGCGGTGAACGGCATCGCCGACGCCATGCCCGGTTTCGGTATCGTCGCGGCGGTACTGGGTATCGTGGTGACCATGGCTTCGCTGGGTGAGGGCGACCAGAAGTCCATCGGCCTGCACGTGGGTGCGGCGCTGGTCGGTACCTTCTTCGGTATTCTCGCCGCCTACGGCTTCTTTGGCCCGCTGGCCCATTCCCTGGCCCACGATGCCAAGGAAGAGCTGAACGTCTACGAAGCCATCAAGGCCTCCCTGGTGGCTTCGGCTTCCGGCATGCCGCCATCGCTGGCTGTGGAGTTCGGGCGCAAGGTGCTGTACCCGGCGCACCGTCCAAGCTTCTCTGAGCTGGAACAAGCGGTTCGCGGTCGTTAAGTTATGGAAAATAACCAGCCGATAATCATCAAGCGCGTCAAGCGCTACGCCGGCGGGCATCACGGGGGCGCATGGAAAATCGCCTTCGCCGACTTCGCCACGGCGATGATGGCGTTCTTCCTGGTGTTGTGGCTGCTGTCCACCGCCACGCCGGAACAGAAGATCGCCATCGCCGGTTACTTCAAGGACCCGATCGGCTTTTCCGAAAGCGGCACGCCGTACATCATCGATCTGGGCGGTACGCCGACCATGGCGCCGGAAAACACCCTCAACCCCGAGGTCAAGTTCCAGCCGCAGCCGGACAAGGTTACCGTCGATACCGATCAGGTCGAAGGCATGGCCGAGCAGGTCGAAAAGGAACGCCTCGAACTGTTGCTGCAAGAACTGCAGAGCAAGGTTGACGAGAACCCGCAACTGCAGAAATTCAAGGACCAGATCCTGTTCGAAATCACCCCGGATGGCCTGCGTATCCAGATCATGGATGCGGAAAACCGCCCGATGTTCGACTCGGGTTCGGCCCGTCTGAAACCGTATTTCGAAGACATCCTGCTGGCCATGGCCGACACCATCAAGGCGGTGCCGAACAAGATCAGCATCAGCGGCCACACCGATGCCAAGCCGTACACCGGCACCGGTGATTTCGGTAACTGGGAACTTTCGGCCAACCGTGCCAACGCCGCGCGTCGTGCGCTGGTGGCGGGCAGCTATCCGGATGCGCAGGTGGCACGCGTGGTCGGTTATGCCTCGTCGGCCCTGTTCGATCGCGAGCATCCGTTCAATCCGGTGAACCGTCGTATCGACATCGTCGTACTGACCAAGAAAGCACAGCGTGCAATCGAAGGTTCGCAAGGCGCGGAGCCTGCTCCTGATGCGCCGCAAGGTTCGGCTGCTCCGGGAGCCGCACCGGCTGCTACACCGATCGACCCGAACGCGTTGCCGGCGGACAAGGAACCGCTGCCGGCCCACGAGCTTCGTGAACGTCTGAACCTGTTCGACGACCCGGCACCGAAACCAGGTGAGCCAGCCAAACCGGGTGAACCGCCCAAGCCGTGACCGACAAAAAGCCGACAGCGATGTCGGCTTTTTTGTGCGGCTTTCACTGGTTTGGGTATGTCTCCTAATGAAATGGCTACCCCCCCGCTGCCCCCTGTGATCGCCCACTAAGCTTTCACAGAGGGCTCATCGGAGATCATTGCCATGAACAACGTAGCTATTGCCGCCATCGACCTCGGAAAACATTCCTTTCATCTTCATGCTCAAGATGATCGCGGCCACGAGGTTCACCGCAGAAAGTTTACGCGCGCAGCACTCACCCAATATCTGGCGAAACTGGAACCCTGCACCGTCGTGATGGAAGCCTGTGGCGGCGCCCATTTCATGGCGCAGGAAGTCGCCAAGCTGGGGCATACGCCCAAGCTTATTGCGCCACATCTGGTACGCCCTTACGTGAAGAGCAACAAAAACGACTTCGCTGATGCCGAAGCGATCTGCGAGGCGGCGACCCGGCCCACAATGCGCTTCGTGCACCCCAAAACCCAGGCTCAGCAGGCGCTGGCGATGCTCAATTCGGTTCGTGAGTCGTTCATCAAAGACCGTACCGCCACCGTCAATCGGATTCACGCAGCCCTGCTGGAGGTGGGTATCAGCCTGGCTCCCGGCTTCAAATCCATCAAAGAGCTTCCAGCATTGCTTGAGATGAGTTCATTTTCCGGCTCCATCAAAAAAATTCTGATGGGGTTGCATGAGCACTTCAACTATCTGGATGGGAAGGTCAAAGCGCTGGACAAGGAGGTGGAATGCCAAGCAGCTGAAGATGATCTGGCGGCTCGTTTGATGACCATGCCGTGTGTCGGCCCGATCACCTCCAGCGCCTTGGCTGCCGAGTTGGGCGATGGCAAACAGTTCAAATGCGGCCGAGGCTATGCGGCGTCGATCGGGCTGGTACCCAAACAGCACGGTACGGGCGACAAAACCGTGTTGCTCGGCATCAGTAAACGCGGCGATCGAAATCAGAGGCGCCTGCTCATCCAGTGCGCCCGTGTGTACTTGATACAACTGGAACGACAGAAAGGCGCCTTGGCGGACTGGGTCCGCCAACTATTAGCTTCCCGCCATCACTCCAATCTCGTGGTCTGCGCACTGGCCAACAAGCTGGCAAGAATCGCCTGGGCGATAGCCGCACACCACACTGAATTCGATGCGGGGCCAGCCGCGATGAACGCCTGACCCCGCTGTCACCCGAGCACCACCCACCTGGTTTTGCGATGCTGGATAACTGATGACGTGAACGGCCAACCGGCCTGACGACAACCCTGGGCTCCTACACGGCTGTAAGGCCGTTCAACTAATTAGGGTCGTTGGGCATCGATTCTCATCGAGGCGCGGGGCGACACCCCCACTCAGACGCCGGATAGATGAAAGCAAGCCAAACACGCATCAAATACAGTATTGCAGAAAAGGGGGTAACCATAGATGTAGGAGCC
>NZ_MUJK01000013.1 GCF_002906155.1 Pseudomonas laurylsulfativorans
ATGTGAACGCCAAACTGTAGGAGCCGGCTTGCCGGCGATGGACTCAAGTGCGCCGCGTTTATCCAGTTCATGCGCGTTATCGTTAACGACCATCGCTGGCAAGCCAGCTCCTACAAGAGGCCGCGTCGAATGATGTGAACGCCAAACTGTAGGAGCCGGCTTGCCGGCGATGGACTCAAGTGCGCCGCGTTTATTCAGTTCACACGCGTTATCGTTAACGACCATCGCTGGCAAGCCAGCTCCTACAAGAGACCGCGTCGAATGATGTGAACGCTAAATTGTAGGAGCCGGCTTGCCGGCGATGGGCTCAAGTGCGCCGCGTTTATCCGGTTCATACGCGTTATCGTTAACGACCATCGCTGCGATGCGGCGACCCGACAAGCCAGCTCCTACAAGGGACCATGTCCACGTTGAAAATAAAGTGACGCTCCCCCGTTTTGAGGCAGGCCGGTTTGGCGCTCACTTCACTTCAGATACCACCCCCAGGGTTCGCCGTTGTAGCGGGTGATCTGCTTGGTTTCCAGGTAGTTGTTGTAGCCCCATTCGCCCAGCTCACGACCGATCCCGCTTTGCTTGTAGCCACCCCACGGCGCTTCGACGAAGGTCGGTTGCGAACAGTTGACCCAGACAATGCCGGCGCGAAATCCGCGAGCGACCCGTTCGCAACGCGGAATATCCCGGGACATGACCGCCGCCGCCAACCCGAACGGTGAGTCATTGGCCTGGCGCAGCGCTTCGGCTTCCGTGTCGAAGGCGCGTAGGCACACCACCGGCCCGAAAATCTCCTCACGCCACAAAGCGCTGTCTTCAGGAACATCGGCGAAAATCGCCGGCGTCAGGTAATAACCCTTTTCCAGATAACCCGGCCGCACACCGCCCGAGACCAGTCGCGCACCCTCGGCCTGGCCGGCGGCGATGGCCGCCAGCACCTTGTCCAGTTGCCCCTGACTGACCAGCGGCCCGAGCTTCACACCCTCCTCGAAACCCTGGCCAATCCGGATCTGCTCAGTCGCGGCAATCAGGCGCTCCAGCAGCGCCGGGTACAACGCGCGTTCCACCAGCACCCGCGAAGTGGCTGAACAGACCTGGCCCTGGTTCCAGAAAATGCCAAACAGAATCCACTCCACCGCCGCTTCGAGGTCACTGTCGGCAAAGATCACGAAGGGGGATTTGCCGCCCAGTTCCAGGCTGATGTTTTTGATCTCGCTGGCGGCGGCCTGCATGATCTTGCGTCCGGTCGGCACGCTGCCGGTGAAGGCAATCTTGTCGACATCCGGGTGTTCGGCCAGCGGTGCTCCCGCCTCGCGCCCCAGTCCCGTGACCACATTCAGCACCCCAGCCGGCAGCCCTGCCCTGTCGGCGATGCCCGCCAGTTCGAGGGCCGTCAGCGGCGTCAGTTCGGAAGGCTTGAGCACAACGGTGCAACCCGCTGCGAGCGCCGGCGCAACTTTCCACGAGGCCATCAGCATCGGGAAATTCCACGGGATGATCGCGGCGACCACACCCACCGGTTCCTTGATCACCGATGACCTGAAACGCGCATCCGGCACCTCGATCGACTGTTCACTGTGTTGATCCGCCTGCTCGGCCAGCCCCGCATAGAAGTCGAAGCAACCGGCGGTGTCGGCGATGTCCCAAAGCGCTTCCGGCAGCGGCTTGCCGTTGTCGCGCACTTCAATCGCGGCCAATTCATCCTGGCGGGTGCGAATGCCCTCGGCGATTTTCCTCAGCACTTGCGCCCGTCGCGTGCCGGACCAGCGGGGCCAGTCACCCTCGTCAAACGCCCGGCGCGCCGCCGCCACGGCCAGGTCGATATCCTCTGCGGTCGCCGAGGCAACCTGCGCCAGCACCGACTCGTCACTCGGATCAAGCGTGTCGAAATCGCCGCGTTGAACCGGTGAGACCCACTCACCGCCGATGTACAACCGCTGGTAGTCACCCATGGGACACTCCTTGATCCTGCGCTGCCGACGCTGCTGGTACAGCTGTTCAGCGGCCTGCAATTGCTCACGGTCATTGACCCCGAGCACGTCGGCTTCCTCCACTTCCACGGCTGTCACCGCAATCCCTGCCTCGTTGGCCACCGCCACCGCATCGGTGAGGTAATACTCGCCCTGGGCATTGCGGTTGCCGATACGCTCCAGCAACCACAGGCAGGTATCGGCACGCAGGCCCATGACGCCGCCGTTGCAGAAGTTGATGTCCAGCTCCTGCGGGCTGGCGTCTTTGGCTTCGCGGATGGCCCGCAGACGACCGTCCTTCACCAGCAATCGCCCATAGGGCCCCGGTTGCTGGGTATGGAAACCCGCCACCGCCACCGCTGCGCCGTCTATCAGTGCCCGACGCAAACGGTTCAAGGTCTGCGGCGTGATCAACGGCGAATCGCCGAACAGCACCAGCACACAACCCTGCTCATGAGCCTCCAGTGCAGGCCGGGCCGCCAGCAACGCATGGGCCGTGCCCAGTTGCTCGTGCTGGGTAAACACCCGTGCCGTCGGTGCGACCTGATCCAGGTACTCGGCCACCAAACGGCCGCCGGCACCCAACACCACCGCCCGTTGCTCGATACCCGCCGCGTCCACCGCCGCCAGCACATGGCCGAGCAGCGGTCGATTGCCCACCGGGTGCAAGACCTTGGGCAGCGGCGAACGCATGCGCGTGCCCTGCCCGGCCGCCAGAATCACCGCCAGCGTCGGCCAAAACGTGTTGTCACTCATCGCGATCCTCCTGTGTGCATCCCGGCTTCAGGCCGGATCGCGATAGAACACATCGTCGGCATACGGATACCACCAGTCCTGAATCTTCGGTTGGTGGTCGATGATGACCATTTTCGAGCGGCGGAACGCTTCCAGCCCCTGACGCCCGAGTTCACGCCCCAGGCCAGACATTTTCCAGCCACCGAACGGCAACGCATCGTTGTCGATCAGCGGGTTGTTGACCCAGACCATCCCCGCTTCCAGACGCTCGGCGGCCTCCATGGCCTCGGCCAGATCCGTGGAAAACAGCGAAGCGCCAAGGCCGAACGGCGAGTCGTTGGCCAACCGCACCGCCTCGTCGAAATCGCTGACACGGCAGATCGCCGCCACCGGGCCAAAGCACTCTTCCTGAAGAATCGCCATGTCGCCGGTCACGCCGGTGAGGATGGTCGGCTCATAGAACCAGCCGACGCTGTGCCCGGGTGGAATCCGCCCGCCACAGACCACTGTCGCGCCCTTGGCCACGGCGTCATCGACCAGGCGCATGACTTTATTGCGCGCCGCCTCGCTGACCATCGGCCCGATCTCCGAGCGTTCCAGGCCATGACCGATGCGCAAGGCACGGGTGCGCTCGGCGAACCTGGCGACAAATTCGTCATGGATCTCGTCAACCACATAGAAGCGCTCGGCCGACGTGCAGATCTGCCCGCTCAGGTGGAACGCAGCGGTCACTGCGCCCGCCGCTGCCACTTCCAGCGGGGCATGTCTGGAGATGATCAACGGATCGCTGCCGCCGGCTTCGATCACGCAAGGTTTCATCCGTTCGGCACAGGCCATCGCCACCGCTTTGCCTGCCGCCACGCTGCCGGTGAACGCCACGGCGTGGGTCTGAGCCGACTGCACCAGCTTCTGTGCCGTCGCTGCATCGCCCGGCACGCAAGACACCAGCCCCGGCAACAGCGCGGTGAAATGTTCCATGAACTTGAGGGTGCACAGGGTCGTGGCTTCCGCCGGTTTGATGATGCAGGCATTGCCCGCCGCCAGCGATGCAGCGACCGTCCAACACATCAGCAGGATCGGAAAGTTGAACGGCATGATGTGCACGCTGACGCCATAGGGCTCATAGCGCACATGCTGGAACGAGCCGATCTGCGTGGTGCCGGCGACCTTGCCGGCATCGTCCCGGGCCATTTCCGCGTAGTAGCGAAAGATCGGCGCGCAGTTGGCCAACTCGCCCATGGCTTCGGGAAACGGCTTGCCCATTTCCAGGGTCATCAGGCGCGCCACTTCACGGTTGCAGGCCACGTTCTGCTCGATGGCATTGGCCAGTTGATGCAGACGCGCGGCGCGGCTTTTGGCATCCACTACGCGCCATTGTTTTTGCGCGGCGGTGGCGGCATCGATGGCCGCTTGCACATCGGCGTCGCCACACACGCCGACTTGCCCGACCGGTTGCAGGGTCGCCGGATCGAGCACCTCGCGCACGCGGCCATCGGTCAGCGGCAGGAACTCGGAATTGATGAAGCGCAAGGCAGAATCGCAGTTAAACGTGGCCATGGGATGATCCTTGAACCAATCGATAAGGGGTTTCACGCAATGTCGCCAGGGTCTCGGCGGGCAGTTCTTCACGCCAGCCCGGCACGTGCCGGTCAAGCCACTGGCGCAGCGGCACAAAGGCCTCGGCGTCCAGGGCACGGACAAACAAACCCAGGGTGTGCGGCAGATGCGCCAGGTAACCGTGCTTGCCGTCCCGCCCGGCCAGGCGCACGAAAATCCCCAGCACCTTGGCGTGACGTTGGGCGGCCAGGCGCCGGTAGTCTTCGAGAAAGCGCAGCGCATCCAGCTCCGGGCGCTGCAACAGGTAGTGGCTGATCAGGGCCACCCGCAGCGCCTCGGGCACATCACGGCGAGCGTCTTCGAGCAGCGACATCAAGTCATACGCCGCCGCCCCGGCCAGCGCGTCCTGAAAATCCAGCAAGCCACAGGCCGCGACACCTTCGCGGCCTTGCAGCAGCATCAGGTTGTCGACATGAAAGTCGCGCAACACCAGGGCTTCGCGGCGTTTTGCGACATCGCGGCAGGCATCGGCAAACAACGCCAAATACTCATCGCGCAGGGCCAGGGCCGCCTCTTCGCCGATCAACAACGGCACGTACCAATCAATAAAAAGAGCGTACTCGGCCGCCAGTCGCTGCTCGTCGTAAGGCGCCAGTTCCGTGGCGGGCGCTGCGCGATGCAACGCCACCAGCGTATCGACCGCCAGGTGATATAGCTCCGACTCCGAATGCCCGGCCAGCAGCAGCCGGGTGTAGGTGTCGTGACCGAAATCCTCGATCAGCGCCAGCCCCGCCGCCTCGTCCACCGCCAGCAAGGCCGGCGCGGACAGGCCCAGCCCCTGCAACTGCCGGGCGATGCGCACGAACGGGCCGATGGGTTCGCTGTCGGGCGGCGAATCCATCAGCAACAGACCGGCGCCGTCCAGGCGGAAATAACGCCGGGTCGAAGCATCCGCCGGCAAGGCGACCAGCAAGGCCCCGGCGAAACCGGCGCAAGCCAGAAAGGCTGCGCGCTGGTCCTCACGGGTTAGCGAAAACGCCAGTGCATCTGTCATGGCAGTCACCGGATCATGTAGACCTTTTTGATGGTCTCGTGGACGGTGCACACACCCTTCCAGTCCTTGCCGAAGAAGGCGGCGGTGTCCGGCTTGATCTCGATCACTTCACCGGACTCATGGACGTAAGTGCAGCGGCCTTCGAGGAAGTGGCAGAACTCGTCGCTGGTGACATGGCAGAACCACTTGCCGGGGGTGCAGATCCAGATGCCGCACTCGGACTGGCCTTCGGGCCCCTTGTGCAGCACCACGCCGGAAACACGGGACTCGCCTTCGAGCATGGTCGGGATCACGCCCCAATCCTTGACGTCAGTGATGCTCAGCGGGTCGTACAGAAACGGGGTAGTCATGTGTCACTCTCCAAAAAAATCAGTTTTTTGTAGGAGCGAGCCTGCTCGCGATGGACGTCAACGATGACGCGCGCTGTCTGGATGACTGCGTTGTCCTGGCGTTTTTCGCGAGCAGGCTCGCTCCTACATGGGGGTATGCAGGCTCAAGCGAGCATGTAAACGTTGCGCAAGGTTTCCCGGACGTCGCACTCACCCGTCCAGCCGGCCGGGAACAGCACCAGGGTGTTGGGGCGAACCTCGATCACTTCGCCGTTGTCGTTGCGGTACGTAGCGTGGCCCGCAATGAAGTGGCACAACTCGTCCCGGGGAATCGACAGCCGCCAGCGCCCGGGGGTACACACCCACAAGCCGGTTTCCGGGCTGTTGTTCGGGCCTTTGAACAGCAAGCGGCCGCTGGAATGCGAGACACCTTCGACGGCGTCGCTCTGCACGCCCCAGTCCACAAGGTCGGTGCGGCTGCTGACCGCTTCGAGGTACGGCGTGATACCCGCCGTGGTAGATGAATCAGGCATCGTTAAGCACCTTGTCGAGAATCGCGGCCGCGTCTTGCGGCCCTTTGCGTGATTGCATTTGCGCGCTGGTGCGCTGCAGGCGTTGGCGCATCGCCCCGTCGTTGAGGCACGCGTGCAGTTTTTCCGCGAGCTGCTCTTCGCTCCATTCGTAGCGGTCGAGCTTGAAGCCATGACCACTCTCTTCGGCACGCATGGCGTTGTCGTGGCCGTCCCAGACGTAGGACATGACGATCGCCGGTTTGCCAAAGAACAGGCACTCGGTGAAGCTGTTGTTGCCGCCGTGGTGGATCACCGCGTCGACCTGGGCGATCACCGACGGCTGCGGGAACCAGTTGGAAATCTGCACGTTGTCCGGCAGATCGGTGTATTCGTCGAGGTGCTCGCCGACATTGAACAGCGCCCGGTACGGCAGCTTGCCCACCGCCTCGATCAGGCGCTTGAGCAGCTCGACATCGCCTGAGCCTAGGCTGCCAAAACTGGCGTAGAGCAACGGCTTGTCGTTATGGGCGCGGAACTGGGGGATCTCGTACGGCGTGTCGTGGCGCACGCAACCTTGCAGGTAATGGAAACGCTCGGCCGGCAGCGGATGGCGGCGGTCGAACTTGACCGCATCCGGGTACAGCAGCAGGTTCATGAACGGCGAGGCTTCAAAGAAGGTGCCTAGCGGATAAGGCGCCTCACCATGGGCCTGGAGGAACTGGTTGAAGTCCTCGTGGATCGGCCCGACCACCTCCTCGAAACGCTGGCGGAATTGCGCGTGGCCCGCCTTGTCGTCGATGCTCATGCCCGACAGGTGCGGCGGGATATCCGGGTCTTCGATCTCGTTTTCCGAGCAGGAAATGATCCGCACCCATGGCTTGCCGTATTGCTTGATCGCCGGGAACAGGATCACGTTGTCGACGCAGATCAGGTCAGGCTTGACCTTGTCCAGCACCGCCGGCAGGTCCTTTTGCGCCCACTTGGCGGTTTCGACGATGGCCGCCCAGCATTCCTTGACGTAGTTGTCGATCTGCTCCAGCGGCGACTTGCGGAAATTCGGAATGTGCCCGTTGATGAAGTCGACCCAGTAGCGAGCCATCTCTTCGGCCGGCATCGGCGCCGACATGTTGACCATGTGCTCCTCAAAACCATAACCGGCGTAGACACCGCTCATGCCCGGGTCGGTCAAGAACACTGCTTTATGCCCCAGGGCTTCACAGGCCTGGGCGATACCGACTGAGTTCAGCGCCGGGCCGTAGGCGGCTTCCGGAAAGAATGCGATCACTTTCTGTTTCATCGAGTGCTGCTCCTGCCTGGTCTTTTTATTGTTCAGCGCGTCAATACGCGGGCATGCCGGGCTTGCCAGCCCAGCCGGATGGTCGTGTCGATTGCAAAATGGGCGAATTCAAACTGTGAGGACGGCACACGCACGATCAGCGGTTTTTCGCTGAGCGCTGTCTGCACATGCAGATTGGTATCGAGGCCGTGATAGGCGACTTCGACGATCTTGCCGCTGACCTGATTGGCGCAATCGCTGCCCTGCTCCGCCAGCACTTGCAAGCGTTCGGGACGCACCACCACGGCGACGGCCTGGCCATTGACCAGCGGTGCGTCGGTTTCGACGCGCAGCTCCTGGCCGTTGACCCGCACCGAGTGCTGGCCCGAGCGCACGCCTTCGAGCAGGTTGCTGACGCCGATGAAGTTGGCGACAAAACGGCTGTTGGGGTTTTCGTAGAGCTCGGTCGGGCTGCCGCACTGGCACACCTTGCCGCCGTCGAGCACCGCCATGCGGTCGGACATGACCAGGGCTTCTTCCTGGTCGTGGGTGACGATGATGAAGGTGATGCCGCTCTCGTGTTGCAAGCGCTTGAGTTCCAGCTGCATCTTTTCCCGCAGCTTCTTGTCGAGGGCGCCCAAGGGTTCGTCGAGCAGCAACACTCGCGGACGCTTGACCAGCGCCCGGGCCAGTGCCACCCGCTGACGCTGGCCGCCGGAGAGTTGATCGGGCTTGCGCTCGGCCAGCTCACCCAGTTGCGCGGTGCTGAGCACTTCATCGACCCGACGACGGATTTCCGTTTCCGGCAGGCGCTCCATTTCCAGGCCGTAGGCGATGTTCTTGCGCACGGTCATGTTGGGGAACAGCGCGTAGGACTGGAACATCAGGTTCAGCGGACGCTTGTTGGCCGGCAGCGGCGAGATGTCATTGCCGTCCAGGTAGATGCAGCCGCCGCTGGGCGTCTCGAAGCCGGCGAGCATGCGCAGCAAAGTGGTCTTGCCGCAGCCGGACGGCCCGAGCAGCGCGAAGAACTCGTTCTCGCGGATGCTCAGCGACACCTCGTTGACCGCCAGACCGTTGCCATAAGACTTGCTGACCTTATCCAGGATCAGTACCGCGGATGAATTATTCATGGGTGCGAGGAGCCTTGTTGAGACGCTGCGAAGCCAGCAGCGCGGTGATGCTGACCAGCATCACCAGCGTCGCCAGAGCGTTGATTTCCGGGGTGACGCCGAAGCGGATCATGGCGTAGATCTGCATGGGCAAAGTGGTGGAAGCCTGGCCGGAACCCGAGTTGAAAAAGGCGATGATGAATTCGTCCACCGACAGGGTGAACGAGAGCAGTCCACCGGCCAGCACACCGGGAAAGATCACCGGCAACAGCACCCGACGGAACGTGGTGAACCAGCTCGCGCCGAGGTCAATCGAGGCTTCGAGAATCGAATAGTCGAAGTGCTTGAGCCGCGTGCGTACCACCGCGCAGACGAAAGCGATGTTGAACACCGCGTGGCTGATGATGATCGAGTGCAGCCCCAGGCCGACCTTGAGCAGATTGAAAAAACTCAACAGCGCAATCGCCAGCACGATGTCAGGAATGATCATCGGCGCCATCAGCAAGGTGTCGACCACCTGGCCCTTGTGGTTGTCTTTGCGGCGCAACTCGATGCCCAGCGCCAGAAACGTGCCGAGCACACAGGCAATGAAGGTCGCCGACAAGGCAACGATCAGGGTATTAAGCGCCGCCGACAGAATCGCCGTGTTGTGCGCCAGTGCCGCGTACCACTTCAGTGATACGCCGCCCCAGGCAGTGGGCAATCCGGACTTGTTGAACGACAACAGGATCAGCACCAGGATCGGTATATAAAGGAAGGCGTACACCAGACCCAGGTGCGAACCCAGCACAGTGCCGCTGACAGAACGAGACTGACTCATGAGCGCACCCCTTCTGCACGACGGGCCACCAGGGCCTGGATGAACAGCAGGATCAACATGATCGCTATCAGGAAGAAACTCAGCGCCGCACCGAACGGCCAGTCCCGCGCCGTGAGGAATTGCGAATAGATCAGGTTGCCAACCATCTGTACCTGCTTGCCGCCCAGCAGATCGGCGGTGATGAAGTTGCCAATGCTCAGCACGAAGACAAACACCGCACCCGCGGCGATACCCGGCACGCTCAGCGGCAGGATGATCCGGCGAAAGGTCATCCAGCCCGAGGCACCGAGGTCTTTCGAGGCGTCCCAGAGTTCGTTGTTGATCCGCGACAGCGAGGAGAAAATCGCCAGGATCACAAAGGGGATGTAGTTGTAGACCAGCCCCAGCACCACGGACGACTCGGTGTACAGCAGGCTGATGGGTTCGCCGCTGTAGCCGAACACTTGCAGCAGGCGGTTGATGAGGCCTTCGCGGTTGAGCAGGACGATCCAGGCGTAGGTGCGGATCAGGTAGTTGCTCCAGAACGGCAGCATCACCAGGAACAGATACACCGCCTGACGCCGCCGTGGCGCCCGGGCTATCGCATAGGCCGCCGGGTAGCCGATCAGCACCGCGAACACCGTGGCCAGCCCGGCGATCTTGGCCGACTTGAGCAGGATGCCCAGGTACAGCGGATCGAACGCGCGCTGATAGTTTTCCCAAGTGAACAACCAGTCGATGCCACCGTAGGCACCCCGTTCAACGAAGCTGTAGACCAGCACCAGCAGGCACGGGATCACCAGGAACATCAGCAGCCAGCCGAAGCCGGGCGCAAGAAGCCAGGCCGACAGACGCCTGTCAGCATGCAAAGCACTCATTACCCATATCCTCCCGCCTCAGGACAGAGGCGGCTTGCGAGCGTGGCGAGGCATGCCGGGCATGCCTCGGATCGATGCGGCGTTAGTTCTGCGCCGCCATGATTTCGGTGACGGCGCGGGTGTAGGCTTTTTGCGTGGTGCCGCCCAGGTCGCGCAGTTGCTCCATTTTCAGTAGTTCGGCGGGGGCGATGGTCAGGTTGGGGTATTGCTTGAGCAGGTCCGCGGACAACCCGGCCATGGCTGCCTGGTTGGGGACTTTGTAGAGGATGTTTTCAGCCACCCAGGCGTGGTTTTCCTTGGCCAGCATGAAGTTGATGAACTTGAAGGCCTGGTCCTGGTGCTTCGAACTCTTGAGCACCACCATGGTGTCCACCCACAGGTCGGAACCTTCCTTGGGCACCACGAACTTGATCGCCGCGTTGGCTTGCGTGCCGTAGTTGCACCAGCCATCCCAGGCGTGGGCCATCAGCGATTCGCCGGAGGCCAGCTTGGAATAGAAGGTGGTGTCGTCGAAGGACAGAATGCGTTTTTTGGTGGCGATCAGCTGATCGCGAACGGCGGCGATTTGCGCAGGGTCGCTGTCGTTGACCGACCAGCCCTTGGCGAGGAAACCGGCGCCGAGCATCCAGCGGTCGGTGGCGAGCATCGTCACCTTGCCCTTGAGGGCATCGCTCGGATTGAGCAGCTCGTTCCAGCTCTGCGGCGCCGGTGTCACCTTGTCGGAGCGGTAGCAGATGCCGGTGGTGCCCCAGGTGTAAGGCACGGAGAACTGGTTGCCCTGGTCATATTCCAGGTGCGTGGCTTCGGGATAGAGGTTTTTCAGGTTGGGGACTTTGACCGGATCGATGTCCGCCAGCAGCCCCTGCTTGTGCAGGACTTCGGCGAAAGGCGAGGAGACGAATACCACGTCGTACCCTTCACCCCCGGACGCCATCAGCTTGCCCATGATTTCTTCGTTGGTGGCGTGCAGCGCCTTGTCGACGTCCACACCGCTGGCAGCCTTGAACTTCTCCAGCGCATCCGGGGCCATGTAGCCGTCCCAGATGGAAATCACCATGTCTTTCGCACTTGCAGCCTGTGAGGCGATCGCCAGGGAAACGGCCAATCCCACGCACAGAAGATCATTCAGCTTGCTCATAAATACTCACCCGACGATTGTTTATTGTTGTGTTCGAAGGCAGTACGGCAAAACGAGAAACGATTGCTTGTGTTTTTTTTTAGAAATTAGGACCAGTATCAAAAGATGTCAACGCATTTTTTCCGGCCTGACGTCCAACCGGCGCATGACATAAGATGAGCAACTGAGTCCGACAGCGGATCACAACGAGAAAAGACGCTTGAGCACGACAGCCGAAAAAAAACCGCGCACCAATCACCTGGAACTGGCCCGCCGCATCCTCGAGCACACTCAGGAAAGTGGCCTGGTGGCCGGCGACCCGGTGGCTGAACAGGCCCTGGCCCGCACCTTCCAGGTCTCGCGCACGCTGATTCGCGGCGCGCTGAAAGTGCTGCTGGAAGAGAATCTGCTGAGCCATGAGGCCGGCAAGGGTTACACCCTGTTGGCATCTCCGGCTGGCTCGGCATTCAACGCCGCCCTGCCGCAAGCCGAGGAAGAAGAACTGGCCGCCTCGGTTTTGCGCGACCGCATGGCCGGGCGCCTGGGCGACAGCATCAGCATCAGCGAGCTGATGCGCCGCTACGACATCGGCCGGCCAGCGGCGCAAAAGGCCTTGCAGCAATTGAGCGAAAGCCAGGCCATCGAACGCGGCCCCGGCCAGTCCTGGCTGTTTCGTCCGTCGCTGAACAGCCTCGCCGCCCTTGAAGAAAGCCTGAAATTCCGCCTGATTCTCGAGCCCGAAGCGCTGCTCAGCCCCAGCTTCAATGCCGACCCGCAACGCCTGGCGCTGTTGCGTAGCGCCATGCAAACCCTGCTCGCCCGCCCCGTGGAAGACTTCGATCTGCAGCAGTTTCGCGAACTGGACATCAGCTTCCACGAACTGCTGGCCCAGAGCTGCGGCAACCGCTTCATCAGCGACGCCCTGCTCCAGCACCAGGGCCTGCGCCGCCTGCCGAACCTGCTGCCATCGGTGAGCGTGCACCGCCTGCAGGAAGCGCTGCGCGAACACCTGCAAATCATCGCGCAGATCGAACGCGGACAGATGGAGATCGCTGCCGACCTGCTGCGCCTGCACCTGCGCCTGAGCGCCGCGCAACGCCCGCAAACCGCCAACCGCGGCATCCCGCAAAGTCATCTGTTCGGGCGTCGTTAAACGGCTCGCAAAAACATGATGATTTTTTTTTGAAAATAAGACAGCATCAAAAACACCTTCAGGAGCGGCGGGTTTGACCCGCCATGGACAGTCCCTCGCCATGCAAAAACAACAACTGATCGCCCTGTTTCCGGAAGCCAGTTTCGGCGCGGCCTTGAACTGCATCGGTATCGCTCAGTCGCTGCGTGAACTGGGCGCCAAGCCGGTGTTCATCTGCCATGAGCATTTCCAGGGGCTGTTCGCCGAATACGGTTTCGACGAATACCCGATTCCGCAAGCGAGCCCATTGTCGGCGGCGGAACACCAGCACTACTGGGAGCGTTTCATCGAACGCAGCATCCCGTACTTCGACCAGACCCCGCTGGCGCAGATCGACAGCTACGTGGCGCCGGCCTGGGAAGCGATCATCGACACCGCGATCGAAGCGGAAAAACCCTTGCAGCAATTGCTCAGCCGCCTCAAGCCCGACGTGATCGTGCTCGACAACGTGGTGATGTTCCCGGCCATCGCCAACGCCGGCTGCCCCTGGGTGCGAGTGGTGTCCTGCGCGGAAACCGAACTGCCGGATGCGGCCGTTCCGCCCTACTTGTCCGGGTGCCTGGCCAGTGACACGACGGCCTGCGAGCGGTACACCGCGCAGTACCTGAAGGCAGTCGCGCCGGCCCATGAGCGCTTTTCGCAGTTTCTCCTGAGCAACGGCACCGCGCCGAGCCCACCCGGACAGTTCCTTACCGATTCGCCGTGGCTGAATTTGCTGCTGTCGCCGACACCGGTGCGCTATGAACGCCAGCAACCACTCGATCCGCAGCGCTACGTCTACCTCGACGGCTGCGTGCGCCGCGAAGCGCCGTACATCGTCCCGGACTTTCCTCGGCACAACGACGCGCCACTGATCTACCTCAGCTTCGGCAGCCTCGGCGCCGCCGACACCGGGATGATGAAACGCCTGATCAGCACGATCGAAACCTTGCCTTATCGCTTTCTGGTCAACGTCGGCGCCTACCGCGACATGTACACCACCGTGCCGGACAACGTGTACCTCGACAGCTGGTTTGCCCAGCCGGCGGTTCTCAAGGAATGCGATGTGTTCATCCACCACGGCGGCAACAACAGCTTCTGCGAAGCGCTGTACTTCGGCTTGCCGTCGCTGATCATTCCGTATTGCTGGGACGGTCACGACAACGCCGCCCGCGCCGAGGAAGTCGGCGTCGGCCGCTATCTGCCGCGCTTTGCCGATCCCGTGGCCACCCTGCCCGCCGCCCTTGAACAGCTGCTGGCCGACCAAGCGATGAAACAACGCCTCAAAACATTCAGCGAGCGCATGCAGGCGACCCGCGGCACCGAGATTGCCGCCCGCGCGATTCTCGCTCTACCCGATCTCTAGCCATAACAACAAAAACCGTCGGGCAACCGAACGCAATCGTCGCTGCCCGACACACTGCCGGAGTTTCAGCATGAATGCCCCACCGCGTCTTGATGCGCTTGACCATGTCCTGCCCCATCCCTTCTGGCAGGACACCGTCACCCCACCGCCTGCCGCACCGTCCGTTACCGGCATGGTGCAATGCGACCTGGCGGTGGTCGGTGGCGGATTCACCGGATTGTGGACGGCGCTATTGGCGCGCCAGCGCAACCCCGGCCTGAGCATCGCGATCATCGAGGCGCGCCGTTGCGGCGGTGAGGCCAGCGGGCGCAACGGCGGGTTTTGCGCACCCAGCATTTCCCATGGCGTCTCCAACGCCCTCAAGCGCTGGCCGGATGAGGCGCAGCAACTGATCCGCCTGGGCCGGCAGAACCTCGATGAACTGGCCGCCGACCTGCAACGCTTCGGCATGCAGGTCGAGTTCGAACGCCAGGGCAAACTCAACGTCGCGGTCCAGCCGTGGCAGGTCGATGGGCTGCGCTCGATGCAGCGCAACTATGCGCGCTTCGGTATCGACTGCCAGTGGCTGGAAGGCCACGACCTGGCACAGAAGCTTGATTCACCGGCGTATGCGGCCGGCTTGTTCGAACCCAATTACGCCCTGCTCAACCCGGCAAAAATGGCCGCTGAATTGCGCCGTGTCTGCCTTGAACAAGGGGTTCAACTGTTCGAGAACAGCCCGGTGCTGCAACTGGATGCCCGCCATGACAGCCTGCGCCTGCGCACGGCCGACGGCGAAGTGATCGCCGGGCAAGTCGCCCTCGCCACCAACATCGCCCCGCCGCTGCTCGGCCATCTGGCATCGAGCGTGATCCCGGTCTATGACTACTCACTGGTCACGGAGCCACTGCGCGATGAACAACTGGCAGCCATTGGCTGGACCGGCCGCTACGGCATCGCCGACGCCGGCAACCAGTTCCACTACCTGCGCAAGACCGCCGACAACCGCATTCTCTGGGCCGGCTTTGATGCCATCTACCATTTCGGCGGGCGCCGCGACGAAGCGCTGACCCAGCGTCCGGAAAGCTTCCAGCGCCTGGCCGAACAGTTTCAACAGACCTTCCCGGCCCTGGGCGATGTGCGCTTCAGCCATGCCTGGGGCGGCATCATCGACACCTCCGCACGCACCACGATGTTCACCGGTTGCGAACATCAGGGCCGCGTCGCTTATGCCCTGGGCTTCACCGGCCAGGGTGTATCGGCCAGTCGCTTCGCCGCGCTGAACATGCTGGATCTGCTGACCGGCGAGCGCACCGAACGAACGGAGTTGCTGATGACCTCCAAGGCGCCCTTCCGCTTTCCGCCCGAGCCCTTGCGTTATGTCGGCGTGAAACTGGCCCAGCGCTCACTGGCGCGCGAAGACCGTGACGGTCACCGCGACTGGCTGCTCAAGACCTTCGATGCCTTTGGCATCGGTTTCGATTCCTGATCCGGAGACCACCATGTCCACAGCCCTGCCCCGGCACGTCATCGACTTCGCCAGCGACCTTGAACCCCGTGAAACTGAAATCAACGACCCGGCCGTGGTCGACGCGCCATATCGCAGCAAGAGTTGGCGGCACTTTGTGCAGCCCGGGAAAAACGCCGTGGCCGGCATCTGGGAGGCGGGACCGCACCGGGAGCGTTGCCAGTGCGATTACGACGAGCTGTGTCACATCCTTGAAGGCAGCGTGCGCCTGACCGATGCCGAGGGCGTCGCACGCACGTTCGGCCCCGGGGACTCCTTCGTGGTCGCCAGCGGATTCAATGGCACCTGGGAAAACCTCACCACGGTGCGCAAGGTCTACTTCATCCTCGGTTAAATGGCGGATGGCATGAGCAACAAACAACCTGTGGCGAGGGAGCTTGCTCCCGCTGGGCTGCGCAGCGGCCCCAAAACCTGATCAATCAGGTAGCACCGAACAAACAGGGTTTGCGACTGCTGCGCAGCCGAACGGGACGGTGCGGCGTTCCGACAAGCTCCCTCGCCACAGGTGCTGGGGGTTCGTCCTTTAAGTGGTTACTGCCGTACCTGATTGCGCCCGTTGCGCTTGGCCTGGTACAGCGCGTCGTCGGCGCGGGTCACCAGGCTTTCCGGTGTGTCGCCGGGCTGAGCATGGGCCACGCCGAACGACGCGGTGATGGTGTCCAGCACGGTGTCGGTGCCCCGGGCCTTGACCCGCAGCGACTGGATTTTAAGGCGCAGGCGCTCGGCAAAAGCGCCGACAGCCGCCAGATCCGGGCAATCCTTGAGCACCACGCAAAACTCTTCACCGCCATAACGCGCCGCAAACGCTTCGCCAGGCAGCGAATCGCGCAGCACCCGGGCGACATGCTGAAGCACGCGATCGCCCAAGGGATGGCCGTACTGGTCGTTGAATTGCTTGAAGTGGTCGATATCCAGCATCACCAGCGCCACGCCTGTTGGCGCGCTGTTCATCGCTTGCTCAAGCTTGCGGTTGAAGGTGGCACGGTTGAGCAATTCGGTCAGGCCATCGAGGGTCGCCGCCAACTGGGCGCGCTCCAGTTTGTCGCGCAGGCTTTTGATTTCATGCTGCGCGGACTGCAACTGGGCGAGGAAGTGTTCCTGCTGGCTCTGCATCAACTGGGTGCTTTGTTGCAGCTGGATCAGGATGCTCGGAAGACGCTCGCTGGCCGGTTCTTCGAGCATTTGCAGGTACTGGCCGAGGCTGGCCTGGAAGTTCTGGTTGCCCTTCACGCTGCGCGAAACATCGCGCTCCATGTCGTCGACCAGGTTGATCGCGTCCTGCTGTCCGGAACGGGCGTCCGCCAACTCATCACGGATGATGTATTCGCGAAACAGCTTGGTGGCCGACTCCGGCGGAAAGTAGTCGAAATCGTTGACGACCCGATCCAGGTGCCGGTTGAGCTCCGGTTCCTGGCCTTTGCTGTAGGTGTACCAGAGTGCGTAGTGCACCGGGTTTGGCGGTATGTTGTGACGAACCATCAGCGGCACTGCCTGCTTGAGCAATGCCGCTGCCTCACGGGAGTCTTCTGGATACAGCGCTAGAACAGTCGCACGCGTGTCTGATTGGCTCATGGCTTCACTGTGGTTGTCTATCGTTGGCGTTTGGCAAACTCACTGAGCATAACCATACGCCCGACAAACGGCTATCCCTGGCGTTCACGACCGCTCAACCCGGCACATCGGTTCCAGATGCCCGATCAACCGTTGGCTGGCATCAACCCGGCCATGTTCTGGCGCCGACGGTACGCGGTATCGCGATTGGCCAGCCAGAAGTACAGCGGCGTGGTGACCACCAGGCCGACCAGCCAGGACAAATCCGCACCGTCGATATGCACCGCCACAGGCCCGGTGTAGATCGGCGTGTTCATGAACGGGATCTGCACCACGATGCCGATGGCATAGGCCAGCAACGCCTGCGGGTTGAAGCGGCCGTAGATGCCACCGTCGACGCGGAAGATCGAGGCGATGTCGTAGTCGCCCTTGTGGATCGCGTAGAAGTCGATGAGGTTGATCGCGGTCCACGGCACCAGCACCACCAGCAACGCCAGTACCAGGTCAACGAAATGCCCGATGAAATCCGCCGAGGCGCCGATGGCCGCCACGCAGCAACCGCCGAGGATGATCAACGACAACACCGCCCGGCTCGAAGCAGTCGGAATCCAGCGGTGGGCGAAGGTTTGCAGCAAGGTGATCACCGAGAGCACGGCGCCATACAGGTTCAGGGCGTTATGGCTGATGACGCTGAGCAGGAACAGCACCAGCATCAACGGGCCAATGGCACCGGTGGCGAGTTTCACCGCGTCCATGGTGTCCATGCCCACTGGCGTTGCCAGCACGGCGACGGCGCCGAATACGAAGGACAGGATCGAACCCAGCGACGAGCCGAGGTAAGTCGCCCAGAAGGTCGAGCTGACCTTGACGTCCTTGGGCAGGTAACGCGAGTAATCGGACACGTAGGGTGCGAACGCGATCTGCCATAGCGCCGCCAGCGACACCGTGGCCAGCCAGCCGGAGATGTTGAAACTGCCGCGGGTGAGGAAGTCGTCGGTCTGCACGTGGGTCAGGATGTAGCCGAAACCCAGCACGATGCCCAGGCCCAGCACCCAGGTGCCGATGCGGTTGAGCACGTGGATGAAGCGGTAGCCGATGATGCCGATGATCCCCGAGCCGAGGCCGCCGAGGACGATGCCGACCGACACCGGCACGCTCTCGACCACACCATGCAACGACTTGCCGGCAAGGACGATGTTGGAAGCGAAGAAGCCGATGTACATCACGCCGGCAATCACCACCACCAGCAGCGCGCCCAGCGAACCGAACTGCGCACGGCTCTGGATCATTTGCGGAATGCCCATCTGCGGGCCTTGCGCCGAATGCAGCGCCATCAGCACACCGCCGACCAGGTGGCCGACGATGATCGCGACAATGCCCCAGACCAGGTTCAGGTGGAACAACTGCACGCCGAGCGCGCCGGTGACGATGGGCAACGGCGCGATGTTGCCGCCGAACCACAGGGTGAACAGATCTTTTACCTTTCCGTGGCGATCCTCAGGGGGGACGTACCCGATCGTGTGTTTCTCGATGAGCGGGGCGGATGAAGCGGTGGTGGACATGACGAACTCCAAGGCAAGGATGAGTACGTGTTCGTACTTCGGTGTGCGCGGGCGTACCTGCGCATTTCTTGTTGGAGGCGATCATGGACAAAGAGCGCGGGGAGGAAAATTAGTTAATTTGTGCCTTTAAACCTTAAAAAAGATTGCGCAGCAATGGCTATTTACCAGCAGGAACAACCAATTAAAAACAAAAACAAGCCACAGACGAAATCCCTGTAGGAGCGGGCTTGCCCGCGATGGCGGTGAATCAGCCAACGAAGATGTTGGAGCTGATGGCCTCATCGCGGGCAAGCCCGCTCCTACAGGGTTAAGAGTCCGCGGTATTAGCGCGCAGCCCAGGCATTGAAGCGCTGTTCTAGCTCTTCGCCATGGTCAACCCAGAACTCCGCATCCACAGCCCTGGCACCGGCCAGGTTGGCCTCGGCGGTCGGCAGTTGCTCCTGCACGTCCTTGGGCAGCAATGGCAGGGTCTGGCGATGCACCGGCCCGTAAGGGATGTTTTCCGAGAAGACTTTTTGCGTCTGTGGCTGGCTGGCAAACGCGATGAAGTTTTCCGCCAGCACCTTGTTCGGTGTGCCCTTCACCACCGCCCAGTATTCCGGGTCGTACAGGCTCTGCGGCCAAACGATGCTCAGCTTCATGCCTTCCTTTTGCGCCGAGGCAATCCGGCCGTTGTAGGCGGCGCTCATCACCACGTCCCCGGCCACCAGCCATTGCGCCGGCTGGGCGCCCGCCTCCCACCACTGGATGTTCGGCTTGATCTGATCGAGCTTGGCAAAGGCCCGCGTCACGCCTTGGGGCGTGTTCAGGACCTTGTAGATGTCATCCGCCTTGACGCCGTCAGCCAGCAAGGCGATTTCCAGGGTGTACTTGGCGCTCTTGCGCAAGCCACGCTTGCCCGGGAAGTCCGCGACGTTCCAGAAGTCCGCCCAGGATTGCGGCGCCTTGGCCTGCTTGCTCTGGTCGTACGCCATGACCATCGACCAGACGTAAGTGGCCACCCCGCATTCGGTCAGCGCACCCGGCACGAAGTTCGCCGAATCACCGAAGCGTCCCGCATCGAGCTTCTCGAACAGGCCCTCCTCGCAGCCACGCAACAGCTCTGGGCTTTCGACTTCCACCACGTCCCAACTGGTGTGACCGGCCGAAACCATGGCCTTGATCTTCGACAGCTCGCCGTTGTACTCACCGGCGATGATGTTGCCCGCGCCGCTGGCGTTGAAAGGCTGGAAATAGGCCTTATCCTGGGCCTGTTTGGTAGCACCACCGAAGGAAATCACGGTGAGGTCCTGGGGGGCCGCCCACACACTGGCACTCAACAACGCCAGGGCAAACGGAACACTGCAACGCAAGGATCTGGACATGGATCGCTTCCTCGGGCCTGGTCGGCCCGTTGTTGTTAGGGGTGTTCGAATTCACTCAAGTACGCCGCCAGGCGATCCATCAAGCGGTCACAGGCCGCCATCTGTTCGACGCTGACAAATTCATCGGGCTTGTGCCCCTGGTCCATGCTGCCGGGGCCGCAGACCACCGACGCAATCCCGGCCTGATCGAACAGCCCGCCTTCGGTGCCAAACGCCACGGTGCTGAACTCGTCGCTGCCGCACAGCTGGGCAATCAAGCGCGCCGCCGCACTGTCGGCGGGCGTCGCCAGGCCGGGATAGGCCGATATTTTTTCAAAGCGGATGCCGGTATCGGTGTCCACGGCCTGCATGGCCGGCAGCAACGTCTGCTCGGCGTAATCCTGCAACTCGTCGACGACCACTTGCGGGGCGAAGTCCGGCAAGGCGCGTATCTCGAAATCGAAACGGCAATCGGCTGGCACGATGTTCAGCGCCGTACCGCCTTGGATCACCCCGACCTGCACGGTCGAAAACGCCGGATCGAAGCGCTTGTCGTGCAATGGCGGGCGGGCCAGGGTGGCGCCGATGTCGCCCAGCCGACCGATCAGGCGTGCGGCCTGCTCGATGGCATTGACCCCATAAGGCGCGTAGGCCGAATGACAGGCGGCGCCGCGCACATGGCAACGCATCGCCAGCTTGCCTTTGTGGCCGAGCACCGGTTTGAGTTCGGTCGGCTCGCCGATCAGGCACAAGGCCGGGGCCGGAATGCGCTGGGGCAGCACTTCGAGCAAGCCGCGCACGCCGAGGCAACCGACCTCTTCGTCATAGGAAAACGCCAAATGTACTGGGCGCTTCAAAGGGCTGGAGAGAAACATCGGCACGGCCGCCAGCACAGACGCCAGATAACCCTTCATGTCCGCCGTACCACGGCCGTAAAGCTTGCCGCCCGCCTCGCTCAGTCTGAACGGCTCGACCGTCCACGCCTGGCCGTCCACCGGCACCACGTCGGTGTGACCGGACAGCACGATGCCGCCGGCCACGCTCGGGCCGACCGTGGCCAACAAATTGGCCTTGGTCCGCTCGGCGTTGTAGATCAATTCGCAATCCACACCCAGGTCGCGCAGGTAGTCACGCACGAACTCGATCAGCTCAAGGTTCGAGTCGCGGCTGACCGTGGCGAACCCGATCAACCGCGCGAGCATGGCGCGGCTGCGCAACTCACTCATCGCCGGGCACTCCATACGCGGGGGCCAGGGTCGGATTGAGGGCGCGGGTCAGGTAGTCCTGCAATTGCGGCTCGTAGGCCGTCCACAGCTTGCCCAGTTCGCCAATCGGGTTTTCATCGGCCCAATCCACCCGCAGGTCGACAATCGGCCAGGTCAGGTCACCGACCACCGACAGCGCCGCCGAGTGCACCGCGCCGGCTTCACCACCGGCATCCTGCCCGGCCTGCAAGGCGTTCATCAGCCGGGTGGCGAGGCAGCCTTCGCTGTTTTCGAACGCCGCGACCATCGCCTCGATCACTCCACTGTTGGCCAGCAGGTTGCCAGCCGCCACGCATTGGTCACCGGCCACAGCGTTGTTGATGCCCAGCGCATGGTTGCCGCTGAACACCGCCGTGCGCCCGTGGGCATCCACCACCGCCACCTGGCGGTACTGGCTGTAGCCGTTGCGGGTCAAGGAGTGATCCAGCGCCTGGGGCGGCGCCGAGCCGTTGGCCAGTTCATCGAGGATCTGCGGGCCAAGGGCCGGCAGCGTGATGTTCTGGCTCGACACCGCGCCGACACCGGCACGCAGCCAGGGGCAACGCGCGCCGACGGCAATGCTCGAAGAGCTGATGGCAATGCCCAGCTGGCCGGTCTCGGCGCAGCGACCAACGATGGAAAAGGTCATGGCGAATTCCTTATTCGGGGATAACGGCAATCACGTCGATTTCCATCAGCCACTGCGGCTGGCCGAGGGCGCTGACCACAAGGCCGGTGGAGATCGGGAACACACCCTTGAGCCATTTGCCGACTTCCTGGTACACCGGCTCGCGATAGCGCGGGTCGATCAGGTAAGTGGTGGTCTTGACGATGTGGCTCAGGTCGCTGCCCGCCTCTTCCAGCAATTGCTTGACGTTGCGCATGGCCTGTTCGGCCTGGGCACGCGGATCACCGAGGCCCACCAGTTGGCCGTTGAAATCGGTGCCGACCTGACCACGCACATACACGGTGTTGCCGGCGCGAACGGCCTGGCACAGGTCGTTGTCGAGCGTCTGGTTCGGGTAAGTGTCTTTGGTGTTGAACATGCGGATGCGGGTATGAGTAGGCATTAACGAACTCCCATGAGGCTGGCTTTCTGAAGGGGCGCACGGGCGGCGTCGGCTTGACGCTGGGTGGCATCCCGATAGTTGAAATAGGTGTGTTGTTTAACGATGTGATCGGCGATGTGCTTGGCGTCGTGCCACACGCCCCAGATGAACGCTGAGCCGCGACGGGACTGCCAAGGCAGCCCCACGAAATACACGCCCGGCTCGGCCGATACGCCGCGCTGGTGCTGCGGCTTGCCGTTGTCCTTGAAGGCATCGACCTTCAGCCAGCTGTAATCGGTGGAGTAACCGGTAGCCCAGATGATCGTGGAGACGCCGGCCTTGACCAGGTCGAGCTCACGGATCGGGTTGGTCACGCAGTCCGGATCGGCCAGCATGGCGCGAGCTTCGGGTTCCAGCGGCAGGTCCAGGCCGTTGCGTTCGATATAGGCGTCGGCCTTGTCGAGCAGCGCGAGGTAGTTTTCATCGCCACGCTGGATGTTGTCGGCGAGGTTGTTTTCGAAGCTCACCACGGCACCGTTGAACGCCTGGGTCAGGCCGACCAGGGTCATGCCCTGATGGGCCAGGCGACGGAAGTCCACGGTGTGACCGCCACGGGCACCGCTCACGGCGATGGTCACGTGCTCCTTGCCCGGTTGCATGGCTTCGGCATCCCACTCGCCGAGCACCCCCAGCCACCAGCAGAAATCACGGTTGCGATAGGCACGCGGCGGACGGTCGTGGGCGCCGACCGACAGGTAGACCTGTTTGCCGGAGCGCTGCAGTTCATCGGCGATCTGCACGCCCGAAGAACCTGCCCCAACCACCAGCACGGCGCCTTCGGCCAGTTGCTGCGGGTTGTAGTAGTGGGCGGAGTGAATCTGGGTGATGCCGTCGATTTCGGGAGCAATCGGCGGAATGGCCGGACGCTGGAACGGGCCGGTGGCGACCACCACATGGCGGGCCTCGATCACGCCATCGGAGGTTTCAACGGTGAAACCCGGACGATCGGCATTGCGTTCAACTTTTTTCACTTCCACGCCGGTGCGGATCGGCGCATTGAATTTGCGGGCATACGCTTCGAAGTACTGAGCCACCTGCTCTTTCCCGGCGAAGGCATCCGGGTCCAGGCCGTCGAATTCCAGGCCCGGGAAACGGTCGTGCCAAGCCGGACCGTTAGCCACCAGCGAATCCCAGCGGCCGGTGCGCCAGGCTTCGGCGATACGATTGCGCTCCAAAACGAGGTGGGGCACACCGAGTTTGCTCAAGTGTTCACTCATGGCCACGCCGGCCTGGCCGGCGCCAACAACAAGCGTATCAATTTCGGTTTTATCAACTGTCATGGCTGTGCACTTCTGAAAGGTGGTTTGATTCAGGTCGGTCATGGCTGCCGCCTCGATTCTGATCACTGTTGTTCTTCTGCTACGGCTATCGGTGTCAGGGTGTTGGCCGCATTCTGTTCGGAGCCGGGGATTAGCGAAATTATGTTTTTTGTGGTTGCTGGCGAGGAAAAAGCGTCGAGCCGACCGATCGGCTGTGGGAGGTTGCGGGTGGCCGGATCCCGGCCTATGGTCCTAGCGATGCAATGCCTGTGATTGACGCCTGATGGCACATTGCAGGCCGCTGTCCACCCAGTGCGAATTAGCGCAAGGAAGTGACGACATGCTTACCAATTCCCGCCCTGCCGTGCTCGAACTGATCGGCAATACACCGTTGGTGCGCGTCAGCCGGTTCGATACCGGCCCGTGCACGCTGTTTCTCAAACTCGAATCACAGAACCCCGGCGGTTCGATCAAGGACCGTATCGGCCTGGCGATGATCGATGCCGCCGAACGCGATGGCCGCCTCAAACCCGGTGGCACCATCGTCGAAGCCACCGCCGGCAACACTGGCCTGGGCCTGGCCCTGGTCGGCCGTGCCAAGGGCTATCGGGTGGTGCTGGTGGTACCGGACAAGATGTCCACCGAGAAGGTCTTGCACCTCAAGGCCATGGGCGCCGAGGTGCACATCACCCGCTCCGACGTCGGCAAGGGTCATCCCGAGTATTACCAGGACGTCGCCGCGCGGCTGGCGGCAGAAATTCCCGATGCGTTCTTCGCCGACCAGTTCAACAACCCGGCCAACCCGTTGGCCCACGAATGCAGCACCGCGCCGGAGATCTGGGCACAGACCCAGCATGATGTGGACGCGATCGTCGTCGGTGTCGGTTCGGCCGGCACCCTCACCGGCCTGACCCGCTTCTTCAAACGCGTGCAGCCAGACCTGGAAATGGTCCTGGCCGACCCGGTCGGCTCGGTAATGGCCGAGTACAGTCGCAGCGGCACCCTCCCCACCCCCGGTTCCTGGGCGGTGGAAGGCATCGGCGAAGACTTCATTCCGTCGATCGCCGACCTGTCCAGCGTGCGCCACGCCTATTCGATCAGCGATGAAGAAAGCTTCGACCACGCCCGCCAGTTGCTGCGCGCCGAAGGCATTCTCGGCGGCTCGTCGACCGGCACCCTGCTGGCCGCCGCCCTGCGTTACTGCCGCGAACAGACCGAGCCAAAACGGGTGGTCAGCTTCGTCTGCGACACCGGGACACGCTACCTGTCGAAGGTCTACAACGACCAGTGGATGAACGATCAGGGCCTTTTGCAACGCAAGCACTACGGCGACCTGCGCGACCTGATCGCGCGACGTTTCGAGGATGGCCGGGTGATCAGCGTCGGCCCCGACGACACCCTGCTCACCGCTTTCCAGCGCATGCGCCTGGCGGATGTCTCGCAACTGCCAGTGCTGGTAAAGGGGCAGCAACTGGTCGGCGTGATCGACGAGTCCGACATCCTGCTGGGCGTGCATGAAGACGTTGCGCACTTTCGCAAGACCGTATCCAGCGCCATGACCGACAAACTGCAAACCCTGTCCCCCGACGCCACGCTGGCTGAACTGGAGGCAGAGCTGGGCCGTGGCCTGGTGGCGATCATTCAGGATGCCTCGGGCTTCCACGGCCTGATTACCCGAACCGACATGCTCAACCATTTGCGGAGATCCCTGCCATGAGTCAACAGGACACAAACGCCCCGCCACAGGGCTTCGCCACCCGGGTGATCCATGCCGGGCAAGTGCCGGACCCGACCACCGGGGCGCTGATGCCGCCGATCTACGCCAACTCCACCTACCTGCAACAGAGCCCCGGCGTACACAAGGGCTTCGACTACGGGCGCTCGCACAACCCGACGCGCTTTGCCCTGGAGCGCTGCGTGGCCGATCTCGAAGGCGGCACCCGGGGCTTCTCGTTCGCCTCGGGGCTGGCGACCATTTCCACGGTGTTGGAACTGCTCGACGCCGGTTCGCACATTGTCTCTGGCAATGACCTGTACGGCGGCACCTTCCGCCTGTTCGACAAGGTGCGCCAGCGCAGCGCCGGGCACCGCTTCAGCTTCGTCGACCTGACCGACCTGGCGGCGTTCGAGGCCTCCCTGCAAGACGACACCCGCATGGTCATGGTCGAGACCCCGAGCAACCCGCTGCTGCGCCTCACGGACCTGGCCGCCATCGCCCGCACCTGCCGCGCCCGCGGCATCATCTGCGTGGCCGACAACACCTTCGCCAGCCCGTGGATCCAGCGCCCGCTGGAACTGGGTTTCGACATCGTGCTGCACTCGACCACCAAGTACCTCAACGGCCACTCCGACGTGATCGGCGGCATCGCCGTGGTCGGACAGAACGCTGAACTGGCCGAGCGCCTGGGCTTTTTGCAAAACGCCGTCGGCGCCATCGCCGGCCCGTTCGATGCCTTCCTCACCCTGCGCGGGGTAAAGACCCTGGCCCTGCGCATGGAGCGCCATTGCAGCAACGCGCTGGAACTGGCGCAGTGGCTGGAGCGCCAACCTCAAGTCTCACGGGTCTACTACCCCGGCCTGCCCTCGCACCCGCAGCACGAACTGGCCCAGCGGCAAATGCGCGGTTTCGGCGGGATGATCTCCCTCGACCTCAACAGCGACCTGGCCGGCGCCAAACGCTTCCTCGAGAACGTGCAGATCTTCGCCCTGGCCGAGAGCCTCGGCGGCGTGGAAAGCCTGATCGAACACCCGGCGATCATGACCCACGCCACCATCCCACCCGATACCCGCGCGGAACTGGGGATTGGTGACGGGTTGGTGCGGTTGTCGGTGGGGGTCGAGGATGTGGAGGATTTGCGGGCGGATCTGGCGCAGGCGTTGGCAAGGATGTAATTCACCTGGATTGTGGGACACCACAAAACCTGGGGGGGCTTGCTCGCGATGGCGGTGGATCAGTCGGCAACGAAGCAAACTGACACTCCGCTTTCGTCAGAACACCGCTCGGAGCAATTTCGCCTGCAGGGTCAAGGGTTCGTCCATGGCGTAGCCAGTGCCAGCGTGATGAGGTAGCGCTCTTCCGTGGGACGTTTTTTGTCCTTGAAGCGATGAACCACCAGCATCACTTGATATTTGTCTTGCGCATGCCAGTAGGAGGTGCCGCCCTTGTTCACGTCGCGCAACTGGGCCCGCCATTCTGGCGTGTCGGCGAATGGTGGATCTTCCTCGATTCGGATCGGAGTCCAGCCGGTTGCACGCAATTGGTCTTGCAAATCCAGCACGACCTTGAGGGTGTTGTCGAGCAGTAGTGGCTCGATTTGTGGGGACATGCGGACACCGTGGATCCGATCATCATCGTACATCACCGTTAGAAAACGGGCCGGTGGGGTAACAAAACCGTACGCGGGATCAATGAAACGCAGGCGTGCATCGGATTTCGGAATACTGAACCAGGAGTGGCCCGATATAGCGGGATCAATGCTTGCGCTGGAGCGCTGGCGCATGTCTTCGTAAGGCTCGCCAATTAACAGGGCGATTTCCGGTTCATCCGACAGGACCTGAATCGCCGCTGCTGTCAGGAGGGCCGCGACTGCCAGCATCAATAAGCAGCGGCACCAGCCCACACGATGCAGAAGACTCATCGCACGCCACCACCGACGGCAATCTCCCGAATCGACTGCACAATCTGTTCGCGCTGGTCGCTATGCAGCAGATCATCAAACCGTGCTGCCGCCTTGAGCACGAAGGCCATGCGCCGCTCGACGTCAGCCAGGTTGGCAAAGGGATTGTTGCCAAACCCAATGGTGCGCCCGTCCTCGACGGGACGGCACTGGCTGACCAGGGTCAGTTCGATGGCTTGAGCAGCTCCGGAGGGAATATTGGTGACGTAGGAGGCATGGTTGCCGCGCAGCAACCATTTCAGACCACTGTCGTCGTACATCGCCGGTTGCAGGATATTGACCTGTTCGTGCTTGGCAAGGTGCTCAACACTTTTTGCAATGTTGCCAGCGTCAATCGCCTCGAAGGCCAGAAGAATCTCCTCATGGTTAGTCCCGAACCTCAGCTTTTCCTGCCCCACCGGCCACAACACCGGATGCTCACCAGTGCCATAGATGTTCTTCCGTGAAGGCAGACAAGCCTTCAACGCCGCCAGCCCACGTTCCGCATAAAACACATGCAACGGATAAACATCCAGGAACAGCGTGGTATTACCCATGGCCAGCATCTCGTGCACAAACCGGTACATCTGTTGCGCAAGGGGCAACGCACTGTCGACCCCCCAATGGGTAAAACCCCACACCGGGTTGTCACGGTTGGCCTGTTCGTAGTCGCGTTGGCGCTGTTCAAACTCGCGAATCGTCGCTCGCTTTTCCCGCTCACTGGGGCTGAGCAATCCAGCCAGCCCTTTTCGGGAGCTTTCCCTCAACTGCTGCATCGCCTCCTCTTCAGCTTGCATCTTGTCGACCGAGTCCGCCGCATGCAGCAGGCCGCAGCCGACTTGCTTGGAAGCAAACGCCGCCAGCCCGGCCCACTGAAAACGCTGATCGAAGCGCCACAACTGGGCGTACGCGGCGTTGATCGCCTTGTTGCGTGCTTTCGGGTCGGTTATCAGCTTGCCGCCCGGTGCCACGACGTTTTCGACCCGTTGCTGATAGCCGCGCCAGAGGTTTTCGCAGGCTGTTCCCGGCCGTTCGCTGAAGGTTGGTGTGGCAGCCTTTGGTGCCGAAGTAAACCCGGATTGGCGAGGCGCGACCGGATGATGGGAGGAAGTTGGTGTGGCCGGTTGGACGGGTTTCCTGGCAGCGGGCGGTGCGGAAGGTTCGTTGACATAACTGCCCTCGAAGTTCGAGGGAATCAGTTGGGCTTCACACGGACACCCACTGAGACTGTCGAGTGTACCGGCCACCCGCCTGCCATCAGTGGTGACGTGAGAAACCCCACCCAGGATCTGGTAGGTCTTTTTATTTTTTCCGCAACTGACAAGGTCACCTTCGCGAGCATGGGTGAGGCCGAACAAGCTGAAACTGTGGTCCCCCTCCAGAACCTCGCCACCACAGGTGGTTTTGTCACCTGGACCAATGTAATACCCCGTAGCCATATCTTGATTTCCCTTTCTACTGGCGTCCCAACGGATAAGGTCGTCGCTGCTGATTAACCCCGCCCGTCAGGGCATGACAATGTGCGGCGCACAGGGTTAACGCAGGGGAAATAAACGTAAATGGGATGTTTCCGAGATGCGCGTAGGAAATGGAGAATCAATCGCCTTCTGCTACGGTTTTTCGGCGAAAAGTGTAAAGGAAACCGTATTTTTTCCAGCTTGCACGCGTCATCGTTCACGTGCATCGCGAGCAAGCTCGCTCCTACAGGTTTTGTTGGTCTGGCAAACAGGAGTCCCTATAATCGCGCCGTTTTCGTCTACCCTCACGAAGCGTCGTGCAGCAATTAGCGTGTGCGGGGCGCATCGACATTTTTCCGCTATTGAACCGGAGAACTTCCATGCTCAAACGTACCCTGGCCCTGGCCGTCGGCCTGACCCTATCCGTTACCGCCCTGCTGACACAGGCTGCCGACACCCTCAAGGTCAGCGCCATTCCCGACGAAGCCCCCACCGAATTGCTGCGCAAGTTCAAGCCACTGGGCGAATACCTGGAGAAGCAACTGGGCATGAAGGTCGAGTTCGTGCCGGTGTCCGACTACCCGGCGGTGGTCGAGGCGTTGGCCACCGACCGCATCGACATGGCCTGGCTGGGCGGCTTCACCTTCGTGCAGGCGCGCTTGAAAACCGGCAATGCCATTCCATTGGTACAGCGTGAGCAGGATGCGCAGTTCACCAGCAAATTCATCACCGCCGACCCGGCCATCAAGTCGTTGGCCGACCTCAAGGGCAAGTCCTTTGCCTTCGGTTCGGTGTCGTCGACGTCGGGCAGTTTGATGCCGCGCTATTTCATGCTGCAGGACGGTATCAAGCCGGAAACCTACTTCAGTCGGGTCGGCTACTCCGGCGCCCACGACGCCACGGTCGCCTGGGTTCAGGCGGGTAAAGTGGACGCCGGCGTGCTCAATGCCAGCGTCTGGGAAAAACTGGTCAAGGCCGGCAAGGTCGACACCGACAAGGTCAAGGTCTTCGCCACCACGCCGGCCTACTTCGACTACAACTGGACCGTGCGCGGCACCCTCGACCCGGCGCTCGCGGCCAAGATCAAGGCAGCCTTCCTTGCGCTCGACCCGGCCAACCCGGAGCAAAAGGCGATTCTGGACCTGCAAGCCGCCAGCCGCTTCATCGAAACCAAGCCTGAGAACTACAAGGGCATCGAGGAAGCCGCGCGCGCTGCCGATCTGCTGAAATGACCTTGAATCTGAACCGGGTCAGCCTTACCCACGGCAACGGTGTGCGTGCGTTGCAGGAGGTCGATCTGCACATCACTGCCGGTGAGCAAGTGGCGATCATCGGCCCGTCCGGTGCCGGCAAGTCGAGCCTGCTCAACGTGCTGGCGACCGCCCTGCGCCCCGGCAGCGGCACGGTCGAAGTGCTCGGCGAGCAAGCCTGGCACCTGAGCCCGCGTCGGCGTCAGCAGCTGCGCGCACGCATCGGCCTGGTGCATCAGGCGCCGCCACTGCCACCGCGGCAACGGGTGGTCACGGCGGTGCTGGCCGGAAAGCTGGGCCAGTGGGGTTTTGCCAAAAGCCTGCTGAGCCTGTTGCATCCGCTGGATGTGCCGGGCGCGCGGGCGGCACTGCTCAAGCTGGACCTGGGTGACAAGCTGTTCGCCCAGTGCCAGCAATTGTCTGGCGGTCAATTGCAGCGCGTGGGCATTGCCCGGGTGCTGTACCAGGCCCCCGAAGTGCTGCTGGCCGATGAGCCGGTGTCGGCGATGGACCCGGTGCTGGCCGGGCACACGCTGTCGATCCTCTGCCGCCACGCCCGGGAACGCAACGTGACGCTGGTCGCCAGCCTGCATGCCGTGGAGCTGGCCCTGACGCACTTCTCGCGCATCATCGGTTTGCGTGACGGTCAGGTCCTGTTCGACCTTCCCGCCGGCGACGTCGACCACGCATTGCTCGACAAGCTCTACGCCAACGAGCAACTGCAATCGCCACCCGCTCCGGTGGCGCCCTTGAGCCTGCAGATTCCCCGATGCTGACGCGCGATACACGAGACCCTGCCACCCTGCCTCGCCTGTTGCTCAGTCTGTTGGCGCTTGCCCTGCTGTGGCCCGGCATCCATTTCAGCGAACTGGACCTGGGTGTGCTGCTCAAGGCCGACAGCCAGAGTGAGATGGGCCGTTTTGTCTCGGCCTTCTGGCCACCGGCCCATGACGAAGAATTCCTCCAGTTGCTCTGGCAAGCCACGCTGCAGACACTGGCCATCGCCACTGCCGGCATGGCCCTGGCCTTGCTGTTGGCCGTGCCCGCCAGTCTGCTGGCCAGCCGCGCGCTGTCGCTGTCGGCGGCTTCGCGCAGCGGTCGTCCGAGCGCCCTGGGCCGGCTGTTGCGCTGGCCGGTGCGCGGCTTGCTGATCTTCCTGCGCAGCGTGCCGGAAATCGTCTGGGCCTTGCTGTTCGTGCGCGCCGTCGGCCTTGGCCCGACGGCCGGGGTGCTGGCCATTGCCATCACCTACAGCGGCATGCTGGGCAAGGTCTATGCGGAGATCTTCGAGTCGGTCGACCAGCGACCGGCCCATGCACTGCTACAGGCCGGCAGTGGTCGGTTGACGGCCTTCTGCTACGGCATCCTGCCCAATGTCGCGGCGGAATTGCTGTCGTACACCGTGTATCGCTGGGAATGCGCCATCCGTGCGTCGGTGGTGATGGGCTTCGTCGGCGCTGGCGGGCTGGGCCAGCAGATCGATTTGTCGTTGCGCATGTTCGCCGGCGGTGAAGTGGCGAGCATGTTGCTGACCTTTTTCGTCCTGGTGCTGTTCGCCGACCAGATCAGCCGCTTGCTGCGCTGGAGGTTCGCATGAATCGCCTGATCAACCTGCTGCTGATCCTGTGCATCGGTGCCGCGGTCGTCACTTCGTTCAGCTATCTGGGCATCGATCTCGGCGAACTGACAGGCAGCGGTAACCTGCAGCAGATGGGTGCCTATGTGCTGCGTTTTCTCAGCCCGGACCTGAGCGCCGGCCATCTGCAAGCCATCGGCCGTGGCGCCGTGGAAACCATGGCCATGTCTGCCCTGGGCACCCTGCTCGCTGCGGTATTCGGCCTGGTGCTGGCACTGCCGGCAGCCGGGCGCTTCGGTTGGCCATTGCAGAGTGCGTCGCGCCTTGTGCTCAATGGCCTGCGCGCTATTCCCGAATTGGTGTGGGCCGCGCTGATGGTGCTGGCCGCCGGACTCGGCCCCAACGCCGGGACCCTGGCATTGGCGATGCACACCACCGGGGTGCTGGGTCGATTGTTCGCCGAAGCACTGGAAAACACCCCGCCGCAACCGGCCGAAGCCATCCGCTTGCAAGGCGGCAATGTGGTCTGGGCCTTCTGCTACGGCACCCTGCCCAACCTGTTTCCGCAGCTGTTGGCGTACATCCTGTACCGCTGGGAAAACAACATCCGCATGGCCAGCGTGCTCGGCTTCGTTGGTGCCGGCGGTTTGGGGCAGATGCTCTATGTCAGCCTCAGCCTGTTCCAGGAGGCCCAGGCCAGTACGGTGATCCTGGCCATGTTGCTGCTGGTGTTTGCCGTTGATGGATTGAGCAGCTGGAGTCGGCAGCGTTGGGTCAAAGCGTGACAGGGAATGGCATAGAGCTGCCCTGCGGACATCTTCATGAGTCACGTCGCAATGGAAAGTACGGCAGCAATCGTTCGGTTTCTCTTCTAACGACGGCGTAGCATTCGCAACTCAGCTCCTCGAGCCGAGCCCTGTCCAGGATCTTGATGTGTCCCCGACTGTATTCGATAACCCCCAAGCGCTGTAGCTTGCCGGCGGCATCGGTCACGCCTTCCCGGCGTACACCCAGCATGTTGGCGATCAATTCCTGGGTCATGGTCAGTTCATTGCCTGGCAGGCGATCGAGCGACAACAGCAACCAACGGCACAGTTGCTGGTCGATGGAGTGGTGCCGGTTGCACACCGCAGTCTGGGCCATTTGTGTGATCAACGCCTGGGTGTAGCGCAGCATCAGCAGAAGCATCTCTTCGTGGCGATTGAACTCGTCCTTGAGCTGCTGGCCGGGTAACCGCAAAGCATGCCCGGCACTTTGCACAACGGCCCGGCTCGGTGTGCTTTCACCGCCCATGAACACGGCAACACCGATCAGGCCTTCATTGCCGACAACTGAAATCTCGGCCGAGGCGCCGTTCTCCATCACATATAACAACGACACGATCGCGTCGGTGGGGAAGTAGACATGCCGTAAAGCACCGCCGGACTCATAGAGCACTTTGCCAAGTGGCAGTTCGACCGGTTCGAGGTGGGGCAGCAGGCGTTCCAGCGCTTGCGCGGGAAGCGCTGCCAGGAGGTAGTTCTGTTGTGGCTTGGGTACAGCAAACATATCAGCCACCGTTCAAGGGCGAATACCCTGATCGGGACAGGTTACTCCAAAGCGCACTATGCGGGGCAACGCACCGAAGCAATCCGGGCAATCTGCGATGCTCAAGAGCACGACGCTGCATCTGCAGCGCCAAACACTGGAGGTTGTCATGAGCAAGCACATTGACCCGAATCTTCGCCAGGGCCCCGGCAAGCCCACTGCGAAGCAGCCACAGAACATGCCGGTCCCCCTTCATTACAAGCCTGGCCAGTCTGCCAACCAGCCGGTACACACCAAGCTGGGTGAGACCGTGCAGCCGCACCACCAGGGCCCGAGTTCTCCTGTCTGAATCCAGGCCTGCCAAGAGCGCTGTTTCTCAGCGCTCAAAATCGGCTTCGACGGTTCTGTCCCACCCTGGGGTTTCTCGTTGGAGCGCCTTTGCCTGGCATATCACCAGGACCTGATGTTCTTGACCGTCATCGAGCAATTCCAGCGCGTCATCGCCCAGCAGCTCACCGTCCAGCGTGATCGAAGTGGTCGTGCCCGGACGTACATTGATCTGGTAATTCGTCACCCCATAGCGGTAGCGCAGCGTGTAGCCAGGCCAGCCCTGCGCAAGCAACGGTACGATATGCAATGAAGTCCCGACACGCTGCAATCCGAGCAATGACTCCACGATGAATCGGTACGTCCAGCCGGCCGACCCGGTGTACCAGGTCCAACCCCCACGGCCCGCATGCGGCGGCGTTCCATAGACGTCGGCAGCCATGACATAGGGCTCGACCCTGTAGGTGTCAATCCGCTTGGCGACTTCATGGCCCGCGGGGTTGATCATGTTGAGCAACCGCCAGGCCCTGACGTTGTCGCCAAGCTCCGCGAACGCCATGCCGGCCCAAACCGCAGCATGGGTGTACTGGCCGCCATTTTCCCGTACACCCGGCACATAGCCCTTGATATAGCCGGGTTCAAGCGAGCCTCTGTCGAAAGGCGGGTCGAGCAGCAGTACCGCGCCTGTGTCGGGGCGCACCAAGTGCTGCTCGAATGAGGCCATGGCGGTGCGGCGACGGGTTTGCGAGGCGGCACCCGACAGTACGGACCAACTTTGCGAGATCGAGTCGATGCGGCATTCGTCATTGTTTGCCGAGCCCAGTACCTGGCCATCGTCAAACCAGGCGCGCCGATACCATGAACCGTCCCAGGCATGCGCCTCCAGGCTGGCCTGCAGCTCGGCTGCGTGCTGGGTACAACGCTGTGCGAAATCAGGGTCGCCATGCAATTGGGCAGTGATCGCAAAGCGCTTCAGAACATCAAAGCCGAAGAAACCCAACCACACGCTTTCTCCCTGGCCCAGATGGCCGACCCGGTTCATCCCGTCGTTCCAGTCGCCAGTGCCCATCAACGGCAGGCCGTGGCTGCCGCGCTGCAGGCCGTGTTCGATGGCGCGCACACAATGCTGATAAAGGCTTTCTTCGAGGTGCGATTTGCCCGGTAGGTCGTAATAGGATTCCTCCCCGGCATTGAGCGGGCGGCCTTCAAGGTAACCTACGGGTTCGCTCAGCACGCTGAGGTCTGCGGTGACGTTGACATAGTGGCTGGTCGCCATCGCCAGCCACAGATAATCGTCCGAACAGCCACTGCGCACCCCCCGATCGAGCGGCGGGTGCCACCAGTGTTGAACGTCGCCTTCGGCATATTGATGGGCTGCACACAGCAACAAATGGCCACGCACGCTGGCGGGATCGGCATGGATCATCGCCATGCTGTCTTGCAGTTGATCGCGAAAGCCGATGGCCCCGCCGGACTGATAGTAGCCACTGCGGGCCTGGAAGCGACAGGCGATCACCTGGTACATCAACCAGCCATTGACCATGACATCGATGCTCGGGTCGGGGGTCTGGACCTGAATCACACCCAGCTGCGAACGCCAATGCTCGCGTACCGCCTCGAGTTGCGCGGTTGCCGCCCCCAGGCCCCGGTAGTGCTGAACCAGGCGCAGGGCTGACGCCGTATCCTTGGCCGCACCGAGCCGGAAAACCACGTCCTGGTCATCACCGTTGTCGAGGTCGAGGGCCACCTGCATCGCCGCACAGGGATCAAGGCCACCCCCGGTACGACCCGACAGCCGTGCCTGCTGTAATCCGGCAGGCGCCTTGAGGCTGCCGTTACGGCCGATGAATTCACTGCGATCGCCGCTGATGCTGGTGTCGGTCGAATCGGTATCGAGGAACGCCACCCGTTCGCAAAACTCGATCGAATAGGCGTTCCTGGCGAAAAATGCGCCGCTGCTGGGGTCGGCTTCCGTCACCACATGCATCGCTGATTTGCTGCGCAAGTCGCCCAGCACCCACTCGACATAGCAGGTCGTCGACAGACGTCGGGCGCGGCCTGAGCGATTGCGAATCTGCAAATGCGAGAATTTGATCGAAGCATCCAGTGCCACATACACCCACAACTCGGTGTGGATACCGTCTTCATCGTGCTCGAAGACGCTGTAGCCGAAGCCGTGCCGAGTACGGTACGTACCAGTACCGGGACAAGGCTGTGGCGTCACCGACCAGAAATGCCCGGTTTCTTCGTCACGCACATAGATCGCCTCGCCGCTGGCGTCGGTGAGCGGGTCGTTATGCCAGGGGCTCAGGCGAAATTCGTGAGCGTTTTCCATCCAGGTGTAAGCGCCACCACTTTCGGACATCACCGTGCCGAAATGCGGATTGGCCAACACGTTGGCCCATGGCGCCGGCGTCGGCCTGCCAGGCTGCAAGGTCATGACGTACTCGCTGCCATCGGCACTGAAGCCGCCATAGGCGTTGCCCAGGAGCAAGCCTTCGATAGCGGGCAGATTAGCGGCCGCGGTCGCCTTTGCCTGGCGCTTGAGTGTGGGGACTAACGCCGGGTACACCGGGCTGGCGTGACGTCGATGAACCTGCTCGGCAATGCCGCCATTGCCTTCGTTCAGTACCAGGCGCGCCACAGACAGGATCAGCGTCCGATCCTCGTTCGACAACTGCTGTGCAGGACGCACGAAAATGCCCCCGGGATGGTCGATCAACGAGGCTTCGCTGCCGGACGTGACCACCCCCATGATCAAGTCCTGGAGTTGCTGGCGATAGCCGGCCTGGTCTTCGTTCCAGATGACCAGGTCCACCACCAGCCCCTTCTGCCGCCAGTAGGCATGGGCCTTGACCATCTGGTGCACGAGTTCGATGTTCTCGACGGTGGAGATCTGCAGCAGAACGATGGGCAGGTCGCCGGAGATCGCCTGGCCCCAGAGGCTCGATTGATTACGTCGATTGGCCATCAATACGCTATTTTCCGCGCGCAACGAGGCATTGGCGTAGATGATCGAAGCGGCCATCTGTTCAAACAGGCGGGCATCTTCCTGCGATACGTTCAGTTGGCGCAGCAACACCTGACTGTGGGTCCATGCCAGGTCGAAGACGCGATCGGCGAGGTGTCGGTCGCGGTATTTATTGATCAGGTACAGACAGCCCTCACGGCTGTCCGCGATGCCGGTCACCAGGTCGATGGTCGCCGTTTGCCCGGGTTCCAGCGTGATACGGCAGCGGATGGCTACGATCGGGTCAAGCACCGAACCTGCGGTTCCTGACAACTGCTGGACATTGCCATCGAGCGCAGCCGGTGCTGCAACGTTGCGTCCTCGACCGATGAATCGCGCTCGATCGGTCTCGTAGGAAATGGCGTCGATGTCCACGCCATGGGCAGCCAGCAGGTGGCACATCCAGGGGACTGCCTCCTCACTGGAACGCCGCCTGCGGGTGCAGACGATTGCCTGCAGCGCCGGCAACAGTTCGGTCTGCACGAACAGGTTGCTGAAGGCCGGGTGAATGGCATCACTGATTGCCGGCGCCAGGACCACCTCGGCGTAGGTGGTGATCTCCACGCTACGACGCACGCGGCCGCGGTTGGTGATGTGCAGCCTGCGCAGTTCGATATCGTCTTCGGGAGACACGACGATCTCCGTGTGCGTATCGAAGTCGAGCTCGCGAACACGAAACTCGGCCCGGGCATCGCTGAAAATCGCCTCATGGCTTTTTGGCCGGTACAGGGTCGGCTGGTGGGCCGAGGACCAGAATACGCCGCTGCTGACATCGCGCAGGTAGCAGAACATGCCCCAGTTGTCGCGGGTCGCGTCTTCATGCCAGCGGGTCACGGCGATGTCGTTGCAGCGGCTGTAACCGCCGCCGGCACTGCTGAGCATGACGTGGTAACGGCCGTTGGAAAGTAGCTGGACGGCAGGACGCTTGCGCCCGGGATCGGCGAATACGCGAAGCCTGGTTTCCTGCGTGCGTCCGTTTTCCTCTGTGGCAGGCGCCTGGGTCGCATGCAGGTAGGCCGCGGCGGTTTTCGGTACGCGCTCCTGCAGCAGCAAGACCGTCGCCTGGAATGCCGGGATCGACTCGAATCGACGCTGCATGGGCCGGTCCAGCAGCAGGCTGGTCAAGGCCAGCAGGCTCATGCCCTGATGGTGTGCCATGAACGAGCGCACGACCGCATAGCGCTGGCCGCGTGGCAGACGTGCCTCGGTGTAGTCGACCGCTTCGTACAGTCCATAGCGGCCGGCCGACCCTTGAGCGGCCAGGCGTTGCAGGTTGCGGCAGGCCGCTTGCGGCTCGACCATCAGCGCCAGGGCGCTGGCGTACGGCGCAATCACGGTATCCTCGGCCAACCCGCGCTTGAGGCCAAGGCCTGAAACACCGAATGCCCGATACTGATAATTGAAGTGGGCGTCCAGTGTGTTGTAACCCGACTCGGACACGCCCCAGGGGATGCCCAACTGATTGCCATGCTCGATCTGCAAGGCGACGGCCGCGCGGCACGTCTGCTCCAGCAGCGTTCCTTCATAGCTGGGCATGACCAGGTTCGGCATGAGGTACTCGAACATTGATCCGGACCAGGAAAGCAGTACCGGCACCCCGCGATTGTTGCTGAGCAAGCGTCCAAGGGTGAACCAGGCCTGTTGCGGCAACTGGCCCTGGGCGATGACCACGAAATTGGTCAGGCGAACCTCTGAAGCGAGCAGGTCGTAATAGCCGTTGTCCAGCCTGCGTTCGTCGGCGTTGTAGCCTATCGAGAAAAGGTCACGCTGGGCATCGTAAAGGAAGGTGAAGTCCATGCTGGCCAGTGACGCGGACAATTCGGCCAGGTGCTCAACGTGGATGATCCGTTCGCGAGCCAGGCGTTGTATCGCCTGCACTTGCGCCTGATCGGCAGGCAGCCACAGGGTGCAATCGAGCTCTGCCATTTGCCGCAGGCTGAGTGCGGGTGTCGGTGTCGGTGTCGGTGTCGATGTCGGCGCCTTGGCCCGGGCGGGTGCCTGCGGCAGCTCGAAGCGCAGTCGCTCTGCCCGCAGATCCGCACACTGCGCCTGCAATGCCTGCAGCCAGTAGTGTGCTTCTTCAGCAGAGGTGGCCGGAGTGTCGATTGCCAAGGCCTGCGCCTGATCGAGTAACTGCAGGAGGTTGTCCGGGGTGTCGTGGGCAATCGCCGCCTGCACCTTCGCGCGCAGTTCAAGCACGGCAACGTCATCGAGGTCCGCGTCCTGCAGCGCCTGCTGCAGCACATCGAGGGTGTCGCGCAGGCCGCCAAGGGTGCGTTGATCGAACAGGGGCGTGTCGACCAACCCCAGCAGGCCCGGCCGCAGGGTGAGCAACAGGCCTGCCAGGTTGCCGCTGTCCACGGTGGACACATACCGAGGCGTCAGTGGCTGCAGTGTCCCGGTGTCGTACCAGTTGTAGAAGTGCCCATGATGACGCTCAAGGCCGGCCATGCTTTCAAGCGTTGCCGTGATGCGTTCGAGCAAGCGCCCGCTGCTCAGATAACCGAAATCGTGGGCCGCCAGGTGAGAGAGCAAGGCCATGCCCATGTTGGTCGGTGAGGTCCGATGGGCAATGGCTGGCGTGGGGATCTCCTGGACGTTGTCCGGCGGCAACCAGTTGTCCTCAGGGCCCACATAGCGATCGAAGAACGCCCAGGTCTGGCGTGACAGCATGCGCAGGAATCGCAGGTCTTGCGCTGACGGGTCAAACCCCGCCGGGGTTGTCGGCAGGCTGATCCACCAGGCAATCGCCGGGCTCGCCAGCCACACCAGCAGCAAGGGTGCCGCCAGTGCGAGTACATAAAGAGAGGGAAGCAGTGCCGCGAATAGCAGCAGCGCCAGCGCAGGGGCAATCCACATGCTTTTATACATGCCGGACAGCGCGTTGCCACTGGAGCGCTCCACCTCACGAGAAGGTTGCCATTGCAGCAGGCGGCGCTTGCTGACCAGCATGCGCCACAGTGAGCGGCCAATCGCATCGAAGCTCAACAACGCATCGGAGGGCAACCAGACAATCGACAACAGCGCTCGCATGAAATGCTGGCCCGAGGTCCGCAATGCTGCGCTCAGGTGTTGCCCCCATGGAATATCGGCCGCCTTCTGAACCAGTGCCAGTACCGACTGCAGTACCGGTTGGAGAAAGACCAGGCCGAGCACTGCCAATGTCCAGGAGACGGCCTCGCTCGAACCCAACCAGCCCCATGCCAGCATGGCCAGGAAGGCCCCTGGCTCCAGGCTGCGGCGCAGATTGTCAAAAATCTTCCAGCGGGCCAGGTTGCTCAGACGGTTGGGCGCGAATCCTCCCTGGGGTTTCGGTGCCCACGGCAAGGCCCAGTACAGCACTTGCCAGTCTCCGCGAATCCAGCGGTGTCGGCGTTTGGCATCGGCGCTGTAGCGAGACGGGTATTCCTCATACAGTTGTACATCGCTGAGCAGCCCGCAGCGGGCGTAGCACCCTTCGATCAAGTCATGGCTGAGAATGCGGTTGTCGGGCAGGCAGCCTTCGAGTGCCTGTTCGAAGGCGTCGACGGCATAGATGCCCTTGCCGATGAAGGAACCGTTGTGGAACAGGTCTTGATATACATCGGAGACGGCGCGGGTATAGGGGTCGATACCCGCATCGCTGCCAAACAGGCGGGCGTAGGTCGAGCGTGCCGTGCTGGGCAGGCTGATCCCCACGCGTGGCTGGAGGATGGCGTAACCGCTGACGATCTTGCCGCTCTGTTCATCGAATACCGGATGGTTCAGCGGGTGCATCATGGTACCGATGCACTGATGCGCGACATCCCGTGGCAGCAAGGTATCGGTGTCCAGGGTGATGACGAAGCGCACCGCACTCAGTGGCGTGACATCACCGACGATCAATGCAAAGCGCTGCTTTCCTTTACCAGGCAGTCCTTTGTCACGCAGCAATGCGTTGAGCTCGGCGAGTTTGCCACGCTTGCGCTCATGCCCCATCCATACCCGCTCCGTAGAGCTCCAGTGCCTGGGCCTGTGCAGCAGGAAGAACCGGTCGACCTGGTCATCGGCATATTTGTCGTTGAGCGCCTCGATCAGTTGGCGCGCCAGTGCGAGCAATTCGGCATCCTCGGGCATCACCTCGGCAGGGGCGTCCATGAAGTCACTGAGCAGCGCAAAATGCAGGTTGGCATCGCGATTGGCCAGGAATCGCACTTCCAGGCCTTCCGTCAGGGCCTCGATGTCGCCAGCGTTGGCAAACATCGTAGGCACCGCCACCAGCGTGCGCGCTTCGGCCGGTATGCCCTTGCTGTAGTCCAGGCGAGGCAGTAGCGATGGGGCCACCGTGAGGGTCACCAGCCAGTTGACCAGCCCGATCGCCAGACGGCTGGTCATCAATAGCGCGGGCACGGCGAGCAGGACCAGGCACCAGATTGGCGTGCCACTGTGATAAGCGCTGCTGAGAAATGGCCAGGCCAACAGCAGTGTCAGCAGCAGTACAGGGCACAGGTAGAACTTCAACGGGGCGCTCTGCAGCAGGCGCGTCCATCGTTTGAGCAGCGGCACACTGGCGTGCAGCGCCTGCTCCAGGCTGAGCAACCCGTCAGCCACCAGGTAATAGCCCACGTGCCCGGTTACACCGGCCGTAGGCTGTGTGGTGCTGGCCAGTTCGATGGCGACTTGTGCCACCTTGGTTTCAGAATGCACACAATGCCGGGCGAGGCGTTCGACCACATGGCGGTAACGATCGCGGGTGGCAAAGTCCATGTTCGCGTAGATACCCGCCGGGTCCGTGCACAACTCCTGTTCGACATGGCTGAGCAGTTCGACGAACTCGCGCCAGTCGGTCGCCGCCAGCAATCGCAGGCTGGCGATGCTGTTGCTGATGGACACCTGGTCACCGGATTGCTGCTGGGCATCCATCTGCACCAGGCGTTCGACAGTAAGGCCAGACTCACCGAGCGTTTGTTCTATCCACGCCATGGGCAATATCAGCGCGGCGCTTTGCCCGTGCAGGCGGCGCGCCAGTTCTGCAACGAATGAAGGCGTCATCGGCGGTGCCGATCGCGCCATGTCGGCAACGGTCAATACCACGCTCTTGGCGTCGCGCTCGGCCATTTCGATCAATCGATCGGCCCAATCATCGGCGAGGTTACGGTCATCCCGGTTGGCCATGACCCGGGACGCCACGCGCCGCAAGTTCTCGATCAGCGCCAGGCGCAGCATGATCGGGATTGCCCATAGCTCGCCCAGGGTCAGCGGCGTGATGGTCTGATAAGAGGCAATGAAACAATCCAGGCTTGGCGCGTCGACCCGGCCATCGCCGTGAGCAATGGTTTCCAGGGCGATGTCGTAGACCCGCGGCAGGCCGGTCGAAGGGCCTTCGGCCAGGCGTGGCAACTCGCGACTGTAGCCGTCGGGCAGGTGTGTCCTGGCGGTACGGATGTTTTCTTCGATGAGGTAGAAGTTGTCCAGCAGCCATTCCGCCGCAGGGGTGGCGCGTCGACTGGACAGTTGTATGGTCTTGAGTGCTGCGCAACTACGTTCCAGAAGCAGTTGGTTGTCAGTCAGGCGGCCCAGCAAGGCATCCTTTCTTGAAAGACGCCCGAGCACATGTTGGCGTGCCAGTACGATACCGTGGTCTGCCATCTGCTGTGCATTGAACAGGTCGGAACGCAGGATGGGCTCGTACTCGAACTTGTGCTGCGCTGCACTCCACCTGAGCCAGATGGCCGGTGAGCGCCAAAGGCTGGACAGCGTGCGAGTCAGGATATTTTGCATGAAATCCTTCGTACGACCCGCGCAGGGCAGATCGCATGTGGAATGAAGGCGGTTCTACGCCAGGCTGGGTGTGCGGGGGCATTGCGCCGCCGGGCGCAGCATTCCACCGACGAGTGTGGGTTATTCATCGGGGCGAAGTCTGTTCGCTAGCGAACATAGGCAATGTCGCGCCTGACGACCTAACCCGCACTGCCCACGCAAAAAACCCTTGCTGCGCGTCAACGCAGGAAGGGTTTTTGGTTGGCGGCCGATCAGTCTTTAGCCTGGCTCAACTTGGTGAACAGCTCGGTTGGGACTTTCTTGCCGTTGGAGGTGAACTGGTTAGTGCGGAACTTGTACACCTCACCCTCGGACAGGAAACCGTCGCCGTTGGCGTCCATCGCCTTGAATTCCTCAGTGCCCTTGGGTGCTACGGCCAGCAGTTCTTTGAGCGACACGCGGCCGTCATGGTCGGCGTCGGTGCGTGCGAAAGACGCATCGCCGCATTTGCCCTCTCCGCATTTACCTTCAGCCTGAGTCTTTTGCGCGCTGGCTTCACTGGCGCCGCACTTGCCTTCACCACACTTGCCTTCGCTGGTCTTTTCCGCGGCAGCCAGTTGATAGCCCTGAGGCAAGGCTTCGGCAGAAAACGCGGTAGAAGCGAAGTTGATACCGCCGACCAGTGCAACAGCGAGCAGGCCAATACGGGTTTTGTTCGACTGGATACGAGACATGTTGATACTCCGGATCAATGACGTGGCTGGACCACTATTGGTCGTACCACAAGGGTTGATAAACAGGGTGGCGAGGTGCGTTGTGCATCTCGCTTTGGCAGGTCTATTTGGCCCCAGTGGTGTATCCGGGCTGTATCCGTGAAGTGATGGTTTTGTATGGCTGTATGCGGATGCAGCGCCCTGATACACGGCGATACACGAAAGGCGTTACTCGGTTGTTGATGTCCGAAAGAGCGCTTGTTTAAAAAGGTTGTAGGGTATTTCCGGGGGGCTACAAGACCTTGCGTCGTTGCCTACGGTTACGCCAAAATCCGCCGGCTTGTGCGACTAGCCCCTGGTCTCTATCGTTTTCGCGCCACTGCCCATCAGTGGTCGGGTCTGGAAACCCCGAAATGAAAATGGCGCCACTGCGCCCTTCATAACCATGCTTGCGCGCTTTTAAGTGTGCACTCCGTTATGGCGGCTGTGCGCGGGAGACCTTCGGGTCTACCGGGTTGCCGTTTCCCCGGGTTTCCAGCCTGCGTACAGCTGCCACCTCTTCGTCTGGAAACGAACGTGGCAGCTTCAATCATGAAGCGGAGACAGCCATGTTCAAAGTCACCCCCAACCCGCCGGACACCGATTCAGAAACCCTAAACGAGACCGCCGACCCCGCACTCGCCTTCCCCTCGACTGCCGACATCAAAGCCACACCGCGCACGCCTGGCTCGCTGTTTACCGTCGACCCCAAGGTCGATACCGAAACCCTGATGGTGTATCTGGTCGAGACGTTGGCCTCGGTCGATGTGATGGTGCATCAGTTGGTGGATCACCTGGACGGCGGATCGCGCAATGCCTTGCTGGGGATTTCCAACAGTGTGATGTTGGCGCAGATCACGGCGAATCGGGTGTTGGATCAAATCGACCCGCCCGAATAAACACTGAATCTGTGGCGAGGGGGCTTGCCCCCGCTCGGCGGCGAAGCCGTCGCAAAACCTGCCTGCACTCTCTGACTGCAGAAAAGCGGGGGCCGCTTCGCAGCCCAACGGGAGCAAGCTCCCTCGCCACAAATGTCGGCAGGCTCAATTAGCGCAACAACACATACATCGCACTGAACCATTGTCAGACGCTAACTCTGTAGCTAACACCGCCCTTGTGGCGAGGGGGCTTGCCCCCGTTCGGCGGCGAAGCCGTCGCAAAACCTGCCTGTACAATCTGATTGAAGAAAAGCGGGGGCAAGCCCCCTCGCCACAAATGTCATGACGCTGCTACTCCGAGTGTGAGGCTTAGTTCGGATCGAGCAAGCCGCCGCTCCAGTTACGCGACACCCGGCTGCCGGTGAATTTCGCCACGCCCATGCCCTGGGGGATCAGGCGATCGCGATAGCGCGTCACCAGGCGCCCCGCTTGCTCGGCATGCAGCACCACTTCGGAGGATGGATCGCCCGGGGTCCTGAGGATTCGCGCAAAGCGCTGGCCTTCCTCGACAAAATCCCCCAGCTCCTTTTCGAAGATCAGCACGCCGGGTTGCGGGGCGATGATGGTTTCCATGTGGCCCATTTCCACGGCTTCGACGGGCCAGTCCGCAGGTGCCACTGACTCATCGATGACGCCGCAACCGCACAGCCAGTTGTACAGCCCTTCGGCATCCGACTCGGCAAAGCGGTCACTGACATCGCCCTGCCCGCGCAGCTCCAGGGTGGCCGCCATGCGGTGCTCGGTGACGCCCTCACGCAACCACGGGGCGATGATGGTTTCCTCGAAGGAGCCATCGCCGCCGTCGTCCCAGATGATCGCCACGTCCATCTTCATCGCCGCCGCCAGTTCGCGGCCACGGGGCCAGAAACGGCGGTGTACGTAGAGGTACGGCAAGGCCTCGTCATCGGTGTGCAGGTCGAGCATCACATCGGCCGGGGCGGCCAGTTGCACCAGTTTCTTTTGCCATTGCTGAACGCAGGTCGAAGGTCGCTCCATGGCCGCCGACTGGTCGAACGAGCGATTGAAGTTATGCCCGGTGGCGTCGTGATAGCGACCGAGAATCCGCCCCTGGCGAAACTGCCCGATGCCCAGCGGATTGGCCTGCGGCACCACGGTCACATTGCCCTTGAGCCGGCCCTGGACCTCGGCGTTTTGCAGCTGTTGCATCAGCAGGTGCAGGACCAGCATCCCGGCGATTTCATCGGCATGTACGCCCGCTTGCAGGTGCACGTTGGGCCCGCTGCCATCACCTGCATAACGCCAGGCACCGACCCGCACGGCGTCTCCGTTGTTGTTGCGAACACTGAACGAAATATCCTGCGGCATTGGCTTTTCCTCCCGTCATGAACGTTGAAAAAACGCGGTATCGCTGCTGTCGAGGCTGGTGATTGAACAGACGTTCAACTAAGCTCGACTTCGTGGAACCTCACCCAAGGACAGCCTTGTGACAACCGTTGCCCCGAAAAACCGCCGCGCCGAACCCGATGACCGCCGCGAAATGCTGGTGGCCGCGACCCTTCGCTGTCTGAGTCGCGATGGTCACGCCGGCATTTCCGTGCGACGCATCGCCACCGAAGCCGGTGTTTCAGTCGGTCTGCTCAATCATCATTTCGGCAGCATCGATGCCCTGATCGCCGACACCTATCAGAAGCTCGCCATCGAACTGACCACCGCCCTGCAACACGAAATCGAACAAGCCGTAAACCCGGCGCAGAAGATGGACGCGTTCCTCATCGGCTCGTTTTCCCCCAGGGTCATGGACCCGAAACTGCTCGGCGTGTGGGTAGTGTTCTGGAGCCTGATCCGTCACTCCGAACACGTCAGTCTGTCCCATGAAAAAAGCTACCGGGCCTACATCGACTTGCTCCGCCAATTGCTCGACGAATTGGCCGCCAGCGAAGGCTTCGTGATTCACGACACGCGCCTGGCCGCCATCGGCCTATCGGCGATGCTCGACGGTCTCTGGCTCGAGTGGTGCCTGAACCCCGAGACCTTCAGCGCCGCCAACGGACTGCATATCTGCCGTTGCTGGATAAAGGGGCTGCGAAACGGAGCATTCAGCACCGACGACGTCCTGTGACGAATGCCGACCGAAGATCATCGCCAAGGTGCCACTGACCGCAATCAGCCCGGCACCGATCATCAGCGACGTGTCCATTAGCGTGCCCCACACCAGGCTCGACAGGGCAAACGCCCAGATCAACCCGGTGTACTCGAACGGCGCGAGCAAGGTCGCGGTGGCGCGGCGGAAACTGGCGAACAACAGGAACTGGCCAATGCCGCCCACCAGGCCCGCGCCGAGCATGCCCAGCCAGGCGGGTGTCGGCGATGGCGTGTGGGTCCACGGCAGGGCAACCGCCATGCAGATCACGAACACCACGTTGGTGATCAGCATCTGCTCCAGCACTGAGGTCTGCTCATCCACCTGACGCAACTGGATGTAGGTGAACGCCCAGCACATCGCCGCCAGCAGGGTCAGCACAATGGGCAACGGCTCGGTCATGTTGTCGGGGCGACAGGCAATGACCACCCCGACAAAACCGATGATCAGGCTGAACCACTGCCAGCCGCTGGCGCGTTCCTTGAGAATCACCGCCGCCAGCACCGTGACCATGATCGGTGCGGAAAAGTACAACGTGGTCATCTCGGCCAGGGTCAGGTCCCGGGCCGCCGTGTAGTACAGCACCCAGGCCACGATCGACAGCAGGCCGCGCACCACCAGCAGGCCCCGGCTCGGTGAATGCCAGGCCCGCTGGATAACACGCAAACGCCCCGCCAGCAACACGGCCACGACCACCACGGCGGCGCGCCAGAACAGAATGGTGACCACCGAATAATCGGCCACCAGCCACTTGATGGCCGCATCCTGCAGCGACAGGAATGCGTAGCCCAACGTGCACAGGCCAATGCCCTGCAGCGAGCGGTCGACGTTCGACGAACTCATCAGGCCGACCTGCGCACGGGCGTTCCGCGCCGTTCGGCAAAGGCAAACAGCGCTTCGATCAGGAACGTCAGGCAGACGTAGACGCCGGCGACCAACAACAAGGGTTCGTACACCTGCAAGGTTTGCGCGCGGACCACGTTGGCGGCGCCGAGCAGATCGATCACGGCAATGGTCGAGGCCAGCGCCGTGGACTTGAGCAACATCACGGTTTCCCCGGCCAGGGTCGGCAGCAACAGGCGCATGGCCCGGGGCAAACGCACCCGCAGCAGGGACTGGCGCGCGGTCATGCCAAAGGCCGAAGCCGCTTCCATTTCGCCTTTGGGTACCGCCAGCAGGCCACCGCGAATCACTTCGCCGACATAAGCCCCCACCGACACCACCAGGGCGAACACGATGTACCAGTAACCGTCGCGCAGGTAAGGCCATAGAAAGCTGCCGCGAATCAGCGGGAACTGGGCAAACAGACTGCCCAGGCCGTAGTAGAAAATGTAGATCTGGATCAACAACGGCGTCCCACGGGTGACGCTGGTGTAGAACAGGCTGACCTTGGCGATCACCCTGTTTTTCGAGATCCGCGCCAGCGCCACCAACACCGCCAGGACAAACCCGAACACACTGGCGATCAATAGAATCGTGAGGGTGGTTTGCAGCCCCCGGCCCAACAGTGCCGCGTATTCAACTATCCACGCTGGAATCATTTCATTCTCTCCGCCGGTTCAGTCAACAAGAGGCATCCAGCGACGAATACGTCGCTCAAGCCGACCCGACAGATAGTTCGACGCCAACGTCACTGCGTAATACAACGCCGCGGCCGTGAGGTAGAACAACAGATAGTGGCGCGTCGAGCCCGCGCCTTGCTTGGCGGTGTACAGCAGCTCGTTGGTGCCGACCACGCTGATCAGCGCGCTGTCCTTGATCAGGTTGATCCACAGGTTGGCCATCCCGGCCATGGCGTAAGGCGCCATGATCGGCAGCGTGACCCGGCGGAACAACCCGAAACCGTTGAGGCCAAACGCCTTGGCCGCTTCAATCTGGCCGAAGGGAATCGCCTGGATCGCCGCGCGGAAAATCTCCGAGGCGTAGGCCCCCTGCACCAGCCCCAGCACCACGATGGCCGCCAGTGGACCGCTGACGTTCACCACGCCGTAGCCGAGCTGGGTCATCAGCGAATTGAGGAGCATGGAGCCGACGTAGTACAGCAACAGAATCAGCAGCAGCTCCGGAACCGCGCGGAACAAGGTGGTGTAACCGCGCATCAGTGCGGCAATCGGCTTCGGCGCGCCAAGCTTGAGGCACGCCACCACCAGCCCGATGGCCAACCCGAGCACAAAGGCCCCGGCGGAAATCTGCAGGGTCATCCAGAGCCCCTTCAACAGCGCACTGCCCCATCCCTGTTCGGTGAAATTGATCAGATCGAACATTGCTGGCATTTCTTTCTCCAGTTGGAGGACACGGTCCCCTGTAGGAGCGAGCCTGCTCGCGATGAACGCAAGTGCGCCGCGGTGCTTCTGAATGACCGCGTCATCGTTGACGTTTTTCGCGAGCAGGCTCGCTCCTACATTGGATTGCGTTCAGTTCATCAGAACGCAGGCTTCACGCTGGTGCCGAAGTAGCTCTGGGACAGGTCGTCATAGTCCTTGCTCGCCAGCAACTCCTGGATGGCCTTGTCGAGTTTGGCCTTGAGTTCGGTGTCGTCCTTGCGCAAGCCAGCCCCCACGCCCTTGCCGAAGATCGGGTCGTACGGCACGGCGCCGAGGTAGGCCAGGTCCTTGGCATCCGGGGTCTTGACGAACGCGGCCATGGCGGTGCCGTCGGCCATCATCAGGTCGATGCGCCCGGCGATCAGGTCGGCGTTGGCCGAGTCCTGGGTGTCGTAGTACTTAACGTCGGCAATTTTTTCGTAGTAGGTCTTCAGGTAACTGGCGCTGACGGTGGAGTTCTGCACGCCGATGATCTTGCCCTTGAGGTCATCCGGGTACTTCTTCACCGACGCCTCTTTCGGGCCGACGACGGCAATCACCGAGTCGTAGTACGCCTTGCTGAAGGCGATCTGTTTTTCACGCTCTTCGGTCACCGACATCGAGGAAAAAATCACGTCGATCTTCTTCGCCAGCAACGACGGAATGATGCCGTCCCATGCCACTTCCTTGATCTCGCAGTCGGCTTTCATTTCGCTGCACAGCTTGTGGATCAGGTCGACTTCAAACCCCTTCCACTCGCCGTTGGCCTGCTTTTCGGTGTACGGCGGATAGGGTTCGGCGGCCACCGCGAACCTGATCGGTTGTGCCTGAGCGGCGCTCATACCGACCAGCATTACGCAAGCTGCACCGGTCAACCAGTTTGCAAAACGTCGATTTCCCATGTTGTTTTCCCGTCTTTTTATGATGAGTTAGCGAGTCTGATGAGCGTTGACGAATTGCCGGCAACGCTCGCTGCGTGGGTGTACGAACACTTCGTCCGGCGAACCGGCTTCCTCGATCAGCCCTTGATGCAGGAAGGCGACTTTGGAAGAGACATCGCGTGCGAACGCCATTTCATGAGTCACCAGGATCATGGTCCGGCCTTCTTCGGCGAGGGAGCGGATCACCCGCAGCACTTCCCCGACCAGTTCCGGGTCGAGTGCCGAGGTGGGTTCATCGAACAGCATGACCTTGGGCCGCATGGCCAGGGCCCGGGCGATGGCCACCCGTTGTTGCTGTCCCCCGGAGAGAAACGCCGGGTACTCGTTGCGCTTGGCCGCAAGCCCCACGCGTTCGAGCAGCGCTTCGGCCCGCTCGGTGGCCTCCGCACGGCTTTCACGCAGGACCTGGGTTGGCGCTTCGATGAGGTTTTCCAGCACCGTGCGATGGGGCCAGAGGTTGAAGTTCTGGAACACCATGCCCAGGCTGGAGCGGATGCGCACAAGCTGCCGGGCATCGGACACCAGTGGTGCGCCGGGGCGGTCGTGATTGAGCTTGATGCTTTCGCCATCGACGACGATGCGCCCCTGGTCCGGCACTTCGAGCATGTTGATGCAGCGCAGCAAGGTACTTTTGCCCGAGCCGCTGGCACCGATCAGGGAAATCACGTCGCCTTCGCGGGCAGTCAGGGAAACGCCCTTGAGCACTTCGATATTGCCGAAGCGTTTGTGCAGGCCATCGACCTCGATCATGGTCTTGGCGGCGACCGGTTCGACGGTCGCGGTGCTGGTCACCGTGCCGATCACCGGCCTTGGCGCTTCGCCATTGAGTACCTGGACAAAGCCACGAATGCGCTGGCAGGCCTGGGCCAGGCGCTCTTCGCTCAAGGTAAACGAAAGCCGCACGAACCCTTGCGCCGGCTCGCCGAATGCCGCCGCATCGAGCACCGAGACACCGGCCTCGCGCAGCAGGCGCCAGGCGAATTCCAGCGAGGTCAGGCCGGTGCCGCGCACGTCCACCAGCACGAACATGCCGGCATCGGGATTGAGCACGCTGATGCCCGGGCAATCGGCCAAACCGGACACCACCAGATCGCGGCGCCGACGATAGATCTCGCGCATGCCGTGGGTGACTTCATCATGAGACTGCACGGCCTTGAGCGCTGCTTCCATGACGAAACCGGGCAAGCCGTACAGCATGCTCAACACCAAGGTTTCGACATGATTGACCAGGGCTTCATTGGCCACCACCCAGCCGATGCGCCAACCGGTCATGGCATGGGATTTCGACAGGCTGCCAATCACCACGCAGCGCTCGGCCATGCCCGGCAACGCTGCCAGGCTGAGGTGTTCACGCTCGTAGGCAAGGCTCTCGTAGACCTCGTCCACCACCACCCACAAGTCATGGGCGATGGCGAGGTCGGCGATGGCTTGCAGTTCTTCGCGACCGAGTACCACGCCGGTGGGGTTGTTCGGGTTGGAGAAGAAAATCGCCCGGGTACGCGGGGTAATGGCCTTGGCCAATACGGCGGCATCAAGGCGGAAACCCGAGTCCGCCGCACAGGGCACCCGCACCAGCGTGGCGCCGGACGCCTTGAGCGTTGCTTCGTAGGTGACGTACATCGGATCGAACGCGATCACTTCGTCGCCAGCACCGAGCAGGCACATCGACGTGGCGAACAAGGCGTTCTGCGCACCGGCCGTGAGAATGACGTTGGACGCCTGCAGTTCGCGGTCGATCAGTTGGCTGTAGCGGCCGGCAATGGCCTCGCGCAACGCCTGGCGGCCGGCGATTTCGGTGTAGTGGGTATCCCCTTCGCGCAAGGCATGGATGGCGGCGTCGGTAATGAAATCGGGGGTGGGGAAATCCGGGTCGCCGACGCTGAGGATGATCACGTCCTCGCCATTGCGCTGCGCGGCGCTGGCTGCGTAGTGAATATCCCAGGCGGCAACGCCTTGGCCACTGATCCGTTCAACAAAGGGTGAAAACCGCATGCCAGTGCCTCGTTCGAATTGAAGAAACGCAAGCCCGCAACCAGCCGGGGGAAGGTGGTCCCCAACATAGTCCAGACTGAACACTCGTTCAACAGAAAACTCACAAGGCTTCGCGTTCAGCGCAAACAGGTCGTTTTCACGACAGTCGCGCCGTTTTTCAGTACGGCGCGATTAAGCGACGTGAAACGATTTTGCTGATTGCTCCCATCACCAGAGCCACGAGAATCAGCCCCGCAGTAACCGCAAAGGTCAACCGCATCCCCTGCGCGATGGCCTCAGGTTGCGCCAGCAAAATATCGTGGCTGCCCGTGCCGAAAGCGAACACAGCGCCCATGACCGAGGCACCCGTGATCAACCCGAGATTGCGCGACAAACCGAGCAAACCGGAAACCACACCACGTTGCTGCGGCGCAATGTCTGCCATCACGGCGGTATTGTTCGCCGCCTGGAACAGCGCGTACCCGGCCGTAAGGACCACCAGCGCAATGAGATAGCCGGGGACGCCGACGCTCATCGGCACGGCGGCAAGGATGGACGCGCCGGTCAACATGGCCATCAGCCCGACCGCGCTTGAGCGTTGCGCGCCCCATCGGTCGACCAGCCGCCCGCAGGGCATACCGGCCAATGCCGCCACCAGCGGCCCGGCCGACATCACCAGCCCGACACGCGCCGCGCTCAAACCCAGTGCACCCGACAAATAGAAGGGGCCGACCACCAGGGTGGCCATGACCACCGTGGTCACCAGGGTGCTCATGGCGAACCCGCTGCTCAGCAGCGGGTTGCGCAACATCGCCAGGTTGACCAGCGGCGACGCGGCCGTCTGCTCGACGAACACGAACAGAATCAGGCCGATCACCGCGACCAGCAGCAGCGCCGTATTGAGCGGGCCGAAGCTGCCGCGTCCAAGGGTCATGGCCAGTGCGTAGGCCAACAGGGTCAGGACCAATACCAGCGTGCCAAGCCTGTCGAAGCCTGGCCGAGAGGCCGTCGTCTCGCGGCGATCAACCGGCAAACAGCACCAGGCCAGCCCCATCGCCAACACCCCCAAGGGCACGTTGAGCAGAAAAATCCCCTGCCAGCCCATTTGGGCAATCAATACGCCGCCGAGCGTCGGCCCCAGTGAGGTGCCCATCGCCGACATCGTGCCGAGCACACCCATCGCGCTGCCCATTTTTTCCTTGGGCACCGCCCCGCTCACCAGCGCCATGGTCAACGCCATCATGGTGGCCGCGCCGATGCCCTGTAAGGCACGGGCGGCAATCAGCAACCACAGGTTGGGTGCCAGAGCGCAGAGGATCGAGGCGACGGTAAACACGGCAATGCCGACCAGCAGCAACCGCCGCCGCCCCACGAGGTCGCCGAGCCGGCCAACGCTGACGATCAGCGCCGTGATGCTCAGCAAGTAAGCGAGCACCACCCACTGCACTGCCTGGAACGACGCTGAAAACGCCTCGGCCAGTGTCGGCAATCCAACGTTGGCAATGCTGGTGCCCAGGGAGGACAGCAGCATGGATAACGACAGGCTGGCCAAGGTTCCTCGAATCGATAGGGACTTCATTTTCTCGCGACTCCGCAAACAGGTTGTCCCGAGCCTAAGCCTGGCCATAACATGGCGGAAGACGCAGCAGTTGCACTTTATACGTGCATATAACGCCATCTATCCAATGTGGGAGCGGGCTCTGTGGCGAGGGGGCTTGCCCCCGTTGGGTTGCGAAGCAGCCCCAAAATCTCTGATGCACCAAAAATCTTGTGAGTGCTACGCACTCAAACGGGGGCAAGCCCCCTCGCCACAGAGCCCCCTCACCACAGGGCCCGCGCCTACAGGAATTGATTCGATGCCCGATCTGAATCTGTTGATCACCCTGAACGTATTGCTCGAAGAAGGCAGCGTGGCCCGCGCCGCACAGCGTTTGTGCCTGAGCCCTTCGGCCATGAGCCGGGCGCTGGCGCGATTGCGCGAAACCACCGGCGATCCACTGCTGGTGCGAGCCGGGCGCGGGCTGGTGCCCACGCCTCGGGCGCTGGAGTTGCGTGAACGCGTCGGCGTGCTCGTGCAGGACGCCGAAGCCGTCCTGCGCCCCGCCGAGGTACTCGATCTCAAGCAACTGACCCGCACCTTCACCCTGCGTACCAGCGACGGCTTTGTAGAGAATTTCGGACCGCCACTGATCGCACGCATCAACGAAGCAGCGCCCGGTGTCCGCCTGAATTTCGTGCAGAAGCTGAACAAGGACAGCACCTTGCTGCGAGACGGCTCGGTGGACCTGGAAACCGGTGTGATCGGCGAAACGACCAGCCCCGAAGTGCGAACCCGGATGCTGTTTCGCGATCGCTTCATTGGCGTCGTGCGTGAGGGGCACCCTCTGACTCAAGGCGAGATGACAGCGGTTCGTTATGCCGCCGCCCGGCACATTCTGGTCTCACGCCGGGGCCACGAAAAAGGCGTCATGGACGACGCCTTGAATGAGCTGGGATTGCAGCGCGACATTGTCACCATCGTCGCCGGTTTCTCCTCTGCGATTGCATTGGCGCGGGCTTCAGACCTGGTCGCCAGCGTACCCGAGCGGCACATCGGCAACCTGTGCCAGGGGATGCACTGCTTTGCCCTGCCCTTCCCCACGCCGCCGATCACGGTTTCGATGCTGTGGCACCCGCGCATGGACGCCGACCCGGCGCATCGCTGGCTGCGCGGTTGCGTGTGGGAGGTTTGCAGCCAATAACGCCCCCGGAAAACTCAGTGTCGAACGCCCAGTTTGACCGCCACATCTTCTGGCGCGAGAGACCTCCCATCGCCGGAAACCAACTCCAGTTTGCGAATCGGCTTGCGGTCTTGCGCGTCGACCATGACCGATCCCGGCTCGCCGGGCTTGTACGTGAATTCGTTACCGTCGCGCTATTCCTGGCCTCTAGCGACTCTAGGGCTATTCGCGCTTTCGCCTGCTGCTTCCACAGGCAACCCTCGCGCCTCTCAGCGTTCAACGCATTCAGCATGTTTTCACACAGCCTGGACCCATAGCTGCCTTTGCGAAAGACCGCGAACGACCATTTATTGATAATCCGTCAGGGAGCGGTTTTGACCGCGTTAGATTCTGTTTTTTCCTCTACAAGTTTGTAGGCCACGTAGTATTTGTAGATATTCCCGACATAATCCACGGTTTCACGGCCAACCACTTGTGCGGCTGCCTGCTCAACATTGCCAAACCAGATGTTCTTGTTCAGCCCGGACTTTTCCGCCAACGCTCGGAACTTGCGCAGGTTGCCGGGGCCGGCGTTATAGGCGGCAAAGGTCATCAGTGTTTTGTTCATCTTCGTCAGTTGTGGGTCGTTCAGGTACTTATCCGCGAGCAGACGCATATATTTGCTGCCGGCTTCGATGTTTTTGTCGGCGCTCTTGTCGATACCCCCAATCGCGACAGTCGGGTCGTTCGCGGTTGTGGGCAGTAGTTGCATCACTCCGACCGCACCTCTGGGGCTACGAGCCTTCTGATCGAGTTGCGACTCTTGAAAACCCTGGGCCATGAGCATGAGGTGATCGAAACCGTAGGTGTTGGCGTGGCGATTGAAGATCTCGACCATCTCCTGGAACTTCTTCATCTCGGCTTCAGAGGTGGCGTTGAGCACCCGTTTACTGCTGTTGGTGACGTACTTGGTCCTTAGACTGTTACCGAATGTGGTGCCGACTTTGTGAGTTTTGACAAACTCTGCCAGTTGGCTTTTGAGTTGCGGACTTTCTTTGCGAATCGCCCAGGCAAACTCGGAGTTGTTATGCACCACAAGCTCCTCGCGAATCTTCATGTCGGTGTACAGCGGTGCCCAGATTTTCGCGATGTAGCGATCAACCACGGTGGCATTAAGCAACCCGGCATTGACCATTTGTAGCAGGTCTTCGGACTCCAGGTTTTCATCGGCCTGTTTGAGGTCGATGGGTGCCATGCCTTGTTCCTTGAATGAGGCGTTCAAGGCCTGGAGATGCTCAAAGTAGCTGCTGGACGCCCTGACGGTAATTTCCTGACCGGACAGGTCTTCGAGTTTCTCAAGGGATGCACTGCCAGGGCTGGCTACCAGTATTTCCGGGATATTCACGGCAAACGGATCGGCGAAATCCACGTCCTTGAGGCGTGCTTCAGTGACGGTGAGACCGCCAGCGGCGATGTCGCCCACGCCTTGCACCAGTTTGGACATCAGTTCGTTGCGGGCGGTGGGGATGAACATGACTCGCCATTGCATGGACTTCTTGCCGTAGGGCTGGGTCTTGTTCAACCAGGCTTCCAACCCCTTGCCAAGTTCGTAGCTGAGGCCGCGTTGACGACCACGATCAAGCTCGAAAAAAGTCTTACTGTAGGGCACCAGCACCCGGATCAAACGCCGTTCGCGCATACCTTCGAAATCTCCGACCCAGTCCGGTAAAACCGGCAGCACCATTTGTTGCACTTCGGCTTCTTCGGCGGGTGTCAGTTCGACGGCAGGTAGGTCAGATTGTGTTGCTGCCAGAGCGCTGTTGAGCCAGCACAGCATGATCAGCAAGGCCAATTTATGACAGCTATTCCATACGGTGCTCATATTCACTCACCAACAGGGCGGGGATTCGTGTTGCATTTCAGTATGGCTAATAGTTGGTCTTTTACCGCTTCGAAGAACGGAAAATCGAATGCTTACGTTTTATCGAGTGGAGCAGATGTGATGAGTAGATAGACATCGGTCAGGATGGAATCTCCCTGTGAAATTAATGGGCTATAGTCGTTTTGAGCACTTGCAGCTCCTTACTTACAACCCGCCTTGCGCGGGTTTTCTTGGGGGGGCCTTCACTGGTTTGGAGGCCGCTTCATTGTCGACTCGGACGCGGTCCCTTGTAGGAGCTGGCTTGTCGGGTCGCCGCATCGCAGCGATGGTCGTTAACGATAACGCGCGTGAACCGGATAAACGCAGCGCACTTGAGTCCATCGCCGGCAAGCCGGCTCCTACAGTTTCCCGGGAATCCGTGAAGAACCTTTTTTTTGGGGGGGGAATTACCCAAGGTACGTAGACTCCTACGCCGATGACGCCGACATCCGCGCCTTTGAGCAGACGATCCTTGATATCGGTATCCCCCGCTGCTGTTGCCTGATGGCAAAAGCAAAAAACCCGCTCAATGGCGGGCTTCGTAATCGGCTTTTTCTATGGCGCGTCGCCCAAGCTTTTGCGGAATTCGTCCTCCAGCTTTCGACAAACGTCTGCGATAACGTTTTTCCCGACTGCCGGGCCGGAGTAGCTGTTTACTTCCTCGCGGCATCGTTCCGCAGCCTCTCGGGCCTGCGTTCTTTCCTTGCCTTGCGATGTGTTGCTGACATAAAAGCCAAAAGCCAGGTACAAGGTGATGGCGATAATGATTCCGACGACGATCTTGCTGTCCAGGCCCATTCTCTTTTCTGGTGCTAGTGGCCACCTAGGTGGGATTCGTGTTTTTTGCCTGAGATCAGATTGGCAGTGCTTGCATAAGATGGCTTCCGCCATGATGACTTCCGCGCAATATGGGCAACTCTTTTTTCCAGCCTCCACAGATGAAACTCCTTTTCCAAAACAGAATTCTATCATTTGGCCTGAGGGGCGTTGAGGGATGCGTCTCTGTTGTCCACAAAAAGATTTTCTGGGCTTGGTCAACCGAATGCAAACGGTGGTCCCCACGAATGCAAATGCCTGGTCAGTAGTCATGCAATTACGCACCAACGAGGGTCGTTAACGATAACGCGTGTCAACGGGCTAAACGCAGCGCTGTCGAGACCCTCGCGAGCAAGCTCACACCTGCAAAAAACTTCTGCCACTCGCCTACTCTTTCAGGATCAGCAGCGGCTCGCCTTTCTTCACGATGTACGTCGCCAGTTCCGAGGCCTTGTCCTGGCCTACGTTCTTCGCCAAATGCGCAACGCCTGCGGGGATGTACAACGAATCACCGGCCTTGAGCGTCACTGGTGCCCGTCCTTCCAGCTGATACTCAAAGGTGCCGCTGATCACGTGCGCCACTTCTACGCCCGGGTGAGAGTGCCTTGGCGCTACCACGCCCGGATCGAAATCCACGAGCACCTGAATGACTTCGCGATCGGCGGCGCCGAGGTCGTCACGCAACAGGTCCGTGCGATGCAGCCCTTGTTGCCAGCTTTTGACGGCTGGAGCCGGCTGTACTTCCTGGGCCTGAGAGAGGCTTGCGAAGGTCGCCAGCCCCGCTGCTGCCAGGGCGATGCCAAGCTTGCCGATGGTGTGACGGGTGTTGATACGCAACATAGCCTTGCCTCCAGTTGAACCATGCTCGGCCGCGTCGGAAATGACACGATGCCGGTGATTGCATTTGAAGGCCGCCGTGTATCGCCAGGGTGTCGGGAAACACAGGTTTTGTATGCCTGGGTAACGACAGGCGTTGCGGATACCTGCGGATACAAACCCGCCGCTGCGGGCACCGCTAGCCCTTGAACGCTTCGCGCCGGGCGCTGCGTTCGGCGACGTAGGCGGCGCTCGGTTCACTGATCAGGTCTGCGCGGCGCAAAGGCTGCCCGCAATGCGCACACAACGGACCGAGTCCGGCCGACTCGCCGCAACTGCGGTGGGTGTAGACCACCGCCAACCCTTCCTCGGGCGATTTGCACCAGGTTTCGCCCCAGGCCCGCAGCGCCAGGACCACCGAGTAGAACGCGTCGCCTTTTTCCGTGAGGTGATATTCGTAGCGTTTGGGCCGTTCGCTATAAGCGCGGCGCTCTACCAGCCCGTCCGCTTCCATGCTCTTCAAACGCGCCGCGACCATTTGCGGCGTACCGCCGGTCTGCGCCTGGATGTCGTCAAAACGATGGCTGCCCATGAACAATTCGCGCAGCACCAGCACCGTCCAGCGGTCGCCCACGACGGATTCAGCCCGGGAAATCGGACACAGGGTTTCAGAAACGGTTGTTTTCACCGACATGCGGTATTGCCTCTTTCCTAGTTACTATGATTATCATATCTACGTAAATTCCTGGCAACTACACTTCATCATCCACGGATTATTTTGCGGAGAACCGCCATGTCCAACGCCACCTACCCCCTTGATCGGATTGCCTATCTGCTGGTCGACCCCTATAACGATTTTCTCTCCGACGGCGGAAAGATCTACCCCTTGATCGAGCCAATCGCCAGGCAGGTCGGCCTGCTCGACAACCTGCGCACCCTTGATCGCACCGTCCGCGCCCTCGACATTCCGGTGGTCATCGTACCGCACCACCGCTGGGAAAAAGGCGACTACGAAAACTGGGATCACCCAAGCCCCACCCAGTGCAAGATCATGCACATGCATCACTTCGCACGCGGCGAATGGGGCGGCGAATGGCACCCCGATTTCGCGCCGAAGGATGGCGACATCGTCGTGCAGGAGCATTGGGGATCGAGCGGTTTTGCCAACACCGACCTCGATTTTCGCCTCAAACAGAAAGGCATCACCCACGTGATCATCGTCGGCCTGCTGGCCAATACCTGCATCGAGGCAACTGCCCGCTACGCTCAGGAACTCGGCTATCACGTCACCCTGGTACGCGATGCGACCGCCGCCTTCAAGCCAGAAATGATGCACGCCGCCCACGAACTGAACGGCCCTACTTTCGCTCACGCCATCGTGACCACCGATGAACTGGTTGCCGCACTGGCACAGGCAGGTGCGTGATGCAGTTGACCGGCAAACTGCTGATCGGTGCCTGCGATGTCGCCGCCAGCGAAGGCACCCTGAAGGCGCTCAATCCCGCGACGAACCAGTCGATAGAACCGGCGTTCGCGCTGGGTAGCGTGGCCGACGTCGACCGGGCCGCGACCCTGGCCGATGACGCGTTCGATGTGTACAGCCATACCTCGCTCGCCGAGCGTGCGGCGTTTCTCGAACGCATCGCCGACAACCTCGACAGCGTTCGCGAAGCGCTGGCGGCACGGGCAGCCCTGGAAACCGGCCTGCCCGAGTCGCAACTGCAAGGCGAGGCAATCAAGGCGGCCACCCAGTTTCGCCAGTTCGCCGATGTCGTGCGCAAAGGCCGCTTCCTGCAACTGGCCATCGATCCTGCACAACCGGAGCGCCAGCCACGTCCGCGCATGGATCATCGCCTGCAGAAAATCGCCATCGGCCCGGTGGCGATTTTTGGCGCGAGCAACTTCCCCATCGCCTATTCGGTGGCCGGTGGCGATACCGCGTCGGCACTGGCAGCGGGTTCGACCGTCATTCTCAAGGCGCACAACGCGCATCCCGGCGCCTCGGAAATCCAGGCCCGCGCCATCCGCCAAGCGGTGCAAGACAGCGGACTGCCCGAAGGCGTGTTCTCCATGGTGCGTGGCAGCGGCAATGCCATCGGCGAAGCACTGGTCGATCATCCGCTGATCAAGGCCGTGACCTTCACCGGTTCCGAACAAGGTGGCATGGCGCTGTATCGGCGTGCGCAGTTGCGTCCCGAGCCGATTCCGGTCTTCGCCGAAATGACCAGCGTCAACCCAACCTTCATCCTGCCCCGGGCACTCGCCGAACGGGGCGCGCAGATTGGCGATGGGTTTGTTGAGCGCATGTTGGTCAATGTCGGGCAAGCCTGTCTCAAACCGGCGATTCTGGTTGCGGTCGAAGGCGCCGGGTTTGCAGCGTTGCGCCACGCCATGAGCAAAGGCGTGAGCGAAGCGCCGGCACGCACAATGCTGACACCGGGCATCCATGGGGCGTACCTGAAGGGTCTTGGCAGCATGGAAAGCGCCGGTGCCAGCCTCGTGGCCGTGGGCTCGACAGCGACCGCTGAAGTGGATGGCCGCCCGGCGCTGTTTGAAGTTGATGGCGAACATTTTCTCGCCGAGCCGTTGCTTGCGCAGGAAGTATTCGGCCCGTCCGCACTGCTGGTGAAGGTCAGGGATGAGGAAGAACTGTTGCGGGTAGCGCGCTCATTCAAGGGGCAACTCAGCGCGACCTTGCACCTGGAACAGGACGATTTGCCTTTGGCCCGTCGCTTGCTCCCGCCCCTGGAGCGACGCACCGGGCGCATCGTGGTCAACGCCTTCGCCCATCCGCAGGAAGTGTGTTTTGCCACCGTGCATGGCGGGCCGTTTCCGGCCACTTCGGACAGTCGCTTCACTTCGGTGGGCATGACCGCCATCGAGCGCTTCCTGCGCCCGGTGGCTTACCAGGGCTTTCCGGATGCCCTGCTGCCGGAGCCGTTGCGCGAGGGTAATCCGTTGGGGCTGCCACGTCTTGTGGACGGGCAATAAAAAAGTTCTTCACGCAATCCCGGAAAACGGTAGGAGCCGGCTTGCCGGCGATGGGCTCAAGAGCGCCGCGTTTATTCAGTTCATACGCGTAATCGTTAACGACCATCGCTGGCAAGCCAGCTCCTACAAGGGACCGCGTCCTGGTCGAAATGATGTGAACGCCAAACTGTAGGAGCCGGCTTGCCGGCGATGGGCTCAAGAGCGCCGCGTTTATTCAGTTCACACGCGTCATCGTTAACGACCATCGCTGGCAAGCCAGCTCCTACAAGGGACCGCGTCCTGGTCGAAATGATGTGAACGCCAAACTGTAGGAGCCGGCTTGCCGGCGATGGACTCAAGTGCGCCGCGTTTATTCAGTTCACACGCGTTATCGTTAACGACCATCGCTGGCAAGCCGGCTCCTACAAGGGGCCGCGTCCTGGTCGAAATGATGTGAACGCCAAACTGTAGGAGCCGGCTTGCCGGCGATGGACTCAAGTGCGCCGCGTTTATTCAGTTCACACGCGTTATCGTTAACGACCATCGCTGGCAAGCCAGCTCCTACAAGGGACCGCGTCCTGGTGGAAATGATGTGAACGCCAAACGGTAGGAGCCGGCTTGCCGGCGATGGACTCAAGTGCGCCGCGCTTACTCAGCAAGCACGCGCTATCGTTGACGACCATCGCTGGCCTCGATGGTCGAAGCAGTTCCTGCAATCGGTGATCGATGCGCGGTCTGTCAGCAATGAAAAACAGCAGAAGACGCGGGCATCGAACGCTGACCTTCAGCGCTCCAGGCAGCTTCAACAAGACTGAACTAGCTTTACCTGCATGGAGTTCTTCCTGCCAGCGATCCACTGCCTACCGGCAAGGAGTTGTGATGCGTGCCACGGCATTTTCAGTCGGTCAGCCAGCCCCTTGGTTCCATTGCCGCACTCAACTCAGAGAACGCTTTTGTTTCGATACTATTGCCGGTCGGTATGTCGTGCTTTATTTTTTCGGTTCTGCGGCTGATCCTGCAGCCACTAAAGTTCTGGACAGTATTCAGGCCCATCGCCAGCGCTTCGATGATGCTCAAGTCTGCTTCTTTGGTGTTTCCGTAGATCCGGATGATGAACAGCTGAAGCGGGTGGAAAGTTCGATACCCGGCATACGCTTCATCTGGGATTTCGATCGGTCAGTCAGTCAGCTCTACGGTGCATTGCAGCCAGACGGCAGCATTCGGCAAATGACCTATGTGCTGGACCCTGCGCTACGTGTCCTGGCGATCGTCCCGATAGAAACAGCGATTGATAACCATGTACCCTCGTTGATGCGCTTTCTCGATAGATTACCTGCACTGGCTGCGCCACATGCGGCCACTCCACACGCACCTGTCCTGGTGGTCCCCCGTATATTTGAGCCCTCATTGTGTAAAGCACTTATAAGTTATTACGACGAACGCGGCGGAGAGGAATCCGGGTTCATGACGGAGCAGTCGGGTAAAACCGTCCACATCAAAGACCACAGCCACAAACATCGCCGTGACTGCGTTATTGAAGATGAGGTTCTATCCAAAGCATGTGCATTGCGTGTAACCAAACGCCTGCTTCCAGAGTTACATAAAGCGTTCCAGTTCAATGCCACTCGAATGGAACGCTATCTGGTGTCCTGCTACAACAGCGAGGAAGGCGGGTATTTCCGGCCCCACAGGGATAACACCACGAAGGGTACGGCGCATCGCCGTTTTGCCGTTTCCCTGTTTCTTAATTCGGGAGAGTACGAAGGTGGTTTTCTGCATTTTCCGGAGTATGGAAAAGGACTTTACAGCGCTCCAACAGGAGGGGCTGTGGTGTTTTCGTGTTCACTTTTGCACGAAGCCACCTCTGTAACCCAAGGTCGCCGTTATATGTTTCTCCCGTTTCTATACGATGAAGCTGCTAGCGCCATTCGAGAAGAAAACCTCTCATTCATTCAAAGCTGACTCGCGAACAACACAATTCAGCTTTCGGTTCATGGTCGCTGGATGCCCTACGCTGATGCAGGAGCCGGAGGGCAAGCCGGGGTACTTTTTGCCGGTCATTCCAACGTTACGACAACCTCTCCTACTTCAGATCAAAACGATCCAGATTCATCATCTTGAAGGGCAACCCTGAGGGCCGCGCAGGCTGCGGCTTTCAGGCCCTCAAAAATTCCTTCTTGGGGTTTGTATGGCTTGGATTGGCTATGCAATGACAGCTTTATGTCAGCGTGACATTTCCCTCCCCGGCTTCCTGCCGACCGAACACCAATCCCTTCATGCACTATTTCCCGATGCCAGGCTGAAATCTCCACGGAGGACTCGCGATGCCAAACTCTGGCCTGCTCCCTTCCCTACTCTTCAAACTCAATCAAAACCAACTCGCCCTGGAAGCCGCCATCCTGGAACTGTCGAATTGGGTCGAGCAGCGCGGGTCAGCCGACGTCGCCGTCAACGTACGTGGCGCCCTTGAAGCCATCGACAAAAATGAGGAGCTCATCAAGATGACGCTCGCGGTGATGATGACGCCGGAGTGACTTGGTGCCTAAAGCAAAAGGAATTGTGGTTAACATAACTCGCACCAAATCAGGACCATGCTCATAGCCAGGCCGCTAGTAGAGATCCCGATTCCAACCATCACGCCGAGAAGCAGAGCTTTTGCCCACATGGCTCGAATCTCCGGATACCGCATTCAATGAATGCTTGAGTATCAGCACCTGAGCAAAATCCAAGCCATTTGGCATAGGGACAGTCCGGGCTCAGCCATTGCACTGAAACGGTCTCTTCGAGCCGTGAAAAATCCCCCAAAAAGGGGTTCGTTCACCCTACATTTTGGGCTGAACCACCCAAAGGCTGGGGGGTTCGAAGGCTTCCTTCAGAGATGACGCCAGCTGCTAGCGTTTACTCGCCACTCTTTCTCAGAAAAGGAATCGTTCCAGTACGTACTTTTGACGCCTGAAATTGATCATTGGATCATCCATCAACCCCGAGCTACCATCAGGGAATGGATGATACTGACCAGGGCAAAGTATGAGCACCGAACCTAAGCACGGATGGAAATGGGCTTATCAAAAGCTGCGTGGGCTCAACTGCTCCCGGCTGACAGCCCTCTACAGAGCAACGCTTTACTCCCTTCGGGGTGATACGGGCTCGTTTTACGTTGATCGTAGCTGGGAGAAGATCCGCCTTCGACGCTGATTGCATGAATCGTTTTGGGGCATTCAGATCACCCTGGTTCCAACAACTGGATGATCAGGACTCCTGGCATACGCCGGTGTATTCCTCCCCCACCACGACTTGATCGTGTCCGCCAAGGTTTGCGGCCGCTGGAAGCCCTCCGCTGTACAGGAGCCGGAGGGCGAGCCAGGGTACTGTTTGCCGGCAATGCCAACGTTACGACAACCTCCCCTATTTCAGATCGAAGCGATCCAGGTTCATCACTTTGGTCCACGCAGCGACGAAGTCCTTGACGAACTGCTGCTGCGCATCGGCGGTGGCATAGAATTCGGCCACCGCACGCAACTGCGCATTGGAACCGAAGACCAGGTCAACCCGCGTGCCCGTCCACTTCACCGCACCGGTCTTGCGATCACGCCCTTCAAACTCCTGTTGGGCATCCGACACAGGTTTCCACTCCACGCCCATGTCCAGCAGGTTGGTGAAGAAGTCGTTGGTCAGCGCCTCCGGCCGTGAGGTGAACACGCCGTGTTTGCTCTGGCCGACATTGGTGTTCAACACCCGCAGCCCACCCACCAACACGGTCATTTCCGGCGCGCTGAGCGTCAGCAGTTGTGCCTTGTCGATCAGCAGTTTTTCGGCGGGCACACGGTACTGTTGCTTCAGGTAGTTGCGGAAACCGTCGGCAATCGGCTCAAGGAAACCGAAGGATTCGACATCGGTCTGCTCCTGACTGGCGTCCGTGCGTCCCGGGCTGAATGGCACCGTCACGCTGTGGCCGGCGTTTTTCGCCGCCTGTTCGACCCCCACGCCACCGGCGAGCACGATCAGGTCGGCCAGGGAGATTTTCTTGCCACCGGATTGCGCCCCATTGAACGCCTTCTGGATGCCTTCGAGTTTGCTCAGCACATTGGCCAGTTGTTCCGGCTGGTTGGCCTGCCAGGACTTCTGCGGCGCCAGGCGCAGACGTCCGCCGTTGGCGCCGCCGCGTTTGTCGGAGCCACGGAAGCTGGAAGCCGCCGCCCACGCCGTCGATACCAGCTGCGCGACCGACAGACCGGAAGCCAGCACCTTGCTTTTCAGGTCCGCCACATCGCTGTCGTTGACCAGCGGATGATCGACGTCAGGGATCGGGTCTTGCCACAGCAGTTCTTCGGCCGGCATTTCCGGGCCGAGGTAGCGCGAGAGCGGGCCCATGTCACGGTGAAGGAGTTTGTACCAGGCGCGCGCGAAGGCATCGGCCAGTTGGTCGGGATTGGCCAGGAAGCGCCGGGAAATCGGCTCGTAGATCGGGTCGAAACGCAGGGCCAGGTCCGAGGTGAGCATGGTCGGATCACGGCGTTTGGACGAATCAAAGGCGTCCGGAATGGTCCCGGCACCGGCACCGTTCTTCGGCTTCCACTGATGGGCGCCGGCGGGGCTCTTGGTCAGTTCCCAGTCGAAACCGAAGAGGTTTTCCAGATAGTTGTTGCTCCATTTGGTCGGCGTGGTGGTCCAGGTCACTTCCAGGCCGCTGGTGATGGCGTCGGCTCCCTTGCCGGTGCCGAACGTGCTCTTCCAGCCCAAGCCTTGGAGTTCCAGGCCAGCGGCTTCAGGTTCTGCCCCGACATTGTCGGCAGGCCCGGCGCCGTGGGTCTTGCCGAAGGCGTGGCCACCGGCGATCAACGCCACGGTTTCCTCATCGTTCATCGCCATGCGGCCGAAGGTTTCGCGGATGTCCTTGGCCGATGCGACCGGGTCTGGCTCCCCTTCCGGGCCTTCCGGATTCACGTAGATCAGGCCCATCTGCACGGCGGCGAGGGGGTTTTCCAGATTGCGGCCGTTTTCGGTACGGCTGTCTTCATTCCTCCCCGGTTCGGCCACCAGCGGGACATCGCCGGGTGCCTGTACGGGCTTGCTGTCATCTTTACCGTAGCGGGTGTCGCCGCCCAGCCACTTGTTTTCAGAACCCCAGTAAACGTCTTCGTCCGGTTCCCAGACATCCGGGCGGCCGCCGGAAAAACCAAAGGTCTTGAAGCCCATGGATTCAAGGGCGACGTTACCCGTGAGGACGATCAGGTCGGCCCAGGAGATTTTGTTGCCGTACTTTTGCTTGATCGGCCAGAGCAGCCGACGGGCCTTGTCGAGGCTGACGTTGTCCGGCCAGCTGTTGAGCGGTGCAAAGCGTTGCTGGCCGGAACCGGCGCCACCCCGGCCGTCACCGGTGCGATAGGTGCCGGCGGCGTGCCAGGACATGCGAATAAAGAGGGGGCCATAGTGACCGAAGTCCGCCGGCCACCAGTCCTGGGAATTGGTCATCAGCGCAGTCAGGTCATTTTTCAGCGCCTGGAAGTCCAGGCTTTTGAAGGCTTCGGCGTAGTTGAAGTCGCCCCCCAACGGGTCAGACTTGGGCGAGTGTTGACTCAAGATCTTCAGGTTCAGTTGGTTCGGCCACCAGTCGCGGTTCGTCGTGCCACCGCCAGCGGCGTGATTGAACGGGCATTTCGATTCAGTTGACATGGCATCTCCTCTTTATTTTGTTTTCAGCTAACCACCCTTGAGCGTGGATCCGGATCACCGATTGATGAAATAGCTTTTCGGTATGGGATCCATAGCCTTAAGGCTATGACAGGCCCGTGATCAGTCGCTCCAGAACATCCATTAAAGTACCGGTCCGGGAAACTGTCGCTTCATCTGTGGAGATAGCTGATAAACAGCGCAAATTCGAAACGAGATGCAAGATCATCAACACCTGCCACAATGGATTAATACCCTTTGCTACAAGGACGTTGGGCGATCATCGTCGTCGCCGTGCTCTGTCGCCTGGTGCATAACGCCAAGGTCGCCGACCAGGCCATCAGCCTCAGGGACGAACCCCTGACAAGGTTTCCATGACCCGGGACAACAGTGGCGACGACGATTCGCATCGCCCCGGAGCCTGAGCCCATCAGGGCGTTCCTGCACTCATGAAAAAACCGGCCTTTCAGCCGGTTTAAATGTCACTCAACAGCACTTCGGTCCGGCTTTACTGCCGTAACGGGCCTCCTGGCGCTCACGGAAGAACGCCTCGTAGTCCATCACCGGTTTGTCCGGGTGCTTGTTCTGCATATGCTCGACATAGTTGTCGTAGTCGGGCATGCCGACCATCAGGCGCGCGGCCTGACCAAGGTATTTACCCAGGCGACTCAAGTCATTGAACATGCTGCCCTCCTCGCTTACGCATTCGGCACAGCCTGGAATGGCGCTTCTTTATCCGTACGTTCCTTGGTGCCCCAGGCGGAAATACCGACCTTGAGCGCGAAGAACAGGATGCTGAACACCACGAACAGGAACAGCGCGGTCAGCGTCGCGTTGGTGTAGGCGTTGAAGATCACGTGCTGCATCTGGTCGATGCTCTTGGCCGGGGCCAGCACCTGGCCGTTGGCCAGTGCATCGCTGTACTTTTTGGCCAAAGCGAGGAAACCGATCGCCGGGTTGGCATCGAACAGCTTGATGAAACCGGCGGTGGTGGTGCAGATCAGCAGCCACACGGCCGGCAGCAAGGTCACCCACACGTAACGCTGGCGTTTCATCTTGATCAGCACGACGGTGCCGAGCATCAGCGCGATACCGGCCAGCATCTGGTTGGAGATACCGAACAGCGGCCACAAGGTGTTGATGCCACCCAATGGATCGATCACGCCCTGGTACAGCAGATAACCCCACATGGCCACGCAACCGGCCGTGGCGATCAGGTTGGCAGTCCAGGATTCGGTGCGGCGCAGGGCCGGCACGAACGAGCCGAGCAAGTCCTGCAGCATGAAGCGACCGGCACGGGTACCGGCATCGACCGCGGTGAGGATGAACAGCGCTTCGAACAGGATCGCGAAGTGGTACCAGAACGCCATGGTGTTCTCGCCCGGCAACACGTGGTGCAGGATCTGCGCGATCCCCACCGCCAGGGTCGGCGCACCGCCGGCACGGGCCAGGATGGTGGTTTCACCGATGTCGTGGGCGACCGCTTGCAGCGCTTCCGGGGTGATTGCAAAGCCCCAACTGCTGACGGTTTGTGCAACGGTAACGGCATCGGCACCCACCACGGCAGCCGGACTGTTCATGGCGAAGTACACGCCCGGATCGATCACCGAGGCGGCGACCATGGCCATGATCGCCACAAACGATTCCATCAGCATGCCGCCGTAACCGATGTAGCGGGCATGCCCCTCATTGGCGAGCAACTTCGGCGTGGTGCCGGAAGCAATCAGCGCATGGAAACCCGAGACCGCGCCACAGGCGATGGTGATGAACAGGAACGGGAACAGACCGCCCTTCCACACCGGGCCGGTGCCGTCGATGAATTGGGTCAGCGCCGGCATTCTCAGCTCGGGCATGGTCACCAGGATGCCGATGGCCAGGGCCACGATGGTGCCGATTTTCAGGAATGTAGAGAGGTAATCACGGGGTGCCAGGATCAGCCACACCGGCAATACTGCCGCGACAAAACCGTAGCCGATCAGCATCCAGGTGATCTGCAGACCGGTAAAGGTAAAGGCCTTGGCCCACACCGGGTCCGCGGCAATCTGCCCGCCGAGCCAGATCGAACCGAGCAGCAACAGCACGCCGATGACGGAGATTTCACCGATGCGGCCCGGACGGATGTAGCGCATGTACACGCCCATGAACATCGCGATCGGGACGGTCGCCATCACCGTGAACATGCCCCACGGGCTTTCGGCCAAGGCTTTGACCACGATCAGCGCCAGCACCGCGAGGATGATGATCATGATCAGGAAGCAGCCGAACAGCGCGATGGTGCCGGGGATGCGGCCCATTTCCTCGCGGACCATGTCGCCCAGGGACCGGCCGTTGCGGCGGGTGGACATGAACAGGACCATGAAGTCCTGCACGGCACCGGCCAGCACCACGCCGGCAATCAGCCACAGCGTGCCGGGCAAGTAACCCATTTGCGCCGCGAGCACCGGGCCGACCAACGGACCCGCGCCAGCGATGGCCGCGAAGTGGTGACCGAAGAGTACGTGTTTGTTGGTCGGTACGTAGTCCAGACCATCGTTATTGAGGACAGCGGGAGTGGCCCGATTGGGATCGAGCTGCATCACTTTGTTGGCGATGAACAGGCTGTAGTAGCGGTAGGCAACGAGGTAGATAGCGACGGCTGCGACTACGATCCACAGGGCGTTGATCGCTTCGCCGCGGCGCAGGGCCACGACACTCAGCGCAATCGCTCCCAGGACAGCCACGGCAAACCAGGCGAGGTGTTTAGCCAGACGGGGCATAGCGTGTCTCCTGCCGACAGCCAGTGACTGCGGCGGTAATTTTTATAATTGTGTCCGCGATGCGGAGCTGGCCCAATATCCACGCATGCCGTCCACAAATAAATCCGCGTTACTACGTACGTGGCATCTACGTAGTTCTACGTAGATGCCGCTATCTCCTGTGGGAGCGAGCCTGCTCGCGAAGGCATTCTGTCAATCAACATGGATGTCGACTGGTACACCGTCTTCGCGAGCAGGCTCGCTCCCACAGGTTCAGCATTTCAACTCTATGACCTCGCCCACCAATGGTCATAACGTCCAACAAGGCTGTGTATCTTTGGCATATGATCCCCAGCCTTCGCGCGGGCAGGAGTCAACATGCAGCTCAAACACAAGATCGTCGCCCTCGGGATTCTGCCCCTGGTGCTGGCCATTGCCGTCATCTGCGCGCTGGTGATTTCCCTCAATCGCCAACTGGGCGATCAACAAGCGCAATTGATCGAAGACAGCATTCTGGCGAGCAAACGCGCGGAGCTGAAAAACTACGTGGAAATGGCCCAGAGCCTGATCGCCCCCCTGTACGACGACGGCCACGGCGATGCCCGTGCCCAGCAACAAGTGCTGGAAGAACTGCGCAAGCTCAGCTTCGGCATCAACGGCTACTTCTTCGTTTACGACCGCGAAGGCCGCAGCCTGATGCACGCTCGACAATCGGAACTGGTAGGCCAATACCTGTGGGACATGAAAGACCCCCATGGCCTGCCAGTTATTCAAGCGCTGCTGCAAAGCGCGCAATCGGGCGAAGGCTTTCAACGCTACGCCTGGAACAAACCCTCTTCCGGCCAGGTGACCGACAAGCTCGCCTACGTGGTGATGCTCGATCGCTGGGGCTGGATGCTCGGGACCGGCATCTACCTCGAAGACGTCGAACGCGCCACCCAGCAGGCCCGCGCCGAAGTGGCCATGGGCATCCGCAAGACCATGATGGCGATTGCCGTGGTCGCCCTCGTCGCGGTGCTGTTCGTGTTCGCCACCGGCATGACCCTCAACGTCAGCGAACATCGCCTGGCGGACAAGAAACTGCAGCGCCTGACCCAACGCATCGTCAGCCTGCAGGAAGAGGAACGATCGCGGGTGTCCCGCGAACTGCACGACGGCATCAGCCAGGTGCTGGTCTCGATCAAGTTCCAGTTCGAACTGGCCAGCCATCTGCTGGAGCGCGGACAAGCCGACGACAAGGGTTTGAACACACTCAGAGACGCCACCGAGCGCCTGGGCGATGCCATCGGTGAAGTGCGCAGCCTCTCCCACGACCTGCGCTCTTCCTTGCTCGACACCCTCGGCCTGCCGGCGGCCATCGGCCAATTGGCCGCCGAATTCGAGCAGCGCAGCGGGCTGACCGTGACCTATGACGAAAATGAATTCGACTGCCTACTGGTCGACGGCGCAGCTGTATCGCTGTTCCGCATCGTCCAGGAAGGCCTGACCAATATCGAACGCCACGCCCAGGCGAAGCACGTATCCATTACCCTGCGCGGCTGCGACGAATCCGTGCGGCTGACGGTGGTCGATGACGGTGTCGGCTTCAACGTCGCCCAGGTCGAACGTCGTCAGGCCGGCATTGGCTTGCGTAACATCCGCGAACGCGTCGAACATTTTGGCGGGCGCTTCGATTTGATCTCGATGCCGGGCAGAAGCGAGCTGGATGTACGGCTGCCAATGAAACCCGGCGCAAAACGCTGAGCCGACGCAAAACTACAAGAGTGAATACTGCGATGAACCTGCCCTCCCCGATCCGCGTTGCCCTGGTCGACGATCACTCCCTGGTCCGCGACGGCATCAAGGCGCTGCTGGCCGTGATGTCGCCCCTGGAAATGGTCGGCGAAGCGGAAAACGGCGCCGAGGCCATCAAGATGGTCGGGCGCTGCCAACCGGACCTGTTGCTGGTGGACATCAGCCTGCCGGACATGAACGGCCTGGAGCTGACCCGCGTGCTGCGCAGCCAGTACCCGTCGCTCAAGGTGCTGGTGCTGAGCATGTACGACAATTACGAGTACGTCAGTGAGTCGGTGCGCTCCGGCGCCAGCGGCTACGTGCTGAAAAACGCCCCGTCACGGGAGATCATCGCCGCCATCGAAGCCATCAGCAGCGGCGGCACCTTCTACAGCGCCGAAATCGCCCAGCGCCTGATCGCCGACAGGAACACCGACAACGAACTGACCCCGAGGGAAAGCCAGGTGCTGTCGAAGATGGCGCAAGGGCTGAACAACAAGGAAATGGCCCGGGAACTGGATATCAGCGTGCGCACAGTGGAAACACACCGCTTGAGCATCCGGCGCAAGCTCAACATCGACAAGCCGGCGGCGCTGGTCAAATACGCCATCGATCATGGACTCATCTCCCGCTAACACCTTGAAAACCGTGGGAGCCTGCTCGCGAGGAGGCCGGCACGTTCAACATTGATGGCGACTGACACACCGCCTTCGCGAGCAGGCTCGCTCCCACAAGGGTCACCGATTCATCCATTGACCGCGTCGATAGTCACCATTGACTCAATGAAGTTCTCTTAAAAATTCCCCGGCGTAACATCTGCTCCATACCAACCCATAAGCACCCCGGAGCACACGATCATGAAACGCCAGACCCTCCTCAGCATCGCTTTCTCGGTTTTTGCAGTTAACGCTTACGCCGCTACCTCTGCTCAACCTGTGGTCGCTGAAGGCGGCTCGGATCGTCTGATTGAAAGCCGTGTGGCCGAGGGTGGTTCCGATCGTTTGATCGAGAATCGTGTGGCCGAAGGTGGCTCTGACAAACTGCTGCAGAACCGCGTCGCATAAACAAACCGCGGCACCGCAACGCCCAACAAAAAACCCGGCCTGATCAGCCGGGTTTTTTCATGATTTTTTAACCGGCAGATCTTCCATAGGCACCTGAAAAATCGTTCGCCAATAAGAACAAAAAAGAATTAACAAATGAAAATTCAGTATTTATCGTTATAAAAATAGAAGCGTACTCTCCAGTCATCCCGTCATTCATCACCACAGTGAAGTGCCCCATGAATCCGACTGACAACCTCATCGATTTCGCCAGCTACCGCAAACGCAAACACGCTCAGCAACGGGCACGGGCCATGTGGGAGATGTACGCACGCAACGCCGGATTACAGGCATTGCAGTGGGTTCAGGCGTCTCGGTCTACCGAGACACGTCAGGCGTGAACGCGCACGAACCCTCGCGCTTTCTGATGAGCGCGGACGAAACTGTGCTGGAGCTGAACAATCCGGATGCCCCGGAAGAGGACCCGATCTGCGAACGGGTCGCACAAAACCTGCTACGTCTGCGCAGCAAGCGCCATCTGTCCCTTGATGCCCTGGCCCGACAGTGCGGCGTGAGCCGCGCCATGCTGGCGCAAATCGAATCGGGGCGCAGTGTGCCGTCCATCAAGGTGCTGTGCAAAATCGCCAAAGGCTTGAAGGTATCGGTGGCTGCGTTTCTGGAGCATCGGGCCTTCGAAGGCGTGGCCCTGTTGTCGGCGAGCCAGAGCAAACGCCTGGTCAGTGCCAACGGCGCTTTTGTCAGCCGCGCCCTGTTCCCCTTTGACGTGGCGCGCCAATCGGAATTTTACGAACTGCGCCTGAGCGCGTTGGGAGAGGACCAGTCGCAGGGCCATGGCCCAGGTGTCCAGGAAAACCTGGTGGTGGCTCAGGGTGTCCTGGAAATCAGCGTCAACGATGAACGTTACCTGCTATCCACGGGGGACTCGATCCTGTTTTATGCCGACCAGCCCCACCGCTATCGCAACCCCGCCGACAGTGAAGCCGTGGCTTATCTGGTGGTGACCTACCCCGAACGTCTGGACTGAAACCCACTGTAGGAGCGAGCTCGCTCGCGATGGGCTCAAGGCTGACGCGTTTTTTTAGAAAACCCGCGTCATCGTTGACGTCCATCGCGAGCGAGCTCGCTCCTACAGGTACAGTGCAGGGATCAGCAGGTGCAGCACATCAGCGGCATGCCGTTGCAGCTCATCATCATCGGCATGCTGCAGTCGTTCATCATTTTCATCATCAGGGCACAGCAGTTTTTCATCATGTCCATGTTCATGCCGGCCATCGGCATGATTTTGCACATCATGCAGTCCGCCATGAGCGTGCATTCCATCACGCACTTCATCGACGGCATCGGCATGCCCATCACCGGCATCGACATCATCATGTTCATCATCGGCATGGCCATGCTCGCCGGGGACATGCACATCATGCTCATGTTGCCGCAGTGCATCATCATCGGCATGCCGCAGTTCATCATCAACTGCATCATTTCAGCGCTGTTCCTGAACATGGCCATGTCCATCCCAGCGGCCGGCATCATCTTGCACATCATGCCGTCGTCCATCATTTCGCAGGCCATGGTCGCCATCATCATCGGCATGCCCATCATCGACATCATTGGCATGTTGGCGTTCATCGGCATTTGCATCTGCATGGCATTCATCATGGTGTTGCTCCCTGAAGGACTGGATAGTTGGACGAAGCTGATGGAGGCGGATTCTAGGGAATCGGCAGAGCGCGACAAGCTGACGATCAAACAGCCAAAATGGATGTCGGGACAGGCTTAACGAGGCAGGCAGGACGATTATTTCTGCTGTGACGAACGATCCGATTCGATCACAGACAAGGTAAAAAACATGACGCGAATTATTCGGTTATGGATATGCAGATTGCATCTATATAAATAACGGAAAGAAATAAACGGTCTAACCGATGTAACAATCTTTCCCTGCAGGTTAATCATTGAGTTGCAGGCAAAAAAAGCGTCCTCACGGACTGTTGACACCGCTTCACCGCTGCCCCTCCTTTTTTAATGTTGCCTTTCTCTGCGCTTGCCGGGCCTGTGTCCCGCGCAATCCTGTGCCCGCCGTTTATCCGCTGCTGCCCGCGACGCACACTTTTGCATGCCATCCAGCCAGAAACTCCGTTCAAGGGACTTGTGCTTCCGGTATTATGGTATACCATCAGACGCACAGACACCCAAACCTCTACGGAGCAGCTCATGAGTTTCGAAATCCGCAAGATCGTCAGCTATGTCGAAGAAACCTTTATTGAAGGCGGCAAAGCCACCGATAAGCCCGTGACCATGGTCGGTCTCGCCGTGGTGATGAAGAACCCCTGGCTGGGCAACGGTTTCGTCGAAGACCTGAAACCACAGATCCGCGCCAATTGCTCCGACCTCGGTGCACTGATGGTTGAGCGGCTGGTGGGCATCATTGGCGGTGCCGAGAAAATCGAGGCTTACGGCAAGGCTGCGGTGGTCGGTGCCGATGGCGAAATCGAGCACGCTTCGGCGGTGATCCACACCCTGCGCTTCGGCAACCACTACCGCGAAGCGGTCAAGGCCAAGAGCTACCTGAGCTTCACCAACAAGCGCGGCGGCCCGGGCACTTCGATCCAGATCCCGATGATGCACAAGGACGACGAAGGCCTGCGTTCGCACTACATCACCCTGGAAATGCAGATCGAAGACGCACCGCGTGCCGACGAAATCGTCGTGGTCCTGGGTTGCGCCGACGGCGGCCGCCTGCACCCGCGCATCGGCAACCGCTACATCGACCTGGAAGAACTGGCCGCCGAAAAAGCCCAGTAACCGGCCAGCAGAACGACAACAAGAAGGCATTGCAGGAGCGCTCCATGATTCGGCTCACCGCTGAACTCACCCCGGCTGGTACCAGTTACCTGGCGACCGGCCAAGGCCAGCCCGTGGTCTTGATCCACGGCGTGGGCCTGAACAAAGAAATGTGGGGCGGCCAGATCGTTGGCCTGGCCACGAACTATCGCGTCATCGCCTACGACATGCTCGGCCATGGCGCCAGTCCGCGGCCGGAGAGCGGCACGCCGCTGCTCGGCTATGCCGACCAGTTGCTGGAGCTGCTCGACCACCTGCAATTGCCCAAGGCAACGGTGATCGGCTTTTCCATGGGCGGGCTCGTAGCGCGGGCCTTTGCCCTGCACTACGCGCAACGCCTGGAAGGCCTGGTGGTGCTCAACAGCGTATTCAACCGCAGCGCCGAACAGCGCGCCGGGGTCATCGCCCGCACCAGTCAGGCTGCCGAACACGGGCCGGATGCCAATGCCGAAGCGGCGCTGTCGCGCTGGTTCAGCCGTGAATACCAGGCCGCGAACCCGGCGCAGATCGCCGCGATTCGCCAGACCCTGGCCGGCAATGACCCTCAGGGTTACCTAACCACCTATGAACTGTTCGCCACCCAGGACATGTACCGCGTCGACGACCTGGCCAGCATCCGGGTGCCGACGCTGATTGCCACCGGCGAACTGGACCCCGGCTCAACCCCGGAAATGGCCCAGCAACTGGCCGAACGCATTCCCGGCGCGACCGTTGCCGTCCTCGCCGAGCAACGGCATATGATGCCCGTAGAATCGCCGCGCCTGGTCAACCAGCTGTTGCTGGAGTTTCTGCAGGCCGCGCACGCCAAACAAAACCAGATCAAGGGGATCGTTGCATGACACTCGCACGCTTCCAGATGTGCATCGGCGGTGAATGGGTCGATGCCCTGTCCGGCAAGACCTTCGAAAGCCTCAACCCGGCGCTGGCCGAGCCTTGGGCCGAACTGCCCGATGCCGACGAAGCCGATGTCGAGCGCGCCGTGCAGGCTGCGCAGACGGCTTTCGACAGCCCGGCCTGGCGCGGTTTGACCGCCACCGCTCGCGGCAAACTGCTGCGACGCCTGGGCGACCTGATCGCCGAAAACAAGGAACAACTGGCGCAGCTGGAAAGCCGCGACAACGGTAAGCTGATCCGCGAAACCCGTGGCCAGGTCGGCTATCTGCCGGAGTTCTTCCACTACACCGCAGGCCTGGCCGACAAGCTCGAAGGCGGCACCCTGCCGCTGGACAAGCCGGACCTGTTTGCCTACACCGTGCACGAAGCCATGGGCGTGGTCGCCGCGATCATTCCGTGGAACAGCCCGCTGTACCTGACCGCGATCAAACTGGCCCCGGCGCTTGCCGCGGGTAACACCATCGTGATCAAGCCGTCGGAACACGCCTCGGCGACCATCCTCGAACTGGCGCGCCTGGCGCTGGAAGCCGGGATTCCACCGGGCGTGGTCAACGTCGTCACCGGTTACGGCCCGAGTACCGGTGCCGCCCTCACCCGCCATCCGTTAATCCGCAAGATCGCCTTCACCGGCGGTGCGGCGACGGCGCGGCATGTGGTGCGCAGCAGCGCGGAAAACTTCGCCAAGTTGTCGCTGGAACTGGGGGGCAAATCGCCGAACATCATCTTCGCCGACGCCGACCTCGACAGCGCGATCAACGGCGCCATCGCCGGGATCTATGCCGCCTCCGGGCAGAGCTGCGTCTCCGGTTCGCGCTTGCTGGTGCAAGACGAAATCTATGATGAATTCGTCGGCCGTCTGGTGGAACGCGCCCAGCGCATCCGCATCGGCAACCCGCAGGACGACAGCAGCGAGATGGGCCCGATGGCCACCGCGCAGCAACTGGCCGTGGTCGAAGGCCTGGTGGCCGACGCTATTGCCGAAGGCGCGCGTTTGCGCCTGGGTGGCAAGCGTCCAGAGAACGTGGGCGATGGCTGGTTCTACGAGCCGACCCTGTTCGAGTGCGACCGTAACTCGATGAAAATCATGCAGGAAGAAGTCTTTGGTCCGGTGGCCTCGGTCATCCGTTTCAAGGACGAAGCCGAAGCCCTGGCGATTGCCAACGACTCGCAGTTCGGCCTCGCCGCCGGCATCTGGACTCGCGACCTGGGCCGTGCCCACCGCCTGGCCCGGGACGTGCGTTCGGGGATCATCTGGGTCAACACCTACCGCGCGGTCTCGGCCATGGCGCCGATCGGCGGCTTCAAGAACAGCGGCTATGGACGCGAAAGCGGCATCGATTCGGTGCTGGCCTACACCGAGCTGAAAACGGTGTGGATTAACCTCTCCCAGGCACCGATGCCTGATCCCTTCGTGATGCGCTAGGAGTCCTGGAAAATGATCGAACCCGGCATTTACAAAGACGTGATGAGTTCGTTCCCGTCCGGGGTCACGGTGGTCACCACCCTGGACCCGGAAGGCGGCATCGTCGGCATCACCGCCAGTGCCTTCAGTGCGCTGTCGATCGACCCGGCACTGGTGCTGTTCTGCCCCAATTATGGCTCCGACACCTACCCGGTGCTGCGCGACAGCAAGCAGTTCGCGATTCACCTGCTGTCCGCCGAGCAGACCGCCGAAGCCTATGCCTTCGCCGGTAAAGGCAAGGACAAGGCCAAAGGCATCGAGTGGCACCTGAGCGAACTGGGCAACCCGATCCTGGCCAAGGCCACGGCGATCATCGAGTGCGAACTGTGGCGCGAATACGACGGCGGTGATCACGCGATCATCGTCGGCGCGGTGAAGAACCTGATCCTGCCCGCGCAACCGGTCACACCGATGATCTACCACAAGGGCAAGCTGGGGCCGCTGCCCACACTGGCCTGATGCATTGCTTCCTGTAGGAGCGAGCTTGCTCGCGATGGTCGTGAACGATAACGCGTGCTGCCTGGAAACAAGCGCCGCCTTGAAGTTCATCGCGAGCAAGCTCGCTCCTACAGGTAGCACAGCAGCCACCTATAACTTTTCCAGGAGCCGGCATGAGCCCAGCAGCCTCGTTACTGTTCCGCCAGCAAGCCTACATCAACGGTCAATGGCTGGACGCGCCGGATGGCGCCTATCAGGACATCTTCAACCCGGCCACCGGTGAACTCATCGGCCGAGTGCCGAACCTCGGCGCCGAACACGCGCGCCTGGCCATCGACGCCGCCAACAAGGCCTGGCCGGCCTGGCGCGCACTGACCGCCAAGGAACGCAGCAATACGCTCAAGCGCTGGCATGCGTTGATGCTGGAAAACGCCGACGCCCTGGCACAAATCCTCACCCTCGAACAAGGCAAGCCACTGGCTGAAGCCAAGGGTGAAATCCTTTACGCCGCGAGCTTCATCGAGTGGTTCGCCGAAGAGGCCAAGCGCATCTACGGCGACACCATTCCCAGCCACAAGGGCGATGCGCGCATCGTGGTCAGCAAGGAGCCGATTGGCGTCGTCGCGGCCATCACGCCGTGGAACTTCCCGGCGGCGATGATCACCCGCAAGGCCGGCCCGGCGTTGGCCGCCGGTTGCCCGTGCATCGTCAAACCAGCCCCGGAAACGCCGTTCTCGGCACTGGCCATGGCGGCACTGGCGGAACAGGCCGGCATTCCCGCCGGGATATTCAACGTGATCACCGGTGACGCCATTGCCATCGGTGGCGAGCTGACCGCCAGCCCGCAAGTGCGCAAATTGTCGTTCACCGGCTCCACCGCCATCGGCAAACTGCTGATGGCCCAGTGCGCGCCGACCCTGAAAAAAGTCTCGCTGGAACTGGGCGGCAACGCGCCGTTCATTGTTTTCGACGACGCCGATCTGGAGCGCGCAGTAGACGGCGCGCTGATCGCCAAATTCCGCAACGCCGGGCAGACCTGTGTCTGCGTCAACCGCTTCCTGGTCCAGGCCGGCATCCACGACGCCTTTGTCTCGCGACTGGCCGAACGGGTTTCACAGTTCAAGGTCGGCAGCGGTTTCGAAGATGGCGTCACCCAAGGACCGCTGATCAACGAGCGTGCCGTGGCCAAGGTCGAAGACCACGTGCAAGACGCGCTGGAACACGGCGCACAACTGCTGTGCGGCGGTGAGCGCCATGCATTGGGCAACGGCTTCTTCCAGCCGACCGTGCTCATCGGCGTCACCACGCAGATGAAAGTCGCCCGGGATGAAACCTTTGGCCCACTGGCCGCTGTGTTCCGCTTCGACACCGAGGCCCAGGCCGTCGAGATGGCCAACGACACCGAATTCGGCCTGGCCGCCTACTGCTACACCCGCGACCTGGGCCGCGCCTGGCGCATGAGCGAGGCGCTGGAATACGGCATGGTCGGGATCAACGAAGGGCTGATTTCCACCGAAGTCGCGCCGTTCGGCGGCATCAAGTCCTCGGGGCTGGGCCGTGAAGGGTCGAAGTACGGCATCGAGGATTACCTGGAACTCAAATACACCTTGATGGGCGGCCTCTGAACCGCGCATTCAACCTGTAGGAGCCGGCTTGCCGGCGATGGCGTGCTCAAGGGCGCTATCGCCGGCAAGCCGGCTCCTACAGAACAGCATTGAGATCCGTGTCCCACGGGAGAGCATCAAAATGAGCAACGAAAAATACGAAAAAGGCCTGAAGATCCGCACCCAGGTGCTGGGCGAAGCCTACGTCAACCGCTCCATCGAAAACGCAGACGACTTCACCCGGCCGCTGCAAGAGATGGTCACCGAGTATTGCTGGGGTCATGTCTGGGGCCGTGAGGGTTTGTCGCTCAAGGAACGCAGCATGATCAACCTGGCGATGATCTCGGCCCTCAACCGCCCCCATGAACTCAAGCTGCATGTGCGCGGCGCCTTGCGTAACGGCCTGAGTCGTGAGCAAATACGCGAAATATTGCTTCAGGTCGGCATTTATTGCGGTGTCCCCGCTGCCGTAGACAGTTTCCGGCTCGCCCGTGAAGCCTTCGCCGAAGCCGATGCCGAGGCCTCCAGTTAACCCTTGGCTGTTTGATCTGACCGGGCACCCAGATTCCCGTAATCGAAGTGCTCTTTTTGCATGGACAGCCACAATCAGAGCGGACCCCATGAAACGCCTGCCACTCGACGACAGCTTCAAGGTCAATCGCAACCCCGTTACCCTGCGCGAAATCGTGCTGGATAAACTGCGAAGCGCCATCATGAACTTCCAGCTTCTGCCGGGAGACCGTCTGGTCGAACGCGATCTGTGCGATCGCCTGGGCGTCAGCCGTACTTCCGTGCGCGAAGCCTTGCGTCACCTGGAATCCGAAGGCCTGGTGGAATTCGCCGACGCCAAGGGCCCGCGTGTCGCGATCATCACCCTGGCCGATGCCGTGGACATCTATGAGCTGCGCTGCGTACTCGAAGGGCTGATCGTTCAACTGTTTACCCTGCGCGCCAAGGCCAAGGACATCAAGGCCCTGGAAAAAGCCCTGGAAGAAAACCGCAAGGCGCTCAAAGACGGCGAATTGCAACAGGTCATCGACTCGGTGCAAGGCTTCTACGACGTGTTGCTCGAAGGCTCGGGCAACCATGTCGCGGCCACCCAGCTGCGCCAGTTGCAGGCACGCATCAGTTACCTGCGTGCGACTTCGGTGTCCCAGGAAAACCGTCGCGGCGCCAGTAACCAGGAAATGGAACGCATGGTCGAGGCGATCAAGGGCGGTGATCCGCTGGCCGCCCACCAGGCTTGCGTCGACCACGTGCGTGCCGCCGCTGCCGTGGCCCTGGACTACCTCAAGCGCAAACAGGAAGAAACCGGCGACATCCCGGCGATCACCCTGCCCATCGCGCTGAAAGAACCGCGCATAGGTCGCTGAGATGTTCAGCCCGAGCTTTTGCCCCAAGTGCGGCAGCGCAGACCTTAGGTCACAGCTGCCGCCGGGCGATACGCACGAGCGCCTGATGTGCCGCGGCTGCGGCTACATCCACTACGTCAATCCGAAGATCATTGCCGGCTGCATCATCGAGCAGGACGGCAAGTACCTGTTGTGCCAGCGCGCGATTCCGCCGCGCCCCGGCACCTGGACCCTGCCGGCGGGCTTCATGGAAAGCGGCGAGACCACCGAACAGGCGGCCTTGCGCGAGGTCTGGGAAGAAAGCGGCGTGCGTGCGGAAATCGTCTCGCCCTATTCGATTTTCAGCGTGCCCAAGATCAGCGAGGTGTACATCATCTTCCGCGCCATTGCGCTGGAGATCACCGGCCAGTACGGCCCGGAAACCCTCGACTACAAATTCTTCGCGCCCGAGGATATCCCTTGGGAGAGCATCTACTACCCGGCGATCCGGCAGATTCTTGAGCGTTATATCGAGGAACGGCAGGCTGGGGTTTATGGCATCTACATGGGCAATGACGACAGCGGGAAGATTCACTTTATTCGTTGAAAGCAGCGGATTTTGACCTGTCACCTGTGGGAGCGGGCTTGCCGCGAAGAGGCCAGTGCCAGTTAAAGACTGTTACCTATGTGCTTGAACTGTTTTGTGACCTATGTGGGTGAGTCATACCCGGTGAGACCTTTTGGTTCCTTTTGGCGCGTTCCCAAAAGGGACTCGCCGTAAGGGAGAAACCGCCAGCCGCCGTTACCGCAGAAACGGATATGTACACACCTTACAACCCCAGACGAAACTGCTTAGGCGTAATCCCGAACTGCTTACGAAACGCCCGAATAAAATTACTCGGCTGCCGATACCCCAACCGCTCGGCAATCCGCTCAATCGGCTGATCCCCCGCGGTCAACCAGTGCCGCGCCATCTCCAGACTGTCACTGCGAGCATGTTGCACCGCTGCCGTCTGCCAGTGCCGCAACATGCTCTGATGCAAAAACCCATTGGCCCCCAATAGCGGTTCATCAAGACTGGACGAAGGCAAGGTCAGACAAGGATGCCCACCGCTTTGCACCTCGACACCCACACTGCGCAACCACTGCCCGGCAGCCTGCTGCGGCGTCAGGTGAACAGCGACAAACACCTCGGCCGGCGCTCGCCCCAATCGTCGGGCAATGTTGCGCACCAACGTCAGGGTTGCCGCATCAAGGCCAAAAAAATGCGTCTGCTGGCCAACACTGCGCAAATGCAACCGAGCCTGCCCGCCCCCCTCCTCCAGTTCCGCCACCACACAGTTGGTCACCCGTGGCATGAACTCGGTGAAGCACGCCAGGCTCGCCCGCAGGGTCGCGGCGGAGTCCAGCAGAATGTTCAACCCTCGCAGCGTGGTGGTCGCCATGCCGTTGACCAGTTCGCAGCCAAACGACACCCCCGCGCCCGCACGTTCGCACTCATGCCACAAACGTTCGACCAGGTGCGCGGGCACGTGCAGGTCCTGCCCTTCGAGCAATGACAGGCAAATCCCCGCCCGTTGCAGCAGTTGCTCCTGGCACAGGCCGGACTGCCGCGCATGGCTGAGAATGGTGCGGGTGAAGGCGCTGGAAATGAAGGGTTGGCTGGTCATGGCAAGTTACGGCGAGAAGACAGGCGTGTACTTATGCCAGCCTCTGTGCTATCGATCCAATGCATTAAAATCATCCACCAAATGCAGGAGACGCATGATGGACCTACGACAACTCCGCCACCTCGTCGCCCTGGCCGACTACCGCAACTTCGGCCGTGCCGCCGAGGCGATCAATCTCAGTCAACCGGCCTTCAGTCGCAGCATCCAGACCCTGGAGCGCGACCTCGACTGCGTGCTGGTGGAACGCAGCAGCCGCGAATTCCGCCTGACCGGCCAGGGCGAACTGGTGCTGCAACATGCCCGGCGCCTGCTCGCCGGCAGCCAGGCCTTGCACAACGAATTGACCCAATACAACGGCCTCACCGGTGGCGAGTTGCACTTCGGTTGCGGCCCGTACCCAGCCCAGGTGCTAGTGCCCGAGGCGCTGGCGGAATTCATCCAGGCCCATCCGGCGATCCGCATCAGTTTCCACCAGGGCGACTGGGAGCAACTGGCGGTCTGGCTTCGTGAACAGCAGATCGAATTCCTCGTGGCCGACGCGCGGTACTTCACCGGCGACCCGCAATATCAGGTACAGCTGTTGCGCCCCCGGCGCGGGCGATTCTTTTGCCGTGTCGATCATCCCCTGATGCAGCGCAAGAACCTGTCCCTGCGCGCCCTGCTCGACTACGCGGTGGTCGGCACACGAATACCGCCGATGATCCGCAAGATCCTCGCCGATGTGCAGGGTGAAACGGACTTCAATCCGAGCGTCGAGTGCGCGCAATTCGATGCCATCCGCCGCGTGGTGATGCGCTCCGACGCGGTGGGTATCGCCACCATGGAGGCCTTGGCCGAACTGGTCGACCAGGGCCTGATCCGCCTGCTGGAATTTGCCGATGTGCCCAAGGACGATCCCGGCCTGCAATTGCACTACGGTATCGTCAGCCGCGCCGGGCACTCCCTGACACCCGCCGCGCTGGCGATGGTCGAGGCCGTGCTGACGGTTGACCAGCGCTTGCTGGCGTCGAATTAGTCGAACAACCACCGCCCCCACTGTAGGAGCGAGCTTGCTCGCGATGGAGTGTCATTCACCGCGGTGTCGACTGATATACCATCGCGAGCAAGCTCGCTCCTACAGAGGTTTGGTGTCACATTCAAATCACGCCCGCCGCGCCAGCGCCTGCAACGCCCGGGGCTCACCGAGGGCGCGCAGCAGGCAATGCATCGCTTCCTCGCGGCTGCGCTCGAAGCGATAGCGCGACTCGATGTACAGCGCCAGTTTCAATTCCACCGGTTCGTCCAGGGGCAGCGGCACGTGTTGCAGGCCCAGCACATTGGCGACCCGGCTTGGCAAGCTGATGCCGAACGGCTGGCGGTCGGCGATCAGCTTCGCGGCCAGGGTGCTCTGGGTGCTCATCGCCACAGTGCGGCGCAGGCCTTTCAAGCCAAGCTGCAAGTCCACGGGGCTGAGCCCGTCGCGACGGCTCGACACCTGAATCTGCGGCTGCTCCAGATACGCCTGCAGGGTGCGCGGCGGTTCCTTGAGCGCGGCGCCATAGGCGAACACGTAATGGTCGGCGGGCAGTGCCTGTTTGTGCAGGCCGGCAAGCCCGGCCAGAGGCTGGTCGAGGTCGATCAGGATATCCAGCTTGCCGCTGGCCAGGTCCTGCAAGGCGTCACGGCGCCGGGGCTGGAAATAACGCACCTGCCAATCGGCGTGGGGTGATTCGAGCAAGGCATCGAGCAGCACCGGTTGCAGGCAATCCAGACAACTGATGCGCAGCAGCGGATTGTTCTGCCGCGCGGCAGGAATCATGCGCAAGCCGTCGCGCAATGACTCAAGCGCGGCACGTACGTAATCGGCCAGGCGATGGGCGACCAATGTCGGCGTCACGCCCAGGCGACTCTTGATGAACAGCGGGTCGCCACACAAATCGCGCAGGCGACGCAACGCATTGCTCATGGCCGGTTGCGACAGGCACATCACCTCGGCGGCACGCGTCACGCTGCGCTGCTGGTAAATCGCATCGAAGGCGAGCAACAGGTTCAAATCGAGCTGGCGTAAATCAAGCATGGTCTTGCTCCGGCAAATCGCTTAACGTCGGGCAGCCTAACCAGTGTTCCGGAACACGCTGTGAGCCCTACATGACAAAAAGCGATCAGCCGCTGCACGCCCCCTCAATACCCAATGCGTTCTACGCACCGACCCTGCTGCCGGCCATCGAAGAGTTGCTGGCCCGCGGCGTGGACCGCGAACGCATCGAAGGCCTTTTTCGTCGCAGCCTGTTCGAGTTGCGCACGCCATTCATGCGCATTCCGCTGTTCATGTCACGGCGCTTCTGGGCGTTTGCCCTGGAACAGACCGGCGACCCGTTGATCGGCCTGGCGGCCGGCCGGCGTTTCGTTTCTACCGCCACCAATGGCCTGACGTACCTGTTCGACGTGGCCGACTCACTGGACAGCGCCTGCCAGTATTTCGTGCGCTTCTTTCCATTTTTCAACGGCCACTTCCAGGCCCGGATCGTGCGCGGCGACGACAGCGTCGAATTGCGTTTGCTCGACCGCGGCAGCGTGAAAACCAGCGCGGCAACCACCGATTACATCCTCATCAGCCTGTGCAGCATGCTGCGGCGCAAGTTTCTCGCCAGCGGCCTGGAGCGTGATCCGATTCTGGGCGTCGGGCTGGCCGGTGCTTGCACGGTCAACCCGCAGGAACATGCACAAGCCTTTCGCGCACCGGTGCAATGGGGGCAGGCGCAGCACTCGATTCGCCTCGATCCACAGCTGTTCGTCATCCCGTTGACGCCGGGCAATCATGAGCTTGAACAGACGTTGGTCGAACTGCTGGAGCAGACCCGACGCAACAGCGAACCGACCTTGCTGGAGCAAGTCTGCGACCATTTGATCGTCGACCTCGCCGAAGCCAACTGGCAGCAATTCTGTACCACCCAGCATTTGCTCGAGCGCACCGCAGCCCGACGCTTGAAGGCATTGGGCTGGAGTTTTTCCGAGTTGCTCGACGAATACCGCCGCTACCGCGCCGAAGATTTTTTGCAGGGCACAGACCTGGAGCTGGTAGAGATTTCCGACCGCCTCGGCTACAGCGATGTGCAAAGCTTAAACCGCGCATGCCTGCGTTGGCTGGGGTGTGCACCGGGCGCCTGGCGAACCCGACAAGGTCAATAGAACACCACCCTCGTGCGCCACGGGTGCCCTGGTTTTTTGCGTCCCCCCATTTTCCAGCTACAAATGATGAGTGGTTTGGGTGTCCAGAATCCTGACAGCGGTTGTCACGGGGCGGACGTCGATGGATGGCATCGCTTCAAACCCGGATTGCAGCGATGGCGCGCCCGGCGCGCGGCGGCCGCAGTCCCGACACCTGCTGTCAAAACACCTGCGCCTACGGAAAAACAACAGGAGGGTGAACATGCCTCGGCAAGTGATAGTCAACGCTGACGATTTTGGTCTCAGTGCCTGCGAAAACGCGGTGATCCTGGGCGCTTTCCAGGCCGGGCTCATCAGCTCCGCCACCGCCATGGCCAACATGCCGGCGTTCAAACCGGCCTGCGTCCTGGCCCGGCATCCATTGCTCGAAGGCCGCATCGGCCTGCACTTCAACCTGACCTATGGCCGTCCATTGAGCCAGAGCATTGTGCAACGCCCGACCTTCTGCGACGGTGCCGGCGTGTTCGACCTCAACCTGTCCCGCACCCGCCTCTGGCTCCGGCGCCGGGATCGCCACGCCGTGCTCGAAGAGCTCGAAGCCCAGTGGCAGCGCTGCCTGGACAACGGCTTGCGTCCCAGTCACCTGGACTCCCATCAACACGTGCACAACATCTGGCCAATCGGCGAGATCGTCGCGCGCTTCGCCGCCCGCCAGGGGGTGCCAGTGCGCCTGGCGCGCAATCTGGAACAAAACCTCAGTCTGCCCAAGCGCCTGTTCAAGGACCTGCTCAACCGTCGCCTGAGCAACCTGGCCGGCGCCACCGCCGACTACGTGTGCACCCCGGTGGATCTGCGCAACGCCGAGCCACCACCTGACGGACTGCTGGAAATCGTCGCCCACCCGAACCAGCTCGGCGCCGACTTCGGCGATGCCTATCTGGAACCTGGAGAGTCCTTGAGTGCGTTGCTGCAACAGCGTTTGCCGGGTGTGCCGCGGGTGGCCTATAGCGCCGCTGGCGAGGCTACGCCCCACCGCGCACAGGCCGTCCTGTAGGAGCGGGCTTGCTCGCGAAGGCGTCAGTCAGAGCAACACATCACTCAGCCCTTCACCACCACCCACGTAAAACACAACGGCAACTGCGCCACTTGCTGTTGATAGCCGTCATAGAGTTCTTCGCGGTTGGAGTGCGGGTATTCCTTGAAGTGACGGATCTGCAGCCCTGCCGCAATGGCGGCGCTGAAGAGGTCGCCCAGTGTGTGGCCGAACCAGTAGGACGGCGCGGCCGGTTGTTCGATCTTGCCCTCGTAGACGATCGGTTCGTGCTGCACGAAGGGTTCGCGACGGAAGTATGAACTGGCCAGGCGAAAGGGATCGGCTGCCTCGGGGTCGAACATTTCCAGGAACGGGTGGGTTTCGTACACCACCAGCGCGCCACCCGGCTTCAGCGTGCGCGCCACATGGCGGAAGAATTCGCCGATGTCCGGCATCCAGTTCAGCACGCCGATGGTGATCAGCGCCAGGTCGAAGCGCTCCTGCAGTTGCGCAGGCAAGTGGTGAATGTCCGCTTCGATGAATTGCGGCGCATGGGGCGAGCGGGACGCCAGTTCCCGTGCCTGCTCGAGAAACGCGCCGGACTGGTCGACGCCCACGACGCTGCGCGCCCCCAGGGCAAACAGCGACAGACTTTCGCGGCCGTTGTTGCAGCCCAGTTGCACCACCTCCTTGCCGTCGACACCGGTCTGGGTCAGCAAAGCGGTCAGGGTGTCATCCAGGCAGGAAAAATCCGCGTGTACCACGCCCTCCAGCAAGGCTTGCCATTCGCAGGAGTTTTTGTGATGACGAGCGGAGTCATTCCAGGCCTCGCGGTTACTGGCGATGGCTTGTTCTTTTGTCGGCAGTTCCATTGCACGCTCCAGGGTTCGGTGGTCGATTTGACCGGCCGGAGTCTAGATCAACGTGATCCTGACAGATGTTGCGAAGTTGTAATCCGCCCAACGCCGTCGGCGGCCCACAGCGGCAGCTATAGTTAATGACCTTGGGGATATGTGGTTAAACCGATTTAGCAGGTGCTGTCATGAAAAAAACCGACCTGATGCTTGTGCTCGCCGTCAGCCTGAGCGCGCCCCCTGTCGTCCACGCCGACGACATGCCCACCACCAACTACAACAGTGAATTCAACTACTACGGGGCCGACCAACCCTTCGCCCACCCCGTGCCACAGTCAATGAGCACTGTGCCACCGGGTTCGTACATCCCGACCGCCCCCGGGGACTTCATTCCGGTTTCAAGCGAGCACGTGTTCTCCGACTCGCGCCTGCCAACCGTAGCCGACGCCACGGTGCGGGTGTTTATCCGCTCCTACGATCCGGAGCGTGGCGTCTACGTGAACCAGGAAGTCGAGAATCCCGGTTGCATGCTGTCCTGCCTGAGGGAAGGTCCGGTATTGCAGTGAACCTTACCACTGGCGTTTGTCTGGACGGGCGAGGCCAAGCTTTTCGATCCGGTAGCGCAACATGTCGCGACTAAGACCCAGCAGGCGTGCCGATTTGGTGACGTTCCAGTCGGTCTTGTCGAGCATCTTGCGCACCATGTCGCGCTCCACTTCCGGCAGGTTCATGGATTCGTTGCCGTTGTTGTAGGACGGACGCGACTCGCTGAAATGTTGCGGCTCTTGATGAAACATCGGTGGCTCATCCACCAGGCTCAGGCAGACGTTCAACTGATGGGCGGCGATGGTGTCGCTTTGCGCCAGCAACACGGTTTGCTCCAGCATGTTGCGCAATTCGCGTACGTTGCCCGGCCAGCTGTAGCTGAGCAGTAACTCTTCGGCCTGGTTGCTGAAATACAGGTTCGGCTTGCCGTAGCGTTTGCCGTGGCTTGCCAGGAAGTGCCGGGCCAGCAGCAGAATATCGGCGCCACGGGCATACAGGCGCGGCACCTTGATCGAAATGATACGCAGGCGGAAAAACAGGTCGCGGCGGAATTTGCCTTGCTGGACCATTTGTTCGAGATTGCAGTTGGTGGCGCTGATCACCCGCAGATCGACCTTGCGCTCCTTCACCGAACCGACCCGGCGAATGGTGCGGTCTTCCAGCAGTTTGAGCAGCTTGGCTTGCAACAGCAGGTCCATTTCACCGATTTCATCGAGGAACAGCGTGCCGCCATCGGCCGCTTCCACCAGCCCCATGCGACGGTCCTTGGCGTCGGTGAAGGCGCCCTTCTCGTGGCCGAACAGTTCCGATTCCACCAGATTGGAAGGGATCGACGCGCAGTTGAATTCAATGAACGGGCCCTTGCTGCGCGGGCCATCGAAATGCAGGGCCCGGGCCACCAGTTCCTTGCCGGTGCCCGTCTCGCCTTCCACCAGCACCGGCGGCAGATCGCTGTTGGCCATCCGCCGTTCGGCGTCGAGCAACTGGCTGATGGTGCCCTTGAGGTACACCATCGGTGCGGACTCGCCAATCAGTGCCTGCACCCCCGACTTCTGGGCCTCGCGCTCCTGATAAAACGACAGTGTGCGCTCCATTCGGTCGGTGGCCAGGGCCTTGTCCAGCAACAGCTTGAGTTCGGGCAGGGCCACCGGTTTGGTGACGTAGTGAAAGGCGCCCTCTTTCATCGCTACCACGGCGTCTTCGACATTGCCGTAGCCGGTCATCATGATCACTTTCAGATCCGGTGCGCTGACGCGCAGCTTCTGGATCAGGTCGTGACCACTCATGCCCGGCAACGAGTTGTCGGTCAGTACCACGTCAGGCGCGAAAGAACCCAGTTGCTCCAGTGCATCTTCCGCCGAGTGGCAGACGGTCACCTCGAAGTCTTTGCGCTCCAGGTAAGTCTGAATATTCTCGGCAAGGATTTCGTCATCCTCGACCAGCAGAATGCTGTGCTCCATATACCCCTCCCGTTGCCACTTTGAAATTGAGACAAACGCGGGTTCCTTCCTGCTCCCGGCTGGTCAGTTCGACCGAGCCGTCAAAACGCTCCATTATTCTTTTGACCAAGGCCAGGCCCACACCCAATCCGCCTTGCTTGGTGGTAAAAAACGGCTTGAAGACCATTTGCTGCTGTTGTTTGGACATGCCCTTGCCGGTATCGGTCAGGATCATGCTCAGGTAGCCGGGCACCGAGGAATCGACCTCGATCGTCAGCACGCCGCCCTTGGGCATGGCTTCCAGTGCATTAGCAAACAGGCTATTGAGTATTTGTGTGAGTAGCACCTGGTGGCTGACGACCGGTGGCGCGCTGACAGAAGGGAAACGCACTTCGACGTTCGAACGCTTGATCAAGGGCTCAAAGGCACTCAAGGTGTCTTCGAGGGACAGCACCAGGTCGACCGTTTCAAAGTCGTCATTCATCGGCCGCAACGACACCAGCAACTCACGGACCCAACGCGACATGCGATCGACCTGATTGATGATGTCGCCTATGTTTTTCTGCGCGGGCTGGCTGGCGATGTCCTGGGCCAGTTCGGCGCTGGAACGGATGTTCGCCAGCGGATTGCGCAAGCTGTGGGCCACCGCCGAGGACATTTCCCCCAGGGCGACAAAGGTTTCGTTGGCGATCAGCTGTTTTTGCTGGCTCTGCAACAGTATCGCCGCACGCCGCACAATCCAGAACAGCCCCAGGTAGATCGCCGCCCCTCCAATCAGGGTCGCCAGCCAGATCGCCTTGAAGCCACGCTGGATGCGCCCCACCAGGTCCACCGGTTCCTTGTAGATCTCCACCATGGCAATCACTTTGCTTTTGTCGGCGTTGAACATCGGAATGTAGTTCTCGACGAACAGGTATTCCGGTTCGTGCAGCAGACGCTGCTCGGGACGCTGCTCATCGATCTCGTGGTAGCTGGTGGACACCGGCGACTGCATATCGAAGGATTCGTCCAGCTCATCGTCGTTTTCGATGCGCGCGCCGATCAACTCGGCGTTGGTCGACCAGACCACGGTGCGGTCCTGGGCGTATACCGTCGCCAGCAGGATGTCCGGCAGATGCTCCACATGGTCGAGAAACTCCGCGCGCGCGGCGGCCCGGGATTGGGGGCTGACATCGGCATAGGCGTGGTCCAGGCGCGGGTCGAGCATTTCGCCCATGGTTCTGCTCGGTGTAATCCCGGCATGGCGAATTTCGGCCTCGCCGATGGCCTGGATGAACTGTGCGGTCAGCATCGAATCGCGCTCGATGCTTTCATCGACCACAAAGCGCGTTGAGATGTAACCCAGCCCCAGCGCCACCGCGGCAATGATGAAAAAACTTGCCAGAGAGAACCAGCGCAGTAAGTTGAACTGCGGCCGCCAACCCTTGCGCGGTGCTGCCGGAGCCTGCGGCGCAGGTACTTTTTCTTGTTCTAGTATCTGCATGGCTGTTTCCTTAGTCCTTGAAATCGAGCCTGTCCAGCCGTGTATCAAGTCAGTGTAGGTAACATTGATAGCAATTGACTGGCCCACGTAACTATTTCGACACTATTGCACCGGGGGTATGTCCGGCTGTTCGACTGCGTGATGATGCTCGGGCTCTTCGTTACCGCTGACCAACGGCGCCACCGGTGGATGTTGGCGATCGGTTTCTTCTTGCAGGAATTCGATGATGGACTGGGCGGACTTCTGGTCCAGCCGAAGGTTGGGCATCGAAATCCGGTTGTAGCGTTCGAACAGCTCCATCGCAATCGGGTCCTTTTCCGCGAGCATGCGATCCGGTTCGCGGATCCAGCGGTTGAGCCACTCCGGATCGCGCTGACGGGTCACGCCGATCAGGTCCGGGCCGATGCTGCGCAGGCCGATGCCCTGTCCGTCCAGCGGGCCGAGGCTGTGGCAAGACGCACAGCGGGTGCGGAACAGCTCTTCGCCATTGCTTGGCGGGCGGATTTCCGGTGCGTTGACGTAGCTTTCTTCCACACTGGGTTGCTTCCAGTTCTGTAAGGTATTGGCCAACTGGTCGGCCAGAATCCAAGGGTTTTCGAACGGCGAGGCTTTCATCCAGCGGCCCGTTTCCTGGTTGCCGACGATCAGGCTCAGGTTGTGGTCCTTGTTGCGTCCGTTATCGACGCCTTCGATGAACAGCCCCAGTTTCTTGCGCAGTTCGGTGACGTCGGCGAACTCCCCGGTGAGGAATTTCCACCCGGGCCCGACCTGGAAGCGTTGCGCATAGGCCTTGAGCACTTCGGGGGTATCGCTCAAGGGGTCGATGCTGATGGAGTAAAAGAAAATGTCCTTGCCGACCCGATCTCCCAGCAGTTTCTGCACCTGGCGCAGGCGCGCGGTTTCCAGGGGGCAGGAGTCGCTGCACGAGGTGAAGATGAAGTTGATCACCACCACCTTGCCTTTGATCATGTCATCGAAGAAACGCATCTGGTGACCGTCCTGGTCGGTCAGCAGGGTGTTGGGGAAATAGTCGCCACCCCATGGAGTGGCGTCTTCAACGACAGCGGTTTCGGAAGTGGATTGCTCAGCAGGCGCGGGCGTCGACAATGGCTGACTGGCAACCAGCAGCTGGCTGGCCAGCAAACCGGTCACCACCATCAGCACCAGGTGCATGCCCAAAGCTCGTGAGCGTGGTGAATGCAGCTTCGTGTTCATGTCGACACCCTCCCAGTTCATTTCTTGACAGTCACTTTCGGACCGAAACCATCACCGGTACGGAAGGTTGGCAGCGCGGCAGAGTTCACATAGCGCACACCATCCCAGCTTGGCAGTGGCGTCGGCATCAACTGGAACTGCCCCGGATGTTCAATGTCCCAGCGCAGCAGCATCGAGTTGTCCTCGTGCTGGGTGTTGTGACAGTGCTCCATGTAGGTCCCGGCGAATTCACGGAAGTTGATCGCCATCTCTACGCTGTCCAGGCCATCCTTTTCCGTACCGATGCGGTACACGTCCTTGCGCGCCCATTTTTCCCATTCCGGTGGTGCCTTGCCGCCGCGACTGAGAATGATCCCTTCCTCGAAGTGCACATGCACCGGATGGCTCCAGCCACCGCCGCCGGACTTGATATTCCATACCTCCAGGGTCCCGAAGCCCTTGACGCCGGCATCGGTCGGGCCGCTGGCCAACTGGGTGGCCGTGTTCAGGCGACGCGGGTCCATGTGATAGCCGAAGCCATCATCGGTCTTGACCGTCCAGGGCGCCTCATCGGTGCCATCGGAGCGACCAAAGGTGAAGGTGCGATGGCGAGCCTTGGCCAGCAGCGCCTTGTCGGCAGCGTTTTCGCGATGGATCTTCAACGGGATCATCACCAGGCCTTCAGCCTTGCCCGGTTTGGCCGGCTCGTACAGCGCAGGGTCCATGGCCAGGTCCTGGCCGGTGTAGGCCTTGACGTTGAGCTGCAGGATCTTGCCCACTGCCGGGTCACCCTTGTCCCACTGCGGTCCCTTGCTGGATTGCTTGATCACCGCCAGGTATTTTTCCGAGAGCACGTCTGCCAGCGCTACCGGCTCTTTCGGGCCTTTGCCATCGTCATGCACCAGCAGGTTGACCAAGAAGACCTTGTCTCCTGGCTTGATGCCGTTTTTCGCGAAGTTGACGATGATGTCGAACCGCTCGGCAATGCCCTGGGTGGGCAGGATGGCGTTGTGGTTCTGTTTGTCGCCATCGGCGTCCAGGTCCATGGTGCCGTCGAAGGGCACGCTGTGTTCCATGATATTACCGTCGTTGGCGATCAGGTGGAACGGCACCCGGGCATAGGAGACTCCGGAGCCTTTGGGGCCCTGGAACTCGCCGCTGGTGCCCTTGATTTCACGCACAAGCGCAAACTTGTAGTAACGCGACACCGATCCGTTGAGGATGCGGAACCGGTAGCTGCGGGCACGCACGTCCAGGTTCGGTTTCCACTGCCAGTTGACCAGCACCTGGTCACCGATGAAGCCGTCGGTGTTGAACGGGTTGAACCACAGCTGGCCACTCTGATCCCAGGCCTTGTCGGCCACCACCAGGTTGACGTCGTAGTCGCGGTTACCCCAAGGCAAGGCGCTGCCGCTGGGGAAACGCAGGTTGACGCCGTCGTTCACCGACTCGTTGCCACGGTCCAGGGCACTGTAGTAGTTCATCATCGCCGCGTTGCCCTTGTAGACGTTCTGCGCGGTGAAATCGAGCATGTGGTCGTGGAACCAGTGGGTACTCATGGTTTCACGCCAGTCGCCACGGATCTTGATGGTGCCGTGGTCGCAGGTTTTCAGGCCGGGACTGCCATCGTTGGTCCACAGGGTTTCGCCAGGGGCGCAAGGGAACGCCGCGCGTGGGTCCTGGGCGTCGGTGTTGATGCTGTCATAGCCGGCCAACTGGATCGGCCAGCGATAGTCGTAATACTGTCCCGGAAAGAAAAACGCGTTGGCATAGCCGTCGCTTTCTGCCGGTGCGTGACCGTTGTGTTCGTGGGTGCTGATGGTGTGCAAGCCGAACCCCATGTTCGCTGCCGGATCGATGGGCAAGCCGTTGTAGTGACGCATCAACACCGGCTGGCCATACCTGACCATCAGCAGTTTTGGCGGCAAGGTGCCGTCGAAGGTCCACACCGAATTGTGGTTCTGTACCGGCATCGCGGGATGAAAGCGCGCATCGACGCCTTTGGAAGTGCCGTCCGTAGCCGGTACACCGGCGACGTTGTGATACAGGCCGCCGGGGCCGAACTCGCCCACGGCGTAGTGGTGCATTTGCCGGTCATCACGGATACCGCCATTGACCCGTGCGCCGGTCTGCACGGTTTTGTAGGCGTTCTGCGGGTAGAACTCGTTCCAGCGCTGATGGGACCAGCCCTTTCCTGGTGGACGACCTTCGGCGGAAGAACCGATATGACGGTTGAGGAAGTATTCGATCTGCGCCTGCCACGGGTTGCGGTCAACCGCATTGGAATACTGGCTTGGAAACGGCGTCAGCCCCGGTTGGCGCAAGAAGGTATCGAGCGCTGCGGTGGGTGGTGCGCTGCGTGCCGCGTTGGTAGGGTCCTGTTGCGGCAAAGGGCCAATGGCCGGTGGTGGAAACGGCAGCGGTGCCGCGGGTGTGGTGGGGTCGAGTTTTTCCGGCCCGAATTCCTCGAACAACACCAGTTGCTGGGTAAATGGCTGCGCGCCGAACAACGGGCTGGGCTTGCCATTGGTGGGGTAGTTGAAACTGGTCTGCTGCGCAGGCGGAAGTTTGTTTTCCACCCGGGTGGTATCCCGCGAGCCTTTGTTCCCGTCGGGCAAATCGAAGGAATCCTGGTTGGCTTCCGGCATGCTCAAAATGGCATTGAGCGCCGCCGGTTCATCCGCGGGTTCGTCGTAATACGCCGAAGGGTCGGAAGGTTCTGGCTGTCGCTCGTCATCGATGGGGCTGGCGCGCAGTGTCGCTGTGCCCAGCGCCATCGTCAGTAAGACGCCCAAAGGCGTTAACAGGCCTAAACGTTTGAAGTTGTGTCGCGCTTTTTTTTCCATCACCAGCCGCCTCGATGTCGTGAAGGGGGTGATGGTGGCTGTGCAAGGACCTCGCCAGCTTTGTAACTATTTTATACAAAAGTATTAACACTCGACAAAACAATGGCTTATCAACATCAATGTGCCATGAGCGCGGGAATGGCTGGGGAGTGACACCCGCTAACGGGGATAGTTCATCCCCGTTTTCAGGGGACCCGCTTAAACGACAGACGGACAGTGGTGCCTTTGCCTTCACGACTATCGAGGGTCACTACACCGCCAAAACGTTCCATGATCCGCTTGACCAGCACCAGCCCGACCCCCAGCCCGCCCTGCTTGGTGGTGAAGAATGGCCGGAAGGCCATGGCACGCTGTTCTTCGCTCATGCCTTTGCCGGTATCGCTCACCGTCACGCTGACCCACTGGGCATCGCGCGGCTCGATCCGGATGGTCAACGTATCGCCGCTGTCCATGGCTTCCACCGCGTTGGACAGCAGGCTGTTGAGGATCTGGGTCAGTTGCACGTGCTGGCTCAGGACCATGGGCGTCTGGTCCGGCTCGAACACCACGTTGACCCTGGCCTTGCGGATCTGATGCTCATAAGCCAGCAGGCTGTCATGCAGGGCAGCCACCAGGTTCACCGGTTCCGCCTCGTCATTGAGCGGTCGCAGGGACTGGAGCAACTCCCGCACCCAATTCGACATGCGATCGACCTGGCCAATGATGTCGTTGATGTTCCCGTGGGCCGGACCGTCGTCGAACTCTATCGCCAGCTCGGCGCTTGAACGGATGGTCGCCAACGGATTGCGCAGACTGTGGGCGACCGACGAGGACATTTCCCCCAGCGCGACGAATGTTTCGTTGGTGATCAATTGCTTCTGCTGCGTCGCCAGCTGGATCGCCGCACGCCGCACGATCCAGTACAGCCCCAGGTAAATCAGACCGCCACTCAAGGCGGTCGCTAGCCAGATCAGCACCAGGCCGCGCTCCATGCGGTTGATCAGGTCCTGCGGTTCCTTGTAGATCTCGACCATCGCCGTGACGGTGCTGCGATCGGCACCGAACAGGGGAATGTAGTTTTCGAGGAACATGAATTGGGGTGGCTCCACGAACTTCTGCTCCATGCGGGCTTTGTCCACATTGTGGTAACTGGCCGACACGGAGGTCTTGGAGTTGAATGCCCGTTCGAGGTCTTCATCGTCATGAATCGTGGTGCCCATCAAGGCCGGGTTGGTCGACCAGATCACCATGCGATCGGGGGCATAGATATTGGCCAGGATCACGTCCGGCAAATGCTCGATATGGTCGAGGAATTCATCACGGGCACTGGCGCGGGCCAGCGGGTCGACGTCAGGAAACTCCTGGTCTTTTCGTGGGTCGAGCAACTCGCCCATGGTCCGCACATTGGGAATCGACACATGGCGCACCTCGGCCGAGCCGATCGCCTGAACGAACTGTGAAGTCAACAACGCATCGCGCTGCACGCTTTCGGTAATCACGAACCGCGTGGACACCGCCCCCAGTGCTACCGCCACCGTGCCGATCACCGCCATGCTGACCAGCGAAAACCAGCGCAGCAGATCGAACGGCTGCTTGCGCGTTTTCAAGCGAACTTCGCTTTCAGTCGCAAGTTCTTTGGCAATAGTCGTCATGGGCCTGGTTCCCGGTTTTCCCCCCTATAGGTTTATAGCCCACTCATGGCAATTTGCCCGAATCTGGGGGCTGCGATTCCCCACCCGTCCCTGCGCCCCATCACCCCCAATGTTGGGGACAACTGCCCGATTCATAACTTTCCGATCTGTCACCCGCGTCTTTGCCAACGCCTTTATTCCGGGCCTCTCACGGGCGTTTTCGCTGATTGGTATGGAAGTTGCCACCCTCCCAGCCAACTGACCCATCCCCAAGGGGCAGGTACTTCGATAGAGGGAATACTCATGCACCCTTTACTGTGCAAAACCGCGACCGCCCTGGTCGTGACCGCTCTAGCCCAAGGCATCGCCCAGGCTGCGCTGTTTGCCGTAGACCCCGGACCCTACCTGCCAGCCAATGGCAATTTTGCCGCCTGGTACCAAGATGCCCACGGCAGAACTCTAGACTTGTGTTTGTCAAAGGCTGTCAGTTCCAGGGTTGCCGGCACCCCGGGTGCCCCGACTTACATGTGCTCGTTGATCCCGAATCCCGGCATTTTCGATGACACCCAACCGTTGGTCTTCCCGACCAATTTCCCCGACGAAGCGTTCTGGGCCACTGGCGAAACGACCATCGTCGATGCCGCCCGAGGCATCGACCTGACCTATGTCTCGGCGCTCGAAGCGGCGTTCAGTGGCGGTGATCCCCTGGAGGGCGACCAGATCAGCTTCGCCCGTATCCGTATTCGCATCGACGTCCCCGTCGCCGGCACCTATGTCATCACCCACCCCTACGGCGTCGAAGTATTCAACGTCGACACCCCCGGCCGGCGGGCGATCAACATGACCCGGGACATCGGCATCGGTGCGCCAAAAACCTATGACGGCGCGCTCAAGGGCGACGTCGGGCCGTTCCTGCGCAGCGTCAACGGCCCCTACACCGAGAACAACCCGGTCACGGGCCAGGCCGAAAAATTCGTCGGCGATCCGAACCTCAACGAAGCCGTCACCGGCAGCCCGTTCAACACCAACTACGTGCGCATCGAAGGCCCCAATGGCCTGGACTTGCGCACCACCCTCTTCGCCGTTTCCGGGAAGTTGTCGACGGTGGTCCGGCCGACCCCGGTGATCGCCGAGCGCAGCACCTACTCGCGACATGCCGGCACCAGCGCACCGGTGGCCCAGCAGGATGTGTTCGTGATGGCCCCGCCACCACCGGCCAGCGTGACCCTGAGCAGCAACAACCCGGTCCTGAACCTCTCCGAAGCGGACACCACCGGCCACTGGTATGCGCAGTCGCCGACCAATCCGACGCTGCCAACCACCTTGCAGGTGACCGCCGACAACCACCTGGCCATCCCCAGCAGCACACCGACCGTCTTGCCCATGCCGCTGACCGACCTGGTGACGATCTCACGGGCCGAATACAGCCTGAGCACCGGGCAAATCAGCATCACGGCCTCGACCAGCGATGAAACCTCGCCACCGGTGCTCACCGCTACCACCGGCACCGGTCTTGCCATCGGCGCCCTGAGTGGCGACGGCGCCGTGAAAAGCCTGGCCACCGGCATCACGCCGGTTCCACCAGCCCAGGTTCGCGTGACGTCAGCCAATGGCGGCAGCGACACCGAAGAAGTGGTCATCGTGCAATGAACGCTCACATGCCCAGATCCTCATCAGGAGGCATCATGAACAAATGGCCACGCTTGGCGGTCAACGCCCTGGGACTGACTTTATCGCTGTCCGGCAGTGCTTTCGCGCAACTCGCCGCCGTCGATCCCGGCCCTTACACCTTTGCCACCGGGAAATTCCCGATCTGGTATCAGGACAAAAATCTGCTGTCGATGGAGCTGTGCCAGTCCCGCGCCGTCAGCACACGGGTGCCAGCCAGTGTGCCACCGGCCTACATGTGCACCCTGCTGCCGACACCCGGCATTTTCGATGACACCCTGCCGATGGTGTTCCCGGATAACTGGCCGGACGAAGCCTTCTGGTACCTTGCCGAGACCACCATCCCCAACAATGCCGCCGGCTATGGCATGGACGCCTATGTCGCCGGGATCGAGGCTGCCTTTGCTGGCGGCAACCCGCTCGACGGCGACCAGATCAGCTTCGCGCGGATTCGCATGCGGATCAATATTCCTACCGCCGGGACTTACACCATTACCCACCCTTATGGTGTGGAAACGGTCAACGTCACCGCGCCCGGCCGCCGTGCGATCAACATCACCAGGGACGTCGGCATCGGTGCACCGGGGGTTTTCAGCGGTGCAGTCAACGGTGCGCTCGGGCCGTTCCTGCGCAGCGTCAACGGCCCCTACACCGCGGTGAATCCGGACACCGGCGCCGTCGAAACCTTCATCGGCGACCCGAACCTCACCGAGGCTGTGACCGGCAGCCCCAACAACACCAACTTCGTACGCATCCAGGGCCCGGCCGGGACCATCCAGACCAATCTCTTCACCGTGGCCGGCAAGGTGCTCGACAGCCGCGCGCAAACCGCAGTGGACATGAGCCGTGCCACCTACCGGCGCACCGCCGGTACGGGTGGCAACAGCACCCGGGTCGAAGTGTTCGCCAAAGCCGGCAATGGCTCGACCCTGTGCTTCCGCGAAAGCATCGCCCTGGTGCCTGGCCCGCCACAATCGCCTTGCCAGACCAACATGGTCAGCGATAACAACGGCACGTTCTTCGCCCAGCATCTGCTGACCAACGGCACCGTGCCTCCGGTCGTGGTGGTCACCGCCACCAACCCGGCCGGTACCACCCGCCCGACCGCGGTGTCGAGCAAGCTCTCGGACGTGGTGAAAGTCCAGACCGCTCAATACAGCTGGAGCAACCACAGCCTGCTGATCGAGGCCACCTCCACTGACGAAGTGGTGGTACCGGACATGGTCGCCCAAGGTTACGGACGACTGACGAAATCCGGCACCCTGCAACGCCTGACGGTGGCGGGCCTGGCCCAACCACCTGCAACGGTTACGGTGAAATCCGCCGCCGGTGGCAGTGACACCGAGCCGGTCGTAGTCGTCGGTACTGCACCGGACACCGGCGCGAACCAGGCACCGATCGCCGTCGCCGATACCGGCGGCACCAGCTTCGGCGTGCCGATCACCCTCAACCTGCTGGCCAACGACAGGGACCCGGACGGCAATACGCCGCTGACCATTACCGCGCTGACCCAACCGGCCACCGGCCAGGGCACCGTGGCATTGAGCGGCACTACGTCGGTGGTCTACACCCCTCCCGCCGTGGTCACTGCGCCGCTGACCACGACCTTCACCTACAAGGCCCAGGACGCCAAAGGCCTGGCCTCGACGACAGCAGCAACCGTGACCATTACCGTGGCGCCTAACCGGCCTCCGGTGGCAGTCGCCGATGCCGTCACGACACTGGGTGTGGCGATTCCAATCAGCGTGCTGGCCAACGACACCGATCCGGAAGGCAACCTGCCGCTAGCGGTCAACAGCTTCACTCAACCACCGGCAGGTCGCGGCACCGTCAGCAGTAACGGCACGGTACTCACCTACACCCCACCGGCCACGGTCACCACGGCCTTCACCACGACCTTCACCTACTTCGCCCGGGACAGCTTCGGCGCCGTGTCGACAGCTCCGGCGACGGTCACGGTACAGGTCTCGCCACGGCCTGCTGCGGAAACGTTCGCAGTCACCACCGCAACGGTGAGCGCCCGCTCCAATAACCGCTTCACCTGGGACTTTGCCGGCACCTCATCGGTGACCACCGGCAACACCATCACCATCAAGGTCACCACCCCAACCGGGCTGGTCACCCTGGGCACCACCACCGTACCGCTGAACGGTCGCTGGCGGTTGACGGTGAACAACATCACCACGGTCGTTCCGTCGGCGAACCCGACCGCCACGATCAGCTCGTCCCAAGGCTCCGTGCGGACAGTGCCGGTGATCGCCAACTGAGCCCCGCGCCCCATCAGCCACGCTGGTTGATGGGGCCGGCTTCAACCCCAAGGACAGGACCATGAAAACTTCGACTGCCGCCCTGCTCTGCCTGTTTCTGCTGTGCGGCAGTGCAGGCGTGCACGCCGACGATTTGATGGAAAACGAAGACCTCGGCCCCGGTGGCGATCTCGGTGAATTGCCACCACCGGCCGGTCAGCACGCGCTGATCGACCAGAACGGCCAGGCCAACGTCGCGATGCTGCAACAGAACGGTCAGTCGTTGCTCGGCACCATCGTCCAGTCGGGAAGCAATCAGGAGGCTTACATCCTGCAACAAGGAAGCGACTTGATGGCAATGATCAATCAGCAAGGCTCCGGTAACGATGCCTCGATTACCCAGTCAGGCAGCCACAACCGCGCCCAGATCACGCAGAACGGCAACTACAACAGCGCCAGCATCGACCAGGCCGGCACGGGGCTGCAAAGCGCCGTGAACCAGTCCGGGAACGGCATGAGCGTTTCGGTCAAACAATATCGCTAAAGCACTGCACCCTATGGAGATTCAATCATGTTCAAACTGACGCCCCTCACCGCCGCGATCCTTGTCATGGTCAGTGCCCAAGCCATGGCCGAAGACAGCGTGTCCGACCAGTTCCAGGACGGCACCGCCAACATCGCCGATGTGAAACAGAACCTTGCCCCGGCCAGCACGACCAGCCAACAGCAGTGGGGTGAAGGCAACGATGCGGCTGCGTTTCAGGACAACGCGAGCAGCACCATCAATCAGTTGCAGTCCGGTAGCTACAACGCCGGTTACGCCGAGCAGCTGTTCGAAAACGGCAGCACCATCAATCAGCTGCAGTCCGGCACGTACAACTCCGCCCATGCCAGCCAGTCAATCGGCGTGGGTACCAGCGAGGCCTTGCAACAACAGGAAGGCAACGGCAACTTCTCGCTCATCTATCAGGACAGTCAGGACGGCACGTCCGCCAAGACCTTCCAGTTCGGTGACAACAACGAAGCCAACGTCGAACAGACGGAGGTGGGCGTCGACAACAAAGCGACGGTCACCCAGCACGGTAACGAGAACTACGGCACCGCCGAACAGGTGTTCCACAACGGTGCCCGGATGGACATCAACCAGAACGGCGACGGCAACTATGCCTATGGCGACCAGCGCAACGGCCAGGGCGGCAACCTGACCATCAACCAGTACGGCAACGGCAACGGCACCGAAGTCTGGCAAGAGACTCAGGTCGCCAGCCAGGCCACCATCAATCAATACGGGAACACCAACGAAACCATAGTCGACCAGAGCTTTGGCGATAACAACGTGGCTTCGGTTTTGCAGGTCGGCAACCTCAACGCTATCTATGCCGACCAGTACGAATCCACCAACTCGACCCTGGCCCTGTATCAACAAGGCAACAGCAACGTGCACTTCACCTACCAGAACGGCACGAACCAGGTACTCAATGTCAGCACCAAAGGTGACGGCAACAAGGTCTACGCCAGCAATTGGAAAGGCCCGCAATCCGGCGGCCAGTTCGGTACCGGCCAGCGTGCGACCATCAACCAGGACGGCTACGACAACGTCGCCAATTTCACCCAGAATGGCACCGGCCACATCGTGACCACGAACCAGACCGGTACTGGCAACAAAACCACCATCAGCCAGGACAATTCGTATAACGAGCTGTACTTCGACCAGAACGGCACTGACAACATCCTGATCTCCGATCAGCGTGGTGAAACCAACCTGGCCATGGGCAGCTCTTCCGGTGTGGGCAACAGCACCGAGTTCAATCAGGAAGGCAGCGGCAACCGCGCCTACACCGAGCAGGCGTACGGCAGCGACAACATGATCACCGTCAAACAGGCCGACACCATGAACGTGGCGTACGTGACCCAGGGCGGCACCGGCAACATCGCCAGCGTCGACCAGAGCGGCATGAACCAGACCGCTACCGTGCAGCAGTATGGTTCGGCCAACCAGGCAACCGTGTTGCAGCAGTAATCGCACGGCATATAGAACCGCGGCCTCGGGAGGGGGCCGCGGTTTTTTTTGTTGGATGCATATATAGAAGCAGTCCAAAGGTGGTGTGGTTACCAGCTTTGGAAAGGTGCCCGGATCAAGCTCAAACCATTGGGCTGGCACGACTGCAAGTGAATGGTCGGCTATCAGGCCGCCTTCGCTGGCAAGCCAGCGCCTACAGGGTGGTGCGGTGTTCGTTAGGCCGGCGCCACGCCTTCGACGATGATGACCTCCGCCAAAGCCACCCCCTCACGAAACCCACGCGCCTCCTGATACAACGCCGAGTGATAGCAAGCCACCGCCTGCTCATAGGAATCAAACTCAATCACCACACTGCGTTGCGGCGTCGACCGACCTTCCATCGCCTCACTGCGCCCACCCCGCGCCAGAATCCGACCGCCATACAGGGCAAACGCCTGCGGCGCCCGCCGGGTGTATTGGCTGTATTGATCAGGATCGGTGATATCCACATGAGCAATCCAGTACGCCTTCATAGTGACCTCTCGGTTGATTTTGTATTATGGTATACCATAATTCATTCAAGCCAACATACTGAGCGTCCATCATGGCCTTCAACAGCATCGAAGAAATCATCGAAGATTACCGCCTCGGCAAAATGGTCCTGCTGGTCGACGATGAAGACCGGGAAAACGAAGGTGACCTGTTGCTGGCCGCCGACTGCTGCACACCCGAGGCGATCAGCTTCATGGCCCGCGAAGCCCGTGGCCTGATCTGCCTGACCTTGACCGACGAACACTGCAAACGCCTGGGCCTGGAGCAGATGGTGCCGAGCAACGGCAGCGTGTTCAGCACCGCCTTTACCGTGTCCATCGAGGCGGCCGTCGGTGTCACCACCGGTATCTCCGCTGCCGATCGTGCCTGCACCGTGGCCGCCGCCGTCGCCGCCAGCGCCGGCCCCGCCGACATCGTGCAACCGGGCCATATCTTCCCGTTGCGCGCCCGGGAAGGCGGCGTGCTGACCCGCGCCGGCCACACCGAAGCCGGCTGCGACCTGGCACGCCTGGCCGGCCATACGCCCGCCTCGGTGATTGTCGAAGTGATGAACGACGACGGCACCATGGCCCGCCGCCCGGACCTGGAAGTGTTCGCGCGCAAGCACGGGATCAAGATCGGCACCATCGCCGACCTGATCCACTATCGCCTGAGCACCGAGCACACCATCGTGCGCATCGGTGAACGTGACCTGCCAACCGTGCACGGCACCTTTCGTCTGATCACCTTTGAGGATCGCATCGAAGGCGGTGTCCACATGGCCATGGTCATGGGCGATCTGCGTCGCGAAGAGCCGACACTGGTGCGCGTGCACGTGATCGATCCACTGCGCGATCTGGTCGGTGCCGAGTACAGCGGGCCGAGCAACTGGACCTTGTGGGCCGCCTTGCAGCGTATCGCCGCCGAAGGCCACGGCGTGGTGGTGGTGCTGGCCAATCACGAATCCTCGCAGGCGTTGCTCGAACGCGTGCCGCAATTGACCCAACCGCCACGGCAGTTCAGCCGTTCGCAGTCACGGATTTATTCGGAAGTGGGTACCGGTGCGCAGATCCTGCAAAACCTCGGCGTCGGCAAACTGCGCCACCTCGGCCCGCCGCTGAAATATGCGGGCTTGACCGGGTATGACCTGGAAGTGGTGGAGAGTATTCCCTTCACGGACTGACCCACCGAGGACCTGTAGGAACTGGCTTGCCAGCGATGATCGTCAACGATAACGCGTGCTACCTGGATCAACGCGCGGTGCTTTTGGGCCCATCGCTGGCAAGCCAGCTCCTACAAAAGACTGTTTCGGCTGATAGCCGGTAAGGCAAAGTGCTTGCACAAAGTTTGGAATACCATAATATGATATTCCATAGACCGGACAGTCAGCACTGACTCGAAGGACCTACTGCTCCCGATAGGCGGGCACTCGAAAGCCCCGCTCATAAACACAACAATGAGGGCGTGAAAATGGTGTTGAACAAACGTGCGACCGCGGTTCTTTTCGCGGGACTGCTGAGTGTGACCAGCCAGGCATTGCTGGCGGCTGAAAGCGTCAACTTCGTGAGTTGGGGCGGCAGCACCCAGGATGCGCAAAAGCAGGCCTGGGCCGACCCGTTCAGCAAGGCCAGCGGCATCACCGTTGTGCAGGATGGCCCGACCGACTACGGCAAGCTCAAGGCCATGGTCGAAAGCGGCAACGTGCAGTGGGACGTGGTCGACGTCGAAGCCGACTTCGCCTTGCGCGCCGCCTCCGAAGGCTTGCTCGAACCCCTCGATTTCAAAGTCATTGATCGCGACAAGATCGACCCGCGCTTCGTCAGCGATCACGGCGTCGGCTCGTTCTTCTTCTCCTTCGTCCTCGGCTACAACGAAGGCAAGCTCGGCGCCAGCAAACCTCAGGACTGGTCCGCGCTGTTCGACACCAAGACCTACCCCGGCAAACGCGCCCTCTACAAATGGCCAAGCCCTGGCGTCCTTGAACTGGCCTTGCTCGCCGATGGCGTGCCTGCCGACAAGCTCTACCCACTGGACCTGGATCGCGCGTTCAAGAAACTCGACACCATCAAGAAAGACATCGTCTGGTGGGGCGGCGGCGCGCAGTCGCAGCAACTGCTGGCCTCCGGTGAAGCGAGCATGGGCCAGTTCTGGAACGGCAGGATTCACGCCCTGCAGGAAGACGGCGCCCCAGTGGGCGTAAGCTGGAAGCAGAATCTGGTCATGGCCGACATCCTGGTCATTCCCAAGGGTTCGAAAAACAAGGACGCGGCGATGAAGTTCCTGGCCAACGCCAGCAGTGCCAAAGGCCAGGCCGACTTCTCCAACCTGACCGCCTACGCCCCGGTCAACGTCGACAGCGTGCAGCGCCTGGACCCGGTGCTGGCCCCGAACCTGCCGACCGCCTACGCAAAGGATCAGATCACTCTTGATTTCGCGTACTGGGCCAAGAACGGTCCGGCCATCGCGACACGGTGGAACGAATGGCTGGTCAAATGAAAATGACGGCAACCGCGTCTCGTCCCTCAACGGCCACCGGGAGCGCCACTGGCGCTGCCGGTTCGGCACCCGGCCAGACCGTTGCAAAGCAACCCTCGCCGTCGCTGAAACAGCGTTGGCGTGGCGCCAGTAACCTGGTCCCGGCCCTGCTGTTTCTCGGCCTGTTCTTTCTCGCGCCGCTGATCGGCCTGCTGCTGCGCGGCGTGCTGGAGCCGGTGCCGGGGCTGGGCAACTACGAGCAACTGTTCGCCAATTCGGCCTATGCCCGGGTACTGCTCAACACCTTCTCGGTGGCGGGACTGGTGACATTGTTCAGCCTGCTGCTGGGCTTCCCGCTGGCCTGGGCGATCACCCTGGTGCCGCGCGGCTGGGGGCGCTGGATCCTCAACATCGTGCTGTTGTCGATGTGGACCAGCCTGCTCGCCCGCACCTACTCCTGGCTGGTGTTGCTACAAGCCTCGGGGGTGATCAACAAGGCGTTGATGGCCATGGGCATCATCGATCAACCGCTGGAGATGGTGCACAACCTCACCGGCGTGGTGATCGGCATGAGCTACATCATGATCCCGTTCATCGTGCTGCCATTGCAGGCGACCATGCAGGCCATCGACCCGATGATCCTGCAGGCCGGTTCCATCTGCGGCGCCAGCCCCTGGACCAACTTCTTCCGGGTGTTCCTGCCGCTGTGCCGGCCGGGGCTGTTCTCCGGCGGCCTGATGGTGTTCGTGATGTCCCTCGGTTACTACGTGACCCCGGCGCTGCTGGGTGGTGCGCAGAACATGATGCTGCCCGAATTCATCATTCAGCAGGTGCAGTCGTTCCTCAACTGGGGCCTGGCCAGCGCCGGTGCCGCGTTGCTGATCGTGATCACGCTGGTGTTGTTCTACTTCTACCTGAAGCTCCAGCCGGAATCCCCGGTTGGCGCCAGCAACGCGAGGTAAGCCGTCATGCTCCTGACCCCCAATGCCATGAGCCGGCGCATGCGCTTCGGCCTGTATGCCACCACCGGGCTGATCGGTCTGTTCCTGCTGCTGCCGATCGTGTTCATCGTGCTGCTGTCGTTCGGCTCGTCACAATGGCTGGTGTTCCCGCCGCCGGGCTGGACGCTGAAATGGTACGGCCAGTTCTTCTCCAATGCCGACTGGATGAACGCGGCGATGGCCAGCCTCAAGGTCGCGGTGCTGACTACGTTCTTCGCCGTCGCCCTGGGCCTGCCGACCGCCTTCGCCCTGGTGCGTGGCCGTTTCCCCGGCCGGGAAATGCTCTACGGCCTGTTCACCCTGCCGATGATCGTGCCGCTGGTGATCATCGCCGTGGCGGTGTACGCGCTGTTCCTGAAACTCGGCTACACCGGAACCATGTTCGCGTTCGTGGTCAGCCACGTCATCGTCGCGCTGCCGTTCACCATCATCTCGATCATCAACTCGCTGAAGCTGTTCGATCAGTCGATCGAAGACGCGGCGGTGATCTGCGGCGCCTCGCGCCTGCAAGCGGTATTCAAGGTGACTTTCCCGGCGATCCGTCCGGGCATGGTGGCCGGCGCCCTCTTCGCCTTCCTCGTCTCGTGGGATGAAGTGGTGCTGAGTGTGATGATGGCCAGCCCGACCCTGCAAACCCTTCCCGTGAAAATGTGGACCACCCTGCGCCAGGACCTGACGCCCGTGATCGCCGTCGCTTCGACGCTGCTGATCGGCCTCTCGGTGTTGGTCATGGTCATCGCCGCTGCCCTGCGCCGGCGCAACGAAATCAGCGCCTGAGCGCCCAGGAGTACGACATGAGTGCAGTGATCAAAGATTCCGCGCAGCAAAATGACAAGCCCTTGGTCAGCCTGCGTAACCTGAACAAGCACTACGGCGACTTTGCCGCCGTGGACAACATCTCGCTGGACATCAAGGACGGCGAATTCCTCACCTTCCTCGGCTCCAGCGGCTCGGGCAAAAGCACGACGCTGTCGATGCTCGCCGGCTTCGAAACCCCGAGCAGCGGCGAGATCCTGGTCAACGGCCAGTCGCTGGTCAACGTGCCGCCGCACAAACGCGACATCGGCATGGTGTTCCAGCGCTACTCGCTGTTTCCGCACCTGTCCGTGCGCGACAACATTGCCTTCCCGCTGACTATCCGCAAACTCGCCGCCGCCGAACGTGAGCGCCGGGTCGATGCGATGCTCAAACTGGTGCAGCTCGAGCAATTTGCCCATCGCCGCCCTTCGCAACTGTCCGGTGGCCAGCAACAGCGTGTTGCCATCGCCCGGGCGCTGGTTTACGAACCACGCATTCTGTTGATGGACGAACCCTTGGGCGCACTGGACAAAAAACTGCGCGAAGACTTGCAGGATGAACTGCGTCAGCTGCATCGGCGCCTGGGCATCACCATCGTCTACGTGACCCACGATCAGGAAGAAGCCATGCGCCTGTCCCAGCGCATCGCGATTTTCAGCCACGGCAAGATCGTCGGCCTGGGCAGCGGCTATGACTTGTACCAGAACCCACCGAACGCCTTCGTCGCATCGTTCCTCGGTAACTCGAACTTCCTCAAGCTCAAGGCCCAGGGCAATGCGGTGGCGACTTTTGAAGGCCAGGCGCTGTCGATCCGCCTCACTGCCGGCCTGCAAACCGATCAGGACGTGCTGTTGATGGTGCGTCCGGAGAAAGCCCTGGCCCTGAGTCATGAACAAGCCCTTGCCGAACCGCTGGCCGCCGGCTGGAACGAAGTCTCGGCCAAGGTCGTGGAAGTGTTGTTTCTCGGCGAAAGCCAGACCTGCAGCGTGGTCACTGCGGGCGGCACCTCGATGACGGTCAAGGCACTCTCCGCCGCCGGTATGCCGCTCAACGCCGGTGACCCGGTCAAGGTACGCTGGGCCACCGCGGATGCCTGCGTGTACACCGAATGGGCCGAAAGCGACCTGAACAAGGCTGCCGGCGCTCACTGATCCTTTGGCTTGCGCGTGCGGGCCACTATAATGAGTCACCTCGGGCCACCACAACGTCGGGTTGTGGTGGCCTTTTTTCTGGTTCTTTCACAGATTTGGAGTTCACATCATTTTCGACGCGGACGCGGTCTCCTGTAGGAGCTGGCTTGTCGGGTCGCCGCATCGCAGCGATGGTCGCTAACGATTACGCGTGTGAACTGGATAAACGCGGCGCACTTGAGTCCATCGCCAGCAAGCTGGCTCCTACAGTTTGGTGTTCACATCATTTCGACGCGGACGCGGTCTCCTGTAGGAGCTGGCTTGCCAGCGATGGTCGTTAACGATTACGCGTATGAACTAGATAAACGCGGCGCACTTGAGTCCATCGCCAGCAAGCTGGCTCCTACAGTTTGGTGTTCACATCATTTCCACCAGGACGCGGTCTCCTGTAGGAGCTGGCTTGTCGGGTCGCCGCATCGCAGCGATGGTCGCTAACGATGACGCGTATGAACTGGATAAACGCGGCGCACTTGAGTCCATCGCCAGCAAGCTGGCTCCTACGGTTCGGTGTTCACATCATTTCGACGCGGACGCGGTCCCCTGTAGGAGCTGGCTTGCCAGCGATGGTCGTTAACGATGACGCGTGTGAACCGGATAAACGCGGCGCACTTGAGTCCATCGCCAGCAAGCTGGCTCCTACAGTTTCCCGGGAATGAGTGAAGATCCTTTTTTCTGTCGTCTGTAAGATAAATTGGACAACGGATTCCTAAAATCCCGGTTTAATGCTAAATAGTGCTCAGTATTTTTAACACCCGACCCTGTCGTGCCACACAGTGCAACGAGAATAACGATATGAAAGTCCATTTCGAGAAAAGTGAAGTGTTTGGGACCCTCCACCTGCAAGCGGCGGTGGCAGCATGATCGAAGTTACCGAAGTCTCCATCGCCGAGCTGCGCGCCGCGCTCGAATCCGGCCAGACCACCTCGGTCGAGCTGGTCCAGGCTTATCTCGCGCGGATCGACGCCTATGACGGCCCGCAAACGCCAACGGCGCTGAACGCGGTCGTGGTGCGCAACCCCGAGGCGCTCGCTGAAGCACAAGCCAGCGACGCCCGTCGCGCCAAGGGCCAGGTGCTGGGCCCGCTGGACGGTATCCCTTACACCGCCAAGGACAGTTATCTGGTCAAGGGGCTCACCGCCGCTTCCGGCAGCCCGGCCTTCAAGGACCTGGTCGCCTATCGCGATGCGTTCACCATCGAACGCCTGCGCGCCGCCGGGGCGATCTGCCTGGGCAAGACCAACATGCCGCCGATGGCCAACGGCGGGATGCAGCGCGGCGTCTACGGCCGCGCCGAAAGCCCGTACAACGCTGACTACCTCACCGCCCCTTTCGCTTCAGGCTCGTCGAACGGCGCCGGCACGGCGACCGCGGCCAGTTTCTCGGCCTTCGGCCTGGCGGAAGAAACCTGGTCGAGCGGTCGCGGCCCGGCCTCGAACAACGGTTTGTGCGCCTACACCCCTTCTCGCGGGGTGATCTCGGTACGCGGCAACTGGCCGTTGACCCCGACCATGGACGTGGTCGTGCCGTTTGCCCGGACCATGGCCGACCTGCTCGAAGTGCTCGACGTTGTCGTGGCCGATGACCCGGACACCCGCGGCGACCTGTGGCGCTTGCAGCCCTGGGTGCCCATTCCAAAATCGTCTGAGGTACGCCCGCAATCCTATGCCGCGCTGGCTGCGAACAGCGAAGCGCTCAAAGGCAAGAAGTTTGGCATTGCGCGCATGTACATCAACGCCGACCCTGAAGCCGGCACATCCGAAGCGCCGGGCATCGGTGGCCCGACCGGCCAGCGCATCAACACCCGTCCTTCGGTGATCGGCCTCTGGGAACAGGCACGCAAGGCCCTGGAAGACGCAGGTGCCGAAGTGCTCGACGTGGATTTCCCGCTGGTTTCCAATTGCGAGGGCGATCGTCCTGGCGCGCCGACGGTGTTCAATCGCGGCATCGTCTCCAAGGAATTTTTACATCATGAACTGTGGGACCTGACCGCCTGGGCGTTCGATGATTTCCTGCAAGCGAACGGCGATCCCAAACTGAATCGCCTAGTCGATGTCGACGGCCCGCAGATCTTCCCTCACGATCCGGGCACACTGCCCAACCGCGAGGGCGACCTGGCCGCCGGCATGGACGAATACGTGCGCATGGCCGAGCGCGGCATCACCCCGTGGGATCAGATCAGCACAGTGCCCGACGGCCTGCGCGGGTTGGAAAAAACCCGCAAGATCGATCTGGAAGACTGGATGGATCGCCTGGGCCTCGACGCGGTGCTGTTCCCGACGGTCGCCGATGTGGGCCCGGCGAATGCCGATGTCGATCCGCAATCGGCGGATATCGCCTGGAGCAACGGCGTATGGGTCGCCAACGGTAACCTCGCCATCCGCCACCTCGGCGTACCAACGGTCACCGTGCCGATGGGCGTGATGCCGGACATCGGCATGCCGGTCGGCCTGACGTTTGCCGGGCGCGCCTATGACGACTCGAAACTGCTGCACCTGGCGTCGGCGTTCGAGTCGACCGGCAGCAAACGCATGATCCCGCCGCGTACCCCGCCATTGGCGGCTGACCAGCGGTAATGTAGGAGCTGGCTTGCAGCGATGGTCGTTAACGATAACGCGTTTGAGCTGGATAAACGCGGCGCATTTGAGTCCATCGCCGGCAAGCCGGCTCCTACAGTTTCCCGGGATCATCAGGGATCGACCTGAGCCATCAGTTCCGGAATCGATTCCGGTCGCTTGGCATAACGCTGCGCCAGCACCGCACAGACCATCAGTTGAATCTGGTGGAACAGCATCAGCGGCAAGATCAGCAAGCCAATGGTGCTACCGGCAAACAGCACCTGCGCCATCGGCACGCCGGTCGCCAGGCTTTTCTTCGAGCCGCAGAACAGAATGGTGATGCGGTCTTCCTGATTGAAGCCGAACGCCTTGCCCAGTACGGTCGCGGCCACCAACACCAGCGCCAGAACGATGCAGCAGACCACCACCAGTCCGACCAGATCCAGCAGCGGAATCTGCTGCCAGAGGCCTTCGATCACCGCCTCGCTGAACGCGCCGTAGACCACCAGCAAAATCGAACCCTGATCGACGAACTTCAACCAGCTCTTGTTGCGCGCCACCCAGTTGCCAATCCAGCGGCGGGCGATTTGCCCGGCAATGAACGGCAGCAGCAACTGCACGCTGATCTTGAGGATGGCGTCGAGGGTCGAGGAGCCTTCGCCGTGCACATTGAGCAGCAGGGTCACCAGCAACGGCGTGAGGAAAATCCCGAACAGGCTGGATGCCGCCGCGCTGCAAATCGCCGCCGGGATGTTGCCCCGTGCCAGCGAAGTAAAGGCAATCGCCGACTGCACCGTGGCGGGCAACGCGCACAGGTAAAGCATGCCCATGTACAGGTCATTGCCGATCAGCGGCGACAGCAAAGGCTTGAGCGCCAGACCGAGCAGCGGGAACAGCACGAAGGTCAGGCTGAAAACCAGCAGATGCAGGCGCCAGTGCCCGGCACCGGCAATGATCGACTCGCGGGAGAGCTTGGCGCCATGCAGGAAAAACAGCAGCGCGATGGCGATGTTGGTCAGCCAGCCAAAACCGACCGCGACCTGGCCGCTGGCGGGCAACAGGCTGGCGAGCGTCACTACGCCGATCAGGGTCAGGGTGAAGTTGTCGGGTAACAGTCGGGGGCGAGTCATGGGTTTGATCTTCCGGGGGTTGCCAGTACGTGGAAGCGACTCTAACGTGACTGAATATTACCGACTAACGCCGAAGAGCCAGCTGATGCCGCCTAAAGGACATGACAAGAGTGTTCGACGCAGTATTCCCGGGTTGTCCAGCCTGCCACGACCGCTCTATGGTCGCACCGAATCGCTGCCCAATCGCGCCCTGACCCGGCGCCACAGCCATCCGTGGGTGCAGCTTTCCTATGCGATCCAGGGCGTGCTCGAAATACAGACCGGCGTCGGGCGTTTCGTCGCACCGCCGGAACGTGCGGTGTGGATTCCGGCGGGCATGCCGCACCGGGTGTTCAGTTCACCGCGTACGGAAATGCGCAGCCTGTACATCGATTGCAGCGTCTCGACGTGGGCGCCGCCAGGCTGTCATGTGCTGGGGGTCAGCGATCTGTTGCGTGAGTTGATCCGTGCCTTTAGCCAAGTTCCGGTGGAATACGATCAGGGCGGTCCGCACGGCCGGTTGGCCCAGGTGATTCTGGATCAGTTGGCCGAGGCGCCTCAGATCGACCTGATGCTGCCCCTGCCCCAGGACAGCCGATTACGGCAAATCGCGCAGAGCCTGGAGTCGCACCCGGAGCAGCAGACCACGCTCAGCCACTGGAGCGACAAATTCGGCGTCACCGAGAAAACCCTGAGCCGCCTGTTCCTGCGCGACACCGGGCTGACCTTTCGCGCCTGGCGTCAGCGTCTGCGCCTGCTCGGCGCCCTGACGCCCCTGGAACAGGGCGAGCGAGTGACCGACGTGGCGTTGGCCTGTGGCTATGACTCGACGTCGGCGTTTATCGCCGCCTTCCGCCAGCAGTTCGGCGAAACACCGGGGGAATTCTTTAGATAGCAACCTGTAGGAGCTCGCTTGCTCGCGATGGACTTAAGAGCGCCGCGTTTAGCCAGTAAACACGCGATATCGTTAACGACCATCGCGAGCTCGCTCCTACAGGGATAGGGTTTTACTGATCGGACTTGATGCTGGTCCAGACCCGTGTCCGTACCCGCTCAAGCTTTTGCGGCAATGGCTGCACGACGTACAGCGTCGCCAGCGCTTCACTGGTCGGCGTCAGGTTCGGGTTGCCGGTGATGTCCTTGTTGATCAGCGTCAGCGAGTCTTTGTTGGCATTCGGGTATCCAAGGAAGTCGCTGATCGGCGCGATGACTTTCGGGTCCAGCAGGTTGTTGAGGAATTCGTGGGCTTCGGCGACATTCTTCGCGCTTTTCGGGATGGCGAAGGTGTCGAACCAGATCGGCGCGCCTTCTTTGGGCAGGCGCCAGTCGACGACCACGCCGTTGCCCGCTTCCTTGGCGCGATTGCCGAATTGATAGAAGCTGCCGGAGTAACCGATGGCCACGCAGATATCGCCGTTGGCGATGTCGGTCATGTACTTGGCGGAGTTGAAGTAGGTGACGTAAGGGCGGACTTTGAGCATCAGCGCCTTGGCTTTTTCGTAGTCGTCCGGGTTCTGGCTGTTCGGGTCCAGCCCCAGGTAATGCAAGGCCAGCGGCAAGATCTCCGAAGGCGAGTCGAGCATGGCGACGCCACAGGCCTTGAGCTTCTCCATGTTCTCGGGCTTGAACACCAGGTCCCAGCTGTCCACTGGCGCATTCTCGCCCAGCGCCGCCTTGACCTTGGCCGGGTTGAAGCCGATCAGCACGGTACCGTACATGTAGGGCACGCCGTACTGGTTACCCGGGTCGTTCTTGTCCAGCAGCTTGAGCAACGCCGGGTCCTGGTGCGACCAGTTCGGCAACTTGGACTTGTCGAGTTTCTGGAACACGCCCGCCTTGATCTGGGTTTCGATGAACTGGTTCGAGGGCACCACCAGGTCGTAGCCCGAGTTGCCGGTGAGCAGCTTGGCTTCCAGGGACTCGTTGGTGTCGAAGGTGTCCCAGGTCACCTTGATCCCCGTGTCCTTGGCAAAGTCCTTGGGCACGGACGGCAGGATGTAGTCCGCCCAGTTGTACACCCGCAATTCTCGCTGTTCGGCGTGTACCGCGCTGGCCAGCAGCGACAGTCCGCAAACGGTGGCGCCCAGTATGCGTTTCATTGTGTCCATGGATCATTTCCCCAAGTGTGGCGTGAGTTCGATGGTTTTTATGTTCTGTACACGGCAGCGGCCTTGAAAATAGCCAAGGGCAAGGAAGTGAAGCTTCTGGTTGTGATTTGACGCTGGGTTGGGCTCTGCAACCCGCGTCTGATTCTTGCTGACAGTGTGGCCGGTTCACAGCGTGAGGCAGGCCAAAAGGAGATCGAAACGGCCAAAATAAGTGTCCGCTTTGATCGGCGTCGCGAGGCATTTCAGCAAGGGTTAGTCCAAACAGCCGATGCCCGTACAGCCTGTTTGCTGCTTATTACGCACGACACCAATAACAAGATCGCGAGGCTTCGATGCGTGCTCCACTTCTGCTCGCCCTGCCCCTGCTCGGCCTGCTCAGTGCCTGTTCCGAACCCTATGACCCGCAACCGCTGGCCAGCACCGGCAATGCAACGACACTGATCGGCAGTGCCGCTGTGGCGCAACCGTTGAGCGGTGCCGTGCCCGCCAACCCCTTCATGGCCAGCAATGGCAGCAGTTATATGCATTCCGACGGCTATAGCTCTGACACGCACCCTGGCCCAGGCCCGTTAGGCCGGGACATGCAAACGAGCAGCCGTGATGGCAGTCGCAAGCCCGGCGGCATGTGCCCGATTCATACCTTCGATCAGCAAGGGCGCCTGGTGGTGCTGTGTGCCAACCTGATGCAATTCGAACTGCAACTGCTCGAACCGCGCACCCTCAAGTTGCTGGCCCGCTACCCGCTGCCGCCGCGACCGTCGACCTTCCACGCGCTGATTACCCTGGACCCGGACAAGATCATGGCGGACACCTCCGGCGCCTATTTCTATGTCGACGAGCACAATCGCGTGGTCATCGCCGACGCCGAGCAACACATCCAGCGCGTCGTGCATCGTCAGGCCCCATCAGGTGACTGGACATTCGAAAAGGTCGATGACTGGGACCTGAGCGACAAAGTCCCCCACGATTGCGTGCGCCCGACTTCGTGGTTTCCCAAGGGTGAGTGCGATCCCATTACCGGGGTCATGCCTGATCATCAGGGCTTGATCTGGTGGATCACCCGCCGCGGTCGCATCGGCACCCTGAATCCGGACACTGGCAAGGTCCAGGGCATTCAACTGGCCAACGAAGAAATCCAGAACGGCATGTCGGTGGCGGCCGACGGCGTCTACCTGGTGTCCGATCACGCCATGTACCGCTTCACCGCGGATACCGATGGCAAACCCGTGCAAGGCTGGCGCGAAGTCTACGACCGTGGCACCGGGCGCAAGGTCGGCGCGATCAACCAGGGCAGCGGCACCACACCGACCCTGCTCGGCGAGCGCTACGTCACCATCACCGACAACAGCGACGGGCGCATCAACCTGCTGGTTTATCGTCGCGAGCAGGACTACGTGGGCAATCGCCTGATCTGCAAACTGCCGGTGTTCGACAACAACGCCTCGGCCACCGACAACTCGGCCATCGGCTGGGGACGCTCGATCATCCTCGAGAACAACGCCGGCTACACCAGCGCCTTCGCGCAGAAGGACTGGCAGGCCGTGCACGGCGGCATCAGCCGTATCGACATCCGCGCCGACGAGTCGGGCTGTGACCGGGTCTGGGAATCGAAAGAACGTTCGCCTTCAGTGGTGCCAAAACTCTCGGTGGGTAACGGCCTACTGTACTTCTACACCTTCGAACCGCAGGCCGACGGCGAGAACGCCTGGTACCTGATGGCGCTGGATTTCGCCAGCGGCCAGACCCGATTCAAGGCGTTGAGCGGGGTCGGCCAGGCCTTCGACAACAACTGGTCGCCGATCACACTGGCACCGGACGGCACGGCCTATGTCGGGACTTTCGGCGGGCTGGTTGCGCTTTGGGACAAGGAGCAACAACGGGTGAGTGCAAGCGACGGCCAGCCCTGAGACATTGTTTTTCTGTGGGAGCGGCTATCCGCAAAATCCGCGAGCAACCAACAAAACGGTGGGTTGGGCAGCGCGCTCTGAGAGGCTCGTTCGCAATGACTCAGCCCGCAAAGGCAACGCCAAGACGGGCCGAGTTCATGAAAGTAAACATGCAGCGTGCCCCTCATTGGCGCTATCAATAGGAAGCCGTTGCGCCATCGAAATTCATCACCCAGCTGGCATTGCCTTGAATGCCCATTTGGGTTTCCGCGAGCCACAGTTGACGGCGTTATCCATATGCCCTCCGCTGCCAGCGGAGGGACCTTCTATCGCGGCTTGCCACAGAATAGTTACTCATGGGTATTCCTAAAATTAATTTGATCAACCGGCTGCTGCGACCAGACCACCGTCCAGCGCCAGCGTATGTCCGGTAATCCAAGAAGAGGCTCTGGATGCCAGGAAGATGGCAGCGCCAGCAATATCGTCCTGATTGCCAAGACGCCCCCTCGGGACCGTGGCCAGGATTGAGCCTTCATCTTGCTCAACCGCGTAAGCCGTCATTTTCGTGTGAAAAAAGCCGGGCGCGATTGCGTTGACATTGATATGAACGGGAGCAAGATCTATCAATTATTTTGGCTAGCGCCCCCATGCACTCATTTCGGGTCGCCCCCCAAGAGGTAACCTTCCGCATTTGCTATGGGAAGGGCTTCGAGCAGCACCTGCTCCAGGATGGCAAAAAAACATTTGATGTGAGCCTGTTTCAACGCCTGAGGCCGGGTCACCAGATAGAATTCCATATCTGGAAGTTGGAGATCCGGGAACAACTCGATCAAGTCCTTTGCCAGAATACGGGGCAGTACTGCCACACCCATTCCTCGCCTGACCGATTCGAGCTGAACCGCGAACGAGTTCACACTGATCTGCGCGCGGTCCAGACCACCGGTTTTTGCCGCGCGCATTTGCGGCAACATGTCCAGCGGGGGCAGCAAGGCAATATTGACCGCAGTGGCCGGAGTCACCCCTGGAAACCGCTTCAGATAACCTGCATCAGCGAAGACACCGTAGGCGAGCCGGCCTACTGGTCGATAAATCAGCGACGGCTCACCCAGATGAGCTGTACGTACAGCAATGTCTGCCACGCCGCGGACGATCTTGTGAAAGTCGGCTGTTACCATCAGCTCCACCGAGCAACGCGGGTGCAGAGAAGTGAAGCGACTCGCAGCCTCCAACACACAAGACGAAAACCCCTCACCGGCACTGACCAGGACACTGCCAGATAGCTCTGTGTGTAGCTCGGATATGCCAGCAGCGGTTTGACGCCTCAAGCCCGCTTCCGCTGCCTGGGCAACTTCCACGAGGGATTGGCCCCGCGAGGTCAACCAGCATCCTTCAACGCCCCGCTCGACGAGTGGCTCGCCCAGTGCGACCTCAAGTTGGGTCAGGCGGCGGGACACGGTAGACGCCGCGATACCCAGCAACTGGCCAGCTTGAAGGAAGCTGCCACGCCGCGAGACCGCCAACAGCAGACGAAGATCGTCCCAATTTGCTTGTAACGCCATGCGTCCTGTCCTCCCTGGTCTGCATATGTGCAAATCCATTATGCAGTAGTCGCTGTTTTTCGGGAGAGGTCTCAAAGGTATATCTACAGGCCCTCGAAACCAATGGAATGGATTGTATGACTACTGGCCCCAACGGCTATGCGGACCGCGCCTCAAGAGCCTTCAATCGCCGTGATGTGGAGGCGATGCTTGCGTTGGTTTGCGAAGACTTCATCTACCTCGATGGTATGGGGATTCAAACCGGTCGCGAATCCATGCGCAAACGAGAGACTGCGCTGTTCGAAGCGCTCCCTGATGCCCAAGTGACCTTCACCCCATTCATGGTCGCTGACGATCGTTTGGCGCTGACTGCCTTACTGACCGGCACCTTCGCCGCACCCTTGGTGCTGCCAGGCCGGGTGATTCCACCCCATGGACGTCATATTACCGTGCACTACGCCGCACACTTCACCTTCAGAAACGGCCTGGCCATCCGTGAAGAGGCCTTCTTCGACAGTGCGGTGTTGATGCCGTTAGCCGAACAGAGTGAGGGTTGAGCCATGCGCAGTGCATTTGTTACTGGAGCAACCGGCTTGCTGGGCAACAATCTAGTGCGTGAGTTGGTCGCTCGTGGCTATACGGTCAAAGGCCTGGTCCGCTCAAGAGCCAAAGGTGAACAGCAGTTCAACAATCTGCCGGGAGTGGAGCTGGTCGTTGGGGACATGGCCGATGTCGACGCATTCGCAGCATCGCTGCAAGGTTGCGATACGGTGTTTCACACCGCGGCGTTCTTTCGCGACAACTACAAGGGCGGCAGCCACTGGAAGGAACTCGAAAAGATCAATGTCGCCGGTACGCGGGACCTGATTCACCAGGCCTACCGCGCCGGTATACGACGGTTCATCCATACGTCTTCCATTGCCGTGCTCGACGGCGCACCTGGAATGTCCATCGATGAGACATGTCTGCGGGCCGACGCCGATGCGGATGACTACTACCGAAGCAAGATCCTCGCCGACCGTGTCGTCTTGTCGTTCCTGGAGCTCCATCCCGAGATGCATGCCTGCATGGTCCTGCCTGGCTGGATGTGGGGCCCTGCCGACATTGGCCCGACCTCCTCGGGACAGTTGGTTAACGATGTCGTGCACGGCAAATTACCCGGACTGATCCCCGGTAGCTTCTCCGTTGTTGATGCCCGCGATGTGGCATTAGCGCAGATTGCCGCGGCCAAACATGGGCGGCAAGGTGAGCGCTATCTCGCGGCGGGCCGGCATATGACAATGCGTGAGCTGGTGCCTATGCTTGGACGTATAGCGGGCGTCAAGACACCCGTTCGACAACTACCGCTCCCCTTTCTATACACGTTGGCGGCTGTGCAGGAGATGTATGCGCGTATTACCAGCAAGCCCATTCTGCTGAGCATGGCCACGTTGCGCCTGTTGGTACGAGAGAAGGACCGCACCTATTTCAACCACAGCAAGAGTGAACAAGAGCTTGGCCTAAGTTTCCGAGCAATAGAGCAGACAATCACCGACACGGTGGCGTGGTACCGCGATCACGATTGGTTTAAGAGTCAAACCTCAAGTTCCCGGAACCGCACTCCTTCCACATTGACCGCACACCTGAACAAGGACGTAAACATACAGTGAGTAGGGAAATAATCCTGATGCGTCACGGCCAGCCAAAACTGGTCGCAACCGAAAAAATGTCAGCGCTCGATATGGAAGACTGGATCGAGCAATACAACCGGTCCGAAATTACCAACCACCCCGTCCCGGAAGCCAGCATGCAGCTCGCCGCAACCGCCAAGGTGATTGTCTCGAGCAGCGCGCCTCGTGCGCTGACCTCCGTCCAGGCTCTTGGCCTGAAGCCCGCCCTCGTCGACGCGCTTTTCTGTGAAGCGCAACTGCCTTATGGTCACTGGAAACTGCCACGGCTATCACCGTTTACCTGGGCATTTATCCTTCGAGTCTTATGGTTGTGCGGCTACTCACGCAGAGTCGAATCCGCCGGCACTGCGAGGATACGCGCCAGCACGGCAGCTCGACGACTTCAGTCCCTTGCCAGCGAAGGACCGGTTCTGCTGCTCGGTCATGGTTTTATGAATCGAATGATCGCCAAACAACTGGTGGCCGATGGGTGGATTCGCCAAAAACGTAACGGCAGCCAGTATTGGAGTGCGACGGTGTATCAATATGGAGGTGTTTAAAAGGTGCCATCTGGCGCGGGGATTAAACGATGAGAACGTGGTATCGCTGACGTAGTTGTCGAGTCTCTCGGAAAGTAAGGTGCCTTGGCCTCGATGTTCACCTTGGATAATGCGCTGGATGAGCCGGTGGCGGTAACTGCCAAAGAGCTGGAGAAGCTTGCGGCGGATTTGCGGCATGAGGTTGATCGGTTTCGCTGAGTCGTTGTCGAAATTACCATCGCGGTGTGGATTTTTAAGCTTGCTGAAACGTTTCATCAAGTTTATAAAAACGGCACAACTCCAAGAAAGGCTGCTGCCATGACCCCGCTCAAACTCTTTGTTGCCCTCAGCGCACTGTCCGCTGCCTCCCACGCCATGGCCTGGGACTACGTTCTGCTCGACACCGACAAAGCCGCCCAGAACTGGCAGATCACCAGCCAGCAACTCGGCATAAAAACCGACAAACCCTTCAGCGTTACCCTGCGCACCTTGCACGGCGGTCGGCAGGAGGGCGTCAGCATCGTCGACATCGATAACGGCACGATGAAACTCTCGGTAGTGCCGACTCGCGGAATGAACGTCTTGCAGGCCTCGGTCGGCAATGTGCGCATGGGCTGGGATTCGCCGGTCAAGGAAGTGGTCAATCCGTCCTTCATCGAACTCAATGGCCGCGGTGGTCTGGGCTGGTTGGAAGGTTTCAATGAGCTGGTCACCCGCTGCGGATACGAATGGGTCGGCCACCCTGGCGTCGACAACGGCGAACTGCTGACCCTGCACGGTCGGGCCGCCAATATCCCTGCGAACAAAGTCACCCTGCACATCGATGAAAAACCACCGTACGCCATCACCCTGCGCGGCGAACTGAAAGAGCAGGCATTCAAGAAGGTCGACTTCTCCGTCGAGACCGAACTGGTCACCGAACCCGGCAGCGTAGTGTTCGCCCTCAACGACACCCTGGCCAACAACGGCGACTATCCGAAGGAATACCAGGCGCTGTATCACAGTAACTTCAGCACCCCGTTCCTGGAGCAGGGCGCTCGTTTCGCCGCGCCGGTGAAACAGGTGTCGCCGTTCAACGACAAGGCCAAGGGCGATTTGCCCGATTGGCAAACCTACCGCGCACCGACCAAGGACTACGACGAAACGGTTTACAACGTGGTGCCGTATGCCGATGCCAAGGGCGATACGTTGACCGTGTTGCATAACAAGGCCGGCAGCCTGGGCGTTTCGGTCGGCTTCAATACTCAGACACTCCCCGTGTTTTCCCTGTGGAAAAACACCGACACCCAAGGCCAGGGCTATGTCACGGGGCTGGAGCCAGGGACAAGTTTTTCCTATAACCGCCGTTATCAGCGGCCACTGAACCTGGTACCAACAATTGGGCCGAAGGAACACAAGCAGTTCCGCATCAGCTACAGCTTGTTGGCGGATAAGGCGGCAGTGGATAAGGCCTTGAAGCAGGTCAGCGAGATTCAGGGTGGGCGGGAGACTGAGGTGCGGCAGACGCCGTTGGTTGATCTGACCAAAGGGTGACACCGGCTAGAGCATTGTCGGCCGATATTGCAGCCCCTCGGCCAAATGTTCGCGTCTGATCCCGTCGGCTTGTTCAAGGTCCGCCAGCGTGCGCGCGACCTTGAGCAGTCGATGGGCAGTCCGCTGCGACCTAAGACTTTCTCTTAGTGATACAGCGGCAGATGTTCGGCGAACTTGGCCACCATGACGTGGGCTAGCAGGCCCGCTGTCGGGAGGCCCTTGTCGATGAGCCGGTACCGGCGCCGGGATATCGAAAGGAGCAGCGCGGCTATTAGTTTTCATTGATAATCGGCACGCTACAGCTGCATTAAGGGACGATTCATTCAAGGGAGAGAAGTCGTGTCAACCACATCTGGGAACAGCAACATTTTTCGACTGGCAACCGCCCAGGCATTGGCGGGTGGTAACTCAGTCATCGTCTATGCAACCGGCGCTATCGTGGGAGACATGCTTGCACCGGATAAAGCATTGGCGACGCTGCCTATCTCCATTTTTGTCGTGGGCATGGCGAGCTGCACGCTACCTGCCGGCGCCATTGCGCAGCGCTATGGGCGCAGTCTCGTATTTATGCTGGGAGCGTTGTGCGGCATCCTGATGGGAGTGCTGGCTGCGATTGGCATTTATTTGTCTTCCTTCTTCATTTTCTGTGCTGCGATGCTGTTTGGTGGCGCTTATGCCGCTGTGGTGCTGACGTTTCGTTTCGCCGCCGCAGAATGCGTTCCAGAAAACAGGCAGCCCTGGGCGCTTTCAATCGTCATGGCTGCAGGGCTAGTGGCGGGTGTACTCGGTCCACAGACGGTCACCTATACGATGGACCTATGGGAGTCACACCTGTTTATCGCTACTTATGTTGCAGCCGCATTAATGGCAGTGGTTTCGGCGGCGGTGCTGCTAGGTGTCGACTTGCCACGCCTTGAGGCGGCTGTTCGTACTCCAGGTCGCCCGCTTGCGGTGATTGTTCGGCAGCCTCGACTCATCAACGCCATGCTCTGTGGCGTCATAACTTACACCTTGATGAATTTCCTGATGACTTCGGCCCCACTAGCAATGAAGCAGGAGGATCTTTCACTGGAATCATCGAACCTGGCATTGCAGTGGCACGTAATTGCAATGTACGCACCCAGTTTTTTCACTGGAAAGCTGATCCACCGTTTTGGGGCAAACCGCGTTGTGTTGATGGGGTTGATGTTAACCGGCGCGTCTGTTGCTGTCGGGCTTGCCGGCGTGCAGTCCTACCACTTTTATCTATGTTTGGTGCTTCTAGGGATTGGCTGGAATTTCGGTTTTGTCGGCGCCTCTGCGCTCGTCCTTCAGTGCCATAAAACAAGCGAAAGAAACAGTGTCCAAGCGCTCAATGATTTCATTGTCTTTGGCGCCATGGTACTCGGCTCGTTTGCATCGGGAGGTATATTGAATCGATACGGTTGGACCGTTATCTGTGCGCTTGCCTTTGTACCTGTACTGGTAGCTATAGCGACGTTGATGTTGAGCGAGCATCGCGTCAGATATTCAACTCAGGAACGCACAAGCTAGGTTAGCGTCTGCTAATCACACCTTGCGACCTTGGGCTTTTAGCTGGCGCTACTCCTTGGATAAAAATCGTTCGGTGATCATCGCCACCGCCTGCGCCGGAGACGTCAGGGCTGTGTCTATATTAAACGGAGCGCTTTCCCACGCCTCATATTCGTGAACCAGTACAGATTGCCAGGTTGGTGGAGTCAGCCCAGGAATATCAATTTTTCTGGTTTCTACCCAGCGCTGGTGTTCATGTTTATCAGAGCAGATCACTTGGATGTTCACTAATGGAGCACCAGAGCGTGCGGCGATATTGCTCCACGCCTTTCGGCTTTCGATTACTGGGTTAACACAGTCAACTATGACCGTGCTGCCAAAACGAAGATTGCTCAGAGCAAGCTCATTGGCGACCATGTAACCGCTCCGCCCTACGTCTTGTGCAAGAGCACCAGAGTCTCGAATAGCCGTAAGGGGCCGGCGAACACACCTTCCGAGCCCGGCCGATAAGGACGATTGTGTCCGCGTATTTTTTTAAGCGGACGCAATTACCCTTCACGCCAGGATCACCATGCGCCAACGTAAGTCCTACCCGAAATCCTTCAAAACCCAAGTCGTCCAAGAGTGCGAGCAGCCCGGTGTTTCTGTGGCGGCTATTGCCATGAGGCACGGTATCAACGCCAATGTCGTTCGCCGGTGGATACCGCTTTACCGCGATCAGCAGGCAGTCGTGCTGCCAGCTTTCATTCCTTTGAAAGTCGAACCAAAACGAAAGGCTGAAGCGTTGACGATCATTGAATTACCGCTTGGCCAGCAAACGCTCACGGTGAAGTGGCCGTCCTCAGATCCCGAGGGATGCGCCCGCTTCATTCGAGGACTCGCCCAATGATACGCATCGATTCCATCTGGCTCGCCACCGAGCCGATGGACATGCGCGCAGGCACCGAGACCGCATTAGCCAGGGTGATCGCGGTGTTCGGTGCGGCAAAGCCGCACTGCGCCTTTCTGTTCGCCAACCGCCGCGCCACTCGCATGAAAGTTCTGGTGCATGACGGGTTTGGCATTTGGCTGACGGCTCGGAGGCTGAACCAAGGCAAGTTTCACTGGCCAGGCATTCGGCAGGGCTCTGAAATGGAATTGGATGCCGAGCAACTTCAAGCCTTGGTGCTGGGCATGCCATGGCATCGCGTGGGATCTGGCAGCGCGATCACATTGCTTTAAAGGCCACCATTAGCCTATCGATCTATCGCCGCGAACTGCCTGCTCTGGCAAAATCCCCGACATGACTTCTTCGCCCAATCTTGACCAAATGTCCCCCGACCAACTGCGTGCCTTGGCAGCGCAGTTGCTGTCGCAAGTCGACACCATGGGCAAGAAGATACACCGCGACCAAACGATTATCGAGAAGCTGATCCACGAGATCGCACAGCTCAAGCGCTTGAAGTTTGCCAAGCACAGCGAGCAGATGAATCCTGAGCAAGCCAGCTTGCTCGATGACTTGATCGATACCGATATCGCGGCGATTGAAGCAGAGCTTCAGGCCTTGCAAGCAGTGCCAGCTGCGACCGAAAAAAGCAAAAACCTAAGCGCACTGCGTTGCCGACAGAGTTTCCACGCACGTTGATCCATCACGAGCCCGACAATACTCACTGCCCCTGTGGCTGTGCACTGAAACGCATCGGTGAAGACGTCAGCGAGAAGCTGGACTACACGCCCGGCGTGTTTACCGTTGAACGCCATGTCCGTGGCAAGTGGGTGTGCGATGACTGCGAAACGCTGATCCAGGCCCCCGTTCCGCAGCCTCTGGTCGATGCGCTGCGCGACGTAGTGCTCGGGCACCAGGTCATCCACGCCGATGAAACACCGGTGCAGATGCTCGCTCCGGGCTCGAAGAAAACCCATCGTTCTTATGTGTGGGCCTAAGCCACCAGCCAATTCTGCGAAACAGCGGCTGTCGTTTACGACTTCAGCCCCAGCAGAGCCGTTGAGCACGCTCGCAACTTCCTGCAAGACTGAAACGGCAAGCTGGTGTGTGATGATTTTTGGCGGTTACAAACAAGGCCAGCTTCGAACTCGGCGTAACCGAGATCGGCTGCATGGCCCATGCGCAATGCAAGTTCTTCGAACTGCACGCCACCAACAAGGGCCTGCTCGCCGAGCAGGCCCTGCGTCATATCCAGTTGAGCCGAGAACCAGATCCGACCATGGGCTCTTGGACGCAAGAATTGGCTCTTCGCAGGGTCTTTACGCAGCGGCAAACCGGGTGCCCAATGGGGCCTTAGCAGAGGCTTGAGCCGTGTGCTGGGAAACTCGCATGTCCAGGGGATGCGGGCAACCGCGTCTGACTACCCGACAATTAGATCCGGCCGTGAGCGTTTGGCCGTTCAAACTGCCCACTACCACCTATACTGCCGAAGCCGTGTCGTCGAGGTGGAGACAAGTCGTTTCAGCTAGCTTCGGCCTTGCGTGCGCTGTCGCATGACAATGATGCTTGTGCAGTAAACCCAACCACTCTCAAACGGAAAGAGAACGTCGCATGAACATGAACAGGTTTTTGTTGGGAGCCACCACTTTACTGTTTGCCACTGTGGCCAGTGCTGATATTCCGCAGCTCAACTACGAGTGCCCGACCAATATCGCCGTGCATGCGGATAAGGGCGGGCCAGTGTTCATCAATGGCAAGGAGGCCAAACTGAAGAAATTCAACGACAACGCCTATGAAGCCAAGGGCTCTGGCGTGGCGATTACCCTCACGCGCAATCCAGATGAATCATGGGACGTATCCTATACCGGTAAAGGCGGGGCTAACGGGGTTTGCCAGCTAGCGACATCGGGCGCTGTGAGTGCCAATAGCACCAGTGGCACATCTGCCACCAGCAAGGCGGAGAAGGCCTGCCTGGCCGAGGTGGCGAAGAAAACCGGTGTGGCCGTCAGCAAACTTTCGGTGACCGACGTCATGACCGCCGAAGCGGGAATTGGCGTGACGATCAGCGTACCTGAGGCGGACGCTCCTTGGTCGTGCCTGTCCAGTGCCAGTGGCAAAGTCCAGGGTGCAAGTTACACCGGGTCTGAAGGCAACCTCTGATGCATCCAAGCGTCCCTTGCGTGTGCGGCCGGCAGACCCACAGGGCCTGGCCCGGCCGATCGCGCAACTCGGCTTGGCCTTAGTGCCCAGGGGGTATGGCGCCCAACAGGGCGATGATGAAGAGCGTCCAGTCGTTGAGTATATGGGCGCCCGTGGAGACCCAGATGTTCTTCGTCATGATATAGGGCAGCAGCAGAACCAGCCGCGCGCTGCCGATAACGACGAACGCCTGCACCATGTTCCAATCATAGGTCGGCAGGTGCGCCGCGCCGAAGAGCAGGGCCGACAATAGCCAGGCACCGACGATCGTTCCCTTGCGTGACCAGTGCAACCGCGTGTTCAGGAACGTCATCAGTGCAAGGAATGGCAAGATCGTCAGCACCTCCTCGCCCAATAACTGCGGCAGCGTCTTGAGAAAGAAAAGTAGGTGCTCGACGGGTGTTTGCGTCGCCATCCCTGCGAAAACCGGGTTTGAGTGCGTACCCAGGGTCTTCATGACCACCAGGCCTATGACCATGGTGACCACGATATTGAGCAGCGCGAACAGTATCATCCATTTGATGTCGCGGCCCGTGACCCTGCGCAACAGTGCCGTCCAATGTTGCGGAGTGATACATGCCAGCGTCGCCAGCGGAATGGCGAAGAACAGGGTTGCGGGAATGAACTGCCCAATGTTTCCCGCAAACAATGGCAACGGCGCTATCAACACCAGGAACCCGGCCAGCACCCCAAGCATTAGCAGCAGCCATTGTTTGCCTGAAAGGCCCACGGGCTTGCCGTTGTAGTAGGGGAAGTCGTCGTCGAGGTACTCCAGGCAGTGGAAGCGCTCATCCGCCCCGGATTCGTCATTGTCTGTTGGCTGCTTGCAGTTATCCATAGGTGGCCTCCCTCCGACGTGAAGTACCAAAGGCATGGGAACTACTCCACGCCGCAGTTCACCGTAGCAGTGCTGGGCCGAGTCGCAAGGCATTTTCGTGCGGTGAGCAACGACACCGCTTCGACGCCAATGGAGAGAATCCGCCAGATCGTCATAGGCGAAGGCGACCTGGCTCCCATCCGGTGAAATCGTCGGGTATCGCACCAGCACGGGGGCACCGGTGCTGGCTGGGAATTCGCCAGAAAGGCAGAGCTGCATAGTTGCGTCGCTCAGCAGACGATGGATCCTGAATTTGTCCATTTGCTTCGCTGCTGTAGTGAGTCACCGTGCGAATGGCTCGGGGTGGTCTAGCCGCCAAAAATCAGCGCGTCGGGTATCTCGTAGCGTTCGACGCTGCCAATACGGATCAAACTCAGGTCACCGCTGCGCTCGAAACTCAGCGTGAGCCCCGGGTCGGTACCGATCGGCTTGCCCTCGCGAACCGGGCTCGCTGAGCACGTTGAGAGTTTCGCCGCTTGAAAGGTTTGCGACGTCCGAATAATCGGGGCCACCGGAAAATGATCTGACACCATCGCCTTTGGCGTCGAGGTCAGGAAGGTGAGTTGGCCGGACGGTTACATTTAAGTGCACACAATGTCCTGGCCTCGCGGGGCTGGGTAAATGACTTGGCCGGACGGATACGCATTCTGCAGCCTGGCAATAGGTGATCCGAGAACACTTGCACTGGAAGTGACGACACCGATGTCTGACAGTAAAGGCCTCGGTGTCTCTTGCCTGCTCTGGCAGTCCGTCGGCGTCAATTCATCTCTGGAACGAGGTGGCTCATGAACGTCAGGTTTTCAATAGCATGCATATACTCAGAGAATCTCGGATCTCCATCGTTGAACGCCTTTGCCACTTTTTGTGCATTCTCAAGACTGTCCCACATAGCTAAGTCCGCGAAGATTCGGTCGTCGCTCATAGGACAGTAGGCGCGGTACTCGATCAAACCAGGAAAGGCCTTTAACGTTTCACGAAGCCCTGCGCGGAGCACAGGCACTTGCGCAACGCATTCCTGTTTGACCTTGAAAATGGCTAATTCGAGTACATGAGATGAGCGCTGCATAGGGATGACCTTCTGTGTGTTAGGAAGTCCCAATTATCAGTGCCTCATACTGACAGCGTAGTGTCAGTAGTGGTGATCGCTTTCCACTGGCTTGCCTGGTGCCTCATATACGCTTGGAGATCAAGGGCAGGATTGTCGGATGATGGTTGTTGGGCAATAGCGATGGAGGCTATGCGATCAACCCGAAAATCGCGGTAAGCCGCCTTGCCACTACACCAGCTTCCAACCGTCCACTTTCCTCCCCAGTAGAAAAGGCCAAGGGGAGAAATGAGACGTTGCGAAACCACACCGTCCAAGCTGGTATAAATTATCTTTAGCGCCTGAGCGTTTTCGATGGCATTTCGAAGGATTGCCAGATGGCCACGCGTCAATGAAGGTGTTGTTCCAAGTGCCCTGATTTTTGCCGAACTGGGGTCAACTTTGTGATGGACTATGGACGCTGAGATTTTGCTCAACAACATCCTTGCAGCAGCACCTAGATCGTTATCGGCGGAAGCTGAAAGCATTTCCATCCCGAGCATCAATGCATCCAGTTCGAGCTTGTTCAACGTTAAAGGCGGCATCTCAAAATCGGCATCCAAGGCATATCCCACGCCAGCGGTACCATAGATTGGGATTCCACTGAAGGAAAGGTCGTCGATGTATCGATAGATTGATCGAACGGAAACACCAATTCGACTAGCCAATCGTTCAGCAGATATTGGCTGATGGACACGAATCAGATTTACCAATTGAAATAAGCGATCAGCTTTACGCACCAGGTGTGCTCAACTGAGAGTCCTTCGCAAGCTCAATGGCCGCATTAATGGCGGCCCGAGCTTGGGGGCTATTCTTCCAGCAAGTCGATCCCACTGCTGACGATGCCTGAGCCAGGATGTCACAAACATTCGCTTTGCTGAGCACAGCTAGCGAGTCAATGCCCATCTGCTCAAGGCGAGCGATAACGGCCGGCCCCACACCCTTCAGGGCCAACAAGGCATTATGTTCCGTCAGTGGAAATGGCATCCGTAAACTCCTGTTATCGGCCAATGAAGCAACCAGAGTTTGCCCGACGGGAGTGGGCATCTCAATAGATGACTCCATCGCCCTAAGCGCAGGCATCAGGAGACGCTTACGATGCAGATGCTGCCGCATCGGCGCGGTTCCGTAAGCGGTGTCGCCAATCAGGCGCTCTGGCTTGATGTCGAACTGCGCCTCGACCCGGTCGATCATGATCTTGGTGCTCTCGACCTCGGCCGTGCGATGAGCGAATGTCGTAGCAATAACCCACGATCAGCATGCGGATCATCCGCTCAGGATCAATCGACGGACGCCCAATCGGGCTGTAGCAATCAGCGAGGTAATGGCGCAGGTCGTTCAGATCCAGACATTGATCAATGCTGCGCAGAAGGTGATTGGCGGGGATGTGGTCTTCAAGGCGGGAAGCAACCCGCCACCAAACGCTAAGTATTTTGCGACTTGAGCCAGCCTAAGCTTGCAACAGTAGTGCTGGAAGGACGGTATTCACATCCGATCCATCCTGTGTATCCACGATGCTCCAGAGTCGCGAACAATTCGGCAAAATTAAAGATGCCTGTCCCCGGCTCGTGGCGTCCTGGGCAGTCCGCAATCTGTACATGGACGGTTCGGTCATAAAACTGATCCAGTACATTTGCGGCGTCGCCGGTCAAAAGCTGTGCATGGTAAAGATCGAGAATCAGTCCAATACTCGGGAAGGCTTCCAGCACCCGTAGCGCCTTGCTGAAATCCGACATGTAGTACCCCGGGATTTCCTTTGGGCTTATCACTTCAATCAGGGGCCGCAACCCCTGATCTTCAAAATATTTGACTGCATATTCCAAGTTGCTCATGTAACTGGGCGCAGCTGAAACTTGTGCAGTAATCCCAGACATGACGTGCACATTTGAGCAACCCAACACCTTTGCATACCGGGCGGCCAAGGCTAAACCTGCACGAAACTCTTCTTCCTTGCCTTGCAACGCAGCAATGCCCTTGGTGACTCCGGCCGGTGCAGCGAACTGGATCAGAGGTAGAGAGTATTGAGTCAAATGTGCGGCCAACTGACTGGCTTCAAACTCATAAGGCGAAGGAAACTCCACCGCCTTGAATCCAGCAGCCGCTGCAGCTTCGATGCGCTGGAGAAAAGGCAAATCGTTGAATTGGAAGCCGAGATGAGCATTGAACTTGAGCATTCAGTAAAAATCCGTTTTGAAAGAGGCAAGTCATCTGCCTGGACGCGAGCCTCGAGAAGGCGACAACACAGTTATCGCAGGCATCTTAAAGAGACTCCTCCATCACGAAAAATATTATTTTGTGATTTTTTTCATCACTAATTGTTATATTTTGGGTTTCGATCCGAGTATGACTGGCATGAATCTCAAAGCGTTGATGTGCTGCGTAGAAGTTGCGCGGCAAGGTAGCTTCACCAAAGCCGCGCAGAGCCTGCACATCGCCCAACCAGCATTGAGCATGGCCATTACTCGATTGGAAGAGGAGTTGGGCGTTACGCTTTTCAACCGCGCGGCACGACAAATTACTGTGACGGCTGAAGGAAAAAGCTTTCTTGCTCGTGTCGAAGTCGCTTTGCTCGAACTAGACATGGCACGCCAGGAGCTGCGGGATCTGTCGCATTTACACAGTGGTGAGATTCGTCTCGGCGTGCCTCCCATGTTCGGGATCCACTACATTCCGCGGGTACTCAACGCCTTTGGCAAGAAATATCCAGGTATCGTGATGACGGTGATTGAAGGCAGTGCGGATGACATCAGCCAGCGCCTGGAAAGCCGTGACATTGATGTCGCCCTGCTGGAGTCTCGTCGAGTAGAGAGCGGATGGGACTCCGTTTTGCTGGGCACCGACGAGATGGTGATGTGCATGAACGACAACCACCCACTTTCGAGCGAGGCCTTTATCGAGGCCTGGCGTCTGCAAGATGAGAAAATGGTGCTTTTTGACCAGACATTCCTGCAACGCCATATGTTCGACACCTTCTGCGAAGCCTCCGGAGCCCGCTATCGAATAGCATTGCAGACCAATTTCGTCTCACTGGTCATCAAGGCAACACTGGATGGAATGGGCGCCTCCACGCTGCTACGTTCCATTCAGCAATGTGTACCCGGATTGCTGGGGATTCCCTTCAAACCGGCACAGACCATGAGTTTCAGTCTGTGCTGGCGAGCTAACGAATATTTGTCTGTCGCAAACAAGCGGTTTGTTGAGTTTGCTCAAACAACCGGTTTCTTCGGTAAAGCCCCCGAGTAGCATTTCTCCATGGTGCTGATAGACACTGACAAGGAGGTAGTAATCTCGGGGGTTGGGCTCAGGCCGGTTGGTTTGAAATTCTTGGTAGAAAAAGTGCCTGTCGCTTCCATTCAAATCCGTCGCGCTTGAACATACGGTTCTCCTGGGTATTTCTTATCCTTGTTTGAAGGTTTCACCGCCAGCCAGGACCCGATTGCCGCCCACGCAACCGCGCTCAACACGAGCGCGCAAGCCAAACGCACTGAAAGTAGTTTTCGTGCAGGGATAAGGCTTGTCGCGCAGGGGTATGGACGGTCAGCGTTTTTGAATATCAGTGCGGCGGATTTTCATCATACTGACACCCTCGGCAGTGCTCGGTGACTGCCTGTATGTCACGACAAGAGCAATGACTCATGAACAATCAAATCGAGCTGTACGGCGCCAACACCGGCAACAGCCTGCGGGCCGCGATTGCCCTGGAAGAAGCCCGCATCGCCTACACGGCATGCAGGCTCGACCTGTATGCACAGGAGCACCGTGGGCCAGCCTACCTGGCGCTCAACCCTGCCGGGAAAGTCCCGACCCTGATCGACCACGGGACCTCGCCGGCGCTGGTCATCAACCAGTCCAACGCCATCATCCAGTACGCCGATTCGATTGCGCCCGGAAAGTTGGCACCGGCGCAGCCGGGACCTGTGCGCACCCGGGTGATCGACCGCTATTTCTATTTCGTGACCGACGTCATCGCCCCCAGCCATGCCGCCTTTTTTCTGCACCAGGCGGGGCAAGACAAGGCGGCGGCGATCATCGATCTGCGGGTGATCGAGCAACTGACTTACGCGGAAAGTTTTTTGACGGGCGAATTCATGGCCGGAGAGCAGTTCTCCATGGCCGACATTTCGGCGTTCACCATCGCCAGAGCGTTCCGTGATCGGCTGGAATGGAAAGAGCTTCCACAGCTCTCGCGCTGGTTCGACAGCGTCGAAGCCAGGCCGGCGGTGCAACGCGGCCTGAATGCCTTCAAGGATGCTTGAGCTGCAATCCCGGGTAACACGCAATACCTGTAGGAGCCGGCTTGCTGGCGATGGTTTCAAGTGCGCCGCGTTTATCCTGCTTACACGCGTTATCGTTGACGTCCATCGCGAGTAGGCTCGCTCCTACAGGGATCAATCGGCGTAGCCGAACTTCACCGAACGGCCTTCCTGCGCCTGGCTGCGCGTGGCGAGGCAGTAATACAACGGGCACGTCACCACCAGCCCCACCAGCCAGGACAGGTCCGCGCCCTCGACCAGGTTAGCGTAGGGCCCGACGTACAGTGAAGTATTGGCGAATGGCAGCTGCACGATGATGCCGATGAAGTAGGCAATGATCGCGTGCCAGTTGAAGCGCCCGTAAATACCACCGTCAGCACGGAAGATCGAGGCGATGTCATAGCGGCGGTGCTTGATCAGGTAGAAGTCGATCAGGTTGATCGAGGCCCACGGCACCAGCACCAGCAACAGCGCCAGGATCAGGCCGATGAACTGCGAAATGAAATTCGCCGAAGCGCCCAGCGCCACCACGCAGCAGCCGGCCAGCACGATGCTCGACAACAACACGCGCACCTTGATGCTCGGCGTCCACTGGCTGGCGAAGGTCTGGATCGAGGTGATGATCGACAGCACCGCGCCATACAGATTCAAGGCGTTGTGACTGATGATGTTGAGCAAGAACAACACCATCAGGATCGGCCCCAGCCAACCGGTGGACTGCTTGACCGCGGCCATCGCCTCGGTGCCTTCCGGGGTTGCCAGTACTGCCACGGCACCGAAAGTGAACGACAGGATCGTGCCCAGGGTCGCCCCCAGGTAAGTGGCGAAGAACGGCCGGGTGATGCCGATATCCGCCGGCAGGTAACGCGAGTAGTCCGACACATAGGGCGAGAAGCTGATCTGCCAGATGATGCCCAGCGACACCGTGGCCAGCCAGCCGGACAGGTTGAATCCGCCACGAGTGAAGAAGTCCGCCGGCAGGTCATGGGCGAAGATATAGAGGAAGCCCGCGAGCAACGCACTGCCCATCACCCAGGTGCCGATACGGTTGAGGGTATGAATGAACCGGTAGCCGATCACCCCGATGGCCGTGGCGCTGAGGGCACCGATGAGGATGCTGGCCGGCACCGGAACCGACGGCGCAATGCCGACAATCGATTTACCCGCCAACACGATGTTGGAAATAAAGAAGCCGATGTAGATCAGCGCCGCGAAGAATACGATCAGCAACGCTCCGTAGCGGCCGAACTGGCCACGGCTCTGCACCATCTGCGGAATGCCCATGCACGGCCCCTGGGCGGATGCGAGCGCAATCACCACCCCGCCGACCATGTGCCCGAGTGCAATCGCCAGCAGGCCCCAGAACAGATTGAGGTGGAACACCTGGACCACCATGGCGCCGGTGACGATGGGCAGTGGCGCGATGTTGGTGCTGAACCACAGGGTGAAAAGATCGCGGGCCTTCCCGTGGCGCTCTGCGAGTGGAACGTAGTCGACCGTGTGGTTCTCGATCAACGGATCTTGCCGGGACATCTGGGACATGTGCATGAACTCGAGTTTGTCTGTTCTTATCTTTGTATGAAGCCAAACCGGGGGGACTCTCTGGCCGCCCCTCAGATGCGAACCATATTATGGTATTCCAAACTTTAAACAAGACTGATCCGGTCTTTGAACAAGCATCTGAGCCGCTATCCTGCCCGCCCCCTCTAGGCACTGACTAGCTGAAAGCCCCGTAATCATTGACTTCCAGACGAAAGCCGTACGTTTATCGGTTCACCTAAAAAGACCTTGCAATCGATGTATTACGGTATACCATCAGACCTACAAACACATAAAAAACGCGTCACACCACCCGAGGACCGTCCAATGATCGATGCCGCCATCTACAAACAAGTCATGGGTTCGTTCCCGTCCGGAGTGACCGTGATCACCACCCTGGATGACGACGGGCAAATCGTCGGCCTGACCGCCAGCGCCTTCAGTTCGCTGTCGATGGACCCGGCCCTGGTGTTGTTTTGCCCCAACTACAGCTCCGATTCCTACCCGGTCCTGATCAAGAACAAACGCTTTGCCATCCACGTGCTGTCCGGCGGCCAGCAAAACGAAGCCTATGCCTTCGCGCGCAAGGGCAAGGACAAGGCCCAGGGAATAGAGTGGACGCTCAGCGAGTTGGGCAACCCGATTCTGGCCAACGCCACGGCGGTCATCGAATGTGAGCTGTGGCGCGAATATGAAGGCGGTGACCACGCCATCATGGTCGGCGCCGTGAAAAACCTGATCGTGCCCCGGCAGAACAGCGGGCCACTGGTGTATTGCCACGGCAAGATGGGTGCCCTGCCCGTTCTGGCCTGATCTGCGGTATTGCGCATACCTTGTGGGAGCGAGCCTGCTCGCGAAGACGGGTTGTCAGTCACATCCCTATCGCCCGGCAGACCGCTTTCGCGAGCAGACCGCTTTCGCGAGCAGGCTCGCTTGTATGTTTAGACTTGAAGGGGTGGGTGGGACTAAAGCTCGTCATCTGACTCTGACCAGTACAGACCGTGGGAGACTTCGTCCCACCCCTTCACCTAATGCGCCGATAAGGAATGCATCGGCTCGGACCGACGATAGAAACAAGCCAGCGCAACGGTGAACCCCAACAAGTCTTTAAACCCTAGCTCGGAGGGTGGGCCATGACAATCCTTGATTCTCAGGTGGTCGTTGGTGTGGATGTGGCGAAGGACGAGATTGTTATCTATCGATCCGACCTGGAACGAACCCGAAATGTCGCGAACAAGCGATCAGCCCTGAAGCAATGGCTCAAGACGCTACCTGCGAACAGCGCTATCGCGCTTGAAGCGACCAATATCTATCACCTTGATACAACGGAAATAGCCCATGAAATGGGCCATGACGTTTATGTCATCGATGGCTGTCGCCTCAACAAATACCGCGACGGAATAGGCATGAGGGCGAAAACAGATGCCTTGGATGCCGAACTGCTGGCGCGTTACTTGAGCAGGGAGTCCGACAGACTGAGGATCTGGAGTCCTCCGCCGAAGGCTTACACCCAACTCAAAAGCCTGCTTCGTCGCCGGGCTCAGTTGGTCCGGGGCTGTGTCGCACTCAAGCAAAGCTGGAAAAACGAACCCCTGCTCAAAGAACAGTTCAAGCAGCTTCTGGCCGCCATTGCCCAGTTCGAAAAAACGATTCAGAAAACACTCAAGGAGATTGCTGAGGACGCCGGGATGCAGGATCAGGTGAAGCGCTGCCAGGCCGTCGAGGGTGTCGGGCTCCTGACAGCCACAGCAGCGGCCACAGCGTTTTTGCGTGGAAAATTTGCTAACAGCGACGAATACGTGGCCTTCCTCGGCATGGATCCGCGGGTGAGGCAGTCAGGACAAAAGGATCAAAGGCGTCGACTCTCCAAGCGAGGAGACTCGGAGTTCCGGCGCCTGTTTCACAACAGCGCCATGGCCGCCAGCCGTTCGCCGATCTGGAAACCGTACTACGAGAGTTATCTGGCCAGAGGCCTAAAAGGTACTCAAGCCTTGGTTATCCTGGCACGCAAGCTGGCCAGAGTGATGTTCGCGTTGATGAAAAACCAAAGTGAATACAAGCCTAATTCTATGCTTGGGGGTTCCCCCCAAACATAGAATCTCCCACAGGTTGCTCACTGACCAGAGAGAAATATTTGCATAGATTTTGTATTATGGTATACCAATAAACAACAGGCCCGCGGTCGACCGGCCAACAACAAAAGATCCGAGGTAAGCGTCATGAAGTTTTCCCTGTTCGTACACATGGAACGTTGGGACGAAAGCGTCAGCCATCGTCAGTTGTTCGAAGACCTGACCGAACTGACCTTGATGGCCGAGGCCGGTGGTTTCAGCACCGTATGGATCGGCGAACACCACTCCATGGAATACACCATCTCGCCAAGCCCGATGCCGCTGCTGGCTTACCTGGCGGGCAAGACCACCACCATTCACCTGGGCGCCGGCACCATCATCGCGCCGTTCTGGCATCCGCTGCGGGTAGCCGGTGAATGTGCGTTGCTCGACGTGATCAGCAACGGGCGCATGGAAGTCGGCCTGGCCCGGGGTGCCTACCAGATCGAATTCGACCGCATGGCCGGCGGCATGCCTGCCTCCTCCGGCGGCCAGGCGCTGCGGGAAATGGTTCCGGTGGTGCGCGCCCTGTGGAACGGCGACTACGCCCATGACGGCGACATCTGGAAATTCCCGACGTCCACCAGCGTGCCCAAGCCGATCCAGCAGCCGAACCCGCCGATGTGGATCGCCGCCCGCGACCCGGACTCGCACAACTTCGCCGTGGCCAACGGCTGCAACGTCATGGTCACGCCGCTGATGAAAGGCGACGAAGAAGTCCTCGACCTGAAGAACAAGTTCCAGGCCGCCCTCGACAACAATCCTGGCGTGCCGCGCCCGCAACTGATGGTGCTGCGTCACACCCACGTGCACACCGCCGATGATCCGCAGGGCTGGGAAGTCGGGGCCAAGGCGATCTCCAGGTTCTACCGCACCTTCGATGCCTGGTTTGGCAACAAGACCACCCCGGTCAACGGCTTCCTCGCGCCGAGTCCGGAAGAGAAATTCGCCGGGCGCCCCGAGTTCGAACTGGAAAGCCTGCACAAGACCGCCATGATCGGCACCCCGGAAGAAATCATTCCGCGCATCAAGTACTACCAGGAACTGGGAGTCGACGAATTCAGCTTCTGGTGCGATAACAGCCTGCCCCACGCGGAAAAGAAAAAATCCCTGGAGCTGTTCATCAAGCATGTGGTGCCAGCGTTCCGGTAGGCATTTGTCCTGTAGGAGCGAGCGTGCTCGCGATGGACGCCAACGATAACGCGTGGCGTCTGAATGACCGCGTTGTTCAGAAGTTTTTCGCGAGCAAGCTCGCTCCTACAGGGGTCGATTCCAATGATGACTGGTCGTCTCCCATCACTCGCCCTTCCCTGCGGCGCCGCGCGGGCTTATCTGCGCGGTGAATGGACCGCTTCGCACCTGCATTTCAAGCGCCTGCGCGCCAGCGTTTCGGCCAAGCAGAACGGCTTCTGGCAAATAGTTCACTGAGCCCACCCGAACAGCCAATCACGCACCCCGCGTCTCGCCATGGCATGGCGCGTACGGTGCCTTGTGTTTCGCCTTGATCAGGTTTGCCCAATGAACAATAACAACGCGCTGTTGATCATCGACATGCAGCAGGAGGACGGCTTCGTCCTGGAAAACTTCGACAGGGTGGTCGCCCAGACCGCCGCCCTGCTCGATACCGCCCGCCATCAGCGGATGCCTGTCATTTACACCCGCCACATCAATCAGGCCGACGGCAGTGACCTGCCCCCCGGTGAACCCCTTGCCGCCGACGGCAGCCCCGGCAGCTACCGCGCCGGCACCCGCCAAGTAGAAATCATCGAGTCGCTGACGCCGCAGCCCGGTGAATTGATCATCGACAAGGGTCGTTACAGTGCCTTTCACTGCACCAACCTCGATGCCCGACTCAAGGCACTGGAAATCGACACGCTGATCGTCTGTGGCGTGCTGACCGACGTCTGCGTGCTCACCAGTGTGTTTGATGCTTTCGCCCTGGGCTATCGCGTGCGCCTGGTCAGCGATGCCTGCACCACGACCACCGAGGCCGGACACTATTCGGCCTTGTTGATCATGGCCAACTGGGTCTACTCGCTGGAAATCCTCACCACGACCGAGTGCCAGCGCGCCCTGCAACAACTCGATTACGTCAGCCTGACCCCCGAGCATCCGGACCTGTTCGCCCACCAGCCCCATGAGCTGCCCGGCACCATCGCCCGCCTGCAATCCCACCTCGTCCGGACTCAGGAGTAATCGCCATGCAAGTCGAAAAAAGAAGCATCGATTTCATCCCCGAGACCGAACGCCACGGCAAGCCGGGCTCGCTGTTCTATATCTGGTTCGGCGCCAACATGAACATCACCACCATTGCCTCCGGCGTGTTGCCGGTGGTGATGGGGCTCAACCTGTTCTGGAGTGCGCTGGCGATCATCGTCGGCTCGTTGCTGGGGGCAATTTTCATGGCGTCCCACTCGGCACAGGGACCGAAGCTGGGCATTCCGCAAATGATCCAGAGCCGGGCGCAATTTGGCGTGTTGGGGGCGGTATTGCCGCTGCTGTTCGTGATGTTGATTTACCTGGGCTTCTTCGTCAGCAACACCTTGCTCGCGGCCCAGGCGCTGGAGTCGGTCAGTCCGCTGCCGATGTCCGGCAATATCTACCTGATCGGTGCGTTGTGCTTCGTCGTCGCACTCTATGGCTATCGGTTGATTCACCGCTTGCAGAAGCTGCTGTCGATTCTGTCGCTGCTGGTGTTCGTCGCCGCCACGGTGCTCGCGTTGCAGTTGCCGATCCCGGCCGAACAATGGCTGCCGACCGGCTTCTCGCTGTCGAAGTTCCTGGTGGCGGTGAGCATCGCCGTGACCTGGCAGCTGTCCTACGCGCCTTACGTCGCCGACTACTCGCGTTACCTGCCGAGCAGCACGCCAACTGCGCAGGTGTTCTGGTACAGCTACGCAGGCACCGTCAGCGGCGGCGCGTGGATGATGATTCTCGGGGCGATCCTGAGCGTCGGCATCGGCGACTTTTCCAGCAACGTCGGCGGGCATGTCGCCGGATTGTTCGGCACTGGCGCGGTGCTGTTGTTCGCCTTCATCGTGTACGGCCAGGTGTCGATCAACGTGTTCAACCTGTACGGCGCGTTCATGTCGACCATCACCGTGATCGAGCCTTTTGCCCGACTCAAGGTGACGCCACGGGTACGCTGTGTGTCCATGCTGCTGATCAGCCTGGTGGCCACGGCCCTGTGCACCATCAGTCAGGATGACTTCATCAGCTTCTTCCTGAACTTCATCTTCTTCATGAGCTACTTCCTGATCCCGTGGACGGCGATCAATCTGGTCGACTACTACTGCCTGCGCAAAGGCCAGTACCGAATTGACGACATCTTCGACTTGAACGGGATCTACGGGCGAGTCAACCGGATCGCCTGTGGCAGTTTCCTACTGGCGATTGCCCTGGAAATTCCGTTCATGAACACCACGCTGTACGTCGGCCCGGTAGCCACGGCGCTGGACGGGGTGGATCTGGCGTGGGTTGTGGGGCTGCTGGTGCCGGCGGTGAGTTATTACTGGCTGATGAAGCTCGGCAAGCGGGCGCCACTGGCAGAGTCCGCCTAACGAAGATCCCCTGTAGGAGCTGGCTTGCCAGCGATGGCGCCTCGTCTGACACACCGCGTCGTCCGTTTCGCCGGCAAGCCGGCTCCTACAGGTCCGGGATAAATTCCAGGCAAAAAAAATCCCAGGCAGCTGATGGACGCCTGGGATTTAAAAATGCATAAACCGTGGTGGTGAACGCGGCGCGGATATTACGGAATATTTCCGGCTGTAACAAGATATTTTTATTCACTATCCAGTTACTAATCCTTCTAACCCCTTCAATATCCACATATTTTCTAAGGGCGACTACAGAAACCAGCGATACTCACGCGCGCTGATGTCATGCAGAAATGCCAGATGGTCCTGACGTTTGTTTTCGCAGTAGACGTCCACGAACTCCGCCCCCAAGCCTTCGCGCAGCGCTGCATGACTTTGCATGGATTGCACGGCTTCGAGCATTTCCAACGGAAAATCGATGCCACTGCTGCGGTCTTCGTTGAGCGGTGCAATCGGCTCGCGCTCCCCTTCCAATCCTTGCTCCAACCCCACCAGAATTGCCGCCAACGCCAGATACGGGTTGGCATCGGCGCCCGCCAGGCGATGTTCGATGCGCAGGTTTTTGACGTCTGACTCCGGAATACGCAAGCAGGCATCGCGATCCTCGAAGCCCCAACTGGCGCGGGACGCGACGTTCACCGTGCCGCTCAAGCGGCGCATGGCGTTGTGGTTCGGGGCAAAAATCGGCATGCAGTGCGGCAACACATCCAGGCAACCGGCCACCGCATGACGCAACGCCCGCTGGCCGTTCGCCGCCAGCAAGTTATTGCCGGCCTGGTCATACAGGCTGACGTGCACGTGCATGCCGCTGCCGGGGTGCTGCAAGTAAGGTTTGGCCATGAAGCTGGCGCGATAGTTGTGCTTGAGCGCCACGCCCCGGGTGCTGCGGCAGAACAGGGCCGCCCAGTCGGCGGCGCGCAGGCCGTCATCGCAATGACCGAAGTTGATTTCGAACTGGCCTGGGCCGAGTTCGGCAGTGATCACCGTGGCATCGACGCCCTGGGCTCGTGCCGTCTCGACCATTTCATCGAGCACCGGGGCGAAGCGCGACAAGCGCTCGATGTGCATGTTCGGCTGATCATCGGCATCGCCGGTCAACTCATCACGGGGAAACTGCGGCAAGCCGTCCTTCAAGCGACTGTCGAACAGGTAAAACTCCAGCTCGAACGCCACCACCGGATGAATACCCTTGCGCTTGAGCCGGTCCAGCACCCGCGCCAGCACTTCCCGCGGTTCGAATTCGATCGGTTTTTCCGTACCGTCGGAGGTGATCAGCATCTGCCCCAAGGGCTGCTTTTCCCAGCTCACCCGCTTCAACGTGCCAGGCACCAAGCGGCGCAGCGCATCCGGGTCACCATCGTTGAAGCAGTAATCACCGATCTTGAACAACCCGCCCTGAGTGCCGAGCAGCACGCAGTTCTGCGGCAGTTTCAGGGCACTGCCGGCAGCGACTTTTTCCAGCATCTCGATCGGGTAGCGCTTGCCGTAGAAATGCCCCGGAATGTCCAGGGAGATCAGGTCGACGTAACGCACTTCGGGGTTGCAGTGGCGGAAGTTGCGAACCTCGGCCAGCAGTTCAGAGCACACAGCATCCATCGTTTTGTTCCTTGTTGTTATCAGGTGTAAACCCAAAGCACGCGGGTCAGTTGGTCGGACAGGTTGCCGTAGCGGCAGTGCGCATGGCTGGCCAGTTGAAAGCTGTCGCCGGGATGCAGGGTCACCGGTTCGTTGTCGTCGAGCCACAGGGTCAGCTCGCCTTCGAGGACGTAACCGCCCTGCTCCGAGCTGTCCTTCATGTGCCGGTCACCACTGCTGGCGCCGGGCTCCAGCTGGCTTTCGAGCATCGAGAACGACGCGCGCATTTTTGGTGAAACAAGGATGTCGGTGATGCCGTCGGCGTAGTACAGCGTGCGCCGCTCGTCCGGGCGGGTGACCCAGGACAAGGCCATGGGTTTGGGCAGGCTGTAGAAATAGGTGGTCGGCACGCCCAGGGTTTCGCTGATGGCGGTCAAGTCCGCCACCGTCGGGCGCGACAGGCCGCGCTCGACCTGGGACAGAAAACCGACCGAGCGACCGATTTTGTCCGCCAGGTCCTTCAGGGTGTATTTCTTGTGCTTGCGCAGGTCCTGGATCAGGATCGCCAGCGCCGAGATTTCTTCTTGCATGTCCATCTAGAGGCTTCCAGAAAGTGTCGCTTCAAATGCTGTCGCGCAGTCGATACCAAGCCTTGCCGATGGCTTCCAGCGGCGCGGCCAGGTATTTGCCGCCGGGAAAACTGCCGTTGTTCAAGCCCTGGTACAGGGACAGCTCGTCGGGCTGACCGAGTACCGCATCGGACACCGCCCGCGCCGCGGCGAGTGTCGGCAACACACCGTGGCCGGAATAGCCCTGCATCCAGTACAGATCGCCACGGCGGCCGATATCCGGGGTGCGTTTGAGGGTCAGGTCGATGTGCCCGCCCCAGGCAAACTCCAGCTCCACGCCGGTGAGTTGCGGGAACACGCGCTCCAGGAACGGCCGGGTCGCGGCGGCGATGTCCTTCGGCATGCCGCCCAGGTAAGTACAACCGCCGCCGAACAGCAGACGGTTATCCGGGGTGCGCCGGAAATAATCGAGCACGAACTGGTTGTCGGTCACGCACACATTGCTCGGCAACAGCGCCGTGGCCTGATCCTTGGTGAGCGGCGCGGTCGCGACCTGATACGTCCCAACCGGCAACACGCAACTGGCCAGTTGCGGGTCGAGCCGATCGAGGTAAGCGTTGCACGCCAGCACCAGCACATCGGCGCGAATACGACCGCGCTCGGTGGTCACCACAAAGCCGTCACCCTCCTCGCCATAGCTCAGCGCCTTGCTTTGCTCATGGATGCGGCCGCCAGCCCGCTCGATCGCATCCGCGAGGCCCAGGGCCAGTTTCAGCGGGTTCAAATGCCCGCCCTCGGGATCGAACAGGCCGGCCTGATAACGCTCGCTGGCCACCCATTCCGGTAACTGTTGCCGTGGAATGAATTGCAGTTTGTCATGGCCCCACTTGTGACTGGCCTCGTGTTGCCACTCGGTCAGCAGGCCAACCCGACGCGGCATCACCGAGGTCCACAGGTGACCGGCGCGGTAGTCGCAATCAAACTCATGCCGACCGGGCAAGTCGCGCAGCTCGCGCGCGGCCCAGCGCATGCCGTCCCACAATCGCCGCGCCCGTTCGTAACCCAGCGCCGCTTCCAGCGGTGGCATGTCGCACGACCAGCCAAGAATCGCCTGCCCGCCATTACGCCCGGACGCGGCCCAGGCCACCCGGCTGGCTTCGAGCAACGTCACGCGCTTGCCGGCCAGCGCCAGGCGCAAAGCCGTGTGCAATCCACTGAAACCGGCCCCGATGATCAGCACTTCGGTGTCTGACTCGCCTTCCAGAGCGGCTCGATGCACCAGGCGATCGGCGCAGGTATGGGCGTAGTAACTGGCGACATGCTGAGTGGATTGCTGAAACATACGGCCTCGTGAAATTTTGTATTTGTAATTTCATGAAAAAATACACGGTAAATTTCACACAGGCAATGTTTCAGGGCGTAAAAGAACGCTCATTAAACGTCACGTCCGTATCCGCCCCAAGGCTAGAGCGGCGTGCGATCAGCGAAACCGGGAGGCGCGGGTTCGGCTCGCTGGGCACGCAGGCGACGATGTTGCAGTTGCTCGGCAGGACTCAGCGTCTAACTGCAGGGTGACGGCCAAGGGGAGCAGGCCGTCAAGGCGGATCACCTCCCTCGGCATCGGTGCGACCCGTGTACTGCGGAATGAAGTCGAGACGGGCCACTTCGTTTAGCACGCGATAAGGCATCTTCGCGAGTGGCTCGCACTGTTCATGGAGCAACTGGAACTCGATCCAGTGCTTGATCTATTTGCCGCAAGTCACATCTTTGCACCAGCCCAATGTGTCCGTACGGTGCATATCAGTCTGTTTTTCTAACTACTTGATTAATTTAGAGCTTCCATTAAGCATCACTCACCAACTCAAATCCGAACAATTTTCAGAGTCAGCTCTTGAACTATTCAGGCACAGCTCCGTGTTGCTTAGCATCACAATAATGAACGTTTTCCCTCCCATCACTAACACCAGCGTACTGAAAGTAATTCGGAGTGCCGTCTTTAGTCTCACCCACACAAAAAATAACGCTATAACTATCCCGTGGCCGGTAAGCATTATTAATGGAAAACACATAAGTCTTGTTGACTTCAAGCTTCAGTGGCGGAGTTTTTAATTTGTATTCGTCTGATTCGCACCCCTCTGGTAAATCACCAAAAACGATGCAAGACCCTGATTTGAGCACTAATGGTTTTGCTCCCAGCTTAAGCGTTATTCCCCAACCTGCTGCATTGCGCACATTGCTTTCCGACAATGTTACCCAGCCGACCGAAAACGCTTCTTCTGTATCGCGAGGCAAACAAATAGCTGGTTTATTATCAATCGAGGCAATATTCGCCTCCTCCGTACGCCCGAACGAAGTCGCGTTGGCGTGATGAAAGAACATCTGCAGTGCTGTAAATGCCATCGCCATATAAGCCATGCGCTTCCCCGACCACCGGGAAGGTTGTTTTCATCGTGCGGACGCTCCAGAACTGCAGCAAGCGTTGATGCAAGTAGGCCAGGATCCTTCGTGGAGTTCTCCGGATTCCAGACCCTAAGAGGATTAGCAACTACACAAATGATGAAGTAATCCGAAACAATCTCGCCTTGCTGCTCCATATTGTAATCGGACAACTTTCCAGTTTTCATTTTCATTTTCATTTTCCTTCATCCGACACCGAACAAAGTGAAGGCCTGACTTCCTTTCCGGTTTGATCATATATGTATTGAAGATACACAGGCCCGTCGTTATTTTTCTTGGCCATACAAAAAACCGCATCGAAAAACAAGATACTTTGTCGTGTAGGCCTCGTAACGTTTATGTTGATTCTCGTGTAATAGACGCCTCCAATACTCAAGGGTTTTGCATCTACCACAGGTTGATACCCGGAAGGAATGGCCCCATAAAAAATACAGCCACCTGATTCGAGTAACATGGCCTCCCATGATTTTTTAAGTTCCAACTGCCACATGATCAACCCTTTACCGAACAAGGGTTTACTTTCAGATACCGATATAGAGTTTACCTCCACACTTTCTGATATTTCTTGCGAAATACAAATTGCTAACCGCCCATTTTCAGAAGCAATAACAGCGTCCCCCGGCAACCCCCAGGGGGTGGATTGAGCTAAACTTGAAAAAAACATTAATCCAAGACTAAATCGCACCGTTTTCATGACTAACCTCGACCCGGGAGATTTTTTCTGTCAGATGGATCAGCCAAGAAATGTCGCAATACAGACACTAACATGTCAGGGTCGTTATATTTATTGTTTGAATTCCAGACCCCTTCGGAATCTCGCAACAAACAAATCATATAATAGTCAGAAATTATTTCTCCTTGCTGTTCCATATTGTAATTCCAGAGTAGTTCACTCGAAGATAGGGAGTATTGATACGCCTTTGCACCTTGACTCGTTACTGTCATGCCAGCTTTCTTGACCGGATAACCCATCTGGTATTGCCATACATGGGTCATCTCGTGCATAAACAACGCCTTATCGCGACCTCTCGATGTTTCCGAGAAGTCATCTCGATAAAGCTTGGTACTTTCCGGAAAATACATCTCCCCATTCGGCGTCACCGCCGTGTTCTGAAACCCGACAAACAACCACCATCCGCCGTGATGCACTTTGACCTTGCTGTAATTGACCGCATCTTTAAAAACGGTTCGGGCCATGGCAATTTCGCCAGACGTCAGAGAGCGCTTCTTGCCTTTAGGCAGGGGAACATCTTTTGTCGAGCGGCCCACGTCCGTATCGTTGGTCGAAACATCACTGGAGGTCAGGTCAATCTGCATCGGCGTTTGGGCGTTCTGCGCCGCGCAGCAAAATGGTTGCGCATCCTCTGGGGGAAACAGCAGCAATTGGGTGATCTGCGTCGGCTGCTCGGTCACCAACCGCTGCGTGTAACCTTGCTCATCAGTCACCCCATCCAGGATTCGGCCGTCAGCCAATGTGGCCGAGTACTTGAGGTTGCTTGCCAATTCGCCGTTCGGGCCGAGCAGTCGAAGTTGTTCGTCATAGAAGGTGGAATCCGGAAACTCAATCTTCAGCCCACCCGGCAACAAGGTATGAGCGCTCATGGTTCGCCCTTCCTTGTCGGTTACGCCGTTAAACACCTCGCCCTGTTCAGTGGTGATCCGGTAGCGTGTATATGCCAACGGTGCCTGGGCCTCATCTTTCAGGACGTATTTCGCGGAGTAACCTCCGGGTAACGGTGTTGCCGGCGTATCCAGCCTGGCGCTGCCAAGCTTTTGCACATGCTTGGCCCGTTGATAGATATTGCCGGGGGCGCCCTGGTCGAGGTCGCCGTCTTTCAAGCGGACGAAGACCCCTCCGCATTCCAATATCAGCTCTTTCTCAGCGCGGATGTGCACCCGGCCATCCACGCTCTCAATCTTGATGTCGCCCTTGGCCAGGGCGTGCAGAAGGCCTTCCAGAGCATGCAAATCGATGTTGCCCTTGGCCGCCTTGAGCTGCATGTCCGCGCTGTGCGCGAGCAGGCTGATGCCGTCCTCGGCGGTGGCGGTGATGTTCTGCCCGGCGCTGAGGTCGACGTTGTGCGCGGCAACGGCGCTCACGCTTTCGCTACCCGAGGACAGGCTCACCGCCTCCGGGCTGACCATGCCTATACCTGCCGGGGCGTGCAGCAACAGACCCGGTTGCTTCAAGCCATCGAGGACTTGTCTAAGCCGTTCCTGGCTGGCGGTGTCGCCGGGAGTGGCTTTGGTCGCGCGAGCCGCATCGGCCAGAGAACGCGCCAGTGACAAGGCACTTTCCAATTGGGCGACGGCAGCCTCCATGTCGAGTTGCGCACCTTGGGCTTTCTCCTGTTTGTCCGCGCTGATGAAAAGGCCCTTGCCGCCACGAATGGCGCCCCAATCATCCGTACGCAGCTCAAACCCTTCCCCCCGCTTCTTCCGCTGGCCATCCACCAGATGCCCCAGATTCAGCTGGCTCTTGCCGCCATACTCGGTACTGAGCTTGATGTGTTCCTGCCCCCGCGTGTCGTCCATACGCAACTTGTTGTTGGCCGGCGTGCGCAGCACGTTGCGGTGGTCGTTGCGCTGGGTCACCAGGTCGGGGTGCTGATCGTCGTGCAGGGCGTGGGCGATGTAGGGGCGGTCCGGGTCGCCCTGTTCGAAGGCGATGGCCACTTCGGTGCCGGCGATCAGTGGCAGGTGCAGGCCGTAGGTGTCGCCGGCGTAGGCGCGGGCCTGGCGCAGCCATTTGCTTTCGCGGCCGGCGGGCCAGGTGTCGCGGTCGAAGAGGAATTTGACCCGGTAGCGCCC
>NZ_MUJK01000014.1 GCF_002906155.1 Pseudomonas laurylsulfativorans
CGTTGGGCATCGATTCTCATCGAGGCGCGGGGCGACACCCCCACTCAGACGCCGGATAGATGAAAGCAAGCCAAACACGCATCAAATACAGTATTGCAGAAAAGGGGGTAACCATAGATGTAGGAGCTGGCTTGCCAGCGATGAGGCCGGATCAGAAAACAAAAAGCCCCGCCATTCACATGGCGGGGCTTTTGTTTTTCAGCAATCGGTCACTCAGACCATCGGGTCGCCAACGTGCAGGATCTTCATGCCGTTGGTGCCGCCGGTGGTGTTGTAGCTGTCGCCCTTGGTCAGGATGACCCAGTCGCCTTTCTCTACGACGCCGCGCTTGACCAGCTCGTCGATCGCCTTCTGGCTGACTTCGTTCGGTGCCAGCGAAGCGGGGTCGAACGGGATGGTGTACACGCCACGGAACATCGCCGCGCGAGCCTGGGCTTCGCGGTGTGGGGTGAACGCGTAGATCGGCACCGAGGAGCGGATGCGCGACATGATCAGCGGGGTGTAGCCACTTTCAGTCAGGGCAATGATCGCCTTTACGCCCGGGAAGTGGTTGGCGGTGTACATGGTCGCCAGTGCGATGCTTTCGTCGCAGCGCTCGAACTCTTTGCCGATGCGGTGGCTGGAGGTCTTGCTGGTCGGGTGCTTTTCGGCGCCGACGCAGATACGCGCCATGGCCTGAACGGCTTCCAGTGGGTACAAACCGGCAGCACTTTCGGCCGAGAGCATCACGGCGTCGGTGTAGTCGAGCACGGCGTTGGCTACGTCGGACACTTCGGCGCGGGTCGGCATCGGGTTCTGGATCATCGACTCCATCATCTGGGTCGCGACGATCACTGCCTTGTTGTGGCGGCGTGCATGCAGAATGATTTTCTTCTGGATGCCTACCAGCTCGGCGTCGCCGATTTCCACACCCAGGTCACCACGGGCAACCATCACCGCGTCGGACGCCTTGATCAGGCCGTCGAGGGTTTCGTCGTCGGCCACGGCTTCGGCGCGTTCGATCTTCGCCACCAGCCAGGCGGTGCCGCCGGCTTCGTCGCGCAGTTGACGGGCGTATTCCATGTCGGCGGCGTCGCGCGGGAAGGAGACCGCTAGGTAGTCGACTTCCATTTCCGCGGCGAGCTTGATGTCGGCCTTGTCTTTTTCAGTCAGGGCCGGAGCGGTCAGGCCGCCACCACGACGGTTGATGCCTTTGTGGTCCGACAGCGGGCCGCCGATGGTCACGGTGCAGTTCAGTTCGGTGGCCGTGGCGGTATCGACGCGCATCACTACACGACCATCGTCGAGCAGCAGCTCATCGCCCACGCCGCAGTCTTTGACCAGGTCCGGGTAGTCGATGCCGACCACTTGCTGGTTGCCTTCGGTCAGAGGATGGCTGGTGGAGAAGGTGAATTGATCACCGATCTTCAGCTCGATCTTCTTGTTGGCGAATTTGGCGATACGGATTTTCGGGCCTTGCAGGTCACCCAGCAGGGCGACGAAGCGGCCGTGCTTGGCAGCCAGGTCACGCACCAGCTTCGCGCGAGCCTTGTGCTCGTCGGGGGTGCCGTGGGAGAAGTTCAGTCGGGCGACGTCCAGGCCAGCCAGAATCAGCTGTTCGAGAACTTCCGGCGAGTTACTGGCCGGGCCAAGGGTGGCGACGATTTTGGTACGACGGACGGACATGCAAAGACTCCTGAGTTCAAGCGCTGAGTGAGGCTACTATGCTGCGAAGGTGTAGTCATTGTTCGTATGCACTACTTTTCGTGAAGAGCTTGGTTTTTTCGAAGAACCTGGTTATTGCCTTCTTTATTGAACGTAGCGACTTTGCATCGGGTGCCTGAAGATTTTCGCTCGCGGGTCGATACAGCGTTCAAGACAGGAGATTCCCATGCGATTCGTACTCATTGCTGCCCTTGCCGTCGGCGCCCTCAGTGCCACGGGCTGCACCCGTTGGGCAATGAACCATCACTTGAACAATGCCTACAGCGCCTATGACCGGGGCAATTGCGAGCAGGTGATGCTCGAACTGTCCAAGGTCGAGCGCGATAGCCGCGCGCGGCCTTACGTGTGGCCGGAAGTGTCGATGATGCGCGGCCAGTGCCTGGAGCGACAGAAGATGTTTATCGACGCGGCCCAGACGTATCAGTTCATCATCGCCTCGTATCCGCAAAGCGAATACGCCTACCGCGCCCGTGCCCGCCTGGAAACCTTGCAGAGCCTGGGTCACTACCCGATGCGCAGTGCCGCAGCGGTAAAACCGACGCAGTTCTGATGGCGGTTGTCATGCAATCGCTGGCTCCCCGGCGGTGGTGAGCTATAGTCCAATGAACCGGTTTTAGAGCCTTGCCTCTGAATCGGGGCAACACCTGTGACCGGCAAAAGCAGGACTCAGCGCTGTAAGGCCTGGCGCACCGGGAGCGGGGAGAGCGGGCCAAGACTCAATGCACACCCGTTCCGAAGCAGTAGTGCGGCTCTGCTTAAGAGCCTTGCATAGCGAAATTGCACATGTTCACCGACCGCCGAATCGAGCGGCATCAACTGCCGTATTTCCTGAAAGTGTTCAACGGCATCACCGGCAAACCCATTGGCTATCTGGGCAATGTCTCCGAAGACGGGCTGATGCTGATCAGCCAGCTGCCGATGATGATTGGCGCGGACTTTAACCTGCGCCTGAAAATTCCCGCCAGCGAAGGTGGCCAGCGGATCATCGATCTGCAGGCCTGCTGCCTGTGGTGCCACGAAGACGCGACACCCCAACATTACGACGCCGGGTTCAGCCTGCAACGGGCGCCACCGGAGTATGGGCAACTGGTGGAGGCGCTGAAGCAGTATTTCAGTTTTCTGCCGCTGCCGGCTTCGGCCTGAGATCAATGGGAACATGGCTGTGAGTGACTGCTGCGGCTCAAAGTCCGGTTCTTTTCCAGCCCAGGTACCGAGTCACCAGCTCTGCCCCCAACTCACCGGGGCGTGCATCCATCACCAACACTCCATGAGCGTTCAAGCGCTCATGGAGTTCTGCGCGTGCATTCAGGTAGTCCACGGTCCCGCAATAGGCCAGCGCGTCGGACAAAGTCTGCACGGGTGACTGACGCAGGCTGTCGAGCACGTCTTCGCGCAGGCTCGCGATCAGCACCTGATGCTGCTGGCTCAGGCGCTTGGCGGCCGGAAGCAGTTCATCGTCGTCCTCTTCGCGCAGGTTGGTCACCAGCACCACCAGCGCCCGGCGTTTTTGCCGGGCCAGCAGTTGCGTGGCCGCGGCTTGATAGTCGGCGCTGCGTTGGGTGCTGTTCAAGTCATAGACGGTATTGAGCAGGGTATTGAGATGGCTGGTGCCTTTGACCGGCGCGAGGTAGCGCGGCTGTTCGCTGGCAAAGGTACTCAGGCCCACAGCGTCGCCCTGGCGTAGCGCTACGTAGCTGAGCAGCAGACAGGCGTTGAGGGCGTGATCGAAGTGCGACAACTCATCATCCTGGCTGCGCATGTGCCGGCCGCAGTCGAGCATGAAGATGATCTGCTGGTCCCGTTCGTCCTGATACTCCCGGGCAATCGGCGTGCGCTGGCGGGCGGTGGCTTTCCAGTCGATCTGGCGCAGGCTGTCGCCCTCGCGAAATTCGCGCAATTGGTGGAACTCCAGGCCCAGGCCCCGCCGTTGTTTCTGGCGGACGCCAAGCTGGCTGAGCCAGTTATCCACAGCCAGCAATTGCCCTTCATAGAGGCGGGCGAAATCAGGGTAGACGCGGGTGGCGTCCGGTAGTTCGAGCAAGCGTCGGTCCGACCAGAGCCCCAAGGGGCTTGGCAGGTTGATTTCGCAGTGTCCGAAGCTGAAGTGACCGCGCTTGAGTGGGCGCAGGCGATAACCGGCCTGGCTGTGCTGGCCGGGTTGCAACTCGACCGTCAGGGGCAGGTGTTCGAAGCTCAGGCCTGGCGGTACGTGGTCGAAGACTTGTACGTTCAGCGGTTGGGCAAAGTCGTGTTCGAGGTTCAGTTGCACCTCGCTCCATCGACCCAGCGCCAGGCTGCCGGGCAACTGGCGTTTCAGCCGGGGCGAAGACAGGCGTTTCACGCGAACAGCATCCAGTAGGGCCAGGGCCAGCAATGCCAGGAGCAACCCCCAGTTGATCGCCATGAGATTCGCCGGAACCGCAAACTCCAACGCCCGCAATGTGCCCGACACGATGCCGCAGGCCAGCAGGACCAGCAGCCAGGCGAGCATCAGGCGCGAGGGCTTCACAGGCGCGGTGCCGGCACTTGGTCGAGCATCTGCTGGAGCACCTGATCGACATCCAGTCCCTCGATGTCCAGCTCCGGCGCGATGCGCACGCGATGACGCAACACGGCCAGGGCGCAACCCTTGATGTCATCCGGAATCACGAATTCACCACCGCGCAGCAACGCGCGGGCGCGGGCGCAACGCACCAGCGCGATGGAAGCACGCGGGCCGGCGCCGAGGATCAAGCCGGGCCAACTGCGGGTGGCGCGGGCCAGGCGCACGGCGTAATCGAGCACCTGATCGTCCAGCGCCAGTTCGCTGGCGATGCGTTGCAGGGCCAGTACATCCTTGGCCTGCAACAACGTGCGCATTGGCTGGACATCGAGCATGTCGGCCCGGGTCGAGCGGCTGACCTGACGCACCATGTTCAGCTCTTGCTCGGCGTCGGGGTAGTCCATGCGCACCTTGAGCATGAAGCGATCCAGCTCGGCTTCCGGCAATGGGTAAGTGCCTTCCTGCTCGATCGGGTTTTGCGTGGCGAGCACCATGAACGGTTGCGCAATCGGCAATGGCTGGCCTTCGAGGGTGACTTGCCGCTCCTGCATGGCTTCGAGCAGCGCCGCCTGGGTTTTCGCCGGGGCACGGTTGATCTCGTCGGCCAGTAGCAGGTTGGTGAATAACGGCCCCTTGCGCAGTTTGAATTGCTCGGTCTGCAAGTCATACACCGCGTGCCCGGTGACGTCGCTGGGCATCAGGTCCGGGGTGAACTGGATGCGTGCGAACTCACCGCCGAAGCAACGGGCGAGGGCGCGTACCAGCAGGGTCTTGCCCAAACCCGGTACGCCTTCGAGCAACACGTGGCCGCCGGCGATCAGCGCTGTCAGCACGTCGTCGATCACGCCGTCCTGACCCATCACTGCTTTTTGCAATTCTTTGCGCACGGCCTGGGCCAGATGGCCGGCACGCTGACGCTGTTGAGCGGCATGGCTCGCTGCGTCGGGCTCGATCGGTTTTTTTTCCAGTTCCGGAACCTTGCTACCAGTTACATCTGTTTTATCTTCCATAAATCAGTCACTTACCTAATCTAACGTTTTTTCACGTATTTTTTGCGCAGGGAACGAGTGAGTGACTGCCAATCTGCCTCATTGTGATCCGATCGCAACCCCTCATTTGAGCATTCGTCTGAAGTGGAGGTTAGGCCATGACGGTCGCTTATGTTTGACCGGCAGCTTTCGGCCCAGAGTGTGTAAAAACGCCTTCGCGAACCCTTGCTATGATTTCGGAGGATTTCATCGCAGGGATCGCTCATGAAGCGCTTTATCCAAGGTGAACATCGAGGCCAAGACACCTTGCTTCCCGAGAGCCTCGACGACTGCGTCAGTGGCGTGACGGTTCTGCGTGTCAAGTGCCTCGAATCTGGTACTCGACACACTTTTATAGCGCTTTAAAGGTAGAAAATACTAAACGAGCACTAAGCTCTAAGGGGAGTTTGCGCTGCTACTCATTGATAGCGCCACACTATGGAACACACTCCACTGATGCGGTTTGCACGGACTGAAATCCGGGTTATTTGACCTCCAGTGCTGGAGATCGTGATGCTTAGGAATTTGATCCCTTTCGTTATGTTTGCTGCAATCATCGGTGTCAGCGGATCGTCCTGTCATCGAGAAGGTAAAAGCGAAGACAATTGGCAAAGCGAACCCTCGATGGTCGGGGGCAATCGAACGGGTTACGGAATTGTTCCCCGCCAGCAAATCGAACCTCGAATCCAGCCGATGCCAAGAAGGTAGCCACCTACCCGAAAAGGAGCCTCACATGTTCACGCCCGGTCACCTGCACCGTACCAATACTCCTGCCATTCCTGGAGTCCCGGAATACAACATTGATGTCTTCTATGAAGTCCGCCGCGACCCCAAGGAAGGCATGCTGATGCACTTCAAAATGGTCGGAGACGTTTCAGGTCACAGCTTCACTGAAGAATTCGATATGCACCGTGACACGGCCTTCAACTTTGCGAGCCGCGTGGCAAAGGCTGCGGTCAAGCATGGTGTGCCCGCCAATGCCAGTCTGATCATGCGCGGGCACAAGGAATACGACGCGATGTTCGAGGATATTCGCGACAAACTCGGCGTCCAACCGGGCGATCCAGTCAATCTGGATAACGCGGAGAACGACCGCCGCTGAGTGACTCCAGCGCCATTCAGCGCACCTCGTCCTGCCGACCTGCCTCCTCCACCGGATGGATCACGAGGAAGCTGTCGACGGCGTCGTCGATGGTTGGAAAGAACGCCGTTTCGCCAAGTCGCGCGAACAGCCCGAATCGCTTCAGCTTGTCCTTGACCGGGTCCTTCATTTCGGCCACGCACAGCTTGATGCCCGCCGCGTGCAAGGTGTCGTCCAGTTCAGCCAACACGTCGGCAGAGGTCACGTCCACACTGGTGACGGGTTCCGCTGCAACGACCAACCAGTGCACGGGCGTAGGCGATGCCGCCACTGCGTCGAGTACTCGGCCATTGAACAGTTCGGCGTTGGCGAAAAACAACGGCGCATCCCAGCGAAACAGCACCAGGCCGGGAATAAGGCGCGCGTCGGGATAACGCTGGATGTCGTGGAAACCCTTGACACCCTTGGCTTGCCCCAGCACTGCAGAATACGGCCGCCAGCCATCCCACAGGAACTCGATGACGGCTATCACGATGGCCAACCCGATGCCCTCGATCGCACCCAGCACGGCCACGCCGACGGTGCAGACGATCGACAACCAGAACTCCCAGCGCTGGATGCGATAAATGCGTCGCAGGTCGGCGACTTCAATCAGGCCGATGGCCGACGCGATCACGACCGCTGCCAGTGCGCTGTTGGGCAAACTCTGCAACAGATTCGGCGCCACCATCAGCAATAAGGCAACTGCCAATGCGCCGACAACGCCGGTCAACTGGGTTTTGGCGCCTGCGGCTTCGGCCACGGGGGTACGTGACGAACTGCTACTGATTGGAAAACCCTGGAAAAATCCAGCCGCCAGATTGGCAAAACCGAGCCCTGCCATCTCCTGGTTCGGGTCCACGTAGGTATGGGTCCGTGCCGCATAGACACGCGAGAGCACGCTAGTGTCGGCGAACGACACCAGGGCGACGGCGCAACCGCCGATGAGCACGGGGACAATATCGGCGCGGGAGATCCAAGGGAGGTTAAACGTCGGTAAACCTTGTGGAAGAGAACCGAGGACCGACACATCCGCACGCGCGGCAAGATCCAGCACGCCGACGACGACGGTCGCACCTGCCACTGCGATCAAGATACTCGGCACACGTTTGTAATCCTTGAGCAGCAGGATCACGGCCAAGGTGGCTGCGCTGATCACAAACGCGGTCCAGTTGGTGTTTCCCTCCATCACCGCGGTGACGATAGCCCATATGTTTGTCAGCGGGCCGTCGGACTCGATCGAGAAACCGAAAAACTTGGGCAGTTGGCTGATCAAAACCGTCAGGGCGATGCCGTTCATGTACCCGTAGCGGATCGGCTTTGAAAGCAACTCCGTAATGAAACCCAAGCGCATGATGCCCGCCAGGATGCACACGGTGCCTGAAACGATCGCCATCATGCCCGCAAGGGCGACGGCGCGATGTGGGTCGCCGCCCGACAGGGGCAGGACGACAGCCAGGATAACGGCGGCCAGTGAGGAATCCGGGCCCAGCACCAGAATCCGGCTAGGCCCGAACAATGCGTAAGCGAGTAGCGGAACGATGGTCGCGTAGAGGCCATAGATGCCGGGTACGCCCGATGCCACGGCGTAGGCGATGCCGACGGGTACCAACATCGTGGTGAGCACCAGGCCGGCCATGATGTCGTGACGCAACCAGGCAACCTGATACCCGCGCAGCGTGCGAAGTCCAGGAAACCAGCGGCTCCAGCCGATTTCGTCGCTGGTATCGCGGCGTGCAATCCGGCCCGGTTCCGGGACGGGAGGCGAAGAATCCGAATCGCTCATAGAACTGTGACCTATAGGTGTACAGCGCCGATTCGCTTAAACGTGTCCGTCAGAATTTTTCAGGCACTCGCCGTTGCGGATAATCTGGGTCGCGATAGCCGCCTGGCTTCTGCCGTTTGGGCAATATCACCTTCTCGCGTAAGACATCCTTGTACGGGATACGGCTGAGCAAATCGGTGATGATGTTAAGGCGCGCCCGCCGTTTGTCGTTCGAGTTGGCCACCAGCCATGGGGCATGTTCGGTGTCGGTTGCCTTGAACATGTCGTCACGCGCGCGTGAATAGTCATACCAGCGGCTGTATGACTTGAGATCCATGGAGGTCAGCTTCCAGATTTTGCGCCCATCCTTGATGCGGGCCTCGAGCCGGCGGGTTTGCTCCTCTTCGCTGACTTCCAGCCAGTATTTGAGCAGGATCACGCCCGAATCGACGATTGCACGCTCCACCAGAGGCGTTGTCTTCATGAAACTGGCAACCTGCTCTTTGGTGCAGAACCCCATCACACGCTCGACGCCCGCCCGGTTGTACCAACTGCGATCGAAGATCACCACTTCGCCAGCCGCGGGCAGATACGGTAGGTAACGCTGGACATACATCTGGCTTTTCTCTCGATCAGTTGGCGCCGTTAGCGCGACCACCCGGAAGACACGCGGACTCACGCGTTCGGTGAGTGCCTTGATCGTCCCGCCCTTGCCAGCGCCATCGCGCCCTTCGAAAACGATGCAGAGCTTTATGCCCTTGGCTTTTACCCACTCCTGCAACTTGACCAGTTCGACGTGCAGGGTGCGCAGTTGCTCAAGATAATCCTTGTTTTTCAGCTTCGGGTTTTCAGCGGCATTACGCTTAGGGGCTTTCTTCTTGTCCTTTGCCATGACCAAGACCTCATAGATGCCAGTCGCCAGTAGGTAAACAGCGTAGGTTGCGATCCGCTCCCCCGCCGAGCGCGATGATCGCAGTGATTAGCACAGCGCTGGCGATCAACAGCACCCCGAGACCGACCAGTCGGCCACGCTACGATTCCAGCTCTTCAGGGCCGGCCGTTACTGCGATACGCGGGGGGTAATGCCTCAGCAATAAGCGCTTGCCCGGCGGCGACATCGGTCGCATCGCGCAGGTTGTTACGAAGCGTACGGCTGCGTCGGCGTGATGCCCTTTGCTTAAGGTTCACAGGCCAGAGCACGGAACCTTTTTTCAGGGCGTTCTCAACCCACTTCATTGTAGTTTGAAAAGATTTTTTCGCGCCTGTGGCCACCGTGATCAATCGCGGAGCCTCTTTGTTCTAGGCTGCGGAGCAGGTATTGACCAAAGAACTGATTGGCCGCGACAGGGTTAGGGCCATTACATCGAACCGAAGCAATATGAGCCTAGTGGATACCTAACGCTCTTACGGTGCCAGATCATAAGGCGTTCCTCAAAAATTGCAGGTGGGCGACCTGACGGCTGAATTCAACGCTGGAAAGCCGTTGCTTCGGTCGCGGGCTCATGGCCTGGCTGATCGCGCGTGTGGGTTGGCCGGTCAGGCGTGCGAGCACCAGCCATTGTTCGGCGACGCCGAGTTGTTCAAAGCCGGGATGGCGATGCCGCACGCGTCGCAGAATGTCCTGCTGCAAGGCTTGCAGCAGGCCAGCCTGACCGTTGCGACGCAACAAGAAGTCGGCACTGGCGCGTAGGTGCTCCTGCAATTGCCGGCGTGCTTTCGGTGCCGGTTCCAGCAAGGGACCCTGCCGAATGCCAAAGTGCCAGAAACCCAGGCCGATCAAGGCGAACAACGCGACCAGTGCCTGGGGAAAGTAACGCAGCAGCAAGGTCGGCAGGCTGTCGTGATCGGTATTGAATATCAGTGTCACGCGGGTGTCGGCAGTCAGGTACCAAAGCAGCCAGGCGTTGTCGTACTGCTCGATGGCCGGGGTTTTCCACAGGTCGGCATCGGTGACCACGATGATTGAGCCGAGGCCGCTGTTGAGTTGCATCATGTGCGTGGCCCCGGCGCTGTTGGCCCAGGCCTGGGCGAGGTTTTTCGGGTCTTCGAGGTGGAACGCGGTATCGAAACCGGCGTAGGCCGGGGCGTCTTCGTCTTCCAGGTACAGCTTGGTCAGTTGCGGGTACGGATCTTCGCCGACATTGGGTGGCGGCTGCTTGAGGTCTTTGCTCAGGGATTGGCGCAGTTCTACCCGATCAAGCAGCAGGTCGTTGCTTTGGCCGAGTTTTTCATCCCACAACGACTCGGCAACGAACAGAAGCCGTCCGCCGGCCCGGGTCCAGTTCATCACCTGGTCGATCTGTCGTGGGGACATGTTGTAGCGGTCACCGAGCAACAGCAGGCTGTGTTGATGCGGGTCGAGGCTGGGCAGGATGTCGAGGCCATTGGCGTGGCCGACACTCAGGCCTTGCTTGCGCAGGAACAGTTCCGCCGCCAGATAAGGGTTGGCCCTGGCTTCGGGAGAAGGACCGTGGTCTATTTCGGTCTGATAAGGCGTTGCCTTGAGGTACAGATAAACACCCAGCGCAGCCACCAGCACGGCGAGCAATGCAACGGCTAGCGCCCCCCGGTGCCGACTCAACGGACTGCCCCCGCGTCGAACAACACTCGCCAGCCATCACACAGTTCCTGTTGCACTTGTTCGGGTGGCAAACGGTGACCATAGGCCATGTTTTGCCAGTGCCCGGTCAGGTTTTTGCTGTAGGCCAGCAAGGCTGGTTGCTGTAACAACTCGACCCGCCGCAGCACCTGCCCTTCGGTGTCGGCGGCTTTGAGCGCGATGTTGAAGTCGTGCAACAGGCGGCTGAGCAGGGCGCGATAGAGCAAGCCGAGGGCTTCGCGAGGATCAGTCTGCCAGAGGCTTTCAGCGCGGGCGGCAATGTCGGCGGGCAGAGTTTCGGGCTTGAGGTCCAGGCCGAATGCCTGCTGAGGTAATGACCGGGTGGCTTTAACCTTGAGCGTCGGCTGTCGGCCGACGAACGCCTGCAACCAATCGCGATAGCGCCAGATCAACAGGCCGATGCATGCGATGACGATGCCCCACAGCGTGACTTCAATCAGTGTCGCCAAGGCCCCGAAGTGTTGCCCCTCAAACAGTTTTAACAGCGCCTTCAACCATTGCGGTGTCTTGCCGTCGTCCGAGGCATCAGCGTCCGGCTTGTCTTCGCCCAAGCGATAGCGTGTCACCGTTTCCCGGTTCTTGAAGGGCGGCTGTTCGAGGATCGTCTTGATGCTGTCCCTGGAGGCCTGGCTGGACAGTGGCTGATCCAGCAAGCGCGGGCTGTCGAGTGAGTTGGCCGGTTCGGCGGCCCATACGCTGTGCGTGGCTGGCATCAGAACAATCACGGCCACCAGCAAGACAGCGCCTGCACTGACCAGGCGTTGACGCAATCGGCGGAACACCAGTTCGATATCCCAGGCCTCAAGCACGGTGCGCCGGTTCAGGTAAAGGCTGAAGCCGCAGGCGACGTAGACCGGCTCCCAGACCACCAGCACCAGTGCATAAAAGGCATTGGTCAGGTGTTCCAGCCAGCGCCAGTCCTGGCTGGCCGCCGAGATCAGCGACTGCCAGCTCCAGTCGAGCGCGACCTGTTGTGGCAGCAGCAGATAGAACAACACCATCAAGCCGATCCACAACGCGCCTTCCAGGTGCGCGCCGATGATCGTCAGCCAGCGTGCGGCGCCAGCCTCTCGCTGCAAAAGCACCTGTAAACGTTGCTGGCGTTGCGCTCCGTCGAGGCCTTCGAGTTGCACCACCGGCATCACGAAACTGCGGTGCAGACTCAGGCGGCGCCAGGTCAGGCTGGCCAGCAATTGTGGTTTGAGCAGGCGTGGCCATTGTTGCAGGGCCTGCTTCAGTGTGGGCGTTTCACCGAACATGGCTTTGGACAGGATGTACAAGGGCAGGCGTTCGAACGCCGGCTTCAGCCACCAGAATATGAACACGGCGAGCGAGGGCGAATCCCAGAGTCCCCAACTGAGCAGCGCGAAAATGGGCAAGGTGATCATGGCCCAACTGGTCATCAGCAGACGTCGGTGGCGCTGGCTCAGGAGCACGCCGAGGTCCATGGCTTCCCAGGTCGAGCGCGGGCGAATCATCACGGTGGCGTCACTCAGGCGCATGGCGGCGACGTCCGGCAAACACGAGATAAACCACCACCAGCAACCAGAGCGCCGCGCCAACCAGGTACTTGGTCTGGTGCGACGGGCCAGTCATTGATGACCAGTAGGCTTCGATAAACGCTGCAATCAACAGAAACAGCATGACCCCGCAGATCAGCAGCACGCTCTTGCGCGCCGCCAATTGCAATGCCTCGGCGCGCGGCAGGCGCCCTGGGGCGATCAACGCCCAGCCCAGCTTCAGGCCGGCGGCACCGGCCAGGGCGATGGCGCTGAGTTCAAAAGCGCCATGACCGATCACGAATGACCAAAAGGTTTGCCCATAACCGACGTAGGTCAGGTGACCGGCCACCGCACCAATCATCAGGCCGTTATAGATCAGGAAAAACACACTGCCCAAACCAAACAGCAAACCGCTGGCAAAGGTCTGAAAGGCAATGCCGATGTTGTGCATGATGTAGTAGCCGAACATCGCCCAGTCCTCGCTGGCGGCCCGTTCCACCGTGCGCCCGAGATGACCGGCAACGGGGTCGTACATGCTTTGCATCTCGCTGACCTGTTCGGCGGGGATCAGGTTGTAGACCAGGTTCGGGTACAGGTACACCAGCAGCGCGAATCCGCCCAGACTGACAAAAAACATCAGGCTGGCGGCGAGGACGAAACGCCACTGTTCACGCACCAGTCGCGGAAAGTCGGCCAGGATGAATGCCAGCACGCTGGCGCCCAGACGGCTGCGGTGACGGTAGAGTTGTTGGTGTCCGCGCAGGACTTGTTGTTGCAAGGAGTCGATCAGAAAGCTGCTGTAGCCACGCTCCCGTGCCAGTGCCAGGTGGTGGCAGAGGCGTCGGTAGTCCTTCGGGAAACTACCGGCATTGGCGGCTTTGCCGTCCCGTTCCAACTGATCGAGCAGGCCGGAGAAGCGCTCCCATTCGGCCTTGTGCCGGCTTTCGAAAAGGCTTTGCTTCATGTCGGCCCCAACAAGCCGCGGGCGATGCCGTTGAGCTCGTTCACAGCCTGCGGGGCCGGAACCTGCAAGGGGTGGGCGAGAATCGCGGCCAGCTCATCGGCCCGCGCCCGGGAGAGTTCACCCTGACGCTCGGCAAACCCTAGAATCGCCCGTTGCTCGGTGAGTGTCAGGGCAAAGGGCGGGCGGCGGGGCTGTGCTTCGGGGAGTTCGGGGCGGATGTGCGACTGTTCGCGGTGGATCACCAGGGTCCCGGCGGCGAGATCGCCGAGGCGCTTGAAGTGGGGGTGTTGCAGGCAACTGATGGCCCCGAGGAAGTAACCGAACGGCAGCAGGTCGACAACGCGCAGCAGGTTGCGTAGCAGGGACGCGGACCAGCCGATCGGGGTGCCATCGTCGTGCACCACCCGCAGTCCCATCCATTGCTTGCCCGGCGAGCGGCCTTGGTTCAGCACCTCGAACAGCACCATGTACCACCAGCTCACCACGAACAGCAGGATCGACCCGAGCCCGGCACCCAGTTTGCCGAGCATCGCCAAGGCAATGAACAGCACGCCCAGGATCAGCCCGCGCAACCCCAGATCGATGGAGAACGCCAGCGCACGGACCATCAACCCGGCCGGGCGCAGTGGCAGGTCGACGCCCTCTGGCGTTTCGACCTGGTACTGCGTATCCAGTGGCGGTGACAGCGGCGCATTCCCTGGCAGTGCTGTGGTCTCGAGCATGGGCAACCTGATGATGTGGCCTGGATCGGGATTCTGTGTCCATCCGATGCTAGCAGCCTATGCGGGGGGAAACGACATAACTGTGTATTGCCTGGCGAGTCGCGCAAGGTGTTTGAATGACAAGACACTGGTCGGGGCGGGAGGTGAACGCCTAGACTTTGCCGATCTTCAGTTCAGGAATCGCCCGTGACCTCCATCTTCTGGTACGACTACGAAACCACTGGCATCAATCCCCGTTGCGACCGTCCGTTGCAAATGGCCGGCCTGCGCACTGACTTCGATCTCAATGAAATTGACGAACCGGTCAATCTTTTCTGCCGGCCCAGTGACGACATCCTGCCGCACCCGGCCGCCTGCGCGATCACCGGAATCACCCCTGGGCAACTGCAGGCGCAAGGCTTGAGCGAAGCCGATTTCATGACCCGGGTGCATGCCCAGCTGGCGGCGCCGGGTACCTGTGGCGCGGGGTATAACACCTTGCGTTTCGATGATGAGATGACCCGCTACAGCCTGTACCGAAACTTTTTCGACCCTTATGCGCGGGAGTGGCAGGGCGGCAACAGCCGCTGGGACCTGATCGATGTGGTGCGCGCCGCCTATGCCTTGCGTCCCGATGGCCTGGTCTGGCCGACCGATGACGAGGGGCGGGTCACGCTCAAGCTCGAACGCCTGACCGCTGCCAATGGCATTGATCATGGCAATGCCCACGAAGCGCTGTCGGACGTTCGCGCGACGATCGCCCTGGCGCGCCTGATACGGGAAAAACAGCCAAAGTTGTACGACTGGCTGTTTCAGCTACGCAGCAAGCAAAAAGTCATGGACCAGATACGCCTGCTGCAACCGCTGGTGCATGTTTCCGGGCGCTTTTCGGCCGCGCGCAGCTATGTGGGTGTGGTGTTGCCGCTGGCCTGGCACCCGCGCAACAAGAACGCCCTGATTGTCTGTGACCTGCACCTCGATCCCCAGGGCCTGCTCGATCTGGATGCCGAAAGCTTGCGCCAGCGCTTGTACACCCGCCGCGACGAACTGGCCGAAGGCGAGTTGCCGGTGCCGTTGAAGCTGATTCACATCAACAAGTGCCCGGTGGTGGCACCGTTGTCGGTACTTCGCCAGGCAGACCAGCAACGCCTGGGGCTGGATATGGCGCTGTATCAGCAGCGGGTGTTGCGGCTAAATGACGCGCAAAAAGTTTGGCGCGATAAAGTCCTGGCGATTTATGCCCGTGAAGATTTTTCTCAGAGCCAGGATCCGGAACAACAGTTATACGATGGATTTATCGGTGATCGGGATCGGCGATTGTGTGAACAAGTCAGAACCGTGGACCCGCTGCAATTGGCGCAAGAGCAGTGGCCTTTCGATGACGAACGTTTGCCTGAATTGCTGTTTCGATATCGCGCACGTAACTTTCCCGAGACGTTGAATGCCGAGGAGCAAGAACGCTGGCGAATATTCTGTCAGAAACGTTTGTCAGAACCCGAGTGGGGGGCGCCAAATACCCTTGAAAGTTTTGTAGACGCCGCGGCCCAGTTGAGCGTTAGTGCTACTCCGTTTCAGCAGGGGGTGCTCAGTGAGTGGCAGGATTATGTCCAGGGACTGCGCCAGCGTTTGTGTCTTTGAATTCGAACATGCCGGGGCTTAAACGCCACACATAAAAAAACGCCAGCAATTGCTGGCGTTCTTTTTTGTCACGGATCCATCTGCGACAAGCTCTGAGGCTTAGCCCAGCAGGGTAGCCCAGCCTTCCACTACGTCACCGCCCCACTTGGCTTTCCACTCTTTCAGAGTCTTGTGGTTGCCACCTTTGGTTTCGATGACTTCGCCGTTGTGCGGGTTTTTGTATTGTTTAACTTTGCGGGCACGCTTGGTGCCGGTAGTTTTTACTGCACCGCCGCGTGGTGCCTTGGATTTGGATTCTGGATCCAGCAGCGCGATGATGTCACGCAGGGACTTGGAGTATTCACCCATCAGAGTGCGCAGTTTGCCTTCGAATTCCAGCTCGGTTTGCAGTTTGTCGTCTTGGGACAGGTTCTTCAAACGGGCTTGCAGCTCTTTGATAGCTTCTTCGGTGGCGCGATATTCGTTGATCAAGGACATGTGGACTACCTTATGTTGTGCGCTGGATGGCAGGTGACAGTGCGGCAATAATAGTCACGGTGTTTCATCAAGTAAACATTTAAGCCAACTTTATTTAATTTAGTTGCTGTGTCTTTGGCGCACATTGGGTAGTGCAGTTATTGTCGGTCAGATATACATAAATTAACAATTGACCGGCACCGCTAGAGCACTGGTGCTAACAAGCACAGGTGTTGTCCGCCTTGCCGCACCGACCTTCCGGCAGGGCGAATCGTCAACAATACTGCAGTTTTGCTGCGCAATCGCTAGAATGGCGGCCTTTGCGAAGTTCTGGAGTTTCCCCCTCATGCGCACTTTTCGTCTGGTGATTTCTTGCCCGGACCGTGTTGGCATCGTTGCCAAAGTCAGTAACTTTCTGGCGTCACACAACGGCTGGATCACTGAAGCGAGCCATCACTCGGACAATCTCAGTGGCTGGTTCTTCATGCGTCACGAAATCCGTGCCGACTCCCTGCCATTTGGTATTGAAGCGTTTCGCGAAGCCTTTGCGCCGATCGCCGAAGAGTTCTCGATGGACTGGCGCATCACCGATACCGAGCAAAAGAAACGCGTGGTCCTGATGGCCAGCCGCGAGTCGCACTGCCTGGCTGACTTGCTGCACCGCTGGCACAGCGATGAACTGGACTGTGAAATCTCCTGCGTGATTTCCAACCATGATGATTTGCGTAGCATGGTGGAGTGGCACGGTATTCCGTACTACCACGTCCCGGTCAATCCGCACGACAAGCAGCCAGCCTTCGCCGAGGTTTCGCGCCTGGTTAAACAGCACGATGCTGAAGTTGTGGTGCTTGCCCGCTACATGCAAATCCTGCCGCCCGAGTTGTGCAGCGAATATGCCCACAAGGTGATCAACATTCACCACAGCTTCCTGCCGTCGTTCGTCGGCGCGAAGCCATATCACCAGGCCTCCCTGCGTGGCGTGAAGCTGATCGGCGCGACCTGCCACTACGTGACCGAAGAGCTGGATGCCGGCCCGATCATCGAGCAGGACGTGGTGCGCGTAAGCCACAGCGACAGTATCGAAGACATGGTGCGTTTCGGCCGTGATGTCGAGAAAATGGTGTTGGCCCGTGGCCTGCGTTATCACCTGGAAGACCGGGTGCTGGTGCACGGCAACAAAACCGTCGTCTTCTGATAGACGTACGGCGCGGTTGAAATTCGAAGGGCCTGAGCGTTCAATCGCTTCAGGCCCTTCGCCGTTTCTGCACCGAGGACAAGACCATGGCCGATCCATTGGACAAAGCCACATCCAAGGCTCCCGCCACGTTGGGCGAGGGTTGCCTGAGCCGCTACGACCCCGATGACATGGGGCCTGAAACAGGTACGGAGTTCCCTGGCGCCGCGCAATTGTGGGAGGAATTGAACGTAGGAGCCGGCTTGCCGGCGAAAGAGTCCCAGGCTTGCAGTGATTTCCAGGGCCCTATCGCTGGCACGCCAGCTCCTACGGATAGACATTCTTGATCAATTTCTTGAGCGACGGCCGGCCCAGCATCAGCCAAAACACCGGCCCGCCGACCAGCAAGTAGAAGTAATACGTCACCGCCCGCCAAATCAGAATCGCCGCCGTGGACTTCCCGACCATGGGCGCCAGCAACGCCGCCGATGTTAGCTCAGCCGCTCCGGCTCCGCCCGGCAACAGGCTGAATTGCCCGGCACTCAGCGCCAGCATCTGGATCGGAAAACTCCAGGCCCACTGCAAATCCGCGCCGAGCCCGCGCAACGCCAGATAGAGCACGCTGTGGCGCAGGACCCAATGCACACAGGTCAGGGCAAATACCTTGATCAAGGTCCGCACGGGTAGTTTCAGCGTGTCGGTAAACGCTGCCAGAAACTGCAGGAGCTTGCGCGCCAAGGCGAATCAATGAACGGTGATAGCGCGCGACCATCACGCAACTGATCAGGCTATCGAACAACAGTTTTGGAATCAGCACTGCCGCGAGCAGGCCGAGAATCAACAGCAGTGCGCGACTCATGCCGCACGACCTACGCGGTCGTTTTGCAGCGCCAGCCAACGGGCCTTGGTCATCGGAACTCTTGCGTTGTCGAGCAGGCGCTCCGGGGTTTGTAGCCAGTATTGACGCGAAAACACATGGCGCATGTCCACCGGGTGCAGGCGCAGGTGACGGTGCTCAGATAAGTGCGCACCCCATCGCTGGCTTACCAGCGATGGGGCCGGTTCAGGCGCTAGATACGGAAACTGCCTACCAGCTGCTTCAACCGTGATGCCTGTTGTTCAAGGTCCGAGCACGCGCGCAAGGTCGACTGCAGGTTCTCCACGCCTTCCTGGTTCAACGTGTTGATCTCGGTGATATCGACGTTGATCGACTCCACCACGGCGGTCTGCTCCTCGGTTGCGGTGGCCACCGACTGGTTCATGCCGTCGATTTCACCGATACGCAGCGTCACGCTGTTCAGGCGCTCGCCTGCGAGGTTGGCGATTTCCACACTGTCCTGGCTGTGGCGCTGACTGTCGCTCATTGTGCTGACCGATTCCCGGGCGCCGACTTGCAGCTCCTCGATCATGGTCTGTACCTGTTGTGCCGATTCCTGCGTGCGGTGTGCCAGGTTGCGCACCTCGTCTGCCACTACGGCAAAACCGCGACCAGCCTCACCGGCGCGCGCAGCTTCAATGGCGGCGTTGAGCGCCAGCAAGTTGGTTTGTTGGGAAATGCTGGTGATCACTTCGAGAATCTGCCCGATGTTCACCGTTTTACTGTTCAACGATTCGATGTTGGTACTCGATGCGCTGAGCATGCTCGACAGTTGATTCATCGCCACGATACTGCGGTCCACCACTTGCTGGCCATCTTCGGCCAGGCTGCGGGCATCGCTGGCCTGGCTCGAAGCCTGAGCGGCGTTGCGGGCAATTTCCTGGGCGGCGGCGCCGAGCTGGTTGATGGCTGCCGCGACGCTGCTGGTTCGCGAGGCTTGCTGGTCGGAGTTGAACATCGACGAGTTGGAGGCGGCCACTACGCGCAACGCCACTTCGTTGACTTGCCCGGTCGCCGAGGACACTTCGCGGATCGAACCGTGAATGCGCTCGACGAAGCGGTTGAACGCGGTGCCGAGGGTGCCGAACTCGTCATTGTTCTGAATGGTCAGGCGCTTGGTCAGGTCGCCTTCGCCATCGGCGATATCGGCCATGGCACGGGTCATGACGTGCAAAGGCTGGATCAGGATGCGAATCAGCATGCCCAGCAGGGCGATGATGATCGCCACGGCAATGATGGTCGCAACCACAGCAGAGGTGCGGAATTCGCTGAGCATCGAGTAGGCTTTTTCTTTGTCGACCGACAGACCGATGTACCAGCTGACCGATGGCAAGCCCTTGATCGGGGTGAAGCTGACGATGCGGGTCTTGCCATCGACATCCACTTCACTGAAGCCTTTGCCGATGCGCGGGGTATCTTTCGGATACGCCTCGCTCAGGGATTTCATCACCAGCGCTTTGTCCGGGTGCACCAGGATCTTGCCGTCGGCGCTGACCAGGAACGCGTAACCCATGCCACCGAAGTCGCGGGCACTGAGGGTGTCGATCAGGGTTTGCAGGCTCAAGTCACCGCCCACCACACCCACGCTCTGACCGGCCTTTTTCGAAGCGGTGGCCAAGGAGATGATCAGTTGGCCGGTTGCAGCATCGATGTAGGGTTCGGTCAGGGTTGACGTGCTGCTGCTTTCGGCGCCTTTGTACCAAGGGCGAACACGCGGATCGAAACCGTCCGGCATCTTCGCGTCCGGACGAATGGTGAAGTGCCCGGTGGCGTCACCCAGGTAGGACGCCATGAACGTCGAAGTCAGGGTTTTCTGCTCAAGCAGGCTGGCAACGTTGGCTTGTTCCGGGTTGATGGCGATGTTTTGCGAGAGGTTCTCGATCAACAAAATACGCCCGGCCAGCCAGGTCTGGATGTTGTTGGCGGTGACGTCGCCCATCTCGTTGAGATAGTTATTGAGGTCTTCGCGGATGGCGTTGCGCTGTAAATAGTCGTTGTACAGCGTGAATGAGGCGAAGGCGGCAATCACAATGAGGGCGGCGGCAAGCAGGATTTTATGGCTGAAACGCAGATTTTTGTTCATGGCTTGGGGTTCCGCTAAGGTCTTAATGTCCAGCGCGTGCTTTTATAAAGAGGCGCATTACGGGCAAGGTTGAAAGCAAGTGAATTTTCCGACTCTCCTTAGGGAAATTTCCGACCAGATCGTGTCTGACTGCTTTGTCGTTATCTCTATCGGCCGTGTAGGACCAAAGATTAATCATGGGTGACCAAATGCCTGACTCACTGCAACTCGTTATCGGCGCCGACCTAAAAGCTCAGCCGATTGCCCAGGCCATGCGCCTGGCGAACCGCCACGGTTTGATCGCGGGCGCGACCGGCACCGGCAAAACCGTCACTTTGCAACGATTGGCCGAAGCTTTCAGTGATGCCGGCGTGGCGGTTTTCGCCGCCGACATCAAAGGTGACCTATGCGGCCTCGGCGCCGCCGGCAACCCCCAGGGCAAGATCGCCGAGCGGATTGCCGGGATGCCCTGGCTCAACCACAAGCCTCAGGCTTATCCGGTGACGTTGTGGGACGTACACGGTCAGTCCGGTCATCCTTTGCGTACAACCTTGAGTGAAATGGGGCCGCTGCTGCTGGGCAGCCTGCTGGAACTGACCGACAGTCAGCAGTCGGCGCTGTACGCGGCGTTCAAGGTGGCGGACCGCGAAGGCCTGTTGTTGCTCGATCTCAAGGATCTGAAGGCGTTACTCAATCATCTGCGGGACAACCCCCAGTTGCTGGGCGACGATGCGGCATTGATGACGACCGGCTCCAGTCAGGCGTTGCTGCGACGTCTGGCGACTCTGGAGCAACAGGGGGCCGAAGCCTTGTTCGGCGAGCCGGCGCTGCAACTCGAAGACATCCTCCAGCCCACTGCGGATGGCCGCGGACGCATTCATTTGCTCGATGCCAGCCGTCTGGTGCATGAAGCGCCAAAGGTCTACGCGACGTTCCTGCTGTGGCTGCTGGCCGAGCTGTTCGAACAGCTGCCGGAGCGCGGCGATGCCGATAAACCTCTACTGGCACTGTTCTTCGACGAGGCCCACTTGTTGTTCAACGGTACGCCCCAGGCATTGCGTGATCGTCTGGAACAAGTCGTGAGGCTGATTCGTTCGAAAGGCGTGGGTGTGTATTTCGTCACGCAATCGCCGGGTGACCTGCCGGATGATGTGCTGGCGCAACTGGGCTTGCGCATCCAGCATGGCTTGCGTGCGTTCACCGCCAAAGAGCAGAAGTCCCTGCGCGCGGTGGCCGAAGGCTTCCGGCCGAATCCGGCGTTCGATACGTTGTCGGTGTTGACCGAGCTCGGGATCGGCGAGGCGCTGGTTGGCACCTTGCAGGAAAAGGGCACGCCGGAAATGGTCCAACGGGTGCTGGTTGCGCCGCCGCAATCGCGGCTCGGGCCTTTGACCGATGCCGAGCGCAGCGCGCTGATTGCCGGGTCGCCGTTGCGAGGACGGTATGACAAGCCGATTGACCGTGAGTCGGCCTATGAGGTGCTGGTGGGGCGCAAAGGCCTGGCGCCGGCACCCGAAGCGGCACCGGGTAAACCGGCACCCGAGGAGCCAAGCTTCACCGAACAGGCAGGGGAGTTTCTTGGAACCGCGGCAGGGAAGGCGCTGAAATCGGCGATGCAACAAGCGGCGAACCAGATTGGCCGACAGTTGGTGCGCGGCTTGATGGGCTCATTACTGGGCGGCAGCAAACGCCGCTAGCGAGTGGGCACAGGTAAATGTGGGAGCGAGCCTGCTCGAGAATCGGTGTGTCAGGCAGCATCATTGTTGAATGTTATGCCGCCTTCGCGAGCAGGTGGGGGCGCCTATCAGGTTTTGGATTTGGCGTGCGCCGCCAGTCGTTCCAGCGCCGCCCGCAGATTCGGGTCGCTGATCCCGTCGGCCGTGGCCTGAATAGTTGCCGCAGCTTCGTCCGACAGATCCATGGTGTGCCCGGCCGCGCCCCGCTGGACGGTAGGCGGCTGCACCTTGAACAGGATTCGCGTCAGGTTGGCAAATTCGTCGAACAGTTGCAGTTGCCGTTGCAGGCGCTTCTGCTGATAGCGCAGGCGGGTTGCCCAATGACCGTCGGTGACAATCAGCAACAAACTGCCTTCGCGCCAGGAAGCCACGTGGCAATGCTCGCGAGCGGCGGGCTGCAATTGGCTCTCGAGCAAGCGTTGCAGATGACCCAGGCGTTGAGCGTGGCCGAGAATGGCTTTCAGCGGCTTGGCTTCGCGTAATAGAACGGCAGGTACTTTGGCCGTAAGTGGGCGAAATGCCATGATCAGACACCTGAAGTAACAGAGGCGCCATGGTAGCAGAAAGCACCGGATGCACCCGCCCATTGCTTTTGCGGGCGCTTTACCCATTAAATCAACAACTAACTTCTGCCCTGAACGGCTTGAAGTTGAGCAAAACGCCCCTATTTAAAGTGAGCCCCGTCAAAGCGCAGTGCCAGCATCGTGGAATTTCGCCACTTTCCTCACCACCGTTTCCGGGTAGAATGCTCGTTCGCATGCGGCCATGAGGGCTGCACGGGCGACTCACGGGGCCGCCCTCCATCCCTTTAGTGTGGAAGATCCTGCCGATATGTTTGCGCCTTTGTTAAAGAAACTTTTTGGAAGCAAGAACGAGCGTGAAGTCAAACGCATGCTCAAGACGGTGCAACTCGTCAATGCCTTCGAAGAGCAAATGGTGGCCCTTTCGGACGATCAATTGCGTGCCAAGACCAACGAGTTCAAGGCCCGCATCGCCAAAGGGGAATCCCTCGACAAGCTCCTGCCAGAAGCCTTTGCGGTCGCCCGCGAAGCCGGCAAGCGTGTCATGGGCATGCGTCACTTCGACGTCCAGCTGATCGGCGGCATGACCTTGCATGAAGGCATGATCGCGGAAATGCGTACCGGTGAAGGCAAGACCCTGGTAGCAACACTGGGCGTTTACCTCAACGCGCTGTCCGGCAAGGGCGTGCACGTTGTGACGGTGAACGACTACCTGGCCCGCCGCGACGCCAACTGGATGCGCCCGCTGTATGAATTCCTCGGCCTGACGGTCGGCGTGGTCACGCCGTTCCAGCCACCGGAAGAGAAACGCGCTGCCTACGCGTCCGATATCACCTACGGCACCAACAACGAATTCGGTTTCGATTACCTGCGCGACAACATGGCGTTCAGCATGGAAGAAAAATTCCAGCGCGAACTCAATTTTGCCGTGATCGACGAAGTCGACTCCATCCTCATCGACGAAGCCCGTACGCCGCTGATCATCTCTGGTCAGGCCGAGGACAGCTCCAAGCTGTACATCGAGATCAACAAACTGATCCCGCGGCTGGAATTGCATGTCGAAGAAGTCGAAGGCGAAGTCACCAAGGCTGGCCACTACACTGTCGACGAGAAGACCCGTCAGGTCGAGCTCAACGAAGCCGGTCATCAGTTCGTTGAAGAGTCGCTCACCTCCCTCGGCCTGCTGGCTGAAGGCGAAAGCCTGTACTCGGCGCATAACCTGAGCCTGCTGACTCACGTTTACGCCGGCCTGCGCGCGCACAAGCTGTTCCATCGCAACGTCGAATACATCGTGCAGGACGGTCAGGTCGTACTGGTCGACGAACACACCGGCCGTACCATGCCGGGTCGCCGTTTGTCCGAAGGCCTGCACCAGGCCATCGAAGCCAAGGAAAACCTGAACATCCAGGCCGAAAGCCAGACCCTGGCGTCGACCACCTTCCAGAACTACTTCCGTCTGTACAACAAACTGTCCGGCATGACCGGTACGGCCGACACCGAAGCGTTCGAGTTCCACCAGATCTATGGCCTGCAGGTCATGGTGATTCCGCCGAACAAGCCTTTGGCGCGTAAAGACTACAACGACCTGGTGTTCCTGACGGCCGACGAGAAATACGCGGCAATCGTGGCCGACATCAAGGAAAGCATGGCAGCGGGCCGTCCGGTTCTGGTCGGTACCGCCACCATCGAAACCTCCGAGCACATGTCCAGCCTGCTCGTGAAGGAAGGCATCGAACACAAGGTTCTGAACGCCAAGTTCCACGAAAAGGAAGCCGAGATCATTGCTCAGGCCGGTCGCCCGGGCGCACTGACCATCGCCACCAACATGGCCGGTCGTGGTACCGACATCCTGTTGGGCGGTAACTGGGAAGTGGAAGTGGCGTCCCTGGAAAACCCGACCCCTGAGCAGATTGCCCAGATCAAGGCCGACTGGCAGAAGCGTCACCAGCAAGTGCTCGAATCGGGCGGTTTGCAGGTGATTGCGTCCGAGCGTCACGAATCGCGCCGTATCGACAACCAACTGCGTGGTCGTGCCGGTCGTCAGGGCGACGCCGGTTCCAGCCGTTTCTACCTGTCTCTGGAAGACAGCCTGATGCGCATCTTCGCCTCTGACCGGGTGAAGAACTTCATGAAGGCCCTGGGCATGCAGCCTGGCGAAGCGATCGAGCACCGCATGGTGACCAACGCTATCGAAAAGGCCCAGCGCAAGGTTGAAGGCCGCAACTTCGACATTCGCAAGCAACTGCTCGAGTTCGACGACGTCAACAACGAACAGCGTAAAGTGATCTATCACATGCGTAACACGTTGCTGGCCGCCGACAACATCGGTGAGACCATCGCTGATTTCCGTCAGGACGTGCTCAACGCCACCGTCAGCGCACACATTCCTCCGCAATCGCTGCCTGAGCAGTGGGACGTGGCGGGTCTGGAAGCAGCGCTGCAGAGCGATTTCGGTGTAGCGCTGCCGATCCAGCAATGGCTCGACGAAGACGATCACCTGTACGAGGAAACCCTGCGCGAGAAGCTCATGAACGAGCTCATCGCGGCGTACAACGAGAAAGAAGACCAGGCGGGCGCCGAAGCGCTGCGCACCTTCGAGAAGCAAATCGTTCTGCGTGTACTGGACGACCTGTGGAAAGATCACCTGTCGACCATGGACCACCTGCGTCACGGTATCCACTTGCGTGGTTATGCCCAGAAGAACCCGAAGCAGGAATACAAGCGCGAGTCGTTCACTCTGTTCTCCGAGTTGCTGGATTCGATCAAGCGTGACTCGATCCGTGTGCTGTCCCACGTACAGGTTCGCCGCGAAGATCCGATCGAAGAAGAACAGCGCCTGCGCCAGGAAGCCGAGGCACTGGCCGCTCGCATGCAGTTCCTGCATGAAGAGGCTCCAGGCCTGGAGCAACCGGAAGTGTTGGGCGAAGAGGTCGATGTCGCTCTCGCTGCCGCGCCGGTTCGCAACGAGCAGAAGCTGGGTCGCAACGAGCTGTGCTACTGCGGTTCGGGCAAGAAGTTCAAGCATTGTCACGGGCAGATCCAGTAAAACCCGTTTCAAACGCTGAAATACCCGCGCCGCGACCGGCTTCTGCCGTCGCGGCGTTTTACCATTCGAACCACCGTTCTGCTGAAACGGTGCTGACATTATTTATAAAGGAGCGCATTCATGGCTGTTGGTCTTGGTCCTTTGCCAACGTTGCACCCGGTTGCCGGTTTTGAACTCGGTATCGCCTCGGCCGGCATCAAGCGCCCTGGGCGCAAGGATGTTGTGGTCATGCGCTGTGTTGAAGGCTCCACGGTTGCTGGCGTGTTCACCTTGAACGCCTTTTGCGCCGCACCGGTGATCCTGGCCAAGCAACGCGTGCAAGGCCCTGTGCGTTACCTGCTGACCAATACCGGCAATGCCAACGCCGGCACCGGCGAGCCAGGCCTGGCTGCTGCCGAGCGCACCTGCGCCAAGCTGGCCGAGCTGACCGGTGTCGATGCCAGCCAGGTGCTGCCGTACTCCACCGGCGTGATCGGCGAGCCGCTGCCTGTGGAGAAAATCGAAGGTGCGCTGCAAGCAGCCCTCGACGACCTGTCGGTCCACAACTGGGAAGCTGCCGCCACCGGCATCATGACCACCGACACCCTGCCAAAAGGCGCCAGCCGTCAGTTCCAGCATGACGGCGTGACCATCACCGTTACTGGCATCAGCAAGGGCGCCGGCATGATTCGCCCGAACATGGCGACCATGCTCGGCTACATCGCCACCGACGCCAAGGTTTCCCGCGACGTGCTGCAAAACCTGATGCTCGATGGCGCCAACAAGTCGTTCAACCGCATCACCATCGATGGTGATACGTCGACTAACGACTGCTGCATGCTGATTGCCACGGGTCAGGCCGCGCTGCCGGAAATTACCCGCGCCGAGGGCGAGTTGTTCGCCAAGTTGAAGCAAGCGGTATTCGAAGTGTGCATGGACGTGGCCCAGGCCATCGTTCGCGACGGCGAAGGCGCGACCAAGTTCGTCACCGTTGAAGTCAACGGCGGCGGCAATCACCAGGAGTGCCTGGACGTCGGTTACACCGTTGCTCACTCGCCGCTGATCAAGACTGCGTTGTTCGCTTCCGACCCGAACTGGGGCCGTATCCTGGCCGCGGTTGGTCGTGCCGGTGTGCCGAACCTGGACGTGAGCAAGATCGATGTTTACCTCGGCGACGTGTGCATCGCCAGCCGTGGCGCGCGCGCGGCGACCTACACCGAAGCGCAGGGCGCGGCGGTGATGCAACAGGAAGAAATCACCATCCGTATCGAGTTGGGTCGTGGCGATTGCAGCGAAACCATCTGGACCACCGACCTGTCCCACGAATACGTGAAGATTAACGCCGAGTACCGTACTTAAGACCGAGTCGATCCGATCGCGGGCAAGCCCGCGATGACGGATGACCAAGCGCTAGAGATTTTGGCCTGCCCCCTCATCTAAAGGTCCCGAACATGAGCCTGCACCTGATCATCGGCGACAAACTGCTTTCTTCCTGGTCCCTGCGCGGTGCTCTGGCCCTCGATCTGGCTGGCGCTGCCTATACCGAAGAATTGATCAAACTGAACCAGCCGGACACCCGCGAGCGTCTGCTAAAGCATTCACCGACCGGCAAGGTCCCGCTGCTGAAAACCGAACACGGCACCATCGCCGACTCCCTCGCGATTGCCGAGTACCTGGCGGAACAGTTCCCGGCCGCCGGCCTCTGGCCCAAAGACACCGCCGCCCGCGCCCAGGCACGCTCGGCGTGTGCGCAGATGCACGGTGGATTCTTCGCCATGCGCGGCAACATGCCGTTCGACCTGAGCCATGACGCGCCTTTGTCGCCGGTCCCGGCTGATGTTCAGGCCGACATCGAACGCATGTCGGCGTTGTGGGCCGAGTGTCGTGCCGCTGCGACCGAAACCGGGCCTTATCTGTTTGGCCGTATCAGTCTGGCTGACGTGTTTTTTGCGCCGATTGCCGTGCGCTTGCGCACCTATCAGGTAAAGCTGTCAGCCACTGACGAAACCTATGTCGAAACCCTCTACCAATGGCCGGCGTTCAAGGCCTGGCAGAAGGCCGGACTGGAGGAGCTGGAAAAGTGAAACGAGTCCATGTCGCCGCCGCCGTCATCCGCGATGGCAATGGCCAAATCCTGATCGCCCGTCGTGCCGACTCACAGCACCAGGGTGGCCTGTGGGAATTTCCAGGCGGCAAGGTCGAAGCCGACGAGTCGGTCGAAACCGCACTGGCCCGCGAACTCCATGAAGAGCTGGGCATTGTGGTCAACGCGGCGCGCCCGTTGATCAAGATACGGCACGATTACCCGGACAAGCAGGTGTTGCTGGATGTCTGGGAAGTCTCGGCGTTTACCGGCGAGCCCCATGGTGCCGAGGGACAACCGCTGGCCTGGGTTGCACCTCGTGATTTGTCGAATTACGAGTTCCCGGCGGCCAATCAGCCGATCGTTGCGGCCGCGAAATTACCCGCTCAGTACCTGATCACCCCGGAAGATCTGGAAACACCGGCCTTGCTGCGTGGTATTCAGAAGGCCATTGCCGGCGGCATCAAGCTGATCCAGCTGCGCGCACCGAACGGGTACGATCCGAAATATCGCGACCTGGCTGTCGATGCGGTGGGCCTGTGTGCCGGAAAGGCACAGTTGATGATCAAGGGGCCGTTCGAATGGCTGGGCGACTTCCCATCCGCGGGTTGGCACATTACCTCGGCTCAACTGCGCAAATACGCAGCAGCTGGTCGACCACTACCGGCGTCGCGCTGGCTGGCGGCGTCGTGCCATGACGCCGAAGAACTGATGCTGGCGGAGCAGATGGGGGTGGATTTCGTGACCCTGTCACCGGTTCAACCCACCTTGACTCACCCAGGCGCCGAGCCGTTGGGTTGGGAGCAGGCGTCGAGCCTGATCGAAGGTTTCAGCAAACCGGTGTTCCTGCTCGGTGGTGTTGGCCCGGCCGAGGTCGAGAAAGCCTGGGCGGCGGGTGCGCAGGGTGTGGCAGGGATTCGGGCGTTCTGGCCTGAAGCCTGACTTTGTAGCGCTCCTGCTGGCCTCTTCGCGGGCAAGCCCGCTCCCACAGGTTTTGTGAACGCCACAAATCCACTGTGTGCGAGCCTGCTCGCGAAGGGGCCCTGACAGGCGCTGGCTAAACCTCAGGTTTCGCCGCAGGCTGCCAAAGAATCTCGGCAATCCCCTGGCGCTTGGCAATCAACCGCGCTGCGACAAACAACAGATCCGACAACCGATTGATGTAGGCCAGGCCAACCCCGGCCAATGGCTCAATCGCATTCAATTGCTGACACCGTCGCTCTGCGCTGCGCGCCAGGCTGCGGCAGACATGAGCCTGGGCAATCAGCGTCGAGCCGCCGGGCAAGATGAAGTTTTCCAGCGGTCCCAACTCTTCATTCCACGCATCGATCGCGGTTTCCAGGCGTTCGATTTCCGCGCTATTCAAGGCTTGATACACCGGCATCGCCAGTTCGCCACCGAGGTCAAACAATCGGTGCTGGCAAGGTGCCAAAACATCGATCACTTCCTGCAAGCCTGCAAAGGTGTGCGTTTTCGCCGCCAATCCGGCGAGCAAAACGCCTACCTGACTGTTCAGCGTATCGACTTCGCCAATGGCTTCGATCCGTGGGTGATCCTTGGGTACGCGGCGTCCGTCGCCCAGCCCGGTCTCGCCTTTGTCGCCAGTGCGGGTGTAAATCTTCGACAAACGAAAGCCCATGGTTACCTCGATAGCAGATTGAGTTCTTGCGAGACAGGTGGCGTGCTCGCCAGGGGCAGGCGCAAGGTGAAGCACGTGCCTTGGCCCAGGGTCGATTGCACTTCCATCTGCCCCTTGTGGTTGTTAGTGATGATGAAATACGACACCGACAGCCCAAGTCCGGTGCCCTGGCCGATTTCCTTGGTGGTGAAGAACGGTTCGAAGGTCCGTTTGCGCACGCTTTCGCTCATGCCGATGCCATTGTCCTCGACCTGAATTTCCGCCCATGGCGGATTCAGCCTGGTGCGCAGAATGATGCGCCCCGGCTCGCTGTCGTCTTCGCGCTGGTGGATGGCTTGCGCGGCGTTTTTCAACAGGTTGAGCAGCACTTGTTCCAGTTCGTTGGCGGTGCCGGGGACCGGTCCAAGCGCGGGATCGAACTGGCGAATGATGGCCTGGCCCTTGAAGTCGAAACCGATCGCCAGGTCGAAATCGTTACCGGCGATCTCCACCGCCTGGTCGATCAGGGCGGGCAGGTCGCAGGGGGCCATCTGGCGGGTGCTGCGACGGCTGAAACTGAGCATGTGGGTGACGATTTTGGCGGCCCGGGCGCCGGCCTGCTGGATGCCGTCGAGTAACTGTGGCACTTCGCGGATTTGCAGGTACTGATTGACCGTCGCCAGTTCGATGCCGGCCTGTTCGGCCACTTCGAGGTTCTTCGGCAGATCGGGGGACAGACGTCGGCGAATGTTTTGCACGTTGTGCAGGATCGCACCCAAAGGGTTGTTGATCTCGTGGGCCATACCGGCGGCAAGACCGCCGACCGAGAGCATTTTCTCCGACTGCACCATCATCTCTTCCAGGGACAGGCGCTGGGTGATGTCGTCGATCCGGATCACCACGCCCCGCCCGGCGCCGCCCATCAACGGATAGAAGGTCAGGGCGTAGTGGCGGGGCTCTTCGTCCTTGAGCCAGGTGACACGTTCGATTTTGGCCACCGTGTGCTGTTCGACCGTTTGCTTGAGTTGCGGCAAGAACGGCTTGAGCGGTTCGAAGGCAAGGAAGATCGGCTGGTTCAGGGCTTCGTCGAGGCGAGTGCCGGACAAGGCGCTGGCTTCCTGGTTCCATTGCGTCACATAGAGCTGTTCGTCGAGGGCGATCAGTGCCGACGGCATGGAGTCGATGATGCTGTTGAGGTAGTTCTGGAAACCAGTGAGCTTTTTCTCGATCTTGCTGCGCACCTGGACTTCGAGCTCCAGCTTGCGGTTGGTATGGCGGGTTTCTTCCGCCAGGCCCTGGGCCTGGTCATAGGCAGCCTGGGAGTCGTCCCTGGCGCGTTTGAGTTGCTGCTCTCGGGCCTCGATCCGCGAGAGCATGGTGTTGAACGCTTCGGCGAGGCTGCCGATTTCATCGTGGTTGCCTCGCGAAGCACGCAGTGCGTAGTTTTCCTCACGGGTTACCTGGCGGGACAACTCTTCGAGCTGATGGATCGGCCGGGTAATCAGGCGCTTGATCTGACGGGCGATGATCAGCCACAGCAACACACTGAAAATCAGAATCCCCAGGCTGGCCGTCAGGGTGCCGGTGTAGAACGCCACAGGCAGTTCACTGCTGGCGACCAACAGCAAATGCCCGGGCGCGGTTCCGGGGCGGGGCAGGGTGATGACCTGATTGCTGCGAAACTCGGTCACCTGCCAATCTTCGATATGCCGGAACCGTTTCGGCAACTCCAGTTTCTCGCCGCGTTGCAGCTGCGCCAACTGTTCGCCCTTTCCGTCATACAGGACTGCCGCGCGCAGCGGTGAATAACTGTTGAGTTCGTTGAGCAGGCGCTCGGCGCTTTGCGGCGATTCCAGGGCTTCGGACACAAGGCTCGGGTTCGACACCAGTCGGCCGATGGTCTGCAGGGCCTGGGGTGCCATGCTTTCCTGGGAGATGTAGTAAGCGGCGCTGATAAAGGTCAGGTTGGCAACCAGCAGGACGGTGACCATCAGTGCCAGCAGGGCGGCCAGCAGTTTCTGGCCGACGGGCAGGTTTTCAAGGCGCTGGCGCAATGGCATTGGATTGATCGCAGAAAAGGAACAAGTGGCCAGCGTAGCCGCTGCTCAGTCGCTGGGCAATCCAAGGCTTTGCAGGCGAGCGATCAACCGTGACTCAAGCTGATTGAGGTGAGGCAGGTTCAGTTGATGGCGTCCGGCCACTTTGCAGGCGTAGCCCAGCAGATAGCTGATTTCTGTTCGGCGTTTGCTCGTGACGTCCTGATGCATTGATGAGTAGTTGGCTGCGGTGGCGTGAATCACCCGTTCGACTTCCTGTTGCAGGTTTTCGGCGGCTGCCGGCTGACCGCAACGCTCGAGCAACTCCACCAGTTCACCGCACAGGGTGGCAACCTCGCAGTGATGTTGCTGTAAGCCACCGTTGCGGCAATCGTGTAGCACCGTCAGCGGATTGATTGCACAGTTGAGGGCGAGTTTGCGCCACAGTCGGGTCAGGATGTCGGTACTCCATTCGTGGGGGATGCTGGCGGTGCTCAGGTCGTCGAGCCAGATCGGTGCGACCGGATGGCTCGCATCCCCCAGCCAGGTGAAGCCGTGCCCGGCAAACACCACGCGCCAATCGCCGTCGCGGAAGGCGCCTTCGGTGCTCGACGCATAGATGCAGCGTGCCTGCGGAACCTGTGCGGCCACTGCGTCCTGGCTGCCCAGGCCATTTTGTAGCAGGATCAGCTCGGCACCGGGGGCCAGGCGGGGCGCCAGTCGGGCCACCGCGCTTTCGGTATCGTAGGCTTTACACGCCACCAGCAGGCGGTTGATCGGCTGCGTGCTGTCGGCTGTCTCTGCGGGCACGGCATAGTGTTGCGCCTCGCCGTGTTCCACCAATGTCAAACCACCGCTCGCCTCATAGGCCTGTAGTCTCGTGGTATCCCGCAGGACCAGCCTCACCGGTACGCCAGCCCGCGCCAGACGTGTTGCCCATAAAGTGCCGAGGCTGCCGGCGCCCAGAACATGCCAGGTGGTGGACATCAGCTTTTTGCTCTCTTTAAGGCGTGCATTGGCAGCTCACAGTGAATGATGGGAAAGACCCGTTATAATCAGCGCGGATTTTAACCGCAAGCCAGGCGTGCTCCATCGGCGCGCCTTTATATTGGAGAGATTACATGCCGTCGTTCGACGTGGTATCCGAACTGGACAAACACGAAGTCACCAACGCGGTCGAGAACGCCGTCAAGGAACTCGATCGTCGTTATGACCTGAAAGGCAAAGGCAGCTTCGAGTTCAAGGAAAAAGACCTGACCGTCAACCTGACCGCGGAAGCGGATTTCCAGCTCGAAGCGATGATTGAGATCCTCAAGCTGGCCCTGGTCAAGCGCAAAATCGACGTGCAGTGCCTTGAGGTCAAGGACGCGTTCGCGTCGGGCAAGCTGATGAAGCAGGAAGCCGTCCTCAAGGAAGGCATCGACAAGGAGCTGGCGAAGAAAATCGTCGCTCACGTCAAAGATGCCAAGCTCAAGGTCCAGGCTGCCATTCAGGGCGAGCAGGTTCGTATTACCGGCAAGAAGCGCGATGACCTGCAGGAAGCCATTGCTGTGCTGCGAGCCAAGGAATTCGGTATGCCGCTGCAGTTCAACAACTTCCGCGACTGATTTGAAAGCGGGAACCTATCGGCGTTTGCGACGTCGGAGGCCCAAGCAACGGCAGAAACGATTGAACCCGTCGCGGTTCGATCTTTCTGCCGCTTTTTTTTACGCATGCCGGATAGCCGGAAAACAGGAGCAAGTAGATGGACTTAAATGCTGAGGTAGACAACCTGGTCAAGGTTTCCCAAACCTGGATCCCGATGATCATGGAATACGGCAGTCGTGTACTGCTGGCGGTCATCACCCTGGCCATCGGCTGGTGGCTGATCAACAAAGTCACGAAAAAGCTCGGCGGCCTGATTGCCTTGCGCAATGCCGACCTGGCGCTGCAAGGTTTTATCAGCAGCCTGGCGAACATCATCCTCAAGATCCTGCTGGTCGTCAGCGTAGCCTCGATGATCGGTGTGGAAACCACTTCGTTTGTCGCGGCGATTGGTGCGGCGGGTCTGGCCATTGGTCTGGCCTTGCAGGGCAGCCTGGCGAACTTCGCCGGCGGCGTGTTGATCTTGCTGTTCCGTCCGTTTCGTATCGGTGACTGGATCGAGGCTCAGGGTATCGCCGGCACCGTCGACAGCATCCAGATTTTCCATACCGTGCTGCGTACCGGTGACAACAAGACCATCATCGTGCCCAACGGCAATTTGTCGAACGGCATCATCACCAACACCAATCGTCAGCCGACCCGCAAAGTCGTGTTTGATGTAGGTGTTGATTACGAAGCGGACTTGCAGAAAGCCCGTCAAGTATTGCTGGAGCTGGCCAAGGATCCCCGTGTATTGACTGACCCGGCACCTCAGGCAGTCATTTCGACATTGGGTGACAGTTCTATCACTGTTTCGCTGCGTGTCTGGGTGAAGACAGCAGATTATTGGGATGTGATGTTCATGTTCAACGAACTGTCCCGTGATCACCTGAGACAAGCTGGTATCGATATTCCATTTCCACAGCGGGTTATTCGCGTGGTTCAGGAATCCGCAGTGCAGTGACGGGCCTTGCCATACATGACTGACTTTTCGGTCAGGTATGTAAGTCGGCTGTTCAATAATTGAACAATTTGCACAGGCAATAAAAAAGGCCCATCCGAAGATGGGCCTTTTGTTTTGTTACCGCAAACTAACTGGATGCGATTACAAAACCGACAGCGGGTAGTCGACGATGAAACGGAACTCTTTCACGTCGCCTTCACCTTCGTCAGCGTTAGCGAAGTGCCATGCTTGACGAATACGGAAGGACAGGTCTTTTGCCGGGCCAGATTGAACAACGTACTTGGCTTCGAAGTTGGTTTCGTTGTGCTTGCCGTCTGCACCGTAGATGCCTTCGTAAGCGCCGCCAACTGGAGCTTTGGTGCCGTCGATGTCCCAACCTTTCACGTAACGGGTCATGAAGCTCAGACCTGGAACGCCGTACTCAGCCATTTTCAGGTCGTAACGAACCTGTGCAGACTTCTCGCCAGGGGCGTTGAAGTCAGAGTACTGGATGGAGTTGGCGAGGAAGATCGAGTCGCCGCCGCGGTTGTTTTTACCCACACCGATGTAGTCGAACGGAGTGTCACCGTTAACCTTCTGGAAGGCGAGGGTGATGGTGTGCGCTTTCATGAACGAGAACGCGGCTGCCAGGGAGTAAGCAGTGTTGCTGATCTCGCCTGCTTTGGCATCACCAGTGTCTTTGGTGTTGTAGATGTTACCGTCCAGGTTCAGCGACTCGTCGCCACCCATCGGGATGGTGTAGTTCAGGTTGGCGTAGTACTGGTTCCAGATGTCTTCCAGCTTGGCGCCGTACAGCGATGCCGACAGGTTGTCGGTGATGCCGTATTTGCCACCGAAGTAGTCGATGGAGTTGGCTTCTACGCCAGCGTAGGTTGCAAACAGGCCGCCGTCACGAGCGTTACGGTCCTGGCTGGTACCCGAGTAGAAGTGACCGGCTTCGAGGTCAAGGTCTTTGACTTCGCTGCTCTGCAGCTGGATGCCGCTGGCAGTTTGAGGAAGGATTCGGGAGCCGCCAACTGCAAACACTGGAGCAGTGCTTGGCTGCATGTCGCCGACTTTCAGCTCGGTTTTGGATACGCGGAATTTAACAGCGCCACCGGCCTTGCCCTGGCTGTCGTTGACTTCGCCATCGGCATCGCGGCTCATGTTGCCGGTGCCGCCGGTGCCATCACCGCCGTCCAGTTTGATTGCCAGGTAACCGAAAGCGTCAACGCCAACGCCGATCAGGCCTTGGGTGTAACCGGAGCTGAAGTTGCCCCAAATACCTTGGGTCCAGTCTTTCTGGTCGTTGCCGCCATCTTTGTTATCACGGTTGAAGTAGTAGTTGCGAACCAGCAAGTTCAGAGTGCTGTCTTCAACAATACCTTTGGCTTCAGCCTGGTCACTTACGAAAGGGGCGGCCGTAGCCAATTGGGTACTGGCTGCTGCTGCAACTGCCAGTGCGATCATGCTCCACTTCATCACGCGCATCGTGATTTGCTCCTTTGGTTTTAGAAGAGTACTGCCGTCCCACCTGTTTTATTATCTGGGCGGCTCTTTCTTTTTGTGTCGGCGCAAACTTATATCACGCCGACAATGTTGGCGATACTTGCGTATCTAACCTTTCGCGTTCTTTACGACCCTGTCGCAAACAGCTTGGTAGATGTCGCAAATTTCGAGCTCCGACGCAACCGGGCTGACAACTTTAATGCTGTTTTTCGAGCCTTGGCGCCAGTAAAAAGAGTCCTGGTGAAACGTTTGAATCTCCATCGGGCTACCTTGCCACTGTCTTTTTTGCCTGAAGGCCACCGCTTCCAGCAGGTGCCACTCAGGTGATGTTGGGTATGAATGCAACAAACATGCACAAATTTGGTTTTGTTACATTTTTTTTCTATTTTGACTGCCTGACGCTGTAAAAGCCTCATAAAACCGGGGGGTTCAAGCGCGTTTAGTTTGGGCTTGACGCCTTGCCTGACATCATGTTGCATCCTTCGGGTCGACTGCCTGACAACCCTAAATGTTACCGGTTCACCCCGCCAGTGAGTAAATGGCGGATGTCGAAGCGTTCAGCGTAGACCCACTGTGCGGTTTTGGTGCAAAAAATCTTTTGCCTTGTGATGAACTCATCCCTGTCCAGCGCTTGCCTGAAGCGAACTATCTCTTGCTAATCAGTCATTTCGGCATTTTTTCCGGCCAATCAGTTCTGTAATGGTGCGCGGCGGTGAAAAGTGTCTCATCCGGGGGCGGGCTTTCAGCCTTTTGTTGGCGCTCGTGGCCTCTGTGCAAGGTTCGCCGTGAAGCGCGCGCCGTTCGCAGGTATGCTGCCGTCCGGTCGCTTGGTGTGCTGTCCCATCTGGATGGGCGCTAAGCTGAAAAATGATGACCCGGCGGGAGTACGCGCAGTGTTCGCTCTAGATCCACGACTTCAACAAGACACGTTACCGATCGGGGACTTTCCGCTCTGCCGGTTGCTGTTGTCCAACGATTCGAACTATCCCTGGTTCATCCTGGTACCTCGTCGTGAGGCTATCAGTGAGATATTTCAGTTGGATGTCGCAGACCAGCAGCAGCTTTGGCAGGAGACGACGGCGCTTTCGCAAGTGCTCAAGGATTCGTTCGATGCGGACAAGTTGAATGTTGCGGCGCTGGGCAATGTCGTCAGTCAGTTGCACATGCATGTGATCGTACGCCAGCGCGAAGATGCCGCCTGGCCAGCACCGGTTTGGGGTAAGTGCCCGGCAAAACCCTACAGTTCGGAGCAGATTGCCGCCATTCGCGAGCGTTTGCGCCTGATATTGACCGATGAATTTACGTTTCTGGAGGGCTGACCCATGAGCCTGGAAGAACGCGTTACCGACCTTGAAAGCCGCCTGGCCTTTCAGGATGACACCATCCAGGCATTGAATGATGTGCTGGTCGCGCAGCAGCGCGTGGTCGAGCGCCTGCAACTGCAAATGGCTGCGCTGCTCAAGCGGCAGGAGGAGATGGTCGGCCAGTTCGAGTCGTTCGAAGAAGAAGCGCCCCCGCCGCACTATTAAGCAATATGCAGGCATAAAAAAACCGCGGACAGCCAAGCTGTGCGCGGTTTTTTTTAGCCTTGAATCAGCGGCGCGGCAGTGCGGCGATCACATCTTCGGCTTGCAGGCCCTTGTCACGATTCATGACAGAGAACTCCACGCGCTGGCCTTCGACCAGGACGCGGTGGCCTTCACCGCGAATGGCCCGGAAGTGGACGAAGATATCGTCGCCGGAGTCTCGGGAAATGAAGCCAAAGCCTTTGGACGTGTTGAACCACTTGACGGTGCCGGTATCGCGGTTGCTCATGTCGTAGCTTGGCGAGGCGGCGGCCGGAGACGATTTGTAGAAGCTGATGCCCAGGTGCAGGGCAACAGCGATCACGGCTGCGACCAGGCTGAACAGAACGGCCGGTTGGCCGGCGATGACCGGCATCGGTGCGATAAGCGTCAGGGTTTGCAGGACTACCGCCAGCACCAGCAGGGCGCTGACCAGATTCTGCAGTTGGTGGCGCGGACCTTTGTTCCAGTACGGGATGACAGGTGCAAGCGTGAGGTTGAGCAGGCCGAAAAAGGCCAGGTACAGCGCGTCAGGTTGTTGCAGGTAAGGTAAGGCTTCGGAGTGCAGGCTAGGGATGAAGGACAGCAGCAAGGCCGCTGTGCCTATCAGCAGATGGACGATTTTCAACATTTTAATTAACTCACGTTAAGACAGCTCACAAGGAAGAGCTGATGGCGCACGGTTCGCTTCAAAACAATGAAAGAGGCGTTGGACACGTACCCGGTATCAGCCTATGCGCCATACCCCGAAAAAATAGGCACTGGCGACACGCTGTCTATTTAACAGCAAAGCCGCAGGCTACTCAAATCAGGGCGTCCGGCGGCTCTTTGAGGGCGATTTGCCGCAGGTTGCCCGAAGTTCCGCGGCTGCGGCAAGGCGGTAGGCTTGCTAGAGTGAGCGGGCACCTGCTGGCTGAACTTCATCACCTTTAGGGGAAAAACATGGCAATCGATATCGGTATCAGTGAAGAGGACCGCAAGTCCATCGTCGACGGGCTTTCGCGCCTGCTGTCGGACACCTACGTGCTTTATTTGAAAACCCATAATTTCCATTGGAATGTCACCGGGCCGATGTTTCGAACTCTGCACTTGATGTTCGAAGAGCAATATACCGAGCTGGCCCTGGCAGTCGATTCGATTGCCGAGCGCATTCGTGCCCTGGGGTTTCCTGCTCCCGGTGCCTATTCCGTCTATGCGCGGCTTTCCTCTATCAAGGAGGAGGTGGGCGTGCCTGCCGCCGAGGACATGATCAGGCAATTGGTCGAGGGGCAGGAGGCGGTCACGCGGACGGCGCGGGGGATTTTTCCCCTGCTCGACAAGGTCAGTGACGAACCTACGGCGGACTTGCTGACCCAGCGCATGCAGGTGCATGAAAAAACGGCGTGGATGCTTCGCGCTCTGCTGGATCAGTAACGCTTGCGTGCGCGGATGACGCCTTGAAGTGTCGTCTGCGCTCTTCTTTCCTACGCCATTCAATTAGGTGCTTCTGAAGGGGGCATTACTTCGCTGCGTGGGAAAAAGTCCGGAGTAGGACGTTCTCCGGGGTCTGCCAACAGTTGTTGGCTTATCCTACGCCGAAGGCCATAAAGTCATCTGGATATACCTTTGTACCTGCGTTTTTATAAGTCGACACACAGTTGCGCTTAAGGAAGCCAGGATGGCAAAGGAGTGTCAGCGTTATGGTTTATGAACGGCAGGAAGAGGGGCGAAACGGTTCGCGCAAGGATGTACGGGTCGATCCGTTTGTTCGCGAGTTCGATATGGGGCTGGCCCAGCCCTTGTCCCGCTCGGTACGATTGAATGGCTTCGCAACCTGTTTGCGGCTTGAGCAGGTTTATTGGGATATTTTGGGGGAGATGGCCCGGGTCAATGGTTGCTCAGTCAGTAGCCTGCTGTCTCATGTGGATCGCGAAGTTCACCTGCGTCACGGCGGGGTAAGGAACTTCAGTGGATTGGTGCGGGTTGTCTGTGTCGTGCACAGCCTCAAGGAAGGAGGTTGCATCGTCGCGGCCTAGTCTGGGTAGCAAAAGCAGCAGAGTGTCGGTCTGTGCAGTCTTACGGCTGCACAGGCCGCATTTAATGGATATAATCCCGCTCTTTGCCGCAAAACCCAGCGTGTGCGGTAGCAATCTGATCGCCGAGACAAACTCCATGCCGATGTACGATTATCAATGTGCTTCCTGTGGTCATCAGTTGGAAGCCATTCAAAAAATCAGCGATGCACCGCTGGTCGACTGCCCTGCCTGTCAGGCGCCAGAACTGAAAAAAATGCTGTCCATGCCGGGCTTTCGCCTCAGCGGCACGGGTTGGTACGAAACCGATTTCAAGACCGGTTCCAAGAAGAACCTGGCCGGCGGCGACAAAGCTGACTAAGGTCTGGAACCTGAGCTGAACGACACGCGTGCTCTTGCATCACCCGACGACTTTATTAAAGGCGGGGCTGCTGCAGGATCTCCACCGAATTTCGAATTACGAGAAGTGAAACCACGACCATGATGCGCAGCCATTATTGCGGCCAACTGAACGAAAGCCTGGACGGCCAGGAAATTACCCTTTGCGGATGGGTCCACCGTCGCCGTGACCACGGTGGGGTGATTTTCCTCGATATCCGTGATCGTGATGGTCTGGCACAGGTCGTGTTCGATCCGGACCGTGCTGAAACCTTCGCAGCAGCCGATCGCGTGCGCAGCGAGTACGTCGTGAAGATCACCGGCAAGGTTCGCCTGCGTCCGGCCGGTGCGACCAACGCCAACATGGCGTCGGGCATGATCGAAGTCCTCGGCTACGAGCTGGAAGTGCTGAACGAATCGGAAACCCCGCCGTTCCCGTTGAACGAGTTCTCCGACGTCGGCGAAGAAACCCGTCTGCGCTACCGTTTCCTCGACCTGCGTCGCCCGGAAATGGCCGAGAAGCTGCGTCTGCGTTCGCGCATGACCACCAGCATCCGCCGCTTCCTGGACGAGAACGGCTTCCTCGACGTCGAGACGCCGATCCTGACCCGTGCCACCCCTGAAGGTGCGCGTGACTACCTGGTGCCGAGCCGTACTCATGCCGGTTCGTTCTTCGCCTTGCCGCAATCGCCGCAGCTGTTCAAGCAACTGCTGATGGTGGCCGGCTTCGATCGTTACTACCAGATCGCCAAGTGCTTCCGTGACGAAGACCTGCGTGCCGACCGTCAGCCGGAATTCACCCAGATCGACATCGAAACCAGCTTCCTCGATGAAAAAGAGATCATGGGCCTGACCGAGCAAATGATCCGCAACCTGTTCAAGGAAGTGCTGGATCTGGAATTCGGCGATTTCCCGCACATGACCTTCGAAGAAGCCATGCGTCGCTACGGTTCCGACAAGCCAGACCTGCGTAACCCGCTGGAACTGGTGGACGTGGCCGATCAGCTCAAGGAAGTCGACTTCAAGGTGTTCAGCGGCCCGGCCAACGACCCGAAATGCCGTATCGCCGCCTTGCGTGTACCAGGCGGGGCGAGCATGCCGCGCAAGCAGATCGACGACTACACCAAGTTCGTCGGCATCTACGGCGCCAAGGGCCTGGCGTATATCAAGGTCAACGAGCGCGCTGCCGGTGTTGACGGTCTGCAATCGCCGATCGTGAAGAACATCCCTGAAGCCAACCTCAACGTGATCCTGGATCGTGTTGGTGCAGTTGACGGCGACATCGTGTTCTTCGGCGCCGACAAGGCCAAGATCGTCAGCGAAGCGTTGGGCGCATTGCGCATCAAACTCGGTCACGACCTGAACCTGCTGACCTGCGAATGGGCTCCGATGTGGGTCGTCGACTTCCCGATGTTCGAAGAAAACGACGACGGCAGCTTCAGTGCCTTGCACCACCCGTTCACCGCGCCGAAGTGCTCCCCTGCGGAGTTGGAAGCCAACCCGGCCGGCGCTCTGTCCCGTGCCTATGACATGGTGTTGAACGGCACCGAGCTGGGTGGCGGTTCGATCCGTATCCACCGCAAAGAGATGCAACAAGCGGTCTTCCGCCTGCTGGGTATCAACGAAGTGGAACAGGAAGAAAAATTCGGCTTCCTGCTCGACGCCCTGAAGTACGGCGCACCGCCGCACGGTGGTCTGGCTTTCGGTCTGGACCGTCTGGTGATGCTGATGACCGGCGCCCAGTCGATCCGTGAAGTGATCGCCTTCCCGAAAACCCAGAGCGCGGCCGATGTCATGACCCAGGCGCCGGGCCAGGTGGATGCCAAGGCATTGCGCGAGCTGCACATTCGTCTGCGTGAAACGCCTAAGGCCGAGTAAGGCTGGCCAGAAGGGCGCATCCGTGGATGCGCCCTTTCTTTATACGCAAAGCTGTTCAAGACTTTTGTTTGCCCGCCGGTGCAATGCAGCGCAGCGGGCAATGTTTCAAAGAGAATTCGGAGCGAGTTATGGCAGGTCATTCCAAGTGGGCGAACATCAAGCACCGCAAAGAACGTCAGGATGCCAAGAGGGGCAAGATCTTCACCAAGTGGATTCGTGAGCTGACCGTTGCAGCCCGTCAGGGTGGCGGCGATCCGGGCTCCAACCCGCGCCTGCGTCTGGCCCTGGACAAGGCCCTGGGTGCCAACATGAGCCGCGACATCATCGATCGTGCGATCGCCCGTGGTACCGGCGCTGCCGACACCGACGATGTGGTTGAGCTGACCTACGAAGGTTATGGTCCGGGCGGCGTGGCGGTGATGGTCGAATGCATGACCGATAACCGGAATCGCACCGCGGCCGCGGTTCGTCACGCGTTCAGCAAGTGCGGTGGCAACCTCGGCACCGATGGTTCGGTCGCTTATCTGTTCGAACGCAAGGGACAGATCTCCTTCGCTGCCGGCGTCGACGAAGACGCGCTGATGGAAGCGGCCATGGAGGCTGACGCCGATGACGTGGTGACCAACGAAGACGGTTCCATCGATGTGTTCACCTCGTTTGCCGGTTTCTATTCTGTGCGTAATGCCCTGGAAGCGGCGGGCTTCAAAGGTGACGACGCGGAAATTGTCATGTTGCCGACCACCAGCGCCGAGCTCGATCTTGAAGGTGCGGAGAAAGTCCTCAAACTGATCGATATGCTCGAAGACCTGGATGACGTGCAAAACGTCTATTCCAACGCGGAGATTCCGGAGTCGGTGGCCGCACAGCTCGGTTAAGGGCGGCTAAGATCCAATAGGTGGGAGCGGGCTTGCTCGCGAACGCGTCAGGTCAGTCAATGCAGTGGTTGAATGACACAGCGCTTTCGCGAGCAAGCCCGCTCCCACATTTTTCCTTCGCTGTGTCGAATATCGTGTTTTTTCTTAACCCGCAGGCGTTATGACTTTAATTCTAGGTATCGACCCCGGTTCGCGTATCACCGGTTACGGTGTGGTTCGTGATACTGGCCGTGGCTGCGAGTACGTCGCGTCCGGTTGTATCCGCACTGGCGCCGGCGAGCTGCCTGAGCGACTGCAGATTGTCTATCGCGGGGTACGGGAGATCATTCAGACCTACCATCCGGTGACCATGGGGATCGAAAAGGTGTTCATGGCCCGTAACGCCGATTCCGCCCTGAAACTGGGGCAGGCCCGTGGCGCTGCGATCGTGGCAGGTGCCGAGGAAAGCCTGGAAATTGCCGAATACACCGCAACCCAGGTCAAGCAGGCAGTTGTCGGCACTGGTGCGGCCAACAAGGAGCAGGTGCAGATGATGGTCATGCACATGCTCAAGCTGACCAGCAAACCGCAGATCGATGCTTCGGACGCCCTGGCCATTGCCATTTGCCACGCTCATACCCGTTCCAGCCTGCTGCCCCATGGTCTGGGAGCTGCACGCAGTCGTGGCGGGCGCCTGCGTCTCTGATAGCATCAGCAATCAACTTTATGGAGTGGGGACGTTTCGCCCGGGTTGTCGGCGTTATTCCCTCGCTCTGTCAGTCGCTGGCCCAGAGCTGGCCAACGCTCAAGGATTTGTAACGTGATTGGACGTTTGCGCGGCACCCTGGCTGAGAAGCAGCCTCCGCATCTGATTCTGGATGTAAACGGCCTGGGCTATGAGCTCGAAGTACCCATGACGACCCTTTACCGCTTGCCGTCGGTCGGTGAGCCGCTGACCTTGCACACCCATTTGGTCGTGCGCGAAGACGCACAGTTACTCTATGGTTTTGTCGGCAGGCGTGAGCGAGACTTTTTTCGCGAGTTGATCCGCCTCAATGGTGTCGGGCCGAAACTGGCGCTGGCCTTGATGTCGAGTCTGGAAGTCGACGAACTGGTTCGTTGCGTACAGTCCCAGGACACTTCGGCATTGACCAAGGTCCCGGGTGTTGGCAAGAAAACCGCCGAACGCTTACTGGTAGAGCTCAAGGACCGCTTCAAGGCCTGGGAAACCGTACCGGCCATGTTCGCCCTGGTGCCGAACCAGCCGGATGGACCGGCCCCGGTGAACACCGCTGAAAACGATGCCGTGAGCGCGCTGATTTCCCTGGGCTACAAACCCCAGGAAGCGAGCAAGGCCGTGTCTGCGATCAAGGAGAAAGGTTTGAGCAGTGAAGACATGATCCGCCGCGCCTTGAAGGGAATGATCTAAGTGATTGAAGCTGATCGTCTGATCGCTGCCACGCACAGCCCGCGTGAGCGCGAAGAAGTCCAGGACCGGGCGATTCGCCCGGTCAGCCTGGCCGAATACATTGGCCAGCCGACCGTTCGCGAGCAGATGGAATTGTTCATTCAAGCTGCTCGCGGTCGTAACGAGTCCCTGGATCACACGCTGATCTTTGGTCCGCCGGGCCTTGGCAAGACCACCCTCGCCAACATCATCGCCCAGGAAATGGGCGTGTCGATCAAGAGCACCTCGGGGCCGGTGCTGGAGCGGCCGGGTGACCTGGCGGCGCTGTTGACCAACCTTGAGCCTCATGATGTGTTGTTTATCGACGAAATCCATCGCCTGTCGCCCATCGTTGAAGAAGTGCTGTACCCGGCCATGGAGGATTTTCAGCTCGATATCATGATCGGCGAGGGGCCGGCTGCGCGTTCGATCAAGCTGGATCTGCCGCCGTTCACCCTGGTCGGCGCAACGACGCGGGCCGGGATGCTGACCAATCCGTTGCGCGACCGTTTCGGCATCGTTCAGCGTCTTGAGTTCTACAATAACGCCGACTTGTCGACGATTGTCAGCCGTTCGGCGAGCATCCTCGGTTTGCCGCTGGACCCGGAAGGCGCCTTCGAAATTGCCCGCCGTGCCCGTGGCACGCCACGCATTGCCAATCGACTGCTACGCCGGGTGCGAGACTTCGCCGAAGTTCGCGCCAAGGGGCACATTACCAAGCCGATTGCCGACCTGGCGCTGAACCTGCTGGACGTTGACGAGCGGGGCTTCGATCACCAGGACCGGCGTCTGTTGCTGACCATGATCGAGAAGTTCGACGGCGGGCCAGTCGGGGTCGACAGCCTGGCCGCCGCCATCAGCGAAGAGCGTCACACCATTGAAGACGTGCTGGAGCCTTATCTGATCCAACAGGGCTATATCATGCGCACGCCACGGGGGCGGGTGGTGACGCGGCATGCCTACCTGCATTTCGGTTTAAACATTCCGTCACGATTGGGCGAAATGCCCGTGGTAGACGAGTTTCTCGATGCCGCTGACGATTAATTAACATTGCGTGCAGATTTTTTCGGGCAATGTAGGGTCCCAGGACCGTACTTTCACGAGAAAGCCGCAGAACAATGAAAAACAGTTGCCTGGCCGGATTGGCAACCTGAGGAGTAAGCACTAGAGTATGCGCGCGCAAAACGGGCTTGAGCCTTTCGCACATCGTTGTCGCGTTTATTACGAGGACACCGATGCGGGCGGCATCGTGTATTACGTTAATTACCTTAAGTTTATGGAGCGGGCTCGAACCGAGCGGCTACGAGATCTGGGCTTTGCCCAATCGCAGCTTGCCGGGGAGGACCTGTTGTTCGTCGTGCATTCCAGCGAAGCGCGCTACCACGCGCCGGCGCGACTGGACGACGAACTGCTGGTAAGCGCCGAGGTAATCGAATTGAACCGTGCCAGCCTGCGCTTCAAACAGCAGGTCAGGCGGGCGACGGATAATGTGCTGCTCTGTGAAGGGCAGTTTCTGGTGGCCTGTGTGCGCACTGAAAGTTTGAAACCCCGGGCCATTCCCGAAGCTCTACGAGCGGCCTTTGCCGACGTGAGCGGCGCGGGTACACACTCAAAGCAGGAGATAAAGCGTGGAAGCTAACGTCGTCGACCATTCCTCCATGTGGAGCCTGGTCAGCAATGCCAGTATCGTGGTGCAACTGGTAATGCTGACCCTGGTAGCCGCATCGGTGACCTCGTGGATCATGATCTTTCAGCGCAGCAACCTGCTGCGCGCCGGTCGACGTGCCCTGGAGAGCTTTGAAGAGCGCTTCTGGTCGGGTATCGACCTGTCCAAGCTGTACCGTCAGGCCGGCAGCAACCCGGACCCTGATTCGGGCGTCGAGCAAATTTTCCGTGCCGGTTTCAAGGAGTTCTCCCGTCTGCGCCAGCAGCCAGGCGTTGATCCGGAAGCGGTCATGGAAGGTGTGGCCCGCGCCATGCGCGTTGCCATTTCCCGCGAAGAAGAAAAGCTCGAGCAGAGCCTGCCGTTCCTGGCCACTGTCGGTTCCGTCAGCCCGTATATCGGCCTGTTCGGTACCGTCTGGGGGATCATGAACTCCTTCCGTGGTCTGGCGACCGCCCAGCAAGCGACCCTGGCCACTGTGGCCCCGGGTATCGCCGAAGCACTGATCGCCACGGCCATCGGTCTGTTCGCTGCTATTCCAGCCGTTATCGCTTACAACCGTTTTGCTGCTCGCAGTGAAACCCTGCTGGGCCGCTACTACACCTTCGCCGATGAATTCCAGGCGATCCTGCACCGCAAAGTGCACACCAGCGAAGAATAAGCAGGTAATTTCCAATGGCTTTAATCGCTCGAGCTCGCAAAAAGCGCAAGCCGGTCGCCGAGATGAACGTGGTGCCTTACATCGACGTGATGTTGGTGCTGCTGGTCATCTTCATGGTGACCGCGCCGATGCTCAATCAGGGCGTGAAAGTTGATCTGCCCAAGGTTTCCAGCGAAGCCTTGCCGCAGGACAACAACACCCAGGTCCTGACCATTTCCATCAAATCCGACAAGACCTACTACTGGAACCTTGGCAGCGAAGTCGACACGGACAAGCAGCAAGACCGGGCCATGACGTTGCCGCAGATGACGGACGCCGTGACCAAGATCATTCGCGTCGGCAATGAAAACGGCAAGCACACCCAGGTCTTCATTCGTGGTGACAAATCCGTCGATTACGGTTCCGTCATGGGGGCCATGGGCGGGTTGCAGAAAGCCGGGGTCGGTAATGTTGGCTTGATTACCGAGGCGCCCTGATGCAGCAACAGCGAGAGCCGTCCGCCTCGGAAAGCTACTTCTGGCCTAGTGTCTGGGCGATTGGCTTGCACGTGCTGGTGTTCGGCATGCTGTTCGTCAGTTTTGCCTTTACCCCGGAACTGCCGCCGGCCAAGCCGATTGTCCAGGCGACCTTGTACCAGCTGAAATCGAAAAGTCGGGCGACCACCCAGACCAATCAGAAGATTGCCGGTGAAGCGCAGAAATCTGCTGCGCGCCAGACCGAAGTCGAGCAGATGGAACAGAAGAAGGTCGAGCAGGAAGCGGTGAAGGCTGCGGAACAAAAGAAAGAAGAAGCGGCTCAAAAGGCCGAGGAAGCCAAGAAGGCCGACGAGGCGAAGAAAGCGGACGAGGCGAAGAAGGCTGATGAAGCCAAGAAAACCGACGACGCGAAGAAAGCTGCGGAAGCCAAGAAGGCAGAAGAGAAACAATTGGCTGATATAGCCAAGAAGAAAGCTGAAGAAGAAGCCAAGAAGGCTGCTGAAGAAGAGGCCAAGAAAGCGGCCGCTGAAGAAGCCAAGAAAAAGATCGTCGAAGACGCGAAGAAGAAAGCCGCGGAAGACGCCAAGAAGAAAGCCGAAGCTGAAGAGGCGAAGAAGAAAGTCGCCGAGGAAGCGAAGAAGAAAGCTGCTGCCGATGCTGCGAAGAAGAAATCGCAGGACGCGGCACGTAAATCCGCCGAAGACAAAAAGGCCCAGGCCCTGGCAGATTTGCTTTCCGACACGCCGCAGCGTCAGCAGGCCTTGGCCGATGAGCAGGGCGACGAAGTCGCCGGCAGTTTCGACGACCTGATTCGTGCGCGTGCAGCGGAAGGCTGGGCTCGTCCACCTTCGGCACGCAAAGGCATGACGGTTGTGTTGCAGATCGGCATGTTGCCGGACGGTACGGTGACTTCGGTCAGCGTGTCCAAGTCCAGTGGCGACGGTCCGTTTGACGCATCGGCTGTTGCAGCGGTGAAGAATATTGGACGTTTGACAGAAATGCAGGGAATGAAGCCGAGTGATTTCGCTCCGTATCGTTCATTCAAGATGACATTCACACCTGAGGATCTAGCCTTGTGAGAAACCTTCTTCGAGGAATGCTCGTCGCCATCTGCTGCCTGGCAGGCATGGCGATGGCAGATGAGAAAAACATTCTGGTCACCAGCGGCAGCGATCGAGCGACCCCGATCGCGGTAGTGCCGTTCGGTTTCCAGGGCGGTAGCGTGCTGCCGGACGACATGGCGGAAATCATCGGTAACGACCTGCGTAACTCGGGTTACTACTCGCCGATTCCCAAGCAGAACATGATCAGCCAGCCGAGCCAGGCCAGCGAAGTCATCTTCCGTGACTTCAAGGCACTGGGTGCCCAGTACGTCATGGTCGGTAGCATTGTTCCGGCGGGCGGTCGCCTGCAGGTGCAATACACACTGTTCAACGTGGCCACCGAGCAGCAAGTGCTGACCGGCAGTGTATCGGGCGGTGTCGACCAGTTGCGCGACATGGCGCACTACATCTCTGACCAGTCGTTCGAAAAACTCACGGGTATCAAGGGTGCCTTCTCGACTCGCCTGCTGTACGTAACGGCCGAGCGTTTCTCCGAGAACAACACGCGCTATACCCTGCAACGCTCGGACTACGACGGTGCCCGCGCCGTGACGCTGCTGCAGTCACGCGAGCCGATCCTGTCGCCGCGTTTCGCACCGGATGGCAAGCGCATCGCTTATGTGTCCTTTGAGCAGAAGCGTCCACGCATCTTCATGCAGAACATCGACACCGGTCGTCGTGAGCAGATCACCAACTTCGAAGGCCTGAACGGCGCACCAGCCTGGTCGCCGGATGGCAATCGCCTGGCGTTCGTGCTGTCGAAAGACGGTAACCCGGACATCTACGTGATGAACCTGGGCTCGCGTCAGATCTCCCGCGTCACCAACGGTCCTGGCATCAACACCGAACCGTTCTGGGGCAAGGATGGCTCGACCATCTACTTCACTTCCGACCGTGGCGGCAAACCGCAGATCTACAAAACCAGCGCGGGTGGTGGCGGTGCCGAGCGTGTGACTTTCGTCGGTAACTACAACGCCAACCCTAAACTGTCGGCAGATGAAAAGACGCTTGTCATGATTCACCGTCAGGATGGCTTCACCAATTTCAAGGTGGCGGCCCAGGATTTGCAGCGCGGTAGTGTAAAAATCCTCACTGATAGCACTCTGGACGAGTCGCCTACTGTCGCGCCCAACGGCACCATGGTAATCTACGCCACCCGCCAGCAGGGCCGGGGAGTCTTGATGCTCGTGTCCATCAATGGACGCGTAAGGCTCCCGCTTCCTACCGCACAAGGCGAAGTCAGAGAACCTTCCTGGTCCCCTTACCTGAACTGACGCGGCGCTATACGTTTTACTTAACACACTGGGGTTCATTAGGAGTTTCACGATGGAAATGCTGAAGTTTGGTAAATTTGCTGCGCTGGCACTGGCCATGGCTGTAGCTGTAGGTTGCTCGTCCAAAGGCGGCGACAATGCCGGTGAAGGCGCGGTAGATCCAAACGCTGGTTACGGCGCAAACACTGGTGCAGTTGACGGCTCCCTGAGCGAAGAAGCTGCTCTGCGCGCTATCACCACTTTCTACTTCGAATACGACAGTTCGGACCTGAAGCCAGAAGCCATGCGCGCTCTGGACGTTCACGCCAAAGACCTGAAAGCAAACGGCGCTCGCGTTGTTCTGGAAGGCAACACCGACGAACGTGGTACTCGTGAGTACAACATGGCACTGGGCGAGCGTCGTGCGAAAGCCGTTCAGCGCTACCTGGTACTGCAAGGCGTTTCCCCAGCTCAGCTGGAACTGGTTTCCTACGGCGAAGAGCGTCCAGTTGCTACCGGCAACGACGAGCAGTCCTGGGCTCAAAACCGTCGCGTCGAACTGCGTAAGTAATTCGTCATGCGAACGTGCCGTCGTGCTGTAACTGTTCTGGCTCTCAGTCTCGCCCCGCTTGCGGTGTGGGCTGCGGTTCCTGTGGTCGATAACGACTCCGGCTATAACAATAGCGGGAGCAGTTATCCGCCTGCAGGTTACGGTACGAACGGCGCCTATGCCGGGGGAGGGGTTTCCGCCCCTGTCTCGGCACAGGGCGAGCTGTTCAACCAACTGCAACAAATGCAGGAGCAGATCTCGCGCCAACAGGGTGTGATTGAAGTTCTGCAAAATGATGTAGCGCGCATGAAGCAGGAGAATCTGGAGCGATACCAGGATCTTGATCGGCGCATAGGAACCGGCGTTGCACCAGCCGCGACTCCTGAAAATTCTTCCACCGGTGGTGATTTGAACGCCCCCGGTGCAGCCGCAGGTGCGGCAGCTGGCGCAGCCGCCGCTCAAGCACCTGCCGCGGGTAGCGAGCCGGCAGATCCGGCGAAGGAAAAGCTCTATTACGATGCTGCCTTCGACCTGATCAAGGCCAAGGACTTCGACAAGGCCAGCCAGGCTTTCGCCGCATTCCTGCGCAAATACCCGAACAGTCAGTACGCGGGCAACGCCCAATACTGGTTGGGCGAAGTGAACCTGGCCAAGGGTGATCTGCAGGGTGCAGGTCAGGCGTTCGCCAAGGTTTCGCAGTTGTATCCGAAGCACGCCAAAGTGCCGGACTCGCTGTACAAGCTCGCTGATGTAGAGCGCCGCCTAGGTCATACCGACCGGGTCAAAGGCATTTTGCAGCAGGTCGTGTCCCAGTATCCGGGCACTTCCGCCGCTCAGTTGGCCCAGCGCGATTTACAGAAGATGTAAGCCTGCTTGACCCGTTTTGAAGAAACCCGCGCTTGTCGCGGGTTTTTTCGTTAGAATTCACCCCCTTTTTCTGAACACGCTTTTTGGGGCCTGCGCTTTGCCGGGGTTCCTTGAAGTGCCTGACGGAGGCGGACAGCCTGTTTAGCTGTTACGCCCGTGGCGACTATGCAAGACACATTGAGAATCACCGAAGTTTTCTACTCGTTGCAGGGTGAAACTCGGACTGCCGGCCTGCCCACTGTTTTTGTGCGCCTGACCGGTTGCCCGTTGCGTTGCCAATACTGCGACAGCGCCTACGCGTTCACAGGCGGAACCATTCGCACGCTCGACGACATCCTCGAGCAGGTCGCCGGTTACCGCCCGCGTTATGTCTGTGTCACGGGCGGCGAGCCCTTGGCGCAACCCAATGCCATTCCCTTGCTCAGGCGCCTCTGTGATGCCGGCTACGAAGTGTCACTGGAAACCAGTGGCTCTATCGACATCTCGGCAGTAGATTCCCGGGTCAGTCGCGTTGTCGACCTGAAAACCCCGGGTTCGAAGGAAGCGCATCGCAATCGTTACGAAAACATTGAGCTGCTCACGCCCAACGATCAGGTGAAGTTTGTCATCTGCTCGCGGGAGGACTATGACTGGTCCGTTTCCAAGCTAATCCAGTACGGTCTGGACCAGCGCGCCGGCGAAGTCCTGTTCTCGCCAAGTCACCATGATCTCAATGCTCGGGATCTGGCGGACTGGGTGGTGGCGGATAACCTGCCAGTACGTTTGCAATTGCAGCTGCATAAATATCTTTGGAATGACGAGCCGGGGCGCTGAAATGACTGAACAACTGAACACTGCTGAAAAACGTGCGGTCATCCTGCTGTCCGGTGGCCTGGACTCGGCGACCGTCGTGGCGATGGCTCGTGCCGAAGGCTACAACTGCTACACCATGAGCTTCGACTACGGACAGCGTTCTCACGCCGAGTTGTATGCCGCCGAACGCGTCGCCCGGGACCTGGGCGTGGTCGAGCACAAGGTGATCGGTCTCAATCTGAATGGCATGGGCGGCTCGGCGCTGACCGACAGGAGCATCGATATTCCCGAAGAGTTGGGTGAGGGCATTCCGGTGACTTACGTGCCTGCACGTAACACGGTGTTCCTGTCGCTGGCCCTGGGCTGGGCAGAAGTGCTCGGTGCGCGGGACATCTTCATCGGCGTCAATGCGGTGGATTACTCCGGTTACCCGGACTGCCGTCCCGAGTTCATCGAGTCGTTCGAGCGCATGGCCAACCTGGCAACCAAAGCCGGCGTAGAAGGTAATGGCTTCCGCATTCAGGCACCGCTGCAAAACCTCAGCAAGGCGCAGATCGTCCAGGCCGGCGTGAAGCTTGGCGTGAACTACGGGCTGACCGTTTCCTGCTATCAGGCCGACGATGAGGGTCGTGCGTGCGGCAAGTGCGACAGCTGCCGATTGCGTGCGGAAGGCTTTGCGGCGGCCGGAATCAGCGATCCAACCCCTTATTTTTGATTTTTTTCAAAATAGGTGTTGAATAGTCCTTAAAAATCAGTATTATACGCGCCACCACACAGCGGGTCGTTAGCTCAGTTGGTAGAGCAGTTGGCTTTTAACCAATTGGTCGTAGGTTCGAATCCCACACGACCCACCATTTTTGGCGGTTTAGAAAATCCGGAAGGCCCACGCAAGTGAGGATTTCCGGGTTTTTTTTTGCCCGCGATTCAAGTCCGCCTCGCTCTGGGCTGCTGCGCAAGGCGCAGGTCAGAATCATCTTTTGCATCTGTCGGATATTCTGTAGCCTTGCGCAACTTCAACGCTGTCCGTGCCTGATGAATACTCACTTTCCCGGCGGTACCCTTAAGGGTCCGGAGCCGGGTGTATACTCGACTTTCGCGCGAATGCGCCTGCAGGTCTTGCGAACATGACGCAAATTTCCGAACGCCTTCTGGTTCAAGCCCACCTCGACGCGAAACAGCCCAAGCCGCTGACCGCCGATGAAGAGGCTTACTACCGTGCCGCCATCGCTGCCGAGCTCAAGGCTCAGGACGCGGTGCTGGTGGCCCACTTCTATTGTGACCCTGTCATTCAGGCGCTGGCCGAAGAAACGGGTGGCTGTGTCTCCGACTCGCTGGAAATGGCCCGTTTCGGCAACGCCCATCCGGCCAAGACAGTGGTCGTCGCCGGCGTGAAGTTCATGGGGGAGACTGCCAAGATCCTCAACCCGGAAAAACGCGTGCTGATGCCGACGCTCGAAGCGACCTGTTCGCTCGACCTGGGTTGCCCGGTGGACGAGTTTTCCGCTTTCTGCGATCAACACCCGGAGCGCACGGTGGTGGTGTACGCCAACACCTCCGCTGCGGTAAAAGCCCGAGCGGATTGGGTCGTGACTTCCAGCTGTGCGCTTGAAATCGTCGAAAGCCTGATGGACAACGGCGAGACCATCATCTGGGGCCCGGACAAGCACCTGGGTACCTACATTCAGCGCCAGACCGGTGCCGACATGCTGCTGTGGGACGGTGCCTGCATCGTTCACGAAGAGTTCAAGTCCAAGCAACTTGAAGACATGAAGGCGCTATACCCGGATGCGGCGATTCTGGTGCACCCGGAGTCGCCGACATCGGTGATTGAACTGGCCGATGCCGTCGGTTCTACCAGTCAGTTGATTGCGGCGGCACAGAGCCTGCCGAACAAGACGCTGATTGTGGCGACCGACCGTGGCATCTTCTACAAGATGCAGCAGCTGTGTCCGGACAAGGTCTTTATCGAGGCTCCGACGGCGGGTAACGGCGCGGCGTGCCGCAGCTGTGCACATTGCCCGTGGATGGCCATGAACACCCTTGAGCGTACGCTCAAGGCGTTGAAGGAAGGGGCGAATGAGATCTTTGTCGATCCGGCGCTGATTCCGCAGGCGATTCGCCCGCTCAAGCGCATGCTTGATTTCACTGCTGCAGCCCGATTGAAGCTCGCGGGTAACGCATAAGCGCTTTCAACCAAGCTCAAAAAACTGTGGGAGCGGGCTTGCTCGCTCCCACATTGGTTTGTGTGTGTCGGGACTACTTGGTTTTCTTAGGGACTCGCACCAGCCGGGTGTTGGAATACATGTCGTGCCAGCTGCGTTTTTGCTTGTCGAACAGCGACCAGATGAATCCCAGGCCGACGCACAGCAACGAGGCGATCGAGACCACAAAGCGCAACAGCGCCTGCCACAGGCTGATGGACGAGCCATCGGCATTCTGAACGCGGATGCACCAGACCTGCATGCCCAGGGTTTGACCGGACCAGGTCCAGAATTTGGCGAAGAAGCCGAACAGTACGAACAACAGCACAGTGGAGAGCAGGGGATCGCCGTCCAGCGCGCCGGTTTCGGTCAGGGTACGCATCCGTTCTTCGCCGATGATCGCCATCTGGATCATCTTGTAAATACCGCTGGTGACGATCAGCAGGGCGGTGCACAGCAGAAAATCATAGAACATCGCTGCCAGGCGACGACCCAGGCCAGCGGCAGGAAAGTCACCCTGGGGAGTAAGCAGGTGTTTCGACATGGCAGGCTCTCGGCGAAAAAAGAAGCCATTTTACGGATTTACGCGCACAAAAAAGCCCCTGATGTCAGCATCAGGGGCTTTTTCGTTACAGAAGATTAGGCTTCTGCTTGGACTTCGTCAGCCTGCATGCCTTTCTGGCCCTGCACGGCGATGAAAGTCACTTTCTGGCCTTCTTTCAGGCTCTTGAAGCCGTTGCCCTGGATGGCGCGGAAATGCACGAACAGATCCGGACCGCTTTCAGGAGTGATAAAACCAAAACCTTTCTCGTCGTTAAACCACTTGACGGTACCGCTCTGACGTTGGGACATTTCTTATTTCCTTTGACGCAAAAAATTAATGACAGTCTCCTTCTCATGAAAGAGTACTGGGGCTGGTTGCAGGAGAGTAAGAAGACGTCGAACGGGATGTAGCTAACTTGTAGGCTACTGCCCAGGTCACGATTCCAAGCGACCCATGCAAACACAGTGGACAAACTCTACGCCAACTACGGGAGAAAAAACAAGCCCCGTGAAGGCCCCGTATTTCCTCAGGTTGATGGCAAAGTCAGTCCACTAGTGGGGCCTTATACGTTAACGCTGTTCAAATGTTTTCGATCGTTATAAGCAAAGTTCATAATCGAAGCTTAGAGTCAAACAATGCACTATTTTATGGCGGTTGCGTTACACATTAGTGCACAGTTAACGCAACCGCGTTACTTATAGGAACATTCAATCAGCCGCGATAGTAGCGTTGTGGAACGAATGGCATTTTGCTCACAAGCAAAGGCACCTTTTTCCCACGAACAATCGCCCAAACGGGTGTGTCCAGTGCGATGTAAGCGCTATCGACGTAACCCATGGCCAGCGGCCCGCCCAGGGTCGGACCGAAACCGCCACTGCAGACGCTGCCGATGATGTCGCCGGCTTCGTTGACGATCTCGGCACCTTCGCGTACCGGTGTGCGTTCCTGCGGTAACAGACCGACGCGCTTGCGGCTGACACCTGCCTGTTGCTGGGCAAATACGGTTTCGGCGCCAGGGAAACCGCCGGCCCGTGCGCCATCGGCGCGACGTGGCTTGGAGATGGCCCACAGCAGGCTTGCTTCGATCGGGCTGGTCTCGGTGTTCATGTCATGGCCATACAGGCACAGACCTGCTTCCAGGCGCAGGGAGTCGCGGGCGCCAAGGCCGATGGCAGCCACTTCCGGTTCGGCCAGCAGGGCGCGGGCCAGGGCTTCGGCATTGGCGGCCGGCACGGAGATTTCGAACCCGTCTTCACCGGTGTATCCCGAACGGCTGACAAAACAGTCCACGCCCAGCAGTTTTACTTGAGCAAACTGCATGAAGGTCATCTTCGCCACTTCCGGTGCCAGACGCGCCAGTACAGTGACCGCCGCCGGGCCTTGCAGGGCGAGCAGGGCGCGTTCTTCGAACAGCGGCTCGATGCTGCACTGATCGCCGATGTGCTGGCGCAGGTGCGCCAGGTCCTGATCCTTGCACGCGGCGTTGACCACCAGGAACAGTTCGTCGTTACCCAGGTTCGCGACCATCAGGTCATCGAGAATGCCGCCTGTCGCGTTGGTGAACATCGCGTAACGCTGCATGCCCACCGGCAGGTCGATGATGTCCACCGGCACCAGGGTTTCCAGTGCCTTGGCGGCATTGGCGCCGGTCAGGCGGATCTGGCCCATGTGCGAGACATCAAACAGCCCGGCCTGGTCGCGGGTGTGCTGGTGTTCTTTCATCACGCCCAACGGGTACTGCACCGGCATGTCATAGCCGGCGAACGGCACCATACGCGCGCCGAATTCGATGTGCAGTGCGTGCAACGGGGTTTTCAACAGTTGTTCGGTGGACATATTCAGCTCCTGAAGAAGGGTGCAGATGAGCGCGCATCAGCACTCGATAATGTTGACCGCCAAACCGCCACGGGCGGTTTCCTTGTATTTGCTTTTCATGTCGGCGCCGGTCTGGCGCATGGTGCGAATGACCTTGTCGAGGGAGACGAAGTGTTGCCCGTCACCGCGCATGGCCATGCGCACGGCATTGATGGCCTTGACCGAACCCATGGCGTTGCGCTCGATGCAAGGCACTTGCACCAGTCCGCCAATCGGGTCGCAGGTCAGCCCGAGGTTGTGTTCCATGCCGATTTCCGCGGCGTTCTCCACTTGTTGCACGCTGCCGCCCAGCACTTCGCACAGGGCACCGGCAGCCATCGAGCAGGCGACACCGACTTCACCCTGGCAGCCGACTTCGGCGCCGGAGATCGAGGCGTTTTCCTTGTACAGAATGCCGATGGCCGCGGCGGTGAGCAGAAAGCGCACCACGCCGTCGTCATTCGAGCCTGGGATGAAGCGCATGTAGTAATGCAGTACCGCCGGAACGATTCCCGCCGCACCGTTTGTGGGCGCGGTCACGACGCGACCGCCGTTGGCGTTTTCTTCATTGACCGCCAAGGCGTAGAGGTTGACCCAGTCCAGCACTGACAACGGGTCGCGTAACGACGATTCCGGGTTCTTGCACAATTGGCGATGCAGGGCGGCGGCCCGGCGTTTGACCTTCAGCCCGCCAGGCAGGATGCCTTCATTGCGGCAACCGGCAGCAACGCAGTCCTGCATCACTTGCCAGATGTTCAGCAAACCGGCGCGGGTTTCCGCTTCCGGGCGCCAGGCGCTTTCGTTGGTCAGCATCACCTGGCTGATCGACAGCCCATATTTGGCGCAATGAGCGAGAAGATCCTTGGCGCTTTTGAACGGAAAGGTCAGGGGCGTGACGTCTTCGACGATGCGATCGGCGCCGGCGGCGTCCTCATCGACCACAAAACCGCCGCCGACCGAGTAGTACTCGCGGCTGCGGATTTGCAGGCCCGCTGCGTCGAAGGCGCGGAAAATCATGCCGTTGGGGTGATAGGCCAACGGTTTTCGAATCATCGCCAGGTGTTCTTTCTCGTTGAACGCAATGCTGTGTTCGCCGAGCAGGTTCAAGCGACCGCTACCGCGAATGTCTTGCAGACGGGCGGCGACGGTTTCAGTGTCCACGGTGTCCGGGTGTTCGCCTTCCAGGCCCAGCAGCACAGCCTTGTCACTGCCGTGGCCCTTGCCGGTGGCACCGAGGGAGCCATACAGCTCGACTTTTACGCAGGCCGTTGCCGCCAGCAGCCCTTCACGGCGCAAGCCTTCGACAAACCGCGCAGCGGCACGCATCGGGCCGACGGTATGGGAGCTGGAGGGGCCGATGCCAATCTTGAACAGGTCGAACACGCTTAACGACATGGTGGTTCTCCGGTTTCTTGTTATAGGAATTCACGGAAGGTCAGGCTTGATTCGATCCTTGTAGGAGCTGGCTTGCCAGCGATGACGGTGTGTCAGGCAACAGAAATGTCGACTGATCCAACCCTGATCGCTGGCAAGCCAGCTCCTACAAGGGCTTTGCGGTGTTCTTGAAATGGGAGCGAGTAAACCCGCCCCCTTATTGCTTTAAGCGTAGCTTTCGATCGACGGGCAGGCGCAGACCAGGTTGCGGTCGCCGAACACGTTGTCGACGCGACCGACCGGTGGCCAGTACTTGCCTTCGATCAGCGAGGCAACCGGGTAAACCGCTTGCTCACGGCTGTACGGGTGCGACCACTCTCCGACCAGTTCCTTGGCGGTGTGCGGAGCGTTTTTCAGCGGGTTGTCGTCCTTGTCCAGGGTGCCGTTTTCCACTGCGCGGATTTCTTCGCGGATGCGGATCATGGCGTCGCAGAAGCGGTCCAGTTCTTCCTTGGATTCGCTTTCGGTCGGCTCGATCATCAACGTGCCGGCTACCGGGAACGACATGGTCGGCGCGTGGAAGCCGAAGTCGATCAGGCGCTTGGCCACGTCATCGACGCTGATGCCGCTGCTGTCTTTGAGTGGGCGCAGGTCGAGGATGCACTCGTGCGCCACCAGGCCGTTACTGCCGGTGTACAGCACCGGGTAGTGCTCTTCGAGGCGACGGGAGATGTAGTTGGCATTGAGGATCGCCAGCTGCGAAGCACGCTTGAGACCCGCGCCACCCATCATACGAATGTACATCCAGGTGATCGGCAGAATGCTCGCGCTGCCGAACGGTGCCGCGCAAACGGCGCCTTCCTTGCGCTCCATCTGTGCGTGGCCCGGCAGGAACGGTGCCAAGTGCGATTTCACGCCGATCGGGCCGACGCCCGGGCCGCCACCGCCGTGGGGGATGCAGAAGGTCTTGTGCAGGTTCAGGTGCGAAACGTCGCCGCCGAACTTGCCCGGTGCGCACAGGCCGACCATCGCGTTCATGTTGGCGCCGTCGATGTACACCTGGCCGCCGTTGTCATGAACGATGCCGCAGATTTCGCGGATGCCTTCTTCGAACACGCCGTGGGTCGACGGGTAGGTGATCATCAACGCAGCGAGGTGTTCGCGGTGCTCGATGGCCTTGGCGCGCAGGTCTTCGATGTCGACGTTGCCACGGGCATCGCACGCGGTCACGACAACGCGCATGCCAGCCATTTGTGCGGTGGCCGGGTTGGTGCCATGGGCCGACGACGGGATCAGGCAGATATCGCGACGGTCTTCGCCACGGCTCTGGTGGTAGGCACGAATCGCCAGCAGACCTGCGTATTCACCCTGGGAACCGGCGTTCGGTTGCAGCGAAACCGAGTCATAACCGGTAGCCGCGCAAAGCATGGCCTCCAGTTCGTCGGTCAATTGTTGATAACCGGCGCTTTGCTCGGCCGGGGCGAACGGGTGCAGGGCGCCGAACTCGGCCCAGGTCACCGGAATCATTTCGCTGGCGGCATTGAGTTTCATGGTGCACGAACCCAGCGGGATCATGGTGCGGTCCAGCGCCAGGTCCTTGTCCGCCAGTTTGCGCAGGTAGCGCATCAGCTCGGTTTCCGAGTGATAACGGTTGAACACCGGGTGGCTGAGGATCGGCGACTGACGCACCAGCGCGGCCGGGATGGCGCTCTGCACCGAGGCGGCGAGGGCGGCAAAGTCCGGCAGGGCCTTGCCGTCGGACAGCAGGCTCCACAGGGTTTCAACGTCGGCCTGAGTGGTGGTTTCGTCCAGGGACAGGCCCAGGCGTTCGCCATCGACCACACGCAGGTTGATGCGCTGGGCGTGCGCCTTGTCGTGCAGGGCGGCAGTTTGAGCACCGGTCTTGACGGTCAGGGTGTCGAAGAAGCTCGCTTGCTCGACGTTCAGACCCAATGCGCTCAAGCCTTTGGCCAGGATCGCGGTCAGGTGGTGCACGCGATTGGCGATCTGCGTCAGGCCTTTTGGACCGTGGTACACGGCGTACATGCTGGCGATGTTGGCCAGCAGCACTTGCGCGGTGCAGATGTTCGACGTGGCTTTCTCGCGACGGATGTGTTGTTCGCGGGTCTGCATGGCCAGGCGCAGGGCCGGGTTGCCGAAGCGGTCTACGGAAACACCGACCAGACGGCCCGGCATGTCACGCTTGAACGCATCTTTGGTGGAGAAGTACGCCGCGTGCGGGCCACCGAAGCCCAGCGGCACGCCGAAGCGTTGTGCGCTGCCGATGGCCACGTCGGCACCGAATTCGCCCGGCGCGGTCAGTACGGTCAGGGCCAGCAGGTCGGCAGCCACGGCTACCAGGGCGTTGGCGGCGTGGAAGCGTTCGGTCAGCTCGCGGTAATCGAACACGTCACCGTTGCTTGCCGGGTATTGCAGCAGAGCGCCGAAGAACGGCGTCACGTCGCTCAGTTCGCGCTCGTCGCCAACCACCACGTCGATGCCCAAAGGCTCGGCACGGGTGCGCAGTACGTCGAGGGTTTGCGGGTGGCAATGCACGGAGGCGAAGAATTGGTGGCTGCCTTTGTTCTTGCTCAGGCGTTTGCAGAAGGTCATGGCTTCGGCAGCGGCGGTGGCTTCGTCGAGCAGGGAGGCGTTGGCAATCGGCAGGCCGGTGAGGTCGCTGATCAGGGTCTGGAAGTTCAGCAGCGCTTCGAGACGGCCCTGGGAAATTTCTGGCTGGTACGGGGTGTAGGCGGTGTACCAGGCCGGGTTTTCCAGCAGGTTGCGCAGGATCGGCGACGGCGTGTGGGTGCCGTAGTAACCCTGGCCGATGAAGGTCTTGAACAGCTGGTTTTTAGTGGCGATGGACTTGATCAAGGCCAGGGCATCGGCTTCGCTCAGGCCGTCTTCCAGGCCGAGGACGCTGGTGCCCTTGATGCTGTCGGGAATCACGCTGGCGCTCAGGGCTTCCAGGGAATCGAAGCCGAGGCTGTTGAGCATGGCTTGCTCGTCACCGGCGCGCGGGCCGATGTGACGGGCGATGAATTCGTTGGCAGTGCTTACATTTGCAACAGCAGGGTTCACTTGGGTCATGTCATCGCTCCTCAGGCTTCGGCTTGGGCTTTGATCAGGCGGTCGTAGGCGTCCTGATCCAGCAGTTGAGCGACAGCCGAGGCGTCGCTTGGCTGGAAGCGGAAGAACCAACCTTCGCCCAGCGGATCTTCGTTGACCAGTTCAGGGCTGCTGTCCAGGGCCGGGTTCACTTCCAGCACTTCGCCATCCAGCGGCATGTACACGCCGCTGGCAGCTTTTACCGACTCCACTGTGGCGGCTTCGGCGCCTTTGTCGTAGGACTGCAGCTCAGGCAGTTGAACGAAAACCACGTCGCCCAGGGCGTTCTGTGCGAAAGCGGTGATGCCGACCGTGACGCTGCCGTCAGCTTCGGTGCGCAGCCATTCGTGATCTTCAGTAAAACGCAACTCGCTCATGGAAACTCCTAAGGGGGCCAGACTCGTCTGGTGGACGCGATTGAATGCTTGGGCGATGCCCTGGTTATGCAGGACTACATAGCAAGAACGCGGCCAACGTTGCTTTTATTGTTATTGATCAATGATTTAGGTGGTTTCGGCAAAGGCTGAAATTCGTTCGCTGTAGCGAAATCGATACGTCATATGCCAGGGATAAAAGCCGAGGTGGATCAAAGCCTTGCACAGCCGTGATCGCAGGGGTGTGTAGCGATATCGTTCCGCTGTAGCGCTTTCAGTACAGGTTGAGGTCGTTTTCAGAGCTGATTCTCGCCCACATTGTAGGAGCCGGCTGCCGGCGATGGCGATTTCAAAGGCCCCATCGCTGGCAAGCCAGCGCCTACAGGTGAGTGTGGTTCAGGCCTTGTTGGGGATGCCGTATTTACGCAACCGGTGGGCAATTGCAGTGTGGGAGGTTTGCAGGCGGGTCGCCAGTTGCCGGGTCGAGGGATAGCTGACGTAGAGTTTTTCCAGGAGGGTTTTCTCGAATTCGTCCATGGCCTGTTCCAGGCTGTCGACGTCATGGTCGCTCTGACGGGCCACCGAGGTGCCGGCGATATCGAGGTCGCCAATGTCCACCAGACTGCTTTCGCAAATCGCCGCGGCACGGAAGATCACGTTCTGCAATTGCCGCACGTTGCCCGGCCAGCGGTTGCCCAGCAGTGCCGGGTAAGTGCCAGGCGCCAGGCGACAGATCGGGCGCTGGATCTGCGCGCAGGCCTGCTGCATGAAGTAGCGGGCGAGCAGCAGAATATCCTGGCCGCGCTCGCGTAGCGGCGGCACTTCAACATTGAGCACGTTGAGGCGATAGAACAGGTCTTCACGGAACAGGCCTTCGCTGACCATTTTTTCCAGGTCGCGGTGGGTCGCGCTGAGGATCCGCACGTTGACCTTGACCTCGCGATCACCGCCCACCCGACGAAAACTGCCGTCGTTGAGGAAACGCAGCAATTTGGCCTGCAAGTACGGCGACATCTCGCCGATTTCATCGAGAAACACCGTGCCCTGGTTGGCCAGTTCCATCAGCCCGGGCTTGCCGCCCCGTTGTGCGCCGGTGAAGGCGCCGGGGGCGTAGCCGAACAGTTCACTTTCGGCGAGGTTCTCCGGCAATGCCGCGCAGTTCAACGCCAGGAATGGTGAGCTGTGCCGGGCGCTGATGGCGTGGCAGGCACGGGCCACCAGTTCTTTGCCGGTGCCGGTTTCACCCTGGATCAGCAGCGGTGCATCAAGGGCCGCCACCCGCTGTGCGCGCGCCTTGAGGGTGCGGATCACCGGGGACTCGCCGAGCAGTGCATCGAAACCTTCAGCGTGATCGTGATGCAACGCGGAGAGGCGTTCGCCGATGCGGTTCGGTTGGTACAGGGTCAGCAGGGCGCCGGCGTCGGTGATCGGTGTGGCGTCGAGCAACAAGGTCTGGCCGTTGACGGTGATTTCCCGCAAAGGCAGGCGAAAGCCGTGTTCGAGCAGGGCGTCGAGCAAGGCCGGGTCGGCAAACAGGTCGGCCACGCTTTCACCGGCCGGTTCGCGGCCGTAAAGGGCGATCAACGCCGGGTTGGCCAGCAGCACCTTGCCGTCGCTGTCCAGTGCCAATACCGGGTCGGTCATGGCGGCAAGCAGCGCGTCGAGCTGCAAGTGCCGGCGCTGGCCGGGCAGGATGTCGACCACCGTCACCGCTTGCACGCCACGCACGCTGAACAGGGCATCGCGCAGTTCCTCGAGGACTTGTGGGCTCAGGGTCGGGGCGTCGATGTAAACATTGGGCGGGACCATTTCCACCGCATCCAGGTTCAGATTGCGCCCGCCGAGCAGGGCCAGGACTTCCTGGGTGATACCGACGCGGTCGATGAAGCTGACGTGGATACGCATGGGGCGGTTTTGGGTTCTGCAGTGCGAAGGGTGGCAAGTATGCCTTGGTGAAGGGGTAGAGGTGAAATCCGCAGTCAGGTACAGCACCTGTAGGAGCCGGCTTGCTGGCGATTCGGACGGTGCGGTATGTCAGTAATACCGCGTTATCGTTCATCGCAGGCAAGCCAGCTCCTACAAGGGATAGGGGTTACTCGAAGTTCTCGAGATCTATCGGGTCGCCGGATTTCATATTCAGTTGCTGGCGGATGTCTTCAAACATCAGGTCGTAATGTTCGTGTGACGAGCCAATGGCGATTTTTTCCTTGGGAATGCCATATTTGTCGGCGATTTTCGTCACATTGCTGGCGAAGTTGTAGGCTTCCACCTTGGGCAGGAAGAAGGGCTCCTTCAGGTCCTTGCCCTGAATGCTGCCATGCATGGTGAACTGAATGCCTTTTTCCCCTGCGGGGTTCTTGCTGACTTCATAGTCGAGGTGAATGTTGTAGCTCACATCATCCTTGTTCAGCGCATGGCGCTCGATGTGTAAGTGACCTGGCTCAAACATTGCCATAAAGGGTTCTCCCTACAAGTAAGTAATGCCCGCTGTCGCCGTGCTGATGCGTGTACCGGCCTTGCCCTGGACGATCGCCTCGATGTCCGCGAGCGAACCGATCACCGCCACTTTTCCAGTATGGCGCGCGAATTCGCAGGCTGCCTGCACCTTCGGTCCCATGGAGCCGGCGGCGAAGCCGAGTTTTTCCATTTCGTCGGGGTGGGCCTGGGCGATGGCTTTCTGCGTGGGTTTGCCAAAGTCGATGAACGCGGCGTTGACGTCGGTGGCGATCACCAGCAGATCGGCTTCGAGCTGTTCGGCCAGCAGCGCCGAGCACAGGTCTTTGTCGATGACCGCTTCGACGCCCTCGAGTTTGCCGGGCGAGGTATACATGGTCGGAATGCCGCCGCCACCGGCGCAGATCACGATGCTGCTTTTTTCCAGCAGCCATTTGATCGGACGGATTTCGAAGATGCGCTTGGGTTTCGGACTGGCGACCACGCGACGGTATTTGTCGCCGTCCGGAGCGATTGCCCAGCCTTTTTCGGCGGCGAGTTTTTCCGCATCAGCCTTGCTGTAGACCGGGCCGATGGGTTTGGTCGGGTTCTTGAACGCCGGGTCATTGGCATCGACTTCGACCTGGGTCAGCAAGGTCGCGAAGGGCACTTCGAAGTCCAGCAGGTTGCCCAGTTCCTGTTCGATGATGTAGCCGATCATGCCTTCGGTTTCGGCGCCGAGCACGTCCAGCGGGTAAGGGGTGACAGAGGTGTAGGCCGCCGCCTGCAATGACAGCAGGCCGACCTGAGGGCCATTGCCGTGGGCGATGACCAGTTGGTTGCCAGGATGGATCTTGGCGATCTGTTCGGTGGCGATCCGGATGTTGGCGCGCTGGTTGTCAGCGGTCATCGGTTCGCCGCGGCGGAGCAGGGCGTTACCGCCAAGAGCTACGACGATGCGCATGGTGCAGTCCTTCTAAAAGAGAAGTCACAAACAACTCGATCCTTTGTGGGAGCGAGCCTGCTCGCGAAGGCGATGTGTCAGTCGACATCAATGCTGAATGTCAAACCGCAATCGCGAGCAGGCTCGCTCCCACATTGACCGGGCTCCGTTCTTTAGAGATCAGCCAACGTCGACACCAGAATCGCCTTGATGGTGTGCATGCGGTTTTCTGCTTGCTCGAAGGCGATGCAGGCCGGCGACTCGAACACGTCATCGGTCACTTCGATGCCGTTGCTCAGGTGCGGGTACTGCTCGGCAATCTGCTTGCCGACTTTGGTATCGCAGTTGTGGAACGCCGGCAGACAGTGCATGAACTTGGTGCGCGGATTGCCGGTGGCTTTCATCAGTTCGGCGTTGACCTGATACGGCAGCAGTTGCTGGATGCGTTCGGCCCAGGCCTCGACCGGCTCGCCCATCGACACCCAGACGTCGGTGTGGATGAAGTCCACGCCCTTGACCGCCGCTTTCGGGTCTTCGGTGAGGGTGATGCGCGCACCGCTTTCTTCACCGTACTGTTTGCAGCGGGCCACCAGATCGTCCGCCGGCCACAAGGCCTTCGGCGCGCAGATGCGCACGTCCATGCCGAGTTTGGCGCCGATCAGCAACAGCGAGTTGCCCATGTTGTTACGGGCATCGCCGAGGTAGGCATAGCTGATTTCGTGGATCGGCTTGTCGGCGTGCTCACGCATGGTCAGCACGTCGGCGATCATTTGCGTCGGGTGGTATTCGTCGGTCAGGCCGTTGAACACCGGTACGCCGGCGAACTTGGCCAGTTCTTCGACGATTTCCTGCTTGAAGCCACGGTACTCAATGGCGTCGTACATGCGCCCGAGCACGCGGGCGGTGTCCTTCATGCTTTCCTTGTGGCCGATCTGCGAGGAGTTCGGGTCGATGTAGGTGACGTTGGCGCCCTGGTCATAGGCGGCTACTTCGAACGCGCAGCGGGTGCGGGTCGAGGTTTTTTCGAAGATCAGCGCGATGTTGTTGCCCTTGAGATGCTGCTGTTCGGTGCCGGTGTACTTGGCACGCTTGAGGTCGCGGGACAGGTCGAGCAGGTAGCGCAATTCGCGAGGGGTGTGGTGTTCCAGGCTCAGCAGATTGCGGTTATGGATATTGAACGCCATTTTGGATCTCCTAAGGTGTCGGTTATCCCCTTGGCCTGAGCATGCTCTTGGGGAGAGGGCTGCGCGGGCCAAGGTTCATAGGTTAGTAGTCAATCGGGTCGCGGATGATCGGGCAGGTCATGCAGTGGCCGCCGCCCCGTCCCCGGCCGAGTTCGCCGGCGCTGATGGTGATGACTTCCACACCGGCCTTGCGCAGCAGGGTGTTGGTGTAGGTATTGCGGTCGTAGCCGATGACCACGCCTGGCTCCACGGCCACCACGTTATTGCCGTCGTCCCATTGCTCGCGTTCGGCGGCGAAGCTGTTGCCGCCGGTTTCCACTACGCGCAACGCCTTGAGGTTCAGGGCCTGGGCCACAGTGTCGAGGAAGGTGGTTTCTTCGCGACGGATGTCGATGCCGCCCGCTTTGCTTTCATCGGGACGCAGGGTGAAGGCGACAATCTGGTTCACCACTTCCGGGAAAATCGTGACGAGGTCGCGATCGCAGAAGCTGAACACTGTGTCCAGGTGCATCGCCGCGCGGGATTTCGGCAGACCGGCAACGATGACTTTCTCGACGGCTTTGTTCTTGAACAGGTTCACCGCCAGTTGCGCAATGGCCTGGCGCGACGAGCGTTCGCCCATGCCGATCAACACCACGCCGTTGCCAATCGGCATCACGTCACCGCCCTCAAGGGTGGAGTTACCGTGGTCTTTGTCCGGGTCGCCGTACCAGATCTGGAAGTCGGCGTTGGTGAACTCGGGGTGGAATTTGTAGATGGCGGTGGTCAGCAGGGTTTCCTGACGGCGCGCCGGCCAGTACATCGGGTTGAGCGTGACGCCACCGTAGATCCAGCAGGTGGTGTCGCGGGTGAACTGGGTGTTGGGCAGCGGCGGCAGGATGAAGCTGGAGTTGCCAAGGAAGTCGCGGAACATCTCGATGACCTTGCCACCGAAACTGGTGGGCAAATCGTCGCCCGAGACACCACCGATCAGGAACTCGGCGATCTTGCGCGGCTCCAGGCTGCGCAGCCACGAGGCGGTTTCGTTGATCAGGCCCAGACCCACCGAGTTGGCGGTGATCTTGCGCTCCAGAATCCAGTCCAGGGCTTCGGGAATGGCAACGATGTCGGTCAGCAGGTTGTGCATTTCCAGCACATCGATGTTGCGCTCGCGCATCTTGGTGACGAAGTCGAAGTGGTCGCGCTTGGCCTGGGCCACCCACAGCACGTCATCGAACAGCAGTTCATCGCAGTTGTTCGGGGTCAGCCGCTGATGGGCCAGGCCTGGGGAGCAAACCATGACTTTGCGCAGTTTGCCGGCTTCGGAATGGACGCCGTACTTAACTTTTTCCTTGGTCATTACAGTGATCCTCCAGATGTAAACAGGGTTATTACAGAGTCAGGAAGCCGTCATAGAGACCGTAGGCCGCCGCCACGGCGCCCACGACCACCGCGGCGAAAATCAGCTTCTCGACGTTGGTGAAAACCGGTTTGTTGATTTCCAGCTTGGCCTTGGCGAACAGGATCACGCCGGGGGCGTAGAGCAGGGCGGACAGCAGCAGGTACTTGATGCCGCCGGCGTACAACAGCCAGATCGCGTAGATCAGGGCCACGGCGCCGATGATCAGATCCTTGCGCCGCTCGCTCGCCGCGCCTTCGTAGCTTTCGCCACGTACCGCCAACAGCAACGCGTAGGCCGCTGACCACAGGTAGGGCACCAGAATCATCGAGGTGGCGAGGTAGATCAGCGACAGGTAGGTACTGGCCGAGAACAGCGTGATGATCAGGAAAACCTGGACCATGGCGTTGGTCAGCCACAGGGCGTTGACCGGTACATGGTTGGCGTTTTCCTTGCGCAAAAACGCCGGCATGGTGTGGTCCTTGGCGGCGGCGAACATGATCTCCGCGCACAGCAGCACCCACGACAGCAATGCCCCCAACAGCGAGATGATCAGGCCGACACTGATCAGCACCGCGCCCCAGTGGCCGACCACATGTTCCAGCACGGCGGCCATCGACGGATTCTGCAGTTTGGCCAGTTCCGGCTGGGTCATGATCCCCAGCGACAGGACGTTGACCAGGACTAAGAACAGCAGCACGGTGACAAAGCCGATCACGGTGGCTTTACCCACATCGCTGCGTTTTTCCGCCCGGGCCGAAAAGATGCTCGCGCCTTCGATACCGATGAACACCCACACGGTGACCAGCATCATTTTGCGTACCTGGTCCATCACGCTGCCCAGGTCCGGGTTCTTGAGGCCCCAGATGTCAGCGGTGAAGATGTCCAGTTTGAAGGCGAACAACGCGATCAACATGAACAACAGCAACGGCACGATCTTGGCGACCGTGGTCACCAGGTTGATGAACGCTGCTTCCTTTATTCCTCGCAGCACGAGGAAATGTACGGCCCAGAGCAACACCGAGGCCCCGATCACGGCAGCGGGGGTATTGCCCTCCCCAAATAGCGGAAAGAAGTAGCCGAGGGTGCTGAACAACAGTACGAAGTACCCCACGTTGCCCAGCCAGGCACTGATCCAGTACCCCCAGGCGGACGAGAAACCCATGTAGTCGCCGAAACCGGCCTTGGCGTAGGCGTAGACCCCACCGTCCAGGTCGGGCTTGCGGTTGGCCAGGGTCTGGAATACGAATGCCAGGGTGAGCATGCCGACGGCGGTGATCGCCCAACCGATCAGAATGGCGCCGACATCGGCACTGGCGGCCATGTTTTGTGGCAAGGAAAAGATCCCGCCACCAATCATCGACCCGACGACTAACGCAACCAGCGCGCCGAGTTTGAGTTTTCCGGGAGCTTCAGACATTGCATGACTCCAATGCAGGAGAAGAGAGGCAACAGATTATTCTGTTGGCTTTCCGATCAGCTGACTTAGATCACTAAATGAAAGCGTTCCCGAGATGTTGGCTGAGTGCCATCACTTATAAATATTCTACCTGTAATGCCTGATCTAGAGGCCTTTGCTGGTTATTCAAGAACTTTTCAGCATTTGTTTCGAATTATGACGCTAGTTGTTATTTCAAAATCTGCAAATTTTATTCATGCATTTTTTGGACAAAATGGATGTATTAAAAAAACGTATAAAACAAATAATTATATCGACGTTTCGATAGCCGTTTTGTGCAAGTAAAAGGTGGCTGTTGGCGTTATCCAATAAACGTTATTACTCTTCAACAGTTTAGTTGACGCCCGATATGTGACGATCTCGCGGCAGTGCCGCCCCCGGAAAATGGAGATGCAATGATGTCGCAATCACCGAACAAGCTTCGCCTGAGCGCATTGATCGCGTTGGTGGTGGGTTCGATGATCGGCGGCGGGATTTTTTCCCTGCCGCAAAACATGGCGGCCAGGGCCGATGCCGGGGCGATTCTGATCGGTTGGGCGATCACCGCCGTCGGCATGCTGACCCTGGCGTTCGTGTTCCAGACCCTGGCCAATCGCAAGCCGGAACTGAACTCCGGCGTGTACGCCTACGCCAAGGCCGGGTTCGGCGACTACATGGGTTTTTCATCCGCCTGGGGGTACTGGATCAGTGCCTGGCTGGGCAACGTCGGATACTTCATTTTGCTTTTTAGTACCCTCGGCTATTTCTTCCCGGTCTTCGGCGAAGGCAACACACCGATTGCCATCGCCTGTGCTTCGGTGCTGCTCTGGACCGTGCATTTTGTGGTGATGCGCGGGATCAAGGAGGCCGCGTTCATCAATCAGGTGACCACAGTCGCCAAGATCGTGCCGCTGATCATGTTCATCGTTATCGCCGCCGTGGCGTTCAAGGCGGACATCTTCACCCTCGATATCTGGGGGCGCAACAACCCGGAATTCGGCAGCGTGATGGATCAGGTTCGGCACATGATGCTGGTCACCGTGTTCGTGTTCATCGGGATCGAAGGCGCCAGTGTCTATTCGGCCCGGGCGGAGAAACGCTCCGACGTGGGCCGGGCGACGGTGATCGGGTTCGTTGGGGTACTGGCGCTGCTGGTGCTGGTGAACGTGCTGTCGCTGGGGATCATGACCCAACCGGAGTTGGCGAAACTGCAGAACCCCTCGTTGGCGGCGGTGCTTGAACACATCGTCGGCCCTTGGGGCGCGTTGCTGATCAGCGTCGGCCTGGCGATCTCCCTGTTGGGTGCCTTGTTGTCCTGGGCGCTGCTGTGCGCCGAAATCCTGTTTGCCACGGCGAAAGACAAGACCATGCCGGCATTCCTGACCAGGGAGAACGCCAACCACGTGCCGGTCAATGCGATGTGGCTGACCAACTCGATGATCCAGTTGTTCCTGCTGATCACGCTGTTTTCCGCCGGCACCTACACCAGCCTGATTTATCTGGCGTCATCGATGATTCTGGTGCCGTACCTGTGGTCGGCGGCCTATGCGGTGTTGTTGTGCGCGCGCGGCGACACTTATCAACAGGCGCCCGTCGAGCGCACCAAGGATCTGTTGATTGGTGGCATCGCCCTGGTCTATGCGGTGTGGTTGCTGTATGCCGGCGGCCTGAAGTATCTGCTGCTGTCGGCGTTGCTGTATGCGCCGGGCGTGATCCTGTTTGCCAAGGCTCGCCATGAGCAGGGCATGCCATTGTTCACGGTTATCGAGAAAGGCATTTTCACCTGTGTCATCGGTGGTGCAGGGTTGGCGGCCTATGGCTTGTACAGCGGCTTGTTGAGCCTGTGAAGCGGTTGCTGGCGTATCAACCACCCTATGACTGGCCGGCGATGCTGGGTTTTTTGTCGGCGCGGGCGATTACCGGGCTGGAAACCGTGGTCGACGGCGTGTATTCGCGCAGCATCGGTTGGAACGGTGCCTGGGGTACGTTCTCGATCCAGCCTGCCAGCCCGGATGCCCTTGAGTTGACCCTGGACTTTCCAGACCCGGCCGCCGTACCTGCAATCGTCGCAAGCGTGCGGCGGATGTTCGATCTGGACGCCGACCTGTCCACGATGCATCGGCACCTGGCAGTTGATCCGCTGCTGGCGCGGCTGATTGCAGAGCGCCCCGGGCTGCGTGTGCCAGGGACGTGGGATGGCCTGGAACTGGCGATCCGCGCGGTGCTGGGGCAGCAGATTACGGTGGTGGCGGCGATCCGATTGGCGGGCAAACTGGTCGCGCAGTACGGCACACCCTTTCATTCCGGGTTACCGGGGTTGACCCATGTGTTTCCCGAGGCCGGCGTTCTGGCGGGTGCAGACCTGGCCGCGTTGGGCATGCCGAAAAGCCGTGGCCGGACGTTGTCGGGCGTGGCTCAGGCGTTGCTCGATGATCCGCGGTTATTCGAGCCCGCTCGGGACGGGGGCGTCGCGCGGTTGTTGGCCTTGCATGGAGTGGGTGACTGGACGGCGCAGTACATCGCGCTGCGGCAGTTGCGGGAGATGGATGGGTTTCCCAATGGTGATGTCGGCCTGATCAATGCGTTGGTGGCGCTGGAGGGCGGGCCGGTGACGGCCAGGCAGCTCTTGGCGCGAGCCGAAACCTGGCGGCCTTATCGAGGGTATGCGGCGCAATTGCTGTGGACTTCGTTGAGTCGGGTGGACTGAGCCGATCCGGAACCTGTATTGACGGTTCAGACGCCATCGCTGGCAAGCCAGCTCCTACATTTGATCGCGGTCGTCCGGGACAACCCGGTCACCTGTAGGAGCTGGCTTGCCAGCGATGACGATCTGACGGTCACCGCCACTGCGCACGATGGGAACCCAATTCCGTTGCCGGTAATGCCCACTGCAACGGCGTCCCGCTTATCTTCAAAGGTGCGTGCAACCGATGCGCAGGCCCCCACGGCGTCTGCTCCACGATCAACCCCTGATCCTGTACATCTTCCGCGCGTAATGCCTCACTCGTCCCCGGCCCCTGCTCGATCAACAACTTCGCCGTACGCGCCAACGACAACCGCGCCGAGCCCCCCGTACCGTCGCTCAACCGCTGCGCCAACAACCTGATCGCACTGGCCGCCATCAAATACCCGGTGGCGTGATCGAGGGCCTGCACCGGCAACGGCACCGGCTTGTCCGCTTGCTTCCAGCGCATGCCCGCTTCGGCAATGCCGCTGCTCATCTGTACCAGGCTGTCGAAACCTCTGCGGTTTTGCCAGGGGCCGCTCCAGCCATAAGCGTTGAGGCAAACATCGATCAGACCGGGGTTCAGTTGCCGCCGCTCATTCGTGCCCAAGCCAAGTCGCTCCAGCGCATCGGCACGATAGCCATGGAGCAGAATGTCGGCGTCCTTGAGCAGGCATTCGAATACGGCGCGGTCGGACTTGTCGTTCAGATCAAGACGCGCGCAACGTTTTCCCAACGTGACTTCCGGTACCACCCCCGGCTCGTTCCAGGTCGGCGGATCGATGCGCAAGACATCGGCACCGAGGCCAGCAAGAAAGCGACTGGCGATGGGGCCGGCCAGCACGCGGGTCAAATCCAGCACTTTGATACCGGCCAGTGGTCGAGCCACTGAACCTGTCCACGCTTTGCTGCCCTGGCCGGGGAGGCTGGCGAGTTGAATCAAGGGGGCGGCATTGACTGCCTGGCCCTGAGGATGGGTCTGCCATTGATCCCAGGTGCGCATCTCGGCGGCACAACCACCGGCATCGACCACTGCCTGTTCCAGCTCGCTTTTCGCCCATTGCGCCACTTTGCCGGCCATCGCTGCGCGGTCGGCACAGGCACCCAGCACGCTTTCGGCCGCAGCACGGTGATGGGGCGCGTTGGTGTGCAGGCGAATCCAGCCATCGCGGGTGGGGTAGTCACCTGCGACCGGATCCCACAGCGGCGGAACGCTCCAGCCTATCGGGCGAATCGAAGTCGCGAACCAGAACGAGGCCAGGCGTCGGTCAACTTCAAGATCGGGCAGGCGTCCGGTTTGTTGGTGCAGCAGTTCGCTGGCGGCCTGGCCGGCGGCAGCGATGCTGGCGCAGGCCAGATCCGTGACGGCAAACGCCGAGGGCAGGGCGCCGCTGGAGGTGAATGGAATCGGGGTGTGAGGCAAACCGAGTGCGGCTTGAATGGGCGTGAGCAAATCAGTCATCGATGGGCCCTCCGGAGCGAGAGCCAGATCTTAGTTCAAAACATGACCGGAGCATGTGAAACCTTGTGGGAGCGAGCCTGCTCGCGAAGGCGATGTGTCAGCCACATTGATGTTGCATGGGCTGCCGTCTTCGCGAGCAGGCTGGCTCCCACAGGGAGGATGAGGCGATTGTTTAAACGCGGAACTGATCCATCAACTTCATCTGGTGGTTGGTCAGGGAGTTGAGCTGGCTGCTGATCTGCGCCGATTCGGTGGCCTGGCCGGTCAGGGTTTCGGTCACGGTGCGGATCGCCGAGACGTTGCGGTTGACCTCTTCGGCCACGGCGCTTTGCTGTTCGGCGGCACTGGCGATTTGCAGGTTCATGTCGCTGATCACGGTGACCGCGTCGCTGATCTTGCTCAAGGCCTGGACCGCCTGCTGGATCTGCCCGGCGTTGCTGTGGGCCTGGGTCTGGCTCGAATGCATGGTGGCGACCACGCCACGGGTGCCGTTCTGGATGCGTTCGATGACCAGGCGAATTTCTTCCACCGAATCCTGGGTCCGTTTGGCCAGGTTGCGCACTTCGTCGGCGACCACCGCAAAGCCGCGACCGCTCTCGCCGGCACGGGCGGCTTCAATCGCCGCGTTGAGGGCCAGCAGGTTGGTTTGTTCGGCGATGCTGCGAATCACCTCCAGTACCGAACCGATTTGCTCGCTGTTGACCGCGAGCGCTTCGACTTCGGTCACGGCCTTGCTCACTTCGTCGGCGAGTTGATTGATGTCGCGGGTGCTGCGCTCGATGATCTGCATGCCGTCGCGGGCCGACTGGTCGGCGCCCTTGGCGGCACTGGCCGCGTTCGAGGCGCTGTTGGCGACATCGTGGGCGGTGGCGCTCATTTCGTTGGATGCGGTGGCAACCTGATCGATTTCGCGGAACTGCACCTGCATGCCTTCGCTGGTTTGACGGGCGATTTCCGAAGACTGGTCAGCCGTGCCACGGGCATCGGTGATGCTTTGCTTGATCTGCGCGATGGTCGGTTGCAGCTTGTCGAGGAAGCGGTTGAACCAGCTCACCAGCTCGCCCAGTTCGTCCTTCTTGTTGTAGTGCAGGCGCTGAGTCAGGTCGCCGTCGCCACTGGCAATCGCCTTGAGCATGTCGGCCACGCTATTGATCGGCCGGGTCACGCCCGACGCGGTGAGCCACATCAGCAGCAGACCGAGTACTCCGGCGATCACCGCCACCGACAGGGCCTTGATCGTGCCGCTTTGCTGGGCATCGTCGAGCACGGCCTGCAGTTTCACCGAATCGGCCAGCAGCACTTGCTTGGGCAGGTCGATCACCACGGCCCAGGCCTTGGCATCGGCGATCGGGCTGACCGGGTACACCGCACGGATCAGGTCACCTTGCTGGAGAATCTTCGGTGCACCACTGCCGAGCAATTGCAGGATGTCCTTGCCATCCGCACCCAGGGTGTCGCCGATGCTCTTGCCGACTTTCGTTGCGTCGACGCTGTAGGCCGCCATCACGCCAGTGCCGGAGACGATCAGCATGTGCCCGGCGCTGTTGAACAGTTCGCGCTGGGAACCGACGGCCGCCGCTTGCAGGGCGTCGAGGGCGATGTCGATGCCAACCACGCCGATGGACTTGCCGTCCACCAGCAGCGGGACGGAAATGGTGGTCATCAGCACTTCCTTGTTGCCGACGGTATCGGCGTACGGGTCGAGCAGGCAGATGCGCTTGCTGTCCCGGGGGCAGGTGTACCAGACGTTGTACGGCGTACCGCTGAGATTCAGGGTGGTTTTGGTCATGTCCTCTTCGACCATGATCGTGTTCAGCGACTCACCCCCGGCGCGGCTCCAGTAGGTGGCGAAACGGCCGATCTCGTTGGACTGGCGGGCGGCGTCGTTGGCGAACTCGCTGTCCTTGCCGTCCAGCCCATTGGGTTCGAACGCCAGCCAGATGCCCAGCACTTTGCTGTTGCGCTCGAAGGCGGTTTTCAGGCTCAGGTTCAATTCTTCACGCAGGGCGCCGGGCTCAAGGGCGCGCTTGGCGGCCATGGTTCGCATGTCCTTGATCTGATCGGCCAGGGCGGTCACCACCGTCAGGGTTTCACCGAACGTCTTCTGCACCCGCACCGCTTGCTCGGCGGCCTTGGCCTGGAGCAGGTCCTGCACACTGGCGGTGAGCATTCTGCTGCTGGAATCGTTGACCAGATCATCGTTCTGATTGGTCTGGTAGATGTTCATGCCCACTATCAAGGCGACTACGCCCAGCAGGCACAGACCGGACAGCAGGACGATTTTCAGGCGAATGGACAGTGAGTCGAACATAGGGCGAGCTCGCGAATGGATGAAGTGTTGGCTGTGGGCCGTTGTGGCTCACTCGCTAAATCCATTTAGCGCCGATCTATGCACATCGGCGTGGCGTTGAGGTTACATGAGGGGCAACCCGACGAACGGTAGTTGTTGAACGTTTGCGCAGAAAAATGTGCCGAAAAGCGCTTTAAAACGAGGAAAAGTCGCGGAATTACTCAGGAGGGTTCTGGCACTGACTCCGGCCGTGACCAGATCCACAGGTTGCCTAGCCCCATCCCGGCCATCGCCAGGTAAATCGGCCAGCCGTGATCGAGCATCACCAGCATCAGGCCGGCACATAACAGCATGCTGACAGTGGCGCTGACTTTTGCCCGGCGCGCAATGATCTTGCCGTTGCGCCAGTTATGGAGGATAGGGCCGAACAGCCGGTGGTTTTCCAGCCAGGCACTCAGACGCGGTGAACTGCGCGTCGCGGCCCAGGCGGCCAGCAGGATGAACTCGGTGGTTGGCAGACCGGGTATGACGATGGCGATCAGGCCGATGCCCAGGCTGACATAGGCGAGCAGTCCGAAGAGGAGGCGGGAGAGTTTTGAAGAAGCGGGCATGGGCTCTGGGGATGCGTATGAAGCTGAATGGAGATCTTACAGATTTACCTGGCCCTTTGTGGGAGCGAGCCTGCTCGCGAAAGCTGAGTATCAGTCGACATAAATGTTGAATGAAAGACCATTTTCGCGAGCAGGCTCGCTCCCATAGGGACCGCGGTGTATCAGGCGACTTCTGGTGCGCTGGCGTAAGCCTGCTCCAGCAACACGGTAAAACGGTTGAACGCGTCGATGGCGCCTTTTTCCACTTCGGCTTCTTCCTGGGCGCTGAGCTCAAGGCCGTCCAGGGTTTTGACGAAGTTCTTCCAGCCTTCCGCGCGGCCACCGGCCGGTTCGCCGAGGTGACGGGCGCCGAAGGTTTCGCTCAGGCCAAGGCCCACGGCGCGCTTGATCAGGAACGCCGCGCCGAGCTTCGAACCTTCCGAAACAAAGATCCAGCCCAGGGCTTGGGCCTTGGTCGGGTTCTTCAGGGCGCCGGCGACAGGTGCCGGCACGTCGGTGTCCAGGTCCGCGAGGTCCGCCCTGGCCGCATCGGCGCGGCAGCGAGCCGGCAGGTCCGGGACGATGGCGGTCAGTTCGGCATCGTTGTACAGCGACACCAGCTCCGACTGGAACAGGTACTGCGCCACCACGAAACGGGCGAAATTGGCCTGGGTCTCAAACGGGGCATGGGCTTTGACCAGGACATCGAGCTTGGTGTGTGGCTCGTTGGTGACCTGGTTCAAACGCTGTGAACGCAGGTTGGGGCGTTGTTCGGTGGCCTGGGTAGTCATGGCATTTCCTTGGAGAAATTAGAGGCGCTTGGTAACGAGACGTACAGGAAGGCGCCTGACAGTAAAAAATCCTCGCTGGGCGGTTTCAATTCACCGCCCGGCGGGATGAACGGGTCAGATATCCCAGATCAGGTTGACCGCGAAGTTGCGACCCGGCTGGGTCAGGCGGTCGAGGTTGGCCGGTTGGGTCACCGAGGCTTCGCCGACACTGTCGTAGCCGCGCACGTCATCCCACAGCCAGTATTTCTTGTCGGTCAAGTTGTAGACGCCGCCGCTGACGGTCACATCGTCTGTCACCTTGTAGAACGCGCTCAGGTCCAGAATGCCGAAGCCTGGGGTCTTGAACTGGGTGCTGGTGCCGTCCGGGGTTTTGAAACTGGTGCTGTCGACGCGATCCTTCTTCTTCACCAGGGTCCAGCTGAGCAAGCCACCGTAGTTGTCCTGGTCGTAGCCAAGGCCGAATACGCCGGTCAGCGGATTGACGCTGTTGAGCGGCTCGCCCGAGTCGTCGTTGCGACCGTAGGCATAGGCCACCGAACCCTGGGTGTAGAGGCCTTGCGGTGCACCGAAGGCGTCAAGGTTCAGACGGCCCTTGACCTCGGCACCCTTGATGGTGGCGTGCTTGATGTTGTTGCTCTGGAAGGTGAGCTCGGTGTAGCCCGGCGTGATGGCGTTCTCGTTAATGAAGTCGCGGTATTTGTTGTAGAACACGGCGACGTCAAACGAGCCCTGCTCGAAGTTGCCGCGCAAACCCGTCTCGTAGCTTTTGCTCTTTTCCGGTTCGAGGTCCGGATTAGGGGCGACCTTATAGCCGCCAGAGAGGTTTTCGAAACGACCGTACAAAGCCTTGGCGGACGGGGTGCGGAAGCCTTCGGCGTATTTGCCGTACCAGGTGTAATAGTCGTTGAAGCTGTAGGTAGTGCCAAAATTCGGCGACAGGCGATGCCAGGTCTTGGTCTCGTCACTCACCGTGCCGTTGCCGCTCTGGTCGGCGGTGGCCAGGAACTCTTCGGTGATGTGCGGCTTGAGCTCGGTGTAGTCGTAGCGTGCACCCGGCAGGAAGGTCCAGTTGCCCCAGCTGATCTGATCCTGGGCGAACAGGCTGTAGCTGTTGATGGTCGGGTCCGGGAAGTCACTGGCGGGTGTCAGCGTGTCGTTGGCGCTAGGGGCACCAATGACCCGGCAGGCACCGGCCACGGTCAGGCAAGTGCCGGTACCGGTACGCAGGCCGGTGATTTTGTCCTGCTTGATGGTGGTGCCATAGGTGACGAGGTGTTCGGTGTCGGCGATGGCAAACGACTTGTCAGCCTGGGCATCGAATACCCATTGGCGGTCCTTGTAGGTGGTATCGCGGTTACGCAGCACGGTTCGTGACGGCGGCGCGTAGATTTCCTCGGTGCTCTGGTCGGTCTTGGCGATCTGGTAGTTCAGTGTCCACTTGATGTTGTCGGCTAGGGCGCTGTCCAGACCGAAGCTGTGTTCCAGGCCAAAGCGTTCGCGGGTGATCGTGTCGTTACCGGTACGGGACTTGTAGTAGCCAAAACCGCGTCCTGCATTGAACGGGCCGCCCACGGCGCTCAATTGATTGGTGTCGCGGTCGTCCTTGTAATGCTCATAGGTCAGGCCCAGGCGCGCGTCGTCGGCGTAATCCCAGCCCAGTTTGGCCAGCACGCTGGTGGTGCGAGCGTCTTGGGGATTGGCTTCAGTACGGTTCAGGCCAGTGCCACCGGTTTCTCCGTAGGATTCTGTTTCATGACCGTTGCGTTGACTGAGATGCAGCAGGCCATCGAACTCACCGGTGCGACCGGCGACGGTGCCGGACGTCAGCCAACTTTCGTCGGCGGAGCTGTAGCCGGTTTTCAGGCGCGCACCGACATCCTTGCCCGGTTTGATGATGTCGTCCGGGTCCAGCGTGTAGTAGCTGACGGCGCCGCCAATGGCATTGCTGCCGTACAAAACAGAGGCCGGGCCGCGGAGGATTTCCACACGCTTGACGATTTCCGGGTCGACATAGTTGCGGTTGGTCTGGGCATAGGGGCCGTTGAAGAAGCCGTCAGGTACCTGCACGCCATCGACCTGGGTCAGCACGCGGTCGCCATCGATGCCGCGAATGTTGTAGCCGGTGATACCGGCCCGCTGGCCTGCGCCGCCGACCGAAACACCGGGTTCGTAGCGCACCAGTTCCTTGATGGTATTGACGTTGTTGCGGTCCAGATCTTCGCGGGTGTAGACAGAGACCGTGCTCGGCACGCTATTCACAGACTGTTCGTTACGGGTGGCGCTGATGGTCACCTGATCCAGATTCAGGGCACTGCTACCGCTACGCTTTTCCAGCACGATGCTGTTGTTGCCCAGTTTGCGATAGCTCAGGTTGGTCCCCACCAACAGGCGCTCCAGGGCTTTCTCCGGCGACAGGGAACCGCGTACGCCCGGCGAGGCCACACCTTGTGCCAGCTCCGACGACACACCGACCTGCCAGCCCGTCACGGCGGTAAAGGCATTGAGTGCCGACACCAGTGACTGCTGGGGAATGGCGAACGAGTAGTCGCCCATTTTGCGGGTCGACTGCTCGGCGGCGGTGGCGGCCATCAGCGGTGCGGTGCCGGCCATCAGGATGGCAGCGGTCAATAGCGACAGCACGCGGGAAGGTGAAGGGGCTTGGCGGGTAAGGCGAGAGGACATCGATAGCGCTCCGTGTCGCACGAATCTTTATAGGTGCTGATTGGCATCATGAGATGCGAATCAATTGCATTGGCTATAACGAGACGTACGGGATTTGCCTATCGAGTAAAAATAATTCTCATTCAGTTCAGGATGACCAGCGCCGGGAATTCCTGGAGCCGGGCCGAGGTGATGTGGGCCAGGGAACGGATCACGTCCAGCGGCTGATCGAGGCGATAGTTGCCGGTCACGGCGACATCGGCCAGTTGTTCGTTGTTGTTGATGATCCAGCCCGGGTAGTAGCGGCGGAGTTCTGACAGGACCTGGTTCAACGGGCAGTTTTCAAACACCAGTCGCCCCTGAACCCATGCCAGATCGGTGGCGGCATCCAGCTTGGCCGGGCGGTCGAAGCCGTTGGGGCCGATGCGGATACTTTCCCCGGCGGACAAGCGCACTCGGGCATCGTCACGGGTGGCGCGCAAGTCGACATCCCCACGCTGTACCCGCACCTGTGCCACGCCGTCGAGGTAACGCACGGCAAACGCGGTATCGCGAACGCTGGCCGTGACCGGGCCGGCATCGATTTCCAGAGGCTGGCTGCGATTGGCCTGTACTTCGAAAAACGCTTCACCCTGATACAGGCGGGCAACACGTTGTTGATCATTGATGGTGCTGGAGAACGCCGAATTGGTATTGAGCAGGACTTTGGAGCCGTCCTCCAGTTGCAGGCGCTGGCGCTCGCCGACCACGGTCAGGTGATCGGCCTGCAGGCGCATCGGCAGATTGCTGAAACTGAACAGGCCGAGCAACAGCACGGCGGCGGTGGCCAGCGGTTTCCAGTGCGGACGCAGGCGGCCTAGCACAGAGACTTTCGCGGGACGGGCAGCCAGGCTTTGCGCGCATTGCGCTACCTGCGGGCCGTCCCAAATCGCCTGGGCCTTGGCGAAGGCCTGGGCATTGAGCGGGTCGGCATCGAGCCAGGCATGGAACTGGCGGGTCTGCTCCTCGTCGGGACTGCCGAGCACTATCAGCCAGTCCAGGGCCTGGTCCATCGCGCTAGCGGGGTCCTGCGCCGATGAAGGCTCAGGGGAGCGGTGGTTGTCCGTCACGGTGTTTCCTCGGCAGTGTCTGTGCACGGCTGTTTTTTTAGTGAAGCGTAAAAAGTGTGCCAAGGGTAGCAAAGCCCGATGACCAGCGCAGTCGGTCAGGGTAAGCGCAAGATCCTGATGCTCAATTGGCGTTCAGGCGATCAGCAACCCCGATGCAGATCGACATGATCAATTTGAGTTCTTTCTGCACGGTACTGAGGGACACGTTCAGCTCGTCGGCGATTTCCTGGTAGCTGTGCCCGTGCAGGCGGCTGAGGATGAAAATCCGCTGTTGGCGGGCGCTGAGTTCACTGAGGCTCACGTTCAGGCGCTCCAGCAATTGTTCGGCATGGGCGGCGTCTTCGGCACTGCTGGTGGGGGCGGCGACGCTGTGCACCACCTCCTGCGGCACGTCGTCGACCATGGTGCGCGAATGGATGCGTCGCGCGCGCAGATGGTCCAGCGCCAGGTTGCGCGCCGTCTGGAAAACAAAGGGCTCAAGATGATCGATGGCCCGTTCACTCAACGCACGGGTCACTCGCAGGTAGGTTTCCTGCAAGAGGTCTTCGGCGGTGCTGTGATTGTTGACCATCCGTTCCAGCGTGCGCAGCAGGGAGGTGCGCTGGGTGAGGAAAACGTGGTTGAAGCGCGACTGACTCACGGGAGGACCTGATCCATTTCTAGCGAATGATAATGCTTATCATCCACACGAATGGTCAAGTACTGATTTGTGAAGCTTTAGCCGCGACCCTGTAGATAGCTCGCGTAATCGGGAATCCGATGGGAATGCGCCTGATCTATCAACGGGCTGCTGAGCAGGTAGTCGGCGCTGCATTCGTTGCAGGCCACCGGAATGTTCCAGACGGCCGCGACCCGCAGCAACGCCTTGATGTCCGGGTCGTGTGGCTGCGGTTCGAACGGGTCCCAGAAGAACACCAGCATGTCGACCCGCTGCTCGGCGATTTGCGCACCGAGCTGTTGGTCTCCGCCCAGCGGACCACTGATCATGCTCTCCACGGGCAGGTCGAGGCGTTGTTGCAACAACAGCCCCGTGGTGCCCGTGGCGACCAGATCATGCTGGGCCAATTTGTCTTTTTGCCGTTCGGCCCAGTCCAGCAAGAACACCTTGCAGTGGTCATGGGCAACCAGGGCGATACGCTTGCGCGCCGCCAGGGTCTTTTGCGTAAAGCTGATGCCGATCATGGGTTGTTGCTCCAGAAATGACACGCACCCTGTAGGAGCGAGCTTGCTCGCGATGGTCGTTAACGATGACAAGGGTCGCCTGAATGAGCGCGGTGCCCTTACATCCATCGCGAGCAAGCTCGCTCCTACAAGACCGGGGGGGCGTGCTGCTTATTCAGCGTTGCACAGTGCCAGGCAGTTATCGAGCATGCGGTTGGAGAAGCCCCACTCGTTGTCATACCAGGCCAGCACCTTGAGCAGCTTGCCGCTGGATTTGGTGTGGTTGGCGTCGAAGATCGACGACAGCGGGTTGTGGTTGAAGTCACTGGAGACCAGCGGCAGGGTGTTGTACCCAAGGATCTTCGAGTGCTGGCTGGCTTCTTTCATCAGCGCATTGACGTCCTCTACGCTGGCTTCTTTTTTCAGCTGAACGGTCAGGTCCACCAGCGACACGTTGATCACCGGGACGCGCACCGCCATGCCGGTCAGTTTGCCCGCCAGTTCCGGCAGCACCAGGCCGACGGCTTCGGCGGCGCCGGTCTTGCTCGGGATCATGTTCTGGGTGGCCGAGCGGGCGCGGTACGGGTCGGTGTGGTAGACGTCGGTCAGGTTCTGGTCGTTGGTGTAGGCGTGAATGGTGGTCATCAGACCGCTTTCGATGCCCAGCTCGCGGTGCAGCACCTGGGCCACCGGGGCCAGGCAGTTGGTGGTGCACGACGCATTGGAAATAATCTGGTGCGATTGGCGCAGAATGTCGTGGTTCACCCCATAAACCACGGTGGCGTCGGCGCCTTTGGCGGGGGCCGAGATGATCACTTTGCGCGCACCGGCCGTAATATGCGCGGCGGCTTTGGCCCGGTCGGTGAACAGACCGGTGCATTCGAACACCACATCAATCTTTTCCGCAGCCCAGGGCAGGTCGGCCGGATTGCGAATGGCGCTGACCGAAATGCGGTCGCCATTGACCGTCAGGCTCTCCTGGTCGTGCTGGACATCGGCATCGAACGTGCCGTGAACGGTGTCGTACTTGAGCAAGTGAGCGTTCATAGCACTGTCGCCCAGGTCGTTGATGGCGACGATCTGCAGATCCTGACGGTAGCCCTGGGTATAGAGTGCACGCAGAACATTACGGCCGATGCGGCCAAAGCCATTGATTGCGATTCGAAGAGTCATATGTCTGCGCTACCGTCGTTTTGTTGTTGGAATTACAAGATTATTCGCAAAAAAATAGAAAACAAGCCTTTTTGATGGCAATATTTTGTTCAATCTACAACGAGTGACCTGAATCAACTGGTCCAACCGATCAAGAAAACCGTCTGTCATCCCATCGACACCGGCCTTTGATCAGCATAGACAATCAGGTCGCCACATCCGTTAGCCTGGAGTTCTACACATGCATCCCCGCGTCCTTGAGGTCACCGAACGGCTTATCGCCCGCAGCCGCGCCACGCGTGAGGCTTACCTTGCATTGATTCGCGGTGCGGCCAGCGACGGTCCGATGCGCGGCCAGCTGCAATGCGCCAACTTCGCCCATGGCGTGGCCGGTTGCGGCAGCGACGACAAGCACAGTCTGCGGATGATGAACTCCGCCAACATCGCGATAGTTTCGTCATATAACGACATGCTCTCGGCGCACCAGCCGTATGAAGTCTTTCCCGAATTGATCAAAAAGGCCCTGCGCGAGATCGGCTCCGTCGGTCAGTTCGCCGGTGGCACCCCGGCCATGTGCGATGGCGTGACCCAGGGCGAGCCGGGCATGGAACTGAGCCTGCCGAGCCGCGAAGTGATCGCGTTGTCCACCGCCGTGGCGCTGTCCCACAACATGTTCGACGGCGCGCTACTGCTCGGCATCTGCGACAAGATCGTGCCGGGCCTGATGATGGGCGCGCTGCGTTTCGGCCATCTGCCGATGATCTTCGTGCCGGGCGGGCCGATGGTGTCGGGCATTTCCAACAAGCAGAAAGCCGACGTGCGCCAGAAGTACGCCGAAGGCAAGGCGACCCGCGAGGAGCTGCTGGAGTCGGAAATGAAGTCCTACCACAGCCCTGGCACCTGCACTTTCTACGGCACCGCCAACACCAACCAGTTGCTGATGGAAGTCATGGGCCTGCACTTGCCGGGCGCGTCCTTCGTCAACCCGAACACACCGTTGCGCGATGCCCTGACTCGCGAAGCCGCGCACCAGGTCACGCGCCTGACCAAGCAGAACGGCGACTTTATGCCGATCGGCGAAATCGTCGACGAGCGTTCGCTGGTCAACTCGATTGTCGCGCTGCACGCCACCGGCGGCTCGACCAACCACACCTTGCACATGCCGGCCATCGCCATGGCGGCGGGCATTCAATTGACCTGGCAGGACATGGCCGACCTCTCCGAAGTCGTGCCGACCCTGAGTCACGTCTACCCGAACGGCAAAGCCGACATCAACCACTTCCAGGCGGCGGGCGGCATGTCGTTCTTGATCCGCGAACTGCTGGACGCCGGGTTGCTCCACGAAAACGTCAACACCGTGATGGGCCACGGCCTGAGTCGCTACACCCAGGAACCGTTCCTCGACAATGGCCAACTGGTGTGGCGTGAAGGCGTGACCGACAGCCTCGATGAAAGCATCCTGCGTCCTGTCGCCCGTGCATTCTCGCCGGAAGGTGGCCTGCGGGTGATGGAAGGCAACCTCGGTCGCGGCGTGATGAAAGTCTCCGCCGTCGCCGTGGAAAACCAGATCGTCGAAGCACCGGCCATGGTGTTCCAGGATCAGCAGGACCTGGCCGATGCGTTCAAGGCCGGTTTGCTGGAGAAGGATTTTGTCGCGGTGATGCGCTTCCAGGGCCCGCGCTCCAACGGCATGCCGGAACTGCACAAGATGACGCCGTTCCTCGGCGTGTTGCAGGATCGCGGCTTCAAAGTGGCGCTGGTAACCGACGGGCGCATGTCCGGCGCGTCGGGGAAAATCCCGGCGGCCATCCACGTCAGCCCCGAAGCTTATGTCGGCGGCGCTTTGGCGCGGGTGCAAGAGGGCGATATCATCCGCGTCGATGGCGTCAAAGGCACCCTGGAACTTAAGGTGGACGCCGAAGAATTCGCAGCGCGCACGCCGGCCAAGGGCCTGTTGGGTAACAACATCGGCACCGGTCGCGAACTGTTTGGTTTCATGCGCATGGCCTTCAGCTCGGCGGAGCAGGGCGCCAGCGCCTTCACTTCTGCCCTGGAGACGCTTAATTGAAACTGGCCTTGGTCGGTGACATCGGTGGGACCAACGCACGTTTCGCGTTGTGGAAAAACCAGCAACTGGAATCGGTCCAGGTGCTGGCGACAGCAGATTTCCCCAGCCCGGAAGAGGCAATCAGCCTCTACCTGAGCGGCCTGGGGCTGGCGCCTGGCTCGATCGGTTCGGTGTGCCTGTCGGTGGCAGGTCCCGTGAGCGGCGATGAATTCAAGTTCACCAACAATCACTGGCGCCTGAGCCGCAAGGGCTTTTGCCAGACCTTGCAGGTCGAGCAATTGTTACTGGTCAACGACTTCTCGGCCATGGCCCTGGGCATGACCCGTTTGCAGCCTGGCGAATATCGCGTGGTTTGCGAAGGCACGCCGGAGCCGTTGCGCCCGGCGGTGGTGATTGGCCCGGGTACGGGGCTGGGCGTCGGCACCTTGCTCGATTTGGGCGAAGGCCGATTCGCCGCGTTGCCGGGGGAGGGCGGCCATGTCGACCTGCCACTGAGCAGCCCGCGTGAAACCCAACTCTGGCAGCACATTTCCAACGAGATCGGCCACGTCAGCGCTGAAACCGCGTTGAGCGGCGGCGGCTTGCCCCGCGTCTACCGGGCAATCTGCGCGGTGGATGGGCACACGCCGGTGCTCGACACACCGGAAGCCATCACCGCTGCCGGGCTGGCGGGTGACCCGATTGCCGTGGAAGTGCTGGAGCAGTTCTGCTGCTGGCTCGGTCGAGTGGCCGGCAACAACGTGCTGACCACCGGCGGGCGTGGTGGCGTGTACATCGTTGGCGGGGTGATTCCGCGCTTTGCCGATTTTTTCCTCGAAAGCGGTTTCGCCCGTTGCTTCGCCGACAAGGGTTGCATGAGCGATTACTTCAAGGGGATTCCGGTGTGGCTGGTGACGGCGCCGTTTTCGGGGTTGATGGGGGCGGGTGTGGCGCTGGAGCAATCAATCTCAACTTGAAACCCGATTACCTGTAGGAGCGAGCCTGCTCGCGATGGACGTCAACGATAACGCGTGCTTTCTGAATGTACGCGGTGCCTTCAAGTCCATCGCGAGCAGGCTCGCTCCTACAGTAGTTTTGAGCTGTTTGCAGTTTCAGCGCATCAGGCATAATCGGCCCCAATTCAAACAACAAGGACGCCGCCCCGTGAGCTCAGTCAACAAGTCGATTTTGTTGGTCGATGACGATCAAGAGATACGCGAGTTGCTGGACACCTACCTGACCCGCGCCGGTTTCCAGGTGCGTGCCACCGCCGATGGCGCCGGGTTTCGCCAGGCGCTGAACGACGCGCCGGCCGACTTGGTGATCCTTGATGTGATGCTGCCCGACGAAGACGGCTTCAGCCTGTGCCGCTGGATTCGCCAGCATCCACGCCAGGCGCAGGTGCCGATCATCATGCTCACCGCCAGTTCCGACGAAGCCGACCGTGTCATCGGCCTGGAGCTGGGCGCCGACGATTACCTCGGCAAGCCGTTCAGCCCACGGGAGTTGCAGGCGCGGATCAAGGCGTTGCTGCGCCGCGCGCAGTTCGGCCAGGAGCGTAACGGCGGTGAGGTGCTGGCCTTCGATGACTGGCGTCTGGACATGGTCAGCCATCGGCTGTTTCACATCGACGGCGAAGAAGTGATTCTCTCGGGCGCCGACTTCGCGCTGCTGAAACTGTTCCTCGATCACCCGCAGGAAATCCTCGACCGCGACACCATCGGCAACGCCACCCGTGGCCGTGAACTGATGCCCCTTGATCGCATCGTCGACATGGCGGTCAGCCGGTTGCGCCAGCGTCTGCGCGACACGGAAAAACCGCCACGGCTGATCCGCACCGTGCGTGGCAGTGGCTACCAATTGGCGGCCCACGTGGTTGCCGGCAATGGTCACTGAGATTTTCCGCAAACTCGCTGCCAAGGTACCGATGCCACGTTCGCTGCTCGGGCGGATGTTGCTGTTGACCCTGCTGGCGGTGTTGTTCGCCCAGGCGTTGTCGAGCGTGATCTGGGTGTCGCAATTGCGTGCCACGCAGCTTGAAGGCTTGGTCACCAGCGCCCGCAGCCTGGCCCATTCGATGACGGCCAGTGTCAGCTATTTTCGTTCGTTGCCAGTGGCGTTTCGGCCCCTGGTGCTGGACCAGTTGCGCAGCATGGGTGGCACCCGGTTTGTGGTGACACTCAATGACAAACCCCTGGGCATGGAAGTGCTGCCCATCACCCCGCGCAAAGAGGCAGTGCTCAAAGCGGTGGACGAGGTGCTGCGCCAGTCCCTCGGCCAGGACACGGACATCTCGGTGACCTTCGTCAGCCCGGAAGACCTGCGCATCTTCAATGGCGGCTTGAAGCTCGATGAGTTGCCGCGATCCTGGGCGCACTACGCGCTGACCCTGGAACCGGTGAACCCGCCGGTACTGGTCACGCAGATCCAGATGGCACCGGGCGAATGGCTGTACATCGCCTCGCTGTTGCCCGAGCCCTACACCAGCCTTGAAGAGCAAGGCCTGCCGGCGCAGCAGGTGTGGTTCATCGTCCTCACCAGCGGTTTTTTGCTGTTGTTCATCGGCCTGCTGGTGCACTGGCAGAGTCGACCGCTCAAGCGCCTGGCGCGGGCGGCGCGGGACCTGTCGTTGGGGGCAGACGTGGAACCAGTGGCCGAAGGCGGTGGCAGCGAAGTGGTCGAGGTCGGGCGCGCCTTCAACACCATGCGAGAGCGCATCAGCCGTTACCTGACCGAGCGTAGCCAGTTGTTCAGCGCCATTTCCCACGACCTGCGCACGCCGATCACCCGCTTGCGTTTGCGGGTTGAGTTACTCGAAGACGAAAAGCTGCAAGCCAAGTTCGGCCGCGATCTGGATGAGCTTGAACTACTGGTCAAGGGCGCGCTGCAATGCGTGAAAGACACCGACATCCACGAGAACATCGAGCCGGTGGATCTCAATCACGTGCTCGACTGTCTGGTGGAGCCCTATCTAGCGCCGAACGGCAATGGTCGCGTGACCCAGCAGGGGCGGGCGCTGGCGACGTATCCGGGCAAACCGCTGGCGCTCAAGCGCTGCATCGGCAACCTGATCGACAATGCGTTGAAGTACGGGCAGAACGCGCACCTGCACATCGATGACGATGAAAGCGCGTTCATCCTGCATGTCGATGATGAAGGGCCGGGCGTACCGGAACAGCGGCTGGAGCAGGTGTTCGAACCGCACTTCCGTCTGGCCGGGCAGCAGCAGGGGTATGGGTTGGGGCTGGGGATTGCCCGCAACATTGCCCATAGCCATGGGGGTGAAGTCAGCTTGCAGAATTTGCGTGAAGGCGGGTTGCGGGTGACCCTGCAGCTACCCCGATCAATCGATTGACGCACCTGTCCCTGTAGGAGCCGGCTTGCCGGCGATGGCGTATTCAAGAATGTCATCGCTGGCAAGCCAGCTCCTACAAGTCTGATTGTCACAGCCTGGTGACATAACCCACCCCCTTCGTTACAAGCCCGCCTTCGTCCGTTGTTTATGCTGCCCTGCAGTCATAACAACAAAAAAGGTACGCCATGGACACCTTCCAACCCGCCTTCAGCCGTTGGCTGAACGCACCTGCCCATCAGCAATGGCTTGCCGCCGAAGGCTTGCGCCTGCTGGCGTTTGCCAAGGCTTCGAAGCTGCCTGAAGGCTTCGGCAATCTCGATGAAAAAGGTCGCCTTGCGGCTGATGCGCAAGCCCAGACCATGAACACCGCGCGCATGACCCACAGCTTCGCCATGGCTCATATTCAGGGCTTGCCGGGCTTTGCCGGGCTGGTCGATCACGGTATCGCGGCGCTGCGCGGACCGTTGCGGGATGCGCTGCAGGGTGGCTGGTTCGCCACGGCCGAACATCGCGATGGCAACACCGGCAAGAACGCCTACCTGCATGCTTTCGTCGCGCTGGCAGCGAGTTCTGCGGTGGTCGCGCAACGTCCCGGTGCACAAGCCTTGCTCGATGATGCCATCGACATCATCGACACGTACTTCTGGAGCGAAGAAGAGGGCGCCATGCGCGAGTCCTTCAACCGCGACTGGAGCGAAGAGGAGGCGTACCGGGGCGCCAACAGCAACATGCACGCCACTGAAGCATTCCTCGCACTGGCGGATGTCACCGATGACAACCGTTGGCTGAGCCGTGCCCAGCGTATCGTCGAGCGAGTGATCCATGGCCACGCCGCCGCCAACGATTACCTGGTGATCGAGCATTTCGACCGTGCCTGGCAGCCGCTGCGGGACTACAACCACGACAATCCGGCCGACGGCTTCCGCCCCTACGGCACCACCCCGGGTCATGGTTTCGAGTGGGCGCGGCTGTTGCTGCACCTCGAAGCTTCGCGGGTGAGAGCGGGGATGCTCACGCCGGGCTGGCTGGTTACCGACGCGCAAAAACTCTTCGAGCACAATTGCCGTCACGGTTGGAATATCGATGGTGCGCCGGGGATTGTCTACACCCTGGACTGGGACAACAAAGCGGTGGTCCGCCATCGCCTGCACTGGACCCATTGCGAAGCCAGTGCCGCCGCCAGTGCCTTGCTCAAGCGTACCGGTGAAGACCAATACGAGCAGTGGTACCGACTATTCTGGGAATTCTGTGACAGTCATTTCATCGACCGCGAAGGCGGCAGCTGGCATCACGAACTCGACCCGCAAAACCGCCCGAGTGCCGACATCTGGCCCGGCAAACCTGACCTTTATCACGCCTGGCAAGCCGTGTTGATTCCGCGCCTGGCGCTGGCGCCAAGCATGGCCACGGCGCTGGCGCAGCTGTCCCAGAGCGGTTCTATGTAACCATGCGGTGACATTCGCGCATCCCTTCGTTACCTGCGAGGGGATATCCCCTGTTTAAAATCCTATGCAGCGCAAGCAACAGACTTGCATGCATAACAACAAGAAAGGTGCTCCTAGATGAATGCGATTTCTCGCCTCGCTACTGTCATTTCTCTCGCTTCCCTGTCTGCGCTCCCCCTCAGTGTCCTGGCTGCCGAATCCAAAGGTTCCGTTGAAGTCGTTCATTGGTGGACCTCCGGTGGTGAAAAGGCAGCGGTCGATGTCCTGAAGGCCCAAGTCGAAAAAGACGGCTTCACCTGGAAGGACGGCGCAGTCGCCGGTGGCGGCGGTTCCACGGCCATGACCGTACTCAAAAGTCGCGCCGTAGCCGGCAACCCGCCAGGCGTTGCCCAGATCAAAGGCCCGGACATCCAGGAGTGGGGCAGCACCGGCCTGCTCAGCACCGACGCGCTGAAAGAAGTATCCAAGGCGGAAAACTGGGATGGCCTGCTGTCGAAGAAAGTCTCCGACACCGTGAAGTACGAAGGTGACTACGTCGCCGTGCCGGTGAACATCCACCGCGTCAACTGGCTGTGGATCAACCCGGAAGTGTTCAAGAAAGCCGGGATCGAAAAAGCCCCGACGACCCTCGAAGAATTCTATGCCGCCGGCGACAAGCTCAAAGCCGCAGGCTTCATCGCGCTCGCCCACGGCGGCCAGCCTTGGCAGGACAGCACCGTGTTCGAAGACGTGGTGCTCTCGGTCATGGGCGCTGACGGCTACAAGAAAGCGCTGGTCGACCTGGACCAGAAAACCCTGTCCGGCCCGGAGATGACCCAGTCGTTCACCGAGCTGAAAAAAATCACCACTTACATGGACCCGAACCGCGCCGGTCGTGACTGGAATATCGCGGCCGCTGACGTCATCAACGGCAAGGCTGGCATGCAGATGATGGGCGACTGGGCCAAGAGCGAGTGGACTGCCGCGAAGAAAGTCGCCGGCAAGGACTACCAGTGCGTGGCGTTCCCGGGCACGGAAAAGGCCTTCACCTACAACATCGACTCCCTGGCGGTGTTCAAGCTCAAAGCCGATCGCAAGGGCGACATCGCTGCCCAGCAAGACCTGGCCAAAGTGGCGTTGGGTACCGACTTCCAGAAAGTCTTCAGCATGAACAAGGGGTCGATCCCGGTGCGTAACGACATGCTGAACGAAATGGACAAGCTCGGCTTCGACGAGTGCGCGCAGAAGGCGGCGAAGGACTTCATCGCCGACGACAAGACCGGCGGCCTGCAACCGAGCATGGCGCACAACATGGCCACTTCCCTGGCTGTGCAAGGCGCGATCTTCGACGTGGTCACCAACTTCATGAACGACAAGGATGCTGACCCGGCCAAGGCCAGCGCCCAACTGGCATCGGCTGTCAAAGCGGCCCAGTAATTCCTGGTCCCGCGGCCATGCGCCGCGGTCACTTTCGATACGTTCTCCTGTAGGAGCCGGCTTGCCGGCGATGGCGGTGTGCCTGACACACCGCGGTGCCTGAATCGCTGGCAAGCCAGCTCCTACAGGTGGTACTTCAATTTCTGACTGGATTATCCCGATGAGCTCTGTGGCGGTTTTCAGCAAAGCCTCACCGTTCGATGCGCTGCAACGCTGGCTACCCAAGTTGGTACTCGCGCCGAGCATGCTGATCGTGTTGGTTGGCTTCTACGGTTACATCATCTGGACGTTCATTCTGTCCTTCACCAACTCCAGCTTCATGCCGAGCTACAAGTGGGTCGGCCTGCAGCAATACATGCGCTTGATGGACAACGACCGCTGGTGGGTCGCGAGCAAGAACCTCGCGCTGTTCGGTGGCATGTTCATCGGCATCAGCCTGGTGCTGGGGGTGTTCCTCGCGGTGCTGCTGGACCAGCGCATTCGCAAGGAAGGCTTCATCCGCACCATCTACCTGTACCCGATGGCGCTGTCGATGATCGTCACCGGTACCGCGTGGAAATGGCTGCTCAACCCGGGCTTGGGCCTGGACAAGATGCTGCGTGACTGGGGCTGGGAGGGCTTCCGCCTCGACTGGCTGGTGGATCAGGATCGCGTCGTCTACTGCCTGGTGATCGCCGCCGTGTGGCAAGCCTCCGGGTTTGTCATGGCGATGTTCCTCGCCGGCCTGCGCGGTGTCGATCAGTCGATCATCCGTGCCGCGCAAGTCGATGGTGCGAGCCTGCCGACCATCTACCTGAAGATCGTTTTGCCGAGCCTGCGCCCGGTGTTCTTCAGTGCCTTCATGATCCTCGCGCACATCGCGATCAAGAGCTTCGACCTGGTCGCGGCAATGACCGCGGGCGGTCCGGGCTACTCGTCCGACCTGCCGGCAATGTTCATGTATTCCTTCACCTTCAGCCGTGGCCAGATGGGTATCGGTTCGGCCAGTGCCATGTTGATGCTCGGCGCCGTGCTGACCATCCTCGTGCCGTACCTGTACTCCGAGCTGCGAGGCAAACGCCATGACTAATCAACTCGGAAAACCCGGCATCAGTTTCAGCCGCATCGCGATCTACGCAACCCTGTTGCTGGCCGCGGCGGTGTACCTGATCCCGCTGATCGTGATGCTGCTGACCAGCTTCAAATCCCCGGAAGACATCCGCACCGGCAACCTGCTGAGCTGGCCGACCGTGATCGACGGCATCGGCTGGATCAAGGCCTGGGACGTGGTGGGCGGCTACTTCTGGAACTCGGTGAAAATCACCGTGCCGGCGGTGTTGATCTCGACCTTCATCGGGGCCATGAACGGCTACGTGCTGTCGATGTGGCGCTTCCGTGGTTCGCAACTGTTCTTCGGCCTGCTGCTGTTCGGCTGCTTCCTGCCGTTCCAGACCGTGCTGCTGCCAGCCTCGTTCACCCTCGGCAAGTTCGGTCTGGCCAACACCACCACCGGCCTGGTGCTGGTGCACGTGGTCTACGGCCTGGCGTTCACCACGCTGTTCTTCCGCAACTACTACGTGAGCATTCCGGATGCGCTGGTCAAGGCCGCAAGGCTCGATGGCGCGGGCTTCTTCACGATCTTTCTGAAGATCCTGCTGCCGATGTCGATCCCGATCGTGATGGTCTGCCTGATCTGGCAGTTCACCCAGATCTGGAATGACTTCCTGTTCGGCGTGGTGTTCGCCAGTGGCGACGCCCAGCCAATTACCGTGGCCCTGAACAACCTGGTCAACACCAGCACCGGGGCCAAGGAATACAACGTTGATATGGCCGCCGCGATGATCGCCGGGCTGCCGACACTGCTGGTCTACATATTCGCTGGCAAGTATTTCCTGCGTGGGCTGACGTCCGGCGCGGTCAAGGGGTAGAAAGATGGCAACTCTCGAATTACGCAACGTCAACAAGACCTACGGCCCGGGCTTGCCGGACACCCTGAAAAACATCGAACTGAAAATCGATGACGGTGAGTTCCTGATCCTGGTCGGCCCGTCGGGCTGCGGCAAGTCGACCTTGATGAACTGCATCGCCGGCCTGGAAACCATCAGTGGCGGCGCCATCCTGGTGGACGACGCCGACATCAGCGGAATGAGCCCCAAGGATCGCGACATCGCCATGGTGTTCCAGTCCTACGCGCTGTATCCGACGATGAGCGTGCGCGACAACATCGCCTTCGGCCTGAAGATCCGCAAAATGCCGACCGCCGAAATCGACGAAGAAGTCGCTCGGGTTTCCAAGCTGTTGCAGATCGAACACCTGCTCAGCCGCAAACCCGGCCAGCTCTCCGGTGGCCAGCAGCAGCGTGTGGCGATGGGCCGTGCGCTGGCGCGGCGGCCGAAGATTTATCTGTTCGACGAGCCGCTGTCCAACCTCGACGCCAAGCTGCGGGTCGAGATGCGCACCGAAATGAAGCTGATGCACCAGCGCCTGAAAACCACCACGGTCTACGTGACCCACGACCAGATCGAAGCCATGACCCTGGGCGACAAAGTGGCGGTGATGAAAGACGGCATCATCCAGCAGTTCGGTACGCCGAAGGACATCTACAACAACCCGGCCAACCTGTTCGTGGCGAGCTTCATCGGTTCGCCACCGATGAACTTCATCCCACTGCGCCTGCAGCGCAAGGACGGTCGTCTGCTGGCGTTGCTCGACAGCGGCCAGGCCCGTTGCGAATTGCCGCTGGGAATGCAGGACGCCGGTCTTGAAGACCGCGAAGTGATCCTCGGCATGCGCCCTGAACAAATCATCCTGGCCAACGGCGAAGCGAACGGTTTGCCGACCATTCGTGCCGAAGTCCAGGTTACCGAACCGACCGGGCCCGACACCCTGGTCTTCGTCAATCTCAACGACACCAAGGTCTGCTGCCGCCTGGCACCGGACGTGGCGCCGGCAGTGGGCGAGACCCTGACGCTGCAATTCGACCCGGCGAAAGTGCTGCTGTTCGATGCCAAGACCGGGGAGCGACTGGGGGTTGCCGGCGTGCCGAAAGCCGAGGCGCATGCTGACAACGTGGCCCAATTCAAAGGCCGCTGAAGAACAAATCTGTAGGAGCGAGCCTGCTCGCGATGGACGTCAACGATGACACTGGAAACCTGACACCCCACGGTGTTCTCAGGTTTCTCGCGAGCAAGCTCGCTCCTACAGGGGGGGAATCCGCGATGCGCGGCCTGTCGCGCATCGCAACTGATGTAACCGCGTTAAAGAAGAAAAGTTAATAACAATAAAACGAGGATGTAGGGATGAAGATGAAGAACAAGGCCCGGTTGATCTGCCAAGTGTCAGCAGCGGCAGCACTGGTTCTGGCCGGCAATGCGATGGCCGATGAAGCGTTCAGCTCCGACTCCAAGTGGATGACGGGCGATTGGGGTGGCGAGCGAACCAAACTGATCGAGCAAGGCATCGACATCAAGATGGATTATGTCGGTGAAGTCGGCGGCAACCTGCATGGCGGTTTCAACGATGACAAGACCGCGCGCTATGCCGACCAGTTTGGCCTGGGCGCGGCGCTGGACCTGGAGAAACTGTTCGGCTGGGATAACACCCAGGCCAAGGTCCAGCTCACCAACCGTAACGGTGAGAACATCTCCAACGACCGTATCGGCGATCCGCGTGCCGGCACCCTGAGTTCCTCCCAGGAAGTCTACGGTCGTGGCCACATGGTGCGTCTGACCCAGTTGTGGATTCAGCACCAGTTCTTCGACAACAAACTGGACGTCAAGGCCGGTTACTTCGGTGAAGGCGAAGACTTCAACACCTTCCCGTGCGAGTTCCAGAACCTGGCGTTCTGCGGTTCCCAGGTGGGTAACTGGGCGACCAACATCTGGTACAACTGGCCGGTCAGCCAGGCGGCAATCCGCGTGAAGTACAACATCAATGACGAGCTCTACGCCCAGATCGGCGCGTACAACCAGAACCCGTCGCAACTGGAGCACGGTAACGGCTTCAAGCTCAGTGGCAGTGGTACCGCGGGCACCGTGTTGCCGGTGGAACTGGTCTGGTCGCCGAAGGTCAACAGCCTGCCGGGCGAATACCGTGTCGGTTACTACAAAAGTACCGCCCCTGCCGACGACGTTCTCGAGGACGACAACGGCCAGGACGCAGCGACCACCGGCAACGCTTATCGCGTCCACGATAGCAAGCACGGCTACTGGTTCGTTGCGCAGCAGCAGCTCACCAGCCACAACGGTGACTCTACTCGCGGTCTGAACATCGCGGCCAACGCCACTTTCCACGACAAAGACACCAACTTCATCGACAACTACCAGTCGTTGATGTTTGTGTACAAGGGCCCGTTCGACGCACGTCCGAAGGATGACGTGGGCATCGGTTTTGCCCGTATCCATGTCAACGATGACGTGAAGAAGAACGCCGAGTTGGTCAACGCTTCCAACGGTGTTTCGGATTACGACAATCCGCTGTTCTCGCCCATTCGTGAAACCGAATACAACTACGAGATCAACTACGGCTTCCACGTGACCAACTGGCTGACTGTACGTCCCAACCTGCAATACATCACGCACCCGGGTGGTGTGGATGAAGTCGATAACGCGCTGGTGGCCGGCCTGAAAATTCAGTCGGTGTTCTAACGCGTCTGCGATAAGCTTCTCTCCATGTGCGCATATTTGCGGACAGCCATGGCTGTCCGCTTTTTTTTGCGAGGGCTAACAAGACATGTTGTGTCGAGCGCAACTGTGGTGAAGGGGGCAAGCCCCCTCGCCACAGTGGTTCACTGTGCACAACCGTATGAGTTCAACCATGTTTTTCAGGACCGTGGCACATGCTTGAGCATCCGCTACAACGCTTCTTCAAATCCTTGCGCGAACGACCGGTGTTTGCGTGGGAGCGCTATCAGAAGCGCGACGTGTTGGTGATCGATCATCCGCTGTGTCAGGCGGTGTTCAGTCGTCAGGGCGCGCAGTTGCTGCACTTCCAGCCCAAGGGCCAGAAACCCTGGCTGTGGTGCGCGGCGAAGTGGCCGCAGGTCGGCGCCATTCGCGGTGGCGTGCCGGTGTGCTGGCCGTGGTATGGCCGTCATCCGAGCGAAAACGCCTGGCCGTCCCATGGCTGGGCGCGTTTGCTCGACTGGAAGCTGCTCGACAGCAGCAGTGACGATGATGGTGTGCGTTTGCACTGGCGGCTTGAGTTGTGCGACTGGCAGGTGGACCTGCACGCTCACCTGGGTGAACGCATGGAACTACGCCTGAGCACCGAGCATCAGGACGACATGCCCTGCCAGTTGAGCCAGGCTTTGCATGCTTACTGGCGTATTGGCGATGTCAGTGAGATAGCGCTGTCTGGGCTCGAAGGGGCGCAGGGTTACGACCAGTTGAACCGGCAGGTCTGTCAGCAGGAAGGCGAGTTGCGCGTGGACGGTGGTTGTCAGCGGGTGTTCCAGCATGACGGCGAGTTGCAGCTAAACGATCACGCCTGGCAGCGGGCGCTGTGCATTGATACCGGGGAAACGGCAGACACGGTGGTGTGGCATCCCGGTTCACGTCCGTTGCTGGGCGTTACCTGGAACGAGATATCCGAATTTGTCTGTGTAGAGGCGGCGAGCGGCGGCACCGACAGCCTGTGCCTGAAACCTGGGGAGCGGGCGCATTTGAGCCTGCAGGCGCGGGTGGGGGTCTAGTTCTGAATCTCGCGGTGCCTGGATTGGCCCCATCGCTGGCAAGCCAGCTCCTACAGTGTCCGCGTCGAGCACAAAAACTGCGACCGCCGCTGAACCTGTAGGAGCTGGCTTGCCAGCGATGAGGCCGGACCGGTCAGGCGCGAATTCGGATCAGTTGAATTCATCACCCACCGGATACCGGCTGGCATTCAAACTCTCCTTGATCTTGCGCAAGTGCGGCTGGAAATCCACGCCCCGGCGCAAGGTCATGCCGGTGGCGAGCACGTCCAGCACGGTCAGCTGAATGATCCGCGACGTCATCGGCATGTAAATGTCGGTGTCTTCCGGCAGCGGAATATTCAGGCTCAGGGTGCTGGCCTTGGCCAGCGGCGAGTTCTCGGCGGTCAGGCCAAGTACCGAGGCGCCGTTTTCCCGGGCAATGCGCGCCACTTCCACCAGTTCGCGGGTGCGGCCGGTGTAGGAAATGATCACGAACAACTCGCCGGTGTGGGCTACCGAGGCAATCATGCGCTGCATCAGCACATCCGCGTGGGCCGTGACGGCGAGATTGAAACGGAAGAACTTGTGCTGCGCATCCAGTGCCACGGGGGCCGAGGCGCCGAGGCCGAAGAAGTGGATTTGCCGGGCCTGGATCAGCAGGTCGACGGCGCGGCTGATCAGGTTCGGGTCCAGTGCCTGGCAAGCACTGTCCAGCGAGGCGATGGCGCTGCCGAAGATCTTCTGGGTGTAGGCCTCCGGATTGTCGTCGGCTTCCACCGCACGGCTGACATAGGCGGCACCACTGGCCAGGCTCTGGGCCAGTTGCAGTTTGAGCTCGGGGTAGCCGCTGACGCCGAAGGAGCGGCAGAAACGGTTGACCGTCGGTTCGCTGACCGAGGCGGCCTGGGCGAGGGCGGCGATGCTGAAGCGGGTGGCCTGCTGCGGGTTGAGCAGGATCACCTCGGCGACTTTGCGTTCGGCCTTGTTCAGCTCTTCAAGGCGATTCTGGATTTGCTCCAGTAAATTTCGCACGCGGTCCATATAAGTATCCTTGATTCACCGGCACCGATAAGCGCGCGGCTAATGCAAAAAGGGCCTTTGGTGAGGCCCGTAACGGTGGCCTATCCTACTGATGGCTCTGACCGACCACCACTCGGAATCTGTATTTTGCGAAAATGTTGTGGTTATTACTACATTTTCCCTTGAGTGATGCCTTGAAAAAAGGTATTTGTAGCTTAACTTGATAAAAGAACAAACATCATGCTCTCGATTACGGTTGAACCGTGCACCTTTGCCTTGTTCGGCGCCTTGGGCGATCTGGCCTTGCGCAAGCTGTTTCCTGCCCTTTATCAACTCGACGGCGCCGGCCTGTTGCACGAGGACACGCGCATCATCGCATTGGCCCGTGAGGCGGGCAGCGAGCAGGAGCACCTGGCGTTCATTGCCTCGGAGCTGCGCCGCTATGTCGGTGCCAAAGAGCTGGACGAAGCGGTGCTCGAGCGTTTTCTGGCACGCCTGAGTTACCTGCACGTCGACTTCCTCAATTCCGAAGATTACGTGGCCCTGGCCGAATCCGCTGGCAGTGCGCAGCGGGTCATCGCCTACTTTGCGACCCCGGCCGCTGTGTATGGCGCGATTTGCGAGAACCTGGCCAAGGTCGGCCTGGCGGAAAACACCCGTGTGGTGCTGGAGAAACCCATCGGTTCGGACCTGGAATCCTCGCGCAAGGTCAATGACGCGGTGGCGCAGTTCTTCCCGGAGAACCGCACCTACCGCATCGACCACTACCTGGGTAAAGAGACCGTCCAGAACCTGATCGCCCTGCGTTTCGCCAACAGCCTGTTCGAAACCCAGTGGAACCAGAACTACATTTCCCACGTGGAAATCACCGTGGCCGAGAAGGTCGGTATCGAAGGCCGCTGGGGTTACTTCGACAAGGCCGGCCAACTGCGGGACATGATCCAGAACCACTTGCTGCAACTGCTCTGCCTGATCGCCATGGACCCGCCGGCCGACCTGTCCGCCGACAGCATCCGTGACGAGAAGGTCAAAGTGCTCAAGGCCCTGGCGCCGATCAGCCCGGAGGGCCTGACCACGCAGGTGGTGCGCGGCCAGTACATTGCCGGCTACAGCGAAGGCAAAGCGGTGCCCGGGTACCTGGAAGAACCCAATTCCAACACCCAGAGCAATACCGAAACCTTCGTTGCCCTGCGTGCCGACATCCGCAACTGGCGCTGGGCCGGCGTGCCGTTTTACCTGCGTACCGGCAAGCGCATGCCGCAGAAGCTGTCGCAGATCGTCATTCACTTCAAGGAACCGTCGCACTACATCTTCGCTCCCGAGCAGCGCCTGCAAATCAGCAACAAGCTGATTATCCGCCTGCAACCGGACGAAGGCATTTCCTTGCGCGTGATGACCAAAGATCAAGGCCTGGATAAAGGCATGCAGCTGCGCAGCGGTCCGTTGCAGCTGAATTTTTCCGACACCTGGAGCAGCGCACGGATTCCCGATGCCTACGAGCGGTTGTTGCTGGAAGTGATGCGCGGCAATCAGAACCTGTTTGTCCGTAAAGATGAAATCGAAGCCGCGTGGAAGTGGTGTGACCAGTTGATCGCCGGGTGGAAAAAATCCGGTGATGCGCCCAAGCCGTACGCGGCCGGGTCCTGGGGGCCGATGAGTTCCATTGCTCTGATCACGCGGGACGGGAGGTCGTGGTATGGCGATATCTAAAATGAAACTGCCTCAAGGCGTCAGCGCCCATGCGTTCAAAAGCCCGGTGCTGCTGGCGGAAAGCCTGGCACTGAACGTGGCGAAGCAGCTGAGCGATGCGATCGACGCCCAGGGCACTGCGACCCTGGTGGTGTCCGGTGGCCGCAGCCCGGTGGCGTTTTTCCAGCACCTGGCCAAGCAGGCGCTGGAGTGGTCGAACGTGGTGGTCAGCCTGGCCGACGAGCGCTGGGTGCCGGTCGAGCACGCCGACAGCAACGCCGGCCTGATCAAGCGCTATCTGTTGCAAGGCCCGGCAGCCAAGGCGCAGTTCCTGAGCCTGTACAGCGCCAGCGCCAACCTTGAACAGGCGGCCGAGCAGGCCGACCGTTTGCTGTCCGAACTGCCGGTGATCGACGTGCTGATCCTCGGCATGGGCGATGACGGCCACACCGCGTCGCTGTTCCCCAACAGCCCGAACCTTGCCGAGGCATTGCAGGCCGATGGCATCCGTCGCTGCTGGCCGATGCTGGCGCCGACCGTGCCGCATCAGCGCCTGACCATGAGCCGTGCGCTACTGGCCTCGGCCAAACATAAGGTTCTATCGATTTCCGGTCAGTCCAAGCTGACCACCCTGAGTACCGCACTGGCCGGTGACGATGTCGCCGCAATGCCTGTGCGCGCATTTCTGCAACCCACGTTAGAGATTTACTGGTGCCCATGAGCCAAGGAACAGCCGCTATGACAAACCCATCCCCGACCGTTTCCATGGCGGACAAAGTTGCCCTGATCGACAGCCTCTGCGCGAAAGCGCGGATTCTGCCGGTGATCACCATTGCCCGCGAGCAGGACGTCCTGCCGTTGGCCGATGCCCTCGCTGCCGGTGGCCTGACCGCATTGGAGGTGACCCTGCGTTCGCAGTTCGGCCTCAAGGCCATCCAGATTCTTCGCGAGCAGCGTCCGGAGCTGGTGACCGGTGCCGGCACCGTACTCGACCGCAACATGCTGGCCGCGGCCGAAGCGGCGGGTTCGCAGTTCATTGTCACGCCGGGTATCACCCGTGACTTGCTGGAAGCCAGCGTCGCCAGCCCGATTCCACTGTTGCCGGGCATCAGCAATGCCTCGGGCATCATGGAAGGCTATGGTCTGGGTTATCGCCGCTTCAAGCTGTTCCCGGCGGAAGTCAGCGGTGGTGTTGCAGCCATCAAGGCTTTGGGCGGCCCGTTCGGCGAAGTGAAATTCTGCCCGACCGGCGGCGTGGGCCCGGCCAATATCAAGAGCTACATGGCGTTGAAAAACGTCATGTGCGTGGGCGGTAGCTGGATGCTTGATCCGGAGTGGATCAAGAACGGCGACTGGGCCCGCATTCAGGAATGCACCGCCGAGGCCTTGGCGCTGCTGGACTGATTGCTTCACCCGACACTTCGTTGTGTGTTCTACGGCTTTACGGTGCGCTTGGTCGGTGCACCGTTTTTTTTGCCCGTAAAAAACTGCGCTAATCCTTGTAGGAGCGAGCTTGCTCGCGAAAAACCCGAGGGCGACGCCGGGCATCAGGTTTCACGCGTTTTCGTTCACGACCATCGCGAGCAGGCTCGCTCGCACAGTGGTGAGTGTTCAGCGCAGTTCTTTCAGCGCGGTGATCAAGTGCTGCATATGGTCGGCAGTGCTGGTCAATCCCGGTGTCACGCGGATGCACGGCCCGCAAGCCGCGCCACTGCGCACCACGGTGAACAGGTTGTAGTCGTTGAGCAGCCTTTCGACCATCAACTGTTGATCGGCCTGTTGAGTAAAGCGCATCGAGGTGATGCCGCAATACAACCGTGGATCATCCGGGGTCAACACCTCGATGCCCCGAAGTCCGCGAACTTCGCGCACCCACAGGTTGCGCAGATAATTCAGGCGCGTGCCTTTGGCCGCGGCGCCCCCCATCGCCCAATGTTCTTCAAGCACCAGCGGCAGGGTCAGCAGCGCCGGGATGTTGGGGGTGCTGTACGAGGTGCGGGCACGGATGTCAGTCGGCGGATAATGCATCTCACCCATGTCCGGGTCGATGTCGGCCAGGCGCTCGGGGGCGATATAGATAAAGCCGAGCGTCAACGGCGCGCCGATCCACTTGTGCAGGTTGAAACCGGCGAAGTAGATGCCCAGTTCGGTGAGGTCGAATTCGATCTGGCCGAGGGCATGGGCCCCATCGAGGATGACGTCGATGCCATGTTCCTTCGCCGCGGCTGCAATCGCCTGCACCGGCATCACCAGGCCCGTGCGATGGGTGACGTGGGTCAGGGCCATCAACTTCAGCCGTGGGTGCCGCGCGAAGGTTTCGCGGTAGGTGTTCAGCAGACTGTCGAAAGTTGCCGGGTGCGTGTGTTCGATTTCGACAACTTCAACGCCGCGATTACGTGCCAGCCAACGCATGGCGCCTTTGACCGTGTCGTACTCCAGATCGCAGACCAGTACTTGATCGCCGGGCTGGAGCCGGCTGTAGTTGCGGATCAGCGACTGCAAACCTTCCGACGCGTTGCGGGTCAGGGCGATGCTGCCGGCGGGTACGCCAATCAACCTGGCCAGTTGCGCACGGATCTTCAGGCTGTCGTCCTGTTCGAAACGCTGACGCACGTACACCGAGTTACTGCGATTGATGAGTTCGATGTTGCGCTGGTATTCCTCGACTACCGTGCGCGACATGCGTCCGAAGTAACCGTTTTCCAGATTGAGCGGGCCGGGTTCGACATCGTAACGGTCGGCAAAGGTTTGCCAGAAGGCTTCATCACGGGCGCGGCGGGTGTTGTCGGGCATGGGGTACTCGATAGGTGATTCAGTGGCGCGGGGCCGGCTTGCCGTGTTTGGCGCGCAGCGGTTCGAGCAAGTCCGACAAACCGTTGTGATCGATTTCCTGCATCAGGGCCAGCAGACCGCCCAACTCGCCATGGGGGAAACCCTCCCGGGCGAACCAATTCAGGTAAGGGCCGGGCAGGTCGGCAATGATTCGACCCTTGTACTTGCCGAAGGGCATTTCGCGGGTGATCAGCAGTTCGAGCTTTTCAGGATTCATCGATCGGTCGTCTTGATTCAGTCAGTCTGGAAAATACAGGCATTCTGCATGCAGGCCAAATGACAGATCATGCAAATAAAACGGATACAGATTTCTTGAAAATAGATAACTGTTTGAAAAATAAAGAATAAATAAACGATTCCAGGCTGGCATGCAGGGTGCACTACTCATTGCATCTTTCATCACCCGTGAGGAATTGAAAAATGACCGACATGAACAAAGAAGCGATTTCTGTACTCAACGACCTGATTGAAACCAGTAAGGACGGTCAGGCCGGGTTCAAGACTTGCGCTGAAGACATCAAGCACCCTGAACTCAAAACCCTGTTTATCAACCGTGCGGCTGATTGCGGGACGGCGGCTGCAGAATTGCAGTCTGCCGTACGTTCGATGGGTGGCGATCCGGAAACCTCCACCAGCGTCAGCGGCGACCTGCACCGGCGTTGGGTCGACGTGAAGTCGATGTTCACCGGCAAGGGCGAGGAGGCTGTACTCAATGAAGCCGAGCGCGGTGAGGACCATGCATTGAAGGCTTATCGGGATGCCATGGAGAAAATCAACAAGCACAACCTGGTGGGCATTCGTGACCTGGTTGAGCGTCAGTACCACGGCGTACAACGTAACCACGACCAGGTCAAAGCCCTGCGTAACCAAGCGCGTGCACGTTCGTAAATCACGCTGAAAAAACTGTGGGAGCGAGCTTGCTCGCGATGAGGGCCTGACATTCAACAGTGATGTTGTCTGATCTGACGCTATCGCGAGCAAGCTCGCTCCCACATTGTTTGCTGTTGCCCCGTCAATCAACCGATGCTGATGGCTGGCAGCTCCGTCAACGTCACGCTCTGTTGCTTGCGCGGCGCGAGGATTTCCGCCTCGCCATCCACTACCAGTTCATCGCGCTGGTTGAACACACGGGTGGCAATGCGCACGCGAAACTTCGGCAATTTTTCCAGGATTTCCAGGCGTACGGTCAGGGTGTCGCCGATCTTTACAGGTTTCTGAAAGCTCATTGTCTGGCCAATGTAGATAGTCCCTGGCCCAGGCAATTCGCAGGCGACGGCCGCGCTGATCAGTGCACCACTGAACATGCCGTGGGCGATGCGCTCCTTGAACATGGTGCTGGCGGCGTATTCGGCGTCCAGGTGCACCGGGTTGTGATCGCCGGACATTGCAGCGAACAACTGGATGTCGCGCTCTTCGACGGTCTTGCTGAAGCTGGCGGTCTGGCCGACTTCGAGGGCTTCGTAAGGGGTGTTGGTAACCTGTGTCATCTGTCTCAATTCCTGTGACGAATTAAAAAATTCACAAAAAACTATTCGGATCGGTGGGGCCGAGGAGTGCTCAAGGCCTGTGCGATCCAGTTCAGCACGTCGGCGATGATTTCATCGCGGTTGCTCTCGTTGAACAGTTCGTGCCGCGCCTGCGGGTAAACGGTCAGTTGCAGGTGCCGGCTGCCGGCCGCCCGCAGCGCGTCGGCCAGATCCTTGAGACGTTTGCCCTCACTCACCGGATCACATTCACCGCCAATCACCAGCAGTGGCAGGCCCGGGTCGATCTGGGCGAGATTGGACGCTTTGCTGATTTGCTGCAAGCCACCGAGCAAGTCGATCCACAGTTGATTGGTGCAACGGAAACCGCAGAGCGGGTCGTTGACGTACAGGTCGACCTGCGCCGGATCACGGCTGAGCCAATCGAACGGCGTGCGTGCCGGTTTGAATTTGTTGTTGAACGAACCGAACGACAGCCATTCGATCAATGCGCTGCGTCCTTTGCCACCCTGGCGCAGGCGTTCGAAACGGGCGATTTGCCGTGCCGCGCGATAAAGCGCCACAGGCTGGAAGTTCGAGCCGCTGAGGATTGCCCCGTGCAGGCTGGCGCTGTGGTGCACCAGATAGGCCTGGGCGAGGTAGCTGCCCATGCTGTGGCCGAGCAGCACGATCGGCACGCCAGGGTATTGCTGGCCGATGTGCTGGTTGAGGCTGGCCAGGTCGCTCACGACCTTGCACCAGCCATCGTCATCGGCGAAATGTCCGAGCGTCCCGTTTTCGGCAGTTTTGCCATGTCCACGCAGGTCAGGCGCGCACACGCCGTAGCCCTGATCACAGAGTTTTTCCGCCAAGGGGCCATAGCGACCGCTGTGCTCGGCCATGCCGTGAGCGAGCAGAATCATTGCCTTGAGGCTGCCGTCGGGAAGCCACTGGTTGACGAAGAGGCGGCTGTGGTCGCTCGTGGTCAGCCAGAAAGTGTCATGGATCATGGCGGTTCCTTTGCATGAGGCTGCCTGGTTGGAAACAGCTCGTTGCAGTTTATAGCGCATCCTTGCCTGGGCGTCTGATCAGCCTACGCCACGGCACGAAGATTCATACGGTCAATGACGCTTGTGCGCATATTTGCCTGAATCGTCATAACTGCTAGTGTCCGTGAAGCTCCGCTTTTCGCTTTCTGCCTTTGAGGGATCAAAGAGAAATGACAGAAAAGTGGCCCCGGATAGATTCAGGTAAAGAGGACAAGAACAATGCAACCTGATTTCTGGAATGACAAACGCCCGGCCGGCGTCCCCCTGGATATCGATCTGGGGGCTTACAAGTCGGTGCTCGAGGTGTTCGAGCGTTCCTGCAAGAAGTTTGCTGACCGCCCCGCGTTCAGCAACATGGGTGTCACCCTGACCTACGCCGAACTGGAGCGTCAAAGCGCTGCCTTTGCCGGCTACCTGCAAGCCCACACCGACCTGGTGCCGGGAGACCGCATTGCAGTGCAGATGCCCAACGTCCTGCATTACCCGATTGCCGTGTTCGGTGCCTTGCGCGCCGGGCTGATCGTGGTCAACACCAACCCGTTGTACACCGCGCGGGAAATGCGTCACCAGTTCAAGGACTCTGGTGCCCGGGCGCTGGTATACCTGAACATGTTCGGCCAGAAAGTCCAGGAAGTGCTCCCCGACACCAATATCCAGTACCTGATCGAAGCGAAGATGGGCGACCTGATGCCCACCGCCAGGGGTTGGCTGGTCAACACTGTGGTGAGCAAGGTCAAGAAGATGGTCCCGGACTATTCCTTGCCCCTGGCTGTTTCCTTCAAGAGCGCGCTGCGCATGGGCCGGGGCCTGGGCATCAAGCCGCTGAATGTCGGCCTCGACGACATCGCCGTGCTGCAATACACCGGCGGCACCACCGGCCTGGCCAAGGGCGCGATGCTGACCCATGGCAACCTGGTGGCGAACATGCAACAGGCACGGGCCTGCCTCAGCCAGTCGTCCAGCGACGGTCAGCCGCTGTTGCGCGAAGGTCAGGAGGTCATGATCGCGCCGCTGCCGCTGTACCATATCTATGCCTTCACGGCGAACTGCATGTGCATGATGGTAACCGGCAACCACAACGTGCTGATCACCAACCCACGGGACATCGGCGGCTTCATCAAGGAACTGAAGAAGTGGCGGTTCTCGGCGTTGCTGGGGCTCAACACACTGTTCGTCGCGCTGATGGATCACCCGGAATTCAAGACCCTGGACTTCTCCAGCCTCAAGCTCACCAACTCCGGCGGTACTGCGCTGGTCAAGGCCACCGCCGAGCGGTGGGAACAACTGACCGGTTGCCGCATCACCGAAGGTTACGGCCTGACTGAAACTTCGCCGGTGGCCTGCACCAACCCCTACGGCGATCAATCGCGGATCGGTACGGTTGGCATGCCGGTGCCGGGCACCACGCTGAAAGTCATCAGCGATGACGGCGTCGAACAACCTTTGGGTGAGCGCGGCGAGCTATGCATCAAGGGCCCGCAGATCATGAAGGGCTATTGGCAGAAACCGGATGCCACGGCCGAGGTGCTGGATGCCGAGGGCTGGTTCAAGTCCGGTGACATTGCGGTGATCGACCCGGACGGTTTCGTGCGCATCGTCGATCGCAAGAAGGACATGATCATTGTCTCGGGTTTCAACGTGTACCCGAACGAGATCGAAGACATCGTGATGGCTCACCCTAAAGTCGCCAACTGTGCGGTCATCGGCGTGCCAGATGAACGGTCGGGAGAGGCGGTGAAGTTGTTCGTCGTGGCCCGAGAGGCAGGCGTCAGCCTTGAAGAGCTTAAGGCTTACTGCAAGGAGAACTTCACGGCGTATAAAGTACCGAAGCACATCGTGCTGCGCGAATCGTTGCCGATGACGCCGGTGGGCAAGATCCTGCGGCGGGAGTTGCGTGATATCGCGTAATCGCTGAATGGCCGCGCTGTGCGCGGATCGCGGGCAAGCCACGCTCCCACAGGTTCATTGTTGTGCACATATTATGTGTACGACGCGAACCCTGTAGGAGTGGGCTTGCCCGCGATGCTTTTCGGCGTACGCTAAAGCCCCGAATTCTGTGGGTTACAGGGCTTTATAGGTTTTTTGCTCTAAAATGACTTCTTGCAGGTCTTGAGTCACAAAAGTGACCGTAGAGGCCGCTTTTGGCTCTAGTCGACCCTTGGCAAAGCTGCTACTCTCGGCGCGCTTTGTGACTTCTCGGCCTTCTATCAGCCAGATTCACCAATGGCCAAACACCAATAATAATCGCATCAAATGCGGTGCTGAATTCGCGTTGCTGAGGAGTGGGCTTCCATGATCGAAGACTTTTGGAAGGATAAGTACCCAGCTGGGATTGCTGCTGACATCAATCCAGACGAGTATCCGAATATTCAGGCAGTGTTGAAGCAATCCTGCCAACGCTTCGCCAACAAGCCGGCATTCAGCAACCTGGGCAAAACACTCACCTACGGTGAACTGTACGAATTGTCCGGTGCGTTTGCCGCTTACCTGCAACAGCATACCGATTTGCAGCCCGGCGATCGAATCGCCGTGCAACTGCCCAACGTGCTGCAGTACCCGGTTGCTGTCTTCGGCGCCATCCGCGCCGGGCTGATCGTGGTCAATACCAACCCGCTGTACACCGCACGGGAAATGGAGCACCAATTCAACGACTCCGGTGCCAAGGCCTTGGTCTGCCTGGCCAACATGGCACACCTGGCAGAAACCGTGGTGCCGAAAACCGGCGTCAAGCACGTGATCGTCACCGAAGTCGCTGACCTGCTGCCGCCGCTCAAGCGCTTGCTGATCAACAGCGTCATCAAGTACGTGAAGAAGATGGTACCGGCCTATCACTTGCCGAAAGCCGTCAAGTTCAATGACGTGCTGAGCAAAGGCCAGGGCCAGCCAGTGGCGGAAGCCAACCCGGCCAGCAGCGATGTCGCGGTGCTGCAATACACCGGCGGCACCACCGGCGTGGCCAAGGGGGCGATGCTGACCCACCGCAACCTGGTGGCGAACATGCTGCAGTGCAAGGCGCTGATGGGCTCCAACCTCAATGAAGGTTGCGAAATCCTGATCACGCCGCTGCCGCTGTACCACATCTATGCGTTCACCTTTCATTGCATGGCGATGATGCTGATCGGCAACCACAACATCCTGATCAGCAACCCGCGCGACCTGCCGGCGATGGTCAAGGAACTGTCGAAGTGGAAGTTCAGCGGCTTTGTCGGTTTGAACACACTGTTCGTGGCCCTGTGCAACAACGAAGGCTTCCGCAAGCTGGATTTCTCCGCGCTGAAAGTTACCTTGTCTGGCGGCATGGCCCTGCAACTGGCCGCGGCCGAACGCTGGAAAGCGGTGACCGGTTGCGCCATCTGCGAAGGCTACGGCATGACCGAAACCAGCCCGGTGGCGACGGTGAACCCGATCCAGCACATCCAGATCGGCACCATCGGCATTCCGGTTCCGTCGACCCTGTGCAAAGTCATTAACGATGCCGGTGTCGAGCAGCCATTGGGCGAAATCGGCGAGTTGTGTGTGAAGGGTCCGCAAGTCATGAAGGGTTACTGGCAGCGCCAGGAAGCCACCGATGAGATCCTCGACAGCGAAGGCTGGTTGAAGACCGGTGACATCGCGCTGATCCAGCCCGATGGCTACATGCGCATTGTCGATCGCAAGAAAGACATGATTCTGGTTTCCGGTTTCAACGTGTACCCGAACGAGCTCGAAGACGTGCTGGCCACCCTGCCGGGCGTGCTGCAATGCGCGGCAATCGGAGTCCCGGACGAGAAATCGGGCGAGGCGATCAAGATTTTCATCGTTGCCAAGCCGGGCGTGACCCTGACCAAGGAACAGGTGATGGAGCACATGCGCGCCAACGTCACCGGCTACAAGGTCCCGCGCGCCGTGGAGTTCCGCGATGCTCTGCCGACCACCAACGTCGGCAAGATCCTGCGTCGTGAATTGCGCGATGAAGAGCTGAAGAAGATCAACGCGAAGAAAGCCACCGCGTAATCAAACAAAAAGCCCCGCAGATGCGGGGCTTTTTGTTGGTGCAGACTTTCTGGTCTGAGTGCTTTTGTGGCGAGGGAGCTTGCTCCCGCTGGGTTGCGAAGCAGCCCCAAAACCATCTACCCCGTTGTGTCATACACACTGCATTCGCCGGGTGTCCGACGGCTTCGCAGCCCAACGGGGGCAAGCCCCTCGCCACAGGGGTTCTGTGTATTACAAGCGAAACGGCGCGAAGTTGACGTTAGTCCCCGCCGGGCGCATGTCCTGCAGGAAGGAGTCCTTGTCGGCGCTCAGTTCCAGGCTCAATGCCGCCTTGCGCTTGCCTTCATTGCGCACCACCAGGCCTTCGAGTTTCTCGCGCAGGAACACGGTCGGCACTTTCAGGTGCAGCAGTTCGTCGGTGGCTGGCGTATGCATCAGCAGGTGAATCCACTCGTACTGACCGATGGCCAGGCGCGTCACCGGGAGGTCGAACCACCAGATGTTGCGATTGCGGTTCAATTCGGCGAAGTGGCAGTTGTTGACGCCAAGCACAGCACCGCCAAGTTCCTGGTTTCTGCGGGCAATGGCCTGCTTTTTATCGAGTTTCATAACATTCCTACGGGATTGGATCTTCAGCGCCATGGCCTGAATGTGTTGCGCATTCTCAGGTGTTGGCCAGCAAACATAAAGCGCAACCTGCACTGAGCGATGAAATGTCGCGGTGAAAATAAATGAAACTCCCTGCAAAAGCCCCCGGTCAACCTTGTGTAACGACTTTTCTTCCCATTGAAATGTTCACCGGAGAATCACCATGAGCAGCACAAGCGATAAAGTCAAAGGCATGGCCAATGAAGCCGCCGGCAACGTCAAGCAGGGCGTCGGCAAAGCCACCGGCAACGATAAACTGCGTGCCGAAGGCGTGATGCAGGAACGCAAAGGCGAGGCCCAGCAAGCGGTCGGCAAGGCCAAGGATGCGCTCAAGAAAGGCATCGACAAGGCGTGATCCGGCCTTTAATGAAAACAACAAGCGGCCATCTTCAGATGGCCGTTTTTGTGTCAGCCTGAACTTGCGCATTGAAATTGTTTCAAAGTCGCCAACTGGGCTACCTTGATGAAAGAAAACGGCCCCTGAGTCGCCACGACTTCAACCCAAATCCGTATGCGGCGAATGGAGACGCGAATGATTTTTCCGGACATGAGAGGCTTGCCCCTGCACCGTGTGATGATGCGCACGGTCACCGAGTTCGTCGCCGACGAGATGTCGACCTATGCCTCGGCGCTGGCCTATCAAATGCTGTTTTCGCTGTTTCCGTTCATCCTGTTCCTGATTGCCCTGATCGGCTTCCTGCACCTGCCGGATTTCTTCTCCTGGTTGCGCCTGCAATCGGAACTCGTATTGCCGCCCCAGGCGCTGGAGCAGGTCAACCCGGTGATCGACCAGTTGCAGCAATCCAAGGGTGGCTTGCTCTCGGTGGGTATCGTGATTGCGCTGTATACCGCCTCCGCCGGTGTGCGGCTGATGATGAGCGCGATGAACGCGGCCTACGACGTGGTTGAAGGGCGCCCGCTGTGGAAACGCTTTCCGTTGTCGATCATCTACACCGTCGGCATTGCCGGCATGCTGCTGATCGCCGCGGCGCTGATGGTGCTCGGGCCGCAGGTGATGGGCTGGATCGCAGCGCAAGTCGGTCTTGAGTACTTCATCGTCACGCTCTGGACCATCGTTCGCTGGCCGGTGATCGTGATCCTGCTGATGGTCGCTGTGGCGCTGATCTACTACGTCATGCCCGACGTCAAACAGGAGTTTCGCTTCATCACCCCAGGTTCGGTGCTGGCGGTCGTGGTGTGGATCGTCGCGTCCCTGGGCTTCGGTTTGTACGTCAAGGAATTCGCCAACTACAACGCAATGTATGGCAGCATCGGTGCAATCATCGTGCTGTTGCTGTACTTCTACATTTCCTCTGCCGTGCTGCTTCTAGGGGCTGAGATGAATGCAGTGATCGAGCACATGTCCAAAGAAGGCAAGGACCCAGGCGAAAAAGTCCCCGGCGAGCACGGCCCGGGCATTGAACCCAAGCACCACGTGTCGGGGCTGGGCCGGGACCACTCACTCAAACCGACCACTGACGAAGCCTGATCATGATTCGTGAAATTCTGAAAATGGGCGACGAGCGCCTGCTGCGCATTGCCCCGCCAGTGCCGGCCGAAATGTTCGACAGTCCCGAACTGTGGCAACTGATCGATGACATGTTCCAGACCATGGAAAGTGTGGGGGGCGTTGGCCTGGCTGCTCCGCAGATCGGCGTCGACCTGCAACTGGTGATCTTCGGATTCGAACACAGCGAGCGTTATCCGGATGCCGAAGCCGTACCGCAGACGATCCTGATCAATCCGTTGATCACACCGCTGAGCCCGACCCTGGAAGAGGGTTTCGAGGGCTGCTTGTCCGTACCGGGCCTGCGCGGCGCGGTGCAGCGTTACCAGCAGATTCGCTACGAAGGCGTCGATCCCAAGGGCGAGCCCATCGTGCGTATTGCCTCAGGGTTCCACGCACGGGTGGTGCAGCATGAATGTGATCATCTGATCGGCCGCCTGTACCCGTCGCGCATTACCGACTTCAGCAAGTTCGGCTTCACCGAGGTGATGTTCCCGGACCTGGACCCCAACGCCGACGATTAATCGCCGCAAAACCCTGTAGGAGCGAGCTTGCTCGCGATGGACGTTAACGATAACGCGTACTTTCTGGATTAACGCGCTTCCCTCAGGTTTTTCGCGAGTTCAAGCTCGCTCCTACAGATTCAGGGTTCCAACCCCATCGCAATCATCGGCTTGCTGCGCGCATATCGGCTCAAGCGTTCAACCATTGCGTAAGGCATCGGCGGATCGAAAGTAAACCCGTGTCGCTCGTAGAACCCGCGCAAGTCCGGATGACAGAACAACCACACCGGCTGTTCGCAATCCTTCACCGCGGCCGCAATCAACCCGGCGGCAATCCCTTGCTCGCGACACCCCGGATCGACAAACAACCCGGTCAGCCAATGCCCGCCGGACACCGGACGCAAACACAGCGCGGCAACAATCTGCTCACGCCGGGCCACCCACAACTGTGCGTCGCGCACGGCCTTCATCGACGATTGGTGAGCGCGGTAGAACTTGTTCATCAAGGGCCATAACGGCTCGTCGAGCAGGGCGTATTGGGTGTCGGGCATGGTCTAGGGCTGTCGGTGTGCAAAGCGGGCGATTATAAAAGAACACGCGCTGCGGGATAGGTGTATACCTGATCTCACATCCCCTCGAGTGGAGTACGCATCATGTCCAAAGGTATGGATTCAAAGAAAGCAGCGAAAAAGAAACCGGCGAAAACCGCCATTGAAAAACGCGCGGACAAGAAGGCCAAGAAGGTTGGTGTGTTCGGTCACTGATCCCGCGTTGACTGATCGCTCCCATGCAACATGGGAGCGATCCTCCCGAAAATAATCTGCAGGATTTCCCAAGGCCATTGCACAGAAGGGGACTGGTTCCCGATCTGAGCAACGCCATGCCCCATTATTTCGATAGCGCCCACCAAGAAGAAATCGAAACCCTGCGCCGACGCTTCACCGCCCGTACCGAATGGCCCACCTGGTTGCTGTTGATCGGTGTGTATGGGGGCTGGTTCGGCATCGTGTTGTACAGCCATCGGCTGGGTTTGTGGGGGAGCACGCTGTTGCTGATTCCACTGCTGGTGCTGTGGTTATCCGTGCAACACGAACTGCTGCACGGTCATCCCACGCGCTGGCCAATCCTGAACAAAATCCTTGGCTACGCGCCGTTTGCCGTCTGGTATCCGTACACCTTGTACCGCGATAGCCACTTGTTGCATCACCGCGACGAGGACCTGACTATCCCCGGTCGCGATCCGGAAAGCCGTTACCTGAGCGCCGGGCAGTGGCAGGGCAGTTCAATACTGGTGCGCAGGCTGCACTGGCTGAACAAGACCGTACTTGGCCGCTTTGCCCTGGGTGCTCCGTTGGCCTTGCTGGCGCTGGCCGGTGAAGAGTTGCAACGCTTGAAAGCCGGCAATCGTCAGGCCTGGCTGATGTGGTTGAGTCATGGCGCGATGACCGGGTTGATGCTGCTGCTCATCAAGAACTTCAGTGTGTTGCCGGTTTGGCATTACCTGTTCTTGATCAGCTTGCCAGCGCTGTCGATCGCCATGATTCGCTCCTACTATGAACATCGACCTCTTGCAGCGCCGAAACAACGAACCGTGCTCAATGAAGCCGCATGGCCGTGGCGCTGGCTGTTTCTGAACCTCAATTTTCATCTGGTGCATCACGAATTGCCGGGCTTGCCCTGGTACGACTTGCCACGCGCCTACCGGGCCCGTCGTGAGCAATGGCTGGTGCGCAGCGGCGGGTTTCTGGTGCAGGGTTATGGGCAGTTGTGGCGTGAACATGGCGTCAAAGCCATCGACAGCCCGAGGCATCCGTTTCACTGAAGCATGGATCACCTTCAAACCCTGTAGGAGCGAGCGAAAAACCTGAGAGCGCCGAGGTGAATCAGGCTTCCCGCGTTATCGTTGTCGCCCATCGCGAGCAGGCTCGCTCCTACAGGGGATTGCGTTGCATGAGGAAGTTTTGATGACCCAACACATCGCCGAACTACAGATGTACGTCGCCCCCGAGCTGATCCACCAGGCCAACGAACGCTGGCTGGCGCGAATCCTCGAGCACTTGGGTGAGACCCGTCGTGATGCCGAAGGCCTGTCACTGCCGGACCTGTGGCTGTCGCCGCACTTGCTGCTCACACAAACCTGCGGTTATCCGCTGATGACGGCATTGCGTGGCAAGGTCCGGGTACTGGGCCGCCCTCGTTATGAACTACCGGACAGCAGTTGCGGAAATCATTGCAGCCTGATTCTGGGCCCCGTTGCTGATGCACGGCAAACCCTGGCGGATTTTCGCCACAGCCGGGGCGTGATCAATGGCCAGGACTCCAACAGCGGCATGAACTTGCTACGCCACCGGTTGGCGCCGTTGCAACACGACGGGCAGTTTTTTGCTGAGGTCGGCGTCAGCGGTAGCCATCGCGAAAGCCTGCGCTGGTTGCGCGAAGGCCTTGCTGACCTGGCGGCCATCGACAGCGTGACCTTTGCCTATCTGGCGCGTCACGCCGCAGAGGAAGTGGCGGGTTTGCGCGTGATCACTCGCAGTGCTTTGAGCCCGACCTTGCCCTACATCACGTCAGCCACCGTCAGCGATCAGCAGGCTGAAGCGCTATTACAGGCGATGAATCAAGCGCTGCGCGAGTTGCCTGATGTCGCCGAAACCCTCGGTTTGCCAGAGGTGCTGCCGGCTAGCGAAAGCGACTATCAGGTTGTGCTCGATTATCAGCGTGAGGCTGAGGCATTGGGGTATGGGCATTTGCGATGACGGACTGGCAGGGGCAAGCAATTTTTAATTCTTTATAGGAATATAAAAATAAGTTTTAAATATTATTAACGAATAAGTCTCCTTGCTAGGATTCGCCTCACCGGACCACCGGACATTCAGCGACCCCTAACCCAGGAGCCCCTATGTCCGGCACCGATATTCTTCATCGTAAACACGTGGACAGCCTGTTCCGCGCTCACTACCACTGGCTCTGCATACGCCTGCGTCAATCCCTGAACGATGCCGCCGGTGTCGAAGACATTGCCAGCGAAACCTTTGTGCAATTGCTCGAAGCCCCTGGCCTGACGGCCATCCGCGAACCCCGTGCCTTGCTCACCACCATCGCCCAACGCCTGCTTTATCAGCGTTGGCGTCGAGGGGATCTGGAGCGCCGGTACGTTCAGCAAATGCAACAGGCCGAGCCTGACCACGCCGATTCGCCGGAGCAGCTGGCTCATTTGTCCCAGACCCTGACCCGTGTGGATCGCAGCCTTCAGCGCCTGCCCGGCAAAGTCCGCTCGACCTTCCTGCTGTCGCGGATCGACGGCCTCACCTATCCGCAAATTGCCGCTTCGCTGGGCATCTCGCTGCGTTCGGTCAGCGACTACATGACCCGTTCCCAAGCCCTGTGCGACCGGCACAGCGCCAATCAAGCCCTGAACCGTCCACTCCAGAACAAGAGGTCCGCATGAGATCGATCAAAACCCTGCTCGGCAGTTCACTGCTGGCCCTGAGCCTGTTGTCCCACCCGGCATCGGCCACGGAAAAAACCGCACCCATTCACTTCGGCGACATCACTTGGGAAAGCGGCAGTTTGATCACCGAAATCCTGCGCCTGATCGTTGAAAAAGGTTACGGCTACCCGACCGACACACTGCCGGGCAGCACCGTCAGCCTGGAAGCGGCGCTGGCCAAAAACGATATTCAGGTCATCGGTGAAGAGTGGGCCGGACGCAGCCCTGCCTGGGTCAAGGCGGCGGCGGAGGGCAAAGTGTTCGGCCTTGGCGATACGGTCAAAGGCGCCACCGAAGGCTGGTGGGTGCCGGAGTACGTGATCAAGGGTGACCCCGAACGCCGCATCAAACCGTTGGCCCCCGAGCTGAAATCCGTTGCCGATCTGGCGAAGTACAAGGACGTGTTCCGCGACCCTGAAGACCCGAGCCGCGGACGCTTCCTCAACAGCCCGACCGGCTGGACCTCGGAAATCGTCAACAGTCAGAAACTCAAGGCCTATGACCTGACCGCCAGCTACGTCAACTTCCGCACCGGCTCCGGTGCCGCGCTGGATGCCGAGGTGGCGTCGTCGATTCGCCGTGGCAAACCGGTGCTGTTCTACTACTGGTCGCCAACACCGCTGCTGGGGCGTTTCAAACTGGTGAAGCTCGACGAACCGCCGTTCGACGCCGAAGCCTGGAAAACCCTGGCCGACGCCAACAACCCGAACCCCAAGGGCACGCGCTCGATGCCGGCGAGCCTGGCCATAGGCGTATCGGCACCGTTCAAGGCGCAATACCCGGATCTGGTGACGTTCTTTGAAAAGGTTGATTTGCCGATTGATCTGTTGAACCAGACCTTGGGCCAGATGAGCGAAAAGCGCCAGAAACCCCGCGAAGTCGCCGAAGCGTTTTTGCGTGAGCAACCGCAGGTGTGGAAGGGCTGGGTGCCAGGGGAGGTGGCAACCAAGGTGAGTGCAAGCTTGTAGTACTTTCTGACGTTTCTGTGGTGCTTGAACTGCCGTCTTCGCGAGCAAGCCCGCTCCCACATTGGATCTGTTGCGCCCACACATCCCGTGGTCAACAGCGATCCCCTGTGGGAGCGGGCTTGCTCGCGAATAGTCTCCAGTCTTACGCCAATTCGGCGGCCAACGCCGCCTTCACCGCCGGCCGCTGATCCACCCTCGCTTGAAACCCTGCCAACGCCGGCCACTCATTCAAATCAATCTCAAACAACCTCGCCCAACGCAACACCGTAAACAAGTACGCATCAGCAACACTGAACCCGCCCACCATCAAAAAATCCTGTCGCTCCAACGTCTGGTTCAACACGGCAAAACGCTTGAACAGCTTCTCCTTGATCAACGCTTTCACTTCATCCGGGAGTCGGCTGTTGAACAGCCAACCGAGCCCGCCATGAATCTCCGTCGAAAGGAAGTTCAGGCACTCTTGCAACCGCACCCGCTCGAATGTCCCCTGGGCTGCGGCCAGTTTCGCTTGCGGCTGCAGATCCGCCAGGTATTGCAGGATCGCCGGGCCTTCGGTCAGTACTTCGCCGTTCTCCAGCTGCAAGGCAGCGACGTAACCCTTGGGGTTGATGGCGAGAAAGTCGTCGCCGTCGGCGGTGGTTTTGGTGATGTTGTCGACGCGGATCAATTGGAAGGGCAGTTCCAGTTCGCGCAATACGATATGCGGTGCGAGCGAGCAGGCTTGGGGGGCGTAATACAGCTTCATGGGGCGGGCTCTGGTTGTGGGTTTACGCCAGTGTCATAGTGCGCGGCACTCTCGGTAAAATTAATCTTTCAGAAATCTGCCATAAGGAAAGCTACTGCCATGATGAACCTGATGCACTGGCGAATGGTGGTGGCCGTGGCGGACACCGGCAACATCACCCGCGCCGCCGAACGGGTCGGCATGACCCAGTCCGGCGCCAGCCAGGCCCTGGCCTTGATCGAGGAAACCCTGGGCGTGCAGTTGTTCAGCCGGGAGAATCGCCAGACGTTGCCGACAGCCATCGGCCTGCCGGTCATCGAGCAGGCACGGACCATGCTCGGTGCGCTGGAAGCTATTCGTAGCACCGTCGAGGCCGCAAAAGGTGTTCAACGCGGGACGATTCGCCTGGCCAGTTTTCCCATGGTACTGGCGACCTTTCTGCCGCCGTTGCTGCGTCAGTTCAACCGGCTGTATCCGGGCATCGAGGTGGCCGCCCTGGAAGTCAGCGATGACGAAGTGGAAACCCTGCTCGGCGCAGGGTTGGTGGATGTCGGCGTGGTGCTCAATCCATCCGCCGAGCGCAAGGCCAGTCCTTTGGGACGCGATGCGTGGATGGCGGTATTGCCCGGCGGCCACCCGCTGGCGCGGCGCTCCCATGAAGAAGGCGTGTCTCTCGCCGAGTTGGCGGCGCAACCCTTTGTATTGGCCACGGGCGGTTGTTCGACCAATGCACGAAGCCTGGCTGCCGATGCGGGCCTGCAACTGCAGGATGTGCGCGTCGAGGTCCGTGAATGGAGCAGTGCGTTCACCCTGGTGCGGGAAAACATCGGCGTGAGCCTGGTGCCGGAAATGACATTGCCGGGTAATCGCCAGGGTTTACGTGTGGTGCCGGTGTTGCCGCGGATCGAGCGCGAGTTTGCCTTGGTGGTCGCGGCGAACAAACCACCGTCGGCGGCGGTGCAGGCGCTGCGGGACATGCTCGACGAACGGTAACCCCCCAACCAATTGCTGAACCGTTTTTGTCCTCAATGCTGGCCGACTAGTGGCCTTGCAAGCCCAAGGTTGCTGTCTATGATCAGTTGTAACTAACCATGTCGACCGTGATGAGGCGGTCGATGTTGTGCTGCAAGAGTGCGCAATTAAAGGCACCGACACTTAACGGAAATGGAGTTGTGCGCTAAATGGAATTTGCTTTGAATCTGTTAGGGCTGGCCCGCATGCGGGCTATCAAGAGAAGGATGTCTTGATGAGCGTGTCGCTATAAGGACCCTCCGATTGATCATCATTTATCACCTGACGAGTCCTTCTTTTTGGAGGAATGCGTGTGCCTGTTCCAAGGAACGTAGTGGTGGATTTGAAAGACCTGCAACTTTCATCAATCAAAAAACCGCGCTGAAGGTGATACAACAATGTTCAACCTACATCACAAGGCTGACCTGCTGGAAATCGAACGATTCAGCTGTGCGCTGACTGAGGCCAACGCCAAGTTGGCGGCAATCAGTCGCTCAATGGCGATGATTGAATTCACCCCGGACGGCATCGTCATCGATGCCAACGAAAACTTTTGCAGTGTCATGGGTTACAGCGCCGAAGAAGTGCGCGGCAAGCATCACCGGGTCTTTTGTGAAGAGCAGTATTACCGCAGCGATGACTACACCAAATTGTGGCGCGACCTGGCGCGGGGCGAGCCGCTGAGCGGGACCTTTTTGCGCTTGCACAAAAGCGGCCGGGAGATCTGGCTTGAAGCCAGCTACATGCCAGTGCTGGGTCCCGACCGACAAGTAAAAAGCGTGATCAAGGTCGCCACCGACATCACCGCCCGGGTCAACAAGGAGCACGAAAACGAAGCCCGGCTCGCCGCGATCGGCCGCTCCATGGCCGTGATCGAATTCACCCCCGAAGGCAAGGTCATCAGTGCCAACGAAAACTTCCTGAAAACCATGCAGTACTCGCTCAACGAAGTGGTGGGGCAGCATCACAGCCTGTTCTGCCACCGTGCCGAAGCCGAGTCCCAGAACTACCGGAATTTCTGGGCGTCGCTCAACCGCGGCGAATATCACTCCCATCGTTTCGAGCGCAGAAACAAACAGGGACAGACGGTATTTCTAGAAGCGTCATATAACCCGTTGTTCGACGCCAAGGGCCGATTGTACAAAGTGGTCAAGTTTGCCAGCGACATCACTCACCAGATGACCACCCTGCAAACCGCCGCTGAATCGGCCCACAGCACTTCGGTGCAAAACGACGTCTGTGCACGCAAAGGTTCCGAGGTGGTGCAGCAGACAGTGCAGATCATCCAGGACATTTCCAAAGACCTGAACGAAGCGGCGCTGAGCATCGATGCCGTGAGCAAGCAGTCCGACATCATCGGCACCATCGTGCAGACCATCCGCGGCATTGCCGATCAGACCAACCTGCTGGCGCTCAACGCCGCGATCGAAGCGGCCCGCGCTGGCGAGCACGGGCGCGGATTCGCGGTAGTGGCCGATGAAGTGCGCAGCCTCGCGGCACGCACCAGTCAGGCGACGCTGGAGATTGTCGAAGTGGTGCGCAAGAACCACGACTTGTCGCTGAGCGCGGTGTCTAGCATGCAATCAAGTTTGAGCCGAACCGGCCTCGGCGTAGAGCTGGCGAACGAGGCAGGGGAGGTGATCCTGGAAATCCAGCAGGGCTCGCGCCACGTGGTGGATGCGATCAGTCAGTTCAACTCGACCTTGCAATTGAACTAAGCAGGGCAACTTGTAGGAGTGAGCTTGCTCGCGATGGACGTCAACGATAACGCGTGAAGGCTGGTTGAACGCGGTGTTCTCAGGTCCTTCGCGAGCAAGCTCGCTCCTACAAAAAACAGCGCGGCATTTTTCGGCTCCTCAAGGCAAGCCGTTGCAGCAATGCTTCAGGAACCCCTGGTGTTGCGCCAGGCGTTTGAAATAGTCATCGACGGCGGGGTAGTCCGGACGCTCGATCGGGGTCATCAGCCAGCGGTTGACGGACAGGCCGATGACAACGTCGGCCAGGGTAAACCGTGGCCCGGCGACATACGCCTTGGTGGTTGCGAGTTGATGTTCGAGGATGCCCATCTTCTGGTTCCAGCCGCGGACACCGACCTCGAGGCTATGCGGGTCCTGGAATTCCGGGTCCTTGCGCACCAGTGCCATGAACGGGTATCTCCAGGACGGATTGAGCTCGGTGGCTTGCCAATCCATCCACTGCTCCACCCGGGCGCGGGCGGCTGGTTCGGTCGGCAGTAGCTCGGCATGATGGTGATGGTGTTTGCCCACCAGGTAGCGGCAGATGGTATTGGACTCCCACAACACACCCGCTTCATCGATGATCACCGGCACCAGGGCGTTGGGGTTGAGCCTGAGAAACTCGGGGCTATGGGTGGACGCGAAGCCACTGCCCCAGTCCTCGCGTTCGTAGGTTATGCCCAGTTCCTCGCAGGTCCACAGGACTTTTCTGACGTTGATGGACGAGGCTTTGCCGAGAATTTTCAGTACATGTTCCATGGTCTTCTCCAGCGAGAATGGCTTACAGGCAATTGTAGGTGGTGGCATGTAGGAAGGCGCCTTAGGAAAGCGGCTTCAGATGAGTTTCGCAGGTTACAGTTTCTTGCACCCTTGCCTACAACTACGCCAGAATCCGCCGACTTGTGCGCCTGGTATCCGGACTCTATCGTTCCGTGTCGCTGCAAATTCAGCGATCGGGTCTAGCAGCCTGGATACTTTAGGCGCATAGCGTCCACCACTCGTGAGCAGGTGTTTTTTATATCTGTTAGCTCATGTTATGGCGGCTGTGCGCGGGAAGACCTTCGGGTCTACCGGGTTCTAGAGTCCTGGTCTGCTAGCCCGCGCACGGCTGCCACCTTATTTTCGTCTAGCAGCGAATCGTGGCAGCTCCATCACTCTAGGAGCATCACCATGTTCAAACCCACGCCCAACCCCCCACGCAATCCCAGCCCAATGTTCTCCATCTCACCCGGCATCAATAACGAAACGCTGTTGGCGCACGCCTGCGAATCACTGGCCTCGGCGAGTGTGATGACCAATGACTTTGCGACTTTTCTGGAAGGCAGTCAGCGCAACACGGCACTGGCGATTGCACAGATCATCATGCTGGCGGAACTGGCGGTGAATCGGGTGCTGGATAACCTTGATCCGCAGGATTGATCGTCGAACCTGTGGCGAGGGAGTTTGCTCCCGCTCGAGTGCGAAGCACTCCCAATATGAATGGATGCGTTCTATCCGCATTGCGACGGCTGCGCCGCCGAACGGGGGCAAGCTCCCTCGCCACAATAGGGGCTGTATTGGAGGATCAACTACGGTGTTGCGATTTTCGTCGAACTAATCAGGTCTTTGACTACAGTTGACTGATTTGTCTTTCGCGTGGCCAATCCAAGTATCGCCTTCGGCCACTCAAGCCGAAGTGCTCTGTATTGCAGGTCAGCGCGTTGAATTCGCTGCATCGATGCGGGTACCACTGCAATACCCATCCCGGCAGATACCAGATTCACAGCGGATGATAGTTGGGGTGCCTGCTGACGGATGGTCGGATTGAAGCCAGATTGCCGGCAAGCGGTCACGATATCCGCACTCAGCCCATAACCGGATTTTCGCGAATACAGGATGAAGTTTTCCTGCCGTAAATCAGCAAGCGACAGACGCTTGCGTGACGTTAATGGGTGGCCGTCAGGCAGGACAACAATAAGTGGCTCTTCGGATAAGGTGATGAAGTCAATGTCGCCGTCCATAGCAAACGGAGGCCTGACAAACGCAGCGTCAATTTCTCCACGGCCGAGCCTGGCAATAAGCGATTCGCTATCGTTCTCCTCAAGGTTTACCTCCACCTTGGGGTGCTGTCGCTGGTAACGGCTGATCAAACCGGTGACGGTATCGTTGAACGAAGCGGACTCGGTGAATCCCAGGTTCAACGAACCGACCTCTCCTCGTGCGGCGCGCCGCGCATTTTTTTGGGCGTCTTCGGCACGCGCAAGAATATCTTGTGCCGATACCAGGAATACCCTGCCAGCATCACTGAGTACGACGCCGCGTCCTATCCGGTGGAAAAGTGGGGTGCCAATTTCATCCTCCAAATCACGTATTTGCTGCCCAAGCGGGGGTTGGGCGATCCCAAGTTGTTCGGCGGCTCGTGTGAAGTTCTCCGCTTGGGCCGTAACGACGAAATAACGTAGATGCCTGAGTTCCAATTAGGACTCCAAAGATACTAATTCTGTATATTCTAAATATTAGACATTTTGTTTTTGTGGCGCCATGCTTCTTCTGGACCAAAGATACCGTCAGTGGTCGGTCATAACGCTGACGGTCCGAGATTCAGGAGCGCTTCATATGAAACCAACTCGACAATTACGTGAAAAACTATCCTTAGGCTCTTCCGTGATAGCACCCGGCGCCTATGACGGTATTTCCGCTCGACTAGTTGCCATGGCGGGTTTTGACGCGGTCTATGCCAGCGGTGGCGCGATTGCGCGTGCTACTGGATATCCAGACATCGGTCTACTGAGCTTCAGTGAAGTATTGGAACGGATCGAGAAAATTGTCGAGGCCAGTGACCTGCCGGTGATTGCAGATGCCGATACTGGATTTGGGGGATCAGCCAATGTTCAGCGCACGGTTCGAGCTCTAGAGCGTGCTGGCGTCGCCGCTTTTCACCTTGAGGATCAATCGTTTCCCAAACGCTGCGGTCATCTGGATGACAAAAAGCTAATAGACGTAGGTGAGATGTGCCGGAAAATTCGGATTGCCCGCCATACGCTGATTGATCAGGACTGCATGATCATTGCCCGTACCGATGCAATTGCAACAGAAGGTTTTGAGTCAGCGTTAACCCGGGCCGAACAATATGTGAAGGCAGGGGCAGATATGATTTTCGTGGAAGCCCCGGAGACACTGGATCAAATTCGCACGATTGCCCAACGCATCCCAGGACCAAAGCTGATGAACATGTTTTATGGCGCAAAGACTCCCTTGATGCCCATTGAAGAGCTGTCCTCCCTTGGCTACCAGCTCGTCATTATTCCTTCGGATATGCAGCGTGCTGCGATATACGCCATGCAAATCGTTTTGGCTGAAATCAAGCGCTCAGGGGATAGCAGCGCTATGGCGGCGCAATTGACGAGTTTCGAGGAGCGCGAAAAAATCGTTCAGACCAGCCGGTATCTTGCCTTGGACTTGTTGTAAATCCTGCTATGCGGTCGGACTGCAGGAACTGAGTTGAGTTAAGAAAAAAAACCGAATCTGCGAAACATAGGAAAGCAGCATGGATGTGCAACTCATTACAGTGGCCGGTTTGGTAGCTGTGACAATCGCGCTGTGGGCAACGCGTAGACTTCCAGAGTACTTGACTGCACTTTTGTTCTTCGCGTTCGCGATGATTCTCCATGTCGCTCCCGCCCCCTTGATCTTCTCTGGGTTTACCTCCGCCGCATTCTGGCTCGTTATCAGTGGCTATGTCATCGGAATCGCTATTCGAAAGACTGGATTGGCCTCTCGATGTGCGAGGGTACTCGCGGTCCATCTTTCCGGCTCATATCCGCAAATGGTCGCTGGCATTGTCGGCCTCACTTACGTGCTGGCTTTTGTTATGCCTTCTAACATGGGGCGTATTGCACTTCTGATGCCGATTGTCCTGGCGCTTGCTGATCGAGTGGGGTTCGGGGAGAACCGTGCAGGGCGTATAGGTCTTTCACTCGCTGTCGGCTTTGGAACCTTCCAGCTTTCGGCATCCATTCTGCCTGCGAATGTTCCTAATCTTGTCATGGCGGGGGCGATCGATACCACGTACGGACTGCAGTTATCCTATCTGCCCTATCTGATACTGCACGCGCCAGTACTTGGAATTCTGAAGGGACTTGCACTATGTGCATGTGTCGTCTGGTTGTTTCCAGATAAAGCGGAAAAAAGCATTGAGGTGGAACCAGCTCGCCCTTTGAGTTCTGAGGAGAAGAGACTGGGCATTCTTCTTTTGATCACTCTGGGACTCTGGCTTACCGACTCCTTGCACGGTATTTCCCCGGCATGGGTCGGTCTCGTGGCAGCTTGCCTATGCCTCCTTCCCCGAATCGGCTTTGTATCCAGCGACGAGTTTGGTCAAGAGGTAAATCATCGGACCGCGGTCTATGTCGCAGCAATCCTTGGACTCGCCGCACTTGTAGGGCAGAGCGGACTCGGAACGTTAATAGGCAATGAAGTTCTCGCCATTGCACCGTTGGATCCGGACTCACCGTTTCTCAGTTACACCTCAATCGTAGGTCTTTCAACGCTGCTGAACTTCGTGGTTACAGCGAACGGAGTTCCAGCGCTATTTACTCCCTTGGCACAGTCGTTAGCCACTGCATCCGGGTTATCGTTACTTAGCGTTCTGATGATTCAGGTCATCGGATTTGCAACGCCGATTCTACCTTACCAAGCCTCTCCGATTGTTCTTGCTATTGAAATGGGAAGAATCCCCTTCATGGCAGCGTTACGACTGAGTCTTGCGCTTGCATTCATTACGTTTGTTGTATTGGTTCCCATGAATTACGGATGGTTCGTCTTTCTGGGTTGGTTACCGTGATCCTGTCGTTTGCTTGAAGTGCATCACACGTTAACCGAATAACCAAAGTCGATCTCGCTAGCGGGGACACCGCCCTGCATTCCCCAGTTTTCCGCATCGTGCTCATCGAGCAGGATGAGTACCGAAGAGGGTGCAATAGCCAACAGCTCCGCAAGCGAGTTGCTCAGCTCCATATAGAGTTTGCGTTTTGTCGCCAGCGTACGGCCTTTGAACACAGTGATACTCACCTGTAAATACTCCGGCTTATCACCGGGAGCGCGAAAATCTTCCTCGCGATAGTGTTCGTAACGGGCTTGTAGTTCTTCATCGCTGACCCCAAAGGCCCGTTTCAGGCATCGATAAGTTGTCTCGATGACCTCGCGTCGGATGCCCTGGGGGCGATTGACCGGATCTTCAACTCGTACGATTGGCATAGGAAAACTCATGAAAGGTGAAGAAATGAGGAGAACTCAAGAAGTTGCTCATGGACGACTTTGTGTTGTTCCACCAGCCAGTTCAGGGCGGATACCTGGTCTTGCGATGGTTTGTCTTGAGACAACTTGAAGCGGCCTTCGACGGTTTCTGGGTGTATGGAAAGTCCGAGGATGTGGGGCAGGTTCCGTATAACTCTCGGGTCTTGAGTGTCGACACGATACTCGCAACCGTCGGGTGCGAACCGTTGTGCGCTTTGCATAAGAATGTCGAGGTTTTCGGTTTCGTTGTCGATCACTTCGATGTCTGCCTGTATATGGACCGCCAGGTAGTTCCAGGTAGGCAATTGCGTATTGCGGTAGGCTTCTGGCGGGATGTAACTCGATGGCCCGATAAAGGCGATGTGGCACTTCAACGATGCCGCCTCCCTGAACTGGGGGTTGCGTCGATCCACATGGCCAAACAGCGTCCCATCCGGATTGCGCAATAAAGGGATATGGCTGCTGTGAAAGTTGCCGCCCGTCTGGGACGTAATCAGCGCCAATGGAAACGTGTCGATAAAACGATTGATCAGATGCTGATCTGTACAACGATGTTCACGGTAATGGAAAGGACACTGACTCAAGAGGTGGCTCCCGATGGACTTGGACGGTTAAAAAGAGTGAATGCACGGCGGCGTTGTGTGTAGCGGTCCACGGCAATAAGCGTTTGTGCCAGCCATCCGAGGACGTTGCCCTTGTGCCAGTAACGAGAAGAGGAGAAAGGCAACTTTAAGGCGTCTTTACCCAGCAGCCGGTCCGTCAGCGTACGGCCCATCAAAGTCGATAGTGCCAGGCCGCGGCCATTGCATCCGCTCCAGCTGATGATGCGCTCATCTGGGCTATCGACCGCTGGCATCGCGTCGTGGGTCAGCCCCACCCAGCCTGCCCATAGGTGTTCCAATTCGCCTGGAGGTTTTGCATAAATCGTATGGAGGCGCTCCTTGAGCAAGGAGCTACATTGATTGACTGATTGCACCAACGGCAATGCAAAACACCCAGTCAGTACCCGGGATCGCTCGAGCTTGCGAAAAAACCACATGTCTTTTCGGTTGTCCGAAAAAGGCATTACACCGACGTCCGGTCCAACCTCGGTCATGTCAAATGTCGCGAGGATCAGGGCCATTGGGCTCACCGCCCGTCGAGTCATACGGCTTGCCTCGACACCATAGGCGTTTCCGGCGACCAGAACGCGATTTCCCTTGAGCTCTCCCAATGGAGTGATGATGCCCAGATGAGAGGCGTGCGGATTGATCTGCAAGGCTGGGCAGTCTTCGACAATTCGTCCTCCACGGCTGGCAACGTCGTTCGCCATGGTCTGCACCAGTGCGAAAGGGTCTACCGCTCCACCCTCTGGGTAGTACAAGCCGGCGCTATAATGCGCAGTCCCCAGATCGCTCTCCATGCGTTTACGGTTGGACATTTCCACTCTAATGCCCAGGTTTTGCCAGCCTTGGGCGATGGCCTGCAATTGCGGTGTGCAGTGGTTTGCCCATGGCTGCATCCAACCAGTCTGGTGCGACGTCGCACCAGACCAGGAAAGGACATCGCTGCCGGCGTGCTGAAGCGCACGAGCGAAATGGCCAGCACCATCCCCAAGACACTGGCGTAATGACTGCGGCGTGTGCCGGGAAGGCACTGGTACAACGAAGCCAGAATTGCGCCCGCTTGCCCCTGCGCCTATCTGGCTCGCCTCGAGTACGGTCACCGAACACCCGGCGTCCAGAGCCTGCAAGGCAGCAGCCAGTCCGCCGATTCCAGCACCGATCACCACTACATCGCTGTCGAACGGAAGCAGTGCCGAATGCACGGTTTTACACGGCCACCCGGCTTGCCAGACCGATGGGGCGATCAATAACCGGGAAAGATTTTTCTCAGGCATAACGCTGATACTCAACCCGTTTCGACAAATGGGTGTTGAGCGACTCGACAATGGTTTTCGAGCGCAGGGCGAGCAAGCTGAAGGAACCTGCATCGCCCATCCCATGGGAGGACTCGCAAAGTCCGTTGAGGTAGGTCGGCAAAGACCCGTCCAGATTGATCCGATAATCGCGGGCGGTTTGCATAGCGCCGTGACGTGTTGCCAGAGGGGCGAGTAGTGGAGGGTAGGGTTCTTCGCGCTCGCCGGTACCCAAATCGAGAAACCCTGTGGCCAGAATCACCAAGTCGAAGGTTTTTCGAAAGGTTTTTCCTTCCAGAAAATGCCGGCTCTGCAACTCGATACCTTCTGTTCCGGGTATGCAGGCGGTTATTTCATGGCATGTTTTGATCTCCAGCCAGTGCTCGCCGCGCAAGCTCTGCTCGTACCGCTTGATATAGAGCTGATTGAGTACATCGATGTCAGAAGCTGAATAGTTGGTGTAGAGCAGCTCCTGACGTAACCGGGTTTTATGCTCGGGGCTTGCACGGTGAAAAGCATCGACGAATTCGGGGAAATAGACTTCATCCGAAAAAGGACTCGTGTCTTTCTGTCGGTAACCGAAGTTTCGGGTGTAACCCACGACTTCCTTCACGGCCGCCTGCTCACTGACATGCAGCAATATCTCGACAGCGCTTTGGCTGCCTCCGATCACAGCCACACGACATTGCCCGGCGGTGCGTTCGATGGTTTCTTGCAGAGCCGGCAGATAATGATTCAGATGTTGTATCCGAGCATCGACAAGTCCGGTGAAGGGCGCCGGGATATGTGGTGTTCTGCCCGGTGCCAGTACCAGACTGCGAGCGCGATATACTTGGCCATTGGCTGAGCGGACCCGGTAGTGATCGATGCCGGCCTCAGATCCCGCTTCCACCTCCTCGACCGATACGGCTTTACAGCTGTAATCGACTTGCTCCTTGAAGAACTCCGCCACCCAGGTCACGTATTGCGCGTACTCAAGCCGCAAAGGGTAATGCAGCGGCAAGTTCAGGTGCTCGTAGAGACGCTGGTTTTCGAACAGAAAGTTGGTAAAGGTGTAACGGCTGCGCGGGTTGCGCGGCGTTACCAGATCACGCAGGGGATGATTCTGGATGTCCGAGCCTGGCAACAGCATGTTGGGCTGCCATAGCGGTTCGGATCGTCTTTCCACAAAGCGCACCGTCAACGCGGGCGCTAACTCCTCAAGTGCGATAGCTAACGCAATGTTCGCAGGGCCGAAGCCGATGCCCAACACGTCCAGTATTTGCGTGGAGGTGCTCATGCCTGTACTCCCACGGCAACCTTGCGTGTATGTCCCTTGGTTTTGGCGGGCGTATGTCGAGCCAGTACCCGGCTGAGGCGCTCGACAATCTCACGCACCTCGTCACGGGTAATCACCAGTGGCGCCAGGAAGCGCAGCACGGCACCCTGCCGACCACCGCTTTCGATGATCAGGCCTTCATCCAGACAGGCTTTTTTAACCGCGCTGGCCAAGGCGCCCGCTGCCGGTGGATGGCCCAGTGCATCCGGGGTTGCGTTTGGCTCGATCAATTCCATACCCAGCATCAGCCCCCGCCCACGAACGTCGCCAATGCAGGGGAAGCTGTCTTCCAATTCCAGTAGCCCTTGACGCAGCAATTCGCCTACTTCACGGACATGCTCCAGCACGTGCTCGCGCCGGATAAATTCCAGGGTTGCCGCGCCACTGACCAGTGCGATCTGGTTGCCTCGGAACGTGCCGGCATGGGCGCCGGGCTTCCATTGGTCATACTTCTCCAGATAGACGAGCAGTGAAAGCGGATACCCGCCCCCGATGGCTTTGGACAGCAAGATGGCATCGGGGATGATACCCGCATGCTCGAAGGCGAACATGTCGCCACTGCGGCCAATACCGGTCTGGATCTCGTCAATCACCAATGGCACTTGATGACGCTGGGTGATTTCTCTGACCTGACGCAACCAATTGGCGCTGGCGGGGATACAACCCCCTTCGCCCTGAATGGCTTCAAGCAAGACCATTGCCGGCTTGCACACGCCGCTTTCGGGATCACCAAGCACGCTTTCGAGAAACGCCAGGCTCAGGCGTTCGGTTTCAAGGGCGTCGACCTGGGCGCCAAAGGGGCTGCGATAGGTGTAGGGATAGGGCAAGAATTGAATTTCTGCAGGCACGCCACTGATTGCTTGTTTGGGGCCCAGATTGCCCATCATCCCTAAAGTGCCATGGCTCATCCCATGGTAGGCGCCCTGAAACACCAGCACAGGACGGCGCCCAGTTGCGGTTTTGAATAGTTTGAGGGCAGCTTCAACCGCATCCGCTCCAGTCGGACCGCAGAACTGGAGCTTGGCCTGTGAGGCAAAGTCTGCGGGCAGGGCCGCAAACAGCTCATTCATGAAGTGATATTTGGCCGGCGTCGCAAGGTCCAGTGCTTGTTGTAGCTGTCCCGACTGCAAGAATTCGATTACACGCTCCTGCACGAAAGGGTGGTTATGACCCAGAGGCAGGGCTCCAGCGCACGCCAGGCAGTCGATATAATTTCGACCATCGCTGTCCTGCACCTGGGCCAGCGCCCCGTGAGTGAAAATTCGTTGAATATTGCGTGCATACGTACGGGCGTTGGACTCGCGGCTGCTGAAGTATTCGATAGTGTCAATGCTCATGTTTTGGCTTCCTTGTCACTGCGAGACTGTTCGGATCAATTGCGTGAAGCTGCGATGTCTGGAAGCTTCCCCCAGGTTTTTCAGCCAGCGCCGGTATTCGAGTCCCATGCGGTCGCTGTTCACGTGCATCTCGGCTTTGGGATCCAGAGGCAAACGGGCAGGACGCTGCGCTTCGACAATGTGTCGATCCTGTTCAAACACAATGTTTTGGCGCGAGAGGATCTGTTCCAAGCTCAGCTCAGGGCCGAAATTGATGGCCACGATCAGCCAGATAATGCATTCGGCTTCATCGACGGGAGTGGCATTGAAGAAGGTGCAGAACCGTTCGATTTCGCCAGTCTTTTTCTTGAAATAGGCCGTCGTCGGGTTGAAGACCGAGTACTTATAGCGCGCGGTCACGGGGATTGCCCGATGGTCGCCATAGGGCTGGAAAACGCTTATTTCACTGGAGTGTAAGCCTCGTTCATCGAGACTGACCGTGTATTGTTTTAGCGGCTCAGGGGCGTCGGGTAGCCCATTGAGGTTGGCGTGGACAAATGGAAAGTGCGACGCATCGATGAAGTTTTCTAGCGCTCGCAAGGCATTTGCCTTGTAGTGGTAAGGGCCAGCAAAAATTTTCCGGTAGTTGCTGTCTTCCCACTGAGCGAAATCGGGCAGGGGGCGATCGGGCTGCTCCAGACTTGCCCAGATAAAGCCGAATCGTTCTTGCGCGAAGTGACGAAAGATTAACCGCTCGGATGAAGGTCCCGCCCGGCCAGGGTGTGCAGGGACTAGTTTGCAGTCACCATGACGGTCATAGCGCCAGCCGTGGTAGGGGCATTCGATTTGCCCTTGCTTGACGCAGCCAAGAGATAATCTTGCCCCGCGGTGGCCGCAGTAATCTTTCCAGGCGTGCACGCCTCCCGAGTCGTCGCGCCACAGCACCAAGTCTTCCCCCAGCAACCGGACCGCCTTGGGCTTGCTAGCATCCAGGTCTTCGCTGAGTGCGACCACATGCCATTGGTTGACCAAGGCTTGGTAATCAACTTCTTCACGATTCCATTCACCTTTGTATAACATCGGCGTTCCCCTTTTTTCGGGCAAAATGATGCCATTACAACGTCCGCTGGCGATGTATTGGGTTTGTAAGGTGTTCGCGGTTTCTGGGACTGCGGTGGAGGCAGCTCTCATCCAAGCTGCGCAGTCCCATCGTTTTTGTCGGCGAGACAGCGGTCCTCCAAGTCAGTGCTTTTTGCTCATGCAGCGGCAACTTTCGGTATAGGTAATGTTGTTTGGGTCTCTTGTTAGCCGAAGCTTAATGGCTTTCGATTGCATTACCAGACGCAATAAGAAACAAGGAAATGCCTGTAGGAAGTGGGATGTTGTTACGAGTTTTTTAAACGCGAAGAGTGATTACTAGTCATCACTTGAACGATCACTTAAGGGCCAAATTTGTCCACCAAATCTCATCATGCAGCAAGGACTGTGGCTTCTGTAGATAGATGACAGTCCTCACTCCTGCCAGTTCGTACCAGGACTGATCATGAAAATGGCGGGCACGGTAAACTTTTGAAGCGTGCCCTCGCAGATAGCTTTAAGTACTCTCGCGCACCTTCAACTCAAACCCCATGTCCTGCACCGGCCTGGCCACGGTATTGCCGGCCATCAGCGTCAGCATCTGCTCCGCCGCGCGGCGGCCGATGGCTTCGCGCGGGGTGTTGATGCTGCTCAGGCGCGGGACCATGTGTTCGGACATGGGCAGGTCGTTGAAGCCGAGGATCGCCACTTGTTCGGGGATCTTGATTCCATGTCGCATCGCTTCGAGCAGCGCGCCCTGGGCCAGGTCGTCGTTGCCGAAGAAGATCGCATCGACATCCGGGTGGCTGGCGATCATCTGCAAGAACAATTCGCCGCCCAGGCCGACCGAAGACGGGCGGGGCGTCAGCACTTCCAGCGCCGGGTCATACAAACCGGCCTTTTGCAGGGCTTTGCGGAAACCTTCGCCGCGCAGCAAAGTGCGCTGGTCCAGTTGTGCGCCGATGTAGGCCAGGCGTTTGCGACCGCGAGACAGCAAGTGTTCGGCTGCCGTTTCACCGGCGGCCAATTGCGAGAAACCCACGCAATTGAGCCCGGCGGCGCTGTCCAGTTCCATCATGTACACGCAAGGAATATTGCTGGCTTCGATCATCCGCCGCGAACTTTCGGTGCGGTCGAAACCCGTCAGCAACAGGCCGCGCGGCTGATAGGCCATGTAATTGCGCAGCAGGTTTTCTTCTTCATCGCGCGAGTAGTGGAAGTTGCCGATCAGCACTTCGAAGCCCTTGGGCCGCAAAACCTGATGAATGGCTTCCAGTGTGTCGATGAACAGCAGGTTGGACAGCGACGGCACCAGCACCACGACGGAATGGCTCTGGGCCGAGGCCAGGGCACGGGCGGCAGGGTTGACCACGTAGTTGAGTTCGAGCGCTGCTTTCTGCACTTTTTCCACCAGTTCGGTGGCCACGGTGCTGACGCCACGCAAAGCGCGCGAAGCGGTAATCGGGCTGACGCCGGCCAGTCGGGCTACTTCGTTCAGGGTAGGGCGGCCAGTGGTGCGGGTATTTTTATCGTTTTTAGTTGGATTCATCGACGGCTTGCCAAACAAAATTCAAGGCACTAAGGTAGCGCTGTCTCGATGCAGCTGCAAATGCGTGAGCGAGGGTTCGCCTGATCCTCGCTTTTTGGTGTTGGGACCTAACCTGCTGCAACCCACAAAATGACAAGAAAGGCGTCGGCAACTTCTGCTTTTGGTCTAGTGTCATAACTGGCAAAGGTAGCGCTGTCTGCGCGCTGAGGTGTTACATGAATCATCCCATCACCGCCCTGGTCATCATGGGCGTTGCCGGTTGCGGCAAGACGTGCGTCAGCGAGGCCCTGTGCCAACTGAGCGGCGCCACGGCCATTGAAGGCGACTCTTTCCACCCTGCCGCCAATATCGAAAAGATGAGCGCGGGAATCCCCCTGAACGATGAAGACCGCGCCGGCTGGCTCGACAGCCTGTGCGATGAACTGCGCCGTATCGACGCTATGGGCCAGCGCCCGGTGCTGACCTGCTCGGCGCTCAAACACATCTATCGCGAACGTCTGCGCAGTGCCTTGCCGGGCCTGGGCTTCGTGTTCCTTGAACTGACCCCTGAAGTGGCCGCCGACCGCGTCTCCCATCGGCCGGGCCATTTCATGCCGTCGACCCTGATCGACAGCCAGTTCGCCACCCTTGAATCCCCCGTCGGCGAGCCGTTGACCCTGGCGCTTGATGCTTCGACCCATAGTGTCGAGCAACTGGCTGCGCAGGCTCATGTCTGGTGGCAGTCGAACGGCCTGAAGCAGGCGGTATGACTGTGTTTGCAAAGACAGCGCTGTCCTTACGACTTCTGATTAACCCGCTTTAATAACAACAACAACCAGGAGACACCCCTAATGTTTGGCATGTCCCACGAGACGTTCCTGCTGCTCGATGCAGTGGTCACGGTGATCGGGCTTATCGTTCTGATCACCAAGTTCAAGTTGCACCCCTTCCTTGCCCTGATCATCGCCGCAGCCTTCCTCGGGCTGACCTCCGGCATGCCGATCGGCACCATCATCAAGGCGTTCCAGGACGGCTTCGGTGGCGTGCTCGGCTTTGTCGGCATCATCCTCGCGCTGGGCACCATGCTCGGCAAAATGATGGCCGAGTCGGGGGGGGCGGATCAGATTGCGCAGACGTTGATCCGCGCCTTCGGCAAGGACAAGGTGCAGTGGGCGATGATGTTCGCGGCGTTCCTGGTCGGTATTCCGCTGTTCTTCGAAATTGGCTTCGTGCTGCTGATCCCGCTGGTGTTCATCGTTGCCCGCCGCACGGGCGTGTCGATCATCAAGATCGGTATCCCGTTACTGGCCGGTCTGTCCGCCGTGCACGGCCTGGTGCCGCCGCACCCGGGCCCGCTGCTGGCCATCGGCGTGTTCGGTGCCGACATCGGCAAGACCATTCTGTACGGCCTGATCGTTGCGCTGCCAACCGCCATCATCGCTGGCCCGATCTTCGGTACGTTCATTGCCAAGCACATTCCCGGTCATCCGAACCAGGAACTGGTGGATCAACTGGCGCGCGAAACCGATTCGGCCGAATTGCCGAGCTTCGGCATCACTCTGGTAACCGTGCTGCTGCCGGTGTTCCTGATGCTGCTCAAGACTTTTGCTGACGTAGTGCTGCCCGATGGCAACATCTTCCGCGCCTTCATGGACCTGATCGGTCACCCGATTTCTGCGTTGCTGCTGGCATTGCTGCTGTCGCTGTATACCTTCGGCTACAAGCAGGGCATCGGCTCCAGCCAAATGATGAAGTGGCTGGATGCGAGCCTGGCGCCGACTGCCGCGATCATTCTGATCATCGGTGCCGGTGGTGGCTTCAAGCAGATGCTGGTAACCAGCGGGGTGGGTGACGTGATCGGCCATATGGCGGTGAACGCACAGATCTCGCCGATCCTGCTGGCCTGGCTGGTGGCCGCGGTGATTCGTATCGCGACTGGCTCGGCGACCGTGGCGACCATTACCGGTGCCGGCATCGTGGTGCCGGTGGTGGGGATGATTCCGGGGGTTAACCGTGAACTGCTGGTGCTGGCCACCGGTGCAGGTTCCCTGATCCTGTCTCACGTCAACGACGCAGGTTTCTGGCTGGTCAAGCAATACTTCAACATGACCGTGGCCGAAACCTTCAAGACCTGGACCGCGATGGAAACCATCCTGTCGGTGGTGGGCCTGGGCTTTATCCTGTTGTTGTCGCTGTTCGTTTAAACGATTCGACAGGCACAAAAAAACCGCAGCGATGCGGTTTTTTTGTGCCTGATGCAAACCTCTGTAGGAGCCGGCTTGCTGGCGATGCAGGCGACTCGGTTTAACGTCTGACCGAGTCGATGCGATCGCCAGCAAGCCGGCTCCTACAGGTTTTGTGTCAGGTGTTGGATTTGGTGACTTGTCCATCCGCCCGGAACATCCCGCGAATCCCGCGCACGGCCTGGCGAATCCGGTCCTGGTTTTCGATCAGTGCGAATCGAACGTGATCATCGCCGTACTCGCCAAAGCCGACGCCCGGCGAGACACACACCTTGGCCTCGGCCAGCAGTTTCTTGGCGAACTCCAGCGAACCCAAGTGCGCATAAGCCTCGGGAATCTTGGCCCAGACGTACATCGACGCTTTCGGGTTTTCCACCATCCAGCCCAGTTCATGCAGACCCTTGACCAGCACATTGCGTCGCTGCCGATACTGCTCGGCGATGTCGCGCACGCATTGTTGATCGCCTTCCAGCGCCGCGATCGCCGCCACTTGCAGCGGGGTGAAGGTGCCGTAGTCGTGGTAACTCTTGATCCGCGCCAGGGCGTTGACCAGTTCCGGGTTGCCGACCATGAAGCCGATGCGCCAGCCGGCCATGTTGTAGCTCTTGGACAGGGTGAAAAACTCCACCGCAATGTCCTTGGCCCCCGGCACTTGCATGATCGACGGGGCCTTCCAGCCGTCGTAGACGATGTCGGCGTAGGCCAGGTCGTGCACCACCAGTACGTCGTACTGCTTGGCGAGGGCGATGACACGCTCGAAGAAATCCAGCTCCACGCACTGCGCGGTGGGGTTGGACGGGAAGCCGAGGATCATCATCTTCGGCTTGGGGATCGAGCCGCGAATGGCCCGCTCCAGTTCAGCGAAGAAGTCCACGCCCGGCACCAGCGGCACTGATCGCACCTGGGCGCCGGCAATCACGGCACCGTAGATGTGAATCGGGTAGCTCGGGTTCGGCACCAGTACGGTGTCGCCCTGGTCCAGGGTCGCCAGCATCAGGTGCGCCAGGCCTTCCTTGGAACCGATGGTGACGATGGCTTCGCTTTCCGGGTCGATGTCGACCTCGTAGCGTTCCTTGTACCAGTTGGAAATCGCCCGGCGCAGGCGCGGAATACCCTTGGAGGTGGAGTAACCGTGGGTGTCTTCGCGCTGGGCGACGGTGACGAGTTTTTCGACGATGTGCGGCGGCGTGGCGCCGTCGGGGTTGCCCATGCTCAAGTCGATGATGTCTTCGCCACGACGACGGGCGGCCATCTTCAGCTCGGCAGTGATGTTGAAAACGTAAGGGGGGAGTCGATCTATGCGCGCAAAGCGGCGCGGTGAACCTTGTTCGGCCATTGTTGCCTCGGATAACGTAAGCGCCCGGAACCGTCCGAGCGACGCTGGTCACTGCGGTGACCTGTGGCGGAATGTACGGGCAGCTGTGGCAGACTGTCCAGCCTCTATGTAAACAAATTTTTCCGAAGGAATTGGGTCGATGGAATTTACCAGTGGCTTCCTGCTGAGCCTTTCGCTGTGCCTGGACATTGGCGTGGCCAACATCGCGATGATCACCCTGGCGATGCAGCGTGGCTACTTTCAAGGCTTTGCGCTGGGCTTGGGCACCTGCGTCGGCGACCTGATCTACGCGGTACTGGCGCTGGCCGGCATGACCGTGTTGCTGCAATACGAAACCGTGCGTTGGGTGTTGTGGATCGGTGGCTCGGCGCTGCTGGTGTACTTCGCGGCGAAGATGGTTTATTCGGCGATCCACCACGAAGCGCTGCTGGCCGAAACGGCAGAGGTCGGTAACCACTCCCACCGCAAGGAGTTCTTGCGCGGAATTTTTCTGGCCATGTCTTCGCCCAGTGCGATTCTCTGGTTCGCGGCAGTGGGCGGCACTCTGATCGCCCGTTCCGGTGGCGGTGGCCCGCTCAGTTCGGCGCTGTTCCTCGGCGGTTTCCTCTGTGCCGGTTTGCTGTGGTCGGCCGGGCTGTGCTTCGCCGCAAGCCACGGCGGCAAGTTGCTGGGCGACAAGCTGTTGCGTTATTCCTATATGGCATCGGCGGCGATCTTCTGCTATTTCGCGGTCTACGTGATCCTATCGGGTTATAACGAGTTCGTCGGTGCCGCGGCCGTCGAGCAGTTGCACGCGCTGTAACTGGGCGAATCGGGTTTGGCTTCTATACTCCCAGCCGAACCCATTTTTTATGCGTTAGGAGTCGAGTCATGGATGAGCAACCACGCGTCGAACTGACGCAACCGCGCTTCGAGCACGGGCATTTCCTGCTGATTGCAGGGCTGGGCGGACAATTCACCCAGCAAACCACCCAGGGCATTCCCGCGCTCTGGGAAAAACTCGAACCCCACATTGGCAACATTCCGGGCCAAAAAGGCGAAGTCACCTACGGCGTCTGCTGCAATTTCGACGGCAAGGGTGGCTTCGATTACATCGCTGGCGTCGAGATCAGCAAACTCGACGACTTGCCGGAACAATACCGTTGGGTAGAGGTTCAGCCTCAGCTGTATGCGGTGTTCGAGCACAAAGGGCCGCTGGATACCTTGCCACAACTGTTTCAGTACATCTTCGGCACCTGGCAGCCGCAGTCGGGGCATGAGGTGTTGGATGCGCCGGAACTGGAACGCTACAGCGAAGACTTCAACCCCAAGCTCAACACCGGCAAGCTGGAGATCTGGATTCCGATCAAGGCGTGAGATGTGTGTCGAGAGGCGGATCAGCCGATTCGTCTCTCGATGTCCCAGGGCAGCTGATTTATGATTCCCGGCTAATTTCCCGCTGAATCCGAGCTGCCATGAACACCGTCATCCGCAACGTCACCCCCGCCGATCTGGACCGCTGCTTTGCTATCGAAACCCTTGCCTATGAAGGTGACGAAGCCGCGACCCGCGAGAAGATCGCCACCCGCATCGCCACCTGGCCCGAGGGTTTTATCGTCGCTGAAGTGGATGGGGCAGTCGCCGGTTTCATCAATTCCGGTGCGGCGTTCCAGGTGGAAATGTCGGACGAGGCGTTCAAGGAGTTGATCGGCCACGACCCGGCCGGGCCACACGTGGTGATCATGTCGGTGGTGGTGCACCCGGATTATCAGGGGCAGGGCCTGGCCAAGCGCCTGATGGGTGAGTTCATCGAACGCATGCGTGCGATGGGCAAGGTCAGCATCAATTTGATGTGCAAGGAGCGGCATATTCCGTTGTATGCCGGGTTCGGTTTTGCCTACGTCAAACCGTCGGCGTCCGACCATGGCGGCATGGCGTGGCATGAGATGGTGCTCAAGCTCTGAACCCGCCGCAGATCCCCTGTAGGAGCGAGCCTGCTCGCGAAGGTGTGTCAGCATCAGTGGTGTCGACGGACACTCCATCGCGAGCAGGCTCGCTCCTACATCTATGGTTACCCCCTTTTCTGCAATACTGTATTTGATGCGTGTTTGGCTTGCTTTCATCTATCCGGCGTCTGAGTGGGGGTGTCGCCCCGCGCCTCGATGAGAATCGATGCCCAACGACCCTAATTAGTTGAACGGCCTTACAGCCGTGTAGGAGCCCAGGGTTGTCGTCAGGCCGGTTGGCCGTTCACGTCATCAGTTATCCAGCATCGCAAAACCAGGTGGGTGGTGCTCGGGTGACAGCGGGGTCAGGCGTTCATCGCGGCTGGCCCCGCATCGAATTCAGTGTGGTGTGCGGCTATCGCCCAGGCGATTCTTGCCAGCTTGTTGGCCAGTGCGCAGACCACGAGATTGGAGTGATGGCGGGAAGCTAATAGTTGGCGGACCCAGTCCGCCAAGGCGCCTTTCTGTCGTTCCAGTTGTATCAAGTACACACGGGCGCACTGGATGAGCAGGCGCCTCTGATTTCGATCGCCGCGTTTACTGATGCCGAGCAACACGGTTTTGTCGCCCGTACCGTGCTGTTTGGGTACCAGCCCGATCGACGCCGCATAGCCTCGGCCGCATTTGAACTGTTTGCCATCGCCCAACTCGGCAGCCAAGGCGCTGGAGGTGATCGGGCCGACACACGGCATGGTCATCAAACGAGCCGCCAGATCATCTTCAGCTGCTTGGCATTCCACCTCCTTGTCCAGCGCTTTGACCTTCCCATCCAGATAGTTGAAGTGCTCATGCAACCCCATCAGAATTTTTTTGATGGAGCCGGAAAATGAACTCATCTCAAGCAATGCTGGAAGCTCTTTGATGGATTTGAAGCCGGGAGCCAGGCTGATACCCACCTCCAGCAGGGCTGCGTGAATCCGATTGACGGTGGCGGTACGGTCTTTGATGAACGACTCACGAACCGAGTTGAGCATCGCCAGCGCCTGCTGAGCCTGGGTTTTGGGGTGCACGAAGCGCATTGTGGGCCGGGTCGCCGCCTCGCAGATCGCTTCGGCATCAGCGAAGTCGTTTTTGTTGCTCTTCACGTAAGGGCGTACCAGATGTGGCGCAATAAGCTTGGGCGTATGCCCCAGCTTGGCGACTTCCTGCGCCATGAAATGGGCGCCGCCACAGGCTTCCATCACGACGGTGCAGGGTTCCAGTTTCGCCAGATATTGGGTGAGTGCTGCGCGCGTAAACTTTCTGCGGTGAACCTCGTGGCCGCGATCATCTTGAGCATGAAGATGAAAGGAATGTTTTCCGAGGTCGATGGCGGCAATAGCTACGTTGTTCATGGCAATGATCTCCGATGAGCCC
>NZ_MUJK01000015.1 GCF_002906155.1 Pseudomonas laurylsulfativorans
ATTTCTTGACGACCATAGAGCGTTGGAACCACCTGATCCCATCCCGAACTCAGCAGTGAAACGATGCATCGCCGATGGTAGTGTGGGGTTTCCCCATGTGAGAGTAGGTCATCGTCAAGATTAAATTCCGAAACCCCTATCTGCGTATGCAGGTAGGGTTTTTGTTTTTGCGCTCGAAAAAATGGCCGCTCCCCTTAAAGTCAATTGTGAAAAAAATCACACAAACCTGACTCCGCGCTTTTGGTAAGGTGCAGCTCATTTTTTAATGGACTGAGTTTGCGCCCACGGATCGGCATTCTTTTCAAAGAGTTGCTGTACAAGTGCCTGAACCGATACCGATCAAGGACCACGAAAAAGAGACACGCCTGGTCAACAAGAGACTCATGGCCTGCGCCGCGTTCGTTGCCGCCATTACCTGTGCTCTGGTGGTACGCCTGTATGTCCTGCAGGTAGTCGAGTTCGACTATCACTCGACCATCTCCGAAAATAACCGCGTCCACGTCCTGCCGATTACGCCTACCCGCGGATTGATCTATGACCGTAACGGCGTACTCCTTGCGGACAACCGCCCCAGCTTCAACCTGACCATCACCCGCGAACTCGCCACCGATGTGAAAACCGAACTGGACGAAGTGCTCAATCTCCTGCACTTGCCCGCGGAAGACCGCTCGCAGTTCGACAAGGCGATGAAGCAGGCACGCCACCCCTTCGTACCCGTGACATTGTTCTATGAGTTGAGCGAAGAACAGATTGCCGTACTCGCCGTCAACGAGTTCCGCTTACCGGGCCTCGATGTCGAGCCGCAATTCGTTCGGCACTATCCGTTGGGCGCGCATTTCGCTCATTCGGTCGGCTACGTCGGACGTATCAACGAGAAAGAGTCAAAGGCTCTGGATACAGTCGAGTACCGAGGCACCCAATCCATCGGCAAGACCGGGATCGAAAAGTTCTACGAGGCGCAACTGCACGGCCATGTCGGTTATGAAGAGGTCGAAACCAATGCTCAGGGCCGCGTGCTGCGGGTGCTCAAGCACACTGACCCGGTGCCAGGCGAAAACATTGTCCTGAGCCTCGACGTCAAGCTTCAGGAGGCCGCCGAGCAAGCCCTGGGTGATCGGCGTGGCTCGGTGGTCGCGCTCGATCCGTCAACCGGTGAAGTGTTGGCCATGGTCAGCAATCCGAGTTTCGATCCGAATCTGTTCGTTACCGGCATCAGTTCCAAGGAATACTCCACGCTGCGCGATTCCATCGACCGACCGCTGTTTAACCGTGTGCTGCGCGGCCTGTACGCGCCGGGTTCGACCATCAAGCCGGAAGTGGCAATCGCCGGCCTCGATGCGGGTGTCGTCACGCCACAGACCCGTGTGTTCGACCCCGGCTATTACCAACTTCCGGATTTCGATCACAAGTACCGCAACTGGAACCACAGCGGCGATGGTTGGGTGGATATGGATGCGGCGATCATGCGTTCCAATGACACCTACTTCTATGATCTGGCACACAAGCTCGGTATCGATCGCCTGCACGACTACATGGCGATGTTCGGACTGGGTGAGAAAGTCTCCCTGGACATGAATGAAGAAGCCCCCGGCCTGATGCCATCCCAGGCCTGGAAACGCTCCACTCGCCGTCAGGCCTGGTTTCCGGGCGAGACGGTGATTCTTGGCATCGGCCAGGGCTACATGCAGGTCACGCCGCTGCAATTGGCCCAGGCCACGGCGCTGATTGCCAACAAGGGCGTGTGGAATCGCCCGCACCTGGCCAAAACCGTGGACGGCGTCGCCCCGATGGATGAGCATCCGATGCCGAACATTCTGCTCAAGGATCCTCGCGACTGGGAGCAGGTCAACCATGGCATGCAGATGGTGATGCACGATGCCCGCGGGATTGCCCGGGCCGCAGCGGCAGGGGCGCAGTACCGTATTGCCGGCAAGAGTGGTACCGCGCAAGTAGTGGCGATCAAGCAGGGTGAACGTTACAACCGCGAGAAAACCCGCGAGCGTAATCGTGACAATGCCTTGTTCGTCGGTTTCGCCCCGGCCGAGCACCCGAAGATAGTGATTTCGGTGATGATCGAAAACGGCGAGGCGGGTGGCCGCGTCGCCGGGCCGGTCGTACGGGAGATCATGGACGCCTGGCTACTCGATCAGGACGGGCACCTGAAGCCGCAGTACGCCGCGCCGAGCAAAGCGCCGGGCGATCCTCACGTCTGATTCATCAAGGCTTCACAGCACAGGCTCACGGATGCTGAGCATGTGCTGGAAGCTTTCGAGGAACACCGTTTCGGCCTGGCTCATCTTCTGTTCGCGATTCCACAGCAACTGGATATCGAAATCCACCACCCCGTCTTCCGGCGGCAAGCGCCAGAGCAGGCCTTGCTCGACATCCCGGTGCACCAGATGCGTGGGCAAGGCGCCGATGCCGTAACCTGCGCAAATCAGGCGGTAAATTTCTTCGAAACTAGTAGAGGATGCGACGATCTTGCCGGTGAAACCTTGCTGGTCGCGGAACAGCGTCAGGGGTGAAAGATTGCCGCCCAATTGATCACTCGTGAAGCTGACGAAGTTTTCCGCCGCCAGTTGTTCCAGGGTCAGATTCACTTGTCCGAACAACCGATGACGCTGGCCGCAAAAGTACGCGTAGGTCTCGCGAAACAGCACCCGTTGTTCCAGTCGCGGCTGCGGCAAACGGCACAGGCCGACGCCGATGGTCGCAGTCTTTTGCAGCAGCGAACTGATGATGTTCGAACTACCCATCACCTCGACTTCCAGCTCGATTTTCGGGTGGGTTTCATGGAAATCGGCGAGGAAATCATCGTAATGCCGCGCCTGCACACCGCTGACGGTGAGGATACGGATCTTGCCCACCACGTCGTCATGACGGCTCTCCACCACTGTCCCCAGACGTGAAATATCTCCATAGATATCCGCCGCTATGCGCAGGACTTCTTCCCCGGTTTCCGTCAGGTCAAAGCGTCGCCCGCTGCGGGCAATCAACACGCACTCCAGTTGTTCCTCCAGGCGTTTCAGCGCTTGGCTGACGGCCGACTGGGTGATGTGCAGTCGCGCGGCGGCGCGGCTCATGCTGCCTTCCTGGCCGATGACCAGATAGGTTCGCAGCAGGTTCCAGTCGAGGCGGTCATTGAGAAAGCGCCGGCCGACCCACGGGTTGGAAGTGGAGGGCATAAAACCTCATGCAGTAGCAGTGCTAATAGTAAAGATAAGAATTTGAAAATTGACTAATCCTGGCACGGAAGCGATAAAGCCCACAAGCGCCACAGAGCGCAACCGTCATCAGCCTCAACACCTGCCCAAAACTATAAGTACACAGGGTCCTTGCATGCACACTACCGCCCAACCGCGCCGTGCCGCGGCCGCTGCCTTCATTGGCACGACCATCGAGTTCTACGACTTCTATATCTACGCCACCGCGGCGGCATTGGTGCTCGGGCAAGTATTCTTCCCCAGCAGCGACCCGGTCTTGAGTACCCTTGCCGCGTTCGGCAGTTTCGCTGTCGGCTTCATTGCCCGTCCCATGGCCGGCATGGTGTTCGGTCATCTGGGTGATCGTCTCGGACGCAAGAAAATGCTGCTGGTAACCATGGGCCTGATGGGTATCGCCACCGCCGGGATTGGCCTGTTGCCCAGCTATGCCAGCGCCGGTATCTGGGCACCCATCGGGCTGATCGTCCTGCGTTTGATCCAGGGCATTTCCGTCGGTGGCGAGTGGGGTGGCGCGGTGCTGATGGCCAGCGAGCATGCACCGGCCAAGCGCAAGACGTTCTATGCCTCGTTCGCCCAACTCGGCAGTCCCGCCGGTTTGCTGCTGGCACTGATCGCTTTCCGTCTGGTGACGTCCCTTGAGCCAGAAGACTTCCTCGCCTGGGGTTGGCGCCTGCCGTTCCTCGCCAGTGGCGTGTTGATGATGATCGGCCTGTTGATCCGTTCCGGGGTTCACGAGTCGCCGGAGTTCGCCAAAGTCCAGGACAATAACGAAACCGCCAAGTACCCGGTCATGGAGGTGATCCGCACCTGCTGGCGGCAGATCCTGTTCGCCGCCGCTGCGGTGACCATTGGCTCGGCCGGGTTCTTTTTCACCAACACCTTCATGATCACCTACGTCACCCAATACCAGGGCATTGCCCGTTCGACGATTCTTGATTGCCTGTTTCTGGTGACCGTCATCCAGTTGCTCTCGCAACCGGTCTCGGCGTTGCTGGCCGAACGTATCGGCGAAGGGCGTTTTCTCAAAATGGTCGCGCTGCTGTGCATGGTCACCCCGTACCCGATGTTCCTGTTGGTAGGCACGCAGAACATTCTGTTGATGACCCTCGGCATTGCCTTGGCCGTGGTGATTCTCTCGGCGCTGTACGCGGTGATCGCCGGCTACATGACCCAGGCCTTCCCGGTGCACCTGCGCTATTCGGGCATTTCCATCGCTTATCAACTGGCTTGCGCCGTGGCCGGGGGCACCACGCCGCTGATCGGCACCCTGCTGGCCAGCAAGTTTTCCGGACAATGGTTGCCGCTGGCGGTGTTCTTCACCTTGCTCTCGGCCCTGTCCCTGATCGGTGTTTGCGGCCTGGCCCGCCTGCGCGCCAACCCGGTCGTCACCCACGCTGTCAAAGAGGTGTATTCGTGAGTAAACCTGCACACATCGACCCGGTTGAATGGCAAGCCCGTTGCGAACTCGCGGCACTGTATCGACTGGTCGCGCACTTTCGCATGACTGACCTGATCGATACCCACATCACCCTGCGGATTCCGGGGCCTGAACACCACTTCCTGATCAACCGCTACGGGGTGATCTTTGACCGCATGCGCGCCTCGGACCTGGTGCGCATTGATCAGGAAGGGCGGGTGGTCGATCCAGAATACGCAGGCCATCGGGTCAACGCCGCCGGCTTTGTGATTCACTCGGCGATCCACATGGCGCGCCCGGACCTGAACTGTGTGATCCACACCCACACGGCGGCCGGCATGGCGGTCGCGGCGCAGAAGCAAGGCTTGCTGCCGATCAGCCAGCATGCGCTGAAGTTCTACGGCAAGCTGGCCTATCACACCTACGAGGGCATCGCACTGTCGCTGGATGAGCGCGAGCGCCTGATTGCCGACCTCGGCCCGCACCGGGCGATGATCCTGCGCAATCATGGCCTGCTGGTTGGCGGTTCGGGAGTTGCCCAGGCGTTCCAGGAAATCCACTTTCTGGAGCGCGCCTGCCAGGCCCAGGTGCAGGCGCTGGCCGGTGGTTCGGCATTGCATTACCCATCGCCGCAAGTGTGCGCACACACTGCCGAACAGTTTGACCGTGACGAGCAGGACAACATCATCGACCTGGCCTGGGAGGCCGCTCTGACGTTGATCGAATCCCAGCGCGGGTCTTATTTGTCATGAACGCCGTCATCAATACCGTGGTTTTGTTGTCCCGCGACACCTTGCTGCTCAAGCAATTGCAGGCGGCGTTTGCCCGCAGCGCGCCACAGCTCACTGCCGTGCTGGCCGACGATTGCCGGGCAGCCAATGCACAGATGGCCGCGTGCTGGTTTCCGTTGCCGGGCAGTCTCGGCACGTTGCCGAACCTGCAGGTGATTCACTCGGTGGCCGCAGGCATCGACCACCTTGATCACGACCCGTCGTGCCCGGATTTGCCGATCTGCCGCGTGGTCGACCCGGGCCATCGCCAGGGTATGACCGAGTACGTGCGCTGGGCGGTGATTCACTATCATCGTGGCTTCGACCAAGTGCTGTCGCAGCAACCGAAACAGCACTGGGAGCGGCCGCTGCAACGGGCGGCGGGGCAGTTCAAGGTCGGTGTGATGGGGCTCGGCTCACTGGGCAGCGCGATTGCGCTGGATCTGACCGCGGCGGGTTATGACGTGCGCGGCTGGGCGCGACGTGGCAAGGAGTTGCCGGGTGTGCACACGTTCGCCGGGGTGGAGGCGTTGAACCCGTTTCTCGACGGCGTCGAGTTGCTGATCAACCTGCTACCGCTGACTCGCGAAACCCGTGGCATCCTCGGCCGGGCCACTTTCGAGCATCTCGCCAACGGTGCGGCACTGGTCAACTGTGGGCGCGGCGCTCATTTGAATATCGACGACCTCGAACAGGCCTTGGCGAAAGGGCAATTGCGCGGTGCTTTGCTGGATGTCTTCGAGCAGGAACCGCTGCCGGTCGATCACCGGCTGTGGACGATGCCCGGCGTTACCATCACCCCTCACATGGCCTCGGCAGCTTCCCATGACTGTATTGCCGAACAAGTAGCGGAGAACTTCCGTCGATTGAATGCCGGCGAGCCGTTACTCAACTGTGCCGACCGAGTATTGGGATATTGAACTAACACACTTCCTGTAGGAGCGAGCCCACTCGCGATGGTCGTTAACGATTTCGCGTGTTTGCCGGTTAAACGCGGTGTTCTTGAGTTCATCGCGAGCAGGCTCGCTCCTACAGGGGACCAGCTTCCCGTAAGCCATAACAACAACCTTCGCCTCAACCGTTTTACTGCCAGTCAAAACAATTAAATAACGAGTTCTTGAAGAATTCCTGGAGACAGTGATGAGCGATCTATCGTCCGCAGAAAAGTCCGGCGCACCACCGGAAGTTGCAATCAGCATGAAAAAAGTCGCGGTGGCCAGCGTGATCGGCACCACCGTGGAATGGTACGACCTGTTCGTGTTTGCCACGGCGTCGGCGCTGGTGTTCAACAAAGTGTTCTTTCCGGATTTCGTGCCGCTGATCGGAACGCTGCTGGCTTTCGGCACCTTCGCTTCGGCGTATCTGGCGCGGATTGTCGGTGCGGCGTTGTTCGGGCATTTCGGTGATCGCCTGGGGCGCAAGTCAATGCTGTTGATCTCGCTGTTGACCATGGGCGCGGCCACCTTCGCCATCGGCTTGTTGCCGGACTTTGCAACTATCGGTATCTGGGCGCCGATCCTGTTATTGCTGCTCAGGGTCGTGCAAGGCTTGGCATTGGGTGGCGAGTGGGGCGGGGCGGTGTTGATGGCGGTGGAACATGCGCCGGCCAACAAGCGTGGCTTGTACGGTTCCTGGGTACAGATCGGCGTGCCGGCCGGCACCATGATTGCCAACCTGGCCTTCCTGTTGATCGCGGCGTGGCTGTCCCCTGAGGAACTGTTGGCCTGGGGCTGGCGCATTCCGTTCCTGGCCAGCGTATTGCTGATCGCCGTTGGCTTGTACATCCGTCTGAACATCTCGGAAACTCCGGCCTTCAACAAGGTCAAGGAAGCCGAAGTGCAAGTGAAAATGCCCCTGGCCGAAGTGTTCCGCAAGTACTGGAAGCAAGTGGTGCTGGGCGGTATTGCCACCATGTCCACGGGCGCTTCGTTCAACATTATCGTGGCGTTCGGTTTGACTTATGGCACGCAGAATCTCGGTTTCAGCCGCAGTGTGATGCTCGGCGTGGTACTGCTGTCCTGCGCCTGGTGCATCGTCATGTTGCCGGTATTCGGCGCGCTCTCGGATCGTGTCGGGCGTAAGCCGATCATTGTCGGCGGCATCATCGCCGAAGCACTGGTGGCGTTCCCGATGTTCTGGTTGATGGACACCAAAGAGCTGTCGATGGTGGTGTTCGGGTACCTGTTGTTGATGACCGCGTTCGCTGCCAACTACGGGCCGATCGCGACGTTCCTCGCTGAACTGTTCGGCACCCGGGTGCGCTATTCCGGGCTGTCGATCAGCTACATGTTGTCCGGTCTGCTCGGCAGCGCGGCAACGCCGATTGTCACCACGGCGTTGCTGGCGGCGACGGGCAAAGGCTCTTCCGTGGCCTGGTACATGATCGGTGCGGCTTTGATTTCCCTGGTGGCGTTGTTGCTGCTGACCGAGACCTTCAAGAAAGACATCAGCGAAATCCCAAGCGTTGTCTCGACCAACGATCCTGCCCCCGACAAACCTTTCAAATCGGCTACAGCCTGACCCCAGGAGTGAAACAGCATGCGCAGAATTCAATCGGCCCCGGGCTACATCGGCCCGGTCGGCCCTTACTCCCAGGCCGTGGTCAGTGGCCACCTGGTGTTCACCGCCGGGCAGATTCCGGCCCAAGGCAGCCTCGACGACCAGCCTGCTGATTTTTCCGAGCAGGTGCGGCAAACCCTGCGCAACTTAGAAGCGATCCTGATTGAAGCCGGGTCCGGTTTCAGCCACGTGATCAAGGTCAATGCCTACCTGACCGATCCCGCGCAACTGGAGCCGTTCAACGCTGTGTACCGAGAGTTTCTCGGCCATGCGCCACCGGCGCGCACTACGGTGTGCGTGGCACTGTGGGGCGTGTCGCTGGAAATCGACTGTGTTGCCGAACTGATTGCCGGGGAGCCGCAACATGGATGAATCGCAACTGATCGAGCAGCTCAAGGCCGTGAGCTTTCCGACCCTCGGGCATTTTCTCGAAGAGGGATTTTCCGACCCGCAACTGCGGGCCATGGTGCCCAATGTGAAAGTCGTTGGCCGTGCGTTGACCCTGAAACTGGTGGGCGCCGATGCCATCGCCGTCAACCAGGCCCTGGCGCAGATCAGGCCGGGCGACGTGCTGGTGATCGACACGGGAGGCGACTATCGGCACGCGCCGGTTGGGGCGGTGACCAGTTGCGCGGCGCGCTGTGCCGGGGCGGTGGGGATTGTGGTGGATGGCGCGGTGACTGACCTGCTGGAGCTGCGCGAAGCCGGCTTGCCAGTGTTCGCCCGTGGCACCAGCCTGCTCACCACCAAGCTGCACGGTCGCGGTGACAGCGTCATCAATCAGTCCATACACTGTGCTGGCGTGACGGTGCAGCCAGGGAATTGGGTGCTGGCGGACGACAACGGTGTGTTGTTTCTCGACACGGCATCGGCGGTGGCCGTGATTGAGCAGGCGCTGGCCTCGGATAGCGCCGAGCCGGGCCTGCTCGAACGCTTGCGCGCCGGTGAGCCAGTCGCACAGGTCTTGCGCGTTTAGTCCGTCAGCCGTTGTTGCAGGCTTTCGAGAAAGATCGTCTCGGCCCGGCTCATGCGCTGTTCGCGGTTCCACAGCAAATGAATGTCGACATCGGCAATCCCTTCGTGGGGCGGCAGGCGCCAGAGCAATCCGGCGTCGACGTCGGCCGCCACCACGTGCTCGGGCAAACAGCCGATACCGAAGCCGGCGATCACCAGTCGCCGGACTTCTTCCAGGCTCGGTGACGAGGCGACGATGCGGCCGCTGAAACCCTGCTGATCGCGGAAAATCGTCAGTGGCGAGAGCATGCCGCCGATCTGGTCACTGGTGAAACTGACGAAGTTCTCCCGTTGCAAATCCCCTTCGGCGACGTCCTGTTGGCCGAACATTGCATGATGCTTACCGCAGAAAAACGCATAGCGCTGACGCAGGAACAAGCGCTGCTCCAGGCGTGGCTGCGGGCGCCGATTGAGGCTCAGGCCGAGGGTCGCGGTTTTTTCCTGGAGGGCGCTGACGATGTCGGAGCTGCGCATCACATCGACTTCCAGATCCACTCGCGGGTATTGGCGATGGAAGTCGGCGAGGAAGTCATCAAAGCGTTCGGAGAAGATCCGGCTGATGATCAGTAAGCGCACTTTGCCGATCACTTCGTCGGCCGGTTGTTCCAGCACGCTGCTGACCTGGGACATTTGCCCGTAGATTTCCCCGGCCAGGGCGAAGATCTGCTCGCCGACTTCGGTCAGGGCAAAACGTGGCCCGCGACGGGCAATCAACTGGCGGCCCAGTTGTTCTTCCAGGCGCTTGAGGGCCTGGCTTACGGCTGGTTGGGTCAGGTGCAGGCGGGCGGCGGCGCGGCTGATGCTCTGCTCCTGGCCAATCACCCGAAAGGTGCGCAGCAGGTTCCAATCCAGACGGTCATTGAGCAGGCGTTGCATAGGCGGTCAGCAGAAAGTCAGGGGCCAATAGGGAAAGTCGACGGCTTGCACACCCGGTGCGCAAACCGTGGAAAATCTACAGTCGCGGGATCGTAACACTGTTGGCACGCAGCAACAGGGGCAAGTCGGTTCCTGCAAAAAAAGCGTCATGCGTAGGCGAGGGCTTTTTCTTCCAGCAGTTCCTCATACAAGGCCGCCCATTTGCGACCCATTTCGTCCGCGGTAAACAGATTTTGATAACGGGCCTGCGCTTTCTCGCCCATTTGTGCCGCCAGCACCGGGTTTTCCCAAAGCGTGCGCATCGCCTCGCGAAACGCCAATGGATTGCTCGGCGGCACCACCAGCCCGGTCTCGTTATGGATGTTGATGTAACTGGTGCCCGTGCCAATCTCACTGGAGATCATCGGTTTGCCATACATCGCGCCTTCCAGCAGCGAAATGCCGAAGGCTTCGGAGCGTAGGTGAGACGGGAACACCACCGCATAGCTCAACTCGAGCAGGGCGACCTTGTCTTCGTCGCCGAGGAAGCCGAGGAAGTGCAGGTTCTGCAGACCCAGCTCCCTGGCCTGGGCGTGCAGCTCTGCTTCCAGAGGGCCGGCGCCGACGATCACCACGGGATAGTTCAGCCCCTGCATCGCTTCGAGCAGGATGTGCAGCCCTTTGTAATAGCGCATCACCCCGACGAACAGGAAGAACTTGTCCCCCAGCTTCTGGCGCCAGCGCTCGGTCCGTGCCGCGTCGTGCTTCGGATAACCCGACTTGTCCAGGCCGTAGGTAATGACCCGGGTCTTGTCCCGGTAGTCCTTGAGCACATCGCTGGTGTGAAAGTAGTTGGGGGAAGCCACGGCGATTCGATCCGCGCTGTCCAGGAACCTGCTCATCAATGGACGGTACAGTTTGAGCAGATGACGCTGGCGAATGATGTCGGAGTGGTAACTCACGACGCAGGGCTTTTTGGTAGCGCTGACAAAATGCACCAGGTCCATGAAGGGCCAGGGGAAGTGGTAGTTGACCACGTCGGCCTCAGCCGCGAGCTCACGAAACTGCTTGAACACGCTGTAGGAAAAACCGGTGGAGGCGAGTTGAAAATCCATCCTGGCCTGATGCACCTGGTGCTCGCGGATCTGCAACACGCCCGGCGCCGGATTATTGCTCAAGGTCAGTACGGTGCTGTCGACACCATGGCGCGCACCGCTTTCGCTCATCTGGAAAATGACTTGTTCGATGCCACCCATGGAGTCGGGCAAGTAGGTTTTGTAAAAGTGCAGAACGCGCATATCAGTTCTCCATAGCCTGGCGGTAGGCGCGGGCGGTCACCGTCGCGCAACGCTCCCAGGAAAAAAGCTTCGCTCGCTGCAAACCCGCCTCGCGACAGGCACGCCAGTGCACCGGGTCGTCGATCAACCGCTGCATGGCATCGCGCAACGTGTCCGGTTCGTGCGCCTCGATATAGTTGCCGGCATCGCCAGCCACTTCCGGCATCGCCGATTCGCCCGTCAGAATCACCGGGGTGCCACTGGCCATGGCTTCCAGCACCGGCAGACCGAACCCTTCATACAACGAGGGGAAGACCAGTGCCCGGGCACCGGCCAGCAGCTGCGCCAGATCCTCGTCGGGCAGGTACCCCAGCAGGCACACATGACCCGAGGCGAGGGCCGAACGTAATTCGTCGTTGAACTGCTCACGCTGCCAGCCGGCCATGCCCGCGATCAGTAATGGAAAACGTTGGCGTACGGTGTCCGGCAGTCGGGCATGAGCGCGCAGGGCCAGGGTCAGGTTCTTGCGCGGCTCCAGGGTGCCGACGCAGAGAAAATACTCCCGCGCCTCGACGCCGTGGGCCTTGAGGACCTGATCGATGGCCTCGGGTTCACGGGGGTGGAATCGCGCGGCCACACCCAGCGGTGCCACCACGAAGCGCTCGGCCGGCAGTGCGAAATAAGCCTGTGCTTGTTCGGCGATGTGTTGCGAGTCGGTCAGAATCAGCCGCGCCCGATGTACGCCGTCGGCCAGTCGCCGCTCGATTTCGCGCAGGCGTGCCGGTGGTTGGGTGTCGGGATAGTGCAGGTGCGTGAGGTCATGCAGCGTGATGATGGTTGGGCCGTCGAACGACAGCGGCCACAGGCTCGGCTCGTGATACAGATCGATGGCCTGGGAAGGGCGCTGGTCAAAACGCTTCTGCTCCAGCCAGCGCCGCGCCTGATAGGCCCCCGGGATCTGTCGCAGCAACGGCGTCAAACGCGAGTAACCGGGCATCGCCGCGTCAGGCAGGGTCGAACTCCAGCCCCAGCCATGGAACAACGCCAGCTCGACGTCCTGTTGGTGGGCCAGGGCCGTCGCCAGTTCGGCGACGTAGTGACCGATGCCTGTGCGCGGTGCCTGGAGGATGCGGGCGTTAAGGGCAATTCGCATGCTGACTCTCAGGCACCTTCGCATCGCTGTGCAGGTTGCGCTGGATGCGGTCGACCAGTTGCGCACTCGCCTCGCGCCAGCTCAGCCAACGCCAGTTTTCCAGGCTGAGGGCTGCGGGAAACATGCCGTCGGTTTCCATGCCGATGACCAGGTCGGCCAGGTTCTGCGGATCGGCGAGGTCGAAGTACGCCATGTACTCGCCACCGATTTCGCGGAACACCGGGATGTCGCTGGCCATTGCCGGCAGGCCTCGCTGCATGGCTTCCACCAGCGGCAAACCGAACCCTTCGACGTAGGACGGAAATACCAGCGATGTCGCGTGGCAATAGGCGTGTTCCAGGCTCTTGTCCGAAAGTGTGTTGAACATGAACAAGCGCTGGTTCAACTCTGGATGCTGGCGGATACGCTCGATCAGCGCCTCGCACTTCCAGCCGATCTTGCCGACGATGCACAACCGGGCCCTGGACCCGGCCGCCCAGGCGCGCTCGAACGCGTCCAGCAGATATGCATGGTTCTTGCGCGGCTCGATGGTGCTGACCATCAGGAACACCGGGTCTTTTGACTTGAACATCTGCAGCAGCCCCGGGTCGACGGCTGAACGGGCATCGCTCAGGTCGAGTTCGGAGCCGAGGTGAAAGTAGTCGAACCAGCGCTGCTGAACCTGCGCGGCGCCGATCCTGCGGGTCATCTCCTGGCGTACCTGGTCGCGGATGGTGGTCGAGATCGCCACGTAGCCATCGGCGGTGCGGGCAATCCAGTCGAACCATTCGTTGAACACCTTCACCAATCCGGCGTCGCAGAACTGCGGATGGGTCAGGGGAATCAGGTCGTAGATCACCGAAACGATGCCGACCCCGTCACGCTTGAGTTGCTCGGCCAGAGGGAAGAAGTTGGCGTGCCAGGATGAATCCAGCAGCACCAGTTGATCGCCAGCGCGATGCTGCAAGGGCACGCAGCGCTCGGGAACCGGCTTGCCCTTGAGTGCCCGGTCGAGAAGGCGCATCGGCAGGCTCAGGCAGGCGAACGCGGTCAGGCGGCAACCGACGTAAAGCACCCGGCGGGCGAACTTCGATGTGCTGAACGGGCGGCGTCGTTCCAGCGCGCGATGGCGCAGCCAGAACTGATTGGCGAGCTGTTCGAGCTTCACCCGCAGGCTCACCAGATCCACTTTGACGGTCGGCAAGGGTGCCAGGCTTTTCACCTCGAACAACGCGCCATTGATCATCACCACCGGAATGCATTCACGCTGGGCGTCAGCGTCCGGCAATTGCTGAATCACATTGCGAACGACCCGCTGAATGCCTGAGTTGGCTTCGGGGTGTTCGAAAACGTAGGTACATTCCACTAACAGTCTGGTCATCGCGTCACCCCAACGGTTTCCACCAGGTTTTCGCTGGAACGGGTCACACTGGTCTGCGCTTCGAGCCAGGAGCAACCCACGAAGTCTTCCTGGCGATTGTTGATCACGTGGAAGACCAGCCCGTAGTCACGCCATTCGAAATTGCGATCCAGGTGCGAGTCCAGTCGCGACAGGCTCAGGGCCACCGAATAGTTGCCCTTGCCCAGGCGCATGTCGAAGGCAAAACGGTAGGTGACGCGTTCGCCGGCACTCAGGTCGGTGAGGGCTTTGTCGACCCGGTGGGTATTGATGCCGTACATGGGCTGGCCGAGTCGATCCTTGATCATGAAACCGAGAATCAGCCGCTCGATGTCCTGGCGAACCTCGACCTGTACTTCCAGGACCATCGCCTGACCGACTTCCGCCACCTCTACCGAACGGCCCTTCGGGTCAAGCAGACGGACGCTGAGAATGCCTGCTTCGCCTGTCCCGGAAATGGTTTGCACCTGCCCGTTGGCGAGCATTTCCTGGCGCACCGTCTGGCCCTCGCGCTGGGCGAGCATGGCGTTGTAGTAGTCCATCACTTCTTCAGGCTTGCCGCGCATGGCCATGCGCCCGTTTTCCAGGAGGATGGCGGTGTCGCAGATCGACTGGATCGCCGAGCGGTCATGGGACACGATCAGCAACGTGGTGCCGGCCTTGCGGAAGTTGCGGATGCGATCGAAGCTTTTGTGCTGGAAGTAGGCGTCACCCACGGACAGCGCTTCGTCGACGATCAGGATATCCGGTCGCCGCGCGGTGGCCACGCTGAACGCCAGGCGCATCTGCATGCCGCTGGAGTAGGTGCGAACCGGGTGGTCGATGGCCTCGCCGATTTCGGCGAAGCTTTCGATCTCCGGCATCAGCGCTTCGATTTCTTCCACCTGCATGCCGAGCAACTGGCCGGCCATGAAGGTGTTCTGTCGACCGGTGAAGTCCGGATGGAAGCCCATGCCCAGTTCCAGCAACGCCGCCACGCGACCTTGCAACTGGATGTCGCCGCAGGTGGGCTGGGTGGTGCCGGTGATCATCTTCAACAGCGTGCTTTTGCCGGCACCGTTGACCCCGACGATGCCCACGGCTTCGCCAGGCTGAATTTCGAAATCGACCCCTTGCAGCACCCAGTGCAACTGATGCCGGGTAGGGGAAAAGGGCACCAGCCATTCGAACAACCGGCTCCAGCGATTCGGGTACTGCTTGTAGGCCTTGCCCAGGCCACTGACACGTATATGTCCCATCAGAGCTCGTCCACCATTTCACCGACACGCTGGCGGAACAGCCGCAGCGCCATCCCACAGAACAACAGGCCGATCACCAGCAACGGGACCAGCGAGCTCCAGTTTGGCCATTGGTTGTAGAGAAACAGGTTCTGGTAGCTGTTCATCAGTGCCGTCATCGGGTTCAGCCCGATAAAACTCTGGATACCCGTCGGCAGGATCGACAGCGGATAAACGATCGGCGTCAGCCAGAACCAGAATTGCAGGCAGATGCCGAAAAACTGCCCGACGTCGCGAAAGAACACGTTGAGCACGCCCAGAATCATTCCCAGCCCGGCAGCGAAGATCACCTGCAGGACCAGCAACGGCACCAGCGCCAGCAACGCCATGCCGGGGAGCCGCCCGCTGATCAGCAGGAAGCCGAGGAACAATCCCAGGATGATCGCGAAATTGATCCCGGCATTGAGCAGCACGATGACCGGCAGGCAGATTCGCGGGAAGCTGATTTTCTTCAGCAGGTTGGCGTTTTCCAGGAACATGCTCTGGCTGCGCGTGGTGATCTCGGCGAACAGGCCCCAGGTCAGCAGGCCGGCGCACAGGTAGACACTGTAGGCCAACCCGTCATCCACGCCCGGCAAGCGGGCGCGCATGATGGTGGAAAAGATCACCGTATAGACCAGGATCATCGACAGCGGATTGAGCACGGTCCACAAGGCACCGAACAGCGAGTTGCGGTATCGCGCCTGAAACTCTCGTTTGACACTGCCGAGGATAAAGCCCCGGTAACTCCACAGCGATTGGTAAAGATTACGCAGCATTCAAACCGTCCGCCCGTATTGATCTTCGAAGCGGACGATGTCGTCCTCTCCCAGGTATTCGCCGCTTTGCACTTCGATGATCACAAGGTCGATCACGCCGGGATTCTCCAGGCGATGCTTGTGACCGGCGGCAATGAAGGTCGACTCGTTCTTGGCCACCAGATGAGTGCCGGTGCCATTGTTGGTGACCTTGGCCATGCCTTCGACCACCACCCAGTGTTCATTGCGATGGTGGTGCATCTGCAATGACAACTTGGCGCCAGGCTTGACCACGATGCGCTTGATCTTGAAGCGCGGGCCTTCCTCGAGCACGGTGTAGGTGCCCCATGGCCGGCTGACCGTACGGTGCAGGCGATAGGCTTCGTGCTCTTTGTCCTTGAGCTGCCTGGCCACCCGGCGCACATCCTGGGCGCGGTCGGCATGGGCCACCAGCACCGCGTCGGCGGTGTCGACGATGATCAGGTTATCCACGCCCACGGTCGCTACCAGACGGTTTTCGCTCTGGACGAAGTTGTTGTGGCTGTCGATGAAAATCGACTCACCGACGGTGCGGTTGTTCTGTGCATCCGCCGGAACCAGCGCGGCCACCGCACCCCAGGAGCCGATGTCGCTCCAGTCGAAACGGGCCGGCACCACCACCACTTTGTCGGAGCGTTCCATCAACGCGTAGTCGATGGAAATGTCCATGATTTCGCCAAACAGGGCGGGTGACAGTTCCTGCTGCACGCTCCCAGAGTTTTCCACGGGGGCGCTGGCGGCCATGCAGGTCTGCGTCTGCTCCAGCAAGACGGGCGCATGGGTTTGCAGTTCGGCCAGCAGGCTGGCGACCGAGAAGCAGAACATCCCGGAGTTCCACAGGAAGTTGCCGCTTTCCACGTAATGCGTCGCGGTTTGCAGGTCGGGTTTTTCGACGAAGCGCCGCACGCGGGCAGCGCCTTTATCGTCCAGTGGCGTGCCGGCTTCAATGTAGCCAAATCCGGTTTCCGGAGCCGTCGGCACGACACCGAAGGTCACCAGGTGACCGCTCCTGGCCAATGTCACGGCATGCTCGACCGCGTCCTTCAACGCCTCGACATTGACGATCAGATGGTCGGCGGGCATCACCAGCATGATCGCGTCGTCGCCATGCAGGGCCTGGACGGAGAGGGCGGCGGCGGCAATGGCCGGTGCCGTATTGCGACCCGTCGGCTCCAGCAGGAAGTGCCCGCGATGACGACCCAGGTGCGCGTCCCGAAAGTGATCCTTGCTCTGGAAGTAGTACTCACGGTTGGTCACCGTGACGATATCGCCCCAGCCGTCGAGCAGGTCCGCGGCACGCCGATAGGTCTTGCCCAGCAGCGACTGGCCGTCAGGCAAGGCCATGAACGGTTTGGGATGGCCTTCACGCGACACCGGCCACAACCTTGTCCCGGCACCGCCGGAGAGAATCACGGGAATCAGCATGGCCTACTCCTTGGCAACGCGTTTCATGTCCGCATCCATCATCATGCGGACCAAGGCATCCAGATCGGTCTTGGGTTTCCAGCCCAGCACACGCTGGGCCTTGGCCGGGTTGCCGAGCAGTACTTCAACTTCGGCCGGGCGGAAGAACGCCGGGTCGATCTTCACGAAGTCGCGGTAGTTCAGGCCCACATGATCGAAGGCAATCCGGCACATCTCGCGCACAGTGGTGGTCACGCCGGTGGCGACCACGAAGTCGTCGGGTTTGTCCTGTTGCAGCATCAGCCACATGGCTTCGACGTAGTCCCCGGCAAAACCCCAGTCGCGCTTGGCGTCGATGTTGCCCAGGCGCAGTTCCTGCTGCTTGCCCTGCTTGATGCGGGCGGCGGCGTCAGTGACTTTGCGCGTCACGAACTCGATGCCGCGCAGTGGCGATTCATGGTTGAACAGAATGCCGCTGCTGGCGTGCAGGTTGAAACTTTCGCGGTAGTTCACGGTGATCCAGTGGCCATACAGCTTGGCCACGCCATAAGGGCTGCGCGGATAGAACGGCGTGTTCTCGTCCTGCTGTTCGGCCTGGATCAGGCCGAACATTTCGCTGGTGGATGCCTGGTAGAAACGCGTGTGCGGGCTGAACTGGCGGATCGCTTCGAGCAGGTGGGTAACGCCCAGGCCGTCGACGATGCCGGTGGTCACCGGTTGGTCCCAAGAGGCCGCGACAAAGCTTTGCGCGGCCAGGTTGTAGACCTCATCCGGTGCCGACTTGATCACCGCGCGCTGCACTGAACAGGCATCGGCCATGTCGCCGTCCAGGTAGACGATGTCCGCCTCGACCCCCATCTCGCGCAGGCGCCAGCGCGAGTCGCTGCTGCGACGCGCGACCAGGCCGTGGACCTTGTAACCTTTGTCGAGAAGCAGTTTGGCCAGATACGCGCCATCCTGGCCGGTGATACCTGTAATCAATGCACTTTTAGTCATTCTTGTCGTACTCGCTTCTCCCAGTCGGACAGGATCGCCCGCAGGGATTGTTGTGTTGTGATTTCAGACTTCCATCCGGTGGTTTGGGCCAGCCTGGCTGGGCTGCCACACACCCGGCGCTGATCTGCGCGGCGAAGTCGCGCAGGGTCCTGGACCAGTTGCAGGTCGACCTGGGCAATATCTGCCAGCTGTTCGATCAGACTGCGAATGCTCTGCTCGCGCCCCGAGCAAATGTTGTAGACCTGCCCCGGCGTGCCTTTCTCCAGCAATGCCAGATAGGCCGAGACCACGTCCCCGACATCAAGGAAATCGCGCGTGACGTCGATGTCCCCGACTTCCAGTTGGGGCCCTTGCAGGCCTTGCTTGATCCGGCAGATCTGACGGGCGGCGCTGGCGATGACGAAGCTGTCTTTCTGCCCGCTACCGATGTGGTTGAACGGGCGGGCGACCAGTACGGGCCAGCCTTCGCTCAGGCCCCATTGCAAACTCAGGAACTCTGCCGACAGTTTGCTCACGGCATAGGGATTGCGCGGGCAGGGTGGCTGCAATTCGGTGATGGGCAGATGCTCTTCAGTGACCTGGCCATACACATCACCGGAGCTGACGTACAGAAACGTGCCGGTGAAGCCGCGCGCCTTGAGGGCTTGCAACAGGTTCAGGGTGCCCAGCAGATTGATGTTCAGGGTGCCCGCCGGATCACGAAAGGCTTGCGGGACGAACGTCTGGCCGGCCAGGTGAATCACCGCATCGGGCATGACCGGCCACAAGTCTTCGAGGCTGTCCGGCGCGGCAAGATCGTAGCGGCCGGGAACAGGCAGCAGCTCCCATTCCGAGGCGTCAGCCTGCAAACGCGATTGGATGTGTTGTCCTACGAATCCAGTCAGACCCGTGACAAACAGACGTTTTTTCAACAGCGACCCCCCGGTCATGCACTTCACCCAATTCCCACAGGCTTTACGGAAAAATTCACGAACCAAAAGCATGGTCCGAAAGGCAGGTGAAATGTTTGTTGTAGTTATTTGGTAGCCAATCTGTGCCATTTGCTCGGCAATTTCAACAGGTCCAACCGTGACTGGTCAGTTCTCGTCAGCGTAGCCTGATTTATTCTCGTCGGGCGGTTCACGAATCCTCAACGGATGTGGTTAGAATGCCCCTCGTCACGATTACCGGGGTTCGGCAGCGTCGCTTCGAAACTGCGAGAAACTGACCACTAAAACAAGAACGAAGACGGGCTGGAAGACGATGGACGAGCGCCAGTAACCACTGACTCGAACCGTGTCCTCCCCGTCATAGCGTGAGGCTGCCGGGATGGCGGCGTCACCGTGGGATGCCATGAATTTTATTCTTTACTCCGACGTCAACGACAGCTCCATAAGCCAGAGTCTCGGCCGTCCCGAGTACAGTTACTACTTCGTGCTCAAGGCGTATCGGCCGTTGTTCGAAAGCCTCGGGCAGGTGCACGTCGTGTCATCGGCCGCCGAGGTCGACTCGCTGTACCGGCAGTTGCAGCAGGCCGGTCAGGACTGCCTGTTCATTTCGTTCGCGCCACCGCACAAGACCCCCACCGACCTGCAATGCCCGATGGTGTGCGTGGTCGCCTGGGAGTTCGACACCATTCCCGCCGAGCACTGGGACAACGATCCGCGACAGGACTGGAGCCGGACACTGGCACGCCTGGGGCGGGTGATCACCTTGTCCACCCATACTGCCGAGGCGATCCGCCGAACCCTGGGCGACGACTTCCCGGTGCTGGTGCTACCGACGCCTTTGTGGGAACGCTTCGCCGACATTCGCCAGCAGTATCCCGGTACGCCGGTGAACGCGGGTGCCACGCTGCAGATCAAGGGTTGCATCCTGGACAGCCGCGCGATGGGGTTGTCCGCCGATGGCCTGATCGCACCGATCATCGAGCAACCACCAGTGGAAATCGTTGAGCCAGAGCCGGAACCGCAACCGGAGCCTGAGCCGCCACCTGCGCCGCCGTTGACCCTGCGGCGACGTCTCTTCATCAGCAAACATTACCTGCGCGAAGCCGGGCGTTCGACGCTGTTCCTGCTTAAACACAACCTGCTGATGTGGTACCGCGAAGCCGTTCGCGATCTGGTACCGGATGCCGTTCGCCCATGGCTGGCCAGGTTCCGCACGCCTCAACCCTTGCCGGTTGAGCCTGTAGTCAATGAAACGCCAGAGCCGGATGAGCCTGCCCCTGTGCAGGAAGAACATCCACAAGCGGCTTTCCCCGACACCAGCCAAACGGTCGAAATCCTGGTCGATGGCGTCGTCTACGTGAGCGTGTTCAACCCCGATGATGGCCGCAAGAACTGGCACCACCTGATCACGGCGTTCTGCTGGGCGCTGCGGGATGTGGAAGACGCCACGCTGGTGTTGAAGATGACCCAGAACGACCTGTCGACCTATTACGTCGAACTCATGACCTTGCTGTCCCAGCTTTCGCCCTTCGCCTGTCGCGTGGTGGTCATGCACGGTTATCTGCAGGACGAGCAGTTCGCCCGTCTCTATGGCGCGGCGAGTTACTACGTCAACGCTTCACGCTGCGAAGGCCTGTGCCTGCCGCTGATGGAGTTCATGTCCTGCGCCCGGCCTGTCATCGCCCCGAACCACACGGCGATGCGCGACTACATCGACGAGCGCGTGGCCTTCGTCGTCAAGTCCAGCCAGGAGCCGACGATTTGGCCGGAAGACGCGCGCATCCTGTATCGCACCTTGCGCCACCGTCCGGATTGGGGCTCGTTGAAAATGGCTTATGAGAACAGCTACGCCATGGCAAAAAACCAGCCGGACGCCTGGCAGACCATGGCGGACGAGGCCAGCGAGCGCATGCACGAATACTGCAGCTTTGCGCCGGTGCAGCAGCGGCTGGCGCTGTTCTTCAAACAGGAATCCGTCCGTGACGTCGTGCCGGTGGTTGCCGAAACGGGGGCTGCATCGTGCTGATCATCATTCATTCGGAAACCAACAAGAGCAACATCCAGCAGAACCTGGGGCGCCCCGAGTACAGCTATTACTTCGTCCTCAAGGAATTCCGCCCGGTGCTCGAACGGCTGGGACGGGTGATCGAGGTCAGCAATCCGGACGAACTGGTTGATCGGCTGTATTTCGATTGCCAAAGCCGGGGCGAAGACTGCGTGTTCCTGTCCTTCTCCCCGCCGCATCGCACGCCGGTCCATTACGCCTGCCCGACGATTCCGGTGTTCGCCTGGGAGTTCAGCACCATTCCCACCGAGAGTTGGCAGGGCGAACCGCGGCATGACTGGCGGATGGTGTTGGGTGCCAGCGGGACAGCGATCACCCACTCCAGTTTTACCGTGGATGCCGTGCGCGATGTGATGGGCCTCGATTATCCGATCAGCGCGATCCCGGCGCCCGTCTGGGACCGTTTTGCCGCCCGTGGCGAGTTGCTGGAAAAGCGGCCGGTCGTGGGCCCCACGCGCCTGAACCTGCGCGGGCTGTTGATCGACAGTCGCACGGCGGACTTGCGCCCCTATGGCCCCGAGCGTTTGCGCGAGGGCACGCCGATCGCCTTCGACCAACCGCCGCGCGACTGTGAGCTGTTGCTCGAGGGCGTGGTCTACACCTCGGTGTTCAATCCCTACGACGGGCGCAAGAACTGGAAGGACATGATCAGTGCGTTCTGCACTGCCTTTCGCGACACGCCCGACGCGACCCTGGTACTCAAGCTCACGCACCATGACATCGCCAACGCACTGAACGACATGATGCATCACGTCTACAAGAATCAGTCCTATCAGTGTCGCATCGTGCTGATCCACGGCTATCTTTCCGACCTCGACTACGAGCGCCTGGTCGAGGCCACCAGCTACGTCGTCAACTGCTCCTACGGCGAGGGGCAATGCTTGCCGTTGATGGAGTTCATGTCCTGCGGCAAACCGGCCATTGCGCCGCTGAATACCGCCATGGCCGACTACATCGACCGTGACAACGCGTTTATCGTCGAAGGCACCGACGAACTGACATCCTGGCCCCACGATCCTCGCGCAGCGTATCGCACCCTGCGCTACATCACGGATTGGGACTCGCTGTGTACGGCCTTTTCCGCCAGCCATGACGTCGCCAGACAGGACGTCGAGCGCTATCAACGGATGTCGGCCCATGCCGTGCGCAGCCTGCAGGGATTCTGCAGCCAGGCCGTTGCCGAGCAGCGCCTGAAGGCGGTGTTCGAGCAGTTGCTGGAACGGCGTGAAGCAAGCTCAGCACAAGCGTCGGGCACATGATTCGGCGCCTGTTTGCGAAGTTTCGGCCCGCACCGGTGGTGGTCACCACGCCCGAAACGCGAGTCTCGCCCAGGGACATCGGTTTGTACGATGCCCTGCTCGACGGCTGGTTTCTCGGCGACAGCGGCGAATTGCTCAAGGGGTTTGCCATCACCGCCGACGACACCCTGCTGGATGTCGGTTGCGGCGAAGGCGTGGCGACGCTGTTCGCGGTTCGCCAGGGCGCTTCGGTGATCTTTACCGACAGTGAACATGACAAGGTTCGCGATCTTGCCCGGCAAGTGGCAGCGCAATCGGACAAACCGAACCTGGGGCTGGTCAGCAACAGTTTGCCGCTGCCCTTGGCCGATGGCTGCGCCAGCAAAGTCGTGTGCATGGAAGTGCTCGAACACATCGATCAGCCAGAGCCTTTCATGGCGGAACTGGTGCGCATGGGCCGCCCCGGCGCGCTGTACCTGCTGAGCGTACCGTCCCCGGTGGGCGAGCATTTACAGAAGGGCATCGCCCCGGCCAGCTATTTTCAATCGCCCAATCACGTACAGATTTTCAGCGCCGAGCGATTCGCCGCACTGGTGGAAGACGCGGGCCTGGTCATCGAGCACCGCCAGGCCAGCGGTTTTTTCTGGGTCATGGGCATGATTTTTTTCTGGGCCAGCGAGCGGGCCGCCGGGCGTGAATTGGGGGGGGCGGTTCGCGACCGGATTCAGGCGCCGTACCCCCCGCTGATGGAGAGCTGGGCGAAAACCTGGCAGGACTTGCTGGCCCAGCCCGACGGCTTGGCGATCAAGCAAATGCTCGACCGGTTCATGCCCAAGAGCCAGGTGATCATTGCCCGCAAACCTCATGTCCAGGAGGGCACATGAGCAACGAAAAACGGATCATGGACATCGAGCTGTTGCGCGGCATTGCGGTGCTTGGCGTGCTGTTTCATCACCTGCAGGACAGCCTGTTCGCGGCGGCTGTGCCGTTGCTGCAGACCATCACGCTGTACGGCCAGCCATGGTGGGGCGTGGATCTGTTTTTCGCGATCTCGGGCTTCGTCATCGCCCGCAGCCTGATCCCGGCCATGCGCCGCTGCACAACGCGCCGGGAATACTGGCAACAGACGCGCAACTTCTGGTTGCGCCGGGCCTTTCGTTTGCTGCCGTCGGCCTGGTTGTGGTTGGCGCTGATGTTGCTGGCGTGCCTTTTTCTCAATCGCTCCGGCGCGTTCGGCACGCTGCACGCAAACATTCAGGCGACCCTGGCCGGCGTTGCGCAGTACGCCAATTTCCGCTTTGCCGACAGTTTTTATCGCTACGAATACGGCACCAGTTTCGTGTACTGGAGCCTGTCGCTGGAAGAGCAGTTCTACCTGCTGTTTCCGCTGATGATCGTGCTGTTTCGCAAACACCTGGTGTGGGCGTTGCTGGCGTTGGTGGCGCTGCAATTGTTCACCTTGCGCACGCCGATCCTGATGGTGGTGCGCACCGACGCGCTGGCCCTCGGCGTGCTGTTGGCGATGTGGAGTACGCAACCTTCGTACCTGCGCTGGGAACCAACATGCTTGCGTCGTCCGTGGGCGGGCGTTACCGCACTGATCGCGGTGTCGCTGCTGCTCAGTTTCATGGCGACGGATCGTTTCACCTTCACTTTTTACCGGATTGGCGTGATTGCGGTGCTGTGCGCGGTGCTGGTGTGGATCGCATCCTACAACCGCGATTACCTGTTGCCGCGAGGCCTGTTCAAGAACCTGATGACGTGGGTCGGCAGCCGTTCCTACGGGATTTACTTGATCCATATCCCGGCCTACTTGCTGGTTCGTGAATTCATTTTCCGTTTACAAGCTGCCGGGCTGCCCAGTCCGGCTGGCCATCCGATTCTGATGTTGCTGATGGTTGGTGGCCTGATCGTGCTGCTGAGCGAACTCAACTATCGCTACATCGAAATGCCCATGCGCAACCGCGGCGCCTCGCTGGTCAAACGCCTGGGCACCTCCCGAACAGCCGTCCCATCCTCTGGAGCCACCTCATGCTGAGCCTTTTGAAGAAACTCACGGCGGGCAGCCCCGCGCCTGCGCAGCCAGAGACACCTCCCGCGGCACCCGTGGCGGAGAAAGTCGACCCCTACATGCTCGGCCTGCACGACGCGATGCTCAGCGGCTGGTTCAATCAGCAGACCGGCGAACTGTTCACGGGCTTTCCGGTAACCCCCGAGGACACGCTGCTGGATGTTGGCTGCGGCGACGGCGGCAACGTGCATTTCTGCGGGATGCGCGGGGCGAAGATCATCGTCGCCGATATCGACGCGGCCAAGGTCGAAGCGACCCGCCAGCGCCTGAGCGAGACACCGGCCCGCGACGTCGAATGCCATGTCACCGACTGCAACCCGCTGCCGATTGCCGACGCGACCGCCACGCGGGTGGTGTCGACCGAGGTCATCGAGCACGTGGACGATCCGGCGCAGTTCCTCGCCGAACTGGTGCGCGTCGGCAAACCGGGAGCGCTGTACCTGCTGAGTGTCCCGCACCCCAGCTCCGAAGACCTGCAGAAAGACATCGCGGCGGCCGAGTACTTCCAGAAGCCCAACCACATTCGCATCATCAGCGAAGAGCAGTTCAAGGCCATGGTCAGCGATGCCGGCCTGGAAGTGATCAGCCACAGCCAGTACGGGTTCTACTGGTCGATGTGGATGCTGCTGTTCTGGGAAGCCAAGGTCGACTTCAGCAACCCGGACCATCCGTTGCTCAACCACTGGGCGGATACCTGGCAGGCGATCCTGGCCTCGCCACGGGGCGCACAGATCAAGCAGGCGCTGGATGCAGTGGTAGCCAAGAGCCAGGTGATCATTGCGCGTAAACCCTGATTAGCCAATTGTGGGCGTGACGGTCTGCAACAGGCCGTCCGGCACCGCCATGGATGCCGTCCCGTAGCATCGCATCAGGCGTGGCCAGCAAAATCCGCCAGGCTGCGAGGGCAAGCAGACCCTGGCAAAAGCGACCGGTGAAACAGGGCCGCTACTGTCTCCATAAATGGGGCATTACACCCACTCCACCGGGCGGTTACCACCAGGTTTGAGGAAAATCCCCCGTTCATCCTTTCTCCTGTCAGAAACATTAAGAAACATCCTCTTCATTAATCTGAGCTTTTTCTTCGCCCTGGGGTAATGGCTCATTTGTTGCACCCTCTCTGGGGCCCGCAATAACTGTCGTCCCGGACATCATGGAGACGACGGGGCTTGCCGGATTCGGCGGCATGACGCGAGGGGTGGAAAATGAAACGCGCGCGACGCCACCATTCAGCTATATCGCCTCTCATGAGGAGCTTCTTATGAGTTCCATGATCAAGATTGGCATTGTTGATGATCACCCGCTGTTAAGGGATGGGGTCACAATGGCACTGAAGAAAATAGCTGACTTTGAGGTGGTCGAGCAGGGCGGGTCTGCCGATGATGCCCTGGAAATTGCCGCTCGTTTTGCTCCGAATGTTTTGCTGATGGATGTCAATATGCCGGGCGATAGCTTTGCTGCCGTGCGAGCGATCTCGGCTTCTTCGCCGGCCGTTAAAATTTTGATGCTGACGGTGTCTGAGTCCATCGAGGACGCCTATTCCGCCCTCGAAGCGGGCGCGCAGGGGTATGCGTTGAAAGGCATAAGCGGTCTTGAGCTTGTACAAGCCATCAGAAATGTTGCCGCGGGTGAAACCTTCATTACAACCAAACTTGCCAGCAAGCTGTTAAGCAATATCAGAAAGCACTCGGGGGACAAGCAAAAGTTCGAGCTGACCCATCGCGAAGAACAGGTTATCCGGGAGGTATCGAAGGGCCTGACTAACCGCGAGGTGGCTATCAAGCTTGAGCTCTGCGAGAAGACCATCAAGCACTACATGACGAATGTCATGTACAAGCTACACGTTCGTAACCGGACGCAGGCAGTCGCCGCAGTGCTACGGCATTGGGAGGGTGACCATATATCCAGCCTGTGTGGTGCTCTTCAACGCCGCGACTTGAATGACAACGGTAAGCTAAGTCACGAGTCATAAGTGCTTGCGATGACTTGAACACAACGACCATTCTGGCCCAGGGCGTCAGATCTTGAACTGCGCCCTGGCTTTGGTTCCGGCCTGGGGTGCCGATTCAATGACGAATACGCCGCCGAGGGATTCGACGCGATAGCGCATGCCGACAAGGCCCAGACGAGTTTTACCTCGACCTGGCACACTCGGTCTCGCGCTTGAAATACCCACTCCCGCATCCTCGACTTGCACTTCCAGTAGACCTTCGATATGCGAGGCGCTGAGTTTTTGGCCTTTTCCTCCGGCGTGAATATAGGCATTGTTCAAAGCTTCCTGGGCGAAGCGGTAAATACCAATTTTAAGCGCGATCGGTACGTCGTCCGGAAGGGGATCAAGCTCCAGATCAACGCGTGTCTCGGTTCGCTCTTCGTGCCGCTCGGCAAGCAACACCAGCGCATCGTGCAGGGTCAGATCATTGACTTCCGGAAGTGCCAGGCCGAGTGATATTTCCCGCACTTCGTTTAAAGCATCCTCACCGGCACGCTTGATCATTTCGAGGGCTTCTACATCGGCGACGCCTTTCGTATCTTCGAGCTCTTCAAGGCGAAGGAGAATAAGTGACAACAACTGGGCAGGACCATCATGAAGATCGGCCCCGATCCGACGCAGGGTGAGTTCATTGATTCTGGAAAATTCGCGATTGGCTTTAGTGACTTTGCGCTGAAGGGCGGCATTGTTTGAGTGCAACCTGGCTTGCTCATTCATTCGCCATTTAAGTGCTGTTTCATGCTGTTTTATTATCTTGTCGCCACGCCGAACGATAAAAAACAACAGCAAAATCATGGCCGTCGTTGCTGCTCCAACAATGGCCCATACTTTCTTGCGAACGTTATTGATTTCGTGCTGTAACGCTTCCGCGGTTTCGTAGAACTCGCCAACCGCAATGACCTTTCCAGTACCCGCTTCGCGCAGTGGAGCAAAAATTTCATAGAGCGGAATATTCAGGCTTCGCTCAAAGGCATCCTCAATATCATCCACCGTATAACCTTCAAAATCATTGTCCAACTCTGTATAGATCTTGCCCGCCAAGGCCTGCGAGATCTCCTCTGTCGGGAACGTTTTCTGGACCGTGGATTTATCGGTGCTGTAGACAATCGTGCCGTCTGGAAGCCAGATTTTCACCGAGACAACATGTGTACTGAGCGAGGTGCTGGACAGCAAATGATCAATGGTCTGAATAGTTTCATCGGGGAGAACCTTTGCAGTGGTTAATCCCTGAACGAAAGGTTCGAGAAAGTTCTGCATGTAACGGGCGCCGGTCTCTGCCGCCGTTTGCACCGTTGCATCTTCGATGCTCTGGCTTACGAGGTTTCCAACGAACGTCATGGTCAAACCCAGAATGATTGTGGCGCAGATGACGAACTGGGTTGAGCGGCTTAAATGGCGCAATTTCTCACGGGTGCCCTGTCTCCCTGGCACTGTGCTACTGGACTTTTGGTCAGTGTCTGATTCGACCAAGGTCTGATCCGAATCATTGACCAAGGTCTCAGAATTTGACTGGGCTTTCGTCTCTGTACACATCCGGGTAGCCCCTCAATACTCATTTTCAATGGAGTGGAAAGCTGGCGTTTGAGGTTAAAGGCGGGAGGCGTGATGAGTATTTTAAAAAGATTCTCAAACAGTCTGGATAATCGCTACTTCCGGCAACAACAGCCGGGGGTTACTACCAATAGTGTGGGTTTCAATGATTTCCTGACTTCTCCACCAGACGTGTGGAACCACTCTCCAATACATACTAGTCAATCCGTAGTCGATGCCAGTTTTCTCATGGATAAAAGGCTTGTTGACCAAGCCGCACGGACGCAGAACCGTGCCATCACCCCTCAGGCACTCCCGGACCATGGCGATCTTCGCGAGCCTGTTCCGGCCAATGACTCTGATCGCAGGATGTGTGGCATCTGTGACAAGCCCCCTATGCCTGAGAGCGCTTCATGAACAGATGCATAGAGCCCCGATACGTGACGGGGCCTTTAGCAAGCTGCACCTTCTGTTCAACCTGCCTTCATGGGCCGTCGCCTCCCTGAGGCGCAATACCTGCCTGTAGATACGGTTGTCATGGGGAATTGATCCTCAGTCGAGCACTGCTGATTGCACGCCATTCAGCAAGGGCTCGGTGCGCCCGTAGCAGCAGGTCCTGTCGTTCAATTTTCGATTTTCAGTTATGGGGTTCAGCACTAAACCACGCGTTTGCAGCCGGGTTTTATGCGTGTGGTTTCCTGATTGGTTAAGCATCGAGGAAACAGCCATGGCCAGCTTCATCAAGTCCGATCTCGAATTCATTCTCGAACAAATTTTCATCGCTGAACGGCATGCGTCAGGCGCGAGTCTGGCTGACTTGCTGCAGAACGTAGAAGTCCCCTTCGGCCTGCGCACCGTCTCTGGCATCGACAACAACCTGGCCAATCCCCAGTTCGGTGCCGCCGACAATTTCTTTCCGCGCATGACGACGCCGGTGTTCAATACCGCGCAGGTTCAGCCGGTCGGGTTCTTCGGTCCCACCGATCCTGGTGGAACCACGCCCACCTCCTATCTGCAGACCAGCGGTGCCGTCTTCGATTCGCAGCCGCGCACCATCAGCAACCTGATCGTCGACCAGACCGCCAACAACCCGGCGGCGGTTGCGGCCGCAGCGGCCAATCCGGATTCTCAGCTCGTCACCAGCCCCGGTCTGGATGGCCTGTTTGGCACCGCCGACGATGTCTCCGTCTTCCAGATCCCTAACATCACGCCGGACGCGGGCCTGACCGTGCCGTTCAACCAGTGGATGACGTTCTTTGGCCAATTCTTCGACCATGGCCTGGACCTCGTCACCAAGGGCGGCAGTGGCACAGTCTTCATTCCGCTGCAACCCGACGACCCGCTCTTCGTGCCGGGCAGCCCGACCAACTTCATGGTGCTGACGCGCGCCACCAATCTGCCCGGCGCCGACGGCATCCTCGGCACCGCCGATGACATCCACGAGCAGAGCAACACCACGTCGCCCTTTGTCGACCAGAACCAGACCTACAGCTCGCATCCCTCGCACCAGGTGTTCCTGCGCGGCTATGAACTCAACGCCGCCGGCGATCCGGTCGCCACCGGCAAGCTGATCACCAATCGCGATCTGGGCGTCGATGGGCATTTCGGCACCGCGGATGACGTCGAAATCGGCGGCATGGCCACCTGGGCAACCGTCAAGGCCCAGGCCCGTGATCTGCTCGGCATCAACCTGACCGATGCTGACGTGTTCGATGTACCGCTGCTGGCGACCGATGAATACGGCAACTTTATCAAGGGGCCCAACGGCCTCCCTCAAGTCGTGATGAAGGGCGCGGACGGCATTGCCGGCACGGCCGATGACGTGCTCGTGGAAGGTAATCGGGCCGCGCCAATCAGCCTGACGAACGCCGTGCGCACCGGCCATCAGTTCCTCATCGACATCGCCCACAGCGCCGACCCGACCGGCGGCCTGACGGCTGACACGGACACCGTCATTGGCGGCCCGCAAGCACCCGGCACCTACGACAACGAGCTGCTCGACAAGCACTACATTGCTGGCGATGGCCGGGTCAACGAGAACATCGGCCTGACCACGGTGCACTCCATCTTCCACAGCGAGCACAACCGCCTGGTTGACCAGACCAAGGAGACGGTGCTGGCTTCCGCCGACCTCGATTTCCTGAACAAGTGGCTGATGCCCGACGCCCAACTGACAGCGCTGCCAGCGACGCCGGCCGACATCGCGGCCCTGCACTGGAACGGCGAGCGGTTGTTCCAGGCCGCCAAGTTCGGCACCGAGATGCAGTACCAGCACCTGGTGTTCGAGGAGTTCGCGCGCACCATCCAGCCGCAAGTGGACGTCTTCCTGGCGCCTATGGGCAATGACACCACCGTCAATCCGGCGATCGTCGCCGAGTTCGCGCACACTGTGTTTCGCTTCGGCCATTCGATGCTGCTGGAGACGGTCGATCGTTTCGACCCCAACTTCAACGTCGTCGGCGACGGCAATCCGGCTGACCCGGGCAATCAACAGACCGGCCTGATCGCAGCCTTCCTAAACCCGCTGGAATTTGCTGCGAGCGGCCCGACCCCTGAGGAGGCGGCTGGCGCCATCGTGCGCGGCATCACGCGGCAGGTCGGCAACGAGATCGACGAGTTCGTCACTGACGCTCTTCGCAACAACCTGGTCGGCCTGCCGCTCGACCTTGCCGCGCTCAACCTGGCGCGCGGCCGCGAGGCCGGCATCCCGTCGCTGAACGAGGCGCGGCGCGAGTTCTACCACATGACTGGCGACAGCCAGTTGACCCCCTACACAAGCTGGGCCGATTTCGTGCAGCACATGAAGCACCCGGAATCGTTGATCAACTTCATCGCCGCCTACGGCACGCATTCAACCATCACGGGTGCTACGACGCTGGCGGACAAGCGCGCCGCGGCTGCGGACCTCGTGCTCGGCGGCGCCACGGCGCCGGCTGATCGCCTGGACTTCCTCAACAGTACCGGTGTCTGGGCCAGCAACGCCGGCGCGGACGGTATCCTGCACACCGCAGACGACGTGACCACCACCGGCCTTGACACCATCGACTTCTGGATCGGCGGCCTGGCCGAGGAGAAGATGCCCTTTGGCGGCCAGCTAGGTTCGAGCTTCAACTTCGTCTTCGAAACCCAGTTGGAAAACCTGCAGAACGGCGACCGTTTCTACTACCTGGCCCGCACTGCGGGACTCAACTTCGGCACCGAGCTTGAGAACAATTCGTTCGCCAATCTGGTGATGCTCAACAGCGACGCAACGCACCTGCCGGCTAACATATTCCAGACGCCGGCCTTCATCCTGGAGGTCGACCCGACGCACCAGTTCAACCCGAGTGTGGTGGCCGGCCCTGACGGCATCGTCGGCACGGCCGACGATCTGCCAGCCAACGCCGACCCCTTTGGCCCGTCGGACCATCCGATTGGCTCACCACGGATTGACCATTTCACGCCGCTGGTAATCCGCGATAACCCCGATACAGTAGGCCCGGATACCAACTACCTGCACTACACCGGCAGCGATACGGTCGTGCTGGGCGGCACGGCCGGCGACGACATCTTGATTGCCGGCGACTCGGACGACGACACCGTCTATGGCGACGCCGGCAACGACCGCCTTGACGGCGGCTACGGCAACGACAACGTCTTTGGCGGTGCCGGCGACGACATCATCACCGACATCGGCGGCAGCGACACCCTGCGCGGCGAGGATGGCAACGACGTCATCCAGGCCGGCAACTCGACCCTCGGTCTCAACAACCTGGTCTTCGGCGGCGCTGGCAAAGACTTCATCATCACCACCGAAGACATCACGATGACCTTCGCCGGCGCGGGCGACGACTTCATCCTCGGCGCCAAGGTCAACCTCGCGCCGACCGGCAATGAAGGCGACGACTGGATCGAGGGCGGCACCCAGGACGGTGCGCCCGGCGATAACATGAGCCCGACTTTGACCGACGATGTGCCCGGCAACGACATCTTCATCGGCACCGGCGGATTCGATGAAATGATCGGTGAGGGCGGCGACGACACCTTCGTCGCCAGCGATGCCCAGGACAAGATGGACGGCATGTCCGGGTTCGACTGGACCACCTACAAAAATGACAAGTACGGCGTGACCGTCGACATGGTCGTCCCGTTCTTCAGTCCCTATCACGCAGTGCCCAATGCCGCGGGCGATATCGTGGGCGCAGTGGCGCAGTCGCCCGATGCGGTCTATGACCGGTTCGCGGAAGTGGAGGGCCTGTCGGGGTCGGCCTTCTCGGACTTCCTGCGCGGCGATGAACAAAACGCGGCCATCATCGCCAACATCACGGCCAGGGGCAGCATCCTCACCAACTTCGATCTCGTCAGCGGCCTGCGGGACTTTGTCGGCAGCGCCGGTTTCGGTGCCGACGGTATTGGGGGGACGGCCGACGATCAGTTCGGCGCGGGCAACATCATCCTCGGCGGCGATGGCAGCGACATCATCGAAGGTCGTGGCGGCAGCGACCTCATCGACGGCGACAAGTGGCTCAACGTGCGCATCAGCGTGCATCAGAATCTGGATGGCACCGGGCCGGAGATTGCCAGCTTCGACAGCATGACGCAGATGATTCCGCTGATGTTGAACGGCACCTACAATCCGGGCCAGCTCGTCGCTGTGCGTGAAATCCTGCCGGGCGTGGGCGGCTTCGACACCGTCAACTTCCTGGGCCCGATGGCGAACTACACAGTCGCCATCAACGATAACGCCACCCCGCTTAACTTCGCCGACGACGTCGTCACCGTGACCGACAATGTCGGCAAGGAAGAAACCGACCGTCTCACTCACATCGAGCGGCTGCAGTTCTCCGATCAGTCCGTGGTCCTCGTGCCCGGGCTCAACGCTGAGCCCGTGGGCGCGCTGACGGTGGATAACACCGCGCCGACTGTTGGCCAGACGCTGACCGTGTCGGCGGCAGGCCTCACCGATGCCGACAACGCGGGCGGGGCGATCCACAATTCCATCAGTTACATATGGCAGTTTGAAGCGACACCGGGCTCGGGCGTCTTCGAGGACATCATCCTCGGGCCAGGCCGCATCGGTATCGGATTTACCAGAGCGGACACGCCCACCTTCAAGGTGACGTCGGATCTTGCCGGCCTGGCAGTGCGCGTCAAAGCCATCTATGCGGACGATCATGGCGTGACCGAGCAGGTATTCTCGGCACCGACCACGGCCATAACCGCCGCGGCACCGGCCCCCGCGCCGACGCCTTCACTGATCGATCCGCAGACCACTGCCCCCAGCAACGGCGTGCATTACACGCAAGCCGACCTGGCGTTCATCCTTGACCAGATCAAGATTGCCGAACACCACGCGGCCGGTGAGAACCTGAACTCGCTGCTCGATAATGTACGGGTGCCGTTCGGTTTGCGCACGGTCGAAGGGACGGAGAACAACCTGCTCCATCCCGAGTTCGGTGCCGCCGATAACGTATTCCCGCGCCTGACCACGCCGGACTTCCGCCCGGCCGACGCCGGCACGAGCTACACCCAGACCAGCGGCCTGGTGATCGACTCGGCGCCGCGCACCATCAGCAACCTGATCGTCGACCAGACTGCGAACAACCCGGCGGCGGTCGCGGCCACCTTCGATCCTGGCCTGGATGGCGTCCTCGGCACCGCTGACGATGTCCTCAAGGCCGGTGCGCAGGTGGTGACCGGAACCCGCACCGATGGCTCGACGTTCGAGACCTTCTTCGATCCGAACGTGAGCCCTGACGCAGGCCTGACCGCGCCCTTCAACCAATGGATGACCTTCTTCGGGCAGTTTTTCGACCATGGCCTGGACCTCGTCACCAAGGGCGGCTCGGGCACCGTGTTCATTCCGCTGCAGCCCGATGACCCGCTGTTCGTGCCCGGTAGCCCGACCAACTTCATGGTGCTCACGCGCGCCACCAATCAACCCGGCCCCGATGGCATCCTGGGTACGGCCGACGACATCCACGAGAACACCAACACCACCTCGCCGTTTGTCGACCAGAACCAGACCTATAGTTCGCATCCTTCGCACCAGGTGTTCCTGCGCGCCTATGAGCTCAACGCAGCGGGCGATCCGGTGGCCACCGGCAAACTGATCGAGAACCGGGCGGCCGGTGCCGATGGCATCCTGTTTACCGGTGACGACAGTCTGACGGGTGGCATGGCCACCTGGAAGGTGGTCAAGGCGCAAGCCCATGATCTGCTCGGGATCAACCTCACGGATGCCGATTTCGACAACGTGCCATTGCTGGCGACCGACGCCTACGGCAATTTCATCAAGGGTCCGAACGGTTTCCCTCAGGTGGTGATGGTGGGTCCGGACGGTATTGCCGGCACGGCCGACGATGTGCTCGTTGAAGGCAATCCGGCGGCGCCCATCAGCCTGGCCAACGCCGCGCGCACTGGCCATGCCTTCCTCAATGACATTGCCAACAGTGCCATTCCGGTGGACAGCCAGACGGGCGCAGCGCTCCTGCCTGACGTAGACACCGTTATCGGCGGGCCGGTAGCCGCCGGCTTCTACGACAACGAACTGCTGGACGCGCACTACATTGCCGGCGACGGCCGGGTCAACGAGAACATCGGCCTGACCACCGTCCATTCGATCTTCCACCATGAGCACAACCGCCTGGTCGATCACACCAAGGAGGTGGTCCTGGCGACAGCGGCAAGCGGCGACGTGTCGTTCCTCAACGAGTGGCTGCTGACGCCTGTCACTGCCGTTCCCGCCGACACCTCGACCCTGGACTGGAACGGCGAGCGTCTGTTCCAGACGGCGAAGTTCGGCACCGAGATGCAGTACCAGCACCTGGTGTTCGAGGAGTTCGCGCGGACCATCCAGCCGATGGTCGATCCCTTCTTCGCCCCGGGCCAGGTGTACGACACCGCGATCGATCCAAGCATCGTTGCCGAATTCGCCCACACCGTGTATCGCTTCGGGCACTCGATGCTGCTGGAGCAGGTCGACCGGCTGGATCCGAATTTCGCTTCGAGCGATATCGGGCTGATCCAGGCCTTCCTCAACCCGCTTGAGTTCGCGGGCAGCGGCGCCACCCCGGAAGAGGCGGCCGGTGCCATCGTGCGCGGCGTAACCCGCCAGGTGGGCAACGAGATCGATGAGTTCGTCACCGAAGCCCTGCGCAACAACCTGCTCGGCCTGCCGCTCGACCTGCCCGCCATCAACCTGGCGCGCGGCCGCGATACCGGGATTCCGTCCCTGAACGCGGCGCGGCGGGAGTTCTATTTGCCTACTGGCGACGCAGAGCTCAAGCCCTACACGAGCTGGGCCGATTTCGTGCAGCACATAAAGCACCCGGAATCGCTGATCAACTTCATCGCCGCCTACGGCACGCACTCGACCATCACCGGCGCCACCACGCTGGCGGACAAGCGTGCCGCCGCTGCGGACCTGGTGCTCGGCGGCGCGACGGCACCGGCCGACCGTGTCGACTTCCTCAACAGCACGGGTGCCTGGGCCAGCAACGCGGGTGCGGACGGCGTTTTGCACACGGCAGACGATGTGACCATCACCGGCCTGGACGCCGTCGATTTCTGGGTTGGCGGGCTGGCCGAGGAGAAGATGCCTTTTGGCGGCATGCTCGGCTCGACCTTCAACTTCGTCTTCGAGAACCAGATGGAGAAACTCCAGGACGGTGACCGCTTCTACTATCTGGAGCGCACCGCCTCGATGGACTTTGGCGCTGAACTGGAGAACAACACGTTCGCCAATCTGGTGATGGCCAATACCGACGCAACACACCTTTCGGCCAGGGTTTTCCTGACACCGGCCTACACCCTGGAGGTCAACCAGGCGCACCAGTACAACCCCAGTGTGATTGCGGGTCCCGACGGTATTGTCGGCACCCTCGACGATCTGCCTGCCAACGCCGATCCGTTTGGCCCGTCGGACCATCCGATTGGCTCACCGCGCACTGACTTCCTCACGCCACTGGTGATCCGCGACAACCCCAACACGGTAGGGCCGGATAGCAACTATCTGCACTACACCGGCGCCGATACCGTCGTACTGGGCGGCACGGCAGGCAACGACATCCTCATTGCCGGTGACTCGGACGACGACACGGTCTACGGTGATGCCGGTAACGATCGGATCGATGGCGGCTACGGCAACGACCAACTCTTTGGCGGTACCGGCGACGACATCATCACGGACATGGGCGGCGACGACGTCATCCACGGCGAGGACGGCAACGACGTCATCCAGGGCGGCAACGGCCTCAACCTGATCCTCGGCCAGGCCGGCCAGGACTTCATCATCACCGGCGAGGACGCGGCCGACACCAGCGGCGGCCTGGGCAACGACTTCATCCTCGGCAGCAAGGCGAACGAGTTCGCGCGGGGCGGTGAGGGCGATGACTGGATCCAGGGCGGCTCCGCCGATGGTGTTGCCGGCGACAACTTCGACCCATTCGGCAACGACCCGATCAATGGCAACGACGTCTTCATGGGCGATGGCGGGCCGGACAACTTCGACGGGGAGGGCGGTGATGACATCATGATCGGCAGCCCTAGCGAGGCGGACCGTTTCATCGGGTTCTCCGGGTACGACTGGGCGGACTACAAGGACGATCCTGCCGGCGTGACCATGGGCCTCAACTCCAGGCTGCGCTTCTTCGATCAGCCGGCGGTGCCTGGTTCCAACGCGTCGATCCTGGCCCGGCTGGACTTGGTGGAAGGGCTGTCGGGATCGGCCCACGCCGATTTCCTCAGCGGCGATGACTCCACTGCCGACTTGCTCGCCGTCGCTGGCGCCAACGGTAGCGTGCTCACCAACTTTGACCTCATCAGCGGTCTGCGGGACTTGGTCGGTAGCGCGGGCAACGGCGCGGATGGTATCGCCGGCACAGCCGACGATAAGTTTGACGGCGGCAACATCATCCTGGGTGGTGCTGGCAGCGACGTCATCGAAGGCCGTGGCGGCGATGACCTCATCGACGGCGACAAGTGGCTCAACGTGCGCATCAGCGTACGGCAGAACATCGATGGCAGCGGGCCGGAAATCGCCACCTTCGACAGCATGACGTCCCTGGTCCCGCTCATGGTGAACGGCACCTATAACCCCGGCCAGCTCCAGATCGTGCGCGAAATCCTGACGGCGACCGGTCCTGCCTTCGACACGGCGCTGTTCTCCGGCAATCGAGTGGATTACACCGTGGTCGAAAACGCCAACGGCACCGTTACGGTGACCGACAGTGTCGCTGGCAGGGACGGGACCGACACCCTCAGCCATATCGAGCGGGTGCAGTTCTCCGATCAGTCGATTGTGCTCGGCGGTTTGAACTCGGAGCCAGTCGGTTCGCTGCGGATCGACGATCCCACGCCCGCCGTCGGCCAGCAGCTGACGGTATCGGCGGCAGACATCACGGATGCCGACAACACGGCGACCGGCGGCGCGATCACCGGGCCCATCAGTTACTTCTGGCAGTTCGAAGCGCGCCCGGGCTCGGGTGTCTTCGAAGACATCACCTTCTTTGCCGCCGGCGAGGTCGCGCGTGCAGAGGGCACGACCGTCACGGTGGGCTCGGAACTCAGGATCGCACCACCGGCGACCCTCATTGGCGCCGTGCCGGCTATCCCGGAACTCGTCGTGGCAGCCGGGCTGGCCCTGCGCGTCAGGGCGGTCTACAAGGACGCCAATGGCGTGCTGGAAGAGGTGTTCTCGGCGCCGACCGCACCGATCACGGCGGCCGGTACCGGCACCGTCAATGTTCTGCCGGTTGGTACGGTACTGATCAGCGACACGACCCCGGCGAAAGACTCGGGCTTGACCGCCACGGATGCGTTCACCGACGCCAACGGGACCACAACCTCGGTGATTGCCCATCAGTGGCAAATGGGCAGCGGTGCGATCTTCACCGACATCGCCGGCGCGACGGGCACGACCTTCACGCCCGGCCAGGCGCAGGTCGGTCAGCAACTGCGTGTCGTCGCGACGTACACCGATGACCTCGGCACACTTGAGCGAGTCGCCTCTGCCGCAACGACGGTGGTCAGTGATGTGTTTGTCGGTACCGCCGGTGTCGACATATGGACCGGCACGGCAGGCGACGACGTGGCCAGCGGAGGTGCTGGCAACGACATCCTGAACGCCTTGGGTGGCAACGACATCCTCCACGGTGATGCGGGCAACGACTTGCTCAATGGCGGTGCGGGTAATGACCAGATGCTGGGCGGAACCGGCAACGACACCTACCGCGTCGATTCAGTCGGGGACGTGGTGACCGAGTTGCCAGGGGAGGGGCAGGATTCCGTACAGACCACGCTGGGCAGTTACACATTGGGCGCCAATGTCGAACATCTGCTCTACCTCGGGGCTGGCAACTTTGTCGGCAACGGCAACGCGTTGAACAACGTCATGACCGGCGGGGTGGGCAATGACACGCTCAGCGGCGGTGACGGCAACGACACGTTGCTCGGTGGCGCCGGCAACGACGTCCTCACTGGCGGTGCGGGTAATGACCGGATGGCCGGCGGGGCTGGCAATGATACCTTCCGCGTCGATTCAGCCGGGGACCTGGTGGTCGAAGCGTCGGGTGAGGGTTCCGATTCCGTACAGACCACGCTGAGCAGTTACACACTGGGCGCCAATGTCGAGCATCTGCTCTACCTCGGAGCCGGCAACTTCACCGGCAACGGCAACGCGCTGAGTAACGTCATGACCGGTGGGGTGGGGAATGACACCCTCAACGGCGGTGACGGCAACGACACATTGATGGGTGGCGCCGGCAACGACGTCCTCACGGGCGGTGCGGGTAATGACGCGATGGTCGGCGGAGCCGGCAACGATACCTTCCGCGTCGATTCAGCCGGTGACCTGGTGGTCGAGGCGTCGGGTGAGGGGGCCGATTCTGTACAGACGACGCTGAACAGCTACACGCTGGGTGCCAATGTCGAGCACATGCTCTACCTCGGAGCCGGCAACTTCACCGGCACTGGCAACGCGTTGAACAACATCATCACCGCCGGGGCCGGTAATGACACGCTCAACGGCGGTGACGGCAACGACACGTTGTTGGGTGGCCTCGGCAACGACCTCCTCAATGGCGGTGCGGGGGCCGACCGGTTGGAAGGCGGACTCGGCAATGACACCTACCGCGTCGATTCAGCCGCGGACGGGGTGATCGAGCTGACAGGTGAGGGGCAGGACTCCATACAGACGTCGCTGTCCAGCTACACACTGGGCGCCAATACCGAGCACCTGCTCTACACCGGTGTCGGCAACTTCGTCGGCACCGGCAACGCGTCGAACAACGTCATGTCCGGTGGGGTGGGGAATGACATCTTCAACGGCGCGGGCGGCAACGACACGTTGCTCGGTGGCGCCGGCAACGACCTCCTCGATGGTGGTGCCGGCAACGACAGCATTGCGGGTGGTGCCGGCAACGACACGATGTTTGCCAGTACTGGCGACGATGTCTTCGTGTTCGCAGCGGCTTTCGGCAACGACCGGATCGTCGGCTTCGATACCGACGCGGCGGGAGGCCAGGATCTGCTCAATATCGCCGGGCTGAACATCACGGCGGCGACCTTTGGCAGCAGTGTCAACGTCGTCGACCTCGGTGCGGATACGTTGCTCAACTTCGGCGCTGACTCCATCACCCTGGTCGGTGTGGCTGACGCAACAACCGTCACTGCCTCGGACTTCATTCTGGCCTCTTGAGGTCCTGAGAAGTCCTGTCGCAGGGAGCGTGCACAGCAGAGGGGAGGGCAAGGGATGCCCTCCCTTTCTCATGCCATTCAATTGCCCATTGGTTATCGGGGGGCGCAGCCCGTAATGGGGGCGTCTGGATGCCCGGGAGGGAAAAGCGAGAAGCAAGAGCCGATCTACACTCAACCCGAAGCCGGCGGGGTGCGGCAAATAGATCAATGACTACTCACGAGTAGGCACACATGACGACGGTGAAATCGATCGTTTTCGGCGTGGCATTGGCCATCATCAGTCTTTGCGCCGGCGCTTACGAGTCGGATCTCCACTTCGGCTTGACCTGGTGGCTGGCCCGCCAGGCCGGATTCAATCCCCAACAAGCCCAGGAAATCGCAGGACAGGATGAACTCACGGATACCGGCATGCTCGATGCGAAGCACGCAATGATCTGGGAGCTGTGTGTTTGGCAAGAAACGGGCGCCAGTGAGATGACCAGGGCCATGCATTTCCGTTCAAAGAAGGCGCCTCCCGCAGAGCCGCCGGCACGTCTGGTCACTGAAGACGCCGTATATGCTGAGGCGCAAGCAAGGAGCATCATCGTCACGCCAGACCATGACAACGTCAAAACGCAACGGTCGTTTGGTCAGGCGCTCCACGGCAGGCAGGACGCCTACTCACATGCCGGGCAAAGCGACACTTTCTGGCCACCCTGCCAAACAAAGTGGCTTTGGACGCACCCTGTCGATACGAGCGACGGGGATAAGGGCGGCATGTTCTCGCATAAGGCCGATCAGACCTTTACGGATGCGGACAAGTGCACAAGAGCGGCATTGAAGACCTACGACCTCATGTTGGAATTCAGAGCAACGATGTCGCTTAGCAGCACACCCAAACCTCGGGGTGAGTTGACAACACCGATCCGGAAATTTTGCGAGGCAAAAACCAAGGTCGAGAAAGCTCAGTGGTTTAAGGATGAACAGGTCCCCCAAGGCGAGGCCATTGCGAGAAACACCAGTCTTGCGGACGGTGGCCGCAGTTTTTCCGGGGCCCCGCGGATGGACTTACGGCCGGGTCCACCTTCAGCCAACGCCGTGCAATCAAGAATCCCGGAATACGAGCAGCAGGAGCCTGGCTGGCTTCCACCCATCGAAATCGATGAGAAAGTCAAAGGGTTCCTGATGAGACCGGAACTTGGCTCGACGCCGGAGGCGGTCGGCTATTCTCAACAATTCCTCAAAGCATGGCTCACCACACCTCCAGAAAAACTGCCGGCCGGAGTTGAACGGTTTTTGGGTAAAAAGGACTTTGTCGAAGCTGACGCAGATATCGCTACATTGCTGCGTCTGCGGCTAAAAGACCAAGGCCAGGCGGACTACGGGACCTTCAAGGCCGGTACCGTGAATCCAGACGATTACGTCACCTACACAGAGGACAACTGGTCGACTGCGTTGATCCCCGTCCGGGGCATCAAGGCCCCCGCATTAGTAGGAGAGAAGGGCGACAAAATCGTGGTGATCGCCATTCTTCGAAATGCCCCCAACGAGGTGCTGATGATGGAGGTCACACCGGATTACCAGACAGTGAAGATACAAACGCTGATCGCTCACTGAGGGCTTGCTTCTGTTTCGCCGTGAACTGCTGGAGCTCCACCAGCCCTGCGCGCAACGCCTGTTGAATTGACTGAACCCGGGTGTGAATTTTCTGCTTCATCTGCTTGATGTCAGCTTGCGCATTGCACGTCGCGTTCGGCTGTCGCCGCCCTCAATTATAAGTTGGCGTAATACTTCGAATAATAAATAGAAAATTGACTAATCATGGTCCCGGAACGAAAAATCATCCCCAGACCGGCGCCGCCAGAGCGCCGCGGATTTGCCGTTTCTCTCCTGCCAGAAAAATAACCAAAGGAGTCCCCCCATGAAGCCTCCCGCTTCGTCCCAGCCGCGCCGTGCGGCAGCCGCTGCGTTTATTGGCACCATGATCGAGTGGTACGACTTTTACATCTATGCCACCGCCGCCGCGCTGGTGTTCGGCGCGCTGTTCTTCCCCTCCGACGACAAGCTGTTCAGCACCATGGCCGCTTTCGGCACCTTTGCCGTGGGCTTCTTTGCACGGCCGTTGGGCGGGATCGTCTTCGGTCATATCGGCGACCGCATCGGCCGCAAGAAGTCGCTGATCATCACCTTGTTGATGATGGGCGTGGTCACGGTGTGTATCGGCTTGCTGCCGACCTACGCGCAAATCGGCGCCGCGGCGCCGGTGCTACTGATCCTGTTGCGCATCGTCCAGGGCATCGCCGTCGGTGGCGAGTGGGGCGGGGCCGTGTTGATGGCTGGCGAGCATGCACCGAAAGGCCGACGCAATTTCTTCGCCTCGTTTGCGCAACTGGGCAGTCCGGCGGGTTTGATCCTGTCGCTGCTGGCCTTCAGTGCGGTCACCCGTTTACCGGAAGAGGATCTGATGAGCTGGGGCTGGCGCCTTCCGTTCCTCGCCAGTTCGCTGTTGCTGCTGGTGGGCCTGGCGATTCGCCTGGGGGTCAATGAATCGCCGGAGTTTCTCGCCAGCCGTGAGCAGGCCAGCAAAAGCCAGCGCAAGGAGCAGGCGCCGGTCATGGAGGTGCTGCGCACCGCGTGGCGTCCGCTGCTGTTGTGTATCGGCGCCAACACCCTGGGGATCGCCGGGGTGTATTTCACCAACACGTTCATGATCGCCTACACCACCCAGCAACTGGAACTTCCACGCTCGCTGATTCTGGAGTGCCTGTTCTTCGTCGCGATCATCCAGTTCTGCATCCAGCCGCTGGCGGCCTGGGTTGCCGAGAAGATTGGCGCGACCCGTTTCCTGTGCCTGGTGTCGCTGCTGGCCATGGCCTCGCCCTACCCGATGTTCGTGCTGGTCAGTTCGGCCCAGGCGCCGCTGATCATCCTCGGCATTGCCCTGGCGGTGGTGTGCATGGCGTCGTTCTACGCCGTGATCGCCGGCTACGTCAGTGGCATGTTCGAGACTCGCGTGCGCTACACCGCGATTTCCCTGGCGTATCAGATCTGCGGCGCGGTGGCCGGGGGGCTGACGCCGCTGATCGGCACCTTGCTGGCGCACAAGTTCGCCGGCCAATGGTGGCCGATGGCGGTGTTCTACAGCCTGATCGCGGCGACTTCGCTGGTCTGCGTATTGTCCCTTGCCCGTCGCCATGCCAACGCTGAGCGCGTTGAGCTAGCCACCATTTGAACCTGTAGGAGCCGGCTTGCTGGCGATAGCGGTGCGTCAGTCGACATGTCTATTGACTGGACGGGCGCGTTCGCCAGCAAGCCGGTTCCTACAAAGATCGTCGTTTTGAATTTTCCTGGAGAAACTCATGTTGAAGATTAATGGCGAACGCCTCTGGGCGAGTCTGATGGCAATGGCCGAAATCGGTGCCACCGCCCGTGGCGGCAGCTGCCGCCTGGCCCTGAGCGACGAGGACAAGGCCGGTCGCGAACTGTTTGCCCACTGGTGCCGCGAAGCCGGCATGACCCTGAGCGTGGATGCCATCGGCAACCTGTTCGCCCGTCGCGCCGGCACTGATCCGGATGCAGCACCGGTGATGATGGGCAGCCACCTCGACACCCAACCCGAAGGCGGGCGGTTCGATGGCGTGTACGGCGTGCTCGCCGGCCTGGAAGTGGTGCGCTGCCTGAACGATCTGGGTATCCAGACCCGCAAGCCGCTGGAAGTGGCGGTGTGGACCAACGAGGAAGGTGCACGCTTCACCCCGGCGATGTTCGGCTCGGCGGTGTTCACCGGCATCATGGCGCTGGACGCCGCACTGGCGGTGCGCGACATCGATGGCATCAGCGTCGCCGAGGCGCTGCAACGTACCGGTTATGCCGGCGAGCGCCCGCTGGGTGGCGCGGTGGATGCGTACTTTGAAGCCCACATCGAGCAGGGGCCGATCCTCGAAGACAACGCCAAGAGTATCGGCGTGGTCAGCGGCGGCCAGGCTATTCGCTGGCTAGACGTGCGGGTCGAAGGCATGGCGGCCCACGCCGGTACGACGCCTATGCCGCTGCGCAAGGATGCCCTGTACGGTGTGGCGCAGATGATCCAGGCTATCGAAAGCCTGGCGGCGGACTTCGCTCCGGAAGGCCTGACCACGGTCGGTGAATTGAGCATCAACAAGTCGTCGCGCAACACCATTCCGGGTCTTGTGAACTTCACCGTCGACCTGCGTCATCACCGCGATGCAACCATCGAGGCCATGGAGCAACAGGTCCGTGCGCGGCTTCAGGCGATCGCCGACGCTCGCGGCTTGCATCTGACAATCACCCCGCACTGGATCAGCCCGGCGACGCCGTTCGACGCTGACTGCGTGGCGGCGGTGCAACAGGCCGTCGATGCGCTGGGCTACGCTCAGCAATCGATCGTCAGCGGTGCCGGGCATGACGCGATCCACCTGGCGCGATACTGCCCGACGGCCATGGTGTTCATCCCTTGCGTCGGGGGCTTGAGCCACAACGAAGCTGAAGACGTGCTGCCTGAAGACGTGCGCCAGGGTACGGATGTGCTGCTTAACGCGGTGTTGAACCGCGCAGGCCAATAACTCTTCAGCCAGGTGAGTACCTTGTGGCGAGGGAGCTTGCTCCCGCTTGAGTGCGCAGCACTCACAAAACCCGCGAGACCTGCGAAGAGTTTGGGGCCGCTACGCAGCCCAACGCGAGCAAGCTCGCTCGCCACAGAGTGCTCATTCGGACAAAAGATTTTCGTTAACTGACAGGTACTCATTCCATGCGCAGTTTTTTCCACCCCGAACAATTGCTCCACCATCCACGCAGTTACTACTCCCGTGGCCAGATGCGCACGCCGCAGGAAGTGCCGGAGCGTGCGCAGCGCCTGGTGCAGGCTTCTCACGCATTGGGTTTCAAGGTCGAGCAACCGGCCGACGCCGGGCTCGATCCGCTGCTGGCGGTGCACGGCGCACCGTACCTGAGGTTCTTGCAGGAAGCCCATCAGCGCTGGAAAGAGATTCCCGAGGATTGGGGTGACGAGGTGATGTCGAACATCTTCGTGCGCGAGCCCAACGCCCTGCGCGGGATTCTCGCGCAAGCTGCGCGCTATCTGGCCGATGGCAGTTGCCCGGTGGGCGAGCAGACCTGGCGTTCGGCTTACTGGTCGGCGCAAAGCGCCATCGCCGGTGCCCGGGCGTTGCTCGATGGCGAGCCCGCAGCCTATGCCTTGTGCCGTCCACCGGGTCACCACGCCCGGGCCGAAGCGGCGGGTGGTTTCTGTTATGTGAACAATGCGGCGGTGGCGGCGCAGGTACTGCGCGCCGGTTTTTCGCGGGTGGCGGTGCTGGATACCGACATGCACCATGGGCAAGGGATTCAGGAGATTTTCTACGAGCGCGATGACGTGCTCTACGTTTCGGTGCACGGCGATCCGACCAACTTCTATCCGGGGGTCGCAGGCTTTGCCGAAGAGCGCGGTGCCGGGGCTGGAGAGGGTTTCAACCTGAACTTGCCGATGGCTCATGGCGCCAGCGAGGCCGACTTCCTCGAGCAATTGGATGTAGCGCTCAAGGCGGTGACGGACTTTGGCGCCGAGGTGCTGGTGCTGTCCCTGGGCTTCGATATTTTCGAACTCGACCCGCAAAGCAAAGTGGCGGTGACCCGCGAAGGGTTCGGCGTGCTCGGCGAGCAGATTCGCCGCCTCGGGCTGCCGTGCCTGATCGTGCAGGAGGGCGGGTATCACCTGGAGAGTCTGGAGGATAATGCGCGGGCGTTTTTTGTGAGCCCTGAGGTGTGGCTGCTCTGAATTGTGGCGAGGGGGCTTGCCCCCGTTGGGCTGCGCAGCAGCCCCAAAACCAACGACCTTATATGCCCGGAAATACTACGTTCGTCGGTTTACGACTGCTGCGCAGCCGAACGGGGGCAAGCCCCCTCGCCACAGGACTTGCCATAGCCCTGACGTTAACGTAAAGATTGCGGCAGGGCGCCGACGTATGAAGGCGCAGGGGCGGACGACCCGGAGCGCTTGATGACGCTAATAAAAACAAACTCCCCCAAACAGCATCGCGAAGCCCGGCTGGCCCGGGAAAAGCTGCACCTGGAAGGCGAAGTGCCGGATGGCGTCCTGCGTGCGGAAATCGATGCTTCCTGGCGACGCAGCCTGAGCCATGGCGTGCATTTCAATGCCAAGCATGAACTGGCGCTGGAATCGAGCGCCAGCCTCGACCTGTTGCTGGCCAGCAATCGCTTGCTGATCGACGCCGCGTTGCCGGCCATCGATTACCTGGCCGAACGTCAGGGCAAGGAAGGGCTGATCATCCTCGCCAACTCCGATGCCACCATCCTCGCCGTCGAAGGCCGCGCCGACCGTCTCAAGGGCAGTGGCCTGCAGGACATCACCCTCGGCGCCTGCTGGAGCGAAGCGGTCCGTGGTACCAACGCCCTCGGCACGGCGCTGGTGGAAGCCCGGCCGACCCTGATCGATTGCGGCGAACATTATCTGGATCGCCTCAGTGATTTTTCCTGCACCTCGGTGCCGATCCATTGCCCCCAGGGCGACATTCTTGGCGTCCTCGACCTGACCCGCGAAGGCCCGCTCGGCCGCGCCCACGACAGCACGGCGCTGCTGGCCATGGCCGTCAGCCAGATCGAAAGCCGGGTGTTCAACGCCAGTTATCCCGACGAAATCGTCCTGGCTTTCCATAGCCGTCGCCAATACCTGGAATCCCCGTGGCAAGGTTTGCTGGCGGTGAGCCTCGGTGGGCAGATCCTGGCGGTCAGCGCCCAGGCCTGCCAGTTGCTCCACGCCGAGCGCTCGGCTTTGGTCGGGCGGCGCTGCGAGGAGTTTCTCGGCGTCGACGGCCTGCAATTGTTGGCGCGCCTGCATCAGGGCGGAGTCGGTAGCCTGCAGACCGCCAAGGGTGAATTCTTCTACAAGACCCTGCGCGCGCCGCAACGTTCGATCAACGTCAGCAGCCCGCCGCGCACTACGGCGAAAACAGCCAAGGCGCAACCGGATCTGGAGTCGCTGGCCGGCAGCAACACGCGCTACGCCCGTGCCTTGCGCATGGCTCGTCAAGGCCTGGCCAATGAACTGCCGGTCTTGTTGCTGGGTGAAACCGGCACCGGTAAAGAGGTTATCGCCCGCGCCCTGCACATGGCCGGAGCGCGCTGCGACAAACCCTTCGTGGCGGTGAACTGCGCGGCCATTCCCGAAGGCCTGATCGAGTCCGAACTGTTCGGTTATCGTGAAGGCGCGTTCACCGGTTCACGCCGGGGCGGTATGGTCGGGCGCTTGCAACAGGCCCATGGCGGCACCCTGTTCCTCGATGAAATCGGCGACATGCCACTGGCCTTGCAGGCCCGGCTCTTGCGGGTGTTGCAGGATCGCAAGGTCGCGCCCCTGGGCGCAGGCGAAGAGCAGGACATCGACGTCGCGCTGATCTGCGCCACCCACCGCGACCTCAAGCGCCTGGTGGAGGAAAAACACTTTCGCGAGGACCTGTTCTACCGGGTCAATGGCATCAGCGTGATGCTCCCGGCCCTGCGCGAGCGCGAAGATTTCGGTGCACTGGTCAGTCGCATGTTGACGACACTGGGCGCCCCCACCGTGGTCCTGCACGACGATTTGAATCGCTTGCTCGGCGGCTATCACTGGCCCGGCAACATCCGCCAGCTGGAGATGGTCCTGCGCACCGCGCTGGCCATGCGCGAGCCGGGTGAAACCGTGCTGACCCTCGACCACTTGCCCGACAGCATGCTCGACGAGTTGACCGCCAGCGAACGCCCGCAGGCCGGCAGCATCCGGGAAAACGAACTGGAGCTGATCCGTCAGTCCCTGGACACGCACCAGGGCAACGTCTCGGCTGCCGCCGACGCCCTGGGCATCAGCCGCGCGACCCTGTATCGCAAGCTCAAACAGTTGCGTTCATGATGCAGCGCCTGATCGTTCGGCTGATCGACAGCCAGAACCCCGAGGCCCTGCAAGCGTCGCTGCGCTGGCTGTACAGCTTTGTGCGCCCCCATCGCCTGGCGATTGCCGGGCTGCTGGGCCTGTCGGTCTGCGCCTCGGCGCTGGTGCTGGTGCAGCCGTGGCTGACCAAGCTGTTGATCGACGATGGCCTGCTGGCGCGCAACTTCCCGATGCTGGTACTGATCGCCGGGCTGATGATCGTCGCCGGGTTGCTGGGCACGGCGCTGTCGGGCGTCAACCGCTACCTGCACACGCGCCTGTCCGGACGCATGCTGTTTGCCCTGCGCGATGACCTGTACCGGCATTTGCAAACCCTGTCGCCGAGCTTTTATGGCCAGCGGCGCATCGGCGACCTGATGTCGCGCCTCGATGGCGATGTCGCGGAAATCCAGCGGTTTGCCGTGGACTCGCTGTTCTCGGCGGTGTCGAGCGTGATCGGCCTGGTGGTTGCCATCGCGATGCTGCTGACGCTGTCCTGGAAGCTCTCGCTGCTGGCCCTGGTGCTGATCCCCCTCGATGTCCTCTGGCTGCGCTGGATGCGGCGCAAGGTCGAGCGCGATGTGCGGCAATTGCGCGAACGTTCGGCGGACATGTCGTCGTTCATGGTCGAGACATTGCCGGTGATGAAGTTCATCCAGTCCGCCGGTCAGCAACAGCGCGAAGCACGGCGCCTCGAGACGCTGGGTCAAGGCTACATGAGCCAATTGCTGCGCCTGCAAGTCACCGAGTTTTTCACCCAGGCCGTGCCCGGCACGCTGACCTCGCTGTCCCGGGCCTGCGCATTTTTGATCGGCGGATACTGGGTGGTGCAGGGCACCTGGCAGCTCGGTGCCCTGATTGCCTTTTCCACCTACCTGGGGATGGCCGTGGGGCCGGTGCAAAGCCTGCTCGGGCTTTATGTCGCCGTTCAGCGGATGACCGTCAGCCTCGGCCGGGTCATGGAGTTGCGCGGCGAACAACCGACCGTACTGACGCCCGTCACGCCACGTCCGATGCCCAATGGCGGCGATCTCTGGTTCGACAACGTGCACTTCGCCCATCCCGGCCGCCAATCGACCCTGCGCGGCATCGAAGCGCGGATTCCCTACGGTATGAAAGTGGCCCTCAGCGGCGGCTCGGGCGTGGGTAAATCCACCCTGATCGACCTGCTGCAACGTCATCACGATCCGCAATCGGGCCGGGTCCTGCTGGGTGACGTCGATCTGCGCGAACTGGATCTGTTCCAGCTGCGTCGGCGCATTGCCATCGTCAGCCAGGACATCGTGCTGTTTCGCGGCAGCCTCGCCGACAACCTGGCGTACGCGGTGCCGGACGCCAGCCGCGAGGCGATTGCCGACGTGGCGCGGCTGGCGCAACTCGACAGCCTGATCGAGTCCTTGCCTGAAGGCCTCGACAGTCCGCTGGGCGAGCGCGGCCAGCAGTTGTCCGGCGGGCAGAAGCAACGCATCGCGATTGCCCGGGCACTGTTGCAGGACCCTCTGATCCTGGTGCTCGATGAAGCCACTTCCGCGGTGGATGAAGCCACCGAGCGCGAAGTCATCGACGCCATCGATCGCTTGTTTGCCGGGCGTACGCGCATCCTGATCAGCCATCGTCCTTCAACCCTGGCCGATGCCGATCTGCGTTTCGAACTGCTCGACGGCGTGCTGACTTCGAAAACGGTGCTGCATGAAATCTGAACTGCGCATTGGTGTGGTGGACAGCGGCCACTCGGCAGCACAACGGGTGCAGGTGATCGCCGGTCGGCGCTTTTCATTGCTTGAAGACGGCCTGGCCGAGGGCGACTTGCGCGACGATCCGCTGGGGCATGGCAGTGCCGTGATCGAGGCGATCGGCCGGCGCGCACCGTCGGCGCTGTTTTGCGTGGCGCAGGTGTTCGATCAGCGCGGTGTCACCAGCGCCTTGCAGATCGCCACGGCGATTGACTGGCTGTTGGCGCAGGATGTGCGACTGATCAATTTGAGCCTTGGCTTGCGCCAGGATCGCAGCTTGCTGCGCGAGGCCTGCGCGGCGGCGGTGGCGCGGGGCGTTTTGCTGTGTGCGTCGAGCCCGGCCCAGGGGGAAGGGGTGTTTCCGGCCAATTATCCGCAGGTGTTGCGGGTCACCGGCGATGCGCGCTGCGCCGAACAGGAATGGTCGTGGCTCAACACTGTCCAGGCGGATTTCGCCGCGTGTGTGCATGGCACCTACCCGGGGCAATCCGGGGCGAGCCTCGGTTGTGCAGCCTTGAGCGGGCACATCGCCGGGTTTCTCGCCGAACAGCCTGACGCCAGCAATGAGCAAGTCATCGAGTGGTTGCGCGAGCATGCCCGTTACCGTGGCCCGGAACGGCGCTTCGGGCCATGACCGACATCGTCATTCTTGGCGCCGGGCCGGCCGGCGCAGCCGTCGCGCTGGGGCTACGGCGGTTGGGCCATGGCGTCACGCTGATCAGCGAATGGCGCCGGTTTGCGGCGCTCGAAGGGGTATCCGTGCGGGTTCTGGAGGCCTTGCGCAGTGCCGGCCTGCAGCACGCACTGGCAGATGCGGCCTTACCGTCCCAGCGGCAGGTCTCGTGGAATGGCCAGCAACATGCGCAGAACATCGAGTATCTGCTTGACCGGCCGGTTTTTGACCAGGGCCTGCGCGAGGATTTGCGCCTGGCTGGGGTTGCGCTGATCGAAGGCCGGGTGCTGACGGTTCAGTCATCGGCCAATGGTCATCGAATCGAAATCGATGGACGCGAACCGCTATTCGCTCCGTTTTTCGTCGAGGCCCGCGGACGCCAGGCCCCGGCAATCGGCAAGGGCCTGCGCGGCCCCGAGACCGTCAGCTTGCTCAATCGCTGGCAGGGTTCGCCGGGTAGCACCGCCAGCGCCGTGGAAAGCCTTGAGGACGGCTGGGCCTGGATGGCGCGCCGTGCTGACGGCCAGTGTTACTGGCAATGGACGGTGGACGTGGCCAGCGCCGGGTTGCCGGGCAAGGCTATGTTGCTCGATTACTGCCGGCAGCGGCGCCAGGGTTCGACGCTGGCCACGGCATTTTTTGCAGGCGTTGCAGAAGCTGATCTACAGCTGCACGCCCGCAGCAGCACGGCAATTCTGAGCCCGCAGGTGTGTGGCGAAAACTGGATTCGGGTCGGCGATGCGGCAATGGCCGTCGACCCGCTGTCGGGCAATGGAATCTTTCAGTCGTTGTCTTCGGCGTTGCAGGCTCCGGCGGTGATCAACACGCTGCTGTGCAAGCCCGAACGGGCGGCGCTGGCCCAGCGGTTTCACCAGCAGCGGGTGGAACAGTTGTTTTTGCGTTTTGCGCGAATCGGCCGGGATTTTTATGCCGATGAGCAGCGTTGGCTGGACCAACCTTTCTGGCAGGCACGACGGAACTGGCCAGACGCCGAGGTGGCCCATGCCGAGGCGGATTTCAATGCGCTGAGAATCGAGCGGGCGCCGGTGTTGCGTGATGGGTTGGTCGATGAGGCCGAGGTGGTGATCACGGTGGATCAGCCGTTGGGCATCTGGCATGTGCAGGGGGTTGAGGTGGCGCCGTTGGTGCAGAGGTTAAAGCAGGGCGAGCCGGCGGGTCAGGTGTTGGCTGGGTTGACGGTGGAGCAGGGAAGGATGGTCAAAAGTTGGTTGTTGGCTCAGGGATTCAAACCCTGACATTCGAGTTGTCTGAGATGGCCCCTTCGCGAGCCTGCTCGCGAAGGCGGCCTGAAAGACGCTGCAAATTACAGTTTGATCAACACCGACTTCAACTCGGTGTAATGCTCGATCGCCGCATACCCCATCTCACGCCCGACCCCGGACATCTTGTAGCCGCCAAACGGCAGCGCCGGGTCCAGGGCGCTGTGGCAGTTGACCCACACCGAGCCTGACTTGATGCGCGGAATCATCCGGTGCACCGCCGCCAGGTCATTGGACCAGATGCTCGCCCCCAACCCGTAGGGACTGTCGTTGGCCATGCGCAAGGCATCGGCCTCGTCATCGAACGGGATGGCCACCAGCACCGGGCCGAAGATTTCTTCCTGCACCAGTGAGTGCTTCTGATCGACGTCGACAATCACTGTCGGCTTGACGAAGAACCCTGGACCAAATTGCTCGCCACCGCAGGCAATGGTGGCACCGCTTTCCCGGCCCTTTTCGATGTAGCCGTAGACGCGCTCCTGCTGCCGCGCCGAGATCAACGGGCCCATGTCGACACTCGGGTCCAGGCCGTTGCCGAGTTTCATGGCGTTGGCGATATCGCTGATGTCCGCCACCACATTGTCGAAATGCTTGCGCTGCACATACAGTCTGGAACCTGCGCAGCAGACCTGGCCCTGGTTGAAGAAAATCGCGCTGGCGGCCCCGGCCGCGGCGGTTTTCAGGTCGGCGTCGGCCATGACGATGGTTGGCGACTTGCCGCCCAGTTCCAGGGTGACCCGGGTCATGGAGTCCATGGCGATCTTGCCGATCTGCTTGCCCACGGCGGTGGAGCCGGTGAAGGTCAGCTTGTCCACCAGCGGGTTGTGGGTCAGGGCTGAACCTGCGGTGATGCCGGTGCCGGTGACGACGTTGAACACGCCTTCGGGATAACCGGCTTCCAGCACCAGTTCGGCGAGTTTCAGTGCAGTCAGCGGGGTTTCGTCGGCGGGCTTGAGCACCACGGTGCATCCGGTGGCCAGGGCCGGGCCGAGTTTCCAGCAGGCCAGCAGCAGCGGGAAGTTCCAGGCGACGATGGCGCCGACTACGCCCACCGCTTCACGACGGATGAAGCTGTGGAACTGGTCGTTGGGCATCAGCGGTGCCGACACGTCAACGGTAGAACCTTCGATCTTGGTCGCCCAGCCGGCCATGTAGCGCAGGAAGTCGATTGACAGTTGTACGTCCATCACCTGGGCCACGGCTGCGCTTTTACCGTTGTTCAGGCATTCCAGTTGCGCCAGCAGCTCGGCGTCGCGCTGCATCAGGTCGGCGAGTTTCCACAACAGGTTCTGCCGCTCCCGGGGGCGTGTACGGGTCCAGGCCGAATCGTCGAACGCCTGGCGGGCGGCGAGTACCGCACGGTCGACATCCTTTGGCGTGGCCCGTGGCACCACGCACAACACCTCACCGGTGGCCGGGTTGTGCAGCGGCATGGTCTGGCCGTCGGCGGCCTCGACCCAGTCACCGCCGATCAGCATGCGCGGGGCGCGTTGGATGAACGCCGAAGTGGCGGGAAGCAGGTTTGGGAGCGACATGTTGAAACCTCGTCTTGTTCGTGTGGCGAGGTCTTTCGCAACGGTTGTGCCAGTTTGGCCAAAGCGCCGTGTTAGCAGGCTTGAGCGGAAAAAGCAGCTCATGAACGAGCGCTGGACTGTCGCAAACTGAGACGCCGCTGACACACTCGTTGCCCCCCCCTGTAGGAGCTGGCTTGCCAGCGATGGACTCGAATGCGCCGCGTTGAACCAGTCATCACGCATTATCGTTAACAACCATCGCTGGCAAGCCAGCTCCTACAGAAAGCCAAACGATCATTGGTCATCAGCCCTTGGCGTGGCTCGCCTATGCTCGTCTCAGAGTGCAACAGTTGTCGCGAAATTGAACGTGTTGCCGCGATGGCATGACTGGCAAAACGCCCGTCGATTCCGGCAAATCATTGATTCATTGAGGTATTCGTAAGCTGGCACGCTCCGTGTATTGCTCATCGCAGACGTTTCTCTTGCCTCCGTCAGCGGCTTGCCGCCGGCGGCAGAAACCAAAAAAAACGATAAGCCACAACAATAAGAACGCACCGTGCGAGGTTCGACGTTGATGAAGAGAAAACTCCGATCAGGCATGAGCGCCAGCCTGCTGGCCGTAGCCGCTTGTGTAGCGCTGCATTCGCCTTATAGCCTGGCAGCCCGCGACGCCCAGACCATCCTCAAGGAAACCTGTCAGGGCTGTCACACCCCAGAAGCCGATAACGCCCTCAGCCGCATCAGCCACCAGCGCAAAACGCCGGAAGGCTGGCTGATGAGCATCGCCCGCATGCAGACCATGCACGGTTTGCAGATCAGCGACGACGATCGTCGCACGCTGGTCAAATACCTGGCCGACACCCAGGGCCTGGCGCCGAGCGAAACCGATGGTGTGCGTTATGCGCTGGAGCGCCGGCTCAATACCGTCGAGCACTTCGACGACCAGACCAGCCAGATGTGCGGCCGCTGCCACTCCGGTGCGCGGGTTGCCTTGCAACGGCGTCCGGCGCAGGAGTGGGAACGCCTGGTGAATTTCCACCTCGGTCAGTGGCCGTCCCTGGAATACCAGGCACTGGCCCGTGACCGCGACTGGTTCGACCTTGCCCGCAAAGACATGGTGCCGCTGTTGGCCAAGCGTTATGCGCTGGACAACCCGGCCTGGAAAAAATGGCAGAGCGTGGCGCCCAAAGCCGATGCGCTGGTCGGCGACTGGAGTTTCAGCGGCCACTTGCCGGGCAAGGGTGAACTGGCCGGTGTCATGAGCGTAACCGCTGACGGCAGCGACACCTTCAAGGTCAGCGTCAAGGGGCAGTACGCCGATGGCAGTCCGTTCAATGGCGAGGGCAGTGCAATTCTCTACACCGGCTACGAATGGCGCGGCAACGTGACCATCGATGGCGTGACCATGCGTCAGGTGTTCGCCGCGCAAGGCACTGCCATGCAGGGGCGGATGTTCGAGGCCGAGCACGACGAGCGCGGCCTGGACTTCGTCGCCGCCAAGCAGGGTTCCCAGCGGTTGCTGGCGGTGCAGCCGGGCTATGTGAAGGCCGGTAGCGAAACCGAGGTGACCCTGATCGGCAGTGGCCTGAGCGGCAAGCCGAACTTCGGCAAAGGCGTGGAAGTGCTCGAAGTCGTCTCGCAGAGCCCGGAGCAGATCAAAGTCAAACTCAAGGCCGCCGCCAATGCCCAGCCGGGTACGCGCGCAGTCACTGTCGGCACGCTGAAAGGCCCGAGCCTGTCGGTGTACAGCAAAATCGATGCAGTCAAAGTGGTGCCGGAATTCTCGGTGGCGCGGATCGGCGAGGGCGGTGGCTCGACGCCGAAAGTCCAGGGTCGTTTCGACGCGGAAGCCTGGGGCAAGGGCGCTGACGGCAAGCCGTATCGCATCGGTGTGTTCCCGGCGCAATGGAAGGTCGAGGCCTTCGACGACCGCGCCAAGGAAGACGAAGACGTCAAGTTCGCCGGCACCATGCAGGCCGACGCAGGCGTATTCACCCCGGGCGATGCCGGGCCGAACCCGGCACGCAAGATGTCCACCAACAATGCCGGCAACCTCAAGGTGATCGCCGCCGTCGACGACGCAGGGAAATCCCTGACCGGCGAAGGCCACATGATCGTGACCGTGCAACGCTGGAACAATCCACCCATTCCATGATGTGCCTGACCTGCAACGTTTCAGACACTTTTTCGGAATGACAGCAGGTCCTCAAAGCAGGGCCTGCACAGGAGGTTTGCCATGGGCGCTATCTTGAATCTGGTCGAACGCAACCTGCATGAAGTGCAGGTCGATGCCGACCGCATGCTGTTTCACATCCCCAGCAGTTCGCTGTTCGCCAGCGATGAACTGACGGGCACCATCATCGATACCCTGCGCGGCCCCGGCTGCTCCTCGGACGACCTGATCCAGCGCCTGGCCGCGCGGTTCAACGGCGAGGAAATCACTGAGACCCTGCGCGAACTGATGGCCCTGGAACTGGTCAGCGACGGTTCGCCGCTGACCCCGGACATCGCCACCAAGCGGGTCGAGCGCACGGCAATCAATACCGTGGTGCTCAACGTCAACACCGGCTGCAACCTGAGCTGCACCTATTGCTACAAGGAAGACCTCGACAAGCCGTCGGCGGGCAAAAAAATGGACGTCGAAACGGCGATTGCCTCGGTGGAAATGCTGCTGCGCGAATCCCCGGACGAAGAGCGTTTCACCGTGGTGTTCTTCGGTGGCGAGCCGCTGAGCAACCGCAAGCTGATCGAATACATGGTCGACTATTGTGAGAAGCGTTTTCGCGAGGCCGGCAAGTTCGTCGAGTTCGTGATGACCACCAACGCCACGCTGCTCACCGAAGAAACCGTGGACTACCTCAATGCTCACCGCTTCGGTTTGTCCGTGAGCATCGACGGGCCGAAAACCGTGCACGACCGCAACCGCATCACCGTGGGCGGGCAGGGCACTTATGACGTGGTGCGGCGCAAGGCCGAGATGCTGCTGTCGCGCTACAACAGCCGTCCGGTGGGCGCGCGGGTAACGCTGACCACTGGCGTGACCGACGTCGAAACCATCTGGGATCACCTGTTCAACGAGCTGGGTTTCGCCGAAGTCGGCTTTGCCCCGGTGACGTCGGGCGATATAAGCAGCTTCAACCTCACCAGCGACGAGCTGATCGAAGTCTTCGCCAGCATGAAACGCCTCGGTCGGCGTTATCTGGAAGCGGCGCTGGAGCACCGCAACATCGGTTTCTCCAACCTGCACCAGTTGATCACCGACATCCACGAAGGCCACAAGAAAGCCCTGCCATGCGGCGCGGGCCTGAAGATGCTGGCGGTGGATCACAAGGGCGAACTGAACCTGTGCCACCGCTTTACCGGTTCGAGCCTGCCGACCTTCGGCAATGTCCACAGCGGTGTGAAACAGGTGGAGTTGAATGACTTCCTGTCCCAGCGCCTGGACCGCACCAACACCGGCTGCGAGGACTGCCAGATCCGCAACCTGTGTTCCGGCGGCTGCTACCACGAAAGCTACGCCCGCTATGGCGACCCGACTCATCCGACCTATCACTACTGCGAACTGATGCGTGACTGGGTCGACTTCGGCATCGAGGTCTACACCCGGATCATGGCCAATAACCCTGCGTTCATCAGCAGTTACATCACTCCGCGCAAGGCTCACTGATATGAAACATCTCAAGGCAATCAATAACAAAGCGTTGAAGCTGGATCAGGCCGCGGACGAAAACCGCATTGAAGAAGTGGTGGCGATGAGTTCCGTGGCGGGCTGCGCCTCGACCACCGACCCGGGCTGGGAAATCGACGCGTTTGGCGGTGTGTCGTCGCTGTGCCAGCCAATGGAGGCCGACCTCTACGGTTGCTCCGACCCTTGCTGGTGGCCGGCCCAGGTGCCCGACATGATGAGCACCTACCCGGATTGGAACAAGGATGCCCAGGCGTCCAACGACAACTGGCGCAACCTCGGCACTGTCTTCCCGAAAGACAAGTGATCAGATAATAAGAAGGATTCCAGCATGCACAGCATCAAAGCCTGCGGCCTGGCCGCTTTCGCCGTCCTGAGCAGTTGTTCGGTCAGTGTCCTGGCCGATGAAAACAGCGCACTGCAAGACGGTCACGAATACATGTTGACCACCAATTACCCGAACAACCTGCACGTGATCGACCTGGCCACCGACACCTTGTTCAAGACCTGCAAGATGCCCGATGCCTTCGGGCCCGGCACCGTGCAGCTGTCGCCGGACCGCAAGACCGCCTACGTGCTGAATAACCACTACGCGGATGTCTATGGCGTCGAACTGGACAGCTGCAAACAGGTGTTCCACGCCAGCATCACCCAGAAGCCGGGGGAGAAAGCGAAATCGATGTTCGCCTTTACCCTCAGCCACGACGGCAAGGAACTGTACACCGTCGCCAACCCGACGCTGATGATGAACGATCGCTATGAAGTGCAGCAGCCTCGGCTGGATGTGTATGCGACGGACGCCGGGATGGATGCCAAACCGGTGCGCAGTTTCCCGGCGCCGCGCCAGTTGACCATCATGCAGAGTGGCGATGACGGCACGCTGTACGTGGCCGGGGCGGACGTCTACAAGGTCAATGTGCAAACCGGCAAGTTCGACGTGCTGATCCCCAGCCGCCACTGGAAGCGCCCGAACTACAGCGCGCCGGACGTGCTCTACGTGTGGAACCAGCAGACCTATCGGCATGACTTCTCGCTGCTCTACACCGCGGCGAAATTCAAGGACAAGAAACAGGACCCGGCCACCGCCGAATACCTGTACGGCCTGTTCAGTGTCGACCTGAAGACCGGCAAGACCGAAACCACCGATTTCGGCCCTTTGACGGAGATCTACTTCAGCGGGATGCGCTCGCCCAAGGACCCGAACCTGATGTTTGGCGTGCTCAACCGTCTGGCGAAGTACGACATCAAACAGAAGAAAATGCTCCAGTCCGCCACGCTCGATCACTCGTATTACTGCATTTCCTTCAACAAGGACGGCAGTAAGATCTACCTGGCGGGGACGTTCAACGACGTGGCGATCTTCGATGCCGACAGCCTGAAGCAGACGGGCAGCATCAAGTTGCCGGGCGGAGACATGGCGATTACCACGGCACAGATATTTGTCCGGTAGATTGCGACGTCCGGGCTGACGCCAATCGCGAGCAAGCTCGCTCCCACAGGGTTTTCGATCGTTCACAAAATTTGTGATCACCAAAAATCCACTGTGGGAGCGAGCTTGCTCGCGATAGCGCCCTCAAGAACAGCACAAAATCAAACCCCCGGCACCGGACACCCCAAATCCCCCTCCTGACACTTCAGGTAAGTCTTGAACGTTTCCACCCGCGCCTTGGTCAATTGCGTCACGCAATTGCTGTAGATCAGCGGATACACACTCCCGCCTTCCACCCCGGACGCCGAGAACTGGCACTCGGCATCGCGAAACGCGACCCACGACCGCTGCGCACCCACCAGCAACTTCTTGCCGTCGGGGTTGCCCTTCAGGCGCGAAGTGATTTGCTGGTAAAGCGTATTCAACTCCTTGTCCGCCGCCGCCTGCTGCAGCGACGCGCACTGGTTCATCGTGGCCTGGTTGGTGGCGTTGTCACAGTTCACGGCAGCATGGGCCAGGGAGGTGAACAACAAAGGCGTCAGCGCCAGGAGAAAGCGTGCGTGCATGGCAGTAACTCGCTGTGTCAGGGGAAGGTTGGGATGCAGGTTTGGGATGCAGTGTAGCGCTGTGGCAGGTTCAGCCATCTACGTCTGCCATTGTGGGTACTTTTTTACCGACTCATGTTCAAGCCAAGGCTGCTCATGGGATGTCCAGATATGCGCTTGTGGCGTCATTTTCGGGTCATCATCGAGTGTCGCTACCCGGACAATCACGTGAGGTTGGGCCAATCGCTCCGCCATCAAGTGTGAGCCGCAGACCGTGCAGAAATGCCGAAACTTGCCCGGCGACGATTCGTAGCGGCTCAGGTGACCCTGGCCTTTGATCCAGCGAAAGTGCTCGCGCATGACCCCGGCGGTCGATGCAAAAGCCGCCGCGTGTGCCTTGCGGCAGGTTTGGCAATGGCAGTGGCTGATGGGCATGTCCAGGCTGTCGAGTTCGTATTCGATGGCCTTGCACAGGCAACTGCCGCGTAGTTTTTCCTTCATGTCGCTATCCTTTTCGATGCTGTTTCGAGGCACAACGTTAGCAGTTTCGACCTTCTGACTTTGTGGTTGCCCCAGAACTAATCCGCGTAAATGCAACCGAATATCTCGGGCATGGTTGATTGCACATCCCGATTGGTACAACTTTAGGGTTGGTCGTGTGGTCTTACTGACCTACTGTTCAAATACAGGAGGTGACTTATGAACCCAGCATCTGATCGCATCGAAAGGAAAGTCCTGCTCAAGGCCAAGCGTTCACAGGTCTGGCGTGTGCTGGCCAATGCCGAATTGTTCGGACAGTGGTTTGGCGTGGCGCTGGAGGGCAAGCGTTTTGTGGCAGGCGAGTGGACCCAGGGGCAGATTACCTATCCTGGTTATGAGCATTTGCGCTGGAACGTACTGGTAGAGCGGGTCGAGCCGGAGCGGCTGTTTTCGTTTCGCTGGCACCCTTATGCCGTGAACCCTGAAGTCGATTACTCCCAGGAACCCACCACCCTGGTGAAGTTCGAGCTCGAAGACATGGACGACGGCACGCTGCTCAAGGTCTCCGAATCCGGTTTCGATCACGTTCCCCAGGCCCGTCGTGAAAAGGCGTTCCGCATGGACAGTCGTGGCTGGGAAGAGCAAATGAACAATATCGAGCAGTTCTTGATCGACAGTGCCAAAGCCCACGAGCAACAGAGTGGCTGAAGTTGATCTGTTCGATTCATGGTTGAAACGCTGGGCGCTGGTGTCGGACGGTGAGCCGATCATCACGCCTGGCAGCCGTTTGTTACCGGTACGTCTGGGCGATGTGCCGGCCATGTTGAAAATCGCCGTAGATACCGAAGAAAAGTTCGGCAACCTGCTGATGACCTGGTGGGATGGTGACGGCACCGCCCGGGTCTTTGCCCATCACGGCGACGGGCTGCTGATGGAGCGCGCCATGGGCCGGCGATCACTGATGCACATGGCCCTCAGCGGACAGGATGATGACGCCAGCCGCATCCTTTGTGCGGCGCTGGCACGGCTGCATGCCCCACGTGCCGCTCCGCTACCGCCGTTGGTGCCTCTGGTGCGCTGGTTTGCCTCACTGCGTGTGGCGGCCGCACAACAGGGCGGTGCGTTTTCCCTCAGTCTGGCGAGCGCCGAGGCCCTGCTGGCTAGCCCACAGGACGAGGTGGTACTGCACGGCGATATGCATCACGACAATGTCCTCGATTTCGGCGCGCGCGGCTGGCTGGCCATCGACCCCAAGCGGGTGAGCGGCGAGCGCGGCTTCGATTACGCCAACCTGATCTGCAATCCCGACCTGCCCACGGCGACCGATCCCGGGCGTTTTGATCGGCAGCTCGCCGTCGTGGCGCAGGCCGCCGACCTTGATCCGCGGCGTTTGCTGCAATGGGTGCTGGCATTTGCCGGGCTGTCGGCGGCCTGGTTTCTCGAAGACGGCAACAGCCAGGCGGCGCAAGGTCAGCTGGAAGTCGCAAAGCTCGCGGCTTCCAGGCTCGAAGCCTGAGGTGTCTAAGGGTTTTCGGAAGGTGGCTTATAGCGAATGTCTTACACGCGATGGTAGTGATATCGCCTGTTACAATTTGGATCCGTTGCGTATTCTGGCCTCACCCACTGAAGCACAGGATGTGCTCAGGATCATGGATGATCGACCATATGCAAGGAACGCTGCGACAGGGAGTCGTCATGGTCTTGGAAAAACCCGCTTCGGCGGGTTTTTTTGTGGGCGCAGGAAAAACCGGGGCGGCAGGAACGGGCTCCTGCCGCCGTTTTTTCACTGTAGGTCGAGTTTCGCCGCCGCCCGCTCGGTGATTTCCGCCCGCAGCTTCAACGAGACGGCAGCCCGCTGGCGAGCCTCTTCCAGCACACTGGCCGGAGCCGTCTCGGGGCTGCCCGCGCTAAAGGGCGGGGCAGGGGCGTATTCCAGTTGCAGCTGCACCCGCTCGGCGGTGGCCGGGTCGAACAGTTCGGCGGCCAAGGTCAGAGCGAAGTCGATACCCGCGGTGATGCCGCCTCCGGTCAGCAGCTTGCCGTCGCGAACCACCCGATCTTTCACCGCGATTGCGCCCAGCGGCTTGAGCAATTCGTGATAGGCCCAGTGAGTGGTGGCGCGTTTGCCCTTGAGCAATCCTGCCGCGCCCAGCACCAGCGAACCGGTGCATACCGAAGTGACGTACCGGGCGTTGGCGGCCTGGGTCCTGAGAAAGTCCAGGGTCTGCTCATCTTCCATCAAGGGGCCGACGCCGCCGCCACCGGGCACGCAGATCACGTCCAGCGCCGGGCAATCATCGAAGGTGATGGTTGGTTTCAACAGCAGGCCGGTGCTGGCGGTGACCGGCATCAGGTCCTTCCAGATCAAATGCACTTTCACATCCGGCAGCGAAGCCAGCACGTCATAAGGGCCGGTCAGGTCCAGTTGCTGGACCTGGGGAAACAACAGAAAGCCGATCTGCAACGTCATGGTGTTTTTCTCGTGAAGTGGGTGGACGGCTTAACTGTAGGCTCGTAGGATTTGGCGTATACGCCAATATCCCCACGAATTACGCCAAATGTCGAAAACCATCCACGTACTCGCTTTCGCCAACGTGCAATTGCTCGACGTCACCGGGCCGTTGCAGGTATTTGCCTCGGCCAACGACATTGCCCGCCAGCAAGGTCTGCCGCCGCCCTATGCGCCGACGGTGATTGCCAGCGGCGGCGGGGCGGTGATGTCGTCGGCGGGCTTGGCGCTGTTGGCTGAACCGTTGCCGGACAAGGGCACTGATACCCTGATCATCGCCGGTGGCTGGGGTGTTTACGCGGCGGCGCAAGATGCGCCGTTGGTCGCCTGGGTGCGCGAGCATGCCCGTGGCTGCCGCCGGGTATCCTCGGTGTGCACAGGCGCGTTTCTGCTGGCGGCCAGCGGCTGGCTCGATGGCCGGCGCGTGGTCACCCACTGGACCCGCTGCGAACAATTGGCGCAGCAGCATCCGCGTTTGCAGGTCGAGCCCAATCCGATCTTCATCAATGACGGCCCAGTCTGGACCTCGGCCGGGGTGACGGCCGGCATCGACCTGGCGCTGGCCATGGTCGAACAGGACCTGGGGCGCAACATGGCCCTGGAAGTCGCCCGCCAACTGGTGGTGTTTCTCAAGCGCCCGGGTGGCCAGTCGCAATTCAGCGTGACCCTGTCCCTACAACAGGAAGGCAACCGTTTCGACGACCTTCACGCCTGGATCAGCGAAAATCTCACCCAGGACCTGGGCATCCCGACCCTGGCCCTGCAGGCTGGCATGAGCGAACGCAGCTTCGTGCGCCACTACCGCGCCGACACCGGCCAGACCCCGGCCCGGGCCATCGAACTGATCCGCGTCGAAACCGCGCGTCGCCTGCTCAGCGATACCGGCGTGCCGATCAAGCGGGTGGCGGTGCAATGCGGCTTCGGCAGCGAAGAAACCCTGCGCCGCAGCTTCCTGCGGGCCATAGGCGTAACGCCGCAGGCTTATCGGGAGCGGTTTTCGGTGAGTGCTGGCGCAGACTCCGTAATGTTTTCGGACAACGTCGTCCGCACTATCAGGCTTCCGCTTCCGTCACCTGATTAAAATACTTCGCCCGATCCGGCGTAAACGTCACCACCATGCCTGTCCGTGCACACGTCAGCGCCCGTTCTTGCGCCAGGTCCACGTCCAGATCTTCCCCGCGCAAACCTTGCCACTGGGCGAGGTATTTGAGGGAGCCGTATTTTTCGAGTTTCTTCAGGCTGCGGCTGACGCCACCTTTCCAGCCCAGTACCGGTAACTCGCCGGCGAGGCACTGTCGGGCGAGATCGGGGAAACGGGCGGCGCGCTGGCGGCCTACCTCCCAGCATTTGATCAGGCCCTTGTCGGCGGCTTCCCAGAGTTCTTCGCGGTTCAAACCGGTTCGGAGCGGGGAGTCGATGCTGCGATGGATGCGTTGGGTCATTCTGATTCCTTGAATTCGGGTGGTTCTGGACAGCTCCGCTGTACCCGTTGTGCAGGATGTTAGGTGGGGATGTAGCGGCTGGCAACAGGGTATTTTCGGGGTGTTGCAAGCGGTTTTGTTTAAGAAGCGTAGGGCTCGGATTGCACAAGACCTGTGGCGAGGGGGCTTGCCCCCGTTCGGCTGCGCAGCAGTCGTAAAGTCAGGCAACACTGTCTTTGCGAGAGACTCGATAGGCCGTTTTGGGGCCGCTGCGCAGCCCAACGGGGGCAAGCCCCCTCGCCACAGGTGTGGGTAGTGTTGGAAGCTGGTGTTCACGGCTGCCAAACAACCTTCTCCCCACTCAACCTCCGATCCAGAAAACACGCCGCACTGATCAACGCCAGATGCGTCAGCGCCTGCGGCGTGTTGCCCATATGCCGCCCATGGCTGTCGAACTCTTCGGCATACAGCCCCAGCGGGTTGGCGTACCTGAGCAACTGTTCGAACTCCAGATGGGCCTTGTCCAATTGGCCGGCGCGGGCCAGGCATTCGACGTACCAGAACGAGCAGGCGGCGAAGGCGCCTTCGCTGCCGGGCAGGCCGTCGATCTGGCTGTCGTCGTTGCGGTAGCGGTAGATCAAACCGTCGCGCACGAGGCTTTTTTCGATGGCTTGCAGGGTCGCCAGCCAACGCGGGTCGCGGGCACTGACGAAGCGCACCAGCGGCATCAGTAGCATCGAACCGTCCAGGCCGGTGCCACCGATGTGCTGGACGAAATGCCCGCGCTCTTCATTCCAGAAGTTCTCCCAGATGTCGGCGTAGATCGCCTGGCGTGTCTGGTCCCAGCGAGCGAACGGGGCGGGCAGTGAACGTTTCGACGCCAAGCGGAGGGCGCGGTCCAGGGCGACCCAGCACATCAACCGTGAATGCAGGAAATGGTACTGCTCGCCGCGCATCTCCCAGATGCCGACATCCTTTTGCTCCCAGGTCTCGCAGACCTGATCCACCACCTCCACGGTGTGTTTCCAGCCTTCATGGGAGATGGCTTCGCCGTATTTGTTGACCAGGTAAATCGCGTCCAACAGCTCGCCAAAAATGTCGAGCTGGACCTGTTCGTATGCTTGGTTGCCGATGCGCACCGGTTGAGCGCCACCGTGGCCGGCCAGGTGCGCCAGTTCGATCTCCGGCAACTCCTGGCGACCGTCGATGGCGTAGAGAATGTTGAGCTTCATCGGCTTGCCCTGACAGTCGCTGACCCGCCCGCGCAACCAGCGCATGTAGGCGTTGGCCTCTTCGACGAAACCCAGGCGCATGAACGCATAGACGGTGAATGAGGCGTCGCGGATCCAGGTGAAGCGGTAGTCCCAGTTGCGCTCGCCGCCGGGGCTTTCCGGCAGGCCGAAGGTCGCGGCAGCGAGAATGGCGCCGTGTTTGCGCGAGGTCAGCAGTTTCATCGCCAGGGCCGAGCGGTTGACCATCTCGCGCCAGCGCCCGCGATAGTTGGACTGGCCGATCCAGTCGCGCCAGAACTTCAGGCTGCGTTCCAGGCACAGTTCGGCGGCGCCGTCCTTGAAGCGCGGATCGTCGAGGGCGCCGAGCAGGAATTCGCCCGTCTGGTCTTGTTCGAGGGTGAATTCGGCAACTGCCCCGTTGGCTTCGATACGCAGCGCCTGATCGGATGAGAGCCGCAGCGACGGTTGATCGGCGGCGTCGAAGATCACGTCCTGCTTGTCCATGCGAGCGCGAGTGTTGGCGCGGGCGTAGTCATGGCGCACAGCGCAACGCATGTGGAACGTGGCGCGGCCGCTGACCACACGGATCCGCCGCATCAGCAGCGGCAGGTCGTCTTCAGTGTCGCCGACGGGCAGCAGGTCGGTGACCTCGACCACCGCGCGGTCACTGAGCCAGCGGGTTTGCAGCACGTTGGTGTCGGGCAGGTAAATCTGCTCGCGGCGGGCGTCCGGCAAATCCGGTGACAACTGGAAAATACCTGCCTCGGGAGTGTCCAGCAGCGAACAGAAGATCGATGGGCTGTCGAACTCCGGCCAGCAGAAAAAATCCACGCTGCCCTTGTCGTTGACCAGTGCCGCGCTGCGCATGTCGCCGATGATGCCGTGGGCGTCGATGGGGCTTTGGCGTTCGGGTTGATCAGCCATTGTCGCGAAACTCCGGGAATCTGGGGCCTAAATAGCTGACTGGTTGGGGCCGGTGAGAGTTCATTTGGCGGGATGTCGAGGTGGCTGTGAGGGCTTCTTCGCGAGCAGGCTCGCTCCCACCCTGGACGGCGTACACCACATCTACTGTGGGAGCGAGCCTGCTCGCGATGGGGCCTTCACATTCAACCAACAAATCCACGCTTCCCCCACAATCAGCCGTTATGGCAACGTGCAGTCCCCTGATGAGACCAGACCCATGGCAAACCCCTATCGCGAGTTGTTCAAAGCCCCCGGCAGTGGCGCCTTCGTGCTGGCCGGAATGATCGCGCGCATGCCGATTTCCATGACCGGTATCGGCCTGATCACCATGCTTTCGCAATTGCAGGGTGGCTACGGTCTGGCGGGCGCGGTGGCGGCGACGTTCGCCCTGGCCACGGCGTTTTGTGCGCCGCAGGTTTCCCGATTGGTGGATCGATTTGGTCAGGGGCGGATATTGCCGGTGGCGGCGCTGCTTGGCGGCGGGGCACTGTTGCTGCTGTTGCTGTGCACGCGATTGCAGGCGCCACACTGGACGTTGTTTGTCTTCGCCGCGCTGGCCGGTTGCATGCCAAGCATGTCGGCGATGGTGCGGGCGCGCTGGACCGAGGTGTATCGCGGTCGCCCTGAACTGCAAACCGCCTACGCCCTGGAATCGGTACTGGACGAAGTCTGCTTCATCGTCGGGCCGCCGCTGTCGGTGGGCCTGTGCGTGGTGGCATTCCCCGAGGCCGGGCCGTTGGCGGCCTTGCTGGCACTGGCCATCGGCGTCACCGCGTTCGTCTTGCAGCGCAGCACAGAGCCGCCGGTGCATCCCCATGAGGATCATCACCAAGGCTCGATCATTCGTTCCCGCGATATTCAGTTACTGATGCTGTTGATGGTGGCCATGGGCACCATTGTCGGCGTGGTGGACGTGGTCAGCGTCGCCTTTGCCCAGCAGCAGGGCCAGCCGGCGGCGGCGAGCATTGTGCTGTCGGTGTATGCCATTGGCTCGTGCCTGGCCGGGCTGGCGTTCGGCGCACTGCGCTCGAAAGTGCCGCTAGCGCGCCTGTTCTTGTACGGCGGGGTAGCGACGGCGGTGACTACCTTGCCGTTGCTGCTGGCGGTGAACATTTTCGGCTTGTCCCTGGCGGTGTTTGTCGCGGGGCTGTTTTTTGCGCCGACGCTGATCGTCGCCATGGCCCTGGTGGAACAGATCGTGCCGCCGGCCAAACTCACCGAAGGCCTGACCTGGCTGGTCACCGGCCTGAGCATCGGCGTGGCGATCGGCGCCGCCGGCTCCGGCTGGCTGGTGGACGCCTTCGGCGCACGCAGCGGGTTCTGGCTGGCGATTGCGGCGGGGGCGGTGGTGCTCGGTTCCGCGATACCGAGCTATCGCCATTTGAGGTAAGGCCAACACAGTACCTGTGGCGAGGGAGCTTGCTCCCGCTCGGCTGCGCAGCAGTCGTAAACCTGGCGAGAGCGGTGCAACTGGGCAATCACAGTGAATGGTTTTGGGGTCGCTGCGCAACCCGACGGGAGCAAGCTCCCTCGCCACAGGTCCTTGTGCAATTCAACTTTGATCTGCGACTAATTCCCGGCCTACCTCATCCGTTCTCCAAGCAGACAACTTTCGAGGAAAGCCCGGTGCCCCAGCTGACATTGCTGTGCCTGCCCTATTCGGGCGCGAGTGCCATGGTCTATAGCCGTTGGCGACGCAAGCTGCCGCAGTGGCTCACGCTGCAACCGGTGGAGTTGCCGGGCCGTGGCGCGCGCTACGGCGAGCCCTTGCACACCGACATGCGCCGCCTGGCGCTGCAACTGGCCCATGAGCAGAAAGCCACGCTCAAGACGCCGTACGCGCTGTTCGGCCACAGCATGGGCGCGTTGCTGGCCTGCGAGATGGCCCACGCATTTCGCGCGCTGGGTTGCCCGGAACCGGTGGCGCTGTTCGCCTCGGGTACCGCCGCGCCGACCCTGCGCGTCGACTACGACCGGGGCTTTGCCCAGCCCAAGACCGACGCCGAACTGATCGAACAACTGCGCACCCTCAACGGCACCAGCGAAGAGATTTTGGCCAATGAAGAGTTGATGAGCCTGACCCTGCCGGTACTGCGCGCGGACTTCCTGTTGTGCGGGCGTTTCGAGCCGATCCAGCGCCCGTTGCTCAAGTGCCCTGTGCATGTGCTCGGCGGCAAGGCCGACCGCGCCACCACCGAGCAACTGATCGGCTGGAGCCAGGAAACCCGCGGCAGTTTCTCGGTGGACATGCTGGCTGGCGGGCACTTCTTTATCCATGAGCAAGAGGCCAAGGTGCTGCGGGTGATCAAGGATCAGCTTGAGGTGCATCATCGGCGGCTTTCCATGGCTGCCGTGGGTTAACACCACTCCCAAATTTCACCCGATCCCTGTGGGGAGCGAGCTTGCTCGCGATGACGGCGGCACATTCAGCATGGATGTGACTGACACTCCGCCATCGCGAGCAAGCTCGCTCCCACAGTGGTTTTCATCGTTCTGCATTCCGCGTTTCACCTCCCGCCTGATTGGCTAATTTTTCCCGTCTGCATTCGTTTTATAGGGACGACGCGCCTTTGCGCCTGCTGCCTACTGATGCGGATGCCGATAGATGAATGCTGAAGACTCCTTGAAACTTGCTCGCCGGTTTATCGGGTTGCCCCTGGAAAAGCGCCAGGTGTTCCTTGCGGCCTTGCACAAGGAGGGCGTGGATTTCGCCCGTTTCCCGATTCCGGCCGGCATCGAGGCCGAGGATCGCCAGGCGTTGTCGTACGCCCAGCAACGCATGTGGTTCCTCTGGCAGCTGGACCCGCACAGCGGCGCCTACAACCTGCCGGGCGCGGTACGGCTGACCGGGCACTTGAATCTATCGGCGCTGGAGCAGGCGTTCGCCAGCCTGGTGGCGCGGCATGAAACCCTGCGTACAGTGTTCCAGTGTCAGGCCGACGACAGCTTGCAGCAGGTTCCTGCCACGGCGCCGCTGCTGATCGAACAAACGGATTTCAGCGCGCTGCCTGCCGAAGAACGCGAACGGGCCGTGGCGCAAACCGCAGAGCAGCAATCGCTGCTGCCATTCGACCTGGCGGCCGGCCCGTTGCTGCGGGTCACCTTGCTCAAGCTCGCCGACCAAGAGCACGTGCTGTTGCTGACCCTGCACCACATCGTGTCCGACGGCTGGTCGATGAACGTGCTGATCGACGAATTCATCCGCTGCTACGACGCCTTCGATGCGGGCACACAACCGCAGCTGACGCCGCTGCCTATCCAGTACAGCGACTACGCCCTGTGGCAGCGCCGCTGGCTGGAGGCGGGCGAGCAGGCGCGGCAACTGGCGTACTGGCAGGCGCAACTCGCTGATGAACATCCGGTGTTGGAATTGCCCCTGGACCATTCGCGCCCGGCGATGCCGAGCTATCGCGGCACTCGCTACGAATTCGCGGTCGAGGCGCAACTGGCCGAGCAACTGCGCAGTACCGCGCAAAAGCACAACATCACCTTGTTCATGCTGTTGCTCGGCGCTTTCAATGCGTTGCTGCATCGCTACACCGGGCAAACCGACATCCGCGTCGGCGTGCCCATCGCCAACCGCAACCGCGCGGAAATCGAAGGCCTGATCGGCTTCTTCGTCAACACCCAGGTGCTGCGTACCGAGCTGGACGGCCAGACCCGGGTCGACGACTTGCTGCGTGCCGTCAAGGAAACCGCCCTCGGCGCACAGGCCCATCAGGACTTGCCGTTCGAACGCCTGGTCGAAGCGCTGAAACTTGAGCGCAGTCTCAGCCACACGCCGTTGTTCCAGGTGATGTACAACCACCAACCGCATGTGGCCGACATGGCCTCGGTCAGCACCGCCTCCGGCCTGGAACTGGGCAGCATCGACTGGCAAAGCCGCACCACCCAATTCGACCTGACCCTCGACACCTGGGAAAAGGGCGGCAAGCTGCACGCCGCGCTGACCTACGCCAATGACCTGTTCGAAGCCGATACCATCGCGCGCATGGCCCGGCACTGGACGCGCCTGTTGCAGGCGTTAGTCGACGACTCGACGCAAAAAATCGGCGAATTGCCGATGCTGACGGCCGAGGAGCGACAGGTGCTCGTGCAGGACTGGAACCGTACCGCCGAGGTCTATCCGGTCGAGCAGTGCATGCATCAGCTGATTCAGGCCCAGGCCCGCCGCACCCCTGAGGCGCCAGCGCTGGTGTTTGGCGAACGCCAGCTCAGCTACGTGCAACTCGATGCCCGCACCAATCAACTGGCGAACTACTTGCGCGAGCAAGGCGTCGGTCCGGATGTTCTGGTGGGCATTTGCGTCGAGCGCTCCCTGGAAATGGTCATCGGCCTGTTGGCGATTCACAAGGCCGGTGGTGCTTATGTACCACTGGACCCTGAGTACCCGGCCGAACGCCTGGCCTACATGATCGACGACAGTGCGATCGGCCTGCTGCTCACTCAGAGCTCCCTGCTCAACGCCTTGCCCGCCGAACGCATCAAATGCATCGCCCTGGATCAGGAGCAAGACTGGCTCGACCGCTACAGCGACACCTGCCCGCAGGTGGACGTGCATCCGTTGAATCTGGCCTACGTGATCTACACCTCAGGTTCCACCGGCAAGCCCAAGGGCGCGGGCAACAGTCACGCGGCGCTGGTCAACCGTTTGTGCTGGATGCAGCAGGCTTACGCCATCGATGGCAGCGACTCGGTCTTGCAGAAAACCCCGTTCAGTTTCGACGTGTCGGTCTGGGAGTTCTTCTGGCCGCTGATGACGGGCGCGCGCCTGGTGGTGGCGCCGCCGGGCGCACATCGTGAGCCGGCGCAGTTGATCCGCCTCATCGCTGACTACGGCATCAGTACGCTGCACTTTGTGCCGTCGATGCTCCAGGCGTTCATCCACGAGTCGGGTGTCGAGGCGTGCACCAGCCTCAAGCGTATCGCCTGCAGTGGCGAAGCCTTGCCGCTGGATGCGCAATTGCAGGTGTTCAAAAAACTGCCGGGCGCAGGCTTGTACAACCTGTATGGCCCGACCGAGGCGGCCATCGACGTGACCCACTGGACCTGTATCGATGAAGGCGCCGACAGCGTGCCCATCGGCCGGCCCATCGCCAACCTGCGCACCCATGTGCTGGATGCGCAATTGCTGCCGGTTCCGGCCGGCGTGGCGGGGGAGTTGTACCTTGGCGGTGCCGGCCTGGCGCGCAATTATCACCGGCGTCCGGCACTCACCGCCGAACGTTTCGTGCCGTGCCCCTTCCATGACGGTGCGCGCTTGTACCGCACCGGCGACCGCGTACGCCAGCGTGCGGATGGCGTGATCGAATACCTTGGACGCCTCGATCATCAAGTCAAATTGCGCGGCCTGCGCATCGAACTGGGGGAAATCGAGACGCGCCTGATGCAGCACGCGCTGGTACGTGAAGCCGTGGTGCTGGTGCAGGGCGGCAAGCATCTGGTGGCGTATCTGGTGCTGGAAAGCGCCGATGCCGACGGGCAGTGGCCGCAAACCCTCAAGGCCTGGCTGCTCAGCAGCCTGCCGGAATACATGGTGCCCACCTACCTGATGCCGCTGGACGCCTTGCCGGTGACTGCCAATGGCAAGCTCGACCGCAAGGCCTTGCCGCAACCCGACGCCGCGCCGCAACAGGCATTCGTCGCACCGCAAGATACGATGCAGACCACGCTGGCGCAGATCTGGCAAGAGGTGCTGGGCGTTGAGCGTGTTGGGCTTGAAGACAACTTCTTCGAACTCGGTGGCGACTCGATCATTTCTATCCAGGTGGTCAGCCGCGCCCGTCAGGCCGGTATCCGTCTCAGTCCGCGAGACTTGTTCCAGTACCAGACCGTGCGCAGCCTGGCGCTGGTCGCGGTATTCGACAGCCGCAGCACCATCGATCAAGGCCCGGTCAGTGGCCAGGTGATCCTGACGCCGGCGCAGCATTACTTCTTCGAGCAAGCCATCGCCCGGCGTCAGCACTGGAATCAGTCACTGCTGCTGACGCCTCGGGAAGCGTTGAATCCTGAGGCGTTGGAACGGGCGTTGGTCAGCGTCATCAACCATCACGATGCCTTGCGCCTGCGCTTTATCGAGGGTGCCGAAGGCTGGCAGCAGTGCCATGCTGCGCCAGTCGAGTCCGCTGAGTTGTGGTTGCGTCATGCATCTTCGGCCGAAGCCGTGACCGCTCCCTGTGATGAAGCGCAACGCAGCCTCGACCTGGCAAACGGTCCGTTGCTGCGCGCCTTGCTGGTCAGCCTCGACGATGGCAGCCAGCGCCTGCTGCTGGTGGTTCATCACCTGGCGGTGGACGGGGTGTCGTGGCGGGTGTTGCTCGAAGACCTGCAACAGGCTTACCGGCAAGTGGCCTTGCCCGAGAAAACCAGCGCCTATCAAGCCTGGGCCGCGCACCTGCACCAGCATGCCGGCACCATCCTTGCGCAAATGCCGTACTGGCAGGCGCAACTGGCGGATGCCCGAGACCTGCCATGCGACAACCCGCAGGGCAGCTTGCAGCAGCGCCACGGGCACAAGGTCGAAACGAAACTGCACGCCGAACTGACCCGCCAATTGCTGCAACAGGCGCCGGCGGCCTATCGCACCCAGGTCAACGATCTATTGCTCACAGCGTTGGCGCGGGTCATCTGCCGCTGGAGTGGGCAGGGCTCGACACTGATCCAGCTCGAAGGCCACGGCCGCGAAGACCTGGGCGACGACCTCGACCTGAGCCGCACCGTCGGCTGGTTCACCAGCCTGTTTCCAGTGCGCCTGCAACCCGATGCCGGGACGGCGAATTCGATCAAGTCGATCAAGGAACAACTGCGCGCCATTCCCGGCAAAGGCCTGGGCTATGGATTGCTGCGCTACCTCGGCGAACCGGCGCAGCGCCTGGTCCTGCAAGGCTTGCCGGCGCCACGCATCACCTTCAACTACCTGGGGCAGTTCGACCGTCAGTTCGATGAGGCTGCGCTGTTCGTCCCGGCCTCGGAAAGCGGCGGCCAGGCCCGGGGCGACGATGCGCCGCTGGCCAACTGGCTGACCGTGGAAGGCCAGGTCTATGGCGGGCAACTCTCACTGCAATGGGGCTTCAGCCGTGACATGTTTGCCGAGTCCACCGTGCAACAACTGGCCGATGCCTACGCCGAAGAACTCAAGACACTGATCGAGCATTGCTGCGCGACAGCGGCAGGCCAGGTCACGCCGTCGGACTTCCCGCTGGCGCGCATCACCCAGGCACAACTCGATGCCTTGCCCGTCCCGGCACCGGCGATCGAGGACGTTTACCCGCTGACGCCGATGCAACAGGGCATGCTGTTCCACACCCTGTACGAACCCCAGGCCGAGGCCTACATCAATCAGTTGCGCCTGGACATCCAGGGGCTGGAGCTGGCGGCGTTCGGCCGGGCCTGGCAGGCGGCGATCAATCGTCACGACATTCTGCGCAGCAGCTTCCACTGGCTGGGGCTTGAGTGCGCGCACCAGGTGATTCATCGCCAGGTCGACCTGCAACTGCAAGTGATTGAGGCGGCTGACATCGATCTCGATGCCCTGGCGGCTGAAGAACGCAGTCGCGGCTTCGAGCTCGGCACCGCACCGTTGTTCCGCCTGCTGCTGGTGCGTCGAGGCCATGAAGACTGGCACCTGATCCATACCAGCCATCACATCCTCATGGACGGCTGGAGCAACGCGCAATTGCTTGGCGAAGTGATCCAGCACTATGCCGGCCAGTCGCTGACCAAGCCGTTGGGGCAGTACCGCGACTACCTCGGCTGGATTCAACAGCAGCCGCTGCTGGCCGCCGAGCAGTTCTGGAAACAAGCGTTGGCGCCGCTGGAAACACCGACGCGGCTGGCGCAAGCCTTGCCGACGCCCGCCGAAGGGCGGGGCATGGGTGAACATCAATTGACCCTTGAGAGCGCCGCGCTACAGCGCCTGAGCGATTTCGCCCGCCAGCAAAAAGTTACTCTCAACACGCTGCTGCAAGGCGCCTGGGGCCTGTTGTTGCAGCGCTACACCGGCCAGTCCTGTGTGGCGTTCGGCGCAACCATTGCCGGACGTTCCGCGCCGCTGCCGGGCATCGAGCAGCAGTTGGGCCTGTTCATCAACACCTTGCCGATCATCGCCGCACCGCAAGCAGGGCAGTCGGTGGCCCAGTGGCTCAACGACTTGCAAGCCCTGAACCTGAGGCTGCGTGAATTCGAGCACGTGCCGCTGTACGACATTCAGGGCTGGGCCGGGCAACAGGGGGCGCTGTTCGACAGCCTGTTGGTGTTCGAAAACTTCCCGGTGGCCGAAGCCCTCAAGCAAGGGGCGCCGGCCGGCCTGACTTTTGGCGCGCTGCATAATCACGAAATCACCAGTTACCCGCTGACCCTCGGTATTGAAGTCGGCGCCACCCTGCGTCTGGACTTCAGTTTCGACCGAACCCTGTTCAGTGCCGCGCAGATCAGCCAGTTGGGCGCCAGCCTGTTGCAGGTGCTGGAGCAGTTCGTCGCGCAGCCACAACAGGCGCTGAGCGCGGTCAGCCTGCTGGACCCTATGGCGCAAGCCAAGGTGTTGGCAGGTTCCCGTCCACCCGCGCCGCTGATCGACAGCCCGTTGCTGGCCCATCAGCGCTTCGAACAGCAAGCGGCACGCACGCCCGATGCGCTGGCTGTGATCGTCGGTGACGAACGCCTGACCTACGCCCAGCTCAACGCACAAGCCAACCAGCTCGCCCATCGCCTGCGTGCCCACGGTGTGGCGCCGGGGCAGCGGGTGGGCCTGGCGGTGCGGCGCAATGCACAGATGATCGTCAGCCTGATGGCGATCCTCAAGGCCGGCGCCGGTTATGTGCCGCTTGATCCGGATTACCCGGCCGAGCGCCTGGCCTACATGATCGAAGACAGCGGCATGGACGTGCTGCTGGCGCAACCGGGGCTGCTGACCGATGTCGCGCTGCCGCAAGGTTTGCCGCGTCTGGCACTGGAGGCGAGCGCCGACGGTTACTCCACGCAAAACCCGGAAAACCTCGCCAGCGCCGAAGACCTCGCCTACCTGATCTACACCTCCGGTTCCACCGGACGACCGAAAGGCGTGTGCCTGGCCCATGCCGCACTGCGCGAGTTTTGCGTGATCGCGGCGGATTATTCGCAACTCACGGCGCAAGACCGCGTGCTGCAATTTGCCACCTTCAGCTTCGACGGCTTTGTCGAGCAGTGCTATCCGCCGCTGTGCGTGGGCGCGGCACTGGTGATGCGCGGCGATGAGCTGTGGGACACCGACACCCTCTATCGCCAGATCATCGAACAGGGCGTGACCCTGGCGGATTTGCCGGCGGCCTACTGGTTCCTGTTGTCCCAGGAGTGGGCCGCGCAACCGCAGCGTGAGAAAGGGCGCTTGCGTCAGGTTCATGTCGGCGGCGAAGCCATGTCGCTGGAAGGCCTGAAGCTGTGGCACGCCGCCGGTCTGGGCGAAGTGCGCCTGCTCAATACCTATGGCCCGACCGAAGCCACGGTCGTTTCCAGCACCCACAAATGCACGCTGGCCGATACCCGCAATCACATTGGCGTGCCGATCGGCAAAGCGCTGCCGGGTCGCGCACTGTATGTACTGGACAGCGAGGGCCACCTGCTGCCGACCGGTTGCGTCGGTGAGTTGTGCATCGGCGGTGACGCCGGCCTTGCCCAGCGCTACCACCAGCGACCGGGCCTGAGCGCCGAGCGTTTCATCGCCGATCCGTTTTCCGCCACACCGGGTGCGCGGCTGTACCGCAGCGGCGACCTGGCGCGTTATCGCGAAGACGGTGCGCTGGAATACCTGGGGCGTATCGATCACCAGGTGAAGATTCGCGGTTTCCGGGTCGAGCTGGGTGAGCTGGAAGCGCACTTGCAAGGCCTGCCGATGATCAGCGAAGCCGCGGTACTGGTGCACGAAGGTGTCGGCGGCAAGCAGTTGATCGGCTATGTGGTGCCGGCTTCAGATGAACTGCTGGCGGCGGATGCGCGTCAACTCACCGACACCGTGCGCCGCGCCCTGGGCGAGCGCCTGCCGGACTACATGCTCCCGGCGCAACTGGTGCTGCTCGCCGCGTTGCCGCTCAACCGCAACGGCAAACTCGACCGCGCCGCGCTGCCGGCCCCGCAAGTCTGGGAAGCTGAAGCCGGCAGCGCACCACAGGGTGCACTGGAAACCGAACTGGCGCAGATCTGGCAGCAGGTGCTGCAGGTCAGTCGCGTCGACCGCGAAAACAGCTTCTTCGAACTGGGCGGACACTCGTTGCTGGCGACGCAAATCGTCTCGCAGATCCGCCAGCGCCTGGGCCTGTCGGTGAGCCTGCGCAGCCTGTTCGAACATCCGCGCCTTGAGGATTTCGCCGCCCGGGTGCAAGCGCTGCAACACAGCTGTGAACGCCCGGCGCTGGTGGCGGACACCTCTGGCGAGCGCCAGCCGTTGTCCTTTGCCCAGCAGCGTTTGTGGTTCCTGTGGAACCTGGAGCCGGACAGTTCGATGTACAACATGCCGGGTGCCTTGCGCCTGCGGGGCGAGTTGAACCTCGACGCCCTGCGCCAGACCTTCGAAACCCTGGTGCAGCGCCACGCGGTGTTGCGCACCACCTTCTACGAAGAAGACGGCCAGACCTGGCAACGGGTACACGGGCAATTGCCGTTGAGTTTCGACGCCAGCGACCTGCGGCATCTGCCAGCACCGGACCTAGAAGCGCAACAGCTGGCCCGCGAAGAAGTCGCCCGGCCATTCGACCTGCGCCACGGTCCATTGCTGCGGGTGAGGGTGCTGCGGGTCGCGGAGGATGAGCATGTGCTGTTGCTGACGGTGCATCACATCGTCGCCGATGATGGGTCATTCCGCGTCCTGATCAATGAATTCGTCACGCTGTATCCAACCCTCAGCCGTGGCGAAATCCCGCAACTGCCGGCGCACAGCGTGCAGTACGCCGACTTCGCCAAATGGCAGCGCCAGTGGCTGGAGCAGGGCGGTGAGCTGCAACGCCAGCTTGATTACTGGCAGCAGCGCCTCGCTGAGCCACAAGCGGTGCTGGAGTTGCCCGCCGACGGTGACCAGCGCACGGCGCAAGCAGGTGCCGGCGCGCATTTCACCTTCAGCGGCGAACTGAGCCAGCAGTTGCGCGACTTTGCCCAGCAGCGCGATTTGTCGCTGTTCATGCTGCTGCTGAGCGGTTTCACCCTGGTCCTGCGCCAGCGTACCGAGGTCAGTCGTGTGCGCATCGGCACCGATATCGCCAACCGAAATCAAGCCGGGCTTGAAGAAATGGTCGGCTTCTTCGTTAACCAACTAGTACTGCAAGTGGAGGTCGATGCCGAGCAGTCGGCGGCGCAGTTGCTGGACGCTTGTCGCCGGGCGGTACTGGAGGCTTCGGACCATCAGGACCTGCCGTTCGAGCGCCTGGTGGAGGCCTTGCGCCTGCCGCGCCGCGCCGGACGTTCGCCGCTGTTCGACATCAAGCTGATTTACCAGGAAGGCGTTGGTCGCCTGCCGTCGATGGAGGGCCTGCAAGTCGAGGACTTCCCGTCCGGGCGGCAGGCCGCCGAGATCGGCATGGTCGCTGCGTTCTACAACGACGCACAGCACATCCATCTGAGCTTCGAGACACCGGCGGGTCAGTACCTGCCGAGCACGCTGGAAAGTCTGTTCGAGCAGATTCAGGCGGTACTGGAGGCGCTGTTGCGCAGTGATCAGTTGCAGGTGGGCGAATTGTTGAACCTGGCCAGCGACGTGCAACGCCGCGCCGATGTGCGCTTGAGCGAGCAACGCAAGGCCTTGCTCGGCGGCGCCATGGGGATCAAGCGTCGCTCGTCGAACCGTAGCGCGCCGGCACCACAGATCGCAGCGGACTGATTCAGCCGGCGGCGCCTTTAGGCGCCGCCGTCATCATTTTCTGGAGGGGTTTATGACCGTTTCAACGACCAAGTCCATTCCCAAGATGGGTCGTGGTGCCCGCAAGAGCCTGTCCACCGATCCGACGCGGCTGGTGAGTTTTGCGCCGATGTTCGAAGGCCACAGCATGCCGCTGGTGTGCCGTCCGGCCGTATCCGGCGTGAGCCTGGTGGAGTGGGCGAGCCAGAATCGCGCGCTGATCGAGAACAAGCTGCTGGAACACGCGGTGATCCTGTTCCGCGGTTTCCAGGTGGCCGATATTGGTGAGTTCAATCGCTGCGTCGACGCGATTTCCGGCGGTGCCCTGGAGTACCTGTTCCGTGCCTCGCCACGGACCCAGATCAGCGGCCAGTTCAAGATCTACAGCTCCACCGATTACCCGGCGCCGGAGAAGATCTTCCCGCACAACGAACACTCGTATTCGCCGGTATTCCCGCGTCACCTGTACTTTTACTGCGACACCCCGTCGACCACCGGCGGTGAAACGCCGTTCGGTGATACCCGCCAGATCCTCGCGCGGATCGACCCGGCGGTGCGCGAAGCGTTTGCCCTCAAACGCATCATGTACGTGCGCAACTACGGCGACGGCATGGGGCTGCCGTGGCAGACCGTGTTCCAAAGCGAGGATCGCGCCGAGGTCGAAGCCTACTGCGCCAAAATCGGCATCCAGGCCGAGTGGAAGTCCGGAAACCGCCTGCGCACCCGGCAGAACGGTCCGGCCATCGTGCGCCACCCGCTGACCGGCGAGCGTATCTGGTTCAACCACGGCACCTTCTTCAATGCGCTGACCCTGCCGGACAGCATCCGCGACAACCTGCTGCGTGAATTCGGCCCGCAGGATTTGCCGCAGAACACCTTCTTCGGCGACGGCTCGCCGATTCCCGACGAGGTGATCCGCCACCTGCAAGGCATCTACCGCGAGGTGATGGTGGAGTTCGCCTGGGAGAAGGGCGACGTGGTCCTGCTCGACAACATCCTCAGCGTGCATGCGCGCAACGAATTCACCGGCTACAGAAAAATCCTCACGGCCATGGCCATCGCGCAGAAAAGCGCCGACCTGGATCAGGAATAAGGACACCCGACATGAACACCACCGCCCTCGAACCTTCGGTAGACGTATTCCAGACCTCGGCCCAGCAGGCCTTTTATTTGCGCGCCCAGGAGCTGGGTGCCCGGCCACTGTTCGCCGCACTGACATTGCCGCTCGCCAGGCCGGTGCAAGCTCAGGTGTTACGCAGAGCCCTGGAAACACTCGGCCGGCGCCATGAAATCCTGCGCACGCTGTACCGCCGTTTGCCGGGCATGAAATGGCCGGTGCAGAGCCTGTGCGATGCGCTGCCGCTCACGCTGTTGAGCAACCAGCCTTCGCTGGCCGAGGCCTTGAGCCGCAGTCGCGAAGCAATGGTTGAAGATTCGAACCAAGCGCTGGTGGTGGCGCAGGTCGAAGGCGAAGCAGGGCAGCCTTTCATCACTCTGCTGACCCCGGCATGCAGCTTCGACGAGGCCTCGCTGCGGGTGCTGTCGAGCGAGCTCGCCAGCCTGCTGCGCGGCGAAACCCTGGCTGAAGACGAGGACGCGCTGCAATACCTGGACTACAGCGCATGGCAGGAAGAACTGCGCGAAGAGGACATCGGCCACCAGGGCGCGGCGTTCTGGCGCAACCTGCAACAGCCGTTCGCCGTGGCCCATCGCTTGCCGTTCGAAAAAGTTGCCGAAGTATCCCAGGCTCGCCGTCAGGCTGCGCTCACCGACGCCACCTGGTTCACCGAAGTGCAACGGGCCGCTGGTGAAGCTGGGGTTGAGGCAGAGCCATTGGCGTTATTGCTGTGGAGCGCGTTCGTCGCGCGCATCGGCCATCAGGAAAAGCTGTTGATGGGCTGGCAGGTGGACGGGCGCAACGAGCAAACCGCCGCCACCCTCGGACGCTTCGCCCGACGTTTGCCGGTGGCGTTCGAGCACCGTAGCGAGCAGACACTGACGCAAGCTTTGGCAACCTTTGCGGCCAGCGTCGAGCAGTCGCTGTCTTGGCTCGACTGCCTCAACGAGTTCGAGTTGAGCGCCGAAGGCACCGCGCCGTTGCGCTATGGCTTCGTCTATCAGGCCGGTATCGAGGCCGGTATCGAGGTGGACGACGCCAACCCCGAAGTCCTGCGTCTGCGAGTGCAGGGTGAGCAGTTGCAGTTGTCGTGTCTTGACGGCGCGCTGCCAGAATCGATGCTGGCCGAGTGGCTGGAGCAGTTTGCCGAGTTCAGTCGCCAGCTGTTGACGTCGCCCGAACTGACCCTGGGTCAGGCCGATCGGGTGAGTGCTGCGCAACGAACCCGCCTGATCGAAGGCTTCAACCCGAACGCCACCGAGCAGGCATTGCCGTTTCGTTTCTTGCAAGAGCTGTTCAGCGAACAGGCGCGCCTGCATCCGCAACGCATCGCCCTGAGCGTCAACGGCCAGCGCCTGAGCTATGCCGAACTGGATGTGCGCTCCAACCAGGTGGCCAATACCTTGCGTGCCCAAGGCGTGACCCCGGATGAAATCGTTGCGGTCTACGGCCAACGCTCGCTGGAAATGGTCATCGCCCTGTTGGGTACGCTCAAGGCCGGTGCGGCGTACTTGCCGCTGGACCCGAACTACCCGATCGAGCGTCTGGCGTTCATGCTCGCCGATACCGGCGCGCGCCAGGTGCTGGGCTGCCAGCCACTGCCCGAAGCGTTGCACAGTGAGCGGACAATTTCCCTGATGCCGGGGGCCGAGGTCTGGTCCGCCGCGCAAACCCGGCCTGAACCACAAGGCGACAGCGCCAATCTGGCCTACGTCATCTACACCTCCGGCTCCACCGGCCAACCCAAGGGCGTGATGATCAGCCACGCCAACGCCGTGGCCTCGACCCTGGCGCGCAATGCTTTCTATCGCCAGCCGCTGCGCGCATTCCTGATGCTCTCGTCGTTCTCCTTCGACAGCTCGGTGGCCGGGGTTTTCTGGGCGCTGGGGCAGGGCGCGACCCTGTGCCTGCCGGACGAAGACAGCTACAAGGACCCGGCCCGACTGGCCGAGTTGATCCAGCGCGAAGAAGTGTCCCACTACCTGACCTTGCCGTCGTACCACGCGCAGATTCTCGAACACCTCGACCAACAGGCCCTTGCCTGTGTGATTGTCGCCGGCGAAGCGTGCAGCAATGCGCTGGTGCAGCGACATCGCGAGGCATTGCCGGGAGTGGCACTGGTCAACGAATACGGCCCGACCGAAGGCACCGTGTGGTGCTCGGCCTGGGAGCTGCCCCAGGGCAATGCTGACGACAGCATTCCCATCGGCCAGCCGATTGCCGGCATGCGCATCCACGTACTCGGCCCGGACCTGCAACCGGTGGCCGTGGGCGTCGAAGGCGAGTTGTATGTCGGCGGTGCCGGCATTGCCCGGGGCTATCTGCAGCGCGCCACGCTGACCGCCGAGCGCTTTGTTCCGGACCCATTCACCGCAAGCGCGGGCCAGCGCCTGTACCGCACCGGTGACCTGGCGCGCTATCGCGCCGATGGCGTGCTGGAGTATCTGGGCCGGGTCGACCACCAGGTGAAAATCCGTGGTTTCCGCATCGAGTTGGGCGAGATCGAAGCGGCCATGCGCAGCGCGCCGGGTATCGAGGACGCCGCCGTGATTGCCCACCAAACCCCTAACGGCCCGCAACTGCTGGGTTTCGTGGTGTCCCCGGCCGACACCGCCGACATCCGCCTCAACGAGTTGCGCAGCCATCTGGGGCAGGCGCTGCCCGAGCACATGCAGCCGGCACGCTTGCAGGTGCTGGAGCGGTTCCCGCTGATGCCCAACGGCAAACTCAATCGCCAGGCCCTGCTCGATCTCGACGTGCGCCGCAGCGCCTTCGTTGCCCCGCGCAACGACCTGGAGAAAACCCTGGCGGCGATCTGGGCCGAAGCGCTGCACGTGGAGCGCGTCGGTGTACACGACAGCTTCTTTGAACTCGGCGGTCACTCGCTGCTGGCCACGCGCATTCGTGCACGGATCCAGGAAGAACTGAACCTGGCGATCCCGCTCAAGCTGTTTTTCGACGGCGATACCCTGGAGCGCCTGGCGGCGGAAATCGAGCAGTTCCGCCAGCAAAGCGAGCACAAAGAAAACGATGTAGACGCCCTCGAAGCGTTGTTCGACGAAGTGGATGAGGAACACGCGCGATGAGTGCTGCACCGGACAGAATGATGACCCTGGCCCAGCGTTTCTGCGGCTTGAGCGCCGACGCCCGGCGTGCGTTGCAAGAAAAGATGCACGCTCAGGGGCTGACCCTGGAACTGCTGCCGATCCCGCCACGGGACCGCAGCGTCGATACGTTGCCGGCGTCTTACGCGCAGCAGCGCTTGTGGTTTCTCTGGCAGATGCAGCCCCAGGCTACCGCCTACAACCTGACCGGTGCCTTTCGCCTGAACGGCGAGCTGAACCGCGACGCACTGGCGCAAACCCTGAGCGCACTGGTGCGGCGTCATGAAGTGCTGCGCACCACCTTTGTCTTCGATGATCAGCAGGTCCTGCAAAAGATTCACCCGCAGATGGATGCGCCGCTGGTTGAGGTCGTGGCCGCTGATGAAATCGAGCTGCAAGGTCAGATTGCCCTGAATGCCGAGCAGCCGTTCGACCTGCAACACGGCCCGTTGATGCGCTGCCGCTTGATCCGCCTCGATGCACAGCAGCATGTGCTGGTGCTGACCTTCCATCACATCGTCACCGATGGCGGTTCGCTGCCGATCCTGCTGCAGGAATTTACCCAGCTTTATGGACAACTCAGTGCCGGGCAGGCCGCGCAGCTACCGGAGCTGGGCATTCAATACGCCGACTTCGCCCGCTGGCAGCGCCTGTGGCTGGAGGCCGGTGAGGCCGAGCGCCAGCTTGATTACTGGCGCGCACAGCTGGGCAACGAACACCCGCCGCTGAACCTGCCGAGCGACCGCCGTCGCCCGGCGATCCCGAGCCAGCAGGGTGCCAGCGTCGAACTGAAGATCTGCGCCGCGTTGACCGCGCAACTGCGTGAGCTGGCCCGCCGCGAAGGCTGCACGTTGTTCATGCTGCTGATGGCCGCCGTGCAGACGTTGTTGCACCGCTACAGCGGCGAGCAGGACATTCGCGTCGGCGTGCCGATTGCCAACCGTACCCGCCAGGATGTGGAAAACCTGCTGGGCTTTTTCGTCAACACCCAGGTGCTGCGCAGCCAGCCCCGGGCCGACCAGTCATTTGTGCAGTTGCTGGCCGAGATCAAGGCCGCGGCACTCGGCGCGCAGGCCCATCAGGACCTGCCGTTCGAGCAACTGGTCGATGGCCTGGGCGTCGAACGCAGCCTGAGTCATACGCCGTTGTTCCAGGTGATGTTCAACCACCAGCGCGACAGCGGCGATCCACAACGCTGGGATTTGCCGGGCCTGAGCGTCGAACCGCTGATCTGGGACGAAAAGACCACCAAGTTCGACCTGATGCTCGACACCGTCGAAGGCGACGAGGGCATCCACGCCTCGTTTGTGTATGCCACCGAACTGTTCGACGCCTCGACCATCGAGCGTCTCGGCCGGCACTGGCTGAACCTGTTGCAGGCGATTTGCACTGACAGCACGGTTGCCTTGGCGGACCTGTGCATGCTCGACGCCTCCGAGCAGCAGGCCACTTTGCTCGACTGGAACCGCAGCGCCGTATTGAACGTCGATCAGGCGAACGCTTTGTGCGCCCATCAACTGATCGAAGCCCAGGCCGCCGCGCACCCGCACAACGTTGCCGTGACCTGCGACGGCGTCACCCTCACTTACGCCGAGCTGAACCGTCGCGCCAACCGCATCGCCCATCGCCTGCGCGAGCGCGGCGTCGGCCCGGACGTGTTGGTGGGCATCGCCCTGGAGCGTTCGCTGGATATGATCGTCAGCCTGCTGGCGATCCTCAAGGCCGGTGGTGCCTATGTGCCGCTGGACCCGGAATACCCGCAGGATCGCCTGGCCTACATGCTCGCCGACAGCGGCACGCGCCTGCTGCTGACCGACTCCGCGCTGTTGCCACGCCTGCCGTTGAGCGAACAGATCGAAGTGATCTGCCTCGATCACGCCAGCGACTGGCTGTTTGAGGCCAGTGCCGACAACCTGTCGAACCTGACTGTTCCCGAGAACCTGGCCTACGTCATCTACACCTCCGGTTCCACCGGCAAACCCAAGGGTACGCTGCTGCCCCACAGCAACCTGACCCGGCTGTTCAGCGCCACCGAGCACTGGTTCGGTTTCAATGCGGACGATGTCTGGAGCCTGTTCCACTCCTATGCCTTCGACTTTTCCGTGTGGGAAATCTTTGGCGCGTTGTTCTACGGCGGCAAGCTGGTGGTGGTGCCCCACGCGGTCAGCCGCTCGCCGGAAGACTTCGCCCGTTTGCTGAAAGACGAGCGCGTCACGGTGCTGAACCAGACGCCCTCGGCCTTCCGCCAATTGATGCCGTTTGCCTGCGCCAATGCGCAAGGCATGGCCCTGCGTTACGTGGTGTTCGGTGGCGAGGCACTCGACGTGGCCAGCCTGCGTCCGTGGTACGACGCCTTCGACGACGAGCAACCGTTGTTGATCAACATGTACGGCATCACCGAAACCACGGTGCACGTGACTTTCCGCCCGCTGGCCCGCGCCGACCTCGATGGCGCCAATAGCTCGCCGCTGGGCGAGCCGATCGCCGACCTGCGCTGGTACGTGCTCGACCCGCGCCTGAACCCGGTGGCCAAGGGTTGCGTCGGTGAGCTGTACGTCGGCGGTGCCGGCCTGGCTCGTGGTTATCACCAGCGGCCCGACCTGACCGCCACGCGCTTTGTGCCGGACCTGTTCGCCGCTGCGCCGGGCGCACGCCTGTATCGCACCGGCGATCTGGCACGTTACTGCGCCGATGGCAGCATCGAGTACGCCGGGCGTATCGACCATCAGGTGAAGATCCGTGGCTTCCGCATCGAGCTGGGAGAAATCCAGGATCGCCTGCAAAGCCATCCGGCCATCGAGCAAGCACTGGTGCTGGCGCCGCAGGTCAATGGCAGCCAGCAACTGGTCGCCTGGTTCACCGCGTCCGGCGACGACAGCGATTTGCGCCAGTCCCTGCGCGAACATTTGCAGGCCGGTTTACCGGACTACATGGTGCCGGCTCATCTGCTCAAACTCGTCCACTGGCCGCTGACCAGCAACGGAAAACTCGATCGCGGTGCATTGCCCAAGCCCGACGCGGCGCTGGCGCAGCAGGCTTACACGGCGCCGATGGACGACTTGCAGAGCGAGTTGGCGGCGATCTGGCAAGACGTGCTCAAGCTTGAGCGCGTGGGCATCGACGATAACTTCTTTGAACTGGGCGGCGACTCGATCATATCGATCCAAGTGGTCAGCCGCGCGCGTCAGGCCGGCATCCGCATCACCCCGCGCGACCTGTTCCAGCACCAGACCGTGCAGAGCCTGGCGAAGGTCGCGGTACGCAGCGCCGGGTTGGTCATTGATCAGGGACCGGTGTGCGGCGAGGTGCAGTTGACACCGATCCAGCACTGGTTCTTCGAACAACCGATCGAGGCCCGTCATCACTGGAACCAGTCGCTGTTGCTGGAACTGCACGAGCCATTGGACAGCGCCAGCCTGCAACAGGCCTTGACCGCATTGGTGGAGCATCACGACGCACTGCGCCTGCGTTTGCGTAATGTCGACGGTGTTTGGCAACAGGCACAGGCCGAGCAGTGGAACAGTGCCGAGGTGCTGTGGCAGCGTCAGGCCGCCAATGCCGATGAACTGCTTGAACAGTGCAACGCTGCGCAAGCCAGCCTGAATCTGCAGGACGGCCCGTTGCTGCGTGCCTTGCTGGTGGACATGGGGGCCGAGGGCCAACGCCTGTTGCTGGTGGTGCATCACCTGGCGGTGGACGGGGTGTCGTGGCGATTGCTGCTGGAAGATTTGCAAACCGCGTATCAACAAGCACAGCAAGCACAACCCCTGCTTCTGCCATCGAAAACCAGCGCCTATCAGGCCTGGGCTGCGCGTTTGCAACGGCACGCCCGGAGCCCGAAACTGGCGACGCAAGCCGCTTACTGGCAAGCCCAGTACCACGGCGTGGCGGTGCAGCTGCCTGCCGACAACCCGCAAGGCAGCCTCGCCAGCCAGCATGCCGTCAGTGTGGAAACCGTGCTCGACAGCACCTTCACCCGCCAACTGCTGCAAGACGCTCCGGCGGCGTACCGTACCCAGGTCAACGACCTGTTGCTGACGGCGCTGGCGCGAGTGCTGGGCCAATGGACCGGTCAGTCTTCAACGCTGGTCAAACTGGAAGGCCACGGCCGCGAAGACCTGTTCGACGACATCGACCTGACCCGCACCCTGGGCTGGTTCACCTCGATCTTCCCGGTGAAACTCACTCCGACGGGCGATCTGGCCGCGAGCATCAAAGCGGTCAAGGAACAGCTGCGCGCCGTGCCCGACAAAGGCATCGGCTTCGGCATCCTGCGGTATCTGGCCGACGTTGGCCTCAAGGACTTGCCGTCGCCGCAGGTCACCTTCAACTACATGGGCCAGTTCGATGCAAGCTTCGACGAACAGGCGCCATGGCGCCCGGCGAAGGAAAGCGGCGGCGCCGAGCAGGGCACGTCGGCCGAACTGGACCGTGGCCTGAGCATCAACGGCCAGGTCTACGCCGGGCAATTGCGCCTGAGCTGGACTTTCAGCGGTGAAGTGTTCAAAGCGCAAACGGTGCAGCGTCTGGCCGATGCCTACGCCCTGGAGCTGCAACGGCTGATCGAACATTGCCTGGGCGGTGCCGGCGGCCTGACCCCGAGCGACGTGCCGCTGGTGCGCGTCGATCAGGCGCAACTGGATGCCTTGCCGCTGGCGGCGGGGCAGATCGAAGACATCCTGCCGCTGTCGCCGATGCAGCAAGGCATGTTGTTCCACAGCCTGTTCGCCCCGGATGCCGGCGCTTATGTCCCGCAGATGCGTGTGGATGTGCAGGGTCTGGACGTCGAGGCGTTTCGCAATGCCTGGCAGCAGACGCTGGCGCGCCATGAAGTGTTGCGCGCGGCGTTCTTCAGTGAAAGCAACGGTTCACGTCCGCTGCAAGTGATCCTGGCCGACGCCACGCTGCCGCTGACCGTGCTCGACTGGCGCGATCAGTCGGGCCTGCCCCAGGCGCTGGATCAGTTGGCGGATGAAGATCGCTTGCGCGGTTTCGACCTGACGGCGGCGCCGTTGCTGCGCCTGACCCTGGTACGGACGGCCAGCGATATTTATCACCTGGTCTTCACCAACCACCACATCCTGCTGGACGGCTGGAGCACCTCGCAGTTGTTCGGCGAGGTGCTGCAGCGGTATGGCGGCGTGATACCGGCGCCGGGCGTTGGCCGCTATCGCGACTACATGAGCTGGCTGGGCACGCGCGACCGTGCCGCCTGCGAAGCGTTCTGGCTGGAGCAATTGCACTCGTTCGCCGAGCCGACGCGACTGGCCGGGGCCTTGCCAGGACCGGTCGCAGGGCAGGGCGACGGTCATCGCACCCTGCACCTGAGCCTGGACCGCGCGGCCACCGAGCGCCTGAGCGGGTTCGCCCGTCAGGCCCGCGTCACGCCCAACACCCTGCTGCAAGCGGCATGGCTGTTGCTGTTACAACGCTACACCGGGCAGCAAACGGTGGCGTTCGGCGCCACCGTGTCGGGGCGTCCGAGTGAGTTGCAAGGCATCGAGCAGCAGATCGGGTTGTTCATCAACACTTTGCCGGTGATCGCCACGCCGCACCCTGAGCGCACGGTCAGCCAATGGATCGACGAAGTCCAGGCGCTCAACCTCAAGTTGCGCGACGTCGAATACACACCGCTGGCGGACGTGCAGCGCTGGGCCGGGAACGCCGGCGAGGCGCTGTTCGACACCCTGCTGGTGTTCGAAAACTACCCGGTGGCGCAAGCGCTGGAGGAGGGCAACTCCAGCGCGCTGAAGTTCTCCGGTATCAGTAACCACGACCAGACCAGCTTCCCCTTGGCCATCGCCGCCGAGCTGGGCGAATGCCTGGACCTGCGTTTGAACTACGACACCGCACTGTTCAGCGCCGAGGCCATCGAAAGCTTGGGCGCGCGACTTGTGGCGTTGCTCGATGCCATGGTCCGTGCACCGCAACAGCCATTGGGTCGCTTGAGCCTGCTCGATGCCGCGCAAACCGCTCGGCAGGTCGAAGGCTTCAACCGCACCGCACAGACCTGGGCGGATGTGCGCCCGGTCTACCAGTGCTTCGAAGCCCAGGCACTGCAAACGCCGCAGGCCCCGGCCCTGGTGTTTGCCGGCCAGACCCTCAGCTATCGCGAACTCAACCAACAGGCCAACCAGCTGGCGCATCACCTGCGCAGCCAGGGCGTCGGCGCCGAAGTGTTGGTGGGCATTGCCGCAGAGCGTTCGCTGGAACTGGTGATCGGCCTGCTGGCGATCATGAAGGCCGGTGGCGCCTACGTGCCGCTGGACCCGGACTACCCGCGCGAGCGCCTGGAGCACATGTTCGACGACAGCGGCGTACACCTGCTGCTGACCCAGCGTCATTTGCTTGAGCAGTTGCCGATTCCGCCCGCCACCACGGCGATTTTCCTCGATGACATGGCCGGTTTGCTGGACGGCCTGAGCGACGAAAACCTGCCCTGCGTGGTCGGGCTGCAATCGCTGGCCTACATGATCTACACCTCCGGCTCCACCGGCAAACCCAAGGGCGCGGCCAACCACCATGAGGCCTTGTACAACCGCTTGGCGTGGATGCAGGGCGCGTACCCACTGGACGGGCGCGACACCGTATTGCAGAAAACCCCGTTCAGTTTCGACGTGTCGGTCTGGGAGTTTTTCTGGCCATTGATGACCGGCGCGCGCCTGGCGGTAGCCGCACCGGGTGCCCATCGCGATCCGGCGCAACTGGTCAGCCTGATCGAGCAGTACCAGGTCAGCACCCTGCATTTCGTGCCGTCGATGTTGCAGGCGTTTGTCCAGGGCGAAGGCTTCGAGCGTTGCGCCAGCCTGCGGCAGATCATGTGCAGCGGCGAAGCCTTGTCGGCGGATCTGCAGCACAACCTGTTCCGCGTGCTGCCGAACGTTGGCCTGTACAACCTGTACGGCCCGACCGAAGCGGCCATTGACGTGACCCACTGGACCTGTGCCGACGACGGCGCCGTCAGCGTGCCGATCGGTTATCCGATTGCCAACCTGGTGACCTACATCCTTGACGACAGCCTGCAACCGCAGGTGCAGGGTTGTGTCGGTGAGCTGTACCTGGGCGGCGTCGGTCTGGCGCGTGGTTATCACCACCGTCCGGAGCTGACGGCCGAGCGTTTTGTCGCCAGCCCGTTCGGTGAGCGGGGCGAGCGTCTGTATCGCACCGGCGACCTGGCGCGCTATCGCGAAGACGGCGTGATCGAATACGTCGGGCGCATCGACCATCAAGTGAAGATCCGCGGCTTGCGCATTGAGCTCGGGGAAATCGAAGCCTGTCTGCTGGAGCATCCATCGGTGCGCGAGGCCGTGGTGATCGCCCTCGACGTTGGCAAGTCCAAACAACTGGTGGCCTACGTCACCGGTGATGCTGCCCTTGATCCACTCAGGCAGCACCTGCGCAACGCGCTGCCCGAGCACATGCAGCCAAGCCATGTGTTGCTGCTCGATCAGTTGCCGGTGACGCCCAACGGCAAGCTCGACCGCCGTGCGCTGCCACAGCCGGATCAGCAAATTCGCGAATATGTCGCGCCGCGCAATGCAGTGGAGGCTGCATTGCAAGCGGTGTGGCAAGCGTTGTTCGAAGTGCCGCAGGTCGGCATGCAGGACAATTTCTTCGAGTTGGGCGGCGATTCCATCGTCTCGATCCAGGCCGTCAGCCGCGCACGCAAGGCCGGTCTGAGCATTTCGCCCAAGCACGTGTTCAGCCATCCGACCCTTGCCGAACTGGCCACGGTGGCCCAACCGGTCGTGGCGGATGAAGCCGTGCCAGCGCTGGTCGCACCGGCACTGAAAATCGAGCTGAGTGAAGCGCAGTATCAGGCGCTGGAATTGACGGCGGACGAAGTCGAGGACGTTTATCCGCTGTCGCCGATGCAGCAGGGCATGTTGTTCCACTCGGTGCAGGACGGCGATTCGGGGCTGTACGTCAACCAGATCGAAGTAGGCGTGCGCGGCGTTGACGGCCCGCGTTTGCGCGAGGCCTGGGCCGATGCCGCCCGGCGTCACGGGATTTTGCGCACCGCATTCCTCTGGGAAGGCGACAAGGAGCCACTGCAAGTGATGTTGCGCGACGCGCCTTCGCTGCTGACCGAGCTGGATTGGCGCGGGCTGGATGATCAGCCAGAACGCGTCCGCCAGCTGGCCCTGGAGGAGCGTGAACGCGGCTTCTCGCTGAATCGCACGCCCTTGTTGCGTCTGTTGCTGGTGCGTCTGGACGACGACCGCTATCGCCTGATCTGGACCTACCACCACATCCTCATGGACGGCTGGAGCGTGTCGCGCCTGATCGGTGAAGTGCTGCGCCACTACAGTGGTGAGGAGCACGAGCCGGTGGCCGCCTATCGCGACTACATCGACTGGCTTGGGCAGCAAGTGGCCGAGACCAGCGAGACGTTCTGGAAAGGCAAGCTCAGCAACCTCGAAGGCGCCACGCACCTGGCTCGCGCCTTGCCGGTCAAGGCGCCGCAAGCGGGTTATCACGCGATCTACACACACCTGAGTGCCGGGCAGACCGCGCGGTTGCAGGCCTTTGCCCAGCAACAGCAAGTGACCCTCAACACCCTGGTGCAAGCCGCGTGGCTGCTGCTGTTGCAGCGCTACACCGGCCAGCGCACGGTGACATTCGGCGCCACCGTGTCCGGGCGTCCGGAAACCCTCAACGGCTCGGAGAACATGCTCGGGCTGTTCATCAACACCTTGCCGGTGGTCAACACGGTACCGACTGACGTGAACGTCGGTGACTGGTTGCGCGAACTCCAGGCCTACAACCTCGACATCCGCGACTTCCAGCAAACCCCGCTCAGTGATATCCAGCGCTGGGCCGGGCAGGGCGGGCAGTCGTTGTTCGACAGCATCATCGTGTTCGAAAACCAGCCGGTGGACCGCACGCTGCGCGAGTGGAACGGTGACTCCCTACGCTTTGAGGACGTTTCCGATTTCGGCCTGACCAGTTTCGCCATGGACCTGATGGTCAGCCTCGACGAGGGGCTGCGTATCGAGTACATGCACCAGCGCGATCAGTTCGATCTGGCCACCGTGGAAATCCTGCGCAGCCACATGGAAAGCCTGATGCAGCGCTTGTGCGACGACGCCGGACGCGCCGTCGGTGAGCTGGGCTTGCTGACGCTGGACGAAGGCCGGGCGCTGGACGGCGAACTGCCGGTGGTGGCGGACGGTGACGAGATGCCCGTGCACGAACTGATCCGTCAGCGTGCGCGACTGCAACCGGAGCACACGGCGCTGGTGCTCAGTTATGCCGAGCGTGACGCCGAGCAGTTGAGCTACGCCGAACTGGACCGGCGCTCCGATGCCCTGGCGGTGCATTTGCTGGAACAGGGCGTGCAGGCCGAAGACGTGATCGGCGTATTCATGGAGCGCTCGCTGGAGCTGGTGGTGTCGCTGCTGGCGGTGATGAAATGCGGCGCCGCCTACGTGCCGCTGGACCCGCAATACCCGCAGGAACGCCTGCGCTACATGATGGCCGACAGCGACATGCGCCTGTTGTTGACCCAGGAACGCCTGCGCGATTCGGCGCAACTCAACCCCGGCACGGCCATGGTCGCGGTCGACCGATTGAATCTCGACGTCGATGTGGCGGCACCTTCGTGCGCGGTGCACGCCGAGCAACTGGCCTACCTGATCTACACCTCGGGCTCTACCGGCAAACCGAAAAGCGTCGCCGTGGCCCACGGGCCGTTGAGCATGCACGTGCAAGCCATCGCCGAGCTGTACGAGATGGACCCGGACAATCGCGAACTGCATTTCATGTCGTTCGCCTTCGACGGCGCCCATGAACGCTGGATCACCGCGCTGATCAGCGGCTCGACCCTGGTGATCCGCGATAACACCTTGTGGACCGCCGAACAGACCCTGGCCGTGCTGCACCGCCAGCGCATCAGCGTCGCCTGCTTCCCGCCGGCGTACCTGTTGCAACTGGCCGAGCACGCCGAGTTGCAGGGCGGCGATCCGCCGCCGGTGCGCATCTATTGCTTCGGTGGCGATGCGGTGCCAGACGCCACGTTCGAGCGGGTCAAGCACAGGCTCAAGCCGCAATACCTGGTCAACGGCTATGGCCCGACGGAAACCGTGGTCACGCCACTGCTGTGGAAAATCGCCGCCGACGGCCATTGCCAGGCGATGTACGCGCCGATTGGCCAACGCGTCGGCACTCGCAGCCTGCATGTGCTGGACATGGACCTCAACCCGCTACCGGTGGGCATGGTCGGTGAGTTGTACATCGGCGGGCGCGGCGTCGCGCGCGGCTACCATCGCCACCCGTGGCAGAGCGCCGAGCGCTTCGTTGCCGATCCGTTCAGCACCGAGGGCGGGCGCCTGTACCGCACCGGTGACCTGGTGCGCCGTCGCGAGGATGGCGTGTTCGATTACGTCGGGCGCATCGACCATCAGGTCAAGGTGCGAGGTTTCCGCATCGAGCTGGGCGAAATCGAAGCCCGCTTGCGCGAGCAGGCTGGGGTCAACGATGCGCTGGTGGTGGTGCGCGACAATGGCCAGGGCCCGCAGCTGGTGGGCTATGTGGTGGCGGCGCAAGACGATGGCCTCGGCCCGCGTTGTCAGGCCGCCCTGCGCGAAAGTCTGCCCGACTATATGGTCCCGACACAGGTCGTGGTGTTGCCGCGCTTCCCGCTGACCCCCAATGGCAAACTCGATCGCAAGGCCTTGCCGGATCCGGCCTTCACGGGCCGCGACTACGTGGCACCGCGCACGCCTTTGGAATGGGCGCTGGCGGACATCTGGCAGCAGGTACTGGGCATCGAGAAGGTCGGCATTACCGACAACTTCTTCGAGTTGGGCGGTGATTCGTTGCGCACCCTCAAGGTGATCTCGAAAGTGCGCGCCCTGAACGAGCCGAACTTCCAGCTCAAGCTGCGCGACATGATGGCCAAGCCGACGATTGCCGGCTTGTCCGGTGTCGATGAGCAACCTGTGCCCCAGAGTCCGCAACCGCTGTTGCTGCTCAATCAGCCGGTTGATGACCAGCCGGCGCTGTTCTGTCTGCACGCCGGTTTCGGCACGGTGTTCGACTACGAACCGCTGGCGCGGCGTCTGGATGGCGAGCGCACGGTGTATGGCGTGCAGTGCCGGATGCTGCTCGACCGGCAGTGGCATGACACTTCGCTTGCGCAGATGGCCGCCGATTATGTCCAGGCGATCCGTGCCCGGCAGCCTCAGGGGCCGTACCACGTGCTGGGCTGGTCGTTGGGCGGGGCGTTGGCTTTGCTGGTGAGTGATCTGTTCGAACAGCAGGGCCTGCGTGTGGCGTTCGTCGGTCTGGTGGACAGCTTTGTGCCGACCCAGGCCAATGCTGTCGCCAGCCCGGATGAGTGGCGTGTGGATCTGGCCGAGTTCCTCGGTGCGACGTTGGGCATGGAGGGCGAGGTGATTGCCCGGGCGTTGAGTACCGAGTCGGCGGGGGATCACGACGCGGTGGCGCGGATCATTCGCGCGGTGATCGACAGCCAGAGCGACCAGGCCAGCGGTTACGCGCTGCTCGGTGCCGACGAGCTGGCCCAGACGTTCATGGTCAGCACGCGCTTGAAGGCGCTGTCGCGGCAGGTCGAAACCCTGCCGATTCCGCAAGCCGGGCTGCATTGCTGGTGGGCCGATGGCAACCCGACGGCCGAACGCGCGACCCTGGAACGTCAGCAACCTACGCTGCGCAAGGTGCAAACAGTGCAGGCTGGCCACTTCGATATCCTGCAACAGGAAGAGTGCCTGGACGCCATGGTGGCGGCGCTTGGACGGGAGGTAGTGGCAGAGTTCTAAACCAATAAATTGTGGCGAGGGGGCTTGCCTGTGGCGAGGGGGCTTGCCCCCGTTGGGTCGCGAAGCGGCCCCGAAACCAGCCACCGCGGTTATTCAGGGATACCGCATTGTTCGGGTTTGCGACTGCTTCGCAGCCGAACGGGGGCAAGCCCCCTCGCCACGGGATTCAATTCGGCTTCAGAGATCTTGAACTCGCCCTAATGAACGGTCTTCGCGGTTCGTTTATTGGGCGAGCTTTTTTATTTTTGGAGACTACCGCCCATGGCACTGCACCCGGACATCGAAGGTTTTCTGGAACTGGCCGAGTTCGGCCGCCTCAGCGGCAAAAGCCAGCCCATGCATGAGCTGAGCCCTCGGGACGCGCGGCAGCAATTCGAACAGACCTCACAGTTGCTCGATGCGGCCCCGACGGGCGCGTTGACGGTGACGGCGGTCAGCATTGCGGTGCGGGACGGGCATTGGCTCAATGCGCGGCTGTACGCCAAACCGCAACCGGACAGCGAACTGCGCCCGGTGTTGTTGTACTTCCATGGTGGCGGCTACGTGGTCGGCAGCCTCGATTCCCACGACACCCTGTGCCGGCGCTTGGCGCTGGCGGGGGAGTTTGCCGTGTTGTCGGCCGATTATCGCCGGGCGCCGGAACACCGTTTTCCGACCGCTTACAACGATGCCGAAGACGTGACGCGCTGGCTCGCTGTTACCGGAGCCAAAGCGTTGGGGCTGGATGCGAATCGGATAGCGCTGGCCGGAGACAGCGTCGGCGGCAGCCTGGTGGCATCGCTGTGTATCGCCATTGCCCAGGACCCGTTGGGATGGCCGCTTGTACCGCGCCTGCAAGTGCTGCTGTACCCGGTTATCGACGCAGTAAAAAAACGCCCGTCCCTGGAGCGCTTCGCCGAAGGTTATCTGCTCGAAGCCACCACGCTGGAGTGGTTCTACCAGCAATACCAACGCAGTGAAGCGGATCGCGCCGACTGGCGTTTTTCACCCCTGTACGCCGAGAGCCTGCAACGGCTGGCGCCGACGGTGCTGTGGCTGGCCGAGTACGACCCGTTGCTCGATGAAGGTCTGGCCTGGGCCGAGAAACTGCGTACCGCGGGGCAACCCTTGGTGCTGGAGGTAAAGGCCGGCATGACCCACGACTTTGCGCGCATGGGCGAAATGGTCCAGGAAGTACCGGGGATGCTGGTGCAATTGGCGGCGCAGATCGGCGAAAGCCTGGCCTGACCGCTGAATTCTCCTTGGCGGGGCTGTTGTGGCGAGGGGGCTTGTCCCCGTTCGGCTGCGCAGCAGCCGTAAACCCGAACAACGCGGTATGCCTGAAGAACCGCGATGGCCGATTTTGGGGCCGCTTCGCGACCCAACGGGGGCAAGCCCCCTCGCCACAGGTGAGTGCCTTCACCATCAGTGTGATGGCGACTAAGGCGGATCAAGCCGATCCAGCGCCCGATTCACGGCCAGTTCCCCCAGCATGATGACCTGAGCAATCCCCAACAGCGCATTGCGGCTCGTCCCCTGCAGATGATCCACCAGGTCGTTGGCCATGACATTGGCCGACGCCAGCGATTCGCAGGCGTGCACCAGCAGGGTTTCGGTACTGAGTTCGGGGTTGACGATGAACATGGAGCAGGGTGTGCGCGGGGTGGCCATGATGTTGGCGCCCGGGTCGGAGTCCGGCGGATTGGGTTTGACTTTGAACATGTGCTGATTACTCCTGAAGGGAGCCGCTCATTCTTCTCTACTAAAAGAAGGGTGGCGGCTGGACGCAGGTTAGTAGACCGGGGAGATCAGCATTTACCGGCGCGCCGAAGCGCCCTGCGTACAGCCGCCATCAAATTCAGGCAAGCCTGACTGATAGAGCTTTTACACCTTGCTGATAAAAACCACGGGCTACTAAACCCGATCACTGACAATCAGTGACCCGAATCAAGTTACCGACGGACCCCAAGGCGCACGAGCCGGCGGATTCTGGCGTACCTGTAGGCAACGACGCAAGGCGTTGTGGCTTTCACGAAGTAACCTGTAGTCCGCTTAAACAAGCACTGTCGGGCGGTGTTCAGCCGGGCGAATTTCCTCCCGTCTCACGATCACTTGCACTCACCATCGTCTTTTTCCGGATAATCAGCGTTCTGAAAACCACGGACGATTCAAGGATGGAACTTAGAAAAAACCTCATCAGTTGCCTGGTATTTCCCACCGCCCCGGTGGCAGTCATTTATCTGACCTTCGCTCTGTGCCAGGAGATCTGGGCTGATAGCTTCTACACACCCGGCGAGGACGGCGGAGAAGTCGAGCCAACGCTGGCGCTCGTTATCATTCCGCTTTTGCTGCTCATTGTTGCCCCCTTGCTGGCGGGGCTGACGGCCTTGACTCGTTGGGGCACGCGGCGCTTTGAACCCGGTGCCTGGTGGCGGTGGCTGATGGCGATTCCACGCGTCATCCTGGCGGTTGTTGCGTTGTTTCTGTTTGTGCTGTCCAGCGGTTTCCTGATGGGAGACGTGTTGGGGCCATTCAGGCATTGGCAGGTGGCGTGCGCGTGGGTCGCCTGTGCAGCAAGCGCGGGCGCATTTCTGTTTCAGCAATGCTCACGCCTGAAGGAGTAGGCCGCAGGCCTCGGGTGCGGGCAGCAGCGGGGCACATCTTCCGCATCCCCTATCGGCTATGTATGATCGGCATCGGGCCGATGCTGCCCGCCGCTCGCTCCCGTTGGGAAAGGTGAAAGCATCTCCTTCTTCTGCAAACCCTGTCGCCTCTCTTGACGGTCGAGGTTTGGCAATGCGAGCACCAGAGCATCTCGGCCACAGGAGCAGACATGTTTTCAATCGAGCAAGCCAAGCAAATGGCCAAACAGTTGCGCGCCTCGCTGGAGGAACGCAATCAGGCAGTGTCCCATTCCACCGCGCTGGAACTGGTCGCGCAGCAACTGGGCTACAAGGACTGGAACACTGCGTCGGCGATGCTTGCCCAGGTCAACACCCCGCCAGTGCCGAGCATTACCTTCGATAAACCTGTCCCCATCTTGCGCAGTTTCGACGAAGCCAAGGCGCGGGAGTTCTATCTGGATTTCCTGGGTTTCAGCGTTGAGTTCGAGCACCGCTTCGAGGCTAATCTGCCGCTGTACCTGGGCATCAGTCGCGACGGGCTGCAACTGCACCTTTCCGAACATCACGGCGATGCCAGCCCAGGCGCGACGGTATTTGTGCCCATGCAAAATATCGAACTGCTCAGGGACGAATTGCAGGGCAAGCGCTACGGCTACGGACGCCCGGATATTGTTCAGCAAGGTTGGGGCAAGGAGCTGCAAGTCCACGACCCGTTCGGCAACCGGATTCGCTTCTGCCAGTATTGATCAGGCGCAGCGGACCGGGGCGACCCGGTCCGCTTTCAACCACCCGGCATTGAGGATGGACAGGCTATGACCACGCAGGACATTTCGCTTCAAGACATCGCCGCGCCTGAAGGCGTTTGTTATGGCTGCGGCAGCCAGAATCCGCACGGGCTGCACATCAAGAGCTTCTGGCATGAAGACGGGGTGCATGTCATGGCCGAGCATATGCCGGATGACAAGTATTGCGGCTGGCCTGACTTGGTCTACGGCGGTTTGATCGCGATGCTGGTCGATTGCCACTCCAACTGGGCCGCGATGGCTTATCACTACCGCGCAGAACAGCGCGAAGTGGGCAGCTTGCCCCACATCACCTGCGTCACCGGTAACCTGGGCATCAAGTTCATCAAGCCCACCCCGATGGGCGTCCTCCTGACACTGCGTGCAAAAGTCGAGGGCGAGGTCGGGCGCAAAAGTCGGGTTATCTGTGAGGTCTTCGCCGGGGATGTCCTGACCGCTGTCGGCGACTCGGTTTTCGTTCGCGTCGATACCGAGCAACTCAGGGCCGCCGCGCACGACAACAAGGTAGAGCCCTGAACCCGACCTTTGCCGTTCGTCAGCAAGCCAGCACCTTTTCCGATGCCGGGTCTTCCAAGGTTTTATACCCCACCGGGAAGACCCAGACGATGAACAGAAAAATGCTTGTACTCACTGCTGCGGGTCTGCTGTCGACGGGCTCGTTTTTTGCGCCGCTCGCCGAGAAAGCAGCTGCCGGCTCCGCCGTTCCACCGGCAGCCATTCCCGGTATCAACCAGCCTCAGGGCGGTGAATCCAAAGACGAGAAGGCCGACAAGAAGGGCGAAGAGGCGTCGGGTTCAAACTCCGGCGCCGAATCGCACGAGATGGAAAAGGACGCAGCGTCCTCAAGCGGCTCGAAGGACGAAGCCGAAGCGACGCGGTAACCGCCGGATTGGCAGCAGAAAACAGAACCGGACCGCAAGCGGCTGATGCTGATCCCCTGTAGGAGCGAGCTTGCTCGCGATGGTCGTTAACGATAACGCGTGTTTACTGGCTAAACGCAGCGCTCTTGAATCCATCGCGAGCAAGCTCGCTCCTACAACGGCCCGGTTTTTGTTGCAGATGAAGCCGGTCGCAATCAGTACTGCGCGCGCAGGCTCAGGGTCAGGGTGCGCGGGTCGCCGTAGAAGTTGGTGCCCCAAGAGGCATCGACGCGGTCGTAGTACTTGCGGTCGAACAGGTTGTTGGCGGTCAGTGTCGACGACAGGTTTTCGTTGAACTTGTAGCCGACTTGCGCCGTGGTGATGGCAAAGCCGCCTTGTTGGAACTTCACGTCACGCTGGTAGTAGGTGTCGCTGACCGCACGCACGCCGCCGCCGACGCTGAAGTCCTTGAGCGGACCGTCGGTGAATTCGTACTTGGTCCATAGGTTGAAGTTGTGCTTGGGCGTGATGGTGCTGAAGGTCTTGCCTTTGTTGGCGTCATCGCCGTCCAGGAACTTGGTGGAGGTGTAGGCGTAACCGGTGACGATGCTCCAGTTTTCGGTCAGGTTCCCGCTCAGCTCGGTTTCCCAACCCTCGCTGCGTGCCCGCCCTTCGGTCATGTAGGCGCCGGAGTTGTTGTCGTATTCGGCGCGGTTTTCATCGTAGATGCGGAAGGCAGCGATGCTGGCGTTCAGGCGGCCGTCGTAGAATTCGCGCTTGAGACCGATCTCGTACTGCTTGCCTTTGCGCGGACCGACCGGCTCGCCGTCTGTGCCGATTTCGCTCTGCGGTTTGAACACGCCGGTGTAGCTGAAGTAGGTCGACAGTTCCGGGGTGATCTTGCCGATGACAGCGCCGTATGGCACGACCTTGTGGTTGATGCTGGTGTGGGCTTCGCCGAAGTTGTTGAAGAAGGCGTTCGCGTTCTTCGCGTCGCTTTCGTACCAGGTCACACGGCTGCCGCCGATGACGTCGAGCCAGTCGGTGACGTTGAGCTTGGCACGGGTGTAGACACCGTATTGGTCGGACTTGGACCAGTTGCCGTTGACGTGCGCATAGTCGTTGCGGGGAATGTCGATGCTGCCCGGATTCCACACGTTGATCGGGAAGTACTCGCCGCCGCCGTAGGTGAAGTCCTTGTCCAGGTGCTGGTACTCGGCGCCCACGGTGAACTCGTGTTGACGATCGGCAAAGTCGAAAGGCGTGGTGACGAAGCTGTCGACGCCAATGGACTTGATGTGGGTGTAGTAGTCGTAGGCCACGGCCCAGCTGTCGCCGGTGGCCGGGTCGACAGCGCCGTCGGCCCAGGTGAAGTTACGCTGCGGGGTTTCGGCGTCGCGGTAGGTCACGGTGGTCTTGAACTGACCGCCGTTGTCCAGCGCGTGATCAACTTCGGCAAAGGACTCCCAGACCTTCTCGTTCAGGGTGTTCCACTTGGCGTCGACGAAGGTCGAGCGCGGAACGTCCAGCAACGTGCCGTCGGCATAGGCCGGCAAGCCGAACGCCGGGGTGGAGTTGTTCTTCTGGTAGGCGCCGCCGACCGACAATGTGGTGGACGGGTCGAGGTCGAATTCCAGGCGACCGTAGACCATCGGGCGTTCGTTTTGCGCGTAGTCGACGAAGGACTTGTTGTTCTCGTAGGCCGTGATGAAGCGACCGCGCACGGTGCCCTGGTCGTTCAGCGGGCCGGTAACGTCCACCGAGGAACGGTAGTGATCGTAGGAGCCGCCGGCCAGTTCGCCACCGAGGGCGAACTTGCTCAGGGCACGCTTGCGTACCACGTTGATCGTACCGCCGGGTTCGCCAGCGCCCTGGTACAGACCCGACGGACCGCGCAACACTTCGATGCGGTCGTACATCGCCAGGTCGAAACTGGTGGCCATGTCGCCCTGGCCGGTGGGTTGCGAGACGCCGTCGACCTGCACCTGGTCAACGAGGAAACCGCGCATGTAGACGTCGTTGAGGCTGGAGCCGGAGTTGTAGGTCTTGATGGTCACGCCGGTGACCTGACGCATGGCGTCCTGCAGGCTGTTCATGTTCTGGTCGTCCATGCGCTGGCGCGTGACGACGGACACCGACTGCGGGATGTCCTTGAGCTTGATGTTGCCTTTGCCGATGGTCACTTCATCGCTGGTGTAGGAGTGCGTACCTTCGGTGTTCGGCCCCAGCGCCACGCCGGTGATGGACGTCGCACCCAACTGCAATGCACTGGAGTCACCGACCGCTGGCACCAGCGACACGGTGTTGCCATTCAACTGAAAATTGATGCCGCTCCCCAGCAGCAAGGTTTTCAGTGCCTGTTCCGGTTCCATGCTGCCGGACACCGCCGTGGACTTGATGCCGTTGACCATGTCCTGGCTGTAGAGAATCTGCAGGTTGGTCTGCTGGCCCAGTTGGCGCAATGCACTGGCCAGCGATTGGGCCGGCACATTGACGTTCACCGGGGCTGCCTCGACCTGGGAGGTTCCCAGCAGCAACAGGGTCAGCAGTGCTCCCGGCACGACCGTGCGGAATTTCTTTTGCCGTTCGATGGCTAATGCCAACGGTGCGCGGGACAGAGTAAGGCTTTGCATTGCTCGAATCGCTCCAGAATGGTGTGTGCAGTTTTTTAGTTAATGATAATTATTATTAGACGGACCACTTTGACTAAACCGGAAAACAAACTTCAAAAAACAACAACCTGCGTGCAGCCACCGCGGTTAGGCGGTGGCGCGCTCGGTGACGACCCGCCCCGATTCCATGCGCACCAGTTGATCGGCCATGTCGAAATAGCGGTCGTCGTGGGAGATGACGATGATGGTTTTGCCCAGGCGCTTGAGGTCCGGCAGCAGCTCGGTGTAGAAGATGCGGCGGAAGGTCGGGTCTTGGTCGGCGGCCCACTCGTCGAACACCAGCACCGGGCGTTCTTCCAGCCAGGCATTGACCAGCGCCAGGCGCTTGCGCTGGCCGGTGGACAGGTCGGTGGTGGTGAAGCTGCCGTCCCTGACGCTGACCTTGTGTGCAATCTCCAGGCGTTGCAGGTAGGTATTGGCGTCTTCGGGAATGTGCTGGTCGCCCTGCACCACGTCATCGAACAGGTAGTAGTCGGCAAAAATCGTGGTGAACAACTGGCGGTAGTCGTCGCGGTTTTGCGCATCGATGCCTTGGCCGTTGAGCAGGATCGAACCCTGTTGCGGCGCGTAGAGGCCCAGCAGCAATTTGATCAGCGTGGTCTTGCCGCAGCCGTTTTCGCCGACGATGAAAACGATGTCGCCTTGCTCGATGGTCAGGTTCACCGGCCCCAGGCGAAACGCCTCGCTGCCCGGTGCGGCCGGGAAGGCGTAGCTGACGTTGTCCAGTTGCAGGCTGTTGACCACGGTCGGGCGGATGCCGCTGTCGTTGAGCAGCAGGTGCGGTTCTGGCGAGGAGAACTGGCTCGACAATTCCGCGATGCGGCGGAAGGCGATACGCGCGCGACTGACGATCGGCAAGGTGCTGACCAGATGCTCGATCGGGCCTTTCATGTACAGCAACACCAGCACAAAACCGCTCATCACCGCTTGGTCGGCGCTGGGCCAGAACGATTGCAGGGCCAGCGCCAGGCCGATGACCACGAAGAACAGCATCGAGCCCAGGGTCTTGGCGATCACGAAGGTGTTGATCGAACGCACCTGGGTGTTACAGATGAAATCGGCGGTGCCCTCGATGCCCTTGACGAACATGCGCTGGCGACGCGGACGGTGGATGCGCAATTCCTTGGCGCCGCCGGCAATGGCGTTGTAGTGCTTTTGCAAATCATCTTCGGCGTCGCGTGCGGCCATGAAACCCTGGATGCCCTTGCCCTGCGCGTAGAACTGGATGCCGGTGCCGATGGCAATCGCCAGCACCATCATCAGGAACATCGGCCACGACAACATCGCCAGGTAACCCATGCAGCCGAGGGTCACGGTCAGGGAGATGGCAAGCGGCGCGAAGGCGAAGGCGAAGTCGCTGATGGTGTCGACGTCGTGGGTCAGCACTGGGATCAGCCGGTGGCTGCGGTAGCGCTCGATCTGCTCGATGGGCGCCGAGAGTACTTTTTCCCCAAGCTCTTTGCGCAGTTTGGCAATGATGTGCTGGCCGACGTAGTTGGTGCCGATGTCCGAGCAGATCGAACTGCCCAGGGCCAGCAGGCACAGGCCGGCGAACAGTGCGACCACGCCCTGGGTCAGGCCGTCCGGCGAATGCAGCGCGTTGTTGATGGTGGCCAGCAGCACCGTCACGCTCAGGCCGCCCACCATGCCCAGAAGGATCGACAGACTGACAACGAGCCGGAACGGTTTCAGGAGGCTGAACAATTCATGAATTGCACCGCGCGTTGGCTGGGTCATGAGCAGAGGGTTCCTTGGGTATTGAGGCAGATACCCAGTAGAACGTCTGATGGAGGGCTTAATTTAAAGGAGAGGCGACACAAAACCTGTGGGAGCGAGCCTGCTCGCGAAGGCGGACTTTCAGTCAACTTCTACTGCGACAGACAGACCGCTTTCGCGAGCAGGCTCGCTCCCACAAGGGTCAGAGGTTGGGGGTCAGGTCGCGTACGACACGGAACCCGATCCAGTCGCCACGGGTTTGCGGATCGATGTCATTGCGGTTGCCCGAGCGGGAAAACACCGGTGCTTCGCCCCAGTCGTTGCCGCGGATACGCAGGGTGTCGCAATTGGCTTCAGTCCAGGCGCTGCCATCGGTGGGGGCGCCGACATAGTCCGGGTGGTAGCAGTCGGCGATCCATTCGTAGACGTTGCCATGCATGTCGTACATGCCGAAGGCGTTGGGCGGGTAGCTGCCAGCCGGCGAGCTGTAGCTGTAGCCATCGGTCGGGCCGTAGGTGTTGGCGTGGGTGGCGATGCTGTATTCGGTGCCGGGGTCGAACGGGAAGGGGAACGGTCCCGTTGACCCGGCACGGGCGGCGTATTCGCGTTGGGCCTCGCTGACGATGTGGTAGTGCTGGCCGGTTTTCAGTGACAGCCAGGCGACGTAGGCGCTGACTTCGGCAAAGTTCATGCACACCGCCGGCTGACGCGGGCCCTGGGGGTAACTCGGTTTGCCGTTGGTGCAGGCCCGGCCGGGGCGGGTGTCGCCATCGGGCAGGGTGATCCCGGTTTCCTTCATGTATTGGTTCCATTCGCCGGCAGTGATCTGGTAACGGCTCATGGCGAACGGTTTGTCGAATGTCACTTCATGCATCGGACCTTCATCGGGCTCGCGGCCGACTTCGTCTTCCGCGGTGCCCATGGTGAAGGTGCCGGCGGGCAGCACCACCATTTCCGGACAATGGCGGCAATCCTTGAAGACCTTGCCCGGCAACGGTGCCGTGTACGCCTGGGCGAGGCTCGGTACGATACTGCCGAGCAATGCCAGCAGCGTCACGGCGCCCAGGCGCTTGAGGTGCTGCCTGTTCAGGATGTTTTTCATAAGGGTTCTCGCTAAGGGGAATCGGTGGTTCAGAGCTTGCTGGCCATCAGTTCCATCAACTGGTCGATGTGCGCTTCGGTATTGAGCAGCCCCGGCGAAACACGAATGATCGGTCCGACATCACGGTCCACGGCATCGCACACCACGCGGCGGTCCATCAGGTAATTGGCGACCTCTTCGCAGTCCTGGTTCTTGATGCGGAAGAAGGTGAAACCGGCGGAATACTCCGGCGACAGCGGTGTGACCAGCTCCACCGACGGATGCTGCTGCAAACGCTTCTTCAGGTAGCTGTTGATGTCGTGGATGCGCGTCGCGACCTCGGCCTTGCCCAGGTCCAGGTGCAATTTGAAGGCTTCGGTCAGCGCCCAGCGGTGTTCGAAGGAGTGGTAGCCGCCATAGGTCATCACCGTGGAAAACTGGGTGGCTTCGGAGAAGGTCGGGATGGTCGGGGTCACGTCCTTGAGCTCGTCGGAACGGGCACAGATGATCCCGGTTCCCCGTGGGCCGAACATCCATTTGTGAGTGCCGGCAATGAAGAAGTCGCAGTGCATGTCCGGGAAATCGACGTTCTCCACACCGAAGCCGTGCACGCCATCGATCACGTAGAGGATGCGGTCCTTGTCGGCGCGGCCGCGGTTTTTCTCTTCCACCAGCTTGCCGATTTCGCCGATGGGCAACTTCACACCGCTGCCGGAATGCACCCAGGTCATGCCCAGTACGCGTGTTTCGGGGCGGATGTTGCGCTCAATCGAGGCCAGCACTTCGGCGGTCGAAACCTTGTAGGGGTCTTCGAATAATTTGATCTTGCGGACCTGGGTGCCGTCTTTCTGGGTGCGGTATTCGAACACGCTGTTGGCGGCGTAGTGCTCGTGTTCGCTGGTGAGGATTTCCTGGTCCGGGCGCACGTGGATGCCGGCGTAGATCATCGCCAGCCCTTCAGTGGTACTGCCGGTGAGGGCGATCTGCGACGGCTTGGCCTTCAGGTAACGGCCGGCCCACACGCGCACGTCTTCTTCGCGGCGTTCGGTTTCGCCGCGATGCCAGTCCATGGCCAGGCCTGGGTTGCGATCAAGGTTCACACGATGCATCTCGATGGCGTCGCGCACCGGGCGGGGATGCGAGGTCACGAGGAAATTGGCGAAGTGCAGGTAATTCGGGTCCTGGGTGAACAGTTGGCGCAATTGGTCCCATTTGTCCTTGGGCAACGGCGCGGGGCTTGCGGCCTGTGCGGGCAGGCTGACGGCCGAGGCGAGGGGAATGCCGGCCGCCAGAATACCGGCCTGCTTGAGGAATGAACGACGGTTGGTCATGGTTCGGTTCGCTTTGGCAAAAGGAAAAAATCAGTTCTGGACCACAGGCTGGGAAGACTTCTGCACCTGGTCCCAGACCCGCAGGAAGTTGCCGCCCCAGAGCTTGGCGATGTCGGCCTCGCTGTAGCCACGGCTGATCAGTTCGGCGGTCACGTTGCGGCTCTCGCTGACGTCTTTCCAGCCGTCGAGGCCGCCACCGTCGTTGAAGTCGGAACTGATGCCGACGTGGTCGATGCCGATTTTCTTCACGGCGTAATCGATCGCATCGCCGTAATCCTTGAGGCTGGCCTTGGGTTCTTCGTCGAGGATCGAGTAGAGCTGGCTGGCGTACTCGCCGAAACGTTGCTCGGGCCAGACGGTGATCACCGGATCGCCGGGCATCAAGGCCATCTCCAGGCCTTGCAGCGGTTGCAGGTCGAAGCGCGCGCGCAGGGCGTTGAGCTTGTCCAGGGTGGCCTGGCTCAGCGGGCGGATGTAGGTCGGGAAGCCGACGATCTGCACCACGCCGCCGCTGTTCTTGATCAGCTGCATTTCCGCATCGCTGAGGTTGCGCGGGATGTCCACCAGGGCACGCGGTGCCGAGTGCGAGGCGACCATCGGCGTGCGGCTCAGTTGCGCGACTTGCTCCAGGGCCTTGGTCGACATCTGCGACACGTCGATGATCACGCCCAGGTCGTTGAGGCGATGCACCGCTTGCTTGCCCATGTCCGACAGCCCGCCGAGGGCATCGCGCGAGTCGTTGAAAAATGGCAGCGGTCGCGACGAATCGGCCCAGGCGTTGTTGCCCACGTAGCTGAAGCCGAACATGCGCATACCGCGCGCGGCCCACTTGTCCAGGGCGTTGAGGTCATTGCCCAGCGGGTAGGCGTTGAGCATGCTGATGAACACCGCGAACTTGCCTTCGCCGTGCAGGCGACGGAAATCGTCGGCGGTGTAGGCGATGGCCACCTGGTTGGGGAAGTCGCGGACCATCGCGCTGATGATCTTGTAGCGGGTTTCCTGCTCAAAGCGGGCCTCGTCGATGAACCCTTCGGTAGGGCGATGGGGCGCGTTGGGGCCGTTCCATATTTCCGGCCAGCCAAAGATTGTCAGCGCTGCCCCGGACAGACGCCCGCGGCCGGTCTTGACCAGGTCGAACTGGCCTTCGCCGTCCTTGTCGACTTCGTTGCCGGCGGTGCCGAAGTCCATCGGCACGGTGATGTGGCTGTCGAACGAGAGGATGCGCTCCTGCAGTTGATCGGCCTGTTTCATCACCTTGACCGGGTAGCCGGGATTGTCCCTGAACCCGTAATCCCAGGCCGCGAAGCTTGCGCCCGCGCTGATCGCCAGGGCCAGCGGCAGGCCGATGAAAAGAGCCTTTTTCGAACGTGGTTTTGTCATTGCCGTCTCAGTCAGGTTCGCCGCCCCGGATCAGGCGCAGGGGCCTTTGCTATCTGGGGGGAACGTATGGCTGATCCAATAATTTAGGTGTTTGTACCGACCTCATCGCTGGCAAGCCAGCGCCTACAGGGGATCACGCCGTCCTGTAGGCGCTGGCTTGCCAGCGATGCTCTTAAATTTACCGATACAACAAACGTTCTAGCTTGGATAAAGCCTGCTCCATGGCTGACACAGGTAGGGCAATGACGATTTCTCGACGATGGTTCCTCGCGGGCCTGGCGCTGACCGGTGCCGCCGTGCCGGCGGTGTATTACGGGCATCGCGAACTGACCAAACCGGACCCGACGATCACCCCCGGCGAAGCTTCGTTCGACGTGGCGGATGTTGCCGGTCAGCGCTTGGCGGATACCTTGCGCGGGGTCTGGCAGATTCGTTTCGAAGGTCGTGACGCCGGTATCGAAGGTTTGCCGCGAGAAGGCCTGGAATTGTTTCTCGACATCGGCCACAAAGGCCGCGGCGTCGTGGGCTTCTTCGACACCGCCGAGCGCTTGCGCTCCGCCGAAGAGCCCCGTTACCGGGTGCTCGGCGATCTGTCCGGGGCCAACCCGAAACAGCTGAGTTGGCGATTGCTGGGCGCCAGTGGTTGTTGCGATTACGAATTCGACATGACCCTGGACGAGGTCTGGGCCGGTTTCGGTAACGCCGGCAGCGGCAGTCTCAGTGGGCGCGTGTTGGACCTCAATCGCCCGCTGATGCTGACGGCCCAGGACAATCGCTTCATCGCCGTCAAACGGGTATTCCCCGAAGCGCGCGAGCGTGCCGGCTTGAATCCGACCCTGCTGGCCTGGCTGGTTTCGCCGCAGCATCGGTTGTTCCACCAGCTCTGGCATGCCACCCGGGACAAGTGGCACAAGCTGTCCGACGACCAGCGCGATGCCTTGCGCGGTATCGGCTGGCAGCCCGGTCCACGGGACAAGGAGCGCGATGCCCGGGGTGAGCGCAAGGATCGCAACGGTTCGGGCGTGGACTTTTTCTTCATGCACCGGCAGATGCTCGGCACGGCGCGGTCGATGCAGGATTTGCCGTCCTGGACGCATTTCCCGTTGCCGCAGCCGGAACTGGCGCGGGACCGGCGCGGTTTTGCGCGTTACTTCGACAACCACGACGGCACGGCGCTGCCGCCGACCTGGCTGGCCGAGGACGATGACGAGTACACGCAATGGGTCAGCGACATCAAGACCCGCGAGACGTATCACAGTAATTTCCAGGTCTGGGAATCGCAGTACCGCGACCCGCGTTATCTGTCGAAGCTGACCCTCGGCCAGTTCGGCTCGGAGGTCGAGCTGGGCCTGCACGACTGGCTGCACATGCGCTGGGCTTCGGTGCCGCGCGATCCGTCCAACGGTCAGCCGGTGCCGTTCGCCCGCGATCCCTCTGATTTTTCCGCACGCTGGTTCGCCGCGGAAAACGACTTCCTCGGCGACCCGTTTTCCTCCCATGTGAACCCGATGTTCTGGCATTTCCACGGCTGGATCGATGATCGCCTCGAGGACTGGTTCCGCGCCCACGAGCGCTTCCATCCGGGGCAGGTCAGCCGGCAGGAGGTCAACGGCGTGCAATGGTTCGCGCCGGGGCGCTGGGTGGAAATCGATGACCCGTGGCTCGGCCCAAGCACCCATGGCTGTAGCACCACGCCGGGGTTGCAGGCCGGCAAGTCAGTGGAAATGGACCCGGAAACCATGAAGCTGGCGCTGCGCATCACCTTTGGTGAGGACGAGAAGAAGCTGAAGGACTTGTTCCGCAAGGTGCCGCAGCGGCCGTGGTATGCGCGTAATCTGAAGGCTAAACAGAGCCAGGCTTGATACCGCATTATCGTTCAATCGCTGGCAAGCCAGCTCCTACAGGGTTAGTGGGTGTACGCGAAATCTGCGAACAACAAAACCCCACTGTAGGAGCTGGCTTGCCAGCGATGGCGTCCTCTCGGACGCCACAATTAAAGAACCTGCCACCCCCCACCCAACGCCTTGTACAAGGCAATACTCGCTTGCATGCGCGACAATCTCAGTTGCACATTCAGATCCTGCGCCGCATACAGCGTGCGCTGTGTCTCCAGCACCGTCAGCAGATCCTCGGCCCCCGCCTGGTAGCGGCTTTGCGCGATGTTGAACGCAGTCTGCGCCTGGCTCAGCTCTTCACTCTGCCACCCGCGCTGTTCATCCAGTCCGCGAATGCTGTTGAGGGCTTTTTCGACGTCGGCGAAGCCGTTGATGATCGCGCCGCGATAGGTCTCCAGCAGTTCTTCCTGATGCGCCGTGGCTTTGTCGCGCTGGGCACCGAGGCGGCCGTTGTTGAACACCGGCGCGAGCAGCCCGGCGGTGAGGTTGTAGAAGGGGCTGCGCAGGATGTCGTCGGCCCGGTCGGCGCCGGAGCCGATTTCGGCGGTGAGGGTCACGGTCGGCAGCATCGCGGCACGGGCGACGGTGACGTCGGCTTGTGCTGCGGCCAGTTGCGCCTCGGCCCGGGCAATGTCCGGACGGCGGCTGAGCAACTGGCTGGGCACCCCGGCGTCGATGGCGGGCCAGGTCAACTGATCGAAGCGTTCCTGACCCAGCGACAGCGTCTGAACCGGGCGGCCGAGCAGGGCGGCGAGGCTGATTCGCGCATCCTCGGCCTGTTGCTGCACCAGCGGTAACTGGCGTTGCTGCGCCGCTACCAGGCTTTTTTGCTGCGCCAGTTCAAGGGCCGTGGCCGAGCCCGAATCGAAACGGGTCTGCACCAGTTTCAACACGCTCTGGGCGTTGGCCAGGTTCAACTCGGCGATGCGGCCCTGCTCCTGCAACGACAAGGCTTGCGCGTAGGTGTTGGCCACGCCGCTGAGCAACGTCAATTCCACGGTGGCCTGATCGAACTCGCTGGCTTTCAGGTTGAATTTCGCGCTGTCGCGAGTGGCGCGCTGGCCACCCCAGAAATCGATTTCGTAGCTGGCGGTAAGGTTCGCGTTGAAGTAGTCGACAGCGTTGTTATCGCTGTCGGCATCGAGCTGACTGTAGCCGTTGCCCCGCAGCAGTTTCTGGCGATTGGCGTTGGCCCCGGCCTTGACCTCCGGCAGTTGCGAGCCGCCGGCAATCACCGTATCGGCCTGGGCCTGGCGCACCCTCGCGATGGCCGCAGCCAAATCGTAACTGCCAAGCCGCGCCTGTTCGATCAGGCGACCCAGTTGCTGGCTGCCGAAGCGATTCCACCACTGCTGGTTGTCATGGGTGGCGCCAGCGGTGTGCGGCGATTGCCAGGTGGCCGGTGGCGCAATGCCGCTGTCGGGGCGCTGGGCCGGGCTGCCGCAGGCACCGAGCAGCAGGCACAGGGTTAACACACTGAGTGTCGGCTTCATGGAGAGATCATTCACTGGTAAGGGCCGTGACCGGGTCAAGTCGGGCAGCTTTGCGGGCCGGCATGTAGCCGAAAACAACACCGGTGACCAGGGCGCAGCCGAAGGCGCCCAGCACCGCTATCAGAGAGAAGGCGACTGCGACTTCGCTGAAAATCAGCACGCCTCCAACGATCAGCGCCAGGGCAATCCCGGTGAGGCCGCCCACCACCGAGAGCATCACCGCTTCGGTGAGGAACTGGCGCAGGATGTCGCGCTGGCGGGCGCCGGTGGCCATGCGGATACCGATCTCGCGGGTACGTTCGCGCACGGTCATGAGCATGATGTTCATCACACCGATCCCGCCCACCAGCAGCGAAATCGCCGCAATCGAGCCGAGCATCAGCGACAGGGTGTTTTGCGTGCGTGCCTCGGCCTGGATCATCGCCGCGTTGTTGGTCAGTTCGAAATCGTGCTTGCCGTTGTGCAGGCGCAGCATCAGTTGCTCGATGGCTTTTTCGGTTTCCTTGACCTTGCGTGCGTCTGCGGCGGCGATGGCGATGTACTCCGGGTTGTGAGTACCGAACAGGCGCACGCTCGCGGCGGAGTAGGGGATGGCGATGCGGTCGTCGCTGTCGGAGTCGCCGGAGCTGGCGCCTTTTTCCGCGAGCACGCCGACCACCTGGAAGGGTACGTTTTCGATCAGGATGTACTGGCCGATCGGATTGGCCACGTCCTTGAGCAGCTTGGTCCGCACCTTGTGGCCGATCACCGCGACCGCTGCGGCGTTTTGTTCATCGGCGTGGGTGAAGTAGCTGCCTTCGACCACCGGCCAGTTGAAAATGGCCGGGAAGTTGGTGTCGTTGCCACCGACATAGCTCATGTGATCGAGGTTGCCGAAGCGCACCCCGGCCTCCTGGCCGTTGACCGGCATGATCCGCATCACTTGGGGCAGGCTGGCAATCGCCGCGACCTCATCGAGGGTGACGATGCCCATCGGCGTGCGCGGGTTGGGCGCCGAGCCGCTGAGGTAAATGATGTTGGAACCGAACGCGCCCATCTGCGCCATCACCTGGCGCTTGCTGCCTTCGCCCACGGCCAGCATCACCACCACCGAGGCGACGCCTATGATGATCCCGAGCAGGGTCAGCGCGGTGCGGAACTTGTTGATCCACATCACCCGCCACGCCGCGTGCACGGCATCGACCAATTCGCCTTTCCAGGCGCCAGTGGCTTCTGCGCCTTCGCTCAGGCGCTTGCGCAGGTCGACGGCCTGTAGCGCACCCGGGTTGGCCGAGTGTTGCGCGGCAGGGTTGTCCCGGGCGCTGTCGCTGATGATCAGGCCGTCGCGGATCTCGATGATGCGTTTGGCCCGGGCCGCCACTTCGCGGTCGTGGGTGATGAGGATCACCACGTGGCCCTGGCTCGCCAGTTCGTCGAGCAAGGCCATGACCTCGGCGCCGCTGTGGCTGTCGAGCGCACCGGTGGGTTCGTCGGCCAGAATGATGTGGCCGCCATTCATCAGTGCACGGGCAATCGACACCCGCTGCTGTTGCCCGCCGGAGAGCTGATGCGGGCGATTGCCGGTGCGCGAAGCCAGGCCGAGACGGTCGAGCAGGGCGGCGGCGCGGGCGTGGCGTTCGGCGGCCGGGGTGCCTGCGTAGATGGCCGGCATCTCGACGTTTTCCTGGGCCGAACCCGACGGAATCAGGTGATAGCCCTGGAACACGAAACCGAAGGCTTCACGACGCAGCCAGGCCAGTTCGTCACTGTCCAGGGCGGCGACGTTTTCCCCGGCGAAGCGGTACTCGCCCGAGGTCGGGCGGTCGAGGCAACCGAGGATGTTCATCAGCGTGGATTTGCCGGAACCGGAAGCGCCGACTATCGCCACGAACTCACCGGCATGGATCGACAGGTCGATGCCGCGCAATACGTGAACTTCAGGCGCGTCGCCACCGCCGTAGGCTTTGCGGATGTCCGAAAGGTCGATCAGGGGCGTCTGCATTCAGCCGCCACTCCCGTCGACCGGGCCGATCAGCAGGTGATCGCCTTCTTGCAGGCCATCGAGGATCTGCACCCGCAGGCGGTCACTGATGCCGGTGCGCACGTTGCGCTGTTCGATGCTGCCATTGCTGGCGACCACTTGCGCGGTCTGCAGGTCTGGCTGAGCGCCCGCCTGCAGGGCGGCGATCGGCGCGGTGAGGACGTTCTGCGCCTGGTTGGCGACGAAAAACACCTGGGTGGTCATTTCCGCCATCAACGCGTTGTCGGCGTTGTCGACATCCAGCAACACGGTGTAGAGCACCACGCGGGCACTCCCGCTTTTGCTGGTGCTGGCGGGGCTGCCGCCGCCCTGGCTGGTCTGGTCCAGCGGCTTGGGCGGGACGGGGAGGATCTGCCGCACGGTGCTGGTCCAGCGTCGGGTGCCGCCGCTCAGGGTGGTGAACCAGGCGTGCATGCCGGGTTGGACGTGGCCGATGTCGGCTTCCGAGACCTCGGCCCATACGGTCATGGGCGACAGCTTGGCGATGCGCAGGATCAGCGGCGTCTGCTGTTGGGCGTTGAGGGTCTGGCCGACCCGGGCATCCAGCGCGACCACAGTGCCGGCCATAGGTGCATAGATCCGCGTGTAGCCCAGCTCCGCCTGATCGCTGCGCAGGTTGGCTTCGGCCTGGCGGATCTGTGCCTGGAACATGTCGATGCGCGCCTGGGTCACGCGCAATTCAGCCTGGGCGGTCTGCACGTCTTCTTCACGGGTGGCACCGCCAGCGGCGAGGTTCTGTTGGCGCTGGTATTTCTGCCGGGCCAGTTCGTGTTGCGCCCGTTGTTCCTGCAGCTGCGCCTTGAGGTTTTCGATGGAGAACCGCCCGGCATCAAGTTTGGCCTGTTGCGTGGAAGGGTCGATCTCCACTAGCAACTGGCCCTCCTTGACCACGTCACCGACTTCCACATGGATCTTGTGGATCTGCCCGGAGGCTTGGGCGCCAACGTCGACGTAGCGTCGCGGTTGCAGGGTGCCCAATGCCGTGACGCTGCTTTCAATGTCGGCGCGGCTGACCTGGACGGTGGCGAGCTGGTCGCGTCCCGGCGGGATGAATTGCCAGGCGGCGACGGCAACTACAGGGATCAGGCAAAGTGCTGCGAGCAGGGCGCGTCGGGTCTGTCGGGGACGTTTCATGCAGGGTTCCGGCCTAGGAAAATCGGCCCGTCGTTTAGCGGCGGGGAGACCGGGGCGCAGACGGGGAGCTGTCCTGTTAACGATGAACCGAGCGCGGAATTTAGGCGACGACACAAACCACTGTAGGAGCGAGCTTGCTCGCGATGGCCGCAAGGACGACACGTTAAATCAGAAAGTACGCATCTTCGTTCACGACCATCGCGAGCAAGCTCGCTCCTACATGGATCGAGACTATTTGTCGGGCAAGGCGACGCAGCACTTTAAATCTATATGAGAATTACTATAAATTACGCGACTCGAACTGCCACTATCGTGCCACTGCTTGTTTCAGCGGTCGTACAAAGGGCTCAAGGAATGAAACCGCACCCCCGTGCGGACGGGAGTCATGTTGGAAAACTACTATCGCGAGCTGGTGTGTTTCCTGAACGCCAAGCTGGGCAACCGCCAGGTGGCCGAAGATGTGGTTCATGACGCTTATCTGCGCGTGCTGGAACGGACCAGCGATGCGCCGATCGAGCAGCCCCGCGCATTCCTTTATCGCACCGCCTTGAATCTGGTCATCGATGACCACCGACGCAACGCCTTGCGGCGCGCCGAGCCGCTGGACGTACTCGACAGCGAAGAAAGCTGCTTTACGCCTTCGCCGCACAAGGTCCTCGATCACGGCCAGCGCCTGGACATGCTCCAGCGTGCCTTGGCGGAACTGCCACGGCTGTGCCGCGAGAGCTTTCTGCTGCGCAAGATCGAGGGCCTTTCCCATTCGGAAATCGCCGGGCAACTGGGTATTTCCAAAGCCCTGGTCGAAAAGCACATTGTTAATGCCATGAAGCATTGCCGTACACGAATGCGACTGTGGGATGCCCACTGAACCCGTACGGCTAAATTTCTTTTCATTGTCCTCGTTCCTACTCAACAGACGACCTGTTGTCCTGCCCAAGGCCGGTCAGGTCACTTAGGTTCAATGCCCCCGCTTTTGAGGGGAACATCCAGAGGACACTGGAAATGACACAGGCAATTGCATCGCCCCTCGTTCACGACCTGATCGGCGTCGGTTTCGGCCCGTCGAACCTGGCACTGGCCATCGCGTTGCAAGAGCGCGGGGCGAGCCAGGGCAACCTGGATGTGCTGTTTCTCGACAAACAGGCCGACTACCGTTGGCACGGCAACACCCTGGTCACCCAGAGCGAGTTGCAGATTTCCTTCCTCAAGGACCTGGTGACCCTGCGCAATCCGACCAGCCCTTACTCGTTCGTCAATTACCTCAAGGCCCATGGGCGCCTGGTGGACTTCATCAACCTGGGCACCTTCTATCCGTGCCGCATGGAGTACAACGACTATCTGCGCTGGGTCGCCGGGCAGTTCACCGCGCAAAGCCGTTACGGCGAGGAAGTACTGACCATCGAGCCGGTGCTGCACAACCATCAGGTCGAGGCGCTGCGGGTGATTTCCCGCGATACGAGCGGGCACCAGCATGTGCGCACTACCCGTTCGGTGGTGGTCAGCGCCGGTGGCACGCCACGTATTCCCGAGGTGTTCAAGGCGCTCAAGGATGATGGCCGGGTGTTCCACCATTCGCAGTATCTGGCGCAGATGGCCAAACAGCCGTGCGTAAACAACCAGCCGATGAGCATTGCGATCATCGGTGGCGGGCAGAGCGCGGCGGAAGCCTTCATCGATTTGAACGACAGCTTCCCGTCGGTGCAGGTGGACATGATCCTGCGCGGCTCGGCACTGAAGCCAGCCGACGACAGCCCCTTCGTCAATGAAGTGTTCTCGCCGGAGTTCACCGACCTGGTGTTCCAGCAGCCCGACAGCGAGCGCGAGCGACTGGTGAACGAGTACCACAACACCAACTATTCGGTGGTGGACATCGATCTGATCGAGCGCATCTACGGCATTTTCTACCGGCAGAAAGTCTCGGGCATCGCCCGTCATGCGTTCCACACCCTGACCACTATCGAAAAAGCCACGGCCAGCGAGCGCGGCATCGACCTGGTGTTGCGCAACAACGCCACCGGTGAGGTCTCGGTTCGTCACTACGACGCCGTTGTCCTGGCCACCGGTTACGAGCGGCAGATGCACCGCAAGTTGCTGGCGCCGCTGGAAGAGTACCTGGGTGATTTCGAGGTCGATCGCAACTACAAGCTGATCACTGATGAACGCTGCAAGGCCGGCCTCTACATGCAGGGCTTCTGCCAGGCCAGCCATGGTCTGAGCGATACCTTGCTGTCGATCCTGCCGATCCGTGCCGATGAAATTGCCGGCTCCTTGTATGAGCACGGCAAGCATCGCGGGCATGGGCGGTCGGTGGTGGATTTGTTGTTGGCGACGGCCAGCTGAGATTTGTAGCGTCCGCGAGGGTGTCATCGCCGGCAAGCCGGCTCCTACAGTAGATTTGCGTCGCAACGAATATTCCCTGTAGGAGCCGGCTTGAACTGGTCAAGTAATCCCGGACACCGATTACGGTGTTTATGCCGCTTTTTGCTCCATAGCTATTGGCGACAGGTAGTTGTTATAGCTGTGGAGCCTGGTGCGGTTGTAGTACATGAAGAAGCGCACCATGTCGGTTTTTGCTTCCTCGACCATGCTGTAGCCGCTGCGGGGAACCCATTCTGATTTCAGTGTGCCGAAAAAACGCTCTGTTGGAGCGTTGTCCCAGCACTGTCCGCGATGACTCATGCTTTGCAAAATGCCGTGGCGGGCCAGTTCTTCTTGAAACTTGCGGCTGGTGTACTGACAGCCCTGATCCGAGTGGAACATCAGCCCCGGCGGGCAGGTTCGTACCTCTGTCGCCATGCGTAGCGCCTTGCTGACCAAGTTGGCGTCATTGACTAGAGAGAATGCCCAGCCAATGACTCGACGAGCAAACAGGTCAATTACGATGGCCAGGTGAACCCAGCGCTTGCCCACCATCAAACTGGTAACGTCGCCACACCAGACCTGATCAACAGCAGTCGGTTTGAAGTTGCGTTTGAGTCGATTAGGCGCAACAAATGCTTCAACCCCCTTGGACCTGAATGGATGCGGCTGGCGTTGTTTACTGACAATGTTTGCCTCCCTCATCAGCGCTCTGACAAGACTCCTTCCGACCGCTATGTTTTGCGAATTCAGGCCCTTGCTGATCATCCTGGAGCCCATGGCTTCACGGCTTTCGCTGTGAAGCTCAACCACTTTCAGCTTGAGCTCCTCGCGTCTGACCTGCGGCTTGGCGAGCCGCTGAAGCCACTCATAAAAGCTGCTGCGCTTCACATCGAAAACACGACACAGCAAGGCGGTCGGGAATGACTCTCTAAGCTCCGCAATCATCGAAAACGATCGGGATCCGACATCAAGAGAGCGGTAGCCTTTTTTAAGATCTCGGCTTCCATCTCCATGCGCTTGATCTTGGCTTTTAACTCCTGGATCTGGCGCTGATCCTCGGTAATCGCCTTGGTGCCTTTGACTGGCTGTCCCTCGCGTTCCTTGCGAACCTGATCGACCCAGCGCCGTAAAGCGGTGGGCCCAATATCCAGCGATGCACAAACATCTGGAACCGGACAGTTATCATCAAGCACCATGCTGGCAGCCTGAAGCTTGAACTCGCGGGTGTAGACCTTTCTTTCGTTCATGGAACCTCCAAGTTGGCGAAATCATATCGCCCTTAAGAGGTGTCCGGAATAATTAGGCCAGTTCAGCTTGCCGGCGATAGGGCCCTCGACAACGACGAAAATGTCGAATCCTGAACCCTTCCTGAAGAACCCCGCGATTCCCCCGGCGAGATTTTGTAACAGGTTTACTCTCCAAACATCGGGGCGTAAGCTTCGCGCGTTTTCATCCATTACGGAGACCCACAGTGGGTACTTGTTCGAGTGACAGTTGTCGGCCGGTCTCGGTAACCGGCATTTTCTCGGCAAGATAACGCGCAGTCTCCTGTGCCGTTGTCTCGCCGAAAAGCGAGCAGCGGCATCCCGATCATGGCCAGTCCCGGCCGTGTCCCGACGTCCCTCTCATCGACGCTGAACAGTGCGTGGTTTCGACTTTTTTTGTCGTGGCCGCCGCTCTATCGACACGCCTGTCATTCGTGACCGGCGCGCCAGGCCTTGCTTTGCCGGTTGTTCCGGCGGCAGCGGCGTGGACCTGCCTGCTCGACGGTTTCCCGGCTGACCAAAAGGGGCACCAGCCATGAAACTTACCCTCAAGGAATTCTTCGCAGGTTTCCTGCGTAACCGCCACATCGCCCGGCACTTCCGTCGCCTGGCGTTGCTGGAAACCTTCACCGACACCACGGTCAGCCGTGAAGTCCCTCCCACCCTGGCGCAAACCCTGGTGGCCGCTGCCGGCAGCGACACGGGCCAATTGCTCAACACTCTGGGCAGTCACACCGACGGCTTGAGCGAACTCGAAGCCGATGCCCTGCGCGAGCAATTCGGGCTCAACGAAGTCGAACATGAGCAACCGCTGCCCTGGTGGACGCACCTGTGGCACTGCTACAAGAATCCGTTCAACCTTCTGCTGACACTGCTGGCGGTCATCTCCTGGCTGACCGAAGACATGAAAGCCGCCATCGTGATTTTCTCCATGGTGGTGCTGTCGACCTTGCTGCGTTTCTGGCAGGAAACCAAATCCAACCAGGCCGCCGATGCCCTCAAGGCGATGGTCAGCAACACCGCCACGGTGATGCGCCGGGACGTGGAGGACCACCGCGCGCAGCGGATCGAATTGCCGATCAAGCAACTGGTGCCGGGCGACCTGATCGTGCTTTCAGCCGGGGACATGATTCCCGCCGATTGCCGGGTGCTCAGCGCCAAGGACCTGTTCGTCAGTCAGGCGGCGATGACCGGTGAATCGATGCCGGTGGAAAAATTCCCTCGCCAGCAGGACCGCGATACGCTCAATCCGCTCGACCTGGACAACATTCTGTTCATGGGCACCAACGTGGTGTCCGGCACGGCCATGGCGGTGATCCTCACCACCGGCAACAGCACCTATTTCGGTGCCTTGGCCCAGCGGGTCGGCGCCACTGACCGGGCACCGACTTCATTCCAGACCGGGGTCAACAAAGTCAGCTGGCTGCTGATCCGCTTCATGTTCGTGATGGCGCCGCTGGTGCTGTTCATCAACGGTTTCACCAAGGGGGACTGGACCGAAGCGCTGCTGTTTGCATTGTCGATTGCCGTGGGCTTGACCCCGGAAATGCTGCCGATGATCGTCACCTCGACCCTGGCCAAGGGCGCGGTGTTCCTGTCGCACAAAAAAGTCATCGTCAAACGCCTCGACGCTATCCAGAACTTCGGCGCCATGGATGTGTTGTGCACCGACAAGACCGGCACCCTGACCCAGGACAAGATTTTCCTGGCGCGCAACGTCGATGTCTGGGGCAACGATTCCGATGACGTGCTGGAAATGGCCTACCTCAACAGCTACTACCAGACCGGCCTGAAAAACCTGCTGGATGTGGCGGTGCTCGAACACGTCGAGATCCATCGTGAATTGAAAGTCGGCACGGCATTTCGCAAGGTCGACGAGATCCCGTTCGACTTCACTCGCCGGCGCATGTCGGTGGTGGTCGCCGAGCGCGATCAACCGCACCTGCTGATCTGCAAGGGCGCGGTGGAAGAGGTGCTGGCGGTCTGCTCGCGGGTGCGTCACGGCGAAGTCGATGAAGCCTTGAGTGAAGCATTGCTGGCGCGCATCCGTCAGGTCACGGCCGCGTTCAACGCCGAAGGCTTGCGGGTGGTTGCGGTAGCGGCACGGCCGATGATCGAAGGACGCGACACCTACAGTCTGGCCGATGAGCAGGCACTGACGCTGATCGGCTACGTGGCGTTTCTCGATCCGCCGAAAGAAAGCACCGCACCGGCCCTCAAGGCGTTGGCAGCGCACGGCGTGGCGGTGAAGGTGTTGACCGGTGACAACGAACAGGTGACCGCGAAGATCTGCCGCGAAGTCGGCCTGGAGCAGCAAGGCCTGCTGATGGGTAACGACATCGAGCGCATGACGGATGCCGAACTGGCGAAAGCCGTGGAGACCACCAACGTCTTCGCCAAACTGACCCCGTCGCACAAGGAACGCATCGTCCGTCTGCTCAAGGGCAACGGCCATGTGGTCGGTTTCATGGGCGACGGCATCAACGACGCCCCGGCCCTGCGCACCGCCGACATCGGTATTTCGGTGGACAGCGCGGTGGACATCGCCAAGGAAGCAGCCGACATCATCCTGCTGGAAAAGAGCCTGATGGTGCTGGAGGAGGGCGTGCTGGAAGGCCGCCGCACCTTCGCCAACATGCTCAAGTACATCAAGATGACCGCCAGTTCGAACTTCGGCAACGTGTTCTCGGTGCTGGTGGCCAGTGCCTTCATTCCGTTCCTGCCGATGCTGCCTATGCACCTGCTGGTGCAGAACCTGCTCTATGACATTTCGCAAATCGCCATTCCGTTCGATAACGTCGATGACGAAATGCTCAAGCAACCGCAGCGCTGGCAGCCGGCGGATGTCGGGCGCTTCATGCTGTTTTTCGGGCCGATCAGTTCGATCTTCGACATCACCACGTTCGCCTTGATGTGGTACGTCTTCGATGCCAATACCCCGGATCACCAGACCCTGTTCCAGTCCGGCTGGTTTGTGGTCGGGCTGCTGACCCAGACCCTGATCGTGCACATGATCCGCACGCCGAAGATCCCCTTCCTGCAAAGCCGCGCGGCCATGCCGTTGCTGGTGATGACGGGGCTGATCATGGCCGTGGGGATTTTCCTGCCGATGGGACCGCTGGCGCACTACTTCAAATTGCAGGCGTTGCCGTCGCTGTACTTCGTGTTCCTGCCGGTGATCCTGTTGGCGTACATGGCGCTGACCCAGGCGGTGAAGGGGTTCTACATTCGCCGGTTTGGCTGGCAATAAGGCTGCGAGGCTGGCCAATCAACACAATCCCTGTGGGAGCGTGTATTTTTCAAGGGATTCATCATGCAAGCACTTAACAACCTCAACCTGAGCTCCCTGCTCGATACCCTGGTCAGCCTCGGCGCGGCCTTCATCCTCGGTGGCCTGATCGGTTTCGAGCGCCAGTACCGGCAGCGCACTGCCGGCCTTCGCACTAATGTACTGGTGGCGGTGGGCGCAGCGATTTTCGTCGACATGGCCAACCGTCTCGCCGGTGCCGAGGGTGCCGTGCGGGTCGTAGCCTACGTGGTTTCCGGCATCGGCTTTCTCGGTGCCGGGGTGATCATGCGCGAAGAGGGTAATGTGCGCGGCCTCAATACGGCCGCCACGCTCTGGACCTCGGCAGCAGTCGGTGCCTGCGCCGGTGCCGACCTGCTGGCCGAGGCCTTGCTCGGCACGCTGTTCGTGCTCGCGGCCAACACCTTGCTGCGGCCAATCGTCAACAACATCAACCGTCAGCCACTGGATGTGATTTCGGCGGAAGTTACCAACATCGTTTATGTCATTGCCCGGCGTACGCAGCAGAAAACCGTGCTGGCCCTGCTCGAAGCCGAACTGGAGCGCAGCAACTATCCGGCCAGCGATGTCGATGTGCACGCCTTCGGCGCGGATGAAATTGAAATCGAAGCCACCCTGGCGACCACCTCGGTCGATGGTGATGAACTGGATGCGCTGGTGGCACGGATTTCGACGTCGACCCTGGTGGTGCAGGCGTTCTGGAGTCCGAGTACCACGGAGTAAAGGCCAAGGTTTCCCGGAAAAAAGTCAGACTAACCGGCATTTATTTAGGAAAATTCCTACATAAACCCAGGAAGGTGTTCCGTAGGCTTTGCGACCTCTTGAAACCGACATCCTTTGGGAGGTCACCTTGCCGAACAAATCCTTGCGCATCCTGATCGCCGATGCCCAGCACTTCAACCGCCTGCGAATCGAGCGGCTGTTCAATCAGCTCGGCTATTTCCGGGTGGCTCCGGTGCAGAGCCTCGACGAGCTCCTTCCACTGGTGGAGTACGGTTGCGAGCCTCTGGATCTGGTGCTCGTCAATGAGGCGATGGCTCGCGGAGCGCTGGACCTGTTCAATTACTTCGCCAATAACCCGCAGGTCCATCACGCGTTTATCTTCAATGAACAGCAGACGCCGTTGCAGTCAGTCGTGGGCAAAGTCCAGCTCAGCCAGGCCACTCTGCCTGACCTTGCGTCCATTACGCAGTTGATGAGTGTCGTTGATCGTCGGTTACCGTTCGTCGGAACTGTCATTTCTGTCAGGTAGTTCCTTCCAGCCCTCCATGCAAAAGTATAGGCGCAGCGTTGTGTCCAACCGCTGCGGTACCTGGAGGGCATTTTTTTGCCCGATCGTGTTGTGTTGCACGGGAGTCGTCATGAAGTCAGCACTGATTGTGGAAGATCATCCGGTGGTTCGCTCCATGATCAAACTCGTACTCAAGGGCGAAGGATTCACACAGATTTACGAGACCGCCCGTGGTGATGAGGTCTTGTCGTTGGTCCGGGAGCATCAACCGGATGTCCTGCTGCTTGACCTGGGCCTTCCAGGGGTGGCGGGGCTGGAGGTGATGGACCGTATCAAGGCCCAAAAGACGCGATGTCGCGTGGTGGTGTTCACTTCGCTGGAGGCCCAGTTTTATCAGGACCGCTGCATGCGTGCCGGGGCTGTTGCCTATGTTTCCAAGAGCAAGGACCTGGATGACTTGAAGGCGGCGGTGAATTCGGTGATGGCCGGCTACACCTATTTCGCCCAGCTCCCCTCGAGTTCCGTGTCGATGGGGGATTTGCAACGCAGTGAGACGCAGTTGATCGACAAGCTCTCCAATCGTGAATTGACCATTCTGCAGTACTTGGCCCGGGGTTCGAAAAACCTGGAGATCGCCGAGATCATGCACCTGAGCTACAAGACCGTCAGCACCTACAAGACCCGGCTTATCCTCAAGCTCAACGTGAGCTCATCGGTGCACTTGAGGGATTTCGCCCTGCGCAATCATTTGATCTGAATGAACGCTCTGCGACGGTTGTCAGGTTGGGTGCTGATGGGCCTGTTTTTATGGGCATCGGCGGTCTGCGCGCAACAGCCGTTGACCCTGTTGGGGCGTTCGAGTGCCGAGGGTTTGAGCGTCAGGTTGTCGGACACCGAGTCGCGCTGGCTGCAGCAAAAGGGCCGATTGGTGCTGGCAGTCTCGGCGCCGGACTATCCCCCTTTCGAGTTCAACACGGCGGGCAAGGTGTTCGAAGGCCTGACAGCCGATTACGCCGGGTTGCTCGAGCAATTGTTGAACGTTGTCATCGAGGTTCATTGTTTTCCGTCGCGGGCCGATGCGGTGCAGGCCATCAAGGATGGGCGGGCAGACCTGCTGGGAACGGCCAATCGATTTGAAGCCGAAGATCCACTGTTACAGATGTCCAGTGCGTATGCGGTCGATCAGCCGGTGCTGGTCACGCGTACCGATTTCCCTCCGGTGCTCGACCCGACACTGGCTGGCAAGCAACTGGTGATGCTGTATCACTACTTGCCCGAATACAGCGTGCAACAGTTCTATTCCAAGGCGCAGGTCCAGCTGTTTCCCTCGACACTGGCGGCGATGGGAGCCGTGGCGTTCGGCCAGGCCGATGTCTATCTGGGCGATGCGATCAATGCCCATTATCTGATCAGCAAGAACAACCTGAACAACATGCGTCTGACGGACTTCTCGCCCATGGAGTCCGGGCGTTTTGCCTTCGCGATGACCCGCGACAACGTTTCGCTGTTGCGCATCGTCAACAAGACGCTGGCGGCCATTACCACTAATGAACAAATGAATATCCTGCGACGTTGGGGGGCAAACGGGGTATCTATCCCGGGCACAGAGTCATTGCAATTGAGCGTGGCCGAACAGCGCTGGCTCGAACGCCATCCGCGGGTGAGGGTTGCGATCAACGAAAACATTCCGCCGATTACATTCATCGACAGCGAAGGCAAATTTCGCGGTATTGGCGTCGATGTGCTGACGAAAATCAGTTCACGTACCGGGCTGCAATTTGACATCCGGGGTATGAAGTCTGTAGCCGAAATGATGACCGGCATCTCCAGCGGTCAGATCGATGTACTGGCCGGTATCGGCCTCAGTTCCCAGCGTGACGACGAACTGCTGTTCACCCGGGCGTTCCTGAGCAGCCCTTCGGTGCTGGTGACCCGCGCGGCCGCGGACAGCCCCAGGACACTGGATGACATGCCGGGAAAAACCTTGGCGCTGACCCAGGGCAACGTTGTCGGCAAGTACATTAGCCAGCATTACCCTCAGGTCCGGCTGATGGATGCACCACTGTCGACGGACGCCATGGAGATGGTCGCCCAGGGCAAGGCCCATGGCAGCATCAACTCGTTGATCAGCGCCCGTTACCTGATTTCCCGGCAGTATCGCGATCGTCTGCAAGTGACCAGTACCGTGGGCACCGATCCCGCCCGAAGCACCCTGGCAACCAGTCGCGAGGCGACTGAACTGCGTTCGATTCTGGACAAGGCGCTGTTGAGCATCCCTCCCGAGGAAATTGACGAGCTGACCCAACCCTGGCGCTATGACTCGATGGTCGAGCAGAGCTACTGGCTGCGACACCGGAAGGCGATCGTGCAGGCGTTTTCGGTGGCGGGTGTCTTGCTGTTGCTCGCGTTGGCCGGGATCGTCTGGCAGCGCCGGCAGATTCGCCAGCGTCAGCAATTGCTCGGGCAATTGCAGGAAGCCAAGGACGCGGCGGACGACGCCAACCGGGCCAAGACCACGTTCCTGGCGACCATGAGCCATGAAATCCGCACCCCGATGAACGCATTGATCGGCATGCTCGAACTGGCGCTGAAACGGGCCGACGAGGGGGAGACAGACCGCGCCGCCATCGAGGTGGCGTCCAACGCCGGTCAGCAACTGCTGGAATTGATCGGCGACATTCTGGACGTCGCCCGGATCGAATCCGGGCATTTGTCGCTGGCGCCGGAACGGGTCAATCTGCGCGCGCTGGTGACGTCGGTCTGCCGGGTTTTCGAAGGGTTGGCGATGCAGAAGAATCTGCAATGGCAGGTCGAGCTAGACGAACGCAGTGACTGCGACGTGATGCTCGATCCCACGCGCTTCAAACAGGTGCTGTCCAATCTGCTGAGCAATGCGATCAAGTTCACCCGTGAAGGCCAGGTGAGCCTGACACTACGAGTGCAACCTCAAGGCCCGGTGCACCTCGCCGTCAGCGTACAGATTGAAGACAGCGGCATCGGTATCAGTGCGTTCGACCAGCAACGCCTGTTCAGCCCGTTCGTGCAGGCGGGCAACAGTCAGCAGACCGCCCGACAAGGTTCCGGCCTGGGCCTGGTGATCAGTCGGACCCTGTGCGAAACGATGGGCGGCCAGTTGCAGCTCGACAGTGAGCTGGGGCGTGGGACACGGGTTGACATCAGCCTGGTGCTGCCTGCCCTGCAAGCGTTGCCCTCGGCGGGGATGCCCCAGGACTCGGCGCAGCTCACGACCCGGGCGTTGTCGATTCTGGTGGTCGACGATTATCCAGCCAATCGCCTGTTGCTCTCACGGCAGCTGAGTTACCTGGGCCATCGTGTGGTGTTGGCTGAAGACGGTGCGCAGGGGCTGGAGCAGTGGCGCGGGCACGGGTTCGATCTGGTGATTACCGACTGCAACATGCCAGTGCTCAGTGGTTACGAACTGGCGGGCGCGATACGTGAGCAAGAGCGGGTGCAGGGGCTGTCGCCGACGCTGATTCTGGGTTTTACCGCCAACGCGCAAGCAGAGGAGAAAGCTCGGTGTCGGGCGGCGGGCATGGACGATTGCCTGTTCAAGCCCATTCGCCTGGTGGATTTGCAGGCATGGCTGGCCCAGCGCTTCTCCAGCGCTCTCCCGGCGGCAATCGACGACCCTGGCTTCGCCGAGTTCGATTTGAGCGAGCTGGAACGCTATGCGGATTCGGACCGTGAGCTGATTGATCAACTGATGCTCGATCTGGCGCTGACCAACCGCGAGGACCGCGTGCATTTGCTGGCGCTGCATGCCAGCGGCAATCGCCCGGGTTTGCAGGTGCTGGCACACCGTATCAAGGGTGGGGCGCTGATGGTGCGAGCGCTTGGCCTGGTCGAGTGTTGCGAACGACTGGAGCGCGCCTGCAATGAAGGCCGCGCGGCACTGATCGACGATGCCGTCGACCAGTTGCAGCAAGCCATGGCCCGCCTGGACCAACGTCTGGAGCAGGATTGAGGTTCAATCCCAGTTCGGTGCGATGCCTTTTGGGCTGGTCAAGCGGTGGCCGCGATCCAGTGTTGCGATCAAGGCCATGTCGCTCTCGCTCAAGTTCAGCTCGCGAGCCTTCAAGTTGCTCTCAAGGTTGGCCCGACGAGTGGACGACGGGATCACGGCGTAACCCGATTGCATGGCCCACGCCAGGGTGACATGAGCCGGTGTCGCTTGCAGGCGCTCGGCGATCTGCTGGATGAGCGGGTCCTTGAGGACTTCACCGTAAGCCAGGGTCATGTACGACGTGATGCCGATGCCCTGGCTGCGTGCGAACTCGACGACCTCGCGGTTTTGCAGGTACGGGTGCAGTTCGATCTGGTTCGTGGCGATGTGCTCGGCACCGATGGCTGCAATCGCTTGCTTCATCAGATCGATGGTGAAGTTGGACACGCCGATCTGCCGGGTCAGGCCCAGGCGCTTGGCTTCAAGCAGGGCGCCCATGAATTCTGCGACGGGCACTTGATCGTCCGGCGACGGCCAGTGGATCAGGGTCAGGTCCAGGCAGTCGGTTTGCAGTTTGCGCAGGCTTTCCTTCAGGCTCTCGATCAGCCGATCTCCTGCCAGGTTGGCGACCCAGATCTTGCTGGTGATGAACAGTTCGTCACGGGCGATGCTGCTGGCAGCGATGGCTTCGCCGACGTCGGCTTCGTTCTCGTAGATTTGCGCGGTATCGATCGCCCGGTAGCCGAGCGCCAGGGCGGTGCTCACCGAATCGATCACCACCTGGCCTTGCAAGCGAAACGTACCCAGACCGAAGGCGGGAATAGACATTGAGGACTCCAGAGGTTGCAGTGGGAATGGGCGGCAGTATCCGCGCCTGCATCCGTGAGAAAAACCGTTGGAGCGGCAAAGCAATGTTTACCGAAAGTCATGAATCGGGCAGGAAGATGTGTTGAGTGTGTCTGTTCTGGCGCCATCGCTGGCAAGCCAGCTCCTACAAGGTTTGCGCAAATCCTGTAGGAGCTGGCTTGCCAGCGATGGCCGCGACTCGGTCTGAATCCTTACTGCCTTCAGGCAATATCACTGCGACTGAATTCCTCCCCGAGAAAATCGATCAACGTGCGCACCGACGGCAGCAAGCCCCGACGCGAGGGGAAGATGGCATGGATGACGCCGCTCTTCGGTGCCCAGCCCGGCACCAGTTCCACCAGTTGCCCGGCAGCGATTTCATCGCGCACCACCACACTGGGCAGGTGCACGATGCCGATCCCGGCGAGTGCCGCATGGCGCAAGGCCAACAGGTCATCGGTGACCATGCGCGGTGCATGCCGGATCATCGCGGTACTGCCGTCGGCACCAAACAGTTCCCACTGATATTCGCGCTGTGCCGCGCCCCAGTGCAGGCTCGGCAAGCCGCTGAGGTCGGCCGGGGAGGCCGGTGTCGACAGGCGCGATAAAAAAGCCGGGCTGCCGACCACGCTCTGGGTGCTGTTGCCCAGGACCTTCATCACCATGTCGGTGTTTTCCAGCGGCGGAAAGCGTACCCGCAGGGCAATGTCGAAGCCTTCGTGAATCAGGTCGACCCGGCGATTGGTGCTCTCGATGAACAATTCCACCAAGGGGTACTTGAGCATGTAGCGGGTCAGCATCGGCCCGACCCAGGAATTGAGCAGCGCCGTCGGGCAACTGACACGCACCAGGCCCTGGGGCTCGGAGCGGTTGCGCTCGATCAGTTCGGCGGCGCTCTCCGCTTCCACTCGCATGGCCAGACAGCGCTGGTAGTAGGCCTGGCCGATTTCCGTCAATGAGCAATGCCGGCTGGTGCGGTGCAGCAGGCGCACGCCGAGGCGTTCTTCAAGTTCGGCAATGCGTCGGCTGAGCTTGGACTTGGGCATGTCCAGTGCCCGGCCCGCCGCCGCGAAACCGTGATGTTCCACCACCTGGGTGAAGTAGTAGAGGGTATTGAGGTCTTCCACCATCGTTCTCCAGATAGAACGCTAAAGCTGATTTTTGCAGTCTAGCGCAGCAAAGGTCACGGTTTTAAGCTTTGTCCATGGCTTCACTCACCTCATCAGGAGACACCATGAAAAACATCATCGGTATCTACACCAGTCCACGGACCCATTGGGTTGGCGACGGCTTTCCGGTTCGCACGCTGTTTTCCTATGACAACCTGGGCAAACACATCAGCCCGTTCCTGCTGCTGGATCACGCCGGCCCCGCTGAATTCACCCCGACCAGCGAGCGACGTGGCGTTGGTCAGCATCCTCATCGTGGTTTCGAAACCGTGACTATCGTTTACAAGGGCGAACTGGAGCACCGGGACTCCACCGGCAGCGGCGGCAAGATCGGCCCCGGCGATGTGCAATGGATGACCGCTGCCTCGGGGATCCTGCATGAAGAGTTTCACTCCGAAGGATTCGCCAAAAGCGGCGGCACCCTGGAGATGGTGCAGCTGTGGGTCAACCTGCCGGCCAGGGACAAGATGGCCGACCCCGGCTACCAGACGATCCTCGATCGCGACATCCCGAGCATCGCCTTGAAGGACAACGCCGGCAGCCTGCGTCTGATCGCTGGTGAGTTCGACGGTCACAAGGGCGCGGCGCGCACCTTCACCCCGGTCGACGTGTGGGACATTCGTTTGAATGCCGGCAAGTTGCTCACCCTGGATCTGCATGAAGGGCGCAATACCGCGCTGGTGGTCTTGCGCGGCACGGTTCAGGTCAATGGCCTGGAATCGGTGCGCCAGGGACAACTGGCCCTGTTCGATCGCAAGGGCGACCGGATGACCCTCGAAGCCAGCGAAGACACAGTGGTGCTGTTGCTCAGCGGCGAGCCGATCGACGAGCCGATCGTCGGTCACGGGCCGTTCGTGATGAACACCGAGCAGGAAATCCACCAGGCCTTCGCCGACTTCCAGTCCGGGCGCTTCGGCCGGATGCACGCTTAACCCGCTCCGCTTCAACAACCCACTCTACACAGGATGCGTAGGCCGGTCCGAGGCCAGGGATGGCTGTTGCCTGCAAAAAAGAGAAAGAGGAGACGCACATGAGTACCGTCAACGCGGCCAACTTCAACGGCCAGAAACCCACCATCGATCCCAACGACAGCGCCATGCTGTTGATCGATCACCAGAGCGGACTGTTCCAGATCGTCAAGGACATGGACGTGCCCCAACTGCGCGCCAACGCCATTGCCCTGGCCAAGGCCGCAACCTTGCTGAAAATGCCGGTGATTACCACGGCCTCGGTTCCACAAGGACCGAACGGGCCGTTGATCCCGGAAATCCACGAAGCCGCACCCCATGCGCAATACGTGGCACGCAAAGGTGAGATCAACGCTTGGGACAACCCGGAGTTTCACGCGGCGGTCAAAGCCACCGGCAAGAAAACCCTGGTGATCGCCGGCACCCTGACCAGCGTGTGCCTGGCGTTCCCGTCCATCGCCGCCGTGCATGAAGGCTACAAGGTGTTTGCGGTCGTCGACGCCTCCGGCAATCACTCGAAACTGGCCACTGATCTGACCGTTGCCCGTTTGGCCCAGGCCGGGGTGGTGCCGATCGACATCATGGCTACGCTCTCTGAGCTGCAAGGCTCGTGGAACCGCCCGGACGCCGAGCAGTGGGCCGCTGTCTACGCCCAGGCCATGCCGCATTATCAGTTGCTGATCGAGAGCTACCTCAAGGCCCAGCAAGTGGCGAACGAACACGAGGCGCTGGACTCCCAGCGCTAACCGCTGCCCCACGCCGATTTCCAATCGGCATCGATAACCTGCGAGGACTACTGCAATGACTACTTCCTACAAGCGTCTGGACAAGGACAACGCCGCCGTTCTGTTGGTGGATCATCAGACCGGTCTGCTGTCGCTGGTACGCGACATCGATCCGGATCGATTCAAGAACAACGTGCTGGCCCTGGCTGACCTGGCCAAGTACTTCAAGCTGCCGACCATCCTCACCACCAGTTTCGAAACCGGTCCCAACGGTCCGCTGGTGCCCGAGCTCAAGGCGCAGTTCCCGGACGCGCCGTACATCGCCCGCCCGGGCCAGATCAACGCCTGGGACAACGAAGATTTCGTCAAGGCGATCAAGGCCACCGGCAAGAAACAACTGATCATCGCCGGTGTGGTGACCGAGGTGTGCGTGGCGTTCCCGGCCCTCTCGGCGCTGGCCGAAGGTTTCGATGTGTTCGTGGTCACCGACGCGTCCGGCACCTTCAATGAACTGACCCGCGAATCGGCGTGGAGCCGCATGACCGCCCAGGGTGCGCAATTGATGACCTGGTTCGGCCTGGCCTGTGAACTGCACCGCGACTGGCGTAATGATATCGAAGGGTTGGGTACGCTGTTCTCCAACCATATTCCGGATTACCGCAACCTGATGACCAGCTACAGCACGCTGACCAACAGCAAATAATCCAGCCAACATGCTGTCCCCTGTAGGAGCCGGCTTGCTGGCGATGGCTGCAACTCGGTGTGCCAGGCAAACCGCCATCGCTGGCAAGCCAGCTCCTACAAGTTTTTTTGTGTCCAGCCAGACGCGGTCATCCCGCCAAATCAATTGCTCCTACACTATGGCCAATCCATGCGATCTTCGCGTTCTTGGCCCTGGCTGGAGTTGCTTGATGCTGTCATTGCTCACCGAACACCCGCTGATCTGCGCGATGGCGCTGATCCTGATCGATCTCGGGTTGTGGTACTTGCTCAGCGCCCTTGGCATTGGGTGGAGGCTATTGGTGCGGGTGGTGATTTTTTCGTTGTTCAGCCTCCTGCTGTTCAACGAAGGCCTGAACCCGATGGAGCCGCCGCCCTGGGCCGACAACGTACCTTTGCATCTGGCCGCCACTGGCTTGCAGATCGGCTGGTGGTTGTTCGGCGCGCGGACCCTGACCGTGCTGATCGGCGCGGTGATGATGCAACGGGTCGGGCATACCGGGCGCTTGCTCCAGGATTTGCTCGGAGCGGTGATTTTCCTGATCGCGGTGATTGCCGCCCTGGCGTATGTACTCGATCTGCCGGTCAAGGGTGTGCTGGCGACGTCCGGTGCATTGGCGATCATTGTCGGTCTGGCCTTGCAAAGTACCCTCAGTGACGTGTTCTCCGGGATCGTCCTGAACACCACCAAACCCTATCAACTGGATGACTACATCTCCATCGACGGCATGGAGGGCAAGGTGACCGACATCGACTGGCGCGCCACGCGCCTGCAGACCTCCCAGGGCTGCATGGCGGTGATCCCCAACTCCCTGGCCGCCAAGGCCAAGATCATCAATTTCAGCAGGCCGAACGACATGTTCGGCATTTCCGTATCCCTGGAAGTGAGCCCCCACGCGAGGCCAAACACGGTCATCGACGCGTTGGAGCGCGCCATGCAAGGTTGCCGTGCGCTGCTGGAGACACCGTCGCCAAGCGTCGGCCTGAAAACCGCCAGCAACACTGGAGCGATCTACGAAATCAGTGGTTTTGTCGCGTCGATGGACGAGAAACGCTCAGTGCGCAATCAGCTATACGACCTGGCCTACCGGCATTTGCAAGCATCCGGGGTCAATTTGTTGTCGAGCGTGGAGCCCAGCCCGCCGATCAACTCGACACGCAAACGAGCGTTGCTCGACAGCTCGCCAATTTTCTCCACCTTGCGTCAGGAAGAGAAAGACACATTCAGCCAGAACATGACCCTGCAAACCTTCCGCACCGGGGAGGTGATCCTGGAGGCGGGGGAGGTCAGCGATCACTTGTTCATTATCGAGTCCGGTGTGATCTCGGTGACCTTGATGCGCCACGGAGCACCCTTTGAATCCGGCCGCATGGGGCCGGGGGAGGTGATCGGCGAAGCGGGTATCCTCACCGACAGCGCGCTGCCGGCGCAGTTTACCGCCAAGACCTTCTGTGGCCTGTACCGCATAGAAAAGTCATACCTCAAGCCGTGCCTGGATGCCCGCCACGACATCAACAATGCGATGAAGGCCTTGCTCGATTACCGCCTGCAAAAAGCGAAAACCCTGACTGAGGACCTGCCGGTGGCGGCGGCGAAAAAGGGCTTTTTGCAGTGGTTGCGCAATCGGGTGTGAATGGCCGCTGCGTGGAGCAGGCTCGCTCCCACAGGGAGATGCGGTCAAATGTGGGAGCGAGCTTGCTCGCGATGACGGCAGTGAACTCACCCAAAGTGAAGAGTGAAACCCATCACACCCGCGCCTCCACCGAAAACCAAGAAGGCAGCGCCAGTGGCCTCCTCGACTTCTGCAAGATTGGCTATTTGTGTAGGCCGGTCGTGGGACTAACGTAGTGACACCCCCACTTGCCCTGGAGCATGTCATGAAACCCCGTATCGATTTCTACACCGCATCCCCTGACGCCCTCAAAGCGATGATCGCTTTGGAAACCGCCGTTTCGAAACTGCCGCTGGAAAAAAACCTGATCGAACTGGTCAAGCTGCGCACCTCGCAAATCAACGGCTGCGCCTTCTGCCTGGACATGCATAGCGCCGATGCACGCAAGGGCGGTGAATCCGAACGTCGTCTGGCCACGTTGTCGGCCTGGCGTGAAACGCCGTTCTTCACCGAGCGTGAACGCGCCGCACTGGCCTGGACCGAATCCCTGACCCTGATCAGCCAGACCCACGCCCCGGACGAAGACTATGAACTGGCCACCGCGCAGTTCGATGCCAAGGAAATGGTCGACCTGACTGTCGCCATCACCACCATCAACGCCTGGAATCGCCTGGCCATCGGCTTCCGCAAAATGCCTCAGGCCTGATCCGCACACGCATCAATGCGCATCGGCACTCGGCGCGGCCGGTGGTTGCACCTTGCGCATCAGGGGCACCATCGCCGTGGCGATGACGAAGCACACCCCAATCATCAAAAACGCGTCGCCATAGGTTTGCGTCTGGGCTTCGCGGTAGGTCAGCAACCAGAGTTGATGCAGGCTGGCGGTGACCCCGGCGTCACCGCTCTGGCCGAGGGCGGCGAAATTGTTGCCGACCTGGGACAGCCATTGGTTGAGGGCCTCGTTGGTGCTGTTGAGGTTCTCCGCCAGCCGGGTGAAATGCAGGTTGGTGCGGTCGTTGAGGATGGTCGCACACGCGGCGATGCCGATAGCTCCGCCGAGGTTGCGCATCAGATTGAACAACCCCGACGCATGTTTAAGCCTTGCTGGCGCCAGGCCGCCAAGGGTCAAGGTCACGGTCGGCGGCACCGCCAATTGCTGGGCAATCCCGCGCAAGGCTTGCGGCAGCATCAATTCTTTGGCCCCCCAGTCATGGGTGATCGGGCTGAAATCCCACATCGACAAGGCGAACAGCCCCAGGCCGGTCATCATGATCCAGCGCAGGTCGACGCGGTTGGCCAGAAAGGCATACAGCGGAATCGCCATGATCTGGAACACCCCGGTGGAGAAAACCGCCAGACCAATGTCCAGCGCACCGTAGCCACGCACCCGGCCGAGAAACAGCGGCGTCAGGTAAATGGTGGCGAACAGGCCGATCCCGGTGACGAACGAGAAGAAACAACCGAGGGCGAAGTTGCGATCCTTCAAGGCGCGCAAATCGACAATCGGATTGGCCACATGCAAGGTTCGGCCGATGAACGCAAGGCCGGCCAGGCCACTGATCCATGCAGTGGTCAGGATGGTGCGGTCGCTGAACCAGTTCCAGCGCGGGCCTTCTTCCAGGGTGTATTCCAGGCAGCCGAGGAACAACGCCAGAAACACCATGCTCAAGTAATCCGCGCCTTTGAGCAGCGACAGTTCCGGCTGGTCGATTTTCACCAGCATCGGCACGGCCACGGCGACAAAAATACCGGGGACCAGGTTGATGTAGAACAGCCAGTGCCAGGACGAAATGTCGGTGATCCAGCCACCGATCACCGGCCCCAGGGTCGGTGCCAACGAGGCCACTGCGCCGATGGTTGCGGCGGCGATCACCCGTTGCTTGCCGGTGAAGAAAATGAACGCGGTAGTGAACACCAGCGGGATCATCGAGCCGCCCAGAAAGCCTTGCAGGGCGCGGAAGGCAATCATGCTCTGGATGTTCCAGGCCACGCCGCACAGCAGGCTGGTCAGGGTGAAACCCACCGCCGATGCGCAAAACAACCAGCGCGTCGAGAACACCCGCGACAGCCAGCCCGACAGCGGGATCACGATGATTTCGGCGATCAGGTAACTGGTTTGTACCCACGCGGTTTCGTCGGTGCCGGCGGAGAGGCCGCCGCCGATGTCACGCAACGAAGCCGAGACAATCTGGATATCCAACAGCGCAATGAACATGCCGATGCACATGCTGGCAAAGGCGAAGACCTTGGTCGCCGTCGCCATGTTCGCGGCATTGAACGGCTGCGCCGGGGCGGCGAGGGCGCGGCTCATGGCGCGCTCGCAACGGCGGGTGCTTCAGGCTCCTTGCGCGTGTCCACCTCAGCGGTGACCGACAACCCCGGACGCAGGTGGCCAAGCACACTGTCGGCCGGGTCGAGGTGAATCCGCACCGGCACCCGTTGCACGATCTTGGTGAAGTTGCCGGTGGCGTTTTCCGGTGGCAACACACTGAATTGCGAACCGCTGGCCGGGGCGAGGCTGTCCAGGTGACCGTGGAATTCCTGTCCCGACAACACGTCGGCACGGATCACCACCCGTTGCCCCGGCACCATGTGCGCCAGTTGGTCTTCCTTGAAGTTGGCATCGACCCACAACCCGCTGGCCGGCACCACCGAGAGCAATTGCGAGCCGGCCTGGGCATAGGCGCCGACCCGGCCCCGGCGATTGCCGATCACGCCGTCAACCGGTGCCTTCAGTTCGGTGTAGCCGACATTCAATTGCGCCAGATCGCGCTCGGCCTTGGCCTGGATCAAGGCGGCCCGGGCTTGTTGTTTCTGGGTGTCGATCACATTCAATTGGCGTTGCGCGGCCAGCAGTTCAGCCTGGGCGCGGTTGCTTTGCGCCTGGGCAGTCTTGAACGTGGCGTTGGCCCGCTGCGCGCTCTCCACCGAGACGGCGTTGGTGGTCACCAGCTTTTTGTAGCGGGCATCGTCATCCCGGGAGCGGGCGGCTTCGGCACCGGCGGCATCGATGCCGGCGCGAGCCTGGCCGATGACGGCCTGTTGCAGCTGTTCGGTAGCATCAAGGTTGGCCAGCAAGGCTTCCTGGGCGGCCACCGCGCCTTCGGCCTTGGCCAGGTTGGCCCGGTAGTCGCGCGAATCGAGACGGATCAGCACGTCACCGGCCTTGACCTTCTGGTTGTCGGTCACCAGCACTTCGTCGATATAACCCGCCACTTTTGACCCAATCACCGTTACGTCGCCGCCGATGTAGGCGTCATCTGTTTCCTCGATGAAACGCCCCGTGCTCCACCAATGCGCGCCATACATACCGGCCAACACCAACGCCGCGATGCCCATTGTCGGCAGCAGCAGGCGTTTGAGCAGGGGCGGTTTGACGGCAGTCACCGGGGCAGCCAGGTCGGGTTCTACGGTGGACATGCTGGTCATGGAGGGATACCTGTCAGGGGCGCTGTTTAATTATGATGGGTGTAATATGACGTATGTAATATTTTGTGGCAAATGCTTTTTGCTGCCGGTCGTCTGGTGGAGTCCTGGTCAGAAAGACTCATTCATGGTCGGTGTCGAGATGCCGAGGATTCTTTTGCTGTTGTAGGTAGGTTCTTAGGGCGTCGTGGCCTGCTGCATTATTCGGAAGCACCCTACACGCTTATTAGAAACGTCCTATATCAACCTTTTTTACCTTCCTGAAAGCTGCCCAGCGTTTGAACGAGGGTGGCAACGAAGCCTCCCCGTCCGCTTCAAAAGCCAAGGGAGGCCTGATTTTGTCCAACACACCGCGCACCTTCTTCGACCACAGCCGCCACAAACTACTGATCGATGGCCTCGACACCCACCTCGACGTCCTCACCTTCGAGGGCCATGAGTACCTCAGCCAACCCTACCTCTACCGCATCGAATTCACCGCCAGCGACCTCGATATCGGCGCGGAAAAACTCATCGGCCAGTACGCCGAATTCAGCCTGTACGCCGCCCCCTCCAACGTGCCCGTGTTCGACTGGGAAGTGCCCAAGCCACCCACACCGTTGCGCACGCTGTACGGCCGCATCACTGCCTGCCAGCGCCTGTCCAGCTCAATCGACGAAGCCCGCTACGAAGTCACCCTGCAACCGCGCCTGGCCCTGCTCGATCGCGGCCAGCAAACGCGGATCTATCAGCACCAATCCGTGCCAGACATCGTCAAAAGCATTCTGCGCGACCGCCATGGTCTGGACACCGGGCACTTTCGCTTCAACCTCAAGCGCGAGTACCCGCAGCGCGAGCAAGTCATGCAGTACCAGGAAAGCGACCTGGCTTTCATCAGCCGGATCCT
>NZ_MUJK01000016.1 GCF_002906155.1 Pseudomonas laurylsulfativorans
GCGCGTAAACTTTCTGCGGTGAACCTCGTGGCCGCGATCATCTTGAGCATGAAGATGAAAGGAATGTTTTCCGAGGTCGATGGCGGCAATAGCTACGTTGTTCATGGCAATGATCTCCGATGAGCCCCCTGTGAAAGCTTAGTGGGCGATCACAGGGGGCAGCGGGGGGGGGTAGCCATTTCATTAGTTTGGCGTTCACATTATTTCGACCAGGACGCGGTCTCCTGTAGGAGCTGGCTTGCCAGCGATGGTCGTTAACGATGACGCGTATGAACTGGATAAACGTGAACTGGCCTAATTATTCCGGACACCTCTTAAGGGCGATATGATTTCGCCAACTTGGAGGTTCCATGAACGAAAGAAAGGTCTACACCCGCGAGTTCAAGCTTCAGGCTGCCAGCATGGTGCTTGATGATAACTGTCCGGTTCCAGATGTTTGTGCATCGCTGGATATTGGGCCCACCGCTTTACGGCGCTGGGTCGATCAGGTTCGCAAGGAACGCGAGGGACAGCCAGTCAAAGGCACCAAGGCGATTACCGAGGATCAGCGCCAGATCCAGGAGTTAAAAGCCAAGATCAAGCGCATGGAGATGGAAGCCGAGATCTTAAAAAAGGCTACCGCTCTCTTGATGTCGGATCCCGATCGTTTTCGATGATTGCGGAGCTTAGAGAGTCATTCCCGACCGCCTTGCTGTGTCGTGTTTTCGATGTGAAGCGCAGCAGCTTTTATGAGTGGCTTCAGCGGCTCGCCAAGCCGCAGGTCAGACGCGAGGAGCTCAAGCTGAAAGTGGTTGAGCTTCACAGCGAAAGCCGTGAAGCCATGGGCTCCAGGATGATCAGCAAGGGCCTGAATTCGCAAAACATAGCGGTCGGAAGGAGTCTTGTCAGAGCGCTGATGAGGGAGGCAAACATTGTCAGTAAACAACGCCAGCCGCATCCATTCAGGTCCAAGGGGGTTGAAGCATTTGTTGCGCCTAATCGACTCAAACGCAACTTCAAACCGACTGCTGTTGATCAGGTCTGGTGTGGCGACGTTACCAGTTTGATGGTGGGCAAGCGCTGGGTTCACCTGGCCATCGTAATTGACCTGTTTGCTCGTCGAGTCATTGGCTGGGCATTCTCTCTAGTCAATGACGCCAACTTGGTCAGCAAGGCGCTACGCATGGCGACAGAGGTACGAACCTGCCCGCCGGGGCTGATGTTCCACTCGGATCAGGGCTGTCAGTACACCAGCCGCAAGTTTCAAGAAGAACTGGCCCGCCACGGCATTTTGCAAAGCATGAGTCATCGCGGACAGTGCTGGGACAACGCTCCAACAGAGCGTTTTTTCGGCACACTGAAATCAGAATGGGTTCCCCGCAGCGGCTACAGCATGGTCGAGGAAGCAAAAACCGACATGGTGCGCTTCTTCATGTACTACAACCGCACCAGGCTCCACAGCTATAACAACTACCTGTCGCCAATAGCTATGGAGCAAAAAGCGGCATAAACACCGTAATCGGTGTCCGGGATTACTTGACCAGTTCAACGCGGCGCCCTTGAGTCCATCGCCGGCAAGCGGCTCCTACAGTTTGGCGTTCACATTATTTCGACCAGGACGCGGTCTCCTGTAGGAGCTGGCTTGCCAGCGATGGTCGGTAACGATAACGCGTGTAAACCGGATAAACGCGGCGCCCTTGAGTCCATCGCCAGCAAGCTGGCTCCTACAGTTTGGCGTTCACATCATTTCGACTCGGACGCGGTCTCCTGTAGGAGCTGGCTTGTCGGGTCGCCGCATCGCAGCGGATGGTCGTTAACGATGACGCGTATGAACTGGATAACCGCCGCGCCCTTGAGTCCATCGCCGGCAAGCCGGCTCCTACAGTTTCCCGGAATTCCGTGAGGAACCTTTTTTGCGCTCAGAACAAGCCGTCACTTTCCGGCAGTTCATACTCCGATGGGGACCAACCCGGACCATTCGACTTGCCTGGCTTGCCCAGCGTCGGCTCCTTTTCCAGACACTCCACCAGGTAATCAATCAGCACCCTTAGTTTGGGAGGCAGGTACCGGGTGGGTGAATGCAGCAACCAGGCACCTCCGTGATAAGAAGCGAGAAAAGTCCAGTCCGGCAGCACCTGCACCATCAGCCCTTTCTCCAGGGCATGGCGCGCTGTGAAATACGGCAGGCTGCCAATCCCGATGTGCTGCAGCACCGCGCCATAACGTACGCCGGTGTGATTGGCGGCATACCGCCCGCGCACACCGACGGTGACCGATTGACTGCCTTTCTTGAATTTCCAGCGCGCGTCGCTCGGGGTTTCGCCCAGGTAAATGCAACTGTGGTTGAGCAGGTCGTGGGGGTGCGTTGGCGTACCGTGCTCGGCCAGATACTGCGGTGTCGCGCAGAGCATATGATCGATCGTCAGCAACCGCCGCCCCACCAGTCCCGCAGGTGGCCGATCAGTGATGCGAATCGCCAGGTCGACGTGGTCGTCAATCAAATCGACCTGGCGGTCCTCAAGCAACAGTTCCACATCCACCTTGGGATAACGGCGCAAAAACTCCGGCATATGCGGGTGAATCACGATCCGGCCCACCGCTTTCGGCACGCTGATGCGCACCAGCCCCTCGGGTTCATCCGTGAACTGACCACTGACTTCCATCACTGACCGGGCGGCATTGACCATTTCCTGGCAGCGCTTGAACACCTCCTCGCCACCGTCACTCAGACGCAGCTTGCGCGTGGTTCGTTGCAGCAACCGGGTCGCGAGCGCCTTCTCCAGACGTGAAATGCTACGACTGACCGCCGACGGCGAAGAGCCCAACTGACGAGCCGCCTCGGAGAAACTGCCCGTCTCGACAACCTTGACGAAAATCGCCATTTCACCGAGCAACGGCAGCGGAAGATTTATGCTCACAGCGCAAAAGTCCTTTGATGTTTGCCAGGATTATCACGCATTTACAGGCTTTCTATAATAAAAACAGATAATCAATACGAGCCTGGAATATGACGCTGCGCCTTTTTTTCCATAGTGATGAGCTCAAGGCCAACGTGGAAGTCCTGGAATGCACCCCGCACGAAAACGAATTTGCCGTGGTCCTGCGCGCGACCCTGTTCCATCCTCAGGGTGGCGGACAACCTTCTGACACAGGCTGGATCGGCGAAAGCCAGGTGCTGCGCGTGGTGCAGGATCCCGAGCAGATCATTCACTTTGTCGACCAACCGGTACAAACCGGGATGACGCAAATCCGCATCGACGAGCAGCGCCGGTTGTTCAACACGCGCATGCATTCGGCCGGGCATTTGATCGGGCACTTTGTACAAAACATGGGCTGGATGCCGATCAAGGCGCATCACTGGCCTGGTGAAGGCCGTGTGCAATTCAAGCCGGGCAATTGCGCGCAGGACGTTGAGGCCCGGACAATTGAACACGGCATCGGACAGTGGATCGACCATGATCTGCCGCGCCTGACCTCACTGCGCGAAGGTATTCGGGAAATCGGCTTCGGTGAACTGCCCGCCTACGGTTGTGGCGGAACCCATGTACGCAGCTTGAAGGATCTGGGCGCGGTCACCATCGCCTCCCTTACGCAGAAAAAAGGCACGCTGTCCGTCCACTATCACGTGGACTGAGCACAGGGCGTTCGTGGGGGCGCCTGATCTTATTGATGCAAGTATTGCCCGGAACGCAAAAGGCCCGCCCAGTCAGACTGGCGGGCCTTTTTTTGCTTCAGCACACCCCGTCAACTTCAGGCAACCGCACTGCGCTGCGCCCCTGCCCGCCCGCCTGTCTCCAGGTTCTGCACCAATAGTTTTCTTTTAACTCATGGCACTTTGATTTGATTGAACTAACGTCAAACATTAAGAAGCCATAACGGCTCGAATTTCCTCGATAGCTTCAGTGATCACATAGCGGATTGGCAAAAGGAGTTACCTCACTATGATCCTGGCAGGCGTTTTTCGACGCTGTACCTTCATTGCCGACCATTTTCCGGGGGAGCCAGGTCGGCGGACAGTACAGTCCATAGCCGCGAGTATCGCTCTGGCGGGTAGTCCAGGTAACCGAATCACTGAAAACCATTTTGTGCAAAGTTCGCTCACGGTCCAGCCAGACCAGCGAATTGCACCCGCTCGTGTGTAGCACGCAAGGAATAACGCCAAGACCATGGATAAGTGGCCTGGCGCATTGGGGCGGATAGCCTGAACCCCACGAAGTGATCCGAGACAATTCAATCAGTCTAAAGACCTATCCAGCAAGGATGTACTTAATGTGCTTTCGTCCCGTGCCTGCTTTCAAGCGAATTATCCATGGTCTGCTCTGGATAGGCCTAAGCGTGGATGCGGCTCATGCCGCGGCGCCCAGTTGTCCGCAACTGGACAATTGGCCGGCAACGTACGAGATCGGTCAGGGGCTGCAGACTGAACTGCGCACCCCCGTTCCGGTAACAAAACTGGCAGTGGGTGACGCGAAAATTGCCGACGTGCAACCCAGCGGCAGCAACGCTTTCATACTCACGGGCATTGCGCCGGGGACCACCAGCCTGATGGTCTGGACCGCCTGTTCGAAAACGCCGCGCCAAAGCATGGTGTTCGTCAGGGGTAAAGCCACGTCGGCGCTGACCAGCGTGCCGTCGGTGCCTTCCGACGACCCGCTGCTGCCGAGCCAAGTGCAGACCGATGTCCGCTTCGTTGAAGTCAGCCGGACCAAGCTCAAGGAAGCCTCCGCCTCGATTTTCGGCGTCCGGGGCAACTGGCTGTTCGGCTCGCCGAGAACCTTGCCCACCATCGGCGGCATTGTCACGCCGTCGATACCGGTGAACAACGACATGTTCAACCTCACGTTTGCTACCGGCAGCACCCTGGTGGCGATCAACGCGCTGGAAGGCAGCGGTTTCGCCTACACCCTGGCGCGACCAAGCCTGGTAGCGCTCAGCGGGCAGAGTGCGAGCTTCCTGGCCGGCGGTGAAGTACCGATTCCGGTGCCCAGTTCAGGCAGCGATAACGTGTCCATCGAGTACAAGGAGTTCGGTATCCGCCTGACCCTGACGCCGACCATCGTCGGGAAAAACCGTATCGCGCTGAAGGTGGCGCCGGAAGTCAGTGAGCTGGACTTCACCAACGCAGTGAGCATCGCCGGCACGATAGTCCCGGCCCTGACCGTGCGCCGTACCGATACCAGCATCTCCCTGGCCGACGGCGAAAGCTTCGTCATCAGCGGCCTGATCAGTACCCACAACGATTCCCAGGTGAACAAGTTTCCGGGGCTGGGCGATATTCCGATTCTGGGCGCGTTTTTCCGCGACAGCACCATCAACCGTGAAGAACGCGAACTGCTGATGATCGTCACTCCGCATCTGGTCCAGCCACTGGCTGCCAATGCACAACTACCGTCACTACCTGGTGAACAGCTGCGCAATTACGACCCGAACTTCTACCGCATGTTCTTCCTCGAAAATGGCGACTTCGACAGTCTCAGCGGGCTCTCGCAATGAACCGACGCCTGGACCGGACTGACCTCGCCCTCACTCGTAACGGTGACTCTGGACGCTTGCCGGGCCAGCCTCATTACCATTGGCCAGGTGTTCAACCTATTGTAGCCAGGGGACATTCAATGAAAGCAGTCATCGCAATAGCGGCGACATTAATGCTCGCAGGTTGTGCCAGCAATGGCATGCCTTCGCGACCGGGTAGCTGTGCCAAGCCCGGTTCGGAACAAGAACTGACCCTTAACCTGGCCGACACCATGGCCAACGAAGGCCGTTTGTATGCCAGCCTGGCGAATCTGGAAGGTTTGCCCGATAGCCTGGTCCAGGTTCGCCTGCGCAAGGCTCGGGTGCTGCGCTTGATGGGGCGTAACTCGGAGGCGGAGCCGTTGTATCAAAGCTTGCTCGGCACCTGCCTGGCGGCTGAAGGGGAACATGGTCTGGGCCAGTTGGCCGCCGCCAGAAATGATAACGCCACCGCTGTCACTCACCTTGAGCGTGCGATGTGGATGGCCCCTACCGACGAAAAGATACGTAATGACCTTGGGGTCGTCTACCTCAATCAGCGACGGATCCCTGAAGCACGCATTGAGTTCATGACCGCCATGGAACTCAAGCAGGCAAACTCACTGGCGGCACTCAATATGGTGACGCTGCTGATCTACCAGGATAACTGGAAGGCGGCTGCCGAACTCGTGACCCGCGCCGACTTGAGCCCCAAGCAATTCGCAGAGGCTCAAAACCGTGCGGAAAAACTCAAGGCCTCCGCCAAAAAAGTGGTGGCCTCCGAGGGGAATCGCCGGACTGAGGTAGCCGATACCTCCTCCAGTGCGATCAAGTAGAACGTACGAGGAGTCGAGATGAATACCAAAAGGCTGTTGATCGTGTGCATGGCTTGCCTGTCCACCAGTGCCTGGGCCATTGAGCCGGGGCCCTCCTCGCCGTATCAGCAAGGTACCGAACAGTGGTTGCAGCTGCAGATTCGCGGCGTAGTTGCCTCCCCAATACTGCAAACCGCTTCGGCCACCGAACGTGACCTGGCCATGCAGCGCTGGCTCAACAGCTTCAACTATCCGATTCCGGAATTTTACGATCAGGATGAAACGGGAAAAATGACCATCGGCAACTGAGGCACGTCGATGGCTGAACAGAATCCTGTACATCGAGCAGAACTTTCGATACAGCATCGATCAGAGTGACCTGGCCAAGCGTTGCGGCATGACGACATTTCGCTTCAGCCGCCTGTTCAAGGAAGCCAATGGACTTGGCTTCACGGATTACATCTTGAACGAGCGCATGAACTTCGCCAAAGAACTGCTCGACAACAGCCAGATGCCTATTACCAGCATCGGCTATGAGGCCGGCTTCAAGGATCCTTCCTACTTCGCTCGTGCCTTCAAGCGTTCGCAAACTGTACGCCCAGCGAATACCGCCTGGCACGCCAACTCAGGGCGAATACCGCTGCGCAACGGGTGCAGGATGAAAAAACCACTGAAGCGCTCGAAAGCCTTGTACAAAGCCTCGGCGGTTGATTGGGTTTTTTACGCGCAAACAAAAACGCCGCTCAATGAGCGGCGTTTTCGTTAAATATGGAGCGGGAAACGAGACTCGAACTCGCGACCCCGACCTTGGCAAGGTCGTGCTCTACCAACTGAGCTATTCCCGCAAATGGCGTCCCCTAGGGGACTCGCCCCCCTCCTGTTACCGCCATGCAAAGGCGGTGACCTAGGCCACTAGACGAAGGGGACACAAAAACGCCGCTCAATAAGCGGCGCTTTCGTTAAATATGGAGCGGGAAACGAGACTCGAACTCGCGACCCCGACCTTGGCAAGGTCGTGCTCTACCAACTGAGCTATTCCCGCAATGGCGTCCCCTAGGGGACTCGAACCCCTGTTACCGCCGTGAAAGGGCGGTGTCCTAGGCCACTAGACGAAGGGGACACGCTACCCGGAACACATGGTGTGTGTTTCGGTGTCCAGATCCGCATCCGAAGACTTGGTTCTGGTTTCACTCAGCCCTGCCCGAAAGCAACGCTGTTTAAAATTGGAGCGGGAAACGAGACTCGAACTCGCGACCCCGACCTTGGCAAGGTCGTGCTCTACCAACTGAGCTATTCCCGCATTGGCGTCCCCTAGGGGACTCGAACCCCTGTTACCGCCGTGAAAGGGCGGTGTCCTAGGCCACTAGACGAAGGGGACACACTACAACATTCACTCCCTGCTTCGTTCCGCTGTGTGCTTTACGCTGCAAGTGGCGCGCATTCTATGGATGGATTGAGAGGTCGTCAACCCCCTGATATAAATTTATTTAAATCAATGACTTCGCCCTGCTTTTGAGCGCCGTTGCGGCTTTTCCGCTGCCCGGCGTTTGACGCCTATATTCTGACACCCGCCAAGACGTTATAGTCCACCCGGTGATGGCAATCTGTACACCGCGTGCCACCATTTATAGAAGCGGGGCTGCGGCCGATATAAGCGCAGGCATGTCCGATCCAACCCGTCATGCGGGCCTAGGCGCTCAAATGCCAAGCCACTAAACTCGCATGCGTACCCTAAAAAGAGGTCTTACCGGTGACGCCACTCATGATCACCCTGCTAGTCGTAGTCGGGATCGCGCTGTTGATCGCCATTGGCTACATGAACCATGTGGTGGAAAACAACAAGCTGGAAAAGGCCCGTACCAAGATTGAGCTCAACGATCGCCTGCGACGCTGCGGCGAAATCACCGAGACTTTCCCAGGCCAACTGATGACCCCGGCACTCAAGCTGCTGTTGGCTCGCCTGGAACTGAACGTCTGCCAGCGCCTGCTCAACCTGGAAAAATCCAGCGCCAACCTCAAGGCACGGATCGCCGAGCTGGAAGCTCTTGTCGGCCAGGGTGAATCCATCCCGGTCAACAATCCGCCAGCACCGATCCAGACCGAAGCCAAGGCCAAGGATGTACGCTTCCTGCTCGAAGCCCTGCATGGTCAAATCACCCGCGCAGCACAGGACGGCTTCCTGTCCCCCAACGAGGCCAAACGCTGGATCCGTGAAGTGCGCCACATCCTGGTGCTGCTGCACATCGAGTTTTTCAACAACCTCGGCCAGCACTCCTTGCAACAGAACCAGCCCGGGCAGGCTCGCCTGGCATTCGAGCGCGGCGTGCAATATCTGCGTAAACAACAGGAGCCACAGGTCTACGCCGAGCAACTGGAATACCTGGAAAAACTCCTGGCCCGCGCCAATGACCAGGTCATGGATCGCATTGCACCGGTCGAAGGCGAGGTCAACCAGTTGACCGAAGGCCTCAAAGACGTCGAGGCCGACGCGGACTGGAAAAAGAAAGTGATCTACGACTGATCAGCGAAAACCACTGTAGGAGCGAACTTGCTCCGGGCGGCGTTCCGACGATGGACTCCAGATCGCCGCGTTCAACCAGTAAACGCGCGTTATCTTTAACGACCATCGCGAGCAAGCTCGCTCCTACAGCCTGAAATGCCCCACCATGCCCTTCAGTTCAACCCCCAGTTGCGCCAATTGGATACTGGATGCCGCGTTGCCCTGCATCGCCAGCGATGACTGATCGGCACTGGCGCGAATACTGGTGACACTGCGATTGATCTCTTCTGCCACCGAGCTTTGTTCCTCGGCCGCCGCGGCAATCTGCTGGTTCATCTGCTGGATCAACGATACCGCCGCCGCAATGCTGCCCAGCGCACTCTCGGTCTGCAAGGCATCGCTGACCGCCAGCTTCACCAACTCGCCACTGCTCTGGATCTGCTGCACCGACGACTGTGCAGCCGTGCGCAATGCACTGACCAGACGCTCGATCTCCTCGGTCGATTGCTGGGTTCGCTTGGCCAACGCACGCACTTCATCGGCCACCACGGCAAAGCCCCTGCCCTGCTCGCCGGCCCGCGCAGCCTCGATCGCCGCGTTCAATGCCAGCAGGTTGGTCTGCTCCGCCACGCTTTTGATCACACTCAAAACCGTGCCGATGTTCTGGATTTCCGCACTCAGGCTTTCAATGCTGGAACTGGCGGAAGTGGCCGAATCCGCCAACTGCTCGATCCGCACCATGCTCTGGCGCACCACCTGCTGACCGCTTTCAACCTTGCCGTCAGCCGTTTGCGCAGCCAGGGCTGCTTCCTCTGCATTGCGCGCGACATCATGCACCGTGGCCGTCATCTGATTCATTGCGGTGGCGACTTGTTCGGTTTCCTCCTTCTGCGTGCTGACCTCGAGATTGGTCTGCTCAGTCACCGCCGACAGCGATTGCGCGGAAGTGGCCAGCTGTTCGATTCCCGACTGCAAGCCACTGACGATATGGCTGAGCCCCGCGCCCATTTGCTGCATTGCCTGCATCAACTGGCCGATTTCGTCACGACGGCTTACGTCAACGGTTCCACTCAAGTCCCCCGAGGCAATCTGTTGCGCCACATGAATCACACTGCGCAGCGGTGCCACGATCAAGCGGGTGATGAACCACGCGGCAATCAGCCCGACCAGCAAAGCCAGAGCAGAAGAGCCGATAATCAGCAGCGAGTTCTTTTTCAATTCAGCCTGCATCGCCTGGTCTTGCGCGACATAAGCCTGATCCACCCGCTCGACCACTTGGGCGGCGCGTTGGTGCAACTGCTGATAGACGGTTTTTTCCTGTTCCAGCAGGCCGGTGTACTCGGCAAGTTTGTCGCTGAAGCTGGCGATATGACCTGTCACCTCATTGAGGACGGTCTGGTAACCCTCATCCTTGACCGTGGTCTTGAGCTGCTCGGCCTGGTTCAATGCCTGGCTGGCCTGTTCGATCTTGCCTTGCCCGGCGCTGTCGTCGCCTTTGCGGCTTTGATCCAGACGCACGCGTGCTTCATTCATGGCTTGCAGCATCAAGCGTGAAACCTGGCTGACCTGATTGGCCTGCTCGATGAATTGCGCACCGTCCTTGCCTTCGGAATCCTTCAGCGTATAGGCACCGTCATCGGCGAGCCCGGATTGCAATACATCAAGATTATTGGCCACGCTGGACACCGACCAACTGGCCATTTCCAGCGCCAGGTCCTTGGCCTGGGTGAGCGAGACAAACTCGTCGAAGGCCTTGCGATAGGCGCCCAGGGACTGTTCGACATCATTCATCACTGGCACGTTGGCCGCAGACGCGGCCTTGAGCTGGCTGGCCAGAGTGATCAAACCATCGACGCCCTCGTGCAGGGCATCGACGGTTTTGGGATTGCCGTGCAAGGCGTATTCCTGCTCCAGCAGCCGCACCTTGAGCAAACCGCTATTGAGCGAAGACATTTGCTTGAGCCCGTCGAAGCGCTGGCTGATCGTTTGCAGGGACCACACGCCAATGCCCGCTACCAGCGCTGTCAACAACAGCACCAGGACAAACCCGACACCCAGTTTTTTCGCCATACCGAGGTTGGCAAAACGTCCTTGCACGGCCGAAATCATTGCACTTAGTCCCCTGCCAAAGTCTGTAGGCGCAGATTCGCAACGGGCCAGTAGCAACACAAGGCTCTGGCGCCGGAATAATGGCAAAAAGCTACGCCAACGTCGTTTTCAGAACGCTTGAGGTCGATCCGGGGCAGTGGCCTGAAAGAACGCACGGGCACGCGGGTCACAGGCATAGGCCACGTTGATACGCTGCCAGTCACTGGCCCCGCCAGAGGAGTTGAAGGCGGTCTTCGATGACAGCAGCACACCCAGACGGCGTGCCTGGGTCCGCACCTGATCGTAGTCAGACATGCGTGATCGCGCCCAAATGAACAGGCCTCCCGCCGGCTTGCCGAAAATTTCCCATTCGGCATCCTCGAGCATTTGCAACACCACCAGCCGGTCGTTGCTCAAGCGTTGGCGCTGACGTTGCACCAGTTTGCCGTAGGCACCGTTAGCCAACAGGCACGTCAGCACCGACTCGCAGAATCGAGAGGCGCCCATGCCAGTGATCATCTTGATCTCGGCCAGACGCGTGATGACTGCAGAACCGGCCACCACGAAACCGACCCGCAAGGAACTGCTGAGGGTCTTCGAATAGCTGCCCACGTAAATCACGTTGTCATCCAGCGCAGCCAGTCGCGTACCGGAACCACTGCGCAGATCCGCATAAACGTCGTCTTCGATCACCTGCACGCCAAAGGTTTTGGCCAGTTGCAGCACACGGCGCGCCACCACTGGTGCAAGGTTGCTGCCGGTCGGGTTGTGATAAAAACTATTGATCAACAGCCCCTGAGGCCGGTGTTTGAGCAGCAACGATTCGAGTACCTCCACGTCCGGCCCACGCGGTGTTCGCGGCACCTCGACCATGTCGATGCCGTGTAGCCTGAGCAGATCGAACAGCACCGGATAGCCGGGACTCTCCACGACCACACAATCACCGGCCTTGAACAGTGTCCGCACAATCAGGTCCAGCCCCTGACTGGCACCGGCCGTGGTCATGATCCGGTTGTCCTGCGCCTGGATATCCAACTGCCTGAGGCGCTTGAGTATCTGTTGTCGCAAGGCTGGCAAACCCAGCGGCGTGCTGTAGTTGAACAGGCTGGCCGTATCGGTACGACTGACTTGCCGAATCGCGTAAATCAGATCGTCGGTCTCGCGCCAGCTTTCAGGCAGCCCGCCACAGCCCAGCCTCAACTCACCCGACCAAGGCTCATGCTCGGGCTCGGCCCCCTCAAACCACGCAGGCTCGTGCTTTGCGCTTGTGATCAATGCCGGGTCGGCAACCGTATAGCCGGCCCCATGACCTGACACCAACTTCCCCTGCGTCACCAGGCGTTCGCAGGCCTGAACGACGCTTAACTGACTGAGCAAATTGATCCGCGCAATCTGTCGCACCGAAGGCAGGCGTGTACCGGGCGATACCCCGCTGGATTGAAGCCAGCAGGTCAGCGCGTCAACAATTTGCTGTACGACGGGCACAAGCGCCTGTCGATCGATTCTCAACTCCATGAGCAAGCAAACTCCTGTTGATTTTGCGAGAAGCAGTTAATCACAGGAGCGTTCGCAGGCATGTGCGACAACGCCGCCAAAACCCTTTGTTCTAATCAATTGAAACACTTTGCCCGGTCCGTTAACGGAACCAAAAAAACTGTGGGAGCGGCGGTGCGTCGTTTTAAAACGCGGTGACACCGCCGTCCACGGCCAATGAGTGCCCCGTGGTGAACGCCGCGCCATCGCTGCACAGATACAGCACCGCACTGGCGATCTCTTCGACCTTGCCGATGCGACCGACCGGATGCATGGCGTTGGCAAACTCGCCTTTTTTCGGATCGGCCTCATAAGCGCGACGGAACATATCGGTGTCGATCACCGCCGGGCACACGGCGTTGACCCGGATTTTTTTCTTCGCGTACTCAATGGCCGCCGACTTGGTCAGGCCGATCACCGCATGTTTGGAGGCTGCATAGATGCTCATTTTCGGCGCCGCCCCAAGGCCGGCCACCGATGCCGTATTGACGATCGCGCCGCCCCCTTGCGCCAGCAGCAGCGGCAACTGGTATTTCATGCACAGCCAGACACCTTTGACGTTGACGCCCATGATCGCGTCGAATTCGTCGAGCGTACCTTCCGCCAGCTTGCCTTTCTCGATTTCGATACCGGCGTTGTTGAAGGCATAGTCAAAGCGACCGTAGGTTTTGATCACCTCATCCATCAGATTTTTTACATCGCTTTCCAGGGTAACGTTGCAGCGCACGAAGGTCGCTTCGCCACCGGTCGTACGAATCAACGCCACGGTGCCCTCGCCGCCCGCCATGTCCATATCGGCCACTACTACCTTCAGGCCCTCGGCGGCAAATGCCTGGGCGGTCGCGCGACCAATACCGGCCGCCCCGCCTGTCACCACGACCACCTGGCCGGAAAACGTCATGCTCATTGTTATGTCCTCGAAGAGAAGAAAGCGGGGAATCGCGTAGGGCCAGTCTAGCCATGGAGGTCTTGAACACGGCAGCACTATCAAGACTCCGGTTGAGCCCCCATGAGTTGTAGTGATGGAACCGCCGTACCAACTATCACTGCACTGGATCAACGTGCATTCGCCGCATCAGCCGAGCTTGCGGCATCGTCGCTGACCGGCTATCAACAAAGCTTCATTCATCTTGAGTGCCTGCCATGACCTCCCAGACCAATCGCCAATTCCTGCTCGCCAAACGCCCGGTGGGCGCGGCGACCCGCGAGACATTCACCTATCAGGAAGTACCGGTCGGCGAGCCGGCGGCGGGTCAGATCCTGGTCGAAAACCAATACCTGTCCCTGGACCCGGCCATGCGTGGCTGGATGAATGAGGGCAAGTCCTACATCCCGCCGGTCGGACTCGGCGAAGTCATGCGCGCCTTGGGTGTGGGCAAAGTCATTGCGTCGAACAACCCGGGGTTTGCGGTCGGGGATTACGTCAACGGCGCCCTGGGCGTGCAGGATTTTTTCCTCGGCGAGCCGCGAGGTTTCTATAAAGTCGATCCGAAACTGGCCCCTTTGCCACGTTACTTGTCGGCGCTGGGCATGACCGGGATGACGGCGTACTTCGCCCTGCTTGACGTTGGCGCTCCGAAGGCCGGTGATACCGTGGTGCTGTCGGGCGCGGCAGGGGCTGTGGGCAGCATCGCCGGGCAGATCGCCAAGATCAAAGGGTGCCGTGTCGTGGGCATCGCCGGCGGTGCGGACAAGTGCAAGTTCCTGATCGATGAACTGGGTTTCGACGGTGCTATCGACTACAAGAGCGAAGATGTCCTCGCCGGTCTCAAGCGCGAGTGCCCGAAAGGCGTCGACGTATACTTCGATAACGTCGGCGGCGACATTCTCGACGCGGTGTTGAGCCGTCTGAACATGAAGGCGCGGGTGGTGATTTGCGGCGCCATCAGCCAGTACAACAACAAGGAAGCGGTCAAGGGGCCGGCCAACTACCTGTCGCTACTGGTCAACCGCGCGCGCATGGAAGGTTTTGTGGTGATGGACTATGCCGCCCAGTACGCCAGCGCCGCCCAGGAAATGGCCGGCTGGATGGCCAAGGGGCAACTCAAGAGCAAGGAAGACATCGTCGAAGGACTGGAGACCTTCCCGGAGACGCTGATGAAATTGTTCAGCGGTGAGAATTTCGGGAAGTTGGTGTTGAAGGTTTGACGCAGTCCTTGTAGGAGCTGGCTTGCCAGCAATGCAGGCACCGCGGTTACTCAGGTAAGCCGTGGTGATGCAATCGCCGGCAAGCCGGCTCCTACAGGTTTAGTGTTTAGGCCAACTCAGCCACGACCGAAGCCAGCGCCTTGGCCGGATCGGCTGCCTGGCTGATCGGGCGGCCGATCACCAGGTAGTCGGAACCGGCATCCAGCGCCTGACGCGGTGTCAGAATGCGGCGCTGATCGTCCTGTGCGCTGCCCGCCGGACGAATCCCCGGGGTCACCAGTTGCAGCGACGGATGCGCCGATTTCAGCGCCTGGGCTTCCAGGGCCGAGCACACCAGACCATCCATCCCGGCTTTTTCCGCCAGAGCGGCCAGACGCAGCACCTGCTCCTGGGGCTCGATGTCCAGACCGATACCCGCCAGATCTTCACGCTCCATGCTGGTCAACACGGTCACGCCGATCAGCAGTGGTTTCGGACCGCTGCGCTGATCCAGCACTTCACGGCACGCGGCCATCATGCGCAGGCCACCGGAGCAATGCACGTTGACCATCCACACGCCCATTTCCGCTGCCGCCTTGACGGCCATCGCAGTGGTGTTCGGGATGTCGTGGAACTTGAGGTCCAGGAACACTTCGAAACCCTTGTCGCGCAGGGTGCCGACGATTTCCGAGGCGCAGCTGGTGAACAGCTCCTTACCGACTTTGACCCGGCACAGTTTCGGGTCCAACTGATCGGCCAGCTTCAGTGCGGCGTCACGGGTAGGGAAATCCAGGGCGACGATGATAGGAGTCTGGCAGGCGGACATGAGTGGGCTCTCAGGCAAGTCGAAATCGGCGCGCATTGTAGCGGAACCAGCGGCGCTGCGGGACCCGATGATCGGTAAATCGTCGAGTCGGCTCCGGCAAGACTAGCCCTTGAAGCGATTGTGTCGAGTTCGACACACACACGACACGCCCGCAACACCCAGCCCCGCTACCCTCGGCAACCGCAACAGGTCCTTACAGCAGCACTTCCCGCCTCCGGGCCGGACGCCTATGCTGGAACCACAACCTCGCAGCCTATCTTTGTGGTTGGCAGCCTATCTGGCAGATGAATGCACGCATGCACAACACCCAAACACCCGTGAACGACGACCAAAAAACGCCCGGTGACGACAAACGCTGGAGCATTCGCGCCCTGATCGTCGACGATGACGTCCCGATCCGAGAATTGATGATCGACTACCTGGCCCGGTTCAACATCCACGCCAGTGGCGTCACCGATGGCGCCGCGATGCGCCAGGCGATGCAGGCGGAACACTTCGACGTGGTGGTGCTCGACCTGATGTTGCCCGGTGAAGACGGTCTGTCGCTGTGCCGCTGGTTGCGCGCCGAGTCGGACATCCCGATCCTGATGCTCACCGCCCGCTGCGAGCCCACCGACCGGATCATCGGCCTCGAACTCGGCGCCGACGACTACATGGCCAAGCCTTTCGAACCCCGCGAGCTGGTGGCGCGGATCCAGACCATCCTGCGTCGGGTACGCGATGACCGCAGCGAACAGCGGGCGAACATCCGCTTCGACAATTGGCGCCTGAACAGCGTGCTGCGACAGCTGATTGCCGATGATGGCCTGGTGGTTCCGCTGTCCAACGCCGAATTCCGTCTGCTCTGGGTGTTTATCGAGCGTCCGCGCCGTGTGCTCAGCCGGGAACAACTGCTGGACGCCGCACGCGGTCGCTCGATCGAAGCCTTTGATCGCAGTATCGACTTGTTGGTATCGCGCCTGCGCCAGAAACTTGGTGACGATCCCAAGGCTCCGCAGTTGATCAAGACCGTTCGCGGCGAGGGTTACCTGTTCGATGCCAGAGACATCGGCTGATGCGCGGGCGCTTCGATACGCTGTTCGGTCGCCTGTTTGGCGTGCTGCTGCTGGCGATTATCCTCGCGCACCTGCTGGCCTTTGCCTGGTTTCACCATTACGGCCCGCCACCGCCACCGCCGCCTCCGGAGTTTTCCGAAGGTCTGGACGGGCTACGTCCGCCACTGGACCCGCGCGTCGAACAGCGGCCGCCACGGCCGTGGTTCGGCGGCCCCTTGGTGCCCCTGACGTTTCAATTGGTCTCGCTGATCATTGCCGCCTGGTACGGCGCCAAACTGCTGAGCCGACCGATCCAGCGCCTGAGTGATGCAGCCGAGCGCTTGAGCGAAGACCTCGACAGCCCGCCGCTGGAAGAATCGGGGCCAAGGGAAGCGCGGCAAGCGGCGCACACGTTCAACAAAATGCAACGCCGCATCCTGGAACAGGTCAAGCAGCGCTCGCGCATGCTTGGCGCTGTGTCCCACGACCTGCGCACACCGCTGTCGCGGCTCAAGCTGCGGCTGGAGAAGATCGACGACGACAAGTTGCAAGGCCAGATGCGCCAAGACCTCGACGACATGATCACCATGCTCGATGCCACCCTCACCTACCTGCACGAACAGCGTACCAGCGAAGCCCCGCAGTGGATGGACGTGCAGGCATTGGTGGAGTCCCTGAGCGAAAATGCCCAGGATCAGGGCGCGAACGTCCAGGCCAGTGGTCACTGTGCCCCCCTGCAAGTGCAACCGATGGCATTGCGTTCCTGCATCAACAATCTGATGGACAATGCCCTGCGCTATGCCGGGCAAGCACTGATAACCCTGGAGGATCATCGCGAACAGTTGGTGATTCGGGTCATCGACCATGGCCCGGGTATCGCCGCCGAACAACGAGAAGCCGTGTTCGAACCCTTCTTTCGCCTTGAGGGCTCGCGCAATCGCAACTCCGGAGGCGTTGGCCTGGGCATGACCATTGCCCGAGAAGCCGCGCAACGAATGGGCGGGCAGCTGACACTGGAAGAAACCCCGGGTGGTGGCCTGACGGCCGTGATCTGCCTGCCCCGTGCCTGAAAGACACATCCGCCACTTTGTGGGAGCGAGCTTGCTCGCTCCCACAGGGGTATCAGTGAGGCTGATTACCATGTGTACCACTCGGTACAAACTCCACATACCCGCGACAACTCGCCCCTTGAGTCTGCATAAGCCGGTACACCACCGGTTTATCTTTCCAGGGAGTGAGCACGATGATCGGTAGCATCAGCAGCAATTACTCGAATTTCACCAGCACCAGCATCAGCAGCACCACAGCCAATAGCGCACGCAGCCAGCAGTTCCAGAAGGACCTGCTGGCCAAACTCGACAGCAACAGCGACGGTTCGGTCGATCAGGACGAACTCAAGAGTGCCCTGTCGCAGAAATCCGACGACGGTTTGTTGGTCAGCCTGAGCAAGAATTTCGCCGACCTCGACAGCGATGGCAGTGGCAACCTGAGCGGCGAAGAAATGGCCGCGATGTCTCCCCCGCCGCCACCATCACAACAGCTATCCAGTGACCAATTGTTCGGCCAACTCGATGCTGACAGTGACGGCAGCGTCAGCGCCACCGAGCTGAGCAGTGCGTTGCAGGCCAGCAGCGGCAATTCGTCGACCAGCACCGACACCAGTGCCGCGCTGCTCAAGGCGCTGGACAGCGACAGCAGCGCAGGCGTGAGCAGTGATGAACTCAAGGCGGCCTTGCAGGCCGGTCGCGAGAAGAACACCGAGAGCACCACTGATCGGGCGAGCGTCAACGATGCATTGCAGAAAATGATCGCCAACCTGACCAAGCAGTATTCGCTCGATAACGTGGCGAGCGTGGGCAAGCACCTGAACGTGGCGACCTGAGTCAAAAAGCTCGCGAGTCAGATTGTAGGAGCCGGCTTGCTGGCGATGGCGGTCTTGAAGCTCCCCGCATATTCAAGGGCCTATCGCCGGCAAGCCGGCTCCTAAAATGGATATGGCGAGGTTTTCAAGGACGGCGATCTTCGACCCGTGCCTGAGTCTTGCTCCAGTCGATCAACAGGCTGTAGGCCACCGCCAGCAATGTCGGGCCAATGAACAGGCCGATAAAGCCAAAGGCAATCAAGCCGCCAAACACCCCAAGCAGCACGATGACCAGCGGCAGGTTACCGCCACGACTGATCAGGTAAGGCTTGAGCACGTTGTCGACACCGCTGATGACGAATGTGCCCCAGATCCCGAGGAATATGGCCATCCCGTACTCGCCTTTCCAGGCCAGCCACGCGGTCGCTGGAATCCATACCAGCGGCGGGCCCATCGGGATCAGGCTGAGCATGAACGTCACGATACCGAGCACCAATGCTCCCGGCACGCCGGCAATCAGGAACCCGATCAACGCCAGGATCGCCTGGGCCGCCGCGGTGCCGATCACACCGTTCACCACCCGCTGTACCGTGCCCGCCACCAGTTCAATGTAGTAGCCGGCCCGCTGACCGATCAGCCGTTCCAGCAAAGTGTGGACAAACGCCGCCAGACGCGGCCCGTCACGATAGAAAAAGAACACGAAGACGATGCTCAGGGTCAGCTCGAGAATTCCGCCGCCGATCTGCGCGCTGCGCGCCAGCAACCAGTTACCCACCTGCCCCAGATAAGGCTTGAGCGACACCATCATCGCCGCGCCCTGCTCATCGATGCTGTTCCAGATCCCGACCAGCCGCTCGCCCACCAAGGGAATCGAGCCCAACCACACCGGTGCTTCGGGCAGCCCCTCGACCTGCGCATCCTTGATGAATGCCGTGGCATCGCGAATATGGTCGGCGAGGTTGAAACCCAGCCACACCAGCGGCGCCGCTACCAGCACCATCCAGCCCAGCGTCAGCAATGCCGCCGCCAGAGACTCGCGGCCATTGAGGGAACGGGTCAGCAAGCGCATCAGTGGCCAACTGGCAAATGCCAGGACCGCGCCCCAGAACATCGCCGACCAGAACGGCGCCATCACCCAGAAGCTCGCGCCAAACAGCACCACGAGCAGGATCTGCACCAACAGGCGATCGTTATTGATCATCAAAAGTCTCGAAAAAGTCAGTCAGCAAAAGAGTAGGCGAACGCAGCGTAGACGTTCGCCCGCTACAGCCTACCGCAATAGCTCGATGTGCAGGCCAGAGCCCTCGACACTGCCGGTTTCCATCCGCGCGGCGCGTACGCCTTGACCAATCAGGGCCTGACGCCAGGCTTCGGCGTTCGCTCCGGAAATACTGACCCGCAAGGTGGTGTCCAGATTCAATCCTCGAGAAATCAGGCGTAGCCAGGTCTCGTCAGGCGCACTGTTGAGCTTGGAAAAATCGAGCTCGCCGGTGCTCTTGAGTTCACGCAGCAAGGTCGCGGAGGTGGGCAACAACTCGCCCAGCGGTGCCGAGGCCTCGAACTGCTCGACATGCAGGTAGGCTTTGCGATTGCCGCGGGTGATGCTGTACAGCGCGACGAGCGTGTTATCCCGTGGCGCCGCAAGTCGAAGCAACAAGTAGGCTTGTTGATCGTCGGCACCGTACAGCTTGGCGTTGCCGAAGACTTCATTGGCCCAGAGGCTGCTTTCACCGCAATCGCGCGCCTGGCACCAGAAGAGCAGCCCGGCGTCCTGCTGTTGCAAAGCCTCGCGGGCAGCGGTGAACGCCTCGATGGATGAATGCTCCGGTGGCAACTCGTAGGTCACCGACGTGACGTTGCCGCGGGCACTGACCTGACCGTCGAAACGCAACTGGCCACTGATCTTGCGGATCGAGCCCAAGGGGTAGATCCGTTCCAGCTCGGCGGCAGGGCGATAGTCGACAATCTGGGCGTCGACCATACGCGGCACTATCGAGAGGTCCTGACTGCCCGGAACATCGGCGGCGAACAACAAGGGGCTGAAACTGCACAGCACCAGCAAACTGAGTGAACGCATGGATAGATTCATCGGATCAGCATGGCCTGGGCGCCCTTGATGACGCTGGCTTCATCGGCACGTTGCGGTACCTGCAGACCACGCTGCACCGCCGGCCGAGCCTCCAGGGTGGCCATCCAGCGTTGCAACGCCGTCAAACCCTCCACCGAGACACCCGACCACTCGTAACCACGCACCCACGGAAAGGTGGCGATATCAGCAATGCTGTACTCGCCGGCGAGAAATTCCACGCTTTGCAAACGCGTGTCGAGCACTTCGTAGAGGCGACGGGTTTCATGCTGATAGCGGTCGATGGCGCCCTGGAGTTTTTCCGGAAAGTAGCGGAAGAATACGTTGGCCTGGCCCTGCATCGGGCCGATACCTCCCATCTGGAACATCAGCCACTGCAGTACCACCGAACGCCCCTTGGGGTCGCGTGGCAACAATTTGCCGGCCTGTTCAGCGAGGTAAATTAGAATGGCACCGGATTCGAACACGGCGAAATCGCCGTTGGCGCGGTCGACAATCGCCGGAATCCGGCCATTGGGGTTGATCTTGAGGAAGTCCGCGGACTTCTGCTCCTTTTTGTCGAAACTCAAGGCATGCACCGTGTAGGGCAGGCCGAGTTCCTCGAGCACGATAGAGACCTTGTGGCCATTCGGGGTCGCAGCGGTGTAGAGATCTATCATGGTTGTCTCCCTTTTCAACCCGCCAAGCCTCGACAGTTGCCCGGCGCAAGTCAAGGAATGGCGAAAAACCGATTGAAACAGTCTGCGACAAGATCGGCACCGGACTCGTCATTGAGGTGCAAATGGTGGCCGCCTGGCAGCTGTTCCCGGCTAAAGGGTAGACGCTCCAGCAACTCCGGGTGTTTGGCGAGCATGCCGTCGGCGGCAACCACCAGTGTTGCAGGACATTTGACCCGCTGGACGAAGGCCATGGCCTGTTCAGTCGTAAGACGCAACGGCGATGGCAGCGTGAGGCGATTGTCGGTGCGCCAGGTATAACCGCCCGGCACCGGCATCAGACCACGCTGCGCCAGCAGTTCAGCGGCCTCGCGACTGACCGCCACCAGGCCCTTCATGCGCGCTTCGATGGCTCGGTCGAGAGTGTCGTAGACCGGTTTGCGCTTTTCCCGCAGATCCAGTTGCGCCTGCAAGGCCATGCCCATGCGCTCGGCAGCGTTTTCACCTTTGTCTGTAGGAGGAATGATGCCGTCGATCAACGCCAGGTGGGTGACCCGCTCGGGCATCGACCCGGCGATGATCAGCGAAGCAATGGCGCCCATTGAATGCCCCATCAGCGCAAACTTCCTCAGCCCTAGCTGTTCGGCAACCTGCAACACATCGTGGGCATAGTCCCACATGGCGTAGCCGGCGCCTGGCGGGCGATGCCCGGAATGACCGTGACCGGCCATGTCCAGCGCGATGATGCGCAGGCCTTTGAGTTTGGGTGCCAGGCGGGCAAAGCTGTTGGCGTTGTCCAGCCAGCCATGCAGGGCAATGACCGGCAAACCATCTTCAGGACCGAACAGGTGCGCCGCCAGCTCAATGTGCGGCAGGCTCAGGCGGACCTCTTCGACGACGTGGCTCATGCGCAATCCTGTTGTCGACGGCCGTCCCAGCGATGGAACAGGCCTTTGAGCATTTCAGCGGTATCCAGGGGACGCTCGAGCGGAAACATGTGGCCGCCGGGCATGGTCAAGGACTCACCCAACGGCAGGCGGTCGACCGAACTGGCGTGATGGCGCATCACCACGCGGCTGCTGTGCCCGCGAACCACCGCCAGCGGCACCTGCAACTGCCGGGTGCTGCCCGGGCTGGTGTGCGGCACGCCGCGATAGATGCTGATCTCCGTGGCCGGGTCGAACCGCAGGCGCAGCTTGTCGTCGACCTGGTGCAAGCCATGTTGCAGGTAGGCATCGAAGCACTCCGGGTCGAAGCCGCGGAACAGGGTTTTACCGGCGAAATATTTCCGCGCGCTGTCCAGGTCGGTGAACTCTTCACGGCGGCCCAAGGTACGCCCGGCCGGGGTCAAGCGGTCGATGAAACCGAAGCGTTTGGCCGCGCGGATGACCCATCGATCGGTTCGGGTCAGCACTGGCGAGTCGAGCATCACCACCCCGCGATACAACTCGGGGCAGCGCAAGGCCGCATGCAGGTGCAACACGCCACCGAAGGAGTGACCGACGCCCCACACGGGCTCGGCCTGTTGTTGCAGGTGATGGATCAGCTCATCCACCAGGTTGTACCAGTTGTCGTCCGCCGGGAAACGCGGGTCGTGGGCGTGCTGCTCCAGATGCGTCACCTGAAACTCGGGTGCCAGCGCCGCAAACAACTTGCCGTAGGTCCCCGAAGGAAAACCATTGGCGTGGGCGAAAAAGATCTGTTGCGACATACCTGCAAATCCATAAGCGAGAACAGGTGTTGATTGTCCGCAAGAGCGCGTCCTGCAGCAATGACCGTAACTGACAGGAATAGTGACAGTCCGGTCAAAGCTATGTGCCAAAGTCACCGTTGAACAAGCTTGTGTGGCAAGCGAGCTTGCTCGCGCCCGACTGCGCAGCAGTCGTAAAAGCTATTGAGGCTACTGCACAGCCCAGCGGGAGCAAGCTCACTCGCCACAAGAGCATCTTTAGGTTGCGACTCCCCCCCTGTTTAACGCGCTGGCGGTTTTTCTCCCAACGGCACCACCGCCATGGTCAACCGCGACACGCAACTGGCCTTGCCCTCATCGCTGGTCAACCGAATGTCCCAGACATGGGTCGTACGGCCGATGTGGATCGGCTTGGCCACCGCCGTCACCCGCCCACTGCGCAGGCCGCGCAAATGGTTGGCGTTGATTTCCAGGCCCACGCAATAGAATTTGCTGGCATCGATGCACAGGTAGCTGGCCATGGAACCGACCGATTCGGCCAGCACCACCGAGGCACCACCATGCAGCAAGCCATAAGGCTGATGGGTACGGTGGTCGATGACCATGCTGGCGGTCAGGGATTCTTCGTCGAAGGCTTCGAAACGGATGTCCAGCACTTCGCCGATGGTGTTTTTCTGGATTGCATTCAACTGCTCGATGTTTGGAGTGGTGCGCCACAAGCTCATCGCAGTGTTTCCTTGTTGGTTTTGTTCGTGGATCAATCCTGCCACAGCACCGCTTCGCTGCGCTCGCTCCATTCTTCAAAGCGCTCACCGTAAGCCGCTTCGATCACGTTGCGCTTGATCTTCAGGGTCGGGGTGAGAAAGCCGTTTTCCACGGCCCAACTGTCGTTGACCACCACCAGGCGCCGCAGTCGTTCATGCTTGTCGAGGGCGCCGTTGACCTCCTCCAGCAGTTTTTCCAGGCTCGAATGCAAACCGGCCCGCGCGGTCCCGCTGGCATCCTGCTGGCCGACCGCCGACAGCACGCACAACCCCAGCGGTGCACTCAAGCCATCGCCCACCACGCAGACCTGTTCGATGCGCGAATGCACAGCCAGACGATTTTCGATCGGCGCCGGCGCCACGTATTTGCCTTTACTGGTCTTGAAGATTTCCTTCAGGCGTCCGGTCAGGCGCAGATTGCCTTCGGCGTCCTCCTCGCCCTTGTCGCCAGTGCGCAGGAAGCCGTCCTCGGTAATGGTGTCGGCGGTTTTTTCCGGCTCCTTGAAATAACCGAGCATGGTCGCGCCACTGCGCACCATGACCTCCCCTGTCTCGGCAATCCGCACTTCGACCTCCGGGCACGGCTTACCGATCCAGCCCGGTTTTTGCTGGCCCGGCATACAGATGTGGGAATAGCCGCAGCTCTCAGTCATGCCGTAGACCTCTAGCACGTCCAGGCCCAGTTTTCGGTACCACAGCAACAAGGTCTGCGGCACCGGTGCAGCGCCGGACAGCGCTATGCGCAATTCATCCAGCCCCAAGCCGGCGAGGACTTTATGCCCGACCCGTTTGCCAATGATCGGCAGGCCAAGCAGGAAGTCGAGGCGTTTTGCCGGGATCTTGCTGTACACGCCCATCTGGAATTTGGTCCAGATGCGTGGAACGCCAAATAGCGCGGTCGGGCGCGCACGCTGCAAATCCGTCAGGAACGTGTCGAGACTCTCGGCGAAAAACACCGTTTGGCCGGTGTAAATCGATGCCAGCTCGACGAACATCCGTTCGGCAACGTGGCACAGCGGCAAATAGGACAGCAGTCGGTCCGACTCGTTGAGGCCGAACAACGCAGTGCCACGCGTAGTGGCAAACCCCAGGTTGCCGAAACTGTGCATTACGCCTTTGGGCATGCCGGTGGTGCCGGAAGTGTAAATGATGGTCGCCAGTTGATCGGCGGCAGGTTTGGGATCGTCCTGGATCGGCGAACTGCGTTGCAGGTCAGCCCAACTGAAATCGAACGTACCTGGCGGATGCAGGGGCAGGCTGACAGTCGGCAGGTTGGGGCTGACGCCACGGGACATGCCTGGCCAGTCGTCGAGCTTGCCGATGAACGCCAGCGTCGCTTCCGAGTGTTCAAGCACCTGGGAAACCGACTCGGCGGTGAGGTTGGGGTACAACGGCACCGATACATGCCCGGCCATCCAGATCGCAAGATCGGCGATGATCCAGTGCGCACAGTTCTTCGAGATCAGCGCGATATGGCTGCCCTGCGGCAGTTCCCGCGCTCGCAACCAATGGGCCGCGCAACGGGCCTGATGACCGACATCCGCCCAGGTCAAGGTCTCGACCTGGCCGCCTCCGACAGGCTGGACCAGAAAGCGCTGGCGGGGATGGCGGGCCTCACGCTCGTAGAAAACGTCCAGTGGCAAACGAAAAGCAGCAGACATGCGACTCGCTCCTGTGATTTTGGTCTGGAGCAAGCGTAGTCAACCAAGCAAGTGCTTGGTTGACTATTTCATTCAAAATTTTGCTACATCTGTGAGAGCGAGCTTGCTCGCGATGACTGACTCACCTTCAACAAATTTGCTAACTGCCTAACGCTATCGCGAGCAAGCTCGCTCACACATTGTTCGGTGCCAACTTCAAGCCAAGCAATGTGGTCAAGGGTGCTTGATGCTGTCGAGCTTCATCGACCCGATCAGCAATTCATCGCCCTTGAGTTCGGCCAATCCGGCGGTGCTGACTTTTTCCGGCGGATGCCCGGCGCCATGTTGCAGGTAACTCAACAAATGCCCCACCAGCGGGTTGTGGCTGACCAGAAGGACATTACTCACCGACACAAGTTGCTCGGCCACCTTGTCCGGGTCGGTTTCCGGGGTAAGCCAATCCACGGTGCGGATCTCGGGCTCGAAACCCAATGCCTCGCGCACCAGTTGCGCCGTTTGTTGCGCACGCAGATAGGGGCTGGCATAGATCGCCGTCAGCGGCTGGCCCATCAACCGCGCCGCGCTGCTCAACACTTCCTTGCGGCCGTGGTCGGTCAGTGCCCGCTCGGAATCGGGTCGTGAGCCGTAGGGCTCGGCTTCACCATGACGCAATACCCAGAGTTTCATAGCTTGGGTTCCTCATCTCGGGCCGGATGCGGTGCCGGCGCCACGACATGCGGCGCTTCGCCTTCCGGCGTACGCGGCGTCGGCCAGTCGGCGAACGGCCAAGGCTTCTGGTCGCTGTGAAAGCTGCCGAAACGACCGATCTGCGCCAGAAACTGGCTCAGGCTGTCGCCGAAATTCATCAGGCTGGCGCTTGGGGCGCCATAGAACAAACGATAGATCAACTGCACCAGCACGACGGCGCCGAGGATGAACTGCGCCACTTGCCACACCAACACGAAGACGATCATCCACAACACGCGCAGCAGGATGGACTCGTATTTGGCTTCTACTTTTGGATCGTTCATGCGCAACTCCCTGCTTTTCTGGCAAGCGTGATTAGTTGAAACCACTGGTGGAAATAAAGTCGACGTCGGTTTTCGGCTCGCCACGCATCAACAGACCGATGACCTGCTCCAGCGTGCGGCCTTCGAACAGGATCGCGTGCAGCCCGGCGACCAGTGGCATGTAAACGCCAACCTCCTGGGCCTTGGCCTTGAGCACTTTAAGGGTATTGACCCCTTCGGCGACTTCGCCCAGGCGCGTGACGGCCTCGTCCAGGCTCAAGCCCTGGCCGAGGGCAAACCCGACCTGATAGTTACGGCTCTTGGGCGATGAGCAGGTCACGATCAGATCACCCACGCCTGCCAGCCCCAGGAAGGTCATCGGGTTGGCGCCCTGATTCACCGCAAAGCGGGTCATTTCCGCCAATGCCCGGGTGATCAGCATGCTCTTGGTGTTTTCCCCCATGCCCATTGCCACCGCCATGCCGGCGATGATCGCGTAGACGTTTTTCAATGCCCCGCCCAACTCCACGCCAAAACGGTCGGCGCTGGCGTACACACGAAAGGTACGGCCGTGCAGCGCGGCCTGAACCTGCTGGCACAGTTCTTCGTCTTCACTGGCGACCACCGTGGCGGTCAGTGCGTGCTCGGCGATCTCACGGGCCAGGTTGGGTCCGGACAGGACGCCGATGCGCGCTTGCGGCGCGATCTCTTCGAGGATCTCGCTCATCAGCTTGAACGTATTGGCTTCGATGCCCTTGGTCAGGCTCACCAGCATTTTGCCGGTCAAGCGTTCGGCGTGCGGCACCAGCACCGAGCGCAGCGCGCTGGAAGGCAATGCGACGAAACACAGGTCACAGGCCTCCAGGGTGGCTTGCAGGTCGGTGACCGGTGTGACGCCAGGCAGAATCTTGATGCCTTTGAGGTAACGCGGGTTCTCGCGATTGACCCGAATGGCCTCGGCCTGTTCCGGGTCACGCATCCACTGAAGGACCTGATGCCCATTCTCGGCCAGCAGATTAGCCACGGCGGTTCCAAAACTTCCGCCTCCCAGGACCGCAATCGGGCGCTGTTCAGTCATATGCAATCCGTTAATCCATACAGTGGCGATGTCGGCATTATACGGGGCAGCCCATCGGCGGCCAGCCCCGACATGAAATACCGGAAGCCGTAGGAAGAAGACCAATAAAACCGAGGAAAATGCGGACATCGTGAATGGAAAAGTCACTCGGCTCGGTTAACATGCGCGCCATCAATCACTGACAGGGATGTGTTGTGTCTCCGGGTACTCCTTCACCGCGTTCGCCTCTGGTTCTGGCGCTGATTTTCAGCCCGCCATTGCTGGCCGACGACCTGTTCCTGGACAGCGAACCGCTGCCGCAAGTGCTCACGGCCACGCGCCTGAAGCAGTCGCCGGCGGCCGTTCCGGGAAGCATGACCGTGATCGACAGCGCCCTGATCCACGCCAGCGGCGCCCGCGACATCAGCGAACTGCTACGCCTGGTGCCGGGGATGATGGTCGGCAACATCAGTGGCAATCAGGCGGCGGTGAACTACCACGGAACCAATGCAACTGAAGCGCGGCGCATGCAAGTGCTGATCGACGGGCGCTCGGTGTATCGCGCCGGCTTGGCCACCGTCGACTGGAGCGACATTCCGGTGGCCATGGAAGACATCGAGCGCATCGAGGTCTTTCGTGGGCCGAATACCGTCAGCTATGGCGCCAACGCGCTGATGGCGGTGGTCAACATCATTACCCGGCGGCCGGCCGACAGTCACGGCACGCGCATCAAGGTCACCCGGGGACAACGCGGCATAAACGACTTTTATGCCAGCCAGGGTGTGGGCTGGGAGGATGGAGACATGCGCCTGTCCCTGTCCGGCCAGCAAGACGACGGCTTCGACACCAATCGGACCGGCGCTGATTACCATGACAGCCGCCGCCTCGATCGATTCAACCTTGCCGCCAGCCACAGCCTCGACGAACAGCAAAGCCTGGATTGGCAATTGAATGCCAAGGACGGCACCAACCAGCGGCCCTATACCTACCGCCCGGTGTTCCCGGGGACTACCCGCGCGGGCGACGACTCCGACGTCACCGCCAAGGACTACGCCGGCTCGTTGCGCTGGAACCTGGACATCAATCCCGATCACAGCCTTTATATCCAGGGTTCGGCCCAACACTGGGATCGCCAGCAAACCTGGCGCGCCTGCGACGCAGAAGTGTCGTTCAGCCCGCAACTGACCGAACTCTGGCAGTTGAACCCGAACTACACCGAACGCCTGGCCCGCAACATCACGCGTTTCATCGGCCCTGGCGCGCCGGCCGGCACCACCGCCGAGCAAGCGCTGGCCAACCAGGTACTCGACCAATGGCGCAACGGCGCGAACCAGACCGTGTGCGGCGACATCGACCAGAGCACCCGGGAGTCGCGCTACGACCTCGAACTGCAGGACACCCTGAGCCTTGCCGATAACCTGCGGCTGGTCAGCGGGATGAACTATCGTTACGACCGGGCGGATTCCGAGACCTACTTCAATGGCACTCTGGATGACACGATCTGGCGGGTGTTCGGCCAGTTCGAGTGGCGTGCCAGCGAACACTGGCTGCTGCAAGGCGGGGCCATGTTCGAGGACACCCGGTTGACCGGCAGCTCGCTGACACCCCGCGTGGCGGTCAACTACCTGATCAACCCGCGCCACGGCTTGCGTGCGGTGTACTCCGAGGCCATCCGTTCGCCGGACATGTTCGAGAACAACGTCAACTGGAGTTATCAGGTCACCAAGCTAAGGCCCGCTGCCTTTGGCCAGTCCAGCGCCCGTTACTTCGTCAAGACCCGTGGCCCGGGCGACCTCAATCAAGAGCACATGCGCTCCCGGGAGCTGGGCTACAACGGCTACTTCCCCGACCCGGGACTGGCGCTCGACGTGAAGCTGTTCCACGACGAAATCAGCGGCATGATCAGCGAACCGCTGCGCAACAATCAGTACATCGCCAGTAACGGCAACAAGGCGCGCTTTTCGGGCGCCGAAACCCAGCTCGATTGGCATGTCGGCAGCCTCGATCGCCTGCGATTGACCTATGCCTACGTCGATGCCGACGCCAGCAACCCACTGGATGCCAGGCAGACTGCACGCAACAGCGGCTCCGCCGGATGGCTGCGGGATTGGGGCCAAGGCTGGAACAGTGCGCTTTTCTACTATGGTGATGACGCCCTCAACGGCTACCGCTTCGAACGGGTCGATGCGCGCATCGCCAAACGTATCGCCTTGGGCAAGGCCAGCCTGGAACTGGCCGGGGTACTCCAGCAACGCCTGGACAATCAGCCGACCACCTTCTTCGACAACAACTATGACCAGCGCCACGTAATGTATTTCAGCGCGGAGCTGGAACTTTAAGATGCCGTATCGTCCGGCCTGCAGAATGCCGCCCTTGGGCCGGTTGCTGGCCGTGTTTTGTCTATTGTTCAGCGGCATGCTCGGCAGCCTGTCGGGTTACGCCGCCGAGATTTTGCTCACGGGTGCCGAAGACAGCCCGGGCGTGCGGGCCTTTACCCAGGCCCTGAGCGAGTTGCGAGCAAACGACAACGTGCGATTCCAGGCACTGGCCAGTTTGCCGATACCGCAAAGGCTGCCGGAAAATACCCGCTTGATTCTCCTCGACCTGCCCAGCCTCGACTGGCGCCTGCAGGACGCCCAGGGCCCGGCGACACTGGTGCTGCGCATCAGCCGCCTGCAAGCCCGGCAACGCTTGAACGACACGCTGCCGGCGCGTCTTTGCCTGCTATGGAGCGATCCACCGCCGGACCGCCAGTTGCGCTTGACCCGCACTCTATTGCCACAAGCCAAACGCATCGGCGTGCTCTACGACAACCACAGTGAATTCCTGCTGAATGAGCTGCGTCAGGCCGCCCTCCCCCTGGGACTTGAGGTGGTCTCCCAGCGCTGGGACAACATTCACGACAGTCGCCCGTTACACGCCCTGCTGAAAAACAGCGACGTGTTGCTGGGCCTGGACGACGCCGACCTGTACAACCCGCAAACCGCCAAGAACCTGCTGTTGAGCAGCTACTCACGGCAAATGGCACTGATCGGCCCCAACGCGAGCTTCGTCAAGGCCGGGAGCCTGGCCAGCACCTACAGCGACCAGAGCGACTGGCTGGCAATCCTCGACGAATTGCTCGACCGGCCACCAGCCACCTGGCCACGCGCGCACTATCCCCAGCGATTCAAGGTCGCGAGCAATCCGCAGGTGGCGCGCTCCCTGGGTATCGAACAGATCAACGAAGCGTCTGTCGCCACATTGCTGGCTGAAGGAGAACGCCGCCCATGAACTTGCGCCGTCGCTGGGACATCAACACCCGCACCCAACTCATCAGCCTCGGCCCTGCCCTGCTGCTGACCTTGTTGCTGATCAGCTTCTTCACGTTCGTGCGCATCCAGGATCTGCGTCAGGAAATCACTCACACCGGCCAGTTGATCGCCAACCAACTGGCCCCTGCCACCGAATACGGAGTGATATCAGGCAACAGCGAAGTGCTCGAAACCTTGCTCAAGGCGACGCTGGCCACGCCCAACGTGAGCTTTGTGGAAGTCCAGGACAGCGCCAGCCGGGTTCTGGTGTACGTCGAACAACCGAACGAACACCACAATCGCGCACAACAGCTCGAAGTGTTCCAGGCACCGATACGGCTCCAGCGAATCGCTTTGCACAATGACTTTTTCCAGAGCAGCAAAACCGCCACCGCGGCCCCCACCGAGGACTACATCGGCCGGGTGATTGTTGGGCTGTCCAACGACGCCTTCAGCCGGCGTCAACAGGAAATCGTGCTCAAGGCCGCCATTCTTGCACTGTTTGCCCTGCTGTTTACCTTCATCCTGGCCCGGCGTCTGGCGGGCAGCCTGTCGCAACCGATCCGTGATATCGGCAATGCCGTCAAGGCGATCCAGGCCGGCGACTACAAAACACCGCTGCCCATTGTCGATGACACCGAGCTGGGAGCGCTGTCGCAACACATCAACAACCTCGCCAGCGGACTCGAGCAGGCCAGCCGCGAACAGCATCAGGCCATGGCACAGTTGATCCAGACCCGCGAGGAAGCGGAAAAGGCCAACAACGCCAAATCCGACTTCCTCGCCATGATGAGCCATGAACTGCGCACGCCGATGAATGGCGTACTGGGCATGCTGCAGTTGCTGGAAACCACCGACATGACCGAGGAGCAGGTGGAGTACGCGGCGCTGGCCTCGGAATCCACCGAGCACTTGCTCAAGGTCATCAACGATATTCTCGACTTCTCGCGGATCGAACGTTCGGAGCTGGAACTGGAACACATTGCGTTCAACCTCGCCGACCTGATCGGCAGTTGCGCCCAGTCGTTCCAGCACAGCGCCGCCCAACGCGGCCTCGACCTGCAACTGAGGATCCCCGACGACTTGCGCGGCTTGCAGGTCAAGGGCGACCCGACGCGGATCCGGCAGATACTGGTCAACCTGGTCGGCAATGCACTGAAGTTCACCGAGCAGGGCCGCGTCACTATCGAGGCGCAGTGGCAGTCGCTGGACCACGAACTGCTTTGGTTCACCTGCACCGTGCGCGACAGCGGCATCGGCATCCCGGCGCAAAGCCTGGAGTTGATGTTCAACGCTTTCCAGCAGGCCGACAGCTCCATTTCAAGGCGCTACGGCGGCACCGGGTTGGGGCTGCCAATTGCTCGCACCCTCGCCGAACGCATGGGTGGCACCTTGCGCGCACAGAGCGAGGAAGGCCGCGGTTCGGTGTTCACCCTGGAAATTCCCCTGGCGCTGCACCAACAGACGCAGCCGCTGTTGCCCACGCGCGCGCCAACCGGCAACAGCGACGGCGAAGGGCGCAATGTGCTGTTGGTCGAAGACAATCCGGTCAACCAGACGGTCATCGAAGCCATGTTGCGCAGTCTGGGCTTCAAGGTCAGTGTCGCCGGCGATGGCGCGCAGGCGGTACGCAGCGCCGAGAGCCTGATTTTCGAAGCGATCCTGATGGATTGCCGCTTGCCGATCATCGATGGCTATGAAGCCACCCGACAAATCCGCATGCTGCCCGGTTGCAGCGACCTGCCAATCATCGCCCTGACCGCCAACGCCTTGCAGGGCGACCGCGAAGCCTGTCTATCGGCGGGTATGAGCGATTACCTGGCCAAGCCGTTCAAACGCACTGATCTGCAGCAGATTCTGCAACGATGGGTGCAGTAGTACAGGCCTTTCGACCATCTGTGACTGGCGTGAAAGGCGAAAGTGCGGCAGTCTTAGGCACCTCGACAGGCCCAAAAAGGGGCTTGAATAATAATTTCAGTGCACAAGTGTACATTCATGTCCTTGGTGCTGTGACTTTCACCACAACGCAATAGTCTATGAGTAGGCTGCCGGTTCGAGGCATGAACGCTTCGATCGGCCGGGAAGATTTGCCCCACCTGCCGCATGGGACTATTGAGGAGCTCGCATGACCAAACAAAACGCCTTTACCCGGGAAGACCTGCTGCGCTGCAGTCGCGGTGAGCTGTTCGGCCCTGGTAACGCGCAACTGCCCGCCCCGAACATGCTGATGGTTGATCGCATCACCCTGATCAGCGAAGAAGGTGGCAAGTACGGCAAAGGTGAATTGGTCGCCGAGCTGGATATCAATCCGGACCTGTGGTTCTTCGCCTGCCACTTCGAAGGCGATCCGGTGATGCCAGGCTGCCTGGGCCTCGACGCCATGTGGCAACTGGTCGGCTTCTTCCTGGGCTGGCAAGGCCTGCCGGGCCGTGGCCGTGCGCTGGGTTCGGGCGAAGTGAAATTCTTCGGCCAGGTCCTGCCGACCGCCAAGAAAGTCACCTATAACATTCATATCAAGCGCGTCCTCAAGGGCAAGCTGAACCTGGCCATCGCCGACGGTTCGGTCACTGTCGACGGCCGCGAAATCTACACCGCCGAAGGCCTCCGGGTCGGCGTGTTCACCTCCACTGACAACTTCTAAGGGTTATCCGCATGCGCCGCGTCGTTATCACTGGTCTGGGCATTGTTTCTTGCCTGGGCAATGACAAAGAGACCGTCTCCGCTAACCTGCGTGCAAGCCGCCCTGGCATCCGGTTCAACCCGGAATATGCCGAAATGGGTCTGCGTAGCCAGGTTTCCGGCTCCATCGACCTCAACCTTGAAGAACTGATCGATCGCAAGATCTATCGCTTCGTCGGCCACGCGGCAGCTTATGCCTACCTGGCCATGAAAGACGCCATCACCGACTCCGGCCTGACCGAAGAGCAAGTGTCCAACCCGCGTACCGGCCTGATCGCCGGTTCCGGTGGCGCATCGACCCTGAACCAGATGGAAGCGCTGGACATCCTGCGCGAGAAAGGCGTCAAGCGCGTCGGCCCATACCGTGTAACGCGGACCATGAGCAGCACCGTTTCCGCTTGCCTGGCCACTCCGTTCAAGATCAAGGGCCTGAACTACTCCATCGCTTCTGCCTGCGCCACCAGTGCTCACTGCATCGGTACCGCCATGGAACAGATCCAGATGGGCAAGCAGGACATCGTCTTCGCTGGCGGCGGTGAAGAAGAGCACTGGAGCCAATCGTTCCTGTTCGACGCCATGGGCGCCCTGTCCAGCAAGCGCAACGATACCCCGGAAAAAGCCTCCCGTGCCTACGACGCTGACCGTGACGGTTTCGTCATCGCCGGCGGTGGCGGCATGGTCGTGGTTGAAGAGCTGGAACACGCTCTGGCCCGTGGTGCGAAGATCTACGCGGAAATCGTTGGCTACGGCGCCACTTCCGACGGCTACGACATGGTTGCCCCGAGTGGCGAAGGCGCGATCCGCTGCATGCAGCAGGCGTTGTCCACCGTCGACACCCCGATCGACTACCTGAACACCCACGGCACTTCGACTCCGGTCGGCGACGTCGCGGAAATGAAAGGTGTGCGTGAAGTGTTTGGCGACAAGGCTCCGGCCATCAGCTCCACCAAGAGCCTGTCGGGTCACTCCCTGGGCGCCGCCGGCGTTCACGAAGCGATCTACTGCATGCTGATGATGGAAGGCAACTTCATTGCCGGCTCCGCCAACATCGACGAGCTGGACCCTGAAGTGGCCGATCTGCCGGTGCTGACCAAGACCCGCGAGAACGCCACCATCAACACTGTGATGAGCAACAGCTTCGGTTTCGGTGGCACCAACGCCACGCTGGTGCTGAAGCGCTGGGAAGGCAAGTAATTCTTCCTCGCTGAGCCGCACATGAAAACGCCCCGACTGGTTCGGGGCGTTTTTTTTGCCTCAAAAAGATGGCGCAAAGAATCGCTATCTGTAGGAGTCGGCTTGCCGGCGATAGCATTTTCAAGGACGCCATCGCCGGCAAGCCGGCTCCTACAGGTGGTGTTTTTGCTAGCTATTCCCCCCACCGAACATGAAACGTTTGTCATGAAACTCACGAGCCTGCGACCGAATGTCGCGTACTCCGTGGGCTCCAGGACTTTATTCAAATTTGCAAAAGTCTGTTTCCAAATCGAAGAGTTTACTTAGCAAGCTACCAAACTCTATAACAGAGGCCTGCACACGCCTTGCTGCAGATATCAGAGATTGGAGCTAGCAGATGACTGTAAAAGTAACTGAACGCGACGATTCACATAAATCCCATGAGGGTGTAGCCGCCGGTATCCGGATCTGGGACGTGCATCAACAAGACCTGCTGGTCGGGATGTTCCATTCCGAGACCGATGCGCAAAACTACAAGGCCGAACTGGAAACGCTCGAGCGCAAACGTGAACTCGTAACCGGTTGAACACAGAAGTCCATCACCGTGCAGCCTGCCCTTTTCCTGTCGGGCAGGCTGCAACCCACATCAGACAACTTCGATCAACGTCAAATGAAGGTCGTCCTCGATCGGCACCGAAGGGACACTATCAACAATCCAGCCCGCTTGAAGCCTGACCACCTCGACCTCCCCATCGCCCATTCCGTCATTGCGGATCGAAAACTGCAGCGATGACGGGTGACGCTTGGCGTAATCGAAACTCATGCCGCAAGCGATCAGGAAATCGATTTTTGCCTCGGTCAGTTCAACTTGAGTGTCGCGCTCGCCTTCTTTCAGACTGTAGTAATCCAGGCACAAGTTGATTCCAAAAGGGCAGCCACTAACGAGGCTATTGATAAACCTCCCTTCATAACCACCAAAATAACTGTGTTCGGCCCGCACGCTGCTGAGCTTCTTCACCCTAACTTCGATCTCCTCAGAAAGTTTGAACAACCAAAAGTCACCACCCGAAACAAGGTACTTGCCGAAATCGATGCCTGATACATGGCGCTTTGGCCACATCGACATCAATGGCATATCGACTTCATATTCTTTATTGGTGATCGCCAGCAAGTAATTAATAACATCATAATAACCCGACTCACCTTCTCCAACTTTGATGAGTGTCGCGCAGCTTCCCGCCAGCAATACGATCTTGCCGTAGCGCTCCACTGGCAGCTCAGTCATTAATAAGGCTATACACTCGGGCACCTTCTCCAGATAGGCAGAGTTCAACTCATGGAGTTCTTCTTCGCTGCGGACCTCGCGCCAGGGAATGTTCCAGAAGAACTCAGGCAGGGTAAAAAAAACACAAGCGGTTGCGCCATGATCCTCGCGAGCCGCTTTTGCAGCGGTCTTGATTTTTCGGCTTAAACGTTCAACACGAGCGACCAACTCATCGTTCAAATAATCGAGAATGGATTGATCGAGCGGTCGCGACTGTGAAAGCTGCGACTTGAAAGTTGGTTGACGTAACGAAGCGATACTTACAAGCATTTATTCCATCCCTATATACTAAAGTTCATTCCATTTGTTTTCCTCAGACAAAACACTCTTATAAAGATATTATTTTTGACAAAAGAAAACCCGAAAGATCGTATCGATACAATCATTCGGGTTCAATTCATAAATCATGCAAAGTACTAGCAAACATGTAAGCCCGCTAGAACATTGATTCGATTACCACATCAGATCATCAGGGATCTTATAGGCGGCGTACGGATCATCCTCGACACTCACTTCCTCGGTCTGCACATTCAACTGCACGATGCGTTGAGGATCGCGCTCCTGAATCTTCAGCGCCGCCTCGCGCGGAATCACTTCGTAACCGCCTGCGTGATGGACGATGGCCAGCGAACCGCTGCTGAGCTTGTTGCGCATCAGGGTGTTGACGGAGATACGCTTGACCTTCTTGTCGTCGACGAAGTTGTAATAATCCTCGGTCGTCAGTTTCGGCAGGCGCGAGACTTCGATCAGTTGCTTGACCTGCGCGGCACGGGCCTTGGCCTCAGCCTTTTCCTGCTGCTGGCGGTTGAGCTCCTGATCGCGCTTGACCTTCTCGGCCATGGCTTCCTGTGCCGCGCGCTGCTGGGAGTCATCCAGCTCGACCTGGCCTTTGTGGGCCAGGCGTTGTTGTTTCTGCTTGTCTTTGCTGACCTGCTTGGCCTGCTTCTGGTTGACCAGCCCTGCTTTGAGCAACTGGTCGCGAAGGGAAATGCTCATGGTGCTTATTACTCACTTAGGCCACTGCTCAACCGCAGCTGGGCAAATTTTTTTCCTGACGTTTGGCTTCGCCCCACAAGGCGTCCAATTCTTCGAGGGTGCAATCTTCCATGGGACGACGGGTGTCGCGCAATGCCTGTTCGATAAAACGAAAGCGTCGTTCAAACTTGCCGTTGGCGCCACGCAGTGCGGTTTCCGGATCAACCTTGAGATGCCGCGCCAGATTGACCACGGAAAACAGCAGATCGCCGATCTCGTCGGCCACGGCTTCGGAATCGTTTTCCGACATGGCTTCGAGCACTTCATCAAGCTCTTCACGGACTTTATCGAGCACCGGCAAGGCGTCCGGCCAGTCGAAACCGACCTGCCCTGCGCGCTTCTGCAATTTTGCCGAGCGGGATAGCGCCGGCAGTGCAGCCGGAACATCATCGAGCAATGACAGCTGTTCGGGGGCCGCGGATTTCTCCGCGCGCTCCTCGGCCTTGATCTCTTCCCAGCGCTGCTTGACCTGCTCTTCACTCAGGCGCGGAACATCCAGCGGTGCGTACAGATCACCGGTGGGGAACACGTGCGGATGTCGGCGAATCAACTTGCGGGTGATGCTGTCAACCACGCCAGCGAATTCGAAGCGCCCCTCTTCCCGGGCCAACTGGCTGTAATAAACCACCTGGAACAGCAGGTCGCCCAGTTCGCCCTGCACGTGATCGAAGTCACCGCGCTCGATGGCGTCGGCGACTTCATAAGCTTCCTCAAGGGTATGCGGGACGATGGTGGCCCAGGTTTGCTTGATGTCCCACGGGCAACCGTACTGCGGGTCGCGCAAGCGGTTCATCAGGTACAGTAAATCTTCAAGTGAATGCATCAATCTGTCTCTACTTGCTCTCTGTAGGAGCGAGCTTGCTCGCGATGGACGTTAACGATGACGCGTATTGTCTGAATGAACGCGTCGCCCTCAGGTTTTTCGCGAGCAAGCTCGCTCCTACGGTAAAGCCCGCTCGCCTCACGGCGTCCGGTTACGCCGGGTTTCGATAATGTTCGGCAACTGGGAAATCCGCCCCAGCAACCGCCCCAATGCATCCAGTCCCGGAATCTCGATGGTCAGGGACATCAGCGCGGTGTTGTCCTCCTTGTTCGAGCGGGTGTTGACCGCCAGCACGTTGATCCGTTCGTTGAGCAGCACTTGCGAGACGTCACGCAGTAAACCGGAACGGTCGTAGGCGCGGATGACGATGTCCACCGGATAGGTGAGCACCGGCACCGGGCCCCAGCTGACCTGGATGATTCGCTCAGGCTCGCGCCCGCCCAGTTGCAGCACCGAGGCGCAGTCCTGGCGGTGAATGCTCACGCCACGGCCCTGGGTGATGTAACCGACGATGGCATCGCCCGGCAACGGCTGGCAGCAGCCAGCCATCTGGGTCATCAGGTTGCCAACGCCCTGGATCTGGATATCGCCGCGCTTGCCCGGTTTGTAGCCGGTGGCTTTGCGCGGAATCAGTTCCAGCTGTTCGTTGCCGCGCTCCGGCTCGACCAGTTGCTGCGCCAGGTTGACCAGTTGCGCCAGGCGCAAATCGCCGGCACCGAGGGCGGCGAACAGGTCTTCGGCGGTTTTCATGTTGGCCTTGTCGGCCAGTTTTTCGAAGTCCACCGCCGGCAGGCCGAGGCGATTGAGTTCGCGCTCCAACAGCGTTTTACCGGCCGCGACGTTCTGGTCACGAGCCTGCAACTTGAACCAGTGAACGATCTTCGCCCGTGCCCGCGACGTGGTGACGTAACCCAGGTTCGGGTTCAGCCAGTCGCGGCTTGGGGTGCCGTGCTTGCTGGTGATGATCTCGACCTGTTCACCGGTTTGCAGGCTGTAGTTGAGCGGTACGATACGCCCGTTGATCTTGGCGCCACGGCAGTTGTGACCGATTTCGGTGTGTACGCGGTAAGCGAAGTCCAGCGGCGTCGCGCCCTTCGGCAAGTCGATGGCGTGACCGTCCGGGGTGAAGATGTACACCCGGTCCGGCTCGATATCGACCCGCAGCTGTTCCGCCAGGCCACCGATATCGCCCAGTTCCTCGTGCCACTCGAGGACCTGACGCAGCCAAGAGATTTTCTCTTCGTAGTGATTGGAGCCGGACTTGACGTCGGTGCCCTTGTAGCGCCAATGCGCGCACACGCCGAGTTCAGCTTCCTCGTGCATCGAGTGAGTGCGGATCTGTACTTCCAGCACCTTGCCCTCGGGACCGATCACAGCCGTGTGCAGCGAGCGGTAGCCGTTTTCCTTGGGGTTGGCGATGTAGTCGTCGAACTCTTTCGGGATGTGTCGCCACAAGGTGTGAACGATACCGAGCGCGGTGTAGCAATCGCGCATTTCCGGCACCAGCACGCGCACGGCACGCACGTCGTAGATCTGGCTGAACTCCAGACCCTTGCGCTGCATTTTGCGCCAGATCGAATAGATGTGTTTGGCCCGGCCACTGATGTCGGCATCGACGCCGGTGGCCTGCAATTCGTTTTTCAGCTGGCTCATCACGTCGCTGATAAAACGCTCGCGATCCAGTCGCCGCTCGTGGAGCAACTTGGCGATCTGCTTGTATTGGTCGGGTTCGAGGTAACGGAAGGACAAGTCCTCCAGTTCCCACTTGATGTGACCGATACCCAGGCGATGGGCCAGCGGCGCGTAGATGTCAAAGACTTCACGGGCGACGCGGTTGCGTTTTTCGTCGTCGGCGGTCTTCACCGCACGGATCGCGCACGTGCGTTCGGCCAACTTGATCAGGGCGACGCGAACGTCGTCGACCATGGCCACCAGCATCTTGCGCAGGTTTTCCACCTGGCCCTGGGTGCCCAGCACCAAGGATTTGCGCGGGCTCAGGCTGTCGCTGATCGCGGCCATGCGTTGCACGCCGTCGATGAGCTTGGCCACCACCGGACCGAAGCGCTGGCTGACCGCCGGCAACTTGATCTGGCCTTCGCGCACGCCTCGATACAGGATCGCGGCGACCAGTGAATCCTGATCGAGCTTGAGGTCGGCGAGAATCTCGGCGATCTCAAGGCCGGTGCGGAACGTGGAGTTCCCTTCCGACCATAGATTCTGTGCAGCATTGGCTTGCTGCTCAGCCTCACGAGCGTACTCGCAGGCCTCCTTCAAGGCTTCGCGATCCAGTGCCAGATCGACACTGACCGCATGATCGAGCCAAGCCTCGAGATTGATACTGCCGTCGGTGTTGATCGGCTGGTGTGCTCTCACCTGTACCATCTTGCTTACCTTCCCTACGACGCAGATTCAATGCGTCAAATCGCTGACCTTCGTTGCCCGTGCGCCCACGTCGGGCTGGTTGCGTGGCTGCACGAGCGGGCCAGTCGGACCAGACGAGCATCCTAGCTCGCTTCAAATAACGCCATGGCCTCGACATGTGCCGTTTGAGGAAACATATCGAGAATCCCGGCACGTTTTAACCGGTAGCCCTGCTTGATCAATTCGACCGTGTCGCGCGCCAGAGTTGCCGGGTTGCATGACACATACACCAACCGTTCGGCGCCAAGGGTCTTGAGCTTGCGCACGACCTCGAAAGCACCGTCACGCGGTGGGTCCAAGAGTACCGCACAAAAGCCTTCGGCGGCCCATTCGGCGTCCGTCAAAGGCTGGGATAAATCGGCCTGAAAAAACTTCGCGTTATGCAGATTGTTGCTAGCCGCATTCGCCGCTGCCCTATCGACCATCACCTGCACGCCTTCGACCGCCACCACTTCGCGAGCGGCCTTGGCCAACGGCAAGGCAAAGTTGCCCAGGCCACAGAATAGATCGAGTACGCGCTCATCCGCTGTCGGCTTCAACCAGTCCAGCGCCTGGGCGACCATCGCTTCGTTGACGCCAGCGTTGACCTGGATGAAATCCCCAGGTCGGTAGGCCAGTTCCAGGTCCCACTGCTCAAGACGATAGCCCAGCGACTGATCGGCCTCGACCGGTTGCGGTTCGCCGTCGCCATGCAGCCACAACTGAGCTTCATGGAACGCACAGAACTCCTTGAGGATCGTCAGGTCGGCGTCGGTCAACGGCGCCATGTGTCGCAGCAAAACCGCCAGCGTCGAGCCGCTGAACAACTCCACGTGCCCGAGTGCCTGGGGTTTGCTCAAGCGCCGCAGCATCTGCGGCAAGCGGGCCATGATCGGTTGCAAGGGCTGTACCAGCACCGGGCAGTCATCAATGCCGACGATGTCCTGGCTGCCGGCGGCACGAAAACCGACTTCGAGTTTTTTCGCCTTCATGTCCCAGCGCACCGCCACGCGGGCGCGCCGCCGGTAAGCGAACTCGGGGCCGCTCAATGGCGCCGCCCACTCTTCGGGTTCGACACCCGCTACCTTCGACAACTGCTCGGCGAGCATGCGCTGTTTCAGGGCGAGTTGTTCGTTATGAGGCAGATGCTGCACGCTGCAACCGCCGCAACGGCCGGCATGGGCGCACGGTGCGGGGCGGCGCAATTCGCTGGCCTTGAATACCCGTTCGGTGCGTGCATCGACCACTTTGCCGTGGGCACCGAGTACGCGCGCTTCAATCTCTTCACCGGCCAACGCACCGATGACGAACCAGGTCCGACCTTCGAAAAACGCGATGCCGCGACCGTCATTGGCCAGGCGCTCAATGGTCAGGCGCTGCTTTTTGCCGGTCGGGACTTGCGGGGCCTTGCTGCCGCCGGTGGGCTGGAAGCGCAGGCCTCTTTCATGTTTGGCCATCAGTTGGGCGCGTCGAAAATGCCGGTCGACAAGTAACGGTCGCCACGGTCGCAGATGATCGCGACGATCACCGCGTTTTCAACTTCTTCGGACAGGCGCAGCATTGCCGCCACGGCACCGCCGGAGGACACGCCACAGAAAATGCCTTCTTCGCGGGCCAGGCGACGGGTCACGTCCTCGGCTTCGCTTTGGGCCATGTCGACGATCCGGTCCACGCGGTCAGCCTGGTAGATCTTCGGCAGGTATTCCTGAGGCCAGCGGCGGATACCCGGGATAGCCGAACCTTCCATCGGTTGCAGGCCGATGATCTGCACGTTGTCGTTCTGCTCTTTCAAGTAGCGCGACACGCCCATGATGGTGCCGGTGGTGCCCATGGAGCTGACGAAATGGGTGATGGAGCCCTGGGTCTGGCGCCAGATTTCCGGGCCGGTGGTGGTGTAGTGCGCCTCGGGATTGTCGCCATTGGCGAACTGATCCAGCACCTTGCCGCGGCCTTCGGCTTCCATCTTCTGCGCGAGGTCACGGGCGCCTTCCATGCCTTGTTCCTGGCTGACCAGGATCAGCTCGGCGCCATAGGCGGTCATGGCCGCCTTACGCTCGGCGCTGGAGTTGTCCGGCATGATCAGGATCATCTTGTAACCCTTGATCGCGGCGGCCATGGCCAGGGCGATCCCGGTGTTGCCCGAGGTCGCTTCGATCAGCGTATCGCCGGCATGAATCTGCCCGCGCAGTTCGGCGCGGGTGATCATCGACAGCGCCGGACGGTCCTTGACCGAACCCGCCGGGTTATTCCCTTCGAGCTTGAGCAAAAGGGTGTTGCTGGTGGCGCCGGGCAGGCGCTGCAAACGGACCAGCGGAGTGTTGCCGACGCAATCGGCGATGGTTGGGTACTGCAAGGTCATGGCGTATTCGCAATCCAGACTGCGGGGGCGCCTATCATACCGGCAAACCTCGCAAGGCCATATCACGCAAAGTGTGGTGCTTATGGTTTATGGGAATAAGGGCGGATTCGGCGATGCATGGGAGGGTCTGGTCGCAGTCTTCCGGCCCATCCTGAAAAACGCAGAGTAAGAAATCGCTGTCAGAAAATGCAACTTTCTGTAGGAAAAAAGAATGCACTCATCGGAAACCTCCCGCACCTTGCAACGGCATGCATGAACTAGTGCGCGTCAGAAGCAGCAGATAATCTTTTTCAATGTTCAGTCAAACAAGACGTCCGACTGTTCATAGGGTGCCGGGCAAGCGAAAACTCGCTTGCGATGCTCACACCTTAAATTTTTTGCCAAGCCGGATTTATCTCAAGGAAGAAAACCAATGAAAACTTTACTCGCCCTACCCTTTGCCGCGCTGATGATTGCGAGCGGACAAGTCTCTGCTGCATGTGTTTACATTCAGAATACCTATAGCGGAATCCTGCCTGCCAACTCGGAAGTTATCGTTCAGGGCCCCTTCACCATCACTGGCGCAAACGGATGCCGAAAAGCAAATATCACCTCTACTATTACGGCCTTAGGAGTGGGTACTCCGCCGAGCCAATTCATTGACAAACTGAATGGTTCAACCTGGACTCAGGTCGATGGAGGTAATAGAAGTAATGCGTCGACTCTTGGTGAGCAGGGCAGTTACAGGGTTCGCCTGAAAAATGACCAAAACGTAGCCAGAGGGTATTCCGGCACTACACGTTATGGCCGCTAAATAGGTGGTCTGCCGGTGCACGCGGAATTCATCATCGTGCACCGGTCTAATCAGGCCTCAATGTTGACGGCCAGGTGATTCTGAGTGGTGTTTGCAAAAAAAGACAGTGCACCCAGTACATGATTTACGCGTACCAAGGCACGCGTTATCTCATGAAACATCGACGCAGATTCCGACCTGCCAATTGCCTGCCTTTCTTCCAGTCGCTGATTGAACATCGCAATCGCATTAAATTTCACGTCTGTCTCAGCTTTATGGCCAAACTCATCAAACGCCATATTGCCCAAAGAAAGGAAATCGTACATATAAATATCGATCAAGCCATCGTGATAGAGCGACTGCCCAATCTTCGTCAGCTCATTTGTACTGACAGATGTAAAATCGTAGCCCCGCAACGAATCTTTCAACTCACCCAATGAAGATTCGTCAAACAATTCCAGCACAACAACAGCATCTTCGGCATTCTTCTTTGTATAGCTATTGGTGGTCTCAAGAGGGTTCTTGACGACGTAGGCATCTGTTTTCATCGACAACGCCGGAAAATCAACATTCATCAAACATCTCCTTAGCTTTTTATTCTCAAGTTAGATATCGCCATTAAACTTTAAAGCTTGAGAACTTTACTCACTGAACGCTCCGCGAAGATGTTGCGAATCAATTCAAAACAAAATCTGAACATCGCCGCTTAAGCCGGCGACGTATGAACCAACAACCGCATATTCAGCCGCAACCCGGTCCCGGTGTTCTGCGCCCAAAGCTGTCCACCCTGACGCTGCACCGCATTGCGGGCGATGCTCAAGCCCAGGCCGAATCCGCCATCCCCCGGCCTTGAACCGTCGAGACGGGTAAACGGCAGGAAGATCCGCTCAAGATCAGCTTCCGCCACACCGCCGCCCTGGTCCTCCAGCCACAGATGCCAGTATTTGCCTTCGCGCTGGCCGCCAAGGTGGACCACACCGCCCTCGGGCGAATGCCGAATCGCATTACGCAGAATGTTTTCCAGTGCCTGGGCCAGGGTGTTGAGGTGTCCTCGAACCCAGCAGGATGCATCCACCGTGCATTGCAACTGAGTGTCGGGCCAGCCACTTTCATAGCAGGCATTTTCCGTAAGCATCTCCCACAGGGCCTGGATCTGGATCGCTTCGTCGGGTAATCGGGTGCGCTCGGTGTCCAGCCATGCCAGTTGCAGTGTGTCTTCCACCAGGCGCTGCATGCCATCGACCTCACGACCAATGCGCTCGCGCAATGGCTCCAGCCCCTGCTCGCTTTCACTGGCCACCCGCAGGCGGCTCAACGGCGTACGCAGCTCGTGGGACAAGTCGCGCAGCAGTTGCTGCTGCAAGGCCACGGTGCTTTGCAGGCGTTCCGACATGTGATCGAACGCCCGGCCCAATTCACCCAACTCATCCGATCGATTGGTGGTTCGGGTCGACAGCCGCACGTTAAGTTGATCGGCACGCCAGGCATTGGCCTGCGCGCGCAAGTGGTTGAGTGGCACCACCAACAGGCGATACAGCCCGACGCACAACAGCAAGGTGAACAAGCCCGGAATCACGCCGTTGGTGATCACCCGCCAGAACAACCGGTAATGCCCAGGAACAAAGCGCTGGGGCAGTTCGATCACCAGGCTGCCGGCTGAAGGGTCGCCGGGAAAGGGAATGCGCATCCAGGGCCGGCCTTTCTTGTGAATCGGCCAATCGAGGCCGCGCAAAAAAGTCAGGCGTTCGACTTCCTTGTCCGTCAGCGATTGGTTGCTCAAGGATTGCAAATCACCGCCGATGACACCGACCCAGCCGTTTTCCCGCTGATACATGCCTTGCAGCCAGTCATCGATACCCGCGCTCTGGCGCTGCTGCCACGCCTGTTCGGCTTCGGCAGCATAGCGCGTCAGGGTGCCGCGGGCCTCATCGGAGAGGAACTGGTTGCGCTGCTCCATGTAGCGCCCCCAAGACCAGCTCAACCAAATCATCAGCAGACAGAAAGCGACCAATAGACAAGCCAGTTTCCAGAACAGCGAATGCCTGCCCGGCAATTTACATTTCATCGGCGGCGCTCAGGATGTAACCCTTGCCCCATACCGTGCGCACTTCGCGCTCGGTGTAGCCAATGGCCTTGAGCTTGCGGCGGATCTGGCTGATGTGCATGTCCAGGCTGCGGTCATGGGCCGCGTATCCGCGCTGCAACACCTGTTGATAAAGGAAGGCTTTGCTCAATACCTCGTCGGCGCTACGGTGCAGCGTTTCCAGCAACCGATACTCGCTGCGGGTCAGGCCGCCGGCCTGTTCGCCATAAAAGACCTCGAAGCTTTCATCGTCGAAGCGCAGGCTGTCCATCGAAGGGACAGGCACTGTCGGTACCGGCCGGCGGTCGAGTGCCACCCGCCGCAGAATGGCTTCGATACGCACCCGCAACTCCACCATGCTGAAGGGCTTTGGCAGGTAATCGTCGGCCCCCAGGCGAAAGCCGCTGATGCGGTCGGCCTCGGCACCGAGGGCCGACATCAGCAACACCGGGGTGGAGTGGCTCTGGCGCAATTGGGTCAGTACCGCCAGACCGTCCAAGCCCGGCAGCAGAATATCCATCAGCACCACGTCGAAAGATTGCCGCCGGGCAATGTCCAGGCCTTCCTGACCGTTCTGGCACCAGGTCACATGGAAGCCGCTGCGGTCCAGGTGCTCATGAACGTAGGCGCCGAGCACAAGATCGTCTTCGATGGACAGGATTCGGGGGAGGCCAGCAGTGATGGGAGTCATGGCTATCTGCAAATAATTCTCAGTTGAGCGATTATTCAAGATTGCCTCGCCTGGGGCAACCCACAGCTTGGCTGTATCGCCAATGAGCCGTCCGGGCCGACGAATGACAGCACCATTTTTACGAAGATTGCCCGCGAGCAAATCGCTACACTGCGCAAGGGGTGCAAGGCGGATGCATGTGCCGGTCTATAAATAGCGGGATGCAGGAGAGATGCGTGCTCAAGAAACTGGGAATCAAAGGCCGCGTGCTGTTGCTGACCCTGTTGCCAACCAGCCTGATGGCGTTGGTGCTGGGGGGTTATTTTACCTGGATGCAACAGGCTGACCTGCAGACCCAACTCATGCAGCGCGGCGAAATGATCGCCGAACAGTTGGCTCCCCTGGCGGCACCAGCCATGGGCCATCAGGACAACGAACTGCTCGAACGCATCGCCACCCAGGCCCTGGAGCAAACCGACGTACGGGCCGTGACCTTCCTGGCTTCCGACCGCACGCTGCTGGCCCACGCCGGCCCGACCATGCTCAACCAGACACCCTCCGGCAGCGGCACACAGATGCTGCGCCGCAGCGGCAGCGATGCGACCCGCTATCTGCTGCCGGTATTCGGCAAGCACCGCGACCTCGCCGGCGACGTGATCCCCGAAGAAGCCGACCGCCTGCTGGGCTGGGTCGAACTTGAACTGTCCCATAACAGCATGCTGTTGCGCGGTTATCGCAGCCTGTTCGCCAGCCTGATGTTGATCGCAGGGGGACTGATCGGTGCGGCACTGCTGGCCCTGCGCATGGGTCGCACGATCAATCAGCCGTTAAGCCAGATCAAGCAGGCCGTGGCTCAGCTCAAGGACGGTCATCTGGAAACCCGCTTGCCGCCCCTCGGCAGTCAAGAGCTGGATGAGCTGGCCTCCGGCATCAACCGCATGGCCGGCACCCTGCAAAATGCGCAGGAAGAATTGCAGCACAGCATCGACCAGGCCACCGAAGACGTACGCCAGAACCTGGAAACCATCGAGATCCAGAACATCGAGCTGGACCTGGCGCGCAAGGAGGCCCTGGAAGCGAGCCGGATCAAGTCCGAATTCCTGGCCAACATGAGTCATGAAATCCGCACGCCGCTCAACGGTATTCTCGGCTTCACCCACCTGTTGCAAAAAAGCGAGCTCACCCCGCGCCAGCTCGACTACCTGGGCACCATCGAAAAGTCCGCCGACAGCCTTCTGGGCATCATCAACGAGATTCTCGACTTCTCGAAAATCGAGGCCGGCAAGCTGGTGCTCGACCATATTCCATTCAACCTGCGCGACCTGCTGCAGGACACCCTGACCATCCTCGCCCCCGCCGCCCACGCCAAGCACCTGGAGCTGGTGAGCCTGGTGTACCGAGATACACCGCTGTCACTGGTGGGCGACCCGCTGCGGCTCAAGCAGATCCTGACGAACCTGGTGAGCAACGCGATCAAGTTCACCCGCGAAGGCACCATCGTCGCCCGCGCCATGCTCGAAGAAGAACACGAAGACACCGTGCAGTTGCGCATCAGCATTCAGGACACCGGCATCGGGCTGTCGAACCAGGACGTGCGCGCCCTGTTCCAGGCCTTCAGCCAGGCCGACAACTCGCTGTCGCGGCAACCCGGCGGCACTGGCCTGGGCCTGGTGATTTCCAAGCGCCTGATCGAACAGATGGGCGGCGAAATCGGCGTCGACAGCACGCCGGGGGAAGGGTCGGAATTCTGGATCAGCCTGAGCCTGCCGAAAACCCGCGACGATGCCGAAGACCTGCCCGCCGCGCCTTTGCTCGGGCGCCGGGTGGCTGTGCTGGAAAACCACGAGCTGGCGCGGCAGGCGCTGCAGCATCAACTGGAAGACTGCGGCCTCAGCACCACGCCGTTCAACACCCTTGAAAGCCTGACCAATGGCGTCACCGCCGCCCACCAGACCGATCAGGCAATCGACCTCGCCGTGCTCGGCATCACCAGCAACGACATGCCACCGGAACGCCTCAACCAGCACATCTGGGACCTCGAGCATCTTGGCTGCAAAGTGCTGGTGCTGTGCCCGACCACGGAGCAGACGCTGTTCCATCTTTCCGTGCCCAACCCCCACAGTCAGCTCCAGGCGAAACCGGCCTGCACCCGCAAGCTGCGACGCTCCCTGTCTGACCTGGTCAACCCGCGACCGATGCGCAATGAGCCGGGCGAGCCGTTGTCCAGCCGTGCCCCGAAGGTGCTATGCGTCGACGACAATCCGGCCAACCTGATGCTGGTGCAGACCCTGCTCGAAGACATGGGCGCCAAGGTGCTCGCGGTGGAAAGCGGTTATGCCGCCGTCAAGGCGGTGCAGAACGAGACATTCGATCTGGTGTTGATGGACGTGCAGATGCCCGGCATGGACGGCTGCCAGAGCACCGAGGCGATCCGCCAGTGGGAAAGCGAACGACATAGCACGCCTTTGCCGATCGTGGCCCTCACCGCCCACGCCATGGCCAACGAAAAGCGCGCGCTGCTGCAAAGCGGCATGGATGACTACCTGACCAAACCAATCAGCGAACGACAATTGGCCCAGGTGGTGCTGAAGTGGAGCGGCCTGGCGCTGCGCAACCATAGCCCGGAGCGCTCCGGCGATGGGCATGCGGGTGCCCATGACCTGTTGGTACTCGACCACGAGGAAGGATTGCGTCTGGCCGCCGGCAAGGCTGATCTGGCGGCGGACATGCTGGCGATGCTGCTCGCGTCCCTGGAAGCAGATCGCGAAGCCATTCGCCTCGCTCAGCAAAGCAACGACCACAACGCCCTGATCGAACGAGTCCATCGCCTGCATGGCGCGACACGCTACTGCGGCGTACCGCAATTGCGTGCGGCCTGCCAACGCAGCGAAACGCTGCTCAAGCAACAGGATCCGAAAGCGAGCATGGCACTGGACGAGCTCGACCGGGCGATCAATCGCCTGGCAGCCCACGCGCGCATGAATGCTTGATGCTGCGCAATCGTGCAAATCAAACATCAGCGCAAACTCTGTAGGAGCCGGCTTGCCGGCGATGACGGCCTCAAAATCTACGTAGCCCTTGAGGCCGCCATCGCTGGCAAGCCAGCTCCTACAGAAATGGGACAAAGAGGAAATCATGCGTACGATTCTTTTCAGCAGCCAGAACTACGACCGCGACAGTTTTCTCGCGGCCGGGCAACCGGCCGGCATCGAGTTGGACTTTCAGCCTGCGCGCCTGAGCCTCGACACGGTAGCGCTCGCCCAGGGGTATGAAGCGGTCTGCGCGTTCATCAATGATGACCTCGGCGCGGCGGTGCTCGAACGCCTGGCCGCTGGAGGCACACGCCTGATCGCCCTGCGCTCGGCCGGTTACAACCACGTCGACTTGCCGACGGCAAAGCGCCTGGGGCTGGACATCGTGCGTGTCCCGGCCTATTCGCCCCACGCCGTCGCCGAACATGCAGTAGCGTTGATCCTCGCACTGAATCGCCGCTTGCATCGAGCCTATAACCGCACCCGCGAAGGCGACTTCAGACTGCAAGGGCTGACCGGTTTCGACCTGGTGGGCAAGACCGTCGGCGTGGTCGGCACCGGGCAGATCGGTGCCACCTTCGCCAAAATCATGAACGGTTTTGGCTGCCGGTTGCTGGCCTACGACCCCTACCCCAACCCAGAAGTCGAAGCCCTCGGCGCGCGTTACCTGAGCCTGCCGCAACTGCTGGCCGAATCGCAGATCATCAGCCTGCACTGCCCGCTCAACGAGCAGAGCAAGCACTTGATCAACCGCCAATCACTGGCGCACATGCAACCGGGCGCGATGCTGATCAATACGGGGCGTGGCGGCCTGGTGGACACCCCGGCGCTGATCGACGCATTGAAAGACGGTCGCCTGGGCTACCTGGGGCTGGATGTGTACGAAGAAGAGGCGCAGCTGTTCTTCGAGGACCGCTCCGACCTGCCGCTGCAAGACGATGTATTGGCACGACTGCTGACCTTCCCCAACGTGATCATCACCGCGCACCAGGCCTTTCTGACCCACGAAGCGCTGGACGCGATTGCCGCCACCACGTTGCGTAACATCACCGTTTGGACGGCGGGCACACCGGAAAATCTGGTAACGGGAGACTGAAACGGATCGAAGGTCATCTGCCTGCGCGATGCGGTGTGCAAGCCCGTGCTAGCATATCGCGCATATTTGGAGGACCCATGGTCGAACACGATTTCCGCTACAGCCTGATGAACCCGCAACACACCCTCACTGAATGCCGCGCCCTGGTGCCGGGGCGCTATCAAGTCACCGGCAACGGTGGTTCGATTCGCAACAACGACGTGCTGGTCGTGACTCTCAAGGGCGCCAAGGACTTGTCCATGCGCCTGTCCGTCGAAACGGTTCGCCACCTGATAAACCCGCCCGGCCAATGGGTCGCGGTGGCCAGTGGTCCGGTGTTCGGCGAACTGGCGATCCACACCTGGCAGGTGAACTGCGACAGCTGCGCCAAAGAGCTGAGTTTCGAGTTCGCCGTCGACGCCAAGCTGGGCAACAAGGCCGAAAAGCCAGCCGCCACCGCGCGGATTACCGAGCTGGGCTGGACCACCGTTGGCGAGAAACACCTGTGCCCGAAATGCCAGGAGCCTGCGTGATGAAACGCCTTGCTCTGACCGCTATGGTCGGCGCCAGCCTGCTGGGCTGCGCCGCCGAGCCGGTGCAACTTGAACACAATCGCAGCTACATACTGGAATGGATCGGCGAGCGGCCGTTGATGGACTACAGCCACCTGACCATCACCCTCGGCGAAGATGGCCGGGCCTATGGCAATGGCGGCTGCAACCACTGGTTCGCACCGTACACCCTGGATGGCGACAAACTGACCTTCGGCAAAGTCGGTAGCACCCGCAAACTGTGCGCGCCGGCGCTGATGGAACAGGAAAAACGTTTCCTTCAGGCCCTGGAAAACGTCCAGCGCTGGGACGTCTCCCCGATCGAGCAGATCCGCTTCTGGCCTGCCGAAGGCAAGCCGCTGCGTTGGTGGCTTGAGGAAGGTTGATCCCCCCTGGGCACCCCGAGAAACCTGTGGCTAGAGAGCTTTTGTGGCGAGGGGGCTTGCCCCCGTTCGACTGCGTAGCAGTCGCAAAACTGTTCTGCACAGTTCAACTGACGAAAAGAGGCGACTGGGTTTAGGGCTGCTTCGCAGCCCAGCGGGGGCAAGCCCCCTCGCCACAAAAAGCCCCTGACCACAGTGAAATCGATCACCTGATCAGTTTTTCGCCTGCAACGCCTCAAGCTTCGCCATCACCCCCGCAGCCGTCTGTTCCCCCATCAACTGCTCACGCACCTTACCCTTGTTATCGATGATGTACGTCACCGGCAGCGCCTCGCTGCGCGGCAGTTCGAACAACTCGGAAGGGTCCTGCGCCAGCACCGTGAACCTGATCCCCAGTTTCTCGCTCGCGCCCTTCAGCTCTTGCCCCTGGACGTTGTCGAAGTTGACCCCGAACACACCTATTTTCTTGTCCTTAAGCTGCTCGGCCAGGGCGTTCAGCTCCGGAATTTCGGTGCGGCAAGGCCCGCACCACTCCGCCCAATAGTTGAGCACCAGCCATTTGCCATCCAGGCGGTCAGCGGCGATTTTATGACCGTCCTGGTCGATGCCATAGTCATTCCCGCAGCCCCCCAGCATCAACGTTCCGATGATCGCCAATGCTGCTGCCAGTCGCCTTGTCATGTCGTGTTCCTTGTCAAAAATTGAATGCGCCTGCGACCCATCGCCTCTCACGGTTCTGGATTGCGCGCTGCACAGTTAGAATAGCCGCCACCTTACGCAAGATGCGACCCGCTCATGACCGATCTGACGCTTTATCACAACCCGCGCTGCTCGAAATCCCGCGGTGCGCTCGAACTGCTTGAAGCCCGTGGCCTCACCCCGACCGTGGTCCGTTACCTGGAAACCCCGCTGGACGCCGCGCAAATCCAGAGCCTGCTGGGCAAACTCGGGATCAGCGCCCGGCAATTGCTGCGTACCGGCGAGGACGAGTACAAGACCCTCGACCTGACCGACAACAGCCTGAGCGAAGCACAATTGATCGCTGCCATCGCCGCCCACCCGAAACTGATGGAACGCCCGATTCTCGAAGTCGGCGACAAAGCCATCATCGGCCGTCCACCGGAGCAGATCCTGGAACTGTTGCCATGAGTGCACCGTACATTCTGGTTCTGTATTACAGCCGCAGCGGCTCGACCAACGAAATGGCTCGGCAGATTGCCCGTGGCGTTGAACAGGCCGGGCTTGAAGCGCGCCTGCGCACGGTGCCGGCGATTTCCACCGAGTGCGAAGCCGTGTCGCCGGAGATTCCGGACGAAGGCGCGCTCTACGCCAGCCTCGACGACCTGAAAAACTGCGCCGGCCTGGCACTCGGCAGCCCGACCCGCTTCGGCAATATGGCAGCCCCCCTGAAGTATTTCCTCGATGGCACCAGCAACCTGTGGCTGACCGGCGCCCTGGTGGGCAAGCCGGCGGGTGTGTTCACCTCTACGGCGAGCCTGCACGGCGGCCAGGAGACCACCCTGCTGTCGATGATGCTGCCGTTGTTGCACCACGGCATGCTGATCACCGGCCTGCCCTACAGCGAATCGGCCCTGCTGGAAACCCAGGGCGGCGGCACGCCCTACGGCGCCAGCCACCATGCCGGTGCTGACGGCAAAAGCGGCCTGGATACTCATGAAGTGGCATTGTGCCGCGCCCTGGGCATGCGCCTGGCGAAGACTGCGCAGAAACTGGAGAGCTGAGGTGGCCAAGAAGCCGAAGATTCTACCCGCCCTCGAATGGCTCGAACCGCGGGTACGGGCCATGCGTGTCATCAGCCTGCTGTGCTTTTTGGGGCTTGTGGGCCTGCTTTGTATCTACTACCTGCTGGTCGCCGACCTGCACGGCGCCCGGCCATGGGTGATTCTGCTGATCGAGCTGGTGCCGCTGCTGATATTGGCGCCGGGAATGATCGTCGGCAGCCCGCGCGGGCATTCGTGGATGTGCTTTGTGGTGAACCTGTATTTCATCAAGGGCGCATTGGCGGCCTATGACCCGAACCGGCAGATCTTCGGTTTGCTGGAGATGGGCGCGAGCCTGGCGGTGTTCTGCTCGGCGCTGTTGTATGTACGCTGGCGCTATCAGTTGAACCGTAAGCTGGCTGGCGAAGGCGAGATTTCCGTCGCCTGATCGGGCCTCATCGCTGCGATGCGGCGACCCGACAAGCCAGCTCCTACAGGGTTTGCGGTAAACTTGTAGGAGCTGGCTTGCCAGCGATAGGCGCAACCCGGTCTCAATGGTTGACGGTGTAAGCCAGCATCATAGAAATTTGGCTCATCGGCCGCCCGCCACTTTCTTCATGCCACTGATTGAACACGTCCTGCACCAACGCCAGATCGCGCAGACTGCTCGGCACCTTGTCGATGATGTCCTGCGCATTCAACGCCGCCACCACGTCATAGCTCGGCACAAAGGTGTCCTTGCCGATCATCCGCAAGAAACGCGGGGCGGACAGCCCGCCCAACTGATGTCCGCGCTTTTTCAGGAAGGTCCAGAGTCCGACGATATCAGTCACTGGCCAATCGGCGATCAGTGCGCCGAAACTGCCCTTTTCATGGGCCACGTCCAGTATGAACTGCGCATTGCGCGGCACGCTCTTGAGCTTGCCCAGGTGGCGGATGATCCGCGTGTCCTGCATCAGTCGCTCAAGGTGCTCAGCGCTCATCAGCACGACTTTTTCCGGGTCGAACTTGAAGAAGACTTCTTCGAAGGCCGGCCACTTGGCATCCACAAGGCTGTGCTTGAGCCCGGCGCGAAATACCCGTAGCGCCATCATCGAGAGGTAGCGATCGTCGCTGATCTTGCGCAGTTGCGCGGGAGTCTCGGGAACAGGCAGATGGGCTTCCAGTTCAGCCGCCGAACCAAAACGGTTCAAGCAGTATTCGTTCAGCCACTTGTAGTCGCGCATGCCCTCTCCTGAGGAATGAAACAATATTCAAATGTGGTTTTAATCAGAGGTTGACCACGTTGACGAAGCGCGAAGCGGCGGACTCGTCGATCTTCAGGCTGGTGAAGTCGAACAGGTTGCGATCCGCCAATTGCGACGGGATCACGTTCTGCAGGCTGCGGAAGATACTCTCGGTACGACCCGGGGTCTTGCGCTCCCAATCCAGTAGCATTTCCTTGACCACCTGACGTTGCAGGTTTTCCTGGGAACCACAGAGGTTGCACGGAATGATCGGGAATTGCTTGAGGTCTGAGTAGGCCTGGATGTCTTTTTCGTTGCAGTAGGCCAGCGGGCGGATCACCACGTTACGCCCATCATCGGCGCGCAGCTTCGGTGGCATGGCCTTGAGCGAACCGTTGAAGAACATGTTCAGGAAGAACGTCTCGACGATGTCGTCGCGGTGATGACCGAGGGCCATCTTGGTCGCGCCGATTTCGTCGGCGAAGGTGTAGAGCGTGCCGCGACGCAGGCGCGAGCACAGCGAGCAAGTGGTCTTGCCTTCCGGAATCAGTTCCTTGACCACCGAGTAAGTATCTTTCTCGACGATGTGGTACTCGATGCCCAGCTCCTTGAGGTAGGCCGGCAGTACGTGCTCCGGGAAACCCGGCTGCTTCTGGTCCATGTTCACAGCCACGATCTCGAATTTGATCGGCGCGACCTTCTGCAAGTGCATCAGCACATCGAGCATGGTGTAGCTGTCCTTGCCACCGGACAGGCAGACCATGACCTTGTCGCCGTCTTCAATCATGTTGAAATCGGCAACCGCCTCACCGGCCTGTCGGCGAAGGCGCTTTTGCAGTTTGTTCTGGTTGACCGTGAGAGTGCCCATGACGCGAAATCCGTGAGGTGTGACGAAAGGCGGGCATTTTACGCAAATTCTTTGCTCTTGTGGCGAGGGGGCTTGCCCCCGTTCGGCTGCGCAGCAGCCGCAAATAAGACACCGCGGTGGACCTGTCTAACCAGGTTGTCTGTATTTAGGGCCACTTCGTGGCCCAACGGGGGCAAGCCCCCTCGCCACAGAAAGCTTCCCCATCATCAATTGCCCTACAGACCCGACGGCGATTAACAGCTGTGTTTACAGCGCGATTTGCTCTAAAGCCCCTACTCCTTATGGGGAAACTCCTCCCTATACTGCGACATAAGGTCGCATACGAATTTCAGACCTGTGACTTGCTTGGCCGCATTGGCCCGTAGGCGCTCCACTGGGGGGCGACGGTAAAGACAAGAGGAGTGACTGCCATGATCCATCACGTAGTGGGGCTCTTCACCCACCCTGACCAAGAATGGAAAGAAATCCGTGGCGACCAGGAGGAAAGCATCAGCCACATGTACCTGACCCACACCCTGATCCTGGCGGCGATTCCCGCGGTGTCTGCCTTTATTGGCACCACGCAGGTCGGCTGGGTCATCGGCAATCGGCCTCCCGTGATGCTGACCGTAGAAAGCGCGATCTGGATGACGGTCATGTCGTACCTGGCGATGCTCGGGGGTGTAGCGGTCATGGGCGCATTCATCCACTGGATGGCCCGCACCTATGACGCCAACCCAAGTCTCGCCCGCTGCATTGCGTTTGCAACCTACACCGCTACACCGCTGTTCATTGGCGGCCTCGCCGCCTTGTACCCACACTTGTGGCTGGGAATGATCATCGGCACCGCAGCCATCTGCTACACGGTGTACTTGTTGTATGTGGGCTTACCAACATTCATGAACATTCCATCTGACGAGGGCTTCCTGTTTTCAAGTTCGGTGCTCGCCGTAGGCCTGGTGGTGCTGGTCGCCATCATGGCGTTCACTGTGATTGTCTGGGGACTCGGCGTGGGCCCGGTCTACACCAGTTAGTCGCTCATCACTGAAAATCTGAACTGCCGACAAGGGCCGCCGCAAGGCGGCCTTTTCATTCTTCAGCAACGATAACGCACACGACCATTCGGCAAAGTTGCGATTCGCAAGGGTCGAGGGTTGCGGCATACTCGACCGCTCTGGAGATCCATCAAGCATGCCCGAGCAACTCAATACCCGCGTCGAAGACTGTTTCCAACTAGCCGAATCCTTTTTCAAACGACCTTTCAAGCGCCCCGTGGTGAGCCTCAAGCTGCGCGGGCAAAAAGCCGGCGTCGCGCATTTGCACGAGAACCTGCTGCGCTTCAACCCGCAGCTGTACCGGGAAAACACCGAGGACTTCCTCAAGCAGACAGTGGCCCATGAAGTCGCGCACCTGATCGCTCATCAACTGTTTGGCGACCGCATCCAGCCCCATGGCGAAGAGTGGCAATTGATCATGCGCGGCGTGTACGAACTGCCGCCCAACCGCTGCCACACCTATGACGTCAAACGCCGCAGCGTGACCCGCTACATCTACAAGTGCCCATGCGCCGACAGCGACTTCCCGTTTTCCGCCCAGCGCCACAGCCTGGTTCGGCAAGGTCGGCGGTACTTGTGCCGGCGGTGTCGCAATACCCTGGTGTTCAGTGGGGAGATGCGGGTCGAGTAGTTGGATTTCCGGTGTATGTGCTGCCGCCATCGCGAGCAAACTCGCTCCCACATTGAGTTTGTGTCACACCACAGATCCTCTGTGGGAACGAGCTTGCCCGCGATGGCGGCCTGACAGGCACTAAAGAATCACCCTGGCCAGCCGCAACTGCTCGATCCGCTCAACACTGAACCCCAACTCCCCCAACACCTGATCCGTATGCTGCCCCAACGCCGCGCCAATATGCCGAGGCTCAGGCAAACCTTGCGAAAACTTCAGCGGGCATGCCATCTGCGCCTGGCTCGAGCCATCACCACGAGGCACATCGGTCACCAACTCCCGCGCCTGCAACTGCGGATGACTTAGCGCCTCTCCCAGGCTCAACACCGGTTCGACACAAGCATCCAGTTCGGCAAACAGCGCGCGCAACTCGGCAAAGTCGTGCTTTTCGAATTCGACCTTCAGCGCGTCTTTGAGCTGTTTCTGATGGGACGGTTGCGGTGACAGCCCGAGGCCGGCCAATTCCTCCAGCCCCAAGGCCGTGCACAACTGTTTCATGAACACTGGCTCCAGGCTGCCCACCGACAGCCAGCGCCCATCCCGGGAGCGGTAGTAATCATAGAAGCTGCCGCCGTTGAGCACCTGGTTTTCCGGCCCCGGCTCGACGCCACAGGCCAGATACCCGGCACCCGCCATCGCGTTCAGGCTGAACGCGCAGTCGGTCATACTGACATCCAGGTGCTGGCCCTGACCGGTTTGCTGCCGGGCAATGACCGCCGCCAGCAGGCCAATCACTCCGTGCAGCGAGCCACCGGCGACATCCGCTACCTGCATGCCCAACGGCAGCGGCCCACTGTCGGCCCGGCCGGTGTAACTCGCCAGCCCGGACAAGGCCAGGTAATTGATGTCATGGCCGGCGCGGTCCTTGTAGGGACCGGTCTGGCCGTAGCCGGTGATCGACACGTAAATCAATTTTGGATTGATTGCCTTCAGGGCTTCGTAACCCAGGCCCAGACGCTCCATGACACCCGGACGGAACTGCTCGAGCACGATGTCATAGTCCTCCAGCAACGACCTGATAACCTCCAGCGCCTCAGGCTGTTTGAGGTCCAGGGCGAGGCTGCGCTTGTTGCGGTTGAGGTAGGCATGGCTGGCTGACACGCCTTGATCGTGGGGCGGCAACACCCGCAGCAGATCCATGCGCGTCGGTGATTCGATGCGCAGCACTTCGGCGCCCATGTCCGCCAGCAACAACGAGGCGAACGGCCCCGGCAGCAATGTCGAGAAATCCAGAACCTTGAGTGATGCCAGTGGACCGAGCATGAATGTTCTCCCTTGACGATGCACCCAGCCTAGGCAGCCATTGGCATTGCAGCAATCACCTTATGCGCCATGCTCAGTGACCGTTGTGCTCAAACACCAGGCATGAAAAAACCCGCCGAAGCGGGTTTTTCATAACAACAAGGTTTACTTGGCGCTCGTCGGTGTTGCTCCTTCGACGTGGCCCAGAACATCGTCTTTAGGCTCGTCGGCAATGCCGCGACCGCCCGAGGCCAGCTCAGCTTGCAGCACATCAGTGTCCAGTTCCTTGACCCACTTGGCCACAACGATGGTGGCGACGGCGTTACCGACCAGATTGGTCAGGGCACGGGCTTCGGACATGAAACGGTCGATACCGAGGATCAGCGCCAGGCCGGCAACCGGCAGGTGGCCCACGGCGGACAGAGTGGCAGCCAGTACGATGAAACCGCTGCCAGTCACGCCCGCAGCGCCCTTGGACGACAGCAGCAAGACGACCAACAGGGTGATCTGGTGCGTGATGTCCATGTGCGTATCGGTTGCCTGGGCAATGAACACCGCGGCCATGGTCAGGTAGATCGCTGTACCGTCGAGGTTGAACGAGTAACCGGTCGGGATCACCAGACCCACGACAGATTTCTGCGCGCCCAAACGCTCCATCTTGATCAGCATGCGTGGCAGCACCGATTCAGAAGAAGAAGTACCGAGTACGATCAGCAGTTCTTCACGGATGTAGCGGATCATTTTCAGCACGCTGAAACCGTGCAGGCGGGCGATGGAGCCCAGCACGATCAGGATGAACAGCAGGCAAGTGATGTAGAAGCAGGCCATCAGTTGACCCAGCTGCACCAGCGAGCCGACACCGTAGGCACCGATGGTGAACGCCATGGCACCGAAGGCACCGATTGGCGCGAGCTTCATGATCATATTGATGATGTTGAACATCACGTGGGCGAAGCGATCGATGAAGTCCAGCAACGGCTTGCCGTAGGCACCCAGGCGATGCAAGGCAAAACCGAAGATCACCGAGAACATCAGTACTTGCAGGATGTCACCGGTGGCGAAGGCACCGACGATGGTGGCCGGGATCACGTTCAGCAGGAAGCCGACGACGCTTTGGTCAGCACCGGCCGCAACATAAGCGGCAACCTTGGAGGCATCGAGGGTGGCGACATCGATGTGCATGCCATTGCCCGGCTGCACGATGTTGACCACGACCAGACCGACCAGCAGTGCGATGGTCGAAACGATCTCGAAGTACAGCAGCGCATAGCCACCGGTCTTACCGACCGATTTCATGTCCTGCATACCGGCGATACCGCTGACAACGGTACAGAAGATGATCGGGGCGATGATCATTTTGATCAGCTTGATGAACCCGTCACCCAGTGGCTTAACGGCCACACCGAGCTGTGGGTAGAAGTGACCGAGCGCGATACCGATGACAATTGCAACGATCACCTGGAAATACAGGGATTTGTACAGTGGCTGACGAGTCGTCATTGCAAAGTTCCTCAAGGGTGCCCGGTGACAACATCCATCTGTTGCCCGCAACACCGCAATTGCGAACCCTCCTGCACTGGAGGGATTTGTTTTTTCGAGCTGCGCAACGGCAGGCATCTGCTCGTTGTATCGCAAGGCCCGTGCCACCTTCGGTAAAATCCCTGCAAGCCTTTTGATATCAGGGGTCGCGGCAAATTCCCTTTCACCGGACGGTTACAAGCGTGTGGCGGATTCCCGCCCTTCCACTAGAAGTCGTCCTGCAATTTGGCGGATATCCGCCCTGTTCATGCCCGCAGTGCGCAGCTACCATCCGTCGTTCAACGGTCAGATCTGCTGCCATGCGCGAACGCACCATCGCCAGTCATTTCGCCCGCGCCGTTCTCGGGGGGGCGCGTCGACACGGCTACGACTATTCGGGCCTGCTACAACAACTGGGGATCAGCCCCGAGTTGCTGGACGAGCCGCGGGCGCGCATCGCTCCGGAGCAATTCACCCAACTGATTCAGGCCTTATGGCTGGCACTGGACGACGAGTACCTGGGGTTCGGGCAAGCCCCGAGCAGGCCGGGCAGCTTCGCGATGATGTGCCATGCCGTGATTCACTGCCGCAGCCTGGATAAGGCACTCAATCGCGGCTTATTGTTTTATAGCCTATTCCCCGGGGCTCCGCGCTTGACCCTGAGCCGCGAAGATGAATGGGTTCGCCTGAGCCTCGACGACTCGCAGCTTTGGGATCCGGATCATTTCCTCAGCGAAAGCCTGCTGGTGATCTGGCACCGTTTCGGCAGTTGGTTGATCGGCCAGCGCATTCGTCTGGAACAGGCCACGTTCAGCTACCCGCGCCCTGAACACGGCGCCGAGTACGACCTGCTGTTTTCCTGTCCGCTGGAGTTTTCCAGGGGCCAGAGCAGCCTGCTGTTTCACAGCCGCTACCTGGCCATGCCGCTGCTGCAGGATGAACGCACCCTCAAGCATTTCCTCGAACGCTCCCCCGCCGACCTGCTCTCACGCCCGGATGACGGCGACAGTTTGAGCAGCCGCTTGCGGCGCTTGCTCAGTCGCGACAGTTCACGCTGGCCCGACCTGGAAGCCGTGGCCGCCCACCTGCACATCAGCCCGCAGACCTTACGCCGGCATTTGCGGGAAGAGGGTTCGAGTTTTCAGGAATTGAAGGACCAGTTGCGCCGGGACATCGCGATTTATCACCTGGGTCGCGCCGACCTGTCGTTGCAACAGATCGCCGAGCAGTTGGGGTTTTCCGAGCCGTCGGCGTTTCACCGGGCGTTCAAGAAGTGGACAGGGCTGACGCCGGGGGCTTATCGGGCGCAGGAAAGCTGAAGTTCAAGGCCGCCTTTTTTGGTGTCTTCACTGGCTCTTCGCGAATAAGCCCGCTCTCACATTCGGCCGCATTCTCTCTGACGGAACAGGGCCACCTGTGGGAGCGAGCTTGCTCGCGAATGGGTCAGTAAATGCACCATCAAACTCCCGCTTAAACCACCGGAAAATGAATCCGGAACGCCGCCCCGCCCATCGGTGAATCGCCCAGGGTCAGTTGGGCGCTGTAACTCTCGATGATGTCCTTGACCACCGCCAGGCCAATGCCCTGCCCCGGGTGCTGACGATCCAGACGCTCGCCGCGCTCGAGAATCCGTGCGCGTTGACTCTGCGGTACGCCGGGACCGTCGTCTTCGACACACAACTCGGTGCCACTGAGGTTTTCACGCACGCTGATGCGTATTTCGCCCAGGCACAGGCGATAGGCGTTTTCCAGCAGGTTGCCCATCATCTCCAACAGAGCGCCCTGTTCGATCGGTACGTAGCACGGGTCGGGCAGGTCAAATGCGACGTGCACACGTTTGTCGCGATAGACCTTGTCCAGCGTATCGCACAGACTTTTCAGCACCGGGTGCAAGCGCACCTGATGACGTACCAGACCGCTTTTGCGCAGGCTGGCGCGCTGCAGCTGGTAGCTGATCTGCTGGCTCATACGTTCGATCTGGGCTTGCAGTACCCAGGCCTGATCGCGATCCTCGGGACGCTGGGCCATGTCTTCACTGACGCCTTGCAATACCGCCAGCGGCGTTTTCAGGCTATGGGCCAGGTCATCGAGGGAATCACGGTAGCGACTGCGCTGCTCACGCTCACTGCGCAGCAAACGGTTGAGGGAACCGGTCAGGCGCAGCAATTCCCGGGGATGTTCTTCACTGAGGCTTTCGCGGGTACCACCTTCAATCTCGTCCAGTTCCTGGCTCAAACGTCGCAATGCCTGCAAGCCCCAGGTCAGACCGATCCACAGCAACGCCAACAGCACCAGCAGTGCCGCGCCAAAACCCAGATAGAGATTTTCCCGCAGGCCTTCGAGGGTCAGTTCGTATTCACGAACCGGCTGCAAGGCAACGATGCTGAAGGCTGCACTCTTGCCGCCGAGCAACTTGACCTCGACGTCATAGACGAAGAACTCCTGGCCATTGGCTTCGCGGATCCGCGCGAACTCGTTGCCTCGCCCATCGTAGCGTGGCTTGTAATTGATGCGTTCTTCCTGGGTCGCCCTCGAACGCCAGACCAGATGCCCTTCACGGTCATAGATGTAGCCGAGCAGTCGGCTGTCGGTGAGGTTGAAGCGCTCGTCGGGCAATTGCGCCGGCATCTGCAGGCTGTTGTTCTCCACACGGGCGGCAGAGATCAACGTGGTCACGTCCGATGCCAGACGCTGCTCAATGGAGTCCTGCAACGCCAGGCTGAAGGCACCCTGCATTGCCGGCAGCAACGCCAGCATGAACAACACCGCCAACAGCGTGGCGGCGAGCATCAAGCGTATGCGCAGCGAACGGATCAAGTGCAACGCTCATTGAACAGGTAGCCCAGGCCGCGCACGGTGTCGATCGGCTTGAACCCGCCCGGCCCCTCCAGTTTGCGGCGCAGACGGCCGACCAGCACCTCGATCACATTCGGATCACGCTCGTCGTCATCGGGGTAGAGCTGTTCCATCAAGCGGTCCTTGGGCACCACTTGCTGATGGTGGCGCATCAGGTATTCGAGAATGCGGTATTCATACGCGGTCAGCGCCAATGGCTGGTCATCGAGGGACGCCTGCTTGCGATTCAGATCCAGAAGCAAGGGACCGGCGACGATGGTCGACTGGGTAAAACCACTGGAGCGACGCAGCAACGCATTCAAGCGTGCCTCCAGTTCTTCGAACTGGAACGGCTTGACCACGTAATCGTCGGCTCCGGCGGCCAGGCCTTCGACCTTGTCCTGCCAGTTGCCGCGCGCGGTGAGGATCAGGATCGGGAAGGTTTTGCCACTTGAACGCAACTGGCGGATCAGGTCGAGCCCGCTCATGCCCGGCAGGCCGAGGTCGATTACCGCCAGGTCAAAGTTGAACTGGGCGGTCTGGTACAACGCCTCCTCGGCGTTGGCCACGGATTCGACCACATGGCCGCTCTCCGTCAGGCGGGTTTGCAGGTGATGACGCAGCAGCGCTTCATCTTCGACGACCAGCAGTTTCATATCGCTCTCCCGGGCAAATCAACATCTCCAGAGGCACAACGTCGCACCTCAATAGCTAACATGGCAATGGTCACTGTAGGAGCGAGCTTGCTCGCGAAGACGGCGGCACAGTCAACATTGATGTTGCCTGACACACCACTTTCGCGAGCAAGCTCGCTCCTACAGGTATCGCGTTGGCGCAAACGCTTGTCAGAAAGCGTAGTTGGCGGACAGGTAAGTCTGGGCGCTGCTGGTCAGGTCCAGTGAACCCTGCTTGCTGCCACCGCGCTCACTCATCTCGGTGCTGGCGTTGCTGCGCAGGTAACGGTAACCCAGTTCAACCGACGTGTTCTGCGAGACCTGTTGCAGCACACCCATCTGGCCACCGATGGCGTAGCCGATATCACTGTCGCGGCTGAAGCCTGACGACTCCTGAGTCATTTTGGTCAGGCCGGCCGTGGCACCACCGAACAACTTGGTGCTGCCACCCACCGGGTAGAACAGATCGTAGCTGCCCAGGAGGTTTTCCTGACGTAGTTTAATGCCGTTGTGCGAGCCCGACACATTGTCGTAAGTGGCGTAGTAGCGGCCCTTGGTGTTTTGCTGGCCCAGCCGAACACCCCAGGTGGTGTCCTTGCCAATCACGCCATCGGCGTTCGGGTGATTGAGGTTGTCGTTCAGAGCGTGGGATTTTTTGATCTTATCGCTGGTCTGTCCAAGAGTAAGGCTGGCGAAGTTGTCGTCGGACGCGAAAGCTGCGGTGCTTGCGCCCAGAACCGTGAATGCCAGTAGCAGTTTTTTGAATCCAGTCATTGGGAAGTTCCTCATGTGTCGTTTGTTTTTGGGTACGGGGCAAGGTTACGTACCGCGCCCTGAACTCCCCCTGAACGCACTCTGAACCTGGGCTGAACCGCCCCCTCCCGAATGTTTCGACACGTTTCAACAGGAGATCCGACCATGCGCATGTTCTTCGCCGCCCTCCTATTGGCTTTGAGCGGGCTCAGCCAGGCCGCCATCCAGACCCGGGAAATCCCCTACCAAAGTGCCGACGGTACGAAAATGATCGGCTACTACGCCTACGACGATACCCTCAAGGGCCCGCGCCCCGGGGTGGTGGTGGTGCATGAGTTCTGGGGGCTGAACGATTACGCCAAGCGTCGCGCCCGGGATCTCGCCGGCCTGGGCTACAGCGCCTTGGCCATCGACATGTACGGCGACGGTAAAAATACCGAACACCCCAAAGACGCCATGGCGTTCATGCAAGCCGTGGCAAAAGACAGTGCCGTGTCGAGCGCGAGGTTCCAGGCCGGGCTCGACCTGCTGAAGAAACAAGCGCAAACCGATCCGGACAAAATAGCCGCCATCGGCTACTGCTTCGGCGGTGGCGTGGTGCTCAATGCCGCGCGCCAGGGTGTGCCACTGGCGGGGGTGGTGAGTTTCCACGGCGCCTTGGCGACCAACACGCCAGCAACACCAGGCAGCGTCAAAGCGAAGATCCTTGTGGAACACGGGGTGCTGGATAGCATCGTCACTCCGGAAAACATCACGGCTTTCAAGAGCGAGATGGACAAGGCCGGGGCCGACTACCAATTCGTCAGCCTCGACGGCGCCAGGCACGGGTTCACAAATCCGGATGCCGACCGGTTGAGCCATGGTGATCATGGCGGGCCGGACATCGGCTACAACAAGGCCGCGGATGAAAAATCCTGGGCGGACATGCAGGCGTTTTTCAAGAAGATCTTTGGATAACTCTGTCATCTGTGGCGAGGGGGCTTGCCCCCGTTCGGCTGCGAAGCAGTCGTAAACCCTGCAACCGCGCTTTGTTTGACGCAGCGCGATTGCAGGTTTTGGGGTGGCTTCGCCACCCAACGGGGGCAAGCCCCCTCGCCACAAAAACTACCGGCCACTACCCAGTCCCAAGGCAACCCGGCAAAATGCCCGACATGAACTCCGCCCCCGCCCTGCCCGTTTGCTGCACACCCCTCGACGACCATTGGCCGTTGCCATTTGCGCTGCCCGATACGGTCCTGTTGAGCACCCGTTTCGATAGCACCCGACTGGCCAGCGATGATTTCCAGCGCAGTGCCATCGAGGTACCCGCGAGCATCCAGCGCTCGGTGACCAAACGGCAGGCGGAGTTTCTCGCCGGGCGGGTGTGTGCCCGGGCCGCGTTACAGCGGCTCGAAGGCTTGAGCTTCATTCCGGCCATCGGTGAAGACCGGGCACCGGTCTGGCCTGCTCATATCACTGGCTCGATCACCCACAGCACCGGCCGGGCGGCGGCCATCGTGGCGAACAAAAGCCATTGGCGCGGCCTGGGCATGGACCTGGAAAACCTGCTCAATGCCGATCGGGCCGAACGCCTGGCCGGCGAAATCCTCAACCCGCCGGAGCTACAGCGCATGGCGGCCAGTCCTCGCGATCAACTGGCGTTGCTGGTCACCCTGACGTTTTCGGTCAAGGAAAGCCTGTTCAAGGCGCTCTATCCGATCGTTGAGAAACGCTTTTATTTCGAACACGCCGAAGTGCTGGAGTGGCGTGAGTCGGGCGAGGTGCGCTTGCGCCTGCTCACTGATTTGTCCAGCGAATGGCGTAACGGCACCGAACTGGATGCGCAGTTCGGGGTCAAGGATGGGCAGTTGTTGAGTCTGGTCAGCATCAGGGCCTGAGGTATATTGGCGCCTATTCGGACCCCATCGCGAGCAACAGACAACACAAGGCTCAACGCTTCTCCTGATTGCGCGGCCAGCTCAGGCTGAAGCACGCCCCACCCAGGCTCTTGCTCTTGCCGATCAACGCGCGCCCGTCATGCCAATGGATGATGCGTCGTACGATCGACAACCCCAGTCCATGCCCACCCGAAGCGCGGGTGCGGCTGTCATCAAGTCGCAGAAACGGTGTAAAGATCTTCTCCCACGCCGACTCCGGCACACCGGGCCCGTCATCCTCGATATCCACCCGGCATCGCTGCTGCCCCACCTGATAGCTGATGGTCACCCGTGATTGCGCATGGCGCATGGCATTGCTCACCAGATTCTGGATCGCCCGATGCAGATAGCGCGGTTCGGCCTCGACCCAGGCGTCGTCGTTATCGGCCGCCGACAGGCACAGCCCGCGCTGCACCGTGACGTCGGCGCGCAACGGCGCCAGCTCTTCAATCACCTGATTGACCAAGGCATCCAGATCGATCCGCTGAAAGTTCAGCGCTGGCGAACCCTGTTCCAGACGCGCATAGGTCAGCATCTCGTCCACCAGCCGGTCGAGGTCCTCGATGTCGTGGTCCATGCCCTGGCAGTATTTTTCCAGGGCTTGCGGTGTGGTGGCCGAGCCGATCATTTCCAGGCCGAAGCGCAGGCGCGCCACCGGGGTGCGCAATTCGTGGGACACCGCTCGCACCAGTTCGCGCTGGATCGCCAGCAACTGTTGCAGGTGCTCGGCCATGCCGTTGAATGCCGAGGCCAACCGTCCAACCGAGTCTGCGCCGCGTGCCGGTACGCGGGTCTCCAGGCTGCCCTTGGCAATACGCGTGGCGGCGGCTTCCAGGCCACGCAAGCGTCGCTCCAGTTGACGCACCAATAGGTAAACGATCAATCCGATCAGCGTCAGGCCCAGCGCGGCGATCAGCACCAACCACTCCGGTGGATAAGGATTCATCTGATACAACGGGCCGATTTCCAGGACCCACGGCGTACCAACCATACCGGCAAACACCCGGATCGAATCGCCCCCTTTGCCCAATGCCATCACGGTGTCGCCCTCGGACACCCGGCGGCTTTGGTCTTCGTCCATGTCGGCTTCGTCCACCGTGACCAGGCGCAGGTCGAAGCCGAAACCTTTGTTTTCCTTCAATTGCGCCAGGCGCAAGGGCTGATCGGCGACCGGGGTGCGTACCAGTTCATCGGTCAACAGGTAGATAGTCGCCCGGGCCAGTTGTTCGCTGATCTGCTGCACTTCCCCGGTGAGCATCAACTGTTCCTTGTCGCTGACCAGCTTGTAGACCTTCGCCGCGTGCGGCCCGGTCTGTTCCACCAATGCCTGGCCGCGCAACACACGGGTGCGCTGGGTCAGGTCGAGGTCAGTCTCGGCAAAAGTTTTCAGCGCCAGCGGAATACCCAGTAACCGCTCCCATACCAGCAAGGCGCGGTGGCGTTCGGTCTGGTTCATGGGTTGCAGGTTGTCGGCCATCAGCGAGAACGTGCCGTGGGCCAGGCGCTCTCTGTATTGCTCGCTGCGCACCTGATTGAGCAGGTGCAACGCCAGCACCCCGAGCACCGCCACCAGAATCAACGCGGCGCACATGCCGCCATAGATACGCAGGAAGATCGAGTTCACAGGGTCTGGTCTACGCAAGCCTCGGGAACGAACAGATAGCCTTTGCTGCGCACGGTCTTGATCAGCCGTGGATGTTCCGGGTCATCGCCGATCTTCGGGCGGATGCGCGAGATGCGCACATCGATGGAGCGATCCTGACCGTCATAACCGATACCCCGCAGCGCGGTGAAGATCTCTTCCCGGGACAGAATGCGCCCGGCATTGGCCACTAATAGCCAGAGCAAGTCGAATTCGGCACTGGTCAGTTCGATGCCGTTGCCCTGCAACCAAGCTTCGCGCAAGGCGTTGTCGACGATCAGCGGACCGAACTGTAAACGCCGCTGTTTTTCCGGGGCGACTTCCGGTGTTTCACTGCGGCGCAGCAAGGCCTGGATGCGCGCCAGCAGCAGGCGCGGGCGTACCGGCTTGCAGACGTAGTCGTCAGCGCCCAGGTCCAGGCCGAGAATCTGGTCAGTGTCATCGGTACGGGCGGTGAGCATCAGGATCGGGCCGTCGTAGCGGGAACGAACCTTGCGGCAAATGCTCAGGCCATCCTCACCGGGGAGCATCAGGTCGAGGATCACCAGGTCCGGTTGTTCGTTGATGATGCGGTTCGCAGCGAGTGCGCCATCCCCTTCTATCGATACACGCAGGCCATTGGCTTCCAGGTAATCGCGGGTCAGTTCGGCCAGTCGCTGGTCGTCCTCCACAATCAATACCTGCCAGGCTTCTTGCTCCACGGGTGACCTCTGCTTGCCAAAAACACTAATAAGGAAGGATCCGCCCGTCCTTTTGTAATGATTCGGGGGGATAAATATGTATACACGCTGGGCCGATTGTATAAACGCCACCCGTCGAGAACACAAGCGGGTAAATGCGTTCGGACGACACGGTTTTTTGTGATAGGGTTCGCGCCCTTAAAAATCCGATCGAGCGTTTTCGATCGTAGAAAATCACTGAAAAAAGGTCCGGTCCAGTAGCGTCGCGGCCTACACGCCGGTTCCCTCTTTCACACACAATTTACGCACAGGTTTATCCACAGGTAGTACGTTGCAATCCCCCCCTAAAACGCATTATCTTGTAGCCCGGCGCTAAAAAAACCCTAGATATAGGGTTTTGCGCGAAAAACCAAACACAAACCAGACACCAATTTCAAGCGCTTTTATTGCCTCTGTCCGGTTGAACCAAACGTATTTTCGAAAGACCAAACCGCGCATGCGGATGGCTACTGTATTTCGGCCCCGAGTGGTGAAAACGGTACGGGTGTTGCAGTCCCAACTGTCACCTGCAAAGGACCCCGGTTTCAGGCCCAAGGCGTGAGACCAAAGACTTCGGCATGGAAGCGGCGCCCGAAAAAGCCCCCTTCCTACTGTCCCGAAGTTGTTATGCCCGGCGCTCGCCGGTTGTAGTGCTTCAGGACGGAACGGTGGGCACCGTGATGGTGCCCAAACAAACATAGAGAATGTGGAGACACCCCCCCATGCAAACCGACACAACTCGCGAGAACCCGCAGGGCACCTTGCCGCAGGCCGCTGATTCGAATTCGGATCTGTCCGCCACCGCGCCTGGCCAACTGCGCGTGATCAAGCGTAACGGCACTGTCGTTCCCTACACCGATGACAAAATCACCGTCGCCATCACCAAAGCGTTTCTCGCAGTTGAAGGCGGCACCGCTGCTGCCTCGTCGCGAATCCACGACACCGTTGCCCGCCTGACCGAACAGGTCACCGCGACCTTCAAGCGTCGCATGCCATCGGGCGGCACCATCCACATCGAAGAAATCCAGGACCAGGTCGAACTGGCCCTGATGCGTGCCGGCGAGCAGAAAGTGGCTCGCGACTACGTGATCTACCGTGACGGTCGTTCGAAAGAACGCGCTGCCCACGCACCGGCCGTAGAAGCGGTCAACGCTCACCCGTCGATCCGCATCACCCGTGCCGACGGTAGCCTGGCGCCGCTGGACATGGGCCGCCTGAACACCATCGTCACCGAAGCGTGCGAAGGCCTGGAAGAAGTCGACGGCGACCTGATCCAGCGCGAAACCCTGAAGAACCTGTACGACGGCGTGGCTCTGACCGACGTCAACACCGCGCTGGTGATGACTGCCCGTACCCTGGTTGAACGCGAGCCGAACTACTCGTTCGTGACCGCGCGCCTGCTGATGGACACTCTGCGCGGCGAAGGCCTGGGTTTCCTCGGCGTTGCCGAGAGCGCCACTCACCACGAAATGGCCGACTTGTACGCCAAGGCGCTGCCGGCCTACATCGCCAAAGGTATCGAGTTCGAACTGCTGAACCCTGTGCTGGCCTCCTTCGACCTGGAAAAACTGGGCAAGGCGATCAACCACGAGCGCGACCAGCAATTCACCTACCTGGGCCTGCAAACCCTGTACGACCGTTACTTCATCCACAAGGATGGCGTGCGTTTTGAACTGCCACAGATCTTCTTCATGCGCGTGGCCATGGGCCTGGCAATCGAAGAGAAGCAGAAAGAAGACCGTGCGATCGAGTTCTACAACCTGCTGTCCTCGTTCGACTACATGGCTTCGACTCCGACCCTGTTCAACGCCGGCACCCTGCGTCCACAGCTGTCGAGCTGCTACCTGACCACCGTGCCGGATGACCTGTCGGGCATCTACCACGCGATCCACGACAACGCCATGCTGTCGAAATTCGCTGGCGGCCTGGGCAACGACTGGACCCCGGTTCGTGCGCTGGGTTCGTACATCAAGGGCACCAACGGCAAGTCCCAGGGCGTCGTACCGTTCCTGAAAGTAGTGAACGACACCGCCGTCGCCGTTAACCAGGGTGGCAAGCGCAAAGGCGCTGTCTGTGCCTACCTGGAAACCTGGCACATGGACATCGAAGAGTTCATCGAACTGCGCAAGAACACCGGTGATGACCGTCGTCGTACCCACGACATGAACACCGCCAACTGGATCCCTGACCTGTTCATGAAGCGCGTCTTCGATGACGGCAAGTGGACCCTGTTCTCCCCGTCCGAAGTACCGGACCTGCACGACCTGACCGGCAAGGCCTTCGAAGAGCGCTACGAGTACTACGAAGCCCTGACCGAGTACCCGGGCAAGGTCAAGCTGTTCAAGACCATCCAGGCCAAAGACCTGTGGCGCAAAATGCTGTCCATGCTGTTCGAAACCGGCCACCCTTGGTTGACCTTCAAGGACCCGTGCAACCTGCGCAGCCCGCAGCAGCACGTGGGCGTGGTCCACAGCTCGAACCTGTGCACCGAGATCACCTTGAACACCAACAAGGACGAGATCGCTGTTTGCAACCTGGGCTCGATCAACCTGCCGAACCACATCGTCGACGGCAAGCTGGACACCGCCAAGCTGCAACGCACCGTGAACACCGCCGTGCGCATGCTCGATAACGTGATCGACATCAACTACTACTCGGTGCCGCAAGCGAAGAACTCCAACTTCAAGCACCGTCCGGTCGGCCTGGGCATCATGGGCTTCCAGGACGCGCTGTACCTGCAGCACATCCCTTACGGTTCCGACGCCGCCGTCGAGTTCGCCGACAAGTCGATGGAAGCGGTCAGCTACTACGCAATCCAGGCATCCTGCGACCTGGCCGATGAGCGTGGCGCCTACGACACCTTCCAGGGTTCGCTGTGGTCCAAGGGCATCCTGCCGCTGGATTCGCAACAGATCCTGATCGAAGCCCGTGGCCAGAAGTACATCGATGTCGACCTGAACGAATCCCTGGACTGGGCACCGGTTCGCGCCCGTGTACAGAAAGGCATCCGTAACTCGAACATCATGGCCATCGCACCGACCGCGACCATCGCCAACATCACCGGCGTCTCGCAGTCGATCGAACCGACCTACCAGAACCTCTATGTGAAATCGAACCTGTCGGGCGAATTCACCGTGATCAACCCGTACCTGGTTCGCGACCTGAAGGCTCGCGGTCTGTGGGACTCGGTCATGATCAACGACCTGAAGTACTACGACGGTTCGGTGCAGCAGATCGAGCGTATCCCGCAAGAACTCAAAGAGCTCTACGCGACCGCGTTCGAAGTGGACACCAAGTGGATCGTCGACGCAGCCAGCCGTCGCCAGAAGTGGATCGACCAGGCTCAGTCGCTGAACCTGTACATCGCCGGCGCCTCGGGCAAGAAGCTGGACGTGACCTACCGCATGGCTTGGTACCGTGGCCTGAAAACCACTTACTACCTCCGTGCCCTGGCCGCGACCAGCACCGAGAAGTCGACCATCAACACCGGCAAGCTGAACGCTGTTTCCAGCGGCGGCAACCACGGTGAAGATTCGGTCCTGGCAGCGCCTGCCGGCCCTGCTCCAGTGCCGAAGGCTTGCGCCATCGACGAGCCGGATTGCGAAGCTTGCCAATAAGCTGAGCCTGTAGGAGCGAGCTTGCTCGCGATGGTCTTGAGGCCGCCGCGTGTTTTCAGACAACACGCGTTATCGTTGACGACCATCGCGAGCAAGCTCGCTCCTACACCTACAGGTTTCACGAGCACAAAAAAAGCCCCTCTCTCGAGGGGCTTTTTTTGTGCAGCACTTTCCAGCATCAAGCCATCTGAATGATGGTCTGCATGATCGTGCTCTGAGTGGAGATGGTCTTGGCGTTCGCCTGGTAGTTGCTCTGCGCCTTGATCAAGTCGACCAGTTCGTTGGTCAGGTTGACGTTGGACTCTTCCAGAGAGTTGGAAACGATCGAACCCAGGGTGCCAGTCTCCGGTACATCGTAGCCCGGGATGCCCGATGTGTAGGTTTCTCTCCAGCCTGTGCCGCCTACCGGCTGCAGGCCTTGCTCGTTGGTGAAGCTGGCCAGGGAAATCTGGCCGATCGGCTTGGTCTGGTTGTTGCTGAAGTTGGCCAGCAGCAAACCGCTGCCGTCGATGGTCAGGTTGGTGATCTGGCCAGTGGCATAACCGTTCTGCGATGGAATCGAACGTGCGGTGTCGGCGTTGAACTGGGTCGTGTTGGACATGGCGATGGTCAATCCAGCCGGATCGGCTGACGCGCCGTTGGCTGTCCAGACGCCATTGGTGACACTGCCCGGGGTCCAGTTGGTGATCTTCAGGTCACTGCTGATCACCGAAGTCGGTGGCGTGGTTGGCGGCGACACGGGTGTGCTGACCGAAGTCAGTTTGCCGGTGGAGTCGAACGACATGGTCGAAGCAACCGGAGCGGTAACGGTAGGATCACTGCCATCGGGGTTGCGACCATCGATCAGCGTGTAGGTGTCCCAGGTGTTCGCGCCAGTCTTGACCATGTATTGATCCATGGTGTGCTGGTTACCCTGAGTATCGAAGATCGGGGTACTGAACGACTTGCTGAAGGTCTCGGTCTTGGACGGATCGAACTTGTTGGCCGCAACCGTCTGGTCGATCACCGGCGCCGTGGAATTCAGGTTGATCGTCGACGACACGCTGCTGGTGGACTTCGGTGCCAGGTTGGAGGTGTCGATCCGCAGGTCGGTCAACACACCGTTGACGATCTTGCCGTTGGAATCCACACCGTAACCTTGCAGACGGGAAGTACCGTCGCTGTTGGTGACGTAGCCGTCCTTGTCGGTCTTGAACGTACCGGCACGGGTGTAGGTCAGCGAACCGCTGTTGCTCAGGACAAAGAAACCGTTGCCCTGGATACCCATATCGAGCACGTTGCCGGTGTTGTTCACGTCACCCTGGCGGAACTGCTGGGAAACGTTGGCCAGGCGCACGCCGTTGCCGATGGTCTTGCTGCCGGTACCCAGGCGGGTCGCCGAATACACGTCTTCGAATTCTGCACGGGACGACTTGAAACCGGTGGTCGCGACGTTGGCGATGTTGTTGCCGGTAACGTCCAGTTGCTTGTTGGCTGCAAAGAGACCGCTAAGGCCGATATTGAAAGACATCATCCACTCCTTTATGCCGGGTTAGTCGGCTTTACATACCAATGGTTTGTACTTTGGACAGGGCTACGCTGCCCAGCCCGGCCAGATTGAGCATCAACTCACCACCGGTCTGGCTGATCGTCACGCTGTTGACGGTCGCGGGCAGGTTGGTGATCAACGCGACGGATTTGTCATCGATCGTGGTCGTGGCGCCGAAGGTGTAGGTGCCGGCAGGTACCGTCTCACCCGCATCGTTCTTGCCGTCCCAGATGAAACTGGCGTTGCCGGCGTTCTGCGAACCGAGGTCAATGGTGCGCACGGTCTTGCCGGTTGAATCGGTGATCTTCAGGGTGGCGGACGCCACCGAAGACGGAACCACCACCGTGCCGCTGAGGCTCTTGGTGGTATCGACCACGGCCTTGTCACCCGGCGCGATGACCGAACGGCCCACCAGCGACGACGCCTGCAAGGCCTGGGACGAGTTGTAGTTACTGGCCAGGCCGCTCACGGTGTCGTTGAGCGTGGTAATGCCTTCCAGGCTGCTGAACTGCGCCAGCTGGGCCACGAACGCACCGTTGTCCTGAGGCTCCAGCGGGTTCTGGTTTTTCAGCTGGGTCACGAGCAGCTGCAGGAACGCATCCTTGCCCAGGGCTTTGTTGCCCGAGGCGCTGCCGGCTGCCGACGCGAGGCCGTCAGTGGTGGTGTTGGTCTTGATCGAGGAGTTGGCCAGGATGTCGTTGAGGCTCAAACCACTGGTGGAATCGGTAACACTCATCTGAGTCGCCCCTTATCACTGACCGAGGGTCAGAACCTTTTGCATCATGGTTTTGGCGGTGTTCATCATTTCGGCGTTGGTCTGGAACGAACGGCTCGCGGAAATCATGTCAGCCATTTCTTCAACCACGTTGACGTTCGGGTAGTAGACATAGCCCTTGGCATCGGCCGCCGGATGGTTCGGCTCGTAGCGCGCCTCAAGGTTGCTCTGGTCTTCGACCACGCCCAGCACCTGCACGCCCTGACCGGCGGCGTCCTGGCTCTGGAACAACGAATCGCTGCCGCCGCTCTGGCCGCCCTGGAACATGGTGGCGAATACCGGGTGACGCGCGCGGTAGGTCTGATCGATGCTCGACGAGACCGTCTCGGCGTTGGCGATGTTCGAAGCGACGGTGTTCAAACGCGTGGTCTGCGCACTCATGCCGCTACCGGCAATGTTGAAAACACTGGATAGAGACATGGCTTACTCTCCGCGCAGGGCTGATACCAGCCCTTTGAATTTACTGTTGAGCAGGGTGAAGCTGGCCTGGAAGCCGATCGCGTTTTGCGCGTAGTTCGACTGCTCCAGCTGAGCGTCCACGGTGTTCTGGTCGATCGACGGTTGCATCGGCGTGCGATACAGCAACGACTCGTCGCCATTGCCCAGGCCTTCAGCTTCGATATGACGGCTGTTGGTCATGTTCAAGGCGAAGGTGCCGCTTTTGGTTTTCTCGTTCTGCTCGGCGAGCACTTTCGAGAAATCCAGATCCCGAGCCTTGTAGTTCGGGGTATCGGCGTTGGCGATGTTGTTGGCCAGGACTTCGGCACGCTGGGCGCGGAAGCCCAGGGCTTGTTCGTGGATACCGAGCGCTTTATCGAAGCTGATGCTCATGTCGGGAAACCTTCGGGTGACCTGATTTTTCGTAGGATCAACTTTGCAAGCCCCATGCCAACTCGAAAAAGCCCGTAAACCGGGGCTTTGCCGACCACGGCAACGCGGCAATGCCAGAAAAGCGGCAACGGTTTTCCGCCGCCTGCCGCTTTTCTGCCGCTTGTCCCCACTTGCAAGACCACCACATTCTCCTGTGGGAGCCAGCAGTGTTTGCAAAAAATCATCAGGCATAAAAAACGGGAGCCCCAAAGGACTCCCGTTTTCGATGACACCAGCAAAAATCACTTCGCCTGGTAAATGATTCCCGGGCTGCACTGGACCATCTGGTAATGATCCGGCAAGCCGTTCAGTGCTTCGGATGCACCGAGGAACAGGTAACCACCCGGCTTCAACGTACTGTGGATACGCAACAGGATGTCCTTCTTCACCTCGGCGGAGAAGTAGATCAACACGTTGCGGCAGAACACGATGTCGAACTTGCCAAGGCTCGCGTAGCTGTCCAGCAGGTTGAACGAGCGAAATTCCACCCGGCTCTTGATCGGCGCCTTGATCGCCCAGCGCCCCGGCCCTTTCGGATCGAAATAACGCTGCAGGCGCTCGGGCGACAGGCCGCGGCCGATGGCCAGGCTGTCGTACTCGCCGGTCTTGCAGTTGTTCAGCATGGTGCCGGACAGGTCGGTGGCAACGATCTGCACGCCCATCCTCAACTGGCCCATGTTGACCCGCTCGAACTCATCGATGGACATCGACAGCGAATAGGGTTCCTGGCCCGACGAGCACGCCGCCGACCAGATGCGCAGGCGCTGGCCGGGACTGGCCTTGATCGCTTCGGGCAGTACCTTGTTCTTCAAGACTTCAAACGGGTAGGTATCACGAAACCACAGGGTTTCGTTGGTGGTCATGGCATCCACCACCTGCTCGCGCAAACCGCTACGCGGCTGGGTCTGCATGCGCTGAACCAGCTCACCCAAAGACTTGATGCCTTGCTGTTCCATCAGTTTGTTGAGACGGCTGGAGACCAGGTACTGCTTGTTTTCACCGAGCAAAATGCCACAGGCTTTTTCCAGGAATACCCGGAACTGTTCGAAATCCAAATTACCCGTAGACAATGATGCCGCCTCTTAAATCGTGTTGACTGCCAGGGGCGCAGGCCCCTAGCTGATATCTGCTGCTTTGATCCGGTCGACTACCCGGGATGCCAGGTCATCAGGACGGAATTTGGCCAGGAAGTCATCGGCACCGACCTTCTTGACCATCGCCTGATTGAATACCCCCGACAACGAAGTATGCAGGATGATATGAAGCTTTTGCATGCGCGGGTCGTTGCGGATTTCCGCCGTCAGGGTGTACCCGTCCATCTCCGGCATCTCGATGTCGGAGATCATCATCAGGAACTCTTCTTCCGGCTTCTTGCCCTCGTCGACCAGTTTGCGCAGGTAGTCCAGCGCTTGCCGACCGTCGTTCAACGCCACCACTTCGACGCCGACCGTTTGCAGGCAGCGCGTGACCTGCTTGCGCGCCACCGACGAGTCATCGACCGTCAGCACACGCAACGAAAGCGCCTTGTGCTGGGTTTCGACATCCACCACGCCAGCGGAAATCGCTTCCGGCGTCGGCGCCACTTCCGCCAGCACCTTCTCGACGTCAATGATTTCGACCAACTGATTGTCGACCCGCGTCACTGCCGTCAGGTAGTGATCGCGTCCGGTGCCCTTGGGTGGCGGATGGATCTCCTCCCAGTTCATGTTGACGATGCGTTCCACCGAGCGGACCAGGAAACCCTGGGTCTTGGTGTTGTACTCCGTGATGATCACGAAGGGGTTGTTCTTGTCCTTCAAAGCACCTGAGCCAGTCGCCATCGCCAGATCAAGGATCGGAATGGTCGCCCCCCGGATGTTCGCCACGCCGCACACGACAGGACTGGACTTGGGCATCAGCGTCAGTTTGGGGCATTGCAGCACCTCCCGAACCTTGAAGACGTTGATCCCGTACAGCTGCTGACCGTCGAGACGGAACAACAACAGCTCAAGGCGATTCTGCCCCACCAGTTGCGTGCGCTGGTTTACTGAATCCATTACACCAGCCATGCCCAGACTCCTAACGCCAAGTGTTGTTGCGACGCACCTTCATCACTAAACGGCACGGCGCTTGCTTTTTTAATCGTTATGAACACAGAACCGACATTTTTTCGACGCCTGACCACACCCTACCGCAAATTCCTCGGTGTGCTGGCGGCCGTTTGCCTGTTCAACACTGGCAGCCCTGCCCTTGCTGACGCGGTTACCTTGCCTGACATGCTTATCGGCGTCACTCAGGGCTTTCTTGAATTCACCGTAGAAGACTATCTGGCTACCAGTCAAACGGAAGGTCGATACGAGATCGAGGTCAATCAACTGGATCCGCGCATGCACATGCCCATGTGCGACAAGGAATTGACAGCAACGCTTGAGAGTCCCAAGCCGATTGGACGCGTCACCGTGAAGGTCCGCTGCGAGGGCGCCGCCCCCTGGACCGTGTTCGTACCCGCTCAAGTCCGCCTGTTTCGCGATGTCGTGAGCACCGCCCGGCCACTGCGCCGCGCCGCCATTGTCGAGCCTGGGGATGTGGTGCTGCGCGAGCGCGATATCAGCCTGATCAGCCAGGGCTACCTGACCTCCCTCGACCAGGCGATCGGGCAGCGACTGACCCGACCAATGGTCACCGACCAGGTGATTACCCTGGTGCATATCGAACAGGCCGAGGTCATCCGCAAGGGTGATCAGGTGGTGATTACCGCCCGCAGCGGTACGCTCAGCGTCCGAATGCCGGGCGAAGCCCTGTCAAACGGCAGCCTGAGCGAACAGATCCGGGTGAAAAACCTCAACTCCCAACGGGTCATCAAGGCGCAGGTCATAGCGCCAGGGCAGGTGGAAGTGTCCATGTAAGGCTCTCTGTTCATCAGAATGTGGCGCTTGCCGCGGCTGTTCCCTAGACTGTGCTCCATGCAGGGCAAGCGCTGACGCGCGCGAGGCTCATTGATAAATGAGCCTAAAGTTTTCCAGGGAATGGCCGAAACCATGGCAAGCGTCCAAATTCCCAGAGGTTTTTTATCATGGTCATCGATTTCAGCCGTTTGAACAGCTCCTCGTCCCTTACGGGTAGTACACGTACCAACGCCAGCAAGGACAGCGCCGAAACCGGCAAGTCCGCGCCGCTGGAGCCTGCGGCCGAACAGGTCGGTACCGTCAAAAGCGGGGAATCGGTACATCTGAGCAATGAGGCCCAGCAGTTGCAGAAGGTCACTGACACGCTGCGCGATCAGCCTGCCGTCGACAAAGCCCGCGTGGCCGAGTTGAAAGCAGCGATTGCCGATGGCAGCTATAAAGTCGACAGCAACCGTGTAGCCAGCAAACTGCTCAACTTCGAAGCCCAGCGCTAGGCCACCGCCGGCGCCAGGCTTTTGGACGCTTAAAACCCAAGGCCAGCCATGCACGACACTAACTTACTGCAACTGATCACCGACGACTTTGCTCCAGCGCAACACTTGCTGGAATTACTGCAGACCGAATCTCTCGCATTGCATGGCCGCGACATGCCATTGCTCGAGGACATCCTGGCGCAGAAACAGGCATTGGTCGTTTTGCTCGAACAGCATGGCCGCAAGCGCAGTGAAATTCTCGCCAGTCTCAATCTGCCGACCAACCGTGGCGGTCTTGAGCAATTGGCCAGCCAGTCGAACATTGGCGACCAGCTGCTGGCGCAAAGTGACGTGCTGTCCGATCTCTTGGCCCAGTGCCAGGCCATCAACGGCAACAACGGTCAGTCGATTCTCACTCAGCAGGCCGCTACGGCTACCCAGCTGAGAATCCTCACCGGCGGTGAAACCCCGGCGCTTTACGATGCCAGCGGAACATTCTCCAAGCTTGCTAAGCCGCGGCCGCTCAGTCAGGCTTAGGCCGCTCGATGAGCCCGCTCTATCCAAGACGCGAAAGATGCTGGCAAAATGCTGGCCAGCCGTAGTCAAAATTTGTCTGGAGATTGATTAACCGTGTCCAATGCCTTATCCGTGGATGATGCTCCGCAGTCACCCAAGGTGCTCTCCACGCCCTTGGAAATCTCCAGCAACCTGCGCCAGCTGCTCGAAAGCCATGACCCGCTGATCATCACGTTCCACGAGCGCAGCCAGCGCTTCCAGAGCTATCTGGTGGACCTGGACCGTGAAAGCAACATGATAGCCCTGGACGAAATGATCCCCCGCGATGGCGAACGCTACCTGATGGCGGGCGAACCATACAGGGTCGAAGGCTTCCACGAAGGCGTGCGGATCGCCTGGGAAAGCAACGGCCAATTGACCATCGACGAATCCGGCGGCAGCCGCTGCTATCGCGGCACTCTGCCCGATGAAGTGTCGTACCACCAGCGCCGCAATGCGTTCCGCGCGGCGTTGAAGCTGGCACAACTGGTCAACGTCAATCTCGACGGCGAAAAGCTCAAGGCGCCCATCAGCGGCAAGCTGCTGGATATTTCCGCTACCGGGTGCAAATTGCGTTTCGACGGCGACATCACCGGCAGCCTGCAACTCGGCCAGGTATACGACCGCTTCAACGCCGACCTGCCCTTTGGCAAGATGACCGCTCCGGTCGAGTTGCGTTATCTGCACTTCGAAGAAAAGATCTCCACCACCTTCGCCGGCGTTCGCTTCCACAATATGAGCGGGCTGGTGCAGCGCCAGGTCGAGCGCTTCGTCTACCAGTTGCAACGCGAAGCGCGTCGGTTCGACAAAGACGATCTCTGATAGAGCGCTTCAACAAAAAACGGGCAGTCCCTTGCGGTGACTGCCCGTTTTTTATGTCCTGATTTAAGGCCTGGCCTCGCTGAAGTTAGGGTCTCGCCCTGTATCAGGGTCTTGCGGTGGCTGATCGGTTTCAGCTTTGGTTACATCAGCCTCAGGCTCTGATTCAGGCTCTGACCCGGTACTCACCGGATTTTGCATCTGATCCTGCACCACCTGCTCATCAACACGCGGATCGAGGCAGGCCACCAGCGGTGAACTCGTCATGTTGTCCGGCATGGCCACGTGATGCAGCGGCGCATCTTCCACCTGATGCAGGTTGGTCACGGCTTTCGGGCGAATCCGCCACACCAGCACCAACGCAAAGAAACTGAAGAAGGCATAAAGCATCTGGCTGCCGAACAGCTTCATCAGCACACCAGCAACCAGCGGTCCGATACTCGCACCAACACCGTAGGTCACCAGCAACATCGCCGTCAGGGACACCCGGCGATCGCCTTCGACGTGGTCGTTGGAGAACGCCACCGCCAACGGGTACAGGCAGAACTGCACCAGCGAACAAATAAACCCGGCGATAAACAGCACCTCCAACGGCACCTGCGGCATGATCGCCAGCGGCAGTGCAGCGAGGGCCAGGCTGAAAGCAAAACTGCGGATCAACACAGCCCGATCGTAGCGGTCGGACAGCCAGCCCAACGGCCACTGCACCAGCAACCCGGCAAAAATGCAGCTACCCATGAACAGACCGACCTGCTCCGTGGATAACCCTTGTTGCGAGGCATACAGCGGCGCCAGACCATAGAACGAACCGACGATCAGGCCCGCCCCGAGCACCGTACTCAATGACTGTGGCACGCGCTTGATAAAGAACCGGGGTTCCATGGGGGCCGGATGCAAGGGCGCCGGGTGGATCCGTCGGGTCAACGCCACCGGTACCAGGCACAGGGCAAAACACAGGGCGACCAGCATCAGAAGTTCCAGCCCCAGCGCCGGGTGCATGACCAGAATCAGTTGCCCCATCACCAGGCCCAGGTAAGAAGCGATCATGTAACCGCTGAACACCAACCCGCGCTGTTTGGCCTCGGCCTGTTCGTTCAGCCAGCTCTCGATCACCATGTACTGGCACATCATGCCAAGACCGACGATCACCCGCAGGAATAGCCAGGCCGGCAGCCAATCGATCAGGCCATGCCCCAACACCGCCGCGCCGACGATCCCGGCACAGGCCGAGTAGGCCCGGATATGCCCGACCCGGGCAATCAACCGGTGACCGATCTTGCCTCCCAGCACCAGGCCGAAGTAGTTGGCGGCCATCAACGCACCGACCCACAGGCTGTCGACATGGTCGGCTGCCAGGCGCAGGCCCAGGTAGGTACTCAACAGGCCCGAGCCGATCAACATCATCAGCGAGGCGAAATACAGCGCTCGAAAGGATTTCCAGATTTGGCGCATCGGCGTTCCGAGCGGCTCCTTGCAGTGAGAATCGGCTATCGCTAAACGATAGCCGGATGTCGACGGATCGTCAGGCCTGGGCTGCTAAAACACGCCGTTCCCAGGGAGTAATTTCATCGTAGAAGCTGGTCAGTTCCAGGGTCTTCGAAGCGATGTAGCCTTCGATGAATTCCGCGCCGAACAGTTCCTTGGCCAACTGGCTACGTTTCAGACGCTCAAGTGCCGCATGCAAGGTACACGGCAACGAAAGATTGTCCGGCACTTCGAACTCACCCTGGATCGGCGCGCTCGGTTCCAGTGCGTTCTCGATGCCATGCAAGCCTGCCGCGAGGCTCGCGGCAATCGCCAGATACGGGTTGGCATCGGCTCCAGGCAAACGGTTCTCGACCCGACGGGCCACCGGCAAACTGGCCGGAATACGCAGGCCGGCCGCCCGGTTGTCGTGGGACCAGCAGGCATTATTCGGCGAGGCGTATGGGTGGCACAAGCGCTGATAGGAGTTCACGTTCGGCGCAAACAACGCGGTGAAATCGGCCATGCAAGCTTGCTGACCGGCAATGAAGTGGCGGAAGGTGGCCGTCTCCTGCCCCGCCTCATCGCTGAACACGTTACGCCCGGAATCAATTTCGATGACACTTTGGTGGATGTGCATCGAACTGCCCGGCGTATGCGCCAGCGGCTTGGCCATGCACACCACGCTCAGGCCGTGCTTGAGGGCAACTTCCTTGAGCAAGTGCTTGAACAGGAACGTCTGGTCGGCCAGCAACAGCGGATCACCATGCAGCAGATTGATCTCGAACTGACTCACGCCCATTTCGTGCATGAACGTATCGCGCGGCAGCCCCAAGGCCGCCATGCACTCGTAGACCTCATTGAAGAAGGGGCGCAGCCCATTGTTGGAGCTGACGCTGAACGCCGACTGACCGTCCTCGCGACGACCGTCCAGCCCCAGTGGTGGCTGGAACGCCTGAGTCGGGTCGGTATTGGGGGCGAAGACAAAAAACTCGAGCTCAGTTGCCACCACTGGTGCCAGGCCGCGAGCTGCGTAACGGGCGATTACCGCCTTGAGCTGGCCACGGGTCGACAGATTGGAACTGGTAGTCGTGCCCAGTTCATCCGCGTCACAAATGGCGAAGGCCCGCGGTGGATGGCTCCAGGGCAGACGGTGAATTTGTGCAGGGTCCGGGATCAGCGCCAGATCACCATCATCGCTGCCGTAAAAACGTGCCGGCGGATATCCGCCCATGATGCATTGCAGCAGCACACCCCGCGCCAGCTGCAAACGTCGACCGTCGAGAAACCCCTCGCTGGTCATCACTTTGCCCCGTGGTACGCCGTTCAGATCCGGCGTGACACATTCAACTTCATCAATGCCCGTCAATCGCTGCGCGAGTGAACTCAGGCCAACGGTCGTCATGACGCTATCCTTGTTATTGTGCGGGCCGCGAACGGCGACCGTACAAAATAGGCTCCACGTGTTCGGAATATCAAGCAGCGTCGATAAATATGCTGCCGCTCAGGGCAGGTAAAGACGGAACAACCCACCGCCCAACGGACCACCATTGCTGATTTCGGTACGCCCGCCGACGCCGTTGCGTTGATGCAACGCGGCGATGCGCCCGGCAAAGTACAGGCCCAACCCGGTGCTGCCGGTGGTTTGATTGATGCCCTGCACATAATCGTCCTGACGCTCGATCATCTGCGCCGGATACCCCTGGCCATCGTCATTGATGGTCAACACCAGTTGCCCGGCTTCGTCGCTGACGCTGATCAGAACGGCGTGCTGTGCAAAACGGATGGCGTTGTTGATGCAATTGGCCAATACCGACGCGATCAACTCACGGTCGAAGAAACCCAGCGGGCTCAGCGGGTCCACTTCATAGGTGGCCATGATGCCGCGGCTGGCGAACACTTCCTGATGGCAAGCCAGTTGCGCTTCGATGAAGTCGTCTAGTTCATGGTAGGCCGGCTGCAACGGCAATTGGTTGACGCCGAGCTTATACAGCCCCAGCAACTGCACCAGCATGCCGTTGAGGTGGGCGAACTCGAAGTCGATCACGCCCTGCTCCGGCGTCTGTTGCGCCGATTCCGACAATCGCGCCAGCCACTGGCTGTGGGCCTGCATCAGCATGGCCAGCGAGTTCTTCATGTCGTGCACGGTAGAAGCGATCACCGTGGAGAAATCCAGTGCCTGCTCATTGTCATTCATTGGCCAAACGCCTTGCTTTTAAGCTTCTGAAAACGCGGGTAGCGCGCGTCGGAGTCGGGCATCAGGCCGACCATTTTCAGGCAGGTCCGGCATTCTTCCAGCTCGGCCGAAGGCGCACTGGTATCGGTGCCGTGCAACAACGACTGCGCCAGGTTCAGGGCGATACTGATGTTCTTCGGTTGCATCGCCAGGGCTTTGCGAAATACCTGCCGGGCCTCCACCAGATTGCCGGTCTTGTAAACGCGCACACCCTGACGGTTGAGTTCCGCGGCGGCGTTGCCGGAATTGAGGATGCTCGGGTCGTCGGTCTGCTTGGCGATGCCCTTCATGACCGCCGGATCGTCGCCGTAGATTTCCACGCAGTTTTTCAACATCGCAGTGCCGGCTTCGGTCTGCCCGAGCATTTTCAGCTGCTTGGCCACCAGCAACGCCGCTTCAGCGCTCATGAATTGCTCCATGCCATCGAGGCGTAACAGTGCCTGCTCGGTGAGCTTGTCGGCCGTTTCCGCATCGTTGATCAGCATGCTGGTGGCTTTCATCAAGCGCGCACGGATTTGCAGGCCAGGGTCGCCAGGGTTGTCCTTGGCCACTGCGCTCAGCGTGGTATTGATTTCCAGTCGGGTGCGGGTATCCAGCCCCCTGTCGCTGCCCTTGCTGATCAAGGCATGCGCCAGTCCGAGGTTGCTTTCAGGATCCTTGAAACGTGACTGCGCGCCTTGGGCTACAGCCTGGCGATAGGCTTTGGAGGCGGTGTCAAAGTCCTCGTTGGTCATCGCCAGCTTGCCGAGCATTGCTTGCCGGCGCACCGCCAGCGGCGACAGGCGAATCGCCTCTTCCAGAACGCGCTGCGCACCCTTGGTGTCCCCTTCGGCGACCAGCACGTCAGCCATCCCGTCATACAGCGACGGCATCATCGGGAAGACTTTCAGGGCTTTCTCGTAAATGCCTTTGGCCTGCGCGACCTGGCCGCGCTTGAACAGCAACTTGCCCAACCCGGCAAACGCCCAAGGCAACGGGCGGTCGGCGATGATGCCGTCGTACAGCCGCTCCAGTGCTTCGTTCTGATTCAGGTCGCGCAAGGCATCGGCACGATAGCGCAGGCACAGGGGCGAATAACGGATGTCTTGCTTGCACAGGGTGATGCAGGCGTTGAGCACCTCCATCGGCTTGCCGCGGTCGAGGGCCTGCAGGATCGGCTTGAGCAAGGTCTTGCGCTGCTCCAGGCGCTCCAGGCGCTGGGCCAGGCTGGAACGGTTGAACGGCTTGGTCAGGTAGGCATCAGGCTCGTGCTCCAGCGCACTGAGCACCATGGCCTGGCTGGTTTCGGCGGTGACCATGACGAACACCGATTCATGGCTGATCAGCTTTTCTTCCATCAGGTCTTCGAGCACCTGCTGGCCGTTCTTCTTGCCGTCACCCAGATGAAAATCCTGCAGGATGAAATCGTAGGCCTTCTGCGAGCACATTTTCAGCGCCTGTTCGCCGGTATCGGCAGTGTCCACTTCCTTGACGCCCAGCTCGCGCAGCATCGACCTGACCGAACTGCGAAAGTCCGAGAAATCATCGACGATCAAAAAACGCTTTTGGTGATACGACAGCATCGAAGATTTCCAGGCAATTAAGAAGAAGAACCCAAAGGCAAATTCACGGACGGACTCAGCTTCGCAGCCCTTTATTTGGCAAGCAGATGATAGCTGGTAGCCCTTAGCCATCAAACACCTTCTCATCGCCAATCAGCACACGCACTGACCGCCACAGACGAAGAAGCTCGTAACTGTCCGGGTTATCGGCCAGCCATGGCATTCCCTTGAGAACCTCCCTCAACGCTCACTCTGAATATGTGAAGGCATTACTGAAAACGAGACATCGCGCACAAAAAAGCCCCACCGGAATCAAATTTCCGATGGGGCTTTTCTGGACAGCAAAGCGCTGATGAATGATGGTGTCCCAGGGCAGGTTCGAACTGCCAACCTTCCCCTTAGGAGGGGGATGCTCTATCCAATTGAGCTACTGAGACACAAGTCGGCTGCGAAAAAACGCGGCGCGATGAACGGCGTGCATGTTAACGGCCGGGCCTGCATTTGTCATGTCGTCCGTAGGGCTTTTTAAGTGTAGGCAGACGCCTCAGCCGGGCGTGGACTTGTTTACCGTGCAAATTGCATCACTGCAAAAAGCCATCAATGCAAAATGCAAGATCGAACTTTCGCGAAAATAGTTTAATTCATTGTTTTTAAAGAATTTAATTGCCGATAGACTCTGGCATGCGAGCTGCTTCAGCTGTTCTTCACAGAACAACGGAGGCCCGCCTCATGAACCGCACCCTTTTACTCTCGAATGCAATCGCCCTGACGGTTTTGCTGGGTTTTCATTTTAGCCCCGGGAGCGGTGCTACGCAGGTTGCCCAGCGAATGCCGCATTACCTTCAACTGCAGAAAGCGCCGCAGTTGGCCGTAATGAGCGACCAGCACGGCTTTGTCAGCCAGGAGGTCATTGAGGAAAACATCCCGGTGCCGACCCCGCCTGCCGAACGTTTGGTTTTTTGAATGACCCCCACCAGGAGCACAGCATGTCCAAATCAGCCGCGAGTTTCTTCATCCTCGCCTTGTTGAGCGGCATTTTTCATCTGGCATTGACCCAGGACATGGTCGTCACCCTCCCCCTGATCGCCTGCGGTGTATTCACCGCTCTGTTCGTGCTCGCATTGATTGCCGGGCGCAAGATCAAGTTTGATCCGGTTTTGCGTTAATCCCGGCAAGGCAGATCTGGCGCAAGGGTCTGCCATCCATCCTCAATTGCCCCTATCTATACGACTTCCTCTAGTAAATCGGCCATTTGCCACTATTCTGTAGTGGTAAGGAACAGTGATCGAGTGCGTTGTTTCTGCGTTCGGAAGCCTTTCGTCGGGCGGAGAAAGCGCTAAGCGATATGGCCCGGTCGAACTTTTCAAACCAGTCCGCATTTCTGATAATTGGTGCTGGCAGAACGCCTTTATCCAGTTCAATATTTGTCACAGAATTGACGCCAAGGATCTGGCTGGCTTGAGGCATGATGCGCGCCTCTATATCAATTCAGGTTGAACATTTGGTCAGAGCGCTTGTCCTACCAGACATCCTGCGGCCAATCCCGAAAACCGCTCCCCTGAACTAACCGGTTAAATATATGCGCCCATTGAAACAGGCAATTTATTCCAGCCGTACGGCTGACAAGTTCGTCGTACGTCTGCCAGACGGAATGCGTGAACGCATTGCCGAGGTGGCTCGCAATCATCATCGCAGCATGAACTCCGAAATCATTGCGCGCCTTGAGCAGAGTCTTATTCAGGAAGGCGCACTGGGAGAAGAGTTGAGCATGCGCCTGGACAGCCCGGAGCTTTCCTTGCATGAACGCGAGCTGCTGCAGCGCTTCCGCCAACTCTCCCATCGACAGCAGAACGCCCTCGTTTCGCTGATCGCTCACGATGCTGAAATGGCCGCCGACGCGTCCTGATTCAGCCAGAGAGCTCAAGCCAGCCTGATCGCTGGCTTTTTTTTGGGCTTTTTCTGGACGCGGCCTCCTGTAGGAGCTGCGGTGCGGCGATGGTCGTTAACGATAACGCGTGTGAACCGGACAAACGCGGCGCACTTGAGTCCATCGCCGGCAAGCCGGCTCCTACAGTTCCCCGGGGGTCAAACGCGGTCACTTGTAGGAGCTGGCTTGAAGCGATGGTCGTTAACGATAACGCGTGTGAACCGGACAAACGCGGCGCACTTGAGTCCATCGCCGGCAAGCCGGCTCCTACAGCTCCCCAGGGGTCAAACGCGGTCACTTGTAGGAACTGGCTTGCCAGCGATGGTCGTTAACGATAACGCGTGTGAACCGGACAAACGCGGCGCACTTGAGCCCATCGCCGGCAAGCCGGCTCCTACAGGTATAGCGTTATCGGTGCTTCCCGGGATTGCCCAAAATCCGGGCACAAAAAACCCGCCAATTCAGACCGTGTGAAAACGCACTGATGGTGGTTCCAGCAAACGCCCCGACTTGTTCGGGGCGTTTGCTTTTGTGGCTCACAGCAGACAAAAAAGGCTTTTCAGCCTATAAACGCCATCAAGTGACGTGCGCCAAGCACGTTAATCGCTCTTTTCAGGTTATAGGCGTTCACCGCCAGGACCATTTCAGCCCTCGCACCCTCAAGCTGTCGCAGCAAGAAGCGAGCGTTACCGATATTGCGCTGACACTCGGCTTCGAGGCGCCGGGATGAACGGATCCGCTGGAAATAACCGTAGAGGTAAAGTTTTAGCTGATCGGCTGGATCGTAAGAAGGCCGGCCGGTGCTTTTGGGAAGTGCTTTATCAAAGCCTAGTCGCACCAGATCCAGCTTGGAGACGTACAGGTCGATAACGCGAACGAGGTGATCCTCAGGGATCAACTCTTCCAGCGAGACCGGGAACAGGCTGGTCTGGCTGCGAGACTCTCCTTGGATGTAGGCCATAACGAAAAATGCTCCGTATCTTTCGATACGGAGCATTTTTTTGAGCACTGCGCAGATTGCCAGGTTTTCACACAGTCCGAATTGGCGGGTTTTTACTGGGCAGGACTTCAGAGCAGGAAGATTGTCGCCAAGCCGAGGAAGATGAAAAAGCCGCCGCTGTCGGTCATGGCAGTAATCATCACACTGGCACCCATTGCCGGATCGCGCCCCATCTTCGCCAGGGTCATCGGGATCAAAACCCCCATCAACGCCGCCAGTAGCAAGTTGAGGGTCATCGCGGCGGTCATCACCACACCCAATGACCAACTGCCATAGAGCAGGTAGGCAACCACACCAATCACCCCGCCCCAGATCACGCCATTGATCAGCGCTACTGCCAACTCCTTGCGCATCAGGCGCGAGGTGTTGCCGGTACTCACCTGGTCCAGCGCCATCGCGCGAACAATCATGGTGATGGTCTGGTTACCCGAGTTACCACCAATGCCCGCCACAATCGGCATCAACGCCGCAAGCGCCACGAGTTTCTCGATCGAACCTTCGAACAGACCGATGACCCGGGAAGCCACGAACGCGGTAATCAGGTTGATCGCCAGCCAGGCCCAACGGTTACGCAGGGACTTCCAGACCGACGCAAAAATGTCTTCTTCTTCACGCAGACCCGCCATGTTGAGAACTTCGCTTTCGCTCTCTTCACGGATCAGGTCGACCATTTCATCAATGGTCAGACGGCCGATCAGCTTGCCGTTCTTGTCGACCACAGGGGCGGAGATCAAGTCGTAACGCTCGAACGCCTGGGCGGCATCGTAGGCGTCCTCATCCGGGTGAAAGCTCACCGGATCGCTGGCCATCACCTCGGAAACCTGTTTGTCCGGGTCGTTGACCAGCAAACGCTTGATCGGCAACACCCCCTTGAGGACACCGTCATAATCGACCACGAACAGCTTGTCGGTGTGGCCCGGCAACTCCTTGAGACGGCGCAGATAACGCAAGACCACTTCAAGGCTGACATCCTCGCGGATGGTCACCATCTCGAAGTCCATCAGCGCACCGACCTGCTCCTCGTCATAGGACAGAGCCGAACGCACGCGCTCGCGTTGTTGCTGGTCGAGGGTCTCCATGAGCTCATGGACGACGTCTCGCGGCAGCTCGGAGGCCAGGTCAGCCAGTTCGTCGGCATCCATGTCCTTGGCGGCCGCCAGGAGCTCGTGATCGTCCATGTCGGCGATCAGCGATTCACGAACCGAATCGGATACTTCGAGAAGGATGTCGCCGTCACGATCGGCCTTCACCAGCTGCCAGAGCGTCAGACGATCGTCCAGCGGCAAGGCTTCAAGGATGTAGGCAACGTCGGCGGAGTGCAGGTCATCGAGCTTGCGCTGCAACTCGACGAGGTTCTGCCGGTGGACCAGGTTCTCGACCCGGTCATGATGCGGGCCTTCCTGGCGGTGAGTCAGGTCTTCTACTACTCGCTGGCGCTGCAACAATTCAACCACCTGAGCCAGGCGATCCTGCAAGCTTTCCTGCGTTTTCTTTACTTCAACATCGGACATAGGCGAACTCCACTCCCAGCAGCGGGGCACGCCGGAAGGATCAATCAGTCAATTCATGATTGGTGAAACGGGGTACTGAGTAACTACTGGGTAAGTCCATGGAGGTATTCCACAAGCCCCGGCGGGGCTGACGGGCGCAATGATACACCGCCTGACGGTTTTAAACGTTAAAAAATCTCGGCTGAAACAAGCGCTTGCACAACAATCTTGAACATCGTCCTGATCCATAAAAATGCGACGACGTATTCTGAAAAGAAAACACACACCCCATCGAAAATTGTAGCCGCTACCCTTGAAAAGGAACGTCATGGAGGACGCCTGATGCCATCAATGTCACCATTCCCTTTACTGTTCAGCCTGCTCACTCTCCCAGCCCTTGCGCTCGCCACCACTGTTCACCGCTGCGAAGCGGCCAATGGGCGCATTACCTTCACCACACTGAGTTGCGCCCCGGGAGAAAGCGTTTCACTTCAGGACGTCCGCGTCTTTACACCTGGCAGTACGAGGGCGCTTCTGCCGCCAGCCGAACCCCACGAAACATCAGGAATGAAAATCCAAAGGAAAGAGCCGACCGTAGTCGGTCAGGCGCCGGACAAATGTGGAAACCTGATCAGCGCCAGAGAGCGCCGAGAGGCGATCATCAATCAGCGAGTAATCGCCGGCATGAGCCAGCAAGACGTCGAAAGCGCGCTCGGCAAGCCGGACAAGATCAGTATTCGCAATTCAGCCACGAGCTACCGCTACGACACCCAGCGAGGCCGCAGTGCACAGGTGGAGTTCGATGAGAAGGGATGCACGAAGGGAAAAGCCAAATCCCGGACGGCAAAAAGCCCGCATTAAATGCGGGCTTTCTGTTGTATGGTGCACTCGACAGGATTCGAACCTGTGACCGCTCGGTTCGTAGCCGAGTACTCTATCCAGCTGAGCTACGAGTGCAATTTGTGTTTTTATACCAGATCACAACTGGTTGAAGCCAAGTTACTTACATTGCTGTAACTAACTCTTAAATGGTGCACTCGACAGGATTCGAACCTGTGACCGCTCGGTTCGTAGCCGAGTACTCTATCCAGCTGAGCTACGAGTGCATTTGTTGCCGCGCATTATAGGCCGTTTAATCTCTATGTCAAACACTTTTTCTAGTAATTTCAACAACTTACCGAAGAAGCCAGATTACAACGTACTAAGCAAATAATGGCGGAGAACGGGGGATTCGAACCCCCGACACCCTTTTGAGGTGTACTCCCTTAGCAGGGGAGCGCCTTCGGCCACTCGGCCAGCTCTCCGCAACACGGGGCGTATATTAACCAGCTTCTTCCCCGTTTGCAAACATAAAAAACGATAAAAATTAATGGCTTGGTTCTTCGTCCTTCTCTTTCTTTATACGCAGGTAAATTTCTTCCCGGTGAACAGCCACCTCTTTGGGGGCATTTACACCGATGCGCACTTGATTTCCTTTGACGCCGAGCACGGTCACGGTGATTTCGCCATCACCGATAATCAGGCTTTCTGCGCACCGACGAGTCAGAATCAGCATACCTTTCTCCTCACGCATTTCATTTCAGGGACAACAGTCTGCAAAAAAAAGGCACTCGACCCACAACCGGAGCGGTCGCAGCCCTACATGCCTGAGTATTGACTAGCGCGAGCAAAAGAACAGCCTCGGGGTCGCGCCATTCAAAAAAACAAAAGGCGCGGTCAGACCGCGCCTTTTGGCAAACGCATCACTCGCCCTGGCGGGCCGGCGCGTCCAGTTCGAAAGCCGTGTGCAGAGCGCGCACAGCCAGTTCCAGGTACTTCTCTTCGATCACTACGGAGACTTTGATTTCCGAAGTCGAGATCATCTGGATGTTGATGCTTTCCTTGGCCAGGGATTCGAACATGCGGCTGGCCACGCCTGCGTGCGAGCGCATGCCAACGCCGACGATCGACACCTTGGCGATCTTGGTGTCGCCCACGACTTCACGGGCACCCAGCTCGCCAGCGGTCTTTTCCAGCACGGCTTGCGCAGCCTGGTAGTCGTTGCGGTGCACGGTGAAGGTGAAGTCGGTGGTGTTATCGTGCGCGACGTTCTGCACGATCATGTCGACTTCGATGTTCGCGGCACTGATTGGGCCGAGAATCTTGAAGGCAACGCCCGGGATGTCTGGCACGCCACGGATGGTCAGCTTGGCTTCATCGCGGTTGAAAGCGATACCGGAAATGATCGGCTGTTCCATGGTTTCCTCTTCATCAATAGTAATGAGGGTGCCCGGACCCTCCTTGAAGCTGTGCAGTACGCGCAGCGGAACGTTGTACTTGCCGGCGAACTCGACCGCGCGGATCTGCAACACCTTGGAGCCGAGGCTGGCCATTTCCAGCATCTCTTCGAAGGTGATCTTGTCCAGGCGCTGGGCCACGGACACCACACGCGGGTCAGTGGTGTAGACGCCGTCGACGTCGGTGTAGATCTGGCATTCGTCAGCCTTCAGGGCTGCCGCCAGCGCCACGCCGGTGGTGTCGGAACCGCCACGACCGAGGGTGGTGATGTTGCCGTGCTCGTCGACGCCCTGGAAACCGGCGACAACCACCACACGACCTGCCTTCAGATCACCGCGAATCTTCTGATCATCAATCTGCAAGATACGCGCTTTATTGTGCGCGCTGTCCGTCAGAATCCGCACCTGGTTGCCGGTGTAGGACACCGCCGGCACGCCACGCTTGATCAGCGCCATGGCCAACAGGGCAATCGTCACCTGCTCACCGGTGGAAACGATCACGTCCAGTTCGCGCGGAACCGGTTGGCCGTCGCCACTGATTTGCTTGGCCAGATCGATCAGACGGTTGGTTTCGCCGCTCATTGCTGACAGCACAACCACCAGGTCATCGCCGGCATCGCGGAATTTCTTAACCTTGTCGGCGACCTGCTCGATTCTCTCGACAGTGCCGACCGAGGTGCCTCCAAATTTCTGTACGATCAAAGCCATTTCAAAGCCGCCTCTGCCCATGAAGGGCGCCCAAATAATCACTCAAACAGCGTTGCGGCCCGCCACTAGACTACGAGCCGCAAGTACTGCCTTATAGACCCTGCTCTACAAATGGAACGGTCAGGGCAAGTGCCGCATCCAGTGCGCCAGCGTCGGTACCGCCGCCTTGCGCCATGTCTGGACGACCACCGCCCTTCCCGCCCACTGCCGCAGCGGCTTGCTTCATCAAATCACCGGCTTTGAGTTGGCCAGTCAGGTCTTTGGTTACGCCTGCAACCAGAACGACCTTTTCCTCATGGACACTGCCGAGCAGGATCACTGCGCGACCGAGTTTGTTTTTCAGTTGATCGACCAGCGCCAGCAGCGCCTTGCCATCCTGACCGTCCAGACGCACGGCCAGCACTTTCACGCCCTTGACGTCCAGCGCCTGGGCCGACAGATCGTCGCCCGCGGCACTGGCAGCCTTGGCTTGCAACTGCTCGAGTTGCTTCTCCAGCAGACGGTTGCGCTCCAGCACAGCCGACAGCTTGTCGATCAGGTTGTCGCGACTGCCCTTGACCAGGTTGGCCGCTTCCTTGAGTTGTTCTTCCGCCGCGTTCAAGTAAGCCAGCGCTTGCGCACCGGTAACGGCTTCGATACGACGCACACCCGATGCCACACCGCCTTCGCTGATGATTTTCAGCAGACCGATGTCGCCGGTACGGTTCGCGTGGATACCGCCACACAGCTCGACGGAGAAATCGCCGCCCATGCTCAGTACGCGCACGTTGTCGCCGTATTTCTCGCCGAACAGCGCCATGGCGCCTTTCTGCTTGGCGGTTTCGATGTCGGTTTCTTCGGTTTCAACGGCGGAGTTCTTGCGAATCTCGGCGTTGACGATGTCTTCCAGCGCCTTGATCTGCTCAGGCTTGATGGCCTCGAAGTGGCTGAAGTCGAAGCGCAGACGCTGACTATCGACCAGCGAGCCTTTCTGTTGAACGTGATCACCCAGCACTTTACGCAATGCTGCGTGCAGCAAGTGAGTGGCCGAGTGGTTCAGCGAAGTGGCGTGACGCACGTCGGCCTCGACGTGGGTTTCCACCGGCGCGCCAATGATCAGGCTGCCGGAGGCCAGCACGCCGTGGTGCAGGAACGCGCCGCCGGTCTTGGTGGTGTCACGCACGTCGAAGCGCGAAGTGCCGGCCTGCAGGTAACCGCAGTCACCGACCTGACCACCGGATTCGGCGTAGAACGGCGTCTTGTCGAGAACGATCACGCCCTCGTCGCCTTCGCTCAATACGTCGACCGACTGGCCATTTTTGTACAGGGCAACGATTTTTGCCGAACCACTGGTATCGGTGTAGCCAGTGAATTCGGTGGCCACATCAACCTTTACCAACGTGTTGTAGTCCAGGCCGAACGAGCTGGCCGAACGCGCACGAACACGCTGGGCTTCCATCTCACGCTCGAAACCGACTTCGTCGATGGTCAGCTCGCGCTCACGAGCGATGTCGGCGGTCAGGTCCATCGGAAAACCATAGGTGTCATACAGTTTGAACACCACGTCGCCCGGCACCACAGTGCCTTTGAGTTCAGACAGGTCCTGCTCGAGAATCTTCAGGCCGTGCTCCAAAGTCTTGGAGAACTGCTCTTCTTCGGCCTTGAGTACGCGCTCGATGTTGCTCTGCTGCTTGTTCAGTTCCGGGAAGGCTTCGCCCATCTCGGCGACCAGCGCGGCAACGATCTTATAGAAGAAGCTGCCGGTGGCGCCCAGCTTGTTACCGTGACGGCAAGCACGACGAATGATCCGGCGCAGCACGTAGCCACGGCCTTCATTGGACGGCAGGACGCCGTCGGCGATCAGGAAACCGCACGAACGGATATGGTCGGAAACAACTTTCAGCGAAGACTGATCGCCATTTTCACAGCCGATCGCCTCGGCCGACGCGCTCAGCAGGTTCTTGAACAGGTCGATTTCGTAGTTGGAGTTTACGTGCTGCATCACCGCACTGATCCGCTCCAGGCCCATGCCGGTGTCGACCGACGGCGCTGGCAACGGATGCAACACGCCATCGGCGGTGCGGTTGAACTGCATGAATACGTTGTTCCAGATCTCGATGTAGCGGTCGCCGTCTTCTTCAGGCGAGCCCGGCGGGCCACCCCAGATGTGGTCGCCGTGATCGTAGAAAATTTCGGTGCATGGGCCGCACGGGCCAGTATCGCCCATGGTCCAGAAGTTGTCGGAAGCGTATGGCGCACCCTTGTTGTCGCCGATGCGGATCATGCGCTCGACCGGCACGCCGATTTCTTTGGTCCAGATGTCATACGCTTCATCGTCCGAGGCGTAGACGGTGACCCAGAGTTTTTCCTTCGGTAGTTTCAGAACACCGGTCAGGAAGGTCCAGGCGAAGGTAATTGCGTCGTGCTTGAAATAGTCACCGAAGCTGAAGTTACCGAGCATTTCGAAGAAGGTGTGGTGACGAGCGGTATAACCGACGTTTTCCAGGTCACTGTTCTTGCCGCCGGCACGTACGCATTTCTGGCTGCTGGTGGCGCGGGTGTACGCGCGCTTTTCCTGGCCCAGGAAGCAGTCCTTGAACTGGTTCATCCCCGCGTTAGTGAACAGCAGGGTTGGGTCGTTGCCCGGAATCAAAGAGCTGGAGGCTACACGGGTGTGGCCTTGCTCTTCGAAGAAGCGAAGGAAGGCTTCACGGATTTCTGCGCTTTTCATTAGGTTCTTCCACGGAGGCTGCGGCCAAAGGCCTGTTCGAAACGTCAACAGACGAAGCGACGGCAAAGGGCCGCATTATATCGGCCCTGCGCGCGGGGTACAGCGTGTTTATACGATAGAAACGGTCAATTGAAGCGCTAACGCTATCACTTGCGCGAAAAGTCGACGAATGTCGCGACGACTTGCTCGATTTGCGCACGGCTGACGTCCATGTGGGTGACCATGCGCAGACGAGCGGCGGCACTGAGCTTGATCCCGCGTTCGGCGGCAAAGGCCTTGAGCGCCTCGGCCTGGTCGCCCATCTGCACATATACCATATTGGTCTGCACCGGCTCGACCTCGAAGCCCGCCGCACGCAGGCCTTCGGCCAGCCATTGCGCGTTGGCATGGTCATCGGCCAGGCGCTGAACGTTGTTATCCAGCGCATACAGGCCCGCCGCCGCGAGAACACCGGCCTGACGCATACCGCCACCGACCATCTTGCGCAGGCGCCGGGCCTTACCGATCAGCTCGACCGAGCCGCACAGCACCGAACCGACCGGTGCGCCCAGGCCTTTGGACAGGCACACCGAGACCGAATCGAAATACTGGGTGATTTCCCGGGCATCGACACCCAGCTTCACCGCCGCGTTGTACAGGCGAGCGCCGTCCAGGTGCAACTGCAAACCCTGTTCGCGGGTAAAACTGCGCGCCCGGGCCAGGTATTCCAGCGGCAGGACTTTGCCCTGCATGGTGTTTTCCAACGCCAGCAGGCGGGTGCGGGCGAAATGGAAGTCGTCAGGTTTGATCGCGGCCGCAACCTGGGCCAGGTCCAGCGAACCATCGGCCTGCACGTCCAGCGGCTGCGGTTGGATCGAGCCGAGCACCGCTGCTCCACCACCTTCGTACTTATAAGTGTGGGCCTGCTGGCCGACGATGTACTCGTCACCGCGATCGCAATGGGCCATCAAGCCCAGCAGATTGCTCATGGTCCCGGTCGGCACGAACAGCGCCTCGGCAAACCCCAGGCGCTTGGCCAGTTCGGCTTCCAGGTGATTGACCGTCGGATCTTCACCATACACATCATCGCCGGTGGCGGCCTTGGCCATCGCGTCGAGCATGCTGGCGCAAGGTTGGGTGACGGTGTCGCTGCGAAGATCGATAACGCTCATGAATCTGGCCTCGGTAAGCAGGGGGAAGTCCCTTTCAGGAAAGAATTACTGCGGGCATGGCGACGATTAATCAACCCTTGAGTAGGAAAAGGCCGATTAAACCAACGGAAAAGTCGATGACAATCATCCAAAAGGGGTCATGCGCATATCGGAAATATGTGATAAAAACGCTGCGCCGCCAAACATTCCGGCGGCAAAAAACGTTCTCAGGGCGGGGTGCAACTCCCCACCGGCGGTAATTGCGCGAAATGCGCATAGCCCGCGAGCGCTTGATGGCAGCACGGCTTCGGCAGTGCCTGACAGCAAGGTCAGCAGACCCGGTGTGATCCCGGGGCCGACGGTCATAGTCCGGATGAAGAGAGAACGGGATTGGCACCAAAGGGCCGTCCGCAGGCATTCGTGCAAGCGTGCGCACCCTCAGATCCCCTTCGATTCATAACGCCCTGTTTTTCACACAAACAGGAGTCAGAACATGCAACCCACCGCAATCGACAGCAAAAGCAAACACCTTCATGGCGAGCGCGTAGCGTTCATCCAGGCCTGCTGGCACAAGGAAATAGTCGATCAGAGCCGTAAAGGCTTCGTCGCCGAAATGATCGCCCAGGGCTATCAGGAGTCCGACATCGACTTCTTCGAAGTCGGCGGCGCCTTTGAAATGCCCCTGCACGCCAAGTTGCTGGCCAAGACCGGTCGTTATTCCGGCATCGTCGCGGCCGCCCTGGTGGTGGACGGCGGGATCTACCGTCACGAGTTCGTCGCCCAATCGGTGGTCAGCGGCCTGATGCAGGTTCAGCTGGAAACCGAAGTGCCGGTGTTCTCGGTGTCCCTGACCCCGCACCACTTCCATGCCGGCGAAGAGCACCAGAAGTTCTTCTTCGAGCATTTCCTGCACAAAGGCCAGGAAGCAGCGAAGACGTGTGCGGATACGCTGAGCAAGATCCGCACTCTGCGCCGCAGCGAGCCGCGTGCGCTAGCGGTCTAAATACAGACCTGTAGGAGCCGGCTTGCTGGCGATCGCGGACTGTCAGTTGACTGATTTGTTGACTGACACACCGATATCGCCGGCAAGCCGGCTCCTAAAGAGGATCTGTGTCAGGCCAGGTTTTCGTCGGTGGTCGGTACGACCAGGATGCCAGCACGCAAACCATTCTTCACCTTGGGATTCGGGAAGATGATCCGGGCGCCCTCTTCCTCGATGATCCAGCGGGTGTTGGCGATGTCTTCCGCCAGCAGGTAACCCACTTCCAGCTCCGAAAAATTCTCGATGTCCGCTGGCAGGTTCAGGCGGAAGCTGTCGCTGTGCTTGATGATTTCCCGTGCCACGCTGTACAGCTGCAAACCGTCCAGTGCCGCTTCAGTCAGTTCCGGCTCGGTGCCCTCGATGATCTGCTTGAGGCGCGCCTCCAGCAGCGAGACATTGACCCCGGCGTTCTGCCCGAACGGCCGCGCCTTGCCCAATTCCAGGGTAAAGGCCTCGGCACCGAGCTTGTCGTAGGTGTAGGAGCTGAACACGATGGACGGCTTGTTCTGCAGCAACACCGCTTCCATGCCGGCGGCGCGCAGACGCGCCAGTTCCTGACGCGAATGCTGGCGGTCTTCTTTCCAAGGGTACAAGGCGAACTGCTCGATTTTCGAGCCACGAATGGCCGTGTGCAGGTCGTAGTGCAGACGCTGACGGTCCGGCAGGCTGAAAAAACTGGCGGCCAGACGCTCCAGTTCACAGGCGCGCAGGGCTTCGGAACCGCTGCTTTGTTCGTGACGGCCATTGAACAGCCGATTGACGTCCTGCTCGATAAAACGCTCGCCTTTGCGAATCGCTTCAGGATTGCCGAACAGGAACAGAATTCGTGCACGCGGTTTCAAGTCACCGCGGGCGATGTCGTGCAACAGGCGATCGAGTAGCTCGATCGGCGCTGTTTCATTGCCGTGGATCCCCGCCGACAGCAGCAGGTCCAGGCCATTGTCACGAGCTTCAGGCGGCCGGACTTCCAGCGCACCTTCGCTCAACCAGCGCATGCGCACGCCTTCGACAGTCAGTTGAGTCTTCTCCGCCGGTTCGCGGCCGGCGAGGGTCAGTTCAAGCAGTTTGCCGAGGGCGAGCATAGAGCGGTTTCCTTAGTGATCGTGATTGCAATCCGGGCCGTGAACGTGGTCCTCGTCGGTGAGGTCGGCAGGTTCCATCTCCAGTTGCAGACTTACCAGATTAGTCGCCAATGGGCGCAGCAGCAGGTTGGCGTATTCAGCATCGCCTTCTTCGACGTCCACGCCGATCAGCAACTGACCACGGCCGTCCTGCTGGATCCACAGCTCTTTGCCTTGCCACAGGACCGCGACGCGGGTGCAGGAAGTCTCCAGTTGCGTGCCGTCGGTGTCTTCAAGGATCAGCTGCAGGGTATCGCTCATGTCTTTACGCTCTCGTTTGAGATGAAGCGACGCGCTGCCATGCAAGGCAGCGCGCCGTCGATCAATTGATCTGGAATGGATAAACCGCGCCCAGTTTAAGGATTTGCGTCAGTTCATCCAGTGCCGTCCGGCACTCAAGCAGCAATTGCGGGTCCGCCAGATCGTTTTCGGTCATGCGGTCGCGGTAGTGCTTCTCGACCCATTCGGTCAGAGTGCCGTACAACGGTGCCGTCATGATAACCCCTGGGTTGACGGCCGCCAGTTCGGTTTCGTTGAGTGCGACACGCAACCGCAGGCAAGCCGGGCCACCGCCGTTCTGCATGCTCTGCTTGAGATCGAAGACTTTCACTTCGCGGATCAGCCCGCCGGAGCTGGTCAAACCCTGCAGATACTGCCAGACACGCTCATTGCCACGGCATTCTTCCGGCACGATCAACAGCATGGAGCCGTCAGGACGCGACAGCAGTTGGCTATTGAACAGGTAGGAACGAACCGCATCTTCCACGCTTACCGCGGAACGCGGTACGCAGATCGACTGAAATTTCCCACCGGCTTTGGCGAGTTTGCTCTGCAGCTCGGCCAGCATCTTTTCGGTCTCGAGGAACGCGTCCTCGTGATAGAACAGGACTTCACCGTTGCCGACGGCGATCACGTCGTTGTGGAACACGCCCTGATCGATCACCGACGGGTTCTGCTGGGCGTAGACCACACCGTCATCGCTCAAGCCGTGCAAACGGGCAACGGCCTGGGACGCTTCGAGGGTCTGGCGCGCCGGGTACTTCTGCGGTGCCGGGTAGCGGGTGTCGAACGCGCTGCGGCCGAACACGAAGAACTCAACGCCGGCTTCGCCGTACTCGCGGCAGAAACGCGTGTGGTTGGCCGCGCCTTCGTCACCGAACTGCGCCACGGCCGGCAAGGCGGCATGGTGGGCAAAGTGTTGCTGGTCAGCGAACATCGCCCCCAGCACGCGGCTGGTGGTCGGGTGTTCGATGCTGCGGTGATATTTGCAGTTGAGGTTGGCGGCGGTGAAATGCACACGGCCGTCAGCTGTGTCAGCGCTCGGGCTGACGGTAGCGGCGTTGGCCACCCACATGCTCGACGCCGAGCAACTGGCCACCAGCAGCGGCATCGCGTCTTTGGCAGCGCGCTCGATCACTTGCGCGTCAGTGCCGCCAAAGCCCAAACGACGCAGTGCAGCCACATCCGGGCGCTCTTGCGGTGCCAGCACGCCTTGCTGGAAACCCATTTCCATCAGCGCTTTCATCTTTGCCAGGCCTTGCAGCGCCGCTTCCTTGGGGTTGGAAGATTGCTGGCTGTTGCTCTGGGACGCGACGTTGCCGTAGGACAGGCCGCCGTAGTTATGGGTCGGCCCCACTAGACCGTCAAAATTGACTTCATAGGATTTCATCAGCGAGGCTCCACGAATCTGTTTTTTATAGGCATCAGTAACAAAGAATTGGCGGCCGCTTCGCGGCCGATCGTTGGCAAGCCAGCTCCCACAGGTTCAGCAGTGTTCACAAATCTTGTGTTCGACGCAGTCCTTGTGGGAGCGGGCTTGCCCGCGAATGGGCGTTACGCCATCTTCACGCCAGGCGTCAGAGTGGCAGGCAACACCAGGCTCGGCGTTTCCAGCGAGGCCACCGGGTACGCGCAGTAATCCGCCGCGTAGTAGGCGCTGGCGCGATGGTTGCCCGAGGCGCCGACGCCGCCGAATGGCGCGCTGCTTGCCGCACCGGTCAGTTGCTTGTTCCAGTTGACGATACCGGCACGGCTTTCCAGCCAGAACTGCTGGTACCGCGCTTCGGAGTCCGACAGCAGACCGGCGGCCAGACCGTAGGCCGTGTCGTTGGCTTCAGTGATTGCCGCTTCAAAATCAGCGTAGCGGATCACTTGCAGCAACGGGCCGAACAGCTCTTCGTCAGGACGATCGGCGACTGCGGTCACGTCCAGAATGCCCGGGGTCAGCAAGGCAGATTGAGCCTGTGGCTGAGTCATTTCCAGCAGCGTCACAGCGCCATTGGCCAGCAGATGTTCCTGTGCATCCATCAGCGCTTTCGCTGCGCCGAGAGAGACCACCGAGCCCATGAACGGCGCCGGTTGCTGATCGAAGGCACCGACTGAGAGAGTCGCGCTGACCGCCACCAGGCGCGCCAGCAGTGAATCGCCCCAGGCGCCTTGTGGCACCAGCAAGCGGCGGGCACAGGTGCAGCGCTGGCCAGCAGAGATGAAGGCCGACTGGATGATGGTGTACACCGCGGCGTCCAGATCGACGACCTGATCGACCACCAGCGGGTTGTTACCACCCATCTCCAGCGCCAGGATCTTGTCCGGACGGCCGGCGAACTGCTGGTGCAGGTGATTACCGGTACGGCTGGAACCGGTGAAGAACAGTCCGTCGATGCCCGGGTTCGCCGCCAGGGCGATGCCGGTTTCGCGTGCGCCTTGCAGCAGGCTCAACACGCCCGCCGGCAGACCGGCTTCGATCCAGCACTTGACCGTCAGTTCGGCGACTTTCGGCGTCAGTTCGCTCGGTTTGAACAGCACGCTGTTACCCGCCAGCAGTGCCGGCACGATGTGGCCGTTCGGCAAGTGGCCGGGGAAGTTGTAAGGACCAAACACCGCCACCACACCGTGGGGCTTGTGTCGCAGTACAGCGGTGGCGTCGCCCAGCGGACCGCTCTTCTCACCGGTACGTTCGCGGTAGCTCTGCACCGAGATGGCAATCTTGTTGACCATGCTGGTGACTTCGGTCGCCGCTTCCCACAGGGGTTTACCGGTTTCTTCGCCAATAGTGCGAGCCAGTTCGTCCGCATGATTTTTCAGCGCGGCGGCAAAGGCTTCCAGCACCGAGATTCGTTCTTCCAGGGTACGCCGCGCCCAACCCGGGAACGCCTGACGCGCCGCTTGCACAGCCGACTCGACCTGAGCGGTGGTGGCACCGACGCCGGACCACAGCACCTGCTGGGTCACCGGGTTCAGCGACTCGAAGGCTTCGCCCTGACCGGCCAGCCATTCACCTGCGATGTAAAGCGACTTCATTATTTCGACTCCCGAGCTGCGGACAACGCCACGGCGCGCACTTGATCGCCAGCGTTGAGTTGAAGACGTTTGGCGGTCTGCGGATCGACCACCAGGGTGCCGGCGGCCAGACGTGCCGGCGCAGCAGTCATGCGGCAGTCTTCACGCTTGCGGTTGTGGATGATGAATGGCGTGGCGTCGTCACCCGGCGTGCCGACGGCCAGCACCAGTGCCTGGCTGTCACGCACGGCGCGGATCTTGCCTGTTTCGCACTCGATGGCAGGACCTGCGTCGAAAATGTCGACGTAGCCCTGGTAGCTGAAACCTTCGCCCTTGAGCATGGCCAACGCCGGCTCGGTATCCGGGTGCACTTGACCGATGACATTGCGTGCATCCGGCGACAGGAAGCAGGTGTACAGCGGGAATTTCGGCATCAGTTCGGCGATGAACGCCTTGTTGCCCACACCGGTCAGGTAGTCGGCCTGGCTGAACTCCATCTTGAAGAAGTGCCGGCCCAGGCTTTCCCAGAACGGCGAACGCCCGGCTTCATCGGAAACACCTCGCATTTCGGCAATGATCTTGTTGCCGAACAGTTGCGGGAATTCGGCGATGAACAGCATCCGTGCCTTGGACAGCATGCGGCCGTTGAGGCCGCTGCGGTAATCGGCGTGCAGGAACAGCGAGCACAGCTCGGAGTTGCCGGTCAGGTCGTTGGCCAGGAACAGCGTCGGGATTTCGCGATAGATGTTCAGCTCTTGCGAAGCGCTGACCGTCAGACCGACCCGGAAGTTGTACCAGGGCTCACGCAGGCCGACGGCGCCGGCAATGGCGGAAATGCCCACCACGCGACCGTCGTCATCTTCGAGCACGAACAGGTAGTCCGCATCGCCCCGCCCGGCTTCGCCGCGAAAGGTCTTCTCGGCCCAGCCGACCCGATGGGCCAGCCGCTCTTCGTTGGCCGGCAAGGTAGTCAGGCCGGTGCCGGTGCTGCGGGCCAGGTCGATCAGAGCGGGTAAATCGCTGCTGCGTACGGGACGAACGATCATGCTATCTCCTCAAACGGGCCGCTTGCGCCACCCGTGAAACTTCGCTGCTTTCCAGGCAATGCCTTAGGGATTAAAGCAGGCGTTAAACCGCCACCAGGCGCACGCTGGCACCTTCACCGACGCCCAGAGCTTCGGCCGCTTCCAGGTCCAGGGTCACCGGTTTACCCGGCGCGTAGTCAAGCTCGAGCATGACCGCGCGGTAGTCCTGCAACTGGGCATTGGCCACCAGATACTGGCGACCGACACCTTTGACCGGCTCGCCGATCTTCACCGGCACCACACGGCTCTGCGCGATCGAACGTATCCCCGAGACACGCGCATGCAAGGTCGGGCCACCGTCGAAAATGTCGATGTAGTGATCGGTCTCGAAGCCTTCGCGCATCAGGATGTCGAAGGTGATCTGCGCCCGCGGGTGCACCTGGCCCATCGCTTCTTGCGCGGAGTCCGGCAGCAGGGGCACGTAGATCGGGTAATGCGGCATCAGTTCGGCGAGGAATGTCCGGCTCTTCAGGCCGCACAGACGCTCGGCTTCGGCGTAATTGAGGTCGAAGAAGTTGCGACCGATAGCGTCCCAGAATGGCGAGTCGCCGTTTTCATCGCTGTAGCCGACGATCTCGGTCACCACGGAATCGGCAAAGCGTTCCGGATGGCTGGCCACGAACAGCAAACGGCCACGGGAGTTGAGTTCCGACCACGGCGAACCCACCAGATCGCGCTGCACGTAGAAACTGGTCAGCAAGCTGTTGCCGGTCAGGTCGTGGCACTGGGAAAGCACGTGGATCTTGTTGTGAATCTTCAACTCGCGGGAGGCGTGCACGAAGGTTTCGTTGCGGAAGCTGTAGAACGGCTCGGAGTAACCGGCCGACGCCACGATGGCCGAGCAACCGACCAGCTTGCCGGTGGCACTGTCTTCGAGAACGAAGAAATAGCTTTCCTCACCGTTGAAGCTCACTTCGGCGGCGAACGAGGCTTCGCTTGCCGCGATCTTGTCGCTCAGGCGCTCAACGTCATCCGGCAAGGAAGTGACACCAATCGGACTGTCCGCAGCCAGACGCTGTACCTCGCCCAGATCAGCCATTTGCGCGGGGCGCATCACCAGCATGGTGTCACTCCTTAATCAAGAAACAGGTCGACCCGATTGGCCGACAGGAAAAAATACCGGACTTGCCCGACGTTGCGTCCTTGTAGGAACTGGCTCGCCAGCGATGGCGGCCGGTTGATCGCCGCAAGGCTCTCGGGCCTCATCGCCAGCAAGCCGGCTCCTACAGGGGTAACGCTTCGGGCAGGCCCGGCACAGAAAATTTGTCTCAACGCCTATCCATAACGATTGGCGCTGAGAGCTATTGCATGAATCAGGCTTGCGTCAGTTTTGCAGCAGCACGTTCGAAGCGGTCCAGGCCGGCATCGATATCGGCGTCTTCGACCACCAGGCTCGGGGCAAAACGCACCACGTCCGGGCCGGCTTGCAGAATCATCAGGCCTTCCTGTTCGGCGGCGTTGAAGATGTCCTTGGCCTTGCCTTTCCAGGCGTCGCTCAACACGCAGCCGATCAACAGACCGAGGCCACGAACCTGGGTGAACAGGCCGTATTTTTCGCCGATCTGCTCAAGGCGCGCCTTGAATTTGTCGTGCTTGGCGTTGACGCCGGCCAGCACTTCAGGGGTGTTGATCACATCGATCACGGCTTCGGCGACAGCGCACGCCAGCGGGTTGCCGCCGTAAGTGGTGCCGTGGGTGCCAACAACCAGGTGCTTGGCCAGGTCTTCGGTGGTCAGCATGGCGGCGATCGGGAATCCACCGCCCAGGCTCTTGGCGCTGGTCAGGATGTCCGGCGTCACGCCGTAATGCTGGTAGGCGAACAGGTGGCCAGTACGGCCCATGCCAGTTTGCACTTCGTCGAACACCAGCAGCGCGTTGTGCTCGTTGCACAGTTCGCGAGCGCCTTGCAGGTAAGCCAGGTCGGCCGGCAGTACGCCGCCCTCACCTTGAATAGGCTCCAGCACCACGGCGCAGGTCTTGTCGGAAACGGCGGCTTTCAGTGCAGCCAGATCGTTGTACGGCACATGGGTGATACCGGTGATCTTCGGACCGAAGCCATCGGAATACTTGGACTGACCACCGACGTTCACGGTGAACAGGGTGCGACCGTGGAAGCTGTTGAGCGCGGCGATGATTTCGTACTTCTCGCTGCCATAACGGTCGAACGCGACACGACGGGCCAGCTTGAAGGCGGCCTCGTTGGCTTCGGCGCCGGAGTTGCAGAAGAAGGCGCGCTCGGCAAAGGTGGCATCGACCAGCTTATGTGCCAGGCGCAGGGCCGGCTCATTGGTGAACACGTTGGACACGTGCCACAGCTTGTTCGCCTGTTCGGTCAAGGCACCGACCAGCGCCGGATGCGCGTGGCCCAATACGTTGACGGCAATCCCGCCGGCGAAGTCGATCAGCTCGCGACCGGACTGGTCCCAAACGCGGGAACCGGCGCCACGCACAGGAATGAATGCGGCAGGCGCATAGTTGGGAACCATTACCTGATCGAAATCGGCGCGTTGTACCGCAGCGTGCTCAACGGACATCGGAGTCTCCTGAAGAGAAAACACTCGCCTGAAACTGGCGAGCTTGGTGAGGATTGTAAGGACAGTTTTCGGCCCGGCCTTGCCGCCAAGCGACAACTTCTTATAGCGCAAACCCCGGATTTTCCCGGGTTTACGGCAATGCGACATATAGGGTCGCAAAGGCGCAGTTTAACTGGCGCAGAGCATTTGCGGCAGGCTTGCTTCGTTGTAGCTCACGGCGACTGGACTGATGCGGTAAATATGTACCGCACACCGTCCAGGCTGGCGGGGTTTCCTAGAGGCCTTATCAAACCTCGAAGATCTCCTTGACCGCATGACGACCTCACAGAACACCATTTCTTCCGATGCTTTCAGGCCGGACACTCACTATCAGCATCTGATCCATGCCATTCCGTCCTGGCTGCGCCAAGCGACACCCCAACGGCGTGAAGCACTGAGCAACAGTACGCCAGGCACACCGGCCAGCCTCAAGGACGCCCCACCCCATCAGCACGCAGAACTGGGCAAACTGATTACCCGCCATATGACAAGCCAGAACCGGGTCGATCAGATGATGGCAAATCTGCAGAATCCGGCTGACTTCGCCGAACCGCTACTGAACGCTGCGCTCAAGACCCGTTTCAGCCTGGAGCTGGACGTCCGCAAAACCTTCCTTCGCCTGTACATTCCCGCCCACATCCCCTGGTTGCGCCTGAAATCAGGGGCCGCGCGCATCTGGACGGTATCGCTGCTGGACGCGGTGCTGCACAACTTCGAAAGCGCTGAAACCGAACCTGACGCCTTCGAACCCGTTTCGGCTTACATCACGCAGCCCTCTACCAACGGACAATTCCAAACCTTGCCGCTAGTCCTGGAAAAGATGCCCATCGCGGCATTCACCCGCCTGTGCCGCGATCTGGATATTGGCCAACGCTATAAAGAGTATCTGGAGGACAATCTGGGCATCAGCAACCCAGTGGCCGCGGCACTGCTGCAACCGAAAGTCCATGACAGCCAGAAAACCGCGCTGACGGCCGCGCTGCACATGGCGCAGATGCAAAAGCTGCTGGGCAGCGATGCCCACCGACTGATTCTTGGCCTGCTGGACAACCTGCCGTACCTGCGTTTGCGCGGCCAGCCCTGGCGCAGCCATGAGCTGACAATCATGAATGTTCGTTTGACCGGCATTCTATTGTTTGCCCCGGACCTTGAGAGCGCACGCGAGATAGCCCGGGTGGTGGCCTATATTCCTGACGACCCCGAACATCCAATCAAGGAATATCCATCGTCCTCCGCATTCGCCGAGGAATTGAGCCGACGTCTGCGTGTACCCGCCTATCAACAGTTTTTCAGCCGTTTCATCGACCATGAGGATCGCGGGCACTTCTTCGCACAATTAAATACCCAGCTTGCGCCCATCACCTGGCAGCCGGTTCAGCCGGGCGATGCACGCCCGACCTGGCGCGAGCAGCCCAACCAGCGCGTCGACTTGCGTATCGCCTCAATGCCGATCAATGGCGATCTGTGGCTCCATCTGTACCAGTCCAGGCTCAACAAGATTCTCAACGATGCCCGGGTCATTGCGGTATCTACCGCAACGGTCGACCAGAAAGCCCGTTGGGCACTCTGGGATTCGTTCACCGAAATCGCCTCGACCCTGCTGAACATTGCGGCCTTCATAGCCCTGCCATTCGTGCCGTTCCTGGGTGAGTTGATGCTCGGCTACATGGCTTACCAGTTGCTCGACGAAACGTTCGAAAGCGTCGTCGACTGGGCCGAAGGCCAAAGCCGCGAAGCTTTCGGGCACTTGATGGGCGTCGTTGAGTCCGCCGTGCAACTGGGCACCTTTGTGGCCGGTGGCGTGATAGCCGTGGGAGAGTTTCGCGCGGCTCTGCCCAGGGAAATCGTCGAGTTCATCGACGGCTTCAACTCGGTGAAGCGACCGAGCGGCCAAACCCGCTACTGGCAACCCGACCTCAGCGCCTATGAGGTTCCCGCCGTTCTCCCCGACGAATCGAAACCGGATGCCCTCGGGTTGCACCGTCATCAGGGCAAAACCCTGCTCGCCCTGGAAAACAAACACTACACCGTCAGTGAGCATCCAGTGACGGGGGAGCATCGCATCGACCATCCGAGCCGCGCTGACGCCTACAAACCGGCGGTTAAACACAACGGCGCCGGCGCGTGGCAAACCGAGCTCGACCAGCCCCTGACCTGGGACCAGGCTACCGTACTGCGACGTGCCGGGCCGGACATGCTGCGTTTTTCCGAGGGTGAACGCGAACGCATGCTGACGATCAGCGGCACCCACGAAAACGTCCTGCGCAAGATGCATGTCAATACAGGACAAGTGCCACCGCTTCTGGCTGACACGCTCAAGCGCTTCAAGATCAACCAAGACATTCAAACCTTCATCGAGCAAATGGGTAGCGATCGACCGGAGATGTACCTGGAGGCCGACCCCGTCACCCAGCTCGAATTGCTCAACGACAACGGCTACTGGCCGCAAACCAAAGGCCTGCGACTGATGGATGCGCATGGCCAGACACTTTGGCAAAGTCCCGCACCGGATGTGCCGCGCGTGCCAATCGATGTCACGCAGCTCAACAACGGCGACCTGCTCAAAACCTTCCTGCTGGCCCTGTCGGATGAAGAAGCAAGCACCTTGATGGGCGAAGAGTTCGGCCTGCCCTCCCCTCGCCTCGAAAGTCGTACGCGCAGCCTGCGCCAAACACTGGCGCGACTCGCCCAACGCAAACACCAGAGCCTGTTCGATCAGCGCTACCGCAGACTGGAGCGGGGTGCCCCTGCAGCGGTACAAATCCTCATGGACGCCGAACCCGGCTTGCCAAGGACAATCGCAGAAGCGATTGCAGCAACGGCCAACGACGTGGAACAGCAGCAACTCAAGAACGGGAAAGTTTTGCCACGACTGACGGAGCTGTGCAAGGAGGCCAGGTTGCAAGTACGCGTGACGCGCGCCTATGAAGGGCTCGAGTTGCCGTCGACCGAGGACAACATCGACACCGATTGCCTGGCCCTGCACTCACTGGAAAACCTGCCAGGCTGGAGCGGACAACTGCGCCTGGAAATTCGTCACTACAGCGCTGACGGGCGCTTGATCGACAGCGTGGGCAGCGCCGACGCCAGCGTTCGCAAAATACTGGTGCTCAGCGAAGACGGCGCCTATCAGGCGTTCGATCATGCCGCAGAAGAACTCAGCAGTTCGACCACATTCTTCACTGGCCTATTGCAGGCGCTGCCCGACAGCGAACGCACGGCGCTGAACATCCAGATCGGCGACGATGCACGGCTCAAACAGCTGATTCGCCAACACATCCTTGACCGCGACGCACTGCGCACATTGCTGGCTCAACACGCCAATCTAAAGCCAGCCTACGATCCGAAGGTCATGCGGCTGTTGGGCGGCGTCGATGGGTACCGGCACATGCCCACTCATACGCCCAGACTGCAAGCCCGCGTCCAGTCCTTGTTCCCGCAACTGTCGGCCGAGGAACTCGACGCGTTTGTCGAGCGCCTGCAACAACACCCGGCAGGACCTCGGGCAGAATTGAACCGACTCATGGTTGAACATTCGCGGCTGTACGACACCCTGAATTCCTGGTGCAACGATATTCCGCCACGGCTTCCCGATACCCAAAGCAGGCTCACGACTGAACAGCTCACTACCCAGACGCAAACTCGAAAGCAATTCATGAACGATCTGATGGCGTGCTGGCGGCAGCAATGGGTACCCACGCAGACCGGATTCGCCACGACCGACTTCAATTTCTTCCAACCGATTATTGGCGAACTGCCAACGCTAAGGGCCGACTTCAGCCGCGTTCAATCGCTGACACTGGATGGCTGTGGCGCCACACGGGGCACGCAGTCGTTTTTGCGCGGGTTTACCGCATTGCGCGCCCTGAGATTGCGTTATTTCAACTTGGGTCGGATTCCGGACGTTCTCGCACAGCTACAACTTGAGGAGCTGATTCTCAGCGATTGCGCGATCAGCCTCAGCCCCGAGTCCCACGCCGCGCTCGCCGGGCAACATCAAATGACCACACTGGATATGTATAACAATCCGCTGGGCCTGGTGCCGGACGTCGCTAACATGCCCAGCCTGAATTACATCGACCTCTCACATACGGGCATCCCTGAGCTACCCAAGGATGTGTTGAATCGCCCGCGCCTGCGTACCGCACTGTTCAATGACAATAGAATCGAAGAATTGCCCGCGGCTCTTTTCTCACTTCCACCCGGAACACAGGAAGGCTTCGACCTGGGCAATAACCCGCTTTCGAGCGCAACCCGCGAACGCCTCAAGCGGCACTACCAGGCGACACGTCAGGACTTCAGTATCTTTGCCGATGCAGCAGACCTGCGACGCGCGCAATCGCTTTATCCGATGATGGACCAGGAGGAGGCGAGCAAATTCATGTACTCGCTGCCGGGAACGCTGGACGAGGGGCGAGCCGAACTGAGTCGTCTGGAAGCCGAGCTTGTCACCCTGGAAAATGAACTCGCCGCCTGGACCGCCGATATTCCCGCCCTCCATCCTGTCACCCAACAACCTTTCAACGCACAGCAACTGCTGAACGAGCATTGGGCCCGAGATGAATTCAAACAGTTCGTGCTGCGCTGCTGGCGGCGAGAGACAGAACCGGAAGGTTTCAGTGACTTACTGCAACCGGGCTACGACCTGAGCCTGGACACCCACATCAGCGGAGATCTTCCAACACTGAGCGCAGATTTCAGCCATGTCACAATGGTTTATCTGAATAGCGAAAGCGGCATGCCCACAGGCGTCAGCCCGTTCCTGGAACGCTTCCCGAAACTCAAGACCCTCAGCATCCGCGATTTTCACCTCGGCGATATCCCTGACGCGATTTTCCGCATGGGCGAACTGACTTCGTTGAACCTCCCCGACTGCAGCATCACCCTCACTGCACAGAGCGTTCTGAGCCTGTCCGAGATGACTCACCTGGATTTCCTGGATTTGAGTAACAATCCGTTGGGGCTCGCACCGGATGTCAGTCAGATGACCGAGCTGGCCACACTGCAACTGGACAACGGCACAATCACCGAACTGCCTGCCGGCCTGTTGCAACTCAAAAGTCTGGAATCAGCCGATCTGAGCGGCAACGCGATCACCCGGATACCCACCGACATTCTCGAGCTGCCGATGGAGGCCGCCGAAAGCATCAGCCTGCGCGACAATCCATTTGACGAAGCCAGTTTGAATATCCTGATTGAGTATTTCAGGTTGACCAACGTCGACTTCGGGGTTGCCGCCGTGATAGAGCGCGCAGAGTTGGAGGTGTCATCTTCCGGGGAATCAGACCCGGACGAATAAGGCTGTCAGGCGCGGATCAACCGCGCTCCGGCGGCACCGAAGACAATTCGAACGGACTGCTGCTGCGCCGCTGGTTACGATCTTCCCGCGGCGTGGCACCGAAGAAATTGCGATAGGCGCTGGAGAAGTGTGGCCCCGAGGAGAAGCCGCAGGACAGGCCGATCTGAATGATCGACTTGCTGGTTTGCATCAACATCTGCCGAGCCTTGTTCAGGCGCAGCTCCAGGTAGTACTGGCTCGGTACACGGTTGAGGTATTGCTTGAAGATTCGCTCCAATTGCCGACGGGATACGCACACGTGCTGGGCGATTTCGTCGGTGGTCAGCGGCTCTTCGATGTTGGCTTCCATCAGCAACACGGCTTGAGTGAGCTTCGGATGGCTGGAGCCGAGGCGATTCTGCAACGGAATACGTTGGCGTTCGCCACCCTCGCGGATGCGCTCGACCACCAGTTCTTCGGATACCGCACCGGCCAGTTCCGCACCGTGGTCGCGGGCCAGCACCGCCAGCAACAAGTCGAGCACCGACATGCCTCCGCACGCGGTCAGGCGATCGCGATCCCAGTCGAACAGATGGCTGGTGGCGATGACTTTCGGAAAGCGCTCGGCGAAATCGTCCTGCCAGCGCCAATGCACGGCCGCGCGATAACCGTCGAGCAAACCCAGTTGCGCCAACGGGTACACACCGGCCGACAGGCCGCCGATGACGCAACCGGAACGCACCAGTTGCTTGAGCGCACTGCTGAGCGCCGGCGCCAGTGCGGTCGGTGGTTCGTCAGCGAGCAGGAACAGTTTCTGGAAGTTTTCGAGCTTGCCAGCCCACGCCTCACCCGGCAATTGCCAGGCACTTTCGGTCGCAGGTTCGGCCTGCAGGAATGACAATTCGTAAACCACGTCCGGATGCACACGCTGGGCAACACGCAAGGCCTCCTCAGCCAGCGCAAGCGTCAGTGCTTTAGTGCTGGGCCAAATCAGGAAACCAATTCGATGGGCAGTCATGGGCGAGCGATCCGAAGCGAAGAACAGTGATGAAGGCATGGGCCAATGCTAGCCCGTAAATGAACGCAAATCTCAAAACCAGCAACGATCAAACCCGTAGGAGCCGGCTTGCTGGCGATAGCGGTGGGTCAGTTTGCATATCTGGCACAGACATACCGCCATCGCCAGCAAGCCGGCTCCTTCAAGGAATCGCGGCCAGCCTTTAGACTGCGAAGCATGCACTATCCCGGTGCACAACGGCACTTCTGATTACTTCAGGCTACCCGAGAGGAATTGCTGCAGACGCTCGGATTGCGGGTTCACCAGCACTTCGCGCGGGTTGCCGCTTTCTTCGACCACACCTTTGTGCAGGAACACCAACTGGTTCGACACTTCACGGGCGAAGCCCATTTCGTGGGTCACCACGACCATGGTCCGGCCTTCCTGGGCCAGGGCCTGCATGACTTTCAACACGTCGCCAACCAGCTCCGGGTCGAGGGCCGAGGTCGGTTCGTCGAACAGCATGACTTCCGGTTCCATCGCCAGCGCACGGGCAATCGCCACGCGTTGCTGCTCGCCGCCGGACATGTGGCCAGGGTAAGCGTCCTTGCGATGGGCCACGCCTACCTTGTTCAGGTAATGCTCGGCTTTTTCGCGCGCTTCAGCCTTGGATACGCCGAGCACGTGCACCGGCGCCTCCATGATGTTTTCCAGCGCAGTCATGTGCGACCACAGGTTGAAATGCTGGAACACCATCGACAGGCGCGAACGCATGCGTTGCAGCTGTTTCGGGTCGGCCGCCTTCAGCGCGCCGTCCTTGTTCGCCACCAGCTTCAACTCTTCGTTGTTGAGCAGGATCTTGCCCGCGTGCGGCTGCTCCAGCAGGTTGATGCAGCGCAGGAAGGTACTTTTGCCGGAGCCACTGGAGCCGATGATGCTGATCACATCGCCGGCTGCCGCTTTCAGGGACACGCCCTTGAGCACTTCGTGACTGCCATAGCGTTTATGCAGGTCTTGGACTTCAAGTTTGTACATGCGGTCGGTTCTCACAAAAACAGTCAGTCAGTCGTTGAGCAAGCGCCCGTGACGTAGCGCTTCGCGCCCCGCCACCTTGGCCAGCCAGAAACCGGGTTGGGCATAACGCAGCCGTTCAATGGCAAACAGCACCCCGGACGTACCAGCACACACCGTGCTGACCCGATCCGCCAACGGATCGATCACTTCAAAAATCTCGTCGCCGGCTTCAACCCATTCACCGGGTTTACGCAGGAAACTCACCACACCCGGGTGTGGTGCCAACAACAACTCAGTGCCTTCGAACGGCATGCCTTCGCAATGATCTTGCGCAGGTTTTGGCCACTCACCGCCGATCAAGCCTTGCTCGGCGAGGAACGCCAGAATGCCTTCGGCGTGGGCGCAGGCTTCGGCGCGACCGGTGTCGGCCTGACCGCCCAGTTCAATGGTAGTCGCCAGACAGGCCAGCGGAATCCGGGCATCCGGGAACAGACGCGACAGACGCAACCACGGCAACGAACAGGCTTCGTCGAACGAACTGCCGCCGGAATCTTCCGCCAGCAAACCAACCCGCACGTTCAGGTGCGCGGACAGCGAGCGCCACTGCGGCCAGTGTTGCGGCAAGGCGTACATGTGCAGCGCCGCCTCGGCATCGCAATGCAGGTCCAGCACCACATCGGCGGTGCAGGCGTGGCTGAGCAGAACGCGCTGCATACCCTGCAACTGGCTGCTCGCCTCTGGCAAAGCCGCCAGATGATCGGCCATCGCCTGACGGATCAGGCGAATGTTGGCGTGCGGATCATCACCCAGGCTATCTGCCAATGCCGCAGCAACCGGAGCGCTCAACTCGACGAAGTCGCGGTTGAAGTTCTTGCCGCTGCCCGCCTCGAAACGCCCTTGATGATTGCCCTGCAACAGTTGACCGAGGCCCAGTGGATTGGCCACCGGCACCAGTTCGATCACACCGTTGATCAAGCCCTGGGCTTCGAGTTCGGCCAAGCGTTTTTTCAGCTCGAACGCCGTGCGCATGCCCGGCAGTTCATCGGCGTGCAGGCTGGCCTGGATGTAGGCCTTGCGCTCGCCACTGCGCTCCCTATTGCCGAAAGAGAACACCGAAATATGGCGCTCGCTGCCCAGGTGACTCCACGGCAAAGCATGATCGATGCGTTCCATATCAGTGCTTCCGCGGGGCCAGGTAGCCCAGCCAGCGGCGTTCGGCCATCTTGAACAGTTTGACCAGAATGAAGGTCAGGCACAGGTAGAACACGCCGGCGGTGATGTAGGCCTCGAACGGCAGGTAGAACTGGGCGTTGACCGTGCGCGCGGCACCGGTGATGTCGATCAGGGTCACGATGGACGCCAGGCTGGTGGTCTGCAGCATCATGATCACTTCGTTGCTGTACTGCGGCAGCGCCCGGCGCAAGGCCGACGGCAGCAGGATGCGCTTGTACATCTTGAAGCGCGACATGCCCATGGCCTTGGCCGCTTCGATCTCGCCGTTCGGCGTGGCCCGCAGGCTGCCCGCGATGATTTCGGCGGTGTAGGCGCTGGTGTTGATCGCGAACGCCAGGCACGCACAGAACGTCGCGCTGGACAGCCACGGCCAGAGGAAGCTTTCACGTACGGCTTCGAACTGCGCCAGACCGTAGTAGATCAAGAACAGTTGCACCAGCATCGGCGTGCCACGGATCACATAGGTGTAGAGCCAGGCCGACATGTTGACAACGGTGTTTTTCGAGACGCGCATCAAGCCCAGCGGCAACGCACACAACAAGCCGAAGAACAGCGACAGCGCGAGCAGTTTGAGGGTGGTCACCAGGCCGCCAAAGTACAGCGGCAAGGCCTCCCAAATGACGTTGTAGTCGAAGATCATAGATCAGCCGCCCTTACGCCTACCGAGTAGCGCTTCTCAAGGTGACGCAATGCCAGCAACGACACACTGGTGATCACCAGGTACATCGCCGCCACTGCGAGGAAGAAGGTGAAAGGCTCGCGGGTGGCATCAGCCGCCTGCTTGGCCTTGAACATCATGTCTTGCAGACCCACCACCGAAATCAGCGCGGTGGCCTTGGTCAGAACCAGCCAGTTGTTGGTGAAGCCCGGAATCGCCAGACGAATCATCTGCGGCACCAACACCCGGAAGAACACCTGGAAACTGCTCATGCCGTAGGCCATGCCGGCTTCGGCCTGACCTTTGGGGATCGCCATGAAGGCACCACGGAAGGTTTCCGACAGGTACGCACCGAAGATGAAGCCCAGGGTGCCGATACCGGCGGCCAACGGGTTCAGGTCGATGTATTCGTCAAAACCGAGCAGCGGTGCGACGCGGTTGAGCAGGTCCTGACCACCGTAGAAAATCAGCAGGATCAATACCAGGTCGGGAATACCGCGGATCACCGTGGAGTACAGATCGCCCAGCCAGGCCAGCCAGCGTACCGGCGACAGGCGCAGTGCCACGCCGATCAGGCCCAGAACAATGGCCAGGGCCATGGACGACAAGGCGAGCTGAAGCGTCAACCAAGCGCCATCGAGGATGACAGCCCCGTAGCCTTTCAACATGATTCAGGTCCTCGAAAGTTAGGATGAAAAAATGGCGCAAACCTCAGAGATCCTGTTGCTTGCGCCATTTCTGACTTGTCGCTTGGACGTGTTACTTGCCGTAGATATCGAAGGCGAAGTATTTGTCCTGGATTTGCTTGTACTTGCCGTTCTCGCGAATGGCGGCGATGGCGGCGTTGAGCTTGTCCAGCTCAGCCTTGTCACCCTTGCGAACCGCGATACCTACGCCATCGCCGAAGTATTTGACGTCGGTGAACGCAGGGCCGACGAATGCGAAACCTTTACCGGCGTCGGTTTTCAGGAAGCCGTCATCCAGAAGCGTAGCGTCTGCCACGGTACCGTCGAGGCGGCCGGCGGCCACGTCGAGGTAAATTTCGTTCTGCGAACCGTAAGGCTTGATCTCGGCACCCAGCGGGGCCAGGACTTCGCGGGCGAAACGCTCGTGGATCGAACCACGTTGCACGCCGATGTTCTTGCCCTTGAGCTCGGTCAGGCCTTCGCTGACCTGGGTGCCGGCCTTCATGACCAGGCGAGCCGGGGTGTTGTAGTACTTGTTGGTGAAGTCCACGGACTTCTTGCGATCTTCAGTGATCGACATGGACGACAGGATCGCGTCGATCTTGCGCACTTTCAGTGCCGGGATCAGGCCGTCGAACTCTTGCTCGACCCATACGCACTTGACCTTCATCTCTTCGCACAAAGCGTTGCCGATGTCGTAGTCGAAACCAACGATGCTGCCGTCCGGTGCTTTGGACGCGAACGGAGGGTAAGCCGCCTCGATACCAATTTTCAGAGGTTTTTCATCGGCGAAGGTTGGCAGGGACAGCACGGACAGTGCCAGGGCGCCAAGCAGCACGAGTTTCTTCATCTTGGGACTCCATCGGTAAAGGGCAAAAACGGCAGAGTGAGCAACAGCCCAATATGCGAATGAGTGGAACCAGAAAGCAGTGCTGCGTCCTAGGAAGCGGGTGTTGAAATTCAACACGGGCAACGACGAGCGATTGATCGGCATTCTAACGACAGGCCCGAGGCCGATATTTCTTCAATGCGACAACTAATTACAGAAGCACCGAGAAAGCCGTTTTAGCACGTTGACAGCCCCGCAAAATCATGCGAGAGCAAAAGACATTGAACCGATCTATGTTGCAATTTGCGGGCCTATTATTGGCAAACCCTTCTAATCCGGCAAGCGTAGCGTGGAGTCTTATTTTTCAGCGGTGGTTTTTAGGCCCGAATACGGACCCTGGCGTTTCCCAATACCCCGTATTGACGCAATGCGGTTACACATTAAGTAACCTGAAAGATCTCAGGTAACAGTAGGAAAACGCCGACAGAGGAACCCGATATTTATTGGTAGATGTTGCTTCGACGCAGGGTAGACCACCTTCGCGAGCAAGCCCGCTCCCACACTGATTTTGTGTGGACTACACAATTTGCATCCACTGGAGATCCCCTGTGGGAGCGGGCTTGCCCGCGAAGAGGCCAGCCCAGCCAACACAAAAACCCCAGGTACAAAAAAGCCCTGCCAGGCTCAACACCTGACAGGGCTCTCAGTGACTCACTACCGCCGTTTAAGCGACGTTCATGGTCTTGTGCGTATCAATCAAATGCTGCACCACACTCGGGTCAGCCAGGGTGGAGATATCCCCCAACCCATCATATTCAGCGGTAGCAATCTTGCGCAGAATCCGGCGCATGATCTTGCCCGAACGGGTCTTCGGCAGCCCCGGCGCCCACTGGATGACATCCGGCGAAGCAATCGGACCAATCTCCTTGCGCACCCAGTTTTTCAGTTCCAGGCGCAGTTGCTCGTTCGGCTCTTCACCATTTTTCAGGGTGACATAGACATAGATGCCCTGCCCCTTGATGTCGTGCGGTACACCGACCACCGCCGCTTCGGCGACTTTCGGGTGGGCGACCATCGCGCTTTCGATCTCGGCGGTGCCCATGCGGTGGCCGGACACGTTGAGCACGTCGTCCACGCGACCGGTGATCCAGTAGTAACCATCGGCATCGCGACGGGCGCCGTCACCGGTGAAGTACATGCCGCGGAAGGTCTTGAAGTAGGTGTCGACGAATCGATCATGGTCACCAAACAGCGTACGCGCCTGGCCCGGCCACGAGTCGAGAATCACCAGGTTGCCCTCGGCCTCGCCTTCGATGATGTTGCCCAGGTTGTCCACCAGGGCCGGCACCACGCCGAAGAACGGACGCGCCGCAGAGCCTGGCTTGAGCGCGTGAGCACCCGGCAGCGGACTCATCATGTTGCCGCCGGTTTCGGTCTGCCACCAGGTGTCGACGATCGGGCAGCGGGACTTGCCGACATTCTTGTAGTACCAGTCCCAGGCTTCCGGATTGATCGGCTCACCCACCGAACCGAGCAGACGCAAGCTGCTGCCGTCAGCACCTTCGACCGCCGCAGTGCCCGAGGCCATCATGGCGCGGATCGCGGTCGGTGCGGTGTAGAGGATGTTGACCTTGTGCTTGTCGACGATCTTCGCCACCCGGGTGATGTCCGGGTAGTTCGGCACGCCTTCGAACAGCAGCGTGGTCGCGCCGTTGGCCAGCGGGCCGTAGACGATGTAACTGTGACCAGTGACCCAGCCAACGTCGGCGGTGCACCAGTAGATTTCACCCGGGCGATAGTCGAACACGCGCTCGTGGGTCATGGCTGCGTACAACAGGTAGCCGCCGGTGGTGTGCTGCACGCCCTTCGGCTTGCCGGTGGAGCCCGAGGTGTAAAGGATGAACAGCGCCTCTTCGGCGCCCATCTCTTTTGGCGCGCACACGGTGCCGGCCACTTTCATCAGGTCTTCGTACCAGATGTCGCGATGCTGGTTCCACTTGATGTCGCCACCGGTGCGCTGGCACACGATGACTTTCTGGATGCTGCTGGTTTCCGGGTTGGTCAGCGCGTCGTCGACGTTGGCCTTGAGCGGGATCTTCTTGCCGGCACGAATGCCTTCGTCGGCGGTGATCACCACCTTGGATTTGCAGTCGATGATGCGACCGGCCAGGGCTTCCGGCGAGAAGCCGCCGAACACCACCGAGTGAATCGCGCCGATCCGGGTACAAGCCAGCATGGCGACCACGGCTTCGGGGATCATCGGCATATAGATCGTCACCACGTCGCCGCGGTGCACGTCCTGGCCACGCAGGGCGTTGGCGAATTTGCACACTTGCTCGTGCAGCTCGCGGTAAGTGATGTTGCGGCTTTCGGCAGGGTCATCGCCTTCCCAGATGATCGCGACCTGATCACCGCGCTCGGCCAGATGACGGTCGAGGCAGTTGTAGGAAACGTTCAGCGTGCCGTCGGCGAACCATTTGATGTCGACATGGTGATCATCGAAGGAAGTCTGCTTCACCGTGGTGAAAGGCTTGATCCAGTCGAGGCGCTTGGCTTGCTCGCGCCAGAAGCCGTCCGGGTTGACGACCGACTGCTGGTACATGGCCTTGTAGGTCGCCTCGTCGGTCAGCGTGTTAGCCAGAACCTCGGGACGAACGGGATACAGGGAAGCCGCACTCATCTTTCTTACCTCGGTGGAATAGTTGTTTTTGTATAACCCTGTTGTAGCCGGGCCGGGCCTATAGAACCATTCGACGATGGTAGTAACAAGCCCCTACAAATTGTCGTGAAAAACCTTCAAACCCACTACCGCCGCGGTATCTGTAGGAGCGAGCTCGCTCGCGATGGTCGTCAACGATAACGCGCCCAATCTGACACCCCGCGGTGCTCTCTGGCTCATCGCGAGCAAGCTCGCTCCTACAAAAGAAGAGGTTATTCAGGGATTGTTACAGGATCTGTCAAAAGTGTTTATCAAATCCACGGCTATATGGACGAGGCGCGCGCACCTAAAATCAGCCACGCCGACAAGGCAACCTGATTAACCAAGTTGCAGCCCCCACGAAGGCAGTTAATCAAACACCCTGGTACTGAAGTTCCACACGCAATCCCAAAAGGATTGCGTGCCCCCTCTCGACCTCTAAAAGGTAAATTCGAATGAAAGCTTTATTAGTTCTGGCCCTCAGCAGCGTGTGCCTGACCGCCATGGCCGGCGAGGTCCCGACTGATGTCGCGAAGCAACAACCGGCAATAGAGGAATACACTTACTCCACCCATCTGGACATCGCCAAAGTTATCTCGATGAGCGAAGCGCCGAATGTGTGTGAAGTTGTGCCGATGAAAATGGAATACGAAGACTCCCACGGCCAACGGCATATCCTGCGCTACAGCATGATGGGCAATGGCTGCTCTAACGGCTGATCCCCTGCCTCACCCCTCCCCTCGAAAAGGTTCGACCCACCCGCCGCGAACAGGCAGATGAAGCACCCAACCCCAACAATCGATTTATTCGATTACTTTAAGCGTTTTTTTGCGCTTTTTAATCGATACGGTAGGCGTAAAATCAACTGCAACCCAAGACAAACAACGCTTACGAAACTGGAGCAGCAACCATGAAAACCCAACTGATTCTCGCCCTGACCCTCTCCGTCCTGGCTGCCAACACCTTCGCCGCCGATGGTTACGACCGCACTGGCTCGGCCGCTTACACCACTGAAGCCTCTGTCGCTTCCGACGGTTACGACCACACCGGTTCGGCGTCCTTCGCAGCCGATGGCGCAGACCACGTTGGCGCAGGCAAACTCGCTTCCGACGGCTCTGATCACACTGGCGCCGCCCGCCTCGCCGCCGATGGTGCCGATCACGTAGGCGCCGCTCGCCTGAGCTGATCCGCCAGCGTGACTTCATAGCCCGACTTCGGTCGGGCTTAGTTGTGTCTGGAGCCTGAGAAAAGCCCACCGAAACACAAGATGTAGTGAAAAAAGCCTTTTTTGGTTATTTATTGAACAAAAATAATCCGGGGTAAAAAATTAAGAAAAAAAATCTTCTCCCGCCAACGTCGTTCAAAGCCCTGTAAACCCTCGCTCCGACCGAAAAACGGCCGCCGTCGACCGATCCGTGAGCCATTTCGCCGCACCACAGCACGCAAAACTTCCCTATAATGCGGCCTTAAACGGGCCTGCAATATCCCCTTACAGGGATGAAAAGCCAGTCTGAAGCCCCGCACAAGCGATCAAAGCTTGCTGCGCCCATCAGTGGCTCTCGGAACCCCGTACAAAATTCTGTTTGATGCCTGCGTATAGCTGCTGCAAAAAACGATTCCTTTAGATCCAACGCGGCCAGTAAGGCCGTGTGAAAAAAAACCTATCCATTTTCACACGGGCACTCTGGCCCTCACGCAGGAGACGACACGTCATGCTGAGCTGGGACGAATTCGACAAAGAAGACACGGAAGTAGCAGTCAAGAGCGCCAACGCTGGCCACGCCACCGAAGCCAACATGGACCGTCTCGACAGCGCCGGCGGTGCCGCCGCCCTGGAAGCCCGTGCCGTGACCGCTACTGACTCCGCCGCCGTTGCCCGCGCCAAAGCCGCCCTGGACTCCCTCGACGTCGCTGAAGGCCTCGCCGAACTCGAAGGCGCCTCCGCCCGTGTCGCCGTTGACGAAAAGCGCATGATCAACTGCCGCGCCGACCTCAACCAGCTCGTGCCATTCAAGTACGACTGGGCCTGGCAGAAGTACCTGGACGGCTGCGCAAACCACTGGATGCCGCAAGAAGTCAACATGACCGCCGACATCGCCCTCTGGAAAAACCCGGAAGGCCTGACCGACGACGAGCGCCGCATCGTGATGCGCAATCTCGGTTTCTTCTCCACCGCCGACTCCCTGGTTGCCAACAACCTGGTCTTGGCCGTGTACCGCCTGATCACCAACCCGGAATGCCGCCAGTACATCCTGCGCCAGGCCTTCGAAGAGGCGATCCACACCCACGCCTACCAGTACTGCATCGAATCGCTGGCCATGGATGAAGGCGAAATCTTCAATATGTACCACGAGATCCCGTCGGTCGCGAAAAAAGCCACTTGGGGCCTGAAATACACTCGCTCGATCTCCGATCCGAAGTTCGAAACCGGCACCGTCGAAACCGACAAAGAGTTGCTGCGTAACCTGATCGCCTACTACTGCGTTCTGGAAGGCATCTTCTTCTACTGCGGCTTCACCCAGATCCTCTCCATGGGCCGCCGCAACAAAATGACCGGCGTGGCCGAGCAGTTCCAATACATCCTGCGCGACGAATCCATGCACCTGAACTTTGGCATCGACGTGATCAACCAGATCAAAATCGAAAACCCGCACCTGTGGGATGCCGAGATGAAAGAAGAAGCTTCGCAGATGATTCTGCAAGGTACTCAACTGGAGATCGAATACGCTCGCGACACCATGCCTCGCGGCGTACTGGGCATGAACGCGGCGATGATGGAGGACTACCTCAAGTTCATCGCTAACCGTCGCCTGTCGCAGATTGGCTTGAAGGAAGAGTACCCAGGGACCACTAACCCGTTCCCGTGGATGAGCGAAATCATGGACTTGAAGAAAGAGAAGAACTTCTTTGAGACTCGGGTTATTGAGTATCAGACTGGTGGGGCGCTGAGCTGGGACTGATTCCCTAGCTCCTGCTTGTTCAACCAGCGTTAGACTGTTTTCACCAACGCTGGCCTGCTCGCACCAAGCCTATGCAATTGATGTAAAAAAGCCACCTAAGCCCAAGGGCAAAGGTGGCTTTTTTTGTGGGCGCAATTTGAAGCGCACATTAAATCCAGTAAGCGCCCAGTAATCTCCCCCACCTTGATCCTTAGGCTGCACAAAGCTGACCTCCCAGCACTGACGTAGCAGAGTAAGCGGCTGGCTATCCCACCTTGCGCAATTACACGACGTAACCGCACGCAGCCCGCTTCGGCATGTCGAAGGGCGTAGCATATGTTCTGGAATGGGTCGTATGGTCAATGAGTCGTTTAGGAGTTGTTCCCGTTGAAATTCGATTTAACTGAACTAGACACAAAATATGCAGGCGCGGCAGACCCGGCCCTCGGCCATATTCCGAACGATCTGATAGCTGCTATCCAGGATGTGTACAAGCCGGCGGGAATGCAATTGACGGATCTGGCTCTACGCGAGGCTGAGAGTGTCGAGTATGGTGCCTCCCGCTTTGGCCTCGACGGACACACCATTGTCTTCCGTGTGGCTAAAACAACGCCGACGAAGATTGGACAGTTCGTCACAATATGGAAGCGCCCGACGTCAGGCAGCATCATTGCACCTCTCGATGTCGATGATGGCGTAGCCTTTGTTGTGGTGAGTGTGTCCGATGCAACTCATCGCGGACAGTTTATTTTCGACCAGAAAATACTGGCATCAAAGGGCATCATGGCGATTAACGGTAAAGGCGGTAAGCGCGCTATCCGCGTTTATCCACCTTGGGTCAAACCAGTCGCCAAAGAGGCCGTTAGAACACAACAATGGCAACTACGATACTTCCTTCCTCTTGAACAAAGCGGAAGCGCCGATTCCGTGCAGGTGCGTCGGTTATTTGAAGTTTAAGATCCTTATCCGTCATTCTTGAGCGTTCTGGGTAAGCCCGACGTCCACCTATGCGGCAGCAACTGATCAATTTCACTCTCCCGCTGCGTCGGCAGACGCGTGAGAACGTCCTTCAAATAAGCATACGGATCATGCCCGTTGAGCCGCGCAGATTGGATCAAACTCATGATCGCCGCCGCCCGTTTTCCGCTGCGTAGCGACCCTGCGAAGAGCCAGTTCTTGCGTCCAAGAGCCCACGGCCGGATCTGGTTCTCTGCCCAATTATTATCAATGGGAACAGTTCCATCATCGAGGTAGCGCAACAGCGCTGCCCAGCGTTTCAGACTGTAATCCAACGCTCTGCTGATAGCCGAACCTTCGGGCACGAGATCGCGCTGCGCGATCATCCAGGCATGCAGCCTATCCATCACCGGTACGGCTTTTTCTTGCCGTATTCGGCGCCGTAAATCCGGATCCAGGTCGCGGACTTCACTTTCGATTTCGTACAGCAACTGGATACAGCGCAGGGCTTGCTCGGCGAGCATGCTCTTGTTGGTGGCATGCAATTCGAAGAACTTACGCCGCGCATGGGCCATGCAACCGATCTCCGTCACGCCGAGTTCGAAGCTGGCCTTGTAACCGCCAAAATCATCACAGACCAGCTTGCCCTTCCAGCCTTGCAGGAAGTTGCGAGCATGCTCACCAGCGTGGCTGGGACTGAAGTCATAGACGACAGCCGCTGTTTCGCAGAACTGGCTGGTGGCGTAGGCCCACACATAAGAGCGGTGAGTTTTCTTCGAGCCCGGAGCGAGCATCTGCACCGGTGTTTCATCAGCATGGATGACTTGCTGCCCAAGCACCACGTCGCGCAGCGCGTCGACCAGAGGCTGCAACTGCACGCCAGTTACGCCAACCCATTGAGCCAACGTTGAGTGCGGAATCGCCAAGCCAGCCCGACCGAAAATCGACTCCTGGCGGTAAGCGGAAGATGGTCGGCAAACTTGGCGATCATGACGTGGGCAAGCAGCCCGGCGGTCGGGATGCCCTTATCAATGACCTGCGCCGGAACCGGCGCCTGGATAAGCGTTTCGCAGTCATCGCATACCCACTTACCACGGACATGGCGCTCAACGGTAAATACGCCGGGCGTGTAGTCCAGCTTCTCGCCAACGTCCTCACCGATGCGCTTGAGTATGCAGCCACATGGGCAGTGAGTGTTGTCAGGCTCGTGATGGATCAACGTGCGTGGAAACTCAGCCGGCAATGCAGTGCGTTTGGGCTTTTGCTTTTTCTCGGTCAGCGACGGAGCGGGTTGCAAGGCTTGAAGTTCAGCTTCAATCGCCGCGATATCGGTATCGATCAGGTCATCGAGCAAGCTGGCCTGCTCAGGATTCATCTGCTCGCTGCGCTTGGCAAACTTCAAGCGCTTGAGCTGAGCGATCTCGTGGGTCAGTTTCTCGATCACCGTTTGATCGCGGTTGATCTTATTGCTCATTGTCTCAACCGTCTTACCCAGCGCGTCGACTTGATGGTCGAGCGTCTCGACACGCTGCATCAACTGCGCCGCCAAAGCGCGCAGTTGTTCAGGGGCAGGTGGTCGAGAGCGAGAAGAGAAGTCATGGTGCCGATTTTGCCAGACCTGACAATTCGCAGTGATAGATCGATAGGCTAATGGCAGCAGTTAAAGCAGTGTGATCCCACCGCCGGAGCCCACGCGTTGCCATGGCAGGCCCAACACTAAAGCCCGAAGTTGCTCGGCATCCAACTCTATTTCGGTGCCTTGGCGAATCCCTGGCCAGTGGAACTTGCCTTGATTCAACCGGCGAGCAGCCAGCCAGATCCCGAAGCCGTCATGCACCAGAACTTTCATCCGAGTGGCTCGGCGGTTGGCAAACAGGTAAGCACAGTGCGCCTTCACCGCACCAAACACCGCGATCACTCGGGCTAATGCCGTCTCGGTGCCCGCGCGCATATCCATCGGCTCCGTGGCGAGCCAGATGGAATCGATTCGGATCATCGCAGTAAGTCTCGAAGAAAGGTCGCGCAGGCAGCAGCACTTTCAGTTGGCCAGTTCACTTTGACGGTGCCGCGCGGGTGCTGGATTTCGACGCAAATGTTCGACTGGCGGCAACAAACGCGGCGCAGGCCATGAGTATCTTGTTGACCAGGCGTGTCTCTTTTTCGTGGTCCTTGATCGGTATCGGTTCAATGTGCAACGGCCAACCCTGTTTTTTAACGCGCAAAAACAAAAACCCTACCTGCATACGCAGATAGGGGTTTCGGAATTTAATCTTGACGATGACCTACTCTCACATGGGGAAACCCCACACTACCATCGGCGATGCATCGTTTCACTGCTGAGTTCGGGATGGGATCAGGTGGTTCCAACGCTCTATGGTCGTCAAGAAAT
>NZ_MUJK01000017.1 GCF_002906155.1 Pseudomonas laurylsulfativorans
CAAGTGATTATTTTCAGAAGTTTTCAAAGTTTCCCTTGTAACTTCAACCACTTGCGCTTCAGATCTCTCATCAGCGGGAGGCGAATTCTACAGCGTTACACGCTGCTGTCAACACCTCTTTTTCAACCCCCTTTCGGCTTCGATGAACTGAAGCGACCCACTGTCGAAAACTGCGTAACTCGTTGTTTACCAAGGAGTTTTCCGTTTCGACTGCGCCGGAAGTGGGGCGAATTATAGACATCTGAAATCTGCCGTCAAGCAGTGATTTAGGTTTTCTATCGAATGTACAAAAACACTGCTTATATATAGACGCGCTCGCGGTGAATGCGCAGTATATTGCCCAACACAATTAGAAACGACCTTGATTCCTATATTTCGGACGATGCCACGTAATGAATGACCAGCCTCGCAGCCTAGCCTCCACACTGTTCTCGGTCGGGCTGCTACTCATAGCCATGGCGTCGATCCAGTCCGGAGCCTCCCTGGCCAAAAGCATGTTCTCTGTCGTTGGCCCCCAGGGGACGACAACGTTACGACTGATTTTCGCCTGCGTGATCATGATGCTGATACTGCGTCCATGGCGGGCAAAGCTCACCGCCAGATCTCTGCGCACCGTCATCGTCTACGGGATGGCGCTGGGTGGCATGAACTTCCTCTTCTATATGTCATTGCAGACAGTCCCGCTGGGTATCGCGGTGGCGCTTGAATTCACCGGCCCATTGGCCGTGGCAATCTACGCCTCTCGTCGCGCGATCGATTTTTTGTGGATCGCCCTGGCTGCCGTCGGCTTGCTGCTACTGATACCGACGGGAGAGGCGACTGCGGGGATCGACCTGGTAGGCGCCGGTTATGCCTTGGGTGCAGGGGTCTGCTGGGCACTGTACATTTTGTTCGGTCAAAAAGCCGGGGCCGACAATGGCGTGCAAACCGCCGCACTGGGGGTAATGATCGCTGCACTCTTCGTAGCCCCTATCGGCATCGTCCATGCTGGCTCCGCTTTGCTGACGCCTTCATTGATCCCTGTGGCCCTAGGCGTCGCCGTCTTGTCCACAGCCCTCCCCTATACCCTGGAGATGGTCGCTCTGACCCGAATGCCGGCCAGAACCTTCGGCACGCTGATGAGCATCGAGCCCGCCTTTGGTGCCTTGTCGGGCTTGCTGTTCCTTCATGAATACCTCTCGCTGTCGCAGTGGATGGCAATCATGTGCATCATTCTGGCATCCGTCGGCGCAACCATGACCATGGGCACTGCCGCCAGACCAGCAGTAGCGGCAGATTGATATCGGACATAACGAAGGTCTGGTATTTGCCGATCAATTAGGCCATGTTTAGCCCCGCAACCCAAAGTCATACCATGGACGATTTCAGATAGGGATATCGGTAAGCTTCAAGCGAAAGTGAATGCAGCCAGACTCGGGCACAAGATCCGGGGACGCTATAAGGACAGTGATGAAACGATTTTTGATACTGGTCGCCGTACTTGCAATTGCGGGCTGCGCAGCGACCTCGAAAACACAGATCAAGCATGGCAAGAAAGGGCTACATATCAACTGTTCCGGACTGTCTTCGTCCTGGGACAAGTGCTACACCAGCGCCGCCAACTCCTGCGCACCCAAGGGATACAAGGTCGTTGCCAAGTCGGGAGATACCGTGGAAGAGCCCGGCGACTACCCGTTTGGCCTCAATCCTGCGGGCTATACCAGCCGCAGCATGATTGTCATCTGCAAATAGGCAGGGCCGTCGCGTCAGGTTCTCGGACGTGCGATCTGACGGCTAATTTCCTCGTAGCTGGACTTCAGCACTGTGCGCTGAATATCCGGGCTAGCCAGCATGCGCGCCACGACCAGCGCGCCAATGCATTGCGACAGAATTGCCCACGCCAGGCTGTCGCTTTGCAGAACACCCGCCCAACTTTCCTGTAGCCGACAAATCCAGTGCTCCGCCTGTTGACGGACAGTCTCGTCGGAGCGGGCAATTTCCGCCCCCAATGCCGGCAATGCACAACCGGATTGCGGATTCTCGACGTGAGACATGCTCAGGTACTGTTTCAAGCAACGTTCAAGCTTGTCACGGTCCTGCCCTTCCCCCAGTCGCGCCATGCTTTGGCACAACTCACGCTCGACGATGCTTGCAAACAACTCGTCCTTCGACGTGAAGTGGCTGTAGAAAGCGCCACCGCTCAAGCCAATCGCTTTCATCAGGCCGTCCACGCCCACCGTTGAAAATCCCGATTTCTTGGCCGATAGCGCACTGCTTTCCAGCAGCCTTTGCCTGGTTTCCAGCTTATGGCTCGCCGAATAACGCATTGTCCTTCTCCCCTATTTGCTCATCTTGACGCCTGCCGAATCATAGCATAACGTTCGTTTAGTTAACGATCGTTTACCAATAGGGATCTCCCCATGAATAACAACAAGGTCGTACTGGTCGTCGGTGCTGGTGATGCCACGGGCGGCGCCATTGCCAAGCGTTTTGCCCAGGAGGGTTTTGTTGCCTGCGTCACCCGCCGCAGTGCGGACAAGCTTCAGCCACTGGTGGATGCCATCAAGGCCGATGGCGGCGAGGCCCAAGGTTTTGCCTGCGATGCACGCAAGGAGGAAGACGTGATCGCGCTGGTCGAGCAGATTGAGAGCGAGATCGGCCCCATCGAGGCGTTTGTGTTCAACATCGGCGCCAACGTGCCGTGCAGCATTCTCGAAGAAACCGCCCGCAAGTATTTCAAGATCTGGGAAATGGCCTGTTTCTCGGGGTTTCTCAACGCCCGGGAAGTGGCCAAACGCATGGCCAAGCGCCGACGCGGCACGATCCTGTTCACCGGTGCCACCGCAGGCCTTCGCGGTGCCGCAGGCTTTGCCGCGTTCGCCGGCGCCAAGCACGGGATCCGTGCACTGGCGCAGAGCATGGCCCGTGAACTGGGGCCGATGAACATTCATGTTGCTCATGTCGTCGTCGATGGCGCCATCGATACCGACTTCATTCGTGAAAGCTTCCCGGAAAAATACGCGACCAAGGATCAGGACGGCATCCTCAACCCCGAACACATTGCCGAAAATTACTGGTACCTGCACAGCCAGCCCCGCGATGCCTGGACCTTCGAGTTGGACCTTCGCCCCTGGAGCGAACGCTGGTAAGCCCTCCCCCTACAACAATAAGCAGAGCGCACCGACCATGAGCAAAACCGTGGAATTCCTTTTTGACTTGGGCAGCCCCACCACTTACCTGGCATATACCCAGCTACCGGCAATCTGTGAGCAAACCGACAGCCAGTTGATCTACATCCCGATCCTGCTCGGCGGTGTGTTCAAGGCCACCGGCAACGCCTCCCCGGCGACCATTCCGGCCAAAGGCCGTCACATGATTCTGGACCTCGACCGTTATGCCCGGCGCTACGGTGTACCACTGAAATTCAATCCGCATTTCCCGATCAACACCCTCATGCTGATGCGTGCCGCGACCGGTATTCAGTTGCACCATCCCGAGCGTTTTATTGCCTTCATTGACTGCCTGTTCAGAGCCCTGTGGGTCGACGGCCGCAACCTCAATGACCCGGCAACCGTGGCGGCGGTACTGAGCGACAATGGTTTCGATCCCAATGAGGTGCTGGCATTGACCGCCGACGAAACAGTCAAGGCAACGCTCAAGGACAACACCGAGAAAGCAGTGCAGCGCGGCGTATTCGGCGTACCGAGCATGTTTGTCGATAATCAGCTGTACTTCGGCCAGGATCGACTGGACTTCGTACTCGAGGCCCTGAGTTAAATCCCGACCACCAACCGCCCCTTTACCGCTTCCGACATAGAGAAGTACTTGGGCGGTTTCTGCTGTTTGCCCCGGCTACACCAATCAAATAGCCGCAGTGCGGGTATTCAACCACTCCAGCGCTGCACCTTCGACCAACGGGCTCAGACGCTCACGCACTTCGGCGTGGTAGGCGTTGAACCACTGCTTTTCCTCATCCGACAGCAGCGACGTTTCCAGGCAACGCGTGTCGATCGGGCACAGGGTCAGGGTTTCGAACTTCAGGAACTCGCCGAATTCGCTTTTGCCCGCCTCACGGTTCATCGCCAGGTTTTCGATCCGCACACCCCAACGACCCGGACGATAGGTCCCCGGTTCAATGGACGTGATCATGCCGGGTTGCATCGCGGTTTGCGGTGCAGGCGCGGCCTGGTAAGCAATCACTTGCGGACCTTCGTGGACGTTCAGGAAGTAGCCAACGCCATGACCGGTACCGTGACCGTAGTCGACACTTTCCGCCCAGATAGGCGCGCGGGCGATGGCATCGAGCAGCGGCGACAGAATGCCTTTGGGGAACTGCGCGCGGGACAAGGCAATTACGCCCTTGAGCACGCGGGTGCAATCGCGTTTCTGCTCATCGGTCGGAGTGCCCACCGCGACCATCCGCGTGATGTCGGTGGTGCCGCCCAGGTACTGGCCGCCGGAGTCGATCAGCAACAGACCGTCGCCTTCGATCACCGCGTGTTCTTCTTCGGTGGCATGGTAGTGCGGCATCGCGCCATTGGCGTTGTACGCGGCGATGGTGTTGAAACTCAGCGACACATAGTCCGGACGGCGCTCACGGGCGGCGGTGAGCTTTTCATCGATGGTCAGTTCGGTGATGCGCTCGCGCCCCAACGCCGAGTCCAGCCAGGCGAAGAATTCGCACAGCGCTGCGCCGTCCTGCTCCATGGCCTGACGGATGTGTTCGGCATCGGCCAGGCTTTTTTGCGATTTGGCCAGGGTGGTCGGGTTCAGGCCTTCAATCACTTTCACCCCGCTATCGAGGTTGTCCAGCAATCCCGCCGTGACCCGCGCCGGGTCGACTTGCAGGCTCGCGCCGCTCGGTATGGCGCGCAGTGCAGCGGCGACTTCGCTGTAGTCGCGCAAGGTCACGCCGTCCTGTTCGAGGATGGCACGCAACTCGGCGCTGACTTTGCTCAAGGCCACGAACAGCGTGGCCTGTTGCTGATTAATCAAGGCAAAGGAAACGAATACCGGGTTGAACGACACGTCACCGCCACGCAGGTTGAACAGCCAGGCGATGTCATCCAGCGTGGCGATGAAATGCCAGTCGGCACCTCGCGCCTGAAGGGTTTCGCGCAGTTTGGCGAGTTTTTCCCCACGACTGACGGTCGCTTGCGGTGGCAAGTGCTGATAGATCGGCTCGTTCGGCAGGCCTGGGCGGTCGCTCCAGACGCCGCTCAACAGGTCAATGTCGGTGCGCAGGCGGGCGCCGCGCTCTTCAAGTTTGCCGCCCAGGGTCCGTGCCGATGCCACGGCCATGACCGCGCCATCGACTGCCACAACGCCACCTTCGGGTGTTTGCTCGGCCAGCCACTCCAGTGGCCCAGGCTGACCCGGTTGCAGCTTGACCAGGTCAATGCCGCTGCCCTTGAGTTCCTTGGTTGCCTGCTCCCAATAACGGCTGTCGGCCCACACGCCGGCAAAATCCGGGGTCACGATCAGGGTGCCGACCGAGCCATGGAAGCCCGACAACCACTGGCGCCCCTGCCAGTAACCCGGCAGGTATTCGGACAGGTGCGGGTCGGCCGACGGCACCAGCAAGGCATGAATACCTTCCCGGCTCATCAGCTCGCGGGTTTGCGCCAGGCGCTGGGGCACCGATCCATTGATCGAAAGCTGCGTATTCATCGTGTCTCCTGCTAACCACTTCATCATTATTGTTGAGTGCCGATCAGCGTCGGCGCTTCGTCGCCCTACTGCCAGAATGCCGGAGCACTGGCGCAGGCCGCCTTGATCAGTTGAACCGCCTGGTCGATGTCCTGCTCGGTGGTAAAACGCCCGAGACTCAAGCGGATGGTGCGACTGGCCGAGCGGGCATCATGCCCCAGGGCCAGCAGTACATGGGATGGGGTATTGCTCGCGGAATTGCAGGCCGAGGTCGCGGAAAACGCGATCGAGGCCTGCAACGCTGCCGGGTTGAACTCGCCCTCACCGAAGGTCAGGCTCAGGGTATGGGGGATGCGCCGGGTCGGGCTGCCATTGAGCCGCACGCCGGGAATGCTCGACAACTGCTCGAGCAAGCGCTCACGCAAATGCACGATGACCGCTTTCTCTTCATCAAAAGAGTCTGCCGCCAGGGCAAAAGCCGAACCCATGGCGACGATCTGATGGGTCGCCAGAGTACCGGATCGCAAACCACCCTCATGCCCGCCGCCATGGATCTGCGCCTGCAAACGTTGCTGGGCACGCGGACCGACGTACAACGCACCGATGCCTTTGGGGCCATAGAGCTTGTGCGCGGAAAACGACATCAGGTCCACTGGCCACTGCGCGAGATCGATCGCCACTTTGCCCGCGCCCTGTGCGGCGTCGACATGAAACAACGCCCCGCGATCACGCACGACCTGACCGATGGCGGGAATGTCGTTGAGGGTGCCCAGTTCGTTGTTGACCAGCATCAGCGACACCAGGAAGGTGTCCTCGCGCATGGCTTCGCTGACCGCTTGCGCGCTGATCAAACCCTCGGCGTCCGGCACCAGATAAGTCACGGCTACGCCGGCATCCTGCAGTTGCCTGGCGGTATCGAGAATGGCTTTGTGTTCGATCTGGCTGGTGATGATATGGCCACCGCCAGCGCCGCGGGCCTGGGCCACGCCTTTGAGCGCGAGGTTGTTGGATTCGGTGGCGCCTGAGGTCCAGACGATCTGCCCGGGTGTCGCGCCGACCAGTTCGGCAACCTGGCGTCGTGCCTGTTCCACCGATTGCCGGGCCTGCTGGCCGAAGGCGTGGGAGCTTGAGGCCGGGTTGCCGAAATTGCCGGTAAAGCCCAGACACTCGACCATTACCTTGATGACCCGCTCATCCACCGGCGTGGTGGCGGCGTAATCGAAATACAACGGACGTTTATTCATAAAAGACTCGCAGAGCGTGTTCCGGGATCAGGAAGCTCGTGACTGCAAACGGCAAAGCGCAGCCTTGTGAGCTGCGCGCTGTTTTCAGAACGTACCAATACCTGATCGGATGCCGTTAAAGAAGAACTACTTCATTTAATAGTGCGTAGGAACGCTCCTGAAAAGTCAGCTTAACAGGCATCGGGCAACCGGTTGAAGCAATGCGTCAGCTAACGCTTTCGAGCATCAGCGGATACAGCGAGACCACGAGCAACGCGGCCATGCCCCAATTGAACAGGCGTAGCCAGCGACGGTCCTTCAGGACATTGCGCAACAACGTGCCGCAAGCCGCCCAGACACCAACGCTCGGCAGGTTGATGATGGCAAAAACGGCCGCGATCACGATCACATTAGTGAAGTAACCCTGCATCGGCGTGTAAGTGCTGATGGCGCCAATGGCCATGATCCAGGCCTTGGGATTGACCCACTGGAACGCGGCGGCGCCCAGATAGCTGATCGGTTTCGCCTCGCCCTGCTGACTCTCCGACACCGGCCCGGAATGGGCGATTTTCCACGCCAGATACAGCAAATACGCCGCCCCCACATAACGCAGCACGGTATAGAGCAACGGGTAAGTCTGAAACACCGCGCCAAGGCCAAATCCGACCGCCACCACCAGTGCAAAGAAGCCACAAGTGATACCGAGCATATGCGGAATCGTGCGGTTGAAACCGAAGTTCACCCCGGATGCCAGCAACATGGTGTTGTTCGGGCCGGGCGTGATCGAAGTGACGAGGGCAAACAGGGCGAAGCCCAGCAGCAGATCGAGTGAGAGCGTCATGGGTGGCAGTCCGTCAGGGTCGGTCAGGTATTGACCCTACCGCACACCTTGGGCGAAACCCATGGACAGTTACGCAAAACTTGGAGCAGTACAGTTTTGCCTCAGCTCGGACGACCGTGCAGCTGTACAGATCGCCCGGCGTTCATTTCACCCTGGTTGTCGAAGCCGAACGCCTTCTGCGGCTGGCCGAGCAGTTCGGCTTTCTTCGCGTGGTATTCGTCAAAAGACAATCCGCGGCGGTTCAACGCCTCCAGCGCCAGTTCCTTGCTTTCTTCAGCCGTGTAGGGACGAAGCTCCGGGGAAACATGGCTGGCACATCCGGCGAGTACAGAGACGGCGAGCATCAGCAAAGTGGCAATCATCGGTTTCATTTCTGGCGTCCTGGCGACTGGGTTCGAGGCAATGAACACAGGCTACCCGCGCCTCCCGGGCAGCAGAAATCAACGCTTTCAATAGTGGCTATCAGCAAATGGCGATCTTTGTCCTGCCAGCATCAGCCCACCAGGCTGCAATGCAGTGCGTTGTCGTGGCTGCGCTGCAGACTGTGCAGCACCTGAAACGATCCGAAGGTCACCGCCTTCGCCTGATGGGCGCGGATCAACTGCCAGAAATCCTGTTCGCCATTTTCAAAGGCCCGGAACGCGGCCTCCCCTGCTTCTCGGGTTTGCCATTGCAGATAATTGAGTACGCGCCGGCCATCGTCGCTGGCCTGGATACTGGCACTGAGAAAGCCGCGGTGCTGCCGGGCCAGATGCTCGGTCTGTGCCGACAAGGCCAAAACCAGCGCGGGTTGTTGATGCGGCTCGATCTCGAATTCGATCAGTTGGGCAAAGCTGCGATTGTTCTCTGAGGTTTGCATGAAATGTCCCCACTCACATGTAAGGCGAATCTTGCGATCCGAAGGTGTGCAGGGTAAAACCTCTAGTTAACTAGAGGTCAATAGGCAATTTTTAAATGATCACCCCGGAAAACCTGCACAAGGAACTCACCGTCGGCCAGGTCGCAGCGCGCAGCGGCGTCGCGGTCACGGCGCTGCATTTCTATGAATCCAGGGGGCTGATCAAAAGCAATCGCAATCAGGGCAACCAGCGCCGCTATCCGAGGGAAGTGTTGCGACGGGTAGCGTTGATCAAGGTTGCCCAGCGCCTGGGGATCCCTTTGGCGGAGATTGGCGAAGCGCTGAAGAGGCTGCCTGACAATCGGGCGCCGACGGCGGCGGACTGGAAAACCCTGTCGGCGCAATGGAGTCTGGAGCTGGATGAGCGCATCAACCAACTGACCCTGCTGCGCGATCGCCTCAACGGCTGTATCGGTTGTGGTTGCCTGTCGATGGAGGCTTGTCCATTGCGCAATGCCGGCGATGTGCTGGGGGAACGCGGGCCGGGGGCGCACTGGCTGGGGCCGACCTGATGGCATTTGTGTGGCGTTGCTGCTCGTCGGGCGCTCGGTGAGGCGAAAGAGGCTGGCCTATATTTACCCGGTCGTATTGCGGCACAGGCACTTTCCATTCACACAACAAGAACAGGGAGATCCATCATGAGTGTCAAACCCATTCCTGAGGGGTATCACAGCATCACCCCCTACCTGGGCATCAATAAAGCCGCCGAAGCCATCGCCTTCTACAAAAAAGCCTTCGGTGCCATCGAAGTCATGCGCCTGAACATGCCCGATGGCGGTGTCGGTCACGCCGAACTGCGTATCGGCGACTGCCCGATCATGCTGGGCACACCGTGCGATCAAGGACCACTGAACAATCCGGACAATTCGCCGTCCGTGGGCCTGCATTTGTACGTGACGGATGTCGACAAGTCCTACAAACAGGCCATCGATGCCGGTGCAACCGTTGTATCCGAGGTCAAGGATCAATTCTACGGCGACCGTTCAGGCACCTTGAAAGATCCCTACGGTCACCTGTGGTTCCTGGCCACGCGCAAGGAAGACCTGACCCAGGAACAGATTGAGCAACGGGCGAAGGAGATGTTTGCGCAGGGTTGAAATCCTAAGGGTTGGAGCGGGCCTCTTCGCGAGCAGGCTCGCTCCTACAGTAATCCCTGTTGCTGTACACGGTTCATGAACAAACACACCACACTTTGAGCCTTGCTCTCGGCCTCCGAGGATTTCAGGATGGCGGCAACCATCACAGGGAGTCACCCATGTTTGCCGGATTCAGCAAAGACCAGCGCCACGTCAACGGTGTGGACATCGCCTACCGCATTGGCGGTAACGGGCCTGCCCTGCTGTTGCTGCACGGCCATCCACAGACCCATGTCATCTGGCACAAGGTCGCCGGGCAACTGGCCACACACTTCACAGTGGTAGCCGCCGACCTACGCGGTTACGGCGATAGCGGCAAGCCGTCGGCCGACGAGCAGCATGACCACTATTCAAAACGGGAAATGGCCCGGGACGCCGTCGAGTTGATGAAGGCCCTGGGGTTCGAGCAATTCTCGATCCTCGCCCACGATCGTGGTGCCCGGGTCGCCCATCGCCTGGCGCTCGACCACCCCGATGCCGTGCAGCGCATGGTACTGCTCGACATCGCCCCGACCCTGTCGATGTACGCGCAAACCAACGAAGCCTTTGCCCGTGCCTATTGGCACTGGTTCTTCCTGATTCGCCCGGCACCACTGCCGGAAACCCTGATCGAAGCGGATCCGGAGTCCTATCTGCGCAGCGTCATGGGTAGCCGTAGCGCCGGGTTCAAACCCTTTACCGACGAAGCCTTCGGCGAATACCTGCGCTGCCTGAAACAGCCGGGGGCTGCACGCGGCATCTGCGAAGACTATCGCGCCAGCGCCAGCATCGACCTGGACCACGACCGCGCCGACATCGAGGCCGGTCATCACCTGAATCTGCCCCTGTTGGTGTTGTGGGGCGCCGAAGGTACAGTCGGGCGCTGCTTCGAGCCGCTCAAGGAGTGGCAACACGTGGCAACCGACGTGCGTGGCAAAGCCTTGCCGGCCGGCCATTACATTGCCGAAGAAGCCCCTGAACTGTTGCTTGCCGAGGCGCTCGATTTCCTGCGCTGATACTTCGCTCCCGCGCGGGCTCACCGTGCGCGGGTAGCTCCGTCCTCTCCCTCTCTGCCTTGCCCTCGACAACTGCGCGGCCCCTCAAAGCACTTTCGCAAGCAAGCCCTTTCGAGGCTTCGGATAATGCGAAACATTTTCTTTCATTTCCCCCTTCGGGATTTCCCTCGCTCATCCGTCCTACCTAGATGCAGTCCTTTCGCGTAGGCAAAAGCCACGACTGGACTTTCAGGGCGCTCAATCCTGCGAAGCCCGCAGCCGAGCAGCCTCTCATCCAGGCAAGACCTCCAATATGTCAAAGAAGTCCCGTTCAAAAATCTGGTTCCTGGTCCATAGCTGGCTGGCGCTGCCGATCTGGTTTTTCGTGCTGATCGTCTGCGTGACCGGCACCCTGGCGGTACTCAGCCAGGAAATCGTCTGGCTGGCCAACCCGCCCATGCGTGCCAGCCAACCCTCGGACGATGCACCGCTGCTCAGCTACCAGCAGGTCATCGAGGCCATCAACAAGGCCGAGCCGCAGACCGTGGTGCAGAGCATCAGCCGGCCCGACGAGTCGCACTTCGCGCTGGATGTCGAAGTCAGCTATCCCGACGGGCGTTCGGTGGTGATTTATGTCAATCCGTACAGCGGCGTGATCCAGGGTGTCGCGCCGGAGTTCAACTTTCGTGCGTTCACCCGCGCCCTGCACGGTTGGTGGCTGGTACCGTTCACCAATGGTTATAGCTGGGGCTGGTACCTGGTGTCGTTTCTCGGCTTGCCGCTGCTGGCTTCGCTGGTCACGGGGCTGGTGGTCTACAAACGTTTCTGGAAAGGCTTTTTCCGCCCGACCCTGCGTATCCGCCACGGCGCGCGAATTTTCTGGGGCGACTTCCACCGCTTGAGCGGCATCTGGTCGATCTGGTTCATCGCGGTAATTTCCATCACCGGTACCTGGTTCCTGATCCAGGCACTGCTGTTCGATAACCATATTTCCATATCCACGGAAAAGATCATTCCGGCGATGTCCCGTGAAGCGGTGCCGCTGTCGCCAGATGGTTCGCCTGCGCCGCGCATCGACCTGGACCGCGCGATTGCAATTGCCTCGCAGAAGATTTCCGGGCTGGAAGCCAGTTTCGTCAGCCTGCCAGGCAATGCCTACAGCCATCTGGATGTCGGCGGACGCGGCTGGTATCCGCTGATGTTCCAGACCGCGACCATCAACCCGTATAACGGCGAAATCGCCGCCACGCGTCTGATTTCGGACCGCTCGACCCTGGAGTTCGTCACCGAGTCCATGCGCCCGCTGCACACCGGGGACTTCGGTGGTCTGTGGATCAAGCTGATCTGGGCGTTCTTCGGTCTGCTGCTGAGCATGATGGTGCTCAGCGGCTTGCTGATCTGGACCAAGCGCACGGCGCTGGCCACCGCCAATGCCTTCAAGCGCAGCAACAAAAAACCGCGTGGTACCGCTGCGCAACCGGCCACGAACAATGAACCGTCGGAGGTCAACCTGTGAGCAAAGTCATTGCGGCCTCACAGCCCTCGCGCCTGAGCGTTTTCTGGCACAAATGGCGCTTTCACCTGAATGTCCTGTTGCTGCTGATTCCACTCGGTTTCATGCCCAAGTACTTCGCTGACGAAGCGCTGATGCGTGGCGACAGTGGCCTGGGCGAACGCGAAATCGGCGAAGTCCAGGTCGGCCCCTGGAGCCTGCGCCTGGCGGAGCTGCGCAACGCCGCGCCCACGCTCGATGGCCCGGCCGGCTATATGAAGGGCTTCAACGCCGCGCTGTGCGATACCTGCATCGCACAGGTCAAGGCCACTTACCTGCGCATCGGCAAGCCCCGCAGCCTGCGCGCCGCCGGGGTGATTTTCTTCGGCGCCCCGTATCGCATGGGCGCTTCGCTGCCCGTCCCGGAAAAAACCACGGCCGACGCCGAGCTGTGGATCACCATGGAAGGCTGGGACGGCACGATGCATCAGGCATTCATTCCTTTGCGCCAGGCCTCCCCCGCCACCATCGCCTGGCTGAACAAACAAGGAGGCAAACCATGATCCCCCCTCTTCGTCCACTCAAAGCCCTGTTGCTGGTGCTCTGCGCCGGATTCAGCGCCAGCGCCCTGGCCCATAACCCGATGTGCGAATGCAAGGCCATCGACGCCGAGCAGATCAAATGCACCGGCGGTTTTTCCGACGGCAGCGGCGCGCCGGGCGTGACCCTCGATGTGATCGGCTATGACGAAACCATTCTGGTGCCGGGCAAACTCGGCGCCGATTCGACCCTGACCTTCAAGAAACCCGGCGCCGAGTTCTACGTGCTGTTCGACGCAGGCCCCGGTCACGTGGTGGAAATCGACCAAGCGGACATTGAGGCACCATGAGCACTTCAACGACCCAAGTCGTACGCCCGGCCGGTGCCGGTCACGAAACCCTCTACGTTTTGCTGCTATGCCTGGTGATCCTGGCGGTCGCAGGGACTGTGGTGCTCTGGCGCGGTGAATCCCATGAGGTGAGCAGCGTCAACAGCCACCAGCTGGATGCCCGCCGCGACCTCAGTGCGTCCGAGCAAGGCATCTACGCCGATTTGCGAGTGACGCTGGACGAGATTCATTTGCTGCGCCAGGAACAGCAAACCCTGCCGACTCCCCAGGTTCTCGCTGAGGAAGGTTTTGCCCCGTTTGCCCAGGACGCCAGTTCCGTCAGCCGTGGCGGCCATGCCTGGCAATTGCTCAACGCCAAGGCCTACTTCGGTCAGAGCCAGGCGCCGACGGTCGCCGGTTCATTCCTGATGCGCCTGACCGCAGGCGATGACGCTCCGGACATCTGGCTCAACCGCACCGGCACGCTCACGGCTCCGGCCGACCTCAGCGATACCGCGCTCGAAAGCACCGGTTGGCAACAGATCGTCGCGCAATTCGATGCCGGCGTAACCCGCCAGCACCGGCACTGAACCCTCGCCCCACTCGAGAGAAGACCGCTTTCCCATGCCCATTTCATCTCAACGTTCTATCTTGCGCTTGCTACTGGTCGGCCTGCTCGCCTGCCTGCTGCCATCCCTGGCCAGTGCCGACGAAGCCAAGCGCCTGCGCATCGGCATCACCCTGCATCCTTATTACAGCTACGTGGCGAACATCGTCGGCGACAAGGCCGAAGTGGTGCCGCTGATTCCGGCCGGTTTCAACCCGCATGCCTACGAACCCCGCGCCGAAGACATCAAGCGCATCAGCGGGCTGGACGTGATCGTGCTCAACGGCGTAGGCCATGATGATTTCGCCGACCGCATGATCGCGGCCAGCGAAACGCCGAACGTGCCAGTGATCGAAGCCAATGAAAACGTGCCGCTGTTGGCGGCCACCGGCGTTGCCGCCCGGGGTGCCGGCAAAGTGGTAAACCCGCACACCTTCCTGTCGATCAGCGCCTCGATCGCCCAGGTCAACAACATCGCCCGGGAGCTGGGCAAGCTTGATCCGGCCAATGCCAAGACCTACACCGACAACGCCCGCGCCTACGGCAAGCGTCTGCGCAAGATGCGCGTCGATGCCCTGGCCAAACTGACCCAGGCGCCGAACGCCGAGTTGCGGGTGGCCACGGTGCACGCGGCCTACGACTACCTGCTGCGTGAGTTCGGCCTGGAAGTCACGGCCGTGGTTGAACCGGCCCACGGTATCGAGCCGAGCCCGAGCCAGCTGAAAAAGACCATCGACCAACTGCGTGAACTGGACGTGAAGGTGATCTTCTCGGAGATGGATTTCCCCTCCACTTACGTCGAGACCATCCAGCGTGAATCAGGCGTGAAGCTGTATCCGCTGTCGCATATTTCCTACGGCGAATACACCGCCGACAAGTACGAAAAGGAAATGACCGGCAACCTCAACACCGTGGTACGGGCGATTCAGGAGTCCGGCGCATGACATCGAAAGAAACCATCCTGGCCGATGCAGAATCCCCTGTGGGAGCGGGCTTGCTCGCGAAGGCGTCCGGTCAGTCAACATCATCGTTGAAAGACACACCGCAATCGCGAGCAAGCTCGCTCCTACAGGGTTCGGGGCCGACGCTGGAGTTTGCCGATGTCAGCCTGACCCTCGGGCGCACAACGATCCTGGACAAGGTGACCTTCCAGGTCCGTCCCCGCAGCGTGCACGCGCTGGTTGGCCCCAATGGCGGCGGCAAGAGTTCGCTGATCAAGACCCTGCTCGGGCAAATGCCCCATCAGGGCCGCTTGAGCCTGCAATGGCTGGGCGAGCCTGGAATCATCGGCTATGTGCCACAGGCACTGGAGTTCGACCGGGGTTTGCCAATGACCGTCGACGATTTCATGGCCGCCATGTGCCAGCGTCGCCCGGCTTTTCTCGGTTTGAGCAAACACTACGCGGCGGCGATTGGCGAGGCCCTTGAACGGGTCGGTATGCAGGACAAACGCAAGCGCCGCATGGGCGCGCTGTCCGGCGGTGAGCGCCAACGGGTGTTGCTGGCCCAGGGGCTGATTCCGCCTCCTCAATTGCTGGTGCTCGACGAGCCGATGTCGGCCCTAGATGAGGCCGGCATTCAGGTGTTCGAGCGCTTGCTCGGCGACTGGCGAGCGGCGGGCATCACCGTACTGTGGATTGAGCACGACCTGGAAGCGGTCGGGCGCCTGGCCGATCACGTCACCGGGCTCAATCGCCGGGTGCTGTTCGACGCCACGCCGCAACAGGCGCTGACACCGGAGCGCCTGTTGACGCTGTTCTCGACCCACCCACGGAGCCTTGCCTGATGAGTTACGAAGCTTTTCGCCTGATGGTCCAGGGCTGGGCATCGTCGGGTTATCTACCCGAGGCGCTGGCGTATGGATTCGTGGTCAATGCGCTGCTCGCCGGTCTGCTGATCGGCCCGGTGCTGGGCGGCCTGGGTACGCTGGTGGTGGTCAAGCGCTTCGCGTTTTTCTCCGAGGCGGTCGGTCACGCAGCGCTGACCGGCGTGGCCATCGGCATTTTGCTCGGCGAACCCTACACCGGCCCCTACGGCAGCCTGTTCGGTTACTGCCTGCTGTTCGGCATTTTGCTCAACTACCTGCGCAACCGCACCGGCCTGGCGCCGGACACCTTGATCGGCGTGTTCCTCTCGGTGTCGCTCGCCCTGGGCGCCAGCCTGCTGTTGATTCTGGCGGGCAAGATCAACGTGCACATCCTGGAAAACGTGCTGTTCGGTTCGGTGCTGACGGTCAACGGCAATGACCTGCTGGTATTGGCCATCGTCGGTTCGCTGGTGATGGCCCTGGCTTTGCCTTTGTACAACCGCATCATGCTCGCCAGTTTCAATCCGCAACTGGCGGCGGTGCGCGGGGTGGCGGTGAAGACCCTCGACTATCTGTTCGTGATTCTGGTGACGCTGATCACCGTCGCCGCCGTGAAGGTCATCGGCGCGATTCTGGTCGGTGCCCTGCTGGTAATTCCGGCAGCGGCGGCGCGTTTGCTCAGCCAATCGCTGAAGGGCTTTTTCTGGTGTTCGGTGCTGATCGCCACCATCAGCACGCTGTGCGGGATTCTTGCGCCGATCGTCTTCGACCTGCCGATCCCGTCCGGCGCCGCGATCATCCTCGTGGCCGGTGTCGCCTTTGCTCTGGCCGCCCTCGCGCGCGGCGTTGTCCCCAGCCTGAAAGGGAACCTTGGATAAATGATTTTTTCACTGCGCCAACTGACCCTCGCCGTTGCCCTGTGCGGGCTGACTACCGCGACCTTCGCCGCTGACAGCGGCAAACCGCTGCGCGTACTGGCGTCTTTGCCGATTACTTATGGTCTCGGTGAAGTGCTGCTCAAAGGCACCGATGTCAGCCTCGAACGTGCCGCGCCGGCCAACCTGCCCGGCAGCCGTCAGACTGCCTACTTCACCGGGCGTGGTGCCCCGGCGCTGGCCAAACTGGCAAATGATGCCGATGCGGTGATCGGCCTGCGCTCACTGTGGCCGGACGACCCGCTTTACCCGATCTCCCGGCGCAGCAATATACGCATCGTCGAAGTCGACGCCGCCCGACCGGTGGACGGCGCCCTGCCCGGTATTGCCGTGCAACCTGGCAACAAGGTCGACGGGCTCAACAGTCAGCCATGGTTCTCCAGCAACAACATGGGGCGCATGGCCGATGTAATGGCGGCGGACCTCGTGCGCCTGGCCCCCGAGGCGAAGCCGAAAATCGACGCCAACCTGGCAGCGCTCAAGCAACGCTTGCTCAAGCTCAGCGCCACCAGCGAAGCGCGCCTCGCCAATGCGGACAACCTCAGTGTGATGAGCCTGAGCGATCATTTCGGCTACCTGATTGGCGGCCTCAATCTCGAGCTGATCGCCCAGGACCCGCGCCCCGATGCCGAGTGGACAGCCGAAGCGCTCAAGCAATTGGGCACAACGCTCAAGGACAATGATGTGGCGGTAGTACTGCATCACCGGCAACCGTCGGACGCACTCAAAGCAGTGATTGCCGGTTCGGGTAGCCGGTTGGTGGTGTTGAGCACCGATGCCGAGGACCCGGTGGCTGAACTGGAGGGGAATGTGGATTTACTGATCAAGGGGTTGAGCGGCGCGTAATTCTGTAGGAGCTGGCTTGCCAGCGAAGGACGTTAACGATGACGAGTACTTAGTGGTTGAACGCGGTGCCTATGAGTCCATCGCTGGCAAGCCAGCTCCTACAGGTTTTGCGTCACACACGCGCTTCCTGTGCACAAACTCCAGACCTGAAAAAGCCCGCTGACTGTCACCAGTCCAGCGGGCTTCTTTTTGCATGACGAATCAGTGCGCCACAGCCGCCTGCTCATCCATCTTCTGCCGCAAGCTCAACGGACGCATATCGGTCCAGGTTTCCTCGATGTAAGCCAGGCACTCCTTTTTCAGCCCGCTTTTGCCCACGGTGCGCCAGCCTTGTGGCACGGCTTTGTAATCGGGCCAGATCGAGTATTGCTCTTCGTGGTTGACCACGACCTGAAAGAGGATGTCCTCGCGGTCGAATACTGACGTCATGGTGTCTCTCCATCGTTGTAGGGCGGGCCGCGCTGTGTGCGCAGCCGTTATGTAGAAGGAACGTTCCCCGGGGTGGAAAATTTAAGGATTGGCGGTGGCAGCGGCCAGGGCCCGACCAAAAATCTCGGCCACGCGATCGATTTGCGCAGCGGTAATCACCAGGGGCGGCAGGAAGCGCACCACCGCGCCATGGCGGCCACCGAGCTCCAGGATCAAGCCACGCTTGAGGCATTCGCGCTGCACCAGCGGTGCCAGGCGGGCGAAGGCCGGCGGGTGACCCTGGGCATCCAGCGCCCCCGTCGGATCGACCAGTTCGACACCGAGCATCAAGCCACGCCCTCGAATGTCACCCAGTTGCGGGAAGTCCCGCTGCAGGATGCGCAAGTGCTCGGCCAGACGCTCGCCCATCGCGGCGGCATGCTCGCAGACCTTGTATTCGAGCAAATAACGCATCACTGCGGAACCGGCGGCCATGGCCATCTGGTTGCCACGGAACGTCCCCGCATGGGCGCCCGGCAGCCAGGTGTCGAGCCAGTCGCGGTAGACCACCACCGCCAACGGCAGGCTGCCGCCGATGGCCTTGGACATCACCACGACATCGGGAATGATCCCGGCGTGCTCGAAGGCGAACATCTTGCCGGTGCGGGCGAAACCGCTCTGGATTTCATCGACGATCAGCGCGACTCCCGCCTTTTCGGTGATCCGGCGTAAACCGCGCAACCAGTCCAGATCCGCCGGGATCACCCCGCCCTCGCCCTGCACCACTTCCACGATCACCGCCGCCGGCAATTGCACGCCGGCCTCGGGATCGTTGAGCAGGTTTTCCAGGTAACTCAGGTTGGCATTGACCCCTTGCGCACCGCCGAGCCCGAACGGGCAGCGGTAATCGTAAGGGTACGGCATGAACTGCACGCCGCTGCCGAGCAAGGCGCCCAGAGGCTTTTTCGGCCCGAGGCTGCCCATCAGGCTCAACGCGCCCTGGCTCATGCCGTGATAACCGCCCTGGAACGAGATCACAGTGCTACGACCCGTGGCGGTACGCACCAGTTTCAACGCCGCTTCCACGGCATCGGTGCCGGTCGGGCCGCAGAACTGGATCTTCGCTTCAGCGGCCAGGGCAGGCGGCAGCAGGCTGAACAGATCCTGGACGAACTGGTCCTTGACCGGCGTGGTCAGGTCCAGGGTATGCAGCGGCAGTTCATCGGTCAGCACCTGCTGGATGGCCTGGATTACCACCGGGTGGTTGTGCCCCAGGGCCAGGGTCCCGGCACCGGCCAGGCAGTCGATGAACGTACGGCCTTCGACGTCTTCGACGTGAATGCCCTTGGCGCGCTTGAGCGCCAGGGGAATGCGTCGCGGATAGCTACGGGCGTTGGATTCCTGCTGGCTCTGACGGGCGAGCAATGGCGATTCGTTGAACTGATAAAGCGTCTCGGCGGACGTCGCCGGCTGCTCTTCGTTAAGGCTGGTAGCGACTGACATCTCTCGACCCCTCAATAAGGTTTTCCTATTCTGGAAACGCATCAGCGCTTGAGGGATTTAGGCAGTCACACGGAAACCTTTGTAGGAGCGAGCTCTGCTCGCGATGGACTCAAGAACACTGCGTGCATTCAGAAAGCACGCGTTATCGATATCGACCATCGCGAGCAGAGCTGAACTGGCCTAATTATTCCGGACACCTCTTAAGGGCGATATGATTTCGCCAACTTGGAGGTTCCATGAACGAAAGAAAGGTCTACACCCGCGAGTTCAAGCTTCAGGCTGCCAGCATGGTGCTTGATGATAACTGTCCGGTTCCAGATGTTTGTGCATCGCTGGATATTGGGCCCACCGCTTTACGGCGCTGGGTCGATCAGGTTCGCAAGGAACGCGAGGGACAGCCAGTCAAAGGCACCAAGGCGATTACCGAGGATCAGCGCCAGATCCAGGAGTTAAAAGCCAAGATCAAGCGCATGGAGATGGAAGCCGAGATCTTAAAAAAGGCTACCGCTCTCTTGATGTCGGATCCCGATCGTTTTCGATGATTGCGGAGCTTAGAGAGTCATTCCCGACCGCCTTGCTGTGTCGTGTTTTCGATGTGAAGCGCAGCAGCTTTTATGAGTGGCTTCAGCGGCTCGCCAAGCCGCAGGTCAGACGCGAGGAGCTCAAGCTGAAAGTGGTTGAGCTTCACAGCGAAAGCCGTGAAGCCATGGGCTCCAGGATGATCAGCAAGGGCCTGAATTCGCAAAACATAGCGGTCGGAAGGAGTCTTGTCAGAGCGCTGATGAGGGAGGCAAACATTGTCAGTAAACAACGCCAGCCGCATCCATTCAGGTCCAAGGGGGTTGAAGCATTTGTTGCGCCTAATCGACTCAAACGCAACTTCAAACCGACTGCTGTTGATCAGGTCTGGTGTGGCGACGTTACCAGTTTGATGGTGGGCAAGCGCTGGGTTCACCTGGCCATCGTAATTGACCTGTTTGCTCGTCGAGTCATTGGCTGGGCATTCTCTCTAGTCAATGACGCCAACTTGGTCAGCAAGGCGCTACGCATGGCGACAGAGGTACGAACCTGCCCGCCGGGGCTGATGTTCCACTCGGATCAGGGCTGTCAGTACACCAGCCGCAAGTTTCAAGAAGAACTGGCCCGCCACGGCATTTTGCAAAGCATGAGTCATCGCGGACAGTGCTGGGACAACGCTCCAACAGAGCGTTTTTTCGGCACACTGAAATCAGAATGGGTTCCCCGCAGCGGCTACAGCATGGTCGAGGAAGCAAAAACCGACATGGTGCGCTTCTTCATGTACTACAACCGCACCAGGCTCCACAGCTATAACAACTACCTGTCGCCAATAGCTATGGAGCAAAAAGCGGCATAAACACCGTAATCGGTGTCCGGGATTACTTGACCAGTTCAAGCTCGCTCCTACAGGGGTTTGTGTTTGTTTCAGATAGATTGCAGCGGCATCGTCAGCTCGACCCGCAAGCCGTCCGGACGGCTATCGAAATGCAACGTGCAGCCGCAACGCTGGACGATGGCCTGGACAATCGCCAGCCCCAGACCACAACCGGTGCTCTGGCCGTTGCGCCAGAAACGCTGGGTCAGGTGTTGCAGATCCTCTTCGGCAATCCCCGGGCCATGGTCGCGCACCACGAACTGCACTCGATTGCCGGTGGTTTCCAGGCTCAACTCCACGGCTTTGTCGGCAGGGGTATGCCGCAGTGCGTTGTCGAGCAAGTTGCGCAGCGCGGCAATCGACAGCACGGCAGGCATTTGTACCGGCGCAGTGGAGACCTTGCCCGGCGCCTGGAATTTGATGCGTTGGCGATCGCCGCTCGCCGCGTCCTGGATCGCCAGTTTCGCCACTTGCTCGGCGTTGCACTGCACACCGTCGTCAAACGACAGACTGCCCTCGACTCGCGCCAGCAATAGCAATTGCTCAAGGGTGCGGTGCATACGATCCGCTCCCTCTTCGGCCCGGGCCAGGGACTGATCCCGGGCGTTTCCTTCGGTCATGCGCGCCACTTGCAGGTGGGTCTTGATCGCGGTCAGCGGGCTGCGCAGCTCATGGGCTGCATCACCAGTCAGGCGCCGTTCGCGCTCGATGGTCTTGCCGATGCGCTGGAGCAACTGGTTCTGGGTTTCCAGCAAGGGTTGCAGCTCGCTGGGCAGCGGCTGGATCTGCAAGGGCTCGAGGGAGTCGGCGCTGCGGCGCATCAAGGCATCGCGCATGCGGTTGAGCGGCGCCAGCCCCTGGCCGATGCCCAGCCAAAGCAGGCACAGGCATCCGAGCAAGGCCACGCCCACCGGTACCGAAGCGGCCAGCAGAATCGACATGTTCAACGCCTCACGTTCGATCTGCCGGTCGGCGGTGGTGATGCGCAGATCGCCCCGGGCCAATGTGAAACTGCGCCACGGCGCGCCGTCGATCATCTGATCGTGAAACCCCAGTTTCTCGGCCTCCAGGGCTTGTTGTGGATCGGAGTGGCTGCGGGCAAGGATTTCACCGCGCAACGAGCTGACCTGGCACGCCATGCCACCGGGAATGTTCAATTGTTCGGCACTGAAATGGGTGCCCTCGCCCTTGCTCGGCACGGGCGGCAGTTGCTCCATCAGGCCGGCGACCATGCGTGCCGACGCCACCAGGCGCTGGTCGAGGGAAAACATCATTTGATTGCGCAAATCGCTGAGCATCCAGGCCGCGGCCAGGGCCCAGATCAGCGCAAACGCGGCGCCGAGCGTCAGGCTCAGGCGCAAACGCAGACTCATCACTTCGATTCTTCTCCGCCATCAGCCGGCCCCAGGCGATAGCCCAGGCCGCGCACAGTCTCGACAATGCCATTGCCAAGCTTGCGCCGCAGGTGATGGATATGGACGTTGAGGGCGTTGCTCTCCAGTTCGTCGTTGAAACCGTAGACGCTGTCCTTCAGTTGCTCGGTGGACAGCACCCGGCCACGGTTGTGCAACAACGCTTGCAGCAGTGACTGCTCGCGGCGCGACAGATCCACCGGCTGCCCCGCAAGCGTGGTTTCGCGGCTGCTCGGGTCGTAAGTCAGGGCGCCATGTTCGATCAGGTTGACGCTGCGCCCCGCCACCCGTCGCAACAGCGTATGCAGGCGTGCAGCGAGTTCGCGCAAGTCGAACGGTTTGAGCAGGTAATCATCGGCGCCGGCTTGCAGGCCATCTACGCGGTCGGTGACCGAGTCCCGGGCGGTGAGGATCAAGACCGGCAACTCCAGGCCTTGATGGCGCAACTGCTGCAGCAGCTTGAGGCCATCCTCGTCCGGCAGGCCAAGGTCGAGCACCATCACGTCGAACTCCGCCACCTTGAGCATCGCCCGGGCGGCGGACGCCGTGGCGACGTGCTCCACGGTCAGGCCTTGGGCGGTCAGGCCGGCGACGATACCGCTGGCGATCAGCTCATCGTCTTCGCAAACCAGTACGTGCATGGGGAGCCTCGTAGAAATAAAGCTGATTAAGCCGTTGACCGATTAAGCCGACATTATGCTGCACGCGCTAGCGCCACAAGGCCGGGGCGGTTAATCATCGGTTAATCGCCACCCGCCACTGTGCACCTCACCAGCACAGGGCAAAGGCTTATCCATGCGTCGTCTGTTTTTACTTTTTACCCTTTTGATCGCGGGCCTGGCCCAGGCGGCTAGCAATCCGTTCGACACCAAACCAGAGTTTCTCCCGGTCGATAAGGCATTCACCTTTACCTCTGAACGCCTGGAATCCGGAGAAATCCAGCTTTATTGGCAGATTACCGACGGGTACTACCTGTACCAGAAACGCTTGAAGTTCGACGGTTTGCCTGTCGCGCAGCATCCTGCGTTGCCCGAAGGCGAAGCCCACAGCGACGAGTTTTTCGGTGAGCAACAAGTCTACCGCCAGGGTCTGGAACTGAAGATACCAGCGGGTGCCAGTGGCCAGATCAAGGTCAGTTACCAGGGTTGTGCCGATGCCGGTTTGTGTTATCCCCCGCAAACCAAAGTTGTGAACCTGGGCAACGTCAATGCGCAGAGCGCGGCCAATGAAGCACCAGACCAGGCACTGGCCAGCAGCCTGCAACAACGTGCGCTGGGCTGGAGCCTTTTGCTGTTCTTCGGCCTGGGCCTGTTGCTCGCCTTCACGCCGTGTTCATTGCCGATGCTGCCGATTCTGGCCGGGTTGATCGTTGGTAGTGGCGCCACGCCCAAACGTGGATTCGCTTTAGCCAGCAGTTATGTGGTCAGCATGGCGCTGGTGTATGCGGCTATGGGAGTAGTGGCCGCCTCCCTCGGGGCGAACCTGCAAGCCTGGTTGCAGAACCCCTGGCTGCTGGGCAGTTTCGCGGCGATTTTCGTGCTGCTGGCACTGCCGATGTTCGGCTACTTCGAACTGCAACTACCGGTGGCCGTGCGTGATCGCCTGGAGAACGTCTCGCGCAATCAGCGCGGCGGCAGCCTGATCGGCGCGGGTGTGCTGGGTGCCCTGTCCGGCCTGCTGGTCGGCCCCTGCATGACCGCACCGCTGGCCGGCGCCCTGCTCTACATCGCGCAAAGCGGTAATGCGTTGCATGGCGGATTGATTCTGTTCGCCATGGGCATCGGTATCGGCGTGCCGCTACTGTTGCTGGTGACCGTCGGCAATCGCTTCATGCCCAAGCCTGGGGCCTGGATGAACCTGGTCAAAGGTATTTTCGGCTTCCTGTTCCTCGCCACCGCGTTGCTGATGCTGCGCCCGGTGCTGGACGAATCCCTTTGGGTCGGTTTGTGTGGTGCGCTGCTGCTGATCTCGGCCTACAGTGCATGGAAACAGTCGGAAGGGTTCGACCGTATCGCACATCTGTTTGGCGCCAGTTCGTTGCTGCTCGGTTTATGGGGCGGCCTGTTGGTGATCGGTGCGGCCGGTGGCAGTGACGATCCGTTCAAGCCGTTGCAGGTTTTTCGTGCCGCGAACCAGGCTGTGGCCGCTGTGCCGGTTGGCCACGATGCCTTCACCACCATCAAGGATCCGCAGGCACTGCAACGGGAACTCGACACCGCGCAGGCTCAGGGCCAGTGGGTACTGTTGGACTACTACGCCGACTGGTGCGTGTCGTGCAAGGTCATGGAAAAACAGGTGTTCGGCAAAGCCAATGTCATGCAAGCCCTGAGTGACGTGCGCTTGCTCCGGCTGGACGTGACCGCTGACAATGCCGCCAGCCGCGAGCTGCTCGCTCGTTACAAAGTGCCGGGGCCACCGAGTCTGCTGTGGATTGGCGCTGATGGCGAGGAACGTCGCAGCCAGCGCATAACTGGCGAGGTCGATGCCGATACTTTCCTGCAACGCTGGACCGCTACCCGAGACGCCCGTTAATGCTGACCTTTACCCTCGGCACCTTTGCCATCGCGCTTAATCACCTGCTGCTGATCAGTGCGCTGGCGCTGGCCACTTTTGTCGGCTGGCGGGTGGCCAGGCGAGGGGGTGACAATCCTGAATCGGTGCTGTTCAGCCTGTTTCTACTGGGCATGCTGGCGGCCCGTATCAGTTTCGTGGCCGTCTATTGGGCGTATTATCGCAACGATCCGTGGCAGGTCATCGACCTGCGCGATGGAGGTTTCCTCGCCTGGCCGGGGGTGATCGTCGTTTTACTTGCCACACTGTATCGCGCCTGGCGTCGCCCGGGTTTGCGCCGTCCATTGGGCTTTGGCGTGGCCAGCGGCCTGGCGTTCTGGCTATTGGCAACGTTCTCCCTGTCGATTTATGAACAAGGCACACGCCTGCCTGAAATCGCCCTGCGCAACGCCGCTGGCGAAACCGTGCAATTGGCCGACTACAAGGGCGGCCCGTTGGTGATCAATCTCTGGGCCACCTGGTGCCCGCCGTGCCGCCGGGAGATGCCGGTGCTGGAAAACGCCCAGCAACAAAGGCCGGACCTGACGTTCCTGTTCGTCAATCAGGCGGAAAGCATGCAAAGCGTCGCGACCTTTCTGGAAACCCAGGGCCTGAGCCTATCCAACGTACTGTTCGACGGCGGTGGGCGTCTGAGCCAGGCCGTCGGTTCCATGGCATTGCCGACTACGCTGTTCTATAGCCCCGAAGGTCGCCTGCTGGGCAGCCATCTGGGCGAATTGTCGGACGCCAGCCTGGCGCGCGCACTGGAAAACTTCGACACCGTACCCGCCACTTCTTCAAGGAAACTGCCATGCCCCGCCTCCGCCACCTGCTGACCCTGAGCCTCGGTGCCGTCCTGCTGCACCTGCCGTCGGTGCAGGCCGAAGAGTTGCCCGATGCGATCAAGAAAATCGAGGCCAAGGGCGCGAAAATCGTCGGCCAGTTCGACGCCCCCGACGGTTTGCGCGGTTATGCCGCGCAATACCAGGGCCGCGGCATGGCTCTGTACCTGACACCAGATGGTAAACACGTATTGCTGGGCAACTTGTATGACGCCCAGGGCAATGACCTGAGCAGCGCACCGTTGCAGAAGCTGGTGTATGCGCCGATGGCCAAGGAAGTCTGGGCCAAGTTCGAAACCAGCAACTGGATCGGCGACGGCAAAAAGGATGCGCCGCGCGTGGTGTACCTGTTCAGTGATCCGAACTGTCCGTACTGCAACGTGTTCTGGGAACAGGCCCGGCCGTGGGTCAAGGCGGGCAAGGTGCAGTTGCGCCACATCATGGTCGGTATCATCCGCGAAGACAGTCCGGGGAAATCCGCGGCCCTGCTCGCCGCCAAAGACCCGGAAAAAGCCCTGCAGGACCACGAAGCCGCTGGCAAGGGCAGTTCGCTCAAGGCCTTGAAGGAAGTGCCACCAGCCGTTCAGGCGAAACTCGCGGCCAACATGCAATTGATGGAAGAGCTGGAGTTGCAGGCGACGCCGGCGATTTTCTACATGGATGACAAAGGGGATTTGCAACAGCAGCAAGGCGCACCGTCACCGGACAAACTGGCGAAGATTCTCGGGCCTATGTGACTTCACAGTCCCCCATCGCGAGCAGGCTCGCGATGGCGTCAGTACAAATGACTAATTTCTTGAAGCTAAAAACTTCAGCAGTTCGGCGGTGACGAACCCGGGGTTTTCCAGATTGGAAATATGCCCCGCCTCCGGCACCAGCAGCCATGGACAGCCAATCAACTCAGCCATTTCACGGGCTTCCGCCGGCGGACGCGGGGTATCCTGGTCGCCGCACATTACCAGCGTGCTGGCACCGTCGAGCTCACACAGCCGCGCCATGAAATCCTCGCGGCCAAAGGTAATGCGCCCCATCGGCACGATGCTTTGACGCAGGCGATCGGTAGGCAAAGCCGCCAGCGTCGTACGGAAGTTCTGGTACAGAGGCGACTGCGGGTCGATGCCGGGGCGAAAGAAGATCGGCACTACGATATCCAGCAGCGCTGGAGTGATGACACCCGCCTCTTCAATCTGCTTCAACAGTGAAAAGTAATACTGGCGTGTCGGCTCCGGTTCGGCGCCGACGTAGGTGTCCATCAATACCAGGCCATTGAGCCGGTGCGCTGCCGACAGCGCCAGGCGCGCGCCCCACATACCGCCCACCGACAGGCCAACCAGGGTGACCCGCTCGATGTCCAGATGATCTAGCAAGACCAGAGCCTGACGCGCAATGTCATCCAGCGACGTCGTACAGACAGGCAATGGCCCGGATTGGCCGTGTCCCCAGAGCTCCATAGCGATCACCCGATACTGTTGCGACAGCGCGGCAATCTGCGGCGCCCACATGGTCTGGTCCCACAGGTAGCTACCGGCCAGCAGCACAGCCGGGCCAGTGCCTTGATCGATGTAGTGAAGGGCTTGTCCGTCTATCGTTACGAAGGGCATCGATTGTCTCCGCGAGCCAAAAAAGGAGCCGGAAGACTGAGCGGCTGACCGATCGCGGTCAATCGCCAGAATGTATGCGTTTGTACAACCGCCAGCCCCTCGATGCCGGCCAGTTGCGCAACCTTGCTGCCATACCCAAGACAGTGGCCACACAAACATAACTATCCCACCGCCGCTCCATGCCCCACTTGCCTGCATGTTGGTTTGGGGAACTTGACTCTTGAACCCTAATTACCCCTTCACTACCACAGGTGTTTTCTTTTCGTCCTCGATCAGGTTATAGCGATAGACTCGACCCGCTTGTTTGTCGAACGCAAAATCATGACCTGGAATCACGTGTACTTTTTTGGTCGGTTTGCAATCGTCTTCGTTCTTGGCCGAGCAGTCCTTGAACGCGTCGATGACAACTACGCTATTGCCATTGTTTTTCAACTGGTAGCGACCAGCAGTGCTGTCTATTTTGGTATCAAAACGGGTAGTGGCCGGGCGAACAAAAAACACCATGCCATAACCGGCCATTACGTTGAAACCGGCAGACATTTCCTTTTCATAAGTTTCACGCTCGGTGTCCGAGACGGCGAACTTGTCTTCTTTTTCGGGAACGACGGGTAAAAAGCGAACCCGAAAATAGCGTTCCTTACTACGATCGCCGGTATACAGCAGGCGAGTACCCTGGGTTCCTTTGGCCGGTACGATCAGCCTGGCCGGGCTGGCGACCAGACCGTCACGGGTACTGCCATCGACACTCTTCAAGGGCTCTTCGCGAGAGTTTCCATTCTGCTGATAAAAGATCTCCTTGATCTCGATCTTGACGAATGCAGTCGAAGTACCACCGTTATGGATTCGTTTCAGATAATTACTTTGATTGCCCTTCATAAAATCATAGAAGGTACCAATTTGCAGGCTGGGGCCGGCTTGCGCGCACAGACTGAAAAAAAACGTGCACAACAACATATAAATGGATTTCATGAGATAAAGCCTCGTACTGGGACAACAGCCTGAGTCAGCCTCAGGCTTTGCTACTGCGATTAGATATCGGAATCAAAAGTTATGTTAACGGTTCCTCGATAACTGCTATCGTCATGCATCGTTGCAACTGAGTCTTGCGGCACTTCAAAATGCAGCTGGCTAGGCTGTCGAGTGGGCAAACCTGTAGGCATTAAACGCTCCAGGCCAGCACCACCTATCGTCAGCGGACGCCGTACTACCGACTGGCCTGTACCGTCCACCCAAGGACTTGGCAGGCTGACACTGATATCGACAGGTACTTCGTGGGAACCGTTGCTGATCAGACAGGTTCCAGCTCCCGCCTGACTGCAGCTGAGATCCATTTTAAACGGCGAAGAAGTCAAGATGAAAAACTGCAAGTCACCCAATATTTTCTCGGGTCGTCTTCCATGAGTGATCCACTCCATCCAGCCGCCCTTGGGTGCCAGGGCAACACTGTCGGCGGACATTCTGACGTTGACGTCCTGCTTTACCGCCAGGTTTAAATTGAAGGTCATGACAGCATCATTGGGGTTCAAGACCCCCATATCGAAATCACCGCTGGTGGAGTAAGTGTACGACCCTTGATAGTCGCCACTGATCAATTGTTCCGGTCGAACGGCTCGCAGCTCATAATGCACATCGAGCCTTTGCAAGGACATGCCGGGAATGTTGAATTTCGGACGCCTTGAGCAAGTGGTGACGTTCTGCGGTGTCAACCAGAATGCCGTAAAGTCTGTTCCATTATCATCTGCACCCTGGGTGGTATTATTCACTTGCTGGCATTGAGCAACTGCCTGAGCCCACGAAGGGCTCCAGAGATAGGCGTGATAATCAAACACAGGCACTCCTCCCGGATGTCCGATTATCGATTGCGCTGTATTATTCAAGCGATAACGGGTCCCCACTCCGGCAATGCGAATTTCGACCTCAGCCGTTGCGCCAGGAATCACCGCATGTGCCACAGTAAATCGGCGCCATGTCGCCGGAAAACCAAAGGGGATCACATGATCTATGGGAATCATCCCTGATGACGTAAAAACAATAGGAAAGCTGTTACTTCGAAATCCCTTATTGTTGCAAATACCCGGATATTCCGCGCAGTACCCCGTGACGGGTGTGTTATTGATAATCTGCGCGATTCCCGGATTAATCGGATCCGGCCTGATCTCGGCTTGTACGTCCAATACAGCGGCATTGGCTAAACTTGCAAACCCGCAAAGTGCTGATCCAAGCACCAGACGGTTGATTAACTTGTTCATTTGACTGTCCTGTGTACGCCATGTTCTCACTGCTGTTGTATAAGTGCCCATCAACTGGCTTTCTCAGACTTATAAGCAGCTTCGGCCAAGGTGTCCGGATGACACCGCAGATCCCCTACCATCAGCACATCATTCTCTCGACGCTGGGAGGCTGGATCGAGCCTGAACTGGCATAACAACTGACTGTCGTGCCGCACTTCAAGTGTAGGAGAGTTCTCACTAAGTTCCATTGAAAAGAATCCATCGACTTCGCTGACGCCACGACTGGCATGGTTGATGACGTGATGTCCTTTCAAAGGTTTTCCACTGGCATCCAACAGGCGTCCCATCACAGTCACGGTCTTCAGAATGCGCACCTGGCGATAATCCACCCCTCCCTTATTCAAGTGATAGGTGGTGCGCGCAGGCTGGATTGCCGCCGCGGGAACATCAGTGCCCTTGAAATCAAAATTCACCGTGCCGTTCTTGTACGCCGAAACGGGAATGAAATTACGCCCTGGCCGCAACGTGGCGTGGGTACCGGCAAAGTCGTCGGCCCGCAACTCGATATCATCGAGATCGCTTTCGACATCGACGATCATTCCCGCCTCTCCGGTCGAGACCTGGCTACTCAATACAAGTTTTTTGCCACTGACCGCCAAGGTACTGTCCAGATTCAAACCGCCGCTGATCTGACCGTTGTAGGAGGAACGTTGTGCATGCATCGAGCCGCTGACCTGGTCGGTCTTGAAATCAGCCGTGCCCGCCTGACCTGTCCCGTACACGTCTCTACTGACGGTTGCAGAAACGCTTTGCAGGACGTGATCCTTGAGGTCGCGACGATAGGTAACGGACGCGTTGGGGTCCCGTCCACCGTCACGTGATGTACGTTGACCGACGCTGCCGGTCACCTGGTGACCGTCGGAACCCAGAGCCATGCGCAGGCTGATATCGATCCCGCGGTTTCGCTGGTCGGCAGTACCCACCGTACCCGGTCGATCGAACACCGCCACGCGCCAGTCCGCGCTGTTGCCGAACAACTGTGCGTTGCGGGTCCAGCTCAGGTCGATGCCCAATCCTTCGTTATAACCCTGGCTCTGGGACACTTGCGCGCTAAGCGAACTCTTGCTGTTCAAGCGCTGATTCACCGACAGCGAGGTGTTGCTGGTCTGTCCGTTGTAGGTGTTGCGTTGACGGATGTGCGTCCCGTCCGGCAGCACTTCGTAAGTATTACGGGTGTCCAGCCAGCTGCGCTGATGGCGCAACACCACACTGCCGCCGTTGTAGCGATGCACACCTTGCACCTCCATCCCAGTGCCTTCACCCTTGGTCTGGGAAAGGCTGGTGTAAAGGGAGGTTTTCTCGCCCACCGTCCAGTCGGCGGAGGTGCCCAACTGCATCTGCTCCTTGACCTGACGGGCGGAAAGCCCCAGGACAACTCGCGGATGCAGCAAGAAGTTAAAGGCTGCACCTGCCGTCAGATCACCGTCATCGCGCTCCTGCCAATTGCTGAGCAGTTTGCTCTCGCGACCGGCGAACAGGTTGTAGCGCCAGCGATTTTCCGGGTTGCGCCAGTTGTTGGGCTTGTAAATTAGCTCTGAAGTGGTGGTAATCACTTGACCATCTTCGACCAAGCGTACTTCCACTTCGTAGATTCCGCCGGGCAGCGGACGCGTATCTAGCGTCTGCAGACCGCTCGCCACCTGCTGACTATTGATCAGCACACCGTTGCGATAGATTTCCACCATCGCTTGTCGGTTAGCGGTCACCGTAATGGGATAAAGACTAGGGTTGGCGTTGTCGATCGCCAGGCTATCGGAACTGCCGTACATCAGTCCCATGACCGTGTCGGGACCTCGCCCGATGGTGCGCACAGACCGAGTCAGACCCTGGGCACTGGGCGTGAAATAGCCGGCACGGATGAAGCGGCCCTCCAGTTCCCGTTGGGTATGCAATTCATGGACAGCATGCTTGATGCCCGTGTCCATCCCTGACATGCGCGACAATTGAGCATTGAACGTGTTCGTCCAGTTGCCCAGGCTCGCGGCAGCCTCCACGCCATAACGGCCGGCAATGTTCTGCTGCTGACCACCGCTGACATTCAGTTGATTGCGCACAATCATGCCGTGGCTGCCGCCCTCAGGCTGATCATGAAACAGTCGGGCTTGCGGATCGCGCTCGGCGTTCGCCGTCACCAACGACACCATGGAGTCTTCCAGGCTGTAGTGAACCGACTGCAGTTGCCGAGGGCAGCCACTGTTACAGGCACCCAACGCCGCGCCCTGCGTCATGAAAGCGGCCCACTCATCTCGCTCGCTCGACGAAAGGTCACTGTTGCGTGTGTCCGTAAAGTTGATCAGCGTCACTCGCTCATCGCGGGTCAACAGGATCATGGCTTCACCCAGAAACTGTCGATCGACTTCGACGCGAACAGCCAACGGAACATCAAAGAAAAATTCATGAAACTCTGCAGGCAAACCTTCAGCCTGCTGGAGCAAACTGACGGACTTGTTCGCAGGCTTGCTTTCACCGGCAAGCGCACCTGCGCAAATAAAAAGCGCAAGCGCTCCTGCGATAGGAGTCATCGAAAACATTGATCAACATCTCAAGTTAGCGCTTGCATGTGCAAGGAAGAATGCGACCGACCTGGTGTGCCGGCCACATAAAGGACATACAGGTAGTTGGAAATTATCCAGCAACCATCACGGCGCGTCGAACATCACACGAACGTTCCCGGTGTAGTTACCTTCCTTGTAACCGCCGCTCGGCTCGATTGGCATAATGCTCAGGGGTGCGATGGCTTCAGCAATCGCAGCATCAGCAGCGACAACTTCTGTTTCGTTGCCCAGGGTCAACGCAATGTTATTGAACCTGACTGCCAATTGAATATCTTCTGTGCCAGAGCTCATGACCGCCGGGTCCAGCAGAGTTGCCTTGATGGCCGGGCCTACGCTAGCGCTAACGCTGCTTTTCACCTTAAAGTCACGGCTGATGCCTTCCAACTTGGAAGTTGTATTATTCCAGAGCAATTGCTGAGGCATAGCTACAGTGTCGTGATTCACTGGCTGCACATAGAAGTCGGCGCTCGGAATATCAGCGAAAACTTGAATGTTGTGAGTCTGAGGAACAGCCAGGGCAGCCGAGGAAACAAAAGCCAAAGCAAGCACCGGGGCAGAAATTGCAATTTTCTTGAACATTGAAATCACCTTTAAACATCGGATTAATAGTGCGTGCTTCAGCCAAACGACAAAAGTCAGGCACCGGGTTATTGATCAACACCGGTAAATAGGGCGTTGCGTTTCAACGGCGCGCATCTTCTCGTTTTCTGTAGTACCGGTATGCAAGAACTATCCGAATATTTTGTAGGATAAATCCCTGCCACTTAAACATTATCGCGCGCGAATGATGAAAGCGGGGCGAGTGGCGCTGGCCTGTTGCGCAAGTGTTGTCGGGGGGGGCATCGAGGAGGCAGGGCGGTAGACGCCGGGGGCGTACTGGGGTTGAAAGAGGTCTTTTAGGTGAAAAACCAAGTGGACGATCATCAGCCGTTTGATGTGCCTCTACCGGCGCACAAAAAAATCCCGATGCACAGGCATCGGGACTTTGTTAACCAAATAGAAGCATCAGCATCGGAACGTTACGGTTTACCCTTCACAGAAATACCGAGCGCAGGATAATGGACTACGATTCGATTCGATTCATGACCAGCCTTATCGGTAGCCGTCACGCCGAATTCATATCGTCTCCCCAATTCCAGGCCGGTAACAGAAAACTCTGTTTCCTTTGTCGTCCCCAACTGATGGTCGACCCCCTGATCGACTATATAGGTAACATCTCCGGAACTGTCGTATGACTCATCCCAACTCAATGTCAGGCCTAGATTGCTGGTGCGCAGGCTCGAAGGGTCTGTGGGTGCGGTAAAATCTTCGAAGTTTACCGTAACACAAACTGGCTCCGAGTAATTGAACTCTCCGTCCAAGGTACGAATACAGTAAACATGGTCGCGACCTTGCTCAGGGCTGGTATCGGTAAACGGAGGTTGAGAAGCGACCTCAAGCAAGTGGCCGTCTCGGCGTAACTCATAACGCGGCTCGCCAAATTCGACCTCGCCAGGGTTCCAAAAAAAAGAGACTTCACTGTCTGTCTGATTGTAAGCAGTGAAGAAGGTCGGAGGAGAAACCATTCTAACTGGCGTCCGGACGGTGAAACGTGTAGGGCGAGTTCTATTATTTACATCCTTTTGCCCTGCGAGAACAAATTTGTATTCCGTATTTGGTTTAAGATCAGAAATCGTAACCGTATTACCAGGCCCCTTGTAGTACTGTTTACTAGGAGAATAGTCAGAGTCAAGAAAATACACAACGAGGTCACTCCTAGTTTCCCACGACACCTTTATAGAGGTACTCGTAACAAAATCCAAATCATAATTCAATGGCTCCGAATTAAAATTAATACTTCCCATCTTCATTCTCCATAAACATTAAAATAAAAACCACCTTTAACCGCCAAACTAGCGAAGCCACAATTAATCACGAAACAGAAATTAAAAACACTAGCAGTTCTATTAGAAATAAAACTTCGTATACGACTACAACCCCTGCTAGACACCTACACATTTCACATCAGTTAAAACCATCCCCACCTGTTATTTCTTACAGGTTTCAATCACCCCGAATCGCGCTATAAAAGAGTCATGGAGTTACTCACCGCCCTCCAAGGCGCCCCTACCCCGGGAGACCAGCCATGTACACTGCGAGCCCAACCCTGCTCCAACCCAAAACGCTACCCGCCAAGCCACACGGCTACGCGGATACACCCCACATCCCCCCGAAACTCTCCGCCAAAGAGCAGCAAATCCTCAAGTGGTGCGCCATAGGCAAGTCATCCTGGGAAATCGGACGGATCCTCAATTGCTCTGAAGCAGGGGTGAATTATCACTTCTGTAATATTCGCCGAAAATTCGGCGTCAGCTCGCGCTGGCTAGCGTTAGTCAAAGCATTGGAAATGGGAATAATTCATTTGGAGAGAGAAGCAGAACTTCATCTATCGGCTGGACAGAAAACTCGATGAGCATCGAGACGTTTGTAGCGCACCAACGTACAGAGGGTTGACTCGGCAGAGTCCGGCTCGCCACTCACCCGTGGTTGAGCCCGGACAGCTCCTCCACCACGCGGCACGAGTACATCGCCAGCAGCGGCACATCTCATTGCAGGGATTACCGCAGACTGGGGCGCCATCATAGCGCCCGATTGAAGTGTCCAAAATCCTCAGGCCAGTTCAGCTTTCCCGTGGAGAAGCCCCGCTAAAAAATCAAAACCCCTCCAACTCCGCCATCAAATCATTCAAGCGATCCACTTTCTCCTCGGTGATCTCACTCGCCGCCAATCCATCGATGTACCCGGCCAATTCCTCGACCGTACTGCATTCGAACATCGCCCGCAGTGGCACGTCCCGTTGCAGGGTTTTCTGCACCCGCGAGGCGATTTGCGTGGCCAGCAGCGAATGTCCGCCCAGCTCGAAGAAGTTATCGCGAACGCCCACCTGTTCGACCTTCAACACTTCGGCCCAAATGTCGGCAAGGGTCTGTTCCAGGTCATTGCGCGGCGCCAGGTAATCCTGACGCCCAATCTGGCCGATCTCCAGCGCCGGTAGCGCCTTGCGATCCAGTTTGCCGTTGGCATTGAGCGGCAGCTTGTCCAGCCACAACCAGTGCAGTGGCACCATGTACTCCGGCAGTTCGGCACGCAGTCGCAGCTTGATTCGCTCCAGTCGCTCGCTTGAATCAAGCGAAGCATCGGCCGCGACCAGATAGCCAACCAGGTGCTTGCCGTTGACGCCCTCCTGCACGCCGACCGCTGCGTCACGGATTTCCGCTTGCTCATGCAAGCGTGCTTCGATTTCGCCCAGCTCGATGCGGTAGCCGCGAATCTTCACCTGGTGGTCGACCCGGCCGACATACTCCAGCACGCCATCGCTGCGACGGCGGGCCAGGTCGCCAGTGCGATACAGACGCTCGCCCGGTGCGCCGAACGGGTTCGGCACAAACACCGGTGCCGTGCGCAGCGGATCGCTGACATAGCCACGGCCGACTCCGGTTCCTGCCACGCACAGTTCACCCACCGCGCCCAACGGCACCAGATCAAGCGCGTCATCGAGCACATACAAAAGGTTATTGTCAGTCGGCGTACCGATCGGCAAAAAGCTGCCGCGGGTCGAGGCCAGATCGACACGGAAGAACGCGACGTCATCCGAGCACTCCGCCGGACCGTAGGCGTTTACCAGGCCGATGTCCGGATAGCGCTGCAACCATTGGTGCGCCAGCTCCGGTGGCATCGCCTCACCGGTCGGCAGCATCCAGCGCAGACCGTCGAGGCTCATGCGCTCCTGGGCGAGCATGCCCTGGATCAGCGACGGCACGCTTTCCAGCACGGTGATGCCCTGGGTCGCGACATGCGCCAGCAAGCCCTGGGGATCGTGGGCGATGGTGTTTGGCACGATATCCACCCGCGCACCGAACAACGGCGCGGCGAGGAACTGCCACACGGAAATGTCGAAGCTTTGCGAGGCGGTTTGCGCAATCACATCAGCGTCGCTCAAGTTCAGGTACGGCACCTTGCTCAACTGGTTGTTGAGCATGCCGCGCTGTTCAACCATCACGCCTTTGGGCAACCCGGTGGATCCGGAGGTGTAGATCACGTAGGCCAGGTTGTCCGGACTGCTGTAAAGACCAGGATTGTCCGCCGAGAGCGCAAGGGCCTGGACTTCCTCCCAGACCAGCAGCCGTGGTCGGCTGGAGCAGCCGAACTCGTCAAGCAAGACCTGCGCCTGCTCACGGCACGCCTGCGTGCACACCAGCAATGGCGTGCGGCTCAGATCGATGATCCGGTTCAGACGCTGGCTCGGCAAACCCGGGTCCAGCGGCAGGTAGCCCGCCCCGGCCTTGAAGCTGCCGATGATCATGCCCAGCAATTCGAGGCTGCGTTCGGCCAGCAAGGCTACCGGCTGATCCCGACCGACTCCGGCGGCAATCAACGCATGACCGAGACGGTTGCTGCGCTCGTTCAACTCAAGATAGCTGTACTGCCGGTCAAGACAACTGGCGGCGATCCGCTGCGGGTGCCGGGCGACCCGGGTTTCGAACAATGCGACGTAGCTCTGCTCCAGTGGGTAGTCGTGTGCGCTCTGGTTGCAGCCATGAAGAAGGAAATCCTGCTCCTGCGCCCCCAGCAACGGCAGGTCGGCCATGTCGCCATGGAAGCCGTCCACCAGCGCCAACAGCAAACGCTTGAACTCGCCGAGCATGCGCTCGACCGTGGCCTCATCGAAGTAGCGCTGGTCGTAGGACAGGTGCAAGCCCAGATCATCACCTGGATAGCACACCGCCGTCAGCGGGAAGTTGGTATGCGTGCGGCCTGAATCCGAGGTCGCGTTGAGGCTCTGCGCACGGTCCAGCACCGAGGTTTCCACCGGGGCGTTTTCGAACACGAACAGGCTGTCGAACAGCGGCTGGCCTTTGGGCAGTTCGCTTTGCTCCTGGATGTTGACCAGCGGCAGGTATTCGTACTCGCGCAGTTGCATGTTGTTGTCGAGCAAACCGGTGAGCCACTGACGCACGCTGCAACGCTGACCGTCCTCCGGCATTTTCACCCGCAGCGCGATGCTGTTGATGAACAGGCCGACGGTGCGTTGCATCTGAGGCATGTCCACCGGCCGTCCGGCCACAGTGACGCCGAACAGCACGTCGCGATCACCGCTCAAGCGCCGCAACACCAGTGCCCACGCCGCCTGGGCGAAGGTGTTGATGGTCAGCTGATGGGCCTGAGCCAGTTCGCGCAATTGCGCACCGTCACGGGCATCGAGCCTTGTGTAGCAGTCACCGACGATCATGCCGCCGCTGTCGCCGGCGTGTTCGCGCAACAATGGTCGGTCGCTCGGGATCGGCGTAGTCCGCTCGAAGCCTTGCAGGTTGGTTTTCCACCATTGCCGCGCTTCGGCCAGGCTCTGGCGTTGCAGCCAGCCGATGTAGTCGCGATAACGCGGCGGCACGGCCAACTGTGTGTCCCGGCCTTCGCCGAGAGCGCTGTAGATTTCGAAGAAATCGTTCATCAACAGCGAACGGCACCAGGCATCGATGAGGATGTGGTGGTTGCTCATCATGAACCAGTAGCGCGCCGCACCGACCCGGATCAGGCGCAAGTGGAACGGCGCCTGGTTGAGCAAGTCGAAACCCGTCTCGCGTTCGGTCTTGAGCAGGGCTTGCAGCTTCGGCTCTTGCTCGGCTTCGGTAATGTCGCTCCAGTCGAGGTACTCGATCGGCGTACTGCCCGGTTTGTGAATCACTTGCAGCATGTCTTCGCCGACGTTCCAGCAGAACGACGCGCGCAACGCTTCGTGGCGGGCGATCACCGCTTGCCAGGCCTGGGCGAAACGCTGCGGATCAAGCTCGCTGTTGATGCGGTAACGGTCCTGCATGTAGTACAGGCCGGTGCCTGGCTCCAGCAAGGTATGCAACAGCATGCCTTCCTGCATTGGCGTCAACGGGTAGACGTCTTCAATGACGGCGGCCGGAACCGGCAGCGCATCCAGTTGCGTCTGGTTGAGCTGCGCCAGCGGGAAGTCCGACGGCGTCAGGCCACCGGCATCGTCACGCAGGCAATGTTCGATCAGGCTTTGCAACTCGCCCATGTAAGCGTCTGCCAGATCGTTGATGGTTTGCGCATCGAAGCGTTCGGCGCTGAAGGTCCAGCGCATCACCAGTTCACCGCCATACACCTGACTGTCGACGCTCAGCTCGTTGGGCAACGGTGCATTGGCATCGTGGGCCGCGCCGATGGCTTCATCCAGCGGATGGAACAGCGCATCGTCACCAAAGCTCTGGTCGAACTGCCCCAGGTAGTTGAAGGTGATCGGCGCCACCGGCAACCCGGCCATGCTTTGGCGACTCAGGTCATCGGCGAGATAACGCAGCACGCCATAACCCAGGCCTTTGTGCGGCACGGCGCGCAGTTGCTCCTTGATCGCCTTGATCGAAGCGCCCTGCCCGGCGGCTTCTTCAATGTTCGACGGGGTCAGGCGCAACGGGTAAGCGCTGGTGAACCAGCCCACGCTGCGGGTCAGGTCGATTTCCTCGAACAGCGCTTCACGGCCATGGCCTTCCAGTTGAATCAACGCCGATGCGTGACCGCTCCAGCGGCACAGCACCCGGGCCAATGCGGTCAGCAACAGGTCGTTGACCTGAGTGCGATAGGCACTCGGCGCCTGTTGCAGCAATTGCCGGGTGCGCTCGCTGTCGAGGCGCACGCTGACGGTTTGCGCATGACGATTCTGTCGGCCGCCGCCCAGGTGATCGCACGGCAGTTCGGCGCTCGGTCCGGCCAATTGCGTCTGCCACCAGCTCAGTTCTTCACGCAGGGATTCACTGCCGGCATAGGCCTGCAAGCGTGCGGCCCAATCCTTGAAGGCGCTGGTTTTTGCCGGCAGTTTCACCGACTGCTGCGCGTCGAGTTGGCGGTACACGGTTTGCAGGTCGTCCAGCAGCACGCGCCATGAAACACCATCGACCACCAAGTGGTGAATCGCAATGAACAGCCGTTGCTGGCCCTCGGGACCATCGACCAGCAACACGCGCATCAGCGGTCCCTCTTCGAGATCGAGACTGCGCTGGGCATCGGCGAACAGCGCGGGGCATTTATCCATCGACGAAACGCGTACCTGCCACAGCACCGGCGCGTCGGGAATTGTCTGATGCTGTGCTAGCCACTGACCGGTGATCCGGCTGAAGCGCAGGCGCAAGGCGTCGTGCTGTTCGATGACCGCCAGCAGCGCTTGCTCCAGTCGATGGGGCTCCAGAGGTGCGGTCGGTTGCAGCAACAACGCCTGGTTCCAGTGCTGGCGTTGCGGGATCTCCGTGTCGAAGAACCAGTGCTGGATCGGCGTCAGTCGCGACTCGCCCATGATCAGGCCTTGTTCGGCGCTGACCTGCTCGGTGCGGGTGGCCACGGCGGCGAGGGTCTGCACCGTCTGGTGCTGGAACAGGTCGCGCGGGCTGAAGTGAATACCCTGCTGCCGCGCCCGGCTGACCACCTGGATTGACAGAATCGAGTCGCCGCCCAGTTCGAAGAAGTTGTCGTTGAGCCCGACCTGTTCGACGTTCAGCACTTCGCACCAGATCTGCGCCAGCGTGAGTTCGAGCTCGTTGCTTGGCGCCACGTACTGCTGGCGGTTCAGCTCCGGGTCCGGTGCCGGCAGTGCGCGACGGTCGAGTTTGCCGTTGGTGGTCAGCGGCATGCTGGTCAGCAGGATCAGGTGCGTGGGCACCATGTAATCCGGCAGCTGCAATTTCAAGTGTGCCTTGAGGGCTTCGCGCAATGCGCTTTGCTGTGCTTCGCTCTGCCCGGCGATGTCACTGACGAGGTAACCGACCAGTTGCTTGCCGCTCGGAGCATCGAGGGCCAGCACCACCGCTTCACGGACCGATTCGTGCTCCAGCAAACGGGTTTCGATCTCGCCCAATTCGATGCGGAAACCGCGAATCTTCACCTGATGGTCAATCCGTCCAAGGTACTCCACCAGGCCATCGTCGCGCTGGCGTACCAGGTCGCCGGTGCGGTAGATACGCCCGCCATTGGCGACAAACGGATCAGCCACAAAGCGTTCTGCGGTCATGCCCGGACGCTGGTGATAACCCTGTGCCAGACCAGCGCCGCCCACGTACAACTCACCGGTCGCACCCTGCGGCACCAACGCCAGATCGGCATCGAGGATGTACGCCACGCGGTCGCCGATCACGCTGCCGATCGGCACACTGCCGGCGCCCTCTTCCAGCACTTCAGGCGCGAGGCTGGCCAGCGGCATGACCACGGTTTCGGTTGGGCCGTAGGCATTGAAGAACTGGCTCGGTTTGAACGCTGCGCGAATGCGCGCCAAGTGTTCACCGGTCAGCGCTTCGCCGCCGGTGATGATCATGCGCACCGGCAGGACTTCATTTTGCGTTGCCAGCCACTGCGCCAACTGGCTGCCGTAGCTCGGGGTGAACCCGAGGACGTTGATGTGATGACGACGGATCAGGCCACAGATTTCTTGTGCGTCCCACTGCCCTTGCGCCCGCAACACCACCTGCGCGCCGCTGAGCAGCGGCACCAGCAATCGTTCGGTGGCGGCGTCGAAGTTGATCGAATAGAAGTGCAGTTCACAGTCGTCCGGGCGCATACCAAAGCGCTCGATCACCGCGCGGCAATGCATGGCGATTTCGCCGTGGGACACCACCACGCCTTTGGGTTTACCGGTCGAGCCCGAGGTGTAAATCAGATACGCCTGATGCTGCGCCAGGCTGATCGACGGCAGCTCGGTGGCTGGGTAATTGGCAAGCGCGGCCGCGTCTTCTTCTACGCACCAGCGACCAACCGTTGACGGCAATTCACCAAGGGCCTTGAACATCGCGGCATCGCTGAGCAGTAGACCGATGCCGCTGTCTTCGATCATGTAATGCAAGCGGTCCAGCGGGTATTCCGGATCGAGCGGCACGTAGGCGCCGCCAGCCTTGAGGATCGCCAGCAGGCCGACGACCATTTCCAGCGAGCGCTCCAGTGCCAGGCCAACACGAACCTGCGGCCCGACACCGCGCTCGCGCAGCATCCAGGCCAGGCGATTGGCGCGGCTGTCGAGTTCGGCATAGCTCAGGGTCTGCCCGGCGAAGGTCAGGGCTGGAGCGTCCTTGCGCATCAAGGCTTGCTCGGCGATCAGGTGATGGATGCACTGATCCAGCCGATGCTCACCCGCTTCGACCCCAAGACTGTTGAGCAGATGTTGCTGTTCGCCAGCGTCCAGCAGTGGCAATTCGCTCAAGCGCTGCTGCGGATCGGCAATCAGCGCCTCCAGTAGGTTGCGCCAATGCGCGGCCATGCGGGCGATGCGCGGCTCGTCGAACAGATCGGTGCTGTAGGTCAGGCAGCAACCCAGGCGATGGTCGAGGTCGGTGACTTCCAGGTTAAGGTCGAACTTGGTCGCCCGTGCATCGTTGACCAGGTACTCGACCGTCATGCCGGCCAGGGTGCGGCTTTGCTGGAACTCCCAGCGCTGTACGTTGCACATCACCTGGAACAGCGGGTTGTAGGCAGCGCTGCGCGGTGGCTGCAAGGCTTCCACCAGATGATCGAACGGCAGGTCCTGGTGGGACTGGCCTTCGATCACCGTGTGGCGTACTTGCTCGAACAATTCGCCGACGGACATCTGCCCGTCGAGCTGGCAACGCAGCACCTGGGTGTTGAGGAACGCCCCGATCAACCCTTCGCTTTCCGGGCGAATGCGGTTGGCCACCGGCGCACCGATGCGCAAATCGTTCTGGCCGCTATAGCGGTACAGCACGGCAGCCAGGGCGGCGGTCATGGTCATGAACAGAGTCAGGCCATGTTGCGCATTGAAGGCACGGACCCGTGCTGCGAGGTCATCGCTCAGGTCGAAGCGGTACAACTCCCCCTGATGGCTTTGCACCGGCGGACGCGGACGATCAGCCGGCAATTCCAGCAGCGGGTGTTCGCGACCCAGTTGCGTGGTCCAGTAATCGAGCTGGCGCTGACGCTCGCCGGATTCCAGCCACTGACGCTGCCACACGCTGTAATCCAGGTACTGCACCGGCAACGGCGCGAGCGGCGATTCACGCTCGTCGACAAAGGCTTCGTACAGCGCGCTGAGTTCCCGGGCGAAGATGTCCATCGCCCAGCCTTCGGTGACGATGTGGTGCAAGGTCAGCACCAGGTAGTGTTCCTGCTCGGCGGTCTTGACCAGGCATGCGCGCAGCAACGGCCCGGTTTCCAGATCGAACGGCTTGTGCGCCTCGTCGTCGGCCAATTGCTGGACCTGCCACTCGCGGCCTTCGGCATCCAGCGCGGTGAAATCCTTCCACGCCATGCGCACATCGGATTGCGCGTGCACCTGTTGACGGGCGACGCCGTCGATGCTCGGGAAGGTGGTACGCAGGGTTTCGTGGCGCATGATCAAGGCTTGCAGCGCCGCTTCAAAACGCGCGACATCGAGCACGCCGCGCAGCCGCGCCATGCCGCCGACGTTGTAGGCCGGGCTGTCCGGCTCCATCTGCCAGAGGAACCACATGCGCTGCTGGGAATAGGACAGCGGCACCACTTGGCTGCGGTCGACTTTTTCAATCGGTGGTTGTTTGTTGGTGCTGCCGCTGGCCTGGATCAAGCGAACCTGTTCGGCAAACGCACCGAGTTCGCTGTGCTCGAACAGCGCCCGTAGCGGCAACTCGACGTCGCAGGCCTGACGGGTACGGGAGATGATTTGCGTGGCCAGCAGCGAGTGGCCGCCCAAGGCAAAGAAATCATCGCGCAGACCGACCTGTGCCAGGCCCAGCACCTCGCGCCAGATACCGGCGATATGTCGTTCCAGTTCAGACACCGGTTCGACATGTTCGCGCACCTGCCACTGCGGTTCCGGCAAGGCGCGGCGGTCGAGTTTGCCGCTTGGGCTGAGGGGCATTGCATCCAGGCGCATCAGTTGCGCGGGGACCATGTATTCCGGCAGTTCGGCGGCCAGTGCGCTTTTCAGCCTTGCGGTCTGCCCGGCTTCGTCCCCGGCATTGTCCGCACTGGTGTAGTAACCGATCAGCTGTGCACCGGCCACGGTTTCGCGCACCAGCACCACGGCTTGCGTAACGCCGTCCTGGGCCAGCAGCCGCGCTTCGATTTCCTGCGGCTCAACGCGGAACCCGCGCAGTTTGACCTGCTGATCGAGACGGCCCAGGTATTCGATCACGCCGTGCGCGGTCCAGCGCACCCGGTCGCCGGTGCGGTACAGGCGTGCGCCCGGCTCACCCAATGGGTCGACCACGAATCGTTCGGCGGTCAACGCCGGACGACCGAGGTAACCACGGGCCAAGCCAACGCCGCTGATGCACAGCTCGCCCGGCACGCCGGCCGGAACCGGATTGAGATCGCTGTCGAGCACACGACAGATCACATTGCCCAATGGCCGGCCAATCGGCGAGCGTTCGCCGTCGACGCTGGAGCAATGCCAATGGGTGACGTTGATCGCGGTTTCGGTCGGTCCATAGCGGTTGTGCAATTGCACCCCCGGCAGTTGCGCCAACACCCGGTTGCGCAGCTCCGCAGGCAAGGCTTCGCCACCGGAGAATACCCGGCGCAGGCTGGTGCATTCAGCGCTGAGCGGTTCGTCGATGAACAGCGAAAGCAGCGGTGGCACGAAGTGCAGTGTGGTCACGCCGTAGGCTTGCACAAGCTGCGCGATGCGATGCGGATCGCGGTGTTCACCGGAACCGGCAATCAACAAACGTGCGCCGGTGATCAGCGGCCAGAAGCACTCCCACACCGACACGTCGAAACTGATCGGCGCCTTTTGCATCAGCACGTCGGTTTCGTTCAGGCGATAGGTGGCCTGCATCCATTGCAGGCGCTCAGCCAGCGCCGCGTGGGTGTTGCCGACGCCTTTTGGCTGGCCGGTGGAACCGGAGGTGTAAATCACATAGGCGAGGTTGTCGCCATGCAGATGCAGCCCCGGCGCATGGCTTGGCCAGCTCTCCAGATGCAGGGCGTCCATGGCGATCACGCTGACCCCATCCGTCGCCGGCAAGCGCTCCAGCCATTGGGTTTGCGTCAGCAGCAATTCGACTCCGCTGTCGCTGAGCATGTAGGCCAGGCGCTCGGTCGGGTAATCCGGATCGAGTGGCACATAGGCGCCACCGGCCTTGATGATCGCCAACAGGCCGACCAGCAGTTGCGGCGAACGCTCGCAGGCGATCGCCACACAGACATCCGGACCGACGCCTTTGTCACGCAGGTAATGGGCCAGGCGGTTGGCCTGGGTGTGCAGTTCGGCGAAGTCCAGACTGCCGCCGTCCCACACCAGCGCGGTGCGCTGCGGCGTCTGACGCGCCTGTTCGTTGAGCCATTCGGGCAGCCATTGGTTGGCCGCTGCGCACGCCGCGGTCGCCCAGTTCGATTGCTGATGCTGCTCGGTGGCCGTCAACAATGGCAGGTCACCGATGGCGGTGGCCGGTTGCTCGCAGATGGCTTGCAGCAAGTTGCTGAAATGCTCGGCCAGGCGCTCGATGGTCGTGGTATCGAACAACTCGCTGGCGTAATCGAAGGACAAGGTCAGGCGACCATTACGGTCTTCTTCGCTGTGCAATTGCAAATCGAACTTGGCTTCGCGGCTATGCCACGGCAGCTCTTCGGCCAACAATCCCGGCAAACGGCGCAAGGCGCTCAGGTCCCGTTGCTGGTGGTTGAACATGACCTGGAACAGCCCCTGTTCGCGGGCCTGCGGAAAGGCTTCCAGCAGTTGTTCGAACGGCAGGTCCTGATGGGCCTGGGCATCCAGCGCGGTGAGTCGGGTTTGTGCCAACAATTCAACGAATGGCAGGCGCGAATCCACCTGCGCGCGTAGCACCTGGGTGTTGATGAAGAAGCCGATCAGTCCTTGGGTTTCCAGGCGCGGACGGTTGGCATTGGGCACGCCGATACGAATATCACGCTGGCCGCTGTAGCGGTGCAACAGGCCCTGAAACGCCGCGAGCAACAGCATGAACGACGTGGATTCATGGGCCTGGGCGGTCTGGCGAATGGCGTCGCTGAGGGTCGCGCCAAGACGCACCGTGTGGCGCGCAGCGCTGCGCAGTTGTTGTGCCGGGCGCGGATGATCGGTGGCCAGGCTCAACACAGGATGCTCGTCGCCCAACTGCGCTTTCCAGTAAGCCAGTTGCCGCTCGCCTTCCCCTTGCGCCAGCCATTGGCGCTGCCAGCTACCGTAATCGGCGTACTGGGTCGGCAATGGCGCCAGCAGCGCTTGCTGGCCCTGGGAGGCGGCCGCGTACAGGCGCGAGAACTCGTCGATCAGCACATTCAGCGACCAGCCATCGGCAATGATGTGGTGCAGGGTCACCAACAACTGGTGATCCTCGTCGTCGAGGCGCACGAGCGTCACCCACAGCAGCGGACCTTGCTCCAGATCGAACTGGGTACGCGCTTCGTCCTCGCGGATTTGCAGCGCTCGGGCTTCTCGCTCGGCAACCGGCAGGTCGCTGATGTCGATCATCTGCAGGTTGAACCCGGCGGCCGGATCAACCTGCTGCAACGCCACGCCGTCACGCTCGAAGAAGCGTGTGCGCAGGGATTCATGACGCTCGATCAACTGCTGGAAACTGACGCGCAAGGCCTCTTCATCCAGCTCGCCACGCAAGCGCAAGGCACCGGGAATGTTGTAGGCGCTGCTCCGCGGATCGAGTTGCCAGGTGATCCACAGACGGTTTTGTGCCAGCGATTGCGGCATCGGTTGCTGGCGCGACAGCGCAGTGATCGCGCCCTGGGCCAGGCCACCGTCCTGTTGCTGGCGGGCCACTCCATCGGCGAAAGCCGCCAGGGTCGGCGCTTCGAAGAGCAGGCGCAGGTTCAATTCCAGCCCCAGTTCTTCACGCAGACGCGCGACCACTTGCGTAGCCGCAATGGAGTTGCCGCCGAGCAGGAAGAAGTGATCGTCGGCGCCCACTTGTTTAACTTGCAACTGCTCACACCAGATTCGGCCGATCAGACTTTGCAGTTCCGAGCCCGACTCGATCTGACCCGCGCTTTCGGTGCTGGCCGATGGGTATACCGCGTAGCTGTCAAGGCTGCCGTCTACCAGGCGATTGCGGCACGCCGAGCGTTGCAGTTTGCCGCTGGAAGTCTTGGGCAGCGCACCCGGATTGAGCAGTACCACCACGCTCGGCGCTTCTTGATAAGCCTCGGCAACGGCCTGGCGAATGGCTTTGATCAACGCTTCGGGCGGCAGGATCTTCTGCACGCTGCGGCTGATTTCCGCGGCGATGCCGATACCTTCCTGACCGTCCACGTTGACGGCGAACGCGGCGACGCGCCCTTTGCGCACCACCTCCACTTCACGTTCGACGGTCAGCTCGATGTCTTGTGGGTACAGGTTGTGCCCGCGCAGGATCAGCATGTCCTTCAGGCGCCCGGTGATGAACAGCTCGCCGTTGCGCATGAAGCCCAGGTCACCAGTGCGCAGCCAGGTCTGGCCGGCATGCTGGACGAAGGTCTTGGCGGACGCTTCAGGGTTGCGCCAGTAGCCGTGGGCGATGCTCGGCCCTGCGGCCCAGACTTCGCCGACTGCGTTATCGCCCACCTCAGTGAGCGACGCCGGATCGACAATCAGCACGGCGTGATCGGGCTGACTGACGCCGCAACTCATGATCGGGCTGCCCTCGCCCGGTTCGGCGCGATTTTGCGTCAGGGCCAGATCGTCCACGCGCAGATTGCCGATGCCTTGGCCACGGGGTGTACCGGCCACGAACAGCGTGGCTTCGGCCAGACCGTAGGAGGCCATGAAATTGCCCGCGGTGAAGCCGCAGGTCGCGAACTTCTCGGCGAAGCGCTCCAGGGTGTCGAGGCGAATCGGTTCGGAACCGGAATACGCCACGCGCCAGCCACTCAGGTCGAGCCGTTCCAGGGCCGACTCGCTGACCCGCTCGCTGCACAGGCGATAGGCAAAATCCGGACCGCCGCTGATGGTGCCGCCGTATTCACTGATCGCTTCGAGCCAGCGCAACGGCCGGCCAAGGAAATACGCCGGCGACATCAACACGCACGGCACACCGCTGAAAATCGGCTGCAGCAGGCCACCGATCAGGCCCATGTCGTGGTACAGCGGCAGCCAGCTGACGATGACGTCGTCGGGGTTCAGGTCAATGCCGAAACCGTGGCGAATCAGTAACTCGTTGGCCACCAGGTTGCCGTGGCTGACTTGCACGCCTTTGGGTAGCGCGGTGGAGCCGGAGGTGTATTGCAGGAAGGCAATGTGATCCTTCTGCAAATCCGCCGCGACCCAGCGCTCGGCCAGCTCAGCGTCAAGGGTATCGACACACAGCAACGGCGGCGCCCCTTCTATTTGCAGCAAGGCGTCGCGCAGGCCGGCGCTGGTCAGCAGCAAGCGCGGCTGGGCATCGCTGATGATCGACAACAGACGATCCTGGTGATGACGGCGCGTCGACTCCGGCGGATAGGCTGGCACTGCGATCACGCCGGCGTACAGGCAACCGAAGAACGCCGCGACATAATCCGGACCACTGGGGAACAGCAGCACGGCGCGGTCGCCAACATTCGCCTGGGCCTGCAACGCGCCGGCAATCGTCCGCGCCCGTTGATCCAGCTCGCGATAGCTGAGCACCACAGCTTGTTCCGGGGTCTCGGCGAGAAACCGCAAGGCCACCCGATCCGGCGTCAGGGCCGCGCGGCGCTGAAGGGCTTGGACCATTGTGCTGGGGAGTTCGAACGCGTCGGTCATGAGGTTTCCTGCCTGATTTCGGCTTGGTAGGAGCGAGCCTGCTCGCGAAAATCCGGAGAACACCGCGGGGTGTCAGGCGCCCATCGTCATCGTTGACGACCATCGCGAGCGAGCTCGCTCCTACAGGGTGATGAAGGTTGCGCAGTGCAATTCACCAATGAGAACGGATGACGTCTGGAAATAATTAGTCGCCAGGCTGGAACACCAAGCGCGCTGAAGTGCGTCAGCGTGTCGCAGTTCTCACTCTGCACCTTTGTAGCGCATTAGTTCTTTTTCTCATTTGACAATCATTATCATTAAGCCTAATTTGTCGCTCGATTGTGCAGGACGGCCCCCCGGTTTATCCCCCGTCCCACTAACCTTTTGGCAGCAGGGTGATTTCCATGATGGAACCAGTGTCCACAAGCAGGTGCGATACACCGCTACTTCAGGCATTCGTCGACAATCGACTGATTCTGGTGAAGATCGCAGCCCGAATTACCGGTTGCCGTTCACGTGCCGAAGATGTTGTGCAGGACGCGTTCTTCCGACTGCAATCGGCCCCGCCCATCACCAGTTCGATCAAGGCTCAGCTCAGCTACCTGTTCCAGATCGTGCGCAACCTGGCGATCGACCACTACCGCAAGCAGGCGCTGGAGCAGAAGTATTCCGGTCCTGAAGAGGAAGGGCTGAATGTGGTGATCCAGGGTGCGTCACCGGAAACGTCGCATATCAACTTCTCGACGCTGGAGCACATCGCCGACGCGTTGACCGAGTTGCCGAGTCGCACCCGCTACGCCTTCGAGATGTATCGCCTGCACGGCGTACCGCAAAAAGACATCGCCAAGGAGCTCGGTGTCTCGCCGACCCTGGTGAACTTCATGATCCGGGATGCGCTGGTGCACTGCCGCAAGGTGTCGGGCAAGCGTGGGGATACGGTTTCCCGGCATTAAGGTCCGGTACTTCAGCGCCTCCATCGCGAGCAAGCTCGCTCCTGCATTTGCCCTGTGTACGCAGGACCCTTTGGGAGCGAGCCTGCTCGCGATGGGGCACTCAAGACCACCAAGGATCTTGAGCCTCAAGCATCAGGCCAAACGGCACCGATCAAAAAACCGCTCCCGCCCCAACACCATCAAGGCCGCGCGCTTATGCGGAAAGTCGAACTCTTTCTCGCAGTGAAAGCACTGGTTCTGCATGTACCCGATCATCTTCGCGTTATCGGCACGAGGCTCGGCCACCACGCGCTGCGTGCGCGGATCATCGAGAAACAGGTAGTGCACCAGCGCCGATAACCAGCTTGCCACCTTGTGCGGACCGCGATGGTTTTCCTCGCCCACCAGCATGTGGATGCCACGGTCGTAATCGCCGGCGTCGTAGAACGGTGCGATGCGATCTTCCTTGGCCCAGTAGGCTTCGAAGTAAGCGAATGGTTGATCATCGAAACAGCCGATCAGCGTCAGGGTGTGCGGGTCGGCCTCGAGTTTGCTCAGGTACTCGCGATGCTGTTCGAGGCTGCCCTCTTCCTGCCAGAAACTGGCGACCCGCGGGCTGTTCTGCCAGCGATTGAAACGCGCCAGGTCTTGCTCGATTTCCAGCGTGCGCAAAGAAACCCAGGCCCCCAGCCGCGCATCGAAACGTCGATACACTTCACCCCGGGGTTTGACCGGTCGCAGCGGATGACGCTTGCCGCCGGTGATGACCATTTGCTGCGGATAGCTGCCAGTCAGGGAGTGCCCCAGCCACGGCTGCGGCAACTGCCAGAACAAGGTGCGCTCACAGTGATACTGGCCGCTGACGGGGGTCGGGACCAGCAAGCCGCTGAGCACGGCTTCGGTCGGCACGTCCTGCAGTTGCCAGACCAGGCGCAGACAGTCCGGGTCGCGGGCAAACAGCCAGTAACAGGCCGCCCAAAACGCCTGTCCTTCAGAGCGGTTGAATCGCTCTAGCAGGTGCACGTGCAACTCGGGGCCACGAACCAGCCGCAGAGTGAGCAGCGGTTGCCCTTCCAGGCTGAGGCTCAGGCGGCATTCGGTTTCATCAGCGGCAAGACGACTGCCATTGGGCAGGCACAGGGCAGTCAGGTCATTCAGATTGGACATGGGTCGGGCTCACGATAATCGTCGACAGTTCAACGAGGTGACGTGAGCCACGGCGGGAAATTTAGGCAAAGACCGTCAATTGGCGACGTGTGACGCCGGTTCGCTGTGCGGGACAGGCACCACCGCAATCTTGTACGGGTCGAAAATCCTCAGCATCTGGCCGTTGTCCCGCAAGCCTTGCAACAGCTTGCCGAAGGCTTCACCACTGATGGGCGCGGCCGGACGCAGAATGGCATAGTGGTGATAGATCTGATCGATGCGATCGGACACCAGTAACTCGCTGGCGACTTTCAGATTGCGCAGAAAGTAGTCGCTCAGATAAGAGCGCGTGACCAAGGCGATGTCGGCCCGGCCGCGCAACACCATCAGCAAATTGCTGTCATGGGAATAGGTCACGGTGGCGTTGTAGTTTTTCGCCAGGTACTGGGGTTCGGCGTTGAAGTTGGCGAACTCGTAGTGATAGCCACTGAACAGTGCCAGGCGCTTGCCGCTCAGGTCGGCAAAATAGTTTTGCTGCCGGTCGGGCAGTCGTTGCGCGACAAAAATCTCGGCGTCTTCCAGCCCCATGTCGACAGTGGTATGAGGAATGTCTTCCCAACCCCAGGCAGGATTTTCGAAGATGGCCATGTCGATCCGGCCCTGCTTGAGGTCACCGAAGCGACGGGGTATGGACGTGGGCACCAGGACAAACTGGTAATCGCTTTGCGATGCGTTCAGGGCCTCGACCAGTTGCGGCAGCAACCCGGTATCGGCTCCGGATTCCGGGCGCACGGTGTAGGGCGGAAAGTGCGCAGCACCTATACGCACCAGTTGTGCAGCCTGGGACGGCATCATCACTGACACTGCAAGCATCGCCAGCAAAAGCCGCGAGGCTGTCCGAATTGGCGAACCCATCAAAACAACCCCACTCCCCAATAAAACGGCATCAATGCCTTCAAGCTAGGCGCTTTTGTCCAGTTAGCCAGTTTAATGCAGGCCAATACAAGCTTATTGCCGGTCTCCCAGCACCAGAATCAACGCTTCATCGGCCAACTGATCAAGGCTCATGCTACCGCCGGCGCGAAACCAGGTGGTGGTCCAGGACAATGCGCCGGTCAGGAAGCGTCGGGTAATGAACACATCACCGCGGATAAACCCGGCGGTCTTGGCTTCGCCCAGGATTTGCAGCCAGATGTCTTCGTAGATATCGCGCAGCGCCAGGACCTTGGCCTGGCCGTCTTCGGACAGCGAGCGCCATTCGTAGACCAGCACCGCCATGGCCTCGCCGCTGCCGCCCATGATCGACTGCAATTCACAGCGGATCAGCGCCAGCACCCGCTCGCGCACATTGCCCGCCTCGGCGATGGCTGCACGCATCAACGCGGTGTTGTAGAGGATGGTTTCCTCCATCACCGCGCGCAGGATTTCGTCCTTGCTTTTGAAGTGATGGAAAATACTCCCGGACTGAATGCCCACGGCACCGGCCAGGTCGCGCACGGTCGTGCGCTCATAGCCTTTATTGCGGAACAGGTGGGCCGCCACTTGCAGCAGCTTGCCCCGGGCGCTGTCCGGATCGGTCAATTGGCCGTCGTCCACCAATTCGCGCATGACCCTCAGGGCTTTTTGCTCGTCCACCCGTTCTCTCCTACAGTCGATCAATCAATAACGCCGATCCCCCCGAAAACAGCGGGGTTGCGCGGGCAATTTAAGCTCATGGATGCAACCAAGCAAGCGCTTGGGCAGAAGATAATCAAGTCATTTACAAACCAAGCGCTTGCTTGGTAATGTCGATGCACTTCGGTTGGAGGTGGCTATGGAACGGACTGCGCCAAAAACAATTCGCATCGGTTGCGCCAGCGCCTTCTGGGGCGATACCTCGACCGCTGCCGCACAACTGGTGGAACACGGGCATCTGGACTATCTGGTCTTCGACTACCTGGCCGAGATCACCCTGTCGATCATGGCCGGCGCACGGATGAAAGATCCCCAGGCCGGCTATGCGGGCGACTTCATCGAAGTGCTCGCCCCCTTGCTGCCGCAGCTCGCTCAACACAACATCCGGGTCATCAGCAATGCCGGCGGGGTCAATCCCCAAGCGTGCGCCGCTGCCCTGCAAGCGGCCTGCGACAAGGCCGGGGTGGCGCTGAAGATCGCCGTGCTGCTGGGAGATGACCTGCAGCCGCAATTCAAACAGCTGGGCAACCTGGGCATTCACGAAATGTTCAGCGGCGCGCCCCTGCCATTGATGTGCGTCTCGACCAATGCCTACCTCGGCGCACCCGGCATCGTCGAAGCCTTGCGCTTGGGGGCGGACATCGTGATCACCGGGCGTGTGGTCGACAGTGCGGTGGTCAGCGCCGCGCTGGTGCATGAGTTCGGCTGGTCGTGGCACGACTACGACAAGCTCGCCCAGGCGGCATTGGCCGGGCACATCATCGAATGCGGCGCCCAGTGCACGGGCGGCAACTTCACCGACTGGCGCGACGTCCCCGACTACGAACACATCGGATTTCCCATCGTCGAAGTCAGCGCCGACAGCCAGTTCATCGTCAGCAAACCCGAAGGGACCGGCGGACTGGTCACGCCGCTGACGGTGGGCGAACAGATGCTGTATGAAATCGGTGACCCGCGGGCGTATCTGCTGCCTGACGTGGTGTGCGATTTCACTCAGGTCAAACTGCAGCAACAAGGCAAGAACGCGGTGCAGGTGCGCGGCGCCAAAGGCCTGCCGCCGACCGCACAATACAAAGTCAGCGCCACCTACCCCGATGGTTATCGCTGCACCGCCAGTTGCCTGATTGCCGGTATCGATGCCGTCGACAAGGCACGGCGGGTCAGCGACGCCATCATCAACAAGACCTCGGAAATGTTCCGCCAGCGCGGCTGGGCGCCGTACAGCGACGTGAGTATCGAGTTGCTGGGTAGCGAGGCCACCTACGGCCCTCACGGCCAGCGCCAGGACAGCCGCGAAGTGGTGATCAAACTCGCGGTGCGCCATCCGGACAAGCGCGCATTGATCGTGTTCTCCCGCGAAATTGCCCAGGCCGCCACTGGCATGGCGCCGGGGCTGACCGGCATTGTCGGGGGGCGGCCGACGGTGTATCCGCTGATCCGGCTGTTCTCGTTCCTGATCGACAAAACCGCCTGCACGCTGGACATTGAGTGCATGGGCCAGCGCCACCGGTGTGCCCTGCCCGCCCTCGATGTGCTCGACCCACTGGACCTGCCAGCCGCGCTCGCCCCACCGAAACCGACTGGCCTGGCCGACGCCAGCGTGGCCCTGGTCAAACTGGCGGTCGCCCGGTCCGGCGACAAAGGCAACCACAGCAACATCGGCGTCATGGCCCGCGCCCCCGAATTCCTGCCATGGATCGCCGAGGCCTTGACCCCGGAAGTGATCGTCGACTGGATGGGCCACGTCCTCGATCCAATCCACGGGCGAGTCGAACGCTGGTACTTGCCCGCCAGCCACAGCCTGAATTTCCTGCTGGAAAACGCCCTCGGCGGTGGCGGTGTCGCCAGCCTGCGCATCGATCCGCAAGGCAAAGCCTTCGCCCAGCAACTGCTGGAAATCCAGATTCCGGTGCCGCAGCGCATCGCCGACCAGTTCAACTAGAGGATTGCCGCCATGGCCTACGATTCGATTTTCAAAGCCGATTTGTTTGCCGGCCAAAACATCATCGTCACCGGTGGCGGCAGTGGCATCGGCCGCTGCACCGCCCACGAACTGGCGGCCCTTGGCGCCCATGTGCTGCTGGTCGGGCGCAAGGCCGACAAGCTGAAAACCGTTGCGGCGGAGATCGCCGACGACGGCGGCAAGGCCGATTGGGCGGTTTGCGACATCCGCGAGGAAGAAGCGGTAGTACATCTGGTCAGCGAACTGATCCGCAAGCATGGCCCCCTTCACGGCCTGGTCAACAATGCGGGCGGGCAATACCCGTCGCCCTTGGCCTCGATCAACCAGAAGGGTTTCGAAACCGTGTTGCGCACCAATCTGGTGGGCGGTTTCCTGATGGCCCGGGAAGTGTTCAACCAGTCCATGAGCAAGCACGGCGGCGCCATCGTCAACATGCTCGCCGACATGTGGGGCGGTATGCCCGGCATGGGTCACTCCGGCGCGGCACGTTCGGGCATGGACAACCTGACCAAGACCGCCGCGTACGAATGGGGTCATGCCGGGGTGCGGGTCAACGCCGTGGCGCCGGGCTGGATTGCCTCCAGCGGCATGGACACCTACGAAGGCGCCTTCAAGGCCGTGATCCCGACCCTGCGTGAACACGTGCCGCTCAAGCGCATCGGCACCGAATCGGAAGTCAGCGCGGCGATTGTTTTCCTGCTCAGCCCGGCAGCGGCATTCGTCAGCGGCAGTACCCTGCGCATCGACGGCGCCGCCAGCCTCGGCGGGCGCGCCTGGCCGATTCACAAGGCGACCAACAGCGAGTCGTACAACGGTTTCCACCGCGCCTACATACCCGACGTATTGAAGGACAAGGAATAACCCATGCCGGTGATTCAGTCGCAACTCGATCCCCACAGCGAGCCGTTCACCCAGAACCGCGCAGCGATGCTGAACGCCATCGAGCAAGTCCGCGTGCTCGAACAGAACTTGTTGAACAAGGCTGACGAAGCCAAACCCAGGTTCGAAAAGCGCGGCCAGTTACTGCCCCGCGAGCGCCTCAATCTGCTGCTGGACGCCGGTGCGCCGTTTCTTGAACTGGCCAGCCTGGCCGGCTACAAGTTGCACGACGACAAGGATGGCAGCGCCGCCGGTGGCGGCTTGATCGCGGGCATCGGCTACGTGTCCGGCGTGCGTGTGCTGGTGGTCGCCAATAACAGTGCAATCAAGGGCGGGACCATCTCCCCCAGCGGCTTGAAAAAATCCCTGCGCCTGCAACAGATCGCCATGGAAAACAAACTGCCGGTGATCACCCTCGCCGAGAGCGGCGGCGCCAACCTCAATTACGCGGCGGAGATTTTCGTCGAAGGCGCGCGCAGCTTTGCCAATCAGGCGCGGATGTCGGCCATGGGGTTGCCGCAGGTCACTGTGGTGCACGGCTCGGCCACGGCGGGCGGTGCTTATCAACCGGGGCTGTCGGATTACGTGGTGGTGGTGCGCGGCAAGGCCAAGCTGTTTCTCGCAGGTCCGCCACTGCTCAAGGCCGCCACCGGCGAAGTCGCCACCGACGAAGAACTGGGCGGCGCCGAGATGCACGCACAAACCGCCGGCACTGCCGAATACCTGGCTGAAAACGATGCCGACGGTGTGCGCCAGGTGCGCGAAATTGTCGCTTTGCTGCCGTGGAACGAACAGTTGCCACCGCGCCCCGAACGTCGTTGGGAAGAACCGATCTACCCCATCGACGAACTGCTGGGCCTGATCCCGGATGATCCGAAAAAACCCTACGACGTTCGCGAGATCATCGCCCGGATTGCCGACGCTTCGAACTTTCTTGAATTCAAAGGCGAGTTCGATCAGCAAACCGTCTGCGGTCACCTGAAAATTCAGGGCCGCGCCTGTGGCTTTATCGGTAACAACGGCCCGATCACCCCAAAAGGCGCGAGCAAGGCCGCCCAGTTCATCCAGCTGTGCGATCAGAGCCAGACGCCGCTGCTGTTTTTCCATAACACCACCGGGTTCATGGTCGGCACCGAGTCGGAACAGCAAGGCGTGATCAAACACGGCGCGAAGATGATTCAAGCGGTCGCCAACGCCCGGGTACCGAAGCTGACCATCGTCGTCGGTGGCTCCTACGGCGCGGGCAACTATGCGATGTGCGGGCGCGGCCTCGATCCGCGTTTCATCTTCGCCTGGCCCAACAGCCGCACCGCCGTAATGGGTGGCGCGCAAGCGGGCAAAGTACTGCGCATCGTCACCGAGGCCAAACAGGCCAAGGACGGCCTGGTGCCCGATCCGAAAATGCTCGACATGCTCGAACAGGTCACCGCGCAGAAGCTCGACAGTCAGTCCACGGCGCTCTATGGCAGCGCCAATCTGTGGGACGACGGCTTGATCGACCCGCGCGATACAAGGACCTTGCTGGGTTACTTGCTGGACATCTGTCACGAGGCCGAGGTGCGGCCATTGCAAGCCAACAGTTTTGGCGTAGCCCGGTTCTAGGCCGGCTCAAGGAGAACAATAAAAATGATCTTCACCCAGGAACACGAAGCACTGCGCCGCACCGTGCGCCAATTCGTCGAACACGAGATCAATCCCCACGTCGAGGAATGGGAAAAGGCCGGACGCTTCCCCATCCACGACATCTTCCGCAAGGCCGGAGACCTCGGCTTGCTGGGGATTTCCAAGCCGGAAAAGTTCGGTGGCATGGGGCTCGACTACAGCTACTCGATCGTGGCCGCCGAAGAGTTCGGCACCATTCATTGCGGTGGCATCCCGATGTCCATCGGCGTGCAGACCGACATGTGCACCCCGGCCCTCGCCCGTTTTGGCTCCGATGAATTGCGCGACGAATTCCTGCGCCCGGCCATCAGCGGCGAGCAGGTCGGCTGCATCGGCGTCTCCGAAGTCGGTGCCGGCTCCGACGTCGCCGGGTTGAAAACCACCGCGCGCAAGGACGGCGACGATTACGTGATCAACGGCAGCAAGATGTGGATCACCAACTCGCCGAGCGCCGACTTCATCTGCTTGCTGGCCAACACCTCGGAGGACAAGCCGCACATCAACAAGTCGCTCATCATGGTGCCGATGAACACTCCGGGCATTAGCCTGAGCTCGCACCTGGACAAGCTCGGCATGCGCAGTTCGGAAACCGCCCAGGTGTTTTTCGACAATGTGCGCGTGCCGCAGCGCAACCGGATCGGTCATGAAGGCGCGGGGTTCATGATGCAGATGCTGCAGTTCCAGGAGGAACGCCTGTTCGGCGCAGCCAACATGATCAAGGGCCTGGAGTATTGCGTCGACAGCACCATCGAATACTGCAAGGAGCGCAAAACCTTCGGTAACGCGCTGATCGACAATCAGGTGATCCACTTCCGCCTGGCAGAACTGCAAACCGAAATCGAATGCCTGCGGGCACTGGTCTACCAGGCCACAGAGCAATACGTCAAAGGCCGGGACGTCACGCGCCTGGCGTCGATGGCCAAGCTCAAGGCCGGGCGACTGGGCCGCGAAGTCAGCGACAGCTGCCTGCAATATTGGGGCGGCATGGGCTTCATGTGGGACAACCCAGTGGCCCGTGCTTATCGCGATGTACGGCTGGTATCGATTGGCGGCGGTGCCGACGAAATCATGCTGGGGATCATCTGCAAACTCATGGGCATTCTGCCGGGGAAAAAGAAATGAGTAGCCTGCCGGTTTGCCTGACTTTGCTGCTGGAGCTGCACAACGGCGTGTTGCACATCACCCTCAACCGCCCGGAATGCCGCAATGCGATGAGCTTGCAGATGGTCACCGAATTGCGCTCGGTGCTGGCTGCGGTACGCGATAAACCAGGGGTTCGCGCACTGGTGATCGGCGGCGTCGGTGGGCACTTCTGTGCCGGCGGCGACATCAAGGACATGGCCAATGCCCGCGCTCAAGGCTCAACGGCGCACAGGGATCTAAACCGAGTGTTCGGTGCGCTATTGCAAGAGGTGCAACACGCACCGCAAGTGGTGATTACCGTGCTGCAAGGCGCGGTACTCGGTGGCGGTTTGGGCCTGGCCTGCGTCAGCGATATCGCTCTGGCCGATCACCAGGCGCAATTCGGCCTGCCGGAAACCAGCCTCGGCCTGCTGCCGGCGCAAATCGCACCGTTCGTGGTGCAACGCATCGGCCTGACCGAGACCCGAAGGCTGGCCCTGACCGCGGCCCGTTTTGATGGCCACCAGGCACGGCGTATGGGCCTGGTGCATTTTGTCGAACATGATCCGCAGGCCCTGGCCGAGCGTCTCGATGAGGTCTTGGCCCATGTGTTGTGTTGTGCGCCGGGGGCGAATGCGGCGACCAAAAAGCTCTTGCTGGCGAGTGCGGGACAACCGTCGGATGCCCTGCTGGATCAGGCGGCGCAATGGTTCAGCGAAGCGGTGACTGGTGCTGAAGGTATCGAGGGGACGATGGCCTTCATGCAAAAACGCAAACCGGGGTGGGCCTCCTGAAAAGCATCGCTGGCAAGCCAGCTCCTACAGGTTTTGTGTGCGACATAAATCCACTGTAGGAGCTGGCTTGCCAGCGATGAGGCCCGACCAGACACCGCAAATATCAGAGAGCCAACTCATGCCCGGACTCAAAAAAATCCTCATCGCCAACCGCGGTGAAATCGCCTGCCGCATCCAGCGCACGGCCCAGGCGCTGGGCTATCGCACGGTCGCCGTGTTCAGCGATGCCGACGCCGATGCCCTGCACGTGCAGATGGCCGACGAAGCCATCAACATCGGTGCGGCCGCGGTGCAACAGTCTTATCTGAACATCACGGCCATCCTCGACGCCGCCCGGCGCACGGGCGCGGATGCGATTCATCCCGGCTACGGCTTCCTCTCGGAAAACGCCGGGTTCGCCATCGCCTGCCGGGACGCCGGTATCACCTTCATCGGGCCCAGCCCCGAGGCCATCGAACTGATGGGCAGCAAGCGCCTGTCGAAGATCGCCATGCTTGAAGCCGGCGTGCCCTGCATCAATGGTTATCAAGGCGACGGGCAGGACGACGCGACCCTGAGCCGCGAGGCCGAGCGCATCGGCTATCCGTTGATGATCAAGGCCAGCGCTGGCGGCGGTGGACGCGGCATGCGCCTGGTGCACGACTCCGGTGATCTGCTGGAACAGATTCGTACCGCACGCTCCGAAGCCTTTAACGGTTTTGGCAGCGGCGAACTGATTCTTGAACAGGCACTGATCGAACCACGTCATGTCGAGGTCCAATTGTTCGGTGACCAACATGGCAACCTGATTTACCTCGGCGAGCGCGATTGCTCGGTGCAGCGCCGACATCAGAAAGTCATCGAGGAAGCCCCCTGCCCGGTGATGACGCCTGAACTGCGGCAAGCCATGGGCGAAGCGGCGCTCAAGGCCGGGCGGGCGGTGCAGTACGTCGGCGCGGGCACCGTGGAGTTTTTGCTGGATGCCCGTGGGCAGTTTTACTTCCTGGAGATGAACACCCGCCTGCAAGTGGAACACCCGGTGACCGAATTGATCACCGGGCTGGACCTGGTGGCCTGGCAGTTGAACATCGCCGAAGGGCAACCGCTGCCATTGCGCCAGGAACAGGTGCAACTGCGCGGGCACGCCATGGAAGTACGCCTGTATGCCGAAGACCCGGCTCAGGGTTTCCTGCCGCAAACCGGGCGCGTCGTGGCCTGGGAACCCGCATTGCAGGACGGCATTCGAATCGACCATGGCTTGTTCGAGGGTCAGAACATCAGCCCCTTCTACGACCCGATGCTCGGCAAGCTCATCGCCCACGGCGCCACCCGCGAGCAAGCCCGACGCAAACTGCTGCGGGCGGTGCAAGACAGCGTGCTGCTGGGCGTGCAAAGTAATCAGCGCCTGCTCACCAGCCTGCTGGAGCACCCGCAGTTCGCCTGCGGTGATTTCAGTACCGGGTTCATCGCGCAGCATTTTTCCGGGCATACCTGCCTGCCCCCCCAAACCCCCACTGCGCAACACCTGGCCATTGCAGCCGCCCTCTTCTATCAGGCTTCAGCGCAGGCCCATCCGGCCCCGCTTTGCGGTTGGCGCAACAATGCCAGCGTGCCGCTGCACTATCGCATCGGACTTGAGGATCAGGACTGGGTGGTGACGTTGCAGGCAATCCCGGACGAGCCGTTACGCCTTCAGGTCGCCGGGAGCAACCTCGAACTGAAGATCCTCCACAGCGACGGGCGCCGGGCCACCCTCGAAATTGATGGCATCCGCCAGCGCCATGCCTATCGCCTGGAAGCAGGGCAACTTTGGCTGTTTACCCGTCCGGGCAGCTTGCAGTTTGTGGATCGCACTCAAGCGCAGGTTTCCAGCCAGGCCAGTGTCAGCTCCGGCACCCTCAAGGCACCGATGGACGGGGCGATTGTCGACGTGCTGGTCAATGAAGGCAGCCCGGTGACCAAGGGCCAACTGCTGGTGGTCCTGGAGGCGATGAAAATGGAACACCCTTTGAAATCGGGCATCGATGGTGTGCTCAAACGCCTGCAAGTCAAAGTCGGGGATCAGGTAAAAAACCGGCAGATTCTGTTGGAGGTCGAATAAGCCGCTAGGCGGAACCGACGGGTTTGGCTACGCTCAAACCCTACAGGACGCGGATACCAGGAAACCTGCAATGCCTCATTGGCTGGTCATTGATCTGGAGGCCACCACCGATGAGGGTGGTTGGCCCGTAACGGAAATGGAAATCATTGAAATCGGCGCCACCCTGGTGGACCGCAAGGGACGCGAACTGGACCACTTCCAGCGCTTCGTCCGCCCGTTGCGGCGGCCGTTGCTGACGCCGTTTTGCCGCGAGCTGACGCACATCACCCAGGCCAACATTGATGCCGCGCAACCGCTAGGCGAAGTCTGGCCGGCGTTTGAACGCTGGCTCGGCCACCACCACACGCGACTTGAAGGCTGGGTCAGCTGGGGCGATTACGATCGCAAGCAATTGCTTCAAGAATGGCAGCAACTGGGACTCGCCAGTGTGCTGGCCAACACGCCGCACATGAACCTCAAACAGCGTTTTGCCAAGGCCCGACGACTGGAACGCCCGCTGGGATTAAACGGCGCGTTGCAACTGGCCGGCTTGCAGTTCAACGGCCAACAACACCGGGCACTGGAAGATGCGCGCAATACCGCACGCCTGCTGCCGCTGGTTCTGCCGCTTTAGACAGGTGACGACGCCAAGGGCCTTGTGCATACTGGCCAGCCCTTTTTAGCCCTTTTCGAGGAATCGCCCATGTTTAAAGTCAACGAGTACTTCGACGGCACCGTCAAGTCGATCGCCTTTGGCACCGCAGAAGGTCCAGCGACCATCGGCGTCATGGCTCCGGGCGAATACGAATTCGGCACCAGCCAGCGTGAAATCATGCACGTGGTCAGCGGCGCATTGACCGTCAAACTGCCAGACAGCAGCGACTGGGAAACCTTCGCCGCCGGCAGCCAGTTCAACGTACCGGCCAACAGCAAGTTCCAGCTGAAAGTCGCTGTCGACACCGCTTACCTGTGCGAATACCGCGGCTAAACCCGCGGGCTTCACTGCAATAAAAAAATGCCCGTGTTTTTCGACACGGGCATTTTTTATTCTGCGCAAAATTACTCGAGGATCTCCACCGGCATGCCGACTTCGAGTCGTCCGTTGCCGTCGTTGACCAGGTTCTGGCCGAACATTGCACCGTCTGCCTGCGAGCGGTACGTCTGCAAGGTGGCCAAGGGTTCGCGATCGTCGCTGCGCTCCCCGGTTTGCGGGTCGATGGTGGTCAAGATGCAACGTGAACACGACTTGACCACGCGGAACTCGACTTCACCGATGCGGATGCGCTTCCAGCCGTCCTCGGCGAAGGCTTCACTGCCCTCGATCACCAGGTTTGGCCGGAAACGCAACATCTCCAACGGACGCCCGACCCGTTGCGACAGGTCTTCGAGGGAGGCCTGGCCAATCAGCAACAGCGGATAGCCATCGGCGAACGCCACCTGATCGTCATCCTTGCCGTACCCGGCCTCGGTCATCCGCGCCCGATCAAGCGGCACTTGCACCAGACGTGTCGGCTTTCCAATGAACTGGCTGACCCAGGCCCCTGCTTCATCGCCTGCATCGGGGACTCGCAAGGTATCGCGCCAGATCGTCACGCCACGCAGTTGTGCATCGCTACCGGGCAAGGCAATGTCGATCGGCGAATGGCCGGGCGCGCTGAGGGTCAAGCCACCTTCGGCATTCCACAGCGCCGACAACTGGCTCATCTGCGCCACCGCACGCTGGGTCAGGAAACGACCGCTGGCCTCATCCACCAGCATCCAGCGGCGATCGCCATCCAGCCCGAGTTTATCGAGACCGATCTGTTGCAGCGTCTCTCCCCTGGCGGACTTCAACGGATAACGATACAGCGCGCTCAGACGCAACATGGCCAGCTCCCTGGAAGGCAAAAACGCCACCCTATACGAGCTTGGTCAGCGAATCAAAGTGCAAAAACCCTGCACGAGCGAGCTCGCTCGCGAAAAACCCAAGGACGCCGCTGGGCAACTGGTTTTACGCGTTATCGTTCAAGACCATCGCAAGCTCGCTCCTACAGGTTGACCATGGCCTGATCAGGCCGGCACTTCGTCAAGCATCAGGCGCTGACGTACCACGTCGACGAGTTTGTCCGGCTGGAATTTGGAGAGGAAATTGTCGCAGCCAACCTTTTTGACCATCGAATCGTTGAAGCTGCCGGACAACGAGGTGTGCAGTACCACGTACAGGCCGCGAAGGCGTGGATCATTGCGAATTTCGGTGGTCAGGCGGTAGCCATCCATTTCCGGCATTTCCGCATCGGTGAAAACCATCAGCAGTTTTTCAGTCATGTCCACGCCAGTGTCGGCCCAGGCTTTGAGCATGTTCAAGGCCTTCAACCCGTCGCTGGCGATGTGCATCTTCACGCCCAACTGCCCCAGGGTATCGCGCAACTGCGCCAGGGCCACGTTCGAGTCGTCCACCAGCAGCACTTCACGGCCACGGGCGCGTTCCAGCACCGGATCTTCGAGTTTTTCGCGGGAGACTTTGGCGTTGTACGGGACAATTTCGGCCAAGACCTTTTCGACGTCGATGATTTCCACCAGTTGATCATCGACTTTGCTGATAGCCGTCAGGTAGTGCTGGCGGCCGGCACTGCTCGGTGGCGGCAGGATGGCTTCCCAGTTCATGTTGACGATCCGGTCCACGCCTCCGACCAGGAAGGCCTGGACCGAACGGTTGTATTCGGTGACGATAATCGTGCTGCCTGGTCCCGGCACCAGCGGGCGCATGCCAATGGCCTGGGACAGGTCGATCACCGGCAGGGTCTGGCCACGCAGGTTGACCACGCCGCACACAAAAGGATGGCGCTGCGGCATCAGCGTCAACTTTGGCAGTTGCAAGACTTCCTGTACTTTAAAGACGTTGATGGCGAACAATTGCCGTCCGGCGAGCCGGAACATGAGAATTTCAAGGCGATTCTCACCCACCAGTTGCGTGCGTTGGTCTACCGTGTCGAGAATGCCGGCCATCAATGACTCCTGGTCTTGTTCGGATGAATTCACTTATAGAAGGTTATCGGCTGTTTTAGCCGAAGCTTGACCCCCTCTAAAATGCCACGCCCGGGCATTGATGTCAGATTAACATCATGCTTTACTGGCGCTGTGATTACATCTGCTGCACTTCTGCGCCACGCGACCACAGTTCATGTGATACGTTCCGCTGGGTAAGGGATTCCCCTATCAACAATCAGGTGCAACCTGATATTCGCAATATCCAATAGCCATTAATGTGACGCCATTCTCATTGCATGAACGGAGTCAGGCTTTTGTGTGCGATCGCAAGTAAGTGGCCAACCACCTTCTCGTGTTCCCCAGCCTGCCTGCGGGCCAGCCGAATCTCGTTCACCCGACGACTCGGCAATGCCGGGGTTGCGACCACCCTCGTCGACACACACGATATCCCCTCATTTGATATGACGTTGTGGAGATAAGTATGCCGAACGACCGTAAAGAGTGGGCCCAGCGGCTCCCGGAGTTCCTCGTCGAGGCTGAAACACTCCTGGCTAAAACCGAGGAATGCCTGAGTCATCTGCAACTGATCAGCAATGACAAGGACGCCATCGACTGCTTGCTCAGCATACTGCTCAAGCTGGCCAACAAGGCCGATGCCCTGGCGTTGGCGGCCGTGTCTGAATTCTCTCTGCATATTCATGGCCTGCTGAATCACGCACAGAACACCATGAGCCTGCACGACGAGGCACTGAACGCCCTGAAAGACTGCCTGACCCTGATTGCCTGGCAACTGGAACTCATCGACCAGACCACCGGACAACTCAGTCTCGACGACAGCGAGCAGGTCACCCTGATCGAAGCCTTTGCCTTTCAGGTCGGGCAAAGCCGATTTCAACCACCGGTCAACTCCAGGCCGTTCACACTCGTGTCCTATTCGGAACGGCAGGCCTGAACTAACTCAACTAAGCCATGTGGCGTGATTGGGTTTATCAATACCGCGCTGTAACTTGCAGGGCGTACATGTCGCAAATAAACATTTCATAGCTATAAGCGACATCTTTCAACATCCACTTTTGCCCATCGACAATTGGGCGCCTGCCTTGGCCAGGGCGCTGCCTGGTACCCACGACAAACCCTAGGGACAATCGGCAGTTGGCGCCGACAACAGCCAATTTGCTCCATTATGGAACCATCGTCCAAACGACTGGATTCCTGACTTTTCAGACACATATACAAACGCGACCAACGGTATCTTAAGTGCTACCATGGCGCCTGTTAGTTGGCGCCAATAAATGGCAGTGTGTTTGCAGCCGGACACAGCTCGCTCCAGTCCGGAGCTGAACTCTCCAACAAAAAAGTACACCCCGCTGAAGTCGACGCTCCACAATAAAAAACAGGGGCCTGTCAGCCAGCATGACCGGTCAGCCCGCAGCGAACATCCATTGGCTCCATCCGCTATGCACGCCAGCCTCAAGTCAATTGCCAAGTGGCCACCCTCCCGAGAAAATGCACGCACCTTCACGCTGGTGCTATGTGCCTGCTCAGCGCTCGGCAGTTTGCTGGTCTATGGTTTGTCCATCCCCTTGCCCCTGTCCTTGCTGGTGCTCAACATTGCGGCGCTGACCAGTGTTGCCGTGCAGTACAGCCTCTCGCGCAAATCCATCAAATTCCAGCCCCAGGAACTGGCCGACCGGCTGTTGCAGGTTCAGGAGAACGAGCGTCACCGCCTGAGCCGGGAATTGCATGACGACATCGGCCAATTACTGACCGCCGCCAAACTGCAAAGCGACTGGCTCAAACGCCGGATGCCCGAAGAACTCCAGGGGCAATGCGCAGTCCTGTGCGACACGCTGGAAGAAACCCTGGCGAAAGTTCGTGACGTATCCGCCATTCTCAATCCCCGGCAGTTGACCAGCCTCGGGCTGGAAGCCAGTCTGCGCGCGCACCTGCTCAAGACCCTGACCAACACCCCAGTGCACTGGAGCCTGGAATGCCAGCAGCGCTTGACCGGCATACCAGAGGAAATGGCAGTGGCGGCTTTCCGCATCACCCAGGAAGCAGTCACCAACATCTTGCGACATGCCCAGGCCAAGAACCTGCTGGTCTGCCTGCAGCGCCTGCCACAAGGCCTGAAGTTGCAGATCAGCGATGACGGTCAGGGATTCGCCCCCGCAACCGACCCAGGTCGCGAAGGGCAACGCGGTATGGCCGGGATGGCGGAACGGATCGATCAACTGGGCGGCACGCTGACCGTTACCAGCGAGCCGGGCAAAGGCACTCAAATCGAAGCATTATTTCCCTGGGCGCCCCGTGCGCTCGAACGGGCCAGTTCGAATAAGGTTATGCATTGACTTGTAATTTACTACTGGTGGATGACCACTCGCTGATCAGGGCTGGCGTGCGCGCCCTGGTAATGGATCTGCCCGGCTATGCCGTCATCGGCGAGGCCAATGACGGCTCGCAGTTGCTCGAAATGGTCGGGCATCTGTCCCCCGATATTATTCTGCTGGATATTTCGATGCGCCAGACCGGCGGCCTCGAAGCCTTGCAGCAACTCAAGCGGGTGCGCCCGCAGTGCAAGGTTTTGATCCTGTCGATGCATACCGATCCGGCCCTCATCATGCAGGCACTGGAATCCGGAGCCCATGGCTACTTGCTCAAGGACACCACGGCGACCGAACTCGAGCACGCATTGGAGGCCTTGCGCAACAACGAACGCTACCTGAGCCCGGCCATTGCCCACACGGTGATCAACCAGGCGCTTATCCGAAACCAGAAGCATCAACCCGAACCTGCCGACTCGCATAACCTGACGGCGCGTCAGCTGGAAATCCTGCGGTTGATCGTTCGCGGAAAATCTACCCGAGAGATCGCCAACGGCCTGGGGCTAAGCGTCAAGACCGTCGAAACCCACCGTTCGCAGATCATGAAGCGCTTGCAGATTTACGATGTGGCCGGCCTGGTGCTGTTTGCCGTACGCGAGCAAATCATCAGCCTTGACGACTAGGTACTTCACTGGCCCGTAACAGCGGCGAATCCTCAGGCAGATGCACGAGTAACGCCGCTGGGCGAACCGAGAAACGCAGGTTGTCCCCTTCAAGCGGTTCACCATCAAGGTTGATGTAGAGCCCTTCCGAGACCTTGATCTCGACCCAGGGCAGGCGCGCACGGACAAACATGCTGTCGATGCCAAAACCTTCGGTGAGCAGGTTTTTCAATGTACCGACCACCTCCTGCGGTGCCGGCAAGATACTGATATCCAGCAAGCCATCATCCACCAGAGCCTGTGGGCACAACGCCCGCCCACCACCAGCCTGCCGGCCATTGCCGATGCCCAGCGCCAGCAGATCGCCGCTCCAGTGAAAGTCCGGTCCCTGCAATTCACCGTAGGCGGTATGCAGTTCATTGAAGCGCGACAAGCCGGTGAACAGATACGCCGCACCGCCGAGGATTTTCTTCAAATCCTCCGGGGTGTTCGCCGTGACATGGCTGCCAAACCCACCGGTCGCCATGTTCAGGAATATCTGCCCATCAACCTCCCCCAGATCGATGGCGGTCGGCGCGGTATCAAGCAGTTCCAGCGCCTGACCAGGCTCCAGGGGAACGCCCGCAGCACGGGCAAAATCGTTGGCGGTTCCCAGCGGCATCAACACCAGGCTGGCTTTTTTCGAGTGCCCCGCCATGGCTTCGGCGATATCGCGCAAGGTGCCATCGCCGCCACCGGCAATGATGTGGCGATAACCGGCCGCCAACGCTTCGCCCACCAGCCTCTGCGCATCACCGGCTTCCCAGGTCAACCGAACAGCCAGTTCCCAACCGCGCTCACGCCGGCTTTCGACGGCGGCGCGAACCGCCTCGTTGAGCGCCTGCTTGCCATGCAGAATCAATAGCGCCTTGCGATCGCTCATTACTTCACTCCCGGGTTGAACAGCGTCTGGGAGATGTTGACCGCGAATCGCCCGCTAAAGGTCGAAAGAAAACGAATTATTTCCAGGCGGAAGGATTTGATCCCTGCACGGCAGGATTTTTCTTACAAAACGTGAGGAATCGGCTCAATTGACCACAAATCTGAATTGGTAGACCTTGGGCTGCAGGACATCACAAGGACGTGCCATGCAATGCCAAAACCTCGCATCACCGGCCATTTCGGTCCTGGCGCTTACGGATAATAAAAATGCAGGCCATCGAGCTGAATGCAACAACAACACAAAAGCCAAGGGAGAAGTTGATATGGAACCTCGCGTCACCGAGCTGGAAACACACCTCAAGAGCATACGCAGGGACATGGACGAAGTCCGGGGTGACGTCAAAACCATCAAGCACAGGCTTGCCTATTCCGTCGGAGGAACGGCGGTGATCCTCGGCCTCCTTGGCTGGATCGCCAATAGCCGATTCGAGCAGGTTATTTCATTGCTTCTGGCACATTGAGTTGCCATCAACACAAAACCCGGTTCAATCGGCCGGGTTTTGTGCGACAAGGACGCTGAAACTATCAGCTCAAGACTTCGCTCAGAGGAATGAAGAAAACGCTATCACCCTGAGCAAGCGTGCGACCTTCCAGGACTTCTACCAGTCCATCAGCCCAGGCAGCGCTACGCAGTACGCCGGAACTCTGGTTTTTGTAAATCGTCGCCCGGCCGTTTTCCAGTCTTCCGCGCAAATACTCACGCCGATTGCCGGGTTGGAGCCAGTCAAACCCGGTCGGCACCTGCACCTTCAGTGGCTCAACGTCTTGTACACCCTGACGGCGCAACAGATAGGGCCTGGTCAACAAGGCAAAAGTCACCAGGGTCGATGCGGGGTTGCCCGGCAAACCAATCACCGGTACACCGCGGAAGTGCCCGAACGTCAGCGGTTTACCGGGTTTGATGGCGAGTTTCCACAGCGTCAGTTCGCCCTCTTCGCGCAAGGCGATGCCCAGAAAGTCGGCTTCTCCCACCGATACGCCACCGGTCGAGAGGATCAGGTCGACATCCTTCAGCTCACCCAATCGGGAGCGAGTGGTTTCCAGATCGTCCGCAAGAATGCCCGCGTCGACAACTTCACACCCCAAACGCTGCAACCAGCTACACAACAACACCCGGTTGCTGTTGTAGATCTGCCCCGGCCCCAGCGCCTGCCCCGGTTCAATCAACTCGTCACCGGTAGACAGCACCGCCACACGCACCTTGCGAACCACCTCCAGCTCAGCACACCCCAATGAGGCAGCCAATCCTTGCTCGATCGGCCCCAGTTGCGTACCTGCTGGCAGAATCAGCTCGCCGACGGTGGTTTCCTGGCCTTGTGGGCGGATGTTCTGGCCCAGGGTCAGGGCTTGGGTGAAACGAACTCGCTCATCGGCTTGAACCTCGGCGTTTTCCTGCATCTCGACGCAATCGGCGCCGGCGGGAACAGGTGCCCCGGTGAAAATGCGTGCACAGGTTCCCGGCTGCAACGGATCGGGGGCCTGGCCGGCAAACACCTTTTGACTGACCACCAACGGCTCTCCCGTCCAGTCCGCCATGCGCAAGGCATAACCGTCCATGGCACTGTTGGGCCAGGGTGGCAGATCAAGGGTCGACACCAGATCTTCAGCCAGTACACGCCCCTGTACCTGCGCCAACGGCAAGCGTTCACGCTCGACAATCCTTGAGGCCTCGGCCATTTCCAGCAAGCGCGCCAAGGCCACCTCGACAGGCATCAGGCTGCCAGTCTTGCCGGGCTTACCCACGGGATTCACAAGGCGCGGCCTGTTTCAAGTGAGGCACGAAATTGCACGGACGATGCCGCGCATCCAGTTGCTCGGCCAAAATGCCATCCCAACCGGTGCGCACGGCATTGGTCGAGCCCGGCAAACAGCAAACCAGCGTGCCATTGGCCAGACCGGCCAACGTCCGTGACTGAACGGTCGAGGTGCCGATATCGGCAACCGAGATCTGCCGGAACAGCTCACCAAACCCATCAACCTGTTTGTCCAGCAGGCAACTGACGGCTTCCGGTGTGCTATCACGCCCGGTAAAACCGGTGCCGCCGGTGATCAGCACAACCTGCACGACATCATCGGCAATCCAGTTGGCGACTTGCGCGCGAATTTTGTAGAGGTCATCTTTGAGCAACACCCGGGCTGCCAGGTTATGACCGGCAGCGGTCAAGCGGTCGACAAAGAGCTGGCCCGAGGTGTCGGTTTCCAGTGTGCGGGTATCGCTGACAGTCAACACTGCAATATTCAGCGGTGCGAAAGGTACATCAGCCTTGGCTTTCATAGGCTCGTCCAGTTGTAGGAGAAACAGCCCGGTGTTATATCACAGCGCTCCGTTTTTTCGCCGCTCCCATGGAGACCTGCCATGACCACGAATTCACAATTGCCAACCTGCTCCATTCTGCTCCTGGCGGGCGGTCGCGGCCAACGTATGGGGGGGCGGGATAAAGGGTTGCTGGAGTGGCGCGGTGAACCCCTGATTGCGCACCTGCATCGCAAGACCCGCCCGCTGACCGATGACCTGATCATCTCCTGCAATCGCAACCTTGAGAAGTACGAACCCTACGCGGACCAGTTGGTCCACGATGATGAAGGTGACTTCCCCGGGCCGCTGGCGGGAATTCGCGCAGGCCTGAAGGCTGCTCACCATAGCCATCTGCTGGTCATGCCCTGTGACGTTCCGGGCATTGATGCGGTGCTGATCGGCAACATGCGCGAGGCCGCCAACCTGCATCCGGACAAGCCGCTGATGGTCCGGCATGACAACCACTGGGAACCCTTGTTGTGCGTGATTCCCGTGCTGCACAGGGCAGCATTTGAAGATGCCTGGAACGAAGGTGAGCGCAGCCCTGGCCGGTTGATGCGCAAGCTCGGTGCGACCGCGCTGCAATGCCCCGACAATGATCCTCGGCTGGCCAACCTCAACACGCCGGAACTGTTAAGCGGTCATGACTCTGTGTCAGACTGACATTGATCAGGAACTTGCGCGGGTGGTGCACGTCTCAAGTTCAGTAACCAAAGATTTCTTATTCGGAGACACACACTCATGACTCAACGGACCCTCGCCACTTTCATGCTCGCACTTGGCCTCGCCACCCTCGCCGGTTGCGCATCGCCTACGGTGATCACCTTGAATGACGGTCGCGAAATCCAGGCCGTCGACACACCGCAGTTCGACAAGGACTCCGGTTTCTACGAATTCGAACAGCTCGACGGTAAACAGACCCGCATCAACAAAGACCAGGTTCGTACCGTCAAAGAGCTGTAACCCTGGCGCAGCCGGATACGAAAAAGCCCGCTTGATTCGGGCTTTTTCATGCCTGGAGAACAGCGCTTCAGGGTCGCTTCACGATCACCATTGCAGGGTGATTTCACTCTCGAACACTCGCTCTTGGCCCGTGACCGGATCAATAAATTTCAGACCTTGCGCCAGCAGTTTCAAAGGATTGGCGTAGTCATCCTGCGCATCCTTGAGCACCTCGGGGTAAAACGGGTCGTTGCAGATAGCGGCTCCCAGCGCTGCCATATGTACCCGCAACTGGTGTTTCTTGCCCGTCACCGGGTAAAGACCATAACGCCAGAGATCCCCCAGCTTCTCCCTGACTTCGACCGCAGTCTCGGTGTTGCTGGCACCAGGCCCCTCCTGCATGCGGAAGAACGGTTCGCCATCGACCAGTCGGCTCTTATGAACCCGCGGGAAAACAACATCAGGCAACGCCGCTGCAATGGCCTCGTAGCGCTTTTCGATCTGCCGGGTTGGAAACAACGACTGATAAGCCGAACGACTCTGCGGATTGGCAGAAAACAGCACCAGCCCCGCGGTGTGCCGGTCTATGCGATGCAATGGCACCAGATGCGGATTGTCCAGGCGCCGGATCAAGCGCCTGAGCAGCGTCTGTTCGACGTATTCGCCAGCGGGCGTCACGGGTAGAAAGTGTGGTTTGTCGGCCACCACCAGATGCTCGTCCGCGTACAGAATCGACTCGATCACCGGGATCGGCTTTTCATCCGGCACTTCGCGAAAATAATGAATCCGCAAACCTTCCTTGTAGGCCAGATCGAGGGCGATCGGCATGCCCTGCCCATCGAGGACCCGGCCACGAGCGATTCTGTCCAGCCATTGTTCACGACCGATGGCGCTGAAATGCTCACACAGGCAATCGACAACGGTGTGCCACGGGCCAGGTGGCAAGTAGAGCGTACTGGCCTGGCTGTGTGCCGCGGAAAAAGAAGAAGTGGACATACGAAAATCTAACCCTCAGTGCAGGGCGGCATTATCCAACAGCATGGGAAATGAACCTAGGGGGGCGTTCTCAATTAGTTTTCCCGCGGTGTGAAAACTAATTGAGAACGCCCCCTAAGATTCCTCAAGCCGGGATCTGTGCGCGCGCCGCGGCTTCGGTGTACTCCTTGAGCCAGCGCAGTACATCGACCGCTTCCCAGCGAGCGGGGTCATACAGGGCGTACAACAATCCCTGATAACCCACGACATCGAGTTGCCGGTGATAACCGGCGCGTTGGAACAAGGCTTCGATTTCTGCGAAACAGGTATTGAAATGCGTTTTGTTGAAGGGCGTTTTCCCCTCGGTCACCAGACCATCCAGACGCAACTCCAGGACAGCCTCGCGCACGACGTCTGCGGACATCCGGTTCACGCTGTTCTTCAACTGTTCGACATTGACCACGATTCATCCCTCTCACGCCCGGGCTCGCCTGCTCACTCCCGACAATCAGGAACGGCAAGGCAGGCACGGCGAATAACTGTATGCGCATACAGTATCCGATCAGCACCGATTAAGCCAAGGGGATCAATCGCAAAGGTCGACAGGCGGGACATCCCGCCAGTGCAAAAACCGCTTAACTCAGGAACGTCACTACCTCATCAGCACTGAACGGCCAGCCCAGTTCAGCGCCAGTGTCGACCCGCCGCAACACCGGAATGCGCAGGCTGTAAGCGGCGAACCACGCTTCATCGTCAGCGATATCCACCAGTTCCACCAGCAGGCCGCGCTCGACAAACTCCATCAGCATGGCTTCGGCTACTTCACAGAGATGGCATCCAAGGGTGCCGAACAGCTGACATTCGGGAGGCATGAGTGCTCAACCAAAAAATGAAGTGACCATTCTAGGCCCGCCCCGAAAAACCGTCGAGCCATTGAGCCCCTTGCCCTGATTCCACCGACGATAAAGAGACCTGAGTCAGTCCTGGCTCACGGCGCCGATCTTGTGAATCGACAAGTCCGCGCCGTAGTACTCCTCTTCCTGGCTCAGGCGTAATCCATGCAGCGCCTTGATCACGCCATACACCGCAAAACCGCCGGTCAGTGCCACTATCACGCCCAGTGCTGTGCCGATCAACTGGCTGATCAGACTGACCCCACCCAGACCGCCCAAGGCACTCTGGCCGAAGATGCCGCAGGCAATGCCGCCCCATGCGCCGCACAAGCCATGCAACGGCCACACACCCAAAACATCGTCGATGTGCCATTTACCCTGGGCCGCGGTAAAGCACCAGACAAACAGTGCCCCCGCGATGGCACCGGTGACCAGCGCGCCCACAGGATGCATCAGGTCGGACCCGGCACAGATTGCCACGAGCCCGGCCAGCGGGCCGTTGTGCAGAAAGCCAGGGTCGTTGCGCCCGACAATCAGCGCCGCCACCGTACCGCCAACCATGGCCATCAGCGAGTTCACCGCCACCAGTCCACTGACACCTTGCAGGGTTTGCGCGCTCATGACGTTGAAGCCGAACCAGCCGACGATCAGGATCCACGAGCCCAATGCCAGAAACGGGATGCTCGATGGTGCGAACGCGACCAGCCGACCGTCGCGATAACGGCCGTTACGTGGCCCGAGCAACAGCACAGCCGCCAGTGCCAGCCAACCGCCCATCGCATGCACCACCACTGAGCCTGCGAAATCATGGAAACCGGCGCCAAAGCGCTCGAGCAACCAGGCTTGCAAACCCAGGTTGCCATTCCAGACCATGCCTTCGAAGAATGGATAGATGAACGCGACAATCAACGCGGTTGCGCACAGCTGCGGGACAAACCGGGCGCGCTCGGCGATCCCTCCGGAAATGATCGCCGGGATCGCCGCGGCAAAGGTCAGCAGGAAGAAAAACTTCACCAGTCCATAGCCATGGTCGGCATTGAGCACGGCCGCTGGCTGCATGAACGTCACGCCATAGGAAATCCAATAGCCTATAAAGAAGTAGGCCAGTGTCGAAACTGCGAAGTCGCTGAGGATTTTCGACAACGCATTGACTTGGTTTTTCTGTCGTACGGTGCCGACTTCGAGAAAGGCAAAACCGGCGTGCATGGCCAAAACCATGACCGCACCGATCAGAATGAACAGCGTGTTGGAGCTATGGACCAGGGTGTCCACAGCGCTTTGCAGGTTTTCCATGGGATGGGCAGACCTTATGGCAGAAAAAAGCACCAAAGCAGTTCGCTATTTCCATCCATGCACCAAGTTGCGGCCTCGAAGTATCAGCGCACTGATCTTGTTGAACCGCTTTGGCGCACGGACACCGTCCAGGAAAAACGCGCCCGGGACGTTTACGCGAGTTTTTGATTGTTGGTTCTACGGTTTTACTGAAATCATGCCCGGCTATAGCGCAATGGTGCGGACCGGCGCACCACGACACAGCAAAAGTTGTACCAGTCATTTGTACTGAACCTTCGCCGAAGGCTCATACTCGAACGCATCAGAAAGCCACTTATGGAGATCCACCATGGCCCGCATCCAGGCAAAGACTGCTCAAGAAATCCTGATGAACGACTTTCAGACACTGGTCAGTGACACCGAACGATTGCTGGAGCACACCGCGACCCTGGCCGGTGACCAGGCCGACGAGTTGCGCGAGCAGATCCACGACAGTCTCTTGCGTGCCCGTGAAACCCTGAAACTGACCGAAGACTCCCTGCGCGAACACGGCAAGGCCGCTGTCACCGCTACCGAAGACTATGTACAGGCCAACCCCTGGCAGTCCGTCGGAATTGCGGCCGGCGTGGGTTTCCTGATCGGCCTGCTGGCCAGCCGGCGCTGATATGTCGATCGGTGAATCCGGCCCGTCTGTAGCGGGAGCCAGCTCCTCATCGCGGCGCCTGGGCGCTGCCTTCCTTGGGTTGCTGCACAGCCATGTCGAATTGTTCGGCATCGAGTTGCAGGAACAGAAAGCCCGTACCGTCAGCCTCTTGCTGTTTGCCGGCCTGGCGCTGGTGTTTGCGTTATTGCTGTTGGTAGGGCTGTCGACACTCGTGCTTATCGTGTTCTGGGACACCTATCGCCTGACCGCCATCATCGGGCTCTGCGTGTTCTACACCCTCGCCGCCATCTTCTGTGGAATGCGCTTGAGAGCGGCGATTTTCGATGAGTCCTCGCCCTTCCACGGCACGCTGGAAGAGCTGGCCAACGATCGGGAGCGCCTGCTGCCATGAGCCTGCCTGAACTGCCAAACAACAGCTCGCGCACGGAAATGCGCAAGGCCCTGATCCGCCTGCGCATGGAAATGCATCGTCAGGAAATCCGTCACGAATCCGCGCAACTGCTGCAACCTTTGCAACGCGTACGTGGAATGACGCAAAACCTGCAGGACGGTTTCGGCATCAAACACGCACCACTCTGGGGCGTGGCTGCCGTCACCTTGCTGGGCTTTCTGACCGGCAAGGGGGCAAAAAACGGTGGCGGCCTCAGCAGCCTGACCCGGTTGATCCGCCTTGGCACCACACTGGGGCCGCTGATCAAACTGATCATGCAAGGCTCTTCACGCAAAGACTGAACAGTTTCTTTCTGGCTGCATTCTTGCAGCGTCGACCGGATGCGCCTCTCTATCGAGGGGCGCAATCCTGTGCGCCTACCCGGTCTACAGGCACCATCCAAAATCAAGACCCACCAAGGAGGCCTCGTGATCGACGGGCAACCGCTCGCCTGTTTTCAGCCGTTCATCGATACCGCCACCGGCCGTATCGCCGGCGTCGAGGCGCTGGGCCGTTTGCGCCAGGCCGATGGTCGACTGGCCTCGGTGGGACCACTGTTTGCCGACCCGCGCACCAACGCTGCCGCCCTTCGTCGCCTGGATCGACAAGTACGCGAGGATGCCCTGAGTCGCCTGCATGAAGTGCCATCCGACTGGTTTCTCAGCCTGAACATCTCCCCACGCTGGATCAGTCGCTTGCGTGCGGAGCAACCGCTGCCGAGCCTCAAGCAATTGAGTCGGCAAGGTGTCGATCCGCGGCGCATCGTTTTCGAAATCACCGAGCTGGGTGGTGATACCCAGCGCCTGGCACAAGTGGTGGCACGTTACCGACAAGCTGGTGCGCGGATAGCCATCGATGATTTCGGCGCCGGTTACTCGCAACTCGATCGCGTATTGGCCCTGCAGCCGGACATTCTCAAGCTCGACATGCGTCTGTTCCAGGCCGCGGCGTTGGGTGGCCCAAGCAGCGACGTGGTCAAGGCGCTGGCCCAAATGGCGGAAAAAACCGGCTGCTGGATCATTGCCGAAGGCGTGGAAACCGAAGCTCAGCTGAGTTTTGCCCTGGAATGCGGTTCACGCTACGTACAAGGCTTTCTGTTCGCCCGGGCGCAGGAAGCGTTCTTTGCCACAGACGCCTTTGTCGAACGATTCGCACAACTGCGTCAGCGTTATGTTCAACAGAAACTGTCCGAGCGTGGCCGCTTGATGATCATGCGCCAACAACTCAGCGAACTGATGACCATCCTGCAAGCCTGGGCCGAGGCACGTGCACCGCTCAATGCCCTGCCACAGCTCAACGCCTTCCCATGGCTGCTGCGCTTTTATCAGTGCGACCGACACGGCACGCAACTGACCCCTAACCTTGAATGGCGCAATAACCGCTGGGAAGCCGACACTCGCTATCTGGGCCACAACTGGTCCTGGCGCCCCTACTTTTATCACCTGCTGGCGCAAGGCTGGGAAGAGCGCCGCCTGACCCTGTCCAACACCTATCGCGACGCCACGAGCAACCAGTATTGCCTGACCGCCGGGCAGTTTTTCGACAATGGTGAACGCCTGCTGCTCATCGATATCGACGCGGCCGGATTGTAGTTCCGCTTGCAGGTCATGGCGCGAAACGGGAAGCTAGGCCATCAGTCACCTGACGGAGAGTCCCCGCCTTGGATTGGCACACCCTGCTTACCCGCGAACGCCTCGGAAAGCCTCTGCACAGCCCTGAAGAACTCGGCCGCAGCCCTTTTCACAAAGACCACGACCGCATCATTTTCTCGGGGGCTTTCCGCCGCCTCGGGCGCAAGACCCAAGTCCATCCGGTGTCCAGCAATGATCACATTCATACGCGCCTGACCCACTCGCTGGAAGTCAGTTGCGTGGGCCGTTCACTGGGCATGCGGGTCGGCGAAACCATCCGCAACGCCCTGCCCGACTGGTGCGAACCCAGCGACCTGGGGATGGTGGTGCAATCGGCCTGCCTGGCACACGACATCGGCAACCCGCCTTTCGGCCACTCCGGTGAAGACGCGATCCGTCACTGGTTCCAGCAAGCCGCCGGCCGTGGCTGGCTGGATGCAATGAGTGAAGCCGAGCGCAATGACTTCCTGAACTTCGAAGGCAATGCCCAGGGCTTTCGGGTACTCACACAACTGGAGTATCACCAGTTCGACGGTGGTACCCGACTGACCTATGCAACGCTGGGCACGTACCTGAAGTATCCATGGACGGCCAGGCATGCCGACTCGCTGGGCTACAAGAAACACAAGTTCGGCTGCTATCAGAGCGAGCTTGCGCTACTGGAGCAGATCGCCCAAAAACTCGGCCTGCCACAACTGGAGGAGCAACGCTGGGCGCGGCATCCGCTGGTCTATCTGATGGAGGCCGCCGACGACATCTGCTATGCGCTGATCGACCTGGAAGACGGCCTGGAAATGGAGTTGCTGGAATACACTGAAGTCGAGTCTCTGCTACTGGACCTGGTAGGCGATGACTTGCCGGAGACCTATCGCCAGCTCGGTCCCGGCGATTCACGCCGACGCAAACTGGCGATCCTGCGCGGTAAAGCTATCGAGCACTTGACCAATGCCGCGGCCCGCGCCTTCGTCGAGCAACAGGACGCACTGTTGGCCGGTAGCTTGCCCGGCGATCTGGTGGAGCACATGCACGGACCCGCCAAGCGTTGCGTGCTGAACGCCAAGGACATGGCCCGCAAGAAAATCTTCCAGGACAAGCGCAAGACCCTGCACGAGATCGGCGCCTACACCACGCTGGAAATCCTGCTTAACGCCTTTTGTGGCGCAGCGCTGGAGCAACACAACGGACGTACACCGTCGTTCAAAAGCCGCCGCATCCTTGACCTGTTGGGCAACAATGCACCGGATCCTCAAGGCCCGTTGCACACTTCGTTTTTACGCATGATTGATTTCATCGCCGGAATGACCGACAGCTATGCGAGCGACATGGCCCTGGAAATGACCGGACGCGCCAGCCACTGAAGAGTATCGACTGGTCAGCCATTACGGCATTCGTTTTGGCTGATCCCCCCTTCAACATCCAACAGCGCTCAAGTTTCGTCGAATCGCCCTACAGCACATGGCGAGCAAACTGATCGCTTGTCCGACACTCTCGCGAAACAATCGCCCTCCCTTCTGTTCGACAGATGAAGTGCCCCCTTATGGCCGAAGACGATCTACGCATCCTCGTGGTGGAGGACCACCCCTTCCAACTGATAGCCACTCAATGTCTGCTGGAAAGTTATGGCTTCACCCGACTGACGACCACCGACAGCGCCAAAGGCGCCATGCGGCAAATGCTCGGGGCCGACCGGCCGTTCGACATTCTTTTATGCGATCAATGCCTGCCCGATCTGACAGGACTCGATCTGGTCCGGTTCGCCAGCCAGCGAGGGCTGATCAGACAGGCGATCATTTTGAGCAGCCTGACGATGTCTGAATTGGATGAACTTGTAAAAATGGCCACTGAACATGGTCTGCCATTATTGGGTTACTTGATAAAACCGTTGAAACAATCTGAATTCAGAGACTTATTGACCCCAGCTCCAACATAGGAAAAAGACACATATAAAAACAACAAAAAAAACAATGAAAAACTTATAAACAACTCCCTACCAAAGTACATCCGACCACCGGATTTTTTAGCCTTCCTAATAGGAAGCCCAACTAATACGTAGTCCTATTCTTTTTAATCTGTAGGATTTTTCCTATATTGCTGCTACAGCTCGGTCAGTTCATGCGTCTCTTCAAGTATCTGAGCTAAGGTGCGCGCTTTATTTGAGCTCGCATGGGATTTGATTATGAACTCCGTTTTTATTGTCGACGACCACCCGGTTATCCGCCTTGCCGTTCGAATGTTACTGGAACATGAAGGTTACAAAGTCGTCGGCGAAACTGATAATGGGGTCGACGCCATGCAGATGGTTCGCGAATGCATGCCGGACCTGGTCATTCTCGACATCAGCATTCCAAAACTTGATGGCCTGGAAGTACTGTCCCGATTCAACGCAATGAGCACCCCTCTTAAAACGCTGGTACTAACAGCACAGTGCCCGACACTTTTCGGCATTCGTTGCATGCAATCCGGTGCATCGGGTTATGTCTGCAAACAAGAGGACATCAGTGAACTGGTCAGCGCCATAAAAGCGGTATTTGCAGGTTACAACTATTTCCCGAGCGAGGCCCTGAACCCAGTTCGGGGAGATGAAACACGCTGCATCGAACTCGAACTGTTCAAATCCGTAAACGACCGGGAGTTAATGGTCTTGCAACTTTTTGCCCAAGGCCGCACCAACAAGGAAATCGCCAAGGGCATGTTTCTGAGCAACAAGACCGTAAGCACCTACAAAAAGCGTCTCATGCAGAAACTCAAAGCCAAATCCCTGGTTGAACTCATTGAGATGGCAAAACGTAACGCACTCGTGTGAGAACCTGGATGCCCAGCCGTTTGAAGGTCTATCTGATACAAGTGACCGCAGGTCTATGCGTGAGCACCTCGTTGTTCGGGGCACCGGGCAATGAACACTACACGCTGCTCAGCCGTTCGAAGGCCGGGACGCTGGAGATTCGACTGGATGAATCCCAGCGACAATGGATAAAACACAAAAATCAGCTGACGCTCGGTACGTCGGCCCCGGACTACCCCCCTTTCGACCTGACCACCAGCGGTCAGGACTATGAAGGGTTTACCGCCGACTATGCGGGTCTGCTGGGAGACGCGACCGGATTGCCCGTCAAGGTTCGGCGTTTTGACTCCCGAGGGGCCGCGATCGCCGCGCTGCAGAATGGCGATGTCGATCTGCTTGGCACCGCCAATGGATTCGAGGCGGACAATACCGACATTGCCCTGTCCATACCCTATGCCGTCGACCAACCCGTATTGGTGACCCGCGAAGGAGAAACCAGATCCCTCGCCGATGCCCTGGCCGGATTGCGCCTGAGCATGGTGTATCACTACTTGCCGCTGACGGAAGTCAGGGCGTTGTACCCGAAGGCGATCATCACGTCCTATCCGTCCTACCAGAATGCGATCAACGCCGTTGCTTTCGATCAGGCGGACGTGTTTCTCGGTGACACTATTTCAACTCACTACATGATCAACAAGGGGTACTTGAACAACATCCGCATGGCCAACTTCGGCAAACATGAAGCCCATGGTTTCAGCTTCGCCGTTAACAGGAACAACCCCGAACTGCTCGGCATCATCAACGCGATGATCAGGGCCATCCCCTCCAGTGAACGAGAAAACATCGCCAAACGCTGGAGCGCCGGCAGCGACATTCTGCTGACCGATCAAAAGTTGCAACTCACTGACCGGGAAGAACGCTGGCTGGCACACCACCCGATAGTGCGCGTCGTCGTCAACGAAGCCTTTGCGCCACTGACGTTTTTCGATAGCAATGGCAACTTTCGCGGGGTCAGCGCCGATTTGCTTGAGCTGATCAGGCTGCGCACCGGCTTGCGCTTTGACATTCAGCGCAGTCGAAACGATGACGATATGATCAAACAGATCAAGGACAAACAGGCCGATGTGATCGCTGCGTTGCTCCCCAGCGCCCAACGTCAAACCCAACTGAATTTTACCCGCCCCTTTCTGGAAAATTCCTACGTCCTGCTGACCCGTAAAGCCGCCGACAGCCCGACCAACCTCGAGCAGTTGCAGGGCAAGCGTCTGGCGATTGCCCGCGGCAATCCACTCATGGATTACCTGCACAGAGAATTTCCCCGTATCAAATTGATCGAAACCCCGGACACCTTCAGCGCCGTAGAGATGCTCGCCGAAGGCCAGGCCGACGGTGCGGTGAACTCACTGATCATTGCCAACTACTTCATTTCATCGAGTCTCTTCGAGCACACATTGCAAATCAGCACCACCATCGGTACCGAGCAGGCGGCGTTTTCCCTTGCCACCGCCCGGAGTGCCAAGGAGTTGAACGCGATACTCGACAAGGCGCTTCTGAGTATCTCGCCGGAGGAACTGGGCATCATCAACAGTCGCTGGCGCGGCTATTCGGCATCGTCGCAAAGCACTTGGCGCAACTATCAAAGACTGTTCTACCAAATCGTCGTCGGTGCTGGCGTGCTGTTGCTCATTTCCGTTGCGTGGAACGACTATATGCGACGCCAGATCAAGCAACGCAAGGCTGCCGAGCGTGCGTTGAACGATCAGTTCGAGTTCATGCGATCACTGGTCAATGGCACGCCCCATCCGATCTACGTACGTGATCGCCAGGGACTTCTGCAAAGCTGCAATGACAGTTACCTGCAAGCGTTCTGCGCCAGGCGTGAAGAAGTCATCGGCAAAAGCGTGATGCAGGGATCGATGAGCAATGTGTTCGAAGCCCGGGAGTATCAGGCTGACTACCAGCGTGTGGTGGCCGAGGGCAGACCGTTGATCGTCGATCGCGAGCTGCACATTGGTGACCGGCGGCTGACGATCTATCACTGGATTCTTCCCTATCGGGATTCCAGCGCAAAAGTGCAAGGCATTATCGGTGGCTGGATCGACATCAGCGAACGGCGGCAACTGCTCGATGATCTGCGCTGCGCGAAAGAACGCGCCGATAACGCCAACCGGGCCAAAAGCACGTTTCTGGCCACAATGAGCCATGAGATCCGCACACCGATGAATGCAATCATTGGCATGCTTGAACTGACACTCAAGCGTCTTGATCATCAGCATGCGGAGCGTCAGGCCATCGATGTCGCGTATAACTCGGCGAAAGGTCTGCTGGAGCTGATTGGCGACATCCTCGACATTGCCAGAATCGAATCCGGGCGCTTGAGCCTGAGCCCGGAGCGCGTTAATCCGGATGAACTTGTGGCCTCGGTCGTGCGGATCTTCGATGGCCTGGCCCGACAGAAGGAACTCGAGCTGGTGCTGGAGTTTTCATCGGCCAACCCGCCCTTCGATGTGTTGTTGGACCCTTTGCGCTTCAAACAAGTGCTGTCCAACCTGATCAGCAATGCCATCAAATTTACCGAGCAAGGCCAGGTCCGGGTCATTGTCGACCTGCAGCCGGCAACCCAATCCGATCACGTGCAGATGCGCGTGCAGGTTCACGACAGTGGTATCGGGATCAGCGAACAGGATCAACAGCGCCTGTTCGAACCCTTCGCCCAGGCCGACAACACCATGCAATCGGCCATGGGGGGCGCAGGCCTGGGGCTGGTGATCAGCCGCAATCTCTGCGAGATGATGGGTGGCAGCCTGCAATTGCGCAGCGAACCGGGGGGCGGCACTCAAGTGGAGGTGTTGCTGCTGCTGGAAACGTTACCGCTGCAACAGTCTGCCCAGGTGGCCGAAACGCAAATCGTCGTCGCCACAACCCCATTGAATGTTCTGGTAGTCGACGATCACTCGGCCAATCGTTTGCTCACGTGCCAGCAACTGGAGTTTCTTGGACATCGTTTTACCGTCGCGGCCGATGGCCAGGAGGGACTGGAGGCATGGAAAGAGCAACCGTTTGATCTGGTGATTGCCGATTGCAACATGCCGGTCATGAACGGTTACGAGCTGGCCCGCGCCATTCGGCAGCATGAACAACAAAACCATCGTCCTCCCTGTACCGTTGTCGGCTTTACCGCCAACGCCCAACCGGAAGAGGTTCAACGTTGCAAGCAAGCCGGAATGGACGACTGCCTGTTCAAACCCCTCAGCCTCGGTGCCTTGAGTCGATGGGTAGAAAGCATTGAACCCACCCATGCAACCCCGGCGTTCAGCCTCCGCGGGTTGAAACTGCTGACCGGGGACAACCCGATGTTGAACAGGCGCTTACTCAATGAGTTGGTGAGCAGCAACCGCCAGGATCTGCAAACGCTGTTGCCGCTATCCAGTTCCGGGGATAAGCAGGCACTGCAGGACATTGCCCACAAAATCAAAGGCGCAGCCCGGATAGTGCAAGCCTCCCGCTTGATCGACCGCTGCGAGGCACTCGAAGCAGCCTGCCATGAGGATTTCGATCGCGAAAAAGTGGCTGGATGCTGCAAATCCATGGAGTACGCCATGCTTGAGCTGGAGGACGCGTTACTACGTCAGATTGAACATTCCGACGAAGGCAAAGTGACAGAGCCTTAACTATGCTTGGACCCTCGGCAGTGTGTGACCATCATGGAGAAACCCGCAATGCCTAACCCACTGCGCACCGATCCACGCCGGTTTCCACTGCATGTCCATATCAGTGTGATGTTCACCTTTCTGTTGTTGCTGACCGGGGTAGTGCTGGGGCTGTTCAACTACCGACAAACCACACAAATCATACTGTCGAGCAGTGAAAAACTCTTCAACCGCATTGAGCAGGATGTCCGATTGGACCTGCAAGCGACCTATGAACCCATTCGTCATCTGTTGAGCCTGCTGGCCCTCAATCCGGCAGGCCAGTCCCCTGATCTGGAACAACGCCTGGCACTGCTCGAACCGTTCAGCCAGTCACTCGAGGACAACCCCAATCTGGCTTCGCTGTACCTGGGCTACGACAATGGGGACTTTTTCATGGTCCGCCCGCTGCGTACCCCGGAGGTCAAAGCCCTGGTCAAGGCGCCGGACACCGCGGTTTATCAAGTATGGAGCATCGAACACAACAGCAGCGGCCAGGCCCGCTCCCGGTCTTTGTTTTTCGACCGCAACCTGGCACTTGTCAGCCATCAGGACAACCTGAACGACACGTACGACCCACGCAACCGTGCCTGGTTCATCAGCGCCCGCAGCGACAAAGACCAGATCACGACCGAACCCTATATCTTTTTTTCCACCCACAACATTGGCACGACGCTGGCACGCCGCAGTGGCGACAAGGCAATCCTGGCCGCCGACCTGACCCTGGCCGAACTCAGCGCGACCCTGGCCAAGCACGTCGTGACCCCCAATACCGAAATCGTGCTGTTCAATGCCCAAGGCAATGCCATTGCCTACCCCGACAGCCACAGGCTGATCATTGATGACCAGACATCCCGCCTGATCAAGGCGGCGGACCTGAACCCCAGCCTGGGTGCGTTGCTCAACAGTCCCCTTCAAGGCAGTCGCCTGAACGCCAACGGCCGGCAGTGGATCGTGGCCCGCAGCAGCATGCAGGAAGGCGGCCCCCAAGGCCTGCAACTGGCGCTGCTGGTACCCGAAGACGAGTTGCTCGTCGACGCTTACCGGATGCGCTGGCAAGGCGCGCTCATTACCCTGGCAACACTGCTGTTATGCGTTCCGCTGGGTTGGCTAACGTCAAGAATCCTGGTCAAACCCTTGCGCGCCCTGGTGCAGGAGGCCGATGCGATTCGCAGTTTCGATTTCAATTTCCCGCTTTCCCGTCGCTCTCCGGTGCTCGAAGTCGACCAACTGAGTGTGTCGATGGCTCGAATGAAAGACACGCTGGCGAGCTTCTTCCAGATCACTGACAGCCTCAGCGCCGAAACCCGTTTCGCCCCGCTGCTGGAACGGGTGTTGTTTGAAACCGTGAAAATCGGTCAGGCCCAGGCCGGCCTGATCTATCTGCGTGAAGGTGATGGCGAGCAAATGGAACCCCACGGACTGGTCATCGATAACACCGCCGAAAACCTGCAATCCTTCGACATTCGCGGACACTCGCTCAGGAACCCGCAAAGCCCACCATGGTTACAGCAACTGGCAAACGTCGACACTGTCGTCAGCAACCTGGGGTTCGAGCAGGCGGGTGATCTGCAGAAAGTCTTGCTCGCGCTGAAAAGTCCTCGGGTCCATCTGATCGGAATCCGCCTGCACAATCGTCATAACGAAACCGTGGGCCTGCTGGTGCTGCTGTTAGCCGACAGCGGCGAGCAGAGCGACCTGGACAAACTGCGGCCAGACCGCATAGCGTTTCTCCAGGCGGTGTCCGGCGCGGCTGCCGTGTGCATCGAAAGCCAACGCCTGCAAGCCCGGCAAAAACAGCTGCTGGATGCCTTCATTCAACTGATGGCCGGCGCCATTGATGCCAAAAGCCCCTATACCGGCGGTCATTGCCAACGCGTGCCCGAACTGACCCTGATGCTCGCCCGTGCGGCGGCGGCCAGCCAGGAGCCTGCCTTCAGCGCCTATCAGCCGACCGATGATGAATGGGAGGCACTGCACATCGCCGCCTGGCTGCACGATTGCGGCAAGGTCACCACGCCGGAATACGTCGTCGACAAAGCCACTAAACTGGAAACCCTCACCGATCGCATCCACGAAATCCGTACCCGCTTCGAAGTACTCAAGCGCGATGTCTGGATCAGCTACTGGCAGGCCATTGCCCAGGGCGGTGACGAGCAACTGCTGGCAGAGTTGCGCAATGCCAGCCTGGCCGGGCTGGATGATGATTTCACCTTCGTTGCCCGCTGCAATCTCGGTGGCGAAGCCATGGCCGACGCTGATCTGCAACGACTGCGCAGCATGGCTGAACGCACCTGGACCCGAACCCTGGATGACCGGCTGGGCGTGTCCTGGGAAGAGAACCGGCGTCAGGCCCGAACCCCCGCCCCCACCCTGCCCGTCAGTGAACCGTTACTGGCGGACAAACCCGAGCACTTGTTCGAACGCAGCGAAAACGAAGTGATACCGCCAGATAATCCCCTGGGCTTCAAACTCGACATTCCTCCCCACAAATACAACCGGGGTGAGCTGTACAACCTGAGCATTGTCCGGGGCACCCTGACGAGCGAGGAACGTTATGTCATCAATAACCACATCGTCCAGACGATCCTGATGCTCAACCATCTGCCGTTCCCCGCGCACTTGCGCAGCGTCGCGGAAATAGCCGGCGGGCATCACGAGAAAATGGACGGCAGCGGTTACCCGAAACGCTTGAAGCGGGAAGCAATGAGCCTGCCGGCACGGATGATGGCGATAGCCGATATTTTCGAAGCGTTGACGGCCGCCGACCGCCCCTACAAAAAAGCCAAGACCTTGAGCGAAGCGCTGGGCATCATGGCGTTCATGTGCCGTGATGCCCACATCGACCCGGAGCTATTCGGCCTGTTCATCAAGGCACAGATCTATCTGCAGTACGCCAGGCGCTTCCTCGACCCTGAGCAGATCGATGCGGTGGACGCCTCGGGCCTGCTGGCCAAGGCAGGCCTGGCGTCTTGATCAGCAGTCGGTCAGGCGCAGGAAAATCGCCGCCAGCTGTTCGATTCCGGCCTGGTCCTGCGCAGTAAAACGCGCGAGCTTCGGACTGTCGAGATCGAGCACGCCGATCAACCGGCCATCCTTGACTAGCGGCACCACCAATTCGCTGTTCGATGCGCTGTCGCAGGCAATGTGACCGGGAAACGCGTGCACATCTTCGACCAACTGAGTCTGCAAGGTAGCGGCTGCTGTTCCGCAGACGCCACGCCCGAACGGAATCCGCACGCAAGCGATCTGCCCCTGAAACGGGCCCAGCACCAGCTCTTCATTGCGGTTGAGGTAAAAACCGGCCCAGTTCAAGTCATCGAGCTGATTGAACAGAAACGCCGAGAACTGCGCGGCATTGGCGATGAAGTCCCGCTCGTCCGCCAGCAAGGACTCCAGTTGCGCATGCAGCATGCCGTAGCCTTCAAGGCCCTGGCCGCTTTTTTGTAAATCGATCATGCCTTGTGCTCCAACAGTTTCAGCCCGACCCAATAACGGGCAAATTGATAAGCGCAACGTCCATTGCGATTGCCCCGGCCAGTGGCCCAACGTACCGCCAGAATGTCCAGTTCTTCGCTACGCTGCCACGCCAGTCCGGCCTTACCGGCCAACTGGCCGATCCAGTGCTCGACGACGTTGAGGAAGTGTTCCTGGGTAAACGGATAGAACGACAGCCATAAACCGAAGCGGTCCGACAACGCGATCTTGTCTTCCACCGCCTCGCTGGGATGCAGTTCGCCGTCGACCCGTTTCCAGTTTTCGTTGTCACTTTCCTTTTCCGGCACCAAGTGGCGACGGTTGGACGTGGCGTACAGCAAAACGTTGTCCGGTGCCTGCTCCAGCGAGCCATCAAGGACGCTCTTGAGCACTCGGTAATCGCCCTCGCCCGATTCGAACGAGAGGTCATCGCAAAACAGCACAAAACGCTGGGGCAGTTTGCCGATCTGTTCGACCACTCGCGGCAGGTCCGCCAGGTGATCGCGTTCAATCTCGATCAAACGCAAACCGGCTCGAGCGTGTTCGGCCAACAAGGCGCGCACCAGCGACGACTTGCCGGTGCCGCGCGAACCCCAGAGCAAGGCGTGGTTGGCGGGCATGCCATCAAGGAACTGTTGGGTATTGCGCCCAAGCTGCTCGACTTGCCGGTCGACGCCGATCAGGTCCGACAGGCGCATGTCGAGGCTGACCTCCAGCGGCATCAGATAACCGCCGCGCGACTCACGCTGCCAGCGCGCGGCCAGGCAATGCGTCCAGTCGATGGCTGGCCGGGGTGCCGGCAGCAACGGCTCGATACGGGCCAGAACGGCATCGGCGCGTTCAAGAAAAGCATTCAATCGGGAGTCCACGACTTCTCCTCGGGCACGTTCACAGTAATGATGGTGATACAGCGACAAAACACAGCGTCAGACAAGTGTCTGCCCCCGCAGTACAGGCCTCACGAGAGCATCAGCAGGCAGGCATGATCGACTATGCTTGAGCAGCGAAAGGAAACGGAAGTGGTTCACCCCCCCATGGATATCAAATTCACCAACCGGCTGTCATTCAAGCAAGCCCGGCTTACCGTGCTGGTCGGTTTCATTTTGGGCACGCTGCTCAGCCTGCTGCAAATAGGCATCGATTATGCCAGTGAAGACGCCTCCATCAATCGTGAAATCCTTTCATTACTGGAAATCAGCCACAACCCGGCCTCGCGAATCGCCTACAACATCGACGCCGAACTCGCCAAGGAACTGACCCAGGGCCTGCTGCGCTCGCCGGCAATCATCGGCGTGAAACTGACTGACAACAACGGCACCGTATTGGCCAACGTCAAACGACCCGGCATGCAAAACGGCTACCGACTGTTCAGTGACTTCCTGTTCGGCGCCAATCGACAGTTCGAAGACCGACTTTACCTGGATCATTTACCCAACGAGTCCCTGGGAACACTGCGGCTGAACGTCGACACTTACGCCTTCGGCAACCGCTTCCTGCGCCGGGCCGAAGTGACCCTGCTCAACGGCTTTGCCCGCAGCCTGCTGCTGTCCGGCATCCTGCTGGCGCTGTTCTATGTGATGCTGACCAAACCCCTGGTGCGGGTCATCCGTGAACTCAGCGGCCGCGACCCGAGCAGTACCGAACCGACGTCGCTGGAGTGTCCCGCCGGGCACGCCAACGATGAGATCGGCGTGCTGGTCAAGGTTGCCAACCAGCAATTCAAAAACATCGCCACCGAAATCCAGCAGCGACGCAACGCGGAAAACCGCCTGACCGAGTACCTAGGCCAACTGGAAAACATCGTCTCGGCCCGCACCGCCGAACTCAAGGCGATCAATGCCCGGCTGAGCCAATCCAACGAAGAACTCGAAGCTGCCCGCAGCACCGCCCTCGACATGGCCGAAGCCCGCTCGGCGTTCCTGGCCAACATGAGCCATGAAATCCGCACGCCCCTCAATGGCTTGCTAGGGATGATCGCGCTGTCCCTCGACGGGCCGTTAAATGCCGAACAACAGCAGCAACTGTCGATCGCCCATGACTCGGGCAAAGTGCTGGTGGAACTGCTCAACGATATTCTCGACTTGTCGAAGTTCGATGCAGGTCAACTCGAGCTCGAACACATCCCCTTCGACCTCGGCTCGCTGATCGAGGACACCGCCAACCTGTTGTCCCAGAACGCCGCCCCCAGCGTCGAACTGACCTGCCTGATCGATCCACACTTCCCGGCACTGGTGCTCGGCGATCCGACCCGGGTGCGGCAGATCGTCAGCAATCTGCTGTCCAACGCCCTCAAGTTCACCCGTTTCGGGCGTGTCGACGTGCGCCTGTCGACCTTCGGGAACGGCGTCAGAATCGAGGTCTGCGACACCGGCATCGGCATCCCTCAGGATGCCCAGGTCAAAATCTTCCAGCCTTTCACCCAGGCCGGCGCCGGTATTACCCGCCAATTTGGCGGTACCGGGTTGGGCCTGGCCCTGACCTACAATCTTTGCGAAGCCATGCAAGGGCGCCTGACGATCAGCTCCGAGCCGGGTTTTGGCAGCCAGTTCTGCGCAGATTTGCCATTGCCCAGCCACACCCGTGCAATGCCCGTCGTTTTGCTCAAGGGCAAAGTCATCGCCATCACGGCCGCCAGCAGCGGGCTGGGCGAACTGCTGAACAGTCTGTTGCCTGGCTGGGGGCTGGACTACGAACGCCGCTCCATGGATGACCCACTGCTTGGCCTCGCAGCCGATGTGCTCATCACTGACTGCCCTGAATGCCTGTTCAATTTGCGCCCTACCCTCAGTGCGCCGATCCTGCTGATCACCGCTTATGGCAACTTCATGCCCGGCGAAGAGGCCAACATCCTCGCTCCCCTGCAACAACAGGCCCGGCCCCTGGCCCGCAATACGCTATATCAGTCCTTGCGGCGGATCCTGCAACCGCAAATCCATCCGATCAACGATACCCAGCCCGACGCGCAATCCCCGCAACGCCGCGGACGCGTGCTGCTGGTGGAAGACAACCCGGTCAACCAGTTGGTGGCCAAGGGCATGCTTGGCAAACTCGGCTGCGAGGTGACCACCGCGGCCCATGGTGGCGAGGCCCTGGATCAACTCGAGCAACGGGATTTCGACCTGGTGCTGATGGACTGCAACATGCCGGTGATGGACGGCTACGAAGCCAGCCGGCAAATCCGCCGCAGCGGGCGCTGGCCCCAGCTGCCGATCGTCGCCCTGACGGCCAACGCCATGTCTGAGGAACGCGAACGCTGTCGTGCCGCGGGCATGAGCGACTACCTGGCCAAACCCTTCCGGCGCGAAGAACTGGCCGCCCTGCTGGACTTGTGGATTCCCGCTACGACAGCGCCTTGATCTGCCCCAACAGGTGATCGAGACCGTCACGCAAATCGTTGAGACGATTCAGATCGACCCCGCTGTCGCACAACAGACGCGCCTTGATTGGCCCGACCTGATCGCGCAAGGCCATGCCGGCCGGCGACAGGCTCAGATGCACTTCACGCTCATCGCGCACCGAACGCTGACGCTGCACCAGTTGCAGTTGTTCGAGGCGCTTGAGCAAGGGTGTCAACGTGCCGGAATCCAGGGCCAGACGCTCGCCCAACGCCTTCACGGTCGGTTGTTCCGGAGCTGCTTCCTGCCACTCCCACAGCACCAGCATCGCCAGGTACTGAGGGTACGTCAGGCCCAATTGATCGAGCATTGGCTTGTAGGCGCGAATCACCGCCCGGGAAGCCGCGTACAGCTTGAAACACAGCTGGCTGTCGAGCTTCAGGGAATCGACTGACAAGGTGTTCATTTGAGCAGGGCTTCGATCTCGCGGGTCAGGTCCTGCGGTTTGGTCGCCGGGGCGAAACGCTTGACCAGTTGCCCGTCCTTGCCGATCAGGAACTTGGTGAAGTTCCACTTGATGCCCTGGGAACCCAGTACACCCGGTGCGCGCTTTTTCAACTGCACGAACAACGGATGGGCGCCGGTACCGTTGACTTCGATTTTTTTGAACAGCGGGAAGCTGACACCGAAGTTCAGCTCGCAGAATTCGGAGATCGCCCCTTCGTTGCCCGGCTCTTGCTTGCCGAACTGATTGCAGGGAAAACCGAGCACGACCAGGCCCTGGTCCTTGTAGGTCTGCCACAGCTCTTCCAGGCCTTTGTACTGCGGAGTGAAACCACACTTGCTGGCCGTGTTGACTACCAGCACGGCTTTGCCGGCGAAATCCGCCAGAGTCTTTTGCTCACCCTTGATTGTGGTGCAAGGGATGCTCAGCAGGTTGTCGCTCATGTTCGAGGTTCCGAGTGAATGCCAGAGCCAACAAAATAGCGAGCAATTGAATTGTGTGCAATTTAAATAATTGCACAGACGATCAACTAATGAAATGGCTACCCCCCCCCGCTGCCCCCTGTGATCGCCCACTAAGCTTTCACAGAGGGCTCATCGGAGATCATTGCCATGAACAACGTAGCTATTGCCGCCATCGACCTCGGAAAAC
>NZ_MUJK01000018.1 GCF_002906155.1 Pseudomonas laurylsulfativorans
TGGGCGAAAGCACAGGCGCAGGGCGTAGGGCATGGCTTCGAAATCGCAGGTCAGGCTGCGGTCGCGGGCGGCGCGGATGGTGGTCTTTTTGATCACCACGCGGGGGGTGAAGGCCTTGGGTACGTCGCCGCTGATGGTCAGGACCTGACCCGGGGCCAGGGTGGCGCTGCTGCTGGTGCCGCTGAGGTGGGTCTGGTTGTTGAGGTAGCGTTCGTGGCGCAGGCGCGCGTAGAAAAAGCCGCTTTCGCTTTGCAGGTCTTCGTCGCGCAGGTGGGACTTGCCGAGCACGCGGTAGGGTTCGGCGTAGTGGTAGGCCTCGCCGTAAGTGTTGTCGGCGACGCCACGGGTCGTGGCCACGCCGTGGGTGGTGGGCTCGCCGAGGGTCTGGTCTACCTCGCCGTCGAGGTAGGCGCGGCTGTCGTCGGGGTGATAGGCGCGTACGCTGACCTGCTGCTCCACCACCCGGTGGCGGGTTCTCAGGGCCCAGACGCTGTCCTGCTCGCTGTTGCTGAAGCCCGAGGGCGAGCGCAGCGGCAGTTCGACGTCGAACTGGTAGCAGCGCTGGTCGTCACAGAACTCGACGACATCGAAGGCGAGCTCTTCGTGCTGGAAGCAGCGGTACCAGATGCCGACGTCGGCGAGGATCCGGCTGATGAAAGCCAGGTCGCTTTCCTGGTACTGCATGACTTGCTCGCGCTGCGGGTACTCGCGCTTGAGGTTGAAGCGAAAGTGCCCGGTGTCCAGACCATGGCGGTCGCGCAGAATGCTTTTGACGATGTCCGGTACGGATTGGTGCTGATAGATCCGCGTTTGCTGGCCGCGATCGAGCAGGGCCAGGCGCGGTTGCAGGGTGACTTCGTAGCGGGCTTCGTCGATTGAGCTGGACAGGCGCTGGCAGGCAGTGATGCGGCCGTACAGGGTGCGCAGCGGCATTATCGGCCTGGGCACTTCCCAGTCGAACACGGGTACGTTGGACGGCGCGTCGTACAGGCTGAACTCGGCGTATTGGCCGATGAATTTTTCCGCGCCGATGTCGAGGTCGCTGGCGGTGAATTCGATGCGGTAGAGGTAGGGTTGGCTGAGGTACTCATGGCCCTCGAAGGTGAGGACGTCGAGGTGGGTGTCGAGTTTGTCGATCTTGAGTGTGTGGCGGTTGTGGCCGAAGACGGTGCTGCTCATAATCAGTCCTTCCTGGTCTGAGGGGGACGTGCAGGAAAGGCTGTGCTTTCACCCGAGTCCTGGGGGGCGGAAGCTTTCACGAGGTTGACCGGGATAAACATCAGGTATTTCTGGCAATCGCGTAGGACGCTTCCGCATTTTAGAAGTGCATGTCTATGCGCACGGTGATTGCAATGGATGAAGCATCAAAAAAATCCCGCTCCGGATACCCGGGGCGGGATTTTTCTATTCAGATAACCGGTATCAGGCAATCGGAATCAGCGGATCAGCTGCAGCCCAGGCGGCGTTGCGGTCGGCCGCTGGCGGGTAGATCCATTGGGTATTGATCTGGGTTTTCAGCGACTTGGCCTCCTCCTTGACCCGCTTGACCTGACGATCCCAACCCTCGGTGTACACCGCGCCCCAGGCCCCGAGGTCCAGGCAGGTCACGTACTTCGGCTGGCTGTACGGCGTCGGGTCGACACCGAGGATCTGCGCCGCCACGTTATTGCCGGCGTGACGCCCCAGGACAATCGCGTGCTGGCAGGTCATCAAGGCGTAGTTGCCGATCTCGTCGCTGGCCGCGTAGGCCACGTCGCCGGTGGCATAAATGTCTTCCTGACCGATGACTTTCAAGTGTGCGTCGACATGCAGACGCCCCAGGTGATCACGTTCGGCGGGAATCTGCTCGGTCAGGGAGCTGGCGCGAACGCCGGTGGTCCAGACCACGGTTTTTGCATCGATGCGCGCCCCGTCGGACAGGGTGACGCCGTCGGTATCGACCGACACAACCGAAGCCTTCAAGTGCCATTTCACACCGGTCGCCACGCTGGCCTCGACGATCGATTCAGCGATTTCCTCACCCATCGAGCCGCCCACTTTATCGCCGCGGTCCACGATGATCACATTGATGTCGGCACGGTCACCGAGGATGGCCCGCAAGCGGGTCGGCATTTCAGTCGCCGTTTCGATCCCGGTGAAACCGCCACCGGCCACCACCACCGTGTTGCGCGCCTTGTTTTCGGGCTGGCTGGCCAGCGCCTTGAGGTGGTTCTCCAGGCGCACGGCCTGCTCGATCTGATCGACGTCGAAGGCATGTTCGGCCACCCCCGGCGTGTTCGGCGAAGCCAGGCGACTGCCGGTGGCCAGAACAAGTTTGTCGTAGCTGCAGACCTGTTGTGCACCTGCGGCATCGACATAGCCCACCTGTTTTTGCCCGACGTTGATGGTCTGCGCCGCGCCCTTGATGAACTTGACCCCTACAGCATCAAACAGATCGCCAATCGGCGCGGCCAGTTGATGGGCATTCGGTTCGTAGAAGCGCGGACGCACACGCAGTTCGGCCTGAGGCGCCAGCACGGTCACTTCAACATCGTTGTGGCCGTGAATGTCGAACAGGCGCGTGGCACTCAATGCGGTCCACATGCCACCGAAACCTGCGCCGATCACCAGAATGTGCTGTTTCATTTTTAACTCCAGGGGATAAACAAGTGTTGTGAGTCACGCTCATAGGGAGCGGGCATGAGGTCAGTATTTTTCGAGAATTGCTGACCGATGCCGCTCGAACAACTACGACTGTATTGATCCAAGTTAAATCCTGCAACCCGTTTTTTTCGATGGCAGCCATCGAAAGTGCCGACACCTCGCCAGAAAAGCCTCAAGAACGCGAATAACAAGGACTTTTCAAGCTGAAAAAGAAAATTCTTGGCGCGACGATTCGTTGCCTGGCTGGCTTTCGGCTGCTAGAATTGGCGACTAATCATGTCGGAGATTTGTATGTCTCTTTACAGCGCGGGTGTCGAATACGGCATCCACTGCCTGCTTTTTCTCGTAGGCAATGGCGGCGATTCGCGCGAGGCGAGCGTGCGCGACCTTGCCGAACTGCAAGGTGTTCCCCTGGACTATCTGGCGAAAATCTTCACCAAACTGGCCAAAGGCAAACTGGTGGTCGCCACCGAGGGTATGCGCGGGGGCTTCAAGCTGGCCCGGCCCGCTGACGAAATCACTTTGCTGGATATCGTCAACGCCATCGACGGCCGCAAGTCGATCTTCGATTGCCGGGAGATTCGTGGCCGTTGCGCCGTGTTTGACGGCGACCCGCCGGAATGGACAATGGAGGGTCTGTGCGCGGTCCATGGCGCGATGATGGTTGCGCAAAAACGCATGGAAGAAGCCCTCGCCCAACAAACCATCCTGGACATCGCCAGGAAATTCGGGCGCAAGGCTCCACCGGAATTTGGCGTCAAAGTGGAAAGCTGGATGAACGAGCGTCGCGAACGCAAAAGTGCCGCCCTGTCGAGCGAGCAAATCATCCAGACGACCAACCTTTCAGACTGACTCACACAAAAAAAACCGGATGCACACCAGGCATCCGGTTTTTCTCGACTCAGGCGAAAAGCGGTCGGCGACCGACTTTCTCTCTCCCGTGTTTACAAGCAGTCACGCACAACCTTGCGCAGGTCGCCGGACTTAGCCCAAGGCGGCCCCTGATACAGCGAAATCTGGCTGCCATCCTTGTATTTCACGATATCCAGCACTTCGTCGGCCGTGATCACGCTGGGCGCGGTGATCCGGTATCCATTGGATATCGAAATCTGGGTCGTATTCGAGACTTCATTTTGCCAGGCAGGCAGTACACACGCTGCATACTCTTTCGGCGTCTTCGTGCTGTGCTTGCTGACATTCGGCTCGCCCGGTACCAGCGACGCCGGCAACGAACACCCGGCCAGCAATGCCAGCGCGACTCCCCCCATCAACATCCGCATGCTGCTTCCTTAAATTCGAAAAAGAAAATGTAGCTCGCCGCTGTCCGCACAGCCATCCCAATGCTTGGGCGACAGTCATTGATATCGCTTTCGCCGGTAAGTTCCTTGCATGCGGTAATTTGATATCACCCTGCCCGTGAAAAAAACCGGCACTTGAGTAGAACAGCGTATTTTCACGTTCGCTTTCTATTTTCCGACCAAAGGAAATCCCGCTGATTCAGACGAACACAACATCCGGTGCGGTAAACGGGTCTAAAATTCCGGAGTGCAGTATTCAGGAGGTCATCATGTGGCTTAACGAATCGGAACAGGAACTTCGGCGTGATCTACAAGGGCTCGCGTCAGATTTGCGCTGGTCGGCAGTGGAGCTTTTGCGCATCGAGCAGCAACTGCGCCTGCTCGGGAACGAAATCGACGCGCAAGCCGTTCAAAAACTGTGTGCTTTGTTTCAGGGTGATGAAGAAAAACTGTCCGGCTATGCCGAGGAAGTGAAAGCCAAGGTCATTAGCCGCAACAAGGCTAAATAGCGGGAGCGCTGCCATGAACAGGCCTCTATTCACGCTGGTCGTCGCACTGACCGCGTTGGCAGGCTGCAGCACCAACTCGATCTACCAGGACCAGCCGCTGGTTGCGAAAGTCGATACCGGCATGACGCAGGAGCAAGTTCGGCAAATTGGCGGCCAGCCCCTGGCAGTCAGTGATCGCACCGTCGAACCCGGTACGTGCTTTGACTACAAACTGACTCATGCCGACCATCAGCAGCCATACAACGTCAGTTTCGATGGCCGTGGCATGGTCGACCACAAGAGCTTCATGACCTGCGCGGAATGGAGTCATACGCAGCTAAAGGCCCGGGAACCCTCTCGCCCCAGCGGAGGCGGCGGTTACTAGCGCCCTTGAGGATTTTGTAGGAGCGAGCGTGCTCGCGATGGGCTCAAGCGCGCCGGGGGTTAACCAGGCAACACGCGTTATCGTTCACGACCATCGCGAGCGAGCTCGCTCCTACAGGGGGCTTCATTTTGTTTGATCGCCGCCCGCAGGCCTGGCAGCACGCGCCCTGTAGCCGGGCAGCGAAGCGGCAAATGCCAGCGCTTCTTCCCGACTGGCAAACGAGCCAAGCCGATCACCCTGGGTGCATACCCGCCAGGGGCCGTTGTTCACGCTGAGTACGTCATAACCATTCATGTGCATCTTGTTCAACATCGGAACGCTCATAGTCACCTCCTCTCGGGCAGTGATCTCAGGTTGACTTGCCTACCTTACACCCACCCTTCTCCAAAATACCGACCAGACGTCGCCATGGAAATTCCCGAAATCGTCTGCACTTTGGCCCTAGCTCTTGGTCAACGCCGTCGCTGCCCTGTCGATCAATGCCGCCACTTCGGCGGGCATCGACGCCAGTGATGCATGGCTGGCGTTCAAGGTCAGAATCTCCCGGGCATTGAGTCGCGCGGCCATCCATTGCTGGTTTTGCGGCGCGATCATCCGGTCTGCGGTCGAAATCTGATACCACGATGGCTTTTTCTTCCAGGCCACCGTGCCAATGGTGTCAGCGAAGGTACTGGCCAGCGGCGCTTTCTGGGTGAGCCCCATGACCAACCCTTCGGTCGCCGGCAGATCCTGGCAGAAGCTTTCGTGATAGAGCTCAGGCTTGACCCACAGGTAACCGTCGCTGTCGGGAGCCAGGTTGGCCGCCGCTGCAGGCAGATTACGTTGTGTGATGCCACCGGGGCTTTCACCAGCGTCTGGTGCGAAGGCGGCGATGTACACCAGGCCCACCACATTCGGCTGGTCGCCGGCTTCGGTAATCACCGCACCACCATAGGAATGCCCCACCAGCAGTACCGGCCCCGGTACCTGGGCGACCATCTTGCGCGTGCGCTCGGCATCCTCGGCCAGGGACGTCAACGGCAACTCGACGGCACGAATGTGCGTATCACCGCGGCTAAGCAGTTTGACGATGACCTTGTTCCAGTGGGCAGCGCCGCCCCAAAAACCATGGACCAGCACGATCGTGGGTTTGTCACTCATCACCATGACTCCGTTGATTGCGGATGGGGTTGCCTGTCGCTCGCGTCAGCCCTGATCGCCGCCGCCCACGGGCATGACCATACCGGTGATATAGGACGCATCGTCGCTGGCCAGAAACAGAATAGCCCCCGCCTGCTCATCCAGCGTGCCGTAGCGTTTCATCAAACTGCTGTCGAGAGTCTGGTCGACGATCTGCTGGTACCAGAGTTTTTCCTGCTCGCTCTGCTCGGCACCGTTGCGGGGTATGCGTCGCGGTGGTGCTTCGGTGCCACCAGGCGCGGTGGCATTGACCCGCACGCCACGACCGGCGGTTTCGAACGCCAGACAGGCGGTCAAGGCATTCACCCCGCCTTTTGCCGCGCCGTAGGGCACGCGGTTGAGACTGCGGGTGGCGATGGAAGAGACGTTGACGATCGCTCCGCTGCCCTGCTCCAGCATGAACGGCAGCGCGGCATGGCAACACCACAAGGTCGGGAACAGCGAACGGCGAACCTCGGCCTCGATTTGCGACGCTTCATAGTGCTCGAACGGCTTGGCCCAGATCGTCCCGCCGACGTTGTTGATCAACACGTCGAGGCGACCGAAGCGCTCGACGGCGGTTTGCATCACCCGGCTGCATTCTTCGTATTGCTCAAGGTCGGCGGTCAGGGCCAGTACCTGACAGGTCGAGGCCAGTTGCTGCTGGACTTCGAACACCAGGTCGGAACGATCCACCAGGATCAGCTTCGCCCCTTCGGCGGCCATGCGCTCGGCCATCCGCTGGCCGATGCCTTGGGCTGCGCCGGTGATCAGCGCGACTTTTTCGTGAAATCTGTTCATGTGTACCTCATCGGTCAATGACGATGCATCGGTCGAAACACAATCCTGTAGGAGCGAGCCTGCTCGCGATGGTCGTAAACGAAAACGCGTATTTACTGGCTAAACGCGGAGTTCTCTAGTCCATCGCGAGCAGGCTCGCTCCTACATTGGGTCGTGGTAATCAGGGTCGACTCAAGCCGCGCTCGCGGCGAATTTCTCAAAGTAGAAGTTCGCAGGTGCGATGCCCTGTTCGCGGATGAACTGACTGACCGCCTCGACCATCGGCGGCGGGCCGCACAGGTAGACGTCGACGTCGCCATCGTTCAGATGCTTTGGCTCGATGTGCTGGGTCACATAGCCCTTGAGCGGGTGCTGGCTCTCGGGGCTGGCGACGCAGGCGCTGAAGGTGAAGTTGGGGATGCGCGCGGCAAAGGCTTCCAGTCGGTCGAGTTCCACCAGGTCGAAATCGTGGGTCACGCCATAGATCAGATGCAGCGGGTGATCGCTGCCCTGCTCGGCGATTTTCTCCAGCATCGCGGTGAACGGCGCCAGCCCGGTGCCACCGGCCAGCAACAACAGCGGCCGACGGATGTCGCGCAGGTAGAAACTGCCCAAGGGGCCTGCCAGCCTCATACTGTCGCCGGCCTTGGCCATGCCGGTGAGGAAGCTGCTCATCAAGCCGCCAGGCACGTTGCGGATCAGGAAACTGACCTCGCCGTCGCGCTGCAACGAGCTGAACGAGTACGCGCGGGTCTGCTCACTGCCGGGAATCCCCAGGTTCACGTACTGCCCCGGCAGGAACGCCAGTTTGCTCAAGGCCTCGCCCTTGATCGACAGCGCGATGGTGCTGTCGGACAGTTGGCGTACGGCGCTGATGGTGGCGTCGTAGCTGGCCTGACGGGTGCGGCAGACCTCTGAAGACGTCGGCACCCGCACCACGCAATCGCTTAGGGCGCGCATCTGGCAGGTCAGGACAAAACCCTGTGCGGCCTCATCAGGGCTGAGGGCGTCTTCGATGTACTCCTCGCCCAGATCGTATTGCCCGGCTTCGGCGAAGCACTTGCAAGTGCCGCAGGCGCCGTCGCGGCAGTCCAGCGGGATGTTGATGCCCTGGCGGTACGCGGCATCGGCCACGGTTTCGCCCACATTGGCATCAATGAACCGGGTGACGCCGTCTTCAAAATTGAACGCAATGGAATGGGTCATGACGGCCGCCTCACAAGTGGTAAACATCGATGACCTGGCGAACGTAGTCGTTCTTCAGAATCACTTTCTTGGCCTTGATGAGCGGGTTTTCGCCACGCACGTCGAGGGTGTAGAAACTGCTGCCGAAATAGCTGTCGACGGTCTTGTAGCGAAAGCTCAGGGTGTGCCAGTTGAAGCGCACCTTGCACAGTCCGTCGGCCTGTTCGAGCAGCTCGATGTTGCTGATGTTGTGGGAGGTACGGGTGTCCGGCACGCTGGCGCTGGAACGCTCGGTCTTGATGCGGAAGACGCGGTCTTCAAGGCCGGTGCGATTGCCGTACCAGATCAGCGAGATTTCCCGCTGCGGGTCTTCGGTCAATTCGTCGTTGTCGTCCCAGGACGGCATCCAGAACGTCGCGTCCGGGGCGTAAAGCTCCAGCCACTCGTCCCACTGCCGGTCATCGAGGTAACGAGCTTCGCGGTAGAGGAAATCGCGAACGGTATCAAAGGAAACGTTCATTGCACGTCCTCCACGGCGATCAGTTTCGACTGCTCGGCCGCCAGGGCCTTGAGCATGGTCTGCTGCCAGTACTTGTGTTGCAGCACGAACAGGCCTTCGTCTTCGGTGCGCACGCCACTGAGCAGCGGGTGCAGGTCGATCTCTTTGGCGGCTTCGTCTGCACCTTCGATCCAGTGCTCGGCACCCCGGGACATGTCGTTCCAGGTGGTGACGCTGCCCTGGTAGCTGGTCTGGCAGGAACGGAATTCCTCCAGATCGTCCGGCGTGGCCATGCCGCTGACGTTGAAGAAATCCTCGTACTGGCGAATCCGGCTCGACCGGGCGTGGTCGCTCTCGCCTTTCGGGGCGATGCAGTAGATGGTGATTTCCGTGCGGTTGACCGAAATCGGCCGGGCGATGCGGATCTGCGAGCTGAACTGGTCCATCAGGTACACGTTCGGGTACAGACACAGATTGCGCGAGTTCTCGATCATCCAGTCGGCGCGGGCCTTGCCGAAGTCTTGGGCCAGCTCATCGCGGCGCTCGTACAGCGGACGGTCCTCGGGGTTGGCCCAACGGGTCCAGAGCAGCATGTGGCCCTTGTCGAAGGAATAGAAACCGCCGCCCTGCTTGGCCCAGCTGCCGGCGCTCATGGTCGGGTTGCTGTCACCGGCCTCGCGCTGCTTGCGCTGGTTCTGGGTGGCCGCGTAGTTCCAGTGAACCGAGCTGACGTGGTAGCCATCGGCACCGTTTTCGGCGGTGAGTTTCCAGTTGCCTTCGTAGATGTAGCTCGAAGAACCGCGCAGCACTTCCAGGCCATCGGCGGACTGGTCGACGATCATGTCGATGATCTTCGCCGATTCGCCCAGGTGCTCGACCAGCGGCAATACATCGGCCTTGAGGCTGCCGAACAGGAAACCGCGATAGGACTCGAAACGCGCCACCTTGGTCAGGTCGTGGGAGCCTTCGCAGTTGAAGCTCGAAGGATAGCCGGCGTTGGCCGGGTCTTTGACTTTCAGCAGCTTGCCGGAGTTGTTGAAGGTCCAGCCGTGGAACGGACAGGTGTAGGAGCTCTTGTTGCCGGACTTGTGCCGGCACAGGGTCGCGCCGCGATGACTGCAGGCGTTGATGAAGGCGTTGAGCACACCGTCCTTGTTGCGCGCGATGAAGATCGACTGGCGCCCCATGGTGGTGGTGTAGAAATCGTTGATGTTGGGGATCTGGCTTTCGTGGGCCAGATAGAGCCAGTTGCCTTCGAAGATGTGTTCCATCTCCAGGTCGAACAACCGGGGGTCGGTGAACATCTCGCGCTTACAGCGATAGAGGCCCTGCTCGGGATCGTCTTCAAGCAGGGAATGCAAATATTCGGGTCGCAGGGTCATGGCCGCCGCCTCCATTGTTATTGTTCAGGCAGGGGTCATGCTAGGACGGGGCGACGGGGCGGAGTATCCGCGGGGTGCAGACCTTTATCCGTTTTGTGCAGGGCGAATTCGAGAGGGCAACGCTAAATCTGTGGCGAGGGGGCTTGCCCCCGTTGGGCCGCGAAGCGGCCCCGGCACTCTATCTGGATTACTGCTTCGTCCGGAATTACGGTTGCTGCGCAACCGAACGGGGGCAAGCCCCCTCGCCACAGCAAGCCCCTGTCCACAGGTTGTGCGGTGAACTCAATGCCGACGCTTGAGGGTATCGGACGGCAACTCGCCGAACTGTTTGCGGTAGCTGTCGGAGAACCGGCCCAGGTGCAGGAAGCCGTAGTCCATGGCCACTTCGGTGATGTTGCGCACGTTGCAGGTCGGGTCGCTCAGGCAGGCATTGATGCGTTCCAGGCGTTTCTGGCGCAGGTAGTTTTTCGGCGTAAGGCCGGCATTGCGCTCGAACAATCCGTACAGCGAACGCAGGCTCATGTGGGCCTGGCGTGCCAGTGCTTCGCTGTCGATGTCCTGCTTGAGGTGATTGGCGATGTAATCGGCAATCGCCTCGAAGGTGGCCGTCTGCGAGCCCGGTTCGAGGCGGCAGACATTGGTTTTCATCAGGCTGAGCATCTTGCTGACGATGATCTGCGTGTAATGCTCCTGCACCCTGGGAATCTGCTCGGTGGATTCGGCCTCCTGACAGATCATTGCCAGCAGGTTGACGAAACCTTCCAGCTCATTGAGCTGATAACGGTTTTCCAGAAACCTCACGCCCTGCTCCGGATAGCGCCAGCGCTGCTCATCGCAGACCGATTCAAACAAGCGGGTCGGGACTTTGAGGATGAATTTTTCGCAATCGGCGGAATAGGTCAGGTCCACCGGATCGTCGGGATTGATCAGCAGCAATTCGCCGGGGGCGAAGTAATGCTCCTGGCCGTGGCCGCGCCACAGGCAATTGCCGCGCAGCAGCACTTGCAGGTGATAGATGCTGTCCAGCGCACCGGACGTCACACGCACACTGGCGCCGTAGCTGATGCGGCACAGGTCGAGGCTGGCGAACTTGCGATGATCAAGGCTGGCCAGCGGACTGCCGGCACGGGGCATGAGAATGCAGTGGTTACCGACGTGCTGATTGACATAGCCCGACACCGCGTAAGGGTCGGCACGGTCGAATACTCTGCTGCGCTGACTCAACAGTTGAGCTTGCATCATCGGGTCACTCTCATTGTTGTTATGAGTTGCGTCGTTTCATTCTAGAACCGAAACACCTGTAGGAGCGAGCTTGCTCGCGATGGTCTCGAGAACACCGCGTTTAGCCAGTAAACACGCGTTATCGTTAACGACCATCGCGAGCAGGCTCGCTCCTACAGGGTTTTGCGATCAGTCTTCCAGTGCACGGACCCGCTCGTGGCGTTGTTGCTCTTGCGGCTGGGCAGACGACTGCAGGGTGAAATCGAAGTCGATTTCGGCAAAGCGACCGCTCACGCCATGGGCCGCCGCACGCTGCTGATCGTCACTGAAGGTGATTTTGGCGATCAGCTCGTCGCGGGTGGCGTAGGCGAAATCGTCGTGCAGGTATTGATCGCCGTCGAGGTTGATCTGGGTGGTCAGGTGGCGATGATCCGGCGCGGAAATGAAGAAGTGCACGTGCGCCGGGCGCTGGCCATGACGGCCCAGTTGATCGAGCAGTTGCTGGGTCGGACCATCCGGTGGGCAGCCATAACCCGACGGCACGATGCTGCGGAAACGATAGCGGCCTTCGGCATCGGTGACGATGCGCCGACGCAGGTTGAACTCCGATTGCGTGGTATCGAAGTACGAGTAGGTGCCACCGGTATTGGCGTGCCAGACGTCTACGACGGCGCCAGCCAAAGGTTCGCCAGCGGTGTTGAACACGCGGCCTTGCATGAACAGGGTCACGCCCGGATCGACGCCATCGTCGAGGCGCGCTTCGCCCTCGGACAACGGCGCACCGGCAACATACAGCGGGCCTTCGATGGTGCGCGGGGTGCCGCCGGATTTGCCGGCCTGTTCGTCTTCGGCATCCATCAGCAAGTCGAGGTAGTGCTCAAGGCCGACACCGGCCACCAGCAGCCCGGCTTCCTGGCGCGCACCCAACACGTTGAGGTAGTTGACGGCTTTCCAGAACTCTTCCGGAGTCACGGCCAGGTCTTCGATGATGTTCACCGAGTCACGCAGGATGCGGTAGACCAACGCCTTGGTCCGTGGATTGCCAGCGTCATTGAGCAGGCCGCTGGCTTCTTCGAGAAATTTCTGGACTTCGGCAGTGTGGGAAATCTTGACGTTCATTTTGAAGGGTTCCTCATCTTGTAATTATTAGCGTAGCGAGCTGAACAGGCTGGGCTCAGCGGTCATCGTCACGGATGGAAGAAGGATGCCGGCACATCGCGTCGATTTCGATGGCCATGTACGGGAACAGGGGCAATTGCATCAGCAGGTCATGCAGTTCCTGAACGCTGTCGACATCGAACACGCTGTAGTTGGCGTAGTGCCCGGCGATGCGCCACAGATGGCGCCACTTGCCCTGCTCTTGCAGGCGCTGGGCGAGGGTTTTCTCGTCCGCCTTCAATTTGGCGGCCGCTTCGGGATTCATGTCGACCGGCAGGTTCACGGTCATTTTTACGTGGAACAGCATAATGCTCTCCTCAGGCTTGATGAATGGCTGTGGATGTCTTGTCGCGGCGGAAGAACGCCAGGCGCTCTTCATCCAGGCTCAGGCCCAGGCCCGGTGTCTTCGGTACGTGCAGTTCAAAATCGCGATACACCAGCGGTTCGCTGAGAATGTCTTCGGTCAGCAGCAACGGGCCGAACAGCTCGGTGTCCCACGCCAGTTTGTTCAGGGTGACAAAGGCATGGGCCGAAGCCATGGTGCCCAAGCCACCTTCAAGCATGGTGCCGCCGTACAGGGCAATGCCGGCCGCTTCGGCGATAGAAGCGGTACGCAATACAGCACGCGGGCCACCGTTCTTGGCGATCTTCAGGGCGAACACCGAGGCTGCGCCTTCGCGGGCCAGGTTGAACGCATCCTCCACGCATTCGATGGATTCGTCGGCCATGATCGGCGCCGGGCTCATGGCGTTCAGGCGGGCCATGCCGGCGCGGTTGTTACGCGAGATCGGTTGCTCGATCAGGTCGATGCCGTTGGTACCGAGGATCCGGCAGGCACGAATCGCAACGGCTTCGTCCCAGGCCTGGTTGACGTCGACCCGCACACTGGCGCGATCACCCAGGGCTTTCTTGATCGCAATGACGTGGGCCAGGTCACGATTGACCTCCCCGGCACCGATCTTCAGTTTGAAGATGCGGTGGCGGCGCAGGTCGAGCATTTTTTCCGCTTCGGCGATGTCTTTTTCGGTGTCGCCGCTGGCCAGGGTCCAGGCCACCGGCAGCGCGTCACGTACGCGGCCGCCAAGCAACTCACTGACCGGCAGACCGAGGCGTTTGCCCTGGGCGTCGAGCAATGCGGTTTCGATACCGGATTTGGCGAAGGTGTTGCCACGGATGCTGCGCTCCAGGCGCAACATGGCGGCATTGACGTTGCCGCTGTCCTGGCCGATCAACAGCGGCGCGAAATGCGTGTCGATGTTGGTCTTGATGCTGTCCGGGCTTTCATTGCCGTAGGCCAGGCCACCGATGGTGGTGGATTCGCCGATGCCTTCGATGCCGTCGGCGCAACGCACGCGAATGATCACCAGGGTCTGGTTCTGCATGGTGTGCATCGCCAGCTTGTGCGGGCGGATGGTTGGCAGATCGACGATGATCGTCTCGATCGACTCAATGGCGGTTGCAAGCATTTCGATACCCGTCAGGTTCTTGAAGTTCTGGAATCGATTCTCGTACGGCTTTTTTTGCGATGCCAATATAGAATTGGTCTGACTTGATACCTTTAAGGTATGCAACCGATCCGCGTCTGGAGGCTCCATGGAACTGCGTCACCTGCGTTATTTCCAGGTATTGGCTCAAACCCTCAACTTCACCCGCGCCGCCGAGCTGCTACACATCGCCCAACCGCCCCTGAGCCGGCAGATCCAGCAATTGGAGGACGAACTGGGGGTGATGTTGCTGGAACGTGGCCGACCGCTGAAGTTGACCGACGCCGGACGGTTTTTCCACGAGCACTCCACCGCCCTGCTCGAACAATTGAACAAGGTCTGCGACAACACAAAGCGTATCGGGCTGGGTGAGAAAACCTGGCTGGGTATCGGTTTTGCGCCGTCGACACTGTATGGCGTGCTACCGGAACTGATCCGACGGCTGCGCAGTGGCGAGCCGCTGGAGCTGGAACTGGGGCTTTCGGAAATGACCACCCTGCAACAGGTGCAGGCGTTGAAGGCCGGGCGCATCGACATCGGTTTCGGCCGGATCCGTATCGACGACCCGGCCATCGTCCAGACCGTGCTCACCGAGGACCGCCTGGTCGCCGCCCTGCCCGCCGGTCATCCGTTACTCGCCGGCCCCATCAGCCTGCGGGAACTGGCCAGGGAACCCTTTGTGCTGTACCCCGGCAATCCACGGCCGAGTTACGCCGACCATGTGATCGCGCTGTTTGAGTCCTATGGCGTGAGCATCCACGTGGCGCAATGGACCAACGAACTGCAAACGGCGATCGGTCTGGTGGGGGCAGGAATCGGGGTCACGCTGGTACCGGCCTCGGTGCAATTGTTGCACCGCGACGACATCGGCTTCACCCCGCTACTGGAAGACAACGCCACTTCGCCGATCATTCTCAGCCGACGGGTGGGCGATATGTCGCCGGGGTTGAACCATTGTTTGCGGATGATTGATGAACTGTTGCCGCCCGCAGCTTAAGGAAATAGAACAGGTGGTGATCACCTGTGGCGAGGGAGCTTGCTCCCGCTGGGGCGCGCAGCGGCCCTAAAAGCCATTGCGCGGTTATGCTGAAATGAACGTATGAGCTTTTTGGGGCTGCTGCGCAGCCCAGCGGGAGCAAGCTCCCTCGCCACAGCAAGCGCCCTTACCACAGGTCAGTGTCCACCGGATTCAACCCGCGAAGGCCCGGCGTCCTGCCTTCATCTCGGTGCGCAACTCACCGACAAAATCGGAGATGGCGCGCACGCTGGTCAGTTCGGCTGTCGAAACGCCACTGATCAACAGCTCTACCCGCCCGGTGACGGGCTCGTAGACTTCGATGCGCAGCAGTCCAAGACTCTCCGTGCATTCGCACGACATCGGCTCAAAACCGGACTCTACGATGTTGCAAAGCACTGAAATCGGAACCATGGCCGGGGCCTCGGCGACAGTTGATCGGATTGGATCCGTCTCAGCATAGTTACACTTTCCGACACTGCAACAGAATCATTCGCAATGAGTGTTATCCGGCTCTCATTTTCTGCAGGTTTTTAACGGGCGTTTGCGCCCCAGATCCAGTTCCAGAACCCCGGCAACTCGACTGGCTGCGAACCGTCGCGCACGGTTCGCGCCATGGCGGCCCGCAGCAATGCGGCCTGATCCTCGTAAAACGGCTTGTCCGCGGTTTTCACCCCGGTCTCCCGGGCGCTGTCGAGCAGTATCTGCAAGTATTCACGGGTATGCCGGGCGGTATAACGGTTGAGGTCGTGGAAGGTCACCACCACCGGAATCACTCCATCGACCACCGGCAGTTCGCCACGGGCAATGCGTTCGCGCACTTCGGACATCGAGCGCAGCATGTGCGAGCGGCGCCGGGGGCTGGCGTTGAAGCCCCAGATCTTGCCGTCATTGGCGCTCAAGTCCGTCAGCAATACGTGCAGGCCATGCTGCTGATAAGCGGCGAAGGTGCGTTTGTCGTAGTTCCAGAATGGCGGACGCAACAGGATTGGGGGGGCGCCGGTAATCACCGCGATGTCGGCACTGCCATCAGCGAGGGCCTGTTCCAGCACCTGCGGCTCGAGCGAGCGATGATTGGTGTGCCAGGGCGTCGCCGTGTGAAAGCCCAGGATATGACCTTCGGCGTGTTCGCGCCGCATGATCTCCCGGCCCAACTCACTGCCACCTGCTCGCGGTGCCCGGGTTTGCACGAAGAACACAGCCTTGATCCCCGGTTGCAGCGGGTTTTGCGCCAGGCTCTCAAGCACCGTGACGGTCGGATTCCACCAGCTCGATGCACTGGGGCCGTCGTCGAAGGTCAGAAGAAAGCGGATCGGTGGTTGTGCACTCAGACGCTGTTCGGTCTGCGCGGTCATTTCGATGGGAGCCGCAATGCACCCCAGCAGACCAACTGCCATGGCGCATACCGTTAAAACCTTGAACAAGTGCTTCATGTTTTGCCTTGGGTCAGACCATCACGGTCACGCTTCAATTGGCCAGAATCCTTCACCGGATCATCCGTCCTTACCCCCATTGGGCGGCGGGTCGAGGTTGGATAGGGTACACAGGGTTTGGTTCCGGTGCTTGCCAGGCCCGTTTCGTCGCGAGCTACTAAACTGAAATCTCCGGTCAGAGCGTCTCAACCAGAGTGTCAGGCCATGTGTGGACGACTGTCGCAATACCGCGGGATTCACGACTTCGTGGCGGTGCTGAGCATCCCCGACGCGCTGATCAACCACGTCGGCAACGAACCCCTGGCGCACTATAACGCCGCGCCCACCACGCAACTTGCCCTGCTGCATCTGGAGAATGAGCGGCTGCATGCCGACGCCGTGCGCTGGGGTTGGCGCCCGCACTGGGCGACGGACCGCGTGGCACCGATCAATGCCCGGGTCGAGAAGGTCGCCCACGGTCCTTACTTCCGGGCAGTCTGGCCGCATCGCGCGATCTGCCCGATTGATAACTGGTTCGAATGGGTCGACGCCGGTGACGGCAACAAACAACCGTGGTTGATTCGGCGGCGGGATCGCAAGCCGGTTTTTTGCGCGGCGATCGGCCAATACCCCGTTGGCGGAGCCCCGCACAGAGAGCACGACGGTTTCGTCATCTTAACGGCCGACAGCGCAGGTGGCATGCTTGACGTGCATGACCGACGCCCGGTGGTGTTCTGCCCCGAACTGGCGCGGGAATGGCTGGACCCGGCCACGCCCAAGGAACGCGCCGAAGAAATGGCCTTATCCCAGGGCGAGGCCAGTGACGTATTCGAGTGGTACAAGGTCGACAAGGCCGTTGGCAATGTCAGGAACCAAAGTGCCGCGCTGATCAATAAAGTTTCATGAACTTATCAATAACGACAGTAAGGCAGTCATTAATAACATTCGTATATACGGGTATTGGCTCTACAACGTCAGGACGTGTGTTTCAAACAAGTAACAACTCAACTGGGACGTTTGTACCGCCTGTCAGACTCTGTAGTCGAAATAGATACAATCCCAGCAACTACGGCTAGCATTCGCGCCGGATTTCCGGCAGCTCAACTAGTTGACCAAAGAGTCAACAAGCAGGGAAATCTCATACAACTTGCCTTGCAGAGAACGAAATTGCGCGACGACAATAAAAACGATCGGGTCGTGGGTCTGGCGTGCGTTCATCTTACAAAGACGGAGCACTACCAACTCGACTGCTTTATCAAGCAATACATACAAACCCGCAACCTGCGATCTGTTCCCGATATCCATGAAATCCTGAGTTCAACCCTTGAACACTATCCGGGCAAACCGCCGGTGATGGTCAATGAACTGAACGCCTGGATCGACAAGACATTGGGATATCGCGCAGCCCACCCCGAATTTCCAGAGGTCCTGGAACAAGGGTGATCACGACAAAGCCCCGCTCAAAAGGCGGGGCTTTGTCGTATGCGCCGGTCAGAACTTGCGGTCAGGCTCTGACAGTTCCGTACCGTCGTCAGGATGCTTCCAGTCCGGTACCGAACGCTTCTGCTGCTCAATCTCTTCTTCCGTAGGTTCGTCCACGTCCTCTTCCGGGTCCGGACGCTTGGGTTCATTGGCCATGTTCACCTCTCTTCCTGAAGGGATCGCTCATCAACTTTAAGCGTAGAACAGATCGCCCTGCCCCGCTCACAGCCACCCGCGCAGCAAAAAGAAGAAGCCCATGCTCAACAACATGCTGAGCAACGTATTGCGCGTGTACAGCACCAGCCCGACCGCCACCAGCGAGCTGATCAGATAGGGGTTGTCCCAGTGCAGGTTCAGCTGTTTCTCCGGCATGAACACAATCGGCCCACAGATCGCAGTCAACATGCCCGGCACGGCAAACCCGAGGAACTGCCGGGCATTGCTGCTCAGGCGTACCGGCAGTCGCGGTTCCAGAAAAACATAGCGGTTGAGGAACACCAACACGCCCATTCCGACAATCACAGCCCAGACCATCATGTGCGTCCACCGTAGAATTTATTGCAGACAAACCCGGCGGTCATGCCCGCCAACCCCGACAGCACCAGCGCCGAGCCCCATTGCCAGTAGCTGAACAGCACCGAGCAGAACAGCGACACCGCCACGCACACCACAGTCGGCACATTGCGCACCACCGGGGTGATCAAGGCAATGAAGGTGGCCGCGATGGAGAAATCCAGGCCAAGGTGTTCAAGGCCGGGAATGCTGCTGCCGAGCACAATGCCTGCCAGGGTGAAGAGGTTCCAGGCGATATAGAACGTCAGGCCGACACCCAAGGCGTACCAACGGTTGAATTGCTGTTTGTCGTGCTGGCTGGTCAGGGCGAACAGCTCATCGGTGAGCAAGAACCCCAGCCCCGCACGCCAGCGCCCCGGCAACGGAGAAATCACCGAGCGCAGGCTCATCCCGTAGAGCAAATGCTGGGAGGTCAGCAGCAAGGTGGTGAGCAAGATCGAAAAAATCCCGGCACCGCCCTTGAGCATGCCGATGGCCACCAGTTGCGCGGCACCGGCAAACACAATGCTCGACAGGCCCTGGCCTTGCAGGGGTGTGAGGTTGGCTTCAATGGCCATGGAACCGGCCAGCAAGCCCCAGGGCGCGGTGGCCAGGGACAGCGGCATGATCGCTGCGGCCCCGCGCAGAAAGGCGCTGCGCGGCATGAGTGAGTTGGGCATGACGTTCTACAGACAGGGAAAGACCTGAGACTGTGCCAGCACTCGCGGCCGAAGGCTTGAACAATCTTGCTCACTGATACGACTGCATGCCATTCATCGGCTACCCGCTTGATTCGCCTCGGTGGTAGCAACATGATGGCGCTGCATTTTCATCGAGGCCGGCCCTTCATGAGTTCAGTCGAAACCGACAGCGACGTTTACAAAACCCTGCTTGAGTCGACCAAGGCCATTCCCTGGCGCATCGACTGGAAAACCATGACGTTCAGTTACATCGGGCCACAGATCGAAGAACTGCTGGGCTGGAAGCAGCACAGCTGGGCTTCGGTCAATGATTGGGTCGAGCGCATGCACCCGGATGACCGCAACTACGTGATGGACTTCTGTGTCTCACAATCGCGGGCCGGCATTGATCACGAGGCCGACTATCGCGCGCTGACCGAAAGCGGCGAGTACGTGTGGATCCGCGATGTGGTGCACGTGGTGCGCAAGGACGGTGAAGTCGAGGCGCTGGTGGGTTTCATGTTCGATATCAGCGAGCGCAAGAAAACCGAAGAACACCTGATCCGCCTGCAAAAGCAGCTTGAAGAGTATTCCTTCCAGGACGGCCTGACCGGCATCGCCAACCGGCGCATGTTCGACACCGTGCTGGAACGCGAGTGGAACGCTGCCCAACGCACCGGCTTGCCGTTGTCGGTGATCGTGCTGGATATCGATTACTTCAAGCAGTACAACGACCATTACGGCCACATCAAGGGCGACGATTGCCTGCGCCGCGTCGCGCAAACCCTGTCGATGGCTGCCAACCGACCGCGGGATTTCATCGCCCGGATCGGCGGTGAAGAGTTTGTCTGGCTGCTGCCGGAAACCGATGCCGAGTCCGCGCGGCTGGTGGCGCACAAGTGCCTGCACCTGATTCGCCAACAGCAGATCCCCCATGAATTTTCGAACGTTTCGCGGCTGTTGAGTATCAGCCTCGGCGTCGGCACCACCCTGGCATCGATGCATGTGACGGCCCTGGAATTCGTCGAACAGGTCGATCACCTGCTCTACAAGGCCAAGCACAATGGCCGCATGCGCGCTGAGTTCGCTGACTTTCGTGATTGACAAACGGCGCGCCGGCTTTTAAAACTGGACGCCTCACTCAGGGTGTAAGCACGTATGTCCGCAACCTTCGACCTCAACACTTCCGTCATTGGCTTGATTGCCAAGGCGCAAGGTTGCGTTGCGAACACCCTCAAATCGAAGAAACAGTCGCTCATGTGACCGGGGCGCGCTGTCCCGTCAGATGAGCTGACAGGACATTGAGCGCGACGGACCACCCTCCCCTTGCTTACTCTCCCTCTACGCTCCTGACGGTGACGAAATCGGTCAACCATCAGGAGAAAGTGCATGTCTGCGTTTCAAGGTATCTGGGTTCCACTGGTCACACCGTTTCACAACGGTGCCATCGATTTCGCCGGCTTGCGCCGGCTGGTCAGCCATTTGCTGGAGAGCGGCGTCGACGGCCTCATCGTTTGCGGCACCACCGGCGAACCGGCGGCGATGGGCAAACTTGAGCAACTGGCGGTGCTCGATGCGGTGCTGGAGCTGGCGCCTGCGCAACAGGTGGTCATGGGCCTGGCCGGTAACAACCTCAGCGAGTTGTTGCAGTTGCAGAGCGAGATCCTCAAGCGACCAGTGGCTGGCCTGCTGGTGCCGGCGCCGTATTACATCCGTCCGTCCCAGGCCGGTCTCGAAGTGTTTTTCCGCACGGTCGCCGATGCCTCCAGCGTTCCGCTGATTCTCTACGACATCCCATACCGTACCGGCGTGGCCTTCGAGCAGGCGACCCTGCTCAATATCGTCGCCCACGAGCGCATCGTCGCCATCAAGGATTGCGGCGGTAACTTCTCGAACACCCTCGCCTTGCTCAACAGCGGCCAGGTCGATGTGCTGTGCGGTGAAGACAACCAGATCTTCAACGCCCTGTGCCTGGGCGCCAAAGGCGCGATTGCCGCGTCGGCGCATGTCCATCCCGAACTGTTCGTGCAGTTGTACCAGCAGATCCGCGACAACCGGTTGGCGGATGGCCGCGCCACATTTTTCCGTTTGCTGCCGCTGATCAACAGCCTGTTCCTGGAGCCCAACCCGGCCCCGGTGAAAACCGCGCTGGCCCTGCAAGGCTTGATCGGTGATGAACTGCGTGCACCGATGCAACGCAGCAGCGAATCGATGACCGAACGCTTGAAAGGCGTGCTCAGCGCATTGGAGCGCGACAATCGATAGAGCCCCCGCCAACGGCCCGAGTACCATGGAGCGATTCGTTCAGCCTTCAGGGGCACCGACATGCTGTACCGAATCGCCGCAGACGGGCTGATGCTGTTTCACTTGCTGTTCATCGTGTTTGTGTTGTTCGGCGGGTTGCTGGTGCTCAAATGGCGCCACCTGATCTGGTGGCATCCGCCGGCCGCGCTGTGGGGTATGGCGGTGGAGTTCTTCCACCTGCCCTGCCCACTGACCGACTGGGAAAACCGCATGCGCCAAGAGGCCGGGCAAAGCGGCTATGGCGGTGGGTTCATCGAGCATTACATTTGGCCGGTGATTTATCCGGCGGGCCTGACGCCCGGGATTCAACTGGGGTTGGGCAGCGTGGTGTTGGTGATCAATTTTCTGGTCTATCTGCGACACTTCAGGCAATGGCGTTTGCGCCGAACGTCCTGAATCTGTAGGAGCTGGCTTGCCAGCGATGGATCGGGAATCTTGCATCGCACTTGCGGACGTCATCGCCGGCAAGCCGGCTCCTACAGGGTTGCGATTTTCGTTTGAGGATTTTGCACATGCTGTCGACCGAAGACCTGGCGCTGCTCGAAGCGATCCGCGAAACCGGCAGCCTGTCGCGGGCGGCGGCGCACCTGGGCAAGGCGCCGTCGACCGTGTCCTATGCGGCGCGGCAACTGGAGGAGCGCTTCGATGCGTTGTTGTTCGACCGCCGCCGCTACCGTTTGCAACTGACCCCGGCGGGCGAGTTGCTGGTCAACGAAGCGGCGCGGCTGATGCAGGACGTCTCGCGCCTGACCCAACGGGTCCAGCAAGTCGCCAATGGCTGGGAGAGCCGCTTGTGGATCGTCACCGACGAACTGCTGGAGTTCGAGACCCTGATCCCGGTGATCGACGAATTCGACGCGCTGCAATCCGGCGTACCGCTGCGCATCACCCAGGAAGTACTCAAAGGGGTCTGGGAGGCCCTGCGCGAAGGCCGTGCGGACCTGGTCATTGGCGCCACCAATGAACCACCGGCCATTGCAAACTTGCGCTGGATGCAACTGGGGGAAATGGAATGGGTGTTTGCGGTGTCGCCCAAACACCCGCTGGCCAAGGCCAAGGGCCCGATTACCCGGGCCATGGTCGCGCAGCATCGGGCCATTGTCGTGGCTGACTCCTCCAGAGTCACCGAGGGCAGCACCTACGGCGTCACCGGCGGGCAAACGGTGCTGGCCGTGCCGACCATGCGCGCGAAAATCCTCGCCCAGTGCAATGCGCTGGGGGTGGGTTGGCTGCCGCGGCACCGGGTTGGCTCGCTGCTGAAAAACGGCACGCTGATCGAGAAGCCGATGGCCGACCCGCGCGAGCCAAACATCCTGTACGCCGGCTGGCGTGGGGACCATGACGGTCGCGCCTTGGGCTGGTGGCTGGAGCAGCTGAAAAAACCCTACCTGGCCACCCGACTGGTTCAGGGAACAGACCGGTTTACTTGACACCTGACGTTCAGTTGGCAATCACGCTCATGTTCCGCCCACTGGCCTTGGCCACGTACAGCGCCTTGTCTGCTGCACCCATCAGTTCTTCGGGGCGGACCTGGGACGCGGTATTGCAGGCACACACGCCAACGCTGACGGTCACGGCGCCTTCCGGGCTGTCACTGTGGGCAATGTCGGCCTGCAGCACCGCGCGGCGAATTTTCTCCGCCACCAGAAATGCCCCCACGTAGTCGGTGCCGGGCAGCACCACGGCGAACTCTTCGCCACCATAACGGGCGGCCAGGTCACCGGGGCGCTTGATGTTGTCCGTGATGATCGCACTGACCTTGCGCAAACACTCATCACCGGCCAGGTGGCCGTAGCGGTCATTGAAGGGTTTGAAATGATCGACATCGATCATCAGCAGCGCCAGCTCGGTCTGGTTGCGTCGGGCGCGGCCCATTTCGGCATCGATGAAAGCGTCGAGCTGACGCCGGTTGGCCAGCCCTGTCAGCGCGTCCTCCAGGGCCAGGCCTTCGAGGTTGCGATTGACCGCCAGGAGCTTGTCCTGGGTGTCCAGCAACTCGACCTGCACCAGGTTCTGCTGCTTCATCAGCTTGATCAGTCGGAACCCCAATACGCCGAGAACACTCAGCAACAGCGCGACGATGCCGGCGCTGAGCAGGGTTTCCCGGCGCCAACTGGCCAGCACTTCATCCTTGTTCAACGCGGTAAACACGATCAGCGGATAACCCTCGACCCGACGATAGCCTATCACCCGCTCGACACCGTCGATGACCGACGTGATCGTGGCCGTGCCCGCATCGCCCTTGGGCAACAACTGAGTGAACAACGGGCTCTTGGCCAGACTGGTGCCGATCTCCGTCTCCTTGAAGGGCCTGCGAATGACAATGCTGGCATTGTCGGCGATCAGGTTGATCACCCCGTTACTGCCCATGTCGATGCTGTCGTAGAGCTGCAGGAAATGACTGAGGTAAATCGTCGCCAGCGCCACCCCGGCAAAGCTACCGTCGGGATGATTGACCCGGCGCGACACCGTCACGATCCACTCACCGCTCGAACGGCTCTTGATCGACGGCCCGATGTGCGGCCCGCGACTGGGGTTGTCGCGATGGAAAATGAAGTATTCGCGGTCGGAATTGTTGACGCCGGTCTGGCCGGCGCCATTGGAATTGGCGATCCACTGACCTTTTTCGTCGAAAACGAACAAGCCGTGGAGCTGGCTCAACTCACCGCGCTGAGCGTAGAGCAATTGCGGCAGCCGGGATTGATCCACGCCGTCGTGTTCCAGACGATCGACCAGGGTAAACAGCAGCGTATCGGCCTGCTTGATCGTTGCCCGCGCTTGCGATGCCAGGGTCTGCGCAAGGTTGGACATCGCCACTTCCTTGTCATGCAGCTGGTACTGGCGTGAACTCCAGGCCTCCCAGATCACGATAATCATCATCGACAGGCACACCGCCACCAGCAGTATCACCGCCGAGCGGACTTTGAGCCGGGGCACGGCTGGCCGAAGCATTTGAATATGATCGTTGATCGATGGATGTCCCATGGTGCTCCCTGGGTGTCTATGACAGGGCGAGCCGTCCTGACCGCCGTTTTTTGCTCACTATGCCCGATCCGGGCTCGCAATGATGTTAGCGCGATGCCTGCTTTACCGCCTCCAGCCACGCCGGATCCAGCCGTATCTGTTCGGTTTCGATGCCCTGCGCTTGCATCCGTTCCTTGTGCTGGTCCATTTCACGGATCAACTGGGCGTGGTCGCTGGAGTTGCCATCGAGCTGATGCATCTGGTTCAAGCCCAAATGGTAGAAACGCAACAGCTTCATCGCAACCGGATCACCCCGCTCCACGGCCGCCGTTACATGATGCATGACATTGGTGATGCTCATCAGGCTGCGCTTGAGTTGCCAACTGTAGACCGCAGGCTTCATCCATTCCTGGCGCCAGAACACTTTGCGCATCAGCGCCGCCATCGCCAGCACCGCGACAAACACGCCACCGACGTTGAACCGCAGGTTGTCGCCCCCCGGCGTGCCGAACAGTGCCACCGCCACCGAGGACAACAGCATCGCCAGCGCGAGAAAGATCAGGGCGATGATGACCGTGCTGCGCCGCGTCTGTTGCCGGTAGGTGTCGGCGTTCATCGGCTGGATTTCGAACATTGCGTCGGGTTTCCTGAGCTTCAATGGTAAAAAGGGGTCTGAGGCAAAAAGACTGCGGGCCATTATCGCCTCTGCGAAGGATTTAGCTATGCTGGGGCTCCTTTTCATCTTTTCATCGTCAAGCGAGGGACATGGCGAGACCGCGCAGTTCGTGCCATCTTCTTTTATGAATACACATTATTCGGATGCCATTCGTTGTTGCTGTGTGAATGACATCGTTTTAAGGATTATTGAATGACCCAACGCCAAGTTATCAACGCCTCCGTCAGTCCCAAAGGCAGCCTGGAAACGCTCTCGCAACGAGAAGTCCAGCAATTGAGCGAAGCCGGTTCCGGCAGCACCTACACCCTCTTCCGCCAGTGCGCCCTGGCCATCCTCAACACCGGCGCCCATGTCGACAACGCCAAGACCATCCTTGAAGCCTATAAGGATTTTGAAATCCGCATTCACCAGCAGGACCGCGGCGTACGCCTGGAACTGCTGAACGCCCCGGCCGACGCCTTCGTCGACGGCGAAATGATCGCCAGTACCCGGGAAATGCTGTTCAGCGCCCTGCGTGACATCGTCTACACCGAAAACGAACTCGACAGCCAACGCATCGACCTGAGCAACTCCCAGGGCATCAGCGACTACGTCTTCCACCTGCTGCGCAACGCCCGCACCCTGCGTCCCGGCGTCGAGCCGAAGATCGTGGTGTGCTGGGGCGGGCACTCGATCAACACCGAAGAGTACAAATACACCAAGAAAGTCGGCCACGAACTGGGCCTGCGCAGCCTGGACATCTGCACCGGTTGCGGTCCCGGCGTGATGAAAGGCCCGATGAAAGGCGCGACCATCGCCCACGCCAAGCAACGCATCCACGGCGGCCGCTACCTGGGCCTGACCGAACCTGGGATCATCGCCGCCGAAGCGCCGAACCCGATCGTCAACGAACTGGTGATCCTGCCGGACATCGAAAAACGCCTGGAAGCCTTCGTCCGTGTCGGCCACGGCATCATCATCTTCCCGGGCGGCGCCGGGACGGCCGAAGAGTTCCTGTACCTGCTGGGCATCCTGATGCACCCGGACAATAAAGGCCTGCCCTTCCCGGTCATCCTCACCGGGCCGAAACACGCCGCGCCGTACCTGGAACAACTGGACGCGTTCGTCGGCGCCACCCTGGGCGACGCCGCCAAGCAGCACTACCAGATCATCATCGATAACCCGGCCGAGGTGGCACGGCAGATGACCTTGGGCCTCAAGGCGGTCAAGCAGTTCCGCCGCGAGCGCAACGATGCTTTCCACTTCAACTGGCTGCTGAAAATCGACGAAGGCTTCCAGCGCCCGTTCGACCCGACCCACGAAAACATGGCCAGCCTGAAACTGAGCCTCGACCTGCCGGCCCACGAACTGGCGGCCAACCTGCGCCGCGCGTTCTCCGGCATCGTCGCCGGCAACGTCAAGGACAAGGGCATCCGCCTGATCGAAGAACACGGGCCGTACCAGATCCGTGGCGACGCGGCGATCATGCAACCGCTGGAGCTGCTGCTCAAAGCCTTCGTCGCCCAGCACCGGATGAAACTGCCGGGCGGCGCGGCGTATGTGCCGTGTTATCGAGTGGTGGCGTAACCCTTTCGGCAGCGCTATGCCGATGTAAGCCTTGCCGTCGCGAGCCGCAGCGAAAGCTGCGGCTCGCTTACTTCTATGGAAAGAAAAAACATGCGCCAACGTGATTCAGCGCGACTGCTGGTAATCAATCCTTCGAAACAGGTTCTGCTGTTTCACTTCCAACACAAAAACGATGCCCTCGCCGGCCAAAGCCACTGGGCGACACCCGGTGGCGGGCTTGAGCCGGGTGAATCCTTTGAGGCTGCGGCGGTTCGTGAACTGTTTGAAGAAACCGGACTGAAAGTCGCTGCCGTAGGCGACAGCGTTGCCGAGCGGCGTTTTCCGATGATGCTGCCCAGTGGTGAAACGGTGCTCTCGGTTGAACGGTATTTCGTGGTTCACACCGACAACGAACGCCTGTCCCGTGAGGGGTGGACGGCTCACGAAGTTCAGGTAATGGCGGACCATAAATGGTGGTCGCTGGCAGAGCTGCGGGAGACCCGCGAAACGGTGTGGCCGGAGCGGTTGATTGAGATGTTGAAAAACGCCTGAAGCGTTCCGGCGTACACGAACCCTGTGGCGAGGGGGCTTGCCCCCGTTGGGCTGCGCAGCGGCCCCAAAACAGGCGATGCGGCTTTTCAGGCCGACCGCGCTGAATGGTCTTACGACTGCTTCGCAGCCGAACGGGGCGGTGCGGCGGTCCGACAAGCCCCCTCGCCACAAAAGCTCGGTATTCAGTCCAATGGAGCAACGTTGTCCAACGCGCGATTGACTGCCAGATCCGCCAGCATGATCACCTGCTGGATGCCCAACAACATGCTGCGCTGCGGGCCGTCCAGGAATGTGGCGAAATCACTGGCCATGACGCTTGCAGAAGCCAGCGATTCACAGGCGTGGGCCAACAGGCTTTCGGTGTCGATGTTGGGCGCGATGATGAACATTGTGCTGGGGTTGTGGGGTGTGGTGCTTTTGAGGATGGCGGGTTTGAGGTGAAGAGCGGAAGCACGTTGAGTGGTGCTTCGGTTGCTGACTCGGGGGGATTGGGTGTGGGTTTGATCATGGTGAAGCTCCTTGATTGATGGAGCCGCCACGATTCGCTGCGAAACGAAGAAGGTGGCAGCCATACGCAGGTTCGCAGACCGGGAATCAAGGAACCCGGCAGACCCGAAAGTCTCCCGCGCACAGCCGCCATAACGCAAAACAATGGGCGAACAAAAAGCGCCAACTGCAAAGGAACGGTGGCGCTGAGCGCCTTGATTGACCCGGGCTGCGAAACCCGATCGCTGAATTCCTACAACCCTGTCTGACAGCCACAATGCTTTGTGGCGAGGGAGCTTGCTCCCGTTCAGCTACGCAGCAGTCGCAAATCCATTCAACGCGGCCTGTCTGACAAACTGCATCGCCTGATTTTGGGGCCGCTTCGCGACCTAGCGGGAGCAAGCTCCCTCGCCACATTGCTGGTGTGAGCCAGAAGATTTTTATCGGATGTAATGCCGCCATCGCTGGCAAGCCAGCTCCTACAGGGATCGGGTACATCAGGGGAGAGCCTGGTCGGCCCGAAGGCCGCTGCGGCCAAAAAACCAGACTCACTGCGAACTCTCCGGATCCACCTTGTTCTGCGTCAGATACCGCTCCAGCGTCTCGTTCGGTGCAGGCTGAGAATTATCCCCCGCCACCTGCCACAACCGCCGCTCGATCCCCTGCGCCAGCAAATGCCCCACCGCCGATTCGATCGCCGACAGCACACACAACTGCGCCGGCTCGTTGGTGGTGTAGCCAACTTCCGCTTCAAGCAGCTTTTTGAACTCGATGAACTTGAACACCCCGGCACTGCGACCGACCGAGTAAATGGTCTTGCTGGTCATCACGTTGGCCAGCACCTGCCCGCTGCGCACGTCCACCGCCCGCAGGTTCACCGTGACCTGATCCACGCGATACTCACGGGAAATGTCGATGCCCAGGTAGCGTGCCCCCTCCCCGCCACTGCGCACGTTGGTGTCGTAGGCGATGATCCCGCCTTCGAGCATCATGTTCGCCGCTTGCAGCGGTGGCAGTTCACCCAGGATGTTCACCGGCGTATTGGGTTTCTTTTGCGAGGCGCGGATGATCTTGCGCTCGGTCAACAGGTTCTGCAGCCCTTCACGCTCCAGCACCACAAACCAGCCACTGGCCTGCAAGGCGTCCATCAACATGCTCGCCGCGCCCTGGGTCACGCTGGTGGAAAACGAGCTGGCCGGGGTTGGCTTGTATTGCCCGGTCTGGTCGCGGAAGCCGTACACCACGGCCATCAACTTGCCCTTGGGTCGAGGCATGTTCAACAGATCGTAATAGGTCGAGGCCCTGGGGGTCAGGGTCGGCGTTTCAGTGTCTTGCTCGGCGGACATCGGTTCACGCAGACCGCAGCCGGAAAGCGCCGCCAACAGCATCCCTAGCACAATTATTCTTTTCATATCCGTAACTCCCCATCGGCCCATATCCCCGTCAAGGGGTGGTGGTGATGCCGTTTACCTGGATTTCCGAAACTTCACCGGTTGCCCGGTCGGTCACACTGATCGTCAATGCCCCTGAGTCATCGACGACGTTGACGATAAAGGCATCAGTCGACAGGCTCCCCGTGTTGCCAGTGGAGATGTTGTCCAGCAGTTGCCCTAGCAACCGCGATTGCAACTGACTGGTAAACCGTTCCAGCGCCGAAGTGCCGGCCACAGTGGTACGGTTGTTCAGATCGGGGTCGTCGTAGTCGTTCTGCGCCTGGGCGTTGTTGAGCAACCAGGTGCCGTTCAACGGGTTGCCGCCGAACGACGGGTTGATGGGCGTGTAGACCAATTCGGTGGCATGGACCAGGCCACAACTCCAGAGCCCGAGTAACCACAGTCCCCTACGTTTGCCGACAGTGCTTTTTTTCATAGTTCGTCCCTCTCAAGGTCGGTCGTGTCCTGCAACAAGGCTTCCAGCTTGCGCCGCACGATTTGCGCGCGGACCTGGTCGGCAGCCTCATAGGCCTCGTCTTTCAACTCCACGGTGTTCGGCGGCAAGAAGCGCCGATAAACCAGTCGCTGCTGAAACTCCACGGTCACCAGGCTGCCCCAGCGTGCTGAAGGTCTTTCACGTACCACCAGGTTGAAATCCATCGGGCTGGTGGCACGCAGGCGTTCACTGAATGAGTAATAAAAGTCATGGCCGATGTGCGAAATCGTGTCGTCGATGATGAACCCCAACATCTCGTCGTCATCTGCCGCCTGGGCGAAACTCGCCATCAGCGTCAGGGCCAGTGCCGCCAGCCACTGCCGGCTCAAGGCTGCAATGCCTCAGATGCGCTGGACTGTGCTTTCGGTGGCCCGTCGGCGCCATCGAGGAAGGCTTTCTCGGCCACGAACTGCCAATCCTTGTAGCTGGCCATGCCGTTGAAGTCCGACCACTGACTGGGGAAGTTCACCTGCTTGAGCGGCTTCTCCGTGGACGGGCAATACACACCGCTGATACGTCCGTCGATACCGCGCATCAGCTCCCATTCGCCACCTGTCATCGGTTCCGCGTACAACTGCCGGATATGGTGCTTGGCCGAGGGGAAACGCTCGTCCTGCAACAGGTCCGCGAGTTCTTTCGGGTACATGGCCACACCGGGCGAACTGCGGTAATAGCTGCGCAGCGCCTGGGCATACTGCGTACCGACCCAGAGCAACTGGTTTTCCCGGTCCCGGCGCGAAGCGGTGGCCCACAACTCACCGGCACTGGCCAGGCCCATGCCCATCACGGCGATCAGAAACAGCACACCCAGGTAGGTGAAGCCGTCCTGGCCCGAAGGCTTACCACTCGGAATAAAGGCTGCCATCACGCGCCCTCCCGCTGGCGCCACTCTTGATATCCGCCACCCCGCCCGCCACGCCATCCGGTGGCGCGACCATGACCCAGGTGTCCTTGCGCTCGGCAATCGGGTCCAGTGGCTGGTTACGCAGGTAGCGCAGTTCGACCAGCTGTTCGATGGAATCGGGATAACGCCCGGTGTCGCCGTAGTAGTGATCCAGCGCCTCGCGCATGGACGACAGGCTCTGGCGCAGGGTGGTCTCTTTCGAGGCCTCCAGGCTGGTGAAGTAGCGTGGCAAGGCGATCGTCATCAGGGTCGCGATGATTGCCATGACCACCATCAGTTCCAACAAGGTAAAACCCTTTTGCCGACGCATATGCTCACCACTCCCGATAGGCGATGCCATTGAGACCCTTGCCCCGGGCCTTGGAGTAAACGTCAAAGACGTCCTGGCCCTCGCGGGGGTTCTCAGCCGAACTGTCATAGGAACGCAGCCCCCAGCCGCCCTCGTCGTCACGCTTGACGGTTGCCAGCGGATCACGGGGGATGCGCCGCAGGAAATAGAACTTGGCCCCCTTGGCGCTGCGCACATCACGCACACCCTCGACCAGCACTTTCAGGTTCGGCGGATAGCCGTTGCTGTCGAGCGACTTCTCGATATAGCCGGCGTCGAAGGCGCGCTTGTAGGCGTCGATGCCATCGCGGATCTGGTACAGCGCGGTCCGCAGTTCCTGCTCTTTGCCCCGGCGCACCACAGTCTCGGTCAGCGGTGCGGCCATGCCGGCCAACAGGCCGACCAGGGCAAGCGTCACCACGACTTCGATCAGGGTAAAACCGCGTTGCGAGGCGCTCATGATCAAGGCTTCCCGACAGTAACGGTGGTGGCGATCGGTGCGCTCATGGGGGCGCCCATGGGGGCGGCCTGAACAGTTGTGCTCATCGAACGGTCCGGTGCCTGGATGTGCATGCTGGTTTCGGTACCGGTCGGGAATTCCATGTCCGACGGGCTCTGGTACGGCAGGTTGCGCACGATCCGCGGGGTGATCGACAGCACCAGTTCGGATTTGCTGACGTCGTCCTTGTTGCTGCCGAACAGGCGGCCCAGGCCAGGAATATCGCCAAGGCCTGGGATCTTGTTACCGCTGGCGCCGTGATCGTTGCGCACCAGGCCGGCGAGGATCTGGGTTTCGCCATCATGCAGACGCAAGGTGGTCTGGGCGTTGCGGGTATCGACCTGGACCGGAATGGTGCCCTGAGGGGTCGGCGCCAGCGGCGTGGCGTTACTGACTTCCAGCGCGACCTTGATCGCCACTTCGTTGTTCAGGTGCACGATGGGCTGCACTTCAAGCTTCAGACCGACGTCGAGGTAGGTCACGCTTTCGGTGATCACCGGGCCCTGAGTCGAAGGCACCGAAGTGGCGCTGATGATCGGCACGCGCTGACCGATATGGATGCGCGCCTGTTCGCGGTTGCTCACCCGGATCACCGGGCTGGCCAGGGTGTTGATGTCTTTGTCCTGGGCGTTGATCTTGAGCTGGGGCGATGGCGTGAAGGCAATCCGGCTGGAGTCGATGCCTTTGAGCTGATCGAGAATCGACACTGGCGAGCCGTCGCTGTTGATCACGCCGAAGGTGTTGGGCCATTGCAGGCCAAGGTCGAGAATGCGCTGGCGGGCCACTTCCATCACTTCCACTTCCAGCACCACTTCGGGGTTGGACTGGTCCTGCGATTGCAGGAGTTTTTCCGCCATGCGGATGGCGTCGCCGGTGTCGCGCATGGTCAGGGTATTGAGACGTTCATCGACGAACACGTCGCGGGTCTTGAGCATGGTCTTGATCATGTTCAGCGCGGTGTTGGCATCGATGCTGGTCAGGTAGAAGGTGCGCATCACCAGCTCCTGATAATCCTTGAGCTTCTGCGGCGAGTCCGGGTAGATCAGCAAGGTGTTTTCATTCACCACTTTCTGATGCAACTGGTTCTGTTGCAGCAGCAAATCCACGGCGTCTTCGATGCGCACATCACGTACGAAGATCGTGGCTTTCATGTCCGGGCGCAGGTCCTTGTCGAAGATGAAGTTCAGGCCGGCGACCTGGGACAGCACTTCGAAAATGGTCTTCAGGTTGGCGTCGCGAAACTCCAGGGTCACCGGCCGGTCCAGGCGTGTACGCAGTTGCGGGTACTGCACCACGTTGCGGCTCTGCACCAGGCGGATGTTGTCTTGCAATTCCCGGGCACCCTCGTTCTGCGGGTCCAGTTCGAGAATCTGCTTGACCTGGCGGTCGGCACCGTAGATGTCACCGCGACGCAGGTCGGCACGGGCCAGTTCGAGTTTCTCGTCCATGCTGCGCAGGTAGTCGAGTTGACGCAGGGAGTCCTGGGCACGACGGTTGTTCGGTTCGAGACCCAGGACCCGGCTGTAGGCCAAGCGGGCCCCGGCGAAATTACGCTGGGCGCGATCCATGTCGGCCTGGGTCAGCAGTGCTGTCACGGCGCGGGCCCGACCGCTGTTGAGCGCTATGTGCAGATCGGTATCGCGAGGGTTCTCGCGCAATCCCTGTTCGATGCGAGCCAGGCCGGCTTCGTACTGGCCTGACTCCATCAGGGCGGAAGCTTCGTCCTTGGCAAGTTGCGCCGAACTGCAGGCGGCCAACCCGGCACAGAGGCAAAGGCTCATCAGCAAACGGGATTTGTTCATTCCGTACTCCCCACAGACAAAGTCTGAGCTAAATGCAGAGGCAGGTAGACCAGGCTCAATTCCTCATCGGAAATACGCTCGATCCGCCAGGTTTCGTCGATGACATCCCCTTTGCGCACGACGTATATTTTTTCGCCGTTCTGCAAGAACACCTGCAGATCGGAACGGTCATCCAGCCTGCCAACAAACTGGAAGGGCAACGGCGGTGCAGTGGGGACTTGCACCTCCTGAGTCACGACGACCGGTTGTTCAATGACGGTGCCGAGGACCGGCGCCGGTTTCCAGCTACGGGCGGCGAACAGGTCGCCCGCCGGGCTCAGATCCTTGATCGGTACTACCGCAGTGGCGGTCGATGCAGCCGCCACTGCGCCCGTGCTCTTGCCCTTGGTTGGTGTTGCCACGGCGGCCACCGCAGGGTCGCTGTCGTCAGCCTGTTTGAAGTATTCGGGACCCCAGGCCAGCGTTGCCGCCACCCCGAAGAACGCCACCCAACCCACTACTCGCTTGGTATTCATCATGACCTCGACAGGTAAAGGGTCATGCGGATCCGCCCGGTCAGGTCGGTATCGGCGATTTTCTTGCGCTGCAGCTCCACATCCTCCAGCACCACCGCCGGCAACTGGCCGAGCAAGGCGTGCAGGAAACGCCGCAGTTGCGGATAGCTGCCCCGTACCGGCAGCAGAATCTGATAACGGGCCAGGTGCGTCTTGGGGTCCACGCCCAGGGAGTATTCACCCCGGGACAAGGTGATGCGCTCTTGGGCGGCCAGGGCGTAGATCTTGTCGATGGCCACGGTGGCCTGAGGCTGGGACGGCAACTTGCTGCGGAAGTCGTCGAGCTGACGCTGCGGTATCACCGGCGCCGCCACGCTACCGTCTTCGACCTTGGCCAGATACTCGGTGGCTTCGCGGGTCTGCTGGCTGAGGCTTTGCAGCGACTGCCAGTCCGGCAGCAACCCGACCAGGCCATAACTCATCGCCAGCACCAGCATGCCCAACCCTGCCAGCCCCGGAACGCCCAGGCCTTGCAGGTATTCGTGGACAATCAATCTAGGGATTTGCATCGCCGATCTCCCAGGTAGCCGACAGGTTGAATTGCACCGGGTGTTCCGGCACGTTGGCGACAATTTCGTGGCTCAGCAGCGACACGTCGGACAGCTCGTCGCTGGCTTCGAGGCGGCGGTGGAAATCGAGCATGGCGTCCAGGTCCATCGCCTCGGCGCTGATCCGCACCTGGCCTTTGCGAGCGTCGGGGGTCAGGGTCAGCAGGGCAATATTGTCCCGCGGCATGGCTTCGAGGGTGGCGAACAGGCGTTCCCAGGGGCGGCGCAACTGCTGGGAGACCTTGCGCATTTCCGCCAGGTTCTGCGCCTGCTCGCGAGTTTCCGCCGGGGTCAGGCCGGGCTTGCCGCCGTTGTCGCCGGTGAGCACCCGCTGTGTGGTTTGCAAGTGGCCTTGCTGTTGTTCGGCCTCGTTGCTCAGGTGCTGCTGCACCAGAGCGCAAGTCAGTGTCAGCACCACGCCACCGGCCAGCAGGCTCCAGCCCAGGGGACCGGCACGGCGGCGCGGCTGAAAGTCGAGCATCAGGGGGCGCATGTCAGGCCACCGCCCGAGACATGACGTACAGGCAATCGCGTACGGCTGTCCGGTCTTCTTCGAGGGTGCGCAGGTGCACACCCGGTACGTCGGGATGCGAATCGATGCGCGCCGGTGCATGCAGGTAGACATTCAACGGCCGTTCGCTGGTGGAAGCCTGTAACTGGTTTTCACGGCCGATCAACGCAGTCAGCGCAGCATCGCTGTCGTTGCTGCCCACCGAACGCACCGAAGTCCAGCGCCCTTCCCGGGCCAGCAGCAACACGCTGCGTACCGGTTCGGCGACCACGAACAGGAAGTCCCCGGCATCAAAGCTTTGATCGAAATGGTTGAACGCCGCCATCAGGTACGGCTGCACCGAACGCAGGCGCAAACCGCGAGCGCTGACCACAGCGCGCAGCCGTTCGAGCAAGTCCTGTGGCAGCGCAGTGGCGATGCGGTCATAACCGGCAGGTTCAGGCGAAAGCACCAGGTTCCAGGATTGTGTCGGGGCACCGTAGAGGTCTTCGAAACACAATTGGGCGAAGCCGAGCAATTCGGCCGGGCTGCTGATCTGCTCGCTCCAAGGCACCAGGCAATAACGGCTGAAGTGCCCGGAGATCACCACGGTCAGTTCCGCCCTGGCAACGGAGTGTTCGGCCAGTAAACGGTCGAGGGTGTCGAGGGCCACCGTCCAGGCGTGGAAACCTTCGTCGATGTAGCCGACGCTGCCCAGCCAGCGGGTTGCATTGCCTTGCCGATGCCCCAGGCCAACACCACTGGCGCCGAGCACGGCGACAAATTGCTCACGAGATAAAAGTGACACGATTGATCTCCTCGAGAGTAGTCCGGCCTTGTTCCACCAGCTCCAGCGCGGACTCGCGCAACAGACGCAAACCCCGCTTGCAGGCGTGGGCCTTGATTTTCGAAATGGGTTGGCGCTCGACGATCATCTGCCGCAGTTCGTCGTCCAGGTGCAGCAGTTCGGCAATCGCGCTGCGTCCGCGATAACCGGTGCCCCGGCAATGCCCGCAGCCCTTGCCGTGGACGAACTGGTAGTGAGCGACCTTTTGCCGATCAAGCCCCGAGATTTCCAGCTCTTCGTCTGTCGGGCTGTAGGGGCTGCTGCAACTGGTGCAGACCAGGCGGATCAGGCGCTGGGCCAGCACGGCATTGAGCGCCGAGACCAGGCTGTAAGGATCGATTTCCATCTGGGTGAAACGACCGATCACGTCGAACACGTTGTTGGCGTGGATGGTGGTGAACACCAGGTGACCGGTGAGCGCCGATTGCACGGCGATCTGGGCGGTGTCCGGGTCGCGGATTTCACCGACCATGATCTTGTCCGGATCATGCCGCAGGATCGAGCGCAGGCCCCGGGCGAACGTCAGGCCTTTCTTCTCGTTGACGGGGATTTGCAGCACGCCCGGCAGTTGATATTCCACCGGGTCTTCAATGGTGATGATCTTGTCCACGCCGTGGTTGATCTCGGTGATCATCGCGTAGAGCGTGGTGGTCTTGCCGCTACCGGTAGGCCCGGTCACCAGCACCATGCCGTAGGGTTCGGCAGCCAGCCGGCGCAGTTGGCGCAAGGTCTCTTCTTCAAAACCCAAGGCTTGCAGTTGCACGCCACAGACTTTGTCGGCGAGGTCCTGTTTGTCGAGTACCCGCAGCACCGCGTCTTCGCCGAAGATGCTCGGCATGATCGACACCCGGAAGTCGATCTGCCGGCCGCTGATACCGACTTTGAAACGACCATCCTGAGGCACGCGTTTTTCGCCGATGTCCAGTTCGGCCATGACCTTGACCCGGGAAATCACCTGCTCGGCGAACTCGCTGCCCTGGATCTTGCTGATGTTGTTGAGTACGCCATCGATCCGGTACTTGATCACCAGGCCGCTGCCGGTGGTGCCAAGGTGGATATCGCTGGCGTGCATTTTCAGCGCGTCGTACAGGGTCGAGTTGACCAGTTTGACCACCACACTCGAGTCTTCGCTGATGCTGGTCAGGGACAGGCTTTGCAGGGTATCGATTTCGGTGCCGCCTTCGGCCTGGGCGTTGAGCGATTCCACCGCATGGAAGCTCTCTTCGTGACGCGCCAGGTACGCCTTCAGGTCGTCGGCGTGCACCAGGTACAGGGGGGCGCCATGCAGGCATTCATCGATCCAGGCCAGGCGCGCAGTGTCAAAGGGGTCGGCGAATACACCGATGACCGCATCGTCATGGCGCAGCAGGATGAATTCGCGCTTGAGGCATTGGGCCAGGGTCACCCGGTCGAACACCGGGGTGGATTTGAACAGGCTGTCGGTGTCGAGCACCGGGTAGTGCAGGGTCACGCCCAGGCACTGGATGAACGGCATGGGCGCCAGTTCGCTCAATCCCCCGAGGGCGTCCAGCATCCGTTCGCCGGAACTGGTGGCCAGGGCTCGGGCCTGGGCCAGTTGTTCACTGGTAAAACGAGTCGGTACACATTCCGGTTGCGCCGGTTCTACGGCAAGGGATAGACGGTCCATGGCTTGCTCTCCAACGCCCGGGGCTTTGAGCCCTGTCGACGCGGCGAGCAGTTTCGGCAAAGGCCGGAACGTCTTGTCGCGCCACTACTCCCCGGTGAGCAATTGTTCGTCGTCTGGTGCCATGGAGGCCGATGTGTTTTTTCGGCGATCTGCAAGCACCCAACTACCGTCGTACAACTGCAGCGGGAAACTCTCGGTCCTGCTCTGGCGTCGTTCGACGAATCCCTCGGAAGTGCTCACACCCACACCCGTTCTGGTCTCGCGCCGCCTACCCAGAAGATCAAGCACTGCACGGGCCAATTCCGCCAACGGAAACGGTTTGAACAGGATATGGCTGACTCCCAGTAGCCGGGCCCGCTCGCAAACTTCCGCGGTTGGATGCCCTGTGATCAGCACAAAATGGCACTTCCTGTTCTGGCGGACGGCATCGAGCACCTGAAAGCCTTCCATATCGGGCAAGCGGTAATCGAACACCATCACATCGGGTGCGAAATCGCCAGCTTCCGCGATTCCTTGTGCACCGTCGTGAGCAATCCGGACATCCAGCGCTTGCGCCTGCAGGTAACCCTGGAGGTTTTCCGCCAGCAGCTGTTCGTCATCAACAACCAGTACTTTGTTTAACAAGGTCGACTCCTTGAAACCGCAGGTCCGGGATTTGAACCTGGCAGAGTGCGTGCCCTGAGAGGACTAACGCACACTTCATGCCAGACTGAGCGCCGGTAATTATTGGTCTTCATGTCCTTGAATTTAAAAACAATGCCTTTTCGTGCGGCAACCCCATCCCCCAAAAACGGGGAAAGCGATCGGATTGGCATTGACGTTTTTCCCCCACTGTTGGGGAACCCCCCTATTGATCGTCAATCCGCTCGATTCGATTACGCGAGCGCAATTGCGCCAATGCCTGCAAGCGAGCTTGAACCTGTTGTTGCCGGGCAAGGTAAGCCCGAACCATGTCAAGTCCTTGCTCTTCTGGGACATTGGTCGCCTCCATGTGGTTCTCTAAAAAAATCAGATGCCAGCCCACCGAGGTACGCACGGGTTCGCTGACAGCCCCCGGTGCCAGGGTAAACGCGGCAGCCTCGAACTCCGGCAACATCCGTCCACGGGGAAAATAACCCAAGTCGCCCCCTTCGCTGGCCGACGCGTCTTCGGACCCGCTGCGCGCAACGCTGGCGAAGTCGGACCCTGCAACGATCGACGCTCTCATCGCGATTAAGCGTAGCCGCGCGGCCTCGACAGTGGAAGCGTCAGCACCGGGCGCTACCTTGATCAGGATATGCCGGGCCCGCACTTCTTCGGGCCGGTTCATCTCGGCACGGTGTTCCTCGTAGAACGCCCGAACCTGTTTTTCGTCCGGCTCACCGGCCTGGGTGAGGTCATTGAACACTTGCCGGGCCGCCAGTTCACGGCGGGTGTACTCGGTGTAGCCCGCTTCGTCGAAGCCGGCGTCCTCAAGACGCCGGGCAAACACCTCGGCGCCGCCCATGGCCTGACGGGTCTGGTCGACCTGGTCTTTAACCATGGCATCACTGATCACCACGCCACGCTTGACGGCCTCCTGCCACAACAATTCGCGGTCGATCAAGGCATCCAGCGCGGCCTTGCGCAGTTGCTTGTAGGCTTTCGGATTGCGAATGTTGCCTACCGCCCGCCCCTGATCCTCCAGGTATTCGGCGAAGTAGCGCTCCAGGCGCAGCTGGGAAATTTCCTCACCATTGACCCGCGCCGCAGCCGGGCCACTGCTGCACCACGCCACGGGCACCCAGAGCGTCAACAGGGCCAGCAAAGTGTTGAGTTTCATGATCGGCCTCCGGTCAGGGCATGGCAGCAATGGGTTTATAGGGGGCGACCAGATAAAAACGCTGGTCCGGCAGATCCACCGTGACGATATGCGCACCGCTCAAGCCCTGGCGCCGGCCGGGACCAAAGCTGATCAGTGGCGTCAGCCCGGTATCAAAGTCGTGCAGGCCTTCCAGGGCACTGACCAGTTTCTCGCGGCTGGCATCGCGCCCGGCCTGCTTCATGCCTTCGCTGAGCAGCATCATCGAACTGAACGCGCCCACCTGCAGCACCGCGTGCTGGCCGCCCAGGCCCTGAAGTTCACGCAATTGAGTCAAGGCCAGGCGGCCGGCCAGGGTCCAGTCGCTGGGCACGAACGGATAGGCCAGGAACACCCGCCGGGAAAATCCGCTGGGCACCTGTATCAGGTTGCCCGCGACCTGGTTCGAGGCAGCGAACAGGTAAGGCACCTGCCCCGCCGTTTGCAAGCGCTCGGCCAGTCGACTGAAGCCGCTGCTGCTGCCCATGTAAAACACTGAGCGCGACCCCAAGGGCAGATCATCCCTGGCCGCGTCATAGGCTTGCAGGCTCACCTTTTGCCAGGCGTGCCCCTGCAGATACTGACTGAGTTCCTGCGCAGCAAGCCGTTGGCCGGATTCGTCCGGATAGGCGATCAGCGTCGGCCCCTGAAGCACTCGCAGGCTGGCGGCGGCGTAATCGGCCAGGGCGATCAATTGCTCGCGAAGCCCCGGCAGCGGCTCGAAAATCTGCGGGCTGGCGAGGGACGTGCCCTGCAAGGACAGCGGCCCGATCAGGGGAATGCCAGCCCGTTCCAGTCGCACGGTGAGTTCCACGTCCAATGCCGGCGCCAGCGGTGCGATGAGGGCAAACACCTGCTCTTGATCGATCAAGCGGTCCAGCGCCTGTTCGGCACTGGCGCGATCGGCACCGGGGTCGAGGATGGTCAGGCGCACCTGCCGACCGTGAATACCGCCCGCCTCGTTGATACGCGTCACGCACCCCTTGAGCACCGCCGCCACCGTAGCGCCCTCCTCGCTCAATGGGCCGGTGCCCGGCAGCAAGGTGCCCAGGTTAAGGCTGTCGGGGGTCAGGCCTGGATCGCGGTCTTCGGCCAGGCGCTTGAGATACGCCGTGAGGTTGCGTTGATCGTTCATCGACAACACGAACCGTGGCATCGTCGGATCGAGCCGGTTATTGCCAGGGTCGCGCCCCTCCTGCACCGCCCGCGCCAGGGTACTGTCGCTGTAGGCCGGATAACTGCGGCCGTTGATGTGCTGCTGGCCATGGCTGCTGGTCAGCCGCGACCAACTCAGGTCCGGTGGTCGCACCCCGCCCTCCGGGCGCCCGAGGCCGTCTTCGCCATGACAGTTGGCGCACGGCAGGCTGGTGGCCGGCAGCAACATGCTCGATGCGCCGACCCGGGCCATGATCGGTTCCCCGCTCGCCGACACACCTTCGCGGTACAAGCGCTTGCCGGCACTTTCGTTGACGCTCAGCGGCAGCGCCTGGGCGCTGAGCGTGAGGCCGCCGAGGAGCAGCAGGCCAAGGACGAGGGCAGTATTCATGGCCATGGCTCAGCGCTCCGCCACGGGCATTGTCAGCAGCTGCAAACGCTGGGCAATGGCCGCGGCCGGGGCATCCGGACGGATTTTGCTCCAGCGTTTGTTCGCCACGTCACCGACGATCAACTGGGTGGAGTGCTGCTCGGGGGTCGGCACGATCTGACCGATGCGACCCAAAACAAGGTCCATTTGCGCCTTGTCGCCGGTGAGAAAAAACCAGTGGGGCCCATCGACGCCCTGTTTCAAGGTGTAAGCCTTGAGTACCGCCGGGGTGTCCCGCAGCGGATCACTGGTAAGGGAGATAAAGGTGACGCCGTCGGCCTTGTCACCGAGCACTTCACGCACTTCTTTGAGCTTGCGGGTAATCAACGGGCAAGCATCGTCACAACTGGTGAAAATCACATTGAGCAGCACCACACGGTCCTTCAATGCGTCGCTGTAGAAGCGCAGCGTGTTGCCGTTCTGGTCCTGCAACGGCGTGTCGGTGAACCAGGTTTTCGCGTCGTGGGTGCCGGTGGACGGTGCCGCGACGGCCACCGCCGGCGCCGACGCTGGCGCAGCTTGTTGATGCCCTTCGTGGGCAAAGGCCACTGAACTGAAAATGCAGAAACAGACGCTCAGGGCGAACCAGTCGATGGCTCTCATGGCTGGTGCTCCATGGCGATGGCGGTGTGCTTGGCGTGGGTATTGCGTTCACCACTGAGCCTTTCGACGGCCCGGGCCAGTTCCGTCGGGTCGGTGAAGCCGTAGTAGCGGGTCCAGAAACGGTTGTTGCCGTCCCCCACCAGAATCAGCGGCGAGTGGTTCTTAAAGTCACCGCTGTAGGCGCCCAGGCCCTTGAGGGTGGCATTGACCGACTGCGGCGAACCGGTCAGCCAGCTCCAGCCCGGCCCCTGCTGGAAAGTGCGGGCGTAGTCGTTCAGGCGCTTGGGATCGTCGCGCTGCGGGTCGATGCTGATCGACACCAGTTGCACCTCGGTGCCGACCCGCGCGCCGAGCTGTTTCTGCACCTTGCCCATGATCGAGGACACCACCGGACAGACCGTGGTGCAACTGGTGTAGATGAAGCCCATGACCACGATCTTGTTGCTCACCAGGTCTTTTTCCAGGCTGACGACCTTGCCGTCCTGGTCCAGCAGGGCCACGTCGGCAAACTTGATCGGGGCGGTCTCCGGGCTGGCCTTTTTGCTCGTCATGTCGTGCCCGGAATGCTCGTCCGTCGAGTGGGCCAGCGCCTGGCCAATACCGATGGCCAAGAGGCAGAACGTCAGCAGGCCACGATGTGCGAATCGGTTCATGTCAGTTTCCTCTTAGTGGGTATCGCCGGGTATGACCCGAACACTGGCAAAGGTCTTGTCATCGAAACTCGAGCCCAGGGACGCAGCCCGCACGTGCAGGTACCAGGCACCGCTCTGGTCGAGGGTCACCGGGGCTTCATAAACACCGTCGGCGACCTCCAGGGCGGCGACCTGCTGTGGTCGCGAAGTCGGGGCGCGGAAGTAGCGCACCTGAACATCCTTGACCCCGCTGCGCTGCGCTTTCTGCTTGCCCTCGACGATGCGGAAGCGCACCACGTACGGGCTGCCCAGGTCAGCGGTGAACTGGTCGAGCATGAACTCGACCTTGGGCATCCCACGGTGCTGATCGAGGTTTTTGTCGGCCTCTACCAGGGTGCTGAAGCAGTGGATGATGTTCGGCTGGTTAAGCAGGAACGCCACGTCGAAACGCCCCGCCGCCGGCAGCTTGACCCGCGAGCTGTATAGTCCCGGTTCGATTTCCCGCAGGCTGCGGTCAATGACCAGCGCCGCCCGCGCCACCTGTCCGCGATTGGGGTAACCGGACATCGGCGCGTTCATGCCTTCGGCGTAGAAGTAGGTGGTGTTGTCCACCGGGTTGACCACGAACACCGCGTTATCGTCCCGCGATACCGCCAGGCTCGACGCCAGCGGCAGGTCACCGGCCATCCGCGGTGCCTGAGGTCCGGCTTCGAAACTCTGGGTGATCGGCGTGCGGCCCTCGCCGAGGGATGCCAGGTTGATCATCGTGACTTTCGGCGAAGCCAGCCCGCGCACATAGGCATAGGCCTTGGTGAACACCACTTGATAGGGTTCGGCGGAGACGTTCAGTTCATGGATCAACGCGTCGTTGGCGGTGTCGATCACCGCGGCCTGGTTCTCCAGGGTGTTGAGCACGATGCCAAAACGACCGTCGGCGCTGAAGCCCATCGGGCCCAGCCCCTGTTTGAGCTTGATCACCCGGCGCACCGACTGACTGGCGCTGTCGACCACCGTCACTGTGCCGTCCTGGCCATCGGCCACATAAGCGGCACCGGACAGCGGCGAATACACCACGGACAAGGGGTGCGTACCGGTCTTGAGTTGTTTGCTGATGCTCAGGCTGGCGATGTCGACGATGCTCAGGGTGCCGTCGTCGCGGTTGGTGACAAAGGCGAAACGGCTGTCCTTGCTGAACGCGATTTCGTGGTGCCCGGCCCCGGTGGCCAGGTGCTTGAGCGGTTTGAGGCTGGCGGCGTCGATCACCGTGACCCCGGATTGCCCGTCCTTTGCGGCATTGTTGCCGACCCACAGCAAGCGTTCGTCCGGTTGCAGGGCCACGCGTACCGGATTGCTGCCGGCCGCTACCGAGTCGATCACCTTGAACTGTTCACTGTCGATCACCGCCACCTCGCCGGCGGTGGGCATCGAGACAAACACCCGCTTGTTGTCCCGGGGCGTCACCCAATCCATCGGCGGCTGTTTCAGTTCAATCCGCGCCAGGGTGCTGGTGATACCGCCGACGGACACCGACGGGTCGACCACCGAAACGCTGGCATCACGGTTCATCACCAGCAGGAAGTAGCTGTTGAGGTCGAGTAAGGGGCGTGCGCCGATATTCGATTTGAGGAACGTGCCGACCCGCGACTTGCAGCTCCTGTCGCGGCCCTGGGCCTGGTCGGCGGCGACGGACTCCGGGTCGAGCCAGGCACCCGGCGCGACGCCGGACAAGGGTTGGCCCGAGGCTTTGTCCGTCACGCGAAATTGCACATCGGCAAAGCCACCCTCGCGCAATACGCCGTCCTCGGCCAGCGGCTTCACATCAAAAACCACCGAAACCCCGTCACGCTCCAGCGTCCGGTTGCTCCAGGTGTCGGGCAATGCAACTTCGCTGAGCATGCTCGCCGGCGCGGTTCGCCAGACGCCGAGCCAGATCAACGCCATCCCGAGGATCAGCGCACTGCTAACGACTTTGATGGTCCTGTCCATTACACATCTCCTCTTCACACATCTGTGCCTGCCTAACCAGGAACAATGCATTTCTCTGTGGCGAGGGAGCTTGCTCCCGATGGGCTGCGCAGCGGCCCCAAAAAAATTTGGGGCCAACGCAGATTTTGTGAGTGCTACGCACTCAAGCGGGAGCAAGCTCCCTCGCCACAGATATCCATCACCTGCTCTATTTTTTAGCGCCTACGGTGTCGGTGCCGTTGTCGGCGCCGGTTCATTCGTGACCCGCAGCAAGCCCCAAAAACCGGCGGTATTGCCGAAGGACGCGTTGTCGCGGTACAGGTAATCCCCCGCAATTGCATTGGCGCCGCCAGCGCTCGGGTGCATGGCACTGAAGTGCGCGGCCGGCAGCACGCTTTCCCGGGCGCCGACATACATCGACATCGGGTTCAGGCCGAACCGCACCGAACCCACGCCTGGGGCGCCCATCGGATAGCCATCGACATCGCTCTTCTCCGACAGGAACGGGTTGACCGACCAGACGTGACCGTCAAGCTGGAAGGTCGAGCCGCGACTGCCGCCGGTAGGCATCAGCACATGGGTGCGGAACGGCTGCCCCGGTTTCACGTAGAACACGGGCGTTTGCGGATCGCCGCCCACCAACGCGTTGCTGTAGGCCATGTGGGCGTTGGGCACGTCACCGAAGCCAAAGCCACCGGCACGACCGAACGGTGCATCCGGAGCGAGGCCGAAGCGGTACCACATAGGCTCGGTCTTGTAGTTGATGGCCATGCCGGCGTTGTCCTTCGGATCGTTCGGCACGCCCATGCCTTCCGAGGCGATACCTTCCACCGGCCGTCCACCCGCCCAGCGCAGGTTCAAGGCACGCTGCCAGACCATCGCAAAGTCGCGGTAAACCGTCTGCCCCGTCGCTGTGACCGTGGCCGATGCACGCTTGGCATCCTCGACCCAGGTGGCGCCGACCGGCAGCACACTCATCGCCCCGCCGAGGCCTTTTTGCGGCTGCTTGATCACATCCGCCGGGGTGAAATTCAACCCGCCGAACTCCACCGCCGTGGCGTTGATGTTGTCGACGCTACGGCCCAGTTGGGTCACCGGTTTGCCTTCACGCTCCAGGTGCCCGGCGTAGTACTGGTAGGTACGGGTCGGATACGCACCCGTGTTGCCAACCCGTGGCGGCACGGTCTGGATCGGGTTGGCGCCGACGTTGGTGCCGTCGGACTTGGTGATGTCGTAGGCCAGCAATTGCGCATGCAGACCGACATGGCTGGAAGGCCGCAACAGGTTGTTGTTGAAGGTGGTCGAGCCGTAACTGTCATGACGGTCACGTTTGACCAGCCCCTGCAGGATGGCGGTCTGGGCCAGGTCAGGCATCACGCTCGGCAGACGGTTCTCCAGGGTGATGTTGATGCAGTCCCCGGCCGCTGCGCGCAGTACCAGCGGTTCGACAGGCACGCCCGCCTTGAGCTTGCCGGTGGTCGGGTCGAGGTCGGTCTTGCGCACGTAGAGGATCGCGGTCGGGTCATGGATCGGCCCGCTCTGGCCACCGATGGTGATGGTTTCGCCGTCCTCGGGATCGGTCACCGTTACCCGGGGAATGCTCACGGTTCGCGAGTTGAACACCAGGGTGCCGCCCGCCGGATTCAGCGGCCCGCCGACATGCTGGCCAAGCCCCTCAGGGTCGCCGATGGACAAGCCCAGCGGGTTGCTCAGGATGTCGTTGGCCAGTGCCGCCACCACCTCATAGTTGCGCTGCACGGTAGGCCTTGTGCCGATGCCGTTCGGGTTGGCGCTGATCCGTGGACAGGTGCCGTCGAATGCCACGGTGTTGCGCATGCCCGCCGGTTTCGGGTTGTTCGGCAGCGCGAACAGGTCGTTGCGTTGCGCGGTGTAGTTGCGCATCACGCCCCAGATACCGTTCCAGTAGCCTTCAATCGAGGCGTCCATCGAGTACAGGTAATCACCGGTGCTCGCCGCGGAACTGGAGAGCATCGACACCGGCGCAATGAAGCCCATCTGCTCGGAAATCCCGACCATTTGCGAGGCGCGCCAGCCTGAGTTGGAGCTGTTGCCATAGCCGGTGCCGCTTTGCAGCCACTTCACACCGTGCAGGGTGACGTTGTGCTCTTCTTCATGGCCGCCGGCATGCACCCGCAACCGCACGTTGTCGCCGGTATAGGTGCGCAGCATCGGCGTGAACGGGTCACCCGGTTCTGCACCGCCACGGTTGATGTGCGGCGGGAACAGCGTGGTGCCGCCAGTCGGGCCGGTGGCCGAAGTCACCAGGTTGGGCGCCAGGTTCATTGCCGGGATCGCACGGTCGGTACGGCTTTGCATGGCGAACGACAGATCGCCCCCCATCCCGTCGGCCTGCATGCCGCGCTTGCCGTCCGGGCCGACCTTGTTCGGGTCGAACACCCGCAGGCCCAGGGGCTCGTTGCGGTAATTGACCACGAACATGCCGGGGTCATCCACCGAGATCGCCTGTGGGCATGGCCGGGTCGGGCAGCCCGGCTTGATGCCGCCGCGGGCCTCGACCACCGACTCGAGCAGGTTGCTGGCGTTGTTGCGTACGGGCGGGTTGATCGCGTAGCGGAAGCTGTCGGCCGTCGCCGGGAACGCCTGCGGATTAGGCACGCCATTGGGGCCGGCGCCAACGTACACGCCGGCTTCGTAAGCGTGCTGGAAGTCACTGTATTCCAGGAAGAACTCACGGAAGCTGTCGTTCTTGCCGTCACCGTCCAGGTCACCGGTAGAGATCACCGCTTGCCAGGAGGTCGGCCCGCCATCCGAACGCGCACCGTTGTACAAAGGCTCGCCGGTTTCGGCATGGAACCAGGTGGACCCGGCCGGTTCGGCCAGCACGGTGGCGTACAGGCCAATCTGTTGGTGAGTCGATGGGCCGAGGTGGTCGTGGGTGAAGATGGTCCCCAGTCCACGGTCGACACCCTTGGTGTTGATCACCGGGTCGATGAACCAGCGCTGCATCGCCGTGCGCGCGCCCATCCAGTCGGCCCGGCCATATTGGCCGAAGAACGGATGGCTCTTGGCTTTCGGGCAGGCCGGCGTGCCGTCACGCGGGTCGGCGCCTTCGCACTGATTGAACGCGCGGATGGCATGGATGCGTTCCACCACGGCACCCGGGGAAAGCACGCCGTCTTCGTAGTTCCAGCCGTTGGAAGAACCGTCGGCGGACGTCAGGTCCCACTTCGGCAGGTGAATGTGCTGGCCGATCACGTCGGTCGGGGTGCGCACCTGATAGTCGTCCATCTCATAGGTGGCCGGCACCAGGTTGGTTTGCTGGTACTGCACGCAGTCGAAGGTGTTCATGCGCATCACCAGCGGCTCTGGCGGACGCTGCTTGGTGATCACCGGCCAGGCGTCTTCCCACAACGCCAGAATGCGCGCCTGCGGAAAGTGGTAGCCGACCTTGTTGTACACCGCGTCGAACTGGATGTTGGCGGCCTTGTAGATGCGCGGACGGTCGGCGGTAAAAGTCGAGGAGCCGGTGAAGGACATCCCGTCGATGCGCTCGCCGCTGTTGTATTCACCGCTGCCGGCGCTGCTGGTCAGGCGTTTGGCCCGATCATCCATGCACGGCTCGTAGAACGGTGCACCGGCAATCGGCAAGGCGCCATTGGTGCGGAAGTTGCGTGCCACCACTTGTTTGCCCGGCAGCACGGCGAAGCTTGGGTGCTCCTTTTTGGCGTGGAAGGCCATGGCCGCCTGTTCGACCTCAGTGCCCTCTTCCGGTAGGTAAATCGGTTTGGCGCGCTTCACTTCCTTGGAGAAATCCAGCGACGTGGTCACCGTGTGCGCCTCGCCACCGGCAGACACGCCATCCAGCGCATGGCGCCCCAGACCACCGTCCCAGCCACCGGACTGGTTCGGGTCGAGGTTGGCCCACAGTCCATTGCCGCTGGTTTTCAGGGCCTGGGCCTTGGCGGCATCGAGCATGTCCAGCGGCGGGGTTGGCGGGCGTTGGCCGACCGAACTTTCCATGCCGCCGATCCAGAATGGGAAACCGGGGTTCTTCAGACTGCCGTCGGCGTTGCGGTTGGCTTCGCTGCGATCGACCAGCGCCAGCGAGCCGATGGCCTGGACACCGCCATTGCCGCCGTCGTCATCATCATCGTCGTCATCGTCGCCCGCGGCCACCAGGGTCTGGCCGATTTTCGGCACCACGGCGACCTTGCCCGGCATTGGCGCCATGGCTTTGCCAGGCAGCGGTACGACCGCCGGGATCGGCGTACCGGCGATGATTTCGCCATCGGGCAAGGCCCGCGCGCCCGCCGCCGGTTTGCCGCTGCGCAGCGCATAGGGTTTTTTGTGGAAGCCGTCGGCACCTTGCTGGGAAACTTCGAGTCGGGTGCCTTCTTCAAACACATCGTGCACCCGCCACATGGCCCACATGCCTTGGGCGAAGTGCGGGTAGAAGTGGCAGTGATAGATCGCATCGCCTGCTACCCGGTTACGGTTACCCGAACCACCGTTGGCGATTTCGTAGGTGTAGCCGGCACCCGGGCCGATACCCTGGGCGTCCAGGTAATCGGTGTTGTCATCGTTCGGGTTGTACAGCCATTGATGCCCGTGCAGATGGAAGATGTGGTGTTCGTAGCCGTTATGGGTGTTGCGGAATTTGACGAAGTCACCGATGTAGCTGTGATTGACGTTGGACGGTTCCGACGGATACAGCGCCATGGTCGCCTTGACCCCGACCTGATCGGCACGCGGCACTTCGCCGGGGCGAATGTTTTCCAGGCCGGCGTTGGCCGGTACGTCCACCAGCATCGCCACGTCGCCCACGGTGTGCGAGCTCAAGAAAAACTCTTCATAGGCGCAGGACAGGCAATCGTGCATCGGCCCCACGCCCAGACGGTTGGCGACCACTTCGGCGCCCATGCCGCCGGAGCCGTAGTTGATCATGAACGAGTCGCGGGTCGGCTCCAGCACATGGCCCATCACCGGGTCTGCAAAGTACGCCGGGAAGGCTTGGGTGACCGCGGTTTCATCCTGGAACTGCGAAGCGAAATCGCGGAACGGCTCCAGCCGGTTCGGCAATGCCGGATTGCGTTTGCCCATGGCTTCCAGCGGATAGGTCGATGGCGGGAAGCTGCCGTCGGCATTGCTGCCCATCACGATCGCATCGCTTTCGCTGGAAATGATTTCACTGCCTTCCACCATGTTGATGATCGGTGCACCGGCCTTGCCTTCGCGAATCCATGGCTCGCGTTGCGGGTAGCGCGCCTGGTAATCGACGATGGGCTGTCCGGCCGGCGTACGTCCGGTGCTGGCCAGGCGCATTTCTTCTTCGGTCAGGGTGTTGCGGTAAGTACGACCACCCTTGGGCACGACCACCACCTGGGCGAACAACCCATTGGCGTTATTGCCCGCACCGCCCTCGCCACCGAAGGTCGCGCCACGGCTGCTGACATCGAACGCACCTTCGCGCTCGGCGTACAACGTATAGGAGCGGCTGCTGCCCGGGGCGACGAGACTGTTGGAGTTGCGCCCGGTATAGGAGGCGATGTCATCGATGCTGTTGACGGCCTGCATGCCGTTGACCTGAAAACCGACATGACGGTCAGCCACCTGCTCATCGGCCTTGAAGTTTTCGGCGTTGCCGGTCTGGCCGCCCTCGTCCTCCTCTTCCTCGCCCTCTTGCTCAAACCCGTCATGACTGCCCGGGTTGGCCTGATAGGCCAGCAGGTTCTGCAGATTGATGGTCAGGCAATCGCCGGCTGCCACTCGCAACACCAGCGGACGCGGACGCTTATCGGGCCGCAGGGAAACCTTGCCCGGCACTGCCGCGCCCCCTTGGGCGAGGGAAATGTCATGGTCATCGACCACATCGCGACGCAGGGCGAACATCATGCCGTTGACGTTCTGCGCCCCCAGGCGGTTGAACATCAGCGGCTGATCGAACGCCACGACGTTGGCCACCAGGTTGCGCTCACAACGAGCGGCTGCGCTGGCAATCTCGATGCCGAGCATCGACGTCACCAACAACAGCAAATTAATCAAGGACGGGGCGTGGGATATGCCGATCATAGTCTCGGGCCTCGATGCGGGTTTTCAGGGAACGATTCAAGTCAAATCGTCGAGAGCAATCCGCGTGCCACAAATAATTACGTTATTAATCAGTAAGTTATAATTACGACTTAATACGCCGGGGGATATTCCCCACCCAATCCCCCATTTTCTCGCCGGGGCCACTATTCCCCACTATTGGGGAATTGCGCCCCAGGGCCGCGATCACAGCGGCGCATCCGCGGCCAAGCCCTGCAAACGCCGATACTGGTTCAGCACGTTGGGCACATAACGCTGGGTTTCGGCGAACGGCGGGACCACGTTGCCGCGGCTGAGTACCGCTTGCGGGCCGGCGTTGTAGGCCGCCACGGCAAGGCGAATATCGTTGTCGAACATCGTCATCAGGCGCTTGAGATAGCGGGCGCCGCCCTGGATGTTGGCCTTGGGGTCGTAGACGTTGGTCACACCCATTTCGCGGGCGGTGTCGGGCATCAATTGCATCAGTCCGCGAGCGCCCTTGGGTGAGGTAGCGCGGGCGTTGTAGCTCGATTCGGTCTTGATCACTGCGTGTAGCAGCGCCGCCGGCAGTTCGTTGGCCGTGGCCGCCGCCGACACCAGCTCGGCATAGGGTTGCGCGGCGATCATCTGCGGTTGCTGGTCGAGGCTGACGACCGCCGCATCGGGCTCACGAATCACCCGTTCATAGTGGCGACCCGGGCGGTGGACATTGGACAGGACGTAGCTGCCATTGGCATCCACGGAAACAAACACATCGGCCTGTGCGGCGCCAGTCAACACAAGCAGACCCAGCAACCCGGTGGTGAGTGATTTCATTGTTATACCTCCCCTTCCCGGCCCCGGAAAATGGGGGTATTGCCCCAATGGCCAGTCGTGCAACAGCCATACGCAAGCACTGTGCCGTAACTGAGAAGGCCCGTAGTACGGGGGGTGCAGAAGGATCACCAGAGGTGAGCATGGCAATTGCATACAGTTATATGGCAACCACATAGCAACTCTGCTATCGACTGTGCGAGGTCATCATGAATCAGCATCTGCGTTATGCCCGGCGAACCCAAAGCGGGTTCACCCTGCTCGAACTGTTGGTGGTGCTGGTGGTGCTGGGGCTGTTGGCCGGCATCGTGGCACCGAAGTATTTCGCCCAACTGGGTCGTTCCGAAGTGAAAGTAGCCAAGGCGCAAATAGAAGGCTTGAGCAAAGCCCTGGACCTTTACCGCCTGGAAGTTGGCCATTACCCCTCCACCGAACAAGGCTTGCAGGCGCTGGTCACTGCCCCCGCCGACGAACCGCGCTGGACCGGCCCGTACCTGCAGAAAAAACTCCCGCAAGACCCTTGGGGCCGCAACTACGCCTATCGCTATCCCGGTGAAAACAGCGAGTACGACCTGTTGTCCATGGGCAAGGACGGGCAACCCGGCGGCGAAGGCGAGAACGCCGAAGTCACCAACTGGAACTGACGGATATGGCGACCATGCGCTTTCATCTCAAAGCCGTCGGCAAGGCCGGTGTTGTCTCAATGACCGTCGATGCGCCGGGGCACAGCGAAGCCAGGCGCATCGCCGAGGACCAGGGCCTGCGGGTGGTCAGCCTGCACGCCGAGCGCCATTGGCGTGCGTTGCGCCTGCACAAGCGCGAGACGTTCAACCTGGTGCTGTTCAGCCAGGAGCTGACCACATTGCTCAACGCCGGCCTGCCGTTGATCGATGCGCTGGAAAGCCTGGCGGAAAAGGAAAACGCGCCACAAGCCCGCAAGACCCTGAGCGAGCTGGTGCGCTTGCTGTACGAAGGCAAATCGTTTTCCCAGGCCTTGGGCCAACTGTCGGCGGTGTTCCCGCCTTTGTACGTGGCGCTGGTGCAGTCCAGTGAGAAGACCGGCGCCGTGGGCGATGCCCTGGGCCGCTATGTCAGCTACCGACAGCGCATGGACGAGGTTCGCCAGAAGATCATCAGCGCGTCGATCTACCCCATGCTGTTGCTGGTGGTGGGCGGCGGCGTGGTGTTGTTTTTGATGGGCTACGTCGTACCGCGCTTCAGCCTGGTGTTCGAAGGGCTGGGGTCGAACCTGCCCTGGTTGTCGCAGATCCTGATGAGCAGCGGCATGTTCCTTCACGCCCATCAGGGCGAATTCTTCGGTGGCCTGCTGGCCATCATCGTCGCCCTCACCCTGCTCCAGCGCCAACCGGCCTTTCGTCGGGGACTGGACCGTGTGATCGAAAAACTCCCCGCCGTGCACCAGCGCATCTTCATGTATGAGCTGGCGCGCTTCTACCGTTCCCTGGGCATCCTGCTGCAAGGTGGCATCCCCCTCGTCACCGCCATGGGCATGGTTCGCAACCTGCTCACCGTCGCCTCCCGCAGCCGGCTGGACCAGGCCTGCGAACGGGTGCGCGAAGGGCAATCGTTGTCAACCGCGCTGGAACTCAATCACCTGGTGACCCCCGTGTCCCTGCGACTTCTGCGCGCCGGTGAACAGTCCGGCAACCTTGGGCAGATGATGGAGCGCAGCGCCGACTTCTACGACGAAGAAATCAGTCGCTGGATCGAATGGTTCGTGCGGCTGTTCGAACCCTTGCTCATGACCTTCATCGGCCTGTTGATCGGGGTGATCGTGATCCTGATGTACATCCCGATTTTCGAACTGGCCTCGAGTATTCACTGACCCCTTGGAACAGGGTCGTGCCGTACGTTGCTTTTTTCAGCCTCCAAACTGAATAAATCAGGCCGTCGAGGTGTTTAACAAGCTCCAATGGGAAAAAAGCAGCACGTTGCAATGTTAATCAACGTTCCAATCTGAATAAAAAGACGGAGAACGACATGCACATCAATAAGCTTTTACTGGCAGTAGCTATTGGCGCGGTTCTGTCGGCGTCTACCGTATTGATTCCGGACAGCCTGTCCGGGGTATCCAGTGCTCAGGCCAAGGATGGGAGTGGTGGCGGCGGTGGGGGTGGTGGCGGTAGTGGTGGTGGCGGCGGTGGCAATGGAGGCGGCGGCGGTGGCAATGGAGGCGGTGGTGGCGGCAATGGAGGCGGCGGCGGTGGCAATGGAGGCGGTGGTGGCGGCAATGGAGGCGGCGGTGGCGGTGGCAATGGAGGCGGTGGCGGCGGCAATGGCGGCAGTCACGGCGGAAACGGCAGTGGTGGCAACAGTGGTAGCGGAGGCAACAGCGGCAGCGGCCACAGCGGCGACCATGGCAGCAACAGCGGCCACGGCAGTGCCAACAGCGGTTCGAGCCACTCCGGAGCGGTTTCATCCTCAGGGCGCAACGGCACCCATGATGAACCCGGGGATGACCATGGCGTCCATGCCAACGGCGAGCCCGGCGATGACCATGGCGTGCACGCCAATGGCGAGCCCGGCGATGACCGTGGCGTCCACGCCAATGGCGAAATCGGCGATGACCGTGGCGTCCATGCCAATGGCGAGCCTGGCGATAACCGTGGTGTCCATGCCGAGCCAGGCGATGACAAAAGGAGCTGATTCCTACTGATTCCCATACAACACAAGACCCTGTGGGAGCAAGCTCGCTCCCACAGGTTCATTTGAGTCAGGTACTCCGCGTTTCTACAACCCACCCTCAGACTGATCCAGTTCCTCACGCAAAAACTCAACCAGCGCCTGCACCGGCCGCGAACTCTGCCGGTGTTGCGGATAGACCGCCGACAACGTCAGCGGCTCCGGCCGCACATCCTCCAGCACCTCCACCAGCCGTCCATCCTGCAACGCCGAGCCGACAATGAACGTCGGCAAATACGTGATCCCCAGGCCGGCGATGGCCGCGTCCTTGAGCAATTCACCGTTGTTGACCCGCATCCGCCCGCTGACATTGACGCTCAATGGCTTGCCCTGCCCCGCAAAACGCCATTGCACCTGGCGACCATGGCCGTATGGCAGGCAGTCATGACCGTGCAAGTCCTCAGGTTTGAGCGGTGTGCCGCGCTCGGCCAGGTACGTGGGACTTGCGCAGTACACCCGTTCAATGGAGGCAATGCGTCGGGCAATCAGCGTCGAGTCTTCCAGTGTGCCGATGCGCAACGCCAGGTCGTAACCTTCTCCGAGCAAATCCACCGGACGGTCGCTCAAATCCATCTCCACGGTCACGTCGCGATAGCGCTGCAAAAACACCGGCAGCAGGCACCCCAGATGCGCCAGTGCGAACGACAGCGGCGCACTCACACGGAGGGTCCCGCGTGGCTCGGTGGTCTGGCCGGCAATACCCTGCTCCACTTGTTCGACTTCGCTGAGCAGGCGCAAGGCTGACTCGTAATAACTCTGCCCAAGCGGCGTGACATCCAGTCGCCGGGTCGAGCGATTGAGCAAGCGCACGCCCAGGCGCTCTTCAAGTTGCATCAAGCGGCGGCTGACAAACTGCTTGGACAGGCCCAGTTGATCGGCAGCAGCGGTGAAGCTGCCGGAGTCCATGACCTGGCAAAAAATACGCATATCTTCGAAGGGGTTCATTGTCACATCCGGGTTGACAGTCAAACACTGTATAGCCGCTTTTTCCCTTCCGGGCACAGCATTAATCTTCGTTCACGGCGCAGATATCACCTTCCCCTCAGGCGCTGCGATCTTTTTGCCGCAAACATTTAAATGGAGTTTCCCCATGTCCTTGCTCCTTGAGCATTTGCTTTCCCTGAGCGCGCTGCTGTTGGTAGTCGACGCCCTGCTCTGGCACCTCGCGCCATTCAAGCATCGCGTCATCCGGGTCGGTGTGCGTCTGGCGTTGTTCCTGCTGTTCAGCGCGGTGATCATCAACGCCGGCGTCAGCCCGTTGCAGGCGCCATTGTTTGCCGATGATCGCGTGACACAGTTGGGGGCCACGGCGCTGGGGATTCTCTGGTGGCTGTATGCCGCGCGGGTACTCACCGAAGTGATCGGCTTGGTCCTGATGCGACGCATCGGCCATAGTGGCCGGCTGTTGCAGGATGTCATCGGCGCCCTGGTGTTCCTGGCTGCCGTCGTGGCCGCCGCTGGCTACGTACTGGAGTTGCCGGTGAAAGGTTTGCTGGCGACCTCCGGCGTCGTCGCCATCGTCGTGGGTCTGGCATTGCAGAGCACGTTGAGCGACGTGTTCTGCGGCATCGTGCTCAACACCACCAAGCCGTATCAGGTCGATGACTGGGTTTCCATCGACGGCGTTGAAGGCAAGGTACTGGACATCGACTGGCGGGCCACCCATCTGCTGACCAGTGCTGGCAGCACGGCAGTGGTGCCGAACTCGGTGGCGGCCAAGGCGAAGATCGTCAACCTCAGCCGCCCGACCAACCTGCACGGGGTGTCGATCAGCATCCAGGTGCCCAACCACATCCGCCCGCGTCGGGTGCTCGATGCCCTGGATCGTACCCTTCAGGGCAGCAGCAGCCTGCTGCTCAATCCGCCGCCGAAAGCCATGCTCAAGGAGGCCGGCGAAACCATGTCCGAATACGTGGCCAGCGGCTTCATCGCTGAACTGGGCAAAAAGGGCGAAGTACGCAACCAGCTGTTCGACCTGGCCCATCGGCACCTCGAAGCAGCAGGCATTTCACGGCAGCCCGATGGCGTGATCGAGCCGTCGACCCGCGCACGGGCCTTGCTCGACGAAGTGAAAATCTTCCGCTCCCTGAGCACCGAGGAACGTGATCGCCTGGCCCGCAACATGGTGGCGCAGCAATACGCCGCCGGTGAGGTGGTGCTGGATCTGGAAGAAGTACCGGACTGCCTGTTCGTCATCGCCACCGGTGTGGTCAGCGCCACGGTCCCCGACGGCAACACGCAGATCGAAGCCGGCCGCATGGGGCCAAGTGAAGTCATGGGCGAACAAAGCATCCTCGCCGACACGCCGTCCCAGGCACGGTTCACCGCCATGACCTCAAGCATCATCTACCGCCTCGACAAATCCCTGACCCGCAGCTGCATGGAGCAACGACGGGAAGTCGACCGGGCGTTGAACAAGCTGCAAGCGGTGCGGCAGCAGAACAGCCGGATGGCGTTGATGGCCAAACCGGTGGTGGTCAGGAAAGGAGGTTTTTTGAGTTGGTTGCAGAGTCGCTGATCCACGGTTCACACAAAAAACCTGTAGGAGCTGGCTTGCCAGCGAAGAGGGAGTGTCAGTGACATTGATGTCGTCTGACAGGCCGCCTTCGCTGGCAAGCCAGCTCCTACAGGTGATGGGGCTTACTGGGCGGTGAACTTCGTGTAGCTGTTGATCAGGTTGCGATAGTTCGGCAGGCGTTCGGACAGCAGGTTGGCCAGGCCTTCCATGTCGTTGCGCCAGTCGCCTTGCAGCTCGCAGGCCACGGAGAACCAGTTCAGCAGTTGTGCGCCGGCGGCCGACATACGCGCCCAGGCCGCTTGTTGCACGGTGGTGTTGAAGGTGCCGGAAGCGTCGGTCACCACAAACACCTCAAAGCCTTCAGCAATGGCCGACAAGGTCGGGAACGCCACGCACACGTCAGTCACTACACCGGCAATGATCAGTTGCTTGCGACCGGTGGCCTTGATCGCCTTGACGAAGTCTTCGTTGTCCCAGGCGTTGATCTGGCCCGGGCGTGCAATGAACGGCGCGTCCGGGAACTGCGCCTTGAGCTCCGGCACGATCGGGCCGTTCGGGCCGCTGTCGAAACTGGTGGTGAGGATGGTCGGCAGTTTGAAGAACTTGGCGATATCGCCCAGCGCCAGCACGTTGTTCTTGAACTCGTTGGGTGTGAAATCCTGCACCAGCGAAATCAGACCGGTCTGGTGGTCGACCAGCAATACCACGGCATCGTCTTTGTTCAGGCGTTTGTAGGGAACGTTGCTCATTGGAAACTCCTTGATGGATGGTTGTTGCAGTCAGCGCCGCCCTGCTGGGCCGGCGCTTTTTTTGAATGGGTCAGAAGGCAAAACACGAGCAGCCAAAGGCGCCCCAGAAACCGGCAAAATCGCTGACCGGCGCGTTCGACAGGCGCGCCCGTTCATGACTGTGGGAATGCACCGCGCACGGCCCGCTGCAGTGGTGAACCTGGGCCTGCATCGGCGACGTCGGGCGCCAGTGGCCCGGCACCTTCACCACCGGCGACCAGTCCGGCAGCACCGGCACGCTGGCCGGCCCGAGCTTCTCGAAGTCACCGGCGCCGTACACCACCTTTCCGCCGACGACGGTCAACACCGACTCGATCCACTTGATCGCCTCTTCATCGACGCTGAAATAATCCGCGCTGAGGGCGGCGACGTCGGCCAGTTGCCCGACCTTGATTTGGCCCTTCTTGCCTTGCTCCGAGGAGAACCAGGCGCTGCCGTGGGTGAACAGTTCCAGCGCGGTCAGGCGCGAAAGGCCTTCAGCGTGCAACGCCATGCCGCCGACGGTGCGGCCACTGACCATCCAGTACAACGAGGTCCACGGGTTGTAGCTCGATACCCGCGTCGCGTCGGTGCCGGCACCGACGGGTACACCTTCGGCCAGCATGCGTTTGATCGGCGGCGTGGCTTCGGCCGCCTTCGCGCCGTAACGCTCGACAAAATATTCCCCCTGGAACGCCATGCGATCCTGAATCGCAATGCCGCCCCCCAGCGCCCTCACCCGCTCGATGTTCTGCGGGGTGATGGTTTCAGCATGGTCGAAAAACCACGGCAAGCCGTTGAACGGAATGTCGCGATTGACCTTCTCGAACACGTCGAGCATGCGGCTGATGGATTCGTTGTAAGTCGCGTGCAAACGGAACGGCCAGCGTTGCTCGACGAGGTGGCGTACCACCGGCTCCAGCTCGGCTTCCATGGTTTGCGGCAGGTCCGGGCGCGGTTCGAGGAAGTCTTCGAAGTCCGCCGCCGAGAACACCAGCATTTCCCCGGCGCCGTTGTGCCGCAGGTAATCATCGCCCTGGTGCAACTTCACGCTGCCGGTCCAGTTCTTGAAGTCGGTCAGCTCTTCCTTGGGCTTCTGGGTGAACAGGTTGTAGGCGATGCGCACGGTCAGTTGCTGGTCCTTGGCCAACTGCTCGATCACCTGGTAATCGTCCGGGTAATTCTGGAAACCGCCGCCGGCATCGATGGCACTGGTCAGGCCCAGGCGATTGAGTTCACGCATGAACTGACGGGTCGAGTTGACCTGATATTCCAGCGGCAGCTTCGGCCCCTTGGCCAGCGTCGAGTACAGAATCATCGCGTTCGGCCGCGCCACCAGCATGCCGGTCGGCTCGCCATTGGCGTCGCGCACGATCTCGCCACCCGGCGGGTTCGGCGTGTCGCGGGTGTAACCGGCTACGCGCAACGCAGCGCGGTTGAGCAAGGCGCGGTCGTACAGGTGCAGCACGAACACCGGCGTGTCCGGTGCTGCCTGGTTGAGCTCCGCCAGGGTCGGCATGCGCTTCTCGGCGAACTGGAATTCGTTCCAGCCACCGACCACCCGCACCCACTGCGGCGTCGGCGTGCGGTCGGCCTGGTCCTTGAGCATGCGCAAGGCGTCGGCCAGAGACGGCACGCCTTCCCAGCGCAGTTCGAGGTTGTAGTTGAGGCCGCCACGGATCAGGTGCAAGTGCGAGTCGTTGAGCCCGGGGATCACACAGCGCCCCTTGAGGTCGATCACTTGTGTGCCTGAACCCCGCAGGGCCATGGCTTCGGCATCGCTGCCGACCGCGACAAAACGCCCGTCGCTGATCGCCACGGCACTGGCGAGCGGTTTCTCACGGTCAACCGTATGGAATTGACCATTGAACAGAATCAGATCGGCGCTCATCACGGTTCCTCATGCAATGTGGAGGGAGACAGCCAGGGCGCGAACAGGCGCGTCGCCATGGGCATGAACAGGTAGACCACCGACAGCACGATGGTCAGGGTGATCAGGAACGTGGCCACCACGTAGTTGGAAAGAAATGCGTTGAGCCGTAGCAGCGGCCCCCAGAGCAGTGGCACCAGCAAGGTGTGCGGCAGGATCACCAGCAGCGTCACCACGGCCTGCTTCCAGCGCGGCGGTGGCGTGCCGGCTTCGGCCTGGGGCGAGAACCAGAACTCGTTGACCGGATTGACCTCGGTCTGATCGCCATCGGCCAGCATCGGCGCGGCTTCGTTGACCAGTTCCTGGCGTTGCGGTGAATCGAGCCAGCGCTGCATCGCCTCGGTCGAGCAAAAGCGCAGCACGCAGGTGTAAGTGTCGAGGCCGGCGTTTTTACCGCGCACCACATCCACGCCCAGGTGCCCGACGTTCTGTGCGGCCACCTTGACGATGTGGCGCAGCCAGGCTTCATAAGGCACTTCGAAACCGGCCTTGACCCGGTGCTTGACGATCAGGGTCACCACCTCGTCAGGCCCGGGGTTGGCGGGTTCGCGGCGATTGGATTCAGACATAACGCAAGGCTCCGGCGAAACGGACGTTGAGCGCCAGCCGTCCCGGCCCGGCGATGAAAATGCTGGTAAACACAATCAGCAACAGCCAGCCGAACTGGCCTTCGAAGAGGGTCCACTGCGGATGCACGATCAACATCGACACCCACAGCACAAACAGAATAGGCAAACATGCCAGACGCACCAGCAACCCGGCGACGATCAGCAGCGGGCACACCACCTCGGCGAAAATCGCCAGCAGCAGCGTCAGGTTCGCGCCCAGGTGGAAAGGGTTTTCGATGTTTTGCAACTCGGCCGCGTAGTGCAGCAGCTTGGGCAAACCGTGGACCCACAACAGGAACAACCCGCCGCTGACCCGCAGGAACAGCAGCCCCCAGTCTTGCGTCCGATCATCGCGTCGCGAAACGTCCATGGCCTACCCGCACAAATGAAAAACCACCGGCGTCGAGGCGCCGGAACTGGATTTGATAGTGCCGGGACGGGGGGAGGAAAAATTGAATGTACGTGCTCTGTTTGCGGGAAGACCGAGATCGACCAAACGACATAGAACCCTGTGGGAGCGAGCTTGCTCGCGATGGCGGCGGGTCAGTCAACATCCATGCTGAATGTGATGCCGCCATCGCGAGCAGGCTCGCTCCTACAGGGGTATTCGTTGCTTGCTGCTACTCGGCTAGCCTTGCGGATCGAGATTATCCAGCGCCCATTTCACCGCCAGCGGTCGGCGGCTTCGTGGAGCTTGTTTGGATTGAGTGATTCGTGGGGGGAAACGCGGGGGAGCTTGCTCCCGTTCGGCTGCGCAGCAGTCGCAAATCCATTCAACGCGGTCTGCCTGACAAACCGCATCGCTTGATTTTGGGGCCGCTTCGCTGCCCAACGGGAGCAAGCTCCCTCGCCACACTGCTGGTGAGAGCCAGAAGATTTACGTCGGATGTAATGCCGTCATCGCTGGCGAGCCAGCTCCTACAGGGGATTGGCGTGTATCTGCGAGAGATTGGTCGGCTGGCAGGCCGCCATCGCGAGCAAGCTCGCTCCCACAGAAGAGTAAAAGCAAAAGAAAAAGCGGCGTACACCTTCGCTCTTCACCACTCATCAGGCCGAGCGTTAGCTCGCCTGCAGCTCTTGATCTTGATCCACCCGCCCCCTCGGGAGGCTGAGCGGAGGTGTTTATCCGGGGATGGGCGCGCAGCGCCGTTCGACGCAGTCGAACTCATTGCATGTAGGTCGTCGCGAAGCAGACCGGAGGGCAATGCCCCCGGATGGATACCGGAGCGAAGGAACCCCGAGCTTTAGCGAGGGGCCGTACGCCAGGGGCGAGACTTTTTGGTTCCTTTTGTGTCGTTTGACAAAAGGGACTTGCCGTAAGGGCGAAACCGCCAGCCGCCGTTACCGCAGAAACGGATATGTACTCAATCAACCAAGAACCTGGTCGGCCCAGAGGCCGCCAAGGTCACCACCTAAGAAACATCCAAAGCCAAAGACATGAACTGACCGATCCGCGACCGCAACCACCGCTCCGCCGGATCATTGTCATGCACCCCGCTCCAGGCCATCGACAACTGCGCCGCCTCGATCTCGAACGGCGGATCCTCGGCCCGCAACCCACACCCCTCCACCAAAGCACACGCCGCATAATCCGGCACGGTGGCAATCATCTCGGTCCCGGCGAGCAACGCCCGCAACCCACTGAACTGCGGCACCCCCAGCACCACACGACGACTACGCCCGACCTTTGCCAGATCCAGGTCGATATTGCCACTCAAGTCCCCCGAGAACGACACCATCGCATGGGGCCGCTCGCAGTACTCGTCCAGGGTCAGCGTCCCCGGCCGGGTGTCGCCACGCAGCACCTTGCAGGGAATATCGCGCAGCTTCTTGCGCTTGGCATTGGCCGGCAGATCCGTGGTGTAACTCACGCCCACCGAGATCTCCCCCGACGCGAGCAACGCCGGCATCAACAAGTAATTGGCCCGCCGCACGACCACGACGATGCCCGGTGCTTCCTCTTGCAACTGACGCAGCAACGGCGGAAACAAACCGAACTCGGCATCGTCCGACAGACCGATGCGGAACACATCGCAACTGGTCGTCGGATCGAACTCCTTGGCCCGACTGACCGCACCGGAAATGGTGTCCATCGCCGGTTGCAGCTCCTTGAGAATCGCCAGCGCGCGCGTCGTCGGCTCCATGCCGCGACCGTTGCGCAGCAGCAACGGATCATCGAACAGATCGCGCAAACGCCCCAGCGCGGCACTCACCGCCGGCTGACCCATGAACAGTTTTTCGGCAACGCGGGTCAGGTTCTTTTCGAACATCAGTGCTTCGAAAATCACCAGCAGGTTCATGTCGACGCGACGCAGATCGTTACGGTTCATAGGCACGGGTTCCTTGTGTGATAGGCCAAGCGCGAGGATGAGGATTGTGTCTGACTTTGCCCGGGACTTCCCGCCATGAACGAGGAATTAACAACGATTAACTCGCAAGCCAGAGCCTTCGGGGCCAAGAATGAAGCCTACCGACACGGACATTCGCCATGGCTCACGTTCAGCAAAATGCCGCCCCGGCGCCATTCACGCCTGCGCCAAAGAAAAGCACCGGCGGCCTCAGCCCGCAACGCGAACGGCTGGTTAAACAACTGATCCTCGATCGCCTCGGCGACAGCCTGGAAGTCACTGAACTGGCACAGGCTTGCGCCCTCTCGCGCAGTCATTTTTCCCGCGCGTTCAAGTGCAGTACCGGCCTCTCGCCGCAGGACTGGATTCGCCAGCAGCGCGTTGCCCTGGCCAAGCAATTGATCCAGTGCACCGACATGAGCCTTACGCAGATCAGCCTCGAATGCGGCTTCTGCGATCAGGCGCACTTCTGCCATATCTTCACCCGCAGCGAAGGCATCAATCCGTTTGCCTGGCGCTGTCAGTTTGTCCGCGGTACCTCGTTGAGCAGCAAAAGATCGCAGGCCAGACCAGCCCCCACAGAGTTGTGTGTACACCCGTAGGCACTGGCACAGCCTGCGTTCTTTGAATCGCAGATCAACCCTTGAGGAACGCCAACAGATCGGCGTTGAGCTGGTCCTTATGGGTGTCCGTCAAACCGTGAGGGGCGCCCGGGTAAATCTTCAGTGTCGAGCCCTTCACCAGTTTGGCAGAGGCGACGCCCGCTGCTTCGTACGGCACCACCTGATCCGCGTCGCCATGCACCACCAGGGTCGGCACGTCGAACTTCTTCAAGTCTTCGGTGAAGTCAGTTTCCGAGAACGCTTTGATGCAGTCATAGGCGTTCTTGTGGCCAGCCATCATGCCCTGCATCCAGAACCAGTCGATCATGCCCTGGGACGGTTTTGCGTCAGGTTTGTTGAAGCCGAAAAACGGGCCACTGGCGAGGTCGATGTACAACTGCGAGCGGTCGGCCAGCGAGGCCTGGCGGATGCCGTCGAACACCTCCAGCGGCAGGCCGCCGGGGTTGGCTTCGGTCTTGAGCATCAGCGGCGGCACGGCGGAAATCAGCCCGGCCTTGGCCACGCGGCCGGTGCCGTGGCGACCGATGTAACGCGCCACCTCGCCACCGCCGGTGGAGAAGCCAAACAGCACGGCGTTCTGCAGGTCGAGCAGCTCGATCAGTTGCGCCAGATCGTCGGCGTAATGGTCCATGTCATTGCCCGACCACGGCTGGCTGGAGCGCCCATGACCGCGACGGTCGTGGGCGATGACCCGGTAGCCCTTGGAGGCCAGGAAAATCATCTGCGATTCCCAGCTGTCGGCGTTCAACGGCCAGCCATGACTGAAGACAATCGGCTGACCGGTGCCCCAGTCCTTGTAGTAAATCTCGACGCCGTCGCGGGTAGTAAAGGTGCTCATGGGTGATGCCTCCTTAACGAGGGTTGGGGGTGAATCAAACCGGTACCGGGTTCATGCGATCCGCCAGGCGCGCCACACGCTCGCCCAGGTGCGCGGCGGTGCAGCGATCCTCGGGCGGCGGCGCATCGTCGGGGGATTGCTCGACATTCGACTGGGCCATGGCGCCGAGGGAGCTGCCCAGGCGATTGAGCTGTCCGTTGAACGCGCCGGTGCTGGAGCGCGCCGGCAGCAGGTCGAGGCCGACCCAGATCATCGAATGCTGGGCGGCGAACACCGCCATCTGCAGCAAGGTGTTGAGCTTGTCGCCGCACAGGCAGCCGGAATTAGTGAAGCCCGCCGCGAGTTTGTCGCGCCACGGCTGGGCCAGGTAGAACGCCGCCGTGGCTTCCATGAACGCCTTGAAGGCCGCCGAGGCACTGCCCATGTAAGTCGGCGCGCCGAAGATGATGGCGTCGGCGTTGTGCAGCCGTTCCCAGTGTTCGTCCACTTCCTCGACCGGAATCAATTGGCAGGTGCTGCCCAGGTGCCGCTCCACGCCCCCGGCCACGGCCTCGGCCATGACCCGGGTGTGCCCGTAGCCACTGTGATAGACCACCACCACGTTGCTCATTGGTCTGTCCTTTGTGGGAGCGAGCCTGCTCGCGAAAGCGCTGCATCAGTCACCGCATAGGCTGAATGTGACACCGCCTTCGCGAGCAGGCTCGCTCCCACATTGAGCTGCTCACGGCTGACTGCCATTTCATCCCTGCCTTCAGTGGAAGTTGAAGAAGGAGAGTTTTGGCGCAGACCGCACGCAGGACGAGTTAAACGTTGTTAATTTTCCTTGGCGCGCAAAAAGCCCCGGCAAGGCCTGCCCATCTGTCGCACCCAATGTTTTCGGGACCGACAGCCACTGGCCGATACGCTAGAGTCAACGCCTGCCCCTTCAGTCCCCCAGGCGGCGCATTGCGCTCTGTAAAAAACCTGAGGAATATGCTCGAAAACCGTGTACTAGACGGATGCAGCAGGAGCGACTCGTTGACCCTTTCCCCCGAACAGGCTGTGCATTTCGGCCCCTACCGGGTCTACCCCGGACAACGCCTGGTGATGGAGGCCGACCAGCCTTTGCGCCTGGGCCGGCGCGCCATGGACATCCTGTTGATCCTGCTTGAGAACGCCGGCAACGTGGTCAGCAAACAGCAGCTGATCGCCAGGGTTTGGCCCAACAGCGTAGTCGAAGACATCAACCTGCGGGTGCACATGGCCGCGTTGCGCAAGGCGCTCGGCGACGGTCAGGCCGGCCAGCGCTACATCGTCACCGTGGCCCAGCGCGGGTACAGCTTCGTCGCACCCCACTCACTGGAACAAGCCGAGCAACCGCCAGCGCCCGTGGCTTTTGCACCGAGCCGGCATAACCTGCCGGTGCGCCGCACGCGCATGATCGGCCGGCGGACGCTGGTCGATCATCTGGTGGTACAACTGCCACGCCAGCGTTTCATCACCCTCGTCGGCCCCGGCGGCATCGGCAAGACCACCGTGGCCTTGCGGGTCGCCGAACAGCTGATCGGTCACTACCGGGACGGCATTCGTCTGCTGGACCTGACCCCGATTCACTGCCCGTTGATGATCGACGGCCACCTGGCGACATTGCTCGAACTGGCCCTGCTCGACGACCAGCCCCTGAGCGGTCTTGCCGACTGTCTGCGCGACAGGCAAATGCTGCTGGTCATCGACAACTGCGAACACCTGGTCGACGCCATCGCCCAGCTCTGCGAAAACATTCTGCGTAGTGCGCCGCACGTGCATATTCTCGCCACCAGCCGCGAGGGCCTGCGGGCCGAAGGGGAATTCGTCCAACGCCTGGAATCACTCGACTGCCCGCCACCCATCGCCGTCCTCGACCGCGCTCAGGCCATGACCTTTTCCGCCCTGCAACTGTTTGTCGAGCGGGCCATGGCCAGCCATGACAGCTTTGAACTGACGGACAATGAACTGCCACTGTTGATCGACATCTGCCACCGACTGGACGGCATTCCACTGGCCATCGAACTGGCGGCGGCACAAGTGGGCAACGTCGGATTGCCTGGCTTGCTGGCGCAGTTGCAAAGCAGCTTTCGGGTGCTGACCCAGCCCTGTCAGGCGCCCCTGGCACGTCATCAGACCCTGCGCGCGACACTGGATTGGAGCTTCGAACTGCTCAACGCCTGCGAAAAGACCTGCCTGCGCCGACTCAGTGTCTTTCGTGGCAGCTTCACCCTGGAGTCGGCAGCGGCGGTGATTGTCGGTGAACACATCGCACCCCGCGAGGTGTTCGGCTCGATCACGCAACTGGTCGCCAAGTCGTTGCTGAACGTGGAAGTCAGCGACGAGGATGTTTTCTACCGCTTGCTCGACACCACCCGCACCTACGCCCTGGAAAAACTCACGCAATCCACCGACCTGCCCGGCACGCGGGAACGGCATGCCGAGCGCTGTCTGGCACTGATGCAACAGGCGCAGGACGACTGGGAGAAAACGCCGACCGGCCTGTGGATCGAGCGCTATGGCCGGGCACTCGAAGATATCCGTGCAGCCCTCGATTGGGGTTTGCACGCTCAAGGGCCGCAGGCACTGGCGATACGCCTGGCCGCGACGTCCACGCCCCTGTGGCAGGAGCTGTCACTGCTCAAGGAGCATGGCGGTTATGTGCGCAAGGCGCTGGCGTTGCTCGACCAGTCACCCGAGCCTTGCCCACGCTTGAAGATGGCCCTCAAGCTGGCCTTGGGCAGTGCCTGTTACCACGCTCAGGGTGGTAGCGCCGAAACTGTTGGAGCCTTTGTCAGCGCCGGGGCACTGGCTAGGCAACTTGATGACGTGGCCGGGCAGCTGCGGGCGACTTCCGGGCACCTGGCGGTCAATCTCAGCTGCGGGCATTACCAGATGGCCCTGGAACAGAGCCGGCAATTCGATCAACTGGGGCTGCATGACGACGCCCTGATGTCCTTGAGCATGCATCGATTGCGGGTGCTCGCCCTGCACTTCTCCGGCGACCAGCATCAGGCTGGGGACCATGCCGAACAAGTGCTGCAACGCATGGCCCACAGCGGTCATCTCAACCGTTTCACCCATGGCTTCGGCGTGCAATACGACCAGAGTGTCGCGGCGCTGACCATTCACGCGCGTATCCTTTGGCTGCAAGGCCAACCGGAACGGGCCTGGCGTACAGCCCGGCAGGCGCTGGACATCGCGTTGCAGATCAACCACGGCACGTCGATCTGCTACACCCTGGCGCTCGCCGGCTGCCTGATCGCCCACTACAACGGCGACACCCGCAGTGCCCGCGAACTCCTGCGCCTGCTGCTGGAGCAGGCACAGAAACACTCGGTTCTACTGTTCTATGACTGGGCGCAACACTACGCGCAGGTGATTGGCGACACCGATGTTCGGCCAACTGGCCGCCGAAGTGTCGGCTTGATCAAAGACATCATGGTCACGCTGGATTCGACCCGCGTCGACGATGATTTGCTCGTGCGCGCGCAAAACGGTACGGCGGGTTGGAGCACGGCGGAGATTCTGCGGGCCAGGGCCAAGGCATTGCTGGCAACCGATTGTCCGGCCAAGGCCGCGACGGCCGAAACCGTGCTGCTCAAGGCCCTCGACGTGGCCAAGGCCCAGGGCGCCCTGGCCTGGGAGCTGCGCAGCGCCACCTCGCTGGCGCAATTGTGGCAGCGTCAGGGCCACCACCAACGGGCGCATGAACTGCTGGCACCGCTCTATCGGCGCTTCACTGAAGGGTTTGCTACGCCTGACCTGATGACGGTTCGCCGGCTACTCGACGAGCTGCAATGCCACCTGCCCGCTTGATGGCCAGCGCGTCTGGCTGACGTACCCGGCATAACGCATTTCGAAGGCGCGCATTTCACCGCTGAGTTCGAGTTTTTCCAGGGCGTAGGTGCGGGTGGTGTTGAGGAAGCGGTAACGGGTCACTCCACCGCCCTGCTCCATGGACAGCAGCGACTTCGATGCCAGGCTTTCCAGTACCTTGATCAGGTTGGCGACGGGCAGCCTGTCGCAACTGATCACAGCTATCGCTGCATCTTGGGTAAACGCCATTTTGAACACCGCCAGGCGCTGCAACACGGTTTGTTCCAATGGCGTCAACCGTTCGTAGCTCCAGTCCAGCGCAGCCTTGAGCGTCTGATGTCGGGGAACGGCCGTGCGACGGCCCTGGGACAGCAACTCAAAACAGTTGCCGAGCTGGGCCTGCACCCCTACCAGCGCCAACGCATCGATTTGCGCCGCCGCCAGTTCAATCGCCAACGGCAGGCCATCGAGGCGCCGGCAGATTTCCCGCACGACCTTGAGGTCTTGCTCGCGCAGGGCAAAGCCTTGCTGACGGGCCCGGGCACGGCTGACGAACAACTGCACCGCCGAATAGCCCATGACCTCGGCGACGCTACGCAACGCTGACACCGGCGGCACCGCCAGCGGTGGCAGACGCGATACGGTTTCGCCCGCCGCCTTCAGCGGCTCGCGGCTGGTGGCGAGGATCGACAGCCGGGGCATCGTGTGCAGCAGTGTCTCGATCAACGTCGTGCAGCGTTCGAGCAGGTGCTCGCAGTTGTCCAGGACCAACAAGGCGTGTCGCTGCGACAGCGCCTCCAGCGTGGTGCCAACCTTCAGTTCAAGGGTTCGTGTGAGGTAATCGGTCACTTGCGCCGGGTCATCGATCGCCGCCAGGTCCACCAGCCACACGCCGTGCCGATAGTGCTGCAACAACAGCTCGGCCACGCGCAGGGCCACGGTGGTCTTGCCTATCCCGCCGGGCCCGACCAGGGTCATGAAACGCCGTACCGGCAACTGCCGCACCAGGCTGCCGACGATGGCATCGCGCCCGGTGATCGGCGTGAGCCGCGCTGGCAGATTGTGCAGGCGCTTTTGTACGGTCTCGCTCGGGAAACATGCGGGCTGCGGCGAATGTTGCACCGGGGCGACAAAACTGTAGCCGCGCTGGGGAATGTTGACGATGTAGCACTGGCCGTTCTGCCCGTCGCCCAAGGCACGGCGCAAGGCAGCAATGTGTACCCTCAGGTTGATCTCTTCGACCACGGAGCGCGGCCAGACCTGCGCAATCAACGCTTCCTTGCTGACCACCGAGCCCGCGTGTTCGACCAGTACCTGCAACACGTCAAGGGCACGGCCGCCCAGGCGCAGCGGCCGATCGCCCTCCAGTACCAGTCGCTGTCCGAGGTGAAAGGCATAGGGACCAAAGCGCAGCACCGCTTCGCTGTTTACATCGTTGAGGCTGTTCATGCGCTGTCACCCGCTGGAAGCCTGGCTCGGTACGCGAGTCCATCCCAGGCTCCGCACCTTCCTTGCAATGAGTTCACCGGTATCTTGGCATGCCGCAGTGATCGTACAACCGCCGCGGGAGGAGTGTTACGGCCATTGCGGTGCGCAGAACGGACACGCGCGCCCTAGCTGAACTGCTCGCGGTATTGAGTCGGGGTCAGGCCCAGTTTTTCACTGAACAGAAAACGCATGTGCCGCACGCTGCCGAAGCCGCTTTTGAACGCCACGGTCTTGAGCGGCAGCTCGGTGGTTTCCAGCAGGTTCCTGGCGCAATCGATGCGTGCACTTTGCAGAAACTCCATCGGTGTCATGTTCACGTCCCGGGCGAACACCCTGGTGAAATGACGCGGGCTCATGTTGGCCAGGCTCGCCATGCGCTCGATGCTGTAGGTTTCATCGAGATGCTCGAGCACATGGTTCTGCACTCGGGTAATCGCCGTTTCGTGGGGCGCCACCGCCGCCATCAGCGGGCTGAACTGCGCCTGGCCGCCCTGGCGCTTCATGACCACCAGCAACACCTTGGCCACGTCCTGGGCGACTTTCTTGCCATGGTCCTGGGCCACCACCGACAACGCCAGGTCAATCCCGGCGGTGACGCCGCCGGAGGTGATCAGGTTGCGGTCCTGGACAAAGATCTGATCGGTCTCGACCGTTGCTTTTGGAAAGCCCTTGATCAGCCGCTCGGTGTAGTGCCAGTGGGTGGTGACGCGATAGCCATCGAGCAATCCCGCATGCCCCAACACGAACGCCCCGGTGCAGATCGAACCATAACCGGCGCTGCGGCTGACGTTGTGCCTGAGCCAGTCGAGCAACGGTGGATGCTTTTCGTTGTAGGCACCCGGACCACCGGGCACCAGCAGCAAATCAAAACCCTCGCAGGCCTGATCGATGTGCCGGTCGGCCTGCACGCTCACCCCGTTGGATGCCCGCAGAGCGCCAGACTCGGTGCCGATGGTCGACAGCACATAGTGATCGTCGGGTTTGAGATAACGATTGGCGATGGAAAACACTTCCATGGGCCCGGCCATGTCGAGCAGGAGAAAGTCGGGAAACAGTACCATTGCCACGGTTTTCATGGATTGGAATTCACTGAGTTCATAGAAGGTCGGTTAGCCAGGTACAAGCCCCCACAGGTTTCGGTGCTGTGCATTATGACCACGTACAACGCAAACATCGGTAAAGAATAGTCGATAAGGTGTACTCTACTGTCAACCCAAACAGGACAGTATTTCAATTTCCACCTACTTATTGCATCGCGGAGTAACCATTAACCTTCTCCTCACTCGGACGAATTCACGTCCTGAAAGGAGATTTCATCATGCTGACTCTTCGCAAAGCCTCGGATCGTGGCCTGGCCAATCACGGCTGGTTGAAGTCGTACCATACCTTTTCCTTCGCCAACTATCGCAACCCGAAAGAACAGGGTTTTTCTGACCTGTTGGTGATCAACGACGACCGCGTTGCCGCCGGTAAAGGTTTCGGCCAGCACCCGCACCGCGACATGGAGATTTTCTCCTACGTGCTTGAAGGTGCCCTGGAGCACAAGGACACCCTGGGCACCGGTTCGGTGATCCGCCCCGGCGACGTGCAGCTGATGAGCGCAGGCAGCGGCGTGGCCCACAGTGAGTTCAACCACTCCAGCAACCGGCCGGTGCACTTTCTGCAGATCTGGATCGTGCCCGACGTCAGCGGCGCCAAACCGCGTTATCAGCAGGAGCACTTCAGCACCCAGAAGAAGCGCGGGCGCCTGCAACTGATCATCTCGCCGGATGGCGCCAAGGGTTCGCTGAAGGTGCGTCAGGATGCACGGGTGTATGCCGGCCTGATCGACGGCAAGGAAAGCGCCACCCTGGAGCTCGCCGCTAACCGCTACGCCTATGTGCATGTAGCCCGGGGCAGCGTCGAACTCAACGGCGTGTTGTTGCAGGAAGGCGACGGTGTGCGGGTTCGTGATGAACAGGCGCTGACCTTGAGCAACGGCGTGGATGCCGAAGTGCTGGTGTTCGACCTGCGCCCACAGGAACTGCCGCAAATGCCATGACAAAACCCTCTGTAGGAGCGAGCTTGCTCGCGATGGCGGTTTAACATTCAGCTGCTTTGTTGGATGAACCACCGCTTTCGCGAGCAAGCTCGCTCCCACAGGATTTGTACCACCTGGAATTACTCACCGGTCCCGGCGAACCCCGCGACAATCTCATCGATCACCGCCCGCACCCTGGCCGTATGCCGCAGGTCCGCGTGGGTCACCAGCCAGATGTCATAGGGCATCGGCCGCGAGCGCTCCGGCCACAACCGGACCAGCCCTTCCTTCTCCCCGATGTACAGCGGAATCTCCCCGACCCCGATCCCCGCCGCAATCGAACGGCGCACCAGCAGGCTTGAACTGAGGCTCGCAACAATGCGCCCACGCGCCACCGGTTCCGAGACCAGCGTCATGTCTTTGTTGCCCTGCAAGTACGGTTGATACACCACCAGGTCATGCCCGGCGAACGCCGAGCCTGGCTCCGGCACGCCGTGGGCATCGACATAGGCTTGCGAGGCAAACAACCCTACCGGCCAACGGGCGATACGCCGGGCGATCAGGTCAGGGTTTTCCGGTCGGGTGTTACGCACAGCGATGTCTGCCTCGCGTTTGGCCAGGCTGAGGATCTGTGTGGTGGCATCCAGTTGCACCCGAACATCCGGGTGTTGCCGATGCAGACGGGCAATCGCCGGGATCAGGAAATCAATTGCCAGGGAATCGGTGGTACTGACCCGTACCGTGCCGGTCAGGCGATCGTCCAGCCCCTGGATCTGGCGCTCCAGCTCCAGCGCCGAATGCTCCATTTTCTCCACGGCCTTGAGTGCCGCTTCGCCGACCGCCGTCAGTGCGTAACCTTCGGACGTGCGCAAGAACAAGGTCGCACTCAATGACTTTTCCAGTGCCGTGATGCGTCGACCCACCGTGGCCTGGTCGACGCCCAACACCCGCGCCGCACCGCGTAGCGTGGATTCGCGGCAAACCGCGAGAAATACCCGTGCATCGTCCCAATTCATAATGCACTCCTGATGATGCAAATACGCATCAGCATAGCGCGTAATCGCTGCATTAATGCTTCGAAAAACCTCGATATGCTGAAAGCCTGAGTGACTTCACAGGACAACGCACATGCACAGTTCATCGGCTCCCCTTCCGCCAGCGCCCAGCGCGATCTGGCTGCCGATCTTCGCCGGCCTCTGCGCCAGCCTGGTCAGCATCGGCCTGGCGCGCTTCGCCTACACGCCGTTGATTCCGTCGCTGATTCAGGCTCACTGGTTTTCCGCCAGCGACGTGGTGTACCTCGGTGCCGCCAACCTTGTGGGTTACCTGATCGGCGCACTGATCGGCCATCCGCTGGCGCGCCTGACCTCGAACAAGTGTGCCCTGCGCCTGATGATGCTGGCGGTGACACTGGCGTTTTTTGCCTGTGGCTTTCCGTTGTCGGTGAGCTGGTTCTTCGGCTGGCGCCTGCTGTCGGGGATTGCCGGTGGCGCGATCATGGTGTTGGTGGCGGCCACCGTATTGCCCCAGGTCCCGGCGGCCCGCAAAGGCCTGGCCAGCGGCGCGATATTCCTCGGCATCGGATTGGGCATCGCCGGGTCGGGGACGATCGTGCCGCCGCTGCTGAGCCTCGGCTTGCAGCAAACCTGGTTCGGCCTTGGCCTGCTGGCCTTGATCCTCACCGCTGCCAGTTGGTTTGGCTGGCCAACCACCGCGCCCCCCGCTGCCGCAGCGCCGTCAAATACATCGCCTTCGCCCCCTATCGACCCGAACGTTTACCTGCTGTTCGCCCAATACGCATTCATGGCGGCCGGGCTGGTGCCGGCCATGGTGTTCCTGGTGGATTACGTCGCCCGCGGGCTCAATGCCGGGGCCCATGTCGGCGCGCTGATCTGGGTGATGTATGGCCTGGGCGCGATTGTCGGACCGGTGAGCTACGGCTTTCTCGCGGACCAACTGGGTGCGAAAGCCGGGATCCGCATCGTGCTGGTGCTGCAAGCGCTGGCGGTTGGCCTTTTATCGATCAGCAGTTCGTTCGCGGCGCTGGCTTTACTGGCGGTGATCCTCGGCTCCTTTCCGCCGGGCATCGTGCCGCTGGCGTTGGCGCGGGTGCATGAGCTGATCCCCGGGCATCATCAGCAACAGGTTGCCTGGAGTCGCGCCACCGTGTCGTTCGCTACTTTCCAGGCGCTCTCGGGGTTCGCTTACTCGGCGCTGTTCAATGCCACTGGCGGTCATCATGCCTTGATGTTCGTGATTGCCTTCGGCGCCATCGTTGTAGCGCTGTTGCTGGAACTGGGCAGTCGACTGCTTGGTCGTTCGACCGAATCTTTAACGCTCAATACAGGTAGATGAAATAACACTCCCCCAGACCATGACCCTGATCGAAATCACCGAATCCGGGGCTGGAAGTGGCCGGTGAAGTGGTGGCGATTGGCGCAGGCGTTAGCGGATTTGCGCCGGGTGACAAGGTCTGCGCCCTGACCAATGGCGGTGGCTACGCGCAGTTTTGCGTGGCCCCGGCCAGTCAGGCGCTGCCGATCCCCGAAGGCATGGACTGGGTGCAGGCAGCGGCCATCCCGGAAACCTACTTCACGGTCTGGGCCAACCTGTTCGGCCTTGGTGGTGCCCGCCGGGGTCAGCGCGTCTTGATCCACGGCGGAACCAGCGGTATCGGCACTACCGCGTTAATGCTGTGCCGAGAGTTCGGCATCCAGGCGTTCGCCACCGCTGGCAGCGACGAAAAATGCGTCGCGATTGGCGAATTGGGCGCCGAGGCGATCAACTATCGCGAACAGGATTTTGCCCAGGTCATTGCGCAAAGAACCACGGACCAGGGCGTCAACGTGATTCTCGACATCATGGGCGGCTCGTACCTCAACAACAATGTGGCCGCCCTGGCCATGGAAGGTCGACTGGTGATGCTCGGTTTCCTCGGTGGCGCCCATGCCAGGGATGTCGACTTACTGGCGATCATGGCCAAACGCGCCATCGTCACCGGCTCGCTGTTGCGCTCGCGAACCCGGGAAGAAAAAGCCGCCATCGCCCGCCAGTTGCACGAGCACGTATGGCCAGTGCTGAGCGCCGGGCGCTGCCTGCCGATGATCGACCGGGTTTACCCGTTCACGGAGGCGGCGCAGGCCCATGCCCGGATGGAAGCAGGCGATCACATTGGCAAGATCGTCCTGCGCGTGGGTACTTGATGGCTTGCTGAAAGCGAGAGGTGGCCGGGCCGGCGATGGCTCAGGGCTCGCAGGACTCCTAAAGGTTCGCAACCTCTACGCCCTGCTCCCCCTGATAGCGGGCCCGGTAGCGCCCCGGGCTTTCCCCGGTCCACTTCTTGAACGCCCGATGGAAGGCACTGGGTTCCTGGAATCCCAGTTGCTCGGCGATATCGCTGATGCTGGCGTCACTCTGACGCAATTGCTCAAAGGCCACGCCCCGCCGTACTTCGTCCTTGATCTCCTGGTAGGAACAACCTTCACGCTCCAGTTTGCGGCGGAAGGTGCTGGGGCTCAGGTGCTGTTCCAGGGCAAAGGCCTGCAAGGTCGGCCACTCGCTGTAATGACTGCCGCGCAAGCGCTGATGAACCTGTGCCGCCAGGCCATGCTGGTTACGGAAGCGGATCACCAGCCATTGCGGCGCGGTACGCAAAAACACTTTCAGCGACGCCAGATCCTGCACCACGGGCAGGCGCAAGTAGTGGCTGGCAAATTCGATTTCGGTGCGCTCGGCACCAAAGGTCAGGTTGGGGCCCCAGAGCAGGCGGTCATCGCCAAGCGACAGGCGTGAATGGCGAAAGTCCGCGCGATCAATGGGAATGCGCCGGCCGCCGAGCCAGCAGAGCAGACTGATCATCAACACCAGGAAGGTTTCTTCACCAAACCGGCTGGCATCGTTGTCCGCCGAACGGGTTTCCAGGCTGATGACCGCACGCTTGCCACGCACGGCCAGCGAGCCGCGAAAGTCGCGCAGGAACAATCCGAAGTTGGCCAGGCACTGACGCATGGCCTTGTGCAGATCGGGCTCCTGAATCAAGGCGCGGCAAATCAGGGCGAAACTGCCCGGCGGCATGCCATGGGAGTCGAGCCCGAAAAACTCGTCGTGGAGCTCGCGGATCTGAATCAGCCACAACGCCGCAAATGCATTTGCCGGCACCCGCGCAGTGGGTTGGTGCATGATCGCCGGATCAACGCCTGCCTGTTCGAGCACTGCCGTCACGCGCTGCGGATCATCCTTCAGCCCGTGGATCATTGCCTGCACGAAATAGGCGGCAACCGAGTCCTTTTCCCGCATTGGTACGCTTCTCTCTCATCACCCGAATGGCAAAAAACATCAGTGCCGTTGAACAGTTTTGGCATAGGACAACCGCCCTGCCGGCTCTAGACTCGCGGCAATAGTACGCCTTCGGCCGCCGTCGCGGCCAAGGTATCGCAGGGTTTGATCGAAGGATGGGAAGATGAATCTGCAAAACATCGGAGTGATCGGTGCAGGCACCATGGGCAACGGCATCGCACAAGTCTGTGCCATGGCCGGTTTCAACGTGACCTTGCTCGACATTTCCGAAAGCGCTTTGCAAAAAGCCGTCGCAACGGTCGGTAAAAACCTGGACCGTCAGATCGCCAAGCAAACCCTGACGTCGGAGCAGAAACAGGCCACTCTCGACAGAATCCGCACCAGCACCGATTACAGCAGCCTGCATAACGCGCAGCTGGTCATCGAAGCGGCCACCGAAAACCTCGATCTGAAATTGCGAGTGCTGCAACAGATCGCCGCACAAGTCAGCGGCGAATGCGTCATTGCCTCCAATACCTCGTCGCTGTCGATCACCCAACTCGCCGCCAGTGTCAGCCAGCCTGAGCGCTTCATCGGCCTGCACTTCTTCAACCCGGTGCCGGTGATGGGCCTGATCGAAGTTATCCGCGGCCTGCAAACCAGTGATGCGACCCACAAGCTGGCGCTGGACATGGCAACCACCCTCGGCAAAACCGCGATCACCGCCGGGAACCGCCCGGGCTTCGTGGTCAACCGGATCCTGGTGCCGATGATCAACGAAGCGATCCTGGTGTTCCAGGAAGGCCTGGCCAGCGCCGAAGATATCGACGCCGGCATGCGTCTGGGCTGCAATCAGCCTATCGGCCCGTTGGCCCTGGCGGACCTGATCGGCTTGGATACCCTGTTGTCGATCCTCGAAGCCTTCTATGACGGGTTCAACGACAGCAAGTATCGCCCGGCGCCGTTGCTCAAGGAAATGGTCGCTGCCGGTTACCTGGGACGCAAAACGGGGCGCGGCTTCCATGCCTATGCCTGAGCGTTGCTCGCGCTTTGCCGAGTACCGGGACAAGGTCCTGGAGCTGTTTGCCTGCAAGGGGTTCGGCCAGGTCGGCATGCGCGAGCTCGCGACGTGCCTGGGGCTCTCTCCAGGCTCGCTGTATCACCATTACCCGAGCAAACAGCATCTGCTGCTCGACCTGATCGAAGAGTTCTACGAAGAACTGTTGGCCACCCTGGGGCGCATCCAGCAAAAGGCCCCGGGCAAACGCGACAAACTCAACAGCCTGATCCGCGCCCATCTGAATCTGCATCGGGAGATGCCCTGGCATTTCCGCCTGGTGGAGCGCGACAGCGGTTGCCTGAACGAAGAGCAACAGGCTCGGGTCCGGCAATTGCGCGAGCAATACGAACGCACGTTGCTGAAGATGCTGGGCGCCAAGAGCCGTTTCAGCGAGCAAGGCCTGCAGGCGGCCGGGCATGCCATTGGCGTGCTGCTCAACAGCGCTCCCAGCTGGCTGACGCCCCATGTGCTGGACGAGCAAGAACGTGATGAGCTGCTGGAGAGCATGGTCAGCGGCGCCATCGAACGCGTGCTTGCGCCACGGCGTGTACCCGAGGCGATAAGCCTGGCGCGGCCTATCGAAAAAACATCTAAAGAAACACAAGCTCCGACAAAGATTTAGCGCTTTGCTTGTCGGCTCGACACAATCGGAATTCGCCGAAAAAACCGGCGTCCAAACCGATGTATGTACTCGAGCACCTGGAGCCGACCATGAAAATCAATCCCTACCTTATCTTCAACGGCGACTGCAAAGCGGCCTTCACGTTCTACGCGAAGTGCCTGCAAGGCCAGATCGAAGCCATGCTGACCTTCGGTGAAACCCCTGCCGGTGAGCATTTCCCCAAGGAACTGCACAACCTGATCATTCATACCCGCCTGGTCGTGGGCGATCAGGCGATCATGGGGTCGGACACCACACCGGATCGTCCCGTCGATAAAATGAGTGCCTGCTCGATTTCACTTAACGTCGACAGCATTGCCGAGGCCGAACGGGTGTTCAATGCACTGGCAGAGGGCGGCGATGTGCAGATGCCACTGGAGACCACGTTCTGGGCGGCTCGTTTCGGCATGCTGGTCGACCGTTTTGGCGTGTCATGGATGGTTAACTGCGAAAAGGATCAGTGAACAGCCTTTGTCGAACGACAGTAATGAAGGCACCAGAAAGCCCAAACTGAAAAGGTTGCGCTTTCTGGCAACTCCCGGCCTGTCTGCTACCGTCAATTAGCCACATGGATAGCAGCAGACCTGAGGAGCGAACCCACTATGCAGGCCCACGACCTGTCCTGGTCCACCCGTTTAAAATGCTTGCTACTGGCCGGTGGACTGATCACCAGCCTGCTGGCCCTCAATGGTTGCGCCAGTGTCGATGCACAGACCACCGCCTATGTCGGCGTAGAACATCCGGCACCGACATCGCCCGACGAGGTCGTCGTGCTGCGCTCCGAGCCTCTGCGTCCGCATGTGCGCCTGGGTGAAGTGTTGATCGACGCCACCGTCGACCCTGCCCCGCCGATTACCGAAGTCGAACAGAAGCTGCGGGAAGAAGCCGCCAAACTCGGTGGCGACGCGGTGGTGGTCGTGTATGACCATATTCAGGCGGTAGGTGCCTATGCCAGCGGACCGCTGTGGGCTCGCGACGTGAGGACTATCGAGGGACGTAAACTCAAAGGCATCGTGATCAAGTACCAGTAGATTTCTCCCTCGAAAGACAGCGTCAACGGAGGTTGAATTTGAATGACGTGGTGATCGCCCTCTTCGTCTTCGCCTGTCTGTTCGGCAGCGCACTGTTGGGTTCGTACGTGAGGGAGCGATTACCGAGTCATCATCTGAGCGATGACTCCGTGGCGGTGGTGAAGCTGGCCACCGGCCTCATCGCAACGATGTCGGCGCTGGTCCTGGGCCTGCTGGTTTCCTCTGCCAAAGGCACCTTTGATACGGCCAATGCCGAACTGGAGGGTGCGGCGGCGAAAGTGGTTCAATTCGACCGCTTGCTGGCCCGCTACGGCACCGATACCCAGGGCATCCGCAACGAGCTCAAACACAACTACGCCGAAGTCACCCAAGTGCTCGCGACCCGCGATCACCAGCAGATTGCAAAACTCGATAGCCCTGAAGTGATCCGTCGCTCCGAAGGCCTGCAACGCCAGGTCGAATCACTGACTCCCGGCAACGATGATCAGCGCTCGCTCAAAGCCAAGGCATTGCAAGACATGGACACCGTGTTTGCCGCCCGCTGGCTGACCCTGCTGCAGGCCAATCAATCGATTCCACCGGTAATGCTGGTGATTCTGGTGACGTGGCTGGGGATTATCTTCGGTTCGTTCGGCCTGTTTGCACCACGCAACGGCACCATTGTCGTCGTGTTGTTGATGTGTGCCCTGTCGACGGGGGCTACCATCTTGCTGGTGGAGGAACTTAATCGTCCGCTTGATGGTTTTATCTGTGTGTCGCTGGAACCGCTGGAGCACACGCTGGAGCGGCTGGGTCAGTAATTTCGCTTTCCTGCGGAAAAAAACAAAACCCCTACCTGCATATGCAGATAGGGGTTTCGAAATTTAATCTTGACGATGACCTACTCTCACATGGGGAAACCCCACACTACCATCGGCGATGCATCGTTTCACTGCTGAGTTCGGGATGGGATCAGGTGGTTCCAACGCTCTATGGTCGTCAAGAAAT
>NZ_MUJK01000019.1 GCF_002906155.1 Pseudomonas laurylsulfativorans
AGGAATGTTTTCCGAGGTCGATGGCGGCAATAGCTACGTTGTTCATGGCAATGATCTCCGATGAGCCCTCTGTGAAAGCTTAGTGGGCGATCACAGGGGGCAGCGGGGGGTAGCCATTTCATTAGTTGATTTGTGTCGGCCTTTTCAGCGCTGCAAAAACGCCTGATGCAACTCGGCCAGGGTTTCAAAGTGATACGCCGGCGCTTCGGCGCTTAACTCTTCGTGGCTGCCGAATCCGTAACCCACTGCTGCCGCGTCCAGGCCGTTGCTGCGCGCGCCGATCAGGTCGTGCTTGCGGTCGCCGATCATCAGGGTATTGGTCGGGTCCAGGTTTTCTTCAGCCATCAGGTGAGCGATCAGCTCGACCTTGTTGGTCCGGGTGCCATCCAGTTCGCTGCCGTAAATCACCTTGAAGTGTTTGGCAAAGTCGAAATGCCGGGCGATCTCCCGGGCGAACACCCACGGTTTCGAGGTCGCGATATACAGTTGCCGGCCTTGTCCGCTCAGGGTTTCCAGCAGCGGCGTGACACCATCGAACACCCGGTTTTCGTACAGGCCGGTGACCTTGAAGCGCTCGCGATAAAAATTCACTGCCTCCCACGCCTTGGCTTCGTCGAAGTCGTAGAACTGCATGAACGCCTGCAACAGCGGCGGGCCGATGAAGTGTTCGAGTTTGGCCAGGTTCGGCTCATCGATACCCAGTTTGCCCAGGGCGAACTGGATCGAACGGGTGATGCCCTCGCGCGGGTCGGTCAGGGTGCCATCGAGGTCGAACAAAACGGTTTGGTAATGCATGTTGAATCCTGAAAATGAGGGGCCGGGTCAGAGCTGGTCGTAGCCTTCGGCCAGATGCAGGTCCTTGAGCTTCACGTAGTTCGCCGCGCTGTAGGTGAAAAAGGCGCGTTCCTTGTCAGTCAGCGGACGGACCTGCTTCACCGGGCTGCCCACATACAGGAAGCCGCTTTGCAGATGCTTGCCCGGCGGCACCAGGCTGCCGGCACCGATGATCACATCATCGTCGACCCGCGCACCGTCCATGACAATGCTGCCCATGCCGATCAACACCCGGCTGCCCACCGAACAGCCATGCAGCATGACCTTGTGGGCGATGGTTACGTCGTCGCCGATCAGCAGTGGAAAGCCATCGGGGTTGAACGGCCCGGCGTGAGTGATGTGCAGAACACAGCCATCCTGCACGCTGGTGCGCGCGCCGATGCGGATGCGGTGCATGTCGCCGCGGATCACCGTCAGCGGCCAGACTGAGCTGTCTTCGCCGATTTCAACATCGCCGATCACTACCGCCGAGCCGTCGACAAAAGCGCCTTTGCCCAGCAGCGGCGTGTGGTTCTGATACTTGCGAAGGTTCACGATAGGGTTTCTCTCTGTCGCTGATAGCTGCGGTGAGTGTTGATTGTAATTAAGATGGCTGCATGTTTCTCCAGCCAAGGTATCAACCGTGAGCGTGAACAACCCTCTTTTGCAGTCCTACGACCTGCCGCCGTTCTCCGCCATCCGCGCCGAACACGTACAGCCGGCCATTGAACAGATCCTGGCTGACAACCGTGCCGCCATCGTCGAGATCCTCAAGACCCAGGCCAAACAGCCATCGTGGGCCGGCCTGGTCCTGGCGATGGACGAACTCAACGACCGCCTGGGCGCCGCCTGGAGCCCGGTCAGTCACCTCAACGCGGTGTGCAACAGCGCCGAATTGCGTGAAGCCTACGAGTCGTGCCTGCCGGCCTTGAGCGCCTACTCCACCGAGCTGGGCCAGAACCGCGAACTGTTCCAGGCCTTCGAAGCCCTGGCCGGCAGCCCGGAAGCGGCCGGTTTCGACGTGGCGCAGAAAACTATCCTGGAACACTCCCTGCGTGACTTCCGTCTGTCGGGTATCGACCTGCCGGAAGCCGAGCAGAAGCGTTACGCCGAAGTGCAGAGCAAGCTGTCCGAGCTGGGCAGCCGTTTCTCCAACCAGTTGCTCGACGCCACTCAGGCGTGGACCAAGCACGTCACCGATGAAACCGCCCTCGCCGGCCTGACCGATTCGGCCAAGGCGCAAATGGCGGCCGCGGCACAGGCCAAGGACCTTGACGGCTGGCTGATCACCCTGGAATTCCCAAGCTACTACGCGGTGATGACCTACGCCCAGGACCGTGCACTGCGTGAAGAAGTCTACGCGGCCTACTGCACCCGTGCGTCGGACCAAGGGCCGAATGCCGGTCAGAATGACAACGGCCCGGTCATGGAAGAAATCCTCGACCTGCGTCAGGAGCTGGCCAAGCTGTTGGGTTTCAGCAGTTTCTCCGAGCTGAGCCTGGCGACCAAAATGGCCGAGTCCAGCGATCAGGTGCTGAGCTTCCTGCGTGACCTGGCCAAGCGCAGCAAGCCGTTCGCCGCCCAGGATCTGGACCAGCTCAAGGCCTATGCTGCCGAACAAGGTTGCCCGGACCTGCAAAGCTGGGACAGCGGTTTCTACGGCGAAAAACTCCGTGAACAGCGTTACAGCGTGGCCCAGGAAGCCCTGCGCGCCTACTTCCCGATCGACAAGGTACTCAGCGGCCTGTTCGCTATCGTTCAGCGTCTGTACGGCATCGAGATTGCCGAGCAGAAGGGCTTCGACACCTGGCACCCGGATGTGCGCCTGTTCGAGATCAAGGAAAACGGCCAGCACGTCGGCCGCTTCTTCTTCGACCTTTATGCCCGCGCCAACAAGCGTGGCGGTGCCTGGATGGATGGCGCCCGCGACCGTCGTCGCACCGCTGGCGGCGTGCTGCAAAGTCCGGTGGCAAACCTGGTGTGCAACTTCACCCCGGCCGACAGCGGCAAGCCTGCATTGCTGACCCATGATGAAGTCACCACCCTGTTCCACGAATTCGGCCACGGCCTGCATCACCTGCTGACCCGCGTCGAGCATGCTGGCGTGTCCGGCATCAACGGCGTGGCCTGGGATGCCGTCGAACTGCCAAGTCAGTTCATGGAAAACTGGTGCTGGGAGCCGGAAGGCCTGGCGCTGATTTCTGGTCACTACGAATCCGGCGAACCGCTGCCTCAGGATTTGCTCGGGAAAATGCTCGCGGCGAAAAACTTCCAGTCCGGCCTGATGATGGTCCGCCAACTGGAGTTCTCGCTGTTCGACTTCGAACTGCACGCCACTCACGGTGACGGCCGCAGCGTGCTGCAAGTGCTCGAGGGCGTGCGTGACGAGGTTTCGGTGATGCGTCCGCCGGCTTACAACCGCTTCCCCAACAGCTTTGCGCACATTTTCGCTGGCGGTTATGCCGCGGGTTACTACAGCTACAAATGGGCTGAAGTGCTGTCGGCCGATGCGTTTTCGAAGTTCGAAGAGGAAGGTGTGCTCAACGCTGATACCGGCCGTGCGTTCCGCGAAGCGATCCTGGCGCGTGGCGGTTCCCAGGAGCCGATGGTGCTGTTCGTCGACTTCCGTGGCCGGGAGCCATCGATTGACGCACTCTTGCGCCACAGCGGCCTGAGTGAGGACGCGGCAGCATGAGCGAGGGACCTGTGATTACGAAAAAGCGCTTTATCGCCGGGGCGGTCTGCCCGGCATGCAGCGAGCCGGACAAGTTGATGATGTGGAATGAAGACAGCGTGCCACACCGCGAGTGCGTGGCCTGCGGTTACTCCGACACACTCAATGAGCAAGGGCTGTCGGTGCCCAAGGAGCTCGGCACACGGGTCAATACGACCGTGGCCAAAGCCCCGGACACCAAGGTTCAGGCTGTACAGTTTTTCCCGAACCCGAAGCTGAAGAAAAAGCCAGAGTGAATCAAAGCCCCCGTTGCGCCATGCAACGGGGGCTTTTTTATTCGATATGAGCGGACTTGAACCAGCTCTTCATCGAGCACGCGGCGAAAGGGCTGGTGCTGCAATCGCCATTGGCCAGGGCCGTGCGCAGCTTTTCCACGTCAGCCTGCATCATGTAGCGAATGCCATCCTTGAAATGGGTGCTGTCACCAAAGCCGCCCTGGGTCATTTCGTTCAGGGCCTCTTCCTTGCTCCAGCCCTGGATGACAACCCGGTACATGGCCGCCATCAGGCCGGTACGGTCAGACCCGTGTTTGCAGTGCATCAGCACCGGACCTTTGGTTTCGGCAGACTTGATGGCGCGCAAGGCCTTGAGCACATCGGCGTCATCCACATGATTGGTGCGATAAGGCAGCTGTACCTGCGTGATCTCTGGCGTGGACAGCCAGCTGGAGTCTGCTTCAGGCAGGAAGTTGATCACCGTGCCTACCTTGAGTTTCTCCAGCAGTGGCACCGCGCCTTTGTCCGGCAAGGCGCTGCGATAGAGCGTCGGGGACATTTGAAAAAGGTTGTATTGCACCTCGACCGATTGCGCCCACTCCGCCGGGCGGGGTGTAGCACCATCGTCAGCGAGGACAGGTGTCAGGTTAAGGAATGCGACCAGCGACAGACACATTGCCGGGATCAAGCGCGTCAGGGACATACTCGGGTGACCGTTCAGGAATAGACTGGATGTTGGTCTCCAGAATCAGTCCTGAGCGGTCAAAGGGCTGTGAGGCACGTGTGAATGAAATGTGAAACGTGCATGGACTAGTCGAATTTACAATTTCAACTTGATGAAAGCTTTGGTCAGGTTCTCCAAGCCGGGAGTTTCTTCGTCAGTTGGGCCGGAATGGGGATTGACCCTCTTTATTGTGAAATTTTCACCCTCGTCCCGGGATGTGGCATTTAAAAAATAATCAAACTCCGGTTGCTCGTTATCTTCCAGGTCCAATACTTCAATTCGCACCAGGAGCCTTTCATCATCGACAGATATGGCTGCAAGAAAAACCCCGAAGTCGGAGCTGATTTCTGTCTGGTCGCGAAAGTCGAGCGCTAGACGGGTTAATGCATTGGTATCTTTTTCATCAATGCTGCCATCCGGAACAACATTTATATCAGACCAAGGATCAAAGTGAAGAGTGTAATCTTCTGGGTTGTTTGGATTAAAATGCAATGCCATGACTGTTGCAGTGACATGAGTCTCGTTAATTGGCTTTCTGAAAATATTTAAAATTATCCTGTTGCTTTCAGGCGTTTCTATTCGTTGTAAGAACACACCTGTGCTTGCGGGCTTCCACATGATTCGTATCCCTGTCTGTTGCTGCGCACAGGTCATATGCGCAGCACCTCAATCCACCTTCGAAAGTTTATATATCGAAGTTGACCGGCAATCATCAATCAAGGATTGACGATATTTGCATAAGCCTTGGCCAGTGCCAGCAACCTTGCCTTGTCATCGGCATCGATATCGCCGTCACCATCCACGTCTTTGGCATTGCCAAGACTGAAAGATTCACCGCCATCATAAGATGATGCAATGAAAATTGTGGAATCAAGCAATTTGTCAGTCGATACTCCGTTTTCATCATTAACTGACTCTTTCAAAGCGAATTGCATGGAAACCAATACTTCATCCGGATCGACTACGGATGGACCAAGTTTCTGAAGAAAAATACCACGACGATTGAAAAACGACATTATTAAAATCCTTTTAAGTGATGTTTGTTGTGATGTTTGTTGCGAAAAAATAATACGAACATCTATAACATCTAAGCCAGACTATATATGTATCTATTAATGACCCCCCGCCTGCCTTAAATAACAAAAAACGAGAAAGTGCCGAACGGCACTGGTCACTCGACTCACACCCCTATACTGTATGTGCATACAGCATCCAGGGCTCACCCATGCAAACGCCATTGCCCCCACGTGGCCGCGGCACCGCGACCAACCCGCACAACCGTTTCGCCCCTAACCGTTCGGTAGTCGAAGACGACGGCTGGCATCAGGAGGCGCCGGTCACCCAAGGCACCGAGGTGCGCATCGAAACGGCGAAAACCATCATCACCCGCAATACGTCGCCGGACCTGCCCTTCGATCGTTCGATCAATCCCTATCGCGGTTGCGAGCACGGTTGCATCTATTGCTACGCAAGGCCAAGTCACGCCTATTGGGACATGTCGCCGGGGCTGGATTTTGAAACCAGGCTGATCGCAAAAACCAACGCTACGGACGTGCTTGAGGAGCAGCTGTCTAAACGTGGTTATCAATGTGCGCCGATCAACCTCGGTTCCAACACCGACCCTTACCAGCCGATCGAGCGCGAATACCAGATCACCCGCAAGACCCTTGAGGTGCTGCTGCGCTATCGGCATCCGGTGACCATCGTCACCAAGGGCTCACTGATTCTTCGTGACCTGGATCTGCTGACCGAGCTTGCCCGGCAGAGGCTGGTGGCGGTGATGATCAGCCTGACCACCCTCGACGACGAACTCAAGCGCATCCTCGAGCCCCGCGCTGCAGCGCCCAAGGCCCGCTTGCGAGCGATCGGGGTCATGCGCGATGCCGGCATTCCGGTGGGCGTACTGTGTTCACCGATGATCCCCATGATCAACGACAGCGAGCTCGAAAGTCTGCTCTGCGAGGCTCATGCGGCCGGGGCGCAAAGCGCTGCCTACATGATGTTGCGCCTGCCGCTGGAAGTGGCGCCGCTGTTCGAAGAATGGCTGGGCGCTCATTATCCGCAACGGGCCACGCATGTGCTGAGCCTGATTCGCCAGAGCCGTGGCGGTGAACTCTATGACAGCCGCTTTGGCGCTCGAATGCGCGGCGAAGGTCCCTTTGCGGACTTGCTGGCACAGCGCTTTGCCAAAGCGATCAAACGGCTGGGAATCAATCACCGGGAGGGGTTCAATCTGGACTGCGACGCCTTTTGTCCGCCGGGTCGCCAAATGTCGTTGATTTGAGGACAATTGGCCTATGGTTGAGTACTGACAATCGCGCTCACGCATTAGGCTGGTCACGTTTTTTGTGACCTGGAACACACGTTCTAGAGCGTTTCATTCAGTTTCAATTAAGATTCGGCCGCTACCTTGTTCATCGAGTGACTGATGGGTCGAGATACTCAGCCTGGATGTTTTTTAACCAGCCACTGGCTCCACACCGGACCCCACGGGATGACTTTCCGAGCCCGCCAATGAGGATGAATTCATGAGTGACAAGGATAAACAGCCGTTGGCTGCGTCGGCTTCAGCCCAACCCGAGGCCGAAACCGCCGATGCAGCGTTGCAGCACATCGTTGACGGCTTTTTGCATTTTCATCATGAGATCTTTCCCCAGCAGGAAGAGCTCTTCAAGAAACTCGCCACGGCCCAGCGGCCACGAGCGATGTTCATTGCCTGCGCCGATTCGCGCATCGTTCCCGAATTGATCACCCAAAGCTCCCCCGGCGATCTGTTCGTGACCCGCAATGTCGGTAACGTCGTACCGCCTTACGGGCAAATGAACGGCGGTGTTTCCACGGCCATCGAGTACGCCGTACTCGCTCTGGGTGTGCATCACATCATCATCTGCGGGCACTCCGATTGCGGCGCCATGCGCGCGGTGCTCAACCCGGACAGTTTGGAAAGAATGCCCACGGTCAAAGCCTGGCTGCGTCATGCCGAAGTGGCCAAGACCATGGTGCAGGAGAACTGCACCTGCTCTAACGAAAGCGAAAGCATGCACATCCTCACCGAAGAGAATGTGATCGCCCAGTTGCAGCATCTGCGCACCCATCCGTCGGTGGCCTCGCGCATGGCCAACGGTCAGCTGTTTATCCACGGCTGGGTCTACAACATCGAAACCAGCGAAATCAAAGCCTACGACGCCGATCAAGGCTGTTTCCTGCCGCTCAATGGCAGCCTGCCAATTCCCGTGGCGACGCCCAAAGCGCGCTTCTAAATCCCCCTAAATCCTTGTGTGGTTTAGCCGAGGCTGCCGTTCAGGCAGCCCGGCTTTGCCATGCCTGAAGAAAACTTCGGGAGACTCACCATGCGTGCTCGAGTCAAAGATGTTCTGCCACGGGAGCTGCTGGCTTCGGTGGTTGTGTTTCTGGTCGCCCTACCCCTATGCATGGGCATTGCGATTGCCTCTGGCCTGCCGCCAGCCAAAGGTCTGATTACCGGAATTATCGGTGGTCTGGTAGTCGGCTGGCTGGCCGGTTCGCCGCTGCAGGTCAGCGGCCCGGCGGCGGGGCTGGCCGTTCTGGTATTCGAACTGGTCCGCCAGCATGGTATCGCCATGCTCGGTCCCATTCTGTTGCTGGCGGGGTTTCTGCAACTGGTGGCGGGTCGTTTGAAGCTGGGCTGCTGGTTTCGGGTGACGGCGCCTGCGGTGGTTTACGGCATGCTGGCCGGGATTGGCGTGCTGATCGTCCTGTCGCAGGTGCATGTGATGCTGGATGCCGCGCCCAAAGCCTCGGGGCTGGATAATCTGGCAGCCTTCCCGGCGGCGCTGGCTCAGGCGTTGCCCACGTTTGGCTGGCAAGCCGGTTTGCTGGGCTTGTCGACCATTGCCGTCATATGGCTGTGGGAAAAACTCCGTCCACAATCCCTGCGCTTCGTTCCCGGGGCGCTACTTGGCGTCGGTCTGGCCACGCTTGCCAGCCTGGTGCTGACGTTGCAGGTCAAACGGGTCGAGGTGCCGGCCAACCTGACGGAAGCCATCGACTGGCTAAAGCCGACGGATCTGCTCAACCTGGCTGATCCGTCCCTGCTGATTGCTGCATTTGCCGTGGCCTTCATCGCCAGTGCCGAAACATTACTCTCAGCCGCAGCGGTGGATCGCATGCACAGCGGCCAGCGTTCGGACTTTGACCGGGAACTATCAGCGCAAGGCATCGGCAACATGTTGTGTGGCCTGCTTGGGGCGTTGCCGATGACGGGCGTTATCGTGCGCAGTTCGGCGAATGTTCAGGCCGGAGCAACCACGCGCTTTTCAACCATTTTCCACGGCCTGTGGCTGCTGGCGTTCGTGTTGTTGCTGTCCAGCGTGCTGCAAAGCATTCCGGTGGCAAGCCTGGCGGGCGTACTGGTGTACACCGGTTTCAAATTGGTGGATCTCAAGGTCTTCCGTGGTTTGGGCCGGTATGGTCGGGCGCCGATGTTCACTTACGCGGCAACCGCGCTCGCCATCGTTTTCACGGACTTGCTGACCGGCGTGCTGATTGGCTTCGGCCTGACGCTGGTGAAACTGGCGCTCAAAGCCTCTCGCTTGAAAATCAGCCTGATTGACCTGCCTCAGGAAGGACAAATGGAATTACGCCTGGTGGGGGCGGCGACCTTCCTCAAGGTGCCAGCGCTGACCCGGATGCTGGGCAGTATTGCTCCGGGCACGACGGTGCATGTGCCGCTCAACAACCTGAGCTACATCGATCACTCGTGTCTGGAGTTGCTAGAGGAATGGGGGCGGGCCAATGCAGCCAAGGGCTCGAGGCTGGTGATTGAATCGCGGGGATTGAAGCGCAGGCTCGAGGGGCGGGTGCGGACGAATACCGGCATAGGCGCGGCTGGCTGAGACTCCAGTGTGGGAGAGAGCTTGCTCGCGATGGAGGCGGATCAGTCAACCTTGATGCTGAATGACATGGCCTCATCGCGAGCAAGCTCGCTCCTACAGGGGGATTGTGTTTATCGATGGATCAAGCCGCTGGCTGATCGAGCTCCAGGCCTACGCCCAAGCGGCGGGACATGCACGGCCAGCGTTTCCACGCGGCGCCAGTGTCCGGGCTATTGAGTTTCTCACGGTAGGCTTCTACCGACTCCAGGGCGAAGCTTTCGTCGTTGAGCATCTCGTCGATAGCGTGATGCACCACTTCGTCCAGTTGGTTGGCGAACGACTCACCGATCAATTGGTGAGCAATCAGGTTGGCGACAGTCATGTCCAAGGGGATCAGTGGCTGGCCGAAATGCTTGATGTACAGGTCGTTGACCTCTTCGACAAACCGGTGCGCCAAATAGGCCTCATCCAGCAGGCTGTCGAGCCCGACATGGCCAGCCATGATGGCTGGCGGCTGGAGGAAGTACTGCTCGGCGATTTTCAGCACCGGTTTGATCTGTGACTCAATGCCCGCTTCCCTGGCGACTTCATTGGCTGCATCCAGCAGGTCGGGCACTTCTTCGATGTAGGCGGCGACAAATCGCGTCAGTACGCCGTTGGTATCGGTCTCCGGCAATTGGATCGACGGATGTAGATGAGGCAGTTTGCTTTCCAGCTGACGTGTCAGCAGGCCGGTCTCGGCTTCGTGTTGTTGGGCTTTTTGGATCTGCTCGCGCAATGCGGCGGTGTTCATGAAAACTCCAGGAAACAAGGCAATGAAATAGGAAAGACATAACTTAGCTGGCTTACGAAAAATGCTAAGACGCATTTGTCATAATTATTTCATCCTTGAGACGCACGCGTTATATCGATGTGCCACCACTCGTCTGCATCCTTCTCCATTCGTGCCCTGCAATGCAAGTTAATGCTGTTTCAGACGATTTACGCCTTCGCGTTGCGAGGTCGGAGGTGCTGTCTATACTCGGGGTGGAATGGAGTTAGCTGATGACGCCCGACTGCATATGCAGCAAGGCCCGGCGATTCAAGTTCGTAGTCTGATGCAGCCGCTCCCTTGCCGCAGGTGAAAGCCGGCGGGATAACAAGAACGATAAGGGGAACCCGCAATGATGCGACATCCACATGTCTGGATGGGCCTCCTGTTGTGGTCGATTTTCAGTCAGGCGCAAGCGGCCTGGACTGTGAATATGGCGCCTGGAGCGACTGAAATCAGTCACGCAGTATTCGACCTGCACATGACCATTTTCTGGATCTGTGTGGTGATCGGCATCATCGTTTTTGGTGCCATGTTCTGGTCGATGATTCTCCACCGCCGCTCGACCGGGCAGGTGGCCGCCAAATTTCATGAAAGCACCACCGTTGAAATCCTCTGGACCATCGTGCCCTTCCTGATCCTGGTGGCCATGGCGGTTCCCGCTACCGCGACCCTGATCAAGATGTACGACGCAAGCGAGCCGGAGATCGATATCCAGATCACCGGTTACCAGTGGAAGTGGCATTACAAATACCTGGGCCAGGACGTTGAGTTCTTCAGCAACCTGACCACCCCCCAGGAGCAAATCCACAACAAGGAAACCAAGGGCGAGCACTACCTGCTTGAAGTCGACAAGCCCCTGGTGCTGCCGGTCGGCACCAAGGTGCGCTTCCTGGTGACCTCCGCCGATGTGATCCACTCCTGGTGGGTGCCGGCCTTTGCGGTCAAGCGCGATGCGATCCCAGGCTTCGTCAATGAAGCCTGGACCCGCATCGACAAGCCCGGCATCTACCGTGGCCAGTGCGCCGAGTTGTGTGGCAAGGATCACGGCTTCATGCCGACTGTGGTCGAGGTCAAGGAAAAGGCCGATTACGAAAAATGGCTGGCTGATCGCAAGGTCGAGGCTGCACAGCTCAAAGAGCTGACCAGCAAGGAATGGACGCTCGACGAGCTCAAGGATCGCGGCGACAAGATCTACCACACCACCTGCGTGGCCTGTCACCAGGCCGAAGGCCAGGGCCTGCCGCCGATGTTCCCGGCGCTCAAGGGCTCGAAAATCGCTACCGGACCGAAAGACGCCCACTTGAGCATTGTCTTCCACGGCAAGCCCGGTACCGCGATGGCGGCGTTCGGCAAGCAACTTTCGGAAGTCGATATCGCGGCGGTCGTGACCTATGAACGTAATGCCTGGGGCAACAACAAGGGCGACATGGTCACGCCTAAAGAAGTGCTGGAGCTGAAACAGGCGGAAAGCAAATGACCCGGTCTATTGCACACGTAAGGAACCGGTCGGGGCTACGCATCCCGGCCTGCCCAGCCCATCTGTTTGCAGGAGACAGGACATGACTGCTGTAATCGATGAACATGTTCATACCGCCACCGACCACGCCCACGGCCCCGCCAAAGGCCTGATGCGCTGGGTGCTGACCACCAACCACAAGGACATCGGTACGCTGTACCTGTGGTTTGCATTCTCCATGTTCCTGCTCGGTGGCTCGTTCGCGATGGTGATTCGCGCCGAGCTGTTCCAGCCGGGGTTGCAAATCGTCCAGCCGGAATTCTTCAACCAGATGACCACCATGCACGGCCTGGTGATGGTCTTCGGTGCGGTGATGCCGGCCTTCGTCGGCCTCGCCAACTGGATGATCCCGCTGATGATCGGCGCACCGGACATGGCGCTGCCGCGGATGAACAACTTCAGCTTCTGGCTGCTGCCAGCGGCGTTCTTGCTGCTGGTTTCGACCCTGTTCACTGCTGGCGGCGGGCCGAACTTCGGCTGGACCTTCTATGCCCCGCTGTCGACGACCTATGCGCCAGAAAGCGTGACTTTCTTCATCTTCGCCATTCACTTGATGGGGATCAGTTCGATCATGGGGGCGATCAACGTGATCGCGACCATCCTCAACCTGCGCGCCCCCGGCATGACGTTGATGAAAATGCCGCTGTTTGTCTGGACCTGGCTGATCACCGCGTTCCTGTTGATTGCGGTGATGCCGGTACTGGCCGGTTGCGTGACGATGATGCTGATGGACATCCACTTCGGCACCAGCTTCTTCAGTGCCGCCGGTGGCGGTGACCCGGTACTGTTCCAGCATGTGTTCTGGTTCTTCGGTCACCCCGAGGTGTACATCATGATCCTGCCGGCATTCGGTGCTGTCAGCTCGATCATTCCAGCCTTTTCGCGCAAGCCTTTGTTTGGCTACACATCGATGGTCTACGCCACGGCGAGTATCGCGTTCCTGTCGTTCATCGTCTGGGCGCACCACATGTTCGTGGTCGGCATTCCGCTGGTGGGCGAGTTGTTCTTCATGTACGCCACGCTGCTGATTGCGGTGCCAACGGGCGTGAAGGTGTTCAACTGGGCCAGCACCATGTGGCAAGGCTCGCTGACCTTCGAGACGCCGATGCTGTTCGCCGTGGCATTCGTGATCCTGTTCTCCATTGGCGGTTTCTCCGGGTTGATGCTGGCCATCGCCCCGGCGGATTTCCAATACCAGGACACCTACTTCGTGGTCGCACACTTCCACTATGTGCTGGTGCCGGGGGCGATTTTCGGGATCTTCGCCTCGGCCTACTACTGGCTGCCGAAATGGACCGGCCACATGTACGACGAAACCTTGGGCAAGCTGCATTTCTGGCTGTCGTTCATCGGCATGAACATGGCCTTCTTCCCGATGCACTTCGTGGGCCTGGCGGGCATGCCTCGGCGGATTCCGGACTACAACCTGCAATTCGCCGACTTCAACATGGTCTCTTCGATTGGCGCGTTCATGTTCGGTGCGACGCAGATCTTCTTCCTGTTCATCGTGATCAAAACCATTCGCGGCGGCCCCCCAGCACCGGCCAAACCGTGGGATGGGGCTGAAGGCCTGGAGTGGAGCATCCCGTCGCCGGCGCCGTATCACACCTTCACCACGCCGCCGGAAGTGAAATGAACACCTTGGCCCCTGTAGGAGCGAGCTTGCTCGCGATGGCCGTCAACGATAACGCTGGAAGCCTGATACCCCGCTGCGCTCTCAGGTTTCTCGCGAGCAAGCTCGCGCCTACAGGGTTTGGTGTAGAGGTTTGGAATCATGGCTGACTCAATTTCGTTGAAGAAACTGGTCACACGTTTACTGATCGCGGTGGTGGCGATGTTTGTGTTCGGGTTTGCGCTGGTGCCGATCTACGACGTGATGTGCAAGGCCTTCGGCATCAATGGCAAGACCGCCGGGCAGTACGAGGGTGAACAAACGGTCGATACCTCGCGGCAGGTGCGTGTGCAGTTTTTGTCGACCAACACTGCCGATATGCCGTGGGATTTTTACCCCAAGCATGACGAGTTGACTGCTAACCCTGGTGCGGTGAACGAAATGATCTTCATTGCCCACAACCCCACCGACCGGCCAATGAGCGCGCAAGCCGTGCCGAGTATCGCGCCTAGCACCGCGGCGGCCTACTTCCACAAGACCGAATGTTTCTGCTTTACCCAGCAAGTGCTGCAGCCCGGTCAGCGGATCGAGATGCCGGTACGTTTCATCGTTGACCGTGACATGCCCAAGGATGTGAAGCACCTGACGCTGTCTTACACGCTGTTCGATATCACCGCCCGACATCCACCGGTAGCTGTAAACACTGGCGGCTGAGCGTGCCCGATAAGGAGAACAATAAATGGCAACTCATGAACATTATTACGTTCCCGCCCAGAGCAAATGGCCGATCATCGCCACGCTCGGCATGGTCATCACCGTCTACGGCCTGGCCACTTGGTTCAACGATCTGAAAGCGGCGCGCCCGGAATCCCACGGGCCGCTGATCTTTTTCGTCGGTGGGCTGCTAGTGGCCTACATGCTGTTCGGCTGGTTCGGTACGGTCATCAAGGAAAGCCGCGGCGGCTTGTACAGTGCACAGATGGATCGCTCGTTTCGCTGGGGCATGAGCTGGTTCATTTTCTCGGAGGTGATGTTCTTCATCGCCTTTTTTGGCGCGCTGTTTTACGTCCGTCATATCTCCGGGCCGGCGCTCGGTGGTGAGGGCGCCAAAGGCATTGCACACATGCTGTGGCCGAACTTCGAATTTGTCTGGCCGTTGCTGAACAACCCCGACTCGAAGCTGTTTCCACCGCCCAAGGAAGTCATCAGCCCTTGGGGCCTGCCGTTGCTCAACACCGTGTTGCTGGTCAGTTCCAGCGTGACCGTGACCATCGCCCACCATGCCTTGAAAAAGGGCCATCGCGGCGCACTCAAGCTGTGGCTGGCGCTCACCGTATTGCTGGGCTGTGCGTTCCTCATCTTCCAGGCCGAAGAGTACATGCACGCCTACCGCGAGCTGGGCCTGACGCTGGGTTCGGGTATCTACGGCGCGACGTTCTTCATGCTCACCGGGTTCCACGGCGCCCACGTGACCATCGGCACCATCATCCTGTTCGTGATGCTGATGCGGGTCATGCGCGGGCACTTCGACAGCGAGCACCAATTCGGTTTTGAAGCGGCGAGCTGGTACTGGCACTTCGTGGATGTGGTGTGGATCGGGTTGTTCGTTTTCGTCTATGTGCTGTAGGAGCGCGCTTGCTCCTACAGCTACCAAGGGGCATGAGAAACCAGCTGGCCGCTGAAAAACCCCCAGGTGATAAGACCCAGGGTAATGGCGGCCAGCGTCACTCGCACACTCAAGGCAATGACGAGGCGGTTTGAGCGGCTGTCGTCCTTGACCAGAAAAAACAGGCCGCTGAACAGGCTGACAACCGTGGCAATCAGCATCAGGACGATGGCTGCTTTGAGCATGGTGGGACTCCGGGGGGGACAAGCGATGCACATGAGTATAGCTATCGCGATGACCGACTTTCTGGCGATGCCATGAAGTGCTTTCGGCCGGGTATCGTGCCAACGCTGGTAGTGGCGCTGTTGCTGCCGCTGCTGGTGTCCCTGGGGTTCTGGCAATTGAGCCGGGGCGCGGAGAAAAGCGCGCTGCTGCAAAACTATGCCGAACGCCGCGCGGCCGAGCCGATGGCCAGCACCGAGCTGCAACACACCACCGATCCGGCCTTTCGCCGGGTACGTTTGCATGGCCAGTTCGATGCCGAACACAGCTTGCTGCTGGACAATAGCCAACGCAACGGCCGGGTCGGCGTCGAGTTGTTGCAACCGTTTCATGATCAGGCCACCGGGCTTTGGCTGTTGGTCAATCGCGGCTGGCTGCCATGGCCGGAACGCCGCATACCCCCACAATTCAAAACCCCTGCCGAGGCAGTCAGCCTCAATGCGTGGGTCTATGTTTCTCCCGGTGCGACCTTCCAATTGCACGCAGATCCGACGACGTCTACATGGCCGAAGCTGATTACGGCGGTCGAACCGGCCAGCCTCTGGAGGACGCTGAACCGCGAAGGCTTTGCCTACGAATTACGCGCCGAAACCAGCCCAGCCACCTATCAGGCCGACTGGCCAGTCGTCGCCATGGGCCCGGAAAAACACATCGCTTATGCCGTGCAGTGGTTCGCCATGGCGATTGCCCTGTTCGGTCTTTATCTCTATCTCGGCTGGCACAACGCAAAGGAGAAACACCATGGGAGCGGCCATGAATCCACCCAGCATGTCTGAGGCGAAACCGTCGGTGAACCGGCGTAAGGGCCGCTTGCAGCTGCTGCTGATCCTGCTCGGGGTGATCGGTCCGATGATCCTCGCCACCGGCATGTACAAGCTGAATTTCTGGGTGCCCGAGGGCCGCAGTTATCACGGCGAACTGATCGGCAACGGCCAGACCCGCGCGGACATCGGCGTACAGGCGCAGGAGGATCGCTGGCAGATCCTGGTGACGGCGCCCAAGGATTGCGCGGTGGACTGCCAGCAACTGGTGTATCTGGCGCGGCAGATCCAGATCGGCCTGGGCCGCGATGCGTCCCGCGCCAGCCATGCATTGGCCGCCGCGCAGGCGCTGAACAGCGATTACGAGACTAAACTTCAACGCGAGTACCCGCAGTTGCAACGCTATTCACTGGACTTGCCGGCCTACATCAAAGGCGCTCAGAGCAATGACGCGCCGCACCTTTGGATCATCGACCCTCACGGCAATCTGGTGCTGCGCTACGACCCCTCGGTCAAGGGCAAGGACCTGCTCAACGACCTGCGCCACCTGCTGAAACTGTCGAATATCGGATAAGGGCATCGTCATGGCCAAACTTGGATTTCGCCTCGCGTTGTTTGCCACCTTGCTGGCACTGATTGTGGTGTTGCTCGGTGCCTACACCCGCCTGACCCACGCTGGCCTCGGCTGCCCGGACTGGCCCGGCTGCTACGGCTTCATCAGCGTACCGAAAAGCGAAGCACAACTGGCCCATGCCGAATTGCATTTCCCGGACACTCCGGTCGAGGCCCATAAGGGCTGGAACGAGATGATCCACCGCTACTTCGCCGGCACGCTAGGGCTGTTGATCGCGGTGTTGGCCGCACGCGCGTGGATGCATCGCCGCCATCCGGGGCAACCGGTGAAGTTGCCGTTGTTTCTGTTGGCGGTGGTTGTTGGCCAAGCCGCGTTTGGCATGTGGACGGTCACGCTCAAGCTCTGGCCGCAGGTGGTCACCGGGCACCTGCTTGGCGGTTTCGCGACCTTGAGCCTGTTGTTCCTGCTGACCTTGCGCCTGTCCGGCGTACTGCCGGCGCTGACCGTGCCACGACGCTTGCAGCACTGGGCCACGGCAGGGCTGTTGTTGGTGATCGGGCAAATCGCACTCGGTGGCTGGGTCAGTTCCAATTACGCCGCCGTAGCCTGTATCGACTTTCCGACCTGTCACGGCCAGTGGTTGCCACCGGCCGACTTCGCCAACGGTTTTCACCTGACCCAACACATCGGCCCGAATTACCTGGGCGGGCAACTGGACAGTGATGCCCGTACGGCTATCCACCTGACCCATCGCATCGGTGCGCTGCTGGTCACCCTGGTGTTGCTCGGTCTGGCCTGGCAATTGAAGGTGGTCGGCATGACGCGCCTGGCAGGCCTGGTGTTGATCGCCCTTGGCGCACAAATCACCCTGGGCATCAGCAACGTGCTGTTCCATCTGCCGCTGCCGGTGGCCGTCGCGCATAACGCGGGCGGGGCGGCGCTGTTGCTGACCATGGTGCTGGTCAATTACCACGCCCGAACCAGTCTGGTTCGGGTCAAGCAGCCAACGCGCTGGCGTTTCAGCCCGCGTAAACACTCAGCCGGGCCCATAACAATAAAAGGAGAGATGCCATGGCGATTCTGATCGGCGAACGTCCTAGTCAGGCGATCTGGCGTGACTACCTGGAGCTGACCAAACCCAAGGTAGTGGTGCTGATGCTCATCACTTCACTGGTGGGGATGTTCCTTGCGACCCGTGCCGGGGTGCCGTGGACGGTATTGATTTTCGGCAACCTGGGCATCGCCCTGTGTGCCGGTGGCGCGGCGGCGGTCAATCATGTGGTGGACCGGCGTATTGACGCGGTGATGGCGCGCACCCACAAACGGCCGCTCGCCGAAGGCCGGGTTTCGCCGACTGCCGCGCTGACGTTCGCACTGCTGTTGGCCGCCCTCGGGCAAGCCATGCTGCTAGCGTTCACTAATGCATTGACCGCGTGGTTGACCCTCGCCTCATTGCTCGGCTACGCAGTGATCTACACCGGATTCCTCAAGCGCGCGACCCCGCAGAACATCGTCATCGGCGGTCTGGCCGGTGCGGCCCCGCCGTTGCTTGGCTGGACTGCCGCCACCGGTCACGTCAGCGCCGAACCGCTGCTGCTGGTGCTGATCATCTTCGCCTGGACCCCACCGCACTTCTGGGCGTTGGCGATCCATCGCAAGGAGGAATACGCCAAGGCCGACATCCCGATGCTGCCGGTTACCCATGGCGAGCACTACACCAAGGTTCATATCCTGCTTTATACCTTCGCGTTGCTCGCCGTCAGCCTGATGCCCTACGTCATCCACATGAGCGGTACGCTCTACCTGGTGTGCGCGCTCGGGCTGGGTGCGCGGTTTCTGCATTGGGCCGTGGTGTTGTACCGTGGCACTCGGCCGCACGCGGCGATCAACACGTTCAAGTACTCTATTTACTACTTGTTCCTGCTGTTTATCGCCCTGCTCGTAGACCACTACTTATTGTTGAACCTATGACTCGAACCCAGAAAACCGTCTTCATTCTCGTCGCCCTGGTCGCACTGATCCTGGGCCTGACCGTCAACAAGGTGTTGTCCGGGAAAAACCAGGGCGACCCGACTGCGCTGATCGACGCCGGCATCATTTTGCTGCCGCAGAGCCGTAATCTGCCGGACGTGACGATGACCAATCAGGACGGCCAGCCGGTCACGATCAATGAATTGAAAGGCAAGTGGAGCCTGCTGTTCTTCGGCTACACCTTCTGCCCGGATGTCTGCCCGACCACTCTCGCCCAGCTGCGACAGATCAAGAGCGAATTGCCACCCGAGGCTGTGGATAAACTGCAAATCGTGCTGGTTAGCGTCGACCCCAATCGCGATACGCCCAAGCAGCTCAAACAGTACCTGAGCTACTTCGACCCGCAGTTCATCGGCCTGACCCCGGCGTCGATCGATGAGCTGGAAAAAATCTCCAACGCGGTAAGCATTCCGTTCATCCCGGCAGACACCAGCAAGCCGAACTACACCGTCGACCACAGCGGCAATCTCGCGGTGATCGGACCGGACGGCACCCAGCGCGGCTTCATCCGCGCGCCGTTGAACAATGCGAAGCTGGTGGCGCAGTTGCCGGTGATGCTCAAACGCGACTAAACACCACGTAACCCTGTAGGAGCCGGCTTGCCGGCGATGGCGATCTCACCGACGCCATCGCCGGCAAGCCGGCTCCTACAGGGGGAAATGAGCAAGCACAAAAAAGGGCGCATTCAATGCGCCCTTTTTTCATTGCTTCAGTCGATCAGAACGCCGGCACTACCGCGCCTTTGTACTTCTCGAGGATGAAGGCCTTCACTTCCGGGCTGTGCAGAGCTGCAACCAGCTTCTTCATCGCCTCGCTGTCCTTGTCATCCGGGCGAGCCACCAGGATGTTCACGTACGGCGAGTCGTTGCCTTCGATGACCAGCGCGTCCTTGGCCGGATCAAGCTTGGCTTCCAGCGCGTAGTTGGTGTTGATCAGCGCCAGGTCGACCTGGGTCAGCACGCGCGGGATGGTCGCGGCTTCCAGTTCGCGGATTTTCAGGTCCTTGGTGTTCTCGGTGATGTCCTTGACGGTTGACAGGATGTTGTTCGAGTCCTTCAGCTTGATCAGCCCGGCCTTGGCCATCAGCAACAGCGCACGGCCGCCGTTGGTGGCGTCGTTCGGGATCACCACGTTGGCACCGCCAGGCAGTTCAGCGAGGGTCTTGTACTTGCTGGAGTAAGCGCCCAGGGGTTCCAGGTGCACGCCGGCCACGGAAACCAGATGAGTGCCCTTGGCCTTGTTGAACTCATCCAGGTACGGCTGGTGCTGGAAGAAGTTGGCGTCCAGGCGCTTTTCCGCGACCTGTACGTTCGGCTGGATGTAGTCAGTGAAGACCTTGACCTTCAGGTCCACGCCTTCTTTGGCCAGGGTCGGCTTCACGAATTCGAGGATCTCGGCGTGCGGAACCGGAGTAGCCGCGACGGTCAGGGTGTCGGCCGCGTGGGCCGAGAATGCGGCAACAGCAGCGAAGGCGACGAGTAGTTTTTTCATTCAGCTAACTCCTTGTGGGTGCCCGCTGGCAGGCGCCGCTTTCCGGTGCCTGCCAGCGAACGGCCGGCTCATGTCTTATTTACGGGAGAAATGCACAACCAGTTTGTCACCGACGGTTTGCAGCACCTGGACCAATACCAGAAGCAGTACCACCGTCACGACCATCACATCGGTCTGGAAACGCTGGTAACCGAAACGGATTGCCAAGTCACCCAGACCCCCGGCGCCGACGACACCGGCCATCGCCGTGTAGGACACCAGTGTAATTGCTGTCACCGTAATCGCCGCGAAGATGCCCGGGCGAGCCTCCGGCAACAACGCGTTGGTGATGATCTGCCGCGTGGTCGCGCCCATGGCCTGGGTCGCCTCGATGATGCCGCGATCGACTTCACGCAGGGCGGTTTCCACCAGGCGGGCGAAGAATGGCGTGGCGCCTACCACCAGCGGCGGAATCGCACCCGCGACACCGAGGGACGTGCCGGTGATCAACACGGTGAACGGAATCATCACGATCAACAGGATGATGAACGGCAGCGAACGCAGAATATTCACCACCAGCGACAACATCGCGTAGACGCCTTTGGCTTCCAGCAACTGGCGCGGGCTGCACAAGAACAGCAGCACACCCAGCGGCAAGCCGAGCAGCACGGTGAACAACAGCGAACCGCCGAGCATCAGCAGGGTGTCGCCGGTGGCCAGCCAGATTTCGAACCAGTCGATGTTGGCGAAGAAACTTGTCAGGGCTTCCATTAGCGCAGCACCTCCATGTGGACGTCGGCCGCGGTGAAGCGGGCAAACGCCGCTTCCATGTCACCGCCGGTGACGGCCAGGGTCAGTTGCCCATAGGGAATGTCTTTGATGCGGTCGATACGACCGGCCAGGATGCTGTAGTCCACACCTGTTTCGCGGGCGACGGTGCCCAGCAACGGCGCGTAGGTCGCTTCGCCCTGGAAGGTCAGACGCACGATGCGACCTGGCACGTGAGCGAAGTCGTCACGCTGTTCGCTTTCGTCGATGTGCTCGTCTTCTTGCACGAAGCGTTTGGTGGTCGGGTGCTTCGGATGCAGGAACACCTCGGCCACCGAGCCTTGCTCGACGATCACGCCGGCGTCCATCACGGCTACCTGATCGCAGACCCGGCGGATCACGTCCATCTCGTGGGTGATCAACACGATGGTCAGTTTCAGCTCGCGGTTGATCTCGGCCAGCAATTGCAGCACCGATGCGGTGGTTTGCGGGTCGAGGGCGCTGGTGGCTTCATCGCACAGCAGGATTTTCGGCTTGGTCGCCAGGGCGCGGGCAATACCGACACGCTGCTTTTGCCCGCCGGACAGTTGCGCCGGGTACTTTTTCGCGTGGTCGGACAAACCGACCCGCGCCAGCAATTCGGCCACGCGCGAGTCGATTTCGCTGCGCGATAGTTCGCCGGCCAGGGTCAATGGCAGCGCGACGTTGTCGGCGACTGTCTTGGAGGCCAGCAGGTTGAAGTGCTGGAAAATCATCCCGACCTGCTGACGGAAGCGGCGCAGGCCATTGGCGTCGAGCGCGGTGACTTCTTCACCGTCGACGGTGATCTTGCCGCCACTGGCGTTTTCCAGGCGATTGATCAGACGCAGCAGGGTACTTTTTCCTGCGCCGGAATGACCGATCAAGCCGAAAACCTGCCCGTTCTCAATCGTCAGACTGGTCGGATGCAGGGCGGGGATTTCCTTACCGGCGACGCGGTAGGTTTTATGGACGTCTTGAAACTCGATCACGTAGCGAACCTTGTGGGGCGCGTTAGAAAAGGGTCAGCGGTTAGCCGGGCGCGCATTTTAGCCTGTCCGTATAGAGGTTCTTAGCATTTATTTCGCATTTGTCCTGTCATTTGGCAATAACGCGATCAAAGGTCAGAAAAAAGGAACGGCTGAACAAGCTCGCCAGTCACTACTTAGGCCACTGGAATACGCCTAAGGAGTTCACGCCTGATGAGTACCAAGAAGCCTGCCACCACCCAGAGCGCCCTGGCCGGGACCGCAACCCCGGATCGCAGCAACACCAACGCCAAGCTCGACAGCCTGGAAACATTCCGCTCCGATGCCACAGAGCAAGCCTTGCGAACCAACCAGGGCGTGAAGGTGGCGGATAACCAGAACACCCTGAAGGCCGGGGCCCGCGGGCCGTCGTTGCTGGAAGATTTCATCATGCGTGAAAAGATCACGCATTTTGACCACGAGCGCATTCCCGAGCGCATCGTCCATGCCCGCGGGACCGGCGCCCATGGTTTTTTCCAGAGCTATGAAAACCACTCGGTGCTGACCAAGGCCGGTTTCCTGCAGGATCCGGCGAAGAAAACCCCGGTGTTCGTGCGTTTTTCCACGGTGCAGGGGCCGCGTGGGTCAGGCGATACCGTTCGCGACGTACGAGGTTTCGCCGTGAAGTTCTTCACCGACGAAGGCAATTTCGATCTGGTGGGCAACAACATGCCGGTGTTCTTCATTCAGGACGCCATCAAGTTTCCCGACTTCGTGCACGCGGTAAAACCCGAGCCGCACAACGAGATCCCTACCGGTGGCTCGGCCCACGACACCTTCTGGGACTTCGTCTCGCTGGTGCCGGAGTCGGCGCACATGGTGATGTGGGCGATGTCCGACCGGGCGATCCCGAAAAGCCTGCGCAGCATGCAGGGCTTCGGCGTGCACACCTTTCGGCTGATCAACGCTGAAGGAAAATCACGCTTCGTCAAATTCCACTGGCGGCCTACGGCCGGCACCTGCTCGCTGGTGTGGGATGAAGCACAGAAGCTTGCGGGAAAAGATGCCGACTACCACCGTCGTGATCTGTGGGAGTCGATTGAGGTCGGCGATTACCCGGAGTGGGAGTTGGGGGTGCAGGTCATCGAAGAAGAAAACGAACATGCCTTTGATTTCGACATCCTTGATCCGACCAAACTCATTCCAGAAGAGCTGGTACCCATCACGCCGCTGGGCAAAATGGTGCTGAACCGCAACCCAGACAACTTCTTCGCCGAAACCGAGCAGGTTGCCTTCTGCCCCGGGCATATCGTCCCCGGGATCGACTTCTCCAACGACCCTCTGCTGCAAGGTCGATTGTTTTCCTACACCGACACGCAAATCAGCCGACTCGGTGGGCCGAATTTTCACGAGATCCCGATCAACCGTCCGGTGTCACCGTTCCATAACGGTCAGCGGGATGCGCAGCACCGCACCACTATCGATAAGGGACGTGCGTCTTACGAGCCGAATTCCATTGATAGCGGCTGGCCAAAGGAAACGCCCGCCTCTGCACGGGACGGTGGTTTCGAGAGCTACCCGGAGCGCATCGACGCCAACAAGATTCGCCAGCGCAGCGAATCGTTCGCTGACCACTTCTCCCAGGCTCGTTTATTTTTCCACAGCATGAGTGAGCATGAACGGGAGCACATCATCTCGGCCTACAGCTTTGAACTGGGCAAGGTTGAACGCGAGGCGATCCGCGCTCGAGAAGTGAACGAAATCCTCGCCAATATCGATCTGAAACTGGCCAGGCGTGTTGCGCAGAACCTTGGATTGCCCGCGCCAGCTAGAGGAACCGTCGAAGTGCGGAAAACCTCGCTGGATCATTCGCCTGCGCTGAGCCAGGCCAATTTGTTGCCGGAAAGCATCAAGACGCGAAAAGTCGCGATATTGGCGGCGAACGGTGTCGATAGTGCCTCGATCGATACCATGAAGAAAGCGCTGAAAGCCGAGGGCGCCCACGCGAAGCTGTTAGGGCCCACCTCGGCGCCAGTGAAAACCGCCGATGGCAAAACCTTGGCGGTCGATGCTTCGATGGAGGGCTCGCCGTCTGTGGCCTTCGATGCGGTGTTTGTGCCCGGTGGGGCTGCATCGGTCAAGGCGCTGAGCACTGACGGGGTGGCACTGCACTACCTGCTGGAGGCGTACAAGCATCTGAAGGCTATCGCCTTGCAGGGCGATGCGAAGCAATTGCTGGATGTGTTGAAGCTGGAGGTTGATGCGGGGTTGATCGTGGGGGCGGATGGCAAGCTGATTAAACCGTTTCTGGCCGCGATCGGGCAGCATCGGGTTTGGGAGAGGGAGGCGAAGGCCAAGGCGATTCCGGCCTGAGGATTTTCGGAGCCAGATAGACCATCGCGAGCAGGCTCGCGATGCTTTCAGGGTTTACGCGGACTCAGAACCATCTGCGCCGGAACACTGCGCAAAATCTGCCGATCAAGCTTCAGATCAAACTCAGGATCGAGCTTCTTGACCCGTTTGGTCAGCAAGTTAGCCAGCCAAGGGTAATCATCGGTACGCGGAGCCTGAATGCTTACGTCGCACTGAAAATTCACCACATCGGCGGCGATGGCATCGAGTTGGCGACGCAGTTTGCCCATATCGTTGATATTCAGCGCGACCGTGGTGCTTTCAGCCGTGAGATCGATCACCTTGGCTTTTGGCTTGGCTTCGGCAGCCTTGAGGGCGGCTTCGGCCTTTTCCAGCTCGGCCTTGCGCGCTTGGGCGATCGAGCCGTTGACGCCGCCGGTCAGTGCCGGAGCCTTGGGCATCAATGCGCGGGCACGACTAAGGGCGGTCGCGGCGGCGTCCACGTCACCCTTTTGCAGCACGATCTGACTGCGGCGCAGGTAGGCTTCGGCCAGTTGTCGCTGGTATTGCTCAAGGGAAGCATCGTTGGGCGATTCGGCCTGCAAGGCGGCCAATTGGTCTTCAGCGGTGGCCAATTCATCGCTGGCGATGTTTTGTTCCAGCGGTACGATGGCCGTGGCCCGTGCATCGGCGGCTTGGGTGGCCGCCGGTGGCGTGCTTTGGCAGGCGCCCAGCAGCAAAGAAAATGCGACAAGGAGCAGATAACGGGAGGCGAACGACTTCATTCCTGCGACTCTCTATTTGCGCAAAAAACGAGCAAGTCTACACCCCTCGACGGGGCAGAACAAAACTCAGCAGAAACAGCGCGGCGGCTGTCACCACAATCGATGGGCCGGCGGGGGTGTCCTTGAACCAGGACAGTGCCAGCCCGCCACACACGGCGAGTATGCCCAGCAGGCTCGCGCCCAGTGCCATCTGCTCCGGCGAGCGGGCGTGGCGTTGTGCCGCAGCGGCCGGGATGATCAGCAACGAAGTGATCAGCAACACGCCGACGATTTTCATCGCCACGGCAATCACCACCGCGATCAACAGCATCAGTGCCAAGCGCAATCCTGCCACGGGCAGGCCTTCGACCCTGGCCAGTTCTTCATGCACCGTGATCGCCAGTAATGGGCGCCACAAAGCAACCAGCAACACCAGTACCGCAGTGCTTCCGCCAAGGATCCAGGCCAGATCGGTCGGGCTGATCGCCAGCAAGTCACCGAACAGATAGGCCATCAGGTCGATCCGCACTTCGTGCATGAAGCTTAGTACCACCAGGCCCAGAGAGAGCGTGCTGGGTGCGAGAATTCCTAAAAGCGTGTCGGATGCCAATGGCTGACGCTGTTGCAAGGTCACCAGCATCACTGCCAACAGCAAGCAGCCTACAGTGACGGCAACGGTCGGGCTGACATCCAGCAGAAAGCCCAAGGCCACGCCAAGCAGTGCCGCGTGGGACAGGGTGTCGCCGAAATAGGCCATGCGCCGCCAGACCACGAATGACCCCAATGGGCCTGCGACGACGGCCAGCGCCAGGCCTGCAAGCAGGGCGTAGAGCAGAAAATCAGCCATGCTTGCAGCTATCTCCGTGAACATGGTTATGGCCCGACGCGGGCGCCTTGACCACCGAGCCATGTAAGTCGTGGGCGTGGTCGTGATGGTGGTGATAAATCGCCAGGCTTTGTGCGTTTTTTCCGAACAGCTCGACGAACGCCGGATCGCCGCTGACCTGCTCGGGATGGCCGGAGCAGCAGACGTGACGATTGAGGCAAACCACCTGATCCGTGGTGCTCATCACCAGATGCAAATCGTGGGAGACCATCAGCACGCCGCAACCGTGACGGTCGCGCAGGCGGGTGATCAGGCTGTATAGCTCAGCCTGGCCGGCCACGTCGACACCCTGCACCGGTTCGTCGAGTACCAGCAGTTCCGGTTCGCGCAACAAGGCCCGGGCCAGCAACACGCGCTGCATTTCGCCACCGGAAACGCTTTGCACCGGGCTGTCGATCACCTGTTCGGCACCGACTTCCTTGAGTGCCGCCAAAGCCATGCCCCGGTCCACGCCCGGCACCAGGCGCAAGAAGCGCAGCACTGAGAGCGGCAAGGTTGGGTCGACATGAAGTTTTTGCGGCATGTAGCCGACCCGCAGTTTCGGCTTGCGCCAGACGCTGCCGCTGTCCGGTTTCAACAGGCCGAGTACGGCACGCACCAGGGTGGTCTTGCCGGCACCGTTGGGGCCGATCAGGGTAACGATCTGCCCCGGCTCGACGCTCAGCTCGATATTGTCCAGCACCGGCTGCCCGGCGAACGTGACGGCAACCTGCTCAAGACGGATCAGCGCGTTGCTCATCAAGCCCCCTGGCAACCCGAGCAGAGACCGACCACTTCGACGGTCTGGCCTTCGACGACAAACCCGACATCCCTGGCGCTGGCGATGATCGCGTCGCTGATTGATTTTTGCTCAAGTTCGATCGCGGCGTGGCACACACGGCAGATCAGGAACTGACCCTGGTGAGCATGTTCCGGGTGATTGCAGCCGATGAAGGCGTTGAGCGAGGAGATTCGATGGACCAGGCCGTTTTCCAGCAGGAAATCCAGCGCGCGATATACCGTCGGCGGCGCAGCGCGGCGACCGTCCTGCTCGCTGAGGACCGCGAGAATGTCGTAGGCACCCAGGGGCTTGTGGCTTTGCCACACCAGTTCCAGCACTCGCCGGCGCAACGCGGTCAGGCGCAGGCCTTGACGTGCGCACAGGGCATCGGCCTCGGACAAAGCGCTGTGAACGCAATGCGAGTGGTCGTGGGGGCGGCTGGCAATCGGTGTTTTTAGCATGAGCGGCGACGAGTTTTGTGAGAGACGTTATTATGTTACCCGTTCTCGCCTCTTCGAGTGTTCATCGTGTCCCGACTTTTTTCTATCTTTGTCGCATTTATCGCAAGTTTTCTACTGATCGGTCCGGCGCAGGCCGAAGTCAAAGTCCTTACCAGCATCAAGCCTCTGCAGTTGATCGCCGCGGCGGTGCAGGAAGGCGTGGCGATTCCTGAAGTTTTGCTGCCGCCGGGTGCCTCTCCGCACAACTATGCATTGCGCCCTTCCGACGTACGCAAGGTGCAATCGGTGGACCTGCTGTACTGGATCGGCCCGGATATGGAGGGTTTCCTGCCGCGCGTGCTCAATGGTCGTACGCTGCCCAGCGTCGCCGTGCAGGACTTGCCAGGCATGAAACTGCGCCGTTTTGCCGAAGATAGCCACTCCCACGCCGAAGAAGCCGACGAACACGACCACGATCACCGCCCGGGCAGCCTGGATGCGCACTTGTGGCTGTCGCCGGTCAACGCCCGGGTCATCGCCACGAAAATGGCGGCTGACCTGAGTGCCGCCGATCCTGACAATGCCGCGCGCTACCAGAGCAATCTGAAAGCCTTCGACGAACGTCTAGATGCGCTGGATGCGCGCCTGAAGAAACGCCTGGCCGATGTTCAGGGCAAGCCTTACTTCGTGTTCCACGAAGCATTCGATTACTTCGAAGACGCCTACGGCCTCAAGCACGTGGGTGTGTTCAGCGTCGCGGCCGAAGTGCAACCCGGTGCCCAGCATGTCGCGGCGATGCGTGCGCGCTTGCAGGAAGTCGGCAAAACCTGCGTGTTCAGCGAACCACCGCTGCGTCCGCGTCTGGCGGAAACCCTGGTGGCGGGTTTGCCGGTGAAACTCGCTGAACTGGATGCGCTGGGCGGGTACACACCGGCGACTGCTCAGGGCTATGAGCAGGTGTTGGAGAAGTTGGGGAGTGATCTGGCGGGGTGCCTGGAGTCGTTGTAATTGCCGTGTGGAACTTAAGGCCAGGCAGCAAGACGCATCGTATTTGTAGGAGCCGGCTTGCCGGCGATGGCGCTCTTCAGGACGCCATCGCTAGCAAGCCAGCTCCTACAAATGTGATGCACAATTTAGAGTTAGAGGGCGAAAGGCAGCGGGGTATTGACCGTCTGTCGCTGCGCCAGGCGCAACTGGAACTCCATCGGATCGTGAATCAACACGTCCTGCCCGGCGAACGACTCCGCCGCGATCAGGCGTGACAACCAGAACCGTAGGCAAGCCACCCTCAGCATGGTCGGCCACAGCTCGGCTTCGGCAGCGGTGAACGGTCGCAAGGCTGCATAAGCACCCAGCAAGGCCCGCGCTCGCGGCCCATCGATCACGCCATCGTCGTCCGAGCACCAGTCGTTCAAGGCAATCGCCACGTCGTAGAGCATCGGCCCGGAGCAGGCGTTGTAGAAATCGATCAGCCCGGTCAGGTGCGTGCCTTCGAACATGGCGTTGTCACGGAACAGATCGGCGTGAATATTCGCTCGCGGCAGTGCCAGGATTTTTTCCTTCTGCCGGGTAATTTCTTCCAGCGCCCGTTGCAGCAGGTCTTTCTGTTCGGCACCGAGGTGCGACAAAAACTGCGTGCCCTCTTCCAGCATCCAGTCCAGGCCGCGATCGGTTTTGCGCTTGATCATGTTGGCCTGGGTCGCCAGGTGCAGATGGCCGAGCAACTCACCGACCTGCGCGCAATGCTGCGCATTGGCCTGCTTGATGTGCTTGCCGGCCAGGCGAGGTTGCAACAACGCAGGTTTGCCCGCCAGTTCGCGCAGGGCCACGCCGTCGGTGGTGCGCAGGGCGTAAGGCACCGGCAGGTCGGCGCCATGCAGCACGTCGAGCAGTTCGATGAAGAACGGCATTTCATGAACCGGACCGCGCTCGACCAGGGTCAGGACAAACTCGCCCTGCTCCAGGCTGATAAAGAAATTGGTGTTTTCGCTACCGGCGGCAATCCCCTGGAAATCAAGCAGGCGGCCGAGGCCATAAGGGGCGAGAAAAGCTTCCAGCTCGGGCCGAGCCAGGGGGGTGAACACAGACATGTTTAAACTGCCAGTACGGGCGCCGCTCGTAAGCCAGCGCCAATTGAAATTAAGAAACTATTTCCACTCAAAGATCTTCCATGCCGGAATCAGCATATCCGGGTAATCCGAGCGGATGAAGTTACCGTCAGATCCGTCGGCGCGCACCAGAAAATACGGCTTGCCGCCTTTGGGCGTGACTTTGATCGCATACAGGAAGCCGTTTTGGCGGTATTCCTGAATGACCTTGTCCCCTTCCGTGTGGATCGTGACTTCCGGCTCCGGTGTCGGCGCATCGTCCGCCGCCATGACGGCCAGTGGTGCGATTGCAAACAAGCCAGCCAGCAACAGGCGATTTAGTGTGCGCATGATAACCTTGTCCCTTTGTCGTCAACGGTCCCGCTATTCTAGCGCCGGACCCGCCGAAAAGGTTGATCCTGCTCATGAGCCAAGCCCCCCTCGTCCTGGTGGACGGTTCTTCTTACCTGTACCGCGCCTTTCACGCGCTACCACCGCTGACCACGTCCAAAGGCCTGCCGACCGGTGCGGTCAAGGGCGTGTTGAACATGCTCAAGAGCCTGCGCAAGCAATATCCGGACAGTCCGTTCGCCGTGGTGTTCGACGCCAAGGGTGGGACTTTTCGCGATGACATGTACGCCGAATACAAGGCCAACCGTCCCAGCATGCCTGATGACATGCGCGTGCAGATCGAGCCGCTGCACCAGAGCGTGATCGCCCTGGGCTTCCCGCTGCTGTGCGTAGAAGGCGTCGAGGCCGATGACGTGATCGGCACCCTGGCCCGCAGTAGCGCGGCGGCGGACCGTCCGGTCATCATCTCCACCGGCGACAAGGACATGGCGCAACTGGTCGACGGCCACATTACCTTGGTCAACACCATGACCGGTAGCAGCATGGACGTGGAGGGCGTGAAGGAGAAATTCGGCGTCGCTCCGGAGCAGATCATCGATTATCTGGCGCTCATGGGTGATTCTTCCGACAACATTCCGGGCGTTCCGGGTATCGGCCCGAAGACGGCTTCAGGCCTGCTGGTCGGTGTGAACGGCGGCCTGGCCGAACTCTATGCGCAGCTCGACATCGTGCCGACCCTGCCGATCCGCGGCGCCAAGACCCTGCCCGCCAAGCTCGAAGAGCACAAGGAGATGGCGTTCCTCTCCTATCAGCTGGCAACGATCAAGGTCGACGTGCCGCTGGATGTTGGGCTCGACGACTTGCAAATGGGTCCTGAAGATCCGGCCAAACTCTACGAGCTGTACACCCTGCTGGAGTTCAAGAGCTGGCTGAACGACCTTGATCGCGACGCCAAACGCCTGGAACTGAGCGCCGCCGAGACTGCACCGGTCGCCGATCTGTTCAGCGAACCAGAGGCCGAAGCACCGGCCGCTGCTGCTGAAGCCACCTATGAAACCATCCTCGATCAGGCGCGGTTCGATGCCTGGCTGGAAAAACTGAACAACGCAAAGCTGTTTGCCTTCGACACCGAAACCACCGGCATCGATGCGCAGCAAGCGCAACTGGTGGGTCTGTCGTTCGCGGTTCAGGCCAATGAAGCGGCCTACATCCCGTTGACCCATTCCTACATCGGTGTGCCACAGCAGCTTGATCGCGACACGGTCCTGTGTGCGCTCAAGCCGATTCTGGAAGACCCGAACAAGCTCAAGGTCGGCCAGCACGCCAAGTTCGACATGAACATCCTGGCCAACTGCGCCATCGGTGGTGATCAGGACAACGGCATCACCGTACGCGGCATCGCCTTCGACACCATGCTCGAGTCCTACGTGCTCAACTCCACGGCCACGCGCCATGACATGGACAGCCTGGCGCAGAAGTATCTGGACCACACCACGGTGAGTTTCCAGGACATCGCTGGCAAAGGCGTGAAACAACTGACGTTCGACCAGATCGCCCTGGAGCAGGCCGGGCCTTATGCCGCCGAAGATGCGGATATCACCTTGCGCCTGCACCAGACCCTGTTCGAAAAGCTCTCGGCCATTCCGAGCCTGGCCAGCGTGCTGACCGACATCGAAATCCCGTTGGTGCCAGTGCTGGCGCGAATCGAGCGCCAGGGCGCATTCGTCGACGCGGCCCTGCTGGGTGTGCAAAGCATCGAACTGGGCGACAAGATGGTTGCGCTGGAGCGTGAAGCCTTCGAGATTGCCGGCGAGGAATTCAACCTCGGTTCGCCCAAGCAACTTGGTGTGATCCTTTACGAAAAACTCGGCCTGCCGGTATTGAAGAAAACCGCCAAGGGCCAGCCATCCACCGCCGAAGAAGTGCTGGCCAAACTGGCGGAAGACGACTATCGATTGCCGAAAGTGCTCATGGAATATCGCTCCATGAGCAAGCTGAAAAGCACTTACACCGACCGCCTGCCGGAGCAGATCAACCCGCGTACCGGGCGGATCCATACCTCGTATCACCAAGCGGTAGCGTCCACCGGGCGGCTGTCCTCCAGCGATCCGAACCTGCAGAACATCCCGGTGCGTACCGCCGAAGGGCGTCGCATCCGCCAGGCCTTCGTGGCCCCGGCCGGTTACAAGCTGCTGGCAGCGGACTACTCGCAGATCGAACTGCGGATCATGGCGCACCTGTCACGGGATGAAGGGCTGATGAACGCCTTCCGCCACAATCTCGACGTGCACACCGCGACCGCCGCCGAAGTGTTCAAAGTCGAACTGGCCGAGGTCACCTCCAACCAGCGCCGCAGTGCCAAGGCGATCAACTTCGGCCTGATCTACGGCATGGGTGCGCAGAAGCTCGGCAAGGATATCGGCGTCGACACCAAGACCGCCAAGGCCTACATCGATACTTACTTCGCCCGCTACCCCGGCGTTCGCCAGTACATGGACCGCACGCGCGCCCAGGCCGCCGAGCAAGGTTATGTCGAGACATTCTTCGGCCGTCGCCTGTACCTGCCGGATATCAACTCCAATAAGCCGCAAGAGCGCGCCGCGGCCGAACGCACGGCGATCAACGCGCCGATGCAAGGCACTGCGGCGGACATCATCAAGAAAGCCATGGTCGCGGTGGATAACTGGCTGGCCGCGTCTGGCCTGGACGCCAAAGTCATTTTGCAGGTGCACGATGAACTGGTGCTTGAGGTGCGTGAAGATCAGGTTGACCTGGTTCGTGATGAAATTCGCGTGCACATGAGCGAAGCGGCGAAACTGGATGTTCCGTTGCTGGTCGAAGTGGGTGTTGGAAATAACTGGGATGAGGCTCACTGAGCCCTCTGAACCGGCGTTTCTGCTGCGGCATAGTGCCGCGGCAGTGGGCCCAATTCGCTTAGTGAGAAAAGTAATTAGATTTATTCCAAAGCTATTTGAAAAAAATCTGAACTAATCTTGCAGCCACCACTCAGAGTTACTGAATGGCTGGTGAAGCCCTTCGATGCTCCTATGTTGTGTTAAGTGTTGGCAGATATCTGGACCCCGCCCTAGCGGTCTAGAGCTTGAACCCCGGAACTTCTCCCTCCCCATATGAAGTCCGGGGTTTTTTTTGCCTGCAGGAAGCTGCCCAGGGCGACCCAGGCAGCTTTCGTTGCTTATTGAGCGTCTACCTCGGCACCCTTGTCAGCCAGCTCCATCCATCCAGCCAGCACGGTGTAGGCATCTTCCAGGCCCATGCGCTTGGGAGCCGAGAACAGTTGAATCGACACGCTATCGCCCCAGCCCTTGCGAATTTCCGCCTGAACCTTGAGCAGCGTGTTCTTGGCCGCGCCATAGGTAAGCTTGTCCGCTTTGGTCAGCAGAATGTGCATCGGCATGCCGGCAGCCACGGCCCAGTCGAGCATCAGCAGGTCGAAATCGGTCATCGGATGGCGGATGTCCATCATCAGGATCAGACCTTTCAAACTCTCGCGTCCACCCAGGTACGCCTCCAGGTGACGCTGCCAGTGTTGCTTGAGCGGGATCGGAACTTTTGCATAACCGTAGCCCGGCAGGTCGACCAGACGGCGTTCATCGTCTAGCTTGAAGAAATTCAACAGTTGCGTGCGACCCGGGGTTTTCGAGGTCCGCGCCAGGCTGGCGTGGGTCAGGGTGTTCAGAGCACTCGACTTGCCGGCGTTGGAACGCCCGGCGAAGGCGACTTCGAAGCCCTCGTCATCCGGACATTGGTCGACTTTGGCGGCGCTGAGCATGAAGGTGGACTGTTGGCACAGACCGAGGATGGGATTCTTGAGTTGCATGGGATTTCCGATGTGGGCGGCGCCAGGAATGGGTGCGGCAAGCAGTGTCGCTTCCGTTTCAGTGACGCCAGTATATAATGCCGCAGATTTTGTGTGCGCTTTGTCCCAGCGTAGGATGAAGTTCACGAGAGCGACAGACCTTGATTGCGCACTAGAACGCAGCACGCTCTCAACCCTGAAAAGGTCGTTTTATGACGAAATGGCTGCTAGCTGCCGGTGTCTTGATGCCGCTTTACAGCGCTCAGGCTACACAGGATCCGGAAGCTGTGTACAACCGTGTTTGTGGTGCCTGTCATTCCGGCCAACTCCCAACGGCGCCGAAAAAAGGCGATCAGGAAGCTTGGACGCCGAGGTTGGCGAAAGGTATGGAGACGCTGGTGCAACACGTGACCCAGGGTTTCAAGGCGATGCCGCCGCGTGGTTTGTGCATGGACTGCAGTGCCGAGGATTACCAAGCCATCATCCATTGGATGAGCGAGTAAGCCCGGTCCATAACTCTTTAACCCTTAGCCGTAGTTGGATTAGCTGATGAAGAAATTGATCGTGAGTCTGCTGTTGACCGTGGGCATCTCCAGCATGGCTCATGCTGCAGGTGAGGCAGTACAACCGGGTGATGCAAAAGCCGGCCAGGCCAAAGCCGCCGTATGTGGCGCCTGCCACGGCCCGGATGGCAACAGCATGGCGCCAAACTTTCCAAAACTGGCAGGTCAGGGTGAACGCTACCTGACCAAGCAATTGCACGACATCAAGTCGGGCAAGCGCACTGTTCTGGAAATGACCGGCCTGCTGACCAACCTGAGCGATCAGGACCTGGCGGACATCGCCGCCTACTTCGCCAGCCAGAAAGGCAGCGTCGGCGCCGCCGATCCGAAGGTCGTCGCTCGTGGTGAAGCGCTGTTCCGTGGCGGTGACCTAGCCAAGGGGCTGCCATCCTGCACCGGTTGTCACTCGCCAAATGGCGCAGGCAACGCACCCGCCGGCTTCCCACACCTGGGCGGCCAGCACGCTCAATACATCGCCAAGCAACTGACCGATTTCCGTAAGGAAGAAGGCGGTCGCAACAACGACGGCGATACCAAACCGATGCAGACCATTGCCAAGAAGCTGAGCGACGAAGACATCGCCGCGGTGTCCAGCTACATTCAAGGCTTGCACTAAGGCTGGCGGATCGGGCGTTGAGCGGGGGGGCATATCACCTGCAACGTTAACGCTCGATTAATCCGTTGCAACGAGTATAAAAAGGGTGGCTTTGGCCGCCCTTTTTTGTGGCCGCTGCCGTTACACTACAGAACTCAAGCCCGCCAGGACCTGTCTGATAACGGGTCGCGCGAGGCGAAAAAATTTGTCCAGGAGTGAAGCATGCGTAATCTGATCATCAGCGCCGTTTTTGCCGCTGCCAGCCTGTTCGGCATGACTGCCCAGGCCGCCGAAGCCCCAGCCGCCCCTTACGTCGAACTGAGCAATCCGGTTCCGGTCGCCGTGCCTGGCAAGATCGAAGTGGTAGAGCTGTTCTGGTACGGCTGCCCGCATTGCTATGCCTTCGAGCCGGTGATCAATCCGTGGGCTGAGAAGCTGCCTTCTGACGTGAACTTTGTGCGCATTCCAGCCATGTTCGGTGGCCCGTGGGATGCTCACGGCCAGATGTTCCTGACCCTTGAAGCCATGGGTGTCGAGCACAGCGTTCACGCTGCGGTGTTCAACGCGATCCAGAAAGAACACAAGAAACTGACCGATAAGAATGACATGGCCGACTTCCTCGCCACCCAAGGCGTGGACAAGGACAAGTTCCTCGCAACATTCGACTCTTTTGCTATCAAAGGTCAGATCGTCAAGGCGCGTGAGCTGGCCAAGAAGTATGAAATCACCGGCGTTCCAACCATGATCGTCAACGGCAAATACCGCTTTGACGTGGGCTCTGCCGGCGGTGCCGAACAGGCCCTGCAACTGGCCGACAAACTGATCGACAAAGAGCGAGCGGCTAACAAGGCTGCCGCCAACTAAGGGCAATCACTGCCATGCGCCGATGGGGTACTGAACGCATCGTTGGCCTGCATGATCCGCGGGTCAACGAGCATCATCTGGAGTCCACGGGCCTGCCAGCAGACAGTCGTCTGCGCTTGCTCAGTTTCAATATCCAGGTCGGCATCAGTACCGAGCGTTATCGGCATTACCTGACCCGGGGCTGGCAGCATCTGCTGCCGCATACCGGGCGTGCCGACAATCTGCAGAAAATCGGCAACCTGCTGGGCGACTTCGATCTGGTCGCCCTGCAGGAGGCCGATGGCGGCAGCCTGCGATCAGGCTACGTCAATCAGGTCGAACATTTGGCCCAGCTCGGCGCCTTTCCTTACTGGTACCAACAACTCAATCGCAATCTTGGTCGCCTGGCCCAGCACAGCAATGGCGTGCTCAGCCGATTACGCCCGTGGGCCATTGAAGATCATCCGTTGCCGGGGCCCAAGGGGCGCGGAGCCATCCTGGTACGGTTCGGCGAAGGTCCTGAAGCGTTGGTGGTGGTCATGATGCACCTGGCGCTGGGCGCCCGGGCGCGCAGCCTGCAACTGGCCTACATCCGCGAGTTGATTGGCGGTTACAAACACCAGGTACTGATGGGCGACATGAACACCCATGCCAGTGACCTGCTGCAACACTCCCCGTTGCGTGACCTCGGCCTGCTTGCGCCGCAACTGGAAGCAACGTTCCCCAGCTGGCGCCCACAGCGCTGCCTGGACCATATCCTGCTGAGCCCGAGCCTGACCCTGGAAAAGGTCGAGGTGCTGGCGCAGCCCATTTCCGATCACCTGCCGGTCGCGGTGGAGATTCGTCTGCCGGGTTCGCTCACGGCCGATGCATTGCCCGCGTTGAGTCCTGCCCCTCGCGGATCCCATGAATGAGCGACGAAGCACAGCGCTGGAAAGAGAAATACCTCAAAAGCATCGAACAACAGGAAAAGCTCGAACGTCGCTGGGACGCACGGCTCGACTTGCTGCGCCGTGGGCTAGTGCGCAGCACCCTGGCGGCGGAAGGGACTGACCGCGCCGTTGACCAATGCATGAAGGAAATGCGCGAGGTCGTACGTACCGACGACATGGACGCCGGCCTGGCCGCGCTGATTCCACGGCTGGAAAAAGCCGTGCTCGACTCCGAGCAGCGTCGGGAAACACGGGTCAACCAGACCAGTGCCGCCCTGAGTGCACTGGTCACTCAACTGCAAACATTACCGCTGCCACGGGATGTGAGCCGGCCCCTCAAGAGTTTCGCCAAGCAACTGGATGCGCGGGTCAGCCAGGCGCGTGAGATACCGTTGTTGCTCAGCGAGCTGAGTGGCTTACAAGGCAAGGCCCTGAGCCAGCTGGAGACTCCGCCGGAGCCCGGTCGGCCGGGCTTGCTCCAGCGATTGTTCGGCGGTCGTGAAGCGGAGGAGGCGGTGGCATCAGCGGCGGCTACTCCTGCGCCGGCTGCCCTTTTAGCCGAGAGCCCAGCGGCGATCGAGCCGGCCCCGGTCGTGAATGAGCTGGCAGTCTGCGAGGTGGCCGCTGCTGAGCGAGTTGAAGACGAGTCCGAGCCTGCCGTCGTTTCGCCTGCTCTGGCAGTCGTGGCTTTTGCACCTCCCGGTGCGGAGCCTCAACCAGTCAATGCTGCCGCCACAGAAATCGAATCGGACGAAAAGCCGACCCCGGAAATCATCGAAGCCCCCCGTGAGTCGCAAGCAAACCCCGACGAGCTGACCGCGCAAGCATTGCCGGATAGCTTGCCTTTGCCCTCGGTTTCGGCGGAAGACGTGGCCGTTGCCGCTCAGCCGCAATCCGAACACGACATTCTCTACGCGCTCCCGGATTCCCCCGAGCCCTCCTACAGCTCGGTGGCCAGCCATATCGAGGACACACTGCTGGGGCTGCTCGAAGACCTGACATTGCCCGAGCGTCATCGCCCGCAAGCTGAGTCCATGCGCGATCGTCTGAAAAACGGTCTGAATTGGTACGAATTACTGCCGATTCTCGACGACTTCGCTACCTTGATGCTGGCCATTACCGACAGCGGCCAGCATGAGTTCGAAGCCTATCTGCAGCGACTTAACGAGCGCCTTGAATCATTCCAGAGCAACTTGCAGGCCGCCACCGCAGGACACGCCGACAACCGTTCGGCTGCGCGGCAAATGGACACGCAGATCCGCGAACAGGTCGATGGCCTGCAAAGCAGCATGCAGGAAGCCGCGGACCTGGAAGATCTCAAGCACGTTCTGGAAAACCATCTCGAAGGCTTGCTGGGCACCATGGACCAGCACCAGAAACAGCGCGATGAGCGCGAGCAAGAGGTCGCTGCGCGCCTGCACAGCCTGGCCGAACGGGTCGCCCATATGGAGCAGGAGGCCCAGGGCTACCGCGATCACCTTGAAGAACAACGGCAGAAGGCATTGGTCGACCCGTTGACTGGCCTGCCCAACCGCGCGGCGTGGAGCGAGCGCCTGGATCATGAAGTCAAACAATGGCAGCAACATGGCAATACGCTGTTGCTGGCGATGCTCGACCTCGATCATTTCAAGCGCATCAACGATAACTACGGCCACCTGGCCGGCGACAAAGTGCTGAAGATCATTGCCAGCGTGTTGCGCAAGCGCCTGCGCGGAACGGATTTCATTGCCCGGTTTGGCGGTGAAGAGTTTGTGCTGTTAATGCCATCCACGGTGCCGTCGGCGGGGCTGAAATTGCTGGAAAGCTTGCGTGCCTCCATCGAGGCCTGTCCGTTCCACTTCAAGGGAGAACCGGTGACCATTACCGTGTCTATCGGAATGTCTGCGTTCAGGCCGGGTGAACACAGCGATCAAGTGCTTAAAAGAGCCGATCAGGCGTTGTACCGCGCAAAAAATGCCGGACGCAACCGCGTGGAGCCGGGCTGATCGTCAATTGTTCCATTTTGTTTAATTCGCGGCGATTGCCGTCAGCTCGCCAGGCATTACGTTACACTGTTGCATTATTGTCTTGTGTGTACTGCCTTTCGCCATGAAATTTTTTGCTCTGATCGCGTCCCTGATTCTGCTGGCCGGCTGCGCCAGCGGTCCCCGTTTTGACACCAGCCATCCTTCAGCCAATTACGACAGTCGTGTGCAGTTCGTGGTGGTGCATTACACCAACGCGTCGCTCGAGCGTTCGTTGCAACTGCTTACCCGCGGCGAAGTCAGCAGCCATTACCTGATCGGTGACGACAAGGGCGCCACCATCTACAAGCTGATGGATGAAAACAAGCGGGCCTGGCACGCCGGGGAGAGCGAATGGAATGGTCGGACCTGGTTGAATTCCAGTTCCATCGGCATCGAAATCGTCAACCCTGGCTTCAAGGACACGCCAAACGGGCGCGTGTGGTTCCCCTACAGCGAAGATCAGGTTCAGTCCTTGATCGTATTGCTCAAGGACATCAGCAAGCGTCAGGGCATCAAGCCTCGCGACATCATCGGCCATAGTGATATCGCGCCTCTGCGCAAGCTGGACCCGGGGCCGCTGTTCCCCTGGAAGCGTCTGGCCGCCGAAGGCTTGGGTATCTGGCCGAACGAACAGGCGGTGGCGCGAGAGCAGCTGCAATTCGCCGAACAATTGCCGAGCATCGGCTGGTTTCAGGCGCAATTGGCCCGACTGGGTTATGCCTCGCCACAAACCGGCGAGCTCGATGTGGCGACACGACATGTGATAGCGGCATTCCAAATGCATTTCCGCCCGGCGCGTTTCGATGGCACTCCGGATGCGCAAACTGCAGCGCTGCTGTTGGTGTTGAATCAGACAAAATAATGACGCCCGCCCGACGGTCCGGGCTTTTTTCCAATCAGCAGCTATAACTCATTGGTAATCCTTCGGATATTACACAATGGCCGCTGCTCGAGAGACTTTCCACAGTTGGTTCCATCGCCCCTGGTTTTTGGGGCTGCTGTCGGCTGTCTTGAGCGCAACGTTATTGATGGCCGGCAGCCTGTTCGTCGCCATTCATCAGGTCGAGCAAAACGAAAGCGAAGAGATGAATGCTCAGGGTGAACGCTTCCTCGCCCGTCTGGAGCAGCTATTCGGGCAACTGCGTGAAAGCCTTGACGACCTTGAAGCGCAACCGTTGCGCGGCTGCGATGCTGAAATGATCGCGACCTTGCAACAGCTTACGTTCAATTATCGCTTCGTCTACGAAGCCGCCTACATGGACTCCTCGCGAATCTGCTCCAATCGTCCTCGTCAGGAAGGGTTGTCGCTGATTCGATCGCCAGACATCAAAGGCCCGACTTACAGCTATTGGCTCAACACCACCACCGAACCCGATGAAAACCGCGCCGCGCTGATGCTCGGGCGCGGGAATTTCCGGGTCGCGACCTCTCGCGGGCATTTGACCGACATGGTCGACCTGTCGCCGGGCAGCAGCCTGCTGGTAGTCCTGGACCATGGCACGCGCGCGATTCCGGTGCTGGGCGCTTCTCAGATATGGCCGCCGGTCGAGGCTTGGCCACCGAAAAACCGTGATGCGCTGCAAATCACCCAGGCACGCCTGATATACCGCATGCCCACCGACAACCCGGAATATCAATTGGTGTTGATCAGCCCGCGTACGGGCATGCATATCCCGACGGTCTGGTGGTGGCTGCTGCCAGCCAGCCTCGTGCTGGGCATATGCGTTGGGTTCCTGGTGTATCTGCTGGTGTGCCAGCGCCAGTCACTGGACGCCGAACTGACCGGAGCGATTCGCCGTGGCGAGTTGCAGGTGCTGTATCAGCCGATCTTCGACCTCGATAGTCGCAACTGTGTCGGGGCTGAAGCGCTGCTGCGTTGGCGCAGGCCGGACGGTACCCTGACCAGTCCCGACCTGTTCATTCCGATGGCGGAGAACACCGGGCAGATTCGCCAGATGACGGACTTTGTCCTGCAACGCCTGCTTGAGCAACTCGGCCAGTTGCTGCGTGCCAACCCGCAACTGTACATCTCGGTCAATCTCGCGGCGTGTGATGTGACGGTGCCGCGAATCGGCCAGGTGATGGCGCGGCTGCTGAGCCTGCACCGCGTCGCAGCGCGGCAAATTGCCTTTGAGGTCACCGAACGCGGGCTGGTCGATGTGGTGGTGGCCAGGGAAAATCTGCAATCGCTGCGTGATGTCGGGCACCAGGTGCTGATCGATGACTTTGGCACCGGTTATTGCAGCCTCGCCTATTTGCAGACCCTGCCAGTGGATTGCCTGAAAATCGACAAGGCGTTCATTGATGCATTGGGCCATGACGCCGCCAGCAGCGGTGTGGCCCCGCACATCATTCACATGGCCCAGTCGCTGCACCTGAAGGTGATTGCCGAGGGCATCGAACATGAAGCTCAGGCCGAGTTCCTGAGCAGTGAAGGCGTGAAATACGGCCAGGGCTGGCTGTTTGCCCATGCATTGAGCGCGGTTCAGTTCATCGAATTGATAACCCGCGGGCGACGCGTGGCCGGCCGGCGCCTGGATGACGAGGCGTGACCGCGAGCTAAACGGTCAGCGCCATGTAGAACTGAGTACCCTGCCCCGGACGTGAATAGACACCCATCCGCCCACCATGCAATTGCACGATTTCCTTGCACAAGGCCAGACCGAGACCGGCCCCGCCCTTCTTGCGACCGACCTGCACGAACGGCTCGAAAATCCGCCCCTGCTGCCCGTAGGCAATGCCTTCGCCGTTGTCCTCGACACTGATGATGACCCGGTCGCCGTGGCGCCGGGCGTGCAGGCGTATCCGCCCTCCGGAACTGGTGTGACGCAAGGCGTTGTCGAGCAAGTTATCGAGCACCCGGTCCAGTTGGGGCTGGTCGACCTGCAGCCGCGGCAAAGGCCCCTGTGCTTCCACCAGCAGACTGATTTCCTTCTCTTCGGCCGAAGTGGCAAAGCGTGACTGAGCCTGTTTCAGCAGCGCCTCGATGGAACACGGCGCCAGGGTGAGCTTCTGCAAGCCGTTCTGGTAACGGGAGAAATTCAGCAGGTCATTGATCAACTGCATCAGTCGCTGCATCTCTTCATTCACGGTATCGAGCAGGTCGGCTTCCCGGGAGTCCGGGGCAAAGTGTGCGCGCTCGCGGAACAATCCGAAGGCCATGTGCATGCCAGTGACTGGCGTGCGCAATTCATGGGAGGCGCGTAATACAAATTCGCTGCGCACCCGTTCGAAGGCACGCTGTTCCGTGACGTCATGCAGCACCATCACGGCACCGAGGATATGACCCTGGATATGGCTGACCGGGGTCAGGCTATAGGTCAGCAATCGCGACTCGCCGTCGACTTCGATACTCAAGTCTTCCGGCGCCCGCTCCAGCGTGCCGCCGCGCAGCACCAGTTGCAGCTGCTCATCGAGTTCGGGGCGTTCCAGCGCCGTGCCCAGCCCTTGACCCAGACGATCGGACTCCCAGCCCAACTGACGCTGGGCCACAGGGTTAAGGTGTTCCAGATGGCCCTGGCGGTTGATCATCAGCAGACCGTCGTCGATGCTGTCGAGCACGGCCTGCAATCGTTGCTGGCCGGCCAGCAGCTCATCGACGTTGGTGGCCTGATGTTCACGCAGCGCCTGGGCCATGATGCCGAAACGCCGGGTAAGCAGGTTCAGCTCCACTGCCGAAGAGATCGGCAGGGTGACATCGAAATTGCCCTGGCCAATATTGTCCGCCGCTTTGGCCAAGGCCTCGATGGGCTCGCCGAAACGCCGGGCGATGGCCTGCGCGGTCACGAAGCCGATGATCAGCACCGCCAGCCCCACCAAGCCAAGCAATCCGGCAATCAGCAGGGCCCGCTCCCGGGCCTGGCGCTCGGTATCGTTGATGTTATCCAGTGCGCGCTTGTGCTCGACGATCAGACCATTGCGTAGCGCGTTGAATTTTTCCGTCAGGTTGTCGTTGCTGCTAAGTACATTCGACGGATCCGGGGACGTTTCATAAGCCTGGATAAAGCGCTCGTAGTCGGCCTTGGCTTTTCTGAAGCCGTATTCGCTACCTGTTTGCGACGGTTCCTGGGCAATGCCTTGTTCGAGCAGTTCGAAGTAATGCTGCTTAGAGGCAGCGAAAGCGGCGGAGTCAGGTTTTTCACTGAGCATGATGATCAGTTGATCACCCAGGGTCTGACGCAGCTTGAGCCCCAGGTCCAGGGTGATGAAGTTACTGCGGATCAGTGCTTCCTGGCTGCCGGCCATCTGCATCACACTGACCAGCCCGAGCAAGAGCCCGAGCAACGCGACGGTGATCAGTGCGGAAATGCTCAGGAAAAGCCGGGTCCGCAATTTCATCGCCAGTTTCATCGGCTATTGCTCACAAGTTGTACTGCTTGCGTTTGCGGTACAGCGTCGAGGCGTCGATGCCCAGGGTCTTGGCCGCTTGGTCCAGTGTGTCGGCCGTGGCGAGGACCGCGCCGATGTGGGCCTTTTCCAGCTCATCCAGGCTCAGTGCCGCGCCGATGCGCGGTGCATTGTTGACCGGGGCTTCGGCCATGCCCAGATGACTGATCTCGACCCGCTCCTGCGGACAGATGATGCTCGCGCGCTCGATCACGTTGCGCAGTTCACGGATGTTGCCCGGCCAGCGATAGCTCAGCAGCGCTTCCCGGGCTTCGTCACTGAAGGCGCGCGCGGGACGGGCGTACTCCTTGACGAAGCGCGCCAGGAAACGATCGGCGAGGTTGAGAATATCTTCGCGGCGTTCGCGTAGCGGTGGCAGGTGCAAAGTAATGACGTTCAGGCGATAGAGCAGGTCTTCACGGAAACGACCGTCGCGGACCATGTCCTCAAGGTTGAGGTTGGTGGCCGCGAGGATGCGCACATCCGCGCGGCGCGTCACCGGATCACCGACACGCTCATATTCCTTGTCCTGAATAAAACGCAGCAACTTCGGCTGCAATGTCAGGGGAAAGTCGCCGATCTCATCGAGAAACAGTGTGCCGCCGTCAGCCTGGTTGACTCGCCCCAGTGTGCTTTCGCTGGCACCGGTGAAGGCGCCGCGGCTGTGGCCGAAGAGTTCGCTTTCCATGAGCTCGGCAGTCAGCGACGGGCAGTTGATCGTGACGCAGGATTTCTTGGCGCGCTTGCTCCAGCCGTGGATGGCTTGGGACAGCTCGCCCTTGCCGGTACCGGACTCACCAAGAATCAGGATGTTGGCATCGGTCGTGGCAACCTGGCGGGCTGTTTCTAGCACCACTTTCATGGCCGGGCTGTGGGAGTCCAGACCATCCTTGGGCTTGCGCACTTCGCCTTCCAAGGCTTCCAGTCGCGCCGACAATTGCCGTACTTCAAGTTGCTTGGCGGTTGCCAGTCGCAGTTGATCGGGGCTGCACGGTTTGACCAGATAGTCGGCGGCACCGGCCTGAATCGCATCCACCGCCGTGTCGACAGCAGAATGCGCCGTGACGATCACCACTCGCATCCAGGGTGCCTGGATACGCATCTGGGCCAGCACATCGAGGCCGTTGTCTTCGCCCAGGCGTAAATCGAGGAAGCACAGGTCGAAGACCTGCCGCTGCAAGAGGGCTTCTGCCTGCGCGGCGCTGGTGGCGGTGGCCACGCTGTAGCCTTCGTCTTCAAGGCAGTATCGGAAAGTACGCAGGATGGCTGACTCATCGTCCACCAGCAGAATACGGCCTTGATGTTCAGTGGCTGATTCCATTTTCCTACGCTCCTTAATGAAAATTCTTTACTTGGTCCCGGAGAAATCGGGCAAGTTGCATGATTGATTCTGAGCCATTCCTGTCTTGGCAGGGTAGCTTTCATCCCATGTATCGGTTAGCCACCTGATTTAGCCGGCCTTTCAATAGATATCCGGTTTCCGGCATCGGCTAGCGTGTATTTCTGACATCCGCGCCCTCCTCTCAATTCAAAAAATTTACGTCTCCCTTCAAATCGATCGTGCAATACGCACGACCGCACAAGAGGCATCGTGCAGGATGCGCGCGAAGTGATTTTTTTGATGGTTATAAGTAATTGATATTTAAGGTTATTAGTTCGTAAGAAAGCTGGCATGCGGGCTGCAATCGTCTGGTTAACCAGAGCATTCAAAAACAAACGCCCGCTATCCAATACCGACCCGAGTGGTAGGAGATCCAGGATGAACCGTCAACGTGCCGCCCACCTGCACCTCTCGCCTGCACATATCCAGCAAGGAATGTTTGCTGTTCTGGCGCTATTGATCACCCTGATCAGCGGCCAGCAGTTTCTGCGTTGGGAGCAGAGTCAGCAGCCAGAAGCGCCACGCCCATTGATTTCGCATCCTACCCAAACCCATTTCAGCGCTGTCAGCAGCGGTCAGGCCGATAGCACCCCGATGCGCATGATGGATGTCGACCAGGCTCGGCCTGTGGGTGAGATACGTCATCAGGAGCGTTGGGTGTTCTAGGCAAAAATTCCGCCGCACCCGATGCGCCGGGAAACGCAGCACCTCTAAACAGAAGCGTAAGGAGAATCACCATGTTGAGCTGGGCTATCACATTCCTGATCATCGCCATCATCGCTGCCGTTCTGGGCTTTGGGGGTATTGCGGGCACCGCCACGGGTATCGCCAAGATTCTGTTTGTCGTGTTCCTGGTGATGTTCATTGCCTCCTTCTTCTTTGGCCGTCGCGGTCGAGGCTGACAGAAGAGGGTTTTTCAAGACACTGGCAGCCGCCCTGCTGTTGGGCGGTAGTGCCAGAAATGCCGGACAGCTTTTTCCCGACAAGCCTGACCACCGTATGCAGGACTAGTTGATGGAACATTGGAATTTGTACATGAAGGAGGCCACACCGCCTCTTTCAACCTGCGTCACCTGAGGAAGGCTGGCGCATGACCAAGGGGTCGGGACGTTCTGCCTGTTTCAGGGGCGGAGTGACCTACGGGTACAGGGAGTACCTGCGCAAGGGCCGGGTCAGGAAGAGCACTGCGCAAGTTCGCCGGACCGCCATGGCTCGACGGGCTTGCGAAGGGCTTGATTACGCAACACATTGAAATAGAGCGCTCGTCTCGATTTCATCAGTGTTTTCCCTTCTTCGCTCTTGTTACGTCGGAAAATTCTTTTCCCGGTGTTTCACCAGTGACCGTATATCGAGAAAAATCACCTTTCTTTGGCCACTATTTTTCGCTTCGTCTTGCGCGATTCTGCTGAAAAATCAACGCTCGGCCACCGCTCAAAAAACAATCAATCTGCTCTGTGATGACCGGTTGACGGCACTTATGCCTGCCGAAATGTCGTAATCGAACCGTTTGCGACGTGGATTTCAGTGAGAAAGCTTCATGCCGATTCGGCATAGGGTAGGCGTTTACGGCATTAGACGGCGCTTCCTTGCATCGGAATAGTTGCGCCTTTTTTCGCCTGCCAGAAAGCCGCAAACACGCGCTCCGGGGCACCTTATACGGGGGGAAGATGCACTAGACTTTTTCGCCATAAGCGTTCCAGTTCGCGCATCTCCCTGAGTCAAACACAAGTAAGGGTAAAGATATGAAGAAGGCAAAGCTTAGCCTCGCCTGGCAGATCCTCATCGGTCTGGTATTGGGGATTGCAATCGGTGCGCTGCTCAACCATTTCAGTGCCGAAAAAGCCTGGTGGATCAGCAACGTCCTGCAACCGGCAGGCGATATCTTTATCCGTCTGATCAAGATGATCGTGATCCCGATCGTCATTTCTTCCCTGATCGTCGGCATTGCAGGGGTCGGTGACGCCAAGAAGCTGGGGCGTATTGGCCTCAAGACCATCATTTACTTCGAGATCGTCACCACCATCGCTATCGTGGTCGGTTTGCTGCTGGCCAACCTGTTCCATCCGGGTGCCGGCATCGACATGAGCACCTTGGGTACTGTGGACATTTCCAAGTACCAGGCGACGGCGGCCGAGGTTCAGCATGAACACGCGTTCATCGAAACCATCCTCAACCTGATTCCGTCGAACATCTTCGCGGCCATGGCCCGCGGCGAAATGCTGCCGATCATCTTCTTCTCCGTATTGTTCGGTCTCGGCCTGTCGAGCCTGCAGGCAGACCTGCGCGAACCGCTGGTGAAGATGTTCCAGGGCGTATCGGAAAGCATGTTCAAGGTCACTCACATGATCATGAACTACGCTCCGATCGGCGTGTTCGCACTGATCGCGGTGACCGTGGCCAACTTCGGTTTCGCGTCGCTGCTGCCGCTGGCCAAATTGGTGATCCTGGTTTACGTCGCCATCGCCTTCTTCGCTTTCGTGGTTTTGGGCCTGATCGCTCGCCTGTTCGGCTTCTCGGTGATCAAGCTGATGCGCATCTTCAAGGATGAGCTGGTACTGGCCTACTCCACCGCCAGCTCCGAAACGGTGTTGCCGCGCGTGATCGAGAAAATGGAAGCCTACGGCGCGCCGAAAGCCATTTGCAGCTTTGTGGTGCCGACCGGTTACTCGTTCAACCTCGACGGTTCGACCCTGTACCAAAGCATCGCGGCAATCTTCATTGCCCAGCTCTATGGCATCGACCTGTCGATCAGCCAGCAACTGCTGCTGGTGCTGACCCTGATGGTCACCTCCAAAGGCATCGCCGGCGTACCGGGCGTATCCTTCGTGGTACTGCTGGCCACGCTCGGCAGCGTCGGTATCCCACTGGAAGGCCTGGCGTTCATCGCCGGTGTCGACCGTGTCATGGACATGGCTCGTACCGCACTGAACGTGATCGGCAACGCCCTGGCTGTTCTGGTTATCGCTCGTTGGGAAGGCATGTACGACGACGCCAAGGGCCAGCGCTACTGGAACTCCCTGCCGCACTGGCGCAGCAAGGAAAAACTGCCAGCGGGTGAAGTTTCCAAGAGCTGATAAACCCTCTGTAGGAGCCGGCTTGCCGGCGATGAACGATAACGCGGTGCACCTGTTACACCGCGATGTGGCAATCGCCAGCAAGCCGGCTCCTACAGATGTGTGGCATTGACATGAACCCCGGAGAAATCCGGGGTTTGTCGTTTCTGGCCACCCCGCTATCATTCGCGGATCTTTTGGGGGATTTGACTGATGCTCAATGGCCTGTGGCTTGGCTTTTTCGTCGTGGCAGCCATTTCGGCGCTGGCGCAGTGGCTGATCGGTGGCAACGCCGGGATATTCGCGGCGATGGTGGAGAGCATTTTCGCCATGGCCAAGCTGTCGGTCGAAGTCATGGTGTTGCTGTTCGGCACCCTCACCCTGTGGCTGGGGTTTCTGCGTATTGCCGAGAAAGCCGGGATCGTCGAATGGTTGGCCAAGGCCTTGGGGCCACTGTTTCTGCGCCTGATGCCTGAAGTCCCGCCGGGTCATCCAGCCATCGGCCTGATCACCCTGAACTTTGCCGCCAACGGCCTCGGTCTGGACAACGCCGCCACGCCGATCGGCCTCAAGGCCATGAAAGCGCTGCAAGAACTCAATCCCAGCGCTACCGTCGCCAGCAACGCACAGATCCTGTTCCTGGTGCTCAACGCCTCCTCGCTGACCCTGCTGCCGGTGACCATCTTCATGTATCGCGCCCAGCAAGGCGCGCCGGACCCGACGCTGGTGTTCCTGCCGATCCTGCTGGCGACCAGTTGCTCGACCATTGTCGGCTTCCTGTCGGTGGCGTTCATGCAGCGCCTGCGCATCTGGGACCCCGTGGTGCTGGCCTACCTGATCCCCGGCGCCCTCGTCCTCGGTGGTTTCATGGCATTGCTGGCGACCCTTTCGGCGACCGCGCTGGCCGGTCTGTCATCGATCCTCGGCAACCTGACGCTGTTTGGCCTGATCATGTTGTTTTTACTGATCGGCGCACTGCGCAAAGTGAAGGTCTACGAGGCCTTCGTCGAAGGAGCCAAAGAGGGTTTCGACGTCGCCAAAAACTTGCTGCCCTATCTGGTGGCGATGCTCTGCGCCGTGGGCGTTCTGCGAGCCTCCGGGGCGCTGGATTTCGGTCTGGACGGGATTCGTCATCTGGTGGCGTGGGCCGGTTGGGACACGCGCTTCGTCGATGCGCTGCCGACGGCAATGGTCAAACCTTTCTCGGGTAGCGCCGCCCGGGCGATGTTGATTGAAACCATGAAGACTTCGGGCGTGGACAGCTTCCCGGCGCTGGTGGCGGCAACGGTCCAGGGCAGTACCGAAACGACGTTCTATGTCCTGGCCGTGTACTTCGGCGCCGTGGGCATCCAGCGCGCACGCCATGCAGTCGGGTGTGCGTTGCTGGCGGAGCTTGCCGGGGTGCTGGGTGCAATCGGGGTTTGCTACTGGTTCTTTGGTTGATCGGCGCCATCAGCCAACGCTTTCAGCGCGGCTTTTCGCTCGTCCATGGGCAAAGCGCCAAGTTGCTCCACGGCCGCATAAAACTGCGGCCAGTTGCCATGCATCTGATGGAACAGCACGGAAAATGCCGGCACCCATTGATCGTACAAACCAAACGGCAATAGCCGGGCATTGTTCATGGGAGCATGGATCCAGGCGTCGTAGCGTTTGTCTCCCGCCCACTGACGGTCGCGCATCTGCCGATACTCGCTGCGCAAGCGCTCGAATTCGGCTGCTTTGCGCTGACGCATTTGCTCGGTTGGCAATGGCAAGGCATAGAGTTTTTCCAGTCGGGCGCGGGTTTCCAGCACCAACTCGGTGAACTGATCGCGCTGACGCGCATGCGCATTGTTATCCGGAGGCAGGTGGCGGTAGGCGCGCCATTGGCGAGTGCCTTCCTGCTCGACGAAGGTGGCGAAGGATTCGTTGAACTCCGTGTCGTCCTTCGCATAGAAACGCTGATGGGCCAGCTCATGAAAGATCAGCGTGGCCAGTCGCTCATCCCCCCAGCCCATCATCGAACTGATGATGGGGTCGTTGAACCAGCCGAGTGTCGAATAGGCCTCGACCCCGCCAATCGACACGTCCATGCCCTGCAAGCGCTGCAAAGCCGCTTCGCCGCGGGCTGCGCTCTGGCTGTAGTAACCGCGGTAGGCCACGCAACCGGCAATGGGGAAGCAGTGGTTGACGGGCTTGAGGGAAAACTCCGGCGTGACGAAGACATTCCAGACCACGAAGGGACGGCCAATGTCCGCGTACAAGCGGTAACTCTGGTTATCCGGCAGGTGCAATTGCTGGCTGGCGAACGTTCGGGCCTTTTGCGATTGCTCAAGGTGTGTGCGCAGTTTTTGGTCGCGCGCCGGGTCGGCAACCACGCTGGAAACCGGCTCCCTCGCCCGTAGCAATTGCAGTTGGCCGCTGGCCAGCTGGTTGTAGTAGCTGACGCTGGCGCAACCGTTGAGCAACAAAAACAACACACCCGGAAACAAAACGCGAAAAACGCGATCAAGTAACCCAAGGCTAGGAAGCGGCCTGATCACAATAATTCTTCCTTGGAGAGTCTTTTCACAAGACTATCCCGCCAGACTGGAGCTCCGCTATGCGCACGTTGATACTGACAGCAAGCCTGCTGTTACTGGCCGGCTGTGCCGGTTTCGGATTACCCCGCCATGATCCTGCGCAAGCCTGGATCGACCTGGACTCGAAGCAAGAAGATACGGCGTTGCAGGCACTTGAGGTCGATGACAAGGCCACCGAAGATAATCGCTATTTCCAGATCCAGCCCGGTAGCCATGAGTTGACGGTCCGCTACCAATTCTCGGTCCAGCCCACCAACATCGGCCCCGACGCCGAGCCGTTGTGGCGCGATTGTCAGTTGAACGTGAAATTCAACGATTTCAACGCGGGTGAACGTTATCAACTGCAAGCGGGAAATATCGGTTTTCGGCCTTGGGCGAAACTCTATGATCAACAGCGAAAGGTGATTGGCCTGGGCACGCCAGCGGGCTGTCAACACACCTGATCGGCGTTATGCTGGATGCACATCCCTTGGGACATCCATCATGCGCAGGTTGATGCTGTTACTCGCCGCCGCTGTTGTCGCGGGCTGCCAGAGCCCGATGCCGACACCTAATCCACAAATGGCCTGGGTCGAATTCTCTACGCCCTTCCCTAACGACAAATTGTTGATGGCCGAACGACTGGATAAACAACGCCTGCGTGACGGGCGTTTTTTCGAAGTCATGCCCGGTAGCCACGAGCTGATTGTCCGCTTCGACTTTGAAGTGCCCGGCGGCGGTGGCTTGAGCACGATGAGCGGCCCTTCGGAGCGGCTGTGCTACCTGACCATCAATTACGATCATTTCGAAGCCGGGCAGCGTTATGTGCTCGAAGGCCGCTCAATTGCCTTCACCCCCGGCGCCCGGCTGTACAACGCCAAGCGGGAGATCGTCGCGGAAGATCGGGAATCCTACTGCCTGATGTGAGGTATCAGCGATCGTTCTTCTGGTAGATGATTTTTTTGGTGCCGTTTTCGCACGAGCCAACGACCATGTTCTGGTCGTGGACTTCGTCATTGCTGACGATTTCAAGTGTGTAGGCGGCGACGCCACTGGCCTGGATCTTGGCTTCGATCTCGGCCTTGAGTTCTTCGCAGGGTTTTGGTGCCGCCAAGGCCGAAGTGGCCAGTGCGCAACAGATAACCGCCAGGGCAAAACGTTTCATGGTTGAAGCTCCTTTGACGCAGCACGCACCGTCATGGGTTTTCGCTGCTGTCATTTATTCGACCACAGTTTTAGCGGGCAAGTCTGTCGCGACGCAAAAAAGATCGCAGTCTTGAGCGATTTCTACCGAATGATTCCGGCAGGTTGCGCAAGGCTGCGATCTTTTCATTTCTACGAAAATCTAGCTGACCAGTGTTGCCTCCAGGCTGATTTTCGCATTCAGCACCTTGGATACTGGACAGCCCTCTTTGGCCTTGTTGCTGAGTTCTTCGAACTGCGCCTGGGATGCCCCGGGGATTTTCGCTTTCAGAATCAATTTCACGGCGGTGATCGCAAAACCGCCGTCCACTTGATCCAGCGTGACTTCTGCCTGGGTATCGATGCTATCGGCCTTCAGGCCGGCATCACCGAGAATCATCGAAAACGCCATTGAGAAACAGCCGGCGTGGGCCGCGCCGATCAACTCTTCGGGGTTGGTGCCCCGGCCGCCTTCGAAGCGTGCCTTGAAACCGTAGGGTGCTTCCCGGAGTACGCCGGTTTCTGTGGAAATCGAGCCGATGCCAGTTTTCAGATCACCTTCCCAATGGGCCGATGCTTTCTTGACGATAGCCATGCCTGTCTCCTAAAGAACGGCGCGAAACGTCGCACCTTCGTGGTTTGCGGTTGCCAGGGTTGTGAGGATAGACGGCAGGGCAAAGTTCACTTCGTCCGATCAATCTGCTTTTTTCGCGGGATTTTTTACCTGGCTATTGAAACTCGGGTATATGCCCACATTGCATGAACACGCTTTTGGATTCGGCAGGTTTGCGTTCGCAAGAACAAACCTGCGCCCTCAATTGGAGAAGCAGGTTTATGAAACGACTGTCCGATATCAAGTTCTCGACCCTCGATCTGGTGCCGGTGCGCGAGAATGGCAGCGCGGCCCAGTCGCTGCGCAACTCGCTGGACCTGGCGCAGCACGTCGAGAAGTTCGGTTACAACCGCTTCTGGGTGGCTGAGCACCACAACATGGACGGCATCGCCAGTTCTGCGACTTCGGTGCTGCTCGGTTACCTGGCCGGTGGTACGTCGACCATTCGAGTCGGTTCGGGCGGGGTGATGTTGCCCAACCACGCACCGCTGGTGATCGCCGAACAGTTCGGCACACTGGAAAGCCTCTATCCGGGCCGGATCGACCTGGGCCTGGGGCGCGCCCCCGGTTCCGACCAGATGACCGCACGTGCGTTGCGCCGTGAACGCTCCGGCAGCGCCGACGACTTCCCGGAAGATGTGGCGGAACTGGTGCGCTACCTCGGGCCACGTACCCCGGATCAACGCATCATCGCCATGCCGGGAACCGGGACCAATGTACCGGTCTGGTTGTTGGGGTCGAGCCTGTTCAGCGCACAGCTGGCGGGTGAACGCGGTTTGCCCTACGCTTTCGCTTCGCATTTCGCGCCGCGCTACATGCATGAAGCGATTCGGGTCTACCGCAATCACTTCAAGCCGTCAGCCGTTTTGGAAAAGCCCTACGTGATGCTCGGTGTGCCATTGGTGGCAGCCGATACCGACGAGCAGTCCGATTATCTGGCGACCTCGGTGTTCCAGCGGATTCTCGCCCTGATGCGTGGCCAAAGCCTGGTGCAACGTCCGCCGGTGAAGACCATGGACGGCCTGTGGCTGCCCCACGAGAAAGAGGCCGTGCATGATTTCCTTGGCCTGGCCATGATTGGCAGCCCGCAGAAAATCCGCGCCAAGCTAGAGGTCCTGATCGAACAGACCCAGGCTGACGAGCTGATTTTCACTTGTGACCTGTATGAACATTCGGATCGCGTGCATTCCTACGAGCTGCTGGCGCAGGTCATGCGAGGCTGATACTTCACGGAAAACTGTAGGAGCCGGCTTGCCGGCGATGGACTCAAGTGCGCCGCGTTTATCCAGTTCACGCGCGTTATCGTTAACGACCATCGCTGGCAAGCCAGCTCCTACAAGGGACCGCGTCCGAGTCGACAACGAGGGGTCCTCCAAACCAGTGAAAGACCCCAAAAAAAGCCGGCGCCAGGACGTCGGCTTTTTCATTCGGGTGAGTATCGGCCTACTTTTTATAGACGATCACTTTGGCGCCCGCTTCGCATTTACCAACAACTTTCCCGCCGGCAGCGGAACCTTTGTTGACAATCTCCAGCGAATAACCGGAAACGCCCTTGGCATCAAGTTTCGCTGCGATTTCGGCTTTCAGCTCTTCGCATGGCTTGCCACCCGCCAATGCGGTCCCCGCAATGCTCAACAAACCTACCGCCAACATAAACTTCTTCATCGGTTGCATTCCCTGGTCGGATCATAGGGGTAACCAGCCGTCAGCCGGACGTATTCATCGTAGTGCTTTGCCAATCCCTATGGCATTCGGCCGGCGTGCAAGTTCAGAAGACTAGCCTAAAGTCAGCTGCTGGCAATCCGGAATCCGACTTTCAAGGTGACCTGAAAGTGCGCAGCCTTGCCGTCCCTGATGTGCCCACGGGTCTCGGTCACTTCAAACCATTCCATGTACTTGATGCTTTTGCTGGCTTCGGCCAGCGCGTTGTTAATCGCATCTTCGATACTGCTGGTGGACGAGCCGACCAGCTCGACTTTCTTATAGGTGTGATGGTCAGACATGGCGTTCTCCTCGGCGTGTGAATTACAGCCTAGCAGTGATTTTTCCGATTTCTTCTGTTGGCCGGTCTGAGTGTGAAGTTCAGATTTTCTGCACTTTCTCGAGCCCATGAAGTCCCAACCAACACACGCTACTCATCACCAATGCAGGAGAGCCACCATGGCCAACACCTCGTTACGTAAAGCCTCATTGCAAAGCATGGAAGCGGAGATCGAGAGTCTTCTCAAGTCTTTGGAAAGCCTGAAGGACGACGCCTCGGACGAGTCGCGTAAAACCCTCAAGACCCTGAAAAGCAACGCCGAGAATGCCTTGAAGCACTCGCGCCATCTGCTTGCCGATGCCTATGAAGAGGTCAAGGTCAAAACCCGCGAAACCGGGATTGCCACCCGGGACTACGCCCAGGAACACCCCTGGACAACAGCCGGTGTCGCTGTGGGCGCATTGGGCCTGCTGGCCGCTTATCTGTTGTGCAAGCGTGATTAATCCGCTCGACGCAGCTCGTTCTTGAGCCACTGCGCCAGTTGCCGGGCGCGCCCGTCCGCGGCGCGCTTGGGTAGCCACAACGCCAGTTGTGCCGGGGTTTCATTGAAGCCCCAAGGCGCAACCAGGCGGCCGGCCTTCAAGTCTTCCGTCACCAGGGGTTCGGGCGCAATTGCCACGCCCAACCCCGCGACGGCGGCTTCGAGCAAGTAATACAAATGTTCGAACCCCTGACCGTACTTCAATGCCCTGGGGTCGAGGCCGCGAGGTTGCGCCCAGCTCGGCCAGGCTTGCGGGCGTGAGGTGGTGTGCAGCAAGGGCTCGCTCAGCAGTGCAGCGTCCGGCGCGTCCTTGAGCCATTCATAGCCGGCGAACCGCGGGCTCATGACCGGACCGATGCGCTCGCTGGCCAACTCGAAAACCTGCATGTCCGCCGGCCAGGGTGGCTCGGCGAAGACTAGCAAGGCATCCAGCCCCGGTCTGCGCGGATCGAGGTCGCCTTCTCCGGCCGACAGGTGCAGGCGCAGGTCCGGCAGGTCGGCGTTGAGTCTCCCCAATCGCGGGATAAACCATCGCGCCAACAGGCTTCCCGAGCAACCGAGCACGAATGGAGCATCGGCCGTGCTTTGTGTGAGTTCTGCGCAAACGCTGCGCAGGCGCTCGAAGGCTTCGCTGCTGGCGTCACGCAGTCGCAACCCGGCATCTGTGAGTTTCAGGCCGCGCCCGTCCTTGATGAACAGGCTAACCCCCAAGTGCTCCTCCAGCACTTTCAATTGCCGGCTGACCGCGCCGTGGGTGACGTGCAACTGCTCGGCAGCCTGACTGACGCTGTTCAAGCGGGCAGTGGCTTCAAAGGCGCGAAGCGCGTTAAGCGGAGGAAGGTCATGGCTCATGTGATCTGTGAGTTTTCCTGACAGGTTGCGGCGATCTTATCGGTTTTCAGCTCGGGGCGTCAGGGGTAGAGTGAACCCCACTATCTCTTTATGCATCACTTCACGCATTCAACTGGAGCGCCAAATGACCCAGACTAATCTGCGCAACGGCCCTGATGCCAACGGCCTGTTTGGCGCGTTCGGTGGCCGTTACGTTGCCGAAACCCTGATGCCGTTGATCCTCGACCTGGCCCGCGAATATGAGCTGGCCAAGGAAGATCCTGCGTTCAAGGAAGAACTGGCCTACTTCCAGCGCGATTACGTCGGACGCCCAAGCCCGCTGTACTTCGCCGAGCGTCTGACCGAATTCTGTGGCGGCGCGAAGATCTACCTCAAACGCGAAGAGCTGAACCACACCGGCGCACACAAGATCAACAACTGCATCGGCCAGATCCTGCTGGCGCGGCGCATGGGCAAGAAACGCATCATCGCCGAGACTGGCGCCGGCATGCACGGTGTGGCCACGGCCACCGTCGCCGCGCGTTTCGGTCTGGACTGCGTGATCTACATGGGCACCACTGACATCGAGCGTCAGCAGGCCAACGTGTTCCGCATGAAGCTGCTGGGCGCTGAGGTAATCCCGGTGGTGGCCGGTACCGGCACGCTGAAAGACGCGATGAACGAGGCCCTGCGTGACTGGGTAACCAACGTCGACAGCACCTTCTACCTGATCGGCACCGTGGCCGGTCCGCACCCTTATCCGGCGATGGTCCGCGACTTCCAGGCCGTGATCGGCAAGGAAACCCGCGAGCAACTGCAAGCCCAGGAAGGCCGCCTGCCGGACAGCCTGGTGGCATGCATCGGCGGTGGTTCCAACGCCATGGGGCTGTTCCACCCGTTCCTCGACGACAAAAGTGTCGAGATCATTGGCGTTGAAGCCGCCGGTTATGGCATCGAGACTGGCAAGCATGCAGCCAGCCTGAACGGTGGTGTTCCAGGCGTTCTGCACGGCAATCGTACTTTCCTGCTGCAGGACGACGATGGCCAGATCATCGACGCCCACTCGATCTCCGCTGGCCTGGACTACCCGGGCATCGGCCCGGAACACGCATGGTTGCATGATATCGGCCGCGTTCAGTACACCTCGGTGACCGACGACGAAGCTCTCGCCGCGTTCCACCAGTGCTGCCGCCTGGAAGGGATCATCCCTGCCCTGGAAAGCGCCCATGCCCTGGCTGAAGTATTCAAGCGCGCACCGAGCCTGCCAAAGGATCACCTGATGGTGGTCAACCTGTCCGGCCGTGGCGACAAGGACATGCAGACCGTGATGCACCACATGGAACACTCTCAACAAGAGCAATCGAAGCAGGAGAAACACTGATGAGCCGCCTGCAAACGCGTTTTGCTGAACTCAAGGAACAGAACCGCGCCGCCCTGGTGACCTTCGTGACCGCTGGTGACCCGGGCTATGACACCTCCCTGGCAATCCTCAAGGGCTTGCCGGCGGCTGGCGCCGACGTGATCGAACTGGGCATGCCCTTCACCGACCCGATGGCTGACGGCCCGGCCATCCAGCTCGCCAACATCCGTGCGTTGGGTGCCAAACAGAATCTGGCGAAAACCCTGCAAATGGTTCGCGAGTTCCGCCAGGACAACAACGAAACGCCACTGGTGCTGATGGGTTACTTCAACCCGATCCACATGTACGGCGTACCGCGCTTCATTGCCGAAGCCAAAGAGGCAGGCGTTGACGGCCTGATCGTGGTTGACCTGCCGCCAGAGCATAACGGCGAGTTGTGCGACCCGGCGCAGGCAGCGGGCCTGGACTTCATTCGCCTGACCACGCCAACCACCGACGATGTGCGTCTGCCGACCGTTCTCAACGGCAGCTCCGGTTTCGTTTACTACGTGTCGGTGGCCGGTGTGACCGGCGCCGGTGCAGCCACGCTGGAACACGTCGAAGAAGCGGTCGCCCGTCTGCGCCGCCATACCGACCTGCCGATCAGCATCGGTTTCGGTATCCGGACTCCGGAACAGGCAGCGTCCATCGCACGTCTGGCCGATGGCGTGGTGGTGGGCTCGGCGTTGATCGATCACATCGCCAATGCCACCACCCCGGAACAAGCCGTGGATGGCGTGCTGAGCCTGTGCTCGGCGTTGGCCGATGGCGTGCGTAAGGCTCGCGTCAGCTGAGAGTAAAGTTCCTGATACAGAGGAATTAGAGCTCCCCGGCACAGACTAAACAGCAAGACCGAGGGCTTCAGGACTGCGTTCTGAAGCCCTTTTTGCTGCGTGTGTTGTGAGGAAAGACCTGATGAAAATGTCGAAACGCCTGATAGCCAGCCTCGGTGTGCTGCTGCTCGGCGCGACCCTGCATGCCAATGCCGATCAACACGACGATCACGGCCATTACGATAACCACGGTGATTATCGTGGTGAGGATCGTCACGATCATGACAACCATCGTGGTGGGCTCCCACCCCGGGACTTCGCACCTGTTCGCCAGACGATCCATGATAATCACGGCTATTTCGTCCGCGGTGCACCGCCACCACCCGGTGTCATCGTGGTGCGGGGCAGGCCGCTGCCTCGTGGCTATTACGGCGAACGCCTGGATAACCGTGCGTTGAGCCGGTTGCCGTATTACCCAGGCTACGAATGGCGTCGCGCGGGCGCAGACGTTGTACTGATCGCCGTAGGAACCGGGATTGTCTATGAGGTTCTGCAGGGGGTTCTGTACTGAAGCAGAATTCTCTTTGTGGCGAGGGGGCTTGCCCCCGTTGGACGGCGCAGCCGGCCCCGCGATTCAAGTGATGAGTGCTGGGGCCGCTTCGCGACCCAACGGGGGCAAGCCCCCTCGCCACATGGAGCAAATCCGCAGAGAAACCTTGTGAGTGTAGCAACCTAAGGGGTCAGGGCAGCTCCAACCCGCCGGCTGCCTTGTGCAGTTTGCGCAGGTGCTCACCAATCTGTTTCATGTTGGCCTCGTTGGCGGCCATTTCGGCGGCACGGCTCGGATCGAGCAACGCTCTCACTTCCTTGTCCAGATCTGCGGACAGCGCCAGGAGCTGTTTCTGGCGCTGGCTGCTTTCCGCTTCCAGATGCTCCCACTCGCTCGACTGTGGCAAGCCATAACCGTTGGTGCCAAGCAGTTCAGCCGGACGGCTGAGGAAGCCACTGTTGGCGAGAATGTCCTTGAGCGTCTCGTTGGCCTTGTCCATGCCGCCATTTTTCAGCTCTCGGGCGCCCAGGTAACGCTGTTTCACTTCATCCTGAGCCAGCAGCAACTGCCGACGGAAGCTCGCTTGTTCCAGCAGAAGCAACGCCGCACTGGTGCGCAAATCGGCCTGGTCGAACCATTGCCGACGCTCTGCGGCTTTCAAGTCGAGCCAGTCTTCAACGTTTTCCTGTTTGATCGGCAAGTGCTTTTTCAGCACTTCAAACATGGCCTGATAGCGATCGCGGAAGGAGTCGAAGCGGTAGCCCAGACGCAGTGCTTCCTTGGGATCATCCAGCACGCTGGGATCCGCCAGGCCACGGCCCTTCAGCACTTCCAGCAAACCGTTGGGCATGATGTTGTCGAGTCCAACCAATTGCGGGTTGTTGGTCCCGCCGCGCAACAGTTTCAGTTCTTCCACCGCGCAGTTGTTCGACAGAAAGAAGTAGTTGCCGTCGTAGCTCCAGTGCATCTCGGCGGCACGTCCCACCACGTCTTCAATCTCTTTGCGCGACAGGTTCAGGGGCACGGAGGCCAGGCTGCGCAGTTCAGTCTTGGTGTATTCGTCGATGACCTGGGACAGCGGCAGGATGAAGAGCCGTGACGGGTATTTACCGACCAGGCCATCCCAGCTCGACAGCTGTACGTCGCCGACGAAGGCGCGGTACGACAGCACGAGGTGCTGGTCCAGGTCCAGTCGACAATCCGGTCCGCGTGGTCGGCCCGGCGCGCAGATCACCAGACGCAGCATGCTATGGCCCCAGCGGCTGAACAGATTCTGGTTGGCCTCGGCGAGCAGGTAGTCGACGGCATAGACCCGCTCCGGATCGATCTGGGCCAAGGGTGTCTTGGCGAAGTCGTTGCCGGCATTGAGGAATGCGAAGGTCTTGCTGCAGGTGTCCTTGGCGGCGGGCGCCCAGCCGAAATGTTCCTTGTAGTAGCGGTACAGCGCAGGGCGACGGCAAGCGTAGCTCGGGTCGAGGAGGAAGTACTCCATGTTGACCGCGACGAATTCCTTTGGACTGCTGGTCTCGTAGATGTCCGGACTGCGGGCAATCTGGCGATTGTGCTGTTCGCGTTCACCACGACGGCCTACGTATTGCTGCCAGCCGGCGAGGTCGAGCAGGCGCGGATCGTCACTAAGGGTATACCGCCGATCGGACTGGCCCCGACATTGATCAGGAATACCCACCAGCCCCGAGCTGTTGTTGCGCTGGGTGCAGCGCTGAATCAGCTTGCGCTCGGCATCCGGCCAGAGGCGCGAACGGTCGTAGATGTGAGTCAGCTCGTGCAACACAGTGGCTAGCATTTCCCGGCGCACGGTGCCGTGGGGGCGATGGGTTTTTTTGCTCGCGGCGCTGCCATCGGTGAGGCCGGCCAGCAGGTTGCGGTTCAGATCGAGCTCAGACACCAGCGATGCTTGGCCGTAGGCATTACGCGGCATGTCATCGGTCCAGCCGACGACGATACGTCGATCCAACTGCTCGATGAAGCGTGGCGGTAGCGCCTGCATGGCTTCATCAAGCAGGGCCTGGCTGGCTTGCTGTTGCGCGGAGCTCAGACCTTCGGTCTTGAGCTGTAATTGAAGGCCTGCGTGGGCCGTGTTGCCGAGCAGCAACAGGGCCCCGGCCAGCAGCCAGGCGCCTGGACGCCTCACAGTGCGAGGATGGCTTCGGCGAGATCCTGATCACTGGCGTCACGGGCTTCCGGCACGCGTGTGCGCAGCAAGTCGAAAGCGGATTCCAGGTGAGCGCCACGAATGTCGCCATTGCTGGCAACGAAACTGGCGGCGTCGTCCTGGGCTTCGCGCACGATTTTCGAGTCGCGAATGGACGTGGTGGTGTCGGAAGTGAAATCAAGAGTGCGCTGGGTAGCGCGGATCAGGATGTTACTGGTGGCAACCAGAGTATGTGCCTGGGTCACATCGGCCAACAGCAGCAGGCCTAAGGTGGCAGCAATCAGCGGGTTACGCATGGAATGACTCCAGAAAAACAGGGATAACTATTGGACGAGAATTGCTTGTGCCAGTTCAAGGTCGGTGGCATGAAGTTTTGCCTGGGTTTGGCGCAGGTAACGCAGGGCCGACTCCAGCCGTGCGCCTCTCAGCTGGCCGTCACTGGCAATGAACGCCGCGGCGTCGTCGTGGGCGGCGAGCAGTAGTTTATGGTCGAAGGGGGCGGAGGTCACCAAACTTGTGGCGTAACCGCTGGCAACAAAGCCTTGAGTGGACAGGTTGAAGGCGTCATAAGCGTGGGCCGATCCGCAGTAACCAAGGGTGAGAAAGACTGGGGTGATCAGCAGACTGGAAGGAAAACGCATGAGACTCGACAGTTGAAAGTGAGTCCCAAGGCTAGCGCAAGGGCCGGTCTAGAGCCAGCGCCGAAACATTGGGACACGCCGGGCGTGCCCCATGTCTGTATAGCCATTTAGATCGTCAGGATCGCCTGAGCCAGTTGTGCGTCTGTTGCACTCAGTTGCGGCGCCTTATGGCGAATGTGGTCGAGGGCGCTTTCCAGCTTCACGCCGCGGATGGAGCCTTCGGTGGCGACGAAGCTGGCGGCGTCGTCACGGGCGGCGAGGACGATCTTGTCGTCCTTGAACGACGACGAGACGATGTTGGTGGTCGCATCGGACGTGGCTTTGAGCGCGTTGACAACAGCATCCGTGGTCACGATGAAGCTGGTGGCTTGGGCACTGGCAGCCACGGCAAACAGTGCCGCGGCGCTAAGCAGGCGAAGACGGGACATGGGGTAACTCCTTTGGGTAGATCAATTGAAATATAGCGCAGTGTCTGCAAGGTCGGACGTCAGGCACTCGGCGTTCGCCACGTTCTGGAGTGATATTAGGCCTGTATGTGTCAGTTCGAACAGTCCCGACCCTGCAAGCAGGAAGTCAGCGCCAGAACGGTTTGTCCAATTCATTGCTGCGGTCGGCGTGGCTGATACCCAGATCCGCTAGCTGGCGATCATCGAGTTGAGCCAGTAAGCGTCGCGTTCTCGCCCTTTCCAGGCCAGCGAAGAGTCCCTTCAGCTGCCCTTGGAGCCATTGCAGGCAAGTTCTCGATTGAACTGAGGGAATGGAGAAATCCAGTGAGTTTTTCATGGCACGGTCCCTGTCCGATAAGTGAAGAGCTCCATGCTGACACCGGCCGAGTATCTACTACAGACACACTGTGGTGATATTGTACTCATTCAGTTTGCATATTTTGTAAACTGTACTGGTATTGAGGTTTCCCTACTGTAAGACCAGGATTGACAGGCCAAAACGACAAAACCCGTCGTGGTTTCCCACGACGGGTTTTGTTTTTTCAATTCGGGTTGCTGGCGGTGGACCTTCAGGTCAGAGCCAGCGACGCTAACTTAGCGCCAGAACGGCTTGCTCAGCTCTTCGTAGCGTTGTGCTTCGCTAATCCCGGCATCAGCCAGCAGACGCGAATCCAGGCGAGCCAATTGATGGCGGCTGGTAATGCGGCGCTGCCACAACATCAGGTTGGCGATAACGCGCAGAGGCAGGGAAGCCTGGGTTTTTGCAGCAGTGTCTTCGAAGAACAGATCGGAACTGAGTGTACGTTCCATGGTGGTCATCCTTCCGCTTGTGGCGGGATTAGGTAGTGGTTTAACTGGTGCCCATGATCCTCTTGTTTGCCTAGTCTCTGTAGATACAGTTCACCTGTATTGTGAGAGCTCAGTTAACTGTTTATAGGGGGTGTACTGGTCGAAATTGAGGCAACTGTACCTGTCTGCACTGTTTGAGTGCAAAAATGCAGTTTTGACTCGGCAAGGAAGGAATTTTCCGTAGGAAATGACCAGTACAGCAGTACAGTTTTTTTCATATTGCGAGGCGGGCAAGAGCAAGCTGACGAAACTGTGTTTGCGTCAGCTGGTTTCTGTACCAATTACTTCTTCAGCATTTTCCCGGTTTCTTCCAGGTTTATGTGCCAGCTCAGGGCGTCACGCAGAATGTGTGGGGTGTGTCCGCCGATGGCGCACGCGGCATTGAAGTAATCATTCAGCGCCTGGCGGTAATCAGGGTGCACGCACTTGTCGATGATGATCCGGGCACGCTCCCGGGGCGCCAGGCCTCGCAAATCTGCCAGGCCTACTTCGGTCACGAGGATATCGACGTCATGTTCGGTGTGGTCAACATGGCTGACCATCGGCACCACGCTGGAGATCGCACCGCCCTTGGCAATTGACTTGGTCACGAACACGGACAGGTGTGCGTTGCGCGCGAAGTCGCCTGAGCCACCGATGCCGTTCATCATCCGCGTGCCGCAGACGTGAGTGGAGTTGACGTTGCCATAGATGTCGAACTCCAGGGCGGTGTTGATGCCGATGATGCCTAGGCGGCGCACGACTTCAGGGTGGTTGGAAATCTCCTGCGGGCGCAGAACCAGTTTGTCCTTGTAGCGCTCCAGATTGCCGAACACATCGGCATTACGCCGGCTCGACAGGGTGATCGAGCTGCCGGAAGCAAAACTCAGCTTGCCAGCGTCGATCAGGTCGAAGGTCGAGTCTTGCAGCACCTCGGAATACATCGTCAGGTCTTCGAACGGCGAGTCGATCAGGCCACACATCACCGAGTTGGCGATGGTGCCGATACCGGCTTGCAGCGGGCCGAGCTTGTTGGTCATGCGCCCGGCTGCCACTTCCTGTTTGAAGAAGTCGATCAGGTGGTCGGCAATGGCCTGGGTCTCGGCGTCCGGTGCCAGCACAGTGGAGGGTGAGTCAGCCTGGTTGGTGACCACGATGGCGACGATCTTTTCCGCTGGAATCGGGATGGCGGTGCTGCCAATGCGGTCGTCGACTTTGACCAATGGAATCGGGGTGCGGGTCGGGCGGTAGGTCGGAATGTAAATGTCATGCAGACCTTCGAGGTTCGGGTTGTGCGCCATGTTGATCTCGACGATCACGTGCTTGGCGAAAATCGCGAAGCTGGCGGAGTTGCCTACCGAGGTCGTTGGCACGATATGCCCTTGCTCAGTGATCGCAACGGCTTCAATCACGGCAATGTCCGGCAGTTTCAGTTGCTGGTTGCGCAATTGCTCCACGGTTTCCGACAAGTGCTGGTCGATGAACATGACTTCGCCGGCGTTGATCGCCTTGCGCAGGGTGCTGTCGACCTGAAACGGCATGCGTCGCGAGAGCACGCCAGCTTCGGTCAGTTGCTTGTCGAGGTCATTGCCCAGGCTTGCGCCAGTCATCAGGCTGATCTTCAGCGGCGTGACCTTGGCGCGCTCGGCCAGCGCCTGAGGAACGGCCTTGGCTTCGCCGGCGCGAGTAAAGCCACTCATGCCGACGGTCATGCCGTCCTCAATCAGGGCGGCAGCGTCGGCAGCGCTCATCACTTTGTCCAACAACGAAGGCAGGCGAATACGGTCACGGTACATGGATTGTTATCTCGGGCAACGGGTAGCAGGACGTGCAGTCTAGTGAATTGCGCCGACTTCTGTCCCGCTACAAAGGTCGCAATTGAGGTGTCTATTCCGGGCCTTTCAAGCAAAACACCGTTACCGGATCGGTAACAAAAGAATAGTTTGTCCGACGATTTGCGCAAACAAAAACGCCCCGACGAGTCGGGGCGTTCTGTGTACCGCAGAGGGTTAGTCGACGGCTTTTACCATGTCTTCGATGACCTTTTTAGCGTCACCGAACACCATCA
>NZ_MUJK01000001.1 GCF_002906155.1 Pseudomonas laurylsulfativorans
CCCCCCCGCTGCCCCCTGTGATCGCCCACTAAGCTTTCACAGAGGGCTCATCGGAGATCATTGCCATGAACAACGTAGCTATTGCCGCCATCGACCTCGGAAAACATTCCTTTCATCTTCATGCTCAAGATGATCGCGGCCACGAGGTTCACCGCAGAAAGTTTACGCGCGCAGCACTCACCCAATATCTGGCGAAACTGGAACCCTGCACCGTCGTGATGGAAGCCTGTGGCGGCGCCCATTTCATGGCGCAGGAAGTCGCCAAGCTGGGGCATACGCCCAAGCTTATTGCGCCACATCTGGTACGCCCTTACGTGAAGAGCAACAAAAACGACTTCGCTGATGCCGAAGCGATCTGCGAGGCGGCGACCCGGCCCACAATGCGCTTCGTGCACCCCAAAACCCAGGCTCAGCAGGCGCTGGCGATGCTCAATTCGGTTCGTGAGTCGTTCATCAAAGACCGTACCGCCACCGTCAATCGGATTCACGCAGCCCTGCTGGAGGTGGGTATCAGCCTGGCTCCCGGCTTCAAATCCATCAAAGAGCTTCCAGCATTGCTTGAGATGAGTTCATTTTCCGGCTCCATCAAAAAAATTCTGATGGGGTTGCATGAGCACTTCAACTATCTGGATGGGAAGGTCAAAGCGCTGGACAAGGAGGTGGAATGCCAAGCAGCTGAAGATGATCTGGCGGCTCGTTTGATGACCATGCCGTGTGTCGGCCCGATCACCTCCAGCGCCTTGGCTGCCGAGTTGGGCGATGGCAAACAGTTCAAATGCGGCCGAGGCTATGCGGCGTCGATCGGGCTGGTACCCAAACAGCACGGTACGGGCGATAAAACCGTGTTGCTCGGCATCAGTAAACGCGGCGATCGAAATCAGAGGCGCCTGCTCATCCAGTGCGCCCGTGTGTACTTGATACAACTGGAACGACAGAAAGGCGCCTTGGCGGACTGGGTCCGCCAACTATTAGCTTCCCGCCATCACTCCAATCTCGTGGTCTGCGCACTGGCCAACAAGCTGGCAAGAATCGCCTGGGCGATAGCCGCACACCACACTGAATTCGATGCGGGGCCAGCCGCGATGAACGCCTGACCCCGCTGTCACCCGAGCACCACCCACCTGGTTTTGCGATGCTGGATAACTGATGACGTGAACGGCCAACCGGCCTGACGACAACCCTGGGCTCCTACACGGCTGTAAGGCCGTTCAACTAATTAGGGTCGTTGGGCATCGATTCTCATCGAGGCGCGGGGCGACACCCCCACTCAGACGCCGGATAGATGAAAGCAAGCCAAACACGCATCAAATACAGTATTGCAGAAAAGGGGGTAACCATAGATGTAGGAGCCGGCTTGTCGGGTCGCCGCATCGTGGCGATGGACTCAAGTGCAGCGCGTTTATCCAGTTTTCACGCGTTATCGTTAACGACCATCGCCAGCAAGCCGGCTCCTACAGTTCCCCGGGATTCCGTGAAGAACCGAAACTTTTACGCTTGCCTCAAAAAACGCCTGGCTATTGGCCGGGCGTTTTTTCAACACAGTCATGATGGGTTTATACGCGCTCGCTTATTGGTGAACTGGCGCTGGGTCGCCGTGCTCTGCTGGCTCCGGCGTATCACTGCCGTAACGGGAAATATCAAGGCCTTCGGCGCTGATCTGCGGCTTTCTCTTGGTTATCAGGTCAGCCAGCAAGCGACCGGAGCCGCACGCCATGGTCCAGCCGAGCGTGCCGTGACCGGTGTTCAGGAACAGATTCTTGAACGGAGTGGCACCGACAATCGGCGTGCCATCCGGTGTGGTCGGACGCAGGCCGGTCCAGAAGCTGGCCTGGGCCAGATCGCCGCCCTGAGGATAAAGATCGTTGACGATCATCTCCAGGGTTTCGCGACGGCGCGGGTTCAGCGACAGGTCAAAACCGGCGATCTCAGCCATGCCGCCAACGCGGATGCGGTTGTCGAAACGGGTGATCGCGACCTTGTAGGTCTCGTCGAGAATGGTCGAGGTCGGGGCCATCGCCGGGTTGGTGATCGGCACGGTCAGGGAGTAACCCTTGAGCGGATACACCGGCGCCTTGATGCCCAGCGGCTTGAGCAGTTGCGGCGAGTAGCTGCCCAGCGCCAGCACGTAGCGGTCGGCGGTTTCCAGCTTGCCGTCGATCCATACGCCGTTGATGCGGTCACCGGCGAAGTCGAGGCGCTGAATGTCCTGGCCGAAACGGAATTGCACACCCAGGTTTGCGGCCATTTCGGCGAGCTTGGTGGTGAACATCTGGCAGTCGCCAGTCTGGTCGTTCGGCAGGCGCAGGGCACCGGCGAGGATGTCCGTGACGCTGGCCAGCGCCGGTTCAACGCGGGCAATGCCGTCGCGGTCGAGCAGTTCGAACGGTACGCCGGACTCTTTCAGCACGGCGATGTCTTTCGCGGCACCGTCCAGTTGGGCCTGGGTGCGGAACAGTTGGGTGGTACCGAGGCTGCGGCCTTCGTAGGCGATGCCGGTTTCGGCGCGCAGTTCGTCGAGGCAGTCACGGCTGTACTCGGACAGACGGACCATGCGCTCCTTGTTCACCGCGTAACGGCTGGCGGTGCAGTTGCGCAGCATCTGTGCCATCCACAGGTACTGGTCGATGTCGGCAGTGGCCTTGATTGCCAGTGGCGCATGGCGCTGCAGCAGCCACTTGATGGCCTTGAGCGGCACACCCGGCGCGGCCCACGGCGAGGCATAACCTGGCGAGACCTGGCCTGCGTTGGCGAAACTGGTCTCCATGGCAGCAGCCGGCTGCCGGTCCACAACCACCACTTCAAACCCGGCACGGGCCAGATAATAAGCACTGGTGGTACCGATGACGCCGCTACCAAGCACGAGAACTCGCATGTTCACTCCCATTTGTGGCTGGCCACTGAAATTTTTGTAGGGCTGGATGGGCGCAGTCTAGGAAAGATTGGCCAGTGGCTTTCACTATATAAGTGCGAATAATTGGCGACAATTCTCGGCATAAGCGCTTTTTACGAAGGTATATCTCCTGCGGACATCCTCACCGAGACCCAAAAACAGGTAGGGCAGCACCGGGCGCAACCGCCTGTGGATCTTGCAAAACGTCTTGGGCGCATCGCCTTTTCCGAGCAGGAAGAAAAGGTCGGGCTGTCGACCACATCCTGTACCGAAGACTCGGGAATCCAGGTGTGAAGGTTATTTTTCCGCGACGGTATCGAATCGCAAACGGCTACTTGGGCATGTCCGTAAATCCAAGAGCTGCATCGTCATGGGAAGAGATTTGAACCAACAGAATCGAAATTTAACGCACAGACAGATCGGGGCTGATCTACAGCGGCGATGAAATCTCACTTATAAGCTCAGCTTGTATTTGTAATGTGATAAATCGATTTCAGTTATTTCTGCGCAGGTGTTTTTATCGATCCGTGCATCACTCCCCACAAAAACAACATCGCCGGAGAAGATCATGACCACCGCTGAATTTTCGATCACCCAACCGCTGGCAACCCCTGCGTTGGGCGAGCCCTACCTGTTGACCCCAGGCCCGCTGACCACCTCCAAAGCCACCAAGGAGGCCATGTTGCGCGATTGGGGCTCATGGGACGGTGCCTTCAATCAAGTCACTGCTGAAGTTCGCCAGAAATTGCTCGGCATGGCCGGCGTACAGGATGACAGCTTCGCCTGCGTGCCATTGCAAGGTAGCGGCAGCTACTCAGTAGAGGCCGCATTGGCCACCGCCATCCCGCGTGACGGTAAAGCCCTGGTGCTAATGAACGGCGCCTACGGTCAGCGCGCCACCAAGACTTTGGAATACCTCGGTCGTGCCTTCATTACCCTGGACAAAGGCGACTACCTGCCTCCGCAGCCGGAGGAGGTGGATGCCCTGCTCAAGGCTAACCCGGACATCACCAATGTCTTCGTCGTTCATTGCGAAACCAGCTCCGGCATCCTCAACCCGCTACGTGAAATCGCCGATGTCGTGAAGGCCCACGGCAAGAGCCTGATTATCGATGCCATGAGCTCCTTCGGCGCCGTGCCTTTGACTGTGAATGAAATAGCCTTTGACGTGGTGGTGTCATCCGCCAACAAATGCATCGAGGGCATTCCAGGCTTTGGTTTCGTGATCATCCGCCGCTCTGTCATTGAAGCCGCCAAAGGCCGCGCCAACTCGCTGTCCCTCGATCTCTTCGAACAGTGGACCTACATGGAGCGCACCGGTCAATGGCGCTTCACGCCGCCGACCCACAGTGTCGTGGCCTTTCACAAGGCGTTGGAACAGCACAGCGCCGAAGGCGGCGTGGATGGCCGGTTGGCGCGCTACACCCGCAACCGCGACGTGCTGGTTGCCGGTATGCGCGAACTGGGCTTCAAGACTCTGTTGGAAGACCGTTGGCTGTCGCCGATCATCACCACGTTCTTCAGCCCTGAACATCCCAATTTTGATTTCACGCGCTTCTACGAAGAACTCAAGGCCCGTCAGTTCATCATCTACCCGGGCAAGCTGACCGTTGCTGAGAGTTTCCGCATCGGCTGTATCGGCCAAATCGACGAATACATCGTCCACCAATTGCTCCGAGCTATCGCAGACAGTCTCGTCGCCATGGACGTGGACATGCTCAAGCCCGCAGCCTGATCGACCCCTTTAAGGTCTCTGCCGATTCGAGCACAGGCGCAATGGGTAGCGCCTTTGGGCAGAGATCTTTTTTTAAACCATGGATCCGGTGACTTATCGCTCGGCAGCGCCGGGCAGGAGTCAGCGACCTCGACAATTTAATACTTGAAGCCTGATGCCATTCTCACGGCCATCTGATCGATGTCGTGCGCTTGGACAGACTTGTGCACCGAAAACAAAAACAAAAACCAACCTCATCTGCGCTGTCTGGCACCTCACACGGGATCAGTACACCATGAACAAGAACACCTCAACGCCTCTCGCAACCGGCTGGAAATCACTCCAGCGTTGGCGCGTGCAAATTTTCCTCATCACTTGGGTGGCATACGCCGGCTTCTACTTCACCCGCAAAGCTTTCTCTGTCGCCAAACTGGGTATTGGTGAAGACCCGAACTTCATGCTCGAAAAGGCCATGATGGCCAATCTCGATGCCCTTTACCTAACGGCCTATGCCGTGGGCCAGTTTCTGTGGGGCAACTTCTCTGACCGCTTCGGGCCAAGGGTCGTGGTACTCAGTGGCCTCGTCATCTCGGCCCTGGCGGCGCTGCTCATGGGGACCTACGCCACCTTACCGATTTTCGTTTCCTGCATGCTGGTACAGGGGCTTGCTCAGTCCACCGGTTGGTCAGGTCTATGCAAGAACGTCGGCAGTTTCTTCAGTACCGGAGTCCGTGGCCGTGTACTGGGTTACTGGAGCACCAGTTACGCCTTTGGCGGTCTGGTGGCCACGCCGTTTGCCGGTTGGTGGGCCTATAGCGCGTACCACGACTGGCGCATAGCGTTCTTCAGTAGCGCCATCGTGGTGCTGGTGGTAGCGGTGTTGTTCTTTTTCCTGCAACGCAACCAACCGGAGGACGTAGGACTGCCTCCTGTCGAAATCGAGGTCGAACCCGTCAGCAATGTCGTAGTTCCGCGCGAAAGTATCTGGGCCGGCTTGCGCACCGTGATGAAAAATCGAACCGTACTGGTGCTTGGCCTTGCCTATTTCATGCTCAAGCCCGCACGTTACGCCATCCTCCTGTGGGGCCCCGTGATCATCTACGAACGGATGCCAGAGATTGGCAAGGTCGCATCCGCCATCGTACCCACGTCCTTTGAACTGGCAGGTCTGTTAGGTCCAATCCTCATCGGTATCGCATCGGACAAATACTTCGGCGCTCGTCGTATACCCGCCTGCGTCCTTAGCCTGGTGGTCCTCACTGTCTGCCTGGGGTTGTTCGTTCCTGCCATGCAGAGCGGCAGTCTTTATATGGTGGTCGGCCTGCTGTTCATGATGGGCCTGACGCTCTACGGGCCGGATTCGATGATCAGCGGCTCGGCTGCAATCGACTTCGGCAGTAAGGACGGTGCTGCCTCCGCCGCAGGTTTCGTAAATGGCTGCGGTTCGGTAGGTGCGGTCCTCGGCGGCTTGCTACCGGGTTACTTCGACACCATCACCGTGTTCCTGGTCTTCACCGGCGCTGCACTGCTGGCCAGCTTGATGTTGGTGCCATTCTGGAATAGCCGGCCAAAAACAGTGGAAAGCCAGCTGGTCTCGACCCCGGTACAACCCGTCATCGTCACTACCACCGCCTGAATCCGAACTCCCAACTTACCTATCACTGGAGCAATCACCATGCACTACAAACAACCTTCTCAACTGCAAGCTGTGGTTCTGGACTGGGCGGGCACCGTCGTTGACTTCGGTTCTTTCGCACCGACTCAAATCTTTGTTGAAGCCTTCGCCGAGTTTGGTGTTGCGGTTTCCCTGGCAGAAGCCCGTGGACCGATGGGCATGGGCAAGTGGGATCACATCCGCACGCTGTGCAACGAGCCACAGATCGCCGAACGTTACCAGACAGCCTTCGGCCGCTTGCCAACGGATGATGATGTCACCGCACTCTACGAGCGCTTCATGCCGTTGCAGATCGAAAAGATCGCCCTGCACTCGGCGTTGATTCCCGGTGCGCTCGATACGATCAACGGCATACGCGACAAGGGCCTGAAAATCGGTTCCTGCTCGGGTTATCCGGCCGTGGTGATGGAAAAAGTCGTAGAGCTGGCGCGTAAGAACGGCTACGTCACCGACTATGTTGTTGCCACCGACGAAGTGCCCAACGGTCGTCCACATCCCGCACAGGCCTTGGCCAATGTAATCGCTCTGGGTATCGACGACGTCGCCGCTTGCGTCAAGGTCGACGACACCTGGCCGGGCATCCTCGAAGGCCGCAGCGCGGGCATGTGGACGGTCGCACTGACCTGCTCCGGCAACGCACTGGGGCTGACCTACGAGGAATTCAAAGACTTGTCCCTGGAGGAGTTGGCCGAAGAACGCACGCGCATCATCAAGATGTTCGAAGCCTCTCGCCCGCACTACCTGATCGACACCATCGTCGATTTGCCGGCTGTCATTGAAGACATCAATGCTCGTCTGGCACGTGGGGAAACCCCTCAGGGCTCCTGACCCTGTAGCGCTTGTGCCACTGACAGTGGCCGTCCCCGGACGGTCACAACCAAAAACAACAAGAGACCCCCAACATGAACTACGCCCACCCAGGCACTCCAGGTGCCATCGTTTCCTTCAAGTCCCGTTATGGCAACTACATCGGCGGTGAGTTCGTCGCACCGGTCAAAGGTCAGTACTTCACCACCACCTCGCCCGTGAATGGCCAACCGATTGCCGAATTTCCCCGTTCCAGCGCCGAAGACATCGAAAAGGCGCTGGACGCTGCCCACGCAGCCGCCGATGCCTGGGGCAAGACCTCGGTGCAGGACCGCTCCTTGGCGCTGCTGAAAATCGCCGACCGCATCGAGCAAAACCTCGAACTGTTGGCCGTCACTGAAACCTGGGACAACGGCAAAGCCGTGCGTGAAACCCTTAACGCCGACATCCCGCTGGCCGTCGACCACTTCCGCTACTACGCCGGTTGCATCCGTGCACAGGAAGGTAGCTCCGCTGAAATCAACGAACACACCGCGGCGTATCACTTCCATGAACCGCTGGGCGTGGTCGGGCAGATCATCCCGTGGAACTTCCCGATCCTGATGGCCGCGTGGAAACTCGCCCCGGCCCTGGCCGCCGGTAACTGCGTGGTGCTCAAGCCAGCCGAACAAACCCCGCTGGGCATCACCGTGCTGGTCGAGCTGATCGGCGACCTGCTGCCACCGGGCGTACTGAACATCGTGCAAGGTTTCGGCAAAGAAGCCGGCGAAGCGCTGGCCACCAGCAAGCGCATTGCCAAGATCGCTTTCACCGGCTCGACCCCGGTCGGTTCGCACATCATGAAATGCGCGGCCGAAAACATCATTCCGTCCACCGTGGAACTGGGCGGCAAATCGCCGAACATCTTCTTCGAAGACATCATGAAGGCCGAGCCGTCCTTCATCGAGAAAGCCGCTGAAGGCCTGGTGCTAGCATTCTTCAACCAGGGCGAAGTCTGCACCTGCCCATCCCGCGCCTTGGTGCAAGAGTCGATCTACGACGAATTCATGCAAGTGGTGATGAAGAAGGTCCTGCAAATCAAACGTGGCGACCCGCTGGACACCGACACCATGGTCGGCGCCCAGGCGTCCGAGCAGCAATTCGACAAAATCCTTTCGTACCTGGAAATCGCCAAGGGCGAAGGTGCCGAGCTGCTGACTGGCGGCAAGGTGGAAAAACTCGAGGGCAACCTGGCGAGCGGGTATTACATCCAGCCGACGCTGCTCAAGGGCACCAACAAAATGCGTGTGTTCCAGGAAGAAATCTTCGGCCCGGTGGTGAGCATCACCACCTTCAAGGACGAAGCCGAAGCCCTGGCCATCGCCAACGACACCGAGTTCGGCCTGGGCGCCGGCCTGTGGACCCGCGACATCAACCGCGCCTACCGCATGGGCCGCGCCATCAAGGCCGGTCGAGTGTGGACCAACTGCTACCACCTGTACCCGGCGCACGCCGCGTTCGGTGGTTACAAAAAGTCCGGCGTCGGCCGTGAAACCCACAAGATGATGCTCGACCACTATCAGCAGACCAAAAACCTGCTGGTGAGCTACGACATCAATCCGCTGGGCTTCTTTTAACCCCTCTTGAAATGAGGTGAGTCCATCGCTGGCAAGCCAGCTCCTACAGACCGCGTAAACCTGTAGGAGCCGGCTTGCCGGCGATGGCGGTCTCAAAACACCAAAAAATCACCTTCCCACCGCGCGGAGCCCTCGATGAAAATCCGTTACAAGGTAAGCCTTGTGGCTGCTTGTGTGCTGTTCGTGACGACCAGTCTCCTGTCGCTGGTCCAGGTAGAGCAGATACGTACGATTTTGCGTAGCCAGGTTGAGGCGAGCATTTCCGAATCGAGCAATGCGGTCGCGCGCCAGATCGAAAACTGGCTAAACGGCAAACTTCGTCTGATGGATTTGGCATCCCAGTCGATCGACAGCCAATACAGCCCGCAAGCGACCCAACGAATCATCGACTCGCCCATTCTCAAAGACGAATTCAAGCTGGTATTCGGCGCCCTTGAGTCTGATGGAAAACCCATTAAGAACACCGCGTCCTGGAATCCAAAACCGGACTATGACGGTCGCACCCGCCCTTGGTACGTCACCGGCAAGGCAGGTGGCCAGGCAGTTTTAACCGAACCTTACAAGGACTCCACCACCGGTGAGATTCTGATCTCGGCTGTCGCCCGGATCAGCGACGCGGGTCAGTTGCTCGGGGTGTTTGGCGGTGACATCCGTTTGACTGCGGTTGCCGATGCCATCAATACGCTGGATTTCGGTGGGGCCGGTTATGCCTTTCTGCTGAGCAAGAGTGGCAACATCATTTCCCACCCGGACGCTGAACTGAACGGCAAGCCCTACAGCCAGCTTTTCGCAGGAAGTGCCCTACCGCTCAACAGTCAGCTTCAAGAAGTCAGTAGCGATGGAAAGTCCCTCCTGGTGTCTTTCATCCCACTCACGGACCTCAAGGGCATGGATTGGTACATCGGTGTGGTGCTCGATCAGGACATCGTCATGGCCGCAGCCTACATCCTGAGCTGGCGAGCCGTCATCGGTACTGGCCTGGGCGTATTGCTTAGCCTGTTGGTGTTGGGGCTGCTGGTCAGACGGCTACTGCGCCCCCTGGATCAACTCAAGGAATCGTTGGCAGACATCAATCGCGGAGAAGGCGACCTGACCCGCCAATTACCTGTGGTCGGCAATGATGAAATTGCGCTGGTCTCCGGGGAGTTCAATCAGTTCCTGAGGAACCTCAAAGCGCTCATTGGCGATGTGAAAAGGAGCTCACAACAGGTTCGCGAGAGCACCACAGCGACGTCATGTGAAGCGGATCAGGCAGCCAACCGCGTACAGATTCAATTACAGGAACTGGATCAACTCGCCACCGCCATGACCGAGATGGCCTCGACAGCCGAGGACGTGGCGCGCAATGCGCAAGCCGCTGCCGAGGCGGCGATCGTTGCCACTGAGGAAACAGCAGACGGGGTGGCCCTGGTCTCCAGGTCAACGGGGGCGATCAAGCGCTTGGCGGACGAGATGGACGACACCGGTCATGCGATCAATGAATTGTCCACGCTCAGCCAAAGCATCGAATCGATCGTCGCGGTCATCACCAGCATTGCCGACCAAACCAATCTGCTCGCGCTCAATGCGGCCATCGAGGCGGCACGTGCTGGTGAATCGGGGCGCGGGTTTGCTGTGGTTGCTGATGAGGTGCGCTCACTGGCCTCGCGTACTCAGCAATCCACTCAGGAAATACGCCTGATGATTGATCAGCTGCAGACGGGTGTGAGGCACGCTCAAGTGCGAATGCAGCAAAGCCGTGATACGGCCAGCAAGACAGCAGGCGATGCCAATGCAGCCAATGAAACGCTCGAGCGCATACGTGAAGCCATTTACCGCATCAATGATATGAATCTACAGATTGCCGCTGCCGCTGAAGAACAGAGCGCCACGACCGAGGAAATCAATCGCAACACGACGAACATCCGCGATATCAGTCTTGAAGTATCCGGCAGTGCGGACAAGCAGGTTCGTCAATGCTCGGCGATGGTGGACCACGTTGGCGAGCAAGACAAACTTCTCAGTCGCTTCAGGATTTGAGTTTCGCAATAGGGGGCTATTGATCGTGGGTCAACGCGGCCATCGGCTCCCTGGAACAAGGCGCGAATCGAACAGTGTCGAATGTTCAAGCTTCAGAACAGTTACAGATCAAAAAAACAACTATTCCACCGAGGTAAGAAAGATGAGTGCGGCTTCCCTGTATCCCGTTCGTCCCGAGGTTCTGGCTAATACGCTGACCGACGAGGCGACCTACAAGGCCATGTACCAGCAGTCGGTCGTCAACCCGGACGGCTTCTGGCGCGAGCAAGCCAAGCGCCTCGACTGGATCAAGCCTTTCACCACGGTGAAGCAGACTTCCTTCGATGATCACCATGTCGACATCAAATGGTTCGCCGACGGCACGCTGAACGTTTCCTACAACTGCCTCGACCGTCATCTGGCCGAGCGCGGTGATCAGGTCGCGATCATCTGGGAAGGCGATGACCCTGCCGAAAGCCGCAACATCACCTACCGCGAGCTGCACGAGCAAGTCTGCAAATTCGCCAACGCCCTGCGTGGTCAGGACGTGCACCGCGGCGACGTGGTGACGATCTATATGCCTATGATCCCCGAAGCCGTGGTCGCCATGTTGGCCTGTACCCGGATCGGCGCGATTCACTCGGTGGTGTTCGGCGGGTTCTCGCCGGAAGCCCTGGCTGGCCGCATCATCGACTGCAAATCCAAGGTGGTGATCACCGCCGACGAAGGCATTCGTGCCGGCAAGAAAATCCCGCTCAAGGCCAACGTCGACGACGCGCTGACCAACCCGGAAACCAGCAGCATCCAGAAAGTCATCGTGTGCAAACGCACCGGTGGCGACATCAAGTGGAACCAGCATCGCGACATCTGGTTCGAGGACCTGATGAAAGTGGCCGGCACCGTGTGTGCGCCGAAAGAGATGGGCGCCGAAGAGGCGCTGTTCATCCTTTACACCTCGGGCTCCACCGGCAAGCCGAAGGGCGTGCAGCACACCACCGGCGGCTACCTGTTGTACGCAGCCATGACCCACGAGCGCGTGTTCGACTACCGCCCGGGTGAAATCTACTGGTGCACCGCCGACGTTGGCTGGGTCACTGGTCACAGTTACATCGTCTACGGCCCGCTGGCCAACGGCGCGACCACGCTGCTGTTCGAAGGCGTGCCGAACTACCCGGACATCACCCGGGTGGCGAAGATCGTCGACAAGCACAAGGTCAACATCCTCTACACCGCACCGACCGCGATCCGCGCCATGATGGCCTCGGGCACTGCGGCGGTCGAAGGTGCTGACGGCAGCAGCTTGCGTCTGCTCGGTTCGGTGGGTGAGCCGATCAATCCGGAAGCCTGGAATTGGTACTACAACACGATCGGCCAGCAGCGTTGCCCGATCATCGACACCTGGTGGCAGACCGAGACCGGTGGTGTGTTGATCAGCCCATTGCCAGGTGCCACCGCACTCAAGCCGGGCTCGGCCACTCGTCCGTTCTTCGGCGTGGTGCCGGCCCTGGTGGACAACCTGGGCAACATCATCGAAGGCGAGGCCGAAGGCAACCTGGTGATTCTCGATTCGTGGCCAGGCCAAGCGCGTACGCTGTTTGGTGACCATGACCGTTTCGTCGAAACCTACTTCAAGACCTTCCGCGGCATGTACTTCACCGGTGACGGCGCCCGCCGCGACGCCGATGGTGACTACTGGATCACCGGTCGCGTGGACGACGTGCTCAACGTGTCCGGCCACCGCATGGGCACCGCCGAGATCGAAAGCGCGATGGTCGCCCACCCGAAAGTCGCCGAAGCGGCGGTGGTCGGTGTACCGCACGACATCAAGGGGCAGGGCATCTATGTCTATGTCACCCTGAAAAATGGTGAAGAGCCGAACGAGCAACTGCGCCTGGAACTGAAAAACTGGGTGCGCAAGGAGATTGGTCCGATTGCTTCGCCGGATGTCATCCAGTGGGCGCCGGGGCTGCCGAAGACCCGTTCGGGCAAGATCATGCGCCGGATTCTGCGCAAGATTGCTACCGCTGAATACGATGGGTTGGGGGATATCTCCACCCTGGCAGATCCGGGCGTAGTGCTGAAGCTGATCAACACGCACCGAAGCATGAGTGAGTCGCCCCGGGCTTCGTAGGTACATCCGAAAGGCTTGTCCTCTGCCCGACAAGCTTTCCCTTGTTCCAAGGCTGATGGCGGTATCTGGCAAATACTATTCATGCCTCGTCCTCCACGTTGAGGGAGGACAAGGGTGGATCAGTCTCAATGGCTGCTGGTCGCTATCCGACCCGAAGCTGACGGTGGAGGGCAGCCTGAAATCGGCCTGAAGCGGAAATTCAAGGCTTCCCTAAACGTCGATAATCCAGGTTGATAAGAGCAATGCACCGAACAGAACCGAATATTTGCGGAACAATTAATCCGCGATGATTCAATTGGGTAGGCGATTCCAGTTGCGAACCCTCATCCATTAGAGTGCGTCGCAAACTGGTTTCGTCCAAGTGCCTTGGCGCTATACAACGCCTGATCGGCGGCTTCGATCAAACTTTGCAATGGGTCCAATCGGGAACCCGCGGCAGCGGCAATCCCTATACTTACACTCACTCGACCCAATGGGCTGGCTTCGTGGGGAATACTCTCTTGTTTCAACCGGCGCAGGATGAGTTGCGCCACAACCTGCGCACCAGCAATGTCCGTATCTGGCATGATTACGGCCATCTCTTCACCACCATACCGCGCCACTAGATCCGATGGTCGGCGTACGCATTCCTCCACGACCTTACCAACGCTCTGCAGACAGAAGTCGCCGGCAACATGTCCTTTGGAATCGTTGAACAGCTTGAAATAGTCGATGTCAATCATCAGAAGTGCCAAAGACGACCCTTCCCGCTGCGCTCGTCGTGCCTCCCTGGCCAATGTCACATCAAAGTAGCGCCGATTCGCCAAACCGGTTAAGGCATCCTTCATCGCCAGTAGCTCCAGTTGCCGATTCGATGAGAGCAATTGCTCCTGAGTGCCCCTCAACTGACCTTCTACCTTGGTTCGCCGACGGATATCCAGGATCAAAAGCCAACCGATGAGGCCGGTGAGCCCTAGCAGCCCCGTCACCACTACCGCCGACAGCAGTGCCTCCATTCGCCACGCAGTGAGCGCTTCTCGCTTCCCGAGAGCGACGGTGGTTATCAGCGGCAGCTTGTCACTCTTTCGGAACGCATAGAGCCGTTCCACACCGTCCAGGCTGGAGGTGAACGACGCGGTGCCGACGGATCGGTCCACAAGATATTTCGCATAGATCGGCGACTTCGAAAAGTTGCGCCCCATGTCCTGCTCACGGAAGGGATAGCGAGCTAACAACGTACCATCGGTATAGGACAACCCGATGGCCCCCTCTTGCCCTACGTCGATCTTTCCAAACAGCCGCAGGAAGTTTTCTATCCCCAACGTGACCGCCACCACCCCGGCAAACTCTCCGCGAGCGTCATTGAAGCGCCGGCTGACGGTGATCACCCACTCCTGATTGGAACGGCTTTGGATTGGCGGACCGATAAAGATCTCACGGGATGGATCGTCGCGATGATGAATGAAATAGGCACGATCACTGCTGTTCGCCCCGGCCGGAATCGGCCGATTGGAAGACATCAACCAACGTCCCTGATTGTCGTAGATAGTGATACCACTGAGCTGTGGCATCAGGGGTTGCTGTCGATTGACCAGCGCACTTAACCGCTGGATCTGTAGGGGGCCACTACCTTCAGTTTCCAGGCGTTCGACAAGCCCGAGCAAGAGCAAGGAGCTTTGGCGGACAATGCCTTCGGAGTAGGTAGCGAGCGCCTGGGTAAGATTCAACCCGTGGACATTCACATCCTCCAGCGCCCGATCTCGGGAGGCCAGCACCTTCCAGACAGTCAGTGACGCCAGGGAACAGCCGATAATCAACAGCAAAAATACAACCAGGTGGGTATCACGCTTCACGTCACTACCTTTTGGAAAGTCCAGTTTTCCGTTCCAGCGACTATTGGGCCAAGGCCACAACGGCAGCTGTTTGTCCTTGTCTGAATAAGGATACAAGTTGTTACGCATAGTTGCAGCACGCTCATCGCAATACCCAGCCTATTGCCGGGCATTCAAAAAGTGTTTGCTCATAATCAGAGCCACAACTAGCACTGGATCTGTTGGCGCTGATACGACTTTTTTATCCAGGCTACTGGCGTTCTTTGCCCCATCCGAATACTCAGCAAACGATGGCCTCTCTCTACCGATCATATTTACAAAGCCTGTTGGTCAACTCCGATGCAATCGGTGGTTATAACGAGTGCAAACAGGTAGTCAGCGCGCAACGTAAATGGGTGGTCTCACGCGAGCTGTCACTCAGTCCGACATCAGCGCTTTTTCAGAGCAAGTGGCGCTTGGCGCACTGAGTTGAAGCATGCGCTCTTGCGGGCTAAAGCAATCAGAATGCTGTCGACTGCAGAATAGCCCTCGATCAATGCAAATGGTTAGGCTGCTTACGACTTGGCTTGGTATTTGCTATCAATTCGCCATCCTAATGTCGCGGTTGGAGAGGCAGATGTCGCTTTCAAGTAAAGTCATGCAGTTATCCTCTAGCGAGAAGCACTGGTTACCCTGGTTCGGCAGAACCGGAAAACTGGCGATGGGTTGGTCATGCCGACTCAATCAGTCGGCTTACCCGGTGATCGAACAAACCTTCGAAGCCATTGCGCAAACCCGTGCGCAGTTGCTTCACAACTGGACGCGCGAGCAATGGGAACACCTCGCTGAACTGGCGGAAAATCTCGGTCGGGATTTTGCCCATATCGACCGCAGTTCGCTGATGGATAAGCTCAGCCAGGCCGAAGACTTTTCCGAGCTGTTTGTCGTGGGTGTCGACGGTGCCGTCATCGCTTCCACCTGGAGCGGACGCGGTAAAAATCAGTTTGGGAAAACCCGTGCCCTGGCCGAAGGGTTGAAGGCACCGTTTCTTCACGGTCCTTACAGCGATCCATTGACCTTGCAAATCGGTCCATCGACTTCTCGCTTTCACGATGAAGTCACGTTGATGTTTTATCAGCCGTTGAAGGCTGATGGAAAAGTCCTTGGCTGCCTCTGCGGTCGCGTGCCAAACGATGTGTTGGGCGATCTTATCCAACGCGAGGCAGGGCACATCTATGCGGAATCGGGCGACAATTATCTGTTCATGGCGCAATCACGCTTTGATCCGGCGATTGCACCGGGAACCGCGTTGTCGCGTTCACGTTTCGAGGACGGTACGTTCACCCACGGCGAAAACCTGAAAAGTGGTGTGCACACGCCCTATAAGACCGTGCAGATTCAACGGCACACTGAACTGGAGCTGCGCTTTACTGACCCGGCGACCCAGGCGTTGCACCCTGGTGTGCGCGAAACCATTCGCACAGGCTCCAACCTGTTCGTGACGTATCCCGGTTACCCGGACTATCGGCACATTCCAGTGGTCGGCAAGGGGGTTACATTCCAGCTGCCAGGATCACCTGATCGCTGGGGAATGATGTGTGAGGCCGATCTGGAGGAGGTTTACCGTCGGCGCTCACTCAGCTACGGCTTGATGAAACCTTATCTTGCAACCATGACAGGGCTCTTTGCCTGCAACTACACGGTTCAACATTACAGTGGCCTGGCACAGGGGATGATTGATGCCGTCGAGGTGTTGGGCATGGTCTGTGCCACTGTGCTGTTCGGCCTGTTGGGGCCTAAACGGCTTGCGCAAAGGTTGGGCGAGATGACGGGGGTGATCAGGACCATCGCCGAGGGTGAGGGCAACCTTCGCCAACGTCTGGACACCACGCGAATGTCCAACGATGAGACCGGTGACATGGGTCGCTGGATCAACAGTTTCATCGATAATCTGGACTCGGTTGTCGGGCAAGTAGTGAAGGCCAGTCGCACCGTCGGCGCCACCAACCAGATGATGCTGGGGCGCAGCCAGGAAGCTGGCGTCACTTCGGCAGAGGTGGCCGAAGCGGTGCATCACATGATGATTATCGTTGAGGACCAATTGGGCGAGATCCAGCAAGCCTCTGCCAGCGCCGAGCAAATGAAGCAGGCAATGGACGAAGTCGTCACCCGTGCCCGCGAGCAGTTTCTCGCCGTGCAGGCAGGCACCCAGTCGATTCGGGATGTGGTCGAACGCTCTTCTTCGAGCGTACAGTTGCTCGACAGCCGCATGACGCACATCGGCAACATTACCGGCCTGATCAGTGACATCACCAACCAGACCAATCTACTGGCACTCAATGCCGCCATCGAGGCCGCGCGCGCGGGCGAACATGGGCGAGGTTTTGCGGTGGTTGCCGATGAGGTACGCAGTCTCGCCTCACGCACCTCTCGGGCCGCCGACGACATTCGGCAGATGGTCGAAGGCTTGCAGAACGAAACGCAAAACGCCGTCAGCTTCATGAAGGAGGGCGTCAAGGACGTCGATAACAGCCTGCGCCTGGCCGAAGATGCCTCCTCGGAAAATGTGCAGTTGCATCAAGCGGTGGAAAGTATGTTTGCGATCATTCAGCAGCTCAACAATCGTAGCCTCGATTACGGCAAGACGATCAAACAGGTCGACCAGTCTTCCGCACAAATGCGTCAGACGGTGGTGGTGTTGCAAGGCAGTGCCGAGACCGTGAGGCTCAATGCCAATAAACTGCAAAAACTGGTGGGGCAGTTTGAGGTGAGCAACAACAGCAACGGACGGGTGGCGGCTGCTTGAGAAGGCAGGAGAGGGCGGGCTGATCATGACGGTAGCCCGCAATTTCGAAGGGCGCCAGGGTTGCAGTGCCTTTGGCTTTCCTACAACCGTTGACGGTTTCGCTGCTGTTTCACCTTATACATCTCGCGGTCTGCCAGCTTTATGGCCTCGTCCACAGTCATGCTGCCCGGTATCACTGGCACTACCCCAATACTCGCGCCGGTATATTGAATATCACCAAGACCGTGGCCCAGTTCATATCGCCCTATCGTCGCTTGGGACAAACGATCCTGAAGCAGTTCGGCGGCATGTCGCATGTCCATTGCCGGGTCCGAGTGTTCGGATGGTGTGCCCAGGGCGATCACAATGAACTCGTCCCCGCCGGTACGGCCGATGATGTCGCTGCTTCTAAGGCCATGCTGCAGTTGTGCGGCCACGCCGCGCAGTAACTGGTCTCCTGCCAGGTGGCCGCGGGTATCGTTGATGAACTTGAACCCATCCAGATCGACAACACCCATCAGTATGTACTTGTGCTCCCGTTGGGCCAGGGCGAACAGGCGCGTGGCATCGTTTAGAATCGCACGCCGGTTGGACAGGCCGGTGAGTGGATCGGTCAGGGCCAGCTTGGTCAACTCGGCGTTGGCAGCCTGGAGTCGCTCAACAAGCAGCCCACGTTCAAGGGAATATCCCAGCAGCCCTGACAGCAACTTCAACAAGGGTTCCACTTCAGGAGAACGGGCCACCTGATCCGAACTGGCGGCACAGACCGTCCCCAGCACTTGCCCATCTTGGGATCTGATTGGCGCGCTCACGTAAGTTCTGATACCCAAGGCCGCGGCAGCCTCCGAGTCACCCCAACATTCGGCAACGTTATCTGAGTACATGCGATTCTCATCCAGTGCCCGCTTGCACAGCGTATCTGTCCAAGGCACGACCAGCCCTTCAGGAATCACCATGTCACCGACGTTGCGCGCGAACTCGATACGCTGGACACCCTCGTCGGTATCAATGGTCGTCAGGTAGGTCGACTCCATACCGGTTACCTGGCTGAGCAGGGTCAGGAGGGGACGCGTAAGCTGCTCCAGGGTTTGGGCTTTTGGAAGGGTATCGCAGAGAAGAGAAAGAATCTGATCCATTTGGGCGTGCCGAAAGCTAAGTGGTATTTCATTATCGACTAATCGGCGGATTACTGAACATTGCAGGGCTTCGCTTCACCACACTGAATGACACTGCGAGACCCCTAGAAGGACCGCTTCTGGCTGTGGATTCAACCGATCGATGCGCCAGATTGCCTCAATCTTTTAGCGGGTTTTTATAGTTTGGTTTTTTCCGGGTACGGCGATTTATGCCACGGGTAGCCCTTTACGCTGAGTTGAAAGGCGTAATCGAATAGACGCTTCATGTACTCGCCATCGAATTTACGATTGTGCGGAAAAGTAAAGTCGGAGCCAATGTATGCAAGATTGAAGTCCGCTCCATCCTGCTGCGCCATACGGTAAATTCGCTCCAGGTCACTGATCCCCTGAGTTTGAATCAATGCACTGATGGCTCGACCGCCGATGCTCAATGTACGGCGCTTGGTTCCAGACCACTGTGGCTCCAGTGTCCCGTTACGAATGACATAGAAATGACGGTCGAGCCGCAAAGGGGCTCCGGTGGCTTTGCTCAGCGCCATCACAGTGTTAGGTGGGTATAGAAACACTTGAGTGATGACCCCTCCGTCCACATGCATTTCCTGGAACTGTTTGCCGTCAACCTCCACATCGATCATGACGGGTGAGACTGCGCCGGGAATACTCATTGAAGCGAGCATGATGTTGCGAAAGAGCTCGAGCGCTCCCGGTGCTTGACTGGAGGCAATAGCGCCCATGTTCCAAGTGACTGGCCGCCCTGAATCAAGGTCAGTTGTGCCGATCAGCAGAATTCGGCCTTTGGAGTACTCCAGTGCAATCGCCTCAAGAATCTCTGCAGTGATGTATTTTGCGATGAGCCGCGACAGTGGTTTGCTGTCCGCAATACCGTCGCTGGCAAAACGGGTTAACACGTTTCGCGAATGAAAAATGTCTTTGGGGCCGATGGCGTTGGAGACATAACGAATCACGCCGTCGTACTCAGACCCCAGGTAAGCGAACGGGGCGACCAGGGCACCCGCGCTAATGCCCGTGACGACCTTGAACATGGGGCGGGTCCCATGCGTGGTCCATCCAGCAATCAGTCCCGCTGCGAATGCGCCTGCATCTCCACCGCCGGAAACGGCCAGCATGTGTGCCAGCGGCAGGATATTGTTCGGCTTCCCTGCCTCGGCGAGCACCTGGCTCTCACGTTTGTTGGACTGAACCGCATCCTCAATGAAAGGCGTCCGGTCGTGGTCCAGCCTGTAGCGAGCATTCGGAATGCCCGGGATGATGGCTTTTTCCGTCAAGTAGGGCGGAACCGCGTCTCTGCGAGGCAGGCACGCTTGAAGAAACATGTCCAAAGAAGCGCCAGGTCTGAGCGGGAATGGTTTCAAATCGCCTCCTCCGGCCCTGCCGGTCGATAGCAAACGCGCTCATCGTGAACAAGAAAGTCCTGACTCATGGTGCCCGAGATAGCTACGCGCCGCTTAGCCGGTGCTTCTTCACCCCGACACCCACCACCAGGCACATTGCTCGCTCGTACTTGACTATGACGAAACACTGAACAGTGGCGATGAGAGCAGCAAGGCGCCGGCATCACCATCGAGCCTGGCTATAGCTGAGAGTTTTTGAACATGGCAGATGATGTTCTTGAGCGTAGTGACATACAGAGTTATGCGCACGCACCAAGCGTCAGCTTCCCAAAGCCGCCCTTCGTGATAGGAAAAAATCGGCCAGGAATGGTCACCGGGATGCGCGGGGAAAATGTGTTGGTTTAATGGTTGGAAGAGTTGCTCATCTGCTGAAGCTCAAGTTGCCTGGCAGCACTGGCTTCGAGGGTTGCACGCTCTTCATCCAGATACCGATAAATGCTTTGGAGGTTGGCGACTTTCTTTTTGATTTCTGCCATCTTCTTTTCAATCAGCTTCGCGCCGTCCGCACAATCGATCAGTTTGTTCCGCTGCGCATCTAGAATCTCGCCTATTTCCCCCAGAGAAAAACCCATGCTTTGCGCGCGCTGGATAAAGTCCAGATCCTGCAGAGTTTGCTCGGTATAAACGCGATAGTTGTTGGTTTGCCGCAGCGGTGAGATCAGGCCGATTTGTTCGTAATAACGCAGCGTATGGCGGCTGGCGCCGCTGCGGGCCTCGAGTTCGCCAATTTTCATGAAAACACCGCTTGACTGTAGAGTTGGGTCGATAGTTTACGCTTGGTTCCTCACCATAAACAAGGAACAGGGAAATGAGCGTGGAGTGCTTTGTCACGGGGGGTACCGGTTTCATCGGTCAACATTTGGTGGCGTACCTGAGTGCAAAAGGTCACACCATTCGGGTGTTGATGCGTCGCCCGGAGCGACTAGCTGAACTGCGGGAGCAAATCGACAATTTGGGCGGGTGCGCAACCCGAGTATTTGCCGTAGCTGGCGATCTGGAACGGGACAACCTCGGGCTGAGTCTTGCTGATCGAGAAGTGCTAAGGCACGCCAGCGTCGTATTCCACCTAGGCGCCCACTTCGCCTGGGGACTTTCAGTGGAGCAATCTCGTGCGGTGAATGTGGAAGGGGCAAAGCGCGTGGCGCTGTTGGCGGCTGAGCAAAAAAGCCGGTTAGTGATGATCGGCGGCTACATGCTGAAAAATCATGAACATCTGCAACGCATCGGGATTGATCGTCGTAATCCGGAGCGGACGAATTGGCCTGCCGTCTACCGGCATGTCGGTGGTTACGAGGCGAGCAAGCTGGAGGCGCATTTTGCGACCCTAGAGGTCATGTCCGCCAAGGGTGGGGAGATTACCGTTGTCCACCCCGCGACGGTCTGTGGCCACAGCCGCACGGGGCATATCGTTGACGGTCAGCCGCTAGTGGAGCTGATACGCAACCTTGTGCAGGGAAAGCTGACTGCAGTGCCTGGTACCGCCAAGCACTGGCTGCCACTGGTCACCGTGGATTACCTGGTTGAACTGGTGGCGGTTTGTGCTTTTGATCCTGCCATGGCGGGTCAGGAACTGCTGGCGCTTGATGACCAAACTCCCAATTTGCGAGAACTCTTGGCACAGGTGGCACAACCTTTGGGCTTAAAGTCTCCCAAGCATTACATTTCACTCCGATTGCTGAAGTTGCTACTGAGTATTCCTCCCGTCGCGCGGATTTTGAATACAAAACCCGAAGCCTTGGACTTTATCCAGACCACTCGTTTTGATACAGCGGCGGTCGAGCAATTTGCCAACAGGTATGGAATAGCCAAACCGGATATACGTCAGTCTTTGCAGCACACTGCAACGTTCGTCAACTCATATTGCATAGCCAAGGGCTAGGCCCTCTGACTTTTCCCTTGGTGGCGACAAGAGGGCGAATAGCATCCTACTGGGCGATCCAGCGCTTATGCCACAATAAATACTGGGGTCGATGGGATCTTCGTATCCTCAAACTTTGCGCCGTCGATGTAGGGCGGCATTCTATCGAACGACAATTCAGCGACAGGGATCGTCATCAATGCAATCTACTTTCAGCAAAGGCGTCATATTTGCACTCTCCGCTGCGGCACTGAACGCTACGATCGGTGTACTCAGCAAAGTACTCATGGGTAATGGCTTCACCGCCAGCAGTGTCGCCGTCATCAAGACCGTACTGGGTTGCATGCTTCTCTCGATCTTACTGCTTTTCCTCAAGCGCCCGGCGTCGACGACCAAATGGACTCAGGCGGCTATCTGCGCGTTCCTTGGCATCTTTGTGCTGTTCCACTTCGAAACGTCCGCCTATCGACATTACGCTGCGGCAGGTGTGGTGGTGGTGCTGATGGCCAGTGCGTCAATTTCCTCGATCATTCTGGGGCGCATCTTTCTCAAGGATGCCATCACCGCGAACGCGACCGTGGGCGCCGCACTGGCTATCGCCGGGATCGCGGTGATCTTCGGCGCCGACCTGCAGCAGGGCTTTACCCTGCAAGGTGCTGCGCTAGCCTCCATGGCCGGCTGCGGCTATGGGGCGTTTTCGGTTGTCATGAAGCGGATGGGCGTGTCGGGGGGACTGCACTTCACCCGACAATTGTTGTTCTTTGGCAGCCTGTACCTGTTGATGCCGGCCGCGGCCGATGGTTTCGTGATCGGCGAGCTGTCGCCGCTGGCGATCGCCGCGCTGCTGGCGCTGGCCACGTTGCCGACAATCCTCGGCTTCTTCTGCACCACCAAGGCCATCGAGTATCTCAAGCCATCCCAAGTGCAGGCGCTGGAACTGACCGAGCCGCTGTTCGCCGCGCTGCTGGCGTTTGTGGCGCTCAATGAAGTACCGCGCGAAAGCCTGTACGCGGGAGCGGCACTGATCATCGTCGGCCTGTGTTTCTCCAATGAACTAATCCGCTTGGGCAGCAAAGCATCCGTCCCTTCGACCGAGTGAGCTTTTTTCGGATCCTGACTACTTTAGTAGTCAGTATTTTTTGAGTGTTTTGAGCGACGGACCGCTTCTGGCCGATTGCCGCCTGTCACGAAGGACAGCAGCCCACCCATGGCTACCGGTCAGCATCGGCAGAAGTTGGCCGTTATCTGCCTGATATAGATGCACTGAGCCATAGCGAAAAGGTGGGTTGAAAGTGCGAGTAGTACAAACTTGGTATGAGCGGAATTGAAAACTGGCGTACCCCGTTGGCTTGATGCCGACAGCCCACTTGTGGGGCGCCCAACTTCGAAGGTGAATCGGAGCCGCGGTCCGGGAAAGAAACCGCGGCGACCGATCAATCAGGTGGTGGGGAGCAGGCCTTTCTGTTTGGCGACATGAGTCGCCAGTGCGTCCATCAAGTCCGGGGACAGGCAGTCATAGGGTTCCAGGCCGATCGAGCGCAAGCGGTCGCGGATGGCCTTCATTTGCGCGGGCGGTGTGCCGGTTTCGATGATGGAGGACACGAACGCCGCGAATCCCGGCGCAGCCCATCCGCTCTGTGGCGAAAGCTCGGTGTGGACGAAGTCCAGGCCATAAAACGCATGGTTCTTGTTCTCGATGCGCCCAAAGAGATGGGTGTGACACTGCTTGCAGGCGTGGCGCTGGATGGTGGCGGATTCGTCGACAATCGCCAGCTTTTCGCCGTGGGCGATGACGCTGACCTTATCTCGCGGCACCACGGCGATGACGGCGAATGTGGCGTTTTGTGGTTTCCAGCATTTGCTGCAGCCGCACGCGTGGTTATGCAGGGTTTGTGCGTCGATCTTGACCTCGACCTTGTCGGTCGCACACAGGCATTGCAGGGTGCCACCTGTGAAATTCGCGGCGGCGGGTTGGATACCCTTGTCCAGTGCAGGGTGAAGTTGCAAGGTGCTCATGCTGGCGTCTCCTTTCTGGGTGTCAGACAAAAGTGCCTGGGGCCGTGCCCCAGACCGGTAGTTCATCGGAACTCGATGACGACACGGATCGATTTGCCTTCGTGAATCAGGTCGAACCGCGGCGGATTTCGCAAAGGACACAGTGCATAAACGAGTGGCCTCCTTCGGTGCGACCGGTTGGTTATCCAGATCAAGAATAGTCTGCGATCACCCCTTGAGCGCGGCCAGGGCCAGTGCACGGGCGAGAGTGCTGAATTCAGAACGCTGGCGTGAGCCAGGCGCGGTAGCCAGTTGACGCATCAGCGGTCTCTCAACACGGTGTTTGCATCGTCAGAAGTCGAAGAACACTGTTTCCGATTCGCCTTGAAGGTGGATATCGAAGCGGTAGGCCAGCTTTCCATCAACCGTGCAGCGCCTGGCGATCAGGGATTCACGCCGATGTGGCTGTTCGATCAGGTTCAATACGGGGTCCACTGCATTCGCCTCGGGTTCGTCGTCGAAATACAGGCGCGTCTGCAAGTGGATGTTAATGCCCCGGGCGAACAGCGACACATTGATATGTGCTGCCATGGGCACACCCGAGGCATTTTTCACCAGGCCTGGCTTGACGGTTTCGATCGTCCATTCACCGACATCGGTAGTGGCGGTACGGCCAAAGCAGTTGAAGGGTTTTTCCAGATCGAAACCGTTGTCGTAGAGGCCTTCGTGGTTGGCCTGCCAGAGCTCCAGAAACGCGTCGCGAATCAAATGCCCATTGCCATCGTAAACGTGGCCCATCAATAGAATGTGCTCACCGGGCGCGCCAGGTTTTGCCATGACGTTCCAGATTTCCTGCTCGCGCGGCGGGTTGCCGGCCGCCTCCAGTGCCAGTCCGATATGGACATAGGGGCCGGCTGTTTGCGACGGGGTTTCAGGCAGAAGTTGAACGGGCATATGCAGGCCTCCTCAGCAGTTTTCGAAGTGGGTCTTGCGCTGGCCGCGCAGGACGATATCAAAGCGATAAGCCAGGCAATCCATAGGATTGGCCATGCTCATATCGAGCCTGGCGATCAAGCTCTGCACCGCCTCCGGATTGGCGATCGACTTGACGATCGGGCACATGGGGATGAGCGGATCACCTTCGAAATACAGCTGGGTAATCAGGCGCGTGGCAATGGACGGGCCACTGATGGAGACATGGATATGGGCCGGCCGCCAGTCGTTGGGACCATTGCGCCATGGGTAGGGGCCGGGCTTGACCGTGCGGAAGCTGTAGTTGCCATCGCGGTCCGTCAATGCACGGCCGACGCCGCCGAAATTCGGATCAAGGGGCGCCAGGTAACTGTCTTTTTTATGCCGGTAACGTCCACCGGCATTGGCTTGCCACATTTCCACCAAGGTATGGGGAATCGGCTTGCCGTATTGATCGCAAACCCGACCCGCGACGATGATGCGTTCGCCGATGGGCAGGCCGCCGTGATTGAAGTTCAGCAGCAGGTCGTTATCGTGCTGGCCCAACTTCAGATGAGAAAAATCCGGGCCGCTGGTTTCCGAAACAGACTGGGGAATGCTCACCAATGCCTGGCGCGGGGAACGCAGGATCGAAGTCTTGTAGTCAGGTGTCAGGGCTTTGGGATGCCAATTACGGTCACGAATGGCGAAGCGGCTGTCATGCGCATCAGACATGTCGTTTTTCCTATTGTTATGGTTGGACGGAGGCAGGCACTGCGTTGGCAGTGACGCGTAACCCAGTTTCCTCTTGTGCGACCCAACCCAAAATTGAAAAAACCGACTTGTTGCATGTCCAAATGGTTATGGATATTTCCCATCGCGATATTCTTGCCCGACCTCGCGCAATGCCTCCACGCACCACTGGGCCGCTGGTGTCACCGGCAACACGGGATTTGTGCAGAGCCCCACGGAACCACCGGCTTCACGCATCCCCAGTTCCACCAACTCACCTAGCGTCAAGTCCTGTCTGACCGCGTCAAAAGGCGCGACCCAGATGGCCTGGCTGCATTGGACGTAGCGCCGGCTCAGGGCAACCGACAGGGTTTCCAGGCGTTGGCGCGAAGGTGTGATCCCGTGCTGCACAAACAGGCTGTCGGCGAATTTGCGGATCGTCGTCCCCGCCAGCGGCAGTACCACTGGATAGTCTTCGAGGTTTTTATGCCTCAGTGGATCGGTCAGCAGCGGATGGCCGTTACGTACCACCAGGGTCATGGACTCGCTGTAAAGGTGCTCGAACGCCAACCCGTGAATCGATGGGCTATCGGTCATTCTGCCCACCACCAGGTCCAGCTCGCCGACCCGCAGTTGCGACAGCAGGAATGCGCTTGGCCCGGTCACGACACTGACCGCCAAGGCGGGATGGCGGTCGTGTAAACGGCAGACAACTTCAGGCACCAACAGGCTTTCGACGGTGGAGAGCACGCCGAGTCGTACGGCAATCGGCTCATGTACGCCGGAGCGCAAACTGTTGACCCCTTCACGCAGCGATTGCACGCTCGGCCCCGCATAACGCAAAAAAGCCACCCCGGCCTCGGTCAGCGTCGAGCCCTTTTTGCTCCGCTCAAACAGCCTGGCAGCCAGCAGCGATTCCAGTTCCTTGAGGGTTTTTGAAAGTGCCGGCTGGCTGATTGCCAACGTGTCGCAGGCACGTGCCAGGCTGCCCTGGCGCGCCACTTCGAGAAAACACACCAGATGACGGAATTTGATTCGGGTATCGATGTTCAATCTGCTGCTCCGCCTTCGTGGTGTGGCATTCATTGTTCCTGGTGACCGATGCCGGCAAAACGGTGGTTATCGGTCGACATTCGGCAGTTCGCAGCCCAGGTTTGCCGCCCCGCTGATCGAACCCGTCAGCGTGTGAGAGAGCGCTATTGATCGCCGGGTCGTATCTTCAGTGCAACGGCATCGCCCACCGCGGCGAACAATAACAAAGATCAGTGAGCAAACGCAGTGACGCGTGGCGCAAGCGTTCACGATAGTTTGTGCAACAAGACACTTTGAAATTTCCTGCCGCCATCACGCCCATCCATGACGGTTTGTGCGAAAACCCGCGCGGTGACCCAAGGTTTTTGCACGAATCTTCACCGCTGCCGCTCGTATCATTTCACTCGGAAAAAACGGCGAGCATTTGCGATGACAAAAAATACAACGTTGTGGGACATCAGCCCGTTCTTGAGTACCGAAACACCGACCTGGCCAGGGGATACACCTTTCCAGGAGGAACGCGTCTGGACCTACGGTCCCGAGTGCCCGGTGAATGTCGGACGCATTACCCTGTCGCCGCATACCGGTGCTCACGTCGACGCACCGCTGCATTACAGCGCTGACGGCGCGCCGATTGGCGACGTGGCGTTGGACGTCTATATCGGGCCTTGTCGCGTTTTGCATTGCCTGGACAGCGGTGGATTGGTGCATCCGGAGCAACTGCAAGGGCGTTTGCACGATGTGCCCGAGCGAGTACTGCTGCGAACCTATCGCCAGGCACCGCTGACGGCCTGGGATTCAGGGTTCACGGCCGTTGCCAGGGAAACCATCGACTTGCTGGCGAGCCTGGGTGTGCGTTTGATTGGCATCGATACGCCGTCACTGGACCCGCAGCAATCCAAGACCATGGATTCACACAGTGCCGTGGCCCGCCATCACATGGCGATCCTTGAAGGCATCGTGCTGGACGATGTCCCGGAAGGCGATTATGAGTTGATCGCCTTGCCGCTGCGGTTTGCGCATCTGGACGCCAGCCCGGTCAGGGCGATTCTGCGGCCGTTGAGTGCGTTACAACGCGGCTAACCCCTTCTGTAAACCCGAAGTGGACGCCGGAACTGGCGCCCACTTCGGGTGAGGGGTGTCAGGTATTACTTTCGGTGAATTTTTCGTAGTACAGGTGCACGCTCTCCGGTGCCTGGGCCTGCAGCCAGGTCTTGATCGACTCAACCATCGGCGGTGGCCCGCAGACGTACATATCGACCTCACCATCGCGCAGTTCAGCGGCGTCGAAGTGCTCGGCAATGTAGCCGCGCTTGCCAGCCCAGTGCGGCGACGGATCGCTGACCACCTCGGTGTAGCGAAACCCCGGGATGCGTTGTGCATAGGCCTGGATGCGCGCCTGTTCGCACAGGTCGGCCGCATCGCGCACACCGTAGTACAAGTGCACGGGTTGCTCGCAGCCGCGTTCGGCCAGTTCGTCGAGCATGCCCAGCAAGGCGGAAAGGCCGGTGCCACCGGCCACCAGGATCAGCGGCCTGGTGACGTGTCGCAGATAAAACGCGCCCAGCGGTGCCTCCAGGGCGATCTGGTCGCCCACCTGGCAGCGCTCGCGGATGTAGTTGCTCATCACCCCATCGGGCAGCAGGCGAATCAGGAACTGCAACTGATTACTGACGCTTGGCCGATTGGCGAACGAGTAAGAGCGCTTGTTCCCGGTACCTGGAATCAGCAGCCGGGCGTACTGCCCCGGCAGGAAGTCCAGTGATTGTCCGACCTGGCCCAGGTCCAGGTGCAGGTGCAGGATCGCGGTGCTCTCCGACACCTGTTGGACGGCGCTGACCGTTGCCGTGCGTTGATCGGGGCCGGCGGCATTGCACAGGCTGGAGGCGAAGTCGAAGTAGAACGCCGCGTCGGATTTGACCCGCGTCTGGCAGGTGAGCATTTTGCGTTGTTGCAGGTCCTGGCTGGAGAGGGCTTCCTCATCCACGTAGTCCTGGCTGTAATCGCCTGACTCGCAGCGTCCCTGGCAGGTTCCGCAGACGCCTTCGCGGCAGTCCAGGGGAATGTTGATGCCATTGCGCAGGGCGGCGTCGAGCAGGATTTCGTTCGGTTGTACGGGAAAGAACAGCGTTTTGCCGTCGGCAAAGCTGAACGCGACTTTATGGTTCATGCCCCGGTCTCCTTGGATTCAGAGGTGGTAGAAATCGAGTACCGAGTTGATGGTGTCGTTGAGCAGCAGCACATGCTTGCGGGTGATCAACCAGCTATCGGCGTGGGGCTTGAGGTGATAGGTCGCACGGCCAAAAAACTGCTCGGATGTCGCCAGGCGGTAATACAACGTCTGCCAGTTCAGGCGCACCTCCAGTTCACCGTTTGGCTGCGCGTCGATACGCACGTTGTTGATCTGATGCAGGGTGCGCGGCATCGGCGTCGAGGAGGCGGACTTGCCGGTGCGCAGGCGGAACACGCGGTCTTCCAGGCCTGAGCGATTGGGGTAGTAGATCAGCGACATTTCGCGCTTGGGGTCGCGGGTGTAGACGTGTTCGGAGTCCCATTGCGGCAAGTGGAACTCGCTGTGCTCGGCGAACAGCTGGAGGTAGGCGTCCCAATCCTGGGCGTCGCACAGTTCGGCTTTGCGATAGAAAAACTGTTCGACCTGGTACTGCAATTGCGCATTCATCATTGCACCTCACGGAGTTTCAGGGATTTGGCGTCCAGGCCATCGAGCAGGAATTGCTGCCAGTTGCGGTGCTGGTTGACGTAAAGCCCTTCGTGGGTGAATTCGGTGCCGGTCATGGCCGGGGCAATGCCGATTGCTTCGCTATTGGGCGTGGCGCCAGTGGCCCAGCGATGACTGCCGCGGGAAATATCGCTCCAGCGTTCCAGGCGCGCCTGGAAACCGCGCTGGGCTTCACGGAACTCCACCAGGTCATCCGGTGTGCCCAGGCCCGAGACGTTGAAGAAGTCCTCGAACTGGCGAATGCGGTTTTCGCGGTCGGCATCGGACTCTCCCTTGACGCCGATGCATTGGCTGACGATTTCGGTCTTGTTCCACGCCACCGGGCGGATGATGCGCAATTGCGAGCTGATCTGATCGAGGAAAAACAGGCTCGGATAGATGTTCAGGTTACGCAGGCGATGCATCATCCACTCGGCCTTTTGCTGGCCGTGTTCTTCGATCAGGCGCGGCATGATCGTCGCGTAGCCGGAGCGCACCGAAGGGTTGGGCATGTCGCTGAACAGCAGGCTGTGGCCATTATCGAACGCGAACCAGCCGTCATCGGTATTGGCATCGCCGGCGCCGAGCTTGCTGTAGTCGAGGGTGCCGCTGGCGGCGGTGCCGTTTTCGCTGTTGACCTGCTGGCGATGTTGCACCGTGGCCACGTAGTTATAGTGCACGGTGCTGACGTGATAACCATCGAGGCCGTTTTCGTTTTGCAGCTTCCAGTTGCCGTCGTAGGTGTAGGCCGACTTGCCGGGCAGTACCTCCAGCTCCCCGGTCGGCGACTGGGCGACCATCATGTCGAAGAACACCCGGGCATCGCCGAGGAAGTCTTCCAGGCTGTTGTCGGCGGTGACGTCGAGGCTGATGAAAACGAAGCCCTTGTAGCTTTGGATGCGCGCCTTCTTCAGGCCGCGTGTGGCTTTGTCGAAGCCTTCCGGGTACTCGCCAGGGGCCTTGACCTTGACCAAGCGGCCGTCGCTTTTGTAGCACCAGGCATGGAAGGGGCAGGTGAAGGTCGACTGATTGCCCTTGCCGACGCGGGTCAGCGTCGTGCCGCGATGCTGGCAGGCATTGATCAGTGCATTGAGCTGGCCATCACCGTCGCGGGTGATGATCATCGGCTGGCGGCCGGCGCGCATCGTCACGAAGTCGTGGTTGTTGGCCAGTTCGCTTTCGTGGCAGGCGTAGATCCAGTTTTTCTCGAAGATCAGTTCCATCTCCAGGTCGAACAACTGCGGCTCGGTGAAGATGTCCCTGGCGATGCGGAAGACGCCTTCTGCCGGGCGGAAATCCAGGCAGCTCTGGACAAACGCTTTCCACTGCTCGACGTTTTTTTCGCCACTCATGGTGTGCACCTTTTTTATTGGGCTAATCGGTGTGCTCATTAGAGAAGCGGGGCGGGTGGCGGTCTATCCGATAAGTTGGCGAAGGCAGTCCGTAAAATTGGGGGGGGCGGGTAACAGCCTGTTGGGCAGCGATGACACAAATTGCGCACCAGGTGATAAACGGCTGCACCTGATTGCGCCAATCGGATACTGTTTTGCAATGCGTCGAGTGCGCATCGAGTGTTTTTCCGGCTTTGCCAGCCATGCTTTATCCGCATAGTTGCCGATCACTATCCGTTAAGTGGGCGCTGGCTTTTTATGGCGTGGAAGTTGCTCCTTTCCCGTCTGGTACGCGCCGTCAGAGCGCGCAGGGCAACATTCCGTGAGTGCACCGTGATGAGTAGCAAAGTTGATCCGCAGTTTCGCGACATTCGTGTCGACAGCGATGACCTCGAGGCCGCCAGAAGCTGGATGTCCGGTATCTGCGGCCCCCATCGACTGGTGAGCGCGACCCCGGAACGGATCCGCTTTCATCACAGCGCCAACATGTTCAAATCGATGGCCACCACCCTGGGCACTATCGAATACGGGACCGATGTCACCATCGATATCGAAGACGCCGAGCACTTCAGCAGTTACAGCCTGAGCTTGCCGCTGGTGGGCCAGCAAGAGCTGAGCAAGGATGGCAGCGTGATCAGGTCCGACCGCGATCAAGGGGTCATCGTTTCGCCCAATGAAAACCAACTGCTGGCGATTTCCGGTGACTGTCGCAAGGTTCAGGTGGTGATTACCCGAAGTGCGATGAGCGAAGCGCTGGAGGGGATGTTGCAACGGCCTCTGGACGTACCGCTGCGCTTTGAGCCGGTGATGGATGCGATCGATGGGGCATCGGCGTCCTGGTGGCGCATGGCGCGTTATTTCATCGATGAGCTGGAGCGCAGCAGCGAACTCTTCGAGCAAGTGGCCTTCACCCGGGACATCGAAAGCTCACTGATCAAAGGCTTGATCCTCGCCCAGCCCAACAACTATTCGCAGGAGCTGCGCGACGCGCTGGGCGTGAAGTTGCCGCACTACTTGATCAGGGCTCGACAGTACATCCATGACAACGCCCGCGAAGCGTTGCACCTGGAGGACATCGAGGCCGCTGCCGGCGTTTCGCGCTTCAAGCTGTTCGATGCGTTCAAGAAGTACTTCGCCATGTCGCCGATGGTCTACCTGAAAAAGTACCGCTTGAACGCCGTGCGCCAGGAGATTCTTGAGCACGGATCGGCACGCAATATTTCCGGGATCGCCATGGGCTGGGGGTTCATGCACCTGGGGCGTTTTTCCAGCGAGTACCGCAAGCTGTTCGACGAAACGCCGAGCATGACCTTGCAACGCAACGAAGCCCGGCGCCTGTGGTAATGCTGTTCACTTAAGATATAGAGCAAACAATAAGCAGCCTGTGGCGAGGGAGCTTGCTCCCGTTGGACTGCGCAGCAGTCCCATTTTTAGGGCCGCTTCGCGCCCCAGCGGGAGCAAGCTCCCTCGCCACAGGTTTTTCACTGGCTCAAGATGCTCTTGAGTGAGCAGCAATGGGCGCCAGCGGCCTTATTTGCGTACCACCAGATCCAGCAACTCTTCGCGCTCCTTGATCTTTTGCAGGACGATTTCCGAACGTATATCGGTAACGCCGGCGGTGCGGTTGAGGTGATTGACGATGAAATCCGAGAAGTGTTTGAGGTTGCGGGCCTGGACCCGCAACACATAGTTGCTCGCCCCGGTGATGACGTACGCGGTGACCACTTCCGGCCACTGCTGAACCTTCTTGATGAAGGTCTCGTGCCAGTCCTCGACGTCCTGTCGCAGCGACACATGAACGATGGCTTCCAGTTCAATGCCCAGCCGCTCGGCGTTCAGCACCGCGCGATAGCCGGTGATGATTCCTTCGCTTTCCAGCAGGCGCAACCGGCGCAGGCAGGCCGAGGGTGACAAGGCGACTTTCTCCGCCAGTTCCTGATTGCTGATACGGCCATCCTGTTGCAATTGATGCAGGATTCGCAGGTCTGTCGAGTCAAGATTCATGGTTTGAATAAATCCGCGTTTATTGGGCTTTGATTCGAATAATCTGCGAGATAACTACTATAGCGCTGCTCACTTTGCACGAAAATTCTGTAAAGGTTCGTTCATTATCTCCTCATCGAAAGGCAAGCGAATGGCCTTGATTCAAGGCGTCCCGAGGGCGCCGCATAACAAAAAACAGGACACCCAATGACCACAAGAAACGATTGTCTGGCGCTTGATGCCCAGGACACGCTGGCGCACCTGCGTCAGCAGTTTGCGCTCCCTGAGGGCGTTATCTATCTCGATGGCAACTCCCTGGGCGCGCGGCCGGTCGCCGCATTGGCGCGGGCTCAAGCGGTGGTCGCCGAGGAGTGGGGCAATGGCTTGATCCGCAGCTGGAACAGTGCAGGTTGGCGCGAGCTGTCCGAACGTCTGGGCAACCGTTTGGCGGGTTTGATCGGGGCAGGGGACGGTGAAGTCGTAGTGACCGATACCACTTCGATCAACCTGTTCAAAGTGCTGAGCGCTGCTTTGCGCGTACAGGCCACCAGGTCGCCGCAGCGACGAGTGATCGTCAGCGAATCCAGCAATTTCCCCACCGACCTGTACATCGCCGAAGGCCTCGCGCAAATGCTGCAACAGGGTTACACCCTGCGCCTGGTCGACAGTCCTGAACAGTTACCGCAAGCCATTGACCAGGACACGGCAGTGGTCATGCTCACCCACGTCAATTACAAAACCGGCTACATGCACGACATGCAAGCCCTGACCGCGCTGACCCACGAATGTGGCGCGCTGGCGATTTGGGACCTGGCCCATTCCGCGGGCGCGGTACCGGTCGACCTGCATCAGGCGGGTGCCGATTACGCCATCGGCTGCACCTACAAGTACCTCAACGGCGGGCCGGGTTCGCAAGCCTTTGTCTGGGTGTCGCCGCAGTTGTGCGATCTGGTGCCGCAGCCGCTCTCCGGTTGGTTCGGCCATTCGCGGCAGTTCGCCATGGAGTCGCATTACGCGCCGAGCAGCGGCATCGCACGCTACCTGTGCGGCACCCAGCCGATTACCTCTCTGGCGATGGTCGAGTGCGGCCTGGACGTGTTCGCCCAGACCGACATGGCCAGCTTGCGCCGCAAATCCCTGGCCCTGACTGACTTGTTCATCGATTTGGTCGAGCAGCGTTGCGCGGCTCACGAACTGAAGCTGATCACCCCGCGTGAGCATGCCAGACGAGGCAGTCACGTCAGCTTCGAACACCCCGAAGGTTATGCGGTGATCCAGGCCCTGATCGACCGTGGCGTGATCGGTGACTACCGCGAGCCACGCATCATGCGCTTCGGTTTTACCCCGCTGTACACGACCTTCACCGAAGTCTGGGATGCCGTACAGATTCTCGGCGAGATCCTCGACCAGAACACCTGGTCACAAGCGCGATACCAGGTTCGCCACAGCGTGACCTGAACCTTCCGGCGTGCTGGTCCAGCCGCGGGCATTTTCCCGCGGCGGGCTTTCGCTCGCCCATACACCAGTTCTGCAAACACAATAATAAGGAGCACGCAGAATGAAACTGTCCCTCTGGCCCGCCTTGCCGCTCGCCATTTCAAGTTGTCTTGGACAAATGGCCTGTGCTGCCACTGACAACGGGTTTGTCGAAGACAGCAGCCTGACCCTGACCAACCGCAACTTTTATTTCTACCGCAACAACCTCAACAACCCGGGCGGTCAGAACTATCGGGACGAATGGGCCCACGGGATCATGCTCGATTACCGCTCCGGCTACACCCAGGGAACGGTGGGGTTCGGGGTCGATGCCTATGCGCAGTTGGGCATCAAGCTCGACAGTGGCAAAGGCCGCACGGGCACGGGTTTGCTGCCTGTCGATTCCGATGGCAATCCCGAGGATGAATATTCTGAAGCCGGTGGTGCGGTGAAGGCGCGGATTTCGCAGACCGAGCTCAAGTACGGCAACCTGACACCGCTCAATCCGGTATTCGGCACCGGCAATGCGCGACTGTTCACCAGCGTCGCCACCGGCTTTCAGTTGACCAGCAATGAGCTCAAGGCATTGCAACTGGACATTGGCCACTTCACTGCTGGCAACGACAACAATTCGACCAATGCCGATGGCGCGCTTAAAGCGCTGTACGCCGGGGTGGAAACCCGCAGCGTCGACTACCTCGGCGGCAGCTATGCGCTGAGCGATCAGTTGAGTGTCAGCCTCTACGGTTCGCAGTTCACCGACATCTGGCGGCAGTACTACGGCAACGCCAACTACACCTCTGTACTGGGCGAAGGCCAGTCGCTGAACCTGGATTTCAATCTCTACCGCACCAACGATACCGGCGATAGCCTGGCCGGCAGGATTGACAACACCACCTGGTCGCTGGCCACCGCGTACACATTCGGCGCCCATCGCCTGACCCTGGCGTACCAGCGGGTCGATGGCGACGAGCCGTTCGATTACCTGGGCTTCGACCGGCAGCCAGGCACGTCGATCTTTCTCGCCAACTCGATTCAGGTACTCGACTTCAACGCCCCCAACGAGCGCTCATGGCAACTGCGTTATGACCTGGACATGGCGCCGTTCGGCATCCCGGGCCTGAGCTTCATGTCGCGCTACGTCAGTGGCGACCACATCGACGACAGCCATTACGACGGCGGACCCAATGGCGCCTATGGGCGTTATGGCGATGACGGCAAGCGCTGGGAGCGCGACATCGAGGCGCGCTACGTCGTGCAATCGGGCAAGGCCAGGGACCTGTCGTTGCGCATACGCCAGGCGAGTGTGCGTTCCACCGCGCAAGTCGCCCGCGCCGACACCACCGACAACAACGAAGTGCGCGTCATCATCGAGTATCCACTGAGTATTTTCTGATCCGTGTCCTGCTGTGCGTGGCTGATCCCCACCGTTAAACCCACGACGTGCTCTTCAAGAAAGACAACATCCAGAGGACATAAAAATGACCGATAACGCCGGTTTCGAAACGATATCCAACCGTGAACACGGCCTGCGGCGTCAGCTGACGTCGGGGCAGATGAGCATGATCGCCATTGGTGGTGCGATTGGCACCGGGCTGTTCATGGGTAGCGCCTATGCCATCGGTTATGCCGGGCCGAGCGTGCTGCTCAGCTATGGGATTGGCGCAATCATCACCTTGCTGCTGATGGGCTGCCTGGCGGAAATGACCGTGGCCCATTCGACCTCGGGTTCGTTCGGTGCCTACGCCGAATTTTATGTCAGCCCGCTGGCCGGGTTCCTGGTGCGCTATGCCTATTGGGCGGCGATTGTGCTGGCGGTCGGCACGGAAGTGACGGCGGTGGCGATGTACATGAAGTACTGGTTTGCCAACGTGCCGGAGTGGATCTGGATCGTCTCGTTCTCCAGCGTATTGATCGTGCTCAATGCCATCAGCGTGAAGACCTTCGGCACCTTCGAGTACTGGTTCTCGACCATCAAGATCGGCGCGATCGTCGGCTTCATCATCCTGGCGGTGTACGTGGTGTTCGGTTCCGGCAACCCGGAATACGGCGTGCACAATTACACCGCTCACGGCGGCTTCTTCCCCAATGGTTTGCAAGGGATGTGGATAGCGGTGATCGTGTCGATCTTCAGCTACCTGAGCGTGGAGATGATCGCGGTGGCTGCCGGTGAGGCGAAAGACCCAGAGCAAGCGGTAAAGAAAGCCTTTCGCGGGACCATCGTGCGATTGGTGGTGTTCTACCTGCTGACCCTGGCGTTGATGCTGGCGATCGTGCCTTGGGTCCAGGCCGGTCATGCCCAGAGTCCGTTCGTCACGGTGATGCAAGCCATCGGCATTCCCGGCGCCACCGGTGTGATGAATTTCGTGATCCTGATTGCGGCGTTGTCAGCGATGAACAGCCAGCTGTACATCACCACGCGCATGATGTTCAGCCTGTCGCGTGCCGGCTATGCGCCAAAATCCATGGGTGTGTTGAGCAAGACCGGGATCCCGTTGAACGCACTGTTGCTCTCCAGTTCGGGTATCGCCCTGGCGACGTTGCTCAACATCCTGTACCCGGAAAGTTCGTTCACCCTGATGATGGCGATCTCGATGTTCGGCGCGATCTTTACCTGGTTCATGATCTTCCTCACGCACTACTGCTTCCGTCGTTTTCACGAACGTAATGGCAACCGCAAACTGTCGTTCCGCATGCGTCTGTTTCCCTACAGCACCTTGCTGGGGTTAGTCCTGATGGGGGCGGTGATGATCACGACCTACTTCACTGAAGCCTTCAAGATGACCCTGGTGTTCGGTGTGCCGTTCCTGCTGGTGCTGTCGATTGTCTACGGTGTTTTCTTCAGGAAAACCAGGGCCGTTGCGGCGTTGAGTCCGCTGCCCAAGGGCTAGGCTGAAGGGGGCCCCGCTGTAGCGTAATGCTGTTCAGTTAAGGACTCTGTAGGAGCGAGCATGCTCGCGATGGACTCAAGAGCGCAGCGTTTAGTCAGTAAACACGCGTTATCTTTAACGACCATCGCGAGCAAGCTCGCTCCCACAGAGGCGATCGAGTCCGGGGCAGGGGAGTTGATTGATAGACGGTCTGCTATTCACCGATTGGCTGATCCAGATTAATGCCCGCTCGAATATCTGTTGACCTGACTGTCTCGTACCAACAGACTTTTCGTCTTTTGTGTACTTCTAAAGGTCCGTCTGATGCGTAAATCATTCACTGTCGTTGCATTAAGCCTGCTTGTATCGCAGTACTCCCTTGCCGGCGAAGCCACCAACACAGCTATCGGTGGCGGTGTCGGCGGCGCCCTTGGCAGCGTGGTCGGTCAGGCTGTGGGAGGTAGCACTGGCGCTGCGATCGGAGCCGGCGTAGGTGGCGCAGCCGGCGGTGCAATGACCGCGAAGAGTGGCAAGAAGACCGAATCAGCTATTGGCGGAGGTCTCGGAGCAGCGGGTGGTCAGGTCATCGGCAGCAGTGTCGGTGGTTCCACCGGTGGCCTGATCGGCGCTGGTCTGGGTGGCGCAGCAGGTGGTGCGATCGGCAACAATATGGCCGATGACAACGACCACCACGATTCCGACTACAAGCATAAGAATAAACACAAGAATAAACACAAGAATAAACATCACGACTGATCGCGGGTGCCGAGACAGAGTATTTGAAAGCTTTGTTTCAACAGGGGAGCGGGCATAACGCTCCCCTATGGGTTACATGAAGTTCACTCCAACCGGACGCAGGCCCCTTTGCGGTGCTGCCTGCGTCGCCCTCACGTCTCGGTGATCACCCGGGGCAGACGCCTGTCGTCCACCCATCCTTCTTCCAGGCCCCAAAGGGGCTATCGATGTTCAGTGGCTTGCACAAAGCCGTCTGTCAGCTTTCTCCTGCGCGGATTGACCCGGAGCCAAAAAGGGCTAACTTACATTGTGTGGGAAAAAATCCCACGCAAAAAAAATTCAAGATCGTCTGTAAGTTTGACGGGTTACTCCCAAGCCGCTCCCGGATCGCAACGCGAACTGCGTTGGTACTGCTCGCGGTAAATCACCAGGAGAATGCACGATGAACACTTACCTGCTTTTCAAGAAAGGTTTACTGGCGCTGGCAATCGGTGGCGTCCTCTCGGCTTCCACCGTTTTGGTACCAGACTCCATTTCCCATGACTCGAGCGCCTATGCCAAGGATGGTGGTGGTGGTGGTGGTGGTGGTGGTGGTGGTGGTGGTGGTGGTGGTGGTGGCAACGGCGGTGGCGGCGGTAACGGCGGCGGTGGCGGCAACGGTGGTGGCGGTGGTGGAAGCCACGGTGGCAACGGCGGTGGCGGCAGCGGCAGTGGAGGCCACGGCGGTGACGGCGGTGGCGGAAGCGGCAGTGGAGGCCACGGTGGTAACAGCGGCGGCAACGGCGGCAACAGTGGCGGCGGTGGCAACAGTGGAAGTGGCGGCAACAGTGGCCATAGCGGCAGCGACCATGGCAGTGGCAATGGGAATTCAGGCCATGCCAGTTCTGGAAACTCGAACTCGGGTCGCAGTGGTACCCATGCAGAACCGGGTGACGACCATGGCGTTCACGTCGGTGGCGAGCCAGGTGACGATCACGGCGTTCACGTCGGCGGTGAGCCAGGTGACGATCATGGCGTTCATGTCGGCGGTGAGCCGGGTGACGACAATGGCGTCCATGCTGGCGGTGAGCCGGGTGACGACAATGGCGTCCATGCTGGCGGCGAACCCGGCGACGACAACAGCCGGACCTGAAGCGGCCTGATGACCTCATACAAAACCCTGCAGAGCGGTTTTGTATGAGGCACGGCAAAAAAGCGCCAGCACTCATGGGATTATTTCCCACGCAGCTATACTGGGGTTAACTGTCCAGGAATGCGCTGAATGCAATCGTCTACCTTGCCCACCTCGCTCCTCAAAGCCCTGCGGCACGTCATGCGGCCGCTGGTGCGCCTGATGCTGCGCAAAGGCGTCACCTATCTGGTGTTTGCCGATCTGCTCAAGGAGGTTTTTGTCGATGTGGCGGACCGTGAGTTCCGTCTGGACGACAAGGCACCCACCGACAGTCGCATCAGCCTGCTTACCGGCGTGCACCGCAAGGACGTACGGCGTTTGCGCAACACCAGCGACCCCGCATCTTCGACGCTTCCAGAAAACATCACCTTCGGTGCGCAACTGGTCAATGCCTGGACCTGCGCACCCTTCTGCAACGACGCCGGCCAGCCACTGCCGCTGCCTCGCTTGGCCAGCGTCGGCGGCGAGCGTTCCTTTGACGCCCTGGTGGCGAAGGTCAGTACGGATATCAGGGCGCGGGTGGTGCTGGACGAGTGGTTGCGCCTGGGGGTCGTGCGCCTTGACGAACAAGAATGCGTGCACCTCGAAGCCCAGGCCTTCGTGCCGCAAAAGGGCTTCGATGAGAAAGCGGCTTACCTGGGGCATAACCTGCACGATCATGCCTGCGCTGCGGTACACAACCTGAGCAGTGAAGGTCCGGCCTTTTTTGAACGCAGCGTCCACTATGACGCACTGACCCCGATGAGCGTCGAGGCGTTGCGCGAGGCCGTTGCCAGCGAGGGGATGCAGGCCCTGTTGAGTTTCAATCGACTCGCCGCCGAGCTGGAATTCCGCGATCTGCCCAGCCTTGAACAGCGCCAGCGCATCACGGTCGGCCTGTACTTCTACACTGAAGCTTCCGATCCCGACTTACCAACGGCTCCCAAGCCATGACCATCAATCTGCACCTGATTCGAGCCGTTGCCCTCACTCTGGGCCTCGGGTTTGCGACTGTGTTGCAAGCCGCCCCAGCCTGCGTGAGCGAGAATGACGCGGGCGCAATTGAGGTACCGGTCATCCAGGCTCCGGGTGGCACCGGCGGTACGGGCGCGGCGCCTGGTGGCATGGGCGGTACCGGCATCAGTACCGACAACGGCGGGGTGGGCGGTACGGGCGCGCCGCTCAAAAAACGCCCTGGCGGCATTGGCGGCACCGGTGCCGTTGCAGGCGGCGTGGGTGGCACGGGCATCAGCAACGACAACGGCGGGATCGGTGGCACCGGCATTGTCGGCACCATCACCGGATTCGCCTCGATCTGCGTCAATGGCGTGGAAGTGCACTTCAACAAAAACGTTCCTGTCAGCGAGAACGGCATTGCCGCCACCAGCACCCGCCTGGCAGTCGGCCAAGTGGTTGCCGTGCAAGCGTTTAATTCCAGCCGTGGTCTGGAGGCCGGGCGCATTTCGATCCTGCACGTCTACGAAGGCCCTTTGACGGCCTTGCCTCGAGCCTCCCTGCCTATGCGTGTCATGGGGCAACCGGTACGCCTGGCCAGCGGCGCCCAAGTCGCTGCCGGTCTGCGTCCGGGTGATCCCGTACGGGTCAGTGGGCTGCGCGATGCCCGTGGTGAAGTGGTGGCCAGCCGCATCGATCGGGCGCCCGGCCTCAAGGAGGCCAGTGCCATCGGCCCGGTGGATCGCAGCGGTTATCTGCAGGGACTCAAACTCAGCAATCACCCAGGGCCGGCGCAGGAAATGCTGGTGCGCGGCCAGTGGTCTGGCCGCGAGCTGGACGTCAGCCAAAGTCGCCCCGACCCGAGCCTGCCCTTCATTGGCCGGGCACACAATGCGGTGATCGAGGGCCTGGTACAGGGCCGGCAGGACCGCCATTTGGTGGTGGGTGGCTTTAATGTGACGCTGGCGCGCGACACCACGTTTGTGGGTGTGCAGTCTTCGGAACTGGCGCTGGATCGACGCGTGCGGGTCATCGGCGTGTTCAGCGGCGCACGGGACATACAGGCCACGCGTATTGAATTGCCCCGCGAGCGCTCCGATTCGCCAGCCAGCAACCAGCACGGGCGAGTTCGAAGCGGCGAGCAAGCGTCCGACGACTCGAGTGGTTCGGGCAACTCGGGCAACTCGAGCGGCTCCAACAGCTCCGGCAACTCGGGGCATTCGGGGAGCTCGGGCAGTGACAGGAGCGGCCGCTCCGAGAACGAGGGCAGCGTTGTCGACGATACTCGTCACGGGGGCAATGACAGCCATGGCGGTAGCGACAATATAGAACGCGTGGATGTGGACAAGTCCGGTAAGTCAGAGCGTATCGAGAAGGTCGATCAATCCGGCAAAGTCGAGAGAGTGGAGAGGGTAGAGAAGGTAGAGAAGGTAGAGAAAGTCGAACGTCCGGAGAAAGTCGAGAAAGTTGATCGGCCAGAAAAGGTTGAGAAGGTCGACAAAGTTGAGCGGCCAGAAAAGGTCGAAAAAGTCGAGAAAGTCGAGAAAGTCGAGAAGGTTGAAAAAGTCGACCGCTCTGGCAAGTCGGGTTAAACAGTGCAGGCATGATGCACTTTTGCCATAAGTCACTAGGCTGTGTAAGTCACGCAACAAAGCATGCGTGTGAACTTCGATGACGCAAGACACGAGGTGAACATGGACCCCAAGCGCATCCTGCTCGTCGGTTGGCTTGCCAGCCTGGCCTTGCCGGCCCTGGCCGATACCTTCTCGACCTCGATCGGAACCGACTACTCTCGGGGCGATTATGGCACTGGCACGACTTCCGAAACCTGGTACGTCCCGCTGGTGGGTAAGTACGAAACCGGTCCCATGACCTACAAGCTCACGGTGCCCTGGCTGCGCATCACCAATCCATCGGTCGGCCCTGACGGTGAGCCGTTGCCCGGCGGGTGCGACAAAGTGGAAAGCGGTTTGGGCGACACTGTCGCCGGTGCCGACTATGCCGTGCTTGACGGCAACATTGGCGGACTGTTCGTGGACCTGATCGGCAAGGTCAAGTTGCCCACCGCCGACGAAGACAAGTGCCTGGGCACCGGCAAAACCGACTATTCCGCCCAGGTCGATGTCGCCAAGGCCTTCGGCCGGGTGACCGGGTTCGCCACCCTGGGCTGGAAAAAATTCGGCGACCCGTCGGGTTCCGACTTCGACAACCCGATATTCGCCGGCCTGGGTTTGGCCATGCCCGTGTTTGCGCGCACTTCGGCGGGGGTGTCCTACGACTGGCGGCAGAAGGTCGTTTCCACGGGCGACCAGATCAAGGAACTCACCCTCTTCCTCACGCATAAGCTCAATCAGAACTGGAAGTTTCAGTTATATGCCGTCAAGGGGTTTTCCGACGCCAGCCCGGATGCCGAGGCTGGGCTGGTATTCACCCACACCTACTGATACCCGCCTGTTTCCCTGCACTGATGCGTTTCACCGCATCGGCCCGGGCCATCGCCTGCGTTAGTCCGGATGTTCGGTCGTTGACACCCGGGCTGACAGAACTAACCTATAGGTGTGGGAATATTTCCCACGCGTAGATGCTGACTGGCTCTGAAGGATCGTTCGGAAAGCGCAGTTGCTCGTTATTGCTGCAGGTTAATGGCCGTGCCGGTTGGCTGGCCGCCCCAATGGGCGGCCGGGAACTCACTGGACATTGCGTTCGATACGGACATGACTACGCAACTCCAAACGGAGGTGCATCATGCTTCTCAAAAAATGTTTGTTGGCCCTGGCAATAGGTGCAGTCCTGTCTGCATCGACTGTGCTGGTGCCCGATGACATCGGTAGTTTCTCCAGCGCGTATGCCAAAGATGGCGGCAGCGGCGGTGGGGGCGGTAACGGAGGCAGTGGCGGTAACGGCGGTAACGGCGGTGGCTCCGGAGGTGGCGGTCACGGTGGTGACGGCGGAGGCGGCCACGGTGGTGGCAGCGGCGCTGGCGGGAACAGTGGTGGTCACGGAGGCGGCAGTGGCTCCGGCAGTGGAGGCTCAGGAGGCTCAGGAGGCTCCGGAGGCGGTGGACACGGTGGTAATGGCGGCGGCGGTAACGCTGGCAGCGGCCATGGCGGTGATGGTGCCGCAGGGCATGGCGGCCCGGGGCGCGGCGACGCTGACAATGGTGGTGTTGCCGGACACACAGGCCAAGGTAATGCACGTGGCAATAATAATGCTGACAACAATGCCGCAGACGCAGCCAGGGACGCTGCCAGAAATGATGCGAATGCAGCCAGGGACACTGCCAAGGCTGATGCAGATGCTGCCCGGGATGCTGCAAGAGCTGACGCAGATGCAACCAGAGATGCCGCCAGGGCTGATGCGGATGCTGCCCGTGACGCCGCAAAAGCTGCTGGCGTAGCCGGTGCGGATGCAACCCGAGATGCAGCCCGGGCCGCCGCAGATGCGGCCAGGGATGCCGCCAAGGCAGACGCGGATGCAGCCAGAGATACAGCCAGGGCTGCCGCGGATGCTACCAGGAACGCCGCCAAAGTAGATGCGAACGCGGCAAGAGAGGCGGCCAAAGCCGAGGCCAGGGCAGCCAGGCAGGATGTGGCGGATGCCCCAGACGCCCCGGATGTAGACGTGCCTGAGGTACAGAACTAGGCCTGTACGCTACGCAACGGCAGGCATACCCGTAGAAAACGTCCCGGCAGTTTGAAGGACGTATAAAAAAAGTCGCAAACCCTGCAGGGTTTGCGACTTCTTTTTGCCATCGTGTTACGCGGTCCGAAACATCGACCGGGACGCGCTACACAGATCAGCCGTTGGTGCTATTGGCTGCCTTGGCCTTGCTTTGAGCTACAGCGGCTTCAGCCTTCTGTTTCTGCGCTACCTGGAAGGCTTCCATCGAAACTTTCCGGGACGCCTCCATGCGATTGAAATTCTTGTCACCACCACCGGTGGCCATCGCCAGGGAAGACACGGTCAGAGCGGCGATTACGAAGAGAGCTTTCATGGATTTCATTTGGGTATCCTCAAGGGAGAAAGTGAGAGTTAGTAAACAGTTAACAACGGAATTCATTGGCTAAAGCTGAACGCGCTTGGCTTCACCAGCCAGCCAGGGCAGCGTTTCTGCTGTCCCAGGTGCGTTGCTCCATACGGCCTTCAGCGTCTTTGTTTTTTGCCCAGGCGGTGAGCAGTACCATCGCGCCAAATCCGCCGACGATGAGAACCGGATAGGCGGCCAGCAACTCGACCAGCGAGTACTTCCAGGCCAGCGGACGACCGACACCGAGCATGGCGGCATAGAACCACGACACGCCAGAGAGGGCGCCGGAGAACAGCGCGAGCATGCGCAGGTTGAAGGAAAGTTTGAGTAACGAACCGGCTTTTTTCAGCGCCGGCAATACAGCGCTGTGCAACAGGAAGCCATTAAAGGTCAGCAGTACAACGATGCCGATCTTGGCTTGTAACTTTGGATTGAGGAAATACTCCATTCCCTTGCCGGCATAATCGATTCCGATAATACCAATGCCGGTAATCCAGAGCGCTACCAGTGCAAGCGATACAGTTTTTTGAAGACTTTCCATGTGCGCGTCATCATGGTGACCCGACACATCCCCTTTAAGGAGTTGCTTGACCATTGCAATGTCACTGGTCAACACCAGTCCGATTGCGACACAGCAGGCGATAAGATGGAAATATACAACGCCCAAACGCACATATTCCGCGGCTGGCGCAGACAGTATACCAAGCTCCATGACGACCTCTTTGTACTAATAGTGGATCAACTTGACTTCAGCACGGCTAGTTGGATTTTTCCGTTGCTGACCGCAGTCAGGATCCAGCAATTTCTATTATTTAATCTTGCGGCATTACGCTGCGAAGAAAAAAGCGAGTTTCTCGAATGATCTTTTAATCATTCGACCAGTTCCATTTTCAGGTAACAAAAACCTCATTCGCACTTGGCGCCTATATGAGGTTTAACTTCCGCTTCTGGGGGTCAGGTGAGGCTCGCAGCCCGTGTCACCTGTTGCGTATTCTGAACGAAAAAATCCGTACCAGTTCATTTTTTGATCAACTTTGCTGACCAACGGCAGTGCCCTGATTGGTCGCATATCGCCATCACTGAAGGGCGCAGCCAGCACCATGACTGGCTTTCGGCGAGTCGGGAGGCCGATGAAAGCCATTGCGTTTTTTTCGTCTTTTTTTCCATATTCCATGGGGAAAATCGGGGGTTTTAAGCCGGTCAGCCATCAAAAAAACCCTGGCCGGGGTAAAAAACCAAGTCAAGGAACGCCCATTTTCCCCTCGAAAAAAGCCCATTCCGGACCGTTAATTGCGTCGTGCAGTGCGTCTCGCTACTCCGGCAACGCTTACGGGGGTGAGAGGGCGCCCGACCACCGCCTCGGCTTGAGGAATGAAACTGTGTACACCGGGGATCGACAAGGTCTCTCCCACCTCAAGTGCGCACATCAGGACGAATCCCCCCAGGAGCAGTCCAGCCGATTTCATCAAGAGGTTCATTTGGTTTTTCCTCGCACAAAATTGCTCGGCAAGTCCTCGGCGTTGGGCAGGTCTTTGAGCTCGATTTTTTTCGCATCCGTCGGGTTTTTAAAAGCAAAGTCATCAGCTGCAACGGTATCGCCGCTTTTCCAGTCGCTTAGCTGGATGCTGTATTGAGGGCCTCCGGCAATCAGTTTGGAAGTAATGGAATATCGGCAAGGATAGGGCCGGTCGCCCTGGGCAATCCAGATCTGCCAATCCACCTCTTTCTTCCTGAAGGCCAGGTGATCACATTCCACGCCACCGATAACACCACTGCCCAGATCCTTGATGTCGTTGACGCCGGCCATCAGTTGTTCTTCAGGGTTGGACATGAACAGGTCCGCGCCGGGAAGCGGCCTGTTGTATTTATCCCTTAGCACATCGAGGAGATGGTCAAGCGTGCCCGGGACTTCGACCTGCGAGTAAATATTCTTGCCTTTTCCCAACAAGGTCAGCGTCTTGCCATCAAATAACATCGCGATATCTGTAAAACCGCTGGAACGCGTACTGCGCAACTTGTCGGGTCGATTGATAACGACAGTGCCGGAACCTGCCAGTGAGAGCCGTTGCTGATCTTTAGTGACCACTTCAAGAATGGTGTCGTAGTTGAACGATATGCTTTTTTGCGCTGACATATAGTCAGACATGTTCTTGATCAAACTCTTGGCATAGGCCTCATCGGCTTGCGCCCCTGCCGACGCGCCAAAACCGATGAACAGTGCAAGTCCCGCCCCGGCGATGCGGGTTACAGAAGACTCGATCAATATTCGGGCGATCTTTTCCATAGGGGGTCACCACTACAGTGTGCAAGATGGGTAATGCGGATCTACAAAGTTAGTCGCATCACCCGTCGCGCGCTGTATATCGGGAGACCACTCATCTGATATCAAGCGTGAAGTATTCGCCGAACACTGGAAGCGTTCTTTGCGGTTTGTTGTTGGCGGGAAAGACACTCAGGCTGGGAATCGGGCTATCCAGTGCCTGGCAATCTCTTCGCGCCGGCAGATCCACACAGCGTCGTGGCCTTGTACGTAATCGAGAAAGCGCGCCAGCGCCATCGCACGACCAGGATGGCCACTGATCCGCCCATGCAGGCCGACGCTCATCATCTTCGGGTGTTGCGCGCCCTCCTGCCACAGCAGGTCGAAAGCATCCTTGAGAAGCTGGAAGAAGTCCTCACCGCAGGCGAAACCATTGGGCAGCAGATAGCGGGCGTCGTTGTTGACCAGTGTGTAAGGGATCACCAGGTGGGCGGGCGAGCCTGGGAGCCAATAGGGCAGATCATCGTTGTAGGCGTCCGAGCTATAGAGAAACCCGCCTTCCTCACGCAACAGGCGGCGGGTGTTCTGGCTGACCCTTCCTGTGTACCAACCTACGGGGCGTTTACCGCAGATCTGCTCGATCACGTCGAGGGTGATGCGGATATGGCGCCGCTCCTGGTCTTCAGGCGTGTCGCGATAGTCCAGCCAACGGTAGCCATGCCCGGCAATCTCATGCCCGGCAGCGCAGAGCGCATGGCCAATCGCCGGGGTGAGTTCCAGTGCCCGGCCGACGGCGAAGGCGGTCAGCGGCAGGCCCCGGGCGTTGAACAGCTCCAGAATGCGCCACACACCTGCACGTGATCCGTATTCGTACATGCCCTCGACGCTCAAGTCCGGTTCCCCCACACGTGGCGGGCGGCCCGGTAGCTCGTGAAGCCAGGCCTCAGATTGTGCATCGCCATTGAGGATGCATGACTCCGCGCCTTCTTCGATGTTGAGTACGAACTGGACCGCGATGCGCGCCTCACCGGGCCATTGCGGGTGGGGTGGGCAGCCGCCATAGCCGACCAGGTCGCGCGCGGACATCAGCCCAGCTCGAAGGTCGTGACGCCGAACACACGCTCGTGTGCGATCGCCGGAGGAGGGCCGAGGTACATGCGTGCGCAGCCGAAAACCTCGGCCATGCCCTGTTGCTGCACGAGCGCCATCGCGGCGGGGTTATTCTGCGGGGCATCGAGAAACAGCGGACCACCCTGCGCAAATTCCGCCAGGCGCGTATAGAGGGCATTGGCTGCCAGGGCGTCATCGGCGAACAAGGGGCCGATCTTGTAGCCTTCCCGGCAGCGCCTTACTACGCCATAGCCGCTTAGCTTGCCCTCGCGCTGGCAACCCAGGGCGAGCGCATCGGCTTGGGCTATCCACCCGCTCAGGAAGGTTGCGCGCGGGGCGGGGAAGCAGGTGCGGTCGTAATCGACAACCTGATCGAACGGGAAGGTGGCCAACGGGACGATGTCCTGGTCGCCTGCCTGCGAGGTCGTCGGGCGTTCGGTGGTCGTGGCACGAAAACGCATGTTGCGATGGGAGAACACGAAACCACCTTTGGCGTAGTAGTCCTGCATCGCAAAGACGCCGTCCATGCCGATGCTCGCGCCTGGGCGCAGGCGGGCGAGGAGTCGCTCGCGGCGTGCGTGCCAGAGGGTATTGCCCAAACCTTGACCGCGATACTCAGGCCGAACAATGAAAAAACCCATGAAGCCGAATTCGCCATTGTAGGAGGTGATGGCACCGCCGCCGATCAATTCGCCGCCCCGGGTCGCCGCGATAAAGGCGGCAGGGTCCGTCGCCCAGAACAGCTCGGCATCGTGAAAGCCGGGATTCCAACCCTCACGGGCAGCCCATTCGACGAGCTCATCCAGCTCGGGTCGGGTCATGTTGCGTATGACCAGCTGATTCGACACCGCGAAGTTCTCCTCAGTCGCTAATCGAGCGTGTGGTCCATCCCCACTCTGAACCCTTTCGGTATAGCTTCAACCCGAGTATTGATCCAGGCCGTCACGTCACCTGAAGGCGTTCATAGGGGCGCTTTCAAAAAGCGCTGTTCATGATCAGGGTCCGGCAACAGGCATGTGTCGTATTTCCCGAAGAGCCGATAACGATTGAGGGCAATGCGGTCGTACGCCCAATCCAGAAGTTTGCGAGGAAAGATGCGCAACAGGTTCACGGGGCGCCAGAGTGCGGGCAACTGGGCAAAGATTTCGAAAAAAGCTTGCGAGCGCACCCAGTAGTGTCGGTCGCGGATCACCGCCATGCTGTCGAATTGATCCACGGGCAAACCTGCCCACGCGAGCAGGGCCTGCCCCTCAGGTGACTGAACCGCCGCCAAGCGCACGCGCCGCTGGCGATCATGGCGAATCACGAACCTCACCCAGCCATTGCACAGCTTGCAGACACCGTCGAACAAGACCACCGTCTCTCCTGGTGCGAGCAGTGGCGCGGGTGTGAGGCGGATTGGCGAGGCTGGCATAAGCGTGGGTCCAAGGGCGCCTGGTAATCCCGGATCATAACCGCGTGCCAGCGTTGAAAGTCTGCATTTGGTCGATTGCTCTCGGTTACGAAGGGGGGGGCTAACTATCACTGCGCTGAAGTTGAATTCATAGCCTTCTTCCCGCCGAGCTGCGCTCGATCCGAAAAGGCTCCCGACGGGATGGCCAGCTCCGCAGTACAGCCGCCATCCGGCAGATAACAGATATTGCGAAAACGCTTTCAGCATCCACTCCCCTGTCGCCAAATGCCAAACCCCTGACAGCAAATGACAATTCTTTGGCAAGCAACAACAGCAGTATGGCAACGACGTAATAACCGTTACCCGTCATTGCCTGCCAAAGGAAAACAATAATGCCAATGCCCGTACCGTTCTTCGATCACAAGGAACTGCTGACCCTCAATACCAACGAGATGCCGATCTACAAAGATGCCATGGCACCTTATTTCCCCGGCGTCGATGTGCAGCCGCTCTACCTGGACCCGAACCTGGGCATCTGGACGTTGCGGGTGATCTTCCAGCCCGGTGTGCGCCTGCCTTGCCATTACCACACCGGCCCGGTCCATCTGTTCACGATGTCGGGCCGGTGGCACTACGTCGAGTACCCGGAACAGCCGCAGACAGCGGGCTGCTACCTCTATGAGCCGGGCGGCTCGATCCATACCTTCATGGTTCCCGAAGACAACACCGAGCCCACCGACACCTTCATGGTGGTCTATGGCGCCAACATCAACTTCGACCAGGACGGCAACTTCGTGAACGTCATGGACGCCACGGACATCATGCAAATCATCGATCGCCTGGTGAAGGAACGCGGCCTGGAGCCTGCCAGGTACATCCGTCCCGGCAACGCCGGTTACACCGTCGGCTGAGTACTCGCGGCGGGCGCCACGGCGTCCGTCAATCCGGTCAATTTTTGGAGAGTGCTCAATGAGCCATCCTGCCATGCCAACCGGCATCGAAGGGCAGACGCCTGACGTGCCGCGTTCGGTGTTCATTACAGGTGCTAGCGGTTTTATCGGCCAGGCCCTGGCCCGTCGTTATCGTGCGCTGGGGGTCGAGGTTCGCGGCATGGACCTGCGGGCCGATGCGGCCAACGGCGTAGTCGCCGGCGATCTGACCCGCCCGCAGGAATGGGCCGGCCATGCCCACGGCTGCGAGCTGTTCATCAACACCGCGGCCGTGGTGTCCCTGGCGGCACCCTGGAAGCAGTACCGCGAGGTGTCCGTTCGCGGTGTGCGCAATTGCCTGGACGTGGCGATCCAGGGCGGTGCCCGGCGCTTCGTGCAGTTTTCCTCCATCGCAGCCCTCGGCTGGGAGTATCCCGAGCAGGCGGACGAGCGCACTGACGTGGTCATCGGTGATCACTATCGCTACGGCGTTGCCAAGGGCGCGAGTGAGCACGTGGTGCTGGCGGCTCATGCAGCGGGTGAAATCGACTGCACCATCGTCCGTCCGGGCGACGTCTACGGCCCGGGCTCCCGCGCCTGGCTCAGCGAGCCGCTGAAGATGGCCAAGGCCGGCGCGCTGATCCTGCCCAATGGCGGCGAGGGTCGCTGGACGCCGGTGTACATCGAAGACCTGCTTGACGGCGTGATGCTGGCGGCCGGATTGCCGCAGGCGATCGGGCAGATTTTCCACGTCAGCGCGAGTGAGTCGGTCAGCTGTCGCGAGTTTTTCAGCCATCACTGGCACTGGGCCGGACGCAGCGGTGCACCGCGCAGCCTGCCGCTGGGGCTGGCAGTGACGCTGACGTGGGCGATCTGGAACGTCAATCGGCTGTTGTGCCGTAACGACGAGGTGACGCCCGACACCATGTACATGTTTTCGCGCACCGGCGGCATTTCGATCGACAAGGCCCGGCGTCTGCTCGGCTATTCGCCGAAGGTGAACCTGGAGGAGGGCTTGCGGCGCTCCGAGACGTGGCTTCGCGAAGTCGGTCAATTGAGCTGATGCGAGCGGGTCGCCGGGTCCCGGCGTCCGAACCTGACGGGGAGATTTTTCATGAAAGCTGTTGTCATGCGCGACAAGCAACTGGTGGTCGACTCCATCGCTGCGCCCACGCCGGGGCGGGGCGAGGTGCTGGTCAAGACGCTCGCCTGCGGGATCTGTGGCTCGGACCTGCACATGTTCCATCACTGCGAGCATGTATTGGCCAACTTCAAGCGCGGCCACATCCCGATTGACTTCGATGACCGGCAAGACGTTGTGTTTGGCCACGAGTACTGTGCAGAGATCCTCGATCACGGCCCGGGCAGCGACAAGACACTCAAGGTGGGGACGCGGGTGTGTTCGCTGCCGTTCTTGATCACGCCGCAGCATTTCCACCACATCGGTTTTTCCAATCGTTATCCGGGTGGTTACGGCGAGCAGATGGTGCTGGCCGAACAGATGTTGATGCCGGTGCCAGGGGATCTGCCCGCGGACGTTGCGGCGCTGACCGAGCCCTTGACCGTGGCCGCCCACGCGGTGAACCGTGCCCGCCTGGAGGGCAATGAAGTGCCGGTGGTCATCGGTTGCGGACCCATTGGCCTGGCCTTGATCGCGGTGTTGAAATCCCGCGGCATAGGCCCGGTGGTGGCGTCGGATTTTTCTGCCGGGCGTCGTGCCCTGGCGGAGAAAATGGGCGCCGATGTGGTAGTCAATCCAGCCGAGCAATCGCCTTACCAGTCCTGGCTGCAAGTGGCGGCACCCGAAGGCTACGACATCAACGGCCCGATGGCGCTGCTGGGTCTCGGCCCGCAGCCAAGGCCGTGTGTAGTCTTCGAATGCGTGGGCATTCCGGGGTTGATTCAGCAGGTGCTGCAGAATGCGCCGCCGCGCTCGCGCCTGATTGTGGTCGGGGTGTGCATGGAGAGCGACTGGATCGAGCCGCTGATGGGCATCAGCAAGGAAATGAACGTGCATTTTTCCTTTGGCTACACCGGTGAAGAGTTCGCCCACACCCTGCATGCCCTGGCCGACGGCAAGCTCGACGGCGCGCCGATGATCACCGGTCGCGTGTCGCTGGACCAGGTGGCCGGCGCCTTCACCGACCTGACCCAGCCCGATGAGCATGCGAAAATCATCATCACCTACGACTGAGTCTTTGTCGCCCTGAGCTGCGTGCCGGCCTGCGGGTCGGCGCGCAATTGGGTACGGCGTACCCTCGGCGGCACACCGTACCAGCGCTTGCAGGCGCGATTGAACGAACTCTGCTCGGCATAGCCCAGCAGGCCGGCAATCTGGGCCATGGGCATGTTCGCCTCGGCCAGATACAGCTCGGCCAACTCCCGGCGCGCCAGCTCGACCATGTCTTCGAACACCAGCTCGCTTTCGGCCAGACGCCTTTGCAGCGAGCGCTCACGTAGGCCAAGTTGTTCGGCGATCAGCGGCAGGGCGCAGCGCTGGGTGGGCAACAGACGGCGGATCGAGGCTTCGACCTGGCTGCCGATGTCCAGTGGGTTGGCGACGTCCATGCTGCTGACGTAATCCATCATGGTGTCGTGCAACTGAATGTTGTGCTGGTCGATAAGCTTGCTCAAGCACTCCGGCATCAGCACCAGGGCGTTGTGCGCCTGGCCGAAGTAAGTGCGGGCACCGAAGAAGCGCTGGTAACGGCTCTGCGGCAATCGTGCTTCGGTGCGCGACAGCACCGAATGCGGACGGAATCCCGGCCCGTAGAGCATCTGCAAGGTTTTGAACATGACCCCCAGCGTCAGCTCAATGATCTGGCGTTGGCGAGGGGCAGGGCGCAGACGCAACTCATAAATCAGGTACGGATGCGCGGCGTCGATCTCGGTGTCCAGGCTCACCTGCACGCCAGGGCTATAGGTGTGCAGGTAGCGGGTGACCTCCGACAGCGCTTCGCCGAGGTTGCGCGCATTTTGCGCGATCACCGCCAGCGGACCGAGGATGGTGATGCTTTGTCGCTCGGCCAGGCGCAGGCCGAAGTCAATGCATTGCAACTGTTCGGCACTCAGTTCGAGCAGGTTGATCATCGCCCGGTACGGAATCACCGCCGAGCCATTGTCGAGCAGCCTGGGTTCGATCTGCATTTGGCGCAGCAGGTCCTCGGGGTTGCCACCCAGGTCCCGTACAAGCTCGGGGAACCCGGTCAGCGAGGTGGTTCTGATCAAGGCAGTCATGGTCGGGGCTTTTGGCTCTTGTTCTATGAAACGGGCGCCTTTGCGGGTCGTGTTCGATCCCTTGAGTCGGGCAGTGCCATCGTCCCTGCATTTTCCACGGACGAACAGTTCAATTCGACCGGTGACGGCAAATGACAAACATCTGACGTGAAATGACAAAGGTATTTCCAGCCCCCCTCTGCATGCTTGCGCAAACAAACAAGAACGCTCAGCCAAGGGGTCAAGACTGACTCCGCACGGTAAGGGCGATGGCGGAGATCTGCATGCACAACAGGAATTACAACGTTCATACCCTGGTCAAACCCCTGGCCGTGGCCATTTCCCTGGCGTCTGCGGGCGCGGCGCAAGCACTGCCATTCCAGCTGGAAAACGGCTGGGAAGGGGAGTGGAACACCACGCTGTCGGTGGGTTCGCAATGGCGTGCCGAGGATCAGGACCACGATCTCTACAGCGCGGCCAACGGTGCCGTGCTCGGTAAGTCCGGCGGCAACGGCGGGTCGGTAGATGCCGGCAACCTCAACTACGACAAGGGCGATCGCGTCTCGACCATCGCCAAGTTCGTCACCGACCTGTCACTGCGCAATGGCGACATGGGCGGGCTGGTCCGGGTCAAGGGCTGGTATGACGAGGCGCTGAAGGATGAAGACGTCAATTTCGGTAGTGCCTCCAACGGCTATCGCAAGAAGCCGCTGAACGACGACGGCTATGCCGACCTGCAGAAGTTCAGTGGGGTCTACCTGCTCGATGCCTACGCCTACAACACCTACTACTTCGATGAGACGCCGGTCCAGGTGCGCCTCGGCCGCCAGGTGGTGAACTGGGGCGAGAGCGCTTACATCCAGGGCATCAACCAGATCAACCCGCTGGACGTACCGGCCTTGCGCCGGCCCGGAACGGAACTCAAGGAAGCCCTGATCCCCGTGTGGATGGGCTACATGAACATCGGCCTGCCGGCCGGGATTTCCATGGAGGCGTTCTACCAGCTCAAGTACGAAGCCACCGCCATCGAAGGTTGCGGACATTATTGGTCTGTCACCGAGAGCGCCATTGGCCAGGACTTTGGCGATTGCCAGCTGGGCACCTTCCTCGGCGGCACCAATCCGTCGTCGCCGACCAAGATTGCCGCCGGCGCCTACCTGCCGGAGATCAAGGGCAAGGAGCCCCACGACAGCGGCCAGTGGGGCGTGGCATTCCGCTTCCCGCTGGATGCCCTCGACGGCGAGTTGGGCCTGTACTACCTCAACTATCACTCGCGCACGCCGTACCTGGGCTTGCGCAGCACCGGTAGCGCAGCGCTGACGGAGTTTCCCAACGCCGGGACACCGGGAGCGGTGGCACGCAACGCTCAAGGCCAGTTCGTCGGGCCCAGCTGGGAGTACCCGGAAGACATTCGCCTGTATGGCCTGAGCTTCACCACCACCCTGGGCGGATGGTCGATCGGCTCGGAACTGAGCTACTCGCCTAACCAGCCGGCGCAGATCAATGGCGGCGATTTGCTCAACGGCGCCCTGGCCGGTGTCGGCCCGGCGGCCGACCTGCTGCAGTTGGTCAAAGTGCAAAGCCAGTCGTTTACCGCAGGCTGGGATCGTTATGAAAAAACCCAGTTCCAGGTCAATGGCGTGAACGTGTTCCCCAACGTGCTCAAGGCCGAGAACCTGACGGTGGTCGCTGAAGTCGGCTTCCAGTGGAACAACATTCCCCAGGATGACGATGACCGCCGCTACGGTCGTGGCTTCATCTACGGCCTGGGTTCGTCACCGACCATTCCCGCCGGTGGCAACACCTGTACCAGCCCGGTGCCTAGCCTGGTCAACTCCAGTCCGGCCGGCTGCAAGAACGATGGGTATGTCACCGACTTCGCCTGGGGTTATCGCCTGCGTGGCCAGCTCGATTACAACAACTTCCTCGGCACCAGCGTCACGGCATCGCCTTACGCCTTCGTCGGTCAGGACGTCGACGGGGTCTCGATGGACGGCCAGTTCAACGAAGGCCGGATCACCAGCGCCCTGGGCATCACCTTCGATTACAACAAGCAGCACAAGCTCGATTTCAGCTACGTGAGTTTTGACAACAGCGCCGAATACGACCCGCTGCACGACCGCGATTTCTACTCCGCCAATTACAGCTACAGCTTCTGACAGAACAATAAGAGGTAAGTCCGATGAACACGATTCTTCATGCCGCGCGCCTGGGCGGCATGGCGTCTGCCTTGCTGCTCGCCCTGAGCAGCCCGGCACATGCCCAGATCACTGCCGATCAAGCCGCCCGCCTGGGCAAGGACCTGACGCCGCTGGGTGGCGAGATGGCCGGCAATGCCGACGGTTCCATTCCCGCGTACACCGGCGGCCTGGCACAACCACCGGCCGGCTGGAGCCCGGAGCAGGGCTATGTCGACCCGTTCGCCAGCGAGAAACCGCTGTTCACCATCACGGCCGCGAACATGGCGCAGTACAAGGACAAGATCACCCCGGGCATGCAGGCGTTGCTGGCCAAGTACCCGAGCTATTCGATTCCCGTCTACCCGACCCATCGTACCGCCATGGTGCCGGCAGCGGTCGCCGACAAGGTCCGGCAGGAAGCGCTGCACGCCGAACTCAATGGCTTCGGCGTGAGCAATCTGAACGGCTCGACCACGCCTTTCCCGATTCCGAAAAATGGCCTGGAAGCGATCTGGAACCATAACGTGCGCTACCTCGGCGGTGGCTTGCAGCGCACCTATGCCTCCTTCCCGGTGCGCGGCGGGGGTGACTATTACGCCTTGCGCATCGAGGAAAACCGCGTCTTCGACACCAACATGGACAAACAGTCGGACAACCGCCTGCTCAACTACTCGGCGCGCTTTATCTCCCCGGCCACCCTGGCCGGCACTGTGCAACTGGTGCAGGAGCCGATCGACCAGGTCAAGGAAGTGCGTTCGGCCTGGATCTACAACGTCGGTCAGCGCCGCGTGCGCCGTGCCCCGGACCTCGCCTATGACAACGTCAACGACGGCACCGAAGGCCTGCGGGTGACCGATGACTTCGACGGCTACAACGGCGCGCCGGACCGCTACGACTGGAAACTGCTGGGCAAGCGCGAAATGTATGTGCCCTACAACGACTACAAACTCGGTTCCAAGCAGGTCAAGTACAAGGACATCCTTACAGCCAATACCCCCAATACGGACCTGATGCGCTATGAGCTGCACCGCGTCTGGGTGGTGGAAGGGACGCTGCGCCCGGACGCCAAGCATGTCTACGGCAAGCGCGTGATGTACCTCGACGAGGATTCCTGGACCGTGCTGGCCAGCGATGCCTACGACACCCGTGGCACCTTGTGGCGCGTGGGCGTGCATCCGCTGATCCAGTATTACGACGCGCAAGTGCCCTGGTACCGCGCCAACATCTGGCATGACCTGAGTAACGGTGGTTATTACCTCGCCGGTCTGGCCAACGAAGAGCAGCAACCGTGGAAGTTCGGGATAAAAGGGCGCTTCGTCGACTTCCAGCCCGATGCATTGCGTCGCATGGGCAAGTGATCGAACCGCGTTTTTCTTGAACCCCGCTGCGAACCGCCCTCTGGCGGTTCGCAGGCACACCGGAATACTTTTATGTCCTTACGCCACCTGGAACTGCTGGCGGGCGTCGGCCTGTGCCTGCTCGCCACTTCACTGCGCGCCGAACCGCCCAAACTCGACTATCAGATCAGTGCCAATCACGTGTTCCTGCTCAACATCGCCGACAGCGGCGAGCATCTGGTCGCCGTCGGCGAGCGCGGGGTGGTGATGATTGCCGATGAGCGCTCGCGGGAATGGCGCTCGGTGCGCTCGGACACCACGCGAACCCTCTCCGGCGTGGCGTTTGCCAGTGCCGATATCGGCGTCGCCGTCGGCCATGGCGGCACGTTGATACGCACCGAGGATGGCGGCAGCCACTGGACGTCAGTCGAGACCGAGGCCAACGGTGACTCGTTGCTCGGCGTCGCGGCGCTGGGGGAAGGGCGCATGGCCGCCTGGGGCGCGTTCGGTCTCTATCTGTTGTCGAAGGACAACGGTGTCAGCTGGGAGCGCCTACCGGTGCTGGATAACGATTTCGACAGGCACATTTCCCAGGTCACTGTGCTGGCGGGCGGCGATTGCCTGATGGTGGGCGAGAGCGGCACGCTGGCCCGTTCCCGCGACCACGGCGAGACCTGGCAGGCCATGCACAGCCCTTACGCCGGCAGCCTGTTCGGTGCCCTGCAATTAAAAAACGGCGACCTGCTGGTCTACGGCATGCGCGGCAACCTGTGGCTGTCCAGCAACGACGGACAGACCTGGACCAAGCGTGACACCGCCACCACCTTCGCCTTCAACGGCGCGGTGCAGCTCAAATCCGGACGCGTCCTGGCATTCGGCAACAGCGGCCTGCTGTTGGCCAGCGACGATCAGGGGCGCAGTTTCAAGCCCCAGCCATCCACCCACACCAGCCTGGCCAAGGCGCTGCAATTGGCCGACGGCCAATTGCTTACGGTCGGCGACCGGGGTGTCACGCCGCTCGGTACGAACGTGACCGAGCGTCAGGAGTAAGCCATGAGCATTCAGGAAAAATACGTGACGAATGCCGATGGACTGGCACGCAAGGATTTCGCCCAGGGCATGGTCGGCAAAGTCTCCTACTGGATCTTCCACCAGCGTAAAGCGCTGTTGGCGCTGTTTATATTGATCACCATGGCGCTGGGCTACAGCGCCACGCACCTCAAGGTCGAAGCCGGTTTCTTCAAGATGATCCCGCTGCACCACGAGTACATGAAAACCTTCCTCGACTACCAGAAGGATTTCGGTGGCGCCAACAAGGTGCTGGTGGCGGTGAAGAGCAACAAGGGCGAAATCTTTACCCCCGAGGCCATGGCGGTCCTGCGCAAAGTGTCCGATGAAGTGTTCTTCATCAACGGCGTGGAGCGCAGTTCTGTGACCTCGCTGTTCACCTCCAACGTACGCTACACCGAGGTGGTCGAAGACGGTTTTACCGGTGGCAACCTGGTAGATTCCAGTTACGCCGGCACTCCGCAGCAGGTCGCCCAGGCCCGTGAACGCACGCTCAAGTCTGACTGGGTCGGGCGCATTGTCTCCAATGACCTGAGTTCGGCCATGGTCGTGGCCAACCTGCAGGAGACCGATCCGGTCACCGGCAAGCGTCTGGACCTGCAGCAAGTCGCGAACACCCTGGAGAAGATTCGCCAGGACAACCAGAACCCCGATATCAGCATCCACATCATCGGCTTCGCCAAATCCATCGGCGACATCGCCGAGGGCGCGTCCGGTGTGCTGGTGTTCTTCATCATCGCCTTCGTCATCAGTGCGCTGCTGTTGTACTGGTATTGCGGCTCCCTGATGTTGACCGGCTGGGCACTGATTTGCGCCATGGTGCCGGTGGTCTGGCTGCTTGGGCTGCTGCCGTTGCTGAAGCTAACCCTCGACCCGATGTCGATCCTCGTGCCGTTCCTGATCTTCTCCATCGGCGTGTCCCACGCGGTGCAGATGACCAACGCCTGGAAACTGGAGACCCTGAACGGCGCCGACGGCGTCACCGCCTCGCGCAACTGCTTCCAGAAACTCTTCGTGCCCGGCGCCGTGGCGTTGCTGGCCAACGCCCTGGGCTTTATCGTCATCGCCCTGGTCGACATCGAGATGGTGCGCGAACTGGCGATCACCGCGACCCTGGGTGTGTCGGTGATGATCGTCACCAACAAGATGCTGTTGCCGATTCTGCTGTCCTTCATGCGCCTGTCCGCGGCGGACGCGCAGAAACTGCGGGGCAAGGAAACACTCGGCGCCGGGCTGTGGGAGCGCCTGGGTGTGCTGGCGACCCGTCGCGGCGCCGCCTGGGCATTATTGTGTGCAGCGGTGTTGCTGGGTTGGGGCTTGTTCGAAGCGCGGCACCTGCATGTCGGCGACATCGGCGCCGGGGTACCCGAATTGCGTGCGGATTCGCGCTACAACCAGGACGTGGCGGTCATTACCCGGGACTTCGCCATCGGCGTCGACTTGCTGCAGGTGATCGTCAAAGCCCAGGGCGATGAAACCCCCTGCGTCAAACGCGAGGTGCTCGACCCGATCAGCGAGCTGGAGCTGTATTTGCGCCAGGACGACGGCGTGTCTTCGGTCCGCAGTCTCGCCAGTTTTGTCGGCAACATCACCCAGGCCTATGCCGAAACCGATCTGAAGTGGCGCGTGTTGCCCGAACCCACCGCGCAGATCGCCCAGGGCGTCGGCTTCGCGACCCGGGTCGGCACCGAGTACATGAACAGCGCGTGCAATGCGATCCCGGTGTCCATCTATACCAAGGACCACCAGGCTGAGACCATCAGTGGCCTGATGAACCGGATCAAGGCTTTCAAGGCGGCCTATGACAACGAACAAGTCACCTTTGAGCTGGCGTCGGGCAACGTCGGGGTCATGGCGGCCACCAATGAAGTGGTGCACGCTGGCGACCGGCTAGTGAACAGCGCGCTGTTTGCCTCGGTGACGTTGCTGTGCCTGTGGATGTTCCGCTCCTGGCGCATCACCCTCTGCGTGATCATCCCGCTGGCGCTGGTCACGGTGTTGTGCAACGCGCTGATGGCGCTGCTGGGCATCGGCGTCAAGGTCAACACCTTGCCGGTGGTGGCGCTCGGCGTGGGGGTTGGCGTGGACTACGGGATTTATCTGTTCGAACGCATCAAGCATGAGATGCATGAGGGCGGTATGAACCTGCGCGATGCGTTTGTCGAAGCCCTCAAGCAGCGCGGCACGGCGTCGGTATTCACCGCCGTGACCATGACCCTGTCGATCGCCACCTGGGCCTTCTCCAACCTCAAGTTCCAGGCCGACATGGGCATCCTGCTGGCCTTCATGTTCCTGGTGAACATGCTCGGCGCCATCCTGTTGTTGCCAGCACTGGCTGCCTGGCTGCTGCCCCGCAAAACAGGCAGCCGAATCTGATCCCCTGTAGGAGCGAGCACGCTCGCGAGAGACGTCAACGATAACGCGCGGGTACCTGAATGCCCGCGTTGTCTGGTCCACCATCGTCGGAACGCCGCCCGGAGCGCTCGCTCCTACACAGGTTTGAAAGTGAATCGACGCTTGTCGGAGTCATTGCCGAGATACCTGGCTCATTGTTGAGCCGGGTTTTTTTCATCCAAAGGAGCGTTAATCCAATGAAGAACACCTTCAGCTACTCCTTGCTGGCCCTTGCCATGGTCGTTGTGCTGGCAGGCGGCGCCCAGGCTGGCGTCGGCAAACCAGCCGCCGCGATCCCGGGTGTCCCGACCGGCACTGTCATCACACCTGCCAGCGCCACAGTCATCGCCCAGGACGCCTACCTGTGGGGTTGGCCGATCGTCAACGCCTTCAACCGCCGCACGTCCTTCTCCCGGGCTCCGGAACCGGGATTAGTGGGCGGCATTCTGCCGGCGGCGCCGACCGGCTATATCAGCATGCTCACCGACTACATCACGCCGGAGCAACGCTGGATCGCGCACCCCAACCAGGACGTGGTGTATGGCTTTGGTTATGGCGCCACCGACGACGATCCAATGGTCTTGCAGGTGCCGGACTTCGCTGATCGTTACTGGGTGTATGCGCTTTATGATGCCCGCAGTGAAGAGTTCTCCAGACTGGGCAAACAGTATGGCACCCGACCCGGCAACTATCTGGTGGTCGGGCCGAACTGGAAGGGCAGCGTGCCCGAGGGCATCACCCAGGTCATCCAGTCGCCTACCGAACTGGTCGCCGTTGGCCCGCGTGTCTTTCTGGACGACAGTGCCGAAGACCGCCAGGCCATTCAGTCGGTCCTCAACCAGGTGGTGGTTTATCCGCTGAGCCGGTACACCGGCAAGACGGTCACCAAGGACTGGAAGGCCACACCGCATTTCCCTGCGCCGCAAAAGACTTCTGCGGAAGTGCGCTGGGTGAACCCCGAGACTTTCTTCGATCAGCTGCCTGAAGTGCTCGCCAAGGTGCCACCGCTTGCCGGGGAAGAAAGCCGCTACGCGATGATGAAGGCGCTGCTCGATGCCGCCGCCAAGGACCCGGCGGTCAAGGCCGCCATCGTCAAGGCCGCCATCGACACTGAAGAAAAGGTGGTATCGCCGCTGTTCTCGTTCCAGACCAATGGCTCACGGCTGCCCAATGGCTGGAACTCGCCGACCAACGTGGCGCGCTGGGGCAATGACTACCTCACGCGCATGGCCACCGCCAAGTCGAACATGTACACCAATCAACCCGAAGAAACCCGCTACTTCTTCCTTGAAGTGGACGACAAAGGCCAGCGTCTGCAGGGCGATCATCGATACACCCTGACCTTTCCCAAAGGCCAGACACCGCCGGCGGACGGCTTCTGGTCGCTGACCATGTACGACCCTCAGCACTTCTTCGCCCCCAACGCCCTTGACCGTTATTCCCTGGGCACAAAAAACAGCAAAAGCCTGAAGTTCAACGCCGACGGCTCGCTGACTCTGTATGTGCAGCACGACTCGCCCGGCAAGGACAAGCAAAGCAACTGGCTCCCGGCGCCCAGCAGTGATTTCGAAGTGACCATCCGCACCTATTGGCCAAAGGCCGAGGTGCTCAGCGGCGAATGGACGCCGCCAGGCGCTGTGCGTCTGGACTGACAGATACACCCATACAACCAATACAATCAGGAGATAGGGATGATGAATTCGAGCTCCACGCTCAAGCGCTGGTGCAGTGCGATCGCATTGCTCGCGGCAGGCGTTACGTCACAGGCCATGGCCGCAGACAAACCGAATATTCTGGTGATTTTCGGTGATGACATCGGCATCACCAACATCAGCAGGTACAGCAACGGCCTCATGGGCTATCAGACGCCCAATATCGACCGCCTAGCCAAAGAGGGCGTGATGTTCACCGACTATTACGGCGAGCAGAGCTGCACGGCGGGGCGCGCGGCCTTCATCACCGGCCAGCATCCGGTGCGCACCGGCCTGACCAAGGTCGGCATCCCAGGTGCCGCTGTGGGCCTGAAGCCGGAAGACCCAACCATCGCCGAGTTGCTCAAACCGCTCGGATACACCACGGGGCAGTTCGGCAAGAACCATCTGGGTGACCGCGATGAATACTTGCCGACCAACCATGGCTTCGACGAGTTCTTCGGCAATCTCTATCACCTCAATGCCGAAGAAGGTCCCGAAGACCCGGACTGGACCAAGAACCCCGCCATGGACAAGCTGTTCCGTCCCCGCGGCGTGATTCACAGCACTGTCGACGGCAAGATCGAGGACCTCGGTGCCCTGACGAAAAAACGCATGGAAACCATAGACGAAGAATTCCTCGCGGCCTCGACCAATTTCATGGACAAGGCCGTGAAGGCGGACAAGCCGTTCTTTGTCTGGTTCAACTCCACACGCATGCATTACTACACCCACATCAGCGACAAAGTCGCCGGCAGGTCGGGGCAGGGCGAGTACAACGATGGGATGCTCGAACATGATGACCAGGTCGGCCAGTTGTTGAAAAAGCTCGACGAACTGGGTGTCGCCGATAACACCATCGTCATCTACTCCACCGACAACGGTGTGCACTTCAATCAGTGGCCGGACGCAGGCATCACCCCGTTCCGCGGCGAGAAAAACACCAACTGGGAAGGCGGTTTCCGCGTACCGGCCATCGTCCGCTGGCCGAACCACATCAAGCCCGACACCCTCTCCAACCAGGTCATGTCGCACCAGGACTGGATGCCAACCTTGCTCGCCGCCGCAGGGGTCACCGACGTCAAGGAACAGTTGCTCAAGGGATACAAGGCCGGCGCGAAAAACTTCAAGGTGCATCTGGATGGCTACAACTTCCTGCCGTACCTGGAAGGCAAGGAAGCCAAGGGTCCACGTACCGATTTCTATTACTTCAGCGACGACGGCAAATTGCTCGGCGTGCGTGACGGTGACTGGAAACTGGTGTTCGCCGAGCAGCGGGCGCACCAATTCGATGTGTGGCGTGATCCTTTTGTAGAGCTGCGCATCCCCAAGGTCTTCAACCTGCGACGCGATCCGTTCGAGCGTGCGGACACTGACTCCAACAACTACAACCAGTGGTGGGACAAAAAAGTCGGCATCGTCGCCATGCCGGCCCTGGTGCGGGTCCAGCAATTCCTTGGCACCTTCCAGCAATTCCCTCCGCGCCAACGTCCGGCCACGTTCACCGCCGACCAGATGGTCGAGAAGTTCATGCATTACCAGACCCAGTGAAGGGCTGATGGCCGGAGGAACCGATATCCGGCCATCGTTTTTTTGCAACGCTCAAATTTGCCCGCGCCCGTTTGACGAGCCGGAACCCTGTGCCTAGGGTTCTTGCAGACATTCAGTCGTCAGGCTGGCGCTTCAGACGGGTTGCGCCCGCCGCACAGCCTTATGAAAGGACGCTCGATATGACTTCATCACGCAAGTTCCTGTTTTGTATTCTGCCCCTGTGTGCCGCGCTCGGCGGCGCCATGCACGCGCAAGCCGCCACACCGGATTTATTGCTGTCCACGCCGGCAACCCCCGATGCAGTGGAAAAGGGCATGCAGGCCGATGGCTACAGCCTGGCGATCTCGGCCTACAACTGGGGTTACCCGCTGGTGCGCATGGAACGAGTGGCACGTGAGTACACCAAGGTTCCCTCACCCAAGCCCGACACCAGTTACCGGGCAGGCCTGAACCAGATCGGCTGGGCCACTTCGCTGGCGTCACCGTCCGCCAAGGACATGCCCACCGCCAACAATGACACCTACTACATGAGCGCGGTGCTGGACCTGACCGAGCCCTACGTGCTGACCGTGCCCGACACCCATGACCGTTATTACGTGGTCGATGTGTTCAATATGTGGCAAGAACTTGAGCATTACGTAGGGCGGCGTACCACCGGTACCAAGGCCGGGAAATTCGTCCTGGTGCCGCCGGGCTGGAAGGGCGAACTGCCAAAGGATGCGAAGCGCCTCGACGTCTCGACCAAAAAAATCTGGCTGTGGGGGCGCATTCACGTCAAGCAGGGTGAAGATGTGGCACCGATCCTTGCCTTGCAGAAACAGTTCAGTGTCGTGCCCTTGAGTGGCAAGACGTACAAGGATGAAATGTTGCCTGCGTTGCCGAAGACGGACGATCCGCTGGGCTTCTTCACGGAGCTGGCCGCAGCGCTCAAAGACAATCCGGTCAAGCCTGCCGACTCTGCACTGTTCGCCCAGTTCGCCCGCATCGGATTGACAGACAAGGGTTTTTCCTCCGACAAGCTGAACCCGGCCACGCGCAAAGGCCTGGAGCAAGGTTTGAAGGATGCGCCTTACGTGGCGATTGCGTCGCTGGCCAGCACCTCCGAAGTACGCAACGGCTGGAATTGGGTGACCGGTCTCGACAGCTTTGGCTACAACTACCCGCTGCGCGCCATGGTGGCCGGGCCATACCTGGGTGGCCAGGGTGAACACGAAGCGATGTATCCGATCCGCTTCACGGATAGCAAAAATCAGCCGCTGACGGGGGCCAATCAATACGAGGTCAAATTGGCGTCGGCACCGCCGGTGAATGCCTTCTGGTCGCTGACCATGTATGACGCCAGCGACAAGATGCTCGTCGATAACGAGATCAGTCGTTACAAGGTCGGCACCGATACACAGGGGTTGAAAGTCGCGGCGGACGGTTCAATCACCATCCCCATTTCCCACAAAAAGCCACAGGGAGAAAATGCCGCCAATTGGCTGCCGGCACCGGAAGGCGGGTTCTACGTTTTGTTGCGCCTGTATCAGCCTTCAGAGGATGTGCTCTCGGGCAAGTGGCAGCTTCCCCAGCTGAACAAGGTCAATTGAGCACCAGGACGTTTACATTGATTCATTGGCCAGTAGCTTCGACGGAACGTCAGCTATTGGCCCGATTTCTGCCTGTTGCCACAGTCAGCTTTGGGGCGATCCAAGTCAGACAGCCACCCATCATCCGCCCCGTGAAAGGCTTCGTTGGAACCCTTTTTTGATCGCGCTGAAGGGTGCACGTGTCAGTGCGACGCGTGCACGGGCTTTCTCTTATGGTTCTAACATGGCATCCAGGCGACAAGCGCCATACTCGTCGAAGATCAACTCCATGGGCCGGCCGTGCCCAGGGCAGGATGCCTTCCTGGAATTCACAAGTTCGGTATGTGCTGCGGGCAAGATGAGGGCTTAGTTAACCATCACCTCGTCCAGTGCCTGCTCGAGGGTGCTGACCGTGCGCTCGATATTGTGCAGCTTTTCGAGTCCGAACAGACCGATGCGGAAGGTCTGGAAGTCGGCCGGCTCGTCGCATTGCAACGGCACTCCAGCGGCGATCTGCAGGCCGTGGTTGGCAAATTTCCTGCCGCTCTTGATGTCGGCGTCATCGGTGTAGCTCACCACGACGCCAGGGGCCTGAAAGCCGGCTGCGGCCACGCTTTTGATGCCTTTGCCGGTCAACATTTCGCGCACCCGATCGCCCAGAGCCTGTTGTTCGCCGCGGACCTTGTCGAAACCGTAGGCTTGCGTCTCTTTCATCACTTCGTTAAATCGCGCGAGGGAATCGCTGGGCATGGTCGCATGGTAGGCATGTCCGCCCTGTTCGTAGGCCTGCATGATCTGCAGCCACTTTTTCAGGTCGCAGGCGAAGCTGCTGCTTTGCGTCTGCTCGATGCGCTCGAGGGCCAAAGCACTGAGCATCACCAGGGCGCAGCAAGGGGAGGCGCTCCAGCCTTTCTGCGGTGCGCTGATCAGCAGGTCGACTGCGCATTTGTGCATATCGACCCAAATCGTGCCTGAGGCGATGCAGTCCAGCACGAACAGGCCACCCACCGCATGCACGGCATCGCCGACGGCTCGCAGATAGTCGTCGGGCAGGATAATCCCTGAAGAGGTTTCAACGTGGGGGGCGAAGACAATCTGCGGCCTCGAAGCCGCAATGGCTGCCAGTACTTCGTCCAGAGGGGGTGGAGCGTAGGCAGCCTGGCGACCGGTGTCGACGGGGCGGGCTTTGAGCACCGTGGTGGCCGCCGGGATGTTACCCATCTCAAGGATCTGGCTCCAGCGATAACTGAACCAGCCGTTGCGTATCACCAGGCATTGCTGGTCGGTGGCAAACTGTCGCGCCACCGCTTCCATGCCGAATGTGCCGCTGCCCGGGACCACCGCAACAGCCTGGGCGTTGTAGACCTGTTTCAGGGTCGTGGAAATGTTCTTCATCACGCCTTGAAATGACTGCGACATGTGGTTGAGCGAGCGGTCGGTGTAGACCACTGAGTACTCGACCAGCCCCTCGGGATCGATACTGGGATATAGCTTTGACATGGGGTGACTCCTTTGGCAGAGATGTCAGTGGTATCGACCCTGCCCTAAGCCTTGGCAAATGACAAGATTGCTCGGGATCGAATGGCGATTTCTGTCGAGCGGGCGCGAGCTTTCACAACGTCTGCCAACTGAGTTGCCACTCCCGAGGCCCGTGCAGCAGGTTCAACCCACATTCCTATCAAGTTAAAGCGATGCGCGCTATTGACTGCGGCACCGATCATTCCGACTGGCCTACCTTTCTCGAGTGCCAGCCACAATGCTGTTCCGGTTGATGAGGCTCTAACTTTCCACTGTTCATCACGGTATGCGACAGCAGTTTGATAACTGACACCAAATGCTCGCGTCGCGTACGGCCGCTTCTGGCCGCCTGTTGAGAGGGGCAGCAAACGACTGAGCGGCCGTAGCCAAACTGCACCGCCCCGACCTTGCCATTTTCTCGCAATGATCAGCCGCTCCGTCCATAGGCTGCGGGCAATAGCGGCATCGCGAGATGCCGAGCCAATCCGGTTTATCCGTGACGTTTTGGATCAGGCGGTAAAGCCGAACAAGCGTTTTGGGGTCTCCCACAGTATCTGGTGGCGGTCATTGGCATTCGGGAACAGCTCGCCGAAGTTTGTCAGAACGGTGCCCAACTCCATGTGTTGATGCGCGCGCAAGAACGGCCAGTCCGTGCCCCACATGCAGTTTTCGGCAGTGAACGCCTGCAGCAGTGCCAGTTGGTATGGCTGGGCATAGGCATAGGGGTAACGTTGCCTGGAGTATTGCGACAGCCCGGAGAGTTTGACAAAGGTGCGTCCGTTGCTGGCCAGAGACAGGAGTGCCTGGAAGGCCGGTTGCTGCAGGCCGGCACTGGCATCGGGCCGGCCGGAGTGGTCGATCAGCACACGGGGCCGTGTGCGCTGCAGCAAGGGCAACAGCGCAAGCAGCTGGTTGTCCTTTACCTGGATCTGGGCATACAGGTCCAGCTCGGCCAGGCGCCCCATCAAGGCGTCGATCTTCAAAAAGCGCTCCGGACCCAGCAGCGCAGCATTGAGCGCCACACCGACGACACCTTGCGCCTTGTACTGCGCGAGCGTCTCGCTGGTGACGTCGTTCGGCACCACGACCACACCTTTATGTTGTCGGCCCTTGTTGCGAGCCAGCGTGTCCAGTAGACAACTGTTGTCATAGCCATAGGCAGACGTCGGCTGCACGATCACTGAATGGCGAATGCCATAAGCCTGCATGACCTGCTAGTAATACGCCGCAGGGCCGACCTCAGGTCCTGCCGGTTGGTAGGTCGAGTCAGCAGGGTAGGGGTATTGGACAGGGTCGATCACATGATGGTGGCAATCGATCTTGGGTTGCGACAACAGACTGAGTAGTTGGGAGTCCATAACCGTACCTGGCGATTGATCGGTGCCTTCATTGCCTGAACTCTGCATGTTGTTGCGTGAAGCCTGGCTCAGGATCGGCATGCCAAGCGCGGCGCTGGCTGTCAGCACAACGGAGCTTTTTTTGAGCAGCGAGCGACGGGACAAGCGGGTGTCATCGAGACGCGTGGTCATGTTCAAACCCTTATTTTATTAGTATGTGCAGCTACCGAGAGTCATTCACCTCTACCGCCGTCAAGACAGTGGCACCGACCTTAAAGCAAGCGCTTTGCGAGCGTCGTCTGTGAAGTCATTAAGCAGGTATCGGTTTTTTTTATGGGCATTTCCATAGGACCGGGCACCAGGGCTAAAGGCCCGCGCCAGCGCTATTAGTGTTGAGGTTGTGGGTCAAGACGAGACTGCCGGTCAAGAGGGCAGTTCGTGTGCATTGGGCAATGACCCGGGCCTTGAAGCCACGCTGTTTGGCCGCGCTGTGACGCGCTGTAAATCTTCCGATAAAAAAAACAGATACCCGTTTAAGGATTTCCCAGAGGCGGCGCAGACAACGGCGGCTTTAAAGTCACGCCCAGCGTTCGGCTGTCGGGCGGTCTCTGGCCTGTACCGATCTCCAGGCCGTTCGGTATTTCTACAAAAATAAGAAGGTGAAAACATGAGTCACGAAACGGTCGATATCAAAGCGTGGATCGACAACCGACCGGTTGCCGGCTACCAATGGCTCATCATGAGCCTGTGTTTCTTCATTGTTCTATTCGATGGTCTCGATGTGGCGGTCATGGGCTTTATCGCGCCTTCGCTGATTCAGGAGTGGGGGTTGTCCAAAGCCGCGTTTGGCCCGGTCATGAGTGCCGGGATGGTCGGGCTCGCCATCGGTGCCCTGACCGCTGGCCCTTACGCTGACCGTGTGGGGCGCAAGAAAGTGCTGCTGTTGGCGGTGACCGGGTTCAGCGTATTGAGCCTGGCGTGTGCGTTTGCGCGTAACCCCTATGAGCTGGCGACCTTGCGGCTATTGACCGGTGTGGCCCTGGGGGCCGCGATGCCCAATACCACCACGCTGCTTGCCGAATACCTGCCAGAGCGCAATCGCTCGTTGTTCATCACCATCATGTTTACCGGGTTCAACATGGGATCGGGGCTGGGCGGCTTGTTGGCGGCCTGGTTGATTCCCCTATACGGCTGGAAATCGGTGTTGCTCGCTGGCGGCATTCTGCCAATGGTGCTGTTGCCTTTCCTCTGGTTGTTCCTGCCGGAGTCCGCACGTTTTTTGGCTGCGCGCAATGCGCCAGCCGCCCAGATCGCCAAAGTACTGAACAAGCTTGGGGGCCAATTCCCGGCAACTACACACTTCACCCTCGCCGAACCCCTGGCCCAGCACAAGGCACCGGTGCGCATGCTGTTCACCGAACGGTATCGGGCCGGCACCCTGGCGCTCTGGCTGACCTATTTCATGGGCCTGCTGGTGATCTACCTGACCATGGGCTGGATGCCGACCCTGTTGCGCGAAGGCGGTCTCTCCATCGAGCGTGCTGCCACCATCACCGGCCTGTTCCAGATCGGCGGTACGGTCGGGGCGATCGTGGTGGGCTGGATCATGGACCGACGCAATCCTAACGGCGTGATCGCCACCTCCTATGCGTTGGGTGGCGTGTTCATCCTGCTGCTGGGGGCCTTCAGCCTGGAATCGAGTCTGCTGGCGCTTGGCGTGATCGCCGCAGGTTTCTGCATGAGCGGCGCGCAGACTGGCCTCAACGCGTTTGCCCCTGGTTATTACCCGACGGACTTCCGTGCGACGGGCGTGAGCTGGATGCTCGGCATCGGTCGTTTCGGCGGTATCTTTGGCTCTCTCATCGGTGGTGCGGTGCTCAGTCTCGGGTTGGGCCTGCCGTTTCTGTTCGCCCTGTTGAGCGTGCCGGCCTTCATCGCCGCACTGGCGATCCTGGCCAACGGTCATGCACGGCGCCGGGTCAACCGGGCTGTGCTGGCGCAATAATCTTTATTGAACATAGGAATTCGTCATGGCACGCATCATCGGTGGCCTCGCTGTATCCCATACACCTACCATCGGCTTTGCAGTCGATCACGATAAACAGAATGAGGCGGCGTGGGCGCCGATTTTCGAAGGCTTCGAACCGATCAAGGTGTGGTTGAAGGAGCAACAGCCGGATGTGCTGTTCTACATCTTCAACGACCATGTGACGTCGTTTTTCTTCGACCACTATGGCGCGTTCTCCCTGGGCGTCGATGAGCGTTACGAGGTCGCCGACGAAGGCGGCAATCCACGCTCGCTGCCTGCGGTGGGCGGGCATGCCGCGCTGTCGCGGCACATTGGTCAAAGCCTGATGGCCGATGAGTTCGACATGAGCTTCTTCCGCGACAAGCCGCTGGACCACGGTTTCTTTTCGCCGATGTCGGCGCTGTTGCCGTGTGATCCTGCTTGGCCGGTGCAAATCGTGCCGCTGCAGGTGGGGGTGTTGCAGTTCCCGATCCCCAGTGCGTTGCGCTGCTATAAGTTGGGCCAGGCCCTGCGTCGCGCGATTGAAAGCTATCCCGAAGATTTGAAGGTGGCCATTGTCGCCACCGGTGGCGTGTCCCATCAGGTGCATGGCGAGCGCTGCGGTTTCAACAATCCCCAGTGGGACGAGCAATTTATCGATCTGCTGGTCAACGACCCGCTGCGCCTGACCGAAATGACCCACGCCGAGTACGCCACCCTGGGCGGGATGGAAGGTTCGGAGGTGATCACCTGGCTGATCATGCGCGGCGCGTTGTCGGCCACGGTGAAAAATCTGCATCAGGACTATTACCTGCCATCGATGACCGGTATCGCGACTCTGTTGCTGGAAAACCAGGATCGAGCGGTGCCTGCCGACGTCAACGCACGCCACTTGCAGCATATGCAGCACCAGTTGGCCGGCATCGAAAAGCTCGAGGGTACCTATCCGTTCACCCTGGAGCGCAGCGCCAAGGGTTATCGCCTGAACAAGTTCCTGCATCGCATGATCGAGCCGCAATGGCGCCAGCGTTTTCTCGAAGCGCCGCAAGCGTTGTTCGATGAAGGCGGCCTTAGCGACGAGGAACGGGATCTGTTGCTCCGCCGCGACTGGCGCGGATTGATCCAGTACGGGGCGATCTTTTTCGTGCTGGAGAAACTCGCGGCGGTACTCGGGATTCCCAACTTGCAGGTCTACGCCGCCATGCGTGGGCAGAGCCTGGAGGAGTTCATGAAAACCCGAAACCAGCAGGTGCTCTACTCGGTGGCGGGCAAAGACCCGCGCTGATCATCGGCAGTTAGTGCGGCTCGTCCCGGGCCGCTATCAATCCTTTTTTCTTGATCTTGCTGTGCCCGGTTAATACGGGCGCAGGGCATTTCCTTTACCCAAAAAACCGGAAAACAATAACAATGAAAACCGCCGTTAATCATCGAGTCGTCTGTTCGCTTGCAGCCATCTGTGCACTACCGCTACAAGCGTCCGCTGCAGGCTTCGTTGAAGATGCCAGCGCCAACCTGAACCTGCGCAACTTCTACTTCAACCGAAACTTCACCAACCCTGCCTATCCGCAAAGCAAGGCCGAAGAGTGGACCCAGAATTTCATCCTCGACTTCCGCTCCGGCTTTACCCAAGGTCCAGTGGGTTTCGGGGTGGATGCGCTGGGGCTCTACTCGGTCAAGCTCGATGGTGGCAAGGGCACCGGCGGCACTCAGTTGTTGCCGATCCATGGCGATGGGCGTCCCGCCGATGATTTCGGTCGCCTGGCGGTGGCCGGGAAAATGAAAGTGAGCAAGACCGAACTGAAGGTCGGGGAGTGGATGCCGGTGCTGCCGATCCTGCGTTCCGACGACGGTCGCTCGTTGCCGCAAACCTTTCGTGGTGGCCAGGTCACTTCGCAGGAGGTCGACGGCCTGACCCTCTACGGCGGGCAGTTCCGGCAGAACAGTCCACGTAACGATGCGAGCATGGAAGACATGTTCATGCAGGGCAAGACCGCGTTCACGTCTGATCGCTTCAACTTCGTTGGCGGCGAATACAGCTTCAACGAGAAGCGCACGTTGATCGGGCTGTGGAACGCCGAGCTCAAGGACATCTATCAGCAACAATACCTGCAACTGGTCCACAACCAGCCCGTTGGTGCCTGGACGCTGGGTGCAAACCTTGGCTATTTCCGGGGCGGTGAAGAGGGCAGTGCCCGTGCCGGCGACCTGGACAACCGTACCGTCTCGGCGCTGCTATCGGCCCGGTATGGCGGCAACACTTTCTACGTCGGCCTGCAAAAACTCACCGGTGACGATGCCTGGATGCGTGTCAACGGCACCAGCGGCGGCATCCTGGCCAATGACAGCTACAACAACAGCTACGACAATGCGCGCGAGAAGTCCTGGCAACTGCGCCATGATTACAACTTCGTCGCCCTCGGTATTCCCGGTCTGACCCTGATGAACCGCTACATCAGCGGCGATAACGTGCACACCGGCGCGATCACCGACGGTAAGGAGTGGGGGCGTGAATCAGAACTCGCCTACACGGTGCAGAGCGGTCCGCTGAAAAGCCTCAACGTCAAATGGCGCAACTCGAGTATTCGCAAGAGCTTCAGCACCAATGAGTTCGATGAGAACCGCGTGATTGTCAGCTATCCGATCAGTTTGTTGTAAGTTTCACCGCCGCCCTCGCGAGCAGGCCAGGCAGCGCAAATCATTAGCAAAGGCGATGTTTGGGTTACAGAGGAAATGTCTGACTCGAAGGGTCCGCCTGCTCGCGGATCACCCGGCGAATCATATCCATCAAGACCTGAGCCACCGGGGAGTGCAGGCAGCCATTGCGATAAGTCAGACCGATAGCCCGGGTGGTCTGTTTCAGCTCCAGGGGCAGAATGCATAACTCTCCCGAGGCGATCTCCTGATCCAGTTGGTGGGCAGACACTGCGGCGAGCATGTCCGAGCGCAACAACAGGCCGCGAATGATCGCCATGTCGGCGCTTTCGACCACCGGCCGGGGCGGCGCAATGCCGAACCGGGTGAAGCATTCATCGAGCATCTGCCGGGCCGGCGAGCCAGCACGAGGCAGCACCCACCGGGCGGTGCCAAGCTCATCGTGCAGCGCGGATTTCGAATAGAGAGGGTGATCGCGCCGCGCCAATACCACCATGTCTTCCGTGAGCAGCGCTTCGCCGACCAGGTCGCTGGCGTAGGCCTCCGGACGCAGGGCGCCAAAGATGAAATCGACATCACCGGCACGCAGCTCTGTCGCCAGTAAATCAAACGGGCTTTCATTGGTGATCACCTGGATGCCCGGGTGTTCGGCCATCATGCGCACCATGGCTTCGGGCAATATTCGCGTGCGGCCCAAGGGCAGGGCGCCGACCTGCACCACGCCTTGCAAGGTCCCGCGCAGAGCGGTGATATCGGACTCGATGTGGCGCAATTCGTTCAGCGCCCGACGGATCGGAAAGAGGATTTCGTGGCTGGCACGGGTTGGCTGCAACCCGCGTGGTGTGCGCTCGAACAGCGGTTGGCCGCAACCGTTTTCCATCACCTTGATGGTCGAGCTGACGGCCGGCTGGCTCAGGCCAAGCAGGCTGGCTACGGTCTGCATGTGCCGGGTTTCGCAGAGCTTGACGAACACTTGCAGGCGCCGGGCCTGGAACAGGTACAGCGGCTCGACCGCTCGTTTATCCGCGCCATCGAGCAGTCGCGGCACACTGTCGAGCTCGGCCAGCACACGACGTGCCCGAGGCAGCAAGCGCTCGCCAAAACCGGTCAGGCGCATGCCATTGGCGTGGCGTTCGAACAGTGGCACATCGAGGCAGGCCTCCAGCTCGGAGATCGATCGGGTCACCACTGACTGAGCGCGAAATAGCGCCACAGAGGCCTTGGAAACACTCCCGTGATCGGCCACCCGAACGAAGGCGCGTACGTGCATCAGGCTGGGCAGTTCGGTGGATTCCATGGGGGACGGGCTCTGCAAAGGGGCATTTGAGCTGGACTATGCCGCTGCCCTGTTTGGATGGCAATAAAAAAAAAGCATACCTCAAACACTTCAATGCATTACTCCTGGGGCGGGTCGCGGTGCGATGCTCGTTCGAAACGCAGGAGGAGTATCCGCAATGATCGAGTCACCGAAAAACGCGCTGGTCGTCAGCGCCCACTCTGCCGATTTCGTCTGGCGCGCGGGCGGTGCCATCGCACTGCATGCGCAACAGGGTTATGCCGTGCACATCGTCTGCCTGTCCTTCGGTGAGCGCGGTGAGTCCGCCAAGCTGTGGCGCAAAGGTGAGATGAGCGAAGAAAAAGTCAAAAGCGCGCGGCGCGAAGAGGCCCAGGCCGCAGCCGATATCCTCGGTGCGAGCGTCGAGTTCTTCGACATCGGTGACTACCCGATGCGAGCCGACAAGGAAACACTGTTCCGCCTGGCGGATGTGTTTCGTCGCGTCCAGCCCGAGTTCGTCCTCAGCCACTCGCAGAAAGACCCTTACAACTACGATCACCCGCTGGCCATGAACCTGACGCAAGAGGCGCGCATCATCGCCCAGGCCGAAGGCTACAAACCGGGCGAGAAAATTGTCGGTGCGCCGCCGGTCTACAGCTTCGAACCGCATCAGCCCGAGCAATGCCAATGGCGTCCCGATGTGTTGCTGGACATCACCTCGGTCTGGGACAAGAAGTATGCCGCCATCCAATGCATGGCCGGTCAGGAGCATCTCTGGGAGTACTACACTCGCGTCGCCTTGCAGCGTGGTGTCCAGGCCAAGCGCAACGTCGGCATCACCTCCAGCCGTGACATCGTTTATGGCGAGGGCTACCAGAGCATCTTCCCGCGTGTGACGGAGAACCTGGCATGAGCGAGCTGATCGGAAAAACCGGTGTCGTCGTGCGCAACATCGCCAGGGCCGAGCAGGCGTTGGTCGATGAACTGGCGCGCTTCGGTGTCGCGACCATCCACGAGTCCCAGGGGCGAAAAGGCCTGCTGTCGTCTTCAATCACTCCGATTCAGCGGGGGACGGTCGTCAGCGGCTCGGTGGTCACGGTGCTGGTCGCACCGGGTGATAACTGGATGTTCCATGTGGCCGTGGAGCAGTGCCGTCCCGGCGATATTCTGGTGGTAGCCCCCAGCTCACCTTGCACCGACGGTTACTTCGGCGACCTGCTTGCCACTTCGCTCAAGGCCCACGGTGTGCGCGCCCTGGTGATCGATGCCGGTGTACGTGATACCCATACCTTGCGCGAGATGGGGTTTGCGGTCTGGTCTCGTGCCATCAGTGCCCAGGGCACGATCAAGGAGACCCTTGGCTCGGTCAACCTGCCGCTGGTGTGCGGTGGTCAATTGGTCAACCCGGGTGACGTGGTGGTGGCCGATGACGATGGCGTGGTCATCGTGCGTCGCGGCGAAGTGGCGCAGGTTGTCGAAGCCAGTCGCGCACGGGCCGATCTGGAGGAGCAGAAAGCCATGCGCCTGGCCAGGGGCGAATTGGGGCTGGACATCTACAACATGCGCCAGCGGCTTGCGGAAAAGGGCCTGCGCTACGTCGACAGCCTCGATGAGCTCGGAGACTGAGCATGGGCCAGACACGTATTCCTTGCCTTTTGATGCGCGGCGGGACGTCGAAAGGCGCGTACTTCCTGGCTCGCGACTTGCCTGAAGAGCCAGCACTGCGCGACCGCGTATTGCTGGCGGTCATGGGCTCGCCGGATGCGCGGCAGATCGATGGCATCGGTGGCGGCGACTCGCTGACCAGCAAGGTGGCGATCATCAAACCCTCCGCGCGTGCCGAAGCCGACGTGGACTACCTGTTCGCACAGGTACTGGTCGATGAACCGCGGGTCGATTACGGCCAGAACTGCGGCAACATCCTTGCCAGTGTCGGGCCGTTCGCTATTGAGCGCGGACTGGTCGCAGTGGCGGGTGACGTAACCCCGGTGCGCATCTTCATGGAAAACACCGGGCAGATCGCGATTGCTCATGTACCGACACCGGATGGCGTCGTCAGTTATGCCGGCGACGCACGGATTGACGGTGTGCCCGGCAGCGGTGCGCCGTTGGTCGTTGAGTTCAAGGACGTTGCCGGCTCCAGTTGCGGAGCATTGCTGCCCACCGGCAACGCTGTCGATGTGTTCGATGGCGTAGAGGTCACCTGCGCCGACAATGGCATGCCGGTCATACTCATCCGTGCCGAGGACCTTGGACTCAGTGGCTACGAGTACCCTGAACAACTGGATGCCGACACCCGGTTGAAGGCCCGGCTTGAATCGATCCGTTTGCAGGCCGGTCCACGCATGAATTTGGGGGACGTGAGCCAGCGTAACGTGCCCAAGATGTGCCTGATTGCCCCCGCACAAGCAGGGGGAGCACTCAGCACACGCACCTTCATTCCGCACCGATGCCATACCAGCATCGGCGTGTTCGGTGCGGTCAGTGTGGCTGTTGCCTGCCTGATCGAGGGCAGTGTGGCGGCGGGTGTGGCGAGTGTCGTTCAGGGCGAAATCAAGCAACTCTCGGTCGAACACCCCACGGGAGAGTTCACCGTAGCATTGCGCCTTGAAAATGATCGTTTAATGAGTTGCGGTCTGATGAGAACAGCCCGATTGCTTCTGGATGGCACTGTATGTATTGCGCGGACGCTTTGGCCAGGCAATCAGGGCAGTTAAACGTTGTGTTGAAGGGCACCGGTGGAGCGGCGGGTTCGGGCAGGCAAATGCCCGAGTAACCGCTTTTGGCTGAGCGGGCATTACTCAGGCGAATGCCGCTTCTACAAATGCCTCTAGCGCCTCGTCTTCCAGGATTTCGATAGAGAAGTGCCCGAAGCGCTTGGGCAACCAGATAATGCGTGTCCCGGACGGGGACTCCAGGTTCTCTCGGGCCAATGGCTTTCCGTTTTCGTCTTCTGGCTGAACACCGGCGACCATCAGTTCGTCATAGGCCTTCTCGATATCTGGCGTCGAATAGCAGTGGCGATAAATCATTCCTTCCCCCGAGGAGTCCAATAGCTCCCTCAGGTTCCCGGCCAACGGCTGTACCAACATGAAACGCTCTTGACCGATCAGCGCAATTGCGTAGCGAACGTGCAGACCACCTCGTTCCCAGACGAGCGTTTTAGAGATCCGGGCGTTGAGTATCTGTGCGTAGTAAGCACAGGCTTCGTCGAGATTCTTGACCAGTACATCGATGTGACTGAACTTCAGTTCCATTGCGTGCCTCCTGCTGCCCCGGCGTCCTGTTGACCCATGGATGGGAAATGGGTACTGATCTCGAGAATGCTCAATCACAGCCCGAGGCCAGCATGCCACTAACCACTCTCTTGCGTTGTGATGATCTTGTCGACACCGGCAATGACTACCGTCAAACGCTTGGTTTCACAGTGGCTGACTCACACGAGTCGACAATTACAGCGCGACTGGAAGATTGCAGTTACACCTTCACCCCGACAGCAAAAGCGCGGACTGAGATCTCTGCCTACTCGCTATTCGGAGCGTCATTGCGGCGATCAGTAAGGGTGAGTGGTTGCTTCTGGCGATTGCCGTCACTCGGGTACGACAACCATCCCGGTTGGCTGCGCTGTTTAGCCGAGCCGAGCTGATGTGACAAAGCCCGCTCAAGCGCCGGTATTTTCTACTATGTGCAGGGTTCGGATGGAATGAGGACGACCAGATCCGTATCACCTGTGTCGACACCCGCTTGTGAAAGCAAGGTCGTCACTTGTCCGCGGTGATGGGTCTGATGGTTGAAGAAGTGCATGACCAAGCCATAAAAGTTCTTGTCAGCGGGCACTCCCTTCATGCTTGAGTACTTGAGGGTGTGATCCAGGTCCGACTCTGCAATAGAGCGAGACCACTCGACAATGACCTGATCGAGCCACACTCGATGCGCCGACAGTTCGCGGATATTCGAGAACACTAACTCGTTGAGGTTCTTGGGGGCAGGAAGTTGTCGAATCGGCTCCAATGCCAGGTAATTCGCCGGGTGCGTGGCGAATCGCTTGAGCCAGACAGTGTCCCCGGCCACCAAGTGATTCAGCGTCCCGAGAATGGAACCAAAGAATGCTTTCTTGTCCGCTGCGAGTTCTTCATCAGGCAGGCTATTGGCCGCCTGATAAATCTTTGCGTTCATCCACGCGTTGTAGGTCGCCATCAGGCAGGTATGGCGGGTGCGGCTCATGGTGTTCCTCCTTTCAAGTTAGCCATTACAAAGCGTGTAACAGAGCATCCGTGTAAATTCCCGAAAAATGCTCTCTACCGGTTCCGTGAGAAAGACAGTCCCGAGGCTATCCCATTGAACTGTCACTTTTCCGCCATCACATTCAACCACTATCTGTTCGTTGCATAGGGACTTCCTGTCGCGAAAAGGCCGCCAATTCTGCGGGTTTCGCAGGGGCAGTTAAAGACTGTTGGGAAGCGACCGCATCACAAGAATGAATGGTTTGTTGTTGGCTGCACTATTTGCAGATGAGAGCAGGATTTCATCCCAGAGCCGACTGTGATGACAGACGGCTTTGGGTTTGCAACGGTCAAATAAGCGGTTGATTGCGTTTGCTGACGACATCACCAGCCGTTTGATAGACGACGCTAGCCTTTGCCTCCGCTGCCACTGCCACTACCGCTGCTATCTCCTTGGTTATTGTTGACCTTGACTTGGGGGCCGACGCCATCTCCCGTACGGAATGTCGGTAACGCAACCGAGTTCACGAATTTCACGCCGTCCCAGCTAGGTAATGGCGTGGGCATCAACTGGAATTGACCCGGGTGCTCGGAGTCCCAGCGCAGCAGCATCGACGTGTCCTCATGCTGTGTGTTGTGGCAGTGCTCCATGTAGGTGCCGGCAAACTCACGGATGCGTATGGCCATTTCGACATTGTCGAGGCTGTCAGGATCGGAGCCTATACGGTAGACATCCTTGCGCGCCCCTTTTTCCCATTCTGGTGGTTTTTTGCCACCTCGACTGAGAATGATCCCTTCTTCGAAATGCACATGCACCGGGTGAGTCCAGCCATTGCCGCCGTTCTGGATCTTCCAGATTTCCAGTGTGCCTTCACCCTTGAACCCTGCCGGTGTCGGGCCGTTGGCCAGTTGTGGCGCAGCGGAAATCCGGCGCGGGTCCATGTTGAAGCCTGGGCCGCCATCGGTCTTGATCGTCCAGGGCGTTTGATCCGTGCCATCGGAGCGGCCAAAGATAAAGGTGCGGTGCCGTGCCTGGGCAAGCCGGGCGATATCGGCTGGGTCATCACGGTGCAAAGGTAGCGGGATCATGAACTTGCCCTCGGGCTTGCCAGGCTTGGCGGGCTCGAAGTTGACCGGATCCATGCTGACATCCTGGCCGGTGTAAGGCTTGACGTTCAGTTGCATGAACGCGCCCACGCCCGGGTCACCGTTGATCCACTGTGGCCCGTGGCTGGTTTGCCTGACGACGGGCAGGTACCTCTCGGAGAGTACATCCGCCAATGGAACGTCACGCTTTGGGAGCTTGCCGTTTTCATGCTCCTCGATGTTGACGAAGAAAATCTTGTCACCCGGCTTGATGCCGTTCTTCGCGAAATCGATGACGATGTCATACCGCTCGGCAACACCCAACATTGGCAGAATGGCATTGTTGTCCTGTTTGTCGCCGTCGCCATCGAGGTCCAGGCTGCCATCGAACGGCACCGCGTGCTCCATGATATTGCCGTCGTTGGCAATCATGTGGAACGGCACCCGGTTATATGAAACCCCGGAGTTTTTCGGGCCAGGAAACTCGCCACCATTGCCATTGACCTGACGCACCACCGCCAGCTTGAAGAAGCGAGAAACCGATCCGTCGAGAATCCGGAAGCGGTAGCGGCGGGCACGTACATCCAGGAACGGCTTGTACTCCCAGTTGGTCAGTACCTGGTCACCGAGAAAACCGTCGGTATTGAAGGGGTTGAACCACAACTGGCCGGTCTGGTCCCAGGCCTTGTCGGCGATCGTCAGGTTGATGTCATAGTCGCGGTTACCCCAACCGAGCCCCGAACCGCTGGGCAAACGCAGGTTGACCCCGTCGTCGACCGACTCGTTGCCACGGTCCACGGCGCTGTAGTAGTTCATCATCGTCGCGTTGCCCTTGTAGACGTTCTGCGCGGTGAAATCGAGCATGTGGTCGTGGAACCAGTGGGTGCTCATGGTTTCGCGCCAGTCGCCGCGAATCTTGATGCTGCCGTGGTCGCAGGTCTTGAAGCCGGGGCTGGTGTCGTTGACGAAAAGCTTTTCACCGGGGTCGCACGGGAATGCGGCCCGTGGGTCTTCGGCCTTGGTATTGATGGTGTCGTAACCGGCCAACTGGATCGGCCAGCGATAGTCGTAGTACTGGCCCGGGAAGAAGAACGCGTTGGTAAAACCGTCGCTTTCCGCGGGCGAGTGGCCGTTATGTTCATGGGTGGTCAGGGTGTGCAGGCCAAAGCCCCGGTTCGCCGCCGGGTCAATGGGCAAGGCATCGTAATGACGCATCAGCATCGCCTGGCCATAGCGCACCTGGAGCAGTTTGGGCGGAAAGGTGCCGTCGAATGTCCACAACGCATTGTGGTCCTGGACAGGGAAGTTGGGGTGAAACTGCACCTGAATGCCCTTGGTCGTGCCCTCGTTGTCCGGGCTGCCGTCGGTGTTGTGATAGAGCCCGCCTGGCGCGAATTCCCCCACGGCGTAGTTATGCCGTTGCATACGATCACGCAAGCCGCTGTTGACGTGCGCGCCTGCTTGCACAGTCTTGAAGGCGTCGCGCGGGAAGAACTCATTGAAACGCTGGTGCGACCAGCCTTTTCCCGGTGGCCGGCCTTCTGCGGGCGAATCGACTCGGCGATTGAGGAAGTCCTCGATCTGCGCCTTCCAGGGGTTGCGGTCCAGCACATTGGAGAACTCTGTCGGGAAGGGCGTCAATGCCGGCTGCCTGAGAAAGGCGTCCAGCGCAGCCGGCGACGGGCCGCTACGCGCCACCTTCAATGGATCTTGCGCCGGTGCGGGGCCCACCGTCGGGACCGGAAACGGAACGGGTGATGGCGGGTCGGTCGGATCCAGTTTGTTCGAGCCGAACTCCTCGAAAAGTTCTAGCTTCTGTGTGAACGGTAGAGCCCCGAATACCGGGCTGGCATTACCGTTAGTGGGAATATTGAAGCTGGTTTGCAGATTGGGTGGCAGCACATTGTCGGCCAAGGGGGTCTTGCGGTTACCGCCGACTCCATTGGGTAAGTCGAAAGCGCCGACGTTTGCGGGAGGCAGCTTGAGCAAGTCCCTCAAGGCGGCATTGGGGTCGGCAGGCTGATGGGTGAACGCCGATGGGTCGGTAGGTGGCGGTGGATCGGCGTTGTCGAGGGGGACTGCCTGGGTCTGGGACAAGCCCAGCCCCAACATGATCGCGGCAGCAGAGATGCTCAGCGCCAGCCTGGTTTTGAACAATGGACTAGGATTCAACCTTGCGGTATCCAGTTTCATCGCAAACTCCTCTGACTGGTTCCTCGAAGCACGTGACAACGCATGGACAACGAGCCACTGCTTCTAGCCCAACTGGCGAAATGTTCGACTTCGGGCCGGGATGAGAACGATGCAAGTCTCCTACCAAAGTGACAGGAGGTGACCATGGCTCAACGCCACGCCCCCTTGTCTGCTGGCGTTTGGCGCGCGTATGAGAAACCGGGGGGGAGAGCCCCGATGACGGGGAATATCACCCAATGCAGGGTGCGATTTCGGGGGTGTCTGAGCTAAGAGAAGTGGCCATTTCCTGAAGGTTTCGATGACCGGTTTTGGCTGCGGATTCAACCGTTCGAGCAAATGAATGCGCTACGCAGGATTTTGATCACATCTTCAACAGAGGGGCCTTGAGTCTTTGGCGGTGTGGGGTTTTCACCAAATTCTCGCCAAATAAACAACGTCAGCTCTGCACCGTCAGTTGAAGAGAAAGCGTTTTCAGCATAGGCAAAAGTTTCAAGTTGCCGATAGCGAGCATCGTTCCAGAAGAGATCCTCTACCCAGTGATAGACCGGTATGAAATGGAAGTGGATGGGCCAACCCGGTTCATGACCAAAACGACCGATGTAGAGGCGCTTGGGCAGCAGTTGCCGCTCGATTATCTGCTGGGTCTTGGCGAGCAGGCCTCCCAGTTCTGCAAGCGCATCAGACGATAGCTCAGCCAGCGATGTGGTTTGCAATTTCGTCCCTAACATCAAATAGCCGGGAAGCGCGCTGGCCTGATGGTGGTTGATCATCCAATGCTTGGTTTCATGAATAATGAAATGCGGGGCAATTTCCATATGCCGTATGTCCTGGGTAATTGACGCGCCACAATAGCAACGTCACTTCACAATGTCCGTTCTTGACCCGTACGTCCCTAGTTTATGACCGGCAGAGGTCGACCCGTTGCAGACATTCGTCCACGAATGCAATCGATCCAAAGCACCTGCTCAATCGCGGGTTTGTGAGTCAGGGGTAAAAAATTGAGACGGCTTGATGGTCGATGACTCAGCGCTTGTAGAGCAACGCTTCAACTACAACGCCAAACGCTGATGAATGTTCACGGCGATTGGGGTAATAGAGATGGTAACCGGCAAAGGGTTGGCACCAATCTTCCAACACTCGCACAAGGCTTCCCTCGGTAATCTCCTTGGCAACCATATCTTCCGGAAGGAAACCCAACCCACATCCCGCAACGGCGGCACGCAGAATCGGCACGCTGCTGTTGAACGTCCATTGTCCTTCAACGCGCGCCTTGAGTTCGTGACCATCCTTTTCAAAATCCCATTGCATCAGGCTTCCATGGGTGGGCAGGCGCAGATTGATGCAATTGTGTGCGGCCAGATCACCGGGCACCTTCGGCACTGGGTGCTGTTTGAAATACTCGGGTGAGCCCACGACCGCGATGCGCAAGGACGGCCCGATAGGAACGGCAATCATGTCCTTGGCTACTTGGTCCCCAAGCCGTACCCCTGCGTCATAGCGCTGGGCGACGATGTCGGAGAGGGCGTAGTCGACGGTGATTTCGACCTTGATGTCCGGATAGTCGGGAAGCACCTTCAACAACTTGGGCCACAGAATGTTGTTCGCCGCATGTTCGGAGGCTTGAATCCGCACGTTCCCTGCCGGGGTATCACGGAATTCGCTGACAGCGGCCAATTCCAGCTCAATCTCTTCGAACCTCGGCGCCATGGACAGATACAACCGCTGGCCAGCTTCAGTAGGGGATACGCTACGGGTGGTTCGCGTCAGCAAGCGAACCCCGAGCCGGGTTTCGAGGGCGCGCATGGTGTGGCTCAGCGCGGATTGCGAGACGCCCAGTTGCGCCGCCGCGCGGGTGAAGCTGCCTTCGCGGGTAATAACCACGAAGGCTTGCAGATCATTGAGATTGGCGCGGGACATTAATGAGAGCCTCTCATGGGGAGCGCGTAATTATTCCATATAAGCAGGTTCCGCCTGGAGACGCGACCCCCAAAGAGCCGATCAAAGGGTTCGTGCGTAAAACGTTGTCAGCTTGCCTATTGCCGCGTCGACATAACGCGGGACCCAGTAGGTTTCGATGTGGGTGGCGCCGTCGATGATGAACATTTCCTTGTCCTTGGTACCGGTGGCCTTGGGAAACGCATCCTGAGTCATGTACAGGCTGTCGGCCTTGCTGCCTGCAATCATCAGCAACGGCTGATTGATCAGCTCGATCTGGTTGGTCGAGTCGAAACGCATCAGGTCCAGCAGGCTGCTGGTGGTGTACTTGAACGTTGAGTTCGGGTGCGCGTGGGTTTTCCAGTAGTACTCGTAGCCCTGGCGGTACAGTTCGAAGGGCAGCTTGGCGATCTGCTCGTCGGTGAGGTTGGCGTCACCCGAATAGAGCACGGCGCCGCCGGCCGCCTCCTGGGCGCGCGCAGCGGAAGCCTGTTGCAGGCGTTGTTGAATGGTGTCCAGTTGCGAGTCGTTGTAGCCGTTGCGGCGCACCCGGCCGGAGTTGAACATGCTGATGGTTGCCAGCGATTTGAAACGCTTGTCGGTTTGCGCGGCGGCCAACGAGTAACCCCCACCGCCGCAGATGCCGAGCAAGCCCAGGCGTGTGCCATCGACGCCCGCATACTGGGTGATGAAGTCGGCCATGCCATGTATGTCTTCGATGCGATATGCCGGCTTGTCGATGCTGCGCGGCTGTCCGCCACTGGCGCCCTGGAAGGCGGCATCCGCGGTGATCGTAATGTAGCCCTGTTCGGCCAGGCGCTGGGCGTACAGACCGGCGACTTGCTCTTTGACGCCACCGTTCGGATGCGCGACCACGACGGTCGGATAGACCTTCTTCGCATCGTAGTTGGCCGGGGTATAAACATTGGCCGCGATGTCCAGGCCATTGAGCTTGTAGCTGACCGGATGGATATTGACCTTGCCAGGCTCGTTCTTGGTAATGGCGCCGTCGTAGGCCAGGGTGAACGGGTTCTTTTTGTAGTCGGCAGCACCGGCTTCGGCCGCAGAGAGGCCAACCAGCGCCGACATGAGCGTGGCTTTCATAAAGGTTTTTATCACGTGAAACTCCTGAGCAATCAAAAGAAGGGCAGTTTGAAAAAGTGGAGGTGAGCCCTAGTCAGTCCAGATGCTTTTCTTTCAGGAAACTCGACACCAGATCCGCGATCTGCACGTTGTTCAAATCGGACATGGGGAAGTGGGTATTGCCCTTGATGCCGATCTCCGGCAAATGGAGCAGCCTTACGTCACCTCCGTGCTGGTTGACCGCATCGCGCCAGAGCCGGGCCATCTTCAGCCGGGCGCGCCAACTGTCCTGCGCGGGCAAGTCGACGGCTTGTTCCGGGATGTTGTCGCCATAGACGATCAGGATCGGAATGCGCGTGAGCGCCATGAACTGATCCATTGGTACGGCCGCACCCTGCACCGTGTCGAACGCACTGGGGATCGGTGCTGGCACCTGACCCTGCGGGAAGACGAAGCTGCTACCCGGCTCGAAGGCGACAATGGCCTTGACCTTATCGTTCTTGATCGCGGTCAACCAACCCGGCCCGCCACCTTGCGAGTGGGTGAACAGGATGCCGGGGCCGATTCTGTTGAAGACCGCCGACACACCATCGGAGACCACGCCCATGTCGAACGGCCCGGTGTTCGGTGTCATTGCCCGGAAGAATTGCTCGCGCGCTTGCGCATCCTGGGCTACCTGCACACCGTTGAAATAGTTGGGCCACAGACCGATGCGAAACTGGTTGAACCACAGCTGCTCGTCCGGCGTCGGTTTGACCGTCGCCTCGACCATGCTGCGCCCGGCATCGCCACGTCGCGGCTGGTCGATCAGGTACACACCGAAATGGCGGCGCAGGAAAATGTTCTGGAAACCTTCGCGGCCATCGGCGGTGGTTTCCCAGGTCTTGGAGAACTGGCCTGCGCCATGCCACATGACGATGGGTAGTTTCCGGGCATCGACCGGGATTTGGTAGAAGGTGTAGGCATGGTCACCGTGATAGGTCTGGCCATCCGGAGCCATCGGCTTGCGCGGGTTGAACGTGCCCGGCGCAGTGGTCATCGTTCCACCGGCGGCGAAGCTGCCTTGCGCCTGAATCAGTAAAGGGCCTGAGCCATCGGGCTGGTTCGCACAAGCTGCCAACAGGCTGAGCAGGCTGAGCAGGGTGAGCAGGGTGATGCAGAGCAAGTATTTTGCAGATTTCATGTTATTTCCCCGAAGCCGCCAGGGCCTGGGCCAGCGCCGTGTTTGCACGTTCGGCGGTCTGTGCATCGCCGTGCTTTTTCAACTGCTCGGTCACTTGGCGCAACTGCCCTGCGCTGAGCCCGACGCGCAGGCTCGCCAGCATGTGCGAGCGCAATTGAGATTCCACACCCGGCGTCGCTGCCAGCGCCCCGACGGTCGCCAGTTCGCGGCTTTGCCAGTCGAGGTTGTCGCGCTCGAAGATGTCGCCAAACAGATGGGTTTGCAGAAACCGATTGATCACCGGAGCGAACTCGAACACCGGGCCTTTGACCGGGGCACCGGAAATTTTTGTTTGATTCGCGGTGCCCGCCGCCAGCAGGTCATCACCGACTGGAATCGCTCGCTCAGGCTCACGCCCCGGCGCATCGGCGATGCCGCGTTGTTTGCGTGCCTGCACCACGGTCATCAGTTCATTCAAGGCATTAAGGCTGCGCGGGAAGCCGACGTAAGCGTAGAGCTGCACCAGAATTTCCCGGGTTTCGCTGATAGTCAGGCCGGCATCGAGACCCTGATTGAGCGCCGCGTTGAGATGGGGCATGTCACTGGTCGCCATAAACGCTGCGATCAGGGGAATCGCCTGCTGTTGGCTCGACAGAGTTTCTGCGCTGGCTTGTGTGCGGGTCATGGTTTGCGATGCCTCGGCTGCTGGAGTGGTAACGCTGAACATCACCCCAAGGCTCAGACAGAGCGCCATCAGCGCGGGATGGGGGCGGGACTTGCTTGCGTCAGGGGTCATCGTGAAAGGCTCCGTGCATTGCGGGGTCGCTGCGGTGTCACTGGATCGTACGGAGGACGGTTGTGGCGATTAACCCCGATATTGCGCAAGGACTCCTGAGCAGAACTCATGAGTCGTTTTTACGATTGCCGCTGAAAACCTGGCGACCCCGCTTAAACACGGGGGCTGGAGGTTTTTTTGACTGCTCACCGCGAGGGTGTCGCGCTACGATTTCGACACATTCCGTAACTTCATTTACCGGCGTATTGCGCCTCCGAGACTTTCTCTGCCCAGGTGACAGTCTTGCCGTCCTCGGCTTCGGCAATCGCAATGTGAGTCATGCCGTTGCTCGGTGTGGCGCCATGCCAGTGACGGGTATTCGGCGGGATCCAGACAATGTCACCCGGACGGATTTCCTGGCGCGGCCCACCTTCTTGCTGCACGTAGCCAACCCCGGCGGTAACGATCAGCGTTTGCCCCAATGGATGGCTGTGCCAAGCGGTACGCGCGCCGGGTTCGAAGGTCACCGTGCCACCGCCGATGCGCGCCGGCAGATCACCCTTGAACAGGCCATCAACGCGTACCGTGCCGGTGAAGTTTTCCGCTGCGCCCTTGATCGAGGGCTGAGCGCCATTCTGGGTGATGCGGATTTCGCTGGTGGCCTGGGTTTCTGCGCTCAACAGCGACAAGGCAACGAGCGGTGCGATCAATCGGTTCATCGAATGAACTCCGGTCAGACAGTGAAGCTGCTCCGAGCCCGGAGCAGCGGTGGCAAGGCTCAGAGCCCGGTCATCTTCAGCGCCGATTCCGGCAGGCGTTCACCGTGCACCTGGATCTGCGCCATCTGCTCGTTGATCACGCGCAGATCCTCGCCGGTCAGCTCCAGCTCGACCGCACCTAGGTTCTCTTCCAGTCGATGTTGTTTGGTCGTGCCCGGGATCGGCACGATCCACGGTTTCTGCGCCAGCAACCAGGCCAGTGCGACTTGTGCAGGCGTCGCCTGCTTGCGCTCGGCGACGGCTTTCACCACGCCGACCAACGCCAGGTTGGCCTTGCGCGCCTCAGGTGAAAAACGCGGGACAAAATTGCGGAAGTCGCTGGCGTCAAACTGGGTGTTCTCATCGATCTGACCCGTGAGGAAGCCAGCACCGAGTGGACTGAACGGCACGAACCCGATGCCCAGTTCTTCCAGTACGCCAAGCAGTTCATGCTCCGGGCCACGCCAGAATAGCGAATACTCGCTCTGCACCGCCGTTACCGGTTGCACGGCGTGTGCCTGGCGGATGGTTTGCACACCGGCCTCGGACAGGCCGAAATGCTTGACCTTGCCCTCGGCGATCAGCTCCTTGACGGTGCCGGCAACGTCTTCAATCGGCACCTGCGGATCAACGCGATGCTGATAAAAAAGATCGATGCAGTCGGTGCGCAAGCGCTTCAACGACGCCTCTGCCACGGCGCGGATATGCTCGGGTCGGCTATTGGTGCCGCCGCCTCGTGCGCCCGTGATCAGGTCAATATCGAAACCGAATTTGCTGGCGATGACCACCTGTTCGCGGATCGGTTGCAAAGCCTCGCCCAACAACTCTTCATTAGCGAATGGGCCATACGCCTCGGCGGTGTCGAACAAGGTGATGCCTTGCTCATGGGCCGAGCGAATCAGCTTGATCATGCTCGGTTTGTCGGCGGCCGGGCCGTAGGCGGAGGTCATGCTCATGCAGCCAAGGCCCAGTGCGGAAACTTCAAGGCCGTTGCCCAGCGTGCGAGTTTTCATGGTGCTTCTCCAATCCAGAAATCGATTAGCGCGTGGAAGGGTGATCGCTCAGCCAGCCATTCACGCGCTCCATGGTCTTGCGCTCTTGCTCACTCTCCATCACAAAGCCTTCCATCACCTTAGCCTTGGGCGCGTGCTTTTCGAGGATGCTGCGGCTATTGCCCAAGCCGTAACCACCGTGGGTGTTGAAGGGGATGAGGGTTTTGCCAGTCAGGTCGTGGGCGGTCAGAAAAGCACGCACGATTGGCGGGGTGGTCTCACCCCAGATCGGAAAGCCGAGATAAATCGTGTCGTAGTCGCTCAGAGCGTGAACCTTGCTTTCCAGCTCGGGCTCGAAGCCGCTGTCGCGCTCCTGACGCGCCTGCTCCACGGTTTGCAGGTAGTCCTCGGGATAGGCTTTGGCCGGACGGATCTCGAACAGGTCGGCACCCAATCCGCGCTGGATGAGTCCGGCGACCACGCGGGTATTGCCGGAGCGCGAAAAGTACGCCACCAGAATTCGCGAACCTGATCGTGGTATTTCGCTCACGTTTTGCGTATCGGCGAGTGACAGCAGCGGGGCGCTCGCCAGTGCGGCGATGACCGTGCGCCGTAGTGGATCGTGATCGTTGTTCATCGCCCGACGCGCGCCTTGAGGGCCTCGGGATAACGCTCGCCTTCGATGCGGAGCTGCGCCAGTGCGGTGTCAATGGCCTGGAGTTCGGCCGCGTCGAGGGTGATGTCCGCGCCGCCAAGGTTTTCTTCCAGGCGATGCAATTTGGTCGTCCCGGGAATCGGCACAATCCACGGTGCCTGCGCGAGCAACCAGGCCAGCGCAATCTGCGCCGGTGTCGCTTGTTTTTGCGCGGCGATCTGGCGGATCAACACCACCAACCCTTGATTGGCTTGCAGTGCCGACTGGCTGAAGCGCGGCACGATGCTGCGAAAATCGTCGCTGCCGTATGTGGCGTCGGCCGCTACTGTGCCGGTGAGAAAACCCTTGCCCAGTGGGCTGAACGGCACAAAGCCGATCCCCAGCTCCTTGAGCGTCGGCAGGATTTCCTGCTCAGGCTCACGCCACCACAATGAGTATTCGCTTTGCAGCGCCGTGATTGGCTGCACCGCATGTGCGCGGCGAATGGTTTGCGCACCGGCTTCCGACAGGCCGAAATGCTTGACCTTGCCTTCGCCAATCAGATCCTTGACTACACCGGCGACGTCCTCGATTGGCACGTCCGGGTCAACTCGATGTTGGTAAAGCAAATCGATGAAATCGGTCTTCAGCCGGCGCAATGAACCCTCGACGGCGAGTCGAATGCGTTCGGGCCGGCTGTCCAGGGCCTGTTTCTTATTTTCTGCGCCTACGGCGAAGCCGAATTTTGTGGCGATCACGATTTGATCGCGAAGGGGAGCTAGCGCTTCGCCCATTACTTGCTCATTGAGATAGGGGCCGTAGAACTCGGCGGTATCGAAGAACGTAACGCCTCGGTCAACCGCCGACCGGATCAGCGTAATGGCTTGTTGTGTGTCAGTCGCCGGGCCGTAGCCATGGCTCAGGCCCATGCAACCCAAGCCCAGAGCTGACACTTCGAGTGAACTGTTTCCGAGTGTGCGCTTGTGCATTTCGATCTCCCGACGTTTGCGTTGGGAAACAGTAAGCCAGCTAACGAGTGGAGACTAGACGGGTAGATCGGCAAGGGTTCATGAGGTCTGCTCATCAGTCCCAGAAGAGAAGGAGGTGGCGACTTGCCTTAAAAGACGCCCAGGAGCTCTTAGCAAGGACATACTCAGTTCCGCATGCAGAATTCTTTCAGGCACAGAATCAGGCTTAACGTTCGCGTTCGATAGTAAATAATCGACCGTCCGCTTTTGGCCGTTTGCTGCCTGTCACGACGGGTAGAAACCGACCCATTTTAGCGGTTACTCAACGTTGCGCTGCGACTCACCTCCGACGAGATACGTACACCCGACTCGACACATACCGCATCAGTGCGAACCCTCCAGGTAAACCGTTGGCAGGCGTCGCAGCGCAGGTAGTGCGAGTAGAGGGCGCCAATGCGTGGCGGCACCAGCAGGCGAGCCAGTTCCGGGCTGATCTCGGTATCCTCGAAGCCATTGTCATAATCGCAGTCTGGTTGACCCGCCCGATGGGCACGGGCCATAGCACTTTCAGTGCCACCCGGGTCAGTCGATTGGCAGCGATATCGTTAGTCTCGTTCCTTTGTCCGGTGCGCTGTCGATCGTGAATTCCCCGCCCAGCATGCTGATGCGTTCCTTCATGCCCACCAAGCCGAAGGAGTTCAGCTTTTTGCGGTCGGTCATGCCTACGCCGTTGTCTTTGATCTGCAGGTAAAGCCGGCGCTCCTCCCTGGAGAGTTCGATATGCACCTGTGTCGCTTGCGCGTGCCGGGCAATATTCGACAGCGATTCCTGCACGATGCGGAACAGCGTCGTGGCGGATTTTTCATTCAGGTCGCAACGGAAATTTTCCTCTTTCGCCGACATCGTGCAATCGATCGCGCTGCGCTGCCGGAACTCTTCAAGTTGCCACTCGATCGCTGCCTGCAATCCCAGGTCGAGTACGGGTGGTCGAAGATCATTGATGATACTGCGGACACTGCGGATGGCTGTATCGAGTTGATTCAGGGCATCGCTGACCTTTTCGTTGAGCCTGGGGTGCATGGTGCCGGTGCGTGCCTGCAGCATGGAGACATCGATTCGTAACGCCAGCAGACTCTGTCCCAGCTCGTCATGGATGTCGCGTGCGATCCGCTTTCGTTCTTCTTCCTTGATGTGCTCCTGATAGGAGGCCAGCTCACGTAGCTGCCGCTTCGATTGCAGCAATTCTTCGGCCTGCATCGTCAGTTTGCGCTGCAAGTAGAACAGGTCGACAAACACCCGGATTTTGGCGTGAAGAACCTCTGCCACAATCGGCGAGAAGATGTAGTCCACTGCGCCAGTCGTGTAACCGCGGAAACGCTCGGAATCCGTGTCGGCCTCCGCCGTGATGAAGATAATGGGGGTGTGGGCCGACTTCGGGCGGCCGTGAATGAGTGCAGCGGTTTCAAAGCCGTCCATCACTGGCATTTTCACGTCGAGCAGAATGACGGCGAAGTCGCGCTGCAATAGCAGGCGCAGAGCCTCGCGTCCGGAAGTCGCCGTGGCAATATCGAGGCCCATGTCGGTAATCACCGCGGCGAGCGCCGTGAGCTTGGCGGGATTGTCATCCACCAGCAACACGGGCGCTGGCACGTCATCAGGCGGGAGCGGGTGCCACGCCTGGTCTCTCTCATTGAATACCGGAGGTTCCTGCTGCATGTTTATGCCACTTCAGTTTGCGCTGGCCGCAAGGAGCGCGGTACAGCGTCATCGATAGAGCCATTTGCGCATCAGTGACAGCAGCTGGTCGGTATCCACCGGCTTGCTGACATAGTCCGAGGCGCCTGCCTCGATGCACTTTTCACGGTCACCCATCATCGCCTTGGCCGTCAGCGCAATCATGGGCAGGGTTTCAAATCTCTTGAACGTACGGATCTGGCGCATGGTTTCAAAGCCATCCATCTCGGGCATCATGATGTCCATCAGCACGATGTCGGTATCGGTCTGCTGCTGCAGCAGTTCTATGGCGGTTCGACCGTTCTCCGCCGTGGCCACCAGCATTTTGTAGCGTTCAAGCACGCTGGTCAGGGCAAAAATATTGCGCACGTCATCGTCGACCACCAGGGCCTTTTTACCCTCGAGACTGTCCGAGCCCTCATAGAGTTTTTCCAACATTCTGCGTTGGGTCTGCGGCAGCCTGTCTACGACACGGTGCAGAAACAGTGCGGTTTCGTCGAGTATGCGCTCAGGGGACTGAACTGCCTTGATGACGCCCTTGCCGAGCAGTGCCCTGAAACGCTCGTGTTCTGCCTTGGTCAGTGTCTGTGAACCATAGACGACGATCGGCAATTCACGCATGGCATGGTCTTGCTGCAACGCCTCGAGGAACCTGATGCCGGATGCGTCGGGCAGTTGGAGATTGATTGCCAGGCAGTCGTAGCGGTTCTTTGCCAGTTTCTTCAAGGCTTGCGCGCCGCTGGCGGTCGTTTCTATCTTTACGTCGGAGTTGCCGAGCAGATCGAGGATGCGGGCGCGGCTCCCGTCGTCGCCATCGATGAGCAGCAGGTTCCTGGTCTTGCGTCGGGCAAATTTCACGATGTCGACCAGCGCATTTTCAATCTCGTCGGCTGTGACCGGCTTGAGCAGATAGTCGAACGCGCCATAGCGCAGACCGCGTGTGCGGTCGTCAGCGATCGAGATGATCTGGACCGGAATGTGACGCGTGGCGAAATTGCGCTTGAACTGCTCGAGCAGCAACCAGCCATCGATGTCCGTCAGGCCCGGGTCTAGCGTGATCGCGGCGGGTTTGAAACGCTCGACAAGCTCCAGTGCATCCGCGCCACGGGTCGTGACGATAGCCCTGAACCCCTTCTGGTGCGCGGCCTCGAGCAGAATGCTGGCGAATCGGGTGTCGCCCTCGAGCATCAGCAGCACCTGCTCCCCTGGTTGGACAGACTCGCGGTCGTCCAGTATCTGTGCGGACGGGCCTGACATGAGGTCACGCCTGACTTGGCCAGGTACTGCCTCTGTCGTCGATTCGTCCAGCGCCTGATGCTGGGCATCCTCGGTACGCAAAGGCACGTACAGCGCGAAGGTACTGCCCTTGCCGATCTCACCGGCGAGCAGGCGCAACTCACCGCCCAGCCGGTGTGCGAGCTCGCGGCTGATCGACAAGCCGAGGCCGGTGCCGCCGTATTTTCGTGAGGTTCCGGTATCGGCCTGCTGGAACGCTTCGAAGATGAGCTTCTGCTTGTCGGCCGCTATGCCAATGCCGGTGTCGGTGACCACGAAGGCGACTACCGCATCGGCACGATTGAGTTCGGTGTTATCCACGCTCCACCCGGACACAGCGGGTGCGATGCTGATCTTGACGCTGCCTTGCTCAGTGAACTTGAAGGCGTTGGACAGCAGGTTCTTGACCACCTGCAGCAGGCGCTTTTCATCGGTCCAGATGACGGGGGGCAGGGTAGGGGCCAGTTCAATCGTGAAGGTCAGGCCCCGGCTTTCGGCGACCGGCCGGAAGGTGCGTTCGATCTGCTCGTGCAGATCGGCGAACAGCGCTTCATTGAGATCCAGTGTGACCGTACCCGACTCTATCTTGGACAGGTAGAGAATCTCGTCGATCAGCTCCAGCAGGTCTTTGCCCGCGCTACGGATGGTCTTGGCATATTCGACCTGCCTGGGCGTGAGATTGTGCTCCGCGTTGTCGCTGAGCTGCCGGGCCAGGATCAGCAAGCTGTTCAATGGCGTTCTGAGCTCATGGGACATACTGGAAAGGAATTCGGACTTGTACTTCGAGGTCAGCATCAGCTGCTCCGCCTTTTCCTCCAGCGACAGCTTGGTGATTTCGACTTCGCGGTTCTTGCGCTCGACTTCGGCTTTTTGCTCCGCCAGCAATCCAGCCTTGTCCCCCAGTTCCTCGTTGGTCTGTCTCAATTCTTCTTGTTGCCTTTGCAGCTCGTGCGCCAGCGATTGCGACTGCTTGAGCAGTTCTTCGGTGCGCATGTTGGCTTCGATCGTGTTGAGCACGATACCAATCGATTCAGCAAGCTGATCAAGGAAGGTTTGATGAATGATGCTGTAGCGTGTGAACGAAGCCATTTCGACGACGGCCTTGACCTTGTTCTCGAACAGGATCGGCAACACGATGATATTCAGCGGGGCGGCAGCACCCAGTCCCGATGAAATCGCGACATAATTGGCGGGTACATCGGTCAGCAGGATGCGCCGCTTCTCGTAAGCGCATTGCCCGACCAGGCCCTCGCCGAGCCGCCACTCATCGTTCACATTGATGTTTCCCTTGTACGCATAAGCGGACAGCAGTTTGAGTTTCGCAGGATCGGGCGGGCTCTCGTTCATCATGTAGAACACACCGTGCTGGGCGTTGATCAGCGGAGCCAGTTCGGACAGCACCATCTTGGAGACGGCCGCCAGATCGCGCTGGCCCTGCAGCAGACGGTTGAATTTCGCGAGATTGCTCTTGAGCCAATCCTGCTCCGCGTTTTGCCGCGTGGTTTCGCGCAGGTTGCGGATCATCTCGTTGACGTTGTCCTTCAATTCCGCCACTTCACCCTTTGCTTCCACCTCCACGTAGCGAGTCAGATCGCCCTTGGTCACGGCAGTCGCCACGTCGGCAATTGCACGCACCTGATTGGTCAGGTTGGCTGCCAGACCGTTCACATTGTCGGTCAGGTCGCGCCAGGTGCCAGCAGCACCCGGCACGTTGGCCTGGCCTCCCAGCTTGCCCTCGACGCCCACTTCACGCGCCACCGAGGTCACCTGGTCGGAGAACAGCGCCAGCGTATCGGTCATACCGTTGATGGTGTCGGCCAGTTCGGCGATCTCGCCCTTGGCTTCCAGGGTCAGTTTCTTCTTCATGTCGCCGTTCGCTACCGCGGTCACCACTTTGGCGATGCCTCGTACCTGGCTGGTCAGGTTGGCCGCCATGAAGTTCACGTTTTCGGTCAAATCCCTCCAGGTGCCGGACACGCCTTGCACCTGTGCCTGTCCCCCGAGCTTGCCTTCGGTGCCGACTTCGCGCGCCACCCGCGTTACTTCGGCGGCAAAGCTATTGAGCTGGTCCACCATGGTGTTGATGGTGTTCTTGAGCTCCATGATTTCGCCCTTGGCTTCCACGGTAATCTTGCGTCCCAGGTCGCCTTTGGCCACCGCCGTCGTCACGTCGGCGATGTTGCGCACCTGATTGGTCAGGTTGGCCGCCATGCTGTTGACCGAGTCGGTCAAGTCTTTCCAGGTGCCACCGACGCCTGTCACCTTGGCCTGACCACCGAGTTTGCCGTCAGTCCCCACTTCGCGAGCCATGCGCGTCACTTCGTCGGCAAAGGTCGAGAGCTGGTCCACCATTGTGTTGATGGTTTCCTTGAGTTGGAGAATTTCACCTTTCGCTTCGGCTGTGATCTTGCGCGACAGGTCGCCGTTGGCCACCGCCGTCGTCACGTCGGCAATGTTGCGCACCTGGGTGGTCAGGTTGGCTGCCATGCCGTTGACCGAATTGGTCAAGTCCTTCCAGGTACCGGACACGCCGGTCACTTCGGCCTGTCCGCCCAGTTTGCCTTCGGTACCGACTTCCAGCGCCACGCGTGTCACCTCGGAGGCGAAGCTGGAGAGCTGGTCGACCATTGTGTTGATGGTGTTTTTCAGTTCGAGAATCTCGCCCTTGGCTTCAACGGTAATTTTCTTGCCGAGGTCGCCGCGCGCCACCGCCGTCGTCACCTGTGCGAGGTTGCGCACCTGGGTGGTCAAGTTGGCCGCCATGCCGTTGACCGATTCGGTCAGGTCGCGCCAGGTGCCTGAGACGCCGCGCACTTCCGCCTGACCGCCCAACTTGCCTTCGGTGCCGACTTCCAGCGCCACGCGGGTCACTTCCGCAGCAAAACTCGAGAGCTGGCCGACCATCGTGTTGATGGTGTTTTTCAGCTCGAGAATCTCACCCTTGGCTTCGACGGTAATTGTCTTGCCCAGATCGCCTTTGGCCACCGCAGTCGTCACGTAAGCGATGTTGCGCATCTGGGTGGTCAGATTGGCGGCCATGTCGTTGACCGAGTCGGTCAGGTCTTTCCAGGTGCCGGACACTCCTTTGACATTGGCCTGCCCACCGAGAATCCCTTCGGTGCCGACTTCGCGCGCCACGCGGGTGACTTCGGAAGCGAAGGAGCCCAGTCGCTTCACCATGGTGTTCACGATCCCGGCGGATTTGAGGAACTGACCCCGCAGTTTCAGGCCGTCGAGTACCGGCGGTACCTGCTGGCTCAGATTACCCTCGGCAACCGAACCGACAACGCGAATGATCTCGTTCATCGGGCTGATGAGGTCGCTGGTGAGCGCATTGCTCGAATTGACGATCTTTTGCCATGAGCCTTTCATCATCGGCAATTCGATACGCTCATCGACCTTGCCCTGCTTACCGATCAATCGCGCCACGCGCTCGAATTCGGTGGTGGTGTCGGCTGCCATGTCGATGATGTCGTTGAGCGTGTCGGCGATCTTGCCCGGCATGCCGGTCCAGTCTTCCGGCATGCGCGTGGTGAAGTCACCATTGCGCAACGCCTTCAACGCTGTCAGCAATGTCGTCATGTCGAAAGCTTCGATCGGTGTCGTCACTGTGGCCATGTCTATGTCCAGTCAGGATTGATGCCCCGCGCAAGGCGTCATGCAGGCGCCGGCATTGCAGTATTGACCATGCTGAGTACGGAACGTTGGCTTACGAAATATTAGCAAGGTTGGCGTAATGCCCCGGTTCCCGGGAAATTGGCCTGGAACAGGCCGTTCCGACCGATTGCAGCCGCAATATGGAGAGGTGAGCGCTAACGCCTGAGGCAAAGGTGCAAGTGTGCGTTGCGCCTGCTAACGTGGGAATGCATAAGTGCGCCAGGGCCTTGCGCGTGCGAATGGAAAATACCGATGATTGACCACAAAATCAGAGTCTTGCTGGTGGATGATCACAGCATCGTACGCAGTGGCGTGCGACGTATGCTGGAGACTGCCGGCGAGATCGACGTTACGGGTGAGGCCGAGACGGCACAGGACGCAATGCTCCTGGTCCGGGAGCAGGATTTCGACGTGGCGCTGGTCGATATTCAGCTTCCCGACAAGTCCGGCCTCGAACTCCTCAAGCTCATGCGTGCGCACAAACCCAAGCTCGCGATTCTGATGTTGAGCATGCATTCGGTCGAGGCCTATGCGTTACGCGCAATCAAGCAAGGCGCAGCGGGCTACCTCACCAAGGATATTTCCGCAGCCACCCTGGTTTCGGCGGTGCGCAAGGTGGCCTCGGGCGGCAAGCACGTCAGTCCTGAACTTGCAGAAAAACTGGTCAACGCTATCGGCGGAGGTGACGCGGCCCCCCACGAAGCGCTATCGGACCGGGAGCTTGAAGTGTTGAAGCTACTCGCTTCGGGCGAGAGGATTGTGCGCATCGCGCAGATATTGCATTTGAGCCCGAGTACCGTCACGACGTACCGGGCACGTATCCTGGAAAAAACAGGGATGGACAGCAACGCGAAACTGGCCCGTTATGCACTCGAAAACGGCCTGTTGACTTAGACACCCTGCACACTCTGCGGTAAACACCCGGGCTTCATTGAATCGTCCTGTTCGAGCCTGCATGTAGTGGAATCACTACAAACACTTGGCCGATAACTCCACAAAGATGTCCTGCTAACGTCGATAGCGCTGGCCGTTGCAATCAAGCATATTTACCCCTCGGTGAAATCATGCAGTTCACCAACACAGAACCATTGACTGCACTGATGCCAGCCAGAGATTCAGGCACTTTGCTCCTTCAGGTGGCGAGTCAGAAAAAGACGCCGGAATCGACATCCGCAAGTTGAGCGCGGAGTGCACGCTGCATTCATGTTGAGTCAAGGTTCTAACGGAAGGATGTCATGATGATAGGTTATTGGTTATGCGCATTGCTGTGGGGCGTGGTGCTGCTGGAAGAGATCCAGCTCATGCCCCTTCAGGAATGGAAAGACGAGGGTCTGAAAAAGGTTCTGCTGCTGCGCCGGACCCGGAACCGGACCGGCTACTTCATTGCGTTGATCGCGGGCGCGATGTGCCTTTACAGCGAAATTCTGGTGGCGCCGGTAGATCAGAATATTCTCAGTCCGGAGCTGATACTTGCCGTATGTGGGTTGCTTTGGGGAGTTTATCTTTCCGTAGTCTGTATGAAGGGCAAGCGATAGTCGCCTGTCTCCATGACTACTGTGGGGATAGCTGAACGTCCTTGTTCAAGCTGACTTCACCATCCAGCCAGGGCGGCGTTTCCTGTAGTCCTGGTGCCGTGGCCCATACGCGCTTCGGTGTCTCGGTCTTTTGCCCAGGCGGTGAGCAGAACCATCGCGCCAAATCCGCCGACGATGAGAACCGGATAGGCGGCCAGCAACTCGACCAGCGAGTACTTCCAGGCCAGCGGACGACCGACACCGAGCATGGCGGCATAGAACCACGACACGCCAGAGAGGGCGCCGGAGAACAGCGCGAGCATGCGCAGGCTGAAGGAAAGTTTGAGTAACGAACCGGCTTTTTTCAGCGCCGGCAATACAGCGCTATGCAACAGGTAGCCGTTAAAGGTCAACAGCACAACGATGCCGATCTTGGCTTGCAGTTTTGGATTGAGGAAATATTCCATCCCTTTGCCGGCATAATCGATCCCGACAATACCAATGCCGGTAATCCAAAGGGCTACAAGTGCGAGCACTACGGTTTTTTGAAGGCTTTCCATGTGCGCGTCATCGTGGTGACCCGACACATCCCCCTTCAGGAGTTGCTTGACCATTGCAATGTCACTGGTCAACACAAGCCCGATTGCGACACAGCAGGCGATAAGATGGAAATAGACAACGCCCAAACGCACATATTCCACGGTGGACGCAGAGAACATACTTAGATCCATGGTTACCTCTTGGCTTCAATAGTGAATCAACGTGGCTTTAGATACGGCTTTATTGGAATTTGCCGTTGCTGACTGCCATTTAGATCCAGCAATTGTTATCAATTAATCTTGCGGCATTCATGCCATCAAGATAATGGTGGGTTTCGCGAATGAACTTTTAGTCATTCGATCATGTCCATTTTTCAGGTAACAAAAAACATCATCCGCACTGAGTGCATATGAGGTTTAACTTCCGCTTCTGGGGTGGGCGGCGAGGCCCGGAATCTGATCGACTGGTTGATCAGGCAATGCTGGTTGGGTCGGCGGGGCTGCCACCCCATTCGAGGAAACGGATCTTGTGGACTTCGCCCTCGCTGTCTTCGTAGACCAGGGTCACTGGTACCACGCCGGTTTTATCGGATGTATCGGTGCGCTGCAGCACCCGTTTCACATCGATGTCCATTCCGTAGTGGTATTCGACGGCTGACACATGCGCGCCGGGATCTAGCAGGCTGTTCTGGTCGAAGACGCTGGGTGCGAGACTGGAAATTACTGCACTGACAATCGTGGTCATGCTCATAAGACTGTTCCTCCACTGCGTTTGCTTGACATGGACTTAATGTGACACGTCGTTAAAGTGAAGTTCACTTGACAACGACGAACGTGCCCTCCTGAAAAGCCTGTAGTGGCTGCAAACTCCCGGCAATTCCCCGCGCTTGACGCCTCTTGACCATTCGTCCTTTAAACCCTGTATTTGTTGGTAAAAGTCCGATTTTGAAGGTGGTCATAACATGTCATGACCGATTTTCACGCAAGGTGATCGAGTGCTTTTCGGTTCAATCGACTGAGCCCGGGCGATCGCAAACCCCTGCTATTTCGCCAGGGGGGAAATGTCGTGTATTGGCCGTTTTGTGCCTGTTTCGGTGCCCCTGACCGACTCCGCATGAACACCGCGTGAACCAGGACAACATCCAGCCTCAGCCAGTAAACTGCAGGCCGCAGCTGGATCAGGGAGGAGCGTCACATGTACATAGGTGAACTGGCCAGGTTGTCCGGGTGCACTGCCAAAGCCATTCGTTTGTATGAGCAGATGGGCCTGTTGAGCCCGCAGCGCCGTGGCAGTTATCGGTTGTACACGGCCCATCACCTGACGCTGGTGCAGATGATCCGCACGGCCCAGGCGGTGGGGTTCAAACTGGGGGAGATGAGCGAGCTGCTGGCGGCCAAGCAACACAAGGCACCGTTTCCCCTGGCGCTGGCCAATCAGGGCATCGAGGTCAAGCGCCTGGAACTGCAAGCGCAGATCCTGGCCTTGCAGGATCGGGAGCGGCATCTGACTCTGTTGCAACAACAGATCAACCAGCAATTCGCCCCCACGCCAGTGCCTGGCGCTGGGCCTGGTATCAGCGCGCTAACAGGTGCGCAAACGCCTGCTTGAGAGCGTCCTGCGGCGAGCGCGGCTGGTAGCCCAGTTCTTTGATGGCCTTGTCGATGCAGTAGACCTGGCGCACTCCATAAAACATCCGCACCTGGCTGAGCAGCAGCTCGGCTGGCTGGCCGGTGTAGCGTGCCCGCTGTTCCTGCAGCCAGGCGATCAGCAACAGCAAGGCTTTGGGTGCGCGGCGCGGCAGGCGATAGCCGGGGCATAACGTGTTGAGCGCCTCGATCACCTCAGCCAGTGATGAGGCCCGCTGATTGGCCAGTAGGTAGCGCTGGCCGGGACGGCCTTGTTCAGCGGCGCAGATCAGGCCATCGGCCACGTCGCGCACATCGACAAAGTTGAAATGAAAGTTCGGGTCCAGCACCAGCTTGCGCGCCAGCACGGCGGCAAGAAATCCCATCGTGTCGGTCAGCCGCGTGGCATGAGGGCCGATGATTGCCGAGGGCAACACCGCGACCATCGGCAGGTCACAGGCCTGGGCGGTTTCCCAGGCCGCGCGTTCAGAGAGGATTTTCGAGCGGTAGTACGGGTTGTCCTGGTCGTTGTTCCAGCTGCTTTCATCCAGGCGCTGGCCGTTGTGTCCCACCGCTGCCACGGAGCTCACATAGACCACGCGCCTGACCCCAGCCTCTGCCGCGGCCCGCAGTACATTGCGCGTGCCTTGTACGTTGACGTCGACGATCTCGGCCTGCGGGTTCCTCGCCCAGTGCTTGAACACTGCCGCTACTTGATACAGCACATCCACCCCCTGCAGGGCTTGGCGCAGGGAGTCAGGGTCCTGCAGTTCGGCGCGTACCACCTGGCAGTCGAGCCCGTTCAGGGCTGCGCTTGGCTGCGGGTCACGGACCCCGGCGCGCACCTGTTGCTCCCGGGCGAGCAGTGCCCGGACCAGGGTGTTGCCCAGATGCCCATTGGCACCGGTGACCAGCGATAACGTATTCATGGATTGCCTTATCCGCTGACGGCGGAACCTGAAATGGACAAGGCAGGGTAGGGGTTGCCCCAAGGGACAGAGTCAAGTGCTGGCGTCAGGACCAGGCACTTTAAAGATCATGGTTTTTGTGAAATCACACCACCCATGTATTGATTCAAATCGCGCAGATCCTTAACGCTCCATGAGTGCGGCGATAGCTTTACACCATTCTCACGCAAGGTTCTTGGAATCAAGTCGCCATTTGGGCGAAGTATTATCGAAGAGACAATCACGCCCGGATAATCATTCAATCGCTTTTTGAAAGCGGACGTTGTCAGATCAGGCGTAGGCGGATTGCTTTTATTGGCCAGTGGTCCTGTTGCCTTGAGATCTGTTCCGTGGCACATGCTGCATCGCTGTAGATAGAGATTTTTTCCATTGGCATTATCCGCGCAGGCCAGTGAAGTTTGAGTCAGCGATAAAATTCCTAGCGAAGCGATGAATAGTATTTTCATTGTTTTTATCTTCCTTGATGGGCTCAGCGTCGATCGGACGCGATCTGGTGCGCGGGAAAGATATCAGCCGTCGCGTCGGCACCCAAGCGGCCTGATCGACCCTTGGCTTGGGTCGATCAGGGGAGTGCCCTAAAAACTCCATTCCTTAGCCTGAACGACTCGGCAGAATGGCCCCGCCAAGGTTGCATTGTGGTGGGCAATGATGGCCTCTGCTTTAAGCGTTGGAGTATCAGAGCAGGTATGTCCATCGGCGATGAGTACAGCATCGAAGCCCAAATCGCGGGCAGCACGGCAAGTACTGTCTACGCAGTATTGAGTTTTCATTCCTGTCACGACGATGCCTTCACAGCCGCGTTCGCGTAGTTGACCGGCCAACCCGGTCGCCACAAAGGCGTTGGGACGATTTTTCTCAAAAATCACTTCGTCACCCATTAGCTGCAACTCTGGGACAAGTTCGGTGAGCGGACTGCCCGGCTCAATAGGAGATCCGGCCGGACCCACGTGGCGGGCGAGAAAGATGGGGGCGCCGGCCTTCCGTGCGTTTCTGATCAGCCTGTTCAATGTATCGAGAAGCGCTTCACGACCCCAGGGCCTGTCCGGGCCGTGAACGAGCCCTACCTGCATGTCGAGAATCAGTAGTGCATACATGTGCGTTTCCTTACGTTTGTGCCAATAAATCCGGGGCAAAAAAAAGACCCGGTCCATTACTGGCGGGTCTTCGGGGTTGTGCGTTGTGTTAACTCACGCAACCTCCCACGACCCGCCTGTGGCGGTCGTGAAGGTTGTGGTCGATTCGATGCGTGGCGTAGTCATGACGCAGACCTTAACGTTGACGCGCTGGCCTTGCAAGTGAGCATACCCGGGATGAAAGTCGTTTCATGCCTGTTCTCAGGCCCGATTGTGTGTCCTGGGCCGAGCGGCCAATTGCGAGCGGGGCGTCAAGATGGCCAAGGCAACCGTCACGATGAAGAGCGCCGGCACGTCACCTGCCAAGTGCCCCATTTGCCCCGGCTGGGTGACCGTCTGGACGGCCATGATTGCTCCGTGTATGGCACTGGACCACACGGTGAACCAGATCAGGCTCAGATTGGCTAATGGATCACGTGCGGCCAGGATCAAGAACACGCCAAGTGTGGCGTAGATGCCAACGATCATCATCGGGTAGTCCGAGTGACCGACGTGCCAGGCCCAGCCGGACGGCCAGAACAACATAAGTGGGTAGAGAGCAAGGCACGCGAGGCCAGCCAAAACTAGAACGACACGCAAATACCTGAGGCGATCGACTAAGGTCATGGCGGACTCCTCTTTGGGCCTGACTCTAATTTGACCCCACGTGGGGTAATAACGCCTTCACGGGCTTGGTGGATAATAATCTGCTCAATCAGTTCCGGCAGTCGATCAAGCATAGCTACTCATTTGCTATCGCTCCTTCCACCGGTTGCTTCTGGCCGATTCTGTCGAAAAAGTCGGTCCTTCCAGACTGCCCGCATACTGACCGCTGAAAACGCCTTTTTTGCGCGCCACTACGCGAAATCTGAGTCCGGAATCCTCTGCTCAAAATATAGATTTCAATCTCAAACGCGTATTTTTCTGCCGTAGAAACCATGGCCGACTTTTTCAACAGAATCGGCCGGATAGCGACGGTCTGGCTCAGACCGTCGCGGTGTTGGTCAAACCTCTGTCTGCTCTACCATTTCCAGAGCATCATCGACCTCAATGCCCAAGTACCTGACAGTGCTTTCGAGTTCTAGTAGCAGCATTCATGGCGTGTCCTCCATGTTGATGGAGGACTAGGGTGGATCAGTCACAGGTAAGCGTCGGCGACCGAGGAACTAAACGGTTCTGACTGCCAAAGCTTTTTGCCGACGATACAGAATTGTCGTCGCCGTGAACCCGCACACCGCCGCGAACATCAGCCAGTAGGCAGGTGATGCCTTGTCGCCCGTGGCCTGGACAAGCAGCGTCGAGATTGCTGGGGTAAAACCGCCAAACACCGCGGTGGCCAAACTGAAGGCCAGTGAAAACCCGACCACCCGCACGTTCTGTGGCATGACTTCGGTCAGTGCCGCGACCATGGCGCCGTTGTAAATGCCAAAGAAGAATGAGAAGTACAGCAGCACGGCGAGCAGTCGTTCGAAACTCGCCGCCTCTGCCAGCCAGTGCATGGCGGGATAGGCGGTGAAGATGCACAGCAACGATATCGCCAACAACAGTGGCCGACGGCCAATGCGGTCGGAGAGGGCGCCGCCGATAGGCAGCCAGATAAAGTTGCTGATGCCGACCAGCAATGTGACCACCAAGCTGTCGGTGGTGCTCAGGTTCAGTACTGTCCTGCCAAACGTCGGTGTGTAGACCGTAATCAGGTAGAACGTGGTGGTGGTCATGGACGCCAGCAAGCCGCCCGCCAGGACGGTGCGCCAGTTGTCACGCATCGAGCGAAAAACTTCGCGAGTGGTTGGACGATGGCTGCGAGCAGTGAAGGCGGCGGTTTCTTCCAGTGAGCGGCGAATAATGAAAATGAACGGGATGATCACGCAGCCAATGAAGAACGGAATACGCCATCCCCAATCGGCGATCTCGGCGGCTTGCATCGAGGCATTGATCGTGTAGCCCAGCGCGGCCGCGACGACGATCGCCACCTGTTGGCTGGCCGATTGCCAACTGGTGTAGAAACCGGTGTGACCGGGGGTGGAAATTTCCGCCAGATACACCGAAACACCGCCCATTTCCGCGCCGGCGGAGAAGCCCTGGAGCAGCCTGCCCAACAACACCAGAATCGGTGCCGCCACGCCGATGGCGGCATAGCCCGGCACCAGGGCGATCAATACGGTACCGGCGGCCATGATCGACAGCGTCACGATCAGCCCCTTGCGACGGCCCACCTTGTCGATGTACGCCCCCAGCACAATGGCGCCTAACGGACGCATCAGGAATCCGGAGCCGAATACCGCGAAGGTCATCATCAGCGAGGCAAACTCGCTGGTGGCTGGAAAGAACGTCTGGGAAATGTAGGTCGCGTAGAACCCGAACAGAAAGAAGTCGAACTGCTCGAGAAAGTTACCGCTGGTGACCCGCAAAATGGCGCCCAATTTGGACCCCTTGGTTCGGGTTGTTGCCGCTGTCGTTTTCATCATGGCTACCGTTATGCTCACTATTGTTTTTGGAATGAGTGCTTTAACCGTCAGTCGCTGCCGGCGTTGATCGGGTTGGGTTGACGCTTCTCGATGGCGTGTTTGAGCAGCGCTGCGCTGCGGAATATTCCATGGGCGAATTTGCTGTAGGGCATGGTCAGGAAAAACGCCATGACCAGGCCGAGATGGATAGCCAACATCAAGCCCAACGCGCTGGTTTCACGCAAAGCCAGTAGCGCCAGGCCGCTTGCGCTAACCAGAAATAGCAGCGCGATGAAGCCGCGATCCATGGGTTTTTGGTTCTCATCGCCGTGCGCAGGGTTGCGCCGCAGGTTCAGCCAAAGAAGACCCGCCGGGCCGATCACCAGGCCGATGCCACCGGCAATACCCAACATCACCGGCAAGCTGAAGATCGGATAAGGCGCCGACCACTTCAGCAGATAGTGAAAGAGCGTGGCGACACCGGTGGCGGCGAAGCACAGCATGAAGCCGTAGAAGGTGAGGTGGTGGAATCGGCGGCGCCACAAGGTGAATTGATCGTCGGCGTTGTTGCAGCCTTCGCCATGGCCGCCGTCCAGGTATTTGAGCTTCGCGACGTTGGCCGTAGCCTCCAATGCAGCGGACGTTTTCAACGGCAGTGGCGCTGCGACCGGTGAGACGTTGCGCCAGAAGCGCCGCACACCCATGGTCAGGGCAAGTACCGCAAAGCCGAATACTGAGCCAAACATCAGCGCCAGGGTGTTATGCGGGAAAATCTTGTAGAAGTTGCCACCGGGAATGGCCGTGAACAGGTTGCCCATGAGCATCAGGGTCAGGCATAAAAACAACGCCAGTCCCCCACCGCAAGCCAGTGCCAGGGTCAGGCCGTTGCGCTGATACAACTTGCCCAGCGCTTGCGGCCAGGCGTACTCGGCGTAAGTATCCAGGCGCACTTTGGCCATGGCTTTGGGTATGTTGACGTCGAATTCGTGTGGGGCGGCGTACTGACAGGCGTGCAGGCACGCGCCGCAGTTATGGCACAGGTTCGCCAGGTAATGGATGTCGGCCTGAGTGAATTCCAGGCGCCGGGTCATCGCCGGAAATACCGCGCAAAAGCCCTCGCAATAACGGCAGGCATTGCAGATGGTCATCTGCCGCTGGACTTCACTTTCGTCAAGATTCAACACCGGGATCAACCCGCCCGATGCTTGGGGATCAAACAGTTGCATGTCGAGACTCCGTGTTTGCAGATGAAACGCCAAAGCCCACCGAAGCGGCCGCCTGCACACCGGCGATGCGGCCAAACGCGGTACCGATGGCCATGCCGATGCCGGCGGTGTAGCCCTTGCCCAGAACATTGCCGGCCATCATTTCTCCCGCGACGAACAGGTTGGGGCTCGCTTTGCCGTTGAAATGCACGGCAGCGGTTTCGTCGGTGGCGAGGCCGAGGTAGGTGAACGTGACACCCGGTTTAAGCGGGTAGGCGTAGAAAGGTGGTTTCACCAGTGGCCGCGCCCAATGGGTTTTGGCGGGCATCAGTCCTTGGGTGTGGCAGTCGTCCAACGCCGTGTGATCGAACGTGCCAACGCGGCAGGCGCTGTTGTAGTCCTCGACCGTCTTGACGAATTTTTCTTGAGGCAGCTTCAACTGACGGGCAAGGTCTTGCAGAGTATTGGCGGTGGTGCCTGGAAAGACCGGCGGCATGAAGCGGCCGATGGCTTGTTGATCGATGATCGAATACGCCTGCTGACCGGGTTGCCCGGCCACCAGACGCCCCCAGATCGCATAACGTTTTGGCCAGAAATCCTCACCTTCATCGTAGAAGCGTTCGCCATCACGATTGACCACCACACCCAGCGATACGCAGTCGATTCGGGTGCAGATGCCGCCGTCGTAGAGTGGCGCGCGGGCATCAATCGCGACCATGTGTGCTTGCGTCGGATCGCCGATCACATCGGCGCCAAGGTCGAGCATGCGCCGTAGCAAAATGCCGGTGTTGAATCGGGTGCCCCGGATCAGGAAATTGTCCGATGGCCATTCACCGCGTTCGTTCTGACCCCAGGCTTCGCGCAGCCATTCACGGTTGGATTCGAAACCGCCGGCCGCCAACACGCAGGCCCGGGCTTCAATGCGTTCGGCGGCGAAACGCTGACCATCGACCTCGTGTTCGCCCACATGGGCGGCGACGAATTTCCCCTCATCCAACTCGATGTCGGTCACTTGCGTGTTGTAGCGAACTTTTACACCCAGGCGCTCGGCGCTGCGGAAATACGCATTGATCAGCGCTTTGCCGCCGCCCATGAAAAATGCATTGGTCCGCGCCACGTGCAGCGCGCCGGACAGCGGTGGCTGAAAATGCACGCCGTGTGAACGCATCCAATCGCGGCAAGAGGACGATGCCCGAATGGCAATGCGTGCAAGTTTTTCATCCGTAAGGCCACCGGTGACCTTCAGCAGGTCTTGCCAGTATTCTTCTTCCGGATAGGCGTCGATCAGCACGTCCTGCGGTTCGTCGTGCATGCACCGCAGGTTACGGGTGTGTTGGGAATTGCCACCGCGCCAGATTTTCGGCGAGGCTTCCAGCAGCATCACGCTGGCGCCCGCTTCTCGCGCCATCAGAGCGGCGCACAAGGCAGCGTTGCCACCCCCTATGATTAAGACATCGATCATTATCGCTCCTCGATTTGCAAGGAAGCGGGAACGAAGTGCTCCTTGCGAGTGGGGAGAACGATAGGGTGGGGAGGGAGTGGCCGAAAGGCTGCTTTTGACGCGGGGTGTTTAGTTTTTCTAAAGGCTTTGTCGTCAGGCGATGTCCGGGGTGAAGGAGGGTTACGCGTCGACCCCTTCTATCCACGTAGCTCCAGGCCACTGTTTGTCGACGACCAACTGTCGCGCCACATCGACGATGACCATCCGCGTTGCCAGCGCCGCCGGAGAGAGTTCGTCGTCAGCCAGCGTCGCCAGAAGATTACGCCGGCCCACATGGGGATCGGCAATCCTGATCAGTGAAAGCCCGGACCCGTCTTTCAATGCAGCGGCCGCCCCCGGTTGTATCGTTGCTGCATGACCTGCCCGAACGGCGTTCATCAACACAGCGAGACCGTCGACTTCCATAATGACATTGGGTGTTAGCCCGACCCGCTCGAACGCGCTCATCAACGCCGAGCGCAATCCATGTTGCGCGCTGGGCATCACCAGCGGCAGGCCGCCGAGGTCGGCTAACTGCACGCTATCACCAGAAGGCGCTTGAGGCAGGCTGGGCGAGGCAATGACAAACAGCTTTTCATCCAGCAGCGGAGTCACGCTCCAGCGTTTGCCCCCTTCGAGTTGGAACAGGATAGCCAGGTCAATCTGCCTTGCGTTGAGCTGCGCCGCCAAGTGGCCGGAAAGCATTTCCACCAAATGCAGTTGTATGTCCGGATAACGCGCACGCATTGCGTTGATCAACGGCAACGCGAGCACTGTCGCGGTAGTCGGCGGTAAGCCGACGCTGACATAACCGCTCATTCGCCCGCGATGGGCGGCCATGATTGCGTTTTCCGCCTGGCGTAGCGTCAGTTGGGCATGGTGTAAAAACGCAAATCCGGCGCTAGTGGGCGTCACTCCAGTGGAGGTTCGATTCAGGAGGCGGGTGCACAGTTCGCTTTCCAGCTTGGAGATTTGCTGACTGAGGGCTGACACACCAACGTCCAGTTCAAGTGCCGCACGCCCCAGGCTGCCAAGCTCGATGATTTTTACGAAATAGCGCAGTTGTCTCAATTCCAATGTGGCTGCTCCCCGCGAATTTGTTATTCAAAATACCTGAACGTTTGCCACGCAAGTTACGAAGCCCGAAGAGGCAGCATTGTCGCAGGTTTGGGTTGACCGTTGAGCGCGTGCGCTTTGTCGAGGACTGGTAGCAGTTGACCCGAAGCTGTCATCGAGACTGTGGCCCGCGACCAGAACAGCGACAAACCGCACTGGCCGCAGAACTGACGAAGCACTGATTCCGAAGAGCGGTAAGTCGTGATGCACGCCGCGCCCTGGATGATATGCACGGGCGTCATTTTATTTCGTAACTGACGGCGGCGCAGAGACAGCTGCCTTGGAAAGTGCGGGTCATTTTTTAAGGCGGCATGGTAACCAACTGGGTCAATTTAAACGATTGGCACGGGGAGTGTCGAATGACTGCTTCTGGCTGTGGATTCAACCGGTCGACGCAACCGCAAGTGACTATCCATGCGCTTTCTTGAGCCCTTTCAAGCGCATATTCGCCCTTTGTACAGCGGCCATTTTTTCCGGCCGCTTCATGCGTTTCCACTTTCTGATGTCTTCTTTGCTTCGCCCGCAACTCACACACAGATCGCCACTGAGCTGGCAAACCGAGATGCAGGGATTTTCGATTTCTTTAGCCATGGTCATTCGCCCTTGGTCGCGCGTGATCGAGCCAGGCGCTTTTGCCAATTGCCTCCGTGAGTGCGCTGGCACTCTTCCTCGGAATCGAAGTAGACAGAGTGCTCTGATGCGCTCAGATCGATATTTGCCTCGTTAAACGCGAGGGTGGTCAGGTCATAGATGCGCGCCCTGGCAGTAGTCTGGGCGAGCCGTTGGTCCGTCAGCGTTTCGAACACCCAGGTGACCTTCAGGGTTTCGGCCAGAGCGTTGAGGTTAGCGGTGTGGGTGAGCCAGCTAAAGCCTTTGATTTCACCTTTTGCTGTTTCGCACGCCTCGGTGAGCGTAGTAATCAACCGGCGTTCGATCCGCGCCAGCTCACGTTTACTAGAGGGCATTGCAGGTTCCTTTGGTGACAATGAAAGGTAGGTGCTGAATCAGACCGGTCGAAACTCGACCGTCAGATGGCTGACTTCGTGAACCGGCTTGAGACGTTCACGAATGCTGTCGGCGTTCGCAGTGGCCTGACCAACGACGCTGACGATGGCCGCATGGGCTTACGGTCCAACCGAGATGCCGGCCGGCAAGCAGTGCAGCGATGGCCAGAACCACCCTCGGTGCCTATGAAGGGCTGGCGCTGCGTATCGTCAGGAGTTCGCCGATGATCGAGTGGCTGAGGCTGGTACAGAGTAACCGCACAGCCGTTATCTGTCTGTCACCCAAGGCTACCCACACCACGGCCGTTAGCGTTGAACACTCAACACTCATGGTTTTTCTGCGTGATCATCGTCAACGTGCGGAGCGTCCGTTGGCTTCTTCTGCGGAACGACAAAACTCACTGTCGTGCGGGTGAGGATTTTGTGAGTCGGGTCGGCCACTTCAAGCAGGACCTTGTGAGTACCGGGCGTCAGTCCAACCAGGATGATCGGGTCTTCGCTGGTGTGCGCCCATGTACCTTTCCAGTCGTCCACGGTCACGTGGAGGTGAGCGAGATGGGGTGACACATCAGCCGCCACTTTGCCGAACACCGGCATGATCCTGGCGTGTTCTGCTCGATACTGGATGATGACGACACCGCGGGCGAGTGGCTCGGCCAGCGGCGGGTAGGCAATGAGTGTGGGCGCTGCCTCGGATTCCAATGGCAGTATGGCCGGTGGGGAGTCGGTGTCTGCTCCCCCTTGTGCGCACACGGCGGTGCAAAAGAAGGCACCCAAGGCCAGGGCCAAGAGGTTTCCGGAAGCGAGGGACATGGCGTGTTTCTCCCGCATGAGTTCATTCAAGCCTAGACAAAGCGAGGGTTTCCCGGTGTTTATTTGAAATCGCAATTGCGCTGCAGTTGTGCCGGGCCCGGTGCCTTCGTTGCTCTGTGGCTTGAGTGACAGCCTGTCGGCCTTTGTCGCCGCGCGCGTATTGCTGGGCATCAGCGGCGCGATGATGGTCCCGGTCGGGAGCCATATGCGTCGGCATCGGCAACCGTTGCTGGCGCTGGAAGTGTTAGCCGTTCGCACCTTCAGCGTCAGCCTGTGGGGTGGGTCGATCTTTCGCATTGCCATCAGCACCTTGCCGTTTCTCCTGCCGCTGATGTTTCAATTGGCCTTCGGCCTTTCAGCGCTGGATTCAGGGCTTCTGGTGCTGGCCGTCTTCGCCGGCAACCTGGCCATGAAACCGTTCACGACCCGGGTGATGCAACGTTGGGGCTTTCGCCCGGTGCTGATGATCAACGGTGTCCTCGGCGTACTGGCGATAGCGGCCTGTGCCTCGCTGGAAAAACAGATGAGTTGGGCACTGGTCATATTCATTCTGTTTGTCGGCGGTTTGTCGCGATCCATGCAGTTCACCGCGTTCAACACCCTGGGCTTTGCCGACGTCCCCAAGGACCAGATGAGCGACACCTCAACCTTGTTCAGTATGTTCTTCCAGCTAAGCATGGCGATGGGGGTTGCCACGGGCGCGTTGCTGCTGCGCCTCTCGATGGGCATCCAAGGCAATGCCGGGACCGCAGGGACGGGCGACTTCCAGCTGACATTCCTGTGTGTCGCCAAGGGCTGCAACCGAGCCGTTGCAGCCCGCCGTTGGCGACCGGTTCAGCGCATGTGCACGTAGGTCCCCGGCGCCGCCTCGGCAGGGGCATAAGCCCGGTTGCCCAGTTTGGCGGGCGCCTTTTTGCGCTCGCCCGAGCGTGCCTGCACCCAGGCCTGCCAGTGGGGCCACCAGGAGCCTGCCTGTTCACTGGCCGCGTCCATCCATTCCTGAGCTTCTACGGGCAGGTCGCTGCCGGTCATGAAGCGCGCCTTGGGGTTGCCCGGCGGGTTGAGGATGCTCTGGATGTGCCCGCTGTTGGACACTACGAACTCGCCCTTACCGCCAAACAGGTGCATGGAGCGGTAGCAGGCGTCCCACGGGGTGATGTGGTCGCTCAGGCCTGCGATGCAGTAGAAGTCACTGGTGACCTGAGTGAGGTCTATCGGTGTGCCGCAGACTTCCAGGGCACCGGCGCGGGCGAACGGATTGGTCTGGTACATATCAATGAATTCGCCGTGCAGCGTGGCTGGCAGGTTGGTGGTGTCATTGTTCCAGTAGAGAACATCGAACGCCGGCGGCTCGTTGCCGAGCAGGTAGTTGTTGATCCAGTAATTCCAGATCAAGTCATTGGGGCGCATCCAGGCGAAGACTTTGGCCAGTTCGCGGCCCTCCAGCACGCCAGCCTGATTGGAGCGGCGCTTGGCTGCCTCCAGGGTCTTCTCGTCGGCGAACAGCCCGACCTGGGTGTCGGGGCGTATGTCCAGCATGCTGACCGCCAGGGTAAAGGCATTGATCTTTTTCTCGTCCAGGGCGGCGTAGTGACCCAACAGCGAGGACAGGGTGCAGCCGCCGGAACAGGCGCCGAAGGTGTTGAGGTCGGCGCTGCCGGTGATCGCCAGCACCGCGTCGATCGCTTCCTTCAGGGCTTCGACGTAGCTGGAGAAACCCCATTCACGCTGTGCCTTGCCCGGATTGCGCCAACTGATAGCGAAGGTCTGGATACCGCTGTCGAGGAGAAAACGGATCAGGCTCCTCTCCGGCGTCAGGTCAAACAGGTAGAACTTGTTGATCTGCGGCGGCACCACCAACAACGGACGCGCCTGCACTCGTTCGGTACGGGGCCTGTACTGGATCAACTCCAGCAAATCATTGCGAAACACCACCGCACCTTCGGTGATGCCCAGGTTGTGGCCCACCTCGAACGCTGTCTTGTCCACCTGGCTGGGCATGCCGCCGTTTTCGATCAGGTCACGGGTCAGTTGCGAGAAACCATCCAGAACGCTCTTGCCGCCGGTTTCAAAGAAGCGCTTGAGCGCCGCCGGATTGGCCAGGGTGTTGGTTGGCGCCATCGCATCGGTCAGCAGGCCAATGACGAACTGACCACGCTGAGCGTCCTGCTCGCTAAGGTTGCTGGTGCTGATCCAGTCGTTCATCTCCTGGCACCAGGCCAGGTAAGTCTGCATGTAGCGACGGTAGAGCGGATTGCGCTGCCAGGTGTGCTCGTTGAAGCGCTTGTCTGCGGCAGCGGGCTCGAGCTGCGAGCGGTCGAGCAGGATGTTTTTCAGCTCAATGCCAAATGCCGCCATATGCCGAGCGCTGTGCACGGGTTGCTTCAACACTTGTCGCAGGACCATGCGGGCAGTGCCGAGCAGGTCGCGCCCGCGAGGCCCGAACGCTGGGTTCAGGTTCAGCGTGTGCATCGCGGATTGCTGGGAGAGGTCTTTATCTTTCTTGTTCATTGTGACGCTCCGGTAAGGCGCCCAAGACAGGCGCCCGGATGTTATTGGGCAGCGGGCAGGCGACCGGGCTGCGTGCCGGCCGGGCGGGCGAGCCGCAGAAAGGCTGGGCGCGCCACGCAAATCCTGAGGAGCAGTCTATAGACGGGGGGGCGGGCAACCTTTCATTTGACGACAACGCTTTATCACTTCATGACAATCCATGGCCTTTGGTCCGGGATCGCCCCTGTACCGCCTTGTCATGAAATGCCCAGGTCGAAGGAACTCTTCATGGGATGTTGACGCAACTCGCTCCCTGACATTTCCCCGCAGCCACAACCCACTGTGGGAGCGGGCTCGCCCGCGAAGAGGCCAGCCCAGTCACCACCAAACCCCAAACAAGAAAACGCCCCGCCAGGCAAAACCCGGCAGGGCTATGGGATGACTAAGACCCGACGCTTGCGCGACGTTCGTCGCGCTTGACCATCCCTGGGCGCAACGCGAATCCATCAGCCTAAGCGATCTCACGCGTACTCCCTTGAAGGAATTGAATGTCGCGCTAAAAACGCGACATGAGGCAAGAAGAGAATACGAACTGACCTACATGCAGGTTACGTTTTGATTGAGTTGGCATGGCTGGGGAATAGCCGCTACGAGAGAAATAAATCTCATTACGCCATTTATCTGACGCTCGTCTGAAAATCGTCGGATAAATGACGTTTCGCGTTGAGCTTTTACCCTCCTGACCTAGGCTCAAGCCATGTGGGGTGGAGGTGCAGTCCATGCGCAAATTATTGATTGGCTCGTCGATGCTGGCCTGTCTGGTGGTGCTGGGCGGCTGGTTGAGTCGACCACAGCCGTTGCCGGTCAGGCTGCTAGAGGTTGAGCGAGGGCCGGTGGAGACGCTGGTGGCCAACACTCGTGCGGGTACGCTGAAGTCCTGTCGACGCTCGCATCTGTCCTTCAATGTCGGCGGCCAGGTTGCCGAGTTGCTGATCGGCGAGGGCCAGCGGGTCGAGCCGGGTCAGGTGCTCATGCGCCTGCGCCAGGACGAACAACAGGCCCGGCTGCAGGAGGCCGAGGCGCGGCTGGAGGCTCAACGCAACGCCCGCGAACAGCGCTGCCAGCAGGCTCATCTGGACCGGCGCGACCTCGATCGCCTGGGCCAACTGGCCGACCGCAAGTTGGTTGCCGCCGATCGCCTCGATCAGGCCGAGACCAAGGCTCAACTGGCGAAGCTGATGTGCAGTGCCAGTGCCGTGCTGATCCGCGAGGCCGACGCCAACCTGCAGTTGCAGCGTTCACTGCTGGAGCAGACGACCCTGCGTGCGCCATTCGCCGGCGTAGTCGCAGAAATCAACGGCGAACTCGGCGAGTTCGTCACCCCTTCGCCGCCGGGTATTCCCACGCCGCCGGCGGTCGACCTGATCGACGACAGCTGCCTGTATGTCGAGGCGCCGATCGATGAGGTGGACGCTGCCCGGGTTCGCCCCGGAACCGCCGTGCGGATCACCCTTGATGCCTTCCGTGGCCAGCAATTCGCCGGCCGCGTCAGCCGCATCGCACCCTATGTGCGTGAACTGGAGAAGCAGGCGCGCACCGTCGATGTCGAGGTGCGCTTCGACCAGCCGCCGGCCGATCTGGTCCTGCTCACCGGCTATAGCGCCGATGTCGAGATCCTCCTGGAGCAGCGCGCACGTGCTTTGCGCGTCCCCACCGAGACCCTGCTGGAGGGGCAGCGCGTGCTGCGATATGACCCGAGCGCCCGGGTGTTGCGCGAGGTAGCGGTGCAAACCGGGTTGAGCAACTGGCGCTGGACCGAGGTGCTCGCAGGGCTGGACGAGGACGCGCGTATAGTCGCCAGCCTCGAGCAGGAAGGGCTCAAGGACACCGTGTCGGTGATCCCAGTGGATGCGGCGGAGACTGAGAAATGATCCGCTTGCGCGGCGGCAGCCGCAGCTTCCAGTTGGGCGAGCAGCAGGTGATGGGGCTGGACGGCCTGGATCTGGACATCGCCGCCGGTGACTACATGGCGGTGATGGGCCCGTCGGGCTCGGGCAAGTCGACCCTGCTGAACATCCTCGGTTTGCTCGATGCGCCGAGCGCCGGCGAATACTGGCTGCAGGGCGAGGCCACGGCGACGCTGAGCGAGGCGCGGCGCGCCCAATTGCGCAGCCAACTGATAGGTTTCGTGTTCCAGTCCTACCACCTGATCGCACGGCTGACGGTGCTGGAAAACATCGAGCTGCCGATGGTCCTCGCCGGCATCGGCGCGGCGCAACGGCGCAAGCGCAGCAGCCAATTGGTGGCGCGCCTGGGGTTGGGCGAGCGCATTGCCCACCGCCCGGCCGAGCTGTCCGGTGGTCAGCGCCAGCGCGTCGCCATCGCCCGGGCGATGGTCATGCAACCGGCGCTGTTGTTGGCCGACGAGCCCACCGGCAATCTCGATAGCCAGGCCGGCGCCGAGGTCTTCAGCCTGCTGGAGGAGCTCAACGGCGAGGGTCTGACCCTGATAGTGGTGACCCACGATGCCAGCCTGGGCGCCCGCGCGCAGCGCCAGTTACACATGCGTGACGGGCGGATCCACAGTGCTGCGCCGCAGCGGGCGCTGGCCTGATGCGCGCCGCCGATGCCCTGGGCTTCTGGCTCGGCGCCTTGCGTGGGCATCGCTCGCGCAGCCTGATGCTGCTGCTGGCCATCGCTATCGGGGTGGTTGCGGTCAATCTGCTCACCGGTCTCGGCGCAGGGGCGCGGGCCTTCGTCCTGAACGAGTTCTCGCTGCTCGGGCGCGACATCCTGATCGTTTTCCCGGGCCGCAAGGAAACCACGGGGCGCATGCCGCCGCTCACCGGCCTGACGCCGCACGAGTTGACCTTGCAGGACGTCCAGGCCATCACCCAGTTGCCGGGCATCCGCCGGGTCGCGCCGATGCAGGCCGGGCAGATGGAGGTGATCGTCGGCAACCGCAATCGTGAGGTGCTGACCCTGGGCACCACCCGGGACTTCTTCGCCATTCGCCAACTGACGGTCGTCCAGGGCCAGCCCCTGCCGGCGCTGGACCCTGAGCAGGCCGAGGCCGTCTGCGTGATCGGCGGCAAACTCCGGCGCGAGCTATTCGGTGCGCGCCCGGCCCTGGGTGAATGGTTGCGCGCCGGCGACCGGCGCTTTCGGGTGGTCGGCATCCTCGGTGAACGGGGCGAATCCCTGGGGATGGATTTTGCCGAGATGTTGATCATCCCGGTGGCCAGTGCCCAGGCCTTGTTCAATCGCGAGGGGTTGTTGCGGGTGTTTGTCGAGGTGCGTGGTCCGAGCTTTCTCGACCGTAGCAAGCGGCTGATACTCGCCGCGCTCAAGGAACGCCACGAGGGTGAGGAAGACATCACCCTGATCAGCCAGGACAGCCTGCTCAGCGCCTTCGACGAGATACTCACGGTGCTGACCCTGGCGGTGGCCGGGATTGCCGCGATCAGCCTGCTGGTGGCAGGCATCCTGATCATGAACGTGACCTGGATTGCGGTGAGCCAGCGCAGCGCCGAGATCGGCCTGCTCAAAGCCATCGGAGTGACGGCGGCGCAGCTGCGCCTGCTGTTCCTCGGCGAGGCGGCGCTGCTCGCCCTGACGGGGGCGCTGGCGGGGCTACTTCTGGCCGAAACCTCGCTCTGGCTGGGGCGCCTGGCGTTCGATCTGCCGCTCTATGCACCCTGGTGGGCGCGGGCTAGCTCGGTGCTGCTGGCACTCGGCACGGCGCTGCTGTTCGCCTGGCTGCCGGCCGCTCGGGCCTCGGCGCTGGAGCCGGTGGCGGCGCTACGCCCGCCGGGAGCACACTGATGCGCTGGCAAGATGGTTTGCGGCTGACCAGCTCGGCGCTGACCTGTCGACCCTTGCGCAGCCTGCTGACCCTACTCGGGGTAGCGATCGGGATAGCCGCCGTGACGCTGCTCACGGCCATAGGCGAAGGCGTGCGCGGCTATGTGCTGGAGAATTTCTCGCAGTTTGGTACGCGGATCATCACCGTGCGCCCGGGCAAGACCCAGACCAGCGGCCTCGGCGGTCTGCTCGGTAGCGTACGGCCACTGACTATCAGTGATACCGATGCCCTGCGGCGCTTGCCGCATGTCGAGGCGGCGGTGCCGATCATTCCGGGCAGCGGGGATATCCAGTTCGGTCAACTGAGCCGGCGCAGCGACATTCTCGGTGGCGGCCATCAGCTGGCGCAGGCCTGGCGCATGCAGCTGAGCCTGGGCGAGTTCCTGCCCGTGGCCCGTGACGGTCGTTCGCCGCCCTATGTGGTGCTCGGCCATCAGCTGCGTGTCGAGCTGTTCGGTGCACGCAATCCGCTGGGCGAGCTGATCCGCGTCGGCGGCGTGCGTTTCCGGGTGATCGGCGTGATGGCGCAGAAGGGCCAGTTGCTCGGCTTCAACCTCGACGATATCGCCTACATCCCGGTGGATTGGGCCGAAAGCCTGTTCAACCGCACCGGGGTGGTCAAAGTCCATGTGGTGTTCGGCGCCGGCACCACTTCGCGGGCGTTGAGTCAGCAGATTCGCCAGGTGCTCGGCGAACGGCACGGCGTGGAGGACTTCAGTCTGACCACCCAGGACGACATGCTGCGCAGCTTCAACCGCGTTCTCGGCACCCTGAGCCTGGCCATCGGTGCCTTGGGGGGCATTTCCCTGTTGGTCGGCGCCGTCGGCATTCTCACCATCATGACGACCACTGTGGGCGAGCGCACGGCGGAAATCGGCCTGTTGCGGGCGATTGGTGCCAGTCCGCGGCAGGTGCTCGGGCTGTTTCTCGCCGAAGCGACGCTGCTGTCCCTGGCCGGTGGCCTGCTTGGTCTGCTGTTGATGGGCCTCCTGCTCGGGCTACTGCACCTGGCCATGCCGAGCCTGCCCTTGGCGCTGCAGCCGCTGTTTCTGCTGCTGGCGCTGCTGCTGGCGGCGGTGCTCGGCATTCTCGCCGGCCTGGCGCCGGCACTGCGGGCGGCCCGCCTGCATCCGGTGGCGGCTCTGCGCAGTGAATAGCGGTCAGGCCAATGAGCCTGACGGGCTAGCTGTACGCTGCGTGACGATAGCGAACACGCCGGCGCTGGGCTGGTGATTTTTTCGGGCTTTCACAGGTTTGGAGGTCACGCGGTCCCTTGTAGGAGCTGGCTTGCCAGCGATGGTCGTTAACGATACCGCGTGTAAACCGGATAAACGCGGCGCCCTTGAGTCCATCGCCAGCAAGCCGGCTCCTACAGGTATTGCGTGTTTCCCGGGATTGCGTGAAGAACCATTTTAATGGGTTGGCGGCGGCAAAAACTGAGTCCAACACCTGACCGCTTAGGGTCGATCCAAGTCATACAGCCAGTGCCCATGGCAGGATGCCTGCCTGGAATTCACCGGTTCGGTATGTGCTGTGGGCAAGATGAGGACTTAGTTAACCATCACCTCGTCCAGTGCTTGCTCGAGGGTGCTGACCGTGCGCTCGATATTGTGCAGCTTTTCGAGTCCGAACAGACCGATGCGGAAGGTCTGGAAGTCGGCCGGCTCGTCGCATTGCAACGGCACGCCGGCGGCGATCTGCAGGCCGTGGTTGGCAAATTTCTTACCGCTCTTGATGTCGGCATCATCGGTGTAGCTCACCACTACGCCCGGGGCCTGAAAGCCGGCTGCGGCCACGCTTTTGATGCCTTTGCAGGTCAACATTTCGCGCACCCGATCGCCCAGAGCCTGTTGTTCGCCGCGGACCTTGTCGAAACCGTAGGCTTGCGTCTCTTTCATCACTTCGTTAAATCGCGCGAGGGAATCGCTGGGCATGGTCGCATGGTAGGCATGTCCGCCCTGTTCGTAGGCCTGCATGATCTGCAGCCACTTTTTCAGGTCGCAGGCGAAGCTGCTGCTTTGCGTCTGCTCGATGCGCTCGAGGGCCAAAGCACTGAGCATCACCAGGGCGCAGCAAGGGGAGGCGCTCCAGCCTTTCTGCGGTGCGCTGATCAGCAGGTCGACTGCGCATTTGTGCATATCGACCCAAATCGTGCCTGAGGCGATGCAGTCCAGCACGAACAGGCCACCCACCGCATGCACGGCATCGCCGACGGCTCGCAGATAGTCGTCGGGCAGGATAATCCCTGAAGAGGTTTCAACGTGGGGGGCGAAGACAATCTGCGGCCTCGAAGCCGCAATGGCTGCCAGTACTTCGTCCAGAGGGGGTGGAGCGTAGGCAGCCTGGCGACCGGTGTCGACGGGGCGGGCTTTGAGCACCGTGGTGGCCGCCGGGATGTTACCCATCTCAAGGATCTGGCTCCAGCGATAACTGAACCAGCCGTTGCGTATCACCAGGCATTGCTGGTCGGTGGCAAACTGTCGCGCCACCGCTTCCATGCCGAATGTGCCGCTGCCCGGGACCACCGCGACAGCCTGGGCGTTGTAGACCTGTTTCAGGGTCGTGGAAATGTTCTTCATCACGCCTTGAAATGACTGCGACATGTGGTTGAGCGAGCGGTCGGTGTAGACCACTGAGTACTCGACCAGCCCCTCGGGATCGATACTGGGATATAGCTTTGACATGGGGTGACTCCTTTGGCAGGGATATCAGTGGTATCGACCCTGCCCTAAGCCTGGGTAAATGACCAGATTGCGCACAAGAGGATTGCTGAACTCAACGGCTTCAGGCGATGAAAAGTGGCTGGAAGACGCGCCTGCCGTCATCGCTATCGTCGCTGAACGAGCGGGCGGTCTATCAGGCAAATCCAGAACGCATTCACTTTTTCGCGGGTTTACCGCTGGCAGGGATGTGCAGGTACGACATCACGCTTTCAGTCAGTTCGGTTGCCAGTTTGACCGCTTCTTTATTGCGCGCCATCACGCCGGCGACCAGGCCTTCGATGAGGGCCAGCACGGCGATGTTGGAACTGGTCAGCACCGGGTGATCGCAAGGCGCGAACAGTGTGTGCTCGGCGATGCCGGTGAGCGGCGAGGCGGGTGAGTCGGTAATTGCCAGCACCGATGCGCCGCGTTCATTGGCGAAGCGTGCCAGTTGCAGGGTGTCGAGGGAGTAGCGCGGCAGGGAGATTGCCAGCAACACGTCCTGATCGGTGATCGCGGCCAGTCGGTACGCGGCATTTTCGTTGCCACCCTCCATGCTGATGGCTGTGGCGTCGGCACAGAAGGGCATCAGGGTCGAGGCGGCGAGGCCGGCGAAGTAGACACTGTTGCCAAAGCCCAGGATGTAGATTTTGCGTGCCGTGGTCAGGCGAGTGACGAAGGCTTCAAAGGTGTCGGCGTGGTTGTTGGTTGTCGCCGTGGCCAGGTTGCTGCTGGCGCTCTGGAGTTGCTCATGCAGGCCAAACGTGCCGCCCGGGCGATGGGCAAGTTCGTTGCGCAATTTGTCGACCGGCGAGACCATCTGCTGCAAGGTTGCGACCAGTTCGGCCTTCATGCCGCTGTAGCCACCGAGGTCCAGCGCTTTGGCCAGACGGTTGACGGCGGCGGGTGAGGTCAATGTTTCGTGGGCCATCTCTTCGATGGTCAGCGTCGCGGCCTTGAGCGGATGACGCAGGATAAAGTCCGCCACCTTGCGCAGTGACGGCGGCAGTTCGGAAACGATTTCCGTGAGTTTGCGCATGACCGGTGCGGCATAGACCGTGGTGTCTTTCGATGGGGTGGGCATATCCGGCTCAACAGTTCCTGAAGGTGAGAGTAGGGCTGTGCCTGATGCCCTGACGAGGTTGGCTGGAGTGTATCCGAAGCCAACGGGTCAGGGCAGCGCCGAGCAGTGGATGGGGTGGGCGGCGGTGTTACTTCAAGCTCCCGGCCAGAAACTGCTGGAGGCGTTCGGACTGTGGGTTGACCAGCACCTCACGTGGGTCGCCGCGCTCCTGGACAACGCCCTTGTGCAGGAACACCAGTTGGTTGGACACCTCGCGGGCAAAACCCATTTCGTGAGTCACCACCACCATGGTGCGACCTTCCTGCGCCAGGTCCTGCATGACTTTGAGCACTTCGCCGACCAGCTCGGGGTCGAGTGCGGATGTCGGCTCATCAAACAGCATCACTTGCGGTTCCATCGCCAGTGCGCGGGCAATGGCCACGCGCTGCTGCTCGCCACCGGACATATGCGCCGGCCAGGCGTTCATGCGATGCGCCACACCGACTTTGTTCAGATAGTGCTCGGCCTTTTCCCGTGCCTCTTTCTTGCAAAGGCCCAGTACATGCACCGGCGCTTCCATGACGTTTTCCAGGGCACTCATGTGTGACCACAGGTTGAAGTGTTGAAACACCATCGACAGCTGCGAACGCATGCGTTGCAACTGCCTGGGTTCGGCCGCCTTCAGCCCGCCAGACGTGTTGGCCACCAGCTTGAGCGGTTCGCCATTGAGCACGATGTTGCCTGCGTTGGGTTGCTCCAGCAGGTTGATGCAGCGCAGGAAGGTACTTTTGCCAGAGCCGCTGGAGCCGATGATGCTGATCACGTCACCGGCCTGTGCTTGCAGGGACACGCCCTTGAGCACCTGGTGCGCGCCGTAACTTTTATGCAGGTCCTGAACTTCAAGTTTGTACATGGTTTGAACTCTCTGGAATCAGTCGCTGAGCAAGCGACCCTGGCGAATGGGGGTAGAGCCTGCAACTTTGGCCAGCCACAACCCAGGCTGGGCAAAGCGCAGCCGTTCGCGGGCATAGAGAATGCCGTCGGTGCTGGCGCGCACCACGCTATGGCGGTCGGTCAGTGGGTCGATGACCTCGAACAGCGGATCGCCGACCTTGACCTGCGCACCCAGCGGTTGCAGAAAACTCACCACACCCGGATGGGGCGCACAGGCGTACTGCGCGCCGGCGAATGGCACGGCCAGGCAAAGGCTCGGCGGTGCCGCTGGCCAGTCACCGCTGATCAGGCCTTGTTCGGCGAGATAGCCGAGAATGGCTTGGGCACTGTCGACGCATTGCTCGCGTTCGGTGTCCGCCATGCCGCGCAATTCGATGGTGGTGGCCGTGCACGCCAGGGGAATATTGGCTTCGGGAAACCGCTCAGCCAGGCGTAGCCATGTAATTGCGCAGGCTTCGTCGAAGGCACTGCCGCCCGCATCTTCGGCCAATAACGTGACCCCGGCACCGAGGCGAGCGGCCAGGGACTGCAAGCGTGGCCAGTGTTGCGGCATCGCGTACAGCAACATGATCGATTCGAAATCGCAGTGCAGGTCCAGCACCACATCGGCGTCACAGGCATGCTGCAGCAACAGGCGGCGCAGGCCGTCGAGTTCCGAGTCCGCTGCCGGCATGGCGGCGAGGGCATCGCCCATGGCGCGGCGGATGAGTGCGATGTTGGCGTCGGCATCGTCTGCCAATCGGCCTTCGAGCAGCGGTGCGATGGCATCGACCAACGCCGGGAAGTCGCGATTGAAGTTCTTGCCGCTGGAGAACTCGAAGCGCCCCTGATGGGTGGCCTGGAACATCTGGGCGATCCCGATCGGATTGGCCATTGGCACCAACTCGATCACCCCGCTCAGGCGGCCTTGTGTTTCCAGTTCCAGCAGACAGCGCTTGAGCTCGACGGCGACGCGCATCCCCGGCAACTCGTCGGCATGCAGTGACGCCTGGATGTAGGCCTTGCGTGGTCCGCTGCCAAAACGAAACAGCGACAGTGTTCGTTCAGTGCCCGAGGCAGTCCACGGCAACAAATATTGAATGTGCTCCATAGCAGCTCCTTAGTGCTTGCGCGGTGCCAGGTACGCCAGCCAGCGGCGCTCGGCCAGCTTGAACAGACGCACCAGAATGAAGGTCAGGGCGAGGTAGATAAGCCCGGCGGTGATAAACGCCTCGAATGGCAGGTAGAACCGTGCGCTGACCGTGCGCGCGGCGCCGGTGATGTCGACGAGGGTGACGATGGAAGCCAGGCTGGTGGTTTGCAGCATCATCAGCACTTCGTTGCTGTACTGCGGCAATGCCCGGCGCAAGGCCGACGGCAGGAGAATGCGGCGGTACAGGGTCAGGCGTGACATACCCATGGCCCTGGCGGCTTCAATCTCGCCATGGTGGGTGGATTTCAGACTGCCGGCCAGCAGCTCTGCGCTATAGGCACTGGTGTTGATCGCGAAGGCAAGGCAGGCGCAAAAGGTGGCGCTGGAGAGGTAAGGCCAGAACACGCTTTGGCGTACGGCTTCGAACTGCGCCAGGCCGTAATAGATCAGGAACAACTGCACCAGCATCGGCGTGCCGCGAATCACGTAGGTATAGAGCCAGGCCGGGAAGTTGATCAGCGGCGATCGCGACACTCGCATCAGCGCCAGCGGAATCGCCAATACCAGGCCCAGGGCCAGGGAAATCAGCAGGACTTTGAGGGTCAACAAGGCGCCATTGAAGTACAGCGGCAGGTTTTCCCAGATCAGGTTGTAGTCGAGAATCATGGGCGGCTCCCCTCACAATTCGGCGGCTTTGATGCCAACCGAGTAGTGTTTTTCCAGATAGCGCAGCACCAGCAAGGACAGGCTGGTGAGCATCAGATACAGCGCCGCCACCGCGAGGAAAAACGTGAATGGCTCGTGTGTGGCATCCGCTGCGTTCTTGGCTTTGAACATCATGTCCTGCAGGCCGATCACCGAGATCAACGCGGTGGATTTGGTCAGTACCAACCAATTGTTGGTGAACCCGGGAATGGCGAAACGAATCATCTGTGGAACCAGAATTCTCCAGAACACCTGCGCACCGCCCATGCCATAGGCCAGGCCAGCCTCGGCCTGACCCTTGGGGATCGCCATGAAGGCGCCGCGAAAGGTTTCCGAGAGGTAGGCGCCAAAAATGAAGCCCATGGTGCAGACGCCGGCGATGAAGGGGTTGATGTCGATGTAGCGGGTGTAACCAAGCGCCAGGGCAATGCGGTTCACCAGGTCCTGGCCGCCATAGAAGATCAGCAGGATCAACACCAGGTCAGGAATGCCGCGAATCAGGGTGGTGTAGCTTTCCCCGAGCATGGCCAGCCATTTGAGCGGCGACAAGCGAAAGGCCGCACCGATCAGGCCCAGGGCAATCGCCAGGGACATGGAGGTCAAGGCCAGGTTTGTGGTCAGCCAGGCGCCATCGAGAATGCTCGATCCGTAGCCGTGGAGCATGATGAAGTTCCTCAAGCGAGCGCCGCGAGGCGCGCAAGACAAGCCCCGGGAGACGCCTGCAAAGGGCCGGCGCCGGGGGCAGGGGTAAGGCTTACTCGCCGTAGATATCGAACGCGAAGTACCGGGCCATCACTTGCTGGTACTTGCCGTTGGCGCGAATGGCGTCGATCGCGGCACTCAGGCGCGCAACGTTGGCACTGTCGCCTTTGCGCACGGCGATCCCGGCGCCCCGGCCGAAGTATTTCGGGTCGTTGATGTCGGGCCCTGTCAGTGCGAAGCCCTGGCCAGCCGGTGTCTTGATGAAGCTCTCATCGGTGTTGACGATGTCGGCGAGGGTGGCGTCCAGGCGACCCGAGGCCAGGTCGAGGAAAGCCTCATTCTGTGAGCCGTAACGCACCACGACGACGCCGGCTTTTTCCAGTTGTTCGGTGGCAAAACGATCGTAGGTCGAGGAGCGTTGTACGCCGAGTTTCTTGCCCTTGAGGTCCACCAATGGGTCATTGATCACGCTGCCGGCCTTCATCGCGAACTTGCCCGGTGTGTGGTAGTACTTTTTGCTGAAGTCCACGGATTTCATCCGGTCTTCGGTGATCGACATCGACGACAGCACGGCATCGATCTTGCGCACTTTGAGCGACGGGATCATGCCGTCGAACTCCTGGATTACCCACTCGCACTTGACCTTCATTTCTTCGCACAAGGCGTTGCCGATGTCGTAATCGAAGCCGCTGACGTTGCCCTCGGGTGTCTTGAAGGAGAAGGGCGGGTAGGCGGCTTCGATACCGATACGCAGGCTGTCTTCGTCGGCATGTGCCAGAAAGCTGAAAGCGCATAGCGCCAGAGCACCTAGAAGTTCTGTCTTGTTCATATTGTTGACTCCCTGGAGGGCATTGGGGGGGGAACGGGTGCCCGCCATCCGGGTTGGCGCGGTGGATCACTCCTGTGATCGGCGGGACTATAAATGACACAATAAAAATCCATTTGCAACACAACTGAAAAAAATCATATCAGTTCTGGGCGTGGCAAAACGCGCCAGTGTCTGTTGGTGCAGGCACTAGTGGGCGGTTTTGTGGGGTATCACAAGGATTGTTTCGGGGCGGGTGGCGAAGGTTTGGAGTGGGGCGAAGCAGGGGCGAATGGCGAAGAAATCTGTGCCATCCGCCCCCATGGTGCGGGGGGTATTACTGGCTGGAGCGAATGGCCCCGCCGTCAATCAACAGGTTCTGCCCGGTCAGGTAGCTCGCATGGCTGCTGCAAACGAAGGCACACAGCGCACCGAATTCCTCGGGCGAGCCGAAGCGTCTGGCAGGAATTTCGCGACGGCATTCGTCAAGGAATGCCTCACTGTCTTGCCCCAACTCTTCGGCGGCAGCGACCAGGTTGCCGCGCAGTCGATCGGTGTCGAATGAGCCTGGTTGCAGGTTGTTGATCGTCACATTGCGGCTGGCAATGTTGTCTTGCCGGGCAAGCCCTGCGATGAACCCCGTCAGGCCACTGCGCGCGCCATTGGACAGGCCCAGGCTTTCGATAGGGGACTTCACGGCACTCGAGGTGATGTTGATGATCCGGCCAAATCCGCGTGCCGCCATGCCGTCTACCGTGGCTTTGATCAATTCGATAGGGGTCAGCATGTTGGCATCCAGCGCCTTGAGCCAGGCGTCGCGATTCCATTCGCGAAAGTCTCCGGGGGGAGGGCCACCGGCGTTGTTGATCAGGATATCGAAATGCTCATGGGCCTTGAGCGCTGCCGTTCGACCCTCGGGGGTGGAAATGTCTCCGGCCACGGCGATGACCGTCACTTCAGGATTTATCGCCCTGAGCTGAAGGGCCGTTTCATTGAGCGTGTGTTCGCCCCGTGCGGTGATCACCACGTTCACGCCTTCGCGCACGAGTGCCTGTGCGCAGGCTTTGCCCAGGCCTTTGCTGGCGGCGCACACCAGCGCCCAACGTCCTGTAATCCCAAGATTCATGCGTGTGTTCCTGACAGAAAGAAGCCCAAGGAAAGTCGTTGCCTGGTCATGCGTGATCCACTGCCGCGGACAGGTTTGGCGATCGGGCTTCGATGCCCATGAAGCGCCGCACTCGTTCGCCTTCGGCATCGCAGCGTATGGTCTCAGGCGCGGCATCGAGTTGAATATTGCCGTTCTCCATGAAAATCACCCGATCAGAGATCGACATGGCGAAGTCCATTTCGTGGGTCACGATCAGCATGGTCATGCCTTCCTTCGCCAGGTCGCGGATCACGTTGAGCACGTCGTTGACCAGTTCCGGGTCGAGGGCCGAAGTCGGCTCGTCGAACAGCATGATCTGCGGTTCCATTGCCAGGGCCCGGGCGATCGCCACCCGTTGTTGCTGGCCGCCGGAGAGTTGGTGCGGGTACTTGTGGGCATGGGCCAGCAGGCCGACCTTGTCCAGCAGCGCGTAGGCACGATGTTCACTCAGCTCGCCCGGCTGGCCGTGGTAACGCGGAGCCAGGGTGACGTTGTCGAGAATGGTGCGGTGCGGGAACAGGTTGAAGTTCTGGAACACCATGCCGATGTGCCGCACGCCTTTGCGCAGGCGGGAGCTGTTGGGCTTGTCCGACGCTTCGATGAATTTCTCACCGAACAGCAGAATGTCGCCGGTATCGATGCTTTCCAGGCCGTTGACCGTGCGGATCAGCGAAGTCTTGCCGGAGCCGGATGGCCCGATGATCGAGACCACCTGGCCGTAATCGACATTCAGGTCGATACCCAGCAGCACCTTGTGCGTGCCATAGCTCTTCTGGATGTTGTTCAGTTGCAGGATGGGCGTTGTGTTGTTGCCGGCGGCCTTGCGCGCAGTGTCGGGCAACGCTTCGGCGCTGGCCTTGAACCTGGCGATGGTGGCCTCGTCGAGCGTGTGCGGCTTGCGGAAGTTCAGGTCCAGGTAGCGCTCCAGGCGCTGCAGGAAGTAGCCGAACACGGTGACGATCAGCACGTAATAGACGCCTACCGCCGCGAGGGTTTCCATGACCAGGAAGTTGGTGGCATAGAGGCGTTGGCCAACCGTGAGGATTTCGGTCAGGGAGATGACCGAGACCAGCGATGTCAGCTTGACCACGGTGATGTATTCATTGATCAGCGTGGGCAGCGAAATGCGGAAAGCCTGGGGGATCACGATCAGGCGTTGCATGCCGAACATGCCGACACCCAGCGCGCGCCCGGCCTCCTTTTGGCCCTTGGCCACGGAGATCAGGCCACCACGATGGATTTCCGCCATGTACGCGGCTTCCGTAACCACCAGGGCCAGCAAGCCTGCGTAGAAGGGGTTGGACAGAATCGGTCCGCTGCCGGGAAACAATTGCGGCAGGTTGTAGACGAACACCACCAGCACCAGCAACGGGATGCTGCGGAAGAACCAGATGTAGACCGCTGCAGGAATGCGCAGCAAGGGCGATTGGGATAGCTTGGCCGAGGCCAGGACAAACCCCAGCAGCATGCCGATGAACCAGGCCAGGGCGCTGAGCTGGATCACCGTGACGCAGGCATTCCAGAAGTCCGGCAGGGAGAACAGGGAGAAGAAATACGACCAATCGAATTGCATGGGACACCTCGATCTGCCGCCCCGGTGCAGGGGCGGCAGATAACCAGACTACAAGGACAGGTTCTTAGTTGGCAGTCGGTTCTTCCAAGCCATACTTCTTGAGGATTGCGGCATATTCTCCGCTCTTTTTCGTCTCCTCGAAGGCCTTTTGCACGGCTTGGTAGGTTTCGTCGTTACCTTTCTTGACGAAGATGCCCAGGGTTTGCTGATAGATCGGATGCTCGGTAGTGATCACGACCCGGCCGTTGGTCTTTTCCGCGATCATTTTTGCCGCGCCGGCGATTTCGACCTGGGCCTGGATGTTTTTGGACAGCAGGGCCTGGGTTACTTCGGGTGCCGAAGGGTATTCGCTGACGGAGATGGCGCCTTTGTTGTTCGGCACGCAGTATTCGTCGGACAGCTTCCTGAATTCCTTGACCCAGGTCGTGCCCTGTTCCAGGCCCAGTTTCAAGCCACACAGGTCTTCAGGCTTTTTCGCATTGATCTCGCTTCCCTTGGGCACCATGACCGCGGCGCCGGTGTTGGCATAGGCGATGGTCTGGGCCTGGGTCTGGCGCTCTGGCGTGATGTACATGCCGGAAATGATCGCGTCGTACTTGCCGGAGTTCAGGCCCAGGATCAGGCTCGGGAACTTGGTGTCGACGAACTCCACCTTGGCGTTCATGTGTTTGGCCAGGGCCGTTGCCAGCTCGGGGTCCGAACCCACCACATTCTTGTCCTTGTCATAGGATTCGAAAGGCGGGTAGGTGATTTCCATGCCGACCTTGAACGTGTCACCTGCGGCCATGCTCACCGAGGCGCCGAACATACCGGCTGCCAATACAGCCAGGCTCAACAGGTTTTTCTTATTGTTTTTCATTTTTTCCGACTCCGGCGTAGGTAGGGGTTTAGCTGAAAACTTCAATCAGGACGGTTGGGCCTGATTTTTCAAATGTCCGAAACTGGCGGGCTTGCGTGCCTTGCCTGGCAGTTGAACGTCCCCGTTGGCCACCCTCTGGCGCAGATACTGATAGGTCTGCAGCGCCTGGCCATACATGTGTTCGCCGATCGTGATTTCTTCGTAGTCGTTGCCTGCCTGGGCGAAGCCGGGCAGCGGTTTGATCTGGGTGTGATAGTCGCAGGCATAAAACAGCGGGAAGGAATAGCGTTCCTCCTTCACGCTGCGCACCCGGTGCGCAGTGGCAACGAATGCGCCTGCGGTCATCACCTCCAGCATGTCGCCGATGTTGACCACAAAGGCATCGGCAATCGGTGGTGCATCGATCCATTGTCCGAGATTGTTCATCACCTCAAGGCCGGGTTTGTCGGCCAGGAGGATGGTGAAGCACTCGTAATCAGTATGGGCGCCAAGACCCGGTGCGTCATGGGCGGCACCGTCGAACGGGTAGTGGATCAGGCGCAGTTTGGATGGCGGACGGGTGACCAGGCTGTCGAAGTAGTTTTCTTCCAGGCCCAGGGTCAGGGCAAAGCCGCTGAACAGGCGCCGGCCCAGGGCGAAGATTGCTTCATAGTAGGCCTGTACCGACGCCTTGAAACCTTCCAGTTGCGGCCAGTCGTTGGGCCCCAGCAATGGCGTATTGGCCAGCACCAGTGGGTCATCGGCCGGGACTTCAAAGCCGACGTCGAAGGCTTCCTTGTGGTCCGGCTTGCCTTTGGAATAGACCTCTTCGCCTTCGGGTACAAAGCCCTTGTGGGTTTGTGAGGTGCCGATGTAGTGGCGCATCTTGGTGTCGAGGGGCTGGTCGAAAAAGTCCTTGGCCGCCTTGCGCAGGTTGGCGATCAGTTGCGGGTCGATACCGTGATGGGTGATGTAGAGGAACCCGACTTCGCTGGCGGCGCGTCCCAGTTGTTCGGCCACGGCCAGGCGGTGTTCCAGTTCAAAACTGAACAGACCGGCGATGTTGACCACCGGGATGCTGTTGAAGTTGGCTTTTTGTGTGTCAGTGCTGGCGCTGTTGTTTTTGTTGTCAGGCATGACGCATCGGCTCCCTAAGGATGGCTTGAGTGGTGGAAACGCTCGAAGTGTTCGCGTTCGGTCTGGCCCATCCACACGTTCAATGACCACAGGTCGGCGACCGGGACATTGGTGAAGGGCAAATGATGCAGGTAGCCGTCGGCGCCGAATTCCGGGGTCAGGGTGCTGACCTGGTAACCGCGGGCCTGCTGCGAGCGCCAGATGCTTTCCCAGTGCTGCTGATGGAAGGCCAGTTCTTTTGCATATTCGGGCGCCGCTGGGTGCGGAACCTGCGGCCCCTGGTCGTATCCGACCCGGGCCTGGATATGGTGAACCCGCTCGATGAACGCGCTGAGGTCATCGGCCGGGTCATTCAACAAACGCTCGCAGGTCACGACCCAATGGCTGATGTCACTGGTGAACAACAGATCAGGCAGTTGCCGGATCAGCTCCAGGGTTACCCAGGGGTTGAACAGCGAACGCGAGCGGTGAGTTTCGAAACTGCAGACCTGGCCATGCTTGCGCGCCAGATCCAGCGCCTGGCCAAAAAACTCCACTTGTTGCGGCAAGGACCAGCGGTCGTTGCCCGCCAGCACGTTGACGAAACGTGGGCCGAGTTCGGCGGCCCAGGCGAGTTTTTGGTCGAGGTCATTGAGGTGGACGGCAGGCGTTGCCGACTGGTCCGGCAGCACGTCGTACGCGGTGAAGACTGTGCTGATATAGCCCAGGCGATTGGCCTGGAGAAAGGCGCCAAATTCGGCCCGTTCACGGGCGTCCAGTGGCAGGCGCGCTTCCATGCCATCAAAGCCCGCTTGCAGCAACTCTTCGAGCGCCTGAGCCTTGCTGGCGGTGTAACCCCACAGCGTGCGAAAAATTTCCAGCTTCATCGGTGATCCTCAAAAATCCCAGGGCCTACTGCAAAAGCACTTCGACGACACCAGCGTGCAAAGAGGCGGGTTCGCTGTGGAGCCGATGTTAGGCACAGGCCGAGCGGTGAAAGAATCCGAAAGTTCAAATGAATACTTCAGACTTTCATCAACAAATAGCTGGCTATCTATTGCAGTTGCCGAGAGGGATTTTGTAGGCGGATACGTGTCTACGTTGGGTGTTAGCGAGGAGTGCCGGTATTACGACATCATTTTGAGGACTGACAAGCGACATCGGGTTGCGAGGGGTGATCCTGCAGGCATCCAGACTTTTCCGCGAACTCAAACCGGTCTATTTTGCCTACGAACGATGTGATCTCATAAAGCCATCTATTTCCCTTGGCTGCCTGCACACATTTCGATAAGGTTTCGGGGAGGATTTTGGTCTGCCCGGTAGTGTTCAAAAATACCCGGCTGCCGGGGCTTGCACTTGCTCTATTGATGAGCAGGGCGACGGCGACTGATTGGTGTCTTGGGAATCCACCCGAACACCAGCACGCTAGATACGAAAATGATTGAGTCATTAGCGCTTCACCCCATGGATGACCTTTGATGAGCTCCACTGCAGACACCATCGCACCTAAACTGACTTCACTGACTATCCCGAAGATAGTGAACCTGGCCTCCGGGACGGCTGGACTGACAATAGCCGGATTGGCTTCGGACGACAGGTCGGGGGTCGAAAACGTCCTGGTGTATTTCGATAAGAATTTTACCTACTCCTTTTCCTTGGGGGACGGCTCTAGCTACTCCTCCAACTTACTCGGAAATTTTGGACATTCTGATTCGTGGCTGGATGGTGCTTCGTCCAACACGTGGGGTATAGCGGCGACGAACTCTTCCGGTACTTATAACGTCACCCGCGTTGTAGTGGAGGATGTACAGGGCAACACTCGAACTTACTCTCCAAGTGAACTGGCGAGCATGGGGGTGAATACCAGCATCAATTTCATCAACTCTACGGCAGACGTTACGCCCCCACAGCTGACTTCACTGACTATCCCGAAGATAGTGAACCTGGCCTCCGGGACGGCTGGACTGACAATAGCCGGATTGGCTTCGGACGACAGATCGGGTGTCGAAAACGTCCTGGTGTATTTCGACAAGAATATTACCTACTCCTTTTCCTTGGGTGACGGCTCAAGCTACTCCTCCAACTTACTCGGAAATTTTGGACATTCTGATTCGTGGCTGGATGGTGCTTCGTCCAGCACGTGGGGTATCGCGGCGACGAACTCTTCCGGTACTTATAATGTCACCCGCGTTGTAGTGGAGGATGTACAGGGCAACATGCGGTCTTACTCTGCGAGTGAACTGGCGAGCATGGGGGTGAATACCAGCATCAATTTCATCAACGCTACGGCAGACGTTACACCCCCACAGTTGACTTCACTGACTATCCCGACCGTAGTTGACCTGTCCTCTGGAACGGCTGGACTGACAATGGCCGGATTGGCTTCGGACGACAGGTCGGGCGTCAAAAACGTCCTGGTGTATTTCGACAAGAATATTACCTACTCCTTTTCCTTGGGTGACGGTTCAAGCTACTCCTCCAACTTACTCGGAAATTTTGGACATTCTGATTCGTGGTTGGATGGTGCTTCGTCCAACACGTGGGGTATCGCGGCGACGAACACTTCCGGTACTTACAACATCACCCGCATTGCAGTGGAGGATGTACAGGGCAACACTCGATCCTACTCTGCGAGTGAGCTGGCGAGCATGGGGATGAATACCAGCATTTTGATGGTAGCCACTAAGTCAGTGTTGACCTCTGCCGATGACTCCTTCGTTGGAACTGTGTACGCCGACTGGCTACTGGGCGTAGAGGGTAACGACAGGCTCAACGGCCTGGGCGGCGACGACTTGCTGGACGGTGGAGGAGGAAACGACGTTCTTGATGGCGGTACCGGCTCGGACAAATTGGCAGGTGGCTTGGGCAACGACACCTACTACGTCGATAGCGCTAGCGATGTCGTCAGCGAAACGTCCGCCAGCGGCGGCATCGACACTGTCATTGCCAGCGTCAATCGCACCCTGGGCAGCTATCAGGAAAACCTCACCCTGGCCGGCACCACGGCGATCAACGGCTACGGCAACAACCTGGCCAATACGTTGACGGGCAATAGTGCGGCCAACGTGCTTTATGGCGGAGTCGGCGCGGATATGATGATCGGCGGCTTGGGCAATGACATCTACTACGTCGATAACGCCAGCGATGTCGTCAGCGAAACTTCCGGCAGCGGCGGCGTCGACACTGTCATTGCCAGCGTCAGCCGCGCCCTGGGCGATTATCAGGAGAACCTCATCCTCTCCGGCACCGCGGGGATCAACGGCACCGGCAACAGCCTGGCCAATACGTTGACGGGCAACAGTGCGGCCAACGTGCTCAATGGCGGGGTCGGCGCGGATACGATGATCGGCGGCTTGGGCAATGACACCTACTACGTCGATAGCGCCAGCGATGTCGTCAGCGAAGCTGCCGCCAGCGGCGGCATCGACACTGTCATTTCCAGCGTCAGCCTTACCCTGGGCAGCTATCAAGAGAACCTCACCTTGTCCGGCATCGCCGCGATCAATGGCATCGGCAACAGTCTGACCAATACGTTGACCGGCAACAGTGCGGCCAACGTGCTCAATGGTGGGGTCGGCGCGGATACGATGATCGGCGGTTTGGGCAATGACACCTACTACGTCGATAGCGCCACCGATGTCGTCAGCGAAACGTCCGGCAGCGGCGGCATCGACACTGTCATAGCCAGCGTCAGCCGCACCCTGGGCAACTATCAGGAGAACCTCATCCTGTCCGGTACCGTGGCGATCAACGGCTTCGGCAACAGCCTGGCCAATACGTTGACGGGCAACAGTGCTGCCAACGTGCTTTATGGCGGAGTCGGCGCGGATACGATGATCGGCGGCTTGGGCAACGACAACTACTACGTCGATAGCGCTGGTGATGTCGTCAGCGAAACTTCCGACAGCGGCGGCATCGACACTGTCATTGCCAGCGTCAGCCGCGCCCTGGGCAACTATCAGGAGAATCTCACCCTGTCTGGCACCGCGGCGATCAACGGCACTGGCAACAACCTGGCCAATACGTTGACCGGCAACAGTGCGGCCAACGTGCTCAATGGTGGAGGCGGAAACGACAGGCTGTCGGGTGGTACAGGCAACGACTTCCTGGTCGGTGGAGCGGGCAAGGATGTCTTCACGGGTGGCGCTGGCAACGACATCTTCGATTTCAACACGCTCAGCGAGACGGGACTGACCAGCTCAACCTGGGATGTCATCAGCGACTTCCAGCGGGGTAGCGACAAGATTGACCTGGCGACGCTGGATGCCAACACCGCCACGGTTGCCAATGACGCCTTCAATTCGATCATCGGCAGCACGGCCAGTTTCACTGCGGCTGGACAGTTGAAGGTTGCGAGCGGTGTGCTCTATGGCAACACGGATTCGGACAGCACCGCCGAGTTCGCCATTCAACTCGTCGGGATCTCCAGTTTGGCGACTTCGGACTTCGTTCTTTGATAAGGAAGAGGGGGGTACTCCAGATTGGCTAAATCGCTCAGTTGCCGTTCTTGATATTGCTCCAGGAGCGCGTACGGACACGATCGACCGCATGGGACTGCGGTTGCAGGGTGAACAGCGTGGCTATCACTTGCGCTGAGGGGTAGATGTTCGGGTTGTCCTGCACCTCGGCCGAGACCAGCGCGTTCGCGTCTTTGTTGGCGTTGGCGGTGAGCGCCAGATCGGTAGCAGGCGCAATCACTTCCGGGCGCAGCATGTAGTTGATGAAGGCCAGCCCATGCTCCGGGTGGCTGCCGTCCTTCACCAGTACCAGGTTATCGGACCACAGCGGTGCGCCTTCGACGGGGATGCTGTATTCGATTTTCACGCCTTTTCCGGCTTCGTTGGCGGCTTGCTTGGCCCCGAACACCGCGCCGGACCAGGTCAGGGCCACGCAGATATCGCCATTGGCCAGGTCACTGCCGATCTTCGACGAATTGAAATAGGTGATGTGCGGGCGCAGCTTCAGCATCAGCGCTTCGGCTTTTTTGTAGTCATCGGGGTTGCTGCTGTTGGGAGGAAGGCCAAGGTAGTGCAGGGCGATCGGCAGGATCTCGGCGGGCGCGTCCAGTATTCCCACCCCACATTGACTGAGTTTGGCCAGGTTCTCCTCTTTGAACAGCAGGTCCCACGAGTTCACCGGTGCCTGTTCACCGAGAACGGCGCGGACCTTTTCAACGTTGTAGCCGATCCCGTCCGTGCCCCACAGGTAAGGTATGGCGTACTGGTTGTCAGGGTCGTTCGCGCGAAGTTTTTCCAGAAGCACCGGGTCGATGTGTTTCAGATTGGGCAGTTGACTGCGGTCCAGCTTCTGCAAGGCTCCGGCCTTGATCAGGGCGGGCAGAATGAAGTTGCTGGCCACCACCACGTCATAACCGCTATGGCCGGTCATCAGCTTGGCTTCCAATACTTCGCCGCTGTCGAAGGTGTCATACACCGGCTCGATACCCGTGTCGCGCTTGAAATCCTGGAGGGTGGTTGGACCGATGTAGTCGTACCAGTTGTACACGTGCACGGTGGGCGCATCAGCTGCCGCGGTCGTTATCCAGGCCGACAGGCAGGTGCTGATTCCGAGGTTCAAGGACGAGCGGTAACGACACACTTTGTGGCACTCCTGGCCTGTTTCAGGACCATGATGTTCGGGAGATGTCAGGCTAGTGATGCGCGCCTTGGCTGCCTATTACCATGCCGGGTTACTCGAAAGGGGTAGTGATTGGAAGGCTTGTCGCCAAGCCTTGCAACAAAGCGCTGCCAGCGTGGAAACACGTTGATGGCTTAAGTCGCGATTGGTCGCGTTCTTCCCGTAACGACTGACGGCTACTGGCCGATTCTGTTGAAAAAGTCGGATTTTCAAATGGCCCGAACTCAGGCACGACCACCACCGGAGAACCTACTCACCACATTGAGTGGTTTTTCGGCCCTTCGTTGAACTTTGCAGCTCGGTTATTGGGTTGGTTTGAGGTTTTTTGCTTTGTGCAGACGCACTGCGGTCCAGCGGGCTTGAGGGTCAGTCAGTGACAAACGCTTCGGCAGCGTTTCGGCCAAAGCCTCTTCATCGAGGGCCTCAAGGTACTCACGTACGGCGCGGCTGCTCAGGGCCGGATCGCTCCAGTTGACCTGTTCGTCACCCGGTACGCCGCGCTGCCGACTCGCATCCGCTTTGATGATGCTGGCGTCCACGGCAAAGCCTTCGCCCTTGACCAACCCCGCATCCATGCAGCGACGCAGCACTTCATTGAACAGCCAGCGAAACAGCTCACTGTCCCGAAAACGGCCGTGTCGATTTTTGGAAAAGCTCGAGTGGTTGGGGATTTCGTCCTCAAGGCTCAACCGGCAGAACCAGCGATACGCCAGGTTCAAATGGGCCTCTTCGCACAACCGCCGCTCTGAGCGAATGCCGTAGCAATAGCCTACGATCAGCATGCGAAACATCAGTTCGGGATCAATCGACGGACGCCCAATCGGGCTATAGAAATCGGCGAGGTAATGGCGCAGGTCGCTCAGATCGAGACACCGATCAATACTGCGCAGAAGGTGATTGGCGGGGATGTGATCTTCAAGGTTGAACGAGTAAAACAGTCGCTCCTGCCCACTCGATAACTGTCCCATCATGCTGTGTGATCCCCCTCCGGCCAATGAAGAGATTTTGCCGGAGGCCAGTCAGGGGAGCTACTTTTTCAACAGAATCGACCCGAAGCGACCAGTCACGCAAGGCATATCGTCGGCTGGTAATGGAGAGGCGAGGGGGCTGAGTGAGGGGCAGTCCAGGCTAATTTAATGTGCGAGGAAAGGTGGCAGTGAATGTCGTTCCGTTCGTTAGAGAAGACGCTACAGCCACTTCGCCATAGTGCGCCCTTGCGATCTCACGAACAATGAACAGGCCCAGCCCGACACTTCTGAGTTCAGCATTGTCATGACTTCCGCGGATCATCGGTTCGAACAGATCCTTGAGCAGCTCCAGTGGTATGGGGGTACCGAGGTTGTGCACTGTAATCATGACAGTGTGATCTTCGAAGCACGAAGTAACGGTGACGTCGCTATCGGCAGCACCATAGGCCACTGCATTGGCAACCAGGTTGCCGATGAGCTGATACAGCCGATCACTGTCGGCAGTAAAGTCACCTTGCCCATAACGCAAGTGGATCAACTTATGCCCGGGGAAAGCCAGACCCAACTCGTCCAGGCAGTCGGCGACCAGTTCGTGTAGATCGACTGGTTTGGGCAGGACTGCGATACCTCGCCCGACTTGCGTCAAGGTGAAATCCAGCAGGTCAGCCACCAGACGCTGCGCTCGCTCTACTGAGTGGGTGATGTGGCCAAGTATTTGTGTTTGTTTAGCATCCATCTCCCTGCGGCCCAGCAGTTCTGCCGCCATTTTTATCGCCGACAATGGGTTGCGCAGATCGTGACTGACAATCCCGATAAGTTGTTCTGCAAACAGGGCTCTGTCTTCAGCCGCGGCGTAGGTGATGCGCAGCTTGTCTTGGGTAATATCCATTACCCGTTGATCCTTCAGGTGTTTTGCCAAATGTCCTTCGGCGAGCATTCTGGCATTGAGTAGTTCGCGCTCGTAGCGTTGCCGATCTTCGGCCTTGAACAGCGCCATTTCAAGAAATATGCCAGCAGAACTCTCACAGCGGATGGCGCTGAGCATCATCGGAATTGAATGGCCGTTGCAATGAACAAGATTGAACTTAACATCAGCGATCACGCCCTGGATTTGCATGAGAGGTACCCAGTACGCCCGATGAAACGCCCTCCCTTCAATACTCATCAGGTCTTGGATGTGGCGACCGATCAGCTCCCGTCTGCGGTAGCCAATCCAGCGGCAGAACGTAAGGTTGACCCTGGCGATCTGGCCATTTTCTGCGGTAAGCAGTAAGCCACAATCAGCTTCGTCGAAGAGAATGTCAGAGCCGGGCTGGGAATCGTCATCTGCGGACATTTGTATTCACTGACCAATGGGGCCGATATCTTGAAAATTATAGACACGGCTCGCACAAGGACCCTCTGGATTTACCCCTTTCGCAGTGATTGGTCTCGACATTCGGAGGGGTACAACAGCTGCGAATGACCGGTTGAATCCACAGCCGATAGCGACCGGTGAGCGTGGACGTTCGGTTGAGCCATTCCCCGCCCGGCGTATGACCTATTCCGGGTTATGTGCACTACGGTACTAGCGATGGTTGCGATAGCGTTCGGTCAAGGACTGCACGAGGGTGACGTAGGACTGCGTCTCGGCGTAGGGCGGCACCCCGTTGTACTCGACCACGGACGCTTCGCCGGCGTTGTAACCTGCCAGCGCCAGCACCTGGTTGCCGTTGAACCGCTTGAGTAGCCAGGCCAGGTAGCGCACGCCGCCCCGGATGTTCTGTCGTGCGTCGAACGGATCGTCCACGGCGAAGCGCTCGGCGGTGGCGGGCATCAACTGCATCAGCCCTTGGGCGCCGGCTTCGGAAATGGCGTTGGGGCGAAACGCCGATTCGGCATGCATCACTGCGCGGACCAGCGCCCTGTCGACACCATAATGATCCGAAGCGGCTTCGATCTCCCGCCGATAGGAATGGGTGTCCAGGCGCAGTGAGTCGATCTTGAAATCCTTCGACGCCATGCACAGATAACAGCCCTTGATGTAATAGAGCTCAAGGACATCGACCCGTGCGGAGATCCCGACGGGGCGCCGGCTCACATATTGACGTTTACCCTTGTGGATGAAGGTGAACACCCGAATCGGCACCGCGCCAGGGCTGTCGTCCCGCACAACCCGTGGCAGGGCCATTGCCTTGTCGCCGACACCGGCGCCCGCCATGCCATTCAGGCGAGTGCAGCGGGCGCTGGCGATGGCTTGGCTGGTGTAGCTGATGGCTCCGTCCCTGGCTTGGCACTTGAACATGGCGCTGGCGCACAGTGGCGTGACCAGCAAGGTCAGCTCGATGCAGCCAAGAAAGCTCTTGCGAGCCCATCGCCATACTCTGGAACTCATCACATCGCTCCGCGCCGCAGGCGCTGATCAGGCCTGGGGCGCCTGGCCCGGGTGCTGTCTTTGGAGGGGCTATTGTGGGTGACCCGCCTTTTGTTCTGATAGTTATACCCCTTGAAACCGGCCTTGGAACTTGCGTTGACGTACGGGCTAGGCACTGACCGAAACACGGCTGCTTCCTGCGAAGACCCAGCGGTTGATCGAGTTCATACGCGACCCTCTCAACAATGCTTAATGCCTGACGACTGGATAGGGGGTATCCCGACGCAAACGAATGTCTCGTATCAAACGCGAACCTATACCACTCTGATACTCGCGTTCATTGTCTATCGGCCTGGGTCCGGTTGCCGGTACGCCTTGTCCCGGCCACCGAGCACTTTTATAGCGCATGGCGCTTGTGCCAGCCCAAATCGGGGCATCGGTCATTACTGTTTTCAGAAACCGACATGGGGGTGTCGGTGACAAATAAGTTGTCGTTTACAGACATCTCTCGCGTATGTGCTACGAATGTGCACAACGTCAATGAACGCAGGCTCAAACTCAAGTGTTTTCCGTATGGCTCCCGCCCTGCAAACCCTCAGCATAGAGGCATTGGGTGATGTCGTTTTTGGATCCGTTGAAACGTGTGTAATTGGGTATGACCTTTGCAAGTTGAAAGGAATAAACCCACCAACTTTTGGATGGGAGAATAAAAAGAGCCTTTGCCTGAGGCCATTCACTTGCTTTGTGTGAGGAGATACCGCGATGACGACGTTCAACTCCGGGGCCCAACCCCAGAACCGTGCGCCTCAATCCATCGGCTTTCTGCTGCTGGACAATTTCACGCTGATTTCTCTGGCGTCCGCTGTAGAACCGCTGCGCATGGCCAACCAGTTGTCCGGTCGCGAGCTGTATCGCTGGACCACCCTCACCGTCGATGGCGGCCAGGTCTGGGCCAGTGACGGCCTGCAGATCACCCCCGACGCCTCCATGCACAAAGCCCCGCCAATGGACATGATCATCGTGTGCGGCGGTATCGGCATCCAGCGCACTGTTACCCGCGAACACGTGTCATGGCTGCAAAGCCAGGCCCGCAAGGCCTGCCGCCTCGGTGCGGTCTGCACCGGCAGTTGGGCCCTGGCTTGCGCCGGACTGCTCGATGGTTTCGATTGCAGCGTGCACTGGGAGTGCCTGGCGGCGATGCAGGAAGCTTTCCCGCGTGTAGCGATGAGCACGCGCCTGTTCACTCTCGACCGTAACCGTTTCACCAGCTCGGGCGGCACCGCGCCGCTGGACATGATGCTGCACCTGATCAGCCGTGATCACGGACGTGAACTGTCCGCCGCGATCTCGGAAATGTTTGTCTATGAGCGCATCCGTAACGAGCAGGATCACCAGCGTGTGCCGCTCAAGCACATGCTCGGCACCAATCAACCGAAGTTGCAGGAAATCGTCGCGCTGATGGAGGCCAACCTCGAAGAACCGATCGACCTCGACGAACTGGCGGTGTATGTCGACGTGTCCCGTCGCCAGCTGGAGCGGCTGTTCCAGAAGTACCTGCACTGCTCGCCGTCGCGTTACTACCTGAAATTGCGTCTGGTTCGTGCGCGACAGTTGCTCAAGCAAACGCCGATGTCGATCATCGAAGTGGCTTCGATCTGTGGCTTCGTGTCCACACCGCACTTCTCCAAGTGCTACCGCGAATACTTCGGCATTCCGCCGCGTGACGAGCGCGTAGGTTCCAACACTGCCCAGCAAGTGGCGATGATGCCGCTGCCGCAAGCGCTGGTGCTGTCGCCGTTGTCCGGGCCGTTGTCGGCACTGAGCCAAGCACGTAACGAATCAACGTTTGCCAGCGTTCGCCTATAAAACTGGCAAAAGCGTAACGCTCGCAGGATGGGGTGGTGGGCCGCATCATTTTCAGTGTTGCGTTGCAGTAGGGATCACTCGACAACGTTGATCATGTCTTCGATGACTTTGTTGGTGCCATCGAACACCTAATGGTTTGTCCGACGATTTGCGCAAACAAAAACGCCCCGACGAGTCGGGGCGTTCTGTGTACCGCAGAGGGTTAGTCGACGGCTTTTACCATGTCTTCGATGACCTTTTTAGCGTCACCGAACACCATCATGGTTTTGTCCAGGTAGAACAGTTCGTTGTCCAGGCCGGCATAGCCGCTGGCCATCGAGCGCTTGTTGACGATGATGGTCTTGGCCTTGAACGCTTCGAGGATCGGCATGCCGGCAATCGGCGATTTCGGATCGTTCTTCGCCGCCGGGTTGACCACGTCGTTGGCACCCAGCACCAGCACCACGTCGGCCTGGCCGAACTCGGAGTTGATGTCTTCCATCTCGAACACCTGGTCGTAAGGCACTTCGGCCTCGGCCAGCAGCACGTTCATGTGGCCAGGCATACGACCGGCAACCGGGTGGATCGCATACTTCACGGTCACGCCGCGATGGGTCAGCTTCTCGGTCAGTTCCTTCAGCGCATGCTGAGCACGGGCTACCGCCAGGCCATAGCCCGGAACGATGATCACGGTGTCGGCGTTGGTCAGCAGGAAGGTCGCGTCGTCAGCCGAACCGGATTTCACCGGGCGGGCTTCCTTGGCGCCAGCCGGGCCTGCGTCGGCTGTATTGCCGAAACCGCCAAGCAATACATTAAAGAAGGAGCGGTTCATCGCTTTGCACATGATGTACGAGAGGATGGCACCGCTCGAGCCGACCAGCGAACCGGCGATGATCAGCATCGAGTTGTTCAGCGAGAAGCCGATACCTGCCGCCGCCCAGCCGGAGTAGCTGTTGAGCATCGACACGACCACTGGCATGTCCGCGCCACCGATCGGGATGATGATCAGCACGCCCATGATGAAGGCCAGGGCCAGCATCAAGGCGAAGGCGCTGAGGTCGCCGGTCAACATGAAGGTGATGCCCAGGCCCAGTGTCGCCACGCCCAGCAACAGGTTCAGTTTGTGTTGGCCGGTGAACTGTACCGGTGCGCCCTGGAACAGGCGGAACTTGTACTTGCCCGACAGCTTGCCGAAGGCGATGACCGAACCGGAGAAGGTGATCGCACCAATGGCGGCACCGAGGAACAGCTCCAGGCGGTTACCGGCCGGGATCGCGTCACCCAGTTGCGCAACGATACCCAGCGACTGCGGCTCGACGACCGCCGCAATGGCGATGAACACCGCGGCCAGACCGATCATGCTGTGCATGAAGGCGACCAGTTCGGGCATCTTGGTCATTTCAACGCGTTTGGCCATGATCGAGCCGGCAGTGCCGCCGATCAGCAGGCCGACGATCACGTAGACGATACCGTCTTGCGCAAGCTCGGCGCCCAGCTTGTAGATCAGGCCAACCGTGGTGAGGATCGCCAGGCCCATACCGAGCATGCCGAACAGGTTGCCGCGACGCGACGTGGTGGGGTGCGAAAGACCCTTGAGCGCCTGGATAAAGCAGACCGAGGCGATCAAATACAGGGAGGTAACCAGGTTCATGCTCATGCTTGCTGCACCTCAGCCTTGACTGCTTCGGCCTTGGCAGCCGGAGCCTTGGCCGCTTTCTTCTTGAACATTTCCAGCATGCGCCGGGTCACCAGGAAGCCACCAAACACGTTGACCGCAGCCAGGGCCACGGCCAGGGTGCCCATGGTCTTGCCCAGCGGAGTCACGGTGAGGGCGGCGGCGAGCATGGCGCCGACGATGACGATGGCCGAGATGGCGTTGGTCACGGCCATCAGTGGGGTGTGCAGTGCAGGTGTCACGTTCCAGACCACGTGGTAGCCGACATAGATGGCCAGCACGAAGATGATCAGGTTGTAGATACCGTGAGAGATCAGCATGTCTTCCATTGTTTTTATCCTCAGCCGTTCTTGCGCACGATCTGGCCGTCGCGGCACATCAGGCACGCGGCGACGATATCGTCTTCAAGGTTGATCACCAGTTGTCCTTCTTTATCGAACAACAGTTTCATGAAGTCCAGCAGGTTGCGGGCATACAACGCCGAAGCGTCTGCCGCGACCGCGCCGGCCAGGTTGGTCGGGCCGACGATGGTCACGCCATTTTCGACGATCACCTGATCGGCCACGGTCAGCGGGCAGTTGCCGCCTTGGGCGGCCGCGAGGTCGATGACCACCGAGCCGGGCTTCATCTGTGCCACGGTTTCCGCGCTGAGCAGCGTCGGTGCCTTGCGGCCCGGAATCAGTGCGGTGGTGATGACGATGTCAGCCTGCTTGGCGCGCTCGTGCACGGCCAGGGCCTGACGCTGCATCCAGCTGGCCGGCATCGGGCGGGCGTAACCACCGACACCGACGGCGCATTCACGCTCTTCGTCGGTCTCGTAGGGCACGTCGACGAACTTGGCGCCGAGGGATTCGATCTGCTCTTTAACCGCAGGACGCACGTCGGACGCTTCAATCACCGCACCCAGGCGTTTCGCCGTGGCAATGGCCTGCAAACCGGCCACTCCGGCGCCGAGAATCAGCACGCGAGCGGCCTTTACGGTACCGGCAGCGGTCATCAGCATCGGCATGAAACGAGGATAATAGTGAGCGGCCAGCAACACAGCCTTGTAACCGGCAATGTTGGCTTGCGACGACAGCACATCCAGGCTCTGCGCGCGGGAGGTGCGAGGTGCCGCCTCCAGGGCAAAGGCGGTAATGCCGCACTCGGCCAGCTTGGCGATGGTTTCGTTGCTGAACGGGTTGAGCATGCCCACCACAACGGTGCCGCTTTTAATCAGCGCCAGCTCGCTGTCGCTGGGGGCGACCACCTTCAAAATCAGCTCTGCGCCAAACGCGTCATTGGCGCTGCCAATGGTTGCGCCTGCCGCTGCATAGGCACTGTCGACAACGCTGGCATTAACGCCGGCGCCGCTTTGTACAGTGACCTTATGACCCTGGCTGATCAGCTTCTTGATGGTTTCCGGGGTTGCAGCAACCCGTGTTTCACCGGTCTGGGTTTCGAGAGGAACACCAATGTGCACGTCAAATCTCCTGCGTGATCTTATTGAGTAAACCCATGCACTACGGATAAATGGGGACGGCCGATCAGCACGATTGCGCCAAATCAGAACGATCACTCATCCGAACACTGGCAAAAGTCGATTCGTTTCGTGCCTGGTCTAGCGCTGTCAGCGGTCTGGTCGATGACGGCTGCGAAGTCGCAAGCGTTGCAGGTTTGCGACTCGATTCAGAGCCGGAACGTTCGTCGCTGGGTGGAACACCAAAGTACTCGCGATAGCATTTGGAGAAGTGTGGTGTGGACACGAAGCCGCATACATACGCCAACTCAATGATCGACAATGATGTTTGCTTAAGCAGTTGTCGCGCTCGCACAAGACGTAACCTTAAGTAGTAGCGTGACGGCGTACAGTGAAGGTATTTCTGAAATAGCCGCTCTAGCTGTCGACGTGACAGATCAACGTATTCTGCAAGGTTATCCAGGTCGATCGGTTCCTCGAGATTGGCCTCCATCAACGCGACGACCTCCTGTAGCTTTGGCTGATGAGTTCCCAGCACATGCTTGAGCGGAACGCGCTGATGGTCCTGTTCGTTGCGTATGCGCTCGTAAACAAACATCTCCGAGATGGCTGCGGATAATTCACGACCATGATCGCGACCAATCAGGTGCAGCATCATGTCCATCGGCGCTGTTCCCCCGGAGCTTGTGAGTCGATTTCGGTCGAGGGTGAAGAGACTCGCGCTGATGCTGACTCGCGGGAAAGCTTCCTGCATCGCCGCCAAGAATTCCCAATGCACGCTGCACTCGTAGCCGTCGAGCAGCCCGGCTTTTGCGAGCGCCCAGCTGCCGGTGCACACACCTCCCAACCGTCTGGATTGACGCGCCAAGGCTTGTAGCCAAGTAATGTGCTCGCGGGTAATCACGCTCTGGATTCCAACACCACCGCACACGATTACAGTGTCCGCCACTAATGGATTGTTCCATGAAGCATCCGGAGTGATCGGCACGCCGTCACTGGCCCAGACAGGCTCTCCACCGGGGCTGAACGTATGCCAGCGATAGAGCTCTCGCCCTGACAACTGATTGGCCATGCGCAATGGCTCTACTGCGGACGCCAGGGAAATAAGTGTGAATTTATCCAACAGCAGAAAACCAACGGATTGAGTCGTACCGTCGGACACGGTGGAGTTCGATGACATCGTGGTCATGGCCTCACAAAGAGCGATTACGGCCTGAGACGCAGGCGCTGGTAATACCCCCCAGCCTTGGCGTAGGGAGTATCAGGTTCGGCCCAAACACCTCCTTGTTTTTTATCCCGCTGACGTCACGCTCGCAGCCTGCGCAGGGTGACGCGACGTCACAAGGCCAATAAAGGAAATCGCCAGTGCCAGTCCAATGGTTGTGCTCACTTCGGTGCGGTGCTCCGGGGTGATCATCATGACCGCCAGCGCTGCGCAAATGAACACGATCACCAGCCACGTCAGCCATGGAAACAGCCACATGCGAAAGGTCAGCTCGACGTTCTGCCGACGTAACATCCGGCGCATGCGCAGCTGCGACACCGCAATGGCCAGGTACACCAGCAAGGCAATAGCGCCGGAGCTGGCCAGCAGGAAATCAAACAGCCCGGCGGGCATGAAGTAGCTCCACACGGTGATCGCTGCGCCCAGCACGGTGCTGGCGATGACGGCTGCCCGCGGCACGCCCTCGGAGGAGGTCGCCTTCAGCGCCTTCGGCGCATCGCCACGACGGCCCAGCGAGTACAGCATGCGCGAAGCAATGTAGATCGAGGAGTTCATGCAACTGGCCACGGCGATCAGCACCACCACGTCCACCATGAACTTGGCGTGGGGAATGTTCATGATTTCCAGTGCCCGCTGGTAGGAACCTACCTGGGCGAGCAGCGGATCGTTCCAGGGCACCACGGAGATGACCACGAAAATCGACAACAGGTAGAACACGCCGATGCGCCAGATCACCGAACGCGTTGCCTTTGCAATGTTCTGGGCCGGGTTATTGGATTCGGCGGCGGCGATGGTGACCGCTTCAGTACCGATGAAGCTGAACATGATGGTAATGAAGGCACCGACTACCGCTGACAAGCCGTTGGGAGCAAATCCGCCGTGCTCAGCCATCAGGCCGCTCAATCCGCTGACTTCCCGATCGGGAACCCAGCCCATCAACACGGCAAAACCCACGGCGATGAAACCTATGATCGCCACGACCTTGGCCATGGCGAACCAGAACTCGAATTCGCCATACTTGGACACACTGAACAGGTTGGTCACCACCAGTGCAATGATCGACACCAAAGCGAACAGCCAGGCATCAATCCCGGGAAACCACTGATTCAACACATGACCAGCGGCCAGTGCTTCGATAGGAATCACCAGCACCCAGAACCACCAATAGAGCCAACCGATGGTGAAGCCTGCCCAACGGCCTATTGCCTGGTCGGCATAGGTGGAGAACGAGCCAGTGTCCGGATTGGCCACCGCCATTTCACCGAGCATGCGCATGACCAGAACGACTAGGAGGCCTGAGAATAGATAGGCCAGCAGGACGGCCGGACCAGCCGCTGCAATGGCATGTCCTGAGCCAACGAATAAACCGGCGCCGATAATCCCGGCGATTGACAGCATTGTTACGTGACGAGGCTTGAAGCCCTGCGCCAATTGGCCACTCGAATCCTGGGAGTTCGGGCTAATCATTGGTTTTTTTTCTCTGCTGATCGACATTTAAGCGTATTGATAGGCGCTACGAATCATCATTCGTTGTCTGTTGTCCCCCTCATGAAAGCGGAGCCCTTCAAACGCTGCTGTTCTTATCAAACCCATCATCGTGATGTGGTTATTGAGATGAAAAGACGCGCCACCTTACCCGGCTTGTCCGACAATTCAGTTACCTGTTCGCGTCGCCTCCTTGTCTGATATCGACATGAGCAAATTTAGCGTTCACGTTGAATACCAATCGGTCATGAAATGGCCGGGCGCAATCATTCTGTTTTGTTGAGGAATCTGCTAGGGCAGCAGCGGAATGGGGAAGCGGGCGAGAAGTTGCGGGAGGAGGGCCGTGAGATCTCTCTGGGAAGAGCGGATTGGAAGTTGATCAGCTAGATGATGGGGGACAAATTGGGGTATCGATTCGAAGTGGCCGGTGGACCATGCTGTTTTGATTCAGGAGACCAAAGCCGGTTTGACAGAAGTGAGTCAGCATCTGAACAAAACGGCCAGCAGTGGCTACGGTTCAGCCTGTTTCACCGGCACCAGTTGGTGACGCTTTGCCGCCCAGACAACCCCACCCACCAACAACACGATTGACGTCACCTCCATCAAACCAGGCACCCGCTGGCTGAACAGAAAACCGTATACACAGGCAAACAGCGTTTCGAACACGATCATCTGGCCACTCAACGACGTGGCCATTCGACGCGAGCAGGCATTCCACAGCCCGTTGGCAACCCACGAACCACAGAGTGCCAGGAACAGGCAGACCCACAGCAAAGTCATCCAGCGGCTGTTTTCAACCTGAGCGGGTACCAGGTTCGGGAACAGTATCAAGACCGTGATGCCGAACACGATCGCCACGATGCCCGTCACGATGCCCAACAGCGTCGACCATTCGCTGCTGTTGAAATGGCTTTGCTTGAGATAACGGGCATTGCGGGTGGCGTACCACGACCAGCACACCACGCCGCTGACCCCGCAGGCCAGGCCCAGCAACTGGGAAGACAGCGAGGTACTCGCTGCCCGCGCGCCGGAGTGTTCGAGACTGACCGATACGATGCCCAGGAATACCAGTAACAGGGGCAGCTTGAGTTTTGTCAGGGGCAGGGACCCTGCATCGCCACGCGCCAGAAAAGTAATGGCAACCGGCATCATGCCGTTGATGAGTGCGGCGGCAGTCACCCCGCTCAGTTGTACGGAAGCGCCCAGCAGCGCGTAGTTCAGGATGTTTCCGGTTAATGAAAGACGAAGCAGCATCAAGGCATCGCGGCGTGTCAACTGTGAGAGCAGACGGGATGCAATCGGTAAAGCCACGAGGAGCGAGATCAGCCCGTACATCGCAAACCGCACACTGCTGATCAGCACGGCATTGAATTCCGGCAGCAACGAAGGGGCGATAATCACCCCTCCCCAGATGGCACCCGCCAAAATTGCAAATACGATCCCACTGTTCATCATCTCGGCTCTGACAGGCTATTTAGGGGCATTCTAGCCATGGTATATAAGCGCCACCTGCGATAAAAAGTTGGCCACCCATTCCCATGCGGAATGTCTGGTCGCAATCGCCCCTCAGGAGAACCCTCATTAACCGTTACCTGCGTACCTTGCCCCCTTTGGAAACCCTGATCACATTTGAGGCCGTGGGACGACACGCCAGCTTCACGGGTGCCGCTGGCGAACTGTTTCTTACCCAGAGCGCGGTGAGCAAGCAGATGCGCCAGCTTGAGGACTGCATGGGTGTCCCGCTCTTCGAGCGAAAACCAAGGGGTGTCAAGTTGACCGGCGCAGGAGATGAACTGCTGATGACGGTCAACGTGCTCCTCACCACGATGTACCAAAGCGTCACGCGAATTCGCAATGTCCACCAGTCCAACGCCGTCTCGGTGCTGGCAACCCATGCCCTGGCCCAGTTCTGGCTGTTCCCGAAACTGATCGAATTCAACAAGACATACCCCGATATCGCTGTGCACGTTCACGCGATCAACGAGTTCGATGAGGCCAGCCTCAATGATTTCGACGTGGGCATTCTCTATGGTTCTGGCGAATGGCCCTCGCTGGACAGCGATTTCCTGCTGCCGGAAATCGTCTATGCCGTGGCTCATCCTTCATTGGATGTTTCGGGGGTCAAGACCCTGGAACAATTGGCGCAGGCCAACCTGGTGCAGATCGACACGTGCGCCTGGCAGTGTCTGGACTGGCATCAATGGTTCGGCCACTTTGGCATCGACTACCTACCGCGGGACAAAGCCCCGGTCTTCAACCAACTGACGTTGGCTTATCGGGCCGTTCAGCAAGGCATGGGCATTGGCCTGGCCTGGACGTTCATGGCTGATGAAGCGCTGGCCAAGGGGGAATTGCAGCGGGTTACGCCTTTCGAATGCGTGACGGGCAATGGCGAATTCCTGGTGTCGCTCAAGCATCGCAAGCGTTCTGCCTCTGCCGAGATATTTCGGCAGTGGCTCTTGGGGTCGATGGGCGACTGACCAGCCCATCGTATCCAACCCATGCGACATTGCGATTCTCGCTATACGTAGGCAGACGGCCTAAGACGTGAGTGTTGATGAATGACCGCTTCAGCCGCTAGCTGCCTCTCGCGAAAGACTGTAATCGACCCTAAGGAAATCTTTTTCACGCGCTAACCAGGGATCAGATGTGTTCCGGTTTTCCTGCACTTTTCATCCAGGCATCAAGCTCCGTAACCATTTTGTTGACCTCACTGTCCTCCCGTTCCGAGGGGCGAGCGATGGCGTTCCAGGCGATGTCGAGGCCGTCATTGAGGGCGGCCCACGCAAGCTCACCGCGCTCGAGGCTGGGGGTCACCAGGTCCCGTTGCAATATGCTGATGCCGTAGCCTGAGCGCACCAGTTCAACGATGGCTTCGATCAACTCCACCGTGATCATGCGGCGCGGCAGGATGCTGGCGGGGGCGAAGAACCGGTCATATTCCCAGCCACTGGCGCGATCGGTTGAGTAGGTCACCAGGTTGTAGGTCTTGAAGTCTTCGGCGTAGATGTTCTTCCTTCCCGCCAGGGGATGGTCGGTTGCCATGATCGCAATCAGGTCATCGCGAAAAAGCGGCAGTTTTGCCACGCCACTCGGCACCATGCCGTCATCGATGATGGACACATCGATCCGACCTTGCATCAGGCTCGCGTAGACGTCGTTACGGGGCACGGTCACCAGTGTGATTTCGATGTCTGGCCGAAGACTTGAGTAGTGCTTGATGAATTTTGGAATCCAGCGAAACGGGCCGTAGGAAGTGACACCCATACGGACAAACGCGGTGACGCCGCCGGCCATGGACCGGGCTTCGGACTCGGCTTCATTGAGTATGGCGATGATGTCTTTGGCGGCCCGTTCCAGGCGCACGCCGGCAGGGCTGAGTCTGAGCTTTCCTCCTGATCGTTCCGTCAGGCTCACACCCAGGCGCCGCTCCGCTTCGCGTATGCGGTGACTGACGGCTGAAGGTGTCAGCCATAAACGCTCGGCCACCGCGGTTATCGATTCGACTTCCGACAGGGTTTGCAACATCACCAGATGATCCAGCGTCAGTCTCATTGTTGTTCGACCTGAAAATAATTCACAAAATTGCGTAAAATTATGAGCGTGACTTGTTTTTGGTGCCGATGCAATCTGAATCCAAGCAGAGCCACCGGAGACCAACAACAATGACTACCCTGCCTTTCACACCTGCGTTAACCCTCGGCGATATCATCGATCTCGAGCGTTACCCCATTACCGATCGCACCAGCCCCGCTTATCTCGAACTGGTCACGCACAGTCAGTCTTTGCTGGGACAAGAGGGCGTTGCGATCTTTCCGGGTTTTGTTCGCGATCGGCCGGTTGTCGCGATGGCGGAGCAGACACTTGCACTGCACTCACGCATGTTTCGTTTTCGGGAAAACCACACGGTTTATTTCAAACCTCAAGATGAAAGTGTTGACCCGGCACATCCGCTACGGCGCTTGATGAACACTGCAAAAGACACCGTTGCCTATGCCGATATTCCGGCCGACCATTTGATCCGGCAGATCTATGGATCGGACGAAGTCCTTGCCTTCATCAAGGATGTTCTGGGTCTGGACACGCTCTATCGCCATGCCGATCCACTGGCCGCCCTCAACTTGCAGGGCTTCACGGCAGGACAGGAGTTGGGGTGGCACTTCGATCGTTCCGACTTCAGCGTCACGCTGTCCCTTCAGGCCGCGAGCGCTGGCGGGGATTTCGAGTACGTGCGCATGCTGCGCAATGAAAGCGACGATTGTTATGACGCAGTCAGGGAGTTCCTCGATGACCCGCAAACGCAGCAGATAGAGGTTCTGCCGCAAGTACCGGGCACCCTGACATTGTTCCGTGGCCGCTATTCATTGCACCGTGTGACGCCGGTGGAAGGGGACAGGTTGAGGCTCAACGCGGTGTTTGCGTACGTGGACCAGCCCAATGTCGAATTCAGTGCCTATGCCCGCCAGTTGTTCTACGGGCGTACCTCCGTTGATCCATTGGTTTAGTTTCGCCAATAACAATAAAAGCTATTGATTCACGCCTTCGCTTCACATGTTTGCGCACGCACCTGTCCATGCTAAAGCTGATGGGTTCGTTAGTTCCTGTGTCGCACACAACAGTTCGCTGCCCCCAATAATAATGATTCGGAGCGTCTGATCATGAAAAACAGGAAGAGTTTGCTGGCCTCGTTCCTCACCCTCGGCTTGCTCGTCGGTAGTGCTTCAAGCCAGGCTTCGGGATGGTGTGAGTCGGGCAAGTCGGTGAAATTTGCCGGGTTGAACTGGGAGAGCGGGATGCTCCTCACCGACATCATGATGATCGTGCTCAAGGAAGGCTACGGCTGTGCAACGGATCAGTTGGTGGGTAACACCATCATTCTGGAGACCGCGCTGGCCAGCAACGACATCCAGGTGTTTGGCGAAGAGTGGATGGAGCGCAGTGAAGTCTGGAAAAAGGCTGCGGCAGCCGGGAAGGTCGTCGGGGTTGGCGCTCCGATCGTCGGTGCGACCCAGGGCTGGTATGTACCGCGCTATGTCGTGGAGGGGGACGCAAAACGCAATAGACCGGCGCAGGCACCCGACCTCAAAACAGTCGCCGACTTGAGCAAGTACCCGGGCATTTTCAAAGACGCGGAGGAGCCGTCCAAAGGCCGCTTCTACAACTGTCCCGCTGGCTGGATCTGTGAACAGGACAATACCGAGATGCTGAAAGAGTACGGTCTTGAAAGTACCTTCACCAACTTCCGCCCCGGGACCGGGGCCGCATTGGATGCGGCTGTCCTGTCCAGCTACAAGCGCGGTGAACCGGTGCTGTTCTACTATTGGTCACCCACCCCGCTGATGGGACAGATCGATGCGATCAGACTGGAGGAAAAGACCGGAGCCAACAAAGACGTCGTTACCATGGTCGGGCTCTCCAAGGTTTTTCATGAACAGGCGCCCGAGCTGGTGGCGGTGCTGGAGAAGGTCAACATTCCCATCGACATGCTGAATCAGAACCTGGCCAGGATGACCCGCGAACGCATCGAATCACCGAAGCTGGCCAGGATATTTCTCAAGGAACACCCGGAAGTCTGGCACGCCTGGGTTGACGAAACCGCAGCCAAAAAGATCGAGGCATCGCTCTAACCGACCACCAGGGCAAGGATGCCCGCCCTGTGTAACGCCCCTCTGAACACAATCCATTGACTGCTTCTATTCAGAGGCGGCCCCTCTTTGCGTCCGGGAATAACGAACATGATCAAATCACGAGCGGCTGTCGCCTTCGCGGCGAACCAGCCTCTGCAAATTGTCGACATCGATGTGGCGCCGCCACAAGCCGGCGAGGTGCTGGTGCGCATCATTGCGACAGGTGTCTGTCATACCGATGCGTTCACCTTGTCCGGTGCCGATCCCGAAGGGATCTTTCCGGTCATTCTTGGCCACGAAGGTGGCGGTATCGTCGAAGCGGTTGGCGAGGGGGTGACTTCACTTGCAGTGGGCGATCATGTGATCCCGCTCTACACCCCGGAGTGCGGCGACTGCAAATACTGTAAGTCCGGGAAGACCAATCTCTGCCAGAAAATTCGTGCGACCCAGGGCAAGGGCCTGATGCCAGACGGCACCAGTCGCTTCTCCTATAACGGCCAGCCGCTGTTCCACTACATGGGCACGTCGACCTTTTCCGAATACACCGTGCTACCCGAAATTTCCCTGGCCAAAATCCCCAAGGAGGCTCCGCTGGAGCAGGTTTGCCTGCTCGGTTGTGGTGTGACCACCGGTATTGGTGCGGTGCTCAACACGGCAAAAGTGGAGGAGGGCGCCAGCGTGGCGATCTTCGGGCTGGGCGGCATCGGCCTGGCCGCGATAATCGGCGCCACCATGGCCAAGGCCGGTCGAATCATTGCGATCGATATCAACCCGGCCAAGTTCGAAATTGCCAGGCAATTGGGCGCTACCGACTTCATCAACCCCAAGGATTACGACAGACCGATCCAGGACGTGATCGTCGAGATGACCGAGGGTGGTGTGGACTATTCCTTCGAATGCATTGGCAATGTCCATCTGATGCGCGCCGCCCTGGAGTGTTGTCACAAGGGGTGGGGCGAGTCGGTGATTATCGGTGTCGCCGGCGCGGGCCAGGAAATCAGTACTCGACCGTTCCAGTTGGTGACCGGTCGCGTCTGGCGCGGCTCGGCTTTTGGCGGTGTGAAAGGTCGCAGCGAATTACCTTCCTATGTCGAGAAGGCTCAGGCCGGTGAAATCCCGCTGAACACCTTTATCACCCATACCATGGGGCTTGAAGACATCAACAAGGCCTTCGAGTTGATGCATGAAGGCAAGAGCATACGCACTGTTATCCATTTCGATCGCTGATTGAATCGTCCTGGCGTTGAGCGTCAGACGTCTCGCGCACGGGCGAACCGCAACACCCACTCACTGTGTCTTTATAAAGAGAGCATCTGTATGAGCATCTTCACTCACGTCACTGTCGGTACCAACGATCTGCAAAAGGCCCGTAGTTTCTACGACAATGTGCTCGGCGCACTCGGCCAGAAACGCATCGCTGATCTGGATGACAATGGCTCGATCTGGGGTGATAACGCCCCGTCCTTCTTCGTGCTGAAACCGGCAAACGGCGCCCCTGCCAGCGTCGGCAACGGTGTCACTGTCAGCTTTGAAGCACCGGACCGCGCCGCTATCGACGCCTTCCACGCGGCAGCCCTGGCCTGCGGTGGCACCGACGAAGGCGCACCCGGGCCACGGGGCTGGGCACCCAATGCCTATGCCGCCTATGCCCGTGATCTGGACGGCAACAAGCTGGCCGCGTATTGCTTCAAGGCTGCGTAAGCAACATTGGTGCTACGCATTCACCCTTGACCGGTAAATTGCCCGTGAGAATGTGGTCATTTGGCGAGCTTGCCAGTGACCACGTTCGAACTTCGGGCAGCGGGATGTTCACGGATAAAAAATACGGGTTTCGGTTGCCGTTACGGCGTGAACTTCAGGGTATTGGCCAGGTCAATTGGGGCCCTGTATCGCAAATGCCGAGCAGCGCTGTGGTCTGTTTTACGGCAGTGCCGTCCGGGATCAGTCGAGTCCGCCCCTTGATGCCAACCAAGAGTTTTCTGCCAGGTCTGCTCCTGGCGTTCTGCGCCTTCGCGTCGCTTTGCTCTGTTGCGGGGGAGCGAAGAGCGCCCACACAAAGTAACAGCGCATCTACCACCCTGATCGAAACCGCCTCGCGGCAGTATGAAAATGGCCAGTTGGACCAGGCCGCTGCCACGCTGGAGCGTGCCCTGCATATTCAGCCGAACAATCCCGCGACGTTGCATTACCTCGGTGTATTGCGTCTTCAGCAGGGGCAGTACCAGCAGGCTGAAACGTTGGCGGCGCGCTCTAACATGCGGGTTGGTCGCAACGTCGAATTACGCAACCGTAACTTCCAATTGATCCAGGCGGCGCAGCAGGCCCAGATTTCGAGTACTTCCCCCAAAGCCAAAGAGGACCTGGTTGCAGTAAAGAAGGGGCAGGATGAGGAAGCCGAGATGGTCTCTGTTGGGCAGCCCGACACTGGGCAACACGCTGGATACTTCGCTCGCGCAGAGGCAGAGAGGGTATCGGACTCACCGACGGCAGATGGACCTCGGCCCGAAGGAGAAATGCAAATGGCTTCCGTCGAGCCAGCACCCGGTTATGAGGAGGTCGGGATTCCCCGCGGCCATTTACCGCCTCCGGGTCAATGCCGAATCTGGTTTCCTGATCGCCCGCCGGGCCACCAGCCCCCGCCCGGCCGCTGCAAGAAGCTGCGGCATCGGGTTCCGTCAGGAGCCTATCTGGTGCGCGGTTGAGGTAGAGAACTGAACCTGCACGTTCTTGGGGTTTGCGACTATTTCGGCTATCGGGCGAAGGGGAGCATTTCTACAGTCAAATCGACCGCTGATTCACACGCTGAGTCAGCTCTTGCGCGGACTCTTTTCGTTCCGAGTAGCGGTCAACCAGATCGGGGCGATCCCGTAGCAGCAGGGTAAATTTCACCAGTTCTTCCATGACGTCCACCACCCTGTCGTACAGCGACGAGGGTTTCATGCGATTGGCGTCGTCAAACTCCAGAAAAGCCTTTGGCACGGAGGATTGATTGGGAATGGTGAACATACGCATCCAACGCCCCAGCACACGAAGTTGATTCACCACATTGAAAGACTGGGAGCCGCCGCAGACCTGCATGACCGCGAGGGTTTTTCCCTGGGTTGGGCGAACGGCCCCCAACGCCAACGGCACCCAGTCGATTTGCGCCTTGAACACCGCCGACATGGAGCCGTGGCGCTCTGGTGAACACCAAACCTGTCCTTCAGACCACTGCATCAATTCGAGCAGTTCCTGGACTTTCGGGTGATCGGAGGGTGCGTCGTCCGGTAGCGGCAGGCCGGACGGATTGAAAATTCGCGTCTCGGCGCCGAAGTGTTCGAGCAACCGGGCAGCTTCCTCGACCAGCAGGCGACTGAACGACCGCGCACGAGTCGAACCGTATAACAGCAGGATGCGTGGCTTGTGCTGGTCGTCGCGCCCGATGCCGATGGGCTGGGTCAGTGATGTGTCGAGATTGGGCAGGAAATGGGTCATGGGGGCTCCGGTCAAAGCGTGCCGATGCGATCGAGTTCGCGTTTCAACGCATCGCGGTCAAGTTGTGCAAAAGGCAGGTCGAGGAATGCCCGGCAGCGCGTTTCGATGCGCGCCAGGGTGGAGTGGAACGCCGCTGATACCGTTGCTTCATCGCCCGTTATGTCCGAAGGGTCTTCCAGGCCCCAATGCGCTTTCAGTGCAGGCCCGAAGTACACGGGGCACACCTCACCGGCGGCCTTGTCGCAGACCGTGATGACGATGTCCGGCGGGTTGGCTTCGAAAGCCTCATTGCCTTTGCTGCTCAAGCCGTCGATGGCGATGCCGGCCTCCTGCAACGTGCTCAGGCTGCGGGGCAACACGTGTCCCTTGGGGAAGCTGCCGGCACTGATCGCCACAAAGCCTTCGGGGGCGAGATGGTTGAACATCGCTTCGGACAGGATGCTGCGGCAGCTATTGGCGGTACACATAAACAGAACGCGCATGGTGACTCCTCTTTGCAGTCGCACAGGGCTAGACGCTCAGGCGCAGGGCCAGGGCAGACAAGGTGATGAGCAGAATCGGCAGCGTCAGAACCACGCCGACCTTGAAGTAGTAACCCCAGGTAATGCGGATGCCCTTGCGCTCCAGCACATGCAGCCAGAGCAGGGTGGCCAGGCTGCCGATGGGGGTGATCTTGGGGCCCAGGTCGGAACCGATGACATTGGCGTAGATCATGGCTTCACGCACCACGCCGGTGGCGTCACTGGCTTGAATCGACAGCGCACCCACCAACACCGTGGGCATGTTGTTCATGCCCGATGACAGCAACGCCGTGAGCAGGCCAGTGCCCAACGCGGCGCCCCAGATGCCGAATTCGGCCATGCGGTTCAGCGCCATCGTCATGTAGGTGGTCAGTCCGGCGTTTTTCAGCCCGTACACCACCAGGTACATGCCCAGCGAAAAGATCACCACCTGCCAGGGCGCTTCACGCAGCACCCGTCGCGTTGAGATCACATGCCCACGCGCCGCCACGGCGAACAGCATCGCGGCACAGACCGCTGCGATGGCGCTGACGGGAATGCCCAAGGGCTCCAGGGCAAACAGTCCGATCAACAACAGAGCCAGAACAACCCAGCCGACGCGGAAGGTCATGGGATCACGCACGGCGCGTCGTGGATCCATCACGTCATCGAGAGCGTAGTGCCTGGGAATGTCCCGCCGGAAAAACCGGTACAGCACGACAAGCGTGGTCGCCACGGCAACGAAGTTGACCGGCACCATGATGGCGGCGTATTCGCTGAAGCCCAGGTCGAAGTAGTCCGCCGAAACGATGTTGACCAGGTTGGACACCACCAGGGGCAAGCTCGCCGTGTCGGCGATAAAGCCGGCCGCCATGACGAACGCCAGGGTAGACGCTGGCGAAAAACGCAGGGCGAGCAGTATTGAAACAACGATGGGGGTCAGAATCAGGGCGGCGCCGTCGTTGGCAAACAGTGCGGATACGCCGGCCCCCAGCAGTATCGTGAACACGAACAGGCGACGCCCGTCACCCTTGGCCCAGCGCGCCACATGCAAGGCGGCCCACTGGAAGAACCCGGCCTCATCAAGCAACAGACTGATGATGATCAGCGAGATGAACGTCGCGGTGGCGTTCCAGACAATGCTCCACACCAGCGGAATATCGTGCAGTGTCACGACGCCTGCGAGCAGGGCCAGAACGGCACCAAAGGAGGCGCTCCAGCCGACGCCCAGGCCTTTGGGTTGCCAGATGACCAGCACCATGGTGAGCAGGAAAATGGTAAAGGCAATAAGCATGTGCAGTCTCGACGGTTGAAGGGTCAGCAGCAGGGGGAAGTGTTGAGTGGACGGTCGCCCATCGCGGCAAGGCGAGTGCTGTTGCCTGCAAGCCAGTCGGCGTTTGCCAGCAAGGTTGTCTCGAGAACGTCGCGAACCCATGTGGGCAGATCAGGGTTGAGTCGGTAATACACCCACTGCCCCTGGCGGCGGTCGAGAAGCAGGCCGCAGCCGCGAAGCTGGGCAAGATGGCGGGAAATCTTCGGCTGACTGTCGTCCAGGGCGCAGACCAGCTCACACACGCATAACTCGCCTTCACGAGTGATGAGCAAGGTGGCCCGGGCGCGGGTTTCGTCGGACAGGCATTTGAATACGGCGGCAGGATTGAGCATTGGCGTGGTTCGATACATGTGGTTATTCGAATATACGGTTTTCCATATGTATTGTGCAAGCTGCCCGGGTTCCAGAAGGGGAAGGCTCGGCCAGGCCAGATTGTATGAGATAGACTCCAGCCAATTCGGCACAAGACACAGGAGAGGTGATGAATGGAATCATTTAGCGTACGCGAGCTGAAAATGAGTGACGCTCAAGCATTGCTGGCTTTCGAAATCCGGAACCGTGAATGGTTCGAATCCCATATCGATGCGCGCGAGCCTTCTTTTTACTCGTCACAGGGTGTCGCCGATCATATCGAAAGCTATTTGTCCGGTTTTGCTGTCGGCGCCTGGCACCCGTTTGTCATCGAGGATTCCAGCCAGAGAATCGTTGGTCGAGCCAATCTGAAAAGCATCGACCCGTCGACGGGGTCTGCGCAAGTCGGCTATCGAATCGATCAGCGCGCATGCGGGCAGGGGCTGGCTACACTGGCGTTGAGGCATCTGATACAGCAAGCCAGGGCGCGCTGGGGGCTTACGCAACTGGTTGCCTTTGTCTACAAGGAAAACCTGGGCTCAAGAAAAGTCCTTGGTCGCTGCGGGTTCCAACTGGAACAACCCTCCTGCAACGAAAACACGGGGAACGAAGACCGGTTCGTCCTGTTGATCTAGACAAGATCCCCCTGCGATTGCGAGCGTCGGCAGCAGGGCGGTGACACCCCGGTCACTCCTGCTGCGCCTGATCTTCAGGCACCTCTTTCCAGCTGTCATCCGGATCAAAGCGCTTCATCGCTTTCGCCAGTTTTTCACCACCGGGCCCCAGGTCTTTCTCGAACACCTGTCCTTCATGGCTGATCATGAAACTCATCACCCCGGTGTCGTTGTATGTCGCCGGCCAGGCGATCAACGCAAAGCCCCGGCTCATCTTGTCACCGATGAGGTAGCTGTAGGCGCCACCCGGCGCCGAAGGACCCTGACCATGCAGGATGCGGAAGCGGTATCCATGCCACTCTTCGTCGGCAATGGCTTTGCCGAACGAAGGCCCCAGCGGGCTGATCTGGTCGCTGTCGTCCTCCACCCAATAGAGTCCGTCGTGCTTGCCGGGGGTGCTGACGATTTTCTGCGCATACTCGAGCGCGCCGTCACCATCACGATCGACTGACGCGTAGTCCATCTGGGCGTCGTGATAGGCCAGTACCGATTGCACGGCGGCCAGTTCATTGCGGCCGATTTGACGAGTACGGATCTCGGCACTGCCGGCCTTCATGTCGAAGCGCCAACCGCTGGCGTCTTTTGTCATGGGGATGGGCAGTGTCCAGTTCTTGCTGCCGACCGCCAGGATTGCCTTGCGCTCGCTGGCTTTTTCAATGTGATGTTGCTCGTGGTACTGCTGCAAAAACGCATCCACGTCTTCGCGCTGCACGCCTTCACGGGGAATGTAGCTGTGCCAGTTGCTGCCCAGCAGCTCGGTCAGGCGGGCCTGGTCGGAGTGTTCCGTGCCCAGTGCTTCGACGAAGGCTTCTGCGGCTTTTTCTGGCGTTGGAAAAGCCTGCTGCGCCGTCGCCATGCACGACCACAAAAAGCCGGCAGCTATCGCAAGGACATGCGGGAGCAAGCCCGTCAGTCCCTTCACTCGAGGATGGTTGTTCAACGGCGGCCCCCCCTTTGACGCGCTGGTGGATTGGACGGCCGGCTGATCTGGTGACCGGCCGATCGCGAGGCACTGGGGCGTTGGGCGGATGCCTGGCTGGCCCGGCCACGATTGGCCTGGAGGTTGGCCTGGGACGGTGAACGTGCGCCGGCGAAGGCATTGTTGCGGGCACTGCCGGCACTGGCGGCTGGCCGTTTATTCGCCGTTTGACGCGTCTGCGCCTGGCCCTCTCTGCGCTGATTCAGCTGAGCGCCCTGGTTCCGGGACTGCAGATTGCCTTCAGCAGCCTGTCTGCGGGGTTGCTGGTTTTCCCGGGTGTTTCTGGCAGTGCCCTGGCCTCTGTCAGCCGCTTTTGGTCTGTCTGCGCCGGCCTGTAACCGATTGCCGCCCGCGGTTCCGGACTCTAGTTTTCGTGCTTGCTCGCGGGCCTGGAGGTTGCTGGTGGCAGGTCGTTCGATACCGTGCCTGTCCATTGAGTTGCGGGCATTTTCTCGCGCCTGGGCGCGCTGGGCATTGTCCCCGCGATAGGCGTCACGCTGATTGGCACCGTTGAGTTGGCGACCGTACTGTGCGCGGCTCGCGCTGTCTCGATAGGGCACGCCATTGCGATGCACCGGGTTGTGCTGCCATTTGTTCTGGTTATTGGTGATCCGGTTATTGGCATTGATGTTGTTGTAGCGATTGACGTCGATATCGACGTCGTTATTGCCCCAGTCACATTCACCCCACAACGCCCCGACGATGGCCACGCCAGTACCAAACGCCAGCCCGGCCATCAAGGCCTGGCCGGGGTAGTAGGCGGGTGGCGGTGGGTAGTACGCGGGCGGCGATGCCGGGTAGGCCCAGGTGCCGTAGGTGGTAGTCGGGTTGTAGGTGGGTACGTACACCACCTGCGGATCGGAAGGCTGGATGATGATGGTGGAGTTGCTGGCAGGGGCCGGAGCCGGTTCAGGGGCTGGAGCCGGTGCCTGGGTTGTGGTCGCGGGGGCCGGTGCCGGCGCTGGCGCCGCGACATTCTGGATCGTCACGTTCTGATACTGGTTGCTCTGCAGGTTGCCAGCCGCCTGCGCCTGATGGCGCAAGCGCTGTACACCGTTCATGAGATCGTCGGGCTGGGCCAGGAAGGCATCACCCAGGCGTTGGACCCAGACGGGATCCTGTCCCAGGGTTGCCAGAACCTGCGGGAAGGCGACAAGCGCCTGCACACTCGGGTCCCAGGGCTGGCTTGCCACTTGTTTGACCGCATCATCGCCCTTGGCGTCCGGGTGTGCCTTGGACCAACTGACCGCCTCGCCGACTTCCCCAGGGTAGGTAGTGGCCATCAGTACCTGTGCCAACAACGGGTCCGGGTACAGCGCAATGGGCGCCAGCATTTGATCCAGCTGTTCCTGGGTAAACACGGGATCTTTGGCTGGCGCGGTCACGGGCGCTGTATCGGCCGCGGGTGCCGGTGCGGCGGTGGTGGTCGCATCCGCAGCCTGTGCCAGGCAGGAAGATCCACTCAAAAAAAGTACGGCTGACAACGCGTAAAAAAATGGAGCGCGCATTGCACCTCCTATGTGGTCAGGCAGGCTTGAAATGAGTGAGTCAATACACGGGTGGTGAGAGCTGACTATGCAAGCCACAGAGCTCAGCTTCGTTACAGCTTCCTAATGGTAGCAGTTGATTTGAACAATCAAGGTTGCCTTGAAAACTGCGTCAATCCGATCACTGGGCGCTGGCATCGCTTTCGTGCTCTTCGGCGAATGCCATGAATACCTCCAGGTCCAGCACATCCAGTTTGATCTGGGCGATGAACGCCGAGAAGGCCAGATTGGCCGCCAGCAGGCGCAGGTCCGAGGCCCAGGCCGGAAGGTAGGTAGGCCCCTTGAGCCAGCCGGACTCGAACAGCGGCGCCAGGCGCACGGTGTCCCCCAGGCTGAGGCGCCCGGCAAACAAATGCCCCACCAGTTCCGGCCGGTTATCGCGAATTGCAATGCGCAGCAGGGTGTGAACGCCGAGCAGCCCGGTCAGGTAGGCGGCGTCCTTGGTAAACGCCGAACCACCCCGCAGGTCGGCGCCGCGAAATACCCGTTGGGTTGAGCGGAAGGATTCTTCTTGCGACTGCCCGGCCGCCAGAAAGCCTTCGAACACCTGGATGAAATCGGCACCCTCCAGCGCCTGCTGGACGGCCAGTACGCGCAGGGCCAGGCGACGCAGGCGGTTGATGTCCATGCTGCCGGTGAACAGTTCGGCCAGGGTGGCAATGCCCTCCTGGGTCTGGGTGGTGCGGGGCGCTCCCAGGCCGAGGCTTGTGAGGTTGGGCTGCCGCGCGCCGTTTTGTGCGGTGGCGACATGCACGAAGGCCTCGTGTTGCAACAGCTGGTTTTTGTCCAGCTCCGAGAACAGCGCGCTGGCCCGCAGGCGAATGCGGCTCGATCCGGCGATGGCCTTGGCGGCCAGGTTTGGATCGAGCACGACCGTGATCTGTCCGGCACCGAAAAAGCGGTCCAGTTCCGGTTGAATCCAGGCGGCGAACGCCTTGGCCGGAATCTCGGCCGGGCTGGGTGGAATGCGCGCACCGCCGAGCAGGGCGTCGGTGGTCTTGAGGAAGAAACGGGCGGCGTCGAGCATGCTCAGTTGCAAGCGCGTGTAGTAGAAGTCCGGGCGCCGGTACAGTGCTGACGAATATTGCGTGAACGCAGGCGTGCCAATGGCCCCCAGCATGTGGCCGGCGGTGGCATAGCTACGGGCGGTCATGGCGAGGAAATTCCCTGCCGGATGCCCTACATCGCAACGGCCGATAAAGGTTTCCAGGGCGGCGATGTCGGCGCTGTGGTCGCGGGGCTGCAACTCGACCTTGGGTAGCTGCGCCCGCCCGCCACGCCATTTCGCCAGGAAGTCTTCCTCGACCCCATCGGGCCATGACAGGGCATCGAGCACGCGGATCTTGCGGGTCAGACCGGGCAGGGCGGCATCGAGTTCGGACAGGTCGGCGGCACTCATGGATATCTTCCTGAGAGACGAAGTGGCGTTACGAAAGCTTAGTCGTCGCGCGCGGTTACGTGTTGAGCTGGCGAGCCGCCCGGGCAAAGTCGATGAATGCCTTGAGCGCTGCGGGCACATGACGGCGGCTCGGGTAATACAGGTGCAGGCCCGGATAGTAAGGGCACCAATCGGCCAGCACCTGGATCAAGCGATGACTGGAAAGATGCCCGCTGACCATGTCCTCGAACACATAGGCCAGGCCGACGCCTTGCAGCGCCGGGCCGATCATCAGGCTGACATCGCCGAGGGTGAGCGGGCCGCTGACTTCGATTTCCTGGGCGATCCCGCCGCGTTCGAACTCCCATCGGTACATCGAGCCGCTGGGGAAGCGATGGCGGATGCACGGCAGGCCATGCAAGTCCTCGGGTTGGTGCGGTGCGACATGCCGTTCGAAGAATGCCGGCGAGCCGACGACCACCGAGCGCATGTTCGGCCCAATGGGCAGTGAGATCATGTCGGCTTCCAGACGGTTGCCAAATCGTACGCCTGCGTCGAAACCGCCGGCCACCACGTCCACCAGGGCGTCACTCTCGACGATCTCCAGGCGGATATCCGGATACGCCTGCAAGAACTGACTGACGATCGGTAGCAGCACCAGCTCACACGCCTGTCGACCTGCCGTTATGCGCAGGTTGCCCGAGGGTTTGTCGCGAAAGTTATTGAGGTCCTCCAGTGCATCATCGATGTCACGAAAGGCCGGTTTCAGCCGGGCGTAAAGTCGCTCCCCTGCGTCGGTCAAGGCCACGCTGCGGGTGGTGCGGTTGAACAGCCGTACCCCCAGGCGATTCTCCAGGGCGCGCAATGAGTGACTCAAGGCCGAGGGTGTGAAGCCAAGCTCCACGGCCGCACGACTGAAGTTCAGGTGCCGGGCGATGCACAGGAAAATCGACAGGTCGGCGGTGGAGGGGGATTTCATTTGTGAGTACCTTTCACAAAGTCATGCAAAATTGCTGGGATTATCACATCAGTATCACGGGCTTAAAGTCGCATCAACTCATCAAGAAAGCCTGGCAATGTCGCCCGGCTCGCTGACAGGAGGAGTTGAAATGCGTACCTGGTTCATTACTGGCGCTTCCCGTGGTTTTGGCACCCTCATCGCAGAACACGCCCTGCGTGCCGGCGACGCCGTTATTGCCACTGCCCGCAATCCACAAGACATCACTGACCGCTTGGGTGATCACCCGAGCCTGCTCGCCGTGCGGCTGGACGTCACCCGCGAGGAAGAGGCGCATCAGGCTGTCGCAGCAGGCATCAAGCGTTTCGGGCGCATTGACGTGCTGATCAACAATGCCGGTTTCGGTGTGCTGGGCGCGGTGGAGGAGACCAGCGCCAGCGAAACGCAGCGCCTGTTCGCCACCAACGTGTTCGGCCTGCTCAACGTCACTCGCGCCGTGCTGCCGCACATGCGTCGCCAGCGTAGTGGCCATGTCATCAACATCTCGTCGATTGGCGGCTATCAGGCCTACATGGGCTGGGGCGTCTACGGTTCCACCAAGTTTGCGGTGGAGGGCATCACCGAAGCACTGCATCAGGAACTGGCGCCTTTGGGCATCCATGCGACAGTCGTCGAACCGGGGTTTTTCCGCACCGACTTCCTCGATGAGCAGTCGCTGATCAAGACCGCCCTGGAACTGCCGGACTACGACGAAACTGTCGGCAAGATGCGCCAATATGCTGAAGGCGCCAACCATGCGCAGCCTGGCGATCCGGTGAAGTTTGCCGAAGCGATGCTCGCACTGGTTAACGCCCCGAAACCTCCGCAACGTCTGGCGCTGGGCAGCGACACCGTGGCACGCATCGAGGCGAAAAACCGCTTTGTGGAGGCGGAATTGACCGAATGGAAGGCGTTGGCGCTGTCCACCGACTTCGAGGTCTGAGGCGGCGGTGTAACGGTCGATTCAACAGGTTTCGCAAAAACCGGGCGGGTCCCGGTTTTTGCGTTTGCGAAGAGTGGTGCGCGCCTGCGCTTACTCCATCACCGGCGCCGGTTCTTCATTGGCCTGGGCTTTTGGCGTCTTGATAATCAGCAACAACGGCATGACCGCCAGTGACAACAGCATCAGCAGCTTGAAGTCGTCCACGTAGGCGACCCAGCTGGCTTGCACGGTGACCAATGCGTCCAGGGTCGCGCGGCCGGAGGCGGCCATCGGGTCCAGGTAACTCTTGATCGCACCCGCGTCGAAGGCGCGGTTGAAGGGTGTGACGTAGGCACCGATCTGCTCATGGTTGGCCTGGATGTTCTGGGTGAGCAGCACGGTCACGATGGAGATCCCGACGCTGGAACCGACATTTCGCGACAAGCTGTAAAGCCCGGTGCCTTCGGCGCGCAAGGCAGCGGGCAGGGTCGCGAAGGCCACCGTGGTCAATGGCACAAACAACATGCCCAGGCTGGTGCCCTGGATGAAACCGACCCAGATGACGGTTTGCATCGACACGTCAGGTGTCCAGCCGGTCATCAGCCCCATCGACAGCGCCGACAACCCCAGGCCCGTCAGCAATAAAAGGCGGGTATCGACTTTGCCCAGCAGTCGGCCGGCAAGGAACATGGTCAGCATCGTGCCCAGGCCACGCGGACCCATCACCATGCCAGCGGTCAGCACCGGATAGCCCATCAGGGTTTGCAGGTAAGGGGTCATCAGCGCCAGTGAGGCGAGGTAGGTGATGCCGACGATAAAAATAAAGACCACGCTGATCGAGAAGTTACGATCCTTGAACAGCTGCGGGCTGATAAAGGGCGTGTCGGTGGTGAAGGTGTGGACCACAAACACATACAGGGCGACAGTGGCCACTATCGCTTCGACGAGGATTTCACCGGAAGCGAACCAGCCGAGTTGCTCACCCCGGTCCAGGAACAGTTGCAGGGCCATGATCGCCACGCTCAGCGAACCAAAGCCGAGCCAGTCCAGGCGGGTCGAGGTGTCGGTGGTGGTTTCGCTGACGTAGTAGACGATCCCGGCCAGCGCCAATAAACCAATGGGCAAATTGATGAAGAATACCCAACGCCAGCTGAAATTCTCGGTCAACCAGCCGCCGAGCATCGGGCCCAGTACGGGCCCAACCATGACCGACACGCCGAACAGCGCCATGGCTGAGCCGCGTTCCTTGAGGCTGTAGATGTCCAGCAGAATGCCCTGGGACAGCGGCACCAGTGCCGCGCCAGCCAGGCCCTGCAGCAGGCGGGCGAGGATGATTTCTTCCAGCGACTGCGCCAGGCCGCAAAGGATCGACGAGATCACGAAGCCGATAATCGCCCACAGCAGCACCCGTTTACGCCCGAAGCGCCGGGCCAGAAACGCCGACGGCGGCGTCATGATTGCGGCGGCGACAATGTAGGAGGTCAGCACCCAGTTGATCTGGTCCGAACTGGCCGAGATGCTGCCTTGCATGTAGGGCAGGGCGACGTTGGCGATGGTGGTGTCGAGCGCTTGCATGATCACCGCCAGCACGACACAAGCGGTGATCATCCCGCGATGGGCCACCGGCTCGGTCGGTGCAGGGTTATTCATGGGCCAGAGCCGGGGCCGGGACCTTGCTCGCCAGCAGCCCCGAGAACAGGTGCGGCAGGCCACGTGCCGAACCGGTATCGATTTCTGCCTGCACACTCATGCCGGTGCGCAGCGGCGGTTTTTCCGCGGCATCATCGATGCTGATGCGCACGGGAATCCGTTGCACGACCTTGACCCAATTGCCCGTGGTGTTTTGCGCAGGCAGCAACGAGAAGCTTGAGCCCGACGCCGGACTGATGCTGTCGACGGTGCCGTGCCACTGCACGCCGGGATAGCTGTCGACGCTGATCTCGACGGACTGACCGGGTTTCATGTGGGTCAGTTCGGTTTCCTTGGGTGACGCAGCGACCCACAGGTGGTCGGCCGACACCAGGCTGATGCCCGATTGTGGCGGTTGCAGGTAGGAGCCGACCTGCAGCGAGTCAACGTTGGTCACGACCCCGTCGAACGAAGCCCTGACCACTGAGTTGTCCAGGTTGCGCTGCGCTTCGTCGACGGCGGCCTGGGCGATCAAATAAGTGGACTGTCGTTCGACGGGGGTGTCGATGTTCCCGCCCAATTGCGCCAGCACCATTTGTGCCGTGGCCCTGGCCACGGTGATTTTTTGCCGGGTACTGTCCAGCGCGTGCTTGGCATCGTCGTAGTTGGTTCTGGACACTGCCGAGACGCTGAGCAGGGTTTGCTGGCGCTGGAAGCTGGCCTGGTAGTACGCGAGGTCGATTTGTGCCTGGTCGATTTCGGCCTGCGCCTGCTTGTAATTGGCCTGGAGATTGAGGACCTGGTTACGCACATTGCTCAGTTGCGCCCTGGCACTGGCCAGCGCGATCTCAAAGGGCTCGGGCTTGAGGGTGAACAGGACTTGACCTTTGACCACCCGCTGGTTGTCTTTGACATCGACCGAGGCGACCAGCCCCGAGACATCGGTGGAGACGCCGACTCGATCGGCCTGTATGTAGGCATTGTCGGTGGAAATGATTTGCCCGCCGGTGACATACAAATAGCCGCCGACTACCAACGCGATGGGTAGCAAGGCAAAGAGCGTGGTACGCACGAGTTGCCGTCTCTCAATCATGACGATGCTCCTGTTCTTCAACGGGAAGACTGCAGGCTTCGATCAGGTTGGACCTCATCCGCTTCATCATCTGCAGCAGTAGTTGTTCCTCCTCGGCAGAGAATCCACGCGTGGCTTCCTGGCGGGTCGTTCGGCCCATGTCACGCATCAGTTCCAGCAGTGGATGGGCCTGCTCCGTCAAAAACAGCAGGGACAGGCGTCGATCCGTAGGGTGACGACGGCGCTCGACCAATCCGCGCTCGGCCATCTTGTCCAGCAGACGCACGAGAGTGATCGATTCCAGTTCCAGTAAATCCGCGAGGCCTTTTTGATGGATACCCTCATTGGTCGACAGCATGGCCAGCACTTGCCATTGCGAGCGAGTGAGGCCGACATGTCGCGCGCGTTGCTCGAACCGCTTGCGCATCAGCCGGGCGCTGTCATGCAGGGCAAAACCAAGGGTCAATGTGTCAGTCATGGAGGAATCTGCTGCGCTAGAGTTAGCTCATCATAGTTGAGCTTGTAATTAGTCAGCTATCTATATTTGCGAGATAATTCAGGTGAATCGATTCAATGAACAATCAAAACCCCCTGTAGGAGCTGGCTTGCCAGCGATGGGGTTTTTACCTTCAACAGAGATGTTGGGCGGTATATGGCTATCGCTGGCAAGCCAGCTCCTACAGGGGGCCGTGTGGAGGTTCAAAGCCTGTTCGACGCGGCCTCAGAGCAGGCTCCACGACACCCCGACGTACATCGCCATGCCCTCACCGGGCGTGGATCGTGCCGCGTCCAGCCCTTTGTCGTCGTAGCCGGGCGTGACCGTGGCGGCATAGTGCTTGTCGGTCAGGTTGCGCAGGTCCAGCCAGGTCTGCCAGTCACCCTTGGGCGCGTTGTAGCCCAGGGTCGCGCCGAATATGGCGTAGGGATCGGCGTAGTAGCTGTTGGCGTAATCGACCGCCACTTTCGACACCCTTTGCGTGTTGAATGCGGCGAAAAAGCCCTGGGGCCAGTCGTAGCGCAGTTCGCCCTGGTAATAGTGCATCGGCAGGCCGGGCAGGCGGTTGTCGCCGAAGCGGTCATCGTCGCGGTAGTGGAAGTCACTGAAGGTATAGCTCTGGCGTAGGCTCAACTGGCCGCCATCGTCCGGCGACCAGAGGGGGCTCAGCAGGCTGGCTTCCACGCCCTGGTGCACGGTGGGGCTGGCATTGAGTTCGTAGGGCGTGGTGGCGTTGGCGTCCGGCAACACCGAAAGCAGTTCGTGGTGCACCTGGGCGTAGTACCAGGCCAGGCTCCACTGCCCCAGCGTGCTGTCACCGCGACCGCCGATTTCCAGGGTGGTGGCGGTCTGGTTTTGCAGCTTGACCGGATCACGCTGGGCGCCTGTGGCGGGGCCGTTGCCTGCCGGGAATCGAATGTTCGAGCTATAGATCAACGACCACGGGTGCGGTGCTTCGACCGAGCGACTGAGATTGCCGAACAGTTGCAGCTCGGGTGTCAGCTGATAGCGCAGACCGACGCGCGGGGCGTAGTCCCAGTCGTGCAGGCTGGTCTTGCCGCCCGCTTGCGGGTAGGTGACATCGCTTTCACGGCGGGTGTAGATGGCGGCGAGGCCGGTGGTCAGCCACAGGTCGTCGGCGATCTCCAGGTCATTGGCCACATGCAGGACGCTGTCCGAACCCTGGTAAGTGAAGTTGCGAATCAACGTGCCCGGCGCATAGCCGGCGGTGTTGCCGGTGGGGATGCGTACGAACTCGCTGGCGCCGGCATTGGGCAGGTGTCTGGTTGTTCGCAGACCCACTGTGCTGACGCTTTCCAGGCCCCAGAGCGTGTCGCGACGCTTGTAGTCGAACGTGCCGCTGACATCCGTGTACGCGACCTTCAGACGATGGGGCCCTTCACGCAAATCCATTGGGTAGTCGTGGTAGACAAGGCCGGTCTGGATGCTTGAATCGTCATCGATGTAGTAGGTGGTCTTGTTGCCGATAAAGGTGCTGCCCGGTTCGTCGCGGCGGTCGTCCCGCGCCACGTAAGCAGGGTTGGCCGCCTTTGGGTCGTGCTCGATGGAGTGCTTGGTCACCCGTCCCGCGAGATCGTTATCCGTCTCGCGGTGGCGCAGGTAGAAGCGCGTTTCCAGGTTCGGGTTGAAGCGATAACCGAAGTTGGCGATCACGCCCTGGCTCTCGCTGGCCGTGTGGTCCTGATAGCCGTCGGCGTTCGCATCGGTCATGGACACGTAGTAATCGAAGTCACCCAGTACCTGTCCGGAGCTGACCTGGCGCTGCTGATAACCGTGACTGCCCGTTGCGTAGCGCACCTGCAGCTTCGGCGCGTCGTAGCCGGTGTGACTGACGTAATCGATGGCCCCGCCCAAGGCCAGGGCGCCGCGGTCGAAACCGTTGGCGCCGCGCAGCACTTCCACATGGTCGACCCACAGCGGCTCCAGCAATTCATAGGGCGTGCCGCCAGGGCCGGTCAGCGGCAGGCCGTCGAGCAGGGTGTACAGCCCCGAGGCATGGGCGCCCGGGGCGCGGTTGATGCCCGAACCACGGATCGAGATCTTCACCCCTTCGTTGCCCGCCGACTGGGCGTAGATCCCCGGCTGGTAAGCCAGTACATCCTGGTTGCTGGCGACGCGACCCTGCAGCGGGCGACGCATGTCGACCACATTGGTGCCGCCGGGCACCTGGGCCAGCCGGGCCTTGGCGTCCTCGATCACCTGGTCTTCATCACTCTGGTCCTCAGCCCCGATCAACACTTGCCCCAGTTCCAGGCCCTGAGCCTCGGTCATGACCGGACAAACAAGGGCCAGGCCCAGCAGGGCAGCGGGCAAGTATTCAGGCGAGGACATGGGGAAAACTCCAACGTGCGGGAACGGGCAATGAACAGTGCGACGCAAGAAGGAACGAAGGGAGCACATGGCAATTTTGTTTTTTTGTGTCCGCCAAGGGCTGGCGGCTACCGGTTCAGCAGAGGTGCCAACAATGCGCACATACCGCGCCAGTGCGAACCCTCCCAGTAAACCCGTTGGCAGGCATCGCAGCGCAGGAAGTGCGAATAGAGGGCGCCAATGCGTGGGGGCACTTGCAGCCGAGCCAGTTCCGGGCTGATCTCGTGCAGCGGCAGGTTGCAATGAAGGCACAGGCTGAATGGCCGCGCGCTACGCGCCAGGTCGAGGCGCTCGTACAGTTCGCGCAACTGCAGCGACGGTTTCAGGGCATGCACATAACAGCCGTGGCTGATGATTCGCCGCTTGAGCAGGTCGCGGTCGCGGGTTAGCACGATGCGCCCTTGCTGCGCAGCGATCCCGGCGATCTCGCCATCTTCGAAGCCATTGTCGTAGAGCGTATCGAAGCCGCTCATGCGTAGCAGGCTGGCCAGCCCGCCAAGGTGCGCATCAGCGACGAAACGCAGCACCCGTAAAGGTTGCGCACGAACCTTCAGCAGCGGGCTGATGTCCAGCGCTTCGAACTTGGGGTACACCGCCAGCCGGTCACTGTCGAGGATCACTCGCTCGAAGCTCACCGACTCGCCGTTGAGCAACACCAGTTCGACCTCGGTGTGCGGCACCCCGAGCGCCTCGATCATGTGCTTGACCGTTGCCCCTCGCGCGCACTCGCAGGTGAAAGATTGCCGCCGCCGTTCGGCCGGCAGGAAATCGTTGAGTTCCTCATAGAAGCGGAAAGTTGCACGGGTCATGCTCAACAGTATGGCTGTTCACACTGCAATTCACATCTTGTAGCCAATCTGCCGCAACAGGTTCTTGCGCCACAGGATGTCGTCATCGTCTTCGATGTCATTGGCACAGAAGCCATCCACCACGCCCAGGATGGCTCGACCTTGTTCCGTCTCGGCGAGAATCACTTCGGTTGGGTTGGCGGTTGCACAAAAAATACGGCAAACCTCTGGCACCATTTTGATGGTGTTCAACACGTTCAGCGGATAGAAACCGTCGCCCAGGAAAATGATGAAGCTATGGCCTGCGGCGATGGCTTTCGCATTTTTCTGTGCCAGTTCAATCATTGAGGTGTCGGTGCCAGACCATCGCACCAGGCATTTGCCAGAGGCTTCACAAAAGGCCACGCCAAACTGGATACCTGGCACGGCATTGACCAGCGCTTCGTGGATGTCCTCTACGGATTTGATGAAGTGCGTCTGACCCAGAATGAAGTTCGTCATTTCAGGCTTATCGATTTTCCACGTGATGAGTTGCATCTCAAACGCCTCCTGTCACGATGTTGCTAGCAGAGTCTGGCAACAAACCAAGCATAGCTACTGGCTATTTCTCAGCCAGCAGGGAGTCTTCGATTTCCTGTGCGACAAGGCTTTGTATTCGCCACATATTACGGTCCCGAATGCCATGCTCCTCCAGCATTGTCACAGTCCGGAACAGGTATTGGGCCGCCGAGCCCCAGTGCCCGGCTGCACGGGCCAATACATGGGCGATCTTTTCCATGGGCAACTTTCCGGCATAGGCCATTCCGTCGCGTGCTGCGACAAAGGCTAATGCACGCACTATCCCGGACTCGGTTTTAACCGAAATCCAGCGCGGAACATTGGTCGGTGGGTTGGCGTCTATTTCCCGGACCATCAACAGTCCCAATTGCTTGAAATGGTCTTGCGCTGGAAGCCGGTATGCCAACCCGTTGCAGCTTCCGCCCCGGTCGAGGGCCAACATCAGGGCTGGCAGTTCGCGCGTGCCGCGCCAGCGAGTGAGTTTGAGGCAGAACGAACGATGCCAGCCGAAGGCTGTGGCGCTACGACTCTCCAGAAAATCGAACTCCGGATTCCAGATAAGTGAGCCATAAGCAAAGATCCAAAGCTCTTGCGGTTTGTATTCGGACAGCAGTGCCTCCACCATCGCATCAAACTCTGCTTCGGTGTGTTCGCTCGTGCCCGGTTCGGGGCCGGGATCGGGCTCAAAACGCTCAACGCGAGCGACAAGTTCCGCCGTCAGGTTTCGTCCTTTAGCGGGCCTGGTTCTCAGGGGTGCCATACCGGCCCTCCCACGATGGGTAAACATTGAACTCCTGATCAGAGTTTTTTCAGGAAACCCAGTAGCAACTCATTGACCTCGGTCGCGCGTTCTCGCTGTATCCAGTGGCCGGCACCTTCAAGGAGATGGCACCCGCGCAGTCCTGGCAGTGTCTGCGCGAAGGCTTCGATCTGCCGCACGGAGCCCGGAAACTTCAGTACGGCGTCGCGGCTTCCGGCAATGAACATCGACGGCTGCCGGATAACGCAACCGCGCCAGGGCGCCAGCAGTGCCCATGAGCGTGTCATGTTGCGGTACCAGTTCAAGCCGCCGCGAAATCCGCTGCGGGTGAATTCGCGGGTGTAGTAGGCGATGTCCTCCAGGCTCAGCCAGGCTGGCAAGGTTTCGGGTTCGATCATCTCCCCCAGGAAGCCTTTGCCCGGCTGCAGTTGGCCGAACACAGGCCCATCGGGTCCGTCACCCGAGCCATTGAAGTAGATGCGCCGGATCGACGACTCGACGTCCCTTTCCAGCTCGGCCTCGGCCACACCCGGCGTCTGGAAATACTGGATGTAGAAGTCGCTGATACCCCGCGAGGCAAGCGCACTCAGGAGCTCCACGCGCCCCGGTGGCGAGAAGGGGACACTCATGCCGACCACTGCGCGGAACATATCGGGTCGCATCAATGCGGCGCTCCAGGCCACCAGTGCGCCCCAGTCATGACCGATGATCACGGCTTGCTGTTCACCGAGTGTGTTGACCAACTCCACCATGTCGCCTACCAGGTGGAGTGTGGTGTAGGCGTCGGGTTCGGCCGGCGCTTCCGTGCCGCCATAGCCACGCATGTCGGGCGCGACCGCTCGGTAGCCGGCGGCCGCCAGCGCAGCAAGCTGATTGCGCCACGAGTACCACAGCTCCGGGAAACCGTGGCATAGCAGGACCAACGGGCCTGAGCCCTGGGTGGCTACCTGCATGCGAATACCATTGATGTCGAGTATTTCGAGGTGTGGTTCGTTCATGTGCGCTCCCTGCAATTCAAACGATGGACTCCAGCAACCGCGGCAGACTCGCCAGAGCCTGCTGCTTGCTGACTGAGAGCCGATGTAGCTGGGCCAGTTTCGCGGTGTCGGTTTCTTGCAAGCCCCTGACCACCGCAGTGAGAAAGTACAAGCGTGACTGCCTGATCCAGCGGGTCAGGCCTTCATACTCTCCCCAGCGTAGTTGGTTGCTCAGGTTGACCGCCCACATTCTGATCCAGTCCGTGGGGATGTGAGGCGGGGGGACCATGGCGCAAAGGGCGTTCATTTCCGCCTGATCGGCCAGATGGCTTTCGACATAAGCGATCAACGCCGCGCTGAACAAGGGTTGGCAGCTGCTTAGCATCAACAGGTTAATCTTGTTCCCATCAAACACCGTCATATCAGGCAGTGTCGGGATGGCACTGGCGCTGCAGTCAATATGCAGAGCATTTGGACTCGTGGCGATGCTGCCCTGTTCGAGCACGATGCGCGTTGGCTCGATAACCCGTACCTTGCCCAGGCGCACAATGTTGTCGATGCGTCGAAGCTCACGTAACTCTGCCTGTGTGACGGTGGCGCAGCGGTAAGCAGTGGGTTCGACGGACTTATCCATGCGCAGGAGCTGGCCCGACGCCTCAAGCCTGGAGAACAGGTCAGGGATCGAGTCTGCGGCTGCGATGGCCTCGAATTGTGCCGTGAGGCCACCGATTGTTCGTTCGAAGTTTTCGAGGCCCGGTTGCAGGTTGACCCGGTCGATCAGCCACGGATCGCTCGGCATGATCCAGCAGATTTTGGCAGGCGCAATGCCGTTTTGCAGACACCACAGGCAAGCGTCGATCCCGGTCTTGCCCGATCCCACCACTACGTAGCTGGAATGTGGGTGCTGGATCTTCGGCAGATTGTTCAGTGGCATGCATTGCACGCCGGGCTCCACCCTGTACCTGGGCGGGTGGGTCGAGGGCACTTCCGTCTGGGTATGGGTGGCGTCTACCACCTTTTTATGGACCCGGACCTGATGGTTTGCTCCGCTGAGTAGCGAGGTAAAGCGGTGGTCTTCAATGCGGTCGCCGGTGTAGTTGCACATGGGGAAGTAACGGACCCGACCTGACGGCAGAAACTGCTGGTTCATCACCTGGTCGTAGTAGCTCACCACCTCGGCGCCGGAGGCCAGCTCATACAAGCCTTCGTTCAGTTGCGCATGGTCTTTCGTCCCGCTGCCCAGTTCCCGTGAGTTGACGCCATAGAAGGCCGAGGGCTGGTGTAATCGGACAAAAGGGTAGGCATCATTCCAGTGCCCGCCTGGTCGGTCGTGTCGATCCACCATCACGATGCGTGCATTCGTTTCCTTGAGTAGTGTATCGACGAAAGCCATGGCCATCGCGCCAGCACCGATGACCAGATAGTCGGTTTCGATCAGATTTTCGTCCATATGCTTTCGCCTTTCTGAAGGTTGCTCCCTTTGACCTCACTAGATTAGCTACCAATACCTGGCCCTATAGAACGAATGCTCCTCAATCAAATAACTGATGGAATTAATGACTGCAGATCGGGTTATAACTCACCAGTCGCTGCCGATTTTGCTGTTTCGATCCCTTGGTCACACTCATGCGCCGTAACCAACGGCTATGCCGATGAGTGCGAGAAAGCAGACCAACTGAACGCAAAAGAAGGTAAACCGTACCGCCACGAACGTGTTGGTTTGCTCATGGGATACGTGAACCAGCGACTGGCCCACACGAGCGATCAGGACGAGAGTGGACAAGTAGTTCACTGCAGAACCATTGATATCAAGGGCTGAAATCACGAACACGATGACGCCAAAGACAGGCAGGTTTTCCACACAGTTGGCGTGCGCCCTTGTCCCGCGCCGATACCAATCCTCACCTTCGAGCTGGTCGCTGCGAAAAGAGGCAATCGGAACACTCGAGAACAAGATGGCGACCCAGCGATAAACCCCGACGGTGGCCATCAACAACAGCAAAGTCCAGGTCGCAAACCCAAGCAGCATCCACATCGGTATCGTCATGGCCGCCATCCTCAACAGATCAATATCAGTTGGTCTTCCCACAGCGCGCGGCCGACGGGCAGTCAGTCGCGCGCGGTCGATCAATGGCCCATGATGGGAGCCAGTGCGGCCTGAATCCTGGACATCTGTGCCGGCGTTGTCATCTGCGTCAGCAGCCGGCCAAAGTGTGGGTGCTGCACGCCCGAGACAATGTATTGCCAGCGGTAGGCGCCCAGCACGCAGGCGTTGATTTGCGTTGTCTCATCGACACTGAATGACCGTGAAACACTACCAATGAAATACTCGGTATCGGCTGCCGATTGTGCCTGCAGGATGGCGTCGACAGCCGCCACCAGCGCAATCAGATCATTCACGGCCTGGTCGCGCTCGGCTGGCGAAAGTTTCGCGTGTTCCGCCTGCCACTCCAGTTCATCGAGTACGACGTGCCGGCTTTCATCCTTCCAGTGAAATTTGAAAACATCCTTGAATAACGGGCACAGCTCTTCGCGCGGGGCGATGCTCTGTACGTAGTGCGCCTGAACAAACAGCTCGATATGGCAGGTCAGCGCCAGCACCGACCAGGTGCTGGCCGACAGTACCGCGCGTGCCACTTCGTTTGGATCGGCAACTTGACGATATCCCGCCGGCAATTGCGAACCCATCATCGTTTCCATGCGCCGGAACAGTTCCTGATGCTTGATCTCGTCGTTGGAAAAACGTACCAGCGCTTCGAGTGCGAGTTGATTGTCGAATACATGGGCCCGACCTTGATCGAGCATTTTGGCACTGATAAATCGTTCGACCAGGCCAAAGATGTACGCATAGGTCCGGCCCTGAATCTGACTGAGCAGGCGTGCCTCGGCCGTGGCGAGAAAGGTCAGGCGGTCGACCTGCGAGAGTCCATCGGGCAGGAACTTGCGCGAGAAATCGAAACTGCGGTCCTGTAGCAAATCGCGGTCGATCTGCCATTCGGTTTTTTTCGAGGATCGGACAATTTGCGCATAACGGGCGGTGTTGCCCGACTCTGAGTTGGGTAGGGTAACGACGCTGTTCATATAGCTCTCCTGATGCCCTTGGAATGGGGCAGTTACGGTTGACGCCGGAGCCACAGACCGGTGGTGAAGCCGCTGGGGACCGTCTCGGTCTCTGGGGCCGCGTTGGTGCTAATCTAGGCCTCGCTGTTCAGGCATTGAATGACCGGTACGCCTGATTACCTGCTCCGGACTCCGGAAAGGAGGGCTGGCAATTGCTGGATGCGCTTTCTGATGTATTGCGTGTGATTCGACTGTCTGGAGGGGTCTTCCTCGAGGCGGAACTCACTGCGCCCTGGTGCATCAACGGAAGACTCTCGGCGGATGATTGCAAACCGTTCCTGGCGACACCTCGACATATCATTGCTTCGCATTTTGTCGCCGCCGGAAGCATGCAAATAAAAATCGACGGTGGTGCCGTCATGGACGTGGAGGCAGGCGAACTCGTTCTGCTGCCTCGCAACGACGCTCATTCGTTTGGCAGCGACCTGAGCATTGCGCCGATGCCGGCGAGAGATGTTATTCAGCCGCCGGAAGTCGGTGGCATTTCACGAATCGAGTACGGCGGGGGCGGGGAGGCCACGCAGTTACTGTGCGGATTCCTCGGCTCTGAAACACCCTTCAGTCCGTTGCTGTCGTCGTTGCCATCCTTATTGAAGCTGGACCTGCGCGCGACGGCGTCGGGCACCTGGATCGAAAGCTCATTCCGTTTTGCCGTCAGTGAAATCGCGGCAGGGCGCGTCGGCTCGACTACGGTCATCGCCAAGCTGTCGGAGTTGCTCTTCGTCGAAGCTGTCGGCCAGTATGTCGCCAGCCTTCCGGCCGAGCGGCGCGGGTGGCTGGCGGGGTTGCGCGATCCGCATATCGGGCGCGCATTGGCGCTGCTCCATGCCCGTCCAACCGAGGGCTGGACGGCAGAAGCCCTGGCGCTGGAAGTGGGCATGTCGCGCTCGGTGTTCGCGGAGCGCTTCACGGCGTTGGTCGGCCAGCCACCGATGCAATACCTGACGCTCTGGCGTATGCACGTGGCGGCTCAACACCTGCGCGAAGGTCGCGGCAATGTGGCGCAAATCGGCTTTGCAGTGGGCTACGAGTCTGAAGCCGCGTTCAGCCGCGCCTTCAAGCGCCAGTTCGGCACATCCCCCGGCACCTGGCGCAGACAGTCGGTATGAAAAGGATCGGAGCCAACCGGACAATCTGAACAAGGCAGACAGCACTTGTCTCATCAAGGCTGGGCGCTGACTGCCTGCCAGTCGTGAAACCCACCTTGGTCCTTGGCAATCTTCGATGTGCGCCGCATGCTTGGCCGACACGCTCATTGATTGTTTGGGAGACACGCATTTCAGACTATTCGCCGGGCTCATGAGGACGATGCCTTCGCCCGGGTTTTCATGCGCAAAGCGCTTCAGGCTCGATAATCAAGGACCAGGCCTGGATTATCCGGCTTCACGCATGACCATTTCCCGGTCCTACAGGCAGTACTGGCTGGTGGGTAGCACGTCGATCTTGTCGAAATCGAGGAAGCGGCTGCAACTGTCCATCATCAAGGCCAGGTTGTGCTGGAATTTCGCTTCGTCGCCCACCGCATCGAAAAAGGCCATGGGATCGGTCATGGCGGCGGGCGGAAAACATTCTTCGACGATGGCATCGATCCGTGGAGCGCCGTGCGTCAAAGCCAGCACCACCAGGTTTTGCACGTATTGGAAGTTATCTTGCGTGTCCACGGCCACCGCCGTGTGACGGTTGCGCCATATGTCCAGCCAGGCCTCGGGGGTCAGGCGCGGAGGGCGGGTCAGCAGGGCCAACTGGGCGAACCCGTGGGTACGCTCACCGGGCGTTGCGGGGAAGCGAGTATTGGCGATAGCGACCGACTCGCATACCAGGTAGGCGGCCATGCGCGCCGTTACCGCATTGATCACGTCGTCGAAAGGGCGACGAGCCGGCCCGTTGGCACTGTCCAGCCACAGCGACAGACTGCCATCGGGCAATGGTCTGTTGTTTTCCTGGCGCAGGCTGGCTGCAGGCTGCACATCGGCATCGGAGAGGTTCAATTGCACAGCACGGGCACCGAGTGCCTGCAATTGCCCGGCGACCTCACTGCGCAGGCGATGGGCGAAGGTATCAGGACTGACTTGAGTATCACGCCACAGCAGGTAGATGACTTTTTCCATAGCTATCGAGCTCCTCGTTGCGGTTGATGGATGGGGCAGCCGTAGTGCCGCCTGGTCCACCCGAATGACCGAAAATCCCTGGCGTCATAGTCAATCAAGGTCCGCTCCGGGTAATACCTCAAACAGACTATTGACCAAGTCCTCACGCAGGTCGTAGGCAGCGTAGAATTCCAGGCCAGCAAGCCACTATTTCGAGAGCTCATGCCTGCACACATTCGCCTGGCTTTACCCGATGACGCGCATTTGTTGCCCCGTATTGAACGTAGCGCTGCGCAAGCATTCCGTTCGATCGATGAAATGGAATGGCTGGCGGACGCCGCCACCATGGCAGTCGATCGTCACAGGCAGTTGATCGCGCGATCGACGTGCTGGGTGGCTGTCGATGCGGATGCTCGGCCTACAGGTTTCCTCAGCGCAGAACGCCACGGCAGCGATCTTCATATCTACGAGTTGTCGGTCAGACAGTCCGTGCAGGGGCAGGGCTGGGGGCGAAAGCTGGTTGAAACGGCGATGGAATATGCGCGATTGAATCAGCTGGCTTCGGTGACGCTAACGACGTTTACACACGTGCCCTGGAACGCGCCCTTTTACCGGCGGCTGGGGTTTGAGCATCGCGCTGGGGAAACGTTGGATAAGCGCCTGGCAGAGATCCTGGCACAGGAATATGCCTGCGGTTTTGCACCCGATAGTCGCTGTGCAATGTCATGGCGGGTGCCCCGGGTGCCATAGCCTGCGCCAAATGCCATCCCGACGGGAGCAGGCGCCTCGCCACAGGTCTGCAATCGCACCCGCCAGAAAGGCGGGCCCGAAAGGAGATCAGAGCTTCGGCAATTGCCCGATACGGCCCATCATTTCGGTGACGATCTGCAAGTCCAGCAGGAACTGCTCGGTGGTCTTGAACTCGTTGTCGTTGTGACCGGTGTATTTGACGTCTGGCATGGCCAGGCCGAATTGCACACCGTTGGGCAGTTCATGCACGGACGTAGCACCTGCGGAAGTGCCGAACTTGTGTTCCATGCCGAGGTTTTCGCTGGCCACCGCAAGCAGGGCCTTGACCCATTCACCCTCGGGGTTGCGGTACATCGGTTCGGCAATCGACAGCTCGAAGGCCGGTGCGATGCTGGTTTTCTTGCTCCAGGTGTCCAGCTTTGCTGCGATTTCGGATTTGAGCGCTTCAGGGGATTTGCCCTTCGGTACGCGCAGGTTGACCGCGAGCTTGAAGGCTTTGTCGTCCATCCCGACATAGGTCAGGGACGTGGTCAGCGGGCCCATGAACTCATCGGCAAAACCGACCCCCAACTTCCCACCCAGATAATCCAGCCCCCAGTTGTCGGCGGCGTAGCGCGCGGCATCGGTGATGTGGTTGTGCTTGAGCGCCACCTTGCCGTCGAGGCCGTTGATGAAGTCGAGCATCCTGGCCACCGGGTTGACGCCGGACTCGGGCTCGGAGGAGTGCGCGGACACGCCGGTGACCGTCAACTTGACGTCCTTGCCGTCGACCTTGGCGGTCACCTCGAAGTTGCCGCCATTGCGCTTGGCATATTCGCTGCCGGCCTTTTGCAGGCTGGCGGCCAGTTCGGTGGGCTTGTCGGTTACCAGGGTCGCGACCGATGTCGACGGAATCTGGTTGGTGGCCAGGCCGCCGGTCATCGAAGTGATTTCTGCGCCTTTGCCTTCAGCCTTACGTTTGGCGAAGCTGGCCATGACCGTGCCGTAGCCTTTCTCGGCGATCACCACCGGGTAGCCGCCATCCAGCGCCAGGTTGTAGTTGGGGGTCGGGTTGCGTTCGAAGTAGTAGGGGATGGCGTCGCCCGTGGTCTCTTCGGTGGTGTCGACCAGCAGCTTGAAGTTCCGGGCCAGCGGCAGCTTTTCTTCCTTGATGATCTTCATGGCGTAGAGCGCCACCACGATGCCGTTCTTGTCATCCTCGGTGCCGCGGCCATACATGCGATCGCCGATCAGGGTGACCTTGAACGGATCGAGGCGGGTGCCGTCCTGCAGCACCCAGTTCTCCGGGGTCACTGGCACCACATCGGCATGGGCGTGAATGCCCACGACTTCATCGCCGCTGCCCTCGAGGGAGATCTCATACACGCGGTTGTCGATGTTGCGAAAGTTCAGGTTGAACGCCTGGGCGAGGCCCTTGATCTTCTCGGCAATCTTGAGGAATTCGGGATTGTCGTGCTGGTCGACACCGTCCACGCGCATGGTCGCAATGGCCACCAGCTCTTTCAGGGTTTCGGTGGCTGCGCTGCCGTATTTCACCCGGGCATAGAGGCCAAGCAGGCGATGGATTTCGTTCTGCTGCTCAGCGGACAGCGTCTTGTTGTCGAGAAACGCACGGATGGCCGGGTCGAGGTTGTGGGTTTTGGCGATATCGCTCTTGGCCAGACTTTCCACGAACTGCCTGAAATCCTTGACCGAGGCATCACTGAAGGTCTTGAGGATGACCGCGCTCTGTTCTGGGGTGATGTTGGCTTGCGCAGCGGTGGTGAACGACGAAAGGCTGGCGAGCATGAGGGTGGTCGCAGCCAGGTGCTTGAGTGAAAAATCCATTGCTGGGGGCATTCCTTTGCAGGCGGTTTGTAAGAAATATCTGATCACTTGATCAGAAGCATTTCAAAATTAACACCTCAAGCGTGTGAAACGGGAGCCCCTGAAGTGGGATCTGTCGCACAGAAATGCAAAAGCGGCGCAGAAACGAAAAACCGCTCTATCAATGCTTACATTCCGCCATCACCACTTTGCAGGTACTTGGCGTGCCGCCGGATCGGCCGGCATAACGTATGCAATTGTTCAGGGATTTTTGCCGGGCCATGCTCAAGGTATCGCCCCAGGCGAGGCCACCTTCGCCGACTGTGGGGAGTGCTTTTGCATAGCAGGCCGAGCCGGTGCTGGAGGTTGAATATCGAGTCGAATTGGCTTTGCCTGAACAGCCGGCCATCAGCGTCAGATCGACGGCGAGCAGGGATAGCAGGATCCATGACGAGCTTTGGCGTGCGGTATGTGCCGTCATCCTGGTTCCCCTGTAGCAAGAGGCGCATTTGAGATCGTACCTGGCCGGATCAGGGCTGAGGCACAGTCTTTCTCTGAGCCTATCCTTGCGGCATTGATCCTGCTGCTCCTTTCGTCCGCTTTCCTAAGTTCGGCGTGTCTGGCCGTCCGAGAGTCGAGTTGAGGCGGCTACAGACCACTGAACATACTGATGATCACGGCGTTGACCAGGTCAATGAAAAAGCCACATACCAATGGCACGATCAGGAAGGCCTGGTGCGCCGCACCGTACTTTTGCGTCACGGTCGACATGTTGACGATGGCCGTCGCGGTGGACCCGAGGGCAATCCCGCCGAATCCCGAAGCAATCACACTGGCTTCGTAATCGCGCCCCATCAAGCGAAACACCACAAAATACGTATAGGCGACCGTCAGCAGAATTTGCAGGGTCAATGCGCACAGAATGAACATCAAGGCGCCGCTCAGTTGCCATAGCTGAAGCCCCATCAGCGCCATGGTCAAAAACATGCCCAGGCAGATATCGGAGATCAGCGACAGGCCCTGGCTGGCACCGCTCCAGGTTTTCAGTCGTTGATCACCCACAAAGGCGAGAACGAGGTGGTGAATGACGATGCCCGCGAACAGGCAACTGACAAATTTGGGCAGGGTGACGCCGGCATCGACCAGCAGCAGGTTGAGCCCATAGCCGGCCATCAGGGTCAGGTTGAGCCACATCCAGGCCCAGAGCACGTCGTAGTAATCCAGTGGCTTGCTCGGTTGCTGGTCGAGAATGCCGACTTCCAGCGCCGCATCCCCGGACGTCGAGAGCTGATAACGCTGTATCAGTCGGTTGGCGATCGGGCCGCCGATGACGCAAGCGGCAATCAGGCCGACGGTGTTGCTGGCGATGCCCAGTTCGTGTGCGTTACTGATTCCCAGCTTATCGACGAACAGCGGTGCCCAGGCCAGGGTCGTGCCCACCCCACCCGTGAGGGAAATGGATCCCACCATCAAGCCCGCCTTGGGATCAAGCCCAAACGCCTGGGCCACACCCATGCCCAGCGAGTTCTGCAGGAGAATGAATACAGCGGCGAGCAACAGCAGGATCAGCAGCGGGCGCCCACCCTTGAGCAGTTGGCGCATGTCCGATTTCAAGCCGATGCCGGCAAAGAAATAGAGCAGCAGGGTGTCGCGAACCTGCAGATCGAATTCGATCTGGATATTCAGACCGAAGTAAAGCAAGGACGTCACCGCCGCACAGACGAAGCCGCCGACGACCGACTCGGGGATACAGTATTGACGTAGAAAGGTGTTGTGCTGGACGAGGGTCTTGCCGAGGAAAAGCAGGAGGATGGCGAGTGTAAAACTCACGAGGCCGTGAACCTGGAAGAGCTGTGAAGTCATTTAAGGCCTACCTAAAAACTGAAAAATCATTATCAGGATTCGGCGATTCGATGTTTAGACCTGTATCAATGAACGGTCGATATCGTAAATGCCAGCCTTGCTTGCCCAAGTCGATTCACAACTACTCGATGTGTCTGTGCGCCAAGAGTGAGGACAGCCTAGCCTAAATGGGAAAATCCATCCGCGTAGGCACAGGCCGCCATCACGCTCCCGATGGCCAATCAAACCGCTGACTTTAGCGCTTGATCAGGGAAATCTTGGTTCCCTCGATGCTGACCCCCGCCATCAACCCTTGCTGGTCGAAGATGAACGCGTACGCATCGTCTTTCAGCGTCGAACTGGAGAGGTTCTTCGCAATCCCCTCGTCCACTACAACAACCGTTGGCCCCACACCGATTTCCCAGCCCTTGGTTTCGGCTACATATTTCACGGCTTTATCGGTCATCAGAAAAACCACATAGCCGTACGATTGGGCGCCTGCCTGGAGCCCCCATGATCCGCTGACGGAGTTGTAGTAATTCTCGACTTTCGTGCCTTTCATTAAAACGCCTTCACCGTAGCTGCCGCCGAATACAAGACCTGCTTTGATGATTTTCGGAAAAATGAGCACAGCCTTGGCTTTGTGCGAGATGGTTTCGGAAAAAGGGTTGGTCTTGTAGAGCGTTTGCAAAGCTTGTCGAGCGTCGGCATTCAGGTCCTCGGCGGTGGCTGCTCCGGCATTGTTCAGGAAACCTGCTGATGCCAGTGTTGCTGTTGCGAGGAAGAACGAGAGGAAGAACCGCATTGATTGAGTCATTTGCGTACTCCGCTAAGGGAGCATGGGATGAGAGCAGCGGTAAGCCCCTGCGTCAGGCAGGAACTGAACCCACTGAGGTTATCCGGCGCGCCCTGAAATGTGAGAAATGCAAGCATCGTTTGTGAATGAAGCGGGTCTGCGGCCTTGAAGGCCCAAGGCCACTGATCATTTGCGATGCCATCAGCTGTTATGACCTCTGCGTGATGGCCGGGTTCATTGTCAGTTCTGAGAGTTGCAGGCCCCTGCATTGCGGCGGCTGCACGCCACACGATGCGCTTGGCAAGGTTCCACAATACTCATGGTGCAGGCAATCAGTCGGCTTTCGTAACCGATTCGGTCGAAACCCGGTTGCCAAGGAGGCGCTGGAGCAAAGCACGAAGACGCGTAGACATGGGTTTTTCGATGAGCTGATTCACCGCGTAAGCAGCGGCCAGAAGCAGCACGATGACACCCCAGAAGAGCAAGTGAACGTTGACCTTGTCGTATAGCAGGTTGAACGTCATGAAGCCTATGAATTGGTGCAGGAGGTAGAGCGGGTAAGTCAGCGCCCCGAGCGTTGTCCAGTTTGTCCGGCCAAAGAATCCGGTGTTGCGAGTAGCGCTGAGCAACATTGCAACGAAGCAGCTCGTAACGATCGCAATGACCACGAGTGGATCTACTTCCAGCTTGAAAACACCGGTCAATACGCTGGCTTGCTTCAACGCTTGATACATCGCCAAGGCAAAAGAAAGAGCGATAGTCGCGGTACGGATGATGGAAAATCCATTTTTCCAGACCATGAACATTGAAGCGCCCGCAATGAAGAAAGCTGCATATTCGGAAATCAAATACACAGACAGCTTGTCAGTCCCCCATAGGGCAGTCTTCGCTGTATAGGCGAGCCAGGCAATCATGAAATATTCTGCATTTCGCATCTGTTTAAATGCCAACAGAATGGCAATCAAAAGATAAAAGCGAATTTCGATGAAAATTGACCAGTAGGCGCCATCGATAGATGGGACTTTCATGAACTCGCTGAACATGGTCATGTTGGCGAGATACTGAGTGAAGGTGGCCGAAAAGCGTCCATTACCCATTAACAGGATGGCAATAAATGTAATGGTGCAGCACGCCCAGAATGCAGGGTAGAGCCGGACGATCCGGGATATTGCGAACGACTTCAGGTTCGCATTTGAAGCCGTCATGAATATCACAAAGCCGCTTATCATAAAAAACAGCTGAACACCAAGATACCCATACTTTGCGGCTGGGACTATCCAAGGGTAAGACATAACAGACAGATCGTCGTAGGCATGTCCCCGAAAAGAATAGTGAAAGAACAGGACGGCAATTGCTGCGAGGAACCGAAGTAAATCGATTTCGTTTATGCGGTCTTTAGTCATGGTTACAGCCAATTGGATGACCCTGGTGTGTGATGATTATTTTTGTTGTCAGGCGGGTATCCTACCGCCAGACCCAGTGAAAGCGAAGCCAAGCCTGTTGCGGTTATGGACCCGAGGTGAATCCCGGGTCGACCGGGTCGCCATGGCCTGGACCCTCTGCAGCGAGTGAACGATGGCAAGACTCGCTGGGCCGTTCGACAGGACGTTCGCAGCTTTTTACTGGTGGAATCGAACTGTTTTTGCACTTTTATAAAGCGCCATGCGTACCAACGTGCACCAGCCGGAAGCGCCGCAAAGCGCTTTCGCCTTGGTAGCTCCGGCGTCTCGAATGGTTGTCCTCGTCCATTCGCCTTCCCTGGAAGTCGGCTCACACTTGCCGAAACGCGCCTGGACCGCAGTCGCCGCGACAATCCCCCTGGCCCAAGAGTCAGTGTTTGCAGAGAGTTGAAGTCTCTCTGTGGCTGGCTGGCACAAAGGCTGCAAGGCTGACATCAGGTCCACCTGGAACGCATTCGAGTGGACAGCCCCCTCGGTCAACGACGATCGATTGGCCGAACAGGTCGTGGGCAGTATCGGTGGATCAGGCATAGCTGCCTGGTTTCAACACCGCAAAAGAACAGGCAAAGACGCCTGGAACCGAAAGGTTTCAGGCGTTTTTTTTTGCTTTTAAAACCGTGATTGGCTCGGGCTGGGTGCTTTCTATGAATTCCAATGTTGCCACGTTGAACAAGATGCAAACGCTGATCGTGATCGGTAATGGCATGGTCGGACATCATTGTGTCGAACAACTGATCGAGCGGGGAGCGCTTGAGCATTACCGGCTGCACGTCTTCAGTGAGGAGCCGATGCGCGCCTATGACCGTGTGCATCTTTCCGAGTACTTCTCCGGTCGTGATGCCGAGTCGCTGGCGCTGTCCGATGCGTCGCTTTACCAGACGCCCGGCGTTACGCTGCATTTGGGTGTGCCGGTGTTGGAAATCGACCGCGTCCGTCGCCAGGTGGTCACCTCGCAAGGTTGTGTCACGTATGACAAATTGGTCCTGGCCACTGGTTCTTATCCGTTTGTTCCGCCAATCGAAGGCGCCGAAGGTGAATCGCGGCTGGTCTATCGCACCCTGGAAGACCTCGATGCCATTCGAGCTGCGGCGGTTAATGCCCGGCGCGGTGTGGTGGTCGGCGGTGGCTTGTTGGGCCTGGAGGCCGCGAACGCGTTGAAGAGCCTGGGCCTTGAAGCCCACGTGGTGGAATTCGCGCCGCGCTTGATGCCGGTACAACTCGATGACCTCGGTGGCCAGGCGCTCAAGGCGCAGATCGAACGATTGGGCGTCGGGGTACACCTGTCCCGCGCCACGCAATCGATCAGTGCGGGCGAGCAGTACCGCTATCGCATGAACTTCGCCAATGACGAATTCCTCGAAACCGACCTGATCGTGTTTTCCGCTGGTATCCGCGCTCAAGACGCGCTGGCTCGTCTATGCGCGCTGGAGATCGGTCCGCGCGGTGGCGTGGTGATCGACGACACGTGCCTGAGTTGCGACCCGAACATCTACGCCATCGGCGAATGCGCTTCATGGAACGGCAGCCTGTTTGGCCTGGTCGCGCCGGGCTACCAGATGGCGCGCAGCGTCGCGGCCCGTCTGTGCAACGAAGTCGCCGAACCGTTCACCGGTGCCGACATGTCGACCAAGCTCAAGCTGCTGGGGGTGGATGTCGGCTCCATCGGCGACGCCCACGGCAATACCCCGGGCGCGCGCAGCTATCAATTCATCGACGAAACCAGCGCCAGCTATCGCCGCCTGGTGGTGGATGCAAGTGGCAAACACGTCCTCGGTGCAGTGCTGGTCGGTGACAACAGCTATTACGACACCTTGCTGCAGTACATGCAGAACGGCATCGCCTTGCCAGCAGAACCCGCCAGCCTGATTCTGCCGTCCACTGAAGGCGCGCCGAGCTTGGGCCCGGGTGCGCTGCCCGAGTCGGCCACGGTGTGCTCATGTCATAACGTCACCAAGGGCTCCATTTGTTCGGCCATCGACGGCGGCTGCACCGACCTGGGTCAGCTCAAGTCGCAGACCAAGGCTTGCACCGGCTGCGGCGGTTGCGCCGGCTTGCTCAAGCAAGTGTTCGAGCATGAGTTGATTGCCCGTGGCGTCAGTGTCGACAAGAGCCTGTGCGAACACTTTGCCTATACCCGTCAGGAGCTTTATGCGCTGGTACGGGTAGAGGGAATAATCACCTTCGACGAACTGTTGGCCAAACATGGCCGTGGCCACACCGGTTGCGACGTCTGCAAACCGGCGGTGGGCTCGATCCTCGCCTCGTGCTGGAATCAGCCGATCATGGACACGTCGTTGGTGCCGTTGCAGGACACCAACGACACCTTCATGGCCAACATGCAGAAAAACGGCACCTATTCGGTGGTGCCGCGCATTCCCGGGGGCGAGATCACGGCTGACAAGCTGATTGCCATCGGCGTGGTGGCGAAGAAATACGACCTCTACACCAAAATCACCGGCGGCCAGCGCATCGACCTGTTCGGCGCTCAGTTGCATCAGTTGCCGGACATCTGGGCCGAGCTGATTGCAGCGGGTTTCGAAACCGGGCACGCCTACGGCAAATCGACCCGGACGGTGAAGTCCTGCGTCGGCAGCACCTGGTGCCGTTACGGCGTACAGGACAGCGTGCAAATGGCGTTGACCCTCGAGGATCGCTACAAGGGCCTGCGTTCGCCGCACAAGCTCAAGTTCGCGGTCTCCGGTTGCACCCGTGAGTGCGCCGAGGCACAGAGCAAAGACGTGGGCGTGATCGCCACCGAGAAAGGCTGGAACCTCTATGTGTGCGGTAACGGCGGCATGCGCCCGCGCCACGCCGAGTTGTTCGCCACCGACCTCGATGACTCCACCCTGATTCGTTACATCGACCGTTTCCTGATGTTCTACATCCGCACCGCCGACAAGTTGCAGCGCACCTCGGTCTGGCGCGAGAGCCTGGAGGGCGGCCTGGATTACCTCAAGGACGTGGTCATCCACGACAGCCTGGGGCTTGGCTTTGAACTCGAATCGCAGATGCAACTGGTGGTCAACCGTTACGAATGCGAATGGGCCAACGCCCTTAAAGACCCGGAAAAACTCAAGCGCTTCCGCACCTTCGTCAACGATCAACGCCCGGACCCGGACATCCATTTTGTCCAGGAACGCGGTCAGCGCCGGCCGATCATGGCCGCTGAACTCCACCTTATCCCTGTCATTGAGGAGATTGCCTGATGAGCCAGTCCGATACTCAGCGAGCCTGTTCCAGTTCCTCCCGGGTCAATCCCGATGCCTGGCAAGCGGTGTGCAGCCAGGAGGATCTGGTCCGTAACTCTGGCGTCGTCGTCTGGCTCGACGGTGCACAAGTGGCGCTGTTCTACCTGCCGGCTGCCGAAGGCAAGACCCTCTATGCCGTCGATAACCATGACCCGCAATCCGGGGCAAATGTCATCGGTCGCGGGCTGATCGGCAGCATCAAGGGCGATCTGGTGGTTGCCTCGCCACTCTACAAACAGCATTTCCGCCTTGAAGACGGCAGTTGCCTGGAATATCCGCAGCAGCGCCTGCGGGTCTGGCCGGTGCGCTTGAACGCAGGCCAGGTGGAAGTCGCGGTGGCTTGACCCCATGGATTTCGCCGGGGGCTGAGCGCCCATTCAATTAATGATTCATGCCAGGCTCCGGCGGAGTCGATGATCAATGACAAACAGTATCGGAGGCTCGCATGAAAACAGCCGCACAACTGCTGCAGCTCAAGGCTGTGCAAAACCGACGGGTGCATAGCATCGCGCCGGACCAGATGGTGCTTGAAGCATTGAAGATGATGGCGGAAAAAAATGTCGGTGCTCTACCCGTCATGGAGCAGGGCCAGGTAATCGGCGTTATCAGCGAACGCGACTATGCGCGCAAGGTCGTTCTACAGGGGCGCTCTTCGGTCGGTACACCGGTCCGGGCCATCATGAGTGCGCCCGTCGTGACAGCCGACAGTCAGCAGAGCATTGAACGTTGCATGGCGGTCATGACCGACAGTCATCTGCGCCATCTACCGGTGGTGGAGGGCGACCAACTGATTGGCCTGTTGTCGATTGGTGATCTGGTCAAGGAAGCCATCGTCGAGCAGGCCGAGCTGATCCGGCAACTGGAACACTACATTCGCGGACATTAAAACGACCGGGGCAGGGTGGGCCGAGGGAACTACTGCCTTGACAAGCCGTTGGTGTTCTCATTCGTTCCCCCGTTGCCATGGACGATGAGGATGGCAGAAGTGGACCTAAATGCGGGTAGTCACCGTGTCAGGCTCAACCATGCGCCACCGGCTCCCCGGCACGGACAGCGGCTCCATTTGCCCACACCTCAAACCAGCAGGAAGTCGGTGAATGCCATCGCTGGATGCACTGTAGAGCCCACGGTGGCGACCTGAATCGCCGCTGTCGCGCCTGTGCCATCCGCGTCGTAGGACAGCGCCCCGTTCGTCTGGTCGTACAGAATTCGGTCGCCGGCATCCAGCGCCACTGGACCAGCCTGGAAGAAGTCCCCTGCCGCCAGGCTGGGATCGCTGATGGTGCTGAAGATGATACGGCTCAGCGCGAAATGGTCCACGCCCGTTGTGAAGTCGGTGAGGGTGTCCACGTTGGTCGTGCCGTTCAGGGCCGTATTGAAGCTGAAGATGTCCGCACCGGCTCCTCCCGTCAGCGTGTCATTGCCGGCACCTCCGGCCAGGGTATCGTTCCCCACATTGTCATTGAGGATGTTGTTGGCGGCGTTACCGGTGAGCACGTTGGCCAGGGCGTTGCCGGTGCCGTTGATGGCGGCGACGCCGGCCAGGTTGAGGTTCTCGAGTTCGGCGCCGAGCACGTAGCTGATGCTCGACAGCACAGTGTCGGTGCCGGCGGCCGCCAGCTCGGTGACCAGGTCGCCGGCGTTGTCCACCACATAGGTGTCGTTGCCCAGCCCGCCGCTCAGGGTGTCGGCCCCCGTACCGCCGTTGAGCACGTTGTTGGCGGTGTTACCGGTGAGCACGTTGGCCAGGGCATTGCCGCTGCCGTTGATGGCAGCGGCGCCAGCCAGCGTGAGGTTTTCGAGTTCGGCGCCGAGCACGTAACTGATGCTCGTCTGCACGGTATCGGTGCCCGCGGCCGCCGCCTCGGTGACCAGGTCGCCGGCGTTCTCCACCACATAGGTGTCGTTGCCCAACCCGCCAATCATAAGGTCGGCGCCCGCGCCGCCATTGAGGATGTTGTTGGCGGCGTTGCCGGTGAGCACGTTGGCCAGGGCGTTGCCGGTGCCGTTGATGGCGGCGGCGCCGGTCAGCGTGAGGTTCTCGAGTTCGGCGCCGAGCACGTAGCTGATGCTCGACTGCACGGTGTCGGTGCCCGCGGCCGCCGCCTCGGTGACCAGGTCGCCGGCGTTGTCCACCACATAGGTGTCGTTGCCCAGCCCGCCAATCATAAGGTCGGTGCCGGCGCCGCCATTGAGGATGTTGTTGGCGGCGTTGCCGGTGAGCACGTTGGCCAGGGCGTTGCCGGTACCGTTGATGGCAGCGGCGCCAGCGAGCGTGAGGTTCTCGAGTTCGGCGCCGAGCACGTAGCCGATGCTCGACTGCACGGTGTCAGTGCCGGCGGCCGCCGCCTCGGTGACCAGGTCGCCGGCATTGTCCACCACATAGGTGTCGTTACCCAGGCCGCCGCTCAGGGTATCGGCCCCCGCGCCGCCATTGAGCACGTTGTTGGCGGCGTTGCCGGTGAGCACGTTGGCCAGGGCGTTGCCGGTACCGTTGATGGCAGCGGCGCCAGCCAGCGTGAGGTTCTCGAGTTCGGCGCTGAGCGTATAGTTGGCGGAGCTTTGCACTCGATCGGTGCCGCCGCCTGCCAGCTCGGTAATAGTATCCAGCGTGTTATCAACGATATAGGTGTCGTTACCCAGCCCGCCAATCATGCGGTCGACGCCCGCGCCACCATTGAGGATGTTGTTGGCGGCGTTACCGGTGAGCACGTTGGCCAGGGCGTTGCCGGTGCCGTTGATGGCGGCGACGCCGGCCAGGTTGAGGTTCTCGAGTTCGGCGCCGAGCACGTAGTTGATGCTCGACAGCACAGTGTCGGTGCCAGCGGCCGCCGCCTCGGTGACCAGGTCGCCGGCGTTGTCCACCACATAGGTGTCGTTGCCCAGCCCGCCGCTCAGGGTGTCGGCCCCCGTACCGCCGTTGAGCACGTTGTTGGCGGTGTTACCGGTGAGCACGTTGGCCAGGGCATTGCCGCTGCCGTTGATGGCGGCGGCACCGGTCAGCGTGAGGTTCTCGAGTTCGGCGCCGAGCACGTAGCTGATGCTCGACTGCACGGTGTCGGTGCCAGCGGCCGCCGCCTCGGTGACCAGGTCGCCGGCGTTGTCCACCACATAGGTGTCGTTGCCCAACCCGCCAATCATAAGGTCGGCGCCTGCGCCGCCATTGAGGATATTGTTGGCGGCGTTGCCGGTGAGCACGTTGGCCAGGGCGCTGCCGGTTCCGTTGATGGCGGTGACGCCAGTCAGCGTGAGGTTCTCGAGTTCGGCGCCGAGCACGTAACTGATGCTCGACTGCACGGTGTCGGTGCCAGCGGCGGCCGCCTCGGTGACCAGGTCGCCGGCGTTGTCCACCACATAGGTGTCATTGCCCAGCCCGCCGCTCAGGGTATCGGCGCCTGCGCCGCCATTGAGAATGTTGTTGGCGGCGTTGCCGGTGAGCACGTTGGCCAGGGCGTTGCCGGTGCCGTTGATGGCAGCGGTGCCGGCCAGCGTGAGGTTCTCGAGTTCGGCGCCTAGCGTAAAGCTGACGGAGCTTTGCACTCTATCTGTGCCGCCACCTGCCAGCTCGATAATGGTATCCAGCGTGTTATCGACGATATAGGTGTCGTTACCCAGCCCGCCAATCATGCGGTCGGCGCCCGTGCCGCCGTTGAGCACGTTGTTGGCGGCGTTGCCTGTGAGCACGTTGGCCAGGGTGTTGCCGCTGCCATTGATGGCGGCGGCACCGGCCAGCGTGAGATTCTCGAGTTCGGCGCCGAGCACGTAGCTGATGCTCGACTGCACGGTGTCGGTGCCAGCGGCCGCCGCCTCGGTGACCAGGTCGCCGGCGTTGTCCACCACATAGGTGTCGTTGCCCAGCCCGCCAATCATGAGGTCGGCGCCCGCGCCGCCATTGAGGATGTTGTTGGCGGCGTTGCCGGTGAGCACATTGGCCAGGGCGTTGCCGGTGCCGTTGATGGCGGCGGCGCCGGTCAGCGTGAGGTTCTCGAGTTCGGCGCCGAGCACATAGCTGATGCTCGACTGCACGGTGTCGGTGCCGGCGGCCGCCAGCTCGGTGACCAGGTCGCCGGCGTTGTCCACCACATAGGTGTCGTTGCCCAACCCGCCAATCATAAGGTCGGCGCCCGCGCCGCCATTGAGGACGTTGTTGGCGGCGTTGCCGGTGAGCACGTTGGCCAGGGCGTTGCCGGTGCCGTTGATGGCGGTGACGCCAGTCAGCGTGAGGTTCTCGAGTTCGGCGCCGAGCACGTAGCTGATGCTCGACAGCACGCTGTCGGTGCCGGCGGCCGCCGCCTCGGTGACCAGGTCGCCGGCGTTGTCCACCACATAGGTGTCATTGCCTAGCCCGCCGCTCAGGGTATCGGCGCCTGCGCCGCCATTGAGAATGTTGTTGGCGGCGTTGCCGGTGAGCACGTTGGCCAGGGCGTTGCCGGTGCCGTTGATGGCAGCGGCACCGGCCAGCGTGAGGTTCTCGAGTTCGGCGCTGAGCGTATAGTTGGCGGAACTTTGCACTCTATCGGTGCCGCCGCCTGCCAGCTCGGTAATGGTATCCAGCGTGTTATCAACGATATAGGTGTCGTTGCCCAGCCCGCCAATCATGCGGTCGACGCCCGCGCCACCATTGAGGATGTTGTTGGCGGTGTTGCCGGTGAGTACGTTGGCCAGGGCGTTGCCGGTGCCGTTGATGGCGGCGATACCTGTCAGGTAGAGGTTCTCCAGGTTGTTGCCCAAGACGTAGCTGATGCTTGAAAGAACGGTGTCCGTACCGGCCGCTGCTGCTTCCGTCACGACATCCGCGGCGGCTTCGACCACGTAGGTGTCATTGCCGGTGCCACCTTCCATGGTGTCATTGCCGGCAGCGCCTATCAGCACGTCATCACCCGCCGAGCCGGTCAGCGTGTCAGCTGTCGGCGTGCCGCGCAGGATATCCGGCCCGGCTGTTCCCGCGAGTGCAAGTGTGGCGGGCAACGCGCTTTCGTTATCCAGGATGGTTCCGGTTGCCGCGGCGGTACCAATCACGGCATTGACTGCGCCGGAGAGCCGCAAGCTGAAGCTTTCTGGAACCTCAGCCGCGACGTCGTCGTTGAGCGCGACACGCACCGTCTTGACCATCTCGCCCGGTGCGAACCTGAGGGTATCGGACGAGCCGATATAGTCGCCGGTGAATCCTGCGATTGCCGTTCCATTGGCTGTGGTGTAGTTGACCGAGACCGTATTGGTGCTGGGGCTGCTCAGCGCCACCAGAAAATCCAGGTAGCCGGTACCTTCCAGTGCGGCAACGTTGGCCACAGTGATAGTGGGGTTGCCGAGCACTGCACCGTTGCTGCCCGCTATGACGACATGTGCATTTGCATCCGCAAGCGTTGCGCCGACGGCATTTGACAACATCACGTCGAACAGCTCCGGGCCTTCCGTAATGCCGTCACTCAGCGGACCAATCAGGATCGTCTTGACGGTTTCGCCGGGCGCGAAGGCCACCGAGCCAGCCGAAAGCGGTCGATAGTCAGCCCCTCCGGTCGCGGTGCTGCCCCGTATCGCATAGTCGACTGTCACCGCTGTTGTACCGGCATTGTTGAGTGCGACGGTGACCTGCACGATGGAGTCGCGCTCATCGGCCACCACATCGGCAATTGACAGCACGGGCGTGGGCGAGGGGGTGTCGTTGTCGATGATGGTGGCGGTACCCTCGGCGCGCGCGATTGTTGCGTTGGCGCTAGGAGTGAGCAGCTGGAGCTTGAAGTTCTCGACGCGCCCGAGGTCGTTGGTCTCCGCGAACGCCGTGCCCAGCGTGATGCGCACGGTCTTGACCATCTCGCCGGCGGCGAACGTCAGCGTGCCGGTGTCGGCGGTGTAGTCGTTATCGATGTTTCTGGCGGTTTCATTGATATTCTGGTAGTTGACGGTCACCGTGCCCAAATTGGGCGCGTTCAGGCGCACCAGGAAGTCGGCATAGGTCTCGCTCTCGCCGACCACGACGTCATCCACCGTGATGGTGGAGTTGGCCACTCGCGTGGCATCGTTCCCGTGGATGGTGGCCGTGCCCACGGCGTCCAGCGTGGTGGCCCCGCCGGTGAGGCCGGAGAGCACCAGATTGAAACTCTCGGAGAACTCGGCCAGGCTGTCGTTGACCAGGCCAACCTTGACGGTTTTGGCGGTCTCGCCCACGGCAAAGCTCAAGGCGCCGCTGGTGGCCACATAGTCAGAACCGGCCAGCGCGGTGCCGTTCTGGGTGGCGTAGTTCAGCGTCACCACCTGCGTGCCGGCGTTGTCCAGGGTGATGGCAAAGCTGGCCTCGCGGGTTTCCTCGTCGATCACGAAGTCGCTGACCGAGACCCGAGGCGTGGGCGTGGGGATGTCGTTGTCGATGATGGTCGCGGTACCCACGGCGCGTGCGATTGTTGCGTTGGCGCTAGGAGTGAGCAGCTGGAGCTTGAAGTTCTCGACGCGCCCGAGGTCGTTGGTCTCCGCGAACGCCGTGCCCAGCGTGATGCGCACGGTCTTGACCATCTCGCCGGCGGCGAACGTCAGCGTGCCGGTGTCGGCGGTGTAGTCGTTATCGATGTTTCTCGCGGTATCATTTTGGTTCTGGTAGTTGACGGTTACCGTGCCCAAATTGGGCGCGTTCAGGCGTACCAGGAAGTCAACATAGGTCTCGCTTTCGCCGACCACGACGTCATCCACCGTGATGGTGGAGTTGGCCACTCGCGTGGCATCGTTCTCGTGAATGGTCGCCGTGCCCACGGCGTCCAGCGTGGTGGCCCCGCCAGTGAGGGCGGAGAGCACCAGGTTGAAGCGCTCAGAGAGCTCGGCCAGGCTGTCGTTGATCAGGCCGACCTTGACGGTTTTGGCGGTCTCGCCCACGGCAAAGCTCAAGGCGCCGCTGGTGGCCACATAGTCCGAGCCGGCCAGCGCGGTGCCGTTCTGGGTGGCGTAGTTCAGCGTCACCACCTGCGTGCCGGCGTTGTCCAGGGTGATGGCAAAGCTGGCCTCGCGGGTTTCCTCGTCGATCACGAAGTCGCTGACCGAGACCCGGGGCGTGGGCGTGGGGATGTCGTTGTCGATGATGGTCGCGGTGCCCACGGCGCGTGCGATTGTTGCGTTGGCGCTAGGGGTGAGCAGCTGGAGCTTGAAGTTCTCGACGCGCCCGAGGTCGTTAGTCTCCGCGAACGCCGTGCCCAGCGTGATGCGCACGGTCTTGACCATCTCGCCGGCGGCGAACGTCAGCGTGCCGGTGTCGGCGGTGTAGTCGTTATCGATGTTTCTCGCGGTATCATTTTGGTTCTGGTAGTTGACGGTTACCGTGCCCAAATTGGGCGCGTTCAGGCGCACCAGGAAGTCGACATAGGTCTCGCTTTCGCCGACCACGACGTCATCCACCGTGATGGCGGAGTTGGCCACTCGCGTGGCATCGTTCTCGTGAATGGTCGCCGTGCCCACGGCATCCACTGTGGTGGCCCCGCCAGTGAGGGCGGAGAGCACCAGGTTGAAGCGCTCGGAGAGCTCGGCCAGGCTGTCGTTGACCAGGCCAACCTTGACGGTTTTGGCGGTCTCGCCCACGGCAAAGCTCAAGGCGCCGCTGGTGGCCACATAGTCCGAGCCGGCCAGCGCGGTGCCGTTCTGGGTGGCGTAGTTCAGCGTCACCACCTGCGTGCCGGCGTTGTCCAGGGTGATGGCAAAGCTGGCCTCGCGGGTTTCCTCGTCGATCACGAAGTCGCTGACCGAGACCCGAGGCGTGGGCGTGGGGGCGTCGTTGTCGACGATGGTGGCAGTGGTCTCCGTGTCGCCGATCAGGGCATTGGTGCTGGCACCGGAAAGCCGCAGTTTGAATGTTTCCGTGCCCTCAATGGATGCGTCGTTGGTGATGTTGAAGGGAACCGTAAGTTCCGTGATTCCAGCGGGAAACGTCAGCGTTCCGTTGGAAAGCGGAGCGCCGGTAAAGTCAGTGCCAGCAGTTGCTGTCTGGCTGAGCAACGACCAGTTCACGGTGACGGGAGTGGCGCTGGGCTCGCTGAGCCAAACGACAAATTGCGTCGGATCTGCGTTCAATTCACCAAGAACGACGCGCCGTACTTGAATGACTGGGGTTGCCATACCGAGCCTCCTTAGAGTTACCTGGTTAACCTGCCGACAGGGGATAGAGACAAGTGGTCGTCATCGCGGGGGTTTTTTTCGACCGTAGTGATTCCCCGCAGCAAGCACAGGTGGGCTGTGGTCGGAGGGAGGGGGGGCGTTGTCGTTGGTGACGAGGGCGGGGATCGCGAGTTCCGTGATGCCAGGGTTGAAGGTCAGTACCCCGGATTGGATGATGGAGCCGATACCATCCTTCGCGTTTTTTGCAGCAAACGACCGCCTGACCGTGATCGTCATAGCGCTTGCCTCACTGAGAAACACTGTGAGCGCCGCGTTGGTGCCGGACGGACCAACGGTAGTATCGCTCGCATGGATGGCTGGTGTTGCCATGCTCAAGCGCCTCGAATGTTCAAGTTTGAACAATTTTCGAGCCGGCCGGACAGGGGATCACTGCCATCAGAGCGCAGACATCTTCATCCCTTATGAGGCGGATCAATCGCTTGGAGAGTGTAGTCTATAGAATGATAAAAATTTGACGAAATTTTCGAAGCATGGAAACACTGCCCACCAATAGGGTGTTTGCAGGACGATCACTGGAGCATTCGCTTTCCCTCACTGCGTTTCAACCTGCGCCTTGAGAAATAGTGAAAACAGCTCCTGCGGCGACTTTATGTTCAGCTTCGCGTAGACGTGCCGGCGGTGGACCTTGACGGTCTCTGCCGAGATGCTCAACTTGCTGGCCACTTCCTTGTTCGAGCAGCCACTTAAGATCAAACGGATCACGTCGAGCTCTCTGGCGGTCAGGGGAGTGCCCAGGCGCACCATTGCCTCTTCCAGATTGTCTTGCCAGCGCGGTGCCTGGCGAGGGACGCTTTCAGCCATCGCACTTTCGAAAAACATGCGCTGGCGCATCAGGCCCACGACCCAGGGGCGGATCATTTCCAGCAGCGAAATCTGTTCCGGCGTGAACAGCTGACGAGTTCCCAATGACAGGCACACGCTGCGGGCCTCGTCGAGTTTCACGTTGTATTGCACTTCGTCCTGCTCTACGTAGTGGGTGAAGTAGCGCTCGTAGTATTCCGTCTCCTTGAAGCGTTCCGGTGCCACGTCCGCCAAGCGGTACAGCCCGGTGGCGGGTTGCTCGCGATTGGCGATGTAGAAGGGATCGAGCAGGTACAGGCCCCTGATGTAATCGTGGAACAGCGGGTCCGGTCCCTCGCCTTGATACGGGCTTTCGGCGAAGGCAAAAGGGCGGCCGTCGCTGAACAGCAGCACCGCCCAGGTATCGACCGGAACGTATTCGCCTATCAGCCGGCTCAGGCTTCGCCAGAAGTCAGTCTTGTCCAGGTGTTCGATCAATTGACCGGCAGAGCGATGCCAGGCCATGTCCTGGAGCGTTGGTGTCATGCATATACCCCCTGGGGTTAATCACTCGACGTGATAGGAAAATCGCTGGCAAAACGCATAATTGCATCGACCTTTTGCAAAAGTCACTTACTTCCTGACCGGGATTTACCCTGATAACAAGGTCCGAATATGAAGCTCGAACTCCTACAACTGGCGGGGCGTGATGGCGATACCGCGTACAATTTGCGACGCACTCTTGATGCCATCGCTCAATGCGCACCTGACACCGATATCGTGTTGTTTCCCGAGGCGCAGATCACCGGTTTCCTGAACTACCAGAACATTGCCGAACAGGCCCTGTCGCTGGATAACCCCAGTGTCCAGGCCATCCTGCAGGCCGCGCATGAGCGTAACGTCGCGGTGGTGGTGGGGTTGATCGAAAACGATGGCGGGAATTTTTACAACACGACGCTTTTCATCACCCCTGAAGGTATTCAACTGAGCTACCGCAAGACCCACCTCTGGGTCTCCGAGCCTGGCCTGGTATTGCCTGGCGACCGCTATGGCACCGTGGAGTGGCGTGGTGTGCGTATCGGTCTGTTGATCTGCTACGACACCGAGTTCCCGGAAACAGCCCGCGCCGTGGCGGCCCTCGGCGCAGAGCTGATTCTGGTCACCGATGGCAACATGGAGCCATACGGTCACGTACACCGCACCTCGGTCACCGCGCGTGCCCAGGAAAACCAGGTGTTTGCCGTGGTGGTGAACCGGGTCGGCCAGGGTGACGACGACACGGTGTTCGCCGGGGGCAGTGCAGTGATTGACCCCTTTGGTCATGTATTGCTCGAGAGTGGACGCCAGGAGAGCCGCCATGTCATTGAGCTGGACATGACTCAACTCGCCGACGCCAGAGCCGTCTACGACTATCGCGAAGACCAGCGCTTCAAGTTACCTGGGGAGCGTATTGATCATCCGGATGGCCGACGCGAACTGCTGATTCCTTAAGCGGGGCGTTACATCCGCCGGCGTCGCTCAATACATAACAATAATTCAGTAACAGTCAGCTGATGGCGCGTCAGGAAACAACGCGCAATCAGCCAGGAGCATCCCATGAAGTTTTCCCGCTTGATGAAGTTCAGCCTCGTCGCGCTGTTCGGGGTCGCTGCCGGCGCCGGTCTCGGTGTCGCGTGGGCCGAACCGCCGCGCGTGCACTTGTATAACTGGTCGGATTTCCTGGCACCGGAAACGCCCAAGGAGTTCCAGGCGGACACGGGTATCTCGCTGATCTGGGACGCCTTCGACAATGCCGAAGTGATGGAAAGCAAGTTGATGGCCGGACGTACCGGTTATGACGTGGTGATGGTGCCTGACGACCTGTTGCCCAGCCTGACAAAGGCCGGGGTGATTCAGGAGCTGGATCGTGAACGTATGGGCAACTGGTCGCACCTGGCCCCGGATGTTCTGGCAAAGCTTCAAGGCAATGATCCGGGTAATCGCTACGCGGTCCCCTATATGTGGGGCACGACAGGGATTGGCTATGACAAGACCAAGGTCGAACAACTGTTGGGAGCCAACGCTCCGGTAGATTCCTGGGACCTGATCTTCAAAGAAGAAAACATCTCAAAACTCAGCCAGTGTGGCGTGGCGATGCTGGATGCACCCGTAGAGATCGTACCTATCGCGCTGCACTATCTGGGCCTGCCACCGAACAGCAAAAAACCCGAGGATTACCTCAAGGCCGAGGACTTGCTGCGCAAGATCCGCCCGTACGTCCGTTATTTCGATTCCTCGAAATTCATCACGGACCTGGCCAATGGCGATATCTGCGCCGTGGTCGCATGGGGTGGCTCCGTCTACAACGCGAAAGTCACTGCAGACCATGCCAACAACGGCGTCAAACTGGCCTACAGCATTCCGCGAGAGGGCGCGCCGGTCTGGTTTGAAAACATGGTGCTGCTCAAGGATGCTCCCCACCCGCAGCAGGGCTACGACTTCATCAACTACATGCTGCGCCCGCAAGTGATTGCCAAGAGTTCCAACTACGTCGGCTATCCCAACGGCAACAAGGACGCCTCGGCCTTCATCGATCCGCAGTTGCGGGACAATCCGGGTGTGTACCCAACCAAAGAAGTCATGGCCACGCTCTACCCCCTAGAAACACTGCCACTCAAACTGGAACGCCTGCGTACCCGACTCTGGAGCAAGGTGAAAAGTGGCACCTGAGTGTCGCCCCCGCCAACCCTTCGCATAACAAGAAATTGAATGACCGGAGTTGCCATGACTATCGCAGCAGACTTGATCATCACCCACGCTGACATCCACACCATGGACCCGAGCCTGCCCAGGGCCCAGGCCATTGCCGTGCATCAAGGGCGCATCGTCGCCGTGGGCGACAACGTAGACATCGAACGCATGGCCGGCGTCGAGACGCGCCGCATCAACGCACAAGGGCAATTGATGCTGCCCGGTTTGCAAGACACCCATGTGCACTTTCAACTGAGCAGTGCCGACCTTTATCACAATGCGTCGTTGTACGCCGCCGCCAACCTTGACGAACTGCTGGCCGCCATTCGCGAGTTCGCCGAACGCCATCCCGACAAGGCCTGGATTCGTGGCGTCGGTTTCTCCTCCAGCGTGTTCAACCCGGAGGAACTCACCAAGGAATTACTGGACAGCGTGACGGGAGGGCGCCCGGCGCTGATGCTCGCCAACGATTACCACAACGGCTGGGCCAACAGCGCCGCCTTCGAGATCGCCGGGGTGACCGCAGGCAGCCCAGAGCCTGCGAACGGTAGCTATGTGCGCAACGCCGACGACACACCCAAGGGATGGCTGTTGGAGGATGCCATCTGGGCGATGAACCGCATCGCACCCGGGTACACGGATGAAGAGTACCTGGAGGCCATGCAGCACTACAGCAAGGAGTTCAACCGTCGCGGTATCACCGGCGTGCTGGATGCCATGGTCAATCGCAATTACATGAAAAACTACCAGGCCTCCCATGATCGCGGTGATTTGACGCTGCGGGTCCGCGCTACCTCGAAGGTTTTCGCGCACAAGCCGCTGGACGAGCAACTTCGCGAACTCAAGGACCTGCGCGAAATCTACCGGGGCGACCGGGTCAGCATGCACTCGGCAAAGTTTTTCCTCGACGGCGTGCTGGAAAGCGGTACGGCCGTGTTCCTGCAACCGCGTTGCGACACGGGTGGGAATGCCGAGTTGATGTTCACCCGGGAACAGATCAACACCTGCTTTGCGGCGTTTGATCGGGAGAAGTTCCAGTTGCACGTTCACACCATTGGCGACGGCGCGGTACGCGCCGCCGTGGACGGAATCGAGCATGCCCGCCAGATAAATGGCCAGTGGGATTCGCGTCACCAATTGGCTCACCTGCAAGTCGTGGCGCCGGCAGACATTCCCCGCTTCTCGTCCCTGGGCATCCTGGCCAATTTCCAGCCCTTGTGGGCCCAGCCGCAACCCGAGGCCGACGCCATCGCTGAAGCCATGCTTGGCGCGGAACGCAGCGAGTGGATCTTCCCCATCGGTGCTTTTGTGCGAAAAGGGGTGACCTGCATGATGAGCAGCGACTGGGGCGTCAGTACCTATGATCCGTTCGAGATCTTGCAGTCGGCCGTCACCCGCCAAAACGTCGGTGCCGGTCCCGACGATCCGGTACACAACCCGCAACACCGCATCAGCATCGAGGATGCGATCCGTGGTTACACGCTCAATGCTGCCCATGCTGCCTGGCGCGATGACTGCACCGGCAGCCTTAGCGTGGGAAAGTACGCGGATCTCATCCTGCTCGACCGCAATCTGTTCGAAATCGATCCCGGCGAAATCGCTCAGACCCAGGTGCTGCTCACCCTGCTGGAAGGGCAAGAAGTGCATCGGTCGCCAGACTTCGGCTGACTGATCGCCCCTGAACGGGGCCTTCCACGCCAATCAATTCACCTCACCCTCTGTTTCGGGCCGCCAGGCCTGGGGGGTTAGTGCGTGCGCGTGAATTGCGGCAGGGGGCTCCTGTCGCAGCCGTGGACGCATTCGCAGGCAGCAGATTTGCCATTACAACAAGAACAATCGGGAGAAATCAGTATGTCCTTCATCACCCAGGTGCGGGCGCTTTCGGCGCTCGGCGCGTTGATCAGCCAGTGTGCGTTTGCGGGGTATGCATTCGAGGCGGGCGACGTCAAAGGGGAGGCTACCCTGGCCGCCGGCGCGGCCAGCATCAACGCCGGTAACGTCAATTTCGGAGCCGGGCGCGTAGACCTGCGCAACGGCCGTAACACCGGCGAGCGTGCCGATTGGCAGGAGATGTATCTGAAACCCGGCGCGACCCTCGGCTACGAACTCAATTCGGGCCTTGAAGTATTTGGCGGTGCGTCGGCCGTAGGGGCCGCCACGTTTGGCGACGGCGATGCCGGTGGCTACACCCGCAGTTCAGACCATGACCTTTCTGTCGAGGCGTTCTATGCCGGTGTGCGCAAGGGCGACTGGACGCTCAGCGTCGGACGACAGGACTTCAAGGTCGGCACAGGGTTCATCGTCATGGATGGCAACCTGGATTTCTTCGACGATGGCGCCTACTGGATTGGCCCGCGTACGGCGTTTCGCGACTCCGCCATCGTGCGTTACGGCCATGATCGCCTCAGCGCCCAGGCCTTCAGCTTGCGCACGGACGACGATCTGGGTGACTTTCGCATGAACGGCCTGAACGTCGATTACGACCTGTCCGGTGCGGTGACGCTGGGGGCCATGGCGATGAAGGTCAACTCCCTGGACCGTGAAGCCAATCTCCAGAACCCGCGCGAGGGGATGCAGGTCTACAACCTGCGTGCGTTGCAGGGCAAGGTGCCCGGCCTGGATGACCTGACGCTGCATGGCGAATATGCGGTCGAGCGCGGCAGCGGTGCCGGCGTCGACTACGACGCCAGCGCCTGGTACGCCCAGGCCGACTATGCGTTCCCCTCAGTGGCGTTGCAGCCACTGTTGAGTTACCGCTATGCCTACTTCTCCGGTGACGACGACCCCAGCGATGCCAAGAAGAAAGCCTGGGACCCACTCAGCAAGGGCTACGTCGATTGGGGCACCTGGCTGATTGGCGACGTCGTCGGCAATTACCTGCTGTTCAACAGCAACGAGCGCGTCAGTCAGTGGACGCTGCGCACTCACCTGACGCCAACCGTTAGCCTGGGCGGCATTCATTACCAGTTCAGCCTGGATGAAAAAGTGCTCAACGGTGTGTCGGTCAGCGACCGACGCTTCGCCGACGAGAATGTCGTGTTCCTTGAGTGGACCCCGACCGCCAGTGTCTATACCAGCGTGTCGTACAACTGGGTCAAGCCCCTGGCGGCGGCCCGCGAAACCTACGGCAACGACGACTTCAGTGCCGTCGAGATGTTCATCTCCTACCGCTATTGAGCCAAACCCGAGTGTGGATGTGGCCGCTTTCGGCTGCGTCCGCGTTCATCAACCACAGGACTATCGCCGTGATCAACGCAGTAACCGGGCGCTTCAGTGCCGAACCCATTTTCTTCATCGCCCTGACCCTCGGGATGGAGATTTGAGATGTCCAATAATCCCGTCAAATTGACCGCCAGCCTCAGTCTGACCTCTGTGGTGCTGTTCGGTCTCGCGTACATGGCGCCCAGCCTGGTGCTGGTGATTTTCGGCGTCATCGCCCAGGTCAGTTCAGGCACCGCGCCCAGCGCCTTCCTGCTGGCCACCGGCGCCATGCTGTTATCGGCATTGAGCTACGCCAAGATGGCCAGGCTTTTTCCCGTTTCCGGCTCTGCCTATTTTTATGCCCGGCAAATGCTGGGCAGCCAGTTGGGCTTTCTGGTCGGCTGGTTGATCCTGCTCGACTACCTGTTCATGCCCATGGTCGCCTGGCTGGTTCAGTCGGTTTTCCTCAATGTGCAGTTCCCTGCGATACCCGTGTGGGCCTGGATGCTAATCAACATCGTGCTGACGACCTTGGTCAACATCTTGGGGTTGAGCCTGGCTGATCGCACGAACAAGTTGCTGACTGGATTGGGTATCGTCCTAGTATTGTTGTTTGTGGTTTTTTGCCTGATTTTCCTCGGGCATGAGCCACCGGTCTCCCTGACTGAGCCGCTATGGAACGCCAGCAGTACGCTCGTCGGTGTATCGGCGGCTGCCGCCGTGGCAGCCTATTCCTATCTCGGTTTCGACGCGGTCACCACCATGGCCGAGGACACTCGCGACGCGAAACGCAACATTCCACGAGCCGTGGTGTTGGTGATGGCAACGGCGGGGCTGCTGTTTGCGCTGGTGGCGTACATCATGCAACTGGTGCATCCCGGGGGCGTGTTCGAAGACGCGCAGATTGCTTCCTACCTGATGTCCGTTGAGGTCGGCGGGCAAGCCTTTGCGGATTGGCTCAACCTCGGATTCATCGTCTCCGGGTTCGCCTCGGGTCTCATCGTACAGTTGAGCACCAGCCGTCTGCTGTACTTCATGGGACGGGCAGATGTGCTGCCCAGGCCGCTGTTCGGTACATTGCACCCCAGGACCCGAACACCGGTTTTCAACCTGCTGTTCACGAGCGTCATCGGGTTGATCGGCTTGAACATCACGGTCGAAATGGCAACCTCATTCATCAACTTCGGCGCCTTCCTCGGTTTTACGGCGGTGAACCTGTGTGTCATCTGCTACTTCTACCGAACCCGCCGAACCCGCCGACTCGGACTGTTTGGGTATCTGCTGTTTCCGCTGCTGGGGATGTGCGTGAACCTTTACCTGGTGAGCCAGCTGAGTTCGACTGCGATCACCATCGGGCTCTGCTGGCTGGCAATTGGCGTGATCTACCTCATTTGGCTGACACGCGGCTTCCGCCGATCCGCACCGGAGCTGAACATGACCGAGCGAGCAGGGGGGTAGTGTCAGCGGTTGTTTTCGAGGGCTTCTGTATGCCTGCCAGCAGTTGTGCGCACAGCTTGCCCAAGTGATGGGAGGCGACGACCGGACGAGCGGGGTGGCAAATGGCTATATACAATGAGTGCCACTCTCTGTGCGGCCGGGCAGTAGAAGGTTGCAAGCGGGGGCTCTACGGCGACACCGATGCGCACAGCGCAGCCGGGTTTGTCACCCGGTTCACCAGCGCAAGCACCTTGGCCATGAGCGAACTCAATGAAAATGAGTGCTGACCTGCGGCTTCACCTCGCCTGTTACTGGTGACAAATAACAACACCGCCGCGTGGGTTGCCACTTGCGGCCCTGAATGAAGGAACAATCACACATGGCCGTGATAACAGGCACTACGAGCAACGATGATCGTTTGGGGACAAGTGAGGCCGACAGCATTACCGGCCTGGCGGGGGATGACATTCTCGACGGCGGTGCGGGCCAGGATAAGGCTATCTATACGGGCAACGCCGCCGACTACCGCTTTGGATGGAGCAACGGCCAACTGACGGTCACCGACCTGAATGTCGTGGGTGGCGATGAAGGTACCGATTACCTGCGTAATATCGAAAGCCTGCAATTCGCCGACAGGCTTCTGAGCGTCAAAGCGGGCGGTGAAAGTCGGGTTAGTACGCTGACGCCGATGACTTACGACAGTATCTCCATCACCGGGCTGGCCGACGGTGGGTGGCTGGTGTCCTTGCAGTCCTCTGATCCAGTCGTCAATGGGAAGGATATTTTAATCCAACGCTACAGTGCAGCAGGCGAGAAGCTGGGCGATGAGATTGCTGTCGCCCCTTCGCAATACAATCAGGAATATTCCGATGTCGCCGGGCTGGCTGACGGTGGCTGGGTGGTTACCTGGTACACCTATCAGTTTGTCGACACTGGCGACATCTATGCCCGGCGGTTCAGCGCGGCTGGTGAAGCCGTGGGTGAACCATGGCGCGTCAATACCCACACGGCTGAAAGCCAGAACAGCCCGGCTGTTACAGCACTGGGTGATGGTGGTTGGCTGGTGGTATGGATGTCGCGGGACGTCGCTGGCAATAACTTCACGATCGAGGCCCAACGCTATGACGCAGCGGGCATGGCTGTGGGGGGTGAAACCCAGGTCAACACGACGACTGGGGATAATCAGATCGTACACTACAGCACTGACGTGACGGCCCTGAAGGACGGTGGCTGGCTGGTGACCTGGCATGCGAATCACCCAGACGAAAGCCGCTTCGATATTTATGCCCAGCGTTACGATGCAACCGGTAACAGGGTAGGCAGCGAAACTCAGGTAAACACCAACACGCTGGATGTCCAGTACATTCCTGCGGTCACGGCCTTGAACGATGGTGGCTGGCTAGTGAGCTGGTCATCAACCAGCGTTGCTACCAATAGTAGCGACATCTACTTCCAGCGCTATAACGCCAATGGTCAGGCGGTCGGCGGTGAAACCCTCGTCATAAACAGCCCTCACTTTGCCACTCAGTCTCAGAGTTTCTCCGATGTAACGGCATTGGCTGATGGCGGCTGGGTGGTGACCTGGGAATCGGGCGGCGAACAGGATGGCAGTGGAATGGCTATCTATGCCCAGCGCTACAACGCCGCGGGCCAAGCCGTCGGTGGCGAAACCCTGGTCAACACCACCACCGACGGCTCACAGATTTCCGCCAAGGTCACGGCTCTGGAAGACGGCGGCTGGGCAGTGACCTGGGTGTCCATAGGACAGTCCAGTCATGTTAATGACGGTATCCATGTCCAGCGCTTCAGTGCCGATGGCACCGCGATGCGGCTGGAGGTCACTGGCGGGAGCGGTGACGACACGCTGAACGGTCAAGGCAACATGCTGCTGGCCGGGGGCACCGGCAATGATACTTATGCAGTGGGCGACAGCCTGATTCAACTTCGTGAAGAGCTGGGTGCCGGCACTGACACGGTCAAGTCGGCTGTGAGCTGGGTGCTGGGTGCCAACCTGGAGAACCTGACGCTTACCGGGACTTCAACGATCAATGGCACCGGTAACGGCCTCGCCAACACGCTGACCGGCAACGCCGCCGCCAATACGCTCAACGGCGGTGCCGGCGCCGATGTGATGATCGGCGGCCTGGGCAATGACATCTACTACGTCGACCATGCCAGCGACGTGGTCAGCGAAACCTCCGCCACCGGTGGCGTTGACACCGTCGTTTCCAGCGTCAGCCGCACCCTCGGTAACTACCAGGAGAACCTGACCCTCACGGGCAGCGCGGCGCTCACAGGCACGGGCAACAGCCTCGCCAACACGCTGACCGGTAACGCTGCCGCCAACCTGCTCTACGGCGGTGCCGGCAATGACTTTTTAAATGGCGGCGCAGGCGTCGACAGGATGACGGGGGATGATGGTTCTGACATCTACTACGTCGACAACGCGGCTGACGTCGTGGTTGAAACCAATGCCACGGTCAGCACCGGCGGCAGCGACACGGTCTACAGCTTTCTCAACGCCTACACCCTCGGCACCCATGTCGAGAATGGGCGCGTCCTCGCCACCGGGATCGCCGCCCTGACGGGTAACGGCCTGAACAACACCCTTTATGCCGGGGTCGGCAACAACGTCCTCAATGGTGGCATCGGCGTCGACACCGCCTCCTACCTCTATGCCGGCAGCGCAATCACCGTCAGCCTGGCCGCGACCACGGCCCAGGCCACCGGCGGGTCAGGCGCCGACACCCTGATCGCCATCGAAAATCTCACCGGCTCCAACTACAACGACAGGCTGACGGGCAACGCCGCCGCCAACCTGCTGAGCGGTGGTGCCGAAAACGATACGCTCGACGGTGGTGGGGGCAATGACGTTTTGAATGGTGGCACTGGCTCCGACGGGATGACGGGCGGTGATGGCTCCGACATCTACTACGTCGACAACGCTGGCGACGCCGTGGTTGAAACCAATGCCACGGCCAGCACCGGCGGCAGCGACATGGTCTACAGCTCTCTCGGCGCCTACACCCTCAGCGACAATGTCGAGAACGGTCGCCTCCTCGCCACCGGGATCGCCGCCCTCACGGGCAACGACCTCAACAACACCCTCTATGCCGAAGTCGGCAACAACGTCCTCAATGGCGGCACCGGCGTCGATACGGCGTCCTACTTCTATGCCGGCAGTGCAGTCACCGTCAGTCTCGCCGTGACCACGGCCCAGGCCACCGGCGGCTCGGGCGCCGATACCCTGATCGCCATCGAAAACCTCACCGGTTCCAACTACAACGACACGCTCACGGGCAACGCCGCGGCTAACTTGCTGAACGGTGGCGTCGGTAACGATACGCTCGACGGTGGGGCGGGCAATGACGTTCTGGATGGCGGCGCAGGCGTTGACAGGATGACGGGCGGCGATGGTTCCGACCTCTACTACGTCGACAACGCTGGCGACGTAGTGGTTGAAACCAATGCGATTGTCAGCACCGGCGGCAGCGACACGGTCTTCAGCTCTCTCGGCGCCTACACCCTCGGCACCAATGTCGAATATGGTCGGGTCCTCGCCACCGGGGCCGCCGCCCTGACAGGCAACAGCCTCAACAACACCCTCTATGCCGGGGCCGGCAACAACGTGCTCAATGGCGGCACCGGCACTGACACGGCCTCCTACGCCTATGCCGGCAGCGCCGTCAGCGCCAGCCTCGCCGTGACCACGGCCCAGGCCACCGGCGGCTCAGGCTCAGACACCCTGATCGCCATCGAAAACCTCACGGGTTCCAACTACAACGACACACTCACGGGCAACGCTGCCGCCAACCAGCTAAGCGGCGGCACCGGCAATGACATCCTGATCGGCGGAATGGGCAAGGATGTTCTCACCGGCGGCGCCGGCAACGACATATTCGATTTCAACGCCCTCGCTGAAACGGGGCTGACCAGCGCCACCTGGGACATCATCAGCGACTTCGTCCGGGGAGCCGACAAGATTGACCTGTCGACGCTGGATGCCAACACGGCGACGGCCACCAATGAAGCCTTTAACTCGGTCATCGGCAGTACCGCTGCCTTCAGTGCGGCCGGTCAGTTGAAGGTTTCAGGGGGCGTGCTCTACGGCAATACCGATGCCGACAGCGCTGCCGAGTTCGCCATCCAGATAGTCGGTCTCAACAGCGCGACCACGGCGGACTTTATGCTTTAACTTGCGAATCTGGCATCTGACAGGGTGGCGCGTAGCGAGTCACCCTTGATTTTCTAGATGCTCCAGGGCGAGTTGGTTTTCGTTGATATTGAAAAGCAGGGACGGGAGCCAGTCTGAGTTTGGCATCGCGATTCCTCTAGCAGTAGAAAATTGAGCTAGTGAGGGGAGTTTCAAGCGACTGGGAGGGCGTCGGAGGGAGAGGCGGCTCAGGAATTTTTTGCCGAAGGTTTTTTAGGGGATTGCGGAAATTGGCAAAAAAGATGCGGAAACGATGGAATCACCGACGCGTCCTTGGTCCAAACCCCAGAAACGACAAAGCCCTGAATAATCAGGGCTTTGTCGTATAAAGATGGCGGAGGCGATGGGATTCGAACTCATGGACCTGTTACAGTCGACGGTTTTCAAGTCCGAGATACAAACGCCCGTAATTCGTGGCCTGTAGCATGATTACGTTCTAATACGTTTGTTTTTTGGCTCCGCCGCAGGCCGCATTCTACAAGGGGTTGCATCAGCGTTTTGTAACGCGTTTTTCCGTTATTTTGACGATTTCGCAATGGTGCCGATGCGACGGTAAACACGTTCATATATGTCGCCCTCGGTATGCCCCAAGAGCAGGCTCGCTTCTGGCGGACTACTGCCTGTCCCGAACGACCGAGTTCGACCCAGGCTGTGTGAAAACGCCAGTGTTTGTCTAACCTTCTGATCGTCTAGATCGTATTGGGGGCGATCATGAAGCGATTCATTGAAGGTGAGGCTCGGACGCAAGTCACGTTGCTGCCTGAGTGCTTGGACGATTACGTAGCCGAAGAAAATCCAGTGCGAGTGGTCGACGTTTTCGTCGATGAACTCGACCTGGGTGCACTTGGATTTGAAGGTGTTGATCCTGCTGCAACGGGGCGTCCGGCCTACCATCCAGCGATCTTGCTGAAGATCTATATCTACGGCTACCTGAATCGGATTCAGTCCAGCCGCCGGCTGGAGCGCGAGGCCGAGCGCAATGTCGAGTTGATGTGGCTGACGGGACGTTTGGCTCCGGACTTCAAAACCATTGCCGACTTTCGCAAAGACAACGGCAAAGCTATTCGCAGCGTCTGCCGGCAATTCGTAGTGCTTTGTCGCAACCTCAATCTCTTCTCCCAATCAATCATCGCCATCGATGGCAGCAAATTCAAAGCCGTCAATAATCGCGACCGTAACTTCACCCAGGGCAAAGTGAAGGCACGCATGCAGCAGATTGAACAGAGCATTGACCGTTATCTAACAGCGATGGATTCGGCGGATCGGGCAACACCCGAAGTAGCCGAGGCCAAGGCCGAGCGGTTGAAAGAAAAGATAGAAACGCTGAAAAAGCAGATGCAGAAACTCAAGGACATCGAGGCGCAGCTCCACGACAGTCCAGACCAGCAAATCTCTCTTACCGATCCAGATGCACGCTCAATGGCCACGAGCGGCCGAGGCACCGGAACAGTTGGTTACAACGTCCAAACAGCTGTCGACGACAAACACCATCTGATCATTGCCCATGAGGTGACCAATGTTGGTAATGATCGTGGGCAACTGAGCAATATGGCGAACCAGGCGCGTGAAGAAATCGAGGCTGAATCGCTAACGGTGGTGGCCGACCGAGGCTATTACAAAGGTCTGGAAATCCTTGCTTGCGAGCAAGCCGGCATCACTACCTTCGTACCGAAACCCCTCACATCTGGCAGCAAAGCCGAAGGCCGATTTGGCAAGCAGGACTTCATCTACGTTGCTGCATCGGACGAGTATCGATGCCCAGCGGGACAGTTACTGACCCGGCGGTATTCGTCGGTGGAAGACGGCATGTTATTGCATTGTTACTACTTCTCGGGCTGCCAGTCCTGCTCAATGCAAAAGCAATGCACCACGAGTAAAGAACGCCGGGTAAAGCGCTGGGAACATGAAGCCGTAGTCGATGCAATGCAGGCTCGGCTGGATCATGATCCAACGATGATGAGGCGTCGCCGCCAGACCGTTGAACATCCTTTTGGAACGCTCAAATACTGGATGGGAAGTACCCACTTCCTGACCAAAACCCTGCCGAGGGTAAGCACCGAGATGAGCCTTCATGTGCTCGCCTACAACCTCAAGCGAATGATGAGCATCTTCGGCATTGCAGGATTGCTTGAAGCGATCAGGGCGTGAGTCCAGCCGCTTGCTCGCCCGTTAGTAGCGATTTGGGCCGCTGGCGCGGCCCAAATCGCATTTACGAACACCTATGTAGCTGACTAAGGTAATTCGCGCTTCCGTCTGCTGTTTCGCAGGCAACGCACGCAACTCTCCGTTATCGACGTACTCAGTGCGTTTTCACACAGCCTGGACCCATAGCTGTCTTACACCGTAGATAGCTATCGACCAGAACCAGGCATGAAAATCGTCCACAAAATCAGCATCCATTCATCGGTGTGAATTCGATGAATTTTGGCGCGCATGAAAAATTACAATGGACGGTCGCCTTGAGGACGTGATCACTGCTACCACAACCGCTATATTGGGGTAGTGGAGTTAGGTAAACGGAAGCTACAATGCTTCCAACGGAAAATTTTCGGCAGCTGGGTGAGACTGTGGAGTTAATATGCGCTTGGTGGAACTGTCGGCTATCCCCACCGAAAAATGGAGCAACCCAATATGCCATAACCGATGGATTTAACTTGGCAATATGTGAGTTGCTAGAGCGAGGCGTGGATATTTTAGGCCTGTGCGAAGTGGCGAGAAAGCATGTCAGTCATTTGGAAGTATTGTTAGAGGATCATAACTTAGAACGCTACAAGGTCCTTGACTTGTATGCGGGCGGAAAGTCAATTGATGATTTTTGCTTGATCTATAACTCTGACAAATTTTCCGCAGCAATTGCTCTAGATTCCGCCAATATAAGAGATGCCCTGACTAATACGTGGTTGAAGGCGGGGGTGTTTGCTCAGCTCCAATTCATGACTGGCGAAAAATTATTTGTTGGGCTTTCTCACTGGCAAAGTAGACAAACATTTGCAGAAGGAAGTGTAAATCGTCTTCGGCTCGGCCAGGCTCTGCGTACAAAAGTTACTGAATTTATGGATGAAAGTCCAAGTTCTCCAATTATTCTTCTAGGCGACTATAATGACGAACCGTATCATGACTCAATAGTAAGTGGGATAGGCGCTAGTCGAGATGTAGAGTTCGTGCGTAAGCGACCGCATTACTTTTACAACCCTTACTGGGGGTGCCTAGGGCCACGCGAAGGTACGTTCCCGCAAGGATCATACATTCACACCTCTGCAATCGAGGGAAGCGGAGGTGCGATCTATGACCAGATACTTTTCTCTTCTCATTTTTTACGAGATTGGAGATTTGAATGTGCAGGATCAGTTGTGGGCGACATCTCTATGCTTGAATCTGAAATGGTCTGGAGCGATGTTTCCGACCACTACCCCGTATTGAGCCATCTTGTAAGGAATTAGCCATGAAATTTTTAGACTCGATAAAATCCGGCATCGCTAAAGCCGAAGCGGCGGATCAAAACCTAAACGCTGTAACAGCCATTTTCAGTGAATTAAATGCAGAGTTATCTGATTACACGGATGGAAAGCTTAAAATCACTAGAACAATGAGTCTAAATTCAAAAGTTGCTGCCATAAGCGCTATGGGTTTAGAAAGCCCAGCAAGTGAGAATACTAAGTCAGATATCATATCGTTGAGCAGTAAAACCGAAAATAAAATTTATGCCGAGGTAGCAAGGTGGCGCCAGCATGTTAGCGGGTTCCCCTGCATGTTAAGCTTTGAAGGTAGAGAATACATTTGCGAAAATATAGAAGATCTAAAAGCAGCTTTAGGTGAATTGCTATCCTCTGTTATCTTCGGAAAGGCGCTTTCGAAAGCATTGCTTTAGGTTAGCAACGGGGCATTAGGTTGACTTAAAATTTGTATTGTTGCTTCCCTCTTAATTGTGAGTAGCGGCCGAGCTGCCAGTAGCACCTGCTTGAACCTACAGGGTACCTGCACTTGCATAGTCGATGTAGTTCGGTAGTATTTAGAGTTACGTCGAATTATCGTAATACCATCGACCGATTGCTTTTGGCCGATTGCTGTCCGCCGCGAAGGGCGGCAGTCGACCCAAAGAGGCTATTCGCTTTGTTCAGGTTGAGAAGAGACCGCGTCATGTAACCACCCAGTTACAAGTGCGAACGATTTAGGCGTATTCTCAGGAAAACTTAATTCCAGATAAGGTCAATCTCGCAAATGGATCTCCAGATCCAAACACCCAACCTTCAGGCATGGTCGTTTTCCAGCCACGTTGTTTATCCAACCGATCTTTTTCTTCTTCTGAAATTAGAACAATCGCAAGATGCCGCTCAATCATCTTTGCCACATCTTCGATAATCTTGCCTTCTTGATACATTTTTATGCTTTGGTCACGGATGAGGACACATGGCACAATATGCTCTCTATAATTTCCTCCGTTTGATGATTTTCCGCATATCAGCCACTCATCAGGTATTACGTGTTCAAAAATCCTGGTGCTGCCAACCCTACTTTCTTCCCAATGATCGCGAAATAATTCCGCAAGTCTTTTTATAGCTCTCAGCTTCTTTTCTGGTTGCGTACGCTTTGTCATGTTGGTTGCCATTTTTGCGCCTAACACACGACTTGTTCATTTTGATTGATGAGGAGTCGAGCGCAGGCCTATTTTTCATTTAGTTATCAAAAATCACATTTTTTAACCCGCTAATGCTTGGCATGGGGCTCATTCGGTGAATAATTCGATGACAGTTTGAGCAAACTACAGCCAGCTCGCTAAGCTTTGTCTTAGTATTGCGATCCGATTTGTGCAGAGGGGTGAGGTGGTGGACTTCGCAGAATTTTTCACCATGCTTTCCGTATACCTTTTCAAAGTCGAAGCCACAAACCTCACAGCACAGTGCACCAGTTGCGGCCAAAACCGCGGCTCTCTTCTTTTTGACGATGGTGCTGTTTCTCTCACGGCGGAAATGTGAAACTAGTCGAGGGTTTCCCTCTGATCCAAACGCTTCCGAATCCACGTCTGGCAGTCTATCGGGCCTGGAGTCTCGTTCAATCAGGAGAAGGACCTTATCGACTAACTCCGCACTTTCTGGCTTGTCCGCGTACCAGACATTGCTTTGACCAATGCCTCCTTTCACCGCGCGCGGAATCATGAACTCGCGTTCGTAAGCAGGCAGCAACCTAACATCACCAGCAGATGCTGAAATTCGATAGACTTCTATTTCATTTTTTCTGTGGTTTTTTGATGGCTTACTAATCCGCTGGAGCTCGCGATAAACGGTGGCGTTCTTGTACCAACCGACCACTGCTGTGCCACCACTATCTGGTCCGGCAGTCCATACAACAGTTACGCCATCTGCATATTCCTCGCCCTTTTTGGCCCCTAACTTTTCGACACTGATGCGACCGGTAGACTGAACGTATCCATAGACCTTTCCATTTGCATTGGTAAAGTTGCAGACCTCATGTCCAATCGAATCATTATTGTACGAGCCGCCGCGCTGGATAGAGTCCCCATCTATGCCGTCGTAGCGTTCCATCCAGCCAATATTGCAAAATATTATCGACATAAATTTTCCTTGGCATCTAAGTTATTTTTAATGAGCAGCCTGTGGTACACGGAGCATCCTGTGAGCCAAATAACGGTTTTAATCACCGTTCAAGCAGTCTCTGACCATATTCTTGGGGAGTTCAACGCATAGTAGTGCGCTGTTTGCAAAGGCACGGCAGTTGTATGCCATAGCGGAAAGTCCCTTTTGCGTGGTGGACCAACCAAGCATTGAGACTAGCGTAGAGCAGGGAGGAGAAACAACCGGGATGGTCCCTCTAGGTCAAAATTGCCCGGTGAAAACGGGAGTAGATCCATTTATTGAACGTCTTCTCTTGGCTGTGGATTCAACCGGTCGATGCAACAGATTGGATAAATTTTTCAGCGGGTGTTTCGTAACGCGTTTTCCGCTATTTTGACGGCTTCGCAATGGCGCCGACGCGACGGTAAACGCGTTCAGTTATGTCACCCTTGGTATGTCCCAAGAGCAGGCTCGCCTCGCCGATGTCAGTAATTTCCGACGCGGCTTTTGGCCTGATGTCCCGAAACTGAAAGCTGCTGATTCTTCCAGCAAGCAGCATGTCGCCAGTCTCGATCGCCTCTTTCTTGGCCATTTCCCGGGCCTTATCCCAGCGGTCGCGAAGCATCTTGGCTGTCATACGCTTCCCACGCACACTCACAATCAGGTAACTCGAAACGTGCTGAGCGTTTCGCTCTGCGATTTTTGCGATCAGCATACCCAGGCTGTTTTCCGAACCGCTGGTAGTCATCTGGATACGCAGCTTCTTGTGCGTTTTGCTCTGCTGCACCATTAAATACCCCCCTTCGATATCATCCTTGCGCATGACTAGGACGTCGGCCGGCCGTTGCCCTGTCAGGTAGGCAAGGTCCATCGCATCTTTCAGCTCTTGAGCTGCTTTCTTGTAAACAGCATCCCAAACCGCATCGTTCGCGTAATAGTCCCGAGGCTTCTCCTTGTTCTTGCGTACACCCTGACAGGGATTTTCTTTGGAGGTCAGACCCCACTCACGTGCCATATTGAATACGTGAGAGAGCGTGGCTATTTCACGGTTGGCCCGGACCTTTGCAGTTCGAGCGTCTCGATAACCAGCGATCGTGGCCGGCGTGATTGAGTCGATGGGGGCATTGTCGAAAAGTGGTCGCAGCTGTTTGATCTCTGAAAGGTTGTCTCTCTGTGTGCGGAGCGCCTTCTTCGGGACAATGTCGCGAATATAGCGGTCAAAAATCCCCTTCATAGTCCGCAAGTCCAGTGGTATTTCCTTGGCTTCGAGTTCCGCCCACTTGAGCCTGGCTTGGTCGAGATCCTTGCCCAGTGGGATCGCCTTTCCTGTGGAGTCCAGGTAGTAATAGGCGATCCAGGTTTTCCCGCTCTTACGTGGCCGCGACCATTGATACATCCGAGGCGGCAAATGGCGGGTTGCGGTTTTGCGGGGGCGCATATCAGTTCACTCGCGAGAAGTCGGGCGTCCATACGGGCGCGGCTGGCAATGGGGTGGGGGTAATGTTGGTTGGCGTGATCACGCCGAGCTTCATCCGGGCATACATCCTTCCTACCAATGGACGCTTGCCACGACTTTCGACATAGAGCCACTGGCGATCATCCAGCCAGCGACGTTGGTAGGCCCTGGCCTTGTAGCCGGTGATATGCGCCAGCTCTTCGTCCGAAAGGATTTCAGCTTCCATGATTGATCTCCCTGACCCGTTGCTCGATACCTTCGAACTGATGGTGTTTGCTGCATTTTTGATGGGAGGCGGGCTCGACAGTCCTGAGCCGCTGGCCATCGGATGCACTGGGCACGAATCGCGCGCTTAATGGGGGCGTATAGCCCACAGCAGGCTGCGCGAGCGGGCGATACTGAGCGATTAGCGTTGCATCAAAGTGGGCTGCCTCGCGCAGCTTTTCGTGGGGTATAAGCGCCTCGGCAGTGGCGTTGACAGGCTTAGAAATGCCTGCTGCTACGCAGCAGAGACTCTTTGTTTCTTGTGCGTCGACCACTCCGACGTTGCAGAGCAAAGCGGTTGAGGCCTCGATGGTCTGCCGCTGGATCTCTATGCCGCTTTCCTCCGATGTTTGATTGCCAGTTGGTCCATCAGCCGCTGGTGGTCGGTGGAGCTCGGCACAGCCATCGAGCAAGCAACCTCGATAACCGACCCAGTAGAGAAGGGTGGCGCCAAATATGAGGCTGAGCAGAGCGCAGATTTGTATTGCGGTCATGTGGTGTGCTCCATGAAGTATTGTTGGCTGGTGGTGGCAGCCGTGTGGTTGTGGGGTTTACTCGGGTGCTTCGTTCCGCGGTCGCAGCATTTCTTCGTCGGCTTTGTAGGCACGGATATCAATCAGCGAGGCGACGTGCCGGATGTGCGCGTACTTCGGTGCCTTACGGCTGTTGTCCAGCGTGGTGATCGGCAGTTGGATTCGGCCATTGAAAATTTCAGCCACAAACGACTGCTCGTTGAGGTTGCGGAAATACTGTTCACGCACTTTTTCCAGCGGGATAAGTACGTCGCCGAAAATGCGGTAGAGCAGTTCTACAGTGACTGATTCCGGAGCCGGCATCAGGCGTAGGGGATTTTGGTTGGCGTCTTTCATGCCGCGTCCTTGTTCGTTTTTATGGGGTGTAAACACTTGAGTTCCTCTTCCAGCAGATCAATGAGGTGTCGATCAACCAGGCTGCTGTTCATGTGGTTTTCTCCTTTTGGGGTGATTCCATGCATTGAGGCAATGCGTTTTGGTTAGCTCCCGCAGATGTTCAGGCACTTCGAGGAGCGCGGCGTTGCGCTCCTCACGTGTGCGCATGGCGACGATCTGGCGGGCGTACTCCCTAGGCCACGTCACGGTTGTCGGCCGGAATAGCGGGCAGTTCGAGCCCCAGCTGCTCGGCCAGCCAGCGTATGCCGGCTTGCCGGACCTTGGTCGACTGGCTGTATTGCATGCCAGCGGTTTCGTGATACCAGGTACCGTCCTTGATCCGCAGATACTCGCGGTCGCGAACCGGGAATGCGGGCAGGTTGCGGCGGTTGAGAAGGCCTTTCTCGCGCATAAGTGCGATCAGCTTTGGTCGGGTGAGACCGAAGTACTTGGCGGCTTTTTCCAAGCTACGTTCCATCTCGGCCTCCTAGGCTGCATGCGCGGCGGGAGTAGCCACGGCAGCCAGGTGATTGATGGATTCAGCCACTTGCTCGTAGATCTCGGCATCGCTACCGCACACGGTGAAGCATTTTGTGCGTGGGCGTTTCACGCCGATGCTCATGATGGTGGTGACGCCAGGGCGCGTTTGTGTGCGATGGATGGCGACATGGATGGGGAGGTCGAAGCCCATGTCGAGGCTCAACGCGCCGCCAGTGCGTACAAGCTCGAACACTCTCTGTTTGTTCTCGATATCAAACCGAGCATATTGGCGACTTGCGTGGGGGAGATTCAGTGGGGCGGCGGTGTTGCTGGGGTCAATAGGACCGTTGGCGATTTCTTCGATGAAGTCGGCCAACTTGAGATGCATCTTTTTTTCGTTCAGCAAGGTCAGCGTATGGCGCTCGCTGCCCAGTTCGACGCTGAAGAGGGTATCAGTGGTGCTGCGTTCTACCTTTAGTCGAAACGTCAGGGCTTCCCGCAGAGGCATGGACCGAAGAGTGTGATTGAACGTCTCACTCAGGTTGACCTGTGCCTTGAGCAGTTGCAGGGTACGGTTGTCGAGTTTGAATTTGCTCATGCCGCGTGCCCTCCGCCGTTCGGGTCGAATGGTGCAGGCGTGAGACGGGCTTTTGGCTTGGGCTTGCTGGTGACAAATGAGCAACCGTATTCGCGGGCCAGACGGCGAATCTCGAAGATGCGGAGGGGGTCAGCAGCGGTTGGATGGACGTGGAGAGTGGCTGTGGTGTGCATTGTGTTGCCTCGCTCTGTGGTGAAAGAGTTTGGCAAAGTTAACCTATATGGTAAACATGTCAAGAAAAGTTAATCTATTTGGTATTTTGTAGGCGATTTGCGAATTTTTGAGGGTCGTGCACGCTCTACCCGTCAATTTTTTATGATGTCATGATGATGTTCATGGGCATGGGCATGGGCATGGGCATGGGCATAGGCATTGGCATTGGCATTTCAGAGGGGAAAGGTATGACGGAAAAAAACACAAGGATCAGTGAGGCTCGCGCTGTGGCTGGATCGCTTCTAGATGATCTAGAAACTTCATCGTCATCAGTTGACAAAATATTGATGCGAGCCAAGCGGCTTGCAAGATTGATGCGCGATGCTGACGCTCAGCTTTGGTTAGATTATGAAACGAAAGGGTATCCGAAAGATTTTGATTTTAGTGAATTAGGTAGTTGTGAGGCTTATGCAATTTCCTCTGGTAGATTTGATGAGGTTGCGGGAACTTATCGTATTCAGAGTCTTTCGCAAATAGAGGCGAATGTTTACGGCGCACAGTCGAGCCTTGATAGTTTTTCTCCAGGAGCCGTTGGAGCAGTTAAAGATTTTGTAGAAAAGAATGCCACGGAACAATTACTTGGCAATCAGATTAAACTTCACAAGGTTATTAAGGATAACTATTCAAATAATAAATCTATTTTTGTCTCGTTAATGGCTGGGCTGCATAACTACGCTACTGATATGTATCTTGCTCTTGAGTTGGGGGATGCAGCGCAGGATATATTTGAAGGGGCACGACAAGAGATTGATAGTTTTGTACGAGCGCATTGCCCGAAAGCTGCTGAAAAAATAGTAGCTATAAACGAACGTATTGCAGATAACTCAATAGAATCTCGGACAGCGGCGCTTACTTCCTGTAGGCGTTTGCTAATGACAGTCGCAGACTCTCTTTTTCCCGCGTCGGTAACGGATTGGCTGGACTCGAAAGGAAAGCCTAGAAAGGTTGGTGAAGAGCAGTATAAAAATAGGCTTTTGGCCTACATGGCTGAGCGGACTGATAGTGGCAGTAATGAAGCAATACTAAGTTCGGAATTGGAGTTTTTAGCTGCTAGATTAGATGCTATCTATGAAAAGACTTGTAAAGGAGTTCATGTCGATGTTACAGCGCAAGAGGCTAAACTTGCGGTTATTCATACATATCTTTTTCTTGGGGAGATAGCGTTGTTGCCGCGCGAGCCCAGAATAAAGTCTTGAATGTAGGAGGCTGGATTTTTCTTTTTACGAAATTTCCAGCTTTACTTGGATTGATATTCGTGTTTAAAGGTCGGAGATTTTCCACCTGGCGCGTCCGCAAATAGTCCACTCCTCAGTCATCCGAATAATTCGTTCGGGCCAATCGGGGTTGATTGCAAAAAGATACTGCTCGCCTCCCTCCTGTTTTAGTTGCTTGAGAGTTGTTGCTTGATCACTTGTACGTTTCGCCGCTACAAAATGGCCTGGTAGGGCCTCAAGCGAGGGATCAATAACAATCTTGTCTCCCTCTACGAACTTTGGCTCCATGCTCATGCCTTCAACGCGAAGAATAAAAGCCCGTGGACCAACTGGTCCTGGCGCATCAATCCATTCTTCAGCATCTGCGGGGTCGAAGCTGTTGTGAGATTCGCACCAAGCTCCAGCAGCAATTGATCCTATAACTGGCAACTTACGTCCTGTATGGCTGAGCACTGTGGCATTGTTGAACTCGTCAAGCCCATAGGGCATGTCGAGATATCCATTGTGAAGACTCAGTGCTTTTTCAATCTCTCGAGCAATCTGATCGCCGATGCCTTTTGTAGGATTTTTGCCTCCGAACGCGCTCACTTGGGCGGGTGCCTTGCCCAAAAGATCGGCAACGTCAGTGAGACGAAGCTTCCTCTCGGCCAATATTCTTCGGAAATTCTGTAGGCGGGTATCTGAGATTTTCATGTGCCGATTCTGGCTTGATTAACCTTTTAGGTGAATGTCTTTCTTGGTATTGTAAAAATTAACCTTTATGGTTAAATTGGCCGTCTAGGAGGGACACCACATGAAACTGCGCGACTACATCAACCATTTGGATTCAGATGCACTCACGGCTTATGCCATGCGGTGTCGGATTGCAGTGAGCTACCTGCGTCTTCACATCAAATACGCGAGCAAGGACCCCAGCGTCTCTTTGATCAAGTCCTTGACTCGTGAAAGTGAAGGTTGCGTCTCACTAGCTGAGGTTCTGGAGCATTTCGGCATCATTGAAACAATTTCAACTAGCAAAGCAGCGTAGTCAGAAAAAAGGCGACCCAAGGGCCGCCCAGTTCCTCCCGGCACGCACCACCACAGCGCTGTCGGGTCGCAGTAAAGATAGGCGGGCACACCACATGCGAACCGTCGATCTTTACCGCGCTTTTCCAAGGCACGGATGCCTTGGTGTTGCTGCCTTTTCCACCACAGATTGGGCAGCTGTTGCGCCAGGGGGGAACAACGGATTGTTCGCCCCGGCACGGTGCCGGTGTCGATCCTGAAGATCTAGCCGGCGTTTGGGCACTTTCAAGCCACGCGGCAAATGTATCACCACTGCACGCCGCGCGGCACTGGCAACTTTCAAGGATTAATGCCATGAGCCGAATCGCTCTGAGTTGTATCGAACGGGCGCAGCGGGAAGTCCTGCCGCTCGATCTAGCGCTTTACCATGCTGCCCGGGATTACCCTGGTGGCGCCGCTGCAATTGCCATCACCACCGGCAGAAACCCCACCACGCTGCAACACAAACTCTCTCCCACCCATCCCAGTCACTCTGTGAACATCCAGGAGTTTGGCGAAATCCTCGAACTGACCAAGGATCGCCGCATTCTTGATGCAGTGCATGCGCTGGTCGGCGACACGACTTGGCAGGAGTTGGCCGAGGCCTATACCAACGATATGCCTGAGACTTTGACTACGGGCATTGCAGAGTACTTCAGACAAGTCGCCGATTTGGCTGATACCTGGGCCAAGAGCATTGGCGACGGCGTTGTGACGGATCGCGAACTGGCCGAGATTCGTCTGCAGGTGTTTCGCGGCATTCAAGGGCTTCTGGGGATGTTCAACCGAGCCACGTACGTCAATCAGACAACGCGGGTGGCTGCTCATGGCTGATATTGCTGATTTTGCGAATGACCTGGTTCAGGACCGTCTTGATCAAGCCCTCGCAGCACGCAACGCTGCTAAGCCCGTGTTGGCGGCGCATTCTTTCCTGTTTTGCGTAAGTTGCGACGATCCGATCCCAGAGGCTCGCCGACTTGCCCTGTTGGGTTGCGATCTTTGTGTTATTTGCCAGTCCGTTGTTGAATCGCGGGAGGTCCGTCATGCTCGATGAGGTATTGGGGCAATTCGCGGACTACGGACTCGAACCGGAACAACCACTGGTATTCGGCAAACTGACTCGCTGCAAAACGTCCCAGGACAAAGGCAAGGAAAAGAACGGATGGTATGTGGTCCATGAGCATCGAACCGAAAAAAACGAAACACTGATCTTCGGCAGCTTCGGTGACTGGCGTTCCGGCGAGACCCAGAAAATTAAGGTCAAGGCCGGGCGTATGAGCCCCGAAGAGCGCGAAGTTATGCGCGCTCGTCAGGAAGAGGCAAAGCGCAAGGCTTCCGAGATCGCGGCCAACGCTGCACGGCGTGCGGCCAACCGGGCTGCTGGTCTGTTCAAGCGTATGCCTGAGAAGGGTAAGAGCGCCTATCTGGATCGAAAGCAAATTGTCGGCTTCAAGGTCCGCTATGCGCCTCGTACCGGCGCATTTTTAGTACCTATGTGCAACGTGCGGGATCAGATCGTCGGTTTGCAGGTGATCTTCCCGGCAGTCCAAGAGGATACAGGGCGCGACAAGGCCTACTGGCCCTACGGCATGTCGAAAGAGGGCGCTTTCCATCTGATTGGCCCGCACCCTGAACCGGGGGAGCCGGTGCTGGTATGTGAGGGCTACGCCACGGGCGCTAGCCTGCACATGGCGACATCGTTGACAGTGGCTATCGCCTTTGATGCGGGCAACTTACTTCCGGTCTCCAAGGCCATGCGCGAGCGTTTCCCCAGTTGCCCGTTGATCCTCTGCCGGGACGATGATTGGAAAAGCAAACGCCCCAATGGCGAGCCTTGGAACCCAGGTGAAGAAAAGGCCAACAACGCGGCGTTAATCGTCGGTGGCCAGGTGGTCGGGCCCGTCTTCTCGGGCGAGCGTGAGATCAAGTGGACCGACTTCAACGACTTGCATATTGCCGAAGGATTGGAGGCTGTCCGCCGCCAGGTGTTGGCGGTGGTCAAACCTCCTGCAGCTGGTGGTTGGAAGGATCAACTGGCCCGTACCGAAAACGGCTCCCTGATTGCGCACATGCAGAATGTCGAACTGATCCTGGGCAATGACGAACGTTGGGTCGGCGTCATCGGTTATAGCGTGTTCAGTTCCAAAATCGTCAAACTGCGGTCCGCACCTTTTGGTGGCGGTGCCGGCGATTGGGCCGACATCGATGACATGCGGGTGATGAAGTGGCTCGCGCAGCAATACAACCTGCGGGTCAAAGCGTCCCATGTGATCGAAGCGGTCAGTGTGGTTGCCCATGACCATTCTTTTCACCCGGTGCGCGAGTATCTGGAGAAGCTTGAGTGGGACCGCGTGCCTAGGCTGGAAAGCTGGTTGACCGATGTGCTGGGCGTCCAGGCCAGTGAGTATTCTGCCAAAGTCGGTAAGCGCTGGCCGATCTCGGCTGTGGCTCGGGTGATGCGCCCGGGCTGTAAGGCTGACTCGGTGATGATCCTCGAAGGTGGGCAGGGTGAAGGTAAGTCCACGGCCATGGGTATTCTCGGCGGCGAGTGGTTTATGGACACGCCGTTTGCCCTCGGCGACAAGGACAGTTTTCAGGCGATTCGCGGCAAGTGGATTGTTGAGCTGGGGGAGTTGGACAGTTTCAACAAGGCTGAGAGCACCAAGGCCAAGCAGTTCTTCTCAGCGTCCACCGACACCTATCGCGAGAGCTACGGCCGCAGAACAAACGATGTGCCACGCCAGTGTGTGTTCGTGGGTACCACCAACCAAGAGGAATACCTGAAGGACGCCACGGGTAACCGCCGTTACTGGCCGGTGTTCTGCAACAAGGTCGACTTGGAGCAGCTGCGTGAGATCCGCGAGCAGTTGTGGGCTGAGGCGGTGTTCTGCTTCGAGGCTGGCGATATCTGGTGGGTGACGAAGGACGAGTCATGGATGTTCGCCGAGGCACAGGACGAGCGCTTTGTGGTGGACGAGTGGGAAGGGCCAATCCTGACCTGGTTGGAAGAATCGCAGATCGGCGAGACCGCTACCGGCAATGAGATTCTGACCCAGGCGCTCAAGCTCGATTTCGGGCATTGGGGTAAGCCTGAGCAGATGCGAGTCGGCGCGATCATGCACCGGCTGGGCTGGCGGAAGAAACGTATGCCGGCGTTGGCAAAAAGCGGTGTCCGACAGTGGGCCTATCAGAAGCCTGCAACGTGGGCACGTGCGGCTGCATTGCAGCAGGCGGTGGTAGAGGAGCCTTGCTTTGATTAAGCGAATCGATGAAATGCTTAAGCTCTGGGCGCAGGATCTGCATTCGCCAATTCCTGAAACTTATGGTGGTGCGAGCGGAGGCAACATGATCGCCATGTTGATGGAGTGCAAGGGCGAGCTGATACGTGGCACTCGGGGTAGTCGGGTGCTGTTGGACGAATCGGCGGATATTGAACTGATCGTCAACAAGCACCTGGCGCCAGAACTTGCCTTGGTGGTGATGGAACACTACTGCAACCACGAAAGCTTTCTCTCACAGAAGATGTTGCACTGCGGATGCAGTGCGCCGACCTACTACCGCCGGCTGCATGATGCCCATGTGAGCATCGATGGCTTGCTGATGGGGACGGCTGCATGACCCCTGGCGTCACTCCGCTTGTTGTTGTCCTACTGTCCGGCCTTGTCCGACTGCCGTTTGAGGTAGTCGGACAAGTGCAGGCCGCACCGTTGCTGGGCTGTCCTACTGTCCAACCTTTGCCCTCACCATGCACAACGTAAGCATAGCGGGCACGTAGTCGCGCCCATGGCGCGCACGCGTGCTTTTAGCTTTCTCTCTATACACAAGGAAAAGTTAAATAAGGTAGGACAGTAGGCCAGAGCCCCGAATTTAGGCGCCTGTAGCTGTCCCACTTCGATTTTGAATAGTGGGACAGGTAGGACAGGGCAACAGAAGCGATAGCCGAGGTGATGTATTCACCGACATTCGCTAGACGTTCACCCTGCGTTACCTACTTATTCACCTGGTGGCATTAAAGTAGGGTTGCTGCCATGAGAATCCACCTGTAAAAAGTACCCATCTTCGATAGGTGCGACCGCAGAGAGCGGCAGGCACCACACACCAAACCCGGCCCTTGTGCCGGGTTTTTGCGTTTATGGAGTAGGGCGATGACGAACGAGCAGCAAGCGCTGGCAGAAATGCCAATCTGGTTAGTGATCGTCCTGGCCCTGGTCGGTGGCGTATCGGGCGAGATGTGGCGGGCGGACAAGGATGGGGCGCGGGGCTGGGTGTTATTGCGACGCCTGGCACTGCGGTCGGGTGCCTGCATTGCCTGCGGGGTTTCGGCGATGATGTTGATGATCGCTGCAGGCATGTCGATCTGGGCGGCGGGTAGCTTGGGTTGCCTGACCGCGATGGCCGGCGCCGATGTCGCCATTGGGTTGTACGAGCGCTGGGCAGCCAAGCGTCTTGGCGTCAGCGAGTCGTCAACCACTGGCGGCGAACCAGGGCAATGATGCGCCTTGAGATGCGCGACAACATCGACAAGATCGTGAAAGGCCTTCGAGGGATCAGCCGCAACAAGGTGCCAATTGCTGCGGCCAAGGCGCTGACCTTCACCGCCGAACGGGTGCAGATCGCAGAGAAAGAAGAGATTGCCCGTGTGTTTGATCGTCCTACCCGCTGGACGTTGAACTCGATTTACAAGCGAAGTGCCACACCCACCCGGTTGCTCGCCCGTGTGTGGGTCAAGGATGAGGCCAGTTCGGGTGTTGCGGCATCGAAGTATTTGCCGGTGCATATGGACGGCGGAAATCGTCCGCACAAGCGATTCGAGAAAGCGCTGATCCACTATGGCCTGATGCCTGCTGATATGTACGCGGTACCGGGCAGGCGCGCTCGAATGGATGGCAACGGCAACATCAGTCGTGGGCAGATCGTCCAGATACTCTCCGCCCTCGGTGCTGCCGAACGTGTATCGGGCTTCATGGCTAACCGCACGGCTCGCAGTAAACGCCGCAATCGCAATGCCCCTGACTACTTCGCTGGTCGCCCAGGCAATGGCACTGGCCCATTGGGTATCTGGCAGCGTGTCGGCAACGGCGCGCGGCCCATCCTGATCTTCGTTAAGCGTCCGACCTATCGTCGGCGATTCGACTTCTACGGTGTGGCCAACCGCGTTGCCGCTGTCGAGTTCGAACCACTGTTCCGCCGGGCATTGGCCCGCGAGATGGCTCGCGACTGAGGCCGTCGCCGATTTTCGGCGTTTCCGTGCGGTTTTGAGGCGATTCAGGCTCGGATCGAGGCCTCATCCCCTTTTTTAATGGGTCCTTCCGGCGATCTGGGGGAATGGGGTAATTCGAACCCCGATCTTTTTGCAGATTCAACCCGACATAGGGGGTTCCGCTTCCTGTCCAGTCCTAGGAGATGACCATGCCAACACAGCGCGAGATAGCCGATCACCTGGACATGAGTGAGCGCAATGCCCGCGATGTGTTGAAGGGGTTGGGCATCAGTGACTGGCAGGCCGCCAGCCTGGACGAGATCCGGACAGCGTACATCCGCGACCTGCGCAACAAGGCGGCGGGGCGCGGAGGCAGCCAGTTGGAAGAACTCAACGCCGTGCGGATTGACGAAGGGCGGGTCAAGGCGGCGAACGGGCGTCTGCTGTATCACGAGAAATTGCGGTCGCTGATCCCCAGCATGGAAGCGGAGCGAGTGCTGTCCGACTGGTCAGCCTTTGCCAACCGGGAATACCTGGGCGGCGTTGAACGATTAATTCAGGAAATCGAGAACGTGCAGAAACTCACGGTTGATCGATCTGTGGTGGCCAAAGTTGCTGGACCTACAACCGAGCGAATTGCAGGCTACGCGCGAAAACTTGGCGCAGAGCTTGTTGGCAGCAGCGGGGAAATTCAACCCGCCGCGTGATGTGCCCACGGCGGAGTACTTGAGCACGGAGTTTTACTTGCCCGCCGAAAGCGGTGTGCTGCACGGCCTGTACGACTTCCACTACACGCCGTACTTCCTCGGCGTGGCCGCGGCACTGGATGATCCGCGCGTCAGCGAAGTGGACCTGATGAAAGCCGCGCAGATCGGCTGGACCTGGTTCCTGATCGGGTACCTGTTCAAGTTTGTCCAATTCCTGCCCCGGCCGATCATGATCCTGTTTGCCAAGGAAAAGGACGGGAAGAACTTCCACGATGAGAAGCTAAAGCACGGCGTGATGGCGAACAGCGAGGTCAATCGGTTGATGCCGGTCGACACCAGTCGGTCCTCCGGCAACCGCTGGGATCATAAGAGCTTCCCGGGCGGCTTTCTCAAATTGGTGGCCTCGAATTCCCCCGGCAACGTGAAGTCGACCTCATCCGTGGGACTGTCGGTGGTCGAAGAGCCGGACGATACCAGTGATGACGTGAAGGGGCAGGGCGATGCGATCGCCCTGCTGGAAGAACGTGGGAAACGCTACCCGGGTTCGAAAATGCTGGTCGGTGGAACCCCAGCGATCAAAGGCGCGAGCAAGACCGAGGCGCGCCTGGCACAGACCGATTGCCGAGTGCTGCCGATTGTCTGTCATACCTGCGGCCAGGCTCATGTGCTGGACTTCGCCCATATCAAATACCTGGACATCAATGAAGGGGTCGAGCCGCACGAAATCTATGGCCGTGCAGATCCCGACACAGCCGGCTACGCCTGCCCACATTGCGGAGAAATCTGGGACGACTACCAGCGCAAAGAGAACATCCGCAACACGGTGTTCAGCGCCGTCGAGGCGGGTGATCCATTTTGCGGTTGGGTGGCAACGAAACCCTTTGCCGGGCGTGCAGGGTTCATCGAACTGAACGAACTCTATGCGTGCCTGCCTGGTACCAGCCTGGCGAACATCGTGCGCGAGCAGCTCAACGCCGAGCACCAGGCCGCCATGGGCAATCTGTCGCTGCTGATCAAGTTCGTCAACCAGAAACAGGGTCGCGCCTACGAGTACAAATCGGATCTGCCCGAAGCCGACAAGCTGGCGGAGCGGGCCGAGGATTACCCGGAAATGTTCGTGCCCATGGGTGGGCTGGTGATCACCGCAGGTGTCGACGTGCAGCACGATCGCCTGGCGGTCGTTCTTCGCGCCTGGGGCCGTGGCGAGGAGTCATGGTTGCTCTACTGGGGTGAGATTTACGGCGAGGTGGTGCTGCCAGGGCAGGGTGTTTGGTTGGATCTGGAAAAGCTGTTGTTCTCGCCGATCACCCATGCCTGCGGTGCCAAGCTGAAAGTCCTGGCAGTCTCGCTGGACACCTCGGACGGCACCGTTACCCAAGATGCAGCCTATGCGTTTTGCCGTAAGCATCAGCAACGCGGCGTTATGGCAATCAAGGGGGCCAGCGAGCGAGGCAACAGCCGGGATGATGAGCGAAAAGAAATCTTCAGTGCGCCTCGTCAGGGGGTGGACACCGACAAAGAGCAAAAGGCCTCGAAGTACGGCCTGCGCCCTTACATCGTCGGTACGTCCCGGGCCAAGGATCTGTGGATTGAGGGGCGACTGCCGCTGACTGGAGACGGTCCAGGTCGGATGCACTTCTACAAGACGGTGCGTCCCGACTACTTCCGGCAGATCACCGCCGAAGTGAAAGCCCCCAGCCGGCGGCACCACTACCGCAAGGTCTGGCAGAAAAAGGCGGGCGAGCCGAACGAAGCCACGGACTGCGAAACCTACGCTCTGCATGCGGCCCGTTCGCTGAAAACGCACCTGCTCAATGAACACGACTGGGCGGCGCTGGATGCTCAGATCCGCCAAGGCGGTTTGTTTGATTCGCCACCACCGGAGTCGGACATCGAGCCGGATTCAGATCCCGCACCGGCGCCGGAAAACCCGGTACCGAAACCATCCGCTGAACCCAACGAGCTCCCGCCTTCTGGCGGGAGAGTTGTTTCTGGGCGCCGCACTGCTATGCGCGTGCTCTCTCAACGCAGGAATTAATCTATGGCCATCACCCTGGAACAGGCGCAAAGCCAGCTTCAAGCCTGGCTCGACGCAAGCATGAAGGTCAGCCAGAAGCAGAGCTACCGCATCGGCACCCGTCAGCTGAACTACGCCGACGCGGCAGAGATCACCAAGATGATCGATTACTGGCAGCTCCAGGTGGATCGACTGGCCAGCGGTCGCCCTCGCGGCATTGTCTTGCGCGGGATCACGCCGTTATGAGTCGTTCGCTCAAGGCTCCCGAGCCCACGTTGCTGGATCGGGCAATCAGTTGGTTTAGCCCCGAGAGCGGCGCCAAGCGTATGCAGGCGCGTATGACGATGACGGCAATGGGGGGTTACAGCGGCGCCTCAAAACGCAAGCGCTCCCTTAGTGCCTGGAATCCATCGGCCGGAAGTGCAGCTGCAGATCTGCTGCCGGATCTGCCGACTCTTCGGGAACGATGCCGCGACCTGGAGCGCAATAACCCCATCGGTGGTGGCGCGATCAACACGGTGGTGACCAAAACGGTCGGTACCGGACTGGCGCTGAAGTCTGTGGTTAACCGTCAGATCCTCGGTTGGGATGAGGACACCGCGCGTGATTGGCAGCGCAACACCGAGTCGCTGTTCAAGTCATGGGCCGAAACCACGGCGTGCGACATCACCCGCGAACAGAACTTTTACGGCTTGCAGGATCTGGCGTGGCGTTCGGTGTTGAGCAGCGGTGATGTCTTTCCGTTGTTGACCCACAAAGAACGCCCGGGTCAGCACTACTCGGCCTGCATCCAGCTGATCGAAGGCGATCGGGTGTGTAACCCAGACAACAAGGCCGATACCGAAACGCTGACCGCTGGCATCGAACGTGATGCCGATGGGGAGCCGATCAAGGCTCACATTCTACGCAGCCACCCGGGTGCACTGGGTGTGAGAGAGCGGAAGTGGGATGAGCGACCCTTCTTCAATGAGCGGGGTGGTCGGGCGCTGCTGCATTTGTATCGGCGCAAACGTGTCGGTCAGCCTCGCGGAGTACCGTACCTGGCACCGGTGATCGAGAAGCTCAAGCAACTTGATCGCTACACCGATGCAGAGCTGGAAGCCGCTGTGGTGTCGGCGTTCTTCGCGGTGTTCATCAAGCCCGGGCCTGGCGGGGATCTCAGCCCGTTGGCCTCCGCTGCGACCGGCAACACGCCGGTTGGCGGTGATCGTCCTGCAGATCGTGCGGCCGGTGGTTGGGACGGAACACTCAGCGGCGGCATTGTCGCCGAGCTGGATCAAGGCGCATCGATAGATTCAGCCGCGCCCGGGCGTCCGAACCTGGCGTTCGATCCGTTTGTATTGGCGATGTTGCGCCAGATCGGCATGGCGTTGGAGCTGCCCTATGAAGTGCTGATCAAGCACTTCACGGCCAGTTACACCGCCGCGCGCGCCGCTGTGATGGAGGCCTGGCAGTTCATCCGTGGCTGTCGCGACTTCCTGGGTAACGATTTCTGTCAGCCGGTGTACGAGCACTGGCTGGAAGAGGCTGTTGCTCAGGGCGACATCGATGCTCCCGGCTTTTTCGACCATCCGTTGCTGCGGTATGCCTACTGCGGTTCGATTTGGGTCGGCGATGGTCCGGGCACCGTGGATCCGCTCAAGGACATCAACGCGGCCAAGGCGCGTGTCGATCTTGGCGTCAGCACGCTGGCTAAGGAATCAATGCTCTACGACGGCAGCGACTGGGAAGAAAACCACGAACAGCGCGCGCTGGAAGTGAAACGTCGAATGGAAGACGGCCTATCTGCCACGCCGGCCTCTCAACCTGAAGACCAGTTGCCGCAAAACCCCGACTTACCCGAACGGACCTGACCATGACCGATAAACCAACCGACGCTCCACCGGCGCATCGGGTGACGGCGTTCGACCTGGTGTCGCGCGAGCCCTGGGCGATCACCCCGGACATGCTGCACACCATCGCGGCGATCGCCCGTCGTGAAAACGATGGCCCCGAGGCTGTAGAGGCCAGGCAGGGGCGGCCGCTGCAGAACACCCGCAACGTGACCCAGCGCGGCAGTGTGGCGCTGGTCCCGGTCACCGGGCCGGTGTTTCGTTACGCGAACCTGTTCACCGCCATGTCCGGCGCGACTTCGCTTGACGTGTTGGCGAAGGAGTTCACCGCTGCGGTGGATGACCCGCGCACCGACAGCATCATCCTGGTGATGGACACGCCCGGCGGCCAGGCCAGCGGCATCGCCGAGTTCGCCCAGATGATCCGGGCATCCCCGAAACGGGTGGTCGCCTACGTGTCGGGCAATGCCGCCAGCGCGGGTTACTGGATGGCGGCGGCAGCCCACGAAATCGTCATGAGTCGCACCGGCGCGGTCGGCTCCATCGGCACGGTGCTCTCGGTGCGCACGAACAAGGATGACGGCAGCGTCGAGATCGTCAGCAGCCAGAGCCCAAACAAGCGTCCCGACTTTGCGACAGAGCAGGGCCGTGCGCTGGCCCAGAACCATGTCGATCGCTTGACCACCATTTTCGTCGAGGACGTCGCGAACTATCGCGGTGTTGACGTCGATACCGTCCTTTCCGACTTCGGTCAGGGCGACATGCGGATCGGCTCAGACGCTGTTGCCCTGGGCATGGCCGACCGTGAATCCACCCTTGAATCTTTGATTGCCGAACTCAACGGCAGCAACTCCGGAGATCGTTCTATGACTACAACCACCGCAACCCAGCCAAGTACGACCGCTGCCGATAAGCCAACCATCGATCGCGCTTACCTGGCGGCCAACCACGCCGAGTTGCTGGCGACGCTGGAGCATTCCGCTCACGCCGCCGGTGCGAAAGCTGAGTGTGAACGTATTCAGGCGGTCGAGGCTGCCGGGCTTCCCGGTCATGAAGAGTTGATCGCCTCCCTGAAGTTCGACGGCAAGACCTCTGGTGCTGAAGCAGCCAGCCAGGTGATCACCGCCGAAAAGTCCAAGCGCACTGCCGCGCTGGCGGATATCCGCAGCACGGCGACCAAGCCAGTCCCTGCCGCAGCCGCACCGGACACCCCGGCGGCCGCGTCTGATCAGGAAGATCCCGAGGCGCCGCTCGAGGAGCGGGCCAAGGCGACCTGGGACGGCAACAAGGAATTGCGGGCTGAGTTCGGCGACTTCGGTGCGTACCACGCGTACCGCAAAGCCGAAGACAAGGGCCTGATCAAAGTCCTGAAGAAGTAACCCGGACCACACCCACCACCCTTTAGGCTTTGGAGATCCTCATGCCTCTTACTCTCGACACTCCCCGCGCTTACGAGACGGGCGACATCAATGATCTGCCTGTCGCTGCCGGCGTGCAGATCTTCGAAGGCTCGGCCGTCGGCATCAATTCGGCGAATGGCCTGGCGCGTCCGCTGACCGCTGCAGACCTGTTCGTCGGCTTCGCTGACCGCGGCGTAGACAACCGCACCGGGGCTGCTGGCGCGGCGCGTGTTCGCTTGCGTGAAGCGGGCAAGGTGCAACTGCCGGTCGCGGCCCTGGCCATCACCGACATCGGCAAGGCCGTGTACGCCAGTGACAGCGGCACCTTTGTCCTCACTGCTGCGGGTAATAGCCGGATCGGCCATGTGCACCGCTTTGTCAGCGGTGGCGCGGGCATCGTCAAGTTCGCCGCGCAGGCCGTCCCGGTCGCGTAACACGCCGGCTCACCAAGTCTTTCATCAGGAGATACACCCATGGGTGCTGAAGTACTTTCCAGCCGTGCCGTCATTGGCACGTTTTACGAGCTGCTCGAACAAAACGCCGGGGCGACCTGGATCGATCTGATCTCCAACCTCTTTGACTCCGACCAGGCCAAGGAAACTTATCCGTGGATCGGCGCGGTACCGACGCTGCGTGAGTGGATCGGCGGTCGCCACGCCAAGGGCTTTGTGAGCGCTGACCTCGAAATTGAAAACCTGCACTACGAAGCGACGATCGAGGTCCTGGTCAAGGAGCTGCGCCGCGACAAAACCGGGCAGCTGCGCATTCGTCTCGGTGAGCTGGCCGATCGTACCAACTCGCACTGGGCTCGTTTGCTGTCGGCCCTGGTGCTGAACGGCGAAAGCCAGATCTGCTACGACGGCCAGTACTTCTTCGATACCGACCACGAAGAGGGCAACAGCGGCCCGCAGTCGAACAAGATCACCACGGACATCAGCGAGTTGGCGGCCACGCTGCACGGCACCCCCTCGCGCCCGAGCCCTGAAGAGTTTCAGCAGGCCGTGGCCAAGTCGGTCACCCAGCTGACCAGCCTCAAGGACGATCAGGGCGAGCCAATCAACGAACTGGCCCGCGAGTTCCTGGTGATGGTGCCTTTCGGTTTGCTGAGCGTGGCCCAGTCGGCGCTGACCGTACCGCGCGGTACCAACATCAGCGAGATCGTCATGCCGGACAACGTCAACGTGCGGGTGATTGGTAACGTCCGCTTGAATGCCTGGACCGACAAGTTCGTGACCTTCCGCACCGATGGGCGCCTGAAGTCGTTCATTCGTCAGCAGGAAACTGACGTGGTGATGAAGGCCAAGGCCGAAGGCTCGGAGTACGAGTTCGACAACGACGCGCACCAATACGGCGTCGACACCTGGCGCAACGTCGGTTTCGGGCGCTGGCAGTACGCCGTCCTGAACCAACTGGTGTAAGCCTTCGGGCTTGCACCTCATTCGAGGACATCACGATGCCGAAATACACAGTCGATCAGAACATCACCTTGTTCGGTGGCGAACTGATCCTGACGGCTGCTCAGGCCAGTGCGCGAGCGCACTGCCTGCAGGAGCTCAAGAAAGGCCGTTACGAGATCATCAGCCCGGTCCAGTTCAAGAAGGGGGAGGTGATAGTTATCCCCGGTGAGCCGGACAAGGCGCTGGCTCAGAAGGTCACCAAGGTCGAAAAGGATGCAGGGGGCGGCAATGGCGAATAAATCCTACCGGGTGCTCAGCGGTTCATTCCGTAAGCCCAACAATGAGTTGGTCGAAGTCGGTGGGACGATCGAGTTGCCGGCCGACGTTGCGGAGCGTTTCCGTAACCAGCTGAGCGAAGTTTCCCCCGCCGAGTCGACCAAAAAAGCCGGTCCGGCCAAGGCTGAAGGCGATGTTTGAGGAGGACCTTTCGGCCTTCCTCGAGGATTTCAATGTGGGTGGCCTAGTCGACGGCCAGCCCTTCCTGGCGGTGCGGGACATGCCGGATGAGATCCGCGCCATGGCCGGTATCAACAGTCAGTCGACCTACTACGAAATCCTGATCATCACCGCCGAGGCTGAGCGCCTGGGCATTGTCAACGGCAAGTTAATCAGTGTGGGTGGCGTGTCTTACAGGGTGCGCGACCGGCTGATGATCGATGACGGGGCATTCAGTCTCGCTTCACTCACCAAGGTCTAACCCTATGCCTTCCATTCAAGAGCGCATCGTCGACCGGGCGAAGGTGCTGATTCTTGGCGCCGGTACGTTGGCCAGCGACCGAGTGTTTCGCAGTCGTACGGAAGCGATCACCCGGGACATGTCGCCGGCCATTGTGATTCGTCCGAACCTGGAAACCACCGAACGCGAAAGCCAGTCGGTAGACCGCAACCAGTTTGAGCTGTCGGTGGAAATCCTCGCTCGCGAGGACACCACCACGGGCGATGCCTGGGACCAGGTCGCGGATCTGGTCAAGGTTGCTGTGCACGCGGTCCTGATGGAGGAGGACGCCTTTCCCGAGGCTGACCGCATTCAACGTTTCTACATCGATTGGATCGAGGACGACGGCGACAACACCGCGGGCAACTGCATGGTGCGCTACCGCTTCACCTATCTGTGCAACACCGGCGACTTGTTGTCGGGACCCACTATTTATTGAGGAATACCTCTCATGCAAATTGCATTCGGTAGCGGGCTGTTTTATGCCACCCCGCTGATGGACGCCTATGGCAATGCGTTGGCAGCACCAACCCCTATCCTGCTGGGCATCATGCAAGAAGCGTCGATTGACCTGTCCTTCGATTCGAAAGAGTTGTTCGGCGGCGAACAGTTCGCGGTCGATGCGGCGCGTGGTCAGGGCAAGCTGTCCGGCAAGGCCAAGGCGGCGCAGATCAGCCTTTCGCAATGGAATGCCCTGGTGTTTGGCCAGCAGTTGCAGCCCGGTCAAGTGTTGGTGCATCACGCAACCACACCGACGCCGATTCCCGTAGGGGGCAAAATCATTGTCGATCCACCAGCGGATGGTTTGTTGGCCGGTGACTTAGGTGTACGCGGTGGTGGGGCGGTGGCTTTTCAACGCGTCCTGACTGCGCCAGTCTCAGGCCAGTACACCTACAACGCCACGACCGGTGAGTACGGCTTTGCGGTGGCGGACGCCAATACCCCGGTGTTTATCGACTATCGCTACTCGGTGGCCACCGGCAAAAGTCTGTCCGTGCGTAACCTGCCGATGGGCGATATGCCAGTGTTTCAGGGCGAGCTGTACCTGAAGTACAAGGGCAAATCGATTTATGTCCGGGTTCCGAACTTCGTCAGCAACAAGCTGGGGATTGCGACCAAGCAGGATGACTACACCATCCCCGACTTCGAATTCACCGGTTACGCCGATGAGTTCGGTGAAGTCGTTTACTGGAGTGCCAGCGAATGACGCCCGTCAACGTACCTGGTGTTGAGTTCCCGTTTCCGGGCAAAACACTGGTGATACCGCCCATGGCGCTGGGGGATCTGGAACAGTTGCTCGATCGCATCAATAACGTCATGTCCGGTCGAATGGACAAGGACAGCATCGCCACCGTCATTGACGCCACGCATGCCGCCTTACGCCGCAACTACCCGGACATGGATCGTTCTGAAGTGGCGAGCCTTCTGGACCTGAAGAATATGCGTGCCGCCTTGGACGCGGTCATGAGCGCCTCAGGGATGGAGGCGCAACCCGTGAACGAGTCGGGGGAAGCTCTGGCCCCCTCGACTGGGGCCAGCTCTACGCACACCTGATCGCCTGCACAGGCCAGAGTCCGGTCACGCTTCGGCGTGATTGGGACATGGTCATGGTGGGCCACATGACGGACTACTGGAATCACCATCCGCCCGTTCATGTGCTGGTGGCAGGGTACCTGGGGTACAAGCCGACTCAGTCGGTCACCGGTGCCCCAGACTTGGCTACCAACATGGCGGCACTCGCCGCGGATATGCGTAGCGAACTGCCAGAGCACTTGCGCGGTGCTTTGGATGCGTTTTGTCCATTGAGTTAGAAACTGGACCCTGATAGCAGCTATCGGTAGCCTTCTCCGACGTTTAACAGGGAGGCTACCCATGCGTAATGGAGTTTTGTTTTTGTTGTTGCTAGCAGCTGGAGCGGCCCAGGCCGAGACCGCGGAAGTGTATTTGCTTAAGGAGAAAGCGCGCGAGTTGGTGCGTGCACGCTTGAAGGATCCTGATGCTGCGAAGTTTCAGAAACTTGAACCGCATAAACTGGAAAACGGCGCCACGATTATCTGCGGTGAAGTGAATTCTAAAAATGGTTATGGCGGTTACGCAGGGTTTGAAAAATTCTTCAGCACCGGGAGCAGTGTTCGTTTTAAAGCCGATTCGCCATCAACCTTTGAAGGTGTTTATCAGGCAGTTTGCAGTAAGTGATTTAAAGCTGGTCCAACAAACTCCGCCATGGCGGAGTTTTTTATTGTCTGCATTTTGGGTGCCGGTATGGATAGGAACATCGCGTACCAGTTTACTGCTGGTACTCAGGGTTTTGATCGTGCGGTAGAAAGCATCGAGCGCAACATGCGTGATGCGCGAGGTACCTTCAATCGCGAGTTGAGGGCAATCAACACCGATATGGTGGGCAGCCAGACCCAAATCAGTCGGTTGGGTTCGGCGGCCAATGATGCCTTTGGTTTTGTCGGAGCCAAAATCAAAGATGACATGTTGGCTTTGGGCGCTTCAATGGCTGCGGTATTTTCGGCGGTTGCGATCAAGGATTTTGTCAGTGACAGCAAGGCGGCGCTGCTCGAACAGCAGTCGGCCTATCGCGGCCTGGAGGCTGTGGCCAACCATTCTGGTGTTGGTATTGGTCGCGCAATGGAGGAAGCCCAGAAGCTTTCGGCTGACGGATTGATCAGCGTAAGTGATGCGGCAAAGTCGCTGCAGAACCTGCTGAGTCGTGGTTACAACATTGATCAGGCGGTGGCAGTGATCAGCCGTCTGAAAGATGCAGCTGCATTTAACCGGCAGGCGAACCTCAGCATGTCTGAGGCCGTAGTCGGTGCTACCGAAGGCCTCAAGAATGAAAACTCTGCCTTGGTGGACAATGCCGGTGTCACGAAAAACGTTGCAAAAATGTGGGAGGAATACGCGAAAACCATTGGTACCACCCGCGACAAATTAACGGATGCTCAAAAACGATTTGGCGAAATAAACGGAATCCTCCAAGAGACCGAAGCCCAGGTGGGTAATGCCGACAAGGCATCCAAAGGGTTGACGGGCAGTCAGGCCGAACTGGACACCAAGAGTAACGAGCTCAAAGTCACCCTCGGTACCATTCTTGAGCCGGCGTTTATCAGCCTGAACAAAACCTTGGCCGAGACAGCGAGTTGGTTCACCGGTGTGTTGAAGGGGTTGACGGGCGCGGGCGTGACGGTTGATGAGGTGGCCGGGAACGTCAAGCGTCTTGAGGCCATGCTGGACAACCTGGGTAACAAAGGTGCGCGCGGTGGCGGCGGTAAAGCGCAGTTGGAGGGCTCCTTGCAAGAAGAGCGGTTGCTCTTGGAAGCCATGCAGTTGACCTCCAATAAGATCGATCAGGTCGATGCCGGCATGAAGACGCGTTTGGCTCGAATCGAAGAGCAGCGACGTAAAGTCGCCGAGATGGCAGCCACGGGCGATACACGTCTTTCTACCCAGCAGCAGGCGCAGCAACGCCCGACGGCCTACGGCCTGGAGGTAATGCGTCTAACAAAACTTGAAACAGCTTATTCGGCTGCCATTGAGCACCGTAAAGAGCTGGAGAAGGGGAGCACTCCACCACCTCCGGCCAAGCCGGACACGCCGACAGCTGGGGGCGCTTCGAAGTCGCGGGTCAGTCAGTGGGCGGAAGTTCTGGACGCGCAGAAGGTTGCGCACACCCAGCAGCAGGCTGAGCAGGGGACGTTCCAGCAGTTCTCCCTGCAGAAAGAAGTCGACTATTGGCAGGCAGTTCTGCAGCGCACCGATCTCAGTGCTGCCGAGCGGTTGAGCGTGCAGCGCAATTATTTGGGCGCCCTGACCAATTTGCGTAAGCAGGACGAAGGTTCAGCGTTTGCGGACCTGCAGGCGCAGGCTCAGATGTACCGCAACAACATGGACGCCCGATTGCAGATCGCCCAGCAAGTGCTGGATCGCAGTCGCCAGTTGTACGGGCAGGACAGTGAGGAGTATCGCCAGGCGGCCTCTGAAGTGGTTGCGATTGAGCGCGAGAAGCAGCAGCAAATTACCAATATGAAGCAGCAACAGCTTGCGGCTGATCAACAGGCGCGGCTTGCGGACATCTCACACGCTGAGCAGATGGCCCAACTGGATCTGCAAGCCAACCTGATCACTCAGGGGCAACTGCTGCAATCGCAGGCCGAGTTCGAGCAACAGCGATACGCAATCGAAGCGGCTGCCCTGGAGCAGCGCAAGAAATTGCTTGAGCAAGATCCTGATCGCAATCCGGTGGCCCTGCAGCAGGTGCAACAACAGATCCTTGCACTCGAGCAAACACATCGCAACAGCATGGCGGTCATCGGCCGTCAGCAAACGATGGAGTCTCAGAGTAACTGGACCGGGATGGTCGGCAGTGTTCGCTCAAGTTGGACTGGCGGCCTGAATGGCATTTTGACCGGCACTATGTCCACCCAAGGTTTGCTCAACGGGATATTTGGCAGCATCGGTAGCGCGTTCATCGAGAACATGGTCACCGCCCCTGTGATGGCCTGGATGTTCGGGGAGACCGCCAAGACTGGAGCGACCGTGGCCGGCGTCGGGGTGCGTACTGCGGCGGAGTCGGGTGGTGCGGCGATGTCCGTGGCGATCTGGGGCGCGGCCACGATGAAGAACATTATCGCCAGCGCCTGGCAGGCCATGGCCGGCGCTTTCGCGGCCATGTCGGCAATTCCCATCATCGGTCCCGTGCTGGGTGTCGCTGCCGCTGCGGCGGCCGGCGCCTTCGTGTTTGGCATGGTGAAAAACGTGGCGTCGGCCGAAGGCGGCTACGACATTCCGGCGGGTACCAATCCGATGACCCAACTTCACGAACAGGAAATGGTGCTGCCTAAGCAGTACGCCAACGTCATCCGCCAGGCGGCGAATGGCGACGGGCAGCTGGGTGGCGGTGGCACCTACCACTACAACGATTACAGCGGCCGGATGACGCCGGCAGACATCCGGCGCAATGCCCGGGTGTTTGCCGAAGAAATGCAAAAAATGCGGCGCAACGGTGCCATCAAGGCATAGGGGGAAATCATGCCATTAGGTCCGTTCTGGCCACCACGCTGGATCGCCAGTTATCCAGACGTGGGTGAGGTGATCGACGGTGTGTTGCCGCGCATGCCGGGGCAAACACTGCTGTCGAAAAAGGCACCGGAGTGGAGCACGGGGGTGCAAAAGGCGGCCAGCGGCCGACGTCGCACCACCGCGTACTACTCGGCGCCTTTGTGGTCGTTCCAGATCAGCTACAACGCGGTGCGCAAACGGCCGGGTCTGGATGAGTGGACGCGGCTGATGGACTTCTTCAACAGCCGTAAAGGCCAGTTCGGCGAGTTCCTGTATTTCGATCGCTCCGATCACCTGGTGAAACTTCAGCGATTCGGTACCGGCGACGGAACCACCGTCACCTTTCAGCTTTCCCGTGCCATCGGCAGTTGGGTCGAGCCGGTGTATGGCGTCGTCAACATTGACGCGCTGACGGTCGGTGGAGCACCTGTTTCGAGCTACAACGTGGACGAGCTGGGGCGCATCACTTTTGCTGTGCCACCTCCCAACGGGGCGTCACTGGTGTGGAGCGGCGCGTTCTATTTCCGCTGTGCTTTCGATGCCGACTCGTTGGATGGCACCCAGCCGTTCCGGACGATTTGGGAAATGAAGAACATCGCCTTTACGAGTATCAAACCATGATCGATGCCAGCCCAGAGTTGAAACAGTTCCTGGCCACGGCGCGCAGCTTCGTGATGGCCGACCTGTACACGATTGCCTTGGCCAGCGGCCAAGTGCTGCGCTACACCGATGCCGGCCTGCAGATTTACCACGCCGGACAGAACTACTCGGCCAGCGGCCCGCTGATCAAGCGCACCGGGGTGCGTGCGGTGCGCGGCATCGAGGTGGATACCCTGAACGTCACCTTCACCGCCGGCCTGAACGACACGGTGTTGGGGGAGTCGGTGCTGCCCTTCATTGCCGGCGGCGGCTTCGATGGCGCGACATTAAATCTGGCCCGGGCCTTCATGGCGGACTGGGGCCAGCCGGTGATTGGAACGGTGACGCGCTTCATCGGCCGGGTGGCCGAGGTCGATCCCGTCGATCGTGAGCAGGCTACCGTGACGGTCAAGTCGCCGATGGAGTTGCTGGATACCAAAGTCCCTCGGGGTGTGTATCAGCCGTCGTGTTTGCGCACGGTATACAGCGCCGATTGCGGGGTGAATCGGGCGCTGTTCCAGACGGCCGGCACCGTCCAGGCCGGCAGCAATACCGCCCTGCGGATCAACTCCAACGTGATGGCGGAGCAGGGCTGGTTCGACCAGGGGGTGATTCGCTTCGTCAACGGGGCGAACGCCGGTGTGGCCCGCACGGTGCGCCGGCAGACCGGTGACGGCGCGGTCACGATGATCCTCGGCGTGCCCGCGGTGCCCGTCCCGGGCGACCAGTTCCTGATTTATCCGGGCTGCCCGCGCACGCTGGATGCCTGCACCAACAAGTTCGGTAACCGCGCGCGTTATCGCGGCATGCCCTTCATCCCGGTCGCGGAGACGTCCATATGAATGCGCTTGAAGCTCAACAGCGGGCGGCCGTGGTGGCCGAGGCCGAACGCTGGCTGCGCACACCGTACCAGCACCGTCAGCACTTGCTGGGTGTTGGTGTCGACTGTGCCTGGCTGCTGATCGAGGTCTACAACGCGGTCGGACTGATGCCCTTGATTGACCCCGGACCCTATGCCCAGGACTGGCACCTGCATCGCAGCGAGGAACGCTACCTGGACTGGCTCGACCGGTACGGCCACCCGGTGGAGACACCGCAACACGGCGACATGGCGGTGTGGCGTTTCGGCCGCACCTACAGCCACGGCGCGGTGGTAATCGATGAACACCGGGTCATCCATGCTTACCGCGATATCGGCGTGGAATACGCAGACATGCGCGAGGAACGGCTGGCCAGCCAGCTGGTGCGTTATTACACACTCAACCTATATGGAGTCAGCGATGGGGGGCAGCAGTAGCACCATTTCCACCAGCGCCACGCGCATCAATGCGCTGCAAGTGCAGAGCAGTGCCAGCGGCAAGCCGATCGCCTGGATTGCCGGCCGAAATCGCATCAGCCCCAACCTGATTTACTACACCGACTTCGAAGCCGTGGCGAAGACCACGAAGAAGAAATCGGGCGGCAAGGGCGGCGGCGGGGCGACCCAAAAAGACACCACCTACACCTACTACGCGGCGCTGATCCTCGCGATTGGTCGTGGGACGTTGGGTGCGGTTCACCGCATTTTCCGTGACAAGGAAGTGTTTACCGAAACGGTCATCAACGGGGTGACTCAGTCGGCCTTGGCTCAGGCGGGGTTCAGCTTTGCCCGGGGTGACCGGGACCAACCGGTGTGGGGCTTTCTTCAAACCAAGCATCCCGCCGAGGCCATCGCCTACGCGGACACCGCCTATGTGTATGCCGGTCGGTACCTGCTCAACGATAGCGCCGGGGTGCAGAACCACACGTTCGAGGTGGACGGTCCCTACCAAGTGCCGGGGTTGCCGGACGCCAATCCCGGGGAATTCTTGCCAGGGTTACTGCTCGATCCTTTGGACGGCATTGGATTCAACCCATGGTGGGTGGCCGACCTGAGCAATTATCGCAATTACTGTTTGGCTGAAAACCTGTTGTTGAGCCCGGTGCTCGATGAGCAGTCACCGGCCAGTGAAGCGATCGCTCGCTGGCTGCAACTGACCAACAGCGAGTTGGTCTGGTCGGCCGGTCAGCTCAAGGTCATTCCCTATGGCGATCAGGTCGTGACCGGCAACGGCGTGACCTGGTACCCGGATGTCACGCCAGTGGCAGATCTGACCGATGATGATTTTCTGGCCGAGGAGGGCGAGCCTCCGGTCTCACTCAAGATCAAGAGCCAGGCGGACAGCTACAACGAAGTCTCGCTGGAGATCCTCGATCGCGCTCACGAGTACAACACCGATGTGGTGCGCGGCACCGATCAGGCGGCCATCGAGCAGTTCGGCTCGCGACCGATGGAGACGATCAAGGCCTATGAGATCTGCGATGTGGCGATCGGCGCGCATGCTGCGCAGTTGCTGGTGCAGCGCAAGCTGTACGTGCGCAATGAATACCAGTTTTCCCTGGGCTGGCAGCATGTGCTGCTGGAGCCGATGGATCTGGTCACCATCACCGAACCAGGCTTAAACCTGCAGCAGCGCTTGGTCCGTTTGATCTCGGTCGAGGAGGACGAAGAGGGCAAGTTGGCGGTGGTCGCCGAGGATGCGTTGTTGGGTGTCGGCAGCGCGCCCAATTACCCGGTGCAAAGCAAAAGTGGTTTTCAAAGCAATCAGAATGCCGCACCCGGTCCGGTGCTGGCACCGATCATGTTCAACCCACCCGAAAGCCTGTTGCTCGCCGGTGAGTTGCAAGTGTGGGGCGCCGTGGCCGGTGCGAGCCCCAACTGGGGTGGCTGTGAGATCTGGATCAGTGCCGACGGTGACAGCTATCGGATGGTTGAAACCATCTATGGTCGGGCACGTATGGGGCAGCTTTCAGCCGCCCTGGCGGACGGCAACGATCCGGACACGGTCAATACCCTGTCCGTGCAACTGGCGGCTCCGGACGAACTGGCGGCCGCGACTACCGCCGAGGCGGATAGCGGCGCCACCCTGTGCTGGGTGGACGGAGAACTGCTCAGTTATCGCGATGCCACGCTGACCGGCGTGGGGGCTTATCAGTTGGGCTACCTGCGACGCGGGCGGCTGAGCTCGGCGGTGGCCAGTCATCCCAGCGGAGCACCGTTTGTACGCCTGGACGACGCGGTCTGGAAATACAGCTATGCCCGGGATCAGATCGGTAGAACGGTGTGGGTCAAGTTCCGCTCGTTCAACGTGTACGGTCGGGCGTTGGAGGATCTGGCGGACGTCACGGCGTACAGCGTCACCTTGTCGCCCGCGCGGGTGGTCCCTGCGCCGGCGCAGAACCTGGCATTAGTTGGCTCATTCGAAACGCCGTATTTCACCGTCAGCTGGACGGCGGGGGCTCGTGCGGAGGATCGGTTGGTGCGGATCCACAACGCGGGCAGCAATGCGTTGCTGCGTCAGGTGACGACCACCAGCACGGCCTTCACCTACCAACGCGACGATGCGCTGGTCGATGGTGCGCTGATTCGCAGCTACCGCGTCGAGATCATCGAGCGCAACGCCGCTGGCGGCGCTCCGTCGGCCTCGCTGTTGGTCTCCAACAGCGCACCGGCCGCCGTGAACGGGACAGCGGCCACCGTGAGCGGTACCACGGCTGATGTGAGTTGCGATGCTAGCGACGCTGCAGACGCTGCCGGCTACCTGTTTGTGTACTCAACGGTCGCCGATTTTGATCCGGCCATCGCCGGGACCGTTGGCTACCAAGGCATGTCCCGAATGGCGCAGATCACTGGCTTGACCGCCGGCACTACCTACTACCTTTGCGCCGCGGCTTACGACACCTGGAGCAGCACCCGCAGTCAGCTCAACTTTGCCCCGGCAATTACCTTCAACACCTGACAGAGACTCGATATGCAACCTATTCAATTCTTCGCCGCCAGGGCTGAGGACGGCGCTCTGCTGCCTGGTGCAACGATAAACGTATACATCAGCGGCACCTCGACTCTGGCGAATTTGTACAGTGACGAGAACACGTATGTGCCGCTGGCGAATCCTGCGTATGCCGATGCCAATGCGGGAGTGTTCTTCTATACGAGAGAGCGAAAGATTGACGTTGCGATCAGCCGCGGTGGTTATGTGGCGCCGTTGTTGCGAGGGATCGTCACCACCGACCCCGGCGACGTTTTGAACGCGGCGGTCTCCGCTGCCGACCGTGCGGAGGCCGCCAGGGATGCGGCCCAGCTGTCGTCGGGGATCTACCCCAATACCTCAGCGGGCATCAGTAACACCGCATCCGGTCACTATTTCAGCGTGCCCAGCCCTGAGTGGAGTCAATCGCTGATCCTGTATTTGAACAACGGCGGCGTGCCACTTGAAATTAAGCGTTATCCCAGTAGCGCCATTCTGGACATTGCCCGGCGGAGTAACTACCAGTTGTCCGGGCGCACGACGAAGGTCGAAAAGGGTGCCTTGAGTCTGGATTTCACGGTGAGCTGGGGCCGGCTCTACCTCTTCACCGGCACCGGCAAGGCCCGAGCCAACGTTCAGGCTGTGACTGACCTGGTGGTGCCGGACGGTAAATGTGCTTATGTGGATCTGGCCGAGCCCTTGGTCGGCGGCGAGTACCTGGTGCACGTGTCATCGCTCCCGCTGACGGCGATTGCTAACCCGCCGGGGTCCTACATCGAAGACAGCAAAATTATTCTGTTCACCTGCCTGAACGGCATCGTCGGTGGGGCGCTGTATCCCCAGTACCACTCCGTGGGCGATGGGGTGGTGTCGCGTGCGGCCTTGACCGGCGCGTTGCAGAACACCCTGGACCGGGCCGGCTGGCACGTGGTGGGCCGGGCCACCAAGCTGCAGCGCAACGTGGGTACGCCAAGCACCTATGCAATCAGTTTTTCGGAACTGACGGTCACCGGTGGTTTGACCTTTTCGTCGAAAAAGGTAGCCCCAGTCAGTGGCCAGAATGTGCCGTTCGGTGAAGCGATCTATGTGGATCTGGACAGTGCTCCCAATGAGAGCGGTCAGCTGGTTCCGCAAGTCACGACCGGTGGTTTTACGGCCGGGATGTTGGCCTCTGGTGCGTTCGTCACGGACCGGAAGGTGTATCTGTTGATCAACGGCACCTCCGGGCTTGGTGGCCCTCTGGCCCGGCAGGAAGCCTCCGTTGATTCCATTGATCAAACGTTGAAGAACCGCACGGTGCGTGCGGCCTATCAGGTGATTGGCGACATTAGCCGGTTCCTTCTCAGCGGAACGGCGTGCGTCATGTCGTTTGGCGATCTTCGTGTTGCGCGGGGTGTGGGCAACACTACGCTGGTGATCGCGGGTCTTACAGATGTGTCGGTCACCCTAGGACAGGCGCTTTACGTCGATCTGGGCGCCGAGCTGGTCGGCGGGAAGTTGGTGGCCGAGGTCACCACCGCCGGCTATTCGAGTGTTGGCGGTAGCATCGCCTCGGGCGCATTCGTCGATGACAACAAGCTCTACCTGTTTATCAATGATGGGGCCGGGTATGGCGGTGCGCTGGCCAATCGAAGGCCGCTGAACACGTATCTGGGCGAAGTCTGGCTGAAACAGGCGCCGATCAATATCACCTTTGACCCGACTACCCGAACGCTGGCCTGGGACAACTATTTGATTCTGCCCACTAACAGTGGGCAGGGGCGCATCAAGATCGCCCCAGGCTCGTTTTCTTTCACCAGCACCGGGTTCAATGTCGCCTACCTTGACCTATCGGCCACGGTAACGACCGGCGACACCCCGGCTACGGCAGTGAAGGGAGGGGTGTATTACGAGTCTCCTAGCCCTGACCGGTTTCGAGGCCTGCCCAATCAACTGCCGATGTTCTACTGGAACGGCGCTAACGACTTCGGGTCGCTCTGTGGTTTTCCGCGTGCATCCGAGCCAGGCGCGACGGTGGTATCGACGCTGGCGCCGGATGATGTCGTGGTCAAGGTCGGGGCGACTCTGGTCAGCACTTTTATCAAAGGCAGCAAAGCCACCTCGAAAAAGTACTTGGAGTTCACCCTGGGCTATGAGTACAAGCCGTTTGACCCTACCGGGGCGGATGCCTATGGCAATGCGGATTTGTGGCGGTTGAAGCACGCCTACGAGGCCGACTTGGACCCGGTGGCGATCTCGTTCGTCCGCTCGCGTTCGGGCAAGGCGCTGCTCAATGGCGGCGAGATTACTTGCGCGATCAAGGAGCAGGGTGCGCCGGACTACATCGGTGGCTTTCACGGCGATGAGGTCAAGAGCACGGCGATATTGCTGCTCGATGGCGTCGAAATCCCGATGGGCACGGTAGCGACCTACGTCGGCAAGAAGTTGCAGTATGTCCAGCGCTCGACGCTGTTCAAGTGCAACACCCAAACGGCGGTGGCCACGCGGTCGCAGAGCTTGGTGCTCAGTCATGAAAGTGGCCACGCGAAGATCGACATGTCACAAAAGGTCGTGTGGTCGCAATCGCTGGTGCTGGAGGCCGCAATGCTCACCATGCTGCCAATCAAGCGCCTGCTGGATGACTCGACGGGCGAGGTGATTACCAATACCGCGCTGCGCTCGCCCTATGTTGGCAAAGAGGATGTATCTGTCGCGGGCTTTCCCCAGGTAGCCACTTTGGGGTGGTTGCCTGATTCCCAGATTTGGGGGCCTACCGGGATCTCTGCGAGCATTCAGATCTTGAAGCATCCGGGGTATGCCGATTGCGGTTTCTATGTGGCCAACGCGCCGTTCTACAACAAGGACTATTACAGCGTTGCCGGCAGCGCGGTCAGCACCATGGGCGGGGTAACGCACACCACTCTGCCCGGAGAAACCTGGAACGTGGACAGCGTCATCAAGATGACTACCAATCTCTGATCTAGCGCCAGACAGGGACGGAAGTCCGTTGTGCAGTGCCGTTTCGTAGAAGAGCCATGCCCGCCGAATGCGGGCTTTTTTTCGCCTGGAGAAAAGTGATGACTGCAACAGAAAGAGACCGCGACATCCTTGCACGCACGCTGTGGGGTGAAGCCCGTGGCGAATCCCTGGCCGGCCAGATCGCCGTGGCCTGGACCATTCGCAACCGCGTGAACGATGGCAAGGCCAAATCGTGGTGGGGGGAGGGCTATGCCGGTGTGTGCCAGAAGCCGTACCAGTTCAGCTGCTGGAACAGGAACGACCCGAATTTCGCTTACCTGAGTGGCGCCAAGCCAATTCCTTTCCGCGAGTTTGCCCAGGCGCAGATCGCGGCCGACCAGGTGATGGCGGGCAAGGTGTCAGATCCGACCGGTGGGGCGACCCATTACTACGCGACCACCATGCCCAAACCACCTACGTGGATCAAGGACGCCAAGCAGACGCTGACGCTCGGGCGCCACATTTTCTTCAAGGATGTGCCGTGAGCCCCGTGGCACTGATGTTTGCGTAATACCAGGTCACGCTGAAGACGCTGGCCTGAACCTTTCCCAACACCCGAGGCAACAAAATATGCAACTGATTAGTAATTGGAAAGATGGTCTGAAGATGTCCAGCGTTCAGGCTGGCGGTGCGATTGCAGCGCTGGGCATTGCTGAGCAGATGCTGCCTCAGTTGCAGGCGGTACTGCCGCCTGCAGCCTACGGCGTTCTGGGCATTCTGGTGATGCTGGCACGGGTGATCCTGCAGCCCAAGCTGAGTAACTAGCGAGGGACTGGCGCGAGCTCAAAGAATTGTTGCCATCACCGGCACCGGCGATCAAGGATTGATCGCCCTGGCTGCGTGTTAGGTCTATGGACGGGCGTTGATGGCGGATTTACCTGTCGCCCGGTAACCCGAGGGGCTGATCTGTGCAAGTGAGGGCGCGTAGCTTTGCGGTGAGCTCGCTGATGTGCTTGTCTTTGGCCATCAACTCCCAGTTGCTCCGGTTTTCGATCTCGGTCGAGAGCCTGTTCGCATCTGCCGCTTCAGCTTTGGCAGTGGCCAATTGAGAGCGAAGCCTGTCGCGCTCACCGATCGCCTCGGCATGCATTTCGACCAGCTTGAATATTTTCTCGCGCGCCTGGCGCAGCTGCAGAGTCAGTTCCTGAACTTCGTTCTCGAGCATTCGAAGCTGATGCCGGCAGGTATCGAGCGGCGTCGGGCAGCCAAGCCAGTCGCTGGTGTCTTCGATTTCGTACGGATCCACGGTCATACCTTACAGATACTGGTTTTATATACAGTAGTTGAGGCGTGACGATTAGGCGAGATCAAGGTGACGAACTGCTGGGCCATTCCGGCTTCGTAGCCTCAACACTAAAGTAAAAAGAGCGACCGAGCTGGGTGCGTCAACACCCAGCTTGGCCGCCATCCCTGCAGATTGTCCCTGCAAGTCCAGCCAAGGCTCTTGCTCCGTGCACAAAGCGCGGAGAGCCTAGCACCTGTTTATATATACAGTAAAGGTCTTGCTATCTATGTCCACACCCATCATTCCTTGGATGGGCGGCAAACGCCGCCTGGCCGACCGCCTCATTCCACTTTTTCCACCTCACGAGTGCTACGTTGAAGTCTTTGCCGGCGGTGCCGCGCTGTACTTCATGCGGCCCCAGGCGGCGCCCGTTGAAGTCCTCAACGACATCAATGGCGACCTGGTGACGCTGTATCGCGTCGTGCAGAACCACCTCGAAGAGTTCGTGCGCCAGTTCAAATGGGCGCTCAGCTCGCGTCAGGTATTCGAGTGGCAGAAGATGACCCGTCCCGAAACCCTCACCGACATCCAGCGCGCCGCCCGATTTTTCTACCTGCAGCACCATGCCTTCGCAGGCAAGGTCACCGGGCAGACCTTCGGTACCGCGACCACTGGCCCGGCCATCAACCTGCTGCGGATCGAGGAAAACCTCTCGGCCGCCTGGCAGCGGCTGTCCGGTACCTACGTGGAAAATCTGCCCTGGCTGGAATGTGCCGAGCGCTATGACCGACCGCATACTTTCCACTACATGGACCCGCCGTATTGGCAGACCGCTGGCTACGGCGTGGACTTTCCGTTTGAGAACTACGAGCGGATGGCCGACTTCATGCGGCGGTGTAAGGGCAAGGTGATGGTGAGCATCAACGATCACCCGGACATTCGACGAGTGTTTGAGGGCTTTCATTTTGAGACGGTGGATATCCGGTACAGCACGTCGAACCAGCGGCAGGGGAAGGCTGAGGTCAGCGGGGAACTGGTGATCATGAATTGGGAGCCGGCAGCATTAGGCGGGCTTTTTTAACAACAGGTATAAGTTGAATAGGCCTTCGAGGGGGGAAGCTCGGGGCCCATTATTTTCTGCTGTGTTCTCTTGGATCAGGGCGCGCAATGCTTCTTCCTGAATGCCCTCGCCGATCATTGCTCCAGCACCACCAGGCGCACCGTGGCCGCCTGCTCAAAGGCCAGGTACAGCCCTTCGAGACTCGCCGCGTTCAGCGCCCGGACCGTTTCCAGCCCCAGGGCAAAGCCTTCGGCGCGGTCCGCCGCGCGCGCGCAGTCGGCCGCCGTGCGCGCCTGGGCGATGGCGCCCAGCAGTTTCAGCGCGCGGGCGCGCACCGCTGACGGTAGGTTCAGCGCGGCCAGCGGGTCATGCCCGTTCATGCCCGTTCATGCCAATTCCGCAGGCACCACGGATTCTGGTCCGCCCAGCGCCGTCGCCTGATCAACAAAGGTCTCTGCTTGGGCTTTGGTCAGCGCGCCTAGGTGGGACAGGCTAAACAGCCACGCAGCGAGGCGCAGCGCACAGCTCGGTTCCTGACGGGCGACCTCATCCAAGCGGTTAAACAGCTTTTCCGTTTGGCTCTGCGAGGATTCCTTAAGGCACTCGGGCTTCTGCACGGCGGCGATGTCCTCGGCCAACGCGGCAACGTCCGGGGCAAGCGCCCGCAGATCCTGTAGGCGCTGTTCAACGTAAGGCGTGACGGGTAATGGCATGGGGGCTTTTCCTTTTCGAGTAAGCGGCCCCCCACGGCGTAAAACCAGGGGCGGGGGGCTGGTGGTCCAGTGTATGGGGTGGTGGTAGCCGTGGCCAATCAAAAAGGCCCTCACATTTGGCGTTAGTGTGTGGGCCTGTTCAACATAAACGCCGCTATACGAAGCCTCAGATAGGAAACGTAGACGCGTATGCTGCTTTCAACGCTTCCAATCAGCCACTGGCCCTATTTGTATCAGTCAATGCGTAATGCGAAGAGAGCTGGGCGGACCACCAATAAGATCCAGCCCCTTAGCCGTTAGTAATACACCGGTAGCCCAGTAGGAATGACCAGTGCCAGAAACATATTTTTCAGACTCAAGAAAGCGGACACACAGCGCAGCAAAAACGTGCTGAGGCATGTGTTCCGTCTCAACATGCCGATTATAAACATCGTTTGTTTCGACATGAGCCGGGCCATCAGCAAGACCCAAATCATCAAAGTGAAGATCAATAGGCCGCGGAAAAGCATCCGCCAGAGCCGACAGTACACGCGTTACGACGCGATCAAATTCGGCAGCATTTTTCAGATCCATTGGAGAAGCTCTTTAGCAGGATTGGGGAAACGAGTGTAAACCATGGCCTCGCATAATGGGCGCTATGGCTAAATCCTCGCCGGGAGCTCCTTTCAGGCGGAAAAGTCTTTTCAGTAAGGGGCAAAACTTTTCCGGTAGCGGATCGCGTTACGGTTATCAACACACCGAGCCTTTGCTGTGGCGGGGGGCATCTCTGCGCGGTTAGGTGCGCTCGTCCTCAATCTGCCCATCTCAGCTCAGTGGTTATGAGCCTTATTGCTAGGGGCAATAGGTTGGGGAAAGAATTTTAGATTGTCGCCGGTTCTATTTTAAAGTCCGCACACGGAGCAGTGGTTTCGTTCCGATATTGTTTTGGATGAAAATCTCGATGGTTCCTATTTCGTCATCTACGCCCTTGATCTCGTCGTTATAGACGTCAGCAGTGATGTTGTTTTGTTGGAAGAGTTTCAATATTTCTTTTTTTTGATGTTGTAGGGATGCCAAATGACTAACCGCCATTTTTAAGGCTTGCAATGTGGTTTTTCGATATTCCACTTGGATGGAATCATTGAGCTGTAAAAGTTCTTCGGTATACTCACCAAATTTAGTGCGTGTTGCCATCATGCCGTTAGCAGCTTCGAACCTTAGATGCTGGCTCATAATGTAATCGCACGGATTTACGATGTAAGGCCCCTTAGCTTCATTCTTTGGCCAGTCATTATTTTTGCGAGAATTGCAACTGCCGCAACAGTAGTATAGATTCTGATAGTCGCATTCTAAGCTGGCAAATTTTGGTATGCCCTTAGGGCGATAATGGTCAACTCCAAAGTTCAAGTTTGGTGCGCTGCTGTCAGGCTGTCGGCAATAAACACAAGTCCTTGAGAATTCGTGTTGTAGATAACGCTTATAAGTTTGATAGCGTTTAAATAGTTTTGGGGTCAAAGACCTTGTGTGCTTCGACTTCGGATACTGGAAAACAGTGAGATTCAAGTCGGCAGCCCCAGCCTTTTTGCGCGATCAAGTATAGATTGCTCGACAGATTTTATAGAGTCAATAGATGCCTCTAGGTGGCTTATCTGCTCAACGGATACTCTCGGTGCACGCTCGATTAATCTGGAGTTGAGGATTTCAAGGCGTGCAATCATTTCTGCAGAAATTGAGTCATTTGCATATTTAATGGCAAGAAGCTTTATACGGTCTTCAGCGATCTTGCTTATCTCCAAATCTCTTCCTTGAACTTGTCGTTCATTAACAAGAGGGCGGAGTAATCGAACATCTGCGCTCTTCGGAAGGAGAGATGTAGCGTCATTCTGCGGAGAGGTTTTTGGAACCTTTTCCGTACCATCGATATCCGCAGCGGCAAAGTTTAAACCGGCATACCTAGTTGTTAAAAACTGTGTAGCGCCCAGGTCGAAGTTTTCTTTTGGAGGGTTTCGCCCCAAAGCGGCTTGTGAGGCATAAAAAATTGACGGGGCCGGCGCTGGGGTAACATCTACGTAATAGTCCATGATCAAATCATCCCTTCCGAGTCTTGTTATCTGCGGATAAAGCGTTTCTTGCCTTATCAGTAATAGACCAGTCGAACAGATCAAATGCTTGGCGATGCATAATATCGAGAGCAGCAGCAGTATCAGACAGTGAAACCTCTGAGCGGTACGTATCAATGTCTATTAAATAGTCAGGTTTAGGCGGTGCATCGTTGGTGCGATTAAGCTGAATTCCATGTTGAAATAAGCATCCACCGTCTTCAGCCAATAACTGCATTCTGCCGCCAAAATCACTTATTCCTGCGAAAAGTTCGGAGGTTATGGGGGCTGTTAATGCGGGATTTATCCAATTGGTAATGTCTTCATCTTCACTTTTCAATACATTGATATATCGAAGTCCGATGCGAGTGAAGAAGTCGGAGTCAATTACCTTTTCAGCGGCCTCCAGAACTTGAAGAACACGCTCGCGAAGATTTTCGAAGCCCGAATAAGCAGTGGTTTCAATCGATAGAGCATTCTCTTTTAGCGAGATGCTCCAGCCGCCTTTAGTAGATCTTAAAATGTGTATATTGCTAGAGCCGGTATTTCCTGAACCAATGCCAAGCGTGAACTCATTGTTCAACTCTAACAACGGGTAATCTTTACGCAGCGCTTTGACGAATGATGCAGGCGGACGCTGTTCGCCTAGTTCCATGAGAGTTGGAAAACGTAGCTCGCAAACAGCCTGTTTCAAAAAATTACGCTTATAGCGATTTTCATTGTCAGACCGAGTACGTACTAAATCGTCAGCTTTCCAACGTGCGCTCATGATGGTCTCATCGCTAGGTACAAAAGGCGGCCATGATGGCACGGATTCCCAGTAGTGTCAGTATTGTCACGGGGTTCGCTCACACCAATCATCGAAAATCAAGCCGGTCCTGGCAGTATAGACGCCAGTTCCCAACAGGAGAGGCATGCCCTACGTGCATGGGAGATCTGGGCTTGTCGGTAGCTCCACTCAACGACGTAGTGGCGCTCGCACCAATGCGGTATTGAGCCTGGTGTAGTGTCGACCTCAATCCTTCTCCTTCGCTATCAGCCGTGCCAAGCCTTGCTTGATAAAACCAGCGTTGTCCCCAATTCGCGCCAAAGCAGTCTGGCAGCGACAGTGCCCGTGATTGGAGCCGAAAGTGGTTGCTTGAATTTTGCTGCAGACAACGTCGGAGGATCGTGCTGAGGCAGGAGGGAGAAAGGGAGTTGGTACAGAGCTGGTACGCGGGTTACAGAGTAAGGCTTTTTGGCCTTTATTTGCGGGAGGTGGAAGATGAGTCAGTCCGATCCATCATTGGGCCCGCTTCACTAGGCTCGCGACAGGTCTCGCTCAGCAGATATGACGTCGGGGATCAGGGCTGGAGACGGGAAATCACTCAGGTGTCATGAGCACCGCGAGTGTCATCTTGATGAAATCCTCATTCTTGTCGATGGCCTCCAGAGCGCCGCGCACATTGTCGGCGACGTCGGCCGATCCGCGCATCTCCACCCAATTTGAAAGCTCCAGGATGGCGGCCTCAAGCGCGAGCTGGTTTTCGTTGAGCTTGAATAGCAGGGAAGGGAGCAGGTCTGAGTTTGGCATCGTGAATCCTCCGTGGAGTTTTCAGCGTAGCAGCAGGATTTCTCGGACGGTGATCGGGGGTGTTGGCAGGATGCGAGAAGGCGGGGAAAACGGGAGAGTTTTGTAACGACACCCGAAAAGTTTTGTAACGCTTCGGGTGTGGTCGGATTTTCGCCAAATCCCAGAAACGAAAAAGCCCTGAAAAATCAGGGCTCTAACGTATAAAGATGGCGGAGGCGATGGGATTCGAACTCATGGACCTGTTACAGTCGACGGTTTTCAAGACCGTTGCCTTAAACCACTCGGCCACACCTCCGTTTGCGTTGCGGGCGCCATAATACCTGAATGAAACACACTGTCAAACTCTCTGCATAGCTTGTTACAGGGCGTCTGTTATGATCTTTGCGACTGAACGTTTCAAACCAACAGGAGTGTCGCCATGCGCGAACAGGATTACGCAGTTAATAACAGCGTGCAGGCTGAGCAGCTAGAGGTTAGCCGCGTCCTGCGCAACACATACGGCTTGCTCGCCCTGACCCTGGCTTTCAGCGGTGTGATGGCCTTCGTTGCCCAGCAGATGCGTGTTGGCTACCCGAATATTTTCGTGGTGCTGATCGGCTTCTACGGTCTTTTCTTCCTCACCAACAAACTCCGTGACTCGGCCTGGGGCCTGGTGTCGGCATTTGCCCTGACCGGTTTCATGGGGTTCCTGCTCGGCCCGATCCTCAACCGTTACCTGGGTATGCAGGGCGGCGCTGAAGTGGTCAGCTCGGCATTTGCAATGACGGCGCTGGTGTTCGGCGGTCTGTCGGCGTATGTGCTGATCACCCGCAAGGACATGAGCTTCCTCGGCGGTTTCATCACGGCAGGCTTCTTCGTGCTGCTAGGTGCGACGCTGGCGGGCATGTTCTTCCAGATCAGCGGCCTGCAACTGGCGATCAGCGCAGGTTTCGTGCTGTTCTCCTCGGTCTGCATCCTGTTCCAGACCAGCGCCATCATTCATGGCGGCGAGCGTAACTACATCATGGCCACGATTAGCCTGTATGTATCGATCTACAATCTGTTCATCAGCCTGTTGCAGCTGTTCGGCATCATGGGTCGCGATGACTGATCATTGGCCCTGAAGTAAAAAACCCGCCAAGGCGGGTTTTTTATTACCTTAAATTCAGGACTACTCGACTATGACAATGCTGCCGTCGGCTTGCTGGCGATAGATGGTGTAGGGCAGCAGCAGTGTATCCATCGCTCCGGACACGACCACATCCAGCAGCACAATAGCCGGGGCAGGACCATGTACCTGTGCATCCCGACCCTCTTCGAGGGGCGCGTTCAGGTAGCAAAAGTCGTAGGTTACGCCGCTATAGATTCGCGGTACCGCACCGCAATAACTCTTTTGTTCCTTGAGGCTTTTCGAGGCCACGTCGTCACTGCGCACAACCGTCTGAATCGTGCCGCAACCCGCAAGAAGCACCGCCACCAGTAGCATTGCCTGAGTTTTCATGCCGTCAATCCTTCGCCGGAAACCGCCAATCTACTTCAGTCCGAAACAAATATCACTCACGCCATGGGCGGCAACCGGCGCTTGACCGGGGTTTTCTTGACGATTGCGGTATTGGTTTCAGCGTGGGTGTTGAGGCGGTCGAGCAGGGTATCCAGTTGTTCCATCGAGCGCACATGCAGGCGCGCGATGAAGCAATCGTCACCGGTGACCTTGTCGCACTCGGTGAATTCGGGAATGGCCATGATTTGCCGTTCCACTTCCTGCAATTGCCCCGGCAACGGACGAATGCGCACGATGGCCTGGAGTTGATAGCCAAAGCATTTCGGGTCGATTTCAACGGTGTAGCCCTTGAGTACGCCTCGCTCTTCCAGGCGGCGCAGACGCTCGGCAACACTGGGGGAGGACAGGCCGCTGATCTGTGCCAGAGCCTTGAGCGAGCGTCGCGAATCTTCCATCAGGGCCGTGATCAGCATCTGGTCGATGTCATCGGTCATGGCGATACCCTCTATTAGGCATTTTTTCAAAAGTGCCTTTATAAAAAAGGTCGATCCAGAGTTTAGCCTGCTTTTTGCTATGGAGTGACGCCTGGGTGCATTGGCATACTTTGCCTACAAACACAGGAGTCTGATGATGGACAAAACCCTACGCCGCGGCTCGTTCGAAATGACGGCCGCCATGCTGATCTCCGGTACCATCGGCTGGTTCGTGCTGGTGTCCGGGCAACCGGTGCTGGATGTGGTGTTCTGGCGCTGCCTGTTTGGTGCCGGCACCCTGCTGCTGATTTGCGCGGCCTTCGGCTTTCTGCGCCCCGGCATCCTGACCCGCACCACGTTCTTGCTCGCCGTGCTCAGCGGTGTGGCGATTGTCGGCAACTGGGTGCTGTTGTTCGCGTCCTATTCCCGGGCGTCAATTGCCATCGGCACCGCTGTCTATAACGTCCAGCCGTTCATGTTGGTCGGGCTGGCGGCGCTGTTTCTCAATGAAAAGATCACGACGCAGAAGCTGGTCTGGCTGGGTGTGTCGTTCCTCGGGATGCTGGCAATCGTCAGCGCCCATGGCAGCCAGGGCGAGAGCGGCAGCGATTACCTGACGGGGATTGTCCTGGCGTTGGGCGCGGCGTTTCTGTACGCGATTGCCGCGTTGATCATCAAGCGCCTGACCGGAACCCCACCGCATTTGATCGCGCTGGTCCAGGTCAGCACAGGCGTGCTGTTGCTCGCGCCCTTCGCGAATCTCTCCGTATTGCCCCAGGCGCCGAGCGCGTGGGCCAGCCTGGTGACGCTGGGCATGGTGCACACCGGTGTGATGTACGTGTTGCTGTACGGCGCCATTCAAAAACTGCCGACCGCGCTGACGGGGGCGCTGTCCTTCATCTACCCGATTGCGGCGATTTTCGTTGACTGGTTTGCCTTCGGCCATCGCCTGGAGACACTGCAATGGATCGGGGTCGCGGCGATTCTGCTGGCCGCTGCCGGCATGCAACAAGGCTGGTCGCTGAAGTTTCGGCGCACGGTGACGCAGTAACCCGCGACCCAGGCGTCAGATGTTCCAGCGCGGCGCGCTCTTGGCCAAGCGCTGGCGCATCTCGCCGATGTTGCTGGCCAGTTGTTGAGTCAGCAGGCGATAGCCGTCCAGCGTGTTGTAGACCGGTGCATCAAGGCTGATCAACGGCAAATCCATGGGCCGGTTGAGCCGCTGGGCAGCACCTGATTTCAGCGCCCGGGCCATGCCGATCAATTGCACGCGAATCTGTCGATGTTCGGCTTTGAGTGCCGTTTGCAGCAGCCTCATCGCCTCGGGGTCATTGGCATCCGGTCGGGTATTGCCGAGGATTTCCAGGGTGCTGACGCACATGCGCAGGTTGCGCTGGATGGCATCGAGTTCGGTCATGGAGATCTTCACCTCCTTTGACACCGACGGCATCAGTGAGCGAAGTTGCACCATCGCCGCGTTCAGGCGAGTCATGAGCTTGAGGTGTTCGTCGGCGGTGATGGCCTGGCCGTCAATGATGCGTCCGTAGATTTTCGCGCAATCACGCAGCGCATCGGCCAGGTTGTAGCGCCAGGAATAAACGGCATACAGCGGCAAGGCAAAGGAAAACGCCAGGGCCAGGGCAATGCCGATCAGGATGTCCACCCCGCGCCACAAACCATCGGTGACCGGGTTGTCACCGTGCCCCGCGACGATAAACACGGTAATCGCCGACAGCAGCGCGGTGTAGCCGCCCTTGCCGATGGCGTGATACGAGAAAAAACCGCAGACCACCGACATCGCGAAATAGGTCAGCCACGGCATCCCTAGCCAGGCCTGTTGTACCACCAGCACCAGGCCGACTCCGGCGCCGATCAAGGTGCCTATGGCACGCTCGGCGGCTTTCTTGCCGATGTTGCCGTGGTGCTGCAAGCCGCCGATCACCACCAGCATCGTCACTGACGCCCATTCACCGTGGGGCAGATTGATCCCGGTGGTGAGCAGGATTGTCGCCAGCAAGCCGAGCGACACCCGTACCGCATGGATCACCCGGGCATGGCGATAGCGCCGGTACGGGTCCAGCAATGGACGCAGCAATCGGCGCAGTAGCGGTGGCAATCGTTGGGCTCTGGATGTACTCAGGCTGGCGCTCCTCAGAAGATGTAGTCGGTGGTCAGGAAGCTCGAACTACGGCCGCTGATGATCTCGCTGATCAGGTCCTTGTTGGTCTCCTGGAACTTGGTCGCGACCAGGGTGCGGATCGAAAACACCCGCAGTGCGTCATGGACCGACAAAGTGCCTTCGGCGGAGTTCTTGCGACCATTGAAAGGATAGGTGTCCGGGCCGCGCTGGCACTGGGCATTGAGGTTGATGCGCCCGACCTGGTTGGCGAAAGTGTCCACCAGCCGGCCGACCGCCACCGGGTTGGTGCCGAAGATGCTCAACTGCTGGCCGAAGTCCGACTCCAGCACGTAATCGATCACGGTATCCAGATGCCGGTACGGCACGATGGGGATGACCGGGCCGAACTGTTCTTCCTGATAAATGCGCATCTGCGGCGTGACCGGGTACAGCACCGCCGGGTAGAAGAACGACGCACGTGCCTCGCCGCCGTTTGGGTTGACTACCTTGGCGCCTTTGCTCTCGGCATCCGCCACCAGGGCATGCAGATAATCGACCTTGCCCGACTCCGGCAGTGGCGTCAGGGCCACGCCACTTTCCCAGGGCATGCCGGGTTTGAGGTTGGCGAGCCGGGCATTGAATTTGTCGATGAAGGACTCGACCACGTCCTCGTGAACAAACAGGATCTTCAAGGCCGTGCAACGCTGGCCATTGAATGACAGCGAACCGGTCACCGCCTCGCTGACCGCGTTGTCCAGATCCACTTCCGGTAGGACGATGCCGGGGTTTTTCGCATCCAGGCCCAGCGCCGCGCGCAAACGGTGAGGTTTGGGGTGGAGTTTTTTCAGATCGCTGGCGGCCTTGTTGGTGCCGATGAAGGCAAAGATGTCGATCTTCCCGCTGGCCATCAGCGCACTGACCGTCTCGCGGCCGCTGCCGTAGATGACGTTGATCACCCCGGTCGGGAAGCTGTCGCGGAAGGCTTCCAGCAGCGGGCGAATCAACAGCACGCCGAGTTTGGCCGGCTTGAACACCACGGTGTTGCCCATGATCAGTGCCGGGATCAGCGTGGTGAAGGTTTCGTTCAACGGATAGTTGTAAGGCCCCATGCACAGGGCGACGCCCAACGGCACGCGTCGGATCTGGCCGAGGGTGTCCTGTTCCAGTTCGAAACGACTGGAGCGGCGATCGAGCTCTTTGAGTGCGTTGATGGTGTCGACGATGTAGTCGCAGGTCCGGTCGAACTCCTTTTCCGAGTCCTTGAGGTTCTTGCCGATCTCCCACATCAGCAACTTGACCACGGCGTCGCGCTGCTCGCGCATGCGCCCCAGGAAGGTTTCGACGTGCTGAATGCGTTCGGCCACGCGCATGGTCGGCCACAGGCCCTGACCGCGGTCGTAGGCGCGCACTGCGGCGTCGAGGGCGGTCAACGCGGTGTCGGCATCCAGCAGCGGCGTGCTGCCGAGGATCACTTGCTCGTCGCCATTTGGCCCGCTCAGGTACACCGGGCTACGGACCTGGGCCAGTGGCCCGCTCCAGGTTCTCAGTTCGCCATCGACCAGGTACTCACGCTGCTCGGTCTGGCCGTCAAGGCGGTACTTTTCCGGGATGTCGGCGGGGCTCGGGAACAGGTTCTGGAGAATATTGGCTGTGGTCATGTCGCTACCCCTCTGGATTGGGTGATGCACTGATGAATCGTTTTAGCAGACCTCAGCAACGCTTGTCATGACTCATCTCAGGGTTTTGCCGTACAGGGTGATCGATCGTGCATTGACCGACGCCTTCCGTCATGGCCTCAGAAGCGCCCCTTGTTGGCCCCCAATGCCCTCAACCCGCCCACGCGGGGTGCCTTAATGTTGACTCTCCTTGATCACAACAAAAAAAGCTGGACCCGGCTGGCCGGGCAGCCAATGAGAGGACAGCCATGCGGGCAAGCCGATTAACTGAAAAGCCTAGCCTTTGTTTGGCCTTGGTGGGGTGTGTCTTTGCAGCGTTGCTGGCGGGGTGCGGGGAAGAGCCGAAAACCCCGCCAACCCGCAGCGAAGCAGGCGCTGCGAGGCCCGCCGACGCCGAGCTGGCGCAGGTCTACGACAACAGCTGCAAGCTTTGCCACGCCAACCCGTCGGCCGGGGCGCCGCTGACCGGCGACATCAAGGCCTGGGAGCCACGGGTGTTGCAGGGCGCGGACACGCTGCTTGATCACGCGATCAACGGTTACAACGGCATGCCGCCGATGGGCATGTGCATGCAGTGTTCGCAGGAGCAGTTCCTGGCGCTGATTGCCTTTATGTCCGGCCAGCAAATCCAATAACAAGAAGGCAGGGTGCGATTCATGACGATGGACCTGACACGACGTCAATTGTTGCAACGGGCGAGCGTCATTGGCGCCTTTACCGCGCTCGGCTCAACGCCGGCACTGGCCGAGTTGCTGCGCGCACCACGACTGATTCCCTGGCGCAACTGGTCGGGCGCCCAGAGTTGCCTGCCGGCGGCGCGGCTGGCGCCGAGGAACCTGGATGAGTTGACGCAAGTGGTGCGCCAGGCCCCCGGCAAGATTCGTCCGGTGGGCTCGGCGCATTCCTTCAGCGCACTGGTGCCCACCGACGGCACCTTGCTGTCGCTGAGTTATTTCACCGGGTTGCTCGATCACGACGGGAAAACGCTGCAAGCCGAGTTCGCCGCCGGCACACCCATGTCACGCATGGGCTCGCCGCTCAAAGATATCGGCCAGGCCCTGCAAAACATGGCCGACATCGATTACCAGACCCTTGCCGGTGCGATCTCGACCTCGACCCACGGTACCGGCAAGAACTTTCAATCCTATTCGGCGCATGTCTGTGGCTTGCAGTTAGTGACCGCCAGCGGCGAGGTAGTGGACTGCGACAGCACGCGTCATCCTGAAGTGTTCAACGCGGCACGGGTGTCGCTGGGCGCACTCGGGGTGGCCACGAAAATTCGTCTGCAGAACCGCCCGGCCTATCGCTTGAGGGAGCGCCAGTGGATTGCCAAGACCGAAGAGTTGCTCGAAGACCTGGACAAGAACACCCGGGAAAACCAGCACTGGGAAATGCTCGTGGTCACCCATTCCGACTACGCCTTGTCGATCGCCCTGAACGAAACCACCGACCCGGCCACGCCGCCGGTCCCGGCGGATGAGGAGGGTGGCAACGAGTTTGTCACGCTGATCGAGAAGATCGACAAATACGCCAGCGACTTCCCGGACCTGCGTCGCACCCTGCTCAACAGCTTGCGCCACCTGGCCAGTTTCGATGACCGGGTGGGCGACTCGTTCGACATCTACGCCAACGTGCGCACGGTGCGTTTCAACGAAATGGAGTATTCCGTGCCGGCCGAATACGGCCCGGCGTGTTTGCGCGAGATCCTCAAGCTGATCCAGGACAAGGACCTGCGCACCTGGTTTCCAATCGAATACCGTTACGTCAAGGCCGACGACATTCCCCTGAGCATGTTCGAAGGCCGCGACAGCTGCTCGATCTCGGTGCACCAGCACTACCAGATGGATCATCACAACTTCTTTGCCGCCATCGAGCCGATTTTCTGGAAGTACAACGGCCGGCCGCACTGGGGCAAGTTGCATACCCTGAACGCGAAAAACCTGCAGCCGTTGTACCCGCGCTGGCAGGAATTCATCCAGGTGCGGCAGGAACTCGACCCCAGCGGCAAGTTTCTCAATGCGCATTTGTCATCGATTCTGGGGGTGAACTGATGGCCGTCAATCGCCGCAATTTCTTGCTCGGCACGGCAGGTGTCGGCGCCTTGTTGGTGGGGCTCGGGGCGTGGCTGCGGCCGGGTGACCGAGGTGCGCCCTATAACGATTACTTCCGTACGCTGAACCGCGAACTCAAGGACCACGGCCCGATGCGACCGGTGATGCTGATCGACCTTGACCGGCTCGATCACAACATCGATGTGGTGATGCAGTCGGTCAAGCGCGGTGGCAAACACCTGCGGCTGGTGGAGAAATCGCTGCCGGCGCCGGGGCTCTTGAGCTACATCGCCCAGCGTGCCGGCACGCAACGCCTGATGTCGTTTCACCAGCCGTTTCTCAATCATGACGCCGTGCAGTTTTCCGAGGCCGACATTCTGTTGGGCAAGCCGCTGCCGGTGCGTTCGGCCGAGTTGTTTTATCAGTCGCACAAGGGGCCTTTCGACCCTTCGAAGCAGTTGCAATGGTTGCTCGATACGCCGCAACGCCTGCAGCAATACCTCGCCCTGGCTCAGGGGCTGGGCACGCGAATGCGAGTGAACATCGAGCTGGATGTCGGGCTGCATCGCGGTGGCGTCAGCGATCTTGGCGTACTCGGGCAGATGCTGACGCTGATCAGCCAGCACCCACAGCATTTGGAGTTCGCTGGGTTCATGGGCTACGACCCGTTCGTGGGCATGGGGGTGCCGGGGATTCTGGGCTCGCCTGAGGAACTGTTCGCCAAGGTAATGCTGATCTACAACCGCTGTGTCGATTTCACCCGTCAGCAATACCCCGCTTTATGGCGAGAAGGGTTGACCCTCAACACGGCCGGCAGCCCGAGCTATCGCATGCACGAGCACGAACAGCTCAGCAGCGAAGTGTCGGTGGGAACGGCGATGCTCAAGCCCACTCACTATGATTTGCCGTTGTTGGTGGAACATGTGCCAGCGGCTTATATCGCTACGCCGGTGTTGAAAAGCACCGGGGCGGTAAACATTCCGGCGCTGGATGACAAGTCCAGGCTGTTTTCCTGGTGGGACACCAATCAGCGCGAGACCTTTTTTATCTATGGCGGTAACTGGATGGCGGAGTTCGAATCGCCACCGGGGTTGCAGAGCAATGGTGTGTATGGCCGCAGCTCGAACCAGGAAATGGCCAATGGTTCGGCGGCGGTGGGGTTGGCGGTTGAGGATCAGGTGTTCTTGCGGCCGACCCAGACGGAGTCGGTGTTGTTGCAGTTTGGGGATTTGCTGGCGGTTCGGGGTGGGAAGATTGTGGATACCTGGCCGGTGTATTCCTGAGGGTTTTTCTGTGGCTGTGCCGCCGCTATCGCTGGCAAGCCAGCTCCTACAAGGGCAACTCTGCACCCTGTAGGAGCTGGCTTGCCAGCGATAGCGTCAGTTCAGTCAAAACGCATAAGGAATACTCACCTTCGCCCAAAGCATTTCCCCTTCAGGCCGGTTTTCCACGTCGAACTCCTTGGCCCAGCGAATCTCCGCGCTGGCGTATTTGAGAAAGGTCCAGTGCAGCGCCGGACCGATCGCGAACACCTGGCCGCGCACCCCGTCGTTCACGTCTTCGCCATTGAACTGCACGGTGTGGCCGAACTGTTTGTCGTCGGTGGTTTGCTTGAGGTAGTAGCCGTTCAACCCGAGCATCAGGTCGTCGGTGATCTTGAAACTGGCCGAATAGTCGAAGTGGAAAATCTGCCCTGACTTGTAATCGGTGTCCTTGTTTTTTTCGTTGAAACTGTAGGTGGTCTTCATCGACACCTCAGTTCTGTCCGTCGGCAGCCAAGTGAAGGAGAACAGCGGTTTGTAGGTGTAGAAGTTGTTGCTGGTATTGGCCAGGCGATCGACGCTGTATTCGCCGGTCGGCACCGTGACTTCAATGGCGGCGCCGAGGGTCAGGCTCGGGCCCATGTCCCAGAGAATAATCGGCGCAACCGTGGTGTCGCCCATGCCTTCGCGGGTGTCCTGCGGCAGGCCGAACACCGAGACTTCCTGCTTGAGCCAGGGCTGCGCGATGTAGCCGGCCAGCCGGCCGCCAAACACGCGCACCGGGCTGAGGTAATCCAGGCGCGGAATGACCGCCGTGGATTCGATCTCGACGTTCGGCACCTTGCCGCCGAACGAGCTGATGTTCAGCTTCGTGGCCTTGTAGTGGTTGTAGTAAAGGTTGAACGCAACCATGTTGTCCGGAAGGCTGTCGGGCGAAAGCGGCAACATGAAGTAGCCGTCGGTGCCGGGGCCGATGTTGTCCACGCCAGCCTCGGTGGCCAGTGCCGATTGCAGTGCGCAGACGCCGGCCAGGCTGATGACCAGTAGGGGAAGTGTCGTGCGGGTCGGGATCATGGGTGTACTCGTTATTATTGTTAGCGGGCTTTTCGGCATCCATACGAGGGCCGCCACATAGAAATAAGCTGTCTGCGCCCTGCAAGGCAGGGTATTGGCGGCCATTTAGGGGGACTTCTGCGGACAGCCTTTGAACCCTGTGCTAACTTCCTTCGACATAACCGGTTACAAAAATAAGAATGCAGCTTGACCCGGAATGTATAGCCCCATGCAAATGAAAGTGACTGATCCCACCTTTGAATTGGCGCTGGTGTCGCCGTTTCTCCTGCAAACCCTGGCCGAAGTCGCCGAGCAAAAAGGCATCGATCCCGAGAGCCTGTGTCGTGGGTTGGGTTTCAACTTCGAAGACCTTCAGGACCCCGCGCAGCGCATTTCCTATCGCCAGGCCGTGGCCATGATTCAACGCGCGCTCAAAGCCTTGCCCAACCAGGGCCTGGGCTTGTGGGTCGGTGCGCAGAATGTGCTCGGTACGCTGGGGTTGCTGGGGCATGTGTTGTCGCTGTGCAAGACCCTGCGCGATGCCTTTGAACTGGGCATTCGTCATCAACACACATCGGGCGGCATTGTCGTATCGAGTGTGGAGGAGGCGGGTGACCGGGTGTTTGTCGACGTTGAATGCCGCTTGCCGTTCGCCGACGTGCAGTTGTTCGCAGTCGAAGAGTTTTTCGCCAGCCTGCTGGTGTACGGCCGGGCGCTGGCCGGGGTGGATTTCAAACCGATGGCCGTGGAATTCATGCATGCCGCGCCGGACTATCTCAACGAATATTCGCGACTGCTGGGGCCGGACGTGCGTTTCGGTTGCCTGCAAAACCGCATGGTGATCGATGCGCACTGGCTGGACGTTCAGTTGCCCAATCATCATTCCCTGGCCCTGCGTCAGGCGGTGAAACTGCTCGAACTGGAAGCGGCGCAGGTGCACCAGAAAATGGATCTGATCCAGGCGGTGGAACGGGCGATTGCCCGGGACCTGACCGAGGGCAGCCACATCGAGAAAATCGCCGGCGACCTGAACATGAGCAGCCGCACCTTGCGCCGCCGCCTCACCGAGCACGCGCTGACGTTCGAAACGCTGCTGGAGCAGGTGCGCCAGGCCCGCACGATGAGCCTGCTGGCCAACCCGGACATGTCCATCGAGCGCATCACCGAGGAGGTCGGCTACAGCGACGTGCGCAGCTTCCGCCGGGCTTTCAAACGCTGGACCGGCATGAGCCCGAGTGCGTTTCGCCACGAAAGCCCCAGCGTGGTTTGATCTTTTGTGGTGTGCTGCTTCTGTGGCGAGGGGGCTTCTGTGGCGAGGGGGCTTGCCCCCGTTGGAGCGCGTAGCGCTCCCCTCTATTTTCAGTCATACCGAGTCGGCAGGTTTTGGGGCTGCTTCGCAACCCAACGGGGGCAAGCTGAACTGGTCAAGTAATCCCGGACACCGATTACGGTGTTTATGCCGCTTTTTGCTCCATAGCTATTGGCGACAGGTAGTTGTTATAGCTGTGGAGCCTGGTGCGGTTGTAGTACATGAAGAAGCGCACCATGTCGGTTTTTGCTTCCTCGACCATGCTGTAGCCGCTGCGGGGAACCCATTCTGATTTCAGTGTGCCGAAAAAACGCTCTGTTGGAGCGTTGTCCCAGCACTGTCCGCGATGACTCATGCTTTGCAAAATGCCGTGGCGGGCCAGTTCTTCTTGAAACTTGCGGCTGGTGTACTGACAGCCCTGATCCGAGTGGAACATCAGCCCCGGCGGGCAGGTTCGTACCTCTGTCGCCATGCGTAGCGCCTTGCTGACCAAGTTGGCGTCATTGACTAGAGAGAATGCCCAGCCAATGACTCGACGAGCAAACAGGTCAATTACGATGGCCAGGTGAACCCAGCGCTTGCCCACCATCAAACTGGTAACGTCGCCACACCAGACCTGATCAACAGCAGTCGGTTTGAAGTTGCGTTTGAGTCGATTAGGCGCAACAAATGCTTCAACCCCCTTGGACCTGAATGGATGCGGCTGGCGTTGTTTACTGACAATGTTTGCCTCCCTCATCAGCGCTCTGACAAGACTCCTTCCGACCGCTATGTTTTGCGAATTCAGGCCCTTGCTGATCATCCTGGAGCCCATGGCTTCACGGCTTTCGCTGTGAAGCTCAACCACTTTCAGCTTGAGCTCCTCGCGTCTGACCTGCGGCTTGGCGAGCCGCTGAAGCCACTCATAAAAGCTGCTGCGCTTCACATCGAAAACACGACACAGCAAGGCGGTCGGGAATGACTCTCTAAGCTCCGCAATCATCGAAAACGATCGGGATCCGACATCAAGAGAGCGGTAGCCTTTTTTAAGATCTCGGCTTCCATCTCCATGCGCTTGATCTTGGCTTTTAACTCCTGGATCTGGCGCTGATCCTCGGTAATCGCCTTGGTGCCTTTGACTGGCTGTCCCTCGCGTTCCTTGCGAACCTGATCGACCCAGCGCCGTAAAGCGGTGGGCCCAATATCCAGCGATGCACAAACATCTGGAACCGGACAGTTATCATCAAGCACCATGCTGGCAGCCTGAAGCTTGAACTCGCGGGTGTAGACCTTTCTTTCGTTCATGGAACCTCCAAGTTGGCGAAATCATATCGCCCTTAAGAGGTGTCCGGAATAATTAGGCCAGTTCAAGCCCCCTCGCCACAGAAGCCCTTCGGCCTCCGATGGCACACAAACCTTCGTACTCCGGTTAAACTCCGTGCTCTTTTTCAAGGAGTTCATATGAGTCATTACCAGCCGGGCATTCTCGCCACCCCCGTTCCGCCTCAAGCCCGTCATATGTTCTTCGCTCTCGAATCGGTCGAGGCATTGCCGGTCGCGCTCGACAACTTGATGCAGCTGGTGGACGGGAAATCGGCTGTCGTCGGTTTTGGTGAATCGCTGGTCAATGCACTGCACGCTCAGATCGATGGCTTGCGAACCTTTCCGGCGTTGACCGGTGTCGGCGTCGACAATCCGTCTACCCAACACGCACTGTGGTGCTGGCTGCACGGTGAAGACCGTGGTGAGTTGCTCAACCGCAGCAACGCCATTACGGCGGCATTGGCCCCGGCGCTGCGCCTGGTGCAGATGAACGAAACCTTCCGCCACATGACCGGCCATGACCTGACCGGCTACGAAGACGGCACCGAGAACCCCCACGACGAAGCCGCAGTTGCCGCCGCCCTGGTGGCTGAGGGCGCCGACGGCACGGTCGGCGGCAGTTTCGCCGCGATCCAGCAGTGGCAGCATGACCTCAAGGGCTTCCACGCGATGCCGTCCCATGAGAAGGACAACATCATGGGTCGCCGCTTGAGCGATAACGAAGAGATCGACGACGCGCCGGTTTCCGCCCACGTCAAACGTACCGCCCAGGAAAGCTTCGCGCCTGAGGCCTTCGTGGTGCGCCGCTCGATGCCGTGGATCGAAGGCGAGCGTGCCGGCCTGATGTTCCTCGCCTTTGGTTTTTCCCTTGATGCCTTCGAAGCCCAGCTGCGCCGCATGAGTGGCCTGGAAGACGGCATCACCGACGGTTTGTACCGCATCAGCCGTCCGATCACCGGTGGCTACTACTGGTGCCCGCCGCTCAAGGACGGTCGACTGGACCTGCGCGCATTGCGCATCGGTTGAGGATCAAGGAGAACCTATGAACCTGGTCCGCTGGGGCATGATCGGTTGTGGCAGTGTCGCTGAACGCAAAAGCGCGCCGGCCTTCTACAAGGCCCCAGGATCGGCGTTGGTGGCGGTGATGGGCCGACGCCTGGAAGCCGTCACTGACTACGCCGCGCGCCACGGCATCGCGCGGGTCTACACCGATGCGCAAGCGTTGATCAACGATCCCGAGGTCGACGCGGTGTACATCGCCACGCCGCCCGACAGCCATCACGCTTACGCCTTGCAGGTGGCCGCCGCCGGCAAGCATTGCTGCGTCGAAAAACCGATGGCGCTGAACGCCGGGCAAAGCCGTGAGATGCAGCAGGTGTTTGCCGATGCCGGGCTGCACCTGTTCGTGTCCTATTACCGGCGTTCACTGCCACGCTTCCGGCAAGTGCGGCAATGGCTGGAAGAGGGGCGGATCGGCGAGGTCCGGCACCTGAGCTGGACCCTCACCAAAGCCCCGTCGGCGGCGGATCAGAACGGCGCCGATAACTGGCGCACCGATCCGGCGATTGCCGGTGGTGGTTACTTTGCCGATCTGGCCAGCCATGGCCTGGACCTGTTTCAGTACCTGCTCGGCGATATCGTCGAAGTCGCCGGGTTCACCGCACGGCAAGCCGGTTTGTACGCCGCCGAAGATGCTGTCAGCGCCTGTTGGCGGTTCGCCTCGGGAGCGATGGGCATGGGTTGCTGGAACTTCGTTGCAGACCGTCGTGAAGACCGGGTCGAAGTAATTGGCAGCAAAGGCCGGATCACGTTCTCAGTGTTCGATGAGCACCCGGTCGAGTTGCACGCCGATGAACACCTGAGCCTGACCATCGAGCATCACGCCCACATTCAGTGGCACCACGTATTGGGCATGAATGCGCATATTCGTGGCGAGGCGCAGCATCCGGCGGTGGCCGGGGAAGCGCTGAAGACCGACTGGGTGATGGACCAGATTCTCAAGCGCCACTGATTCTTCAGGTCACACCCCCTGTAGGAGCGAGCCTGCTCGCGATGGTCGTCAACGATAACGCTGGAAGTCTGACACCCCACGGCGTTCTCGGGTTTATCGCGAGCAGGCTCGCTCCTACAGTTTTGGATTGCTTCGCGCATCTAACCTTATGCACATTCGGTATTTCTCAAGCCTGCCATAACCTCTCTAAGATCACGTCATAACTCGTTATAACAAGTGATCTGCCATGACCGATAACGTTCTATCCCTGAGCAGCGTCCCGTTGCACACCCAGCTGCGAGACGTGCTGCGCGCCCGCATTCTCGACGGCGAATATCCACAAGACAGCCAAATGCCTTCCGAAAGCGAGCTTGGCGCATTGTTCAAGGTCAGCCGCATCACCGTGCGCCAGGCGTTGGGTGATCTGCAAAAAGAAGGGCTGATTTTCAAGATCCACGGCAAGGGCACCTTCGTCGCCAAGCCGAAAACCTTCCAGAACGTCAGCACCCTGCAAGGCCTGGCCGAGTCCATGACCGGGCGCGGCTATGAGGTGATCAACCGTCTGCGCAGTTTCAAATTCATTGCCGCCGACAAGCTCGTGGCCGAGCGTTTGCAGGTGGCCGAAGGCGAGATCGTGGCGCAGGTCAAACGGGTGCGCTTGATCAACCGTGAGCCGATTTCCCTGGAAATCACCTACCTGCCCAAGGCTATTGGCGAGCGCCTGGAAAAGGCTGACCTGGTCACCCGCGACATCTTCCTGATCCTGGAAAACGACTGCGGCCTAGCCTTGGGACACGCCGACCTGGCCATCGATGCGGTACTGGCCGACAGCGACCTGACCCAGGCACTGAACGTCGAACCCGGCTCGCCGATCATGCGCATCGAACGCCTGACCCACGATATCAACGGTCGGCCGCTGGACTTCGAACACCTTTACTACCGTGGCGATGCCTTCCAGTACCGCCTGCGGATCGACCGGCAAAAAGGGGAGCAGGCATGACGCGCAGCACGTTGGAGCAGGAATACGACATCGTTGTCATTGGCGGCGGCACCGCCGGCCCCATGGCGGCGATCAAGGCCAAGGAGCGCAACCGCGACCTACGGGTGTTGTTGATCGATAAGGCCAACGTCAAGCGCAGCGGCGCGATCAGCATGGGCATGGACGGCCTGAACAACGCGATCATTCCCGGCCACTCGACGCCGGAGCAGTACACCAAGGAAATCACCATCGCCAATGACGGCATCGTCAACCAGGCCGCGGTGTACGCCTATGCCACCCACAGCTTCGAGACTATCGAGCAACTGGACCGCTGGGGCGTGAAATTCGAGAAGGACGAAACCGGCGACTACGCGGTGAAAAAGGTCCACCACATGGGCGCTTATGTGTTGCCGATGCCGGAAGGGCATGACATCAAAAAAGTCCTGTACCGCCAGTTGAAGCGTGCGCGAGTGAGCATCACCAATCGCCTGGTCTGCACCCGTTTGCTCACGGATGAAGAGGGCGCGGTCAACGGCGTAATGGGCTTCGATTGCCGCACCGCTGACTTCCATGTGATCAAGGCCAAGGCGGTAATCCTCGCCTGCGGCGCCGCCGGACGCCTGGGCTTGCCGTCCTCGGGCTACCTGATGGGCACCTACGAAAACCCGACCAATGCCGGCGACGGCTACTCGATGGCCTACCACGCCGGGGCCGAGCTGGCGAACCTGGAGTGCTTCCAGATCAACCCGCTGATCAAGGATTACAACGGCCCGGCCTGTGCCTACGTCACCGGACCCTTGGGTGGCTACACCGCCAACAACAAGGGCGAACGCTTCATCGAGTGCGACTACTGGAGCGGGCAGATGATGTGGGAGTTCCACCAGGAGCTGGAAAGCGGCAATGGCCCGGTGTTTCTCAAACTCGATCACCTGGCCGAGGAAACCATCCAGAACATCGAAGAGATCCTGCACAGCAACGAGCGCCCGAGCCGTGGCCAGTTCCATGCCAATCGCGGCACCGACTACCGCACGCAGATGGTCGAGATGCACATCTCCGAAATCGGCTTTTGCAGCGGGCATTCGGCGTCGGGGGTGTGGGTCAACGAAAAGGCCGAGACCTCGGTCAAGGGCCTGTACTCGGCTGGCGACATGGCAGCCGTGCCGCACAACTACATGCTCGGCGCGTTCACCTACGGCTGGTTCGCCGGCAACAACGCGGCGGATTTTGTCGCCGGGCGTGAGTTTTCCGCACTGGATGCCCGGCAGATCGAAACCGAAAAACAACGGGTCTACGCGCCGCTGGACCGCGAACATGGCCTGCCACCGGCCCAGGTCGAGTACAAGCTGCGGCGCTTCGTCAACGACTACCTGCAACCGCCGAAAGTGACCAAGAAGATGCAGATCGGCCTCCAACGCTTCAGCGACATCCAGCGCGACCTCGACCAGATCAAGGCCCACAACGCCCACGAGCTGATGCGCGCCATGGAAGTCAGCATGATCCGCGACTGCGCCGAAATGGCTGCCCGCGCTTCATTGTTCCGCGCCGAAAGCCGCTGGGGGCTGTACCACCATCGCGTCGATCACCCACAACGCAACGACCGCGACTGGTTCTGCCATTGCCACCTGAAGAAGGACGAAAACGGTTTGATGAGCAGTTTCAGGAAAGCCGTCGAGCCTTACATCATCCCGCTGGACGCCGACGAGATGCAGGCCTACGACCGGCTGCGGGTCGGTGCCGATGCGGCTTGATGCCGACAACAAAAGAGAGACCGAACATGGCTTACCAACCCCAGGAAATCTTTTTCCGCTCCAACGCACCCGTCACGGTCGATGAGGACAAATGCATCGCCCACAAAGGCTGCACCGTGTGCGTCGACGTTTGCCCGATGGATCTGCTGGCGATCAACCCGGCCACGCAAAAGGCCTACATGGCCTTCGATGAATGCTGGTACTGCATGCCCTGTGAAAAGGACTGCCCGACAGGTGCCGTGAAAGTCGAGATCCCGTACCTGCTGCGGTAATTGCTTTTGTAGGAGCTGGCTTGCCAGCGAAGACGATTTCAAATTCACCCTCTCTGTAACTGACACACCGCTTTCGCCGGCAAGCCGGCTCCTACAGGTCGTGTGTTGAAAAAATTGCGTTAAAGCCATCCGGCCACCACCGGACGCCTGATTCAAGACACCCCTCGTTTCCCACCACGCCCTGATCGTGGCGGAGACGAACATCCTATAAATGATTCGAGGGGAAACATTCATGTTGCGTGCAACTTTGGCCGGTCTGGTACTGGCGTCATTCACTTTGTCGGCCTCGGCCGAAACCATCCGCATTGCCATCGGCACCCAGGACACCACCATCAACTGCGCCGCCGGCGGTCTGTTGATTCGCGAACTCGGGCTGCTGGACAAATACCTGCCCCACGACGGTCCCTACAAAGACGCCCAATACGACGTGCAGTGGAAAAACTTCACCAGCGGTGCACCGCTGACCAACGAGATGGTCGCCGGCAAACTCGACTTCGGCGCGATGGCCGATTTCCCCGGTGCGTTCAACGGCGTGGCGTTCGAAACCGCTGGCAAACACAGTCTGTTTATCAGCGTGCTGTCGGGCAGCACCAAGGGCAGCGGCAACGGCATCGTGGTGCCGAGTGCGTCGGGGGTGCAGTCATTGGCAGAGCTGAAGGGCAAGACCATTTCCGTGCCGTTCGCTTCCACTGCCCATGGCATGCTGCTGCGCGCCGTCGCGGCCCAGGGCTGGGACCCGCTCAAGGACGTCAACATCATCGCCCAGCCGCCGGAAGTCGCCGGCTCCGCGTTGCAGGCCGGCAAGATCGATGCTCACGCCGACTTCGTACCCTTCGCCGAACTGTTCCCCAGCCGTGGCTTCGCGCGCAAGATTTATGACGGCTCCCAGGCCAGCGCGCCGACCTTCCACGGTGCGCTGGTCGACCAGGCCTATGCGCAGAAGTACCCGGAAATCGTCGTCGCTTACCTGCGGGCGAGCATCGAAGCCAACCAGCTACTGGCGGCTGAGCCGGAGAAATACAGCGAATTGATCGCCAAGGTCACCGGGGTCGATGCCGAGGTCAATTACCTGTTCCACGGCCCCCTCGGCGTGCAGACCCGCGACCTGAGCTGGAAGCCGGAATACCGTCAGGCCGTGGGCACCGCCATCGATACCCTCAAGTTGTTGAAGAAGGCTGATCGCGGTCTCGATCTCAACCACTTCATCGACGACCAGTACATCCGCGCCGCCTTCAAGGCCGCACACCTGGACTACAGCGCGCAGCTTGCGGACTACAAGCAGACGCCGCTCAAGGCTGTCGATGCCGCCAGCGGCAAAGCCATCACCGACCTCAGCCACGTGGTGGAAATCTGGGTGCGCGGTGAGCCGAAAGTCCGTCAGTACGCCTCGGCGGAGTCGGCATTTAGCGCGCTGGCGGCCCTGAAGCAGGAAGGCAAAAACATCCGCGCGGTGTACGCCCAGGCCAGCGACAGCGGGATCAAGTTGCTCGCGGATCAGGCGTGGTTTGCCACCGATGGCAAAGGGCAACTGAGTGCGTTCCTGCTCAAGGGCCAGGCCCAGCAATTCGCCACGGCCCAGGGCGGCAAGGTCTTTGACTTTACCGATGCCACTACCCAGGCCGTGGCCACCCGCTAACCCTGTAGGAGCCGGCTTGCTGGCGATTGCTGACTGACATTCAACATTGATGTCGACTGACCCGCCGCTATCGCCAGCAAGCCGGCTCCTACGGGTTTTTGGTCGAGAGGAATAATTGTGTACCGATCCTATTCACGCTGGCTCCCCAGAGCCGCTTCACTGCTGCTCTGCCTGCTGTTCTGGCAACTCGCCGCCAGCCACCACTGGAACCTTGGCCTGGTGACCTTCGCCAACGTCCCGACACCCCTGGCGGTCATTGAAGCCGCCCTCGGCCTCGGCGACTCCGGCAAGCTCGCGCAGCACCTGGGCAGCAGTCTCGGTCGGGTATTCGCCGGTTACCTCGCGGCACTGATCATTGGCGTGGCGCTGGGCCTGGCCATCGGCCGCTCGAAATGGGCCGAGGATCTATTGCTGCCGCCCCTGGAAGTGCTGCGCCCGATCCCGGCCGTGGCATGGATTCCCCTGGCGATCCTGATGTTTCCCTCGTCGGAACTGTCGATGGTGTTCATCACCTTCACCGGCGCACTGTTCCCGATCCTGCTCAACACCGTGCACGGTGTCGAAGGCGTCGACCCACGGTTGATCGCCTCGGCGAAAAGCCTCGGGGCAGGGCGCCGGGCCATCCTGCTGGAGGTCATTCTTCCGGGCGCCGCGCCGAGCATCATCACGGGCCTGGCCATCGGCATGGGCACCTCGTGGTTCTGCTTGGTGACGGCGGAGATGATCTCCGGCCAATTCGGCATCGGCTATTACACCTGGGAGTCCTACACCCTCCAGAACTACGCCGACATTGTCGTCGGCATGCTACTGATCGGCGTGCTCGGCATGGGCAGCAGCCTGTTAATCAAACGCCTGGGCGGGTTGTTCACGCCTTGGCATCGCCCACGAGGAAAAGCCTGATGAGCGTTTTTCAACACTTGGAAGGGCGCATCGATATTCGTGGGCTGTCGATCAGCCTGGGCGAGGGGGCCGCGGCTTTCGAAGCGGTGCAGGGCCTCGATTGCCAGATCGAACCGGGCCAGTTCGTGTGCATTCTCGGGCCGTCCGGTTGCGGCAAATCGACCCTGCTCGGCGCCCTGGCCGGCCACCTGCAACCGCGCACCGGCACCTTGAATGTGGATGGCGCACCGGTTTTTGGGCCATCGCCGCAACGCGGCATGGTGTTCCAGCAGCACACCCTGTTTCCGTGGCGCACGGTGCGTGACAACGTGGCGTTCGGCTTGAAAATGCGTGGCGTCGGCAAGCTCGAACGGCACAAGGCGGCGGATGAAATCCTCGCCCTGGTGGGCCTTGAAGGTTTTGCCGGGCGCTGGCCCGATCAGCTTTCCGGCGGCATGCAGCAACGGGTGGAAATCGCCCGGGTGCTGGTCAATCGTCCCCGCCTGTTGCTGATGGACGAACCCTTCGGTGCCCTCGACGCCCTGACCCGATTGAACATGCAGGAACTGCTGCTGGACATCTGGACGCGCATCCGCACTACCGTGGTGTTTGTCACCCATGACATCGACGAAGCGCTGTTCCTCGCCGATCGCTTGCTGGTCATGAGCTCGCGTCCCGGCCGAATCATCGAAGACCTGCGCCTGGACTTCCCCAGGCCGCGCAGCACGGAGCTGGTGACCTGCCCTGAATTCTCGCATCTCAAGCGCCATTGCCTCGAACTCCTGCGGCACGAAGACGGTCGGCAATTGCCGCGCCTGAACCCGCTCGGACTTCCCCCTGAAAACAAACTGCCGCGATTTGCCCTATGACCTCACTATTCGATGTAACCGATAACGACGACATTCTTGCCCTGCAACCGCGCCTGACCGATGACGACCCTGGCGTACGCCGGATCGCGCTGATCGAACTGGCCGATCTCGAGGAGCCGGACGGCCTGCAGTGGTTGATCAATCGACTGGCCGAAGACCCGATTGCAGACGTTCGCGCCGAAGCCGCGCGGTTGCTGGAAGCCTGGGAGGACGAGCCCGTGGTCGAGGCGTTGTGCCAGGCGCTGACGGATCCATCCCCGGCGGTGCAGGTGGCCGCTGCGCAAAGCCTCAGCCTGCTCAAGAGCGAGGCGGCGGGCCGAGTCATTCTGCCGTGGACCGGGCACGCCGACAGCGGCGTGCGCATCGCTGCGTTCAGGGCGTTGCGCGAGTTGCGTTGCCCCGATGCCGCCGAAGCGGCTGCCCGGGCACTGGACGATGAGAGCGCCAGCGTGCGCCGCGAGGCGGTGGGCGTGCTCGGTTGGCTCAAGCAACTCGATGCCTTGCCGGCCCTGGCGCGGTTGGCCAGCGCTGACCCGGACACCGAGGTTCGTCGTGCCGCCACCGGGGCCTTGGGCCTGGCGTCTGACGCGCAGGTGCTGCCGGCCCTGCGCCAGGCCTTGCGCGACGCTGCCTGGCAAGTCCGCGAAGAAGCCGCCACCACCCTGGGCAAAGTCGGCCACCTCGATGCCGGCCCAGCCCTGATCGACGCCTTGGGCGACGATTACTGGCAAGTGCGCCTGCGCGCCACCCGCAGCCTCGGTCGCTTGCGTTTTGTACCGGCGCTCGAAGCGCTGATCGACACCCTCGGCCACCGCATCAGCAACCTGCGCAAGGAAGCCGCGCTGGCCCTCGGCGAATTGAACGACCCACAGGCCATTGCGGCACTGCAGGCCGCGCAGGACGACGGCGACCCTGAAGTACGCAAGGCCGTGCGCATTGCCTTGAGTCAACTGCAATGAATCCGCTGGCGGTGGGTAATTCACGGAGCAAACAACAGTTGCGACTGAACTGGCCGGATGGTCGCGAACAGGTGTTGGACCATGCCGAATTGCGTCGCCAGTGCCCGTGTTCGCAATGCCGGGCGTTTCGGTTGCAGGGGTTGACCCCGATGGTTGATGGGCGGGTTCGGGTCATTGAATTGCACCCGCAGGGGTATGGCCTGCAACTGGTGTTCAGCGATGGCCATGAGCGGGGGATTTATCCGTGGGCCTACCTGGCACAACTCACCCCTGTAGGAGCGAGCCTGCTCGCGATGGACGTGAACGATAAAGCGATGTAGTTGGAGGAATCGGTGCGCCTTGGCGGTGTTCGCGAGCAGTCGACCGGCTTTATGCTGTGAATACAGGTTCAGTAACGGCTCGGATAAACGCATCGTCCACAGTTTTTACGCCATACCGATGCATGAACTCACTACCATTGGCAAAGCGATTGAAGCGTTTCTGGCTAATCATGTAAAAATAATCACAATGGTTAATGACTTCATCAACATTGTGCGAGGAAACCAGAATAGCGGTGCCCTCACTGGCGGCGCCGCGTAGGCACTGCCAAATATAACGCCGAAACTCCGGATCTACACCGGCAGTCGGCTCGTCGAGAATCACGAAGTCTGCAGACATTGAAAGAAGAGAGAGCGTAAAGAGCCAGCGTGTCTCTCCGTAGCTGCATAGCGATGATTTTTTGTTCCATATGTCTTGATATCGATCAACTATTGCAGGGCTCCATGCACTTAGTTTTTTTAAGGTCTTATCCTGTGTCATCGGTTCGCTTGATGACAGCGCAGTCACCATTTTAAAGATGTCACGCATTCGCAGCGGTGGGGGAGTGCTGATGATTTGAGAAAGGTATAAAAAGTGACTGAAGTCGTTTTTTATGGAGCCAGACTTTGCTTTTTTAAGCTCGCAGACGATATCGAAAAAAGTTGTTTTCCCAGATCCGTTGGGCCCCAGAATGCCGACAATATCGCCTTGAGCAACCTCAAGTGATGCCTGGGTCAAGAGGGGGGTGTCTGTATAGGAGAAATCAATGCTCTGCGCCGTGAATTTTTTCATCAGTATCGGCTCCATACGGGGTTGATTCTTAGGTACTTGAATGTTTTGTGCAAGACTAAAATAAATAAAAGAATTATTGCTGTTGTGATGAGTTTGTTGGATTCAAGGCCCTGTTCCATTATTCGGCTTGCAAGTGTCAGTGGGTTTGCGAGGTTCAAAGCGTCGGTGATGGGGTTTGATCTGCTGGCACTCATTACTCCGAGGATTAACATGCAGAACGAAAAAATGGAAAGCAGAGTGTTCGAGTTCTGAAAATTGATCGGTAACAACGAGAACACAGCCCCGATCGCGCAAAACATGATAAAGCAGATGTAGAAGCGTAGCGCGATATTCAATAGTTCACTGAGGTCATAGTCTCCAAAGGGGAGTTTGGTCGTTAAGTAAAAGGTTGTGCAATAAGATATTGATATTAATGAGTAGGCTATGAAGTGCGATAGAAGAAAAATCAGTTTTGATTCTTTGGAGTAAATAAATGATCGGGTGAATCCGCTTTCCCTTCTTCCGATTATGTAAAAGGCGAATCCAAATAGTGCGACACTGGAAGAGATGTAGGCATAAAACCATGCTGAAGCAGTAATGTAATTGCTCGAAAAGTAGTTAGGGTCTTGCCTGGTTGCTGCAAAAAAATAGAACATCGCGCAAGGCGATATCATGATCCAGAAAAGGGCGATGGGTTCTTTTGATTGTTCTTTTATGAATATGGATGTCAGGGCAGAGGCTCTGGGTATAATATTTTTAGTCATTGAGTGGCGATTTTCCGTGTTTGTTGTTTTTATTTTTTTATGGAAGGTAGAGCCATTGGGCATTAAGTGGTGCTGTAAGTATTAGTTCATTTTAGTGATGGGTGCAAGCGAGGGGGTTTTGTGTTGTAGGGTTTTTCCTATGGGCTTTTAAGATGCGTCCTACATGATGTTAGGAGCCTTAATGGTTTTGTTTTGTTCTGGTGTGACTGGTTTCTAGCGTGGAACTGTGGAATTCCTTTTTGAAGCTGTATTTTAGTTTCGGTAAGCAAGAATGATCTTGCTATGTTGAGTAAGGTATTTCTGTAGGAGTAAGTGTGCGGTTTGTACTTTTTTATGGGGTTTTTATTTTTCCCAGATACTAATTTTTTAGAAAGTCGACGAACGGTAGGCCTTGCCTTTTTTGATCGTCCGTTTTGTTCGAATAAGGAGCGCAGGCTGGGGATTTATCCGTGGACTTATCTGGCACAACTCATACTTTGAGTCACTGAAATCTCCTGTGGGAGCGGGCTTGCTCGCGAAAGCGGTGGGTCATTCAACAACCATGTGGACTGAGACGACGGACTGACATTCAACATCGATGTTGACTGTGCTGGCCTCATCGCGAGCAATCGAGCGTCGACCGGCTGCTCCTACACGGTCCTTGCCAGAAAAAAGCCAAAAGAGTACAAATGTACTCCATGACGACTCTGACTCCCCGCCGTACCGCCATCCTGACCTTCATCCGCGATCGCATCGCCGAGCACGGTCAGCCTCCGAGCCTCGCTGAAATCAGCGAGGCGTTTGGTTTCGCCTCTCGCAGTGTGGCGCGCAAGCATGTGCTGGCGCTGACCGAAGCCGGTTTCATCGAGGTCAATCCCCATCAGGCCCGTGGCATTCGCTTGCTCGGGCAGCCGCCGCGTCCGGAGTTGCTGGACATCCCGGTGCTTGGCCGGGTGGCGGCCGGTGCGCCGATCGGTGTGGATGCGCAAGTCCATAGCCGTTTGCTGCTCGATCCGTCGATCTTCTCGCGGGTGCCGGACTACATGTTGCGGGTCCGGGGTGATTCGATGATCGGGGACGGCATTCTCGACGGCGATCTGGTGGGCGTGCACCGCAGCCCCGAGGCTGTTAATGGCCAGATCGTCGTGGCGCGGCTCGACGGCGAAGTCACCATCAAGCGTTTCGAGCGGGTCGGCGATGTGGTTCGCCTGCTGCCACGCAACCCGGCCTACCAGCCGATCATTGTGAACGCCGATCAGGACCTGGCCATCGAAGGCGTGTTCTGTGGCCTGGTGAGGCAAGGCTGATGGGTGCCGTCGTTGCGCTGGATACGCTGTTCAATGGCGGCCAGGTCTGGAAGGGCCGGCCTGCGCCACCGGCTGCCAGCCCGCAACCCACTGGGCATGCCGCGCTGGACGCCGCATTGCCCAGCGGTGGCTGGCCGGAGGCGGCGCTGACGGAAATCCTGTTGGCCGGGCAGGGCGTGGGCGAGTTGCAACTGGTGTGGCCGACACTGGCACGACTGTCGGCGGTGGGCGAGCGCATCGTGCTGGTGGCGCCGCCTTATGTGCCGTATCCCCACGCATGGCAGGGCGCCGGGGTCGATCTGCGTCAGTTGTCGATCATCCGGGCCAGCGAGCGCGATGCGCTGTGGGCCGCCGAACAATGCCTGCGTTCGGGCAGTTGCGGTGCGGTGCTGTGCTGGCCGCACAAGGCCGATGACCGCGCCTTGCGCCGCTTGCAGGTGGCGGCGGAAACCGGCCAGACCCTGGCCTTCGCCTACCGTCCTCTCAGTGAGGCGATCAACCCTTCGCCAGCGGCCCTGCGCATCGCCATCGATGCCCAACCGGCACAACTGCGGGTGCTCAAGTGCCGCGGCGGCCTGGCCCGTTCGGCGCCGATCGCCTTCGCCGTGGGGCATTGAGGTTGCCATGCGCTGGGTCTGCATTGTTTTCCCGCAATTGGCGCTGGACGCGGTACTGCGTCAGCGCGTCGATCCCGATGAACCCCTGGCGTTGTTGACCGGTCCGGCCCAGCGCCGGGTGCTGCAGGCGGTTAACGACGCGGCGCGGGCGCTGGGGTTGCGTCCCGGCCAGTCTATGAGTGCGGCACAGGCCTTGAGCAAAGGCTTTGCCACGGCTGAATACGACGCCGCTGACATCGAACACTGGCAGCAGTTTCTCGCCGCCTGGGCCTATCGCTTCAGTTCCCAGGTCAGCGTGCATTACCCCCGGGCCGTGGTGTTCGAGATCGAATCCAGCCTCGGCCTGTTTGGCGCCTGGCCGCAATTCGAAGCGCTTTTGCGTCGTGAGCTCGGCGAGCTGGGGTTTCGGCACCGCATCGTGGCTGCGCCCAACCCAGTGGCGGCGCGGGTGTTGGCCAATGCCTATGACGGTCTGGTGGTGCCGGATGATCAAGCCTTGCAGCATCACCTGGGGCAAATGCCGGTTGACCGGATCGGCCTCGAAGCATCGGTCGCCACGGCCTTGTCGCGCATGGGCTTGCGCACCTTGAGCCAGGTGCAGGCGTTGCCCCGGCAGAGCCTGGCCCGGCGTTTCGAGGCCCAGGTGCTCAAGCATCTGGATGCCCTGTTCGGTGTGCGACGGCTGGCGCTGGCGTTCTACCTGCCGCCGGACCGCTTCGATGTACGCATCGAGCTCAATTTCGATGTGCAGTCCCATCAGGCCTTGCTGTTCCCGTTGCGTCGATTGACCGGCGACCTGTCGGCGTTCCTCTGCGGTCGCGACAGCGGCGTTCAGCGTTTCGACCTGCATCTGGAACACGCCGGGTTGCCGGATACGCTCATCAAGGTGGGCCTGCTCAGCGCCGAGCGCGATCCGGCGATGCTCTTCGAACTGGCCCGGGGGCGGCTGGAGCAAGTCCAGGTCGAGGCACCGGTGCGCGGTTTTCGTCTGTGTGCCGAAGACCTGCCGACCTTCGTACCCCAACATCAGGAGCTGTTCGACGATCGCCCGCAGCAGTCCTTGCCCTGGGAGCAACTGCGCGAGCGCCTGCGTGCACGGCTGGGGGATGACGCGGTGCATGGCTTGCGCTTCCAGGCCGATCACCGCCCCGAGTGCGCGTGGCAGGCCCGTGCCGACAGCCAGCCTTGCGCGGTGCCAGCCGCGGTGAAGCGGCCGGGCTGGCTGCTGACTGAACCGCTGGCCGTGCATCAGGGCTCGGCGCGGATCCTCATGGGGCCGGAACGCATCGAGTCCGGTTGGTGGGACGGTGACGACGTACGCCGTGACTATTACCTGATCGAAACCCGTGCCGGTCAACAGGGTTGGGCCTACCGGGCGGTCGGTGAGGACGGCCCGTTGTGGTTGCAGGGTTGGTTCGCATGAGCATCGACTATGCCGAATTGCACTGCCTGTCGAACTTCAGCTTCCAGCGCGGTGCCTCCAGTGCCCTCGAACTGTTCCAGCGCGCGAAAAAGCAGGGTTATCACGCCCTGGCGATCACCGACGAATGCACCCTGGCGGGCATCGTGCGCGCCTGGCAAGCGGCGAAGTCCGTGGCGTTGCCGCTGATCATCGGCAGCGAAGTGCGCATCGAGAACGGTCCGAAACTGGTGCTGCTGGTGGAGAGCCTCGAGGGCTATCAGGCGCTGTGCCGATTGATCACCCGCGCCCGGCGCCGCACGCAGAAAGGCCAGTATCAGGTGCTGCGCGAAGATTTCAGCGAACCCTTGCCGGGGTTGCTGGCGTTGTGGGTACCGGACGCTGTCGATGCCTTTGAACAGGGCCGCTGGCTCAAGCAGGTCTTCGCCGAGCGCCTGTGGCTGGCGGTGCAGTTGCATCGCGGTCAGGACGATGCCCGGCGCCTGGACGACCTGCTGACACTGGCCAGGGAATTGCGCATTGCAGCCGTGGCCAGTGGTGATGTGCACATGCACGCCCGCGGCCGGCGCGCCTTGCAGGACACCATGACCGCGATCCGTCATCACCTGCCGGTGGCCGATGCCGGGTTGCGCCTGCACCCCAACGGAGAACGCCACCTGCGCAGCCTCGACGTGCTGCAGGCGCTTTATCCGCCAGCCTTGCTGGCAGAAACGCTGAACATCGCCCGGCGTTGCACCTTTGATCTTGGCCACTTGCGTTATCAATATCCCCGTGAACTGGTGCCGCAAGGGCACTCGGCCACCTCGTGGCTGCGTCATTTGACCGAGGAAGGCATCGAGTGGCGCTGGCCAAAAGGGCTGAAAAGCGAAGTGCTGGTGCAGATCGACAAGGAGCTGCAACTGATCGCGGAGCTGGGCTATGAAAGTTATTTCCTGACGGTCCACGACATCGTCCGCTTTGCCCGCCAACAACAGATTCTTTGTCAGGGGCGTGGTTCTGCCGCCAACTCGGCCGTGTGCTTCGCCCTGGGGATCACTGAAATCGATCCGGATCGCACCACGTTGCTGTTCGAGCGCTTTCTGTCCAAGGAACGCAACGAGCCGCCGGACATCGACGTCGATTTCGAGCATGAACGCCGCGAAGAAGTCTTGCAGTACGTGTTCCAGCGTTATGGTCGGGCCCGGGCTGCATTGACGGCGGTGGTCAGCACTTATCACGCCGCCGGTGCGGTACGGGATGTGGCCAAGGCTCTGGGCTTGCCGCCGGACCAGATCAACGCCCTGGCCGATTGTTGCGGTCACTGGAGCGATGAAACGCCCCCCGTTGAGCGCCTGCGTGAAGGTGGTTTTGACCCGCAGAGCCCGGTGCTGCACCGGGTGCTGAGCCTGACGGGGCAGTTGATCGGCTTCCCCCGGCATTTGTCGCAGCACCCCGGCGGTTTCGTGATTTCCGAGCAGCCGCTGGACAGTCTGGTACCGGTGGAAAATGCCGCCATGGCCGAGCGCACCATCATCCAGTGGGACAAGGATGACCTCGACGCAGTGGGCCTGCTCAAGGTCGATATCCTGGCGTTGGGCATGCTCAGCGCGATTCGCCGATGTTTCGATCTGCTGCGCCGGCACCGGGGGCTGGACTTGAGTCTGGCGACCATCCCGTCCGAAGATGCGGCCACCTACGAAATGATCGGTCGGGCCGACACTATCGGCGTGTTCCAGATCGAATCCCGGGCGCAGATGTCGATGCTGCCGAGGCTCAGGCCGAAGACGTTTTACGATCTGGTGATCGAGGTCGCCATCGTTCGACCGGGGCCGATCCAGGGCGGCATGGTGCACCCGTACCTGCGGCGACGGAACAAGGAAGAACCGGAGGTGTATCCGTCGCCGGAACTGGAAGTGGTGCTCAAGCGCACCCTTGGCGTGCCGCTGTTTCAGGAACAGGTGATGCAGATCGCCATCGTCGCCGCCGACTACAGCCCCGGCGAGGCCGACCAGCTACGCCGCTCCATGGCCGCGTGGAAACGCCACGGCGGGCTCGAACCGCACAAGGAACGGTTGGCTGCCGGGATGAAGAAAAACGGCTACACCGCCGAGTTCGCCGCGCAGATCTTCGAACAGATCAAGGGCTTTGGCAGCTACGGCTTCCCCGAGTCCCACGCGGCCAGTTTCGCCTTGTTGACCTACGCCAGTTGCTGGTTGAAATGCCATGAACCGGCGGCCTTCGCCTGTGCGCTGATCAACAGTTGGCCGATGGGGTTCTACAGCCCGGACCAGATTCTGCAGGACGTTCGGCGTCATCATTTGCAGGTTCGCCCGGTGGACGTGCGCGCCAGTGACTGGGATTGCAGCCTGGAGCAGACTGCCGGGGAGCAACCGGCGATTCGCTTGGGGCTGCGCATGATCAAGGGCTTTCGCGAGGACGATGCCCGACGCATCGAGGTGGCCCGTTCCAAAGGCGCGTTTGCCGACATCGCTGACCTTGGCGAACGGGCACGGCTTGATGCCCGTGCCCAGGAGCAACTGGCCGATGCCGGTGCGTTACGAGGCCTGGCCGGCGACCGGCATCGGGCGCGCTGGGAAGTGGCTGGGGTACAAAAGCAGTTGGGTCTGTTTGCCGGCCTGCCGAGCCAGGAAGAGGACGCGGTGGCGTTGCCCAAGCCCACCGTGGGCGAGGACCTGCAAGCCGATTACGCCAGTGTCGGCACCACCCTCGGGCCGCATCCGTTGGCCCTGTTGCGCAATGAGTTGAAGGCGCGGCGCTGCCGCAGTTCGAAGGAGTTGCTGGTCGTCGAGCACGGTCGACCGGTCAGCGTTGCCGGGCTGGTCACCGGCCGACAACGCCCGGCCACTGCCAGCGGTGTGACGTTCGTCACCCTTGAGGACGAGTTCGGCAACGTCAACGTGGTGGTGTGGCGTGACCTTGCCGAGCGACAGCGCAAGGTGCTGGTCGGCTCGCAGTTGCTCAAGGTCGATGGGCGCTGGGAGAAGGAGGGTGAGGTCCGGCATCTGATTGCCGGGCGCTTGAGTGACCTGAGTTCATTGCTCGATGGGATCACGGTGCGTAGCCGGGATTTTCACTGATCCACGGTGAAAGCTTTTGTGGCGAGGGGGCTTGCCCCCGTTGGGCTGCGGAGCAGCCCCCAAACCATTCACCGCAATAATTTCAGACACACTGCATTCACCGATTTTACGACGGCTTCGCCGCCGAACGGGGGCAAGCCCCCTCGCCACAAAAGCCGCTCCTACAGGGGTGTGTCATTGCGTGCTACTTGGCTAGTGGCCAAAACCGCTCCCCAGCCCCCGGCGCTTCCGTCCAGGCTTGCAACGAACGGGTCGGCAAATCGAAGTAGTCCCGTGTGCGCGCATAACCATGCCCGCCCATGCGCCCGATCGCATCCAGACCCAACTGATCGATGTACAGGGTTTTCGGGTCGATCAATTCGTCCCGCACATGAGCCATCAGCACTTCACCAAAGATGATCTCCCGGGATTGGCCGATGGACAGGGCCATCATCCGTCGACACTCCAGCGCCACCGGGGCTTCGCCGATGCGCGGGCATTTGACCGTGGTGCCGGGGATGGCGGTGAGGCCAGCGGCGGTCAGTTCATCGAAACCGGGCGCGAAGGGCACGGCGCAGACGTTCATGGCTTCCACCAGGGCATCGCTGACGATGTTCACGGTGAATTCCTGATTGAGCTGAATGTTGCGGGTGGTGTCCTTGGGGCTCAGGTCACCGTAGTTTTCCACGCCCAGGGCGAGGATGGGCGGATCGGCCGACAGTGCATTGAAAAAGCTGAATGGTGCCGCGTTGACCCGGCCTTCGCCGTCGACGGTGGTGACCAGGGCAATCGGCCGTGGCACGACGCTGCCGATCAGAATCTTGTATTTGTCCCGTGGGCTCAGTGTGCTGAAGTCGAAGCTGTGCATGGGCAGAGTCCTCTAAAGAAGGGGATCAATCGCGCTCAGTGGCGCCTGTGAGCTGTAGTCGTCGGCGAATGGGATGGCTGGCTGGAACAGGCTTTTCCAGTCCGGCCGGCCAAAGGCCCGGTCGCTGTGGCTGCGCATCAGTTTTTCGAATTGGCGTTGGGCCTGGCGTTGCAGGGCGGTGTAGTCAACGCCTTCGACCTGGCCGTCCTGCATCACGCAGCGGCCATCGATGTAGCTGGCGATGCAGTCGTCACCGCGACCGGCCAGAACGAGATTCTTCAGCGGATCGAATAGCGGCCCCAGGTGCATCCCCCGCAGGTTGAACACGGTGATGTCGGCCTTGCACCCTGGTGCCAGCCGGCCGAGATCGTCGCGGCCCAGTGCCTTGGCACCGCCGAGGGTCGCGGCGTTGTACAGGTCCAGCGTGCTGGTCAGATCGTTACCGCCCTCCATAAGGCGAGCGATGTTCAACCCTTGGCGCATGTTGTCCAGCAAATCCGCCGGCCAGGTGTCGGTGCCCAGGGCGAAGTTGATGCCCTTGGCCCGATAGCGTCCAAACGAGTTCAGCGCCTCGCCGTCCCTGGCAAACACCACCGGGCAATGCACCAGGCTGGCGCCGCCATCGACCACGCGTTGCAGGTCGTCATCGCCGCGGGTGTAAATGCCATGGGGCAACAGGCTGCGCGGGGTCAAAAGCCCAAGCAGCTGCAACCAGCCCAGTGGCGAGGTGCCACGCAGTTGCTCGACCATCGCCACTTCACCCAGGCCCTGGCAGCAATGCAAGCGCATCGGCGCGTTCAGTGCCCGACTCAGCGCGGCGGTGCGTTGCAGCAGCGCCGGCGTGCAGGTCTGGATGCGATCGGGCAGCAGCGCACCGCGAATCAGGCCGTTGTTCGCACCGTCGAAATCGTGGAAAAACCGTTCGGCGGCATCGAGTCCGGCCATGCCCCGGGTTTCGTCCCAGTGGTGCGCCAGGGTGCCATCGGCGCGCCAGTAACTCATGCCACTCATGTAGCAGGGGCCGAGGTAAGTGCGCAGTCCCAACTCGGCCGCCACACCGGCGACTGCCGCAAATTCGTCGTAGGTCTCGGCCCACTCGCGGTAGTACATCGAGGTGATCGGCATGGCCGTGGTGGTGCCGTTGCGGATCAGTTGGGTGAAGGCGTAGCGGTACTTGAAGACTTCTTCTTCGGGGTTGTAGCTTTCCCGCGATCCACGCGCCAGATACTGCGCCGACCACATCCGGCCCATGTCACGCTCGTCGCCGTTGTCCAGGGTCAGCACCGTGGAGTCGAGATCGCCAAGGGCATCCAGATCGATGAAGCCGGGGCCGATCAGCGCATTGCCGTAATCAATCCACTGATCTACCGGGCCCGGATAACCACGCCCGACAAACTCAATGCGCGGGCCTGCGAACACCACTTCGCCGTCGCGCCACAGCACATGCTGCTTGCCGTCGAAGCCGACCACGCAACTGGCTCGCAAGCCAATGCGCTTCACAGGCGGCTGTCCAGCAGACGACCACCCGCAGCGATCAGTTGGCCCGCGCGATAGACCTGACGCTGCGGCCGCGAAACGACAGCCTCACCCAAGGTTTGCACTGGCATCAGCAGGAAGTCCGCAGATTGACCGATTTCCAGGTGATTGGCTTGGCAACCCAGCGCCTGGGCGCCGTTGACGGTCGCGGCTTCGAATGCCGCCACCAGTTCTTCGTCCTTGCTCAGGTCGAAGCGGAACGCCAGCAGCATCGCCCGTTCCAGCATGTCGCCGTTGCCCATGGGCGACCAGGCATCACGAATGCCGTCTGAGCCCAGGCACACATTCACGCCGGTTTCGCGCAGGGCCAGGAACGGCGGCACCGCGCAATCGGCCGGTGCCGAACTCATTAACGAGATACCCAGAGCCGCCAGACGTTCGGCGACCGGTTTGACCTGGCTCCACGGCAGCATGCCGAGGCAGTAGGCGTGGCTGATCATCACCCGGCCCTGACGTCCAAAGCGCTCGGTGTAGTCGGCGATCAGCGCGATCTGCCAAAGACCCAGCTCACCCTTGTCGTGCAGGTGAATATCGACGCCTCGGTCGAATTCGCTGGCCAGTTTGAACACGAAATCCAGTTGCGCAATCGGGTCATTGTCGATGCCGCACGGGTCCAGTCCGCCGACGTTCTCCACGCCCAGGGCCATGGCTTCGCGCATCAGTTCGGCGGTGCCGGGGCGGCTGATCAGGCCGGTCTGGGGGAACACCACCAGTTGCAGGTCGATCAGGTCGCGGTAGTGTTCACGCAGTTGCTGCATGGCCTCGACATGGCGCAGGCCGAACTCCGGGTCGATGTCGACGTGGCAACGCATGGTCAGCGAGCCACGGGCGATGCAGTTTTCCAGCAGGGCGCCGGCGCGTTGTGCAATCGGCGTGGTGACTTCACGCAGGATGCGCCGTTCGTTGGCAATGTAGTCCTTGAGAGTCGGGCCGGCGCTGTTGGGGCGCCAGGGCTGGCCCCAGAGGGTTTTGTCCAAGTGGACGTGGCTTTCCACCAGGGCGGGGGTAAGCAGTTGGTTCTGGCCGTCGATGTCGGTGGCGAGCAGTTCGGTGGCCGAAGCCGGGCGGCGTTGGCTGAACCGGCCGTTTTCGATCAGCAGGTCCTCGGCGGGGGCGCCGTAGGGGCGCACGTTGCGCAGCCAGCGGGGTTGGGTCATACAAACCTCAAATTCAATGTTGTGTGGGAGGGCCTCTTCGCGAGCAGGCTCGCTCCCACAGTGGATCTTCGGCGTTCACAAAACCCCTGTGGGAGCGAGCCTGCTCGCGAAGGCCGCGACACGGTTTCAAGTCAGGCAATCAGCCCTTGAGCTTGGCCCAGATCCGGTCCTGCAGTTCGCGCGCCTTGTTGCTGCATTCCTTTTCCGGGCGCAGGCGCGAGGCGAACTCGTCGGGCATGTTGATGGCGTCCATCACCCGCCATTTGGCGTCGATCAGCTTGTCGCTCTGGATGCCGTTGTCGTAGGCGATGGCGTTGGACACGGCGGCGGCGTTTTCCGGTTTCATCATCCAGTCGATGAAGATCTTCGCGTTGCCGGGGTGTGGCGCGCTTTTCGGTACGGCGAAGTTGTCCTGGAACATCGCCAGGCCTTCCTTCGGATACACGTATTTGATGGTGCTCTTCTGCAAGGTGGCTCGCGCTGTAGAACCGTTCCAGTTCTGCATCATGATCACTTCACCGGAGGCCATGCGGTCGACGGTGTTGTCCGAGCTGTACATCTTCAGGAAGGGTTTCTGTTTTTGCAGCAGTTCGAGAATGCGCTTGGCGTCCTGCGGGTTTTCGCTGCATTCGTCGACATTCAGGTAATGGCTGGCGGCGTTGATCACGCTGCTGGAGGTGTCGAGGGCGGCGAGTTGGCCTTGCAGCTCTTTGCGTGGCTCGAAGAACTCTTTCCACGAGTCATCCAGTTTGCCGCCGGGCACTCGCGCGCTGTCATAGGAGAATCCGGTGGTGCCCCACAGGTACGGCGCCGAGAACTTGCGGCCGGGGTCGAAGCTCGGGTCGCGGAACGCCGGTTTGACGTACTGGAAGTTGGGCAGGGCCGAGGCGTCGATTTCCAGCAGCAGGTCCTGGTTGATCAGGGTGCGCATGATCGATTGCGACGGCACGATCACGTCATACGCGGCGCCGCCGGCCTGCAGCTTGGCCAGCAGGGTTTCGTTGCTGTCGTAGCCGTCCATGGTGACCTTGATCCCGGTCTCCTTTTCGAACTTGGCCAGCAGCTCGACCGGGTAGTAGTCGGTCCAGTTGTAGAAGAACAGCTCCTTGGGCTCGGCGGCCTGGGCGCCGAACGCAGTGAGTGCGGTGAAGCAACTCAAGGCCAGACCGGCAACGCGGAAACGCATGCTTTTCACTTTATTGCTCATAAAAGAAGTCTCCAGGCTCATTGTTGTTTGCCGCGCTGTCCCAGCCAGAAGGCCAGCACCACCAGCACGATGGAAATCACCAGCATCAGCGTTGAAATCGCGTTGATCTCCGGCGTAACGCCGGCCTTGATCGCCGAGAAGATGTACACCGGCAGGGTGGTCGAACCAGGACCTGCGACGAAGAAAGTCATGATGAAATCGTCGAGGCTGACCACGAATGCCAGCACCGAGCCGGACAGCACCGCCGGCCACAACAGCGGCAAGGTCACCCGGCGAAACACCTGCCACGGGTTGGCGTACAGGTCGTTCGCCGCTTCCAGCAGGCTCTTGTCCAGGTCGTTGAGCCGCGCACGAATCGGCAGGTAGGCAAAAGGAATGCAGAAACCGATGTGGGCGACGATCACGGTCAGCAGACCGAGCTTGATCCCCAGCGCCATGAACAGCAGCAGGGTGGCCACGGCCGTGACGATCTCCGGCAGGATCAGCGGCAGGTTGATCCCGCCCTCGACCATTTTCTGTCCGTAGAACGGCCGGTAAGTCGCCAGCGCCGCGAGCAGGGCAATCGCCGTGGCGCAGACTGTGGCGATGCTGGCGACGATGATCGAGTTCAGCGCGGCGGTCTGGATCGACGGGTTGGCCAGGATTCGCCCGTACCAGGCGAACGAAAATTCGGTCCACACCGTCGCCGAGCGGTTGGCGTTGAAGCTGTAGGCGATCAGCACGAAGATCGGCAGGTACAGATAGGCCAGGATCAACAGGCTGACTTCACGGGTCAGCGGCAGTTTCTTCAGGTGCAGGGCAATCATGCTTGGGCTCCTGGGCGTTGGGTCTTGGCGGCTTTGCGGCTATAGAGGGCGTAAAGCACCAGGGACAGCAACATGATCCCCAGCAACAGGAACGACAGCGAACTGCCCAGCGGCCAGTTGCGCGCGGTGCCGAATTGCTGCTGGATCAGGTTGCCGATCATCAGCGTCTTGCCGCCGCCGAGGATCGCCGGGGTAATGAAGGCACCCAGGCTCGGCACGAACACCAGCAATGCACCGGCAATCACCCCCGGCATCGACAGCGGCAGGATGATCCGGCGCAACGCGTGCCAGCGGTTGGCGCCCAGGTCGTAGGCCGCCTCAACCAGACGCCAGTCGAGTTTTTCCAGGGTCGAGTAGATCGGCAGGATCATGAACGGCAGAAAGCTGTAGACCAGCCCGACGCTGACCGCGAAGTCGTTGTAGAGCAGGGTGATGCCACCGGCCTGGGGGAACAGCGCATTGAGGCTCTGGGCGACCCAGCCGTGCTCGCGCAGGATGATCAGCCACGCGTAGTTGCGGATCAGCAGGTTGGTCCAGAACGGGATGGTGATCAGCAACACCATCAGGTTGCGCCGGCGCGGTGTAAGGCTCGACATCCACAACGCCACCGGGAAACCGAACAGGAAACACAGGACTGTGGTGCCGCCAGCCTGGAACACCGAGCGCAACAACGCTTGGGCGTAGACCCAGTTCAGCTCCAGTTCACCGTCGAAGCCTTCCTGGAAAAACAGTTGCACATAGCTTTGCAATTGCCAGTTGGCCTGCCAGTCGACGCCGCCATACACGTTGCGAGGCAACAGGCTGATGTAGCCCATGATGCCCAGCGGAATGGCGATCAGGGCCAGCAGGGTCAGAACCACCGGGCTGAGCAACAGCGCGCGGTTGAGGGCTGGGGAAGTGCTGCTGACGCTCATCTCAGGCCTCCATCAACAGGCAGGCGTGGGGCGGCAGGTGGACCGCGACGCGATCACCCACCACCCGGCCGTGGTTGAGGCCTTCGTTGTTCTCGCGCAGCATGACCTTGATGTCGTTGTTCAGGCGGCATTGGTAGAGCGTGGCCGTGCCGACATACAGCACGGCTTCGATCACACCGCGAAGATGATGTGGCTGTGTCGGCTCGACCAGTTGCGAGCGCTCCGGGCGGAACGCCAGTTGTACCTTGCTGCCGTCAAAGCCTTGGGCCGGGCAGGGGATTTCCACGGGCATGCCGTTGGGCACGAAAAGCTTTTCGTTCTGCTGGCCGCGCTTGAGGTGGCCGGGGAGGAAATTGATGTCGCCGATGAATTGCGCGACGAACTGGTGTTGCGGCCGCTCGTAGATCTCGTTGGGCGTGCCGATTTGCAGGATCTTGCCGGCGGACATCACGGCGATGCGATCAGAAAGGGTCAGCGCTTCTTCTTGGTCGTGGGTGACGAAAATGAAGGTGATCCCGGCTTCTTTCTGCACGCGCTTGAGTTCGACCTGCATTTCCTTGCGCAGCTTGAGGTCCAGGGCCGACAACGGTTCGTCCAGCAACAATACTTTGGGTTTCGGCGCCAGGGCCCGGGCCAGAGCCACCCGCTGCTGTTGGCCGCCGGACAGTTCAGCCGGTTTGCGCTTGGCCAGGTGCTGCATTTGCACCAGTGCGAGCATCTCATTGACGCGCTGGGGGATCAGTTTGCGATCAAGGCCCTGCATCTCGAGGCCGAAGGCGATATTCTGCGCAACACTCATGTGCGGAAACAGCGCGTAACTCTGGAACACCGTATTGACCCGACGCTTGAACGGCGGCAAATCGTTGACCGGCTCGCCCGCCAGGCGGATCTCACCCTCGCTGACGTGCTCGAAGCCGGCGATGGTGCGCAGCAGGGTGGTCTTGCCACAGCCGGAAGGGCCGAGGAGGGTGAAGAATTCGTTGTCGGCAATGTCGACCGAGACGTTGTCCAGAGCGGGAGCCAAGCCTGGATCGTCGGAATATCGTTTTGAAACGTTTCGCACTTCAATTGCAACTGGATGACCCATAATGGTGCATTCCTCTAATTATTGTATGCAAAATCTGGATGCAATTTAGAAATACCCGGATTAATCTGCCCGTGCAAGCCCCTTTTTCAATGGCTGTTCATTTGCCAGGGCTGTTTGCGCAGGGCGCCAGGAGTTGATGAATGACGGAAAAGAAACTGGAAACCACGGTCGACCGCGTCTACCAAGGGGTTTACGAGGCGATCAGCAAGCGTTCGTTGCGTCCGGGAATGAAGCTCGGCGAAGCTTCTTTGGCCGAGCTGTTCAATGTCAGCCGCACATCTGTACGGGCTGCGCTCAAGCAATTGGAAGCCGACGGACTGGTCACTACCGAGCCCAATAAAGGTGCGTCGGTGTCCTTGCCCAGTGACGAGGAGATCCGCTCGCTGTTCGAAACCCGGCGTCTGGTCGAGATCGGTATCGTCAGTGAACTGTGCCGCCGTCGCGATACGGCGGTAACCCAGGACCTGCGTGATCATTTGCTGCTCGAAGATGAAGCGCATCAAAGCGGCGACCACGAACGGCTGATTCACCTGCTCGGCGAGTTCCACATCAAACTGGCCCGCAGCCTGAACAACCCGGTACTGCTCGACTGGTTCCAGAAACTGATTTCCCGGGCGTCGCTGTATGCCGCCGCGCTGGATGACGACAGCCATGAAGCCTGTCGCGACGATGAACACCTGCGGCTGATCGAATACATCGAGGCGGGCAACCAGAGCGCGGCCATCGAGCTGACCTGCATGCACTTGAATGGTATCGAGAAGGCTATTCTGGATGTCGCCGCGACCCTGAAAAGCAGTTACAACCCGCTCAAGCACTTGATTGAGGTGTAAACCACAGTTTCATGGCCACTGAGATCAAACTGTAGGCGCGGGCTTTCCCGCGATAGCGGTGTTCCTGGCGCCATATTCTTTTGGTGTGCCGACACCTTCGCGGGCAAGCCCGCTCCTACTTGGGATCTCCAGTGGCCCGCAAGAATCAGCTATACCTCTATGAAACGAATCGCGTCCGAAATGCTCGAAACAAACGGGTGCAATTTACCGGGATAGAGCCAGCCGATGCAGTTTTTAGCGGATAGCCACGGGTGTGCCGGGTGGAGCGGCGAAATGGCCGGGCGCATTCGTGCGTTCGACTGGAGCCTGACCGAACTTGGCCCACTCGACACATGGTCGAAAAGCCTGAGCAGTGCTGTGCAGTTGATGCTCGCCTCGCCGTTGCCGATGGTGATGCTCTGGGGCCAGTCCGGGTACATGATCTACAACGACGCCTACTCGAAGTTTGCCGGTGGGCGTCATCCCTATCTGCTCGGCTCTGCTGTGGAGTTGGGCTGGCCCGAAGTCGCCGAATTCAATCGTAACGTGGTGGATACCTGCCTGGCGGGCGGCACCTTGTCCTATCGCAATAAAGTCCTGGTATTGCTGCGCGACGGCGTTCCCGAGGATGTCTGGCTCGACCTCTATTACAGCCCTGTGGCCGACGACGACGGGCGCCCGGCCGGGGTCATGGCCATGGTGGTGGAAACGACGGAGCGGGTGATATCCGAACGCCGGCGACAGGCGGCCGAAGACGCCTACCGCGCCGACAACGAACGGGTGCGTCTGGCGCTGAACGCCGGTGCCTTGCTCGGTTCCTTTGTCTGGGACATCAAGACCAATGTGCTGTCGGGCGATGAGCGCTTCGTCCGCACATTTTCCTATCCGCCCGGGCAAGATTTGCAAAACCTGTCCCAGGAAATCGCTGAAAGCCGGATCCATCCGGATGACCGTGGCTGGGTCCAGGAACGGGTCGCGATGTCGGTCGAGACAGGCGAACCCTACAACGTTGAGTACCGGGTCCGGCGCCCCGACGGCAGTTACCTCTGGGTGCTCGCCAGCGGATGTTGCGAGTTCGATGAGCAAGGCGAGGCGTTCCGTTTTCCCGGCGTGCTGATCGATATTCACGAACGCAAGACCGCCGAAGAGTCCCTGCTCAAGTTCACCCGCAACCTGGAGCAGCGGGTGGCCGATGAGGTCGAGGCGCGGCTGGCGGCGGAAGAGCAACTGCGCCAGTCACAGAAACTCGAAGCCATCGGCGGCCTCACTGGCGGTGTGGCCCATGACTTCAACAACCTGTTGCAAGTGATCGCCGGCAACCTGCACCTGCTCGCGCGCCATGAACCGGATAACGCCAATGTGCAGCGCCGGGTATCGGCGTCCATTGCTGCGGTGGAGCGTGGTGCCAAACTGTCCTCGCAATTGCTTGCCTTCGCCCGTCGCCAACCCTTGTCGCCCGCGGTCTTCACATTGCGGCAGATATTCGATGGCCTGGCGGAGCTGTTGCTGCGTGCCTTGGGTGAAACCCTCCAGGTACACATGACGGCACCCGAAGACTCGTGGAGTGTGTTTGTCGATCGCAACCAACTGGAAAACGCCATTCTCAATCTGGCGATCAATGCCCGTGACGCCCTTCAAGGCGAGGGCAGGATTGACCTTTGCGCGGAAAACATCGTCCTCGATCGCAGATTTTGCGCTGGCAAGGGCATTGCCGCCGGGGACTATGTGCGGGTGTCCGTGGCGGATACCGGCATCGGCATGCCGCCGCAGGTGCTGGCCCAGGCGTTCGAGCCGTTTTTCACCACCAAGGCCGACGGGCAGGGCACCGGATTGGGCTTGAGCATGGTCTTTGGCTTCGTCAAACAGAGTGGCGGTCATATCGAAATCGCCAGCGACGTCGGGCAGGGGACTCGGGTGCAGTTGTACTTCCCGCGCACCTTGCGCGCGGCTCCCAGTGAAACGCCGGCCCCTGATGTGTCGCAGCGGGGCGGGCACGAACGCATACTGGTAGTCGAAGACAACGAGGCCGTGCGGGTGTCGGTGGTGGAACTGTTGCGTGAAGAGGGCTATCAGATCCTCACGGCCACCAACGGTGACGTCGCCATGCAAATGTTGCTGGAAGGGCTGGCAGTGGACTTGATATTCACCGACGTGGTCATGCCAGGCCTGATCAAGAGCTCGGACCTTGCGGCTTGGGCGAAAGTGCAGGAACCACCGGTGGCTGTGCTGTTCACCTCGGGGCATACCCGCGACATCATCTCGCGCAATCACCAGCTCAGCCCCGACACCCACTTGCTGAGCAAGCCCTACAATCCCGAAGCTCTGAGGAAGATGGTGCGCACAGTGCTTAACGACTGAAACCGCTAGAGATGCCGGCGCAGGCAAAGGTTTTATCGCATTTGCGACAGGACGACGAACGGGCACCGCTGGTCTGACAGGTGGTCGACAGAACCGGCTAAGCAAGGCCATTCTGATAGTTGGTGAACGCAATTGATCGCGTTTCGCTGCCGATCAACAAACGGAGGTGTTCCATGCCGGTGCCCCATGACCTTTATCAGGATCTGAAACGCTCAAAGGAAGAAATCCAGCAGAAACGCACCAAGGATCCGTTACTGGATTCACTGCTTAACAAGTATTCCCAGGCGGATGCCGAAGTGGTGAAGGCAGAGGAGGCCAAATCCAACGATGACACCGTAAGGAAGCTCAAGGAGGTGCGTTTGCAGGTCAAGGACAAGATCGTCAAGCAACTGGGGTTGTAGTCCTGCCTCACCGAACCTGCCACCGACGATCGGTGGCGCAAAAGTTGGAACGACCAAACCGAACCGGCACCTCGAATGCTCAGAGACCCATGCTATGGCTCTCAACGAGGTGCCTCATGACCCAACCCGAATATTCCGACGAACTGAACGCTGTCCCTGTGGGAGCGAGCCTGCTCGCGATAGCGGGCTGAGAGGCAATGCATGTGTGACTGACCCGGCGCCATCGCGAGCAAGCTCGCTCCCACATGGGGTTTGCGGTGAATTCAGACACGCGTACTGCTCATTGCAATGCCTTGCTCAATGGCAACCGCGCCATGTTCTGTGCCTTCAACGAACCGAAATACAACCAGTCCCCATACTCGCGCACCGTGGTGATCGGTGAGTAGTTGTCGTTGCTGTCGTCCTGCAGGTTGGCGATCACCTTGCCTTCAAGGTCCAGGCCCAGGACAAACCCGCGCTTTTCCACGGGTTTGGGCAAGACAGTCATGGCCCGCACGATCATCTTGCGCACGAACGGATGCGCTGCGGTGCCATCGAGCAAGGCGTTTCGCGGGGCATACAATGCTACCCAGAACCGGTCGTGGCCATTGAACGACAGGTTGTCCGGGAGCCCCGGCAGGTTGTCGATGAACAGGTCGTGGGTGCCGGCCTTGGGGCCGTTGAGCCAATAGCGACTGATGCGGTAGGCGCCGGTTTCATTGACCAGCACATAGGCATCGTCCGGTCCCAGGGTCACGCCGTTGGCAAACTCCAGCTTGTCCAGCACAACCGATGTCTTGCCGGTCTGGAAGTCGTAACGCAGCAGGCGACCGTCACCGCCGTGTTCGAGCACGGCCTCACCGTCGTGGCCATAGCCAAAGCGGCTCGATGCATCGCTGAAATAGGCGTAGTGACCCGGTTTGTCGATGGCCACATCGTCGGTAAAACCGAAGGGCACGCCACCGGCCTCCGTGGTCAGGGCCACCAGGCGCCCCTGGGCGTCGAGCGACAACAAGCCTTTGACCGCATCGGCGATCACCAGCAGCCCATTGGGATGCCGGGCCAGGCCCAGTGGCCGGCCGCCGGTATCGGCCAGGACTTTCCTGGTCTTGCCATCCAGGCTGGTGCGGATCAGGCGACCGTCGTGCAGGCCGGTAATGAGCATATCGTTTTCCAGCAACAAGGCTTCCGGCCCGTCGATGTCGGCGGCACCGACGCGCTCCACGTCTTTGAGCCGCTGATTCTCGGCGTAGATTCCACTGGAGAGGGATGGCGCAGGCTGTGGCGTCCAGGCCACCGGTCGCACCTTGGTCGGCATCAGCAGCAAGAAGGCGCCGATGACGACAATGATCAGTAACAGGCATTTGAAGGTTCTGCTCACGCGCTGACCCCTGTCGCCACCAGGTATTTCTGCGCCATATCGCGCAACGCTAGCATCGACGCCGCCGATTCCCGATCGATGCGCCGCTTGAGCAGCAACCGGTTGGCGATCCGCATCACCGGACCACTGAATTGATACTCCAGGGTGCGGACGAAACGTGTGTTGTCGCCTGTGGCATCGCATTCATAGGTCACCACCAGCGACAGGCCATGATCACCCTGGGCCCGGGCGCTCCAACGGCGTCCAGGCAGGTGCTCCATCACCTCCCAGCTCAAGTGCCCGTCGCGGCCGCCGGCGCGGATGTCTTCCTCGAAACGTGCACCGGCATGCAACGGGCCTTTTGGCCCATCGATATGCAGCGACGACGGATGCCATTGCGGCCAAAGGGTCACGGTGCTGGCGTAGGCAAGTACATTGATCGGGTGTCCGGCAATGACAATCTGATGCTGCATGCGGGTCATGGTCGTTCTCGTCGGGTTGAGCGGCGCAGGTTCCGGCTCCCAATAAAGGGTGCCGAACAGGTAGTCCATCAGCGGGAAAACGATGTTGAAATTACGCTCCTGCATCAGTTCGCGGCGGTGGTGCAACTCGTGCAGCCGGCGCATCTGGCGGATCCACGGCAACCGCGTGACCGCGTAGCGCGGCGGCAGATGCTCGCAGGCATGAAACACTTCATAAGCGAGGTAGCCGAGGACAAGAATGCCGCCGACCAGTCCGGCGACGTTGGCATTCAATTGCCTGAGCAGCCACCAGAGGGGCAGGGCGACAGCAAGGGTGTGCAGCACGATCAGCCACGCCGGAAAGAGAATCACCCGCCAGTCGCGCGCGCTGTCGTAGGTCATGTGGCCGGGGGTGAAAAAACTGTGGTGGTCGCCTGCGTGACGGGCATAAAACAACCGGGCGACGCGCTTTTTATGATGCCCCAGATGGCGATGCACCATATACACGCCGAGGTTGAACAACAGCAGCGTGATGGGTACCGCCAGCCATTCCGTTGGCCGCACCTGATGCAGGTTGCTCAAGAACGCGCTGATCGCCAGCACCCCGAACACCAGGACAAAAGCGCCATGCAGCCAAGGGTTGTAGAGTGGATGAATGTCGGCACGGTAGCGGCTGCGGAATCCTTCGGTGGTCTGCCTCACTGCAATCACCTGTCGTTTTTGTTATCTCCTTAAGATTAGCCGATCCCGGTGATGTGACGGGGTGAACCTCAAGGACACAACGGCCATGATCCGGTGCAAACCGGTCTCAGGTGAGCGGGTCCCAGCGTTGCGACCAGTCTTCGTCGGAGTCGATGACTTTACGTAGCAGGTCGAAGGCGCTTTGCAGTGTTGGCGAGTCACGATCGCGCGAATAGACCAGATAGGTCGGGTAGTTGAATTCGGGAGCCTTGGGCACCCGTTCCAGGGTGCCGCTGTCGAGATAACTCTGTACGACGCGGGTGCGGAAGTAGCCACTGCCGCCGTTTTCGAGAAGGTACTGCAAGCCCAGCGGGCCAAGGTTGAAGCTCAGGGCCGCCTTGGCTTTTTCCGGTAGGGCGGCATCGTGCTGGCGCCGGAAATCAGCCCCCCAATCGATGTACACATAAGGATCGGGCCTGCCGGCCAGGCGCACGAGAATCAGTTTTTCTTCGAGAATCTGCTCCACCTGCAAACGCGGCCAGTACTCGGGTTGATACACCAGCGCGGCATCCAGAACGCCCAACTCCAGTTGGCGCAGCAGGTTTTCGCCGTCACGGATTTCCATGCGCAAGGCGTGGCTGGGGATGTGCTTGCGGATTTCGCCGGCCCAGCCGAGCATCAACGGGTTACACAGGCTCACCTCGCCACCGATGTGCAGCACATCGCGATAGCCCTCGGGTAATGGCAGGTCACGTCGCGCGGCTTCCCAGGTTTGCACCAGCTGATTGGCGTACACCACGAATGCTTCACCGTTGGGTGTCAGGCGGGCGCCGGCACGATTGCGTACGAACAGGGTGCTGCCCAGTTGGCTCTCGAGTTTCTGCACCCGCGCGGTGATCGCGGTCTGGGTGACATGGAGCTTCTCGGCAGCCGCGGCCAGGCTGCCATGACGAACGATTTCGAGGAAGGTGCGGGCGAGGTCGATGTCCATGGGGCGGCCGGTGTGGGAGGTTCAGGCATTGTAAGAGCGGATGCCTCACTGGCACCACTCATACCCTGTGGTGAGGTATATGACAGGTAAAAACGACGAATCCCGCCACTAAGGGCGGGATTCGTTTGCAGCAGATACGCCCCCGAAAATCGGGAGCCCGGTGCTTACGACGGGAACAGCTCGGACAGTTTCATCGCCAGCATCATGTCGCCTTCAGCGCGCAGTTTGCCGCCCATGAACGCTTGCATGCCGTCGGTTTCGCCGCTGACGATGCCTTCCAGGGTTTCGCCGTCCATCACCAGGGTCACCTGAGCGTCCGGGTTCTCGCCTTCCTGCAGTTCGCAGGTCTGGTCTTTGACGATCAGCGAGAAGTTCTTGGTGTCGTCGATGCGGAAACCGAAGACCAGGTCCAGACCGGCAGCAGCGGCTGGGTTGAACTTGGCTTTCATTGCTTGTACGGCGTCTGCTACGGAGGTCATGGTTCGATCCTTTCTTGGGTAATAAGAGCTGGGTGATTACAGCCAGGGTCACAATAGTCCGGACTCAGCGAAACGTGATGAGTTCCGGTGCCTTCAACAGTTGCAGATGCGCATGACCGTTGAAGGAAGCCAGGGCCACCTCGCGACCACGAAACTTAAGCTGGTTGAGCGAGGTGTTGACGATTTGCCAGTTCAATTCAAAGGCCTGCGGGGCAGGCATTTGCGTAATCAGGTGGAGCAGGGCAGTGATGGTGCCGCCGGAGGTGAACACGGCGATTTTCTGGGTGTTGTCGGCCTGGTCGAGAATACGATGCAAGCCGGCCCGCACCCGCTCGACAAAGCCCAGCCAGCTTTCCAGGCCCGGTGTGTCATAGGTGCCGGCAAGCCAGCGCTCGATGATCAGGGCGAAGATACGCTGGAACTCACCACGGTTTTGCGCGGCGTTGCGCAAGATGTTCAGCGCTTCGGGTTCGTCCGGCAGCAGGGCCGGCAACAGCGCGCGGATCACCGCATCGGCGTCGAATTCGTTGAAGGCGGAGTCGGTTTCCAGGATCGGCACCGGCAGGCCCACTGCGGCGAATTGGTCCAGCGCGCTGTTGGCCGTGTGCTGCTGGCGGCGCAGGTCCCCCGCCAGGCAGCGGTCGAAGCTGATCCCCAGTTCGGCCAAGTGACGGCCAAGGATTTCAGCCTGACGAATGCCGGTCGGCGACAGGACGTCATAGTCGTCTGCACCGAAGGAGGCCTGGCCATGTCGAATCAGATAGATACTGCCCACGTCCGCGTCTTCCCGGTACGTTGAAGGTTTGGCGAGGTTATGAGGATGGCGGTGTGCTGTCAATGAAAAAACATACGCTTGTTTGAAATGTTCGTTACAGGCCTCTTGCCAGAGGTTTCACGGCTGGTCGCAAGGTCGACGCATGGGTATGCTGGTGGTATCCCGCGCGCGTTTAAGCAGCGCATCGATTGAGGAGTCCCTGTGGAGTTTTTTTCCGAGTACGCCATTTTTCTGGCCAAGACCGTGACCCTGGTGATCGCCATTCTGGTGGTTCTGGCCAGCTTTGCGGCCCTGCGCAGCAAAGGGCGGCGCAAGTCGTCCGGCCAGTTGCAGGTCAGCAAGCTCAATGATTTCTACAAAGGACTGCGCGAACGCCTGGAGCAAACCTTGCTCGATAAGGATCAGCTCAAGGCCCTGCGCAAGACCCAGGCTAAAACCGACAAGAAACAGAAGAAAAAACCCGAGGCCAAACCCCGGGTGTTCGTGCTGGATTTCAACGGCGATATCAAGGCTTCGGCTACCGAAAGCCTGCGCCACGAAATCACCGCCTTGCTGACCCTCGCCACACCGAAGGACGAAGTGGTGCTGCGCCTGGAAAGCGGCGGCGGCATGGTCCACAGCTACGGCCTGGCCTCCTCGCAACTGGCGCGTATCCGCGAAGCCGGCGTGCCCCTGACCGTTTGTATCGACAAGGTCGCGGCCAGTGGCGGCTACATGATGGCGTGCATCGGCCAGAAGATCATCAGCGCGCCGTTCGCGATCCTCGGCTCGATTGGCGTGGTGGCGCAGTTGCCAAACGTCAATCGCCTGCTGAAAAAGCACGACATCGACTTTGAAGTGCTGACCGCCGGTGAATATAAACGCACGCTGACCGTGTTTGGCGAAAACACCGAGAAGGGCCGGGAAAAGTTCCAGCAGGACCTGGACATCACCCATCAACTGTTCAAGAACTTCGTGTCGCGCTATCGCCCGCAACTGGCGATCGATGAAGTGGCCACTGGCGAAATCTGGCTCGGCGTCGCGGCGCTGGACAAGCACCTGGTCGACGAACTCAAGACCAGCGATGAATACCTCGCCGAACGCGCCAGGCAGTCCGAGCTCTATCACTTGCACTACGCCGAACGCAAAAGCCTGCCGGAGCGCATTGGCATGGCCGCCAGCGGCTCGGTCGATCGCGTGCTGCTGAGCTGGTGGAGCCGTTTGACTCAGCAACGTTTCTGGTAACAGGGCAGGAGATAGTGCAAGACATCCAGCCGGGGCATTAGCCCCGGTTTTTTTTGGGTGCTTTCACTGGTTTGGCGGCCACTTCATTTTCAGCCGTGCACGGTCCCTTAATGTAGGAGCCGGCTTGCTGGCGATGGGCGTTAACGATAACGCGTGTGAATGGATAAACGCGGCGCACTTGAGTCCATCGCCAGCAAGCCGGCTCCTCCAGGTATGCGTTATCTGTGTTTCCCGGGATTGCGTGAAGAACCTTCTTTTGGCCTGCGAATGCTTGCCCGATGTCCTCCACCGCATGGCGAAATCTCTGTAGGCAGCAGGCAACCGTTCCTGCTTTCGGCAACGCGGTGGCTGGATATGTTGGTGTTCCAAAAAACAGTTGCCATGGAATGCACATGAATGACCATCAGACACCGCTTCATCCTGAGCTTGCGCCGCTGCGCGAAACCCTGAAGTCTGTGGTGAGCGCGGCTTTGCCGCAGTCTCCCGAGCAGTTCGGTGCTCAGTTGATCAAGGAGAAATGGGGGCAAGACATCGACCCGCAAACCGCCATGCTGGTCACCCTGGATTACCGCTACCGCGGGCACCCTGCGCAAGACGGTATTGAGCAAGGTCAGGTGGCAAATACGCAATCGTTGGTGCAGGCGTTGTTGGCGAACTACCAGACCCTCGGCGACGGGCGTTTCGCCGAAAGCGCATTTGGCTTGTACACACCACCTGATGTCGGCCCGTCCATCCGTATCGTGGAGCATGTCGATGAATTCGCCGACCACGGCAATGGCAATCACCATACCTACGAAGGCATCTATCGCCAGATCACGCCCCAGGTGTATGGACCGGCAACGCAAATTGCCCTCAGGCCGGCGGCGTTCAAACAGTGGGTGTGGGAACTGGATTTGCAAACCCGCTATCAGGCGTACCTTGATCGCGCCTGGCCCTCTGATGAGCGAATCGTCCAGGCGGCGCCTTACGACCTGAGAACCTCGACCAAGGCGGCCTTTATCATGAGCGCCTGCCTGCAACATCAGGAGGGCAGTTTGACTCGGGAGGGCCAGGTCCTGGCCCTGCAGGCCGCCGGGTTGCCAGCGGAACAGGCCTGGGGTGCGTTGACCATCGAACAGGTGCAGGCACCCACTCGTATCAGCGCGCCGATTGAGGTCGGTCGGCTGACGATCTATCGCTACACATCGGACGATATCTGGTGTTATCGCCACCGTCTCAGCGGCCGGGTCCTGCTGAGCATCCCGGGCAACTCCTCACCGTTGCATGAATTCACCGACTTGCAGCACCTGCGCCAATGGATTGTGGCGCAAGGTCGAGAGCCAGCCACACGCCAGGCGTTGCTCGCGCACTTTGCCGAAGATGACCGCGAAGACGGCACTTTTCATGCGGGTGTGTCGACGGCGTTGCAGGGCATGGCGGTTTACCCGAAGGAGCACTGGCTGACAAGGAGCGCCGGGCTCTTCAATGATGACGGCTTCTGGGACCCGCAGGATTACATCGATCTTGAGCGGGCGCCCTCAAACACCGACCCGTTCGCCCAACTGGTGCGGACCATGAAACAGGCATCCATGGCCGGCGTCAAAACCATCCGTGACGATGCCCAAGTCAATCGCGACAACCTGAGCGCGGTGGTGGAACCACTGGTGCAGTGGATCAACCGGCTGGGACCATTGGCATTGTTCATTCCGGGAGGTGAGGGGGGCCTGGTACTGGCCGGCCTGATCGACGCCGGCTACGGCCTTGATCAGGTCATCAACGGTAAAACACCCCAGCAGCGCTCCGAGGGCGTGACGCGTACTGTCTTCGGTTTGCTCAATGCGCTCCCGCTGGCCGGGGCGGTGGCAGCGCTCAAGGGCGAAGAAAAAATCGCCGGAACCGTGCACGAGCCCGGGGAGGGCGCAAGTGAGCCGCAGACTAAAACGCCGGTTGAGCCATCACCCGAATCGGCTCCAACGCCGGTGTCGACACGAGTGGATCTGATGCGTGGTGTTTGCGCGCCGTTTGCGTCCTTCAGTGATGAGGTCCTGGCTCAGATCGCTAGGATCAGCAGGGTCGACGACGATATGCTGCGCCTGATGCAGGCCGGACGCCCGCCGACGCCGTTGCTTGCCGACACCATCACTCGCTTCAAGCTCGATCAGGAACTCGAAACCGTCGGCGATCGGCAAACCCGGGCCGAACTGTTCAGTGCCCGCTATCAGGCGCTCCAGCATACGGACCGGGAATGGGTTCGCCTGTTTCAGCGCGAATACCCCGGTTTACCGAAAAACGCCATTGAGCAAATCCTCGACCGTTCGGGAGTTGACATCAATCGGCCCGTCGATGCTGACGAGGCGCTGCAACTGCTCAAGCGCCTGGACAACAAATCGCGGGGGTACCAACAGCATGTACGACTCAACCGGGCCTATGAAGGTTTGTACTTGCGTTCGGTCAACCATCCCGAAACCGATGTCCTGGCATTGCACTCCCTGCAGCACCTGCCCGGCTGGCCGCAAGGCTTGCGCATCGACGTGCTCGACGGGTCAATCAGTGGCCGTGTCCTCGACCGCTGCGGTCTGCTCGACTCCACGGTTTGCCGGCGTTTGATCAAGGTCGGTGATCGCTATCGGTATTCCACGGTGGCGGCTACCGACGGCGAGGATTCGGATCTGTTTACCGCGCTGGTCGATCTATTGTCAGGGGAGGAACGTGCGGCGATGTCGCTGCGCTCACCAGACGCGGCCAGTCAGTTGCGGCTGCGTATTGGCATGCATGCCTTGTCCCGCTCTGAGCTGATTGGCGGTTTGAATCGAATGGATTCGCGGTTGCCCTTCGAAGGCCTGGGGTTGCGCGGTGGCGGCTTCCCGAACACGCCACAAGCCGCGGCACTGACCCAGCAAGTCATGCGTCTGCAGGTCAAGGATCTGTATCCGGATTTCACCGACGCCCAGGCGGATGAGCTACTCCTGACGGCGGGCAGCGGGGCTCAAGCATTGGTGGATCGCCTGATTCTCGAGATGCAGCAATTGCATGCCGATCTGCGCCACTGGATCGACCAGGCTGCGCTGGATGTCGATGACATGGACGTGGATTTTCTGGAGGAGGACGACGATGACGCCGTGGGCATGAGTCCCGAGCAGGTGGCGGCGCACAATGTCGAACTGCTGCAAACCGTGATCGATTACGAGCGTGAAACACGGATTGAGCTGGGCGATGAACTGATGAGTATCTGGAAAAAAAGCCCGCCCCAACTCAATAGAGTGGTGTCTGGTGAGGTGTTTTCCGGCTACAGGCTGGATCTGGGTTTCGAGGACTACCATCGGTTACCGACGATAAACGTGCGCTTCAATGAGGTGGTCGAGCTATCGATGCAGGGCCTGCACCTGGTCGAGCGCGAGAGCCTGAACGACTTTCTCGACAGTTTTCCGAATCTGCGCTCCCTGAACCTGGAGCGTGTCGACCTGCGGCGGTTAAACGCAGACGGCGTTCTGGAAGGTGTGCTGCCGAGACCGATTCGGCAAATGAAGCACCTCACAACGCTCAACCTGCGCTCCACTTTACTGCAGCTTCAGGAGAGCACGGCCGCACAATTTGCTGATTTGGTGAGCCTGCAAACGCTGGATCTGAGTGACAACCCTTTGACCGTCCCGCCCGTTGTTCTGGGGCTCAAAGAGTTGCGTGTGTTGAACTTGAGAAACACCGGCATACGCCATTGCCCGATTGGCATTACCGATCAGCCGTACCTCACCTCGCTCGACTTACAAGGCAACCGGATCAGCCGGGTTCCCAGCGCGATTATGAATCAGGCGGTCTCCCGGGACAGGGTGAAGCTGTGGGGTAATCCGTTGACGGATGAAGACACGTTATTGCGCCTGGTCGATCATCGTCAGCGCACCGGTATCAATCTGTGGTTGAGTGAACCGGGTGCCGATTATGGCGGTGCGACGCCTTGGCTGAGGGAGGGCGATGGAAACGTGCGCGAGGCGCGGCAACAGATCTGGCAACGATTGGCCGCCAAGCCATCGGGCAGTGTGTTGCTCCGGGTCATGGACGGATTGAGCCTTACGGCGGATTTCCAGGTGGGTTATCGGTCGCTGCAGGCACGCGTGTGGCGCTTGCTCCACGAGGCGGATACATCAGAAGAATTGTGGGGGTGGCTTCGCCAATGTGTCGAAACGCGGATGGCCGATGCGCAAAACCCGTTCAGGTTGTTCGTGGTGCTGGAAGATCGAGTCCGGCTGTACCGCGACTGGGTCGCCTTGGGGCGGCCGGTGCCGCTGGCGGATCATCCGGTGTTCTAGCGCGAAGGATAAAAACCCTTGAACCCCGGGGCCGGGATTCAAGGGGTGACAGTCAGCGGCGACGGAACAACGGCAGCGGTTCGTCGGTAGCGGCCTGATAAGTCACTGAGAAGTCCCTGAGGCCTTCAAGGGCTTCGTGCGGGTCTTTGTCGGCGCGAATGGCGAACGCGTCGAAACCACAGCGATGCATGTAGAACAACTGGTCACGCAGCACGTCGCCAATGGCCCGCAATTCGCCCTTGAAACCGTAACGGTCACGCAGCAGGCGGGCGTTGGAGTAGTTGCGGCCATCGGTGAAGGCCGGGAAGTTCAGGGCGATGACCTGGAACTGCGCGACGTCTTCGCCGATTTCCTCGGCTTCTTCATCGGCGTCCAGCCAGATGCCCAGGCCGCCGTCGCGGGCCAGGAGCATACGGCTGTGTTCACGCCACAGCTGCAACGGCACGATGTAGTCGTCGCAGTTGCTGATTTCATCGATGCTGAAGTCCTTTGGCAGCAGGTGCCAGGTCTCGTCGACGACCTCGTTGTTCTTAATGATTCGCTGCATAGACACGCTCCTTGAAGAGGTCGATACCAATACGCTGATAGGTGTCGATGAAGCGTTCGTCTTCGGTACGTTGTTCGATGTACACGTCGATCAGCTTTTCGATCACGTCAGGCATGGCTTCCTGGGCAAAGGACGGGCCGAGGATCTTGCCCAGGCTGGCGTCACGGCTGGCGCTGCCGCCGAGGGAAACCTGATAGAACTCTTCGCCTTTCTTGTCCACCCCGAGGATGCCGATGTGGCCGACGTGGTGGTGACCACAGGCGTTCATGCAGCCAGAGATGTTCAGGTCCAGTTCACCGATGTCGAACAGGTAGTCCAGGTCGTCGAAACGGCGCTGGATCGATTCGGCGATCGGGATCGACTTGGCGTTGGCCAGGGAGCAGAAGTCGCCACCCGGGCAGCAGATGATGTCGGTCAGCAAGCCAATGTTCGGCGTGGCGAAGCCTTGCTCGCGCAGCTCGCCCCACAGGACGAACAGCTTGTCCTGCTCGACGTCGGCCAGAATGATGTTCTGCTCGTGGGAGGTGCGCAGTTGACCGAAGCTGTAACGCTCGGCCAGGTCGGCCACGGCGTCGAGCTGCTTGTCGGTGATGTCGCCCGGTGCAACGCCGGTGGGCTTCAGGGACAAGGTCACGGCCACGTAGCCCGGCTTCTTGTGGGCCAGGGTGTTGCGCACGCGCCAGCGGGCAAAGCCCGGGTGCTGCCGGTCGAGCTCGGCCAGGGCGGCGGTCTGGTTTTCCAGGGGCTTGTAGTCCGGGTCGACGAAGTGCTTGGCGACGCGTTGCACTTCGGCTTCGGTCAGTGTGGTCTGGCCACCGCGCAGGTGCTCCATTTCCGCATCGACTTTCTGTGCGAAGACTTCAGGCGTCAGCGCCTTGACCAGGATCTTGATCCGCGCCTTGTATTTGTTGTCACGACGGCCGTAGCGGTTGTAGACCCGCAGGATGGCGTCGAGGTAGCTCAACAGGTCTTGCCATGGCAGGAATTCATTGATGAATGCACCCACCACCGGCGTACGGCCAAGGCCGCCGCCGACCAACACACGGAAGCCCAGTTCGCCAGCGGCGTTGTGCACCGGCTCAAGGCCGATGTCATGGACTTCGATGGCGGCACGGTCGGAAGTCGAACCGTTGACGGCGATTTTGAATTTGCGCGGCAGATAGGCGAATTCCGGGTGGAACGTGGTCCACTGGCGAACGATCTCGCACCATGGGCGCGGGTCGATCAGTTCGTCGGCGGCGACGCCGGCGAACTGGTCGGTGGTGACGTTGCGCAGGCAGTTGCCGCTGGTCTGGATCGCGTGCATCTGCACGGTGGCCAGTTCAGCCAGGATGTCCGGAATGTCTTCCACCGCCGGCCAGTTGAACTGCACGTTCTGCCGGGTACTGATGTGGGCGTAGCCCTTGTCGTAGTCGCGGGCAATCCTGGCCATCATTCGCATTTGTCGCGAAGTCAGTTGGCCGTAAGGCACGGCGACTCGCAACATCGGCGCGAAACGCTGGATGTAAAGGCCATTTTGCAGGCGCAGAGGGCGGAATTCTTCTTCGCTCAGCTCGCCTGCCAGATAGCGTCGGGTCTGATCACGGAACTGCTTGACGCGGTCCTCGATGATCCGCTGATCGTATTCGTCGTATACGTACATATAAGTCCTGTTCTCAGGCTTGGGCCGGTCGGAAACAGCGGCGTTTTTTGGCTTGCTGGCGTCCGATAAAACCTCGGCAATTCTGCGCGCACGGCCGCGCACTCCCTACGGAGCCGGGGCAAGATACCAGTTTGCAGTTATGCGTAAAAGTGAAGTTTGAGCATATGTAAAGAACCAAATCGCCTAATGAGAGCCGTCGCTGCAAAGACCCTGTTTGTGATGCGGGCAATCGTCGTCTTTACTCTGCTCGTGTCTTTATGCAATCACCGATAAAACCGACAAGAGGCGATGCAATGAGCAACCCAACCAAAGCAAGGAAAGGCGATAGCACTGTTGATGCCTGGGCAATTTTGTTCCTGATCATTCTGGTCGTGGGGACGGCGGTTTTCTGGGTCAGCCATCAGTAAACGACCCCGTCCGGGCCCGATTCCGACGATTGTCCGACAAAAACCGGAAAAGTCGCCGTTTTACGGACGTTCGCTGGCTATAATGCGCGGCGAATTTCCGGGGGGCTCGGACGACCAATGTTGAAGTTTCTGTATGGCGTATTGCTGACGCTGGGCATGGTCACGGGACCTTGTGCCCAGGCGGCGTCGGTGCTGTTCCTGAACCCGGGAACCCCCACGGAAGCTTTCTGGGCGAGTTACTCGCAGTTCATGCAGGCCGCGGCGACCGACCTGGGGATGGACCTGCGCATCCAGTATTCCGACCGCGTCCCGGAAAACACCATCCGCCAGGCTCGTGAAGCCCTTCAGGGTTACCATCGTCCCGACTACCTGGTGTTCGTCAACGAGCAATATATCGCCCCCGAAATCCTGCGCCTGGCCAAAGGCAGCGGGGTGAAGCTGTTCATGGTCAACAATGCCCTGACCCCGGATCAGATGAAGCTCGTCGGCGCACAACCCGACAAATATCCCGACTTGCTTGGCAGCCTGGTGCCCAATGACGAAGAAGGCGGCTACCTGATGCTCAAGGAACTGATCCGGCAGCACGGTCCGGTAGCTCCCGGCCAGACCATCGAGTTGCTGGCTTTTTCCGGTTTGAAGATCACCCCCTCCGCGCAGTATCGCGAGAAAGGCATGCGGCGCGCCTTGGCCGAGCATCCCGAAGTGCATTTGCGGCAGTTGGTGTATGGCGGCTGGACCCGGCAGCGCGCCTACGAGCAGGCCAGGCTGTTGTTCAAGCGCTACCCGCAGACGTCGCTGGTCTGGGCCGCGAATGACGAAATGGTGTTCGGTGTGATGCAGGCCTATGTCGAGGCCGGCGGCGTGCCAGGCAAAGGCGTGTTGTTCGGCGCGATCAACACTTCACCCACCGCGCTGCAGGCACTGCTCGATCGTCGCCTGAGTGTCTTGCTGGGCGGGCACTTCAGCCTCGGTGGCTGGGCACTGGTGCAATTGCATGACTACGATGAAGGCGTGGACATCAGCCAGTACGGCGGCCGCGACCGGCAGATTCCATTGCTGCAACTGATCGATCGGACACAGGCCAAGCGACTGCTGGCGATGGGGGCCGCGCAGGACTTCGGTGTGGATTTCCACAAACTTTCGGCCAAGGGGCGTCCCGCGTCCTGGCGTTACCCGTTCAGCCTGCAAACCCTGATGCACTGAATCGCATCAAACCCCGGCCAGAAGCAGCACCAGCTTGACGATGCCGAACAGCGCCAATGCAAACACCACCGTGAACACAATCCCCAGAATCACGAAATGACTCGGCTTGCCGTGCGTGAAGTCACGCGCCCGGTTCTTCCCGCTCTGCACCCCGAACGCTGCAGCCATGACACTGTGCAGCATCTGCCAGAAGGTCGGCGGTTTGTTGTCGACTGGATCGTCCATAAATCCCTCGCCTTTGAGTAGTCCTCTGAGCATAGCCAAAACGGCGGCTGGCATTTTAGCTGGCTGACGCATTTCGAAATGAGTATTGGCCGGTGCCATAACTATCTACCGCAGTGGCGGCTCCCTGAAATGATGTTCTGTCGTTCCACTTTTCAGGAGCGACAATATGGCTACCCTTCCACCCTCTTTACCCCGTCAACATAGGGTTGCGGGACAAAGCAGCATTCATCGCGAACTGCTCGAGCAGATGACACCCGCCTGGCTGATCGATGCCACGCCCGCAAGACGGGCCGCGTTAAAGGAGATCGGCACGCTTGCAGCAGACTGGTTTCAGCGCGCATCGGTCAAGCAACAGCAGGTACTGAAAAACAGTTTCAATGCCAGTTTTAGTGCGCAGGCCAGGCTGGACAAAATGATGTCCTCGCTCCCGGACATCGACACCTTCGCCGGGCCGATTCTCACCAAGGCCCTCAAGGAACAGTTCGCAATTGAGCCGGACGTCAACAAAACCCTGCTCTGCCTCAGGCGACCGCTGGAGGTCAGCGATCTTGAAATCGAAGTTGCATCGTTCGAGGTAATGAAGCTTTCGTTGTTACAGGCGGCGCTGCATAACTTCGAAGCATCCGAGTGTGAGGAAGGTGCCTTCCATCGTAAATCCGGTTTTTTGATCGAGACGTCCACCCCCGGAACGTTTGAGGTAGCGACACTCGACATGACGGTCAGAGAGTTCCTGTCCCTGTGTCGCAAGCTGGATATCGGTGCGCAGTATCAAGCGTGTGTGAAGGCTTTTTTTCAGCCGGCGGATACTCAGCAGGAAACGGTACTGCGCCAGCAATTCATTGCCAGCCAGAAAGCGGCCATGAGCGCAGCTGCTGAACTGGCCCTCTTGAAGAAGGATATCGAGCCCGAAGACTACACAATGATCCTCTCGGTCGTTGAAGGCGAGATCCATCCCCGAGTCGGTAACAGGCCCGTTTGGTTTCGTGACTTGAGTTTGATGAAGCGCCGGATGACAGGCTGCGTCGTGTTCAGTATCAGTGAGCAGTATCGCTATACCAGCGACTTCATCGTCTACATTCCCCATGATCCCGAGCATCCGCTCAAACGCTACACCTCCGAGCAGTTGAGAGAAACGTTCAAGCGGCAGTTCACGGACCGGGGTACAACACAGCCCGGCGCTGATGGCCCGACGGCTCAGCAGCGTTTTTTCAGCCAGTTCGTTGCTTACGCCGATCGTCCTTATTACTTCAGTCAGTTCACCCGAAAAGCCTCGGATGCTCCAGCCGATCCCTTGCATTCCATCTGGGTGAAAGTCGCGCAATACATTCCGGTATTGTCTAGCGTTGCGCACATCAAAGAATTGCCGCCAGAGCGATCTGGCAAGCGCGAACCTGTCGAGGATCCCTACCTCAATCCTTTCGGGATCGTTCGCGAAGGCGTGGCCGGCATCTGGTCCGCCAACACGGACCTGTGGACCTACCTCTACGAGCAAAACCGCACCAAGGTGATCGCCGATGCACGCAGCCATGCGGTCCCCACGGCTGACGTCGATGCGAAAGTGCGCGCGCAAAAGCTCAGCCACCTGCTGGAAATCGGCATGCTCGGATTGAACATGGTGTCGATGTTCGTGCCGGTACTGGGGGAGATCATGCTGACGGTCATGGCGGGTCAACTCCTGTATGAGTCCTTCGAGGGCGCGATCGAGTGGAGTGAGGGCGATCGCAATGCAGCCAAGGCGCATCTGATCGATGTGGCCGAGAATCTGGCGCTGATCGCCGTCATGGCGGGGGCTGGCAAAGGGGTGAGCACGTTGGCTGCTGTGACACCCGAGCCAGTGGTCGAGCGCCTGGCACCCGTCAAGTGTGCCGATGGCGAAACCCGATTGTGGAAACCTGAGCTGAGCGCCTATGAACGTCATGTCATTCTGGACCGCAATTCAGTCCCTGATGCGTTGGGACAGCATCGGATAAACGGCAAAACCTATATCCGGCAGAGCGGCAAGGTCTATGAAACAACCTTCGACCCTTCGCTGAAAAAGTGGCGCATCCAGCATCCGACTGATACGCACGCCTGGCAACCCATACTCGAACACAACGGGCACGGTGCCTGGCGCCATTCGCTGGAGCGGCCGCTTGCCTGGGATCGTATGACGCTACTGCGGCGCATGGGGCATATCACCGAAGCTTTTTCTGATGAGCAACTGCTCAACATCGCGGATGCCTGTGGTGTAGACGACAATGCCTTGCGCAAGATGCACATGGATCGTTTGCCGCCGCCACCGGAACTGGCGGACGCCTTGCGGTTGTTCGAAGCCGATCCAGGCAGCGGCGGGCCACTGATCGAAAAATTGCAGCGTGCCAGCCCGGGACTGAGTGAGTCCGCGGCCCGGAGGGTTCTGCTGGATGCCAATGCCGAAGAGCTCGCCCGGCTGAAAACATCTCGGCGAATACCCTTGAAGATGCTGGAGGAGACGCGTTGGTATACGCAACAGGGGCATCAGGCCAAGGCCTTCGCCGGCCTGTACATGGAGAGCATGGCCTCGGCTGACAGCAGATGGCTCGCGCTGCATGCACTGGAAAAATTGGCCGGTTGGTCCGGCGAGGTACGCCTGGAAGTACGCGATGGACACATCAACGGCCCGCTCATCGATGGCATTGGCCATGAATCAGCAGGCAGTCGCAAGTATGTCGTGAAACAGGGGCCTGTTTATCAAGCGTTTGATGAGCGTGGAGAGGCCCTCAATAGCGTGCCCGCCGATGGCGAGAGCTTTTTCGCTTCGATCATGCACGCCTTGCCTGATGAGTCCCGCCAGGCACTGGGCATTCCACACGTCAGTCAGAGTGCCAGTCTGCGGCAGGCTGTCATCGATTCGGCCATCGAGCATCGGCTGGATTTGTCGCAGCAGCTGGCGAAACGAGCGGGCAGCCGCAAGTCGTTCAAGCCACCTGCACGTGTCTCCGAGCGCAGGCTGGGTTACTACGCCAGCGGTCGCGGGCAAGGTTTCAATCCTTCTCTGGTGGCTCGTGTGCAGGATGTGTATCCAGGCCTCACCGATCAGCAAGCCAGTGGATTTATCCTGGCGCAGTTGCGGGCGGGTAAGACCGATGCACAGATTTACAGCCTTCTGCAGGGGCGTATGCGTGAGTGGGAAGTACTGGAATCAACACTCGATCAATGGATTGGCGAGGCTGTGCCGGAATCCGTGTTGCAATCCATGCTCGGGGGCAAAGCCTCGGTCGCGCAAAGCATCAAGCAAAGCTGGCGCAATTCGCCGCTGGCTGAGGAACACTCCCGCTTCAGGTTGCTTGATTTGGTCTGCGACGACCCGATCCCTCCGTTATCGGCGGACTTTTCCCATGTGCATGATCTGTACGTCCGGGGCCGGTGTATCACTGATACTAATGCCGATGCGCTGTTGGCGAACTTTCCCAAGCTGAAACGACTGCGGATCAATGCCACGGGCAACGGTTTCAGCAACGTACCCGAGGCGTTGAGCGGGATGCCGGACCTCACGGGGCTGAGTCTGTATTCAGCTGTACCCTACGCGGCAGACATGCCGTCGAGACTGAGTGCGTTGACGGCGCTCGAGGAACTCCGCGTGTATTCAACCTGGGGCGTTCCGATGGCCTTGGACGTCAGCCGGCTGGGCAATCTGCGCTTGCTCGAAGTGATTGCGCCTTCAATGGATCAGTGGCCCGCCGGCGTTCTGGAACTGCCCCAGCTTGAACGTCTGAATCTCGCCGGGACAGGCATCAGAACGTTACCCGACGGTGTTTTCGAAGGGCATGAAAAACTGTGGTCCGGGCTCTCGCTGGATTGGTCGAATTTTCTGCGCAAAAACTTCAAGCCAGCGTACGAGTATGTCAAGCGTCACCCGCAACACCTGGTTGATCTGGAAGACATGGTCAGGAATTACAGCAAAGGTGAGTTGAGGCGTCTTGGTGAAGGCCTCAATGATCCGTTCGAGGGATTGTTCGATCTGTTTGTCGAACAATGGCAAGGTGCAGGGGCGAGGTTCGATGCTGTCGAAGCATTGAGTGAGCAGCATCATCGGCTCAACCAGCACCTCAATGAATGGTCCCAACGCGCGCTGCAAATGCCGGCAGTGACCAACGAGATCATGGGGCGCACATGGACGGCAAATACCCTGAGAACCTGCTGGCGCAACGGTGCATTCAAGCGCTATGGCTCGACGGCCGATGCCTCGGTACTCGACTTGTCAGGTATGGAACTGAGTGAGTTTCCCGAATTGCCCGACGGCGCCTTCCCGGAAGTAAAAGCCTTGTATCTAAAGGGGAGTAAAGCCCCCGCTGAACCCATCCGTGGTTTCGTACGCGGTTTTTCCGAGCTTGAAAAACTCGACGTGAGTGGCAGCGGCCTGACCGAAGTGCCCGTAGCGTCCGGTGATCTTGGAAAACTGACCGATCTGGATCTTTCCAATAACCGGATTGTTGTCGACGCTGTAGTTCAGCAAACGTTTGATGGACTACAGGCGCTCCAATACCTGGACTTGAGCAACAACCCGTTGAATGCCCTGGACGTCAGTGCAATGACTCGCCTCAAGGCCTTGAACCTGCGCGGCACGGATCTGCATGAGTGGCCGACGGGGACACAAAGCCTGCCAGAGCTGTACTGGCTGGATTTGCGTGACAGCAAGGTCCACGCGCTGCCAGCGCAGTTGCCGGATGAGACATTGCTCAAGACCAACCTGATGGGTGCAGCCTTGACTCCACAAGCCGTCGCAATGCGCAATGCGGCCCGGCAACGAGTGGAAATGGCCAAAGGTCTTCCGGCCGGGGCTTTGGAGCGGTTCGACCTGGAACAGGTGCCAGAGGAGTTCCCGCTGTTCGAGAGCGGCAGTTCGATCGCAAGCCATTTGTTGCCGCTGCCGCAAGTCCCGGCGGGAGAAGGGGATGCGGTTTTCACAAAGCGCCTGCAACGACTGAAACCGACACTCACCGATGATGACGCCTTGCAAATGCTCGAACAGATGCGCGGGAGCGAGGCCGCGAACGTGAGAATTGTCGAATGGGAGCAGGCCTTTGAAGCGCTCACGCGCCAATTGAATGGCTGGCTGTTTACCCGCGGATCCCGCGGCGCTGGCTGGATGACCTCCTCCAGCATTCGCAGGCAGGCTGCTTTGCGAATCCTTGAATGCTGGCGCACCGGCCTGAGCGCAACGGACTTGGTGGCGGATGTGGTGCTGGATCTCAACGGTCTGCAACTGGGCGATCTGCCTGAGCTGCCGGCACCGTTCGAGCATGTCGGCACGTTGAAACTGACGAGCGTAAAACTGACCCGGCAAGGTTCCGATGGGTTCCTCAAGGCATTCACCCGCCTGAAAGCGCTGGACCTCAATGGCAATGGTCTGGACGCCATTCCAGAGCCGGTCCGGTACATGGACAGGCTCGAGCATCTGGAAATGTCTTCAAACCGGTTGGCCGATACCGAGCAGCTGTATGCCGCACTGACCCCTCTGGAGCGATTGCAGTGGCTGGATTTGAGCTACAACGAACTGGATGCCTTTGATATCGGTGTTTTCGAGCGTTTGGAGGCGTTGGATCTGCGCAACAACAATTTGACCGAATGGCCGGACGGGGTGTTCGACAGCCATCAACTCAGCACGCTCAATCTCAGTGGCAACGACATCACGTCGATCCCCGAGCAGGTCCTGAGTGGCAACCACGAGGTCCTGATGGCCGGTACGGATTTGAGCGACAACTACAATCTGTCCCTTGAAAGCCTTCAGCGACTCAGGGCTTACCGTGAAGCGGGTTTGCACGACAGGGTTCTTGGGATCTCGCGGACCGATCTCGATGAGTTGATCGATGACGCCAACGGCTATGGCGGCGGCAGCAGTGAAGGCATCGACACGGATGAGGACCTGCCCGGGGCTGAGCCGGATCCCGAGCAAAAAACACCGTGGCTGGCCAATTTTCCCCCTGAGCAATTGATCAGTAAAACCGAGATATGGAATCAACTCGCGGCAGAACCGGACAATGCGGCGTTCTTTCATCTGCTTTCGCGATTGCAGGATACGCAGGAGTTCAGGGTGGCAAACGCCGATTTGACGCGGCGGGTCTGGACGGTCATGGAAGCCGCCGCCAGCAATACCGAACTGCGGGAAATCCTGTTTGCCAGTTCCAGCACCCACGGCACGTGTGTCGACGGTCGAATCCTGACGTTCAGCGGGCTGGAAAGCAGAGTCTTCACCCACAATGCCTTGCTTGATATTCCCGTCGGGCGCTTGAGTGTGAAGGGTCAAGCGCTGCTCAAGTTGTCCCGGCAGCTGTTTCGACTGGACAAGGTCGACGATCTCGCGAGGAAAGTCGCTGCGCAAACCGGTCAGGATGAGGCCGAGGTACGCTTGGGCTATCGAATCGGCCTGACGGAAGGATGGGCGGACGGCCTTGAGTTGCCAGGGCAACCGAAACACATGACCTACGCCTCGGGAGTGACCGCTCAACAACTGGCGGGCGCGCGCATCGAGATCGCCAACGCAGAGCAATCGGATGGTTTTTTTGAAGACTTGATCCAGCGCGATTACTGGGTGAGTTATCTCAAGGAGAAATACCCTGACGTGTTCAGGGCGCTCGATGAGATGGATGTTCAGGAGGAGGTTGATAGCGCTGACGAGGCGGCATTCTTGAGTCAGCTTTTCGAACAGGCCGCCGCGCGCAACGCGAAGATGATCGAATTGTCACGACAGGAGGTCGCGGATCTGACGACTGTCTCAAACAGGTAAATCACCTGTGGGAGCTTGCTCGCGATGGGGGCTTGATGTTCAACATCAATGTTGACTGATACGCCGCTATCGCGAGCAAGCTCGCTCCCACAAGGTTTTTTCAGTTGATCACTCAGTTGTCGTAACCGAGATTCGGTGCCAGCCAGCGCTCGGTCACACTCAACTCCTGACCTTTACGCGAGGTGTAGCTCTGTACCTGGTCCTTGTCGACCTTGCCCACGGCGAAGTATTGCGCCTGCGGGTGGGCGAAGTACCAACCGCTGACCGCCGCCGCCGGGAACATGGCGTAGTGCTCGGTGAGAAACACCCCACTGCGACCTGCGCGCATTTCCTCGGCCTCAGGATCGAGCAGGGCGAACAGCTGGGCTTTCTCGGTGTGGTCCGGGCAGGCCGGATAACCCGGTGCCGGACGGATGCCGGTGTATTGCTCCTTGATCAGCGCTTCGTTATCGAGCGTCTCATCCTTGGCGTAACCCCAATGTTCTTTACGCACCTGCTGGTGCAGCCACTCGGCGCAGGCCTCGGCCAGGCGGTCGGCCAGTGCCTTGACCATGATCGAGTTGTAATCGTCGCCAGCGTCCTGGTAGGCCTTGGCCACTTCTTCGGCGCCGATACCGGCGGTGGTGATGAAGCCACCCACGTAGTCGGTCACTTCACTGTCCTTGGGCGCGACGAAGTCGGCCAGGGAGAAGTTCGGCTTGCCATCGGTCTTGATGATCTGCTGGCGCAAGTGATGCAGCTTGGCCATTGGCTTGCCGTCATCGCCATAGAGTTCGATGTCGTCGTCATGCACCTGGTTGGCCGGCCAGAAGCCGAACACCGCGCGAGCGCTGATCAGCTTTTCGTCGATCAATTTGCGCAGCATTTCCCTTGCATCGTTGTACAGCGAGGTAGCGGCTTCACCGACCACTTCGTCCTGGAGGATGCGTGGGAACTTGCCGGCCAGGTCCCAGGAGATGAAAAACGGCGTCCAGTCAATGTATTCGGCCAGAACGTTGAGGTCGATGTTGTCCAGCACCCGCGTGCCGGTGAACGTCGGCTTGACCGGTGTGTAGGTCGCCCAGTCGAATTGCGGCTTCTTGGCGATGGCCGCGCCGTAGCTCAGGCGTTCGGTGCGGGCACTGCGGTTGGAGGTGCGCTCGCGAACCTCGATGTAGTCCTGGCGGGTTTTCTCGACGAAACCGGCCTTGAGTTCCTTGGACAGCAACTGGGTCGCCACGCCCACGGCACGAGAGGCGTCGGTGACATAGATCACCGCGTCGTTGCTGTACTTGGGCTCGATTTTCACCGCCGTGTGTGCCTTGGACGTGGTCGCGCCACCGATCATCAGCGGCAGGTGGAAGTCCTGGCGCTGCATTTCGCGTGCGACGTGCACCATTTCATCCAGCGACGGGGTGATCAGGCCGGACAGGCCGATGATGTCGCACTTCTGTTCCTTGGCCACCTGGAGGATTTTCTCCGCCGGGACCATCACGCCGAGGTCGACGATGTCGTAGCCGTTACAACCGAGCACCACGCCGACGATGTTCTTGCCGATGTCGTGCACGTCGCCTTTGACGGTTGCCATCAGGATCTTGCCCTTGGCTTGCGGCTTGTCGCCTTTTTCCAGTTCGATGAACGGGATCAGGTGCGCCACGGCCTGTTTCATCACGCGAGCGGACTTCACCACCTGTGGCAGGAACATTTTGCCGGCGCCGAACAGGTCGCCGACGATGTTCATGCCAGACATCAGCGGGCCTTCGATCACTTCGATCGGGCGGGCGAACGACTGGCGTGATTCTTCGGTGTCCTCGACGATGTGGGTGGTGATGCCTTTGACCAGCGCGTGCTCCAGACGCTTGTTGACGTCCCAGTTGCGCCACTCTTCGGTCTCGGCTTCCTTGACGCTGCCGTCGCCCTTGTACTTGTCGGCGATGGCGAGGAGGGCGTCGGTGCCTTCCGGGGTGCGGTTGAGGATCACGTCCTCCACGGCGTCGCGCAGCTCCATCGGGATCTGGTCGTAGATCTCCAGTTGGCCGGCGTTGACGATACCCATGGTCAGGCCACTACGGATCGCATACAGCAGGAACACCGAGTGGATCGCTTCACGCACCGGGTTGTTGCCGCGGAACGAGAACGACACGTTGGACACGCCACCGGACGTCAGCGCGTACGGCAGCTCGTCGCGGATGTAGGCACAGGCGTTGATGAAGTCCACAGCGTAGTTGTTGTGCTCTTCGATACCGGTGGCCACGGCGAAGATGTTCGGGTCGAAGATGATGTCTTCCGGCGGGAAGTCCACTTCGTTGACCAGAATGTCGTAGGAGCGTTTGCAGATTTCTTTTTTGCGCGCTTCGGTGTCGGCCTGGCCTGCTTCGTCGAAGGCCATCACCACCACCGCGGCGCCGTAGCGCTTGCACAGTTTGGCGTGGTGAATGAACTGCTCGACGCCTTCCTTCATGCTGATCGAGTTGACGATGCCCTTGCCCTGGATGCATTTCAGGCCGGCTTCGATCACTTCCCATTTCGAGGAGTCGATCATGATCGGTACGCGGGAGATGTCCGGTTCGCCGGCGATCAGATTGAGGAAGGTCACCATGGCCTTCTTCGAATCGAGCATCCCTTCGTCCATGTTGATGTCGATCACCTGGGCGCCGGCCTCGACCTGCTGCAGGGCGACCTCCAGGGCTTCGGTGTAGTTGTCCTCGCGGATCAGGCGGGCGAACTTGGCGGAACCGGTGATGTTGGTGCGCTCGCCGACGTTGACGAACAGCGAGCTGCGATCGATGGTGAACGGTTCCAGGCCCGAGAGGCGGCAAGCCTTGGGAATGTCCGGAATCTCGCGCGGCGCATAACCGGCCACGGCCTTGGCGATGGCTTCGATGTGGCCCGGCGTGGTGCCGCAGCAGCCGCCGACGATGTTGAGGAAGCCGCTTTGGGCGAACTCTTCGATGACCTTGGCGGTTTCCGACGGCAATTCGTCGTACTCGCCGAATTCGTTCGGCAGGCCGGCGTTCGGGTGCGCGGAAACGTGGGTATTGGCCTTGTTCGACAGCTCTTCGAGGTACGGGCGCAATTCGCTGGCGCCGAGGGCGCAGTTCAAGCCGACGGAAATCGGCTTGGCGTGGGCCACGGAGTTCCAGAACGCTTCGGTGGTCTGGCCGGACAGAGTGCGGCCGGAGGCGTCGGTGATGGTGCCGGAAATCATGATCGGCAACTCAATGCCCAGTTCCTCGAACACGCCTTGTACGGCGAAGATCGCGGCCTTGGCGTTGAGGGTGTCGAAAATGGTTTCGATCAGGATCAGGTCGGCGCCGCCCTCGATCAGGCCTTTGGTGGATTCGGTGTAGTTTTCCACCAGCTCATCGAAGGTCACGTTGCGGTAGCCGGGGTTGTTCACGTCCGGGGACAACGAGCAGGTGCGACTTGTAGGACCGAGCACGCCGGCAACGAAGCGCGGCTTGTCCGGGGTTTCCAGGGTCTTGGCGTCGGCAACCTTGCGCGCCAGGCGTGCGCCTTCTACGTTTAACTCGTACGCCAGGCCTTGCATGCCATAGTCGGCCAGGGAGATCTGGGTGGCGTTGAAGGTGTTGGTTTCCAGAATGTCGGCGCCAGCGTCGAGGTAGGCTTTTTCAATGCCGCCAATCACGTCCGGGCGAGTCAGTACCAGCAAATCGTTGTTGCCTTTGACATCGCTCGGCCAGTCAGCAAAGCGTTTGCCACGGTAATCCTGCTCTTCAAGCTTGTAGCTCTGGATCATCGTGCCCATACCGCCATCGAGAATCAGGATGCGCTCTTTGAGGGCGTGCTTGAGAGCTTGAAGGCGAACGCTGCGATCGGACATTTGGACTACTCGGTAAGACCATGACGAAGGGCCGGGATGATAGCAAACCTGTGCGCTTTTAGAGCATGACTCGAATTTGCATGAATATCGTTCATGTTGGCAGGGGTGGCAGACCGGTAGAATCGCGACGTTTTTTCAGGATTCAGGACCAGGGACATGTCGTACCGCTTCGTCATCAGCACATTGCTGCTGTTTTTAAGCTGGGGCGCAGTGGCGCAAAGCCCGGCGATTTCCTCTGCCATTTCATCTTCTATTTCCTACAGCCGCGACATCCAGCCGATCTTCACTGAACAGTGCGTGGCCTGCCATGCCTGCAACGACGCCGCCTGTCAGCTCAATCTGGGCAGTGGCGAGGGCACGGCGCGTGGCGCAACGAAAGTCCCGGTTTATGACGGTGACCGCACTAAAGCGGTGGCACCGACGCGGCTGTTTCTGGACGCCTCCGGAAAATCCGCCTGGCAGCAAAAGGGCTTCTATTCGGTGCTCGATGCCCAGGGCAGCCAGGCTGCGTTGATGGCGCGGATGCTGGAGCTGGGCCACAACACCCCATTGCAACCCAATGCCAAATTGCCTGAAGACATCGTCCTGGGGTTGAACCGGGAAAACGTGTGTGCCATGCCCGCGGAGTTTGGTGGTTATGCCGCTGCGCATCCGAAGGAGGGCATGCCGCTGGCGGTGACCGGCCTGACCGACCAGCAGTACCAGACGCTGCAACGCTGGCTGGCGGCAGGGGCGCCTATCGATCAGCAGGACCTGGCCCCCAGCGCAGCCGAAACCCAGCAGGTGGTCCTGTGGGAAAACCTGCTCAATTCGCCGGGCGCCCGGGAAAGCCTGGTGGGGCGCTGGCTGTACGAGCACTGGTTCCTTGCCCATCTGTATTTCAAGGATGGCGAGCCAGGGCATTTCTTCCAGTGGGTGCGTTCGCGCACGCCGACCGGCCAGCCGATTGACCTGATCAACACCCGTCGCCCGAACGATGATCCGGGCACGCAGTTTTACTATCGCTTGAGGCCGGTGCAGGGCGTGATCGTACACAAGACCCACATCACTTATGCGCTGAGTGCGGCGAAGCTGGCACGGGTCAAATCGCTGTTCTACAGCGGCAACTGGCAGGTCAATGCGTTACCGGGCTACGGGCCGCATAGCCGGGCCAACCCGTTTGCCACTTTCGAAGCGATTCCGGCCCAGGCGCGTTATCAGTTCATGCTCGATAACGCCGAGTACTTTGTGCGCACGTTTATCCGCGGCCCGGTGTGCCGCGGGCAGATCGCCACGGATGTCATTCGCGACAACTTCTGGGCACTGTTCCAGGCGCCCGAGCACGACCTCTACATCATCGATCCGAACTATCGCGGGCAGGCCACGCCGTTGCTGGCGATGCCGGGGCAGAACGATGATGTCGGCAGCGTCCTGAGCCTGTGGCACGACTACCGCGACAAACGCAATGAGTACGAAGCCTTGCGCCGGGACAGCTACGCCGACGAGCCTGCACCGAGCTGGTCAAGCCTGTGGGCCGGCAACGATAACGCACTGCTGAGCATCTTCCGCCATTTCGATAGTGCTTCGGTGACCAAGGGCCTGATCGGCGATGTGCCGCAGACGATGTGGCTGTTCGACTATCCGCTGCTGGAACGCACCTACTATCAACTGGCCGTGAACTTCGATGTGTTCGGCAACGTATCCCACCAGGCCCAGACGCGCCTGTATTTCGACCTGATCCGCAACGGTGCCGAGCAGAACTTCCTGCGCCTGATGCCCGCCGACTCCCGGGATGGCTACCTCGACGACTGGTATCAGAACAGCGGCAAATTCAAGATGTGGCTGGACTACGAGTCCATCGACGATGACAAGCCGACTGCGCTGAAACTTGATCCGCGGGATCCCAAGCGCGATTTTGCCACGCAATTGCTGGCCCGTTATGGCGATCTCAATGCCAGGCCCGACCCGATCAACCGCTGCGACGGCGCCTACTGCTCGCGGCCGAACATAGATCCGGACCTGCAAAGTGCCGAGCAGGTACTGAGTCGACTGACCTCGCGTCCGGCAGCCGGGTTGAAAGTGATTGATCAACTGCCGGAAGCGACCATGCTGCGTATCGAAACCGGCAGCGGCAAGCGTGAGATCTACAGCCTGCTGCGCAACCGTGCCCACAGCAACGTCGCGTTCCTGCTCGGCGAATCGCTGCGCTACCAGCCGGGGCTCGACACCCTGACGATTTTTCCGGGCGTGCTCAGCAGCTATCCGAACTTCATGTTCAACGTCCCGGCCGGGCAAGTGCCGGCGTTTGTCGATGCAATGGAGAACGCCAAGGATAGCGACAGCTTCGAGAAAATCGTCGAACGTTGGGGTATACGCCGCAGTCATCCGCAATTCTGGCGGTATTTCCATGACCTGAGCCGCTACATCCACGAAACCGAACCGGTGGAAGAGGGCGTGCTGGATATGAACCGCTACGAGAACCTTTGATCGGACGCAGATCCCTTGTGGGGCCGGGCTTCCGTGGCGAGGGGGCTTGCCCCCGTTGGGTCGCGAAGCGGCCCCAAAAAATGGGACTGCTGCGCAGTCCAGCGGGGGCAAGCCCCCTCGCCACAAAAGCCCGTTCACACAGGGTGATCGGTGTTTCTTTTCCCGACAAAAATACTAGGACTTTGTCCGGCGCGTTGATTGGCGTAAACTGCGCCCAAGCCTGCGAGGAGTTTCCATGACCGCTATTACCATCACTGACGCCGCCCACGATTATCTGGCTGATCTGCTCTCCAAGCAGAACACCCCGGGCATCGGCATCCGCGTCTTCATCACCCAGCCTGGCACCCAGTACGCCGAAACCTGCATTGCCTACTGCAAGCCGGGCGAAGAAAAACCCGAAGATACCGCGCTGGGGCTCAAAAGCTTCACCGCGTACATCGACCACTTCAGCGAAGCCTTCTTGGACGATGCCGTTGTCGACTACGCCACCGACCGCATGGGCGGCCAGCTGACCATCAAGGCGCCAAACGCCAAGGTACCGATGGTCAACGCCGACAGCCCGGTCAACGAGCGCATCAACTACTACCTGCAAACCGAGATCAACCCGGGGCTGGCCAGCCACGGCGGTCAGGTCAGCTTGATCGACGTGGTCGAAGACGGCATCGCCGTCCTGAAGTTCGGCGGTGGTTGCCAGGGTTGCGGCCAGGCCGACGTGACGCTGAAGGAAGGCATCGAGCGCACCTTGCTCGAGCGCATCCCTGAGTTGAAAGGCGTTCGCGACGTGACCGACCACACGCAGAAAGAAAACGCCTACTACTAAGGTGTTCGCTGCGAAACGAAAAAACGGCGCCCCGTGAGCGCCGTTTTTTTATGGGTGATTGGAAACCTGTGGCGAGGGGGTGGTGGTGCATCAGGGTCTGTAGAGATGCGCATGCCCCGCGCGATACAGCGATGACTCGCTGAAGTGGTCACTGCCCAGCACCCGACCGACCAGAATCAACGCCGTACGACGAAAGCCCTTGGCTGCAACCTTCCCGGCAATGTCCTCAAGCGTTCCCACTACCCAATCCTGATCCGGCCAGCTTGCGCGGTGAACCACCGCAATCGGGCAATCGGCGCCGTAATGCGGCAGCAATTCTTCAACGATCTTCGGCAGGTGATTGACCCCCAAATGAATCGCCATGGTCGCGCCGTGCTGCGCCAGGCTGGAAAACTCCTCGCCCGGTGGCATGGCGGTCTTTTCGGCGTAGCGCGTCAGAATCACGCTCTGTGAAACGTCCGGCAGCGTCAGTTCCGCGCCTAAAAGCGCTGCACAAGCGGCTGTGGCCGTAACGCCGGGTACGATTTCGAACGCAATGCCCAGCTCACGCAGATAGCGAATCTGCTCGCCAATGGCGCCATACAGGCTCGGGTCGCCGGAGTGCACCCGGGCAACATCCTGGCCTTTGGCGTGGGCGGTCTTGATCAGGTCGATGATCTGTTCCAGGTGCAGTTCAGCGCTGTTGACCACCTGTTCGGCGCAATGACCTTCGAGTACGGCGGCTGGCACCAGAGAACCGGCATAAATGATCACCGGGCAGCTGCGAATCAGCCGCTGGCCCTTGACGGTAATCAGTTCGGGGTCGCCGGGACCTGCGCCAATGAAGTAGACGGTCATCGTCGGTTCCTGTGGGAAAAAGGGGCTGAACAGGGCTTCAGATGAAGAATGTTCATGATCGAGGCGGGGATTATCGGGGGTTTTATGCCGCGCCGGCCAATGCCAGGGTCGCCTGGGCATATTTTTGTCGGGGAATCAGCAGTTTTGCCGGGGCCTGGGCCAGTTGTTCGGCCAGGGCCAGTGCGGCGCTTTCCGCCACGCCGTAACAACCGGTGCGTTCAAACGCTATTTGCGATTGATGACTGAGCTGCGATTCATAGACGGCCAGTTGTTCACTGCTGAAATACATCAACTCAAGACCTAGCTGCTGTGCCAGTTCGATCAACGCAGGTTCGTCGCGCTTCAAATCGATGCTGGCCAGCGCCTTGATTTCATGACGAGCAATCTGGTGTGCCTCCAGCGCCTGGTCGAGCAGCGCCAGCAACGTGCTGACGGGGCAGCCCCGCTGGCAGCCCAGGCCGACCACCAGGGTCGGCGCTGTGCTGACATCAGTCATACGTGGTATTGGCCATCGCTTTTGCGGCGGAACAACCAGGCGCTGATCAGGCCCAAGGCCAGCCAGAACGCCACGTTGGTCAGCTGCGAAGCGATTTTGAACTGGGCCTCCAGCGCCTCCGGAGCGAGCATCGAATGCACTTCCGGTTGCGGTGCGCCAATCACATGAGGAACGGCAAGGATTGCCACGCCAAGGACTTTCATCAGCCAGTGACGGCTGAATACGATCAGGGCGATACCGACGGCGGTGGAGGCGGCGGTACCGATCCACCACAGTTGCCGTTGCGCCAGATCGGCCGCGGCAGTGCCGGGCAATTCAGGTGGCAGGCCGAGGGTCGGCGCGAGTACGAACGTCGCATAACCGGCCAGGCCCCAGAGCAGACCCTGAGAGGTTTTGGTCGGCGCACGCAAGGTGTACAGGCCGGCCAGCATCAGGGCGAAACCAACGGCCACCACCAGATTGCCGCCGGTGGTCGACAGCACGCGCTGCCATCCATCTTCCGGCTCCCAGGCTTCGGCATCGTGGGTGTGGGCAGCCATGGCACCGTCAGCGTGCTCATGCATTTCAACTGCGGCCGGTTCGGCTTTTTCGTAGGTTTCGGCCTGCAAAATCAGGGGAGAGACCCAGAAACTTTGCAGCAGGGTCAGCAGCAGGGCGGCCAGCAGCCCGGTGAAACCTGCGGTTTGCGCAATACGCTTGATCATGTCGGCAGGTCTCAATGGCACGGGAACGCGGAGCTGTGACGGGTATCGTGGGCGGCATTGTGCACCGCTTCGATGTGCGAGAAACCGGCGAAATACACAAGGCAGGCGCCCAGGATCGACGCGCAGACGGCGGCGGTCAGGCGTTGGGCCAGGGTAGAGGTGGTACTGGATGTGGTGTGGCCGGTGCTGCTGATGATCGACATGGCGTTTCCCTCTGGTCAGTCAGCGGGGAATAAGAGCGCATGCAAAAACCTGCACGACCATGCGCGCAACGTTTCAAACAGCGCCCGCCCACCGCGGGTTTGTTGTTTCAGTGATCGTATTGGTCACTTTGTGTTGCGGGCCGGTCTCCGGGCTCACGAGGGGCGCAGGTGTATGCCTGATCCTGAAAGCATCACCTTCCCATGCCGCAATGGCACAGTGGATCTGACGCTTCGCTCGCTTACCGTTGCGGGGGCAGCACCGGACTGACATGGCTTAAGAGTAAAGCACATGATTCACCGGTTTCCCGTTTCACCCTGTGAAGGGCACCCGTAACAAGATGCGTAGGAGAGCATGGGCGGGGGTTGGGCGTCAATTGGCATGGGTTCTCAACTAAATACCTGTGGCGAGGGGGCTTGCCCCCGTTGGGTTGCGAAGCGACCCCTTACTTTTATCCAGGCAAAGCGTGCACTCTGGATTTGCGACGGCTTCGCCGCCGAACGGGGGCAAGCCCCCTCGCCACAGGGATCGCAAGCATTGACCCGCCCCAATACGATGCGTAGCCTTGCGCTTTCGAGGTTCTTCGGCGTTTGTCGAAGCTAAGAAGGGAACGCGGTCGATGCCGCGGCTGCCCCCGCAACTGTGAACGGTGATGTTCGTTGCCACGCCACTGCTGACTCAAACCATGAGCCCGGCGGGAAGGCGCAGCGAATGCCAGGCTCAAGGCCGGCACACCGTCAGCCAGGAGACCTGCCTCGTCACAGATTCTCACTTTCAACCGGGCGGGGTGATCCGGTGGCGAACTCTTCAGGCACGCGCGCCCGCGTTGCCGGTTGTCGTCCCGTATGCCCGCCACCTAGCCATAGGGCATCCGATGAAAACACTGGCCAAACTCCCCGTCACCATCGTCACAGGCTTTCTCGGCTCGGGTAAAACCACGCTGCTGCGGCACATGCTCGATAACGCCCAGGGTCGCCGCATTGCGGTGATCGTCAATGAATTTGGCGAACTGGGCATCGACGGCGAAATCCTCAAGCAATGCTCCATCGGTTGCACCGAAGAAGAAGCCAACGGCCGTGTCTATGAGCTGGCCAACGGCTGCCTGTGCTGCACCGTCCAGGAAGAATTTTTTCCGGTGATGCGCGAACTGGTGGCCCGTCGCGGCGATCTCGATCACATCCTCATCGAAACCTCCGGCCTGGCCCTGCCCAAGCCGCTGGTGCAAGCCTTCCAGTGGCCGGAAATCCGCAGCGCCTGTACGGTCGACGCAGTCATCACTGTAGTCGACAGCCCGGCCGTGGCCGCCGGCACCTTCGCTGCCTTCCCGGACCAGGTCGACGCCCAGCGCAAGCTCGACCCGAACCTGGACCACGAATCGCCGCTGCACGAATTGTTCGCCGACCAACTGGCCAGTGCCGACCTGGTCATCCTCAACAAATCCGACCTGATCAGCCCGGCCGACCTGGCTCGCGTGCGCCTGGAAGTCGCCGAAGAATTGCCGCCAGCGGTGAAAATCATCGAAGCCAGTAGTGGTCGCCTGCCGCTGGACGTGCTGATCGGCCTGGGTGCTGGCTCCGAAGAACACATCGACAGCCGTCATAGCCATCACGATCACCACCACGACGGTGATGACCATGACGACCACGATCACGATGCCTTCGATTCGATCTCCATCGAACTGCCACAAGCCGACGAAAGCCTGCTGATGGATGCGCTGACCCAACTGGTGGTCCAGCACGGCATCCTGCGCGTCAAAGGCTTCGCCGCGATCCCGAACAAACCGATGCGCTTGCTGATCCAGGGTGTGGGTACGCGTTTCGACAAGCATTTCGACCGCCAGTGGGGCGCCGAAGAAGCGCGCATTACCCGTCTGGTACTGATCGGCCAGGAACTGGACGCCACGGTTCTCGAAGCGCAATTGCGCGCCGCGCTCAGCGTGTAAGCCATGCACCTGCTCAGGACCCAGCCCGGCGGTTTCGTGTCGGATGACAACATTGCCGACCTTGGACAAACCCCCGCCGAGCTGGTGGTCCTGTGCAGCGGCGATTCCAGCCTGGCGCTGCTCGCCGAAGCGGCGCAGCAGTTACCCGACGATTACCCGAGCGTGCGCCTGGCCAACCCGATGCAGGTACAGAACCATGCCTCGGTCGACTTGTACGTCGATGAAGTGCTGCGTCATGCGAAGGTGATCCTGATTTCGCTGCACGGCGGCATCGCCTACTGGCGTTACGGCATCGAGCGCCTGGTCGAGCTGTCACAGCGCGGCGTGCAGGTGATCCTGGTGCCGGGTGATGATCGCCCGGACCCGGAACTCAGTGACCTGAGCACTGTCGGCGCTGAGGATCGCGATCGGCTCTGGCAGTTTCTGCGCCAGGGCGGCATGGGCAATGCCCTGGATTTCTTCCGCTGTCTGGCCAATCGCTGGCTGGCCTGTGATTACATCTGGGGTGAACCGCAAACCCTGCCACGCACGGCGATTTACCATCCGCACAAACATTCTGCCGCGCTGAGCGATTGGCAAGCCGACTGGCAGGTAGGTCAACCGGTGGCGGCGGTGCTGTTTTACCGCTCGCATTTGCAGGCGGCGAACACCGCTTTCATTGATGTTTTTTGCCAGCGTTTGCAGGCGGCGGGGTTGAATCCGTTACCGATTGCGCTGGCCAGTTTGAAAGAGCCCGGCTGCCTTTCGGTGGTCGAGGACTGGCTGGATGAAGTCGATGCTTCAGTGATTTTGAACACCACTGGCTTCGCTCAATCCAGTCCGGAAGCACCGCATCTTCGCCCGTTTCGCCGCAATATCCCGGTAATCCAGGCGATTTGCGCCCAGGACAACGAACCGGGGTGGCGCGCCAGTGAACAGGGGCTTGGCCCGCGTGATCTGGCGATGCACATTGCCTTGCCGGAACTGGACGGACGCATCATCAGCCGCCCGATCAGTTTCAAGGATCTGGCATGGCGCAGTGAGCGCAGTCAGTCGGATGTGGTCTGCTACCGGGCCCAACCGGAGCGCATGGATTTCGTTGCCGAACTGGCGCGGCGCTGGGTCGAACTGGCGCGGGTGCCTAATGCTGAAAAACGCATTGCCTTGATTCTCGCCAATTATCCGACCCGCGACGGGCGCATCGGCAACGGTGTCGGTCTCGACACCCCGGCGGCGGCGCTGAATATCCTGCGGGCGCTGCATGCTGAGGGATATCCGTTACCGGCCGAGCTGCCGGATAGCGGCACCGCGCTGATCCAGCAGTTGCTCGGCGGCGTCAGCAACGATCTCGACACCCTCGACCTGCGTCCGTGCCAGCAAAGTCTGGCGATGGATGATTATCTGGCGATGTTCAACGCACTGCCCGAAGCCAATCGTGCGGCGGTGCTTGAGCGTTGGGGCGCACCGGAAAACGACCCGATGTGTCGCAGCGCAAGGATGATGATCGCCGGCCTGCGTTTTGGCCTGACTTTCGTCGGCATTCAGCCGGCCCGGGGTTATCAGGTCGACCCGAGTGCGGTGTATCACGACCCGGACCTGGTTCCGCCCCACGGCTACCTGGCGTTTTACTTTTGGCTGCGCCACACCTACGGCGCCCATGGCGTGATCCATGTGGGCAAACACGGCAACCTCGAATGGCTGCCGGGCAAAGGCGTGGGGCTGTCGGAAAACTGCTGGCCGGATGCGCTGCTCGGTCCGTTGCCGAACATCTATCCGTTCATCGTCAACGATCCGGGCGAGGGCGCCCAGGCCAAGCGGCGCACCCAGGCGGTGATCATCGATCACCTGATGCCGCCGCTGACCCGTGCCGAAACCTACGGGCCGCTGCGCAACCTCGAACTGCTGGCCGACGAATATTACGAAGCGCAGTTGCTTGATCCGCGCCGCGCCCGCGAGTTGCAGCGCGACATCCTGCAACTGGTGCGCGACACGCACATCGACCGTGAGCTGCAACTGGACGACCAACTCGACAGCGATGCCGACGCAGCGATCTGGTTGCCCCGACTCGACACTTACCTGTGCGACCTGAAAGAGTCGCAGATCCGCGATGGCCTGCATGTGTTCGGCGAATCGCCCATCGGGCGTTTGCGTATCGACACCTTGCTGGCACTGCTGCGCATCCCCAGGGGCGATGGCCGTGGTGCGCAATCGAGCCTGCTGCGGGCGCTCGCCAAGGCCTTCGCGCTTGGCTTCGACCCACTGGACTGTGCACTGGCCGAGCCCTGGACCGGGCCGCGTCCCGAACCACTTTCGCTTATCAGCGACGAAACGTGGCGCACGGCGGGCGATACCCGTGAGCGTCTGGAACTGTTTGCCGCACAGTTGATTTCGGATGAGTTAGACACCGGCAAACCAACCCCCTGCGGGATCGGGCTTGTGTGGCGAGGGGGCAAGCCCCCTCGCCACACAAGCCCGCTCCCACAGGAGGCAGGCTGGACTGAAGTGCAAGCCATTATCGATGGCCTTCGCGAGGTAGTCGCTCCGTGCCTGGACGCCTGCGGTCCGGCGGAAATGCGCGGCTTGCTCGATGCCCTGGGCGGTCGCTTCGTCCCGGCCGGCCCCAGCGGCGCGCCCAGTCGTGGTCGTCTGGACGTACTGCCCACCGGGCGCAACTTTTACTCGGTGGATGTACGCAACCTGCCGACCACCACAGCGTGGCGCATCGGTTTCCAGTCGGCCAACCTGATTCTGGAGCGGCACCTGCAAGACCACGGCGATCACTTGCGCCAGCTCGGTCTGTCGGTGTGGGGCACCGCGACCATGCGTACCGGCGGCGATGACATCGCCCAGGCCATGGCGCTGATGGGCGTGCGCCCGGTCTGGGCCACCGGCAGCCAGCGGGTCGACGATTTCGAGATTCTGCCGTTGAGTTTGCTTGACCGTCCGCGGGTGGACGTGACCTTGCGGGTGTCCGGTTTTTTCCGTGATGCCTTTGCCAATCTGATTCGCCTGTTCGACGCGGCGGTGCAGGCGGTGGCCAACCTCAATGAGCCGGACGACCTAAATCCTCTGGCGGCCAAGGTTCGCGCTGAACGTGAAGTCTTGCGGCAGGCGGGGCTCGATGAAGAGGCTGCACGACGTCAGGCGGGCTGGCGGATTTTCGGAGCCAAGCCCGGTGCCTACGGCGCGGGCGTGCAGGGCGCCATCGACGGTCGCCTGTGGCAAACCCGTGAGGACTTGGCCGAGGTTTACCTCAACTGGGGCGGCTACGCCTATGGCGGTTCGGACGAAGGCACTGCCGCCCGTGAACAGTTCAGCCAGCGACTGAGCCAGGTACAGGCGGTGCTGCAAAACCAGGATAACCGCGAGCACGATTTGCTCGACTCCAATGATTACTACCAGTTCCAGGGCGGTATGCTTGCCGCGGTGGAAAGCCTGAAAGGCGAGGCGGCGGCCAGTTATCATGGCGACCACAGTCAGCCGGACCTGCCGAAGATTCGCACTTTGAAGGAAGAGCTGAACCGGGTGATCCGTTCCCGGGCGGCCAATCCGAAATGGCTTGATGGCGTCAAACGTCACGGCTACAAAGGTGCGTTCGAAATGGCCGCGACGGTCGATAACCTGTTCGCCTTCGATGCCACCACGCAGTTGATCGATGATCACCAGTACGCTTTGCTCGCAGACGCCTATTTGCTCGACCCGGACACCCGGGATTTTATTCGCGAACACAATCCCCATGCCCTGCGCGACATGACTGAACGCATGCTCGAAGCGCAACAACGCGGGATGTGGAAGGAGCCGGGCGAGTACCGCGAGGCGCTGGAGAATCTGTTGCTGGATATAGAAGAAGACAGCTGACGCACTTAAACCTGTGGGAGCGAGCTTGCTCGCGATGACATTCATTCAGTCGACAAAAATGTTGCCTGACATTCCGCCATCGCGAGCAAGCTCGCTCCTACAGGGATTAGGCCGCCCGTGAAGATCACCGACCATGACCGAGATAAAACAATGACCGACACCCCGCATTTCCCGCTCTCCGCCGTGGTCGGCGCCGACGATTTGAAGCTGGCCCTGTACCTGACTGCCATCGACCCGAAAATCGGCGGCGTGCTGATCGAAGGCCCGCGGGGCATGGCCAAGTCGACCCTGGCCCGTGGTCTGGCGGACCTGCTGGCCAGCGGTCAGTTCGTCACCTTGCCGCTGGGTGCCACCGAGGAACGCCTGGTTGGCACCCTCGATCTCGACGCGGCGCTGGGCGAAGGTCGCGCGCAGTTTTCCCCCGGCGTACTGGCCAAGGCTGATGGTGGCGTGCTCTACGTCGACGAGGTCAATCTGTTGCCTGATCACCTCGTTGACCTGCTGCTCGATGTGGCCGCCAGCGGCACCAATCTGGTGGAGCGCGACGGCATTTCCCATCGGCACTCGGCGAAGTTCGTGCTGATTGGCACCATGAACCCGGAAGAGGGTGAACTGCGTCCGCAGTTACTCGACCGTTTCGGCTTGAACGTCGCCCTCGGAGGTCACACCGCACCGACCGAGCGCGGGCAGATCATCCGCCGTCGCCTGGATTTCGACAGCGATCCGCAAGGTTTCTGCCTCGAATGGGAGTCTGCCCAGGCGACTCTGCGCGAACGTTGCCAGAATGCACGCAACGCACTGGCAAGCATTCCCCTCGACGATCAGGCGCTGGAGCACATCACTGAACGTTGCTTTGCCGCTGGCGTCGATGGTTTGCGCGCCGATCTGGTCTGGCTTCGGGCCGCCCGGGCTCACGCTGCCTGGCGCGGAGCGAAGGCCATCGCCGAAGCGGATATCGACGCCGTCGCCGAGTTCGCCTTGCGCCATCGTCGTCGCGAGCATTCGGCACCGGCGCCTCAGCCATCCCATGCGCCGCAACCCTCTGCGCCGCAGCACGGCAATCCGAGTGAAGGGCAGGGCCAGTGGGGCGAATTGCCTGCACAGGCGCTGCCGGTCGGCGCACGACGTGAAGTGCCGAGCTGGCCAAAAAAGCCCTAGGCATTCGCTCTCGCTGTGACGCGGGGGCGAATGCCAGACCCCGTGCCGGGCGGCTGGACCACGGCAAACAGGGCAAGCGTCATGCAGCACGCAGCGGCTCGGTCAACTGGCCCGGCACCTTGCTCAAGGGCCGGCCGCGTCACCGCGACGACCTGTTGTTTGAGCTGCGTACTCGTTCGCCCCATGAACTGTGGCTGGTGATCGTTGACGCTTCGGCTTCGACCCGCCGTCATCAGGCATTGAGCGATGCCAAGGGCTTGCTGGCGCAGTTGTTCGACGATGCCTATCGCCAGCGTGCGCGACTGGCCTTGCTCACGGCCAGCGGTGCTGCACCCAGGTGGCAGGTGCAGGGATTGAAGGCTTCAACGGGGTTGCGCCAGTGGCTCGATGGCCTCGGCGCCAGTGGCGGCACGCCGCTGCTGGCGGCATTGAGCGAAGCGGGGCAATGGCTTGCAGCACGGCAGAAGCGTTTTCCGGCAGAACAGCAGCGGTGGTTGGTGGTGACCGATGGCCGGTTGAAGGACTGGCCGCTGTTGCCGACGCTGGAGTGCCCAGGGCTGTTGATCGACATCGAGCGCGGGCCGATTCGGCTCGGGCGCAGCAGGATGTTGGCGGCGCAGTTGCAGGCGGAATACCGGCATATCGACGAGCTGCTACCGGGCTGAGTTTGCACAGAAGATCCCTGTAGGAGGTGGCTTGTCAGCGAAAGCGGTCTTGTGCCATACGTCGACATTGAAGACACCTTCGCTGGCAAGCCGGCTCCTACAGGGAATTGCGTTGGGCGTTACTTGCCCATCGCCTGCCGGTACTGGCGGGTACGCTTGCCAATGTACAACCGGTCGAGAATCAACGCCCATAGCGCCGAGACTTCAGGTCGGGTTTTGCGCCCACGGCTCAAGCGATGCAGCTGGAATTTGACCATCAAAGGTGTTGCTGTTAACGCATTCCTCACTGTTTTTTTACGGTTGACCAGGCAATAAAGCAGTCGGATGTGGGGGGGCAATGGACTACCCTGGCTCGCAGGTCTTGCTTCGAATTGATTCATGTGCGCCCGGTTGTGAACCAGATACCCGCCCCCTGTAGCCAACGGTAGCGTCTGTCTGCCCGTGCGCTTGGTAACGTTTTTTCTTCCCCTGACGCATCCCTCTGATTCAAAACAACTTTCAATCCTGCTCACATTCGCTCCGCATCCTGTGGCACACTTTCTGCTGTCTATTCCGTTGTTACATACCATGTTCCGGTATAGCGGAATAAACATCTTCTGGAGTGCTTGCCATGCATCGCCGACCATCCTTGTTCAAAGCGTGTGTTTTTCTTTTCGCAGCTTCAGCCGCTGCCATGGGCGTGGCCCAGGCGGCGGACAGCAAGCTCGACAGCGTTCTGGCCCGCGGCAAACTGATTGTGGGCACCGGCAGCACCAACGCGCCGTGGCACTTCCAGGGCGCGGACGGCAAGTTGCAGGGCTTTGATATCGATATCGGGCACATGATCGCCAAGGGATTGTTCAACGACCCGAGCAAGGTTGAGTACGTGGTGCAGTCCTCCGATGCGCGGATTCCGAACCTGCTGACTGACAAGGTCGATATCAGTTGCCAGTTCATCACCGTGACCGCCAGCCGCGCCCAGCAAGTGGCGTTTACCCTGCCGTATTACCGCGAAGGTGTCGGCCTGCTGCTGCCGGCAAACAGCAAGTACAAGGAAATCGATGACATGAACACCGCCGGTGATGGCCTGACGGTGGCGGTGCTGCAAAACGTTTATGCCGAAGAGCTGGTGCACCAGGCGCTGCCCAAGGCCAAGGTCGACCAGTACGACAGCGTGGACCTGATGTACCAGGCCGTGAACTCCGGCCGTGCCGACGCGGCGGCCACCGACCAGTCTTCGGTAAAATACCTGATGGTGCAGAACCCCGGCCGCTATCGCAGCCCGGCCTACGCCTGGAGCCCGCAGACTTACGCGTGCGCAGTTAAACGCGGCGATCAGGACTGGCTGAACTTCGTCAACACCACCCTGCATGAAGCCATGACCGGCGTTGAGTTCCCGACTTACGCGGCGTCGTTCAAACAGTGGTTCGGTGTGGACCTGCCGACCCCGGCCATCGGTTTTCCAGTCGAATTCAAATGATCCCGTGAGAGTGGGGCGCCCACATGCGCCCCGCTCAAGGTACTGCTGACCATGAACTATCAGTTGAACTTTGCCGCCGTGTGGCGCGATTTCGACACCTTGCTGGCGGGGCTCGGCCTGGGCCTTGAACTGGCCCTGGTGTCGATCGCCATCGGTTGCGTGATCGGCCTGATGATGGCGTTTGCCTTGCTGTCCAGGCACCGCGCATTGCGGGTACTGGCGTCGGTGTATGTCACGGTGATTCGTAACACGCCGATCCTGGTGTTGATTCTGTTGATCTACTTTGCGTTGCCGAGCCTGGGGATCCGTCTGGACAAGATACCCTCGTTCATCATCACCCTGTCGCTGTACGCCGGGGCCTACCTGACCGAAGTGTTTCGCGGCGGCCTGTTGAGCATTCCCAAGGGCCAGCGCGAAGCCGGCCTGGCCATTGGTCTGGGCGAGTGGCAGGTCAAGGCCTACGTCACCGTGCCGGTGATGCTGCGCAATGTGTTGCCGGCCCTGTCGAACAACTTCATTTCGCTGTTCAAGGACACCTCGCTGGCGGCCGCGATTGCCGTACCGGAGCTGACCTATTACGCGCGCAAGATCAATGTCGAGAGCTACCGGGTGATTGAAACCTGGCTGGTGACCACTGCGTTGTATGTCGCGGCCTGTTACCTCATTGCCATGATGCTGCGTTACCTCGAACAGCGTCTGGCGATTCGCCGATAGGAGGCCCCATGTACGAATCCCCCAGTTGGTTGCATGAGTTGTGGGTGGCGCGGGAAGTGCTGTGGCAAGGCTTTCTCACCAGTGTCCAGGTGTCGGTGTTGGCGATTTTGCTCGGCACGCTGGTTGGCGTCGTCACCGGACTGGTGCTGACCTACGGCAAATTCTGGATGCGTGCACCGTTTCGTTTTTACGTCGATGTGATTCGCGGTACGCCGGTGTTTGTGCTGGTGCTGGCGTGCTTTTACATGGCGCCGGCGCTCGGCTGGCAGATCAGCGCGTTCCAGGCCGGTGCGTTGGGGCTGACGCTGTTCTGCGGCTCCCACGTCGCCGAGATCGTGCGCGGTGCCTTGCAGGCATTGCCGCGCGGACAGATGGAAGCGAGCAAGGCCATCGGCCTGACGTTCTACCAGGCCTTGGGTTATGTGCTGTTGCCCCAGGCGTTGCGGCAGATTCTGCCGACCTGGGTCAACTCGTCCACAGAGATCGTCAAGGCTTCGACCCTGTTGTCGGTGATCGGCGTGGCGGAATTGCTGCTCAGCACCCAGCAGATCATCGCCCGGACTTTCATGACCCTGGAGTTTTACCTGTTCGCCGGATTTCTGTTTTTCGTCATCAACTACGGCATCGAATTATTCGGCCGGCACATTGAAAAGCGGGTGGCTTTGCCATGATTCAAACTCAAACCAATGCACAAAACGGCCAACCCCTGCTGGACATTCGCGGCCTGCACAAATGTTACGACCAGCTCGAAGTGCTCAAGGGCGTCGACCTGAGCATGCAGCGCGGCAATGTGGTCACGCTGATCGGCTCCAGCGGTTCGGGCAAGACCACGCTGCTGCGTTGCGTGAACATGCTTGAAGAGTTCCAGGGCGGGCAGATCCTGCTTGACGGCGAATCCATCGGTTATGACGAGGTCAACGGCAAACGCATTCGCCACCCGGAAAAAGTCATCGCACGCCATCGCGCCATGACCGGCATGGCGTTCCAGCAGTTCAACCTGTTCCCGCACCTGACCGCGTTGCAGAACGTCACCCTGGGCCTGCTCAAGGTCAAGAAGCTGCACAAGGACGAGGCGGTGGCCCTGGCCGAGAAATGGCTGGAGCGCGTCGGCCTGCTGGAACGGCGCGATCACTTTCCCGGTCAGTTGTCCGGCGGTCAGCAGCAGCGCGTGGCGATTGCCCGGGCGATTGCGATGAACCCGAGCCTGATGCTGTTCGACGAAGTGACCTCGGCGCTGGACCCGGAACTGGTGGGTGAAGTGTTGAATGTGATCAAGGGCCTGGCCGAAGAAGGCATGACCATGCTGTTGGTGACCCACGAAATGCGCTTTGCCTTCGAGGTTTCGGACAAGATCGTCTTCATGAATCAGGGACGTATCGAAGAGCAGGGGCCTCCCAAGGAACTGTTCGAGCGCCCGCAATCGCCGCGTCTGGCGGAATTTCTCAAGAACACGCGTTTTTGAGCCATCAATTTTCAATCAGGAGAAACACTCATGAGCATTACTCGTTACGGCACCGGCAGCGCCGCTGCAGGCGGCACGCCTCGCCCTTTCGCCCGAGCCGTTGAAGCCGATGGCTGGCTGCACGTTTCCGGGCAGGTGCCGGCGGTGGATGGCGAGATCATTACGGGCGGCATCGTCGAACAGACCCACCAGACCATGAAGAACCTGATCGCGATTCTCGAAGAGGCCGGCTATGGCCTGGAAGATGTGGTGCGTGCTGGCGTGTGGCTGGAGGATCCGCGGGATTTCACGAGTTTCAACAAGGTCTTCTCCGAGTACTTCAAACCCGAACACGCCCCGGCCCGTGCCTGCGTGCAGGCGAACATGATGGTCGACTGCAAAGTCGAGATCGACTGCATTGCGTACAAGAAAAAGGCTTGAACCGAGGTGGCTTCATCGCTGGCAAGCCAGCTCCTACAGGTAAACTCCCGGCGACTTTGAATGGAAACCACTGAAATGACCGAAGACACCATCAAACGCCGGGCACGCGGCCTGGACCGGGCGTTCGATATCCTCGATTTCCTCAAGGAGATCGGCCAGCCCCTGCGCCCGAACGACATCGCCAACGGCATCGGCAGCCCCAAATCCACGGTCTACGAACTGGTGGCCTCGCTGCTGGAACGGCGGATCCTGGAACCGGTGGGCAAGGACGGTCATGTCTACCTCGGCCGTCAGTTGTACTTTCTCGGCCAGGCCCACTTGCGCCATTTCGACCTGACCCGCGAGGCCGATCATGCCCTGCAGGAAATTGTCAGCCAGACCCATGAAACCGCGCAGATGTGTCTGCTCAACGGGCGCAAATACACCGTCGCGCTGATGAAGGAAGGGGAGCGGCATTTCCGCATTTCCTCGGATATCGGCGAAAACGCGCCCATCCCCTGGACCGCCTCCGGCCGCCTGTTGCTGGCGCACCTGAGCGACCAGCAAATTGTCGACCTGATCGACCATGACGACTTCATCCTGCCAGACGGTGAACGTTTGCCGCTGGAACAGTTTCTCAGGGAAATCCGTCAGGCCGGTATCGATGGGTTCTTCTCTTTCGATAGCGTCGCCGACACCTTTACCCATTGCTTCGCCGCCCCGGTCAAAGACCCCGGTGGCGTGGCCATCGCGACCCTGTGCATCGTCGCCCCACGGGCGGATGCGAAGAAAAACTACAACGACTACCGCCGGGTGCTGATCGAAAGCGCCAACAGCCTGGCCCGTCGCATCAACGAATAACAGTGGCTGCTCGCAGCCGCGTGAACGAGGAGTTCGACCATGTCTTCTGTTTCCAACACTGCCAACGTGGATAAAGGTGCCGCTCAGACCGGCGCCAGCCTGGTGCGTGATGTCAGCCTGCCGGCGCTGGTGCTGCACCGTGAAGCGCTGGAGCACAACATCCGTTGGATGCAGGCGTTCGCCAGTGACAGCGGCGCAGAGCTGGCACCCCATGGCAAGACCAGCATGACCCCGGCGTTGTTTCGTCGCCAGCTGGACGCCGGTGCCTGGGGCATCACCCTGGCCAGCGCTACGCAAACCCGTGCGGCCTACGCCCATGGCGTGCGCCGCGTGCTGATGGCCAACCAGTTGGTCGGCACGCCGAACATGGCGCTGATCGCCGACCTGTTGGCCGACCCGACGTTCGACTTCTATTGCATGGTCGATCACCCGGACAACGTTGCCGACCTCGGCGCCTATTTTGCCTCCCGTGGCGTGCGCCTGAACGTGATGATCGAGTACGGCGTGGTCGGTGGTCGTTGCGGTTGCCGCAGCGAACAGGAAGTGCTCGACCTGGCCAAAGCCATCGCCGCGCAACCGGCGCTGGCCCTGACCGGCATTGAAGGTTACGAAGGCGTGATCCATGGCGATCACGCCGTGACCGGTATCCGCGATTTCGCCGCGTCACTGGTGCGCCTGGCGGTGCAGTTGCAGGACAGCGGCGCGTTTGCCATTGCCAAGCCGATCATCACCGCGTCGGGTTCGGCCTGGTATGACCTGATTGCCGAGTCCTTCGAAGCCCAGAACGCCGCTGGGCGTTTCCTCAGCGTGCTGCGTCCCGGCAGCTACGTGGCCCACGACCATGGCATCTACAAGGAAGCGCAGTGCTGCGTACTCGACCGTCGCAGCGACCTGCACGAAGGCTTGCGCCCGGCGCTTGAAGTATGGGCGCACGTGCAGTCGTTGCCGGAGCCGGGGTTTGCGGTAATCGCCCTGGGCAAACGCGACGTGGCCTACGACGCCGGTCTGCCGGTGCCATTGCTGCGTTACAAGGCTGGCGTGGTGCCGGCCAGCGGCGATGATGTAGGTGCGTGCAAGGTGACCGCCGTGATGGACCAGCATGCGTTCATGACCGTGGCGCCGGGGGTTGATCTGAAGGTGGGCGACATCATTTCGTTCGGCACGTCGCACCCGTGCCTGACGTTCGACAAGTGGCGTGTCGGCTGTCTGGTGGATGAGCAACTGAACGTCATCGAGACCATGGAAACCTGTTTCTAAGGTTCAGGACCGAGGTGCGGCCTTCGCCAGCAAGCCGGCTCCTACATAGGAATGCGTTCCCCTGTAGGAACCGGCTTGCCGGCGATGAGGCCCGACCAGACAACATCGCAACACCAGAGACCCCACAACAATGAACACCATCAGCACCCTCGGCCCCAACACCCCGCGCATCGCCCTGATCGGCGAATGCATGATCGAGTTGCAGCATCGCGCCGACGGCAGCCTGCAGCAAAGCTTCGGTGGCGATACCTTGAACACGGCGGTGTACCTGTCCCGGGAACTGGGCGAGGGCGGCTCCGTGGATTACGTCACCGCGCTGGGCGACGACAGCTTTAGCGACGCCATGTGCCAGAGTTGGGCCGCGGAAAACATCGGGCTCGGCATGGTTCAGCGCCTGCCTGGGCGTCTGCCGGGTTTGTATTGCATCCAGACTGACGCGGCCGGCGAGCGGCGTTTTCTGTACTGGCGCAATGAAGCGGCGGTACGCGATTGTTTCACTACGCCAGCCGCGGTGCCGATTCTTGCGGCGTTGCCGGATTACGACGTGCTGTATTTCAGCGGCATCACCCTGGCGGTGCTCGGCGTGCAAGGCCGGGAAAAATTGCTGGAGACCCTGATCGAAGCCCGCCAGCGCGATGCGCGAATCGTCTTCGACAACAACTACCGACCGCGGCTGTGGGCATCGGTTGAGGACGCACAAGCGGCGTATCGCAGCGTACTGCCGCATGTCGACATGGCATTGCTGACGGTGGATGACGAACAGGCGTTGTTCGGTTACTCCGACTGTGAGGCCGTGTTTGCCGCGTATGAGCAGATCGGTACGCCGGAAGTGGTGCTCAAGCGCGGTGCGCAAGCGTGCTTGATTCGTTGTGATGGCGAGTCATTCGAAGTGCCGGCGCAGAAGGTCGAGCGGGTGGTGGACACCACGGCGGCGGGGGATTCGTTCAGTGCGGCGTATCTGGCTTCGCGGCTCAAGGGTGGTAACCCGGTGGACGCCGCCGAGGCCGGGCATCGGTTGGCGAGTCGGGTGATTCAGGTGCCGGGGGCGTTGATTCCCAGGGATTAATGCGATTTCTGTGGCGAGGGGGCTTGCCCCCGTTGGGCCGCGAAGCGGCCCTAAACCTGCCATGTATGATCTGCCTGATACACCGCATGCACAGAATTTGCGACTGCTGCGCAGCCGAACGGGGGCAAGCCCCCTCGCCACAGGAGCCCGGCCAACAGCATCAATCCCGATAAAACACCTGCACCAGGTGATAGCCGAATTTGCTCTTGATCGGCCCATGCACCACCCGCAGCGGTTTCTTGAAGATCACCGCATCGATCACGCCGACCATCTGCCCCGGACGGACTTCACCGAGGTCACCGCCGCGCTTGCCCGAGGGGCAGGTCGAATACTTCTTGGCCAGCACATCGAACGCTTCGCCCTTGGCGATGCGTTGTTTGAGCTGCTCGGCTTCTTCCGAGGTTTTCACCAGAATATGGCGGGCTTGAGCTTTCATGGGGCAGTTACCTTGCAACGGTAGTGACAACGAGGCGCGCGATTATGCCTCAACTCAGTTCGGTTGGCCGATCATCGTGCGAATCTTGTTGGCCAGCAGGTCGATGGAAAACGGTTTGGCCACCATGTCCATGCCTTCTTCAAGGAAACCCTGGCGTTCGGCGGCGATTTGCGCATAACCGGTCATGAACAGTACTTTCAGTTCGGGACGGTGCTGGCGGGCGATTTCCGCCAGTTGTCGGCCATTCATGCCCGGCAACCCCACGTCGGTCACCAGCAGGTCCACCCTCAGGTCCGACTCCAGCACTGGCAGGGCGCCCTTGGCATCTTCGGCTTCATGGGTGCGGTAACCGAGCTCCTTGAGCAGGTCCAGCACCAGCATGCGCACCGCCGCATCGTCCTCGACCAGCATCACGGTCTCGCCGGCAATCGCCGCCGGTGCCTCACCGACGACGGGTGCCAGGACGTTGTCCGGCTCGGTCGAGTGCAGGCGCGGCAGGTACAAGCGCACGCTGGTGCCCCGTCCGGGCAGGCTGAACAGGCTGACGTGGCCACCCGATTGTTGGGCGAAACCGTAGATCATCGACAGGCCCAGGCCGGTGCCCTGGCCGATGGGCTTGGTGGTGAAGAATGGGTCGAATGCCTTGGCCAGCACCGAGGGCGTCATGCCGGTGCCGTTGTCACTCACCGCAATCATCACGTAGTCGCCGGCCTTGACCGGTTCCAGGGTCGTGATGTCGCTGCCGTCGAGGTATACGTTGACCGTTTCGATCTGCAACTCGCCGCCATCGGGCATGGCGTCCCGGGCGTTGATCACCAGGTTGAGCAAGGCGTTTTCCAGTTGGCTGACATCAGTGCTGACCCGCCAGATGTTCTCGGCCAATTGCAGTTTGAGTGCGATGTTGTCGCCCTTGGTACGACTGAACAGGTCTTCGAGCGAGTGAATCAACTCGTTGGGGTCCAGCGGCTTGCGGTTGAGCGACTGGCGCCGGGAGAAGGCCAGCAAGCGATGGGTGAGGGCGGCGGCGCGGTTGGCCGAGGACACCGCCGCCTCGGTGAATCGGCCGATTTCGTTGAGGCGGCCGTCGGCGATGTAGCGTTGCATCAGGTCGAGGCTGCCGATGATGCCGGTGAGCATGTTGTTGAAATCGTGGGCGATGCCGCCGGTAAGCTGACCGACCGCCTCCATTTTCTGGGCATGGCGCAAGGCGTCCTCGGCACGCTCACGCTCGAACATCTCGTTTTGCAAACGCTCGTTGGCCTCGGCCAATTGACGGGTGCGCGCGGCAACCCGTTCCTCAAGGGTTTCGTTGAGATTGCGCAGGGCTTCTTCGGTCTTTTTGCGTTCGGTTTCGTCGATCACGAAGATGTAGAAACCGTTCACCGCACCGTCTGGGCCGTGGCGGGGCAGGTAATTCATCAAGGCCTGGCGGATGCTGCCATCACGGTGTGGCGTGCTGATGCTGAAACAGCAAGGCCGGCCGGACAGTGCCTCAGTGATGTAAGGCGCGCGCAAGGCATAGGCTTCTTCGCCAAGCACTTCAAGAATGGTTCGCCCGTATAGCTCTTGCGGGGTCAGCCCGTACCAGTCCAGGTACGCCGCATTGTTCAGGCGAAAACGTTCTTCGCGATCGACGTAGCTGATCAGGATCGGCATGGCGTTGATGATCAGTTGCAGTTCGGTCTGGCTCTGGCGTAGGGCCTGCTCGGTATGTTTACGCTCGGTCAGGTCCAGGGCGGCGCCGAGAAAGCGCATCGGCCGGCCGTGGTGATCCTTGTAGCAGCGGCCACGGGCAAACACCCAGCGCATCTGGCCGTCGGATTGCAGCAGGCGGTATTCCTCGGCGTATTCGCTGCCATGGGTGATGCAATGCTTGATGCTGCGGGCGATCAGGGCGCGGTCTTCGGGGTGTACGCCGTGCAGGTACTCACTGATCGGCAACTGGTTGGCCATGGCCGGGTCGATGCCGTGCAGTTGGGCAAAGTGCGCATCGGCGATGAAACGGTCTTCGCTGATGTCCCAGTCCCAGGTGCCGACCGCATCGGTGGCGGCGAGGGCCAGTTGCAGGCGCTCCTCGGTTTCACGCTGGGCCTTGAGGCTGGCCGCCGAGCGCTGTTCAAGTTCGAGGGCGATGCGTCGGCGCTCATTGGTTTCGATGGCGGTGACCAGAATCCCGGCTACTGCGGCACTTTCGTCGCGGATCGGGCTGTAGGTCAGGTCGAGCCAGAAGTCGGATTCGCGGCCCTCACGTTGCAGGGTAAAGCGCTGCTCGCTGTAGGTCCGTACCTGACCCTGCAGGACGGCGCTGTAAATCGGGTCGGTAAAGTCTTTCAACTCCGGCCAGATCAGGTGTGTCGGTTGGCCGAAAGCGTGCGGATGTTTGCTTCCGGCGAGCAGGGCGAAGCCGTCGTTGTAGATCTGCGTCAATTGCGGGCCCCACAGCAACAACATCGGCATCGGTGAGTGAATCACGATGTCCACGGCGGTTCGCAGGCTCTGTGGCCAAGTGCTGGCCGCGCCCAGCGGGCTGCTTGCCCAGTCGATTCGGGCGATCAAGGCCTGGGCTTCGCTGGCGGTGGGTGTCGCGTTCATCTGGGAGTCCTGAGCCTGAGTCGCTTTAGCTGGCATCTATTCTTGCACAGGTGACAGGCCCAGGTTGATTCGGAGGCTTGAGCGGTTCAGCGATACACGACCCTGTGGGAACGAGGGGCATTGGCCGACGGCGCCGAAAACACCAAACCCTGTAGGAGCGAGCTTGCTCGCGATAAACCTGAGAGCGCCGCGGGGCACCTGCCCACCAGCGTTATCGTTGAAGACCATCGCGAGCAAACTCGCTCCTACACTCAATCCAGCAGTTCGGGCCTGTTTCGGTACTGCTCCAGCGCCTCGGGATTGGCCAGTGCATCGGTGTTCTTTACCTTCTGCCCATGCACCACATTGCGTACAGCCAGCTCGACGACCTTGCCGCTGATGGTCCGGGGAATGTCCGTCACTGCGACAATCTTCGCCGGCACATGACGCGGCGTGGTGTTGGCGCGAATGGTCTGGCGGATCTGCTGTTGCAGCGCCTCGTCCAGTTCGAGTCCGTCGCGCAAGCGTACGAACAGCACCACTCGCACGTCATCCTGCCATTGCTGGCCGATGGCCACGCTGTCGAGCACCTGTGGAATTTTTTCCACCTGGCGATAGATTTCCGCCGTGCCGATGCGCACGCCGCCGGGGTTGAGCACGGCATCGGAGCGGCCGTGGATCATCATCCCGCCATGGGGCAGTTGTTCGGCGTAGTCGCCCTGAGCCCAGACGCCGGGGAACAGGCTGAAATAAGATGTGCGCAGTTTTTCGCCATCGGGATCGTTCCACAGACCAACAGGCATCGCCGGGAAGTGCCGGGTACACACCAGCTCGCCTTTTTCGCCAGTAACCGGTCGACCTTCGTCATTCCACACTTCGACGGCCATGCCCAGGCTCTTGCCCATGATTTCGCCACGCCTGACCTGTGTCATCGGGTTGCCGTTGACGAAGCACGAGACGATGTCGGTGCCACCGGACATCGAGGCCAGGCACACGTCAGCCTTGAAGTCGCGATAGACATAGTCGTAACTCTGCGGCGACAGCGCCGAGCCGGTGCAGAGCAACGTCTTGAGGCTGCTCAGGTCGTGGCTTTCACGCGGCTTGATACCGCTGCTTTCCAGGGTGGCGAGAAACTTCGGGCTGGTACCAAAGACACTGATGCTTTCGTCGTCGATCAGGTCGATCAGGCGTTGCGGGTCGGGCTGGAACGGCGAACCGTCATACAGCACCACTGCACTGCCCACCGCCATTGCCGATACCAGCCAGTTCCACATCATCCAGCCGCAGGTGGTGTAGTAGAACAGCCGTTCACCGGGGCCGAGGTCGCCATGCAGGCCGTGTTCCTTGACGTGTTGCAGCAACACGCCGCCGGTGCTGTGGATGATGCATTTGGGCACGCCGGTGGTGCCGCTGGAATAGAGGATGTACAGCGGATGGGCGAAGGACACCGGGACGAAATCCGGTTCGCCGCCGGGTTCGTAGAAATCGTCCCACAGCGTCACGTTGGCCTGGGTGTGGAAGTGTTCGATGTGCGCCTGTGGGCGTGCGTAAGGCACGACGATCAGCTGTTGCAGCGATGGCAGGCGCTGGAGGATCTCGTTGACCTTGGCGGTCTGGTCGATCTCTTTGCCGGCATAGCGGTAACCGGCGCAAGTCACCAGCACTTTCGGCTCGATCTGGCCGAATCGGTCAACCACCCCTTGGGTGCCAAAGTCCGGCGAAGAACAGGACCAGATGGCGCCAAGACTGGTGGTGGCGAGCATGGCCACCAGGGTTTGCCAGGTGTTGGGCATGCAGGCGGCGACCCGGTCGCCAACCCCGACACCGGCCGCTATCAGACCGTTTTGAAAGCCGGCGACATGTTCGGCGAGTTCGGCCCAGGTCAAATGTTCACGCTGACCGTTTTCGCCAACGGCTACCACGGCGATAGCATCATCGCGGCGCTGGAGCAGGTGTTCGGCAAAGTTCAGCGTTGCGCCGGGGAACCACTGGGCACTGGGCATTTGCGGGCCTTCGAGCAGGACTGCGTCGGGTTGTTCGTGGAAGCGGATGTCGAAAAAATCGACAATGGCCTGCCAGAAATCCACGCGCTGATCGATGGACCATTGGTGCAGGGCCGGGTAGTCATCGATCTTGAGGTGGTAGCGCTGGTTGATGAAGCGCCGGAAGGCCTCCATGCGGGTCTTGCCAATACGCTTGGCGTCGGGTTGCCAGAGGATGTCGGACATGGTTTGCCTCTTCTTATCAACGCACTAAATCGGGTTTTTGTGGCGAGGGGGCTTGCCTCCGTTGGGTGGCGAAGCCGCCCCTAAATCCTGCCCCCGGTTTGAATTCATATTCCGCGAGCACTGAATTTACGACTGCTGCGCAGCCGGACGGGGGCGAGCCCCCTCGCCACAGGGGTTTAGCGGCTGGTCACTGCGCCAACCACCCACCATCAACATTCCACGCTGCGCCACGCACCTGGCTACCGGCTTCGCTGCACAGGAACAGCACCAGTTCACCCAGTTGCGGCGGTGTCACGAACTCCAGTGATGGCTGCTTTTCAGCGAGCAAATCATGCTGCGCCTGCTGCGGGTCAACGCCACTGGCGGCTCGATCATCGATCTGTTTTTGCACCAGCGGCGTCAATACCCAGCCAGGGCAGATCGCATTGCAGGTGACCTGGGTGGTTGCGGTTTCCAGCGCGACCACTTTGGTCAAGCCGATCACGCCATGCTTGGCCGCGACGTAGGCTGACTTGCCCACCGAACCGACCAGGCCATGCACCGAGGCAATGTTGATCACCCGGCCCCAGCCCTTGGCACGCATGCCCGGCAGGCTCAAGCGGGTGCTGTGGAACACCGACGACAGGTTGATGGCGATGATCGAATCCCAGCGTTCCACCGGGAACTCGTCCACCGCCGCCACGTGTTGAATGCCGGCGTTGTTGACCAGAATGTCGACGCCGCCAAACTCACTTTCGGCGTAGGCGATCATGTCGGCAATCTGTGCCGGATCGCTGACATCGGCCGGGTGATGACCGACCTTGCCGCCGAACTGTTGCACCTCGGCGATCACTTGGGAGGCATCGCCAAAGCCATTGAGGATCAGGTTGGCCCCGGCCTTGGCCAGGCTGAGGGCGATCCCCAGGCCGATGCCGCTGGTGGAGCCGGTGACCAGTGCGGTCTTGCCCGAAAGAGTCGTCATGAATACCTCACACAATGCCAGTGGCGTAGAAGGTGCCGATCACCACGAAAACTGCCAGGGTCTTGATCAGCGTAATGCAGAAAATGTCTTTATAGGCTTCGCGGTGGGTCAGCCCGGTCACCGCCAGCAGGGTAATCACCGCGCCGTTGTGTGGCAGGGTGTCCATACCGCCGCTGGCCATCGCGGCGACCCGGTGCAGCACTTCCAGCGGAATATTTGCCGCGTGGGCGGCACTGATGAACTGCTCGGACATTGCTGCCAGCGCGATGCTCATGCCGCCCGAAGCGGAACCGGTGATGCCGGCCAGCAGGGTCACAGTAATCGCTTCGTTGACCAGCGGATTGGGAATGCTCTTGAGCCAGTCGGCCAACACCAGAAAGCCCGGCAGCGATGCGATCACCGCGCCGAAACCGTATTCCGAGGCGGTGTTCATCGCCGCCAGCAACGCACCGCTGACCGCGCTTTTGCTGCCTTCGGCGAGTTTGCTGCGAATTGCCTGGAAGCCAAACACCAGGACCATGAGGATGCCGATCAGCAGCGCCGCCTGTACTGCCCAGATCGCCGTGAGCTTGGCGATTTCGGTGGTCACGGGCGCGGCCATGCCCGGCAGCGCAAGGCTGTGGGTCTTGCCATACACCTGTGGAATCCAATGGGTGAACAGCAGGTTCATGATACCCACCGCCAATAGAGGCGACAGCGCCAGCCACGGGTTGGGCAGCTTGAGGTCGGCGGCGGTTTCCGGTTCGTTGCGCAGGTCAGAGCCATAACCTTCACCGGCGCGCTGTGCCTTGTTGCGCTGGCGCTGGAGAAACAGCATGCCGGCACAGAACACGAAGATCGTGCCGATCACGCCCAGCCACGGCGCCGCCCACGCGGTGGTGTTGAAGAAGGTGCTGGGGATGATGTTCTGGATTTGTGGCGTGCCGGGCAGGGCGTCCATGGTGAACGAGAACGCGCCCAGGGCAATGGTCGCCGGGATCAGGCGCTTGGGGATGTTGCTCTGGCGGAACATCTCGGCGGCAAACGGATAGACCGCGAACACCACCACAAACAGCGAGACGCCACCGTAGGTCAGCAGGGCACAGACCAGCACGATCACCAGCATCGCCTGGCGGGTGCCGAGCAGGCGAATCGCCGCCGCGACGATGGAGCGCGAGAAGCCGGACAGTTCGATCAATTTGCCGAACACCGCGCCAAGCAGAAACACCGGGAAATACAGCTTGATGAACCCGACCATTTTTTCCATGAACACCCCGGTGAAAGCGGGGGCGACAGCAGACGGGTCGGTCAGCAGGACCGCGCCGAGGGCGGCAATCGGGGCAAAAAGGATAACGCTGTAGCCACGGTAGGCCGCCAGCATCAGCAGCGCGAGGGCTGCCAAGGCAATGATCACACTCATGGTGTGTCTCCTGGGTTGTTATTTTTGTTGGGTGAAACGTTGTAGGAGAGGCGTATAGCGAGTTTTGTGCCAGCTCTATATGTGATTGATATATAAGGGAAAATAATTTTGTTGCTGATGTTTTTCGATCTTGTGTCTCTGTAATGAGAACTTTTTTGGATGTAATGCCGCCATCGCTGGCAAGCCAGCTCCTACAGGGAATTGCGTAAACCTGTAGGAGCTGGCTTGCCAGCGATTCGCGCGCAGTGCGTCCTATAAAAGAGAATCGTGTCTCCTTATAGAGACTCGGCAATCCCCAGCGCCACCATCTTCTTGTACAACGTCGACCGTCCAAGCCCCAGTCGTGCTGCGGCTTCAATCACCTTGCCCCCGCATTGCGCGAGGGTGGTTTCGATCAGTTGCCGGTCAAAGCGCTCCCGCGCTGCAGTGAACGTCTCATGGGCGATCGGTTCGATGGTCAAGGGCGCCACGCGCTCTACCGGAGTGAACGTTCCAATCGCCGCGCGGATATCCGCTGTCGTCAGGCGCAAATCATCACTGAGCAGCGCGGCCCGCTCCAGCACATTGCGCAGTTCGCGGATGTTCCCCGGCCAGGCGTGTTGCCCCAACAATGCCAGGGCTTCGTGGTGCAGTTCATGCTGGCTGCGCAGTTCTTCGAGTATGGCTTCACTGAGTGCCGGCACGTCATCCAGGCGGTCGCGCAGGGGCGGAACCTGTATCGGCAACACGTTGAGCCGGTAGTACAAGTCGGCGCGGAATTCGCCGCGTTTGATCGCCGCTTCCAGGTCCGTAGAGGTCGCGGCGATTACCCGCACATCGCTCTGGATCACTTCGTTGGAGCCCACCGGCTCGAATTCTTTTTCCTGCAACACCCGCAACAATTTGCTTTGCAGGGGCAGCGGCATGTCGCCGATTTCGTCGAGGAACAGCGTGCCGCCCTGGGCGATCTGCAATTTACCGGCGCGGCCCTTGCGGTCGGCTCCGGTAAACGCGCCGGGGGCGGTGCCGAAAAATTCGGCCTCCAGCAGCGATTCGGGAATCGCCGCGCTGTTGATGCTGACAAACGCCTTGTGTGCACGGGGCGAGGCATTGTGGATCGCCTGGGCCAGCAACTCCTTGCCGGTGCCGGTTTCGCCGAGCAGCAGCACCGGTGATTCGGTGCTCGCACTGCGCCGGGCGCGGCGTTTGACTTCCAGGCTGGCGGCGCTGGTGCCGATGAAATGGGCAAAGTTGTATTTGGTCTGCCGTGCCCGTAGCAGCGAGCGGGTGGAGGCCAGTTCTTCCTGCATGCTCATGTAGCGCTTGAGCATTGGCGACAGGCTGCGCAACTCATCGAACAGGGCGAAACCAATGGCGCCGATCACCACGCCGGCATCGTCGTGAATCGGCAGGCGCATGACCACCAGCGGCTCTTTGGGGGTGTCTTGCATGTCTAGCAGGATCGGCCGGCCGGTGCGCACCACTTCACGCAACAGGCTGCCGGGGATCACACTTTCGCAGGGCTTGCCGATTGCGACTTCTGCCGATTGCAGGCCGAAGCGTCGGGCATAGCGCTCATTCATCCAGACGATGTTGGCATCGCGGTCGACAATCACCGTGCCCTCGCTCGATTGCTCGATGATCTCGAACAACGAGCGGATCGCCAGCAAGCGAACGCGCTGGTAGTCCTTGAGGCTTTCGGTGGTGTTCATGGGTTTGATCCTGATGATTTATTGCCTGTGCCGGCCCCTTCGCGAGCAGGCTCGCTCCTACAGTTGATCTGTGTCGTTCACAAATCCCCTGTGGGAGCGAGCCTGCTCGCGAAGGCCGCGCCTCGGTCCAACTGAACGCAGCCGATTATGCCTGCCCAAGCAACGCCGCCGCCAACAGCTCCTTGGTGTACGGGTGCTGCGGTGAGTCGAACACCTCATGGCTGGCGCCGCGTTCCACCACTTTGCCGTCCTTGATCACGATCATGTCGTGGGCCAGGGCGCGCACCACCGCCAGGTCATGACTGATGAAAAGGTAGGTCAACCCGTGTTTTTCCTGAAGTTGGCGGAGCAGGGCGACCACCTGTTTTTGCACCGTGCGATCCAGCGCCGAAGTCGGTTCGTCGAGCAGGATCAGCGCCGGTTTCAGTACCAGCGCCCGGGCAATGGCAATGCGCTGACGTTGGCCGCCGGAGAACTCGTGGGGATAACGATGACGACTTTGCGGGTCGAGGCCGACTTCGCTCAGTGCCCGGATCACTTCGGCGTTGCACTCTTCAGTGCTCAGCTCGCTGTGCACCTCCAGGCCCTCGCTGATGATCTGCGCTACCGACATCCGCGGGCTGAGGCTGCCGAAGGGGTCCTGGAACACTACCTGCATTTTCTTGCGCCACGGCCGAAGCTGCTTCTGCGTCAGGCCGTCCAGTGCCTGGCCCTGAAAGCGGATGCTGCCTTCGGAGTCGAGCAAGCGCAGGATCGCCTGGCCAAGGGTGGACTTGCCCGAACCTGACTCGCCGACAATGCCCAGGGTCTTGCCGCGCTGAATGTTCAGGCTGATGCCATCGACGGCGCGCAGCCAGGTCTTGCGCTGAAACAAGCCGCCACTGACGGGAAACCGCACCCGCAGGTCGTCCACCTCCAGTACGTTTTCGCGCTCGTCCCGGGGCAAGGCTTCGCCCTCGGGTTCGGCGTGCAGCAATACACAGCTGTAAGGGTGCTTGGGTTCGGTGAAAAGGATTTCGCAAGGCGCCTGCTCGACGATTTCCCCGGCCTTCATCACGCACACGCGTTGGGCGATGCTGCGCACCAGATTGAGGTCATGACTGATCAGCAGCAGCGACATGCCCAACCGCTGTTGCAGGGATTTGAGCAGCAGCAGGATCTTGCGCTGCACCGTCACATCCAGCGCGGTGGTCGGTTCATCGGCGATCAGGAGTTCCGGCTCGCAGGCCAGGGCCATGGCGATCATCACCCGTTGGCGTTGGCCGCCGGACAACTGGTGGGGATAGGCCTTGAGGCGTTCCTCGGGTTTCTGGATGCCCACCAGGTGCAGCAATTCGAGGATTCGTGCTTGCGCCGCCTTGCCGGCCAGGCCTTTGTGCACCAGCAAGGTTTCACCGATCTGTTTTTCGATGGAGTGCAGCGGGTTCAGGGAGGTCATCGGCTCCTGAAAGATCATCGCGATGCGATTGCCGCGCAGTTTGCGCAACTTGCCGGTATCTGCGCCCACCAGTTCCTGGCCGCGATAGCGAATGCTGCCCGTTGTCTCGGTATCGGTTGGCGGCAGCAATTGCAGGATCGAGTGGGCCGTCACCGACTTGCCCGAGCCCGACTCGCCCACCAGCGCCAGGCATTCGCCGGGGCGGATGTCCAGGCACAGATTGCGCACCACGGTCTGGCCGCTGAAGGCCACGCTGAGGTCTCGGATTTCGATCAGGTTGGTCATATCAACATTCCGTTTTCAAGAGCGTGCATCAAGATCGCGGATCAAGATCGCGGATCAAATGCGTCGCGCAACGCTTCGCCAATGAATACCAGTAAAGAAAGAATCAGCGCCAGGGTGAAAAACGCTGTCAGACCCAGCCACGGCGCTTGCAGGTTCTGCTTGCCCTGGCCGATCAGTTCGCCCAGCGAAGCGCTGCCCGCCGGCATGCCGAAGCCGAGGAAATCCAGTGCCGTCAGGGTGGAAATTGCCCCGGTGAGGATGAACGGCAAGTAGCTCAAAGTCGCGTTCATGGCGTTGGGCAGGATGTGCCGCACGATGACTTTGCGGTCGGTCAGGCCCAGCGCCCGCGCGGCCTTGACGTATTCCAGGTTGCGCCCGCGCAGGAACTCGGCGCGCACCACGTCCACCAGGGCCAGCCATGAAAACAGCGCCATGATCCCCAGTAGCCACCAGAAACTCGGCTCGACGAAGCCCGACAGAATGATCAGCAGGTACAGCACCGGCAATCCGGACCACACCTCCAGCAGACGCTGACCGAGCAAGTCCACCCAGCCGCCGTAATAGCCTTGCAGGGCCCCGGCCGCGATGCCGATCAGGGCACTGACAAACGTCAACATCAAGGCAAACAGGATCGATACTCGGGCACCGAAGATCACCCGGGCCAGAACGTCCCGTGCCTGGTCGTCGGTGCCCAGCCAATTGACGCTGGAGGGCGGACTGGGGGCGGGTTTGTTCAGGTCGTAGTTGGGCGTGTCGTCACTGAACGGAATCGGTGGGAACAGCAGCCAGCCACCGTCCTTCTTGATCAGCTTCTGCACGTAGTCGCTGCGGTAGTCGGCCTGGAATGGCAGTTGCCCGCCAAACTCCTGCTCGGTATGGCGCTTGAAGACTGGGAAGTACCACTGGCCCTGATAGCTGACCACCAGCGGTTTGTCGTTGGCGATCAACTCGCCGCCCAGGGTCATCAGGAACAGGCCGATAAACAGCCAGAGCGACCACCAGCCCCGGCGATTTTTCTTGAAGCGCGCAAAGCGGCGACGCGCCAACGGTGAAAGCTTGACCATCAGGCGTTCCTCGCAGCGAAGTCGATACGCGGGTCGACCAGGGTGTAGCAGAGGTCGCCGACCAGTTTTATCAAAAGGCCAAACAAGGTGAAGATGAACAGTGAGCCGAACACCACCGGATAGTCCCGGGATACTGCCGCTTCGTAGCTCATGCGGCCCAGGCCGTCGAGAGAGAAGATCACCTCGATCAGCAGCGAGCCGGCAAAAAACACACTGATGAACGCCTGGGGAATGCCCGACACCACCAGCAGCATGGCATTGCGGAACACGTGTCCATAGAGCACCCGGCGTTCACTCAAACCCTTGGCCCGGGCGGTGACCACGTACTGGCGGGTGATTTCATTGAGGAATGAGTTCTTGGTCAGGATGGTCAGCGTGGCGAAACCGCCGATCACCAGCGCGGTCACCGGTAACACCAGATGCCAGAAGTAGTCGGCAACCTTGCCAAGGGTCGACAGCGAGTCGAAGTTGTCCGAGACCAGTCCGCGAACCGGGAACCAGTTCAGCGAAGTGCCACCGGCAAAGACCACGATCAGGAACATCGCAAACAGGAACGCGGGCATGGCATAACCGATGATGATCGCGGTGCTGCTCCAGATGTCGAAATGGCTGCCATGGTGCACGGCCTTGCGGATGCCCAGGGGAATCGACACCAGATAGGTGATCAGCGTCGCCCAGAGCCCGAGGGAAATGGTCACCGGCATTTTTTCCAGGATCAGGTCGGTGACGGTGGCACCGCGGAAAAAGCTCTTGCCGAAGTCCAGGCGCGCGTAGCTGGTGAGCATCAGCCAGAGACGCTCGTGTGCCGGCTTATCGAAACCGTACTGTTTTTCAATGTCCTTGATCAGTTGCGGGTCGAGCCCGCGACTGGCCCGGGACTTGCCGTTCATGGTTTCGCCGGAACCGCCGCCAACCGTGGCGCCACCAATGCCTTGCAGGTGCGCGATGGCCTGTTCGACCGGCCCGCCCGGTGCAGCCTGGACGATGACGAAGTTGACCAGAAGAATGATCACCAACGTCGGAATGATCAGCAGCAGGCGCCGCAGTATGTAAGCCCACATCAGTGCGGCCCTCCGGGTTTGCCACGGCTGATACGCTCGGCCGTCATCTGTTGGTTGGTCAATGGCGTGGTGCTCATCTCCCACCAGCTCTCGATGGCTTCGTCATTGCTCGCCTGCACGTTCGGGATGCCGAAGCGGTTCCACCACACCGTCGAGGTGCCTGGTGGGTAATAGTTGGGAATCCAGTAGTAATTCCATTGCAGAACCCGGTCCAGGGCATGGGCGTAATGCAGCATGTCGGCCTGGGTATTGGCGCGGATCAGCCCGGTGATCAGGGTGTCCACTGCCGGGTTTTTCAACACCATGTAGTTGTTGGAGCCTGGGTCGGTGGCCGCCGCGGAACCGAAGTAATTGAGCAATTCGTTCCCTGGAGAGGTGGTGACCGGGTAGCCGGTGACGATCATGTCGTAGTCGCGGCTCATCAGGCGATTGACGTACTGGGACGAGTCGATGCGGCGGATGTTGAGGTCGATGCCGATCTGTTTCAACGTACGTTTATAGGGCAGCAGCAGGCGGTCCATGCCGTTTTGACTGACCAGGAAGGTGAAGCTCAACGGCTCGCCGTCGGCATTGACCAGTTGGTCGCCATCGGGTTTCCAGCCGGCCTGTTCGAGCAAGTCCAGGGCTTGCAGCTGTTTGTCGCGGATCACGCCGCTGCCATCGGTCTTCGGCGCCTCGAACACGTTGGTGAAGACTTCGTCGGGAATTTGCCCGCGCAATGGTTCGAGAATCGCCAGCTCACCGGCATCCGGCAGTTGCCTGGCCGCGAGATCGGTATTGGAAAAAAAGCTCTGCTGGCGGATGTACATGTCACGCATCATCTGCCGGTTGCTCCACTCGAAGTCCCACAGCATCACCAGTGCCTGGCGCACGCGACGGTCCTGGAACATGGGCTTTTGCAGATTGAACACAAAACCCTGGGCTGGCTGCGGTGCCTCGGTGGCAAGGTGGGCCTTTTGCAGGCGACCATCGCTCAGGGCCGGGCTGTCGTAGCCGATGGAATAGCCGGTGGCGGAAAATTCGCGATTGTAGTCATAGGCGCCACCGCGCAGGACCTGGCGCGCCACGTCGGTATCGCCGAAGTACTCGATGCTGAAATGATCGAAGTTGTACAGGCCACGGCTGACCGGCAGGTCCTTGCCCCACCAGTCGGGATTGCGCTCGAAGGTGATGCTGCGCCCGGAATCGATCTTGCCGACTTTATAGGGGCCGCTGCCCAAAGGCGCTTCATAGCCGCCGCCACCGGCGAAATCGCGACTCTTCCACCAGTGTTCGGGAAACACCGGCAGGGTCGCGATATCCAGGGGCAGGGTGCGGTTTTCGTTGTTCTTGAAATCAAAGCGGACCGTCAGCGGCGATTCCACTTCGATGCCTTTGACGTCGGCGAACTGCGTGCGGTATCGCAGGCTGCCCTGGGTCATCAGCAGGTCAAAGGTATAACGCACGTCTTGGGCGGTAATCGGTTTGCCATCGGCAAAACGTGCCTTTGGGTTGAGGTAAAAGCGCAGGGATAACCCGTCTTCGGAGCGCTCCATCTTCTCTGCCACCAGACCGTACACGGTGTAAGGCTCGTCAAGCGAACGCTGGGCCAGCGGCGAATAGAGCAGGCCGTCGATCTGTGTGACGCCGATGCCTTTGTCGATGTAAGGCAAAACATGGTCGAACTGACCAATTTCGATCGCCGAGCGCCGCATCGTGCCGCCTTTGGGGGCCTGCGGGTTGGTGTAGGCAAAATGACTGAAGCCGGCAGGGTACTTTGCCGGTTCGCCGTAAACGGTCAATGCATGCCGCGGTTCAGCATTCACACCGGCGGTACCCATCAGCAGGGACACGGCAGTGAACAACAAGGTAGAGAAAGCCAGTCGCATTGTCAGCCTTAGAGCCGGGTGGTCGTTAACGACAATTTGTACGCTAGCGACGCGTCCCTCGCCAGCCGAATTACGCATCGCAAACACAACGGCCCACCAAAAGGCGGGCCGTTGTGAGAGTAGCTCAAGCGTCGATCAGTCCTGACGGCTGGTCACTTCCAGCAGGTGGTAACCGAACTGGGTCTTGACCGGGCCCTGGACCACGTTGATCGGGGCGCTGAAGACCACGGTGTCGAATTCCTTGACCATCTGGCCCGGACCGAAGGACCCCAGGTCACCGCCCTGGCGGCTGGAAGGGCAGGTGGAGTTTGCCTTGGCAACTTCGGCGAAATCGGCGCCAGCCTCGATTTGGGCCTTGAGTTCGTTGCACTTGGCTTCGGAAGCAACAAGGATGTGACGGGCAGTGGCTTTGGCCATGGGAAAATACTCCTTTCAATATTCAGTAAAGTGCTGAGCCTACCGGATTCAGTGAGCTATTTCTCCTCAAAGTTCCTTTCCACGCGGGATCCATGGCAGTTGGAACCTCAAAGGCCTGTGTCTCTCAGGCGCTCGGCATGCTGGACATACAGTTCAATCGGGTCGACACCTGTACGCAACTGGCCGGTCGGTTGGCCAATGCTGTCCAAATGATCCAGTGCATAGTCGGAACGGATAACCGTTCCCAGATGAGAGCTGAAGCGACCGACCACCCCGTCGTTCTGCTCGCCTTCGGTGACGAAATAGCTGGAAAGAGCCCGACAGAAGGCGTGGAGCGGATTGAGCGCATTGAACCCTTCTTCGAGAACGTTCGACTGCAGCACGCCGCTCCACGAATAGTAACGAACACCGTTGACCCGTTCGCGTCCCTTGCCACCCCAGGTTGTGGGCAGCCCTTGTGGGTATTTGTCGTTGAATGCGCCTACGCCTTCGGTGGTCAACGCGTTGAGGGCCGCAATGGCGTTCTTCGGTTGGTATTGATTGTCGCTTAATGCCGCGAGGAAGTCGGCGAACAGGGTCACTACTGTCTCGGCCACCTCTTCCGGCAGACACCCCGGTGTCAAAGCCTTGCGCAGGAAATCGGCCAGTTCCGAGCCATGGTTCGGCCCGCTGACGGAGGTGACCGACGCCACATGGTGTGGCGCAATCGCCGCGGCATAACGTGAGGTCAGTGCGCCCTGACTATGGCCTATGAGGTTGACTTTGCGTGCACCGGTTCCTTCCAGTACGCGCTCGATCTGTTTGAGCAGTTGTTCACCGCGTACCTCGTTGCCATGGGTGCCCGACAGGTGAGGAACGAACACCCTTGCTCCGGCGTTCCTCAGCGCCTGCCTGATGTCGTGAAAGAGCTCGAATTTGCTAATTCTTTCAAGGCCGAAAAGGCCGTGGACCAGCAGTATTGGATAACAAGTGCTTGCATTCCTTTGCATGTTCATACCTTTGCACAGTAGTTCGTTGGGACTGCATGGCGTTTCACTCTAAAACACTTGAGGTTGGCGCGATGTATGAAAAGTCCGTCGGAACTTGCAGAAAGCGGAATAGAACAAGTGTGAATGCTTGAAAGTGGCTGAGGCTTTAGTCGGAATAGTTTGAGGATTTTCAAGGCGATCAGGTTGCTGTTGATCAAAGACCTACTTCGTATGTATCGATTTTCCCAGTAAGCCGGAGTGAGAGGCCGACATCACGGCTGTTTGTCGTGGGGTTAAATAGCCGTCATCCAACGCCGGCCACCCGTTCGGTGTTTATTCCAGGGACTGGAGCGAATGAATGACTGTTTATGAACCCGCCACCTTGAATCTCGCGCAACAACCATTAGCCGCTCCCTTGCTTGAACAGGCGGAAAACGGCGTTCTGAACCCCTCTGACAAAAAGGCCGTCATCAGGGTCCGGCCTTATCCAGGCATGACCTGCGGCGACAAATTGCTATTGAATTGGGCGGGCCTGGATGCCGATGGCCAAGCCTGCAAGCATCAGGTGGCGCGGTTTGTCAGTGAGGACCGGATCGGCGAGGACATGATCTTTGCTGTGGGTAGCGCACCTATCGCGGCGCTGGACGGTGGTTCACTCGAAATCAGTTACTCACTCATGAGCACCCGTTGTGCGGGGCCCGTGCACTCCCATCGTTTGCATCTGAGTGTAGGAGATGTGCAATCCGACCTGCTACCTGCGACGATAAGCGATGCAGTGGGTAGAACGCTTGATCCGGATCGGGTGAAAGAAGGGGCGATCGTTACGATCAAACCCTACGCGCACATGGCGGCGGGCGACTGGGTGTTGTTGACCTGGGCTGGCGTTTCGGTCGAAGGAAGCTTCTGTGATGCACTCAAGGTCGAGTCCTTTTCTGTGGGGGACGAACTGTCATTTTGGGTCGACCCGCAGTGCATTGCGCCCAATCTGGATTCTTGCGTTTCCGTCGATTATTGCGTGAAGCAAGCAGGGCAGAATCCTCGTTACTCTGAAGTGACGGCACTGATGATTGGCAGGCTGGAGCGCGCGCCACTGCTGCCACCCATTGTGCTGGAAGCCGATGAAGGTTGGTTGGATCTGCATGATGCGCAGGATGGTGTGACCGTCGTCATCGAAAGCGCCAAGGCCGATAAAGGTGAACTGATTTACCTGAGATGTGACGGGGAAAAATTCAATCACTGTGACGAGCGCGAAGTCACCAGAGATATTGCGGGCGAGCCGTTGGTATTCATTGTTCCCTACCGGTTCTGGAGGGAGCATCGAGATTCCGCGATCCGTGTTTCCTATTCAGTCGAGCGCTGTGACGGTACCCGCCAGCAATCCGGGGCGACACTGGTTCAGGTGCAGTCGATGATGGGACTCTGATTTCCGTTTGCCCTCCAGACTTCCCATGAAGGCCGGAGGGCGGACGGATAATGCCGGCTATTGGGCGTTGCCTTGCGCTCGCAGACGATTTGCCGCTTCAAGCAACAGTTGTTCTGTCCCGGTCCAGCCGAGGCAGCCATCGGTCACTGACACGCCGTATTGCAATGACGAACTCAACGGCTGGCAACCCTCGAATAGATGGCTCTCGATCATCATACCGATCAGCGAACGATCGCCTTGCAGGCGTTGTTCAAGTACATCGTTGAACACGGCAGGCTGGCGCAACGGGTTTTTGCCGCTGTTGGCGTGACTGCAATCGACCATGATTCGAGCCGGAATCCTGAGCCTGGTCAGGTCACTGTTCACCTGGGCGACGCTGGCGCTGTCGTAGTTCGGCCCCTGATGGCCGCCACGCAGTACCAGGTGAGTGTCCGCATTGCCCGGCGTTTGAATGATCGCCGGGTGTCCCTGGCTATCGACACCGAAATGACGATGGGGGTGGGCGGCGGAACGCATGGCATCGCTGGCGACCGCGACACCACCGTCAGTCCCGTTCTTGAACCCTACAGGCATGCCCAGGCCGCTGGCCATTTCCCGATGGATCTGCGATTCCGTGGTCCGGGCGCCAATGGCCACCCAGCTCAACAGATCATCGAAGTAGCCGGCCGCCATCGGTTGCAGCAGTTCAGTCGCAACGGGCAGGCCCAGGCGGAGCATTTCGCGCATCAGTTCGCGGGACAACGTCAGGCCGGCGGCCATGTCATCGCTGCCATCCAGATGCGGGTCGTAGGCCAGGCCTTTCCAGCCAACCGTGGTACGGGGTTTTTCGACATAGGCACGCATCACCAGCAGCATTTCATCGCTGACTTCAGCGGCGAGGCGGGCAAGGTTGCCGGCGTATTCGAGAGCTGATTTCGGATCGTGTATCGAGCATGGGCCGACGATGACCAGCAGACGGGAGTCTTCACCGTTGAGGATCGCGCGAACCGCTTGGCGGTGGGCGCTGACTTGCTGGGTTAGGGCGTTGCTGAGTGGCAATTGCTGTTTGAACTGCAATGAGCTGGGCAGGCGCAGGGTCAGCGCTTCATTGGCAGGGCTCAAGGCGGACAGCGGCAGTGCAGAGACGGACGAGTTCATATTCAAGGTTTCCTGGGAGGGTGGCGGGTTCATGCCCGCGCGCTCGGCCCTACTGGGGTGTTCGACAATTGGCCAAATTGGCTGCGTGTGTGTGCTTGCCACCTGTGGGTGACCGATCGGAGGCGGCAGGCTGTCCCGAGCGGAGGCTGGTAAATCGCCAGGCGGTAAAACTGTCGTAACGGTAATAAGTGGCGTAGTTCATGCTCTGAATCCTCTGGATGTCTGGTGTGTTGCTAAAAATGTTGAGGCCTGAAAAAACAAAACCCCCGGTCGGGAGGCCGACCGGGGGTTGAGAATTCTCTGGTGGCGACCCGTTTAAAGTGGGCGCCGTGTGGGTATCAGGCGCGCCAGTGGCTAAACCAATACCCAAAATAAAAGCTGACCGGAGCGCAATCGTCATTCGCCCGGGCAGCCGCAACCGAGCGCAGGGCGCTGGCGGTACGAAGCTGTAAGAGGGCGTTCAACATGGTCTGTCTCCGATGGATGGGCCGAGCTTACTAGAGGCCGGCACGCAGATTCAATCAGAAAATGCTATCGGCCAACGACGACGCTTTCTATCGCTTGAGTGCCCCGAAGGTTGTGACACACTCTGCGCCTCAACAAAACACATCGTCACAAGGACACACCATGACGGCTCTGACCCTCGCCGCCGCTCAAACGATTTCCATCCCTGGAGATCTCGCTGGCAATATCGCCAGACATCAACGTTTCATGCAGGTGGCTGCGGAGCAAGGCGTGCAATTGCTGGTGTTCCCGGAGTTATCACTGACCGGCTACGAACGGGGGCGCGCGGCGCAGCTGGCGATTGCTCCGGACGCGGCCGTACTGCAACCGCTGCGTGATGTTGCCCGGGAAGTCGGCGTGACGGCTATCGTCGGCATGCCGATTCGGCTGTCGGACACATCTCCCGTGCTGATTGGCGCGCTGATATTGGGTGCCGATGGTTCTCTCGGGGTCTATAGCAAGCAGCATCTGCATCCTGGGGAGGAGGAGGCGTTTGCGCCGGGAACGGGGGGCGCGCCTCTGAACGTCGGTAACGACACGATTGCGTTGGCTGTGTGCGCAGACTTCACCCATGCCGATCATGCGGCTAACGCTGCACTGAACGGTGCTGGCGTGTATGCCGCTGGCGTGCTGATCACGGCAAAAGGCTACAACCCGGATACCGCATTGTTAAAGGGCTACGCCGCTGACCTTTCAATGCTGGTGCTGATGGCCAACCATGGCGGTGCAACGGGTGGCTGGGAGTCTGCTGGACGTAGCGCGATGTGGGCGCCGGACGGTTCGCTGATTGCGGCCGCCGTCGGTACCGGCAGCCAGATGGTCATTGCCAGGCGCGATTGCGCGGGGTGGGCCGGGAAGGTATTGGCAGTGGAAGTGGAATGATGGAGCGCCAATGGCGTCCGGCAATGCCTGAGGATCTGAAATTCGCCCGCGAACTGACCTGTACAGGCATGCTGCGTTACTACATTAAGCATGATTTGCTGTGGCAAGACGAAGCGTTTGACGTGGCCTGGGCCGGGCGAGACAACCGGGTGATTACATGGGGCGACAATATCCTGGGTTATGTCAGCCTGAGCCGCGATGCCAGAGCCTTGTATATCCGCGAGTTGCATATTGTCGAAGCGTTCCGTGGGCAGGGTACTGGATGCTGGGTGATCGATCAGGTGCGGGCTCTGGCCCATCAGGAGGGGCGCCCGGCGTTGCGCCTGACGGTTTTTGAAAACAACCCGGCGCAAGTGTTGTACGAGCGCAAGGGATTCAGGATGGTGGGCAAGGACGAATGTTTCCTGAGGATGCAGCTGGATATCCCCGGCCGGGATTGCTGAAACACGCTTGCGACAAGCCTTTCAAGATGAATTGAAACTTTTAATCTGACGCTTTCCGCTAGGTCTGCCAGATGCTTTTTGCTAAGGTGTCTGGCAACCCAATAAGACCATATCGCGAGGTGTCTGCTTGATTAGGGTGCTAGTAGTCGATGACCATGATCTCGTTCGTACAGGCATTACACGAATGCTGGCTGACATCGATGGCCTGCAAGTAGTCGGCCAGGCCGAGTCGGGTGAGGAGTCCCTGCTCAAGGCTCGTGAGCTGAAACCCGATGTGGTGTTGATGGACGTCAAGATGCCGGGTATCGGCGGTCTTGAGGCCACTCGCAAATTATTGCGCAGTCATCCGGATATCAAGGTCGTCGCGGTGACCGTGTGTGAGGAGGACCCGTTTCCTACACGGTTGTTGCAGGCCGGGGCGGCAGGTTACCTGACCAAGGGGGCAGGTTTGCCGGAAATGGTCCAGGCCATTCGCCTGGTGTTCGCCGGGCAACGCTACATCAGCCCGCAAATTGCCCAGCAACTGGCGATCAAGTCCTTCCAGCCCACCAACGATTCGCCTTTCGATGCCTTGTCGGAGCGGGAAATCCAGATCGCGCTGATGATTGTCGGCTGCCAGAAAGTACAGATCATTTCCGACAAATTGTGCCTGTCCCCGAAAACCGTGAACACCTACCGTTACCGCATCTTCGAAAAGCTTTCGATCAGCAGTGATGTCGAGTTGACGCTGTTGGCGGTTCGTCATGGCATGGTCGACGCCAGCCTCTGAAAATGACCGAAACCTTTGATCCGAGTGCCTTTCTGTCGACCGTTAGCGGGCGCCCCGGCGTGTACCGCATGTTCGACAGCGAAGCGCGTTTGCTTTACGTCGGCAAGGCGAAAAACCTCAAGAATCGCCTGTCGAGTTACTTTCGCAAGACCGGGCTGGCACCCAAGACCGCTGCACTGGTAGCGCGTATAGCCCAGGTCGAAACGACTATCACGGCCAACGAAACCGAAGCCTTGCTGCTTGAGCAGACGTTGATCAAGGAATGGCGCCCGCCCTATAACATCCTGCTGCGCGACGATAAATCCTACCCCTACGTCTTTCTCTCCGACGGAGAGTTTCCGCGCCTGAGCATTCATCGCGGCGCGAAAAAGGCCAAGGGCAAATATTTCGGGCCTTACCCGAGCGCCGGCGCGATTCGCGAAAGCCTGAGCCTGCTGCAAAAGACGTTTTTCGTTCGGCAATGCGAAGACAGTTATTACAAGAACCGCACCCGACCTTGCCTGCAATACCAGATCAAACGCTGCAAGGCGCCCTGTGTCGGGCTGGTTGAGCCCCAGGTGTATGCCGAAGATGTGCGCCACTCGGTGATGTTTCTTGAGGGGCGCAGCAACGCGCTGACTGACGAGTTGTCCGCCGGGATGGAAGAAGCGGCGATCAATCTCGAGTTCGAACGAGCAGCCGAGTTGCGGGACCAGATTGCGCTGCTGCGCCGGGTTCAGGATCAACAGAGCATGGAAGGCGGGACCGGGGACGTCGATGTGATTGCCGCCTTCGTCAATCCGGGCGGTGCCTGTGTTCACCTGATCAGCGTGCGGGGCGGGCGGGTACTGGGAAGCAAGAACTTCTTCCCTCAAGTCGGTATTGAAGAAGACGTTTCCGAAGTCATGGCCGCGTTTCTGGGCCAGTACTTCATCAGCAGTCCTGAGCGCGACTTGCCGAGCGAGCTGATCGTCAATGTGGTCCACGATGACTTTCCAACACTGATCGCCGCCATTGACGAGTTGCGCGGTCGTGAACTGACCATCAGCCATCGCGTACGGGGTACGCGAGCACGCTGGCAGCAATTGGCGGTGACCAACGCCGAGCAGGCACTGAGTGCGCGCCTGGCGAATCGTCAGCACATTACGGCACGCTTCGATGCACTGGCCGAGGTGCTGAAGCTGGATGAGCCTCCTCAACGACTTGAGTGCTACGACATCAGTCACTCCAGTGGAGAGGCGACGGTGGCGTCCTGCGTGGTGTTCGGCCCCGAAGGCCCGATCAAGTCCGATTACCGCCGTTACAACATCGAGGGCGTTACGGCCGGCGATGATTACGCGGCAATGCATCAGGCGTTGACCCGACGCTTCAGCAAACTGAAGGACGGGGAGGGCAAGCTGCCGGATATCCTGCTGGTGGACGGCGGTAAAGGCCAGTTGTCCATGGCTCGCGACGTGCTCGATGAATTGGCTGTGCCTGACCTGATTCTGTTGGGCGTGGCAAAAGGCGCGACGCGCAAGGCTGGTTTCGAAACCCTGTACCTGAACGACGCTGCACATGAATTCACGTTGCGCGGCGATTCTCCTGCGCTGCACCTGATCCAGCAGATTCGCGACGAAGCCCACCGATTTGCCATCACCGGGCACCGCGCCCGGCGTGGAAAGACCCGTCGGACGTCTACACTGGAAGGCGTCGCTGGCGTCGGCCCGACACGTCGGCGGGATTTGTTGAAACATTTTGGTGGATTGCAGGAGCTGTCTCGTGCAAGCATCGAAGAAATTGCCAAAGCCCCCGGGATCAGTAAAAAGCTCGCAGAGTTGATTTATGCAAATCTGCACAGCGAGTAGAATGCCCCCTCACCTCGTAGCCAGTTGTGCCGATGAATATCCCTAATCTGATTACCGTTCTACGCGTTCTGCTCATACCGATCTTCATTTTGCTGTTCTACCTGCCTTACCAATGGAGTTACCTGGCTTCCGCCTCGGTCTTCGCATTCGCTGCCGCCACCGACTGGCTGGACGGGTACCTGGCCCGCCGTCTGGAACAAAGCACACCGTTCGGGGCTTTCCTCGATCCGGTTGCCGACAAGCTGATGGTTGCGGTTGCATTGGTACTGTTGGTGCAGGAACACGGCAACCTGTGGCTCACGCTGCCTGCTGCCGTGATCATCGGTCGCGAGATTGTCGTCTCGGCACTGCGCGAGTGGATGGCCGAACTGGGCGCTCGTGCCCACGTTGCCGTGTCGAACCTGGGCAAATGGAAAACCGCCGCGCAAATGCTGGCGCTGGTGATCCTGCTGGCCAATCCCAAGGACTTCAGCTTCTGGGTCTTGCTGGGCTATACGTTGTTGATGGTGTCGGCTGGCCTGACTTTGTGGTCGATGGTCCAGTACCTGCGGGCTGCCTGGCCACATCTGAAGACTGACGTTGAAAAGAAATAAAACTTTTTTGAATCAAAGGGTTGACGGGGCTTCTGGATTCTATAGAATGCGCCACACCAAGACGCGGGAATAGCTCAGTTGGTAGAGCACGACCTTGCCAAGGTCGGGGTCGCGAGTTCGAGTCTCGTTTCCCGCTCCAAGTTTGTACGCATTTGATGTCGCGCTACTAGATATCAAATGTTTTGAGGCCGAGTAGCAAAATGGTTATGCAGCGGATTGCAAATCCGCCTACGCCGGTTCGATTCCGACCTCGGCCTCCACTAATAAACAAGCTCCGTAGATCTATGATTTACGGAGCTTTTTTATTTGCAGTAGCCTGCAAGATTTAGACTTGAAAAGGCTATTTGCGAACTTGCTTCACCGGGGCGGGATGTATATATTCCCACCTCTGCTGCACAAGCGTCAGAACTGCCAGGCCGTTGTTTGGCTAAACCTGGACGCTTCACCGCGCTACCGCCCGAATGGCGAAACTGGTAGACGCATGGGACTTAAAATCCCCCGCTCGTAAGGGCGTGCCGGTTCGATTCCGGCTTCGGGCACCATCTTAAATCAAGGGTTTGCGGGCGAAAGCTGATGCAAGCCCTTGTTTGTTTTTGGTCCGCTATTTTTGAGTTGGTCCGCAATTCCTATTTTGCCGATGTCACTTTCTTACCTTTTCGATTACCGATGTAATGCTCGGTCATCACGACGGTGGTGTGACCCAGTTGGTCCATCGCTTCTCAAATGCTGCCGGTCGACTCTTCTTTATCGGTAGCTGCTTTTACCCGCAAATTGCGCATCTGGAAGTCGGCTTTGTCGATCCCGGCTTTTTTCCATTGCCAGATCAAAACCAACCCATCAGGTTGGCCCTGATCACTGCGCGAGCTTCGTCTAAATACAAAAAATGAGTGGGTCTCTCATCTACGTTTACCAGACTCGTCAGGGCACTGCTCCCTGGATCAACTCCATCGCAACTACAGCGGACAACGCCAGCATAATCAGCAACGCGAAAAACATTAGGCTCAACTCAGCGAGCTGCTTATAGAGGGGCATCGGCCGTTTCATGACTCGGGCAATTGCTCTATCCGTGGAAGCCATCATCAATTCTCACTTTTGCGTGGAATACCGAATAGGTCCAGAAGGCGTACATCCGGATCACTGGCAAGATGAACAGCGCGCTGCCGGCTGGTGATGCTGCCGCCCACAGGGTGACGGATGTCGGGATGATGTTCGGTGCTGGGCCGATGCAACCGAGAAATTTCAGTACCAGGGTGAGCACAAACGACGAGTGCGTATGAGGTTGGCGCTGGCAGTTTCGGGTCGGTTTTTTCCGTGCCGAAATCATCCAGCGCTGCGGCGTTGATGGTGGTCAGGGTAAAGGGCAAGGCACAGGGCGGGCTTGATCTGGGCAGTAAGGCGATGGAACTGCATGGTGGTGTCGCGCGTTTCATTTCTCACCTCTCGCGTCATACCGAATCTGGCGAGTCCAGCCGTCTCCATGATGTGCGGGACGACAGCTGTTGCGGGTCCCAAGGGGTGGTGCAACTAATGAGCCATTTCAATAGGGCGAGGAAAATGTCTAATTAATTAACAGGCTGTTTCCGAGGGTTTCAAGCAAGAGAAAGGGTGAGTGGGGAAATATTCCTCAAACTTGGTGGTAAATGCTTGCCAGGGTGGGTGTAGTTCCCCATTTATGGAGGGTATAGCGACCCTGTGTCACCCGCTTTGGGTAGCGGCTGCTTGCCCTGAGGTGGCGTGGATTTAACGGGTCGAGAAGGGCCGCTTCAATCGATAGCGGTCTTTCGCCGAAAGGATGTCCCGCTCGTAGGGGGGACGGCTTCGATTCCGGCTTCTGTCTGCATGAATATCAAGGGCTTGCGTGAGTTACCTCATGCAGGCCCTTCGTTTTTTCCGCGATCAAAAAACTTTTCCGTAATTCGCTGCTTTTGGGCCACTTGTAATCCGCAGCGAGCCCGCATCTCGTTCCTGCGCGGCTAAAGCGATGTTAAAAAATGTTATTAATAAAAAATACTTCACATAATCAGATCACTGGTAGATGATCTGCAGCAGCCGGTATGACAACCTGATAACACGACGCAACAGGATGGCCTTGATGTTCAATGAGATCGCGACTCAGGTCCTGAATAACAGCGTCCCTCAGGTGGTTGGCCCGCGCGGTGCTGATTCTGTCTAGCCCTATTCACGACGCGGCCAACGCCTGTGCCTTGTAGGCAGCAGCCGCAGCTTTCCACTGGAGTACCCCATGAATAACAAGAATGTCGGTGTTGTCGGTCTGGGCGCGATGGGCCTGGGCATTGCTCGCTCGTTGCTGCGCAGCGGTTTTAATGTGCATGCCTGTGATGTGCGCACTGCTGTAACGGAGCAGTTCGCCGGGGAGGGCGGTGTGGCTTGCCTGTCACCGTCGGACATGGCCGCAGAGTGTGACGTGATCATTACCGTGGTGGTCAACGCCGAGCAGACCGAGACCGTATTGTTTGGTGAGGGGGGTGCCGTGGCCTCGCTGCGGCCAGGCAGCCTGGTGATCGGCTGCGCCACAGTCGCTCCGACTTACGCGGTGGATCTTGGCCAGCGCTTGGCCGCACAGGGCCTGCGGTATCTGGATGCACCGATCTCCGGTGGCGCGGCCAAGGCTGCCGCTGGTGAAATGACCATGATGACCTCGGGCCCGGCCGACGCCTACACCATGGCTGAGTCGATCCTGGCGGGTATGGCCGGCAAGGTTTATCGCCTGGGCGACGTCCATGGGTTGGGTTCGAAGGTCAAGATTATCAACCAGCTTCTCGCCGGGGTGCATATTGCCGCTTCTGCCGAAGCCATGGCGCTGGGCCTGCGTGAAGGGGTCGATGCCGATGCGCTGTACGAGGTGATCACCCACAGCGCCGGTAACTCCTGGATGTTCGAAAACCGCGTGCCGCACATTCTCAAGGCTGACTACACGCCGTTGTCCGCCGTGGATATTTTCGTCAAGGACCTGGGCCTGGTACTGGATACCGCCCGGGCCAGCAAATTCCCGTTGCCGCTGTCGGCCACCGCTCACCAGATGTTCATGCAGGCATCCAGTGCCGGCTTTGGCCGTGAGGACGACTCGGCGGTGATCAAGATTTTCCCGGGCATCGAATTGCCAACTGCCAAGCCTGAGCCTGTTTGAGGAACACCCCCATGACTACTTCCACCGCACGCCCGTTGCTGGGCTGCATCGCCGACGATTTCACCGGCGCCACGGACCTTGCCAACATGCTGGTGCGCGGCGGTATGCGCACCGTGCAAAGCATTGGCATCCCGAGCGCGGAAGTGGCGGCCGGGCTTGATGCCGATGCGATCGTCATTGCCCTGAAGTCGCGTACCACGCCAGTGGCCGAAGCAGTCGAGCAGTCCCTCGCTGCGCTGGCCTGGCTGCGCGAACAAGGCTGCGAGCAGATTTTTTTCAAATATTGCTCAACGTTCGACTCCACCGCGGCCGGCAACATCGGCCAGGTCAGCGAAGCACTGCTGGCCGCACTGGGTAGCGACTTTACCCTTGCGTGCCCGGCGTTCCCGGAAAATGGCCGGACGATCTTTCGCGGCCATCTGTTTGTGCAGGATCAACTGCTCAGCGAGTCGGGCATGCAGAACCATCCGCTGACGCCAATGACCGATGCCAATCTGGTGCGTGTCCTGCAATCGCAGACCCGTCTGAATGTCGGCTTGTTGCGCTACGACACGATTGCCCAGGGCGCTGAGCAGGTCCAGGCGCGAATCGCTGAACTGAGGGCTCAAGGTGTCGGCATGGCAATCGCCGATGCCTTGTCGGACAGCGATCTGTACACCCTCGGTAGCGCCTGCGCCGATCTGCCGTTGTTGACGGGTGGTTCGGGGCTGGCCCTGGGGCTTCCGGAAAACTTCCGTCGTGCCGGCAAGTTGCGTGACCTCGACGCCTCCAAACTTCCTGCAGTGTCCGGCGGGGAAGTGGTGTTGGCCGGCAGCGCTTCGATCGCCACCAATGGGCAAGTGGCCGCCTGGCTTGAAGCCGGCCGGCCAGCTTTGCGGATTGATCCGTTGGCCTTGGCGGCGGGGGAACCGGTAGTGGCGCAAGCCTTGGCCTTCGCCCGTGATAACGAGCAAACCGTATTGATCTACGCCACCAGCTCACCGCAAGAGGTCAAGTTGGTGCAACAGCAACTGGGTGTCGAGCAGGCCGGTAGCCTTGTGGAAAACGCCCTTGGCGAAATTGCACAGGGCCTGCGCCAGAGCGGCGTGCGCCGTTTCGTGATCGCCGGCGGAGAAACCTCGGGTGCCGTGGTCCAGGCGCTGGGTGTGCAGCTGTTGCAGATCGGCGCGCAGATTGATCCGGGTGTGCCGGCGACCGTCAGCAGTACCGAGGAACCTTTGGCGCTGGCACTCAAATCGGGCAACTTCGGTGGCCGGGATTTCTTCAGCAAAGCCTTGAACCAACTCGCCCAGGCCGGAGGTGCGCAATGAGCAACGAGAACGCCCTACGCGAAGAAATCTGTGAGGTTGGCCGCAGCCTGTACCAGCGCGGTTATACCGTCGGCAGCGCCGGTAACATCAGCGCGCGACTGGACGACGGCTGGTTGATCACGCCGACGGATGTCTGCCTCGGGCGTCTTGATCCGGCAGCCATCGCCAAGGTCAATCTGGCGGGTGAGTGGGTGTCCGGTGACAAGCCTTCAAAGACTCTGGCGTTGCATCGCCAGGTCTACGACCGCAACCCGAATGTCGGCGGTGTGGTGCATACCCACTCCACCCATCTGGTGGCGTTGACGCTGGCCGGTGTCTGGCAGGCGGACGACATTTTGCCGCCGCTGACGCCGTATCAGGTCATGAAAGTCGGGCATATCCCATTGATTGCCTACCAGCGACCCGGTTCGCCGAAGGTTGCCGAACAGGTCGCGCTGCTGGCCAACAGCGTTCGCGGTGTGATGCTCGAACGGCTTGGGCCGGTGGTCTGGGAAAGTTCGGTCTCCAGGGCCAGCTACGCCCTGGAAGAGCTTGAGGAAACCGCGCGACTCTGGCTGATGAGTAATCCCAAGCCTGAGCCACTCGATCAACTGGCGCTGGACGAACTGCGGGCAACCTTTGGTGCGCACTGGTAAAGCGCTGCCTTAGTACGACAGATCAATAACGCAGGCTCTGCCCGGGAGACGCACAGCGACTCTCGACGGCCCCGGCTTGCCTTAAAAAACAATAACAACAGGAAGTCCAAGTATGACTCACCTTCACTGCGGCATATTCAGATCCATCGGCAGTACTCTTTTATTAGCCCGGCGTGGAGGGTTAGTGAAATGAGCCCGTTAATCCTGATGGTTACCGCCGGGGCAGGCATCGCTCTGTTGCTGTTCCTGGTGCTCAAGTACAAGTTCCAGCCTTTCGTGGCCTTGATGCTGGTGAGCATTCTGGTGGCGCTGGTGGCCGGGGTGAAACCGGCCGATCTGGTCGCGACCATTGAAGGCGGCATGGGCAAGACCCTGGGTCACATCGCGATCATCATTGCCCTGGGCGCGATGATCGGGCGGATCATCGAGCTTTCCGGCGGTGCCGAGGCGCTGGCCAAGACGCTGATTACCCGCTTCGGCAACCGGCGTACGCCCCTGGCGTTGACGATTGCCGGCTTCATGGTCGGGGTGCCGGTATTCTTCGAGGTCGGTGTGATCATCCTCATGCCGCTGGCCTATGGTATTGCCCGGCGTGCGCGCAAGCCGTTGTTGGTGTTTGCGTTGCCGATGTGTGCTGCGTTGTTGACCGTACACGCCTTTCTGCCGCCGCACCCGGGCGCAGTGGCCGCTGCCAGTCAATTGGGCGCGGACCTGGGCCGCGTGCTGATGTTCGGGTTGCCGATCACCGCGTTCCTTTGTTATGTCGGCTATCGCGTGGCCGGGCGCATGACCCGTCGGGCGTACCCGATGACCGACGATATTCGTGCCGAGGTCTATGGCCCGCATGTCACCAACGAGGATCTGGCCGCCTGGACCAACGGCAACGACACGAACCCTGAGCGATCGGCAGAAGCCGTATCCCACATGGGCCTGGAAGAGTCCGTCAGCAGCATCGTTTCCAAATTGCCGCCAGCACCGGCACCAGGGTTTGGCCTGATCGTCAGCTTGATCCTGCTCCCCATCATTCTGATTCTGCTGGGGACTCTGTCTACCTCGTTGCTGCCTGCCGAATCGATTGTGCGCGGCATCATGACCGTACTCGGTGCGCCGCTGGTAGCGCTGCTGATCGACACCTTGCTGTGTGCCTGGCTGCTGGGTTCGCGCCGGGGCTGGAGCCGCACTCAGGTGTCTGACGTGATCGGTTCGGCCTTGCCAGGCGTGGCCATGGTGATCCTGATTGCCGGTGCCGGTGGCGTGTTCGGCAAGGTGCTGGTGGATACCGGAATCGGCGCCGTGGTCTCCGACATGCTGCGCACCACCGGTCTGCCGGTGCTGGCACTGGGCTTCCTGCTGACCATGCTGTTGCGCGCGGTGCAGGGCTCGACCACGGTGGCGCTGGTGACCACTGCCGGCATCATCAGCCCGCTGATTGCGACCCTCGATCTGACCCCGAACCACATGGCTCTGCTGTGTCTGGCCATGGGCGGTGGCGGGCTCGCCATGTCCCATATCAATGATGCCGGTTACTGGATCTTCACCAAACTGTCCGGCCTGAACGTGGCCGACGGTCTGCGCACCTGGACGGTGATGACCACCTTGCTCGGTACCTTGGGTTTCTGTATTACCCTGCTGATCTGGCCTTTCGTCTAACCCTTTGTCTCAGGAGCTACCATGCCTCGTTTTGCTGCCAACCTCAGCATGCTCTACCCGGAACATGAGTTTCTGGATCGCTTCGCCGCCGCTGCCTCTGACGGATTCGAAGCGGTGGAGTATTTGTTTCCCTATGACTACAGCGCTGAAGAACTCAAGCAACGCTTGAGCGACAACGGCCTGGTGCAGGCACTGTTCAATGCGCCGCCCGGTGATTGGGCTGCGGGGGAGCGGGGCACGGTGTCGTTGCCGGGCCGGGAGAGTGAATTTCGTAGCGGTTTTGATCGTGCCCTGGATTACGCCAGCGTATTGGGCAACTCACGCATCCATGTGATGGCCGGGCTGTTGCCGTCGGAAAGCGATCGCCCACGGCATCACGGCGTGTACCTGGAAAACCTTTCCTACGCCACCGCCCAGGCGGCCAAGGTCGGGATCACGGTACTGCTCGAACCGATCAATACGCGGGATATGCCGGGGTTCTTCCTCAACCGCCAGGATCAGGCCCAGGCCATCTGCAAGGAAGTGGGCGCCAGCAACCTGAAGGTTCAGTTCGACTGCTACCACTGCCAAATCGTCGAGGGCGACCTGGCGACTAAACTGCGTCGCGACTTCGACGGTATCGGCCATATCCAGATCGCTGGCGTGCCGGATCGGCATGAACCGGGCCTGGGGGAAGTCAATTACCCCTATCTGTTCGAGCTGATCGACCAATTGGGGTATGACGGCTGGGTAGGGTGTGAATACCGGCCGCGAGGCAACACGTCTGCCGGCTTGCAGTGGCTGCGGGACTGGAAGGCGCGTTAAGCGCAATAGATGACGGCTCCGCTGGGTGCAGGAGCCGTCGTTTCACGCTGGTGTATTGTCCGCCGGTAGCAACAGCTCGACACCCTGCTTGCGGATGCCATCGGCCGCGGCAGGGGTCAAAGCGTCGTCGCTGAGGATGATGTCGAACTGCTCGAGCCCGGCAATTTTGTACATGCTGAAGGTGCCGTACTTCGAGCTGCTAGCCACCAGCACCACTTGCGAGGCTGATTGCATCGCTGCTTGTTTGACTTCAACTTTCAGCGCTGAAGGGGTGGTGAGGCCGCGACGCAAATCCCATGAACTGGTCGATATGAACGCGATGTCGGTGACGATCTGACGCAAGGTGGCAACCGCCAGACCGCCCACGCACGATTGATTGGAGTGATCCAGCTGCCCGCCGGTATGAATCACTGTGACATGGGGGGCTTCGATCAGTGCCTGGACAATGCCGAAGTCATTGGTCACCACGGTCATGCCGGACAGCGCCTTGATATAGGGGACGATTTCCAGCGTGCTGGTTCCCGCATCCAGGTAAATCGTCATATCGGCATGTAGTAGCCGGGCGGCGAGCCTGGCCATGGCCTGCTTCTGCGGCAACTCGACCACTGCCTTGATCTGGTGGCTGGGCTCGCTGTGCAGCTGGCTGGCGATGCGCACCCCTCCCGTTACCGAGTAGGCACGACCTTCCTGTTCCAGCAGCGCGATGTCGCGGCGTATGGTCATGTGCGAACAGTCGAACATTTCCATCAATTGATGAACGCTCAGCACCTGATGCTTGCGCAACTGTCGCAGCATCAATTCACGGCGCTGTTCAGGGATCATCGGTGCGCCGCTTTCGGCGGCGATGTCCTTTTGACTAGGCATTCGGGCTCCAGAATGAAGAAATCCGCAGACAGGAAAGGCGGGTAAACATAGTAGCGAATCTGCCGTCGGATCAGTAGCGCGACGAGCCGCTGGGTCCAATCCGTGTCGCGCTGACTGTGCCCGGCCCCAAGGCGGGTTCATGCTCTAGGCACAGCTGCCGGGAAATTTCGACACGCTGCTTGAAACAGGCTTTACTGGAACAAGTCGTGCGGATTACCGAGGGCTGCACGTTCTTGGCAGCCAGTACTGGCTGGTTGCCGAGTTCAAATCTACACCCGTCGAAGTTGAGGACCAGCCCATGTCCCGGTTCCTCTGCGCCATGTTGATCGCGCTGCTGCTCGTCGGCTGCGCCACCACGCGCTTGCCCCACGACTTCAGCGAGGTGATACCCGCCAGCGAATCGGCTTTCGGGCGTTCGATCCAGGCTCAGGCCGCCGCGCACGAGGGGCGCTCGGGTTTTCGCTTGCTGCCCAACAGCAGTGAAGCATTCCGGGCGCGCGCCGAGTTGATCCGCAATGCGCAAAAAAGCGTCGATCTGCAGTACTACATCGTGCACAACGGTATCAGCACCAGGGCACTGGTGCGTGAAATGCTGCTGGCTGCCGATCGCGGCGTACGGATACGCATCTTGCTCGATGACACGGCCAGCGATGGCCAGGAAGAGGTCATCGCCACCCTGGCGGTACACCCGAACATCTATATCCGCGTCTTCAACCCTTTGCATCTGGGGCGTAGCACCATGGTCACTCGAACCATGGGCCGCCTGCTTGATCTTTCCCAACAGCACCGACGCATGCACAACAAACTGTGGCTGGCCGACAACAGCGCAGCCATCGTCGGTGGACGCAACCTGGGGGATGAATATTTCGACGCCAAGCCCGATCTCAACTTCACCGACATGGACCTGTTGTGCATCGGCCCGGTCGCCGAGCAGTTGGGACACAGCTTCGATCAGTACTGGAACAGCGCATTGAGCCTGCCGATCAGTGACTTCCTGCTCAACAAGCCGACAGCACAAGACTTGCTCGAGAGCCGTCAACGCCTGGAGCAATCGCTCCAGACCTCACGTGTCGAGAGCAAGGCGTTGTATGACCATCTCATGACCTACCAGACTCAACCGCAAATCGAGACTTGGCGCAAGCAACTGATCTGGGCCCATAACACCGCGATGTGGGACGCTCCGAGCAAGGTCCTGGCCGACGCCGAACCGGCACGCGCGCTACTGATGGCCACACAACTACGGCCTGAACTCGATAGCGTCAGTAACGAGCTGATCATGATCTCGGCCTATTTCGTCCCGCAAAAACCGGGCATGGACTATCTCCTGGGGCGTGCCGATGCCGGCGTTGATGTACGCCTGCTGACCAACTCACTGGAAGCCACCGATGTGCCGGCGGTGCATGGCGGCTATGCACCGTATCGCAAGGCTCTGCTCGAGCATGGCGTGAAACTCTATGAGCTGCGGCGCCAGCCGGACGATCCCGGCCGCAGCTCTTCGTTTGGTTTCAGTGGCGGTTCGGACTCCAGCTTGCACACCAAGGCCATGATCCTGGACAAGCAGAAAGTGTTCATCGGCTCGTTCAATTTCGACCCGCGTTCAGTGTTCTGGAACACTGAAGTCGGGGTGCTGGTCGATAGTCCCGAACTGGCCGGCTACGTGCGCCAGCTGGCGCTTGAGGGCATGGCGCCGGTCATGAGTTACCAGGCTCGACTGGAAAACGGCGAAATCGTCTGGCTGACCGAGGATGACGGTCGCCTGCATACTTTGCGCAAGGAGCCCGGCGGCAAATGGCGCAGCTTCAAAGCCTGGCTCAGCGACAAGATCGGCCTGGAGAAAATGCTCTAGATCGAAACCCGGAGTAGGCCTCTGGTTTCACGCTCACGTGTGAGCATTCAATCGCAGATCAGGGCTGCATCAGGTCGCCGTGCAATAGGGATTTACAAAGAGCCTTCTCGATCAGGGTGACGCGATCAGGCTGGATGTCTTCTGACGTCTTTGCCTGCACCTGCATGACTCAGGCTCCTTGTAGTAAACGGAGGGCACCTTATGCCCTTATTTTTGAGAGTAATGAATGAAACAAGGACACGTTTTGCTGTTGGCTTTGTTGTTTATGTTCTTAACGGGTTGCACGACCACGCCGCCAAGAGACCAAGGCAATCTTTGCAGCATTTACCGTGAGTATCCCGACTGGTACGAGGACTCGCTGCAAATGCAGAGTGAATATGGGACACCTCTGCATGTGGCCATGGCGATCATGAAGCAGGAAAGCAGTTTCGTGGCAGATGCACTGCCGCCGCGTGACTACCTGCTCTGGGTGATCCCTTGGGGGCGAGTGAGCTCGGCTTACGGTTATGCGCAGGCTCAAGATCCGGTGTGGAGTGAGTACAAGGGCAATACGGGCAACGGTGGTTCGCGTGACAGTTTCGACGACTCGATCATGTTTATCGGTTGGTACACCACTGGCACCCAGCGTCAGCTCGGAATCTCCAAATGGGACACTTACAATCAGTACCTGGCTTACCACGAGGGGCGTGGGGGCTATAGCCGTAATACCTATCGCGGTAAACCGTGGCTGATGCAGGTTGCCCAGAAAGTGCAAAAGCAGTCTGAGATTTACAGCGCCCAACTCAAGCAGTGTCGCCATGAACTGGAAGACGAACGTAGTGGGTGGTTTTAGCGCGGCAGTCGGGTGTTTTCTGCAAGCAAGGGTTTGCCAGCGATATTCAGGCAAACCCTTGTTTGTTTCTGCTCCATTACTTCCATCTTGATCGTGGTCACCTGAAGCTTTTCAGGACGCCGGGTCTGCCTTGCGGAGATCGCTGCCGATTGGGTTGCCGGTGTTGATCAGTCTTCTTTCCAGCAGTACGTTTTGCAAAGCCTGGCGGTCTGACGGGTCCATTTGATGCTCTCGCTCCTTGAGTTCCAGCAGGATCGGGGTCGACCACTGGCGGTAGGTGTGTTCGGCACTACGATTGAGTGACATGGGTTCCTCCTTCGTCAGGCTCCTGCCAATTAAGGCGCCGCAGTTCGATACGCAAGAGACCCTAGTCGATGAAGCTTGTTGTCGCCAATGCTTTACCTCGGACGCCCATTTTCCCAGATGCCTGCAGCCGTAGTGCGCTGCCAGGCAGGCGATGGCGGTAACGAATTTTGTGTTGATGGCTTTGCGCTCCGATTGGGCCCTTGCGCAATGCAAGGGCCCACGGATGACGAAGTCCTGTTTCAGTCCAGCTTAAACAAAGGGCTGGCCGGCAAATCCCCGCGGCAAGCGTTGCAGGCCGGCCATCGCGGTCAGTCGCTCGGCCCAGGCCGAACGCCAGTTAATGGCGCTGTGCACGGCTTTGGCTTTGCGTGCTGCGCGGCGGGCGGCGTTGCGTTCAGCCTTGCGTGCTTCTTTGAAGGCCTCGGTGTTTCGGCAACTCCTGCATTTCACCCGATTGAGTTCGCGGGTCGATACGAGGTTGTTGCCGTTGTGACCGCAGGCCAGGTGCCCGCTGATTTTGAAATGAGTGACCATTGGAACGTCTCCTATCGTGACGTGTGAGCGGTTGACCCCACGTGAGCGGTGACGTTCGATTGGTTTTTGCCCAACAAAAATCCCGGCGCCAGGCCGGGTTGTGAGAGAGGGTGAAATCCTGACAGGCAGGCAAACGTACGGAAACGTCACCGTCACCGGTCATGCTGCCCGAATCGGGCCTGTTTTCGCACTGCAAATCCGTGACGGATCATCTGAACCGAGGCAGAGGCCGGTCGACAGGTTGCAGAGACGACAGCGTATGCCGGATCAGCGGCGTGTCCTTCTCTATGTCGTTCAGGCGATCACGAATTCTGAGGGCGGTGGGGTGTCCGCCTTGATGATCGACCCAGTCGGCGATTTCCTTGCAGGCAGCAGCCAGGCGGGCCTGACGGGAGTCCAGCAAGGTGAGCAGGGTGGTGATGGACTCTTTTTCGGACATGGGAGACACCTCCGTTCAAGAAACCTGGGTGTGGCAGCAAAAAGCCCGCCTGGAGCGAGCTTTCTGCCGTTGGGGTCGCTGATCCTTCAGCCATATCAGTATAGACCCGTTAAAAAACGCTGGCAGGCCCTCAGCTTTGTCGGGCTGTCACTTGTGATTTTGCGTTCAACTGCCGGCAAACACGCTGGGCGTCTTCTTCAACATCGTAACCGTCTCCGATGAAGCCTTCGGTACGGGTATCGGCGATGCGGTACCAGACTGCGGCATCGGGTGGAAGGTGTTCATTCTCACCCTCACGGCGACCATGGATGATGATCTTGTTGCAACGCTTCACGACAAAAATGTCTTCCATGGCGTCTCCGCAGCCGATTCCTGTTCAGATCAACTATAGAAGCCATTGGTGATCGTGCAAAAAATAGGCAGGTCAATTCGTCGGTTCAGGCGCTGCCGCAATCCGCTCGAGGAAGATCGCCAGCCCGGCTTCCTCGGCTGACAGCCCCTTGCGCGCTCTCGGTCTGGGCAGTTGTGCCAGGTCGCCGAGAAGGTAACCGTCCAGCACGGCCGGGTGGATATAGCACTTGCGGCACACTGCCGGGGTATTGCCCAGTTGCCTGGCAACGTTCTTGACCATATCCACCAGGTGCCGCCTGGCGTCCGTTTCAGGCTCCCAGTGCAGCTTGCGCAGTAACGCCAGAGCCAACACGCTGCCGGCCCAGGTGCGGTAATCCTTGGCGGTGAAGTCGGCGCTGGTGAGCGTTTGCAAATAGCTGTTGATGTCGGAGGAACTGACAGTGCGCCGGTCACCGTTTTCATCCAGATACTGAAACAGGTTCTGTCCGGGTATTTCCTGGCATCGTTTGATGATCCGGGCCAGTCGCCGGTCTTTCACGGTGATCTGGTGTTCGACGCCACTTTTACCGCGGAACTGGAACTGGATGGCACTGCCGTTGATCTCTACGTGGCGGCTGCGCAAGGTCGTCAGGCCGTAGGAGCGGTTGTCCCGGGCATATTGGCTGTTGCCAATACGGATCAACGTTGAGTCGAGCAGGGTAATGACCGTGGCCACGACTTTGTCGCGACTGAATCCCGGTGCCGCCAATACGGCTTCCAGCCGTTGGCGCAGTTTCGGCAAGGCCAGCCCGAATTCACGCAGGCGCAAGTATTTGTCGGCGTCGCGTACCTCTCGCCAGCGGGGGTGATAACGGTATTGTTTGCGCCCCCGGGCATCCCGGCCCGTAGCCTGCAGATGCCCATGTGGATCGGCGCAGATCCACACCTCGGTATAGGCGGGTGGCACCGCGAGCGCGTTGAGGCGGTTGATTGCGTCGGGGGCGGTGATGCGTTGTCCCGCCGGGTCGAAATAGGCGAATCTTCCGCGCAGTTTCCTGCGGGTGATGCCTGGTTGAGTGTCCTCGACATAATGCAGGTCAGGTGGCAGTGCATCGGACATGACAAGCATCCTGGGCGAGGAATCACGGGGCGTTACAGCCATTGACCGCGCTGCGCTGCAGTCGTGCCGGCGGATTTACGCGAGCACTGCGACTGCTTTGATTTGCGCCCAGAGTTGCTGGCCAGGATGGACGTTGAGTTGGTCGCGGGAATAACGCGTAATCCGCGCCAACAGCGGTGTGCCTGCGGCGTCCAGGCGAATCAGTACGTGAGCGGCATTGTCCGCGCTCATTTCACTGACCACGGTGACTGGCAGGCGATTGAGAATGCTGCTTTGCCCGGCACTGTCCAGGCTCAGGCTCACGTCCCGCGCCTGGACTTTGCAGCGCAATGCTTGGCCCGCATCCATTGGCGTATGGGGTACACGAATGTTGAGGGTGGTGGCGGGCAATTGCAGGCTGAGTAATTGGTAGTCGGCGTCATAGGCGCTGACGCGACCTTCGATCACCACGCCGGCGTCATCCCCCATCGCCAGAGGCAAATCGAGGCGTGCCAGGGTCTGGCCGATCGGGCCACTGGCCAGTGCCTTGCCGTTGCTGAGCAACACGATATGGTCGGCCAGCCGCGCGACTTCATCCTGGGAGTGGCTGACGTACAGCACCGGGATGTCGAGTTCGTCGTGCAGGCGCTGCAAGTAGGGCAGGATTTCATTTTTGCGTTGGGCATCCAGCGCGGCCAGTGGCTCGTCCATCAACAGCAGTTTCGGGCTGGTGAGCAAGGCGCGGGCAATGCCTACGCGCTGTCGCTCACCGCCCGATAGGTGTTGTGGGTGCCGGTCGAGCAAATGGCTGATGCCCAGCAGTTCGGTGGCGTGGGCCATGTCGACCCGACGCTGCGTCTTTGCAATACGCTTGAGGCCGAACTCCAGGTTGGCCAGCACCGACAGATGGGGAAACAGGCTGGCTTCCTGGAACACGTAGCCCAGCGTGCGTTTGTGCGGTGCGACGAAGACCTTGTTTTCGCTGTCTTGCCAGACTTCATCGTTGACCTGGATAAAGCCGCGATCGGCCCGTTCCAGACCGGCGATGCAGCGCAGGCAAGTGGTCTTGCCCGAGCCGGAGTGACCGTAAAGCGCAGTGACGCCACGGCCCGGCAGTTGCAGGTCGACGTCCAGGGCAAAGCCCGGATAGTCCAGTTTCAGGCGCATTTGAATCATCGGTCAGCTCCAGCCCGCTTTGGTTTTTCGGCTGGAATACAGCGCCAGCAAGACGGCAAACGAGAACACCAGCATCGCCCCGGCCAGCCAATGGGCCTGGGCGTATTCCATGGCTTCGACGTGATCGTAGATCTGCACCGAGACCACGCGGGTCTTCTCGGGAATGTTGCCGCCAATCATCAGCACCACGCCGAACTCGCCGACGGTGTGGGCGAAACCAAGAATGGCCGCGGTAATGAAACCTGGGCGAGCGAGGGGCAGCATCACGCTGAAAAAGGTGTCCCAGGGATTGGCCCGCAGCGTCGCGGCCACTTCGAGCGGGCGTGTACCGATCGCGGAAAATGCGTTTTGCAGCGGCTGGACCACAAACGGCATCGAATACAACACTGAACCGATCACCAGCCCCGCAAAACTGAAAGTGAGGGTGCCAAGGCCGAGTGATTGAGTGAGCTGGCCGATGTACCCGTGGGGGCCGAGGGCGAGCAATAGATAAAAGCCAATCACCGTCGGCGGCAGCACCAGGGGCAGGGCGACAATCGCCCCGACCGGGCCGCGCAACCAGGAGCGGGTGCGCGAGAGCCACAACGCAATCGGAGTGCCGACAATCAGCAGGATGACGGTCGTCAGGGACGCCAGCTTCAGGGTCAGCCAAATGGCGGAAAAATCGGCACTCGATAGCGACATTTAGATTTCGTAGCCGTAGGACTTGATGACAGCGGCCGCTTTCGGCCCTTTGAGGTAGTCAACCAATGCCTTGGCGGCCGGGTTGTCCTTGCCCTTGTTGAGAATCACCGCGTCCTGTTTGATCGGATCGTGCAGGCTGGCCGGAACGATCCAGGCCGAACCGCTGGTGATCTTGCCGTCCTTGTAGATCTGCGACAGGGCGACAAAACCCAGCTCGGCATTGCCGGTGGAGACGAACTGGTAGGCCTGGCTGATGTTCTGGCCTTCCACGATCTTGTCCTTGACCTTGTCGGTCAGACCTTCCTTGGCCAACACCTGGGTAGCCGCCAGGCCGTAAGGTGCAGCCTTCGGATTGGCGATGGACAGGTGCTGGTACTCGTTCTTTTTCAGCACATCGCCCTTGGCATCTACGTAGCCTTCTTTGGCCGACCACAGCGCCAGGGTGCCGACGGCGTAGGTGAAGCGCGAACCCTTGACGGTGTCGCCTTCGGCTTCAAGTTTTTTCGGCGTGCTGTCGTCGGCCGAGAGGAACACTTCGAACGGTGCGCCGTTTTTGATCTGGGTGTAGAACTGGCCGGTGGCACCAAAGGAGGTCACTAGTTTGTGCCCGGTGTCTTTTTCGAAATCAGCGGTGATGGCCTGGATCGGCGCGGTGAAGTTGGCGGCGACAGCCACCTGGACTTCGTCCGCCTGGGCTGAGCCGAAGGCGAAGACGGCAAGAAGGCTCGCCAGGCAGGTAGGGGCAAAACGTGAGGCACGAATGGTCATGAAACGGCTCCGTTAAAGGCAATTGCAGCAGGGGGTGAATCGTTATGTACAGAAATATATAGCGAATTGCCTTTAAACGGAATGTGCTGTCATAAAGTTGTATACAATTTCGGTGCGAGTGATGCTCAGGAGCGACGCAGCAGTCTCGCTAATCCTTCCTCGGCCAGTTGTCGAGTCAGTGCCGCGCTGGTCAAATCGACTCCGAGGGTAAATGCCTGGCCGGCCCAAAGGTTGCTGAAATCGGCTTCATCCTTGGCCCGCAACGGCATCAGCGCGCCACCGGCAAGGGGGAAGGCCGGAGCCTTGGCGCTCATCGGCCCCAACTCACGCATCACCCGATTGAGGATGCCCCGGGCCGGGCGACCGGTGAACACGTTGGTGACGGCCGTCTCGCTTTCCTTGGCAGTGCGCAACGCTTTGTGATGGGACGGGCTGACCTTGGCCTCTGGCGTGAACAGGTACGCCGTACCCACCTGCACCGCCGAAGCGCCCAGTATGAAGGCAGCGGCGACGCCTCGTGCGTCAGCGATCCCGCCAGCGGCGATCACCGGCACTTTCACTGCATCGACGACTTGCGGCACCAAGGCGAAAGTCCCCACCTGGCTACTCAGGTCATCGCTGAGAAACATTCCGCGATGGCCTCCGGCCTCAAAACCCATGGCAATGATTGCATCACAGCCATGCTGCTCAAGCCACACGGCTTCTTCGACGGTGGTGGCTGAGGACAGCACTTTCGCACCGGTGGCTTTGACCCGCTCGAGCAAGGATTTTTCCGGCAGGCCGAAGTGAAAACTCACCACTTCGGGGCGAAATTCCTCGACCACTTCACAGGCAGCATTGTCGAACGGCGCCCGGTTGGACACGGGGGTTGGCGCATCGAAATCGGCGCCCAGCTCCTTGTAGTACGGTTGCAGCAGGTTTTTCCAGTCTCGCGCGCGCTGCTCGTCAGGAGCTGGAGGTTGATGGCAGAAGAAATTGACGTTGATCGGGCGCTGGGTGTGTTGGCGGATGGTTTTCAGTTCTTCGCGCAGTTGATCGGTGCTGAGCATCGCCGCCGGCATCGAACCCAGGCCGCCGGCATTGCACGCTGCAATCACCATGGACGAGTTTGTGGCACCGGCCATCGGTCCCTGAATGATCGGCAGTTCGATCCCGAGCAGGTCAAGAATGCGGGTATCTGGCCATTGGTTCATGTGCTGTGTTCTCCGACGTTGAAACAGGGCAGGGACGGTAGAGCAGGATTTGTAACGCAACGACTGGCGCAAGGCCAGTCGTCATTTCAGCTTGCCGGTTTTCTTCAGCGTCGATGGAAGCCTCCACCGCCACCATCGAAGGAGTGATTCATCACCTGGGCAGTGTTGGCCGAATCAGCGGGTGGCCTTGTCGACCAGTGTGTGGGCGCTGAACTGCACAATGCCGTAGGTGGATTTGCCATCGGTGCCCGTGGCCTCCGCGGCAGCCCGCGCGCTCAGGGTGTAACCATCCCAACTGTCCAGTTGTGGTTGGTAAATGGTCAGTTTGGTGTCGCCGGCAGCCAGCACCTGTGGCCAGTTGGGGGACGCGGCCAGCTGATTCGCAGGAGGCTGGACGGGTTGCTCTGGTGCCGCCTGGGCGCCGCTGAGCGCAACCAGACAGAGCATCAGTAAAACGGTGAATAAACGCAGTTGAGGCATTGTCAGCTCCATCGACAAGACAGGTCCTTGCGGCATTTCAAGGTTGCGAAAAAGCATAGTCGCCGCTAATGAAAACGCCCGGCGGGTTGCCGGATTGGCTTAAAGTCGGGTACGGCAATCGGTTGCCATGTGTTATTTCATTTGCACCACAACCAGACTGATTCCATTGAGAGGCCGTAATGTTCAAAGGTATTTTGATCGACAAAGACGACAGCGGTTACCGGGCCATACTGCAAGAGATCCAGGACGATCAGTTACCCGAGGGCGATGTCACGGTGCGTGTTGGCTACAGCACGCTGAACTTCAAGGATGGCCTGGCGATCACCGGCAGCAGCCCGGTGGTGCGAAAATTCCCGATGGTGCCAGGCATCGACCTGGCCGGGGTCGTCGAGGCCAGCGGGCATCCGGACTACCAGGTCGGTGACGCCGTCCTGCTCAATGGCTGGGGCGTGGGTGAAGGGCATTGGGGAGGATTGGCGCAGAAGGCTCGCCTCAATGGCGACTGGCTGATTCCGCTGCCCAAGGCTTTTACCGCGGCCCAGTCGATGGCTATCGGTACGGCGGGCTACACGGCCATGCTGTGCATCCTGGCCCTTGAGCACAATGGCGTGACGCCTGAGCAGGGCGAAATCCTGGTCACCGGCGCCAACGGTGGCGTCGGCAGTTTCGCCATCGCGTTGCTCAGCAAGCTCGGCTACCGGGTGGTCGCGTCCACCGGGCGTACCTCGGAACACGACTACCTCAAGCAACTCGGCGCTGGCGAAATCATCGATCGCGCTACCTTGTCCGAGCCAGGCAAGCCGTTGGCCAAGGAGCGTTGGGCGGGCGTCATCGACTCGGTCGGCAGCCATACCCTGGCCAATGCTTGCGCCAGCACCAAGGCCAACGGCACCGTCGCGGCCTGCGGCCTGGCCCAAGGCATGGACTTTCCGGCATCCGTTGCGCCGTTCATTTTGCGTGGCGTGACCCTGGCCGGCATCAACAGCGTGACCCAACCCAAAGCCAAACGGGTACAAGCCTGGGATCGACTGGCCCGGGACCTGGACTTCAATCTGTTGCCGCTGATCAGTCATGAAATCGGTTTGAGCGAAGCCATCGATGCCGCGCCGCGTTTGCTTGCCGGGCAGTTGCGCGGGCGCGTGGTGGTGGATGTGAATCGCTGATTACGACGACTCGCGCTCCAGCAACTGGCGTTTGCGCTCGACACCCCAGCGATAGCCCGAAAGATTGCCATCGCTGCGCACCACGCGATGGCACGGGATCGCCACGGCCAGGCTGTTCGCGCCGCAGGCTTGAGCCACGGCGCGAACGGCTTTGGGCGAACCGATGCGCAGGGCGACGTCGGCGTAGCTCGCTGTGCTGCCGACCGGAATCTCCCGCAGCGCTTGCCAGACCCTTTCCTGAAATGCGGTGCCGCGCACGTCCAATGGCAGGTCCAGGCCAATGGCCGGCGCCTCGATAAAGCCGACGACCCTGGCAATCAATTGCTCGAATTCATGATCGGCACCCATCAAGTTGGCGCGCCGGAACTTGTCTTGCAGATCACAGACCAGTTGGTGCGGATCATCGCCCAGCAGGATCGCGCAAACTCCGCGCTCACTCTGTGCCACCAGAATCGCGCCCAGCGAGCACTGGCCAATGGCAAATCGAATGTCATTGTTTTGACCGGCGGCGCGGTAATCCCCGGGCTTCATTCCGAGCAGTTGGTCTGCCGCTTCATAAAATCGGCTGTTGGAGTTGAAGCCGGCGTCATACAGGGCGTCGGTTACCGAGCCTCCGTCTGCCAGTCGCTCGCGCACCTTGCGTGAGCGATGGGCATCGGCGTAGCCCTTGGGCGTCAGGCCGGTGACGGCTTTGAACACGCGATGGAAGTGAAAGCTGCTCAGTCCCGCCGCCTCGGCCAATTCGCCGAGGGTGGGCAGCGTTTCGGTGCTTTCGATATGACGGCAGGCAGCGGCCACGGTGGCGGTATGTTGTGCGGCGAGTTCGCTCTGATCCTTCGCCGCGCGCTTGCTCGGACGATAACCCGCGGCCCGGGCCTGTTCGGCGCTATCGAAGAATTCGACATTCTGCGGTTTGGGCAGGCGCGCGAGACTGCTGGGATTACAGTAGATGCCTGTGGTCTTCACGGCATAGACAAACTGCCCGTCAGCCTTGGGGTCGCGCGCGACCACGGCGGCCCAGCGCGGATCGTTTTCAGTGGTGATCTTGGTCGATTGGGTTGTCATGGCGTCACGTCCATTGAGGGGGTGCCTGCACAATAACCATGGGGCAATTGCCACACACTCCGGCGCTTGCGGTCAAATTCGCAGCCATTACCCAGCGGTACGGAAGGTGAAGTTGATGCGCTGCTCACCCAGTCTCGGGTGATGCCCGTCCTTGATCGGCAACACGCCGTGATAACGCAGGCGATCCACGCCACCCCAGACCACGATGTCGCCATGCAGCAGGGGAATGCGCTGGCTTTTGTCGCTGCGCGCAAAACCGCCGAACAGGAACATCGCCGGCAAGCCCAGTGATACCGAGACGATGGGCGCTGCGTAGGAATGCTCGTCTTTGTCCTGATGCAATGACATTTTTGCCCCGGGAATGTAGCGGTTGATCAGGCAGGAATCAGGCACAAAGTCGCTGAAGCCCACTGCCTGCGCCGCCGCTTGCGCCAATTGGAAAAACACCTCGGGCATTACGGGCCAGGTATGACCGGTCTGCGGATCGTGGCGGGTGTACCGATAACCGCTGCGGTCGGTGGTCCAGCCGAATGTGCCACAACTGCTCAGGGCGACCGACATGGTAAAGCCGCCGGGCGTGATCATCTGCCGAAACGGCGCAGCCACCAGCACCGTCTCCAGGGCGGGCAGCAAACGCTCCAGCCAGGGCAGGGCGAAGCCTCTGAGTACGTAGGACTGTTCGCCGATCTGTTCGCGCCTGGGCTGTTGCAAAGGTTCTGCATCGGCAAACAGATCGAAAGTCAGTGGATTCATGGGGTCATGACGCATCGTGAAAGATGATTCCAAGGGTATGCCGTTTGCCGCTGTGCAGGCGACTCACACCGTGACGCAGGGTCACGCGGTAGTAGCCGCGAGTCCCTTTGACCGGTCGCTGGTTGACGGCAAAGATCAGCCCGTCACCTTTGTTCAGGCCGATGACCATCGGGCGTGACTGCATGCGCGGGCGCTGTTCGGTCATGACAAACTCGCCGCCGGTGAAGTCTTCTTCGGGTTCTGACAGAAGAATCGCCACTTGCAGCGGGAAAACGTGCTCACCGTACAGATCCTGATGCAGGCAGTTGTAGTCCTGGGAACCGTATTGCAGCAACAACGGCGTCGGACGGTTCTGACCGGCGGCATGGCAGCGTTCGAGGAAGGCTGGATGAGATTCAGGAAAACGGTCTGGCAATCCCATCTGTTCATGCCAGCGATTGGCGATGGGCACCAGTCGTGGGTAGAGCGCACTACGCAAGCGAGCCACAAGTTCCGGCAAGGGGTAGTTGAAATACTTGTATTCGCCCCGGCCGAACCCGTGGCGAGCCATCACCACGTGCGAGCGAAAGGGCTCGTTTCGGGGGTACAAGGCGCTGATTTGTTCACATGCCTTGTGGCTCAGCAGTGACGGGATGACGGCGTAACCGTCCTGATCAAGTTGCTGTTCCAGCCGCGGCCAGTCCAGCCTGTCCAGATAGTGTTCGCTCATTGCCAGGCCTCTTGTTGTTGAGATGGCCAGTCTGGAAGGCAAGGATGACGCAGGCACTCCGCTGCTTGCGGTCGAATTGCGAGTGGGAGCCGACGTCCATTGTCGCTCCGGATCGCGTTACAACGCTTTGCTGACGCTGATTTCGCTGATGACGTCGTCTTTTCCATGAATGGCATCCAGCGCCGCTTTGGCTTCTTCTGCGGTACCGTTTTCAAGCTGGGCAAACTCGAAGCGGCGCTCACCGTTGAGTTTGTATTTGATGACGTACTTGGTCGTTTGGGCCACGGTTGTATCTGCCTGTCTTGTGTTTCGCTGATCAGCTCAGTTTTGTGCTGGAACGGCGAATGATTTTGATCGAGTGCGTCAGGGTGGGTTTGCGGGTCACGCTGATAGCGCGGCGATTCACGGTGTCGATCGTGATGTTCCAGAAACCGGTGCTTGGCGCGGTGATGCGGGCCGGAAAGGTGTCGAAGGCTCCGCCGTGATAGGTGTGACGACCGCCATTCTTGAAGCTGCGGAAGTTGGCGTCGTTCATTAAACGGATGTTGCACATTTGGGAGCATTGAATGACGACAATGTCGTCCTCATTGAGGTGCTCGCGCTGATGGATAAATTTCATGAGGCGCCTCCAGAAGGGCTTTTTCTACAAAATCAAAACGATAGCATGGGCGATTGGCGCAGTTTATCAGCCCGAAGGCCTTATTATCCGGCCACTTTGACAATTAAAAACGCTAATTTCACGTTTGGTGAGCGATAAAGCAGTTTGCCTCGGAGAAAAAACGCATCTGCGTTGTCCGAGCCTCTTTATCGGAGGTTTTGTATGAAGTGGGGTTTGTGGGTTCTTTGCCTGACGGTGTTGGTGAGTGGTTGTGCGAACGTCTCCGATATCAATGAGTCGCTGCCGACCATGAGCGTGATTTCTGGCAAGAAACCCCATGAGTATGCGCAATGCCTCAGCGAAAAACTGGCTGACAGTCGTGGCGCCTTGCAAATCGAGCCGCATAAAGAGGGCTTGCGTGTGATCGTGCCGCTCAAGTATTCCTCGGGGCCGTCTGCCGTATTCGACATTGAAGAGCGTTCGGGCGGCAGCAGCATCAAGCTGCACGAGAGCATGTCCAATGTTCCGGTGCGTCCAAAGGATGTACAGAAGGCTGCCACCGAGTGCATTTCCGGCTGATAAACTATCGACAATCAGCACCGATGCCGCCAAAGCCTGGCTTTGGCGGCATCGTTATTTCTGGAGTCGAATATGAAGCGTGAGCAGGTCCGGGAACGCCATGCAGAGGGGTTAATCTCTGCCACCCATGTGATTCAGAATCCGGCGGAGCGGGGGGAATGGATCGTGTTCTTCAAGAAGAGCGCCGGGCGCAGCTATTTCCTGGTGGATGACAATGATGAAGTCGAGTCCTTCAGTCGCCTCGATGACCTCATCGACACCGTGCGCGGGCTTGGAATCAAATTCGCCGAAATCCATATGTAGGGCGCGGCACCTTACTTGCAGATCACCACGACGTTGCGGCTCTTGTAGTTGCCGACGTCGGCGCCGAGTGTCTGGTCGCTCTGCTTGAGCGCGGGTGTGCCATCGGTACCGACAATCTTGTAGCCGGTGCCTGCACAGGACGCATCAGCCTTTTCGTAGCACGCAGCCCAGGAGTTGGCTTCCCCGGAGCAATCAATCGACAGGCCTTGCTCTCCGTTGGCCAGGTAGGTTTCTTTCGACGTTGCGCAGCCAGTCAGGGCCAGTATTGCGATCAGGGGCAAAAATTTTTTCATGGCGTGGTCGTCGTCAGGGTAGTGGGCTAAGGCTCAGACAACGTCGCAGGCAAAAGGTTATAGCTATAGGCCACGTCTTTGCATTTATTCATAAAAAAGCCCTGCGCAATGACAGGGCTTTTCGCGTTGGACGTCGATCAGTTCTTGTCCTTGCCGCGTCGCTTGGGTTCCGGGTGCTCCAACTCCAGCACCGAAGCCACCTCGATTGCCAGGGCTTCGGAAGGGAAAGGTCCGGCGATATTTTCACCGGCGACACTGGCCACCCACCATTGACCGTCTTTCACCTTATTGATCAGGAATCCATTGACGCTTTTTGCTTCCGACATCTATTTGCCTCATTGTCTGGTTCAATCGCGCCATGATACCGGCAAACGTACGTAACGGGTGCGGATGGGCGTAGGGTAGGTCGTCGCTGGTCAGTAAAAACCGTGCAATTACGCAAGTTTCTGCTATGTATAAGAGGTTGCGCAGTGACCTGTGCAACCGCGCAGGGAACTATCGGCAAGAATAATTCTCTATGTTGGCATCAGTTAGCCAGCGCGGGGCATTGTAAGGTGCACGCCGCCTGATTAGACTGCGCCGAAACTCGTACACACAGCCCTTTCAAGGACTTTTATGATCAAGAAATGCTTGTTCCCAGCAGCCGGTTACGGTACTCGCTTCCTGCCAGCGACTAAAGCCATGCCCAAAGAAATGCTGCCGGTGGTGAACAAGCCACTGATCCAGTACGGCGTCGAAGAAGCACTGGATGCCGGCTTGAACGAAATCTCCATCGTTACCGGTCGTGGCAAGCGCGCCCTGGAAGACCACTTCGACATCAGCTACGAGCTGGAAAACCAGATCAAGGGCACCGACAAGGAGAAATACCTGGTCGGCATCCGCCGCCTGCTGGACGAGTGCTCGTTCTCTTACACTCGCCAGACTGAAATGAAAGGTTTGGGCCATGCGATCCTGACCGGTCGTCCGCTGATCGGCGACGAACCGTTCGCCGTGGTGTTGGCGGATGACCTGTGCGTCAACCTGGAAGGTGACGGCGTACTCAAGCAGATGGTCAAGCTGTACAAGCAGTATCGCTGCACCATCGTCGCGATCATGGAAGTAGACCCGCAAGAAACCAGCAAATACGGTGTGATTGCCGGCGACCTGATTGGTGACGACCTGTACCGCGTGCGCAACATGGTCGAGAAGCCAAAGCCGGAAGATGCCCCATCGAACCTGGCGATCATCGGTCGTTACATCATGACGCCGGACATCTTCAGCCTGATCGAACAAACCGAGCCAGGCAAAGGTGGCGAGATCCAGATCACTGACGCCCTGATGAAACAGGCGCAGGATGGTTGCGTGATTGCCTACAAATTCAAAGGCAAGCGTTTCGACTGCGGTGGCGCTGAAGGCTACATCGACGCGACCAACTTCTGCTTCGAGAACTTCTACAAGACGGGCAAGGCTTACTGATAGCTGGCGACCTGTTGTAGAAAAGCCACCTTTCCAGACTGTGTGAAAACACGCTGATGAAGGTCTAAGCAAACGCCCCGACTTGTTCGGGGCGTTTGCTTTTGTGCGGGCTGAACCCGCTCAAATTAGCGAAAGTAAGTATTGTCTGACATCCATCGCCAGAGTTTTCGAGAGAAAATCCTGATTGTCTGGTTGCAGTGGAAAAATGAGTTTTCGGCTTCCTGGTAACGTTTGTATTAAATGTGATGGTCAGTAGGTGCGTTGCTTTACTGGCCAAATATTTGGTTCTTCACACAATCCCGGGAAACACAGATAACGCAATACCTGTAGGAGCCGGCTTGCTGGCGATGGACTCAAGTGCGTCGCGTTTATCCAGTTCATACGCATTATCGTTAACGACCATCGCTGGCAAGCCAGCTCCTACAAAAGACCGCGTCCGAGTCGAAAATGAAGTGACCTCCAAACTAGTGAAATCCCCAAAAATATAAGCCCGAAATGTGTGTAGAGATCGACTCTCGGGGCAAGGAAGCTGCCTTGATTTTTTATGAGTAAAAGGAATTTCGTAGATGGCGTTAACAGGATGTGAGACGCAACGCAGATCAAAACGTTGGTTAGGCCTAGGCGTGCTGATGCTGCCTGTCTTGCTGGTAACAGTTGACAATACGGTACTTGGATTCGCGTTGCCCAAGATCGCCGAAGCGCTGCGTCCAAGCGCTAGCCAGCAGTTGTGGATGATCGATGCCTACTCGCTGGTATTGGCGGGGTTGCTGGTGTCGATGGGTAGTCTGGGAGATCGAATCGGACATCGTAAGTTGTTGCTGGTCGGGTCTTTGGGATTTGCCATTATTTCGGTGCTGACGGCGTACTCCGATACCGCTGCGCAGCTGATTGCCGGGCGAGCGTGTATGGGTGTTTTCGGTGCAATGCTAATGCCCTCAACGCTGGCGTTGATACGTTCGGTGTTCGATGACCGAGAAGAACGCAGACTGGCAGTCGCGATCTGGGCAACGACGTTGACGGTTGGCTCGGCACTCGGTCCTTTGGTGGGAGGGGTGTTACTAGAATTCTTCAGTTGGGGGTCGATTTTCCTGTTGGCGGTGCCCGTGTTGGTGCCGCTGCTGATATTGGGGCCAATGTTGTTGCCCGAATCCGAGCGAGATGCTTCAGGGCCGCTTGATCCAATTAGCATCTTGCAATCGATGCTTGCCCTTGGTGCCATCGTTTATGGCATTAAACACAGTGCCAGTATTGGTATCGACTGGATGGCAGTGACAGCATTCGCAGCAGGCGCAGTTGCGGGCTGGATGTTTGTGCGTCGACAGTTACGTCTGCCAGTGCCGCTGATGGACCTGAGTCTGTTCCGCAGTGGCACCTTTAGCGGATCTGTCGCGATCAATTTGATGAGTCTCGCGTTTCTCGTCGGCTTCGTATTCTTTACCACTCAGTTCCTGCAGATCGTTCTTCAGATGTCGCCCTTGAGTGCTAGCCTCGCGTTGATTCCTGGTCAGGTCACGGCGATTGTAGTGGGGATGGCGGTCGTGCCTGTCGCACAACGATTACAGGTGCATGTGCTGATACCGATTTTGATGGCGTTTGCTGGAGCGGCGTTTTTGCTGGTCGCCAGCATGGGCAGTAGCCTGACCGTCCTGGTGGTGGCTTTTGCCTTGCTGAACATTGGCGTGGGCGCGATCGCGACGGTGTCCAATGATGTGATTTTGTCAGCCGCACCACCGGCAAAGGCGGGCGCCGCGTCGGCCATTAGCGAAACGGCCTATGAAGTGGGCGTAGTTTTGGGGACGACAGTGCTCGGCGGTGTCGTCACCGCCTACTATCGAGGCGCATTGCAGCTTCCGGAGTTCCTGAGCGAAGTGCAGATGATGTTGGCGAGCGAGACGCTGTCTGGCGCCTATCATGTGGCGGCAGACTTGTCGGGTGACCAGGCAAGGGAATTGATGGCGCAGGCGGGAAAGGCATTCGAAGGTGGAATCGGTTTGGTTTCGTGGCTGACGTTCAGCTTGGCACTCATGGCGATTTTGATTGCCTGGCGCACTCTGCGGACACCGAAAACACAATCCGCGGAGGGGCATTGATCGAAAACGGACATTGGGCAGCACATCGCACGGCCCGAGCATTTCAGCACAATGCTTGCTCAGCGGCCGTCCGCAGGTATGCTGTTGGCCTGCCGAGGAGATTGAAAATGGCCTACGATTTTGACCTTTATGTGATTGGCGCCGGTTCCGGCGGTGTGCGGGCTGCGCGGTTTGCTGCCGGGTTTGGCGCGAAAGTGGCGGTGGCTGAGAGCCGCTACCTGGGCGGCACCTGTGTGAACGTCGGCTGCGTGCCGAAAAAATTACTGGTCTACGGTGCGCACTTCGCCGAAGACTTCGAGCAGGCCTCCGGTTTTGGCTGGAGCTTGGATGAAGCGCAGTTCGACTGGGCGACGTTGATCGCCAACAAAGACCGCGAGATCAATCGCCTTAATGGCATTTATCGCAACCTGTTGGTCAACAGCGGTGTGACCTTGCATGAAGGGCACGCGAAGATCGTCGATCCGCATCAGGTCGAGATCAATGGCGAGCGCTATACCGCCAAAAACATCCTGATCGCCACCGGTGGCTGGCCGCAGATTCCGGAAATCCCGGGACACGAGCATGCCATCAGTTCCAACCAGGCGTTCTTCCTTAAAGAGCTGCCCAAGCGGGTGTTGGTGGTGGGCGGTGGCTACATTGCGGTCGAGTTCGCCGGGATTTTCCACGGTCTGGGCGCACAGACCACGCTGCTGTACCGCGGTGAACTGTTCCTGCGCGGCTTTGACGGCTCTGTGCGCAAGCATTTGCAGGAAGAATTGACCAAGCGCGGCATGAATCTGCAATTCAATGCGGACATCGAGCGCATCGACAAGCAGGCCGATGGCAGCCTGAAGGTCACGCTCAAGGATGGTCACCAATTGGAAGCCGATTGCGTGTTCTACGCTACGGGTCGTCGTCCGATGCTGGACAATCTCGGGCTGGAGAACACTGGGGTCAAGCTCGACAAGAAGGGCTTCGTCGAAGTCGATGAGCTGTATCAAACCGCCGAGCCGTCGATCCTGGCGCTGGGCGATGTGATCGGTCGTGTTCAGCTGACACCGGTTGCCCTGGCAGAAGGCATGGCGGTGGCGCGACGCCTGTTCAAGCCAGAGCAGTATCGTCCGGTGGATTACAAGATGATCCCGACGGCGGTGTTCAGCCTGCCGAACATCGGCACCGTTGGTTTGACCGAGGAAGAGGCTCGCGAAGCCGGCCACGACGTGCAGATCTTCGAAAGCCGCTTCCGGCCGATGAAGCTGACCCTGACTGAATGCCAGGAGCGCACGCTGATGAAGCTGGTGGTGGACGCCAAGACCGACAAAGTGTTGGGTTGCCACATGGTCGGTCCGGATGCCGGTGAGATCGTCCAAGGTCTGGCGATTGCCTTGAAGGCCGGCGCCACCAAGCGCGACTTCGACGAAACCATCGGGGTGCACCCGACGGCCGCCGAAGAATTCGTCACCATGCGTACGCCGGTCGCCGGTTAATTCTCCTTCGCTGCGTCTGCCGCTGCCGCAAGGGTCGCGGCCAGACGTACGCGTTCTTCCAGGTCCGTGCGGGTCTTGGCCAAATCAATTTCCAGTGCCTTATTGAGCTGCGACTGCTCATCGACGTTCTGTTTGAGTGCCTGGCTTTCCAGCAGGGCGACGCGCAGGCGTTCCTGGAGGAGGGTGCGCTCGCTGTCGACGCGGGTGGCCTGTTCCAGTAGCTGATCCTGGCGCGTATTGCTTTGCTTGAGCTGTTCTTGCAGCAGGCTCAACTCGCGCAACGTACCACGGTTTTCGGTCAGCAAACGTTCATTGTCGCGGTGCAACTGGGTGATTTCATCCTGACGCACCAGCGCGCTTTGTTGCGCCTGGCGCAGCTCCATCTGTATCTGTTGCACCTGGCCTTCATGGCGACTCATTTCCTGTTCGCGTTGTTCCTTGACCGCATTACGGTAGTGCTCCAGCGCGTCGCGAGTGTGCAGGTGTTTTTCTTCAAGGGAGCGGATCTGCTCGTCCTTGTCTTTCAGGCGTAGTTCGAAATCGGCCAGCGCCTGGTTCAGTCCGGCGTTGCGGGTTTGCTCCGATTGCAAACTGGCGCGAGTTTCCTGCAGCGCTTCGGACTCCTGAGTCAGTGCCAGGCTCTGAAATTCGTATTGCTGGTGCAGTTCGCTGTTGGCCTCCTGCGCTTCGCCGAGCTGGTTCTCCAGCGTCTTGCGTTGTTCTTCGTACTGCGCGCGCGCCTGGTCGATAGGTTCTTGCGCCTGCTCCTTGAGTCTTTGTGCGAGCCGCGCCACCAGTGCCATCAGTTCGTCGTCTATCGGCTCTGCCGGCGCTTCAGCCGGTTCGTTCCTGTCATCGAGCTCTTTTAGATAGCGATGGATCGTGGTTTTCGAACCGGTATTGCCCATCTCGATCCGTACGGCATCGATGCTGGGGTTTTCGCCGCGAGCGAGGATCGCCAACCGAGCGGCTTGCACCACCGCTTTATTTACACCGCCGCGTGCCATGAGATCTCCCGGGTTTTGATGATGTGGTATGTACCACGTAAATACATATTGTACCATTCAATCTTTAAAGTTAAATGCTGAATGATATTGACACGGGATATACTGGTATTACCCCGTGTGATGAGCCAAGTACCGGTTTTTGACCCGGCAAAGCGGTATGAATTCAAGAGTTGACCCCATGACCGAGCTGGATCGTTACCTGCAGGCTGCAACGCGCGACAACACTCGTCGCAGCTATCGCGCGGCCATCGAACACTTTGAGGTGACATGGGGCGGATTTCTGCCGGCCACCAGTGACAGCGTGGCGCGTTATCTGGTGGCGTATGCCGGGGTGTTGTCGATCAATACGCTCAAGTTGCGGCTTTCGGCATTGGCGCAGTGGCACAACAGCCAGGGCTTTGCCGATCCCACCAAGGCACCGGTGGTGCGCAAGGTGTTCAAGGGCATCCGCGCGCTGCATCCGTTCCAGGAAAAACAAGCCGAACCGCTGCAGCTTCAGCATCTGGAGCAGGTGGTCAGTTGTCTGGAGCAAGAAGTGCAAACCGCCAGGGCCGAAGGCGACCGACCGGGTTTGCTGCGGGCCAGGCGCGACATGGCATTGATCCTGCTGGGCTTCTGGCGCGGCTTTCGTAGTGATGAGTTGTGCAGGCTTCAGGTGGAGCACGTTCAGGCCAGCGCCGGTTCCGGCATCAGTCTCTACCTGCCGCGCAGCAAGAGTGATCGCGACAACCTCGGCAAGACCTATCAGACGCCGGCCTTGCAGCGCTTGTGTCCGGTGCAGGCTTATATCGACTGGATCACCGAGGCAGCACTGGTGCGTGGGCCGGTCTTCCGTGGTATCGATCGCTGGGGGCATTTGGGTGAGGAGGGATTGCACGCCAACAGTGTGATTCCGCTATTGCGCCAGGCGTTGACGCGTGCGGGGATCGCCGGCGAGCTCTACACCAGCCACTCCTTGCGCCGTGGCTTTGCGACCTGGGCTCACCAAAGTGGCTGGGACTTGAAGTCCCTGATGAGTTATGTGGGCTGGAAGGACATGAAGTCGGCCATGCGCTACATCGAAGCCAGCCCGTTCCTCGGCATGGCGCGCATCACAGAAAAGTCCGTGTCACCCTAGATACCGTTTTCTTCTATTAATACAGCTGACTAATAGCGAAAGCCAATCAGCAGCATCAGGTTTGCCAATGAGCCTTCCGTTCGTCGAGTGGGTAAAGTTCTCTCCATCAACTTCTTAACCCCTGACGGAGAGTCAACGATGCCTATCATCAACAGCCAAGTTAAACCGTTCAAAGCTGACGCATTCAAAAATGGCGACTTCGTAAAAGTCTCGGACGCTGACCTGAAAGGCAAGTGGTCGGTGGTGTTCTTCTACCCGGCCGACTTCACCTTCGTCTGCCCAACCGAACTGGAAGACCTGGCTGACAACTACGACGCGTTCCAGAAGCTGGGCGTCGAGATCTACAGCGTTTCCACCGACACCCACTTTGCCCACGCTGCCTGGCACAACACTTCGCCAGCCATCGGCAAGATCCAGTACACCATGATCGGCGACCCGACCCACGCCATCTCCCGCAACTTCGACGTGCTGATCGAAGAAGCTGGTCTGGCTGACCGTGGCACCTTCGTGATCAATCCTGAAGGCCAGATCAAGATCGTTGAACTGAACGACGGCGGTGTAGGCCGTGACGCTTCCGAGCTGCTGCGCAAGATCAAGGCTGCCCAGTACGTTGCCGCTCACCCGGGCCAGGTTTGCCCAGCCAAGTGGAAAGAAGGCGAAGCCACTCTGGCTCCGTCCCTGGACCTGGTCGGCAAGATCTAAGTCTGTGATCGCTACATCAGGGCGGAACTCCGCACCTACTCAGTAAGCTGCACCGCCCAATAAAAACGCCCGGGCGAGATTCGCTCGGGCGTTTTTTTATGCCTGCTTTATAAGAAACAGCAAAAAGGAAATCGCCCGTATGTTGGACACCAATCTTAAAGCCCAGTTGAAATCGTACCTGGAACGGGTCACTCAGCCGATCGAGATCGTTGCTTCCCTCGACGACGGTGCGAAATCCCAGGAAATGCTTGAACTGTTGAAAGACGTTGCCAGTCTTTCCACCCAGATTACTTTGCTCGACAACGGTGACGATGCACGCAAGCCATCGTTTTCGATCAATCGCCCCGGGGCCGATATCAGCCTGCGTTTCGCGGGCATCCCGATGGGCCACGAATTCACGTCCTTGGTGCTGGCCTTGCTGCAAGTAGGCGGTCACCCGTCGAAAGCCAGCGTTGAAGTGATCGAACAGATTCGCTCGCTCAAAGGTGAGTTCAGCTTCGAGACCTACTTCTCGCTGTCGTGCCAGAACTGCCCGGACGTGGTCCAGGCGCTGAACCTGATGGCGGTGTTGAACCCGAACATTCGCCACGTCGCCATCGACGGCGCGCTGTTCCAGGCCGAAGTCGATGAGCGCCAGATCATGGCGGTGCCCAGCATCTACCTCAATGGCGTGAACTTCGGCCAGGGCCGCATGGGCCTGGAAGAAATCCTCGCGAAAATCGACACCAGTGGCATTGAGCGCCAGGCCGAGAAAATCAGTGCCAAGGATGCCTTTGACGTGCTGGTGGTCGGTGGTGGCCCGGCCGGTGCTTCGGCGGCGATATACGCAGCCCGTAAAGGGATTCGCACTGGTGTCGCGGCCGAGCGTTTTGGTGGCCAGGTGCTGGATACCATGGCCATCGAGAACTTTATCTCGGTGCAGGAAACCGAAGGGCCGAAACTGGCCAGCGCCCTCGAGGAACACGTCAAGCAATACGACGTCGATATCATGAATATGCAGCGTGCCACCGCGCTGATTCCGGCGAAGAACCCTGGCGAGTTGCACGAGGTTCGCTTCGAAAGCGGTGCCACCCTGAAGACCAAGGCGCTGATCCTCGCCACTGGTGCGCGCTGGCGTGAAATGGGCGTGCCGGGCGAGCAGGAATACAAAGCCAAGGGCGTGTGTTTCTGCCCGCACTGCGACGGCCCGCTGTTCAAGGGCAAGCGCGTGGCGGTCATTGGCGGCGGTAACTCCGGCGTTGAAGCGGCGATTGATCTGGCAGGCATTGTCAGCCACGTCACGCTGCTGGAGTTCGACAGCAAGCTGCGCGCCGATGCGGTGCTGCAACGCAAGTTGTTCAGCCTGCCCAACGTCGATGTCATCACCAGCGCACTGACCAGTGAAGTGAAGGGTGATGGGCAGAAGGTCAACGGTCTGGTCTACAAGGATCGCGATTCAGGTGAGTTCAACACGATCAACCTCGAAGGCATCTTCGTGCAGATCGGTTTGCTGCCGAACACCGACTGGCTCAAAGGCACCATCGAGTTGTCGCCGCGTGGCGAGATCATCGTCGATGCGCGGGGAGAGACATCGCTGCCGGGGGTGTTCGCCGCTGGCGACGTGACCACCGTGCCGTACAAGCAGATCGTGATCGCGGTGGGCGAGGGCGCCAAGGCTTCTCTCAGTGCCTTCGATCACTTGATCCGTACTTCCGCCCCGGCATAAATCCCGGCGCTGAAAACACAAAACCCCATGATTGATCATGGGGTTTTTGTGTCCGCAAAGCAGGTTTGCCTCTGTGGGAGCGAGCCTGCTCGCGATAAACCTGAGAACACCGCGGGGCACCTGCCAACCCGCGTTGCCGTTGACGACCATCGCGAGCAGGCTCGCTCCTGCAGTGGGCTTGCAGCGGATTTTAGAGCGGCGCAGGTTGAATGATTTCAACCCAATAAGCATCCGGGTCTTTGATGAACGCCAGGCTCTTCATGCGGCCATCGCTCAGGCGTTTCTGGAAATCGCAGCCCAGTGCTTCAAAGCGCTCGCAGGCGGCGACGATGTCGGGCACCGAGATGCAGATGTGACCAAAACCGCGCGGATCGGTGTTGCCATTGTGGTAGGCGAAATCCGCGTCGTTCTCGGTGCCGTGGTTGTGGGTCAGTTCCAGGATGCCGGGGATCGACTTCATCCACTCGGTGCGCGCGGCGGCTTCGGCCGGGACCTGGTTTTTGTCGACCAGCGCCAGGAAATACAGGCTGAACTCGGCTTCGGGGAAATCGCGTTTTTCCACCAGCGTAAAACCCAGGATGCGCGTGTAGAAGTCCAGGGACTTGGTGATGTCCTTGACCCGCAGCATGGTGTGGTTGAAGACGAACTTCTGCGTCGCGGTATCCGGTTGGGCAGTGACGCCGGGGAAGGTGTTCAATTCGTGCAGGCTCATGGGCCCTCCGGGAAATATGTGGGCTAACGAATGGCGACAATGATACGCAAGGGTTCGGACATCACCAAACCCAAACAGTCGGCTATTGCCTGACAGCCGGCCTGGGTTCAGACTTTACGGCTTGATCCGTGAGTGCTCATTGCAATGATTCGACTCCGTAAAGTGCTGTGCATCCTGCTAGGCGTGCTTTCGCTGGCTGGCTTTGCTCGCGCCGATGCGCCAGTGGTGACCTGGCCGGAAGGCTGGCAGATCGAAACCCTGCCTGACTCTGCGTCGGGGGTCAGCCGCCAGCGGGCGGTGAAAAATGACCGCAATGGATCGCCGCTCCTGGTCATGGAACTGACCATGAGCCCGGTGCAAAGCGATCATCAGGTAAACCTCGAAGGCGTATTGCTGGAGATGCGCAAGTCAGTACAAAAAGACTTCTTTCAAGGTGGATATCAAAGTGTCTGCACGCGAATTCATTCGACTACGTTGAGTCGATTGGTCGCGCTGGAAACAACCTGTACCGTCACGCAAAACGGCAGGCATGTGCTTTCGCAAACATTGGTGGCCGCGGTGGATGCCGATAAGGCCTATGTTCTTTCCTACGCAGGGCAGGCCGATGCTTATAAAGCGAGCCAGGGTGAAATAGACGCTGCCCGAAACAGCTTGAAACTTTAGTAAGCGACAGTGCTTTTTTGATGCATGAAGAAAATTTTAGATATCCAAATGGATTAAGCACAAAGTTGGTGGCGGTAAGGTAATTTTCCGGTGTCTGCCTTCGGTTTAGATGGCCCATGAAAAAGCCCTGCATCAGCAGGGCTTTTTTTGTCGCCGCGAGAATTAGCCACGCAACCAGGAATCAACGGTGGCTGCACCGTACTGTTCTTTCCAGGCTTTCAGGCCGCGGTGATTGCCGCCTTTGGTTTCAATCAGCTCGCCGGTGTGCGGGTTCTGATAAACCTTGACCACACGGGCGCGGCGGGTTTTAGGTGCGGCCGCCTGCAGCAGGCCGGATTTTGCCGGATTTGGATCGAGAATGGCGATGATGTCGCGCAGGCTCTTGCCATAGGTTTTCATCAAGCCCTGGAGCTTCTCTTCGAATTCGATTTCTTTCTTGAGCCCGGCATCGTTCTTCAGGGATTCCAACTGCTTGAGCTGTTCTTGAAGGGCCTTTTCGGCTGCACGGAATTCAGCGAGTCTGGACAATATCTTTACTCCAATAGTGTGTTTGGTTGATACCAACCGCAAACAAAGCTATAAGCCAAGAGCCTTGAAGCGACTCGGTGATAGTGGCTCACCCGCCAATTTAGCGCAGGCATGAAAAATTGTAGTAGTTAATTGGTCAAGAGTAAATCCTGTCTTTTTCTTCATGTAACGGTAGTAGTGTCTTGATTCAAATTGGTGCGTGTAGTCGTTGTTTTATCGATTAAATTTTCGAGTTAATGGTCGCTTAATGCACTAATGAATTCCGCACCTGGCATGGGTTTGCCGAACAGATAACCCTGCAGGAAGTTGACCTGGTGAGCGCTCAGGTAATCACTTTGCTCGCGGGTTTCGACACCTTCGGCCACCAGGGCGAGGTCGAGCTTGACTGCCAGTTCGATGATGCTGTCGAGGATGTGGCTGGAGAGTGTGTCGATACCGATCATGGCGACAAAACTCTGGTCTATTTTCAGGAAGTCCACATTGAACTGCCGCAGGTAGCCAAGGCTTGAATGACCCGTGCCGAAATCGTCGATGGCGATTTTCACGCCCAATTCGCGAAGGTGCTCGAACAGTTGCAGGGTGATGGCCGTGGGCTCGATCAGTTCGCGCTCGGTCAGCTCCAGCACCAGATGGATCGAGTCCGGTTCAAACGCATCGAGAAACTCGCGGCAATCTCTGACCAACTCCAGGTCCTGGCAATGGCTGGCGGTGATGTTGAGACCAATGTGAAACGGTTTGTTGAACCTGGCGGATTGCGGCCCGAGCAGGGCGGCGGTTTGTTTCATCAGCGAACGGGTCATCGGCACGATCAGTCCCGAGTGCTCGGCAAACGGGATGAACAGGTCCGGACGTACCAGGCCTTCCTTTGGATGTTTCCAGCGCATCAACACTTCAGCACCGGACCAGCGTTTACTGTCGCCATGCACGACGGGTTGGAAATACGGAATGAACTCTGCGGCTTCCAGTGCCCGTTGCATTTCCTGGGTAGGTGCCGAGGCGCGTTTTTGCAGGAAATGACCGATTGACCCGGCAATCACGCCGAAGAAAATCAGCAAGCTGAACAGGGGTGGATACTCGCTGCTCATGTATCGCCAGGTCTCGCCTTTGGGGAAACCGGCTTGTACGGCAAAAGCATAGCGCCCAGAGGTCAAACGGCTCTGCGCAACGGGCAGTGCCGGCGCAGTACCGGTGTGAACCTTGCCGTCGGCGGACATCCAGTCCGGGCCAACCTGCAGCAACAGCAAGGTATTGCGGCCAATCAAGCGCAGAACATTGCTCAAGTGATAACCGTCGAGGGTCGTCAGCGCGCCTTTTTTGCCTTCACTCAGCCGGTACACCAGCAAAGCGGTGTTGGGTGTCACCGGGTTGCCATTCATGAGCCACAAGGCGCCCTGGGTGTAGTCACCGGGATTGACCTTCTCCTGAAAGTCGCCGAACAACGAGCTGCAATAGAGGTTGTTGTCCCAAACCAGATTGGTTGAGCGTACGAATGGGCGGCGAGTGACCTGCTCGCGCAGTGCCAGATTGACGTCGCTGCAACTCTGGCCAGCCATCGGCAACAGTTCATGAGCGGCCTGGGCGGTGTTGTCGAGCATCAAGTCGAATTGGCGAACAGCGTCTTCGGCGGTTTGTTCGGTGTCTTGCTTGAGTGCACGCCCTGCCTGCACGTAAAGAATGGCGGCCCCCAGCAGCACCGGGAGCAACCCACTGATCAGGGTGACCGCAATTTTTGTGCGGCGACTGCGGGTTTTGGCTTTCAGTGGCATTCGCGAATCCTGTCACGAAGTAGTAAGGCTCTCAAACACTGGCAGGGCAATACGCCTCCCATGAAGAGTTCGAATATGGGCCATGATAGTTGGCCCTTGGCGGTTATGCCGCTCAACCCAGGTCGAGACTTTCGGCCACCTTGATAAAGGCCAGTGTCGCCGGAGATGCCTGGCGTCGATCGAGTACCGCCAGGCCAACCTGGCGCAACACCGCCGGCGACAGCGGTTTTTTCACGCAGCGGCTGTCAATGTGATTGGGCAATGAACCTTCGGCAACCACCGTCACCCCGTCGCCACGAGCGACGACATCCAGGGTGCTCATCAACTGCGAGCAGCGATAGCGGATGTTGGGCGTCAGTCGGGCCGCAGTGAACAGACGTGAAACCAGCTCCGATGAACCGGCCTCGGTCAGTACAAACGGGGTGCGACACAGGTCTTTCAGGCTCAGGCTGTCGTAACGGGCCAACGGATGTCCGGCGGGCAGCAACGCGACCATCTGGTCTTCGATCAGCGCGACCGTGTCGAAACGCTCCTCGGGCAACACCACAAAGCCGATGTCGATCCGTCGCTCCTCCAGCCACTGCAGCACCTGGCGGTCGGGGCCTTCGTCGATATGCACCTCGATGCCGGGATGAGTGGCGCGGTATTGCTGCAGAATCAACGGCAACAATTTGATCGATGAGGTCGGGCCGAAGGAGCCGATACGCAATGTGCCGCGTTTCATACCCCTCGCGTCGGCCGCTTCCTGGCGCAGGGTGTTGGCCAGGCCCAGCATCGCTCGGGCGCGCAGCAACAACTGCTGGCCAATGTCGCTCAACTCGATCCGGGATTGATGCCGGAGCAACAACTCGACACCCAACTCCTGCTCCAGGGACTTCAAGGCATGGGACACCGCCGATTGGGAAATACCCAGGCGATTGGCCGCTGCCGTGAAACCGTGGAGTTCGGCCACGAGGGAGAAAATCTCCAGTTGAGTAAGGGTCATGAGTGTTTACTCATTTTACGATGACTGACTATTAGTCGAAGGATACGTCATCTTTCCGACATGCGGTCCTGGAATCTATGGCGATCTGCGAGCAAACCCTGTCAAAACCCTCGGATCTGCCGGTGTACCTGAAACTGGCGGCGGTCACCATGGTGTGGGGCGGCACCTTCGTTGCCGGACGCTATCTGGCCGGCAGCCTCAGTCCGCTGCTGGCGGCCAGCCTGCGGTTTCTACTGGCCAGCGTGGCGTTGCTGCTGTTTGTACGCATGGCGCGGATAACGCTGGTCCGGCCAAGCCCCCGGCAATGGCGGCAATTGCTGTTGCTTGGTTTTTTCGGGATCTATTTTTACAACCTGTGCTTCTTTTATGGCCTGCACTACATCAACGCTTCGCGGGCCTCTTTAATCGTCGCGTTGAATCCAGCCGTGATCGGCCTCGCTTCCTGGCTACTGTTCAAGGAGCGCCTGAACCGGGCCAAAGTTGTCGGTATTGCCGTTTGTATCGCGGGTGCGGGCGTAGTGATCGTCAGTCGCAACCCGCAATTGTTGACCGGGGGTGCCGACGCCTGGCTCGGTGATCTGCTGATTTTCGGTTGCGTCCTCGGCTGGGGTGTCTATTCGCTGTTCTCCAGAGAACTGAACCAGACCCTGGGACCTGTGCAAACGGTGACGTATTCGATTCTGCTGGGCACCGTGATGCTCTGGATGACCTGCATCGTGCGCGATGAGGTGAGTGTCGCCGCGATCACCCAGTTGGGGGCGCAGCAATGGTTGAGCCTTTTATACCTGGGCGTGCTGGGATCGGCGCTGGCCTATATCGGCTATTACGACGGCATCCGCAAAATCGGCGCGACACGTTCCGGAGTGTTCATTGCCTTGAACCCGCTGACGGCGGTGATCCTTGGCGCGCTGCTGCTGGATGAGCCATTGACGCTGGCCATGTGCCTGGGCGGCGGGCTGATTCTGGCAGGGATTTTCCTGTGCAATAAACCCCTTGCACGAGGAGGGAAAAAGGGGATTTGATACAGAAGGCGGACAAACTGATTTACGCTGTGTAGAATCGGGTTACGCATACAATAATAATCGTCTTCTGGCAGCAGAAGCCTCGCCCGCAAGAGCCTTGGGTCGACAATGAAGATATTCGGGTTTCAACTGATCTACGGTGACTTTCTCGCCCGCAGCGTGCGGGGCATCTCCTGCGCGCCACCCACCGGTCTCAGCATTGCTTACAACTAACCTTTGTTAATTGATAAAGAATGATGAGGCGCCGACCATGGCAGATTTATACGAAAACCCAATGGGCCTGATGGGCTTTGAATTCATCGAGCTCGCATCGCCGACCCCGAACACCCTGGAGCCGATCTTCGAGATCATGGGCTTCACCAAGGTGGCGACCCACCGTTCCAAGGACGTGCACCTGTATCGCCAGGGCGCGATCAACCTGATCCTCAATAACGAACCCCACAGCGTGGCCTCGTACTTTGCCGCCGAACACGGCCCGTCGGTGTGCGGCATGGCGTTCCGCGTCAAGGATTCGCAAAAAGCCTACAAGCGAGCCCTGGAAATCGGCGCCCAGCCGATCCACATTGAAACCGGCCCGATGGAGCTGAACCTGCCGGCGATCAAAGGCATCGGCGGCGCGCCGCTGTACCTGATCGACCGCTTCGGCGAAGGCAGTTCGATCTATGACATCGACTTCGTGTTCATCGAAGGCGTTGACCGTCACCCGGTCGGCGCTGGCCTGAAGATCATCGATCACCTGACTCACAACGTGTATCGCGGTCGCATGGCCTACTGGGCCAACTTCTACGAGAAACTGTTCAACTTCCGCGAAATTCGCTACTTCGACATCAAGGGCGAGTACACCGGCCTGACCTCCAAGGCCATGACCGCACCCGATGGCATGATCCGCATTCCGTTGAACGAAGAATCGTCCAAGGGCGCCGGGCAGATCGAAGAGTTCCTGATGCAGTTCAACGGCGAGGGCATCCAGCACGTTGCTTTTCTCTCCGATGACCTGCTCAAGACCTGGGATCACCTGAAAAGCATCGGCATGCGTTTCATGACTGCACCGCCGGAGACTTACTACGAAATGCTCGAAGGCCGTTTGCCGAACCACGGCGAGCCAGTGGGCGAGTTGCAGGCACGGGGCATCTTGCTGGACGGTTCTTCCGAGTCGGGCGACAAGCGTCTGCTGCTGCAGATCTTCTCGGAAACCCTGATGGGGCCGGTGTTCTTCGAGTTCATCCAGCGCAAGGGTGACGACGGTTTCGGCGAAGGCAACTTCAAGGCACTGTTCGAATCCATCGAGCGTGACCAGGTGCGTCGTGGTGTTCTCTCTACCGACTAAGCCGTTACACCGATAAAACTGTGGGAGCGGGCTCGCTCCCACATTTGTCTTGCGTGGACTTAAGGTCTGCGCTGCCGCACCAGATGCTTGAACCCTTCAAACACCAGCACCAGCACGGCCATCCAGATCGGGATGTAGGTCAGCCATTCGCCGGCCTTGATGCTTTCTCCCAGCAGCAACGCCACCCCCAGCAGCAACACCGGTTCGACGTAGCTCAACAAGCCGAACAGGCTGAACGGCAGCAGGCGGCTGGCAATGATGTAGACCACCAGCGCCGACGCACTGATCACGCCGAGCAGCGGGATCAACAGTGACAGCCATGGATACTGGTCAAACACGCCAAAACCTTGCGCGCCGCTCTGAACGAACCAGAACGCCACCGGCAGCGTCAACGCCATGTCCAACCACAGTCCACCGAGATTGTCCGCCGCCAGCCGTTTGCGCAGCACGAAGTAGGTCGGATAGCCGATGCAGACCAGCAAGGTCGCCCAGGAAAAACCACCAACCTGGTACACCTCGTTGATCACGCCCAGGCAGGCGAACACCACGGCGATTTTTTGCAGATAGGACAGGCGTTCGCCATAGGCGAGGCGACCGGTCAGGACCATGGTCAGGGGCAACAGGAAATAACCGAGGGACACATCCAGGCTGTAACCGTTCAGCGGTGCCCACATGAATAGCCACAACTGCACGCCGAGCAGGGCAGAGGAGAGAATCAGCGCGCCAATCAGTTTCGGATTGGCAATGGCGCGCCGAACGATCTCCAACACGCGCTTCCACTCGCCGGACACCACCATGAATACGGTCATGCACGGCACGGTCAGCAGCATGCGCCAACCAAAGATTTCCACGCCGCTCAAGGGAGTGAGCAGCGACGTGTAGTAATACATGACGGCAAACAGCACCGAGGCTGAAACCGATAGAGCGATACCTTTAGACAAGCTGTCCTCGCGTGATTTTGAGTGAGAATGAAACGGGCGCAGAGGATACGTGGTTTTTCAGACGAATATTGACCGATCAATCAACACGGATCCTGTGGGAGCTTGCTCGCGATAGCGGTATACCAGCCAACATTGATGTTGAATGTAAATCTGCTATCGCGAGCAAGCTCGCTCCCACAATGGGTCACATGTTCATTCAATTGTTGCGCGGTTTTCGACCGGAGACAAAATGGCTCACATCATTGAACCCCGGCGTCGATGCATGCCCCGGTGTCACTAGCGAATCGATGAACGCCTCGTCCTCGGCCGTGATCTGCACCGCCTGCGCCTTAGTGTAGGCGTCCCATTGCTCTTCGGTACGCGGCCCGACAATGGCCGAGGTCACGGCGCCGTTGTTCAGCACCCAGGCAATCGCGAACTCAGGCGCGTCAGGCTGGCGTCGAGACCGTTGAACAGGTGCTTGCGGCTCAGGCCGCTGCGGTTGGGGACGCCGTCCACGGGACCGAAGGTCTGGTGGTGCTTAGGCGCGCAGCGTGCGAGTCATGCGCAACGCCAGCAGACTGCCGCAGACAATCACGCCCGCCAGCAGATACAACGCCGCATCGGTCGAACCGGTGCTGTCCTTGACCCAACCCACCAGGTACGGGCTGAGGAAGCCGGCCATCTGCCCCATGGAGTTGATCAACGCCAGGCCACCCGCGGCGGCGCCGGCACTGAGCATTGCGGTCGGTACCGGCCAGAACATCGGCAGGCCGGTGAGGGCGCCCATGGTGGCGATGGTTAAACCAAGAATCGCGATGGCTGGGTTGGCGGCAAAGTTCACCGCGATCAGCAGCCCCAGCGCTCCCATCAGCATCGGTACCACCAAATGCCAGCGACGTTCTTTGCGCAGGTCCGCCGACCGGCCGACGATCAGCATGAACACCGCGGCGAGCAGATACGGAATCGCACTGAGCCAGCCGATCACCAGATTGTCGCTGAAGCCCAGGTTCTTGATGATCGATGGCAGCCAGAAGTTGATCGCGTATACGCCACTCTGGATGCAGAAGTAGATCAGGCCGAAGGCCCAGATCGCCGGGTTCTTGAACACCGCCAGCAGCGAATCAGTCGTGGTTTTTGGTTTGTTGGCCAGGTCCTCAGCGTGGTCGGCTTCCAGCACCGAACGCTCGAACGGAGTCAGCCACTTGGCGTTGGCGTAACTGTCGCTGAGCAGGAAATAAGCCAGGGCGCCGAGGACGACGGTCGGAATGCCTTGCAGCAGGAACATCCACTGCCAGCCAGCGAGACCGCCCTGGCCAGCGGCGAAGTGGTTGAGAATCCAGCCGGAGAACGGGCTGCCGAGCAGGCCGGACACCGGGATCGCCGACATGAACAGCGCCATGATGCGGCCACGGCGGAAGGTCGGGAACCACTGCGAGAGATACAGCACCACGCCCGGGAAGAAGCCGGCTTCGGCGGCGCCGGTGAACAGGCGCAGGGTATAGAACTCGGTCGGCGTGGTGACGAACAGCAGGCAGGTCGACAGCGTGCCCCAGGTGATCATCATCAGCGCGATCCAGCGTCGCGGGCCGAACTTGGTCAACGCCAGGTTGCTTGGCACGCCGCACAGCACGTAACCGATGAAGAAGATGCCGGCACCGAGGCCGTACACGGTTTCGCTGAACTTCAGCGCGTCGAGCATCTGCAGTTTGGCAAATCCAACGTTTACCCGGTCGAGGTAGTTGAACAGGTAGCAGATGAAAATGAAGGGGATCAAACGCAGGGTAATGCGCTTGTAGACGGCGTTTTTGTCGTCAGCGATGGCCTCGGACGCTACGGCGCTCTGTGTCATGGCGGCTCTCTCTTTATTATGATTTTTTGCGATGCAAAGGGTAACGTTGATCGCCCAGAGAGTCTCGACCACCCTCAGGGTGGCTGTCTTTGTGCCTGAGCACAGGGTTTGCCACCAAAGGCCTGTGCGGGTGAACAACCCGTCCCATCACCGTCTTCAAGGATCACTGCATGTTCGAACTCGATCACGACCTGGCCCAGGACATCGTCGACCGGGCAATGGCCATCCTGCCGTACAACGTCAACGTCATGGACAGCCAGGGCCTGATCCTGGGCAGCGGTGAACCGGAGCGGGTCAACACGCGGCATGAAGGCGCGCAACTGGTCCTGGCCAACGGCCGGGTGGTGGAGATCGATGCGCAGACAGCGATTCATCTCAAGGGCGTGCAGCCGGGCATCAACCTGCCGCTGATGCTTGATCAGCGCCTGATCGGCGTACTGGGTATCACCGGTGAACCCGAGCAACTGCGTACCTATGCCGAACTGGTGCGCATGACCGCCGAAATGCTGGTAGGCCAGCGCAACCAGCAGGCCGAACAGCAATGGCGGCGCCAGCGCTGCGATGATCTGCTGGCGCTGCTGCTCAGCGAAACCGGGGACTCTCCGCGACTGGTCGATGAAGCGGCCCAGTTGGGCCTCAAGCCACAAATGACCCGGGTGCCGTACCTGTTCGAGCTGGGTCAGGAACACGCACCGGGGCAAACCGTCGAGGCACTCAGCGCCTGGTTGACCAGCCGTCATCCCGACAGTTGGTGCGTGAGTTCGGCCAAGACCTCGTTGCTCTGGTGCCGGCCGGCCGGCCAGTCGGTGGAGAACGAGCGCTTGCTGGACAAACTCGACGGCCTGGGCTGGAACATCCTGCGCATCGCCGTGGGCGGGCAAGCCGACGGGCTGGCAGGTTTGCGTCGCTGCTATCGTCGGGTCGGTGACTTGCTGGCCTACGGACGCGAGGTGCTGCCGCGCTCCCGATTGCTGACGCTGAACCGCTACCGGCTGCCGGTGATGCTCTGGCGTCACCGCAATGACGACGCGCTCGACGAGTTGCTCAATCCGCTGCGCAAGGTCATCGCCAAGGACAGCAACGGCCAGTTGCTGGCGACCCTGCGCAGTTGGTGCGAACACGGCGGCCAGAGTCAGGCCTGCGCCGATGCCCTGGGCATTCATCGCAACAGCCTGCGGTATCGCATGGAGCGGATTGCCGAGCTCAGCGGGGTTGATCCGTTGCGGCTGGACGGCATGCTCGCGTTATACCTCGGCGTGCAACTGCTGCCACAAACGGACCAACGCGATCCCGTGTAGGAGCTGGCTTGCCAGCGATGGCGTCCTCAAGGCCAGTACAAAATCCACTGGCCTCTCGCTGGCAAGCCAGCTCCTACAGAGGCCTGTGTGAATCATCGGGTTTTGTAGAAATGAACAATAATCCTCATCGGCGCTTGTGCAGCCGACCGGCGTTATTGTTCATGGCGGCTGGCAGCATGTGGACATTGGAACTGGAGAATTCCCATGAAAATCGTGATCGCCCCCGATTCGTTCAAGGACAGCCTCAGCGCTCAAGGCGTGGCCGATGCCATTGCATTGGGATTGGCGCAGGTGTGGCCGGATGCACAACTGATCAAATGCCCAATGGCCGACGGTGGGGAAGGGACCGTCGAGTCGATTCTTGCCGCGTGCGAAGGCGAGTTGCGCCGCACCGTGGTCCGCGGGCCGCTGGGAGCCACGGTGGATGCCGCCTGGGGTTGGTTGCCGCAGAGCCACACCGCAATCATCGAAATGGCCGAGGCTAGCGGTTTGCAGTTGGTCCCGGTGGCGCAACGGGATGCGTGCATCAGCAGCACCTTCGGTACCGGGCAATTGATCCGCGCCGCGCTGGATGCCGGTGCACTACGGGTGATCCTGGCGATTGGCGGCAGTGCAACCAATGACGGTGGCGCCGGTGCGATGCAGGCCCTGGGTGTGAAACTGCTGGACGCCCAGGGGCAGACGCTGTCACCGGGCGGGCTCGCACTGGCGCAATTGGCGCGCGTCGACCTGAGCGACCTTGATCCGCGTCTGGCACAGGTGCGCTTCGACATTGCCGCCGACGTTAACAACCCGCTGTGCGGCCCCCACGGAGCCTCGGCTATTTTTGGCCCGCAAAAAGGCGCCTCGCCCGTACAGGTCGAACAACTGGACCAGGCACTGGGGCACTTTGCCGACCATTGCGCGACCGCCTTGGGCAAGGACGTTCGCGACGAACCGGGCAGCGGCGCGGCGGGTGGCCTGGGGTTTGCCGCCAAAGCGTTCCTGGGCGCGCAATTCAAGGCCGGGGTCGAGGTGGTTGGCGAACTGGTGGGCCTGGACAAGGCCGTTGCAGGCGCCGATCTGGTGATCACCGGCGAGGGACGTTTCGATGCGCAAACCCTGCGCGGCAAAACGCCGTTTGGTGTGGCGCGTGTCGCCAGGCAGCACGCCGTACCGGTTATCGTCATCGCCGGCACGCTGGGCGATGGATATCAGGCGCTCTATGAGCATGGCATCGACGCTGCGTTTGCCCTGGCAAGCGGGCCGATGACCCTGGAGCAAGCCTGCGCCGAGGCGCCGCGCTTGCTGCGTGAACGGGCGACCGATATCGCGCGTGTCTGGCGGATGGCTGTTCGCTGGGGCTGAGGGTTTTTCTGTGGCGAGGGGGCTTGCCCCCGTTGGACTGTGAAGCAGTCCCACTTTTTGCCTGGTAAATCCCGTATACGTATTGCGGCTGCTGCGCAGCCGAACGGGGCGGTGCGGCGTTCCGACAAGCCCCCTTGCCACAAAAGCTCCGCGGGCCGATTTAGTGGTGGAATTAAAAGCCATGGTGGCGCGTTTCGTGATTTGAGATAGGGTTGTGGCTGGGAGCACACGCGCGACAGGAGACAGACATGCGCTATTCAGCCTTGACCCAACGAATCGCCGGTGACGGAGCGGCGGCCTGGCAGATTCACGATCGAGCACTGCAATTGCGCGAACAGGGCGTGGATGTCCTGCTGCTGTCAATCGGCGACCCCGATTTCGATACGCCGCAACCCATCGTCCAGGCCGCCATCGCCAGCCTGTTGGCCGGTGAAACGCACTATCCCGAAGTGCGCGGCAGTCGAGGGCTGCGCGATAGCATTGCTCGCCGGCATCGGCAACGCAGTGGTCAGGTGGTGGATGCCGAACATGTGATCGTCTTTCCAGGCGCGCAGTGCGCGGTGTATTCGGTGGCGCAATGCCTGCTCGATCCGGGCGATGAAGTGATTGTCGCCGAGCCGATGTACGTGACCTATGAAGGTGTGATCGGCGCGTGTGCGGCCACAGTGGTCCCCGTGCCAGTGCGCCCGCAGAACGGGTTTCGCGTCGATCCGGCGGATGTCGCGGCACGGATCACGGCGAAAACACGCGCCATCCTGCTCAACAGTCCGAACAATCCATCCGGCGCCAGTTTGTCACTGTCGAACTGGCAGGAATTGGCGGCGCTGTGCATTCGCCACGATTTGTGGCTGATCAGCGATGAGGTTTACAGCGATCTGCTGTTCGAAGGCGAACACATCAGCCCCGCGAGCCTGCCGGGCATGGCCGAACGGACGGCGACGATCAACAGCCTGTCCAAGTCCCACGCCATGAGCGGTTGGCGGGTTGGCTGGGTGATCGGGCCCAAACCCATGGCCGGGCACCTGGTCAATTTGTCACTGAGCATGCTGTTCGGCATTCCGGATTTCGTGCAGAACGCTGCGCAGTTGGCACTGGACCGGGACTTGCCGGAAGTGGCCTCGATGCGCGAAGAGTATCGCCAGCGTCGTGACCTGGTGTGTGCAAGTTTGGGCCAATGTCCGGGCCTCAGGCCGATTCGTCCGGATGGCGGCATGTTCGTGATGGTCGACGTACGCCAGACCGGGTTGTCGGCCCAGCGCTTCGCCGAACGCCTGCTGGAGGACTATGGCGTGTCGGTGTTGGCCGGTGAAGCCTTCGGCCCGAGCGCGGCGGGGCATATCCGCATCGGGTTGGTGGTGGACCAGGGCAAACTGGCGGATGCCTGCCGGCGCATTGCCTTGTGTGCGGCGGATTTACTGGTCGCGCGCCGGGCCTGAAAGACGCCGAATACTTCAGCCCCTCCACGCCCCAACATTCACCAGATTCACCGGACGTTCACCCGCCAGCGCCGCCAACAGGTTGTCCACCGCGCATCTGGCCATGGCCTCCCGTGTTTCATGGGTAGCCGAGCCGATGTGCGGTGTCGCCACAACGTTGTTCAACTGCAACAACGGTGAGTCCTGATTCAACGGTTCGCGTTCGAATACATCCAGCCCCGCCGCGCGAATTTGGCCCGCACGCAAGGCTTCGATCAGCGCTGTTTCGTCCACTACCTTGCCCCGTGAAATATTGATGAAGATGGTCTCTGGACGCATCAGGGCGAACTGTTCTGCACCGATCAGCCCTTCGGTTTCAGCAGTCAGCGGCAATGTCAGGCAAACGAAATCGGCTTGTTGCAGTAGCTCCGGCAGACTGCGGTAGTGCGCATTGAACCGTTGTTCTACCGCCGGTTTCGGTGACTGACTGTGATAGATCACCGGCATGCCAAACCCGAAATGCCCGCGCTGCGCGAGGGCCTCGCCAATGCGGCCCATGCCAATGATGCCCAGGGTTTTGCCGTGCACGTCGCTGCCGAAATGCGTGGGGCCGATGTTGCGTGTCCACTTGCCTTCGCGAATCATGTTTGCCAGTTCCACTACGCGCCGGGCCGTTGCCAGAATAAGCGCGAAACCAGTGTCGGCAGTGGTTTCTGTCAATACATCCGGCGTGTTGCTGAGCAGGATGTGCCTCTGGGTCAGGTAGTCGATGTCGTAGTTGTCGACACCCACCGAGACGCTGGCAATGGCTTGAAGGTTGGGCGCCAGATCGAGCAGTTCGGCATTCAGTTTCAGGCTGGCCCCCAGCAAACCCTGAGCGCGGGGCAGGGCATCGCGCAGTTTGCCCAGGCCCTCGGCATCAAGGTTTTCGATCAGCGTCACTTCGGCCTGCTCGTGCAGGCGAGCCATCAACAGCGGCGAGAGTTTCTTGTACAGGACGACCTGCTTTTTCATCTTCGAGATCTCAACTTCAATTCAGGAATGTGCCGTGGCAGCGCGCGTTACCGTGGCCGTGGGCCGCTCCCGATCGCTGGCGCCGGGCTTGAGGAAAATCGTCAGCAGCACCGAGAACATCAGCGCGCCACTCATCAACAGATACGAGGCACCGGGCGAGCCGGTGGAGCTGTTCAGGTAACCGACCAGATAGGAGCCGCCAAAGGAACCGAGGGCGCCCATGCTGTTGATCAGCGCCATGGCGCCGCCCGCGACGTTGGCCGGAAGGATCTCTGGAATGATCGCGAAGAACGGTCCGTAAGGCGCGTACATGCAGGCGCCGGCAATCACCAGCAGGGTGTAGGACCACCAGAAGTGTTCGGCACCCAAGGCGTAGGAACCGTAGAAGGCAATTGAGGCAATCAGCAGGGGTGGCCAGACGAAACGTTTACGTTTTTGCAGCTTGTCCGAACCCCAGGACACCAGCAGCATGCCGATCACCGCCGCCAGGTACGGCAGCGCCGACAGCCAGCCGGCCTGGATCATGTCCATCTGCGCGCCGGCCTTGAGGATCGACGGCAGCCACAGCACGAAGCCGTACACGCCAATGCTCCAGCAGAAGAACTGCAGGGCCAGGATGATCACTTTGGGTGAGCGGAACGCTTCGGCGTAGTTTTTCACGGCCTTGATGCCGACTTGTTCGGCGGCCAGTGCGCTTTCCAGATCCTGCTTTTCCTGATCGTTGAGCCACTTGGCTTGTGACGGACGATCATCGGCCAGGCGCCACCAGATGAATGCCCACAACACCGCTGGCAAACCTTCGATGATGAACATCCAGCGCCAGCTGTAATGCTGCACCAGATAGCCCGAGACCACCGACATCCACAGCATGGTCACCGGGTTGCCGAGGATCAGGAAGGTGTTGGCTCGCGAGCGTTCGGCGCGGGTGAACCAGTGGCACAGGTAGATCAGCATCGCCGGCATCACTGCGGCTTCGACCACGCCAAGCATGAAGCGGATGACGATCAGCCAATAGGCATTGGAGACAATCCCGGTCAACGTCGCCAGGCTGCCCCAGAGGATCAGACTGACGAAAATCAGCTTCTTCACACTGTTCTTCTGCGCGTAGATCGCGCCAGGGACCTGGAAGAAAAAGTAGCCGAGGAAGAACAGCGCGCCGAGCATCGACGACAGCCCTGGTGTGATCATCAGGTCCGCCGCCATGCCGGACGCGGCGGCGAACCCATAGTTGGCGCGATCCAGATACGCCAGGCTATAGGTGATGAACACGATGGGCATGATGTACCACCAGCGGCGGGTGGCGAGTGTTGCGGTTTTCATGGTGGTGCTCCTGAGCTTGTTGTTTTTGTCGCAGCAGGTAACGGTTTGAATCTTCAGTGACTGTGCTGGCCTCATCGCGGGCAAGCCCGCTCCTACATTCACGTCCGGCACAAATCCTCTGTGGGAGCGAGCTTGCTCGCGGTGGCGGCCTCAAATTCGCTGACCATTTCGGCGCGGGTCGGCAACCCCTCCATATCCCCCCGGCTTTGCACCGCCCGGCTGCCAATCCAGTTGGCCCGTTGCACGGCCTCGACAACGCTATGGTTTTCCAACAGCGCGCTGATCATGCCGACGGCAAAACCATCGCCGGCGCCCACCGTGTCGACCACCGTTTCCACCGGCACGCCAGCCACGAAACCTTGATCAAAATGTGTGCGGTAGTAAGCCCCGTGCGGGCCAAGCTTGATCGCCACGGCTTCGGCGCCCTGATCGAGGTAGAAGGCGGCGATGTCAGCCGGGTCCTCAAAACCGGTGAGCAAGCGACCTTCGCTCAACCCCGGCAGCACCCAATGGGCGAGGGCGGCGAGGCGGTTGATCTCGGTGATCATTTGTCGTTCGCAGGCCCACAGGCTCGGGCGCAGGTTCGGGTCGAAGGACACGCTGCGCCCGGCCTCGCGCATGCGGGTCATCAATTCGAACGACATCTGCCGCGCCGACTCCGACAGCGCCGGGGGAATGCCGGTGGCGTGAAGATGTCGGGCCTTGAGCAACTCGGGCACGATCGAGTGCGGCGACAAGTGACTGGCCGCCGAACCACGACGGAAGTACTCGACCACCGGATCGCTGCCATCGTCGGTGCGCGACTTGAGTTGAAAACCAGTCGGGTGGGCGGCGTCGATGTCGACGTGGCGGCAATCCAGACCTTCTTTTTCCAGGGTGTCGACCACGAACCGGCCCAACGAATCGGCACCGACACGGCTCAGCCATGCCACGTTGAAGCCCAATCGGGAAAGGCCAATGGCGACGTTGCTGTCAGCGCCGGCAATGCGTTTGTGGAAAGCGCCTACATTGGCCAGATCACCCGCCTGCTCGGCGACGAACATCGCCATGGTCTCGCCAAAGGACAGAATATCGATCTCAGACATGAGCACTCTCCAGCTGCGATTGGCCTAGGTGGGCGAGGGCCGCGACGTGCTCGGTGGTCAGTTGCACCAGGTCATCGCCTTGCAGCGGATACTCCGCAGCCCGCATAACGCCCTGGGCCATGTGCCGCAGCAATTGTTCCCACTGTTGCAGGTCACTGACGGCGGGCGCGATGGCGACCAGTTTGCCGTCGGCACGACGCGTGACCGCCTTGCAATGCACATAACCGACGTGGCGACCAAGCAACCGCGCGGCGCTGGCGGCGCACTGGTCCTGCCAGTGCCAATTGCCGATATCGAAGGTCATTTTGATCGGCAGCCTGTGCTGCTCGACGTCCGCGAAAAAACGCTGGAAGGGTTCAATGCGGCCGCCGTGCAGGGTCTGGTCGTTTTCCACCAGCAACTGCACGGTGCTTTCGCCCAGCACGCGGGCGAGGGTTTGCAGATCGCTGTTTTCGGTGAAGTAGCCCAGCGACACCTTCAGCCATTTGGCGCCGAACGCCCGGGCGCGTTGCAGGGCAGTGATCAGTTCGGGGTTGGGCCTGGATTGCCCGGCCAGCCATAACTCCATTGGCGACGAATACACGCTCTCAAGACCTTCTGCCTGAGTGGCATCGGCCAGTTGAGCGGGGTCCTCAATGGTCAGCAGTTCTTCGCGCCACTCAATGCGCGTGGCGCCGGCGGCGGCGAGAATCCCGACGAAGCTGCCTTGGCCGCGTTGACGCACAAGGTCGGCGCCGTAGCTGGAAAGGCTGATGGAAACGGCTGGTCTGTTCATTGTTTTTATACCTCTGAAACCGGTTTCATTTTTGTTCAAAAAAAATGGCTGTCGATGTTGTGGTGTTTTTGAAGGCCCCATCGCGGGCAAGCCCGTTCCTGCAGTTGATTTGCGAATACAGAGCCATCGTAGGAGCGGGCTTGCCTGCGAAGAGGCCGGGACATTCACCGAAAATTTCCAAGAGTCGACCCTCTAACAATTAACCGCGCCGAAAAATCCAGCGTCCGCACCGCCCCGTCATCCCCGCGCAGCCGCTTGAGCAGACACTCAAACGCACTGGCGCCCATCTCGGTGGTCGGCTGGGCGAGGGCGGTGATACCGGTGCCCACCAACGGGTACCAATCCAGGTCATCGAGGGCGATCAAACCCACGTCTTCGAACAGGCTGCACTTGAGTTCACGCAACGCATGGGTGCTGGCGAGCGCCGCAATCCCGTTCGCGCAAAACAGCGCCTTCGGGCCGGGGCCAGGTGTGTCGAGGAAAGATTTCAATTGTGCGGTCAGTTCGCTGCCGGTTTCGATGTGCGTGCCGCGAAGCGCCGGGCGTTGCCCGATTTGCGCCTTGAAACTGCTGACCCGCTCGATCCGCGAGCTGGTGCCATCAAACGGCTCAGTCACCAACAACACATCGCGATAACCGCGCTCTTCAAGATGGGCGAGGGCCATCTCGACGGCCTGCGGGTTATCCAGCCCGACCATATCGCTTTCAAGGTGCTCGACCTTGCGATCCACCAGCACCAGGGGCATTTCCCGGTGCAGTTCGTGCAACTCGTCACGGTGATGACCGAGGGTGTTCACGATCAGGCCTTCGATGTTGTACGAGCGCAGCAGGGCCAGGTGCTGGCGCTCTTGCTCGTCGTCGCGGTCGGTGTTGCACACCACCAGGCTATAGCCGTGCTGACGGCAGGCAGTTTCCACCCCGTGCATCACGGCAATCGAATAAGGGTTGCGGATATCGGCCACCAGCATGCCGATCAGGCGGGTGCGCCCGCGTTTCAGGCCGCGGGCCATCTGGTTCGGGCGATAACCGAGTTCGGCGATTGCCTGTTCGATGCGCTGGGCGATGGCATCGGAGAGCAGGGCACGATCTTCGCCAATGAACCGCGAAACGCTGGCCTTGGAGACCTTGGCGTGTTCGGCCACGTCGAGCATGGTCACGCGGCTGCGCTGGGCGGCGGAGAAATCATTCACGGTCTGAAACCTTCTTATTGGATTTATAAGGTCGAGTGCTTCGTGAGATAGTACTGAAACCGGTTTCAGAAGACACCAAAAGCCAATTCGCCGTCAAGCCCCGGATGCTTGATTGTCGAACAATGACCGACAAGTGGGGTTCAGGCCAGCACGCTCAACCACGCTGAACCCAGCAACAACAGGCCCATGCAGCGATTGAAGCGTTGCATTGCAGAGGGTGAACGCAACCAGCGGCTTGAACCGGCACCGAGCAGCGCCCAAACACCCAGGCAGGGCAAGGAAATCAGGAAAAACACCAAGGACAGGTTCATCACGTGCACGAACCGGTCTTCGCCAGCTCCGGCGAAAACACTGACCACCGCCAGCGCCATCATCCAGGTTTTCGGGTTGATCCATTGCAGACTGGCGGCACCCACCCAACCCAGTCGATCCTGGTTTTTTTGCATGCTGATGGCTTCAGGCGGGGCGCGGAAAATCTGCCAGGCCAGATAACTCAGCCACGCGACCCCGACCCACTGCATGACGCTTTGCAATGCAGGCCACGTCGTCAGTGACGAACCAACGCCAGTACCCACCAGCAGTACAAGTGTCGCGGCACTGGCGCAGGCGCCGAAGATGATCGGCATGGCAGCGCCCAAGCCATATCGGGCACTGTTGCTGAGCACCAGAATGTTGGTCGGACCGGGGGTGATCGAAGCCACAAAGGCAAACAGCAAGAACGGCAGTAACGTCGGGAAAGAGGCGAACATTGTGGGCTAACTCCAGTGAAGATCAGTGAAGTCGATCTTCACAATCCACGGGTCTGCCTGTCTGGAAGATTTGAGCAGCGTTTGCGGTACAGCGCCGGTGTCAGGCCGTAGGCGCGCATGAACCAGCGTCCCAGATGACTCTGGTCGGCAAACCCCAACTGCATCGCCACCGTGGCCGGTTGTTCGCCACGGGCCAGCAGTCGGCGGGCGGTGGCCAGGCGCAATTGCACCAGATACGCGTGGGGCGCCATGCCGTAAGCGGCTTTGAACGCGCGGGTCAGGCGGAAGCGATCGACGCCTGTGACGGCGGCCAGTTGGTCTAGACCGATGTCGTATTGCGCGTTGGCATGCAGGTATTCCCGGGCCTTCTGTGCCACTCGCGGCAGACGCGGGTCCTGGCCATCGCGGGTGCGCCAGTGCAAGTGGCTGGTCAGGCGTTCGAGCAAACCGTCGAGTGCGGTCTGGCGGACGATCTTCAGTTCGCCGCGATGCAGGGTTTCAAATGCCAGGCTGGTGGCCTGTGCCAGGCGCGCATCGCTGGCCAGGGTGGCGGCGAAGCTCAGTTGGCTGTTGTCGGGGGCATGATCGAACACGGCGCCGAGTTCGCGTTGAAGCCACTGCGGGTCGAGGTACAGCATGCGGTAGGTGAAACCGTCGGCGGTCGGCGCTTCGCCGTCATGGATGTCACCGGGTTCGAGCAGAAAAACCTTGCCCGGCGTGCTCTGGTGCCTGGCCCGCCGGCAATTGAATTGCTGAACGCCTTGCTCGGTGACACCTACCAGATAGCTGTCGTGCCAGTGCGGGTCGTAGGCATGGCCTTCGAAATGCGCGCGCAGGGTCTCGATGCCGGTGTCGGCGTCCTGGGTCAGGTCGATCCAGTTGTGAGAAGTCATGGGGCACCTGCGAAACGGTTTACCGGGCTATTTAACCTGCGGACCGAGGGCCATGCCTAGAACGTTTGTGCAGTCATCAGCCGAACAGGCCCGCGGCGATGTTGATCGAGAACCCGAGAATGGCGGTGTTGAACACAAAACCGATCAACGACTGCGCGAGCACGATCTTGCGCATGCCTTGGGTGGCGACGCCGACATCCGAGGTTTGCACCGCCACGCCGATGGTGAACGAGAAGTACAGGAAGTCCCAGTAGTCGGGGGTCGTCAGCCCTTCGGCAAAACGCAGCGCCGGCTCCTTGCCGTCCCAGAGGTAATACAGGCGGGCGTAATGCACACTGAAAATCACCCCGATCAGCAGCCATGAACCGATGACGGTCAGCGCGGTGAAGCCGTAGTGCAGCAGCTTGCTCGTGGTTTCCAGGCCTTTGCTGCCGGCCAGTTCGAAGGTGATGGTTGCCAGGCTGGCCAGTGCCGCAATGCACACCAGCGCGAGCACCAGCCCGGCATTTTCGTCTTCGATTTCGGCAATGCGTTTCACATCGGTCGCTTTCGAACGCACGGTCAGCCAGAGCATCAGCAGCAGGTAGATCCAGACACCGGAATTCCAGCCGATGAGGATCTTGCTGATTGGCGAATCGGCCGGAACCAGAAACCCCACCGCGATGCCCAGCAGGATGGCGGCGGTCAGGCGAGGGTGGGTGCGTGCGAGGAAAATCATGGAGGCTCGATGGGTTGGGGCTGTGCAATTACCTTAGTCCAGGGTCGTACGATGTGACCAGAATCCCGACACCAACGAGACTCCAGTGGGAGCGGGCTTGCCCGCGATGGCGGACTGTCAGTCACATAGTTGTTGAATGTGATGGCCTCATCGCGGGCAAGCCCGCTCCCACAGGGTTTTGTGGTGTTGGTTAGTGCGCTTTGTGGCGCCTGCGCACCAGTTTCATCACCACCACAAAAAACACTGGCACGAACACCACAGCCAAAGTCGCCGTGATCATCCCGCCGATCACCCCGGTACCGATGGCCTGCTGGCTCGCCGAACTGGCGCCGGTCGCGATCGCCAATGGCACCACGCCAAGGATGAACGCCAGGGAGGTCATGACAATCGGCCGCAACCGCAAGCGCGCGGCTTGCAGGGTCGCGTCGATCAGGTCGTGGCCGTCGTCGTAGAGGCTCTTGGCGAACTCGATGATCAGGATCGCGTTCTTCGCCGACAGGCCGATGATGGTGATCAGCCCGACCTTGAAGAACACGTCGTTGGGCATCCCGCGCAAGGTCACGGCCAACACCGCGCCGAGCACACCCAACGGCACGACCAGCAGCACCGAGGTCGGGATCGACCAGCTCTCGTACAACGCCGCCAGGCACAGGAACACGATCAACAGCGACAGCCCCAGCAGGATCGGTGCCTGGCTGCCAGACAAGCGCTCCTGCAACGACAACCCGGTCCATTCCTGGCCCAGGCCCGCCGGGCCTTGTGCCACCAACCGCTCGATCTCGGCCATGGCCTCCCCGGTGCTGTGGCCCGGCGTCGGCTCTCCGGAAATGCTGATCGCCGGGTAGCCGTTGTAGCGGGTCAACTGCGCCGGGCCCTGTGTCCATTTGGCCTGCACGAAGGCCGACAAGGGCACCATTTTTCCGTGGGTGTTGCGCACGTGAATCTTCAGCAGGTCTTCCACCTGGCTGCGCTGATCGCCCTCGGCCTGGACCACGACGCGCTGCATCCGCCCCTGATTGGGGAAGTCGTTGATGTAGGCCGAACCCACGGCCGTGGACAGCACGTTGCCGACGTCGGCAAAGGACACGCCCAGTGCGTTGGCCTGCTTGCGGTCGACCACCAGTTGAACCTGCGGTGCCTCGGCCAGGGCGCTTTCGCGCACGTTCATCAGGATCGGGCTTTTTACCGCCGCCGCGAGTAACCCGGTGCGGGCCTCCATCAACTTCTCATGGCCGAGGCCGCCGCGATCCTGCAGACGGAACTCGAATCCGCTGGACGTACCCAGACCATCCACGGGCGGCGGCAGTACGGCGAACGTCACCGCGTCCTTGATCTGGCTGAGGGCGACGTTGGCCCGGTCGGCAATCGAAGCCGCCGAGTCGTCGCTGCCGCGCTCGGACCAGTCCTTGAGCGTGCTGAACGCCAGCGCCGCATTCTGCCCACTGCCGGAGAAGCTGAAACCGAGGATCACCACGCTGTCGCGGATGCCCGGTTCCCCGGCGTTGTGCGCTTCAACCTGCTCCGCCACCTGCACCGTGCGGTTCTTGCTCGCACCGGGTGGCAACTGAATGTCGGTGATGGTGTAGCCCTGGTCTTCCACCGGCAAAAACGAGGAGGGCAAGCGACTGAAGGCCAGGCCCAGACCGATCAGCAGTACGCCGTAGATCAGCAGGAAGCGGCCAGTGCGTTTCAACGCGTAGGCCACCCAACCCTGATAGCGCTCGGTCAATTTCTCGAAGCGACGGTTGAACCAGCCGAAGAACCCGGTCTTTTCGTGGTGCTCGCCTTTTGCGATCGGCTTGAGCAACGTCGCGCACAGGGCCGGTGTCAAGGTCAGGGCGAGGAAGGCCGAGAACAGGATCGAGGTGGCCATCGACAGCGAGAACTGCTGGTAGATCACCCCGACTGAGCCCTGCATGAACGCCATCGGAATGAACACCGCGACCAGCACCAGGGTGATGCCGATGATGGCCCCGGTGATCTGCTGCATGGCCTTGCGCGTGGCGTCCCTGGGCGACAAGCCCTCGGTGGCCATGATCCGCTCGACGTTCTCCACCACCACGATGGCGTCGTCTACCAGAATGCCGATGGCCAGCACCATGCCGAACATGGTCAGCACGTTGATCGAAAACCCGAGTGCGAGCATCGTCGCAAAGGTGCCCATCAACGCCACCGGCACCACCAGGGTTGGAATCAGCGTGTAGCGGATGTTTTGCAGGAACAGGAACATCACCGCGAACACCAGCAGCATCGCCTCGCCGAGGGTGTAGACCACCTTGGTGATCGAGACCTTGACGAAGGGCGAGGTGTCGTACGGAATCGAGTACTCGACGTTCGCCGGGAAGTAGCGCTTGAGTTCATCCATCTTCGCCCGCACCAGGGTCGCGGTGTTCAGGGCGTTGGCACCGGGTGACAACTGCACGGCGACGGCGGTGGACGGTTTGCCGTTCAGGCGCGTGGAAAACTGATATTCCTGGCTACCGATTTCGACCCGCGCCACATCGCTGATGCGTACGGTCGAGCCGTCCGGGTTGGCCTTGAGGACGATGTCGGCAAACTCTTCAGGCGTCGACAACTGACCCTTGACCAGAATGGTCGCGGTGATTTCCTGGGTGGTGCGGGTTGGCAGATCGCCAATGCTGCCGGCCGACACCTGGGCGTTTTGCGCGACGATGGCGGTATTGACGTCCGCCGGCGTCAGGTTGAACGCGAGCAGCTTCCGCGGGTCGATCCAGATCCGCATCGCCCGTTCGGCGCCGTACAACTGCGCCTTGCCGACGCCGTCCAGACGCTTGATCTCGTTCATCACGTTGCGCGCCAGGTAATCACTGAGCGCTACGTCGTCGAGTTTGCCGTCGCTGGAGGTCAGGGTGATCAGCAGCAGGAAACCGGAGGAGACTTTCTCCACCTGCAAACCTTGCTGGATCACTGCTTGCGGCAACCGTGACTCCACGGCTTTCAGGCGGTTCTGCACGTCCACCTGGGCCAGCTCCGGGTTGGTGCCCGGCTGGAAGGTAGCCTTGATGGAAGCGCTGCCGAGGCTGCTCTGGGATTCGAAATACAACAGGTGATCGGCGCCGTTGAGTTCTTCCTCGATCAGGCTGACCACGCTTTCGTCCACGGTTTGCGCCGAAGCGCCCGGGTACACAGCGTAGATTTCGATCTGTGGCGGCGCCACGTCAGGGTATTGCGCCACCGGCAGTTGCGGAATGGCCAGCGCACCAGCAAGCAGGATGAACAGGGCAACCACCCAGGCGAACACCGGGCGGTCGATAAAGAACTGCGGCATAAAAAAGCGTCCTGCTTACTGACCAGTCACCTGGGCGAGTGGAAGAGGGGTGTCGTCGATCTGCACTTTCTCGCCGGGGCGGGCGTGTTGCAGGCCTTCGATGACGATGCGGTCGCCTGCTTTCAGGCCGCCGGTGACGATCCAGCGATCGTTCTGCACGGCGCCGAGCTCGACCGGCTGCTGGCCGACCCGCTGCTCAGAGTCGAGCAGCAGTACCTGGGCGATGCCGGCGCTGTCGCGCTGGATAGCCCGTTGCGGCACGCTGATGCCCTGCTGGTTGACCGCCTGTTCCAGGCGTACGCGCACGAAACTGCCGGGCAGCAGGTCGAGGTCGGGGTTGGGGAACTCGCTGCGCAGGATGATCTGGCCGGTGCCCGGGTCGACCGTGATGTCGCTGAACAGCAGTTTGCCCGGCAGGGGATAGAGGCTGCCGTCATCCTGAATCAGCGTGGCCTTGGCCTGACCCTGGCCGACCTGCTGCAACTGGCCGGAACGAAAGGCCCGGCGCAGTTCGTTGAGTTCGCGGGTGGACTGGGTCAGGTCGGCGTGGATCGGGTTCAGTTGCTGAATCAGCGCCAGGGGCGTGGTTTCGTTCTGCCCCACCAATGCGCCTTCAGTGACCAGCGCCCGGCCGATACGACCGGAAATCGGCGCGGTGACGGTGGCGTAGCCGAGGTTCAGTTTCGCCCGTTCAACGGCGGCTTTATTGGCGGCGACATCGGCGGCGGTCTGTCGGGCGTTGGCCCTGGCGTTGTCGTAGTCCTGGCCGCTGATGGCCTTGTCGTCGATCAACTGGGCGTAACGCTGTTCCTGCAATTTGGCCTGGAACGCGTTGGCCTCGGCCTTGCGCAACGCCGCTTCGGCGCTGTCCAGGTCCGCCTTGAAGGGTGCCGGATCGATGCGGAACAAGACATCGCCCTGTTTCACATCACTGCCTTCACGGAAGGTCCGCTGCAAGACCACGCCGGCCACGCGGGCACGCACTTCGGCCATGCGCGGCGCGGCAATTCGCCCGCTCAGTTCGCTGCTGATGGTCAGTGGCCGCGCTTCGATGGTTTCGACGCGCACCGTGGCCAGCGGCGCCTGTTCCTCGGCATTTGTGGACTTGTCGCACGCAGCCAGTGTCAACGCCAGAGCAATCAGACTGAGCCTGGCAAGCAGATTCTTCGACATGTAATACCCCAATAATGACTCCCAGCATCCTACTGGGCGCCGGCGAGGGTAGCGGTGAAGCTTTGTTGGTGCTGTGTGAAATTGTGTAAGGGTTTTACTCACGTGCGGGCAGGGGCGTATATCCTTGGTGACCGCTTCGCGCTCAATCGCCGGCAAGCCAGCTCCTACAGTCCTGCCCCCGAATTGAATCCTGTAGGAGCCGGCTTGCCGGCGATAGCCATCTAACGGTCACCACAGCACTTTCTGGAAACACCCCATGCCCAACATTCTCCTGGTCGAAGACGACACCGCCCTCGCCGAACTGATTGCCAGCTACCTGGAACGCAACGGTTATTCCGTCAGCGTGATCAGTCGCGGTGACCATGTGCGCGAACGTGCGCGGCTCAATCCGCCGGACCTGGTGATCCTCGACCTGATGCTGCCCGGCCTCGACGGGTTGCAGGTCTGTCGGCTGCTGCGCGCCGATTCGGCGACCTTGCCGATCCTGATGCTCACCGCCCGAGATGACAGTCATGATCAAGTGCTGGGCCTGGAAATGGGTGCCGACGACTACGTGACCAAACCCTGTGAGCCACGGGTGCTGTTGGCCCGGGTGCGGACTCTGTTGCGCCGCAGCAGCCTTAGCGAGCCGCAGACCGCCAATGACCGCATTCTGATGGGCAACCTGTGCATCGACCTGTCCGAACGCACCGTCACCTGGCGCGAGCAACTGGTGGAATTGTCCAGCGGTGAGTACAACCTGCTGGTGGTGCTGGCCCGGCATGCCGGTGAAGTGTTGAGCCGCGACCAGATCCTGCAACGTCTGCGCGGCATCGAATTCAATGGCACCGACCGTTCGGTGGACGTGGCGATTTCCAAGTTGCGGCGCAAGTTCGACGACCACGCCGGTGAGGCGCGCAAGATCAAGACCGTGTGGGGCAAGGGCTACCTGTTCAGTCGTTCCGAGTGGGAATGCTGAGCCGATGTTCAGAATCCTCTTTCGTCTGTATCTGGTGACCATCGTTTCATTCAGCGCCGCGATTTACCTGGTGCCGGATCTGGTGGTCAAGGCGTTCCAAGAGCGCTTTGTCACCTATAACCTCGATTATTCCCGTGGGCTGCAAACGCTGATCGTCAAACAGTTTCACGGGGTCCCAGCCGCGCAGTGGCCGGCCCTGGCCGCGGAGATGGACAAGGACTTCAATCCGCTGCACATCGTGCTCAGCAGCAATGACGACATCAGCCTGACGCCCGATGAGCAGCAGCGCTTGCAGCGCGGCGAGAACGTCGTGCGCGTGGGCGACTGGGGCTGGCGCACGCTGGCGGTCGCGCCGCTGAACGAGCACACCGTGGTGCAAATGGTGGTACCTCCGGACCCGCTGGACGTCAATCTGTTGTACTGGAGCATCAATGTACTGATCGGCGCCACCATGCTCGCGTGCCTGTTGTTGTGGCTGCGCCCGCACTGGCGTGACCTGGAACGCCTCAAAGGCGCGGCCGAACGCTTTGGCAAGGGCCACCTGGGCGAGCGCACGCAAATTTCCCCGAGTTCCAACATCGGCAGCCTGGCCAGTGTGTTCGATACCATGGCCGGCGACATCGAGAACCTGCTCAACCAGCAGCGCGATTTGCTCAATGCCGTGTCCCACGAGTTGCGCACGCCACTGACGCGCCTGGATTTCGGCCTGGCGCTGGCCCTCTCGGACGACTTGCCGGCAGCCAGTCGCGAGCGTCTGCAAAGCCTGGTGGCGCACATTCGTGAACTCGATGAGTTGGTGCTGGAGCTGCTGTCCTACAGTCGCCTGCAAAACCCGGCGCGGCTACCGGAACAGGTCGAGGTGTCGCTGGATGAATTCATCGACAGCATTCTTGGCAGCATCGATGAAGAAATGGAGTCCCCGGAAATCGTCATCGACGTGCTGCTCCATGGGCAGCTTGAACGCTTCAGCCTGGACCCACGCCTGACTGCCCGCGCCCTGCAAAACCTGCTGCGCAACGCCATGCGCTACTGCGAAAAGCGTATTCAAATCGGTGTGCAGGTGGATGCCAGCGGCTGTGAAATCTGGGTCGACGACGATGGCATCGGCATTCCCGATGACGAGCGCGAGCGGATCTTTGAACCCTTCTACCGCCTCGATCGCAGTCGCGACCGCGCCACGGGCGGCTTCGGCCTGGGGTTGGCAATCAGCCGCCGTGCACTGGAGGCCCAGGGCGGCACGCTGACGGTGGAAGCCTCGCCGTTGGGCGGGGCGCGGTTTCGGTTGTGGTTGCCTTTGCCGGTTTGATTTCGACAAACGGCCATATCATCTGTCAGGTTTGACAGTAGCAAGACGCTACGCTTACGCGTTTCATTGGCCTGTGCAGTCAATACAAGGCGGCAAGGCTGGAGGGAAGGATGAGCGCGCCAATAACTAGAACCAGCGGGCAGGGGACAATCAGTGCAATCAGGGACGTTAAGGTCGAAAGCGTGTCGACGACATTTGCGATGGTCATGCCTGAGGGCGGCCGTTGCACTTTGGCAATAAGGATCGGCCCCAACAAGACCGCAGAAGGCAGCGCCTGTTTTATGGTTGGCGATGCGGTGAGATACACGCTGACGCAGGGGCTGGATGGAACGTCGCTGAAAGTTCAGGACCTTGTGAAGTCGGGCGTCGATAACTGGGTCACATGATGGCTTGCAGGGGCTTTGACCCCGCAAGCCAGTGGTGCGCTATCAAACGCTCAGCCGACCCCGCAACAGCGTGGCCATCTCCTCCAGATCCGACATCGACTGATGCCCGATCAGCATCCAGGCGTGTTCCATGTCAGCCCAATACACGATGTTCAGTTCGCGCCGTTGCTCCCGGGCCAAATGCCGGCTGCCACTGTTGGAGCGGGTAACGCACAGCGCCATGGGGCCGTGCGCCGGATCGAGGTAAGTGATCTGGGCGATGGGCGCGCCGTCGTACTCGAGGATTTGCGCACGCTTGAACTCGGCTCGGGGCAGGCTCAGTTTGGCCGGTGCGAGGTCAAGGCCCAGGCGCGCATCGATGGTCCGCAGTTGAGCCCGCTGGGTGGCTTCATCAGCGGGCAAGTGATCCAGGGTTTCCGGCACGTAGAGCGCCATGTAATCGGCCACCAGGCCGCGCCAGTTGTGTGTCTGCCGGCTCGCTTGCCAGCCGAGAAACAAACGGTCCGCCAGCACGCCACCGGCCAAGAGGCCGGCCGCGGCGGCAAGGAACCAGCGCCGACTGAGCGCAGGGCGGACGGGCGAGGGTAGTGTGGCGAGCATGGCTTGCAGACGATCCACCGGCGCCTGCCGGGCCAGTTCATCGTAGGCGTCCTTGAACGGCAGGCTACTGCGATCCAGCCATTGCAGGCGCAGGCCAAGCATCGGGTCGGCGATGATGGCCGCGTCGATGCGCGAGCGCTGCTCGGCATCGAGTTGGTTGTCGAGGTAAGCCACCAGTTGTTCGTCCGAGGGTTTCGCGTTCATCAATGTTCTCCTCGGTAAGGGTGGGGCACTGTGTGCAACGGTGGATACTCGGCCAGTTTCGCCCGGGCGGCGGCCAGGCGACTCATGACCGTGCCGATGGGCACTTGCAGCACATCGGCGACTTCGCGATAGGACAGCCCTTCGACATAGGCGAGAAACACCGTTTCGCGCTGGGCCTCGGGCAACGCATCGACGCGGCGGATGACCTGTGCCGCCAACACATGGGTCTGGGCCACGGATTCACCATCGAACGACAAGGCCTGATCGGCATCCACCTGGCCTTGACCCTGACGCACTCGCTGGGCGCGGATTTCGTTGAGCCAGATCGAATGCAGAATGCTCAACAGCCAGCGGTCCATGCGCGTCCCCGGCACGAATTGCCCGGCCCGCTCCAGCGCCCGCACGCAGGTGGCCTGCACCAGGTCATCGGCGATATGCCGTTGTCGGGACAACAGCAGGCCGTAGCGCCATAAACGCGCCAGATGCTGGTTCAGTTCCATGCGTATTGCCTGATCGCTGGCGATGGCGACCTCCGTCCACTCGGGTTGTCAGGTTTTCGATGAACCGTTGATGGCTTCGGCCAGGTCCTGGTACTCCTCGCACTGGGTGTTGCCGCAGATGGATTTGATCTGCTGCAATTGCTCCTGCGCGAGATCCAGCCGGCCTTTGATCACATAGGCCTCGCCGAGGTATTCGCGGACCTGCGCGTACTGCGGGTCGAGTTTCACCGATTGCAGGTAATAACCGATGCCTTCGTCGGTGCGCCCTAGTTTACGCGTGGCGTAGCCGCGATAGTTCAGCGCTTTTGCGGTATTTGGCTGTTTCAGCGTGTCTAGCAGCGCCAGGGCTTCTTCATAACGCCCGTCCTTGGCCAGTTGATACGCATAGTTGGTGCGGTCTTCGTCAGGCACCAGGTTGCTGGTCTGCCGGACGCAACGCTGTGATTTGCTATCGAACACCTGGCCTTTCGGGCAGTTGGGCCTGGTGGGCATTTCGTCATCGCCGCCGCCACCGCCGTTGGCCAGGGCGAGGGAGCCGGATAGCGCAACGGTCAGCAACAGCGGGGTCATCAGAACTGCAAAACGAATATTCATGGGCTTTGCTCCATCGATTGATGCGTTTGAGATCATATTGCGCCCCGTCAGACGCAGTGCAAGGTCGATGTGATGTGAACACCGCAGCATGAACAATTATTCGTTGTGGGAGTATCAAGCCAGCAAACGGATCGGAGCCCCTGCCGCCCAGGCCTGGATATCCTCGATCATTTGCGAGAAAAACAGTTGGTAGTTCTGTTGGCTTACGTACCCGACATGGGGCGTCGCCAGCACGTTGTCCAGGGTCCTGAACGGATGGTGGGCGGGCAGCGGTTCATGCTCGAAGACGTCCAGTGCGGCGCCGGCCAGCCGCTGTTTCTGTAGCGCCTTGATCAGTGCTGCTTCATCGACAATCGGCCCGCGAGCGGTGTTCACCAGCAGCGCCGTGGGCTTCATCCAGCCCAGGGCTTGTGCGTCCACCAGGCCCCGACTGCGCTCGCTGAGCACCAGGTGCACCGACAGCACGTCGGCCTGTTCGAACAGCTCCTGCTTGCTGACACGGGTCACACCGGCCTGCGCCGCACGTTCAGCGGTGAGGTTTTCACTCCAGGCGATGACGCGCATGCCGAACACCTGACCGAACTGTGCGACGCGTTGGCCGATGCTGCCAAGGCCGAGGATCGCCAATGTCTTGCCGTGCAGGTCGCCGCCCAGGCCTTGTTGCCATTGGCCGGCACGCAGGGCGTTGGCTTCGGCCACCAGATTGCGAGTTGCCGCCATGATCAGCGCCCAGGTCAGTTCCGGTGCGGCGTGTTTGTAGCTGTCGGTACCGCTAACCTGAATGCCCAGCGCCGCAGCGGTTTTCAGGTCCAGGGCCGCATTGCGCATGCCGCCAGTCACCAGCAGCTTGAGTTTAGGCAGGTGGCGCAGCAGGTCTTCATCGAAGCGGGTGCGCTCACGCATCACGCAAATCACCTCAAACCCGGCCAGGCGCTCGGCCAGGGCTTGGTTGTCGGCGGGGTAGTCGTGGAGAAAGCTCACCTGGCCGACGCTGTCCAGCGCCGACCAGTCCACCACATCCCGCGCCACATCCTGCCAATCATCAAGCACTGCAATCTGTACAGGCATCAGCCTTTCCTCTTCAACGCACGGGGTTGGTTTTGTTCAGCCAGGCGAGCAGGGCCTGGTGGAATTGTGCCGGCTCTTCCATCTGTGGTGCGTGGCCCATACCCGGGAATTCGACCAGCGTGGACTGGGGAATCAGCCTGGCCACTTGCTTGCCGAGGACGTCATAGTGCCCGATCTTCGCTTTGACCTCGGGGGAGGCGATGTCACTGCCGATGGCGGTGGTGTCGGACGTACCGATCAACAGCAGGGTCGGCATCTTCAGGTTCTGGAACTCGTAGTACACCGGTTGGGTGAAGATCATGTCGTAGATCAGCGCTGAGTTCCACGCGACTTGCGTATGCCCCGGTCCTTTGTTCAGGCCGGCGAGCATGTCGACCCAGCGATCGAATTCCGGCTTCCAGCGGCCGCCGTAATAGGTGTTGCGCTCGTAAGTGCGGATCCCGTCGGCGCTGAGTTTGAGTTCGCGCTCGTACCATTGGTCAACGGTGCGATAAGGCACGCCGAGGGCTTTCCAGTCTTCCAGGCCGATGGGGTTGACCAGCGCCAGTTGCTCAACTTGTTCGGGGTATTGCAAGGCATAGCGGGTGGCAAGCATGCCGCCGGTGGAATGCCCCAGCAGGGTGGCTTTCTGGATGCCCAGCGCCTTGAGCAATTGCTGGGTGTTCGTCGCCAGTTGCTGGAAGCTGTACTGATAGTGCGCCGGTTTGCTGGAGGTGCAGAAGCCGATCTGGTCCGGGGCGATGACCCGATAGCCGGCGTCGCTGAGGGCTTTGATCGAGGTGTCCCAAGTGGCGCCGCAGAAATTCTTGCCGTGCATCAGCACCACGCTGCGGCCATTGGCCTTGCCGTGGGCGGCAACGTCCATGTAACCCATTTCCAGGGATTGGCCCTGGGATTCGAAGGCGAAGTGCTTGAGGGTGTATGGATAGTCGAAACCCTGGAGTTGCGGGCCATATTCCGGTACTTCGGCGTGGGCGATGGCGGGCAGGGCGGCGGTCAGCAAAAGGCCGGATAACCAGTAAGAGAAGGGGCGCGGCATGGGGCAACTCCATGGAAAATCCGCCCATGCTGGATCGGTTCGATTAGGGCGGCATTAAACACAGGCAATCGTCGCCCTTGAAGGTTCAACCCATCCAGCCCAGTGTCGCCAAGGCCAGCACGCCGTAGCGGGCGCCTTTGGCCAAAGTGACGATCAGCAGGAAGCGCCCCAGCGGCTCGCGCATGACTCCGGCGACCAGCGTCAGCGGATCACCGATTACCGGCAGCCAACTGAGCAGCAACGACCAGTGGCCATAGCGTTGATAATGCAGGCGGGCTTTTTCCAGGTGCCGGGGGCTCACCGGAAACCAACGCCGGTCGCGGAACCGCTCGATTCCGCGTCCCAGCCACCAGTTAAGCAGCGACCCCAGAACATTGCCGAACGTTGCCACTGCCAGCAGTGCCCAGAGCCAGTACCGATCGCTGAGCAACAGGCCCACCAGCACCGCTTCGGATTGCAACGGCAACAGCGAGGCGGCACCGAATGCCGCGAAAAACAACCCAAAGTACGCACCCCAAATCAATGGGCAGGGTAGTCCGCAACCACCAAGTCACTGCCATCCTTTTTCAGGCCGATGACCTGATAGGCATCGCTCATGCCGTCCATTTCCATGCCGGGCGACCCCATGGGCATGCCAGGGGCCGCGACACCCAACAGATCGTCGCGTTTGCTCAGGGCCAGGACCTGGTCGGCCGGGACATGGCCTTCGACGAATTTGCCGTTGATCAGTGCGGTGTGGCACGAAGCCAGGCGCGGCGGCACGCCGTGCTGTTGCTTGAACTCACTCATGTTGGCTTCGACGTGGTCTTCGACTTTGAAACCATTGGCCTCCAGATGGCTGATCCACTTTTTGCAGCAGCCACAATTGGCGTCGCGATGAACCTCGATCGGAATGAGATCGGCGGCCTGGGCCAAGCAGGACATGAACAGGGTGCTCAGGGCGATCAGACGCAGAGGGTTTCGCATGGGATTCGTCTCGGCTAACGGGCAAAAAAAACGCATTCTGACCATTTTTTCCGGTCAGGCATTCAAGGAGTGTTTCGAATTGCTACAAGGATCTGCTGTTCGATGATGGTAGATCAATGCTGTCAGGCAGATGAGGGGCACATTACAAAATCGTCAGGTTGCCTATAACCGAGGGGTATGGGGGCTGATACAAACAAACCAGGCGAAGCGTACAAAAGGCATAGAGAGCGCGAGGTGGAGCGGCCCGTTCCATGGTCGGAGCGGGCCGGCACAACTTAGCGGTCGAGCAGTTTCATGACTTCTTCCGGATAACGCAGACCCGCAGTGGCATTCGCCGGAAAGATTGCCTCCAGCGCCTGCAGTTCTTCGGCGTTCAGCGTCACATCCACAGCGGCCACGTTTTCTTCCAGGTATTTACGTTGCTTGGTGCCTGGAATCGGAATCACGTAGTCACCCTGGGCCAGCACCCACGCTAGCGCCAGTTGACCCGCCGTCACGCCTTTTTCTGCCGCCAGCGCTTGTACCTGTTGCACCAGCAGCAGGTTTTTCGCGAAGTTTTCGCCCTGGAAGCGCGGGCTGAAACGGCGGTAATCGTCGGCCGCGAAATCATCCGGGCTTTTCAATGCGCCGGTCAGAAACCCTCGGCCCAGTGGGCTGTAAGGCACAAAGGCGACGCCTAGGCGCTGGCAGGCCGCCAGGCAACCGTTTTCTTCCTGATCACGGCTCCACAACGAGTACTCACTCTGCAGCGCACTGATCGGGTGAACCTTGTGCGCCCGTTCCAGGGTCGCCGCCGAAGCCTCGCTCAATCCCAGAAAACGCACCTTGCCGGCACTGACCAGTTCGGCCATGGCGCCGACGGTTTCTTCGATGGCCACCTGCGGGTCGATGCGGTGCTGGTAATACAGGTCGAGGGTGTCAACGCCGAGGCGCTTCAAGCTGCCGTCGATGGACTGGCGAATGTACTCCGGCCTACCGTTGACGCCCCGGGCGTCGGGGTTGGTCGGGTCGCGGACGATCCCGAACTTGCTGGCCAGGAACACCTGGTCGCGCTTGCCGGCAATGGCCTTGCCGATCAGCTCTTCATTGGTGTGCGGGCCGTACATATCGGCGGTATCGAGCAGGTTGACGCCCAGTTCCAGCGCGCGATGCAGGGTCGCCGTGGCTTCTCGGGTGTCCGTGCCGGTGGTGTAGAAGTCCGTCATCCCCATGCAGCCGAGGCCAATGGCCGAGACCTGTGGACCGTTCTTTCCCAATTGACGTGTGTGCATGAAATCAGCTCCCTGTGAAGTGAATGGCCATTGTTCGCCTCGACAGAAACAAGATAAACACGCTAAAACGGCTATCACTATTCGTAATATCTAAACAATCCAGCGGTGGAGCCAGCAATGGACCGTTTCAACGCCATGCGCGTCTTTACCCGTATCGTCGAGCTCGGTGGCTTTGCCAGGGCCGCCGACAGCCTGCAATTGCCCCGGGCCTCGGTGACCATGCTGATCAAGCAACTGGAGGCGCATCTGGGCGTGCAACTGCTGCAACGCACCACCCGGCAGATCAGCCTGACGCTCGACGGTGCAGCCTATTACCCGCGTTGCGTGCGTTTGCTGGCGGATCTTGAAGAGACCGAAGCGGTGTTCAGCGCCGCACGCCACAATCCCAAGGGGCTGTTGCGGGTGGATATGCCGGCGGGAGTAGGGCGCCTGGTGGTGATTCCGGCACTGCCGCAATTTACGGCCCGCTATCCGTTGATCGAGCTGGAAATCGGCTTGAATGACCGGCCGGTAGACCTGATTCGCGAAGGCGTCGATTGTGTGTTGCGCGGTGGCTCGCCGCTGGATGATTCACTGGTGGCGCGGCCGCTGGTGATGATGGATCAGGTGACCTGTGCCAGCCCCGACTATCTGCAGCGGCACGGGACGCCTCATACGCTGGATGACCTGCACGGGCATCAGGTGGTCGAGTACTTCTCCAGCAGCAACGGAAAACGTTATGGGCTGGAGTTTGTGGTCAATGGCCAGGTGCAGCAGGTTGACCTGCCCAAGCAGGTGGCGGTCAACAGTGCCGATGGTTACTTGGCGGCGTGCGAGGCGGGATACGGGCTGGTGCAAGCGCCGTACTACCACGTGGCACGGCAACTGGAAGAAGGACGTTTATGTGAAGTGCTGAAGGGAGTGCCGCCACCGGACATGCCGATGACGGCGCTGTATCCGCCGCACCGCCAGTTATCCCGGCGGGTGCGTGTGTTTGTCGATTGGCTGGTGGAGCTTTGCGCTCAGCCGGGCAATGATTTTTACCGCAAGGATTCAGCAGGTTGAGCCGCCGTTAACGATGCTGGTAATAACCCGGTCCGCCATGGTTGTCGTAGTGATGTGGTGCCAGCCCCCGTGGGGGAAAACAATGCAGCCGCTCAGGGTCAGGATGGCCAGCAGGGGAATCAGCAGTGTGATTCGACGCAACATTTGAAAGTCCTCATGGTTATCGCCGCAATGAAGCTAAAACTCTTCATCGGCTGTAACATGGGACCCCGCTTGTAGCCGCTTATTCCCGAAACAGGGTAAGCGCTTGGCATGCGCGTCGATACAAACCGGATACATTTTCAGATTCAGGAACCCGCAATGACTCAGTCGCAACGTTTGAAATACTCGATTCTGATCTCCCTGGTAGTACTGGGGATCATGTTTGGCCTTTCCTGGTTGCAGAACACCGGCGTCATCAGCGAGAAGATGTTCCAGTACATCGCCATTGGCGTGGCGGTGATCGTGGTGGTCATCAATGGCGTGATGCGCCGCAAGGTCAAGCCCTGATCATTGGATCACTGGTTGCGCAGAATGGCGGCAGCCTGTGGGTGCAGGCTGTAGCTCTTGTCCGGGTTGAGCACAATCACGCCTTCGCTGCACAAGCGCTTTAGCACTTCACGCACGCTGAGAAAGGACAGGGGAATGTCCAGGTCCAGCAATTGGCTGTGCACGCCACGCACGCCAAGGCTGCGGTCGCTTTCGGCGGCCGTCAGCAGGGCATCGATGACTTTCAGGCGGATCAGACTGGTCCGCAGGCCAAAGCTTTTGAGCAGGATTCTGATCCGCTCGTTGCCGTGGCGATCGGTACGCGGCTCGAATACGCCGACTCCCATGGAAGTACCCTTTGGCGCGTTGCTACCGTCCGTTGGCAGTTGCGAGTTGTACATTGCAAAACTCCTTTCAGAGCCTGATCAGGAAAAAGTGGGCGCTCTTACATGACTAGACGTATGAGCAACCGAAATCATGAAGGCTCAAATGTAGAAATTTTGTCGCCGTCGTGTGATCAACCTGTTAGTCCAGGCGCTGTGCGCAGTAAATGTCTTAAATTTTTGATGTGAGCTTCGTCCCTACAGGGAGGCGCAGTGCGCGCGGGTATGCGCACCTGTAGCCATCGTATTTTCGATCAGGAGCGAGCGTGATTATTTCCAGCCAGTTAACCAGGTTGAGCCTGGCGGGTGTGACTCTGGGGTTGAGCCTTGGGCTAAGCCTTGCGGCGAGCGCGAGCGGTATGCCTGCGCAAGCAGGTGCCGACATTCGCCGAACCAGTTTTGGCGTGCCGCACATCCGCGCCGACAACGAGCGCGGGCTCGGCTACGGCATCGGCTATGCCTACGCCCAGGACAACCTGTGCCTGCTGGCCAACGAGATCACCACGGTGAACGGCGAACGTTCGCGCTATTTCGGACCGGATCAATTCACCGTCGAAGAGCGTGAGAACCTGGTCAGCGATGTATTTTTCACTTGGCTGAATACCCCGCAGGCCGTCGCCGGTTTCTGGCAGGCCCAGACGCCGGAGGTGCGTGAGCTGGTTGAAGGCTATGTGGCGGGCTACAACCGTTCCTTGAGCGAACGTCGCGCCCAGGGTTTACCGCCGCAGTGTCAGGGCGATTGGGTCCGGGACATCACGGCAATGGATGTGGTCAAGCTGACCCGGCGCCTGTTGGTCGAAGGTGGCGTCGGCCAGTTTGCCGAAGCCCTGGCCGGTGCCACGCCACCGAACGCCGTGACCCAGGCGTCGAGCGCGCAGGCAGCGTTCCAGGTGGCCGCCACGCGAATGCAGCGCTTTGCCCTGGACCGCGGCAGTAACGCAGTCGCGATCGGCAGCGAGCGTTCTTTCAACGGACGCGGCATGTTGCTGGCCAATCCGCACTTCCCGTGGGTGGGCGGCATGCGTTTTTACCAGATGCACCTGACCATTCCCGGCAAACTGGACGTGATGGGGGCGGCGTTGCCCGGCCTGCCATTGATCAACATCGGTTTCAATCAACACCTGGCCTGGACCCACACCGTGGATTCGTCCAGGCATTTCACGCTGTATCGCCTGCAACTCGACCCCAAGGACTCGACCCGTTACCTGCTCGATGGCCAGTCCTTGCCGCTGGACAAGCAGACCGTGACCGTCAACATCCGGCAGGCGGACGGGCAGGTCCAGGCGATTTCCCGTGTGATTTACAGCTCGAAGTTCGGTCCGGTGGTGCAATGGCCGGGCAAACTGGATTGGGATCATCAGTACGCCTTCAGCCTGCGCGACGCCAATCTGGATAACGACCGCGTCCTGCAGCAGTGGTACGCCATGAACCGCGCCGAAAGCCTCAAGGATTTCCAGGCCTCGGTGCACAAGATCCAGGGCATTCCGTGGGTCAACACCCTGGCGGCGGACGATCAGGGTCAGACGTTGTACATGAACCTTTCGGTAGTGCCCAACGTCAGCGTCGACAAGCTGGCGCAATGCAGCGATCCGCGGTTCGGCCTGCAGATGATCATTCTTGACGGTACCAACAGCGCCTGCGCCTGGGACATCGACCCGCAGGCGCCACAGCAGGGCATCTTTGCAGCGAACAAGTTGCCGCAATTGCTGCGCAAGGATTTCGTCCAGCATTCCAACGATTCGGCCTGGATGGCCAACCCGGCGCAAGCGCTGACGGGGTATTCGCCGCTGATCAGCCAGGACAGCCAGCCATTGGGCCTGCGTTCACGCTTTGCCCTGGACCGTTTGAGTGCGCTGAGTCAGGCGGGCAAGATCGCGGTGGCGGACTTGCAGCACATGGTCATGGACGATCAGGTGTATCAGGCGACTCAAGTGATGCCGGACTTGGTGCAATTCTGCGCAGCGGATCTCGGTGCCGATGCCAAAACTCTCGCGCCACTGTGCGCCAGCCTCAAGGCCTGGGACCGCAAGGCCAACCTGAACAGCGGTCTGGGTTTTGTGCATTTCCAGAATGTCATGGAGGCATTGGAGTCAGTGCCGGACGTATGGCGTGTCGCCTTCGATCCGCTGGATCCGCAACATACCCCGCGCGGCCTGGCGGTTGATCACCCGCAAGTGGCGCAGGCACTACGGGCCGCGATGCTGGCTTCGGTAGAACAGGTCAAGGCGTCAGGCCTCAAGCCGAACAGTCGCTGGGGTGATATCCAGGTGGTCAGCAGCGGCGGCCAACAGACGCCGATCCACGGTGGGCCGGGTACGCTGGGCGTCTACAACGCCATCCAGAGCGTTCCGCGCAGCGACGGTAAGCGCGAAGTGGTCAGTGGCACGAGTTACCTGCAAGTGGTGACCTTTGACGAAAATGGACCGCAGGCCAAAGGGTTGCTGGCGTTCTCGTTATCCAGCGACCCAGCGTCGAAGTTCTCGCGGGATCAGACCCAGGCCTTTTCGAAGAAGCAATGGAGCGTGCTGCCTTTCACTGAGCAACAGATCCTGTCCGACCCGAACTATCAGGTACAGACGATCAATCAGCAGGATGCAAAGGCAGCCAAGGTTGCTGCACAGTAACGAAATGGCGCTTTGAATGGATGCAGAAGGCCGCACCCCACAAGGGTGGCGGCCTTTTCAGCTTTTCGGGTTCTTTTGCGGAATCGCGTTGACCACAAGATTGCCGTTCTGGTTACGGGTCAGGTAGACCGGCAGGACCCGCGGCAAGGACTTCACCAGGCCGTTGATCTCTTTGATGTTGTAGATACCGCCGATGTGAATCGAGCCGGTGCTGTTGTCAGCGACCATCAGCGGCTTGTCCAGGTAACGATTGATCAGTGGCAGCGCATCGTTCAGGGCCAGATCGTCGAGCACCAGTTTGCCCTGGCGCCAGGCCAGCGAACTGTCATTGTCATAGGTCTGGCTGATGCGGGGAATGAAGTCGCCGTGGCGATAACTGGCCTGCATTGCCGGGCCAAGGCGCAAACCGTCGCCGGGCAGGTCGGCATTGCTGCTGACCAGTACCGAACCCTCGATCAGATTGACCTTGACCTGGTCTTCATACATCCACACGTTGAATTGGGTGCCGGTCACCCGGACCCGGCCTTCGGCGGCCTTGACCACAAAAGGGTGGCGGGTGTCATGACTGACACTGAAGAAGGCTTCGCCTTTTTTCAGCGTGACTTGCCGTTGATCCTTGTAGTTGCTGTACGTCAACTCGCTGCCCAGGTTCAGCTCCACCTGGCTGCCATCTTTCAAGGTGACCGTTCGAACATTGTCGGTGGCTTCGAAATGCTGGTACGCGTTCGGTACCCAGCCCAGGTGCCAGCCGCCATAACCCGCCAGCGGCAGTGCCAGGGCACAGATCGCCGCGGCAATGGCCAGGCGGCGCCACGGGGTTTCGGGTTGGGGGCGAACCAGCGGCACGACGGGCTCGGGATGGGGCAAGTCGCCGGCGACCTCCCAGATGTCCAGCATCGCTTCATACTCGAAGGCGTGGAGCGGGTGCGCATCACGCCATTGCTCGAACGCCTGGCGTTCTTGCTCGCTGCAGTCATTGGCGTGCAGACGCATGCACCAATGCGCAGCGGCATCGGTGATGGCGTCGTATTCGGCTTCCGAGAGCGTGTGTTCGGTCATTGGCTCATCCTGATTTCGTACATTCTAACCTTTGGGGAAAGCCTGCGAGAACATCAGTCATGGCATTTAACCATCAATGTGTAATTTTTTTTCAACGCCTCGCCTCGCACAGTGCCATCACGACCGATGTACCGCGCAAATCCGGGGATTTGCGCGTTGCGATATCAGGATCAGGTTCCGGAGGCCGATGCGACCGGCACCGGGTCCAGTTGCCGGCCCATTTCACAGATCAGGAACGCGAGCGAATCGGCATTGTGCAAAATAACATCGGTTCTGACGTTCGCATTTTCCATGTCCAGGAACGCTTCCCGTGCCTGCTCCATGGTCGTGCTGCCCGTCAGCTTCAGAATGGCCTTGCCGAGGTGATAGGAATTCTGAATCGAGTCCAGACTGATCCACGATTGCGAGGCACTGTGCCAGCGCGCGAACAGTTCCTCCTTCGGAGTGTCCAGCGACAAGGCTTTTCGCTGGAAGTCCATTTGAGACTGTTTCATGGCGATGCCATAGGCCGTGATCGGCGCGACCAGATCGCTGAACGGTCGCCTGGCCTCAAGGTATGCGATGTCCACGGCCTTGGAAAACAAATGGGCGAATTCGTGGATCAGCGTGGCGGCCTGGCCGTGGCCGTCGACGTTGAAAGGTTCAGTCAGACAGGATTTGTACCAGTCGAGTTGTTGATCGAAGAACCTTTCGGTGAAATGCACGTTGCGCTGTTGATCCTTGTCCAGGACAAACGCGATGAGGTTGTCCTGCGGGTCCCGGTTTGAGCCCACAATAAAGCGATGGGAGTTCATCCAGTCTTCATCGGGGTCGACCAGCGCATTGCAGATGGGGAGGATGGCGTCCTTGATTTTGTCCATCAGCGCTGCGTTCACCTGGGCAACACCAAAGAAACCTTTGAGGAAGGTGTCCAGCCGGGTACCGGGGACGAATCTGCGCAGTTGCGCCATGTTGTGCAAACTGTTGAACGCGTAGTAACGGGCCATGTCGATGGCCTGCACGATCATTCGGGCTTTTTCGGGATGTCTGGCGCGAATTTCTTCCATCCCCCGGGCTTCGATATTCAGCACCTCCCTGGCGATATGAGCATGGGCAAACCGGTTGTGCATTGTCGACATGGCCTTGCCGAAGTGGACCGTATGGATGTCCGGGTCGATCACCAGTTTCTTGTCTGGCGCAGTCAGCAATACGGGGCCTTCTTCCTTGCCGTTGATCATTCGCCAGACTGCCCCGGTTTTGTTCACGGCGTACACCTTGCCAGCGATGGGGGCGTAGGTTTTTTTGCTCGCCGCATCAAGGTAGGTGCCGTCAACGCTGTTTTTTGTCAGATCCTTGAGTTCGACCGTGGTTTCGAACGGTTGCAGCCGCGTGCGCAGCGGTGCCGTCGAGTCGATCTCGGACCACTTCGGCGCGATAACCGGGCCGGCAACCGGTGGGTCAAGGGTTTCGGGGGTTACCTGGGCCGTGTCGGCCCAACCTTCAAGCGACAGCCTGCCCAGTGACACGAGTTGCGCCGCACCCGCAATAAAGTTCTCCAGCGCAACTTTCCAGTGATGTTCCTGCAGGGCTTCAGCCGAGTTGAGGGCGTCCTTGTAGGCGTTCCAGAGAAACTGCACATAAGCGAGCTTGCCAGGCAGCAAGCCCTGGATGCGCTGGATGCCGGCGCCGAACAAATGCTTGACGGCCTCCCAGTCCGTTTGGCTTGCCGCGTGTAACTGGCTTCCGAGCATTTGCGACAGCAGTTGGGTGTTGTCGTGGAACAGGCGGGTGAGCAAGTTGCCGTCGATGGGGCTGGACGCGAGGGTGATTTCGCTCGACTGCCCGACGGTAGACTTGAACAGGTTGCGAAAGACGGACTGCTCGCTGCCTGGCAGGCGACGTATCAACATTTCCTGCAAGGGCCCCGGTGTATTCAGCGCCGAGACAACGCTGGCCTCAGTGTCGAACTCGATAAAAGGAGAGCCGCCAGGGTGATAAGGGGCATAGAGGATATGCGGCCCCGCTTTTGCGTTGCCGGGGCTCACCAGGTACAGGCCCAGCGCTTTAACGGCGACGGCACCGCTGGTCTTGATCAGCTCCAGTGACCGGGCAATCGCGTGCGCACCTTGCACGTCTGCCCGGGCTGTCGCGTCCGGCATGTCCAGTACCTGTCGAAGCAAATCGAACGCGTTACTCGATAGCCTTTGCAACAGCTTCATTTCGTGGGCGTGTTGCAGCAGTTGCCAGGGCAGTTGTTTGACGAAGCGCAGCATCCGGCTTTCGGCGTCGGCCGTTGCGCCGGACAACGCCTGTGCTACCCGTGTCGCGTAGCCTTGCGCAATGTTCAATGACGGCAGCAGTTGACGGACCGCGGTCTGGTCCAGCCCTTCGGGCAGCGTCTGAGTGGTTGTCGAGGAGACCTGGAAACCGGAACCTTGCGCCACGCTGAGATGGTTCATGGCGAACTCGGTAAGGCTGCGGGCAGGGCCGGTCAGGTTGAGGTCGGGGATGATTTGAATATCGTCGGGGTCCAGCTCGATGGCGGGGAAACGGTTGGCGAGCAGCGTCGTCAACCGTTCATGCACATACGATCTGAGGGGTGTGATCCCATGCAAGTAGTCTTTGTCCTCCTCGACGCTGTTGCGGTATTGCTCCAGCAGTTCAACCTGCAGCCGCTGATCTTCGAGCGGAGCCATTCCAAGCCAGGTGGGCAGTGACTGCTGCAGGGTGATCGCCCGGGCAATTGAGGTGGCTCTTTGCAGGTTGGTGTTGATGCCTGTTGTGGCCAGTGTGCTCAGCGCTTTTTTTTGTTTCGTGTCGTCCAGTTTGAAGCTGCGCACGTGGTCGCAACGAGCCAGAAAGTGATCGATGGATGAGCGTGCGACCTGCTCCAGTAAAGGCCCTTCAATCAGTCGCAGCGCCCCCAGTGAATAGCGTTGGTGGAAGACGAGTTGGCTCGGGGTGAGGTTTTCCAGCAACGCCAGGCGTTGCTGTGGGTCGAGCAGGCGCCGGTTCAGTTCCCGCCTGGCACGACTGATGTTGTCAAAGACTTCCACCCCGTTGGCGGGCGTCCACAGGATCGTCCGGCCGGAATGCGAGGGGTCGAGTCCGCCACGCTCGGTCAAAAGCAGGCAATGGGCCAGAGGCAGGACATCCGGCAGGCCGGAGCACTCAAGGGTCAGTGAGTAGGCATCGGGCCGAAATCCCTTCAGGGAAAGGCGGTTACGCCGTTCGGCCTGATCCGGGTTGAACACCGTTTCGACAATGGCCCGGTCCGCCTCCCGCAGTGTCGCGCCGAGCCCCCGCAGACTGGCCTCGCCACGGATGCCGACGGAAAGCGTGTGGGACAGGCGAGGCAGCATGTTTTCCAGGTAGACCCGCTGCAACGCCACTGAAGCGAGCGGTTGTGCGGCACAGTCTGCCTTGATCAGTTTTTCGATGTCGCTGAAGCTCTTGACGAACGTTGCCGCCGTGTCGGCCCGCACCATGGCGGGATGCTGGTCGCCGGACAACACTGGCCGCGTGCTCCAGCGACCGTCGGTCTCCAGCGTCAGCAGGCGCTCGCTGATCATCGAGCGGATATCCAGCGCCTTGTCGAACAGGGCGTGGATGTCCACGGCGCCGTCACTGTGTCGAAACACTTGCAGGGTGTATTCCATGTTCTGCAGTTGCTTGGTGACGATGGCGTCGAAGAGCTTGCTGAATATCTTGCCGGAGAGCACTTCTCCGGTCACATTCGGCCGATCAAAGCCAATGAATCGCTGGCGTTCGTCCAGGCTCAGGAGGCCATATAGCTCATCTTCGTGACTGGCCGCGCTGAACTTGCTGAGCACGGTATCGCGCAAGTCCTGGTAGTCCTTGAGCACCTGCAAACCTTCGGTGGGCGTGTACAGGAACGCCTGGTCGGCGCTGACCATCAGTGAACCGGCCAGCTCCACGTAATTGGCCTGGTGCTCCCACAGGCGCACGGTTTCGATTGTCATTGATGCGTTTGTCTGGCTGGCCGTCGAGATCAGCGCGTGCAAATCGTGGCTTTGCTCCGGGGTAATGATGTTGGCTTCGCGCTTGAGCAGCAGTTGCACTCGACACTGATCGGCGATGGCCCGGTTGAAGAACTCGCGACGCGATACGCCATCGGCACTCGCCGCATCCCAATAGTGTTCGAGCTGCCCGACCAACAGGCTGACCAGCTTGCGCGAGACTGTCGTGACCGAGGTTTCCCAGTGTCCCTGGTCATCTTTTGCCGGGGACTTTTTTGGATGGGAAAACTCATGGGCCTGCCCGGACGGCCAACGCTGATGGCGATAGTGCAGGAGCACGGCGTCACTCAGCGACAGGGAATTGACCCAGCGCCGCTTCGGACGGCTTGCGTCTTCATTCCCTTCCGTCGCTGCCAGATAGAAATTCACCCGGGTCTGACTCTGATCTTCGCCAGGAAAGGACACAGCCAGTTGTTCGCTCAGCATTGTATCGAGTAGCGCCGTAAGGGATGGCAGCGCTTTGAGCTCATCGAGCAGGGCCTGGTCGTTGAGTTGCTGTTGGCTGGAGAGGGTGGTGCGCTGGTCTTCGAACACGTCACCTTCGATGGTTTGAAAGTCCAGTTCGATTTCGCTGGATTGCACCACGCCCTTGCGCTGTGAAAGCGCCATGAAGGCCAGCAGTTCGTCGTCTTCGCCGGCATCTTTGAGTTGTGTCTCCAGCTTTTCGGCCAGGGCCGCACGGTTGGCGAATTTCTGTATTCCGGCGTACGGGGTGTAGAGAATCACGCCGTTGTCATCCGGCGTCGCGGACAGCAAGAAGCTGCCGGCCAGTGGCATAGGTTCCAGCCCCGGTAGTTTTAGCCGGATGGTTTTGGCCAACATGGGTGGCGTTTGCCTATCGCGCAGGGCCTGGCTAGCCAGTTCTATTTGGCTGAACCATTGGAAATCCTTTTGCGTCAGCCCGTGGGTTTTGCCAAGTTCTCGCCAGAGGCCGGGCGACGACAGTGCTTGGGGGAAAAACAGCGGAGTTACGGGTGTAGACATCGTCGAGTCTCGTTCAAGGTGCCACTCAAAGGCGCCTGTGGATTGAGCTTCGAGCCTAAAAGCCGGTGGGTTGACGCAGGTGGTAAATAGTTAACACACGAGGCGGGGGCGTTCGTGACACGGATAAACGCGATCGACTCTGAGCGAAAGGTTGACAGGTTGCTTGCCGCGCGTTGTTAATCGGCGGGTCTTTGTACGCTGTTGTTCCCTCCAATAATTAGTCTGGAGCTTCAGATGTCTGCGCCACACGATCACGCGTCTACTGCGGTTTCATCACACCTGTCACTCCAAGCGCTGAGCGCTTTGCTGGAAAAAATTTTTCTGCGTCATGGCACGTCGGCCGACGTTGCCAGGGTGCTGGCGCAAAACTGCGCCGGTGCCGAGCGCGACGGCGCCCACAGTCACGGGGTATTCCGGATTCCAGGTTATGTTTCGACGCTGCAAAGCGGCTGGGTCAATGGCCAGGCCGTTCCGGTGGTCGAAGATGTCGCTTCAGGGTTTGTGCGGGTCGATGCCAATAACGGTTTTGCGCAACCGGCCCTGGCGGCGGCACGCGAGCTGCTGGTACAGAAGGCCCGAAGTGCCGGCATTGCGGTGCTGGCGATCCGTAACTCGCACCATTTCGCGGCCTTGTGGCCGGATGTCGAACCCTTCGCTGATGAAGGCCTTGTGGCACTGAGCGTGGTCAACAGCATGACCTGCGTGGTGCCCCACGGCGCCGACCGACCGCTGTTCGGCACCAACCCGATTGCCTTCGCTGCACCGCGAGCCGATGGCGGACCGATTGTCTTCGACCTGGCCACCAGTGCCATTGCCCATGGCGATGTGCAAATTGCCGCACGCGAGGGCGAACGTTTGCCGGCGGGGATGGGCGTGGACAGTCTCGGCCAGCCGACCACCGACCCGAAAGCGATTCTCGAGGGCGGCGCGTTGCTGCCTTTTGGCGGGCACAAAGGCTCGGCGTTGTCGATGATGGTCGAGTTGCTCGCGGCGGCACTGACCGGCGGCAATTTTTCCTTCGAATTCGACTGGAAGAACCACCCCGGTGCCAAGACACCCTGGACTGGCCAATTGCTGATCGTGATCGATCCGAGCAAAGCGGCTGGGCAAAGTTTTGCCGAACGCAGCCAGGAATTGGTGCGGCAAATGCACGGTGTCGGCCTGAAGCGTTTGCCGGGTGACCGGCGTCATCATCAGCGTGCCAAATCGCAGGTCGATGGCATTGAGCTGGATGCCCGGACGCTGGCGAACCTGCGGGAGCTGGCGGGGGAGTGAACCGAGGTAATGGCAAAAATGCCTGATTAACGCAACTCTGTAGGAGCTGGCTTGCCAGCGATAGCGGTGGATCAGCAGCGTGGATTTTGGCTGATACGACGTCTTCGCTGGCAAGCCAGCTCCTACAGAAGATTGTGTGTGCCGGGGGGGCTTAACGCCGACCCAACAACAATCCCACCACCAGGCCAAACCCGGCGGAAATCGCCACGGTTTGCCATGGATGTCCGCCGATGTAGGTTTCAGTGGCCTCGACCGCGGGCAAGGTGCGGTCACGCACGCGGGTCACCGAATCCCTGGCCTGTTGGAGTTTCAGGGCGATTTGTCCGCGAAGGGTCTCCGCTTCCTCCCCGACCAGTGAAGCGCTGCTTTTCAGCAGCTTTTCCGACTCTTCGATCAGCGATTGAAGTTCGCTGAACGCTAGATCCTTGATTTGATCTTCGGCGGCTTGCGCGGCGGTTTTGCGGGCCATTGAAGTACTCCTTGCAGGTAAGTGGACAGTGAACAATGGAGTCTGCTGTCGTCGGAAAAGTTGCAGATATTTTGCCCGGGGAAGCCATCTTGCTGAAAAACCGGCGCAGGACATTTCGTCCTACAGTGTAAGATGTCGCCTATTTTACGCAGCAGGAACTTCCCATGAGCTTCAATCTGGCCGACAAACCCCTTGCCGAGCGCGCAGCGCTGGAAGACGAAAAATCCCGTCTGTTCGAACTCTGGCAAAACAACCTGGGCAAAGCCAAGGGTGAGGCCGCGCGGTTGTTCGGCGAACGGGCCAAGCGCAAAGGCAAGTGGGCGGAATGGGTACGCGCCGAACTGGACGGCATGTCGCCCCCGGAATTCGCCAACATGGTGCGCAGTGAAGTCAATCGCCTGATGGCGGCCAACAAGTAACCCTGGTGGTCACGCGAAACTCGCGACAATCGCTTCACGCACTTTCAACACCACCGGATCGAGCTGGGTACTGGTGCGCCAGCCCAGCTCGATCGGGTAACGCGGCAACGCCAGGGGGCAGGGCAGCAACGCCAGTCCGCTGAGCGTTGCGATGCTTTGCGCGGCATGGGCCGGAATGGTCGCCACGGCCTGGCTGCCCTTGAGCAAGTGCGGTAACGCGGCAAAGTGCGTAGTCGAGGCGCACACCCGCCGATTCAACCCCAGCGCCGCCAGCCCCTCATCGGTAATCCCGATAAAACCGCCGGACGACACCAGAATGTGTTCGCGGGCCACAAACTCTTCAAGACTGATGCTCTGCTGGCCCGCGACCAGGCTCGACGGGTCCACCAGGCACAGGTATCCGCCTTCCCCCAGCACCTGACGGCTGAGCAGCCGCTCGGCAAACCCGCCCGCGGCAATCGCCAGGTCGATACTGCGTTCCATCAATGCCTGGGCGACGATCTGGCTGTGGGTCTGGCGGAAAATCAGCCGCAACTTCGGCGCGCTGCGGGCGATTTCTTCGATCAGCCGCCGGCCGTAGGCAATTTCGAAATCATCCGACATTCCCACGGTGATCGAGCGACCTTCGTACTGTTGCGCAGCCGGATCGACCATCGCCAGGCTCTGCCGGCACTTGTTCAAGGCGTCGCTGACCACAGGCTTTAGCTGATTGGCCTTGAGCGAGGGCGCAAGTCCGCGCCCGGTGCGCACGAACAGCTGATCGCCATACACCTCGCGCAACCGACGCAAGGCCGCACTGACCGCCGATTGCGTCACGCCCAGGCGCAAGGCGGCACGGCTGGCGCTGGACTCTTCGTGCAGCGCTTCGAAGACTTTGAGCAGGTTGAGGTCGATGTCGGTGATATTCATTTGGCTCATATCATTCAGCACTGAATCGGTCTTTATTGATGATCACGCGGCGCCGGAGAATGAGCAACACCTGATGTGAATGGAGTTTCCGAGATGCCAAAATCAATCGTTGCTGCCCTGCAAATCGGCGCCTTGCCCGGGGGCAAGGCTGAAACCCTGGAACAGATCCTGTCCTATGAAAATGCGATCATTGAATCCGGCGCCGCCTTGGTAGTGATGCCCGAAGCGTTGCTCGGCGGCTATCCCAAAGGCGAGGGCTTTGGCACGCAACTGGGCTATCGCCTGCCGGAAGGACGCGAAGCCTTTGCCCGCTATTTTGCCAATGCCATTGACGTGCCCGGCGCGGAAACCGAGGCGCTGGCGGCGCTGTCCACTCGCACCGGAGCCAATCTGGTGATCGGCGTGATCGAGCGCGCCGGCAGCACCTTGTACTGCACCGCGCTGTACTTCGATCCCCAGGCCGGGCTGCTGGCCAAACACCGTAAGCTGATGCCCACCGGCACCGAACGGCTGATCTGGGGCAAGGGCGATGGTTCGACGCTGCCAGTGATCGACAGCCAGGTCGGGCGTATCGCTGCGGTGGTGTGCTGGGAAAACATGATGCCACTGCTGCGCACGGCGATGTACGCCAAAGGCGTGGAGGTGTGGTGCGCGCCGACCGTGGACGAACGGGAGATGTGGCAGGTCAGCATGCGCCACATCGCCCATGAGGGGCGCTGCTTCGTAGTCAGCGCCTGCCAGGTCCAGGCATCGCCCCAGGCTCTGGGCCTGGACATCGTCAACTGGCCGGCGGATCGGCCGTTGATCGCCGGCGGCAGCGTGATCGTAGGGCCCATGGGCGACATTCTTGCCGGACCGTTGCGCGACAGCGCCGGCCTGCTCACCGCGCACATCGATACGGACGACCTGATACGCGCCCGCTACGACTATGACGTGGTCGGTCACTACGCTCGCCCGGATGTGTTCGAGCTGACCGTGGACGAGCGCGCCAGACCAGGGGTGCGCTTCATTTGCTGATACCTGAGGGCTTTGGCCAAACCAGTCAGGCAACTTGATAACTTTGACCATTGCCCGACACCCCGTGCAGAGCGAGTATTTCCCTGTTGATTACGGTTCCCCCAACCTAATAAGAAACACAAAGGGATTCTGGCAATGCGCGATTACTTGTCTGCTACTTCTCAGTTCAATTATCAGCAAACCGTCGACGCTGCACTCGCAGGCGACCTGACGGCCCTCAACGCCTGTGTGGAATGCTGCGACCGGCATGCCTTGCCGGGTCGCATTGCGCTGTTCTGGGAAGGGCGCGACGGCACCAGCGCGGCTTACACCTTCACCGAATTGCAGGACAGGGCCGCGCGCTTCGCCAATTTCCTGCTGGCCCAGGGCGTGAAGAAAGGCGACAAGGTCGCCGGCCTGCTGCCACGCAATATCGAATTGTTGATCACCGTGTTCGCCACTTGGCGCATCGGCGCGGTTTATCAACCGCTGTTTACCGCGTTCGGTCCCAAAGCCATCGAGCACCGTCTGAGCTGCTCTGGCGCCAAAGTGGTAGTCACTGATGCGGTGAACCGGCCGAAACTTGCCGAAGTCGCCGATTGCCCGACCACGGTGACTGTCACCGGCCCCAAAGGGCAGGGCCTGGTTCGTGGCGATTGCAGTTTCTGGGCCGAGCTGGCCAATTTTTCCGCCGACTGCGAACCGGTGCTGCTGACCGGGGAAGACCCGTTCCTGCTGATGTTTACCTCGGGCACCACCGGCCCGTCGAAAGCATTGTCGGTGCCGCTCAAGGCCATCGCTGCGTTCCAGAGCTACACCCGCGATGCGGTGGACCTGCGCCCCGAAGACGCGTTCTGGAACCTCGCCGATCCGGGTTGGGCCTATGGTATTTATTTCGGTGTCACCGGGCCGATGGCCATGGGGCATCCAATCACCTTTTACGATGGCCCGTTTACCCTCGAAAGCACCTGCCGGGTGATCAACAAGTACGGGATTACCAACCTCACCGGTTCGCCGACGGCCTACCGCTTGCTGATTGCCGGCGGCGCAGAGTTCGCCAGATCGATCAAGGGCAAGCTGCGCATCGTCAGCAGTGCCGGCGAGCCGCTGAACCCGGAAGTGATCCGCTGGTTCGCCGATAACCTCGACGTGGTCATCCACGATCACTACGGCCAGACCGAACTGGGCATGGTGCTGTGCAACCATCACGGCCTTGAGCACCCGATCCACATGGGCGCCGCCGGCTTTGCCTCACCGGGCCATCGCATTGTGGTACTGGATGACGACTACAAGGAACTGGGCGTAGGCCAGCCGGGCATTCTGGCCATCGACCGCAGCCAATCGCCGATGTGCTGGTTCGCCGGCTACGAAGGCGGGCCGACCAAGGCTTTTGTCGGCGACTATTACCTGAGTGGCGACACCGTCGAGTGGAACCCGGACGGCAGCATCAGTTTCGTCGGTCGCAGCGATGACGTGATCACTACCTCCGGTTACCGGGTTGGTCCGTTCGACGTGGAAAGTGCGCTGATCGAACACCCGGCCGTGGTCGAGGCCGCCGTGATTGGCAAGCCTGATCCGGAGCGCACCGAACTGGTCAAGGCCTTCGTCGTGCTCAGCCCGCAATACCGCGCCGCCCCCGAGTTGGCTGAAGAACTGCGTCAACACGTGCGCAAGCGTCTGGCGGCGCACTCGTACCCCCGTGAAATCGAATTTGTCAGCGAATTGCCGAAAACCCCAAGCGGCAAATTGCAGCGCTTTATCTTGCGCAACCAGGAAATCGCCAAGGCTCAAGAGGCTGCGGCGAAGAACGTTCCAGCTTGAATCCAGGGAAATAATGATGCAGATCGAGAACAAGATTTTTATCGTCACCGGCGGCGCTTCCGGCCTCGGTGCCGCCACCGCCGAGGTGCTGGTTGCCGCTGGCGCGAAAGTGATGCTGGTGGACATGAACGCCGAAGCCGTTGCAGCCCAGGCCCAGCGCCTGGGCGCGCACAGCGTGGTGGCGGACATCAGCAACGAAGCGGCGGCCGAAGCTGCCGTGCAGGCGACGGTCAAGGTTTTTGGCGGGCTCAACGGTCTGGTCAACTGCGCCGGCATCGTGCGCGGCGAGAAGATCCTCGGCAAGAACGGTCCGCACGCGCTGGCCAGTTTCAGCCAGGTGATCAACGTCAACCTGATTGGCAGCTTCAACATGCTGCGCCTTGCGGCAGCGGCGATTGCCGAGACCGAAGCGGATGCCGATGGCGAGCGTGGGGTGATCATCAACACCGCGTCAGCTGCGGCTTACGACGGTCAGATCGGACAAGCGGCGTACTCGGCGTCCAAAGGCGCCATCGTCAGCCTGACCTTGCCCGCTGCCCGTGAACTGGCGCGCTTCGGCATCCGTGTCATGACGATCGCCCCCGGCATTTTCGAAACACCGATGATGGCCGGCATGACCCAGGAAGTCCGCGATTCCCTGGCCGCCGGCGTGCCATTTCCGCCACGCCTTGGCAAACCCGCCGAGTACGCAGGGCTGGTCAGACATATCATTGAAAACAGCATGCTCAATGGCGAGGTGATCCGTCTCGACGGTGCCTTGCGCATGGCCGCCAAATAAGGAGGATTTGTCATGACAATGTCCAACGATCCGATTGTTATCGTCAGCGCCGTCCGCACCCCGATGGGTGGTTTCCAGGGCGATCTGAAAAGCCTGACCGCGCCGCAACTCGGCGCTGCTGCCATCAAGGCTGCGGTGGAGCGCGCCGGGGTCGCCAGTGACTCCGTCGACGAAGTGCTGTTCGGCTGCGTACTGCCAGCGGGCCAGGGTCAGGCGCCCGCGCGCCAGGCGGCGCTGGGTGCGGGGCTGGATAAATCGACCCGTTGCACCACCCTCAACAAGATGTGTGGTTCGGGCATGGAAGCGACGATTCTGGCCCACGACATGCTGCTCGCCGGCAGTGCCGACGTGGTCATCGCCGGTGGTATGGAAAGCATGACCAACGCGCCTTACCTGCTGGATCGCGCCCGTAGTGGATATCGCATGGGCCATGGCCGGGTGCTGGACTCGATGTTCCTCGACGGCCTCGAAGACGCCTACGACAAGGGCCGTTTGATGGGCACCTTTGCCGAGGACTGTGCCGAAACCCATGGTTTCAGCCGCGAAGCCCAGGACGCCTTTGCCATTGCCTCGACCACCCGCGCGCAACAGGCGATCAAGGACGGCAGCTTCCGGGCCGAGATCGTTCCGCTCACCGTGACAGTGGGCAAAGAGCAGGTTGTGATCAGCAATGACGAACAGCCGCCAAAAGCCAAACTGGACAAGATCGCTTCGTTGAAGCCGGCGTTCCGCGAAGGCGGTACGGTGACGGCGGCCAACTCCAGTTCGATCTCCGACGGTGCCGCTGCACTGGTGCTGATGCGCCAGTCGCAGGCACAGAAACAAGGCTTGAAGCCGTTGGCGGTGATTCATGGTCACGCCGCGTTCGCCGACACCCCGGGCCTGTTCCCGGTGGCGCCGATCGGCGCGATCAAGAAACTGGTGAAGAAGACCGGTTGGTCGCTGGACCAGGTCGACCTGTTTGAAATCAACGAGGCGTTTGCGGTCGTCAGCCTTGTGGCGATGACGCAACTGGAAATTCCCCACGAGAAACTCAACGTGCACGGCGGTGCTTGCGCCCTCGGTCACCCGATCGGGGCGTCCGGTGCGCGGATTCTGGTGACGCTGCTCTCGGCCCTGCGCCAGAAAGGCCTGAAACGCGGCGTTGCGGCGATTTGCATCGGCGGCGGTGAAGCGACGGCCATGGCCGTGGAATGTCTCTACTGACTACGCAATCCCTTGTAGGCGCGAGCTTGCTCGCGATGGGCCTGAGAGCGCCGCGTTCATCCAGGCAACCCGCGTCATCGTTGACGTCCATCGCGAGCAGGCTCGCTCCTACAGGGGGCAATTAAACTTTAAGGATTCACCATGATCCCCAATGACGATCAACAACAGATCCGCGACATGGCCCGGGATTTTGCCCAGGAACGGCTGAAGCCGTTCGCCGCCGAATGGGATCGCGAGCACCGCTTTCCCAAGGAGGCCATCGGCGAGATGGCCGGGCTGGGCTTCTTCGGCATGCTGGTGCCGGAGCAGTGGGGCGGATGTGACACCGGTTACCTCGCCTACGCCATGGCCCTGGAAGAAATCGCTGCCGGCGATGGCGCCTGCTCGACCATCATGAGCGTGCATAACTCCGTGGGCTGTGTGCCGATTCTCAACTACGGCAATGACGACCAGAAAGAGCGCTTCCTCAAGCCTTTGGCCAGCGGTGCGATGCTCGGCGCTTTTGCGCTGACCGAGCCCCAGGCCGGCTCCGATGCCAGCGGCCTGAAAACCCGCGCCCGCCTGGAAGGCGATCACTACGTACTCAATGGCTGCAAGCAATTCATCACTTCCGGGCAGAATGCCGGGGTGGTGATCGTGTTTGCGGTGACCGATCCGAACGCGGGCAAGCGCGGTATCAGTGCGTTCATCGTGCCCACCGACTCGCCGGGCTACACCGTCGCTCGGGTTGAGGACAAGCTCGGTCAGCATGCCTCCGACACCTGTCAGATTCTCTTCGAAGACGTAAAAGTCCCGGTGGCGAACCGCCTGGGTGAAGAGGGCGAAGGCTACAAAATCGCCCTGGCCAACCTCGAAGGCGGCCGCGTCGGTATCGCTTCGCAATCGGTGGGCATGGCCCGCGCCGCGTTCGAAGCAGCTCGCGACTATGCGCGGGAACGCGAAAGCTTCGGCAAACCAATCATCGAACATCAGGCCGTGGCCTTCCGCCTGGCGGACATGGCGACCCAGATCGCCGTTGCGCGGCAAATGGTGCATTACGCTGCCGCCCTGCGTGACAGTGGCCAGCCGGCCCTGGTGGAGGCCTCAATGGCCAAACTGTTCGCCTCGGAAATGGCCGAGAAGGTATGCTCCTCGGCGCTGCAAACCCTCGGTGGCTACGGTTACCTCAACGACTTCCCGCTGGAGCGCATCTACCGCGACGTGCGGGTCTGCCAGATCTACGAAGGCACCAGCGATATTCAGCGCATGGTCATTTCGCGCAATTTATAAGAAGGAGTGCATGTGTGAGCTACGAAACGATTTTGTTGGAAACCCACGGCCGCGTAGGTCTGATCACCCTCAACCGTCCGCAGGCGCTGAACGCGTTGAACGCGCAGATCGTCAGCGAGCTGAACCATGCCCTTGATGGCTTCGAGGCAGACTCGAACATTGGCTGCATCGTCCTGACTGGGTCGAAAAAAGCCTTCGCCGCCGGTGCCGACATCAAGGAAATGGCCGAGCTGACTTATCCGCAGATCTACATTGACGATCTGTTCAGCGACAGCGATCGCGTGGCCAACCGCCGCAAGCCGATCATCGCGGCGGTCAACGGTTTCGCCCTGGGTGGTGGCTGTGAGCTGGCGTTGATGTGCGACTTCATTCTGGCTGGCGACAATGCGAAGTTCGGCCAGCCAGAAATCAACCTCGGCGTGTTGCCGGGCATGGGCGGCACCCAGCGCCTGACCCGTGCCGTGGGCAAGGCCAAGGCCATGGAAATGTGCCTGAGTGGGCGTTTGATCGATGCGGTGGAAGCGGAGCGTTGCGGAATCGTTGCGCGTATCGTGCCGAGCGATGAACTGCTGGATGAAGCGCTGAAAGTCGCGGCGTTGATCGCCAAGAAGTCGCTACCGATTGCGATGATGGTCAAGGAAAGCGTCAACCGTGCCTTTGAAGTGAGCCTGGCCGAAGGCGTGCGCTTTGAGCGTCGGGTGTTCCATGCGGCGTTTGCGACGCAGGATCAGAAGGAAGGGATGGCGGCGTTCATTGCCAAGCGGGAAGCCGAGTTCCAAGGCAAGTAATGCGGCGTTCCTGCTGACGCTATCGCTGGCAAGCCAGCTCCTACAGGTTCTCGGGTGTGCACGACATTTGTGAACGACCCAAACCACTGTAGGAGCTGGCTTGCCAGCGATGCTCCTAGGGTTTCATAGCAGATAATTCTTCAATTCGCGGGCAATCACCATCCGCTGAATTTCGCTCGACCCTTCGTAGATCTGTGTGATCCGCGCATCCCGGTAGTATTTCTCCACCGGATAGTCTTCCAGGTAGCCGTAACCGCCATGAATCTGAATGGCCGACGAGCAAACCTTTTCCGCCATTTCCGACGCAAACAGCTTGGCTTGTGAGGCCTCTGACAGACAGGGTTTGCCGGCCGTGCGCAGGCGTGCAGCGTGCAGGATCAGCAACCGGGCCGCGTTCAACTGCATGTGCATGTCGGCCAGCAGGTTGGCGATGCTCTGGTGTTCATTGATCGTTTTGCCAAACTGCACCCGATCACGGGAATAGGCCAGCGCCGCTTCGAACGCCGCGCGGGCGATACCCAGCGCCTGGGCGGCAATGCCGATGCGGCCGCCTTCGAGGTTGGACAGGGCGATGGCCAGGCCCTTGCCGCGCTCGCCGAGCAGATTGGCTTCGGGGATGGTGCAGTTGTTCAGGGTCACCGCGCAGGTGTCGGAAGCGCGGATGCCCATCTTGTGTTCGGTGCGATCGACGATAAAACCAGCGGTGTCGGTCGGTACCAGGAACGCCGAGATGCCACGTTTGCCCAGGTCTGGATCGGTCACGGCAAATACAATCGCCAGCTTGGCCCGCTTGCCGTTGCTGACGAATTGTTTGGCGCCGTTGATCACCCACTGGCCGTCGCGCAGTTCGGCGCGGGTGCGCAGGTTGTGCGCCTCGGAACCGGCCTGGGGTTCGGTCAGGCAGAAGCAGCCGATGGCCTGGCCGCTGGCAAGGTCCGCCAGCCAGGTCTGTTTCTGTTCTTCGCTGCCGTAGTTGAGCACCGGCCCGCAACCCACGGAGTTGTGGATGCTCATGAAGGCGCCGGTCGCACCGTCGCCGGCGGAGATTTCTTCCACGGCCAGGGCGTAGGCGACGTAGTCGACATAGGTACCGCCCCATTCCTCGGGGACCACCATGCCCAGTAAGCCCAGCTCCCCCATCTTCGCCACCAGACCGTCATCGATCCAGCCGGCCTTTTCCCAGGCCTGGGCATGGGGCGCGATTTCGCCACGGGCAAAATCCCGGGCCATATCGCGGATCATGACTTGCTCTTCGCTCAATTCGATATCGTGCATGGCTCAGCTCTCGTTCTCATCGAAACCGCTGAAGAAGCTCGCCACGTGTTCGGCGTCCAGCGCCTCGAGGGTAGGCGGGTTCCAGCGTGGTGTTTTGTCTTTGTCGATCAGCAAGGCGCGTACGCCTTCGATCAGGTCGCCGCGTTCGAACCACTGGCGGTCCAGATGCAGCTCCAGGGCGAAGCATTGTTCAAGCGGCAGCTCGCGTCCGCGCCGGAGCATTTCCAGGGTCACGGCCATGGCCAGCGGCGAGCGGGTTTCCAGCAGGTTGGCGGTAGTGACGGCCCACTCGTGGCTGTCGGCGACTGTTACCTGACGCAGTTGCTCCACAATACTCGGCACATCGGGTTGGGCGAAGAAGTGGTCGATGGCCGGGCGCAAAGTCGCCAGTGGCGCGTCGGGCAGTTGCTGTACAGCGAGCTTGGCAAGCAGGCCTTGCAGGTCCTTGAGCGGTGTGTCGTGCCATTCAAGCTGGTCGAGATGTTCGTCCAGCGTGCCCAGTTTGGCGCTTTCGAGGTACCAGTCCGCCAGCCCGCAATACAGCGCATCGGCAGCACGGATCTGCACGCCGCTGACGCCGAGGTAAATCCCCAGTTCACCGGGGATGCGCGGCAGGAAATAACTGCCGCCGACGTCCGGGAAGTAGCCGATGCCGACTTCCGGCATCGCCAGACGGCTTTTTTCGGTGACCACGCGCAAGTCTGCGCCTTGCACCAGGCCCATGCCGCCGCCGAGGACAAAACCGTCCATCAGGGCCAGCACCGGTTTGCGGTAATGGTGGATTGCGAGGTCGAGGGCGTATTCCTCGACGAAGAAGTCTTCGTGCAAGGTGTCGCCGCTTTTGAAGCTGTCATGCAGCGAGCGAATGTCGCCGCCGGCGCAGAAGGCTTTTTCGCCGGCGCCACGCAAGACCACGGCATGGACTTGCGAATCCTGGGCCCAGGCGTCGAGCTGGCGGTGCAGGTTGCGCACCATGTCCAGGGTGAGGGCATTGAGGCCGGCGGGGCGGTTGAGGGTCAGATGACCAATGTGGTTGCGCACTTCGGCCAGCACTTCGTTTTGCATGGCATCCATGGACTGGGTCCCCGGAGAAAACACCTGAGCAGTCATCACTAACTCCCTGCTTTTATTGTTCTTTATCGAGATGCTCGCGCGCGAGCGATGAGGGATCGTATCAGTGCAAATTTGCCTTGTACAACCCGGATAAGTGCAGGTTATCTGTGCATTTTTGCATGTCGATGTCCGGTACTGTTACAGCGTAGACCACGAGGTGTTCAGGCAAACGACGCCAGCAGATCCTCTTCGAAGGCTTTCTGCGCATCACCGGCCACCTGCGCCCGGTGCCGGGCCAGGTGAAACGCGACATCGAAACTCATGTCGCTGCGTCGCACGCACCGGAGCAAGCCTTGGTCTTCCCAGCTGCGGGCAAAGTGACTGGGCAGATAACCGACGTGCTTGCCGGACAGGATGAAGGCGAGGGTGCCTTCGACCTGTTCCGAACGGGCCGAACACAGTTTTCCCTGAAAGGGCTCGTCACTGCGCAGGAAACGGTAGGGGTGATCGACCCGGTCGCTGGCCTGCAGAGCCTGATCGTCCGGGGCCGTGTCGTTGAACAGCGGATGGCCGTGGGCGCAATACAGATGCTGGGTTTCAATGAACAGTTCGCGGTAGTCAAACGCGCTTTGCACTTGCGAGAAATAGCCGATGGCCAAGTCCAACCGCTGTTGCAGCAGCAAGCGTTCCATTTCGCCGGGCATGGCGCTGATCAGTTCGATACGCACTGATTCGTCCCGTTCACGGAAGCGCCGTATCGCCTCGGCCACCCGTTGCAGCACCGATTGATCGAGGGCCTCGGACAGGCCCAGACGCACTTCGCCGATCAAGCGCCCGGCCACGCCATTGGATTGATGGCGGAAGGCTTCGATGGACTCGAACAATCCACGGGTGGCGCTGAGGAGTTGTTCGCCTTTGGGGGTGATCCTGAATCCGCCCTTGCCACGACTGCACAAGCGATAACCAAGGCGGGTTTCCAGTTTGGCCATTTGCTGGCTGATGCTCGACTGGCTCAAGCCCAGTTCGCCCTGGGCTGCACTGAAACCGCCGCATTCCACCACGCTGACAAACAGACGCAACAATTGCAGATCCAGATCGTGGAGTTGGCCGAGCATCAAACATTACTCCGTCATAAAGTCAGGATAATTAACTTGGTATTTTACCAATGTATCCGACGACGCATCCTGCAACCAATTCTTCTGGTCAGGTGTTCGTCATGGCTCCCATGTTCAAGCTGTGTTTACCCGCGCTGTTGCTCGCCGTCGCCGTTTCGGCCCAGGCCGAGGACAAGGTGGTCAATCTGTACAGTTGGGCCGACTACGTCGCTCCCGAAACCCTGCAACGGTTCGAGCAGGAAACCGGCATCCATGTGCGCTACGACACCTTTGACTCTTCGGAAGTACTGGAAACCAAGTTGCTCACCGGCGGCAGCGGTTATGACGTGGTGGTGCCGTCCTCCAGCGTGCTGGCCCGGGGGCTTGCGGCGGGGGCGTTGAAACCGATTCCTCATGAAGGCCTCAAGGGCTACGCCAACCTCGATCCGGACTTGCTGGAAAAACTCGCCACAGTCGACCCGGGCAACCGCTACGGCGTGCCCTACACCTGGGGCACTCTGGGTTTAGGCATGAACGTCGAGGCGGTCAAGCAGCGCTTGCCGGATGCGCCACTCAACAGCCTGGACCTGCTGTTCAAACCCGAGTACGCCAGTAAGTTGAAGGACTGCGGCATCGCTATCCTCGACTCGCCGCAAGAGGTCATCGGACTGGCGCTGCATTATCTGGGTAAAGATCCCTACAGCACTGACAAGAACGATCTGTCAGCCGCCGAGGCGTTGCTGCATCAGTTACAGCCGAACGTGCTGTACGTTGCCACCGGGCGGCAGATCAGCGATCTGGCCAATGGCAGCGTTTGTCTGGCATTGACCTACAACGGCGACGCCAGCATGGCCGCCGATCAGGCGCGCAAGGCCAATAAGCCCTATGAAATCGCCTACCGGATTCCCAAGGAAGGCACCCTCGTGTGGCAGGACAACCTGGCCATTCCCAAGGATGCGCCGCACCCCGAAGCCGCCCGCGCCTTTATCGAGTTCATGTTGCGTCCCGAATCCGTCGCAGCACTGACCAATACGTTGTTCTTCGCCACGGCCAATCAGGCCGCCACGTCGCTGGTGGATGAAACGGTGCGCACCGATCCGGACATCTACCCCCTGGCCGATGTGCGGCAGCGGCTGTACGCCGACCGCAGCATGAGCCTCAAGGACATGCGCCAGCGCACCCGACTGTGGACCACTTTCCGTAGCCGCCAATAATAAAAAGGAGACATCAATGGACGTCCCGATGCAGAACGATCAAGCCCTTACCCGTGACAGCCTTTACGGCACGGCCGCCGAAAGTACCTACGCCGGCATTACCAGTTTCATGCGTCGTCGCTATAGCCGTGACTTGCGCGGGGTCGACGTGGCCGTCAGCGGCGTGCCGTTCGATACGGCGACCAGCAATCGTCCTGGAGCGCGTTTCGGGCCACGGGGGATTCGTGCCGCCTCGGCAGGGATCGCTTGGGAACGGCACTGGCCATGGACTTTCGACCCGTTCGATCACCTGGCGGTGATCGACTACGGCGATTGCGACTTCGACTACGGCTCGCCGCAATCGACCCCGGAATGCATCGAGGCCCATGCCGAGCACATCCTCAACGCCGGCACGGCAATGCTGACCTTTGGTGGCGATCACTTCATCACCTACCCGTTGCTCAAGGCTCATGCGCGCAAGCACGGGGCTTTGTCGCTGATCCACTTCGACGCCCACAGCGACACCTGGCCGGACGAAGAGGGCAAGCGCATCGATCACGGCACCATGTTCTGGCACGCGGCCAAGGAAGGGCTGGTCGACCCGTCGCGGTCGGTGCAAATCGGTTTGCGCACCACCAATGACGATCACCAAGGCTTTCAGGTGCTGGACGCGCGGCAAGTGCATCGCCGCGGCTGCGAAGCGATAGTTGAGGCGATCCGCGCACGGGTCGGCGACAACCCGGTGTACCTGACCTTCGACATCGACTGCCTCGATCCGGCGTTTGCGCCTGGTACCGGAACACCAGTGTGCGGCGGCTTGAGTACGGTGCAGGCGCTGGAGATTCTCGGCGGATTACGCGGGATCAACCTGGTGGGCATGGACGTGGTGGAAGTGGCGCCGGCCTATGACAGCGCAGAGATCACGTCACTGGCGGCGGCGACACTGGCGATGGAGATGCTGTGTCTGTACGCGGCCAGACACAAAGTCGATAAGTAAAACGCAAACCCCCTGTGGGAGCTGGCTTGCTCGCGAAGGCGGTGTGTCAGTTGGTGCAGCGGTAGACTGACACTCCCCATTCGCGAGCAGGCTCGCCCACAGTCGTGATGGGTGTCAGGCCACTGGAACGAATGGCAGGTCGAGGATCTGGCCACCACTGAAGCGTGCGAACGAACCGGAAATGGATTCGTGCGGCACGCCTTTGGCCACTTCACTGACGCCGTCCAGTCGCGCCAATTGCTCAGCACTCAACTGCACATCCAGCGCCCCCAATGTCGCGTCCAATTGCTCGCGGGTGCGGGAGCCTAGGATCGGGATCAGCGCGGTGGTCGAGCGCTTGGCCTTTTCCCGCAGCCAGGCAATGGCCACGTGGGTCGGGCTGGCGTCGAGAGCGGCGGCGACGTCGACCAAGGTGTCGAGCAAGGCGGTTTCGCGGGCGCTTGTTTCGGCGTGAATCAGCACGCCGAGCTTGTTCGCGCGGTTGTCGCCTGCACTGTTGCGATATTTACCGGTCAGGAAGCCGCCACCCAGTGGCGACCACAAGGTCGCGGCCAGGCCCAGGGCTTCGGCCATCGGCAGTTGTTCGCGCTCGGCAGTGCGTTCGGCGAGGCTGTACTCGACCTGGATCGCGGCAATCGGCGCAAAACCACGTACCTCGGCCAACAGGTCGGCACGGGCGATGCGCCACGCGGGGAAGTTTGACAGCCCGGCGTAATGAATCTTGCCGGCACTGACCAGATCGTCGAAGCCACGCAGGATCTCTTCCATGGGCGTGACGCCGTCGCTCATGTGAGCCCAGAACAGGTCGATATGATCAGTCTTCAGCCGTTTAAGACTTTCTTCGACAGCGCGCACCATGTTCTTGCGGCTGTTGCCAGTGTGGGAAATGCCGGCTGCCGGTGTAGTCCCCAGGGTGTACTTGGTGGCGATGACCAGGTGATCTCGTTCTGCGGCGATGAATTCGCTGAGCATGGCCTCGGACTGCCCACCCTGATAGCCATTGGCTGTATCGATGAAGTTGCCGCCGGCTTCCAGGTAGCCGTCAAAAATGCGCCTGGCCTCGTCACGCTCGGCGCCATGCCCCCAACCGGTACCGAAATTACCGGCGCCCAACGCCAGTTCGGAAACACGCAAGCCGGTTTTACGGCCGAAAACTTTGTAATGCATGGGATGACTCCAGAGAGATGGCGACAGGGCTCAATAGATTACTAGTAACATGTATTAAATATGATGCTAGTAATCTGATGCGTCAAGGCGCTTTTTCTTCCTGCACAAAACTGCCGATCATCGGTCGCGTTATCTATGCGCAATGGCATACTGCCGCCCATGACTATCGATTCCCCCTTAAGCGCCTGGCAGCGTGCCATTGAACAAAAGGGTTTCGTCCAGGACGAGGCCCAGGAACATGCCGTGTGGGCGCTGCAAAAGTGCCACGAAGCGCTGCACGAAGGCCGCTCGCCCATTTCCGGCGTATACCTGTGGGGGCCGGTCGGGCGGGGTAAAACCTGGTTGATGGACCAGTTCTACCAAAGCCTGCGCGTACCGGCTCGGCGCCAGCACTTTCACCATTTCATGGGCTGGGTGCATCAGCGCTCGTTTCAACTGACCGGCACCGCCGATCCGCTCAAGGCGTTGGCCCGTGAATTGGCCGAAGAAGTGCGCGTTTTGTGTTTCGACGAACTGTTCGTCAATGACATCGGCGACGCGATCATTCTCGGGCGCCTGTTCCAGGTGATGTTCGAGCAGGGCGTGGTGGTGGTCTGCACGTCCAATCTGCCGCCGGACCAGTTGTATGCCGACGGTTTCAATCGCGACCGTTTCCTGCCCGCCATCACGGCGATCAAGCAGCATATGCAAGTGATTGCGGTGGACGGCGGGGAAGACCATCGCTTGCATCCGGGCGCCGGCTCGCAGCGCTATTGGGTGGCCGAGCCCGGTGAGCCCGGCGCGCTGGGCGAAGTGTTCCAAGGGTTGAGCGGCGGCCAGTCAGTCTCGAGCGAGCCGATCCAGGTCGGTTACCGCTCGCTTGACGTGGTCAAGGCCTGCCCGACGGTGCTCTGGACCCGTTACGCCGCGCTGTGTGAGCAACCCTTCGCGGCCATGGATTTCATCACCCTGTGCGATACCTACAGCGCTATTCTGTTGAGTGATGTCCCCAACCTCAGTGCGCAGAAACGCGCTGGGCGCATTGCCCGTGGCACCGAAGACGGCATCGAGCGGGTGGAGGCGGGGGATCGCGAATTGCCGCAGTTGTCGGTGCATGACGACGGTGTGCGACGCTTCATTGCCCTGGTAGACGAGTGCTATGACCGCAAGGTGCCGCTGTACCTTGAAGCGCAAGTGCCAATGGCGTCGCTTTACACCGAGGGTTATCTGGAGTTCCCGTTCCGTCGCACCCTCAGCCGCTTACAGGAAATGCAATTGCAACGGTTTGCCGAAGTTTGATCGGGAGCAGCGAACATGAATCAGCCTTTGTCGCACCATTTGCTGACCATGGCCTATCAGAACACCTGGGCCAATCACCGACTGGCCAAGGCCTGGAGGCAATTGACCCCGCCAGAACTGAGCGCACCCCGGGTCAGTTTTTTCCCCAGCATCCGCGCCACACTCAATCACATCCTTACCTGTGACTGGTTTTATGTAGACGCCCTGGAGCGCGAACTGCGCGGCGACGATCCGCATCCCGATTACCGGGTGTTTTTCAAGGAGGACGAACCCTGCCTCATGGCGACGGACCTCATTGGTGAACAGGCCCGCGTCGACCGCCGGCTGATTGCCTACTGCGAGCAGATGCGCGACGCTGACCTTGGCAAAATCGTGACCATCGCCCGCGACACCCCGCAACACGACAGCCGACTGCACCTGCTGTCGCATTTGTTCGAACACCAGATCCATCACCGCGGCCAGGTTCACGCCATGCTCAGCGGCACTTCGGTCAAGCCACCGCAACTCGACGAGTTTTTCTGCGCCGGCGAATCGCACTTGCGAGCCGAAGATTTTGCCGAGCTGGGATGGACGGAAGCCTTGATCTGGGGCGTTTGAGCGGCAAAGAATTGTGCGGTTGCGATTGTCGATACCACGGTGCTCGCGCTATGGTCAGCGGGCACTTCAGCGTGACATACATGCTGGGGGCTACTTTATGTGTGATCGAGGATGGAAATGGACTCCGCAGAAATTCTTGTGCTTCAGGCCAGTTACACCAATCCGGTGCATGCCGAGGCTATTTGTCTGGTGTTGAACCACTATGCCGAGGACCCGATGGGGGGTGGCCAGCCATTGCCGGCCGCTGTTCTGGAGCAACTCCCGGCAGAGCTTGCCCGGCGTCCCCACGCCTTCAGTGTGCTGGCCTTTGTCGGTGGCGAACCGGCCGGGCTGGTCAATTGCTTCGAGGGGTTTTCCACCTTTGCCTGCCGGCCATTGGTCAATGTGCACGACGTGTCGGTGGTGAAAAAATTCCGCGGCCTGGGCTTGAGCCAGAAAATGCTGCAAAAGGTCGAGGACATCGCCCGTCAGCGTGGTTGCTGCAAGCTCACCCTGGAAGTGCTGGAAGGCAATGCCGTGGCGCAGGGCTCCTATGAAAAGGCCGGCTTCAGCGCCGGCATGTTCGACCCGGCCCATGGACGGATGCTGTTCTGGACCAAGAGCCTCTAGCTCGACAGAACCTTTGGAGGTCACTTCATTTTCAGCGTGGGCAAGGGGCCCTTGTAGGGGCCCGCTTGCGGGCGATGATCGTTAACGATAACGCGTGTGAGCTGGATAAACGCGGCGCACTTGAGTCTGTCGCCGGCAAGCCGGCTCCTACAGTTTTCCGGGAATGCGTGAAGAACCCAAAAAAAGGGCGTCCATCAGGACGCCCAACAATCATCTCCAACTGTAGCGCCGCAGTCAGAGGCACATGGATCATTTCGGTCTGTAGGTTTCAGTCATTTGTGCGGTTTGATCGTCCGGAACCCGCAACTCAGTGCTTTGGATGGGGTGACCCAAGGCTTGTTGCTGGGCCAGTCGCAGACTTTCGAAGTAATAACGCATGCGTTCTGCTCCGCCTTCGGCAAAAGCGCTGGTTGAACCCAAGGCCATCAGGCCGGCGAGGATCAATGCGGTGTGTTTCATGGTTTGCCTCCCACTACAGATGTCGGATGCCTTTCGTCCATGAATCAATGAATCAGTGTCGAAATGGCATTATCCGCCGATTCGGTTAAATAGGAATTAACTTCACCAACGGCCGTCATGGCTGTAACGGGAGCATGAAAAAGGGGCCGGAATCGGCCCCTGAAAGGATTACTGCTGAACGACCGCGGGTGGCGTCTTTGGCTTCATCAGACTGAAGTCGATCAACGCGCGCTGTTGACGCTCATACGGGTTGCCGATCATCAATGGCCGGGCCTTGAAGCTGTCGCTGACCAGGCTTTTGCTGTGATCGAGTTCGTCGAAGCTCAGGCCCGCCAGATCGGCCCAGGTGTGGATCAAGTGCGAGCTGCTGTAAGGGCGCGAAAGATCACCGGCGAGGTTCCAGTCATGACTTGCCCGCCATTTCGGCGAAGCCCAGGCCATGAACGGAATGGTGTACATCGGCGCTGTCGGCTTGTTTTCGTTGCGCCCCAGAGTGCTGTGGCCCGCGGAATCGAACACGTCTTCGCCGTGGTCGGACAGGTACAGCAGGAAGCCGTTCGGATCGCTCTTGGCGTAGTCCTTGATCAGGCTGGACACCACGAAGTCGTTGTACAGCACGGCGTTGTCGTAGCTGTTGTACGTCGGCAACTGGTCATCGCGAATGCCGGCCGGCACGCCCGTGCGGTCCTGGAACTTCTCGAAGGTCGACGGGTAACGGTACTGGTAGCTCATGTGCGTGCCCAGCAAATGCACGACGATGAGTTTGCGCGGTGCCGCATCGGCCAGGGCCTTGTTGAACGGTTCGATCACGTCGCCATCGTACTGGGCGGCGTTCTGGTTGCGGTTGTTGTTCAGGTACACCTGTTCATCGGCCTGCTCGGAGAAGGTCGTGAGCATGGTGTTGCGCTTGGTCATGGTCTGCTGGTTGGTGATCCAGAAGGTTTTGTAACCGGCCTGTTTCATCATGCTGACCAGCGATGGCGTCGACAAGTACAGGTCGGGGTTTTCTTCGTCGGCAAAGGTCAGGACCTGCTGCAGCGCCTCAATGGTGTAAGGGCGCGGGGTGATGACGTTGTCGAAAACGTCCAATTGATCCTTGAGCTTGTCCAGTTCCGGCGTGGTTTGCCGTGGGTAACCGTACAGGCTCATGCGCTGACGGTTGGTGGACTCGCCGATCACCAGCACCAGGGTCGCAGGCTGGTTGGCCATGGCATCCTTGAGGTTGTGCAGCGGTGGAATCTTGCTGGCGCTGTTGAGCATGTCCTGCATGCCGGCCAGGGTTTCCAGGTAACGGTGATAGGCCACGGCCATCTGCCATGGCACTGCCGGCTCGATGCGGGTTTCGAACTTGTCGAAGCCTTCGGCGAAACTGCCGGTGCGCGAGGTTTGTTTGATCAGCGGATAACCGACCACCGCCACGACAATGGCCACCGCTGCCGCGATTGCCTTGCCACGGGGCAGGTACACCGGGCGCAGGCGGGTCCACAGGAAATAGGCAAAAGCGGTGTGGGCCAGGAACGCCGGGATCATCCACCAGGCAAAGTACTGGGTCATGTACTCGCCGGCTTCCGCCACGTTCGATTCGAACATGATGAAGATGACGCTCTGGGAAAATTCCTGCTGGTAAATGAAGAAGTAGCCCAGGCTCGCCATGGAGCACGCCCACAACACGACGCCGATCACGGCGGCCATGACACGGGTCTGTTTGGGGAACAGCAGCATCGGCGCCAGCCAGATCGCACTCATGACGAAGGCCTGGCGGAATCCGGTAAACCCGGAGGTTCCCGTCAACTGGATCAACAGTTGGGTAATGCCGGAAAAGTACCAGAAGAATACAAACAGCCAGATGAACCCGGCCCAGTCAAAACCTGCCGCAGTCGTATTGCTGCGTTTGAACAAAGACATTCAGCGCTCCAGCCGAGAATTCACTACCACCGCCGGGACTTGGAGATCGCGGACGACGAACGAGGGCCGCGCGGAATCGGGCGGCCTTAAACGCGTAATTATCGTGAAACAATTGTGAAAATTTTGTGAGTTGCCGAAAATGGCAAGGCGTGCGCCAGCACGGAAGCAGTGCAGACTGCTCCCGCTTGAAAGGGGGGAATCAGGCGAGCGGGGCGCGTTGTGGCACAGCCAGGGGTTGGGCCTGACCGGTTTGCAGCAGCAGGCGTAACTGCGCCAGCTCCTGTTTCAACTGATCGCGTTCGTCCTTCAACTGACGCAATTCATCGCGACGGATAGTGACGTAAAGGGTTTGTGCTGGCAGTGCGGTATGTACTGTGCCCATTGCTCACCTCGCAAATGGCGTGTCTCAACTGTAGAACCGCCTCGAAATCAACGGCTGATCTACTATCGGCGCCAATTTTGATTTCTTTTGCTCCCGAATGGAACTTTTTTATTTTTCATTGTCGTTGTGTCTTCGGCTTGATTCCCGACGTTATCCATCAGGATCGGGCACAATGCCCGGAAACTTCACGCCAACGCTCTGGACTAACCTCATGAGTCGCGTTGGGCTATAACCTTTGACACACATTTTATTTGTAGTAGGGAGCATCAGCACATGCAACTCGGGATTATTGGACTGGGCCGCATGGGCGGCAATATTGCACGGCGCCTGATGCTCAACGGGCACACCACCGTTGTTTATGACCGCAATACCGCCTTTGTCGAAGCCCTGGCCGCAGAGGGTTCCACCGGCGTGACCGATCTGCCAGCCCTGGTCGCCGGCCTGGCCAAGCCGCGCGCGGTGTGGGTCATGCTGCCAGCTGGCGCGCCGACCGAAGAAACCATCGACACCCTGAGCACCTTGCTTGAAGCCGGAGATACCATCATCGATGGCGGCAACACCTTCTATAAGGACGATATTCGTCGGGCGAAGACCCTGTCGGAAAAGGGCCTGCATTACATCGACGTCGGTACATCTGGCGGCGTCTGGGGCCTGGAGCGTGGTTACTGCATGATGATCGGCGGCGATGCCGAGACCGTTAAGCGTCTCGATCCGCTGTTCGCAACCCTGGCCCCGGGCCTGGGTGACATCCCGCGTACCAAGGACCGCAAGTCCGACGACGATCGTGCCGAGCATGGCTACATTCACGCCGGTCCCGCCGGCGCCGGGCATTTCGTGAAGATGATCCACAATGGCATCGAGTACGGAATGATGCAGGCCTTCGCTGAAGGCTTCGACATCCTGCAAACCAAAAATAGCGAGAGCCTGCCGCCCGACCAGCGTTTCGACCTGAACGTCGCCGACATTGCCGAAGTCTGGCGTCGTGGCAGCGTGGTGTCCTCGTGGCTGCTCGACCTGACGGCCGATGCCCTGGCCAGCGATCCGAAACTCGACGGTTTCTCCGGGTCGGTGGCTGACAGCGGTGAAGGTCGCTGGACCATCGAAGCCGCGATGGAGCAAGCGGTGCCGGTACCGGTGCTGTCGAACTCGCTGTTCTCGCGCTACCGATCGCGTGGGCAAGGCACCTTTGGCGACAAGGTTCTCTCGGCCCAGCGCTTCGGCTTCGGCGGCCACGTGGAGACTGCGAAAAAATGACCCATGTGATCCGCAGGAAATCCAAGGCTGAGCCCGCACCAGCGACGACGCTGTTTCTGTTTGGCGCCCATGGTGACCTGGTCAAGCGGCTGTTGGTGCCGGCGCTGTATAACCTCAAGCGCAATGGTCTGCTCGGGGATGGACTGCGGATCATCGGCGTTGACCACAACGCCATCAGCGATGAAGGTTTTGCGCAAAAGCTCGAAGACTTCATTCGCGGCGAGATGGCTGGCAAGGGTGACCACACCCTTGATCCAGCGGTCTGGTCCAAACTTGCCAAAGGCATCAGCTACGTCCAGGGCGATTTCCTGGATGACAGCACTTATCAAGCGCTGGCGGCGAAAATCGCCGACAGCGGAACCGGCAATGCGGTGTTCTACCTGGCCACCGCGCCGCGTTTCTTCAGTGAAGTGGCACGCCGTCTCGGTGCCGCCGGCTTGCTGGAAGAAACCCCCGAGGCGTTCAGAAGGGTGGTGATCGAAAAGCCCTTCGGCTCCGACCTGCAAACGGCCGAGGCCTTGAATGCCTGCCTGCTCAAGGTGATGACGGAAAAGCAGATCTACCGGATCGATCACTATCTGGGCAAGGAAACGGTACAGAACATTTTGGTCAGCCGTTTTTCCAACAGCCTGTTCGAAGCGTTCTGGAACAATCACTACATCGACCACGTGCAGATTACCGCCGCCGAAACCGTCGGGGTGGAAACCCGTGGCAGTTTTTATGAGCACACCGGCGCGCTGCGGGACATGGTGCCCAATCACCTGTTCCAGTTGCTGGCGATGGTGGCGATGGAGCCTCCCGCGGCGTTTGGCGCCGATGCGGTGCGCGGCGAGAAAGCCAAGGTCGTCGGCGCGATCAGGCCCTGGACGATCGAGGAGGCCCGTGCCAACTCGGTGCGCGGTCAATACGCCGAGGGTCAAATCGACGGCAAGGCACTGCCGGGCTATCGCCAGGAAGACAAGGTTGCGCCCGACAGCAATACCGAAACCTATGTGGCCCTCAAGGTCATGATCGACAACTGGCGTTGGGTCGGGGTGCCGTTCTACCTGCGTACCGGCAAGCGCATGAGCGTGCGTGACACCGAGATCGTCATCTGTTTCAAGCCGGCGCCCTATGCGCAGTTCCGCGATACCGAGGTCGACGAATTGCAGCCGACCTATCTACGGATTCAGATCCAGCCGAACGAAGGCATGTGGTTTGACCTGTTGGCCAAGCGTCCTGGCCAGGCCCTGAAGATGGACAACATCGAATTGGGGTTTGCCTATAAGGACTTCTTCGAGATGCAGCCGTCCACCGGCTACGAGACCCTGATCTACGATTGCCTGACAGGCGACCAGACGCTGTTCCAGCGCGCTGACAACATCGAAAACGGCTGGCGCGCGGTGCAACCGTTCCTGGATGCCTGGCAGCAGGATTCCAGCGTGCAGAGCTATGCCGCCGGGGAAAACGGCCCCAAGGCCGGCGAAGAGTTACTCACCCGTGACGGTCGCGTCTGGCACCGTCTCGGATAATGTGGGAGCGAGCTTGCTCGCGATGGCGGCGGCGCATTCAACATCCTTGTGTCTGACAGACCGGTATCGCGAGCAAGCTCGCTCCCACAGGGCTCGGCGGTGTCAGAGCCAGTAGCTCACCGCATACCACCCCAGCACACCCATCACCACGGTGTACGGCAACGCCATCCAGACCATCCGCCCGTAAGACAGGCGCACCAGCGGTGCGATCGCGGAGGTCAGCAAGAACAGAAACGCCGCCTGGCCGTTGGGTGTCGCCACGCTCGGCAGGTTGGTGCCGGTGTTGATCGCAATGGCCAGCGTCTCGAAATGCTCACGGGTCATCTCGCCCGCCATGAAGGCGCGCTTCACTTCGGTGATGTAAATGGTTGCCACGAACACGTTGTCGCTAATGGCGGACAGCAAACCGTTGGCAATGAACAGCATGCCTGGCTGTTGATCCGCCGGCAGCGCCAGCACCCAGTGGATCAGTGGGGCGAACAGTTGCTGATCGTGAATCACCGCGACCACGGCGAAAAACACCACCAACAATGCGGTAAAGGGCATGGCGTCCTTGAATGCGGTGCCCAGTCGGTGTTCGTCGGTGATGCCAGTAAACGCGGTGATCAACACGATCACCATCAAGCCGATCAGGCCCACTTCGGCAATGTGCAATGCCAGCCCGACAATCAGAATCAATGCAGCGACGCCTTGCACCAGAAGCGCGGCACGCTGGCGTGTGGAGCGCTCGGCATCGTCTTCGGCGGCGTAGTTGGCCAGTACCGCGCGGACGTTATCCGGCAGCAGCGTGCCGTATCCGAACCAGCGCAGTTTTTCCAGCAGGACGCAGGTGAGCAGCCCGGCAACCAGTACCGGTAGGGATACCGGCGCAACCTGGGTAAAGAACTCGGAGAAGTGCCAGCCCATTTCATGGCCGATCAACAGGTTCTGCGGTTCACCGACCAGTGTGCAAACACCGCCCAATGCGGTGCCCACGGCACCGTGCATCAGCAGGCTGCGCAGAAAGGCGCGGAACTGTTCGAGATCGCCCTGATGCAGGGTCGGCAGATGTTGGTCGTCGCTGTACTCGCTGTCCTGGCGCGGATCGTTACCCGAGGCGACGCGGTGATACACCGAGTAAAAGCCGACGGCGGCACTGATGATCACGGCTGTCACCGTCAGGGCATCGAGGAACGCCGACAGAAAGGCCGACAAAAAGCAGAACATCAGCGCCAGCAGGGCCTTGGAGCGAACCCCGAGCAGCAGGCGCGAGAACAGGTACAACAGCAAGTCCTTCATGAAATAGATACCGGCCACCATGAACATCAGCAGCAGGATCACCGGGAAGTTGTGCTGCAGCTCGTCGTACAGCGCCTGGGGTGTGGTCATCTTCAGTAGCAGGGCTTCAATCAACAACAAGCCGCCGGGCATCAGCGGATAACACTTGAGCGCCATGGCCAGGGTAAAGATGAACTCCAGCACCAGCAGCCAGCCAGCGGCCACCGGCCCCACGGTCCACAGCACCAGGGCATTGAGAATCAGAAAGCCGACGATGCAGGCCTTGTACCAGCGGGGCGAGTTCCCGAGAAAGTTGTGCGCGAACGCCTGGGCCATTGAACCGGACATCGGCTGCTCCTTGTTTTAAGAAGCGCGCAAGTTGCCGTAAGCGGGCGAGAAGATCAAGCGCAGGGATAATGCATCGGTTCAACCCAGATATCGCGCGACGACTGCCTTGTAATTCCCATGCAGCGAATAGCCGCCTACGACGATATTTCCATCGGTCTGCGCCGCGACACAGGTGGCGGTATCCAGGCTTGGGCCGAGGCGGGTACGCGTATAACCGCAGCCTGCGCCGAAACGGCAATCGAGATGGCCGTCGGAAAGGTATCGCCCGACGATGAAGTCTGCTTCAACGCCGCCGATGGTTGCGCCCGCCGTGAGCACACGGCCATCGGGCTGCAACTGCGCGGCATTCCACTGGCAGCCGCTGTGGCCAATGACCAGGCGTTGCGGCTGGCCGCCGTTGCAGTGGTTGTCGGGGCGGCCGTTGCTGTGCATTTTATAGGTCACGCAGTGCATCGGCTCGTGGCTGCTGCCCACACACAGGATATCGCCATTGATTTGCTGGACCACCTGACTGACCTGGGCACCTTGCCCGTGCGCCTTGAAGGTCATGAATCCATCCACGGCAAAAGTGTCGTCGAGGTGGCCATCAGCGTGGTAGCGCGCCAGCAAGCCTTCCTCAGGGAAGTTGATCGACCCACCCACCAGAACCCGACCGTCGCGTTGTACCGTCAGGCTGCTCAGCCAGGTGTTCATCAGCAGGTGCCTGACCACGACAAAGCCGCGGCCATTGAACGAGCAGTCCAGTGAGCCTTCGACATCCAGCCGTATCAACAGACCGACGTGATCGGCCAGTTCGAAGTGATGATTGGCCAGGATCAGGATCCGGCCGTCTTGTTGTACGTCCACATCGCAGGCTTCTGCGCCTGGCACACCGGGTGGCAGCCAGACATCGCGCATGCCCAGGGACAAACCACCAGGCAATCGCACGACACAGCGGCCGTTATCGCCAAAGCTTTGAACCAGGCGCCCCGCTTGATCGAACAATGCCAGGGCCGGGAGCGTACGGTGTGCGTTGTCGTATTGCAGACCGGCCAACAGGATATTGCCGTCGGGCATGACCAGTACCTTGGCTCCCATCGCTTCGAAGCCCGATTCGAATTGCCCGATGACGCTGCCTTGCTTGCCAAACCCCAGGTCTGCCGAACCATCCTCCAACAAGCGGGCCAGGCCGAAGCAGCTGCCTTCGGCCATGGTGACTTTGGCCGCCACCAGCAAACGGCCCTGGGCATCGATTGCAACGTCGTTGGCCATGCTGCAAAGGCTGTCGGCGAAATACACCTGGGTTTTGCCGTTGGCGGCAAACGTCGTATCGAGCGTGCCGGTAGTGTTACGGATGGCGGAATGGGCAATAGCGGACTGGATTGGCATGAACCGCATCTCCTTGCGAGTCGTCCTGATCCAGAAGTTTGGGTGGCGACTGTGTAAGGAGGATATTCAATCCCTGAATGGGGAGTTGCACAACTGTAGTAACTAACGGACGGAGAGTCGCTGTGTGCCACAACAGTGTCTTTTCGAACCAATGGCAAGCCTGCAAAGTATCGGCTGCACAAAAGTTCGAACTAACTGAGAAATTAGTGCGGATGGGTGAGAGCGAGCATCTCAACTAAAAACGGGGGAGGGCGCGGATTACCCCGGAGTAATCCGCAAAACGATTAGTGCGGCATCGACCACGACTGCAGTGTGTAACCTTCCTGGCTCAATTCGGCGCGGGCCTGTTCCAGCAGCAGTTCGAGTTGTGCAGGATCGGAATAAGCACTGCTTGGGATCTGCTTGCGGCCAATGCGGGTGCTGGTACGGTCGATAACGGTCAGGCTGAGTTCGCCATTACCGTCCTGTGGAGCCCAGGCCACGCATTTGAATGGTTTAAATGCGCGGTCGGCAATCAGAAGTGCTTCGTTGATACGCAGCGGGGCGTTCATAGGGTCTTCTCTCTGTATGCCCAATCAAGTGATGTGCCGTCGGTTGGGCTTACCGTTCGGCTGGTTACTTGTACTGATGCCCGCAACCGGGGGTTGGGTCACACACAATCAAAAGAAATTTCCACTTTATTTCATATGCTCAAGAATGAGCCTCGCATTGAAAGCTGAATGAAAGGAAAGAGTCGTTAGGTAACTATCAAACGAGATTCTTATAACTAGTTTTAAGACAAGCCTATAGTCAAACGGTACAAGGACCTGTCAAATTCTTGCTAACGTTACAGTCAGGTCCGCCAAATGACTGTTTTTAATAAAATTTCTTAAATTTGGCGCCAAGGATCAGTCATGAGTGTTGCGCCTGCTTCACGACGTCTATTAGTGGTGGACCCTTGTGACGATTGCTATCGTCTGATCCCTGGATTGCGCGCCATCGGTTGGGACGTTGATAGCTGCACGCTGGAGCATGCCACTGACCGAACCTGTGACGTGGGCTTGTTACGCTTGCAGCCTTTTCACCTTGAGCACCCCGAAGCCGTCAAGGAATTGATCAGCCGCAGTGGCACCGAGTGGATCGCCGTACTCAATCAGGAAGTGCTGCGACTGCAAAATGTTGGCGACTTCGTCTGTGAATGGTTTTTTGACTTTCATACTTTGCCATTCGATGTGTCCCGGGTTCAGGTAACGCTGGGCCGGGCATTTGGCATGGCGCGGTTGCGCGGGCAGGGTACGGTCCATGTTGACCAGCCCGAGCACGAATTGCTGGGCGACAGCAAACCTATCCGTGAACTGCGAAAACTGTTGAGCAAACTGGCTCCGACCGAATCTGCGGTGTTGATTCGCGGTGAAAGCGGGACCGGCAAAGAACTGGTCGCGCGCACCCTGCATCGCCAGTCCTTGCGTCACAGCAAACCCTTTATTGCGATCAATTGCGGCGCGATTCCCGAACACTTGATCCAGTCCGAGCTGTTTGGTCATGAGAAAGGCGCATTTACCGGCGCACACCAACGCAAGATCGGACGGATCGAAGCCGCCAACGGTGGCACTCTCTTTCTCGACGAGATCGGTGACCTGCCACTGGAGTTACAGGCCAATCTGTTGCGGTTCCTCCAGGAAAAACACATCGAGCGAGTGGGTGGCAGTCAGCCGATTGCGGTAGATGTGCGGGTTCTGGCGGCGACGAATGTCGATCTTGAAGCCGCTATCGAGAAGAAACGCTTTCGCGAAGATTTGTATTATCGCCTGAACGTACTGCAAGTGGTGACCGTTCCGCTGCGCGAGCGCCATGGTGACTTGTCGATGCTGGCCAACCACTTCTCACATTTCTATAGCCGTGAAACCGGTCGTCGCCCACGCAGTTTCAGCGAAGATGCCTTGATTGCCATGGGCAAACACGACTGGCCAGGCAATGTTCGTGAACTGGCCAATCGCGTTCGTCGCGGGCTGGTATTGGCCGAAGGCCGGCAGATTGAGGCCCGCGATCTGGGGTTGATCAGTCAGCATACAATCGCCGCGCCGATGGGCACCCTCGAAGAATACAAGACCCGGGCCGAACGCCAGGCGTTGTGCGATGTATTGAACCGCCACAGCGATAACCTGAGTGTCGCCGCCAAAGTATTGGGTGTGTCGCGACCGACCTTCTACCGGTTGTTGCACAAGCACCAGATTCGCTGAACCCCAACCGCAAAAAAGGTTATTCACGCATTCCCGGGAAACTGTAGGAGCCGGCTTGCCGGCGATGGACTCAAGTTCGCCGCGTTTATCCAGGTCACACGCATTATCGTTAACGACCATCGCTGCGATGCGGCGACCAGCTCCTACAAGGGACCGCGCCCGAGTCGACAACGAGCAGGCCTCCAAACCAGTGAAAACCCCAAAAAAACCGCTGCGATGTAAATTGCTGCGGTTTTTTAGTTTGGGTCAGAAGTAGTAAGGGAATTTCAGGCTGAACTGGAAGTCCGGGGCATCATCCGTCATGCCTATGGACAGGTTGGGTACGATGGTCAGGCTGTCGGTGGCCGCAATGGTCATGCCGATGTTGAAGTAACCGGCGTTGGCATCGCTGGACACTACCGATTGCCAATCTCCGCCATCTTCCTTGAGCTTGCTTTTGCGTTGCACCAGGTCAGAGACCGAGAACGACATACTCATCTTTTCGTTCAAGGCGAACGCAATGCCGGCGCCGATCTGGAAACTGTCGCCAATGCGTACCTTGCCCGGTGTCTTGGCCGCCGGATTGGAGCTGATGTCGTCGAAAGATTCTTCCAGGTTGTAGGTGTAGGACAGGCTGCCGAACAGCACCGCCGGATCGAACGTCTTGACCAGAGAGATCCCCGGCGTAATCGACCAGACGCCGTTACCGGTTGGCAATGACTCAGGCACGGCCAGGTTGGAGTTATCGGCCACCCGATTGAGCTTGATGCCAAACGGATCTTTGCCGGTCGGTGCCTTGACGCGCAAGGTCACCACTGCATCTGGCGTGCTGGCCGATTCGTCGAGGAATTTGTAGGCGATACCGAAGTTTGCGTCACCAATGGCCGGGTCTTCTTTGACCGTGTCTTCGGTCGTGACGTTTGCCGCGCCGTTATTGCCGCCACCGGACTGGTACGTAGATTGACGGTAGACCACCGGCACGTTCAGGTCGAACTGCCAGCGATTGTTGAAGTTGTAGCGCCCGGTGAGGTCAAGTGTCCAGGTGTCGGCCTTGATCCGGTCCAGGTTGATGGCACCCAGAAAGATCGAGTCCAGTGCGAGAAAACCGTTGAGGATCAGTTGGCGAGTATCGTACCGGGAGTAGGTAATTCCGGTTTCGAAGCTGAACTTGCCACCGCCGAAGAATCCGCTGGCCTCGTCATACAGGTTTGAAACGCTTTGCGCCGGTTGCGAGTCATCGGCCAGAGATTGTCCATAAGAGCTGCCGCTGCCCCCGGCAGCGCCCCCTGAAGCCGCTGCGGCACCGGTGTTGGCAGCGACGTTTTGATTGCCTTTGAGGTCCGCTGGCGACTTGGCCAGGCGTTTTGGAGGGGGTGACGCGGGCTGCTCTTCAACTTGGCGGACCCGTTGTTCGAGAACCGCCAGGGCTTTTTGTTGTACTTCATATCGTTGTTTCAGTTCCAGAAGCTCTTGTTTGAGTGCCTCCATTTCCGGGTCAGGTGCTGCCTGCAACATCGTCGCCGGAAGTAGAGCACTCAAGCATACGACTGCGCGCAGTGATACCGATCGGTACATGAAATAAGCCGTCCATTTGTGCCCAACAGTCTTATCTCAGCGTAGTTCAATACCCCAAGGTCCGTAATGCAGCGAGTTGGCTCAGATTGCCGTCCAATACACCCCCACCAAGGCCATTATTGTTGAGCACCACGTTGAGTTGAGTCATGTTGTTGACCACATTGCTGCTGCCCAGCAATCGGGTGTTTTGCAGCAGTCCGCCTTGGGCGACTTGTTGCAGGCTCGAGCCCTGATTGTTGTTGGCGGTAATGGCTACCTGAACACCGCCGCCCGTCGCAGACACCGCGACACTGCCTGCGGCATTGCTGCCGGTAACGGTTTGACCGGCTATCAGCGCCTGGCCCTGGCTCGGCACCAGTGCAGGTGCAGTGCTGGCCTCCTTGACGTTGATGGCGATGTTGTTGTTTGAGCTGTTGCCATCGCCTGCGGCCCGCGTGACCTGGGTTATGCCCCGAGAGGTGTTCAGTGCAGCGCCCCCCGACACGTTACCGCTACCTGACTTGGACATACCGCCATGACCGGTTTGCTTGATGGTTGACACATAGAACTGGGGTTTGACCGTTGCGGCTTGAAGCTGCATCGAGGTGGAGGCCCCGATCAGATCACCACTGGCATTGCGCCAGGTACTGCTCATGACAACACCGAAGCTGATGATCCGCCCCGGCATCACATACCGGCCACGCAACTCGGCCAGTTCCTGGTCATTGATTTCGATGGGGCTGAACTCATCAGCAAAACCTAAAGTGTTCGCTGCAAGACAGGCAGCGAACACCCAATACGAGGTTTTCATTTGCTGCTCCCGGAGCGTCCTGCCCCCTATCATCTTATTGGCGATTAAAAGAAGTCGCTCTGTATGAAACCAAAGTCCATCAGTTCAGCATCTTTGACCGGGTTGAAGTTATCCATCTTGTTCTTGGCTGTCAGCGGTTCCGGTGGACTGCGTAACGCATTGGTTTTGTCGTAACCGGGACCGACGATAGCGAAGATAATGCCATTCCAGCCTTTGACAAAGTCATCATGGGAGTAGCGTTTGTGACCGAGTACCGGGTCGCCGATGTAGACCCAGTTCTTGTCCGCCCGCTGCAACACCACGAAGTGCTTGTAGCCGCGAATTTCCATCAATACCACCACAGGAATCGTCACCGCATCGAGTCTTTCAGGCGGGATCTTGTAGCCCCGGGCGCGCATGCCGATGCGCTCTATGTAGCGTTTCATGTCCAGCATGGAAAAACCTTGGGTACGTACAAGGTCCTGGTCAGCGGTGACCAGCATGCCTTTGATGATGTGTTCCTCATCGACGTCAAGCCAATAGGCCTGGCGCAGTATCGTTGCCAGCGCGGCGGCACCGCAGCTGAAATCGGTTTTTTGTTCGACGATGTTGCTGAACTTGCGCTCACGCAAACTCTGTACGTGCTTGTACACCAGCACGCCACCCGGCAGGGCGGCAACCGGCATCTGTGCGGCCTGGGTCAAGCCAGACAGGCAGAGCAGGGCGAAAAGGACAGTCTTACGCATGATCGATACGCCTTGGGGCTGTAGAAAAGCCCCGTCGCCGGGGCTTTCATTACGATTGCGATCGCGATTACTGGCAAAGTTTGCAGCCTGCGGCGATGGACAGCGAGTTGCTTTGCTGGTTGCCTACGCCGGACGATACGTTCGCTCCGCCGTTGCCGGAGAAGTTGTTCATCGAGCCCGTTATCGAAGCATTGTTGGTTACAGGGGGTTTCCAGCTATCAGGCGTCATCACTTGTTGAGTGGTTACGCCAGCCAAACCGAATACACCCACGGGTACGACATCAGTCGCAGGATTGCCGTTGTTGCTGACCTTCATGCCGGACGTGCTTTGGTTGGCCGCTGCCGCCGCTAGTGCTACACGACCGCCCGAAACGGCAATTGCCAGGTTGTTTTTCTGTTGGTTGAAGGCGCCGGTGGTCACGTTGATGCCGATGTTGCCGGAACCGCTGTTGCCGGCGTTATTGAGCGTTGTGTTGTTGGTGTTGGAGCGGTTCCTGGCGGTGTTGCCGTTGCTCTTCTGAGTCGCGCTGGAGACGGCGACGGCGGTGCCGAAAATAAAGCTTTCGTCAGCCGTGGCAAGGGCGGCGGCGTTGTCTTGTTGGTTGCCGTCACCGGCTGCAACGTTGGCACCCATGTTGCCGTTGGAGTTGTTCAGGGAGTTATCGACTTTAGCGTCGTTTTGGGTGCCCTTGTTCGATACCGAGTTGTGACGGCTGATCTGCGAGTCCAGCACGGCGGCCCCGGCGCCTGAAGTAACCTGCAGAAATTGTTCCAGACTCGGGCCTTCAGGCTGTTGGTTGTTGCCTTGCCCATTGCCCTGACCGTTGCCTTGACCATCATCAATACCGCCTGCTTGGGCTGCGAATGCCATCACTGCCGCCAGAGCGAAAGCCAGAGGTTTGAGAGCAGTTGTCGGGTTCATGGTGTTTCTCCGTGCTCAATAGTTGGTCAAGTGTTGGTACGTCCCTAATTGCTCTGTATTGGGGTCAGTCAGCGACCCGGATGCTTAGGGTGTTAGCCATTCGGTTTCCCACCCCGGCACTCTGGTTCACCTGGATCACTCCCCGGCTGCCGGTGAAGGCCTGGTCGCTTGTCACGACCTGGCGACTGCCGTTTGGGGTGCCAGTTGCTCCCGAGTTCGGTAACAACGCCACGTTCTGTTGAGACAGGGCACTATCGTCGATGGCTTGTGGAGCAGCGCTGATGCTGATGCGCATGGCGTTGGCCATCTGGTTGTTCGCCCCGGCGCCCTGGTTGACACCCAGTACGCCGTTGCCATTACTGAAGGAGGTGCCGCTGATATTGGCCGTCGCATCAAGCGATGGGTTGGCGGGCGTGGTGATTTTTTGCCTGACGCTGGTGGTCGCACCGGCTTGGGTACCTATGGCGATTGCGCGGACGTTGGCCTGCTGCTGTTGATCACCGGCCGCCTGGTTGACGTTGAAGTTGCCTCGGTATTGAGTACCGGAGTCCTGGATGGAGGCGGTGTTGACCGAACTGACGCCCGAATCGGCCATCACACCGGTGCAGCCGAGCAGGGCAAGTAACAGGAGGGATCGACTCATCTCATTGGCCTCCCGCTATTCTGCCCAGTGAGCCGAGGCCGCTGCTCATGGCGCGGTTGATGGTTCCGGAAATGGCACCGCCACTGCCGCCACCGTGGCCGACGGACATTCCAGGCAAACCATTGGGGTTGCTGATGACGTTGATGCCTTGAATGCCACTCAGGCTTTGCCCGTTGCTGTTACGAAAGGCAGTTCCGGTGGTTACTCCGGCAATGTCGGCGTCGCTGAGTTCGCCGGTGACGCGGGCCGATGGGTTGGCATTGATGGTGTTCGGGTTCGTATCCCTGCCGCCGCTGCGCCCGATGGGAGTCGGGTGAACAGAACGATCAAGCACGATGACACCGTTGCCTTCGGCTTGAGCGTTGGAACTGAGAATCGTGCCACCTGCGCTCGCGATCAGCAGGAGGCACGTTAAGCCCTTTTTGTTGAATATCCCCACGACGTTTATTCCTTCATTTGACGGCCGTCCCTGGTCAGCTGTGTAAGGAATGGAGCGAAAGCTGTGCCGGTTTTTGAATATCCAGTTGATTCAATGGCTTGCAGATTTGTTCCGCGACCCCCTTTGCCGAAGATGTTCCAACGGTGAGACGGAACGCTGCGCCGGCAGCCCGGAAATACCGCCGCACCCCTCTAGAACAAAGGTTCTAGCGCTGCTGTATCAATGCCTTTACAAGTCGGGTGACAAAACGACGAAGGGTGTTGAAACGGGCAGTTTGAGACAGAGAGAGTGTTTCAGGATCGGACACTTCCCCCCCAAAAAAACAGGTTCTTCACGCATTCCCGGGAACTGTAGGAGCCGGCTTGCCGGCGATGGACTCAAGTGCGCCGCGTTTATCCAGTTCACGCGCGTTATCGTTAACGACCATCGCTGCGATGCGGCGACCCGACAAGCCAGCTCCTACAAGGGACCGCGTCCGAGTCGACAATGAAGCGGCCCCCAAACCAGTGAAGACCCAAAAAACAGGGGGGATGGCGGGGGAATTGCCCTAGACGCCGATCAGGCGTCGAGCAAACGGGTCACGGTGTTCAGTGCCTGGAGGCGGCGTTGCGCCCAATCTCCGCGCAGTACTTGAACCGGTTGTGCGTGGCGCTCGAGCCACGTCAGGGTCTGTTCGAAAAATGCCTGGCGTTCACTCAAGCGGGGCTGGCAACGCTGGCCGTCATCCGTCCAGTCGACGTGTTCCGGCGACAGTAGCAAGTGCAAGTCGTAATGCCGGGCCAGTAGTGCCTGTTCAATCCAGGCAGGGCATTGGCCAAACAGGGTCTCGCTCCAGAGGATATTACTCAGCAGGTGCGTGTCGAGTATGAGCAACGGCGGTTGTTGCGCCCGCGCCAGGTCTTCCCATGCCAATTGGCCGCGGGCGATGGGGGTAATGTCGGCCAGTGTGGTGTCCCGCGGATTCTGCTCAATGAACCAGCGCACATATTCGTCAACCAGAATCCCGCCGAAACGCTGTCGCAACTCGGCCGCCAGCCAGCTTTTACCGCTGGATTCGGGGCCTGTGAGGACCAGGACTTTCATGCGCGCAATGCCGGATCGGCGCGCCATTCGCGCCAGCCCTGCACGGCGATAACGGCGAACAACCCGTACAGGGTGGCAGTCAGGTACAGGTCCTTATAGATGAACAGCCCGACGAAAATCACATCCAGGGCGATCCACAACGGCCAGCACTGGACACGTTTTTGCGCCATCCAGACCTGCGCCACCAGGCTGAACCCGGTCAGCGCTGCATCGAGCCAGGGTTGTGCGGCGTCGGTCCAGTGGGCCATGACCGCCCCCAGCAACAGACTGCCGACGGCGCCAATGGTGAGGCTCAACACCACGAGTCGAGTGTCGAGCCGACTGACTTCGCGGCCATGGGTCGTTTCGCCCACCTGCGTCCACTGCCACCAGCCGTAAAGCTGCAAAGCGGCATAGACGATTTGCAGCAGCATGTCCGAATACAGCTTCACCTCAAAAAAGATCCAGCTATATAGCAGCACCATGACCAGGCCGATGGGCCAGCACCAGGGGTTCTGTTTGACTGTCAGCCAGACGGCAATGACACCGAGGGCGGCGGCAAACAGTTCAAGCCCGGACATGGAGGTTCCTTGGGGAAATCGAAGAGGGGGCGGATTGTAACCGGATTGGCGTTTGGAATCCCGTGATGCAGGGCGTGCCCCGCTGGCGCATGAAGCGGTACTGAAATGGGCCTTGGCCTGTTGGCTGCCAGCGGCCGATCGCTGCGTATTCTTGCTCCTGTCATAAACCATTGCCAGCATCCAGCCACGTATCGGCGCACGAACCCGTGCAATGCGTGTCCGATATCGCGGCAGCGCCGAACGGACTTGTCTGATAGGATTTCGGCCCCGCACGGATAAACCCGACTCAGGGTGGTTTTTTCACAGGGTTTTTACGGTTCTGTGGTGATCCTTGATGCGCGGGGCTTCAGTTACGCTGTTCGCTATGAAAGCTTTTGAAAAATACTAACGGGGCATGCCGATGCGCATAGCCTTTTGGGGGATTGATGGATCTTTGGACCGCCTTTCAGGCATTGATTCTTGGGGTTGTAGAAGGGCTGACCGAGTTCCTGCCCATTTCCAGTACGGGTCACCAGATTATCGTGGCCGACTTGCTTGGCTTCGGCGGCGAGCGGGCGATGGCGTTCAACATCATTATTCAGCTGGGTGCCATCCTGGCTGTGGTGTGGGAGTTTCGGCGCAAGATCTTCGACGTGGTCATCGGTCTGCCGACTCAGCCGAGTGCCCGGCGATTTACCGCTAACCTGTTGATCGCGTTCTTTCCGGCCGTGGTGTTGGGCGTCATCTTCGCCGACCTGATCCACGAATACCTGTTCAATCCGATTACCGTGGCAACGGCGCTGGTCGTGGGCGGCATCATCATGTTGTGGGCCGAGCGCCGTCAGCATGAAGTACACGCCGAGACCGTGGATGACATCACCTGGAAAGATGCCCTGAAAGTTGGCTTCGCCCAATGCCTGGCCATGATTCCGGGCACTTCGCGTTCGGGCTCGACGATCATCGGCGGGTTACTGTTCGGCCTGTCGCGCAAGACCGCTACCGAGTTCTCGTTCTTCCTGGCGATGCCTACCATGGTCGGCGCGGCGGTGTACTCGGGTTATAAATACCGCCACCTGTTTGTCCCGGCGGATTTCCCGGTGTTCGCGATCGGCTTCGTCACGGCGTTCATCTTCGCGATGATTGCGGTTCGCGGGCTGCTCAAGTTCATCGCCAATCACAGCTATGCGGCGTTTGCCTGGTATCGCATCGTGTTCGGCCTGATCATCCTGGCGACCTGGCAATTCGGCTGGGTTGACTGGAGCGCGGCGAAGCCGTGAGTGACTCGCCCTCGCGCAATAACCCCGGACGCCTGTCCGGGGGACAGGTCCGTTATCCACGGCTGAAGTGGCTGGTGTTTGCAATCCTGTGCGCGTTGCCGCTGTCGGGTTCGGTGTCGTTCTGGCTGCATGGGGAGTCTCTGATTCCCCTGGCGGCCTACGGCATCGTCAGCGTCGTGACGTTTTTTCTGTACTGGAGCGACAAGCGCAAGGCGCGCGCCGAGCAATGGCGGACGCCGGAGAATGTCCTGCATGCGCTGGAGCTCGCCGGAGGCTGGCCCGGGGCGTTGCTGGCCCAGCAAGCGTTTCGGCACAAAACGCGCAAAGTCTCGTTTCAGTTGGTGTTCTGGATCATCGTCCTGCTGCACGAGGTGTTCTGGATCGATCACCTGTTCCTCGGCGCGCACGGGTTCGCCTTGTTCTAACAAGGAAGGCTCTACAACAAGAGTCCGACTTGAGCGCGCTTTGGCAGTCTGCTCACCACCAATTGGTGGGAGCGCTGCAACAATCCCTGCAGTTCTTCGCTACCGAGCGGGTAGGGCGTTTCCATGATGATCCACTGCGCGCGCGCCAGATAAGGCGCCGGATGAATCCCTGGGCGGTCGCAATGGCCGAGAAACAAGTCTTTGTCGACCTTGAAGGCCAGGGAATCACCCCGCAACCCCTGCAAGGCGAACATCTTGTTCCCGGCAATCGAAAACACCCGCACGCCTCCCCATTTATAGTCTTCCCGAGCGCCGGGCAGGGTAAGGCAAAATTTCGCGACATCCTCTTCGCTCATCCGTCCAGCTTTCATAACAATCTTTCCCCACAGGCATTGAAGGATTCAACCAAATGGTCAATCCAGGCGCGTACCGCCGGCATCACTCCGCGTCGATGAGGATAGACCGCTTGCAGCCAGCCACCGGGCAACGACCAGTCGGGCAACAACTGCACCAGTGAGCCGTTTTCCAGTTCCTGCTCGCAATACATCATGGGCAGCATCGTAAAGCCCAGACCAGAAAGGGTGCTGGCCCTGCGCACGATAAAGTCATCGATGCCCAGCCGGGCTTCGAGCGCGAGTTCCCAACTTTTTCCCTTTTGATCCAGCATGCGGATGTGCACCATGCGATCGGCTTCCAGGGCGCCGAGTACCGGCAGGCTTTTCAGATCCTCGGGATGGTTGATCTCACGGCCCACGAGGAAGCCGGGACTGGCAACCATCACCATCTGCGCCTGACGCAGGCGACGGGTGACCAGCAGCGGGTCTTCGTCGCCCAGTTCCCGCACACGCAGGGCCACGTCAATGCCTTCGTTGACCAGGTCGACCCGTCGGTTGAGCAGCATGACTTCCAGCTGGACTTGCGGAAACCGCTCCAGAAAGTCGCTGATCACCCCCGGCAATATTTCGTGGGCCAGCCCGACCGGGCAGGACACCCGCAAACGCCCACGGGGTTCGCTGGACATGCTGGCCACGGCCTCGTCGGCCATTTCCGCCTCCAGCAGCATCGCCTGGCAGTGTCTGAGGTAGCGTTCACCCACGGCGGTGAGCTTCAGTTGTCGGGTGGTGCGTTGCAGCAACCGTGCGCCAAGGCGTTCTTCCAGTTCGGCGATGCGCCGTGACAGCCGGGACTTGGGGATGCCCAGCAATCGTCCGGCTGCCGCGAAGCCACCGGCTTCCACGACCTTGGCGAAGTAATACAGGTCATTGAGGTCTTGCATGATGTGAGCCTGATTGTTCTATCTGTGAGACGAACTATCGCATTGTTGCCGTCTAATCAGCTATTGGTTTCGTCTGTAGGATTAGTCCCATCAGATCGCCCTTGTGGGCGATCCTCACCTGGAGATCCCACATGAAACTGCTGCATATCGATTCGAGCATCCTGGGCGACAACTCGGCTTCCCGTCAGTTGAGCAGCGAAGTCGTCAAAGCCTGGCAAGCCGCCGAGCCGACCGCTGTAGTGACCTATCGCGACCTGGCCGCCGACGCGATCAGCCACTTCTCGGCCAATACCCTGGTTGCAGCCGGTACCACCGCTGAATTGCGTAACGCCGCCCAACAGCACGAAGCCGAATTGAGTGCCTCGACCCTGGCCGAATTCCTCGCCGCCGATGCGGTGGTGATTGCCGCACCGATGTACAACTTCACCATCCCGACTCAACTGAAGGCCTGGATCGACCGTATCGCCGTTGCCGGTCAGACCTTCCGTTACACCGAAGCCGGCCCTGAAGGCCTGTGCGGCGGCAAAAAAGTGGTGATCGTCTCGACGTCCGGCGGCATGCACGCCGGTCAGGCAACCGGTGTCGCCCACGAAGAGTACTTGAAGGTTCTATTTGGTTTCATCGGCATCACCGACATCGAAATCGTCCGTGCCGAAGGCTTGGCTTACGGTGACGAGGTGCGCAACAAAGCCATGAGCGCGGCCCACGCACAAATCAGCGAGCAGTTGTTCGCCGCCGCGTAAGGCTTGCGTAAAACCAGGCACCCGCTCATGTAATGCCCCAAAAAACTCTGTATTCTGGTTACGCAAGTACCAGCTACGGAGTTTTTTGTTTCTGGTCGTTTCAGATTGTGGCCCGACTTATGCTTTTCAGGGTCTACGACTCAAGTCCGGTAACAAGGTGGGGCATCCCATGGTGCGTCTTTGTGCAACTTTACTGATTTGTCTGCTCAGCAGCCTGAATACAGTGCACGCTGCGCCTGCGCCGCATCCTCACTGGAGCGTCGGCTTCCATGAGATGACCTTTCTCGACCCGCTTGACCTGCAGCCGATGCGCGCCATCGCCTTCTATCCTTCCAGTGATTGGGAGCACACCAGCAAACTCGAGGGTTACACCGTCGAAGCCGGGGAGGACACCAAAGTCGCCATTGGCCGGTTCCCGATGCTGATGCTGTCCCACGGTAACACCGGCACTCCACTGGCCTTGCACGACCTCGCCACCTCGCTGGCACGTAAAGGCTTCGTCGTGGTGGCGGTGATCCACCCCGGTGACAACTCCAGGGACCACAGCCGCCTCGGTACTTTGAGTAACCTGTATGGCCGGCCGATCCAGATTTCCGAAGCCATTACCGCGACCTTGGGCGACCGTATGCTGTCGCCGTTCGTCAATGCCAATCAGGTGGGGGTCATTGGCTATTCGGCCGGTGGCGAGACCGCATTGATTCTGTCCGGCGCGACACCGGATCTGGATCGCCTGCGCCGCTATTGCCAGGAGCGTCCGGATGACCGCGATGCCTGCAACACCCAGGGCGAACTGATTGTCGACCGCGACGACCTGCAACCGGTGGCTGATCCTCGCGTCCATGCCTTGATGCTGATGGCGCCGCTGAGCCTGAAGTTCGGCCGCCACACCCTGGCCGATGTGCATGTGCCGGTGCTGCTTTACAGCGGCGATGGCGACAAACTGGTGGCGGTCGACAAGAACGCCGCAGCCCTGGCGCGCAAACTGCCGACGGCGCCGGACTTCAAGTTACTGGCTGGGGCAGGGCACTTCGTGTTCATGGCGCCGTGCAATGACGAGCAGATTGCGATCATGCCCGCGCTGTGCACCGATGCCGATGGCGTCGATCGGCAAGACATTCACCGTAATTTGATCTCTGAAGCCGGAAGCTTCTTCTCGCGTACGCTGGGCAGGGCGACCCGGGCCGGGATGCAAACTGCCGATCAGTAATTTGCACACGACCCTTCGCGAGCAAGCCCGCTTCCCACATCAGGTCATCGCCCGGCGCTTGAGCAGCAGGGTCAGCCCCAGCCCCGACACCGACAACAACGCCGCACTGAAGAAAATCCACCCGTAACCCAGGTTCAACGCCACTGCGCCCATCAACGGGCCGGCGATTGCCAGCGCCAGGTCAAAAAACACTGCATAAGCACTCAAACCAGCGCCCCGGCTGGAATTCGGCACCTGCTTAATGGCTTCCACACCCAGCGCCGGATAAACCAGGGACAGACCGAACCCGGTCAGACCGGCGCCAATGAGCGCATACCCGGTCGAGGGGGCCAGCCACAGCAGCACCAGGCCAACCGTCTCGATGCACATGCAGGCAATGGCCGAGGTGAACCCGCCGAAACGGCCGATGGCGGAAATGAACAGCAACCGCGACAGAATGAAACACACGCCAAACACGGTCAGGCAGTAGGCCGCGCCGGTCCAGCCACGATTGACGTAATACAGGGTGATAAAGGTCGTCAGCGTGCCGTAGCCAATGGACGCCAGGCTCAAGCTCGCGCCAAACGGCGCAATGCGCCCGAATACTGCCCAGAACGGCAGGCGCTCACCGCGCACCACGGGTACCGAGGGCTTCTTGCGAATCAGCAACAGTGCGGCCATGGCCAATAGCATCAGGGCGACGCCCAGGCTGGTGAAGCCGAGTTGTTGCACCATGACCACGCCCAGTGGCGCACCAATGGCAATCGCACCATAGGACGCGATGCCGTTCCAGGAAATCGACCGCGCGGTGTGCTCGGCACCGACCTGGCCCATGCACCAACTGATGGTGCCGACGCCGATCAACCCTTGGGCGATCCCCAGTAGCAAGCGCCCGGCGATCAAAATCAGCAAGCTGAGTAAGGGCAAGTCTTGCAACAGGGTCGACAGCAAGGTCAGCGCGCCACTGAGCACAATCCCCGACAGGCCATAGATGATTGCGCGCTTGGTGCCGACGCTGTCCGACATCCGTCCGGCCATGGGCCGGCTGAGCAGGGTGGCGAGGTATTGCGAGCCGATGGTCAGCCCGGCCACGACGGCGCTGAACCCAAGTTGTTCGTGGACATAACCCGGCAATACCGCAATCGGCAGACCGATGCAGAGGAAGGCAATGAAGGTGTAGAAGACGATCGAGACGATCTGCAGGGTGATCGCCATTGAGCTTTGCGGGGCAACTTGCGGCGCAGACATGAGGGCTCGTTCGCGGGCGGCGGTGGGAGAACTGCATCATGGCGCGGCGTTGCGATAAAAGAAAGCAGGCTAACTAATTTTTGCAGTCATTGAGGGCCTCTTCGCGAGCAAGCCCGCTCCCACACTTGGAGCGCATTCCAAATGTAGCAGCGGGCTTGCCAGCGAAGAGGCCGGCACATCCAACACAAATGTTGCCTGCATGATCGCCTTCGCTGGCAAGCCAGCTCCTACAGGGAAATGCATCCAAAATGAGGGAGCGGGCTTGCTCGCGAAGGAGTCTGCACCAGACAGACTCCTGGCCATGAAACGCAAAAAGCCCCGTCACTAAGGACAGGGCTTTTCACTTGAAGCTTGCAGCTAAAGGCTTGTAGCTGCCTTTAGAACACCACACCCTGGCTGCGCAGGTAGTCGTCGTAGGTGCCGCTGAAGTCGGTCACGCCGTTAGGGCTCAACTCGATGATGCGAGTGGCCAGGGACGATACGAACTCACGGTCGTGGCTGACGAAGATCAGCGTGCCCGGGTAGTTTTCCAGTGCCAGGTTCAGCGCTTCGATGGATTCCATGTCCAGGTGGTTGGTCGGTTCGTCCATCACCAGTACGTTCGGCTTTTGCAGGATCAGCTTGCCGAACAGCATGCGGCCTTGCTCACCACCGGAGATGACCTTGACCGACTTGAGAATCTCGTCGTTGGAGAACAGCATGCGGCCCAAAGTGCCGCGAATGACCTGCTCGCCCTGAGTCCACTGGCCCATCCAGTCGAACAGGCTGACGTCGTCTTCGAAGTCATGGGCGTGGTCCTGGGCGTAGTAGCCCAGCTCCGCGCTTTCGGTCCATTTCACGGAACCGGCGTCCGGGGTCAGCTCACCCATCAAGGTGCGCAGCAGGGTGGTTTTGCCGATACCGTTCGGGCCGATAATCGCCACGCGCTCGCCGGCTTCGACGGTGAAGCTGAAGTTCTTGAACAGGGTCTTGCCGTCGAAGCCCTTGGACATCTGCTCGATGGTCACGGCCTGGCGGTGCAGTTTCTTGGTCTGTTCGAAGCGGATGAACGGGCTCACGCGGCTCGATGGCTTGACTTCGGCCAGCTGGATCTTGTCGATCTGCTTGGCGCGGGAAGTGGCCTGCTTGGCTTTCGAGGCGTTGGCCGAGAAGCGGCTGACGAACGTTTGCAGTTCCGAGATCTGGGCTTTCTTCTTGGCGTTGTCCGACAGCAATTGCTCACGGGACTGAGTCGCCGCGGTCATGTACTCGTCGTAGTTGCCCGGGAACAGACGCAGTTCGCCGTAGTCCAGGTCAGCCATGTGAGTGCAGACGCTGTTGAGGAAGTGACGGTCGTGGGAAATGATGATCATGGTGCTGTTACGCGCCTTGAGGATCGTTTCCAGCCAGCGGATGGTGTTGATGTCCAGGTGGTTGGTCGGTTCGTCGAGCAACAGCACTTCCGGATCGGAGAACAGCGCCTGAGCCAGCAACACCCGCAGTTTCCAGCCAGGAGCCACTTCAGACATCGGACCAAAATGCTGCTCCAGGGGAATGCCCAGGCCCAGCAGCAGCTCACCGGCGCGGGACTCGGCGGTGTAACCGTCCATTTCGGCGAATTCGGTTTCCAGCTCGGCCACGGCCATGCCGTCTTCTTCGCTCATTTCCGGCAGCGAGTAGATGCGGTCGCGCTCGGCCTTGACCTTCCACAGTTCTTCGTGACCCATGATCACGGTGTCGATCACGGTGAACTCTTCGTAGGCGAACTGGTCCTGGCGCAATTTACCCAGACGCACGTTCGGCTCCAGCATGACCTGACCGCCGGACGGCTCGAGGTCGTTGCCGAGAATCTTCATGAAGGTCGACTTGCCGCAACCGTTGGCGCCGATCAGGCCGTAACGGTTGCCACCGTTGAACTTGACCGAAACGTTTTCGAAGAGCGGCTTGGCGCCGAACTGCATCGTGATGTTAGCTGTAGAAATCAAAGGTTTTTCCTGCGAAGCATTCAGAGTAGCTAGGGTTGCGGCAGTACCGGTTCAGTACCCGTTTCCACTGTCAGGACCCCGGGACATTCATCCCGATCAGCAGTGGAAGATCCATCTGGCATTAAGTGGACAGCAGCATGTGGCGCGCTTGGCCCGAGTCAATGTGCGCTGAAAGGGGATTTTCCCGCTCTCAACCTGGGGGCGCGTAAAGTTTGGCGGCGATTGTACTGGTCTGGCTCTTTAAACGATAGGGCGTTGAGGCCACGGCAACGTTCGGGCGGCTTTTGTGGACACATTTTCACAGTTGTAGGTTAACTATTGGTTACAAACTGTGGCTAAAATGCCATCCATCCGCCGGATGCCGTCCATCGGCAAGGCTCGCTGGCACTACGGGGCCGCTGTTTCGAAAATCAGCCGCTGCACAAGACCCGGGAGGGCGCAGTTTGTTTACTTCTGACGTGTGACGATTTCCGTGAAACTGATCATTGCCGTTATCTACGTTGCCTCTATTGCGTATGTCCATCTGCGTGGCCAAGTGCGCCATAAGTTGGGTCGCCAGTTGAGTGATCACTCGACGTTTCTGGCGCCGATCAACTGCTTTCTTTATCTGTTTTCGAAAATCCCCAACAAACCGTATCTCGACCCGGCCGACTTCCCCGACCTGCGTCCATTGCAAGTGCATTGGCAAGAAATTCGTGCCGAAGGCCAGAATTTGCTTAGGGCCGGGGAGATCAAGCGCTCGAACCAATTCGATGACGTCGGTTTCAACTCGTTTTTCAAGACCGGCTGGAAGCGCTTTTATCTCAAGTGGTACGGCGACAGCCACCCGTCGGCCATGAAGCTCTGCCCGCGTACCACCGAATTGGTGCAGGGCATTGGCTCGATCAAGGCGGCGATGTTCGCCGAACTGCCTCCTGGCTCCAGACTCGTGCGTCACCGCGACCCGTACGCCGGTTCGTACCGTTATCACCTGGGCCTGGAAACACCCAACGATTCCGGCTGCTACATCAATGTCGATGGCCAGGACTACCATTGGCGCGATGGCGAAGCGGTGATGTTCGATGAGACCTACATTCATTACGCAGAAAACACCACGCCGCACAATCGCATCATCCTGTTCTGCGACGTCGAGCGGCCGATGAAGTATCGGTGGGCGGCGGCCTTCAATCGGTGGTTCAGCCGCAATGTCATGTCGGCGGCAGGTGCTCCGAACGAGGCAGGTGACAGGACCGGCGGGCTCAATCGACTATTCGGCAAGGTCTACAAGGTTCGCCTGCGCGGCAAGGAGCTGAAAAAACGCAACCGCAAGCTTTACTACCTCCAAAAGTGGTCGATCTTTGCCGGGGTGTTGGCGGTGTTCATTCTGATCTGAATTTTACGTGTGGACGTAGTAAGCCTTCGCGAGCAAGTCGGAACATCCAGCAAATCACTTGCTGGCTTTCTTCCTCACAGCGGGTTTGCTGCTCGCCTTTGGCTTGACCGCCGCTTTACCAGCACCTTTGTTCCCAAGGCTGCGCTTGAGCAACTCGGTCAGGTCAATGACATCCGCCGTTTTCCGCGTTTCCTCGCCAGTGGCGGTTTCGACGTCTTCGATCTTGCCTTCATGGGCCTTCTTGTCGACCAACGCCATGATCTTGTCTTCGAAACCATCCCGATAGTCTTGCGGCGTCCATTCGGCACTCATGTCCTGCACCAGGCGTTTGGCCATGTCCCGTTCGCCCTTGGCCAGTTCCGGCTTGATGACTTCGCTGTCCAGCGCCAATTCATCGAGACTTCGTACCTCGGCCGGCCAGCGCAGCATCACCAGCACCAGGGCCGATTCCAGTGGCATCAGTGCGGCCAGATGCTGGCGGGTATGCAGGACCACATGGGCGAGGGCGACCTTGCCGGTTTGGCTCAGGGTTTCGCGCAGCAGTGCATAGACCTTGCCGCCGCGTTTGTCGGGTGCCAGGTAGTAAGGCGTGTCGATGTTCTGCAGGGGAATCTGCTTGCCGTCGACAAATGAAAAAATGTCGATGGTCTGGGTCGATAGGGGGTGAGCGGAGCGTATCTCTTCTTCACTGAGCACCACATACCGACCCTTTTCGTATTGCACGCCTTTCACGATGTGCTCCTTGGTGACTTCCTTGCCCGTGACCTTGTTGACACGCTTGTAACCCACCGGGTCCATGCTGCGGCTGTCCAGCCAGTCGAAATCGACACCTTGGGAGGACGTTGCCGAGACCAGCGCCACGGGGATGTGCACCAGTCCGAAGCTGATTGCGCCTTTCCAGATTGCCCGTGCCATGGTCGTCTACTCGCGAGTGATGTTCAGGTGACCTGCGGCCTTGGGCAAAAGTTTCCGTGGTTTGCGTGGCTGTTCCATTACCCGGATCAACGTCGTGTTACATCTTGCCGGGGAGGTATTTGTTAACAAATGCGAACCCCGGGCGTAGCGTGGTATCGAAGTCCATATCCATGTGATGGAGAGAGGCACCCCATGAACCGATACGTGTTTGGCGCCATTGCGCTGGCCTTGAGTGCCGTACTGGGCCCACTGGTGCAGGCCGACACCTCTGCTTCGTGGCAATTGGCCCAGAACCTGCCGGGCAGCACCAACAACAATCCTTACAGCAGCCCGATCAACCGGGCCAACCCCAACAGCATGCAAGGCACCCGACCCAGCGCCCCGGCAATACGCGGACCCAATACCGTACCGGTCCCGCGTCCGCCGACGCTGGACAACGGAGGCATCGGCAATCGCTATCCCGACCGAGGTGCTCCCGCCAGCCCACCGAAATTCATCCCAAATCCTGCCCCAAGAGACGCTGGCACCGGCAACCGTTGAGTGGCAGGCAACTCATCTGGCCGCTATTTTTCCCCAGACCTCATGTTCATCGGAAAAGGAATCCTGCATGTTGCGTAAAAATCTATTGGCCAGCCTCTGTGCCAGCGTATTGATCACCGCCACTGTCCCTGTGCTTGCTGCGTCCACCCAGACGATGAAAAGCGAAGAGGGCACCCTTGAGGTCACCCCCATCGTGACGGGGCTGGAGCACCCATGGGCCCTGGCATTCTTGCCGGATCGAAAAGGCATGCTGGTGACCGAACGGCCCGGCAACCTGCGTCTGGTGACTGCCGACGGCAAACTGTCGGCACCGCTCAATGGCGTGCCGACGGTCTGGGCCAAGGGGCAGGGCGGATTGCTCGACGTGGCATTGTCACCGGATTTCAGGCAGGACCGGATGGTCTACCTGTCCTATGCCGAAGGTGGCGGTGAGGGTAACAAGGCCGGTACTGCGGTGGGTCGCGGGCGGCTCTCTGACGATATGACGGCACTCAAGGATTTCCAGGTGATCCTGCGTCAGGAACCCAAGCTCTCGGTCGGCAACCATTTCGGCTCGCGTCTGGTGTTCGACCGTGACGGCTACCTGTTCGTGACCCTGGGGGAAAACAACGATCGCCCGACCGCCCAGGATCTCGACAAGCTGCAAGGCAAAGTGGTGCGAATCTATCCGGACGGCACGGTGCCCAAGGACAACCCCTTTGTCGGCCAGGCCAACGTCCGTCCGCAGATCTGGTCCTACGGGCAGCGTAACCCGCAAGGTGCGGCGCTCAATCCGTGGAACGGTACGCTGTGGGAAAACGAACACGGCCCCCAGGGCGGCGATGAAATCAACATTATTGAGCGCGGCAAGAATTATGGCTGGCCGCTGGCGACCCATGGCATCAACTACTCCGGTCAACCGATTCCCGAAGCCAAGGGTGATACCGCCGAAGGCACCGTTGCCCCGAATCATGTCTGGGAAAAGTCCCCGGGACTGAGTGGCATGGCGTTCTACGATGCCGATCGATTCAAGGCCTGGCAGCGCAACGTGTTCATCGGCGCGTTGGTCAGCCAGGAACTCATCCGCCTGGAATTCGAGGGCGACAAGGTGATACACGAGGAGCGTCTGCTCGGGGAGTTGAAAAAGCGTATTCGCGATGTGCGACAGGGGCCGGATGGCTACTTGTATGTATTGACCGACGAGGAGAACGGCGGGTTGTACAAAGTCGGCCTGAAGTAACCGATGCTTTTGTGGCGAGGGGGGCTGGCCCCCTGGCCACAATGTTCGGACGGTCAAAGGGGGGGATACAGAATCACCGCCGCCCGCAGCTTGCCTCTACCGAATCGGCACATCTTGTCGAATTCCGCATGGCTGACCGGCAAATGCTGGCAATCCAACGGCTGGCGATGCTGGCTGTGATCCACATCAGGATCGTGCAGATAGACGAACTCGTCGTCGACATCGGTCACGATCACCCAGTGAGGCGATTTGGAACGGGTCAGGCGATAGCTGCTGATCAGCACCAATGGCTGCCCGCCGTTTTCCAGTAATTGCGGCAGATTCAGCGGCCCGCCCACCTCACGTTCAACCTCACTGGCAAGCAGTTGAGCCGTGAACTCATCGTGCACCAGGCGCATTACGTCTTTTTTATGCTTGTCCCGCACACCATCGAGGAACATCGGTCCGGCGATGCTCAGTTGCAGTCGCACCCGAAACCCGCGGCGCCAGGCCGCCAATGCCAGGCCTTGGGGGCTGCAGCCGCCGTGACCGGAGGTCATGAACACGGTTGTCGCCTCGCGCCAGATCTGTAGTTCTTCGCGACGCTCGAGCAAACGGTCCCGTTGCAGCGCCCCCATGGCCATGAGCAGGCAAGCCGGGCCGCAGGTGAACTCGGTGGTCTGTGGGTAATAAGGCACTTTTATATGGCGTGAGTCGCTGTGCTGGAGGATGCGTTTTTCCAGGCGCAGTGCATCGGCATGGTCCTGGTAATAGTCATGAATCAGGGCGAAGCGCCGGTAACCGTTGCGTTCATACAGGGCAATCGCCGCTGGATTGTCGATACGCACCTCCAATCGCAGATACGCGCAATCGTGCTCCAGGGCACAGGCTTCGACGCGATCGAGCAACTGCTTGCCCAATCCATTGCCCCGCGCCTGGGCGGCGATGGCAATCGAATACAGACGCGCCAGTGACGTCCCCCGATGGAACAGCACCACGGCATAACCCAGCAGATGTTCACCACACTGGGCGACCAGCAGTTGCCCGTGCGCACGGGTGATCATCCATTGAAAACTGCGACTGTTGAGCCGATCGGTGGTGAAACATTGTTCTTCCAGTTGCAGTAGTGCAGGTAAATCTTCTATTGCCGCCAAACGAAAAAATGTATTCATATGACCACCGTAAAAGTTACGTAATGAAACGGGACTTTCAAAAAACTTCGTGCTTAATAGGAAAGGTCTTGTTCTCAAAAACGGATCGATCACTATGTCAGCGGTACAAGGTCATTGGCGCGAAGTATCCGAGCAAACTATGCCGGCAGCAATCACTTCTGCAACTTATTTAAAAGAGTCGAGTAGTACTTCCAGTCAGTTGATTATCATCGTCGAACGCAGGGAAGACTGGGCGTCTTACTTTCCCAGCGAAGACATCGTTACCGCTCAGGAGTACCTTGAGCAGACCCGCGATAACGAGCAGGGCAAGCGTGTCCAGGTGATCAACCTGTGCCGCAATTATAAGTACCTTGGGCACGGTTATTACTGCTCGCTGCTCGCGGAGGCTCGCGGGCACAAGGTGATTCCATCAGTGCGAACCATCAGCGAGTTGACCCGCAAGTCGCTGTATGGACTGGCACTGGATGATCTGGACAGAACTTTGGAGAAAGCCCTCAGTCATCATGCTTACAGTGATACCGAAGGGTTTACCTTGACCTTGTATTTTGGCAAGACCAATATTGAGCCCTTGCAAGATTTGGCGCGGCAGTTGTTTGAAGTGTTTGCTTGTCCGATTTTGCTGGTTGGTTTTCGCCGAACTAATGGCTGGCACATCGAAGGTATAAAATTCGGTGCGCTGCATAAGTTGCGCGAGGATCAGGAAGACCAGTTCGCCAACTCACTGGATAGTTTCAGTCGCAAGATCTGGCGTCTGCCACGTTCTCGCAGGTTGGCCCGTTATGACCTGGCCATTTTGCATGATCCCCAGGAAGCGCTCCCACCCTCCAACCCCAGGGCGCTGGACAACTTTGTCAGGGTCGGCAAGTCCCTGGGCATCGATGTCGAACTGATCGAGCGCAAGGACTATGCGCGGATCGCCGAATACGACGGCCTGCTGATCCGCGAGACCACCAGTGTCGACAACCACACCTATCGCTTCGCCAAAAAGGCCGAGAGCGAAGGGCTGGTGGTGATGGACGATCCGACATCGATCCTGCGCTGCACCAACAAGGTTTACCTGACCGACCTGCTCAAAAGCCATCAATTGGGCATGCCGGCCACTGAAATCCTCTACAAGGAGCGACCGGAAGACTTCGAGCGGGTCGGTGAACGCTTGGGCTTTCCCCTGGTGTTGAAGATCCCCGATGGTTGTTTCTCCAGGGGCGTGATCAAGGTCGAGAGTCAGCAAGCGTTGCTCGAAGCCACCGCAGAACTCTTCGAGCATTCCGTTCTGTTGCTGGCCCAGGAGTTTTTCTACACCGAGTACGACTGGCGCATCGGCGTACTCAACCGCAAACCGATCTTTGCCTGCCAGTACTTCATGTCCAAGGGCCACTGGCAGATCTACAACCACAAGGCCAAGGGCCCGGACATCAACGGTGAATGCCGCACTCTTGCCGTCCATGAAGCCCCGCGAGCGGTAGTGGAGTTGGCGGTGAAAACCGCCAATCTGATTGGCGATGGCCTGTACGGCGTCGACCTCAAGCAGTCCGGCGACAAAGTGGTGGTGATCGAAGTCAACGACAATCCCAACCTGGACGCCGGCATCGAAGATGCCTACCTGCAGGACGACCTGTACTCACTGGTGCTGGAAGAGTTTGTCCGGCGCCTGGAGCTCAAGCGTCGCGGCCAGGCGTGGTGAGACGTCGATGATCAAGAGTTTTCAATTGACCGGCGGAACGCTATGCGCCGTCGAACGACTGGACGCCGAGGTGATGCTGTTCAGTAACCCCGACGCGGCCGAGCGCGACCTGCTGCACAGTCATTTCAAACTCGATGAACATGCGCTGGCCTCGGCGCTGGACCCTGACGAGGTGTCGCGCATCGAGTTTCATCCCGACAACCTGTTCCTGATCTGGAAGCGACCGGACAATTACTCCGGTGCTGACAGCCTGGGGTTCCAGGTGTCGTCTTGTGGCCTGCTGTTTTCTCCGGGGCGATTGCTGGTGATCGCCACCGATGACGCACCGCTCAACGGGCTCGGCAAGCGCCAGGCGCTCAATACGCCGCTGGATGTCCTGCTCGATTTGCTGTTCAACAACATTCATCACTATCTGGGGCACTTGAAGGTCATCAAGCTGATTGCCCGGGAACTGCAGCAGAAATTCAACGCCTCGATGCAGAACCAGCATCTGATCCAAATGTTCAATCTCAGCGAAAGCCTGATCTATTACATCAACGCGATTCACAGCAATGGCGCCGTCCTGACCCGACTGCGCAACCATGCGCAAAAGCAGTGTTTCAGCGCCGAGGCCATTGACCTGATCGATGACCTGATCATCGAAAATAACCAGTGTTACAAGCAGGCGGAAATCTATTCAACGGTGTTCTCCGGGCTCATCGATGCCCGGGGCAACCTGATGAACAACAGCATGAACAACCTGCTGCGCAAGTTGACGTTGATCAACGTGGTGTTTCTGCCATTGAACCTGATTGCGAGTATTGGCGGCATGTCCGAGTTCAGCATGATGACGGCGGGGATGCCGTGGTGGGTTTCCTACCCGTTGCTGCTGTCGGCGATGATGCTCGGGGCGGGGGCTATGGTAGTCGGGCTCAAGCGGTTGGCGAAGTGAGATTTCGATGGCGATCCTATAGTCAGCGCAATTTCTGGATCAGCCCACTTGCTCGACATTCAACAATTTTTTCCGATTCTGTAGCCCTCGCACTACCAGATACAACAACGGCCCAATCGACACAAACACAGCGGTGATCATTAGATAAGGCACCACCGAAAGCGCCGACTGCCCGCGCTTTCGTGTATCCAGGTACATCCAGATGCCCGCCAGCGTCGCCAGCAGATAGAGATCGATCACCACCTGTGCGGTATCCGGGCGGGACATCAGGCTGATGCCGAAGTCGATCAGCGATTGTTCAGCCTGGAGCATCACCGAAACGGTGTAGGCGGCAAAGGCGATCAAGGTGATCAGGGGCAAGGCAATGGCATTCATGTGTTCCTTCCTTGGGCAATGACTGGAATCAGCAGCCTATAGCGACCAGCCCAAATTTGCCATTGACTTGCCATCAGCGTCCGGCTAAGTTCGAGCCATGACTTCCACCGTATTGCGCTGCCAGCCAAGCATTATTACCGCCATTCCTCATTTGGCGGGCTAGCTCACGACTGCAGCACCCAACCCGCCCTAGAGGCGGGTTTTCATTTTCTGTCTCCCGGGCCCCGATCAATGTCAGGAGACGATCATGAGCTTTACAACCGACCAGCAAGCCCTGCTTGAACGCTACGTCAAAAAAATCCTTGCCGCGCCGGTGTATGAACTCGCCGTGCGCACGCCGTTGCAAGCGGCACCGGCCTTGTCTGAAGCCCTGGGCAATCAGGTGCTGCTCAAGCGCGAAGACTTGCAACCGACCTTTTCCTTCAAGATCCGCGGTGCCTACAACAAGCTGGTGCAACTGAGCGATGCGCAAAAGGCTCGCGGCGTGGTCACGGCTTCTGCCGGCAATCATGCCCAGGGCGTGGCACTGGCCGCGCGGGAGTTGGGGATCAACGCCACCATTGTCATGCCCTGTACGACACCGCAACTGAAGGTCGTCGGGGTGCGCAGTCGCGGCGCCGATGCGGTACTGCATGGTGAAAGCTTTCCGTTTGCGCTGGCCTATGCACTGGGCCTGGCCGAGCAAACCGGTCGAACCTTTGTTTCTCCCTTCGACGACCCGGAGGTGATCGCGGGGCAAGGCACGGTGGCCATGGAAATCCTGCGCCAGCATCAAGGTCCGCTGGAGGCGATCTTCGTGCCGGTGGGGGGCGGGGGGCTGATCGCGGGCATCGCCGCTTACGTCAAATACTTGCGGCCGGATGTTCGCATCATCGGCGTCGAGTCGGAGCATTCCGCGTGTCTGCAAGCGGCGATGCAGGCCAGCGAACGGGTGGTGCTGCCGAGCGTCGGCACCTTCGCCGATGGGGTGGCGGTGGCACAGGTAGGCGCTTACGGCTTCGAGGTCTGCCGGTTTTGCGTCGATGAGGTGCTGACGGTCAGCAACGACGAACTTTGCGCCGCGATCAAGAATATCTACGACGATACCCGCTCGATCACCGAACCTTCCGGCGCGCTGGCGGTGGCCGGTATCAAGAAGTACGTGGCTCGGAGCGGGGTTCGTGGTCAGACCCTGATCGCCATCGACTCGGGAGCCAACATCAACTTCGACAGCCTGGGGCATGTGGCCGAGCGCGCCGCGTTGAGTGGCGCCCCGGCATGACGGCGCGGGCAGGCCGATAGCCGGCTTATTCCTGAACGGCTTTCTCGACCTTGTTCGATGCCGACCAGATTCGGTAGCGCACTTCGATGTCCTTGGGCACGTACAACACGAGCGGCAACTTGCTGTTGTATCGCAGCAGGAAGCCGTCGCCGACCACCGGGACAAAATCCTGTCTGCTCGTGCCGGCCGGGCAGGCCATCAGTGTGCTCATCGGGCCAATGACTTTTTCCAGGCGATAGAACGGGTAGCCCCAACCTTCGAGGTTTTTCTCCTCGAGAATGCCGCCCAGACGGGGGTGATTACAGTCTACGGTCATTGTTTTGCCGGCCAGGATCTCGACCTGGAAGTCATCTTCCCGAGCCTGTGGCGCGAGGTGAATCACCTGGCGGGTAAACCCGCTTTCGGCCTTCGGATAGGGCGCAGTTTCTTCGAGTTTGGCGGCATGTACAACGCCAGCAAGCCCCAGTGCGAACAGCGCTGCGCTCGCGTTGACGGTCAATGAATTCATGTTGCCTCCTTGCTTGAAGTGAAGGACGGCATTTTCACTGTCGTGTGCAATGAATGCAAACCCGCAGGGCCGAGCGTGCAAATTGCGGACGTGTGAGGGGTGTTTATTGCAATCTGCATGACAGGCTTTAAAGGTGATTTGCCTAACTTCTTGATTTACCGATGAGCTGCACAGCGAAACCCAGGGCATGTTTTATGCTGTAGCTGTCCTTGAAGCTTGCCGGGATTTCACATGAGCGAGCACTGATCGTTGATTGGCAGTCTCACAAAGGAGAGGGTCGCCATGTTTCTTTCTGCCCTGGAAATTCGCAACATCATCGAAAGCAGCTTTCTGCCCAAACGCTGCCAGTGCACGCTGTCACCGGATCTGTCGATGACCGTCAAGGTCTATGCCGACGGGCAAACCGATCACCTCGATCTATTGGTCACTGGCATCGATGCCTCTGGGCTTAACGGTTGTCGTGAAATAAACGAGTTGATTGCCCAACTGCGGTCCAAACAGCATTACATAGAGGTCGAGCCGCACTCGATGTTGGGCAAAGCGCTCTAGCCTGCGGTTTCAAACTCCACAGAGACGCGCCGGGTCTGGAAGAATGCCAGGCCCAGCGCCAGTTCAACTCAGCCATTCGCCAAAACCCAGTAAAGTCAATCCCCAACTGCCGACCACGAAGCCATGGCTCAATTTCAGGCTTTTCGGTCAGCCCTGGTTCTCGCACGCGTCGGACAGTTTACGGTAGGTGATTTCTGCGGTTTTCCCCGTGTCATCGATGTACTTCATGTCGGCCTTCACCACTTTGCACTCCAGTGTGTCGGGCTCGGTCAGTGAAATCACTTTGCTGACATGCAACGGCATGCCGTAGTGATAAGGCACGGCCTGAGAGGTAGCAGTGTCATTGGCTTGAGCCAACCCGGCAAATACAGTGCAGGCGAGAGCGGCGGTAACCAGCAGGGTGCGAGTGTTCATCAGCGATCTCCGGTGCGGACGGAATGTCAGTTCGATGTGTGGCTTGTCGAACCTGCCGCACTGGGCGTCAGAACAGTCTGAGGGCGTGCGGTCCTGTGAAGTGTTGGACCACACGGTTAAGCGAGGGTTAATCCGGCTGAACGCCGCCTGTCGCGAATGTACGGTCACGGGTATTAGTTAAGACCATCGGGCGCCTGTTAGAAAGTCATCGCGAGCAAGCTCGCTCCCACAATGCCCGAGCGTAGACACCAATGCTGTGAACGACCCGAAACCCTGTGGGCGCGAGCCTGCTCGCGAAGAGGGCCTTGAAGTCAGCGAAGTTGCTGCCGGTAAGGCAGATCCGGGCCGGTCTTGCTGCACGTCAACGCCGCCGCCTGCACCGCGAAATTCAGCATGCTGTCGATCTGCTCGCGGCCAAGTTGCTTCACACCCTCCACCGAGTCCAGCTGCTGTTCGGTCAGCCAGGTAATCAGTGCCGCCTGAAAGGTATCGCCTGCGCCCACGGTGTCGGCGATTTTTACCGTACAGGCAGGAGCCGACCACGAACCGTGAGCCCGGCTGAACACGCTCGCGCCTTCGCCGCCCCGGGTCAGGAACACCAGCTGACAGCGGTGCTGCAACCAGCCCTCGATCACTTGCGCCGGATCCTGGCCCGGGTACAACAGATGCAGGTCCTCGTCGCTGACCTTGATCAAGTCGGCCAGCTCTACCAGCGTCGCGACTCGCGCGCGCCACAGGTCAATGTCGGGCTGCGGGTTCAGGCGCACGTTCGGATCGAGGCTGATCAGGCGTTTGCCGCTTTCCCGACGTACCAATGCCAACAGTGTGTCGGCAATCGGTTGAACCACCAGAGAGAACGAACCTACATGCAAGCCACGAACTTCAGATCCAAGTGTCGGCAGGTGTTCCGGTTTCAATTGTCGATCCGCGCAGCCTTCGCCGCGGAAACTGTACTGTGGCGAGCCATTGGCCCCGACTGCGACCATCGCCAGGGTGGTCGGCGCGGCAAAGTCCAACAGGTAGCCTGTCTGCACGCCCTCATCTTGCAGCACCTGCAGTAGGCGCCGGCCCAGGTAGTCGGTGGACAACCCGGCCAGCAGCGCCGTGTCCACGCCCAACCGGCGCAAGCCCACCGCCACGTTGAACGGTGAGCCACCGGCGATGGCTTTGAAGTTCACATTGGACGCCAGACCGCTGGCGTCGTTTTCACTGAAAAAATCGAACAGCGCTTCGCCACACACCAGGTACATAGTTGTTCACTCTTCAAAGGGTTGCGACATGCTGTTGATAGCGTTCATACGCCTGCTGACAGGCTTGTACATTGTCGGCGACCGGCAGGGTTTCACTGGCCGGGTCGAGTTTCACACAGCGCTCGCACAAGTGCGCCAGACTGTCTTCGTGCCCGTTTGCCCAGGATACACACCAGGCCGCCTGAATCGCCGCACCCAGGGCCGCGGCCTCGCTTTGTTCGGTGCAGATCACCGGTGTATTCATGGTATCGGCGACGATCTGCCGCCACACCGTGCTTTTCGAGCCACCGCCGATCAGCCGAATGCTGCGGCTTTGTAAGCCATTGTGGCGTAGCAGGTCCAGCCCGTAACGTAAACCGAACGTCGTGCCTTCCACCACCGCGCGGCACAGGTTGGCCCGGGTCAGGTTGGTCATGGTCAGGCCCGTCAGGCTGCCGCTGGCATGGGGCAGGGCGGGCACCCGCTCGCCGTTGAAGAACGGCAGCATGCACACACCTTCGGCACCGATCGGCGCCTGGGCAACGAGCTCGTTGAATTGATCGATGTCGAGTTCCAGCAGGTCGCGAATCAGCCCGGTGGCATTGGTCAGGTTCATGGTGCAGATCAACGGCAGCCAGCCGCCACTGGACACCCGTGCCCGTGGGTTGATGCCCAGGTGTTCGGCAATCCCCGGCAGTATCGTGCCGACCGGCTGATGGGCATCGATCAGTTCCGGCAGGGCCGCTTGCAGGCGCCCGCTCGGATCGATGTCAAGCAACAATTGCAAATCCCACTGACGGGTTCGAACGTTGAAATACCCGGTGCCGGAGGCATCGCCGTACTCACTGCAACTGCGTCCGGTGAGCCAATGGTTGAGAAAGTCGTGGGGCAACAGTATGCGGGCGATCCGGGAAAACACCTCGGGGTGCTGCTCTTTGGTCCATAACAGTTTGGACAGGGTGTAGCCTGGCGCAATGACCACGCCCAGGCGTTCCAGCGAAGCCTTTTCACCGCCCAGATGGGCCAGCAGGCGGTTATTCTGCGGTGTGGTTTCGGTGTCACACCAGAGTTTGGCCGGGCGCAGCACCTTGCCCTGATCGTCGAGCAGCACCAGGCCGTGCTGCTGCCCGGACACGCCAATGCCCTGGATCGACTGGCCATCGACCTTGGCCGCCAACAAAGCGCGGCGGGTGGCGATGGCGAAGGCTTCGAGCCACTGGTCAGTGTCCTGCTCGCGACGGCCATTGGCGCCGCTGATCAGGCTGTGGCTGGCCGCTCCATGACCGAGCACTTCACCACTGGCCGCATCGAGGATGATGGCTTTGGTGCCCCGGGTGCCGCAGTCGATGCCGAGGTAGTGTTGTTGGGTTGTCATGCAAAGTCCCTGGATCGTCAGGTGATTATCATTGAAGCCAATCGCGAGCAGGCTCGCTCCCACAGGGGATCTTCAGAGGACACACATGTTGTGCGCGATGCTATCCATTGTGGGAGCGAGCCTGCTCGCGAAAGCGCCAGGAGTTACACCACTGACACTACGCCAGGACCCGCTCCAGAGTTCTTGACACCCCCACTTCCCGCAAACTGTTGCAGCACCACTCGAACGCCGCGACAAACTCCGGCGCGCGCGCGATCGTCGTACCAAAAATCTCCTCGACCGCCAGCAAACGCTGGGTGATCAGCCCATCATCGGCTAACAGTGCCTGGCAGAACGCTGCGCGCGGGTCAGGAATCGAGTAGGTCTCGCCATGCTCATCCACGCCTTTGAGGTACAGCGCCCACGCCGCCACCACCAACGCTGCACGCTTGGTCTCACCGCCATCGACGATCAAGCGGTTGATGGTCGGCACGGTGAATTTCGGAAACTTCGACGAGCCGTCGGAACACACCCGTTCAAGCTGATCGGCAATTGCCTGATTGGAGAAACGCGCCACCAGCGTGTCTTTGTACGCGGTCAGGTCGATGCCCGGCACCGGCGCCAGTTGCGGGGTCACGTCCAGATCCATGTAAGCACGCATGTAGCGCACGAACAGTGGGTCGTTCATGGTCTCGTGGACGAAGCGGTAACCCTTCAAGAATCCCAGGTACGTCAGCGCCAGATGACTGCCGTTAAGCAGCTTGATCTTCATGTCTTCGTAGGGCGTGACGTCGTCGGTGAATTGCACGCCGACCTTTTCCCAGGCCGGGCGTCCGTTGACGAACTTGTCTTCCAACACCCATTGCACGAAGGGTTCGCAGACCACCGGCCAGGCATCGTCCACCCCATGCTGGTCGGCCAGTTGCAGGCGATGCAGGGTGCTGGTCATCGGCGTGATGCGATCGACCATCGCGTTGGGGAAACTGACGTTGGCATCGATCCAGTCGCGCAAATCGCTGTCGTGCAAGGCGGCGAAGGCCAGAAGGGCCTTGCGTGTCACTGCGCCGTTGTGTGGCAGGTTATCGCAGGACATCAGGGTGAAGGCCGGTGTGCCCGCGGCGCGGCGCCTGTCCAGTGCCGCGCAGAGGAAGCCGAACACGGTTTTCGGGGTGTCGGGGTACGCCAGGTCATGCTGGATCTGCGGCAAGTGCGGCATGAATTCGCCGGTGCTGTCATCGATGCAGTAGCCACCTTCGGTGATGGTCAGCGAGACGATGCGGATCTCGGGACTGGCCAGCTTGTCGATCAACGCCTGGACGCCGTCTTCAGCCAGCAGCATGTCGCGAAGGGCGCCGATCACCCGCACTTCGGTGTCGTTGCTGTCGCCGAGTTCGAACAGGGTGAACAGGTAATCCTGTTGCTGGAGATCGTCACGGGCGCGGCGGTCCTCGGCACGCAGGCCGACACCACAGATTGCCCAGTCCAGCGCTTCTCCGGTGTTCATCAGCGCATCGGTGTAAAACGCCTGATGGGCGCGATGGAAGCCGCCGACGCCGATGTGCGCGATGCCTTGGCGGGTATCGCCCAACACAAAGGCGGGCAGGACCACTTCGGGCGCGAGGCGGTTGAGGTTCTGTCTGTTCAGTTTCATCGCAGGCTCTTGCAAATCAGGCAGCAACGCGCAACGGGCGTGTCAACGCCACGCCGTCGGCATCGAATAAATGGCAGTGTCGGGCGTCCAGAGGCAGGCTCAGGGTTTCACCGTAGCGGCTGGCCAGGTCGCCGCGAGCGCGCAGGGTCAGGGCTTCGCCAGATGCCGTCCGCACGTGGCAGAAGGTGTCACTGCCCAGGCGTTCGCTGACATCGGCGGTGACCTGCAAGGTGCAGTCGCCGGGTTTGGCCAGCTCCAGATGTTCCGGGCGAATGCCCAGCGTTACCGCGCCGCCGACGCTCAGGTGCCGACCGCTCAAGGGCAGGTTGATAGGGGCACCGGCGTCCAGCTGCACTTCACAGCCCTGGCCGTCTACACGGGTAACCTTGCCCTTGAGGAAGATCATTTTCGGTGTGCCGAGAAAGCCGGCGACGAACAGATTGGCAGGCTGGTGGTAGAGATCCATCGTGCACTCCTTTTCTGCACCCGGCGGGGTACAGAAGGACAGTTATTGTTTTTGTGTCTTCCGAAGGCAGGAAGAATGTGCACTGATTACAACCTTCAATACGGACGATGACAAAGCGTTGGCAGCACTTAGGCTAATACTATTTTGCACTGATGGAGTGTTGCTGAAATGCTAGCCCTTGCTTTGCGTTACCTCAAACGGGCGCTAATATCTGGATCGACTCAATTGACATGGTTTGTCCGGTGGCCAATCTGAACTGCATGAAGAATCCTCCATTCGCATCGGCTTTGGCACCTTGAATCAGATACAAACTGTGCTCTCGAAAGGGCATCCCCTTGATCTCGCCGACACCAGCGGGATGCGTAGCAATCAATGTTTCCCCGGGAAAAAGACCGCGGAGGCGGATTAATACCCGGACATCAACCGACGGCGGCAGTTGTTGTCCAAAATCCCGCTGGGCATCGGTTGAAAACCAGCAGTACATGTTGGCGATGTCATCGCGTCTGACTTCACCTTCGCCCGTCCAGCCCCCGGTTTCTCCCGGCGTGTCGAAGCGTACGTATTCGTTGATGTTTGTTGGAGCGACGGAATCTTGCGGGGACTCTGGGCACATGGTCTGAGGTCTCGATGTGGATGGTCGGAGATCCAAGCATGGATAACCCATCACGACCAAACCACTGTCAAAACTACCAGTTTCGACCAGCGGCTATCCGAGATTTTGCTCGGTTAGCCGCTGCACCACCAGTCGTCGGTAGTGCGAAGGCGTCATGCCCTTGAGTTGCTGGAAGCGCCGGTTGAAGTTGGAGATATTGTTGAAGCCCGATTCGAAACACACGTCGGTCACCGGTTTGTCGCCATCGGCCAGCAACTCGCAAGACTTGCTGATCCGCAGTCGATTGACGAACTCGATGAAACAGCGCCCGGTGGCCTGTTTGAACACGCGGCTGAAGTACGTCGGCTTCATGCCCAGGTGTGCCGCGACTTCCTCCAGCGGCAGCTCCCTTGCGTAATGAGCGAAGATGTAATCCACCGCGCGGTTGGTGCGGTCGACGCTGTTCTCGTCGGCCAGTTGCGGGGTCGTCGCGCCGGAGAGCAACTGGTAATCGTCGCAGGCCGCAAGCAGTTCCAGGAGGATGAAAAAGTGCCCGAGGCGGGTCATGCCCTGGCTGTCGGCGATACGCTGCATCAGGCCCATCGCCTGGTGGATCGTGTGCTTGCAGCGAAACTCGATGCCGTACTGCGCGCGTTCCAGCAACGGCGCCAAGGCCTTGAGTTCGGCGAATACCTGATAGCCGCTGTCGAACAGCTCGTCGGTGAAGTTGACCAGCATATCGCGCTTGGGAACCACTTCGTCCTCGGCCACCTGGCTGATCCAGTTGTGGGGCAAATTGGGGCCGGTCAGGAACAGTGTCTGCGGATAGAAATTGCCGATGTAATCGCCAATAAACACCTTGCCGGAGCTGGCGACGATCAGGTGCAGTTCGTATTCCTTGTGGAAATGCCAGCGCACCAGCGGGCAGGGAAAACCATGCTGGCGGTAAATGATGGACAAGCCGTTGTGGTCGTCCATCAATTCATAGGAAGGATCGGTAACTCTGGTGGTGCGGGTCATGTCAGGGCGCTTGTGTTGTTATCCCGCCCGGATCATGCCTCCTGCCGGGTGAGTAACGCTACTACCGCCTGTTTGCGTGCTCATGCAAGGCATGGCCGTAAACCGCTTTCATGCTGGTCGCGCTCCAGCAATAACGGACGATTTCGGATTCATCGAAAAAGTCGGTACTGATGAGGCTGCAACGCGTAACCCAGCCTCCCGTGGTGTTGAACCAGTCGTTGATCTGCCGTTTGATGTTCGCGGGCCCGCCGAGCAACGAATAGGTGGTCGCGGACAGTGACCAGAGGAATGTCTCATCGGGCACCTCTTCCAGGGTTTGTGCGATATAGCGTTGCAGTTCGGCGGGGCTGGAAAAGGTCTGGTCGCGCCACTTGTGCGGGATACGCGGCCAGAAATAAGCGCCATCGAGGTCCGGCAGGGCAGGTGCCGCGATGATCACACGACGATGCCGGCTCGCACTTTTCAGTTCACCAACCGTTTTGAAACCGTCGCCAGGCAGGACAGCCCGCCGCCCAAGTTGACGTATGAGCCAGTCATTCAGCCTTTTATGATCGAAAGGCTTGTTGCCATCGGCCAGTTGATGGAAGTCCAGCACGATGAATTCATCCGGGTTTCTATCGAGGAATAGCAGCACCGCGTCAATCAGGTCGTCCAGGACGCGGTGCGAGCGAAAGCCGTTGTGATGAAAGTAGAAGCCGGATCGAGTCGCACCGGCCGAGTCGCCCAGTCGGATATCAAAGGCGCGGGCGCCGTTGTCCAGTTGCCAGGCAAAGGTGTCGTTCTGACAAATCGTCCAGTGGCCGAGTACGACATCATGATTGGGCGCTTTTTTGTCCATGCCGCAGTTATGTGCGCAAGGCCATACAATGTCAGTCAGTTTTAGTTTGTCTATCTCCAGCGTGTTGCTCATCCAAGTTTGCTTGTTGAGTAATCCTATTGCGCTATCAGCCATGCTGACTCCTTGTTATTCAATGGAACCGTCCAATGGTTCAACTGCTTTTAGGTTGTGGCAGGCGTGAAGTTAGCTTGTCTGATAGCGCAAAGGTGTTATTTATTTGGTGCGTCGCTGTGCTTTGATTATGTTAGCGGCCCGGCAGTTGTGCACGAGGCGAGACTCTTCGAAAAAATCTGCATTGATAATGCTGCAGTTGAACACCCAATTACCGGACTCCGGATCGAACCATCGATCGAGGTGCTCCTTGATGTCCACAGGTCCCAGCGCGATGCTGTAACTGGTCGCGGAGAGCGACCATGGCATGGAGCCAATGGGTGGGGCCTGTAATGTTCGGGCGATGTGATTTTCCAGTTCGACGACGCTGGTGTCCTCAATCCCGCTCCACCGATGTTCGATTCTCTGGAGAAACCAGGCAGGATCCAGAGCCTCGTGGCGATTGGCGGCCAACCAGACTCGTTGTACGTGGCTTGCCTGTTTCAATTGCCCCAGATTCAGGTGCCTGTTGCTCGACGGAATGACTCTCTGCCCCAGGTGCATCAATAAAAACCTGCCGAATTCTCGATGGTCGAAGTCGACATTACCGGATTTCAGCTCATGGAAATCCAGTAGCACAAACTCATCAGGGCTTTCCTCAAGGAAACGAATCACCTGCATGATCAGGTTTTCCAATGAGCGGGATGAGCGTATCCCGGCGTGCTGGAACCAGAACGTGCCGACGCCGCGGGAGTCCACGTGATATTCGATTCTGGCATCGATGGCGCGCGCGCCATTGCGCATCTGCTCGTAAAAAGAGTGGCTCTGGCATGCCACCCAATGAGCAACACCGGGTGCTGCATACGTGGCCTTTTTGTCTACCCCACTATTATGGGCTCCCGGCAAAATCAAATCGCCAAGTGCCAATGTCTCGATTATTGAATCGGACGCCATCCAGTGGCTGAGTTTGAAATTTTTCAGTGCGAAATTGTTCATTGAATGCATCCTTGCATAAATGGAGGTTATTAACTTTGTTGGGTGTGTATGTAGTTAGAAATTGCTGTTTGTTTATAATTTTCAAGGGTCGAAATTACAAACGCCGACTTGATACCAGAGGTATCTTGTCGGCGTCTTTTTGAGTCTTGCTGCAAGCGGTTTGGCTAAACGTGTCTGCTGTCCATCTTCATGTTGTGTGGGTGCGATTTTTGACCTCGATCCATTGCGCCATGTATTGAGTGCTCTTGTGCTGATGATGACGCAGCATGCTGCCGGTAAAGTTATCTCGTCTGATGTTTGCCAGATCCCGTTGGCATTCGACCAGCCGCTGGATCAAGGCCGGGCCATGAACGGATTTCTGGTAACGGCGGGCAAGCAGGGTGTGTGCGTGCGTCTGGGCGTCCAGCCAACGGGTCTTGTCATTGTGGAGTTGCACGGCTTGATTGGCGAACTCGCGTGCCGAACAGGTCACTGCACCGGGCCACGCCTCGTCGCCGTGCATCGCCTCCGCACCGACAGGTGTCGTCACATTAGGTGTGCCACAGAGCATCGCATCGACAATCTTGCCTTTGATTCCCGCGCCAAATCGCAGGGGCGCCATACAGACACGCGCCGACGACATGACTTGCAGGGCGTCCTCGGCCCAGTTCATCACATGAAAGCCTTGGGCCGGGTTATGCAGGGCAGTCGCCTTGGGTGGGGTGTAGGCCCCATAGATATGTAATTGAGCGCCGGGCAATTGCTCGCGAACCAACGGCCAGATAGCGGTTTTCAACCAGAGCACCGCATCCCAGTTGGGCGCATGGCGAAAGTTACCGATATGAAGAAAGTGTGCCCGGTCTTCGTACGCAGCTGGCGCACCGGTCGGAAGATCGACCATCAATGGGCACCAGTGCAATAGGTTGCGCGCAATCCTGAACTGCTCGACCAGCAATTCGATTTCCACCTCGGAAACCATCAGCGTCAAATCACAGCGATAAAACGAGGCGATCTCGCGCTTCGCCAGGTCGGTATCGGCCATGTACTCGAATTCTTCACGCGCTGCCTGGGCGAACAGGTCGCTGAAGTCATTGTTGTCCTCACTGCCCTTTAAACGCACCTTGAGGCGTTGATGCCGGCCATGCCTGAGACTTTGCAGGTCGCAACTTTCGAGCACGCGCAACGCATCGGGACAATGCTTTTCGACACGCCAGCCGAACTGCTCCTCCATCATGAATTGATCGAACAACACAATGTCCGGCGCCAGTTCGCTGATGAAGGCGTCGAAACTGCTGTTGTTCAGCTCGATGGGAACTTCGTGTATTCCCATCGCTGTCAGGTCTGCACGTTGCTCACCGAAGCCCGCCGGGCTGCTGAACGTGATGTCCCAGCCCTGTTGCAGGAGAACCTCGAGAATTTGCATGACATGCCCGCTGGCCGCGGAAGAGCGGGGCTCGGGCCAGACGTAACCAATGACCAGGACTTTGGTTGCGTGGGGCTCAATCATGTACGGGAGTTCCTTGAAGCGAAGACAGGTTAGGGACAAAAAAGGCGCGCATTAAACCACAGCGCAGCGCAGGGTCACCCGAGAATGCTTTTGACCTTGTCGCGCAACTGATCAATGGAGAACGGTTTGCCGATCAAGTGCATGCCTTGAGGCACTTCAATGTTTTCGGCGTAGCCGCTGGCAAACAGGATGGGCAGGCTGGGGCGTATCGTGCGGGCGAGGGTGGCCAGTTCGCGGCCGTCCATGACCGGCAGGCCAACATCAGTCATCATCAAGTCAATGTGTTGGTTCACGTCCTTGAGCGTCTCCAGCGCCTGTTCGCTGCCATCGGCTTCCAGCACCGTGAAGTCCAGTTCCTCCAGTACGTCGACGATCAGCATGCGCACGATGGCATCGTCTTCGACGACGAGGATGGTGGAGGCGTTGGCGGATGACATGGTCGAATTCCCGAAAAGATTGGTATTGCCGGTCGCAGCAAATCGCCGGCCTATTGCATGAGTAATGTCGGATCCCGACAAGTTCCCAGCGCAATGGAAAAAGCGTTCACGGCGCTGCCCAGGCAAGGATAACGCGGACACAGCGCAATGTAGGACATTGCGCGAAAACATGTCAGAAAATTGGATCAATGTGCCAGTTTTGGGGCAAACTCCCTGCATCCTGACAGTTCGACAAGGCCTGCCCCATGACCTCTGCGTCCTCGGTTGATGAGCAACGATTTCGTAAACTCCTGAGCCGCAACATCAGCCTGCCGTTGGGTCTTGGCCTTATCAGTGCTGTGTTCTTCGTGTCGCTGATCACCTATTTACTGTCGACGATCCAGTGGGTGGAACACACCGACCGGGTGATCAATAACGCCAATGAAGCGGTCAAACTGACCGTTGACCTGGAAACCGGGATGCGCGGTTTCCTGCTCAGTGGCGACGAACATTTCCTCGATCCCTACGAAACCGCCAAGCCGCGAATTGCCGTGGCCCTCAACACCTTGCTCGAGCTGACCGCCGATAACCCGGTGCAAACCGACCGTTTACTGCGCTTGCAGGCATTGCAGTTGGAGTGGACCAGTTATGCGCAGTCGATGATCGATCTGCAACGCAGCAGTGGTGATTATCGCTCCGCGGTCAAGGCCGGGCGCGGCAAACGCTTGACCGATGAAATTCGCAAGCAGTTCGAAGAAGTGATCGATACCGAGCAGCAACTACGCACATCGCGCAATGGTGAAGTGCGACGCACCACGGTCATGAGCATCAGCCTCTATCTGTTGTTCATCGCCGGCGTCAGTGGCTTGCTGGCGTATGTCGGGCGCCGCGATTTGCTCAACCTTTCGCAAAACTACAGCGTCAATCTCGCGGCCCAACAAGCCAGCGCCCGTCGCCTGGAGCAACAGGCCTGGCTGCGCAACGGCCAGACCGAACTCGCCGAGCAGGTATTGGGACAGTTGAGCTTGAACCTGCTGGGACGCAACATCCTGCAATTCTGCGCGCAGTACCTGGGCACCGCCGTGGCGGCTATTTATGTGCGCGAAGACCACGGCGGCCTCAAGCGCATCGCCACCTACGGTTTTTCTCGTGAACAAGAAGAACGTGAACAGCAGATTTACAGCGAAGAAGGCATTGTCGGCCAGGTGGCGCAGCAGGGGCGGCTGATTCGCCTGGACGAGGTTCCCGGGGATTATTTCAAGGTCAGCTCCGGTCTCGGCGACGGTTTGCCGCGCAGTGTGCTGGTGGCGCCAACCAGCGACGACGACCGGGTCAATGGCGTGATCGAGTTGGGCTTTCTGCGTCCACTGACGGACCGTGACATTGAATTGCTTGAGCTGATTGCCGGCAATATCGGTACCTCGATCGAAGCTGCACGCTATCGCCAGCGATTGCAGGAGGTGTTGGCCGAAACCCAGCAACTCAATGAAGAATTGCAGGTTCAGCAGGAAGAACTCAAGACCGCCAACGAAGAGCTCGAAGAACAGTCGCGGGTTCTCAAGGAGTCCCAGGCGCACCTGGAAACCCAGCAGGTGGAACTGGAGCAGACCAACGAACAACTTGCCGAGCAGGCAGAAATACTGGCCGAGCAACGCGACGCCATGGACCTGAAAAACACCGAACTCAATCAGGCCCAGATCCAGCTCGAAGAACGCGCATTTGAGTTGCAGCGCTCGAGCAAGTACAAGTCCGAATTCCTCGCCAACATGTCCCACGAACTGCGCACACCGCTGAACAGCTCGTTGATTCTGGCCAAGCTGCTGGCAGAAAACCCCGAGGAAAACCTCAGTGCCGAGCAGGTCAAGTTCGCCGAATCGATCTATTGCGCCGGCAATGACTTGCTCAACCTGATCAATGACATCCTGGACATTTCCAAGGTCGAGGCCGGCAAGCTGGAAATCCGTCCGGAGAACACCAGCGTCACGCGTCTGGTGGAGGGACTGCGTGGGATGTTCCAGCCCTTGGCCACGGACAAGCAGCTGGATTTCCAGCTCGATGTGCAGGAAGGCGCGCCGCTGATGCTGTTCACCGACCGCCAGCGCCTGGAGCAGGTCCTGAAGAACCTGTTGTCCAACGCCGTGAAATTCACTGAAGGCGGTAGTGTCAGCCTGTCCGTCGCCACGGCGCCGAACGACGGCATTGCGTTCAGCATCCGTGATTCCGGGATCGGCATTGCGCTGGATCAGCACGAAAGCATTTTTGAAGCGTTCCGCCAGGCCGATGGCACCACCAATCGACGTTATGGCGGTACCGGGCTGGGTTTGTCGATCTCCCGTGATTTGGCAGCTTTGCTCGGCGGCTCCATCAGCGTGACCAGCACGCCGGGGCAGGGCAGTGTGTTCACCTTGGTACTGCCTCAACAGTATGTGGAACCGGGCGATGGGCCTGTTGAACCGATGCGAGCGGCTCCTGTGGCGGCTGCACCGAGTGTATTGCCATCCACATTGTCGCCACTGATCGCCGACGTCGACATTGCGCGGTTCGACGACGACCGCAACAAGGGTCCGTTTACCGGCCGTTGCATTCTGGTGGTGGAGGATGAGGCGAACTTTGCGCACATCCTCTACGACCTTGCCCATGAACTGGGTTATCAGTGCCTGGTGGCCCACGGCGCCGATGAAGGTTATGACCTGGCCAAGGCGTTCATCCCCGATGCGATCCTGCTGGACATGCGCCTCCCGGATCATTCCGGCCTGACCGTGCTGCAACGCCTGAAGGAACACGCCGAAACCCGGCACATCCCGGTGCACGTAATTTCCGTCGAAGACCGGGTCGAAGCGGCGATGCACATGGGCGCCATCGGCTATGCGGTCAAACCGACCACCCGCGAGGAACTCAAGGACGTGTTTGCACGCCTTGAAGCCAAGCTGACGCAGAAGGTCAAGCGCGTGCTGCTGGTCGAGGACGATGACTTGCAGCGCGACAGCATTGCCCGCCTGATCGGCGACGATGACATCGAGATCACTGCCGTTGGCCTGGCTCAGGAGGCGCTGGATCTGCTGCGCACGTCCGTTTTCGATTGCATGATCATCGACCTCAAACTGCCGGACATGCTCGGCAACGATTTGCTCAAGCGCATGTCCACCGAAGACATCTGCTCCTTTCCACCGGTCATCGTCTATACCGGGCGCAACCTGACCCGGGATGAAGAGGCTGAACTGCGCAAGTATTCGCGCTCGATCATCATCAAGGGCGCACGCTCGCCAGAGCGGTTGCTGGACGAGGTGACGCTTTTTCTGCACAAAGTCGAATCGCGGTTGTCCCATGAACGGCAGAAGATGCTCAAGGTCGCCCGCAGCCGCGACAAGGTCTTCGAGGGCCGCAAGGTGCTGCTGGTGGATGACGATGTGCGCAACATTTTCGCCCTTACTAGCGCGCTGGAGCAAAAGGGCGCCGTCGTGGTCATTGGCCGCAACGGTCGCGAAGCGATCGAACGATTGAATGAGGTGGAGGACATCGATCTGGTGTTGATGGACGTGATGATGCCGGAGATGGATGGTTTTGAAGCCACCGTTGAAATCCGCAAGGACCCGCGCTGGCGCAAGCTGCCAATCATTGCGGTGACGGCCAAGGCCATGAAGGACGATCAGGAGCGCTGCCTGCAGGCCGGCGCCAACGATTACCTGGCCAAGCCCATCGACCTGGATCGCCTGTTTTCACTGATTCGTGTGTGGTTACCGAAGATGGAACGTATCTAGTGGAGCGCAATTTTTCAGTGGAGCGAAACAGCGAAATCGAATTGCGGTTGTTGATCGAGGCGATCTACCTCAAGTACAGCTACGATTTTCGCGATTACTCCGGCGCATCGATCAAGCGCCGGGTCAATCATGCGTTGAGTCAGTTCGAGTGCAATACCATCTCGGCGTTGCAGGAAAAGGTCCTGCACGACCCCACCGCGTTCATGCAACTGCTGCAATTGCTGACCATTCCGGTCAGCGAGATGTTCCGCGACCCCTCGCACTTCCTGGCCATCCGCAAGGAAGTGGTGCCGCTGCTGCGAACCTACCCTTCGATAAAGATCTGGATCGCCGGATGCAGCACTGGTGAAGAGGTCTATTCGATGGCCATTCTGCTGCGCGAAGAGGGCCTGCTCGACCGTACGATCATTTACGCCACCGACATCAATCCGCGCTCCCTGGAAAAAGCCAAGCAAGGGATATTCTCGATGGAGAACGTCCGCGCCTACACTGCTAATTACCAGCAGGCCGGTGGCCAGTGTTCGTTTGCCGACTACTATACGGCGGCCTACGGATACGCGATTTTCGACAAGACATTGCGCGAGAACGTCACGTTCGCCGATCACAGCCTGGCGACGGATAGCGTATTTTCAGAAACTCAATTAATTTCGTGTCGCAACGTATTGATTTATTTCAATAAAAAACTTCAGGATCGAGCGTTCGGATTGTTTCATGAGTCCCTCTGCCATCGCGGATTCCTGGTGTTGGGCAGTAAGGAAACCCCGGATTTCTCGGCCTTCGGCAATCAGTTCGAGCCGCTGGTCAAACAGGAACGGATTTACCGAAAATCATGAAAAGTGCAAAGGGTTTGCCAGTGATCGAAGCCATTGTCATCGGTGCCTCCGCCGGTGGCGTAGAGGCGCTGCTGAATATCCTCGGACCGCTGCGCGAAGGCTTCGCGCTGCCGATCATTGTCGTGCTGCACTTGCCGGACGCACGCCGCAGCCAATTGGCGGACGTGTTTTCCCGTCGTGTTGCGCTGCCGGTGCTGGAGGCGTGCGACAAGACCTCGGTCGAGGCCGGCACGCTGTATTTCGCCGCCCCGGGCTATCACTTGTCGGTGGAGCAGGACCGCAGCTTTTCCCTGAGTCTGGAGCCGCGAGTGCATCATTCGCGACCTGCCATCGATTACCTGTTCGAATCGGCCGCCGATGCGTACGGCGCCCATCTGGCCGCGATATTGCTGACCGGCGCCAATCACGACGGCGCACGCGGGTTGGCCCAGGTCAAACAGCACGGTGGCATGACCATCGTGCAAGACCCGCAGGAGGCTCAGGTTTCCACCATGCCCCAGGCTGCACTGGACCTGCACCAGCCGGACCACATACTTCCCGTAAGCGGCATCGGCCGTCTGCTTGTCGAGCTGGAACGAATCGCATGCTGAGTAATATCAAGGCCAAACTGCTGATCGTCGACGATCTGCCGGAGAATCTGCTGGCGCTCGAAGCGCTGATCAAGCGCGAGGACCGGATCGTGTACAAGGCACTGTCCGCTGATGAAGCCTTGTCACTGCTGTTGCAACACGAATTTGCCATGGCCATCCTCGATGTGCAGATGCCTGGCATGAATGGCTTCGAGCTGGCCGAGTTGATGCGTGGCACGGAAAAAACCAGGAACATCCCGATCGTTTTCGTCAGTGCCGCCGGGCGTGAAATGAACTACGCCTTCAAGGGCTATGAAAGCGGTGCCGTGGACTTCCTGCACAAACCGCTGGACATCCACGCGGTCAAGAGCAAGGTCAATGTGTTCGTCGACCTGTATCGCCAGAGCAAGGCGATGAAGGAACAAGTGCTGGCCCTGGAGCAAAGTCGCCGCGATCAGGAAACCCTGCTCAAGCAGCTGCAAAACACCCAGCTGGAACTGGAGCAGGCGGTGCGCATGCGCGATGACTTCATGTCCATTGTCGCCCACGAAGTGCGCACGCCGCTCAATGGCCTGATCCTTGAAACCCAGCTGCGCAAGATGCACCTGGCCCGGGACAACGCCGCCGCCTTCACCCTGGACAAGATGCACGCCATGGTCGATCGCGACGAACGGCAGATCAAAAGCCTCATTCGCTTGATAGAAGACATGCTCGATGTCTCGCGCATTCGCATCGGCAAGTTGTCGATCCGACCGACGCGGTTCGATCTTTCGACGCTGGTTCGCGATGTGCTGCACAACTTTTCCCAGCAGATCGACGCCGCCGAGGCATCGGTCACCCTTGATGCCGAACAACCGGTGATCGGAAACTGGGACGAGTTTCGTATTGAACAGGTCATTTCCAACCTGCTGACCAACGCCTTGCGCTACGGGGCCAAGAGCCCGATCTCGGTGAAGGTCTACAGTGAAGGTGGCCAGGCGCTGGTGGACGTACAGGACCATGGGATCGGCATCAGCGAAGAAAACCAGAAACGCATTTTCCAGCAGTTCGAACGCGTATCGGCCAAGCACGCCGTCGCCGGACTGGGCCTGGGTTTGTTTATTTCAGAACAGATTGTGGCGGCCCATGGCGGTACTATTACGGTCCAGAGCCGGATTGGCGAAGGCGCCTTGTTTCGCGTTTGTCTGCCGCTGTAGGAAAACAGCCAGATAAACGCAACCTCTGATCGACCCCACGGTCGTATCAGCAGCAATTGACCGAACAAAGGCTTCCCATGAGCGAAGATGCACAAGATGTAGTACTCGTCGTCGAAGACGATCCCTCGATTCTGATGGTGCTGTCGGCTTACCTGTCGGGCGAGGGTTATCGCGTATTGCAAGCCGAAAACGGCGAACAGGCTTTTGAGATCCTGGCGAGCAAACCGCACCTGGACATGATGATCACCGACTTCCGTCTGCCCGGCGGTATCTCCGGCGTGCAGATCGCCGAGCCCGCCGTGAAGCTGCGACCGGAACTCAAGGTGATTTTCATCAGCGGCTATGCCCAGGAAATTCGCGACACCGACAGCCCGATCACGCGCAGGGCGCCGATCCTGGACAAACCGTTCGACCTGGACAAATTGCAGGAGCTGATGCAGGACATGCTTTCGTAAGCGGTCAGGCGCTGAGCATCTCCCTGACCTTCGCCGTCAACAGGTCGAAGGTAAATGGCTTGGTGATCATCTGCATGCCCGGATCGAGGAACCCGCCGCGCACCGCTGCATGCTCGGCGTAGCCGGTGATGAACAGCACCCGGAGCTCGGGTCGCAGTTGCCGGCCGATTTCCGCCAGTTGCCGGCCATTCATGCCGGGCAGGCCGACATCGCTGATCAGCAGGTCGATGCGCTGCGCCGAATCGAGGATCGGCACCGCGCTATCGCCATCACAGGCCTCGACGAAGGCATAACCCAGATCGCTCAACACCGTGCTGACCAGCACCCGCACCGCCGGATCGTCCTCGACAATCAACACCGTCTCGCCATTACTGGCGAAGGGCGAATGTACGAGGTCTTGTGGATGATCCTGGGGCAGGTCACCACCAAAGCGTGGCAGAAACAGACTGACCGTGGTGCCTTCGCCTACTTTGCTGTGGATGGCGACATGGCCGCCTGACTGTTTGCTGAAACCGTAGATCATTGACAATCCCAGCCCCGTGCCCTGGCCGATGGGTTTGGTGGTGAAGAACGGATCAAAGACGCGGTTGATGATGCTTTGCGGCATACCGCAGCCGGTATCGGTCACGCTGAGCACCACGTAATCGCCGGCATCGAGATTGCTGTGGGCTTGCGTGAAATCCAACTCCAGGTGCTGGTTCGAAGTGGACACCACCAGTCTGCCGCCATTGGGCATGGCATCGCGGGCATTGATCACCAGGTTGAGCAGGGCGCTTTCCAGTTGATTGGGATCGGCTTTGGCCACCCACAGCTGCTCGTCCAGTTGCATGTCCAGGCGAATGCTTTCGTTGATGCTGCGTTGCAACAACTCATCCATGGAGATCACCAGGGTGTTCATCTCCACGGGTTTGGAATCCAGCGACTGGCGGCGGGAAAACGCCAGCAGCCGGTGAGTCAGCCCCGCGGCACGGTTGGCTGAAGTCACCCCCAGATCGATCAGGCTGTCCAGGTCTTCCATTCGCCCCCGGGCCAGGCGTCGACGCAACAATTCAAGGCTGCCGATGATGCCGGTCAGCATGTTGTTGAAGTCGTGGGCGATACCGCCGGTAAGCTGGCCGACCGCTTCCATTTTCTGCGACTGGCGCAACGCTTCTTCGTTGTGGTGCAGTTGCGCAGTGCGCTCTTCCACCTGCTGTTCAAGGGTCTCAAGGGTGTTTTGCAGGCGCAGTTCGCTCTGGCTCAGGTCGATCAGCCGGTCCCTGGCTTCGTACTGTCGTCGCCGCCCGCGCAATGCCGTGGTGACCAGGCTGATCAGCGTGACAGGGTGAAAGGGCCGTTCGAGGAAGGTCACGTTGCCCAATTGCGGGCCGAAGCGTGATGCCGGGTTCTGTTGCGGGCCGCCATGGTGCGTCATCAATACGATCGGCAGGTCCGACCATGCGGGCTGCTGTTCAATCAACCGGATCAGCGGTTCCAGGTCACCACCGAGCAGTGCCTCGGAGGAGATCAGCAGCAGGCCGGCACCCTGTTGCAGTTCTGCGCACAATCCTGGCAGGTCGCGACTGATCACCCCGTGAAACCCTGCCTCGTTGAGCATCATCAGGGCTAACTGGCTGTCGCGCCCTCGTGGTGCAAGGATGATTGCGCGTTCGGGCGTCGCTTGCATGGCCGTCACCGGATCTCGTCCGCGAGCAACGGGTTGCTGGCCCCAAGATAGGTGGGGACGCCACGCAACACACCCTGGAAGGCTTCCAGCGGTTCACCGATGGTCATGCCCTGGGCGCTGATGCGGTATTCCCGGATGGTCGATTCATGGCTGCCGGTACGTTTCTTGATGATCGAAATGGCCCGCCGTACCTTGCCCAGTGCTTCGAAGTAACGCAGCAGAATGACCGTATCGGCCAGGTAAGTGATGTCGACCGGGGCCTGCATGTCACCGACCAGGCCATGCTGGGCAACCGTCATGAAGGTCGCGGCGCCTTGGCGATTGAGGTACAGCAGCAACTCGTGCATGTGCAGCACCAAAGCGTTCTCCTCTGGCATCGCCGCCTGATAGCCATTGATGCTGTCGATCACCACGGTTTTGATATTGCCTTCGTCGACACAGCGCCGGACCCGGTGGGATAACTCGCCGGGAGAGAGTTCCGCCGCGTCCACTTGCTCGATCAGCAAATTGCCGCTGTCTTGCAGGGCTTGCAAATCGATGCCGATGTTCTTCATGCGCTCGAACAGCAACCCCATCTCTTCATCGAAAATGAACAGCGCGGCTTTTTCACCCCGGGCCACGGCAGCGGCGGCGAACACCATGGAGATCAGCGATTTGCCGGTCCCGGCCGGACCGAGAATCAAGGTGCTGGAACCGGTTTCGATGCCGCCGCCCAGCAGCGAATCCATTTCACGGATGCCGCTGGTCAATTGCTGACGCAGGTATTGACCGCGATGTTCGGCGGCCACCAGGCGCGGGAAAACATGCACGCCGTCGGCCATGATGGTGAAGTCATGAAAGCCACCCCGGTACTTCTGGCCGCGGTACTTCACCACTCGGATGCGACGTCGTTCGGCGCCATAGTTTGGCGTCAATTCTTCCAGGCGAATCACGCCGTGGGCGACGCTGTGCACGGTTTTGTCCAGGGACTCGGTGGTCAGGTCATCGAGCAGCAGCACCGTGGCGTCGTAACGCACGAAATAGTGTTTGATCGCCAGGATCTGCCGGCGATAACGCAGCGAGCTTTGCGCCAGCAGGCGAATCTCGGAAAGGCTGTCCAGCACAACCCGGGTCGGTTTGATCCGTTCGACCACTTCGAAGATCTGGCGGGTCGCTTCGCCCAGTTCAAGGTCGGAGGAATAAAGCAGCGTCTGCTGCTGTTCGGCATTGAGCAGGCTTTCCGGTGGCGTCAGCTCGAAGATATGGACGTTTCCATCCATCTCCCAGCCATGGGACAAGGCGCCCTGGCGCAACTCGCGTTCGGTTTCGGACAGCGTGATGTACAACGAGCGTTCACCGGCTTGCGCGCCTGCCAACAGGAAATGCAACGCCACGGTGGTCTTGCCGGTGCCCGGCTCGCCTTCCAGCAAAAACACATGACCGCGAGACAGCCCTCCATCGAGGATGTCGTCCAGACCTTCGATGCCGGTGGCGGCCTTGGTACGGTTCATATCGTTGAATAGAGACAAATGAGCGTCCTCTCCTGACCTGGGAACGAGGCAGCCATGGGAAATATGGCCTTAGGCTGCCTTTTCACTTGACCCTTGGCCGGGACGACGGTTCAACGAAATGTCAGTTGGGGTCAAAGCCCCTGTTGTAACGACGGGTCATCGGGGTTCATCTGTTCGAGTTGGGCCGACAGGATCTGCACGTTTTGCAACTGCCCGCTTTCTTTCCAGTAATTGATCAGCAGCACCCGGGCCTTGCGATCGTTGGGATGGCGCTGAACGATTTCCTGCAACTGCTTCTGCGCCGCTTCCAGCTCCTGCTCAGCGTGCAATGTGGTGGCCAGGTCGTAGCGGTAATCCCGGTTATTGGGCTCAAGTTCAACGGCTTTGGACAGGCCGAGCAGGGCAAATTCACTTTGGTCGTGGTGCAGCAGCCAGATTCCCAGGGCATGTTGCAGGTACGCCGAATCGGGTTGCGCCTGGAGTTGTTTGGCCAACAACTGCCGGGCGGCGTCGTTTTGGCCCTGTTTATCCAGCACTTCGATTTGCAGCACCAGCGCCGGCAGGTTGTCCGGCGCCAGGCGCAGGGTGTTGTCCAGCGCCTGTTGCGCTTCCTTGAGCTCGGCGTTGTGCAGGTGCAGCCGGGCCAGTTGGTACTGGTTTTCGGCGCTTTGCGGTTCGCTCTTGAGCACTTGTTCCCAGGCGTCGATGGCTTGCTCCAGCGGCCCGAAATACAAACCGAGATCATCCGGGGACAACCCCAGCAGTGCGTTGATTGCAGCCAGCCGAACGCTTTGTTCGCTGTCATCGAGCAATGGCCCCAGCAATAGACTGCGCTGTCCGTTCGGCACCAATGCGCTGATGCTTTTGATCGCGGCGATACGGACCTCGGGCGACTCGCTCTGCAAATCCGCATCCGCCAGTTTCAAGGCCACCGAGCTTGGATAATTGGGCAGTTCGGCATGCAGCCAGACACGACGTTTGGGGGACAGGTCCGGGCGACCCAATTGCTGATAGAGCACCCGCGCGGCACCCGGTTGACCGGCCCGGGCAGCCGCCAGCGCTTCGCTGTAACCATGCTTGATGGCGTCGGGCACCACCGGGGTAGTATCGCGCAGGGAAAACCACGCAAGGCCGATGACAAGCAGGGCGAAGAGGCTGATAAATAGATAGCGGCGGGACTTGGGCATGCAGGAATCCGGAAGCAGCGAGCTTTTGCAAAGGCGCCAGCTTCGGTCAGGCCGGGCTTTGAGTCAAACCTTGAGTCGGTGCAAGGCGAACTTGACTGATTATTCGGCAACGCAATGGGATAAGCGTTTTTTAAAAGAAGTCCAGGAGGCAGGTATTTAAGCTGGATGGACATGCTCCCGCCCTAATGGAAAGAAAATCAATGCTGCCTCCTAGAAATGCAACCTCTGTCTCGGGTTCGCCGACCGCGCATTTCCTGCATAACGATCAGCAGCTGCAAAACCGGCTCTTCCAGGAGTGTTTGGGCGCAAGTAATAGATCGAAGACCCTGATCATCGACATTGGCAACTTGCCCAATGCTTCAAGGTTGAATGCCGACTTGCCAGCCCCGGTCTTGGCATGCCCGTCATTTATTGAATCCGCTGGTGACTTTGTCGATCAGGCGCATCTTGACCGCGAATGGTCGGCGCTCAAGGACTATTTGAGAAGTACAACACTTTGCGAGCAGGAAGTGCTCGAAGTGCTGAACAGCGGCATCCTGCAAACAGAAACAGGCAAGACGCTTGCGGGGTTATTGGCTGACGCGATAATGCGCTCGATAAGTCCGGGTAGGGAACTGACACGCACTCGACTGCAAGAAATCGTAAACGTGATTTGTCATTTGCCACCCACTCAATGGCAATCCGCATTGGGAGAAACCACAAGATTTATAAGCGGCCCCGGCGCAGAGGGCGTTGCAGGGTTTATCCAGAAACAGCTGGATCTTGCGAATGTGCAACGAGATGAACGGATTGCAAACGGTGGCCTGGTAGAGGATGGCCAATGGGAAGCCATCAAGCAAATTGCCCAAAAGGCTCGTTCCTATATCCGTCGAACCGATAGCACGCTCGACGGCAAGCTGATGATGCTCGAAGACATGCGTGACGTACGTCCCACCCCTGACGAAGCACGCCAGGCATTGTCCGAACTCATTCACGAACTCAAGAACCCCGCGAACGAACTGCGCAAGCGTTGGCATCCAAGGTTTCCAGAGGCCGTCGAAGCCGTCCTTGATCAAATCAGGCCGGCTGAAACTGTCCGGCAGACCTGGCTGGAGTGGGTCGCCGGCCCCAGCTTGCCGGAAACTTTCTCGCGGGGATTGGGGGCGCTCCTGAGCATGATGACTTACTCAAAACCCGCGGACGCCCGCCCGCCGGCCGAGCACGGCCCAACGTTGTTGTCGCACCTGCAGACCATTGAGCGTAACGCCGATTTTTTCTCAAACGTCACCCTCAACGGCCCACGCATCCCCGATGGTATTGCCGGAAAACTCTTATACGCCTGCAACGTGCTGGATACGTTCGGTGCGTTGAAGTTGGACCACAGTCATATTTCAACGTCCGGTCCCAGACCCGAACCGAGCAACCAGGCCTGGAAGAATGGCGCGAGCAAGCTTGCGGCTCAGCCATTCTCTCCCGTGCCGGAGCAGCCGCAAGAGGTCCCACCGTCACTGAGTCAGTTCGCGGCACAAGTCGATGATGTTGTTCGCAAGATCGTCGGGAAGATGCTGCCGTGGGACAGTGCCTATGCCGATGCACTAGTGGAAATCGAGGACTTGATAGAGCGCTCGCCGGTTTATCAAACGACAACCGTGGCTCTAGGCGGCGAGCCATACGTTCCACTCGGGAACGCCCTGCCCGATATGGAAGGTTTAAAGGAACAGTTACAAAGCTGGCTTGGCCGAATGAGCGGCACGTTGATCAGCACGGGTGTTGCCGTGATGAGCCGTACAGGTGACTTGATCGAGCGTAATCCGGGACGTTCTGCCGCAGCATTCAGTCTGTATGTGGCGCTGACCAATCTTTACGCCCACTGGTTTTTGCCTGACCCCGAAACGCTCGAGCCCTCGCATCTCGATGTGACCATTACCCCGCAAGACCCCACCGACATTCTCAATGATGTAGGGGAGTTATTTGCAGACGAGCCGGACTTTGCCAAGGCAGTGGTGCAGCTTGTCAGCCAGTGCGAATACTTTGACCCGAGCGATGACCCTCAACTTTTTGAAGACATCGAAACGCTTTTGCAGCTGCCCTTTCCGGGCATCCAGTATGCAACCTATCTGAGTTACCTGGAGGCAATCGCGGCACAGGAGGCACAGGAAGCACTGGATGAATCGGGTGAAGAAAGCGGTGCAGCGAGCGAATCACCGATCGATGTTCTGCTCGGATCGTTCCCGGATGATGTTGCCATTTCGGGTGCTCGCCACAAACGAAGCCTGGAACCAGGCACTGACCATAAGAAGATAGTCAGAGCGGTGATTAAATATGGCGCAATCGAGGTCAGTGCCAGTGATGCCCAGCACTTAAAGGATGAAGTCGCGCCTGGTTTTACCTTTGAGCAAGCCGTGGACAAGATTTACACCACGTTTGAAGCTGCCGCTGAAATGGCGGACCCCATCACCTACATAAAAAAATCCGCTTCAGCAATATTTTCTGAAGCCAGCACTGCGGTGGATAAAAAGGCTGGAATCAACCCGGATACGGTTGTTGAGGTGACTTACATAGGGCCTGATTCTCGAACTGTGCTGGGGGGACCTAAAACCAGGAATTTTACCTTGACCGAGCTGTGCATCAACGCACATCGAAAAGGTGTTCCACTCCTGGAACTGCCATTGATCAAGTGGCCGGACGGGATGTCTGAGCCGCTGAAAACAGCCATAGAACATGCCGACTTCCAGGACGGCTATAGAAAACTCATCTCGTCGACTTTAAATAGCCCGGATGTCGCTGAACTCTGGAAACTGGCAAAGGAACAGGAAATCAAGACGGTTGTTAAACGCCATCTGAAGTCTACCGAGTGCTCTGCTGACGCCGCAAAAATCGCTAATGATTTTCTGAGTGGCAATGTTCATCCAAGCCTGGCAGTTGCCAACTCCAGGCGTGGTTTTTATGCAGCTGTTCCGATTTCCAACGCGGTTTATCTTGCCGGTGGCCCTTATAAGGCTTTGTTGGTACTGCTGGGCGGGGAAGGTAAAGTTGTCGAGTTGTCCTATGGTTCGGCACCGAAACATACCCCCGAAGCGTTTGCAAAACTCAAGGAGGACATCTCGCAACGCATCGCCATTAAATACAACCATGATCGTGTAGACGACGATTATGTTTCAGTACCGCCGGGTAAAGCGGGGCAAACAGGGTACGAACCCATTGTTACGACGGACCTGCCGTCCGAGGCAGTCATGGATCACCTTCACACTATTCAGGTGGAAAAAGTTCTTTTTGATATCGATGCGTTGGTAGCCACGAGCGGGGAGCTTTTGACGGATACCGCATTGAACATCGCGGGTCACTTGCTTCAAGCCCTATCCATCTGTGTCGGTTTGATACCAATGGCCGGTACAGCTGTGTCAGCCGCCGGTTGTGCAGCCGCCGCGTTATTGTTTGGCGTGGCCTCTTCAGGGATGGATGCGTTGCGCGCGATGGTCGCTGATGATCCGGCGATTGCGCAGGAGCATAGGCAAAACGCATTGTTCGGCGCGGTAGCCGAATTTGCCGGTCCCTTGGCGGGGAAGATAGTGGGAGCGTCACTGTCCAGGCTCAGCCGCCTGAGTATTGTCCGAAGCGTCATTCTGCGAATGGGCACAAAAGGTGCGCCTCAAACGATCATCAAGCAATCCGGGAAAATTCCGAAATGGCTACCCCCGGAAGTCAAGGCGTATTCAAAAACGTCTGCAAGCATGGAACTCAAGTTCAAAAACGCACAGGTCATCAACAGGTTGAATCATTTGGGTGATGGACCCCATATCGCTCAAAAACTGATGGGTAAAGCACGGCATGTCTACTTCTCGGGTGCAAAAGAAGGCTATCTCTACAAGGGATTTGTCATGCGAGGTGATATGCGACCGCCTAAGGAGGTTTTTAAAAATGGCTTCAAGTTGCGCACCCCGATTACCGATGTCAAACAGGTGAATGGCATGAAAGGCGGTTTTGGGGGCGGGAAAGACGCCCTGGATATGGATGGCTTGGGTATTTCAACGTCTGCCTACTATAAAGAGGGTGGTGCGGGCGCCTTTTATTACGGTGGTGGTAGAGGAGGGTACACGTACGTCATTGATGGTAGACAGTTAAAGGGTTATGACCTGTATAAAAATCATAACTTTGGAAGTTCTAATCCATCCAGGCTTGGATTCAAGCCGCTGGAAATCAACTATGGGAAGGATATCCCGGCCGGAAAGATACTGGGAGCGTATGACAGTAAAGGTGTTTTCTTTGCAAACCCCAAGGCCATTGAAAAGAGTGTCAAGCAAAGCGTTCCTGATCTGAATCTCAGCAAGGGTCAGATACCCAAGCCTTGGCTTAAGGTTAACTCGACTTTGTTAGCCGATAGGCCGAAGTAACTTAAGACGCCGATATAACAAGCTGATGGAAGGTTTCCCCCGAAGCCGAAACCTCTCGTTGCACCCAAGCAGTGACTACGCTTGCAGGAGATGTCTGGACGAGCATTCCCATGCAAGCGCTGCTGCAGTATTTCAAAGCCATGCTCCACCCCGGCCCCGGGGTGTTGCTGTTTGCCTTGCGAACCATCGCGGCCGGGTTGTTGACCCTGTACCTGGCGTTTTTGTTCGATCTGGACCAGCCCAAGTGGTCGATCATGGCCGTGGTCATCATCAGCCAGCCACTGGGCGGCATGGTGCTGGCCCGCAGTTTCGGCCAGGTGATCGGCACCACATTGGGCGCGGCCGTGGCGGTATTGATCATGGCGATCTTTCCCCAGGCGCCGCTGCCGTTCATCACCACCCTGGCGTTATGGCTGGCGTTGTGCACCGCCGGTGGCACCTTGTTGCGCTATACCAGTTCCCAGGCGTTCGTCCTCAGCGGCTACACCGCTGTGGTGGTGGCCTTGCTGGCGGTGCCGGACCAGGATGGCATGTTCTTGCTGGCGGTGACCCGCGTCACCGAGACGTTGCTGGCGGTAGTCTGCGTGTGCGTGGTCAGCCTGCTCACCGCAAGGCCGGAAGCCGTGGCCCGGGATTACTTCGCCAGGATCGATCAAATCACCCGGTTGCTGGCCACCCATGCCAGCGCCGTCATCCGCACCGAAGAGAGTGAAGCCGATTTCCAGCAGCGGCAAATGCAGTTGTTGGGCCAGATCAGCGGCCTGGAGGGCGTGCGCCGACACATGTACTTCGATGCGCCACGGTTACGCAGTGCCAACGGTCTTGTGCAACTGCTGGGCAACCAGTTGGTGCTTTTGACCGCGCGACTGACTGCCTTGCGCCACCAGCGCCAGTTGTTGACCGAGCGCTGGGAAGGCGAGCTGCCCGAGGAAATTCAACAGATACGCGCCGAAGAACTGGCCTTTCTCGATGAACTGGCGCAGCAGGGGCGTTCGCTGTCCAGCGAAAGGCGTCACTATTTCACGGTGCTGCAACAACGCTTCGATGAGCTGGCTTACAAGGCCGAACAATTGACCGAGCCGCTGCCGGCCACCCTGCGCTCGCTGGCCTGGTCGCTGCGCTGGGAGCAGGCGCGCCTGCTGCAGCAACTCGAACAGATTCTGGAACTGAGTGATGCGATCCAGAGCGGTCGCCCTGCCAGCAGCGTGTTTCGTGGGCGGGAAAACCCGCTGCACCTGGACGTCACCCTCGCGACCATGAATGCCATCCGGGCCTTTTCCGCGTTGTTGATCGCGGGCCTGATCTGGATCGAAACCGGCTGGGACGGTGCGCGAGGCGGGATGGTGCTGGTGGGCATCCTTTGCTCGCTGATGTCGACCTTTCCTCGGCCGTTGCTGGCGGTTCAAAGCTATGCGCGGGGATTCGGGCTGGCGTTGGTGGCCTCGGCGCTGCTGCAGTTCATGTTTGTGCCGATGATCAGCAATTTCGAGATGCTTGCCTTGTTGCTGGCACCCTTGCTCTACGCCGTTGCGGTGGGGCTGGCCAGTCCACCCACTACGGGAACCGGCATTGGTCTGGGGCTCACGACCTTTCTGTTGCTCGGCCCATTGAACGTGGGGATCGGCCAAAACACCGCGATCCAGTGGTTCGAGTTCGCCGGGGCTTATACCTGTGCGACTGTGTTGGCGTTGAGTGTCTATGCGCTGATTTTTCCGTTCAGGCCGGATTTGCGTATGCGAAGACTCTACAAAGAGAACTGCGAGCAGGTGTATGCCTTGCTGAAGACCTCGGCGACCGATGAGCAGCAATTTGCTTTCGAGAGCCGCATGGTTGATCGCCTGACCATGATGCTGGGGCTGTTGCCGGCAACCCAGGACCCACAATCGCGTGAGCGGTTTCAGGTCAGCCTGGGCTGTATGGCGCTGGGTATTGCCTTGAATCAGCTCAGGCAGCAGGGGCAGAACAACGCACTGCTGAGTCCGGGCCTGCAAAGCCGCCTGTTTTCGACTGTCCGGGAAACGGGAAGGCTGGTCGCCGGTCGACCCGGGGTCGAAGCGGCGCATGTGCTTGATAGCCTGCGCTCCCTGGGCGACGAACTGGATGCCTTGCATACCAATGTTCATGAGCACTTGTGGTCAGTGTTCCGTATGCGCGTGGCGCTGCTGATCGTGGTGTCGTTCGTCGAGCGTTATCGCGGTTACTTTCAACCCGCCGGCCTTGAAGGAGACCCTGTTCTTGCCCATTGATCTGGAAATAGGTGGGGCCTATCTGCCTCCGATTGCCCAGGCGCTGCTGCTGGGCTTGCCGATTTTTCTGTTGCTGGACTGGACGTTGCGGCGCCTTGGCGTGCTGCAGTTTGTCTGGCATGAGGCGTTGTTCGAAGGCGCGTTGTACGTCTGCGTCTGCGCCACGTTGATTCTGGTAATGGGAGCCTGATGCCTTGAAGAACATCCTTTCCCGACTCACGACGTTGGCGGTGGTGCTGCTGGCCGTCATCCTGGGCTGGTTCGCCTGGGAGCACTACACCCGCGCCCCCTGGACCCGGGATGCCCGGGTGCGTGCCGATGTGGTGACCTTGTCCGCCGATGTTTCGGGGCGAATCGTCAGCCTGTCCGTGCAGGACAACCAACACGTGGACAAAGGCCAGGCGTTGCTGCAGATCGATCCAGCGCGTTACACGCTGGCGGTGGAACATGCCAAACGTGCCGTTGAGGTATCGAAAGCTTCGCTCGGGCAGGCCCAGGCAGCCATTAGCGCCAGCGAAGCGTTGCTCAAGCAACGCCAGAGTGAGGAGCAACGGCGGCGCACGCTCAAGGACCGTTCGGCGATTTCCGGCGAAGAGTGGGAGAAAGCCAACACCGATGTGTCGGTTGCCCAGGCTGACTTGCTGCGCAATCAGGCCAATCTGGTGTTGGCCCAGGCCAACGTGCAACTGGCCATCGCGGCCTTGACCCAGTCCGAACTCGATTTGCAGCGTACCCATGTCGTCTCCCCGGTGACCGGCTTTGTCACCAATCTGCTGACCCGGGAGGGCGACTACGCCTCGGCCGGCGGCCCATTGTTGGCGCTGGTGGATAGCGACTCGTTCTATGTCAGCGGTTACTTTGAAGAAACCAAGTTGCCGCGGATCGGGGAGGGTGACCGGGTCAAAATCGAGTTGATGAGTGGCGAGACGTTCGGCGGCAAAGTGCAGAGCATTGCCTTCGCCATTGCCGACCGGGAAAACCTGCCGGGCGGTCGCCTGCTGGCCAACATCAACCCCAGTTACACCTGGATCAAGCTGGCGCAACGGGTGCCGGTGCGGATCGAGATCGATGCCGATTACGTCGGCAAGGGAAAACTGCGGGCAGGGACCACGGCCACCGTGACCGTCCAGGAAAACCATCGCTAACCCCTTGTAGGAGCGAGCCTGCTCGCGAAAAACCCGATGACGACGAGGTGAATCAGGTTTGTCGCGTCATCGTTGACGTCCATCGCGAGCAGGCTCGCTCCTACAAGGGCAGGGGGTGTTTTTGAGAGGATAAAAAGAACCCCGCGACCGAATGAGACGCAGGGCTAAGGAATTGGTTGGTTGCGGCCAACCAAAGGAGCACTTTCAAACCGTATTACTTGCTCGCGACCGTCTCCGGCTGCCAACCACCGCCCAGGGCCTTGTAGATCGCGACGATGCCACGATACAGGTCGACCTCGGCCAGGGCCTGGGTGTCTTCGGCCGCCAAGCGTTCACGCTGGGCGTCGAGCAACACAAGGAAGTCGGCGGTGCCTTCGCGGTAGCGAATCTCCGCCAGGTCGGCGGCCGAGCGGCTGGACTCGCTCTGGCGAATCAACGAGATCAGGCGCTGCTGGCGTTTGCCGTAGTCGCTGAAGGCGTTTTCCGATTCCTCAAGGGCCAGCAACACTTGCTGCTCGTAGGTCGCCAGGGCGCCTTCGGCATCGGCGTCGGCACCGCGCAAACGGGCCTTCACGCTGCCCAGGTCAAACGCCGCCCAGGTGATACTCGGGCCGAGTGCCCAGGCGTTGGCCGCCGAGGAGCCGATCTGCGAGCCGCGCCCGGCGGTGAAGCCAAGGAAGCCACTGAGGCTGACCCGCGGGAACAGATCCGCCTTGGCCACGCCGATACGCGCAGTGGCCGAGGCCAGTTTGCGTTCGGCACTGAGGATGTCCGGACGGCGTTGCAGCAGTTCACCCGGATCACCGATCGGCAGTGCCTTGGCAATCGCCGGCAGGTCTTTCGGGCTCAGGTCCACGGTTAGCTTGTCCGGACGTTCACCTAGCAGGGTGGCGATACGGTTTTTCTGCCGAACCTGTTCAGCCTGCAATTGCGGCACGCTGGCTTCGACCGAGGCCAATCGGGCATCGGCACGCTCGACATCGAGCTGATCGCCGACGCCGGCATCCCGCAGGCTGATGGTGATTTTGCGCGACTCCTGCTGGTTCTGCAGGTTGGCCAGGGCAATTTTCTCCCGTAGCTGCGCGCCGCGCAGTTGACCGTAGGAATCCACCAGTTCAGCAATCATGGTGACTTGCAGTTGGTAAAGATCGGCCTCGAACGCCTGTTGCTCGGCGTTGGCCGACTCCAGATTGCGCTGGATGCGGCCGAACAGGTCAATTTCCCAGGCCATGTCCAGGCCCAGGTCGTAGCGTTCGCTGTTGACCCGGTCGGTGGTCTGGCCCGGAATCTGGCCTTTGCCCAGGTCACTGCTGACGCGGCTGGTGATGGTCGGCATGGCGTCATTGCTGACGTCATCGCGGATCGCCCGCGCCGCTTTCCAGCGGGCGAAGGCGACGCGCAGATCACGGTTGCCTTGCAGCGATTGCGTCACCAACTGGTTGAGGGTCGGGTCTTCGAACTGCTGCCACCAGATGCCTTCGAAGCGCGAACGGTCAAAGTTCTTCTGACCGGCCGCACCATCGGTGGCGGTGGTGATGTTGGCCGGTTCAAGGGCTTCGGTCTTGTAGTCCGGGCCCACGGCACAGGCGCTCAGCGCCAGTACCAGCAGGCTCGGCAGGAAGGCTTTCAAACTCATCAATGCGACTCCAGCTTCAGGGTGGCCTTGGCAGCTTTGCGCTTCTCGCCGCGCTCGACAAAGTTACGAATCAATACGTAGAACACTGGCGTCAGCAACAGACCGAAGAAGGTCACCCCGAGCATCCCGGAGAACACCGCCACACCCATGGCATGACGCATTTCGGCACCGGCACCACTGGAGAACACCAGTGGCACTACACCCATGATGAACGCGAAGGAGGTCATCAGGATTGGCCGCAGACGCAAGCGGCAAGCTTCCAGGACCGCCGCCAGCGGGTTGAGGCCTTCGAGCTGTTTGTCCTTGGCGAACTCGACGATCAGGATCGCGTTCTTACAGGCAAGCCCCACCAGTACGATCAAACCGATCTGGGTAAAGATGTTGTTGTCGCCACCGGAAGCAATCACGCCGGTAATGGCCGACAGCAGGGTCATCGGTACGATCAGGATCACCGCCAGTGGCAGGCTCCAGCTTTCGTACTGGGCCGCCAGTACCAGGAACGCCAGCAGTACGCAGAGCGGGAACACGAACAGCGCAGTGTTGCCGGACAGGATCTGCTGGTAGGTCAGGTCGGTCCATTCGTAGGTCATGCCGTTGGGCAGTTCTTCCTTGAGCAGTTTCTCGATGGCTTTTTCGGCCTGGCCGGAGCTGTAGCCGGGGGCTGCCGCACCGTTGATTTCAGCGGTAATGAAGCCGTTGTAGTGCATCACGCGGTCCGGCCCCGAGGTGTCGCTGACTTTGATGAAGGTCGCCAGCGGGATCATCTCGCCTTTGTTGTTGCGTACTTTCAGCTGGCCGATCTGGTCAGACTCAAGACGGAACTGCTGCTCGGCCTGAACGTTGACCTGATAGGTGCGCCCGAAACGGTTGAAGTCGTTGGCATACAGCGAACCCAGGTAAATCTGCAGGGTGTCGAAGATGTCGCTGACGGCCACGCCGTGGGTCTTGGCTTTTTCCCGGTCGATGGCGGCATCGACCTGGGGCACGTTCACCGTATAGCTGGTGAACAGGCCGGCCAGTTCCGGCACGTTGTGGCTCTTGTTGATGATATTCATGGTTTCTTTGTACAGCTCTTCGTAGCCCAGGTTGCCCCGGTCTTCGATCTGCAGACGGAAACCACCGATGGTGCCCAGGCCTTGTACCGGCGGCGGCGGGAAGATCGCCATGTAGGCTTCCTGGATGTTCGCGTACTGGCCGTTCAAGGCCCCGGCAATCGCACCGGCGGACATGCTCGGGTCTTTACGCTCGTCGAACGGCTTGAGGGTCACGAACACGATGCCGGCGTTCGGGCTGTTGGTGAAGCCGTTGATCGACAGACCAGGGAAGGCCACCGCACTTTCCACGCCAGGCTGTTTCAGCGCCAGTTCGGACATGCGCTTGATCACGTCTTCGGTACGGTCAAGGCTCGATGCATCCGGCAATTGCGCGAAGGCCACCAGGTATTGCTTGTCCTGGCCGGGTACGAAACCGGTCGGGGTGCTGGAGAAACCGAAGAAAGTCAGGACCATCAGGCCGGCGTACAACAACAAGGCGATGCCGCTTGAGCGGATCACACGGGCGACGGTGCCGACATAACCATGGCTGGCTTTCTCGAAGAAGCGGTTGAACGGACGGAACAACCAGCCGCCAAAGACCTTGTCGAGGACTTTGGAAAAGCGGTCCTTCGGCGCGTCATGGCCCTTGAGCAATACCGCCGCCAGTGCTGGCGACAGGGTCAGCGAGTTGAAGGCCGAGATCACCGTGGAAATCGCAATGGTCAGGGCGAACTGCTTGTAGAACTGCCCGGTCAACCCGGAGATGAATGCCGCCGGAACGAATACCGCACACAGCACCAGCGCCGTGGCAATGATCGGGCCGGTCACTTCACGCATGGCGCGTTTGGTGGCTTCGACCGGTGTGAGTCCGAGCTCGATGTTCCGTTCGACGTTCTCCACCACCACGATGGCGTCGTCCACCACGATACCGATCGCCAATACCAGGCCGAACAGCGAAAGGGCGTTGAGCGAGAAGCCGAACAGGTGCATCACGGCAAAGGTGCCGATCAGCGATACCGGTACCGCGACCAACGGAATGATCGAGGCGCGCCAGGTTTGCAGGAACAGGATCACCACCAGCACCACGAGGATCAGCGCTTCGAAGAGGGTGTGAACCACCGCCTCGATAGAGCCGCGCACGAAGATCGTCGGGTCATAGACGATGCTGAAGTCCATGCCTTCGGGGAAGCTCTTCTTCAGTTCGGCCATTTTTGCCCGCACTTCGTTGGAGATCTCGATGGCGTTGGAACCCGGACGCTGGAAGATCGGGATCGCCACCGCCGGCTGGTTGTTGAGCAGCGAACGCAGGGCGTACTGGCTGGAGCCCAGCTCGACGCGAGCGATATCCTTGAGGCGAGTGATTTCACCGTTGTCGCCAGAGCGAATGATGATGTTCTCGAACTCTTCCTCGGACACCAGACGGCCCTGAGTGTTGACCGACAGCTGGAACGCCGTGGCATTTGGCGCGGGTGGAGCCCCCAGGGCACCGGCCGCTACCTGGCGGTTCTGTTCACGGATCGCCGTGACCACATCGGTCGCTGTCAGGTTGCGCGAAGCGGTCTTGTTCGGGTCGAGCCACACACGCAGCGAGTAATCGCCCATGCCGAACAACTGCACATCACCGACACCGCCCAGGCGCGCCAGCTCATCCTTGATGTTGAGCAGGGCGTAGTTGGACAGGTACAGCATGTCGTAGCGTTTGTCCGGCGAGGTCAAGTGCACAACCATGGTCAGGTCGGGCGACGCCTTGTCCACGGTGATACCGATGCGTGTCACTTCCTCGGGAAGTTTCGGCTCGGTCCGGGTCACGCGGTTTTGCACCTGCACCTGCGCGTTGTCCAGGTCGGTACCCAGGGCAAAGGTGATGGTCAGGGTGATCTTGCCGTCGGCGGTGGACTGCGAGGACATGTACAGCATGTTCTCGACACCGGTAATGGCTTGCTCCAGCGGAGCGGCCACGGTTTCACCGATGACTTTCGGGTTGGCACCCGGGAAGTTGGCGCGCACCACCACGGTCGGCGGCACCACTTCCGGGTATTCGCTGATTGGCAACTGGAACAGCGAGATCGCACCGGCGATCAGGATCAGCAGCGATAGCACCGCTGCGAAGATCGGCCGCGAAATGAAGAATTGGGAAAAATTCATCGTAAAAATCCCTTAACCGCGTGGGGTCGTGGCAGCCAGTTTCACAGCCGTGCCCGGCGCAACCTTGGCGGGTGCGACTTGGGGCAGGTTGCTGGCTTCCAGCGCTTGGCGTTGTTGTGCGAGTGCCGCGAGGGTTTGTTCACTGGCCATCGGAATCACTTCAGGGGTGACCGGTGAACCAGGGCGTACCCGTTGCAGGCCCTTGACGATGATGGTGTCGTCCTTGTTCAGGCCACTGCGCACGATGCGCAAGCCTTCGATCTTCGGACCCAGCTCGACCGCGCGGTAAGCGGTTTTGTTCTCGGCATCCATCACCAGCACGAACTTCTTGCCCAGGTCGGTACCGACCGCTTCATCGTTGATCAGCATGGCGCTGTAGGTGCCGCTGCCCACCAGTTTCAGGCGTGCATAGAGGCCCGGGGTGTAGCTGCCATCGCTGTTGTCGAACACGGCGCGACCACGGATGGTGCCGGTCTTCGGGTTGACCTGGTTGTCGACGAAGTTCATGACGCCCTGGTGCGGGTTGCCGTCCTCGTTGGACAGGCCCATGTAAACCGGGGTGGTGGCGCCGCGTTTGCCCTGGCGAGCGAGTTCGGTGTACTTGAGGAACACACGTTCATCCGCATCGAAGTAGGCGTACACCTTGTCGGTGGAGACCACGCTGGTCAGCGCGGTGGTGTCGGCCGTCACCAGGTTGCCGGCGGTGATTTCCGCACGGCTGACGCGGCCGCTGATGGGGGCGGTGACGCGGGTGAAACTCAGGTTCAGTTTGGCCAGGTCCAGTTGCGCTTGCAGGGCACCGACAGCGGCGCGGGCTTCCTGGGCAGCGCTGGTACGCGAATCTGCCAGTTCGGCGGAAATCGCGTTGCTGGTGCGCAGGCGCTCACCACGCTGGGCTTCGTTTTCGCTGCGGGTGGCGTTGGCGCGCGATTGTGCAACCAGTGCTTCGAGGCGGCGGACCTCAGCCTGGAACGGACGCGGGTCGATCTGGAACAGCAGGTCGCCTTTCTTGACCAGTGCACCTTCTGTGAACGCCACTTCATCGATCTGGCCGGAGACCCGCGGACGAATCTCGACGGTTTCCGGCGCTTCGAGGCGGCCGGTGAATTCGTCCCACTCGTTGACCGGTTGCTCTAGTACCTTGGCCACGCTGACCTTGGCTGCTGGCATCGTGGCGGCGGTTTCCGGGGCCTTGCCGCAAGCGCTGATCACCACTACGGCCAATAAAGCCAACGGGAAGCGCAAATGTTTGAGTGACTGTTCCATGGATGCATCCGCCAATGTGTTGAGATTGGCGAATGATGCGCGGCGGGTTTGTATCTCACGAATCGAATGGGGCGAAGGTAACTATCATTCGGAATGATAGGAGAGGCCAGGTTAGCTCTCTAGCCTGCGCCTTACGCAGAGGTCTATCAATGAGGTCGATGGCAATTCTGTATTGCCACAAAAGCATCAATCAGTCTTGAAACCCGGGTGCGGCCTTCGCGAGAAGGCTCGCTCCCACATTGGATCTTCGTCGTTCACAAAACCTGTGGGAGCGGGCTTGCCCGCGAAGGGGCCAGAAGCCTCAATCCAAAATCAGCTTCAGGCCAGACTGTCAGGGTCGCCAAAGAACATCTGAATCCGCGAGCGCAGCCAACGCTCCCCCGGATCGTTATCCTGCGACCCGCGCCAGGCCATGTGCAGTTCGAAGCTGCGCACTGGTAACGGTGGATCTTCGGCCCGCACACCGCCTGCGGCGGTCAGCGCATCGGCCGTGTAGTCCGGCACGGTTGCGACGATGTCAGTGCCGGCCAGCAAGGTGCTCAGGCCGTTGAACTGAGGTACCGCGAGCACCACATGACGCTTGCGCCCGAGCTTATCCAGTTCTTCATCTATAAAGCCGCTGAGGTCGCCGGCGAACGACACCAGTGCATGGGGGCGAGCGCAGTAATCATCCAGGCTCAATGGCCCCGGCACGGTGTCGGCGCGCAGCAGCTTCGGCTGACTGCGGCGCAGTACCTTGCGCTTGGCATTGGCTGGCAGGTCGGTGGTGTAACTGACGCCGATGGAAATCTCACCGGATGCCAGCAATCCGGGCATCAGGATGTAGTTGACCCTGCGCACCACCAGCACGATCCCCGGTGACTCCGCGCGCAGGCGCTTGAGCAGCATCGGCAACAAGGCGAACTCGACATCGTCCGAAAGGCCGATGCGGAACACCGCGGTACTTGTGGCAGGATCAAACTCGGCCGCACGGCTGACCGCGGTGGAAATCGAGTCCAGCGCCGGAGAGAGCAGGGCGAAGATCTCGATTGCCCGTGCGGACGGCTCCATGCTTCGGCCGGTACGCACGAACAACGGATCATCGAACAACCCACGCAGGCGCGATAGGGCCGCACTGATGGCTGGCTGGCCGAGGAACAGTTTTTCCGCTGCCCGGGTCACGCTGCGTTCGTGCATCAATGTTTCGAAAACGATCAACAGGTTCAGGTCGACACGACGTAGGTCATTACGATTCATCTGGAGTCCTGGCAGAGTCAGCAAACTTGACGTGAGCGGCCATATGAGAACAATGGCCAGCAGGAATATTACGGGGAAAGGCTGGTACTCTGCACCGAGTAATTCAGATTTCCTGCAAAGGCGGCTTCGGTTGCTCGCGGCAATTGACGATGTTGCCGCCGCTATGGAATCAATGACAGGCATGTCGACTATTAATAGCCACAGATAGTGTTGGGTTGAAAGCCCAGCTAGAGTTCAAGGCATTAGAGGTTCAATTGGCGAGGTTTGCGATGTCCCGCACGATCCGTTTTCACAAGTTTGGTCCAGCCGAGGTGCTCAAATGCGAAGAGCATGCGACGGCTCTGCCTGCACCGGGCGAAGTGCAGGTGCGCGTCGAGGCAATCGGCATCAGCTGGTACGACACTCTGTGGCGTCAGAACCTGGCCCCGTCCCATGCCCGGCTGCCTTCGGGTCTTGGTCAGGAGATGGCGGGTATCGTCACTGCTGTCGGTGACGGCGTAGATGACCTGGCGGTCGGTGACAAGGTTGCCAGCTTTCCGGCCCAAAGCCCGAACGACTACCCGGTTTACGGCGAGCAGATCGTTCTGCCTCGCACGGCGGTCACCCGCTATCCGGATATCCTCAGCCCGATTGAAGCCAGCGTGCACTACACGCCGTTGTTGATTGCCTATTTCGCCTATGCGGATCTGGCACGGGTCAAGCCCGGGCAGTTTGCCCTGGTGACCGACGCCAGCCATTGCGCCGGACCCTCGTTCGTACAACTGGGCAAGGCCTTGGGTGTTCGGGTGATCGCTGCGACCAAGTCAGCTGAAGAGCGTGAATACCTGTTGTCGCTGGGTGCCGAGAAAGTCATCGTCACCGAGGAAGAAGATCTGCTGATGCGGATCAACAAAATCACCGATAACCGCGGCGTGGATGTGGTCTTCGATGGTTTGGGCGGTCCACAGATGTCGTTGCTGGGCGATGTACTGGCGCCTCGCGGCAGCCTGGTGCTGTATGGCCTGCAAGGTGGCAACCAGACGCCTTTCCCGGCCTGCGCAGCGTTCCAGAAGAACATCCAGTTCTTCGTGCACTGCATCGGCAACTTCACGGGCAAGCCGGAACTGGGCATCACCCAGGACCAGGCCGCACTGCAACGTGCCTTGCGCGACATCAACCAGCTGACCGCCGACCGCGTTCTGCTGCCGCTCAAGACTCGGGTTTTCCCGTTTGCCGAGTTTGTCGAGGCACACCGCTACATGGACGAATGTCCGTGTCGCGAAAGGGTCGCGCTCCAGGTCGAACCGGCTTAGCGCTCATCCAGTAGTCCACCCAAGAGTCCGTGCCCGCACGGACTCTGTCGTTTCAGCCCCCCCGAAACCTGTCGATTCGCAGGCCGGTCCAGCAACTGAACTGGTTTTTGCCCGTAATCTGTAGCTTCTAATCAGCCACTAAGCCCTGATAATTGAATGATTACTTTCATCTCAAGGAATGAGTCATGGCTGGTTGTCAGGCTGAAACTTTTCAATGCGCGCCCCCGGTGCACATCTCCAAATTAGTTAGTTGCTGTGTAGTTGCCAAAAAGACAGCGACAACTTCCTTCTTTATCTCTTGTGTTAAGTGTCTGTGGGACTCTGTCGGACGTTTCCTAGGACTCCGACTTCTATTGAACAAACCCTTGCCAGCCGGGCGCCATGGCCTCGTCACTGCCTTGCACAAGAAGGGCTGTTGCGTTCGTTTCAAATAATTTCCATGAAATTCAAGTGCTAGCATTTGGCAATAAAGTCGATGACTCCAATCGTGCAGGCGGTCCAGCGAAATGGGCTGTCTGCGCGATATTGAACTTACGAGTACCAGGTAAATAAAGATGACCAGCATCCATGACCAAGCGATGAACTATGTCTATCAACAAGTGCTGCAGCGATTGCTGGGTTTCTTCTCCCGCGCCGAACGCACTGCATTGCAATTGTTGATTCAGCGTCTGGCGGTAGCGGCGGGGGGCATGGAACGCATTGGCGATTACAAGGTGTTGGCGATCCAGTCCGGTGCCCGCGACAACTGCTACACCCTGGCACTGTTGCGTGCCGCGCAGCTGACCATCGCCACGCGGGCGCCGGCGACATTCCAGTTGCGCATCGCCTCCTTGCGGTTGAACGGGACAAGCGGGGCGGCCGTGGAAAACATGCACCGGACCAACAGCGCATTGTTTGTCTATGACGATCCCCGGGTCGAGATGTTGATGGTCGATGATCGGGAGGTCTTGCCGTTCAACCACCTGACGCCGATCTCCGACGCCGCTCGCGAGTCCAGCCGCCTGAACCTGCTGATGATCGGCCATCGCCGGGAGTGGCGCGGCGGGTTCGACCTGTGGGATGACGGTTATCTGGCCACGGGAGAGTTCTACGGGCAAATCGCCCGCTGGGATGGAGGTGTGGACGCTTTGCTGATCAGTGACACGCCGCGTCAGCAGAAACAGTTTATCGACGGTTTGAAGCGTGCGGCCACCAAGGCCGGGCTTGCACCTTCGCACGCGGGCGAGGCCGGGTTTGCCGGGTTGTTCGCTTTGCTCGATGAACTGGGCAGCGATTGTTATCAGGCGTTCTATGCAGATTACGGCCAGGCCCGATGGCGTCCACAAGAGCGCTTTGAGACGTGTCGTCGTACGGCCTGCATCGACATTCACGACCTGCTGGTCAGTAACCTCGAAGAGCGATGGACATTGCTGACTGAATTTCTCGGGTTCCAGCCTGACGAACTGTCCGCGCAGATCAGCGACAACGAATTCGTCAGTCCGTCGATTTCGGCGCACGTGAGGGGGTTGCACGCGAGCTTCGTGCAGGGTCGCGATTACGGGGCCGGCGTTGCGCAATACTTGCAACACGCCTTGGTGAAGATGCGCCGCAAACACTTGCCCGAGCGCTTGTGCGAGCAGGCGAAGGAAGTGTTCGGCAACCCGGCGACACTCAATGAGCAACGTGCCCGGGCGGCGGCCGAGGCGCAAAAGGACCTGGGCCTGAGCGAAGCGCAACTGGTGTGCCTGCTTTTCTCGCCCTTTATCGAAAAGGGCGAGGGGCTTGAGCGTTTTCTGCGTCAGTGCCATCCGGGCATGCTCGTGGCCATGCCCGAGTTGCACCGGGCCATGCAGGGGCATCCGGTCGCCGAACAGATCATGCAATGGATGATGGATGTCAGCGGATTGCCTGTCGGCCTGATCGGCCAGCTTTATCGCATGGAGTGGACGCCCGGAAGCGATAACGAGACGCCTGAAGCACTCATCCAGAGGGCCGCGCTACAGGAAGCCGTGGGCGATCCTGACGCTGGCATCACGCTGGTGGATGAATGGAAAGCGGGCCACTGAGCGTGGGCGGATTTTCAGCCAGTTCGGTCAGCCTTCACCCATGAAAGGTCCACGAGAAACGGATTTTGCCTATCAGGCGGTTTATCGATACCTGGCCAGCCTGATCATTGAGTCCGAAGGGGATACGCGCATCCGCCTGCCGTCGCTGCGGCAACTGGCGGATCGCCTCAATGTGTCGATCTCGACCATTCAGTACGCCTATTCGCTGCTGGAGAAAGAAGGGCGCGTCTATTCGGTGGCCAAGTCCGGTTACTACGCGTTGCCCGTGTCTTCATTCAACCCGCTCGATAGCGGCAGCGACCTGCTGGAAGCCGTCTACGTGAATGCCCGACGCCCGGGGATGTTGGTCCTGAGCGCCGATGATCCGGCGTTGTTGCAACCTCTCGACAGTCCTCTGTTGCTGCTGGAACGAGAGTTGCTGCGCCAGTATCCCCGCCAGCCGCAGTCGCCTTCGCAACCCTGCGGCGAGCTCGAATTGCGCACCGCCCTGGCGGCACGCTACACCACGTCCCCCCTGCGTTACTGGCACGCCGATGATGTCTACATCGGCGCCGACCTTCGCGGAGTACTGGAAATCCTGATTGCCGTGCTGGGCTTGAAAGACGCCACGGTGGTGGTTGAGTCGCCGTGCGACTGGGCGATCCTGCGTTTGTTTCAGGCCGCCTGCGTGCGGGTGATCGAGTTGCCGGTGCAAGCCGATGGCGGCCTGGATCCGCAACGGCTGAAAATGCTACTCGATACGGAGCCGGTAAGGCTGGTGATGCTGTCATCGGCCCTGAACATGCCCCGAGGTAGCCTGGCGCCTGACGATAACAGGCACGCGATTGCCGGGCTTTTAGCCGCGCATGACAGTTGGGTGCTGGAAAACGACTGTTATGGCGAGCTCGGATTTGACCCGGGCGGCGTGCGTTTTCGCGACTTGCTGGACCCTGAACGACTGATGGTGTTTTCCGCGTTCGAGAAAACCATCGGGCCAGAAGCGCCTTACGGTTACCTGCTTTCAAGGCATTTGAGTGCTGAGCTGCAACGGCACTTTCTGCTGCGTTCCTTTCGTCTCTCGCCGATACGCCAGAAAGCCATCGCCCGCTTGTACAGCAGTGGTCGCATCGATCAACACCTGCTGGTGCTGCGACGGCTGTTGAGGGAACGCAAAGGTCAAATGACCCAGTTGCTGCAGGAGCGGCTGGGTGATGCCTTGCATTTCGTCGAGCCGCAAGGAGGGGCAACGATTTGGGTGCGCTCGTTGCGTCGAGTCAATGTCCGCCGTGTGTTCCAGCGCCTGTTGGCGCACCAGGTGGTCATCGCGCCGGGCGAGCTGTTCAGCCTGCACGGCCTTCACGGGCAGCATTTGCGCCTGTGCCATACCTTCGGCGGCGATCACAACCTGGCGGCCGCACTGGGATTGCTGGGGGATGCGCTGCGTCTGGAATCAATCGAGTGAGTGAGACAAAAACCAACATCCTTCACTCTATTGGATCGATCCCATCGATTTGCGGTCAAACTGCCAGTAAACTGCGATCCAACTCCTGAACCACTCTATTCCAGAGGTTTTGCATGACACTCAGTCCTTTTGCGGGTAAACCGGCACCGGCAGAATTGTTGGTCGATATCCCGCGACTGGTAACGGCCTATTACACCGGCCAGCCTGATGCCTCGATTTCGACCCAGCGCGTTGCCTTCGGCACGTCCGGGCACCGCGGCAGCTCGTTTGACTTGAGTTTCAACGAATGGCACGTGCTGGCAATCAGCCAGGCAATCTGCCTGTACCGCGAAGCTCAAGGCATCGATGGCCCGCTGTTTGTCGGTATCGACACCCACGCGCTGTCCACGCCGGCCGGCGCCAGTGCCCTCGAAGTGCTGGCCGCCAACGGCGTCACCGTAATGATCGCCGCGGTTGACGAGTACACGCCGACGCCGGCTATTTCCCATGCGATTCTCTGCTACAACCGTGGGCGCACGACGGGCCTGGCGGACGGCATCGTCATTACGCCGTCCCACAACCCGCCGCAAAGCGGTGGCTACAAGTACAACCCAACCAACGGTGGTCCGGCCGATACCCACATCACCAAGTGGATCGAGGCCAAGGCCAACGAACTGCTGGCGAACAAGCTCGCCGGGGTCAAGCGCATCAGCTACGAGCAGGCACTCAAGGCCAGCACGACCCATCGTCACGATTACCTCAATACCTATGTCGCCGACCTGATCAACGTGATCGACTTCGACGCCATCCGTGATGCCAAGTTGCGCCTGGGTGTCGATCCGCTGGGTGGAGCGGGGGTGCGCTACTGGTCGGCGATTGCCGAGCATTACCGTCTGGACCTGGATGTGGTGAACAAAGAGGTCGACCCGACCTTCCGCTTCATGACCGTCGACTGGGATGGCCAGATCCGCATGGACCCTTCGTCCAGCCACGCCATGCAGGGCCTGATCGGCCTGAAAGAACGCTTCGACGTCGCATTTGCCTGCGATCCGGACCACGACCGCCATGGCATCGTCACGCCGTCAGGTGGTTTGCTCGCCCCGAACAACTACCTCGCCGTTGCCATCGACTACCTGTTCCAGAACCGACCGCAATGGCGCGCCGATGCCGCCGTGGGTAAAACCGTGGTCAGCAGCGGCTTGATCGATCGCGTGGCCAAGCGCCTGGGCCGTCGCCTGTACGAAGTGCCGGTTGGCTTCAAATGGTTTGCCGATGGCCTGTTTGATGGCTCCCTGGGTTTTGGCGGTGAAGAAAGCGCCGGAGCCTCGTTCCTGCGCAAGGACGGCGGTGTCTGGAGTACCGACAAGGACGGTTTGATCCCGGCCCTGCTGGCTGCCGAGATGACTGCCCGTACCGGTCGCGACCCGAGCCAGGCCTATCGCGCCTTGACCGACGAGCTGGGTGAACCGTTCTCGGTGCGGGTCGACGCCAAGGCCAATCCGGAGCAGAAAGCGCTGTTGAGCAAGCTGTCACCGCAACAGGTCACCTCGACCCAACTGGCCGGCGAACCGATCCAGAGCATCCTCAGCCACGCACCGGGCAATGACCAGGCCATTGGCGGCCTCAAGGTCATGACCGAAAACGGCTGGTTCGCGGCGCGTCCGTCGGGCACGGAAGACATCTACAAGATCTACGCCGAAAGCTTTGTCAGCGACGACCACCTCAAGCAACTGGTGGCCGAGGCGCAAACGCTGGTCGATGGTGCCATCTCCTTGTAGGAGCGAGCCTGCTCGCGATGGTCGTCAACGATAACGCTGGCAGCCTGATACCCCGCGGGACTCTCGGGTTTTTCGCGAGCAGGCTCGCTCCTACATTGGACCGCATTACCCATGTAGGAGCTGGCTTGCCAGCGAAGGCATTTGAACATGCACCCAAAAAAAGGGGCGACCAACACGGTCGCCCCTTTTTTTCGATTGCGTTCAGCGAATCAAGCCAGGTCCACCAGAACAATCTCGCTGTCCTCAATGGCCGTCACCCGTAGCACTTGCTCATCGGCAACCGCTACGCCATCTCGAGCGTGTGCACGCAACCCATTGACTTCAATGCTCCCGGTGGCCGGCACCAGGTACGCACGGCGACCGTGGTCAAGTTGGTATTCGGCAGTCTCACCCGCCTTCAGGTTGGCCGCGACTAACCGGGCATCGGCGCGGATACGCAGGCTCTGCTCGTCACCTTCCTTGCCACTGGCCAGGGTGACAAACCCTTCGCGGTCGCCTTTCGGAAAGGGCTTGGCGCCCCAGGACGGCGCCAGGCCGGATTCATTCGGGATGATCCAGATCTGGAAAATCCTGGTCGGCGTCGCTTCCAGGTTGTACTCGCTGTGGGCGATCCCGGTACCGGCACTCATGACCTGGACGTCACCGGCTTCGGTGCGGCCCTTGTTGCCCAGGTTGTCCTGGTGGGTAATCGCGCCTTCGCGGACATAGGTGATGATTTCCATGTCGCGGTGCGGGTGTTGCGGGAAACCGGTGCCGGGGGCGATCACGTCGTCATTCCAGACCCGCAGGTTGCCCCAGTTCATGCGCGTGGGATCGTAGTACTCGGCGAACGAAAAATGGTGGTGCGCATCCAACCAGCCGTGGTGAGCACCGCCGAGCGAGTTGAAAGGTCTGAGTTCGAGCATGATCGTCTCCTGAAAGGTTCGTCGTGGGGCAAGGCGCCTGAGCCACAAAGCGACACCGGTGAGTGATGACGGCCATCATCCAACAGGCAACAATCGATAAAAAGCGTAAAAAATGCGCTATTCCCATCGAATGAATAGATATGAAATAGCCTCGGAATTTTCTCATCCAACCTTCAATTCATCGCATAAGCCAATGAGTCATAAGCATTTGACTAGAACTCAAGGGCAAATGCAGACACCATAGCGCTCAACAGCCTCACACCCTGGAGTCAGTCCGCGTGCCGCAACACACCCCCGATCTTCCTCCTGAACTTCGCCCCCTGGCCGAGATGCCGCTGATCAAGCGATTGCTCGCCCGGTTCTTCGGTTACAGCCTGACCCGCCTGCACGCACAGCACCGGGCATCGTGGTTGCACGGCCAGGCTGACGGTTTTCGCAGCGGTCACAGCGCCGGCGTCGATTACGGCTACAAGGAAGGCAAGCTCGAAGGGCTGGAGGAGGGTCGACAGGTCCTGCTGATCCGCGACTCGCGCTCCACTGAGCACCGCCCACCGAATGTCGATGACCTGTTGTTCGACGATTGGCGCCTGCCGTTGAACGCCGAGTTGAAGAAGCGCATGAAGGCTGATGTCGCCCGGTTGTTGCCGGCCCATGCCCAGCCCAGCGCCGCCCAGTGGAAAATGATCTTCAGCGATACGCCGTCCACCTCGGTGATCGCGGGCGCCGGTGCAGGCAAATCGACCACGCTGGTGCTGCGTATCCTGCTGCTGACCCATTACCTGGGCTTCGAACTGGGTTCGATGACCGTGGTGACCTTCACCCGCGAGTCGCGCAAGGACTTCATCAACAAGCTGATCGAACTGTTTGCGCTCTGGGGGCGCGCGATCAGTTTCAAGGAGGCGCGGGACCTGGTGCGCACCTTTCACTCGCGGATCCTGCCGATGGTGCGCAGCCTTCCGGGGTTCGAGCGTTTGCAGGCTTTCGAGAACCTCAGCCTGCGGGCGGTGCAGGGTGACGAGGAGGTCGATAGCAATCCGTTCGACCTGCGCATCAACGACGCTCAACGCCAACAACTCAACGCCTGCTTTCACCGGCTGCACCGTGACGATGAGCGTTTTCGCGAGCTGATCAAGCCGTTGTCGCGGCACGCCTTGCAACTCAAGGAGTTGGAGCGTGATCACCCTGATGTGCAGAAACGCATGGGCGTGACCGAACTGGCGGCCAAACGCGATGAAGAATTGTGCGACACCCTTGAGGATTTGTGGATTCGCGCGGGTGCCTGGCCCATCAAGGGTATCGAACCGAATCGCCAGTCGTTCGATATCAATGGCTCGAAATTCCATTGTCACGGCTACATTCCGTCCCTGGATGCCTGGGTGGTGCTGGGGTTCGATCCTCGGGAAAGCCCGCAGTTGGCCCGGCCAAACGCCAAGCTGTCGGTACGCGCAGAGTGGGCGGTAAAGCGCACCCTGTTTCAAGCATTCTGTCGTAAGCCATTGATATGGCTAGATAGTTACGAATCATCAAAACGTGTTTTGGCTTCGCTTGCCGGCGATGCCAGTGCCGGCCCGGGCTTCGATTACAAGGTCAAGGGCGAGCTCGCATCCGCGCCGTTGCTCGATTGCTTTGTCGCCGCCGCCGGGTTCATTGAAAACCTCGGCCTGGATGTGCCGAGCGCAGTGGGCCAGATGAGTTTCGCCAAGGACGATCCCGACCGGTTCTTCTTCGAGGCCTTGAGCCTTTATTGGCGGGCGCTGGAAGATCATTTGCTCGATCAGAAACCGCCGATCATGACCTACAACCGGATGTTCGCCCTGTTCAGCGAGCATTCGCCGGAGAATCTCAAACTGCTCGGCGATGAACTGCTGCGACCGCTGTCGCACCTGATGATCGACGAATTCCAGGATGTCTCGCCGCAAATCGTTTCCTGGATCAGGGCCAGCCTGGCAGAGATCCGCAGCCGCGGCCCGGCCATGCACGTCGGACGAGGAGCCCAGCGTTCATCGCTGCTTTGCGTGGGGGATGACTGGCAATCTATCTATGGATGGCGCGGCAGTTCGCCGACGTACTTCATGGAGTTCAACAAGGAGTTCCCGTCGCCAAGCACCACCAAGGTCATGCTCAGTGACAACTACCGCAGCCACCAGCACATCATCGATGCCGCTGAGCACATCGTGCGTGCAGCGCCGGCGATTGCCGGGAAGAAAGCCAAGGCCAGCGGCGAACCCAAGGCATTGCTGCCAGTGAATGTGCTGGACCGTGATGACCAGGGCATGGCCCAGCGTCTGATTGAGCACTACCGAAAGGGCGATTCGATCTTGATGCTTTATCGAAAAAGTAGCGATAAGTCATTGATAGAAAATCATATTCAGCCTGTAGTTAATGTTGATTCTAGCTTGCCGTATGAGGCCCGCAGGCTCAAGCAATTGACCTATCACAGCGCCAAGGGCCTCCAGGCCGATGCGGTGTTCCTGCTCGGCGATTGCCAGCACCTGACCAGTTCGCCTTACAAGAATCAGGTTTACCGGATGGCGGGCCTGGGCAAGGCCGGCGACAGCGAGCCCTACGACAACGCCCAGAAGGACGAGATCCTGCGGTTGGCGTACGTCGGGATTACCCGTGCCGTCAGCCATTGCTACTGGTACGTCGATGCGCAAGACACCCAGGCTGCGAACATGCCCAGGGCATCCGACCGGATCGGCAAGGGCAAGGCGTTCTTTGTCGATCACCGTAAAAACCAAACCACCGCCTGAATCGAGACCCTGTAGGAGCCAGCTTGCTGGCGATGGACTCACGTGCGCCGCGTTTATCCAGTTCATGCGCGTTATCGTTAACGACCATCGCTGGCAAGCCAGCTCCTACAGGGGACCGCATCGAAATAATGTGAACGCCAAACTGTAGGAGCCAGCTTGCTGGCGATGGACTCAAGTGCGCCGCGTTTATCCAGTTCATGCGCGTAATCGTTAACGACCATCGCCCGCAAGCGGGCTCCTACAAGGGGCCGCGTCCTGGTCGAAATGATGTGAACACCAAACTGTAGGAGCCGGCTTGCCGGCGATGGACTCGAGTGCGCCGCGTTTATCCAGTTCACACGCGTTAACGTTAACGACCTCCTACAACGGACCGTGCACACGGTGAAAATGAAGTGACATTCAGACCAGTGGAAGCCCACAAAAAAGCCCACGATAGGTGGGCTTTTCTGAGTCGTTCAGTCTTCAGGCGTAACTCCTGAGGGCCTCCGGTGGAATGAAGGCTTCAAGCTCATCCTCTACCGCTTCGATTATTCGTTCTACATCCGCGGCATTCATGACGGTGGCGCAAGGAATCCCGGCAATGGCGATCATGGTCTCGCCAGTGGCACGATCAAAAAGACGGGCAATCATGCTGCCCGGCGCGTCCATGCTCGCCTCGAAACCCATGGGATGAAAATGCCAGCGCATCAGCTGGCAGGCGTTTGGAAACGTGACCTTACTGAACCCTTTATTCATGTGTTGCCCGCCTTCATTATCGAGCGCTTCCCTTAGCTCATGGTAGGAGGGAAGAACCTTCAATGGCTCAACCAGTGACAGTCTTTAAAAGTAGCATCCGGATGTGAAAAGAATGTGGGTTTTTCAGGCCATTTGGCGATTGCCATCATTTTTTTGATTCAGGTCACGTTTCGTTCGCCTTTGCGGCCAAAGGCCGTTGTCCGTTTAGTCGTTGAAGACAAAACGTAAGTTGGGCAAGCTCGGTCTTTTCCCGTCGAGATATTCAATGCACGCCGAAGAGGATGGCCCCCTGCAAACCCAGGCCACGGGCGAGACGGTCATGCGCTATCACTTGCGCTGGAAACACCGGGATCTGGACGGCGTCATGGCGCTCTATCACCCTGAAGTCCAGTACAACGACTTTTTCCAGAACCGGGTCATGGGCCTGGCCCAATTGCGCGAATATGTGCGCAGCAGCATGCCTCGGGATCCGGATGAGGCGCTGGAGCATTCCGACCGCATTCGACTGGACGGCAATACCGCCTTCATCCAGTACCGCATCACCTTGCGCGGCGGTGAAGGACTGGTGTCGTTCCGCGCCAGCGAAGCGATTACCGTCAAGGACGGGCTGATCTGGCGGGTCAACGAATATGCCTCGCTGGTGCATGAGCAGGCCGCAAGCAAAGCCTCCAGCAATCAGCGCCCGGCCGTCAGCCGGCTCGGCCTGTCGCCGCGTCAATTGAGCTTCATGGCCGATGACCTGCAACAGTATTTCCAGCGCCAACAACCGTATCTCGACCCGGAGCTCGATCTGCAACGGGTGGCGAAGGAATGCGGGTACAGTCGCAATCAAATTTCCTATCTGTTGAACCAGGTGTTGGGGCAAAGCTTCTACCGCTACGTCAACCAGGCGCGGCTGCAACATTTGCTGGCAGCGCTGGATGCCGCCACGCCACCGCTGCGTATCGATGAGCTGGCCTTCGCTGCCGGGTTCAATTCGCTGTCGGCGTTCTACAGCTGTTTCCGCCAGCACACCGGCCAGTCGCCCAAGGCCTACGTCAAACAAATTTCTTTGCGTGCACGCGCGCAAGACAGCGCCTGAGCCCACGCACTAGGATCGACGCCATCGAAGTTTGAGTGGCGGAGTCTTGCATGCCAGCGTGGCGCACTATCAGTTTGTGGATGGACCAGCTCGACGAGCCTCTATTGGCGCGTCCGGCGCTGGAGCGGGACCTGGATGTGGACGTGGCGATTATCGGCGCGGGCTATACCGGACTCTGGACCGCGTACTACCTCAAGCAGCAGAAACCTGACCTGAGCATCGCCATTGTCGAAGCGCAAACCGCCGGTTTCGGCGCGTCGGGGCGCAATGGCGGCTGGTTGATGGGCAATTTGCTGGGTGAAGATCGCCTGCTCGCCGATCTGCCGGCCGAAGAGCGCCGCGCTTCCTACAACTTGCTGCACAGCATTCCGGATGAAGTGGAGATTGTCCTCGAACGCGAGGGTATCGACTGCGATTACCGTAAAGGCGGGGTGCTGTATTGCGCTGCGCGCTATCCCGAGCAGGAGGCCAGCCTGCGTCAGTATCTGGACGATCTCCATCGCCAGGGCCTCAACGACAGCCACTATCGCTGGTTGAGCCCGGAACAACTGGCGCAACAGATCAGGGTCGCCAAACCCTATGGCGGTATCTACGCGCCGCACGTGGCGACCATCCACCCGGCCAAGCTGGTACGCGGGCTGGCCCGGGCTGTAGAGCGCCTGGGGGTGAAAATCTACGAAAACAGCCCGGTCACCCATTGGCAGTCAGGCAGCCTGCGCACGGCGAAGGCGTCGGTACGCAGTCGCTGGGTAGTGCCGGCGGTCGAAGGCTACTCCGTCACCTTGCCGCCATTGGGCCGTTACCAGATGCCAGTGCAGAGCCTGATCGTCGCGACCGAGCCCTTGTCGGCGGCCACCTGGGACGAGATCGGTCTGAGCCGCGGCCAGGCGTTCAGCGAGGCCAGCCGCCAGGTGACCTACGGCCAGCGTACCGCTGACAACCGCTTGATCTTTGGCGCCCGCGGCGGCTACCAGTTTGCCGGCAAGCTGCGCCACGACTTCGACCTGACTACGGATGAAAAAGAGCTGCGGCGTTATCTGTTCGGTGAGCTGTTCCCGCAGCTGAAGAACGTGCAGATCACTCATTCCTGGGGCGGCAACCTGGGGATGTCCCGGCACTTCAAGCCGCACATGCTCTGCGACCGCGTCAATGGCATTGCCTTGTCTGGCGGCTATGGCGGGGAGGGTGTCGGCGCCAGCAACCTGGGCGGACGCACGCTCGCCGACCTGATCTTGGGGCGCGACACCGATCTGGTACGCCAGCCGTGGGTCATCCCGCAGCGGGGCCTCGACGCACTCCGGGCCTGGGAGCCGGAGCCGATCCGCTGGCTCGGCTACAACGCAATCATTCGCAGCTTTGTCCATGAGGACCAGACCCTGGCCAATCCGGCTACCGCGCCCTGGCGGCGCAAGCTGGCCAGCGGGGTCGCCGGTTTCATGGAAGGTTTCATGCACTGAACGGCACGCTCTTCATCTACAGGCTACATCGACAGGTATTCCCATGAGCATCACGCAATTCAAGAACACCGCAACCCTGAAACTGGACGAATCCAATCCGGTCGCCGTGCCGTTGGGCACGCCCGTGGCCGTGGCTTCGACCACCAGCGTGGAACGCGACGACGGCGTCGAGACCGGCGTCTGGGAATGCACCCCGGGGCGCTGGCGGCGGCAGATCGTCGCCCAGGAATTCTGTCACTTCATCCAGGGCCGTTGCACCTTCACGCCCGACGGCGGCGAACCGCTGCACATCGAAGCTGGCGACGCGCTGATGTTGCCGGCCAACAGCCTCGGTATCTGGGACATCCAGGAAACCGTGCGCAAGACCTACGTTTTGATTTTTTGAATGCTTTTGACATTTGAAAGCTGATCTTTTGATTGCCTGCCAATAACAACAACCTCTACAGGAATCGACTCATGATCCGAAAGACCCTGACGCTGGCTCCGCTGATGCTGGTTGCATCCATCAGCCAGGCCGCCGAAACCGTCAAAATCTACAACTGGTCTGACTACATAGCGCCAGACACCACGAAAAACTTCCAGAAAGAAACCGGCATCGGCTTCACCTATGACGTCTATGACAGCAACGAGACCCTCGATGGCAAGCTGATGACCGGCAAATCCGGGTACGACGTGGTGTTCCCGTCCAACCACTTCATGGCCCGACAGATTGAAGGCGGCGCACTGAAGAAACTCGACAAGAGTCAGCTGCCGAACTGGAAGAACCTCAACCCGGTGTTGCTCAAGGCCTTGCAGACCAACGATCCGGGCAACGAGCACGGCTTCCCGTACCTGTGGGGCAGTACCGGCATCGGCTACAACATTGCCAAGGTCAAGGCCGTGCTGGGGGACAACGCCCCGGTGGATTCCTGGGATCTGATCTTCAAACCCGAGAACATGCAGAAGCTGCAGAAGTGCGGCGTGGCCATCCTCGACAACGGTCCCGAATTGCTGCCAGCGGCGTTGAACTACCTCGGTTTGCCCCATCACAGCAAGAACCCGGAAGACTACAAGAAGGCCGAAGCCCTGCTGCTGAAAGTGCGGCCGTATGTCAGCTATTTCCACTCGTCCAAGTACACCAGTGACCTGGCCAATGGCGATATCTGCGTGGCGGTCGGTTTCTCTGGCGACATCCTGCAGGCGGAAAACCGCGCCAAGGAAGCCAACAATGGCATCGACATCGGTTATGCGATTCCCAAGGAAGGCGCCGCTATCTGGTTCGACATGGTCGCCATGCCGGCCGACGCGCCGGATGAAAAGGCCGGCTACGCCTTCATGGACTACCTGCTGCGCCCGGACGTTATGGCCGGCGTCAGTAACTACGTGCATTACGCCAATGGCAACGAGAAGGCCGACAGCCTGATCGACCCTGTGATAAAGAACGACACCAAGGTTTACCCAAGCCCTGAAATGATGGGCAAGCTGTTTGCGCTAGAGGCGATGCCATTGAACATCGATCGGGTACGTACCCGGGTCTGGAACAAGATTCGCACCGGCAGCTAAAGCACAGAACGGCCATCGGGACAGGACGTCCCGATGTCATCATCCTCAGCCGACCGGCTCGGCTGCGCAAGTCATCTGGCCTGAGCCGGGTATCTGCAAAAACACGTCATTGCCGATTTGCCAGAAGCTGTAGTTGCCTTTGTAATCCTTGCCCGTGTACTGGGTTCCGGAACTGCTCGGCACCTGGTTCAGGGTGACAGAGGTGTTCGCCCATTTCAGGAACACGACGCCCGGTTCGACGGTATAGAACGTGGCGGCAATCAGCGGGCTGAAGCCGGCGCAATGGTAGGCAAGGGGGCCTTCGGTGCGCCTGCTTGGGTCCTTGGTCCTGGCAATGGCCGAGCCCTGGCGCAGTTGATGTGCACGCTCGGCATAACTGCGAATGACGCAGGTCTTGGCTTGCGGGTCGCTGCCACACTGATTGCGCGCTTCGATCCAGAACCGCTGGTCAACCTCGACCTTGTCCGGGCGTGGCACCGAATGGTCATCCGTGAGCGCCAGCAGATAAAGGCGATTGAGTTCCAGGTCCATCTGCGCCAGTTGAGGGTCATGGCAGATGAGCTTTTCGACGGACGCCTGGCTGCCGGTGCAGTCGAAGCTGGTTTTGTAGGTGGGTGACGGCTTCGTGGCGGCCGAACAAAGACTGGCTGTCACGCACGCGCTGGCAGTGAGGATCGAGACCAAAAGTGGCGTGACCATGTTCATTTCGGCTTCACCTGAATCATGACGTGATGCCCCTGTTGCAGCGGACTCCATCATAGCGCTGCGTAGTCATTCGGTCGCCCCGGGTCTACGCAGTGTAAGGCAGTGTTGAAAACCTGCCACCGAGGGGGGATGGTGATGCATCGAGTCGCATCAAAGGGGGTTCTCAGTCATCTTCCGTGCGAATCGTCGCCACTTCGTCGGCCCTGACTCTCACTGTCGCACCGGAAATGTCCTCAAACTCGAAGAACCCGTCTTTGGTTTTGGTTTTCGGCATGTCTTTGGTCAGGTATTGAGTGCCGTTCTGCAGGGTTACCACCGTGGGTGTCGAGCAACCTGCCAGCGTCAGCAGGGCCGCTATCGCCAAGGGCAGGCCCACAATCTTGATGTCCATTATCACCTCCACACGTTCTGAAGCAGCGCCTTCGGCTCAAGGCCGGCACTGCACGTCTATGGCGGTTGGTGCCGCCGGGGGGCAGAAAGTTCTACTGCCCGGGAAAAATTCCGTACAGCGCCGCCTTTTATCCTTTTCCCATTGCACCGGGGAGGGCGGAACTGGTATCTGTACGCATAACCAGTACTCGCTCGCCATGGCCCATTTCTGTGACTGCAAATCCTCTCGACGATCCGTTCTATTACCTGAACAACTTTATGCAAGTGCTTGATTGGCTTAAACAACGCCTTGCCGATGTGCTGAGCGTCGAAGAGCAGGGCTTCATTCAAGAGTTTAAGCTGTTGCCCCGTGAATCGCAGGCACTGCTGGTCAGAATGGTGATGCGCAAAGGCGTTCACTTCAGGGCGAGCAAACTGCATTACGACGAAATCGGCGATATCGTCAGCGCCGCCGGCCCGCTGCTGAAGCTCGGTTGGGTCGATGAGCGAATGCCGCTGGCAGTCGAGGCGCTGTTCGAACTGCTGCTCAAGGGCGAAATCCTCCAGACCTTTGGCCCTGTCATCGATCAACCCAAGGGCAAGAAAGTCGATTGGTTGCCAACGCTGTGCGAGCAATTTCCTCAGGCGCAAAGCTTCAACGACTGGTGTCCGCGGCTGGATGAGCGCCTGCTCAGCCTGACCATCATGGAGTTGTGCGATCGCCTGCGCCTGATGTTCTTCGGCAACCTGTACCAGGACTGGTCAGAGTTCGTGTTGGCCGACCTCGGCATTTATACCTACGAAAAAGTCGAGTTCTGCGCCGAGTCCCGGGGTTTGCGCAGCCGCGAGGACGTGGATGCCTGTGTCCTGCTGCATGCCTACCAGCAACAATTCGAGGCCGGTGAAGCAGTGGAGGAAGTGGCCGAGCGGATCAAGGAACTGGCGCTGGATAATCCGTGGTTGCAGCGCCGGCGCGGCAAGTTGCTGTTCCAGATGGGCCAGTATTGCGAACGCATCGCCGATTTCGCCATGGCCCTGAACCTCTACCGCGAATGTGACTACCCGGGCGCGCGTTCGCGGCAGATTCGCGTGCTGGAACGCAGTGGCGAGTTTGAATTGGCGATGGAGCTGGCCGCACTCGCCGAACAGGCTCCGGAAAGTGCCGCCGAATACCAGCAGTTGCTTCGTGTGCTGCCACGCCTGCGGCGCAAGCTCGGCGGGCCGCCCATCAAGCGGGCTGCACCTCGGCAAATGCAGCGTCTGGACCTGCAATTGCCCAGAACGGATCTGGCGTTATCAGTGGAGTTCTACGTCCAGGCACATTTGGCGCAAGAGTCGGCGCCGGTGCACTACGTCGAAAACAGCCTGATCAATTCACTGTTCGGCCTATTGTGCTGGCCGGCGATTTTCGCGCCGTTGCCAGGTGCCTTTTTTCACCCGTTCCAGCGCGGGCCGGTGGATTTGCTCAGCGAAGACTTCCATGTCCGCCGGGCCGAACTGTTTCAGGCCTGCCTGGCCGAACTCGAAGACGGGCGCTACCGGCAGACCATCCGCGAGCGTTATGCCGCCAAGTGGGGTGTGCAGTCGCCGTTCGTGTTCTGGAGCGTGCTCAGCGAAGAGCTGTTGGAGCAAGCCCTCGATTGCCTGCCGGCCGAGCACCTCAGGCACTGGTTCAACCGTCTCTTGCTGGACATCAAGGCCAATCGCGCCGGGATGCCGGACCTGATCCAGTTCTGGCCGCAGCAAAAGACCTACCGCATGATCGAGGTCAAGGGCCCGGGCGATCGCCTGCAGGACAACCAGTTGCGCTGGCTCGAATTCTGTCATGAGCACCAGATGCCGATTGCCGTGTGCTACGTGCAATGGGCGGAGCAGTACGCTTGAGCTACAGCATTGCGGTGCGGGCGCTGTGTGAGTTCACCGCCAAGGCCGGTGACCTCGATCTGCGCTTTACACCGTCACCGACCGCGCTGGAGGGTATCGTCGGGCACCGCACGGTGGCGTCGCGGCGCAGCGAGGGCTACCAAAGCGAAGTCGCCCTTGAAGGCCAGTATCAAACCCTGACGGTCAAGGGCAGGGCGGATGGCTATGACCCCGGGCAAAACTGCCTCGAAGAGGTCAAGACCTACCGCGGTGACTTGAGCAAGCAACCGGCCAACCACCGTCAGTTGCACTGGGCCCAGGCAAAAATCTACGGCTGGTTGATGTGCCGCAAGCTGGATCTTGCGCAAATCAATCTGGCGCTGGTGTATTTCGACATCCTCAGCGAAAAGGAAACCTGTCTGGTCGAGTCTTTCGAGGCCGCGCAACTGCAACGGTTCTTCGAACAGCATTGCGCGCGTTTCCTGCAATGGGCCGAACAGGAAGTTGTCCATCGTGACGGGCGCAATCTCGCGGCGCAGCACCTGGCCTTTCCCCACGCCGACTTTCGACCGGGGCAGCGGCATCTGGCCGAGTCAGTGTTCAAGGCCGTCAGCACGGGGCGCTGCCTGATGGCCCAGGCCCCCACGGGCATCGGTAAAACCCTGGGCACCTTGTTCCCCATGCTCAAGGCACTGGCGCCCCAGCAACTGGACAAAGTGTTCTTCCTCACGGCGAAAACCCCGGGACGCAAACTCGCCCTGGACGCCGCGCAAGTGATGCTCGCCAGCACCGGTGCGCCGCCGCTGCGAGTACTGGAGATGATCGCCCGGGACAAAGCCTGCGAACATCCGGACAACGCCTGCCACGGCGAGTCCTGCCCACTGGCCCGGGGTTTCTACGATCGCCTGCCCGCCGCTCGACAGGCGGCCAGCCAACTGAGCCTGTTGAACCAGAGCGCCCTGCGCGAGGTCGCCCTGGCCCACGATATCTGCCCGTATTACCTGAGCCAGGAAATGGCACGCTGGGCCGACGTGGTGGTTGCCGACTACAACTATTACTTCGATTTCAGCGCGCTGCTGTTCGGTCTGGCCCAGGCCAACAACTGGAAAGTCGCCGTGCTGGTCGATGAAGCCCATAACCTGGTGGAACGTGGCCGGCAGATGTACAGCGCCAGCCTCGACCAGGCGACCTTCAACGGCGTGCGCAAAACCGCACCCGAGGCGCTGAAAAAGCCGATGCAGCGGGTCAACCGCGAGTGGAATGCCCTGCATAACGCGCAAACCGGCGCCTATCAGGCCTATGACAAGGCGCCGGAAAAGTTGCTCCAGGCCCTGTCATCGTGCAGCGCCAGCATCGGTGACTACCAGAACGATCACCCGCAAGGCCTGGATAGCGCACTGCAGGGTTTCTACTTCGACATGCTGCATTTTTGCCGGGTGGCCGAACTGTTCGATGAGCAGTTCCTGTTCGACATCAGCAAGCGCGACCTTGAGCGCAAGCGCAACCTCTCGCAGTTGTGCCTGCGCAATGTGGTTCCCGCCGGGTTCATCCGCCCGCGCCTGACCGCCGCACGCAGCACAGTGCTGTTTTCCGCAACACTCAGCCCCCGGCACTATTACGCCGATTTACTGGGGACACCGGCGGACACGGTGTGCATCGACGTCGAGTCGCCGTTTCATGCCGAACAACTGCAAGTGCACATCGTCAACCAGATCTCCACCCGGTTCGTGCATCGCCAGTCCTCCCTCGAGCCGATCGTGGACTTGATCGCCAGACAATTCTGCGCACGCCCCGGTAATTACCTGGCGTTTTTCAGCAGCTTCGATTACTTGCAGCAGGTGGCGCAGTTACTCGCCGAAAAGCATCCACATATCAGTCTGTGGTCGCAGTCCCGAGGCATGGACGAAGCGCAGCGTCAGCAGTTTCTCGATCAGTTCCACGCCGACGGCCAGGGTGTCGGCTTTGCGGTGCTGGGCGGGGCCTTTGGTGAAGGCATCGATTTGCCCGGTGCCAGGTTGATCGGCGCATTTATCGCCACCCTGGGGCTGGCCCAGCTCAATCCGGTGAACGAGCAACTGAAACGGCGCATGGCCGCCATTTTTGGCGCCGGTTACGACTACACCTATCTGTTTCCCGGCATACAGAAAGTGGTGCAGGCCGCTGGACGGGTGATCCGCACCCAGCAGGATCAAGGGGTGGTGATGTTGATCGACGACCGTTTTGGCGAGAGCAAGGTCAAGCAATTGTTGCCGCGCTGGTGGGCTTTCCAAATTCCCGCTTTGACGCATACTCCAGAGAAACTATGAGACGGTGGGATCAATGAGCGAAGATCGAAACAAGATCAGTGCCATCGAGGACGGCCGGTTCCGCCTGTTGATCGATGCGGTGGTTGACTACGCGATCTACATGATTGATCCAGACGGCGTCATTACCAGCTGGAATGCTGGCGCCAGGCGTTTCAAGGGCTATGAGGAGGCTGAAATCCTCGGCGAGCATTTCTCGCGTTTCTACACCGATGACGATCGCCGTGCCGGATTGCCCCAGCGGGCACTGGACACGGCGATCCGTGAAGGACGTTTCGAGGGCGAAGGCTGGCGGGTGCGCAAGGACGGCACGCGTTTCTGGTCACACGTGGTGATCGATCCGATTCTCGATCCGGCGGGCACCTTGCTGGGCTTCGCCAAGATCACCCGGGATCTCACCGATCGCAAAATGGCTGAGGAGGTCCTCAAGCAAAGCGAACAACAGTTCCGCCTGCTGGTGCAGAGCGTTACGGACTATGCGATCTACATGCTTTCCCCGGACGGACGCGTAAGCAACTGGAACCCTGGTGCCCAGCGCATCAAGGGTTATTTGCCGGAAGAGGTCATCGGCCAGCATTTTTCGATGTTCTATACCCCGGAGGCTCGCGATGCCGGCGAGCCGCAGCGGACACTTGATATCGCCGTCCGTGAAGGCCGCTTTGAGAACAAGGGCTGGAGGATGCGCAAGGACGGCACGCGATTCCTCGCCCATGTCATTGTCGATCCGATCTGGGGTGATACCGGCACATTGCTCGGTTTTGCCAAGATTACCCGGGATATCACTGAAGCCACGCAAGCGCAGCAGGTACTGGAACAAACCCGCGAGGCCTTGTTCCAGGCGCAGAAAATGCAGGCCATCGGCCAGCTCAGCGGCGGGATTGCCCACGACTTCAACAACCTGCTGACGGTCATCCTCGGCAATCTGGAAATCGTGCGCAAACGAGTGAAAGACGATCCAAAAATGACCCGCCTGATCGACAACGCCACCCAAGGTGCCTTGCGCGGTGTTTCCCTGACCCAGCGCATGCTGGCGTTTGCCCGACGCCAGGAACTCAAGTCGGAGCCGGTGCGGATACCGGCGTTGGTGGAAGGCATTTCCGGGCTATTGCGCAGTTCCCTCGGGCCTTCGGTGAAAATGGAAACGCGCTTTCCCGAGGATCTCGAACCGGTGATGGCTGACCTCAACCAGCTTGAGCTGGCAGTGTTGAACCTGGCGACCAATGCCCGTGATGCCATGCCCAACGGCGGGACCATCGTCTTCAGCGCCAGAACCGATGATGTGACCGACAGCGCCACTTCATCCCTTGCGCCGGGGCGTTACGTTTGCCTGAGTGTGACCGATACCGGCGAGGGCATGGATGAAACCACGCTGGCCTCGGCGATGGACCCATTCTTCACCACCAAGGGCGTCGGTAAGGGCACCGGCCTGGGGTTGTCGATGGTCCACGGTTTTATCGAACAATTGGGTGGGCGCTTCATCCTCAAAAGCAACAAGAACCGGGGTACGACCGCCGAGTTGTGGCTGCCGGTCGCCACCCGGAATTCAGCAGCCCAACCTGTCGTCGAAACACAGGCCGTGAGCGTGCCTCGCCTGTGCGTACTGGTGGTCGACGATGACAACCTGGTGCTGACCAGCACCAGCCTGCTGCTCGAAGACCTCGGGCATAGGGTGATAAGTGCGGCATCCGGTGCCATGGCGCTGGAGCTGTTTGTCAGTGAGCCGGATATCGATCTGGTCATAACGGACATGGCCATGCCGCAAATGAGCGGCGCACAACTGGCCCATGCAGTCCGGATTATCCGGCCGAATGTGCCGATCATCCTCGCCACCGGTTATGCCGAACGCCTGGAAGGCTTTGCTGCCCACTTGCCCCGCTTGCCGAAGCCGTTTACCCAACTCAACCTGGTAGAGCTCATTGCCCAGGCGATGACATGACACGGCGATTGTGCTGTTCATAACGGGCCAGCATCGGCTGGGTGCTGATGCCGTGTACCAGAATGCTCAGCGCCACCACCGAGAGCGTAAGGTCAGCGCATAAGGTTGCCACTGAAGGCAGCAGATCGTGGTTCAAGGCGTAGAAAAGGTAGTAGAAGCTGCCGATGCCGCGAATGCCGAACCAGCCGATCAACCAGCGTTGGGGGCCGTTGAGCAGCGACCCCCACGGCATCAGCCAGACCGCCAACGGGCGAATCACGGTGAACAACACCAATGCGACCATCAGCGCCCGCCAGTCCCAGTGTGCAACCAACACCACGCCGAGCAAGGTGACCAGAAACACTTCCATGGCCCGTTCCACCAGGCTACCGAACGACAACATGTCGCCCATCATGATCCCCGCTGCGACCTGGGAGTCTTCAAGGTTTGTCACATCGCCATGCACCGCTGCTTCGGGTTCCACATGCTGATGCCCAACCACCGGCTGAACCAGATGTTCGGCCGGTGTATGGGCATTGCCCGTTGTCCTGACTTCGGCCTGGCGTAACCCGAGGCCGGCGGCAAAAACCGAGAGAAAGCCATAGCCATGGATCGCCTCGGCCACGACGTAAGCCAGGGCGATCAGGGCGAGGGCCAGGTAATCATTAGGGGAGAACGTGCTGTCGGCATTCTTGATGCGCATGAACAAGGTCAGGCGACCAATGCCGCGTCCCATCCAGTAACCGGTCAGCAGTCCGGCGGGCACGGCCCATAACAGGCGCTGGAAGACCCAGTCGTCCAGACCGCTGGCAACGTTGCCGTTTTGCAGCAAAAACAAAAGCCCCAGAAGTACGAACGGGAACGCGATTCCGTCGTTCAGCCCGGCCTCTCCCGAGAGTCCGAACCGCACCGGATCATCGTCCTTGGCGTCATTGACCTGAACCAGGGAGGCCAGGACCGGATCAGTCGGTGCCAGTATCGCTCCAATCAGCAGCGAAGGTCCCCACGCCAGTGCGAAAGCGAAATGCAACAGCAGGCAGACACCGACAATGGTCAGCACCATCACCGGTCCCGCGAGAGCGAACGCCACTCGCCATTGGCGATCACGAAGAGGTGGTCGCAGCTTGAGCCCGCAGACAAACAATGAAAAAAGCACCGCGACTTCCGTCAGGTGCTCGATCCAGAATGCCGCCTCCTTGATATCCAGCCTGAGCAAGCCCAGGCCCGCCGGTCCGATGGCGACGCCCAATACCAGGCACACCGCCGAAGTGGTGACCGGCATCCAGCGCAGGTACGACGAGGTCAGTGCCAAGGTCAGCAACACCGCGCCCAACACCGCCACCCAGGCAACGAAACTCATGGCTCAGACCTCGAAACAGCCGTCAGTGCAGGGCTATAGGCTGTTGAGCATCGAAGGGCTGCATCGGTTCAATTCTTACCTGTGGAAGCGACGGTGCGACGATTCGACCTGCTCGCGAAAGCGCAGTGTCAGGCAACTGCATTGCCGATTGACAGGACGCCATCGCGGGCAAGCCCGCTCCTGCAGGGTTCCTCGTGGTTGTGAGCGGAGTGTCAGGCCTTGAGATGGCGCAAACTGCGTTCCATCCGCGCAATGCCTTCTTCCAGCAGCGACCGTGGGCAGCCGAAGTTCAGGCGCACGAACTGCTTGCAGTCATCGCCGAAGTCCAGACCGGCGCTCAAACCGACTTTGGCCTGTTCGAGGAAGAACTGCTGCGGGTTGTCCAGGCCCAGGGCGGTGCAGTCAAGCCAGGCGAGGTAGGTGCTTTGCGGCAGGTTCATGGTGACGCCCGGCAGGCGGGTGCGCACGGCCTCGGCCAGGAAGTCACGGTTGCCTTGCAGGTAGGTCTTCAGCTCGGCCAGCCATGGTGCGGCTTCGCTGTAGGCGACGCGAGTGGCCTCCATGCCCAGCGGATTGACGCTGTCGACCATGCCGCAACGGGCGTGGTTGACCTTCTCGCGCAGATGGCGGTCCTGGATGATCATGAACGAGGTTTTCAGGCCGGCGATGTTGTAGGCCTTGCTCGCTGACATCAGTGTGATGGTGCGCTGGGCCACTTGCGGGCTCAACGTGGCCATCGGAATGTGCGTGCGGCCGTCGAAGCACAACTCGGCGTGGATCTCGTCGGAAATGATCCAGGCATCATGCTCAAGGCAAATGTCCGCAATGGCTTGCAGTTCCGCGCGAGGGAAGGCCTTGCCCAGCGGGTTATGCGGGTTGCTCAGCAGCAAGGCGCCGCCGCCTTGCAGCGACTGGCTCAGGGTATCCAGCGGCGTGGTGTAGGTGCCATCGGCTTGCGCATCGAAATTCAGCTCGACTTTGTTCAGGCCCCAATGCCCGGGTGCGTGACGCAGCGGTGGGTAATTGGGCACCTGCACAACGACGTTTTGTGGCGCCTGCACCAGGGCCTTCAACGCCATGTTGAAGCCCGACTCGACGCCCGGCAGGAAGATCAGCTCTTGAGGCTCGACGCGCCAGGCGTACTTGTTCCAGAGGTCGGCGACGATCGCCTCGCGCAGGTCATCCTGGGCCACGCTGTAGCCGACCATCGGGTGTTCCAGTCGTTTTTGCAGGGCCTGGATGATCACCGGCGGCGCGGCGAAATCCATGTCGGCGACCCACATCGGCAACACATCGGCCGGGTAGCGGCTCCACTTGGTACTGCCGGTGTTGTGACGGTCGAACACCTGATCAAAATCGAAAGTCATGCGGGATCTCGTGAAGGCGGGGTTGAACATTGGCCAATGATAAGCGCCAACCCCCTGTAGGAGCGAGCCTGCTCGCGAAGGTGCGTCAGATAAGGTGATGTCAACTGACCCACCATCGTGAGCAGGCTCGCTCCTACAAGGATCTTCGCCGCCCGGTGGATTTGCCCGACGGTCGGTTTTCACACAGAACGTAAACCGGTTGACTACAGTTTGTAGTGTCGGCAGCCAGACTGCCGCGACCGTGGTTGTTCGAAAAAGCCCGGCCATGTACCGGGTTCCACCTGATCAGGAGTGCACGATGGATCTCAGCCGTCGTCAGTTCTTCAAGGTCGCCGGTATCGGCCTTGCAGGCTCTAGCCTGGGTGCGTTGGGCATGGCCCCGACGCTTGCCTTTGCCGAACAGGTGCGTCACTTCAAGCTCGCCCATACCCATGAAACCCGCAACACCTGCCCGTATTGCTCGGTCGGTTGCGGCTTGATCATGTACAGCCAGGGCGATACGGCGAAGAATGTCGCGCAAAACATCATCCATATCGAAGGTGACGCCGACCACCCGGTCAACCGCGGCACTCTGTGCCCCAAAGGCGCGGGCCTGCTGGACTTCATACACAGTCCCGGGCGCCTGCAATATCCGCAGGTGCGCAAACCCGGCAGCACCGAGTGGACCCGCATCTCCTGGGATGAAGCGCTCGATCGCGTCGCCGACCTGATGAAGGCCGACCGTGACGCCAACTTCATTGAGAAAAATGCCCAGGGCCAAACAGTGAACCGCTGGCTGACCACCGGTTTCCTCGCGGCCTCGGCGGCGTCCAACGAAGCCGGCTACATCACCCACAAGGTGATTCGCAGTCTCGGCATGCTGGGGTTTGATAACCAGGCGCGTGTCTGACACGGCCCGACGGTGGCAAGTCTTGCCCCGACGTACGGCCGTGGTGCCATGACCAATACCTGGACCGATATCGCCAACGCGAATCTGGTTCTGGTGATGGGCGGCAACGCAGCAGAAGCGCACCCGTGTGGTTTCAAATGGGTGACCGAAGCGAAGGCGCACAACAAGGCGCGGCTGATCGTGGTCGACCCGCGTTTTACCCGGACCGCCTCGGTGGCCGACTACTACGCGCCAATCCGTACCGGCACCGACATCGCCTTCATGGGCGGGTTGATCAATTTCCTGCTGACCGAGGACAAGATCCAGCACGAATACGTGCGCAACTACACCGACGTGTCGTTCATCGTCAAAGCCGGCTATGGCTTCGAGGACGGCATCTTCAGTGGCTACGACGCGGCCAAGCGCCTGTACACCGATAAATCCGGCTGGGGTTATGAAATCGGCGAGGACGGCTTTGCCAAGGTCGATCCGACCCTGCAGGACCCGCACTGCGTCTATCAGTTGATGAAGCAGCATTACAGCCGCTACACCAAGGAACTGGCGAGCCAGATCTGCGGCATGCCGGTCGATGCCATGCAGAAGATCTGGGACGAGATCGCCACTTGCTCGCAACCGGGCAAGACCATGACCATCCTCTATGCACTGGGCTGGACCCAGCACTCGATTGGCGCGCAGATCATCCGCAGCGCGGCGATGGTGCAACTGTTGCTGGGTAACGTCGGCATGCCGGGTGGGGGCGTGAATGCCTTGCGCGGGCACTCCAACATCCAGGGGCTGACCGACCTGGGGCTGTTGTCCAACTCGCTGCCGGGCTACCTCACGCTGCCGGGCGATGCCGAACAGGATTACAACGCCTACATCGTCAAGCGCACGCAAAAACCGTTGCGCCCGGGGCAACTGTCCTACTGGCAGAACTACGGCAAGTTCCACGTCAGCCTGATGAAAGCCTGGTACGGCGCCAACGCCACGGCCGAGAACAACTGGGCCTACGACTACCTGCCGAAACTGGACATTCCCCAATACGACATCCTCAAGGTGTTCGATCTGATGGGCCAGGGCAAGGTTAACGGCTACATGTGCCAGGGCTTCAATCCCATCGCTGCACTGCCTGATAAAAACCGCGTCATGGCGGCCTTGGCCAAGTTGAAATGGCTGGTGGTGATGGACCCGCTGGCCACCGAAACCTCGGAGTTCTGGCAAAAAGTCGGGCCATACAACGACGTGGATAGCGCCGGTATACAGACCGAAGTCATTCGCCTGCCCACCACCTGTTTCGCCGAGGAAGACGGTTCGCTGGTCAACAGCAGCCGCTGGTTGCAATGGCACTGGAAAGGCGCCGACGGCCCCGGCGAGGCACGCACCGACGTGCGGATCATGAGTGAGTTGTTCCTGCGTCTGCGTGAGCGCTACCAGGCCAATGGCGGCAAATTTCCCGACCCGCTGCTCAAACTGTCGTGGCCGTACAAGATCCCCGACGAACCCACGCCCGAGGAGCTGGCCAGGGAAATCAATGGCTACGCCACCAGCGATTTCACCGACGCCACCGGCGCTGCGATCAAGGGTAATTCGCAACTGGCAGCGTTTGCCCAGCTCAAGGATGACGGCAGCACGGCGTCCGGCTGCTGGATTTTCTGTGGCAGCTGGACCGAACTGGGCAACCAGATGGCCCGACGCGACAATGCCGATCCTTATGGCATGCACCAGCATCAAGGCTGGGCGTGGGCCTGGCCGGCCAACCGGCGGATTCTCTACAACCGCGCCTCGGCTGACCTGCAAGGCAAACCGTGGGACCCGAAAAAACGCCTCGTGTGGTGGAACGGCAAAGCCTGGGCCGGCACCGATGTACCGGACTACAAGGCCGACGTACCGCCGGAAGCGGGGATGAATCCGTTCATCATGAACCCCGAGGGCGTGGCGCGATTCTTCGCCGTCGACAAGATGAACGAAGGCCCGTTCCCCGAGCACTACGAACCGTTCGAAACGCCGATCGGCATTAACCCGCTGCACCCGCAAAACAAAAAAGCCACCAGCAACCCGGCGGCGCGGATCTTCGATTCGGTATGGGATTCCCTCGGCGTGGCCAAGGACTACCCTTACGCCGCCACCAGTTACCGACTGACCGAGCATTTCCACTTCTGGAGCAAGCACTGCAAGCTCAATGCGATTGCCCAACCGGAGCAATTCGTGGAAATCGGCGAAGTGCTGGCCAAGGAAAAAGGCATCGTCGCAGGCGACCGGGTACGGGTCAGCAGCAAGCGTGGCTTCATAGAAGCGGTAGCGGTGGTGACCAAGCGGATTCGTCCGTTGCAGGTCAACAATCAGGTGGTGCACCAGATCGGCATTCCGCTGCACTGGGGGTTTACCGGCCTCACGCGGCACGGATACCTGACCAACACCCTGGTGCCGTTCCTCGGCGATGGCAACACCCAGACCCCGGAATCCAAGTCATTCCTGGTCAACGTGGAGAAAGTCTAAATGGCCAGCCAAGACATCATCGCTCGCTCGGCCACCACCACACCCGCGCCCTCGGTGCGCGGCATGGAGGAAGTCGCCAAGCTGATCGACACCACCAAATGCATCGGCTGCAAGGCCTGCCAGGTTGCCTGCTCGGAATGGAACGAGCTGCGCGATGAAGTCGGTCACAACCACGGCACCTACGACAACCCACAGGACCTCAGCGCAGAAACCTGGACCTTGATGCGCTTCACCGAGCACGAGACCGACGCCGGCAACCTGGAATGGCTGATCCGCAAGGACGGCTGCATGCACTGCGCCGAGCCCGGTTGCCTGGCGGCGTGCCCCAGCCCAGGGGCGATCATCAAGCACGCCAACGGCATCGTCGATTTCGATCAGGACCACTGCATTGGCTGCGGCTACTGCATCACCGGGTGTCCGTTCAACATTCCACGGATCTCGCAGAAGGACCACAAGGCCTATAAATGCACCCTGTGCTCGGACCGGGTAGCGGTAGGGCTGGAACCGGCCTGCGTGAAAACCTGCCCGACCGGTGCCATCGTGTTCGGCTCCAAGGACGACATGAAGGAGCACGCCGCCGAGCGTATCGTCGACCTCAAGAGTCGGGGCTTTGAAAACGCCGGTCTGTACGATCCCGAAGGCGTGGGGGGCACCCACGTGATGTACGTGTTGCACCACGCCGATACGCCAAGACTGTACGCCGGTCTGCCCGATCACCCGGCGATCAGTCCGTTGGTTGGGTTGTGGAAAGGCATCAGCAAACCACTGGCGCTGCTGGCCATGGGCGCGGCGGTGCTGGCCGGGTTCTTCCACTACGTGCGCGTCGGGCCACAAATCGTCGAAGAGGATGAGCATCCGGAGCCGCCGGACAACGCCGTGCATGAAGTCGATCCGGCGGTGCACACCTTCGATCCCCGTGGGGAGGGCAGGCCATGAGCAACAAGACGATCCTGCGCTACACCAGCAACCAGCGCACCAATCACTGGTTGGTGGCAATCCTGTTCTTGATGGCCGGGTTGTCCGGGCTGGCGCTGTTCCACCCGGCGCTGTTCTGGCTGAGCAACCTGTTCGGTGGCGGGCCATGGACGCGCATCCTGCATCCGTTCATGGGCGTGCTGATGTTCCTGCTGTTCCTTGGCCTGGTGATTCGCTTTTGGCGCGCCAACTATTTCATCGCCAATGACCGTCTGTGGCTCAAGCGCATAGACCGGGTGATGCTCAACCAGGAGGAGGGCGTCCCGCCCATCGGCAAGTACAACCCCGGGCAGAAGCTGCTGTTCTGGACTTTACTGCTGTGCATGCTGGTGCTGCTGTTCAGCGGGCTGGTGATCTGGCGTGCGTATTTCAGCGAGTATTTCGGCATCACCGCGATACGCTGGGCGATGTTGCTGCATGCGCTGGCCGGTTTCGTGCTGATCTTGAGCATCATCGTGCACATCTATGCCGGTATCTGGATCAAAGGCTCCGTCAGCGCCATGTTGCATGGCTGGGTCAGCCGCGGCTGGGCGAAGAAGCACCACGAACTCTGGTATCGCCAAGTGACCCAAGATGAGACCCGCGACGAAGCTCCCGCGCGACCGATCACTAAAAAGGGCTGACATTTGCCAACCATCCTCGAGCCTGGAGAAATCGAAGCAGCGGCCAGTTCGCCGCCGTTTCTGTACATGCCACCGCACAACCTGTTCAGCCTGCGCGCCCAGCGCCTGGCAACCCTGGCCGAAGGGCATGCGCTGGCCGATTACCTGCGCCTGATCGCCGGGTTGTGCCAGGTGCAGCAACAGGTGCTGGACGACCCGCCCTCAAGTGAACCCCTGGACCGACAACGCATCGAGTTGTGCCAGCAACACGGCTTGCCGCCGTTTGCGGCCGACAGCCTGGCGCGCGAAGACGATTGGCAGCTTTACCTCGATGCCTTGCTGCAGCGCTATGACGCACCTTCGCCATCCGCGGTGGCCGATGCCGTACAAACCTTGCGCCTGGCCAGTGCCGGGCAACGCCGCGCGTGGGCGGTGGCGTTAGTCAGCGGCCAGTATTCATTGGTGCCGGCAGCGCTGGTGCCGTTTCTCGGCGCGGCGCTGCAAACGGCCTGGAGTCACTGGCTGCTGAGTACGCCGAACCTGGCATTGACGCCCGGCGACAGCCTCAGCCAGTGCCCGGCCTGTGGCTCGCCGGCCATGGCCGGGGTCATCCGCCATCGCGGCAAGCACAATGGCTTGCGTTATCTGGTCTGCTCACTGTGCGCCTGCGAATGGCATGTGGTGCGGGTCAAGTGCGTGTACTGCGAGCAGAGCAAGGGCCTGGACTACCTTAGCCTGGAAGATGACCGCCATGCCGCCAATCAGGCGCCGTTGCGCGCCGAAGTCTGCCCCGGTTGCAACAGCTATCTGAAGTTGCTTTACCTGGAGAACGATGCAGACGCCGAAGCGTTGTCGGCGGACCTGTCCAGCCTGATGCTCGATATGCGCCTGGCGCAGGACGGTTATCAGCGTTTGGCACCGAATCTGTTGCTGGCACCGGGAGACGAGTAACCGTAGCGTCTACACTCTGGCGCGACGGTCATTCGTTTTCAGGAGCGCCAGATGTCTGCACGCAGTGCCAGCCAACCCCTGCGCCTACCTTCCATAGACAGTCTGTTGCGTCACCCGGCGTGCCAGCCGCTGGCCGAGCGCTATGGGCGCGATACCTTGTTGGCCACCCTGCGGCTTTTACTGGATGAATTGCGCGAAAGGGTGCGGCTGGGTTTGCTCGAAGCTGTTGAGGTCAGCCCTGAGGTACTGGCGGGCAGGGTCGGCGAGCGATTGGCAGTGCAGCATCGCAGCCATGTGCGCCGGGTGTTCAACCTCACCGGCACGGTCTTGCACACCAACCTCGGCCGGGCGCTGTTGCCCGAAGAAGCGATTGAGGCGGTGCAAATGGCCGCGCGCTATCCGCTCAACCTGGAATTCGACCTGCGCAGTGGCAAGCGCGGTGACCGCGACGACCTGATCGAAGGCTTGATCCGCGAGCTGACAGGCGCCGAAGCGGTGACCGTGGTCAACAACAATGCCGCAGCGGTCCTCTTGACCCTCAACAGTCTGGGCGCGCGCAAGGAAGGGATTATTTCCCGGGGCGAACTGATTGAAATCGGCGGCGCCTTTCGTATCCCCGACATCATGGCCCGCGCCGGAGTGAAGCTGCATGAAGTCGGCACCACCAACCGCACCCATGCCCGTGACTACGAAGCCGCGATCGGCCCGCGCAGTGGTTTGATCATGCGTGTGCATGCCAGCAACTACAGCATTCAAGGCTTCACCACGAGCGTGCCAACGGCGGAGCTGGCGCAAATTGCCCACCAACATGGACTGCCGTTGCTCGAAGACCTTGGCAGCGGCAGCCTGCTGGACCTGACCCGCTGGGGTCTGCCCGCCGAGCCGACGGTACGCCAGGCGCTGCTCGATGGCGCGGACATCGTCACCTTCAGTGGCGACAAACTGCTCGGCGGGCCGCAAGCCGGGCTGATTGTCGGGCGCAAGGAACTGATCGCCAGGATCAAGAAAAACCCGCTCAAGCGTGCACTGCGGGTCGATAAAATGACCCTGGCTGCCTTGGAAGCGGTGTTGGGCTTGTACCGTAACCCGGACCGACTGGCCGAGCGCTTGCCGAGCCTGCGCCTGTTGACCCGGCCACAAGCCGATATCCTCGCCCAGGCCGAGCGTCTGCAGCCAGCGCTGGCCCAACTGCTGGGCGACGGCTGGAGCGTCAGCGCCATGCCCGCTCTGGGGATGATCGGCAGCGGCAGCCAACCGGTGGCGCGGCTGGCCAGCGCAGCACTGTGTCTGCGCCCTTTGACGTCCAAACGCTTGCGCGGGCGCTCGCTGTTGACGCTGGAGGAGGCCTTTCGCGCCTTGCCGATTGCGGTCCTCGGGCGCATTGACGATGACACCCTGTGGCTGGACCTGCGGCAACTGGACGACGAACCGGCATGGCTGGCGCAACTCGATCAATTACAGGTGGAGGGGCGGGCAGGGTGATAGTCGGCACCGCAGGGCACATTGATCATGGCAAGACGGCGCTGCTCCAGGCGCTGACCGGCCAGGTCGGCGACCGGCGCCGGGAAGAGCGTGAACGCGGCATGACCATCGACCTCGGCTATCTGTATGCCGCGCTGGAGCCGGGAGCGCAGTTGACCGGTTTTATCGATGTTCCGGGCCATGAGCGCTTCACCCACAACATGCTCGCCGGAGCGCAAGGCATCGATCTGGTGTTGTTGGTAGTGGCCGTCGATGACGGGGTGATGCCGCAGACCCGCGAGCACCTGGCGATAGTCGAGTTGCTTGGCATTCCCCGGGCGCTGGTGGCGATCAGTAAGTGCGACCGGGTCGACAGCGCCCGGGTGCAGATCGTGCGTGATCAGGTCCGTACCTTGCTGGCGCCCGGGCCGTATGCCGATGCACCGTTGATTGCGCTGTCGAGTGTGACCGGCGAGGGCATCGAAACCCTGCGTCAACAATTGCTCCAAGCCCAGCGTGAAGTTCAGCAACGCAGCACCGAAGGTGGTTTTCGCCTGGCGATCGATCGGGCCTTCAGTGTGGCCGGGGCCGGCATCGTGGTGACCGGTACGGCGCTGTCCGGCCAGGTCGCGGTGGGCGATACCCTGCTACTGGGCCCTCAAGGCAAACCGGTGCGCATTCGCGGCCTGCACGCGCAAAACCAGGCCGCCGAACAGGCCTTTGCCGGCCAACGCGTGGCGTTGAACCTGAGTGCCGAACGACTGGCGCTGGAGCACATCCATCGCGGCCACTGGTTGCTGGCCGAGGGCTTGTATGCGCCCACCCAGCGCCTGGACATCGACCTGCAGTTGCTTGCCGGCGAATCCCGGGCCTTCGAACACTTTCAACCGGTGCACGTGCACCTCGGCACCCAGGACGTCACCGGGCGAGTCGCCTTGCTGGAGGGCGCCAGCCTGGCGCCCGGCGAGCGGATGTTTGCGCAACTGTTGCTCAATACACCCGTGCATGGGGTGAAGGGCGATCCGCTGATCGTGCGTGACCAGAGTGCCCAACGTACGCTGGGCGGCGGCCGGATACTCGATCCATTTGCACCGACACGTCAGCGCCGCAGTCCCGAACGGCTGGCGCAACTGGCCGCGCTGGCGAACAGCGCAGGCCTGGAAGAGGTATTGCCGGCCTTGCTGGTCCATAGCGACACCGGGTTCGATCCGCAGCGCCTGGAGCGGCAGTTCAACCGCCCGCGCAGCTGTTGGGTGTTGCCCGCTGACGTGCGCTTGATCGACACCCGCCAAGGCGCGGTGCTGTTCAGCACGAGTCGTTGGGAAGCCTTGAAGACTGCAGTGCTGGAACACCTCGCACGCTTTCATCAGCTCGAACCGGATCAGATGGGGCCGGACCGCGATCGCCTGCGCCGATTTGCCGGCAGCACGCTGGAACGCCCGACGTTTATCAGCTTGCTCGATGAACTGCTGGCCAGCGGCACTATCGCCAGCAGCGGGCCGTGGGTGCACCTGCCCGAACATCAGGTGCGCTTGAGTGAAGAAGATGAAGCCTTGTGGCAACGCTTACAGCCGTTGTTCGAACAAGCCGGATTCGATCCGCCCTGGGTGCGTAACCTGGGTCATGAGGAGGCAACCGTCCGCGCATTACTGCTCAAAATGGCCCGGCTGGGGCTGCTCCACCAAGTGGTCCGCGATCTGTTTTACACCGACAGCATGATCCACCAATTGGCGGCTATGCTGTTGCAACTGGCGGACGCCAACCCGGTGATCCAGATAGCGGCGTTTCGTGATGCGGTGGGCCTGGGACGCAAGCGCAGTATTCAGATACTGGAGTATTTTGATCGCATTGGTCTGACCCGACGCGTTGGCGACCGTCGCCAGATTCGCCTGGACAGTGCGTTGGCCCAGCGTGCAGAGGCATGATTTCAAGGAAGGCAATCGCGCCCGGTGGCGCGGCCGGGCTTCAAACCCGGTTGGGGACGGCATCCGTTCCCGGGCAGGTTCGACTCCGGCTGCCTTCCGCCATTTCCCCCAGACTCAACCCGATCCCCTGTAGGAGCGAGCTTGCTCGCGATGGTCGTTAACGATAACGCGTGTTTGCTGGTTAAACGCGGTGCTATTGAGACCATCGCGAGCAAGCTCGCTCCTACAGGGATTTGTGTTAGCCATGCCGCCCAAACGAAATGAGCGCCACTTGGGCGCTCATTTGTTCACGGCATCACGGGTTACTGCTTGTGCAAATCGCCGGGTTTGCAGGCCTTGTCGAAAAACGCCTTGGCTGCGTTCAACGTTGAAGTCCTTTTCAATTGGTTTTCACCACGGCCGGTGGAGTCCAGTCGCCGTCGAGGGCATCGGCTTGCGGCCAGTAGGCGCGAATGTACAGCGAGAATTCGGCGCCTTTAGGCGATGGCAGCCAGTTGCTTTCCTTGTCCTTGCCCGGTGATTCGCTTTGCACGTAAATGGTCAACGAGCCATCAGGGTTGGTTTGCAGGGATTTGTTCTTGGTGCCGATGGAATAGCGCTTGAGTTCATTGGGGGCGAAGAAGTGCTGTTCGTTGTACAGCGTCAGCGACCAGAACCCCTTGACCGGTGGCAGCTTGCCTTTGGCGAACGTGACGCTGTAGCCGTACTGGCCGTTGAGGCGCAGGCCGTTCTCATCCAGATCCTGGTAGAAGTATTTGGTCTCTTTCTGCTGATTGACGAATATGTTCGAGCGCGCGACGGCGGTACGGGTGAAATAGTCGGTGCCGAACGCCGCGCCGTTGCTTACGGTGCTCCAGTAATTGGGCAATTGCAGACCGTAGTTGCGGAACTGCAACAGCGGGTCGATGACTTCGCTGTCGGCCTTTTTCGCCTCGTCAATCATCGCGGCGCGCAGTTGCGGGTCGGCCTTGGCGATGGCTGCAAGGGCGGCCATTTGCCCGTAACGGGCTTCTTCACCTGGTAATGGCTTGGCGTCCTTGAGCAGGGCCGGCAGTTCGTCGAAGAATTTCTCCGGGTCCACCCATTTGGTTTCGGCATTGCCTTCAGCAGCCTGGGCCGGGAATTTCGGTTGTTTGTTCCAGTCGCGCCGTTTGGCCTTGCCGTCGTATTGCGACAGTGGGTACATGTCGATGCCCGCCAGTGCCGGCTGCACAGCCTGGCGGTCGGCGGCGGTGTCGTCCTGAAAGACCCGCGGGATCACGAACCCAGTGTTGGTGCGCGCCCGGTACACCCGCCTGATGCCAGGCGGTACCTTGCCGTTCCAGTCCGGGCCGACCAACAGATAGAAACCTGGCTGGGTGTTATACATTTTGCCCAGTTCGGCGAAGCTGTCCGAGCGTAGGTCCACCACCTGGTACACCCAAAAGCGGCCATTGAAGTCCGGCACTTGCAGCACCACTGGCTCAATGTCCAGGGCGATGCTGCCGGCGCCGTACACCACGTCCTGGTTCGGACAAGCCACCAACCGCTCGGCCGGGTCGATGTAGTCACTGAGCATCGACAAGCGATTGATCGGCGCCACGGGAACAATGCCCCCCATCAAGCCGGGCTCGGGCAGGTTCTTGAACGTCTGGCGACGATTGAAGATGTTGGCCATCGGCCAAGCCCAGAAATACGCCTCGCGCGCCATCATGCGTACGTACGGCTCAGTCACTTTGGTGCCTGCGACGGGCCCTGTGACCGGGCTGGCGACGGTGGCTTCGACAGCTTTGTTTTGGGCAGCCAACAGGGGGGTGGCGGTGACAACACTGACGAAGGTCAGGGCAAAAAGGGCATGATGCCGCAGCAAACGAATCATAGAGCGTCCTTACTTGATAGCAGTCACCGGATGCAGGTGAGTTGCTGAAAAGATAGCTCATGTTTGCCGCCGCAATACCTGTAGGAGCCGCGTCCTGGTCGAAATGATGTGAACGCCAAACTGTAGGAGCCAGCTTGCTGGCGATGGACTCAAGTGCGCCGCGTTTATCCGGTTTACACGCGTAATCGTTAACGACCATCGCCAGCAAGCTGGCTCCTACAAAGGATCGTGCCTACGATGGTGGTTATCAGCTTTCAAAGATGGTCCGCATCGATCACCGCCTTGGCGAACGCCTGCGGATCTTCCTGCGGCAGGTTGTGGCCGATGCCGCCGTTGATCAGGCGGAATTCGTACTTGCCGGTGAAGCGCTTGGCGTAATCCTCGGGGGCCGGGTGCGGTGCGCCGTTGGCATCGCCTTCAAGGGTAATGGTCGGCACGCTGATGGACGGCGCCGTGGCCAGTTTCTGCTCCAGCGCTTCGTACCGGCTCTCGCCCTGGACCAGGCCCAGGCGCCAGCGGTAGTTGAACACGGTGATGTCGACATGATCGGGATTGTCCAGTGCCTTGGCACTGCGGTCGAAGGTGGCGTCATCGAACGCCCATTTCGGCGAAGCCAATTGCCAGATCAACTTGGCGAAGTCGTGGGTGTTTCTCTCGTAACCGGCGCGACCGCGGTCAGTGGCGAAGTAGAACTGATACCACCACTGCAGTTCCGCCTTGGGTGGCAGCGGGTTCTTGCCGGCCGCCTGGTTGCCGATCAGGTAACCGCTGACCGAGACCAGCGCCTTGACACGCTCCGGCCACAATGCCGAGACAATGTCCGCCGAACGCGCGCCCCAATCATAACCACCGAGCACCGCTTGCTTGATCTTCAGGGCATCCATGAAGTCGATGACATCACTGGCCAGCGCAGCCGGCTGGCCATTGCGCAAGGTTTTTTCGGACAAAAAATGCGTATCGCCATAGCCGCGCGCATAGGGCATCAGCACCCGATAGCCCTTGGCGGCGAGCAACGGCGCAACGTCGTCATAGCTGTGAATGTCGTACGGCCAGCCGTGCAGCAAGATCACCACCGGCCCGTTAGCCGGGCCTGTCTCGGCGTACGCCACGTCCAGCAACCCGGCGTTGACATGCTTGAGCGGGCCGAAAGGCGAGTGCGCCGCCTGGGAGGTTTCGGCAGGGGACGCCGTTGGCTGCGCGGTGGCAGACGTTTGCGCGTGGGCCGCGCCAAATACGCCGAACAAGGTCAGCGCGAGGATCGAAGGGCCGACCAGGTGGCGGCGAGTCTTGCCGGTGTTGCTGTTGCGCAGTGCCATCTTCATGGGATGTCTCCATTACCAGCCATGGGTCAGGGGACGCTCTGTGCCCCTGCAAACCTTGCTTGCATTGAAACGCGACAACGTATCTGGCCTGTGTCCAATCACCAGCCGCATGAAAGTCTGTGTATCGGGAAGTCGCGCTGACACAGTGTGATACACAGCGGGTCAGCGGAGTCATTTATTGCGCATGTCAGCCGACGTGGCCGGTCACCTGCGCACATAGCCTTGTCAGTTGCTCCGCCAGATCGATCACCCGGCGTGGTGCGTCGGGGCGCAGGTGCAGGGCGATTTCCAGTGGCGCCAGTTCGGGGAAGGATTCGGCTGTACCCAAGCGTCGGTGGCCGGGCAGGGCCAGTCGCGCAGGGAGGACGCTGACGCCGAGACCATCGGCGACCGCCGAGCGTACACTCGCCAGGCTCGCGCTGCTGTAGCCGATGCTCCAGCGTCGGCCGGCGCTCTCGAGCGCGTGGATCATTTCATCGCGATACAAGCCGCCGACCGGAAACACCACCAGTGGCAGCGGGTCGCGCTCGTACGTCGGCTCGCTGAGGCTGTCGAACCAGGCGAGCGGTTCGGGCCAGGCGGCGTGCCCCACGACCTGTCCCGGGCGCTGCTTGACCAGTACCAGGTCGTAGTCGCCGGCACTAAATTGCTGCCATAGCGTGTTGCTCAGCCCGCTGCTGATTTCGAGCCTTATCGACGGATTCGCGCGTGCGAAGGCGCCCAGCGTCGGCGTCAGCAAGTCTGAGGCAAAGTCTTCCGGCACGCCGATGTGCAATTCGCCCTGTGCGTGGCCTTTGCGAAATTCTTCCACGACTTCTTCCATCAGCCCCAGGAGCCGGCGCGCATAGCCGAGCAGGCGTTCGCCGTCCTCGGTGGTGCCGACGTAGCGCCCGTTGCGGTTGACCAGCTCGCAGCCAAGTTGCTCCTCGAGCCGCTTCAACTGTTGGCTGATGGTCGACTGGCTGAGGTGCACGCGCTCACCGGCGCGGGTGAAGCTGCCGCTCTCGACCACCGCGACGAAACTCCTGAGTAGCAACGGATCGATCAGTGTCGAAGTCATTACGTTTCCCACTAATAGTCATTCGAACATTTCATTTCCGAATAATAGCACCTGCTCTTAATCTTTAAGAACAACCGCTGATGCGGACTTCTTGACCGGATTGCCAGGGTAAATGTGATGACCACTGACGTGACTGACCGCGGATCGGCTTGCATCGCTACGCACGTGCCGCGCGCTGGTGAGGTGTCCCTGGTTGCACTGGTGCTGCTGGTGTTGCTGGGCTTGAACCTGCGGCCATTTTTGACTTCGGTAGGGCCGGTGCTCGACCTGGTACGCGCCGACATTGGCCTCGATTTTCGCGCCGCCGCGATGCTGACCACCTTGCCCTTCGTGCTGATGGGCCTGATTGCCTTTATTGGCATCAGTGTCGCACGGCGTTTCGGCGAGAAGCGGGCGCTGGCCGGCGCATTGCTGCTGTTGATGCTCGGTTGCGCGTCGCGCGCCGTGGTCAAGGACGGTTCGCAATTGATCATTGGCGCCGGTATAGCCGGCACCGGCGTGGCGGTGATCCAGGCCTTGATACCGGGTGTCGCCAAGCGCTGGTTTCCTGAACGGATTGCGATGGTGATGGGGCTCTACTCGGCGGCATTGGTCGGCGGCGGTGCGCTCGGTTCGCTGGCCAGCACCTGGTTGCATGCGTACGGGGGCTGGAGGTTAGGGCTTTCTGTCTGGGCGTTGCCAGCGCTTGCCGTGCTCTTGCTCTGGCTGGTGTGCGCGCCACGCACTGCGCCGATTGCCGCTGGCGGACCTGCCCCGGTCTTGACTGCAAGCTTCTTCAAGAATCGCCGTGCGTGGCAGTTGGCCGCCTACTTCGGACTCACCAACAGCGGTTACTCAAGCCTGGTGGCCTGGCTGCCGTCCTTCTACCAACAGCAGAACATGAGCCTGCAAGCCTCGGGCAACTTGCTCGCGTGGCTGGCGATGTTCCAGGCAACGGCCGCGTTCGCGATGCCAATGCTCGCCCGTCGCAGCATCGACCGACGCGCGGCCTTGTGGCTGACGATAGCGCTACAGGCCGCGGGTTTCGCCGGCTTCGCGCTGGCCCCCAACGCAGCACCGTGGTTGTGGGTCGCACTGGCCGGTTTCGGCCTTGGCGGGTTCTTTTCACTCAGCCTGATTGTCAGCCTCGACCACTTGCCCGGCGCGCAGGCGGCCGGGACCTTGGCGGCCTTCGTCCAAGGTATCGGTTTTGTGCTCGCATCGACTGCTCCCTGGTTGATCGGCTGGCTGCGCGACTCCGGCGGGAGCTTCACCACCGGCTGGTGGCTGCACATCGGAGTGCTCGCCGCGATGGCGGTGCTGACATTCACGTTCTCCCCGGCGAGCTACCGCCGCAGCATGCAAACGTTGTGACCTAGGTTAAACATTACAAAAACCCTAAACAGAACTGGCCACTTTTAAACGCCAGTACCACTGTGCCTACGGAGATTGATATGAAGAAGTTAGCCGTTTCAGTTGTTCTGGCCTTGGCTGCCAGCGGTGTCTATGCGAAAGACTTGCAAGTCATTCGCTTTGGCGTTGACCCCACCTACGCCCCGTTCGAGTCGAAGGCGCCCGATGGCACGCTTGTGGGCTTCGATATCGATCTGGGCAATGCGATCTGCGAGAAGCTGAAGGTCAAATGTGTATGGGTCGAGAACGCCTTCGACGGCATCATCCCGGCGCTGAAAGCCAAGAAGTTCGACGGCATTCTTTCCTCCATGAGCGTGACCGAGAAGCGTCAGGCGCAGATCGCCTTCTCCGACAAGATCAGTAATGTCCTGCCGCGTCTCCTTGCGAAAAAAGGCTCTGATCTCCTGCCAACGCCCGAATCCCTTCAAGGCAAGCGGGTAGGGATCGAGCAGGGCTCGACGTCGGAAACCTATGCCCGGGCTTATTGGGCGCCCAAGGGCGTCAACATCATGACGTACCAGAACCAGGACATGGTTTACCAGGATTTGATGGCCGGCCGCCTGGATGCAGCGCTGCAATCTTCTGTCCAGGCCGACCTGGGCTTCCTGAAAACCGAGAACGGACGTGATTTCGCCTTTGCCGGCCCGGAGTTGCGCGACCCGAAAACCCTCGGCGTGGGTGCGGGGATCGGTTTGCGCAAGGATGACAATGAACTTCGCGAACAGATCAACGGGGCGCTGGCCGAGATCATCAAGGACGGCACTTACCAGACGATCTCCGACAAATACTTCTCCTTTGATGTGTACAACTGATTGATTTCAAGTTGCAGGCAGTGAGCCTTCGAACACGTTGCGAATCCAGGCTTTTGCGGCATTCAAAAACAAGAACAACACAATTGAAAAAGATAGGCAGCACAAGCTGGCCTATCGAACTCAAGGAGAATGCTATGTCCTTGGTAGACTATGGGCCGCTGATCGCAAGTGGCACCTGGATGACACTGAAGCTGGCCATGTTATCGCTGTCGACCGCCGTACTGATTGGTCTGGCAGGCGCCAGTGCCAAGTTGTCAGGCAATCGGTGGCTGCGCAATGTCGCCACCCTCTATACCACGCTGATACGCAGTGTTCCCGACCTTGTGACCATGCTGTTGCTGTTCTACAGCATTCAGATCGTCCTCAATCAGGTCACCGAAGGGCTTGGAATGGATCAGATTGATATCGATCCGTTTCTTGCCGGTGTTGCGACGCTGGGGTTTATCTACGGCGCCTACTTTACCGAAACCTTTCGCGGTGCTTTCCAGGCGGTCCCGCGCGGCCAGACAGAGGCAGCCATGGCCTATGGCCTGAGCCCATGGCAGGCGTTCTACCGGATTCTGTTCCCGCAAATGATGCGTTTTGCCTTGCCTGGCATTGCCAACAATTGGCAGGTCATGATCAAGGCGACCGCGCTGGTGTCCATCATCGGTCTGTCCGATATCGTCAGGGCCACCCAGGACGCCGGGAAGAGCTCCATGCAGCTGTTCTATTTCACCGTGATCGGTGCGCTGATCTACCTGTTCATTACCACTGTCTCAAACGGCGTCTTGATATGGCTCAAGCACCATTACTCCGTCGGTGTTCGGGAGGCTGAACTGTGATTGCGATCATCCAGGAATACTGGCAAGCGTATTTGTGGTCGGACGGCGCCAACTTTTCCGGCCTGGCAATAACCCTGTGGCTGCTGGTGCTGTCGATCGCGATAGGGTTCGTGCTGTCGGTGCCGCTGGCCGTGGCTCGCGTGTCAAGAAACCGCTTTATCCGGATTCCGGTCTGGTTCTACACCTATGTGTTTCGTGGCACGCCGCTCTATATACAGCTGTTGATCATCTACACCGGTGTCTACAGCCTGAGCGTGGTACGCGAACACGAGTTCCTCGACATGTTCTTTCGCGAAGGCTTCAACTGCACGGTGCTGGCGTTCGCGCTCAATACCTGCGCCTACACCACGGAAGTCTTCGCTGGCGCGATCAAGTCGGTGCCCTATGGCGAGGTAGAGGCGGCCCGAGCCTTCGGCCTGTCGAAGTTCAACCTGTACCGGCGCATCATCCTTCCCTCGGCGCTGCGTCGCGCACTGCCGTACTACAGCAACGAGGTGATCATGATGCTGCATTCAACCTCGGTGGCATTTACCGCCACGGTTCCCGACCTGCTGAAGGTCGCCCGCGACGTCAACTCGGCGACCTATGCGTCGTTCGAGGCCTTCTTCATCGCTGCACTGTTGTACGCGACGATTGCGCTGTCGCTTGTCTGGCTATTTCGTCGCGGTGAAACCCGCTGGCTGGCCTTCCTGAAACCACAGGCCGCCTGAAGGCCGCATACGCAGGGTCAACACCATGTACAAACTGACCGTAGACGATCTGTACAAGAACTATGGCAACCACGAAGTGCTCAAGGGCGTGTCGATCAAGGCCAAGGCCGGCGATGTGATCAGCATTATCGGCTCCTCAGGTTCGGGCAAGAGTACGTTCTTGCGTTGCATCAACTTCCTCGAACAGCCGTGTGCCGGGCGCATTACGGTGAACGCCGAGGAAATCCGCACCGAGAAGGACAAGAACGGCGGGCTGCGAGTGGCCAACCAGAAGCAGCTGCAAAGTATGCGCACCAAGCTGTCCATGGTGTTCCAGCACTTCAACCTGTGGGCACACATGTCAGTGCTGGAAAACGTTATCGAGGCGCCGATGCATGCGCTGGGCCTCAGCCGCGATGAGGCGGTGACCCGCGCACGCAAGTACCTGGCCAAAGTCGGCCTGCCGGCCAGCATGGAGGATAAGTATCCGTCGCACCTGTCCGGTGGCCAGCAGCAGCGCGTGGCGATCGCCCGGGCCTTGGCGATGGAGCCGGAAGTGATGCTGTTCGACGAGCCGACCTCGGCGCTCGACCCCGAGCTGGTCGGCGAGGTGCTGAAGGTGATGCAGGCCCTGGCCGAAGAGGGTCGGACCATGGTGGTGGTGACGCACGAGATGGCCTTTGCCCGCGAGGTGTCCAACCACGTGATCTTCCTGCATCAGGGCAAGATCGAGGAAGAAGGCAACCCGGAGCAACTGTTCAAGCACACCAGGAGCGAGCGCCTCAAGCAGTTCCTGGCCGGCAACTTGAAATAGCCCTTGCGGTGACTCCGTAAACAGAGCCCCTTTCGGCTGTCTGTCGACAGGGCTTGTTCGAAAGCTTGATGAGGTTCCAATGATCCAATCGTTCTGGTTGCGTAATGTCCGCCCCTATGGCGGCGACATTGAAGATATACAGATTGTTGATGGTCGTATCGGCGATCGTCAGCCGGCCAGTGGCAATCCGGTCGCCGAGCCCGACCTTGACGGGCAAGGTCAGCTGCTCGTTCCGTCGCTGGTGGAAAGCCACATCCATCTGGACAAGACCCTGTGGGGCCAACCGTGGCGGCCGCACAGTGCAGGTCCGAACCTCAAGGCACGCATAGCGAACGAACGGCAAATCCTGCGTGAACTGACATCGCCGATTGCCGAGCGCGCGGGTGCTTTGCTGGAGCAATGCATCGCTCGCGGCTCGCTGACGTTCCGTTGTCATGTAGACGCCGATCCCGAACTGGGCATTGAGCATGTGCAAGCCATGCTGGCGCTGCGCGAGCACTATGGCGACCTGGTTGATATCGAGTTCGTCACCTTCCCGCAGGTTGGCCTGGTCAACCGCCCAGGGGTCGAGGCATTGATGCGCGAAGCCCTGGAGCTGGGGGTCGAGGTAGTAGGGGGGTTGGACCCCTGCGGCATAGACAACGATCCGATTGCGCACCTGTCGATCCTGTTCGAACTCGCGGACAGGTTTGATCGCGGTATCGACATCCACCTGCATGACGGTGGGGAGCTGGGGCTCTGGCAGATTGCCCGGATCATTGACTTCACCGAGCGCTATCAGCGTCAGGGGCGGGTGATGATCAGCCATGCCTTTTGCCTGGGCATGAAAGACTGGGCCCAGGTACTGCCATTGGCTGAGCGCCTGGCTGCCAACCGGATTTCAATCATGACCACGGCGCCTTCCGATATTGCCATCCCCCCCTTTGCAGAACTGCTCTCGGCGGGGGTAAACGTCTGCCTCGGTTCCGATGGCATTCGCGACGCATGGACCCCGATGGGCAACGGCGACATGCTCGAACGCGCGATGTTGCTCGCATTGCGTTGCGGCATGCGGACCGACCCTGAAATCGGCACGGCGTTCGAAGCCGCCGCCAGCAACGGCGCCCGGGCACTTGGGCGCAGTGATTACGGATTGGCAACGGGGCAATCCGCCAATCTGTTGTTGCTGCCTGCAGAGACGCTGGGTGAAGCCGTCGTGGCTCGTCCACTGGCGCGCACGGTGATCAGCCGCGGAGTCGTCGTGGCGAAAAATGGCCATCTGCTGCGGAGCCGCTTGTGACTCAACATACACTCAACAAAGTCGACCTGCTGATCGAGCACGGCGTGGTCATCACCGTGGACGAACAACGGCGCGTCATCAACGACGGCGCAGTGGCTGTGCTTGGCAACCGCATCGTAGCGGTGGGGCACACGGATGAACTGCGGGCTCGCTTCACGGCTGACAAAGTCATCGATGCACGCAACAAGGCGGTGCTCCCGGGCTTGATCGACAGCCACGCCCATGCCGGCCACGCCATGCTGAAAACCATCGGTGGCGGGGAGGGCGATGCCTGGATGGAGGCTTGCCAGACCATCTACACCTCGGCGTCTGGCGTCGAGTTCTGGGAGGCCGATGCCAGGTTGTCGGCACTGGAGCGGCTCAAATGCGGCACCACCACCGGCGTGTCGCTATTGGGTGGAGGCGATTCGATCATGCGCGTCGACGACCCGGTCTACGCGCAACGCCACGCCCGGGCGATCGCCGAAATCGGTACCCGCTCGGTGGTCGCGGTCGGGCCGTCGCGGGCTCCAGGGCCGCATACTTACCTGGACTGGTCGAGCGAGCCGCCCATTCGGCGCGACGTCAGTTTCGAGACCATGTTCGAGACTTGCGAAGAAATCGCCAGGAGCTGCGACGGCATGGGTGACGGCCGGGTGCGCATTGCCCTCACGTTGCCGGTGTACGCGCCACAATACGAGCCCGGCCATCGGGAACTGGCACCGCTGTTCCGCCAGCAGGCACAGGATTACCTGGCCCTGGCCCAGCGCTATGGCCTCACGTTCACCCAGGATGGCCACCGGGCCGGTACGCTGACGCTGGCGCACCGTGAACTGGGGCTGCTCGGCCCGACATCCTTCATGTCGCACTGCATTGACTTGACCGAGGAAGACATCGCCCTGTGCCGCGAGACACAGACCAAGATCGTGCACAACCCGAGCGCCATCATGTCGATCCTGGGTCGCTGCCCGGTACCGGAACTGATCGAGGCCAATGTAACCGTCGCCATCGGTTCCGACGGCGCCGCCCCGGACCGTGGTTATGACATGTTCCGCCACATGTTCCAGTGCATGCATTACCACCGTCGGCATTTCCGCGACCCGGACATCCTGCCCCAGGGCAAGGTGCTGGAAATGGTCACTATCGACGCCGCCAAGGCACTGTCGATGGACCATGAGATCGGCTCGCTGGAAGTCGGCAAGAAGGCCGATATCATTCTGATCGACCTGTACAAGCCGCACCTGATGCCGATGAACATGCCGGTCCACCGTGTCACGTGCTTCGCCAACGGTGCAGATGTGTGTACCACCATCGTCGATGGCAAGGTCCTGATGGAAAACTACGTCGTACACGCCGTCGACGAGGCCGCTGTGCTGGCCGCGGTGCAAGAGGAGTCGGAACGCATGCTGGACCGTAGTGGCTTGCGCCATCTGACAGAAGAATCGAAAAACCTCTGGCGCGCGGCCCGCTATCACCCGGCCCTGTAGGAGCGAGCCTGCTCGCGATGGTCGTTAACGATAACGCGGGCGAACTGGATAAACGCGGCGCTCTGGAGTCCATCGCCGGCAAGCCGGCTCCTACAGGTATTGCGTCATCTGTGTTTCCCGGGTGATTTGCAGGTCCCTTGTAGGAGCTGGCTTGCCAGCGATGGTCGTTAACGATAACGCGTGCGAACTGGATAAACGTGGCGCTCTGGAGTCCATCGCCGGCAAGCCGGCTCCTACAGGTATTGCGTCATCTGTGTTTCCCGGGTGATTTGGAGATCCCTTGTAGGAGCTGGCTTGCCAGCGATGGTCGTTAACGATAACGCGTGTGTACCGGATAAAACGCGGCGCTCTGGAGTCCATCGCCGGCAAGCCGGCTCCTACAGGTATTGCGTCATCTGTGTTTCCCGGGTGATTTGCAGGTCCCTTGTAGGAGCAGGCTTGCCAGCGATGGTCGTTAACGATAACGCGTGCGAACTGGATAAACGTGGCGCACTTGAGTCCATCGCCGGCAAGCCGGCTCCTACAGGTATTGCGTCATCTGTGTTTCCCGGGTGATTTGCAGGTCCCTTGTAGGAGCTGGTTTGCCAGCGATGGTCGTTAACGATAACGCGTGCGAACTGGATAAACGCGGCGCACTTGAGTCCATCGCCGGCTTGCCGGCGATTCGACTTGCTCGTGTGGGGGGAGCGTAACCTCGTATTAACAGTCAATTGACTATCCGAGCGACGCCACGCTGTTGAGCAGTGTCTTGACCAATTGAGCCTGGCGGGTGGCGCCGGTCTTGGCGAACACGCCGCGTAAATGGGCGCGCACCGTGTTGCGAGAAACCCCAAGTGCCTGGGCGGTTTCATCGAGGGTTTGCCCGTCCATGACGAGCATGGCCACTTCTGTTTCTGTCGGCGTCAGCTGGAACAGGCTACGCAGCAGGTTGCGCGATGCCTGGGGTGAGTCCGCCGGGTCGCGGATGAACACCGCTACGGCCGGCCGTCGTGCGCCGTTGCGGGCTTGATAGCTCACGGGGATGGGGCGTAGCAGTAAATTGAGTGGCATCTCGCCGCTTGGTCGAGTCAGGGCCAATACCTCGATGTCATCCAGACCACGCTGGCGTTGTTTCAACACCGCCTGGATGGCTTGCTGCACACTGCGGTTCTGCTGGCTGGTGAAGGCACGGAGCTTGTCGTGTCTGCATTCCAGGCCGTCACGGCTGTCGAACAGTCGCTGGGCGGCGCGGTTGCAACGCATCATTGTGCCGTCTTCGTCGAGGATCGCCGTGCCCACCATCAGACGGTCAATGGTCGCGGCATAGAGCTGGCGTTCGGAGTCCAGTTGCTCCACGGCCGAATGCAGGTCCACTGCTTGTTGCAGGTGGGGCAAAAGCAGACGAATCAGGGCAATCTCCGCTGTATCGAAGTCTCGACTGGCGTGGTTGCGGCAAGCGAACAAGGCGCAGTGCATGCCCGTGGGCGTGCGCATGTTGGCGACCAGAACGTGGCGCAGATCCAGTGGCTGCAGATAACTACGGTAGAAGTCGTGGGCGAGCCAGGCGTCGGCGCCGAGTACCTGATCGGCACTGGCCACCTGCTCGACAGGCCAGTCGATGAAGGGGCAGATCGAGTAGTACTGCTCGCTGTAAAACGGCTCGCCTGGCAGCAGGGGCCCATGAATCGAAGCATTGACGATCAGCCCCGGCCGTTCATGGTCGGGGTTGCGCAGCACCAAGGTGAAGAAGCTGGCCTCGAAACGCTGGCGCAAGTTTTCCAGCAGGCCGGACCAGGGTGTGGGCTCCAGGGGGCCTTGATAGACCAGGGCGAGCAAGCTGCTGAGCTCTGAAGACGGGATATCGGTATTGGGAGCAAGGTCCTTGCAGACCGAAAAAGGGAGGGTCATGTATGCGCCTCACTACTGCTTGTTTTTGTCATTCGAGTATTGATCGCGTCCCTGGCGGGAAAATCGTCCGTTTGGCTTAGGCAGGTTGCCGGGCGATGTGATAGAGGCAGCGCTACACCGGCACATGCCGGTATAGCGCCGCGCTCATTGGCTTTTACAGTGCCAGCAGTGCCTCGACGATACGTTCGGCGGCAGTCTCGGCTGACTCATTGCGGGTATCGATATGGATGTCCGGCGCTACGGGCGGCTCATAAGGTGAGTCGATCCCGGTGAAGTTCTTCAACTCACCGCGCCGGGCTTTCTGGTACAGACCTTTGGGATCGCGCTGTTCGGCCAGGGCCAGCGGCGCATCGACGAAAATTTCAAGGAAATTACCGTCTCCCGCCAGGCGGCGTGCCATCTCGCGCTCGGCACGGAAAGGCGAGATGAACGACACCAGGGTGATCAGGCCGGCATCGAGCATCAGCTTCGCCACTTCCGAGACCCGGCGGATGTTCTCCACCCGGTCTGCTTCAGTGAAGCCCAGGTCGCGATTCAAGCCATGGCGAACATTGTCGCCATCGAGCAGGTAAGTGTGCCGGCCGAGGGTATACAGCTTGCGTTCCACCAGGTTGGCAATGGTCGACTTGCCTGCGCCGGATAATCCGGTGAACCACAGGATTCGCGGCGACTGCCCCTTGAGCATCGCATGTGCTTCGCGGTTCACGTCGATGGCTTGCCAGTGCACGTTCTGTGCGCGGCGCAAGGCAAAGCGCAGCATGCCGGCGCCGACCGTTCGGTTGCTCAAGCGATCGATAATGATGAAGCCACCCGTATCGCGGTTGTCGGCATAAGCATCGAAGGCGATCGGCCGGTCCAGGTGCAAGTTGCACACACCGATACCGTTCAGCTCCAGGGTTTTGGCAGCCAGGTGCTCCAGGCTGTTCACGTCAACCCGGTGCTTGAGGTTGGCGCAGCTCATGCTGACGGTCCGGCATCCGATCTTCATCAGGTAAGGACGCCCGGGTAACATTGGCTCTTCGTCCATCCACACCAGCGTCGCCTCGAACTGGTCGGCGACGGCCGCCGGCGCGTCAGCCAGCGCAATCAAGTCGCCGCGGCTGATATCGATTTCGTCCTTGAGTGTCAGGGTGACGGCCTGGCCGCAAAGGGCTGTTTGCTGTTGCCCGGCGCTGCCGAAGATCGCGCTGACCTCACTCTGCTGTCCTGATGGAAGCACCCGGATACGATCACCGACGCTGACGCTGCCGGCCGCGACATTGCCGCAGTAACCACGAAAATCGAGGTTTGGTCGATTCACCCATTGTACGGGCAGGCGGAACGCGGCCTCGACTTGTCGCGCCTGTTCAAGGGGGACATTTTCCAGGTGCTGGAGCAGGGTCGGCCCTTGATACCAGGGGGTGTTCGGGCTGGCTTCAAGCATGTTGTCGCCACGTAGCGCAGAGAGCGGGATGCACTGGATGTCATGCAAGCCAATCTGCGTGGCGAACGCGCGGTAATCCGCTTCGATGCATTCGAATACCGCCTGGGAATAGTCCACCAGGTCCAGCTTGTTGATGGCCACAACGACCTTGCGGATGCCCAGCAGGGACACCAGGTAACTGTGCCGACGGGTTTGGGTGAGTATGCCCTGGCGGGCATCGATGAGGATCACCGCGAGGTCGGCGGTCGAGGCGCCGGTGACCATGTTGCGGGTGTATTGTTCGTGGCCGGGGGTGTCGGCAACGATGAACTTGCGCTTGTCGGTGGCGAAAAAACGGTAGGCCACATCGATGGTGATGCCTTGCTCGCGCTCGGCGCTCAAGCCATCGACCAACAGGGCGAAATCCAGTTCGTCACCCTGGGTGCCGAGTTTTTTCGAATCGACTTCCAGTTGGCCAAGCTGGTCCTCGAACAGTGCCTTGGACTCATAGAGCAGGCGGCCAATCAAGGTGCTTTTGCCGTCGTCGACGCTGCCACAGGTGATGAAACGCAGCAGTTGCTTGTTCTGTTGCTGTTCCAGATAGGGTGTCAGGTCGCTATTGAAGGTGTCGTTCAGCGCGCTCATCAGAAATACCCCTCTTGCTTCTTTTTCTCCATGGAACCAGCCGAATCGCTGTCGATCAGTCGACCCTGACGCTCAGAAGTACGGCTGACCAGCATCTCGCCGATGATCGCCGGCAGGTTGTCGGCGTCGCTGTCGATAGCGCCGGTCAGCGGGTAACAGCCGAGCGTGCGGAAACGCACCTTGCGCATTTGCGGGGTTTCTCCCGGCTTGAGCGGCAGTCGCTCGTCGTCGACCATGATCAGCGTGCCGTCGCGCTGCACCACCGGACGCTCTTTGGCGAAATACAGTGGCACGATGGGGATCTGTTCGAGGTAGATGTACTGCCAGATATCCAGCTCGGTCCAGTTCGACAATGGGAATACCCGCAGGCTTTCGCCCTTGCGCTTGCGTGTGTTGTACAAGCGCCAAAGCTCGGGACGCTGTTGTTTGGGGTCCCAGCGATGCTGTTCGGAGCGCAGGGAAAACATGCGTTCCTTGGCCCGCGACTTCTCTTCATCACGGCGGGCACCGCCGAAAGCCGCGTCGAAACCATAGTGATCCAGGGCCTGCTTCAGACCTTGAGTCTTCCACACGTCGGTATGCAGGGCCGAGCCATGGGTAAACGGATCGATGGCCTTTTCCACGCCTTCGGGATTGACGTGTACCAGCAATTCCAGGCCCAGGCGTGCAACGGTCTGGTCGCGGAAAGCGATCATTTCGCGAAACTTCCAGGTGGTGTCCACGTGCAGCAAGGGGAAGGGCGGTTTGCCCGGGGCGAAGGCTTTCATCGCCAGGTGCAGCATGACGGCGCTGTCCTTGCCGATGGAGTAAAGCATCACCGGGTTTTCACACTCGGCGACCACTTCGCGGATGATCTGGATGCTTTCCGCTTCCAGCCATTGCAGATGAGTCAACATCGGATACCTCCTCGAGTTCTGCCGGGTTGGGCTCCGGCTGGACGTCACGGTAGGTAAAGCGCCGCTGGCGCTTCTTCGTCTGCTCGGACGAAGAGGGCGACAGCGGCTGAAGGTCACGCGACGGACGCGTAAAGCATCTCGGCACGGACCTTGAGGGCGAGGGCAACGGCGTCGAAGCCCTGTTGCACCCAGGGACCATGATTGGCCATGACCTGGTCAGCGGTCGCGCCGAGAAACTGGTCGGTGGTGTGGTAGCGGCAACTGCCCGCGCCGGTGCGCTCGATGTGCTGTTCGCGTCGGGCAGCGTCGGGATTGTCGGCGTTGGCATACATCTCCCAGGCGAGTAACCGGTGGGGCTCGAAGTCCGCGAGGTACTCGATCACGTGCAGCCGCTCACCTGGCCGCCCGGGATTGGGTAGAAACAGATTGACCGGCTCGCCCAATTGCAGGCTCGACTCAACCTTTACGGTGTACGGGTTCCACTGCGGATAACGCGCAAGGTCGATCAGTACCGACCAGACAAATTCGGCCGGAGCGGCGATGTCCACGGTCACTGAACGGACCAGGTTTTTCTCTGTGGTCATGGGTAACTCCTCTGAGGGTGTCTCCGCGCCACGAACCGCGGCGGGGAGCAAGCCAAGGGCTCAGGCGCGATCCTCGCCGCTCAGGGTGAGACGGTTCCTCGTCCGTGCGGACTAGGCGGGCGCTTAGTCCGCTTGGACGAAGAACCGGCAAGCGGGTACTCCCTAAGGTCACTGGCAGAGGCGGGGTGTCCGCCGACAGAGGAGAGCGACATGGTTACAGACAGGATCGATCAGGAGGTTCTCAGCGGAGAGAGCTGGAACCTCTTTTGCGAGCAATTGCGCCGCAGTGGCGAGCAGATACTGCGCCCCGAAGCACCGGGCGATGTGCAGACCCGTGCCGAAGGCTTTCGCTATCTCACTCGCTTACTGCGGATTGCCCTGGAAATGCACCTGGAGTTTGCTGATCCGGACTTCCCCGGCTTCATCACCCCGTCCCATGAAACGGCGAAAATTGGCGCTGACAACCCCGATAATTTGTATAGCTATGCGCGCCTGAACGGCGAACATGATTACCGGGTCAGCGGTAACCGTGGCAGCGTTGCCTACCTCAGCTTCGGCTCCCAGAAGGGTGGCTATGAGACGGATGGCAAGATGATTCAGACCGGTTTCCTCGATGCCGGGCTACTGGCGCTGGATGCCGAGGGCAACTTTGAAATCATCCTCAGTCAACGCCCTCCGGCTGAAGGTAACTGGCTGCGGCTGGAGCCGCAGAGTAATGCCCTGATAGTGCGCCAGACTTTTCTTGACCGTAGCAGCGAGCAACCGGCACAACTGCGAATAGAGCGTCTGAGTGCGGGGCATATACCCGATCCGATGTCTGCGCCACGCTTGCAGCAAAGCCTGCAAAGGGTGGGCAGTTTCGTCGAGAACACCGCCCGATTGTTTGCCGATTGGGCCCAGGGTTACCAGGCACACCCCAATCAACTGCCGGCCGCCGACCAGGCGCTGTGCCAGTCAGTGGGGGGCGACCCGAACATCTTCTATTACCACTCCTACTGGGCCCTGGCCGAAGACGAGGCATTGCTGATCGAGGTCGATCGGGTGCCCGACTGCGACTTCTGGAATGTGCAGATCAACAACTACTGGATGGAGTCGCTCGACTACCGCTACCACCGCATCTGCCTGAACAAGCACTCGGCGCGCCTGGACGAGGATGGCCGCTTGCGCATGGTGCTCAGCGGCTTTGATCCCGGCCTGGAGAATTGGCTGGAAACCGCCAGCCATCCCCATGGCACCCTCTGCCTGCGCTGGGTGGGGGCCAAGCATCCCGTGCACCCGACCACTCGCGTGGTCAAACGCAATGAGCTGAAGGAGCTTGTGCGATGAGCGCCAATGATTTTGCCCTTGATGCCTTGCTAGCTGAAGCCAGCGCTCGTGCCGGTGGACTCGAGGATTTCGGTCCCGGCGATTTTCGCCAGGGTCTGCTGATACTGGCTGACGCCCTGAACAGTGAAGCGTGCCTGTCGTCCGCCGGACGGGGCCTGTTGCGCGAAAAACTGCTGGGGCAGTTGGTCAATCGCCTGGTCATGGAGGATCACCTTCGGCGTCATCCGGAAATCCTTGAGCAACCCATCGATGAACCGTTGGTGATCGTCGGCCTGCCGCGCACCGGAACCACACTGCTGCAGCGCACACTGGCGGTGGACCCGCAGTTCAGCAAGGCACAATGGTGGGAAACCCGTTACCCCGCACCCTTGCCCGGTGAAACACTGGAACAGCCACTCAAGCGTATCGCCCGGGCGCGCGCCGAAGTCGCGGGGATGATCGAGTTCCTCCCGCAGTTGCTCGCCATCCACCCGTTGGACGCCGAGCAGCCCGATGAGGAGTTCATGCTCATGGAGCACTCGTTCCTGTGCGCCATGGATTCCTACGTCAATGTGCCGAGCTACACCGCCTGGCTTGACGGCCAGGATCAGACCCAGGTGTATCAGTACCTCAAGCGAACCCTGCAGTTCCTGCAATGGCAGCAAGCGCGTCGGGGCATCGAGCCTGGCCGCCGCTGGTTGCTCAAAAGCCCGCAGCATCTGCATACCCTGGAGCTGCTGTTCGAGGTTTTTCCAAAAGCGCAGGTTGTCCTCACCCACCGCGAACCCGCCAGGACCATTCCTTCGCTGGCCAGCTTTATCCATACCCTCTGGTTGCTCTACAGCGACAAGGTCGATGCCGAGGCCGTAGGAGAGCAGTGGAACCGGCGTATGGCACGTGCGTTACGCCATGCGATGGCGGTCCGCGAGCGTATGCCCAAAGAGCGTTTCCTTGATGTGCACTTCGAAGACACCGTGGCCGAGCCGCAGGCTGTAGTCGAAAGGATCTACCAATTTGCCGGTCTTGAATTGACGATGCAGACCCGGGCGACCATGGGGCAATGGCTGCAGGCAAACGGCCGTGAAAAGCGTGCTGTTCATCACTACAGCCCCGACCAGTTCGGCCTCAGTGAAGAGATATTGCAACGCGACTATGCCGAGTATCGAGCCCGGCATATCCAGGCCTGAAACCTGGGCAACACGAAACTCATAACAATAAGAGGACTCTCCCCATGCTGTTGAAAGACAAGGTCGTGATGGTCTCGGGTGTCGGCCCGGGGCTGGGTATCAAGTTGGCATTGGAGGCCGCGCGCGAAGGTGCGCGCGCTGTTGCCATAGGGGCGCGGGACAAGGGGCGGCTGCTGGAAGCGCAACAACGAATCCTGGCGCTCACCAACACCTGCGAGGTGTTGTGTGTACCCACGGACATTACTGATATCGATGCCTGTAATCACTTCGCCGCAAACACCCTCGAACAATTCGGGCGCATCGATGCGCTGATCAACAGCGCCTTCTCCCATGGCGGCTTTCAGGCCGTGGAGGAGGGCGACAACGCACCATTGCGCGAGGCCCTGGAAGTCAATCTGCTCGGCTCGTTGAACATGAGCCGCGCCGTGCTGGGGCAAATGCGCACTCAGGGCGCCGGCGCCATTGTCATGATCAATACCCTGGGAGTGCGCAAGCCCTATGAGGGTGGTGCTGCCTATGCCGCCTCGAAAAGCGCGCTGGCTGCGACAGTGCGCTACCTGGCGACCGAGCAGGCGGTGCATGGTCTGCGGGTCAACGCCCTGGCATGTGGCTGGATGTGGGGCGAGCCGGTTCAGGCCCTCGTACGCCAGACTGCCGCTGCACGGGGCGTCAGTGAAGAACAGGTACGTGCCGAATTGAGTGCCGGGATCCCGGGGGGACGTATGCGCACTGATGAAGAGTGCGCCCGGGCTGCGCTGTTCCTGGCATCGGACTACGCCAGTGCAATCAATGGCGCGCAACTGGATGCCAACGGCGGCGAGATGATGCACTGAGGAAGAAAACAGATGATTGATCTCTGCGCTTTTAATGGCGATGCAGATGGCCTCTGTGCGCTGCAACAATTGCGTCTTGCCGGGGAACTGGACCGCGAAGTGCGCTTGATCAGTGGGGTCAAGCGCGACATCGGACTGCTCAGCCGGGTCACGGCCGCTCATGGCGAGCGAGTCACCGTGCTGGACGTGGCTCACGAGCAGAACCGCGAGCAGACGCAGCGTTTGCTCGATGCAGGTGCCCGGGTGCGCTATTTCGATCACCACTATGCGGGTGAGCTGCCTCGACATCCGGGGTTCGAATCATTTATCGATACCGCGGCCCACGTGTGCACCAGCATCCTGGTGGACAACTACCTCTCGGGACGAGAGCACCGCTGGGCGGTGGTCGGCGCGTTTGGTGATGGCCTGGCCGGTCCGGCGCGAGCACTGGCCGAACGGCACGGGTTGAACAAAGAAGAAGTGGTGGCCCTGGAAGAGCTGGGTCAGTTGTTGAATTACAACGCCTACGGCGACAGCCTGGAGGACCTGCATTTCGATCCGTTGGCACTCGCAGGCGAACTGTGGCCTTACCGCAATCCAATCGACTTCATCCGCGAAAGCACGAGCTTCAAGATCCTCAGAGCGGGGCACGCCGCAGACATGGCGGCTGCCGCTGACCTGGCGCCGTGGTGTGCAGGCGACGGCGCGCGGCTCTATCGCTTGCCATCGCAACCATGGGCGCGCCGGGTCAGCGGGGTGCTGGCCAATAAACTAGCCGCTCAGGCCCCGCGACAGGCCATTGGCCTGCTCAGTGCCAGGGCCGATGGTGATTGGGCGTTCAGCCTTCGTGTACCTGACGGCACTGAGCTGACGGCGGATGCGTTCTGTCGTCAGTTCCCAACGGGGGGTGGACGCAAGCGCGCAGCCGGGATCAACCGTTTGGCCACGGCGGATCTGCCTGCATTTGCAGATCGCTTGCTCGCAAGTTATCCGTGCAGAACTTGATGAGATCAACGCTCATATACCAACTGGCAAAGAGGGTGCTTAATTATAACTAAACTAAACTGACATTTAGTTTAGTTATAATTTAAACAAATATAAAAGGGGCAGGGTACTGCAAAACCCTCATCCATTGAATCGTTCATCTGCCTTACTCATCCACGCTGAAGCACAAAGGATAATAGTGCGCTGAAACACAAATATTGCCGGTCCGACCGGTGATATCTCGTGATTTCTAACCACAAAATACCTGAATCACCCCGTGAAACCGGGTCATCACTGCACGATGGATGACTGCAATGGTTCACTTTCCAGACCGGACGATTGAAAACAGGCACAAGTACCTTAAAGCATCCGGGTTGCGGGATGCTCATCAACATTTGCTGCAACTGCTCAAGAGCTTTATGACGCCTGATCAGAATCAGGGAACGACCTGTGAAACCAGCGTCCTTGATAACGATGCTCCTCAGTCAGAGTCGGGACAGAAAATTCGCGCTTTCAGACTCGTATGAATACCTACTATTGGTGAACACATTGCGGTATCTCTCAAAACAATCCTGCTGGATATGCAGTCTCAGGAACGGCATGAAACAGCGTCAACAGATCATGTCAGTCCACACGCCGGTTGCGATCAGTTTTCCCCGAGTCCTGGCGTCGTTTTTAAAACGTCTTGATAGCGTGTTGCGCTGGAGGTTGGCCTGCGTGGTTGGTTATCACAAAGAGCGCGGATTGCAGGATGCATTCAATGTGAATTACATCGCCAGCCAGCAAGCTGGGCCAGGTGATGTTTGAGAGAGGCTATGCCTGACTTTAAATCTGGCCACCACTGACCCCCACGTAAGGATACGATATTACGTATAATGTATATTATGTTAAATACAGTATCTGAAAGCCACCTCCGCTCAAGCTCTTTCGAGCGAATACTCAAAGTTGACTGAGGCAGTCGCGAAATGACGAGATTTCTCCTCGATAAGCCATTAACTAATTGATTTATATGTATTTTGCAAAAAATGTAGTGCTGATCTCACCATCGATTGCTACGTAATCATGAGACTGCTATGTATCCTAGATTTTGCCTGTAAGCCTTTGTTTACGTGGGGTTCAGCAGATTTCATCATTTTTGTTGCTAGCTTAGAGTTTATCAATTAATCGTGAGACAGCTTCGCTTAACCCTGATTGCGGATTCGAGATAAAAACCAATAAATACAATGTGTTATCTGTTCTTAACGAAATCGTGAGACATGGCCTGTCGTGTTTTTTGTGAAGATTTGACGAGATAAATCTAGGCTCCGACCGCTCCGACCGCTCCGACCGCTCTGATTGCGTAGGAAGATTTTTGCGCAATCCCAGCGCTTGGATTGCCGAAGATCAAGCCTGACTTAGCCTAGTAGCTCTACCCTATAATGCTTTTTTGAAAAAACTGGGCTGAGAACTGCTCTGCACTAGACCTCATGTAGTGCTGCGGATCTTACTTTCCGGACACAAAATCGTGAGATTTCACCAGTGGATTTAAACCATCTGACTACCCGCCACCCAGAAATTCCAGTCATTAGCGTAGATGTGACGTTTTTACGAGATTTTACCGTGACTACAGCATGTAACGAAATCAGGAGACTAAAAGGATGCATTCACAGGTGTCTCCTTTCTTAATAGGTATTCGAATGGATGTCTGTAAAGTAAACGGGAGGTTAGTGCGGGAATTTAACGAAATATTGAGATAAGTTCAGGTATTCGGTGCGGCGAGGATCTAGAGTTGCGCGATAGTAACGAGCGCGATACCATCGGGCTTTCTTAAATCCCAGCTTCATGAGAAGTGAGGCCGATTATGCAAAATAGGCTTATTACTTCCGATTACTGTCATAACTGGAAGTCTTCTAATGGCACTAACTAACGTCTGGTGGTCATAAATGTCTCGCTCGCCGAAGCCCTTATTCAATACATACGAGTCTTTCCTTGACCAGAATTTCAGTTGCAGCGAGCCAACTACCCCGTGCGTTAAGGCTTACCTTGCTTCGTTCCCCTCTGTGCTAGGGGCTGCACGTGGTTATTTAGCCGTACGATCTTTCCTGCGGGCATTTTCCGATAACGCTCAGACCTTCAGCTCGTATCGCATCCATATTGAGCGGTTGCTGTTGTGGTCATTGCTAATTAACGAGAAGCCGCTGAATAAACTAAAGCGCCAGGACGCTCAGGATTATTTGAGTTTTTGCCGTAATCCACCTCGAGACTGGATTGGGCCTGTGACGCGTAGCCGTTTCGTGAAAAATAATGATGCGCAGGCCGCGCTCGAAGACCCTGTTATCCCTAATCCTAACTGGCGTCCATTCAACATTAAATCGGCGAAACCACGGAATGACTCCGATGATCAAGTGCAAGGAATAATCGAGAGCACATATAGCGCAGCTAACAGCACAATAAATCAAGTTTTCTCGATTTGCAGTCGCTTCTTCGAATTTATGGTTGAAGATGGCTATGCAGCGGCAAACCCTTTCCGAATGATCAAAAAGTCTGGCCGTTATAGTGATGATATTCAAGAGACCGCGGTTACACGTGCATTGACGCCGCTGCAATGGAGCTATGTGCTTGAAACGGCTGAAAAGCTGGCGGAGTCCGAACCTGCTCGGCATGAGCGTACACTGTTTATACTTTCAACATTGTTTGCTATGTATCTACGCGTGTCTGATGTTGTCGGGCGACAAAACTGGAAGCCCTCTATGGGTGACTTCCGCCAAGATCCTGAAGGCAGCTGGTGGTATCACGCCGTGGGCAAAGGTAACAAGATCGGAAAGATTGCTGTCAGGGATGAATATATCAATCTATATCTGAAGCGCTATCGTCGGTTCTTGGGGTTACCCGAACTTCCTGAGATCGGCGAGACCACACCTTTGATCAAGACCCTCAGAGGACGTTCTGGCCTGTCGGATCGACAGGTACGCGCCCTCCTCCAAGTTGTCTTCGACAAAGCTCTTGAAAGAATGCGCATCGAGGGTCGTGCGGTTCACGAGATGGAAAGCTTGAAGGTCGCTTCTCTACACTGGTTGCGCCATACCTCTGCGACCTTCGACGCACCCTTGCGGAACGCCAAAGACCTGCAGGTCGATCTGCGTCATAGCAATCTCAGCACTACCCAGAACACGTATTACCACTCACACGATCAGGAGCGTGCGCACTCGATCAAGCGCTTAGGCTTACGCGATCGTGGTTAAGCGTCGCTTCCGAGCAATAATTGACGTCACAGGAACCGATCTATGAAATGCTCGATTCCCCGAATGCCGATGACCTTGTCAGGGCTCAAACGACCTTGATGGTGCGCGTTGCACCCTGCCGAGAACCTTAGGTCAGGTTTGACGTCTCGATAGGTGGCTTGTTCCAACGCGTTCGGATTTAGAAGTGGTACGTCTCAAAGCGCAGTCTGAACGCCTCTTCCGACGCTGCCTTGTCCTTTCGAAAAAGCCTCAAATTGCGGTCGAATAGACGAACTCACTGACGCCTGGAAAGACAAATAATGATGAGCGACGCTAATCGTCTCTGGCAGCGCGAACGCAAACGGCGCTACGCTTTGTGGGATTTAGAAAGGCAGCAGCCTGGATCTGACCAAGCGATTCAGTACCTGGCGGTTCTTGATGAAATTGAGCGCCAAGATCGGGATGACCCCATTGGCGATGCTGTTTCCATGTCGGTTGAGGAGCTCCGAGAATGCGTTCCAGAAACCGAAATCGTGGAAGTCAGCGGATCCCAGAGCGCGAGATGCAGCACCTCGCAGCACATAGAGAGAGGCGTTAAGCCTTGGCCTGACGAGTCTCACACGAGCACCGTCCTGTCCAGTCGACCGATAAGGTCGATGACAGCCTTCGTTTCCACCCTCGTCCTGATCATATCCAGAGGACGCTTCGAACCAAGCCCACGAACCGGCGTACTCATCCATTCCGTTGCAGCGGCGACATCGTCTTCGAACAGGGTCAAGGCGTTCTCAAAGACAGCAATCAATGCGACCAAGCGATCGCTTTCTAAGGAGTTGAATCGTGCTGCTTTCGCCCTTCGCGCCATCGTTGAGGGAGATACACAAATAGCCTTGGAAATATCCCCTCGCTGCATCTGCAGAACGCTGGCTATCCGCTCAAGGATTTCAAAAGGCAGTCCTTGGTCAATCAGGTCATGAAGCCTGGTACCGCGTGACGGCAGCCCGAGGGTCATCCAAATGCTCTGTGGGATCTTGGGCGCGGGTTGGTATTCCTTGATCGATAACAGCACTTTCACCTCCACCTGAAAAACCTAACACCAAGCCGGGCCAGGTGGCCCGAACTAGCGATATCCCCCATTGCTCGCCCTTAGGATCTGTCCGCCCCAGGAAGACATGGTATCGAGAGGTAGTTAGTTCATCCTAGCCTGTGAGCTTTTGTGCATTCCACGAAATGCTATGCACCGCTTCGCTCGTTCAGAAATCTACACTTGTTGCATGACAAGCGCTTCAAGCACGGATAGTGTCAGCGCCATGATTTTCCCAAGCCCGGCCCTCCCTGACTCGATACCTCCGTCAATACTGGCGAGCGCAGACTTGCTTGTAACGAAGACAGCTTTCCTGGCTGGCATGGTCGCGCCTGAAACCGCAGCGTGCTTGAGCAGAATGTTGATCGACTCTGACGCCCATTTTTCTAAGATCATCGACGGGTACCATACAGAGCCAGAAGTTCTGAAGAGTGCACCTGACTCAGCGAACCAGCAGTTCACATTGATGAGGGTACCTGAGCTTCGTCGACGTATCGTTGCGGCGCTAGCCCACCACTTACACCTTCTCCAAACTCAAGCGTTTCCCGATGGTAAAGGGGCTGTAGCGAGGGTGATCATGCACCGGTATTTGGATCAGCTCGGGCTGCATCCCCACCTATGGTCGCTTGCGCGCGGCTTGGCTCGAAGGCATGCGGAACATCACGCTTTGGCTCCGACTAATAGCACGCGAGTGAGCGAGCCCACTGGTGGAGCCCAGCCGTCAGTTAAATCCACTCTCAGCTTCGTTGAATTCATGCTTGAGGTTTGCCTTGGAGAAGTGGACCAACCACTGCTTCAAATTTAAATTGGGAATAAGCCTCTGGCGGCGATTAGAAAGGTCATTCCCCAGCCCGCACTAGAATCACGGGCTCGGAAGACATTATCACGCCTACGCTGAGCGGAGAGATGCACATGTCTGCATGCTTGCTTCAATTCATCGTTACCTCACCAGAGCCTCATACCTTGTCGCTTCTCTGTCGGGTTCCTGTCGTGTTGTGTCATCAGCAGCTTCTTCATCATGAGCCGTACCGACTATCTCATGGAGCTTGAAAATGAATACAAACACCTCGTCTAGCCAGCCTCGCGTGTTGAGCCTCGAAGAATTTGCCGCACTCATCCGCAAAATGCGGGAGATTTTTTAATGGTCACAGGAGACTCTGGCCGAGCTTGCAGGCTTGAACGTACGGACTGTACAACGCGTTGAGAATGCCAAATCGGCAAGCACTGATACTCGACGTGCGCTCGCAGTTGCTTTCGAGATCGCAGACATCGATGCCTTCAACAAGCCCTTCGACATCCCCTCAGAAGAGGAGTTGAGAGCAGAGAAAGCCCGTATTGAGCGCGACTACATCACACTACCGGCGCTGCCCCTGTCGACTGGACACCAGCTCGCTCAGCTTGCAGAAAGCTCCACAGTAGATGTTTCCCAACCCGGCTTTGAAATGCAGCGTGATGCCCAAGAGGTGTTTGCGTCACTCGTGGACTATTTTCGCGACTACAGGGACTGCGCCAGCGATTATTCAGAAAGCGCCAAATTTGCCGTATACGACGAGATGCAGGAGCTGATCAATGAGCTGCAAGGGCTTGAGGTTTCAATTCAATATGCGACTCGCAAAGTACATCTGAAGGTTTCTGGCGAGCAGTCAGAAGCGAAACCTTTGACCGTACAGATGTCGTATTTAGTTGCTTTCGAACGAGGCAAAGCGCCAGGCGAATTTGCTGTGCAGAAAAAACTGGATTTCCCATTCTGACCAACACAGCGAGAGCAAGGACGCTTTCCCTTAACTGCGCTCCTCTACATCTCAACCTGCGTGCCCAATTCGATCACTCGATTCAGCGGCAAATTGAAGTATTTAAGGTTGCTGTTGGCGTTCTTGAGTAGAAAGGCGAACAGGCTTTCTCGCCACCGAGCCATCCCGATACGCTTGGTCGGGATAACCGTCTCGCGGCTAAGAAAGTAAGTGGTACGCATTGGGCTGAAGTCCAGCTCATTCAAGTGACAGAGACACAACGCAGCGGGTACGTCAGGCTCCTCGATGAAGCCAAAATGAACGCTAACTCGGAAAAATCCCTCACCGTAAGCCTCGACCTCGAACCTCCGATCAGCAGTCACACGCGGGCTGTCTTCAGACACCACTGTGAGCAACACCACCTGTTCGTGCAGAACCTGGTTATGCAAGAGGTTGTGCAAGAGCGCATGGGGGACAGCATCAGCCTTGGCCGTTAGAAACACTGCAGTACCTTGAACCCGATGCGGTGGCTGCGAACGTATGCTGCTGATGAACAACGGCAGAGGAAGTGCGGTCTCGTCCAAGCGCTCAACGATGATCTTCCGCCCCCGCTTCCAGGTGGTCATCAAGATAAACAGACCAATGCCTGCGATCACTGGGAACGCTCCGCCTTGAAAAATCTTCGGAGCGTTAGCTGCGAAGTAAAGGCTGTCTACCAACAGAAAGCCGAGCAGCAATGGGATGGCCAGCCAACGCGGTGTTTTCCAGAGGAGAAGCACTACAGCCGAGGACAAGATGGTGGTGATCAGCATAGTGCCTGTCACTGCAACCCCGTAAGCGGCAGCCAAAGCGCTGGACGACTCGAAGCCAATCACCAGCAGCACTACACCGACCATTAACGCCCAGTTGACCGTGCCGATGTAGATCTGCCCCTGCTCTTGGCTGGAGGTGTGCTGGATAAACATCCGAGGGACGTACCCTAGTTGGATGGCCTGGCGCGTCAGGGAGAAAGCACCGGAGATTACGGCTTGAGAAGCGATGATGGTCGCCAGTGTGGAGAGCGCGACCATAGGCAGCAGTGCCCAGCTCGGCGCTAGTAAATAGAACGGGTTGCGCACAGCCTCTGGGTTTTCCAGGATCAAGGCGCCTTGGCCAAAATAATTGAGTACCAGCCCCGGCAACACCAACATGAACCATGCAAGAGAAATCGGCTTGCGGCCAAAATGGCCCATGTCGGCATACAGTGCTTCAGCACCGGTCAATGCCAATACGACGGCGCCCAAGATCGCTACACCCATGCCAGGATGAGCAACAAAAAACTGCACTGCCCAAACAGGGTTTAGCGCTTGCAGCACTTCGGGCCGCTGTAAAATGCCGTGGATACCGAGGGCGCCCAGCACCACAAACCACAGCACCATGACAGGGCCAAACAGGATGCCGATTCGGGCTGTGCCATGTTTCTGTATCAAGAACAGGGCGACGAGCACGACCACTGATATAGGCACAACCCAGCGCTCGATACCATCAAATGCTAACTGTAATCCTTCGACCGCAGATAGCACCGAAATAGCCGGGGTGATCATGCTGTCCCCGTAAAAAAGTGCAGCGCCGAACAGACCGAGTAGAACCAGTATCTTGCTCATGTGCGGGTAAGGTGCTGCTGCGCGACGAGCTAACGCAGTCAAAGCCATGATGCCGCCTTCGCCCTGGTTGTCGGCACGCAAAATGAACAATACGTATTTGATCGAGACGACCCAGATCAATGACCAAAAGATCAACGACAGAATGCCAAGCACGCCATCGTGATTCACCTGAACACCGTAATGCCCGGAAAAGACCTCTTTCAACGTGTAGAGGGGGCTCGTGCCAATATCTCCGTAAACCACACCGACAGCGGCGACGAGCAAGCCAACCCCTGATGTTTTGGAATGGGAGTCTACGTGTGTAGCGGTCGCGGTCTCACTCAAGGTGGCGCCCTCTCAATTAGCGGGGAGTAACTGCATGCCATCCTTGGGCAATACGTTTTTCCAGGGCCAATTGCAGAGCAAGGCACATGGACGATCTAAAAATCGCGGCCAGTATCGTGGTGAGTAACAAAACCTACCGTAAAGAAATCGTAAAAAACTCGCAGCAGACTTCCCAGAAATCAAGGGCGCAGCCAAGGCTACTTTGATGAGAAAGCAGAGCTACACGGGGTGGTAGGAATATCACTGTAATCATCGTGCGACCGTAGCCGGAAAATTGGCCTAGCCTCAAATTTACTCAACGATTGTCGTAATGCGTAAAAGTGTTAGTTGTTGCTTGCCAAAATAGATGGAGGTGGTTCGTTTTGAAAAAAGAGTGAGTTGCCAGTCAAAACCTGCGTGACCTGTGGTCTTCCCTTCGCATGGCGGAAAAAGTGGGCAAGCTGTTGGGGGGAGGTGCGCTACGGCTCGGAGCGCTGCCGCCGCCATAAAAGCTGAACCGCGCAAAAGACTCTAGAAGGCTACCAATCCACCTTGGCGAGCAACTACGAGAGCTTCAAATACTGGTCAAATGCTCAGCTCATTCTCGACTGAAAGCCTTGCATGATCAGTGCGGCTTTTTCCCAGCATTCACCCCCGAAGCGCTGCTCGGTATCCTTCCCTAATGCAATGCCAAGGAACACAGGTCAGTGCAGTCCAGCTTCAAGGCTAGGGTTTTTCAGGGACGAACAAGGATTATTCATGAGCGGTTACGCTGTCGAAACATACCGCTATTGGACACGCATGCGTTTTATATCCCTTTGAGGTGGTTCACCAAAAAGACGGCTGTATTCGCGACTGAACTGCGATGAGCTTTCATATCCGACCAGTCCGCCGGCACTACTCGCATCTACATTCTGACTCAACATCATCTGTCTCGCAGCTTGCAGCCTGAGTTGTTTCTGATACTGCAGCGGACTCATTCCGGTGACCGCCCGGAAGTGCTGACGAAATGTGGAGGGGCTCATATACGCTGTTGCTGCTAGGTCATCCATGCGCAGCGCCCGACTGAAATTGAGCTTGAGCCAAGCTACCGACTTTGCGATGTGCTGACTCGGAGAGCCGGCACTGACAATGTGGAGCAATTGCGGCCCGTGGGCACCATTCAGTAATCGAACTACGATCTCTTCTGTGATTAGCGGAGCAATTGCGGCGATCAAACATGGCTCATCAAGCAGTTCAACCAGCCGCTCAAAAGCGTTCAGCACACACACGTCCAAGGTCTGAACAGTGACAGGTCTAAACCCATCATCTTTAATGCGTTGAGATAGCTGAAGACGCTCAGCAATCTGCATAACCATGGTGTTGTCGAAAGTCAGCATCATGCCTAAATACGGCTGCGCGAAGCTGGCTTGGGTGACATTCGCTATCACTGGAAGGTCTACGCTCGTGACCAGGGACTGCCCCGGAGCATAAGTGAGCACCTCCTCACCCACCATGACTTGCTTGCTGCCTTGCAAGCATAAACCGATACCCAAGCCATATATGCAGTGCAACGGCTCTGTAACCGCATTGCGTCGATAAAGGCTTAGGCCCGGAATGGCTGTTTGGTAGTCGCAATCACTGCGCGCAATTTGGCTAACGAGGTCAACCAAACGGCCAGTGTCGCCGTCGGTAAGGCTATTTTTAGAAGCAGCAAGCATATTCATCTCCTAAAGAACCCCGACGCTACAGCGCGCCACGAACAATTCCATTTTTCACCCTGACGATGTCGGACATAACCGCAAGCGCGATCTCGGCTGGGGTTTTGCTCCCGAGATTCAGACCAATCGGAGCATGGATACGGTTGACACTTTGATCATCCAACCGGGCAATGCGCCTGATCCGCTCCAGGCGGTTCTGACTATTACGTTTTGAGCCCATGGCGCCAATATAGAACGCTGGAGTCGTAACGGCTTCCATGAGTGTCAAATCATCCAGTCGAGGATCGTGAGTCAGCGCTACGACGGCAGTCGCGGCGTGACACCCGCCTTGAGAGATGTAAGTAGCTGGGTGAACTTCAATCAGCTTCACTCCGGGCATCTTGAAATGCGCAGTTAATTCCGGACGCGGGTCGCACACTACGACCTCAAAACCCAGCGCTGCAGCAAAGCCCGCGCAAAATTCGGCGACGGGTGAGAGTCCCGCAATAAGTAGCCTCTGAGCCGCGCCTATCCGTATACGAACATGATCGGACTCGACAGAAATGGGCGCACACGCCGTAGTGTCTGTCTCGATTTGCACTTGGTCGGAATCCAATTTCACATGGCGTACTACCTGCTGACGTCCCTTCAGCGCATCCAATAGAACAGCGCAGTGCTCGCGACTATCGCAGTCAGGTTTAAAACGCTCCACTAGAACATCCAGCACGCCGCCACACGGCAGAGCAAGGTTTGGAGCAAACCCACCCTCACCATAGCGAATGATCTGGCTGCGATAAGCAAACTCCTCGCGACCCAGTCGCTCCAGGAAGTCCTCTTCAACACAGCCTCCTGACAGCGATCCACAAAAGTCTCCCGTAGGCAGCGCCACCAGCATTGCACCTGGGCTACGCGGAGCTGAGCCATAGGTGGCCAAGACGGTACAAAGCCAAACACCATACCCCTGATCGAGCCACTTCGCTGCCTGCTCAAGTACCTGAAGATCAAGATTGTTCATGGGTTAGGAGAGCAGCTTGTCCATGGTGATCGGTAGATCGCGAATACGCTTTCCTGTTGCGTGGTAAACCGCATTGCTGATCGCTGCTGCGACCCCAACGATTCCCAATTCACCCACCGCTTTGCCGCCCAGTGCACTGGCCTGTAAGTCGGGTATACCGACATCAATCGTGACGATTTCCGGGACATCGGCATTCACTGGAACGACGTAGTCCGCCAGGCTTGCGTTCACGACGCGACCGTCACGCCGATCAATCTGGCCTTCCTCAAATAACGCTTGGCCAAGCCCCATGATCATCCCGCCTATCCATTGGCTCTCGGCAAGCTTCGGGTTGTACACCCTGCCGCTGTCGAACGCTGCAACCATGCGCTTGACCCTGACCGTACCAAAGTCCTCGTCTACCCGAACCTCGACGAAATGCACTCCCCAACTATGCGCGGAGACTCCACCGCTAGTAGCCGATTGCATTTGGCTAAACCCATGCGCTGCTGCGTTACGATCAGCCTCAGTAGCACCAGCCTTGAAAGTGTCCGTCGTAATCTCAAGCCGATCCTTGCCAAGTGCCCTGAGCAAGCCTGCCAATGCTATGCCGTCGCCCGGTCTTTGTGAGGGTTTGATTCGCCCACTCTTGAATACCAGGTTGCTAACATCCATACCGTGCAGCGGCGATTTCGGATCGGTTGTTGCCAGACGCAGGAGTTCGTTGCGGGCGACTTTCGCTGCCTTGTACACGGCGCCAGTCAGATTGTTCGCCAGTTGAGACCCACCAGCGATGGGTGCACGAGGTAGATCCGTATCGCCGAGGCTTACCTTGACCGAACTGGTCGGAACATCTAGAACTTCGGCGGCTGTTTGGGCAAGGATCGTGTACGTGCCCGTGCCAAGATCCGTCCCCCCACTCAATACCTCGATCCGACCATCTCGATGGATGATTATCTTCGCTTCTCCTGGGGTGCGCCAGATCGGGTAAGTACCCGCAGCCATCCCCCAACCGATCAGCTCGCGGCCCTCGCGCATTGAACGCGGCTGCGGATTCCGGTTAGCCCAGCCAAATGCATTAGCGCCGGCGATATAGCCTTCCCTGAGGCGCCGAGTCGACCACGGGATGTTGGCTTTCGGGTCTTGAGACGCCCAATTGCGCAGTCTTAACTCAATGGGATCGAGCCCGACGGCATAGGCCAGTTCATCCATGGCTGTTTCGAGCGCAAAGGTGCTGATGTTCTCACCTGGCGCCCGCATCCAGCCTGGGTTGACGGTGTTCACCGGGATAATGCTATGGCGCGCAAGCATATTGGGCGTGGCGTACATGAGCGCCGTCACTGAGGTGCTTGGTTCTAAGTGAGTATCGTCAATTGCGGTCTCGTTCCACCCCTGATGCATCACTGAGACAAGCACGCCCTGTTTCGTGGCACCCAACGCCAGCCGCTGGCTGGTGCGCGGTCGGCCACCGTACCCAGTGAAGGTTTGCGGACGAGTCAGCGACAACTTCAAAGGGCGACCCAAAGCTTTCGATGCCGCGCACGCCATGGCGACATGCGGATGTGGCGCCACTTTGCAACCAAACCCACCACCGATAAAGGGAGAAATCACACGGACGTTTGCCATGTCCACCCCCATCCACTGAGCGATGACGTTGCGGGCACCACCCACCCACTGGCTCGACTCGTATACCGTCAGATTGTCGCCACTCCAATGAGCAATACACGCATGGGGCTCCATCGGGACGTTGTACTCGCGAGGTGTGGTGTAAACGCCTTCCACCTTGACCGCAGCTGAAGCCAAGGCCGATTTCGCATCGCCCCATTTCGCTTGCAGATCATCAATGGGCTGAGGATTTGCACGTGGATCATCAGGGTCGATGATCGCTTGGGTTTGCTCATAGCTGACCTTGACCAGACTCGCGGCTTCAGTGGCTTGTTCGAAACTTTCGGCCACTACCAACGCGATGTGCTGACCATTCCAGCGCACCAGATCGTCCTGCAATGGTGTGAAATTCTCGGTGGCGGCGCCGCCTTTGATAAAGGGAATGGCTGGCTGAATTGCCAGTCGGTTTAGATGCGTGTAGATGGCAACGACACCAGGTGCTTTTTCGGCCACGCTAGTATCGATGCCAGTGACACGTCCAGCAGGAATGGTCGATTGCACCGCCACACCGTACAACATGCCGTCGATGGCTTGCTCAATGGCATAGCGTGCTTCACCTCGCACCTTGAGGCCGCCCTCTTGTCTGGGTGCGCGCTCGCCAAGAGAACCATTAGACTCCTTGCCAACCAGCGGCGCCGCGTCCCCGGTCAAGGGGTTGAACGCGAGGCCTGCGTACATGACAGCAGATCCTGCAACGGCAGTTTTCAGGAGTGTCCGCCGATCAATGTCGGGATTGAAGAGTTCGTTCATACCAAGCCTCCGACGGTCATCAATGCGCGCGCGATAACCCGTGGCGCCAGCACTATCTTGAAGCCGTTGTGCTCACGGGCCTGAGCACCATCCACCGCATAGCGAGCCGCGTCCCGCAGCACTTTCTCAGTGAAGGGCTTGCCGATAAGCGCGTGCTCTACCTGACGTGCCCGCCAAGGCTTGGTGCCGACTCCACCCAGAGCAATGCGCACATCTTTGATGGTGTGGCCATCGTCTTCGAATTCGAGACCGACCGCTGCACTGGCGGCAGCAAACTCATACGAAGCTCGATCACGCACTTTGAGGTAATGTGAGTTTTTGAGAGCCGGCACCACCGGTACTTCCACCCCGACAATCATCTCCCCTACAGATAGATCGTTCTCAATGTCTGGGCGGTTGCTAGGCAACCGATAAAAGTCATCTACAGCCACTTGCCGATCTGTTGCACCACGAATGAAAACAGTGGCATCAAACGCAACCAACGCCACGGCCAGGTCACCGGGATAAACAGCAATACAGGCATCACTCCCGCCAAGCACGGCATGGTTGCGATTAATCCCGTTGAGGGCTGCACATCCTGATCCAGGGTTACGCTTGTTGCACTCAGGATAAGCAGCAGGGTCACGAAAATAGGTACACCGGGTGCGTTGTAAAAGATTGCCGCCTATCGAAGCCATATTCCGTATCTGTGCAGAGGCAGCACGCCAAAGAGCTTCACTTAAAACGGGCGCTTGGCTCTGAATCTGAGCGTGGGCGGCGACATGACTCATCTTAGCTGAGGCACCGATATGGATATGATCAGAGACGACCGTGATATCGTTTAAACCTTGCAAATGACTGATATCAACTAAGCGAGCCGGACGCTCTACGCCAGACTTCATCAAGTCGAGTAATGTCGTACCCCCTGCCAGGAATCGGGTTTCGGGGAGACCGGATTGTTGGAGCGCGGTATTGATATCGCTGGAGCGAACATAATCGAAGGCCCTCATACCTTACCCTCCTGCAAACGTGCCGCCGCCGTCCGCACAGCGGTGACAATGTGCGGGTATGCACCACAGCGGCAGATGTTGCCGCTCATGTATTCACGTATGGCATCATCCGACCCCGTGTGCCCTTCACGTATGCAAGCAACCGCTGACATGATTTGGCCAGGGGTGCAGTAGCCGCACTGGAAAGCATCGAACTCAACAAAGGCGGCCTGCACTGCGTGCAATGTGCCGTCAGTTTGAGCCAGCCCTTCGATGGTGGTCACGTTACGCCCATCAACCTGCGCAGCAAGGGTAAGACAGCTCAATACCCGCTCGCCGTCGACATGAACCGTACAAGCCCCACACTGGCCCTGATCGCATCCCTTTTTGGTTCCAGTGAGAAAGGCGTGCTCACGAATGGCATCCAGCAACGTAGTACGAGAGTCGAGTTCAAGGACTCGATGTTCGCCATTGATCTTGAACTGAACCTTGTTACGGTCTGCCATGGTGGCCTCTCCAATAAAATCCAATAGAGCTCAGCCTGGCGATTACAAGCGCCAGTTCCAGGTTTGAGTATGCGTTTCCAAGCGTGGCGAGGATTGCCTGATCGGCGGGTTTTGTTGCCTGATTCGACGGAGATTTTTCCGGCACATCGACCGTAACAATATGTTACGTAGGACGACGTTGCTCGAAACAACGAGCGCTGGCGCCCGAGAAATCCTGCTCAGCATGGAGCACACCTGTCAGCGGCCACAACGAAGGTGCGAAAGATCATGGCACTGGCCTGTAAATCGCTCGCAATCTGGAAGAGGTCTGGCTCACCGTCTTTTGTCTTTGCCAGTGATTGTTCACCGGACTCCCTGGATATCCAACAGATCTGCATATGCACTGCATCCTTGCGCTCGCTCACCTGTACGAGCGCCCCGATAAACCCTGAGTAGGTGCAAGTGAATTGATCTATCCGAGCCGTGAGTACACTGACTAGCGCTGGAACATTGAGCGCACGGACTACAATTTCAACTGATTGGGTAAATCCAACTGGGCACGGTGAACGACTCATGGATGCTCTCCAATTAAGATCTCCAGCGACTACAGGGACTGTGTGGGGGGGGCTATATACGCTTCGCTGACTCCCGAATATTTGAGGTCGAATCGGGCGCGCTACGAAGATTCAACCAGCCCAGTTTTGCAACCAATAGGCGTATGGCGTTGGAAGCACGGACTCAGGGTCAGGGATGTTCAATGTCCGAGCCGCCAGGAACGGCCAATGAGGGTTGGCTAACAGCGTCCGAGCAAAGCAGACCAAATCGAGTTGACCCTCTCGCACGAATCCATCCGCTTCATTTGCATCGGTGATCATCCAGCTTGTCCCTACTGGCAATCCTGTCTCGGCGCGTACACGCTCGGCATACGGCACCATGAAGTTGGGCCCCCATGGCACGGGTTCACCCGCTGTTGCGAGCGACAGAGAACAATCCACAAAATCCACACCGGCGTCTTTCAACCATTGAAGAACCTGAATTGATTCCGCCATGGACTCTTCGAGATTGTCTCCGAAATCGACAACACCGAAACGCACAGTTAACGGGAGGTTGCCGGGCCATACCTGCTTGACTGCATCGACGGTTTCTAGCAAGAACCTCGCACGATTGAGCAGTGATCCACCATATTGATCCGAGCGCGTATTGGACTTCGAAGACAGAAAGCTTTGACCGAGAAAACCGTGTGCAAAATGCAACTCCAGCCAGTCATATCCTGCTCTGAATGCCCGTGATGCGGCGTGCATGAAGTCGGCCTGGGTACGTCGAATCTCGTCCACGGTCATTTCGCCAGGTATGTGGGGAGACTCTGCCATGTACGGCAGAGCACTAGGCGCAACGGGCTGCCAAGCCTGCGGGTCAGATTCGGCGAGTGGGTGCCCACCCTGCCATGGTGGGGTGCACCCCGCCTTGCGTCCCGCGTGACCGAGTTGGATACCAGGAACAGCGCCGGCATCCTTGATCGCGAGCGCAACGGATGCGAGATTGGCAATGTGAGAGTCGCTCCAGATCCCCGCATCTCCAGGCGTTATGCGCCCCCGAGGGCACACAGCAGTGGCCTCCACAACGACCAAACCCGCACCGCCTTTGGCTAGGCTTTCGTAATGAGTTTGGTGCCAATCGGACAACAGCCCATCATGAGCCTGGTACTGACACATAGGGGATGCCACGATCCGGTTGCGCAACGTGACATCTTTTAAGCGATAGGGTGAAAACAGAGAAGTCATTAATCTATCCACGTCGAGATTCGAATGAGTAGATTATGAATGTGACAACCGCATTCATTTTTGCCTGATAAGAGCGATAAATTGCATTATTTGACGAGCTTCATATCGACTCGGTGCCTTCACGCCTGATATTTCGTGAAAACTGAATGCATAAACCGAGCGTTAATATGCCCTACAGTTTGTGGAAGATGTAGCTGGAGAGTTCCGCTGTATCGATTTGCACACCACGGCTTCCGACTGTCTCCCGCAACTCGTGATCTTCGATGCGCACGCGCCAGGAGGTATGGCCCACTCTTCGAATTTCTGAATCAGAATGATTGAGTGCAGTCATCAGACTCTGTCGATCCGGCAAATACACAGCCAAAGCGTTTTCCTTTCATGCCGCAACCGTCATATCCATAGATTCGCAGATCGCCACTTTAGCGTGAGCATCTAGCCTGTCCTCGTCCCTGGACTGTGCAATCTTAACTTGCAGCGAAGGGTTGGCTTCCCGATCAGACACGATTATCTCGCCCGCCTCCCAGACCTCAGGAGGGCACACCTTATCCGCAGGATCCAAGGTGATGAATGGGGAAATTTCTGCAGGATAAATCCTGCACACCAGCGGCCTCTCCTCATAGATCCCACACTGATTTTGATCATCCAGATTTGGGCATTGGGTAAGCGCGTTCGCTGCGAAAATCGCAATAACGTTGATCTTGGCGTTACCACTATGAATCTGCGATGCACGTTTAGCGTTGTGCTTGAATTTCTCAGAGTCAGCAGGCCAAAGAGACTCGTCAAATGCCTCCAGTATCACCGCGACGTCATGACCCCGCTGTAGCCACTGTCTCGACTCATTCAAGGTCAGAGGAATCAGGCGCCCCTTGCAACACACTCCACAGCTATTGCAAGCAAATCGTATTGCAGTATTTTCCATGCGCGTACTCGACCTGTTTATCCACGGGCATGAGCGATTGGTACCGCTACATCGGGCGAACGTGGCTTAGCCGAAAATTATGTGGGGGTAGAGACAAGGACTGATTGCCCATTCCATTGGGATGGTTGCCTGTTCCAATTTAAATGATGTTGATCCAGGCCGCTGGCTTCCGGCGATGAGGCTGAAAGCGATTCGATTCGTCGTTTCAGGCAATTTTTTACCCAAACCGTGCAAACCTTCGCACCCTCTGAACGAGAGAATGGATCGTCCTGGTGAGCGGGCGATAGGGGCCCCGGCCACACCAGACACAAGATCCTCAACCTCTAAGGAAAAATCGTATGGCTGACAAAAAGGTTTGGCTCATCACTGGCGCAAGCAGAGATTTGGCGTCCATTTGGCTCAAGTGGCTTTGACTGCAGGTCACGCCGTGGTCGCCACCGGACGCGACCCCACACGATAAAGCCTGATCTGAAGTAGCCAGAGTGCAATTGCCTTTCCGCCCACGGGCGAGCTCGTCGTAGTGGCTGTCTTGTCAGTGGATGACGGTTTCTGTGCGCATAGAAGTGCGCCGCCGCGAACAATTTTTCAGGAGTTTATCCATGGACAGCGATAAGCCAGAATCCGATTCAAGTTCTGACTTTTTCAAATCTCTTGGACGCCGCGAGTTTGTGGCTAAAGCCACGCTTGCAAGTGTGGCATTGGCCATCGGTGCTTCGGCGTGGGCAGGCGCCTCAGGCCCCTCCTCCTCAATCCCACTACCCAAAAGCCCGTCGAGAGGAACAGGAAAAATGAGTAAACGTCATCTAGGCAATCTGCAGGTTTCAGCCATCGGTGCCGGGTGTATGAGCATCAGTGCAAACTATGGCCCACCGGCTGATATCGACCAAGGCATCAATACCCTGCGCACCGCTTTCGAAAAGGGTGTTACTTTTTTTGACACCGCCGAAGTCTACGGCCCCTACATCAACGAAGAACTGGTTGGTAAAGCCCTCCAGCCGTTCCGAAACCAAGTGAAAATAGCCAGTAAATTTGGCTTCGCTATCGACGGCACTATTGGCCTCAACAGCCGTCCAGAACACATAAAAAAGGTTGTAGAACAGTCGCTAAACCGTCTGCAAACCGACCACATCGACCTGTACTACCAACACCGCGTCGACCCGAACGTACCGATTGAAGACGTAGCGGGCGCCATGAAAGATCTGATCGCCGAGGGCAAGATCCTGCATTTCGGCTTGTCGGAAGCCAGTGCCCGAACCATTCGACGAGCCCATGCCGTACAGCCTGTCTCGGCCATCCAGTCTGAATACTCCTTCATTCTGCCGTGATCCAGAACACAACGGTGTGCTTGCCGCGTGTGAAGAGTTGGGCATTGGTTTTGTGCCATGGGCGCCGCTAGGCGAAGGCTACCTCACGGGCAAAATGGATCAAAACACGAAGTTCGACACGAAGACTGACTTCCGGGCAACCTTTCCCCGGATGTTCCCAGAAAACATGGCCGCCAACATGCCAGTCGTGGATATCCTAAGGACGGTGGCCACCGCCAAAAACGCAACACCGGCCCAGGTAGCTTTGGCCTGGTTACTCGCACAAAAGCCATGGATCGTCCCAATTCCAGGCACACGCAGAGTCGATCATCTGACAGAAAACCTGGGGGCGTTGGACATTAAGCTGACAAGGGGGGATTTACTGGCAATGGAGGAAGCATTTTCCAAGCTGAAGGTGCACGGCGAACGAATGTCTGACATGCACATGCGGCAGATTGATCCAAACTGAGCCATCTTTGCTTCTTGCCACTCGCCAGCAACGGCAACGCTGTGAGAAAGAGCACCGCTGCGGCTTGGAGCGTTGCCGGCGGCGCTAATTTGTTTAACTAACAAAAAGGCCCTCGAAGGGCCCTTTTGTACTCAAACCAACATCACTTGCTCAGCCAAGACTCAACGGTCGCCGAACCGTGTTCAGCTTTCCATTCCTTCAGCGTTTTATGATTGCCGCCTTTAGTTTCGACGACTTCACCGGTGTGAGTTTTTTGAAGACCTAGACCTGACGAGTTTTACGTGTGCCCGCTTTTGGTGCGCACACTGTGGTGCGACCACCGGTCTGCGGATCAAGAAGGTTGAGCTATAAGGCATCTACCGAATTCTATCGATACCACCCATATAGGGCCTGAGCACCTCCGGCACACGGATGGATCCGTCCGCCTCTTGATAGTTTTCCAGTACCGCAACCAAGGTGCGCCCCACCGCCAACCCAGAACCATTGAGGGTGTGCACCAGCTCCGGCTTGCCAGTTTCTGGGTTGCGCCAGCGCGCTTGCATGCGCCGGGCCTGGAAGTCACCGCAGTTGGAGCATGAGCTGATTTCTCGGTACTTGTCCTGGCTCGGCACCCACACTTCCAAATCGAAGGTTTTGACCGCGCTAAAACCCATGTCGCCGGTGCAAAGAACCAGAACACGGTATGGCAACTCAAGCGCCTGCAAAACACGTTCGGCACAGGCGGTCATCTCTTCCAAAGCGTCCATGGATTTCGTCGGCTCAACCACCTGAACCATCTCGACCTTGTCGAACTGATGCTGTCGGATCATGCCTCGAGTGTCCCGACCAGAAGCACCTGCCTCACTGCGAAAGCATGGGCCGTGGGCGACAAATTTGAGGGGCAATCGTTTTGCATCGAGAATCTGCCCTGCCGCCAGATTGGTCAACGGGACTTCGGAGGTAGGGATCAGATAGAAGTCAGCCTCACCTTCACGCGTGATCTTGAACAGGTCATCCTCAAACTTTGGCAGTTGGCCGGTTCCCTGAAGAGCAGACGCATGAACCATGTAGGGGATGTAGGTTTCTTCGTACCCATGCTGTGAGGTGTGCAAGTTGATCATGAATTGCGCCAGTGCGCGGTGCAGGCGAGCAATCGGGCCGTGCAAAACAGAAAAGCGAGCGCCGGACAGCTTGGCTGCGGCCTCAAAGTCCAGACCTCCGCTGATTTCACCCAACGTTACATGGTCTTTGATATCGAAGTCGAACACACGCGGATCACCCCAGCGGCGCATCTCCATGTTGTTCTCCTCACCGGAGCCGATTGGTACGCTGGCGTCCGGTAAGTTGGGAACGGCCAGAACGATATCGTCCAATTCCTTCTGAATGCTGTCTAGTTCGCTTTTGCCAGACTCAAGTTCGTTGGCTATGCGCGCAACGGCAGCCATCAAGGGAGCAATGTCTTCGCCGTCAGCCTTTGCCTGCCCAATAGATTTTGAGCGGGCATTACGCTCTGCCTGTAATTGCTCGGTGCGGGTCTGCACCGCTTTTCGGCGATCTTCCAGTGATTCGATGCACGCGACATCCAGGCTGAAACCACGGGAAGCCAGACGATCCGCCACTTCCTGGGTTTGGCTACGTAATAGTTTGGAATCGAGCATATTGATTTCTCTCAGCGTGAGGTTTTGGAACCCAGCCGTGAATAAGCGAGCCCATCTGACTGGGGACGGAGTCAATACGTAAGACCAGCAACGATAAACACACCAAATAAAAAGGGTTCCCCAATTACTCAGGAAACCAAGCGCAGAACACGTGACCGAAGGTGACCAAACCAGAAGACCGGCTCGAACAGAGAGACCGATCTTTTATCACGAGCCCTGACAAAAACTATCAAAGTCGAAATCCAGTAAGGCAGTCGAATCAGTGAATGATTTGACTCAAGAACAAGCGTGTACGCGAATTCTGCGGATTATCGAAGAAGTCGTTCGGTGCCGCTTGCTCAACGATCTCGCCCTTGTCCATGAAGATCACGCGGTTGGCCACGGTGCGGGCAAAGCCCATTTCGTGGGTCACGCAAAGCATGGTCATGCCGTCTTCGGCCAGGCCGATCATGGTGTCGAGAACCTCTTTCACCATTTCCGGATCGAGGGCCGAGGTCGGTTCGTCGAACAACATGATTTTCGGCTTCATGCACAAGGCACGGGCAATCGCCACACGCTGTTGCTGACCGCCGGACAGTTGCCCCGGGTATTTGTGCGCCTGCTCCGGAATGCGGACGCGTTCCAGGTAATGCATGGCGATTTCTTCGGCCTTGCGCTTGGGCATCTTGCGTACCCACATCGGCGCCAGGGTGCAGTTCTGCAGGATGGTCAGGTGCGGGAATAGGTTGAAGTGCTGGAACACCATGCCGACTTCGCGGCGGATCGCTTCGATCTGCTTGAGGTCGTTGGTCAGTTCCACACCATCGACCACGATGCGGCCCTGCTGGTGTTCTTCCAGACGGTTGAGGCAGCGGATGGTGGTGGACTTGCCGGAACCCGACGGGCCACACAGGACGATGCGCTCGCCCTGCTTGACGTTGAGGTTGATGTCTTTGAGTACGTGAAACCGGCCGTACCACTTGTTCACGCCCTGCATCTGAATAATGCCTTCAGGGCTTACAGGCTGCTTGATTGCTTCGCTCATCACAAAACTTCCTAAATTGGGTAGCGCCTCAGCGCTTGTGGCCAGTGTCGAGCTTGCGTTCCAGATGCATGGAATAGCGCGACATACCAAAACAGAAAATCCAGAAAACCAGGGCCGCGAACACATAGCCTTCAGTGGCCATGCCCAGCCATTTCGGATCGGCAGCCGCTTGCTTGACGCTGTTGAGCAGGTCGAACAAACCGATGATGATCACCAGACTGGTGTCCTTGAACAGTGCAATGAACGTGTTGACGATGCCGGGGATCACCAGCTTCAGGGCTTGCGGCAGAATCACCAGGCCCATGCTGCGCCAGTAACCCAGGCCCATCGCCGCAGCCGCTTCGTACTGACCTTTAGGGATCGCTTGCAGACCGCCACGCACCACCTCGGCCACGTAGGCCGACTGGAACAGGATCACACCGATCAGTGCCCGCAACAGCTTGTCGAAGTTCATGCCTTCAGGCAGGAACAACGGCAGCATCACCGAGGACATGAACAGCACCGTGATCAACGGCACGCCGCGCCAGAATTCGATGAAGGTCACGCAGACCACACGAATCGCCGGCATGTTCGAACGACGGCCCAGCGCCAGGACAATCCCCAGCGGCAACGCACCGGCGATACCGACGGTGGCGATCACTAGGGTCAGCATCAGGCCGCCCCACTGACTGGTCGCCACGACAGGCAAGCCCAATATGCCGCCGTGCAGCAGGCACCAGGAAATGATCGGGTACAACACCAGGAAGCCCAGGCCGTATACCGCTTTACGCGGGAAGCGCGAGAAGAACAACGGTGCCACGCCAATGACTGCCAGACACACCGTCAAATCAACGCGCCAACGCAGTTCCGGTGGATAATAACCGTACATGAACTGACCAAAGCGCTGTTGGATGAACACCCAGCAAGCACCCTCCTTGGTGCAGTCTGCCCTGGTAGTGCCCATCCAATTGGCATCGAGGATCGCCCACTGCAGGATCGGCGGTACCACCAGGTAGATCAGGTAGAACGCGAACAAGGTCAGCAAGGTATTCAGCCAGCTGGAAAACATGTTGGCGCGCATCCACGCCACCGGCCCGAAGACTTTGCTCGGTGGCGGCATATCAGGTTTGAAAGTATGAGAACTCATGCTGGTTTCCTCACCGCTCGATGAGCGCTATGCGCTTGTTGTACCAGTTCATCAGCAGGGAAATGCTGATGCTGATCGCCAGGTACACGCTCATGGTGATGGCAATCACCTCGATGGCCTGGCCGGTCTGGTTCAGCACCGTACCGGCAAACAACGACACCATCTCCGGATAACCGATACCGGCGGCCAGCGAGGAGTTTTTCGCCAGGTTCAGGTATTGGCTGGTCAGCGGCGGAATGATCACGCGCAGGGCTTGCGGGATGATCACCTTGCGCAGGGTCGGGCCGTTGCGCAAACCCAACGAGTGCGCCGCTTCGGTCTGGCCGTGACTGACCGACTTGATGCCCGAACGCACGATCTCGGCAATGAATGCCGCGGTGTACACGGTCAGGGCCAGGGTCAGCGCCAGCAATTCCGGGATCAGCACCCAACCGCCAATAAAGTTGAAGCCTTGCAGCGTAGGCATTTCCCAATGCAGCGGCGCACCGAAGATCAATGCACACAGCGCCGGGATCACCAAAAGCAGCGCCAGGCCCACCCAGAACTTGTGGAACGGTACGCCAGTGGCTTCGAAGCGTTTGTTGGCCCAGCGGCACATCAGCACGATGGTGACGATGGCCATCACGACACTCACCACGAACGCCCAGAACCCATCCGCAATTTGCGCCGCTGGCATGTTCAAGCCACGGCTGCTGACAAAAAAGATGTCGCCGAAGTTATGGCTGCTGCGTGGCCCCGGCATGGTCAGGAACACCGCGAAGTACCAGAACAGGATCTGCAACAGCGGCGGAATGTTACGGAAGACTTCCACGTAAACCGTTGCCAGCTTGGCAATGATCCAGTTCTTCGACAGCCGTGACACGCCGACGATGAAGCCGAGGATCGTCGCCAGGATTACGCCAATCAAGGTTACTAGCAGCGTGTTCAACAGACCTATGACGAAAACACGCGCGTATGAATCGGCTTCCTTATAAGAAATCAGGTGCTGTGCAACCCCAAATCCAGCGCTGTTCTCAAGAAATGCAAAGCCAGAAGTGATTCCTCGATGCACTAGGTTCGTGTACGTGTTTTGGTAGAGAGTCCATCCCATCGTAACCACTGCGGCAACGATCAGGATCTGGAAGAGTAGTGCGCGCACAACGGGGTCATTAAATGACACCTGGCGCTTTGAGCCATTGTTCATTTGCATATGTACACCGGCAGGACAGACAAGAAAACGCCCGGCCTAAGACCGGGCGGAAAAGACTTAGCGGACAGGTGCTGCGTACTGAATGCCGCCTTTGTTCCAAAGCGCGTTAAGCCCGCGCTTGATCTTCAAGTCACTGCTATCACCGAGGTTTCGCTCGAACGACTCACCGTAGTTACCTACCTGCTTGACGATCTGGAAAGCCCAGTCGTTCGGCAGATTCAAATCCTTACCCAAAGCACCTTCGCTTCCTAGCAGCCGCGCAACATCAGGATTGTTGGTGCTCTGCTTTTGCTCGGCCACATTTTTGGAAGTGACGCCCAATTCTTCAGCGTTGAGCATTGCATTCAACGTCCAGCGCACCACCGTAAACCACTCCTCATCACCTCGTCTTACGGCAGGAGTCAGCGGTTCTTTTGAGATAACTTCTGGTAGCACCACGTAGTCGTCAGGAGTCGCGAGTTTTAATCTCTGCCCATAAAGCTGCGACTGATCAGATGTCAGCACGTCGCAGCGCCCAGCTTCGAGCGCCTTGAAGCTCTCGTCAGAGGTATCAAATGAGATGGGAGTAAATTTCAGTTTGTTCGCACGGAAGTAATCGGCGAGGTTCAGCTCGGTGACTGTCCCCGCCTGGATGCAGAACGTTGCGCCATTCAGTTCTTTGGCACTTTTCACACTCAGTTTTTTATTAACCAAAAATCCTTGGCCATCGTAGTAACTGACGCCCGTAAACAGAATGCCCATGGAGCCATCCCGTGAGGACGTCCAGGTGGTACTGCGGGACAGCAGATCCACTTCGCCGGACTGCAGCGCCGTGAAGCGTTCTTTGGCGGTGAGCTGAGAGTATTTGACCTTGCTCGCATCACCGAAGACCGCCGCCGCGACCGCACGGCAAACGTCTACGTCGAAACCGGCAAAAGTCCCCTTGGCATCCACAAAGGAAAACCCTGGAAGTCCGTCACTGACTCCGCACTGTACAAAGCCTTTTTTCTTCACGTTATCCAGCGTCACACCAGCACTGGCATTTGCGGACAATAAAGTCATCAGGGTGATGCCGATAAGGCCACCACAGACTTTGATCAGCTTGTTTTCTTTTTTCATTTTAATGCTCCAGAAATGTCACGAGTAAATCCAGGCCGCACGATGCCGACGCACCGAAACCGGACGGGATTTTGAACAGCGATGTGGAGGGCAGAAAACAAGATGGACGCCGTCAGGGCACCCGGTATGCGCAGTAAGCGCTTATGGAAAGTGGCATCGTAGGCCCTCTTTTTATTGTTTTAAAAAGGCCCCGGTGTGACGGGGCAAAAACGCTTTCAAATACCGTAGCCCCTGTGCAAAGTCAGAAAAAGCGAATATTTTTTCAATATCACGTAAGCAAAACTAATGATTTTGTATGAAGCGCAAGACGCACGAAATGACGTCCGTGCGTCGAGACACTGGCGGTCGGAGGGGATGGGGCAATAGATACTGACCCTCTGAGAGGATCAGGCAGCAGGAGGATCAGCGAAATCAGTTGTATGAGCACAAATACTTTGGATGAATGCTTGGAGCGCTGGGCTTTTCTTCTCACCCTTGCGGAACGCTACGAAAATCCTGCGTCGAATTTCGGGAACCAGCCGACAGACCCGTGCATCTTGCAGGTCGAAGCTGGCTCGTAATTCGGGGAAAATAGCAATTGCGCAGCCTTCGCGGATCAAGGAGAGAGTAACTTCGAACCCCTTACAGCGCGCAACGATGTTGGGTGTGAAACCAGCGTTCTGACACGCATCAGTCAATACGCGAGTGTAGGTACTGGAAGCCGTATCTATCACCCAGAGCTCGCCACTGAGATCACCCAGCGTGACCTCCTCCATGTGTGCCAGCCGATGATTGGGAGACATCATCACGTTAAAAACATCCTCAATCAGCGGGATGGTTTCGATGCCCGGATCAAGCAGGCCAGGTGGAATATTGAGATCATCGATCAGAGCAACGTCCGTTTGCCAGCTTCTCAACGCATTCAACCCCTCCTCCGGCTCCATCTCGTCAAACTGCACCAGCAACTGAGGATGGGTGGCGCTAAGCGCGCGAATGGTCTTAGGGATAAAGGCTGCCGCCACTGAGGGAAAGGCTGCTACGCGAAGTTCGCCTGCAACCACTTCCTTCAGCTCTGCCATGTCTGCACGGGCCGACTCAAGCTCCGTAAAAATTCGGTTTGCACGCTCAACCAGCATACGACCGGCAATGGTCAGGTTAACCCCCCGTCCACGCCGTTCGACCAGGTCGATTCCGACTTCCTGCTCCAGAAGGGAAATTTGCTGAGACACAGCAGATGGAGAGACATGAAGCGCTTCCGCTACCGCCGCCATGGTTTTACGAATGGATAACTCCCTTAACGCCCGCAATCTACCAATATCCATGAGCTTTTATCCCTCCACCTAACACGACCAATCAGTAAGAAACGCTAATGTAATATTGAAATATTATTCGCTTTTTCTCATCTTGGCCAAGGATTAGGGTATGAAAAAACCAAGACGGGAACCGCAGCAATGACCAAGTCCTATTTCCACGATCATCTTGCAGTACGCGATCCGCTGATCTTCAACGCGCTTGAAAACGAGAAAAAACGCCAACAAGGTCAGATCGAACTCATTGCATCTGAAAACTCTGTAAGCCTCGCATCGCTTGACGCCCTTGGGTCAGTTATTACAAACAAGACCGTCGAAGGCTACCCGGGTAAACGCTTCCACGGTGGTGCTGATTTCGCTGATGTCGTCGAACAAGCAGCCATTGATCGTGCGAAAGAACTGTTCGGATGTGGATATGTAAACGTTCAGCCACACTCGGGTACTCAAGCTAACCAAGCGGTTTTCTTCGCCCTGCTGCAACGAGGTGACGTAGTCCTGAGCCTTGATCTCGCTGCCGGTGGCCACTTGAGCCATGGCGCCAAACCCAACCAGTCAGGCCGTTGGTTCACTATCGTTTCCTATGGTGTTGATCGCGAAACTGGCCGTATCGACTACGACAATGTCGAAGCGCTTGCCTTGGAACATAAGCCGAAGCTGATCATCTCGGGTGGCTCGTCTTATCCGCGAGAAATCGATTTCCCGCGCATGCGTGAGATTGCAGACAAAGCCGGCGCTACCTACTTGGTAGACATGGCTCACTTCGCGGGCCTTGTAGCGGCAGGTGTTCACCCCTCCCCGATTCCGCATGCCGACATCGTCACCTGCACTACGACTAAAACTCTACGCGGTGCCCGTGGCGGTCTGGTAATGACCAACCGCGAAGATCTATTCAAGAAGCTGCAGCCAGCTGTATTCCCCGGTGTACAGGGCAGCGCACACCTGGCCACCATCGCTGGTAAAGCTGTCTGCCTGGGCGAGGCGCTGACTGATGAGTTCAAAACCTACGGCGCAAACGTCAAAGCAAATGCCCGTCTCCTGGCAGAGGTTCTTCAAAAGCGCGGTGTGCGCATCGTCAGTGGTGGCACTGATACTCATGTTGTTCTGGTAGACGTTTCATCAAAAGGATTGACAGGCCAAGAGTCTCAAGATGTTCTCTCGGCGATCAATATCACTTCGAACAAGAACCCGATTCCGTTCGACAGTGCGAAACCTTCGGAATGGAAAGGTCTTCGACTGGGTTCGTCTGCCGGGACTACCCGGGGCTTCGGCGCGAAAGAATTCGAAGTCATCGGCAACCTGATCGCTGACATCTTCGACGCTCAGGCGGGCGCCGAGGCTGCCCTTGAAGAGGTTATCGCAAAGAGCCGTGCAACTGTGGCAAAGCTGGTTGCTGAATTCCCAATCTATGCCTGAGGAACTTTGGCGGGCATGAATCCATCGCTCGCCGATCTCTCAATGCAGTAGGAAAATGAAAAATGAGCGTTCAACTTCCCAATGATCCAGCGCGTGACGATGTACTCGCTGGACGCCCCGCGCTTTGGCTGAATCCTGCACTCAAGGTAAACGGCATCGCTGACCCATCTCTGCCGATCCGAGCCTCTCAAGTCAAAGAAGCCGAACAAAACTGGAAACTGTTGGCCCCGCTGCTGCAGATTTGCTTCCCTGAGCTGACTGAGTCGAAAGGACTGATTCAGTCCAAGCTGATTGAAGCCACAAGCCTGCGGAAAGCAGTTGGATATGAGGCCGCCGAGTATGGCCGCGTATTCGTCAAGGCTGACGGCGACTTGCCTGTTGCCGGATCTATCAAGGCCCGAGGCGGCGTCTACGAAGTGTTCATGTACGCCAAGCAAATGGCAGAGAAACGCGGAATTCTCACGCCTGGTGGCGACATCACTGTTCTTGCAAGTACGCAGGCTCGAGCACTTTTTGCGCAGCACACTATCGCGGTAGGGAGTACAGGCAATCTGGGCCTGAGCGTGGGCATCGCAGCACGCGCACTTGGGTTCCGTGCTGTGGTTCACATGTCGTCCGATGCTAAACAGTGGAAAGTCGAACGCTTGACTCGTCTTGGCGTTGAAGTGGTTCAGCATAAGGCTGATTACACTACTGCGGTCGAATGTGCCCGTATCGACGCCGAAGGCGATCCAACCATCTACTTCGTGGATGACGAACGCTCCGAAATGCTATTTTTCGGCTACAGCGCAGCGGCAAGCGAGCTCGCGGGCCAATTGGAAGCGGCAGGTGTAACCGTAGATGAAGAGCATCCTCTTTTCATCTATCTACCGTGCGGTATCGGCGGCGCTCCGGGTGGCGCAGCCTATGGCTTGAAAGCAATCTTCGGTGATGCTGCGCACGCATTCTTTGTTGAGCCTGTCCAGTCGCCTTGTGCACTGGTGCACATGATGAGTGGTTCGAAAGAACTGATATCGGTCTACGACGTTGGCCTGACCAACCGTACCGAAGCTGACGGCATGGCAGTAGCGCGTATGTCGGCATTCGTAGCGGATGTAATGAAGCCAATGTTATCCGGAATTTTTACAGTGGCCGATGACGACTTATTCCGCTGGCTCTGGATGGCAGAGACGACTCAATCCATTCGCCTCGAGCCTTCGGCAACCGCCGGATTCGCGGGGCCTGAATTTATTGTCAAAAGTACGCAAGGTCGTGCCTATCAGGAAGCTCAAGGCTTAACAGGCAAACTAGCCCAGGCTACTCACGTCATCTGGACGACCGGTGGCGCCTTTGTTCCAGAAGACCAGTTCAAAAAATTTATGGATCGTGGCGCGTCCTTAGTCAACGTTGACTAAAGAAGTTTTGCCAAGGGTATGAACTTCATACCCCATCCCCCTACTTGCGTAAAAAAACAACAACCACGCCAGTTTTTGATGTTGAGGTAAAGTTCCATGAATAAACCATTCCTGGCCGACCGTATCGACGGGAAAGGCTATGCAGCTGATCTTGTCGAGAAACTCACGGATGAAGTCGCAGAAATCAAATCGAAAACCGGTCTTACGCCCGGCCTGGCAGTTATCCTTGTGGGAGAGGATCCGGCCAGCGGTGTATATGTAGGCGCAAAACACCGGCAAACGCTTGCAATTGGCATGGAGTCGTTTGTACACCGACTTCCGTTCGATACAACTCAGACCGAGTTGATGACATTACTTGAGGAGCTAAATGCCGCTCCGGAAGTAAATGGCATTTTGGTGCAGCTTCCCCTGCCTGCACACTTGGATACTAATGCGGTTATTAACGCCATTGATCCAAATAAAGACGTTGACGGATTCCATATCTTGAACGCTGGCCGTCTTGCGACTGGTCAAGATGCCCTGGTTCCATGCACTCCCCTAGGCTGCCTAATGATGCTCAAAGACCGACTAGGCAGCCTCGCAGGTCTGCACGCCGTGGTCGTGGGCAAATCCAACATCGTCGGCAAGCCTATGGCACAGCTCCTGATGGCCGAGAACTGCACTGTCACCGTAGCGCATTCAAAAACTAAAGACGTCCCCGCACTCTGCCGTACCGCAGACATCCTCGTTGTCGCTGTAGGTCGCCCCGAGCTTGTAAAGGGTGACTGGATCAAACCTGGTGCAGTAGTTATCGATGTTGGTATCAACCGAATTGATCGCGACGGGCGTTCCAGGATTGTGGGTGATGTTGCATTTGACGAAGCAGGGCATGCCTCTGCAATTACCCCAGTTCCAGGTGGCGTCGGCCCAATGACTATCGCATGCCTGCTGGCCAATACCGTTACAGCATTCAAGCGTCAGCACCACATTGTTACCAACCAGGCAGCAGTTGCCGTTTAAGGTGATCTCAGATGAACAAAGCTAAAAATAACGTACTTCGTGTTACCTGTCCTTCGATCCGGGGCGTAACCGCTGATATTACTGCTTTCTTGTCTGGGCATGGTTGCAATATTCGTGACAGCGCCCAATTTGACGATGAGAGCACCAATCACTACTTCATGCGCATTACCTTCCGCTCTGAGGAAGGTTGCTCACTGCAAGATCTCGAAAGAGAATTTCAACCACTTGTAGAGAAATACGAGATGGATTACGAATTCTTTGATGAGCGTACTAAACGCAAAGTCATTTTGATGGTGTCTCGTTTCGGCCATTGCTTAAACGACCTGCTCTATCGCTGGAGCATCGGTGCCTTGCCAATCGACATCGTTGGCGTGATCTCAAACCACTTGGACTTCCAAAAGGTAGTAGAGGGGCATGGCATTCCTTATCACCTCATCAAGGTAACCAAGGAAAACAAAGCAGAGGCTGAAGCTGAACAAATGCGCATCGTTCGCCAAACCGGCGCCGAGCTCATCGTCCTAGCTCGCTACATGCAAATCCTTTCTGATGAGATGTGCCAGCAAATGTCGGGGCGGATCATCAACATCCACCACTCGTTTCTGCCGTCTTTCAAAGGCGGAAGCCCATACAAGCAGGCGTTTGATCGCGGCGTGAAACTGATTGGCGCGACCTCACACTTCGTGACTGCAGACTTGGACGAAGGGCCGATCATCGAGCAAGACATCGTTCGCATCACTCATGCTCAGAGCCCTGAAGACTATGTTTCGTTGGGACGCGATGTTGAAAGCCAGGTTCTGGCACGCGCTATTCATGCCTATGTGCATGGTCGGGTTTTTCTAAACGATACCAAGACGATAGTGTTCCCGCCTTCGCCAGATTCCTATTCGTCTGAGACTATCGGTTGAGGTGTGTGTGTTTCGACCAATATCTCGGCCATAAAATCTTGGATACTTGGCCAAACCCTTAAGCCGAAAGCCCCCCCCTTGGGAGTATTCCTCAGGGGGGACATTCATACAAAAATTCTGATAAATATTAAATCCAAAAGCTATGAAAATAATTTAAGGCTTCGGCACTTTATTATCATCCCGTTCAACGCTGCGCTAATAAAAACAAGGTGCGAGGCATGCCAATGCAAGAATCTACATGGTTGTTAGGGGTTCTATTTACATCGATTGCTTTAATTATTTTTCTGATTATGAAAGTCAGGCTTCATGCATTCATAGCTCTCGTGATCGCTTGTTTTGTGGTCGGTTTTGGTGCAGGGATGCCTGTTCCAAAAATCATAAGTACGCTCGAATCAGGCATCGGCGGTACGCTGGGCTTCCTGATAGCAATCATAGGACTCGGAGGCATACTCGGTAAAATTCTAGAGGAGTCTGGCGGAGCTGAGCGCCTCGCTAAAACCTTACTTGATAACCTAGGCTCTAAAAGAGCCCATTGGGTAATGGCCATCGTTGGGGCCATCGCAGGAATCCCGGTATTTTTCGAAGTCGGCTTTGTTCTCCTGATTCCACTTGTGTATGTCGTAGCGCGGGAAACAAAGATAAACACCCTGTTTTTGGGCATTCCTCTCGCCATTTCCTTGATGACCATCCACTGCATTCTTCCCCCACACCCAGCCGCGATGGCTATTACTGTGATGATGGGGGCTGATGTTGGGACTGTGATTATCTACGGCCTTTTAGTTGGTATTCCGACAATCATTGTCGCAGGGCCTATTTGGGTAAACCTTTACTGCGGGCGAGAAGCCTCAGCAAGTCAGCAAGTATTTCTGAAAGCCCAAGGACAAAGCGTTGGTGCGGCGCGAACCTTGCCAGGGTTCGGGATTACACTGTTGACCATCGGTTTACCTCTCATCCTCATGGTTTTTAAAACAGCAACCGCAGGCCTCCCTGACGAAATGTGGATAAAGCTGGCCGCACAGTTCGTTGGAAACCCTTTAATTGCGCTTATGATTTCTGTGGGCTTTGCCTACTGGTCGCTTGGCTTACGTCAACGTCGCACCATGATCGAGCTATTGGAACTGACTCAGCGTAGCTTTCCAGCCTTAGCCAATATTATCTTTGTCATCGGCGCGGGGGGTGCATTCAATGCTGTGCTGATCGAAAGTGGGGTGGGTAAAGCTATCTCAGGGCTGCTCGCAGGATCTGATATTAATTTGATTATCCTTGCCTGGTTTGTTGCGTGGCTGATGCACTTCGCGGTTGGCTCGGCGACAGTAGCAATGGTGAGCGCCGCTGGAATGATTCATCCAATGTTGGCTGCAGACCCTCACCTTAAGCCCGAGATTCTTGTTATTGCCATCGGCGCTGGCTCAATTGGCTGGGCGCATGTCACCGACTCGGCATTCTGGGTAGTGAAGGAATACTTAAATGTATCCCTCTCAGATGCATTGAAAAAGTTTACAGGGGGGACGGTAGTAGCCTCCATCGTCGCTCTCCTGGCGACACTACTACTGAATTACACCATCAGTTGAAGTCACTCTGAAGGTCATGCCATTGGAAGGCGCCATTACTATCGCCTATTTGATGCCACAAGGAATTACGTCATCAAATAGGTTTCAGATCAGCGAGTCAGGCCTCATGAAAAATCACAAAATCTATCTCGGCCTGGGCAGCAATGTTGAGCGTGAAAGACACATCGAGATCGCTCTTACAATGCTGGAAGAGCATCTGGAAAATATCCGTTGCTCACCCGTTTATGAAAGCATTTCCCTTGACGGAGACCACCCGCCCTTTTACAACCTGGTAATGTATGCGACCACTGATCTCAACATTCGCGAACTCGTCGCATGGATTAAAGGAATCGAGCACCTCCATGGTCGAAGGAGCGGGACGCAGCGGTTGATCACACTCGACATTGATCTACTCCTTTTTGACGGCCTGACTGGCGATATTGAAGGTGTCCAGCTGCCTAGAGCCGAAATTCTGACCCGCTCATTCGTGCTCTACCCGCTGCAGCTACTTGCACCTAAGCTGCATCCACCTGGGTGTGAAGTCACCTTGGCAGAGCTGTGGCTAAAGCTCAGACCTGGCCCAGAATTAATGCCAGTTCGCTACCCGTTCGGTATTCCTCCCTACCAGCTCGTCGGGTCGAACTTCTCCGCCGGACAAAGTAAAGCAATACAGCGGACTGCCAATCAGTTGGCCAGCTAAGCCCCTTACAAAATAAATTTCAACGGAGTGCGGCATGGTTAGCCGCCACAAACACGTCATACCCTACTTCGCCGATCCTACAATCTATTTCTCTCTCATCAGGCACGCTCCCGGGGCAATCCTTCTTGATTCAGGAAGACCGACATCGCAACGAGATCGTTATGACCTCATGTGTACCCAGTTCTTTGCTTATACGCCCCCATAACCTCAATGCGCTTTGACTTTCTGGATACGAAGCACAATCAACGCAAGAGTACCGACTGCAAGCGGCGACATTGCCAGCAGGGCCTCTCGCGGAGCCACCGCAACGCCGAGTAGGTGTAGTCCGGAGTAGCCAAGTTTGAGCAGACTGAGCAGGTAGTAGGCAATAGCGAAAATCGAAAGACCTTCAACTGCGCGCTGGATCTTTATCTGTGCATAGGCGCGGATATTCAGGCTTTCGAGGATTTCCGAGTTCTGTTCTTCCATTTCGACCTGAACGCGTGCCTGCAAAAGATCACCCAGGTTTGCCACGCTTTTGGCCAAGTGCTCCAATCGCTGCTCTGTGGCGGAGCAGTATCTGACAGTGGGTTTGAAGCGGCGCTCTATAAACACGCCAAGGCGTTGGCAATCTCCCACGCGACTTTCTCGCAATTCACCCAAGCGTTCAAACACCAGTTGAGCGTAGGCCTGCGTTGCGCCGAAGCGGTGGCGGGTTCTCGCGGTGCTGCTTACCACTTGTGCAGAAAGATTGGAAATGTCTGCAAGCAGGGCTTTCGCATTACTGCCGTAGGAGTCGGCATTACGCTCGGAGAGAGTTACCAAGGTCTTGTCAAAAACATCGAGCTGCGCGCTCAATTCCTTGGCCGTGGTCAATGATAACGAGGCCATCATCCTGTACGTCTCGATTTCCAGTAGGCGGCGAATCATACGGCCTTGGCGGTACGCGTTCAGACGCCGGTTGACGAACAATATGTGATTGTTGCCGTCCTCACTGAGTCGAAAATCGCTCCAGACCATTGCATCGCCACCACCCACGCAAGAACCGCTCGAATCCTTGAAGCCATAACGGGACAGATCCAAGTGGGCTTCGCCACGCACTACGATCTGCACCGAGTTGATCAGCTGCGGCAAATGCGCTTCAACCTTCTGCGCCAGCACTTCAGGCAGTGACGTCCAGGACAAGTCATCACCTGATGAGGTGACCACCAGAGTCAGGGTGAAAAACTCGGCATGGCGTTCCCATTTCAGTGCATGGCCATCGAGTTGGGTAATGCCTTGGGCGGCATTAAGATCGAGGGGGCCACGGCAGCAGTTTTCAAGGAATGCACAGCACTCCTGATCGCTGCCGAGGAAGGCCAGATGAAACACATGGGCCGGCTCATCGAAGTAAAGAGACGGGCGCGCGTGTAGTTCATTGTGCAGGCGTTGTCGTAACGGGTGCATATAGTGTGGCCATTATGAAGTTGGTTTGACTTGACTACGAAACTAGGGACTATTCGGTTTAACCTTCACGCACCATCAGGCCCGCAATAGCAGCTCAACACTTAGTGAGCATCTCCTGAATTTGCTGTGTAGCCACACTCGTTCGCTTGGCCAGTTTTTTCACTTCGTCTGCCACAACGGAAGAGCCTCGTCCAACGTCGCCAGCCCGAGCGGCTTCAATTGCAGCATTCAGTGCAAGCATATTCGTCTGGTCGGCAATGGTTTTTATAACACTAACAACCTGGGCAATCTGACCGTAAGTTGCCTGTATACGGGTGATCTCTCTTTCATGGATGGCGGCAACCAGTTTTTCGTCAGATATGTCTCGTACAGCACCAATCATTCGACAGGTTTTTCCATAGTGATCCCGGACGACCCTGCCTCTCTCGCGATACCAAACGTCACCTTTAGTCCTGTGCCGCATTCGATACTCAACAACGTAGCAGTTGCTGCTATCTCCAGATTGGAGGTAGGTGTCGACTACTCGCAGCACTGCATCAAGATCCTCGGCATTGATCAGGCGCTCATAATTACCCCAAGAGGCTGCCAACTCTGATTCGGAATAATCGATCAACCTTCTGAACTGCTTCGACCAGCGCAAGGTGTTTGCGTTGTTGTAGACGTCCTCGCCAATGACAACCAGTTCCCAATAGCCCTCGGTCAACGTATCGTTGACTCCATTCCACACCAGCTTCTCAAGCTCATGTACTTCCTGCCGAGATTTGCTTTCTTCGATCAAAAGCCCTGTCTGATCCAGGCCCAGATGCAGGGCTGAAATCTCGCCTTCTTTTTCTTGCAGTTGTTTTTTTAAAGCCTCGACCTGTCCTATGCCTGAACGGGTAACCTCATGGCAATGGGCTTTGTGCTGTAAATCAATCCATGCCTGGCGAAAGTGCATCAGGCTCGCCATCAACTCCGGATAGCGATGGATTACATCGTCGCCTGGGATATCCGCCTGCTGTCCGGCGGCAAGTTTTAATAAAACGTCACTCAATTGCTTGGAAAGAGCATCGACCTTTCGATGAGAAAACATCATTCGTCCTCGATAAAAACAATCGAAGCCAAGCCGTCCCTGGCAGGTATTGCTGGCATGTGTGTCGTTACCAGACTCGGCAATCAAACGTCGCCGTTGAGTTCAATCCGTGACATCTGCTTGGGGTAGTAGCGCCGAGCTTGTTCAGCCGAGATGTAGTCGTTTTTGATATCGTCCTGAATGGACTCCAGGCTCCGCGCTTTTGTCGGCCCCCAACCACCGCCGTTCGCCGTGACCAAACGCAGCAAATCGCCTTTTTCAAGCTCTACACGATTGGCTCGACTGAAGCGCTCGGTTGGCCCCTGTGCGCGAATGACTTCGGCGTAGTTGCACGAGCCTTCATGACCCGCGTCGATGCCCCACGGCGGGGTGATGCCGCGCCCGAAGAATGTTGACACCCAAGCCTTGGGCGAAAGGATTCGATAATCGAGCATTACCCCTCTTCCGCCACAGTGACGCCCCGCGCCACCCTCTTCATGATGAAAGCCATAGCGCTCGACCAACACCTCATAACAACGCTCAGTCAACTCGACCGGAATATTGCTGGTTTCACCATTGCCCACACAGAACTGACCGCTCTCCCCATCCTTGTCATGCCCGGCGCCCCAACCGCCAACCAACGGCTGAACCATGAGGTACTCATCATTGGTGATGGAGTGGCGCCCGTTCAATACCATTGAGCACACGGAGCCGAGTTGCCCAGCGATCAAGCGATCCGGCAACACTTGAGCCAATGCCCGACGTATCACATCGGCTGCTGCTACCATTGACTCGAAGTAAGCAGACACCGGCGCCGGACGCTGAGCCGTGCAGATGGTACCAGGCGGACAGATCACTTCAATTGGACGGAAACACCCGGCATTGGCCGCAATACCAGGTCGCACAACGCCCATGAACACCTCGCGTACCGCTGACTGCAGACCGCACAAGGTATTGTTGATCGGCCCTTGCGCTTGCAGGCTTGAGCCCGTGAAATCAGCCACGAAGCGACCTTCACCGATCTCGACTTTGACTTTCACCGTGAACGGCCCGTTGCCCAGGCCGTCTTCGTCGATGACGTCCTCGGCATAAAAAATACCCTTGGGCAGACCTGCAAACGCCGCCAGAGTCATCGCCTCGCCGTGCTCGAGCAACCGCTCGATGGCATCAAGGGTGGTTTCCTCGCCATACTTGGCCACGATCGACAACAGCCGCCGCTCCCCCACGCGCAACGCAGCTGCACAGGCATGCAGGTCACCCAGCGTCATGTCTGGCAGGCGGACGTTGGCAGCAATGATGTCCACCACAGCCTGATTGATCCGCCCACGGTCATAGATGCGTACGGTAGGAAACTGCAAGCCTTCCTGGTAAATCTCCGAGGCATCGGAGCTGAAGCTGCCGGGATCCTTGCCACCCACCTCCGTCCAGTGAGCCTTGTTGGCCGTCCAGGCGATCAGACGCTCCTTATGGAAAACCGGCATGATCATCGAGACATCCGAAAGATGCGTGCCACCGCCGCCGTAAGGGTCGTTGGTGATGAACATGTCGCCCGGCAAAATATCGGTCAGCGGGAATTTCTCCATCACGCTGCGTACGGCGCCATCGAGTGTGCCGATAAAGCCAGGAATGCCGTTGCCTTGGGAAATCAACTGGCCTGTCGCATCAGTAAGGCCAATGCCGTAATCCAGTGCTTCGTAGATGATCGGGCTCATGCTGGTGCGCTTGAGGGCAATGAACATCTCTTCGCCAATCGCAACCAAGGCGTTCTTGATGATTTCGCGGGTAAATGGATTGGCGTTGCTCATGCCGAAACCTCCTGCACGTTGATATGGATATGAAGGCCACCGAACTTGTCGACTTCAAGCCGATCGGCTGGGCGAACGACTGTCGTGGTGGTCGCTTCTTCGATGATCGCCGGGCCATCGATGCGCATACCGCTGAGCAGCGCCGAGCGTTGGTACAGGGGCGTCTTGACTGGTTGTTCAGGCTCGAACTCGACCCAGCGCCGCCCACTCAATGCAGCTTCGGCTGTAGTCGATGTACTCACACCTATGGGTGCCATGGGCGATTTTGGCACTTCGCCAAATGCCACCAGATGGAGGTTGACGACCTCGATCGGCAACTCCAGCCGGAAGGTGTAGGCCTGTTCATGCTGCGCGTGCAAGCGCTCGAGTATTGACGGCAACTGCAGCTCATCAAGGGCGACTTTGACGGTGTGTTCCTGGCCGGAATAACGCGCATCGATGTGCCATTCGAAACGGAGCTTTTCGCGCGACATGCCGTCGTCGGCAAATTGTGCTTCGGCAGTGGCCTGAAGACTGGCAAAAGCCCTGGTCAGGCCATGCAGCCCTTCGTCATCGAGCAGTTGAAGGTGAGTCTGTATGTAATCGCGGCGGGAATCGAGCATCAACATGCCCCACGCCGAAAAGACACCGGCGAACGGCGGAATGATGACTTTCGGAATCCCAAGTTCCGCAGCCAGGGCAGTGGCATGCAATGCTCCGCCACCGCCGAAGGCCATGAGCGCGAAGTCACGAGGATCATGACCACGGTTGACCGAAATCAACTTGAGCGCATTGACCATGTTGGCATTGGCGATTTGCAATACACCATGGGCCAGCAGCTTGGCCGATACGCCAATCTGTTCTCCCAGTTTCGCAAAAGCCTTTTCCACCCCGTCGACATCCGGTTTGATTTCGCCACCGGCGAAGTCATCTGGATTGATCCGGCCCGTATAGAGGTTGGCATCGGTGGTCGTCGGTGCCATGCCGCCTCGACCATAAGCGACCGGCCCTGGCGTGGAGCCTGCGCTTTGCGGGCCTACACGCAGACTACCCGCCGCGTCGACCCACGCCAGACTGCCACCGCCATTGCCGATTTCAACGATGTCCACGACAGGCGTCATGATCGGATAACCGGCACTGATCGCGGTTCTCTCGATGACGTAATCGTTGCTGATGTCCACCTTGCCGTCATGGATCAAGGAACACTTGGCCGTAGTGCCGCCGATATCCAACGCTAGCAACTGGTTTTCCCCGATCAACTGGCCGTAGGCCTGCGCCCCGAGAATGCCACCAACCGGCCCGGACTCCACCAGGCTGATCGGATCCTGCTTGGCCGCATTGACCGGGGAAATGCCGCCGTTGGACTTCATGATGAAGGGCGCTGACTGCAGCCCTTTATCTGTCAGGTGCGTGGACAAATTATCCAGATAGTCTCGCGTAGCCGGCATCACATAAGCCGACAACACCGTGGTATTGGTGCGTTCATATTCACGCAGTGCACGGCTGACCTGATGCGAAGCGATGACCGCCACTTGCGGCCACAACTCGCTCACGGCTGCCATCAATTGCTGTTCATGCACGGGGTTGCAATAGGCATGCAGCAGGCAGATCGCGATCGCCTCGACGCCCTCCCCGCGCAAGATGTCGAGCATGGCTGGCAGAGCTTCAAGGTTCAGTGGGGTGACGACTTCACCGCGATAATTCAAGCGTTCACAGACTTCCAGGCGCAGATGACGCGGCACGAAAGGCGGCGGCTTGCGGTAGTAGGTATTGAAAATATCCGGTGTATTGCCCCGGGCAATCTCCAGCACATCGCGAAATCCACGGGTGGTCAGCAAGGCGGTTTTGACGCCCTTGCGTTCGGTCAGGGTGTTGATCACCACAGTCGAGCCATGGGCGAAAAACTCGATATCGGCGTAACTGACGCCACTTTTGGCGACCGCATTGAGCAGTCCCTGTTCAAAGTTCGGCGGTGTGGTGTCGGCCTTGACCGCGTTGATCACGCCGTTTTCCAGGTAAACCAGGTCAGTAAAAGTGCCACCGATATCGGTAGCCACACGGATTGTCATAAGTCCTCCGGCAGTCAAGCTAACGCCGGCCAGCCGCAAGGCCGCCGGCTGTTATTCAAAAAGTGTGGGAAACGGTGAAGATCAGGCGTCCGTCGTTACGCAAGTACTCGCCACTGTTGTAGTAACGACCCGACAAGTCGGTGTCGACCCAGCTCAGTTTTGTATTGACCGGGCCGAAGCTGCGTTTGAGTGCAACTTCCCAGTTCGAGTATTCATGGGCGCCCGTCATTTCTGTCTGGCGAAAGTACTCGCCAAAAGAGTGACCGGCCAAGAAAGTGAGATCGACTGCCAACGGCAGATTGAAGGTGTAGTCGGCCGCCACATACTGTGACGACTGGGACGTGCTGATCATGTCATTGGAATAGTAGAGATAGGTATTGAGGTTACCGTAACCGAGACTGAATCCAATCTCCGGATAGTTGATGTTGTAGTTGGTCGAAGGGAACGTGTAGTAGTAACCGATCACGCCATAACGCAGGCCGTTTTCCAGTTGACCGTTATAGCCACCGTAAAAGTCGATCTCGATATTCGCGCCATCGTCATAGGGGTTGCCACTTTCATAGCTGTCGGTGTTTGTCGCCCAGGCGCCGACAAACAACCCGCTCTCGCCGGCCCAGTCCAGGCTCAAGCTCAATGCCGGATCATTGCCGGAGTAACCGATTCCACGAACCTGGTACTCGGAGGTCAAAGCCAATGTGCTGGACACCTGCGCATGGGCTACGCAACTGAACCCGAGTGCGGCTATCACGATGAGTCGGATGATATTCATTGAAACTGCTCCTGAACTTCTAAAGCTTTTTATGGGCGTTGCGGTTGGCGGAAAAAAGGCGAGCCAGCCCCGTCGAACACACACTGCAGTGTTCGTTTTTCTAAAAACGGGCATGGCTTCGCCCTCCGGGTAAACCCCGGGTCAACGCATTGGGTGGGGAGTTATCGGTTTACGAGTGCGACGGCACTACCGTAGAAACAGGGGTCAATCGGTGGAGCACCAGGTACGCGACGAGGGCGACCAGTAGTGAGTCCAACGTGGGTTGCGATGTCAGCGTCCAGCCTTCAAAGGACGTCATCCAGGCGACTGCACTGGCCAGCGTCCAACTGATCAGTGCCGGCCAGCCAAATGCGGCGGAATGCTTCAGTGCATCGATGTCATAGCGTTGATGACGTACCAAAAAGAAATCCGTGACATAGATACTCGCCAATGGCGGGATCACGATGCTCAAGGCCATGACGAAATCCAGGAAATGCGTCATGAACCCACCTACCGCCAGGCCGGTTGCCAGTACGCTCCCCCCCACTGTCAGCTTCCAGCTCGCTGTGCGACTCACGGTCGCCAGCGTGAGCGTTGCGGAATACAAATTTGCAGTGTTGGTAATCCACGTGGAGAACACGAGTACGGCCAAGGCCGGCAGCAATACGCCCAGGCTAGCCATGATCAACATGATTTCGCTCTGGCCGGTAATGATCGACAACAAGCCACCGACGATAAGCACAAACGGAAAACCTGCGGCCATTCCAAGAATGGCAATCAAGGCATCTTTTTCAGTACGTGCATAACGAGTGAAATCAGGCATCAATACCGGTGTCAGAATCACCATGCCGATGGTGCTGGCGATGGCCAGTGCCAGGCTGTCACCCGAGCCCGTGAACCCACCCAGCTGGCCGGGCGCTGCACGCTGGAAACCCAGGTACAACGCAAACAGCATGAACAGCGCCATGAGCGGCACCGAATAAATCGACAGCCGATCGAGGCCGCGCAGCCCATAAATGGCCATCAAGGTCATTAGGATGCTCCCCCACACACAGTGCACCCACGCCGGCGTGACAATGCCCCAGGAACTTTGCAACGCGCTGGCCACGGTACTGCCGAAGATATCCGCCGTGGCGGCGTAGAACCCCAGCAAGGTTACAGCCATGGTCAGGTTGATCAGTTTGGCGCCATGGCGGCCGAAGGAAAACTGCAGAATCATGTAGGTACTTAGCCGTGTCCGCACACCGACCATTGCGGTCAATGCAAACAGCAAGCCGAGCACCGCACATACCCCGACGAAAATCAGCGCAGCAGTCGAGAATCCAACTTTCTGAGTCACGTCTGCACCCAACCAGAACACCGGTAAGGTCATCCCTATCCCAAAAGTAATGAGCGCTAGCCCGGTTCCGGAAACCGTTTCGGACTGGGGCACGGGTATACGATCGTACCCGTCGGGAATCACACTTTCTGAACTGTTCATGCTCGCCTCTATACTGGCAACGCCTGCTCTCCCAATATGAAGTGGGAGGCAAACCGACTATTAGAATTGTTTTGAGGCGCTCGCGAACGCTGGAAACATGATGTCAGCCCCACTGAAATCTAACTGCGCTTTTGTAGGGGCCAGGAAAAACAATCAACGGTTATTCAGCACGAAACTGCATGTTGTTCGGTAGCGTTTGCCGCAGCAACCATGCGGCGACGTCTGGTTCCAGTGAGGCCGCCAATGACACCCGAACAGTCCAATGATAATCATCAAGCCATTGAGCTTCGACCTGGCTCAGCTGTCCACGGTCAATCAGTTCGATAGCAAACGGCGCCAGTGTAAGGGCCTGGAACGTGAGGAACCCCGGATACGCCTCGACCTCAACGACCTCATAGAGGTTCTCGATGCGGATCCCCAGCTCACCGGACAGGTAAACACCCGGCTCGATTGAGGTCACCATTCCCGCTTGCAGAGGTACCGCGCTGGCGTGGGGGGCAATTCTGTGGGGCCCTTCGTGCACATGCAGATAGCTGCCAACCCCGTGCCCGGTACCATGGGCGTAATCCAGCCCTTCTCGCCACATCACCTGACGCGCAACGCTGTCCAGTTGCTGGCCACTGGTGCCAATGGGGAACAAACAACTGGCCAGTGCAATATGAGCACGCAGCACGGTCGTATAGAGGTGACGCTGGCGTGCGGTGGCGGGACTGCAAGCCAGCACCCGGGTCACGTCGGTCGTGCCCTGGGGGTATTGGCCACCGGAATCAATCAGCAACAGCTCGCCGTGCTTGAGCTTTGCCGCCCGCCCAGGTTTGGGCAAGTAATGAGGTTGGGCTCCATTGGCACCGGTGGCCGCGATGGTCTCGAAACTCGCGCCTTGGTAATCCGGATGCCGAGTACGCCAGCCCTCCAGAGATTCGACAACCGATAATTCGCTTTGCCCGAGAAACCGGCCGCAGCGGCAGTGGAATTCATACAGAAACCGACACAAGGCGAGCCCGTCTATACGATGCGCTTCACGGCTGCCACGCAACTCGGCTGGCTGCTTGCAGGCACGCTGCAATAGCAGAGGATTTTGCGCCTCATAAAAGACACAACCGGCGGACTCGAACTGACGATAAACAGCCGCCGTGCACATTCGGCGATCAACCCATACCCGCTGGCCATACAGTTCGGCGATGGCCTGGTCGAGCCATTGAGGTGAACGCACAGACACCACAGCGGGCAGCCAGCCCTGAGGCAGCTGCAGACGGTCAGCGTCGATGAACCAGTCAAGTCTGCCGTCGGCGTACAGCAGGGCGCTGCTGAACGGCAATGGTGCGATATCGATATCCTGACCCCGCACATTCAACAGCCAGGCCAACATATCCGGCGCCGGCAGCCACAAGGCATCGCACTGTGAAGCGCCCAAGCTGGCAGTGAGGTGTTCGAGCTTGTCTTGCGCAGCCATACCTGCATGTTGCAGCCCCCAGGCAAGCACTTGGCTGTTTGGCGCCGCCGGGCGATTGCGCCAGCATTCAACCACCGGATTGTCCAGGGACTCGTTCCAGATGAAACCCGATTCCGTCGCCATGACTTGCCAGCGCGCGCACTCATCGACGCTGTGAAGCCTTGAATCGCAGGCGATGGTTGCGCCGGGTTTCAACTGCCCGCGCAGCCACCTGAACAGGCTGCTGTCGTCCAGCATCAAGGTCTCAAACTGAGCGCATTCCTGGCGGGCCTGCTCGGTATAGCGACCATCGACCAGCAGCGCCGCGCGTTCCTGTGTCAAAACCGCCAGCCCTACGCTGCCACTGAAACCAGTCAGCCAATACAAGGCTTCGTCAGCTGGGGCCAGGTCTTCGTTGAGGTATGCATCGCTACGGGGAAGCAAAAACGCATCGTATAGACGCGCTGCCATCATCGCCTTTACATCCGCAAGGCGCCCCATCACACACCTCGCCGCTGACGATAGGCTCGCACGATGGCGATCTCGGCCTCGGGCGGCAAATACTCCTGCGCCCCGGCATGGTTCCAGATCGCCTCGACCACCTCCATGCCCGCACAGACCTGCCCGAACGCCGCAAAGCCCAGACCGTCCGGATGGCGAGCGCCGCCATAATCGAAGTGCGGCTGATCGCCGATGCAGATGAAAAAATCACCCTCGGCACTATTGGCCTCGTCACGCCCCAACGACACACTGCCATGTCGATGGCTCAAGCCGGTCTGCAAAGTGCTTTCGAGTTCGACCATGGGTAAGTTATTGGCTGCCAGGGGGCGCGTGCCCCCATGCACGACACTAATGCGAACAGGATCTTCCGGTTGCTGATTGGACGGATTGACGATGCGGAAAATGCTGCTGCCGTCATAGCGACCACTGTCCACGTAGGCCAGAAAATTCGCGGTGGTCAGCGGTGCCTGCCGGCCAAACAACTCGAGTGTAAAGGCCCCCAGTGTCGTTTCCAGGGTGACGTACGCAGATGCAGACATGGTTGTTCTCTCCCTCAGGATAAAACCACCATTGTCCGCAAAGACGGCGATGCAAAAGATTGAGATAGCCTGTGTGCATTGCACTTGTTGCGGGATGCGCGGGCATTTACCGCAGATTGTGCAGCTCGCTCGCCGTCACTCCCGCCAAATCAGATTCTCTAGCGGATAGCCGGCAAACCACTTGGTTTTGTCGAGAATGATGTTGCTGCTGATTTTCAGGATGTTGGGGTTTTCATCGAGCAGTTGCTCACAGAGAGTATTGAAATCGGTAACGGTCGAACAGGTTGCCAGGGCGATGTAGTCGAACTCGCCATCGACTTTTAGGCAGTCGACCAGCTCACGACGCTTGGCAATGAAGCGTTCGAACTGAACACGCAGATGCCCAGCATGATCGCGCAGGCTGAACATGACATAGGCCATGACGTTGATACAGATCGCATCGATATCGATCGACGCCATGTAGGCGCGAATGTAGCCGGCATCCTCAAGCGCCTTGGTTCTTTGCAGGCAGGCGCTGGGGGAAAGATTGATCTTCTCGGCCAGCTCCAGATTGCTGATCCGAGCATTGCATTGCAGATTTTCGAGGATTGCTCGGTTGATACGATCCAGCTTCACTTTTTTCATGTTGCCTCTACGCCAATCAACAATAGACCCTAGGATCTAGCGAAAAAATTTGTGCCACGAGACTGACATGAGGCTAGCAATCTGGATAGTCCATACGTTATGTCCTCAATCGCAATCATTTTTGTACATTCTGGCACTAGCGAATAGCCAACACCGATCTCAGCTTTCGACTGAAGAAAAGAGCTTTGATCAATTGATGGTCAGCTTTCCATAGCACTCAACGAAAGCTTAATTTTGGTCGGCGAATGTCTGCACTACGCGGTCAGCAATGCTGAAATGGTAAGGTTCGAAGGCCTTTTGGGAGATGAATATTTCGATGTGCTGGACGCATGGAGGAAGAAAATGCAGCACGAGGAACCAGTGATTGGCAAGGAAACCACTCGCGCCTACATCCAACCCCCAGATCGTTTCACAATTGAAGACCTGGGGTGGAACCGCCGAATATTCGTGTCCACAAAAGGTAGCCGATCAGCGATCTTGTGGAATCCATGGCAAGAGCGAGCGCTTCTCCTCGATCAGTTTCAGGAGGACTCTTGGAAAAACATGGTGTGCCTAGAAACGGCTCGGTTCGGTGATGACATCCTTTGGCTAGCACCAGGAGAGACGAACATCATGGAGCTCAATATTGCGGCTGAAAAAATTCCTTAGGCAGTCAGATTACAGAAAAAAGAGCGTGAACGCCTTTTAGTAGTGAAACTCAAATTACATATTCAATAAAACTACAAGATATCCAAAGACAGGCTGAAATTTCGACTTATTTTAAATAAGCGACGCGCTGGCCTTAAAACAACTACCATCAGCGTCGCCAACACGGAATTCCCAATTCAGGTCAATTACTGAACTAAAAAAAATTGAATTTTTTCAAGACCGCCCTACCTATCAACAGAAGGACAGATAACTCCGTTAAATTTCGACATGGCGAGCGATACAGCTACTCAATCTCTATCGGAAGAGTAAAGCCAGGTTTTATTCGATCCATGACGACCAGTGTCTTAAAGTGCTTAATATCCAAATTATCGTAGAAAAATTTTCTTGTGAATCGTTCGTAATCCTCCATATCTTTAGAAGTTACAACCAGGACAAAATCAGAATCACCTGTCACATAGTAACCAGTCATAATTTCAGGTGTATTTCTTATTGATCTCTTAAACTTGTCTATGATGTCGACTCGTTCTCTTTCAAGAGAGACCAAAACCAACATGAAGACATGGCGCCCGACGGCTCTAGGGGAAACGATCGAAACGTCAGCCTCAATCACTCCTTCTTTGCGTAACGCCTTCAAACGCCTTTGGCAAGCTGTTGCCGATAGGCCGACAGTCTCACCGAGCTCTTCGGATGTGATGCGATTATTTCTCTGAACCGCATTTAGAATACTCGCATCAATTCGATCCAAATTGATCATGCAGCTTTTCCTCGCTATGTCTTGTTTTTACGCAGTAAATAATCGTGATATCTCTATCAACGCTGATTTCTGTGCCGAAGATCTCATAAACTGACATTCACGGCAACGGGGAAAAATTGCGCCGAAGGTGCAAGGAAAGGACTTCGAGAGAAAGGACTGCCTAGCCAGCATTGCGGATGACTGGTGCAAATAATAAAGACAAACCTTTCTCATCTCATCAAAAACTGCCTTCAACAAAAATCAAAGTGGGAGTTCCAAAGATGAAAAAAATTACGCCATTCCTGGGAGTCGTAGGACTCGTTGCTTCACTCTTCGTTGCCAACGCCCACGCTAAAAGCATAGAAGAAATTCAAAGCTCTGGAAAAATCACCATCGGCACTGATGGGACATTCCCTCCTTTCCAGTTTTTTGATAACGGGAAGCTTTCTGGATTTGAAATCGATGTTGGGAATGAAGTTGCACGACGTTTAGGCGTAACAGCTGAATGGAAACCGATGTCCTTTGACTCCCTACTCGCAGGTCTTTCACAAGATCGCTGGGACATTGTTATTGCCTCGTTTACCGTCACCGATGAACGAGCGAAAGCGGTTCACTTCACGTCCCCACTATACTGCAGCGGTGGAGTCGTTGTAAGCAACAAGCCTGAAATCAAAACTGCTGTTGATCTGAGTGGTAAGGTAGTAGCCGCACAAACCGGTTCAACTTACTTCCAGAAAGCGGCCACTATCCCTGGTGTGAAGCAGGTTCGAAATTTTGCTTCAGACAGTGATGCTCGCAACGCAATGGTATCGGGACGTGCTGACGCCTGGATCACTGATAAATTTGTAGCCAAACTCTCTATTGATAAACAACCGACGCGCGGAATGGCAATCGGGGATTTTTTGTTTTCTGAAAAAATCGCTTCCGCAGTTAAAAATGGCAATGATGGGCTGGCCGCAGCATACGACAAAGCGCTTGCCGATATGCAATCCGATGGCACCTACGAAAAAATCTCTAAGAAGTGGTTCAACGAAGATATTCGTTGTATCTAACTTTTAATAGCATGCAAGTGTAGGTTTATTAGTTTTCGAGGTCGCATCATGTCTACAAGCGCAAAAGTTTGTGTCCCACCGAGCAAGGGGTTCAAGCTGAATAAATCTTTGCTTAAGGGCTTAACCGCCATTTTCATTACGATTGTAGTGCTTTTCGCAATGGAGGCAATACTCAAGCTTTTTCCGAATCCGATATCCCCAAACGCCAAAGAATTGGCAGAAGCTGTATGGGTAACTGTGAAGCTCACCCTCACGGCGGGCGCTGTAGGTGTAGTCGTAGGCACTGTGATCGCCTTGGGAAATGCATCAAGCTTTGCTCCATTCCGCTGGGTCTGCTCATTCTACGTATGGGTTGCTCGTGGAACACCTTTACTCCTACAAATCCTGTTCGTGTTTTTCGCTCTGCCCGTGCTCCTTCCCTTCTTGGAGTTCAATGACTTTACCTCTGCCGTGGTGGCATTGGCCTTCAACATTGGCGCTTACAATGCGGAAGCTATTCGCTCCGGTTTGCTATCAGTTCCGAAAGGTCAAATAGAGGCTGCCCATGCTCTTGGCCTTTCGCGTTTCACTATTTTCACAAACGTTGTAATGCCTCAGGCGCTTAGAATTTGCTTGCCTCCACTTGTGAATAACGGTGTATCGCTGCTGAAAGACTCGTCACTGGCTTACGCAATTGGTGTTGTCGAGCTATCAAATGCCGCCAGTCGCATTCAGTCAGCTACATTCGAACCTGTACCCGTGCTTATCACGTCCGCCATTATCTATCTTACGCTTACGACCGGACTGACCCAGGTTACAAATGCACTTGAGCGCTACCTAAGCGTAGAAAGGAGGTGATTATGGGAAACAATACTGCAGCGACATTGATTAATGTTTCTGGCGTCAAGAAAAGCTATGGCACGACGTGTGTACTAAAACGTGTGAACGTGGAAGTTAAGGCGGGCGAAGTCATCGCAATTCTGGGAGCTTCCGGCTCAGGTAAATCTACCTTTCTTCGACTTCTCAACCGACTGGAAAAGCATGAAGAAGGCTCCATCGTAATTGATGGTGTTGAGGTATCTGATAAAGCATCTAACTTGGCAGCTCTGCGCCGCGAAGTCGGAATGGTTTTTCAATCATTCAATCTTTTCCCTCACTTGAGTGTTCTTGATAACCTTTGCTTGGCACCTATGAAAGTCCGAGGATTATCTCGAGCAAAGGCAGTTTCACTCGCTACTGACCTTTTGCTTAAAGTGGGAATGTCCGAACATGGCCATAAATATCCACACGCTTTATCAGGCGGACAGCAACAGCGGGTCGCAATCGCGCGTGCTCTAGCGATGGAACCTCGAATTCTTCTTTTTGACGAGCCTACATCCGCCCTTGATCCTGAAATGGTGAACGAAGTACTCGATGTAATGAAACGGCTAGCCGCAACGGGCATTACGATGCTCATTGTGACTCATGAAATGGGTTTCGCCAGCCAGGTGGCGGATCGAGTGATTTTCTTCGATCAAGGCGAAATAGCAGAAGACCTACCACCTTCACAGTTTTTTGGCGAAAGTAACAACCCTAGAGTTAAAGCTTTTCTCGGTCGAGTTCTACAACCGGGAATTTGAATGCAGGTCGCACAACATTTAAAATGTTGTGCGACTTAATTAAATTAGCAAAATTAGAAACCACAAAAATAGCCAATAACAGCCCCTACAAAAAGAGCAACACAGAAATACTCCAAACTAAATAAATACTAATAAAGCGCCCCTATCTCGCTCGGAATCCGCCAGTAAAAATGCAGTAACTTGATCCACTATAACAAAAAACGAATAAAAAAGGACAATACACTATGAATGCATTTTCTCGCTCTCTCCTCTCTATTGCAGTCGCAACTATATTTATTGGTGAAGTGCACGCCGCACCACTGCTTTCAGCAGATGCTTCAAGCCTTACACCCGCTGAGCAGATCCGAGCCACGAATTCGTGGGTTGAAATCGACAAAGTGGCATTCGAAAATAACATTCGAACTCTTCAAAATAAGCTGCAAGGCAAGAGCAAGATCTGCGCAGTGATGAAAGCAGACGCGTATGGTCACGGCATTGCCCTTCTTGTACCTTCAGTAATTGCTATGAATGTGCCTTGCATTGCCGTAGCAAGCAATGAAGAGGCGCGTGTGGTGCGCGAGAAAGGATTTACTGGGCGACTGATGCGTGTTCGTACAGCAACACTGGCAGAAGTTGAGAATGCCTTAAACTATGATGTTGAAGAACTTGTTGGGGGACTGGAATTCACTCAAAAAGCAGCCGAAATCGCAGTAAAACATGGAAAGATATTGCGTGTACACATTGCGCTGAATTCCTCTGGCATGAGCCGTAACGGGTTGGAAATGCACACTGATGAGGGAAAAAAAGCGTCTTTAGAAATGGTGAAGCAAAAGGGCATCGAAGTAGTCGGAATTATGACGCACTACGCTGTTGAAGATCGTGAGGATGTGCTCATAGGTTTGAATACGTTTAAACAGGAATCACAATGGCTAATCGACAATGCCAAGCTGGATCGCTCCAAAATCACTCTACATTCCGCTGCATCATTTGCAATACAGAACGTACCCGAAGCCTGGCTTGACATGGTACGACCTGGAAACCTGATTTATGGTGATCCCGTAGAGCACAGTGAAGAATTCAAACGTGTAATGTCTTTCAAAGCTAACGTAGCGTCGATCAATAAGTATCCCGCCGGAAACACTGTTGGCTATGATCGAACCTACACGTTAAAACGGGATTCTGTGTTAGCGAACGTCCCGGTCGGATACTCTGACGGATATCGACGCGCCTTCACTAACAAGGCATACGTACTGATTAACGGCCAACGTGTTCCAACCGTTGGGAAGGTTTCTATGAACACTCTGATGGTCGATGTCACCGATATTAAAGGCGGGGTGAGACCAGGAGACGAAGTAGTACTTTTCGGAAAACAAGGATCGGTCGAGATCACTCAGGCTGAACTTGAGGACTTTAACGGCGCTCTACTCGCCGACCTATACACTGTGTGGGGTAATTCAAACCCTCGCATACTGAAGGCGGATTAATACGCCCCAAGACCTTCAGTGAGGGCAATATCCCTGCCAAAGCCCGGCAAAGGCTTTTGCAGGGATTTTTTTATCGTCACTCACACCAAAGTCGCCTAGTTCGAATATCAAAAAAAACTATCGCAGCTTTTATGTTTCATGCTCGATAGACACGCATAATTCCGGCGCACAAATTCCAATTAACGCGCAAAACAGACAAAAATGATAACCTATAATAATATCAAGATTTTTTGATCACCCCCTGATCGAAGAGACTACGGAATACTTCATTCCATTGGAAATGGCTTTACCGTGTTAGGTCGTTTTGCATTGGGTACGGTTTGGTCACCCGCCCAATGCATTTTTTTTGCAAGGCCCCTCTAATAAAGAACTCATCGACCATCGTCTTCAACTCATCACACTCCGGCCAAATGTTTATATAAATTGGTGTAACTCATGACAGACTCAATACTTGACAAAGCAGATTGCCGCATATTATCGCTCCTACAGCGCGACTGTTTGCTCCCGGCGGAGACAATCGCAGAAAAAATAGGTCTGTCTGCTTCGTCAGTGCTGAGGCGTGTAAAGAAACTACGAGGTGACGGAGTGATTCGTGGCCAAGTGGCTGTTGTGGATACAAACAAACTTGGCGTACATCTAACGTTTGTTACCGTTCTTGAGATAGTAAAGGAACAGAAAGAACAATTAGCAAAGCTACAATACTGGCTCACTCATGAGATTTCAGTTCAACAAGCGTTCTATACGACAGGGTCAGCAGACTTATATTTAATCGTCGTGGCAGCTAACGTAGAGTCTTACAATGACGTTACCCAACGTCTAGTGGCTGCGAATCCTATTATTCGTCGCGTAACCACAAATGTCACTCTGCAAACCTTCAAGAAAGGGATATTCGTACCGACAAATCATGACTATGACAGTCTTCCAAGGTGACTTCGTGAGGATGAAGGTTTGAACAAGCAGAGTTCAGTTAAGATCACTTTTGTCACGGTCAATTGCAGGTGTCTGGCCCACCCTTACCGCTTCCAAGCGTCTCAGCCTATCAGTGGCGCTATCGCCTAAACGATTAACCATCTCCATTGCCAAGAACTCCACTTGGGCCATGGCAGGTACTAGAGAGTCATACGCAGATCCAGATGCGATATCGCTAACAACCACATATCGTGAAAACTCAGCGGCAGTGGACTGCCAGCGATCTGTAAAAAGCACAACCGTTGCACCCTGCTCCGACGCGCGCTTGGCTATATGAACCGTATCTGCCTGGTACCGCCGATAGTCGAAAACGATCACCACATCTTTCTTGGACAAATCGAGGGTGAGGTCGATATCGTGGGAAGCGCTTCTACCCAAGATCTCGGCATTACCTCGGATCTCTCGTAAATGCGCATAGAAGTATTCAGCGAGCGGCTGACTAAACCGTCCGCCCCTGAGATAAATTCGTCGTTTTGAATCAAGAAGGACATCTAAGAGCCCTCCTTCTCCAGCGACCTCATCTATTGCCTGCTCCACCATTTTCCCCAGCTCTCGACCGAAAAGGTTTTCTGAAGGGGGGGCGCCATGATCAATCAGAGTTAAAGGAGAGGTGAGCATCGACTCTAGTTCATTGACCCACGCCTGTTGGAAGTCGGCGTAGCCAGAAAAACCGAGTTTCACCGCAAATCTCATGACCGTTGGAGCACTGACACTTACCCTTTCGGCCAGCTGGTGCACTGATCCCAGAGCAATCACCGGCGTTGCAGAGTTGAGAAATCGCACCAGTTTACGTTCACTTGGTGTGAACGTTGGGTTCGCGTCCTGAATGAGCTTTTTAATCGAACGGCTTGCTGTCATGGCTTTTTCAAGAATAGGTAAGTGAAGCGATTATTGCACAATTTCTGATTTTAAGGATTTCCGTAACGATTATTACACGCGCCCTCGAAGCCACTCTATAGCGGAAGAGGCGCGCATGACTGAAGAAAGGGGAGCTATCGGATGTCGCACGTCACAGGAGTCTCGGGGGGTAGAAAGACCGCGACGTCCTAGGATCTACAAAAAAGCCTCGGTGAGATCCGAGGCTTCGTTACGACCAACCTGTCAGAGCGGACGATTGAGCTCTGCGATCATCTCTTGGGTGTTCGTAGTCCTGCAGTATCCCCCAAAAGCAGCCAACGCCGCGTTGTGCCTGGCCTCAGAATAGGTTGCACAGGCATCAGGGACACATACCATGAAATACCCTCGATCAGCTCCATCACGGACGGCCATATCAACACATTGATCAGTCAACATGCCTACTACGATGACAGCTTCGACGCCCAAATTACGAAGCACGTAATCAAGATTTGTCGAGTTGAACACCCCTGACGAGGTTTTGGGCAGCACGATATCATCATCTCCAGGTGCGACCTGATCGATGACCTTCGCCTCCCAAGATCCTTTAGGGACAAGGAGGCCCGATAGCTTGTGATCCAACGATCGATCTCTCCCATCCCGGGTGAGGCTTTCAATTGTGGTGTAGATCACCTCAGTACCAGATTTCCTGGCAGCACTTATCAACAATTGAATGTTTGGAACAACGCGCCCCATAACTGCCTGGTAGTAAGCCGGCTGCTTCTCTTGAACGTAACTCGATACCTCCGCATTTTGCACGTCTACTACCAGTAAAGCGGTACGCTTTGGATTGACTTGGCTATCCCGAGAAATACCGTTAAATTCGATCTTCTTCACGTAATTTATCCTCAACAAAAGTGCTGTTCGTTCCTACGGTTTAAGCTGAAAGCAGCGATCCACGACCTAAAGGGCTGTTGCCGGCGATGTAGGCTAAATCCATTCCTGGCATGGCATAGCGCCGGTTTTGTCTCGCAAATAGAACACCCTCTACTCCAGAGCAGTACCGCGTAGTTTGTCCTGAGATGGGGTCGACGACATCAACCACCGGATCCCCTGGCTTCAGATAGACCCCGCAACTCTGGAGATACACGATTACACCTGGCTTCTGTGCGACCAATACCTCGGTACCGTCCAATGGAGTAGGCTCGTGGCTTGCTTTTGGCATTTCAATTGACAGTGGGCTACTCAGTACTTTGCGCACCCTCAAGAAATCGAGGATTCTCTCTGCATCTTGTTCCGCGAGCAGGTGGGACACGTCTAGTTGTCCACGCAGTTCAATGGCTACACTTATCGTAGGAACAGGTATGGGAAACCTTGGAAGCCGTAACTGCAGCTTCGCCCAAAAACTAGCAGCGACCTCGTCAAAACAATTATTTCCCTGCTCCAATGCATAGAGGGTTGCTTGTGCGCCCAACAATGCTGCGAGTGGCATTACGTCATCAATCGAACTCGGATGCGTATATAGATGAAGAACAGATTCACAATCGCAATGCAAATCCAGGGTAATATCTGCATCACAAGATAGCTGTAGCAACGTATTACGTAACGAGTCAACCGCTCGAACTGTCTCTCTCTTTGAGATGAGATCAGATAGTACTCGACGAACAATTTTCACATTTTCTTGAGCTGTATTTGTAAGCTCACACTCGACCTTGAGCGCAACCTCTTCGACTAAGGAGGGAAAATGCCGGTTAAAATTTTCCCCACTAGCCAGGTCGAAACGCCCCATTTGGTATGTCAGCAGCGTTTGATCCAAACCAACCGGATTTGAAACTGGGATTAATAAGACCTCTCCAACGAGGCTTCCATTTTCCTCTTCTTTCAGAAGCTTTTCCCGAAGGTAATGCGCAACAAGCAGCCCAGGGAGCTCGCTTGCATGCAATCCTGCCTGAATGTAAACCTTTGGCCCGCACGCTGCCTGCCCTTTGAAATGGAAGCTAACGACCTCACGAAAGGTACCTAGTGATAATCCCTGCACGGGATGATGATGTTGTTCCATGATTACCACTCCAAGCGCCCTCCCTAAAGGGCGCCGATAAAAAATGTCTTTCTTCAGGTTAAGTGAATTGTAACGTTCTGGCTCTGCGCCCGAGGATACAGAGATATATAACGCCAACCACCACCCAAACAAGCCCCATGCTTTTTGCGTGTGTATCCAAACTGAACCAGATGTAGCCAATAATGAGCAGGCCTAATACTGGTACCACGCCGTCCTTAAACCAACGACGACTTGGAGTTCGAACCATGAACTGATTCAAGACACACAGGTGCAGGACGAAAAATGCTGTTAGCGCCCCAAAGTTGACCAAGGACGTAAGAGCACTAACGTCGCTGATGAAGCAAACGCTGACCACCAGAGAAACTGCCCCAACAAACAGGGTACTGATGAACGGAGTCTGATAGCGAGGATGAAGACGTGCCAAGGCCGAAGGGAGCTTGCCGTCACGCGCCATATTTAGCAAAATTCGGGAAATCGCAGTTTGAGCAACCAGTGCGCAGCTAAACCCCCAGGAAACTGCGGTGGCAACAGCACAGGCAGTCTTCAGCAAAGGGCCGCCAACAGCGTTCGCGATAAGGTAGAAAGCATTATCCTTATCCGCACCCAACGAACCAAAGTCAGGCCAGGCCATGCCAGCAACCCAGGTCTGAAGGATAAATAGTCCCCCCATCAAGAAAAGCACGATGACAGTTGCGCGCCCCACATCTTTGGCATTTCCTGAGCTTTCTTCTGCCAGTGTACTGATGGCATCGAATCCCAAAAAGCTAAGCGCAGCAATCGATACGGCACTCATTACAAGCGAAGGGCTAAATGTCTCTGGGTTATACAGGGGGAGTGTAGATGGATGTCCGAGCGAACCGCTGAACACCATATATAGACCCGCAGTAACAAACCAGATCAATACGGCGACCAGAACAATTGCGAAAACATTGTTAACTCTCGCTGTAAGTTGAATACCACGGATATTGATCGCTGTGTTGAACGCAATGAAAGCTACGAGCCAGATCCACTTGGATATGGCAGTAACCCCTTCTAAAGCAATGGCCGCAACGACGTAGCACAACGCGGGAATCAAAATATAATCGAGCAACACAATCCAGCCAACCATAAACCCAATCCTCGGGCCGATAGCATGGCTTGCGTACGCATAAACCGATCCAGCTTTGGGGCAAGCTTCAGACATGCGAGCATAACTTAGAGCCGTGAAAAGCATCGCAATCATGCCAATCAGATAGGCTAGCGTAGCCATCCCTTTGGAATCGCTTACGATATATCCGTAGATTGCCATTGGTGCAATAGGAATCATGAAAACCATTCCGTATACTACTAAGTCGCGTAGTTTCAGACTTCGTTTAAGCTCTACATTCCCGGTATTATTTTTCATTTTATTGCCTCACGATCTTCGTGTGGGACAGCAAGAATTATTGACCTTAACTAGCTAAAATCTTCCTTAGTAAACGGCCGAGTACATGTCCCGAATGGCAAAATCGTCCTTTTCAGAAGCTTCATGTATTTCGCTCTGCTTAACTGCCCGGTAGCAACTGAGCAACGAGGTGCCCATTGCCGCCTTCAAATAGGCGTCATTCTCCAATTCCTTCAATGCATCACCGAGGGAACCAGGTAGTGCTTTCAGGCCGTGCCGTGAGTGCTCATCCTTAGGAATCAGGCAAGGATTAACTGCGACCAACTCGGGCATAACCATGGAGCGCTGAATACCATCGATACCTGCGGCGAGCAGTGCCCCCAACACGAGATAAGGAGAAGACAACGCATCAGCGGCGCGGAATTCGATGTTTGCTTGCTTTGCTGCAGCATCAGCATTCACATTACTGAGAGGCGCAATGCGCAGAGAGGCTTCGCGATTCTGTTGACCAATGCAGGCATATGCAGCGCTCCAGCTATTTGGGCGTAGTCGCTGGTATGAAACAACACCTGGCGCCGTGAGTGCGGTCAGAGCGGCCATATGTTCAAGCATGCCGGTCGTGAACTGACTAGCCACCTCGGAAAGTTGACCAGGTCGAGTCGGATCGTATGTCAGTGGTTCGCCAGCGGTGCTCCAAAGAGAAACATGCACATGGACGCCGTTCGTACCAGAGTTCCCGGTCACCATTGGCGAGAAGGAAACCTTACGACCATTTTGTCGGCAAATCTCCCTCACTACTTCTCGAACGTTGATTGCACGATCAGCGGCTTGAAGTGCTTCGACTGGACTACAGGTAACCTCGAATTGGCGTTGAGCGTACTCAGGTAAGCACATTTCAGGGTCTACACCGGCTTGCTGCAGTGCATCGACAATTTCACTGCAAAGAAACTCCTCTGTACGAGAAGCTTCGAGTGAAAACGGTGGAGCGGGATTCGCAATGTCCGTCAGCATGAACTCATGCTCGAACGCGGCGATTACCTTGATTCCCATTGCAGCAAGGGTTTGGATTTGCCGTTTTAGGAAATTACGCGGGCATGCGTCCCAAGGAGAACCATCAAGATTCAAAAAGTCGCAATGGTAGTAGTGTAACGGTGTAACTGCTGTTCCATTGTCGACGAAAACCTTAGTAGCCGGGTCAGGCATCATTAGGATATCGCCTTGCGCGCCCCACTCATTTTCAACGATGGATCCAAACATATTGATGCCGAGATTTGCAGGCGTCCAGCACACTCCCTTACGCAGATAACCTTCCAATCTTTGCTGCGGGAACCCGCGACCACGGGTGATGCCGGAGTAGTCCTGGGTGACGAAATGTACGAGTCCAGGAGTCTTGGTGCCTTGTTTCATTGCGATTTCCTCCGAGGTACAGGTAAGCATAGCCATGCTCGATCCACGCTTTCCTCGTTAAAATATTGAGAATTATTCTTGTTTGTCCCGGCAGTGAAGCATTGCGTGTGTAGCTGTTATTTTCGTTCCATCTTCTATGAAATGTCTTTTTTCTGTAACGATCGGAACACTACCATTCATTTTCTTAAACGGCAATACGTTTTGTAACGTTCGTTACAGCCGCCTGTCGGCGGAATTCTCAGCATGTTTTGCGGGGGAAGGATTCAGGCAGAGACCTTCTGTAAAGGCGATGCTCATGAGCACGACCGAGCACGGCGTGGCCGCGAGAATGGTTTGGCACGCTACGAAATTGATGCATGTGACATTCGGATAGCCTTAGTCCACTCCCAAGCAGAATTAATACTTATTTAATAAATTCGCGCATAAAAGCTGCAACGTAATTAGTCCAAACGCATTATTTATTAAACTATTAGCTTTTAAACTGACGAGTATTTTGTACCAGCTAACAACTGTAGAACGCCTGGAATTATCATCACATTTCAACCCTCCCACAGCACGGCACGAATAAAAATGAATATAGCCAACAAAATATTGGGAACAGCTGCGCTAATAATCGCGAGCGCTTTTTCTGTATTTTCGCTCTACAACGACAATCAACAACGAATTTCTATCGGAAGAAATTTGGATAGTTACATGCAAGAGATTGGAGTCAGTACAGCCAAAGGAGTCCAAGACTGGCTATCTGGCAAAATTCTCCGTACGGAAAGTCTTGCGGAAGAAATTACACTTACGCAGAGCGAAAGCGAAATTAGAGAAAAGTTGAAGCGAAAATCGCTCCAATCAAATTTTCTTTACACATATATGGGTGATCACAACGGAAAATTCGATCAAGAGCCGTGGGAAGATATGGGGACTGAATTCGATCCTAGGAAACGTCCTTGGTACCTAAGTGCCATACAGTCTGGGCAAACAATACTAACAGAGCCCTACGTTGACGCGAGCATCGGAAAACTGGTAATCACAATTGCTATTCCCTTGCTTCAACACGACGGATCAACACGGGGAGTAGTCGGCGGCGACTTAAGTCTTGATACAATAGTCAAAAAAATTAACACTTTAAATTTTGACAACAAAGGCTTGGCATTTCTTATAGACTCCAATGGAAAAATTTTGGTTCATCCTAACGAGGAGTTTATTGGTAAAACAATCAAAGAAATATTTCCCGTCGAAACACCAGAAATTTCGACGACCACGCATGAGACACTTTATAACGGAACACCACAACTGATCAGCTTCACGCCTATCTCCGGACTTCCATCCGTTCAATGGTACATAGGAATATCAATTGACAAAGACAAGGCTTATGCGTCTCTGGGACAGTTCAGAAAAACGGCAACCATTGTAACGTTAATCGCCATCATCACTGCCATCATACTCCTGGGCTTACTTATTAACGTACTAATGCGGCCTATACGAGTAATGAATGTGGCTATGCAAGATATTGCTGCGGGTGAAGGTGACTTGACCAAACGATTGGAGCCCGGAGGACAGGATGAATTCGGTGAGTTAGCTAGGTCATTTAATCAATTTGTCGATCGGATTCATGTGTCAATTCAGCGAGTATCTGGGGCCACTTATCAGCTGAGCGTAGTAGCTCGACAGGTTACAGACGCATCCAATGCCTCAATGACGAGTTCAGATGACCAGGCACATCGAACCAATAGCGTTGCGACAGCTATTACGGAGCTGGGCGCTGCCGCTTTGGAGATTTCACGAAATGCAGCGTTTACGTCTGAGCACTTAAGCAACGCCAGATCCCTAGCGGGAACAAGCCACAATGTGGTTCAGCAAACAATTAGTTCAATTAACAACCTGTCCACAAGGATCGGTGACGCTCACTCTGAGATACATAGCCTAAACCGTCAAAGCATCAACATTGGGCAAATTTTGGAGGTAATCACCGGTATTTCTCAGCAAACGAATTTGCTCGCTCTGAACGCAGCTATTGAAGCAGCCAGAGCAGGAGAAGCCGGACGCGGATTTGCAGTTGTTGCGGACGAAGTACGAAATCTTGCTTACAGAACGCAAGAGTCAGCCCAGCAGGTTCAAGGGCTCATAGAAGGACTGCAAGTGGGTGCAACCCAAGCCGCACTATTAATGAGCGATAGCCAAGTTGAGACTGAACAGACGGTTAGCATTGCTAACATGGCCGGTGAACAGCTGGCGAACGTGGCATTGAGAATGAACGAGATTGATGAGATGAGCCATTCTGTTGCTGCCGCGACGGAGGAGCAATCTGCGGTGGTTGACTCTATACATATCGACATCACACAAATTAACACTCTAAACCAGCAGGGAGTGAAAAACCTGCAGCTAACACTCGCTGCATGCGCGGAGCTTGAGGAGCAAGCGGCGATCCTCAAGCAGCTTGTTGGTGGCTTCAGAGTTTGACTGAACTAGCTCAATCCCAGAAAGAGGCGAATCCTTATCGGAAACGCCTCATTTACTAAGCAAGAACATCAGCAACCACAACCAAGGTATCCCCACACTGAACCAAGCCAGGAAAATGCCTTGCAACTAACAATCCAGAGCGCTTGGCACGGTATTCGATCGGAGTAACACCTGTACGATGCACATTGTGAACGCGCGCCAGCAAATCTCCGCGAGAGACCTCTTCCCCAAGATCGCGACACATTTCCAGTAACCCGCTGTCCTCACATGTCACAAAGCAGTCGTCGTTAGGCATATCGAGTAAAACCGATTCGTTGCATTGCACTTCACCAGCTAGGATTCGGGCATGAATCAGCAGATTGCGGATACCGCGATCAGCAATGGCTACTGTTCGCGCGCTGCTAGACCCCCCGCCACCCAATTCAGTCGCCACAAAAGTCTTTCCCATCTCCTCGGCTGCCGAGTCATACATACCTACTGAATCCAGTTCTAACATACGCATGGCGTAAGGGGCTCCAAAAGCCAGCATTGCAGCCTCAGCTTTCGATTGAGTAGCTTTGTCAGAGATGACATGGCAGGCTGCAAACGGAACAAAATCCAACGTCTTACCACCAGAATGAATGTCCAAAACCAGATCAGCCATTGGAAGCAACGTGCGCTGAAAATAATCTGCAATCTTCTCTGTAACCGTGCCGTCGGGGCGGCCAGGAAAACTACGATTGAGGTTACCTGCGTCGATTGGCGAAACTCGCGTCCCTGCGTGAAAAGCTGGAGTGTTCATAAACGGTACAATAATCACTCGGCCCTGGATATCACATGCAACCAACGTCAGTGCCAATTTGCTCAGGGCTACCGGCCCCTCATATTCGTCGCCATGATTGCCGCCAGTGAGTAATGCTGTAGGCCCCTCGCCATTTTTCACCACGGTGATGGGGATCATCACTGCTCCCCAAGCGGAGTTGTTGCGTGAATATGGCAGCTTTAAATAGCCATGCTGCACACCATTACGCTCGAAATCGACAGTGGCGACTATTGGATTATTACGAATTGAATCTGCCATTTGAAAACCTATGAGTGAATAATAAGAACATGATCAACAAATTCAATAAATACTCCATAATCACCTACGCCTCCCGTCTATAAATACGAAAATACGCATAAAAACTGCTTAAAATCGATAAATATGAATGCAATAATAATTTCACGCCAGTAATGTATTCGAACAGATTCTAAATCTGGTCTATATAGTCGAAGCTGAGGATTGCAGCAGCAACCTTACAAATAATAAAAACCAAAATCCGGCCTCATCGCCAAACACTGCCTTAAACAATTAATATAAGCGGGAGTTTTAAAGATGAAAAAAAATCACTATTCTTCAGCGCCGTGGGACTCATAGCTTCGCTCATGATCGCCCCGGCCCAAGCAAAGACTCTAGAAGAAATTCAGGCTTCAGGTAAAATTGTCATAGGTACCGATGGTACTTTTCCACCGTTCCAGTACTTCGATAAAGGACAACTCAGTGGATTTGAAATCGACATCGGAAATGAAGTCGCACGACGTCTAGGCGTAACTCCCGAATGGAAGCCAATGTCTTTTGACTCTTTACTCGCTGGCCTGAATCAAGACCGTTTTGACATTGTCATAGCGTCATTCACAGTCACACCCGAGCGAGCAAAATCAGTCCACTTTACTACTCCCCTTTATTGTACGGGCGGAGTCATCGTTAGTAAGAAATCTGACGTCAAGACGGTTTCAGATCTTAATGGCAAGACTGTTGCCGTTCAGACAGGGTCAATTTTCTTTCAAAAAGCGAGCGATATTCCAGGCATCAAGCAAATTCGCAATTTTGCTTCTGACAGCGACGCCCGCAATGCAATGGTATCTGGTCGCGCTGATGCATGGCTTTCTGACAAATTTGTCGCAAAACTAGCTATAGAAACACAACCCGATCAAGGAATGAATATTGGGGATTTTGTTACTACTGCGACTGTTGCCTCAGCCACCAAAAATGATAATAACGAGCTAGCATCAGCATACGACAAAATTATAAAAGATCTTCAGTCTGATGGCACTTACGAAAAAATCTCAAGAAAATGGTTTAATGAAGATATTCGCTGTATATAATATTTTCAATAAATTACATACTACAAACCCAGAAGAATCACTTATCTCTGGTTACTGCCGATATACAAACTCGGTAGCTTTTTGCTTCAACCATCGGTATTAATCGGCTTCCACTATCTCGCCTTAAGAAAGCAAGATACTGGAGGCCTTTCATGACGCTGGGCAAAAAATGTCTTCAAAAACTCTCATCTTCTGTTGGAACGAATATTCCTCGCTTGTATGTCTGTAGGGCAACGCTCGTCGTTAGACGACGAATATTTGGATTTTCCTCCACCAAGCGTTGGGTTATAGCATCATAAGACTCAACATCCCTTGCTAAGATGATCAAATAAACATCCGCAGAGCCGGTGGTATAAATTGCCTGCTGCACAGAGTCCTCCCTATCCAGCCATTTTCTAAGCTGAGACAGTAAGTCCTTACGCTCTCTTTCAATTTCAAGAGCCGTCACGAAGGTTAACGGGACACCTACTTTTTTTGCATCAACGACAGTTACCTGCCCCTGTATCACTCCCTCCTCTCGCATTTTTCGTATTCGCCGTAAAACTGATGATGCAGACATACCTGTCTTTTCTGCGATCAGTTCTGCCGGTACAAGACAGTCTCGCTGCAACAAAGAGAGGATTCGCCGATCACCTCTATCAAGAATCATATCTACCATTTTTAAGCCTCCGATCAGTCACACGACACTCAACTCTAGTTAACATTAAATACGATGACGCCAAACGTCAATTAATTAGTTATTTTGAACTGTATACGTCGGTTTTCACGATAAATATGACGTTTTCATTCAAAACTAAGGTTTAAAATGGCGCTTACCGTCACTTTTATCACTCCATATAAAAAGGTATGTATACATGACCATCGCAAACGCACCAGTTGAATCGAATTCAGTAACAGTCATCAAGCGATTCCTTGATGCCTGGGCGACCCAAGACCTTGAGACTGTGCTTGAGATTTTCGCTGAGAATGCGGTTTACAAAGGTTCCCAAGGTGATGAACCAGGCAAAACCTATAACGGCCGTCAAGAAATCGGCCCAGCCGTCAAGACTATGTTTAGTGCCGCCGGCAGCACCGTACTGAAAGTCCTTGATATCTATCCTTTTGACGGTGGGGCGACCGTAACATGGCATGTTGGCGGTAACGACGCGAACGGTTCTCCAGTTAACGTGCTCGGGATCGATGTATTTGTAGTCGCCGATGGGCACATCACTTTGAAAGATGCCTATCGCAAGGTTAAATCATGAGCAAGACAAATCAACACAGCGGAGCTTCTCCACTTCTAGGGAAATACTCAAAAAATTTGGGATTCGACGCAGAACCTGACACAAACGTAGGTCGGGTACTCCGGTTGGATATGCCAGGCCTACCCCATGCTCCCTCTTATTGGGCGGCCAATGCGGGTGAGGAAGTTAATACCTCTGGCGAGCTTGAGACGCGTCAAGAGACCTCTGTAGCAATTATTGGAGCCGGCTTCACAGGTCTCTCATGCGCATATCATCTTGCAAAGAAACATGGAATAAAAGCCACTGTCCTTGAGGCTAATAAGGTTGGATGGGGGGCAAGTGGACGAAACGGCGGTTTCTCCATGATTTGCGTAGGTAAAGATGAATACGCAGAAACATTGGCACGTCTTGATGTAGAGGAAGCCCGGCAACATTTCCACGTTGGACTCGATGCAGTTAAGACTGTTGAAGAAATTGTTAGAGATAACAATATTGAGGTTGATCGGTCTGAGAGTGGCTGGATCAATATTGCTCATAAAAAATCTCGAATTGCAGATCTCAAAGAAACGAAGCGCTTATTGAAGGAAGGCTTTGGATACGATACAGAGTACATCGGTGGCGATGAACTACGGCGGACGCTAATCAATTCATCCGAAGGATGTGGAGCACTGCTTTACCCTGATGGCTTCGGACTGAACCCGTTGAAGTATGCTCGAGGTATAGCTCGAGCAGCGATTGAGCATGGTGCGACCATCCATGATAAAAGCCCGGTGTTGAGTTGGACGAAAGAAGGTGGCAAGCATATTTTGCGAACACCTAAAGGCGTCTTGGTAGCCGATCAGGTAGTGATCGCTACTGCTGGTTACACATTGGATGCAATGAACCCATGGCTTTCGGGCAGAATACTTCCAGCAATTTCTAACATTGCTGTAACACGCCCTTTGACGCCGGCAGAGCAACAACAAGCAGGGCTCAGAACCACTCAGATGGTAAGCGACACACGAAAACTTGTGTTTTACTATCGCCTATTGCCGGATGGCCGTCTACTTTTTGGAGCGCGAGGAGGAATACGTGACGAGGGGAACTTAAACCATAAAGCATACGAGTGGTTAACACAGCGTATGGTGGATATGTTCCCTAGTTTGGCATCAGTAAAGGTCGATTATTTCTGGCGCGGATGGGTCTGTCTGTCGCGAGACAAGAATCCTCACATGGGGACGACTGACGATCCTACAGTTCATTATTCGATCGCCTACATGGGTAATGGCGTTTCTTTAGCCTCACATTTTGGTCGCTTGGTAGCGGGTCGAATTGCGGGCAAGCCAGAAGAGCCAAAAATCACTCTGTTTAAAGACCCTTTGCCAAAGTTTGAACTGCCAGCATTCCGTGAAGCGTCACTCAGGGCTGCTTATGTCTACTATGGAATCAAAGATCGCTTTCTTTAATTGACTCTGAGCAATGCTCTTGGCGATAGCTAAGCACATTGCTCAGTTTTTTCTCGCGCTCTGCGCTCAAAAAATACAAAGCTCTACTAGCATTTCGCCCACAATTCTTATCCCACGCCCTGCTACCTCCAAGCTCTTCGTTGATAGCGAGGCGCCCCCTCTAAGGAAGCTCCGATAAACTTCCGCACCAGCCGGAAAGTCGCATTCCGCATTGGTTGGCTTTTCAGCCCAATTCTTTGTGTTACGCCCACAACTCCCCCATACCCTTAAGCTGTTTTCAAGCTCCACAAATTTGACAGAGCAAACAGCGTAGTCAATTCAGCATTGTTTTTGATCAGTCCGCGAAAACGTGCTTTCACGTAACCGAACTGACTCTTGATCGCAACCGTCCGGCGAAGTCACCTAACTGTGTGCCCAATGGGGCCTTAGCAGAGGTTTGAGCCGTGTGCTGGGAAACTCACATATCCGGGGATGTGGGCAATCGCGTCTGACTACCCGACAATTAGATCCGGCCGTGAGCGTTTGGCCGTTAAAGCTGCCCACTACGCCTATACTGCCGAAGCCATGTCGTCGAGGTAGAGATCCGTCGTTTCGCCTGGCTTCGTCCTTGCGTGCGCTGGCGCATGACCATGATGTTTGCGCAGTAAGCCCGACCACTCTCCAACGGAAAGAGAACGTCGCATGAATATGAACAGGTTTTTGTTGGGAACCACTACTTTGCTGTTTGCCACTGTGGCCAGTGCTGATATTCCGCAGCTCAACTACGACTGCCCGACCAATATCGCCGTGCATGCGGATAAGGGCGGGCCGGTGTTCATCAATGGCAAGGAGGCCAAACTGAAGAAATTCAACGACAACGCCTATGAAGCCAGGGGCTCTGGCGTGGCGATTTCCCTCACGCGCAATCCAGATGAGTCATGGGACGTATCCTATACCGGTAAAGGCGGGGCTAACGGGGTTTGCCAGCCAGCGACATCGGGCGCTGCGAGTGCCAGTAGCACCAGTGGCACATCTGCCACCAACAAGGCGGAGAAGGCCTGCCTGGCCGAGGTAGCGAAGCAAACCGGTGTGGCCGCCAGCAAGCTTTCGGTGACCGACGTCATGACCGCCGAAGCGGGCATTGGCGTGACGATCAAAGTACCTGGCGCGGACGCTCCTTGGTCGTGTTTGTCCAATGGCAGTGGCAAGATCCAAGGTGCAAGTTATACCGGGTCTGAAGGCAACCTCTGAGTAGCAGCCGAGCGCCCCTTGCTCGCGCGGCCGGCAGACCAACACCGCTTGGCATTTCCGACCGCGCAACTCAGCCTGGCCTTAGTGCCCTGGTGGTATGGCGCCCAACAGGGCGATGATGAAGAGCGTCCAGTCGTTGAGTACATGGGCACCGGTGGAGACCCAAATGTTCTTCGTCATGATGTAGGGCAGCAGCAGGATCAGCCGCGCACTGCCGATAACGACGAACGCCTGCACTATGTTCCAATCATAGGTTGGAAGGTGCGCCGCGCCGAAGAGCAGGCCCGACAAGAGCCAGGCGCCGACGATCGCTCCCTTGCGTGACCAGTGCAGCCGCGTGATCAGGAACTTCATCAGTGCAAGAAATGGCAAGATCGTCAGCACCTCCTCGCCCAATAGCTGCGGCAGCGTCTTGAGAAAGAAGAGTAGGTGCTCGACTGGTGTTTGCGTCGCCATCCCTGCGAAAACCGGGTTTGAGTGCGTGCCCAGGGTCTTCATGACCACTAGGCCTATGGCCATCGTGACCACGATATTGAGCAGCGCGAACAGTACCATCCATTTGATCTCGCGGCCCGTGACCCTGCGCAACAGTGCCATCCAATGTTGCGGAGTGACCCATGCCAGCGTCGCCAGCGGGATGGCGAAGAACAGGATTGCGGGAATGAACTGCCCAATTTTTCCCGCGAACAATGGCAACGGCGCTATTAGCACCAGGAACCCGGCCACCACCCCAAGCATAAGTAGCAGCCATTGTTTGCCTGAAAGGCCAACAGGCTTGCCGTTGTAGTAGGGGAAATCGTCGAGGTACTCCAGGCAGGGGAAGCGCTCATCCGCCCTGGATTCGTTATGGACTGTTGCCTGCTTGCAGTTATCCATAGGTGGCCTCCCTCCGACGTGAAGTAACAAAGGCATGGGAACTCCACGCTGCAGTTCACCGTAGCAGTGCTGGGCCGAGTCGCAAGGCGGTGAGCAACGACACCGCCTAGCCGCCAAACCACCTCGCGCTCTAATGCTATTTACGTTTCTCGACACTGGTATCGCCCGCATCGGCGTAGACAGCGTTTCCCTCGCCGTGAAGCAGTTCGGTAAGGTTTTCGACCATTGCCTGCCGTCGGGTAAAACGATTCCATTATCTTTAGCGCAGCGTACCAGGGCACAACTTGATCCATCTCGGCGAGGAAGCTCTCGCGGCCAGTTCGCTTACGCTTCCGACGTATTCGAATTCGGAAAAATTCACCTGGCTCACGAATGGCTCGGGTAGGTAATGGGGTCGAATATCAGCATATTTTAGGATGTGTTCAAACCTCCCCTAGGCGAACGCTCCGGAAGGCTCTCAAGGCTCTCTAAAGACCAACAACAGGAAGCTAAGAACATTTTAAATTTAACCAATTTAACTCCACAGGTCACTCCAATAATTTTCACTGCAAAGTAGTCACTGGCAATTAATCCACACCCATCAAACTAACTATTTACTTTAACTTCCGCTCTCCCACTCCACCTCCGAAACCGTTTAAAACCCTTAGCACTAAAATATGCTCTCATGCTCACACCAATGGACGCATCCAACTTTTTATACACCTGTAAAAGATTGACTATAACGCTGCTCAGCAAACAACTGTGAGAGGAAGACGTTAAGAAGGGCGACATCGGAGATAGCAAATGGAACGAGGAAGGTGGGCATCATATACGCAAGAGGAAAATCTTGAATTTTACAACAACATTATCAGGAAGTAAAAATGCGACAACTGACCTTAACCAATTGCCGCAGAAAATTAATTGCCAGGAGCATCCAGGCTTCAGCTTACCCTTTCCGCCTTATAACTCTTAACCTCTACGTGTCGATATTTCAAGAAGTAGACCAGCCCAAGCCACACTACCCATATAGGTATCAAATACAGTGCCAAGAGAGTGTCAGGCTCCAGCGTGAGCAGGACGATCATACATGCAAAGAAAATTAGAGAGAAGATACTCAAAGGGACACCCCAGGGCATCTTGAACTTGGATGCCTTGTGTAACTCAGGATTCCTTTTGCGGTAAATCAAGTACGCAACAAGAATCAGCGACCAGATAAATATCAGTAGTACTGATGCGATCGTGCTGACGATTGTGTATACCGTCATTACTTTTGGAATGAATATCAGAAGGCCTGTACCCAGAGATACACAGAGACAGGAAAAAATTAGACTGGCACCAGGCACCTTTCTTCTAGTAACTGTAGAAAACATATTAGGGGCTTGTTTGGCTGAAGAAAGGCCAAACAACGTGCGACTGGTACAGAAGATGCCGCTATTTGCAGAGGAAATTGCTGACGTAGTTACGACAAGGTTAATCATCCCTGCTGCCATTGGTAGCCCTGTCACCAAAAATAGCTGAACAAATGGGCTTTGGTCTGCAGAAATTGCAAACCAGGATGAAACGCTAATGATGCATATCAGCGACAATACATAGAACACCATAACTCTGATCGGAACGGCATTAATCGCTCGCGGCAAGGTTTTGTGCGGATCCTTTGCCTCTGCTGCAGTTGCACCGATCATTTCTATGCCGGCGAAAGAAAAAATTGCAATTTGGAACCCAGCAAAAAACCCACTCATACCATAGGGCAAGGTGGCTGCGGGGTCGACGAGATGAGACAACGAGGCCGTGACTCCGTTAGGCGATACATAAGAAATTGCAATAAGTACACCGCCTACTACAATCAGGCTAACAACTGCCACGACCTTAACTAGGGAAAACCAAAATTCTAACTCTCCGAATATCCTCACTGTAAGCAAATTCAAAAACATCAATGCCGCGAGTACAATTAGTGCTGGCCCCCATGTTGGAAGATCAGGATACCAATATTGAATGTATCCGCCAATCACGACGCTATCTGCAACCGCAGCTACGACCCACGTAAGCCAGTATGACCATCCGATAAAAAATCCGGCCCAAGGCCCAATGTAATCAGAGCAAAAATCTGCAAAGTTTTTGTATTTCAAATTTGAAAGTAATAGCTCACCCATCGCGCGCATCACAAAAAACAGAACGATGCCGATGATCATATAGGTGAAGATAATGGAAGTTCCGGAAACACTAATTGTCTTTCCAGCCCCCATAAACAGTCCAGAACCAATTGCACCGCCCAAGGCAATAAACTGGATATGCCTATTTGAGAGGTCGCGGCTTAATTCGCCTGATTCGGCAGCATCAGAACTATGGTGCTTACCGAATTTATTTACATCACTCATATTTACACCTAAAAACCATTTTGAATTTTATAAGACTTATACTAAAACGGCGAAGTCAAATTATTAAATGAGCACCTCCACGCACAACAACTCAAACCATCCTTATTAAAAGCGCGATAAAAAAAGGCCGGTGAGGTTCCGGCCAAGAGTGTAAAACGGTTTAATCAAAAGCTCAGCGAATTGCGCCTTCAGCGGTCAACTCTTTGATGACCTTCTGTACCGCTTGGTGAGCAAGATCAATAATTTGATCTACTTCTGTTTCGGTTGTAACGAGAGGTGGTGCGAAGCCCAGAATTTCGCCATGAGGCATAGCCCGTGCAATCAGATTCAGATCGCGAGCGGCCTTAGAAACTCGTGCACCAACTTTCAATGCTGGATCAAAGCGTTTCTTGGTAGTCGGATCCGCGACAAACTCCAGAGCCGCCATCAAGCCAACGCCACGAACCTCACCAACGATTGGCAAGCCTCCAAATACCTCCTTGAGATTATTCTGGAAGTACGCACCCACACGTGCGGCGTTTCCAGGGATGTCTTCCTGCTCAACAATGTCCAGCACGGCATTCGCCGCGGCGACGCCAATTGGATGGCCAGAATAGGTGTAACCATGAGAGAACGCGCCGACACGATCGGCTCCCTCTTCCATAACCTTGTAAACCTTCTCACCAACGATAGCTGCGGACAGAGGTGCGTAGGCCGAGGTCAAGCCTTTAGCCACCGTAATAAGATCTGGTTCGATGCCATACTTATCGCAACCGAACATCGCTCCGGTACGACCAAAACCGGTGATCACTTCGTCAGCGATCAGAAGAATGTCGTACTTTTTCAGGACTGGCTGAATAGCAGCCCAGTAGCCTGCAGGAGGAGGAGTAATGCCGCCGGTGCCCAGCACTGGCTCTGCAATGAAAGCGCCAATGGTATCTGGATCTTCACGCAGGATCAGTTCTTCCAACTCTTGGGCACGGCGAGCGGAGAACTGCTCTTCGGTCTCACCCGCTTCAGCCCCCCAATAGTGATGCGGGACGCCGGTACGTAGAATGCCGGTGACAGGCAAGTCCATGAAGTCGTGATAGAAGCTCATGCCGGTCATCGAACCCGATACGACCGAGCAACCGTGGTAACCACGATCACGAGTGATAATCTTCTTCTTCTTTGGAAGCCCGCGGAGGTTGTTGTAGTACCAGACCAGCTTGGCTTGGGTTTCGTTAGCGTCCGAACCTGAGAGCCCGTAAAACACCTTGCTCATTTTGCCTGGTGCCATGCGCACCAAGCGATCCGAGAGTCGTGCCAGCTCGTCAGTAGTATGAGCTGCATAGCTATGGTAATAGGCGAGCTTGTGCGCCTGGCGAGAAATAGCATCCGCCACCTCGGTACGACCATAACCAACGTTCATGCAGTACAGGCCGGCGAACCCGTCAATGTATTCACGACCTGTGGCATCGGTGATACGAATGCCTTTACCAGTTTCAATGATGGTAGGGTCGCCGAGCTTGCCGCTCGCGAAATCCTTCAGGTTGGTGAATGGGTGCAGGACGGAATTACGATCCTGGGCCGAGATCAAATCTTGTTCTTGCTTATTCATTTTTTTTCCTCAATTCTTACAAGCTGCCAAAGCAGACGTATTTCAGTTCCATGTATTCGGCTATGCCATGCTTGGAACCTTCTCGACCAAGACCGGATTGTTTCCAGCCACCAAACGGGATTGGTGCGCCTGTAAACTTAGGCGTATTAAACGCAACCATTCCGTACTCCAACCGATCCGACATACGCAGCGAGCGACGCAGATCATTGGTGTATACATAGGCAGCTAGACCGAACTCGGTGTTGTTGGCGCGACGTAGCACTTCTTCTTCCGTATCAAAAGGAAGAATCGCTGCGACCGGGCCGAATGTTTCTTCAAAGGCGATATCCATCTCGTCGGAGACATCCGCCAGTACGGTCGGTGTAACGAAATTACCGTTTATTTCCGCGCTACCAACCACAATGCGCGCACCCAATGAGACCGCATTTTCAATATGATCACGGCACTTGGTCGCTACTGAGAGGCGAGTCATAGGGCCAATATCGACACCTTTTTCGAACCCGTGTCCCACCTTCAAATTGGCTGTTGCAGCAGCGAAAGCCTCAATGAATTTTTCATAATGGCCGCGCTGAACGTAAATCCGATTGGCACCTAGGCAATCCTGACCCGAGGTTGCGAACTTGGCGCCGATGCAGCCAGTAACCGCCTCTTCAATCGAAGCGTCATCAAATACGATGAAAGGCGCGTGACCACCCAGCTCTAGCGACACTTTTTTCACCGTGTCACCGGACTGCTTTAGCAAAAGCTTTCCTACTTGAGTCGAACCGGTAAAGCTGAAAGCGCGGATTTCTGGACGCTTCAGCAAGCGCGCAGATTGGTCGATAGCGTCGCCAGTCAAAACTTGGAATACCCCAGGAGGAATACCAGCCTCCTCCGCGAGCTTGGCCAACGCGAGCGCTGACAGAGGGGTCTCAGGTGCTGGCTTCACAATCATCGTGCACCCAGCAGCGAGAGCTGCACCTGCCTTACGAGTAATCATCGCGCTTGGGAAATTCCAAGGGGTAATCGCAGCCGTAACGCCAATAGGTTGCAACTTTGTTAGTAGCTGACTACCTGCCAGGTGACTTGGGATTGTCTCGCCATAGCAGCGCTCACCTTCAGCCGCAAACCACTCAAGGAAATTCGCACCGTAGGAGATTTCTCCTAGGGACTCTGCGAGAGGCTTGCCTTGTTCGGCAGTCATGATTACTGCCAAATCCTGAGCATGCTCGCGAGTCAATGCTGCCCATTTGCGGAGAATTACGCCCCGCTGAACTGGTAGCAGATCGCGCCATGCAGGGAATGCGGCACTGGCCGCTTCAATGGCGCGATCAACCCAGATGACATCACAATGGGCGACCTCTGCGATCTTTTCGTCAGTGGCCGGATCTGTAACAGCCAGGCGATTATCGGCATCAATCCACTCTCCATTGATGTAGGCGCGAGTTTCCAGGAGATCTGGGCGGGCGAGGTGATTCAGTGCAGTTTTGGAAAGGTTTTTCATGGCGACCACTTAGCGTGTTTTTTGTTGGCACCAGTTTATTGACCCTACGTCGCTGTAATACGTCTATAAAGCAGGCGATAACACATGATTACTGCGTTTTTCTACGTAGCCTGCATATTTTCTGCAGGAGCGTACTCTGTGACTCCGCAAAGCGAAAATGACACACCCGTTCAGCAGCGTAAATTGCCGGGCTGATTTCGTGAAGGAGTGACAAAGGTAATGGGTTATCGCTGGGAAGCATGGTCAGCGCCTGATCGGCGGAGGTGTCATATGTCGCACGATTTTCAACGCCGACCGGATTTTACGTGGCGGAATCTAAGACTGTTGAAGCGAATTGAGGATGAAAAGGCGAAACGCTTGCTACTTAGGAGATGATCTTATTGCCGATGGTTCTAGGGATGTTCGAGGTGGTATCCCAAGACCGTATCGTTTTGTCGATATGCTGCCTCCTGAACATGAAGATCACTGTCGCAACAATATGTAACCCTACAGCGGCAATGACCAATGAGATAAACCCGGTTTTGGGGTATAGGTCACTGGCTACCGCAGTCCCAAACATGAAGCCTACGTAGGTGATTGCGCTGTTAAGCCCAAGTACCGTTCCGCGCCTGTCTGGCCGCACTTGAGACAAGAGGAGAACCATACTTCCGAGACAAAGATGTTCAACGATACCCCACGTTACAACCACGACAAATAATACAACGAAGTTATGCATCGCAGGTAACAGCAAAGCAAAAAGCATCGCGTTGGCGATAAGCGCCATTGGCAGCAATTTTTTTGGCCCTAAACGACCTATGACCTTCCCTGCGACAGTCGTTATCGCGAAGCCAAATCCATAAGCGAGAACAAGTAGTCCGGATTCGCCCGTTGGGATATGTAAGGTGGATTGCGCCTCCTGCATCAAAAATGCATAAACCCCATAAAACGCGGTGGAGAAGACAAAGCTGATACTTAGCATTGGAACAACACCTGGGTATCGCAAGGCGACGGTGACCCCCTTTGGTTGATTATTTGACACTGCATTATCCAGATCTCTGGGCAAGTAGTAGATCCTGGGTAATACCATCACTAGGCCGACTGCCAACATAAGGTAAGCGAACCGCCAACTGAAATTTTCAGCAATATAAGCAGCAATAGGAACAACGACTACCATAGACAGCGACCATCCTATCAACACACGTCCCAGTGCTTGGGAGGCTTGCTGTGGACTCGTGATTTTCGTCGCAAGCGCGTAGGCGCTTGGCAATACCAGCCCTGCTCCAAAACCCGCAAGCACCTGCGCAGCGCCCAACATAATGACGTGCATCGCCATTGAACTGGCTAGCAAGGCTACCAGTAGCACCGACAGCCCTATGAGCAGTGATCGTCTTGCGCCGATCCGATCAATCAATGGCGCCAGCACGAGAGCAGATAACGCAGTACCTCCACCGTAGGCAGCCATTACTTTGGCGACAGACTCTACAGAAGCATTCAGTGCATTGGAGACCTCTCCCAGTATCGGGCTGAGTAACAGCCCATTCGATCCGACAACAGCCACCGCTGCCATCAAAGTCAAGACCGCCGAGGTTACCGACTTGGCCGCACTCTGATCCATAATAAACATCCGTAATGTTGTTGAAATTTCCCCTTCGTACAATACAGTGCAAAACGGCACGCCAATCTGCGTTTTAGCAGGGTTTCGCGCTCGAAAACCTCCTCTAAGCCCCCTCTTATTTACGTAGCCGTCTCGGTGTCTTTCAAAAATTACTTCTTCGCTATCAATAACCTCCTCCAACCAAGGCCGAATACCGAGAGGTCACAACAGACCATGCTGGTTTGTATGAACGGGTACATCATCTTTTAAACAAGTGATGCCCCCCGTCTCGCTGGCAGGTTTTTTTAAGCTCTTATCAAAAAAAATGAATGCGACTTAAGCAAAATTCGGCAAATGGCCATTCGCCCAGCCTTAATCATCCAATAGCTACGCGATGGACATCTCGCCAATAAAAAAGGGCCTCCAAAGGGTAATGCCAGTCAGTTAAGCTGACTGGCATTTTTATTTCTGATCGGATACTTCGGCGATTTGAGCCGGATGGCGCGAGGATAAATACGCTCCTCTCGCCGATGAGGCAGGACATAGTGCAGGGCTGAGGCATGAAGCTCGCGGCTATGCGCCAGAGAGCCGGCAGCCATGAACAAGAATCGATGAACAGCCGCATTCATTTCAAAAGCATCTGGTCAGCAGCTGTAGCCCTGCGAGCGGCTTATGAACATCTGACATCGCCTACTTGTTAAATACAGTATCTGAAAGACACCTCCGCTCAAGCTCTTTCGAGCGAATACTCAAAGGTGACGTCAAGTATCGCTTCGTGATCGACAACTCCACATTGGTTGATTGAGCGCCTCAGATTCCAGAACCCTCAGGCTTTCGTTGCACTCCAAACAGTGTTGCTTTGCCAGGCTGGGAAAATCGAAGGACGCTATAGATCTCAGAAATCACCTGCATCGTTACGGCTTCGATCGTTCCTTCATTACGGCATAAAACCCAGCCTTGATCTGCAATCGCTCGCTCGAACGCCTTGGTACAGGCGACATGTTCTTCCAGCTTATGGATCACAGTACTGCTCAGCCCTCGACGTCGTGCCGCTGCCCTCGCCCATGAAATATCAGGGGCGGTGACAACCCCGACATGCAGGTCTGGCACTCGCACGTTTCGATCAATGTTCAACTGTAGAATCTCTGCAAACGGGATTATCCGGCGAAACGCGGCATCAGACGGGTACCAGCGATCGATCAAGATGATGCTGCCTGGTGGCTGTTTAGCCAGCACATGCTGGGAAATCCAGGTACGGCTATCAGCAAAACGCTCACAAACCCCCAACTCCAAATCCCGGGTGGGATTTCTAACGAGCTTGTTAACGAGGGCCATTGTTTCACTTCTATAGGGATCGCTTGTTTTCTCGCAAAGTCGGATCACCTTTTTGTTGTCTGCCCTCAGTACTTTCGTAACGGCCTCCAACAGTGTGGTTTTGCCGGTTCCCTTGGGCCCATCTAGAGAAACAAACAGTGGACGATTCATTTTTCACATAACGATTGATATACGGTTTATTTGCCCTGTTCGTTCGCTGGAGCCGCTTGGCGCGACTACGCGAATCGAGCGGAGGGCCCTTATGAACAGACATTGATGAACACTCTAACCTGGTTTCTGGCCAACGAGTCTCAAAATCCAGGCTCATAGCCACTTATGAACATCGATCATCGCCCATAAGTTAAATAGCGTGTCTAGACGGTAGATTCGCATTTGTCTCCTTTCACAGTTGACCGGCTTGCAGTCCAGCTTTCACCGTATCTCTGCTTTGAGCAAAGGCCTCGTCCTTACATATCATCGCTTCGAGACCACCGGGCTCCACCCGGTCGCAATCGTAAGAAGGGCCAGGTGTCACATTGGCAACCGGCGACCTCCCCGTGCTGCTCCCAGTCGCCTGCATCGAATGGGTCTGCTGATCAATGTACTGGCACCACTCTTCGGAACTTCGTACAGGGACGTCTGCCCTGCCGCGAACCCCTAACTTGAATTCGATCACGGATTTCCATTCGTCGGAACCTATATCCGGCCCGTGCCCTTGCGCATCGGCAGTCAGCAGTTTCTTGTCGATCGCTTCGTACCAGGCGTCAGAGCAGATGGATTGCGCCTGAACAAAACCTGCGGCGCCAACGAACAACAAGACCAGATACTTGCTCATGTGCTGTCCTTTTTGATCTGAGCAGTTGCCCTACACCGACCTAAGCCCGTTTCCTTCGCCCGCGAGTGGAATGGCTAGAGGGTCGGCATGGACTCACACTCTGAAAGCATGCTTTGCAGCCGTTCTTGATTAAGCTCTAGGCAAGCACTCTCTGCTTCAGCGCGTGTCTGATAGTCAGTCTTCAGGCGCAGCTTTTCTTCATTGTCGTAGATATTGAAACCTATCGGAGCGGTTTCGCAGTAGAAGCGCGTTCCACTGCGCACAGATCCCGTTTCTGTTGGGATTGCGGGGACAACAACGAACCTCAAAATCATCTTCATCTCCTCTCCAATCACCCTTTCACTAATAGCGGCTTTTAGCCAGCATCACAAGGGATCAACTTCGGTTTCCGATGAGGAGCATGGGCGACCAAGGACGCTCGCTTATGTCGAACGCAGACCTACTCCCTCCCCTACTCTTCAAGATCAATCGGTATGCCAATAACGCCAGAATGCGCTGACCCATTCGAATGTTTGATAGATAGCGGCAGATGATATGTTATAACGCACGCAATCTAGAGCTGTCGGTTGTCACTGGCAGCGCCATCCACTCCCTCCCTGCGACATACGATGACGACTTCTATTCACATCCCGCCCATCACAAGCCTGAACCAGCGCCTACTGTCCATTGATGCCCTAAGGGGATTGGTAATCCTCCTCATGCTGCTGGATCACGTGCGCGAAACGTTCTTTTTGCACCGTCAAGTAACAGACCCAATGGACGTCGACACCACTGAGCCGGCGCTATTTATCAGCCGTACACTCGCCCATTTATGTGCGCCCGTGTTCGTACTGCTGACTGGGCTCTCCGCTTACTTGTATGGCCAAAAGCACCAGGGTAAGCGCGATGTATCGGCCTTTTTGTTCAAGCGTGGTCTGTTCCTGGTACTACTGGAGTTCACCCTGGTGAATTTCGCCTGGACACTTCAGCTGCCACCGACAGTCATTTACATGCAGGTGATCTGGGCCATTGGTGTATGCATGATTGCCTTGGCTGGACTGGTGTGGTTGCCCAAGCCAATTCTGTGCGCTCTGGGTCTCGTGATCGTGGCTGGGCACAATCTGCTAGATAGTGTGCACTTCCCGACGGCTTCGCCAATGCACATACCTTGGGCGATTCTGCATGATCGCGGCTGGATCGATCTCTTCGACAGCTTGCGTCTGCGCACCTCTTATCCTGTGCTTCCGTGGATCGGCGTGATCGCCCTTGGATACAGTATCGGCCCTTGGTTTTCCAACCAGGCGGTGGCGGCAGAACGTCAGCGCACACTGCTATTTGCAGGGGCCGGGGCATTGATTGGATTTGTCGCACTGCGAGCAGTAAATGGTTATGGCGAAGTGCAGTGGGTAGCCCATGAAGGCATCACCCAAACCCTTATGAGTTTCTTCAACATTACAAAATACCCACCTTCCCTGCTGTTCCTTTTCCTGACGCTTGGAGTTGGTTTCATATTGCTTCGGGCCTTGGAGCGGGCTCAACAACGCAAGTGGGTCAGTACATTGGCAGTATTTGGCGCGACGCCGATGTTCTTCTACCTGCTCCACCTTTACGTACTGAAAGCGCTGTACCTGATCAGCGTCGAGCTGTTCGGATTGAACCAAGGGAAATTTTTCGGTTACGACAGTGTTTGGGCTGTGTGGCTGACGGCGGTGCTCCTGGGATTAACCCTGTACTTACCTGTGCGTTGGTTCGCTGCACTGAAGGCACGCCGTCGCGATATTGGGTGGCTCAAATACTTCTGATTGGGGCACTGCTCAAAAAAGGGACTTTAGAGGGAAATTCCAGTCAGTTAAGCCCCGGACCAAGCTCGCGCCCACAAGGTTGTGGGCGCGGATCACGCGAGCTTGATGGCTCCACCTTGGATATCGTCCCGTGCCATTCGCAAGTCATTGGCGTCTTGATTGAGCCGATGAATCATGTTGAGCAATCGTTGGCGCAACACCTCGTCTTGGAGCTGCTCAGCAGCACGCATCACGTCAAGCGCCGCGGCCTCATTGTTGGTGGCAACAGCGTCGAGTAGTTTGCGCATGCTTCTTGATGGCCGATTCATTTCCAACCCTCCCAGGTTTCGGTGACGCGAATCATACGGCCGGAATGTTTCGTCAGTGTTAAAGCGTCCGGCTTTGGCCCCACGTGCCAACTAAAACCTAAGCGAACAACATCACTGGCAAAAAGGTCAGCAACAGTATTTTGGCTTTAAACGACATCGTTGAATTCCTTCACCCCATCCTATGAAGTCGTCACTGAAAAGGCAGCCTGCGAAAATCGCGAGGCCGACATCTGGGGATCACCAGAGGGCGATGTCGTAGGTAAAGTAGATCCGGTTGCTATCCCGGCCACGGGAATAATCAGAGCGGTAAACGTAGTTACGCAACCGCACACCCAGACCTTTGAGGGTACCTTGTTGCACGACGTAAGCCAGTTCGGCGTCACGCTCCCACTCTTTTACCGTGGTGTTGGACTTACCGTCGTTGCCGCTCAGATACCGGGTGGAGAGCGTCAAGCCTGGCACACCGACGGCAGCAAAGTTATAGCCGTAGTTAAGCATCCAGGTTTTTTCATCCTCCTCGATGAACTTGCCTATCCCGGCGTTGCTGAACGAATAAACCGTTGCACCACTGATATAGGGCAGTCCGGCATCACCACTGAGGGTCTGGTATCCGCCCCCGAAGATATGACCGGAAAAGGCGTAGGACAATTGCCCGCTCAGCATGTTGTTGTCGATCTTGCCACCGAAGGCTGAGCCGGTATCGACACTGTTGAAGTAGCGCAAGTCACTGGTCAGCACACCGCCGCCCAAGGGTAGATCGTGCTGGATACCTGCGAAATTCTGTCGGTAAAAGTTTTCCAGTTCGCCGTAGAAGTAGCTCAAACGAACGCTCTTTCCCAGCTTGTATTCGGCGCCTGCATAGCTGAAGTCGCCAGATTTATCTCCACCGTAACCGTCGGGCACAATCGGCATGCTGTCGCTGGAATCACGCAGTTTGAATCGATCCAGGTAACCCCCGGTAAGGGTGAGGTTTTCGATGTCGGCGCTACTGATCTGAGTGCCTTGGTACGTTTGCGGCAACAGACGCGCGTCGTTATAGATCAGCACCGGAGTCTTGGGCAGCAAGGTGCCGTATTTGACCGTGGTCTTGGCCAGTTGGGCTTTGGCAGTCATACCCAGACTTGCGAATTCGTCAGCCGCACGACCGTCATCATGCACGGGCAACAAGCCAGTGCCGCTGCGGCCACGGCCGGAGTCGAGCTTGACCCCGAGCAGGCCAAGGGCATCAACACCAAACCCGATAGTGCCAGGTGTAAATCCCGACTGGTAATCCAACAGAAATCCCTGGGCCCACTCGGTTCGTTCGCTCTTCGCCGTCCTTGCTGATTTGGCACTCATGCCATGTTCGTCGCGGAAATTCTCATTGAAATAGACGTTGCGCAATTGCAGCTTGAGCTTGCTGTCGTCGATAAATCCTTCTGCACTGGCGCTGGCCAGCGGCAAAAAACCAAGAAAGGAAAACAGCGCCCGTTGGGTAAACAAAGTGGTCATAGCAAACTACTCGTTGTTGTTATTTGGAGTGCAGAACAGCGCACGCCTCGCAAGCGAAGCGCGTCAGGAGAAAACAGATGGTTGGTGTGAATCAGGAGAAGAGACTGATCGCCCCGGTCAACAGGGCTAGCGCGGTGACTACTAATGAAGTGAGTACGGCCCATTTGACGGTGGCTTTCTGGAAATCGCCAATATCACGATCGACCATACCCACCAGCAACAGGGTTGAGGCAACCAACGGACTCATCAGGTGCACTGGCTGACCGAGAATCGACGCGCGGGCGATTTCCACCGGGTCAATGCCATAGGCAGCAGCGGCATTAGCCAAGATGGGGACCACACCAAAGTAGTAAGCATCGTTGGACAGAACAAAGGTCAGCGGCATGCTGGTGATCGCGACCACCAGTGGGAACAGGTGACCCCAGGATGGCGGAATCCAGTCGACCAGCGTCTGCGCCAGGGAGTCGACCATCTTGGTGCCCGAAAAAATCCCGGCAAAGATCCCGGCGGCAAACACCAACAACACCACCGTCATCGCATTGCCGGAATGGGCAAGAATGCGTTCTTTCTGAATATCCAGTTGCGGGTAGTTGATCATCAGTGCCAGGACAAAGCCGATCAGGAACAGGATCGCCGAGTGCATGATCCCCATTACCAGCGCGACCATGACCGCGATCACCAGTAACAGGTTCACGTATGCAAGTTTAGGCCGCTTGTGCGGGGTATCGCCCAGGATCTCGTCGATGTAGCAATTACCGCCACCGCTCTGTAGCTGCACATTGCCGATACGCTTACGCTCGGCACGCCCCAGCAGGAAAGCGGTGAACACCACCCACATCGCGCCGCCGATCATGGTCGGCAGCAAGGGTACGAAGTACTCGCCGGCATCCAGGCCCAATGCCGCGATCGCCCTTGTCGCTGGCCCACCCCATGGGGTCATACCGCTCATGATGCTCAAGGACAACATGGCGATGGTTGCCAGAATCATTGGGTTCATGCCGATACGCTTGTACAACGGCAGCATTGCCGCGCAGGTGATCATGTAGGTGGTTGTCCCATCGCCGTCGAGGGCGACCACCAGTGACAGCAGCGCGGTGCCGATAGCGATTTTCATCGGATCGCCGTTTACACGCTTGAGGATTTTGCGAATCAACGGGTCGAACAAGCCGGCATCAATCATCAGGCCGAAGAACAGGATGGCGAACAGCAGAAGCGCAGCCGAAGGCGCAACCATCTTCAGGCCGTCGAGCATCATCTTGCCCGTGGTGCCGCCAAAACCGCCAATCACCGCAAACACAATCGGCACCACCGTCAGGGCGACAATCGGCGATAGGCGTTTCGACATTATCAGGTAGGTGAAAACCACCACCATGGCCAAACCAAGAAATGCGAGCATAGGTCAGTTCTCTTGTTCTTATCAGTAGCGTGGCCGATGCGCAGGCGCGCGACCTCGAACCCGCCAGACGGCACGATCAACGGTGCCTGGCGGGGAGTTGAATGAAAGGTTTGTTGGGTGTTTCAGGCGTGTCCGGTCAGACGTGTTCCGTGACCTTGCGACCATCCCAGTTTTCACTCTGGGTTTGGGCCAAGGCAGACGACGGTTCGCCGTCAAGAGTCCGCATCAGTGTCTCGCGATCGCAAGCGTTCTCCGAGATGGACATCACCACGGTAGCCACGGCGTTGCTTGCCAGACTGGTCAGGGCCCGGGCTTCCGACATGAAGCGGTCGATACCTATCAGCAAGGCAAGGCCGGCCAAGGGAATGTCATGGATCACAGTCAGCGTCGACGCCAGCGCGACAAAACCGGCTCCGGTCACACCGGCTGCACCCTTCGAGGACAACAGCATGATGGCCAGCATGGTCACGGTCTGCGTCAGGCTTAGATCGATGTTGCAGGCCTGAGCAATGAATACCGCTGCCAGCGAGAGGTAGATCGCCGTACCGTCGAGGTTAAACGAGTACCCCGTTGGCAGCACCAACCCCACCACACCTTTCTTGCAACCCAGGGCTTGTAGCTTTTCCAACATCCGCGGCATCACCGGCTCGGTGGAGGAAGTCCCGAGCACTACCAGGAATTCTTCGCGGAAGTAACGCAGCAACTTCCAGAGACTGAAGCCATTTGCCCGGCAAATGCTCCCCAGCACTACAAAGACGAAGAAGGCACAGGCTACGTACAAGGTCATGATGAGCTTGGCCAACGAGCCCAACGATGTAATACCGTACTGGCCTACGGTGAACGCCAAAGCGCCAAAAGCACCGATCGGAGCGAAACGCATCAGATAGGAGAAAATCTTGAACACCATGTGCGAGGCGGACTCCAGTACATCCAGTACCGGCTTGCCACGCTCGCCGATGGCCGACAGCGCAAAACCGCAAAGCACCGCGATGAACAACACAGGCAGCACTTCACCCTTATTGAAAGCACCGATGAAAGTGTCCGGGATGATGTGCATGAAAAACTCGACCACTCCCAGCTTCGCGGCGGAATCGGTGTATTGCGACAGTCCCTTGGTGCTCAACTGGGCAGGGTCAATGTTCATGCCCACACCGGGTTTGAACAGGTAGACCGACACCAGGCCGATGATCAGACTGATCACGGTCAGCGCCAGGAACAGCAGCATGGTCTTGCTCAATAGACGCCCGAGGGAGCGTTTGTCGCTCATGCTGGCGATACCGGTGACGATGGTGCAGAACACCACCGGAGCGATCATCATCTTGATCAACTTGATGAAGGCGTCACCAAGCGGCTTCAAGGCAATGGCCTGTTGCGACCAAAAATGCCCGACCAGCACACCCAACAGCACGGCGAGGAGAATCTGGAAGTAGAGCGATTTTACAACTTTCATGGCATCACCCATTTTTAGAATTGTGCTGATGCAAGAACGGCAATGACCTGGGGACATTATCCGGCAAGTCGTTGGGAAGCCGTGGCGTAGACAAAACCGGAGAAAAGCCTGCGCGATGTACGCACCACAGAGGCACGAATTGTCTCACCCTGAGCGCCGGTGTAGGACAATACGACATCTATCCCGCCACTTGGATGTTCAATGCGTACATGCTTCAAGCGCGGCTCACTAACCCCGCCGAGCAATTGCGCGACCACACTGCCTTCAGTGACACAAGCGGTGGCAAGGCCGATGGAGCCGGTGATCGCCAAGGCCCGGTGGCAGTTGTGTGGCATGAAGTAGCGCACCTGGATTGTGCCGCCAGCCTTGGCCGGTGACACCAGTACTGGCTTGGGGATCACTTTGTCGCTGACGTCACCCAGGCCCATTGCCAGGCCAGCTTGCAGTCGCAAGGACTCCAGCCGACGCAGGAACTCGTTGTCGGCATCCAGTTCAGCAGGACTTTCATCGCCGCGCTTACCCAGTTGACCGGCTTCGACGATCATCATCGGCATCGCCATGTCGATGCAGGTTACTGGAATACCGTCGATCAAATCCTGCGTTTGCCCAGTCGGGAAAAGCTTGCCGGTCTTGCTGCCCGCAGCATCCAGAAAGGTCAGTTGCACAGGAGCGGCTGTACCCGGCACACCATCGATGGCGGTGTCACCCTCATAGCTGACCTGCCCGCCGGGCGTCTGTACCTCGGCGTTCACAAAAGTCCCCGTGTTGAGGTTACGAATACGCACACGGGTCAGGTCTTTGGAAGCTTTCACCAGCCCCTGCTCGATGGCGAACGGGCCAACGGCGCAAAGCATGTTGCCGCAATTCGGCGCGGTGTCGACTCGACGCTGGGAGACCATGACCTGGACGAACAGATAGTCGACATCCGCCTCCGGATGCAGCGACGGGCTGACGATCGCCACCTTGCTGGTTTGTGGGCTACCGCCACCGATGCCGTCGATTTCCAGCTCGTGGCCAGAACCCATGAGGTTGAGCAGCAGTTCGTCACGCTCTTCTATCGCAACTGGTAGATCCCAGGCGAGAAACACTGGGCCCTTGGAAGTACCACCGCGCATTAGCACACAGGGAATTCGTTGCATGAACACTGACTCTTGTTGATCAATCGGGGTAATTGATGTCTTGTGAGCAAGAGTCGCAGGGTTTAAAAATTGTTTCCAATGCAAATATCAGCCTGATTATTGCGTTTGACGAATGATAAATCTAGGATGACCGCGTTGAACAACTCACGTCTGCTGAGATAAAAAAAGTGAATTATGAGCTCAATGACATCCGATCTTTCGTGAAAATCGCAGAACTTGGAAGCTTCCACGAAGCTGCCGATGCATTGCATCTTTCTCAACCCGCGTTGAGTCGGAGAATGAAAAAGCTTGAAGAGGGATTGGGAACCGCGCTTCTTGATCGCACGACAAGAAGGGTCAGCCTCACCAGCGTTGGGCGAGACTTCCTGCCCAAGGCGCGACGCTTATTGGATGATTTCGACGACTCGATACTTAACATCCGAGAGCTGGCGGAGCGGCAGAGCGGTCGCGTAACCCTTGCCTGTATCCCAACCGCAGCCTTCTACTTCCTCCCTTCGGTCATCCGCCTCTACAACGAGCGCTATCCACAAATCCGCATTCGCTTGCTTGATCTCAGTGCGAACGAAGGGCTGGAGGCTGTTCTGCGTGGCGAAGCCGACTTTGGCATCAACATGATGAGCGGCCAGCACCCAGACATAGAGTTCGTGCCGTTGGTCAACGAGCCATTTGTTTTAGCGTGTCGACGCGATCATGAGTTGGCTGAGCGCAGCTCGGTCACCTGGTCTGAACTGAGCAATTACCGCCTTATCGGAGTCGGTCGCCTCAGCGGCAACCGCATGCTGCTTGACCACGCTTTGTCAGGCTTGAGCTGGCGTCCACAGTGGTTCTATGAGGTTCAACACCTGTCCACATCGCTGGGCCTGGTCGAAGCGGGATTAGGCGTCTCGGCAATGCCGAGCCTCGCAATGCCTGCTGTGGATCATCCAACATTGGTAAGCGTCCCTTTGATAGAACCCATAGTTAACCGATCGTTGGGACTGGTTTACCGCAGAGGCGCTTCACTCTCTCCGGCAGCGGAAAAATTCGTCTCAATACTGCTCGAACAATGGGAGAAATGACTTTCGACCACGGCCTCAGTAACCATTTTCTATAGCAGAGGGTGCTGTTCCTCCGTCTGACAGAAGATGAGCTTTTCCCTTGTTATCTCGAAAGGCTACAAACGGTTGACCGAGTAACCGAACTGATGCGAGCTCCTCGGATAATTGTGAGGATGGAAGGACGACATACCAAAGGTTTTTGAGCATGGCGAAGGTGAACTCGGATGACTTGAGAATAGGGATGACTCAACCATCTTTGATGCGTATCGCACGGTGTTGTTCACTCAAGGTTTAGATCATGCCAATAAACTCTAAAGATGAAATTCTTCTTATTGTCCCACTCCAGTTGACAGTTAAACCGTTTTCATCGTCTTTTTCTCCCCTCTGACGATCCTTAATCTGTGCCCATGTTGAACGACAACATTCACCCACCTCAAAAGGACTTCATCATGAGCAACGCTACCTACAACCGCTTGAACAAAGACGACGCTGTAGTTCTGCTGGTCGACCACCAAACCGGTCTGATTTCCCTGGTTCAGGATTTCACGCCCAACGAGTTCAAGAATAATGTGTTGGCGCTTGCTGACGTTGCCAAGTTCTTCGAGCTGCCGACCATACTCACCACGAGCTTCGAGCAGGGCCCCAACGGCCCATTGGTGCCGGAGCTGAAAGAGATGTTTCCTGACGCGCCTTACATCGCTCGACCAGGTCAGATCAATGCTTGGGACAACGAAGATTTCGTCAAGGCAATCAAGGCCACCGGTCGCAAGCAACTGATCATTGCCGGTGTCGTCACTGACGTCTGTGTAACGTTCCCGACCCTGTCGGCACTGGCAGAAGGTTTTGACGTGTTTGTGGTGACCGACTCTTCCGGTACGTTCAACACGACTGTGCAACAGGCATCCTGGAACCGCATGACACAAGCCGGTGCTCAAATGATGAACTGGTTCTCGGTGGCCTGTGAGCTACAGCGCGACTGGCGCAACGACATCGAAGGCCTGGGTAACCTCCTGTCCCAGCGCATTCCGAACTATCGCAACTTGATGAACAGTTACTCGGCGTTGACTGCACGCCAATCGTAAGTCTGGTTTGGAACCCTAGGCCCGCTTTTGCGGGCTTTAGGCATGGGCTTCATGTGGAATCAAACCAAGTGAACCGGCTAACCGAAACACCCTTGTCGTCCAATAGCCACTCATACGCGCATTGATGTTGCTACCCCTGCCCTCGCAGCACCGAAATATCTCTCTTGGGGGGTACACCAAACAGACGGCTGTACTCACGACTGAACTGCGACGGGCTTTCATATCCGACCTTGAAGGCCGCACTGGATACGTCCTGGTGTTCATTGAGCATCAGTCGCCTTGCCTCATTCAGTCGCAGCCACTTTTGGTACTGCAACGGGCTCATTGCAGTAAGTTGGCGGAAGTGGTGGTGAAAGGTCGGCGTGCTCATCTGCACTCGTGCCGCAAGTTCATCAACGCGAAGTCCCGAGGTGTAATTCAACTTCAACCAATCGATGGCTTTCGCGATCCGATAACCTTGGCCATCGACAGACGTTATTTGTCGAAGCCGGCTCGCCTGATCACTCTGCAAGAGACGGTAGTGAATCTCCCGTTGGATCAAGGGGGCGAGAACAGGGATGGACTCCGGCTCATTGAGCAGTGCCAATAAGCGCTCGAATGACGCCAGCATTGCCGGGGTCACTGAACCAATTCCTACCCCCTTCGCAACGGATCGATCACGGGTTGGCGGCAGGTCACTTTGCGCTATCAACTCAGCCAGCATGCGCAGATCAAGTTTCAACGTCAGCCCCACGCATGGCTGTTCCGGGCTTGCAGCTAGCACTTCTGAATTGGCAGGCAAGTCCAATGAGGTGATCAGAAATCGCGACCTGTCATAGGGGTAGCCTTCGCCACCTACCCAGAGCTGTTTCTCACCTTGGGCGACGAGGATGATGCTTGGCTCGACCATGCAGACGATGGGCGGTGCTGGATGTTCGCGCCTGAAGAAGCCGAGGCCTGTAATGGCCGTTGCATAATCACCTGGTTTCGAGATCTGCCCGCCGATGATCTGCGCAAGCTTTTCTTGTGGCAATGTCTGTTGAGAATCGGTGCTGGATTTGTTCGTCATATGCGTCTTGTACCTCTTCACCGAACTCTAACTCGTCAGCTCCCGACCGTCCTGCAAAAAAACAGAGACTCATAGAATCAGGCAAGCAATCCAGAGGAATGCACTACAGAGAGCCTAGGCAGACCGGGAAAATGTCCATCCGACAAATCCTTTGAGGTCTCTCCCATGCTTGTACAAGCCTATGGCGCTCACGCTGGTGACAAACCCCTAGAGCCGTTGAAGATCAACCGCCGCACGCCTGCAGCCCATGATGTTCAGATCGATATCGCCTTCTGTGGCATCTGCCATTCGGATTTGCACCAAGTGCGCGCCGAGTGGGCAGGCACACAGTTTCCCTGTGTCCCGGGCCACGAAATTGTCGGCCGTGTGTCGGCGGTGGGCGCGCATGTTGCGGATTTCAAAGTCGGCGATCTGGTCGGTGTCGGCTGCGTCGTCGACAGCTGCAAACACTGCGACGACTGTGACACAGGCCTGGAAAACTACTGCGACGAGATGGTCGGCACCTACAACTTCCCGACACCGGATGCACCTGGCTGGACGTTGGGCGGCTACTCGCAAAACATCGTGGTGCATGAGCGCTACGTATTACGCATCCGCCATCCTGAGGCGCAACTAGCTGCCGTGGCCCCGCTGCTGTGCGCTGGCATCACCACCTACTCGCCTCTGCGTCACTGGAACGCCGGCCCTGGCAAGAAAATAGGTGTGGTCGGCATCGGTGGTCTGGGTCACATGGGCATCAAGTTGGCCCATGCAATGGGTGCCCACGTCGTGGCTTTCACCACCTCTGAATCCAAGCGCGAGGCGGCAAAGGCGTTAGGCGCCGATGAGGTCGTCGTATCGCGCAACGCTGAAGAAATGGCTGCACATACCAAGAGTTTCGACTTCATTCTCAACACCGTCGCAGCCCCCCACGATCTTGATGCTTTTCTTGTACTGCTCAAGCGTGATGGTGCGCTGACGCTGGTCGGGGCACCGGCCTCGCCGCATCCGTCACCCAACGTCTTCAACCTGATCATGAAACGCCGAACGATTGCCGGCTCGATGATCGGTGGCATCCCGGAAACACAGGAGATGCTCGATTTCTGCGCCGAGCACGGCATCGTCGCCGACATCGAACTGGTTCGAGCAGACCAGATAAATGAATCCTACGAGCGAATGCTCAAGGGTGACGTCAAGTATCGCTTCGTGATCGACAACGCCACCTTGGTGGGTTGAGCGTCCGGGCTTCAGCCTCATTCCATTCGCCAAGTTGGCCACGTTCTTCAAAAGCAACCTGAACCAGCCCGTTCGGTGCCCTGGGCGGGCATCGTTTCTCACGTAGCCTCGTCCTCGGGGCTACGACGCTTCGCGCAATACAGGATTCAAACAATGACTGATCACATCATCCCAGCATCCCTTAAATCATGGGGTGCCGTACTTGCCATGTCGCTCGCCGCCTTCGTGCTGGTGGCATCGGAGTTCATGCCCGTCAGCCTGCTGACACCCATTGCCGCCGATCTGCATATCACCGAAGGACAAGCCGGTCAGGGCATTTCCGTTTCGGGGCTGTTTGCCTTATTCACCAGCCTTCTTATCCCGCTGGCGGCGGCGCGGGTTGACCGTAAACCGCTGCTTCTTTCACTGACGCTGTTGATGATCCTTTCCGGAACAGTGGTCGCGTTCGCACCGAACTACGGGGTATTCATGATCGGGCGCGCACTGATTGGTGTTGCGATTGGTGGCTTCTGGTCACTGTCGGCGGCAACCGCCATGCGCCTTGTGCCGGATGATCAGGTCACACGCGCCATGGCAATCGTCAACGGCGGCAACGCTTTGGCGACTGTGATTGCAGCACCACTGGGCAGTTTTCTCGGCGCCTTGATTGGCTGGCGCGGTGCATTCTTGTGCGTCATCCCAGTTGCGATAGTCGCTTGTGTATGGCTGTCTGTAAGCCTTCCATCCATGAAATCGCAAAGCGGTTCAGGCACTGGAAACGTCTTCAGATTGATGAAAAGCGTACCGGTCGCGCTAGGCATGGTGGCGGTCAGCGTGTTTTTCATGGGCCAGTTCATGCTGTTTACCTATCTGCGCCCGTTTCTTGAAACGGTCACGCACGTCAGTGTTTCCATGCTGTCATTGATGTTGCTCGTCCTGGGCCTCGCGGGCCTCGCAGGAACCTTCCTGATTGAGACATTTTTGAAAAATGGCCTGTATCGAACCCTCATCGTCATCCCGATCATTATGGCGATGATTGCACTGGCGCTTGTTTCATTCGGTAGCTCTGCTGCCACCACAACTGTCTTGCTGGGCCTATGGGGACTGGTTGCGACTGCAGCGCCCGTGGGATGGTGGACATGGCTGGCAAGAACGTTGCCAGACTCTGCTGAAGCGGGAGGCGGCTTAATGGTGGCGATCATCCAACTCGCTATTGCGTCTGGCGCAACCGTTGGCGGGCTGGTCTTCGACTTGAGTGGCTATCGAGCGACCTTCGAATTGAGCGCCACTTTGCTAGGCGTGGCGGCCGTTCTTGCCTTCCTGGCTGCACGCGCAGCATCGCGCGAGCCTGTTGCATCGGTAAGCATTGCTTGAAATCACCGCAAGACACGCCAAGGCATGTCTTGCGGTTTCGGTGGAGGATATGCTCGCAGGTTGGACGTGACTGTCAGCGTGCGCTGTCGATGATTTGGCCACCGTCTGGCGTCAGGCTGTACCCGGTCAGGAACTGCGCATCCTTGCTGGCAAGGAACAGCACGACCGGCGCAATATCCTCTTCGGGCGATCCTTAACGGCCAAGTGCGTTAGTGGGTGCGGGCGCATTGGCCGCTGCTCCCAAGTGTCTGCAATTGGCATGACATTGTTTACAGTGATTTTGTCAGCGCCCCACTCCCTAGCCGCCGAACGAGTCAGGGCCCGCACCGCCGCCTTTGCCATGTTGTATGGGGCATAACCCTGCAAGCCGATGACACCGGCCAGCTATCGTGTGGCGGTTGACAACAACGGAGCTATGTCAAAGGCAGGGTTTCAAAAGGTGATCTAACCCCTGCCCATTCACTCCTTGCTCGATTTGGGTATCGCGATACGGCTACTGGTCTTGACCTCGCGTAAAGCCAGACTGGACTGGATGGACGCAATACCCACCTGACGCCTGAGCACCTGCTCGATAAAGTCACTGTAGCTATCAAGATCCTCTGCCAACACTTGCAGCACGTAATCGGCATCCCCGGTGATCTTGTGACAGGACAACACTTCAGGCAATTGCGCAATCACCGCCTCGAAAGCGTCGGGAGCGTGATCGGCGTGGGTGGAAAAACGGATGTGCACAAACGCCATGATATCCAACCCCAGCATTCGTCGATCAAGGTTCGCCTGATAGCCCTTGATCACGCCCGCCTCCTCCATTCTCTTACGTCGCCTCCAGCAAGGTGTCAGGCTTAACGACAAACGCTCACTGAGCTCAGCATTGGAAATGCTCGCATCCTCTTGCAGCAATGCGAGGATTGCCAAGTCGGTATCGTCGAGACTGATGCGTTTGGATGATTTTTTCTGCATTTCGCACTTCCTGAGTAAATCCGCCCGAATAATCTAGTAAACCACGAAAACAAAGCAAAGAAAGCGCACCAAAGCCGGAACAGAATATTTGCACTGGCTCACATTAACGGATGCGCAGAATGTTTACAGTTTTCAGTGATTCCCACCGCTTGCACCACGGCACCGAATTGAAAGACGGCGTGCTCAAGCCCTCGTTCGAACAGCCCAGTCGAGCCGATACCGTCCATAACCGTGTCAAGCAGGTAGGCCTTGGCCAGATCATCGAGCCGCGAGCATTTGACCGGTCGTGTTACGTCAATGCGCACAGCGAGCGCTACGTCAGCTTTCTTGAAAGCGCCTGGTCAGAATGGTGCGCGACCGGACGTACGCACGATGCCCTACCGCTGGTATGGCCAGTGCGTGACCTGTCCAACGAGCAAGTCCCGACGTTCATCGACGGCAAGCTCGGCTTCTATGCCATGGACGCTGGCTCCCCGATTACCGCCACCACTTGGCAAGCGGTGAAAACCAGTGCAGACATCGCCCTCACCGGCCTGGCGCTGATCGATGAAGGACACGACAGTGCTTTTGCCCTGTGCCGGCCGCCCGGCCATCACGCAGCGCGTGAATACATGGGCGGCTATTGCTATCTCAACAACGCCGCCATAGCTGCACAGCAGGCCATTACCCAAGGTGCCCAGCGTGTCGCCGTACTGGACGTCGACTTTCATCACGGAAACGGCACCCAGAACATTTTCTACGAGCGCAGTGACGTCATGTTTGTCTCGCTGCACGGCGAACCGGCGGTGTCCTACCCGTACTACTCAGGCTACAGCCACGAAGTCGGCGCAGGGCAAGGCGAAGGATACAACCTGAACTACCCGATGCCGAAAAACACCACGTGGGAAAGCTACCGCAACGCCCTTTTACACGCCTGCAAGAAACTCCAGCAATTTGGGCCTGAAGTGCTGGTTATTTCACTGGGCGTCGACACGTTCAAGGACGACCCCATCAGTCACTTCCTGCTGGAGAGTGAAGACTTCATCGGCATCGGAGAGCTGATCGCGAGCGTCGGCTGCCCCACCCTATTCGTCATGGAAGGCGGCTACATGGTCGATGAGATCGGGATCAATGCGGTCAACGTACTGCATGGCTACGAGAGCAAACGCGCCTGAGTCATCCCCTCAATCGCAACGCTTCAACTATTGAATCGGAGAATAAAAACATGACTCTTTTTATAGACGTCGATCATGCTGCACGCCTGTTCGCCACGGTGGGAATCCGCCGGGCAATCCGTGAAATGGCCACTTACATCGAAGCGGACTATTTGCGCTGGGCACAGTTTGATAAGTCGCCCCGTACCGCCAATCATTCGGCCGACGGTGTGATCGAGTTGATGCCCACCGACGATGGCCAACAGTACTCCTTCAAATACGTGAATGGTCATCCGGGCAACGGTCAAAGCAATTTGCTGACGGTCATGGCCTTCGGTGTCCTGGCCGATGTCCACAGTGGTTATCCAACCTTACTCAGTGAACTGACGCTGACCACCGCCCTGCGCACGGCAGCGACTTCCGCATTGGTCGCACAATCTCTAGTGCGTCCAGGTGCAAGCGCCATGGCAATCATCGGTAATGGTGCCCAGAGTGAATTTCAGGCCCTCGCCTTCCACGAAATGCTGGGCATCAATGAAATCCGCATTTTCGATCTTGATCGCGACGCTTCACTCAAGTTGAAGCAGAACCTCGCTGCATTCCCTGCAATAGAGGTGATTATGGCCAACTCGATACAAGAAGCGGTCAAGGGAGCGAACATCGTCACCACGGTCACCGCAGACAAAGCCTATGCAACGATTCTGACGCCCGAGATGATTGAGCCCGGCATGCATATCAACGCCGTAGGCGGTGACTGCCCAGGCAAGACCGAACTGCACGCCGAAATACTGCGAAACGCCCGGGTCATCGTTGAATTCGAACCACAAACCCGGATTGAAGGCGAAATTCAACAGCTGGAAGCCGACTCTCCCGTCGTCGAATTCTTCCGGATTGTTCAGGGCGAAGTCCCAGGCCGCGAGAACGACGCACAGGTCACCGTGTTCGATTCGGTGGGTTTTGCCCTCGAAGACTTTTCGTCACTGCGCTACGTGTATGACCTGGCGCGGGAGCATGCAATCGGTGAGCGCATCCATCTGGTGCCGACGCCTGCCAACATAAAAAACCTCTACCAGCTGCTTGATCAGCAGCCAGCAATCGTCCCCTCACGCTTGCGCACAGTGAGTTGATAGCCATCGGTGATGCCCCTGAGCAAAGTGCCAAGGGGCTACTCACCGTGTGAGTGGACGACCCACCCTGCCGCCCGCAAACCACCACCGTCAGTAGCCGTTGCATCTCCAACAAGAACGCTAGACACCCACTTTTCTGCCAAAACTCAAAAACATAAAATCAAGAGGTTTTGTAATGAAATCGACTCCTTCCGAGCGGGTTGAACAGCCCGCGCTGCAGCGAACGCTCAGCAATCGTCACATTCAGTTAATGGCCATGGGAGGCGCCATCGGTACCGGCCTGTTTATGGGTTCCGGGAAGATCATCGCCCTCTCCGGCACGTCGATCATCCTCATCTATATGATCATCGGTCTGTTCGTCTATTTCGTCATGCGTGCCATGGGCGAGATGTTACTTTCCAACTTGAACTTCAAAACCTTCGCGGATTTTGCCGGTGCCTATCTTGGCCCACGCGCAGCATTCTTTCTCGGCTGGTCATACTGGCTAAGCTGGAGCGTTGCCGTAATAGGTGATGCCGTCGTGGTGGGTGGATTTTTTCAGTATTGGTTCCCCGATGTACCCGCCTGGATACCGGCGATCGGCATGCTGATGACACTGTTCGCCTTGAACGTGCTGACTGTCAGGCTCTTCGGTGAAGTGGAGTTCTGGTTTGCGATCATCAAGATCATTGCCGTCGTCGCCCTGATTGGCGTGAGCATGGTGCTGATTGCCAGCTCCTTTGTCTCACCCAGTGGCGTCACCGCATCCCTGAACCACTTGCTGGATAAACAGGCCGCCTTCCCCAATGGCCTGTTCGGTTTCTTTGCCGGGTTCCAGATGGCGATTTTCTCTTTTGCGGGCACCGAACTGATCGGCACTGCAGCCGCCGAAACGCGCGCGCCCGAAAAGACCCTGCCTAAAGCCATCAACTCGATTCCGCTGAGAATCATCCTGTTTTATGTGCTGGCACTGGCCTGCATTATTGCAGTGACTTCCTGGCAACAGGTTTCGCCCAACAAGAGCCCCTTCGTCGAGCTGTTTCTGGTTGCGGGGTTTCCCGCAGCAGCCGGTATCGTCAACTTTGTGGTGCTGACATCCGCCGCCTCATCGGCCAACAGCGGCGTATTTTCGTCCAGCCGCATGCTGTTTGGACTGGCCAATCAGGACAACGCTCCAGGGATTTTCCGGCGCCTGTCGACCAATAGCGTGCCTTTACTGAGCCTGGCCTTCACCACACTGTTGATGCTGGTGGGCGTGCTGCTGCTGTTCATCGTTCCAGAAGTCATGACCGCGTTCACCATCGTCTCTACCGTGTCAGCAATCCTGGTGATCTTCACTTGGTCGACTATCCTCGCTTCGTACATTGCCTATCGCAAAACTCGCCCTGAACTGCATGCGAAATCGATCTACAAGATGCCTGGTGGCGTACCGATGGCCTGGTTCTCCTTGGCCTTTCTGGGTTTTGTACTTTGTCTGCTGGCATTGAGACCCGACACCCGGATTGCCTTGATGGTCATGCCGGGGTGGTTCATATGGTTGGCAATTGCTTACCAGTTGACCTGTTCCAGAAAGCCCAAACCCGCTGACGGTTCGGCAAATCAATACAGCTGATGCTCATGGTGCCTTTCGGTGCCGATGAGTGAAGATCGCGTCAGCGACGCGGCACTTCTAGGATGATTACCGGCTTAAGAGCCCCAAGGGAAGGCCGTCATATTTCATTGACGGCCGACTCTACGGATGAACGATTCGGCTTGCTGACAAATGCTGAGACACCGTAAGCACAGCACGCAGCCTGGTTTCGAATTCGATCTTTCTCTTGAGGCCAGCATCGCCTTTCAGTGCTTCGAGAGTTTTAAACGGCTCTGCAAAATGCTTTTCGAGTTGGCGGAATTCAGCGAGCCAGGGCTATCTCACAAATCATCGGGCGTGCACTTCTGAGTAAGTTCGTGCGATCCACTTCCATTTTTTTGGCGCAGGGGAACATCGGGCGTCAGATAAAAACGTCCACCCGATGGGAGCCGATGGCAATTTACCTTGCAGGTTTAATCCAGCTCGCTGATGCAGACCACTTTCGGCTGTGTCATGTCCTCATACGCAAATCGAACACCTTCGCGCCCCAGACTTCCGTACTTGAAACCACCGAAAGGCATGGCATCGAAACGATAGTCGGAAGAATCATTGATCATCACGCCACCCGCTTCAATCTGACGCGCCAGTTTCAAAGCCTTGGAAAGGTCACGTGTGAAAAGACCTGCATGCAAGCTGTACTCTGGTGCGTTAGCCAGAGCAACAGCATCATCCAGATGATCAAAAGGCTCCAGGATGACCACCGGCGCGAAGACTTCCTGCTGCCAAATCGTACTGCTATGGCTCACATGCTCAAGCACGGTCGGCGCATAGCTTCCCACTTGGCGATGGTGCCCACACAAAAGAACAGCACCTTCGGCCAGTGCTTCATTGACCAATTGCTCGGTACGTCGCGCCGCCTGCTCCGTAATCATCGGGCCCACATCCGTGGCTCGCTGATCAGGATCGCCCACCACCAATGCACGCGCTTGGCTGACAAAGCGCTCACGGAAATCCTCATAAATTGAACGATGTATAAGGATGCGTTGAGTGCCGATGCAATTCTGCCCTGCTGCCCAGAAGGCACCAGACACACAGGACTCCACGGTCGGTTCAATATCACAATCTTCAAGCACGAGAACCGGGGCATTTCCTCCCAGATCCATGGCTAGCTTCTTCAATCCAGCACTGCGAGCGATGGCCTCTCCCGTGGCAAAACCACCGGTAAAGGAAATCATCCGAACTTCACGCACCTCCACCAATGCTTTACCCAAGTCGACGCCACCCGTAGCCGGGGTTATCACAGAGGGTGGAAGCCCCGCTTTCACCAAGCACTCAACGAGCTTGAGAGCAGACAGCGGCGCAAGCTCCGAAGGTTTCAAAATCACGGCATTGCCTCCGGCGATTGCCGGGCCGAGTTTATGGGCGACCAGATTCAGCGGATCGTTATAGGGCGTGATGGCGACGATAAGTCCCAAGGGTTCCCGCGTGAACCAACCTTGACGCGATTCCGATCCTTCATAAGCCCCAAATGGAATCACTTCCCCGGCGTTACGACGCGCCTCTTCCGCCGATAGCTTCAACGTGTTCACGCAGCGCTTCACTTCCTTCTCTGCTTGTCGCAGCGTTTTTCCCGCCTCTGCAACGATCAGCCTGGCAAATGCATCAGACTCAAGCTCCACATACCGGGCGGCGTCCTCAAGAATGCGCGCACGCAGGTGACGAGGCATGGCCGCACTCTCGCGCACGCCGATTCGCGCGCGTTCCAGCAAGCCAGGAACCGCGGCTGCATCAAGGCAAGGGACGCTCCCTACCAAGCGACCATCGAATGGACTGAACACATCAATCTGTTTGGCTTCCACAAGCTGAATACTGGCCATGCTGGATACGCTCATGACTATCTCCTGTTATTTGCCGTGGGCGGTGTGGATGGCGACGATGTCCGACAGCAATGCGAAGGCCGTCTCGATACGCCCAGCCCCAGGCCCGGACACCGTGACGGCGCCCAGCAGTTCGGTTTTGAATGACACGGCATTCGTGGCACCAGCAATACCTGCCAGAGGATGGGAATTGGGCAGCAGCCGGGCCTCGACACTCGCTCGAACCGAGCCATCGGCTTCACGATCGGCTGAGCCAATCAATTTCCAGCTCGCGCCATTGGCACTCGCCTGAGCAATATCTTGCGCGCTGATATTGCTGATGCCCGAACACGCGACATCACTGACATTCAGTCGTGCATTCAGAAGTTCGTTGGCAAGGATGACCACCTTGAGGCGTACGTCGAACCCCTCCACATCGGCGGTCGGGTCTGCCTCGGCGTAGCCGAGCTGTTGCGCTTGTACGACGGCATCGTTGAACGCCAGGCCGTCTTTCATTTGGGTGAGCACGTAGTTGGAAGTGCCGTTCAGGATGCCTTCGAAGCCTTGTACGCCTGCACCCGCCAAGGCCTGCTTGGCCAGACGAATCACCGGGGTGCCGCTCATCACCGCCCCCTCGTATTCGAAAGCGACCTGGTTGCGACGGGCCAACGCCTTGAGCTCGGCACCGTGCAGCGCAATAGGCCCCTTATTGGTGGTCACTACATGAATGCCACTTTCCAGGGCCCAGCGGCAAAAGGTAGTGGCGGGCTCGCCATCCACGGGATTGGTGAACGTGGCCTCAGCGATGATGTCTGCACCGGAATGCTTGATCACGGTTTCGTTGAAGGCCTCAGCATTGCCGCCGGGCAGTTGAGCGAGTGCGCCTTTCTCAATCGGCAGCGCAACCAACTGCTTTGCATCCAGACCGTCTTTGGCAACGATGGAACCGAGGAACAGATCGGTGACACCGACAATTTTAACAGTGAAGCCCAGGGACTCTTTCCACTCGGCATTACGATCGGCGACCAATTGGGCGAAGCCACGGTTCACGCCACCAAACCCTACCAAGGCAATTTTGTACTCAGTCATAAAGCTGTTCCTTTATTGATGTTGTTCGACAGGAACATCCTAAGAGCCGGGCGTTGGCAGTTGAATATGGCAGTCTGCTGTATTAGTTGGGCGTTTTGCCCAAGCACGATGATTTAAAACACCGCCGAAAGGACGAACGATGTCACGGTGTTTTCTACCCCTGGCATGGCCGCGATTTCCTTCCACACGAGATGGACACGTTCAGGTGTGGCGGCATTCACGCGCAGCATCAAATCGAACTCACCACTGAGTACTTCACACTGCACGACTTCGGGAATGGAGCGCAGCGCAGCCAGTACTTCTTCGCCACGCATGCGGTCGTAGCGGTAGACAAAGATCACCGCGCTGATAAGCGATGTAGGCCGCCGCGACTCACCGAGAAGTACCGTATAGCCCTGGATCGCACCGTCGCGCTCAAGACGCTCGATGCGCTGGCGCACAGCATTGCGCGACAAGTTGATCTTGGCACCCAGTTCGATATGGGCAATTCGCGCATTAGCGGTAAGTTCGGCCAGTATGCGCTCGTCCAGCGGATCAAGAATGCGCTTCATGAAAGCCTCTGCTGTGCCAGACGAAGAGCCTCGCACAGCCCCTCCAGATCATCCTTGGCCAGGTAAGGTGGTTGCGCAAGCACCTCGACAGTGTTCGCAACGCTTGCTTGCCAAACGCCCAGCTCGGCCAAAAGTGCCGCCGACTTGGCCGGCGCAATTTGCCCAAAGGTGACCATTGGCGCCCCCAGGCTGCGTCGATGAAGCCGGCCAGCCAGTACACCGACAGCGGTGTGAGGATCGATGGCCGAGCCTGTCTCTCGGAACAGTTCGACCACCTCATCGCGCACCTGGGATTCGTCTACCGCATAGGAATCGAAGAGTACTCGGGCACGCAGCCATTGCTGATTGCCGATGCTCATTTCTCCGCAACGTTCAAAATGCTCCATCAGCGCTCTAGTTGAGCAGCCATCGTGGTCGTAGATCTCCCAGATAAACCGCTCCAGGTTGGAAAACAACGAGAAGTCCATCGCCGGCGATACCGTTCGATTAGTCATCCGGGTGGAGTAGCGATTGCAATGAAAAAACTGGTGCAGGGCATCATTGCTGTTGGTGGAAATGATCACCTGATTGATGGGTAATCCCATTTTCTGCGCAATGTAGCCGGCGTAGATTTCGGCCGAGCTGGCAGCTGGAACGCTAAAGCCAACGGGACGCGAGCCACCGCCCAATTGCAAGGCCGCGTGGAAGTAAAAAACAATCTGGGCCAGGACGCCAATCCAATTGGTCGAGTTGAAACAGACCGGCATCACTCCGTCCAACGGCCACTCACGCAAGAGTCGGGAGACCAGCGTCTGGCAATCGTCAAAATTACCGTCAACCGGAAACAGCTGAACCCGCTGTGGGTCGGCTGCCTGCAAGGCACTGAGTTGCTCAGGCGCAAGCCCGTCGCGCGGATACAGTATTGCCATGCGGGCGGCCGGGCAGTTAGCAAAGGCTTCAAGCGCCGCGAGGCCGGTATCACCATTAGTTGCACCGACCACCAACGCTTCTTTACCGACCTCCTCCAGAAAATGCTCGACCAGGCGCGACTGCAACTGCGCGGCGAAGTCCTTGGAAGAATGGGTCGGGCCATGAAAAAGCTGGAGTATCCACTCGTTATGCCCGATCTGCTCAAGCGGTGTGATAGCGCGGTGCTTGAATTGCTGATAACTGTCGCTGAGCAAGGCACGGAGGGTGCTTTCGTCCATGGACGAACCAACAAAGGGCGAGATTACCCGCCATACCAGTTCATCAAACGGCAGCCATGACCAGCTGGTGATTTGTTGCTCAGTGAATACCGGCAAACGGGTTGGGACATACAGACCACCATTTTCGGCGAGCCCCGACAGCACCACACTGCGAAAATCCGCCCGCATGGCACCGCCGCGTGTACTTACATAATCCATGGCCACTCCCAAACGGTATTACAAAAGGCGGTGAGCTTGAGCCACCAGCCAGGTAGAAAAATTTGCGGCATCAGGCGATAGCGCATCGGCCTGCTCGTGCACCAGATAAAAAGATTCGCTGGCCTCGATTCGGTGATTGAATGGCGCAACCAATTGCCCACTCTTAAGCAAATCCTCGACCACGGAAGACCGTGCCAACGCAACGCCCTGCCCCAATTCGGCCATGCGGATCGTGGAAATCAGCGTGTCAAACTGAGGGCCACGGGAATAGTCGACGTCGTCTGCTCCCACTCGTTTCAACCAGTAACCCCAACCTTCTTCGTAACCCAACACGTGAAGCAGGGAATGGTTCATCAAGTCGCGAGGCTCATGTATGGGTGAGCTGGCCATGAGCGTTGGGGAGCAAACAGGCTGAAGGATGTCCCACGTCAATCGCTGAGCGTGCAAGCCCGACCACTCACCGCATCCCCAGCGAATCTCCAGGTCATCCTCGCCATCCGGTTCTTTCACCCAAATATTGCTGATGTATCGAATATCAATCTGGGGATACTCCCGACAAAAATCTGCGAGTCGGGGGGCTAACCAATAGTGAAGAAAGGAAAGGCTGCCACGCACCTTCAAATGCCTTCGATGGTGCTGGCCGAAAATCTCGTTTGTGCCGACTGCAAGGCGACTGATCGCGTCTTGTACGACAGGCAGGTACGACTGCCCTTCCTCGGTCAAGCCAAGCCCTCGGGGCAAGCGCTTGAACAGCGCCACACCGAGGTGGCTTTCTAACTGACGGATTTGCTGACTCACAGCGCCTTGAGTCAAATGGAGTTCTTCTGCCGCGTGGGTAAAGTTCAAATAACGCGCCGATACTTCGAATGCCCTCAACCAGTTCAAGGGTGGTAGTGACTTTTGACTCATCGGCGCAACCTCATCAGGACTTTATCTATGCTCAATCATTGCCTGAGACATTCACGCGGTGCCAGAAGAATGAACAGTGGCGGCTAACGCCAACCGCTCTGCCCTCTTGTTTCGAGTGACCCAGTAAACGAAATAGCACCACGCGATAAAGGGAAGGCCGAAGTACAGCGCCACTCGCTGCTCAGGATCAAAAGCGATACCGACACAGGCCAGCAGACAACACAAAATCGCACCGATAGGCACCCACGGATAGCCACGTACACGGAAATGCAGGTCTTCAACGCGTCCACCATTAGCGACGTATTGACGACGGAACGCGATCTGGCTTGCAGCGATGCTCATCCACACGACAACGACCGCCAGACCGGAAATGGACACCAAGGCCAAGTAAACCGTATCAGGGGCAAACACACTGCTGAGCAAGGACGCCACGGCTCCCGCCATACTAAGAACGATGGCGTTCACGGGCGTGCCACGACTGGAAAGCCTGGCGTAGCGCTTAGGCATATGTCCTTGATCGCTCAATGTCCACAGCATGCGCGATGCTGCATACAGCCCCGAGTTAGCGGCGGAAATCAGTGCCGTGAGAATGACGAAGTTCATGATGTCGGCAGAGTATGGGATGCCAATCAGCTCAAACACCATGACGAATGGACTTTCTACGAGCCCCGCTTGCTCCCGTGGCAGTAACGTCGCAAGGACGAAAATTGTTCCCACGAAGAACAACGCCAAACGTACCACTGTCGTACGGATTGCCTTGGGCACGCTGGTTTGTGGATCTTGTGCTTCACCTGCAGCAATCCCGATCAGCTCAGTTCCGGAAAATGCGAAGGAAACAGCCAGGAGGGTCATTGCAATGGGTAAGAACCCGGTGGGGAACAGCCCCTCACGCGTGAAGTTGGAAAGTCCGGCCCCCTGCAAACTCTGTACTTGCAAAAGTCCGAAAATTGCCGCTCCGCCGATCGCAATGAACGTGATGACGGTCAGAACCTTAATCAGCGAAAGCCAGAATTCAGTCTCCGCAAACAACCGTACAGAGACAACATTGCTTAAGAAGACTGCAATGGCAAACAGCGCACTCCAAATCCAGACCGGCGTATCAGGAAACCACCGGACCATCAGTATGCCCGCAGCGGTAAACTCTGAACCGATAGCGACTGCCCAAGTCAGCCAGTAAAGCCAGGCCACTGTATAGCCTGTGCCTGGGCCCAGGTATCGTGTTGCGTAGCTACTGAAAGATCCGGTTTCCGGCATCTGTACAGCCAACTCACCGAGACAGACCATGACTAGATACACCATCACTGCACCGATGATGTAAGCGATCACTGCGCCGAGTGGCCCTGCCTGGTTAACCGTGTAACCGGAGGTAAGGAATAACCCCGTACCGATCACACCGCCCAACGCCAACATAACGATGTGACGGGTTTGCATTTCCTTTTTGAAATGCGAGTTTGGATCTGGCTGTTTATCTATCTGTGTGGACATAGTTGTAGTCTCATGAAATGTTCGGACAAACGCCTTGTAACTGGCTGTTGGGCAGTACAATTTCGCTGTCGCTGGATTTTATTATTTTCATTCTTCATGAAGGGCTTAAGATGAATATCGAAAGTCCTGTCCCTATTCAGGCTCCTGCCTCAATTAACCGTCGAGCACTGTCGGCGTGAAGGCTTGCGTCACCTAGTGTACTTCGCACTAAAGCGAAGGCTTGTTTCAGATCAGCCAATAAATCTGCTGAGTCTTCAATACCTACGGACACTCGAACCAAACCTTCGGAAATGCCAAGTGCCTGACGTTCTTCCAGGGTATTTTCCACGTGACTGGTTGTCCGTGCCGGCCCATAAATGGTCTCGACAGCACCCAAATTACCTGCCCGATGCGCATATCTGAGCAGCGGGAGCAAACGAGTCACTGTGTCCATGCCACCTTTGAGCACGAAGCTGACGATGGCTCCGAATCCGTTCATTTGCGAACGAGCGATGTCATGACCTGGATGTTGAGGCAACCCCGGATAGTTCACAGACTCGACCAGCGGCTCGGTACAGAGGTACTCGGCCAAAAGTTGCGCGCTCGCCTGTTGCTGGCGAAGACGCAGAGCCAGAGTCTTGATGCCCCGGATGATGAGATACGCCGAAAAAGGATCCAGCGAGGCCCCATTGATTTCGCGGTAATGGCGAACTTGAGACATCAAATGCTCGGCGCCGCACACCACACCGCCGAGTACATCACCATGACCGGACAGGAATTTGGTCGCGCTGTGCACAACCACATCAACGCCTAAAGCGAGCGGATTCTGATTCAGAGGCGTCGCGAATGTATTGTCCGCAATAACCAAAGCCCCCACTCGCTTCGCCGCGGCCACAAGGCGCCGAATATCAACGATTTTCAGCGTTGGGTTCGTGGGTGTTTCCAGGTACAGGACGCTGCAGCCTTTGGCGATCTCCTGCTCAAGTACCGCGGTGTCGAGCGTATCGCAAAGGGTGACTTCCACACCCATGCGAGGAAGAAACTCCTCAAAAATCTTGTTCGTACCACCGTAGCTATCCCGTGTAGATATCACACGTTGCCCATGGGATAGGAAGGTGTGCAGTACACCGCTGATTGCAGCCATTCCGGTACTGAAAGCGACAGCCGACTCTGCGTTTTCGAGTTCACAGAGTTTATCTTCCAAGACAGAGACAGTGGGATTGCTCATCCGGCTGTAAATGAAGCCGGGCTCTTTTCCCAATGCCACGTCATACCACTTATCGATATCGTCATAACCATAGGCGGCACTGACCACTATGGGTGTCTGGGTCGCATTGTAGGGATGTTGAACCTGCTCTCCTCCCCATACAACTCGAGTCCCCATCCCAACCTCTGAAGCCTGGACGGCGTGTTTCTTATTTTCCATAAAAATGTCTCGCAGCAAGGGAAACACAACCGTGTTCCAAGTGGGCCTGGGAGGACTATAAGGAAGGCTCATGCTTGTGAAAAATCATGATATCTGGGAGTAAGGGTGGCTTTTTTTAATGGCTGTATGGGGGTAAGTGGCCGTCAAACCAGTACCACTTCAGAGAATCTTCAACAAAATACAGCTGCGCGATACCACGAACGTGGGTGTGAACCAGGCGCGTTTTTGGGGCTTTCACTGGTTTGGAGGCCCCTCATTGTCGACTCGGACGCGGTCTCTTGTAGGAGCTGGCTTGTCGGGTCGCCGCATCGCAGCGATGGTCGTTAACGATAACGCCTATGAACTGGATAAACGCGGTGCACTTGAGTCCAATACTCGATCAAACACGGCGTTAAACATCGCTACAGTCAGCGCCACCTAGTTATGCCCCAGAGGCCTTTTCAAGGCTGGGCCGGGCTATAGACCGCCTGCGCCTTTGCCACTTCAGGCTTCTGTTCTTCTATCTCGCCATTGAACGCCTTGTGCATTTTAACCGTGTCCAGCGCCCCGACCCATTTGGCAATCGCCAGGGTGCCGACACCATTGCCAATGGTGTTGGTGATCGCACGTGCTTGCGACATGAAGCGGCCGACGCCCAGTAGCAGCACCATCGAAGGCCCCTCAGTCAACCTGAGTCAATGACGCCTATGAGCCGGCACCCGCAAAGCGGGTGCCGGCATTTTGCGCTTGGCGCCACATTGATAGCAGAAGCCGCTTTTTCGTCTAACGTCAATGGATGCTTTTGCATGATCCACTTCCTCTGAAAATGGAGTTAGACGATGAAAACTATCGTTTCCTGGCTGACGATTACGCTGGTTGGTTTAGTGCTTGGTGCCTGCTCCGCGGTCGACTCCGTGAGTGGAGGCGCAGGCGAGACGGAGATTCGCTCGGGGAAGATCGAGCAGATTACCCAGACCCAGATGCAGACCAATCACGATAGCGGTGTCGGCGCCATATTGGGTGGTATCGGCGGTTTAGCCCTGGGAAGCCTGATCGGCCAGGGTACCGGCCGGGATGTTGCAATGGTCGCGGGAGCCCTGGCCGGCGCGGCAGGCGGCAACTACGCCGAAAAGAAAAAATATGATCAACCCATGGACGCACAGCAGATCATCGTCCGCACCCACAGCGGCGTACTGGTCCAGGTGACCCAGCCGATCAACCCCGCGTTGAAAAAAGGCATGAACGTTTATGTCGAAGGTTCCGGCAACGAAGCGCGGGTAGTACCACAAAGCTAGTGGCGGCCAGGGTAATGGATGCAGATGTCGGTCTTGACCTTTGAAGGGGTGACACCAGATGAGCGAGAACAAGTCTCCTGTCAGTCTGGACGAGGATATCTGTGTTCACGTCTTTACCGCTTCGGCCGCGATGGTGGGCGTCTGCATCACGGTTGTCGGGATATTCCAGGTCATCACCACGCTGAGAAGTGAAAACTCGCTGGGTGATGACTTTCTTACGATCAACGCCATTTTGTACTTGATCACGACCCTGCTTTCCTACTGGACGTTGCGCACCCGAAAAATCAATCGCAACCCCTTGCTGGAAAAGCTCACCGACGCTCTTTTTCTGATTGCGCTGACCTGTACCACCGGCATTGCAGGCTTTATCACGTGGGCGATCACCCTCAAATAGGGTTTATCCTGCCCCTCTGCGCACATCAAACAGGCCCGCCAGAATGCCGCTCGACTCGCCCGCGATGAAAATCGGCGTCATCTCCGACACCCACGGTCTGCTCCGCCCGCAAGCCATCGCCGCCCTGCAGGGCTGTGATCGCATCATCCACGCCGGCGATATCGGAAGCGTGGAGATCCTCGAGCAACTGGCCGCTATCGCACCGGTGGATGCGGTGCGTGGTAACAACGACCTGGAGGCACCCTGGGCGCGCGAGTTGCCCGATTGTCTGCGCCTGGACCTCAACGGCTGGGCGGTTTTGCTGGTGCATGACATCGCCGATGTGGCGACCAATCTCGATGACGGTATCAAACTGGTGATTACCGGGCACTCGCACAAGCCGTGCATCGACTGGCGCGGTGAACGGCTGTTCCTGAATCCGGGCAGCGCCGGACGTCGACGCTTCAAGTTGCCTGTCACGCTGGCGTTGCTTGAAGTGCATGCCCAGGCAATCGAACCACGGCTGGTGCCGCTGCTCGACTGACGACCGCCCTTTCCTCTTACGCCGATTCACCGGTGCGCTTCGTATTGCGCTTTTGTCGCGCCTATTCACCTTCCGCCAGCGCCTGGCGCACAAGTGCCCTTGCCGCCCAGGCTGTTGCATCGAGTGATTCTTCGACGCTCGCGCGGCTGATATCGCGCACGGCGATCAACGCCTCGGTGCCGATGACGATCGACAGTGCCTGCTTCAGCCGTTTGCGCGCCCGGGGTGAGAGCACGTCCTTGAGCGAATCGACAATCGGCTCGATGTAGTTCATGCGTCGGCCCGGTCGCAGTGGCGCCTCGCGAGGCTCATTTTCCAGCCACACCGTCATGAACGATCGCTCCATTACATGCAGGCCGATCTCGTCGTCGATCAAGACTTTGTTCAACGCGTGCGCCGCCAGGCCAATTCACTTACGATTCATCGGCAACCACTCTCACTCTGTGGCAGTCGGACGGCCCAAGTTTTTGACCGCTCGAGGAGCGAACTTCAACGGGCATCAGGGACCGGCCGAATTCATTGTCCAGTAGCACAGAACGCGTCTCTTCCCGCTTGAACAGGAAACGTTCGCGCCACTGCCGCATGCTGACCACCACAGGAAAGATCTCCCGCCCAGGGTTTTGAGGCGCGATGCCAGAATGTTCTTGGCCACCCCCAGGCTTTTCTGAAATTCGCTGAATCGGCGAATGTCGTCAAGCGCGTCGCGGATGGCCTACACCGCCGCGCTGGCAACACCGTCACTGATTGCGCTGGTTTGCGGAGTGATCTTGCTCGACTTCGCCGTGCAAGCCGTACACGTCACCAACCAGAGCCTCGTTTTTGCGGCACGGCCCGACGCGCAAAGTCGCATGGTCGGTGCCTACATGTGCTTTTACTCGGTGGGCAGCGCATTGGGAGCTGCTGCGGCGACGCAGTTTATGCGCTATGGGGCTGGATAGCCGTCAGCCTGCTGGGTGCCTCGGTAAGCGCGACCGCCCTGGCGCTGTGGTTTCTCACGTTGCATTTCTCAACGAACCATCAAGGAAGAATCGCATGAAGACCCGACACCTCTTGCTCGCCATATCGATAACGGCCATATGTGGCGTGAGTTTCTCGGTGATCAAACTGGGACTCGCTACTGTCGACCCGCTCCTGCTTGCCGGTATTCGCGTTGCGCTGTGCGCACTTCCAGCGATCTTTTTCATTTCAAACCTGATGTGCAGTGGCGCTACATCGTTGGTTACGGTCTGGTCTTCGGAATCGGACTTTGGGGTTGGTGCCGGTATTCGGACTGCTCGGTTCCGTCACGATTTTCAATGAAGCCTGTCGCTCAATAAAATCATTGCGGTTGTGCTCATCGTCTCGGGTCTTGGCGTCGGTTGGTACGGACAGCGCGCGCTCAGTGCGGTGCTCAAGCGTTTTGAGCGATGCCCGTCGTGAAAACAGCAGCCGTTCGAATAGCCTCTGGATCAAACGGTTTGTTCACACCACTGCCAGGTTTTTCATTCGCGGATTTTATCTCTGGTTTGGGCGCCATCATAGCGCCCAATGAAAGTGTCCAGAATCATTAGGCCAGTTAACAATGCCTCCCCAAAACTACCGACATTCCGGTACTTGAGCGCGGGCCTGAAGACAATATCCCCGGGGAGTCCGTTACGGCTTGATCACAATCCCTTGACCCGTAGGTAACTCCAGTACGTCCAGGCCGAACTCAGCAAGCAGCGGGTCTTCCGCTTCCTTCTGTGCGCGATAGCACCACCAGCCATAATCATCTAGCACCAGAACACTACCGGACACCATGCGAGGGACGATTCTCTTGAGCGCTTCCACTTCGGCAGGCGCTTGATTCAAATCGATATGGGCAAATGCAATCTGCTCTGGGAATCCTTGCTCAAATGACTCCGGCACGTAGCCCTTGATTACCTTGACGAAAGGGTATTCGGAAAAACGCTCCTTGACCTTCGTGTACAACTCCGAACTGTGCTCAGGCATTGCGTGGTTGACTTCAGTGCCCGTGTGCTCAAACGCGTCGTACAGGTAGTACTGCTTGCCAGTTGATGCAAGGTCAATCTTGTCTGCAATCACATTGGCAGTGTTGCCTTTGTATGCACCGACCTCGACGAAGTCTCCTGGCAGGCGTCGGGCCAGTTTTGCGAAGTGGCACAAGATGTACGTGCGCCAGATAATCGTCATTTCCACATTGGAAGTTGCATTACGCCTCATGATTTCCATAAAGCTCTCGTCACTCATGAAACTGAGATTCCGATTCCAACAAATTACATTATCAGAGCAATAAAAGCTGTCCGGCGTGGCGATACTTTGACGTATACCTTCAACGCTGTGCTTGAACAAGGCCGGATTAATTATGTTGAAGTTATCACCATTCACAATCATTATTATCGCCCCAAAATCATAATCAATAAAATCCAAGTTATATCGCTTAAAAAATTACTGCTACAAACGCTCGACTTTCTTCTTCGTCTCGCAGGCTCTTGCTTGCAACAGCCAATAAGTCAAATGATGCGGAAACCATCATCCAAACCTGCGGTGATTTATCAGCGACGAGTTCTGTCGCGCGCTTGACCCTCCTTTGCGTCAATCATCATGTTTGCGTCGCACCTTCAGGTTGGACAGTACTTCATCGGTGACAGTGACTTGGGCCAGTTCGGAAAAGGCAAATAAGGAAAGTGCGTGAGATGCGCACACTGGCTGATGATTCGGCTTGATCGGCTAATGATTCGGTCTTGGCCTGCATTCTGAATCATCCTCATCGCACGCGCCCTTCTGCAATGTGTAGTATTTAATTGCCAGTATCATAAGGGTATTTTGTGCCCGAATGGGTACCTGGATTTCAGCCCCCTGGCCGAATGACCAGGAGGTGGTGGAGGCGATTCTCTGGAAACTCCGTACAGGAGCTCCCTGGCACGGTGTCCCCGTGAGTTTTGCTCTCGGAGGACTGCCTGTAATCGCTACGGGAACCATGGCCGACTTTTTCAACAGAATCGGCCATTTGCAGTCGTTAACGAACGTCTGCAATGGGTTGTGGATTCAACCGGTCGACGCCTGAGCAAAAGTCGCACTACTTCGAAACCACCAGCGCCGGTGGCTGCCAGCTGCCTTCGCCGGCAGGAAGAATCGAAGGCGGTGTGGTCTTCGGCCAGTAGAGGCGCATCACCAGATAGACCGTGTCGTCAGGCGCCGGCAACCAGTTGGCCTCCTTTGCCTTGCCGGGGGAGTCTTTCTGGATGTACAGCGTCAGCGAACCATCCGCGTTTTTCTTCATGGCCGACAGCATCGGTGAATTGATCAGGTACCGGTTGATCGGGTTTTTGATCAGCAGTTGGCTTTTGCCGTCGTACATGGTCACCGACCAGAAGGCATTGACCGGTGGCAGCTTTCCAGCGGGGAACGTCAGCGTGTAGTGGTGCTTGCTGGTATCGAGCGTCTTGCCGGTGCCGTCAATGCGGGTATAGGGGTACATCGCCTCGACGGCGTCATTACCGTACAGTCCGCCCTTCGCGGCACCGGCTCGCATCAACCAGTCGGCCTTGTAGAACGCCTGGTCGCCGAAGAACGCACCGACGTTCCAGCCGTTGATATTTTTCATTCCGCTCGAGAGAAACTTATCAACTTTCTCGTCGCCAGCCTTCATCCCCAGCAAGACCACGGCCTTATGCTCGAGCGACAGGTCTTTGAATTCGAAGCGCCGGCCGGGGCCTACGCCGATGCTCGCTAGCTTCGCCCGGATTGCCTTGTCGTCAGCCGATGGCGGCACATACTCCAACGCGGCCGACAGGTACTCGAAGAAATTGTCCTTGATGCCAGCCGTGGTGGCCGGTACGAAATCAATCTTCGGCGCAGCGGGCGGCGCGGGTTGATGGAGGAAGGCGGAAAGCGGCTGGACCTTGTAACCCGCCTGAACCTTCTCGACATTCGGCATGTCGGCTGGATTGAACAACTGGGTCCGGATCAAGGTCAGTGCGAAGGGGGTCGTGGAGTTGAACACTTTATCGATGCCACGGGGTGTCGCCCCCTTCCAATCGGGGCCTGCAATCAGATAGCTCCCGGGCACGCTGGCAGTTGCCCGGCTGCCGATGTAGCCGTAGTTGTAGGTGTTACCGTCGATTAGTTGCACCGAGTAGTAGCGCTTTTTGGAGACTGCCGGCACCGTGATCACCAGAGGCTCGGCGCGCAGGTCGGCCCAGAGTATCGAATACGGGGTGTCGCTGTTTGGCGTAATGACGGCGGTGTCAGCGGGCGTCGCGACCCGATGCTCGTTGGACAGTTGGTTAAAGGGGGCCTTGAACTGGCTGGACCTGGAGTCCACTGCAAACTCATTCATCACGGCGTAGTTCATGACCAACGGCAAGCCGTAGATAAAGCCTTCCTCCGCGATCGCCTTGGTCTGCTCGAGACTCGGCGCGGGCACGCCCTTGGCCACATCGGCTTGATCTGCCTGCGTGATCGGATCGGTCTTGCTCGAACACCCTGTGAAAAGCGTTGAACCCACTACGACGACTGCCGCAGCCATTGTCCATCCCCTGTTAAACATCCTGTTCATTTCCACCTCGTTAGTTTTGAGCAAACTGGCGTCGTAAGTGTTTATGGCCACGGTGAAACAATTCGAATGCCGGAACCCTCCCCCAATTGTTTTCAAGAGTGCCAAGTCACTTGATTGTGCAAATAAGTAAATCCTCTGGCGAAGCGCCAACTCACACGTCCGGGGAGTGTAGACCACAATGAGCCGGCATCCCCTTGCGTGGCCAAGGTCGCGCCCAGTCACGAGCGCTTGAATTCGCGTTCCCACGGACTCAGCAGAGCGGTTTGAAAGCACGTTTGGGCGTTGTCTATTTTCATCTTATCGCCTGTTGTGTGGCAATCGGACTGGTGTTGACCAGTGACATTGCAATGGTCAAGCAACTCCTTAAAGGGGATGTGTCGGGTCACCATGATGACGCGCACATGGAAAGCCTTCAAAAAACCGTCGTACTTGCACTGGTAGCGCTCTGGATTACGGGCATTGGTATTGTCGGGATCGATTATGCCGGCAAGGGGATGTAGTATTTCCTCAATCCTAAATTGCAAGCCAAAATCGGCATCGTTGTGCTGTTGACCTTTAATGGTTTCCTGTTGCATAGCGCTGTATTGCCGGCCCTGAAAAAAGCCGGTTCGATACTCAAACTCTCTTTCAACCTGCGCATGCTGGCGCTGTTCTCCGGCGCCCTCTCTGGCGTGTCGTGGTTCTATGCCGCCATGCTCGGTGTCGGTCGTCCGCTGGCCTGGAAGTACTCGCTGGTCGAGTTGCTGGCCGCCTATCCGGTTCTCATCGTCGGTGGATTTGCAATGATGGTGCTGCTCACTGCCTGGGCAAAAAACAAAGACGCTGAAGGCCGTACGGAGCAAGGCACCTGGGACACCAGAAACGCCGCCCTGGCTGGATGGTAAAGCCAAGCACGTTCAGCTTTAGCCAATGAATTGCGTTGTAAGCAACATTTAGCGAAGGGCTGCATTGGATCGCAAACAGCCCCATCTTTTAGTTATTGAACTCTCAATCAAACCGGCCATCGGCCTGCCCTCTGGCAAGCAGTTGGCCGGTGACCAACGAGGCTCAAGTCCCGCTTTTCACCTTGCTCCAGACCCGGGTCCGAATGCGTTCTATTTTCAGCGGCAGCGGCTGGTCGGGGAACAGCGTGGCCAGTGTTGCAGCCGGGGGATAGACCTCAGGGTTGTTTTTCAGCCCCTCATCGACATAGGCGATGGCGCTCTTGTTGCCGTTCGGATAACCCAGGTAGTTGGAGCTTTTGGCGATGATATCCGGGCGCATCATGTAGTTGATGAAGCTCAATCCTTGCTCCGGATGAGGGGCATCCTTGAGCAACACCAGCGTTTCCATCCAGACCGACGAACCCTCGCGCGGAATCCGGTAAGCCAGGTTACGACCGTTTTTGGCGCGCTCGGCGTTGACCTTCGCGTCGTACACCCCTCCAGACCAGGCCACCACAGCGCAGATATTGCCGTTGGCCAGGTCCGTGATGAACCGTGACGAATCAAAATAGGTGATGTAGGGGCGAATCTTCAGCAGTAACGCTTCGGCTTTTGCATAATCTTCGGGGTTTTTACTGTCGGGCGGCAAACCGAGATAGTGCAAGGCGATCGGAATGATCTCGCTGGGGGAGTCGAGCATCGCGACACCGCACTGGCTGAGTTTGGCGATGTTTTCTTCTTTGAAGATCAGGTCCCAGGAGTCCAACGGGGTTTGAGCCCCCCAGTACCTTGGTCACCTGGTCCACGTCATAGCCGATACCCGTAGTGCCCCACATGTAGGGGATTGCATAGCGATTACCGGGATCGTTTTGCGCGACCTTGGCGAGAATGTCGGGATCGAGGTTCGAACGGTTGCTCAATTGGCTGCCATCGAGTTCCTGGAGAACGCCGGCCTTGATCAGGTTGGGCAGCGCACTGTTCGTCACCACTACCACGTCGTATCCGCTACGTCCCACCATCAACTTGCTCTGCATGACTTCAGAGCTGTCAAAGGTATCCAGCACCATCGGGGTACCAGTCTCCTTCTCGAACTCCTTGGGCGTTTGCGGGGCAATGAAGTCATACCAGTTGTACAGGTTCACGCTGGGGGCCTGCGCCCAACTGACGGCCGTACCCAGCCCGCAAAAAGTAAACAAGCCAAGGTGCAGCAAACGCGTAAGTTTCATGGGGTGCTCCTGGTGCATCGGCCATTGATTGGCTGTGCGCCGCGATATTGTTTTTATGGAAAAGCGAAACAGGATTCGTCACTCAGGGAATCAACAACTCACGGAGACCGCCTGGCTGTTCATTGAATACACCGTGCAATTGCAGGCGTTTTTCCGTGCGGTAGTCATAGAGCGCACGTGCTGCGCCGATCTGCGTCATGTCCAGTTCGACGACATGCCGACACTCCTGCGAGCCTGCTTCGAACAGTCGCCTGCCGAACGGGTCGACGACGCTGCTGCCCCCGGCGAAGACTTCGCCAACGCCTTCGCCGACGCGGTTCACCATGGCGGCGAAGACCTGATTTTCCTGGGCTCTGGCTGCAACGGCGTTATGGTGCACGTGACCGTAAGGCTCCATGTTGCCGTCAGTGATCAGAATCAGCTCCGCGCCGAGTGCCGCCAATGCGCACGCGCCTTCCGGAAATTCGATGTCGTAGCAGATCAACAAACCAATACGCACCCCGCGCCATTGCACAGTCGAAAAACGGTCGCCAGGCCGTACGAGGCCCGGTTCGCCAACCCACAGATGAGTCTTGCGATAACTGAGCGCCACGCCTTGCGGGGTAATGAACAGCGTGGTGTTGTAAAAACGCTCGCCATCGCGCTCGATCAAACCCACGACCACCGCGACGTCTCGCTCTCGGGCGGCGGCGCAGATTGCCTGGACGCTGGGACCGGAAACGGGTTCGGCGAGCCGGGCAATATTGCCGTGGTCGAGAAAACCGGTGATAGACGACTCGGGGAACAGGAGGATATCGGTGCCCGGCATGCTTTCGGCAATCGCTCGCAGAATGCGTTCCAGGTTGTAAGCGACATCGCCATCGCGACCCGCCAACTGTACGAGTTCAAGTTTCATTGTCAGACCTTTCAGGTAAAAAGCGTCCTGGCCAGGAAGCGGATGACTTTGTCAAAGGTGCGACAAGTATGCGGATCGTGGAAAAACTTCCTATCACGCAGAGTGAGTACTCCCAAAGGGTTATTACATGGAAATGACGGGAGAGGAACGCTGCCCTTCAGTTCGTTACTTTGCGCAACGACCGCCGGACCTCAGCCTGTATGGCATAAGCCGGTGATTCCACGGCATTGAAATCCTGTGTATAGCGCTGGGCAAATCCTTCCACCCCCCACTCCTGATACTGCTGCACATGCTTGAGTTCGTGGGCCCAGAGCGCGATGTCCTGCTCTGCGGCTTGAACGTCCCGGAAGAGGATGATGTCGATCAGCGTCACGGCACCGACATCGGGGTTTTGCAGCATGGCAGTGGCGGCGCTGAATTGACCGTTGTCGCTGATTTTGTAGCGTGCGGCATCAAGGACCTCGGGGTCGTACCAACGTAGCAGTTGCTCGCGGATAGGCGGTGGAATCGGCTGGATGCCGGCGCTGGCTGCTTCGGCGCGAGCCTGGGTCAGCCACAGCGCCAGTGCCGGCACCGCGATCTGGTAGATACCATCAGGCACCCCGTCCGGCAGGCAGATACAGCCGTCCAGGCACACCGGTTTTTCGCCAGCCGGGCAGCCGTTGGTCTGGGCTGGCACCTCAAGCGTCAGGGCAAGAACAAGCAACGCCAAAAGGCGCGTGATGTTGGGCGACATTGGGCGCTCCAGGTAGCGAGTCGTGGTGAACCGGTTCCGGGCCAGGCTACCCCTTCATCCCTATGCCGACCAGGCGCCTGCATCAATCATTGACCTGCAGTTCTTGCAGAATGAATCCCAGTGAATCCGGGGCTGTGCAATGACTTTTCCCCGAACGGTGTTCATCCCACGGCATAGCGTCATCGGTGCAGAAATCGCCGATACACTCCATGCTCAGTTCGACATCGAGCAGTCCAAGCGGAATCCAGAAGTAAGGCGTTTCTCGAAGCAGATTAGGCACCGTCGAGCCGCAGCTTGAGCAAAAGTCATTTCTGTAGCCACTGGATTTACGCCAACTGGTGATCGCCCCTTGCCCTTTTTCCCATCGAAAGTCGCGCGCATTGACCAGTGTGGCGAGATTATGGCCGACCCCGGTTTGCTTGCGACATAGGGTGCAATGGCAGCGATAGAAAAATCGCGGTTCAACGGCCAGGCAAAAACTTACCGCCCCGCAAAGACATTGTCCTGTTGCCATGTGTATCTCCCTTGAAGAATGACTTGTCCGTGTTTGCTTCTATCATGAAATTTGGTTCTTCACGCATTCCCGGAAAACTGTAGGAGCCAGCTTGCTGGCGATGGACTCAAGTGCGCCGCGTTTATCCAGTTCATGCGCGTTATCGTTAACGACCATCGCTGGCAAGCCAGCTCCTACAGGGGACCGCATCGAAATAATGTGAACGCCAAACTGTAGGAGCCAGCTTGCTGGCGATGGACTCAAGTGCGCCGCGTTTATCCAGTTCATGCGCGTTATCGTTAACGACCATCGCTGGCAAGCCAGCTCCTACAGGGGACCGCATCGAAATGATGCGAGCTCCAAATTGTAGGAGCCGGCTTGCTGGCGATGGACTCAAGTGCGCCGCATTTTTTCCAGTTCATACGCGTTATCGTTTACGACCATCGCTGGCAAGCCAGCTCCTATAGGGGACCGCGTCGAAATGATGCGAGCTCCAAACTGTAGGAGCCAGCTTGCTGGCGATGGGCTCCAGTGCGCCGCGTTTATCCAGTTCATACGCGTAATCGTTAACGACCATCGCTGGCAAGCCAGCTCCTACAGGGGACCGCGTCGAAATGATGCGAGCTCCAAACTGTAGGAGCCAGCTTGCTGGCGATGGACTCACGTGCGCCGCGTTTATCCAGTTCACGCGCGTTATCGTTAACGACCATCGCTGGCAAGCCAGCTCCTACAGGGGACCGCGTCGAAATGATGTGAGCTCCAAACTAATGAAATGGCTACCCCCCGCTGCCCCCTGTGATCGCCCACTAAGCTTTCACAGAGGGCTCATCGGAGATCATTGCCATGAACAACGTAGCTATTGCCGCCATCGACCTCGGAAAACATTCCTTTCATCTTCATGCTCAAGATGATCGCGGCCACGAGGTTCACCGCAGAAAGTTTACGCGCGCAGCACTCACCCAATATCTGGCGAAACTGGAACCCTGCACCGTCGTGATGGAAGCCTGTGGCGGCGCCCATTTCATGGCGCAGGAAGTCGCCAAGCTGGGGCATACGCCCAAGCTTATTGCGCCACATCTGGTACGCCCTTACGTGAAGAGCAACAAAAACGACTTCGCTGATGCCGAAGCGATCTGCGAGGCGGCGACCCGGCCCACAATGCGCTTCGTGCACCCCAAAACCCAGGCTCAGCAGGCGCTGGCGATGCTCAATTCGGTTCGTGAGTCGTTCATCAAAGACCGTACCGCCACCGTCAATCGGATTCACGCAGCCCTGCTGGAGGTGGGTATCAGCCTGGCTCCCGGCTTCAAATCCATCAAAGAGCTTCCAGCATTGCTTGAGATGAGTTCATTTTCCGGCTCCATCAAAAAAATTCTGATGGGGTTGCATGAGCACTTCAACTATCTGGATGGGAAGGTCAAAGCGCTGGACAAGGAGGTGGAATGCCAAGCAGCTGAAGATGATCTGGCGGCTCGTTTGATGACCATGCCGTGTGTCGGCCCGATCACCTCCAGCGCCTTGGCTGCCGAGTTGGGCGATGGCAAACAGTTCAAATGCGGCCGAGGCTATGCGGCGTCGATCGGGCTGGTACCCAAACAGCACGGTACGGGCGACAAAACCGTGTTGCTCGGCATCAGTAAACGCGGCGATCGAAATCAGAGGCGCCTGCTCATCCAGTGCGCCCGTGTGTACTTGATACAACTGGAACGACAGAAAGGCGCCTTGGCGGACTGGGTCCGCCAACTATTAGCTTCCCGCCATCACTCCAATCTCGTGGTCTGCGCACTGGCCAACAAGCTGGCAAGAATCGCCTGGGCGATAGCCGCACACCACACTGAATTCGATGCGGGGCCAGCCGCGATGAACGCCTGACCCCGCTGTCACCCGAGCACCACCCACCTGGTTTTGCGATGCTGGATAACTGATGACGTGAACGGCCAACCGGCCTGACGACAACCCTGGGCTCCTACACGGCTGTAAGGCCGTTCAACTAATTAGGGTCGTTGGGCATCGATTCTCATCGAGGCGCGGGGCGACACCCCCACTCAGACGCCGGATAGATGAAAGCAAGCCAAACACGCATCAAATACAGTATTGCAGAAAAGGGGGTAACCATAGATGTAGGAGCCAGCTTGCTGGCGATGGTCTCAAGTGCGCCGCATTTTTCCAGTTCATACGCGTTATCGTTTACGACCATCGCTGGCGAGCCAGCTCCTAAAACGGACCGAGCAATGAACTGGCCAACAGCGCCTTCAGGCCCATCGGCTTGGCGAAATGATAACCCTGGGCCTGCCCTGCTCCCATCTCGCGCAGCAGGTCCAGCGTCGCTTCATTCTCGACGCCTTCGGCCACCACACTCAGGTCCAGCGACTCGGCCATCCGCACAATCGCCCGGACGATCGCGCGACTGCGGGGGCTGGTGGTCAGTTCGAAAATGAACGACTTGTCGATTTTCAAGCCGCTGAACCGGTACTGATGCACATAGCTCAGGGATGAAAACCCTGCTCCGAAGTCATCGAGCACCACCGACATGCCGTTGTCCGCCAGTTGCTGCATGGTCTGTCGGGCAATCGCCGGCTCGGCGACCAGCGCCCCTTCGGTCAGTTCCAGGCAGAGTCGCGACGGTGCGACCCGGTGCTGCGCCAACAGCTCCAGTACCTCACTGGCGAAGTCGGGACGCGTCATGCTGTAGCTGGAACAATTGACGTGCACCGGTGGCCAATTGGCATGCTCGGGTTGTGCGAGGATGGCGGCAATGCTGGCAAGCATGTACAGGTCCAGTCGACCGATCAGGCGCAAACCCTCGACATCCGGCAGGAACTCGCCCGGCGCGATCACCCGGCCGCCCGGCTGATGCCAGCGGATCAGCGCTTCAAGGGCCAACAGCTCGCCGGTTTCGATGCTGACGATCGGCTGGAAATACGGCAGCAGTTCGTCAGTACGCTTGAGCGCGTTGCGCAAGGCCCCTTCACGCTCGACCTGGTCCGAGACTTCACGGCGCACTTCCTGGTTGAACACCGCGAAGCTATCGCGCCCGGCACTCTTGACCCGGTACATCGCCGCATCGGCATCGCGCAGCAAGTCGGCGGGCTCGTGATGGAACTGACTGTCGGCACTGACAATCCCGATACTGCAGGACGAGAAAACTTCATAGCCATTGATGAAAAACGGCAGGTCGAACGCGACCAGTATCCGCTCGGCGATTTCGATCAGCACTTCCAGCGGTGCGTCGGGAGCCAGTACTGAAAACTCGTCGCCCCCCAGGCGCGCCAGCATGTCGGTGTCGCGCAGACACCCGCGCAAACGGTGGGCCGCCTGCATCAACAACAGGTCGCCAAAATGGTGGCCGAGGCTGTCGTTGACCATCTTGAAGCGGTCGAGGTCGATGAACATCACCGCCAGGTGCCCGCCTTCGCTGCCGAACCGCGCCCAGGCCAGATTCAGGCGCTGTTGCAGGTAGGTGCGATTCGGTAGCCCGGTCAGCGCATCGTGGGCGTTTTCGTGCTGCAACTTGGCATTGGCGTGATCGAGTTCGCGGGTGCGGCTCTGCACCCTGGCTTCCAGCTTGAGGTTGGCGGCATGGATCGCTTCGGCCGCCGTGCGTCGCGACAACGCGGTATCAATGTGCCGTGACACGAAGGTCAGCAGTTCCTGGTGACGCAGGGTATAGCGCACCTGCGAGGTGTAGCTCTGCACCGCCAGCACGCCACGCACCACGTCCTCTTCGAACAATGGAATGCCCAGCCAGGAGTGGGAGCGTACAGACTCTTGGGCCTCCTCGATTTCACCCCGGGCAGACAGTCGCTCAGCCTCGTCGGCGTCAATCAGGCAAGGCCGGCGCTGACGGATCACGTACTCGGTCAAGCCCCGGCGCCCTCGGCGTGCCGGCGGGCAGGTCGTCTGCCGTTCATCCACGTAATAGGGAAACGTCACTTCACCGGTCGCGTCGTCGAACAGCGCGATGTAGAAGTTCTGCGCGAACAACAGATCGCCGACGATGCCATGCAAGGTCCCGAACAACTCGGCCATGTCACCAGGCCGGCTCGACAGTTCGGCAATCTGGAACAGCGCGCTTTGCAGATGTTCGGCGCGCTCGCGATCTGCCACTTCCTGGCGCAATGTATCGTTGAGTGCCGAAAGCTCCAGGGTGCGACGCATCACCGTTTCTTCCAGGTCCTCGCGGTGCAGAATCCGGTCCAGGGCCATAGCCACGTGGCGGGCGACCACCAGAAACAGCGCGCGGTCTTCGGCACTGTAGGTACGGGAAACGTCATAGACCTGCATCGCCAGCATGCCAAACACGTCATCCGAGGCGTTTTTCAATGGCGCGCCCATCCAGAACTCGGGACGCTCGCCCACGCAGTAGAAACGTCCTTCGGCTTGAGCCGCGAGAATGCCGGCGGCGTCGATCAACAACGGCTGGCCGGAGGTCAATACCTGGCCGGTCAACGACAGATGCGTTGGGTCAAGGTATTCGTAGTTCTCGGCCTCGAGGGCTTGCGGATCAATGATGTCGACGTAATAGGGGTAGTCGATCTTGCCGGTGTGCCGGTTATACAGCGCGAGATAGAAGTTCTCGGCGTCGATCAGGCTGGCCAATAGCCGGTGTACCCCCACCAGAAACACTGACCGGTCACGGGTCGAACTGGCCAGGTAGGTGATTTCATACAGCACACGCTGCGTGATCTGCGCGCGGGCCAGGGTATCGGTCTGTAGCTGGATACCCAGGCGCTGGGCAAACTCCGCGAGCGCCGGTTGCCCTGCATCGTCGATTGGCGCGAGCAGCCAACCCAACTCACTTTCGCCCCTGCCGGTTGGCCAGCGGTGCAGGTTACGGGTCCGGCAAAAGGCTTCAAACTCGTCATTGGCAACACTTGAAGGCCACTGCCCCTTTGAGTCGCCCTGGCCAACCCGATGCATCTGTTCACCGGCGCGGTAAAACACCCACGCGGTGGTATGGACCCAGTTACGCGCTGAGTCCAGCAAGTGTTCGATGGTGTTGTCGTCGCCAGCGTAAGCCATGTCGACAGTATCCGGGTTCCCTATGGGTTGAAGTGCGGCAACTTCGCAATTGCTCGAATGCCGGCGGGAGTCGGTCAATGTACGAATACTCATCAGGGCTCCCTGAGCCAAATCTGCCGAAACTCACTTTCTGATTACTAGCAATGTGCCATTAAGTATCCCGTTTAAAGCTTATAGCGTTTTTTTTCAATGACTTTGTTCACTTTAGTACCAGGGATGAGACGGGCCACAAATTATTAGCGGCCTGTTGCCCGGACAAGGTATCCACGGTGATGCGTTTTACAGGTAAGCCGGACGAAACTGGCCATTATTCGTCTTCGAGATATGCCCTCCACCCACCTGTCCCAATATGCGAAGAAACTGTCCCGCCACGCTCATGGCTGCGCGCCTGGGCTACCTACTATAGGAACGGCTCCTCTGCCCAATCAGCAGAGGCCTGTTACCTATACCGGATGCACATATTGCGCACCGCCGTACCAGCACGGATTGGACACAACAATGACAAAAATCGCCGAAATCCAGGACACCCCTTCACCAGCGTCTGCCTCGACACCGGCCATCATCCGGTCGTCGGTGCGACAGCATTCGATCAAGGTAGAGCTTTGCACACCCGCCATCGGCGCAGAGCTCAGCAACGTCAGCCTTGTCGACGCTGCCCAAGATCCAGAACTGATCGCGCAAATCCGGGAGCTGTGGCTCAAGCACAAAGTGCTGTTCTTCCGCGATCAGGACATCACCCCGCTGGAGCAACAGAACTTCGCCCTGCAATTCGCGGAACTGGAGAGCCATCCCCTGGCGCCCAGCCATCCGGAGGCGGACAAACTGCTGACGCTGTATCGCAATCTCGAGCCAGGCAAGCCCAAGAGCTACGTCGAAAAGGCCAGCCGCGAAAATCTCTGGCATGCCGATGTGACCTTCAAGAAGGCTCCGCCGCGCGGCGCGATACTGCGCTGCGAACTGGGTCCGGAGACCGGTGGAGACACCCGGTTGTGCTTATCCATCCAGAGACGGGTGAAAAAGTGTTGTTCGTCAACTCGGCGTTCACCACCCATTTCTCGAATTTCTTCAACTTCGAGGACGTACGTTACGGCCAGGACTTCATGCCCGAGGCTCATCATTTGATGAACTACCTGATCTCCCAAGCCGCCATTCCGGAATATCAGGTACGCCTGAAGTGGCGCACCAATACCGTTGCCATGTGGGACAACCTGCAAGTTCAGCACTACGCGGTAGCTGACTACGGCAATGCGCCAAGAAAAATGCTGCGCGCCACCTTGGCGGGTACTGCACTCACCTGACCCTGACTGTCCATTATTCGCCTCCTTCTTATCAATTGTGGGCCTGAAGGTAGCGCTCGGAGGGTGCCCCGCACTGAGCTTCACAGGACACAATCTTGTGAAATTGGGACAGAGCGAAAGCCTGTAGAGCTGTTTCTGCCGCCGCCAGCCATGGCCCGCCGGCAGTGTCCCAATACGCAAAAAAATGTCCCGCCATGCTTATGACGCGACGCTCGCGCTTCCTACTATGGGCCCGTGGCCATATCCCACCCCGCCGCCCCCACAAAAATTGGACTAACAATAACAAGGGCCGGATGCGGATCAACCTGCCCCCTGCTTTTCAACGACGTTGAAGGGATCAATCGTCGTTGTCATCGCGATCGCGATCGCGGTAGCGACGGTGATCGCGATCATAGTCGCTACGATCATAGCCACGACGGTCATATCCCTGATCATCATCCCCTCGTTGGTCGTAACCACGTCGATGGTCATGATCGTGATATCGGCCGTACCTTTCCCCGTCATCCCAGTGCGGGCCGCAGCCTCCCAACAAGACGGCGCTGGAAATGGCCACGATCAAGGTTACTGCGCGATTCATATGAACGTCCTAAACGTCAGGGGTATGGAGGGAGTGTGGCTGCCCGACTTTTCATCCGGGTAGTGTTCAGCCGTGGTTAAGACCACTCAGTAACTCAATGATTCCTCTGGAAAATACAAACAAATGGTGCTCAGCCTCAGTGAGCACGCCACCGAATACACACGATCAGACAGCCCGGGTTTGTCATGGATAGCCAAGGGACTGTCGTCAAATGAAAAGCGCCCCCGTATCGCGGGGCTTTTAATGGAGGTTCTGAAAAAGTCTCTGGCTAGCGAGCCTGCGGATACAACCGCTGCGCCCGAGTCACGAGTTGCCTGGTACACCAGGCAGGAGAATAACAATATGAAATTCGTGAAAAGTCTGCTGGCTGCCATACCCCTCATGGCGCTGGCCATCGATGCCAAAGCCTATGTATCGAGTCAAGAGGCCGCCCGGCTGGGCAGCAGCCTGACGTGGGTGGGTGCCGAAAAGGCCGGTAATGCCGATGGCTCCATACCGCCCTACAACGGTGGCCTGACCACGGCCCCATCCAGTTTCAAGACCGGCGACAGCATGCGCCCGGACCCCTTTGCGGACGAGAAACCGCTGCTGGTGATCAACGGCAGGAACGTCGATTCGTACAAAGGCATGCTGACCGCCACCACCGTAGCGTTGGCCAAGCGCTACCCCGGCTTTCGCATCGATGTGTATCCGACCCATCGCACTGCATCGCTCCCGCAGGCGGTACTGGACAATAGCCGCAAGAATGCAACCGCCGCCAGGTCGCTCAACGGCGGTATTGCGTTCGATAACGTGTTGCCGGGTGTGCCGTTCCCGATCCCGCAATCGGGTGCCGAGGCCATGTGGAATTTCCTGCTGCGCTACCAGGGCGTCAACATCCATTCCAAATACGACTCGTGGAGCGTCGACACGGCGGGCGTGGCGAGCCTGGCTGTCACCGGCGAGGCATTCGTCTCCTTCCCGATTTACGAGAACATGTCCAAGCCCATCAACAATTCCGACATCTACTACCAGTTGAAACTGTCCTATACCGGACCTGCACGGCGTGCCGGCGAGTCGATCATGCTCAAGAACGCCACCAACCCGCTGCAGCGCCCCGGCCGTGCCTGGCAGTACATGCCGGCCCAGCGCCGGGTCAAACAGATTTCGATCCTGGCCTACGACACCCCCAACCCCGGTACTGCCCGTGCACTGGAGTTGTATGACTGGACGCTGGTGGGCAAGCAAGAAATGATCGTGCCCTACAACACCTACAAACTCACCTACGCTCGCAATGCCAAATCGCTGACCACGCCGAATTTCATTGCGCCGGACTTCGTACGCTGGGAAAAACACCGGGTCTACGTCGTGGAGGGCAACCTCAAGGCCGGTGCGAAGCACATCTACCAGAAGCGCCGTTTTTATCTGGATGAAGATACCTGGGCCGCGGTGGCCTCCGATCAGTACGACACCAGTGGCCAGCTATACCGTGGTTCCTTCGCCTTCTTCAGCCAGAGTTATGACAAGCAGGTCCCGGATGCCACCCCGTTCATGACCTACGACCTGTCGAAAGGCACCTACAACATCAATGGCGTGGTGGGCCCCCATGGCGGCATCCGCTACATCGAGCCGCTATCGACGGCGCAGTGGGTGCCGGAGTCCATGGCGGGCACCGGTATTCGTTGAATTGGTGACGATAAAAAGGCCCCTCTGGTTCGAAAGAACGGGGGCCTGAGCTGCTGGGATCAGCTCTCGGGGGTAACGACCGGGTTTTGAGCGGATTCGGCTGCCAGCTTCAACCTGTCAGCCTTGCTGATGTACTTATCCTTGTTTTTCGGTGCCAGTTTGGCACTGGCCTTTTTCGCGTTGGCCTTGAGTATCTGATTCAGTTTCTTGCGACGATTCATGGTGTTCTGCTCAACCTGTAATTGCTAAATTGTATCAGACCAAAGTCCCAGACCGGGCCGCCATATCCCCCCAGAAATGGGGTTCTTCACCCACCCACCCGGGTGTTTACCACCAAACCCGAGGAATATCCCCCTCTCTCCCCCCCGCTTCTTTGGGCTGCAATACCCGGAAAAACTGATTCGTTGACCTGAATCTTTTCTTGACCAAGTAATGGCTCATTAGTTGCACACCCCTTCTTGTGCCCAAAAACAGCAGTCGTCCCGGACATGGAGACGGCGGGACATCAAGCGAGGGGTGACCTATGAAACGCGCAACACACTCAAGCAATTCGCTCTATCTACTGCGCAAAACAGGCTTGCCTTGTGCGATGTTCTTTTCCCTGGCCACGGCAGACGCGGTACCGCTGGATGATTTCGGCCAGCCCCCGCCGACCGACCCCTCGGCGTTTACCAATCCGCCGGCCGACCCCAAGGCTGCGCTGGATGCCTTATTGACCATGCCGCCCACCAACCAGGGTTCCATCGCCTATCCCAACGGCGTGTATGGCGACCGGAAGGCGCCCCGGGCCGAAAACGTGCTGCCGCCCGCCCTGCAGACATCGTTCAAGATTCCCACCAACGGCAAGCCCAGTCCGTTGTTCGGAGCCCTGCCATACACGCAACAACTGCTGCTGTTCGAAGAATTCGGCACGGAAAAACTCGACCCGACACTGCCCGCCCCGCCCCTGACTTTCCCGCCTCCGATCGTCGGCCCGGCGCCCACGCAGGACCCGAACAGTATCGCCCGCAGCGGCCCTTCGGCCGCGTCACTGGAAGCCTTCATGCGCCAGCCGGGGCTGTACCCGTTTCCGTCGCAGTATTCCAACGTGCTGGACCGCAACCCTTGGAAAGCGCAGATCGAAGCCTTCCTCAATCGCCATCCGGTCGGTTCGCCAGCTGAAGGCCGTCCGCCTGGAAAAGGCTGGTCGCACCAGCGCTGGAACGAGTTCTACCCACAGGTCGCCTTCAAGACCGCGCAAGCGGGCGCCAAGCTCAACGGCGGCATGCGCGACCGCAGGCAACTGCACAACTACGCCGTCGGTGAGTTCGGGCCGGGTGGGCTGTACAACCAGACCTCGGACGCGCCGATCATTGCGGGTACCACCAAGGGCATCGATACGCGCTTTCACCCCAACATGCCGATCCAGAACCACAAGGCGCTCTGGACCTTCGACGGTACCTTTCCGCCAAAACTGTTGATGGTGCGCTACGGCCAGGGCGTGCTGATGCGGCACTACAACGCCCTGCCGATCGATCCATCGGCCAACATGGGTTTTGGCCTGCACACCCTCAGCACCCATGAACACAACGGCCACTCCCCGGCCGAAAGCGACGGTTATGCCAATGCGTTTTTCTTCCCGGGGCAGTACTACGACTATCGCTGGCCGATCCAGTTGGCCGGCTATGACAGCATCAATACCAACGCCCAGGATGCACGCGCCGCGTTCCCTTGCGCGCCGGGTGAAACCCTGTTCGTCAACGACGCCACGCCGGGCCTGAAGACCTGCAACAACGGCACCATCAAGATCCGTGGTGACTGGCGCGAAACCATGAGCACCCACTGGTTCCACGATCACATGCTCGATTTCACCGCGCAGAATGTCTACAAGGGCAACGCGACGATGATGAACTACTACAGCGCCATGGACCGTGGCAACGAAGCGCTGCAGGACGGGGTCAACCTGCGTCTGCCCAGCGGTTCGGCGCTGCCTTGGGGCAACCGCGACTATGACGTCAACCTGATGGTGGCCGACAAGGCCTGGGACGCCAATGGCCAACTGTGGTTCAACCCGTTCAACACCGACGGCTTCCTCGGCGATCAGATCCTGGTCAACTGGCAGTACCAGCCGCGCCTCAACGTGCGTGCGCGCAGCTATCGGTTCCGCATCCTCAATGGCTCGGTGTCGCGCTTCTTCAGGATCGCGCTGGTGCGTGAAATCGTCGGCACCAGTGGCGAGTTCCCCGGCCCGGCAGGCTCCGGCCTGTCTTACACCCGCGTGCCGTTCCACATGATCGCCAACGACGGCAACCTCATGGAACACGCCGTGCCGTTCGACGGCAGCATGGACCTGGACGCCGACGGCGATGTGCAGGACCACAACGCCATCCTGCCCACCCAGGGCATTGCCGAGCGCTTCGACATCATCGTCAACTTCTCCAAATACGGGATCAGGACCGGCGACAAGCTGTACTTCGTCAACCTGATGGAACACCAGAGTGGCAAGGGACCGGAGAATATTGCGCTGAGCCTGGCGGACGTGCTGTCCGGCAGGTACAAGGCCGTGCTCAAACTCGGCAGCAAGGGGCTGGAATGGGACCTTGGTGACCCGGCAGTCGGCAAGTTCATGCAGATGGTGGTGCAGCCTTATGCCGGCCAGGACGTGGCCATGAACCCCTCCGACTACGAACCCGCCAAACCGGGTAAACCGGTGGGCAAGGTGATGATCCCGCTGACGATCAACCGCGACGATCCAGCGATGCAGGCCAAGCTCCAGCTGGCGCGGCATCGCGAGTTCATCTTCGGCCGCTCCGATGGTACCGACGAAGAACCCTGGACGATCAAGACCGACGGCGGTTTCGGCGACCGCGCCGACCTTCGCCGGATCAGCGCCGCGCCGCAACTGGCCACAGGCCCGAGCCCTGCCGGGTTCTCCGGCGACGGCACCCTGGAAGTGTGGAAAATCAAGAACGGCGGCAACGGCTGGAGCCACCCGGTGCACGTGCATTTCGAAGAAGGCGTGGTCCTCAGCCGCGACGGCAAGGCACCGCCTGAATGGGAAAAATGGGCACGCAAGGACGTCTATCTCATCGGCCAGGGCATCGACAGTACGGTGGACGTGGACATCGCCATCCGCTTCCGCGAATTCGCCGGGACCTACATGGAGCACTGCCACAACACCCAACACGAAGACACCTCGATGCTGATGCGCTGGGACGTCGAGAATCCGGGCCAGTTCCAATTGATGCCAACCCCCCTGCCCGGCTGGGACGGTGTGACCTACGTCAACTCCGCCGCGCTGCCAACGTTCCGCACTGGCGATAGACGCAACAACGAAGGCGACAACAAAAAACCGGTCGCCAACCCCGACAGCGCCATCAGTAACACTGGCCAACCGGTGACCATCAACGTGCTGGCCAACGACACCGATCCTGACGGTAACTTACCGCTCAAAGTGGTGGGCCTGGCACAACCGGACTCCGGCAAGGGTAGCGTCAGCACCGATGGCCTGCGCGTGGTCTACACACCACCGGCCACGATCGCCGCACCGTTCACCGCGACCTTTACCTATCAGGCCGCCGATGCCATTGGTGCGCAATCGGAACCGGCGACGGTGTCCGTGGCGGTCTCGGCAGGGGTCGTCGAGAACCTGATCGTCACCGGCGCTACCGTCACCTCCCGCAGCAACAGCCGCTACTACTGGGTGCTGTCCGGCACCACCTCGCGTGGCACGGGCAATACCATCTCGGCGACTGCCACGACCACCACCGGCACGGTGAACCTTGGCAACGCCACCCTGACCACCACGCCTACCGGCGCACGCTGGCAGATCGCGGTGACCACCGTCGGCAGCGGCCCGTCGCCTGCGCCGACGGCGACCATCAAGTCGGCCTTCGGCAAAACCGTGACGGTGCCAGTAGTGGGGAACTGAGTTTCAACCTGGCTTTAGCAACGAGGGCCTCAAAGGATTTGAGGCCCTTTTGTTTGGGCCTCCACTGGTTTGGAAGGTCACTTGCAGGAGCCGGCTTGCTGGCGATGATCGTTAACGATAACGCGTGTGACCCAGATGAACTCGGTCTCTCGTAGGAGCTGGCTTGCCAGCGATGGTCGTTAACGATAACGCGTGTGACCTGGATAAACGCGGCTTATTTGAGTCCATCGCCAGCAAGCCGGCTCCTACAGTTCCCCGGGATTGCGTGAAGAATCAAATAAATGCCAGGTGGACACCGTAACAGGCAGCCATTGGCTCTCATCAGCAATTCAACAATGGGGGTCGATGATCCTGAGCCAGGGCCAGCGAGCCTGATAGCTTTTCGCCTTCTGATCGAACAAGTCTGGCCTGGGATTCTTTGGATTGATTCGAAGTAGCCCATGCTCGGTGTCGGCCAGGCCGTTGGGCGCATAGACCTCGCCGGTTTCAACATCCCAACCCATGCAGGTACCGGCAATCAGGTAGCGATCGATCCCGTCCTTGGCCGACTGAAGCGGAGGATAGTCCCCGCCAAACCGCTGGCTATACCACAGGTGAACGCGAGCCTGATTCTTGAATTCAACGTTCACCTCGAGGTCCTCGAACAGCCGCTTGGCTGACTGGATGACCTCATTCTCTGCGTCCCAGGACAGATCTTCATCAAAGTAAAAGACGTCGTAGTCCTTCACCCCCCAGTCTGCCGGTTTCTGTGACTGATGATTCCAGACGGCCTGGAACAGGCAACCGGCAGTGAGCATGCATTGGTTCAAACCAAGCTCGGGCAAGCGCTCGGCAAGTGCTGCGTTTACCGGGTTGGTCATTGCGATACTGATCAGTTTTTCGACAGTCAATGTCATTTTCATCCCTTTAAATCGTTGAAGTCCTGGTGGGCGAACATCGGGCAATTTAACGGCAAGACGTCGGTACTGACTATGTGGATGACACTTTTGAAGTGAACCGCCTCATTGCCTGCCCCGATAATCGATAGCTTACTGACGAATTGTCGAGGTCAAGCATGACGAGCACAACGATGGAACAAGTCAGCCCGAAAACGCTGAGAAGAGTGATTGTGGCCGCCGGCATCGGCAATTTCGTGGAGTGGTTCGACTTCGCCGTCTATGGCTTTTTGGCCACGACCATCGCCCAGCAATTTTTCCCCAGCGGCGATGCCAGTGCCGCGCTGCTCAAGACCTTTGCGGTGTTCGCCGTGGCCTTTGCGTTTCGCCCCCTTGGCGGGATTTTCTTCGGCATGCTGGGCGACAGGATCGGCCGCAAGCGAACCCTGGCGATGACCATTCTGCTGATGGCCGGTGCGACCACCCTGATCGGTCTGCTGCCCACTTACGCCGCGATCGGGGTCACGGCGCCGATTCTTCTGTCCCTGATCCGTTGCGCCCAGGGCTTTTCCGCCGGGGGAGAATACGCCGGTGCCTGTGCCTACCTGATGGAGCATGCGCCGAGTGATAAACGCGCCTGGTATGGCAGCTTCATTCCGGTGTCGACATTTTCCGCCTTCGCCGCGGCCGCCGTGGTGGCCTACGCACTCGAGGCATCATTGTCCGCCGAAGCCATGGGCAGTTGGGGTTGGCGCCTGCCGTTCCTGATTGCCGCGCCCCTGGGCCTGGTGGGTCTTTACCTGCGCTGGAAGCTCGATGAAACACCGGCCTTTCAGGCGGTGACCGAGGAACATGCAGTCGCACACTCGCCACTCAGGGAAACCTTGCGCAATCATGGTGCGGCGATGTGCTGCCTGGGTGCCTTTGTGTCACTGACGGCGCTGTCGTTTTATATGTTCACCACCTATTTCGCGACCTACCTGCAAGTCGCCGGTGGCCTGAGTCGCGCCACAGCGTTGCTGGTGTCCCTGATTGCATTGCTGTTCGCTGCGGCGATCTGCCCGCTGGCCGGGCTGTATTCGGACCGGGTCGGGCGGCGAATGACGGTGATGACGGCTTGCGCGCTACTGATTGTGGCCGTGTATCCATCGTTCCTGATGGCCAGCTCCGGCTCGTTCGCCGCGTCTGTCGTCGGCGTGATGCTCCTGGCGGTTGGCGCGGTGTTATGTGGCGTGGTGACGGCGGCCCTGCTCTCGGAAACCTTCCCTACCCGTACCCGATACACCGCCTCGGCGATCACCTACAACATGGCGTACACCCTTTTCGGCGGCACCGCGCCGCTGGTGGCGACATGGCTGATCAGCACCACCGGCAGCAACCTGTCACCGGCGTTCTATCTGATTGCGATTGCCTTGCTCGCGCTGGCGGGTGGACTGGCATTGCCGGAGACCTCGAGGATATCCCTGCATGACGTTGCGACGCAGGACAAAGGCGCAGGCGTGAGCGCTGCGGTCTGAAACACGAAACGAGCCGGCCAGGCGCTATATGCACGAGGTTTCCTTAACAGCCTTTGACTGGCTATCAAAACCCTGCACAATTGCCGGCTTTTTTCGCGACAGGACGTCCCCCCATGCAACGGATTGTAATTCTGGGCAATGCCGGTAGCGGCAAATCCACCCTCGCCCGCGCGCTTGGCAAGCGTCTGGGCCTGCCCGTGGTGCACCTCGATACATTGTTCTGGGAACCCGGCTGGATCGAGCCCGACGCCGGGCAGTTCCGCGCGCGGGTTAGCGCAGCGATCGCAGCGGATGCCTGGGTTTGTGAAGGCAACTATGCCCGGCGCACCTTCGACCTGCGCCTGCCTCGGGCCGACCTGATCATCTGGCTCGATACGCCGCGACTTACCTGTTTCACCCGGGTGATCATGCGCAGCGTCATGAACCGCCCTCGCCCTGACCTTCCAGCCGGCTGCACAGAGAAGCTCGACCGGGCGTTCCTGACTTTCCTGAGCTTCGTGTGGAATTTCGATCGAGGTTACCGCCCGGGTATCGAGGCTGTGCGCCTGGCCACAGGCCCACGGATTCCTGTGGTGCACTTGCGCAGTAGCCACCAGATAGCGGCCTTTCTCCATGGCTTGCCGACAACGCCTGAAACCTGCCTTGAATAAAGGGGGCGGCGACATCCGTCACCCAAGGTCATGCCATAACAACCGCGTTCGTTTGCCCCCAAAAACTCACTCAATTCGACATCACGCGCGATTCCACTTCGACATCGTGGTTTTGTCATGAAGTGAAAAGTAATTGTCGTCGAATGAATGGTCGTCAGCCGCCCCCGTCCATAAATTCCTCTTCGGGCCCGTACGGCGCAATGCCTGGGCGCCTGACGTGCTGATTTATAGGCTCACCATCATAATAATAATCCGAGGGGTCGCATCGAATGCGTGTGAATTTGCCCGTAACCGAGCATGAAAGAGTCTTTCCCGCCGAACAACGATTGATCTCCACGACCGATCTCGATAGCCGTATCACTTACTGCAATGACGCCTTTGTGGCCATCAGCGGTTTCACCTACGACGAATTGGTCGGTCAGCCCCATAACCTGGTTCGACACCCCGATATGCCTCCCGGGGTATTCATTCATATGTGGCACACCATCAAGCAAGGCAAACCCTGGATGGGTATTGTGAAAAACCGCTCGAAAAATGGTGATTTCTACTGGGTCAGTGCCTACGTCACGCCTATCTATGAAAACGGACGCCTGAGTGGTTACGAATCGGTTCGTTCGCTGCCCAACCGCGACCAGGTGCGTCGGTCAGCCGCACTCTATGCAAGGATGCGCGCCGGCAAGCCGATCGTTGCGCGCAGCGCGCGGATTTTCCGGCCGCTGCGACACGCTTGGCCGTTACTGATGGCTGGCGGGGTTTCACTGCTGGGCAGTCAGTGGCTACCACAAACGGCGGCACAAGGGGTGCTGGTGGCGAGCCTGGGGATTGCCTGGTACCTGATCGAGTCCCGACAGCGCAGAGCCATCGAGCGCACCCTGGCCGAGCATCCGAAAGCCTTTTCCGATCCGTTGGTCGCGCTCACTTATAGCGACAACCACGGTCCCCAGGGTCGCCTGGACATGGCCATGCTCAGTGAGGAGGCGCGCTTGCAGACAGCCCTGTCCCGGCTCGTCGATGCCGGGGTCAACGTCAAGGCCAAGGCGACGCAGTCATCCGCACTCTCGGGTTCCCAGGCGCAGTCACTGGATCGTCAGCGCAGTGAAACCGATCAGTCCGCCGCCGCCATTTCCCAGATGGCCGCCACGATCCAGGAAGTCACCCAAAACGTCGTCAGCACCGCACATGCCGCGTCGCAAGCCGACCAGTTGACCCGTGACGGCACTGAGCTGGCCCGGCAAAGCCTGAGCGCCATGGCAACCATGCATGCGGCGGTCAGCGAGATTGGCCAGGCGGTCAATGCATTGGCGAGCGAAACGCAATCGATCGGCAGTGTCGTGGATGTCATCACATCCATTGCCGAACAGACCAACCTGCTGGCGCTCAATGCGGCGATCGAGGCAGCCCGGGCTGGCGAGCAAGGTCGCGGTTTTGCCGTGGTTGCCGACGAGGTGCGCTCCCTTGCGCAACGCACTCGCACCTCCACCGAACAGATCCACGGCATCATCGCTTCGCTGTATAGCGGTGCCGATCGCGCAGTCTCGACGGCCAGCCGTGGCGAGCAGATTTCCCGCGAAAGCATGCAGCGTGTCGAGGCGGTGCAGTCGGCTCTGGTCGGTATCAGCCAGGCCGTCACCCGGATAACCGAAATGAGCCAGCAGATGGCCTCGGCGTCTGAAGAGCAAAGCCACGTGGCCGAGGATATCAACCAACAGATCACGCGAATTGCCCAACTGTGCGATCACAGCGCCGGGCAGGCTAAACAAGGCGCCGCGATCAGCCAGGACCTGGAAGTCATGGCCGAGTACCTGCATAGCCTGGCTGCGCGTTTTAGTCGATAGTCATCAGCGCCCCGGCAAGATGGATTGCGGAACGGAAATGCGAGCGAAGGTGTCAGCTGTATAGACACCTCTGTTTCGCATCCCTATCCAGATGGAGCGCTGAAGTCATGAACAACATTATCTACCTCGTTGGTGCTGTTGTGATCATCCTGTTCATCCTGTCGTTTGTCGGCATTGTCTGACCGACCACTGAAGGTCCTGCGGGGTTCATGTGCTCCAAAGGCAGCCGCGGAAAATTTGAATGCCCGCTTTGCAGGATCTTTATGCTCCTGCCCCCCAAACCTGATAACTACTTACCAAAGGTCCGCTCAGGCTTTTCCTCACAGCGGGAGGAAAAGCCATGGACGTCCCTGTCCCCGCGCCTGCGCTTCTTCGGCAATACGCCGAATGCAGCGCGTAACATCCTTGAGGACATAGGACTGCTGGTGTTCGTTGCCTGCATGCTGCCGCCGTTCGCCGTCTGGGTGGTTGGCTATCACTTGATGAAGATCAATCCGGCGGTATCGATGGGCGGCATGGCCGGTGCCCGCAGTCATTCCGGCCCGTGCCAGGAGGCCGCGACGGAGATCGGCAGCAACGTGCCATGGGTCGGTTTTCCGGTCGCGTTTGCAGTCTCGGGCATCCTGCTGACGGTCCTCGGCTACTTCGCCATGGTGTTCGCCAATTGATGCAGGCTCTTGCCAATTAAGTGGTTCCTTACGCAAATTCCTGTAGGAGCCGGCTTGCCGGCGATGGATTCAAGTGCGCCGCGTTTATCCCGGTTGCACGCGTTATCGTTAACGTCCATCGCGAGCAGGCTCGCTCCTACAAGGGACCGCGCAATACCTGTAGGAGCCGGCTTGCCGGCGATGGACTCAAGTGCGCCGCGTTTATCCCGGTTGCACGCGTTATCGTTAACGGCCATCGCGAGCAGGCTCGCTCCTACAAGGGACCGCGCAATACCTGCAGGAGCCGGCTTGCCGGCGATGGACTCAAGTGCGCCGCGTTTATCCAGGTTGCACGCGTTATCGTTAACGTCCATCGCGAGCAGGCTCGCTCCTACAAGGGACCGCGCAATACCTGTAGGAGCCGGCCTGCCGGCGATGGACTCAAGTGCGCCGCGTTTATCCAGGTTGCACACGTTATCGTTAACGTCCATCGCGAGCAGGCTCGCTCCTACAGTTGTATTAGGGCAACGCATACACCCTGAACAGTTTTTTCACGGTAGCGTTGCTCCCGCCCAGATACTGGTCGTAGGCCTTTTCCACAAAGCCCGAGTAATAGGCTTCACTCAGGGCCGTATCGACCAGCAAGCGAAAGTCTTCGTCGTTACGATCCACGATCATCGCCACCGGCGAGTACTCGAAGATGCGGTCCAGGATCATCAGGTTCTTGGCCGCGCCCTCCTTGGCCACTTCGTTTCGCAGCAGCATGCGTTCGGAGAAGAAGGCATCGGCCTTGCCCTCGGCCACCAGCTTGACGCCCTCGTCGTTGTTGGCCACGGTCACCAGCGAGGCGATCACGTTGAGCAGGCGCATCTGCTCGCGAATCCAGTCTTCGGTCACGCCGCCCTCGAGGGTCGCGTAGGTCTGGTTGGCCAGGCCATTGTTGATGCTGGCGCGCCAGGTCGGGCCGGTGTTGGCAACCTTGCCATTGAGCACATTGAGCAAGGGTTCGGCCGCATCGTTGCGCACCACGACCGAGAGGCCGGCGGTGTAGACCGGTATGGAGTAGCTGATCATCTTGCGCCGTTCCAGTGTGGGCGCGGTCGGCGTGCAGAGGATATCGACCTTGCCCTGGCTCACGGCACTGACCTGCTCCGAGACCGTTACCGGCTGATAGTGCACTTGCAGGTCGGGCAGGCCCAGCTCGCTCTTGAGCGTGTCGGCGATTTTCAGGCACAAGTCAATGGCATAACCGCTGGCTTTGTCGCCTTCCTGTTTGCTGAAAGGGGCCAGGTCAGGCAAGTAGCCCAAGGTAAAGGTGTGGCTGCTGCGCACGCGTTCAAGGGTGTTGGCGCCGGCCACCAGCGGCAGCGTCAAGAGTGCGAAGGCCAGCAGCAGTCTGGTGGTTGTGGCAAATGGTACGTTCATGTCCGGTTTCCCCGTATGCAGATGTCTGTGCAGTCCTGATGGCCACGCCTAAGGATTACCGGCCCTGGCCACGTTGACGGATGGCGCTTCGGTGAAGCGCTTGGCGAGGAATCCATAGAGCAGGTAGCCGACAGCGAGCACCAGGGTGCCGCCCATCACTGCGTCCTTGCCGCAGGCATACAGGGCGTACAAGGAGTAGGTTACGGCGATCAGCAAGACCACCACGTTACGCGTGTGAATCGCCGACGAGACCCCGGCCTTGTGCATGATCACCAGCAGGCCGGTCAGCGCGGTGATATAGGGGATCAGGTTGGTCACCGCTGCCAGGCTGACCAGCTTGCTGAACTGGGCGGCGGCATCGGGCGAGATGGTCGACAAGGCCATGAAGGTCTGCAGCACGCCGCAGACGATCATGCCGACGACGGGCGCATTCATCGAATTGACCTTGCTGAACAGCTTGAGGAACAGGTTCTGGTCAGCCGTCATCTTCGCGGTTTGCGCCAGGGTAAATTGCCAGCCCAGCAGCGAGCCGACACAGGCCATCACCGCCAGAGCCATGACGATAGTGCCCACCATCGGGCTGAATATGGTGGCGTAGACCAAGGCGAAGGGTGCCGTGGATTTGGCCAGTTCAGCATTGGGAATGATGCCCTGGATCACAGTGGTCGACAGCACATAGACCACGGCGGCCCCCAGGGTGCCGAACAGGCAGGCCAGTGGCACGTTGCGCTTGGGGTCTTCCACGGCATCGGTGGCCTGGGCCGCCGATTCCATGCCCAGGAAGGCCCACAGGGTCAGGGGGATGGCTTTGCCGATGGCTTCGGAAATCGGCAGGCTATTGGGGTTCCAGGCGGCGGCCAGCACATCGGGCTTGAACCAGAACCAGCCGATAATACTCAGGCCCGCTACCGGAATGATCACGCCCCACACGGTGAAAGCGCCGATCTTGCCGGTGATGCCCGGGCCCCCGAAGTTGGCGAAGGTGGTCAGCCAGATCAGCGCGATCGTGCCGACGCACAGTGGAATGGCACCCGTGCCCAGCCAGGGGATGAAGGCCGTCATGTAACCCACCGCCGAAATGGCCACGGCGACGTTGGCGATGGCCAGGGACAGGAAGTACAGGTACGAACAGAGGAAAAAACCTGACTTTGAATGGGCTTCCTCGGTATAGGCGGACAATCCGCCCGAACGCGGACAGAAGACCCCGCATTGGGCAAAGCAGTAGGCGATGGCCATCGAGCCGATCGCGGTGAAGATCCATGACAGCAGCGAGACGGCGCCCAGTTGAGCCATATTGGTGGGCAACATGATGATGCCCGAGCCCATCATGTTGACCGTCACCAGCGTCGTGAGCCCCATCAGGCCCATTTTCTTGCTTGAATCAGCCATCGCAAACTCCTTGCCTTGTTCAGAGTTTTGAACCTGGCCTGGCGACGTGCAGCACGCAGCCTGACAGGGGCTAATACCTACTGCATCAAACCTTGATCACGTACCCATAGGCGCATTCGGTGTAGTGCTTGAGCGCGTAGAAGAACGGCGGCAGCTGGCTTTCTTCGTAGGCTTTGATGGCTTCAGGGGAATTACGAAAGCAATCTAGAACCGCATCGCTGGCAGCGATTTTCAAGGCGTTCATAACCAGAATCTCTCAGTCTGTATGACGTTGAAGTTCCTGGGACGATCATCTTCAGAGGCATCATGTCCCGGGGTCAGGAGCGATTGCCCTATTGGGTATAGTTCATTTTTACTATTTGTTACTTCTTGCCGGATTTATTTCCTTGACCCACTTTTCTGTGTGGTTCCTGGCGAAGTAACCGGACCTGTTTTCCGCTCTTTCGGTGCTTTAACAAACACTAAGTATTAATGCCAAAGCGCTATTTCTCAGCGATCACGCCCCCCCTCTCTATCCCTGAGTGAAACACCCCAAAGGATGCATCCAGCCTTTGGGGCGCCGCTCATCCAGCCATCAGGTACGCCCTGCGGAACCTGTGACGGGCAAGTTCCCGAGCAGTTTGAGCCCGGTACTCTTCACGAAAGTTTCATAGTCCATGGGTTTCTGGATACGGGTTTCTGCGTTAGGCAGCACGTAGGCCCAGGCACGCTTGGACGAGGCGTCATAGACCAGTTTGAACAGGCGAGTCGGCACCCACACCTGGTTGTCGCCGATGGTGGAGTAGCCTGGGTCAAACAGCGGACCGGTAAAGACAAACACGTTGCCATCGGCGCGCTTGGCAAACTTCCTGACATCCGCCTCGACCTTGCTCCAGATCTTGCGGTTATTGGTCGGGTCTTGCGGCACCATGTTCGACAGCGCAAAGGACTGGGCCATTGCATTGGGATTCGGTGCATCGGCTGCCGGAGATTGATGGCCACGGTCCACGGCCGGGTGCTGGCTGCGGTAGTCGCTCAACTCAGCGCGCCCACCCTTGGGGATGCGGGGGTCCGGGTAGAACTGATTGGTGCGCTCCTCCCCTTTGGCATCCTGCAACTGGGCCGCATTCAGGCGTTCAACCACAACCAGTGGGGTCTTGCTGGTTTGCGAGTACAGCACCGCAAAGTTATCGGAACACAACGCCAGGGGTTTCATGGATGCAGACACTGTGGCGGTGTTGATCGGTTTCGCTGCCGGGAACAACTCTGCACAGCCGTCAAACGATGGCTGTCTTTGTTTGTTCGAGTAGAGGTTCAGGGCCGCGCTCTGGCTGATCGAGCCCGAGCGGGACGTTTGTTCGTGCTGCGCGGTGGGTGGCTTGAGCAGATCCAGCAGGCTGCGGGCTTGCGCCCCGGTGGAAAGCAAAACAAGGGCCGACAGCCCAACTGCAATTTTGCGTAGGTACATGGGTTAAATCTTCGAATGGAATTGAGGGAAAACGTGCGACGAGGTCGTGCGGGGTTTATTGACCATGACCAGACAGGTTAGTGCGGGGCTGCGTACAGATTCTATTGGCCGGTGTTCCTCGGAACAGCGGTTGGGAAAGCCTGGTCATGCTGTAGCAGCATGACGCTCCCAACCGCCGCCCTCTGTACCTGTGACAGATCTAGATCAGCTGCCCCACATCAATACGATTGCCGTCCGGGTCTTCGAAGACGAATGCCCGCAGACCGTAATCCTGGTCTTTCAGGCGCTTGATGATTCTCGCCCCGTGCTGGGTGCAGGCCTCATACAGCCTGTCGACGTCCTCCACCATCATCTGGGCCACATTGAAGCTTGCGGGTCGGTGGTCGGGTTGCAGAGTCAGGTGCAATGCGTCCGAACCGGACGCCATGATCAGCGAAATCGCTCATCGCAGAACCTCAACGATCAAAGTCGCGAACACCGGCCAGTCGGTGCTGGTGATGGTGCCGCACCTTGTTTTGCCTGAATGGGCAGGTCGGTGCCTGCCGGGCAGAGGTTATTTTGCGCGACTGTTCAAGTAAAGGGGGTTACTTGAATCATGGGCTACGAGCTCGCACGACCGGTTGGAGCTAGTCCCCGCTGTCATCGACAACCGTGGGGGTCGCCGCCGAGCCTGCCAGGAGGCCTCCGTCGATGTTGAACTCACTGCCGGTGACGTACGTCGCGTCATCCGCGGCGAGAAACAGGGCCATGGCCGCCACTTCTTCGGGCATCCCGAATCGTCTCAGCGGAGTGTCGCGAACCAGGGCCGCCATCCGCTCTTCACGGCCTGCGTCGGTGCCCAGCATGGGTTCCCATATGGGGGTGAGGATAGCGGCTGGATGAATCGAGTTGCACCGCACTTTCAGACCTTGCTCGGCGCAGTAAAGCGCAACTGTCTTGGTGTGATTGCGAACGGCGGCCTTGGATGACGCGTAGGCCGCCGCGCCCGGAATGCCGACCAGCCCGGAGCGAGAGGAGATATTGATAATGGAGCCCGCGCCTGAATGTCGCATGGCGCGAATGGCGTATTTGCAACCGAGAAATACACCGTCGAGATTGGTGTGATGCACAGCGTGCCAGTCCTCCAGGCGCGCATGCTCCGGGTCGTGCCGCACGGCACCTTGCTCAAATCCGGTAATGGCGGCGTTGTTCACCAGGACGTCCAGCCTTCCGCGTTCCTTCAGAATCTGCGTCGTCACGCGCTGCCAATCCTCTTCGCGCCGTACATCAAGACGCAGGTAGCTGACGCGATCACCGAGTGCGTTTGCAACAGTTCTGCCGAGTTCGTCGTTTATGTCGGTGACATAGACAAAGCAATCCTCTTGCACGAAAAGTTGCGCAATCGCAGCGCCGATCCCTTGGGCCGCCCCTGTAATGAGTGCAATTCTGGAAGTGAGCTTACTGGCCATAAGTGATGTAGAGACTCCTTTGGTTAGGCCTGGTCATAACACATCCCTTGGCAAAAGCCCAAACGCTGCTCCCTCCATGCCTTGCGCTGTGAGCTTTTTGCGCCGTATCGATGCATGCGGTGGATGACTTATCCAGCCCCGCTCGATACCCTTCTCACCCCAGTGCCTGACGGCCATTCAGGCCAAATCACACGCCATCCAGACGAACGAAATAATGAAATCCTCCGCAGGTTTGCTGTTGTCAGGTATCGAGCTGGACCGCGCCAGTTCGATCCCGTTGTACCGCCAACTCTACTTGCAGATTCGCAAACAGATTCTCAGTGGCAGGATTCAGGGTGGCGTACGTTTGCCGTCCACCCGGACCCTGAGCAAAGAACTGCAGCTTTCCCGAATCAGCATTCTCAATGCGTTCGATCAACTGATTGCCGAAGGTTTTCTGACGTCGCGCACCGGGGCCGGGACTTATGTCGGCGATGAATGGGAAAGCCGCGGTATCGATGACGATGAGCACAAGCGCCAGCCCCCTCGCCTGTCCGACCTGAGCCAGTCCATGCTGTCGTTGCGCAGCGATCATTTCCGCGGCGTTTCCTATGCGGACTGGGCAACCGGAAGCCCGACTTCGTTCCTGCCCAGTCACAGCGCTTACGATGCGTTTCCGCAATCGGTCTGGAAGCGACTGATGAACCGCCACCTGCACAAGCCGACCAAGGCCATGCTCGGTTATGGCGAACTACAAGGGTTGCTGGCCCTGCGCGAGGCGATTGCCGAATACGTGTTCGATGCCCGGGGCATCGACTGCACTGCCGAGCAGGTGGTCATCGTTTCCGGCGCCCAGCAAGCCTTCAACCTGCTGGGCATGCTGTTGCTCAACCCGCAGGACAGTTTCTGGATGGAAGATCCGGGGCATATCGCGGCGCGAATCGCGCTCCAGGCCCAGGGTGGTCTGGTCGTGCCGTTGCGTATCGACGAACAGGGGATCGATGTCCGGCAAGGCCTGGCTCAGTGCCCTGACGCCCGCCTGGTGTTTACCACGCCTTCGCGTCAGCATCCGTTGGGCATCACCATGAGTTATGCGCGGCGCCAGGAACTCATCGATTGGGCCGCCCACAATCAAAGCTGGATCATCGAAGACGACTGCGACAGCGAGTTTCGCTACAACGGCCGCCCCCTGCCGGCACTCTATGCCATGGACCAATGGGCCCGGGTCATCTACGCCGGGACGTTCAGCAAAGTACTGTTCCCCTCGCTGCGACTGGGTTACGTGATACTGCCCAACGCCTTGATCGAACCCTTCTGTACCCTGCGAGCGGTCATGGACCGCAGCCCGCCCACACTGCTCCAGGCTGTCACGGCAGACTTCATGCGCGAAGGCCACTTTCTCGGCCATATTCGTCGAATGCGTGCGCTGTACCAGGCACGCCAGCAGGCTCTGGTCGAACAACTGCAGCAACGGTTGGGCGCTTTCTTCAGGATCACGCCTGTGGAAGCCGGCATGCACCTGATCGCCTGGATGCCCGCGCATCTTGATGACGACACCCTGGCCAGGGAACTCGGCCAGCATGGCATTCATACCTATCCGTTGAGTGACTACTGCCTCGAGCATGTCCTGCCGCCGGCGCTGTTGATCGGTTTTGCCAGCACCCCCGAGGACCAGGCCCAGGCACGCGTCGAAGCGCTGGCCCAGGCCTTGAGCACAATGGGCTATCTGCAGCAGGCCACTTGACGCAAGGCAAGTGGTCTTATGATTTAACTGATAATGGATCTATCGAGAGTTCCTGACTGGCGCGATAAAGGCTGCGCCGGTAGACCCGGTGTCTGAACCAGGAACGACTCGAATGAACAATAAGATCCAGGAACGATTCAACGCCTTGCTCAGCCACAAGGCTGTCGAGGCCGAAGCGCCCCCCCTGCTGACCGAGGCATTGGCCCGCCAGTTGCTCGACCGACTTGCGCAATTGCGCTTGTTTGCCCATGCCTACCCCTTGCTGACCAACCTGACCCATGGCCGCGTGACACCTGCTGACCTGCTGGATTTCGCCTATCGCCACGAGCTGCAGGGGCTGAGCCTGCACTTGCTTGATGGTGAAGAAAACAGCCTGAGTCAAATGGCACCTGCGCAGCTTCAGGCGTTCGCAGACAAGGCCAAGGCACTGGGGCTGGACGTGCATCTGGAAATCAGCAGCACCTTGAAAAAAGACGTCGATCAAGTGATCGCCATTGCCAAGGCGCTGGGCACCCGCAACATCCGTGTCTACTCACGCTACGAAGGGGCGCTGTCCCGGGTCATGGACGTGATCGAGTCAGACCTGCACTACCTTGCGCAGCAGGCTGACGAGCACGACCTGTTCTTCGACTTCGAGCAGCATGAGGAGCTCAAGAGCGGCGAGATCGCGCAACTGCTCAACCGGCTGAACCACCCTCGCCTGCACGCCCTGTTCGACTTCGGCAACATGATCAATGCCTGCGAGCAGCCCCTTGCGGCGCTGCGAAACCTGGCGCCGCACATACGCCAGACCCACCTCAAGGGTGTACGCATCGTCCCCGAGCAAAACGGCTTCGGGCATTACGGCGTGCTGCAAGGCTGTGACGAAGACGACCTGCCCAACGCTCGCATGTTGTTCGAGCTGCTGATGCTCGGCGAATCAACCCCGCAAGTGATCGCCTTCATTCTCGAGCAGGAAAACCACTACGTTGCCCCGGCCTTCCGCCAGCTCGACGAAGCCGCCGACCCGTTCATTGCCTACCGGGAAATGAGTGAAACAGCGCTGCCGGAAGGCTTCTCGCTGGAGCAAATGCTCGCCGGTGAACACCGTTGGGCCAACAACCAGGTCGCCTATGTACGAAGCCTGCTGGCCGAATTCCGAACCCTGGCCGAGTTGACCCTGGCCCATTGCGCTAACGCCTGAACCTGGCGTGCCTTACGGCACTGCCTACCCAATCAAGCCTGGAGAACAATAATGACATCCCATGACAAGGCCAAATGGCTCAGATTCCTGATTCTCATCCTCGGTGGCGGCACCATCTACAAGCTGGCGAACCTCAAAGACGCCTTCTATATCCCCATGCAGGAATTCATGGGGCTGTCCCACACTGAAATCGGCGTGCTGCTGAGCGCCAACGCCATTATCGCCACCGCGTTGTTCGTGGTCGGCGGCGTGCTCGCCGATCGGTACGACACCCGCAAGCTGATTCCTCTGGGCCTGATCGGTACCGGTAGTCTCGGGCTTTACCTGGCAACTTTTCCGCCCTTCAGCAATCTGCTGATCGTGTTCTGCCTGCTGGCCGTGTGTGCTGACTGCATCTTCTGGCCCTCGCTGCTCAAAGCCATCCGCACTCTGGGCGACGATAAGGAACAGGGACGCCTGTTTGGCCTTCTCGAAGGCGGGCGTGGCGTCATTGATACCCTGGTCGCGTTCTCTGCACTGGGCGTCTTCGTCGCCATGGGCTCCGGTGAAAACGGCCTGAAGTCGGCGATCCTCTTCTACTCGGTCATCGACATTCTTGCCGGTACCCTGACCTGGCTGCTGCTCAAGGGCGGCAATACCCAGTCGACCGTCAAGCCGAAGAACGGTATGTCGAACCTGCTCGAAGCCATCAAGGTGCCGGGTATCTGGCTGGTCAGCCTCAACGTGTTCATGGTCTATATCGTGTACTGCGGCCTGACCTATTTCATTCCCTACCTCAAGGAAATGTACGGACTGCCCGTGGCCCTGGTGGGCGCCTACGGCATCATCAACCAGTACTTCCTCAAGATCCTCGGTGGCCCCGCTGGTGGCTTCATTGCCGACAAGCACTTCAAGAGCTCCAGTCGCTATCTGAAATGGGCATTCCTGGCCTTGTTGCCGCTGATGGGCGTGATCATGCTCATCCCGAAAAACCCGGGTTTCATCTACGCGGGCATGGCGGCCACCCTGTCCTTTGCGCTGATTGTCTTTTCCATGCGCGGCGTGTTCTGGGCCCCCATGGGTGAAGTCGGCATTCCCCAGCACATCACCGGTTCAGCCTTTGGCATCGGTTGCCTCATCGGCTATGCGCCTGGCATGTTTGCCTACGTCATCTACGGCGCAATCCTTGACCATTTCCCGGGTCAACAAGGCTACAACTACGTGTTCTCGTTGATGAGTGTGTTGGCCATTGTCGGGTTCATGGTGTCCAGCCTGCTGTATCAAGCGGTCCGCAAGAACTCCACGGTCACTGGCAAGGTCAGCGCCGCACAAGCCTGAACATAGCCCGGGAATAGGCGGTGCGGCGGTAACCGGAGTGTCTCGGTTAGCGCCGCACGGCGTCGCCATCACAATGCGAAATCGGCCTCGTCCATGAACATCAGGCAATGGGCACTGCCCAACAGGCTTTCGCGGTGGCCGTTGGCACAGCGCTGACCTGGTCGGGCTGATCATTCTCGGTGTGCAGCCGACCAATGCAACTGTCGAATCGCTACACCCTGAACTACTGTCATGCATGGGCGTGGCGCCAATCTCCGGATTTGCGTTGCGCTGCGGGGTTTCCAACCGACCAGGCACGATGATCAGGGAACCAGACCGATGGCAAAAGATGCAAAAGTCGAATCACACAACGCGACTTTTATCGCGCAGGAGATTGAGGCGCTGGACGAGTCAGTCGAGGTTTCCGATGGGCTTCGCAAAGGCGTCTGGCGCACCCGGATGAGAGTCAGGGCGCGCAAGCTGAGTCACTCGACCCAGTTTGTCATTGCCGCTGCGGTGATCCTCGGCCTGACCATGTTCTTCGTCGGCAATCTGGTGAGCGCACGCATCGAAAGTGCCGCGGTACATAGCGCAGCAGAAGCAGGCGCCCAGTACATGGATACGTTCCTGGAACCCTTTGTGCAGGAGTTGAGCCGGGACAACGAGCTCTCGGCTGCAAGTGTCCAGTCCCTGGACCGCCTCACGGAAAGTCGTTCGCTCAAACAGCACATTGTCTCGATCAAGATCTGGCGAGCAGATGGCACGGTGGTCTACAGCACGAACAAAGACATCACCAACCTTCAGTTCCCATTGGATGAGATCACCGAGGCGCTCAAGGGCAAAGTGGTCACCGACCTTCAAGAACTGACCCAGGATGAGAACGCGTTCGAGCGCCAGCTCAACGTGCCGCTCTATGAGATCTACGCGCCCCTGCGGGATTCACGCACCGGGAAAATCATCGCGGTGGGCGAATTCTATGAAAAGGCCGATAGCCTCAAGCGCGAGATCAATCGGGTCCGGGAGGAGGTATGGGGGGTCGTCGGCGCCGCGACACTGGCCATGCTGACGCTGCTTTTCTTCATCGTGCGACGCGGTGACAAGATTATCCAGCAACAGCAGGTGGCACTGCGTTTGCGGCTGATCGAGCAAACCCGTTTGCACGTCAGCAATGCCGAACTCCAGCACAAGATGGCGACAGCTACCCAAGAGTTTTCCCGTGTCAACGAACTCACCTTGAGGCGCATTGGCGCAGACCTGCACGATGGGCCGGCGCAGCTATTGACCTTGATTCTGATCCGGCTCGACGACCTGGCCGAGAACTGCTCCGCAGTCGATCAGGAGTCGCTGGAAACCATTCGCGGCGCCGCCACCGACGCATTGCGTGAGGTCCGCGATTTATCACGAGGCCTGGCACTTCCGGAAATCAACGAGTTGAGCCTGGTGGAAGAGTTGCAACTGGTGGCGCAACGGCACGAGCAACGCACGGGCACCAAGGTCAAATTGACCGTGGGGGCGCTACCGAAAGCGGCACCGCTGCCACTCAAACTCTGTCTGTACCGTTTTGTGCAAGAAGCCCTCAACAACGCTTACCGTCATGCCAACGGCGAGGGTCAGGCCATCCAGGCGAAATACATCGATGGCGTATTGAACATCAGCGTCAGGGACAGTGGTCCTGGCATGGCAGCGGACGCCATGCTGCTCGAGAAATCCGGGAGAACCCGATTGGGCCTCGCCGGTTTGCGTTATCGCGTTGAATCGCTGGGCGGGTTGTTCAACATCGAATCCTGCGCCTCGGGTACGTCGGTAAAGGCACAGTTCAAACTCTAGTCAGGAGCCGTTCCGGCATCCATGGGTGTTTTTGCCGCGCCGATGTGAAGTCGCCCAAAAGTTTCGCGCTCCCTGTAATGCCGTAGCGCCGTGACCGCTTCGACACGATTTCGGGCGTTGAGCTTCTGCATCACGCAGCCCATGTGGTGCTTGACGGTTTTTTCACTGATCAACAGCTTTGTCGCCACCTCCCTGTTGGTCAGCCCTTTTGAAACTTCACGAATGACCTCCTCTTCGCGATGGGTCAGATCACACTTGTGAGTTTCCGCTTCGTGCTTCTTGAGGTTAGTCAGCAGTTTGTTGGCAAAGTCGGGGGTGATATACGTCTCGCCATTGGCAACCGACCTGATCGCCTGGACCAGGTCCGGTCCGCTGACACCTTTGAGCACATACCCGCGCGCGCCGGCCTCCAGCGCAAAAAAGGCGTCATCTTCGGACTCTGAAACCGTCAGCATCAACACCTTCACATCTGACAGTTCCGTTGAAATGAACCGCACCGCGGCGAACACATCCCCCGGCATATTGACGTCCATCAACATCACATCCGGGCGCACCCTCGTGGCAATATCCTTGGCATCCTGCGCATTGGCGCCCTGCTCCACGACCTGAAGATCCGCCCGCTTTCTCAACGTATTGGCAACACCCTCACGCAACATCGGATGATCGTCGACAATACCGATACGAATGACTGGATTCATGACGCGCTCCCCCAAAAACAAACACATGAACATCCATTGATTAATAGCAGGGAATCGGGGACGCCGCCGGTCACCAGTCGTATGTCCCGGGTGCCAGGCGTTCGGATATCAGACTTAGGTCGGATGCAAACATAACGCGAACAAGCAATGATCTTCACAAATGACTTTATTTTTATAATTCAACTCTTTGTTTTTAAGCCGTTTCAATTGCAACGGTAATCAGAAAACCTCATAAAACCCGGACCCGCTTTCATCCGACCAACAGTCGCTTTCCTGCGCTTGGGTATAGACAGCCACAGCACCAGACAAGACCAGGAACAACGTCACACGCGACATATTTCTAACGTAGCGCGTAACCCACCGGCGATGCGGTTCTCCAGTTTGACCTGTCCACCAAAGCGATCCGCAATGGCCTTGACGATGGTCAGCCCCAACCCTGCGCCCTGAGCATTCGCGCAACTGTAGAAGCGCTCGAAAAGCCGATCACGATCCTGCTCATTGATACCTGGCCCCTCATCTTCGACAGACAGTTCGTAGCCATGGGTCTTTTCGACCAGTTTTACAGTGATCACTCCATGCCGGGGGGAGAAATTCGCCGCATTGGTGACCAGGTTGTTCAAGGCAATGTCGATGGCCGCAGGGTCGACCCTCGCAAGGCCGATGTCGTCACTGACATCGAAAACCAATTCAAGATCCTTGCTCAACAACCAGGGGGTCAACTGGACCAGGCTGTCACGAACTGTGGCTGCCAAGTCAATAGGTACAGGCGGTTGCGCTCCTGCTTGAGGCTCGATACGAGCCATCGTGAGCAATTGATTAACCAGCCGGCTGGTACGGTCCACGCCAGCAATCAAGTGCTCAAGCGACGCACGACGCTCCCCTTCACTCCCCGCTTCCATCAGATTCTGTGCATGCACTCTGAGCACGGCCAGTGGTGTGCGCATTTCGTGGGCGGCATCCGCGATAAAACGTCGCTCACGCCCCATGACTTGCTGAATCTGCGCAAGCATACGGTTAAGGGCTGCCTGCATCGGTTCAAGCTCAGTAGGTAGCGGCGTCAATTGCAGGGGTTCGAGTGAGCCGGGATGCCTCGCCCGCAGTGTTGCAGCCATGTTGACCAGCGGTTTCAATCCCCAGCCGATGGCCAGCCAGAGCATGGCGGCCAGTATCAAACTCCCCAGAATATTAGGCCACAACGTGTGGCGCACGATGCGGTCCACCAAGTCCGACCGGACGTCGTCTCGCTCGCCCACCCAGATGCGCAAGCCGTTCTGTTTATCTTCGAGCAGGAAAGCGCGCCAATGGCGCTTGTTCAGATCGACAACATCGCTGAAACCTGGCGTTCGTGGCGGTACGCTGAAGGATGGAGAGCTCGCTGTGTGTACCAGCACTTCGTCCTTGAAGTTCCAGACCTGAAAGGCAATTTTCGTTTCATAGGGATGGCCGTCGATCCTGGGTTCAGCTTCGCTCAGGGCCTGATTGAAGGCCTGATACAGATCCGAGTGTTCCTTGCTGGCCATGGGCATGCGCATGACGCCTTGTAACAGACGAGCATTCCGGGCCAGTTGGGCATCATAGACTTCGGCAATTTCATGGTTGCTGTCGTGCAGGTTCAGCACGCTGATCACCGCCAGGCCAGCGAGCATCAGGCCGATGATCAGGGTCAGGGTGCGACGCCGGATCGAGGTCATCGACGCTCCTCCACCAGGTAACCGATACCACGGACGGTGCGGATCAGATCGGTGGAGAGCTTTTTGCGCAGGTGATGGATGTGCACTTCCAGGGTGTTGCTTTCGGCCTCCTCGCTCCAGCCGTACAGCAACTGCATCAGATGATCGCGAGTCATTACCCGGCCGGGTGGCGAGAGCAGTTCGTGAAGCAGTTGGTACTCCTTGGGTGTCAGGGCCACCGGCTCGCCTTTGTAGCTGACTTGCTGGGTACCGGGGTTCAGGCAGATACCGCCGTGCTCGATCAACGATTGTCCACGCCCGGCGCTGCGCCGAAGCAACGCACGTATGCGCGCCTTCAATTCCGCCAGGTCGAAAGGCTTGATCAGGTAGTCATCGGCTCCGGCATCCAGACCGGCGATGCGGTCTTCGGTGGCATCGCGCGCGGTCAGGATCAACACCGGCAGGTTGGAACCGCTGTCACGCAAGCGCTTGAGCACTTCGAGACCGTCCATGCGTGGCAGGCCAAGATCGAGCACGGCCAAATCAAAGATTTCACTGAGCAACGCGTGCAAGGCACTGTTGCCGTCCTGCAAGCAGTCGACGGTATAGCCTTCACGGCTGAGGGCCTGATGAATGCCCTCGCCGAGCGCCACGTCATCCTCTATGAGTAATAAGCGCACTGGGTCTCCTGTCAGCCGAGTTTCTTGTTCACGTCCGCCAACAGCGTCTCGATCTCCTTGCGGCGCCCGGCGTCAGCACTCTCGCGGCCAGGTCGGGGCGCAGCCAGCAAGGCTTTTTGCAGCGCTGCCCTGGCTTCCACATAATGCTTCTGACGGTAGAGGTGATCGCCCCAGAAGTACAGGCTGTCGATGCCGTTGGGGTTCATTTGCAATGCCATCTTGAGCAACTGCTCGGCTTTGTCCGAATCGCCGAAACCGATGGGCCAACCTGGTACACGGTCATAGAGTGCCCCCAGACTGGTATAGGCTGAGCCTTGCAGGGCCTTGGGGTCCAGGGCCAGGGCTTTTTCCAGGTCGGCTTTGGCATCCTTCACCTTGCTCAGCGCACCCAGCCCGCCCTGGGCGCCCGCCCAGCTACTGGTGACAATGCCGGACCAGATCCAGGCCTCAGCCACCGTTTGGCGTTCCTGCTTGAAGCTTGACGCCTGGGCGGCCAGTTTTTCAAAAGCCGCGGTTCGCTGTGCCTCGGGCAACTCGTACTGAATGTGCGCCCAGCTTTGCTGGATACCGTTGAGACGCTGCTGGTCAGCGGCATCCAGTGCCCAGACGCTCTGGCTCAATGCGCCAAGCAGCAGGCAGGCGATGATCTTTTTCATGGTTCGAGATTCTCCTGGTCGGGTTTCTGGCTCAGGCGGCGGATCAGTGGCAATTGTTTGCGCAATCCTCGGTCCACCAGATGGGGAAGGAAGCTGTTCAGGCGTACAAAAAATCGCTCGGGCCAGCCCAGGTACAAGTCGCGACGGTCACCGGCAATGGCATGAATCACTGCGGCCGCCACGGTTTGCGGATCGTCGACATTGGTCTTGAGCGCATCGTTCAGCGCCTGGGCCGCCGGGCTGTTCATGCTGGTACGGGTCGCTCGCGGGGCAACGTAAAGCACGCTGACCCGGGTGTCTGCCAGTTCCCGGCGCAGAGCTTCGGAGAACCCGCGCAGGGCAAACTTGGTGGCGCAGTAACTGGCGTAGCCGGGGTAGCCAATGGAGCCATAGGTCGAACCGACGTTCACCACCATGGCACTGTCGGCTTGCTTGAGCAGTGGCAACATCAGTTTTGTCAGGCACATCGGCGCACTGATGTTCACCGCGAGCATCGAATTGATCTCACTGTCGTCCAGCTGTTCGAGCATGGCGAAATGATTGACCCCGGCGGCATTGATCAGCAGATTGATGCCGCCGATGCTCTCGGCCCGCGCCAGCACCTGGCGGCGGTCGGATTGCAACGTCAGGTCTGCACGGATCCAGCACAGGTTACGGGGGTAAAGCTCAAGCAACGGCACCAACGGTTCCCGATGTCGAGCCACGGCCAGTACCCGGGCACCACTGGCGCACAGTGCGGTGGCGATGGCCAGGCCGATGCCGCCGCTGGCACCGGTCAACACGACACGAGCTTCAGACAGGCGCATGCAGGTGCTCCCCGTTGCGCGGCAAGCCACGAAACATATCGGTGTAGAGCCGGTACACCACTTTGGCGGCGTGAATGACGGCGGCCTGGTCGCCGGGGTCTTCAAGACTGTTCATCAGTCGACGGTAGGTCTGCATATGCTCGATATCCAGCGAGCCGTGGGAACTGAGGTAGCTGAAGGCGCTTTGCGGCAAGTCCAGGCGCTCGCGAATGCTGCTGGCGGCGTGTGTGGCCAGGGCGATGCTTGTACCTTCGAGTACGTTGACCATGCCGAACAGTCCCACCGGATTGTCCCTGGCAATCAGGTCGTAGAGGAAACTGACCATCAACTCGATCGGCAATGACGGGCGCCCTTCCTGGACAGCGACCCTGTCACCGCCGCAGGCTTCAATGTCATTGAGTACCCATTGTTCGTGGCCGTACTCGTCCTCGATGTATTCACATACCGCTTTGCGCAGCCATTCCAGACGTAATGGCAGGCGCGCACCACAGGCCATCATCAACGGCACGGTATGGCGCACGTGGTAATAGGCCTGCGCCAGAAAAGCCCGGTAGCTTTCCAGGCTGACGTCGCCCTCCAGCGCGTCACGGATGATCGGCAAGTTGAACAACTCAATGCGTTCTTGCTCAGTCGCTTGTTGCAGCGTGTCAAAAAAACTCATGGTGCGGATTCCTCGGAGAATACGGATTCGGTCAATTGCCCCCGGTAGCGTTCGACGATGGCATCGCGGCGGGGCCTGCCATTGGCAGTGAGCAAGCCGTTGCCGGAAGTGAAGGGTTGGTCGAGCCGACTCCAGTGATGGACCTGGGCGTACTCGGGCAAAGCCATGTTGGCCTGGGCCACGGCGCTGGCCAGTTGTTCGTCGGTGCAGTCCGGGCGATGGGGCCAGAGCAGCGCATGGTTGTGAGGCATGGCCTCGCCATAGACGAAGGCCTGGGCGACAGGCCCGCGCTGGGTCAATTCGGCCTCCACCCACTCGGGGTTCACGTTACGCCCGAAACTGGTCACGAACTGATGCTTCTTGCGTCCCTTGAGGTAAAGAAAACCTTCGGCGTCGAATTCGCCGAGATCGCCGCTAGGCCACCACTGGGCGGTATGCGGCGCTTCTCCCAGATAGCCCAGCAAGGTTGACCCCTTGATGAGCACTTCGCCGTCGTCCGCCAGGCGAATCTCCACATGGGGCAATGGCCGTCCAACACTGCCGGGGCGCCGTGCTTGCGGGCGATTGAGGCACACCACCGACGCGCACTCCGACAGTCCGTAACCCTCGTAAACCGGTACTCCCACGCGTTGAGCACGATGCAGTAGATGTTCGCTGACCCGGGCACCGCCCACGGCGGCAAAATGCAGGTGCTGTGGGTCAAAGGCCTTCAGCTCTGCAGCACTGACCAGTATCTGCAGCAACTGCGGCACCAGAACCAGGCTCTGGGGCGATCGGCTGGCCAGGCATCCCAACAGTTTCGGCACATCCACGCCGCTGGCACCTTGAATCCCGAGCGTATTCTGGCTGGGCAGGCTCAAGGTAGCGCCGGCATACAATGCGGCGTAACAACCAATGTTCTCCAGTAAAATGGCCAGCGGCAGCAGCGCCAGGTGATGTTGCGGGTCGGTGGGTTTGCTGGCCAGGTCCAGCTCGCGAGCGACCCGCAGAATGCTGTCGGCACTCAAGCACACGCCCTTGGGTGTACCTGTGGTGCCCGAGGTAAAGGTCAACTTGGCGGTGCCTTCAGGCATCCGGTTCGGGCCATTGAACGTGCGGTGCCAGAACGCTCCACACTTCTGATATCCAGCCGCTTGCAGTTCGTCGTGCAGTTGCGGTTCGGCAATGACGAGTTCGGCCTGGCTTTGCTCCAGGCAATGCTTGCGTTGCGCAGGACTGAAAAATGGCGGCAAGACCACGCAGGGCAAACCCTCGAACAACGCGGCCAGGTCCCACAGCATCGCTTCGACGCCATTGTCCAACGCCAGTGCGACCACCCTGCTCCGTTCATCGCGCAGGCGCTGCTGGCGATAAATGACCTCGGCATACAGCGTGGCGTAATCCAGCTTCAGTTGATCGCCCCACAACGCAATGGCATTGGTTTTTTGCTCTGCATGTTGACGCAGGACCTGTTTGAAACACTCCATTTCAGGCGACATGGCAGGCCCCTTCAATAGAGGTCGGCAAGCCCAGGCGACGGAACAATCCGATGTCGCGCAAATGAATGAATCCACTGCGGATATTGCCAACATGAACCCACGGCTTGCTTTCGTAGTAACTGCCCCAGGCGTGGCGATCGTCGCCCAGACGCGTCGGGTCGGCAGCACACAGCGTCACGGGCTGCAAACCCAGGCGATGAAAGCTGTTCACCAACCCCAGGCTGCCAGTAAAGGCGACCCATTCCAGGCCGCCCATGGCCAGCAGATAGGTCATCGCGATAATGCTCATCCGTGCGCTTCCGGTGTCACTGGCGGCCAAATTACCTACCTCGACGATTGCCGTTCTGTCTACGGTCTGGCCGGCGGCTGCACTGATCAGCGGATCAATTGACTCATCCAGATACCCCTCCAGAAACAAGGGGCCGGCGCTTGCCAGCCGCACGCCGACCACCGCACACAGCGCACCGGACGCATCACTCATGCCGAACAGTTGCGGCATGAAATGGCGAATATCGGCACCGTGGGCCTTACGAAAGCGTTGCTGGATAAAGGCTTCGAACGCGCACCGCAGCGGGTCCTCCGGCAATGCTCTGACGAGCTGCATCTGCGATGTTTCGGCCTGGCCAAAGTGCAGCGGCAACTGAACGTTCCAGTTGAAATCGGACATTGAAAAACGTCTCCCCGGATCAATTTGGGAGAAGTATCAAAGGCAATTCTTAACGAAGTCTGAAGGTGCACCAAGTGTCTTCGACCAGAGCAACCTGCAAGAACCCGGCGCGCATGTCTCAGCTGTCGAACACCACTACGGGATCGACAAAATGATGTGAAGGAGGTACTGCAGCGCACCGATACATCCGACAGGACCGGTGGGGTGCTGGTGACCGTGGTCTATCTGGACAGCCAGGGTGAGTTGCACAAGATCCGTTACTGATAGCGGCCTATCTGGGTGATTGCCTGATAGGTATTGGAGGCCTTTCGGTTGATCCGTATGCTCAAAATGATACGAGTAGGCTACGCAGAGTGTATGTCGCAGCCTCGTCTAGGGGACGAAACGCTGGACGTCGACACGGCGCAGCTAAAAATGCCGCGTATCCGGCCCGACGACTGACAGACTGGTCGCCAGCGGTACGCTCTGCGTGACGTTGGCCATCCGGGTGATTTCCACCTGCAGCTTATCCTTGCCGAGCAGGTAGTCGGCCAGCTTCTGGGAAAACGGCCAGTAGTTCAGATCGGCAGTCAGGGTCAGCGGCCCGACGGCGTCGGCCGGCACCAGGAAGGAGAACTCCCCGATATCGTAGCCCTTGGGCAGAATGCGGTTGTCCGAGAGAATCTGCGTGGCATTCCAGACCTCGACGTCCAGCGGATTGCCGTCCTTGTCGCCGATGTGCACTTTGAAATTGCGCGTGTTTTCTTCGGTCTTGCCGTCTTTGATCGAACCCAGTCGATAGAGCTCGCGACCATTGGCATCCTGCACGCGGAAATCGATCCACATCTCCCGTCCCTCCGGAAAGCCGGTCGGCAACTTGTGCCCGGCGCCGACGTTGGTAACCTTGACCGCTACCGAGGTGTATTGCCCGGGAATGATCACGGCCGGCAGTTGCTGGAAGGTTATTTCCCCCGCTCGCCCGAGCATGTCGCGCGCGCGTTGCGAGCCCTCTTCCTGACCGAGATGCTTGAGCATCATCGCATTGGCGCCGCTGAACCAATGCGAGGCGACCTCCTCGCGGTCCGGCCCCATGATCGCGGCCTTGCCCTTGAAGCCCGGCATGTGGCAACTCTGGCAGGTGACATCGTTAAGGCTGTAGGTGCTCTCCTGCCATTCGTCATAGGTGCGCTCGACCGCCACGCTGCTGAAGGGATGCGTGACGTTGTGGCAGGTGCCGCAAAAATCCGAGCGCGTGTGCAGAGCCGAATACACGGTGTCGTGATAAGGCGAAACAGCATCTTTGCGCGGGCCGAACTTGGTCGGTTTACCGTGCGCTCGAGGGCTCATGACGTAGGCGCCGTTATCGAGGCCGGTGCGGGCACTGATGTTGTGGCAGGTCTCGCAATCGACCCCGGGCATCGGATGATTCTTCGCGCTGTCTTCGATCGAGGAACGGTTGATCTCCGAAGTGATCTGCCCGGTCGTGAGACCGATCGGGGTATGGCAGCCGGTGCAAAAGTTGTCGACCTTGCCCTCGGTGGCCGCACTCGCACGCTTGAGCAAGGCACGATAGATGGGCTCATCCCAGGCCTGGGACATCATTGACGAGCGCCACTGCTTGTAGATCTCCGTATGGCAAGCGCCACAAACCTGGGCATTGTCGAAGTCCTTCACATTCAAGACCAGGTTACCGGTGGTATTGGCCCGGTGCGGAAAGAACGGCATCCCGCCATTCACGTGCATAAGCCTGGAGCGTGCCGGCTCCAGCCACTTCTCATTACTTTGATTGTCATTGCCGGAAGGCTCGTCGGCCGCCACCAGCGTGACCGTCAGCAGGCAAACCAGTAAGCAGAAAAGACGGCGAACGAAAGGTCTGATCAACAGGAGAAAGGGTATGAACAACGTCGCCAGGGAGATATTCAAGTCGACAATGGCTAGCTTCAGGCCTGCCGGGACATTGAAAAAGGCCATGTAAAAGCTGGTGCACGTCGTCCATGAAATGATCAAGGCCGATAACAGGTGCAGCGCTGACTTGGAATGGCTCATTGGCATTTCCCCTGGACGGTTGCAGAGGATGACTGCAGCACTTCTATTGAGTCGCCAGGGGAATTTCTTGATGCAAACCGATGGTTACGTGCAATCACTCAATGTCGGTACTTACAGATCCACAGTTTCCCGACTCTGCACCTTCGTGCTCGGGTTAGGCTCACTGAGCAATTACCCTGCCATCGATGTAACAACATATGTCATCTGACCTGAACTCCCCCGCAAACATTGCTCGGAATGTGAAATTCCTGAACTGATGCAAGCGCGTATTGAGCTGGGGAATCGCGCCCATTAGTGGGGGACTTCTCTCCAAAATCGGGGGCGTGGCCTCAGACCAAAGGCCCAGTCCTGCCGTACGACCGCCCCACGACATCAGTAATCCGATCTATCCGCCCCAACGCGCCATCGCTGCAACCTGCAGCACTTATGCACCTGTCGGTTCGATGGCCGGATGCGCCCATGCAGGAATGACCGGTGCCGGTAACCGCTCAATCCCGTCCAGGGTGAACACCGGCAACCCTTGAACCAGGGGAAAGTGCAGGCTGTGAGTGATCAGCCCGGTTCGGTCGCGAGCGGGTAAATGGCACAACGCCAAGGCGGTTTCCACCAGGTATTCGACGGGCTCGGTCGGGTAGTCGTCAGGGATGTAGCGCCCGCCGCCAGGGGTACGAATCGCGGTGCTGGGCCCCACGGTGTTCACCGCAATATTGTCGGCCTCAAGCTCAGCCGCCAGGCTCTGTGTGAAGCGGTTGATGGCCGCCTTGGCCGCAGCATAGATGGCGATTCCGCCGAGTCGTTCGAAATCGCCATAAGGGCGCAGCGGTGGCAGAGCAGTCACCGATCCCAGGTTCAGAATCCAGCCAGCACCCCGTGCCCGCATCTGGGGTATTGCGGCCTGGCTCAGGGCGAATGGCACCCGCAAGTAGTGATCGAGCGTGCGCTCGAACACACTGAAGGGCATCGTTTCAACGTCGCAGTACTCGGCAAAACCCGCGTTGTTGACGAGGATGTCCAGGCCGCCCGCAACAGCGACGGCGCGAGCGACCAAGGTGTCGCGCTCGGCGGGTAGCTCCAGGTCGGCCGCCAATGGAATGGCCTGGCCGCCGGACTGCCTGATCAGTTCGACCGTCTCGGCCAATGTCCCCGGCAGGCTGGCCGTCTGTTCGAGGCTGCGCGCGCTGACCACCACGGTCGCCCCTTCTGCGGCAAAACGCTGGGCGATGGCGCGACCGATGCCGCGGCTGGCGCCGGTGACCAGTGCAACCTTCCCCGCGAGTTTTTTAGATGTCTGAGTCATGGGTATCCCCTGCAATCAAGTCGAGTGCAAAGCCATCCCTGTATCGAGTCGATGGCTTTGCTGTTGCGTGAAAATCAGTGTCCGGCCCGGGCCGCCGCTTCAGCGGTGAACATCGCCGGCGACCAATCCTTGCCGGCGTTGAGCAGTGGCGCACCCCGTTCGTTCGGCACGTTGTCGATCAGGTAGGCACCGGAGATCAGATCCTGGTGCGCGGCAATGCCCCAATACGGCGTTTGCGTCTCGTACGCCCACATCCAGTTGCCCAGCACCGTACGCCACAGCTGGCCACGACCGTCGTACTGGTCGGTCATCACCGCCGACCAGGTGTCCTCGTTGATGTAGAACACGCGCTTGGAATATTGATGACGGAAACCTTCCTTGAGCGTGGCTTCCAGCACCCACACACGCTGCAGTTCGAAGCGCATGTAGTCGGTATTGATATGGCCTTTGTATTTGGCCAGGTCAGCCATTTTCACGTCGCTCTGGTTGGTGCTGTAGGCGTTCCAGGGAATGTAGATTTCCTTCTTGCCGACGATCTTCCAGTCGTAGCGCTCGGGGGAGCCGTTGAACATGTGGTGTTCGTCCACTACCCGGAAACCACCAACGCCCAAGGGCATGTCAAAACCGAACGACGGCGCCTGTCGCACCCGCCGGGTTCCCGGGTTGTAGAGGTACACGTCACGCGGGCTTTGCTTGTAGTTGAAGGACTCCAGCGAGACGTTCACGCTGCCCTTGTCGCGCAGTGGCAGGATGGTTTTGGTCAGGGACAACGCATTGAGCCTGCCGTATTTGGCGCTGGCATCGGCCGTATCGCGTATGACCCCGGGTTCGCTGCGCAGCCCGAGGAATTTGGACAGGGTTTCACCCCAGGCCAGATTGCCATCCGGGTACACCACCAGTTCCTGGGTCGTGACCTCCGTGGTGTAAGGCTGGGCACCGGTGTTGTTGATGTTCCAGAGCAGCTCCAGGCCGGTTTTCGGGATGGGGAACGGGCTCGATCCGGTGACCGCCGCCAGGCCCAATCCATCGTCGACCACCTGGGCCGTGACCGCGTTTTTCTTGAACGCGGCACACACCCACTCCGGGAAATCGAAATCGCGGTGGCTGGTATAGACCGGAATGTGGAAGGTATCCGGGTACTTCGTCAGTAAGGCCTTCTGGCCATCGGTGAGCTTGTCGGCATACTGCGACATGTTTTTCGCAGTAATGTCGAACAGCGGTTTTTCTGCGGCGTAAGGGTTCGGCCAGAAGTGCCCGGTGCCCTCGTATTTCACGGTGTCCGGCGTGCCCACCCACTTGCCGGAAAAAGCCGGGATCGTGCCCTCGGCATTACCGGCACGCTCCGCGCCGGCGCAGGTCAGTTCGTGGCCAAGCCTGGCCGCTTCTTCGGGTGAAACCTTGGCCCAGGCCAATTGGCTCAACGCGGTCAGCATGCCGACACCGAGCAGACTTGCACGGAAAATTGAAACCTTCATCTCTTGCTCTCCTGACGGTTCTTATAGGTTGTACTTGATGTTGATCGCGACGAAATCGCGGTCGGCCAGCGGTTTTTCCAGCGGGTCCGGCGAGCCGAGATAGGCGTTGTAGGTCACACCCACCTGGAGGTTGTTCAGGTACTTGAACACGCCACCGAGGCTGGCGCGGGAGTCGCCATCGCCGCCGAAACCGAAGGAACTGACGGCAGACTGGTTGAAGGCGTGGCCAAAGGTGAAAGGCACGTCCATGTCCCAGCCCACGAAGACGTTGGGGTACGTCAGGGTGACGTTGAACTGGCCAAATTGCGCGTTGCGATCGTAGGCCAGGCTGGAGAGGCCTCCCTCGTCGACGTCATTGACATGGACCGCGCCGATTTCCCCGGAGAAGCTCGCCTGGGGTGAAATCCAGGTATTGCCCCAGGTTTTCAGCGCCGACACTTGCACCTGGGTGGCGTTGCCACGGGAAACGCCGGTCTTGGTCACAAGCGGCGTGCCGTCCTTGTAGCTGACCTCGCCAGATACCTGCCAATCGCCCAGCCGGGTGGAAAGGCTGGCGCCGGTCAGGTCGATGTCTTCAAAGTATTTGAGGTGATAGCTCAGCGTCGCAAAGTCGGTGATCACACTGGGGGTGCGATCGTGGTAGCGCAGGCGGTACACCCCCACTTCGGTGAACGGCGTGACTTTGTAACGAGCACCGACGCCCCACTCCCCACCATCACGGGCATTTTCGCTCGGGCCTCGGGTCAGTGCCCCTCCGGAGGCGGCCAGTGTCGCGAGATCACCGGGCGCCAGGCGTATGAAGTCGGAACCTGGTCCGATCATGTCGGCGTAGGAGAAATAGTCGCCACCGGGTGACAACTCATACGGATGGTTCTTGAATTGGGTGTAGCCAAGCAAGGTCAGGTCATTGATCGTGAACTTGCCGGAGGCTTGCAGTTCAGGCAGCAGGATCTCTTTGATCTCGGTGCCTGGAATGTTGCTCTTGGTCGCATCGACAGGGCCCTGCACCCCGGAGATACCGGAGATGTAGAGGCTTTCACCCCACGCGACAACCTGATTGCCGAGGCGCAGGTCCAGGTAACCATCATCGCCTACGGTCTGGGTCGTGTAGGCATAGGCGTCGAGCAATCGCGTGCGAGTGCCGCTGCGATCCTGCGCCTGGGAAGTGAAATGATCGACCGCGCCCAGTTTGTTGAGGGTGGCGGCCGAGTCGTTGTCGTTGGAGCTGTTGTAGGCAAAATCGTAGAAGGTCGAGCCGCGCAGCAGGACACCATTGTCACCTTTGTGAATGTTCAGTTCGCCAAGCGCACTGACGCGATTGTTGAAGAAGCTGCCGCGATCGAAGTTGCGGTCACCGTCATCGCCGTTGATGTTGTTCAGCAACTGGTGAGCCTGCTTTTCCGTCCGGGTGTTGAGGGCATAGTTAAGCGTCGTGAGGTAGTCCGCTTCGATACCGTCACCGAACTCGAACGTACCGGCCTGTACGGAGGGCAAGGCAAACGTGGTCAAGGCACACGTCACGCAGCTCAGTTTGAAATGGCGCGACAGCATTTTGCGCCTGGCCTCTGGTTTTTTATCGTTCATCTAGACAGCTCCACTGGGACATTCTTGTGAGTTGTTGTTGCCCTGTAACGACCGTGATTCAGGTTTTTCTGGCGCAGCGACGCCCACGGTCAGAACGCCATTGCGCTACCGGAAAAGGGTTGAGTCAGAGGAGGTTTTTGTTGCGTGTCGCCCGGCTATCGGGCAACGGGTATTCGCGTCTTTGCCGCAGAGGCCGTGCGCCGCCGGCCCACGTTCAGCCAGCAGGCCAACGCCGGTAGCAACAGCACCGCACCGAACACATTGACCAGGAACATGAAGGCCAACAGCAGGCCCATGTCCGCCTGAAACTTGAGGGGCGAAAAAGCCCAGGTCGCCACACCAATTGACATGGTCACGGCGGTGAACACCGCAGCCGTACCGCGCTGGCGAAAGGCTTCATAGAACGCCGTGCGCAAATCCTGCCCTGCCCGTTCGAGCTGATGCTCGACCCGTTCGAACAAATAGATGCCGTAGTCCACCCCTACGCCGACGCCCAGGGCCACGACCGGCAGCGTCGCCACTTTCAGGCCGATCCCCAACAGGGCCATCAAGGCATTGCACAGGACCGATACCACGGCCAGCGGCGCGATGATGCACAACACCGCCTTCCAGGATCGAAAGGTCAAAAAGCACATCAGGGTGATTGCGCTGAAGATTGCAACGAGCATGTCCACTTCGGCTTTTTCGACGGTTTCATTGGTGGCGGCCATTACCCCGGCGTTGCCGCCCGCCAGCCGAAAAGCCTGGTCAACGCGGAACGCGGGACTGGCATCCTCGTGCGGTTGCAGGGCGATATAGCGCTTGATCTCCCGGGTCAGGTGGGCAAGTGTCGCGCCCTCGTGGTTTTGGGTGTAGATCAACACCTGTATGGCCGAACAGCCCTGAGTGTTCATGCCCATGTCCGGGTTGTAGGCCTCGGCACCTTGTTGCAGGGCCTGGCTGCTGCGCGGCAGGGCCGCCCAGCGCGGATTGCCTTCGTTGTTGGCGGCGATACCGACCTTGGCCAGGTCCGTCACGCTGACCACTGATTGCACTCCCGGCACGCCGCGCAGGAAGGTGGCGAACTTGTCCACTGCGTTCATCACGTCGTAGTGCAGGCAGGCGTCATCGCCAGCGAATTGCTTCGCTTCGACCACCACCGTCAACACGTCCACGCCAATCGCGTAGCGGCTGACAATGCTGTGGCTATCGACGTTGTAGCGAGAGCCATCGCGCAATTCCGGCGCCCCGCTGCCGATATCACCGACCACCAGTTTTCGCGACTCGACAACGCCCACTGCCAACAGGCTCAGGGACACACCGATCACCAACAGTGCCGGCCCTGGTCGGGTCACGGCGCAGAGCGCCCACCAGAACCGATGGCGCCCACTCTCGGCAACCCCGGCACGCCGCGCAGAATCCTCCAGGCGCATGTTCGACAGCAGGATCGGCAGCATCATCTTGTTGGTGACGATCATCAGCAACACCCCCAGGCAAGCCATGATCCCCAGCTCGCGGACGCTGTCGATCTGTATGCGCATGATCACCGCAAACCCCAGGGCATTGGCCAACAAGGCCAGGGCACCGGGCACGAAGATACGCCGGAAGCAGGTGTGGGCCGCCGTCAGCGAATCGGCGCCGGCCAGTACTTCAAGTTTCCAGGCGTTGGTCATCTGCACGGCATGGGAGACACCGATGGAAAAGATCAGGAACGGCACCAGAATCGACATCGGATCGATGCCAAACCCCATCAATGACAGCAGCCCCAGTAACCAGATCACCGGCAGCAGCGCCACGGTCAGCGCCAGCAAGGTCAGGCGCAAGGAGCGGCAGTAGAAAAACAGCAGCACCATGGTGATCACGAAGGCCACCAGGAAGAAGGCAAAGACGCTGGACAGGCCGGTGATGATGTCGCCGATCAGTACCGGAAAACCGATGACGTTGACCTCGATCTGCTCGCTGGCGTACTTGTCGCGGATCTTGTCCAGGGCGGCGGCGACTTCGGCGTAATCCACCTTGCGGCCGGTTTGCGGATTGATTTCCTGCAAGTCGGCCCGTATCAGGGCGCCCTTCAAATCGTTCTGCACCAGCCGGCCGATCACCCCGGAGCGCGCGACGTTGCGTCGCACCACGTCGAGGTCCGCCGGGCTGGCGCTGAAACGCGCCGGTACGACCACATCGCCGTAGAAGCCCTGTTCGGTCACCTCGATATAGCGGGTGTCCGGGGTGAACAGGGACGACACCCGCGTACGCTCGACCCCCGGGATGAAAAACACCTCATCGCTTGCTGCGTGCAGCGCCTTGAGGAACACCGGGTTGTAGATGTCGCCCTCGCCTTTCCAGCGCAAGTTGAACAACACCCGGTTGGCCCCCGGGAACGCATCCAGGTACTGGACGAATGTCTGCATGTAAGGGTGTTGCAGGGGAATCATTTTGTAGAACCCCGGATCAAGCTTGATCCGGGTTGCCGTGCCGGCGAACACGACGGTCAGGACGACAAACAGCGGCAGCAACCAACGGCGGTGAGCCAGCAAAAGGTCGGCGCAACGGTCGACCAACAGCGTTTTATTGTTATTCATGAGAGTGCTCGCATCCGTCAGTGATTCGACGTTGCCAAGGGGATATTTTCGAAGGTCATGCCCTGCTGCCCGGTGTAAATCAGGTGACCGTCATGGGTTTGGCCAACACTGGAGAACGTGGGCCCGCTACCGGCGTGCAACAACTGGAAGGTTGCACCGCGATCGGCTGAAACAGTGACCACACCACCCTCCCCGACCAACACCACACGGCCGTCGCGGGTCAGCGTGCCGCCGTACAGCGCCCGCTCCGTACCCGACTCGATCGGTGCCCAGGACTGACCAAAGTCAATGCTGCGAAACACCCTGCCGCGCATGCCAAAGGCCAGCCAGTCGTTACCCGACAAGGCCAACAGGCCGAACAGGCTGCCCGTGTAAAAACCGGTTAGGCGGGTCCAGTTCTGACCGCCATCGGTGGAGCGCGCAGCCAGGCCGCTTTCGCCGACCAGCATCATCCTGTCGGGACCGGTTCCGGCCACGCCATACAGATGCCGATCGCCCAGGCCGATGTTGCGCTGTTGCCAGGTCTGGCCCTGGTCAGTCGATACGAGGAAGCCACCAAAGCTGCCAACGGCAAAGAACGGACCGGCGGGATTTCCCCAGACGCTCATCAAGGCATTGCCGGTTTCACCGTCGAAGCTGGCTTCCTTCCAGCTTTGGCCGGCGTCCTCACTGCGCAAGATCCAGCCATCGTGACCGACCGCTAGGGCCAGCGCCGGGTTGGCAGAGAACACCTGGGTCAGGGTCGAACCGCGCTGCGGGCTGACGCTTGCCTCGTCCCACTGCCGGCCCGCATCCCGACTGACGAACAGGTGGCCCAATTCGCCGGCAGCCACCAGATTGGTGCCCGCCTGGGCCACGCCATTGATCGACATCTGCTGCGGTTGAACTCGAGTCGGTGGCACCGCCGGGATGGGACGCGGCAGAAACGAGGCGACCGAACCCACCGCCACCATGCCGACCATGCACAAGCCCAACCAGGTTCGCGACGGGTTGTACCGGGCCCCTGAAGAGGCGCCGACGTCCACCTCGACCGGACCTTGTCGGCGACTGACCGGCAAACGGGTTTGCGGTTGACTGCCCATTCCTGCTGCTCCTACTGGCTGTTCGATTGACACCAGTAGAGCCGCGCCGCGCAGGGCCGGCCATCGTCCGATTAGACGATGGTTTCAGCTAGCCGCTGTTGGTATTCGCGCGATAGCGGCTGGGGGCTTGTCCGGTCCAATCCTGGAACGCGCGGCGAAACGCGGCCTCACTGCTGAAGCCCAGGTGATCGGCGATCCGGTTGATGGTCCAGTCGGTGTCGCGCAGGCAGCGCTGCGCCGTCTCGCACAGGCACAGCCGACGCAACTGCTGGTAGCTGACACCTTCGGCCGCCAGGTGACGGCGCAAGGTCGGCTCGCTGAAGCCCAGCGCCGTGGCGATCGTGCCCAGGGTCGGCAGTTCCTGCGCGTGGCTCAGCGCCGCCTCGAGAAACCCGCGAACCTGCTGCGTCACAGACACCACGCGGGGTTCGGCGCCGACCAGGCGGAAGGGAAAATCCACCAGGAACGCGCCCAGCTCCACAGGTTGGCGGATCACCCGGCGCGTGAGCAGGCTGGCCTCGAAGCTGAAGCCATAGGTGCGTTTGCCGACCGCGACCGGCGCGTCGAACAGGCCGAGAAAGGGCATGGCATCTTCGCGCTTCGGATGCGCGAGAAATACGCTGTCCACCTGCAGGGTGTTGCCGGTCAGCCAGGCGAACAACTGCAAGTAGCAGAACAGCCCGGTCAGGTCGACCAGGCAAGCGGCGGAGCTGCGTGTGCGGCGCAGCGAGTCCATGTGAAAAACAGCCTTTTCGCCGCGCCGCTCCAGGCTCAGCTTGCCGGCACGAGGCAACAACATCGCACAGAATTCGGCGGCGCAATCGATGGCCTCGCCGAGGGTGCCGCAGCTGAGCAGGCAACGGCACATCAGGTCCACTTCCTGCTTGCGCATCGGTGGATGGCTCTCACCCTTGGCCACCTGGGCTTCCAGCTGTTCGATGGCCTCGCGAAACAGCTTCACGAAGCCGTCGGCCGAGAGCGCCCGGTCAGCTCCGCGCTTGCCCGCACCAGGCAGGCTATTGCGCTGCAATTCATCAAGTAATCGAGTGCTCAGCCCATGGGGTACGTGAACGGCCTGTGGTGATCGCAAAACCATCATCCAATTCTCATATTGATCGGTGAAGTAGCGGTTACTGATTGATCCTGTGACGGTGCTGCAAAAAAGCGTGTGGATTAATGGCGTCCGACCCAAACGAATCATCGGAGCGCTCAAAGAATGACTTTCGCCAATTCCCGTTTGCCGGGCCATGCCAGCCTGACGCCGGATCACAGTACAGGCAAGCCATGATCCAGATACTCGACGAAATCCTCCTCGACGCCGAACACCTGCCCACTGTGCTGACCTTGCTCGACCAGCGTTACCTGCCCAATGCAGGCTCCCGCGGGTTGACGCTGCTGCAACGCTGGGTCTCGCCTCCCGTTGCAGTGCCTGGCGAGCGCAACCGGCTCTGGTTGTTGTGGCAAGTGCCCGACGTGTGGGGCTACTACGGCATGCGCCTGGGCGCAGGTACCGAAGTGCCGGAGTTCTGGGCCACCGTGGACACGCTCAGCGAACATCGCCAACGGCATGTGCTGGGCGATGCCGATCAGCCGTTGGCCAGCCCCGAGGTGGCGCAGCATGTGGAATGAAACCGTGCAGCTTTACCTCAACCCCGGTCTCGCGCCCGAGACGCTACAGGATGATTTGCAGCATCACCTGCAACGTTTGCCCGGCCTTAGTCATTTCAATCTGGGGCGAAATCTTGAAGGCAGTTGGGGTGCTGGCGACTTCACCCTGGACTTGTCCTTTGTCAGCGATGCCTACCAGGCCAGCACCGCCGCCAGCCTGGCGCAATTGTCCGCCCTTGCACGCATCGACCGCGTCGCGTACCGGCGAATCGGCGGTGGCCAGCGTGCCGTGGGCCTGGAAAACGGCATTTGGCGCACCTTGTTGTTTCGAGTGCGCCCGGACCAGGACCGCAACCTTGTCGCTGCACTGGAACAAGACCTGCTGCGCATGCCGTCATACATCGCGAGCATCGGTAACTGGCAGTTGAGCCGCGTTTGCTCGGACAGTACCTGGACGCACGTCTGGCAGCAGGAGTTCGCCAGCGTCGACGGGCTGTTGGGTGAGTACCTGACCCATCCGTTCCACTGGGGTTGGGTCGATCGCTGGTTCGATCCGGAGTTTCCCGAATGGACCGTGGAGGCGATTGCCCATGCCTTCTGCGCGCAAACAACCAGCCTCCTCACGCTGCCTGTTAATAGAAAGGCATTGCGATGACTCGGGCAGTGCAGCGTCGCGGCCCCACCCACCTTTTTTATAAAACCACTCCAGAGAGAGGTACAACGATGCGCGCAGTCGTGATGGATCGCCTGGGAAGTTCCGAGGTATTGCAGTTGTCCCGAGTCCAGCGGCCCGAGCCAGGGCCTGGGGAAGTGTTGATTCGTGTGCACAACGCAGGCGTCAATCCGGCGGACTGGAAATGTCGCCAGGGCTATCTCAGCCATTTCATCACCTACGCCTTTCCTTTTGTCCTGGGCTTCGACCTGGCCGGAACGGTCGAGGAATGCGGTGAAGGGGTATGCGGCTTTCCCGAGGGAACACGGGTTTTTGCCCAGAGTGATGTCGGTGCCGGAAAGTGGGGATCCTATGCCGAGTTCGTCTGTGTTTCCCAAGACTCGGTGGTGCAAATGCCCGATAACCTCGGCTTTGCCCAGGCGGCGGCGGTGCCGACGCCCGCCTTGGCGGCCTGGGCCGGGCTGTTCGAAGATGGTGGCCTGGAAAAAGGTCAAAAGGTATTGATCCACGGCGGTGGCGGCGCCGTCGGCACCTTCGCGATCCAGCTCGCGAAAGTCGCTGGCGCGCAAGTCGCGGCAACCTGTGGCGCCAGCAATCGCAATTACGTCGAGTCCCTGGGGTGTGAACTCAGCATCGACTACCGTGCGCAGGATATTCTTGTCGCCACTCGCCAGTGGGCTGCCGACGGGGTGGATCTGGTGCTCGATTGCGTCGGCTGCGGGAGCTTGCCTGACAGCCTGGACCTGCTGCGACCGGGGGGCATACTGGTCTCGATCTTGACGCTGGCCGAGGACGATGCCGGCCCGGATCATGTTGGCGCAGCACAACGTGGCCTGCGCACCGCCGTGACCTACAGCAAGATGCCCAGCGGCACGCAACTCGGCAGAATCGCTGCCTTGCTGGCAAGCGGTCAGGTCCAGCCGCCACGCTTCGAAGTTCTGCCGCTGGAACACGCAGCCAAGGCCCATGACCTGCTGCAGAGTGGCAACGCCAAGGTGAAGCTGGTGTTGCAGGTTGCAGAATAAAGGAAAGGGCAGCGCAAAACTTGTGGGAGCGAGCCTGCTCGAGATGACGTTTGGTCAGTCAAAGCTGTGGCGCCTGGCCGTTTGTTATCGCGAGCAGGCTCGCTCCCACAGCTACCGGTTTGACAAGCAAAAATCGGGGATTGTGCACTTGGTGCCCGGTGGAATGTTGAAGCAGCGGTTAGCCTGGCGTGCTCGGCACCGCAAGCCCGACTTTCACCCGGTCCAGCGCCACGATTGTCTTGAACCAGGTCACGTTGGCATTTTCGGCGAACAAGCGCCGCGCCAACGCCTGATATTCCTGCATGCTGGCAACCGTCAGCACCAGGACGAAATCCACTTCGCCGGTGACGTAGTAGCACTGCTGAACTTCAGGCACCGCGAAATGTGCCTTCATCGCTTCCAGTTCTGCGAGGCTGGTGCGCTCGGTCATCACTTCGACAATGATCGTGATCGGGCGCCCTACGGCGGTGGGGTCGACGATGGCGATGTTGCCCGTGATGACGCCCTTCTCTTCCATCCGCTTGATGCGGCGCTGGACCGCGGCCGTGGAGAGATTGACCTGCTCGGCTATCAGGCGCAGCGCCATGGTGTTGTCGCGCTGGACGAGTTCCAGGATAGCGCGGTCGAATTTATCCAGCGATTCAGATGCAGCGTCGTGTTTTGCCATGATCGGCCCGCGAGAAATTTTCTCGAAAACTAGCAGAAAACCGCGACCCTTTATCCAGCTGTGAGAAATATTATTTTGCCCAGAGCCTGCATTCGCAGCCTGTAAGGGAACTCACACAGGATTTTTTCCCCATGGTCGCACTGTTCCATCTCTCCCCTGTCCTGTTGGTGACGGCCATGCTCGTCTTGCTGCGCCGGCCGCCCGTTCATGCCGCTATCGCCGGCTCGTTGCTGGTCGTGGTGCTTTGGCTCGCCGGCGCTGCCGACGCCTGGCACTTGGGCAGTATGGTGGCCGCCGCGCAAGATACGGCCGTATTGTTCGCCAGTACCGCGTTCGTGATCGTACCGGGTCTGGCTTTCGTGATTTATATCGAGCGCCTGGGTACCAACCTGGCGGTCAGCCAATGGGTGCGTTCACTGGGATTGCGACCTGGCGATCAGGTAGCCTTCATCGTCCTCGGGTTGGCACCGTTGCTGGAAGCCATGACCGGCTTCGGTGTGTCGTTGATTGCAACAGTGCCGCTGCTGCTCAGCCTTTTCGAGCGCAGGGTCGCACTGCGCATCGCGCTGGCCGGCATGGCAATCATGCCGTGGGGAACGCTGGGGCTGGCTTCGGTCATCGGCGCCTCGCTGGCTCATGTGGACGTCACCGCGCTGGCTTCGACCTCGGCACTGGCCAGCGCACCGGTATTCCTGGCGCTCAGTGTGATGTCGCTGTTTCTGGCAGGGGTTCGTGAGTCGCGGCAATGGACGGCGCTGGGCGCTTTCTGGCTGTTGTTTGTGGGTGTGCTCTACGGTGCCAGTCGCTGGCTGGGGCCGGAAGTTGCCGGTGTTACCGCGGGGCTGGCGACGGCAGTCGCTGTACTCTGCGCCGGGCTGTGGCGTTTGCACCGCAGCGACAGTGAACGCAGTGCAGTGCAATGGCCAAGTCAGGCATGGCCATACCTGGCGCTGACTGTCTGCATTGTTGCGTTGAAGATGCTGTGGGCGCTCACCGCCTGGCAGGATCTCTGGGTCGTACGGGGCGCCCAGGTCACCTGGAAACCACTGGCCTCCCCCGGGCTGGCACTGCTTCTGCTGCTGGTCTGGCTGGGGTTTCACACGCGAGACAGACAACGCCGGACAGCGCCCGAATTCAACGTGCCTGCCGCGTTGGCAGCGCGGGCGAAGCGGCCGCTGTTGACCATTTTCTTCTTTCTCGCGATGTCGCAGATGATGGTGAAGGCCGGCTTCCTGACGGGTTTGATGCAACTGCTCGCGGGTCTTTCGCCCACCGCCGCAACATCGCTGGTGGCCTTGCTTGGCGCGCTGTCTGGCTACATGACCGGGTCGAACGTGGGCGGTAACGCGATCTTCATGCCGGCTATCGCCATGTTGCCCGAACCCTCTCGCCTGTTGCTGGCAGCGGTACAGAACAGCGCGGCAGGCCACGCTGCACTGGGATCGCTGTCGATCGTCATGCTGATCCTGGGCCTGGCTAAAACCCAGGCTACGGAAGAAAGCGAACTGGTGAGGTTTGGCTTCGCGCTGGCCTGTCTCAACACCGCATTAGTCGCGTTGGGTGCAGCGTTGCTCAGTGGATGGTTTGGGTAGCAGTGCGCTGGCTGATGAGTGCGAGCCCCGAAAATCAGGGGCCACTCATAGCCTTGACTCGATACCACTTACTCCCTGTCTTTCGTCGTCCGGATGAGATTGCCCCGCAACTTCACAATGGCCTTCTGCATTTGCACGAAGTCGTCGGGGTCAAGACCGGTTTGCGGGAAGCCGTCTTCGGTGAGGCCTTCACGCAGCTTTCGGCCCTCTTTGGTGAGATTGATCCGCACCTGGCGTTCGTCTTCCGGATCGCGCTGGCGCAGCAAATAACCCATCGCTTCGAGCTTCTTCAGGATCGGCGTGAGGGTATTGGATTCCAGGAACAGCTTTTCGCCGAGGCTGCCAACGGTCTGGTTGTCTTCCTCCCAGAGTGCCACCAGGGTGATGTATTGCGTATAGGTCAGGCCGAGCCGTTCGAGCATTGGCTTGTAGGCCTTGCCGAAGGCCAGGTTGGTGGAATAGACCGCAAAACACAGGAAGTCGGTGAGTTTGAGATCCAGGGCGGATGGCTTGTCGGTGTTTTTCATGGACGTTCTCTTTGCTCAGTCTGGCGAGGCTGAAACTATACGTCGTACGCGATGATATCGGAAGTGCGCATAAACACCGACGGCCGGTCCACCAGGAAAATCCCCGGTGAGTCGGCCGTGCAGTGGGTCATGCCGTCAGGACGTTGATAGCGACATCAATGTTGCCGCGTGTGGCCTTGGAGTATGGGCAGATTGCATCGGCGTTGTGGGCCAACTCAGTCGCCACGCCATGATCCAGCCCCGGCACACGCAACGTCAGTCGCGCCTGGAGGAAGTAAGCTGCGCCGGTCTGGCCCAGGTCGACTTCAATGTCGACGGCGGTGTCGCCAGGCAGTGTCACTTTCATCTGCTGGGCTGCCAGCCCCACCGCTGCGATGTAGCAGGCCGACCACGCTCCGGCGAACAATTGCTCGGCTTTCGGGTGCGGCTGCACGGCGGTGAGCACGTGTGCCGGTGTGTCGCTGCCGGGGGACGACAGCACGATGTCGAGGTTGCCGTTATGCCCGCGCGACGTATTGCCTGCGCTGTTGTGAGTGGTGTGGGTTTTGCCGCTGGCCAGTACTTTTTCGATCTTGCTCATGATGATTCCCTCAGGATTACAGTCAGTTAGATTCGTATGCGCTTGCATCGTATGCGACATTAGTGATGCGTCCGGGCATCACGCCGTAATAACGTTCAGGGCAACGTCGATATTGCCGCGTGTGGCTTTGGAGTAAGGGCAGATGGAATCGGCGATGTGCGCCAGCTCGGTCGCGACATCGTGTGCCAGCCCTGGCACTCGCAGGGTCAGTCGGGCCTGAAGGAAATAGGCCGGACCAGTCTGGCCCAGGTCCACTTCAATGTCGACGGCCATGTCCGCCGGCAAGACGATATTGCGTTCCTGGGCCACCAGCCCCACTGCCGCGGTGTAGCAGGCCGACCAGGCCCCGGCAAACAGTTGCTCGGCTTTCGGGTGTGGCTGTGTGGCGGCAAAGACGTGGGCCGGCTGGGTGGAACCCGGTGACGACAGTACGATATCGAGGTTGCCGTTGTGACCGCCGACAACGCTGTGAGTGGTGTGGGTTTTGCCGGTTGCCAGTACTTTTTCGATCTTGCTCATGGGGGGTTCCTCAGGATTTTGTATTTTGTGCGATTATATCGTGTACGACTAACTTGATATTTAAAAAGACAACGTCGATCAATGGGGGTGTGCAATGATCCAGTTATTGCCGTTGTGGCCATGGAAAGCTTGAGCGGTAGAGATAAACATTGTGCGGCGGCTCCCGGTGTTCATGGTGGTGTCGCAAAACGGCAAGGGTTGTCGTTGATTTGCTACGCACTAGATTAAATCGCATGCGATGGATGAATATTCAACCAAAGCCCCAATGATGTCAAAGTTTATTTTATGCCTTGTCGATGAGCGGTAGGTTCGCTGTGACCTTGCAGCCCTCCCCTGCAATGCGCAGCGCGCCGTCCTGATCACCGCACACCGGGTATCAGGACGGCTCCGGGCCCGTCAGTTACCTGAGCGACTTGAATCCGGCACGCACTTCCTGTGAGAAAAGCTGCGGTTGCTCCCACGCGGCAAAGTGCCCGCCTTTGGGCAGCTGGTTGTAATGCACTAGCTTGGGATAGGCCTTGCGCGTCCAGCTTTGCGGCGCCGCATACAGTTCATCGGGAAACACGCTGACCGCCACCGGGATGTTGACGCCCTTGACGGCAAAGAATGTCGACTTGTTCTCCCAATAGAGCCGGCCCGAGGAAACGGCCGTGTTGGTCAGCCAGAACAGCGTGATGTTGTCGAGGACGTCATCGGGCGTAAGGCCTTCCGGTTGTCCGTCAATGGAACGCGCGATCATCTCGTAGCTTTTAGGATCGTGATCGAGCATGAAGGCCGCCAACCCGACAGGTGAATCAGCGAGGCCTGTCAGCGACTGCGGCCTGTCCCCCATCATGATTGCGTAGCCGATATGCTTGTAGGTGTTGGCCAGTTGATCGGCCGCGCGTTTCTCTTCCCCGGAAAGACCGCTGGGTACCGGCTCGCCGCGAAACAACGCGGCATCCAGTTCAGGCGGGATGACGCCAGGCATATTTGAGTGAATGCCGATCAAGCCAGGTGGTGCCTTGACCGCCATGAGATCGACAACGATAGATCCCCAATCCCCACCTTGCGCCCCGTAGCGGGTGTATCCGAGACGCTTCATCAACTCGACGTAGGCATCGGCGATACGCACGGGGTTCCAGCCCCCCACGGTTGGTTTCTCCGAGAAACCGTAACCTGGCATCGACGGAATCACCAGGCTGAATGCATCGGAGGCGTTGCCACCGTACGCCGTGGGATCGGTGAGTGGCCCGATGACTTTCATCAACTCGATGATCGATCCAGGCCAACCGTGCGCCATAAGCAGTGGTAACGCATTCTCGTGTTTTGACCGGACATGAATGAAATGGATATCCAGGCCGTCAATGTTGGTAATGAAATTCGGAACGGCGTTGATTTTCGATTCAATCACTCGCCAGTCGTACTTTTTTGCCCAGTGTTCGGCCAGTTTGCGGATCGTTGCCCGTTGCACACCTTGCGATGAGTCACTGACTGTTTCCTTGTCCGGCCATCTTGTTGCTTCTATACGTCGACGCAACTCCGATAGATCGGCCTCTGTGGCAGTAAAATTAAACGGACGTATTTCAGTTGAAGTACTAGTTGTTGTTTTTAGAATATCAGTCACAGCTTCAGTCCTGTTTGAAAAACCGAGTAGCCCCAAGGGCGCAGCAGCACAGGTCAGTGCAGCTGCGCCACAAAACTTGCGGCGGGTCAGGTAAGGTTGTTTGATGCGTCCTGGCATACAGGCTCCCAAGGCGTGAAATCACACGCAGAGCCAATTCTTGATTGACAGCCGCTATGAGTTAGAACTCTTCACAGAACACTATCGACAACAATTATGTATAGGGATGCTGTAAAAATTTGCGCAGGTGGCAGAGCAGTAGCAAGTTCAATCACGACGTCTGGACATTCAAATAAACATCAATGTTGCCGCGTGTTGCCTTCGAGTATGGGCACAGTTGGTCTGCGGCATGCGCAACAGCACAAGCGACTTCATGAGGAAGACCTGGCAGGTGGACGTTAAAACCAGCCTGCAGCCGGTAGCCGTCGTCCATGGTTTGTCCCAGATCGATATCAATGTCGACGGATATGTCAGCAGCAAGTACCACCTTCAACTCTTTGGCCGCCACGCCAAGTGCGGCGATATAGCAGGCCGCCCATGCACCGGCAAACAATTGCTCGGCTGTCGGGTGCGGCTGGGTGGCGGCGAACACATGGGCCGGCTGGGTGGAACCGGGTGACGACAGTTCGATATCAAGTTTGCCGTTATGCGCCCGCGAGGTAGTGCCGCCGTTGCTCAAGGTGGTGTGAGCCTTGCCGGTGGCCAGTACTTTTTCGATTTTGCTCATCTGTGCTTCCTGGTGGGTTGAACGAGATTCAGATACAGGAATGTTCCGTAACTATCTGACGGCATTGATTTTATAGCTCAGTCTGCGGCAACGAATAGAACGGAAAAACCGATCACCTTCGGCTTTTCCGTACATTGCGCAGCCATTCGCACCGCCCGTCGCCAGGACTCGACATCGGCTTTGACATCATTCGGTCTTTGATTGAACATATTCGTATCGCATACGATTGCATCGCTATCGATCATTCATCCATGACCCACCGCACCACTCAAATAGAACCAGGTCCCGAGGAAACATCCATGAGCAAAACAGAGGAAGCCCTGTCATTCACTCAAACCCCAATCGTCTGCAAAAGCCCGCTCGATAAACCTCGCGATGAGTGCACCGGTAACCGCTCCAAAGGTGGTGGTTGATGAAGTTGATTCAGCTTAGAGCTTTGTGTTCTGTGGTCGACATGGGCAGCTTTCGTTCGGCGGCACGGCAGCTGAACTCGGCCCAGAGCACGCTGACGGACTCGATTCAAAGTCTGGAAAGAGAATTGGGTGTCACCTTGCTGGTGCGATCCAGTCAAGGCATCAGCCTGACCCAGGCCGGCAAGGTATTCCTGACCCGGGCACGCTCGATCATCCTGGATTGCGATCGTGCGGTCCAAGACGTCCGGCATTGCAACGGAATGCACGAAGGCCAGATCGCAATGGGTGTCTCGGCGCAAGCACTGGCTGCGTGTTTGATGCCGGTCTTCAGCAGCTTTACCGGCAGATTCCCCAACGTGCAGCTCCACGTTGCCAGTGGCGGGACGAAGATGCTGATCGAGATGATTCGCGCCGGTCGACTCGACTTCGTGATGTGCCCGCTCAATCCCGACGTCGGTGATATCGACCTGCATATCGAGCGGCTTTACCACACGAAAACCAGCATCATTGCGCGCAAAGGCCATCCCTTGGCGGATGCCCGCTCGCTGCACGACCTGGTCGATTGCCAGTGGGTCAGCGTGCGCCCGGCCGGGGTTATCGGTAGCGCGGAGAAGCATCTGATCGAGCTGTTCAGGGCTCAGGGCTTGCCACCGCCGAGCATCGCGATCACTGGCGAATCGCTGCTGGAAATCCTGCACATGGTTTGCGAGACGGATTACCTGACCATTGAGCCAGGCATGCTTGCCAGCATGAAGCTGTTTTCCTCGACGCTTGTCAGCCTTTCGATTCGCGAGCCGCTGGAATCGTGCGAGGTGAGCCTGGTCAGCCGTCGAGTGTCGCCAATGAGCCAGGTGACACAAGAACTGACCAGCATGCTGATTTCATACTCGCGCCTGCGTCACCGCGCCAAAGGCTGAGCGGAAAGCAATCGGCCACAGACACAAAAACCCCCTCGCATGGAGGGGGTCTGATGTTTCAAAGGTGCAAACGGCTTGAGGCGTCTTTACCTGGACTAACGTCCGCTCATCGCGCAGGGATTCCCGCGAACAACCAAGTCTCTTCGGCAGGTGCTGCCGCGCTGCGGCTGCGGGCCCACTGGGTCAGCGCCAACATCATCGCAAAGCCGAGCACGATCAATACCGGATAGGCCATCAACAGTTCGGTCAGCGAGTACTTCCAGGCCAGTGGTCGACCGACACCGAGCATGGCGGCATACAACCAGGACACGCCGGACAGTGCGCCAGAGAACAGGGCAAACATACGTACATTGACGTGGAGATCAAGCAACGATCCGGCCTTCAGCATTGCCGGCAATACATAACGGTGCAACAGCATGCCGTTGAATGTCAGCAACAAGACAATAATGACTTTGGCTTGAAGTTTAGGGTTGGCAAAATAGGTCATCCCTTTATCAAGGTAATCAATACCTATAATCGCAGCACCGGTGATCCACAAGAATAGCAACGCATTGGAAACAGACTTCTGCAGACTGGCCATATGATCATTGTCGTGCCCGGACGACACGCGGCCCTTCAATAGATCCTTGACCATTGCAACATCGCTGGCAAACACCAGACCAATAGCTACGCAACAAGCCAACAGGTGTACGTATACAACTCCTAAACGCATAAACTCCATGGATTCTTTCTGGCCAAGCAGGCCGATCATTGTATTAATATCCACGATTACATCTCCACTTATTGCGGCAGTGTGAATTGACCATGCCCCAGGAACGCGAAATAGTTAATCACGCCTGCACAATCAAACTCACATTGATTAAAGCAACTAAAATAGTTGGGTATTACCAGTACAGGAGAGGGCGACTCGCCCAGCGACTCAGTGATGACGGCATACTATCACTCCAGGTCTCAGGTAAAAAAAATCCCCATGCGCATTCCATTCAATGCAGATGAGGTATACGTCCATTTTTCTTAGTTACTAGGGAGTGCAGTGCGAAGCTCTAAGGATCCGCCTGCTGGAAGATCAGAGCCCAGCATATCCCGATCGTTCATTTTTCGAACAAAAACCTCGACGGACGGTACTGAATCCAACACCCCGGTAGCCCGGTTTCATTGGCTGAAACCACCGTCGCCAAGCGGCTGAAACGTTTCATTTTTCATGCCGAAAAAAAAGCGGATTTTTCGCGGAACTCCCTCCATCCGAGCCTGCAAACAGCGAACTTTGCCCCACTCGCAGTCACGCCGATTCAATGCTGGCAATACAGCATCCCGGAACGGAACTGCTACGCTTGAACAACTGCTTCGACTCTTTCCGAAACACCCGTGCAGGCGTGCCCTGAAGGCTGATGGAACAGTCGCATTACCAGATCCTGTGCCCGAGGGAGTCAGCCTTCGTTGAGCAAAGGAGTGGACATGCCCCCCCGCAAAAGCAAGTCTGTCGACGACACGGGTGACGAGTCGGTTTTTCTCTCGCGCAAGGAGCGCCTGTTCGCAGGCGAACAATTACGCGAACGTCTGCCACATTCAGTTCATGCCGAATGGAAACCGCCAAGCAAACACCGCGACCCTATCGAACTGCTCGAAGAATCCAACCGCTTTCGACTGCCCAACCTGGTGCCGCTGCGCTACGGGCGCATGCTGCGCAGTCCGTTCACCTTCTTACGCGGCTCCGCGGGTTTGATGGCGCACGACCTGGCCACTACCCCGACCACTGGCGTTCAGGTGCAGGCCTGTGGGGATTGTCACCTGATGAACTTCGGGTTGTTCGCGACACCTGAGCGCAATCTGATTTTTGACATCAACGATTTCGACGAAACGCTCCCGGCCCCCTGGGAATGGGATGTCAAGCGCCTGGCCATCAGTTTTGTCGTGGCCGCACGCGATAACCGACTCACCGATAAAGAGGCGCGAAGCATTGCCGTCAAATGCGTTTGTGCTTACCGCGAGAGCCTGCGCAAATTTTCCAAAATGGGCCCGCTGGATGTCTGGTATGACCGCCTGGATGCCCAAGCGATCATCGATATGGCACCCAATGCCGAGATCAGGAAAATTCGCGAACAATTGGTTGCAAAGGCCAAGATGCGTCTCGGTGATTACCTCTACCCCAAGATCAGCAGCGAAGTGGGTGGGCGACGGCGACTGATCGATCAACCGCCCTTGCTTTTCCATGTGTATGAAAAGGGCTTCAAGCAGCGAGTCCGGATCGCCCTGCATGATTATCGCTTGTCGCTGCCCCATGAACGGCGGGTGCTATTCGATCGTTACCGTCTCGAAGACATCGCCGTCAAAGCCGTCGGGATCGGGAGCGTGGGAACTTACTGCTTTGTCGGCCTGTTCTTTTCTGCGGAAAACCACCCCTTGCTCCTGCAATTCAAGGAAGCCTGCCCCTCGGTATTGGCGCCCTATGCAGGCAAGAGCGACTATGAGAACCAGGGGCAGCGTGTGGTCACGGGACAGCGGCTGATGCAGTCCTCCAGCGACATCTTTCTGGGCTGGACACGCGGACAGAATGGCCGGCATTTCTTCGTACGCCAGTTGCGAGACATGAAAATGTCAGCCCCCATCGAAGGTATTTCCGCCACGCGAATGAAGATGTACGCCGAATGGTGTGGGCATACCCTCGCCCGTGCCCACGCCAAATCCGGGGACGCGGCGCTCATCAGTGGCTACCTGGGCAAACAGGATTCCTTCGACCAGGCCATCGGCAAGTTTTCCATCGCCTATGCCAATCAAAATGCGAAAGACCATGCTGCGCTGATAGCCGCGGAAAAATCAGGGCGAATCAACGCACTCAGGGAAGAAGAGTGATGAGGCCGATCCATCGGTCATCGGCCCTACAAAGTCAGTCAGCGAGCACGGGAGTCACAAGGACTCCCGTGCCTGGTCAGCGGTTGGGTCATGCCGGGAGTCAGCGCCCTTCAAAATCCCGGAACGGGCTCAAGCCAGCAACTGGGTGATCCACCGGACCTCACGCGCGATGTCCTGCACCTTTTCCTCGGGCACGGCCTGTTGCGCTCGGGCAAAGTGGCTCAGGGTCTTGTGCTTCTGGCGCAGCTTGCGCTGCCACTTGGACAGGAACGCCGGGCTGCGAGCCTGCATCTGCACCGGACCGAAGTACAGCTCCTCGGCGGTGTAGATCACCGGCCCGGCGCGCTCGGCGACGATGATTTCGTAGTCGAAACGATTTTCCCGCAGCACTTCCTCGCAGAGGATGCGATAGCCATTGTCCATCAGCCATTGGCGCAGTGGCTGCTCGCCGCCGTTGGGTTGCAGGATCAGGCGCTCCTGGCCGCTCAGGTACGCCTTGCCGCTGTCGAGGATGTCGCGGATGGTTTCGCCGCCCATCCCGCAGATGCTGACTGCCGTTATCCCGTCACCCGGCTCGATTGCCGCCAGGCCATTAGCCAGGCGCACGGTGATCTGCGAGTCCAGACCGTTCTCACACACGGTGCGGTTGGCCGCGTGGTACGGCGTCAACGCCACTTCGCCAGCCACCGCCGCTGCGATGGCGCCACGGCGCATCAACGCCACCGGCAGGTAGCCGTGATCCGAGCCGATATCGGCCAGGCGCGCGCCGGCTGGCACATGTACCGCCACGCGTTCCAGGCGCATGGACAATGTCTGTTCGTTCAACTGCGGCCCCTTTTCACCACGAGCGTCCGGCGCCTGTGGCCGGATCGGGGCGCGATTGTGTCGGGCAATGCCGTGCATTTCAAATTTATGCGACCACGGCCATAGCCCCCTTCACGAAATCACTCGCGCATACACCGATCTGTCGACGTTGCCACCGGACAGAATCACACCCACCCTCCTCCCCGACATGGCTTCACGCTCCGAAATGAGCGCTGCCAGCGCCGCCGCACCGGCCCCTTCAGCCAGGTTGTGGGTATCGGTGTAATACACGCGCATGGCCTCGGCAATCTGCGCGTCACTGACCGCTACAATCCGTGCCGCACCTGCGGCGTAGACGGCAAAGGCTTCAGGCACGGGCTTGCGTACGGCCAGACCGTCGGCAAAGGTGGTTGCCGAATCGGTTTCGCACAGGGTCCCGCTGTCAAACGATAACTGTGCGGCCGCCGCCTCGGTGGAAACCACGCCCACCACCCGGGTTTTCAGGCCCAGGGCATCGCGGGCGGCGATCACCCCACAAATCCCCGATCCACAGCCAATCGGTACATACACGGTGTCCAGGTCTGGCGCTGCGTTGAACAACTCCAATGCATAGGTGGCGACGCCTTTGACCAGCTCAGTGTGAAACGGCGGCACCAGGAACAGGTCATGCACCTGAGCAAGGCGCGCGGCCTCTTCACGGGCATCATCGAAATCGCGGCCATACTCGACCACTTCAGCGCCAAAGCCGCGCATGGCGTTGTTCTTTTCCAGCGAGTTACCTTCCGGCACTACGATCAAGGCCCGCAACCCCAGTGCGCCCGCCGCCAGCGCCAGGCTCTGGCCATGGTTGCCGCGGGTAGCGCTGACAATGCCCTTCACGCCCGGGTGCTCGCGTTTGAGCCAGTGCATGAACGTGATACCGCCGCGCACTTTGAAAGCACCAGTAGGTGTGTGATTTTCATGCTTGACCCACACCGTGCAACCCAACCGCCGAGCCAGCAAGGGCCAAGGGTACTGGGCGGTGGCAGGCATGACCTGGTAAACGTGGCGTGCTGCCTGTTCGATATCGTCGCGCGTCAGTCTGTGCATGAGTTAGCTCCCTGAGATTTTGCCCAGTCTGCACACGGGCGCAGCACGCAGGCTTTCAAAAAACCGACCTGACTTTTGTGCCCCCTCTTCACTACTATGACCCTCATGAGCCATCGAAACCGCCTGCATCCGCCACTTCAGTCCGAACCGGTCCGTCGTATCGAGGCCGGCCCCTGGGCGATCGAATTGCTCCCCGGCTGCGCCTACGCGACCCGATATGTAGCGACCCAGGCCGGAATTGGCTTTGCCTTCGACAGCCAGCGAGGCCTGCACGCGATCGGCAGCGACCGGGTACAACCCTTCGTCGCCATGCCCAATGGCCTGGCGTTCGTCCCCGTCGGGTGTGACGTGCTGTCCGAATCACCCAGGGGCGGTGAATATCTGCGGGTGATACGCACTGACGGTATTGCGTTGGAGGGGGATCGCGCTTTCAACAATCGCATCGATCAGCAAGCCACTGCCCTCGCATGGCGAATGCGCGCCGCACTGTTGCAGGCTTCAGTAGAAGGCGATTGGGAGGCCTGGGCACTGGCATTGTCCGAGCGGGTGACGGGTAGCGAAGCGGAGTCGACAGCGCCCCATGGCTCGATAACCGGAAACCGGATGCGCCTGCTCGATGAGTTCATTGATGCCGGCCTCGATGGCCCGTTGAGTGTACCGGCGATGGCGGGCCTGCTTGGATTGTCCGAAGGCTACTTCATGCGAGCCTTCAAAAACGCCACCGGCAAAAGCCCGCATGCTTATCTGATCGACCGACGCCTCGCCAGGGCCCGAGCCCTGATGCGCGACTCGACGGCCACGCTGACTGAAATCGCCTACGCCTGCGGTTTCAACTCCCAGGCGCACATGGCGACCACCTTCAAGCAACGCCTTGGAATGAGTCCGGCACAGTTGCGTCAATGTTCAAGGTTCAGTTAGCGCCGGGTTATTTCGATGACAGGCAGAAATCGTCCTGAAGTGGCCGGTGGTCGTTGCATTTCGATAGTCGCCAGCGTTTGGCTAAGCTTATTGAATCAGGGCGTACTGAAACCAGGGTGATTGCAGCCATCAACCGATCTGCATTGGCATCAAGACGGTACTCCCAAAGGAGACGACCATGTATGCGGTGATAAGAACCTACCTGGGTGCTGGTGCCAAGCAGCTATTCGAGCTTATGGAAGAGCGCAAAGCCGACATCGACGCTACCTTGCGGACAGTGCCTGGCCTCGTAAGCTACACGCTGTTGAATACGGGTGATGGTGGTACTTCGATCACGGTTTGCACGGACAAGGCCGGCAGTGATGCGAGCCTGAAAGTTGCGCGTGAGTGGATTCAGAAGAACACCTCGCATATCCACGCAAACCCGCCGATCGTGACGGAAGGTCCGGTCATTGTGCAGATCAACTAGCGACCGGGCCGCAGGGTGGCGAGTGCTATACTTTTTTCAGATTGCAGGAAGTGTGCAATGTTCCCCGGGGTACAGACACCCACTGCAAATCCATGTTGACGGCTGCCAGACAAAGGAGGTCTACAGCAAACCCGAGTCGGGAGGTGTGGCATGAATCGGCACTATTACATCAGTGACAATCTCAACGATCTTGAAACTGTTGAATATGAACTGGAAGCCAGTGGCATCAATTCCGAACAGATTCATGTGCTCAGTGAAAAAGTGGCCGATGTCGAACAACATCACCTCCACGAGGTTAACTCGTTAATGGAACAGGATGCTGTTCACTCTGGTGAGATTGGTGCAGTGATCGGTTTGCCACTCGCGGCGCTGGTACTGGGTGGCGCCTATTGGATGGGCTGGACCGAATCCGCCGCAGGCTGGATGCCCTTTATCTTCCTTTCCATTGTCATCTTGGGTTTCTGCATCTGGGAAGGCGGTTTTTTTGGCTTCCAGGTGACAAACACTCACTTCCGTAATTTCAAGCAGGTGGTCAACGAGGGCAAACATATCTTCTTCGTCGATGTTGAGCCGAACCAGGAATCGCTACTGGATCAGGTAATCAAACAACATCCAAAGCTGACGATCGCTGGTACTGGAGCGGCAGCCCCCCACTGGACAATGGCCTGGCAGCACAAATGGCATCAGTTCAAGCGAGTGATATCGGGTTAGCGCCCGGACACTCAAGGCCATCCGAAAGCGGCTTACTGGCCAAAGAAAATGACCCGGCTGAGGAAGACATAGTCTGCCTCCGTGGCCATCAGTCCGATGAGCACCAGCAAACACAAAGGCGGCACCAATATGGCGTAGACCATGGCCAACCGCTCCCAGGCCATGTGCATGAAGATGGAGACAATCAAGCCTGCCTTCAACAACATGAAAGTGATGATCAGGGACCACCGAAGGTAGCCATGGAAGTGGAAATAGTCGACAAGGTACGACAGCGTGCTGAGGACGAATAACAGCCCCCAGATCTTGAGGTACAAACTGATTGGATGTTGCTGTCCCTGAGCATGTGCCATCACCTGTGCTCCTCTACCATAAATAGAAGAAAGCAAAAATAAACACCCACACCAAATCCACGAAGTGCCAGTAAAGCCCGGCTATCTCGACATTCTGATAGTTTCCGGAGCGCTCATAATCTCCGCGCAAAACTTTCAGCGCCACAATGCTGAGGTAGATGGCGCCGATTGAAACGTGCAGCCCGTGAAAACCGGTAATCATGAAGAAGCAGGCACCAAATTGCGGCGCCCCCATGGGGTTTCCCCACGGACGCACCCCTTCTGCGATGAGCTTGCTCCATTCAAATGCCTGCATGCCAACGAAAGTCACACCCAAGGCGGCGGTCGCCAGCATCAGGGCAGTCGTTTTCGCGCGATCACCGCGATAGGCGTAGTTGACGGCCATGGCCATGGTGCCGCTGCTACTGATCAGCACAAAGGTCATGATGGCGATCAGAATAAGCGGGATTTCCCTGCCGCCGATGGTCAACGCAAACACTTCACTCGGGTTCGGCCAGGCGGTAGTGATGGTCATGCGTACCGACATGTAGCCGGTCAGAAAACAGCTGAATATAAACGTATCGCTGAGCAGGAATATCCACATCATCGCCTTGCCCCAAGGCACCTGCTTGAAGGCCTCTTTGTCCGAGGACCAGTCGCTGGCGATGCCCTGCCATCCCGGCGCAGGTGGCGAACCTGGTGGATTGGATGAAACGGTCTCGGCTTGGGCTTGCGGGTGCGATGCCATGGCTTTTCACCTCAGGCCGCAGAATCTGGCGATGGCTTCATAGGTTTGCGGCGTGCTGGCCAGCAGAGCGAACAGCACGAACCAGAGCCCCAGCAAGTAATGCCAATAGATGGCACAGAGCTCTACGCTGGCACTGAGTTGTGCCAACGGCACATGACGCAGGAATTTAGCGACGATCCAGCACCAGGCGATCAGCCCGCCCAGCAAGTGGAGCCCATGCAGGCCGGTCAACAGGTAGAAGAAACTGTTGGCCGGATTGCTGGCGACAAAGTAGCCCCAGGCGACAAACTGCTGCCAGACCCAGAGTTGTCCTGCCAGAAAGGCAATGGCAAAGATGCCTCCCAATGCAAAACCCATGACCGTTGCGCCCGGCCGAGCCTTTCGCGCGGCCATGCGCGACCATTGCAGTGCGATGCAACCGAGTACCAGGAAAGCCGAATTCAGCCATAGCGGCCATAGATTGGCCAGCGGTGCCAAAGGCTCCGTCAGGGGTAGCCAGTCGGCCATTTGTGAGCGGGCAACAAAGGCAATCAGGAAGAGGAAGAATAACGAACTCACCACCACCAGAAACAAGCGCAGGCCTACTGTTGCGGTTTGGTTCCTATTGGCACTCTCGGCGGCCTGGATACCCTCAGGGTCGTGACTCCAACTGCCGCCGGGGTCAGCGCTGCCGGCGTTTTTCAATAGCAGTCTGTTCATGTTTTAACGTCCGCTATTTTAGTCCCGGCACTGAGTCGCCGCATTTGCTCCAGTTCCTCGGCAGAGACCGTTTGTGGAACGAAGTCCTGGTCTATCCCCGGCACGCTGTAGTCATAGGCCCAGCGATGCACGACCGGCAGCTTCGCGCCCCAGTTACCGTGTATTGGCGGGGTGTTCGGTGTTTGCCATTCCAGGCTGGCTGCGCCCCAGGGATTACTGCCCGCGGGCTTGCCTTTGAACACACTCCAGGCGAGGTTGAACACGAACAGCAATTGGGAAACGCCGACGGTCAATGCGACCACCGTAATGAAAGCATTCAACTCTTGCGCCGACTGCGGGATGAACGCGTAGTTCTCATAGGCGTAGTAGCGGCGTGGCATGCCCTGGAAACCCAGGTAGTGCATGGGGAAGAAGATGGCGTAGGTGCCCAGGAAGGTAATCCAGAAATGCAGCTTGCCCAGGGTCTCGTTGGTCATGCGCCCGGTAACTTTCGGAAACCAGTGATAAATGCCGCCGAACACTACCAGTACCGGTGCGACCCCCATGACCATATGAAAATGGGCCACGACGAAATAGGTGTCCGAGAGCGGTATATCCACGATCACATTGCCGAGAAACAAACCGGTCAAGCCGCCGACCAGGAAGGTAACGATAAAGGCCAGGGCAAACAGCATCGGCACGGTCAGATGGATGTCGCCGCGCCACAGGGTCAGTACCCAGTTATAGACCTTCAGCGCGGTCGGTACCGCGATGATCAAGGTGCTGACCGCGAAGAAAAAGCCAAAGTACGGGTTCATTCCGCTGACATACATATGGTGTGCCCACACCACAAAACTGAGTACCCCGATCGCAATAATGGCCCACACCATCATGCGGTAGCCGAAGATATTCTTACGCGCATGCGTGCTGATCAGGTCGGAGACCAGGCCAAATGCAGGGAGCGCAACGATGTAGACTTCCGGGTGGCCGAAGAACCAGAACAAGTGCTGGAACAATATCGGGCTGCCACCCTGGTGATCGAGCTGCTGACCCAGCGAGACCATCGCCGGCATGAAGAAGCTGGTGCCCAACAGCTTGTCAAACAACATCATGACCGCGCTGACGAACAACGCCGGGAAAGCCAGCAAGGCCATGATCGAGGCCATGAAGATTCCCCATACCGAAAGCGGCATGCGAAACAAGGTCATGCCGTGCGTGCGCGCCTGCAACACCGTGGTGACGTAGTTCAACCCGCCCATGGTGGCGGCGACAATAAAGATCGCCAGTGAGACGAGCATCAGCACAATGCCCCACTCGACTCCCGGTGTCCCCTGAGCGATGGACTGTGGCGGATAGAGCGTCCAGCCGGCACCTGTGGGACCGCCCGGGACGAAAAAACTGCTGAGCAACACCAGTACCGCCAGCAGGTAAAACCAGTAACTGAGCATGTTGACATAGGGGAAGACCATGTCGCGGGCGCCCACCATCAGTGGGATCAGATAGTTGCCGAAGCCCCCCAGAAACAAGGCCGTCAGCAAGTAGATGACCATGATCATGCCGTGCATGGTCATTGCCTGATAGTACGTATTGGCATCCATGAACGCCAAACTGCCGGGGAAGCCTATCTGCATGCGCATCAAGCCGGACAGCACCAAGGCGATGAGCCCCACGAACAGAGCCGTCAAGGAGTATTGAATGGCTATGACCTTGTGGTCCTGACTCCAGATGTATTTGGTCAGGAAGCTTTTAGGCTCGTGCAGTGCTTCTGTTTCGGCTTGCTCCGCATAGGCCATCACGTCATCTCCTGTCGAAGTTTCAGTGTCTTCCTGGCTGCTTTACGGGGACTTCCCTGGCTCCGCCTTGCTCGCATCGGCGTCAGTATTCGCTTTGGATTTGATAAACGCGATCAGTGCATCCAGCTCCTTGTCACTCGGAGCCAAGGTCGGCATGACGGCTGCAAAGCCCTTGACGATCCGGGCATTGGGATGAAGAACCGACTCTTTCAAATAGCCCTCATCGACCTTTACGCTTGTATCGTCGGCAAGGGTTTCCGTCTTGCCATACAGGCCCTGCCAGCTGGGACCGACGCCCTTGTTGCCATCGACACTGTGGCAGGCCAGACAGCCGAGCGACCCGGCCAACCGCTGCCCCTGCGCCACCAAGTCTTGCGACGCTTCACCTGTAGCAGGTTCATCGTCTTGCCCCGTGGCACCCAGTGATTTGATCAGGGCAATGACAGCGCCCAGTTCATCGTCTTTGAGAGTATAGGCCACCATGACCGGCGGATAACCCTGCACCAGTCGGGCCTTCGGATCGAGAATCGACTCTTTCAGGTAAGCCTCATCGACCTGCACACTGGTGCCATCGGCAAGCTGTTCGGTGCGACCGTAAAGCCCCTTCCATCCCGGGCCGAGACTGGCACTGCCATCCTGGCTATGGCAGGCCTTGCAGCCGAGCTGTTCGACCAACAGGCGACCTTTTTCCAGCGCGCTGTCTCGACCGGGTTTGGCAGTTGTCGCCAATGTCTGTGCAAAAGTCGGTTGGCCCTTTAGCCATTGATCGAAGACGCCCTGCTCTTCCACGATCATATGGCCGCGCATGTTGTAATGACCGACACCACAAAATTCAGCGCAAAGAACTTCGTATTTTCCGGTTTTAGTCGGCGTAAACCAAAAGTACGACACCATCCCCGGCACCATATCCATCTTGCTGCGAATTTGCGGTACATAGAAATCGTGCAGAACATCTTTGGAGCGCAGTAAAACTTTCACCGGCCGATCGAGCGGAACGCGAACTTCGTTATTCATTACAAGCACATCGTCCTGCCCTGCAGGATCCTTGGGATCAAGACCGAGGGGATTGGCGGAATCAACAAACTTGATATCCGATCTGCCCAGCTTTGCGTCTTGCCCGGCAAAACGAAAGGTCCACTGCCACTGCTGGCCGACCACTTCAAGTTCGTAGGCATCTTTCGGCACGCTGATGAAGTCGTTATAGACAACCAGACCTGGCGCCAACATCGCGGCAATGCCTACCGAGGTAACGATAATCAACCATGATTCCAGTTTTTTGTTTTCCGGCTGGTAGGCCGCCCTGGCACCCTCCTTGTGACGATACCGAATCAGCGCTACCGCCATGAACCCTATGATGGCAATGAAAAATATTCCGCTGATGATCAGGGTGATGAACAGGGTGGTGTCTATGGATCCCCAGTTGGAAGCTGCCGGTGTCGCATGCCAGGGCGCCAGTATGTGGAATAGCACTGATGCAATAACGATTAGTATCAGGACAATTGCTATTGCCATTTGCTCTTCATCCTATTCCTGTTGTTCATTGGTTATGCAAAAGCATCGCCGCTGACGTCCAAGCAGGGCAGGCAAATACCACCCATCCGGGCGGTAAAGTCAGTAAGAAGTATAGAGCCATCGGCTTGTACCGTGAGGCTGGCAAGGGAGTTCCGGTTGCCAGCTATACTTGATTTCTGATGACGAACGGCAGAGTTCAACCGCAAGCGGCCTCATAGAACGAACCCTGCCCTTGTTGAGTCGTCAAACGTATGTGATGACATTGAGCAGGGACGAAAGCTACACAGTCCAGCAATCCACATGGGAGGTTTCGTCATGAGTGCACTGACGATCGAAGGCTGGTGCAAAACCAGCGGCGCCCAAAAGTCCACCCCGATGGGGGAAGTCCATTTCTACGTCGATGGACCTCTGCATGTCCGTCTGGAAGAGGCCGAAGAACGCCTGCAGAAGACCCACGAGCCAGAAGCCATGGTCGATGTCGATATGGACTCGATGGATTTGATCATGCCCGAGGGATTTGCTCCCTTGTCCGACTGCCAGATGCGTGTCTATCTGCACCACGAACGCGGACAGTTCCATCTGGTAGGGCACCGAGCGAGTGACGGCAGTTTGATCTACACCAACGCGGTGTTGATCGATCAGTTGCTTGAGTAGCGGCGAGAGATTCGCTGCATTGATCTTTCTGCGCGGTGCGGTGCCAAAAACTCACTGATTCTTGAATCAGAATCCGGTGTGTTTTCGACAAGTTGAATTCACAGACAGAACCGAAACCTCGGAGCTTCAACCGTGCACCAGACGGGCTCCTGACGGAACCCGTTATCACTCATCCCGCCCCTCTTGTGCTGCAACAGGCCCACTTTGGATCAGGTGGAAGACCATCGAGACAGCAAGCCTCAAAGGGGCCGGACACTGGAGTCATTAGCTATTTAAGCAGTGACTCTCTAGAACTTTTCCCTATTTATCGGTCTATGTGGTTAGCCACACCCGCTCGGTAAACGCGACCCCGCAGGCAGATGGCCACACGTCGAATTTTCAATCAGAGGTTATCTTCGTTCATGAAACTCCATGACCCACGGAGGGTGCTCTTCGGTCTGTTCGCGTTCGCGGCAGTGGGTTCGGCATCAGCAACACAGATGAGGACCTCAACCCCGGCTTTGGCCACTCAAGTGGTAGTCGTTCAGGCTCCAGTCCAGGCTGCCGACAACCCTTGGCCGACCTTGGCCAGTATGGCCGGCAAGCAGCCAGGGCCTTTGCTGGCCCATGACGACAGGTACTGGCATGACGGCCATTGGCACTCTCGTAGAGACGATTGGCGCCGAGACGACTGGCATCGAGATCAGTGGCGTAGAGAGCAAGCCCGCCGGGAAGCCGAACGCCGTCGTGATTGGGAGCGTCAACAGGATCGGGCCATGCGACACCGCTACGAAGACGATCACCGCTACTATCGCCGCTAGCAGCCTGATCAAGACCAAGGCGTACAGCACAGCGTGTCCGTTAGTCCTCAAAACGCCCCGTGGAATCCCGATCGCGCTCGTAGCGTCGTGTGAGCGCAAACGCCGGCAGCCAGGCCTCGCGACGCACGACCCAGCTCTCGTAGGTCGGTGTCAGTTGGTCCGGGGCATCGAGGGATCCGAGGTTCACTTCGATTTCGTCAGCACTGCGCGCGAACACGGATGAACCGCACTGCGGACAGAAATGCCGCCCGGCGTAGTCATGTGTTTCGCCTTCGATCGTCACTGCATCCTGATGGAATATCGCGGACGCATGAAACAGCGCCCCATGATGCTTGCGACAGTCGAGACAGTGGCAAACGCCGACCCGGAACGGGCGCCCCGATGCGACTATTCGCACGTTGCCGCACAGGCAACCGCCGGTGAATCGGTCCATGTTGTGCCTCCTCTGAATCATGCCGTCGGGATGTTCATCAACACCACGCCAACGGCATGACTAAGCAGCGCCTCAGCGCGGAAACAGGAATGTCACGGCGGCGCGAAAGCCCCAACCTTGCGGGCCGTCATCCGGGCTGTCGAGCCAGTAGCGCGGGCCGGCCTGCACCGTCAGCGGTTGACCGCCGATTTTCAACAACTGGGTCACCGTCAGGTTGATCGGTACCGACCATTCGCGCGATTGCCAATTATAGGTCGACTCGGTGTTCACCCCGTAGGTCGTGAGCGTGTGGGTGGTGTACGAGAGAAAGGGTTGCAGAAAGGTCTGGTTGACCTTTTCCTTGTCGTCCGGCGGGCTGTCGTCCAGGCCCCAGATATGGTTGGCCAGAATGCCTCGGGTCCAGCCATTCGACTGTTTAAGCGCCACCGCCGTCGGGCCGAGGCCCCATTGCTCACTGCCGAGCAATTCGTCACTGCCGGTCGGTATCAACAACGCAGGCCCGGCACCGAGTATCCAGCCACTGTCCGTGGGCTTCGACGGCGAAAAGAAAAAACTCTGGGTGATATCGCCGGTGCCGGATTTGTCCGCCGCGCCATTGGGGGCCAGGCCGTGCTGGTCGATGATCGGCAGAATGGTGCGAGAAATGAGGTTCCAGTCTTCGTTCAAGACAAACGGCAGCACGGGCTGGATATTGGTCACGCTGTGCATGCCCTCGCCGGTCGGCCCCATCTTCTGGTCCCAGTTGTACTGCACCGGCAGGCTGTACATCGCCGCGACCGGGTTCAGGGCTTTCTTCGCCAATTCGGCCGAATCTTCGGCCTGAGCCACCGGGATGAAACCCAAGGCAACGACCAGTGTCGACGCGGCACCCATCCATCCTTCTTTCACTTCCATTCTCACTCACCTGTAGACGCTAAACCGGGTTGCAAAGCGTTAGCGTAGGCAACTGTAATCAATGTGCAATCCTTTCTGGCCATGTGTTTAACAGTTTTTGAGGGTTATTGATTCGGATTTTCCCGCCGCTGCAGGCAGCATTCGGCCCGCATTGACCGGCGTGCAAGCACCTGCTTTGCGTAACCGACTGGCGAGTACCAGTGCCCGGATACAGGGCGCCCAGAGCAATGCCTGGAGCCAGGCCGGAACCCGAATGACAACTTTCATCACTTGAGAACCAAATACATGGGCATGTCGAATAAATGGATTGTGGGTATTGCTTTGAGCTGTGTATTTCAGGTCGGCTGCGTCTCGAAAGTCGCCCAGCAAGAGCAATACTCAGGCTTCCTGGGCAACTACCAGGGCCTGGAGGAGCAAACTACCCCGAGTGAACAGAAGGTATTGCGCTGGGTATCGCCGGGGTTCGATCCTCGCGCGTATTCCACCGTGGTGTTCAGACAGATGGAGCTGTATCCAGCACCACAGCCGACCGCACGCGTCAGCCTGAAGACGCTGAAAGACTTGCAATTGATGGCCAGCGACAGCGTCAAGAACGCCTTTGCCCGTCGCTATGCGATCGTCTCTTATCCGCAGCTGGCGCCGACCGATTCGCGCTCGTTGATCCTGCAAGCGGCGATCACTCACGTCAGTGCCAACAACGAAGGCATGCACTGGTATGAGGCCGTTCCAATCGGGGCAATTGTCGGGGCAACACAAGCCGCCACCGGCCATCGGGATCAGACTGCCGAGATGTACATCGAAGCCAACCTGATCGACGCCAAAACCGGTTTGCCAGTGGCGAAGATCGTTCGCAAGGTGTTTGGCGAGACACTCGAAAATGCCGAACAGCCGATCGTTGCCAATGACTTCAAGGTTGCACTCAAAGGCATGACAGACGATATGCAGGCCCTCCTCCTCAAGCGTTGACGCTCAAGCAAACCCCATCGCAAGCAGATCGGCATGGGGTTTCAAAGTGGCGCTACGTCGCGTTTTCCCTCTGACAAACCGTCAGCCGTGCCGACGCCTGACGTGAGGCTCAATGATGAAAATACTGGCCCATACCTTAACGATCCTTTTGGTGTCCCTGAGCACCAGCGCCCTGGCGGCGACGGTGGTTCCCCTCAAGGGTCAGACATCCCAGACCATCCAGCAGGACACCAGCGCCTGCCAGTCCCAGGCCAACGCGCAATATCCGGTACAAGGCACCGTGCCTTCCGGCGGCCGGGTAAAAGGCGCCGCAACCGCCGCGGTAGCCGGGGCAACCGCGGCAGAAGTTCGGGGCCGCCAGCATGAAAACATCTATGACCAGATAGACGACGATACCAAACAAGACTACCGCCAAAACCGGGCACACAGTGCGGCGGCTGCCGGCGCCGTCGTGGGGGCTTCCCGGCAACGTCAGGCGCGCCGGCAGAATCTTGCCGCGAGTCAGCAAAGCGCGACCGCCAACAACGCTGTCTACAGCAGTTGCCTGCAACAACGTGGCTACGATGTTTTGCCTTGATTGGCGGCGACGATGACCTGATGCGTTTATCGACTTTCTCGACCATGACTCAACGAATCAAACCGAATCGAACTTGAGGACTCCACCCATGCGCTTTGCATGTGTTCCTGTTGTGATGTTCGCTGCCTGGCTCCTGGCCGGTTGCGCCTCATCCCCGAACAATCCGACTTCAACGTTGCAAACGGACAAATCGCCCGAGCAGTATGTCGATTGCCTCGTACCCAAGTTGAAGGACAAAGAGATGAGTCCTGTCGTGTCAGGGAGCGACCGCAGCTACCGGGTGGTCGTTTCGAGCAAGATCGCAGTAGACACGGTGCTGCAGACCCATAGGGCGCAGGAGGGAGGCAAGGTGTATTTATACGAGCGCCAATGGCTGGCCTCGACCTTCAAGCCATCGAGTTTCGAGCGCGCCGCACAGGAATGTTTGTAGCACCGGACAGCGGTTAGCCGGCTCAAATGTTCAGGAGCAATCTCAGCGCTGCTACCTGTCGTCTCACCTGCCCTTCTCCTCTCCAGGCCTCGCCTGCGACTGCCGCACAAATGTGTCGGCCTTTCAAAACTCAAGAGAAATGCGCCAAACGCGAAACGCCAATTCGGCATTCAAGTAATGCGTGACGCAAAAAAAGGTTCTTCACGCATTCCCGGAAAACTGTAGGAGCCGGCTTGCCGGCGATGGGCTCAAGTGCGCCGCGTTTATCCAGTTCACGCGCGTTATCGTTAACGACCATCGCCAGCAAGCTGGCTCCTACAAGGGACCGCGTCCGAGTCGAAATGTAGTGAACGCCAAACTGTAGGAGCCGGCTTGCCGGCGATGGACTCAAGTGCGCCGCGTTTATCCAGTTCACGCGCGTTATCGTTAACGACCATCGCCAGCAAGCTGGCTCCTACAAGGGACCGCGTCCGAGTCGAAATGTAGTGAACGCCAAACTAATGAAATGGCTACCCCCCCGCTGCCCCCTGTGATCGCCCACTAAGCTTTCACAGAGGGCTCATCGGAGATCATTGCCATGAACAACGTAGCTATTGCCGCCATCGACCTCGGAAAACATTCCTTTCATCTTCATGCTCAAGATGATCGCGGCCACGAGGTTCACCGCAGAAAGTTTACGCGCGCAGCACTCACCCAATATCTGGCGAAACTGGAACCCTGCACCGTCGTGATGGAAGCCTGTGGCGGCGCCCATTTCATGGCGCAGGAAGTCGCCAAGCTGGGGCATACGCCCAAGCTTATTGCGCCACATCTGGTACGCCCTTACGTGAAGAGCAACAAAAACGACTTCGCTGATGCCGAAGCGATCTGCGAGGCGGCGACCCGGCCCACAATGCGCTTCGTGCACCCCAAAACCCAGGCTCAGCAGGCGCTGGCGATGCTCAATTCGGTTCGTGAGTCGTTCATCAAAGACCGTACCGCCACCGTCAATCGGATTCACGCAGCCCTGCTGGAGGTGGGTATCAGCCTGGCTCCCGGCTTCAAATCCATCAAAGAGCTTCCAGCATTGCTTGAGATGAGTTCATTTTCCGGCTCCATCAAAAAAATTCTGATGGGGTTGCATGAGCACTTCAACTATCTGGATGGGAAGGTCAAAGCGCTGGACAAGGAGGTGGAATGCCAAGCAGCTGAAGATGATCTGGCGGCTCGTTTGATGACCATGCCGTGTGTCGGCCCGATCACCTCCAGCGCCTTGGCTGCCGAGTTGGGCGATGGCAAACAGTTCAAATGCGGCCGAGGCTATGCGGCGTCGATCGGGCTGGTACCCAAACAGCACGGTACGGGCGATAAAACCGTGTTGCTCGGCATCAGTAAACGCGGCGATCGAAATCAGAGGCGCCTGCTCATCCAGTGCGCCCGTGTGTACTTGATACAACTGGAACGACAGAAAGGCGCCTTGGCGGACTGGGTCCGCCAACTATTAGCTTCCCGCCATCACTCCAATCTCGTGGTCTGCGCACTGGCCAACAAGCTGGCAAGAATCGCCTGGGCGATAGCCGCACACCACACTGAATTCGATGCGGGGCCAGCCGCGATGAACGCCTGACCCCGCTGTCACCCGAGCACCACCCACCTGGTTTTGCGATGCTGGATAACTGATGACGTGAACGGCCAACCGGCCTGACGACAACCCTGGGCTCCTACACGGCTGTAAGGCCGTTCAACTAATTAGGGTCGTTGGGCATCGATTCTCATCGAGGCGCGGGGCGACACCCCCACTCAGACGCCGGATAGATGAAAGCAAGCCAAACACGCATCAAATACAGTATTGCAGAAAAGGGGGTAACCATAGATGTAGGAGCCGGCTTGCTGGCGATGGTCTCAAGTACAAGGGACCGTGTCCGACTCGACAATGAGGGGTCCTCCAAACCAGTGAAAGCCCAAAAAAGCCCCCGCGTCCGCCATGGAAGGACGCGGGGCAAAGGTCGTTGAAACAAGAGGCGAGGATCGTTTAATACCGACAAGCAAACCATGAACATGATGTGTGCCAACGCTCCTCGAGATCCATTTAAAACGGTAACGATCCCGACTCAAAGCTAATTGGCATCAATAATAATTCCCCCTGAATTAGATGCGCCAAACACAATCATTGATCTATATCCCGAGCGCCTCAAACCATTCAGGTAACAATTAATGCCTTGACGAAACAGTGAACTCGACTCACTCAGACCTTGGCTCAGCGCAATGCCAGCAGCCCGAGCTTGCAGTTTTCGGATAGCGCAGTTAGTCCGTTGCAAGCATCATTATCGAGTCCAAATCAAAACCCATGGGTAATCCGGCAATGCTTTTCCTTTGTTCGATTCAACTGCTACCAATGACGGGCAAGGCTGTTTTCCGCACTGCACGCCACTGAAACGAGCCGCTCTCGCATTGTCCAGTGAAACCCGCTGCACCTTCCGCCTGGCCCCTCATCTCCGCTCACTCCCCGACCAGAATGTACCGTGCCAAATCCGGCCCCTATACTCAGGCCAGAATCGCCTGAACGGAAGATTTCTATGAGCCACACCTTCAAGTTGAAAAATGGCGCTGTGGCCGTATTCGACCCAGACAGCGCCGTGCTTTGCATTACAACACCCCATGGCGATGTACAAAATTCCACGCTGGGTAGAGCTGAATCGCGTCTGTTGGACCTGCTGCTCATGGAGCCAGGTGTCACTAAAAGCCGCGACGAAATCATCGACTACACCTGGAACGACCGCGTAGTTGCCTCGGGCAGTTTGAATCAAACCGTTTTCTCACTACGCAATATTCTTAATGACGGGCGAGATCACGAGATTCTGATGACTGTTCCTCGACGAGGATATTGCTTCAACCGGCACTGTATAGTCGATGCGGTGGCAGATGTACCCGCACCCACAGAGGAAGTTGCGCAAGCACCCGCTCGCAACCCAGGACAACCAGCCTCAACTGGTTTTGATGGGCCGCTGGCACCATCAGCCAAAACCGTAAAATCCACCCGCATTACAAAGGCTCAACTGATCGCTTATATCGTTACGCTGGCGGTCGGTGCCTTTACTATTTTTCAATTTGACTTCGACGCGCCAAAAATTGAAATTTCCAGTATCGACAACAATGGACTGGTCATACACGCCGTGGGCAGCGATCTTGCCGAGGCTAAAGCACTGATGGATCTGTCGGTCAAACAAACTGAACAGCTATCGCCAAACCTGAAGGGCCAGGTCTGGATCAACCTGTATAAAGCCAATTATTCCGTTTCCTGTATCCGCCCGGACCAAAGCACTGCAAATCTACAATTGAACAGCAGCGAAAGAGACCTCGCCTTGATGATTCGTCAATGTCTGGAAGTCACCTTATGAAGTTTGAAATCCCGCAGGCCGTTCACTGGCCGATCATTGCCTTGATCAATGCACTCTGTATTTTTTCCGTTTTTTACTCTCCCTCGCGTTACATGGAAAATACCAGTTATCAAACAAAAACAAGACAATGGCTGGAAGATCTCAATCAACTCAACACCGAAGAGTATCTCACTATCGGGCATGGCCGACTCACTGGAACCACGTTGGAAAGCCTGAATGGGAAAATCCGCAACGCGACCATTTCAGCGAATATAATCGGAGAAAGCAGTACACGCGTCGAGATCAAGGTCAGCAACATCAAGCTCAGCCAGGACAATGAGCTTTTTGCCATTGAAAAGACTCCCGACCTGTTTTTCAGACGTCAATACGTCCTGCAGGAAGGCGCCATACTAAATTACGAATTGATTCCGACACCGGATAAAAGCGCCGTGTGTTTTTATGTACATGAACTTGGCCGTCTGCGCTGCATGAACCATTAACCGGCCTTCCGAACCGATTCGACAGCCGCCTGGCACAGGCTCACGGCACAGAATTTTCCAAACAAAAATAACCCTTATTGATTTGAATCAAACACCTCTCCTGCCAAAAATCCCTCGCCGATAATCTTTGGAATCGAGCCTGCTTGATTCTCGTCCGGGACAATGCCCTACACAGGAGAATCAAGTGAAAGCCATGCATTTCCTGCGAACTCTTAAATCGACGACTTTCGGATTCCTGGCGGTTACATTTTTGTCTGCCATACCACCTTACTCGTTAGCGCACGACGAGCACTCCGTCGAAAGCACGACCATTGAATATTATGAAATTGAAACAAGCCCGGACGACCGTCAGAAACTATCGCATCTGAAAATCCATAGCGAGAATGAGTATCACGCGGACGAGCAAGGCGATGATGTCCCTCTCTCCACCCCGCCACAAGCTGATACCGGCACGAGTTACGCCAGTTCGCTCATATTACTCTGACGCGTGTGGCGTAAACCGGGGCAAAGGGCATTTCGCCACTCCTGGCGACCGCGTAAATATGAGTTATTGACTTTGGCAGGCACTATCGAAGTGAGATTATTTTCAGCCCAGGTCGTGGCAGAGATGCAGCTGACATTCTGCTCTGCCTGAATAAACTGTTAATAAGGAATCGCCTCGATGCTACTGAAAAAATTCGTTACCGTGTCGTTTGGTTTATTGCTTTCCCTCAAGGCCATGGCCGACGACAAGGGCATCTACAGTACCAAATTGACGAGTGTCGAAACCAACAAGAAGGCCCCAAGTACCGTGAAAACTGGCTATCAGGTAAAAACCGGTTATCGTATTGACGACTTTTACTCCTTTACAGCAGCAGCCATTGACCCGATGAAACCCCAATCGCAGATCTTCAGTTCAGACATCGACCCGCGCAACGTTCAACACGTGGACGACTCAGCGTTGGACAGCAAGTACGCATTTTCGGCGGAACTGGAGCTAATCCGCGGACTCTGACAAGCCGTTCAAAGTCAATGGGGGGTCGCCCTCACCGACGGAAAGGACGCCCAATCGCGTATCCTGTCCATGACTGCCCGTCAGGCTTGACCCTAATCATTTAACAGATGAGCTTTCAATTTCATGAGTATTGCACCGCCCGATGAAATCTTTCATTTGTCTTCTGCCTTGCCGAGCCAACTGAATAGAACAATTGGCAATTGGGAAATGAGCCTGATCCCGACTGAGCATGAGGCGCGCATTCGGCAACACAAACTCTTTCACAGCCCCGAACTCCAGTGCAGTCGCCTTGAATTTGACTCCTCCGTCACCCTGGTCAGTTCTGTTCCTGCCGGATTCGTGACGTTTGCCATTTCGCAGGCCCCGATTGGGCGCCCCGTCGTAAACAATCACAAACTACAGCCGAATGAAGTCATCGTACTGCACAGCGATGAATCGGTGCATTACACCAGCGAACCGAACGAAACACTTTTCACCATCACCACAACGCTGGAGCACTATGACCGATGCCGTCAACAACACTGCGTCCTCGATATCCTTGCCAACAGAACAAACCATAGTTTTCAGGCTGAAAATTTTCAATTCATACAGTTGGCCATTCAGGCCATTAGCGCTGCCTGTGTCGACATCAACGACTCTGCTTTACCACAATTCGGCGAAGCGCAGCGTTCAGCGATAGAAAGCACGGTACTTGCTTCTCTATTGCAGTCGCTGACACCCGCCGGTGGCATCAATCGCAAAGTTCCGACCAGACGAAAGGTGGCGATACAAGCCATCGAGTACATTCATGAAAATACAAAAAAAACACTCAATATAAAATCACTCGTAAGGCAGCTTGAAACCACCACTCGCACCCTGCATTTTGGTTTTATTGAAACGTTCGGGATGTCGCCAATCGCCTATATCAGAAACTTGAGACTGGCAAGTGCCCGTCGCGACCTGATTAATAAAACCTGGCCCACCGTGACAGAAACCGCGATGTTCTGGAATTTCAACCATCTGGGTCGGTTTTCCAGGGCCTATCAAATTGCTTACGGAGAGACTCCGTCAGAAACGGCCAGGCGTAACTCAGCCAAACCCAGGAACACGACCTCATCCATTTACAACCAGGTCGCTGACGAGAGAAATCATCGCTAACAAGCCTTCATTAAAGCCCTGAAAATGATGATTAATAATTTCCTTTGATAAACCCTGGGTACCCACAATTGCTTATTTGCCCACTCAAGGAAATAAGCATGCATCATCGAATAAACACACTGCCCCTCAAGCAGAAAATCGCTCTGTGCATTGCCGTCTATGCAAGCGGCATCTTATTGGCCTGGGTAATTGACTGGTACTGAAGACGTCTAATCCACGACAACAGCAGTGCACAGTGAAATATTGATACCTCGGGGTTTTTCGATGGTTGCCGCATATAAAGCGTTACTTGGAAGGCACGCAGTCACTGTCTGTCTGATTGCTGCAGCGGGTTGGGCCGCATGGTTCTGTGCTGGAGGAATGGCGGAGCTATTCATTGCACGGAAGTTGAACAACGTTTACGCCGATCTGCGTGCGGCTCAAGTGGAACCCAATGCGCAGCTCGACAAGGTACTGCACACTCTCGGCGATTTTGATCGTTCGGGCCAGGAATGCTCCGTCGAGCAATATTCACAACTGGCCGACCTGGTTAAAAACCTTCGATTTGTTGATCAAGCGGCAATCCGGTTGCCCAATGGCAAGATCTGTTCCTCCTACGGACAAGAACTCCCGTCGATACTGGCCGGTAACGAAAAGCGCAAGTTCTCTGTTGGAAAGCGAAACTATTGGGTTGACTCTGGCCACGCAGTTTCCGTGGACACCGACTTTATCATCGTGTCGGAACAATCAACCTACGTCTGGGCAAACAAGAAGATCCTGCTCGACAATTTGAAGTTTCCCAAGGACCTGCAACTGGACCTGATCGGTCCCGGCGGCGCAGTACCCATTGCCTCTACAGGCCCCAAGCCCCTGGCGGTGCAGAAGCCGTTCCACCTTGAAGAACTGGTGACCTCGGCGGACAAGGTCCTCATCGCCTTTGCGGGCAACCGAAATGAATTGATCTCGGTTATTTCTCTTCCGTTGAGCTCCCTGACAGGTCTCACATTCAAATTATTCATCGGCCTTGTCTGCGTGTTCGCAGCGCTGCTCTTGCTCGCAAGGTCTATCCAGCGTCATTACACCTCTACTGCCGTCCGGCTTCGCCGAGCCCTCAAAGCCAACACACTGGGTGTTCACTATCAGCCCATCGTCAATTTGACGACGGGTTATCTGGTTGGCGCCGAATCACTTTCTCACTGGAGCGACAACGGCACCCATGTGCCTGCGGACGTTTTCATTGCGGTGGCGGAGAAGTCTGACTTGATCCGCAAACTGACGCGCTCGGTGATTGAGCAAGTGGCGGAGGATTACAGCACTTACCTTTGGGCGTGCAAGGATTTCTACATTACGGTCAACCTTTGCGCCCAGGATATTCAGGACCCGAACTTTCCAGACTATGTGGCCAGCGTGCTGGCAGCCTACAACATGCCTGCGTCAGCCATGGCCTTTGAAATCACTGAAAGAACCCTGCTCGATCAGAAGCCTGCCGCCATGCAATTGCAACGGCTTCGGGCGCACGGTCATCGCATTGCCGTGGACGACTTCGGTATCGGCTATTGCAACCTCTCGCTCCTCGATTCAGTGCCTTTCGACATTCTGAAAATAGATCGCTCGTTTATCGCAAACGACAGGATCGCCCCCAAGGATGCCCTGTGGCGACAGATCGCCCAGTTGGCCAAGTCGCAAAGACTCAAGGTCGTGGCCGAAGGTGTCGAGACTCCGGAGCAACTGCCGCATCTGGTTTCGGAGGGCGTTCTATTGGCGCAAGGCTGGTTGTTTTCCAAAGCGCTGCCCATTCAAGCGTTGGCAAGACGCTACTTTCAATGTCCGGCAAACATCGCGTCTTACGACTCAAAAATATCAATCAATGACTTCTATTAACCCCTCTTGGTCCCTCAAATGCTCGCCGAAACCTAACACCAGACAAACCTGTACAAGGACTCCATCACACATGCTACTTCGAAACCTTGGCCTCGCTTCACTGCTATCGCTGCTGTCTGTTCAGGCGCTCGCTGATGACAAAGGTTTATATCTTGGCGCTGGCGTAAGCAGCATACAGACCGACGAATCCAGACTGGACGACGAGGACACCAGCTACAAAGTTTATGCAGGCTATCGCGTCAATAGCTACCTGGCCTTCGAGGGGGCCTACGTCGATCTCGGTCAATTCAAGGACAAGAATGTCGATTTCGAAGGCAAATCGGCGCAGGCTGCCGCCCATGTCGGCTTTCCGCTGGGTGATCGGTTGCGGGTATTCGGCAGTGTCGGTGCTCACGCCTGGGACGCCGACGGCAATGCCACCGACGACGATACCGGGGTTGATCTGACCTATGGTGTTGGCCTGGAAGTCGATGTCTTTCGCAACATCGGCCTGCGCGCGGAATACGAAGTACTGGAGGTCGGAGAGATCGACCTGAATCAGACGACCGCATCCGCCTATATGCTTTTCTAACACTGCTACAACTGAGCGGCCTTGCCGGTCGCTCAACGCACTCTGCGCAACATCCCCGTCCTGCCTGCCCCCCCTGCGACATGCCAAAAAGCCACCAACGGCATAATCCCGGAGTCCCTCTCGGGAACTTTAAAAACTGCGCTAACACGCTGGAAAAGCTACGGAAACGTCCTACGCTCATCTTGTCCAGTAGTGGGCTTGGTTCAACGGATTGATTAACCGCGTAGGCAGAGGGCCTCACTATGCAAGGGTCAGGGCGTTCGTTTTCAGGCATTCATCTGCGTCCACAACGCCAGGCGTTGGCGCTGGAGCCAAGAATTCTCTTTGACGGTGCGGCCGCTTCGGCTGCCGCCGATCAGCACCACAGCGACCCGAGCGCCACACCGGCAGCGGTCGATGCCCCTGCCACTCATGCGACCCCGACCGAAGGCCGTGCTACCACTGAACAGGCCCCCTCGGCGGCGCGCAGCCTGCTGGTGCTCGACAGTCGTATCGAAAACCGCGATCAACTGCTGGCCCAATTGCCGGGCAATGTCACCGCCATAGTGGTCAACCCCGGTGAAGACGGCCTGGCGGCGATTTCCGCCGCGCTGGCGCAACTGGGCAAGGTCGATTCGATCCAGGTCATGTCCCACGGCGGCGCCGGGCAATTCACCCTCGGCAACCGCACCATCACCTCGGACAACGTCGACCAACTTGGCCAGACCTTTGAACAATGGCGCAGCAACCTGACCGAGGGCGCGGATATCCAGCTCTATGGTTGCGACATCGGCGCGGGGACGGCCGGCAAGACCCTGGTCGCCGAATTGGCCCGCTGGACCGGCGCCGATGTAGCCGCCTCCAGCAATGACACTGGCAGCACCCGGGCCGGTGGTGACTGGACGCTGGAAACCAAAGTCGGCGACATCGACAAGAGCATTGCCATCAGCAGCGCCGCCATGGCCGGTTTCGACGGTTTGCTGGCCGATGCCGCACCGACTGCGACCCTGCCCAGTGCTGGCAGCGATGTTTTGTTGGGTGACAACTTCTCGTTCACCGTGAACTTCAGCAATCCGTCCACACAGGCAGGTTTTGCCCCCTTCATCAACCTGGCTCTGCCGACCACAGGCCGGGACGGCAATGATGGCGTGAACTTCATTTCCGCCAGTTACCTGGGCCAGAATCTGATCACCCACTCGGTGACATTCGACAGCAATGGCAACGCCACCCACCCACTGGCCAAGGACGCCAACGGCAATTTCCTGATCATCAACGCCTCGACCTACGGCATGCGTGCCGGTGACACGCTGGTGGTCATCGAACTGCCGTTTGCCAGCGTCACCAATGGGCAACCCGTCATCCCGGTACAGATCAACGCCAGCCTCAGCAACCTGGCCGACACCAGTTTTTCCAATGGCACCCCGGACCTGACCATCCGCACCAGCGGCGGTTTCCAGTTCGGTAACGACGCCCTGGACAACCCGACCAACGATCCCAGCCTGATTCAGGCCGGCACAGCCGCGTTTGTGGTGCATCCAACCGTTATCACCTTTGATGAAATTCTCAACACCCCCGAGGGTGAAACCGCGACCGGCCCGAACTATGGTCGGACATTGACCCTGTCCGTGACTCCAGCCCCAGGCCAGACGCTGTCCAACGTCGTGGTGACCCAGCCGTTGCCGGACAATGTACAAGTCACCGCCATTACCCCCGGCGTCGGCGGCCGCGTGACGTCCATCACCCTGCACGATGGCACAGTGGTCACCAACGCGGTACAAATCGCCGTGCTGATCGCCGCCGACGACGTGTTCATCGACTCATTCTCCGTGACCTATGCCAGCCTTACGGGCAAGACCGACACCGTGGTCGCGTTCTATGTACCGGAGGTCGACGCCAACGGCCTGCCGATCATCAACCCGGTAACCGGCGACGATGTGACCATCACCCTTGCCGCCCCGAGTGCTTCCGGCCAATGGGTACCGCTGGACCCCCGGGACGTTACCGCGCCTAACACGACTATCGAATTCAGCGGCACTGGCATCACTACGCAGTTCATCGCCAAATCGATCACGCTGCTCAAAACCGTCACGGTACAGACTGATGTCGGCCATACCGGTGTCACCCCCGGCGATACCTTGCAGTACAGCCTGAACCTGGCCGTTTCCGACTACTTCGCCTTTGGCAAAGACATCTTCAATGACGGTCAGTTGGTCATTCGCGACCAGCTCAGTGACGGCCAGACGCTGACCGGCACCCCAACCCTGACCGTCACCATCAACGGCGTCCAGCAGTCCATTACCCTGGTGACCACCGCCGTCAACAATGCCGATGGCAGCACATCGATGGCGTTTGACATTGCCCAGTCGTTGCGCAATTCGTTTGCCTTGCGTGGCTGGCTCAATGGCGACCTGGCGTTTGACCAGCAACTGCAAGGCGCGATGCTGGCGGTGCTGAGCTATTCGGCGATCGTCGGCCAGACCTACAAGCCACCTTCAGGCAACCCGCAGCCGGAGATCAATGAAGGCGACGAACTGGGTAACAGTGCCGTGGTCGATGGCACCCTGTTGCAAGACCCCCTGAACCTCACCGGCCAGAGCGAAACCGATAATTCCGCCACCACCAGTGTGATCCCGACCAGCGTCGTCGATATCAACCTCGTCGAGGTCAATAACGGCACTCCACCGGCCAGCGGTGAACTGCGCCCTGGCGATGAAGTGACGTTCCAGCTCAGTTACGACTTGGTCACCGGTGACTACGAACAGTTCAAGCTCACGGCGTATCTGCCTTTACCTTTGTTCAACGTCGGCGGCGTGACCTGGACCACCGGCAGCGATGTCGGCCAATGGCAAATTGCTCCCGGCAACACCAATGCCGGCGGCGTGGTCAGCGTCACCAGTGCCGACGGCAACTCGGTGGTCTTCGACTTCGGCAGCTTCACCACCGTCGACACCACCGGCAGCCGCATCGTCATCCGCTTTACCGTGCGCGTAGGCGACCAGCCCTTTGCCGACCAGCGCTCGCTGGACGTCTTGGCGCAATCAAGCCAGCAAACCACCCTCACCGACCGTACGCTGGTTTCCTCCGACGTCGCGGTGATTGTGTCCGTGGCCGAGCCGGTGCTGAATATCAAGCACGGCGTGGTTTCCGGCACTAACGGCACCGTCAGTAACACCACCGGCAGCTGGAATCCTCCGGGCAGCACTGGCGTGCCCTTCAATGGCAGCGTCACTAACCTCGCGGCCGTAGACGGCAACATCATCAATATCGACGGCGGCGATCGACTGCGCCTGGTCACAGCTATCGAAAACAGCGGCGGTGGTGGTGCCTTCGATGTCAGCACCAGCATCACCCTGCCGACCGGCCTGAGCTTCGTCGGTGGCAGCCTGGCGGCAGCGAACCTGCAGATCTACCGCGGTGACGGCACGCGGCTGGTGCTGGGCACCGACTACAGCGTGACGGGAAACCAGATCAACTTCCTCGACGCCGGCGGCCAGGCCACATTCCTCGCCGGGCGCAGCGGCACCGCCGCCGATACCAGCGGCGCCAATCTGGTGGTGATCAGCTACGACGTGGCGGTCAGCAATACCATCGAGGCCAGCCGTACCCTGCAATCCACCGCGACCCTGAGCAATTACGCCAGCGTCAACGGCGGCACCGACTTCACCCCCACCAACCTCACTGACCTCGCCAACCAGCAAATCGCCGCGCCGGTGATTCGCAAAGTGTATGCCGACGGCACGCTGGACAATGGCGACTCCAGTGCCAGCCACACTACCGGCAGCGATCTGGTGATCGGCGAAAGCATGCGCTACGACATCGTGATCACCCTGCCCGAAGGCAGCACGCAAAACCTGCGCATCGACGACCTGATCCCAGCGGGCATGCGCCTGGATACCACGTTCAACGGCGGCCTGGGTTACCAGATCATCACCACCCGCGCCGGCAGTGGCGCCCTGGGTGCGGACTTCGCCGGCAGCGTGCTGGTCAGTGGTTTTGGCGGACAAGGCGGCACAGTGGGCAGCGATGGCGTGGATGCGCGCTGGACCTTCAGCGTGTCCAGTGCGTCGGCCGACAACCAGGCCGCCAACAATACCTTCGTGATACGCCTGCAATTGGTGGCCAACAACGTCATCGGCAACCAGGCGAACGTTTCCCGGCAAAACAGCGCGCAATTGGTTTACAGCGACCCGGACACCAACACCGCCAACGGCAATGTGGCGGTGGATCGCACGGTCGCACTCGCCGGTGGCCAACCGACCGTGATCGTGCGTGAACCCACCCTGCTGGTTAACCAGGTACTGACTTCAACCACCGGCAACGGCGGCTACGACCAGGGCGACACCGTCAGCTTCACGATTACCATCAGCAACGGTAGCGCTGCCAGCGACTTCAACGCCTTCGACATCAGCTTTCTCGATACCCTGCCGACCCAGCTCAGCAACATTACGCTGGTGGGTGTGCTCTATCAGAACGGCGCCACCAACAATGGCGGCGTGGGTTTCGAGATTGTTGGCGGTCAGTTGCGCACAGCCAACGGCGCCAACATCGACATTGCCAAGGGCGGCAGCATCGTCTTGCAGGTGACCGGCGTGGTCAATGCCACGGCGGCGGCCCAGTCCAATTTCACCAACGTGGCAACGGTACAATGGACCAGTCTGGACGGCACGCAAGGGGGTGAGCGCACGGGGGTCGATGGCCTGATCAATGGCGGCACGCTCAACGACTACCGCAATGCTTCGACCTTGATCGTGCCCGTGGCACAGACCATTGAAATCTCCCGGGTTGGCGGTTTACCCGACACGGCGGCACCGTCCCCGACCACTGCCGCTGTGGAACAGGTGACCATCGGCGAGGTAATTCGCTACCGGGTGGTGGTACTGGTGCCCGAGGGCAACAACCCCAACTATCAGATTCAGATCACCCTGGCCAATGGCCTTCAGTTCATTTCACCCGACGCACTGGTCAATGCGTTGCGCATTGCGTTCATCTCCAATGGTGGGCTGACCAGCGATGCCAGCCTGATCGTCGGTGGCACGCTCAACGTAAACGGCAACGAGAACAGTCCCCAAGCCTTGCCGATCACCCCCGACCTGTCGGGGTTGTCGCCCACTGGCGTGTTCGACCCGAGCCGCCTGACCGTCGTGACCAATCCCGACGGCAGCCAGGTCGTGACCTTTAACCTCGGTAATGTGGTCAACAGCGCCAACGACGACGATCTGGAAGGCATCGCCATCGAGTTCAACGTGCGAGTCAGCAACACCTCCAGCAACATCAGCGGCGCGCAACTGGCCGTCTCGGCCCATGAAATCGTCAATGGCGCGGGCCGCGCCAACAGCGACACGGTTTTCGAACGAATCGTCGAACCGAGCTTCAACGGGCTGGACAAACAGATCGTCACGTTCAACCCCAACCCCAGCGGCACCACCGGCAGCGCGACGGTGCAACTGAGCTTCACCCAGAACGGCGGACTGCCAGCATTCGATACGCGAGTCAGCGACAGCTTTGCCGGTGGCAGCAACTACACCTTGCTCAGCGTCACCATCAACGGCACCCAGTTCGGTCCCGGCAACCTCCCTGCCGGCGTGAGCTTCAGCACCACCGGCGGTTTGAGTGTCAACTTCGACCAACTGGACGTGGGCGCACAGATTCAGGTGCGCTATCAGGTCACCTTGCCCAATGCCTCGATTGTCGCCAGCAGCAACGCCACACTGACCTGGAGCAGCCTGCCCGAAGATTTCACCCGTTGGGGTGGCAACTTTGTCGGCATCGACGGCACGGCGAATGGTGAGCGTACCGGCAGCACCGTCGGCCCTAACCAGTACATCCTGCGCGACAACGCCGGGCTCGGCGTCATCACCGGCACCCTGTGGAACGACACCGCTTCGCCAACCGCCAGCGCTACGCCGGACGGCGCCGGCCTGGCCGGACAGACCGTAACCCTGACCTGGGCGGGTGCCGACGGCTTGCTCAACACCAGCGCCGACAACCTGACATTCACCACCGTCACCGACGCCGACGGCCAATACCATTTTGGCGTGCTGCCGCTGGGCGTGTTCCGCATTGATGTGCCGGCCGGGCTGGTCAGCTACCCGCAGCCGCTGGGCGATTTGCGCGTGCGGGTCGACACCGATGCCGGAACGCTCGGGCAGATCACCATCACCCTGGGCGATGCCGCCACACAGGCGGCCAATGCCGGTTACGTCGAACAGAACGACGCACCGGTCAATACCCTGCCCGGCACCCAGAACGGCCAGGAGGACGTGCCGCTGAGCATCGGCGGTATCAGCGTCGCCGACTTCGACGCAAACCGCGACCCGAATGTCGCCGACCGCAACCTGAGCGTGACCCTGAGTGTACTCAACGGCACCCTGTCCCTCGGTGCAACCGTTCCCGGCGTTACGGTGACCGGGACCAATACGACCACCCTGACCCTCACCGGCACCCTCGGCAACCTCAATACGGCGCTGGCCAGCCTGCGCTACCTGGGCAATCTGAACTTCAATGGCACCGATACCCTGACCGTGGTCAGCAACGACCAGGGCAATTATGGCGATGCCAACGGTGATGGACTGCCCGGCGAAGCAGGCGATGCCCTGAGCGACACCGATACACTGCAAATCATCCTCACCCCGGTCAACGACCCACCGCTTGCGGTCGATGACAGCGCCATCGCCGTTGAAGCCGGCGGCACCAACAACACAGCTATCGGGGTCGACCCGCGGGGCAATCTGCTGGTCAACGATACCGATGTCGATATCGCCACCGATGCTGACCAGTTGCGCGTGCTGTCGGTCGGCCCGGGCGCCGGCATCCAGACGCCGGTCGTTGGTGTGGTGGTGATCAACGGCCAGTTCGGCCAGTTGCTGGTCGGCAGCAATGGCTCCTACGAATACGTCGTCGATAACAACAATGCCGCCGTACAGGCCCTGCGCTTGTCCGGCCAGACCCTGACCGATCGCTTCGACTACGTTGCCAGTGATCTGGCTGGTGCTACCTCTTTGGCCACCTTGACCGTGACCATCCAGGGCGCCAACGACACGCCAGTGGGTGTGAATGACAATGGCGTCGCCGTCGAAGCCGGAGGTGTGGCCAACGGCACCCCGGGCAGCGATGCGGTCGGCAATGTGCTGACCAATGACACCGATGTGGACAGCATCGCCAATGGCGAAACAAAGACCGTGACGGGCATCCGTCCGGTCCCGGAACTGGGTACCGCCGTTTTCGCACCGGTTACCGGTGCCACCAGCGTCGTCGGTCTGTACGGGACCCTGACCATCAACCCCGATGGCAGTTATCGCTACGTGGTCGATAACGACAACACCCGGGTCCAGCGCCTGAGCGCCGGTGAGCAATTGGTTGAATTCTTCAGCTACCGGGTCACCGATACCGGCGGGCTCGATGACGTGGCGCAATTGCGCATCGTGGTGCAAGGGGCCGATGACAACCCGGTCGCCAGCGATGACCAGGCCGAGGCACAAGCGGCCTCCTCCAACATCAATTCCAGCGAAAGCAACCCCAGTGGCAACGTTGTCCAGTTCCCGAGCCGCCCCGGGCTTGTCGATAACGGCATCGATCATGACGTCGATGCAGTCGACCAGCCCAGCAGCCAGTTGCTGGTCAACGGCGTGATCAATAAAAGCGAGGCCACCTACAACCCGGCCATCGATGTCCTGAGTGGCGTCGCCACCGGCACCACCTCGGCCGACGGCACGGTGGTGGCAGGCCTGTTCGGCACCTTGCGCATCGGCGCCGACGGCTCGTACTTCTACGATGTCGACAGTACCAACGCCAGCGTCCAGGCGCTCACGGCGGGACAGACCCTGACCGAATTCTTCACCTACCGGATCACCGATACCCACGGGCTGACCGACACTGCGCAACTGGTCATCACCGTGCACGGTGTCAATGATCCACCCGTGGCGCAAAACGTGATTGCCATTGCCACGGAACAGGGTGGCGTGGCCAACGGCACCCCAGGCCGCGATCCTTCTGGCGATGCCACGCTCAATGACTTCGACCCCGAAGGCGACCCGTTGACCGTGACCCTGATCAAGGCCGGTGCAGAGGGTGATGCAGGCACGCCAATCGCCGTCAATGCGGGCGGCACGGTGATCGTTGGCCGGTACGGAACGTTGACGATTTTCCCGGACGGCAGCTACAGCTACGCGCTCGACAATGACAATGTGGATGTTCAGGCGCTGCGCCGTGGCATCGATTTGTTGCTGGAGCGCTTCACCTACACCGAAAGCGACAACGTCGGCCCGACGCCGGAAACCGACTCGGCAGAAATCATCGTGTTGATCCGCGGCCAGAATGACAACCCGGTCGCCGCCGATGACACCGCCATCGCCATTGAATCCGGTGGTACGAACAACAATCAGCCCGGCCTGGACCCCATTGGCAATGTGCTGGACAACGATACCGACGTCGACGGTGGCGAGGTGCCCGCCGACCTGCCCGATCACGACTATGGCGAGACCCGTGCCGTGTCGTCGGTACGCACGGGCAACGAAGCCGCCACCGGCACGGCCGGCACCCTGGGCAGCGAGCTGCGCGGTACCTATGGCTGGCTGACGCTCAATGCAGATGGCAGCTACAGCTACCGGCTGGACAACAACATGGCCGAGGTCGAGGCGTTGCGGTTCGGCGAACGCCTGGTGGATGCCTTCAGCTACACAGTGATCGATGCCAGCGGCGCCGAAGATCGCGCGACCTTGAACATCGACATTCGCGGCCGCGATGACACACCGATTCCACGCAACGACATCAGCATTGCCTTCGAGGCTGGCGGTCTGAACAACGGCACCGCAGGGACCAATCCTTTCGGTAACGTACTGGTCAACGACACCGACGTCGATGGCAGTACCGAAAGGCTCAGCGTGACGGGTTTCAACGAAGGGACCTCCGTCGGCGTGCTCGGCAGTGGCCTGGTCGGCAAGTTCGGCACCCTGACGCTGAACGCCGACGGTACCTTCAGTTATCTGGTCGACAACAACAACCTGCGGGTCCAGGCCCTGCGCACGCCTTTTGACGTGCTGACGGAAACCTTCACCTATCAGGTCCGCGATCTCTTTGGTGCCAGCAACACCGCCACCCTGACCATCCTCATCCGCGGCGCCAACGACAACCCGCGGGCAGCGGACGACAGCACGGTGGCCGTCGAGGCCGGCGGCACAGCCAACGGCACGCCGGGGCTGAATCCCACCGGCAATGTGTTGGCCAATGACCGCGATGTCGACGCCAACGACAGCAAGACCGTCACCGATGTCCGGGGTGGCGACAAAACTGCCGGGGGCACGTTCACCACGGTTGGCACCACGCAAACACTCAACGGCCTTTATGGCACCCTGACCATCAACGCCGACGGCACCTACAGCTATGTGATCAACAACAACCTGGCTGCCGTTCAGGCGCTGAAAGTCGGCGATTCGCTGGTCGAAACTTTCACCTACCGGATGCGCGACACCGCCGGCACCACCGATGTCGCCCAACTGAGCATCCGCATCGACGGTGCCTGGGATGCCTCCGTGGCGGCCAACGATGTGGCCCTCGCCGTCGCCGATGACGGCAAAGGCAACAGCGTCAACCCGACCCGCAACGTGTTGCCCAACGACACCGATGTCGATCAGGGCGACAGCAAGCAAATCACCGGCATCCGCTTTGGCACTGAGGCGGCGGGCGGTGCCCTGGACGCCGTTGATCCCGGCACCGATAACACCAACGGCACCTTGATCAACGGACTCTACGGGCAATTGATCATCGGTGCCGACGGCAACTACACCTACGTCGTCGACTCCAGCAACCCCACTGTACTGGCGCTGGGACCGCTGCAATTTCTCAATGAGCGCTTCACCTATCAGGTCACCGACCTTGGCGGGCAAAGCGATCTGGCGGAAATTCACATCATCATCCGCGGGCGCAACTCGGCACCGGTGGCCAATGGCGATGCGTCCACGGCTGTCGAGGCCGGTGGTGTCAACAACAGCCAGAGCGGCATCGACCCCTCGGGCAATGTGCTGGGCAATGACACCGATGCCGAAGGCGACGCCCTCAACGTATCGGCGATTCGTACCGGCGGGCTGGCCGATACCGGCACCGGCGGCACCGTGGGCACCGTGCTGCGCGGTCTCTATGGTGATCTGCTGATCAATGCAGACGGCAGCTATTCCTATACCGTCGACAATAACCTCGCGGTGGTACAGGCCCTGCGTCAAAGCGGCCAAACCCTGACGGACGTCTTCAGCTACACCCTGTCCGACGTCTTCGGTACCAGCAGCCAGGCCGAATTGCGCATCACCGTCGATGGGCGCAATGACACCCCGACTGCCCAGAACGATACCGCTGTCGCCGTCGCCGATGACGGCAATGGCAACAGCGTCAACCCGACCCGCAACGTGTTGCCCAACGACACCGATGTCGATCAGGGCGACAGCAAGCAAATCACCGGTATCCGCTTTGGCACTGAGGCGGCGGGCGGTGCCCTGGACGCCGTTGATCCCGGCACCGATAACACCAACGGCACCTTGATCAACGGACTCTACGGGCAATTGATCATCGGTGCCGACGGCAATTACACCTACGTCGTCGACTCCAGCAACCCCACTGTACTGGCGCTGGGACCGCTGCAATTTCTCAATGAGCGCTTCACCTATCAAGTCACCGACCTTGGCGGGCAAAGCGATCTGGCGGAAATTCATATCATCATCCGCGGGCGCAACTCGGCACCGGTGGCCAATGGCGATGCGTCGACGGCAGTCGAGGCCGGTGGTCTCAACAACAGCCAGAGCGGCATCGACCCCTCGGGCAATGTACTGGGCAATGACACCGATGCCGAAGGCGACGCCATCAACGTATCGGCGATTCGTACCGGCGGGCTGGCCGATACCGGCACCGGCGGCACCGTGGGCACCGTGCTGCGCGGGCTCTATGGTGATCTGCTGATCAATGCCGACGGCAGCTACACCTACACCGTCGATAACAGCCTCGCGGTGGTACAGGCTCTGCGTCAGAGCGGCCAGACCCTGACGGACGTCTTCAGCTACACCCTGTCCGACGTCTTCGGTGCCAGCAGCCAGAGCGAATTGCGCATCACCGTCGACGGCCGCAATGACACCCCGATTGCCCAGGACGACAACTCTATCGCCGTCGAAGCCGGCGGCGTGGCCAATGGCACGCCAGGCAGCAATGGCACGGGCAACGTACTGGCCAACGACAACGATGTCGATGGCGTGGCCAATGGCGAAAGCAAACAGGTGCTGAGTGTCACCGGCGAAAACGGCCAGACCAGCAGCGCAGGGCAAGTGCTGACCGGACGCTACGGGCAACTGACCATCAACGCGGACGGCAGCTACACCTACCTGATCGACAACAACAACCCGGTGGTCCAGGCGCTGCGCACGGCGGGCGAAACCCTCAGCGAGACCTTCACCTACCGCATGACCGACACCGCCGGGGTCACTTCGGATGCACGCCTGACCGTGGTCATCCAGGGTGCCGACGACAACCCGGTGGCGCAAAACGACAGCGCCACCGCCAGCGACCAGACACCGGCGCCGCAAGCGACGGGCAATGTACTGCCCAATGACAGCGACGTGGATGGCAACGATCATCTGCAAGTAACCGGGGTACGCACCGGGGCCGAAAGCGGCACAGGCACGACGGGCGTCATCGGCCAGCCGATCCTCGGTCTCTACGGCACTCTGGTGCTCAACGCCGATGGCAGCTGGACCTACACCATCGACCAGAGCAATCCCCAAGTGCTGGCAGCCGCCGGCCTGGGCCTGGTGCTTCAGGATGTCTTTACCTACACCATCAATGATCTTGCCGGGGCCAGCGACCAGGCGGAACTGGTGATCACCCTGGACATTGCCACGCCGTTCATCCCGGCACCCCAAGGTAATTTCTTCGACCGTGACCTCAACCGGCAAGACGGCAGCCTGCTGATTCCCGACCCGTTACCGGCGATCTTCGTGACACCAGTGGTCGAGCGTAACGCCCGGTTGAATGAACTCTCGACTTGGAACGCCGATGGCAGCAACTTGCGCATAAGCTCCAGCGGCGAGTTCACCAGCGATTCGCTGGCCAGTGGGTTGGGGTTGGTGCCCGGACAATTCGTCGCCGAAGCCGTACGAGACAGCCGAATTGAAAGTGAACTGGAAATGGCCTGGATTCTTGGCCGACATGGCCGTGTCGGCCTGAGTGCCGACGGGTTGTTGAGCGACCCGTCGCTGTTCGCCGTCGATGCCGCCGAATTGACCCACGGACCGGCACAGGTGGAAAAGCCGGAAAAAGCCCAGGAGCCACGCACGGCGAAGGGTTTCAGCGCACAGGTACGCCATGCCGCTCAACGCCTGCACCCGACCCATCGGGGCAACTGAAATGACCAGCCAGAATAAATTCAAAGAGCACAAAGGATTGAACATGCCGAAACATACGACGAGGTTCATCAGCTCCGCCCTCGCTTCTGCACTGCTGCTCAGTGCCTGTTCGTCACTGGAGCCCAAGCCCTCCACCGACGAAGAGAACCGGCAGCGCATCCTCGCCGATCAGTCGCGCATGTATTCCGGCCAGGAGCCGGTCACCGCGCCCATCACTTTTTATGAAGCGGCCGCCAGGGCGTTGAAGTACAACCTCGACTACCGCCTCAAGCTCATGGAAAGCGCCCTGGCGTCGGACCTGCGCGATGTTTCCAGCCATGAAATGTTGCCAAAACTGGTGGCATCGGCTGGTTATGCCGGGCGAAACAACGATTCCGGCGGTACCTCCATCGGTATCGAAGACCGCCAGGTCAGCTTGCGGGCGTCGACCTCCGAAGAGCGCTATCGCGAACTCTATGGCCTGGGCCTGAGCTGGAGCCTGCTGGATTTCGGCGTGGCTTATTATCGCACCCAGCAAAAAGCCGATCAGATCCTCATGGCCGAGGAGCGTCGACGCAAAGTCGCGCAGAACGTCCTGCAGGATGTGCGCAACGCCTACTGGCGCGCCCTGGGCGCGCAACGCCTGATGCCCGAGGTGGACAAGCTGCTGATGCGCACCCACACCGCGCTGACCTCGGCCCGGGAAGCCGAAACACGTGGCCTGTTACCGCGCCAGGAAATCCTCGCCTACCAACGCGCCCTGCTCGACTCCATCTACCTGCTGACGGTGCGCCGCCAGGATCTGGAGTTTGCCCAGGCCGAACTCGCTGCGCTGATGTCGTTGCCGCCAGGCTCGAAAATGATCCTGGCCGACATGCCGGATCCACCGCTGCCAGAGGTGCATCAAAGCATGGCGCAGTTGGAGCAACTGTCCCTGGAACACCGCCCGGAAATCATGGAGGAGTGGTATCGCAAGCGCGTCAACCAGAAAGACCTGGACATCGCCAAGGCTCAGTTGTGGCCGAACGTCTCCGCGGATTTCGGCTACCGGTACGACTCCAACAAGTTCCTCTACAACAACGACTGGAACGCCACCGGGCTGCAAGTCTCGATGAACCTGCTGCGCTTGCTGCAATTGCCGTCGCTCAATGCCGCGCAAAAATCCCAGAGCGAAACCGACGACTCCCGCCGGGTGGCGCTGTCCATGGCAATCCTGACCCAGGTGCGGGTCGGTACCCTGCGTTATCAACTGGCGCGCCAGGAAGTGGAATTCACCGAAGACAGCCTGCGGGTCGATCGCAGCCTGCTCGACTACGCCCAGGCTGCGAAAACCGGCGCCTTGGGCTCCGAGCTTGAAGTGATCCGCTCCGAAGGCCGCTATCTGCTCTCGCGCTACCAGCGTGAAGCGGCGTTCTCCAGTGCCCAGGCGGCGTGGGGGCGCTTGTACAACTCCGTGGGGCTGGACGTCCTGCCAGACGAAATCTCCAAGCACGACATCAAGACCCTCGCCCGGGAAATCCAGCGCACATTGAATGAACAGGAGCAGCAACGCCTGCTCATCAGCCAGCAAGGAACGCCGAATGCGCAAAACCGCCCTTGAGTCCCGTGCAGGGGCCCTGCTGTTGGCCTGTCTGATCCTGCCTGTCAATGCCGACGACGCAGCGCCGGCCCCCAATCTCGATAGCGCCAGCGCCATTCGCGTGCTGCTGGCTGCCGAACTGGAAACCACCCTGTCGAGCCAGATGAGTGGCACCCTGGGCGAGATGAAAACCGGGTTCGGCGAGCATGTTGGCAAAGCCGAGGTACTCGCCCGCTTCAACTGCAACGAAGCCGAGGCCCGCAGCAAAGTCGCCGCCGCCGAACTGGCCATGGCCAAGCAGAACCTGGAGGCGAAAAAACAGCTGCGTCAACTCAACGCGGTCGGCGACATCGAAGTGTCCATGGCCAACACCGAAGTGCAGAAAGCCGACGGTGCGCGCGCCATGGGTGTGGCCCAGAGCGGCTACTGCCAGGTGCTGGCGCCGTTTTCCGGGCGTATCGCCAAGGTCTACGTCAAACCGTTCCAGACCGTCACGGCCGGTACGCCTCTGTTCGATCTAGTCAGCGACGGCGCCTTGAAAGTCCGGCTCAATGTGCCCTCAAACCTGCTCAAAACCCTCAAGCCCGGGCTGGCGCTGCAAGTCAGTATTCATGAAACCGGCAAGACCTACGCAGCCCATGTCAGCGCCATCAACTCGCGGGTCGATGCGGTGGCCCAGACGGTTGAGCTCGAAGCCCGGCTCGACCAGAAATACCCCGACCTGATGGCCGGCATGAGCGGCACGGCGCAGTTCAACCAGGACACTGCCCTGCAAAACAGTCCCCAGCCATGACAATGAACGAGCCCCTGCCCCACCCTCACCTGCTGCTGGAACTTGACGCCCTGCGGGACAAAGCGATGGCCGCCGACTCGCTGAACGCCCTGGCATTCAGCATGGCCAACGATCTGTATCCGCTGCTGCCGTTTCATCAGGCACTGGTCTTTGCCCAACGGGAATCGTCGCTGGAACTGCTGAACGTTTCCGGGCTGTCACGCCCCAGCGAAGATTCGCCGTACCTCGTCTGGCTGCGCCGGGCCAGTCGCTGGGTCGCCACTCAAGTGCCCGACATCGAACCCGTGTGGCTGACACTGGATACCAGCGCCCCGCCGCCGGACATCGCCGAAGGCTGGCGCGAATGGTGGCCGTCGGGCCTCTGGTGCATTGCGGTTCAAGACCGTGACGGGTATCGCCTGGGACTGTTGACGTTGTTGCTGGAGCAAGAGCCACCGGCAGTGCTATGGCAGCACCTCAAAGGCCTGGTCAATACCTGGGGCTACTGCTGGGCCGCGCTGACCCGGCATCGGCGCTTGAGTCGCTGGCGGCCTAACCGCAAGCAACTGCTGATGGGGCTGATCGTGCTCGGTGCCCTGTTGTTGCTGCCGGTGCGGCAAACTGCACTGGCCCCGACGGAAATCGTCTCGCGCCAGGCGCAAATCATCAGCTCCCCCATCGACGGCGTGATCGAGCAGATCCAGGTGCGCCCCAACCAACCGGTGGAAAACGGTACGCCGCTGTTCTCCCTCGACGAAACCACCCTGCGCAGCCGCGCCGAAGTACTGGGCAAGGAAGTGGCGGTGGCCGATGCCGAGTTGCAGGCGGCCAGCCAGCGGGCGTTCGATAACCCGCAAAGCAAAAGCGAGCTGACCCTGCTCCAGGGCCGCGCTCAGCAACGCCGGGCCGAACTGGCGGCGGTGCAAGCCCAACTCAAGCGCACCAAGGTCCTTTCACCGCGCGGCGGCGTGGCGGTATTCAGTGACCCTAACGACTGGCTGGGCAAACCGGTGGTCACCGGCGAACGGATCATGCAAGTGGCCGACCCGAGCCAACCGGCCATGCAGATCCAGCTGGCGGTGGCCGATGCCATTGCCCTGGAGCCTGGCGCTGAAGTCACGTTGTTTCTCACGGCGTACCCGCTGACCCCGCTCAAGGGCAAAATCCTCGAAACCAGTTACCAGGCCCGCCCCAGCGATGAAGGTGTGGTCGCCTATCGCCTGCTGGCCAGCATCGACGGCGCGCCGGAACATGCGCGCCTGGGCCTGCACGGCACCGCCAAACTCTACGGTGGCCGGGTGATGCTGGGTTACTACTTGCTGCGCCGGCCTCTGGCGACGCTGCGGGCGTGGAGCGGCTGGTGATGCTTGACCCTGCTGACTTGCCCCTGCCGCCATTGCGCGAAGACCTGCGCCTGAGCGAAGCCGCCAACGGCAGCAACGGCGAACCGGCCTGGGTGATCCAGGACACGGTGATCAACCGCTTTTACCGCATCGGCTGGCTGGAGTTCGAATGCCTGCTGCGCTGGGGCCAGTCGCCCCGGCAGATCAGCGAACAGATTGCTGAAGGCACCGCGCTCAAACCGGATGTCGAGCAGATCCTCGATTTCCGCCAGTTCCTCGAACAGCACCAGTTGCTACGCGCTGGCCCCGCCGCGCTCGAACGGCTCAAAGCCAAGGACGAGGCAGGCACCTGGCTGAGTTGGCGCTGGTGGTTGCACCACTACCTGTTCTTTCGCATTCCGCTGCTGCGTCCGCAACAACCGCTACAACACCTCGCCCGTGCACTGGGCTGGCTGTTTCACCCGCTCACCGGCCTGCTGGTATTTGCCCTGAGCCTGTGGGGGGTAATTCTGGTCCTGCAACAGTGGGACGTCTTTACCCACGCCGTGGTCGAGTCGTTTTCCACCGAGGGCCTGTTCAGTTTCGCCCTGGCGCTGATCGTCGCCAAAACCCTGCATGAATTGGGGCATGCACTGGTGGCCACGCGCCTGGGTTTGCGGGTCGGCCACATGGGCATCGCCTTCGTGGTGTTATGGCCGATGCTCTATACCGACACGGGCGAGAGCTGGAAACTCATCCGCTCGCGGCAGCGCCTGGCAATTGCCTCTGCCGGTATCGTCACCGAGTTGTCCCTGGCCGGGTTGTCGACCCTGGGCTGGGCGCTGTGTGATCCGGGGCCGCTGCGCAATGCCCTGCTGTACCTGGCGACCACCAGCTGGCTGCTGTCACTGGCGCTCAATGCCAGCCCGTTCATGCGTTTTGACGGCTACTTCATCCTCTCCGACCTGCTGGACTTTCCCAACCTGCACGAGCGCGCCTCGGCCCTGGCGCGGGTCACCCTGCGGCGCAATCTGCTGGGCCTGCAGGAAGACTGGCCGGAATCGTTCCCAACCGGGCAACGCCGACTGCTGGTGACGTTCGCGATCGTCACCTGGCTGTATCGGCTGGTGCTGTTTCTGGGGATCGCCCTGGCGGTCTACCTGTTCTTCTTCAAATTGCTGGGGATCATCCTGTTCATGGTCGAATTGTCCTGGTTCATCGCCATGCCGGTGCTGCGCGAATTAAATCACTGGTGGCAGCAACGCGCAGCCATCCCAAGTCGCCGCAAGTTGATGTTCTACGGCGTACTGGCACTGATTGTCGCCGGGCTGGCGGCGCCTTGGCACAGCCAGATCGATGCGGTCGGCGTGGCCCGTGCCGAACATCAGTTGCGTGTCTACGCGCCCTACCCGGCGCGTCTGCAATCGATTCATGCCGATGGCCCGGTCAATGCCGGCGAAACCCTGATCGTGCTCGACGAGCCAGACATTGCCTCGCGCCTGCAAAGCAGCGAAGCCAACGCCCGCAGCTATGAGGCGCGTCTGTCAGGGTTGTTGGCCGACCCCGGCGGATTGCAGGAAGACGCCGTCACCCGCCAACGCCTGAACGTGCAATTCGAAGAAGCCCGGGCCGCGCGCTCGGAAATCGCCCGGCTGAACCTGCAAACGCCATTCGCCGGACTCTGGCTGGACGTCAATCCGGACTGGAAAGCCGGCCAGTGGGTCGGTCGCCAGGAGTCCCTCGGCATGCTGATCGACCCGAGCAGCTGGCAAGTGGACGCCTATGTCGCCCAGGATCAGGTGCACCGCATGGCAACCGGTGACCGCGTGCGTTTTTACCCCGACGGCCAGACCACCCCGCTCAATGGCCGCGTACTGGTGATCGGCAGCACCCGCGCCAGTCAACTGTCGCACCGCATGTTGTCCTCACGCTTCGGTGGCCCGGTGCCGACGACCTCGGCGGAACACGCACTGATCCCGAGCGCGGCATTGTTCCAGGTGCTTATTCAACTCGACGAACCCTTGCCGAGCCTGCGGGAGACCCGGGGTCATCTGAAAATCGAAGGCGAACGGCGCAGCTTGCTGGCTGACGGTGCGACGCACTTGATGGCGGTGTTGATGAGGGAAAGTGGTTTCTGAGACGCCACTTTAACCTGCCACCACAAACACTATGATCGGCCCACATACCGCCAGCAACACGTTGGAAATCGCATAACACACGGTAAAGCCGATCACCGGGGTGTTGCTGCCGGACTGTTCGATGATCTTGTTCATCGACGCCGCTTCGGTCTGTGCACCGGCCAGTGCGCCGAACAGGATCATCGGGTGCAGGCGCAGCACGTAGCGGCCGAAGTACAGTGCCACCAGCGGTGGCACGATGGTGACCACGGCGCCAGACAGCAGCAACGCCAGGCCTTGTTCCTTCATCGCGGCAAAGGCTGCGGGGCCGGCGAGCAGGCCGACCACCGCGCCGAACGCGGTCAGACCGAACTCGGAAAACGCCCACTGCGCGGCGGGAGGCAACGCGCCGATTTCCGGGTGGCGCGAGTTGTACCAGCCAATCACCAGCGCCGCGACCAGCACCCCGCCGCCAATGCCCAGCTCCACGGGAATCATCCCGATGTGGGTCGACAACAGCCCCAGCAATGAACCCAGCACCATGCCCAGGGTGTGCATGGCGATGTCGCTCTTGTAGTTGTTCTCGCGAATCCGCCCCAACCGCTTGGCCACCGCTTCGACGCTGGCGGTGCGGCCGGTCAGGGTAATCACGTCGCCCCGACGCAGTACGGTGTTGGGCAACAACGGCAACTCGTAGCCCTGGCGGGTGATGGTATTGATGAAGCAGCCCAGGCGCCTGGCGCTTTCCAGGCGGTTTTTCGCCTGATGGATTGTCTTGCCGGCGAACTCCGGCGAGGTCACGACGATGTCCACTTCACGGGTGGGGAAAGACAAGGATTCGGCATGGTCGATTTCCGGCCCGATCCACTGGGTGAGGGTGCCCACCGATTCGCGCAGGGCGTAGACCCCGACGATATCCCCGGCCATCAGCGTGAAAGCCTCGTCACGCTCGATGATTTTGCCTGCCCGTACCACGCGCTCGATGGTCAGCGATTCGTGCTGATTCTCCACATCGGCGATGCGCTGCCCAATCGCCGAACCATTGTCAGCCACCTGATGGGCTCGCACGACAATGCGGGTGTACGGCACGGTGATCGCGTCTTCTTCCTTGGCGATCCCCAGCTCCAGTTCCAGCTCCCGGGCCGATGCCTTGAGATCCACGCCCAGCAGTTTCGGGGCGATGCTGCCGACGAAGACGATCAGGCCGATGGTGCCGAACAGGTACGTGATCGCGTAGGCAATCGCCATATGGCTGTTGAGTTGCGCCCTGGCCGCGGTATCGATCGACAGTTGATTGATGGCGCTGGTCGCTGTGCCCATGATCGCCGTGTCGGTCAGTGCACCGGCCCCGAGCCCGGCGGTGAAACCGGCGTCGAAATCGAAGACTGCGTTCATCAGCAGGATCGCCGCCAGCGCCGTGCCGCACAGCACCACGCTCAACACCACCAGTTTCAGCGTGCCGCGATTGAGGCTGCCGAAAAACTCCGGCCCGCTCTTGAAGCCGACCGCGTAGATGAACATCACGAAAAATACCGACTTCAATCCGGTGGGCACTTCGAGCCCTATCTGGCCAATCAGCAGGCCCATCAACAGCGCACCGGCCACCGAACCGAGGTGGAAACTGCCAATGTGGATACGGCCGATGAAGACGCCCAGGGCAATGGCCAGGAACACCGCGATTTCCGGGTCAGTCCGCAGGGCGTGGAGAATGAACTCAAGCATGGTGTGGGCTCCCTGGCAGGCGAAATCAAAGTTCCTTGGGTTCTTGCGCGGGTGCCGTGTACCACTTGTCCCTGGGCACCCATTTCTCGTGTTGCGGATCGCCCAGATAGTGCGGCGACATGATCTGCACGCCGTACTCGTTGAACACATCCTGGATATTGGCGTGCAACATGCTCAGCAGCACGGCGCGGGGCCTTGGCTGGCTGGGGATGGCCTGGGCCACCAGCCGGTACTCGGGGTAGAAGTCCGACAATGCCGTTTGAAACACCTGCGGCGGTGGTGTTTCGAGGATACCGGGTGTGCGTTTGGCAGCCTCCAGCAACATGCCTTCGACCTGCCGCCACGGCGTGTCATAGCCAATGGTTACCACGGTATCGACCACATACCCGGGGCCTTGTACAACCCGCGAATAGTTCTTGGTGACCGTGCCGGTGATCATCGAGTTGGGCAAGGTCAGCACTTCGCCCAGACCGGTGCGAATGCTCGTGGTGAACATGCCCAGTTCAGTGACCGTCCCTTCGTGTTCGCCAATGCGTACGAATTCACCGGGACGCAGGGTTCGGGTGTACGTCAGGATCAAACCGGCCGCCGCCTGGCCGACTACGCTGGAAGCGCCCAGCGAGATCATCAGGCCGACCAGCACCGACAAGCCTTTGAACGCATCGGTACCGGCACCCGGCAGGTAGGGATAAGCCATGGCCAGGGCAAACAGCCAGATCGCCAGCGAAGTCAGGCGCTGGGTTGGCTGCAGGGTTTCGTGGTTCAACCAGTTGAAGGTACCGGGCGTGGCCATGCGCCGAAGAATCCGGCGAGAGAACGCAGTCGCACCCCGCGCAATGAAGAAGATCGCCAACGCCACGCCAAGCCCGGGGATGGCCCCGAGAATCCCCTGCAATAGATAGTCGGCGACTTCCAGCAGATAGTTGTTGAGGCTCTCGCCCCAAGGCCGGGTATAGGGAAAGCGCGACAGGACAAACCCCAGCCACTCGTAAGTGAGCAACAACACGATGGCCCAGCGCAGCACTTCCAGCACGCGGCTGACCAATGGATAGAGGAAGTTGGCGTCGATCAACGGAACGTGCCCGACCTTCAGGGCCTGGGTGTGCCGATGCATCAGGTCGGGCAGTTTTTTCAGCAACTTGCGGCGCAAAAAAACCATGACCAGGAGCAAGCCTAAATAGATACCCGTGGCCAGCAGCGCAGCGCCTACGGAACGCAGGATCAATTGCAGGCTACGGGCTTCCTGGGTTTCGGCCACAACCTGGCGCAGCCTGCCCGCCGCGGCTTCGGCGGCCTGCTGTACGGAGTCGTATTCGGTTTCGTCGAAGTCCTTGGGCGAAACGATAAAGGCGCGCCGGCTACCCAGCAGCACCATGTAGCTTTTCATGATCGGGTCGAGGGTGACATTGAGGTCGTCCGCTTCATCCAGCGCCTCGCCGATCACCGCTTTCGCCCGTTTGACCCGCGAGGCCGGAGCTTCACCGAGGATGGTCGCGCGAAACACCATGACGCCGCGGTTGGCCACTTTCAATTCAGCAGGGGCATCGACCACTTTCGGCGCGTCCTCGGCCCACAGTTGCACCGACCAAAACATCCCGAAAGCACTAAACATTACCGCGAGCAGCCTGCTCCGCATGTGTCGGATCCTTACTTCACAAAATTCAGATCTAGGGTACGTATCGCAGCGTAGTTCACCGATGAACGGTTGTCAGATTTGAGCTACAGGCCGTTTCCTTCTGTCTGTTTTCTTGAAACAGCGAGTTCAAGGATCAGAAGCTGAGCGCTTGACCGGATTCTCGAAACACTGAAGATCCCTGTGGGAGCGAGCTTGCTCGCGAAGACGGTGTGTCAGACACCGGGATGTTGAATGTGCCGCCGCCATCGCGAGCAGGCTCGCTCCCACAGTGTGTTCCGTACCTGACTCAAGGATTGACCTGATACCCCTTGCCCTGCAAACAGCTGGTGTAAGCCGTCGCGGTGTTTGCCTCTGTGGTTTTCGCATCCGCCCGGCGTTCCTGGCGTTGACGTGAACCACCGACCACCATCCCGGCCGCTGCCGTCGATTTGGCCCGGTCCTGGCGATAATCCTGTTTCCTGTCATCGTCGACACGATCATAGACTTCGTCGTGCTGATTGCCGCGCACCTGGGCAGCCGTTGCGCCGGCGGCGGCCCCGACAGCTGCGCCCTTGATTCTCCCGCCGGAAGGCGTGGAAGACGTCGAGGCGCTTTGGCTGGCGGCGATGCTGTTGCATTCGTTGATGTCGACCTGGGTTTGTTGCGAACTTTGCCCTTTCATCGGCACCACCGTTTGCGCCCATCCCGGGGCGCTCAAAACCGACAATGCGATGCACAGGCTGACCGGTGAAAACCTTTTCATAATGACCTCCGACAGGTTTGCCACAACAGGCAAGCCTTTGGGTCGACTGGCGGGCGGCTGGGCGACGCCATGCGTCGCTTGCCGATCAGGGTGGAGCAACTGAAAAGTGTAGTTCAACGGCCCAAGCGGCGCTGTGGGAGCGGGCTTGCTCGCTCCCACAGGGGGGGGTGGTGTTAATCAGCCATTGGTGGTCAGCGGATAGAGTTTGTCATCGAACTGCGCCAGCTTCGGAAATACCAAGGGTTGGTCGTCGCTCAAGTGCTGCAAACGCTGGCTGTAATCAACCAGAAACTGCTGGCGCGCCTCTTCACTGATGTACGGCACATGCCAGGCCACGAAGGGTTCCAGCACATCAAACCCGACATAGGCCAACGTGCCACGCAGGATCGGCCGCAGCATGTCCTCCAATGGCCCATGAATCGCGCCTTCGCCAAACATGTGTTCACGGCCACCCAGGGTCACGGTCACCAGCGCCTTTTTGCCGGCCAGACCACCCTGATCGTAGAAACGCTTGCCGCCGTAGCAGATGCCGGACACCAGCACCCGGTCGATCCAGCCCTTGAGCATGGCCGGGGCGGAGAACCAGAAGATCGGGAAGTTGAGGATCAGCAGGTCGGCCCACAGCAGCTTGTCCAGCTCAGCCTGGATGTCCGCCGCCAGCGACTGGCTCTTCACGCCCAGGCGTTGTTCCAGGGCATAGACCAGGTACTCGGGGTTTTCCCGATTCGAGAAGTCCGCGTCGCTGGCCACCGGGTTCCAGTTCATTTTGTACAGGTCGCTGACCTGCACTTCGTGGCCCTGGGCTTCGAGTGTGGCAACGGCCTGGTCCCGCAGGGCGGCGGTGAAGGATTTCGGCTCCGGGTGTGCGTGGACGATCAGTACTTTCATGGTGGTTCCTTAGACTTTTTCCAGCGTATCGGTTGAAGGTGTGGAAGCGCGCGTGGCCAGCAACCGGTCGAGCCAGTCAGGGTCCATTTGCGGTTCGGAAGAAAACAGCAGCCCGGTGTAGTCCTGATGCGGCGGGGTGAAGATCTGGCTGCGCGAGCCGTGGTCCACCACCCTGCCCCGTTGCATCACCAATACCTCATCGGCAATGGCCCGCACTGTAGCAACATCGTGGGTGATGAACAGGTAGGCGACACCCAGCTGTTGCTGGATGCGGTTGAGCAATTTCAGTACGCCTTCGGCCACCAGTTGGTCGAGGGCCGAGGTCACTTCGTCGCAGATGATCAGTTGCGGATCGGCCGCCAGGGCCCGGGCGATGCAGATGCGTTGTTTCTGCCCGCCAGACAGTTCCCGGGGCTGACGCTCCATGAAGGTCGCCGGGTCGAGTTCGATCATCTCCAGCAATTCGGCGACCCGGGCACGCATGGCCTTGCCCTTCAGGCCAAGGTAGAACGTCAGCGGCCGGCCGATGATGTCGACGATGCGCTGACGCGGATTGAGCGCCGTGTCGGGGATCTGGTAGATCATCTGGATGCGCCGCAGTTGTTCCTTGCTGCGCTGGCGGAAGTCCGCTGGCAAGGGCGCGCCGTCGTACAGCACCTGGCCGTAAGTTGGCGGCAGCAATCCGGTGATCAGCCGCGCCGTCGAGCTTTTGCCACTGCCCGACTCGCCGATCACCGCCAGAGTCTGGCCGCGATACAGCTTCAGGGAAACGTCGTGCAACACCGGCTGCTGGCCGTAACTGGCGCAACTGTTGCGCAGTTCCAGCAAGGGTTGTTCCTGGTGCGGACAGGCTTTGGGCTCGGTGCGAAAACTGCGCACCGCCCACAGCGACTTGGTGTAGTCCTCCTGCGGGTCACCCAGCATCTTGCGCGTCTCGGCCTCTTCCACCAGTTTACCGTGGCGCAACACCATGATGCGGTCGGCCATCTGCGCCACCACCGCCAGGTCGTGGCTGATATAGATGGCGGCGCTGCCGTAGGTGGCTACCGCATCGCGAATGGCGGCGAGCACTTCGATCTGGGTGGTAACGTCCAGCGCCGTGGTCGGTTCGTCGAAGATGATCAGGTCCGGATGACAAGCCATGGCCATGGCGGTCATGACCCGCTGCAACTGACCGCCGGACACCTGGTGCGGATAACGCTGGCCGATGGTCTCGGGATTGGGCAAACGTAGTACTCGGTACAATTCCACCGCGTCGCGCATGGCCTCTTCGCGGCTCATGCCACCGTTCTTCACGGCGGTTTCGACGTGCTGGTCGATCAGTCGATGAGCCGGGTTGAACGAGGCCGCCGCGCTCTGTGCGACATAGGCGATCCGCAAACCGCGAAGTTTGCGCAGGGCTTCAGGCTTGGCCTTGAGCAGGTCAATGCCGTCGAAATGCACCGAACCGCCGGTGATCCGGCAACCGTCGCGGGTGTAGCCCATGGCCGACAGGCCGAGGGTCGACTTGCCCGCGCCAGACTCGCCGATCAGCCCCAGCACCTCGCCCCGTTGCAGGGTCAGGTCGATGCCCTTGATCAGCGGATGCCAGGCGTCTTCGTAATGGCCTTCGATGTGCAGGTCGCGAATTTCCAGCAAAGGTTTTGTAGTGGTCATGTTCAGCATTCCTTGAGGCCGCTGGATTTGTGCAGCATCCAGTCGACGACGAAGTTGACGCTGACCGTGATCAAGGCCACGGCCAGGGCAGGCAACAGCGGACTGATGTCGCCAAAAGTGATCAGCACGGCGTTGTCGCGCACCATGCTGCCCCAGTCGGCGGTAGGCGGTTGAATGCCCAGGCCGAGGAACGACAACGCACTGATGAACAGGAACACAAAGCAGAAGCGCAGGCCGAACTCGGCAATCAGCGGTGCCGCCGCATTCGGCAAGACTTCACGGGTGACCAGCCACCACAAACCTTCACCGCGCAAGCGCGCGGCTTCGACGAAGTCCTGCACCACCACGTTCATCGCCACGGCACGAGACAGCCGGAACACCCGCGTCGCATCCAGCAGCGCAATCACCAGAACCAGCGACGTGGCGTTGGTGCCGACCACGCTGAGGATCAGCAAGGCAAAGATCAGTTGCGGGATGGCCATCAGGATGTCCACCACCCGCGACAATCCCTGGTCGACCCAGCCGCCCTTGATCGCCGCGATCAGGCCACTCAAGCCGCCGAGCAGAAACGCCAGCACCGTGGTCAGGAAGGCGATGCCCAGGGTGTTGCGCGCGCCATAGACCAGGCGACTGAACATGTCGCGCCCCAGGTTATCGGTGCCCAACAGGTACTGCCCGCCCCATGGCTCAAATCCCCCGCCCACCACCTGGGTTTCGCCGAACGGCGCCAAAACCGGTGCGAATACCGCCACCAGCACATACAGCAGGATCATCAACAAACCGAACTTGGCGCTCAGGGGCGCCCGCCACACTTGTTTCAACAGGCTCATGGTCTACCCCTTCGGATGCATCAAGCGTGGGTTGCTGGCAATCGACAGCACATCGGCACTGGTGTTGAGCAGGATGTAGGTCGCGGCGAAGATCAGGCTGCAGGCCTGCACCACCGGGATATCGCGCTTGGCCACCGAGTCCACCAGCAACTGGCCGAGGCCCGGATAAACGAACACCACTTCGACCACCACCACGCCGACCACCAGGTACGCCAGGTTCAGCGCCACCACGTTGACGATCGGCGCCAAGGCGTTGGGCAAGGCGTGGCGAAAGATGATCCGCGACTGGCTGATGCCCTTGAGCCGGGCCATTTCGATGTAGGGACTGGCCAACAGGTTGATCAAGGATGCGCGGGTCATGCGCATCATCTGCGCGATCACCACCAGGCTCAGGGTCGCCACCGGCAGTATCGAACGTTCCAGGATCGTGCCCAGGGACGCGTCCGGCGCCAGGTTGGAAATGCTCGGGAACCAGTTGAGCTTCACCGCGAACACCAGGATCAGGATGTAGGCGACGAAGAACTCGGGGAACGACACCGCGCTCAGGGCCGAGGTGTTGAGCAACCGGTCGAACCAGCTGTTGCGGTACAACGCCGCGAGCATTCCCAGCAGCAAGGCCAGCGGCACCGACACCAATGCGGCCAGCAAAGCGAGACTGAAGGTGTTGCCCAGGCGCGAGCTGACCAGATCGGCGATGGGCCGCTGGTTGGCCAGCGACACACCAAGATCACCGTGCAGCAACTGCCAGATCCAGTGGCCGAAACGGGTCAGCGGCGGCAAGTCCAGGCCCAGTTGCGCGCGGTAGGCCGCCACGGTTTCCGGGGTAGCCGACTGGCCGAGCATGGCCTGGGCGATATCGCCCGGGAGCATGCCGACGGCCAGGAAGATGATTACCGATACGGCGAACAGCGAGAGCAGGCCTAAAGCAAGGCGCTGCCCCAACAGCTTGAAAATACTTCTCATCGTGCGGTTCCTTGAATTGGGCACGCTTTAGAAGACTGCGAATGACAAACTGTAGGAGCCGCCTTGCCGGCGATCGCGCCCCCATGGGCGACACAAGCCTCAAGGCCGCCATCGCTGGCAAGCCAGCTCCTACAGGGGGTCTTCATTGTTTGACGGATCCGGGCATTACGCCTGCCACCACCGCTCGATCACCCGCAACCCATCCAGCTCGCCATAGGGCGCCGTCTGCCCACCATGGACGACCTTGTTGGAACGCGCCGCCACGGAACTGGCGAACAGCGGCACGATCGCCCCGCCCTCGTCCCGGCACAGTGCCTGCATTTCGTTGTACATCTCGCGGCGCAGCGGGTCGTTCATCTCGCCGCGAGCGGCGTTGAGCAGTTGATTGAAACGCGCGTTGTCCCAGTGGGTCTCGTTCCACGCTGCGCCTTTGGCATAACCGATGCTGAACATGCGGTCGGCGGTCAGGCTGCTGTACCAGAACGAGGTAGTGAACGGTTGCTTCATCCACACGTTGGAGAAGAACCCATCGGCCGGCTCGCGCACCACGTCGATGTCGATCCCCGCCGCGCGGGCCTGCTCCTTGAACAGCACCGAGGCGTCCACGGCGCCGGTGTAGGCGGCGTCGGAGGCTTGCAGGCGGACCTTGAGCGAGTCCAGACCGGCCTTCTTCAGGTAGAAGCGCGACTTGTCCGGATCGTAGGTGCGCTGTTCCAGCGCGGTGTTGATGAAGCGGCTGCCGGGCTGGATCGGGTGGTCGTTACCCACCAGGCCATAGCCGTGCAGCACCGAGGCCAGCAGGGTTTCGCGGTTGATCGCGTGCTTCATCGCCAGGCGCACGTCGTTGTTCAGGAACACCTGGCTGTCGGTGAGCATCGGGAAGGTGTAGTGCTGGGCGCCCTTGGTTTCTTCGATGACCAGGTTCGGGTTGCGTTTGAGCAGCGCCACGGTTTTCAGGTCGACCTTGTTGATCACGTCCACCTGCCCGGTGACCAGCGCATTGACCCGTGCCGCGCCGTCAGAGATAGCAATCAGCTCGGCACTGGCGAAGTGCGCCCGCCCCGGTTTCCAGTAATCCGGGCTGCGTTCCAGGGTCATGCGCACACCCGGTTCGAAGTCCTTGAGGCGATAGCCACCGGTGCCGGCGCCGGCCTGCCAGTCCGCCGCGCCGTCCTTGCTCGGCATGATCGCCAGGTGGTAATCGGCAACCACATAGGAGAAATCGGCGTTGCCCGAGTGCAACTCGAACACCACGCTGTCACTGCCATTGGCGCTGACCTTGGCCACGTCGCCCAGCACGGTCTTGGCGGCCGAGGTGGATTTCTCGCCGAGGTGATGCTGGATCGACGCCACCACGTCGTCGGCGGTCAGGGTCTTGCCGTTGTGGAAGGTCACGCCCTGACGGATTTTGAAGGTCCAGATGCGCGCGTCCGGGGTCGAACTCCAGCTTTCAGCCAGTTCGGGGATGGCCGTGCCGTCGACGGCAATTTCGGTCAGGGTGTTATAGACCGCCGAAAAGCCGACGAAGGTGAAGGTGTCGGCCCAGGAGCCGGGGTCCTTGGAGTCGGTAGTGCTGCCCCCCGCCAGGCCGAGGCGCAGGACTCCACCCGGTTTGGGCGTGGCCTCTGCGGCAAACGCGCCCAGCGGCAGCCCCATGGAAAACGCACCGGCCACGGCAGCGGCGGCAGCGCTGTACTTGAGGAAGTCCCTACGCGGGAAGCTGAATTCATGGTTCGCTTGAGTAATCTTGTTTTTGTTATCGCTCATTGCATTGCCCCTGATCAAAAAGCTAATGAATTACCGGTTCAAAACCACGCAAGACACCGGGCCAGGGCCCGGTGCATACAACGTTTGAATCGCCAGCCGTCACACCTGGATCGCCTTCACTTCGACGAACTCGTTGAGCCCCTCCTCACCCCATTCGCGACCGTTACCCGACTGCTTGTAGCCGCCGAACGGCGCCTGATAATTGAATGCCGCACCATTGAGGAAGCACTGGCCGGCGCGCATCTGCCGCCCCAGGTGCAAGGCGCGTTCGGCACTGCCGGCCCAGACACCGCTGGACAGGCCGAACGGCGAGTCGTTGGCCATCTGTATCGCCTGTGCTTCATCGGCGTAAGGGATCAGGCACAGCACCGGGCCGAAGATTTCTTCCTGGGCGATGCGCATGCGGTTGTCGACATCGGCGAACAGCGTCGGGCTGACATAGAAGCCGCGTTCGAAAGCCGACGGTGTGTCACCGCCGCACAGCAGCCGTGCGCCTTCCTGCTGGCCAACGTTGATGTAGTCGAGCACGGTGCGTTTTTGCCCGGCCGAACACATCGGGCCGAGGAAGCTTTGCGGGTCGAGTGGATCGCCCATGCGCAGGCTCAAGGTTTGCGCCAATGCCAGTTCGACGGCCTCGGCGTAGCGGCTGGCCGGCAGCAGCATGCGGGTCAACGCGGTGCAGGTCTGGCCGGAGTTGATCATCACGTCCTGCACGCCGTAGCGCACGGCTGCGGCGAGATCCGCATCCTCGGCGATCAGCAACGGCGACTTGCCACCCAGCTCCAGGCACACGCGCTTGACCGAAGGTGCCGCTGCCTGCGCCACGCGAACGCCGGCGCCGGTGGAACCGGTGAACGACACCATGTCCACGTCCGGGTGCTTGGCCAGCGCTTCGCCGACTTTCGAGCCCGGCCCACTGACCAGATTGAACACGCCGGCAGGCAGGCCGATGTCCTCGATCATTTGTGCCAGCAGGAACGCGTGCAGCGGGGTTTCCTGGCTCGGCTTGATCACCACCGTGCAACCGGCGGCCAGGGCCGGGGCGAGTTTGCCGATCAACTGGTGCAGCGGGTAATTCCACGGGTTGATGAAGGCACAGACGCCCACCGCTTCACGGATCACCAGCGAATTGCCGACTTCTCGCACTTCGTCCATCAAGCCGGCAAGTTCGACGTACTGCTCAAGGCCAACGATTGGCCCGTCGACCTGCACCGATCGGCACCATTGCACCGGCATGCCCAGTTCCGAGGTGATGACGGCGGCCATCTCATCGGCACGTTTGCGCAGTTGTTCTGCCAGTGCACGGATGTAACCGGCGCGTACGCTGGACGGCGTACGCGACCATGAAGCGAAGGCCCGACGTGCAGCCGCCACGGCGTGTTCGACATCGAGCTCATCACCCAGCGGAACACTGCCGCACACCTGCTCGGTGGCCGGGTTGATCACCTCGGCGATGCCCAGCCCCGACGGTTTTTGCCAGCGACCATCAATAAACAACGCCTTGTGGTTAAGCATGAACCTGGGCCTCCATCAGTTCTTGAGCACAACGGGTAATGCGCTGGCAGGCATCGCGCAGCGGCTCGGCGCCGACCACCAGACCGAGTCGAATATGCCCCGCCGCGCTCGGACCAAAGGCCTCGCCAGCCAATACCGACACGCCGTGACGATCCAGCAAACGGTCGGCGAACGCTTGGGCGCTGAGCCCGGTCTCGCGGATATCGAGCATCACGAACATCCCACCGTCGGGTTTCAACGCCCGCACGCCGGCGCAATCGGCCAGGCTGTCGCACACCAGATCGCGACGCTGGCGATAGGCATCACGCATCGCCTCCAGTTCCGGCAAGTTGCTTTCCAGGGCAATGACGGCGGCGTCCTGAATGAAATCCGGCGAACCGTAGAGCATGCACAACGCGAGGTTTTCCAGGTGCGCGGCCAGGGATGGCGGCGCCACCACCCAACCCACGCGCCAACCAGTCATGGCGTGGGATTTCGACAGGCTGTTGAGGGTCGCGGTGCGCTCAGCCATGCCCGGAAGGCTCGCCGGGCTGACGTGTTCGCCTTCGAACAGCAATTCGCTGTAGACCTCGTCGGAAATCAGCCACAGGTCGTGAGCGATGCACAGCTCAGCCAACGCGGCCCAGGTGCTGCGCGGCAGACTGGCGCCGGACGGGTTGTGCGGGCTGTTCAGCGCCAGTGCCCGGGTGCGTGGGGTGATGCGCGCGGCGACATCTTCGGGCAGCACGCGAAAGCCGTTTTCCGAGCGCACCGGCACCGGCACCACCACGGCACCGCAGGCACCGAATACGGCTTCGTAGGTGACGTACATCGGTTCGGCGACGATCACCTCGTCACCGGGATTGAGCACGCATTGGGCCACGCTGAACAGCGCACATTGCGCCCCGGCCAGCACGGTGACCTGATCCGCCGAAACGGATTGGCCGCTGCGCTGTTGATGGCGCCTGGCGATGGCTTCGCGCAGGGCACGCTTGCCGCGCACTTCGGCGTAATGGGTGTTGCCATTGAGCAGGCTGTCGATGGCGCCCTGCACGATAGGCTGTGGCGTGTCGAAATCCGGGTCGCCCACGGACAACAACAATATGTCTTCGCCCTGCTCGCGCAGCGCCAGGGCGCGGTAGTGAATGTCCCACGCGGCGGCGCCGTCGCCGGCGATTCGTTGAGTCAGATCGGAAAAGCGCATGGCCTTCCTCCTATAAACATGATCCCTGTAGGAGCGAGCATGCTCGCGAAAAACGTTAGGGCAACCCGGTCATTCAGACAGCGCGCGTAATCGTTGACGTCCATCGCGAGCGTGCTCGCTCCTACAGTGAACTCAGCGAACGCAAGCATGCTTGAGCTCAATCAGGGTGACGCCATTGCGAGTGAAGCCATGGCGCAGGTCGGTTTGCAGTTCCGCGAGGTTCTGCGGCTGAGTCACGGTGCAGCCGAACGCACGAGCGAGGGCGGCAAAATCCGGGTTGCGCGGCAGTACACCGATGGGCTCGATGTCCAGGCCGAGCATGTCGTCGCGGATCTGCCCCAGGGCATCGTTGTTCCACAGCAGCACCACCAGCGGGCTGTCCAGTTCTTCAACGGCCGTGGCCAGCTCCTGGGCGGTGTAGAGGAAACCACCGTCGCCGACCAGCACCAGTCCCGGACGCTGCGGTGCGCCGAACTTGGCGCCGATCCCCGCTGGCAGGCCATAACCCAAGGTGCCGTAGCCGGTCGGGTGCAACCAGCTGCGGATGGCCAGGCTGTCAAAGGCGTAGTTACCCGTATACGCAAGCTGGGTCATGTCGGTGCTGATGAAGGCGTTGTCCGGCAGTTCCGCGGCGATACGGTCGAGGATCGATTGATGGATCGACTGCAACGGACCATGGCTGGCCTTGACCGCTTCACGCAGGGCGGCGACCGAGGCAACCGCTGCGCTGGCATCGCGCACGTCGCTCGGCAGTCGCTCAAGCAAACCGCTGAGGGTTTGTTGGGCATCACCATGCAGGGCCACTGCGCATGGGTAAAAGTCATTGAACTTGCGTGGGTCGATGTCGACGCGCAGCAGCTCGGCATTGAGCGGCAAACGCTCGCGCCAGAAGTCGGTGTCGGCCATTTCGGTGCCGACCGCCAGCACCACGTCGGCCTCGGCGATGAGGTTCCATCCCGGCTCTACACACAGGGAGGAACCGGCGTTGAGCGGTGCGCCCGGTGGCAGCAGGCCTTTGCCAGCGACGCTGGTGAACAGCGGCGCAGCGAGCCGGGTGCTGATGTCCTGCAGCTCGGAAATGGCATTCAGCGCACCGCCACCGGCAATGATCATCGGGCGCTTGGCAGCGTTGAGTCTGGCCACGGCCTGGTCCAGCGCAGTGGCGGATGCCGGACCACGACCCGGACGACGCACCACGTCATTGCTCCAGTCACGGGCGATCGGCGCCGACAGCACATCCAGCGGCACCGAGATGTGCACCGGACGCGGCCGTTCGCTGTCGAACACCGCGTAGGCACGGGCGATCAGTTCCGGCAGGTCTTCAGCGGTCAGCGCCACAGCCGAGAACGCAGTGATCGGCGCGGTCATCGCCCGCTGATCTTGACACTCGTGCAAGCTGCCCCAACCCTTGCCGAGGCTGGCGCTGTGGTTGACGCTGGAAATCACCAGCATTGGAATCGAGTCGGCGTAGGCCTGGCCAATGCCGGTGGCGGCGTTGGTCACGCCGGGGCCGGTGATGACAAAACACACGCCGGGTTTGCCGCTGACCCGGGCATAACCGTCGGCCATGAAGCTGGCGCCCTGCTCATGGCGGGTCAGCACGTGGCGAATGCCGCTGCCGGGCAAGCCGCGGTACAGCTCCAGGGTGTGTACGCCGGGGATGCCGAACACGGTATCGACACCGTAGTTGGCCAACAGGCGCACCAGGGCCTGGCCGCCGGTCAAGGTTTTGCTTTGCATATTCATGTCCTCACTCGTGGCCGAGGCGAATCAACGCATCGACCGCAGTCGTGCCATGGGCACCGACCAACAATGGGTTCACATCCAGTTCGAGCAGTTGCGCGGCGTTTTCGCAGGCGTAATCGGCCACGGCGCGGATCGCCGTCACCAAGGCGTCGAGATCGGCGGACTCGCGACCACGGAAACCTTGCAGCAACGAGGCGCTGCGCAGACTGAGCACAGCATTGCGGATGGCGCCGTCGGTGGTCGGCAGCAGCAGGCTGCGACTGTCCTTGAGCAGCTCCACCAGAACGCCGCCGGCACCGATCACCAGGGCGAGGCCAAAATCGTTTTCGCGTTTGATGCCTACGATCAGCTCAGCCAGTGGCGGCTTGGCCATCGGTTCCAGCAACAGCTGATCGAAGGGCACGCCCGGTGCGTAAGCGGCAATGCTGGCGCGCATCTTCTCCAGTGCAGCGTTCAATGCCGCGCCGTCCTTGAGGTTCAGCGCCACGGCGCCGGCCTCGGTCTTGTGCGGCAGTTGAGCGCTGACCGCTTTGAGTACCAGCGGATAGCCCAGTGATTCGGCGTCCTTCAGGGCCTGATCCGGGCGACTCAAAACACCGTTCGGAATCGGCAGGCCAAAAGCTTTCAACGCCTGCTTGGAATCCCATTCATTGAGCAAACGCCCCTCGCCTTCCAGCGCTTGCGGGCACAGCGGGACCAGCGTCGATTCACCCAGGGCCAACAACGCCTGGCGCTTGCGCTGATAACCGGCGATGCGGCCCCACGCGGCCAGTCCGTCTTCAACGCCCTGCAATGCCGCAACGCCTTGTGCGTGCAGACGCTCACGGGCATGGGCCGGCAGCAACTCGGGGAAAGCCGAGGTGACGAAACCGGTCTTGCCATGACGTTGCAGCGCCGCGCAGTACAGTTCCAGCAGCAGGTCGCATTCCTTGCGCTCGCCGGTGAATTCCGCCGGGTAGTCGAGCACCAGCATCGCCGCGTCGGCTTCGGTTCGCAGCGCACTGTCGAGCATGCGGTTCAAGGCTTCGCCGTCGCCCCAGATGGCCGTGGTGAAATCCAGCGGGTTGACCAGGTTGGCGTAGCTCGGCAGCACTTGCGCGAGTTCACCGACTTGTCCTTGATCGAGCTTGGGCAAGCTCAGGTCATTGCGTTCGGCGTAGTCGGCAATCAGCCCCGCATCGCCACCGGAACAGGCCAGCGCGATCAGGCTGTTGCCCGCCGGCAGGTTGCCGCAGGCAGCGGCTTTGAGGGTTTCGACAAAACTCACCGGGCCACTGACGCGGATCACCCCAAGGCGATCAAACAGCGCGTCGTACAGTGCATCGGAACCGGACAGCGAACTGGTATGACTCAAGGCCAGTTCGGCGCCGATCTGCGACACGCCGGTTTTCAGCGCGACGATCGGGATGCCCTTCTCCAACGCCTTGTGCGCGGCGCGGGCAAAACCCGGCACGTTCTTCAGGCCTTCGAGGTGCAGACCGATGGCCGTGACGCGCGGCTCGTCGAGCAACACGTCCATCAATTCAGCCACGCCCAGTTGCGCCTGATTGCCCACCGAGGCCATGTAGGCCACCGGCAGCGAGCGGTCGCTCATGGACAGGTTGTAGGCGAAGTTGCCGCTCTGGGTCAGCACCGCCACGCCCTTCTCCACCGCTTTGCCGCCGTGTGCCACCGGCCACAGCGCGGAGCTGTGCAGGTAGTCGAGCAGGCCGTAGCAGTTGGGGCCGAGCAAGGCCATGTCGCCCGCGGCCTTGAGCAGTTGCTGTTGCAGGGCCTGACCCTCGGCGCCGGTCTCGGCGAAACCGGAGGCGTAGCAGATCGCCCCGCCCGCGCCGATGGCGGCCAGTTCGGCCACGCAAGTCAGGGTCAGCTCGCGGTTGGTGGCGATGAATACTGCGTCCGGGCCGCAAGGCAACTCGGCCACGCTGCGCACGCACGGCACACCTTCAAGGCTGTCGTGCTGCGGATTGACCAGCCACATTTGCCCCTGGTAGCCGCCCTCGGCGCAGCGCTTGAGGGCGCGCGCCATGCTGCGGCCGCCGACAAACGCCACGTGTTGTGGCGCGAGCATGCGTTTGAGGTTGTCACGAATGGTTTGGGACATGGGAATTCTCCGGAGCGATCAGCGCAGCAGCGGCCGCAGCAGCTCGCGGGAAATGATGTGGCGCTGGATTTCCGAGGTGCCTTCCCAGATCCGTTCGATCCGCGCGTTACGCCAGATGCGCTCCACTGGACCTTCGTCCATCAGGCCCATGCCACCGAAGATCTGCACCGCTTCATCGGCAGTACGGCCGAGCACTTCACTGGCGAAAAGTTTGGCCATGCCGGCCTCGCCATCGGTCATGGTGCCCTGGTCCATTTTCCACGCGGTGTGCAGGGTCAGCAGTTCAGCAGCGCGAATCTGCGTGGCCATGTCGGCCAATTTGAACGACACGCCCTGGTAGGTGCCGATCGGCTGGCCGAATTGCTTGCGGTCCGCCGCCCATTGCAGCGACACGTCCAGTGCGCGTTGGGCCTGACCGACGCAGTTGGCGGCGACCATCACCCGCCCGGCGGTCAGCCAGGCGTTGGCCACGTCCCAACCCTTGCCGACTTCACCCAGCACTTTGCTGGCCGGCACACGGCAGTCGTCGAAGAACATTTCGAAGGTGTGATAACCACGGTTGCTCACGCACTTCGGTCCACGGCGGATGGTCATGCCCGGGGTGTTGCGGTCGACCAGGAACGAAGTCACGGCGTTTCGCTTTTTGCCGTTGTGTTCGTAGGTGTCGGTGACGGCGAAGACAATGGCGAAGTCAGCATGGCCAGCGTGGCTGATGAAGTGCTTGCTACCGTTAAGAATGAAGTCGTCGCCTTCACGCACGGCGCGAGTCTTGATCGCATTGGCATCGGAGCCGGCACCCGGCTCGGTCAACGCGAAGCAGTCGATTTTTTCGCCCTGGATGGACGGCAACAGATAGTCGTTGATCTGGTCGCCGGTGCAGGCCATGAGGATTTTCGACGGCCGTGCGACGAACACGTGCAATGCCCAGGACACCTTGGATAGCTCACGTTCGATCAGCGCCTGGGACAGGTAGTCCAGGCCGCCACCGCCGACTTCTTCGGGCATGTTGAAGGCATAGAAACCGGCGGCGATCGCCTTGCCGCGAATCTGTGCTGCCAGTTCCGGGGAGACCTCGTCGGCGCGGTCGACTTGCTCTTCATAGGGCAGCAGTTCCTTCTCGACGAAGCTGCGTACCGAGTCCACCAACATTTCTTGTTCTTGGGTCAGTTGGAAATTCATGGTGCTACCTGTTGTTCGTTCACAAAGAATGGTGTGCGAGGCTGAAGGCGATCGCTGGCAAGCCAGCTCCTACAGGTCGTGTCAGCGGCCGATGAAACGTGCCGGGCGTTTTTCCATGGCGGCGCGCAGGGCTTCGTTGCCGTCTTCGCTGCGACCGCACAACAGGCCGGCGGCGAGCTCGGCTTGCAGTTGTTCCGCCAGGCTGCGCTCGGCGCCTTCGCGCATGAGCTTTTTGGTCTGGGCGAAGGCGAAGGTCGGGCCGGCGGCCAGGCGTGCGGCCAGTTCGCTGGTAACGGTCAGCAATTGCTCGTCGGCGCACACTTCGCCAACCAGCCCGGCGGCCAGGGCACGGTCGGCGCCCCACAGTTCGTCGAGGAACAGCAGGCGCTTGGCCTGTTCGCTGCCGATCAAACGCGGCAGGTGCCAACTGGCGCCGGCGTCCGGCGAGTAGGCCATGCTGGTGTATCCAGCCTTGAAGCGCGCCGATTGCCCGGCGATGCGCAGGTCGCAGCACAAGGTCAGGTCCATCCCGGCACCGACGGCGGTGCCGTTGATGGCGGCGATGGTCGGTTTTTCCAGGCTGTGCAGGCGGGTCATCAGCGCGTGGGCGGTTTCAGTCCAGCCGTAGGTTTCCAGCGCGCCCCGGGCTTCGGCATCAGCCCATTCATCGAGGTCGGCACCGGCGCAGAAGCTGCGGCCGCTACCGGTCAACACCACCACGCGCACCGCCGGATCAGCGTTGAAACCGTCGAGCAAGGTGTGCAGGTTTTTCAGCGTCGGAATGTCCAGCGCATTGCGCTGGGCAGTGCGATTGAGGGTGATCCAGGCAACGCCTGCTTCGACCTGGCTGAGCAGCGACGATTGAGTGGTCATGGGAATCCTCGAATTATTGTGATTGGTCTGAGGTGATGCGACTTGCGGCCATACTAAACGAGTGTTCAGTAAGGCGGCAATTGGTACCAAATCAGCGTGTAACAGCCTGAAAAGTTTCTTATCTATTTGTTTTTATTGGTTTTATTCGAAGAATCCAGTTTGCTGCGCGGATGACTGTTACAACTTCGAACAAACGGCAACGCACAATCTGTAGGAGCCGGCTCGCCGGCGAAGGTGTTTTCAATGCAGAGGCATGACTCGAGGCCGCTATCGCTGGCAAGCCAGCTCCTACAGGGATCTTCAATGCGCCATAAAACAACTGTAGGAGCGAGCCTGCTCGCGATGAGGGAATCACATTCAACATCTCTGTTGACTGATCCACCGCTATCGCGAGCAGGCTCGCTCCTACAGGGGAAGTGGTTGGCTGGAGGTGTTATGCAGCCGGCAAGCTCGGTGCCAACACGCCCTGGCGCTTGCGATGGATCAGGAAGTACGCGCCATAGCACAGCGCAATGAAGCCAAAGCCCCAATACAGCGATGGACGCTGGGTTTCATCCAGGGCCAGGAACACGAACAGCGAGCAGCACAATGTGATGCACATCAGCGGCAACACCGGGAACCACGGCGCGCGGTATTTCAGGTCGCTGAGTTTGCCGCCATCGCGCAGATACGCCTTGCGGAACTTGTACTGCGCCAGCGCAATGACAATCCAGGTCACGGTGCCGGACATGCCGCTCACTGCCATCAACACCATGAACAAGGTGTCGGCGGCGACGAAACTGGTCATCAGCGACACCAACGCGAAGCACAAAGTGATGCTCAAGGCACGCAGCGGCACGCCACGCTTGCTCAACGTCGACAGGCTCTTTGGCGCCATGCCGGTTTTCGACATCGCCCACAGAATGCGCGTCGAGGCGTACAGGCCGGAGTTGCCCACCGACAGGATCGCAGTCAGGATCACGAAGTTCATCAGGTCAGCGGCGTAGGGGATGCCGACCATGTCGAACACCTGCACAAACGGGCTTTCCATCAGGCCCGCCTGCTGCCACGGCACAATGGCCGACAGCACGATGATTGCCAGCACGTAGAAGATCAGCACGCGGAACACCACGTTGCGCACGGCGCGGGGAATGCTCTTTTCCGGCTGATCGGTTTCACCGGCAGCCACGCCCATGATCTCGCAACCCTGGAACGCGTAGACCACGGTCATCATCACCGCGAACACCGCCGACAGACCGTTGGGGAACAGCGAATCGCCAATCAGGTTGGTCGCCATCGGCGCCGGTGCGCCGCTGCTCAAGGGCATAACGCCAAAGATCACCAGCACGCCGACCACGATGAAACCGAGAATTGCCGCGACCTTGATCCCCGAGAACCAGTATTCGGCTTCACCAAAGGCGCGGGTCGCCATGGCATTGATACCGAACAGCACCACCACGAACAGCGCCGACCAGTACCAGATCGGCACCGTCGGGAACCAGCGCGTCATCAGCATGCCGGCGGCGGTGAATTCCAGGCCGACGGTGGTGGCCCAGCTCATCCAGTACACCCAGCCGATCATGAACCCGGTGGCCGGGCCGATGTATTGGGTGGCGTGGGTCTGGAACGAACCGGACACCGGCATCTGCACCGACAGTTCGCCCAGGCAAACCATCACCAGGTACATCAGGAAACCCGCGACCAGGTAAGCCAGGATCGCCCCGACCGGGCCGCCCTGATTGATGGTCACGCCGGAGCCCATGAACAGCCCGGTGCCGATGACGCCGCCCAGGGACAGCATGAAAATGTGCCGGCTCTTGAGGGCACGGGTCAGTTGGATGCCTTTGCGATCAGTGCTGCTATCAGTGTTTTCGTTCATGTCGGCACCTCAGCAGTCGGTGAGGTGTGCAGCGCGCGACAGGACGTCACGGCGCAGGGAGGGATCAGCTTTACGGCAATTCATTATTATTATCTCCAATAAGCTTCGAAGACCGCGCTGCGGCGGTTGCGTCGATTATTGGAAAGCCATGTAAGTTCGCGTTGACCGTAAAGATCGAAGTTGTACAAAGTCGTAACAAACTTGTACGTCAGCTCTGCAACAGGCCTTTGAGGGTCGTCAGCGCGTGCTGCAATTGTTCATCCAGCGCGAGGCTCATGCGCTGGATAGCCGATTCATCGTTTGCCAGCGCCAAGGTCTCCAGTGCTCTCAAGGTGATGGCCAAGGCACGAAACCCCAGGGAATCGCAGCTGCCGGCCAGACGGTGAGCCAGTTGCGCGACCTCGGTGCAGTCCTCGGCGGACATGGCTTCATGCAGCGCATCACGGTGCTGAACAATCGAGTCGCGCAGCACCGCCAGCAGGCCCTGGACCTTTTGCTCGCCCAGCAAGTTTCGATGGGTCTGCAGCAACGGCCAGTCCATTGCCTCATCGCTCAGCAGCGACTCGGCGACGGGCGCATGCCCTTCCAGCACCTGGCGCAGGTTTTCCAGCTTCAAGGGCTTGGCCAGGACACCGTCCATGCCAGCCTCCAGGTAACCGCGCACCAGCGCCGGCTGCACGCTGGCGGTCAGGGCGAAGATGCGGGTGCGGCGATTCGGCCCGTCGCTGCTGCGGATCTGTCGGCATAACTCGACACCGCTGATACCCGGCAGATGCACATCCAGCAACAGCAGGTCGAACGCCTGCGACGCGCAATGTTCCAGCGCCTGTTGCGCCTCTTCGGCCAGCCACACCCGGTGGCCGTCCCGTTGCAGCAAGCCCTTGGCCACTTCGCGGTTGAGCGCCACGTCTTCAACCACCAGGATGTTCAGTGCCGGCCCCACCGCCCGCACCGGTTCCGCCTCAACCACGCCGCTGGCCGGTTGCAAGGCCAGCTCGAACCAGAAGCAGCTGCCGCGCCCCACTTCACTGTCCACGCCGATGCAGCCGCCCATCTGTTCCACCAGATGTTTGCAGATCGCCAATCCCAACCCGGTGCCGCCAAAACGTTGCGCGATTTCTTCGCTGGCCTGGGTGAAGCGCTCGAAAATCTTCGCCTGCATCGCCGGGGCAATGCCGATGCCGTCGTCCGTGACACTGACCCGCAGGCGCTGCCCGGTCTGTCCACCCGTTTCGCTGAGAAGCGCCACCTCGACGCTGACTTCGCCGCCTTCGGTGAACTTGATCGCGTTGGCCAACAGGTTGCTCAGCACTTGGCGCAAGAACTGCTCGGCGCCGTGGTGATGCTCGGCAATCCGCCGGTCAACCCGGCAACTGAGGATCGTGTCGTTGTTCAACGCTCGCGGTTCCAGCAGTGTCAGCACCTCGTCGAGCAACTGGCGCAGCGAGAAATCCACCGGTTCGGGATGGCTGACGCCCTCCTCCAGCTTGGCGAAGTACAGCACTTCGTTGAGGATCGTCAGCAAGCCTTCGCCGGCCTTGTGCAAGGCATCCAGGCGTTTGCCATCCTGGGCATCCAGACGCGCGCCGCGCAACAGTTCGGCCATGCCGAGGATGCCATTGAGGGGCGTGCGCAGCTCGTGGCTCATGGTCGCCAGAAACCGCGATTTGGCGAGGTTGGCGGCTTCCGCTTCGTCTTTGGCGCGCATCAGGCTGGCGGTCCGGCGCTCGACCATTTTCAGCAGCTCGTCGCGGTTGTCCTGCAAGGCCAGGCGATCGGTTTCCCGTCGCTCGATGTCCCGCAGGATCGCCCGGCGCATGTCGTCCAGTGCGTGGGCCACGGTGTCGATTTCGTCATTGCCGCGACGCTTGTCCAAGTGCAGGGGTTCCTGCCATTCACCGGCGGCGATGCGCCGGGCAAACTCGGCCATGACTTTCAGGTGCCGGGTCACCAGTCGATAAAACAGCCCGGACAATGCCACGGCCAAGCCGCAGAGAAACACCGCCATCCACAACAGGCTGGTCAACCCGGTGGCGTAGAGACGTTGGTACACCGCTCCCAGATCGGTACTGACTTCCAGTTCGCCAAGGTTGCGCAACGGGCCGGACGGCGGTTGATAGTCCAGGGCAAAGCGCTCGATGCGCAGCGGCCCGACCGGCTCGGAATTACCCTGCAACAGGTCGAAATCGGCGCTGGTCAAGCGCACCCGGGCGACATCGGAGAAGTCCACCAGGCCGCGCAACTGCACGTTCAGCTGTTCCTGGTTCAAGTCCCAGAGGCTGCGTTCCAGGCTGGCCAGATAGCCAGCGCGGATCAATTCCATGCGCGAGTCGATGTCGCGCATTTCCCGCCGGTACTCGATGTACAACTGCACGCTGCTGGCCAGCACGGTGAAGCACAGGCTGAACAACAGAATGAACAGCAACAGGCGCCGCAACAGTCCACCGGGACGGGCGCGAATCATTGCGCATCCGCCGGCAGGTTGATCATGTCGCGGTAGGTCACTTCACTCTCGTTGAGCCAGCGCTCGATGTCGCCGGCATCGACCATGCGCTGCAACTGTGCATTGATATCGGGCATGCGAGTGGCCAAGGGCGAGCGCCGCGACACGGCGACCCGCAGGTAGTCCACGCTCAATGCCTTGGGCAAGGCGACGATGTCCTGGCCGCCTGGCAGGTTTTCCACGTACAACTGGCCGGTACGCCGCTCCTGGGTGATGAAGTCGATGCGCCCGCGAACCAGCTTGCCGAAGTTCTGGTGGCTGTCGGAAACCCATTCGATGTTGTTGTTGCGCGCGACCATGCGATCAAACTCCACGCCGTAGCTTTCGCCGAACAACAGGCCACCGCGGTAATGGGCCAGGTCGTCCAGCTGTTCGAATGTCACCGGGTGCTGACGGTTGATGAACAGCGCCACTTCTTCGCGCAACACCGGCACTGTCGAGAACGACATGCTCTGTTCCCGTTGCGCGGTGCTGTAGGCCAGCACGACATCGACCCGGCCTTCGGCGGCGTCCAGCAGGCAGCGTTTCCAGTTGCCCAGCACCACGATCTCGACCTCGTAACCCAACTGGCCGAACAGGTTTTTCACCACGCTCGGTGCCAGGCCACGCACTTGCTTGCCGTCGCTCCAGGAGATCGGCGGGTACACCGGGTAATCGCAATAGCGAACCTTGTCCGCTGCGGCGGCATGACCGGCCACCAGCAACGCCAGCAGGCAAACCCATCGTGTCATCAGCTTCAGGCCGCTACACCAGCGGTGAACAGATAACCGGCGCCGTGGATGGTGATGATCAACTGCGGTTCGGCCGGATCGTCGTGCAACTTGCGGCGCAGACGCCCGACCAGTACGTCGATGGAGCGGTCGTTGGGCACCCATTCGCGGTTGCGGATCTGGTCCATCAACTGGTCGCGGCTGAGGGTGTGGCCGCTGTTGCGCAGGAATACGCTGAGCAACTGGTACTCACCGTGGGTCAACAGGGTTTCGCTGCCGGAAGGATCGATCAGGCGTCGGCGGTCGGTGTCCAGCGCCCAGTCGGCGAACTGCTTGACCGGCTTGGCCACCGCCACGGCAGGCGCTGGCGTTTGCGCGTGACGTACCCGGCGAATCAGGTTTTTCGCCCGGGACACCAATTCCCGTGGATTGAGAGGCTTGATCACGTAGTCATCGGCGCCGCATTCGAGGCCGACGATGCGGTCGATTTCGTCGTTGCGCCCGGTGATCAGGATGATCCCGACTTCCGAGCGCACCCGCAGCTCGCGGGTCAGGGTCAGGCCGTCCTTGCCCGGCAGGCGGATGTCGAGCATCACCAGGTCCACGGTCTGGCTGGCCAGGAAGGTTTCCGCCAGCTCCGCCGTGGCGGCGCAATGGACGTCGTAGCCTTCCTGGGACAGGTAGGCCTGCAGCAGATCGCGAATCAGCGGATCGTCATCGACGATCAATACCCGAGGAGTCATCGCTTGGTGTCCGGCATAGGCCCGAAGGCCAGTTTCTTATTAGAGTGTTTTCCTGCATCGGCGCCAGAGAGTATCCATTGCTGAACGACTGATCAACAGTCGCTCGTCTGCACGCAAAAGCGCTGGCGGCCGCCGGCCTGCAAACCGTCGACCCAGGCCTCGCAAATCTGGATGCCCTGCTCCGGGGTGAAGGTGCCGGGGTTGAGCCCGGACTCCAGCCACAAACCGTCGAGCAACGCGCTGAGGCTGATGGCAGCGAGGTCGGCATCGAAGTGTTCCCAGCCCTCCTCCTGGGCCAGTTCCGCCAGCACCTTGCGCAGGATGCCGCGATACTCGCCATAGGAATGATCGTGGGCCTGGTTGATGGCCTCGGCGGTTTTCACCGCGCCCCAGAACGCCAGCCATGCATCGATCAGTTGCGGGTCGAGCAGTTCGGCGGAAAACGAACCACGGAAAAACGCCGACAAGCGCTCCCGGGCATTCGGTGCGGCTTGCTCCATGGCGTCGCGCAGCAAGGTCATGACCCGTCCGGTGATCGCCATGTAGGCCTCGGCCACCAGTTCGTCCTTGCCGGAATAGTGATGGCTGATCAGCCCCACCGAGACGCCGGCCTCGGCGGAAATCTTGCGGATCGACGCGCCCTGGAAGCCGTGACGCTTGAGGCACACCAGCGTCGCCTCGATCAGGTTGGCTTTGCGCAACTCCGGTTCCATGCGGGAAAAACGGGCTTCCTGATTCATGGGCGACACGCTCCTTGGTTCAATCGTTTAGGCCCGCGCGGGTTAGCGGCGAGCTGAACGACTGTACAGCAAGAGCGGGCCTTTTCTCTAGTCGGGTGTAAGTTTGGGAACCGAGGCGCGCCCTTCGCGAGCAGGCTCGCTCCCACAGGGTCAACGGCTGTACGCAAGATCTGCGAACAACCCCAACCACTGTGGGAGCGAGCTTGCTCGCGATGACGTCAGTCCATACAACACAAAATCCGGATCAGTCGCGGTAACCCGGTGCAATGCGCTCCAGCATTCTCAACAACGCCGCCCAGGCCAGTTGCATGGCATCCGGATCGGCGAGTTCGCCTTCTTCCAGCGGCCGCCCCGGATCATTGAACTGCCGTTCGGTATGCGCGCAGACCGCGTGCGAAGGCAGCACAACTTCACCGGCAGCCTGGGCCGCCAACTGAATCTCACAGGCCTTTTCCAGGTAGTACATGCGCAGGAACGCCTGGCTCACCGTCTCGCCAACGGTCAGCAGACCATGGTTGCGCAGCATCAATACCGATTTATCGCCCAGGTCCGCCACCAGCCGTTGTTGCTCGCTCAAATCCAGCGCCACACCTTCATAGTCGTGGTAAGCGACCCGGCCATAGAACTCCATGGAAATCTGGTTCACCGGCAACAACCCGCACTTCAACGCTGCCACCGCGCAACCGGACTTGGTGTGGGTATGCAGCACGCATTGCGCATCGTCACGGGCACCATGGATGGCGCTGTGGATCACGAAACCGGCAGGGTTGACCGGGTACGGCGACGGCTCGACCGCGTGGCCATCGAGGTCGATCTTGACCAGATTGGACGCGGTGATTTCATCGAACATCAGCCCGTAAGGGTTGATCAAAAAGTGATGCTCCGGCCCCGGAATGCGCACCGAGATGTGGGTGAAGATCAAATCGGTCATGCGAAAGTGCGCAATCAAGCGGTAGCAGGCCGCCAATTCCTCACGCAGGCGCTGTTCGGTGGCGCTGCGCTCGGGAGCCAGGTGAGTGGCGATTTTGTTCATTATTGGGGTTCTCCAGGCTGATCGACTACGGCAGACCTTAAGGCTGGACGCGTGTATACGTCCAGCCAACTATCTCCGTAGGAGCCGGCAAGCCAGCTCCTACAAAAGCCAGTTCCGGCAAAGCCAGGTTATTTGCTGGCCCAGGCGTTGAAGCGCTCTTCGAGCTCTTCGCCATGATCGACCCAGAAACCGACGTTCATCGACAGCGCGCCCTTGAGGTTCTGCGGCGCAGTGGGCACCCATTGCGCCAGTTTGTCGTCCAGTCGTGCGGCGGCCTGGGTGTTGGTCGGGCCGTAGGGGATCTGCTGCACGTAGTTGACCTGGGCGTCCGGCTGATTGGCGAAGGCGATAAAGCGCTTGGCCTGATCCACGTGCCGGGAGCCTTTGATGATCGCCCAGTAGTCCATGCCGTACAGGCTGCCGGGCCAGACCAGGCCGAGATGGCTGCCTTTCTGCGCGGCGTCGGCGATGCGTCCGCTGTAGGTCGAGGTCATCACTACGTCACCGGCGGTCAGCCATTGCGGCGGTTGTGCACCGGCCTCCCACCACTGGATGTAGGGCTTGAGTTCAGTGAGTTTGGCAAATGCCCGGTCCACACCCTGCGGGGTACTGAGTACCTTGTAGACGTCTTCGGTTTTCACCCCGTCCGCCAGCAAGGCGAATTCCAGGTTGTACACCGCGCGTTTACGCAGCCCACGCTTGCCGGGGGTTTTCTTCACGTCCCAAAAGTCTGCCCACGAGGTCGGGGCCTGGGCCAGTTTGTCGGTGTCGTAGGCAATCGCCACACTCCATACCAAGGCTGCGGAACCGCATTCCTGGGCCGCGTCGGGGATCAACTGGTCGGCGTGGCCCAGACGTGTCCAGTCCAGGCGCTCGTACATGCCCTCTTCGCAGCCGCGCATCAGGTCGGGACCTTCGATCTGCACCACGTCCCAGTCGACGTTGCCGGTGTCGACCATCACTTTGATCTTGGCCATCTCGCCGTTGTATTCGCTCTGGATCACCTTGCTTTGATCCACGGCGGCGAACGGTTGAAAGAACGCCACGTCCTGGGCTTTTTGTCCGGCTCCGCCGTATCCGACCACCACCATGTCCGATGCTGCCTGAGCGCTGCCCAGGCCCATGGCCACAGACAACACCAAGGGATAAAAACCGTGCTTGAGCGTGTGCGATTTCATCAGTGGTTCCTCTTGCAGGTGCCACGGGACCCAAGGCCCGCGCAGCCCTTTTTTATTGTTGTGAGGTAAGCCCCGGGAGCGGGCTCGAGACGAAATTACTGCAAGACACAGTAAAAAAACAAGTTGATTTTTTACTGAAGGTAAATTTCTATAGGGCAATAATAACAACACCTGTGCATCTCTGTAGGAGCGAGCATGCTCGCGATGGACGTTAACGAAAACGCGGGGGGCCTGAGTGCCCGCGACGCTTTCACGTTCATCGCGAGCATGCTTGCTCCTACAAGAGGTCGAGGTCGGCCCGCCTGGAGTACCCGTACCATGACAACACCCGCCTTCGCGCACCTGTTCGAACCCCTGGAGATCCGTGGCAAGCGCCTGAAAAACCGCATCATGTCCAGCGGTCACGACACGTCGATGCCCACCGACAACCTGGTCAATGAGCAATTGATCGCCTATCACCGGGCGCGTGCCGAAGGCGGTGCCGGGCTGATCGTGCTGCAAGTGGCCGGCGTGCACGACAGTGCGCGCTACACCTCCCACGTGCTGATGGCCACCGACGATGCGTGCATCGAGGGTTACCGCAAACTGGCGCAAACCTGCCATGCCCACGGCACCGTGGTGTTGTCCCAGGTGTTCCATCCGGGGCGGGAAATCATGGAGTCCAGCGATGGCCTGCTGGCGGTGGCCTACTCCGCCTCGTCGGTGCCCAACGAACGCTTCCGGGTGATGCCCCGCGCGCTGGATCAGGCGATGATCGACGAGATTGTCGGCGGATACGCCGCTGCCGCCCGACGCCTGCATCAGGCCGGGATCGATGGCGTTGAAGTGGTCGCCAGCCATGGTTACCTGCCAGCGCAATTCATCAATCCACGGGTCAACCGGCGTACGGACGGCTACAACGGTGAGCTGGAACAGCGTTTGCGGTTTCTGCGCGAAGTCATCGCCGCTGTGCGTGCGGCGACGGACGAGCAGTTCATCGTCGGCCTGCGCATCTCCGCCGACGAGCGCGACCCGGAAGGCCTGACCGAAGACGAATCCCTGGCCGCCGTACAGCTGCTGCAAACGCAGCTCGATTACGTGCACATCGTCGCCGGCACCTCGGCATCCCTTGGCGGCGCGGTGCACATCGTGCCACCGATGGCGATCGAAGCGGCCTACCTGGCCAAGGAAGCCGGGACATTCAAGGCCTGTCTGGACATTCCATTGTTCGTCACCGGGCGCATCAACCAACCCCAGGAAGCCGAGCTGATCCTGGCTCGCGGCCAGGCCGATGTATGTGGCATGACCCGGGCGCTGATCTGCGATCCACAAATGCCCAACAAGACCGACACCGGCCACGTCGAAGACGTGCGGGCGTGCATTGCCTGCAACCAGGCCTGCATCGGCCACTTCCACAAAGGCTTGCCGATTTCCTGCATCCAGCACCCGGAAACCGGGCGCGAGCTGATCTTCGGCGAACGCCGACAAGCGCCACAGCGCAAACGCATCATGATTGCAGGCGGCGGCCCGGCCGGGATGAAAGCCGCCACCGTCGCGGCCCAGCGCGGCCATGACGTGACCCTGTACGAAGCCAGTTCGCAACTGGGCGGCCAGGTGTTGCTCGCGCAGTTGCTGCCACGACGCAGCGAGTTCGGCGGTGCCAGCACCAACCTGCAGCGGGAAATGCAACTGGCCGGCGTGCGCGTGGTCCGCAACACCCGGGTCGACCGCGCGCTGGTGGAGCAGGAAAAACCGGACATGGTGATCGTCGCTACCGGTGCGGAGCCGTACTGGCCAGCCTTCGAGCGCGGCGGTGAATTGCAGGTGGTGGATGCCTGGCAGGTGTTGCGCGACGAGGTACAGATCGGCCGTTCAGTGGTGGTGGTCGACTGGCGCTGCGACTGGATCGGCCCCGGCATCGCCGAGCGTCTGGTTCGTGCCGGACATCAGGTGCAACTGGCGGTCAACGGCACCCATTGCGGGGAAAACCTGCCGCTGTACGTGCGCGATCAACTGGCCGGCGAGCTGCACAAGCTGGGCGTGCCGATCACGCCATACGCGCGGCTGTATGGCTGCGATGACAACACGGTCTACCTGCAACACACCGCCAGTGGCGAACCGATGCTGATGGAGAACATCGATACGCTGGTGCTGTGCCAGGGGCACCAACCGTTGGATACCTTGGGCGCCGAGTTGCAAGGATTGGTGGAGTTTCGCCGCATCGGCGACTGCCTGGCGCCGCGCACCGCCGAAGAAGCGATTTATGAAGGTCTGAAGGTCGCGTGGGAGCTCTGAGGCTGTTTATACTCCGGGGTCTTAACGGCTAACACCACCCCCTGTAGGAGCGAGCCTGCTCGCGATGGACCCGAGAACACCGCTGGGTGTCAGGCTTCCAGCGTTATCGTTAGCGACCATCGCGAGCAGGCTCGCTCCTACAGGGGGTCTGGTCCCCTTCCCGGTTCGGAATCCTTCATGAGCACCAACAGCAAGACCCAGCCCGCATCAGGCAGCGCCGAACCGCATTTCCTCGGCACGCGCATTCGCGGCCTGCGCAAACGCCGGGGCATGACTCTGGCGGAGCTGGCGCAACAGAGCGAACTCACCGCCGGCTACATCAGCCAGCTGGAACGCAACCTCGCTTATCCATCGATCCCGGCGCTGTTCAACATTGCCCGCAGTCTCGGCGTCACCATCCAGTGGTTCTTCGCCAGTGAAGCGGTCACCGCACCTGAAGACGACGGCATCGTGGTACGCAAGCACAGCCGCCTGAACGTGCATTACGAAGACGGCATCGTCGACCAGTTGCTGACCCCGCAAGCCAATCGCCAACTGGAAATGCTCCACTCGCGTTTCCCGCCAGGCACTTACAGCCAGCAAAGCTACAGCCACGACGGTGAAGAAGCCGGTTACCTGCTGTCCGGCAGCTTCGAGTTGTGGGTCGGCGAACGCCATTTCCAGCTCAATGAAGGCGACAGTTTCAGCTTTTCCAGCCAGCAACCGCACCGCTACGGCAATCCCGGCGAGGTGGATGCGGTGGTGATCTGGGTGATTACGCCGCCGACGTTTTAACGTCGGCCGCGCCCGGTTGGCTGCGAGACGCTCGCACGCTTGAGGGTGTCGCTCGGCAATTCCTTGAACAGCGCGCGATAGCTGCTGGAGAATCGCCCCAGGTGCCAGAACGACCAGTGCATGGCCACTTCAGCCACAGTGGTTTGCGTCGGCGTGCGGCTGAGCAATTCGCGGTGGGCGCTGTTGAGCCGGCGCAGGCGCAGCCATTGGGTTGGCGCCATGCCGGTGTAGGTCTTGAACGCGTGCTGCAACTGGCGCAGTGAAACCCCGGCAACCTGGGACAGTTCCAGCAGGTTGAGGTGTTCTTCCGGCGTATCTGCCGCCCATTCCCCCACCCGTTTCATGATCGCCCGCTCTCCGGCACGGCGCTGCAATGCGCCCTGGTCGAGGCCGACACAGGCGTTGTCGAGGATGAACAGGCAATCTTCCAGCAGTTGCTGGGTCAGCGCTTCGCGGCTCGGCGGATCGAAGGTCTGCGACAGCCGCGTCAAGGTTCCGCTGAGCCAACGGCAGAACAGCGCGTTCTGCTGGGAGTTGAGCGGCGCCAGGAACAGCCCTTCGAGCCGGGCGATGTCCAGGCTATGACGCTTTACGAACTCCGGACCGAACACCACGGCGATTTCCTGGTAGTTCTCCGGGGTGATCCAGATGTTGCGGCTTTCGCCATTCAACACGTACAGCGCGTTGTCGCCGCGATCGAAACAGAACGACAGCGAACCCTGGGGCGCACTGAAATTCTGCTCGACGCGGGTGTTCATCGACTCTTCGTAAATCTCCACGCCCTGCAGATCCAGATAACGCACCAAACCCGCGAAATGCCCCGGCGACATCTGTTGGTAATGCTGTGTCCAGCCCGGTGTGGCGCGGATTTGCTCGGCGACATCGGCGGTGTTGAACGCTTGGACCTGGAGTGAATTGGAACCTGTCATGGGACGACCTTACGCACTCTTTTGGTGCGCTTTGTGCTGCTTAAAGTGGATAGATGGAACCGCAAGGCTCGCCCAAGATAGACCTCAACGCGCTACAGGGGAAGTGTCCGGCGGATGAAACCGGTCTCTCCTGGCGTTAATAAAACCAATAACGAGGTCTTTATGAATGTCCCTTTCGATCAGCTGTTCACTTGGCTGAAAGATCACAAGATTACCGAAGTCGAGTGCGTCGTCAGCGACCTGACCGGCATTGCACGCGGCAAAATTGCACCGACCAACAAGTTCCTGCATGAGCGAGGCATGCGCCTGCCGGAAAGTGTCCTTCTGCAAACGGTAACCGGGGACTTTGTCGACGACGACATCTACTACGACCTGCTCGACCCGGCCGATATCGACATGGTCTGCAAGCCGGATGCCGACGCCGTTTATGTGGTGCCGTGGGCCATCGAGCCGACCGCCATCGTGATCCACGACACCTTCGACAAGTTCGGCAACCCGATCGAACTGTCGCCGCGCAACGTGCTGAAAAAAGTCCTGCAGCTGTACACCGACAAAGGCTGGCGGCCGATTGTCGCGCCGGAAATGGAGTTCTACCTGACCCAGCGCTGCGAAGACCCTGATCTGCCGCTCAAGGCACCGATGGGCCGTTCGGGCCGTGCCGAAAGCGGTCGCCAGTCGTTCTCCATCGACGCGGCCAACGAATTCGACCCGCTGTTCGAAGACGTCTACGACTGGTGCGAACTGCAAGGCCTGGACCTCGACACGCTGATCCACGAAGACGGCCCGGCGCAGATGGAAATCAACTTCCGTCATGGCAACGCACTGGACCTGGCTGACCAGATCACCGTGTTCAAGCGCACCATGCGTGAAGCGGCGCTCAAGCACAACGTGGCGGCCACCTTCATGGCCAAGCCGGTCGGCGACGAGCCAGGCAGCGCCATGCACATTCACCAGAGCGTGGTGGACATTGCCACCGGCCAGCCGATCTTTGCCGATGCCAATGGCAACATGAGCGAGCTGTTCTTGCATCACATCGGCGGCTTGCAGAAATACATCCCGAAAGTGCTGCCGATGTTCGCGCCGAACGTCAACTCGTTCCGCCGCTTCCTGCCGGACACCTCGGCACCGGTGAACGTCGAATGGGGCGAAGAAAACCGCACCGTCGGCCTGCGCGTGCCGACCTCCAGTCCGGACGCGATGCGCGTGGAAAACCGTCTGCCAGGCGCCGACGCCAACCCGTACCTGGCCATCGCCGCCAGCCTGCTGTGCGGTTACCTGGGCATGGTCGAGCGCATCGAGCCGAGTGCCGCGGTACAGGGCCGCGCCTATGAGCGTCGCAACCTGCGCCTGCCGATCACCATCGAGGACGCCCTGACCCAGATGGAAGAATGCGACACCATCAGCCGCTACTTGGGCAGCAAGTTCGTGCGGGGCTATGTCGCGGTCAAACGCGCCGAGCACGAGAACTTCAAGCGCGTGATCAGTTCGTGGGAGCGTGAGTTCCTGATGCTCAGCGTCTGAGTCCCCGACATCCTCTGTAGGAGCTGGCTTGCCAGCGATGAGGCCGGCACATCCAACATTGTTGTTGCCTGACAGGCCGCCATCGCTGGTAAGCCAGCTCCTACAGGGGTGTGGTGAATTCCTATAGATCCCAATAATTCCAAGAAGGTATCGATATGCGTCTATTGAAATCCGTCGTCCCGCTCGCCCTGGCAGCCTTGTTCAGCGCCGTTGCCCAGGCTCAGCCACAGGTCAGCGTCTACAACTGGACCGACTACATCGGCGAAACCACCCTCGCCGACTTCCAGGCCAAGACCGGGATCAAGGTGATCTACGACGTATTCGATTCCAACGAAACCCTGGAAGGCAAGCTGCTTGCCGGTCGTACCGGGTATGACGTGGTGGTGCCGTCCAACCACTTCCTCGCCCGCCAGGTAAAGGCCGGCGCGTTCCTCAAGCTCGATCGCGAGCAACTGCCGAACTTCAAGAACCTCGACCCGAAACTGCTGACGCTGCTGGAGAAAAACGATCCGGGCAACGCGCACTCGGTGCCGTACCTGTGGGGCACCAACGGCATCGGCTACAACGTCGAAAAGGTCAAGGCTGTGCTGGGCATCGACAAGATCGACTCCTGGGCCGTGCTGTTCGAACCGGAAAACATCAAGAAGCTCAGCGCCTGCGGCGTGTCGATGATGGACTCGGCGGACGAAGTATTCCCTGCAGTTCTCAACTACATGGGCATGGACCCGCGCAGCGAAAACCCTGAGGACTTCAAGAAGGCCGAAGCCAAGTTGCTGCAGATCCGTCCTTACATCACTTACTTCCACTCCTCCAAGTACGTCTCGGACCTGGCCAACGGCGACATCTGCGTGGCGTTCGGTTATTCGGGCGACGTATTCCAGGCCGCCAACCGCGCCAAGGAAGCCAAGAACGGCGTGAACATCGCCTATGCCATTCCCAAGGAAGGCGCCAACCTGTGGTTCGACCTGCTGGCCATCCCCGCCGACGCCAGCAATCCGAAGGAAGCCCACGCCTTCATCAACTACCTGCTGGACCCGCAAGTGATTGCCAAGGTCAGTGCGTCGGTCGGCTACGCCAACCCGAACCCGGCCGCCAAGCAGTACATGGACCCTGAGCTGGTCAGCAACCCCGAGGTTTATCCGTCCCAGGAAGTCCTCGACAAACTCTACATCTCCACCACGCCGCCGCAGTCGATCATGCGCCTGATGACCCGCTCGTGGAGCAAAGTGAAGTCCAACAAATGAACCAGTACACCAAGGAACATACCCACTCCTATTACGCGGCGTCCGCCAAGGGCATGAGACAGCGCCCCGCGCTGGCCTCGGACCTTGTGGCCGATGTCTGCGTGGTCGGCGCGGGTTTCACCGGCATCAACACCGCCATCGAGCTGGCCCAGCGCGGGCTCTCGGTGGTCCTGCTGGAGGCCCGGCGGATTGGCTGGGGCGCCAGTGGGCGCAACGGCGGCCAGTTGATTCGGGGTATCGGCCATGATGTCAGTGGTTTCGCCAAACACATCGGCGCCGATGGCGTGCAGTACCTTGAGTACGCCGGGACCGAGTCGGTGCAAGTGGTGGCCAATCGCATCCGCGAGCACGGCATCGATTGCGACCTGCGCTGGGGCTTCTGCGAGCTGGCCAACACCCCGGCACACTTTGCCGGGTTGAAGGCCGAGCACGCCGAACTGCTTGAGTCCGGTTATGCCCATGAAACCCGCTTGATCGAACCTGGCCAGATCCGTGAGCAGGTGGTGAACTCCGGCGTTTACGCCGGCGGCCTGGTGGACATGGGCTCGGGGCATTTGCATCCGCTGAACCTGGCACTGGGCGAAGCGCAAGTCGCCGAGTCCCTTGGCGTGCAGATCTTCGAGCAGAGCCCGGTACTGGAACTGATCCATGGCAGCACCGTGCAAGTGCGCTGCGCCGGTGGCACCGTGCGTGCCGGTACGTTGGTGCTCGCTTGCAATGCGCATCTGGAAGAGCTGGAACCGAAGCTCAGTGGCAAGGTGCTCCCGGCGGGCAGCTACATCATCGCCACCGAACCCTTGTCAGAAGAAGCCGCTGCAAAACTGATCCCGCACAACGTCGCGCTGTGCGACCAGAAAGTCGGACTTGATTATTACCGGCTCTCGGCGGATCGGCGCCTGTTGTTCGGCGGTGCCTGTCATTACTCCGGGCGCGACCCGGCGGACATCGCTGCCTACATGCGCCCGCAAATGCTCAAGGTGTTCCCGCAACTGGCCGATGCGCGCATCGACTATCAGTGGGGCGGCATGATCGGCATCTCGGCCAACCGCTTCCCGCAGGTCGGGCGCTTGAGCCAGCACCCCAACGTGTTCTACGCCCAGGGCTATTCCGGCCATGGCCTGAACGTAACCCACTGGTGCGCGAAGTTGTTGGGCGAAGCGATCCATGCCGGACACAGCAAAGGCTTCGACGTGTTCAGCGCCGTGCCGCACATGACCTTCCCCGGCGGACGCGCCCTGCGCTCGCCGTTGCTGGCCCTTGGCATGTTCTGGTATCGGATGCGGGAAATGCTGGGTTGACCAGCGGGCGCCTGAGACGAGTCGACCCTCGCCTCAGGTGTCCCGTAGGGCCTATTGCGGCATCGGAATGTTAACGCCCTCCTTCTGCAAATCCTCCCGAACCGACTGGAATTTCTGATACTTGGACAATTCGATCGGCCCGTCATAGCCCATGCTTTGCAGCTTGCGTGGCGGGTATTTGATGTAGGTCTGCATCAGCTTGTTGATCGCCAGGCTGATCGGCACCATGGTCCAGGTGCGCTCGGTAACGTTACTCATGAAGATGTCGTAGCGCTCCTGTGGATCTTGCAACAAGTCAAAGACTTGCGGTACGACTGCCACGTACTTCGACTCCCCTTTCCAGCCCAGGTTGGTGTCCACGGCCAAGCCGCCGGTCGGTACACCATTGTCGCCACGCAGGTTGAACACGGCCTTGTAGTTGCCTACGCGGGCCGCCCCCGGCGACAACTCGTTTTCGGTGAAGTAGAACCACTCTTTACGTGGGTCGGGGCCAGTGCCGGTGATCACAGGGGTCATGTCGTAGCTGTCGAACATGATCGGCTGACCTTCGCGATCCTTCTCCGGCAACTTGATACCGGCCACCGAGGCGAAGGTCGCCATCAGATCGAGACCGCCGAGAATGTCGTGGTTCTTGGCGTTTGGCTTGATTTTTCCGGGCCAGGCCATGATCGCCGGGACCCGGTTACCGCCCTCGCGCACGGTACCCTTGGTGCCACGAAATGGCGTGTAGCCGGCATCCGGGTAAACGTCCTGCCAGGCACCGTTGTCAGTGGTGTAGACCACCAGCGTGTTCTTATCCAGGCCCAGTGCCCTGAGCTTGTCCAGGATATGGCCGATGCGCGTATCCAGTTCGACCACCGAATCGGCGTACTTGGACTTGGAGATCGACTTGTGGACGAACTCCGGTGCGGGCAGGTTCGGTTGGTGCACTTTCATGAAGTTGACGTTGATGAAGAAGGGCTTGTCGGATTTGGCGGCGGTGTCGAGGAATTCCAGTGCGGCCTTCTCGACATAGCTGTCGAAGAACGGAATGCCGACTACACCGGGCTTGCCGTCGACGACAGGTGTATCGACATACTGGCCGTTGATCTTGAACTCTTCGACCGGCTTCTCCCCGGCCTTGCCCGAGAGTGCACCCTTGGTCACCTGGGCAAACATTGCCCGTGTATCCGGGTCCATGTCGGGGAACCAGGTTGGGTCGGCGTAGGTATAGGCATTGAGGTGATAGAGGCCGACGTACTTCATCACGTCGTAGCCCTGGGCATTGGGCAGTGCATAGTCGGCTTCACCCAGGTGCCACTTGCCGGTGAAGTAGGTCTCGTAGCCGCCGGTCTTGAGCACCGAGGCCAGCGTCCACTCGGCGGCCGGCAAACCACCACCCTGGCCCTGGAAAGCCACGGTGGTCATGCCGCTGCGATTGGGGATGCGTCCGGTCTGCATGGCGGCGCGACCGGGTGTGCAGCTCGGTTGCGCATAGAAGGAGTAGAAGGTCGTACCTTCAGCGGCCAGTTGGTCGATGCTGGGGGTCGGCATGCCTCGGCCGACACCGCCACCATACGGCCCCAGATCACCGTAACCGGTGTCATCGGAAACGATGAACAGGATATTGGGCTTTTCCGATTGTGCGGCTTGAGCGATACCGTTGAGTGCTATCAATAACGAACAGGCAATGAATAACCTGGAGCGATGCGGGAGCCTTTTCATGTTGACCTTCCTTTTATCGGCGGAATCCTGGTCGACTACTTGTTCATGAGGTAGTCAATGACCGGACCCTGATGAGTTTTCCCCAAACCATGCCCCTGGAAAGTTCAAGGAGGACAACTGACCCGGTAATAGAACTCCCGTCACTACTCAAGGCACCCGCAAAAGCCTAGCCCGTTATTTTTTGATGCGCGCAGGGCCGACAGTGGATTTCCCGGTCGCTCGTCGCTTTTGTCACATGACGCACCAAGTGGGTCGTTGCGCCAAGCGTGAGGCGAACAATGTGAACTGCCGATCGGACCTGATCCGCTGGCGTGTTGTGCTTGCTGTGTCCTTGTTTTGACTTTCTATTTGCTCAATCGCAAGTCACTTCTATATTGAGGGGGTGCTCTGAACTTCCTGCCACTTGTTGAGCTTGTCCCATGGCAACTACCGATCAGCTGATCATCTGCGAGCACTGCGACAGCGTTTACCACAAAGTCACGCTCGCCAAACATCAGAAAACCTTGTGCACACGCTGCGGCGGCGTGCTTCAGCGCTATAACGGCCTCACGGTGGAGCAACGTCTTGCGTTGACCTTCACCGCGCTCATGCTCTGGATTTTCGCCAATTTCTACCCGGTGATGAGCATCAACCTCAAAGGCGTAAAAAACAGCGCAACACTCTGGGACTCGGTGCTGGCCCTGAGCATGGGGCCTATCACCTTCATCGCCATGGTGGCAGCGATCGCCATGATCATCGCGCCGATCTTCCAGTTGCTGCTGCTGATCTGGGTGCTGGGCTTCGCCCTCTGCGGGCAACGCGCGCCCGGCTTCAAGGTCTGCATGCGCTGGCTGGAAACCTTGAGGCCCTGGAGCATGCTCGAAGTCTGCCTGCTGGGCGCCATGGTCGCGGTGATCAAACTCGCCGGACTGCTTGATGTGCTGCCCGGCATAGGGTTGTTCGCCCTGGCGGTACTGAGCCTGATGATGATCCGCATTGCCGGGCGCGACATTCGCGAACTGTGGGACATGGTATGAGCACGCCTCCTTACGCCGACGAGCTCAACCTGTGCCTGTGTCATACCTGCGGGCTCGCCTGCGACATGACTGACGAACCTCACGAGTGCGAGCGTTGCGGTGCACCGTTGCACCGGCGCAAAACCAATTCGCTGACCCGCACCTGGGCCTACATGCTCGCGGCCCTGGTGTTCTACATCCCGGCAAACCTGTTGCCGGTGATGAACACCCAAATGGTCGGCAACGGTGCCGACAGCACGATCATGAGCGGCGTGCTGGAGTTCTGGGAGGCCGGGGCCTGGGACATCGCCCTGATCATTTTCATTGCCAGTATCGCGGTGCCGGGCATCAAGTTCGTCGCCATCACATTGCTGTTGGTGACTGTGCAACGCGACAGCGAGTGGGCACGTAAAGAGCGCTCGACGCTGTACCGATTCGTCGAGGTCATCGGCTACTGGTCGATGCTCGATGTGATCGTGGTCGCCCTGGTGGCCTCGCTGGTGAAATTCCAGGCGCTGGCCGACATTGAACCGCGCCCGGGCATTCTGTTTTTTGGTCTGGTCGTGGTGTTCACCATGCTCTCGGCAATGAGTTTCGATCCCCGCATGATCTGGGATAAAGAACGGGGAAACCCACACAATGAGGAGGTCACGGATGAAGTCACAAGCCACTGAAGGGCCGCAAGCCCCCGGGCAGGCACCGATCAAGACCCGCCGTTTCAGCGTTTCGCTGGTCTGGATCGTGCCGATCGTAGCGGTGCTGGTGGGTATATCGCTGGTGGTTCACAGCATGTTGCAGCAAGGCCCGACCATCGTTGTCACGTTCAAGACCGGGGACGGCCTGACCGCGAATAAAACCGAGGTCAAATACCGTAATGTGGTGATTGGTCATGTCTCGGACGTGGAACTGAGCGGCGACCAGAAGAGTGTCAACGCCACCATCAAACTGGCCAAGCAGGCCGAGAGCTTTACCCGCGAGGATTCACAGTTCTGGGTCGTGCGGCCACGCATTGGTGCTGGCGGCGTGTCCGGTATCGATACCCTGCTGTCGGGCGACTACATCGGTGCCGATATCGGCCAGGCCAATGGCCGGGCAAAAAATTTCAAAGGGCTGGAAAACCCGCCCCCCATTACTTACGGCGAGCCGGGCAAGCGCTTCACCCTGTTCACCCAGGACCTGGGATCGCTGGATATCGGCTCCCCGGTCTACTACCGCAAGATCCCGGTGGGCCAGGTGGTGGCCTACGCGCTGGACCCGGATGGCAAGGGCGTGAACATCGAGCTGTTCATCCATGCGCCCAATGACAAGTACGTCACCGAAAACACCCGATTCTGGAACGCCAGCGGCATTGACGTAAACGTCGGCGCCAACGGTTTTGCGGTCAAGACCGAATCGTTGTCTTCCCTGCTGGTGGGCGGCATTGCCTTCCGCGCACCCGACTACAGCCCTGACGATAAACCGGCCGCCGCGGAGTACGCCTACGAACTGTTCGAAGACCAGCAGACCGCCCTTGCCCCGCCAAACGGCAAGCCGCAGTACCTGGCCATGCGCTTCGACCAGGCATTGCGCGGTCTCAAGGTCGATGCTCCGGTGGAATTCCTCGGTGTGGAAATCGGCAAGGTGGTGGCGGTCAATCTGGATTACGACGAAAAGAAACGCAGCTTTCCAGTCAACGTCGGCATCGTGATTTATCCGCAACGCCTGGGCCAGGCCCACATAAAAATGCTCAAGGCACTCAATCATGACCCCAATGACGAGGCTGGGGGCGTGCGGCTGATGGGCACCTTTATCGACAACGGCTTGCGTGCCCAGGCACGCACCGGCAATTTCCTGACCGGCCAGTTGTACATCGCCCTGGATTTCTACCCCAAGGCAGAAAAAGTCGCTTTCGATGCAACAGCGCGTCCGGTCATGATCCCGACCATCCCGGGCAGCCTCGAGCAATTGCAAGAAAAACTCGAAGCCATGGTCGACAAGATCAACAAACTGCCGATCGAGCGAATCGCCGGCAATCTCGATGGCAATCTCGTCGAACTGCGTAAAGGCATGATGCAATTCAACGGCAAGATCCTGCCTGGCGTGCAATCCACCCTGTCGGAAGTCAGCAAGACCCTGGAGACCGCCAACTCGACCCTGAAATCCGCCAGTTCGACCTTGGCCGAGGACTCGCCGCAACGGGAAAAACTGGGGCAGACCCTGGATGAACTGGGACGCACGTCGAGGTCCTTGCGTGATCTTTCGGATTACCTGGGGCGGCATCCGGAGTCGCTGATTCGCGGCCGTCCGAACAATGCCGCGCCGCTGGATCTGCAAGGGCCACCGCGCAATTGAACACAGGAGCATCAACCATGGCTTTTCCGCTGAAGTTCACACTGGTCACCGCGCTGTTGCTGCTCGCCGCTTGCCGCAGTGATCCGATTCAATTCCACACCCTGACTCCGGAGCAGGTGGGTGATCACTCAAGGGCCACTGTCGGAGTGATTCAGATTGAGACGGTCAGCGTGCCGCCCCAGGTCGATCGTGCACAGATTGTCATCCGCGAAGGCAACGGTGGCCTGGCGATCCTGGAAACCCAATGGTGGGGCGCGCCCCTTGTGGACGAATTGCGCAGTGCGCTGGCCGATCAACTGAGTAACAGTCCTGTACAAGGCAAACACTCGGTGCGGGTCGATGTGCAGCGTTTTGACTCGGTCCCCGGTCAATACGCGCTGATGGACGTGCGATGGCGTCTGCGCAGTGCCGACACAGGCGACACGGCGCGGGTGATTTGCCGCAGCACCTTGCAAACGCCGTCAGGCGCAACCATCGACGACCTGGTACTGGCCCAGCAAAACAATGTCAAACGCCTGGCCGCGCTGATCAGCCAGGCTGCCACCCGATCACAGCCGAGTTGCACTTCGCCCTGAATGCCTTTTTCCTGCCTCCCGGATTAACGGCGACAAGTTCGCCGTTAATCCTATCCCTCAGGTCCTCCCTGTTTCGCGCTGCCATCCCACGCAAGAGCAAAAGATAACAATTTCCAGTAGTTGACTAATTATCCGCCGCAACCCCCTCAGCAACTTTTTCACATTCCGTTCACCGTTCCGACACCTGCGCACATTTAACTTTGGGTGCAATTAATTCGTCGAAGCTGAATTCGGCGGATATTCATTGCGCTGTTCCAGGTTTTGTTTAACCGCATACTCCCTGGTGCTCCAACGGGTGAACACACTTGTTTAACTTCGCTTCGCGTAAACCGTCTTCGCGCCTGCCTAAATCGATCGTCGCCATGGCTGCACTGACTGTCGCCGCGCTGGTCACCGGCTTTGTCCTGTGGCCGAAATCCCTGACCAACCTGGCCGAGGAAGGTGCACAAGTCCGGGCCCAACTGCTGCAACAATGGAGTGCCGGCGAGATCGCGGTGCTGGTTCGTCATACCGAGCGGTGCGACCGTTCCGGCAATCCTTGCCTGGGCCCGCCTGACGGTATTACCCGTGTCGGCAGTGAGGCGGCCGCTGGGGTTGGCCAAGGCCTGGCACGCCTGGGCCTGAAGCAGGCTGACATCCTGACCAGCCCGCTGACACGCACAGTGCAGACCGCGCATTACATGTTCAACAGCGACCCACGTACCCAGGAGTGGCTGGCGACCTGCGGCACGACCCTGCGTAACGATGTCGTGGCGCACAAGGTGGCCCATCGCAACCTGATACTGGTGACCCACAGCGGTTGCATCGCTGACTTTCAAAAGCAGGCCGGCCTGAAACATGTGACGAAGGACGCCGAATACGGTAGTGCGTTGTTTGTCCGCATCGATGGTAACGGGCAACTGCAAGTCCTCGGCATTGTAAATGCCGAGGACTGGAATACCCTGCGACAAGAAAAAGACGGGCTCATCACGCAGCAACAACTTTGGCAACAAGTTACATCGAAGTTGACTGAATAACAGCTGAACAAACAGCGAGAAGTACGAATTAACTTCTCGCCGTTCAATATCATCCCGCTTTTCTCTCTTGCAAGTTGTACATCACTCTTCAACCAGCCATTTCAGCGCCAAGGTCGAGACATGACGTCAAATCAGCCACTGCCAGATTTTGTTGGCCATTCTTCCCGCCTGTACGACCCAACGACACCTGCCAAGGAGCGCTGGATGCCGTTCGCCCTGGTATTGGCGTTCATGACGTTCTACTTGCTGCCGCTGATGAGCCACGGCCTGTGGATTCCCGATGAAACCCGTTATGCCCAGATCAGTCAGGAAATGCTGCAGGGCGGGAACTGGGTCTCGCCGCACTTCATGGGCCTTCGTTATTTCGAAAAACCCATTGCCGGGTACTGGATGATTGCCATCGGCCAGGCGGTGTTTGGCGACAATCTGTTCGGGGTCCGTATCGCGTCAGCGCTGAGTACCGGGCTGAGCGTGTGGCTGACCTGGCTGATTGCCCGCCGGTTCTGGGGCGATCCGCGCAAAAGCTTTGCCTGCGCACTGTTGTACATGAGCTTCGGGCTGATTGCCGGCCAGGCCGGGTACGCCAACCTCGATCCGCAGTTCACCCTGTGGGTCAACCTGAGCCTGGTTTCCCTGTGGTTTGCCATCGACAGCCGCACCACGCGTGCCCGGATGAGTGCCTGGGCAATCCTGGGCATTGCCTGCGGCATGGGCTTCATGACCAAGGGCTTTCTGGCCTGGTTGTTGCCGGCGGTCATCGCCCTGCCCTACATGCTCTGGCAGCGACGCATGGGTGAACTGTTGCGTTACGGGCCTCTGGCCGTTGTGGTCGCCGCGGCAGTCTGCTTGCCCTGGGCATTGGCCATTCACTATCAGGAACCGGACTTCTGGAATTTCTTCTTCTGGAACGAGCACATACGCCGCTTCGCCGCCGACAATGCGCAACACGCCCGTCCGTGGTGGTTCTACCTGCCGATGCTGGGCGTTTCTGTCCTGCCCTGGACGGCGTTGTTGCCGGCGACATTCATCCGGGCCTGGAAACACAAACATCAGCCCGTCAGCGGTTTTCTCCTGCTCTGGTTGTTGCTGCCATTGGCGATTTTCAGCATGAGCAGCGGCAAGTTGCCGACCTACATCATGCCGTGCCTGTTGCCGCTGGCGCTGCTGATGGGCGATGCACTGACCGGCCTGCTGCAACAGGCAAGGGAACGGACGATTCGCTTCAACGGATGGCTCAATGTCGTCATCGCCACGACAGCCCTGGCGGCCTTGTTGTACCTGCAACTGAGCCAGGAAATCTTCGAAAATACCGAGATGTTCAGCCTGTCCCTGGCATTCATCGTGCTGCTGGGCTGGATCATCGCAAACGCCCTGCAAATCCTGCGGCCATTGACGTTATGGGCGATGCCGGCCCTCGGCATCTGGCTACTGGTGGCACTGCTTCCCGCCGCCATGCCGAGCCAGATCGTCGACAGCAAGATGCCCGACCGGTTTATCTCCGAGCATCTGGACAGCTTGAACCAGACCACCTCGTTGCTGAGCAACGACCTGGGTGCGGCATCGGCCTTGTCGTGGCTCACCAGGCGACCGGAGGTGGCGCTCTACAATGTCGTCGGTGAAATGAAATACGGCCTTCAGGATCCCGCCGCGACCTCGCGCAAAGTGAGCCTGCAAGACGTCGGGGGGTGGATGACCGAGGCGCGTAAAAAGGGCTCGGTCGGGGTGGTGATGCGGGTCAACAGCGTCGATGAGATTCAGGAAGTCGAAGCGCTGCCCATCGACGGCAAGCGTTATCAGCGCGGCAACCTGCAGGTTCTGATCTTCCCGCAAAGCCAGCCCTGACAGGCAAGACGCAAAAAAGCCGGCAAGGCATCCGCTACAGGCTCCTCGATTGGGCCGTTGACGACGACGAGTTGAAACGGATGGACCAGATCCCCGGCGCAATGGCCATCACCGAGCTATCCTTTCGCAACCTTGGTGAACCCAGCGGCGACCAGCAGCAACTGGCACCGTCAGGTGCGCCGAGGGTGCGACAAAAGACAGCCGGGGACAGCGCCATATTCTGATCGACGACATCGTTTGATCGACGAGTAGAACCACATTCGGCACAGCACTGCTAATCTGAATGACAATTACATGTATTAACGGTTTTTTTGACGTTATTTTCTCATTTGGATCTCTACATTCCCTGCAATTCAAAACATGCAAATGATTCGCATTGGTTAACTGGCGTTTCAATGCGCATGACTTTCAAAAAATGCACCAGGAGCAGCCCGCAGAATGACGCCCAAAATCCCTTCGTTCTTGAAAAAAGCCCTGCTGGCCACCGCTTTGCTGAGCGCTGGCCAGGTCTATGCCGCTGACTCCGTCGGCATCGTGGTGTACAACGCGCAACATGAAGGCCTGACCAAGGCCTGGGTCGAGGGTTTTACCCAGGAGACCGGTATTCCCGTCACCTTGCGCAACGGCGATGACACCGAGATGGGCAACCAGATCGTGCAGGAAGGTGCCGCCTCCCCCGCGGACGTATTCCTGACCGAAAACTCCCCGGCCATGGTGCTGGTCGACAACGCCGGGCTGTTTGCGCCGGTCGACAAAACCACGCTGGAGCAGGTTGACTCCGCCTACCGCCCGGCCCACGGCAAATGGATCGGCATTGCCGCGCGCTCCACGGTGTTTGTCTACAACCCGAGCAAACTGTCGGAAGCAAACCTGCCGAAATCGATCATGGACCTGGCCGGTCCGAGCTGGAAAGGACGTTGGGGGGCGTCGCCAGGTGGTGCTGACTTCCAAGCCATTGTCGCTGCCATCCTGGAACAAAAGGGTGAAGCCGCCACGCTGGAATGGCTCAAAGGGATGAAAACCAACTACTCCAACTACCGTGGCAACAGCTCGGTACTCAAAGCGGTGAATGCCGGACAGATCGACAGCGGCGTGATCTACCACTATTACAGCCTGGTCGATCAATCCAAGACTGGCGAAAACAGCAAAAACACAGCGCTGTACTACTTCAAGCACAAGGATCCGGGTGCGTTTGTCAGCATTTCCGGCGGTGGCGTCCTCGCTTCCAGCAATCACAAGGAACAGGCCCAGGCGTTCCTCAAATACGTAACCGGCAAGGATGGCCAGGCAATCCTCAAGAACGGCAAGTCGTTTGAATACGCCGTGGGCAAAGGTGCTGAATCCAACCCTAAACTGGTGCCTCTGAATCAACTCGATGCGCCGACTGTCGATGCTTCGAAACTCGACAGCAAAAAAGCCGTAGAGCTGATGACACAGGCCGGACTGCTCTAATTGATGCCTGAAACCCTGCCTGCAGGTGTCGCCGAGGCGACACCCGCACATTTGCGTCGACGATCCCGCGGAGTCTTTGCGGGACGTGGCGGTGTATGGGTGATCGGTTTGTCGGTGCTGGTTTCATTACTGGCACTGCTACCGGTCGCTTATGTTATTGGCGTGTCCCTGCAGACAGGCTGGTCGACCGTCGTGACCCTGGTGTTCCGCCCTCGGGTTGGAGAACTGCTGGTCAACACCGTGTTGCTGGTGCTGCTGACGATTCCCTTGTGCGTGGCGCTGGGAGTGACGCTGGCCTGGCTCACGGAACGCACGAATTTGCCCGGACGGCGCTGGTGGTCGTTGCTGGCCACCGCACCGCTGGCGGTGCCCGCCTTCGTTCACAGCTACGCCTGGGTCAGCCTGGTGCCGCCGATTCACGGCTTGTTTGCCGGCGTCCTGGTCTCGGTCATCGCCTACTTCCCCTTCCTGTACTTGCCGGTAGCGGCCACCCTGCGCCGACTCGACCCGGCCATCGAAGACGTCGCCGAATCCATGGGACTCAAACCCTGGAAGGTATTTTTCCGAGTGGTCCTGCCGCAATTGCGCCTGGCGATCTGCGGTGGCGCCTTGCTGGTCGGCCTGCACCTGCTGGCCGAGTATGGCCTGTACGCCATGATCCGCTTCGACACCTTTACCACCGCGATCTTCGATCAGTTCAAATCGACCTTCAACGGTGCGGCAGCGCACATGCTGGCCAGCGTGCTGGCGCTGTGCTGCCTGGCGATGTTGACGGCTGAATCCGCCGCCCGGGGTTCGGCACGATACGCTCGCGTCGGTTCGGGGAGCGCCCGGGAGCAACGGGTCGTGCGACTGAAATTGGCATCCACCCTGCTCTCACTGACGCTGCAAATCGCGACCTGCGCCCTGGCCCTCGGTGTTCCCTTGATCACCCTGGGCAAATGGCTGATCGCTGGCGGCGTGGAAGTCTGGGACATGGCCGAGTTGTTGCCCGCCCTGGAGCAAACCCTGTTGCTCGGTATCGCGGGCGCAGCGCTGACCACCTGCGCGGCAATTCCAATTGCCTGGCTGTCGATCCGCTACCCCGGCCGACTGCAACGGGTGCTGGAAAGCTGTAACTACATCACCAGCTCCCTGCCCGGAATTATCGTGGCGCTGGCGCTGGTGACCGTCACCATCCATTTCGCCCGACCGATTTACCAGACCACCTTTACCGTGCTGCTGGCCTACCTGTTGATGTTCCTGCCTCGTGCCCTGGTGAGCCTGCGTGCAGGCATTGCCCAGGCCCCGGTGGAACTGGAGAACATCGCCCGCAGCCTTGGCCGCTCACCAGCCCGGGCCCTGTGGCTGATCACCTTGCGCCTGGCCGCACCGGGGGCGGCCGCCGGCGCGGCGCTAGTGTTCCTGGCGATCACCAACGAACTGACCGCCACGCTGCTGCTGGCCCCGAACGGCACGCGCACCCTGGCGACCGGATTCTGGGCCCTGACCAGCGAAATCGACTACGCGGCCGCAGCGCCTTATGCCTTATTGATGGTTGTGCTGTCGCTTCCGTTGACCGGACTTCTTTATCACCAATCGAAAAAAACGGCTGGCCGATGAACACTCTCGAACTGAATGCCCTCTACAAGTCCTATGGCGCCCATTGCGCCCTGGACAACGTCAGCCTGTCGGTGCCCAGCGGCAGCCGCACGGTTATCGTCGGCCCTTCCGGCTCCGGTAAAACCACCTTGCTGCGGATGATTGCCGGCTTCGAATTCCCCGATTCCGGGCGTCTTTCGCTCAATGGCCAGACCCTGGTCGACGGCACCCACGAAGTGCCGGCCCATCAACGCCTGATCGGCTACGTACCGCAGGACGGCGCACTGTTCCCGCACATGACCGTGGCTGCGAATATCGGCTTCGGCTTGTCGACCAAGGGCACCGAGAAACACCAGCGCGTCGCCGAACTGATGGACAGCGTGGCGCTGGACGCGAAGATGGCCGCGCGCTGGCCTCACGAATTGTCCGGTGGCCAGCAACAGCGGGTGGCCCTGGCCCGAGCCCTGGCGCAGCAGCCACGGCTGATGCTGCTGGACGAGCCGTTCTCGGCGCTCGATACCGGATTGCGCGCCGCGATGCGCAAGATGGTTGCGCGGCTGCTGGAGGACGCGGGCGTCACCACCATTCTGGTCACCCATGACCAGAGTGAAGCCCTGTCGTTCGCCGATCAGTTGGCGGTGATGCGCCATGGCCGCCTGGTCCAGTCAGGGCACCCGCTGGACCTTTACCGCTATCCCGAAGACGAACAGACCGCCCTGTTCCTGGGGGATGCCGTGGTGATGCCCGCCCGCATCGAGGCCGGCTGGGCCCATTGCGACCTCGGGCGGATCCCGGTCAACAACCACCGCAACAACAGCTCGGCGCAGATCATGCTGCGCCCCGAACAGCTGCAATTGGCCAGCATCCTCCCCAGCGACCCGGATGCCGGTGGTTGCCGGGCCGTGGTCACCGATCGGGACTTCAGCGGCAACACTTGCACGCTGACAGTGGAACTTCAGTCATTGACCAGCCGCGAGCAACCGGGCCGATCATTGCTGGTGCGCAGTTCAGGCATGTATGCGCCACCGGCCGGCAGCGCGGTTCAGGTCTCGACCATTGGCCACGCCCACGTACTGAGCGAGATGTAGTCGTTCACAGATCGAATCGATCCACCGCCCGACGTCGCTCGTTGTCGTCGCGCACATCGTAGTTGGCCGTGGTCTGGATGTTGCTGTGGTGTGCCAGTTTCTGTGCAATCGACAAGTCATGCTCCTCGATCACCCGGGTAATGAATGAACGCCGGAAGTCGTGGGGCATGATTTTCACCCCGACCTGCGCGCCCCGCTGCCGGGCGATGTAGTAAATCGCATGTTTGGTGATGCGTTCACGGGTGATGTGGCTGCCACGGCGGATGCGGTTGAACAGGAACGGGTCGTCCGACTCCCCTTCCTTGAGCAACGAACGGCGCAATTCAAGCCAGGCTTCAAGTTTGGCGAAGGCCCAGGCCGGGGCGTACTTGATCAACTGCTTGTTGCCCTTGGCGGTCACCCGCAGGCTGCGCTCGGTGAAATCGACCTGGTTCAGTTCCAGGTTCACCGATTCGGACTTGCGCATCCCCGAACCGTACAGAATCCCGATGATCGCTGCATCCCGCAGGCCTTGTGGCCGCGGATCGGCAGCGCAGACCGCCATCAGCTCCTGGATCAGCGTTCGCCTGAGATTGCGCCCCTGTGACAGCCGTGTACCGGCAATGCCCTTGACCGAACGCATCTTCAGCAGATGTTCCTGAGAGATCAGGCTCATGCGCCACGCCTCGTTCATCACCCCGCGCACCGCGTTGACATACAGCGAGGAGGTGTTCGGCGCGTAGCCGTCAGTGCGCAAAGTGGCCACCAGCGCGATCACGTCCTCGGGTCGCAGGTTGTGCCAGGGTATCTCCTCGATATCCTGGTCTTCGAAGCCCAGGCGATCAGCGGCATCCTGCAGCACATAACGCATGGTCAGTTGGCTGGACGGCGCCAGTCGCGCCAGATACAGGGTCAGCGGATTGGTGAGGGGTGTGCGTGAATCGGCTACAGGTAAGTCAATCAAACGAAACGGCCTTGAATAAAAACAGTTCAATTAAACAACTAAGAAGTGAAATAACGATGAAGTAAAAGACATTACAGTCGTAGGATTTTTCCTAGGAACTACCATAAACGTCGGAAGTCTGAACAGCAGCTTAATAGCTTTCAGATAAACGATTTCCCAACCGTTTTTTCATGGTCCTTTCACAAAATCGGGCATAACCTTCTATAACGTCGAAGCTACCCGAACGGACGTCCAACCTGCCGCCCATGGCGAAAAAAGTCAACCGATGCAGTTTTTTACCGCTAACCGGTAACTATTTGATTTGATGTAGGTTCTGATTTAGCGTCTAAGCTGATTTCTGGATCCCTTTAGCCTCAAAGGCTATTTACGTTTACAGCCCCGAGGTGCCCATGAGTCTGGCTTTTCTCCCATTTTCCCGCCCCAGTATCGGTGACGAAGAAATCGCTGCCGTAGAGCAAGTATTGCGGTCCGGGTGGATCACTACCGGGCCGAAGAACCAGGCACTGGAAGAACACTTTGCCAACTACGTCGGTTGCCGACATGCCGTAGCACTTTCCTCGGCCACCGGCGCAATGCATATCACCCTGCTGGCATTGGGCATCGGTCCCGGCGATGAAGTCATTACGCCGTCGCAGACCTGGGTGTCCACCGCCAACATGATCACCCTGCTGGGTGCCACGCCGGTGTTCGTCGACGTTGACCGCAACACGTTGATGACCGACGTGGCCACTATCGAAGCTGCAATCACGCCGCGCACCAAAGCCATCATCCCGGTGCATTACGCCGGTGCCGCATTCGATCTCGATCCACTCTACGCCCTGGCCGACAAACACGGCATTGCCGTGATCGAAGACGCCGCACACGCCGCAGGTACTCTTTACAAAGGTCGGCACGTCGGCTCCAGGGGCACGGCGATATTCTCGTTCCACGCGATCAAGAACATGACCTGCGCCGAAGGCGCCATGTTCGTCAGCGACGATGAAACCCTGGCTTCGCGGGTGCGCATGCTCAAGTTTCACGGGCTGGGGGTGGATGCCTATGATCGCCTGACCCACGGCCGCAAGCCCCAGGCCCAGGTGGTCGAGCCCGGCTTCAAGTACAACCTGGCCGACATCAACGCGGCCATCGCCCTGGTGCAGCTGGAGCGCCTGGACGAGATCAACGCCAGGCGCACTCAACTGGCCCAGACCTACTTGCAGCGTCTGGAAGGCTTGCCGGTACAACCGCTGGCCATCCCCGCTTATTCGCAACAACATGCCTGGCATCTGTTCATCCTGCGCATCGACGCCGAGCAGTGCGGGCTGGATCGCGAAGCGTTCATGAAAGCCCTTCAGGAGCAGAATGTCGGCACCGGTATTCACTTCATCGCCACACACCTGCACACCTACTATCGCCAACGTTACCCCAACCTGCACCTGCCCAACACCGAATGGAATTCGGCGCGCCTGTGTTCGATCCCGTTATTCCCCGACATGACCACCGATGATGTCGAGCGCGTCGTCGGCGCCATTGAAAACTGCATGGACAAAAGCCTTTGAGACCCTACCCAATCAACTTCGTTTCGATCGTCATTCCGGTCTACAACGAACAGGAAAGCCTGCCTGAATTGCTCAGGCGCACCGAAGCCGCTTGTCAGCAGTTGCACCATGCCTACGAAATCGTGCTGGTCGACGACGGCAGCCGTGATGACTCCGCGCAGATCCTGGAAGACGCCGCCTCCCGCGAAGGCAGCCCGGTGGTGGCGGTGATCCTCAACCGCAACTATGGCCAGCACGCAGCGATCATGGCCGGTTTCGAACAGTGCAAGGGCGATGTCGTCATCACCCTCGATGCCGACCTGCAAAACCCGCCGGAAGAAATCCCTCGGTTGGTTGAGCAGGCTGAACGGGGCTATGACGTCGTCGCGACTGTGCGCAACAATCGCCAGGACTCGGCCTTGCGCCGCTGGCCTTCGAAGCTGATCAACCTCGCCGTGCAACGCTCTACCGGAGTAGCCATGAGCGACTACGGCTGCATGCTGCGCGCCTACCGACGCACCATCGTCGATGCCATGCTCGCCTGCCGTGAACGCAGTACCTTCATTCCGATCCTGGCCAACAGCTTTGCCCGCCACACCACGGAAATCATCGTGACCCACGCCGAGCGTGAACACGGCGACTCCAAGTACAGCCCGATGCGCCTGATCAACCTGATGTTCGACCTGGTCACCTGCATGACTACCACGCCACTGCGACTGCTGAGCATCGTCGGCGTCGGCATGGCGGCACTGGGCATGCTGTTCGCCATCGCGCTGATCCTGTTGCGCCTGGTGTTCGGCGCCGGCTGGGCCGGTGGTGGCACGTTCGTATTGTTCGCCGTGCTGTTCGTCTTTACTGGTGGCCAATTCATCGGCATGGGCCTGCTGGGTGAATACCTGGGCCGCATGTACAGCGACGTGCGCGCACGCCCGCGCTTCTTCATTGAAAAGGTGCTGCGCAGCCAGCCCGCGTCCCCTCCTTCCGTTGTCACCGTCGACGGCCTTTCTTCCACGTCTTCAGATCAGGTTCCTTCATGAGCGCAAAAGCTGTTGTCTTCGCCTACCACGATATTGGCTGTGCCGGCATCGAATCCCTGCTCACCTCCGGTTTTGAGATCACTGCGGTGTTCACCCACGCCGACGATCCGAAGGAGAACGCGTTCTACGGTTCCGTCGCACAGCTATGCGCCCGCCACGGCATTGCCGTGCATGCACCGGAAGATGCCAACCATCCGCTGTGGATCGAGCGCATCGCCAAACTCGATCCCGACTACATCTTCTCCTTCTACTACCGCAACCTGCTGAGCGAAGCGCTGCTGGCCACGGCGCGCAAAGGCGCGTTCAACCTGCACGGTTCGTTGTTGCCGCGCTACCGTGGTCGCGCACCGGCCAACTGGGTGCTGGTCAACGGCGAAACGGAAACCGGCGTGACCCTGCACCGCATGGTCAAGCGCGCCGATGCGGGCGCCATCGTCGCCCAGCAAAAGGTCGCGATCGAGCGCAGCGACACAGCGCTGAGCCTGCATGGCAAATTGCGCACGACAGCCTCTGACCTGCTGCGTGACACCTTGCCAGCGCTGCTACAAGGCAAAATCAGCGAAACACCACAGGACGAATCCAAAGCCACCGTGTTCGGTCGTCGCACCCCGGCTGACGGCAAACTGGTCTGGGCCAGACCGGCCGAAGAACTGTTCAACCTGGTCCGCGCCGTGACCCAGCCGTACCCGGGCGCCTTCTGCGCCGTGGGCGAGCACAAGCTGATTGTCTGGAGCGCTGAAGTCGCCAAGGGCAACGAAGGCCTGGCGCCGGGCCGTGTCATCAGCGTCAACCCGCTGCGCATCGCCTGCGGTCAAGACTCACTGATCATCAACGCCGGCCAACGTAACGACAATGGTCTCTACCTGAGCGGTCCGCAACTGGCCAACGAACTGGGCCTGGTGGACGGTTCCGTGCTGCGCGGCGCCGAATCCGGTCGTGCCCCGCGTCGCACCCGCGTGCTGATCCTTGGCGTCAATGGCTTCATCGGCAATCACTTGTCCGAGCGCCTGCTGCGCGACGACCGTTACGAAGTCTACGGCCTGGATATCGGTTCGGACGCGATCGAGCGCCTGCGCAACCACCCGAACTTCCACTTCGTCGAAGGCGATATCAGCATCCATTCCGAGTGGATCGAGTACCACATCAAGAAGTGCGACGTGGTGCTGCCGCTGGTGGCTATCGCGACGCCAATCGAATACACCCGTAACCCACTGCGTGTATTCGAACTGGACTTCGAAGAGAACCTGAAACTGGTTCGCTACTGCGTCAAATACAACAAGCGCGTGATCTTCCCGTCGACGTCGGAAGTCTATGGCATGTGCCAGGACAACAACTTCGACGAAGACAGCTCCAACCTGGTGGTCGGTCCTATCAACAAACAGCGCTGGATCTACTCGGTCTCCAAGCAACTGCTGGACCGCGTCATCTGGGCTTATGGCCAGAAAGGCCTGAACTTCACTCTGTTCCGTCCATTCAACTGGATGGGACCACGCCTGGATCGCCTGGATTCGGCCCGTATCGGCAGCTCCCGGGCGATTACCCAGTTGATCCTGAACCTGGTGGAAGGTACGCCAATTCGCCTGTTCGACGGTGGCGAGCAAAAACGCTGCTTCACCGACATCGCCGACGGCGTGGAAGCCCTGGCCCGGATCATCGACAACGACAACGATGTCTGCAACGGCCAAATCATCAACATCGGCAACCCGGACAACGAGGCCAGCATCCGTCAGTTGGGCGAAGAACTGCTGCGTCAGTTCGAAGCTCACCCGTTGCGCGCCAACTTCCCTCCATTCGCCGGTTTCCGCGACATCGAAAGCAAGGCGTTCTACGGTACGGGTTACCAGGACGTGTCGCACCGCAAGCCAAGCATTGCCAACGCCAAGCGCCTGCTGGACTGGACGCCGACCGTTGAGATGAGCGAAACCATCGGCAACACCCTGGACTTCTTCTTGCGTGAAGCCATGCTCGAAATCGCGGACAAGCGTTGATGCAGGCAGGCCTTCGGATCGATGTCGACACCTACCGGGGCACCCGTGAGGGGGTGCCGCGTTTGCTGGAAATCCTTGATGAAGCCCAGGTCAAGGCAACGTTCTTCTTCAGTGTCGGGCCGGACAACATGGGGCGCCACTTGTGGCGCCTCATCCGTCCACAGTTTCTCTGGAAAATGCTCCGTTCCAACGCAGCCGGCCTATATGGCTGGGACATTCTGCTGGCCGGCACCGCATGGCCTGGAAAACCGATCGGCCGCGACCTGGGGCACTTGATGCGCCAGGCCCGGGATGCCGGGCATGAAGTTGGCCTGCACGCCTGGGATCATCACGGCTGGCAAGCCAATGCGGGGCGCTGGAGCGACGCGCAACTGGTCGAACAGATACGCCGTGGCGTGGACACCCTCAGCGACATTCTCGGCGAAAAGATCACCTGTTCGGCGTCCGCCGGCTGGCGTGCCGACGAGCGTGTGATCGAAGCCAAGCAGGGGTTCGGCTTTCGCTACAACAGCGATTGTCGTGGCCAGAGCCTGTTCCAGCCGCGATTGGCCGATGGTCGCCTGGGTGCAACACAAATCCCGGTGGACCTGCCGACCTTCGACGAAGTGGTCGGGCCGACCGTTGCCGCCAAGGATTTCAACAGCTTCATCCTGGACCGGTTCACCCCGGGAAAACTCAATGTCTACACGATCCATGCCGAGGTAGAAGGGATTCTGATGGCCAACGATTTCCGTCAACTGCTGACCGATGCACTTCAGCGCGACATCCGTTTTCAACCCTTGGGCGACTTGTTGCCCGAGGCCCCTGACAGTTTGCCGATTGGCCGCGTGGTACGCGGTGCGCTCGACGGTCGCGAAGGCTGGCTGGGAGTGCAAGGCGCATGAGCAAACGCTGGGCTTTGCCGTTATTGCTGGCCATGGTGGCGCTGGCCTACCTGCTGCCAATGGGCAGTCATGGCTTATGGATTCCTGACGAAACCCGCTACGCCCAGATCAGCCAGGGCATGCTCCTGAGCGGTAACTGGGTATCGCCGCATTTCATGGACGTGCGCTATTTCGAAAAACCCGCGGCCGGCTATTGGATGATTGCCATCGGTCAGGCGCTGTTTGGCCAGAACCTCTTTGGGGTGCGCTTCGCCTCGGCACTGAGCACCGGCTTGAGCGTGCTGCTGTGCTACCTGGTCGCCCGCCGGATGTGGAACGAACCGCGCAAGAGTTTTGCCTGCGCATTGCTGTACATGAGTTTCTCGGTCGTTGCCGCCATGGCGGGGTATGCCAACCTCGATCCGCAATTCACCTTCTGGGTGAATCTGAGCCTGGTTGCCTTGTGGTTTGCGCTGGACAGCGTCGGACGCGTTCAACGCCTGATCGCGTGGGCGGGGCTGGGCCTGGCCTGCGGCATGGGCTTCATGACCAAGGGCTTCCTGGCCTGGTTGCTGCCGGTGCTGATCGCCCTGCCCTGGATGATCTGGCAAAAACGCTGGCGTGAACTGCTGGTCTACGGTCCCGTGGCGGTCGTGGTCGCCATTGCCGTCAGCCTGCCATGGGCGCTGGCCGTGCACGCCCAGGAGCCGGACTACTGGCGGTTCTTCTTCTGGCACGAACATATCCGCCGTTTTGCCGGGGACGATGCCCAGCATGACGCACCATGGTGGTACTACCTGCCGTTGCTGGTGGCATTCAGCATGCCTTGGGCTGCATTGCTGCCACCAGCGCTGAAACAGGCATGGCAAACCCGGCGCCAGTCCAATATCGCCTTCCTGCTGCTGTGGCTGTGGATGCCGTTGTTCTTCTTCAGTCTGAGCAAGGGCAAGTTGCCGGCCTACATCCTGCCGTGCCTGCTGCCTCTGGCATTGTTGCTCGGCCATGCACTGGCTGACCGATTGAAGCTGGAACAAGGTCGCGTCTTGGGCATCAACGGCCTGTTGAACCTGGTGCTGGGTGTGATCACCCTGCTGGCCCTGGTTTATCTGCAACTGAAAAAGCCGATTTACAATCATGAACTGCACAACCTGGTGTTGGTGTTCATCGGCTTGATCGGCTGGATCATGGCCAACCTGCTACAAGCCTTCCGTCCGCTGCAATGCTGGGCTGCCCCAGCTTTCGGCAGCCTGCTGTTCGTCGGCGTGCTACCGGCCGGACTGCCCAATTCCGTCGTCGCCAATAAAACGCCTGACCAGTTCATCCTCGATCACGCCCAGGAGCTCGGCCAGAGTGCCAAATTGTTGAGCAACGATCTGGGGGCCGCGTCGGCGTTGTCCTGGCGGGTGAAACAGCCAGAAGTGGCTTTTTTCAACACGATAGGCGAATTGAAATATGGCCTTGCCTATCCTGACTCGCTTAAACAGCGCGTCGACCCCGATCAGGTGCAACAGTGGATGAACGATGCCCGCCAGCAAGGCTCGGTGGGTGTGGTCATGCGGGTCAAGGGCGAAGAAGAGTTGCGCGAACTTGAACAATTGCCCAAAGAGGGCAAGCGGTATGAACAAGGCAATCTGGTGATTTTGATTATTCCTCAGGCGACACCATGAGCCTGCTATTGCTACTGGTCGCCTGCCTGCTGACCTGCCTGGGCCAGATCGCCCAGAAATATGCAGTGGAAAGCTGGCGCAGCAAATCTTCCGGGTGGACGGACAAACTGCGCTCGCCCTGGCTTTGGCTGGCCCTGGCCTCTTTGGGGCTGGGCCTGCTGGTGTGGCTGCTGGTGCTGCAACGCCTGGAAGTCGGAATTGCCTATCCGATGCTGAGCCTGAATTTCGTGCTGATCACCCTGGTTGCGCGTTTCGTGTTCCACGAAACCATCGACCGCCGCCACTGGCTGGGTGTGGCACTGGTGATCGGCGGCGTGGCATTGCTGGGGCAACACGCATGAACCCGACTCGCGGTATTACCTTCGCACTGGGCAGCGTATTGCTGGTCAGCGCCGCCCAGTTGGGCATGCGCTGGAGCATGAGTCACCTGCCACAACCCGAACAATGGCTCAGCGCGCAGATCAACCTGAGCGCCGTTGCCGTGGTGCTCGTGGCCGTCTTCGCCTATGCCCTGTCGATGTTCTGCTGGCTCGCCGCCCTGCGGGACCTGCCCCTAGGCCGGGCCTACTCGTTGCTGAGCATCAGCTACGCGCTGGTGTATCTGCTGGCCGCCAGCCTGCCGCTGTTCAACGAATCGTTCAGCCTGACAAAAAGCCTTGGCGTGGCATTGGTCATCCTCGGCGTGATCATCATCAATTCTCGACCTGCTCGTGCGCCCGAACAAAGGAGTGCCCCATGAAAATCAGTGTGTTTGGTAGCGGTTATGTTGGCCTGGTGCAGGCAGCGGTATTGGCGGAAGTCGGCCACGACGTGGTTTGCATGGACGTTGACGAGAAAAAAGTAGAACTGCTCCAGCAGGGCCACGTCAGTATTTTCGAACCCGGACTCGCCAGCCTGGTACGCGAGGGTCTTGACGCCAAACGGTTGCAATTCACCAACGACGAAAAATTTGCGGTCCAGCACGGTCAGGTGCTGTTCATCGCGGTCGGTACACCGTCTCGGGACGACGGCTCGGCGGACTTGCGTTACGTGATGTCGGTGGGCGAAGCGGTAGCACGGCATCGTGAACAGCCGGCGATCCTGGTGGAGAAATCCACCGTCCCGGTCGGCACTGGCGACGCTTTGCGTGCACACATCGACAAATGCCTGCTCAGTGCCGGGCGCTTGTTGCAGTTCGATATCGTCTCCAACCCGGAATTCTTGAAAGAAGGTTCGGCCGTGGCCGACTGTCGACGCCCGGACCGTATCGTCGTCGGTTGCGAGCGCGAAGAAGTGCGCGAGGTGATGCGTGAGCTGTACTCGCCCTTCAACCGCAACCACGAGCGCATCATGTTCATGGACCTGCGCAGCGCCGAGCTGACCAAATACGCCGCCAACTGCATGCTGGCGACCAAGATCAGCTTCATCAACCAGATCGCCGAACTGGCCGAACACCTGGGTGCCGACATCGAATCGGTACGCCTGGGCATCGGCGCCGACTCACGTATCGGCTACCACTTTATCTACCCCGGTTGCGGCTACGGTGGCTCATGCTTCCCCAAGGACATGCGCGCCCTGATCCACAGCGCCGAAGAGGCCCATTGCTCCAGCGACCTGCTGCAAGCGGTGGAAGCCATCAACGAGCGACAGAAACACAAGTTATTCGAACGCATCAACGCGTTCTACAAAGGCGACTTGAGTGGCAAGACCTTTGCCTTGTGGGGCCTGGCGTTCAAGCCAAACACCGACGACATGCGCGATGCACCGAGCCGGGTGTTGCTGGAATCGCTGTGGGCCGCCGGGGCGAATGTCCGCGCATTCGATCCCGAAGCCATGCAGGAAACCCAGAAGCTGTATCCCGATGAGTCGAAACTGATGCTCATGGGTACGCCCGAATCAGTCTTGTCCGGTGCCGATGCACTGATCATCTGCACCGAATGGCAACAGTTCAAGGCACCGGACTTCGAGTTTATCCGCCAGCGACTCAACGCACCGGTGATCTTCGATGGCCGCAACCTGTACGACTCGGACCGCCTGGCACGTATCGGTTTCACCTACTTCCCGATCGGCCGTGGCGAATCGCGCAAATTGCCGATGCCCCACCAGCAATGGTTAACCGAAGCCGTGGTCGCCTGAACCTCATGCCCCCCGAAATCCGCCGACAGTCCCTCGCGCTGGGTCTGTTGGCGCTGCTGTTGTTCTGCGCCGGGATGTATCAGCAAGCGGCCATCGGCTTCGATTCACGCTTCGTGCTGTTCGCCCAAGAGATGCTGCGCAACGGCCCGTCGTTTTTTCCGACGACCTATGGCCAGCCCTACGCAGACTATTCAGGACTTCCAACACTATTCATCTGGCTGCTCTCACTGCCCTTCGACCAAGTCACCAGCCTGAGCGCGTGGCTGCCGAGCGCCTTTGCCGCCGCCATTATCGTCACCTTGATGTACCGCCTGCTGGCACCCTACTCCACACGTTGGGCGCTGCTGAGCATCGCCTTGCTGCTGTTGACCAACACCTTCATCACTGAAACCCGCGCCGTTTCCCTCGACCTGATGCTCGCGGCCGTTGCCTTCGGCGTGTTCTACCTGGGCTATGCCGCCGATCACTTCGCGGCACCGCGCCGCTGGGTGTTGATCTTTGCCTTGCTGATGCTGGGCTTCTGGATTCGTGGACCCATTGGCCTGGTGATTCCTACGGGAATGCTCTGCAGCTATTTCCTGCTCAATCGCCAATGGCGGCGGTTGCTGATCTTCGGATTACTGGCATCCCTACTGTTGGCGGTGTGCGTCGGGCTGTTGTTGTGGCTGGCGGACGTCAGCGGCGGCCCGGCCTTCTTGCAAGACGTGATTCGCATGCAGTTCATGGGGCGCATGGACGGTAGTGAAGGCAGCAGCGGTGTGTTGTATTACTTCACCAGTTCTATGGGCAATTACGCGCTGGCCTGGCCGTTGGCAGTGCTGGCGCTTGGGGCTGTTGCGTTATCCGGTCCGCGGGAAGCCGGGCCGGCCTCGCGCCTATTGCAGTACTGCGTAGCAGCCGGGTTGATCGTGATGGTCGGCCTTTCCGTCCCCCAGGCGAAAAAGGCCCGATACCTGCTGCCGATGTTGCCCATGGCGGCGATCGTGGCGGCGTATCCGTTTTATGCCACTCAAGACCGATTGTTTGCCTGGCTGCGGGGGTTGATGCAGGGACTGTGGTTGCTGATCCCGAGCCTGCTGATCGTGGCATTGCTGGTCATACGGCAAAAATTTCCCGAAGAAGTGGCTCACCTCACCTCTTTGTTCATCATTCTCGGCTTGCTGCAAGTGGTCGCCGTGGCCGTCCTCAAACGGTCCCGCTGGCGCGCGCAGGCACTGGCTATCTGCGCGGTTCTGGCACTTTGGTCGTTCTATATCCTGCAATTCGAACCCGTCCAGCGACAGCTCTACGACACCCGGACCTTCAGCCACGAGTCGTTTGAGCTCGTGCAAAACGACCCGGCCCCGCTGGTCATGCACGGGATGGGCAAAGACGCCAAGGCCATCAAGTTCATGGTCAACATCCCACAGGACCTGCACCCGGTTTTCACCGACTCCCCACCGGAACTCGAAACCCTGAAAGGCCCGGCGTGGCTGATGATGGACCTGAACGCCTACAAGGCATTACAAGGCACGACTGTTGGTGCATTACCGCCAGTGCTGAGCGGGCGGTTCGACAAGAATGATTTCGTGCTGCTGCACCTGAAGTAAATCCCGTAGCAACGACCGAGTGTCCGGCTGCTAGAGTAGCGCTCACGGTCGGGCTGATGCCGGCCTGATCGAATAAGGACATTCACGCCGTGACCACCTACTCCCCCCTCATCCGCCGCCTGCTGATCTGCTCACTGACCATCGTCGTCAGCCGCGCCATCACCAGCCCTTTACTCACCTTGTTCGTCAGCGACAAGCTTGGCCTCAACCAGCAGGACGTTGGCCTGCTGCTCGGCATTGCGGTGTTCGTCGCCACCCTGCTCTCCCTGTATGGCGGCTATATCATTGATCGCTTCGAAAAACGCCGGCTGCTGATCCTCGCCATGCTCTCCAGTGCCATCGGCCTGGTGCTGCTGACATTCGCCGAAAACCTTTACCTGACCACGATGACCCTGATCGTCACTGAAACCGCGTCGGCGCTGTTCCTGATTGGTTCCAAAGCGATTCTCAGTGAAAACCTGCCCATGGGTCAGCGCGCCAAGGCGTTTTCCTTGAGCTATACCCTGACCAACATTGGCTACGCTGTCGGGCCGATGCTTGGCGTAGTGATTGCAGGCCTGTTTACCAGCGCGCCGTTCCTGTTAGCTGCGGCCATCGCTTTTTTCAGTATTTTCCTGATGACCGGGATCGCGAAGGATCCGGCGCGTGCCTCTGTCGCCGGTCAGACGCAGAGCTTTCTCAAAACCCTGATCACCCTGAAAAATGATCGCACCCTGATCATGTTCACCGCCGGTTGCCTGCTCAGTACCGTGGTGCACGGACGCTTCACGTTTTACCTGTCGCAGTATTTGCTGGTGACCAGTGATTCCAAACACACCATGGATGTCATGGCCGCCCTGCTGGCCTGCAATGCCATCAGCGTGATCCTTCTGCAATATCAGGTCGGACGCTTTCTCAAACGCGAGCAACTGCGTCAGTGGATTGTGGCCGGCACAGGCCTGTTCATCCTTGGCCTGATTGGCTTCAGCCTGGCCGATAGCCTGGTGAGCTGGTGCGTGGCGATGTTTATCTTCACCCTCGGTGAAATAATCATTTACCCGGCCGAGTTCCTGTTCGTCGATACACTGGCCCCCGAAGAACTGCGCGGCAGTTACTACGGCGCACAGAACCTTGCCGCGCTGGGTGGCGCCCTGAGCCCGGTGATCAGCGGCTTTTTACTGATGCACACACCCGCACCGACGATGTTTTATGCCTTGAGTGCGCTCGCTGGCTTGGGCGGAATACTGTGCTTCATGAGTGGACGTGGATCGGGTTTACATCAACATTAATGCACTAAAAGCTCATTAATATGAATTTGTCAGCGTCTTAATTGACCGGCACACTGTCTGCGTTCCTCCCCCAACAGTTGGAACACCTTCAAGGGCTTTCTGGGTTTCCCAGCTAAGCCCTTTTTTTGACTCGTTTTTTCCGCGCTGGAGTTTTTTTAGAATGCTTGCTCGCTGGTTGCCCGCCGCCATCAATACCCGCCCCACCGAATGGAGCCGCGCCGCCATCGGCATGGCCCTGGGGACGCTGCTCAGCGTGTGGCTCTGTAGCCAGGTGTTTGGCATTGAGGTGGCCCAGCACCTGATCGGTCCGCTGGGGGCATCGGCGGTGTTGTTGTTTGCCGTGTCTTCGGGTGCGCTCGCCCAACCCTGGTCGATTCTCGGCGGTTACTTGAGCGCCGGGGTGATCGCCTTGCTGGTGGCCCATGTATTGGGCCGAACCCTCGGTAGCGCTTGCCTGGCGGCGGGCATGGCGTTGATCCTGATGTGCTGGCTGCGGTGCCTGCATCCACCGGCCGGTGCATTGGCCCTGACCCTGGTGCTGGCGGATCCGGCAACCATTGCCCTGGACTGGAGAGCCATTGAACCGGTGATGCTCAGCGCGGCGACGATGCTGCTCTGCGCCCTGGCCTACAACAACCTGACCCGCGTTCGTTACCCCAAGAGTGCCAGCGAGCCGGTGGCCCGGATTCCTGCCGATCACCCGCCGGTCGACAGTCAGGCCATCACCGCCGATGACCTGAAGCTGGCGCTGGCTGACATGGAGGCGTTCTATGACGTCACGCCCGAGGACCTTGAACAGTTGATCCAGGCCAGCCAATTGCACGCCAAACGCCGCAGTGTCGGCGAAGTGTTCGCTCCACGACTGTAAACCACTGTTTTAGAGGATTTTTTGCCGCGCCCGGGCGGTTCTGGCATCCTGCGCCTCCATTTTCTGACCCGGCCCGCCTTCTGGCACGCAAACCGACATGACCGCCTCCGAAAAATCCCTCGCGCCACGCAACAATGACCTGATCTATGGCCTCAACGACCGCCCGCACCTGACCGCCACCGTCTTCGCGGCCCTGCAACATGTGCTGGCGAGTTTTGTCGGCATCATCACCCCGACGCTGATCATGGGCAGCGCGCTGGGCCTGCAAAGCGAAATTCCTTACTTGATCAGCATGGCGCTGTTCGTCTCCGGCCTGGGCACCTTCGTGCAAGCGCGGCGTTTTGGCCCGGTGGGCTCCGGCCTGTTGTGCCTGCAAGGCACCAGTTTCTCGTTCATCAGCGTCATTCTCAGCGCCGGTTTCATGGTCAAGGCCCGGGGGGGCGGCACCGACGAAATTCTCTCGACCATCTTCGGCGTGTGTTTTTTTGCCGCGTTCATCGAAGTGGTGTTGAGCCAGTTCATCGGCAAACTGCGCATGCTGATCACCCCGGTGGTGACCGGAACGATCATCACACTGATGGGGTTGTCGCTGATCAAGGTCGCCATGACCGACATTGCCGGAGGCTTCGGCGCCCCGGACCTGGGGGCTGCCAGTCACCTGGCCCTGGCGGCGCTGGTACTGGGAACCATCGTGGTGTTGAACCGGGTCGACGTGCCGTTTCTGCGCCTGGGGGCGATTGTCATCGGCCTGACCCTGGGCTACGTGGTGGCATGGCTCATGGGCCAGGTGGATTTCGGCAGCCTGCCCGAAGTCCCGCTGATGAGCGTACCGGTGCCGTTCAAGTACGGGTTCTCCTTCGATTGGGTGGCATTCATTCCGGTGGCTGTGATCTTCCTCGTTTCGCCGCTGGAAGCCGCCGGTGACCTCACGGCCAACTCGATGATCTCCCGGCAACCGGTCAAAGGCCCGGTGTACATCCGCCGGATCAAGTCCGGTCTGCTCGCCGATGGCCTCAACTCGGCCATGGCAGCGGTGTTCAACAGCATGCCGATGGTGACCTTCGCCCAGAACAACGGGGTGATTCAGCTCACGGGCGTGGCCAGTCGCTACGTGGCATTTTTCATCGCCGGATTGCTGGTGGTGCTGGGCCTGTTCCCGATGATCGGCGCGGTACTGCAACTGATGCCAAAACCGGTGCTCGGTGGCGCGGAACTGGTGATGTTCGGCACCGTCGCCGTGGCCGGGATCAAGATTCTCGCCGAGGCTGGCCTGCACCGGCGCAACATGCTGATCGTGGCGATTTCCCTCGGCATGGGCCTGGGCGTGGCCGCCGTTCCGGAAGTACTGCGTGAACTGCCCAAGGCCCTGCACAACATTTTCGAATCGCCCATCACCGTCGGCGCGCTGTGCGCTATCGTTCTTAATATCTTCCTGCCCGAGGAATTCATCGAGCTGGAAGAAGACGAATTCGATCCGGAGGCCTCCGTGCTTCAGGTGATGCAGAACCCCGATGTGACCGCCAGGGATGAGTCCGCAAAGGCTGCGGTGGTCGCACCGTCAAACCGCTAGACGGGCTCAAGGGCTGAGCCGCTGGCGGCTCAGCCCTTTTTCAGATGAGAGCACGTCCATGCGCAGCGTCCACGCGGTCCTGATTTCCCTCCTGCTCTGCCTGAGCGCCTGTTCCTCCCTGCCCAACCGAGATCCGTTGAAAATCAACGTCGTGGGCGTCGAGCCCCTGCAAGGCGAGGGCATGGAAGTACGCTTTGCCGTGAGAATCCGCGTGCAGAACCCCAATGACAACGTCCTCACCTACAGCGGGGTTGCGTTGGATCTGGACATCAACGGCCAGCCGTTCGCCTCTGGTGTCACCGATGAAAGGGGCTCGATCGGGCGCTTTTCCGACGTCGTCGTGAGCGTGCCAGTCAGCGTTTCGGCGTTTTCGGTGATCCGCCAGACCTATGGCATCAGCCAGATGAAAACGCTGAACAACATGCCCTATATCCTGCGCGGCAAACTCTCGGGTGGGGTGTTCAACACGATGCGTTTTGTGGACAGTGGCACGCTCAATCTGCCGGGACCGATCACTGGCAGCCGTTGACACCTGACTGATGGAGCAACACCCGCCATGGAAGCCACCCCCACGCTCTACACCGAGCGCCTGATCCTGCGCCCGCTGGAACTGGCCGACGCCGATGCCATCCAGCAACATTTCCCGCACTGGGAAGTGGTGCGCTACCTCAACGCCCTGGTGCCCTGGCCTTATCCGGCCGATGGTGCGCAGGTCTACCTGCGTGACAATGCCCTGCCCGCTATCGCCCGTGGCGAGGAATGGCACTGGTCGATCCGCCTGAAATCGGCGCCGGAACAGTTGATCGGCAACATCAGCCTGATGAACGAACAGGACAACAACCGCGGTTTCTGGCTCGGCCTGCAGTGGCAGGGCCGTGGACTGATCAATGAAGCCAGCGCCGTGGTCACCGAGTACTGGTTCACCACTCTGGGCCGCACCGTGCTGCGTGTGCCGAAAGCGGCAGCGAACGTTGGCTCGCGCAAGCTTTCGCAACGGACGGGCATGCGCCTGGTTCGCACGGATGAAGGACGGTTTGTCGGTGGGGTTTTCCCGAAGGAAACCTGGGAGATCACCCGTGAAGAATGGTTATCACGCCGCTGAACCTACTCGGTGTCATTGAGAATCAGGCTGCGGTAATGTCCCGGATTCGACCCCGACCATTTGCGAAACGCCTTGTAGAACGAACTGACGTCAGCGAACCCCAGCCGCATGGCGATTTCACTGAAGCTGATCGCGGGTTCGGCCAGCCAGACAATCGCCAGTTCCTTGCGCACACCGTCCTTGAGGCCTTGATAGGTTTGCCCTTCTTCGGCCAGTCGGCGGCGCAAGGTTGACGCCGACATGCACAGGCGTTGCGCCAGGGCTTCGGTTTCCGGCCAGTGTTCGGCCGGCAGGTGACGCAGGTCGTGTTTGATGCGGCTGGCCAGGCTCTCGGGGTCGCGGTATTTCACCAGAATGTTCGCCGGCGCATGGGCCAGGAATCGCTTGAGCTCCTCGGGGCTGCGCTTGATCGGCAAATCGAGGTAATCGGCGGAGAAAATCATCCGCGTGCGCGGACGCTCGAAACGCAGGTTCTCGGAAAACATCACCTGATAGTCATCGCAGAACTCCGGCTTCGCGCAGCGCAGTTCGATGGCCAGAATCGGAATCCGCCGTCCTGCCAGCCAACAGGCAACGCCGTGGACGATCATCCAGTAGGTGAAATAGGTGAAGGCCCGGCGTGGATCGTTGTCGTCCTCCAACAAGACGATTTCCGCCAGGCTTTGCTGACGCACCAGCTGCGCCGGCAGGCGCTCAAGCATCAACGACAGAAAGTCCAGGCCGCAGGTCAGTCCCGCCGCGACGTTGGGCTGGAGCATGGCCGTACGACACAGAAAGGCAAAACTGCCGGACTTTAGCTTGCGCGGGTCCATGCCAAAAAACTCGTCATCCCCGCGACGCGCCAACAGCCGCCAGCACTTCGCATAGGTCGTGGCCGGCAGGCGGGCAAAGCTGCTGTCCAGCAACCGCGGGTCGATACCGAGCTTGAGCAACACCTCTTCGGTGGCGGCTCCCGGGGCGCAACTTTGCAGCAGTGCTTCACGCAGCAGTTGTGCGGAGATGGTGTCTTTTTCCGACATGGATCGCGGCAAGGCCTGTTCTTGTTCGAGTGGGGGGCATATTAGCTGAAACCACCCACCTGGCGCTGTTCCTGTGGGCAATCAACCCCTGTAGGAGCTGGCTTGCCAGCGATGACGGCCGACCAGCCGACCAGGTTCTTCACAGGCGAACAAATTCCGCGATCAGGCCGGCCGGTAGGCCGCCTCGCTTTGGCTTTGGTTTTTGATCTTCTTGCCCCCTCGAGAGGCCGAACGAAACGGGCAAGAGCCCTTGGTTACTTGGGGTTGGGCGGCATTCCGTTTTTCCAAGTGACCCGCCGTAAGGGGCAGCAATGGATATGTACACCTCATGGAAAATAGTCGGCAATCAGGCCGCCATCGCTGGCAAGCCAGCTCCTACCGGGTAAAGCGTGATCTTCAGGACCGTTCAGCTTAGGTTCAGGTAATTGTCAATCAATGCCATATGGGAATGAGTGTCATTATGTTACAAATTAGCTCCCTATCTAAATTCGAGACGCCGCTGAATGCTTGTTCCTTTCCTGATCATGCTGCGCGAAGGTGTCGAGGCCGCGCTGATCGTTGGCATTATCGCCAGTTACCTCAAACAGACCGGTCGCGGCCAATGGCTGCCGGCGATGTGGATCGGGGTGTTTCTTGCTATCACGCTCGCCCTGCTGGTAGGCGGTGGTCTGGAACTGGTCAGTGCCGAGTTTCCGCAGAAACAACAGGAGCTATTTGAGGGCATTGTTGGACTGGTCGCCGTCGGCATTCTCAGCTCCATGGTGTTCTGGATGCGCAAGGTAGCGCGTTCGATCAAGCATTCATTGCACCAGTCCCTTGACCACGCATTGACCGGTTCCGGACACCAGGTGATCGCACTGATCGCCATGGTGTTTTTCGCCGTGGCCCGCGAAGGCCTGGAAACAGTGTTTTTCCTGCTCGCGGTATTCCAGCAAAGCGAAGGCCCGGCAGCACCGATCGGCGCCCTGCTCGGTTTGGTCCTGGCCATCGTCATCGGTTTCCTGATCTACAGCGGCAGCATGCGCCTGAACCTCGCGGCGTTCTTTCGCTGGACCGGCCTGTTCATCCTGGTGGTGGCAGCCGGCATCCTCGCCAACTCGGTGCAGGCACTGCACGAAGCCGGGCTCTGGAATCACCTGCAAACCGTGCTGTTCGACTTCAGCACAACCCTGCCGATGGACGGCCCGCTGGGCTCGGTGCTGGCCGGCATGTTCGGTTACCAGGATGCGCCGACCGTCAGCACCCTGGGTGCGTACCTGATCTATCTGCTGGTGGCGCTGGTGATGTTCTTCTCCCCGGCCGGCGCACCTGCCAAGCAACCTTCTTCCGCTTCCAGCCAGTAAGGGCTCCCATGCCAAACCAAGCCCCAATCCAGGCTTCCCCTCCCCGCGCCTTGCGCTGGGCGCTGGCCGGTTCGGTGATCGTGATGATCGCCGCCGGCGGCCTGTTCTACTACGCGTCGAAAATGGCGGCGGCCAAACGCCAGGCCAACCACGACGAAGTGGTGGTGACCATCCACCCGCACAGTTGCGAACCCAATGCCCTCACCGTCCCGGCCGGGCGCGCCAGCTTTCGGATCGTCAACCGCTCCGACCGGGCCGTGGAATGGGAGATCCTCGACGGCGTGCTGGTCATCGAAGAGCGGGAAAACATCGCACCCGGTTTGAGCCAGGTCATCAATGCCAACCTGCTGCCCGGTGACTACACCATCACTTGCGGACTGCTGAGCAACCCGCGTGGCACCTTGCATGTCACGCCAACAGCGGCCTCCGAGGCCGCCGCCAGCGCCCGGCCATCGATGGTCGCGTTTGTCGGACCACTGTCGGAGTTCCGTGTGTACCTGAGCAGCCAGGGCACCGCGCTGATCAAGGCCGTCACCGCCCTGCAGCAAGCCATCGACTCCGGTGACCTGGACCAGGCGCAAGCCTTGTATGTGCCGGCCCGCGCCGCCTATCAGCGTGTGGCGCCTGCCGCCCAACGCCTGGCGGAACTGGACAACGCCATCAATGCCCGCGCCGACTATTTCGAACAACGTGAACAGGATCCCGGCTTCGTGGGCTTTCACCGCATCGAATACGCATTGTTTCAACAGCGCAGCCTCGCGAACCTGGCGCCGATTGCCCAGCGCCTGCTGACAGATGTCACCACCCTCAAACAACAGCTGTTGGCCCAGTCACTGCCGCCGGAGCAACTGGTGAGCATCATGGTGCGCAATCTCAACAGCATTGCCGATGTCCGTGCCAGTAGCGGCGAGGAAGAACGTTACAGCCATAGCGACCTGAACGGCTTCGCCGCCAACCTTGATGCCGCCCTCAAAGCCGTCGACCTGTTGCGTCCGTTGCTGAGCAAATCCGCGGCCGGGCTGTTGCCGAAAATCGACAGTGCCCTCAACGCCTTCGATGCCGAACTCAATGGTTTGAAGGTCAGCGACGGTTACGCCAGCTACGACAGCGTCAACGCCGGGCAGCGCAAACAGATCGCCGACAAGGCCAAGGCACTGGCCGCCGCCCTCGACGCAATCGATCCCGCCCTTGGCCTTTCCGGCCTGTAAGCAGAAGACGCCAACCTATGAATGATCCAGAGCAATTCAACCTCCAGCGTCGCCGTGTACTGATGGGCATGGGCGCCGCCGGTGTCGCCCTTGCAGGCTCAGCACTCAGTTGCCCGGCCATGGCCGCCAGCCCCGCGCAAGTCGCCGAAGCGCCGAGCAGCGACAAGACCTTGGACCGCCACGCGTTCCATGGCCAACACCAGACCGGCATTGTCACGCCACGCCCGGCGTCCGGCATGCTGGTGTCGTTCGATGTGCTGGCCAGCGACCGTGAGGACCTTGAGCGGCTGTTTCGCACCCTGAACCAGCGGATTGAGTTCCTGATGAAAGGCGGTCCGGTGACCCAGGTCGATCCGAAACTGCCACCCGTGGACTCGGGCATCCTCGGTCCGGTGGTGACCCCGGATAACCTGACCATCACAGTGTCAGTGGGTGAATCGCTGTTCGACGAGCGATTTGGCCTGACCAACGCCAAGCCCAAGCGGCTGATACGCATGGTCGGCTTCCCCAACGACGCGCTGGAAGCCGATTGCTGCCATGGCGACTTGAGCATCCAGTTCTGCTCCAACACCGCCGACACCAACATCCACGCCCTGCGTGACATCGTGAAAAACCTGCCGGACCTGCTGCTGGTGCGCTGGAAACAGGAAGGCAGCGTGCCGCCCCAGGCCCCGGCGAAACCCGGCGTGCCAGCACAGAGCGCACGCAATTTCCTCGGTTTTCGCGACGGTTCGGCCAACCCCGACTCCAACGACGCCAAGACCATGGACAGCATTGTCTGGGTGCAACCCGGCAGCGATGAACCGGCGTGGGCCGCCAACGGCAGCTATCAGGCCGTGCGGATCATCCGCAACTTCGTCGAGCGCTGGGACCGCACACCGTTGCAGGAACAGGAAAGCATTCTCGGCCGGGTCAAAAGCACTGGCGCACCCATGGGCGGTGCCCACGAAACCGAAGTGCCGGACTACAGCACAGACCCTGCAGGCAAGCTGACCCGGCTCGACGCGCACATCCGCCTGGCCAACCCGCGCACCGCCGCGACCCAGGCCAACCTGATCCTGCGCCGGCCGTTCAACTACTCCAACGGCGTGAACAAGAACGGCCAGCTCGACATGGGCCTGCTGTTCATCTGCTACCAGGCCGACCTGGAGAAAGGCTTCATCACCGTGCAAACCCGACTCAACGGCGAACCGCTGGAGGAATACCTCAAGCCTGTGGGCGGCGGCTACTTCTTCACGCTGCCCGGTGTCACCAGCGAACAGGATTTCATCGGTCGCTCGCTGCTCAATGCCACACAACCCGCTCGTCAATCAAAAGCAACCGCCTAACCAACACATCCCTCACGGAACCGCCCCATGAAAAAGTCACCTCTCGCGTTAATGCTGACCCTTGGCTTGCTCAACACTTCGCTTTCGGCCTTCGCTGCGACAGCGCCGCTGGACCTGGTGGGGCCGGTCTCGGACTACAAGATTTACGTGACCGAACAACTGGACGAGCTGGCCAGCCACACCCAGCAATTCACCGACGCCGTGAAAAAGGGCGACCTGGCCACCGCGCAAAAACTCTACGCGCCGACTCGCGTCTACTACGAGTCGATCGAGCCGATCGCCGAGCTATTCAGTGATCTGGATGCGTCCATCGACTCTCGCGTCGACGACCACGAAAAAGGCGTGAAAGCCGAAGACTTCACCGGTTTCCACCGCCTCGAATACTCGCTGTTCTCGGAAAAGAGCATCAAAGACCTGGGTGAACTGGCTGACGGTTTGAACAAAGACGTGAAAGACCTGCAAACCCGTGTGGCCGGCCTGACCTTCCCGCCTGAGAAAGTCGTGGGTGGCGCCGCTGCGCTGCTCGAAGAAGTGGCGGCGACCAAGATCTCCGGTGAAGAAGACCGCTACAGCCACACTGACCTCTATGACTTGCAGGGCAACATCGACGGCGCGAAGAAAATCGTCGACCTGTTCCGTCCGCAGATCGAGAAGCAGGACGCGGCGTTCGTGGCCAAGGTCGACAAGAACTTCGCCACCGTGGACAAGGTCCTGGCCAGGTACAAGACCAAGGATGGCGGTTTCGAGACCTATGACAAGGTGAAGGACGCCGACCGTAAAGCCCTCGTCGGCCCGGTCAACACCCTGGCTGAAGACTTGTCGACTTTGCGCGGAAAGCTCGGTTTGAACTAGTTTTTCAGCGCCTGAGCGGCCCCCTTCGCTGGCAAGCCAACTCCTACAGGTTAATCGTATATGTCCTGTAGGAGCTGGCTTGCCAGCGAAGCTTTTTCAGACCTTAGAGGATTCGGTAAAGCAACCGCTCGATCCGCACACGACTCACGCGCTTGAGGAACTTGGCCACGCCCATCGGGTATTCGGCGAGGGTTTCCAGGTTCTGGAAGCGCTCGATACGACGGGTGTGCTGGAAGATTTCTGCAAGCTCATGACGACGCGGTTCCAGCAGTTCGCCTTGGGGATCATCGATCAACAAGGCGTTTTCCAGATCAAGTCGAAACGCCCGCGGGTTGAGGTTATTGCCAGTCAGCAAGGTATAGCGCTGGTCGATCCACATGCCCTTGAGGTGATAGGTATTGTCGCCATCACGCCACAAATGCAGGTTCAACTGGCCGCTGTCGATGTTGCGCTGATGGCGCTTGGCGAACCGACGCAAGCTGATTTCGTACAGGTACGGCAGCGCCGAAATGACCCGGAACGGTTCGCTCGGCGGAATGTAGAAGTCGTTGGCCGTCTTGTCGCCGACCACAATGTCGATCTTCACCCCACGGGCCAGCGCGCGGTTGATCTCGCGGATGATCGCCAGCGGCAGGTTGAAGTACGGCGTGCAAATGGTCAGCTGCTGCTGGGCGCTGGCGATCAGCTCGCAAATCACCCGGTTCAGCGGATTGTTCTTGCCAACGCCGAGCAGCGGGCTGACTGACAAACCCGTCCTGTCAGTGGTGCCCAGCGTGGTGTCGTACGCCGCGTGCTTGAGGCGGCTGCGCAGGTCGCCGATGTCATTGCGCAGGCTGCGGGTGGTCGGCAGGTTCGGCAGGTCAAGGCGGTGCACCGCTTTGGAAGCCACCAGACCGTGCTGCACCAGGTGCTGCATCGAATCGGCCAGTTCGCGATTGTGCAGCAGGTGATAGCGGTCGTAGCGGTACTTGTCGAACTTGTGCAGATAGACGTTGTTCAGGCTCGCGCCGCTGTAGATCACACAGTCATCGATCACGAAGCCTTTAAGGTGCAACACGCCGAACAGCTCGCGGGTCTGTACCGGGACGCCATAGATCGGCACTTCACTTGCGTGGGTGCGGGTCATTTCCTGATACCAGGCCGAGTTGCCGGGTTGCTTGCCGGCACCGATCAGGCCGCGCTGGGCGCGCAACCAGTCAACCACCACCACCACGTCCAGTTCCGGACGCGCCAGCTTGGCCGCGTGCAAGGCATCGAGAATTTCCTGGCCGGCTTCATCCTGTTGCAGGTACAGCGCAACGATATAAATGCGCCGTGTCGCGCTGGCGATTTTCTCCAGCAGGCAACGACGGAATTCAGCGGCGCCAGAGAGGATGCTGACGGCATCGGCCTTCAGCGGAAAACTGCGCAGTTTGGGCAGCAGGGAGCGTTTGAAAAGCGACGGCATAGGGCTCGCAATGGGTCGAATCCGAAGAACCCGAGAGCTTACACCATCGATGGGTTTGGGTCTTGTTGGCGTCTGTCCTGACGCCATCGCTGGCAAGCCAGCTCCTACAGGAGAACGCGCGCTCCTGTAGGAGCTGGCTTGCCAGCGATAGCAATGCCTGGGTCACGCAAAAATAACAATTGACCAAGGAGAACGATCGTTCTACTGTTGGCCGCATGAACGAAATTACTATCAATGACACACGCGACATCATTCTGGATGTCACCGAAAAGTTGATCTACAAAAGTGGCATCGCCGCCACTGGCATGGATCTCCTGGTGAAGACCGCCGGCGTCTCCAGAAAAAGTATCTACCGCTACTTCGCCAACAAGGACGATCTGGTGGTGGCCGCCCTGCAACGTCGCGACCAGCGCTGGATGCGCTGGTACAGAGGCGAAGTCGACCAGGCACAAACCCCGGCCGAACGCCTGCTCAACCTGTTTAGCGTGCTCAAGTCGTGGTTCGCCAGCGAAGGCTTTCGCGGCTGCGCCTTCATCAACACCAGTGGTGAAACCGGCGACCCGCAAGACCCGGTGCGCCTGGTCGCCAAAGACCATAAACAAAAGCTGCTCGACTACCTGTGCGAGCTGTGTACCGAACAGGGTGCCGAGGATCCGCAGATGCTGGCCAGACAACTGCTGATCCTGATCGATGGTGCCATTACCGTAGCACTTGTAATGGGTGATCACAGTGCCGCCGATAATGCGCAATGCATGGCGCGAAAGTTATTGGACCTGTAGCAACCTGATCAAGCTCGACAGTTGTTTTAACTTTAACTTGATACGGAGAGTTGAAATGTCTAATGCAGAAGTTCGTCCACCATTGCCCCCTTTCACCCGTGAATCAGCCATTGAAAAAATTCGCCTGGCTGAAGACGGCTGGAACTCCCGCGATCCCGGGCGCGTGTCCCTGGCCTACACCCTGGACACCCAATGGCGTAATCGCGCCGAGTTCGCCCACAACCGCGAAGAAGCCAAGGCTTTCCTGACCCGCAAATGGGCCAAGGAACTGGATTATCGACTGATCAAGGAACTCTGGGCCTTTACCGACAACCGCATCGCCGTGCGTTATGCCTATGAATGGCACGATGACTCGGGCAACTGGTTCCGCTCCTACGGCAACGAAAACTGGGAGTTCAACGAGGACGGCCTGATGGCCCGCCGCTTCGCCTGCATCAACGACATGCCGATCAAGGAAAGCGAGCGCAAGTTCCACTGGCCGCTGGGGCGTCGTCCTGATGATCATCCGGGTTTGTCGGATCTGGGCCTGTAATCCGACCTGACGCTGATCCCTGTAGGAGCTGGCTCGCCAGCGATACCGATCTGACATTCAACATCAATGTTGAATTTGATGACGCCATCGCTGGCAAGCCAGCTCCTACAATGGTGTTGTGTTGTTCGGGTGGGTAAGATGTCGCCCCTTCCCCGCAGCCTCTTTCTGCACCCGCCGAATAAGCCGATCCCATGCCTTTCGAACTCAGCGTTGACCTCTCCACCCTGGCCATCCTGGCCATTGTCGCTTTTGTTGCCGGCTTCATCGACGCCATCGCTGGTGGCGGTGGACTGTTGACCACGCCGGCCCTGCTGACTGCCGGCCTGCCACCGCATCTGGTGCTGGGCACCAACAAGCTCAGTTCGACCTTCGGTTCGGCCATTGCCAGCTTCACTTTCTACCGACGCAAACTGTTCCACCCCGCACAATGGGTGCACGCCATCGTCGGCACCTTGGTTGGCGCCCTGACCGGCGCCGTCGTCGCGCACTATCTGCCGGCGGAATGGCTGAACAAAATGCTGCCGGTGATCGTCTTCGCCTGTGGCGTTTACCTGTTGTTTGGTGGCACGCCGAAAGCACCGTTGGACAACAACGCACCGATCAAGAAAAAGTGGCAGTCGACCCAGGGCTTCAGCCTAGGGTTCTATGACGGCGTGGCCGGTCCCGGTACGGGCGCGTTCTGGACCGTGAGCAGCCTGCTGCTGTACCCCATCGACCTGGTCAAGGCCAGCGGTGTGGCGCGCAGCATGAACTTCGTCAGCAACGCGGCGGCGCTGTCGATCTTCATCTTTTCCGGTCAGGTGGACTGGATCATCGGCCTGTGCATGGGCTCGTCGTTGATGGTCGGCGCTTTTTTCGGCGCCCGCACCGCCATCAGCGGCGGTGCGAAATTCATTCGACCGGTGTTCATCACCGTGGTGCTGGGCTTGACCGTGCGTCTAGCCTGGCAGCACTGGTTCAGCGTGGCCTAAGCGCCGCGCCACGTAGACGTCGATCAGGTAACGGGCAATCGAGCGTGACGCCGGCAACGGCGGCAGCTCATGCACGTTGAACCACTGGGCGTCCTCGATCTCGTCTTCCTGACAGACGATCTCGCCTCCGGCATATTCGGCATGAAAGCCGAGCATCATCGAGTGCGGGAATGGCCAGCACTGGCTGCCCAGATACTGGATGTTCTTGACCTCGATGCTCACCTCTTCGCGAACCTCGCGAATCAGGCAGTCCTCGGCCGATTCCCCCGGTTCGGCAAAACCTGCCAATGTGCTGTAGACGCCCGTGACGAAACGCGGTGAACGCGCCAGCAGGATTTCATCACCACGAGTGACCAATACAATCATGCTCGGCGAAATTCGCGGATAACTGCGCAAATCGCATGGCTGGCAATACATTGCCCGCTCCCGCGGCACTTGCGTCATGGCCTGCCCGCAGTTGCCGCAAAAGCGGTGCTCGCGGGCCCAGGTGCCGATTTGCGCGGCGTAACCGAGCACCTTGTAGACCGTGTGATCGCCTTCCAGCATGAACGCCCGCAGGCCTTTCCAGTTGCAGCCCGGCACCTCGCTTTGGCTGCGCAGCTCCAGCAGGTAGACCGGTTCGCCATCGAGATGACCGATGCCATGTTCGGCAATAATCGACAGGTCCTGACGCTTGAGCCATTCACGCGCAAACAGTGCGCCATTGTCATCGAACAGAAAGCCTTCGGGGCTGCGGGCAACGGCCCAGCCGCCGGGTTGATCGGTGTCCAGTACTGCAGTGGTCCAGCGAGGAATCATGGTTAATCAATCCAGAAATTCAGGTTTCTGTTTGCTCATATGGGCGGCCATGGCCACGCGCAAATCGGTGGATTGCAGCATGGCGGCGTTCCAGGTGGCGATGTATTCGAGGCCGTCATCAATACGATGGTCACGCATGTAGCTGATCATCTCCTTGGTGCCGGTGACGGCAATCGGCGACTTGCTGGCGATTTCCCGGGCAATGCCCATGACGCCGTCGAGCAGGCTGGCGTTGTCGCTGTAGACGCGATTGACCAGGCCCATGCCCCGCGCTTCGTCGGCGCCGAAGGTGCGACCAGTGTAAGCCAGTTCACGCAGCATGCCGTCACCGATGATCCGCGGCAAGCGTTGCAACGTGCCGACGTCGGCGGCCATGCCGATGTCGATTTCCTTGATCGAAAACTGTGCGTCCTCGGCGGCGTAACGCATGTCGCACGCGGCAATCAGGTCGATGGCGCCGCCCAGGCAGTATCCCTGAATCGCTGCCAGCACCGGTTTGCGGCAGTTATCGACAGCATTGAACGACGCTTGCAGGGTAAGGATCTTGCGCCGCAACAGGCGCGCATTGCGGCCCACGTCCTTGCCCAGTTCATTGGCCACGCCGGCCAGCATCATCAGGTCGATGCCCGAAGAGAAATGCTTGCCGGCCCCGCTGAGGACCACCACGCGCACTTCATCGGTGTCGTCGATCCACTGGAAGATCTCGACGATCTCGCTCCAGAACGCGGCGTTCATCGAGTTGATCTTCTCCGGGCGGTTGATCTGCACATGGGCGATTTTATCGACCAGTTCGACGTTGAACGCGCTGTACTGAGACATGCCAGTGATCCTTTTGCGGGCAAAAAATGAGGCCCGAACTATAACAAGGCATCAAGGTGGGCAGTAAGGCAGTGCTTCGGCCAAATGCGGGACTGCCATGAGCGCACCACAATAGTGCAACGCCGCCAAAGCGTGTCGCACATTTATGTGACTGCCCGGTGACTTTTTGAGGCCAAAACGCAAAAAAACATGCACTTCGTCGGGGCGTTTGCACCCGGATCAGGCACGTCCGTACCGCTACAAACCGATTGTCGAACAATTTTGCCATCTGGCCTTTACCGCTCTAAGTTCTGGCCTAGACTCATTTTCTCGAAGCGAAACCGGTCGGTCACAAAGTGGAAAAATAGTCGAAACTTTTTCCAATCCCGATCGGTCCTCTGACAAGAAGGTGCGTTACGACTGGTGCAATCTTTGCAACGGCTCATTCACCCATTCTGCTTCAGCGCATTGGGCAGCGCTTGCTCACTGATGCGTAGCGCGATTGCGCCCGGCCACGTGAATTGGCCATGAAACACCGTTTGCCAGACCTAAGAATTAGATCAACAACACGGGAGATTCATATGATCAGTACGGCTTTGGAAATACAGGGAGAGCGTGCTCATCAGGTCGGCGAATCGAGCGCCGTGACTGCCGCAAACACCCAACCCGTCAACGTTCCTGGCACCAGGACGCTGACCCCGGCAGCCAACCAGAATCCGAACCGTAAGAAGGTCTTGTTCGTCACCTCGGAAATTGCCGACCTGGTGAAAACCGGCGGCCTGGGCGACGTTTCCGCGGCGCTGCCACGGGCCATGGCTCATCTGCACGATGTGCGGGTGTTGATCCCGGGTTACCCGCAGGTGCTGCACAGCGAAAATCCGATCCATATCATCGGCGAACTCGGCGGCCATGCTGCGCTGCCACCGTGCAAGATCGGGCGCATGGACATGCCCGATGGTCTGGTCATTTACGTGCTGATCTGCCCCGAACTCTACGAGCGCGAAGGCTCGCCCTACGGCGCCAACAACGGTCGCGACTGGCCGGACAACCATATCCGTTTCGCCCGCCTGGGCCTGGCGGCAGCCGATATCGCCGCCAACCTCGCGCAAATCCACTGGTGCCCGGATCTGGTGCATGCCCACGACTGGCCAGCCGGCCTGGCCCCGGCCTATATGCACTGGCGCGGGCAGCGCACGCCGACGCTGTTCACCATTCACAACCTGGCTTATCAAGGCGTGACCAGCCTGGGCTCGTGCCCCGAACTGGGCATCCCTCATCACGCGCTGCAACAGGAAGGCATGGAGTTCTACGGCAAGATGTCGTTCCTCAAGGCCGGCATGGCCTATTCGAGCCACATCACCACGGTCAGCGCGACCTACGCCCAGGAAATCACCACTCCGGACTTCGGCTGCGGTCTCGACGGCTTCCTCGCCGCCAAGACCCAGCAAGGCCTGCTCAGCGGGATTCCCAACGGTATCGATGAAAGCTGGGATGCAGCGACCGACCCGCACCTGTTCTGCCCGTTCGAGATCGGCGACTGGGATGGCAAGGCGGTCAACGCCGCCCATGTCCGCGAGCTGTTCGGCCTGGAAGACTCCGAAGGCCCACTGTTTGCGGTCGTTTCGCGACTGGTTTATCAGAAAGGTCTGGACCTCACTGAGGCGGTCTCCGAATTCATCGTCAAATCCGGCGGCCAGATCGCGATCATCGGCCGTGGCGAGCCAGAAGAAGAACAGTCGATGCGCGAACTGGCCCTGCGCTTCCCCGGGCAGATCGGCGTGCGCATTGGCTTCAACGAAACCGACGCCCGGCGCATGTTCGCCGGTAGTGACTTCCTGCTGATGCCCTCGCGTTACGAGCCATGCGGCCTGAGCCAGATGTACGCCCAGCGCTTCGGCTCGTTGCCGGTGGCACGCAATACCGGTGGCCTGGCCGACACCATCGAGAACGGCGTGACCGGTTTCCTGTTCGATGAATCCACGGTGCAGAGCTATCAGGAAGCCCTGAGCCGTGCGTTCAAGGTGTTCGCCTTTCCCGACCTGCTGCACGCCATGCGCTGCCGGGCCATGGCAGCACCGTTCAACTGGTGCAAGGCGGTCGAACCCTACGCCGAACTCTACGAACAGCTTGTGGCTAAAGCGCTGGGGAAATCGCACAAACAGTAAGAGGCTTTCAAGATGCCGTTACGGACCCTTGAGACCTGGCCCCACGGCGCAATCATGCTGGACGCAGAGCACACGCGATTCGCGTTGTGGGCGCCAGATGCGTTTTACGTCAGTGTCGAACTGGAAAATGGACAGTCCTTGCCGTTGCTGCCCCAGGCCGACGGCTGGTTCGTGATCAACACCCGATGCCCGGCAGGTACGCGTTACCGCTACAGCATCGACGGCGAACTGGAAGTGCCCGACCCGGCCTCCCGCGCCCAGGCAGGCGATATTGACCGGCACAGTGTGGTGGTCGATCCGCTGGCCTATGCGTGGCAGCACAGTGCCTGGCTGGGACGGCCATGGAACGAAGCGGTGATCTACGAGTTGCATGTCGGTGCGCTCGGCGGCTTCAGTGCCGTCGAGCAGCACCTGGCGCGGCTGGTCGAACTCGGCATCAGCGCGATCGAGCTGATGCCCATCGCGCAGTTTCCCGGTGAGCGCAATTGGGGTTATGACGGCGTCCTGCCCTACGCGCCCCAGGCTTCATATGGCTCCCCCGAGCAGCTCAAGCACTTGATCGACACCGCCCACGGCCATGGGCTGGCGGTGATTCTCGACGTGGTCTACAACCACTTCGGCCCGCACGGCAATTACCTGCATCGTTATGCCAAGGGCTTTTTTCGCGAAGACAAACACACGCCGTGGGGCGCGGCCATCGACTTGGGCCGTCGCGAAGTACGAGACTTCTTCATCGAAAACGCCTTGATGTGGCTGCTGGAATACCGTTTCGACGGTTTACGCCTGGACGCGGTGCACGCCATCGAAGACCCGGATTTCCTCCAGGAGCTGGCCCAACGGGTGCACCAGCAGACGGGACCGGCGCGGCATGTCTGGCTGATGGTGGAGAACGAACACAACCAGGCCAGCCTGCTCGAACACGATTACGACGCGCAATGGAATGACGACGGCCACAACGCCCTGCACGTATTGCTCACCGGTGAAACCGAGGCCTATTACGCCGACTACGCGCAAAACCCCACCGAACAGCTGGCGCGCTGTCTGAGTCAGGGTTTCGTGTTCCAGGGTCATATCAACCGGCATGGTGTGGCGCGCGGCGAACCCAGCGGGCATTTGCCACCCAGTGCATTCATCCTGTTTTTGCAGAATCATGACCAGATCGGCAACCGGGCCTTCGGCGAGCGCCTGCATCAACTGGCCCACCCGCAAGCGCTACGGGCCGCCACGGTGTTGCTGCTGTTGTCGCCGATGATTCCGCTGCTGTTCATGGGCGACGAGTTTGCCGTCGAGCAACCCTTCCTGTTTTTCACCAGCCATCACGGTGAATTGGCCAAACAGGTTCGCGACGGTCGGCGCAACGAGTTCGCGGCGTTCAGCGCCTTTGCCGACCCGATCCTGCGCGAACACATTCCGGACCCGAATGATCCGCAGACGTTCTCAGCGTCCCGCCCTGTCCTGCCATCGACCGGCCACTGCGAGATGCACGACCTGTATCGCCGACTGTTGCAGATCCGTCACCGACACATCATCCCGCGCCTGCCGGGAGCCCAGGCATTGGGCGCCGATGTGCTGGGCCAAGGCGCGGTCAGTGCATCCTGGCGCTTGGGCGACGGCAGCCAACTGCGCATTGACCTGAACCTGAGCGCCAGGCCCGTAGTCCACACCTCACAGTCCGCTGCCACACGGTTGTTCGAATACCCGCCACAGAACGCAGGGCTGCTGGACCAAAACACCCTTGCCCCGTATTGCGCGCTCGTCAGCCTCACGGCCGCAGCCCCCTTTGTACCTCGTTTGGAGAGCGTCCATGAGTGATGCGCAACTGGAAATCCTGGCCAGCCGTGCCGGCCTCGCGGTCGATTGGATCGACGCCAACGGCCGCCCGCAAAAAGTCGCGCCGTCAGTGTTGCGCAACGTGCTGACCGGACTTGGCCACCCGGCCGGCAGTGCCCAGGAAATCGACGCCAGCCTGCTGGAATTGCAGGCGGCGCAACAGACCTCGCACTTGCCGCCTTTGATGACCGTCGATGTGGGTGCCGGCCTGGACCTGGCGCGTTTTTTCGAGCCCCAAACTCCTTGTGAAATCCACCTTGAGGACGGCTCGCGGCTCAACCTGAAACTGGACGCCAACTCGGTGCTGCCTGGGCTGGTACCGATCGGCTATCAACAGGTCAGCATCGACGGGCAAACTTTCACTCTGGCGGTGGCCCCGCCCCGTTGCTACAGCGTGGCCGACGCCGTGGACAACCCGATCCCGCGTGCCTGGGGCCTGAGCGTGCAGCTGTATGGATTACGCCGCCCCGGCGATGGCGGATTTGGTGACACCCAGGCGCTGGAGGATCTCGCCCGGGTGGCCGGTGAACGTGGTGCCGAGGCGCTGGCAATCAGCCCGTTGCATGCGATGTTTTCCAGTGACACCCAACGCTACAGCCCCTATTCGCCGTCCAGCCGTTTGTTTCTCAACAGCCTTTACTGCGCCCCCGGCACCATTCTCGGTGAACGCGCATTGCGTACCGCCATTGATACCACCGGCCTGGCCATTGAACTCAAGGCGCTGGAAGAGCGCCCGTTGATCGACTGGCCGGCCGCCGCCGAAGCCAAGCACCGGTTACTTCAGTCGCTCTATGAAGGTTTCGTCCAGGGTGAACACCCGTTGCACGAGGACTTCAGCAGTTTTCGTCACGCCGCTGGCGAAGCGCTGGAAAACCACTGTCGCTTCGAAGCCATCCAGGAGGCTCGCGCCGCCCGCGGCGAACACCTCGATTGGCGGCAGTGGCCCGAACCCTGGCGCAACCCGCGCAGCGCCGAACTGGCGGCATTCGCCGAAGAGAACGCCGGGCGAATCGGTTTCTTTGCCTTCTGTCAGTGGCTGATCACGCGTTGTCTGGAACGCGCGCAAACCGCCGCTCGCGCCAGCGGCATGAGTATCGGCCTGATCGCCGATCTGGCCGTTGGCGCCGATGGCGGTGGCAGCCAGGCCTGGAGTCGTCAGGACGAACTGCTAGCCTCCCTCACTGTCGGTGCGCCGCCGGACATTCTCAACCGCAGCGGCCAAGGGTGGGGGATTTCCGCGTTTTCCCCCGAAGGCCTGGTGCGCAATGGTTTCCGTGCCTTCATCGAAATGCTGCGGGCCAATTTCGCCCATTCCGGTGGTTTGCGCATCGATCACGTCATGGGCTTACAGCGTTTGTGGGTGATCCCCAACGGCTCTCCGCCGGCCGACGGCGCCTACCTGTATTACCCGGTGGACGATCTGCTGCGCTTGCTGACCCTGGAGTCCCATCGTCACCAGGCCATCGTCCTCGGCGAAGACCTCGGCACCGTACCGGACGGCCTGCGGGAAAAGCTCATCGCCCGTTCGATGCTCGGCATGCGGGTGTTGCTGTTCGAACAGGACAACACGCACTTCAAGCCGATCCTCGACTGGCCGGACAACGCCCTGGCGACCACCAGCACCCATGACCTGCCCACCCTCAACGGCTGGTGGCATGGTCGTGATATCGACTGGAACGCCCGGCTCGGCATGGTCGATGCCAGCGGTGAAATCGAATGGCGCCAGCACCGTGAACGTGAGCGCGAAGGCCTGCGCCGGGCGTTGAGCCAGGACCCGCAGAACTTTCGCGAAGAGTCCCACGAAACCGACCAGGTGCTCGACGCCAGCGTGCGCTTCCTCGGTCATACCCGGGCACCCTTGGTGCTGCTGCCGCTGGAAGATGCCCTTGGCGTGGAACAACAGGCCAACCTGCCGGGCACCATCGACACCCACCCGAACTGGTCGCGGCGCCTGCCCGGTTACAGCGAAGTCCTGCTCGATGGCGCGGATGCCGCGCGGCGCCTGGAACTGCTCGCCTGTGCGCGACTCCAGGCGGCCGAGCGTGATCGATGACTCAAGTGCCGACCCGACCACTGCGCGCCACCTTGCGCCTGCAATTTCACAAAGGCTTCACGCTCGAAGATGCCGTGCCACTGGTGCCGTATTTCGCCCGCCTCGGCATTAGCCATATCTATGCCTCTCCGCTGCTTCGTGCTCGCGCCGGGTCGATGCATGGCTACGACGTGGTCGACCCGACCCGGGTCAACCCGGAACTGGGCGGCGAGGTTGCACTACGCAGCCTGGTCAGCGCATTGCATGCGCAGAACATGGGCTTGATCCTCGACATCGTCTCCAACCACATGGCGGTCGGCGGCAGTGATAATCCCTGGTGGCTGGATTTGCTGGAGTGGGGACGCTTGAGCCCCTATGGCGAGTTTTTCGATATCCAGTGGCACTCACCTGATCCGTTGATGGAGGGCCAGTTACTCCTGCCGTTTCTCGGTAGTGACTACGGCGTCGCGTTGCAGGACGGCACCCTGCCCCTGCGCTTCGATGCCTGGCACGGCAGCTTTCATGTCGAGCACTACGAACACCGCTTCCCCATTTGCCCTTGGGATTACGGCGAATTGCTCAAGGTCGATGCGCCTCTCGAGACGCAACAGACCGAACAACTCAAGTCCCTGGCCGATCGCTTCAGCACCCTGAGCTACCAGACCGACGCCCACAGCCTGGCCATTCCACTGAAGGCAGAACTACGCGACCTGATCAGCGATCCGGCCATTGCCCAAGCCATTGAGCAGCACCTGAAAAACTACGATTCACTGACCGGCGGAGGCTTCCAGCGCCTGCACAACCTGCTGGAGCGCCAGAGCTATCGCCTGGCCAGTTGGCGCACCGCCGCCGATGACATCAACTGGCGGCGCTTCTTTGATATCAATGAGCTCGGCGGACTGCGTGTCGAGCGTCCCGCTGTGTTCGAAGCCACCCACGGGAAAATCTTCCAACTGGTGGCTGAAGGGCTGATCGACGGGTTGCGCATCGACCACATCGACGGCCTTGCCGACCCGCGGGGCTACTGCCGAAAACTGCGCCGTCGGGTCGACAGTCTGTCCCCGGGGCGCCATCTGCCCATCTATGTCGAAAAGATCCTCGGCGCAGGCGAAACCCTGCCTCGCGACTGGTCTGTGGATGGCACCACCGGCTACGAGTTCATGAACCAGTTGTCACTGCTGCAACATGATCCCCGGGGTGAGCAGGCACTGGCCGAACGCTGGCAGCGTCACAGCGAGCGGTCCGCCGACTTTTCCCTCGAGGCGCAGCTCGCGCGCCAGCAGATCCTCAATGGTTCCCTGGCCGGGGATTGCGAAAGCGTCGCCCAGGCCTTGCTGCAAGTGGCACGGGACAACCTCATGACCCGCGACCTGACCCTCGGCGCCATTCGCCGGGCCTTGCAGGCGTTGATCGTGCATTTCCCGGTGTACCGCACCTACATCAGTGCCCTTGGCCGTTCAGCCCAAGGCGAGGTGTTTTTCCAGCAGGCCATGGACGGCGCCCGCCAAACCCTGGGTGAGGCAGACTGGCCGGTGCTCGACTGCCTGGCCGGCTGGCTTGGCGGTGAGCCCTGGCGGCAACGCCCGGCCGGTCGCGCGCGCAAACGGCTCAAGCACGCCTGCGTACGTTTCCAGCAACTGACCTCACCGGCCGCGGCGAAAGCGGTGGAAGACACCGCGTTCTATCGGTCGGCCGTCCTGCTCTCGCGCAATGACGTGGGGTTCAACACCGGGCAGTTCAGTGCGCCGGTTGCCGACTTTCATCAAGCCTGCATCGAGCGTCTGCACAGCTTCGCGGACAATCTGCTGGCCAGCGCCACCCATGACCACAAGCGCGGCGAAGATACGCGGGCGCGGCTGGCGGTCTTGAGCGAACGCAATAGCTGGTATACCGACCAGATCGGCCTGTGGCGCGCCCTCGCCCGGCCATTGCGCAGTGACGATCAAGTGCCGTCGGCGGGTGACGAGTTGATTCTGTATCAGACGCTCCTCGGCAGTTGGCCGCTGGAGTTGGGTATCGATCATCCATCGTCGCTGGAGGACTACGCAAAACGCCTCTGGCAGTGGCAACGCAAAGCCTTGCGCGAAGCCAAACTGCAAAGCAGCTGGAGCGCTCCGAATGACGCTTATGAGCAAGCGACCGAGGATTTCATCCAACGCCTGCTGCTTAGCCCCGAAGGTGTGCTTTTGCGTACAGCCCTCGCCAAGGCTGCCCGGTCGATCGCCGTCCCCGGCGCGCTCAACGGATTGGCGCAAACCTTGCTGCGCATGACCGTGCCGGGCGTGCCGGATCTGTATCAGGGCAACGAGTTCTGGGACTTCAGCCTGGTCGATCCGGACAACCGTCGATCGGTGGATTACGCCAGCCGCCAGCAGGCGATGCAGCAACCTGCGGATCTACCCGATCTGCTGCCGAACTGGCGTGACGGGCGCATCAAGCAGGCCTTGATTGCGCGCACCCTGGGTTTGCGTGCCGAGCACGCCGAGCTGTTTCGGCGTGGCACCTACCAGGCCTTGGAAGTGGTGGGCAGCGAGGCCCATCGAGTGCTGGGTTTTGTCCGTGAACGGGAGGGAAAACGCGCCATCGTGATTGTGCCGATACGTTGTGCCGAACTGCTGGAAAACAGTGCCGAGCCACAGATCCACGCGCCGCTGTGGGGCGATACCCGGATCAAATTGCCGTTCACCGTCCCTGACGAACATCTGAAGGGACTTTTTTCCGGCGTCACAGTCACAAAACACAGGGAGCTGCTGGTCAGCGCCGCGCTGGGGGATTTCCCGGTCAATCTCATTATTCAAACGAGCCACACTTGAGTCAGTTCAGGAGCATTGCGATGAGTACCGACGATAAACGCATCCGCGAATTCGCCTATCAGATCTGGGAGTCCGAAGGAAAACCCGAAGGTCAGGAAGCCCGCCACTGGGAGATGGCGCGCAAGCTGGCAGAGGCCGAAGCCCTGGCCCCGAAAAAGTCACCGAAGGCCGCCGCCAGCAAAGCTGCGCCGAAGAAATCCGCTGACGCGAAACCCGTCCCGGACAAGACACTCAACGGCAAGACCGCCGCGCCGAAGACCAAGGCCAAACCAGCGGCGGCTTCGAAAGTGATCCCGCCGGGAGAAAAGGCCGCCGAGAAAAAGCCTCGGGCGCCGCGAAAACCGCCCGCAATTTGAGGCCGCCAGCCTTTGTCCTGATGGGGCTCGTAAAGAGTCAACATGGGTATTGAGTCTGATGGCCTCTTCGCGAGCAGGCTCGCTCCCACAAGGGATCAGCGTCGCTCACTAACCTGCGGTCCGTTCCCGATTTCTGTGGGAGCGAGCCTGCTCGCGAAAGCGCTTCAACATTCAATGCCAAGGTTGGCTGACACACCGCCATCGTCGGAACGCCGCCCAGAGCAGGCTCGCAACAACAGGAGTACCTATGACCAGTCCAAAGAAAGCCGCCGCGCCAGCCCCTCGCGCTGAAGCCACGCGAATCCGTGAAGGCCTGCCCTTCCCGCTGGGTGCCACCTGGGATGGACTGGGAGTCAACTTCGCCCTGTTTTCCGCCCACGCCACCCGGGTTGAACTGTGCCTGTTCGACGACACCGGCGAGGTGGAGCTCGAACGCATCGAACTGCCCGAATACACCGACGAGATCTATCACGGCTACTTGCCCGACGCCCATCCAGGGCAGATCTACGGCTATCGCGTCTACGGTCCGTACGACCCGGCCAACGGCCATCGCTTCAACCCCAACAAGCTGCTGATCGATCCCTACGCCAAACAACTGGTCGGCAAGCTTAAATGGTCCGAAGCGCTGTTCGGCTACACCATCGGCCATCCCGACGCCGACCTCAGCTTCGACGAACGAGACAGCGCGCCCTTCGTACCCAAGTGCAAGGTCATCGACCCGGCGCACACCTGGGGCCACGATCATCGAGTCAGCGTGCCATGGGACAAGACGATCATTTATGAAACCCATGTCCGCGGTTTCAGCATGCGCCACCCCTCGGTTCCCGAAAACGTGCGCGGCACCTTTGCCGGGTTGATGGTCGATGATGTGGTGGAACACATCCGCAAGCTCGGCGTGTCGACCGTGGAGTTGCTGCCAATACACGCGTTCGTCAACGACCAGCATTTGCTGCACAAGGGCATGACCAATTACTGGGGCTACAACAGCATTGCCTTCTTCGCCCCCGACCCGCGCTACCTGGCCAGCGGCAAGATTGCCGAATTCAAGGAAATGGTTGCGCACCTGCACGAAGCCAATCTGGAAGTGATCCTCGACGTGGTCTACAACCACACCGCCGAGGGCAACGAACAAGGCCCGACCCTGTCGATGCGTGGCATCGACAACGCGTCCTACTACCGCCTGATGCCGGAGGACAAACGCTTCTATATCAACGATTCCGGCACCGGCAACACCCTGGACCTGAGCCACCCCTGTGTGCTGCAAATGGTCACCGACTCCCTGCGCTACTGGGCCTCGGAAATGCACGTGGACGGTTTCCGCTTCGACCTGGCGACCATTCTCGGGCGTTACCACGGCGGTTTCAATGAACGCCACAGTTTCCTTGTCGCCTGCCGCCAGGACCCGGTACTGCGCCAGGTCAAACTGATTGCCGAACCCTGGGACTGCGGTCCCGGCGGTTACCAGGTCGGTCGCTTCCCGCCGGGGTGGGTCGAGTGGAACGACAAATTCCGCGACACAGTACGCTCGTTCTGGAAAGGCGATGACGGGCAGTTGGCGGACTTTGCCAGCCGCCTGACCGCGTCGGGCGAAATGTTCAATCAGCGTGGCCGGCGGCCCTACTCATCCGTGAACTTCGTCACCGCCCATGACGGCTTCACGCTCAATGACCTGGTGTCGTACAACGACAAGCACAACGAAGCCAACGACGAAGACAATCAGGACGGCAGCAACAACAACCTGTCGTGGAACCATGGCGTCGAAGGCCCCACCGACGACCCCGAGATCAACGCGCTACGCCATCGGCAGATGCGCAACTTCTTCGCCACCCTGCTGCTGGCCCAGGGCACGCCAATGCTGGTGGCCGGCGACGAGTTCGCCCGCACCCAGGACGGCAACAACAATGCCTACTGCCAGGACAGCGAGATCGGCTGGGTCAACTGGGACCTCAGCGAAGACGGCAAGGCCCTGCTCAAGTTCGTCAAACGCCTGATCAAGTTGCGCCTGACTTACCCGATCCTGCGCCGTGGGCGTTTTCTGGTGGGGAATTACAACGAAGACATCGGCGTCAAGGACGTGACCTGGCTGGCGCCGGACGGTTCGCAAATGACCACCAAGCAATGGCACGATGCGCACAATCGCTGCCTGGGCATGTTGCTCGATGGCCGTGCCCAGGAAACCGGCATTCGCCGCAAAGGCGCCGACGCGACGTTGATGCTGGTGTTCAATGCCCATCACGACATCGTCAATTTCCGCCTGCCGGAAGTGCCTGACGGTGGTTTCTGGACCTGCATGATCGACACCAACCAGCCGTCGATCCGTGGCCAGGAGCGCTTCGAGTTTGGCCACGAGTACTCGGTCACCGGCCGCTCGATGCTGCTGTTCGAGTTGCAGCATGAGGAAGAGGAGTAACGACGAGGTCGAGGAATTCACCGCGCTACTGCCGCAGAGCGGAAAAGTCATTTGGGTGGAGTTCGCGACGCGACGAATAGCGTGACATAGTCAATACTCGATTCGCGACCCTCCAGGGTTGGGGTTGTCGCACCACGCTATCCACCAGCCCTCACGGGTCGGCCGGGCTAGACCCGCGCACGACTGAAGGCGAAGCAGAACAAGGACGTAATACCCATGAAATCCGTTTCCGTCAGCGAAACCAGCCTGCCATCACAGATCTGGAACAGTGCCCCGCAACTGGACAACATTCCAGTCATCAGCCTCCAATCCCTGGTGCCCAGGGGCGCACGCGCGGTGCTCATTGCCCCGCACCCCGGCGATGAAGTCGTGACCTGCGGCGGCCTGTTGCAATTGCTCAGCAACCTGGGCCACCCGCTGCAATTGATCTCGATCACCGACGGCAGCGCCAGCCATCCGGGCTCCCGCCAGTGGTCGGAAAAACGCCTCAGCGTGTTTCGCCCCCAGGAAAGCGTCGAAGCCATCCGCCGACTCGGGTTGCCGATGCACAGCCTGAAGTGGATTCGTGGCGGGTTTACCGACAACGCGCTGGCAGAGCACGAAGATCAGATCGTCCAGTTCATCACGCGCTACCTGCGCCCCGGTGATGTGGTGTTCAGCACTTGGCGCCAGGACGGCAACGTCGACCACGACACCGTTGGCCGTGCCAGCGCCAGGGCGGCAGCCAATGCAGGGGCAAGCTATAACGACGTACCGTTCTGGGCCTGGCACTGGCCGGCACGGGACCGGGAGCTGATTCCCTGGCACCGTGCCCGCAAGGTACGTCTCGACACCTGGACCATTGCCCGCAAAAGCCACGCCATCCACGCCTACGCCAGCCAGCTCGACGGCGAACCGGCCATCGGCCTTGCGCCGTTGCTGCCGCGAACGCTGCTGGAGCGTATCCGTTTGCCTTATGAAATCGTGTTGGTTTGAAAGCGCAATCCATCAGACTGAACTGCATGCCGTCGCATCAGTCGCATACATAAGCAGCCCTGAATCAGAGGAGTGCATGTGGCCAGTCATCCATCACGACAGGCAGCCGAATCAACACCTTTGAACACGCCCCCGGCGATTCATCGGCTTCGCGTGCTGACGGTCAATACCCACAAGGGATTTACCGCGCTCAATCGGCGCTTCATCCTCCCCGAGCTACGTGAAGCGGTGCGCAGTACGTCGGCAGACCTGGTGTTTCTGCAAGAAGTCGTCGGCGAGCACGATCGTCACTCTTCCCGCTACAACGATTGGCCACAAACCTCGCAGTATGAATTTCTCGCCGACAGCATGTGGAGTGACTTCGCCTACGGGCGCAATGCCGTCTATCCCGACGGTCATCATGGCAATGCCCTGCTGTCGAAATACCCGATCCGCGAGTACCGAAACCTGGATGTTTCCATTACCGGCCCGGAACGCCGCGGCTTGCTGCACTGCGTGCTGGACGTGCCGGGGCATAACGAAGTCCACGCCATCTGCGTGCACCTCAGCCTGCTGGAGAGCCATCGTCAGTTGCAGTTGCAGTTGCTCTGTCAGCTCCTTGAGTCCCTGCCTGAACAGGCGCCGGTGATCATTGCCGGCGACTTCAACGATTGGCAGATGCAAGGCAATGCCGCCCTGGCCCGCCGCGATTACTTGCACGAAGCCTTCGAACGCCACCATGGCCGCCCGGCCAAAACCTACCCCGCGCGGTTTCCCTTGTTGCGCCTGGATCGCGTCTACCTGCGCAATGCCAGCAGCCACGAGCCGAAAATACTCGGGCACAAGCCTTGGACGCACCTTTCAGACCATTTGCCGCTGGCGGTGGAAGTGCATCTTTGAATCAGGTCGAAACCCAACAAAGGGAACGTTCGGTAACCTGGGGTTCAGGTGAAGTGGTGAGGGTCGAAACCGCTCCATCCCCAGGATTTTTTTGTCGATCCTTAGGAAAAACAAGCACTTGTAGACACACCGTCAATCACTCTTTTAATCCATTACCATTTATCGGCCATCGTCTTGACGCGACCGTTTCGGTCTTCTTGACTCACCTGACTACCCCCGGAAACACCACCAGGACGAGCCTCAGGCTCCCGTAAAAACGGGCGGCCCGGGATGACCCCTAATCCATTCGGTCGCCCCTCATTCGGAGTAGGAGAGACGCCAGAGCGAGATACCTCATGCGACTGCAAGGTAGACCTCCATGAAAACTTCACTCACCTCACAAGAGATCAAAATCACTTTTTGCACTGTATCTATTTCACTCCTGCTGTGTTCCTCCATGGAAGTGCAAGCCGCTACTGCCGAGCAGGAAGCTACGCCGTGGTATCGACAGGACATCCCGACGCCCGGTTTGTCTAGTTTTGTTGCAACCTGGCCCGGTCAATTCAGCACTCATCCCGATCTGCGCAGCTCCAGCCTGACCACCGAAGACGCCGCACCTGCGGCCTGGGACCAACTCTACGGCCAGCCCTCTTACCAGGCACAAACCGATTACCTTTCCCAGGGGCTGGCCGGTCCCGGCACCCACGAACTCAAAGGCCCGGCGATCCTCACCCTGCAAAGCGCCAGCGGCCATACGCAGAGGGTTGGCCTGGTCGGTGGCACGAGCCAGTACCAGATAAACAACAACGGTGCACAGATCACCCCGGCAATGTCCGACCCCAACCGCGACACGCTCAACCTCCAGGGGCACAGCCTCGGCGCCTATTGGAGCCTGACCGGGCCACAAGGCTGGTACGTCGACCTGACAGCCAGCGGTGGCCGGGTCAGCGGTTTCAGCCGCAACGAACAAGGGACTCGAAGAGCCACAGAGGGCAGCGCGATGACGCTGTCGGTGGAAGGTGGCTTCCCTATCGGTCTGGGCGAAAACTGGGTGATTGAACCCCAAGCGCAATTGATCAATCAGCGCATCACCCTGGACACCCCATATGCCGGTTCGGGCAGCGCATCTTCTACTGACCTGACCTCGTGGAGTGGCCGGGTCGGTGCGCGCTTGAAAGGCAGTTACGACATCAAAGGGATGCCGGTGGAACCTTACGTGCGGACCAACTTGTGGCACACCGTGTACACCGGCAACACGGTGACCCTCGATCAGGTCGACAAGATCAGCAGTAGCCGCAAGTCCTCGACCGTTGAACTGGGCCTGGGTCTGGTCGCCAGGGTGACCCCGACCGTGAGCCTGTACGTCAGCGCCGACTACAGCAGCGACGTGGACGACAATGACCTGAACGGGTTGATTGGCAGCCTGGGTGTGCGGATGCGCTGGTGAAAACTGGCATTTCTTACAGTATCCGCGGCCCTGCGGCTGATGCATTGTGATGGCAGGTCACGCTGATCGAGAGCATCACGAATGTCACTGGGCTATGCGCATCACGGCACACCCGTTCTTGCGGTATCAGATCCGCGGGGACTGGCGATCAGGGCTATCCAGTACCATCGGCGGCTGGCGGGCGATCCGGTTGAAGCGCGGGTGACGCATCAACGGTTCGATGCCGCCGGGCGGCCGATGGCCAGTCGTGATCCGTATCTGTTTGCTTTGGCACAGAACAATGCGTCGGTGCCGGCCAATCTCAGCCAGGTGTTCAGTTTGTCTGCTGTTCCGCTGTCGAGCGAGAGCGTGGATGCAGGTTGGCAAGTAGCTTTGTACGGTGCGGCCGGGCAACGTGTCGAGGCTTGGGACGGGCGTGGCAGCCACTCTGAGTCTGAGTTTGATGAGCTGTTGCGGCCGGTGGTCGTAATTGAACGTGGCGTGGATGTCGCCGAGCAGGTTCTTGAGCGTTTTAGTTATGCGGGAATCGATGCCGATGCTGCCTCGCGCAATCTGTGCGGCCAATTGATTCGCCATGACGACCCGGCGGGAACACTGCATCTGAATGAACTAGGCCTCGCTGGCGCGCTACTGCAACAGACCCGGCACTTTTTGTTGGGTACCGACCCGGTTAACTGGCCCGACAGCGTACCCGCGCGCGATGCTTTGCTCGAACCCGGCGAGGGTGCGACCACGTCTCACACCTACGCACCCGGCACGGAACTGCTCCAGCAAATTGACGCCTTGGGCAACCTGCAGAGTCTCGCCTACACCGTCGCTGGCGAGTTGAAAGACACCCGTCTGACCCTGACCGGCGATGTTCAGCCAGAGAGGACATTGGTCAGCGATCTTCGTTACAACGCGTTCGGCCAGATCGAGGCGCAAACCGCCGGCAATGGGGTGATCACTCGTCACCACTACGATCCTGTGGATGGCCGCCTCATCGTCTTGAGCGCCCACAAAACCAACGGCACACTGCTGCAAGATCTGAAATACAGTTACGACGCCGCCGGCAACGTGCTGAGCCTCAAGGACGAAGCCCAGCCGATCCGCTACTTCAACAACCAGCGCATCGAACCGATAAAGACCTATCGCTACGACACCCTCTATCAATTGATCGAAGCCTCGGGTTGGGAAGCCAAAAACGGCCACGGCGGCCCCACCCTGCCCAACCTGCATCCCTTGCCTCTCGACCCCAACCAGATCGCCCAGTACACCCAGACTTACCACTGCGACGCTGGCGGTAATCTGCTGGAACTGGTGCACGCTGGCCCCCAACCTCAAGGCCGCACCTTGACCCGCGTCCAATACAGCAACCGCTGCCTGCCCGAGCGCAACGGCCGTCCACCGACCGAAGCCGAACTGGCCGCCGGATTCGATGCCAATGGCAACCTGCGTGAGTTGCAAGCCGGCCAGGTGATGGAGTGGGACTTGCGCAACCAACTGTCAACGGTGCGCCCTGTCATTCGCGCAGACGGCAATGATGATTACGAGCGCTATTTGTACGACGGCGGTGGCCAGCGGGTCCGCAAACTAGGCGCAACTCAAACCAACGTCCGCACACTGGTCCGTGAAGTGCGCTACCTGCCAGGAGTGGAGATCCGCAGTCACGGTGGCACCGGGGAAATCCTTCACGTAATTACCGCCAGCGCAGGCAGCAACAGCGTGCAGGTGCTGCATTGGGTGGCCGGGCAGCCCGCAGACATCGCCAATAATCAGGTGCGTTACAGCCTTAGTGACCACTTGAAATCCAGTGCACTGGAACTGGACCAAAACGCCGATCTGATTAGTCAGGAGTGGTATTACCCGTTTGGCGGTACCGCTTGCTTCGCGGCACGCTCGGCCACCCAAGCCAAATACAAAACTGTGCACTATTCGGGCAAGGAACGGGATGCGACGGGGCTTTACTATTATGGGCTCAGGTATTACGCACCGTGGTTGCAGCGGTGGATTAATCCAGATCCTGCCGCTGAAATTGATGGTCTCAATCTATACAGATTTGTGCGCAACAATCCCATTATATGGGGCGATCCAAACGGTACCAATACCCTTACTCAGGAAGAGATGAATACCTATGGTGAAGCAGCATACAACAGAATGTTTTCGCTTGGATCCAGACTCAAGGGCCTGAGGGCTGAGGGAGAGTCGGGTATTGAAGCAATCAGTAGAATTTCAAATCAGAACATCGACAATCTCTTGGCTGAATTGGACATCTACGACATTTCACAAAGTAAGGTGGCGTCGACGATCGCCAATTTATCACCCTTCGACTACAAAGTTGTTCACTTTAGTAAAAGCGACTTCAGAAACTTAGACGGCAGCATAGATTTTCTATCGCGAAAGAAACTCCAGGAAACGGGAAGACTAGCTCCAAACACCACAGAACATACCGCACCTGAAGACCTCATGTATTTTGCGACTGACGATTTCACGTTTTTTTCGCTAGAAACAGGAGCCTCGCTTAAGTCAAATTCAACTTTCGGCAGTTTTCGTTACGACGCTTCTTTTGAAAGTCTTAAAGGGCACTCACACGTCGAGTTTTCAGATTTACTTAATCCTAATCTACGACAAATTAGCCACCAACGTTTATCTACATTGCCGTGGCTCAAAGAACGCCCTAATTTTTTCAAGCGTCTATTATTGAGCGAAAATGAGCAGACCGTACTAACTCATTACAACTTTGTTCACAGAACCGACTTGCCTGAGCTAACACCGAAAGACCTACTATTTTTTGGCAGCGACATGCTCAACGGCATAGGCTTGCGTGTTGCTGCCGATCTTCCACAATTTTCATCAGCCACAAGGAAAGCGTTAAAAAAATACATTACCTCTCAACCCATTGAAAATATAGGCCAAGTTATCAATGCACTTGGTCGCCCTCAAGTCCTCACCCCTAGGATGACAAAATTTACAGCCTCTCAATTTAAATTGACGCAAACCGGAGCTTCCTCGCGCCAAAACTAGAAATAGCTTTTACTTTTCAAGGCCGAAATATCAACATCCTCAACAAAAGCAAGTTGAGCACTAGCGAGATTACCCCACCACGCGACAGGCTCGATGCCTTCCATAGCAAGCCTGCTCCATAGAGAAACCGAAGGTAGTCTTACCATCAACACCGCCAACGGCGGCAAATTCAGCACCAACGACAACGCCTGCCCATGGCTCGGCGTTTCCTCGGCCAGCGCCCCGCCGCTGTTCCCATAATTGGACCCCGCATAGATAGACAAATCGCTGTTGAGCACCTCACTCCACTGCCCGGCAAACGGCACCCCCACCCGATAAGCCTCGCGCGGCACCGGCGTGAAGTTGGCCACCACCAGCTCCGGTTTACCGTCCTTGCTTCAGCGCAGCAACCCGCGAATATGTTGGTAAAAACTGGTATTTCTTACAGTTTCCACAGCATTGGCGATGATGCATTGTGATGGGCAAGTCACCCTGATCAAGGTCGTCACGGATGTCTGTGGACTATGCGCATCACGGCACGCCAACCCTTGCGGTTTCAGACGCACGCGGGCTGGCGGTCAGGGCCATTCAGTACCATCGGCGCGAGGCAGCCGATCCGCTCGAAGCGCGGGTGACGCATCAACGCTTCGATGCCGCTGGCCGGCCCGTGGCTAGCCGTGATCCGCATCTGTTTGCCTTGGCGCAGAACGATTTGTCGGTGCCGGCCAATCTCAGTCAGTTATTCAGTTTGTCTGCTGTTCCGTTGTCGAGTGACAGCGTGGATTCGGGTTGGCGGGTGGCGTTGCCGGGTGCTGCCGGGCAGCGTGTTGAGGCTTGGGATGGCCGTGGTAGTCACTCGTTCTCAGAGTTCGATGAACTGCTGCGACCGGTGGCCGTGCATGAAGACGGTGAAGATATCGCCAAGTGTGTGCTTGAGCGTTTTACGTATGCGGGAGTCGATGCCGACGCCGCCTCGCATAATCTGTGCGGCCAGTTGATTCGCCATGACGATCCGGCCGGGACGCTGCACCTGCGCGAACTCGGCATTGCTGGCGTGGTGCTACAACAGACCCGACATTTTTTGCTCGACACTCTGCCGCCCGACTGGCCCGAAAGCGTACCCGCGCGCGATGCGTTACTTGAACCCATTGAGGGTGCCAGTACCGCGCTGCATTTTGCCGCCAGCGGTGAACTGCTCCGACAAATCGATGCACTGGGCAATCATCAGCGTTTTACCTACACCGTCGCGGGCGAATTGAACGACACGCGACTGACCTTGGCCGGTCCCGGCCAGACAGAACGAATGCTGGTCAGCGATCTACAGTACAACGCCTTCGGCCAGATCGAGTCGGAAACCGCCGGCAACGGCGTGATCACCCGCCACCACTACGAAGCTGCGGATGGCCGCCTCATCGTCTTGAGTGCCCACAAAGCCAACGGCACGCCGCTGCAAAATCTGAAATACCGTTACGACGCCGCCGGCAACGTGCGAACTCTCAAGGACACCGCCCAGCCGATCCGCTACTTCAACAACCAGCGTATCGAACCGATCAAGACCTACCGCTATGACACCCTCGATCAGTTGATCGAAGCCACGGGTTGGGAGGGCAGAACCGGTGGCGGCGGTCCCGCCCTGCCCGACCTTCAACCCCAGCCCCTCGATCCAGACCATGTTGCCAGTTACACCCAGACCTACCACTACGACGCAGGCGGTAATCTGCTGGACCTGACACATGTCGGGGCTCAGTCCCACAGTCGAACCCTGACCCGCGCCCAATACAGCAACCGCTGCCTGCCCGAACGCAATGATCGGCCTCCGACTGAAGAAGAGCTGGCCGCGGGCTTCGACGCCAACGGCAACTTATACGAGCTGCAAGCGGGCCAAGCGCTCGGCTGGGACCTGCGCAATCAACTGTCCAGCGTACGCCCGGTGGTCCGCGACAGTGGTAATGACGACTACGAGCGCTACCTCTACGACGGCGGCGGCCAACGGGTTCGCAAGCTTCGTGTAAACCAGACCAATGCGCGCACGCTGATCAGCGAGGTGCGCTACCTGCCAGGTTTGGAAATCCACAGCCATGGCGGCACCGGTGAAATTCTCCACGTGATCACAGCCAGCACTGGCAATAACAGCGTGCAGGTGCTGCATTGGATCGCCAAAAAACCGGAAAACATTACCAACGACCAGGTGCGTTACAACCTCAATGACCACCTGCAATCCAGCGCACTGGAGCTGGATCAAAACGGCGACCTGATCAGCCAGGAATGGTATTACCCGTTTGGCGGCACGGCTTGCTGGGCGGCGCGATCCGCAACTGAGGCCAAGTACAAGAACGTGCGTTATTCGGGTAAGGAGCGGGATGCGACGGGACTTTATTATTATGGTTTCAGGTATTACGCGCCATGGTTGCAGCGGTGGATTAATCCGGATCCGGCGGGGTATGTAGATGGGATGAATCTGTTCATCGCGATGAAGAACGCACCCACGGTTTTTTTTGATCCAGATGGTCGGATGACTCGGCGTCCTTCGTCAGCTTCGGAGCGTGAAGCAGAAGTTCCCGGACTCTACATTCCGGCAAGAAGGAACAGACTCTACCAGCAGAACAGGAGGGAAACTATTGATGTATCAGAGCTGACTAACAAGCAGACTTCAACCACTCCTGAAAATACTATTGCCAAACGAAGAGCAGACATAACCAAAGAAACAATCTCACTCAACAATATAAGATTAGAGGGTAAGGCGCTGGGTGCTGGAGGATTTGGCGAAGTATGGCAAGTCGGCCAAACAGCCTATAAAATCTACAAGACCACCCCCACAGATATCGCAGCCTCAAACTCTATAAAAAACGATACAACTTCAAATATCAATCACGCAGTGGAGGGATGGAATTACTTCTTCCAGAAAGCTTACAGCGGCACTTACAAACAATATGCTACGGCATCTGCAATCCGCACACTGGAAGGTATTTTGATCATGAAGACTCCTTTCATTGAAGGGATGACTATGAATGAATCGCAATATCGAACCAGCAAACAAAAAGAAAAGCTACTTGCCGAACTTGAAAGCATGGACAGAGAACTTGGCGACAACAAAGCCGACAATGTAAAAATAATTAATGACAGAGCACTTATTATTGATTTCGACTTATTTAAATTCAAACCGAGCCAAAACAAGCAAAATGCCCTGTCAATGTTCGGTTTCGTCTAGGAACTCTCTAAACATTAAAAACCATTACCCTTTCAGGCACCTCCCCATCATCGATACATAACTTAATGGGGAAGCACCCGCTTAGACTCTGCTAGCTATCCTAAATCGCCCGGCCTCAATATCAACACCGCCAACGGCGGCAAATTCAGCACCAACGACAACGCCTGCCCATGGCTCGGCGTTTCCTCGGCCAGCGCCCCGCCGCTGTTCCCATAATTGGACCCCGCATAGATAGACGAATCGCTGTTGAGCACCTCACTCCACTGCCCGGCAAACGGCACCCCCACCCGATAAGCCTCGCGCGGCACCGGCGTGAAGTTGGCCACCACCAACACCGGTTTACCGTCCTTGCTCCAGCGCAACCACGCATAAACGCTGTTGATCGCATCATCGCCGATCAACCATTGGAAACCCTGGGGCACGTCATCCTGCTCATGCAGCGCAGGCTCTTCGCGGTACAGGCGATTGAGGTCGCCGACCAGTTTCTGCACGCCCTTGTGCTCGGAGTACTGCAACAGGTACCAGTCCAGTTGCTGGTCGTGGTTCCACTCGCGCCACTGGCCGAATTCGCAGCCCATGAACAGCAACTTCTTGCCCGGATGCGCCCACATGAAACTCAGGTAGGCCCGCAGGTTGGCGAATTTCTGCCAGCGGTCGCCGGGCATTTTGTCGATCAGCGAGTGCTTGCCGTGTACCACCTCGTCGTGGGAGATCGGCAGGATGAAGCGCTCGGACCAGGCATACACCAGGCCGAAACTCAGCTCGTTGTGGTGATGGGCGCGGTACACCGGGTCCTGCTGGATGTAGTGCAGCGAGTCGTGCATCCAGCCCATGTTCCATTTGTAGGCAAAGCCCAGGCCGCCCTGTTGCGTGCCCTGGCTGACACCTGGCCAGGCGGTGGATTCTTCGGCGATCACCAGCGCACCGGGCGCTTCCAGGGCTACGACGTCATTGAGGTGGCGCAGGAAGTCGATGGCTTCCAGGTTCTCGCGCCCGCCGTGGCGGTTCGGTATCCATTCGCCGGCCTTGCGCGAATAGTCGCGATACAGCATCGAGGCCACCGCATCGACCCGCAGGCCGTCGACATGAAAATGCTTGAGCCAGTGCAGCGCCGACGCCAGCATGTAGCCGTGCACCTCGGTGCGGCCGAGGTTGTAGATCAGGGTGTCCCAGTCCTGATGGAACCCTTCCTGCGGGTTGCCGTACTCGTACAGGGCTGTGCCGTCGAACTGGGCCAGACCGTGGGTATCGGTGGGAAAATGCGCCGGCACCCAATCGAGGATCACCCCGAGTTCGGCCTGGTGGCAGGCGTTGATGAATGCGGCGAACTCGTCCGGCGTGCCATACCGCGCACTCGGTGCGAATTGCGACAGCAATTGATAGCCCCACGAACCGCCGAATGGATGCTCCATGATCGGCATCAGTTCGATGTGCGTGAAGCCCAGGTCTTTGACATAGGGAATCAGCCGCTCGGTCAGTTCGGGCCAGGTGTACTGGCGGGCCACTTCGCCCAGGTCATCCAGCTCACATTGCCACGAGCCGGCGTGCAATTCGTAGATCGACAAGGGCGCCGTCACCCGGTGGCGATCGCCCCGGGACATCATCCAGTCCTGGTCCTGCCAGTCGATGCTCAAGGGTGAAGATACTTTCGAGGCGGTGTCCGGTGGCAGGCTGGTGGCCAGCGCCATGGGATCGGCCTTCAACGGCAGAATGCCGTGGGCGCCGAGAATCTCGTATTTGTAAGTCTCCCCGGCTTGCAGGCGCGGGATGAACAACTCCCAGACACCGGTGGGATGACGCAGGCGCATCGGATGCCGGCGCCCGTCCCAGACGTTGAAATCGCCGACCACCGACACCCGCCGGGCATTCGGCGCCCACACGGCGAAACGCACACCGTCGACGCCATCCACGGTCTTGAGTTGCGCACCGAGGCACGCGCTGAGATCGCGGTGATTGCCTTCGGCAAACAGGTACAAATCCATTTCGCCCAACAACGGGCCAAAGCTGTAAGGGTCTTCGGCCGTTTGCTCACCGCCGGCCCAACGGGTGCGCAGCAGGTACGCTTGTGCACGCTGGAAATGCCCGACAAACAACCCAGGTGTTTCTGTGGCTTGAAGATTGCCAAGCGCTTCGCCCGAGTCCCTGGCCAGTACTTCTACACTCAGGGCGCCCGGCAGATAAGCGCGAATGAACTGCCCGCCAACGCCATCGGCGTGAGGGCCGAGAATCGCAAAAGGATCGATATGCTCGGCGCGCACCAGTGCATCGATATCCCGCGCGCCGGGCAGTAGCGCTTCTTTGTGATGACCCTGTTCCTTGTTCGAGACACTCATGACTACTCTCCACCAAGACCGGAAAAGGGTTTAAGCCCACTCAATAATCCATATAAACCGTGCAACGGCACGGGCAACCAGGTGGGGCGGTTTTCCGCCTCATAGGCCACTTCATACGCCGCCTTCTCCAGACCAAACAACGCCAACGCGGCATCCTCGCCTTCGGGATCTTGCCACGCATGGGCAAGACTAGCTGCCGCCAGCCGATAAGCGTCGACAAATGCTTGCCGCGCCTCGCTCAAGTAGCGCTCGGTCACCCGCAAGCGCGCGGCATCCGCCGCCCCGGTGTTATCGACGCTTTGCACATTGATCGCCATCGCTGCCGCATAGTCGAAGGAACGCAGCACACCGCTGACATCCTTGTACGGGCTGTGCTTACCCCGTCGTTCATGCAATGGCCGCGCCGGTTCTCCTTCAAAATCGATCAGGTAGGCATCACCCTTGATGACCAACACCTGTCCCAGGTGCAAATCGCCATGCACACGAATGCGCAAGCCGCCCGCAGTCTGTTTGGCCAACGCTTGTACATGACCAAGGATGGCTTTTTTGTTGTCCAGTAAATGGCTTACCAGGTTCTGGTCCGCCGGGTTCAGTTGATTTTTATGCTGTTTGAGCAAGTTCAACGCATGCTCGATTTGTACCGCCACATCCTTGGCCGTGGCCTGGGCTTCTTTGTGCGTGGTGACCTGCGGCAAGAAGTCCGGGTTGGCACTCGGCGCCGCCAGTACCTGATGCATTTCCCCCAGGCGCCGACCCAGCATAGCGGCGAAATCTTTCAGTTCGCCGAGCGCATTGTAGTGTTGCTCCTGCTCGGACACGGCGTCAGCCAGCTCATCGCGAAGCGCCCGTTCGAGGTTGTTCTGCGTCCACTCCCAGGCGTCGCCCTGATTGCTCAGGTAGCCTTGAGCGATCATCAGCAGGTTGTCTTCACCCGCCGCATCCCGACGCACAACCGCACCGAGCAATGGCGAGATATGGCTGAACCCGGCCTCGGTCAGGAATGCGCTCATTTCAAGTTCCGGGTGCACCCCGGAGGCGACCTTGCGGATCAGCTTCAACACCAGGCTGTTGCCAATCACCACCGAGCTGTTGGACTGTTCAGCGGACAGGTAACGCACCGGCGACTGCGCATTGAGGCCGAGTTTTTCCAGCTCGGCAGTGGACTCGAAGCGGATGTCGCCATCGCTGGAGGCCAATAAGGTACCGGCCTGGATGCCCTGCAATACAGCATGCACAAAGGTTTCCAGGCTGAAGGCATCGGTGATCAGGCCGACCTGGCGTCCGCGCCGTACCCGCGACAACGCCAATTGCTGGGGCAACGGAGTACCCACCTGATCTTCCGGGATAAAGCCGAACGGCAGCTGGTAACGACTGCTGTGGCCACCGCTGGTGACATTGATCTCGCTGAACAGCACTGGATGCTGCGGATCGCCGAAGCGCACGCCATAGGCCAGATCGACCTGTTCGATGGCAGTGTCCTTGCCAGCAAACCATCGGCGGTTCTGCAACCAGTTCGGCAGGATGCTTTGCTCCAGCGTGGTGCGTGACGGCGTTTCGAGCAGCTCTTCCATGCGTTTTTTCAGTACCAGCGTGGTGAAGTCCGGCAGGCTTTGCGCGGGCTCCACGTGCCAGCTCGGCATCTGGTTTTCCGCGGCGAGGCCAAACCAGTAAAAGCCATAAGGCGCCAGCGTCAGGAGAAAATTCAGCTGGCCTATGGGCGGGAACGCATTACCCCCGAGCATTTCCACAGGCACCATGCCAACGTAGGCCGACAAATCCAGCTCGGCGGCCTGGGCGCTGCGCGACACGTTGGCCACGCACAGAATGATTTCGTGCTTGCCGTCCACCCCGGTGTATTCGCGGGTGTAGGCCAGAATCCGCCGGTTGCTGGGCGACAGCATCTTCAACGTACCACGGCCGAAGGCCTTGGATTGCTTGCGCACGGTGAGCATGCGCCGGGTCCAGTTCAACAGCGAATGAGGGTCGCCGGCCTGGGTTTCGACGTTGACCGACAGGTAGCCGTACTGTGGGTCCATGATCGGCGGCAGCACCAGGCTGGCCGGGTCGGCTCGGGAGAAACCACCGTTGCGGTCGATGGACCATTGCATCGGTGTGCGCACGCCGTCGCGGTCGCCGAGGTAGATGTTGTCGCCCATGCCGATTTCATCGCCGTAATACAGGGTCGGCGTGCCGGGCATCGACAGCAGCAGGCTGTTGAGCAGCTCGACTCGGCGACGGTCGCGCTCCACCAGCGGCGCCAGGCGGCGGCGAATCCCCAGGTTGATCCGTGCCCGGCGGTCGGCTGCGTAGTAATTCCACAGGTAGTCGCGTTCCTTGTCGGTGACCATTTCCAGGGTCAGCTCATCGTGGTTGCGCAGGAAAATCGCCCACTGGCAATTGGCGGGAATGTCCGGGGTCTGGCGCAGAATATCGGTGATCGGGAAGCGATCTTCCTGGGCCAGCGCCATGTACATACGGGGCATCAGCGGGAAGTGAAAGGCCATGTGGCATTCATCGCCGTTGAGGCCTTTTTTGTCGGTGTCGCCGAAGTACAGCTGGGTGTCCTCCGGCCATTGATTGGCTTCGGCCAACAGCATGCGGTCGGGGTAGTTGGCGTCGATTTCGGCGCGGATCTGTTTAAGGACGTCATGGGTTTCCGGCAGGTTCTCGTTGTTGGTGCCGTCGCGCTCGATCAGGTAGGGAATGGCGTCCAGACGCAAACCGTCGATGCCCATGTCGAGCCAGTAACGCATGACCGACAGCACCGCTTTCATCACTTGCGGGTTATCGAAATTCAGGTCCGGCTGGTGGGAGTAGAAACGGTGCCAGAAGTATTGGCCGGCGACCGGGTCCCAGGTCCAGTTGGACTTCTCGGTGTCGAGGAAGATGATGCGGGTGCCGTCGTACTTCTGATCATCATCGGACCACACGTAGAAGTCCCGGGCGGCTGAGCCTTTTTTGGCTTTGCGTGCGCGCTGGAACCACGGGTGCTGGTCGGAGGTGTGATTGATCACCAGCTCGGTGATGACCCGCAGGCCGCGTTGATGGGCCTCGGCAATGAAGCGCTTGGCATCGGCCATGGTGCCGTAATCGCTATGTACGCCGCGGTATTCGGCGATGTCGTAACCGTCATCGCGCCGTGGCGAGGGATAGAACGGCAACAGCCAGATGGTGTTGACGCCCAGATCGGCAATGTAGTCGAGCTTGGCGATCAGGCCAGGAAAGTCGCCGATCCCGTCGTTGTTGGAGTCGAAATAGGATTTGACGTGAACCTGATAGATCACCGCATCCTTGTACCAGAGCGGGTCCTTGATGAACGTGGCTGCCTTGGGTTTCTTCGCCATTGGAAACTCCTGTTCAATTCAAAATGACCACCACAGAGCCGGGAAACCTTGGATGGGACGCCTGCCGTCCGTAGGAGCCGGCTTGTCGGCGATAGCGATGTGTCAGGCGGCATCCATGTAGATTGATGCGCAGCCATCGCCAGCAAGCCGGCTCCTACAGGTCTACGTTGCCCTCTGGCCACGGGTGCCTGTGATGTATTTATGAGGCGGTAATACGCCAGATCCCGAACGGCTGGTACGCCGGATCAATCCGCATGAATTGCTGCTTGCCGTACCAGGTCCAGCGATGACCATTCATCAGGTCTTCGCCCTGAGCACTGGCGTGGTCGGGCAAGCCCATTTCCCACAACGGCAACTCGAAGATCGCTTCCTGCACGTTGTGCGGATCGAGACTGACCGCCACCAGGATAAAGTTGCTGCCATCTGCACTGCGTTTGCCGAAGTACAGGATGTTGTCGTTCCAGGCGTTGTAGACCTTCAGGCCCAGATGCGTGTGTAGCGCCGGGTTCTGTCGGCGAATGCGGTTGAGTTGGGCGATCTCGGCAATGATGTTGCCCGGTGCATTGAAGTCCCGCGGGCGGATCTCGTACTTCTCGGAATCGAGGTATTCCTCCTTGCCCGGCACCGGCGCCGACTCGCACAACTCGAAACCCGAGTACATGCCCCACAGGCCCGAGCCCATTGTCGCCAGCACCGCGCGGATGAGAAATCCCGGGCGCCCGGACTCGTGCAGGAATGCTGGATTGATGTCCGGCGTATTGACGAAAAAATTCGGCCGGTAGCATTCGCGCCACGGCGATTCGTTGAGCTCCGTGAAATAGGTCGCCAGTTCGGCCTTGGTGTTGCGCCAGGTGAAATAGGTGTAGCTCTGGGAGTAACCGACCTTGCCCAGGCGCGCCATCATTGCCGGGGTGGTGAAGGCTTCGGCGAGGAAGATCACCTCGGGGTACAACGCCCGTACATCGGCGATCAGCCATTGCCAGAACGGCAACGGCTTGGTGTGCGGGTTATCGACGCGAAAGATCTTCACGCCCTCTTCGACCCAGCCCACCACGATATCGCGCAGTTCCACCCACAGGCTGGGAATCGCTTCGGGGGCATAGAAGTCGACGTTGACGATGTCCTGGTATTTCTTCGGCGGGTTCTCGGCGTACTTGATCGTGCCGTCGGGACGCCAGTTGAACCAGCCGGGGTGTTGCTTGAGCCAAGGATGGTCCTGGGAGCACTGGATGGCAAAATCCAGGGCGATTTCCAGGCCATGGGCAGCAGCGGCCGCTACCAGTCGGCGGAAGTCTTCGCGGGTCCCCAACTGCTGGTGAATCGCGTCGTGGCCGCCCTCTTCGCTGCCGATTGCATAGGGACTGCCCGGATCATCGGGCCCCGCCGTCAGCGAGTTGTTCGGGCCCTTGCGGTAACTGCGTCCGATGGGGTGGATCGGCGGGAAATACAGCACGTCGAAACCCATGTCCTGGATCATCGCCAGCCGCGAATGCACGTCTTTGAAAGTACCGTGGCGTTCCGGACTGTCGGTGATCGACCGCGGAAACAATTCATACCAACTGGCGAATTGCGCCAGCTCGCGCTCCACATCCACCGGGTACTCCGGACTCAGGCTCAGATAGGCGCGATGATCAACGCGAACCATGAGGTCGGCGCTACGCTGGTGCAAAAACAGTGCGACCTGCTCGGTTTCGAGCAGCCCTGACAGTTCATGGTGCAAGGCCGCCAGTTGCTCGCTGAGTTGCCCTTCGCTACGTTCGGCGGCTTGCTGCACATGAATCCGCCCTTCCTGTAGCTCCAGGCTGACGGGCACCGCCGCTGCGTGTTTCTTTTCCAGCTCATACCGAAAACTGGCGAACTGATCGATCCAGGCTTCGATACAGAACAGATATGGGCCCTGGCTGTGGACACGGAACTGCCCTTGCCAGCCGTTGTTGCCCAGATCGTTCATGACCGCGCTTTGCCAGACGTCCTCGTCCTCGGCGCGCCAGCGCACGCGAACCGCCAGCTTGTCATGCCCGTCGGCGAACACCTTGGCCGTCACCACCACATCCTGCCCCACCACCGCCTTGACCGCGAATTGCCCGCCTTCAAGGGTCGGCATGATGTTTTCTATGACAATTCGCGGCAGCAACAACGCCTGCGACAGCGGCATGTGCGGGTTGTAGCTCAACTCAGTCGGTTTTTCAGCCGTCATCGAGCCTCTCTCCTTACGCCCCATGGACGCGCTTGTGTCTGGTCGCCATCCCGTCGGGGCATCCGCCCCGGGATGGACTCACTTAGGTTCCGAGCGACAGTGGTTGGGAAAAGTTCATCGACAATCTGCGGAATCAAATCCTGCGCGCCGCAGTCCACCTACTTAAGCACGACTCACGCCATGTGCCACCGGAGGTTTAAACAATGAACAATCCATTCCCGGCTGAAACCCCCGATCCAAACATCGACAACCCGGTGATCCCGCCCAGCGATCCACAACCGGAGCCCGAGCAGGACCCGCCTGATACAACCCCACCGCCAAGGGAAGAACCGCCAACAACGATGCCGCCGGTGATTGTGAACCCGTAATGAAGACAGTTGATCGTCCCTGCCTCAAAGCCAGGGACGATCATAAAAAATGAATGACACTTCCCAAGAACGCGTAGTACCGATCCGAGAACGCCCGTTCTGCCCGTTCGACACTTTACGAAACTTACACCCTGCGCCTTATATAGCCACCACTCCATCAGCCTTGAGCGTGGCCAGCCATGAAAACGTTTTTTTCCAGCGTCAGCGAATTCACAGACAACGCTAGCGCACAGCACCACGCGCTCAACCGTGAACACCCCATCGACGGCTGGCTTTCCCTTGAAAATATTCAACTACGAATTTCTTTGCTTCGAAGCCGAACGCGATCCCTCTGAACCATCAACCAAAAGCTCGATCATCAGGGATCTGGAAAATCATCTGCTGCACAGTGATGTTGACTACAGCCAGCATGAACTCTCAGTACAGCAGAGCAATGAGCAAGAATCACCGGCAGCGCCTACGGCCCGCGATCCTTGTCAATCAACTTCACGATCCTCGGCATCACACTAAACACCCCAAGCGCAAACAACGTGCTGAGCACCGCCGTCGCCTCCCGGCCCAACCCGGTCGCGACGCCGATGGCGGCGGTCATCCAAAGGCCGGCAGCGGTGGTCAGGCCTTTGACGTGGCCTTCGTCGCCCTCATGGTTTTTCAGGATGGTGCCGGCCCCCAGAAAGCCGATCCCTGCGATCACGCCCTGCACCACCCGGCTCATCGCATCGGCCTGTGAGCCGGACATCTGTGGCACCAGCACGAACAGCGCGGCACCCATTGCCACCAGCATGTGGGTGCGCACGCCAGCGGCCTTGCCCTGGTGTTCACGCTCGAACCCGAGAATCCCGCCCAGCACGGCGGCCATCAACAGACGCACGGTCATCCGCGTCAGTTGCGAGGCATCGGTGATGTCGGCGAACTCGGCTTGCAGGGTCACCCAGACTTCGTGCCACCAGGCGTTCATGGGGTTGTCCTTGTGAAGGGCCATGGAAGGTGGACCGCAGCGACCACTAATCGGTTGCACAGAACGATGACCGGCGGTTGCGGCCTGAGTCTTTAGACTTCACTGGAAAAAGGATTCCGTCATGACTGTGCGCATCGAGAACCAGACCGGCTTTTTCACCACCGAAAATGGCGAATACATTCGTCTGTGTCCCGACGTGACCATCGTCACCGATGGCCGCAAAGCCATGTCGGCAGTGGACATCGAAGGTCACCGCATCTACATCACCGAAGCTGAGGCCGACGCCTTGACCGTCGCCGGTGCAGTGGATGGACGCCGGCACCTGAAAGCCACCGACAGTGGTTCGGTGATTTGACTGGCATTGATCTACTTCCTCCGCCGCTGTTTTGGCCAGGTGTTTTCGCCCTTGCGCGGCGGGTGCTTCAAGTTGTCGCAGGCCGGGCGCCCAGTACCATCTGATCCGCTTTTTAATGCAATACCTGAGTCTGTTATGCAAACAGATCGCCGCTCATAGTGCTCATGCCTGATGGAGGCTGATGAGCGAAAGACCATGAGCGAGAGAATCCCCGTCCGAACCGTAGAAACATTCGAGCCTTCACGCCCAAAGATGAAGGCCAAAACCAGTGACAACCTGGTCCACACCCGCAGCTTCACCGGACTGTTTCGCAACCTGCGCATCAGCGGCGCGGGTTTTCTGTTTTTGCTGTTTTTCGGCACTGTGTGGTTGAACTGGGGCGGCCGCCAGGCGGTGCTCTGGGACCTATCCGAAAGCAAATTCCACATCTTCGGCGCCACTTTCTGGCCGCAGGATTTCATCCTGCTCTCGGCGCTGCTGATCATTGCCGCCTTCGGCCTGTTTGCGATCACCGTGTTCGCCGGTCGGGTCTGGTGCGGCTACACCTGCCCACAAAGCTCCTGGACCTGGATCTTCATGTGGTGCGAGAAGATCACCGAAGGCGAACGCAATCAGCGGATCAAATTGCAGGCCGCGCCGTGGGGGGTGAACAAACTGATGCGCCGCTCGGCCAAGCACACCTTGTGGCTGGCCATCAGCCTGCTCACTGGCCTGACCTTCGTTGGCTACTTCACGCCGATCCGGCCGTTGGCCGAAGAACTGCTGACCTTGCAAATGAGCGGCGTCAGCCTGTTCTGGGTGCTGTTTTTTACCGGCGCCACCTACATCAATGCCGGCTGGCTGCGTGAGGCGGTGTGCATGCACATGTGCCCCTACGCGCGTTTCCAGAGCGTGATGTTCGACAAGGACACCCTGACCATTTCCTACGACGTGGCCCGGGGTGAAAACCGTGGCGCGCGCAAACGCGAAGTCAAACCCGCCGAAGTCGGTTTGGGCGATTGCATCGATTGCCAGCTCTGCGTACAGGTCTGCCCGACCGGCATCGACATTCGTGATGGCTTGCAGATGGAGTGCATCGGTTGCGCCGCCTGTATCGATGCCTGTGATTCGATCATGGACAAAATGGGCTACGCCCGGGGATTGATCAGCTATACCTCCGAGCATCAGTTGCAGGGGGGCAAGACACACCTGTTGCGCCCGCGCCTGATCGGCTACACCGTCGTGCTGCTGGTGATGATCGCCGCCCTGGTGGTGGCGTTGGTGGAACGGCCGATGGTGTCCCTCGACGTCAGCAAGGACCGGGGCCTGTTCCGCGAGAACAGCCAGGGGCAGATCGAAAACATCTACAGTCTGAAAGTAATCAACAAAACCCAGCAGCGTCAGGACTACCAACTGCGCCTTGTCGACGCCGATGATTTCGAGTTGCAAGGCAAGACTGAGTTGAGCCTGGCGCCGGGCGAAATTGTCGATGTGCCGGTGTCTGTGGCGATGCTGAGCGAGCGTCCGGCCAGCAGTTCGCAGAGCATCAGTTTCAAGGTGATCGACAGCGATGAGCCTGGCGTCTACAGCGTGGCGAAGAGCCGGTTTGTGGCGCCAATCAATCGCTGAGCCTTTACACTGCGGTCCTTGTGAAGTGCGGTCCCCCTCGCCACAAAAGCTGATTGAATGAGTTCCATAACGGGATACCGATGAAACGCTACGAAAAATTCGCCGACGACATCGCAGAATTGATCCGCTCCGGCGTCCTCGGCCCAGGCCAACGTGTACCGTCGGTGCGCTACGCCAGCCAGACCTACGGCGTCAGCCCGTCGACGGTGTTCCAGGCCTACTACCTGCTGGAACGTCGCGGACTGATCCGTGCTCGCCCGCGCTCCGGCTACTTCGTCAATGCCCATGCACCACGGCCGTTTTCCGAGCCGGTGATCAGCAGTCAGGTCAATGAATCCACCGAAGTCGACGTCAGTGAACTGGTGTTTTCGGTGCTCGACTCGATCAAGGACCCGAACACCGTACCTTTTGGCTCGGCGTTCCCCAGCCCGACCCTGTTTCCCCTGCAACGCTTGTCCCGTTCACTGGCCAGCGCCAGCCGCGAAATGGACCCGCGCATGGTCGTCACCGACATGTCGCCGGGCAACCCGCAACTGCGCCGGCAAATCGCGCTGCGCTACATGGTCGGTGGGCTGATGCTGCCCATGGAAGAACTGCTGATCACCAACGGCGCGCTGGAAGCCCTCAACCTCTGCCTGCAAGCGGTGACGGAGCCCGGCGATCTGGTGGCCATCGAAGCCCCGGCGTTCTATGCCTGCCTGCAGGTGCTCGAACGCCTGAAACTCAAGGCCGTGGAAATCCCCGTGCACCCGCGCGACGGCATCGACCTCGGCGTGCTTGAGCAAACCCTGCAGCGCCATCCGATCAAGGCCTGCTGGTGCATGACCAGTTTCCAGAACCCCATGGGCGCGACGGTGCCCGAGGCCAAGAAACAGCAGCTTGTGGAATTGTTGCGACGCCACCAGGTGCCGTTGATCGAAGACGATGTCTACGCCGAACTGTATTACGGCCAGCAAGCACCGAAACCGGCCAAGGCTTTTGATACCGAAGGGTTGGTGATGCATTGCGGCTCGTTCGCCAAGAGTCTGGCTCCCGGCTACCGCATCGGTTGGGTCGCTGCCGGGCGTTTTGCGCAAAAGATCGAACGGCTGAAACTCATGACCTCGCTGTGCGCCTCGATGCCGGCTCAGGCAGCTATCGCCGATTACCTGCAACACGGGGGCTACGACCGCCACCTGCGTAAATTGCGCCACGCACTGGAAGACCAGCAAAGCGCCATGCTCGCCGCCATCGCCCGCTATTTCCCGACGCAGACGCGGGTCAGCCAACCGGCGGGCGGGTACTTTTTGTGGCTGGAATTACCGGAGCAGATGGATTCGTTGAAGCTGTTTCAGATGGCGTTGGCGCAGGGGATCAGCATCGCACCGGGGCCGATCTTTTCGCCGGCGCAGCGGTTCAGAAATTGTATTCGGTTGAATTATGGGAGCCCGTGGACCGAGGATTCGGAGAAGGCGATGGAGACGTTGGGGCGCATCGTCAGGTCGTTCTGATACCCCCGACCTGATCCCTATCGGGACTGCGCAGCAACAGTGAACTGAGCGGCGATGCTCGGTTCACTGTTGCTTGATCACGCTCAGCCGATATCGCTGAACTCCAGAACACCGGCGCCCCTGACTTGCACACCAAGTTCTACGGCTACGGGATCCCATATAACGTGTTGAGACTTCAGGAATGTGTCGGAAAAATATTGCTGCGCATCGTTCCTGAGTCGTGTTTCATGACTGTAAAGATAAGTAGGTCCCAATATCCGATCCTGCTCTACATTGAGCGATTGACTTGCACTTTCAACCGGCTTTCGAGAAACATTCATCAACCGATGATTACCTGGGGCCGCCACATCCAGATAAAAGCGTGTTGGGTTGCCTTCTTGCAAGACCATGAGGTTTCCGACTGCCGTTTCCTCCCCCACTGCGTTTTGCATTTTCTCCATACTCAGAAAATAACCAAAAAACCTTCCTGGTGTGGCCACGCGCAAGGTATATCGATGATTTTCCCAACGAAAGTGAATTAACAATGGATCATCGCCCTCACGATCCGCCACGGTTAAAAAGCCACCTTCGTCATTAAGCTGACGGTTATATTCCGCCCGCTGAGCCGGTGTGAGGCGCGGCCGTGCGAGCCGGTTCTCCATGAGCTGATAATTCAACACCAGTGGTTTTCCTGCCAGGAAAAGATGGCCGACAACGGAGTTGTTCAAATCATCCTGGCTCATGTTAATCCACCACATTGCGCTTGCGACGTTCCAGAATCATCTGATCAGCCAGATGGGCCGCGTTTGCCAAATAATCAATAGGCGACGAGGGACTGAAATTTTTGTGCAAATAACGTATAACAAAATCATCCCAAAACGAGACTTCATCCTTGTAAATATCCATCCACTTAACCCTCCATGATTTAATAGTAACTTCACAATCCGCGAAGTAAGACCAACAATAACTGCAACACTTCGCATACTCAATGCACGTAACTCGCACATATAATACGCAATATATCCACTCGCATTTAACTAAAAACCTTAACGCAATAATCAACGCGCCTCTTTCAGCGAAGCGCGTAACTTTTGAGAGTTAAATCCTTAAATGTTTCGCGAACGCAAAACGAAAGGCGTGTCATAGCGGTGGCTCGCAATGACGTGTCTGACTTTAGCGGCCGCCCCCCAGATCAACAAAAGTCCCGGTCGCATAGGAAGCCTTGTCCGACAGCAACCAGACAATCGCCTCGGCCACCTCATCCGGACGGCCCCCACGCGCCATCGGGATCGCCGATTCCAGTTTGCTGACCCGGTCCGGGTCACCGCTCAAGGCATGGAAGTCGGTATAGATAAAACCCGGGCGTACGGCGTTGACCCGAATTCCCTCGCCCGCCACTTCCTTGGACAGACCGATGGTGAACGAGTCCAGCGCGCCTTTGGAGGCCGCGTAGTCGACGTATTCGTTGGGTGAGCCCAAACGCGAGGCCACCGAAGACACGTTGACGATGCTGCCGCCCTGCCCGCCGTGCTTGGGCGACATGCGCAGGATCGCGTGCTTGGCGCAGAGGATCGGCGCCAGGACGTTGGTTTTCATGATTTTGAGAATGCGGAACTCGGACATCTCGTCGACCCGAGACTTTTGCCCGACCGTGCCGGCGTTGTTCACCAGCGCAGTGACCCGGCCCAGTTCACTGTCTACTCGATTGAACAGCGCGATGACTTCGTCTTCGATGCTGACGTCGGCACGTACCGCAATAGCTTGTGCACCGAGGGCACGCACTTGCTCCAGCACGCCTAGCGCTGCCTGTTCGTCGGCCTGGTAGTTGATACAGATCCGGTAGCCCTGCGCGGCGGCCAACAAGGCGGTGGCGGCCCCAATGCCGCGGCTTCCGCCGGTGATGACGATGACTTTATCCATGCGAGCTTTCTCCCAATCAAAGCTTAAGCGGTCGGGGGCAAGAATAACCGTCATTGACGGCTTTTGCATGGATTCAGATCAGTTGTCATGTCATCGACAGTTCGCGCTCGGCACTGGCTTTCATCTGCTCGAGCAATTGCTCCCCGCGATGGATTTCCACCATGAAACCTGCGGCCGGCAGCGGGTGCCCCAGCAGGTAACCCTGCAACGAATCGCAACCGAGTTGCGTCAGGAAGTCCTGCTGCGAGCCCGTCTCCACACCTTCGGCAACGATGCGCAACCCCAACGCCTGGCCGAGGGCGACGATGGCCGAAACGATGGCGGCGTCATCGCTGTCGCGCTCCAGGTCGCGGACAAAACCACGGTCGATCTTCAGCTCATTGGCCGGCAGGCGCTTGAGGTACATCAAGCTCGAATAGCCGGTGCCAAAATCGTCAATGGACAGGTCAACGCCCATTTCCGAGAGCTCCTGAAGCACCGCCATACTCGCATCGGCATCGCTCATGGCGGTAGTTTCAGTGATCTCCAGGGTCAGGCTGTTGGCCGGCAGATGGTGAGTCGCCAACGCCTTGGCGACGCTCTGGACCAGCCCCGTATGGCAAAACTGGATGGCCGACAGGTTCACCGCGATGCGCCAATCGGTGTAGCCCAGTACGTACCACTCGCGCATCTGGCGGCAGGCTTCGTTGAGCACCCACTCGCCGATCGGAATGATCAGTCCGGTCTTTTCCGCCAGTTCGATGAATTTGTCGGGCAACAGCATCCCTTGCGTCGGGTGCTCCCAGCGCAACAAGGCCTCGGCGCCCACTGGCCGACCATTGGCGGCATCGAACTTGGGCTGGTAATACAGGCTGAACTCCTGATGCTCCACGGCATTGCGCAGGTCCTGCAGCAATTGCAACTGTTTGCGCGCGTTGCTGTTCATCGACGCATCGAAAAAGCTGTGACCGTTTTTACCCGCACCCTTGGCGTGATACATCGCCGCGTCAGCGTTCATCAGCAACTCATGGGCGGACTGCCCGTTACCCGGGTAGACCGCAATGCCGACACTGGCGGAAATATGCAGATCATGTTCGGCAACCCGAAACGCCCGCGCGATCAACCCGACCTGACGGGCCGCGAGGTTCAAGGCGTCGTTCTGTTCGCTCAATTGCACCAGCAATACAAACTCATCGCCACCGATCCGCGCCAGGGTGTCCTGGCTGCGAAGGTCCTCGCGCAGTCGCAAGGCCACTTCGCGCAACAGCAAATCACCCATGTGGTGGCCGAAGGCATCGTTGACCGGTTTGAAACCGTCCAGATCGATGAACATCAGGGCAAAGCAGCCCCCCTCTTCCCGAACCCGCGACATCGCCTGTTCGATACGGTCAGCGAGCAACGTCCGGTTCGGCAGCCCGGTGAGGGTGTCATGCAGGGCCAGTTGGGTCAGTTCACGGTTGGCCTCGGTCAGCGACAGGGCCAGGCTCGCGGTACGCGCCTCCAGACGTGCATCGAGGATCGAGGTCAGCAAGGCGATGCACAGCACCGCCAACGTTGTAATCAGCACCAGGTTGTCCAGGCCATTGCCGCTCAGGCCATTGACCGCCGCCCCGCAAAAACTGCCATCGGCAAAACGTGCGGCGGCCATGCCGGTGTAGTGCATGCCGACGATGGCGATGCCCATGATCACGGCAGCACCGCCACGGATCAGGCGCACATAAGGCGTCTGCTGGCGTAAATGGAAAGCGATCCACAATGCCGCGCCCGATGCACCGACAGCGATCACCAGCGAAGCGCTGAACAGCGTCGGGTCATAATCGATGCCCGGCTGCATGCGCATCGCAGCCATGCCGGTGTAGTGCATCGCGCTGATGCCGGCGCCCATGACCAACGCGCCAAAAGCCAATTGCCAGGCCGGCAGTTGCGGCTGGCTGACCAGCCACAGCGCAAAACCGCTGGAGAGAACGCCAATCAGCAGCGACAACAGGGTGATCGTGCCGTCGTACCCCAGATCGATCGGCAAGTTGAACGCAAGCATGCCGATAAAGTGCATCGACCAGATGCCAACGCCCATGGCAATGGCCCCGCCCGCGGTCCACAAATGCACGGCGCGGCCTTTGGCGGTGGCAATGCGTCCGGTGAGGTCGAGTGCGGTATAGGAAGCGAGAATCGCTACACAGAGCGAAATGATAACCAGGGTGGGGGAATAGCTACCGATGAGCATGGGGACTTCTCGCACATGCCCCCATTAATGGTATTGATTCTCGCTGGGGGGCAAATGCGGAGATTGTACTGATTCCAAATGAGAACGCACCCACAAAATAAGCAAAAGGCCACCAGTCCGATGGAACGCTTGTTTTAAGGATTTACATTAACTCGCATCGACAGCAACAACCTTGTAGGAGCTGGCTTGCCAGCGAAGAGGACAGTACGCCCAACATTATTCTCGCCTGACACAACGCTATCGCTGGCAAGCCAGCTCCTACAGGGATTGCAGCGGTCAATCGTTTTGGCTATCGCTCACCTGAAGCTGCCCATCCCAGCCACCGCCCAATGCGGCAATCAATTGCACGCTGGCAATCAGGCGGCTTTGCAAAAGGTCCAGGTTGCTGCGCTCATTGTTCAGTGCCGCGGCCTGGGTCACGACCACATCGATATAGGCAATCAATCCGGCCTTGTACTGGTTCTGGGTCAGGCGCAAGGACTCACGGGCCGCGTCCAAAGCCTGTTGCCGAACGACCGCCTCGTCTTGAAGCACCTTGAGCTGCACCAGAAAATTTTCCACCTCGCGGAATCCGTCCAGCACGGTCTGGCGGTACTTGGCCACCGTTTCGTCATAGGCCGCTTCACTGCGGTCGACTTCCGCCGAGCGCTGGCCGCCGTCGAACAAGGTCATGGCCAATTGTGGTCCGACCGACCAGAAGCGGTTCGGCAAGCTGAACAAGTCTTTCGAGGTACTGCTGCTGTAACCACCGTTCAAGCTCAGGGTCAGGTCCGGGTAATAGGCAGCCTTGGCCACCCCGATGTTGGCGTTGGCGGCGATCACCGAGCGTTCGGCCGAAGCGATGTCCGGCCGACGCTCCAGCAACTGCGACGGCAGTGCCAACGGCACTTGCGGCAACTGCGGAATGTCGGTGCTTTCCGCCAGACTGAATTCGGCCGGCGGCAGGCCGATCAGCACGGCAATGGCGTTCTCGAACTGCGCGCGTTGCCAGATCAGGTCGATCATGTCGGCTTCGGTGCTTTTGAGCTGGGTCTGCGCCTGGGCCACGGCGTCCTTGCCGGAAACCCCGGCGCGGTACTGGTTTTCAGTCATTTTCAGCGAACGCTGATAGGCCTCGACCGTGTCCTGGAGCAAGCGCTTCTGGCCATCGATCACCCGCAATTGCAGGTAGTTCTGCACCAGTTCCGACTGTTGGCTCAGGCGCATGGCCGCCAGGTCGGCAAAGCTCGCCTGGGCATTGGCGGTATCGGCTTCGAGGCCACGACGCAGTTTGCCCCAGATGTCGGCCTCCCAACTGACCCCGGCCTGGGCGGTATAGGTGTCGCGGATACCGCTGGAAGAGCTGCTGAGGCTGGAGTTGCTGCTGCCAGTGCCTTGGCTGGAGCGGGTCTTGCCGGCAGTCAGGTCGACCGTCGGAAAAAAAGCCCCACGGGCACTGCGCACCAAGGCTTGGGCCTGGCGGTACTGGGCTTCGGATTGGGCGACGGTCTGGTTCGAGCTATTGAGTTTTTCGATCAGCTCGTTGAGCTGCCGGTCACCGTACAACTCCCACCATGCGCCGCGTGCCAGGGCATCGCTCGGATTGGCCTGACGCCAGCCCTCTGCGGCCTTGTACTGCGCCGGCTCGGCAGTTTGCGGGCGCTGGTAATCCGGGCCAACGGCGCAGGCACTGAGCATCGCCACGCACAGTGACAGGCTCAACAGACGCGAGCCTCGAGCCGTGATCAGCGGTGCAGCCAGGTTGAAAAGCGAACGTTCAGTCATAGCGGAGTTTCCAGAGCAGCATCGGTACGCACCCCACGCCATTTATTGAAGCGATGGCGCAGTTTGTCGAGATAGAGGTAAACCACCGGGGTGGTGTAAAGCGTCAGCACCTGGCTGAAGATCAGCCCGCCGATGATCGTCAGGCCCAGTGGCTGACGCATTTCCGCCCCTTCGGCGCGGCTGAGCAGCAACGGCAAGGCACCGAGAATCGCCGCCAGGGTGGTCATCAGGATCGGTCGCAAACGTTGCAGGCAGGCACTGCGAATCGACTCCAGCGGTGCCATGCCCTGATGTCGCTCCAACTGCAACGCCAGGTCGATCATCAGAATGGCGTTTTTCTTCACCACGCCGATCAGCAGAAACAGCCCCAGCAACGAAATCAGGCTGAATTCGCCGCCCAGCGCATAGATCGACAGCAACGCGCCGACCCCGGCCGACGGCAGTGTCGACAGAATGGTCAGCGGGTGAATGTAGCTTTCGTACAACACGCCGAGCACCAGATACACCGCCACCAACGCGCCGAGAATCATGAACGGCTGGCTTTTTTGCGTGGCGGCAAAGGCATCGGCGGTACCGGCCATTTTCACGATGACGTCTTCGGGCAAGCCCACCTTGGCAATCGCCCGCTCGATGGCGGCGGTGCCCTGCTCCACGGTCACGCCTTCGGCCATGTCGAAGGAAATGCTTTCCGATGCAAACTGGCCCTCGTGGCTGACCCGGTCGTCTTCCAGGCTGTTTTCATAATGGGCGATGGTCGACAGCGGGATCCGCGCGCCATCAGCGGTAATGACCTGGACCTGCTTGAGGGTGATCGGGTCCTGGGCGTATTTCGGATTGACCTCCATCACCACTTGATACTGGTTGAGGCTGTCGTAGATGGTCGAAATCTGCCGCTGGCTGTAGGCATTGTTCAGCACCGCCGTGACCATGTCCATGTCGACACCCAGGCGCTTGGCCTGGTCGCGGTCGACGATCAGGGTCACTTGCCGGGCACCCCGGCCTTCGCGCGCGTCGATCGCCGTCAGCTCCGGCAAGGCTCTGAGCGCCGTGACGACTTTCGGATACCACTCACGCAACGCCCCCAGATCCCCGCTTTGCAGGATGTACGAGTATTGCGAGGTGGTCTGCTCGCGGCCGCCACCGAATTGCAGGTCCTGGTCCGCCATGAGCATCAGTTGTGCGCCGGGAACCTTCGGCATTTCCTTACGCAGGCGCTCGATGACTTTCTGCGCGGAAATGTTGCGTTCCTTGATCGGTTTCAGGCGCACCAGCATGAAGGCGTTGTTGGTGCCGTTGTTGCCACCAATGAACCCGGCGACGCTTTCCACCGCCTCGTCCTTCAACACAGCCCGGCGGAAAATTTCCATCTTCGGCTGCATCACACTGAACGACAGGCCGTCGTCGCCGCGTACGAAACCGATCAGTTGCCCTGTATCTTGTTGAGGCATAAATGTTTTAGGAACAACAACATACAGCGCAACGTTCACGCCAATTGTCACAAACAGACTGAGCAACGTCAGGCGTTTGTGACGCAGCACCCAGTCGAGGCTGGTGGCATATTTGCCGACCATCCATTCGTTGACCTGCTGGCTCCAGCGTTGCAGACGGTTCTCCTGCCCCGGCGTGTGCGGCTTGAGCCAGCGGGCGCAAAGCATCGGCGTCAGGGTCAGCGACACCACCAGCGAGACCACGATGGCCGCTGCCAGGGTGATGGAGAATTCGCGGAACAGGCTTTCGATGATCCCGCCCATGAACAGGATCGACAGGAACACCGCCACCAGCGACACGTTCATCGACAACAAGGTAAAGCCGACTTCCTGGGCACCAAGGTACGCGGCCCTCATCGGCCGCACGCCTTCGTCGATGTGGCGGGAAATGTTCTCCAGCACCACGATGGCATCGTCCACCACCAGCCCGGTGGCCAGGATCAGCGCCATCAGCGACAGGTTGTTCAGCGAAAAGCCGTAGAGGTACATCACGGCAAAGGTGCCGACCAGTGACACCGGCACCGCCAGGGTCGGGATCAGCGAGGCGCGGAAGTTACCGAGGAACAGGAACACCACCAGAATCACCAGCGCCACGGCGATCAGCAGGGTCATTTCCGCTTCGTGCAGCGTCGCCTTGATGACCGGCGAGCGATCCATGGCCAGGTTCAGCTTGACGCTGGCTGGCAGCACGGCCTGCAACGCCGGCAACTGCGCCTTGATCTCGTTGACCGTCTCGATGATGTTGGCACCGGCCTGGCGGTTGATCACCAGCAGCACTGCCGCGTCGTCGTTGAAGAAACCGCTGTTGTAGCGGTCTTCGACGCCGTCGCTGACCTTGGCCACATCCTTCAGGCGCAGGGCCGCGCCGCCGTTGTAGTGGATGATCAGCGACTCGTAGTCCTTGGCTTTTTCCAACTGGTCGTTGGCTTGGACCTGCCACAGCCGCTGGTCATCTTCCACCGAGCCTTTGGGCCGGCGCACGTTGGCATTGGCGATGGTGTTGCGCACATCGTCCAGGGCCACGCCGTATTGGTTCAGCGACTGTGGTTCGAGTTCGATACGCACCGCTGGCAAGGAACTGCCGCCGATCTGCACCTCACCCACGCCCTGCACCTGGGACAGGCTCTGGGACAGGATCGTCGAGGCCAGGTCATAGAGCTGGCCTTTTTCCAGAACATCCGACGTCAGCGACAGCACCATGATCGGCGCCTGGGACGGGTTGACCTTCTTGTAGGTCGGCATGCTGCGCATCCCGCTCGGCAGCAGGGTTCGCGAGGCATTGATGGCCGCCTGCACTTCCCGCGCCGCGCCATTGATGTCGCGGTCCAGGTCAAATTGCAGGATCACCCGGGTCGAACCCTGGCTGGAGCGGCTGCTCATGGTGTTGACCCCGGCGATGGTGCCGAAGGAGCGCTCCAGCGGCGTGGCCACGGTCGAGGCCATCACCTCGGGACTGGCCCCGGGCAGACTGGCCTGGACCACAATCACCGGAAAATCCATTTGCGGCAGCGGCGAAACGGGCAGCAAACCGAAGCTCACGCCGCCCAGCAGCATGATCGCCAGGCTCAGCAACATGGTCGCGACCGGGCGTTTGATGAAAGGTCCCGAAAGGTTCATGGCTGCTCTACCGCTTCCACGGACTCAGGCTTGCGCCCCCAGCGCCGACCGAGTCGGTCGAAGTACAGGTAGATCACCGGTGTGGTAAACAGCGTCAGAACCTGGCTCAGCAGCAAACCGCCCACCATCACCAGACCCAGCGGCTGGCGCAGTTCTGCGCCGGAACCGGTGGCCAGCATCAACGGCACGGCACCGAACAACGCCGCCAGGGTGGTCATCAGAATCGGCCGGAAACGCAGCAAGGCCGCCTGATAGATCGCTGTTTGCGGGTCCATGCCCTGATTGCGTTCGGCGTCGAGGGCGAAGTCGATCATCATGATTGCGTTCTTCTTCACGATACCGATCAGCAGGATGATGCCGATGATCGCGATCATGCCCAGGTCATTACCGCTCAAAATCAACGCCAGCAAGGCGCCGACCGCCGCCGAAGGCAAGGTCGACAGAATGGTGATCGGGTGGATATAGCTCTCGTAGAGCACGCCGAGCACGATGTACATGGTCACTACCGCCGCCAGAATCAGCAGCAAGGTGCTCGACAACGAAGCCTGGAAAGCCTCCGCCGCGCCCTGGAACTGGGTCTGCACGCCAATCGGCATGCCGATGTCCTTCTGCACCTGCTCGATGATCTCGACCGCATGCCCAAGCGCCACGCCGGGTGCCAGGTTGAAGGACATCATCACCGCCGGGAACTGGCCGATGTGAGTAATCGCCAGCTGCGCCTGGCGCTCCTCGATATGCGCCAGGCTAGACAGGCGCACCTGGCCGCCATCGGTGGTCTTGACGTGAATCTGGTCCAGCGCCTGCGGGCCGATCTTCTCACCGGCCTGCGATTGCAGCACCACGCGGTATTGACTCGCCTGGGTGTAGATCGTGGAAATCTGCCGCTGGCCGAAGGCGTCGTACAGGGCATCGGTGATGTTCGACACCGATACACCGACCCGCGACGCCGCATCGCGGTCGATCACCAGATAGACCTGCAGGCCCTTGTCCTGCAAATCGCTGGCGACGTCAGTCAGCTCCGGCCGTTCGGCCAAGGCATCGACCAGCCGCCCGCTCCACAGGCTCAGCAGCGCCGAGTCCGGCGACGACATGCTGAACTGGTACTGCGTACGGCTGACCCGGTCTTCAATGGTCAAATCCTGCACCGGCTGCATGAACAGGCGGATACCGACCAGTTTGTCCAGTTCCGGTTGCAGACGGGCGATCACTTGCGTAGCGCTCAGGTCACGGTCGTGGTGAGACTTGAGGTTGATCAGCAAGCGGCCGCTGTTGAGGGTCGAGTTGTCGCCATCCACGCCAATGTAGGAAGACAGGCTCTCGACGGCCGGGTCGGTCAGAATGACCTTGGCCAGCTCCTGCTGTCGCTCGCTCATGGCGGCGAAGGAAATCGATTGCGGCGCTTCGGAAATGCCCTGGATAACGCCGGTGTCCTGCACCGGGAAGAAGCCCTTGGGCACCACCATGTACAGGAACACCGTCAGCGCCAGCGTGCCAATGGCCACCATCAAGGTCAGCGGCTGGTGCTTGAGTACCCACTGCAACTTGCGTCCGTAGGCGGCGATCATCCAGTCGATGAATGCACCGCTGGCACGGTAGAAACGCCCCTGCTCTGCTGCCTTGGGCTCACGCTTGAGCAACCGCGCGCACATCATCGGCGTCAGGGTCAGGGAAACGACCAGGGAAATCAGGATCGCCACCGCGAGCGTAATGGCGAACTCGCGGAACAAGCGCCCGACCACGTCCGCCATGAACAGCAGCGGGATCAGCACGGCAATCAGCGACAACGTCAGGGAGATCAGGGTGAAACCGATCTGCTTGGCACCCTTGAGCGCCGCGTTCAACGGGCTGTCACCCTCCTCGATGAAGCGCGAAATGTTCTCCAGCATGACGATTGCATCGTCCACCACGAAACCGGTGGCGATGGTCAGGGCCATCAGGGTCAGGTTGTTGACCGAGAACCCGGCCAGGTACATCACGCCGAACGTACCGATCAGCGACAGCGGCACGGCCACCGACGGAATGATCGTGGCGCTGGCGCGACGCAGGAACAGGAAGGTGACCATGACCACCAGGGCGATGGCGATCAGCAGTTCGTGCTGTACGTCCTTGACCGAAGCGCGAATGGTCTGGGTGCGGTCGGTCAGCACTACTACGTCGAGGCCGGCCGGCAGGTTGTCGGTAATGCTCGGCAACAGGGCCTTGATCCGGTCCACCACCTCGATGACGTTGGCGCCGGGCTGGCGCTGGATGTTCAGCAGCACGGCCTGGTTCTCGTTGGCCCACGCCGCGAGTCGCTCGTTCTCAGCGCCATCGACGATTTCCGCGACATCCTTGAGCCGCAACGGCGCGCCATTGGCGTAGGCCAGGATCAGGTTGGCGTAGTCCTTGGGCGAGGTCAGTTGATCGTTCGCATCGAGCATCGAGACCCGGGTCGGGCCGTCGAAGTTGCCCTTGGGCTGATTGACGTTGGACGCGCCGATCAGCGTGCGCACATCCGACAGGTTCAAGCCGTTGGCCGCCAAGGCCTCGGGGTTGACCTTGATCCGCACGGCCTGGCGCTGGCCACCGGCAATGCTGACCATGCCGACGCCGCTGATCTGGGCAATTTTCTGCGCCATGCGTGTATCGACCAGGTCGTTGAGCTTGGGCAACAGCATGGTCTTGGAGGTGATGGCCAGGGTCAGCACCGGCGTGTCTGCCGGGTTGACCTTGTTGTACACCGGCGGCGCCGGCAGGTCCTTGGGCAGCAAGTTGGTCGCGGCATTGATCGCCGCCTGCACTTGTTGCTCGGCTACGTCCATGTTGATGTCGAGGCTGAAGCGCAGGGTCAGCACCGACGCTCCGCCGGAACTGGTGGAAGCCATTTGCGTCAGGCCGGGCATTTGCCCGAATTGTCGCTCAAGGGGTGCGGTAACCGCGCTGGTCATGACATCCGGGCTGGCGCCGGGATACAGGGTCATGACGCGAATGGTCGGGTAATCGACCTGGGGCAGCGCCGAAACCGGCAGTAACCGATAGGCGATCACACCGGCCAGAATAATGGCCAGCATGCTCAGCGTGGTGGCGACCGGGCGAAGAATGAACAGCCGCGAGAGATTCATGCGCCGCCCTTTTTCGCCTTGTCAGTGGTCGCAGGCTCCGCCGCGTTAGCCGCCGACTTGCCCTGCAGGTGTTCGGTCGGCGTGGTCGGCACGTCCTGGGGGTCGTTGACCACCTCCACGTCGCTGCCGTCCTTCAGGCGGTCGGTGCCTTCCAGTACAACTCGTTCACCCGCCGACAGGCCTTCAGTGACTACGGTATTCAGGCCATCGCTGGCGCCGACTTTCAACTGACGGATCTTGACCTTCTTGTCACCGTCCATGGCATAGACAAACGTGCCGTTGGTGCCGAACTGGATCGCGGCGGAAGGCGCGAGCACTACGCCTTTGAGGGTGTCGGCCAGCAGGCGCACATTGACGAACTGGTTGGGGAACAGCGACTGATCACGGTTCTCGTAACGGGCCTTGAATTTCAGAGTGCCGGTGGTGACGTCGATCTGGTTGTCCAGGCTTTGCAAGACACCGGTGGCCTGGAGTTTGGTATCACCACGATCCCAGGCTTCGGCCGGCAATTTGGCACCGCTGCGATAACGGGCGAGCACGATGTCGAGGCTGTTTTCCGGCAGGGTGAAAGCCACGCTGATCGGTTGGGTCTGGGTGATGATCGCCAGTGCGGTGGTGTCGTTGGCCGCTACCAGGTTGCCGACATCCAATTGGCGCAGGCCGACGCGACCGGTGATCGGCGCACGAATTTTGGTGAATTCAAGGTTGAGTTTGGCATCGTTGACCGCCGCCTGATTGGTCTTGACCGTGCCCTGGAATTGACCGACCAGCGCTTCGGCGGTGTCCAGGGTCTGTTTGGCAATGCTGTCTTCGCGGTACAGACCGCGATAGCGCTCGACGTCGACCTGGGCGTTTTTCAGCTGTGCCTGATTCTGCAGCAAGGTGCCTTCAGCCTGAAGCAAGGCGTTCTGGTAAGGACGCGGGTCGATGTCGGCCAGCAGGTCGCCAGCCTTGACCATCTGCCCTTCTTCGAAATAGATCTTGACCAGCTCACCGCCGACGCGGCTGCGGACATTGATAGTGTTCAGCGCCGTGACCGTGCCCAGCGCCTTGAAATACAGCGGGAAGTCACCGGTGACTGCCGGAGCCACTCGCACCGGTACCGGGCCAGACGCGCCGCCGAAACCCGGACGCATCCCCCCCGATCGGCCGGTATGCCCGGCAACGGCTTTTTGCCCCGCGGCCTCTTTGGGTGCAGCGCTGCCGGGCCAGAATTTCCAGCACAGGGCGGCGATGACCAGCAGGACAAGCAGGCCGAACAGCCAGCGACGAGGACTACGGGAAGCGGAGGATTGCATTGAGTGATCAACCATTGGGCGCGTGGGCTTTTTTACATGAGGCTGAACGATAAGCACTGGCGTGTCTTAAGCAAAGCGCCTTTACCGGCAATTTACCTTCGGCTTACGTAACAGGAGTTTTGTGTAAGACACTGAAGCACAAATGAAAACGGCCTGGACAGAGCCAGGCCGTTAACAATTGTAATGCTTTACTTATTTCAGTACGGCAAGTGCCGCTTCGTAGTTCGGCTCGTCAGCGATTTCGCCAACCAGTTCGCTGTGCAGCACGTTGTCGTTCTCGTCCAGAACCACGACGGCACGAGCGGTCAGGCCTTTCAGTGGGCCGTCAGCGATAGCAACGCCGTAGTTCTGGATGAACTCGGCACCGCGCAGGGTCGACAGGTTCTGGACGTTTTCCAGGCCTTCGGCGCCGCAGAAACGCGCCTGCGCGAACGGCAGGTCAGCGGAGATGCACAGTACGACAGTGTTCGCCACGTCGCTGGCCTTGGCGTTGAACTGGCGCACGGAGGTGGCGCAGGTCGGGGTATCAACGCTTGGGAAGATGTTCAGTACTTTGCGCTTGCCGGCAAAATCTTTCAGGGTGACGTCGGACAGATTGCCGGCAACCAGGGAAAAGGCTGGCGCCTTGGAACCGGCTTGTGGCAGTTGGCCGTTGACTTGAACCGGGTTGCCTTTAAGAGTGACTTGAGCCATGAACGGAGTCCTTCTGAACGTTGTGGTGGAGAATTTTGACGAGGCCGAAGTTAACCACGAAATTGTCCGACGACCTACGGTCAAAGATAAATTGTCATGTATCGGCGCACAAAACTGGATACAAACCCTTCCCCTTGTGGGAGCGAGCCTGCTCGCTCCCACAAGGCACCCAGCGCTATTTAAGTAGATGCAGCATGTTCCGGTGCCGCGCTGCGAAAATCCTTCGCATGTAGCCATCGACCAGCAACCACTCCATTGGCGCGCCGCCTATCGCTGAATACATCACCCGGTCGGTATATAGCGTACCGCCCTCTCCCGCCTCTACCCGATGTTCATGACGAAAGGCGCGCATCGGCCCGTTAAGCATCTCGTCGATGAAATGCCTTTCGCCGACTTCACGGATCACCACCGTCCAGTTCGATGGAATCACGTTGAACATCCAGTGGCGAAAGCGGAATTGTCGCCCGGCTTCAATCCGCAGATTGTTCAGATCGATATCGCCCAGCGGAGTAACGCGTTCGGGGAAGATCTTTGGAAAGTTGACCCCTTCCAGGCAGAAGTCGAGGACCTGTTCGGGCGTGCGGTCGGGGATGAGCGTGGTGAGTTCCAGAATGGGCACGAAGGACACACTCCATGGGTCGATAGATAAGCCGGCAAGAGATACCGGAGCGTGAACCGGATGTCGAAAATAAATCTACGCTTGGCGCCATCTACAACAGTTTTTGTTGGCAACCCTGTCGATTTGCCTCGCGGCCATTCGACCAGGCAATGAGTCACTCAATAACAACGGAGAGAACACCATGCGATTTATGATCATCATCAAGGCCAGCGCCGATTCCGAAGCCGGCGTGATGCCCAGCCAGGAACTGCTGACTGCCATGGGCAACTACAACGAAGAACTGGTCAAGGCCGGTGTCATGCTCGCAGGCGAAGGCCTGCACCCCAGCAGCAAAGGCGCTCGTGTGAGGTTTTCAGGGGAGCAACGCTCGGTCATCGACGGCCCCTTCATCGAAACCAAGGAACTGATCGCCGGCTTCTGGCTGTGGAAAGTGAAATCCAGGGAAGAAGCCATCGAATGGGTCAAGCGTTGCCCTAACCCGATGCCGGGCACCGAAGCCGTAATCGAGATTCGCCAGGTGTTCGAGGCCGAAGACTTTGGCGCTGAATTCACCCCGGAACTGCGTGAACAGGAAGAACGGGTGTGGGAGCAGGCAAAGAAAAACTGAATCCCCCAGCAGGAGCCTGCTTGCTCGCGAAGACGACGGATCAGCCACCGTCCGCGCTGAATGCAAATCCGCCATCGCGAGCTTGTTCACGCCTGCATCCGAGTTGCGCCAGCCTGCGCTGCATGTTCGCACCGTACAGCAGCTTCAGCCGGCAACCTACTGATCCGTATTAACTTTTTAGTACACGAAAATATCGAGAACCTGCACACAAAACGAAAGAATTAATTCATTCGACTGGCTAACTCATGGTTTGATGCTAACTTCATCTGACGCGTCCTACAGGCTTGATCGGAAAGGGATTACGCAGTAACGGCCTGACAAAAGTGCCGAGTAGCCAATGAGCCACCAGGGAACCGGGGGAATCATGTTGAAAAGAATGGAGATGCACGCCTTGTTTTTGGCGACTCTGCGTGCGCCTGACTTTTATACCCGAACACACCACGACACCCCGTCAAACCTGTCGCCCGCCGCCGAGTATCCGACTGGCACACCCTCCTTTTCCGCGCTCCATTCCCTCCAGATTGAGTGCCCGCAACATTCTCAATGTATTCGCCGAGCTACCGCCGCACTGCCAGCTCAGGCCATAAGGACTTTTCCATGAACGTTGCCTTTCGCGCAGCCGGTTTCAGCCTGATCGCCCTCAGTACCAGCGCCTGGGCCGACTTCACCGCCAGCCCGGAAGAAGCCCGGGCCATTGCCAAGGAGGCTTACCTGTACGGCTTCCCGGTGGTGGAGATGTACAAGACGCTCTACACCCAGGCCGTGGACAAGAAGAGCCCGAACTTCAAGGCGCCGTTCAACCAGATCGGCAACACCGCCAAGGCCTTCACCGCCAAAGACACTGCGTTTGTCACACCGAACGCCGACACGCCCTACTCCTTTGTCTGGATGGATCTGCGCGCCGAGCCACTGGTACTGACTCTGCCACCCATCGAAGAGCATCGTTATTACTCGGTGCAACTGATCGACGCCTATACGCAAAACTTTGCTTACCTGGGCACCCGCAGCACTGGCAACAATGGCGGGCATTTCATGATCGCCGGGCCAGGCTGGCAAGGTCAGCAGCCGCAGAACATCGATCGCCTGCTGCGCAGTGAAAGCAACATCGCCTATGCGCTGTACCGCACGCAGTTGTTTGATGAAAAGGACCTGGCCAACGTCAAGCAGATCCAGAAGGGTTACAAGGTTGAAACCCTGAGCCATTACGTCAAACAGAAAGCGCCGGCTGCCGCAGCGAAGATCGACTGGCCAAAACCCACGCCGACCATGAGCGAAACCCCGGACCTGTTCCGTTACCTGAATTTCATGTTGTCGTTTGCCCCGACCCAGGACGCGGAAAAAGACCTGTTGGCGCGCTTCGCCAAAATCGGAGTCGAGGCCGGCAAGCCTTTCAACGTGGACTCACTCAGCGCCGAGCAGCGCAAACCGCTGGAGGACGGCATCAGCGATGCCAAGGCTGAATTTGCCGAGTTCAAGAAAACCAAAGTCGATACCCACGAGGTCACCAGCGGTGATTTCTTCGGCACCCGCGACCACCTCAAGGGCAATTACCTGTACCGCTATGCCGGCGCCAACATGGGGATTTTCGGCAACTCAGCCGAAGAGGCGGACTACATCGGTTATTTCGTCGACAAGGACGGCAAACCGGTCGATGCCTCGAAAAGCGACTACACCCTGCATTTCGACAAGGGTGCCCTGCCCCCGGCCGATGCGTTCTGGTCTCTGACCCTGTACGACGGCAAGAACAAGCTGCTGGTGGCCAACCCGCTCAATCGCTATCTGATCAACTCGCGCATGCTGCCTGATCTCAAGCTCGATACCGACGGCGGGTTGACCCTGTATATGCAGCACAAGGCCCCAGCCAAAGACTTGCAAAGTAACTGGCTGCCGGCACCAAACGGTCCGTTCTACGGCGTATTGCGCCTGTATTTGCCCAAACCGGAAGTCACCAACGGCGAATGGAAAATGCCGCTGCTGACACCCGTTACCCCACAACAATGAGCGGAGTCAGTCACATGATCAGGCCTTTCGTAGTGCGCCCCCTGTTGGCGCTGTGCATGGTCAGCGTTAGCCCGTTGGTACTGGCCGCCGAGGGTGGTGTCGGACGGCCGATTACCGGCCAGCAAGTATTCTCCAATGCCGGGATCGTGCCCCCGGAGCCGGGTTGGGTCATGTCCCTGACCAGCATCTGGTATGACGGCGATCTCAAGGGCGCCGCCCAGGTTCCGATCGTGGGTGCCCTGAGTACCGGGCTGGACATGAAAGTCTCCTACACCATGGCCAACTTCACCCATGTCTGGGACACCGGCAAGGGTCGCTGGAATTACGCTTCGGCCATCGGTGTGCCGGTGCAGTACACCGACATCACCGCGAGTATCACCGGCCCTCGCGGCAGAACCCTGGGCACCTCGGACACGGGCACCCAGTTCGCCGACATGCTGGTGACGCCAATTGCCGCCGGCTACCACTTCGACGAACTCAACCACCTCTCGTTCTCGCTGCCGATCTACTTGCCCACCGGTGCCTACAACGACGATCGCCTGGCCAACCCCGGGCAGAACGATTACACCTTCATGCCGACCGTGGCATTCACTCATCTGGACGGCAAGGGCGGCGAATTCACGCTGTCGAGCGGCCTGGAGTTCTACACCGAGAACGACGCCACCGATTATCGCAACGGCAACATCTACACCCTCGATGCGCTGTGGACCCACGGCTTTGGCAACGGCTGGAACGCCGGTATCGCAGCCGGTTACATCCAGCAAATCACCGATGACTCTGGGTCCGGCGCCACCAGCGGCTTCCGCGGTCGCTCTGTGGGTGCTGGCCCGACAGTGGGCTGGACCGGCAAGTTCGCCGACGCCCAGGCCAACTTCAATGCACGCTGGGTGCCGGAGTTCGACACCAAGAACCGCCCTGAAGGCAATGGAATCAGCGTCAACATGACCCTGGCGTTTTTCTAGGAGACCGCATGAGCGCACTCAACGACCTCAATGCCCTGCAAGCCAGCATCGCCGAAGCGGTGCTCGGGCAGGATCAGGTGATCCGGCAGATACTCGTCGGTTTGCTGGCCAACGGGCATTTGCTTCTGGAAAGCTTGCCCGGCCTGGCCAAGACCCGCACGGTCAAGGCACTGGCAAAACACCTGGACGCGAAGATGAGCCGCATCCAGTTCACCCCGGACTTGCTGCCGTCGGACATCACCGGCGCCGAGGTGCTGCATCAGGTCGAAGGCAAGAACGAAATCCGTTTCCAGCCCGGCCCGCTGTTCGGCAACCTGATCCTCGCCGACGAAATCAACCGCGCACCGGCCAAGGTTCAGGCGGCGCTGCTCGAAGCCATGGAGGAACGCCAGATCACCGTGGCCGGCAATAGCCACGCATTGCCCGAGTTGTTCATCGTGGTCGCGACCCAGAACCCGATCGAACAGGAAGGCACCTATCCGCTGCCGGAAGCGCAGATGGACCGTTTCCTGATGAAAGTGTTGCTCGATTACCCGAGCGCGGAAAACGAAAGCCAGGTGCTGCGCCTGTTGCGCGAAGAAGAACAGGCACTCGGTGCGAAGACCGCTGCCGTGCAAGGCTTCTCTTTATCCCAGGACGTGGTGTTCGCCGCGCGCCGTGAAGTCAGCACTGTGCACGTTTCCCCGGCCATCGACCGTTACCTGATCGACCTGATCAACGCCACCCGCCACCCAGCCGACTACGACGCCGATCTCGGCCGCTGGATCAGCCTCGGTGCCAGCCCCCGCGGCGGTATCGGTCTGGACCGCTGCGCGCGGGCCGACGCCTGGTTGCAGGGCCAGGATTTCGTTTCGCCGGACAATGTCCGCGCCGTGGTGCACCCGGTGCTGCGCCATCGTCTGCAATTGAGCTACGACGCGGTGGCCGATGGCGTGAGCGCCGATCAGGTGCTCGACCGTCTGCTTGATAAAGTGGCGATTCCCGCGTGAACATCAATGGCCTGGTGTATGTCTCTCTGGCGCAACTGATGGCCCTGGAGTTCAAGGCCCGTGACCTGAGTTTTCTGGCGCGTCAGCCCCAGGGCAGCATCCTGGCCGGTAACCACGCTTCGCGTTTGCGTGGCCGTGGCTTGAATTTCGATGAGCTTCGCCGCTATCAACCGGGGGACGATTTGCGCCACCTCGACTGGCGCGCGTCCCTGCGCACCGGCAAGCCGGTGGTACGCACATTCACCGAGGAGCGCGACCGCCCGGCGCTGATCCTCGTTGACCAGCGCATGTCGATGTTCTTTGGCTCGCAACGCAGCTTCAAATCCGCCGTAGCCGCCGAACTCGGTGCCCTGGCGGCGTGGATGGTATTCAACGCCGGCGACCGCGTCGGTGGACTGGTGTTCAACGATCAACGTATCGACAGCATCGCCCCGCTGCGCAGCCGCAAACGCATCGAAGCGCTGTGCAGCCGCATCGCCCAGCAGAACCAGGCGCTCAATGCCGCTAACCCGGACGCCGAAGGCGAAGACCAACTCGACAAGGTATTGCAACACTGCCTGGCCGTGGCGGGTCACGATCACTTGATCTGTATCGTCAGCGACTTCGCCGGAGCCGGCGAGCGCACCTTGCAATTGATGCGGCAGCTGGCGGCACACAACGACGTGATTGCCATGCAGGTCTATGACCCGTTGGCGCTCAACCTGCCGAAAAACGGCCGTGTACTGATCACCCAAGGGCAATTGCAAGTGGAGCTGGCGGTGGAACGACGCCAGGTGCATCAGCCACTCGGTGATTTTCTCAGCGGCCGGCTCAAGGACGTCGCGACATTACTGCGCCGCAGCCAGGTGCCGCTGATGATGTTCAGCACTGCCACGCAGGCCCACGAACAACTGCGCGCCGAACTGGGCAAGCTCATCGGAGGGCGTCGATGAACCCCAACATCCCGAGCATCGATCAACTCAAGGAAATGCCATTGCCGGTGCCTGTCAGTTATGCGCCGCAAACCTGGGGCTGGTGGGCGTTGCTGGCTCTTTTGATCATCGCACTGGTGGTAACAGGCGCACGGCGATACTGGCAATGGCGGCGCGATCGTTATCGGCGTGAGGCGTTGGTACGTCTGGAGGAATTGCAGCAGCGCAGCAATGACCTGAGCGCGTTGCGCGAACTGCCCGAGCTGCTCAAACGCGTGGCCCTTTCCATGCCCTCCCGACAACACACAAACCCTGTAGGAGCTGGCTTGCCAGCGATAAGGCCTTCACATTCAACATTGATATCGGCCGGCAAACCGCCATCGCTGGCAAGCCAGCGCCTACAGGGGCCGGCGGCGTTAGGAAATGCGGACTGGCAGGCATTTTTGCAGCAGCACAGTAAACAGCCGCTACCCGCCGACTTCAGCCAACAGCTCTCGCTGCTGGCCTACGCCCCCGACGCAACATTGCGGGCCCTGCCCCCTGACCAGCGCCAGCGCCTGTTCAGCACCTGCAAAACCTGGGTGGAGTGTCATCATGTGGCAGCTTGATTACCCCTGGCTGCTGATCCTGCTGCCGCTGCCGTGGTTCGGCTATCGCTACCTGCCCGATTACCGCGAAGCGCGCAGCGCGGTGCGTGTACCGTTTTTTGGGGCGATGAGCCGCGCTGTCGGCCAGGCCCCGAGCCAGGCCGGCACCCGCAGCAACCGCTGGCAACTACTCCTGAACCTGCTGGTCTGGACGCTGTTGCTGGCGGCGGCGAGCCGGCCGGTGTTCGTGGAAAAACCCATTGAACACCAGCAACCGGTGCGCGACCTGATGCTCGCCATCGACATTTCCCAGTCGATGGAAACCACCGATTTCACCGACGCCAACGGCCAGAAAATCAATCGCCTGGCTGCGGTCAAGGAAGTGGTACACGGGTTCATCGACAAGCGTAAAGAAGATCGAATCGGACTGATCGTGTTCGGCACCGGGGCTTATCCGCAGGCGCCGTTGACCCTCGATCACGCCAGCCTGTCGCTGTTGCTGGACGACACCGGCATCGGCATGGCCGGCCCCAACACCGCCATCGGCGACGCCATCGGCTTGAGCCTGAAACTGCTGGATCAGGCCCACGAACAGGAGAAAGTGCTGATCCTGCTCACCGACGGCAACGACACCAGCAGCGCCATCACTCCGGACCACGCTGCCTCCATGGCCGCGGCCAAAGGCGTGGTGATTCACACCATCGGCATTGGCGACCCGAATGCCGAAGGCGAAGCCAAGGTCAACCTGCAAGGCTTGCAGGACATCGCCCAAGCCACGGGTGGACGCTCCTTCCGCGCCGAGGACCGCAGCGCCCTGGATCAGGTCTACAGCACCCTGGACAAGCTCACCCCGCATGAGGTCAAAACCCTCAGCCACCAGCCCAAACGCGACCTGTTCTGGTGGCCGCTGGGCGCTGCCATTGCCCTGCTGGCGATTTATCACCTGGGCGCCCTGTTGCTTCCACGCCTGATGCTCGCGCGCCAACGGCAGGAGGCCTGAAATGGACATCAACCTCAGCGATTTCCATTTCCTGCGTCCCCTGTGGCTACTCGTCGCGATCTTCGGTGCGTTACTGCCGTTGCTGTGGCGACGCAATCAGGACCTGCAACGGCGCTTGCGCAGCAATATCGCCGCGCATCTGCTGCCGCACTTGCTGATCACTCCGCAAGACCAGCAACGCCTGCGTCCGGTGCACCTGGTGTGCGCGCTGCTGGTACTGGGTGCCGTCGCCGCCGCCGGGCCGACCTGGGAACAGGACCGCCCGGACTTTCTGGAAAACCGTGCGCCGCTGATCATTGCCGTCGACCTGTCGCCGTCCATGGACGCCGGCGATGTTCCGCCCAGTCGCCTGGAAGCGGTCAAACACAAGCTCCACGACCTTATCCAGCGCCGTGCCGGTTCGCGCAACGCCTTGATTGCCTACGCCGGCAGCGCGCACCTGGTATTGCCCGCCACTGACGACCCGGCGCTGCTCGACACCTTCATCCAGGCCCTGAGCACCGACCTGATCAGCAAACCGGGGAAAAATGTCAGCGCGGTCATCGTTCAGGCCAAGCGCCTGCTCGCCGCCGAAAAAACACCCGGCACCCTGCTGCTGATCACCGATGGCGCCGACACCTCGGCACTGGCCGGGCTGGACAAACAACTGGCCGACAGTGCGCTGCAAGTGCTGGTATTGGCGGCTGGCAGCACAGACGGCGGGATCATTCGAGATGCCAGTGGTCAGCCGCGCACCGACAGCAACGGTCGCCCGCAAATGGGCAGTTTCGATCAGGATGCCCTCAAGCAGCTCGCATCAACGCTGGATGCCCCGCTGGGCAGCCTGACCCTCAACGATGACGATCTGGACTGGATCGAACTGCACGCCGAGCAACACTTCCAGTCAGCCAGTGACGAGCAGCGCGAATTGCACTGGAAAGACGCCGGGTACTGGCTGTGCTGGCCGCTGCTGTTGATCGCCTTCTTCAGCGTACGCCGGGGCTGGAGTGTGAACTGGATGGCTGGACTGCTGCTGGCGGCAGGCTTGGGCCTGCAACCGGCACCGGCACAGGCCAACGCACTGACCGATGCCTTCTTTACCCGCGACCAGCAAGGCCGCTGGGCCTTCGAGCATCAGCACTTTCCTCAAGCGGCGGCCCTGTTTGTCGACCCCTACTGGAAAGGCGTGGCTGCCTACAACGCGGCCGATTTCGACTTGGCGCTGGCCAGTTTCGCGCGCCTGGACACACCGCAGGCCTATTTCTACCTGGGCAACATCTACGTGCGCCGGTTTAAGTTCGACCAGGCCATCGCGGCCTATCAGCAGGCGCTGAAGTTGCAACCGCAGTTCCCCGAAGCCACGGCCAACCTGGCCTTGGCTATCGCCCTGGAGAAAGACACCGAAAGCGCCGAGAAGAACGCGCCGGAGGTCAAGCCCGACGAAATCAAGATGGACAAGGCGCCTGGTAAAGGCGAAAGCAAAAAGGTGGAAACCCAGCAAGCGGCATCGGATGAGCAGTGGTTGCAGAACCTGACCACATCGCCAGCGAAGTTTCTCAAACAGAAGTTCAGCTTGCAGGATCAGGCGGGGGCCAAGCCATGAGCTGTCTTCAAGACCGAGTCGCCGCCATCGCCGGCAAGCCAGCTCCTACAGGGGATCTGTGGCTCACACAAATCCAGTGTGGGAGCGGGCTTGCTCGCGAAAGGGCCCGACCACTCACCACAACACTCGGCGCCCTGCTCATCGGCCTGATCAGCCTCAACACCTTCGCCGCCGACCCTCAACTGAAAGTCCAGGCCACCCTGCAACCCGCCGACCCCGTCATGGTCGGCAGCCTGGTCGAGTTGCAACTCGATATCTTCACCGACTCCTGGTTCACCAGCGCCCCCACCCTGCCCGACCTGAAACTGCCCGGCGCATTGGTGATGCCACCGGACGGCCATGCCGAACACATCAACCAGACCTTCGACGGCCAATCCTTCAGCGGCATGCGCTACAGCTACCTGATCACCCCGAACCTGGCCCAGGGCTTCGACATTCCGGCACTGACGGTACAAGCCACACCGGGTCAGGCCAGCCACGAACTCAGCGCCCAGAGCCAGCCTTTGCATTTCAACGCCGCGCAACCACCCGGGTTCCAGCCCGGTGAAACGGTACTGGTGGCTCAAGGACTGCGGTTTACCCAGCAGACCGTCAATTCGTCCACGCCATTGAAGGTCGGTGACAGCATCACCCGGGAACTGACCTTGCAGGCCGACGGTGCCCTGGCCATGTCACTGCCGACACCGACGCTGGACGACATCAAAGGCCTGAGCCGATACCCGAAAGCGCCGCAGATCCGCAATCTGGATGACGGTCGCGGCAACTTCAATGGCGGCCAGCGCATCGACAGCGTGACCTACCGCATCAACCAGGAAGGCCACTACAGCCTGCCAGCCGTCGAACTGAAATGGTGGGATGCCAGCAGCCAGAAAACCCGCACGACCACGGTGCCTGCCGTGACCTTCGACGCGGCGGCCAATAGCGCCTACAAGCCGGTGTTTTCCATCACCGAGGACCTGAAAAGACTCGGCCAGCAGAATCGCCTGCACCTTTCCGGGCACTGGTTCGGACTATTGGCACTGGTATTGGCGGTGGTGGTACTGGGCTGGTTCAGTCGCCCGCTCGTGCATCGCGCGCACCTCAATTGGCAGGCCCGACGCCGCGCCCGACACGCCGCCTGGCTTGAGTCCGCCGACTACGCGTGGCGGCAGATCCCGACGCAAATCGAGGGCAAACCGGCACAACTCAGCGCCTTGTACCTGTGGACCCGGCGCAGCCGCCACGGCCTGAAGCTGACGAACCTCAGCCCACGCCTGCAAACGTTCCTGCGCGCCTGTTACGGCCGCGAGCCGACAAAAGATCAGGCACTGCGTCAAATCGGGGAATCCTTGTCTACGCTGCATAGTCAGGCCGCGAGCAACAGAGAATCAGTCTCCTCTGCACTTCATCCGCTCAACCCCGTTCACGAGAAGGACTTCCCATGACGAATTCGATATCGCTACGCCATCATCGCGCATTCGGTTTCCTGCTGACCCTGGCCTTGAGCCTGCCGTTGCTGGTGCAGGCGGCCGAGCCACTGCCCTCCTGGAACGATGGCCCGTCGAAGAAGCAGATCATCGAGTTCGTACAGGCCGTCACCGACCAGAGCAGTAAGGACTTCGTCAAACCCGAAGACCGCATTGCCGTGTTCGATAACGACGGCACCTTGTGGAGCGAGCAGCCGATGTACTTCGAGTTGCTGTTTGCTCTCGAAGAGGTCAAGCGCACCGCGCCGCAGCACCCGGAATGGAAAACCACCCAGCCGTTCCAGGCGGTGCTGGAAAACGATCACAAGGCCCTGGCCGCCACCGGCATGGAAGGCCTGCTGAAAATCGTCGCTGCGACCCACTCCGGCATGAGCACCGAAGCCTTCGAGGACTACGCCAAGACCTGGCTGAGCCAGGCCCGCCATCCGAAAACCGGCAAGCCGTACACCGAGATGATCTTCCAGCCGATGCTGGAAATGCTCGACTACCTGCGCGGCCAGGACTTCAAGACCTACATCGTGTCCGGCGGTGACACCGGGTTCATGCGCGCCTTCGCCGAGAAGGTCTATGGCATCCCGCCCGAGCAGGTTATCGGCACGACCTTCGTGACCACCTTTGATTACAAGGACGGCAAGGCGTCGATCCTGCGCACGCCGAAACTGGCCCACAACGACGATGGCCCGGGCAAACCGGTCAGCATCGACGCGGTGATCGGACGCCGGCCAATCCTCGCCTTCGGCAATTCCGACGGCGACTTGCAAATGCTCCAGTGGACCGCCGCCGGTCCCGGCAAACGCTTCATGGGCCTGGTGCACCACACCGACGCCAAACGCGAATGGGCTTACGACCGACAGTCGCAGATCGGTCGTCTCGACAAGGCCCTGGATGAAGCAAACAAACGTGGCTGGACGGTCGTCGACATGGCGTCCGAATGGCGTCGAATCTATCCGTTCGATGCCGCCACACCTGAGCAAGCGCAATAAAAAGACGTAACGCAGGACCGCAATAAACGTTTGTCGCAGTACGCGACGCAAGTGAGCATAAGGAGCCAGTCAGATGACTCGCATACGCAAGTGGATACCGAAACTCGCCCTGGTGGCGACTACAGTCATGGCGTTTTCGGCAGCCGCCGGGGCCGCTGAAAAGCCAAACATTCTCGTGATCTTCGGCGACGATATCGGCCAGACCAACATCAGCGCCTACTCCATGGGCGTGGTCGGGTACAAGACTCCGAACATCGACCGGATTGCCAAAGAAGGCATGATGTTCACCGATTACTATGCGGAGAACAGCTGCACTGCAGGACGGTCTTCGTTCATCACTGGCCAGACGCCGCTGCGAACCGGCCTGTCCAAAGTGGGCATGCCTGGCGTGCCGGTCGGGCTGCAGGCAAGGGACGTGACCATTGCCCAGGCGCTGAAGGCCCAAGGCTATGCAACGGGTCAATTTGGCAAGAACCACCTGGGGGACAAAGACGAGTATCTGCCCACCAACCACGGCTTCGACGAGTTCTTCGGTAACCTTTACCACCTCAATGCCGAAGAGGAACCAGAGCGTCCCTACTGGCCCAAGGATGATGCCGATTTCGTCAAGGCAGCCTCTCCGCGTGGCGTGATCCACAGTTTTGCCGACGGCAAGATCGAGGACACCGGCGCCCTGACCAAAAAACGCATGGAAACCATTGACGACGAAACCACCGCGGCCGCTCAGGCGTTTATCGAGAAGCAGGCCAAGGCGGACAAACCGTTCTTCGTCTGGATGAACACCACCCGCATGCATGCTTTCACTCACGTGCGTGAATCCATGCAAGGTCAAAGCGGCATGATCGGCAACGAATATGCCGACGGCATGATCGAGCATGACGGCGACGTGGGCAAGTTGCTGAAAACGCTGGATGACCTGAAGCTCACCGACAACACGATCGTGGTCTACACCACCGACAACGGCCCGAACCAATGGTCCTGGCCGGACGCGGCGACTACTCCGTTCCGCAACGAGAAAAACTCCAACTGGGAGGGCGCTTACCGGGTTCCGGCGATGATTCGCTGGCCAGGCAAGGTCAAGCCAGGTGAGGTGTCTACCCAGATGTTCTCCGGGCTGGACTGGTTCCCGACATTGCTGGCCGCAGTTGGCGATACCGACATCAAGGACCGCCTGCTAAAAGGGGCTGACGTTGGCGGCAAGAACTTCAAGGTGCATCTGGACGGTTTCAACCAACTGGACTACTTGACCGGTAAAACCGACAAGAGTGCGCGTAACGAGTTCTACTACTTCAACGATGACGGTGTTCTGGTGGGTATGCGCTTCAACGATTGGAAAATCGTCTTCTGTGAGCAGCGTGCGCCTGGTGGCCTGCAGGTGTGGAGCGAACCATTCGTCTGCCTGCGTGTGCCAAAAATGTTCAACCTGCGCATGGACCCGTACGAGCGTGCCGACGTCGTGTCTGACCAATACTATGATTGGCTGACCAAGAACGACTACCTGATCTTCGACGGTACCCGCAGATCCGCGAAATTCCTGCAGACCTTTGTCGACTATCCGCCGAGCCAACGTCCGGCGAGCTTCAGCATCGACCAGATCCGCGAAGCGGTGGATGCGAAAATCGCAGAAAAAATGAAAACTGCAAAATAAGACCGCTTGACCGCCGCTCGTCTTCACCGGCGAGCGGCACTGTTTTCGACTTGGGACCGTTTCGGCCCTATCGCGGGCAAGCCCGCTCCCACAGGGATTTTGTCGTACCAAAGATCCAGTGTGGGAGCGGGCTTGCCCGCGATGAGGCCAGCACAGTCGCAGTTTTTTTGAATTGCAAAGGCAATCCGCAATGACCTCACGTGTCGCCAGCAAGTCGTCGGCCATACCTGCCTCCCATGTCGCCTCCCCGGCGCTGTTGATCCCCGCCCTGTTACTGTTCGTCTCCGGTGCCGCGGCGCTGGTGTATCAGGTGCTGTGGATCAAGCAACTGTCGCTGGTGGTGGGTGTCGAGGTCTACGCCATCACCACCGGAATCAGTGCGTTCTTCGCCGGGCTGGCCCTGGGCGGCTTGCTGTTCGGGCGCTGGGCGGACCGGATGCAGCAACCGGTGCTCTTGTACGCGGGGCTGGAAGTGTTGGTGGCCGTGCTCGGCGTCGGTGCGACCTTCGCCATGAGCCTGGCGGCCAGCCCGTTTGCCTGGCTGGAAGAACATGTGGGCCTGCTGGCCTGGGTACTGCCATTCGCGCTGGTGGGCATTCCCGCGCTGTTGATGGGCGGTACGTTGCCAGTGCTGGTTCGTTCATTGGCCAGCGACCCACAGCACCTGGGCAAGGCCGGCGGACAGCTTTATGCGGCGAACACTGCCGGGGCCATCGCCGGCACCCTGCTCGCCGCATTTCTGCTGATTGCCACCCTCGGTGTGCGCGGCAGCGCGCTGGCCGCCGCCATGCTCAACCTGCTGGCCGCCGCGGGGGCGTTGTGGTTCCAGCGCCAGCGCGTGGCACCCGTCGATGCCCCAGTGAAACATCACAGTGAAAAAGCCCCCGAGCGCCTGGCCCTGTGGCTGTACTCCATCGCCGGCGGTGTGGCCCTGGGCTACGAAGTGGTGTGGTCGCAATCGATCGTGCAGTTCATGAGTACCCGTACCTATGCCTTCGCCGTGGTGCTGGCGACCTACCTCACCGGGTTGTTTCTGGGCAGCATGCTGCTGGCCCGTCGGGTCGATCGCCTGCGTGATCCCTGGGGTGTGTTCGGCCTGTTGATCGCCGGGGCCGGGATGGTTGCATTGCTGGAAATCGCCTTGCTGGGACGCTGGCTGGTACTCGCCCAGTCAATGGCCGAATCCTGGGTACTGGCATGGGGCGGCAGTGAACTGGCAGGCATGAGCACACGATTTGCCGTGGCCGCCTTGAGCATCGTGTTTGTACCGACCCTGCTGCTGGGCGCGGCATTTCCATTGGCCCTGCGCTTGAGCGTCGGCGGCGAACAGGTAGGGCGCAACGTCGGCGAAGTCGTCGCATTCAATACCCTTGGCGGGATTATCGGCGTGATGCTCTGCGGCTTTGTCCTGATCCCGATGCTGGGCCTGGTACGGACCCTGGGTCTGCTGGCGATAATCGCCGCCGGGATTGCCTACCTCGCCGTGCGCAAGGGCCATGGCGTGAGGAAAGGCCGGCGCCAGGTGGTGGTTGCCATCGGCCTGGTGTCGCTGGCACTCGCCCTGTTCACCCCGATCAACAAGCTCGCCAACCTGCTGCCGGGGGCGCGCAATGGCACACTGACGTTCTACGAAGAAGGCCGTGGCGGCACCGTCGCCGTGGTCTCCCAGGGCAAGGGCGAAAGAGCGTTCCAGCGCCTGTACATTCAAGGCGTGTCCAATACCGGCGATGCCATGCCGTCCCTGCGCTACATGCGAATTCAGGCGTTGCTGCCCCTGTTGATCCACAACGGTGAGCCGCGCTCGGCGCTGGTGATCGGTTTCGGAACCGGCATCACCGCTGGCGCCCTGACCCGCTACCCCGGCCTGGAACACCGCGTGGTCGCCGAACTGCTGCCTTCGGTGGTCAAGGCGGCGCCATTGTTCAAGGGCAACTTCAACGCCGGCTCCGATCCCGGTGTCGATGTCCGGCTGCGCGATGGCCGCCAGGAACTGCTGCGCAATCCGCAGCGCTATGACCTGATTACCCTCGAACCGCCACCGCCCTCCGCTGCCGGCGTGGTCAACCTGTATTCCCGGGACTTTTATCAACTGGCCGCCAGCCGCTTGCAGAAACAGGGCCTGGTCGCCCAATGGCTGCCGCTGCCGACGCAGAACATCGACGACTCGCGCTCACTGGTACGCAGCTTCCTGGACGTGTTCCCTTACGCGACCCTGTGGACCAGCGAGTTCCACGAGATGCTGCTGGTAGGTTCGATGGAGCCGATCGAGCTGGATGCGGCGAAGATCAACACGCGCTTCCAGCAGGACAGTGTTCGCAGCACCTTGCAGGATGTGGGGGTTGGTTCGGCCACAGCATTGCTCGCCACCTGGGTGACTGACCGTGCAGGGCTGGAACGCTTCGCCGCCGACGCGCAACCGGTGACTGACGATCAACCGCGCATCGAGTACGCACCCTGGGTTCGCTCAAAAGAGATCAGTCGTGTGCTCCCGGCCCTGCTGGACCTGTATCAGCCGCCCGCCCTGCTCAATGCCGATGTCGGGTTCACCGAGCGCATGAGCGTCCACCAGCAACGCCTGATGCAGTTCTATCGGGCCAGCCTGCATGCGTACGATGGCGACCGTGATGCCTGGGCCAGGGATATTCGCGAGGTGATGCGCGGGGATGCGGGGAATCCGTATTACCGGTGGTTTGTCGGGGAGTGATGCAGCGCCCTGGCGGCCGCCTTCGCGAGCAGGCTCGCTCCCACAAAGTTCGGTGTCGAACACAGCATTTGCCATTTGACACAAACCGGCCATCCGGCAAAGCTGCACCGAGCTTCAACGCGCGCCGCAAGGCAATCGCACCTGGACCATGGAAGTCGTAATGCCGAAACATAAAAATAAAGCTGCAACCCCAAACCCTGATTCGCAACCGACCCTGATCAACCGTTATCTGTTCCCTGTCACCATCGGCATCTTGCTGCTCGCTGTGGCGGGTATTGGCTGGTTTTTGCTGAGCAGCACACCCACGCCGCTCAAGCCTGTCCCTGTCAGCGCCCCTGTGGTTGAACCGGCCAAGCCGCAACCGGTCGCTGTCGCGCCGGCGAAAATGGTCGACGAGCAACAATGCCAGGGTTGCCACGGCGAACAGGTCAAGGACTGGCAAGGCTCCCATCACCAATTGGCGATGCAGCCAGCCAACGCCGACACCCTGCTCGGCGACTTCAACAATGTCACCTTCAAGGCTGAAAAAGAGACCACCGTGTTCTCGCGCAAAGGCGACGAATTCTGGGTCAATACCCCGGGCATCGACGGCAAGAACGCCGACTTCAAGGTGGCCTATGCCTTTGGCATCGCCCCCTTGCAGCAATACCTGATCGAGGTCGGCGAAGGCCGCTTGCAAGCCCTTGGCATCGCCTGGGATACCGAGAAGCACCGCTGGTTTCACCTGTATCCGGGCCAGGGTGTGAACTTCAAGAACCCGCTGCACTGGAGCAAACCGAGCCAGAACGCCAACTTCATGTGCGTCGAGTGCCACACCACCGGTTTCAAACGCAATTTCGATGCGGCAAAAAACACCTTCGACAGCCACTGGAACAGCCTCGGTGTCGGCTGTCAGGCCTGCCACGGTCCGGCATCCAATCACCTGGAATGGACGGCAAAGAAAACCGACCTGATCCATGCCGGCTTTGCCGTCGACCTCAAGGACAAGAACGCCACCGGTGAAATCGAGACCTGCGCCCGCTGCCACTCGCGCCGCGCACCGCTGGACGACGGTTTTACGGTCGGCAAGCGCCTGATGGACGACTACCTGCCGAGTGTCCTGACCCGCGAGCTGTACGCGCTGGATGGCAAGATCAAGGACGAAGTGTTCGAACACGGCTCCTTTGCCCAGAGCAAAATGTTCGACAAGGGCGTGCGTTGCAGCAATTGCCACAACCCCCACAGCACGCAGTTGAAAGCGCCAGGCAACGGCGTCTGCCTGCAATGCCACAACACCGCCGGCAAAACCACCGTGGAAGGTGTCGACGGCAAGGGCCTGCAAGCGAAAAACTACGATTCCATCGAACACACTCGCCACACCATGGGCCAGCCGGGTTCGCAGTGCGTGGATTGCCACATGCCCGGCAAGTTCTACATGGGCAACGACTTCCGGCATGACCACAGCTTCAGCATCCCCAACCCCGAGCGGGCGAAAAAGCTGGGGACGCCGGACGCTTGCCTGACCTGTCACCAGGGCAAAGCCGGCGACAAGGTCACCGAACAGTTCAAACTGTGGAACAGCGCCAACGCCAGCGCGCTCCAGGCCCCTCGCTACGACGAAAGCCTGTGGCTGATTCGCAACGGTCAGGCCGGTGCTGCCGAGGCCTTGTTCGAGCAACTGCAACGCAGCAATCTGCCAGCGATTCAACGGGCGACGCTGCTGGCCGAGCTGCCGGCGTACCCGAGCGAACAGGCGTTGAAACTCGCGACCAAGGACCTCAACAACCCGGCGCCGCAAGTCCGTGAGAGCGCCATCCGCGCGATCAGTGCATTCCTGCCGCCACCGGAGCGTGCTCCGCTGCTGACCCCCTTGTTGAATGACCCAGTGAGAGCCGTGCGCATCGCCGCCGCCAGGGACTTGCTCAGTGTGGCGCGCACCGGCCTGGGCACGGCTCAGGACAGCTGGAATAGCGCCATCGCCGAATACGAGACGGTCCAGAAAAACCTGCTCGAACGCGCCGAAGCGAACCTCAACCTGGCGATGCTGTATCAGGCCAGCGGGCGCAATGCTGAAGTCGAAGGATTGCTGCGCACGGCCCTGCAGCGCGATCCGGACTTCTACCCGGCGCTGGTCACCCTGGTGCAGTGGCTGGAGGCCAACGGTCGCAGTCAGGAAGGCCATGCCCTGCTCGCGCAAAGCCTCAAGGATCATCCCGACTCAGGCCTGCTGCAACACACCCAGGGACTGGCGCTGATTCGTGCGGGCCAGGCGGCTCAAGCCATGCCGTACCTGCGCAAGGCCGCGCAACTGGAACCGCAGAGCGGGCAGTTCGGCTATGTGCTGGCGGTGGCTCTGCATGACAGTGGAAAAATTGATGAGGCGTGCGAGGAACTGGAGCGCCTGTTGAAGGTGCAACCGGCCAACCGCAATGCCCGCTTGTCGTTGATGCAGTACTACCTGGACAACGGGCACGAACCCAAGGCGCAAGTGCTGTTGCAAGGCTGGAAGAAAATGAACATGGGGGATCCGGCGTTGAAATGATGCGGGGCTAGAAGGGCTGTCTGACCTGCGTTCTGTATTGGCATTAGTGACGTATTCGCGAGCAGGCTCGCTCCCACATTGGATCCGGATACACCAGAGATCACCTGTGGGAGATTCTATGTTTGGGGGGAACCCCCAAGCATAGAATTAGGCTTGTATTCACTTTGGTTTTTCATCAACGCGAACATCACTCTGGCCAGCTTGCGTGCCAGGATAACCAAGGCTTGAGTACCTTTTAGGCCTCTGGCCAGATAACTCTCGTAGTACGGTTTCCAGATCGGCGAACGGCTGGCGGCCATGGCGCTGTTGTGAAACAGGCGCCGGAACTCCGAGTCTCCTCGCTTGGAGAGTCGACGCCTTTGATCCTTTTGTCCTGACTGCCTCACCCGCGGATCCATGCCGAGGAAGGCCACGTATTCGTCGCTGTTAGCAAATTTTCCACGCAAAAACGCTGTGGCCGCTGCTGTGGCTGTCAGGAGCCCGACACCCTCGACGGCCTGGCAGCGCTTCACCTGATCCTGCATCCCGGCGTCCTCAGCAATCTCCTTGAGTGTTTTCTGAATCGTTTTTTCGAACTGGGCAATGGCGGCCAGAAGCTGCTTGAACTGTTCTTTGAGCAGGGGTTCGTTTTTCCAGCTTTGCTTGAGTGCGACACAGCCCCGGACCAACTGAGCCCGGCGACGAAGCAGGCTTTTGAGTTGGGTGTAAGCCTTCGGCGGAGGACTCCAGATCCTCAGTCTGTCGGACTCCCTGCTCAAGTAACGCGCCAGCAGTTCGGCATCCAAGGCATCTGTTTTCGCCCTCATGCCTATTCCGTCGCGGTATTTGTTGAGGCGACAGCCATCGATGACATAAACGTCATGGCCCATTTCATGGGCTATTTCCGTTGTATCAAGGTGATAGATATTGGTCGCTTCAAGCGCGATAGCGCTGTTCGCAGGTAGCGTCTTGAGCCATTGCTTCAGGGCTGATCGCTTGTTCGCGACATTTCGGGTTCGTTCCAGGTCGGATCGATAGATAACAATCTCGTCCTTCGCCACATCCACACCAACGACCACCTGAGAATCAAGGATTGTCATGGCCCACCCTCCGAGCTAGGGTTTAAAGACTTGTTGGGGTTCACCGTTGCGCTGGCTTGTTTCTATCGTCGGTCCGAGCCGATGCATTCCTTATCGGCGCATTAGGTGAAGGGGTGGGACGAAGTCTCCCACGGTCTGTACTGGTCAGAGTCAGATGACGAGCTTTAGTCCCACCCACCCCTTCAAGTCTAAACATACAAGCGAGCCTGCTCGCGATGAGGCCGGTACATTCAACATCAGTGTCGCCTGACTATCGGCCTTCGTCGAAACGCCGCCCGGAGCAAACCCGCTCCTACAGGTGTCAGGCACGATCCCGGGGAATCAAGACCTGCAACTGCTGCGCCAGAAAACTCGCATCGAACGGGAACACATCCGGGTCCTTCAACCCATTGGTCTTGCGCCATTGCCAGCTGTTGAAAGGGGGTTGGCAAACCAGCGAGACACTGCCGAAACGCGCGGCGGTCAATCCCATCACCGCCAATGAAATCTGCCCACCCGCCCCCATCACTTCCGGGACAAACTCCACCGGTTTGCCGGCAATCACAATGGACAGCTTCTCGGTCTTGAATGTCGAAGTCTCCACAGGAATGCTGGGGCCCGAGGCGACATATGCCTCGCGATTCACCACCAGCAAATTCGGCGCCTGCACAGGCTCCAGCCATTGCCCGATCTGATCGAACAGCTCACTGATACGCACCTCCCAATTAGCCGACTGGGATTCAAACAGTTGCTTCTTGTGCGCTTCGCTTTCTGCGTAGTGGCGCAGCATTTCACCCAGTTGTTGTACGTCGTCCATTGCAGTGTTCCTTTGGTTGGCGCGGTGCTACGGACATTGAGCATGGCAGATGCGTGATGCCGGTGTGCGACTAACAGCCAGGAGGTACGTGGGCGCGCCTCGGGCCGGAGCGTTGCTCGGCACCACCGAGCTGCATGCGCAGGCTGCGGTGGCGTTCGCCCTGGGCGAGTGACTCAACCGGCCTTGGGCGGGCGACGCAGGCGCGCCATGCTCAAGGTGTCCACCAGTACGCCGTCACGCACGGCGTAATCACGCAACAAGCCCTCGGTCTCGAAGCCGAACTTGCGATACAGCGCAATGGCCGCTTCGTTATCGGCATACACCGAAAGCTCGACGCGTTGCAGGTTCATCCAGTTGTCGGCGATATCCAGCGCCGTCGCGAGCAGCTTCGAGCCCACGCCCTTGCCCTGCCACTCGACCGCAACGCCCATGCCGAAACTGCCGGCATGGCTGCGACGAATGCGTGAGAACTGCTCCAGGCCAATGTTGCCGATGACCGTGCCTTGATGCAGGGCCACCACTTTCACCAGTCGCTCGTTATCCAGCGCCAGGCGACTGCGCCAGAGCTCGGTGGACTGAAACGGCATTTGCAGGGTCTGCCGGGCGATTGCCGGATCGTTGTACAGCGCCGTGATGCCTTCGATATGGGATTCGTTGAAGCGTTCGAGGGTGATGACGGGGTCGGTTGTCGGCATGGGTGAATCATCCTTGAAGCAGACATGGCCGTTCACTGTATCCCGAACGAAACCTTTGTGGCGAGGGGGCTTGTCGGAATGCCGCACCACCCCGTTCGGCTGCGAAGCAGACGCAATCGGTTTTCAAATAGTTTGTCGGGGGTTGCTTCGCAACCCAACGGGGGCAAGCCCCCTCGCCACAAGGACTGCAGTCCATTCAAGCTATCTTCATTCGAACCACTCACGGCGCTCGCTGAAGGTGTTTTCAATCAACTCGACGATCATCCCTACCTGCGCGTTGTCCCTGGAATCGGCGTTGACCGCCATCCACACCTGACGCCGCATCGGCTGGCCAAACAACCCCGGCAAGGCGACCAGCCCGCGGTCGAAGTGGCTCATGTAGTGCGGCAGCAGGCCGATGCAGGCACTGCAACGGATCATCTCCAGCATCAGCTCCCAGGATTGCAGCTGCACCGCGCCGGCCAGGCGCTGATCCACCAATGCATTCCATGGCCGGAAGCTTTCAACCTGGCAATCCTGCCGCCATTGCACCAGGAGAAAATCGGCCAGGTCATCCAGGCTTTCCGGCCTGGCAGCCACCCGCGAGTAGCGCTTGGCAATGTGCGGCAGGTAATCCAGTTGCGCCAGGCGCCGGGGTTCGGCGGTGGCGAAGCTCGGCCCCGGCAACGGCGATTCGATCTCACCCAGCCACACCACCACGTCGGCGCTGACCGCCTGCAATGACAATTCACTGTCGAGCGTGATGATGTCCAGTCGCACGCTGGCGTTGCGCCGCAGCAGCGCCACCAGGTCACGTCCGAGAATGTCATGCAGGATGGAATCCGCCACGGCCAACCGAATCAGCGGCTGCTCGATCACCGGCAAATCACGCTCATGGGCCAGGGCGATCAATTGTGCGTGGAGCCGCAAGCCATCGCGGCTGAGGCTCAAACCATTGTCGGCCGGGTTGAACAGCGAACACTTCAGTTGCGTTTCCAGCAGCGCCAGTTGCCGGCGCAGGCGGGTGGCCTTGATGTTGAGGCTGCGGGCGGCCTGCATGAAGCAACCGCAACGGGCACTGGCGGTGAAACACAGCGCCAGTTCGGGGTCGATTGCCGCCGCCATCTGGCGCCAGGACGCGTTTTTATCGATGGCTACACGATACTCGGTAGCCCCTTGGTGAGCGCTGGTTTGCATGACTGACATCGCGGACTCCCTGTCGACCAGACTGACAGTTCCATCCTGCGCATCGTTCATGAACCTGATATGACAATGGCTCAGGCGCTGGGCGTTTGCCGAAAGCTCACGGCCAGGCGATTCCAGCTGTTGATGGTGGTGACGGCGATCGTCAGGTCGACCATTTCGCTGTCACTGAACTGCTCACGGGCTTGGGCGTAGACATCGTCCGGCACGTGGCTTTCGGCGAGCAAGGTGACCGCCTCGGTCCAGGCCAGCGCGGCTCTTTCCCGCGGATTGAAAAAGTTGCTGTCGCGCCAGACCACAATGGAATACAGACGCCGGTCGCGTTCCCCCAGGCGCCTTGCATCCACCGAGTGCATGTCGGTGCAAAAGGCACAGCCATTGAGCTGGGAAGCACGAATCTTGATCAGGTGCAGCAGGCCCTGCTCGATGCTCAAGCTGCTGGTCAGGGCCTCCATGGCGATCATGGCTTTCATCGCTTTGGGGGACGCGCTGTAGTAATCCAGGCGGGGGGTCATGGAGCGATCTCGTGCAGCTGTGATGTGATTCTTACGGTAATCGCTCGCGCGAAGGCAGGACAGATCCAATTACGCGATTTCCCCGTGGACCACCGTCGCCAGACCAATTGACGGTTTTTCCACTGCACAACTTCTGCACGACAAGCGGATAGGGGTAATCTTGCGCGACGCACACGCGCCTCAACATTCCCGGAGCCTCGCCGGTATGGAACTACATGTTGTCATCAACGGCCGCAAGGACCTCGCGGGTCAGTTGTACAACCAACTGCGCAGCGCCATCGAATCAGGCCGCCTGGCCGCCGGGACACAACTGCCGCCTAGCCGTTTGCTGGCCGAACAATTGGGTATTTCGCGCAAGACCATTTCCGATACCTACGCCCAGCTGACCTATGAAAACTTCCTCACCGGGGTGGTCGGTAAAGGCACTTACGTCAACGCGCGCTCGTCGAAGGTGTTGCGCAAACAAAGCCATAACGAGCTTGCCGGTTTCGACGTGATCGAGTCCTGGCGCAACCTGCCGGTGTTCCTGCGCCATCCGACCCTGGAAGGCTCGCTGCGCTACGACTTCATTGGCGGCGCCACCAGTAAGGGCCAGTTCCCCCAGGATGACTGGCGGCGCTGCACCTCTCACGCGCTGCGCCAGATTGCCGGTTCCAAGGGTTACTACAGCCTGCCCGAGGGCTTGCCGGCACTGCGCAATGCCATTGCGCGGCACATCGCGTTCTCCCGCGGGGTCAATTGTCAGGATGAGGATGTAGTGGTGTGCAACGGTGCACAGCAGGCGCTGGACCTGATTGCCAGGGTGCTGATCAGCCCGGGCAGCCTGGTCGCCATGGAAGACCCCGGTTACCCGCCGGCGCGACTGCTGTTCGGCACCCATGGCGCCACGGTGATTGGCGTGCCGGTGGACGCTGAAGGCATTGTGGTGGACAAGATTCCTCGCGGCACACGGCTAATCTACGTCACCCCTTCGCACCAGTTTCCGCTTGGCATAGCCATGAGTCAGGCGCGCCGTGTCGCGTTGCTGGCCAAGGCCCATGAGTTGGGCGCGATCATTATCGAGGACGACTATGACAGCGAATTTCGCTATGAAGGCCGCCCCACCGATTCCCTGCAAAGCATGGACGAACGGGGAATCGTCGCTTACGTCGGGACCTTTTCCAAAACCCTGCTGCCGGAACTGCGGCTCGGCTATGCGATTCTGCCGCCAGCGATCCTGGAGGCCGTGGTGCGCGCCAAACAGCTCACCGACCTGCACACCTCGACTCTGCCGCAATGGGCGCTGGCCAAGTTCATCGCCGAAGGCTGCCTGCTCAAGCACATCCGGCGTTGCCATACGATCTATGCCGGACGCCGCGAGCGCATCCTGACGCGCATGGCCGGCGACCTCTCGCCCTGGTTTGAGGCGGTGCCGTCCACTGCCGGATTCCACATGGTGGTGATGTGCAAAGTGCCGATGGATATTCCATTAGTGATCGAACTGGCGAAAAAAGTCGAAGTCGGACTCTATGCCATCGACAGCTTTTTCTATCAGCAAGTGCCCAAGGCTGGGCTTTTCCTTGGTTTTGGCGCCATCGAAACCCTCGACATCGACACCGCCCTGGACCGTTTGCGCGACATTTTGCAGCAGGTAGCCTGACGGATTGGCCTGCGACTTTATCCGGCGATTGGCTATTGGCGGTCCCCAGGGGCAGGCCTATCCTGCAAAGGCGTTATCCCTCAATGAGCAGGATTCGTCCGGCCTGATTCAGGAGTGTGAGCAATGTCCTATGAAGTGATCAATACCGTACAGGTACAGGCCGCCGCCGGCCGCTCGGATGAACTGGGTAAGCAACTGCAAAAGATTGTCGAGACCCTGCGTGAACTACCGGGCTGCGATACCTATATGGTCGACCGCTGCCCCGAGGACACCAATCGCTGGACCGTCAGCGCCCGCTGGCAATCGGAAGCGGCCATGCGATCGCATTTCAACTGCCCGGAAGTCCAGGGTTTTATCAACCTGATCGACAGCCAACTGGCCAATTCCGTGGACTTCAACAGTTTCCCGATCGTCTGACCCATTCCTGTGGCAAGGGCGATTCCCGATCCCCTGACCCACTCCTGTGGCGAGGGCGCTTGCTCCCGCTCGTCTGCGCAGCAGACGCAAAACCGGCAAACGCGGTCTACCTGACCCAATGCGCAGGCTGGATTTGGGGCCGCTTCGCGGCCCAGCGGGAGCAAGCTCCCTCGCCACAATATTTTCCACCCTCCCCCGCTATCGCCTGTCATTGGTCCCCTCGCCTTCCCGAATATTGGCTGTTTGATCGTTACCGCTTGCGGACTACTGTTGTTTTCAACAACTAACCCACCGCAGGTAAAGAACCATGAACGTGTTGCGATTCTGTGCTGCCCCCCTTGCCGCCCTGGCCCTGATGATCTCGGCATCGGCCTTTGCCCACGACCCTTCGGAAAAGGTCACGGTCCTGCAAGACGAGATGCTCAAGAATGCCCCCGGCAAAAAAGCGCTGATGATCGAAGTCGATTATCAACCCGGCCAGTCGTCCATCGCCCACAAACACGACGGCACCGCCATGGCCTATGTCCTCTCGGGCGCGATCGTTTCCCAGGTGAAAGGCGGGCCTGCGAAGACCTACAAGGCCGGTGAGTTCTGGTACGAGCCAGCGGGGTCGGAACACATGGTGTCGAAAAACGCCAGCGCCACCCAGCCGGCCAAGTTGCTGGTGTTCATGGTGTTGGCCCCTGACGAGAAAGTGTTGATCCCACTGGAACACTGATGGCTGAGCGAACAGCTATAAATAAAAAGGCTCGAATCGCGAATTCGGGCCTTTTTATTTCTCCACGCAATTAACCGCAAACGTTTAAGCCAAACAAAACTATTGGTCACCGGCGAAGGGCGGATATTGGCCATTTAAATAAATCATCCAGGGTTTAGTCTGGAGTCACCGCCGGTACAGCACCGGCAACTTAAACTTTCGACTGAAGTTGTTTCACTGGAGAAACACCATGAAACTTGCACTTCCCAGTACGTTGATCATGGCAGTTGTGTTAATCGGTTGCTCGATCCCCACCGCGCCGACGGCAGTTTCATCGCTGAACGGTATCTTCACCGAACCGGTTGGCCGCAGCGGTGCCACCCGTATTTCCAACGGCAGCAACGTCTCGTTGGGCATTATCTATAGCCAGAACACCCAGGCCAGCCGCGCATATCTTCAGGACTACCAGGCCAACGCCGGTACCGGTTTCGGCCAGAGTCTGCTGGTGCAGCCTATTCATGACGCCTACGTCGCCACCTCCAGGCCAGACCAGGCCGTGGATTGGGTCAAGGCCTCCCTGCAGCGGCAATTCGGCTCGGTGATCGTGTACCCGGACATGCAGAGCCTCAGGGCGGCGAACCCGGATGTGATGGCGGTGGTCGACACCCGTAGTCAATTGATCACCTCGCGCAGTTCAGACATACAGTCGGATATCAGTGCGGACTTTTACGACAAGAACTTCAACTACATCGGTACTGCACAAGGCCATGACGCCAAGGCACTTAGTCCGGTATGGGCCGACTACAAACGCAGTGAAGAGATAGTTGCGGATATTAATGAACAACAGAATGTACAAATCAGGGCGCTGCAAAAGTTTGATCAGTCGCTCAATAATTTATTGACCAGTCCGACAAGTAATGTGTCGAAGATCGATAATAAAACAAGCCAGAAGTTGTATTGATCTCATCGCCCGATTCGCTGGCAAGCCAGCTCCTACAGTTGATCGCATTTCAATGTGGGAGCGGGCTTGCCCGCGAAGAGGCACGACCCTTCAGCACAAAAACCTGCGGCAAAAAAACCCCGCATCTTTCAATGCGGGGTCTTTTCATTCAACGCCTGATCAGGCCGCCGGTTCCAGCTCGACGGCCGCAGCGGCAGGCACTACCGCCTGACCGCTCAACGCCAGGTCGAGCAGTTCGCGGTTGGCCACCGCGTACATGGCGTAGTCAGTGCCGCTGGCGGCACGGATCTCCACCAGCATGGCGCGCCAGCGTTCGATCATGCTCTCGTGCTGCGCCATCCACAGGGAAAGCCGTGTTTCCACGTCCTGGGTGCCGTCGCCCTGTTGCAGGACGGAGATGGTGATCGCACGTTGCTGCCAGTCGACGTCATCACGGAACGCTTCACGGGCCAGGGCCTGCCAGTTGTTTTCAACCGGCAGAGCGCTGATCTGCTGCAGGTACCAGGTGATGTCCAGCGCGCTGCCCACGGCGAAGTAGGCCTTGGCCACGTCCGCAGGGTTCTGGCCGGTCACGTCGGAAGCCTCGATGATCGGCAACAGGGTGTACAGGTGCGAAGTGCCAGCCACCATGCGCGCCAGCAACTCCGGCACACCGGCTTCGACATACGCCTGGTAACGGGACTGCCAGTTCTCGCGGATCTCGCCACTCAGCAGTTCGTCGAGCTTGAGACCCAACTCCTTCAGATGCGGACCGAAGTGTGCGACATCACGGGCAGCATTCTGCTCGTTGCGACGGGCACGCAGGAACCAGCGCGTGGCGCGACGGCCCAGACGCATCAGCTCGTCCATCAGCTCCAGTTGAACGTCGGCGGAAACCTGGTAGTCCAGGTTCTCGATCTGACGGAACCAGTGCGGGAGGTGGAAAATGTCACGTACGATCACGTAGGCGCCAGCCACGTTCGCCGGGCTCATGCCGGTCGACTCTTTGAGTCGTTGAACGAAGGTGATGCCCATGTGGTTGACCAGATCGTTGGCGATCTGGGTACTGACGATTTCGCGCTTCAGACGGTGACGACGCATGGCCGCGGAGAACTTGCTCACCAGGGTTGGCGGGAAAGCGGTTTCCATGTCGCGGGTCAGGTAGTCGTCATCCGGCACCAGGGAGCCCAGCAGCTGCTCCTTGAGGTCGATCTTGCTGTACGAGATCAGCACCGACAGCTCGGCACGGGTCAGGCCATGGCCTGCCGCGACGCGCTCGTTGATGGCTTCTTCGGCCGGCAGGAACTCGATGGCGCGATCCAGCTTGCCGCGACCTTCCAGATCGTTCATCAGGCGCTTGTACTCGGCAATCCGCGGCAAGGCGCGGCGGGCTGCCAGGGACAGGGCCTGAGTCTGCTTGTAGTTGTTGCCCAGCACCAGACCACCGACTTCGTCGGTCATGCTCGCCAGCAACTGGTTGCGTTGCTTGTCGGTCATGTCGCCGGCCTGAACCACTTCGTTCAGCAGGATCTTGATGTTCACTTCGTGGTCGGAGCAGTCCACGCCACCGGCATTATCGATAAAGTCGGTGTTGGAACCGCCACCATTGAGGCCGAATTCGACGCGACCCAGCTGGGTCATGCCCAGGTTACCGCCCTCGCCCACGACTTTGCAGCGCAGTTCGTTGCCGTTCACGCGCAGTGCATCGTTGGCCTTGTCGCCGACATCGGCGTGGCTTTCAGTGCTGGCCTTGACGTAAGTACCGATACCGCCGTTCCACAGCAGATCCACCGGTGCCTTGAGCAAGGCGTTCAGCAGTTCGGTCGGGGTCAGCTTGTCGGCCTCGATGTCGAAGCGCTCTTTCATCTGCTCGGAAATCGCGATGCTCTTCGCGCTGCGCGAGAAGATACCGCCGCCTTCGGACATGATGCTGGTGTCGTAGTCCGACCAGGCCGAACGCGGCAGGTCGAACAGGCGCTGACGCTCGGCGAAGCTCGATGCCGGCTCAGGATTCGGGTCGATGAAGATGTGCAGGTGGTTGAAGGCCGCGACCAGCTTGAGCTTGTCGGACATCAGCAAGCCGTTACCGAACACGTCGCCGGCCATGTCGCCGACGCCCACCACGGTGATGCTGTCTTCCTGGACATTGATGCCGCGCTCGCGGAAGTGGCGCTGTACGCCGACCCACGCGCCCTTGGCGGTGATGCCCATTTTCTTGTGGTCGTAACCGGCCGAACCACCGGATGCAAACGCGTCACCCAGCCAGAAGCCGTAGTCGATGGCGATGCCGTTGGCGATGTCGGAGAAGGTCGCAGTGCCCTTGTCCGCCGCCACTACCAGGTACGGGTCATCGTCGTCATGACGCACGACGTTCGCCGGTGGCACCAGGGCGCCGTCCTTCAGGTTGTCGGTGATGTCCAGCAGACCGGAAATGAAGATGCGGTAGCAGGCGATGCCTTCGGCCGCGATCTCGTCACGGCTGCCGCCCAGTGGCAGGCGACGCGGCAGGAAGCCGCCCTTCGCACCCACCGGCACGATCACCGAGTTCTTCACTTGCTGGGCTTTTACCAGGCCCAGGACTTCGGTACGGAAGTCTTCTTCACGGTCGGACCAGCGCAGGCCGCCACGAGCCACATTGCCGAAGCGCAGGTGCACACCTTCGACGCGCGGCGAGTACACGAAGATTTCGAACTTCGGCACAGGTTTCGGCAGCTCGGGAATCAAGTGCGGGTTGAACTTGAAGCTGAAGTACGACTTGTTATGGCCGTTGGCATCGGTCTGGTAGAAGTTGGTACGCAGGGTGGCCTTGATCAGGTCCAGGTAGCGACGCAGGATGCGGTCTTCGTTGAGCACCTGAACGTCGTCCAGGGCGCTGAGAATCGCGTGTTCCAGGCGTTGTTGCTTGTCTTCCAGATCGTCGCCGGTCAGCTTGCGCGCCAGGTAGAAACGGGTCTTGAACAACCGGGTCAGCTCGCGAGCGATGTCGGTGTGGTTGTTCAGGGTGCTGGCGATGTAGCCCAGGTCGAAGCCCAGACGAATCTGCTTCATGTAGCGGGCGTAGGCACGCAGCAGCGCCACGTCGCGCCATGGCAGGCCGGCAGTCAGCACCAGACGGTTGAACGCGTCGTTCTCGGCTTCGCCACGCACGATGTGGACAAAGGCGTCCTGCAGCGTGTCGTTGAGTTGCTGGATGTCGAGTTCCAGGCCTTCGGCGGCAGTGAACGCGAAATCGTGAATCCAGAACTCGCGGCCACTGTTGTGGCGCAGGCGGTACGGGAACTCACCCAGCACGCGCAGGCCGAGGTTTTCCAGGATCGGAAGGACGTCGGACAACGCCAGCGGGGTATCGGCGTGGTACAGCTTGCAGTGCAGCATGCGCTGGCCGGAAACCTGGCCCAGCGGCTGGTAGAAGCTCATCACCAGCGGATTTTTTTCGTTCAGGCTCAGCAGGTGCTGCATGTCGACCACAGCCGAATGGGCTGCGAAACGCTCGCGGTAACCGGCCGGGAAGCCTTTCGGGAAGTCGGCCAGCACGTTGGTGCCGTGCGCTTCGCCGAAGCTTTCAACGGTCAGGGCGGCGTAGTCGTCCTGCCAACTGCGGCAGGCCTGCACGACTTCTTTTTCCAGCAGCAGCGGGTCGATGTCGAGGCGGTTTTTCGGGTCGACGCGCAGGATCAGTTGCACGCGGGCCAGCACGGACTCGGAGAAGAAGGTCCAGAACTCGCAATCGGTCGCTTTCAGGCGATCCATCAGCACTTGCTGGATCTTCTGGCGCACTTCGGTGGAGTAGATGTCACGCGGCACGTAGGCCAGGCAGTAGCAGAAGCGGCCGTACGGGTCTTTGCGCAGAAACACGCGAATCTTGTTGCGCTCCTGGATCTGCACGATCGACATCACGGTGCTGAACAGCTCGTCCACCGGGGTTTGGAACAGATCGTCGCGCGGCAGCACTTCGAGCACCTGCGCCAGTTCCTTGCCCAGGTGAGCCTTGGCCTGGAAGCCGGAACGGTGTTCGATTTCCTCGACCTTGCGGCGGATGTACGGGATCACCCGCACGCTCTCGCCATACACCGACGAGGTGTACAGGCCCATGAAACGGCATTCCTTGATGACCTTGCCGTTGGCATCGATTTCGCGGATCGATACGTAGTCCGGGTAAGCCGGACGGTGCACACGGCTTGGGTGCGCGGCCTTGGCGAACGACAGCAGGGTCGGTTCGCGCAGGTAGTTCACGGCGTAGTCTTCGATGCGCAGGTCATCGTAGGTCAGGCCGGCACGCAGCAGCTTGGTCAGGCCAAGGAAGGACTCCTTGTCGTAGACGATGTGGCCGCCATCGGTTTCATCGCTGACCACGAACTCTTCGTAGCCGAGGAAGGTGAAGTGGTTGCCCACCAGCCATTCCAGAAAGCTCTTGATTTCGTTCTTCTCGTCGGCGTCGACGGCGAACTGGCTGTTGTCCAGCTTGGTCAGGATGTCCTGGACCTTGGCCTTCATCGGCTCGAAATCGCCGACGGCCACGCGGACTTCACCGAGCACCTGCTCCAGTTCCTTGCTCAGAACGTTGAGCTCGGCGGTGTTGGCGCAGCGATCAATTTCCAGGTACATCAGCGACTCTTGCTGAATGTCGTCGCCCTGGGTGCCTTTAGGCAGGATTTCGAGCAACTCGCCCTTGCTGCCACGACGCACGCTCAGCACGGTGGTTTGCAGGGTATGGATGCTGTAGCCGCGGCGGTTCAGCTCGGTACGCACCGAGTCCACCAGGAATGGCAGGTCGTGGTGCAACACTTCGACCGCGGTGTGGGTCGACTGCCAGCCGTGGCGTTCGTAATCGGGGTTGAAGACGCGTACTTGCGGTTGCGCGTGATCAAAGCGCTCAAGCAGGCGCCATGCAGAAAGGGTGCAGCCAGCAAGGTCGGACAACCGACGCTGGGTCAGCTCGTCAAGGGAAATGATGCCGAAGAATTGTTCAGCGAACAGCGCCACTTGTGGCAGTGCCTGTTCACTGATGTGCTGCGCCAGTGCCGCTTGCAGTTGGTGCTGGAAGTCGGCTTTGCTGGCTGCGGTGAAGAACGCCATCTGTGGTACTCCGCTTGGGCTTGTTATTGATGAAAGCGTCGCGTGCAAAACCCCTTTCGGGGTGGTCCGTCACCCGGCTCCTGATTCTCGGGCAGAGGAAACAGGGTGACAGGTGGGTGAAGCTGGACGAGACACTCAGGTCACATTCACCTTCCGTGAATGGGCATCTGCAAAAACGACTGGGCCGGGTGCAGCGCAATGTCTTTACGGGTGCTCATCCGTTGCGCAGCTTAACGAGTGCGGCAAGGCCCATGCTTGCGGTGCTGCGACATATTCGGTCATCGGCACGCAGCTCAAGGCATGCGCATCGAACAACACTAGCATTCACACAGAAAAATGACGGTTTTCCGTCCGGTTTTACGGGACATGCGTACCAGAAATGACCAGTTACACTCTGGCCGTTCACGGCATGGCCACTCACACGTGGCCGAGCAGAAATGTGCGCGGGCTGGCAGAATCGCCCTTTGTTGCGTTTACCACGCTCGTCGAGCCAGGAATTTCCCATGAAAATGAAAACCGCCCTATTGATCGTCAACCCCTGCGACGAAGAAGAAGACAACATGGCCATGCTCTGCTGCCACAGCGACCAGGGCGAAATGTTCCTGATGAGCCGCTACCCGGATGAAGACGAGCTGGAAATCACCCTCGATGGCGAACCCTCGACCCTTGATGGCGTGAAAGTCACCCTCAGCCCTTCCCTGCTGAAGATAGAAATTGCGGCGGCGGATGCTGATGCGTTGAATGGGGATGATGTGCTGGAAATCACCTTTGATGCTGATATGACGGACCTGGCTGAAGTGGAAGAAACCTTGCAGAACATTCTCAAGGGCACCGGGACTTACATCAGCGAGCTCTGATAGCGTCTGGGCGGCCCTCATCGCGAGCAGGCTCGCTCCCACAGGGGAACTCCAGCGGACGCGTAACTTGAATCCGGCACTATCCCAATGTAGGAGCGAGCCTGCTCGCGAAAGCAGTCGAAAGAACACCACCACTCTCCCGCCCTGTAAAATTCAAGCAACTTTGCCAACCATTTCCCGCACTTTGCGCAAAATGCCGTTAGTCGCCGCCCCCCGCGATGGATTAAAGTAACGCCCCCAGCCCTGGCGTATTTCGAACGTCCTCGGCCACCCTTTTGCAGGAACAGTCATCGATGGAACATCGTGAAGCGCTGCTCGCGCTGCGAACCTTTCTTTCAACGCAGATTCTCGGCCAGGAAAAGCTCATCGAGCGCTTGCTCATCGCCCTGCTCGCCGACGGCCACATGCTGGTCGAAGGCGCCCCTGGCCTGGCCAAGACCAAGGCCATCAAAGAACTCGCCGAAGGCATCGAAGCTCAGTTCCACCGCATCCAGTTCACCCCTGACCTGTTGCCGGCCGACATTACCGGAACGGAAATCTATCGCCCGGAAACCGGCAGTTTCGTGTTCCAGCAAGGCCCGATCTTCCACAACCTGGTTCTGGCCGACGAAATCAACCGTGCCCCGGCCAAGGTGCAGTCTGCGCTGCTCGAAGCCATGGGCGAGCGGCAAGTCAGTGTCGGGCGCAGCACCTATGAGCTGTCGCCGCTGTTTCTGGTGATGGCCACACAGAACCCGATCGAGCAGGAAGGCACCTACCCGCTTCCGGAAGCGCAGCTCGACCGTTTCCTGATGCACGTAAAAATCGGTTTCCCGGACGCGACGGTTGAACGCAAGATCCTGCAACAGGCCCGCGGCGAAGCCCTGAACGGTGAAGCCAAGCCTGAGCGTCGGGTGACCCAGCAGACGATTTTCGCCGCACGCAAGGAAATCCTGGGGTTGTACATGGCCGACGCCGTAGAGGAGTACCTGGTACAGCTGGTCATGGCCACCCGCATCCCGGCCAAGTTCGACCCGGAGATGGCCGAGTGGATCGCCTACGGCGCCAGCCCGCGCGGCTCGATTGCCCTGGACCGCTGCGCCCGTGCCCACGCCTGGCTCGCCGGCCGCGACTTTGTCAGTCCGGAAGACATCCAGGCCGTACTGTTCGACGTGCTGCGCCATCGCATCATTCTCTCCTTTGAAGCCGAAGCCGCTGGCATCGATCAGGACCGGGTGGTCCAGCGGATTCTCGACGTCGTAGCCGTCGCTTGACCCCGATGAACGCCAGCCTGCCGCCCGAGCCGGGCATTCGTGTCAGCCTCGCCGAGCTGATCGAGATGCGCCATCGCGTGCGCGAAGTGCAGTTGTTCTCCACGCCGAGCCAGCGCAGCCCGCTGATCGGCCTGCACCATTCCAAATTGCGCGGGCGTGGCGTCGACTTCGATCAGGTGCGGGTCTATCAGGCCGGCGACGACGTACGCACCATTGACTGGCGCGTGACCGCGCGCACTCAGGAGCCTCACACCAAACTGTTCCACGAAGAACGCGAGCGGCCAATTTTCATCATGGTCGAACAAAGTCGTCGGCTGTTTTTCGGTTCGGGCCTGATGTTCAAGTCGGTGCTCGCCGCCCAGGCTGCGAGCCTGATCGGTTGGGCCGCCCTGGGGCACAACGACCGGGTCGGCGGGCTGGTGTTTGGCGATAATGAGCACTACGAAATCAAGCCCCGGCGCAGCAAGCAAAGCCTGCTGCAGTTGCTCAACCGGCTGGTGCGGGTCAACCAGTCGCTCAATACCGAAGGCGAGCCGGACCGCGACGCCTTTGGCATTGCCTTGCGCCGTGCCCGGGAAGTGTCCCGCCCGGGCAGCCTGGTGATCGTGATCTGCGACGAACGCGCACTGTCAGAAAGTGCCGAGCAACAGTTGAGCCTGTTATCGCGACATTGCGACCTGTTGCTGCTGCCGGTGTCGGACCCACTGGATCATGCCCTGCCCGCCGCCGGGCTGTTGCGTTTCGCCGAACGGGGTGCGCAACTGGAGCTCGACACGCTCAATTTCGACCTGCGCCAGACTTACCGGGCCCAGGCCGAAGCACGCATCGCTCGCTGGGAACTGCTCGCACAGAAGCTGCGTGTACTGTTGATGCCTCTGAGCACTCAGAGCGAGATGGTCGAGCAATTGCGCGAATACCTGAACCCACAGAATTCGGGGAAAGGTCGATGAGCAGCCTTGATCAACTGCAACCGCTGATATCCCCGCCACCGGTGGAGTTCTGGCCACCGGCACCGGGTTGGTGGCTGCTGCTTTTAGTGGTGCCACTGATCGGTCTGGGCCTGTGGAAGCTGCGTCGCTTTATTCCGAGCAAGCGCCCCGTGGTTCGTGCCGAGCAGCCGCTTGACCCGGTGCGCCTTGCTGCCCTGGCGGAGCTGGCGCTGATGCCCAAGCCTTACGATGGTGCGCCGGCCGGTGCCTGGCTGCAGCAACTCAACGGCTTGCTCAAGCGTCTGTGCCGCAACCACTACCCCTACAGCCAGAGCCATACCCTCAACGGCCGCAAGTGGCTGGCATTCCTCGACAATCGCTGCCCGGCGGCCGGCCTGACCCGCTGGATGGTGCTGGTCGAAGGCGCCTACAAACCGGAATGCAAACTCGACGACAAGGCCATCGCCGGCCTGACCCAGGCCGTGGACACATGGATTCGCAAGCATGTTTGAATTCGCCTGGCCGTGGATTTTTGCCCTGTTGCCGCTGCCGTGGCTGATGCGCATCCTATTGCCAGTGGCCGACAGTGGTGAACCGGCGCTCAAGGTCAGCTTCCTCAGCGATCTCGAAGGCCTTGCCGGACGTCGCGCCCGGGCCAACCTGCCGGCATGGCGCCAGCAGGCACCGTTCATTTTGCTGTGGCTGTTGCTGCTGGTCGCGGCGGCACGTCCGCAGTGGCTCGGCGACCCCTTGCCGATCGCCGCCAGCGGCCGTGATCTGCTGGTGGCGGTAGACGTTTCCGGCTCCATGGATTTCCCTGACATGCAGTGGCAGGACGAAGAGGTGAGTCGTCTCTCGCTGGTCCAGCATCTGCTCGGGGACTTTCTCGAAAGTCGCGAGGGTGACCGAGTCGGCCTGATCCTGTTCGGCAGCCAGGCCTATGTGCAGGCACCGCTGACATTCGACCGGCACACCGTGCGCGTCTGGCTCGACGAAGCGCGCATCGGCATTGCCGGCAAAAACACCGCCATCGGCGATGCAATCGGTCTGGCCCTCAAACGCCTGCGTTTGCGTCCAGCCACAAGCCGCGTGCTGATACTGGTGACCGACGGCGCCAACAATGGCGGTGAAATCGACCCGCTCACCGCTGCACGGCTGGCAGCCAAGGAAGGCGTGAGAATCTACCCGATCGGCATCGGTGCCGATCCTGAGCAAAGTGGCACGGTCGGTTTTCTCGGCCTCAATCCAAGCCTGGACCTGGACGAACCTGCCCTGCGGGCCATTGCCGTGGCCACCGGCGGCCAGTACTTCCGCGCTCACGACGGCAAGGAGCTGCAGGCTATCAAGGACACCCTTGACCAACTCGAGCCAGTGGCCCAGCAACCCACCCAGGCCCGCCCGACTCAAGCGCTGTACCACTGGCCGCTGGCCCTGGCGCTGTGGTTGAGCATGCTACTGGTGGCCCCCGTACTCTGGCCGGACAACCCCTTGCAACGCCTGTTTACCAAGGATCTGTTTTTGCAATCCCAACTGCTGCCTGACTGGCGCCAGCGTCTCAAACGCCTGCGCCTGCGGAGGCGTCGATGAGTGTGCTGTGGCCCTACTGGTTCCGTCCCTGGTGGCTGCTGTTGCTGCCGGTGCTTGGCTGGTTGCTCTGGCAACTCTGGCACCGCAAGAAACGCGCCGGGCGCTGGCAGATGATCCTGCCGCCGGCCTTCCACGCCGCACTGCTCAGCGGTGGCAGTGGACGTGACAGCAAATTGCCTTGGGTCGCCCTCGGTCTCGCGTGGCTGTTGACCGTGCTCGCCCTGCTGGGTCCGAGCTGGCAGCGTGTCGAGCAGACCAGTCAAAAGCCCGCTGACCCTCTGGTGGTGATTCTCGAGCTGACCCCGGAAATGCTCGCCACCGACGTCATGCCCAACCGACTCGAACAGGCGCGACGCAAGTTGTTCGATCTGCTGCAGATTCGCAGCGACGCGCAAACCGCCATCGTCGTCTACGCCGGCAGTGCCCATACGCTGGTACCGCTGTCGGATGATCTTTCCACCAGCCGCAATCTGCTGGATGCACTAAAACCGTCGTTGATGCCAGAGGCCGGTCATCGCGCCGATCTGGCTGTGATCAAGGCCCTGGCGCTGCTCAAACAGGCAGCTCTCGGCGACGGCCGGATCCTGCTGATGGGTTCGTCCCTGACTGAACAGGAACGGCTGGGCATCCGTCACGCGCTGAACGGCAAATCGACTCAATTTCTGATGCTCGGCATCGGCACCGCCGAAGGCTCGCCCATCACCCAGGAGGACGGTAGTTTCCTCAAGGATGAACAAGGGGCCATTCTCGTGCCGCGCCTCGACGAGCCAGGCTTGAAAAGCTTTGCCGGCGACCTGGATGGACGCTTTCGCCAGGCACGCCTGGACGATAGTGACCTGCATGCCCTTGGCCTGTTCGACGGCCCACGCAATTTGCGCAACGACGGTCAGACCCTGCGCCTGGACACCTGGGCCGATCAAGGTTACTGGCTGCTACTACCGCTCCTGTTGCTCGCGGCCTGCGCGGGACGTCGCGGCTGGCTGCTCTGCCTGCCGCTGCTATTGGCGCTGCCGCAGCCGGGCTACGCTTTCGACCTCGCAGACCTGTGGCTGCGTCCTGATCAACAAGGCCTGCACTTACTCAAACAAAAGCGCCCGGCCGAAGCCGCCCGGCGTTTCGAAGACCATCAGTGGCAAGGCGTGGCGCTCTATGAAGCTGGAGACTACGCCAGCGCCGCCGAGCGGTTCGCCGAAGGCAACGATGCCCACGCCCACTACAATCGGGGCAATGCCCTGGCCAAAGGCGGTGAGCTGGAGGCCGCCCTGGACGCTTACGAACAGGCACTGGAACGACAACCGGATTTGCGCCCGGCGCTGACCAACAAAGCGCTGGTGGAACGTCTGCTCAAGGAAAAAAACACGCCACCCCCTGCCGAGCCAGACAAAGCCGAGAACACCCGGCCCGAAGCCCAAACGCAGGAACCACCGCCCGGTGTTGCGGCCCAACCCGAGAGCAGCGGCGAACCGAACACCAGTGAGCAGCCGGCCAGGCCGGGCGAGGCGCAACCGCCCACCGCGCCGCCGAAACCGGGGGCCAACGAAGTACCGGGCAGCGAATTGGGTGACGAACAACACACTACACCGCCCCTGCGTCCGGCCTCCGACAGCATCGAAGGCGAGCAGCGCCAGGCACTGGAACAGTGGCTGCGGCAAATCCCGGATGACCCTGGTGAATTGCTGCGGCGCAAATTCTGGTACGAACAGCAACAACATCAGGATCAGGAAGAAACTCGATGACCCGCTTCACCGCTTTATTGCTCGCTCTGCTGCTCTGGACTTTTCAAGCCCAGGCCGCAGAGCTGGTCGCCAGTGTGGACCGCAGTCGCCTGAGCTCAGGCGAGACGGTCGAGCTGACCCTGGAATCCACCGATGTAACGCAGTTCGGCAAACCCGACCTGACACCGCTGGAGCCACTGTTCGAAGTGCGCGGCACACGCCAGGTCAACCAGTTGAACACCCTCAGCGGGGAAAACCAGGCCGCCACGCGCTGGATCGTCACACTCCTGCCCCGGCAAAACGGCAGCGTGGTGATTCCGCCCTTGCAGCTGGGCGAACTGCAGAGCCAGCCGATCACCCTGCAAGTGGTCGAGAGCGAAACACCGGACAACCCGAACAAGCGCGCCCCGGTGTTCATCGATGCCAGCCTCGATCAAACCAGTGTGTACGTTCAGGCTCAGGCAGTCCTGACCCTGCGCATCTACCATTCGGTGTCGCTGTACGACGACAGCAGCCTGCCACCCTTGCAGATCCCTGATGCGCGCATCGAACAATTGGGCGACTCACGCACCTACGAAAAAGACATCGATGGCCTGCGCCACGGCGTGATCGAAATGCGCTACGCGATCTACCCGCAACACAGTGGCGAACTGATCATTCCGACACAGATCTTCAACGCCGCGCTGGTTGATGCGCAGCCGGCACAGGACGCCGCACAGGGACCGAAATCCGGCAAGCTGATGCGCGTCACATCGACTGAACTGCTGTTGACGGTCAAGGCCAAACCCATTACCTATCCGGCCGACGCGCCCTGGCTGCCTGCACGCAGCCTGACCCTGAGCGAAAGCTGGAACCCGGAGCCGGATCACGCCCAGGTCGGCGATTCATTGACCCGCAGTCTGACGGTGAAAGCCGAAGGCTTGTCCAGCACCCAACTGCCACCACTGCCCGGCACCGATGTCGGCGGTTTGCGCCGCTACCCGGATCAACCGGTACTCGGCAACCAGAACAGCGAACGCGGTCTGGTGGGCAGTCGTGAAGACCGCGAGGCCCTGGTGCCGACACGGACCGGCGCCATCGAGTTGCCGACCGTCGACGTGGTCTGGTGGAACACCTTCGAAGACCATTTGGAACACAGCAGCCTGCCCGCCCGCACGTTGCATGTGTCGGCCAATCCAAGCCTGGTGGTCGACACCCCGGCCGGCGCCTTACCGGTCGATGCCAGCGCCGACAGCGAAGCACTCTGGCGCTGGAAGCTCAGCACCTTGATTCTGGCCTGCACCACCCTGCTCGGCTTCGGCCTCTGGTGGCGCGGCCGCTGGCAACCAGCGGTGGCGCGTGTCGCCCAAACCGGCCCGAGCCCGCGCACCGTGCTCGACGACCTCAAGCGTGCCTGCCAGGCCAACGATTCCCACGCCACCCGCCAGGCCCTCGACGCCTGGGCCCGTCAACAACCGGAAACCCTGGCCGACATGGCCGCCCGCTTCGTGCCACTGTCCGACGCCCTCGACGGCCTGAACGGCGCGCTGTACAGCGAAACCGGCCAGCACTGGCAAGGTGACGAATTGTGGCGGGTGATCAAGGCGATTCCGATGGCCGAAAGGGTGCAGGACCCGGTCGGTGACAGTGGGTTGCCGCCGCTTTATCCGAAGTAAACATCGATCTATGTAACAAGGGAGATTACCTGTGGCGAGGGGGCTTGCCCCCGTTCGGTCGCGAAGCGACCGTAAATCCAGGTCACTCGATGCGCCAGAAAAAGCCAGGGGCCGCTTCGCAGCCCAACGGGGGCAAGCCCCCTCGCCACCGAACAATCCGTTGCGCGACCGGACTTTTTTGCCAGTAAACTCTCCCCCCTTTCGCCGCCTTCATTTTTCACGCGGCCATCACCTATTTTGTAGCGGAGTCCGCCTTGCGCTTGTTTCACACCTCCGACTGGCACCTGGGGCAAAACCTGCACGGCCAGGATCGCGATTTCGAACACGGCTGTTTTCTTGAGTGGCTGTTGCGCCAGCTGAAACTGGATCAACCGGACGTGCTGTTGATCGCCGGCGACATCTTCGACACGGTCAATCCGCCGGTAAAAGCCCAGGAACGCCTCTACGATTTCATCGTCAGCGCCCACGAGCAGCAGCCATCGCTGACCATCGTGATGATCGCCGGCAACCACGACTCCGGCTCGCGGATCGAACTGCCCGCGCCATTGATGCGGCGCTTGCGCACTCATGCGCTCGGTCGTGTGTTGTGGCTGGATGACGGGCAACTGGACGCCGAGCGCCTGCTACTGCCATTGCCGGATGCCAGAGGTGAAATCGCCGGTTGGTGTCTGACACTGCCATTTCTGCGCCCGGCGGAAGTCACCGGCGCGCACTTGGGCGACAACTACCTGCGCGGGATCGGTCAGGTGCACGAATGGCTGATCGAAGCGGCCAACGCCAAGCGCCAGCCGGGTCAGGCACTGATCGCCATCAGCCACGCGCACATGGCGGGCGGATCGGTGTCGGAAGACTCCGAGCGCAGTCTGATCATCGGCAACGCCGAAGCCCTGCCCGCCAGCCTGTTCGGGCCGAGCATCAGCTACGTGGCCCTCGGTCACCTGCACAAGCCGCAGAAGGTCAACGGCGAGGAGCGCATTCGCTACTGCGGCTCGCCGATTCCGTTGTCGTTCTCCGAAATCAGCTATCAGCACCAGATTCTCGACATCAGACTCGACGGCGAAACCCTGGTCAGCGTCGAGCCGAAACTGATCCCCCGCGCAGTCAACCTGCAACGCATCGGCCCGGCGCCATTGAGCGAAATCTTGCTGCAACTGGCGGACCTGCCGAACATCGACCTGTTGGCCGACCTCCAGCGCCAGCCATGGCTGGAGGTGCGGGTGCGCCTCGATGAACCGCAGCCTGACTTGCGCAATCAAGTGGAAACCGCCCTGCAAGGCAAGGCCGTGCGCCTGGTGCGCATTGCCGCCGAGTACGCCGGCAACGGCAATCGTGACGGCAGCGACGATGGCAACGCATTGATCGAACTGGACCAGCTCACGCCTCAGGAACTGTTCAGCCGTGCCTGGCAGGACAACTACGGCAGCGAGGTCGACGAGCAGACCCTCAAGGACTTTGCCGAGCTGTTGCAATACGTGCAGATGGAGAGCGAACAACCATGAAAATCCTCGCGATCCGCCTGAAAAACCTCGCCTCGCTGGCCGGGCCGTTTGAAATCGACTTCACTGCTGAACCCCTGGCCAGTGCCGGACTGTTCGCCATTACCGGCCCCACCGGTGCCGGTAAAAGCACCCTGCTCGATGCCCTGTGCCTGGCGCTGTTTGGCGCCGTACCACGCCTGAACAACACCGGCCGTGACGCCAAGGTGCCGGACGCCGATGGCGAAATCGGTACCGGCGACCCGCGCACCCTGCTACGTCGCGGCACGGGTGAGGGCTATGCGGAAGTGGATTTCGTCGGTGTCGACGGCCGTCGTTACCGCGCCCGCTGGGAAGCCAATCGCGCCCGGGACAAGGCCGGCGGCAAGCTGCAGGCCAGCCGCCAGAGCCTGCGCGACATCGATCAGGATCAATTGCTGGCCAGCCAGAAAGGCGAATACAAGGCTCAGCTCGAAGCCGCATTGGGCCTGAATTTCGAACAATTCACCCGTGCCGTGCTGCTGGCGCAGAGTGAGTTCAGTGCGTTCCTCAAGGCCGACGACAACGACCGCAGCGAACTGCTGGAAAAGCTCACCGACACGGCGCTCTATACCCGCCTCGGTCGTCGGGCATTCGACAAGACCAAGGAGGCCCGCGAGGCTCACAAGCTGCTGCAGGATCAGGCCAGTGGTGTGACGCCGCTGTCGCCCGAGGCCCGTGCGGAACTGGATGAGCGTTTCAACCAGGCGCAGCAGCAGCTCAAGACTCAACAGGTGCAACTCAAGCAGCTTGAACTGCAGGACACCTGGCTCAAGGACCTGCGTCGATTGCAGGACGAGCATCTGGCCGCGACCGAGCAACTGCAATCGGCCCAGACCCATTGGGATAGCCTCGCCAGCGAGCGTTTGAGGCACACCCGCCTCGAACAATTGGCCCCGCAACGGCACCAGTTCGCCCGTAAAGCCGAGGTCGATGGGCTGCTGGCACCCTTGGCGGCACAAATTGCCCTGCATACGCAGCAACAGGGCGAACTCGGTGAGCGTCAAACGCAACTTGAGCAACAGCTCAGTGCCGCCCGGATCGTGCTAGGCGAAACGCAACAGCGGCAAGCCGACAGCACGCCGTTGTTGCGTCAGGCCTTCGAAGCGCAAAGCACCCTCGCACGCCTGGCCAAGGATGCCGCCCTCAGTGCCGAGGCCAGGCAACAGGCGCAACAGGCCTGCACTCAGGGCCAGAACACTATTCAGACCTTGCTCGATCAGCAGACCCGTGGCGCCGGGGACTTGCAGCGCATCGCCACCGAGCTGGAGCAAAGCGCTCATCTGGCACCGTTGAGCGATGCCTGGAATGCCTACCGTGATCGCCTGCAACAGTTGATGTTGATTGGCAACCGCCTGAATCAGGGCCAGGCCGAACTGGCCAGCCTCGAGCAAAACGCCACGAGCGCCGAACAAACCCTTAGCGCGCAGAAGCAGCAACTGGAGGTGCTGTTCAAGGAGGCCGGCGCCGAACCGGATGCCGTCGCCGAGCAGATCGGTATCCTCGGCAGCCTGTTGCAGGACAACCGTAAACAACTGCGCGCCGTCGAAGACCTGACGCGCTTGTGGGCCAGTCAGCAGGAACTGGACCAGCACGGCGCCGAGCTGCAACAGCGCCAGCTCACCGCGCAACAGGCGCGTGAGCGCCTGACCCAGGACGGGGTCAAGGCCAAGGCTGATCTGAGCGTTGCCGAACAGACCCTCAACGTCACTCGCGAACTGCTGGAGCGCCAGCGTCTGGCGCGCAGTGCCAGTGTCGAAGAGCTGCGCGCGCAGTTGCAAGACGATCAGCCATGCCCGGTCTGCGGCAGCAACGAGCATCCCTATCATCAGCCGGAGGCACTGCTGCAAAGCCTCGGGCGTTTTGATGAAAGCGAACAGGCCAACGCGCAAATGGCCGTCGACCTGCTCAAGGAAAAACTCACCGACTTGCGGGCCGAAGTGGGCGGGCTGATCGCCCAGCAAAAGGAACTGCTGCAACAGCAGGAGCAACTGGCGACCCGCCAGCAAGCCCTCGCACCGAGCCTGGACGCTCATCCGCTGGCAGCCCAACTGCTTAATCAGGACGCCGCCAAACGCGACGCCTGGCTCAACCAGCAAAACAGTCAGCTCAACCAGAGCATCAGCCAGGACGAGCAACGGCAGAGTGCCCTGCTCACCCTGCAACAGGATGCCGTGCGCCTGACCCAGCAACTGCGTCATGCCGAAACCGCGTACCAGCAAGCGGCCCAGCACCTGAGCAACCAACAGCGTGAACTGGGCAACGACCGCCAGCGCCTGGACGAAGAGCTCAGCGCATTCGCTAATCTGCTGCCAGCCGAGACCCTGCAAGCGCTGCGCGTCGAGCCGGCCGCGACCTTCATGCAGCTCGACCGGCAGATCGCCGCGCGCCTGGCGCAGCTCGAGCAACAAAAGGAAGAACTGGCCGAGCAGCAACAGCGCCAGCAAAACCTGGAGAAGGAGCAGGATCGCCAGCAAAGCCGCGTGCAGCAATTGCAGACTGCCGAACAGCAGTTCACCGGCCTGGCCGAGCAGCAACAGGCGAGCCAGCACACGCTCGGGCAACTGCTCGGCGAACACAGCAGCGCCGAGCATTGGCAGCAGCAACTGGAACAGGCCGTGGAGCAGGCGCGCAGCGCCGAAACCAATACCGCGCAGACGTTGCAAAGCGTGCACACGCAGTCAGTGCAACTCGCCGCCGAGCTCAAGGCCCAGCAGGAGCGCCTGCACGCACTGGAAGGCGAAGAACGTGAGCTCGCCGGCAAGATCGGCGATTGGCGCGCCCGCCATCCCGAGCTGAATGACGGCGGCCTCGAAGACCTGCTGCGCGTCGACGACGCCCAGGTCAGCGAACTGCGCCAGCGCTTGCAGCACAGCGAGAAAGCCATCGAACAGGCCAGCGTCCTGGTGCAGGAGCGCGACAAGCGCTTGCTCGCTCACCAGGCACAACACAACGGAAACCTTGATGCCGAGCAGTTGGCCGCGGCACTGGTCGACCTGCAAAACCTCGCCGCCACCTGCGAGCATCACTGCGCCGAATTGCGCGCCGAACAGGCCGAGGACCAGCGTCGGCAGAATGCCAACCAGGCCCTGGCGCACCAGATTGCCGACGCTTACAACGAGTATCAGCGCTGGGCACGCCTGAATGCCTTGATCGGCTCCGCCACCGGCGACACTTTCCGCAAGATCGCCCAGGCCTACAACCTCGACCTGCTGGTGCATCACGCCAACGTGCAATTGCGCCAACTGGTGCGCCGCTATCGCCTCAAGCGCGGCGGCAGCATGCTCGGGTTGCTGGTGATGGACACCGAAATGGGCGACGAACTGCGTTCGGTGCATTCGCTGTCCGGTGGCGAGACCTTCCTGGTCTCGCTGGCGTTGGCTCTCGGCCTGGCGTCGATGGCGTCGAGCACGCTGAAAATCGAGTCGCTGTTCATCGACGAAGGCTTCGGCAGCCTCGATCCGGAATCCCTGCAACTGGCCATGGACGCCCTCGACGGCCTGCAGGCCCAGGGGCGCAAGGTCGCGGTGATTTCCCACGTACAGGAAATGCATGAACGGATTCCGGTGCAGATCCAGGTCCGCCGCCAAGGCAATGGCCTGAGCACCCTGGAGGTGAAATGAACAGGCTGTATTCCTTCCGCCGCTGCCCATACGCCATGCGCGCACGCATGGCCCTGCGTTATTCGGGCGTGGCCGTGGACATCGTCGAAGTCAGCCTGAAAGCCAAGCCCGCCGAGATGCTCGCGCTGTCGGGCAAAGGCACGGTGCCAGTGCTGAGCGCCGATGGCCGGGTAATCGACGAAAGCCTCGACATCATGCGCTGGGCGCTGGCACAGAATGATCCGCAGGACTGGCTGCTCAAGGATGATCCTGACGCAGCGGCGCAAATCGCCACGCTGATCGAACAGAACGATGAGGTGTTCAAGGTGCACTTGAATCGCTACAAGTACGCCGAGCGCTATCCCGAGCAGCCGATGGAGGCGTATCGCGGCGAAGGCGAGGTGATTCTGCAAAGGCTGGATGAGTTGCTGGAGGGACGTGACTACTTGCTGGCCGACCATCCAAGCCTGGCCGATGTGGCGTTGATGCCCTTCGTGCGCCAGTTCGCCCACGTCGACCGCGAATGGTTCGCGCAGACGCCGTATAAGCGGTTGCAGGATTGGTTGCAGCGGTTTCTGGAGTCGGAGTTGTTTACCGGTGTGATGCGCAAGTAAGCCACCACACACTGTGGCGAGGGGGCTTGCCCCCGTTGGGTTGCGGAGCAACCCCTATCGCGGACTATCGCGGCATCTCCAGATCGCATGCATAGGTTTTGCGGCTACTGCGTAGCCGAACGGGGGCAAGCCCCCTCGCCACAAAAGCCTTTCATCGACAGTGAGATTCAGGCCAACACCCCGCACATCCCGATAGCCGAGCAATCCACCTGGAACGGCCCGAACACCACCCCTTCATTCCTGACCGGCGGGTTGCCTGCCAACAGCCCCATGGCCTTGGCGGTGTCGATATTGCGTGCAATGTTGTGGTTGGCCTCCATGGCACGGGCCACGCCGCCTATCGAGCCTTGCCCGATCCCCAGCAAGGAAAAGCCATTGGTGATGAATGCCAGGAAAGCGATGATCAAAAGCTTGCACCCTTTCATGCGCCGGCGACTCCTGCGAGTTCAGCCTGTTCAGCGCTCGCTTTTTGCGCGCGGTGTTCAAACTGGATACCGGGATGAGCGACCTGGATCGGTGCTTCGAAGGTGAACTGCGATTGGGACGACAGGCTGACCACCAGCACCATGGCAAGGTACAGACCGATCGCCAAATAGGCGCCGTGTTTGGCAGAAGTGAGAATTGAGCTGGCCATGATGTTCTCCACAGGCATGTTTCAATGCCCACAGAATCGATCAAAAAAGCCTGGGTAACCACTCAGGGTTATCCATAGTGACCATCAGCTTCGTTGATCATTAAGCCAGGCTATTTCAGCCTTCAATAAAACTCATCAAGCGCTCGCGGGCTGGCTCCGGCTCACTTGGAACAGGGTCGGCTGCCGACAAAATGGGGGTTGAATAGAATGTGATATCAAGCGCGACATTGATGGCAGACTGATACTGTCGCAAATGCGTTATGCAGGAGCGACATCACTCTGATCGTTTTCAACACAAGTGCTGTCGATCATCAGTGACTTCGCTCCTGCATAAAGGCAGGGATAAACGCTCAGGCTTGGTTTTTGTGATCCAGCGCAGCGTAGAAGTTGGCGCTCTGTTGCAGGTATTTCTGGGTATAGCTCTGGGTGTGGGCTTTTTTGTCGCTGATTTCACTGTTGGCACTGGCTGGCAGCGCAACGGTGGCAGAGATGGCGGAAGCGGCGATGACAGAGAAAATGTTGAAGTTCATGGCGGGATTCCTCGATTCAGTTGGCTTGCTTGCCCGGTGGGGCCGTGAAGCAAACTTAACCCTCGAGGGTTCATGCCTTGAAATGCTTTGTAGCATTACCAGATATCAGCGTCATTGATAAAAGCAGGCAGGCCCCATCAACCGGGGCCTGCGGCTTATTGACGCGGTAGAAACTTCAGGTCGCTCGGGGCGTCCATCGGCAGTTTTTGTACCGTTTTGCCCAGCAGACCGGTCCTGGCATCGCGTTCGACGACGACGATCTGGTTGCTCTTCTGGTTGGCGATCAACAGGAACTTGCCACTTGGATCGAGGCTGAATTCCCGCGGATGATCGCCCTCCACCGCCCGGCGTTGCAGCTCCTTGAGGTGGCCGCTGGCCGGATCGATGGCAAACACCAACAGTTGATTGGCCGCACCACGGTTGCTGACGTAGAGGAATTTGCCATCAGCCGAGGCATGCAAAGCCGCCGCTGCCTTGTCTGAGACCGGTTGCCCGGCGGCCAGATCGACCATCTGCGTCTGTTTGAGTTGGCCGTCGTGGTAATCGAACACCGCTACTTGCGCGCTCATTTCCATGGTCAGCCAGGCATGTTTGCCATCGGCGCTGAACAGCAGGTGGCGCGGCCCGCTGCCCGGTGGCAGTTGCACGAATGCAGGGGTGGACGCGGTCAACGGCAGTTCCGGGTTGGCCTTGGGGTCGAAGCGGTAGGCAAACACCTTGTCGGCGCCCAGGTCGTTGGAAAACACGTATTTGCCATCTGGCGACGAGATGGTCGAATGCACATGAGCCGACGCCTGGCGTTCGGGATTGACCCGACTCGCCGGGTGGCTGCTCATCTGCACCACGGGTTTGAGCTTGCCATCGACCGTCACCGGCAATACCGCAAGAGTGCCGCCTGGGTCTTCGGCCACCGAGTAATTGCTGACGAACAAATGGCTACCATCCGCGCTGAGACTGGAATGGGTCGGCTCGTTGCCCAGGCTTTGCACCTGGCTGATCAGGCTCAGCGCATGGGTCTTGGGATCGATAGCGTAACTGCTGACGCGCCCGACCGGATCGGTCTGGCCCGGGCCGTTTTCGTTGACCACGAACAGGTGTCGCTGATCTTTCGACAGGGTCAGCCACGACGGGTTTTCGCTCTTGATCACTTGCAGGGGCCTGGCATCAATCTGCCCGGTGCGGCTGTCGAACGCCAGGCGGTAGATGCCCTGGCTTTGACCGGCGGTGTAGGAGCCCACGAGCAGTTGATAGTCGTCGGCGGATGCAGCCTGGACGCCCATGGCGCCGATGCTGCCGGCCATCAACAGTGGCCAGAGGTTACGCATCGTCCTGGTCGTCATCTTCGTTATCACCGCTGACGACATCGCCCAGGCACACCAATCGGTGTTCACCCGAGTCACCGGTGATCACCCAGCTTTGCAGCGTAGTGTCGAAGGTCGCGGCCTGGATCTGCGCCGGAGTGAACTCCCAGTGTTTGGCCACACGGCCATCCATGCATTCAATGTGCAGGTTATCAAACTCGTCGAGGGAGAATTCGAAGGCATGCAGCCCGTCGATTTCCACCATTCCGCAGTGTTCGAGGGCATTGAGCAAGGTGTCGGTTGGGGCAGTCATGGCAATCAGTCTTTGAATGGGAAAGCGCCAATGATAGCTCATGCACCCAAACAGGGTTTCACACAAACCTGTAGGAGCTGGCTTGCCAGCGATGAGGCCGGCACATCCAACCTCTTTGCTGACTGTCAGGCCGCCATCGCTGGCAAGCCTGCTCCCACAGGGATTGGGTCTGTCTGTTACAACCCGTCGCGCGATGGCTGCCCATCGACCAGCCGCTGGATACCCAGCGGATTGCCGTTCTTCAGCGCCTCCGGCAGCAAACTGTCCGGGTAGTTCTGGAAGCACACCGGGCGCAGGAAACGATCGATGGCCAGTGTGCCCACCGACGTACCGCGCGCATCGGACGTAGCCGGGTAAGGCCCGCCGTGGACCATCGAATCGCAGACTTCCACACCCGTCGGATAGCCATTGAGCAGGATGCGCCCGACCTTCTGTTCCAGCAACGCAGTCAACCCGGCGAACTGCTCGAAGTCCTCCGGCTCGCCAATGAGGGTGGCGGTCAACTGGCCATGCAGGCCGTTCAAGGCGGCCGTGAGCTGCGCAGGGTCGTCCACTTCAACCACCACCGTAGTCGGGCCGAACACTTCCTCCTGCAGCACTTCATCACCGTCGATCAACAGGCTGACATCGGCCTTGAACAACTGCGGCTGTGCCTGATTGCCCTGCTGCGGATTGCCGGCCAGATGCTCGATGCCCGAATGGGCGAGGAGTTTTTGCAACCCTTGGCCGTAGCTGCCCAGGGTGCCGGCGTTGAGCATGGTTTGCGCCGGCTGATCTGCCATCAACCCGGTCACTTGCTGCACAAAGGCGCTGAATGACGCCGAGCGAATACCGATGACCAAACCGGGATTGGTGCAGAACTGCCCGCAACCCTGCACCACCGACGCCACAAGGTCACGGGCAACCGTGTCGGCCCGCGCCTGCAATGCCTGGGGCAACACGATCACCGGGTTGATGCTCGACATCTCGGCGAACACCGGAATCGGTTGCGCACGGGCCGCCGCCATGTCGCACAAGGCACGACCGCCCTTGAGCGAACCGGTGAAACCAACGGCCTGAATGGCCGGATGCTTGACCAGCGCCGCGCCGACGCCACCGCCGTAGATCATGTTGAATACACCGGCCGGCATCGCGGTTTTCTCGGCGGCGCGAATGATCGCGTCGGCCACTTGCTCGGCCGTAGCCATGTGTCCGCTGTGGGCCTTGAACACCACCGGGCACCCGGCGGCGAGCGCCGACGCGGTGTCGCCGCCGGCGGTGGAAAACGCCAACGGAAAGTTGCTGGCCCCAAACACCGCCACAGGTCCCAGGCCGATACGGTATTGACGCAGGTCCGGGCGAGGCAACGGTTGCCGTTCCGGCAATGCCCGGTCGATCCGTGCGCCGTAGAAATCGCCACGCCGCAGCACTTTGGCAAACAGGCGCATCTGCCCGCTGGTACGTCCACGCTCGCCTTGAATCCGTCCTGCGGGCAATGCCGTTTCGCGGTAGACCACCGCGACAAAATCATCACTGAGGGCATCCAGCTCATCGGCAATGGCATCGAGAAACTGCGCCCGACGCTCCGCACTCAGACTGCGATAGACCGGATACGCGGCCGCCGCCGCGCAGGCCGCCGCATCGACTTCCTGCACTGTCGCCTGGGAAAAGTCGTGGGGCAAAGCCTCGCCCGTCGTTGCATCGACACTCTGCAACTTGACGCTGCCGGCAGCGCTGCGCTGGCCGCCGATGTAGTTGTGACCAAGAATCCGGATCATGGGTAATTCCTCAAAGTGTACCGACGCTGCCGGGTTCGAAAGACGCTGCGACCGGTGCGATGCCGTTGATCAATGGCGCGCCGAATTCGGCCTGGGTGATCTCGAACACATCACCCGGCTGGGTGCGAATGCCATCGGCGAAGGACAGGGTCGCGGTGCCGAAAAAGTGGATGTGCACATCCCCCGGGCGCAGGAACTGGCTGTACTTGAAATGATGGAACTCCAGGTTGGCGAGGCTGTGGCACATGTTCGCCTCGCCACTGAGAAACTCGTTCTGCCACAGCACTTCGCCGTCGCGCAGAATGCGGCTGGTACCGGCCAGATGCTGGGGCAGTTCGCCGACCCGCAATTCCGGGCCGTAGCTGCAACTGCGCAGTTTCGAGTGAGCCAGATACAGGTAGTTCTTGCGCTCCATGACGTGATCGGAAAACTCGTTGCCCACGGCAAAGCCCAGTCGATACGGCTTGCCATCGTGACCGATCACGTACAGGCCAGCGATTTCCGGCTCTTCACCGGCATCTTCGGCAAACGGTGGCAGCGGGAACGGCTGGCCCGGCCTGACGACGATGCTGCCGTCGCCTTTGTAGAACCATTCCGGCTGCACACCGGCTTCATCCGCCGCAGGCTTGCCACCCTCCACACCCCATTTGAAGATGCGCATGGTGTCGGTCATCGCGGTTTCGTCGCCACTTTGCTGGTGCATCTTGTCCCGGGCCGACGCGCTGCCCAGGTGGGTCAGGCCCGTGCCGCTGACCAGCATGTGCGCCGGGTCCACATGGTCCAGCGGCGGCAAGATGCGCCGTTGCGTCAGCAGTTCGGCGTAGTCATGGCTGATGCCCAGGCCCAGTGCCTTCACTTGTTGCTCAAGGCTTGCACCCGCCTCGATCGCCGCCAATGCCAGATCGCGAACGGTGCGCGCGTCCTGCACTTCACGGACCTGGTCTGCCTCGACCACGCCGACACGGCGTTCGCCGTTACTCAATTCGAACTGAACCAATCGCATGAATTTTCTCCTGTTAACGCAGAACCTGGGCAAACACGACTCCCACAGGGTCCGTGGTGATTTACTGTTTCCTGTCAGGTACGGGACGCCCCACGCGCACTCGCCGCAAACTCATCGGCTGGCAGGACGTGTTTGCGTTCCAGCAGGCGATAGACGACGCCAGTCAGAATCAGGCCGAACACCATCACCCCGGAAAGGAAATACAAGCCGGACGCGAGATTGCCGGTGTACTCCTTCAACGCGCCGATCACGAACGGACCGAGGTAGCCGCCGAGGTTGCCCACCGAGTTGATCAAGGCGATTCCCGCCGCCGCACTCGCGCCGGCAAAGAATCGGCCCGGCAGGGTCCAGAACACCGCTGTGCAGGAGAACAGTGCGAACGCCACCAGGCACAGCGCCGCCAGTTGCAGCACCGGCACCGACAGCCAGGCGCTGAGGAACAGGCCAATCGCACCTAGCACGTAAAGCACGGCGAGGTGGCCGTAGCGGTCATTCAAACGGTCGGAACTGCGTGGAATGATCAGCAGGCCGATGATCCCGAAGATGTACGGCACCGCTGAGACAAAACCGGTCACCAGGTCGCTGCCGCCGAACTGCTTGATCAAGGTCGGCAGCCACAAACCGAGGCCATAGATGCTCAGGGTTACCGGCAAGTAGAACAGCGCCAGCAGCAGGACACGCTTGTCCTTGAGTGCGTGCAACGGATTGCCGTGACGGGTCTGGCCATACGCGTCCAGATCCTTTTTCAACTCGCCACTGAGCCAGTCCTTTTCCGCCTGGTCCATCCACTTCACCTGTTGCGGACCGTCCGGCAACCAGCGCAGTACCGGCCAGGTCAGCAGGATCGCCGGGGTGCCGATGACGATGAACAGCCATTGCCAGCCATGCAGCCCCAACACGCCGTCCATGCCCAGCAAGCCGCCGGACAGTGGGCCGGTGATCACCATCGCGATGGGTTGGGAAAGGATGAACAGCCCGAGGATCTTGCCGCGATGGCGTACCGGGAACCATTGGGTGATGTAGTACAGAACGCCCGGAAAGAACCCCGCCTCGGCGGCACCGAGCAAAAAGCGCATCACATAAAAGCTGTTCGGCCCCTGGACGAAGGCCATGCCGATGGTGATGGCGCCCCAGGTGATCATGATCCGTGCGAACCAGCGCCGCGCGCCAAAGCGATCGAGCATCAGGTTGCTGGGAATTTCCAGCAGGAAGTAGCCAATGAAGAACAGCCCGGCACCGAGACCGTAGGCGGCATCGCCCAGGCCGATGTCTGCGCCCATGTGCAATTTGGCGAAGCCCACCGCGGAGCGGTCCACGTAGGCGATCAGGTACAGCAGGATCAGGAAGGGAATCAGTTTCAGCGTGATGCGACGGATAAGCCGCAGTTCCTGGCTCATGAGATCGGTCTCCGATTGTTGTTGTTATGGAACCTCGGGGGACGCCTCTCGCGAAATATTCGCCAGGGCCATCCCTCCGTTTGAGCGGACTATATAGTATTACTATTTAATCAACAACACTTCCAAATATGGGGATTTGAGCTTATGTTACGCCTCAGCTTGAACAATATAGTCATACAATAAGAGAATCGATCATGTCTGATAAGAAACCCACCCTGCGCTCCGCCCAATGGTTTGGCACCGCCGACAAGAACGGCTTCATGTACCGCAGTTGGATGAAGAATCAGGGCATCGCCGACCACCAGTTCCATGGCAAGCCGATCATCGGCATCTGCAACACCTGGTCGGAACTGACCCCGTGCAACGCGCATTTCCGCCAGATTGCCGAGCACGTCAAACGCGGCGTGATCGAGGCCGGCGGCTTCCCGGTGGAGTTTCCGGTGTTCTCCAACGGCGAATCGAACCTGCGCCCTACCGCCATGCTCACCCGCAACCTGGCGAGCATGGACGTGGAAGAAGCGATTCGCGGCAACCCGATCGATGGCGTGGTGTTGCTGACCGGTTGCGACAAAACCACTCCGGCGCTACTGATGGGTGCCGCCAGTTGCGATGTTCCCGCGATCGTCGTCACCGGCGGGCCGATGCTCAACGGCAAGCACAAAGGCAAGGACATCGGCTCCGGCACTGTGGTCTGGCAGCTCAGCGAACAGGTCAAGGCCGGCACCATCAGCATCGATGACTTCCTCGCGGCCGAGGGCGGCATGTCCCGTTCGGCCGGCACTTGCAACACCATGGGCACCGCCTCGACCATGGCCTGCATGGCAGAAGCGCTCGGCACTTCCCTGCCCCACAACGCGGCGATCCCGGCCGTGGATGCGCGCCGTTATGTGCTGGCACATATGTCCGGCATGCGTGCCGTAGAGATGGTCCGCGAGGACTTGAAGCTGTCGAAGATCCTCACCAAGGAAGCCTTCGAAAACGCCATCCGCGTCAACGCCGCCATTGGCGGCTCGACCAACGCGGTGATCCACCTGAAGGCCATCGCCGGGCGCATTGGTGTGGAGTTGGACCTGGATGACTGGACCCGTATCGGTCGCGGCATGCCGACCATCGTCGACCTGCAACCGTCCGGGCGTTTCCTGATGGAAGAGTTCTATTACGCCGGTGGCTTGCCGGCGGTGCTGCGTCGCCTCGGTGAAGCCAACCTGATCCCGAACCCGAATGCCTTGACCGTCAACGGCAAGTCGATCGGCGAGAACACCAAGAACGCGCCAATCTATGGCGAGGACGAAGTGATCCGCCCCCTCGACAACCCGATCCGCGCCGATGGCGGCATCTGCGTATTACGCGGCAACCTGGCGCCACTGGGCGCGGTGCTCAAGCCTTCCGCCGCCACGCCCGAGTTGATGCAGCATCGTGGCCGTGCGGTGGTGTTCGAGAACTTCGACATGTACAAGGCACGGATCAACGACCCAGAACTGGACGTGGATGCCAACTCGATCCTGGTGATGAAAAACTGCGGGCCGAAGGGTTATCCAGGCATGGCCGAAGTCGGCAATATGGGCCTGCCGGCCAAACTGCTGGCCCAGGGCGTGACCGACATGGTGCGCATTTCCGATGCGCGCATGAGCGGAACGGCGTACGGCACCGTTGTCCTGCACGTCGCCCCTGAAGCCGCCGCCGGCGGGCCGTTGGCCGCCGTGAAAGAAGGTGACTGGATCGAACTCGATTGCGCCAGCGGCCGCCTGCACCTGGACATCCCGGACGCCGAACTGGCGGCGCGCATGGCTGACCTGCAACCGCCACAGAACCTGATCGTCGGTGGGTATCGTCAGCTGTATATCGACCACGTGCTGCAAGCGGACCAGGGTTGTGACTTCGACTTCCTGGTCGGTTGCCGCGGCGCCGAAGTACCGCGCCACTCTCACTGACATAACAGGTCCCTCCTGTCATACCAACACCTGTGGAGAGGGGGCTTGCCCCCGTTGGAGCGCGAAGCGCTCCCAATACGACCCACGTGTTTTGCCAGGCAGAACGCGTTGGCACGATTGCGGCTGCTGCGCAGCCGAGCGGGGGCAAGCCCCCTCGCCACAGAGTGCTCATAGCTTTCGACTGATGCATCCCGCCGCGCCTGCTATCATGCGCGACACCTATTCGCACAGGATCGCGTCGTTTCCCATGGATTACCGCAAACCCTCCGACCGCAAAAGCATGCACTCGCGCATCGTCCAGGAACTGGGCATGCAGATCGTCTCGGGACGTTTCCTGCCGGACGACAAACTGCCCGCCGAAGCGCTGTTGTGCGAAGAATATGCGGTCAGCCGGCCGGTGCTGCGTGAAGCCACCCGAGTACTGGTTGCCAAGGGCCTGGTGTACTCCCGTCCGAGGGTCGGCACCGTGGTCAAGCCGCGCAAGGACTGGCACATGCTTGACCCGGACGTGCTGCACTGGTTGATGCAGAGCAGTCCGCAGAATCAGTTTTTCGACCTGCTGACCAGCGTGCGCAGCATCATCGAACCGGCCGCTGCCGCCCTCGCCGCGCAATTCGCCACGGAGGCGGACATTGCCTCCATCGGTGAGGCCTACCAGCGCATGGAAGCCGCCCCGACGCCGGAGGCGCTATTGCAGCCGGACCTGGATTTCCACAGTCGCATCGCCGATGCCACGCACAACGACTTGCTGGCCAACCTGTGCAACATGCTTTCGGTGGCCATCGCCGAAGCCTTGAAGCACTCGAACCAGCGGCCGAACCTGCATGAACTGGCGCTGCCCCGGCACAAGGCGATCCTGACCGCCATCGAAAACCGCGACGCCCTGGGTGCACGACATGCGACGCTGGTGCAGCTCGATGATGCGCGCAGTGCGTTGAATGTGGTGTTGGGCACCGATCCTGCCTAAACGCCCCCCCCTGTAGGAGCCAGCAAGCCGGCTCCCACAAAGGGGTGTTTATCTTCAGATGTAAAAAAGCCGCAACCCGAGGTTGCGGCTTTTTCATTTCAGCGATCAATCAATGGGCGAACAGCGAATTGCCCTTCTGTCCCGCCAGTTTTTCAGGCTTGATCAGGAACCGTGCCAGTGCCGGCAACAGCCACAGCGCACCGAACATGTTCCACAACAGCATGAAGGTCAGCATCAGACCCATGTCGGCCTGGAACTTGATGGCCGAGAAGATCCAGGTGCACACGCCGATGGCCAGGCACAGACCGGTAAACAGCACCGCCTTTCCGGTGGACTTCAGCGTCTGGTAGTACGCCTCTTGCAGCGGCAGGCCGGCACGCAGGAAGCTTTCCAGACGGCTGTAGATGTAGATGCCGTAGTCCACACCAATCCCCACACCAAGTGCCACGACCGGCAGGGTCGCCACTTTCACGCCGATGCCCATGAAGGCCATCAGGGCGTTGCCGAGCACCGAGGTCAGCACCAGCGGCAGCACGATGCACAAGGTCGCCGCCCACGAGCGGAAGGTGATCATGCACATCACCGCGACGCAGATGTACACCAAGATCAGGATGGTCAGCTCGGACTTCTTGATCACTTCGTTGGTGGCGGCTTCGATCCCGGCGTTACCGGCAGCGAGGATGAACTCCAGGCCTTCCTTGTTGTTTTCCTTGGCGAACTCCTGCACCGCATGCACTGCACGATCCAGTGTCTCGGCCTTGTGATCGTTGAGGAACACCAGCACCGGCGCCAGGGAACAGCTGTTGTTGTACAGGCCGTCAGCGCGGGCGATGGAGTTGTTCAGCACATCAGGGTTACGCGACAGGGTTTCCCATTTCAGGTTGCCCTCATTCATGCCCTTGATCATTTGCTTGGACACAGTCACCAGGGAAATCGCCGACTGCACGCCCTCGGTGTTCTGCATCTTCCACATCAACTCGTCGATCGGCGCCATGGCTTCGTAGCGCGAGCACCCTTCAGACTTGGTCTTGACCATCACCACCAGCACATCGGAACTGGTCGAGTAGTTGTTGATGATGAAGTTGTTGTCCTTGTTGTAGCGCGAGTCCGGACGCAGCTCCGGGGCACCCTGGTCGAGGTCGCCGATTTTCAGGTTCTGGCTGTACCACAGGCCGCCACCGAAGGCGATCAGCGCCAGCAGAATGGAAACCGGGGCAACTTTGGCGCTGGCAAAATTCGCCAGCAGACGCCAGAACGGATGCTCGCGAGTCGCATCCTTTTTGCTGCGTTCGACGGCACGCTTGCTGATACCGACATAGGAAATCGCCACCGGCAGCAGGATCAGGTTGGTGAACACGATCACCGCCACGCCGATGGACGCGCCGATGGCCAGCTCACGAATCACGCCGATATCGATGATCAGCAGCGTGATGAAACCCACGGCATCGGCGAGGATCGCGATCATCCCTGGCAAGAACAATTGACGGAAAGTGCGACGAGCCGCCGTCAGGGCGTTGTCCGCCTCGCTCGATTGCAGGGCGATCCCGTTGATCTTCTGCACGCCGTGGGAAATACCGATGGCGAAGATCAGGAACGGTACCAGCATCGAGTAAGGATCGAGCCCGAAACCGAAGAAGTGCATCAACCCCAGTTGCCAGACCACCGCCACCAGCGTCGTGCTCAACACGGCGACGGTACTGCGCAGGCAGTTGGTGAACCACAGCAGGAGGACCAGGGTAATGACGAAGGCAATGCCGAAGAACATCACCACCATCACCAGGCCGTCGATCAGGTCACCGACTTTCTTGGCGAATCCGACGATGTGGATCTTCACATTCGGGTTCTGTGCTTCGAACTTGGTGCGGATCTTGTCTTCAAGTTCGTGAGAGAACTTGCGATAGTCCAGCGCCAGCAGCTTGCCCTGGTCCTGCGGGTCCGGATAGGACTCCAGCAATGGAATATCGACGATGCTCGACTTGAAGTCGTTGGACACCAGGCGCCCGACCTGACCGGACTTGAGCACGTTGTTGCGCAGCAAGTCGAGGCTGGCCTGGGAGCCGTTGTAGCTTTGCGGGATCACTTCACCGCCGGCGAAGCCCTCTTCCGTCACTTCGGTCCAGCGAACGCTCGGGCTCCACAGCGACTTGAGACCAGAACGGTCGACACCGGAGATGTAGAACACTTCGTCGTTGATCTGGCGCAGGGTCTCCATGTACTCCTTGGAGAAGATGTCGCCATCGGTGGCTTCCACCGAGATCCGCACGGTGTTACCCAGGTTCGCCAGATCGTTGCGGTGCTCCATCATCTTCTGGATGAACGGGTGCTCCAGCGGGATCATTTTTTCGAAACTGGTGGACGGACGAATCAGCGTCGCCTGCCAGAACAGGAAAATACTGACCAGCAGGCAGATCGTGATCACTGCCGGGCGGTTGTTGAAGATCAGGCGCTCGAGGAACGTCGCCTTGTCCTGGTGATGAGTACTCAAGGAAGTCATAGCTCCGCCTTCTTATTATTAACCCGGCTCATTTGCCCGACTCGGTGCCGCTTGGCGAGGTGACGCGAACGCCGCCCTGCCCGGCCAGAACCAGATTGCCATTGCCTGCCGCAGTCACTGCCGAGACCGAAATACGGTCCGGACGGTTGACCACCTTGAAGGTTTCGCCATTGTCGCTGCTGCGGATCACCGAACCGCCGTTGCCGACGATCACGATGGAACCATCATCGAGCAGTGTGCCGCCGGACAGCCCGAACTCCAGGTCGCCACGTTCAGCCTTGAGCTGGACTTGCTCCCAGGTGCTGCCGAAGTCGGTGGAACGATAGAGGTTGCCGCGCAGGCCGTAGGCCAACAGGGTATTGGGCTGCGCCGTGCCGATCACGCCAAACAGCGAGCCCTCGTACGGACCTTCGAGTTTTTCCCAAGTCTGGCCCCAATCGGCGGAGCGGAACATGCTGCCCTGCTCGCCGACGATGAACAGCCCAGCGTCCTTGACCGCGGCAATCGCGTTCAGGTGGTACTGGTCTTCGTTGTCCAGGCGGTCGCTGGCGTCTTCCCAATGCTTGCCACCGTCGGTGGTTTCCATCAGCGAGCCATAGGCGCCCACGGCAAAGCCGCTGTCGACGTCCTTGAACCAGACATCGAGCAGCGGCGATTCGCGCTTCAGGTCTTCGAACTGTTTGGTCCAGGTGCTGCCGCCGTCCTCGCTGGCGAGGATCTGCGCGTCATGACCGACTGCCCAGCCGTGCTTGTCGTCGACGAAAAACACCGAGGTCAGCAAGGCCCGGGTTGGCACCTTGGCCTGGGTCCAGGTAGCGCCCTGGTCATCGGAATACAGGATGTGCCCACGATCCCCGACGGCCACCAGGCGCTTGCCCGCTTGGACGACATCGAGCATCAGGCTTTTGGAAGCCTTGGCAGATTCAATGGAATAAACAACGTCGGATGCTGGCGCCGCCGCGGCCAGCGCAGGTGCCGACAGCATGGCAGAGCCCAACAGCGAGAGCGCTGTGGCCAGCAACGCGAATTTGCGTAATGCCGGCGGGCGGCAGATACCCACACCCATGACAGGCTCACTCATAGACCTTCCCCCATTATTATTGTTAGGTCGTTCAACCTTTCTGGGCGCCGCAAGGGTGCGTGTCTGGACCGGCTGTTTCAGAGCATAGTCCTGAAACCCGCAATCCAGAGCCCCTTCGGAAGCTGGCCTATCCTATCGGTGTTTTTTAATGCCTGACAATCGACGCCACGTTATGTTTTGTTAACCGAGGGGGATGGGGGCTTGTTCTGAATGGTTGGGTATCAGGTGGGGTGATTTGGGTTTGGGGTTTGGGGTTTGGGGTTTGGGGTTTGGGGTTTGGGGTACATATCCGTTTCTGCGGTAACGGCGGCTTATGGTTCCGCTCTTACAGCGGGTCACTTGGAAGAGCCCCAAGTAACCAAGGGCTCTTGCCCCTTTCGTTCGGTGCCTCGCCTAGGCTCGGCATTCCCTCGCTCCGGTCCTGCTCCGTGGGCCCGCCGCCATCGGCCATCCATGGCCGGGGGCGGCTAACCCGGCATCCATGCCGGGTTGCCCACTGCACAGAACCTGCGCTCGGCCTCTCGAGGGGGCAAGAAGATCAAAAGCCACATCAAAAGCCAAAGCGAGGCGGCCTGATCGCGAGGCTATACACGCCTCCCTCCTGTAGGAGCTGGCAAGCCAGCTCCTACAGCTTGATTTGCGTGCATCTGCGAGGGAATGGTTAGCTTCCAGGCCGCCATCGCTAGTAAGTCAGCTCCTACAGAGGGTCGGCGTACACCTTCGCTCTTCACCACTCAACAGGCCGAGCGTTAGCTCGCCTGCAGCTCTTGATCTTGATCCACCCGCCCCCTCGGGAGGCTGAGCGGAGGTGTTTATCCGGGGATTGGCGCGTAGCGCCGTCCGACGCAGTCGAACTCATTGCATGTAGGTCGAAGCGAAGCCGACCGGAGGGCAATGCCCCCGGATGAATACCGGAGCGAAGGAACCCCGAGCCTTAGCGAGGGGCCGGACGCAAGGGGCGAGCGTTTTTTGCTTACTTTTTTAGGCGCGCTTGTAAAAAAGTGAGTCGCCGTAAGGGCGAAACCGCCAGCCGCCGTTACCGAAGAAACGGATATGTACTCAATCAGCAAAGGCCTTGGTCGGCCCAGAGGCCGCCAAGTCCAAAAAAGCCAAGATCAAGCCAAACTCTTGCTGACCACTTCAAACACATCACTGGACAACTGCCCCGAAGCCCGAATCCGCTCCAGCTCCCCCTTCATCAAAGCCTGACGAGCACTGTCGTACTTACGCCAGCGAGTCAAAGGCGCCAACTGGCGAGAAGCAATCTGCGGATTAAAGCCATTCAACTCGATCACCAGATCCGCCAGGAAGCGATACCCGGAACCATCGGCGGCATGGAAGTTGATCAGGTTCTGCCCGGCGAACGCACCGACCAGTGCCCGCACCTTGTTCGGGTTCTTGATGTTGAACGCCGGGTGCTGCATCAACGCCTTTACCCGCGCCAGACCACCCGGCAACACACTGCCGGCCTGGACGCTGAACCACTGATCCATGACCAGCGGGTTGTCCTTGAAGTGCTCGGCGAAGCTGGCCAGTGCCTTGGCCTTCTCGGCTTCGAACGGCGAATTGACCAACACGGCGAGCGCGGTCAGGCGCTCGGTCATGTTGTCGCACGCATCGAACTGCTCCAGGGTTGCCGCCAAAACTTCCGGCTTGCCGCTGAGCATCAGGTACGACAGCGCGATGTTCTGCAACGCACGGCGGGCAAAGTGTTCGGCTTCGGCCACATACGGCGTTTGCTTGGACAGGTCGCGATTGGCCTGATAACGCAGCCACAGGCCTTCGAACAACGCGTCAGCCAGTTGCTTGCGGGTAAACTCGCGAGCGGTGTGAATGGCGTCGACATCCGCCACTTCGCTGATCTCGGTCAGGTACGCCTCGCTTGGCAACGACAGCATTTCGGCAACCATCGCCTGGTCCAGCGACTCATCCGAGAGCACCGTGCGCAACGCCGACACCAGACGCTGATCGAGCACCAGCGCTTCGCCCTTCTGCTGCTGGGCAATCAGCTCTTGCAGCACCTGCACCGACAGTTGCTGGCCGGCATCCCAGCGGTTGAAACCGTCGCTATCGTGCTGCATCAGGAACATCAACTGGTCGCGGTTGTACGGGAAGCTCAGTTTCACCGGTGCCGAGAAGCCACGCAGCAACGACGGCAACGGTTGTTCGGCGATGTCGACGAAGGTGAAGGTCTGCTCGGCTTCGGTCACGGAAATGACTCGCGAGGTGCCTTGGGTCGAGGCTTCACCGGACAGACGCAGGGTAATCGCCGCCCCTTTGGAATCCAGCAGGCCCAGTTCGACCGGGATCACGAACGGCAGTTTTTGCACCTTGTCCGGGGTTTCCGGGCAGCTCTGGCGGAAGGTCAGGCTGTAGGTTTTCGCCGCTGCGTCGTACGACTCGCTCACCGCCAGGCGCGGTGTACCAGCCTGGCTGTACCAGCGTTTGAACTGGGTCAGGTCAACCCCATTGGCGTCTTCCATGGCCTTGATGAAGTCATCGCAGGTCACGGCCTGGCCGTCGTGGCGTTCGAAGTACAGGTCGCTGCCTTTGCGGAAGCCTTCGGCACCGAGCAAGGTGTGAATCATGCCGACCACTTCCGAGCCCTTTTCATACACGGTCAGGGTGTAGAAGTTGGAAATCTCGATGAAGTTGTCCGGGCGCACGGCGTGGGCCATGGGACCTGCATCTTCGGCGAACTGGTGGGTACGCAGGTACGCAACGTCCTGGATGCGCTTGACCGTGGCCGAGTTCATGTCCGAGGAGAAGCCGGCATCGCGGAATACGGTGAAGCCTTCCTTGAGCGACAGCTGGAACCAGTCGCGGCAGGTCACGCGGTTGCCCGACCAGTTGTGGAAGTATTCGTGGGCGACGATCGCTTCGACCCGCTGGTGCGCGGCATCGGTGGCGGTTTCCGCCTTGGCCAGCACGGCGCTGGAGTTGAAGATGTTGAGGCCCTTGTTTTCCATGGCGCCCATGTTGAAGTCATTCACGGCGACGATCATGAAGATGTCCAGGTCGTACTCGCGACCGTAGACCTCTTCGTCCCAGCGCATGGACTTCTTCAGGCTGTTCATGGCGTGCTGGCACTTGTCGATGTTTTCCGGCTCGACATAAATGCGCAGCGCCACGTTACGCTCGCTCATGGTGGTGAAGCTGTCTTCGACGGCCCACAGGTCACCGGCCACCAGCGCAAACAGGTACGCCGGTTTCTTGAATGGGTCTTCCCAGGTCGCCCAGTGCCGGCCGTCTTCGCCGGGACCGGAAGCGATCGGGTTGCCGTTGGACAGCAGCACCGGATAACTGTGCTGCTCGGCGACCACGGTGGTGGTGAAGGTGCTCATCACGTCCGGACGGTCAAGGTAATACGTGATCTTGCGAAAGCCTTCGGCTTCGCACTGGGTGCAGAACATCGTGCCGGACTTGTACAGGCCTTCCAGTGCGGTGTTCGTTTCCGGGTGGATCCTGACGCTGGTGTCGACCGTGAAGGTGGTGCTGGTCGGGTGCAGGGTCAGGTGATTCTCGGTCAGCTGGTATTGCGCATCAGAAAGCGCCTGATCGGCCAGCGTCACCGACAGCAGTTCCAGCTGCTGGCCATCCAGCACCAGCGGCGGCAGGCCCGGGCCTCGCTCGGGATTACGGCGCATCACCAGTTGCGCATGGACCAGGCTGTGGTCCTCGTACAACTCGAAGGTCAGGTGTGTTTCGTCGATCAGGTACTCGGGCGCCTGATAGTCCTTCAGGTAAATCATCTTCGGTTGTTCGGTGCGCATGCTGGAGTCCTTACTGATGCACGGCGAGCTGGTAAGCCGTGTATTTACGAATGTTGATCACGCCGGTGTCGAAGATCAGGTATTGCCCCTTGACCCCCATCAGCGTGCCTTCGGCAATCGGGTTCTTGTCCAGGTTGAAGCTGACAATCTTCGCCGGGTACTGCTCGACCGGGTAGCGGATTTCCAGCGGTTCGATATCGGTAACCGCCTGGATCGCCTGCAAACCAAAGCGTTCCTGCAACCCTTGCAAGCCTTCGGCGCAGCTGTCGAACAGTTGATCGCGAACCTCGGCCAGGTTCACTGCCGCCGCATCGCCCTTGAGTAAAGCGCGCCAGTTGGTCTTGTCGGCCACCTGGCTGCGAAACAGATCCTCGACGAAGCCGGACTGCTGCCGGGTCGATACGCGCATGATCGGCAAGGCCTGGCTCGCACCCTGGTCGAGCCAGCGGGTCGGCAACTGGGTGGCACGGGTAATCCCGACTTTCACCCCCGACGAGTTGGCCAGGTACACCACATGATCGGTCATGCAGAACTTCTCGCCCCACTCGGGCTCGCGGCAGGTGCCAGCGTCGAAGTGGCAGCGCTCCGGGCTCATGATGCACACGTCGCACTGGGCCAGTTTGGTCATGCACGGGTAGCAGTAACCCTGGCTGAAACTGGTCTTGGTCTTGCGTCCGCAATGGATGCAGTGGATCGCACCCAAGTATTCCAGGCGAACCGTGGTGCCGATCAACGGATTGACCGGGACTTCGGTTTCGCCCAGACGGAAGGCGTATTGCACGTTCGGCCCGTCAAGGCGCGCCGACATTTTGCTGATTGCACCGCGGCCAATCTCGATCAATGGATGGCATCCGACTTGAACAGGATATTGGGCACTTGAATCGACTTGGAGCTGCATTCCTGCGGGCCCATGTAGCCAGTACGCTGGTCCTCGGGCAGGTTCTGGATTTCCCAGGCGATCATCGCCTGCAACGACAGTTCGCGTTGTTCGGCGGTGAGCTTGCCACCGTCGGACCATTTGCCGATTTCCACGGCCAGTTTCAGACTCTCGTAGATATCGGGGGTGATGTTCTTGATCATTTCGTTAAAAGAGGACATTGGGTCTCCGTCTCTTTATTGCATGTTCTGAATTAGGCGGCCAGTTTACGGCGGTTATACAAACCGCCCAACAAACCGGTGAAGCATCCGATGAGTAACCCGCTGACGTGGGCTGCGTTGGCGATCTCGCCGAAGCCGATCATCGAGACCAGCCCGGACAGGCACAGCAGCAACCACACCAGCATCATCACCAGTACGCCACGGGGCAGGCGATAAGCCGGGTTCGGTGCCAGCAACTGGAAGATCCAGCAATGTCCGAGCAGCCCATACAGCACGCCGGACAACCCGCCGAACAGGGTCGGGCCGCTGAAATAGTACTGGGCGTAGTTGGACACCAGGCTGAACAGCAAGGTCAGGCCGATCAGGTTGATACTGCCCTGGCGTGACTCGATGCGCCGCCCCAGTTCCCAGTACCACATGCCATTCATCGCCAGGTGCAGGATACCGAAGTGGATCAGCATCGGCGTAAACAGGCGCCACCACTGCCCCGCCGCCAGGCTGTCGGCCAGCGGCGTGAAGTGGATGTATTCGCCGACTACGCGGAATTCGAGGAAGGTCAGCCAGCGCATCGTTTCAAGGTTGTCGCCCAGCATCGTGACCGCACCGACGATGATGCTCAGCAGCAATACCAGCGCGGTGGCCCTGGCGTATTTCAACTGCTCGACGAATCCCGGACGCTTGACGGTTTGCGCCACCGGAATGTCCAGTTGTTGATCGGGGTCGCCCGCCGGAAAACGTTCGTACAGCGCACGCACGTCTTCACTGATGTTCTGCGGCACCCACAGCACCTGCTCACCGGCCTCTTCACTGACGCGATGAGGCACCTGCATGCGTTTGAGTAGCGTGACGAACCCGCTCAAGTCCACCGCCAATGGCAGACGCAATACCGCTACAGCACTCATTGCAGCACCTCCGGCCGCTCGACATCGACCCAGACGAATTTATTCGGATCCAGGCGGGTTTCCTGGTCCAGGCGATAGGCGACCAGTTTGCCGTACAGCACCGCGCTGTAATCCAGGCAGGCCAGGTTCGGCCGAATCGGTGCCGGCTTGCCGCTGCGCCAGTAATGGCCGACGAACAACAGAGGTTCTTCGACGCCATAGCGCAGCAAACTGTTCTTTTCGGTGGACGACAGCGGCGTCAGAGCCACGGGTTCCGGTAGTGCATCGGGCTGGAACACGATGTCGCCGTAGGTTTTCGGATCGTCTTCCCAGAACTTGGTGCGGAAGAACGAACGCACCAGACCATCGCCGCTGGTCATGGTCAGGCCATGGGGCAAGCGCATATCCGTGCCGCGCAGCAGCCGGTCGAACACAGTGCAGGCAAAGGAACCCGACTCCGCCGATGCCTGAAGAAAAGGCTCATCAATGCAACCGTCGGGGAACAACGCCCGCAGCGGCTCGATCAGCCCGGCATCCCAACAGGCGTGGACCACGCGAAAACGCCCGGCATCGACGAACAACGGCAGCTCATAGAACCATTGCTGGAAGTCGTGCCAGTCGCCCGGATGATGTTCGAACTGAGTCAGGGTTTCGTGCAGCAGGCGGGCATGGCGCGGCGTGTGCTCGCGCACGAACTGCTTGCCGCTGCCGGGCAGCGCCGGCGTGCTCCAGCCCAGTGCATTGAACTCGTGATTGCCCATGATGCACAGCGCCTGACCGGCCTCCACCATGTCGTGGACGATGTGCAGCGCCTCGCGAATCCGCGGGCCGCGGTCGATGATATCGCCGACGAACACCGCCATGCGCGAAGCATGGCGCCAGACGCCACTCTGTTTGTGATAACCAAGTCGGTCGAGCAAGTGCTCCAGGGTCAGAGCGCAACCGTGCACGTCACCGATCAGGTCGTAGCTACGCGCGGGATCGAGCATCAGTCGCCTCCACCCCCCAACTTGCTGCCCCAGCCGAGCTTGGTCCGGCAGACTTCATAGTAGTTGTGGTCGAGCGGGTGAATCAGCCGCAGTTTCTGGGCTTTCTTGCTCACGGTAATGGTGTCGCCGGGCGCGCAGGTGAAGTGGTTCTGCCCGTCACACGAGACTTGCGGGTAAATCTGCATATCCTTGGACACGACGATTTTCAGCTCGCTGTTGCCATCGACCACAATCGGCCTACCCGACAAGGTATGGGGGTACATCGGCACAATCACAATAGCGTCGAGCTTGGGATGCATGATCGGCCCGCCGGCAGACAGCGCGTAGGCGGTGGAGCCGGTCGGCGTCGCGACGATCAGGCCGTCGGCCTTCTGGCTGCAGACGAACTGGCCGTCGATGTACAGCTCGAACTCGATCATTCGCGTGGATTTGCCGGGGTGCAGCACCACATCGTTCAAGGCATCGCCCTGGCCGATGGCCTCGCCGTGGCGGCGGACCTCGGCTTGCAAGAGGAAGCGGTTTTCCACCAGATAGTGACCATCCAGCACTTCGGCGACCTTGGTTTCCAGCTCGTCGGGACGGATGTCGGTGAGGAAACCCAGGCTGCCACGGTTGATGCCGAGCACCGGAATGTTGTGCCTGGCCAGCGCCCGGGCGGCACCGAGCAGGCTGCCGTCACCACCGACCACGATGACCATGTCACAGACTTCGCCGAGCATCTTGCGCGACGAGGTTTGCAGACCGTGCCCTGGCAGCACTTCGGCGATGGTGTCTTCGAGGATCACGTGCAGGTGACGATCGAGCAGAAACCGTTTCAGTCGGCGGACGGTATCCAGCACCTGGGAACTGCCCAGGCGACCGATGATGCCGATATTGCGAAATTGCTCCATGGGGCTCCTGCGGGGATCTGTGTGGCGGCGAAAACCACGATTATGGGCGAAAGCCGTCCGTAGACAAAATCCTTTCAGCTTCAAGGGTGTGCCCGGGTTTCGGGCTATGCTCGCAAGATGATGCTATTTCCGGATTTGCTCCACCTGCCCCACCAGTTACGCCATCCCGAAGTGCGTGACCTGGCGTGGGTCATCCTCGCCCCGCCGATGTTGGGCGATACCCCGTGGCCGCAGCGCCACCCGCTGGCCGGCAGCGACTGGGTGCAGGAACCACAACGGCTGGAGCATTGGCTGCGCCAGCTGGACCGGGACAGTTATGGCTTGTTGCACTGGCTGGCCCAGGCCCGGACCCGGCGCCTGGGTTTGTACTACGAACGCCTCTGGCAATTCGCCGTGCAGCATGCGCCGGGCATTGAACTGATTGCCGCCAACATGCCGATTCGCCGCGAAGGCCACACCCTGGGTGAACTGGACATGCTGCTGCGCGATCGCGATGGCGTGCATCACCTGGAGCTGGCGATCAAGCTCTACCTCGGCCCGCAATCCGGCGACGGGCATGACACGGCCCAGTGGCTGGGTCCGGGGTGCCACGACCGGCTCGACCGCAAACTGGCGCACCTGAGCCAGCATCAGTTGCCGATTTCCGCGCGCCCCGAGAGCCGTGAAGTGCTGGCGGCGCTGGATATCCAGGTGTTCAGCGCGCATTTGTGGCTGGGCGGGTACTTGCTGTATCCGTGGCCCGGCCAGGCCGCCCCGCCGTCGGGAGCCCATCCGCAGCATTTGCGCGGGCGCTGGCTACATCAAAAGGATTGGCCGGCGTTGGTTGCCCAGAGCGCGCCCGGTCGCTGGCAACCCCTGCCCCGCCATGCCTGGCTGGCGCCGGCGCATTATTCGGAGGAGCACACCTGGAACCCTGAGCAGATGCGGGCATGGCTCAATGACCTGGACCCGCTGGCGCCGGCACAACTGCTGGTGCGCCTGACGGAAAATGCCAATAGCGACTGGGAAGAGGCCGAACGATTGTTTCTGGTGGCGGATCTTTGGCCGAATGTGCCGGGACAGGGTTGAGAGTTGTGTTGTTTGGCCGGGCCTCTTCGCTGGCAAGCCAGCTCCTACAAAGTGTGCGCATAACCCTGTAGGAGCTGGCTTGCCAGCGAAGGGGCCACCCCGGTCTAACCTCGCCGAGTCACTTCACAAGTGAATCACATGCCCTTCAACGGGCGCCACCTGCCCATGAAACAACCGGAAAATGACATCTTGCGCCGCCTCATACCCCTGGCTCTCCACCACTTCCAACAACGGCTTCTTCTCAGCCGTCACTTGCTGAAAAAACCGCAGCAACCCTTTGCCGATATGCTGGCTGACCCCTTCCGGCCCCCACTCGGCGTTACGCTTGCGGATCTGGACGGGCGCAAAGAAAAACACCGGTTGAGGCCCTTCAATGGCCGTCAGTTGCGCCTCGTTCGTGCTTTGCGCTGAACCGGCGAAGCAACTGTAGACCAGCTGTCGGGCAAAGTGCTGATGCACCTGATCCCGCAACTTGAGGTCACCAGAAAAATCCACATACAACGTAGGACGATCATTCCCAAGACTCGTCAGCTCCTCGTATGCCACTGCCCGCTCGTAACAACCGAGGGTTTCGACAAAGGCTTTGTTGGCGGCCGAGGTTAGGGCAATCCGTTCCAGTTGCGGATGACTCTCCAGGCAGACGGCCGTGCCGTAGGCGGTTTTACTCGACGCACTGGAAAACACCAACCGGGTTGCGCCAAAGAACTGATTGTCCTGGAGGAAATCCGCCAGCATCGACGAGGTCAGAAACAACGGTTTGAGCAGAATCTGCAGGTTTTCGGTTTCAGGACTGTAGTACGCATCCCAACTGCAGCGCGTGTACTGGTTATACGCCGAGGTCAACCCCGACCGGTGCTCGACCCCATCGTAAAAGCCACGTTCGGTAACCCGTTCCGGGCGCATCCACAGGTGACTGGCCAGCGGAAAGTAACCGTAGAAACGCTCGCCCACCTTGATGCCTTTCACCTTGGACGCAATGACGTCGGCAAATCCCCAGGTCGGAACATGGCCCCAATGCAGCCATCCGCACCAACGATCGAAGCCTGGGTCATCATGGCCTGGGGCGGTCGTCGCTATTGCATCACGGCACAACCGACGGCGGAGCTAACCGCCGCCTGGCTGTTGGAAATGGAAACGATGATTTGTAGCCGGCTATCCGGCGCTTCGTAGGACAAAGCGCCGGATGACGAACGTCAAACTTTCTTGTGCTGCTCGACCCATTGCCCATAGGCATTGATGAAATTTTGCAGGAACGGCTTGACCGAGTCGGACAGCTTGCCCGCCTCGTCGAACGCCGAACCGGCGTTCCCCAGATAGGCTTCCGGTTGCTGCATCAGCGGCACATTGAGAAACACCATGGATTGGCGCAGGTTGTGGTTGGCACCGAACCCGCCGACGGCCCCCGGCGAAACACTGATAATGGCGCCCGGCTTACCATTCCAGGCACTTTTGCCGTAGGGACGCGAACCCACGTCAATCGCATTTTTCAATGGCGCCGGCACCGATCGGTTGTATTCCGGGGTCACGAACAGCACCGCGTCGGATGAGCTCACCTGTTGTCGGAAAGTGCTGTAGGCTGCCGGCGGTGAAGCACCATCGATGTCTTCGTTATAGAGCGGCAGATCGCCAATCTCGACGATGTTGAGCTTGAGATTGGCCGGCGCCAGTTCTGCCAAGGCCCGTGCGACCTTGCGGTTGATCGATTCCTTTCTCAAGCTGCCGACCACGACGGCGACCGTATAGACGTTGCTCATGGGAATGTCTCGACTGTCCGATATGAAGAGCTTGTAGTTATAGATGACGATTCAAGCAGCGGGCGACTGAAAACGCCGTCCCTGACTATTTTTTTCCTGTAGGAAAACTTACCTCACCCAACCACGGTCTACAGAGCCGCAAATTGAGTGATTTATCTCCAGAGGTTCTAAGCAGATGGCAGCAGTACTCGTCGGTCAGTTCCATGCAAGAGATGCGGAAGGCCGTATTTATTCGGTGCACGAGTTCCAGGAATCCACCCCGGCGGTAGACGGTTCAGGGCCTGTCACCACTTACAAGCTGGCCATTGGCGACCGTGTCAACAAGGTCGACGACAATGAGTTTCAGTTGGTGCAAACCGGCGTAACCCTTACGCGCGAACCGCAAACCGCCAGCGTTTCATAACCCGTCGTTATGAGCAGAAGTCATATGCGCGGACTTGGGGTAGGATTCAGCCACTGACTCCTCCACCGGCTGAACATGGACTTCACGCATGCGCTTACGCCATATCGAAGTGATCCAGGCGCTCTTGCAGACCGGTCACCTGGGCACCGCCGCCGAATGGCTGCAGTTGCCGGTGACCGAAGTCGAGCATTTGCTGCGCGACGCCGAGGATCAGTTGGGTTTCATGCTGTTCGCCAGCGTGCGCGGACGATTGCAGGCCACCCGCGAAGCGCGGGAACTGCAGGTGGAAATTGCCCGGGTCTACGATGCACTCGAACCGGTACAGCGCTTGGCCAACAGCCTCCGTCAATACCTGGCGCCGCCGTTGCGCATCATCTGCACCCCGCCTCTGGCCAATCAATTGTTGCCACACAGCATCGCGGCCCTGCGCCGCCGCTTGCCCGACGCGCCTTGCACTCTGCTGAGCCAGCCGACCCGCGACATCGTCAGAAGCCTGTTGCTGCGTGAAAGCGATCTGGGTCTGAGCTTGCACGACCCCGACCACGCCGACCTCGATTGCCAGGTGATTGCCCAGGGCAAACTTCAGTTGCTCGCACCCCATGGCTGGCTGCAACCGAAACAGAAATACATTTCACTGCAGGATCTGGCCGGTCAATCGATGATCGGCCTGGAGGGGCACGACCCGCTGAGCCCGGCGCTGGAAAACAAACTGCACGGCTTGCGCCCTGCTCCAGTGATTCAGACCCGGGTCCAGACGCATCAGATGATGCGCAGCATGGTCGAGGCCGGAGAAGGCCTGGCCATCGTCGACCCCTTCACCGCCCTCGGCGCCAAGGCCTCGGGACTGGACACCTGCCCGCTGGCGCCAGCTGTCCCGATCAGTCTCTACGCCTTGTCCCTGAAAAACGCCGAACCGTCTCCGGCGGTCCAGGCCCTGCTGGCGATCGTCACGGAACAAGCCGCGGCGATGCTGACGAACTGAGCGGGTTCTCCAGCGGACTCTCGAATATTCGATACCAGAACAGCGCCACTTCGGCGGTGTTCGGGTCGATGCCGCGATAGCGCAGATGGTCGATCCCGCCAATCACGTAACCGCAGCGCTCATAGAGCCGGCAGGCCCCCAGGTTGTTGTTCTGGGTTTCGAGCATGATGCCCGGAAGTTTTTTCTTGCGGCTCCAGAATTGCGCCACATCCAGCAAGGCCTTGGCCACGCCGTGCCGCCGGGCCGGGGCATGCACCGCCAATTCGTCGATATGGGCAAAACCATTCCAGTTGGTACTGACCACCAGGTGTCCCACGGGCTGGTCATCCAGATAGGCCATGAAAATCGCGCTGTCGGCGGCATGGAGAAAGCTGCTGAACTCCTCCGGGTCGATACCGTAGCACTTGCGATAGGGCGTGATCGGCGTCACGGGCCACTGTGCGACCGGTTTTCCGATCTCGGCCGCACCGTATGCCGCGACTTCAAAACTGAAATCACTGCCCCAGATGTAGGCGGCAAAACCTTCATCGGCAACCCGCACCGACAACCCTGGGTAATTCGGATTTATAACCGGCTGCATACTGGGAAAGGTCCTCACTCCTTGATGCAATCGACGGTGTAGCACCGCCCATTGCCCTGATCTTCGTGTTGCAATCCGTGCACATCAGCAACGAACCCCGGGAAACTTCTATCGAACGTACGGGCAAATGCCAGGTAATCGATGATCGAGCGGGTCGTCTCGGTAAAGCGTTCGCCCGGCATGATCAACGGGATGCCCGGCGGGTACGGCACCAGCATCACCGCGGCGATCCGCCCGTCCAGCGCATCGATCGACACCGCCTCGACCTCGCCTCGCACCAATTGATCATAGGCGTCCGCCGGCTTCATCGCGACTTCCGGCAGTACGGTGTACATGCGCTTGAGATGCCTGGCCGTGGCATTGCTGCGATAGCAGGCATGCAACTGATCGCACAGATCCCGCAGGCCCATGCCCTGATAGCGCGCGACATTTTCCTGCGCCACGCAGGGTAGGCAACTGGCCAGACTGACGTTGGCGTCATAGCTGCGCTTGAACTCCAGCAATTCGGTGAGCAGCGTGCTCCATTTGCCCTTGGTGATGCCCATGGAGAACAACACCAGGAACGAATACAGCCCGGTCTTCTCGACCACCAGGCCTCGCTCCCAAAGGAATTTGCTGACCACTGCCGCTGGAATCCCGCGCTCGCTGAGGGCGCCACCGGCCGTCAGCCCCGGCATCACCAGCGTGACCTTGATCGGGTCGAGCAGCACATAATCGTCGGTCACGCCGCCAAAGCCATGCCAGTCGGCATCGGGCTGCAGCAACCAGTCCTCGGTGACGACCCGCTCGATGCCTTCCGCCGAGGGCGGTTGCCAGATCGAAAACCACCAGTCATCTGCAGCAATGTGCTGGCGCAAGTTGGCCAGCGCCCGACGAAAACTCAGGGCTTCGTCGAACATTTCCTGTAACAGTGAACGCCCGGCCGGCCCTTCCATCATCGCCGAAGCCACATCCAGCGAGGCGATGATGCCGTACTGCGGTGAGGTCGAGATGTGCATCATGAATGCTTCGTTGAAGCGATCCCGGTCCAGTTGCCTTGCGCCGCCATCGCGCACATGAATCATCGACGCCTGACTGAAAGCCGCCAGTAACTTGTGGGTGGAATGGGTAGTAAACACCAGCGGGCTGCCTTCATCACGGGACGTGCCCATGCCGTAGCGCCCGGCAAAAAACTCATGAAACGCCGCATAGGCATACCAGGCCTCGTCGAAGTGCAGTACCTCAACGCTATTGCCCAGTTGCTGCCTGATCAGCTCGGCGTTATAGCAAAGGCCGTCATACGTCGAATTGGTCACTACAGCGAGCTTGACCTTCGGCGAACGCCCCTTGGTCAGCGGACTGGCGTCGATCTTGGCCTGGATCGATTCGCGGCTGAACTCGCTCAGGGGAATCGGGCCGATGATCCCCAGCTCATTACGTTCCGGACACAAGTACAGCGGGATGGCGCCGGTCATGATGATCGAGTGCAGCACCGATTTGTGGCAATTGCGATCCACCAGCACCAGGTCGTCGCGAGCGACCACCGAGTGCCAGACAATCTTGTTGGCCGTGGACGTGCCATTGATCACGAAAAAGGTGTGATCGGCGCCGAAATTACGTGCTGCACGGGCCTCGGCTTCAGCCAGGGGGCCGGTGTGATCGAGTAACGAGCCGAGCTCCGGCACCGACACCGAAAGATCCGAGCGCAGGGTGTTTTCCCCGAAAAACTGGTGAAAAGCCTGCCCCACAGGACTTTTGTGATACGCCACGCCACCGCCGTGACCGGGGGTGTGCCACGAGTAATTGGAATCCGCCGTGTGTTGCACCAGGGCCTTGAAAAATGGCGGCAACAGGCCGTCAAGGTATTTACGCGCCGCGCGGGCCACCTGTCGGGCGAGAAAGGGCACCGTGTCTTCAAACAGATAAAGAATGCCGCGTAACTGGTTGAGCTCGGCCATGGCATCGGCCGGCGCATTTTCCAGGGTCACTTTTTCGCCCAGGGCAAAGATCGGCAGATCCGGCGCACGCACTCGCGCCAGACCGATCAGTTCGGCCATGTTTTGCAATAAATGGGAATGGGTGCTGGCGTCTTCGGACGCAATCAACATGCAAGACAGGCCATGGTAAGTTGACGCCACCAGTCGCCCTTCGGTGTAGTCCACCGCCGAAACGACGCTGAACCCTTCCTGCTCCAGCTCCCGGGCAATCCCCCGCACGCGGTCACCGGCAACGCTGTCGGCCTTGATGTCGCGATGGACAATCAGGACCGGGAATTTCAAATCTTTATACATGAGGCTCAGTGTCCCGAGGCGGCAGAGCAGAGCCTGCCAATCACCTCAGGGTAGAGTGTTGCAGCGGATGTAGCGAGCGGGATGCACCAGAGGGAATTTCCCTGTGGCTTGTGTGGCGAGGGGGCTTGCCCCCGTTGGAGCGCGAAGCGGTCCCCGGCATTTCTTCAGACATATTTTGCATACAGGTTTACGACGGCTTCGCCGCCGAACGGGGGCAAGCCCCCTCGCCACAAAAGCCATTCACCAAAAGACAGACCTCAGGCCTGCGCTTCAGCCTCGGCCAGTTGCACCCACAACGCCGGAGCGCCAGCGGATTTACCGATGATTTCCAGGCGCGCCGCGTGACGGGCCAGGTCGTCTTCGCTGGCACGGATGATGCGCGTCGGCTGTCGGCCCGCCGGCAGGCGACGGATCTCGGTGGCCGAATTGTCCGCCCCTTCACCGGAGCCATTGCCATCGGAGGCATTACCGGCGAGGGAGAGACTGGTCTGCCCGCCAGTCATGGTCAGGTAGACGTCGGCGAGAATCTCGGAGTCGAGCAAGGCGCCGTGCAGTTCACGGCCGGAGTTGTCGACGCCATAGCGCTTGCACAGGGCGTCGAGGCTGTTGCGCTGCCCCGGGTGACGTTCCCGGGCCATCATCAGGGTATCGAGGATCGTGCAGTGCTGCGTGATGTCCGCGCGATCCTGCTGCCCCATCAGGGCGAATTCGTTGTTGATGAAGCCAACGTCGAACGCCGCGTTATGGATGATCAGCTGCGCGCCCTTGATGAACTCGAAGAACTCTTCGGCCACCTCGGCAAAACGCGGCTTGCCCACAAGGAATTCGTTGGTGATCCCGTGGACGCCGATGGCGCCCTCGTCACTTTCGCGATCGGGTTGCAGGTAGACGTGAAAGTGCCGGCCGGTCAGGCGTCGGCCGATCAACTCGACACAACCGATTTCGATAATCCGGTGGCCGTCGGTCACCGGCATACCGGTGGTTTCGGTGTCGAGTACAACGGATCTGGTGGCCATTAGTGCTCAGTTCTCAATCGGTCAATCGTGCAAAAGCGGCGATGTTAACACGCTTGCCCGGGGCTTTCAGGTAGACCGAGCCATCTGTAGGAGCTGGCTTGCCAGCGATAGCGGTCTCGAGATCGACGAAAACCAGACGAGCATCGCCGGCAAGCCGGCTCCTACAAGGACCGAAGTCAACTCAGCCCTGCTTGTACCCACGCACTTCATCCACGCCACGGTTGGCCAACTGGTCGGCCCGTTCATTGCCGTGATGGCCAATGTGCCCGCGCACCCATTTCCAGGTAACTTTGTGGCGGTTGACCTGCTCGTCGAGCAACTTCCACAGGTCAGCGTTTTTCACCGGCTCCTTCGCCGCGGTTTTCCAGCCGCGCTTCTTCCAGTTGTCCATCCACTCGTTGATGCCTTTCATCACGTATTGAGAGTCGGTCACCAGCAGCACCTCGCAGGGACGCTTGAGCTCTTCCAGGCCACGGATCGCACCCATGAGCTCCATGCGGTTGTTGGTGGTATTGGCTTCTCCGCCCCAGAGTTCCTTTTCGACGCCCTTGCACACCAGCAGTGCGCCCCAGCCGCCAGGGCCAGGGTTGCCTTTGCAGGCGCCGTCGGTGAACAGTTCTACGCTATCGCTCATGCCAATCTATCCAGAAAATGCGCTGGCCCGCCGATCGCTGATCGACGACGCCCGAAGCCGGGACAGGCCCGGCCGCAAATGAAAAGTGTGTATTACGGTTCGATGTTGCGACGGTTGACCTTGGCCATCGGCAAAGGGATCAACTTGCCCATCGGCTCGCGCCGCTCCTGACGGACCGGTCGCAGGCCCACCACGATCTTGCGCGCCACGAGTAAATAGAAGCCGCCGCCTGACAGTTGCCAGTCACCGGCCTTACGCTCCCAACCGGCCAGGCGGGTCTGCCATGCCGGTGACGCAAGCGGCGGACGATAGCACCCGAAGCGGCGTTTCTCCAGCGCGAAGCCCAGCAGGTTCAGCCAGTCCGCGACCCGAGACGGCGAAATGCAGCGTGCCTTGCGCAGCGCATCCTGGGCAAACACATGCCGCAGGCCCCAACTGCTCCAGGGATTGATGCCGATGATCAGCAAATGCCCACCGGGCCGCACGCTGCTGGCCGCCTCGCGAAGCAAACCGTGGGGCGACAGGCAGAAATCCAGGCCATGCTGCAATACCACCACATCGGCGGCATGCTCGCTCAGCGGCCAGGCTTGTTCTTCACAAACGATCTCGACCCCCGGCAACGGCGCGCCCAGACGCACATTGCGCTGTACCTGTGGCGCTGACGGCGGAGTCTGGGCCGAGGGGCCGTAATGCACCAGATAGCCACCAAAGAACCGCCCGAGTTCGTCTTCGAGCATGCGCCGCTCTTCGTCCAGCAGAAATTGCCCGATCGGGCCCGCCAGCCACTCGCGGGCCGCGCTGATCAACGCCAGCCAGTCAGGATCAGCCTGTGCGAACGCTTTATCAGTCATTGCATTCTCCAACGCGCCAGGAAGTTCTAAGATGCGCCATTGTTTTCCGCTTGGCGAATCCGACGATGATACAGATCACTGCCCTGCCCGCCTTCACCGACAACTACATCTGGTTGTTACAAGACCACGGCAGCAAATGCTGCGCAGTGGTGGATCCGGGTGATGCCGCCCCGGTACAAGCCTGGCTCGCGGCCAATCCGGGCTGGGTACTGAGTGATATTTTGATCACTCACCACCATCATGACCACGTCGGCGGCGTCGAATTGCTGAAGAAAGCGACAAACGCGAAAGTCTATGGTCCGGCCAGCGAAAAGATCCCGGCGCGGGACGTCGCGCTCAAGGACAACGACAAGGTCAGCGTGCTCGGCTGGGACTTCGATGTGCTCGCAGTCCCTGGCCACACCCTGGGGCATATCGCCTATTACCATCACGGCTTGCTGTTCTGCGGCGACACCTTGTTCGCCGCCGGCTGCGGGCGGTTGTTCGAAGGCACGCCACAGCAAATGCACGGCTCGCTGACTCGCCTCGCGGCGCTGCCGGAAGACACGCTGGTCTACTGCACCCACGAATACACCCTGAGCAATCTGAAGTTCGCGGCAGCCGTCGAACCGAACAATCCGGACACCGCCGAGCGCCTGGCCAAAGTCACCCGCCAACGGGAATCCGGGATCATGACGCTGCCGTCGACATTGGCGCTGGAAAAGCTCACAAACCCGTTTTTGCGCTCCGGTGAAACATCCGTTAAAGAAAAAGCGGACGAACGGACCGGCACCGATAACTCGGCGCCCGATATGGTTTTTGCTGCGCTTCGCGCTTGGAAAGACACGTTCTAAAGGGGTCTCCCAAGGCTGCAATAATTCTGAAAGGTTGACCGCACAGGGTGTGCTTTCTAGAATCGCCCGACATTTTTGCCCGGAACTTACTTCCAGCCAATGTCGTCACCTATTCGCAAAGCCATCAGTTCAGACGCATTGACCCGCTTGGCTCAAGCCATCGCGGTGGCTGTGTCCGCCACCCTGGCGGGCTGTTCCAGCCATGCGCCACAGACCGATGCGGCGCACACGCCGAACGTTGCCGCGCGCGCCAAGCAGAAGCCGATCTGGCTCAGCGAAAAACCCAGCCCGCAAATTCCGCAGGACGTCTGGGAGCGCATGCGCCAGGGCTTCCAGTTGCAGGACGGACTGGGTGTCAACCCGCGCATCGAGCAACAGCGCCTGTGGTTCGCCAGCAATCCATCCTTCCTGGAGAACGCCGGCGAACGTGGCAGCCTCTACATTCACTACATCGTCGAGCGCCTTGAAGAGCGCAACATGCCGCTGGAACTGGCCCTGCTGCCAGTGATTGAAAGTGCCTACAACCCGATGGCCTACTCCCGGGCCGACGCGGTGGGTCTTTGGCAATTCATCCCGTCCACCGGGCGTTACTTCAACCTGCGTCAAACCCGTTTCTATGATGGCCGTCGCGACATCACTGCGTCGACCACCGCCGCGCTGGATTATCTGACCCGCCTGCACGACATGTTCAACGGCGACTGGATGCTGGCCCTGGCGGCCTACAACGCCGGCGAAGGCACCGTCAGCCGGGCCATCGAGCGCAACGAGCGCCTCGGCCTGCCGACCGACTACTGGAACCTGCCACTGCCCTCCGAAACCCAGGCCTATGTGCCGAAGTTGCTGGCACTGTCGCAAGTGGTGATGGCGCCGGAAGCCTACGGCGTGAACCTCAACCCGATCGCCAACGAACCCTATTTCCAGGTCGTCGAAATCAACCAGCGCATGGACCTGTCCAAGGTCGCTGAAGTGGCCAACATCGACGAAGACGAACTGTTCCAGTTGAACCCGGCCTTCAAGCAGCGCACGACCATCGACGGTCCGCAACACCTGCTGGTGCCAACCTCCAAGGCGCAATTGCTGACCAGCAGCCTTCAGACCATGCGCCCTGAAGAGTTGATCAGCAAAAAATCGCTCAAGCCGGTCTTCGAAGGTGCCAGCGACACCCAAGTCGCCAGCGTCAAGCGTGCCTACCGGGTCAAACGGGGTGACAACCTCGGTTCCATCGCCAAGGCCAACAACGTTGACGTGAAGGACCTGCAACGCTGGAACAAACTGTCCGGCAAGAACCTCAAGCCCGGCCAGACCCTGGTCATGCAGGACAACAGCAAACGCAGTTCCGGACGCGTCAACACCGTGATTGCAGCGAACACCAAAAAGCAGCAGACCACGTACAAGGTCCAGCAAGGCGACTCGCTGTACATCGTGGCCAAACGATTCAACGTAGAGATGCAGCACCTCAAGCGCTGGAACCCGCGTGTCGGTCAGGCGCTGAAGCCTGGTCAGATGTTGACGGTAGCTAATCCGCACTAACCTGTAGGAGCCGGCTTGCCGGCGATGCGATCAAACTGATGGATCGCATCGTTTTGATCGCCGGCAAGCCAGCTCCTACAAAAACCTGCCCCATCCTGGCTCCGTCTTTTTCCTGTCCATACAAGCTGTTACTGTACGATCCACAAAGTCCAAGCCGCCCGGATCGGATCCCCCATTTGAAGCGTCCCCTGCCCCTGTTCCTGATAAGCCTCGCCTTGAGCTCAGCCGCAAGCGCGACGATCAGCGAAAGCCACGGTTATGCGCAGTTCGGCACGCTCAAGTACCCGGCCCGATTTACCCACTTCGACTGGGTCAACCCGCAAGCGCCCAAGGGTGGAACGTTGCGTGTCATGGCGTTTGGCACCTTCGATACGCTCAATCCCTACACCTTCAAGGGCACCAGCCCGGTCACCACACCCAGTTTCCTCCAATACGGTATCAACGAGCTCAACGAGCCGCTGATGGTCGGCACCGGGCAGTACGCGCCCTCGGGTGACGAGCCCGCATCCAGTTATGGCCTGATCGCCCGGTCAGTGGAATACAGCGAGGACCGCAGCTGGGTGGTGTTCAACCTGCGTCCCGAAGCGCGCTTCCATGACGGCACGCCGATCACCGCCTACGACGTCGCGTTCTCCTACCGCACGCTACTCAAGGAAGGCCATCCGCTGTACCGCACCAGCCTTCAGGAAGTGTCGCGCGTGGACATCCTCAACCCACAGCGGATCCGCTTCGTGCTCAAGCGCGCCGGCAATCCGCTACTGATCCTGCGCCTGGGCGAAATGCCGGTGCTGGCGCAACATTACTGGAAAGGTCGCGACTTCAAGGCCACCACCTTCGAACCTCCGCTGGGCAGCGGACCGTATCGCATCGCGTCGGTCACGCCGGGGCGACAGATCATCTTCGAACGGGTCAAGGAATACTGGGGCAAGGACCTGGCGGTCAATCGCGGCAAGTACAACTTCGACCGCATGGAAGTCGAGTTCTACCGCGACAGCGACGTGGCGTTCGAGGCGTTCAAGGCCGGTGAATTCGATATCTATATCGAGCATCAGGCGAAGAATTGGGACAGCGGCTACAACTTCCCGGCCATACGCCGCGGTGACGTGATCAAGGCGCAGATTCCCCATCAGATCCCGACCCAGACCCAGGGTCTGTTCATGAACAGCCGTCGCCCGGCATTCTCGGACGCCAGGGTCCGTGAAGCACTGGGGCTGATGTTCAACTTCGAGTGGACCAACCGTACGCTGTTCGGCGGCGCCTACCAACGCGCCATGAGCTACTACCCCAACAGCGAGTTCTCGGCCGGCGGTTTGCCGGTCGGGCACGAATGGCTGTTGCTCAAACCCTATCGCGAGCAGTTGCCGCCCAGGCTCTTTACCGAACCGTTCAGCCTGCCGCAGACCGACGGCCGGGGCATCCCCCGGGAGACCTTGCGCAAAGCGCTCGGCCTGCTCGCCGAAGCCGGCTGGAAGCTCAACGGCCAGCGTCTGCAAAACGCCGCCGGGCAACCGTTACGACTGGAGTTGCTGCTGGTCAACCCGAACCTTGAACGCATCCTCCAGCCTTACGTCGAGACCCTGACCAGCATCGGCATCGATGCGCGGCTGCGCACAGTCGATCGCGCGCAATACAAGCAACGCCTCGACCAGTTCGATTTCGACATGATTCTGATGACCCTCAACCAGACGCTCAGCCCGGGACTGGAACAGTGGCAGTACTTTCACTCCAGTCAGGCCGGGGTCAAGGGCAGCAAGAACTACGCCGGCATCGCCAATCCGGTGGTCGACCATCTGCTCGAACAGTTACTGGCCGCCCAGAACCGCGATGAGCAAGTCGCCGCCGGCAAGGCCCTCGACCGCGTGCTGCTGTGGCAGCACTACATCGTCCCCAACTGGTACCTCAATTATCACCGCCTGGCGTACCGCAACCGGCTCGCCTTCGTCACCACGCCGCCCTACACCCTGGGCCTGAACGCGTGGTGGCTGAAATCTTCGGAGAAAGATCGATGAAACCCATCCGCAACCTGCTCCTGCAGGCCAGCGGCCTGTTGTTCGCCGGGCTGGCCTGCGCCGCTCCGCAACACGCCGTGACCCTGTACAACGAGCCGCCGAAATACCCGGCCGATTTCAAACACTTCGATTACGTCAATCCCGATGCGCCCAAGGGCGGGATCTTCCGCCAGGCCGGCTTCGGCGGTTTCGACAGCCTCAACCCGTTCATCAGCAAGGGGGTGCCGGCGGACGATATCGGCATGATCTACGACACCCTGGCCAAACAGGGCCTGGATGAACCGTTCACCGAATACGGCCTGATCGCCCGCCTGATCGAGAAAGCCCCGGACAACGGCTGGGTGCGTTTCTACCTGCGCCCGGAAGCGCGTTTCCACGACAGCCACCCGATCCGCGCCGAAGACGTGGTGTTCAGCTTCCAGATGCTGACCAAGGACGGCGCCCCGATGTACCGCGGTTACTACAGCGACGTGGAGGAAGTGGTCGCCGAAGACCCGCTCACCGTGCTGTTCAAGTTCAAGCACACCAACAACCGCGAGCTGCCGCTGATTCTCGGCCAACTGCCTGTGCTGCCCAAGCATTGGTGGGCCGACCGTGATTTCAACAAGGGCAACCTGGAAATTCCGCTGGGCAGCGGTCCGTACAAGGTCAGCGAAGTGAAGGCCGGACGCTCGGTGCGTTACGAGCGGGTCAAGGATTACTGGGGCAAGGACCTGCCGGTAAATCGGGGTTTCTACAACTTCGACGTGATGACCACCGATTACTACCGCGACAACACCGTGGCCCTGGAAGCGCTCAAGGCCGGGCAGTTCGACTACTGGCTGGAGATGACCGCGAAGAACTGGGCAAACGCCTACAACATTCCGGCGGTCACCGAAGGCCGACTGGTCAAGGAGCAGATTCCCAACGGCAATCCGACCGGCATGCAAGGGTTCGTGTTCAACATGCGCCGCCCGGTGTTCCAGGATGTGCGTGTACGCCAGGCCTTGTCGTTGTTGCTGGACTTCGAATGGACCAACAAGCAACTGTTCAACAGCGCCTATGCACGCACCCGCAGTTACTTCGAGAACTCGGAAATGGCCGCCACCGGCCTGCCAGATGCTGATCAGGTGGCGATCCTCGAGCCGTTCCGCAGCAAGCTGCCGCCGCAGGTGTTCAGCGAAGCCTTCCAGAACCCGACCACCGACGGCAGCGGCATGATCCGCGCCCAGCAACGGCAAGCCTATCAACTGTTGCAGGAGGCCGGCTGGCGCATCGTCGATGACAAAATGGTCGACGCCACCGGCAAACCGGTGGTCATCGAATTCCTGCTGGCCCAGACCGAATTCGAACGGGTGCTGTTGCCCTTCAAGCGCAACCTGAGCGACTTGGGCATCGATCTGGTGATCCGCCGGGTCGACGTCTCGCAATACATCAACCGTGTGCGGTCCCGGGACTTCGACATGATCGTCGGCAGCTTCCCGCAGTCCAACTCGCCGGGTAACGAACAACGCGAATTCTGGATGTCGGCCGCCGCCGACAAACCCGGCAGCCGCAACTCCATGGGCCTGAAGGATCCGGTGGTCGATCAACTGGTCGAGCAACTGATCAATGCCGATTCGCGCAAAAGCCTGGTGGCCCACGCCCGCGCGCTGGACCGCGTTCTGCAATGGGGCTATTACGTAATACCCAACTGGCACATCAAGACCTGGCGCGTGGCGTACTGGAACCACATCGGCCATCCAAAGGTCTCGCCTAAATACGACATCGGCACGGCCACCTGGTGGGTCAAGCCTGACATCAAGCCGGCAATAGAAGTCGAAACCACACTGCAGGCCGATCCTGCGGGCACGGAGTAATCAGATGCTGGCGTACATTTTTCGGCGACTGTTGCTGATCATTCCAACCCTGTTCGGCATTTTGCTGATCAACTTCGTGATCATCCAGGCCGCCCCGGGCGGGCCGGTGGAACAGATGATCGCCAAGCTCGAAGGCTTCGAAGGCGCCACCAGCCGCATCGCCGGCGGCGGCGCCGAAGTCTCGGTGGCAGGCTCGGCCTACCGCGGCGCCCAGGGCCTGGACCCGGCGCTGATCAAGGAAATCGAGCACATGTACGGCTTCGACAAGTCGGCGCCGGAACGCTTGTGGATCATGGTCAAGAACTATGCATCGCTGGATTTCGGCGACAGCTTCTTCCGCGACGCCAAGGTCATCGACCTGATCAAGGAAAAGATGCCCGTGTCGATCTCCCTCGGGCTGTGGAGCACGCTGATCATGTATCTGGTGTCGATCCCGCTGGGGATCGCCAAGGCCACGCGGCACGGCAGTCACTTCGACGTCTGGACCAGTTCGGCGATCATCGTCGGCTATGCGATCCCGGCGTTCCTGTTCGCCATCCTGCTGATCGTGGTGTTCGCCGGCGGCAGCTACCTGGACTGGTTCCCCTTGCGCGGGCTGACCTCGAACAACTTCGATGAACTGAGCATGGGCGGCAAGATCCTCGACTACTTCTGGCACCTGGCGCTACCGGTGACCGCGCTGGTGATCGGCAACTTCGCGACCATGACCCTGCTGACCAAAAACAGCTTCCTCGACGAAATCAACAAGCAATACGTGATCACCGCCAGGGCCAAGGGCCTGACCAACCACCGCGTGCTGTACGGCCACGTGTTCCGCAATGCGATGCTGCTGGTGATCGCCGGCTTCCCCTCGGCCTTCATCGGCATCTTCTTCACAGGTTCTTTGCTGGTGGAGGTGATCTTCTCCCTCGACGGCCTTGGCCTGATGAGTTTCGAGGCGGCGATCAACCGCGATTACCCGGTGGTATTCGGCACGCTGTTCATCTTCACCCTGCTCGGACTGGTGGTGAAACTGATCGGCGACCTCACCTACACCTTTGTCGATCCGCGCATTGACTTCGAAAGCCGGGAGCATTGAGATGAACCTGTCCCCTCTCAATCGCCGGCGCTTCGAACTGTTCAAGGCCAACAAGCGTGGCTGGTGGTCGCTGTGGCTGTTCCTGATCCTGTTCGGCGCAAGCCTGGGCGCCGAACTGATCGCCAACGACAAGCCGCTGGCGGTGCATTACGACAACAACTGGTACTTCCCGGCGCTCAAGCGCTACCCGGAAACCACCTTCGGTGGCGAATTTCCGCTGGAGGCGAACTACAAGAGTCCCTACATCCGCGAACTGCTCAAGGCCAAGGACGCCTGGGTGCTGTGGGCGCCGATTCCCTACAGCTACCAGAGCATCAACTACGACCTGAAGGTCCCGGCCCCGGGCCCACCTTCGACGGACAATCTGCTGGGCACCGACGATCAGGGCCGTGACGTGCTGGCCCGGGTGATCTACGGCTTCCGCATTTCGGTGCTGTTCGCCCTGACCCTGACCGTACTCAGCTCAATCATCGGCGTGATCGCCGGGGCCTTGCAGGGTTTCTACGGCGGCTGGGTGGACCTGGCCGGGCAACGTTTCCTGGAGATCTGGTCCGGGCTGCCGGTGTTGTACCTGCTGATCATCCTCGCCAGTTTCGTGCAGCCCAACTTCTGGTGGTTGCTGGGGATCATGCTGCTGTTCTCGTGGATGAGCCTGGTGGACGTGGTGCGCGCCGAGTTCCTGCGCGGGCGCAACCTGGAATACGTGCGCGCCGCCCGCGCCCTGGGCATGCAGAACGGCGCGATCATGTTCCGCCACATCCTGCCCAACGCGATGGTCTCGACCATGACCTTCATGCCGTTCATCCTCACGGGCGCCATCGGCACCCTGACCGCCCTGGACTTCCTCGGTTTCGGCCTGCCAGCGGGTAGCCCGTCCCTGGGTGAACTGGTGGCCCAGGGCAAATCCAACCTGCAGGCGCCGTGGCTGGGCATCAGCGCCTTTGCCGTGCTGGCCTTGATGTTGAGTCTGCTGGTGTTCATCGGCGAGTCCGCTCGCGATGCCTTCGACCCGAGGAAGTGAAATGAATCAGGACAATCTGATCGAAGTGCGCGACCTGTCCGTCGAGTTTGTCGTCGGCAATCGCTGCCAGCGGGCAGTCGAAGGCGTCAGCTTCGATATCAAGCGCGGTGAAACCCTGGCCTTGGTCGGCGAGAGCGGCTCCGGAAAATCGGTCACCGCACATTCGATCCTGCGCTTGCTGCCCTACCCACTCGCCCGGCACCCGTCCGGAACCATCGAGTATTCCGGGCAAAACCTGCTCAACCTGAAAGAAAAAACCATTCGCCACATTCGCGGCAACCGGATTGCGATGATCTTCCAGGAGCCGATGACCTCGCTCAATCCCCTGCACTCGATCGAAAAACAGATCAACGAAGTGCTGGGCATCCACAAGGGGCTGACCGGCAAGATCGCGACCAAGCGCACGCTGGAACTGCTAGAGATGGTCGGAATCCCCGAGCCGCACAAGCGCCTCAAGGCCCTGCCCCACGAGCTGTCTGGCGGCCAGCGCCAGCGGGTGATGATCGCCATGGCCCTGGCCAACGAGCCGGAACTGCTGATCGCCGACGAGCCGACCACCGCGCTGGACGTAACCGTTCAGCTGAAAATCCTCGAATTGCTCAAGGAATTGCAGGCTCGCCTGGGCATGGCGTTGCTGCTGATCAGCCACGATTTGAACCTTGTGAGAAGAATTGCGCATCGCGTATGTGTCATGCAGCGAGGTTGCATCGTCGAACAGGCATCGTGCGAAGAATTGTTCCGCGCGCCGCAGCATCCGTACACTCGGGAACTGCTGGCTGCGGAGCCCGGTGGCAAGCCTGCAAGCAACGCGATCGGCCCGCCGTTGCTGGCGGTCGAGGACCTGAAAGTCTGGTTTCCGATCAAGAAAGGCCTGCTCAAGCGCACGGTGGATTACGTCAAGGCGGTCGATGGCATCAACTTCAGCCTGCCCCAGGGCCAGACCCTGGGGATTGTGGGTGAAAGCGGTTCCGGCAAGTCGACACTGGGTCTGGCGATTTTGCGGTTGATCGGTAGCAAAGGCACCATCCGCTTTGAAGGCCAGCAGCTAGACTGCCTGACGCAGCAACAAGTCAGGCCGCTGCGGCGGGAGATGCAAGTGGTGTTTCAGGACCCGTTCGGCAGCCTGAGCCCGCGGATGTGCGTGAGCCAGATCGTTGGCGAAGGCCTGCGGATCCACAAGATGGGCACCGAGGCGGAACAGGAACAAGCGATCATTGCAGCACTCAAGGAGGTAGGCCTGGATCCGGAAACCCGGCACCGCTACCCCCACGAATTTTCCGGCGGGCAGCGGCAGAGAATCGCCATTGCCCGGGCATTGGTGTTAAAACCGGCGTTGATTTTGCTGGACGAGCCGACTTCGGCCCTCGACCGCACGGTACAACGCCAGGTAGTGGAGCTTTTGCGTTCACTGCAAAGCAAGTACAACCTGACGTATCTGTTTATCAGCCATGACCTGGCTGTGGTGAAAGCGCTGAGCCACCAGCTGATGGTGGTCAAGCATGGCCAAGTGGTCGAACAGGGAGACGCGCAAAGCATTTTTGCCGCCCCCCAACATCCGTATACACAGCAGTTGCTGGAAGCCGCTTTTCTGGCTCCGGCCACTGCGCAATAACCTGAAAGAGGAGCAACACATGGGTTTTCTCGCCGGTAAGCGCGTACTGATCGTCGGTGTCGCCAGCAAGCTGTCCATCGCATCCGGCATCGCTGCCGCCATGCATCGCGAGGGCGCTGAGCTTGCCTTCACTTATCAGAACGACAAACTCAAGGGTCGTGTCGAAGAGTTCGCACAAGGCTGGGGTTCGAGCCCTGAGCTGTGCTTCCCGTGCGACGTGGCCAGCGATGAAGAGATCGCCAAGGTCTTCGAAGAACTGAGCAAGAAGTGGGACGGCCTGGACTGCATCGTGCACTCCGTCGGCTTCGCCCCGGGCGACCAACTGGACGGCGACTTCACCGAAGCCACCACCCGTGAAGGTTTCCGCATCTCCCACGACATCAGCGCCTACAGCTTCGTGGCCCTGGCCAAGGCCGGCCGCGAAATGATGAAAGGCCGCAACGGCAGCCTGCTGACCCTGTCGTACCTGGGCGCCGAGCGCACCATGCCGAACTACAACGTGATGGGCATGGCCAAGGCCTCCCTGGAAGCCGGCGTACGTTACCTGGCCGGCTCCCTGGGCCCGGACGGTACTCGCGTCAACTGCGTATCGGCCGGCCCGATCCGCACCCTCGCCGCTTCCGGCATCAAGAACTTCCGCAAGATGCTGGCCGCCAACGAAGCGCAAACTCCGCTGCGCCGCAACGTCACCATCGAAGAAGTCGGCAACGCTGGCGCCTTCCTGTGCTCGGACCTGGCGTCCGGCATCAGCGGTGAAATCATGTACGTGGACGGTGGCTTCAACACCACGGCCATGGGCAGCATCGAAGAGTAATCTTCGGTCGGCCAGATAGAGAACCCGCCTGCTCAGGCGGGTTTTTTTATGCCTGCGATTTCCCCCGGCCGATGCAGAGCTCCTGTAGGAGCGAGCCTGCTCGCGAAAAACCTGGGCACGCCGCGTTCATCCAGACTGGGCGCGTTATCGTTGACGACCTTCGCGAACAGGCTCGCTCCTACAGGGTCAATGTTGTGCCAGGCATTTGGCAAACAACTGCTGAATCGGCTGATTACGCTGGCTGTAGCGCTGCAACAGGACAATCTCCCGGTAAAACGTCAACTCGCCCAAGTGGATCACCCTGACCTTCGCCCCATGCTCCAGCCATAGTCCGGCCTGCGGCAGCAGGGAAATCCCTAGGCCACACTCAACCATTTTGACAATCGCCTCCAGTTCATCCAGCTCCAGCGCCACCTGTACCTCAATCCTCTGTTCGCGCAGAAACCGCGTGACCAGTCGCCCACCAAACGAATTGCGGTCATAACGCACATGCGGGTGCCCGGCGAGCAATTGCAGCGGATCATCGCCGTCCACGTCCGCTGGTACGATCAGCACGAACGGTTCCCGGCGAATCACCTGCGCGGACAACTCCTTGGGCAACTCGAACGGCGGCTTGATCAGGATTGCCAGGTCCACTTCGCCGGTGTCCACCTGGCTCAGCAGGTTCAGCGACACACCGGGCACCAACTTGGCCTCCAGCAAGGGCGCCTGTTGGCGTAATCGCAGCAACGCCTGGGGCAGCAGCCCGGTCTGGGCGGTCGCCACCGCGCCGATCTTCAGCTCGCCACGGTACTCGCCGACATCGTCACTGACCGCCATGCGACTGAAGGTCTCGAGCATTTCCCTGGCCATCGGCAACGCACGCTGCCCCGCTGCATTGAGCAGCGCCTGGCGACCGGTGCGGTCGAACAGACGGATGCCCAAGGCGTGTTCCAGATTGCGAATCTGCGCACTGACCGCCGATTGTGTCAGGCCAATGTGCATGCCGGCCGCGGCAAAGGTGCCGTGACGCGCCACGGCGACAAAGGTTTTCAGTTCTCGCAGCATGGCGACCTCGATTGATCGAAATTATTTGAGCTCGATGCAAAAATTATCGTCTTTCAATCAAAAAGCACAGGGATAAACTCGACACATTCCACCCACCACCGAGGCTCACTCGATGCAACTGTCCCCTTTTCACCTGGCCATTCCTGTCTACGACTTGCCGGCCGCCCGACACTTTTACGGTGAGGTATTTAACCTGGAGGAAGGTCGATCAAGCGATCACTGGGTGGATTTCAATTTTTTCGGTCATCAACTGGTGATTCACCTGGCACCAAAAAACGCCGTGCAAGAAGCCGCGCACACCAATGCCGTGGATGGTCACGATGTGCCGGTGCCGCATTTTGGCGTGGTGCTCGGGATGGCCGAGTGGGAGGCGCTGGCCGAGCGGCTGAAGTCGCTGGGGACTCGCTTCGTGATAGAGCCGGGAATTCGTTTTCAGGGGCTGGTGGGTGAACAGGCGACGATGTTTCTGTTTGATCCTTGCGGGAATGCGCTGGAGTTCAAGGCGTTCAAGGATATTGGGCAGTTGTTTGCCAAGTAGGCGTTGCCTGTCAGGACGCTTTCGCGAGCAGGCTCGCTCCCACAGTGGATTTGTGGCGTTCATAAATCCTGTGGGAGCGAGCTTGTTCGCGATGAGGCCCGCCATTTCACCACTGCCCTAACGGCTCATCACACGCTCGGCCTCACCCAGCAGTTCCTCGATTGAGTCATGAACAGTGGGGACATATTCAACCTGGGTGACACTGAACCGAATGTCACAACTGCAATGCGCCGTGGCGTTGCGCTCATCGAGTATCTCGTTGAGCCGAGCCTTGATCGCCGCAATCTCCACGGTGCTGGAACCGGTCAACAACGCCACGAACCGGTCGCCTTCGAGCCGGCCGACCACGTCGTTTTCACGAAAGCCGATACGCAGGACATCGGCAAAGGTCTTGAGCGCATCGTCACCTTTGGCCCGGCCATACAGGTAGCTGATGCGCTTGAATTCATCGAGGGTGAAGTACAGCAACGTCGCCGGCGTCTCCAGCTCCCGGCAGGCGTCCAGCCCGAGCCGGGCCAGCGCGGTGAAGCCATGGCGATTGGACAGCAGCGTCAGCTCATCCATGCTTGCCATTTGCACGCCGGCCAGCTCTCGCCCGGCCTGACGCGCCATTTCACGCAGCCGCTCCCGTTCTTGCTGTGGCGTGAGCAACGGGCTTGCGGATCGGCCCGATTTGCCCGTTTTGCCTGAGATCAACATTGTTAACTCCCTTGGCAGGTATGCACTTTAGAGTCGCCCATACCCGCATTGACTCCCTGCAAGCGTGCCGTTGGTCAGCTACCCGTCACCGGGCACGGCCCTCCTGCATCGGCCCAGAGTTTGAACTGGGTGACGAAGATAGCGTGGGGTACCGGCACCGGTGCGCGATTGCCGCCCGGATTCCAGCCCCACAGCACCAGCTTGTCGTCGCTGACGTGCTTGATCAGCGCGGCGAAATCCCGGTCACCGTTGCTGGAGCGATCCTTGATCATCGCGCACAGCCGGTCGGCCGGCAGGCCTATCCAGGCCATCCGCTGCGCTGCCGGCGGCAGGCTCCAGTGCGGTGCGCCGGGTGGCGCATGGGGGCCGTAACTGGCCGGCGGATTGCTTTGCCCATGGCAGGTTGCACAGGGCAACCCCGCCGAGCCCTTGCCGTCCATGCCGCGCAGGACATTCATGGCGTGGGGCACCCCGGCATCGAATTGCAGCGGCGAATCCCCGGGAATGTGGCAGTTCTGGCAACGGGGGCTCTGGAAGACTTTCTGCACGGTGTCGAACGCCTGCAAGGCCTCGCGGTCATCAGCGAATACGTGGGATGCGTAGGCGATGAGACAGACCAGAATCACCGTCCCAAGCAACCAATGATGTCGTTTCATCTCACACCCCCGACAGCTGCAAGGGCAGCTCCCGCAGGCGCTGCCCGGTCAGGGCGAACACCGCGTTGGCCACCGCCGGCGCCGTGGGCGGCACACCGGCTTCGCCGATACCGCCTGGCTTGTCGCTGCTGGGCACGATATGCACTTCGACCATCGGCATTTCATTGAGCCGCAGCACCTGATAGTCGTGGTAGTTGGACTGCACCACTTGCCCACTCTTGAGCGTCAACTTGCTGTGCAAGGCGAAGCTGAGGCCAAAGGTGATACACGACTCCATCTGCGCGGCAATGCTCTGCGGGTTGACCGCAATGCCACAGTCCACCGCACACACCACCCGGTGCACGCGGATCGCGAGGTTGTCCTGGGACACCTCGGCCACCTGCGCCACATAACTGCCGAACGACTCATGCACTGCCACACCCAGTGCATGGCCATCGGGTAGCGGCGCGCTCCAGTCGGCTTTCTCCACCGCGAGGTTCAACACACCGAGGTGGCGCGGATGGTCCTTGAGCAAGGCGCGCCGGTATTCCACCGGATCCTTGCCGGTCGCCGTGGCCAGTTCATCGATCAGCGATTCCATGACAAACGCGGTGTGGCTGTGCCCCACCGAGCGCAACCACAACACGCTGATGCCGGTTTGCGGTGAGTGCAGTTCGATCTGGTGATTGGCCAGCTCTCCAATGTAGGGGCTGTCGGCCACGCCTTCGACCGAGGTCTTGTCGATCCCGTCCTTGACCATGCTTGCTTCAAGCGAGGTCCCGGCCATGATCGACTGCCCGACCATCACATGCTTCCACGCCAGCGGTTGGCCGTCGGTGCCCAAGCCGATGCGCGCATGGTGCAGGAACGCCGAGCGGTAATAGCCACCGCGGATGTCATCCTCCCGCGCCCACACGGTTTTCACCGGTGCACCGGCGGCCTTGGCGACATACACCGCTTCGCTGACGAAATCCGAAGTCGGATTGGCCCGCCGCCCGAAGCCACCGCCGAGAAACTCGGTATGGATTTCGACCTGTTCGGGTTTGAGCCCGGTGATTTTCCCGGCGACCATCTGGTCCAGGGTCTGGAACTGGGTGCCGGTCCAGATTTCACATTTGTCCTGGGTGATGCGCACCGTACAGTTGAGCGGCTCCATCGGCGCGTGGGCCAGATAAGGCACACTGTATTCAACGTCGATGGTCTTGGCCGCTTTCGCCAGTGCAGCCTGGGTATCCCCCGCCTGGCCGGCGCTCAGGCCGGGGGTTTTGGCGAGTTTGCGGAAACTCTCCAGCAGCGCCCGGCTGTCCAGCCCGGCGTTCGGCCCCGGGTTCCACTCGATTTTCAGCGCATCGCGCCCCAGCTTCGCCGCCCAGTAATGATCGGCAATCACTGCGATGCCTGTCGGCACTTGCACCACCTTGCGCACACCCGGAATCGCCAGCGCCTCGGCGCCTTCAAAGGATTTGACGCTGCCGCCGAAGGTGGGTGAACGGGCGACCATCGCAGTCATCAGCCCGTCAAACTGCACGTCCATGCCGAATTTCGCCCGGCCGGTGATTTTCTCCGGGGTGTCCAGACGCTGGGTGGGTTTGCCGATCAGCCGCCAGCCCTTGGCGTCCTTGAGTTTAATCGAGGCCGGGTCCGGCCGTGGCAGCTGCCCGGCGTCATCGGCCAACTCGCCGTAGGTGGCACGGTGTTCACCCGCAATGACGACGCCTGACTCGGTATGAATCTCGGACGGCGCGACGTTGAAACGCTTGGCCGCCGCGTCGATCAGCATCATGCGCGCCGCCGCGCCGGCCTGACGATAGCGATCGAACTCCATCCAGGTCGAGGTCGAGCCGCCGGTGATTTGCATCCCGCCAAAGCCAGGCAGGCCGTAATCGGCGGCCGATGCCGGGGAATGCTCGACGCGGATCTTTGACCAGTCGGCGTCCAGCTCTTCGGCGATCAGCATGGTCAGGCCGGTCCAGATGCCCTGGCCCATTTCCGAGTGCCCCAGCAGCACGGTGACGCTGTTGTCATTGCCAATGCGCAGGAAAGCGTTGGGCGCAAACACGTTGCCCTGATTCTCCGCGCCCATGGCGAACCGGTGAACACCATGCATGGCAAATGCCACCACCAGCCCACCGCCCAGTACGGCACTGCCCTTGAGAAAACCACGGCGCGATAACGCGTTGATGCTGTTCATGGACACCTCAACCCAGCTCGGCGGCGCGCTTGACCGCCGCGCGGATCCGCGGGTAAGTGCCGCAACGGCAGATGTTGCCGGACAGTGCCTGATCGATGTCGCTGTCGGTCGGTTTCGGAATCTTTGCCAGCAACGCCGCCGCCGACATGATCTGCCCGGACTGGCAGTAGCCACACTGGACCACGTCAAGTTCTGCCCAGGCCTGTTGCACCGGATGCGAACCGTGCGCGGACAGCCCTTCGATGGTGAGAATCTTTTGCCCATGGGCCACGGCCGTGGCCGGCGTGATGCACGAGCGCAGCGGTGCGCCATCGACGTGTACGGTGCAGGCCCCGCATTGGGCTATGCCACAACCGAATTTGGTGCCGGTGAGGTGGGCGACATCGCGCAAGACCCAGAGCAGCGGCATGTCTGCGGGGACATCCAGCTCCTGATCCTGGCCATTGATGTTCAGGGTCAGCATGGCGCTTATTCCTCAGACTCACGGTGATCTGAAGGGGCGTCGCTGCAGCCTTGTACAACCTGCGCGCGCCTCGGGCTATCCCTTCAGCTAAGCGCAAATTTCCCGGCAGGCCTTGGCGCATCGACCACCGGTCATGCAAAGGCCGCCTCGATGGGCGGCCATGGAGCCCTTCGCTAGAGCCTTGGCCCCAATAAAATGCCGGTGTAGCGCCAGACAAAAACCACAAAAGCGCTACACCACAGCAGCGCCGACAGCGCCAATCCGAGACCGGAAAAAGGCACCAGCCATACCCGGCACGCACCCGCCAGCAACACAAGGACAAACCCCGCAACGATCGCCCTGGACGGCTGCAACAAACGCCCGGTATGCCCCAGACTGACCCGCGCAATCATCGCCAGAATCAACCCGCCGATCCCGCCGACGGCCAGCGAATGGGTAGCCAGGCTTTGTTGCGATATCCAGCCCAGGTGCCACAACGCCATGGCCAGCGTCGCCACCGCCAGCCACGCGTAAGCCAGGTACAGCGACCACAGCAGCGGCACGCGCCACAGGCCGCGGTCATGCCAGCGCCACAAGCGCAGCAGGTGTAATCCACTCATCAGCGCAAACAACAGCGCCAGCCACTTACGCGGGACGTCGTTCAATCCGGCGGCAAAGGACACCGCTGCCAGCATCGCGCTGATCAGCAACACCTTGCCCGGCAATGGAGGGGCCGCAGGCGTTGCCGGACGGTTCAGGCCACGCTGGATAAAGAAGGGAATCACCCGCCCGCCGATCACGCTCATCAGCGCGCCCACCAGCCACAAGGCGGCCAGCACACCCTGTCGTTGCAGGTTGGCGTCATCCGCGACAAACCCCAGCAAGGTCAACGCCTGACACCCTGCCAGCAGCGACACCATCAACAGGATCGGATAATTCTCGCGCTTGCCTGCAGCCACCAAATCGCGCCCCAACGCCCACGCCAGCAGCGGCAGAAACGGAACTTGCAAGGCCAACAACAAGGGTGCCGGCAGCGGCAGGTACCAGGCCAGTCGCGCCAGCAGCCACACCAGCACCAGGCCGATCAGCGGCCAGCCCTTGAGCCCCGGCCGACCGGTCCAGTTGGGCACTGCTGTCAGGAGGAACCCGGCAATGATGGCCGAGGCGAATCCGAAGGGCATTTCATGTCGATGCCAGGCGAGCATGCCGCCCAGCGGTTGCGCACCGGGCAAGCGGCCGTACAACCACAAGGCCCAGACCGCCACGGCGATGGCGGCGAAACCGGCACCGGCGAGAAAGAACGGGCGAAAGCCCAGACTGAAGACCGGCGCTTCCGCCAGCCGGCGCATCAAGCCGCCACCCGGATCGAGCCTCGGCTCAGCCGGTACTGGGAAAGCAGGCGCATGACATAGCCGATTTTCAACAGGGTTGGGCCGAGAATGGTCAAGGCGTGCATGGACACCAGCACGACAATGGACAGATGACCGTCGTAAAGATAGGCACCGTAGATGCCGACCAGCAGCATCGCCAGGCCAGCACCGAGCACATGGTGCGACAAGCGAAGAACGTTCTGGGGGTTGCTGAAGAAGTTGAACATATTGCGTACTCCTGAAGGCGTTCAGTTGTACGTGGCCTGTTTCATGTTCCGTGCCAGTTTATTCCCCCTTATAAATCAATAGCCTCAGGGCATCGCAGTCAATTTGACTCATCGGCCATATAGTCCTAATGACAAACAAACGAGTCATAACGACAACGACCTTACTGAAAACCGATCCGCAGGAGCTAAAAGCAAACCAATATCATTTGCACAGTCATAGGCCTTTTGCTTTAATCGCGATCCATTCTTATTTGCACGAGGGCGCAAACCGCCCATGGACATGCGCTCACGATGACGGTTGCCGACTCCTCCTGCGTCCAGAACCTCTACGCCAGCCACCACCACTGGCTGCACGAGTTGCTGCGTCGACGCTTGAACAATGCGTTCGATGCCGCCGACCTGGCCCATGACACCTTCATCCGGGTGCTCAAACGTCCTCAGGTATTTGACGGGGAAACCCACGAACGCTCTTACCTGGCCACCATCGCCCGGGGCCTGTGCATTGACCACTGGCGTCGTCGACAGCTGGAACAGGCGTGGCTCGAGACCTTGGCCGCGCAACCCCAGGCCGTTCAGCCCTCGCCGGAGCAGCGGGCGATCATCGTCGAAACCCTGTACGAAGTGGATGCCATGCTGCAGCGCTTGCCTGAGCGCGTGCGCGATGCGTTCATTCTGGCGCAGGTGCATGGGTTGCCCTACCGGGCCATTGCCGAAGAAATCGGCGTGAGCGAGCGCATGGTGAAAAAGTACCTGGCCCAGGCGTTGATGCACTGCGCAATGCTCGAAGCCGAGCTCGACGGCCTGCTGATCCAATGACCCACGCCACCACCAACGCCATCAGCCACGCCAGCCTGGAACAGGCGGCCAGCTGGTACGTGCAACTCAACGATCAACAGTCCGGCCAGCAAGAGCGCGAGCACTGGCAGGCCTGGCTGGCGCAAAGCAGCGAGCATCAGGCTGCCTGGCACTACGTCGAACGTGTGAGCCAGCGCTTTGCCGCGCTACAGGACAATCATCAACAAGCGGCCGGCCACGTATTGCGCAACAGTGGCCGCTCCTCCCTTAACCGCCGCCAGACGGTCAAGAGCCTGCTGGTCCTGATGTCGGGCGGATTGCTCGGCTGGAGCGCCTGGAGGGAAAGCGCCCTGCCCCTGAGCCTGGCCCGATGGACCGCCGACCTCTCCACCGGCACCGGTGAAACCCGGGAAACCCGGCTCAGCGACGGCAGCCAGATCTGGCTCAACGCCCTCAGTGCGCTGAATGTGCGTTTCGACACCGCGCAACGGTTATTGCTGTTGCAGGCCGGAGAAGTGTTGATCGACACCGCCAAGGACACGAGCCGCCCGCTGCTGGTGCAAACCGTCGAGGGCCGGATGCGTGCGCTGGGCACGCGTTTCAGCGTGCGTCAGGAAGACCGGCGAACAGTGCTGAACGTCTACGAAGGCGCAGTCGAAGTCAGGACCGCACAGGGTCAGGTTCAGGTGGCCGAGGCTGGACAGCAGCTGTCGTTTAGCCAAGACCACATATCGACACCGACCGCCGCCTCGGCCAGCCGCGAAGCCTGGCGCCGTGGCCTGTTGTTGGCGGACAACCTGCCACTGGGCCAGTTGCTCGAAGAACTCAGCCGTTACCGTGCCGGGCATCTGGGATGTGATCCGGCCGTCGCCGGGCTACCGGTCATGGGTTCGTTTCCGCTCAAGGACACCGATCAGGCCCTGCGCCTGCTGGAAGCGGCATTGCCGGTGCGGGTGCACAAACCGCTGGAGTGGTGGGTCAACGTCGGCCCGAAAGCCTGATGAACGTTTTTTCCGGCGCGTCGGTTCCCTTTTGCCTTTTTCACTCGGTTAACGCTTCAAGCACTTCGAATGCCGATTGAACCGACTCACTGGAACTCCATGCCCCGCGCCACCGTTACCCACAACCGCCTCACCTTGCACCCGCTGGTGCTGGCGCTGGCGGTTGTCTTGCCGGGCCTGGAAGTGTCGCGGCCTCAAGCCGCCGCCCTCGCTGACAGCGAACGGTCCAGCAGCGAGACGCGCCATTACGCAATCGCTGCCGGTTCGCTGGTGAACGTTCTCAACAGCTTTGCCGAACAGGCCGGGATTTATCTCGCCGGACACAATGATCTCGCTGCCGGCAAGCGCAGCCCTGGCCTGAACGGCGTCTACAACCAGGAGCAAGCCTTGCAACGTCTGCTGCACGGCAGCGGCCTGCTGGCGCAACGCCAGGGCAACGGTGGGTACGTGCTGCACGCCGCTGCGGCCGAACAAGGTGCACTGGAACTGGGGGCGACCAACATTTACGCACCGGCATCCGGGGCGATCAGCGAGGACTCCCACGCCTACACCATCGGCTCGACGTCCTCTGCCACCGGCCTGCCGCTGTCCCTGCGTGAAACCCCGCAATCGGTCACGGTCATCACCCGCCAACTCATGGACGATCAGGGGGCCACCAGCCTCGTCGACGCCCTGCGCCGCGCTCCCGGCATCAGCGTGCAAAACTACGACAGCGAACGCTGGGAGTTTTCCAGTCGTGGCTTGCCGATCACCAACTTCCAGTACGACGGCGTCAATACCGACTACGACGGAGTCTACGACTACGGCACCACCAGCACCGACATGGCACCCTATGACCGTGTTGAAATCATCAAAGGCGCGACCGGCCTGATGACCGGGGCTGGTGACCCCTCGGCCACGGTCAATCTGATTCGCAAGCGTCCGACCCCGGCATTCAAAGCCTCGGTCAGCGGCACCGTCGGCTCCTGGGACAACTATCGCAGCGAAGGCGATATTTCCGGGCCGCTGAGCGCCAGCGCAAATGTCCGCGGGCGTCTGGTCGGGGTCTATCAGGACCGCAGCGCCTATATCGATCACTACCGCAACACCAAGGACATCGCCTACGGCATAGTCGAAGCCGACTTGACCCCGGACACCCTCGTCACCGTTGGCATCGACCAGCAGAACACCCGCTCCCGAGGCGCCAGCTGGACAGGTTTCCCGATGTACTACAGCGACGGTTCGCGCACCGATTTCTCCCGTTCCTTCAACCCGGCCACCGACTGGAGCCGTCGCGACTTCACCAACCAGACACTGTTCGCCTCAGTGCAACAGCAACTGGCCCACGACTGGGCACTCAAGGTCAGTTACGACCGCAAGCACCGCCAGCACGATACCTTCCTCGCCTCCGCCAGTGGCGGCCACCCGGACCCAGTCAGCGGTAACGGCATGTTCATGTACATGGGCAAGTTCAAGGGCGATCAGGTGCAGGACAACATCGATGTCAACCTGAGCGGTCCGTTCACGCTAGCCGGTCGCGAACACGAATTGATCGTCGGTTTCATGTCGATGAACACGCGCCAGGACATCCCGGTGTACGGCTCTGTGTACCCGCCGGTGGACGGCAGCATCTTCGATTGGCGCGGCGAGTTTGCCAAACCCGAGATCCCCCGGGTTGGCACCGACGACATCGTCCAGCGCCAGACCGGTGCCTACCTGGCCGCCCGGCTCAAACCCGTCGATGACCTGACGCTGATCCTCGGCGCGCGGGTCAGCGACTTCACCGGCCACGACGACCTGGATTACAGTGACCCGCACACCACCGACCTGCGTGACAGCTATCGTCAGAGCGGAGTCGTCACGCCTTACGCCGGACTTGTCTACGACCTCGACGACACTTACTCGGTGTACGCCAGTTACACCAGCATCTATCAGCCGCAAATGAGCAAGGACGCCAACCGGCAGTTGCTCGACCCGGTCCAGGGCAACAGTCATGAAGCGGGCATCAAGGCCGAATACCTGGGCGGACGCCTGAACGCCAGGTTCGCCCTGTACCGCATCGAACAGGACAACATCGCCGAGTATGTCAGTGGCGTCGATACCGAGTCGGTGTACCGCGCCGTCCAGGGCGCTACCACCAAAGGCTTCGAGATCGAACTGGCCGGCGAATTGCGCGACGGCTGGAACCTGTCGGCCGGCTACACCTACAACCATACCCGCGATGCCAAGGGTGATTACGTCTACAGTTCGGTGCTGCAAACCACTGCACCGGAACAGCTGGTGCGGGTGTTCAGCACCTACCGCCTGCCAGGCGCGTGGGACAGGCTCACCGTTGGCGCGGGTGTGAATTGGCAAAGCGAATTCTTCGGCAACGTATTCCGTCCCGACCCCGCCGACAGCGTGAACTTCGGCCAGTCCTCGACAATCACCCAGCCGGGCTACGCCTTGGTGGACGCGATGGCGCGCTATCGCTTCAACGAGCACCTGAGCACCACTCTGAACGTGAAGAACCTGTTCGATAAAACCTACTACACCGGACTCGGCAACTTTGGCACCGGGTTTTACGGCGAACCGCGCACCGTGCAACTGACCACCCATTGGGATTTCTGATCGCGAGGTGAAACGGCTTTTGGGCGATCTACGGTACGGCCGAACGAACACAGGCTGGCTACGCTGTAATCCTGCATGCATAACCTGCCGAGGAGTGCCCGCCATGCAACGCGTACAAAAACTCACGCCCTGCCTGTGGTTCGACAATCAGGCCGAAGAGGCGGCGAAATTCTATTGCTCGATCTTCGATCATTCGAAAATCACGGCCATCACCCATTACGGCCACGCCGGTTTCGAGTTCCATGGCCGGCCGGAAGGCTCGGTCATGACTGTCAGCTTCGAACTCGATGGGCAGAGTTTCACCGGTCTCAACGGCGGGCCGATGTTCACGTTCAGTGAAGCGGTTTCGTTTCAGGTCAATTGCCTGAGCCAGGAAGAAGTCGACCATTACTGGGGCAACCTGTCGGCCGGTGGCGCGCCCGAGGCTCAGCAATGCGGCTGGCTCAGGGACAAGTTCGGCTTGTCGTGGCAGATCGTCCCCGTTGCCATGATGGACATGATCAAGGACCCCGACACGAAAAAGTCCCAACGGGCGATGCAGGCGATGATGCAGATGAAAAAACTCGATATCGCGACGTTGCAGCGCGCCTTTGACGGCGAGAGCTAATACACTCGGGCGCTGACCTGCCGAGGAATGAGCATGAAGCACGCCGTTGCCAAAAACGCCGACCAGGCCCCGCGCTTCTGGCGCGATGACGCCTTGCCCTTCATCGAAGCCCGCGCAATCGCCGACGGGCGCGAAGTCTGCTACACCCGGCACGCCCACGAGCACTTTTCCATCGGTGCGATCACCGCCGGACGCAGCACCTATCTCCATGAGCAGTCAGCATTCGAGGTCAGCGTCGGCACGGTCGTGCTGATGAACCCCGGCGACGTCCACGCCTGCAACCCGATCGAAGACCAACCCTGGTCGTACCTGATGCTGTACGTCGATACGCCGTGGCTGACCGATTTGCAGCATCAGCTCGGGTTCAGCGATGACGCGGCGTTTCGCCGTTTCTCGGTGACCCATACGCGGGACGCCAGCCTGTTTGCCGGCCTGGCGGGCTTGTATGAGGTGTTGGTCGATCCGCAGCAGGATGTACTTCGCAAACACAGCGTGGCCGTGGAGTTTTTCACTGATCTGCAGCAGCGCTTGAACCCGATCGAGCCACCGCTGCGCGAGCCCAACTTCAAGCTCGAGCGTGCCGCCGATTACATCCGCGACCACTGCACCCAAACCCTCAAGCTCGAAGACATTTGCGAGGCCGCGCAATTGTCACCGTCCTACCTGATCCGCGCTTTCAAACAGCATTACGGCATGACACCCCACGCGTTCCTGGTGAACCGGCGCATCCAGTTCGCCCAGGATCAATTGCGCAGCGGTAAGCTGATTGCAGACGTGGCACTGGAAGCGGGGTTCGCCGATCAGGCGCATTTTCAACGGGCGTTTAAACAGCATTTGGCGGCGACGCCGGGGCAGTATCGGGGGTGAGCCTGTGATGTTGGCTGAATCTGTGGCTTGGTTAGATCTGTGGCTTGGTTGAGTCTGTGGCTTGGTTGAGTCTGTGGCGAGGGGGCTTGCCCCCGTTGGGCTGCGAAGCGGCCCCCGGCGCTCTTTCAGGCATACTTTGCATTCAGGTTTTACGACGGCTTCGCCGCCGAACGGGGGCAAGCCCCCTCGCCACAGAATCTCTAGTGACTGCCGTTACGGCAACAACAGATACACCGCACTCACCACCAGCAACAATGCCATGGCGCGGTTGAACAACCGCATCCCCGCCGGGTTGTTCAAAAAACCACGCAAAAACGTCCCCGCATACGCCCAGCACCCGACCGACACATAACAGATCACCAGATAAATCGCGGCAAACTGCCAGACCAGCCGCGCCTCGCCATCGGCGACAAACGCGCCCATGCCGGCCACGCAGGCCAGCCAGGCCTTAGGGTTGAGCCATTGCATGATCGCGCCATACAGCATCGACGGGGCTTGCGCCGAATCATTGGCTTGCACCTGCCCATTGTCAGCCGCCAGCTTGAACGCCATGTACAACAGAAAGGCGACACCCGCCCATTGCACCACCTGTGTCAGTGCCGGCCAGCGCTGCAACAACTCATGCAGGCCCAATCCCATCAGCACCAGCAGCAAGACAAACCCCAGCGTGGCCCCGGCCACGTGACGCTGGCTGGCCCTGAAACCAAAGCGCGCCCCGGAGCTCAACGCCACGATATTCACCGGCCCCGGCGTGATGGAAGCGACCAGCGCAAACGCCGCCATGGATATCATCAGACTCATTGCACACCTTCTTCCATCGAATTGAACAAGGCCCTCAAGGTAATGAGCCGAGCGGCTCGCGTATTGAAGAAAACTGCCCTGCACTGCATTGCTATGAGAAATAACCCACGACGCTTTTCACTTTGGTCAATGCAATGCGCAACGAGTCCATGTCCACCGAGCCCAACGCCAGGCGTATCGCGTGGGGCACATGGGCAGAAATCGCAAAAGGCTCGGCCGGCGACACCGACACCTGCTCGCGCATCAACGCCATGGCAATCTGGTCGGCCCGGGCGTCTTCCGCCAACGGCAACCAGATGAAGTAGGAATTGGGGTGACTGATGGTCCTGAGCCCCGCTAGCACCTCGCGTGCCAGAGCTTGCCTGGCCTGGGCGTCCGCGCGTTTTTGCGACTCCAGTTGGCTGACGGTCCCATCGTCGAGCCAGGCGGTGGCGATGGCGGTCATCACGCCGGGGGTGTTCCAGGTGGTCGCCATGATGGTGCGCTCGAAGGCGGCGATCCATTGCGCTGGCGCGGCGATGAAGCCGACGCGCAGCCCGGTGGCGACATTCTTCGACAGGCCGGACACATACACCGTTCTCTCAGGCGCCATCTCCGCCAGCGGTGGCGGTACGTTTTCCGCCAGAAACGCGTAGGCGGCGTCCTCGATAATCGTCAGGTCATGACGGCGCGCTATCGCCACCAGTTGCTCGCGCTGAGCGGTGTCCATCACCCAGCCCAAGGGGTTGTGCAAGGTCGGCATGGAGTAGACGGCCCGCACTGATCGGCTGCGGCAGAGTTTCTCCAGGGCAGGCAGATCCGGCCCGGTGTCCGTGACCGGAATGGGCAGGACTTCCAGGTGCAGGGTTTCGGCCAGCGTCTTGAAACCGGGATAGGTCAACGCATCAGCGGCGATCACATCGCCGGGCTTGAGCAGCGTCATCATCGCCACCGCCAGGCCATGTTGGGCACCGCTGACGATCAACACCTGCTCGGCCGGCACCTTCAGCCCGCGTTCAAGCAGATGGCGCGCGACCGCTGCTCGCTCATGCTGGCGCCCCGCGTGGGGCTGATAACGCAGGAGGGACTCCAGGTCACCGGACAACGCCAGCTGACGCAAGGCATTGCGCAACAGGTCAGCCTGACCGGGCAATGACGGGTAATTGAAATTCAGGTCAAGCATCCCTGCCGCCACCACGTGCTGCGAGATGCCCTGACCCGGCGGCAGCGAGGTCTCCCTGACAAAGGTGCCACGCCCGGTTTCGCCGCTGACCAGGCCCATGCCTTCCAGCTCGGCATACACCCGGCTGGCGGTGACCAGTGCCAAACCATGCTCAGTGGCCAGTTGCCGATGAGTCGGCAGGCGCGTGCCGGGCGGCAACCGCCCGGCACGGATATCGGCGGCAAAGGCGTCCACCAGGGTTTTGTAGCGGGATCGAGGCATGTCGAGATGTATCCATGACAATTTTTTGATTGTATCGATAGTCGCTCATACGATGAGTTTCGTGCAATCAGACAATGAGCGTGAGCCAAATGGAACGGACCTCGAACCTGCAACGCCGGACGCTGGAAAACAGTAGCAGCGGCTGGATCAACGGCCTGATCGGCGTAGTGATTTTCAGCGGCTCGCTGCCGGCGACACGGGTGGCGGTGCTGGAGTTTGATCCGGTGTTCCTGACGGTTGCACGCGCGACCATCGCTGCGGTCCTGGCGCTGTGCCTGCTGTGGCTGTTCAAGGAAAAACGTCCGGCGCGCCAGCAACTGATACCGCTGGCCATCGTCGCCCTGGGCGTGGTCATCGGCTTTCCCCTGCTGACCGCACTGGCGCTGCAATACGTGACGTCCGCGCACTCCATTGTCTTCGTCGGCCTGTTGCCCCTGGCGACGGCGGTGTTTGGCGTCCTGCGTGGCGGCGAGCGACCACGGGCGGCGTTCTGGGTTTTCTCGGTGCTGGGCAGTCTGCTGGTGGTCGGGTTTGCCCTGTCCCAAGGGCTGACCGCCTCCCCGCAAGGCGACATCCTGATGCTGTTGGCCATCCTCGCCTGTGGCCTGGGTTATGCCGAAGGCGCGAAGTTGTCGCGCACCCTCGGTGGCTGGCAGGTAATTTCCTGGGCGCTGGTATTGTCGCTACCGGTTGTGGCGGTGCTCAGCTGGATACGCATGCCCGTTTCGTTCAGCGGCATCAGCACGCCAGCCTGGTTCAGCCTGGCTTACGTCTCGCTGTTCAGCATGCTGATCGGGTTCGTGTTCTGGTATCGCGGGTTGGCCCAAGGGGGGATCGCCGCCGTTGGGCAATTGCAGCTGCTTCAGCCATTCTTCGGGCTGACCCTGGCTGCCACCCTGCTGCATGAGCACGTCAGTGTCGGCATGCTGGGTGTCACCGTTGCCGTGATCCTCTGCGTCGCCGGGGCGAAAAAGTTCGCCAAATAATCCCTGGTACGGTGGTTTAGACCCATGACTGTATGGGTCTGGCCACCCGTGAGCTGTGATAAAAATAGCGCTCTTGCTTCCGGAGCCCATCATGGACCTCGCCACCCTCACCCTGTTTCTGCCGGCCTGCTTCGCCCTCAACATGGCACCCGGCCCCAACAACCTGCTGTCGGTCAGTAATTCGACCCGCTATGGCTACCGCACCGCGTGTGTGGCCGGCATCGGCCGGCTGCTGGCGTTCGCCGGGATGATTGCCCTGGCCTCGGCGGGGTTGGCGGTGGTACTGCAAACCTCCGAGCTGCTGTTCTATGCCATCAAGCTCCTCGGCGCGGCGTATCTGTTCTACCTCGCCTGGCAACTGTGGCGCGCCGATCCTGGCGTCGAAAACGTGGTCAGCAGCACGCCCGTCGGGACGCTGGCACTGGCCCGACAGGAGTTCCTGGTGGCAGCCGGCAACCCGAAGGCCATCCTGATTTTCACCGCGTTCCTGCCACAATTCGTCGACTCGACCCATGCCATTGCACCGCAATTCGTGGTGTTGGGCGCGCTGTTTCTCGTGCTTGAATGGATCGCCATCGGCGCTTACGCCTACATGGGCCTGCACATGCGCCGCTGGTTCGCCAGGCCGTCGGGCAAGCGAATCTTCAACCGCTGCTGCGCCGGGTTGTTGTCGGCGGCGGCTTCGGTGTTGCTGATGGCGCGTCGAGCCTGAAGTAGATATTTTTCCCCTGTGGGAGCCAGCTTGCTCGCGATAGCTGTCTCACATTCAACATTGATGCTGCCTGATACACCGCCATCGCGAGCAGGCTCGCTCCCACATTGACCCGCAGTGTTCAAAGGAGCGGAATTCGCTGTCGATTTTCCGGTGGATGCCACCCATGACGCGATCTATGCTGCGCCCATGAACCTACATAAAACGCTGCTTCCGCCCCATGCCGAGCTGGTTCGCGCCATGCTCGAGCGAGACACCTCCTACGAGGGGGTGTTTTTCACGGCGGTCAAGACCACAGGCATTTTCTGCCGCCCCGGCTGCACCGCCCGCAGCCCGAAGCCTGCGAACGTCGAGTTCTTTGCCAACGCCGAACAATGCCTGGCGGCGGGCTACCGCAGCTGCCTGCGCTGCAAACCGCTGGACACCGCCGCCAGCGCGCCGGCCTGGGTGCAGACACTGTTCACGTTGGTAGACGCCGACCCGGAGCAGCGCTGGACCGACGCCCAGCTACTGGCCGAAGGCATCGAGCCGCTGAAACTGCGCCGCTGGTTCAAGCAGCACTTTGGCATGACCTTCCACGCCTGGCTGCGCGCCCGGCGCCTGGGCATGGCGTTGGGCGGAATCAAACAGGGCGACTCCATCGACGACGCTGCTTTCGATTCTGGCTACGAGTCCCTGAGCGGTTTCCGCGATGCTTTCCAGAAATCGTTTCACATCACCCCGGGCCGCGCCGCCAACAGCGAGCCCTTGCTGTTCACGCGCCTGACCACACCGCTGGGGCCGATGATTGCCATGGCTGAACGCCGTGGGCTGGTGTTGCTCGAGTTTCTCGATCAGGCATCGCTGAACCCGGAAGTTCAAGCGCTGCAAAACCGTTTCGGTTATGCCGTGGCACCGGGGCATAACTTGCATCTGCAACAGATCGAAGCGCAGTTGTCCGCGTATTTCGCCGGCACCCTCACTGAGTTCAGCGTTGCCCTGCACATGCCCGGTAGCGAGTTCTCGCGCCGGGTCTGGGCCGAACTGGCGAAGATCCCTTACGGCCGGACCACCACCTACGGCGCGATTGCGGCGACGTTGGGCAAGCCCGGTGCCAGCCGCGCGGTGGGCCTGGCCAACGGGCATAACCGCTTATCGATTGTCGTGCCCTGCCACCGGGTGATCGGCGCCGACGGCTCGTTGACCGGCTACGCTGGAGGCCAGCCGCGCAAAGCGTTTCTGCTCAGGCTGGAGAACGCGGCGGTGCAGATCACGGAGCAGCTGGCGTTCTGATCCCCACTTTTTTTCAGAAGGACGGAAGCTCGATGGACAGGCTCGACAATCAACTGCACCAACTGCACCGCGAGGGTTTGCTGATCCTCACCAACGTCGCCGACGCCGCCGGGGCGCGCCTGGTGGAGCAACTGGGCAACAAGGCCGTGGCCACCAGCAGCGCGGCCGTGGCCTGGGTGCATGGCTACCCGGATGGCAACGCCTTGCCCCTTGAGCGATTGGTCTCGACGGTCGAGTCGATTGCCCGGGTCATTTCGGTGCCGCTGACCGTGGACATCGAGGCCGGTTATTCCGATGACCTGGACCGGGTGGCACAGGTGGTTGATGCGGTGATCGCCGCCGGTGCCGTCGGGATCAATATCGAGGACGGCTCCTCGCCGCCGGAGTTGCTGATCCGCAAGATTGAAACCGCGCGCCAGGTGGCCGACCGCCGTAACGTGAACCTGTTTATCAATGCACGCACCGATGTTTACCTGCGGGGCCTGGTGCCTGCCGAAGATCGCGTCGCCGAAACCCTCAGGCGCGCCGCGCTGTATCAGGCGGCCGGGGCCAATGGCCTGTTCGCAGCCGGCGTTACCGCCGAGTACGAGATCAAGGCGCTGTGCCACGGCACCTCGCTGCCGCTGAATGTGCTCGGGTTCCCGGGTCTGCCTTCGCCCGAAGCGCTTGAGGCACTTGGCGTGCGCCGCCTGACCGCTGGTTCGGGCATCGCCGAATTCCTCTACGGCGCCATGGCCGGCGTGGCCAAAAGCTTTCTGCAAACCGGCAAGCTCGACACCCACAACTTGAAGGCTTTCACCTATGGCGAAGTGAACGCCCTGTTGAAACCGTCCGGGAAAGCCTGAGCCCATGACCGACGGCTATCGGGCGGCCACTGAATTCCTGGCCGCCATCGATGACGACTGGCGCCGCCACATAGACGCCACCGGTCCGTGCCTGCACCAGCCGCATGCGGCCCGTGACCCGTATGAGTCGCTGGTGCGGGCGATCGCCTATCAGCAACTGCACGCCAAGGCCGGCGATGCGATCGTCGGCCGGCTGCTGGCGCTGTTCGGTTCGGGTTCGTTTCCCAGGCCTGAACAGATCGTCGCCACAGATTTCGACAGGTTGCGCAGTTGCGGGTTTTCCGCGAGCAAGATCGCGACCATTCAGGGTATCGCCCAGGCATCACTGGACGGCGTGGTGCCGGATTACGCCACGGCGCTGGCCATGGATGATGAAGCGCTGATCGAGCGTCTGATCACGTTACGCGGCGTGGGCCGCTGGACCGTGGAGATGCTGCTGATCTACAGCCTGGAGCGCCCGGACATCCTGCCGGCCGATGACTTTGGTGTGCGCGAGGGTTATCGACGGCTCAAGGGGCTGGAAGTGCAGCCGACGCGCAAGCAGATGATCGAGATCGGGTTGCGGTGGAGCCCTTACCGGACGGTGGCTTCCTGGTATTTGTGGCGGGTGCCCAACAAATAGACCGCATTATCGTTCATCGCTGCGATGCGGCGACCCGACAAGCCAGCGATGGCGTCTTACCAACAACACAAACCCAAGGCCTGCTACAACCCCGACTTCAACCGACTGAAGGCCCGAACCAACGCCCGGTTGAACGCCTTGCCATTGTCATTCTTGCTGTACAGCGAAGCCTTGACCGCGGCCGGCGGATACGTCCCCGGATCATTGCGAATCACCGGGTCGATCAAACCATCCGCCGCCGTGATCGCATTGGCGTAATGGATGGTATCGGTGATCGGCGCGATCACTTCCGGGGTCATCAGGTAGTCCATCAATGCCAGGCCGGCCTTCGGGTGTGGCGCATCCTTGGGAATGACCATGGCATCGAACCAGATCAACGTACCCTCCTTCGGAATCCGGTATTTCAGCGAATACGGCTTGCCTGCTGCCTCGGCCTGGCCTGCCGCGATGCCCACGTTACCGTTCCACGACATCGCCACGCAGGTGTTGCCGTTGGCCAGGTCGCTGATGTTCAGGTCGTTGTCAAAGTAGCGAATGTACGGCCGGATCTTTGCCAGTTGCTGCTCGGCCAGTTTCAGGTCATCGAGGCTTTGGCGGTTGATGTCCAGGCCCATGTATTTCATGACCGCTGCGAACACTTCGTTGGGATCGTTGAGCAGGCTGACCCCGCAATCGGCGAATTTCGAGACCACGGCCGGATCGAACAACATCGCCCAACTGTCAGTCGGCGCGTCGGGCAGGCGCTGCTTGACGGCTTCCTCCTGATAACCCACGCCCGTAGTGCCCCAGGCGTAGATCCCGGCATAACGATTGCCCGGATCGAACACCGCCATGTGCTGGCGAAACTCCTCGCCGACCCCGGCAAAGTGCGGCAGCTGTTGTTTGTCCACCGTCTGCACCGCGCCACTCTCGATGGCGCGCGACAGGTGCTGCCCTGCCGTCAGTACCAGGTCGTAGCCACTGCGACCGGTGAGCAGCTTGGTCTCGACGGTTTCCAGGGAATCGAAGTGGTCGGCCACCACATGGATGCCGGTTTTTTCCTCGAAGTTCTTTAGGGTATCCGGGGCCAGGTATTCGCCCCAGATGTACAGGTTGACCACCGGCTTGGCGGTATCGGCGGCCTGCACACACAGGGGTGCAAGCACCAGCAGTATTGCTTGAGTCAGTTTGTGCAGGCCCATACTTAAACTCCTTTGCCGGCGTACTGAGGCATGGTGATGCACGCGACGTTGCCGCCGCCGAGAAGGATTTCCCGGGAGTTTTCGATGCCGACGATGCTGTGTTTCGGGAACAGCTCGGCCAGGGTCGCCAGCGCCACCTTGTCGTTGCGATCACCGAACAGCGGCACCACGATCGAGCTGTTGCCGGCGTAGTAGTTGATGTACGACGCACAGATTTTCGTCCCGGCCTGGCGGGTATGGGTGCTGTCCTGCTGATCCAGGCCTTCGGCTTCTTCGGCGGTCCATTCCAGCACATCCGGTTGCGGCAGCTTGTGCACGATCAACTCGCGGCCACGGCTGTCGCGCGTGCTGCGCAGGATGTCGTAGGCCTCCTGATAGATTTCCCACTGCGGGTCGTCGCGGTTGTCGGTCCATTGCAGCACCACTTCACCGGGGCGCACGAAGCACGCGAGGTCGTCGACGTGGCCGTCGGTTTCGTCAAACTTGCAGCCCCGTGGCAGCCAGATCACCTGCTCGGCGCCGAGGTAATCGGTCAGGCGGCGGGTCACTTCGTCCTTGCCCAAATGCTGGTTGCGGTTGCGGTTGAGCAGGCATTGCTCGGTGGTGAGGATGCTGCCCTGGCCGTCGCTCTGGATGCCGCCCAGTTCTGCGATCAACGGCGCGCGATAGCGGTCGAAACGTTCGATTTCGAGAATCTTGCTCGCGATCTGGTCGTCCTTGTCCCACGGGTAGTACAGGCCGCCATCGAGACCGCCATAGGCATTGAATTCAAAGTCGACGCCGCGCACTTCGCCGCTCTGATCGTTGACCACAAAACACGGGCCGCTGTCGCGGAACCAGGTGTCGTTGCAGGTCATTTCCACCACGCGCACTTGCGGCGGCAACTGCCGGCGCGCGGTGGCGAACTGTGCCGCCGAGGCGCAGACGGTGACCGGTTCGCTCATGGAAATGGCCGTTACGATCTGCACCCAGACTTTCTGCGCAGGCTTGGCACCGTTGCGCCAGACGTCAGTGCGTTCCGGCCAGCCGAGCCAGCAACCGGATTTGGTTTCGAACTCGCCTGGCAGACGGAAACCGTCCTGTTTGGGAGTGGTGTCGAGCAAACGGGCCATGGTCAAACCTCTTCAGCAGGGATTGGAATGACCACAGGCTAAAGGCGTTGGCGACTGGCCCGCCAACGATGATTATTTCGGAATACTTGAATCTAACTCATCAATCGAGCAGCTGATCGTTGAACCATTCCAGCATCTGCGCCACCGCCGGACGCTCCAGCCGCACCCGTTCGCACACCAGCGCGTATTGGCCCAGTGCGGTCATGCTCGAGGTAAACGGGCGGACCAGGCGACCGCTGAGCAAATCTTCCTGAGCCGTGAGGTTGTCGCCCATGGCCACGCCCTGCCCTTGGGCAGCGGCCTCCAGTGCCAGCCCGGCGTGGGCGAAATACAGCTGCCGGTCGGGACGCTGGTCGCCGGCATGGCTGGTGAGCCACGCGGTCCAGGTCTTGCCGTCCTGGTCGTCGTGCAGCAGGCAATGGCGAACCAGGTCCTTCGGGGTTTTCAGCGTGCCCTGGTTGAATAAGCCAGGACTGCACACCGGGAAGAACTGCAACGCCGGCAGAGGCCTGACGAAATACGCCGTGCTGTCCACCGGGCCGGTGCCGTAGGTGATCGCCAGGTCGATGTCTTCCCCCGGCGCCGTGGCGTCGATCGGTTGTTCGTACAGATGCAAGGTGATGTGCGGATAGCGCGCATAGAAATCCGTGAGCCGGCTCATCAGCCACTTTTGCGCCAGCTCGGCGGTGACCGCCAGACGCAATACCGCAAGGGATGAAGGGTCGCGCAGTTCATCGCAGGCATCGCCGATCAATTCGAACGCCTGCTGCAAGCTCTGCATCAGGCGCCCGGCCGCCAGGGTCGGGCGAATCTGCCGACCTTCACGCACAAACAGCGACACACCGAGCTGCTCTTCGAGTTGGCGAATCTGGTGGCTGACCGCGCTGTCGGTGACACACAGCTCTGCCGCCGCCCGGCCGAAATGGGCATGGCGGGCGGCGCATTCGAAGGTTCGCAGGGCCGCCAGGGAAGGTAGTCGTCGCATTGGGTTTTGATCCCGGTTTTTTAGAGGGCCATGCTGACTTGGCCTTTGGCGGGCGTCCAGTGGGACCGCGTTATCGTTCATCGCAGCCAGCTCCCACAGGGGACCGTGGTGAACACAGTCTTATGTTCGACCACAAATCCTGTGGGAGCGAGCTTGCTCGCGATGGGGTCAGTCCATTCACCACCCATCCAACGGGCTATCACGCTGACTGATCAACGATGACACGCCTCAAAACCCGGCGCATGTTGAACGCTCAACCGGAGGGATTCGCCATGCTCAACACACTCAAACAGATCAACTCGACCTCGGCTTTCAACCGCTGGGCCGGCTTCGAAGTGACCCACGCCGACAGCGGCGAAGCCGAACTCACCCTGGCTTTTCGCGAAGCCGACATGGCGCAATACGCCGGCTTCCTGCATGCCGGCCTGATTGGCGCGATGCTCGATACCGCCTGCGGTTTTGCCGCCGGGACGGTCGCTGGCAACGTGTTGGCCTCGCACTTCGCGGTCAATTGCCTTGCGCCTGCGGTGGGCGAAGTGTTCATCGCCCGGGGGCGCGTGGTGAAGGCCGGCAAGAAGCAGGTATTCGCCCGCGCCGAGTTGTTCGCGCAAACCGGCGATCAACTGAAACTGGTGGCTACCGGCGACGCGATTCTGGTGCCTGTCCAATAGCGGCGACGGTCTAGGCTGTCCCGGGTACGTCCAAGACAGCCGGAGGCTCTCATGCAACTCGAAGGTTCCTGCCATTGTGGCGCGGTGTCGTTCAGCCTGACCTGCGCCCACCCCTACCCTTACCAGCGTTGCTACTGTTCGATCTGTCGCAAGACCCAGGGTGGCGGCGGCTATGCGATCAACCTCGGGGGCGATGCCGCCAGCCTCAAGGTACGCGGGCGCAAGCACATCGCGATCTATCATGCGCGACTCAAGGAAGAAGGTGACAAGCGCGCCCACAGCAGCACCGCCGAGCGGCATTTCTGCTCGGTATGTGGCTCGGGCCTGTGGCTGTTCAGCCCCGAATGGCCGGAGTTGGTTCACCCCTTCGCCTCGGCCATCGACACGCCGCTGCCGGTACCACCGGAGCACACGCACCTGATGCTCGGCTCGAAAGCGCCGTGGGTAGAGGTCGAGGTGCAGCCCGGGGATCAGCGGTTCGATCTGTACCCCGAAGAGTCCATCGCCCAGTGGCATGAGCGGCTCGGATTAAGGCGCTGAGAATAATTTTCATTATTTTTCGCACAACGGTTCCCCTTTGCGTTTTTCGTTCGGTTAACCCCTCAGAAGCACTTCAACTACCGATCGATTCGATGCAAAGGGATCCCCATGTCGCACCAGCTTGTCGCCCGTTTCCGTTTTGCCTTGTGCCCTCTGGCGCTGGCCCTGCCTGCCGCCCTGCTGAGCCTCGCCGCCCACGCCGCTGAAACCGATGCCGAAAAGAAACCGGTCAAGGACGACGGCGTACTGCAACTGGGCGCAACGACCATTTCAGGCCAGGCACTGGGCGCCACCACCGAAGGCACCCACTCGTACACCACGGGTTCCACCTCTTCGGCCACTGGCCTGCCCCTGTCGATCCGCGAAACGCCGCAATCGGTGACCGTCATCACCCGTCAGCAAATGGACGACCGCGGTGCGCAGAGCGTCGGCGACGCGCTACGCAACACCCCCGGCATTTCCACGCAGAAGTACGACAGTGACCGCACCGAGTTTTCCGCCCGCGGTTTTGCCATCACCAACTTCCAGTACGACGGCATCAACATCCCGTATGACGGTGTTTACGGTGAAAACCCTGCCAACGGCGACGATGCGTCTAGCCTGGACCGCATCGAGATCGTCAAGGGGGCGACCGGCCTGATGACCGGTTCGGGCGACCCGTCCGCTACCGTTAACCTGATCCGCAAGAAGCCGACCAAGGACTTCAAGGCGTCGATCAGCGGCACCGTCGGTTCGTGGGACGCGTATCGCAGCGTCGGCGATATTTCCGGTTCGCTGAATGATTCCGGCAGCGTGCGTGGCCGCTTCGTCGGCGCCTATTCCGACAAGAACTCCTACCAGGATCATTACAGCCAGAAAAAAGACTTGTTCTACGGCATCCTCGAAGCCGACCTGACACCCGACACCCTGCTGACGTTCGGCGCCGACAAATCAAGCGCCACCCCGCGAGGCTCGTCCTGGACCGGCAACCCGGTGTACTTCTCGGACGGCGGCCGTACCGACTTCCCGCGTCACTTCAACCCGGGTGCCGACTGGAGCCGACGAGACTTCGACGACATCACCTACTTCGCCTCCCTGGAGCAGGCCCTGGCCAACGACTGGAAGTTCAAGGCCACGGTCGACCAGAAAACCACCGATCACGACACTCGCCTGGCCTCGGCCAGCGGCGGCAATCCGGACCGCGCCACCGGTGAAGGCATGTTCCTGTACTGGGGGCGTTGGGAAGGTCATCGCGTACAAAACACCGCTGACGTGAACGTCACCGGTCCCTTCTCACTGGGTGGCCGCGAGCACGAACTGGTGGCCGGTTTCATGGCTTCACACTCGCGCCAGACCGGCGCGACCTTCGACACCAGTGCCTTCGCAATGGTCCCGGGGAGCATCTACGACTGGAACGGTGATCTGCCAGAACAGAACTTCCCGAAAAACGGCAAGTACGAACGCACCCAAAGCCAGAATGGCATCTACCTGGCCACGCGCCTGCATGCGACCGACGACCTGTCGATCATCCTTGGCAGCCGCTTGAGCACCTACAAGTACAACGAAGACTATTCGTACTATCCGGGTGCCGGCCTCGATGACACCCATGCCAGCTACAAGGAACATGGCGTGGTCACGCCGTATGCCGGTGTGGTTTATGACCTGGACGACACCTACTCGGCCTACGCCAGTTACACCAGCATCTACCAGCCGCAAACCTACAAGGACATCAACGGTTCGACCCTGGCACCGGTCGAAGGCGACAGCTACGAAGCCGGCCTGAAAGCCGCTTACTTCGACGGGCGACTGAACGCCAGCCTGGCGTTCTTCCGCATCGAGCAAGACAACCTCGCCGAATCGATCGGCACCGACGCGGTCACCAACGAAGGTATCTACAAAGCCATCGACGGCGCGACCACCAAAGGGGTGGAACTGGAACTGGCCGGAGAGTTGGCCGATGGCTGGAACCTGTCGGCCGGCTACACCTACGCCCGCACACGTGATGCCGACGAACAGCGCGTCTATGGCTTCCCGCTGTCCACCAGCAAACCGGAACACGTCGTCCGTACGTTCACCACCTACCGCCTGCCCGGCGCACTGGATAAAGTGACCATCGGTGGCGGCATCAGCTGGCAGAGCGCGTTCTACGGCAAGATCTACAGCCCGACCGTGGGCGACTACACCCGCATCAAGCAAGGCGGCTACACCCTCGTCGATCTGATGAGCCGCTACCAGTTCAACGAGAACCTGAGCTTCACCGTCAACGCCAACAACGTCTTCGACAAACGCTACCTCACGGGCCTGGGCAACTTCGAAACCACCTATTACGGCGAACCACGCAACGTGATGCTGACCACTACCTGGGATTTCTAACGCTGAACGCCTGACAAAAAACCGGCCAACTGGCCGGTTTCTTTGCAGATAACCCTGTAGGAGCGCGCCCGCTCGCGATGGTCGTCAACGATAACGCGTTCTGTCTGAATGCACGCGTCGCGCTTGAGTTCTTCGCGAGCAGGCTCGCTCGCACAAAGGTTATGCAGCGGCGGGTACACCGCTGTGGAAGCGAAATTCCACATCCGGGGATTCGATCAGTTCCTGCTCGGCGGCGCGGACCTTGTCGATCACCTGAGCGATGTCTTTGGCGTCGCCGTACTGATAGGCCAGCTTCAGGTACCCCTGGAAATGCCGGGCCTCGCTCTTGAGCAAGCCGAAATAGAACTTGCCCAGCTCTTCGTCCAGATGTGGCACCAGCGCTTCGAAACGCTCGCAACTGCGGGCCTCGATGAACGCCCCCACCACCAACGTATCCACCAGTTTCACCGGCTCGTGACTGCGCACCACCTTGCGCAACCCCGAGGCATAACGCCCCGCAGACAGCTGGCGCAATTCGATCTTGCGGCGTTTCATCAGGCGCATGACCTGTTCGTGGTGCACCAGTTCTTCCCGGGCCAGGCGCGACATCATGTTGATCAGATCGACGTGAGAGTGATACTTGGCGATCAGGCTCAACGCGGTGCTGGCGGCCTTGAATTCGCAGTTCTTGTGGTCGATCAGCAGGGTTTCCTGATCGGCCAGCGCGGCCTGGATCCAGCCGTCGGGGGTGCGGCAGCCAAGGAACTCGTGAATTTCGGGAAGGATCATGGGGCTCACGGAAAAATAGGTTCAAAACGAAGGGCGCCGATTATACCGGCCTGCCCGCAGACCACCAGTCGCCAACCGTTGATATGCATCAAGTCCCCGATTCGCAGGCAGCAACTATAGTTGTGCAACGCCGTGCCTTTTTATTTTCAGGAGATCCCGATCATGCAAGCCGTACGCAGCATTCTGGTGGTCATCGACCCCGAACACTCCGAAAGCCTGGCGCTCAAACGGGCGAAGCTGATCGCCGGTGTGACCCAGGCACAGTTGCATTTGCTGGTGTGCGATCCGAAACATGATCACAGTGGCATGTTGGGTGTGCTCAAGGCCGCTTTACTGCAAGACGGTTACAACGTCACCACTGAGCAGGCCTGGAATCAGAGCCTGCATCAAACCATCATCGATGTGCAGCAAGCCGAAGGCTGCGGACTGGTGATCAAGCAGCACTTTCCCGACAGCGCGCTGAAAAAGGCCCTGCTGACACCCGAGGACTGGAAATTGCTACGCCAATGCCCTTCCCCGGTACTGCTGGTGAAAACCGCCGGCTCATGGAAAGACAAAGTGATCCTGGCCGCCGTAGACGTCGGCAACACCGACCCCGAACACAGCCACCTGCACGACACCATCATTGATCATGGCTTTGACATCGCCACCCTGGCCAAGGCGCACTTGCACGTGATCAGCGCCCACCCGTCGCCGATGCTGTCGTCGGCCGACCCGACCTTTCAACTCAGCGAAACCATCCAGGCGCGCTACCGCGAGCAATGCAAGTCGTTCCAGGCTGAGTTCGACATCGACGATGATCACCTGCACATCGAGGAAGGCCCGGCGGATGTGCTGATTCCGTTCATGGTGCACAAGCTGCAGGCGGCCGTGACGGTCATCGGCACCGTGGCGCGTAGCGGATTGTCCGGGACCTTGATCGGCAATACGGCCGAAGTGGTGCTCGATGCGGTTGAAAGTGACGTATTGGTGCTCAAGCCGCAGGAGATCGAGGATCATCTTGACGAGATTGCCGGCAAGCATTGAGGCCGGCGGCGCCCGGAAGATCGCCATCGCCGGCAAGCCGGCTCCTACGCAATGACACGAGCTATTGTAGGAGCCGGCTTGCCGGCGATGCTCTTAGCCGCCAAAAACATCCTTGAGGAACCCCGGCGCAATGTAGCGCTGGTAATGCGCCTCGGAGAGCAGGAAAAATTCCCGATCAATGGCATCGCGCAATTCCGGCAGGTTCCAGTCGCGAAACTCCGGCAGCAACACCATCCCGTAGGCTTCCAGGTTATTGATCACCCGCGCGCCCCGGGCGATCAACTGGTAGGCCCAGCAATATTCCGACTGATGGGGCACGAAGCGGATCTTGCGCTGCTCCAGCTGCATTCGCAGCAATGCCGGATCGAAAATTTCCACCTTGGCGGCCATCACCTGGGACAGCAACTGCTCAAGACGCAGCCATACCGCGCGCTTTTCTTCCTCGTTGTAACCGTTCCAGTGGATCACTTCGTGGTGGAAACGCTTGCAGCCACGGCACACCAGGTCACCGTAAACAGTGGAGCAAAGGCCGACGCACGGCGTCTTGATGGTCTGATTGGGCATAGGTAGGCAAACGCGAAAAAGCAAAACAGGCCGGCATGTTAGCCCTTTGTCCGATATTCATCACCCCTCAAAGTCAAAGGGTTAAGGTCAATGGCACCCTGCTGGCCGCCTCCACCAAAGTCCAATAAAACCTGACTTACCTTTAATATTTTTTTGCCGTAGAATCAGCCTGCCTTTTTAGGCGCCAATGTCCGTTAGAAGCTGTTTTCAAAGCGTCACGAGCACAGTCGTTCCTTCAGAGCGGTGTTGGCGAGGGGTTTTTCCAGCGGGGAAAAGCCCAACGCCAACCCTCATCAGCTCCCGTTCTGCAGGCGTAAAACTTTGAAAGCAGCTTCTGTAAGGAATTGCCGGTAATTCTGGCTAAGTGGCTCACAACGCCATGCAGCGCATGAGTACGGCAATTTCGGGATGAGCGTCCCGGACACCCATTTGGGACCACTGATGAGGGTAATAACTGTGCTTGAAGCCTACCGCAAACATATCGAAGAGCGCGCAGCACTGGGTATCGTTCCCCAGCCGCTAAACGCCGAACAAACTGCAGGCCTGGTCGAGCTGCTGAAAAATCCCCCGGCTGGCGAAGAAGCATTCCTCGTTGACCTGATCACCAATCGCGTTCCGCCTGGCGTGGACGAAGCAGCCTATGTAAAGGCCGGCTTCCTGTCCGCCATCGCCAAAGGCGAAGCCAAATCCCCCCTGATCGACAAGAAGCGCGCTGTTGAACTGCTCGGCACCATGCAGGGCGGCTACAACATCGTGACTCTGGTAAACCTGCTGGACGACGCCGAACTGGCGCCAGTAGCTGCCGAAGAACTCAAGCACACCCTGCTGATGTTCGATGCTTTCCACGACGTCGCTGAAAAAGCCAAGAACGGTAATGTTCACGCCAAGGGCGTGATGCAATCCTGGGCTGACGGCGAGTGGTTCGTGAAGCGCCCGACCCTGGCCGACAAGATCAGCCTGCGCGTATTCAAGGTCACCGGCGAAACCAACACCGACGACCTGTCCCCTGCGCCTGATGCCTGGTCCCGTCCGGACATCCCGCTGCACGCCCTGGCCATGCTGAAAATGGCTCGCGACGGCATCGTGCCTGACGCACAAGGTGTCACCGGGCCGATGAAGCAGATCGAAGAAATGCGCAACGCCGGCTTCCCGATCGCCTACGTCGGCGACGTGGTCGGTACCGGTTCTTCGCGTAAATCGGCAACCAACTCCGTACTGTGGTTCTTCGGCGACGACGTTCCTTACGTGCCGAACAAGCGTGCTGGCGGTTTCTGCTTCGGCAGCAAAATCGCTCCGATCTTCTACAACACCATGGAAGACGCCGGCGCACTGCCAATCGAATTCGACGTTTCCAACATGCACATGGGCGACGTGATCGACCTGTACCCGCATGCTGGCAAAGTCTGCAAGCACGGCACCGACGAAGTCCTGACCACCTTCGAAATGAAGACCCCGGTCCTGTTGGACGAAGTCCGTGCTGGCGGCCGTATCCCGCTGATCATCGGCCGTGGCCTGACCGAGAAGGCTCGCGCCGAGCTGGGTCTGCCACCTTCGACTCTGTTCAAGAAGCCTGAAGCACCCGCTGAAAGCACCAAGGGTTTCACCCTGGCGCAGAAAATGGTCGGCAAGGCTTGCGGCGTGACCGGCGTTCGCCCGGGCACCTACTGCGAACCGAAGATGACCACCGTGGGTTCCCAGGACACCACGGGTCCTATGACCCGTGACGAACTGAAAGACCTGGCGTGCCTGGGCTTCTCGACCGATCTGGTCATGCAGTCCTTCTGCCACACCGCGGCTTATCCAAAGCCGATCGACGTGACCACCCACCACACCCTGCCTGACTTCATCATGACCCGCGGCGGCGTTTCCCTGCGTCCGGGCGACGGCATCATCCACTCGTGGCTGAACCGCATGCTGCTGCCAGACACCGTCGGTACCGGTGGTGACTCCCACACCCGCTTCCCGATCGGCATCTCGTTCCCGGCCGGTTCCGGCCTGGTCGCGTTCGCCGCTGCCACCGGCGTCATGCCGCTGGACATGCCTGAGTCGATCCTGGTTCGCTTCAAAGGCGAACTGCAGCCAGGCGTCACCCTGCGTGACCTGGTTCACGCCATTCCTTACTACGCGATCCAGGCTGGCCTGTTGACCGTAGAGAAGAAAGGCAAGAAGAACGCCTTCTCCGGTCGCATCCTGGAGATCGAAGGTCTGCCTAAGCTGACCGTAGAGCAAGCGTTCGAACTGTCTGACGCCTCGGCTGAACGTTCGGCTGCCGGTTGCACCATCCAGTTGTCCAAAGAGTCGATCGCTGAATACCTGCAGTCCAACATCACCCTGCTGCGCTGGATGATCGGCGAAGGCTACGGCGATGCACGTACTCTGGAACGTCGCGCTCAAGCGATGGAAGCCTGGCTGGCCAACCCTGAGCTGCTGGAAGCGGACAAAGACGCTGAATACGCCGAAGTCATCGAGATCGACCTGGCCGACATCAAGGAGCCTGTGCTCTGCGCGCCGAACGACCCGGACGACGCTCGCCTGCTCTCCAGCGTTGCTGGCGAGAAGATCGACGAAGTGTTCATCGGTTCGTGCATGACCAACATCGGTCACTTCCGCGCTGCCGGCAAACTGCTGGAACAGGTCAAGGGTCAGCTGCCAACCCGTCTGTGGCTGTCGCCGCCGACCAAGATGGACGCTCACCAGCTGACCGAAGAAGGCTACTACGGCATCTACGGCAAGGCCGGCGCGCGCATGGAAATGCCGGGCTGCTCGCTGTGCATGGGTAACCAGGCACGCGTAGAGCCGAACTCGACTGTTGTGTCGACTTCGACCCGTAACTTCCCGAACCGTCTGGGTGACGGCGCGAACGTCTACCTGGCTTCGGCTGAGCTGGCGTCCGTGGCTTCCATCCTGGGTCGCCTGCCGACCGTCGAGGAGTACATGGAATATGCTGGCAAGATCGACAGCATGGCGGCCGATGTCTACCGCTACCTGTCCTTCGACCAGATCGCCGAGTTCCGTGAAGCTGCTGCGAACGCCAATATCCCGGTCGTTCAAGCCTAACGTTGCAACGCAATGAAAAACGCCGCCCATCGTGAGATGAGCGGCGTTTTTTTATGCCTTCTGCCTCAGCCCCTGTGGGAGCGAGCTTGCTCGCTCCCACAGGTTATGCACCCGCCTTCAGGGCCTGCTGCACCGCCCCATCCACGCTCAATCCGCTCAGCACCACGCCGTTAGCCTCCACTTCTGGCAACGCTGCCAACGCCGTTTGTGCACTGTCCTTGAGACGCGCCAGAATCAGGCGCTTGTCTTCCTGATGCACCCGTACGAAAAACGCCTGCAAGGCTTCGATGCTGGTGCCATCCAGGTCAGGAGATTCCTCCAGGCTGAGAATCACCGTATGAATCGGCGTTTGTGAGTGCCGAATCAAGCGCAAGGCAGCGCCGAGAATCCGTTCGACGTTGGCAAAGAACAACGCTTCATCCGGCCGTACAATCAGCACGCCAGGCACGGCTTGCGCCGTCGGATGGCGCTGCAGGTCAACAAAATCGTGACCACCATCAATGCGCCCCAGAATCTGGATATCCGCCGCCGACATTTGCTTGAGCATCAGCAACACACTGATCGCCACCGCCACCAGCAAGCCGTCCAGCACCCCCAGCAGCAGCACCGCGCCGACGGCACAGATCACCAGCAAGCGGTCTCGGCGCCAGATGAAATACCGCCCCAGCGGCAGCAGGCTCAAGCCGCGCCCCAAGGCATGGATGACGATGGCGGCGAGGATCGGTTCCGGGGTCAGGGCGATGTAAGGCAGCACTGTAAGGACAATGACCAGCACCACCAGCGCCGCCACGATACCGGCCAGGCGTGAAGTGGCACCCGCCGCCTCATTCGCCGACGTGGCCGAATAGCCCGCTCCCGCCGGCATGCCGTGGAACAGGCCGGACAGCAGGTTGGAGGCGCCGAGGGCCAGCAGATCGCGGTTCGAGGTAACGCGATCACCGTGCTTGAGCGCATAGGCACTGATCGAGCCATAAGACTCCGCGTACAGAATCATCACCATGGCGAACGCCAACTCACCCAGACGCAGCCAGTCGGTAAACGGCAATACCGGCAACTTCGGCACCTCCAGGCTCAGGTCGATCACGCCGATCAGCTTCACGCCATAGGCCGGCAGATCCAGCCACTGCCCCGCCGCAATACCGATCACCACCACCAACAAACCACCTGGCAGGCGCCGAAACCGCGCAAACAGCCATAACAAGGCCAACGCCACGGTGCCTACGCCTGCCGCCACCCAGTTCCATTGCGGCAGTTGTTCCAGCAATTGCGGCAGGAAGCGCACCAGGTTGACATCGGTCAAATGCACGCCGACCACACTGGCAACCTGTTTGAGGATGATGGTCAGCGCCAGGCCAAAGGCAAAACCGCGCAGCACCGGTTTGGCGATGAACGACGTCACGCTGCCGAGCTTGAACAGACCCGCCAGCAAGAAAAACGCCCCGGTCACCAAGACCAGGCCGATGGCCAGGGTCGAGCGAAGCCCGGGATCGCCATTGGCCAGGGTGGCGGTCGCGGCGGCCAGCACGGCGGCGGAGGATGAAGTGGCCGAGACAATCGCAAAGCGGCTGGTGCCGAACAGGCCATAACACAACAAGCCGGCGAACAAGGCGATCAACCCGGCCTGGGGCGCCAGTGCGGCGATGCTGGAGTAGGCGACCGCTTCGGGCAGCAGCAGGCCGGCAATCGACAAACCGGCCAACAGGTCCTGCCAGCGATTGGGTTGCTCGGTGGGATCAGCGTTTGGGGCGCTCGACAATCCGGTGTCTCCAGGCGAAAAAAAGCCGCTGCACGTATCACGTGCAGCGGCCACTGTAGCTGTCAATCCGGCACTGCGCGAGCAGGCCGGTCGATCACGCGGTCAAGGAGTAGATCAACGCGGTAATCGCCACCAGCCCCACCGCCGTCACGAAGACGTTGGACGCCTGACCGCGATAGCGCGCCATCGCCGGTACCTTGCGGATGGCGTACATCGGCATCAAGAACAGGATCGCCGCGATCACCGGGCCACCGAGGGTTTCGATCATGCCGAGAATGCTCGGGTTCAGCGTGGCGACGATCCAGCACACCACCAGCATGAACGCGGCGGTCATGCGGTCCAGGGTCTTGGCCGAAGGACGCTTGCCGCTCTTGACGATCAAGCCCTTGAGGCCTTCGCTGGCGCCGATGTAGTGCCCCAGGAACGACTTGGAAATGGCCACGAAGGCAATCAACGGCGCCGCAAAGGCGATGGTCGGATTGCTGAAGTGGTTGGCCAGGTAGGACAGGATCGACAGGTTCTGCGCCTTGGCTTCAGCCAATTGCGCTGGCGACAGGGTCAGCACGCAACTGAAGACGAAGAACAGCACCATCACCACCATCAGCAGGTGGGCGCGGGACAGGATCTGCGAGCTGCGCTCCTCGGCGTGCTCACCGTAGCGACGCTTCTGGTCCACGGCGAACGCCGAGATGATCGGCGAATGGTTGAACGAGAACACCATCACCGGAATCGCCAGCCACAGGGTGTGCAACAACGCCGAGGGGGCCGGCACGCTGCTGGCGGTGGTAAGGATGCCGCCGTTCCAGTGGGGAACCAGGTACACCGCCAGGAACAGCAGCGCGACGATGAACGGATAGACCATCAGGCTCATGGCCTTGACGATCAATTGTTCGCCGCAACGCACCACCGCCAGCAGGCCGAGGATCAGCACCAGCGACAGCACGGCGCGCGGTGGCGGCGTAATGTGCAGTTGATGCTCGAGGAAACTGCCCACGGTGTTGGTCAGCGCCACGCTGTAGATCAGCAGGATCGGGAAAATGGCGAAGAAGTACAGCAAGGTGATCAGCGCGCCGGCCTTGATGCCGAAATGCTCTTCCACCACTTCAGTGATGTCGGCACCTTCGCGACCGGACAGTACAAAACGGGTCAGCCCGCGGTGTGCGTAGAACGTCATCGGAAACGCCAGCAACGCCAGGATCAGCAGCGGCCAGAAACCGCCCAGGCCTGCGTTGATTGGCAAAAACAGGGTTCCGGCACCAATCGCCGTGCCAAACAGGCCCAGCATCCAGGTGGTGTCTTGGCGATTCCAGCTCGAAAGCGTCGCTGGTGTCACATCTACATAGCGTTTGTTGACGCTATTGGCCTGATCATTCATCCGGTGGGATCTCCACATTCCGGTCACTTGCCACCCGGTCAGAACGCGTCGGAATACCCGACAGGCAGCGCCCTGACCGAAACAGGGGCGCGATTCTGGAGGATTAGTGAACAGAAGCAAAGACTTAGGTGAGGAACGGTGGTACCAGGTTGACGATAAAATCACCTGTAGGAGCTGGCTTGCCAGCGAAGGCGTCCGAAAAATCGGCGCATGGCTCAAGACCGCCTTCGCCGGCAAGCCGGCTCCTACAAGGGAATGCGGAGATTTCGGCACTGGCACTTGATCGCCAAAGAGCAGCTCGCACTTGATAAAGGTCTACCATCATGTATTTTTAACCCACCTGCATCCCTCCTGGAGTCTTCCCATGCCATTGGTTCGCGTCGACATCAAAAAACATCAGGACCCCACCCACGCCAAGCGCATCGGCCAACTGATCTACGCCGCCATGCACAGCACCATCGGTGTGCCGGAGAACGATAACTTCCAGATCCTGACCGAACACGATGAGCAGCACTTCATCTTTGATCCCGGTTATCTGGGCATCAACCGCACGGACCAACTGGTGGTGATCCAGATCACCATGAGCGAAGGGCGCACCATCGAGCAGAAAAAGCTCCTCTACAAAACCATCGCCGAAAGCCTTAACGCAGAGCTGGCCGTGCGCCTGGAGGACGTTTTCATCAATCTGGTGGAAGTAAAAAAAGAAAACTGGTCGTTCGGCAACGGTATTGCCCAATACGCCCTCTGATGTTCAACCTGCAGACCCGAGAGTGACCCATGCCCCGAGTTTCCCGCAAACAAGCCGACCTCAACCGCGAGACCATCGTCGACGCCGCCACGCGGCTGTTTCGTGAACGCGGCCTGCACGGGATCAGTGTTGTCGATGTGATGGCCGCCGCGGGCCTGACCCACGGCGGTTTCTACGGGCATTTCGAATCCAGGGAGGCCCTGGCGCAGGAAGCCAGTGGCCGGGCCTTTGAACAGGCCGCGCAACGCTGGCAAGCGCGGGTGGCCGAGCATGACAGCAAGGACGCCGCCCATCGCGCCGTGGTCGAACCGTACCTGTCCCGCGAGAGCCGGGACAACCCGGGCGACAGCTGCCCGGTGGTGGCCTTCGCCGGGGACATGTGCCACGAAGCCGCCGACAGTGGTTTGCGTCAAACGTACCTGCACGGCCTGAACAACCTGCTCGACTCCCTGGGTACGCTGCTGGACACAGAGGATGCGGCCAGTAAACGGCAGCAGGTGCTGGTGCAGTATTCGTTGATGTTCGGCGCCTTGATGCTGTCCCGGGCTACCCGCGGCGATCCGTTGTCGGACGAGATTCTCGAAGCCGCGCGCGCCACTCTCATGCCCGGCGATATAAAAGGTTCTTCACGCAATCCCGGGAAACTGTAGGAGCCAGCTTGCTGGCGATGGACTCAAGTACGCCGCGTTTATCCAGTTCATACGCGTCATCTTTAACGACCATCGCTGCGATGCGGCGACCCGACAAGCCAGCTCCTACAAGGGACCATGCCCATGCTGAGGCTCCTACACTGACCGAAGCTGGCGGTTGCCAAGCTATCCTTAAATCAGCAATCTCAAATGACGTCCGAGCCGATTTTTCGATGCCCACAGGGAGCCAAGCATGCCTGTAACCGTTCTGGTACTGGTTGAAACCATCAATGATTACCTGCCTATCCTCGAGCATCAGGGCTTCCACCTGATTCTGGCCCCGACGCCCGCCGAGCGCGCCGAAGCCATCACCCGCCACGCCGGACAGATCGACGCGGTCCTTACCCGTGGCCCATTGGGGCTGTATGCCGATGAAATCGCCGCGCTGCCCAACCTCAAGATCATCTGCGTGATCGGCGCCGGCTATGAACACGTCGATCTGCAGGCCGCCGCCAACCGGGGCATCACCGTCACCAATGGCGCCGGGGTCAACGCCTCGTCTGTCGCCGACCATGCCATGGCGCTGCTGCTGTCGCTGGTGCGTGACGTACCCCGCTGTGATGCCGCCGTACGACGCGGCGAGTGGCCGAAGATCATGCGCCCTTCCCTCGCTGGCAAACGCCTGGGCATCCTCGGCCTCGGCGCGGTCGGCATGGCCATTGCCAAACGTGCCGGCGGCGGTTTCGACATGAGCATCAGCTACCACAACCGCCAGCATCGCAGCGACGTGCCCTACACGTTCTGCTCGACCCCGACCGAACTGGCGCGCGCCTCGGACTTCCTGATCGTCGCCACGCCCGGCGGCCTGGGCACCAAGCACCTGATCAATCGCCAGGTGCTCGACGCGTTGGGTCCCCAGGGGTTTATCGTCAACATCGCCCGGGCCAGCGTGATCGCCACCGCTGACCTGATCACCGCCCTGGAGCAACGCCGGATCGCCGGTGCGGCACTGGATGTGTTCGATCACGAACCGCAAGTGCCGAATGCGCTCAAGACCCTGAGCAACGTGATCCTCACCCCCCATGTCGCCGGACTGTCCCCGGAAGCCACCCAGGGCACCGTCGAACTGGTGGGCAAGAACCTCGTGGCGTTTTTCTCCAAGCAACCGGTGCTGACGCCAATCGACTTGCCGCCCACCATGAGCCAGGTCGCCCAGTGACAGCGATTCAAACACCTGTATCAAAAACAATGATTGACCGGCAACACGCTCACCTATAAGAGCCGTTCGCGGTTGTGGGTGCGCCCTGTGCGCATTAGATTAGCCAATAGTTTCAGGCCTCCAGAATAAGCAGAAGGGATAAGCATGGCGCTTAATGACCAGTCCACCCGTATCCGCACCGGCGAAGAGCTCGATGCCAGCCTGATCGATCCGTACCTCAAGGCCCATATTCCGGGGCTCAGCGGCTTGCCTCGGATCAGCCAGTTTCCGGGCGGCGCTTCCAACCTCACCTACTTGCTGGAATACCCTGAACAGGAATTCGTCCTGCGTCGCCCGCCGTTCGGCCACAAGGCCAAATCCGCCCATGACATGGGCCGTGAATTCCGCATCCTCAATCAACTGCGCGATGGTTTTCCGTATTGCCCGAAAGCCTACGTGCACTGCACCGACGAGTCGGTGATCGGTGCCGAGTTCTACGTCATGGAACGGGTCAACGGCATCATCCTGCGCTCGGACCTGCCACCGGAGCTGGGCCTGGATTCGACGAAAACCGAAGCCCTGTGCAAGAGCTTCATCGACAAGTTCGTGGAACTGCATCGCGTCGACTACAACGCCTACGGCCTGGGTGACCTGGGCAAACCCGAAGGCTACGTGGCGCGGCAAATCAAAGGCTGGAGCGATCGCTACGAAAAAGCCCTGACCCCCGATGCGCCGCAATGGGAAACGGTGAAAGCCTGGCTCAACGACAAGATGCCGGCCGATCATCCGACCTCCAGCATCGTGCACAACGACTACCGCTTCGACAACGTCATCCTCGACCCGAACAATCCGATGCAGATCATCGGCGTGCTCGACTGGGAGCTGACCACCCTCGGCGACCCGTTGATGGACCTGGGCAACACCCTCGCCTACTGGATCGAAGCCGATGATCCGGCGCCGGTGCAGATGATGCGCCGCCAGCCGAGCCACGCGCCGGGCATGTTGACCCGCCGCGAGTTCGTCGACTACTACGCCGAACGATCGGGCATCCGCATCGACAATTTCGACTTCTACTACACCTACGGCCTGTTCCGCCTGGCCGGCATCGTGCAGCAGATCTACTACCGCTTCTACCACGGCCAAACCCAGGACAAACGCTTCGCGCAGTTCATTCACATGAACAAGTTGCTGGAGCAAATGAGCTTGCAGGTCATCCAGAAATCCAGCCTGTGACCGTACGCGATCCCTGTAGGAGCGAGCCTGCTCGCGAAGGTCTTTAACGATAACGCACGTTCACTGACCCAACGCAGCAAGCCGCCCTCCTACCAAACAGCATCAGCGACACCCCGGCATTTGACTCGATAACAAGACTTTTTATAAAGGAATCCCATGTCCAAGACTCAGTTGTTCGACCTCGACGGCAAGATCGCTTTCGTCTCCGGCGCCAGCCGTGGCATCGGTGAAGCCATCGCCAAACTGCTGGCCCAGCAAGGTGCCCATGTGATCGTCTCCAGCCGCAAACTCGACGGCTGCCAACACGTCGCCGACGCGATCATCGCCGCCGGCGGCAAAGCCACTGCCATCGCCTGCCACATCGGCGAAATGGAGCAGATCAGCCAGGTCTTCGCCGGCATCAAGGAACAGTTCGGCCGCCTCGACATCCTGGTCAACAACGCCGCGACCAACCCGCAGTTCTGCAACGTGCTGGACACCGACCTCAGCGCCTTCCAGAAAACCGTCGACGTGAACATCCGTGGTTACTTCTTCATGTCGGTCGAAGCCGGCAAGCTGATGCGCGAAAACGGCGGCGGCAGCATCATCAACGTCGCCTCGATCAACGGCGTTTCGCCGGGTATCTTCCAAGGCATCTACTCGGTCACCAAGGCGGCGGTGATCAATATGACCAAGGTGTTTGCCAAGGAGTGCGCGCAGTTTGGAATTCGTTGCAATGCCCTGCTGCCAGGCCTCACCGACACCAAATTCGCCTCGGCGCTGGTGAAAAACGAAGCCATTCTGAACACTGCTCTGCAGCAGATTCCGCTCAAGCGTGTGGCGGATCCTAGTGAAATGGCCGGCGCGGTGCTTTACCTCGCCAGCGATGCTTCCAGCTATACCACTGGGGTTTCGTTGAATGTCGATGGTGGTTTCTTGTCCTGATACGCTTTGCGAATGAAAGAAAGGCAGCCGATTGGCTAATGCCGATCAGTTAAGCCCTCTCGCTTGACCTTTGGCCGCAAAAAATCAAAATCCGATGCCTACACTGGCATCGGATTTTTTTATGCGTCTCGCTCCGGCACTGGAACTGACCCACAACATCGCCTCCACTCCCGACACCATCGAGGGATTGGATTCCTTACTCGACCCTTCTTTGGTCGAGCTGGCACTTGAGCAGGCAGGCGTAGCAACCCTGTCGACGGCGTTGTCTGGCGTACGCCCGATACACCGGAAAACCGTGCGCGTTACGACTCCGCCAGCAACCAGCATGGCGATACTGGTTTTCCTCAGGTGCGCATGGTTTGCCAAATGGAATTGACCAGTCACTTGCTGATCGGCGGCGCGTTTGACGGCTATCGCATCAACGAAATGAAACTGGCGGAGCAACTGATCGAAACCACACCGGATCACTCGCTGACGCTGTTTGATCGAGGCTTCTACTCCTTGGGTTTGCTGCACCAATGGCAGCAAGCAGGCACCGAGCGCCATTGGCTGATGCCACTGCGCAAAGGTGCGCAGTACGAAGTGATTCAGCGTTTGGGCCGTCAGGATGCAGTGGTCTCGTTAAGTACTTCGCCACAGGCCCGCAAACAATGGCCGGGGCTGCCGGAGCGCCTGACCGCGCGACTGCTGAGCAAAACCGTCAAGGGAAAGGTGTGTCAGATCCTGACCTCAATGGCCGACCCGCTGCGCTTCCCGTCCGACGAAATCGTTGATCTGTACAGTCAGCGATGGGAGGAGCACGTTTATCCTCGCGCTATCAGACTTAAATCGCCGAAGTGTCCGATCAAAAATAAAAATGCCAGTCAGCTTAACTGACTGGCATTAGCCGATTGGCTGCCTTTCTTTTTTTCATTTAGCCTTGTCGACTGCTCTCTATCTGATGCTCAAACTTTTCATATAGCTCGGCAACTCAGCTTTATTTGAGTAGGGATCTCTCCCCCAACCTTGTCCATCGCCACCAATTCAAATCGCCCGGTCCTGTTACTAGCACCCACAAGCCAGGAATGACTGGTTGTCACCTGCCCAAGTCGTGGAGTACAGCTGACATCACTGGGTAGAATTTCGCCACGATTGAAGTTCAACATCAATGGATAGCTGCCTATCGGGCTATTGGGTTTTGCCCTTAAGGAGATTGTCCGATGAACGCCTCTTTCTAACTCAACATCACCAGCGGGAGGCAAACTCCCGTCGACATAGAGTTCCGCCTCATCCGACAAGTTACTCGATATCAACTTGCTGATCGTCACGTTAATTGGCGTGGTCATGCCCTTGCCCGCCAACGCCAGTTGGAAGGTGCCGCTTTTGGTGTGCCCGGTCACTGCCCAGCTATAGGCAGTTGGCTCAGTGCCGAAGGCTGGTGTACTCACCACGTTGGCGACATCAAGGCCACTTTTAATGGCGCAGGTCAGCTTGACCGGCAGGCCGGCCATCGGGCTGCTTGATTTGGGGATCAATGAGACCGTTTGAGCCTTATCCCGAATAAACCAATTACCCCCGGCGGGCACGGCGACGCCGCCAATCTTCACATCGGCCTCATCCGCCAGGTTGTTCGACAACAACCTGCTGTCTGCCAAGGTAATCGGTGTGGTCATACCGTCGCCCGCCAACTTAAGTTCAAATCTGCCACTTCTGGTTTTCCCGGTTACCGTCCAGCTATAAGTTGTACCCCCCCTTCCAAAGGCCGGAAAACTCACCACGTCGTCTAGAAAGAGGCCGCCTTTGACAAAACAGGTCAACGTGACCGGAAGGCCCGCCAGCGGGCTACCTGATTTGGGAGTCAACGTCACCGTTTGCGCCTTGTCCCGGAAAAACCAATTACCCCCGGCAGACACGGCGACGCCGCCAATCTTTACGTCTGCCTCATCCGCCAGGTTGCTCGAGAGCAACTTGCTGACAGCCAAGGTAATCGGAGTGGTCATGCCCTTGCCCGCCAACGCAAGCTGGAAGGTGCCGCTTCTGGTTTTCCCGGTTACTACCCAGCTATACGTGGTTTGCTCACTGCCAAAGGCCGGTGCACTCACCACGTCGGAGATACCGAGGCCACTTTTGATTGCACAGGTCAGTGTGACCGGAAGACCGGCCAGTGGGCTGCCTGATTTGGGGACCAATGAGACCGTTTGAGCCTTATCCCGAATAAACCAATTGCCCCCGACAGGCACGGAGAAGCCGCCAACCCTCACGTCTGCCTCATCCGCCAGATTGCTCGAAATGACCAGGCTTCGGTGCTCCCACGATTCCACCACTTCCCGGCTAAAAAACACCAGGGTGATTCGACCGCTCTTGCCATTGCCCGGCGTAATCTTCCAAATGAACTTGCCATTAACGGGAGCCACCCAAGCGCCAAACCCAGGCGATGCCACGGGTTCCAAACCGCCAGTTTCAACCAGCCCCAGATTGAGTTCCCTGGCAATTTCCGGCGGAGCCTCCACTGTCACTTCGCTCTCCTGCCCGCGGAACAAAACGAGTTCCGTCCCCCATTCCACTTTTTGGCCGTTGATCAACAACGTGGCTTGTTCCCAAGGACTTGGTGCTGCGGTTGCAGTGTTTAATTCGATGGTCATGACGACGTTTCCTTTTCAGCGTTGGACATAAAAAACAGTCCATGAACTATCAGGAAAAATCGATGTACCGAGAACAACCATAAATGACAGGCAGGCTGGTGAAAAACGTGTATTTCTTAATTATTTAGGAGTTCCTGATAGCAGCAACTATCAGAAATGACAGAAATAAAAAGCATTCAGCATGGCCGCGCCGTTCAACAACGCGGCCGTCACACTGGCTTACTGGGTAATGCACCGAGTCGTGGTGGTGACTCGTGTCACCTGCCCGTCTTCGCCCCGTACATCGCCCAGGACGTCGGTTTTATCCATGGCCTGGCAGGTACGTTCAGGAGGTGGTGGAGTGACTGTTGGAGGTGGGGGCGGACTGGAGCAGCCGCCGAGGATCGCCACGCACAATGCCAGCGACAAAGGTGAGATAACGCGTTTCCCAAGAGTGTTCATAGGTTGACCCGCGATAAATGAAAGACACATTTTTGTGACAACAAAACCTGCGCGTAAAATCCACACACCTGTCACAAAAATAAATATCTGCGAATCATTTATAGCCCAGCCGGTGGCCAATGCCAGTAAAAGCTGGCAGTTCTTACATCACCGGATCAGGGTGTTGCAGGGAATTGCTGTCCAGTTCGTAGCGCAATTCCTCGATCAATGCAGCGACTGATTCTGTAGTTTGCAACCTACTCAAGTTCAGACCACTGACCACCAGGTCCACCTGCCCCGAAACCGGGTGGTAGAGCTTTACGGTCAGCGAATGATTGCCCGTGATACTGCATTCGCAGGCCAAGGGTGAAAAACTGCGTTCGATCAGCATCCGCAGCTGTGCCAGCGTAATCATGGCGATGGGGCCTGGCGGGTTGATACATCGTGTAACTGGCTCATGGCGGGCCGTTCCTTTTGCGGATAACGAAGGGCGCACGCAGATGACTCAAGGACACCTGCTGCTCTTCCCCAGCCTAAGAGCCGATACTCCAGGTCAACACATGAATTTGCACCCTGCGCATTAGTGCATTTGCACCTTAACGCTGCCCCTTGGGCCGCCACTCACTAGAAAATAACCCCCGCTCCCGCGCCCAAACAATTGCCTCGCTGCGACTATGTATATCGAGCTTGGAATACACCGCAGCCACATGGTTACGCACCGTATTCGGCGCGAGTTTCAGGCGCGCGGCGACTTCCTTGTCAGCCAGACCCTCGCAAATCAGGCCCAGTACATCGCGCTCACGGGCGGTCAGGTCGGTGAAGGAGCCGCCGGGCAACTGCGCAGAATTGACGCTCTTCACGTTAGCCAGTTTTTCGATCAGCGTGCGGCTGAACCACGTGGCGTCCTTCATCACTTCCTCGATGGCCGACACCAGTTCCAGCTCGGTGCGCCTGCGTTCGGTGATGTCCATCAATACCAGCAGAAAACACCGGCGGTCCTGAATGGTCACGGTGCCCGCCGACACCGCGCAATCGATCAGCCCCCCGTCTTTTCTACGCACACGCACGTCGATGCGATCCAGGCTACCGGTTTTCTCCAGCGCAGCGAACAGGCGGATGCGCGCGTTTTTGTCGTCGATGAAATCGATCTGCGCAATGCTGATCCCAAGCACCTCTCCACTGGGAAAACCCAGGGTATCGAGGAACGCTTCGTTGACATCCAGCACCAGATGATCAGCCGCGCCGCATATCAGTATCGGCACCGGGGACAGGCGAAAGGCCTTGGCAAAGCGCTCCTCGCTCTGGCGCAGGGCAACTTCAGCTTTGTGCCGCAGCGCCATGTCGACAAAGGAAAACAACATACAGGCTTCGTCGTTGAGCTCCAGTGGCTGGCCGGCGACGATTACCTGTTTGCTGCCGCCGTCGGGCAAGCGCAACTCGGCTTGCATCTGTGGAATGGTCACCCTCTCGCGCAGGCACTGTTTGACCAGGTCCCGGTTTTCGGCCTGCTCCAACACGTCCAGCTCATAGGCGGAGGTGCCGATCACCTGGTCACGCGTGTAGCCGGTCATTTCGAGGAAGCCGGGATTGACCTTGATGTAGCGCAGATCACTGAGGCGGCAGATCAGCGCCGGTGCCGGATTGGCGGCAAAGGTTTTCTCGAAGCGCTGCTCGGCGCTGGCCCAGTCGGTGACATCGTCCATGATCAGCACCAGCGATTCCGGCTCGCCGTGGTTGTCGGCCAATACCAGGCTGCGCACACGATGGACCCAACTGCGTTCTGCGTCCGCCGCCGAGGTCAATTCCACCAGCACATCGCTGAATGTCTCGCCCCGGCCCACCCGGCTGATCGGGTAGCTGTCGACCGGCACCACATGATTGTTGCGATAGCGCAGTGCGAAGCGTTTGGTATACGCCTCGGCGTTGGCACCCAGATCACTGACCTGTTCGACGCCATGCATCGTCAGCGCCGCCTCGTTGGCCCACAGGATGCTCCGGTCTGGGTCGAGCAGAATCACCCCATCGGACAGGCCGGCGATGATCTGCTGCAACTGGCGACGATTGGTTTCCGTGGCCAGCACGTCCTGGCTCATTGCGCCTCCACAAGTATGTTGACCCTGTGAAGAGTACGACCGCCGGAGTATCAGATCGTGCGAAAACCCGTGGGATAGATTGCAGCAGATTGACCGGTTGGGAGTTGGACGACGTCGTGTTGCGCCACTGATTGAGGCATTCAACAGGATGACGATTGAGAATTGCCCGTTGTGACGTGCACCGACAATTCGGCGCACGTCACAGGGTTCAAGCCGCCAACTCGCCCTTGGCAACCGCCGCCGAAGCCGCCAGCATCGCCCGCAACAGCACTGCACACCCGGCCGCCAGGTCATCCGGCGCGGCGTTTTCGATTTCGTTGTGGCTGATGCCGCCTTCGCACGGCACGAAGATCATCCCGGCCGGGCCGAGTTCGGCGAGGAAGATCGCGTCATGCCCTGCGCCGCTGACGATGTCCATGTGCGACAGGCCCAGGCCCTGGGCTGCGCCACGCACCGCCTCGACGCAGCCCTTGTCGAAGTACAGCGGCGGGAAGTCGGCCGTCGGGGTGAGCTCGAAGGTCAGGCCGTGTTCTTCGCAGGTGGTTTCGATGACTTCACGCACCTCGGCGATCATCGAGTCCAGGCGTGCCGGTTCCAGATGGCGGAAGTCCAGGGTCATGCGCACTTCGCCGGGGATGACGTTGCGCGAGCCGGGATAGGCTTGCAGGCACCCGACGGTGCCGCAGGCATGGGGTTGATGGCTGAGGGCAGCGCGGTTGAGCGCGCCGACGATCACCGCGGCGCCGACCAGGGCGTCCTTGCGCAGGTGCATCGGCGTCGGGCCGGCGTGAGCTTCCACGCCGCGCAGTTTCAGGTCGAACCATTTCTGCCCGAGGGCACCCATCACCACGCCGATGGTCTTGCGTTCGTCTTCAAGGATCGGGCCTTGCTCGATGTGGGCTTCGAAATAAGCGCCCACGGCATGGCCGGTGACCTGACGCGGGCCGGCATAGCCAATGGCATTCAGTGCTTCACCCACAGTCACGCCATCGGCATCGACCTTGGCCAGGGTTTCCTCAAGGGTGAATTTCTCCGCGAACACGCCGGAACCCATCATGCACGGGGCGAAGCGCGAGCCTTCTTCGTTGGTCCAGACCACCACTTCCAGCGGCGCTTCGGTTTCGATGTTGAGGTCATTGAGGGTGCGTAGCACTTCGACGCCGGCCAACACGCCGAAGCAGCCGTCGAACTTACCGCCGGTGGGCTGGGTGTCGATATGGCTGCCGGTCATCACCGGTGGCAGCTCGTGATTGCGCCCGGGACGGCGGGCGAAGATATTGCCGACGGCGTCGATGCTGACAGTGCAGCCGGCCTCTTCGCACCATTTGACGAAGATGTCCCGGGCCTGGCGATCGAGGTCGGTCAGGGCCAGGCGACACACGCCCCCCTTGACCGTGGCGCCGAGCCTGGCCAGCTCCATGAGCGATTGCCACAGGCGGTCGCGGTTGATGTGCTGAAGGCTGGACTGCAGAACGTCTACGGCCGCGTTCATGATGATCTCCTCAGGCTGTTCTTGTGTGTTTCTTCAGGCAATTGGTTGGTGAGCTTGAGGCCGCCATCGCGGGCAAGCCCGCTCCCACAGGTTTTGTGAACACCCGAGAACCCTGTAGGAGCTGGCTTGCCAGCGAAGGGGCCAATGTTCACACCGCAGATTTCGCGACAGATGGGTTAGGCCGCATCACACTCAACCCGTAATAAATCACCCCACCCAGCGCCGAGCCGGTAAACCAGCCATAGCTGTAGAACCAGCTGAACGCATCACTGCCCAGGGACAGCAGCGTCAACGCCACCGGCACGCCGAAAGCAATGAAACCGCACCAGTTCCACGCCGGGTACACGTCATCGCGGTACAGGCCGGCAAGGTCCAGTTGCTGTTTCTTGATCAGGAAATAGTCCACCACCATGATCCCGGCGATCGGCCCCAGCAGGCTGGAATAGCCGAGCAGCCAGTTGGAATAGACGGTTTCAAGACTGACGTCCGAGACGATCAGACCGAGTTTTTTCAGCAGTTCATGGGCCATCAGGCCCAGCCCCACCAGCCCGGTCAGGATCACCGCCTTGGTGCGGTTGATCGCTTTGGGCGCAATGTTCTGGAAGTCATTGGTTGGCGACACGATGTTGGCTGCGGTATTGGTCGACAGCGTGGCGATGATGATCAGCGCCATCGCCAGTGCGACCCAAACCGGGCTCTGGATATGACCGATCAGGGTCACCGGATCGGACACCGTTACCCCCACCAGTTTCACCGACGCGGCAGTCATCACCACGCCGAGGGACGCGAACAGGAACATGGTCAGCGGCAAACCAATGATCTGCCCGACAATCTGGTCTTTCTGGCTTTTCGCATAACGGCTGAAGTCGGGGATGTTCAGCGACAGTGTCGCCCAGAAGCCGACCATCGCCGTCAGCCCGGCCGCGAAGTAGCTGGCCACGCCGGCGCCTTCGGGACGCTTGGCCGGAATCGCGAGTAATTCGGTCATCGACACGTTGGGCATCGCCCAGACCAGCAGGCCTACCCCCACCAGCACCAATAGTGGCGCCGACAGGGTTTCCAGCCATTTGATCGACTCGGCGCCACGGATCACCACCCACAGGTTCAGCGCCCAGAACACCATGAAGCCGATGACCTCGCCAGTGCCGCCCAGGGACTTCCACCCCTCGAACACCGAGCCGAGAAACAGGTGAATCGCCAACCCGCCGAACATGGTCTGAATACCGAACCAGCCACACGCCACCAGGGCGCGAATCAGGCACGGAATATTGGAACCGAGCACGCCGAAGGACGAGCGCAGCAACACAGGAAAGGGAATGCCGTACTTGGTGCCGGGAAAGGCGTTAAGTGTCAGGGGAATCAGCACGATGATGTTGGCGAACAGAATCGCCAGCAGTGCTTCGCCGACGGTCAGGCCGAAGTACGCAGTCAACACCCCGCCGAGGGTGTAGGTCGGCACACAAATCGCCATGCCCACCCACAGCGCGGTGATGTGCCATTTGTTCCAGGTGCGTTCGCGCACCTTGGTCGGTGCAATGTCGTGGTTGTAACGGGGACTGTCGAGGACATCGTTGCCGGCTTCCAGCTCAACCAAGCCGTCGCGCTCGGTCACTTGCGATCTGATCTGTTGCATGGCCGCTCCACTGTTCTTTTGATTATTGTTGCTCATCAGGGATCGGCGACTTCAATAAACGTGCCGAGTACCCCGACTACGCATCGGGCAGTTCCATAAACACATTGCAACCAACTGATGTTCATCAGGTTTATTCGCTGACTCGACTATTTGTCAGGCCACTCAGGCCGAATGCCAGGCAAGTTGTCCGAACAGTCAGGACTCAATCTGGTGCGTTGATCTTTTTTCAATGGTTGCACATCAACCATAGACCCTACTCAAACAGCTGATTTCACATAGGAAATCTTGACCATATTTCGATCCTGTCAAGTGCGTCAAAATGGTGAGTGGCCTCACCATTTTGGTGATATCCGTATTTATTCCTTAATTATCAATATGTTAATAACTGAATAAGCTTATAAAAAATATTCTTGCCGATTCGGACAAGTGCAGCTAGCGTTTAATCCTGACAGCAATGACAGGATTTATTCTGTACCGGCTGTTTTTATATAAAACATCTAGAACCGGCATAAGCCGGTCATTGCCTGCGAGGAACTCGGAATGTCTCTGTTGATCCGTGGCGCCACCGTTGTTACCCATGATGAAAGTTATCGCGCCGATGTGTATTGCGCTGACGGCGTGATCAAGGCCATCGGCGAAAACCTCGATGTTCCTGCAGACGCCGAAGTGCTCGACGGCAGCGGCCAATACCTGATGCCCGGCGGCATCGACCCGCACACCCACATGCAACTGCCGTTCATGGGCACAGTGGCCAGCGAAGACTTCTACAGCGGCACGGCGGCGGGACTCGCCGGCGGCACCACCTCGATCATCGACTTCGTGATTCCCAATCCGCAGCAATCCTTGCTCGAAGCCTTCCATCAGTGGCGCGGCTGGGCCGAGAAGTCGGCGTCAGACTACGGTTTTCACGTCGCCATCACTTGGTGGAGCGAACAGGTCCGCGAGGAAATGGCCGAACTGGTCAGCCAGCACGGCGTCAACAGCTTCAAGCATTTCATGGCCTACAAGAACGCGATCATGGCCGCCGATGACACCCTGGTGGCGAGTTTCGAACGCTGCCTGGAATTGGGCGCGGTACCGACCGTCCACGCGGAAAACGGCGAACTGGTGTATCACCTGCAACGCAAGCTGATGGCCCAGGGCATCACCGGGCCTGAAGCGCATCCGCTGTCGCGACCGTCACAGGTTGAAGGCGAGGCCGCGAGCCGTGCGATCCGCATCGCCGAAACCCTGGGTACGCCGTTGTATCTGGTGCATGTCTCGACCAAGGAAGCCCTCGACGAAATCACCTACGCCCGGGCCAAGGGCCAGCCGGTGTACGGCGAAGTGCTGGCCGGGCACCTGCTGCTGGACGACAGCGTCTACCGCCACCCGGACTGGCAAACCGCCGCCGGTTACGTGATGAGCCCGCCGTTCCGTCCTCGCGGCCATCAAGAGGCGCTCTGGCATGGCCTGCAATCGGGCAACCTGCACACCACCGCCACCGACCACTGCTGCTTCTGCGCCGAACAAAAAGCCGCTGGCCGCGACGACTTCAGCAAGATCCCCAACGGCACCGCCGGCATCGAAGACCGTATGGCGGTGCTGTGGGATGAAGGCGTGAACAGCGGACGCTTTTCGATGCAGCAATTCGTCGCGCTGACCTCCACCAACACAGCGAAAATCTTCAACCTCTACCCACGCAAAGGCGCGATCCGCATCGGTGCCGATGCCGACCTGGTGCTGTGGGACCCGCAAGGCACGCGGACCATTTCCGCCAAGACCCACCACCAGCAGGTGGACTTCAACATCTTCGAAGGCAAGACCGTACGCGGCGTGCCCAGCCACACCATCAGCCAGGGCCGCGTGGTCTGGGCCGATGGCGACCTGCGGGCCGAGCGCGGCGCCGGGCGCTACATCGAACGGCCGGCGTACCCGGCGGTGTTTGATTTGCTGAGCAAGCGGGCTGAGCTGCACAAGCCTGTTGCCGTGAAACGCTGATAGCGGCCTTCGGCCTATCGCTGGCAAGCCAGCTCCTACAGTTTGGAATGCTTTCCCCTTGTAGGAGCTGGCTTGCCAGCGATGGCGTCATCACAGCCAACAAAAAAACAATGCCCATCAGAGGCAGCACCTCAAATAACCGTGAGGCCTAAACCGTGATCAAGACCCTGACCCACCTCCCGCATCCCTACGAAAACGCGGCCGCCCTCGCCGGCCACTTCACCGATCTGGCGCCGCCGCTCAACGAGCGCCAGGCCCATCTCGAAGCCTCACGCTGCCTGTATTGCTACGACGCGCCCTGCGTGAATGCCTGCCCGAGCGAGATCGACATTCCCTCGTTCATCCGCAATATCCAGCAGGACAACGTGCAAGGCGCCGCGCAGAAGATCCTCTCGGCCAACATCCTCGGCGGCAGTTGCGCCCGGGTTTGCCCGACGGAAATCCTTTGCCAGCAAGCCTGCGTGCGCAACAACGCCCACGAATGCGCGCCGGTCATGATCGGCCTGTTGCAACGCTACGCCGTGGATAACGCCCATTTCAGCACGCACCCCTTCCAACGTGCTGCCACCACCGGTAAACGCATCGCCGTGGTGGGCGCCGGTCCAGCCGGTTTGTCCTGCGCCCACCGCAGCGCCATGCACGGGCATGACGTGGTGATCTTCGAGGCAAGGGAAAAGGCCGGGGGCCTCAATGAGTACGGGATCGCCAAATACAAACTGGTGGATGACTACGCGCAACGGGAGCTTGAGTTCTTGCTGGAGATCGGCGGAATCGAAATCCGCCACGGACAGAAACTCGGTGACAACCTGACCCTCAGTGAACTGCATCAACAGTTCGACGCGGTGTTCCTCGGCCTCGGGCTCAACGCCAGCAAACAACTGGGTCTGGCCAACGAAGACGCGCCCGGCCTGCTCGCCGCCACCGACTACATCCGCGAACTGCGCCAGGCCGATGACCTGAGCCAACTGCCTCTGGCCGACCACTGCATTGTCCTCGGCGCAGGCAACACCGCCATCGACATGGCCGTGCAAATGGCCCGCCTCGGTGCCCATGACGTGAATCTGGTGTACCGACGCGGTGCCGAAGACATGGGCGCCACCCATCACGAGCAGGAGATCGCCAAGGCCAATCAGGTGCGGCTGATGACTTGGGCGCAACCCGAAGAAGTGCTGCTCGATGACCACGGCCGCGTGCGCGGTATGCGTTTCGCCCGCACCCAGCTGGTGGAAGGTCGCCTGCAAACCACCGGCGAAACCTTCGAACTGGCCGCCGACGCGATCTTCAAAGCCATTGGCCAGGCCTTCGACGGCAGCGCCCTCGCCGATCCGCTGGCCCGTGAGCTCAAGCGTCAGGGCGAGCGCATCGAAGTCGATGAACAACTGCGCACCAGCATCCCCGGCGTGTATGCCGGCGGCGACTGCACCAACCTCGATCAAGACCTCACTGTGCAAGCGGTGCAACATGGCAAGCGCGCCGCCGAGGCGATCAACGCTCAACTGATGCTCAACGTGGAGGCTGCGTAAATGGCCGATCTGTCGATTGTCTTCGCCGGCATCAAAGCACCCAACCCATTCTGGCTGGCCTCCGCGCCACCCACCGACAAAGCCTACAACGTGGTTCGCGCCTTCGAGGCTGGCTGGGGTGGCGTGGTCTGGAAAACCCTGGGTGAGGACCCGGCGGCGGTGAACGTGTCGTCGCGCTACTCGGCGCACTTCGGGGCTAACAGGGAGGTACTGGGGTTCAACAACATCGAACTGATCACCGACCGCTCGCTGGAGATCAACCTGCGGGAAATCACCCAGGTCAAAAAGGACTGGCCGGACCGCGCGCTGATCGTGTCCTTGATGGTGCCCTGCGTCGAAGAGTCCTGGAAACACATCCTGCCGCTGGTGGAGGCCACGGGCGCCGATGGCATCGAACTGAACTTCGGTTGCCCCCACGGCATGCCGGAACGGGGCATGGGCGCGGCAGTCGGCCAGGTGCCGGAGTACGTCGAACAAGTCACCCGCTGGTGCAAGACGTATTGCTCGCTGCCCGTGATCGTCAAGCTCACGCCGAACATCACCGACATCCGCGTTGCCGCCCGCGCCGCCCACCGTGGTGGCGCCGATGCGGTGTCGTTGATCAACACCATCAACTCGATCACCAGCGTCAACCTCGAACGCATGGTCGCCAACCCCATGGTCGGCAGCCAAAGCACCCATGGCGGTTATTGCGGCTCGGCGGTCAAGCCGATTGCCTTGAACATGGTTGCCGAAATCGCCCGCGATCCGCAGACCCGCGGCCTGCCCATCAGCGGCATCGGTGGCATCGGCAACTGGCGCGATGCAGCGGAATTCATTGCATTGGGCTGCGGCTCGGTGCAGGTGTGCACGGCAGCGATGCTGCACGGCTTCCGGATTGTCGAAGACATGAAGGACGGCTTGTCACGCTGGATGGACAGTCAGGGCTACGCCAGCATTTCGGAATTTTCCGGCCGCGCAGTGGCCAACACCACGGACTGGAAGTACCTGGACATCAACTATCAGGTGATCGCGAAAATCGACCAGGAAGCCTGCATCGGTTGTGGTCGTTGTCATATTGCCTGTGAGGACACCTCGCACCAGGCCGTCGCCAGCCTCAAGCAAGCGGACGGCACCCACAAGTACCAAGTGATCGATGAGGAGTGTGTGGGCTGCAACTTGTGCCAGATCACCTGCCCGGTGCAGGACTGTATCGAGATGGTGACGGTGGAGACCGGTAAGCCGTTCCTGGACTGGAATCATGATCCGAGGAATCCGTATCACGTCAGTCCTTGAGTCCTGTAGCGTCTGAACCGACGCTATCGCGAGCAAGCTCGCTCCCACAGTGGTTTTGTGTCGTACATCAATCCTGAGTACACCAATGATCCCTGTGGGAGCGAGCTTGCTCCGGGCGGCGTTCCGACGATGAGGCCGGCCACTGCAACACACAGCTCAAGGCTCCAACCCAATCCCCCGCAAAATCACACTGGTCACCGTCTGCACCGCCTTTTCGAACTGCATGTCCGACAGCGGCTGGTGATCGTTGAGAATGTTCACCTGGTGATCAAAGTCGGCGTAGTGCTGGGTCGAGGCCCAGATCATGTAGAGCAGGCTCGACGGCTCCACCGCCAGGATGCGTTTGTCGTCCACCCACTGGCGGATTTTCGCTTCCTTCATCTTGGCCCAGTCATACAGGCTCGCGTCCAGCGCTGCGCCGAGGGTCGGCGCGCCGTGGATGATTTCGTTGGCCCAGACTTTCGAACCATAGGGCCGGCTGCGGGAATGGTTCATCTTGGCGCGGATGTAGCTGCTAAGCACCACGCGTGGGTCGTCGAACATCTCGAAACACAGCGCGTCCTGCTTCCAGACTTCCAGCAAGTCGAACAGCACGGCGCTGTACAACTCGGTCTTGGTGCTGAAGTAGTAATGCAGGTTGGAACGCGGCAGTTGCACTTCAGCGGCGATGTCGGCCATGGCCGTGCTGCCGAAGCCCTTTTCAGCGAAGACCTTTTCCGCCCCCAGCAGAATTTTTTCGACGTTACTGCGACGAATCTCGATCTTGTGATTGCCCATGCGGGTCCCCGACAACAACGTTGAGCAAGACTAGCATCCGCTCTGGACTGCGGCGACAAGGGAAAACGAAACTTCGTACAGCCGCTGTCGTAAAGCTAAACTCAGCGCACTTGGAAACTGCCATAGGTACTCACGATGCTGCTCAAGAAAACCCTGACCATCACTGCCCTGCTTGGCTCGCTGCTCGCCGCTTCATCGGTGCTTGCCCACGCCCACCTGAAAAGCCAGACACCGGCCGCCGACAGCACCGTGACCGCGCCTGCGCAATTGCGCCTGGAGTTCTCCGAGGGTGTCGAGGCGAGCTTCACCAAAGTCACCCTGACCCGCGATGGCGCACCGGTGGCGGTGAACGCGTTGACTACCGAAGGCAGCGACAAGAAGATCCTGATCGTCACCCCCGCCGCGCCGTTGACTGCCGGCGCCTACAAAGTCGAATGGCACGCCGTGTCCGTCGACACCCACAAAAGCGAAGGTGCCTACGCCTTCAAGGTTGGCCAGTAATTCATGGCGAGCGCGTTGGTGCTGTGCCGCTTCCTGCATTTCATCGTGGTGTTGATGCTGTTCGGAGCCTGGGTGTTCCGGCCGTTGCTTTCAAGTGGCGAAACCGCGCTGGATCAGCGTCTGGCGCGGACCACCCGATGGCTGGCTGTCGTGGCGCTGCTCAGCGGGGTCTGCTGGTTGTTGCTGATGACCGCGAGCATGGCCGGTGCCTGGGACGCGGCCTTCGATCCGTCGACCCTGGGCCTGGTGCTGGGCAATACCTTTTTCGGCCAGGTCTGGCGCTGGCATCTGCTGATTAACCTGGTATTGCTGGCATTGCTGCTGACCCCACTGCGTGCCAACCTGGCCCTGCGCCTGATCCTCAGCGGCCTGCTGCTGGCCACCCTGGCCCCGGTCGGTCACGGCGCCATGCTCGATGGCACCGCAGGCCACTTGCTGATCCTCAATCAACTCATTCACTTGATCTGCGTCGGTGCCTGGCTCGGCGGCCTGATGTTGTTGGTGATGATTCTGCGAGCGCCTGCGGGGCATTCGATACGCGTCATGTTGCAGCGCTTCAGCGGCGTCGGCTACGGCTTGGTCGCCGGGCTGCTGATCACCGGCCTGATCAATGTGCGGGTGCTCACCGGGGCATTCTGGCCAACGCCGCTGTTCAGCGGATTTGCCTTGATCCTGATGATCAAGGCCGTGCTGGTGGCGGCGATGCTGGGTCTGGCGCTGTTCAATCGGCTGCGCATCGATGACTGCGAACTGCGTCCGCAAACACTGCGCGCCAGTGTGATGCTGGAGTGGATGCTGGGGCTTGGCGCCGTGGCGGCGGTTTCGCTACTGGGCACCCTGCCCCCGATGATTTCCAGCTAATAACCCCGTCCCCTGTGGGTGTGGGCTTTTGTGGCGAGGGGGCAAGCCCCTCGCCACAAAAGCTTTCCCCCCACAAAATGTAATCCATCTCTCCACAGGTCATCGTATAACTTCCGATTGACAACCCCGAAAAATCCCGCAAATATCGCCCCAATGTTGTACGACGACGTATGACAACAATAAAAACAAGAAACAAGGGAGCGTCACAGTGAACAAGCTCGTCCGCAATTCGTCCGCCCGTTCTTCGCGTCCAAATTTTTCCCGTCGTCATACCCTCAGCCTGATCGGCTGCAGCGGCCTGGCCCTCGTCCTGCCCATGACCAGCCAGGCCGAAGGTTTCACCGACGACGCCAAGGCCACGCTGAATCTGCGTAACGCCTACTTCAACCGCAACTACACCAACCCGGCCTACCCCCAGGGCAAGGCTGAAGAGTGGACGCAAAACTTCATCCTCGATGCCAAGTCCGGGTTCACCCAGGGCACCGTGGGCTTCGGTGTAGACGTCTTGGGCCTGTACTCGCAGAAGCTCGACGGCGGCAAAGGCACCGGTGGCACGCAGCTGTTGCCGATCCACGACGACGGCCGCCCCGCCGACAATTTCGGCCGGCTGGGCGTGGCACTCAAAGGCAAGATTTCAAAAACCGAGTTGAAGGTCGGCGAATGGATGCCGGTGCTGCCGATCCTGCGCTCCGACGATGGCCGCTCGTTGCCGCAAACCTTCCAGGGCGCCCAGGTGACCTCCACCGAAATCAGTGGCCTGACGCTGTACGGCGGTCAATTCCAGAAAAACAGCCCGCGCAACGACGCGAGCATGGAAGACATGTTCATGAACGGCAAAACGGCGTTCACCTCGGACCGTTTCAACTTCGGCGGCGGTGAATACGCGTTCAATGAAAAGCGCACGCAGGTCGGCGTCTGGTACTCGGAACTCAGTGACATTTACCAGCAGCAATACTTCAACCTGACCCACAGCCAGCCTGTCGGCGACTGGACCCTGGGTGCCAACCTGGGTTACTTCATCGGCAAGGAAGACGGCAGCGCCAAGGCCGGCGACCTCGACAACAAGACCGCGTTCGCCCTGCTCTCGGCCAAATATGGCGGCAACACCTTCTACGTCGGCCTGCAAAAACTCACCGGTGACGACGTCTGGATGCGGGTCAACGGCACCAGCGGCGGCACCCTGGCCAACGACAGCTACAACTCCAGCTACGACAACGCCCGGGAGAAATCCTGGCAAGTGCGCCACGACTACAACTTCGTCGCCCTCGGCATTCCCGGCCTGACCCTGATGAACCGCTACATCAGCGGCGACAACGTGCACACCGGCGCGATCACCGACGGCAAGGAATGGGGCCGCGAATCGGAACTGGCCTACACGGTGCAGAGCGGTGCTCTGAAAAACCTCAACGTGAAATGGCGTAACGCGAGCATCCGCAAGGACTTCAGCACCAACGAATTCGATGAGAACCGGATTTTCATCAGTTATCCGATTTCGTTGTTGTAACTCCCGAGATCAAACAGTCCCCCTGTAGGAGCGAGCTTGCTCGCGATGAACCCGAGAACGCCACGGGGTATCAGGTTTCCAGCGTTATCGTTGACGACCATCGCGAGCAAGCTCGCTCCTACAAGGCGACCCTCCGTCAATTTCCACCAATGTCGCGTTGACAAGAGCCGGAAACCTTAACAATACTTCGCCAAAGTCGTACGACAACCTACAACAAATCAATAACAACAACCGCGTGCCCAGGATTCCCATGACGACCACAGCAACCGCCCGCATCCCTTTCAACCGCCTGCTGCTGACCGGCGCCGCCGGTGGCCTCGGGAAAGTCCTGCGCGAAAGCCTGCGCCCTTACGCCAATGTGATTCGCCTGTCGGACATCGCCGACATCGCCCCGGCCATCGATGACCGGGAAGAAGTGATGCCGTGCGACCTCGCCGACAAGCAAGCGGTGCATCAACTGGTCGAAGGCGTGGACGCGATCCTGCATTTCGGTGGCGTGTCGACCGAGCGCTCGTTCGAAGAAATCCTCGGCGCCAACATCTGCGGTGTGTTTCACATCTACGAAGCCGCGCGTCGCCACGGTGTGAAGCGAGTGATCTTCGCCAGTTCCAACCATGTGATCGGCTTCTACAAGCAGGACGAAGTCATCGACGCCCACTCCCCTCGCCGCCCGGACAGCTACTACGGCTTGTCCAAGTCCTACGGCGAAGACATGGCCACGTTCTACTTCGACCGCTATGGCATCGAGACCGTCAGCGTACGCATCGGCTCGTCGTTTCCGGAGCCGCACAACCGCCGGATGATGAGTACCTGGCTGAGCTTCGGCGACCTGACCCAACTGCTCGAACGCGCCTTGTACACCCCGAATGTCGGCCACACCGTGGTCTACGGCATGTCCGACAACAAGGGCATCTGGTGGGACAACCGCTACGCCTCGGCCCTGGGTTTTGTACCGCAGGACAGTTCTGAAGTGTTCCGCGAAAAAATCGAAGCCCAACCGATGCCCGCCGCCGATGATCCGGCCCGGCTGTATCAGGGCGGTGCCTTCTGTGCAGCCGGTCCGTTCGGCGACTGAACACTCACCGCTCACTTGATCCCACAACAAAAACCAAGGGAATGAGTTGCCATGCAAGCCGAATTGATTGTCGACGCCCGCAACGCGGTCGGTGAAAGCCCGGTCTGGGTGCCTGAGGAAAACGCCCTGTACTGGGTCGACATTCCCGCTGGCGGTCTGCAACGCTGGAGTGCCGAAACCGGGCAAGTGGATGCCTGGAAAACCCCGGAGATGCTCGCTTGCATCGCACGTCATGGTGACGGTGGCTGGGTCGCCGGCATGGAAAGCGGGTTCTTCCGCCTGCATCCGCGCAATGACGGCAACCTCCACAGTGAAGCGCTGGCCCACGTCGACCATGCCCGCACCGACATGCGCCTGAACGACGGCCGTTGCGATCGTCAGGGACGTTTCTGGGCCGGCAGCATGGTGCTGAACATGGGCGCCAACGCCGCCGACGGTACCTTGTATCGCTACAGCGCCGGGCAACGCGGGCCGCTCGACGCGCAATTGAGCGGTTTCATCGTGCCCAACGGCCTGGGCTTCAGCCCGGACGGACGCACGATGTACTTGTCCGACTCCCATCCGCTGGTCCAGCAGATCTGGGCCTTCGACTACGACATCGAAACCGGTACGCCATCGAATCGCCGTGTGTTCGTCGACATGAACCAGCACGAAGGTCGCCCCGATGGCGCTGCGGTCGACGCCGAGGGTTGCTACTGGATTTGCGCCAACGACGCCGGGCTCATTCACCGTTTTACCCCTGCGGGCCGACTCGATCGCTCCCTCGCCGTACCGGTGAAAAAACCCACCATGTGCGCCTTCGGTGGCCCTCGACTGGACACGCTTTTCGTGACCTCGATCCGCCCCGGTGACGACCATGACTCGCAATCACTGGCCGGTGGCGTGTTCGCCCTCGACCCCGGCGTCAAGGGATTGCCCGAACCCCGTTTCAACGACTAGCAACCTCAACACCAAAGCGCTCCTGCTGCATCGCTGTGCCTTGAACAAAAAAAACAATAAAACTGGAGACACCCCCATGGACTTCAAACGCACCTTGCTCGCCGCCGCACTTCCCATCACTGCATCCCTCGCCTTCTCCCTCAGCAGTGCCGCCCAGGCGCTGGAAATCAAATTCGCCGACATCCACCCCGCCGGTTACCCGACCGTGGTGGCGGAAGAACAACTGGGTAAAACCCTGGTGGCCGACAGCAATGGCGCACTGACCTTCAAGATGTTCGCCGGCGGCGTGCTCGGCTCGGAAAAAGAAGTGGTCGAACAGGCCCAGGTCGGCGCCATCCAGATGGCCCGGGTCAGCCTCGGCATCGTCGGCCCGGTGGTGCCGGACGTGAACGTGTTCAACATGCCTTTCGTGTTCCGCGACCAGGCGCATATGCGCAAGGTCATCGACGGTGAAGTCGGCGACGAAATCCTCGACAAGATCACCAACTCCGAATTCAACCTGGTCGCCCTGGCCTGGATGGACGGTGGCACGCGCAACATTTACACCAAAAAACCGGTACGCAGCCTTGAAGACCTCAAGGGCATGAAGATCCGCGTGCAAGGCAACCCGATGTTCATCGAAACCATCAACGCCATGGGTGGCAACGGCATTGCGATGGACACCGGGGAAATCTTCAGTGCCCTGCAAACCGGTGTGATCGACGGTGCAGAAAACAACCCGCCGACCCTGCTCGAACACAACCATTACCAAAACGCCAAGTTCTACAGCCTGACCGGTCACCTGATCCTGCCCGAGCCGATCGTGATGTCGAAAATCACCTGGGAAAAACTCACTCCCGAGCAACAGGCGCTAGTGAAGAAGACCGCCAAGGCCGCCCAGGCCCAGGAGCGCACCCTGTGGGATGCGAAATCGGCCAGCAGTGAAGAAAAACTCAAGGCCGCCGGCGTCGAGTTCATCACCGTCGACAAGAAACCTTTCTATGAGGCAACCGCCTCGATCCGCGAGAAATACGGCGCGCCCTACGCCGACCTGATCAAGCGCATCGAAGCCGTTCAGTAACCCTCCCTGCATTCAAGAAAGGCCCGGCGCCGCTGACGTTGGTGTACGTCAGTGCGCGCCCGGTTACGGTGGAACACGATGAAGAATCTGCTGCTAGGCATTAACGACAAGCTCTACATGACCTGTATCTGGGTCGCCGGGCTCTCCGTTCTGGCCATTGCGTTAATCATTCCCTGGGGCGTGTTCGCCCGCTACGTCCTCGGCACCGGTTCCAGTTGGCCGGAGCCCACGGCGATTCTGCTGATGATGGTGTTCACCTTCATTGGCGCCGCGGCCAGTTATCGTTCCGGTTCACACATGGCAGTCGCCATGCTCACAGACCGCATGCCGCCACACTTGCGCAAAGCCATGAGCGTGTTTGCGCAAGTGCTGATGGCAACGATCTGCCTGTTCATGGCCATCTGGGGCAGCAAGCTGTGTCTGTCGACCTGGAACCAGTTCATGAGCGCCCTGCCGACGTTGCGCGTAGGGATCACCTACATGCCGATTCCGGTGGGCGGCGTGCTGACACTGGTGTTTGTCCTCGAAAAACTCCTGCTCGGTGACCAGAGCAACCGCCGGGTCGTGCGTTTCGACCTCGTTGAAGAAAACGAAGGGGCTGCCTGAATGGACGCATTTATTCTGTTGGGCAGTTTTATCGCGTTGATCCTGATCGGCATGCCGGTCGCCTACGCCCTGGGCTTCGCGGCCCTGATCGGCGCATGGTGGATCGACATTCCGTTCCAGGCGCTGATGATTCAAGTCGCCGGGGGCGTGAACAAGTTCTCCCTGCTGGCCATCCCGTTCTTCGTCCTTGCGGGTGCGATCATGGCCGAGGGCGGCATGTCCCGACGCCTGGTGGCGTTTGCCGGGGTGTTGGTGGGCTTCGTGCGTGGCGGCTTGTCGCTGGTCAACATCATGGCCTCGACCTTCTTTGGCGCGATCTCCGGTTCCTCGGTGGCGGACACCGCCTCGGTCGGCTCGGTGCTGATTCCGGAAATGGAACGCCGCGGCTATCCCCGGGAATTCGCCACGGCAGTGACCGTCAGCGGTTCGGTGCAGGCCTTGCTGACACCGCCCAGCCACAACTCGGTGCTCTACTCGCTGGCCGCCGGCGGCACGGTGTCGATTGCCTCGCTGTTCATGGCCGGCGTGGTGCCGGGCCTGCTGATGAGCGCGTGCCTGATGGTGCTGTGCCTGATCTTCGCCAAGAAGCGCGACTACCCCAAGGGTGAAGTCATCCCGATGCGCGAAGCACTGAAGATCTGCGGCGAAGCGCTGTGGGGCCTGATGGCGATGGTGATCATTCTCGGCGGCATTCTGTCGGGTATTTTCACCGCCACCGAGTCGGCGGCGATTGCGGTGTTGTGGTCGTTCTTCGTGACCATGTTCATCTACCGCGACTACAAATGGAGCGAACTGCCAAAACTGATGCACCGTACCGTGCGCACAATCTCGATCGTGATGATCCTGATCGGCTTCGCCGCCAGCTTCGGCTACATCATGACCCTGATGCAGATCCCGGCGAAGATCACCACGCTGTTCCTGACTCTGTCGGACAACCGCTATGTGATCCTGATGTGCATCAACGTGATGCTACTGTTGCTCGGTACGGTGATGGACATGGCGCCGCTGATCCTGATCCTCACGCCGATCCTGATGCCGGTGATCCTCGGCATTGGCGTGGACCCGGTACAGTTCGGCATGATCATGCTGGTGAACCTGGGTATTGGCTTGATCACACCGCCGGTGGGCGCGGTACTGTTCGTGGGGTCGGCGGTGGGTAAAGTCACTATCGAATCAACCGTGAAGGCGCTGCTGCCGTTCTACGGCGTGCTGTTCCTGGTGTTGATGGCCGTGACCTACATTCCGGCACTGTCGCTGTGGTTGCCGCATCTGGTGTTGTAACGCTTTTCTGTAGGAGCCGGCTTGCCGGCGATGGCGGTCTCAAGTGTGTCATCGCCGGCAAGCCGGACGCCTACAGAAAGCATCCCCTGCATTCGCTTACATCGCTGGTCAATATGAAGCCAACACTGCTCGAACTCGAAGACGAATTCACCCGCCTCACCCTCGCCCCGGAACTCGGCGCCAGTATCGTCAACTGGACCGTGCGCAGTACCGGCCAGCCCTTGTTGCGCCACGCCGATGAGCACGCGCTGAACACCGGCCTGCCCGGCAAGCTCGGCTGCTTTCCCTTGATCCCCTGGTCCAACCGCATCGCCGATGGCGGTTTCGATTGCCCCGAGGGCTGGATGGCACTGACACCCAACAGCCTCACCGATCCCCTGCCGATCCACGGCAGCGCCTGGCAGCAGCCGTGGGAGGTGGTTTCCCAGTCGAATAATGAAGTGATCCTGCAACTCGACAGCTCAATACCCTTTGCTTATCGCGCCCGGCAACGTTTCCATTTGAGCGCGGGCACGCTGAGCATCGAACTGCACGTCACGCACCTGGCAGAACACGCTGCGTGGCATGGCCTGGGATTGCATCCGTACCTGCCGCGCACACCGAACACCCGACTACAGGCACCCGCCCGGCATGTGTGGTTGTGCGACGAGACAAAACTGCCGACTGAACTCAGCGCATTACCGGTCGAATGGGATTTTCAGCAACTCAAGTCATTACCCGAATCGCTGGTGGACAACGGCTTCTGCGAATGGAACGGTCACTGCCTGATCCAACAGCCCGACCTTGGATACGAACTCGACTGCCAGGCCACCGGCAGCGACTACTACCTGCTCTATTGCCCGGTGGGCCTCGGATTTTTCTGTATCGAACCGGTGAGCCACCCGGTGAACGCGCACCACTTGCCCGGTCGGCCAGGGTTGCGTTTGCTGGAGCAAGGTCAAGCCACCGAACTGGGCTTCACCCTGCAATATCGGCCGCTTCAGGCAGATACCCCCAGCAGTTGACTCAACACCGCTCGCAATTTGCCGGGCTTCACCGGTTTGTTCAGCAAGGGGGCATTGAGCCGCTGTAACGCACGCCGACAATGGTCGGTGCGGTCGGCGGTAATGATCACCGCGGGAATGTCATGGTGGAAATGCTCGCGCAAATGTCGCACCACATCACAGCCGACCACCCCGTGATCGAGATGATAGTCCGCGAGAATCAGTTCCGGCGCCTGCCCGCGCAGCGCCGCCAGCGCAGCCGCTTCATCGGTGGCGGTCACAACATCGCAGCCCCACTGCCCGAGCAACGCGCTCATGCTTTCGAGAATGCTCACTTCGTTGTCGATCACCAGTAAACGGCGGCCCGGTAGCGGATTGCCGGTGCCCGGTTGTGGCACCGCCTGGCTCACGGGCAACGGAACCTCGTCGGATATCGGCACCTCGATGCTGAACATCGAACCACGCCCCGGCAACGAGTACACGCCGACCTTGTAGCCAAGGATTTTGGCGATGCGCTCGACAATCGCCAGCCCCAGGCCTACGCCCTTGCGGTCGGCGGCGCGACCGACATCCAACTGGTTGAACTCGAGGAAGATCGAATCGAGTCGGTCGGCGGCGATACCGCGCCCGGTGTCCCAGACCTCCAGGCGCAACATCTCGCCCCGACGCCTTGCCGCCAGCAGGATGCTGCCTTCATCGGTGTAGCGGCAGGCATTGCTGAGAAAGTTGCGCAGGATCCGTGTCATCAGGCGCAAGTCGGTGCTGATGGCGTAATCGGCCATGCGCACCCGCAGGTTCAAGCCGGCTGCCTGGGCGACGGACTGGAACTCCGACACCAGCGGCCCGAGCAGTTCGTCGAGGCGGTACAACGCGATGTCCGGCTTGACCGCGGCCTGATCGAGCCGGGAAATGTCGAGCAGATCCGTCAGCAGGTCTTCAGCCCCTTCCAGGGCCTGGTGAGTGCGCTCCACCAGCACCTGTTCGGCTTCCGGCAATTTGCGCTCACGCAAAGTCGAAATCAGCAACCGCGCGGCGTTCAGCGGTTGCAGCAGGTCGTGACTGGCGGCGGCGAGGTATTTGTCCTTGCTGTGATTGGCAGCCTCGGCGGCATCGCGGGCGTCGCGCAAGGCCCGGGCGATCTGTTTACGCTGGGTGATCTGCTGCTGAAGGTTACGGTTGGCCTCGAGCAACTCATCGGTGCGCGCGACGACGCGCTGTTCCAGCTCGTCATTGAGTTGCTGCAGGCGTCGCTGGGCCAGTTTGCGCTCAGTGATATCGGAGACGAACCCTTCCACGAGCCCTTCCTGGCCGGGCTTGAGCAGCAGGTTCATCATTACATCGAGGTGACTGCCGTCCTTGCGGCGCAAGCGGGTTTCATAGCCGTGCAGGCTGCGCTGCTGCCTGAGGATTTCGCCGATGGATTCCAGTTCTTGCGCACCGTCGACGAACAAGGTGCTGGTCAGGTCGGTCAGGGAGAACAGAACTTCCTGCGGGTCCTGGTAGCCGAGCATACGTGCCAGCGCCGGGTTGGCGGCGCGCATGCCGTCGTGCAGGCTGGCCTGGAAAATCCCGTGCACCGCGTTTTCGAACAGCCACTTGTAGCGGTTACGCTCGGCTTCCAGATCATCCAGACGCGCGGCCAACTCCGGGTAATGACTCTTGCGCGCCGAATGGCTGCCCAGCCCCAGCAAGCCGGCCAGGGCTCGTTGTTGCTCGTCAGAGGGCTTCGCCATAGACGACCTCGACATCACGCTGGCTGGATTCGCGCGGGTTGGTCAGGATGCACGGATCGTCCATCGCATGCTGCGACAGGAACGGAATGTCCGAGGTCCTGACGCCATGCAAACCGAGGGTTTCGTGAAAGCCAATGGCGTGCTTGAGGGCGATCAGGTGTTCGACCAGGCGCCCGCAAATCTGCCGGTGATTCAAGCCTCGGCAGTCGATGCCGAAGGTCTCGGCGATCACTTTGAAGCGCTCCGGCGCCGAGTTGTAATTGAAGGCCACCACGTGTTCGACGAGCACCGCGTTGCACAGGCCGTGGGGCAGATCGAGAAAGCCGCCGAGGCTGTGGGACATGGCATGCACGGCGCCCAGAATGGCGTTGGAAAACGCCAGCCCGGCCTGCATGCTGCCGAGCATGATCTTCTCGCGCAGGGCGATGTCGGTCGGGTTGGCGATCATTTGCACCAGGTTGCCATTGATCAGGCGCATCGCCTCCAGCGCATGGGGATCGGTCAGCGGCCCGTGGCCGGTGGAGACGAAGGCTTCGATGGCATGCACCAAGGCGTCGATGCCGGTACAGGCCGACAGGAACGGGTCCATGCTCAGGGTAGTTTCCGGGTCGATCAGCGAAACGTCCGGCACCACGGCCTTGCTGACGATGGAGAACTTCATGCGTTCCTGCTGGTTGGAAATGATCACGAACTGCGAGACGTCGGCCGAAGTGCCAGCAGTGGTCGGAATCAGGATCAGCGGCGGGCTGGGCACACGGATGGTGTCCACGCCCTCGAAATCGAGAATGCTGCGTCCGTGGGCAACGACGATGCCGATGCCCTTGCCGCAATCCATCGGGCTGCCGCCACCGACGGCGACAATCACGTCGCAGTGGTTTTCCCGGTACATCTCGGCGCCGCGCATCACTTCTTCGACCCGCGGGTTGGGCGAGACATCACTGTAAAGGCAGTATTCGATGCCCAGGGCTTGCAGGCTGGCTTCGACATCGGCAACCCAACCGGCGGCAATCACGCCGGGATCGCTGACCACCAGGACCTTGCGCGCGCCAAAGGTCTTGGCATAGTTGCCGACATTGTGCCGGCTACCGGCACCGAAGATGATTTCAGGGGAAACGAACTTACGCAGCAGGTTGAGACTCTGGCTCATTGGAAAGCCTGTTTTTATTGTTTTGGAAGGTAGAAACCACACTAAACCATCCAGCTGTGAATGCAATCAGACCAAGGTCATCTGCCCGGATTGGGAATTCATCCGCGGTAGATCAGCCGCGACGCCTTTTCATTGCGCAACGTCAGGTGCTCCATCCCCAACCCCGGCGCCTCGGCCTCTTCGCGGGCCTTGAGGATCACGCCGTGGTGAGGCGACTTGTTGCACACCGGGTCGGCATTGGCGGCATCGCCCGTCAGCATGAAGGCCTGGCAGCGGCAGCCGCCCAGGTCCTTGTGCTTTTCATCGCAGGAGCGGCACGGCTCCTTCATCCAGTCATCGCCGCGAAAACGATTGAAGCCGAACGAGTCGTTCCAGATGTGCTCGACGCTGTGCTCGCGCACGTTGGGGAACTGTACCGGCAACTGCCGGGCGCTGTGGCAAGGCAAGGCCGTGCCGTCGGGGGTGATGTCGAGAAACAGGTTAGCCCAACCGTTCATGCAGGTCTTGGGACGCTCTTCGTAGTAGTCCGGGGTGACGAAGATCAGCTTGCACGGGTGGCCCTGGGCTTCAAGGCGTTCGCGGTATTCATTGGTGATGCGCTCGGCACGCTGCAATTGCTCGCGGGTGGGCAACAGGCCGACGCGGTTGAGTTCCGCCCAGCCATAGAACTGGCAGGTGGCCAATTCGACGAAGTCCGCCTCCAGTTCCAGGCACAGTTCGATGATTTGCGCGATCCGGTCGATGTTGTGCCGGTGGGTGACGAAATTCAGCACCATCGGATAGCCCTGGGCTTTCACCGCACGGGCCATGGCGAGTTTTTGGGCAAAGGCCTTGCGCGAACCGGCGAGCATGTTGTTCACCGTTTCATCGGCGGCCTGGAAGCTGATCTGGATATGGTCCAGCCCGGCCAACTTGAAGTCGCGCACCTTCTGCTCGGTCAGGCCGATGCCGGAGGTAATCAGGTTGGTGTAGTAGCCCATGTCCCGGGCGGCCTTGATCAGTTCGGCGAGGTCCTGGCGTACCAAAGGCTCGCCACCGGAAAAGCCCAATTGCGCGGCGCCCATGTCCCGCGCTTCGCGGAAGACGCGAATCCATTCTTGCGTGCTCAGTTCCTCTGCATGGCGGGCAAAATCCAGTGGATTGGAGCAATAGGGGCATTGCAGCGGACAGCGGTAGGTCAGCTCGGCGAGCAGCCATAACGGCGGTCCGGGCAGCGTCTCACTCGATCCAGAATTGCGCATGAGCCACCTCCAGAAACGCCAGCACGTCTTCGTCGATCCCCGGCACGCCGGGGAAATTCGCGCTCAATCGATCAATGATCGCCGCCACGCTGCGCTGGCCATCCACCAGGTCGAGAATCTGTCCGGCACTGGCGTTGAGCTTGATCATGCCTTCGGGGTACAGCAGCACGTGGCAGTCCTGACGGGGCTCCCATTGCAGACGAAAACCGCGACGCAAGGCCGGTGATTGCTGGCGATCGATCAGGCTCACAGGGCGATCCCCCGGTGCCAGGCATTGTCGCCGGTGACCGTGTGATACGGCGGGCGCGCAAGCTCGTAGGCCATGCTCATCGCATCGAGCATGCTCCACAGCACGTCGAGCTTGAACTGCAGGATCTCCAGCATGCGTTGTTGCCCCTGGGCCGTCACGTAGTGCTCCAACGTGATGCGCAAGCCATGCTCGACATCGCGCCGCGCCTGGCTCAGGCGCGTGCGGAAATAGTCGTAGCCGGCGACGTCGATCCACGGGTAATGGGTCGGCCAGGCATCGAGTCGCGACTGATGGATCTGTGGGGCAAAGAGTTCGGTCAACGAACTGCTGGCCGCTTCCTGCCAGCAGGCGCGACGGGCGAAATTGACGTAGGCGTCCACGGCAAAACGCACGCCGGGCAGCACCAATTCCTGGGACAGAATCTGCTCGCGATCCAGCCCCACGGCCTCACCAAGGCGCAGCCAGGCTTCGATACCGCCCTCGCTGCCAGGGACGCCGTCATGGTCGAGAATCCGTTGCAGCCATTCCCGGCGCACGTCGCGGTCCGGGCAGTTGGCGAGAATCGCGGCGTCTTTCAGGGGGATGTTGATCTGATAGTAGAAGCGATTGGCGACCCAGCCCTGGATCTGCTCACGGCTGGCGCGGCCGGCGTACATGGCTTGGTGGAAGGGGTGATGGATGTGGTAGTAGGCGCCCTTGGCGCGCAGGGCGGCTTCGAATTCTGTGGGGGACATGGGGGTGTCAGTCATTTTGTTCTCCGGGAACTTCTGCGGTGCCTGCACTGGCCTCATCGCGAGCAAGCTCGCTCCCACAGGGTTTGGTGTTTGCCGCGGGTCCATTGTCGAAGCAGGGCCATCGGCTACAGCTCAATACTCATGCCGTCATAAGCCACTTCGATCCCCCGCCGCTCCAGCAACGCCCGCTCGGCCGAGTCTTCATCAAGGATCGGATTGGTGTTGTTGATGTGGATCAGCACCTTGCGCTGGCGGTTGAAGCCCTCCAGCACGTCAAGCATTCCGCCGGGGCCGCTTTGTGCGAGGTGCCCCATTTCGCTGCCCAGGCTCTGGCCGACTTCGCAGACACGCATCTCGTCGTCGCGCCACAGGGTGCCGTCCAGCAGCAGGCAATCGGCACGCTGCATCCAGCCCAGCACTTCATCGTCGATTCGGCCAAGGCCCGGGGCATAGAAAAGCGAGGCGCCGTTGCGCAGGTCTTCAATGAACAAGCCAATGGTGTCGCCCGGTTGCGGGTTGCCGCGATTGGGCGAATACGGCGGCGCGTTACTCACCAGGGGAATCGCGCGAAATTGCAAATGCCCGCAGGACGGGATGCTGAACGGCTGACGGTCGAGACCGACCGGTTGCCACTGCAATCCACCGTTCCAGTGTTCAAGCATGTTGAACAGTGGGAAACCGCTGCTCAGGTCCTGATGCACACGCTCGGTGCACCACACCGCATGCGGACAGCCTTCGCGCAGGCTGAGCAGACCGGTGCAATGGTCGATCTGGCTGTCCAGCAGCACGATGCCGGCGATGGCGCTGTCACGCAGGCGCCGCGCCGGCTGCAATGGCGCAAAACTCTCGAGTTGCGCGCGAATGTCCGGTGACGCATTGCACAGCACCCACTCCACACCGTCGTCACTCAGGGCAATCGACGACTGCGTACGGCGCTGTGCCCGCAGGCTGCCATTGCGCACACCGGCGCACTGGCGGCAGTTGCAGTTCCACTGCGGGAAACCACCGCCAGCGGCGGAACCGAGAACGCGGATGTGCATGGCGGATGCTCCAGGAGGCAGGCCCGGCCAACACAGCGGTTGGCCGGGTGGTCAATCAACGGTTGGCGAAATACATCGTCACTTCGAAGCCAATGCGCAGATCGGTAAACGCGGGTTTAGTCCACATGGGTCATTCCTCTTCTTGTGCCCGGGTGATTCCGGTAGTGCCATTAATGCACGGGGCATCGGGTGCCCGAATGCTACTTTCGAAGGAGTTGGCGGGGTGATTTGGTAGGGGGTGTGCGATCGTCATGCACACACAAATACTGTAGGAGCGAGCCTGCTCGCGATGATCCCGAGAACGCCACGGGGCACCAGGCTTCCCGCGTTATCGTTGACGACCATCGCGAGCAAGCTCGCTCCTACAGGGTGGTTGTCATCAGTGCGAAGTCAGAAGAACCCCAGCGGATTGATGTCGTAGCTCACCAGCAGGTTTTTGGTCTGCTGGTAGTGATCGAGCATCATCTTGTGGTTTTCCCGACCGACGCCGGACTTCTTGTAGCCCCCGAACGCTGCGTGCGCCGGATACAGGTGGTAGCAGTTGGTCCACACACGCCCTGCCTTGATCGCCCGGCCCATGCGGTAGGCGCGGTTGATGTCGCGGGTCCACAGGCCGGCGCCGAGGCCGAACTCGCTGTCGTTGGCAATCGCGAGGGCTTCGGCTTCGTCCTTGAAGGTGGTGATACCCACCACCGGGCCGAAGATTTCCTCCTGGAACACGCGCATCTTATTGTGTCCCTTGAGCAGGGTCGGCTGGATGTAATAGCCGCTGGACAGGTCGCCTTCCAGACGTTCGGCCGCGCCGCCGGTGAGCAACTCGGCGCCCTCCTCCTGGGCAATGGTCAGGTACGAAAGGATCTTGTCGTATTGCTGCTCGGAAGCCTGGGCGCCGACCATGGTCTCGGTATCCAGCGGGTTGCCGCGCTTGATCTTGACGATCTTCTTCATCACCTCGGCCATGAACGGCTCGTAGATGGACTCCTGAACCAGCGCCCGGGACGGGCAGGTGCAGACCTCGCCCTGATTGAAGAACGCCAGCACCAGACCTTCGGCGGCTTTTTCGATGAACGCAGGTTCCGCGTTCATGATGTCTTCGAAGAAGATGTTCGGCGATTTGCCGCCCAGCTCGACAGTGCTCGGGATGATGTTCTCGGCGGCGCAATGCATGATGTGCGCGCCCACCGGGGTCGAGCCGGTAAAGGCGATCTTGGCGATGCGCTTGCTGGTGGCCAGGGCCTCGCCGGCTTCGCGACCGAAGCCCTGTACGATGTTCAGCACGCCCGCCGGCAGCAGGTCGGCGATGAGCTCGGCGAAGACCATGATCGACAGCGGCGTTTGCTCGGCAGGCTTGAGCACGATGCAGTTGCCTGCCGCCAGGGCCGGGGCGAGTTTCCAGGCGGCCATCAACAACGGGAAATTCCATGGAATGATCTGCCCGACCACGCCCAGGGGCTCATGGAAGTGATAAGCCGTGGTCAGCTCGTTGATCTCGGCAGCCCCGCCTTCCTGGGCGCGGATGCAGCCTGCGAAGTAACGGAAGTGGTCGGCCGCCAGCGGCACGTCGGCGTTCAGGGTTTCGCGTACGGCCTTGCCGTTGTCCCAGGTTTCGGTGACGGCCAGGACCTCAAGGTTCTGCTCGATGCGATCGGCGATTTTCAGCAGCACCAGGGAGCGGTCCTGGGCCGAGGTCTTGCCCCAGGCGTCGGCAGCGGCATGGGCGGCGTCGAGGGCCTTGTCGATGTCGGCGGCGCTGGAGCGCGGGAACTCGGCGATCACTTCACCGTTGACCGGCGAGGTGTTGGTGAAGTACTCGCCATTGATCGGAGCGACAAACTCGCCACCGATGAAGTTGCCGTAGCGCGGTTTGAAGGTAATGACGGCGCCTGGGGTTCCGGGTTGTGCGTAGATCATGGTGGGCCTCTGTCTGGGTCGATGCCTGTCGTACTGACAGGCGATAAGCCGATACTAGAGAGCCCCGCGTGCCAGACGAATGCATCGTTGGCAGGAGGGGATCTCGTTATTTGGTCGTAGGTTCTGCACCGATCCCTGTAGGAGCGAGCTTGCTCGCGATGAACCCGAGAACGCCGTGGGGTGTCAGGCTTCCAGCGTTATCGTTAACGACCATCGCGAGCGAGCTCGCTCCTACAAGGGGGTATTCGGTGGGTTCGGGGGTTAGTGTTTGGCGACAAGGTCCTTGGGCAGCTTGAAGGTCCAGAGCATGCCGCCCTGGTTGAAGTCCTTCACCCGCTTGGCCACTTCACCGCCCCACAGCGGTACCGCGCCACCCCAGCCGGAGAGCACCGAGACGTACTGTTCGCCGTCCATTTCCCAGGTCACAGGTGAGCCGAGCACGCCGGAGCCGGTCTGGAATTCCCAGACCTTTTCGCCCGTCTTGGCGTTGAACGCCTGCAGGAAACCTTCCGGTGTGCCGGTGAACACCAGGTTGCCCTTGGTGGTCAGCACCCCGCCCCACAGCGGCGCATAGTTCTTGTGGCGCCAGACTTCCTTGCCGGTTTTCGGATCGATGGCCCGCAGCACGCCGATGTAGTCTTCGTTCAACGGCTTGATGGTGAATCCGGCGCCGAGGAACGCCGCGCCTTTCTTGTAGGCGATGCCTTCGTTCCAGATGTCCATGCCCCATTCGTTGGACGGCACATAGAACAGCCCGGTGTCTCTGTTATAGGCCATCGGCATCCAGTTTTTCGCGCCGAGGAACGCCGGCGCTACAAAGACCGAACTGCCCTTGGCTTCGGAGCCCGGGGCACCGGGACGGCTGGCTTCGTTGTAGATCGGCCGGCCGTTCTTATCCAGGCCGGTGGCCCAGGTGATCTTGTCCACGAACGGGAAGCCACGGATGAACTTGCCGTTGGTGCGGTCCAGTACGTAGAAGAAACCGTTACGGTCGGCCGTGGCCGCCGCCTTGATCTCCTTGCCCCCTTCGCTGTAGTTGAACGACACCAGCTCGTTCACGCCGTCGTAGTCCCAACCGTCGTGGGGCGTGCTCTGGAAGTGCCACTTGATGGTGCCGTCGTCCGGATTGAGCGCCAGGCGCGACGACGAATAAAGGTTGTCGCCAGGGCGCAGGTGCGAGTTCCACGGCGCCGGGTTGCCGGTACCGAACAGCAGAAGGTTGGTTTCCGGGTCGTAATAGCCGCCCAGCCAGGGGGCCGCGCCGCCGGTTTTCCAGAGGTCGCCCGGCCAGGTCTTGCCGGCCTCGCCGCCGGAGATGCCGTTCTCCACCGCTTTGCCATCCTTGTAGACGTAGCCCATATGGCCCTCGACCGTTGGCCGGGTCCACAGCAGATCACCGTTTTTCGGGTCGTAGGCCTCGATCTTGCCCACCACGCCGAACTCACCACCGGCCACGCCGGTAATCAGCTTGCCGTTGATCACCAGCGGCGCGGCGCTGATCGAGTAGCCTTCCTTGTGGTCGGCGACTTTCTTGCTCCAGACCACCTTGCCGGTGTCCTTGTTCAGCGCCACGAGCTTGGCGTCAAGGGTGCCGAAAATCACCAGATCGCCATACAGCGCGACGCCACGGTTGATCACGTCGCAGCAAGGGCGGATGTCATCGGGCAGGCGTGCATCGTATTGCCAGAGTTTCTTGCCGGTGCGTGCATCCACGGCGAACACGCGAGAATAAGAGCCGGTCATGTACATCACGCCGTCCTTGACCATCGGCTGCGCCTGCTGGCCGCGCTGCTTTTCGCCGCCGAAGGAGAACGCCCAGGCCGGTCGCAGCTCCTTGACGTTGTCGACGTTGAGAATATCCAGCGGGCTGTAGCGCTGCCCCTGAACGCCGAGGCCGTTGGTCACGACCTGTTCCGGGTTCTTGGGGTCCTGGAGAATGTCCTGGTCGGAAACGCCGGCCATTGCCTGACCGGACAACAGCATGGCACTGAGTAGCAGGCTCAAGACGAAGGGCTGGCGACGTGCGGGGTGGGTCATGACGGCTTCCTCTGCGGATTGTTGTTATGTCCGGGAAATTTTCCCGGTCTGGTGCAGATTCTTGGGCGCCGCCGCGCTGACAACAATTGGCCGCAATGTGGAGATTGCTAGTTCCTTGGTACAGGGTGGGAGGAGATTCGCAGCGGATTTTGTGCCCGACACAACCCCCCTGTAGGAGCGAGCCTGCTCGCGAAAAACGTCAGACCACCGCGTTCATCCAGGCAGCTTGCGTTATCGTTAACGTCCATCGCGAGCAGGCTCGCTCCTACAGGGGATGTGGGTTGCTTAGTTGCGAATGGAATCCACCCGCGTCATCCGCTCGCGCTCGTAACGCGGGTACAGGTGACTGACGCTGCGGATCAGTTCGTAGCGGCTCAAATTAATGCTGGCGAAGCGTTCGGGGATGGGGCTGCGGATCATCTCGGCCATGTCGCTGCCATTGGCGGCACCGTCGCGCATCAGCTGATCGAGCCAGGTCAGGTAATCACGCATTTGCTCGAAGGGTTGTGGATCGCTCGACACCGGCCCATGGCCCGGCACCACCTGCGTCCAGGGCAAGCCTTGCAGGGTTGCGATGTCCGCCAGCCACACTGACAGCCCGGGACTGTTGGGCGTGGTCAGCGCCCGTTGATAAAACACCAGGTCCCCGGCAAACAGCACGCCGGTTTGCTGGTCGAGAATAGCCAGATCCGCGCCCGTATGCCCACCCAGGCTCAGCAGACGCAGATCATGATTCCCAAAACTTTTCACGCCGGGTGTCAGCGTCTGAGTCGGCAACACCACTTCGGTGCCACGCATCCAGTCGCCGACCATCCGGTACATATTCTCGGCCATGGCATCGCCTTGCTGATGCAACAGCTCGGTGGTGCCGGCCAAGGCGCTGATCGGCACGTCACTGAAGGCCTGATCACCCAGCACATGGTCGGGATGGTGATGGGTCAGCAAGACCTCGATCACCGGCTTGTCGGTGATGGCGGCAATCGCCTTGCGCATCGCTTCGCCGTAGCGCCTGGACGGCCCGGTGTCGATCACCACCACTCCGCGTTCGGTGACGATGAACGCGGTGTTGACGATGTTGCCGCCATTGGCCTTGGCGAAATTATCGGTACTGCCTTCCAGCAGCCAGGTGTCCTGGGCGATCTGCCGGGGCTTGAGCGAGTACTCAAGATCGGCCAGGGCCGGCAGGCTGACGCTTAACACCAGCAACAGGATCCAGCGCATGCCACGCTCCTTGGGGTCAGGGGATCGACGCATTGAACTCATTGCCGCTGTTATCCCGTAGCAGCAGGCGCGTTTGCCCTGCCCCTTCGATGTCGAAGGCCAGGTTGGGGTTTTCGCTGACGGCGGGAAACAGCTCCAGCCGGGCCAGCACGTGTTCGTTGCGATCGCGCAGTTCGGCATGACTGATGAAAAACTCCGGAATCCCGCTCACCATGCCGTTGTCCATCGGATGGGCCACCTGCAACCGCAAGCGGCTGAATTCACCCCGTGGATAACGGCCGCCCAATACTTCGCCGATGTGTTCTTCCCAGCCCGGTTGAGTGCGCACCACGCTCGGCGCGGTGCAACCGCCACCTGCGGCGTCAATCAGGGTCGAACCGACATGCCACACGCCGTCGCGGGTCAACACCGCCGCGCGCAAGGGTGTGGCCTGTTCGATGCGAATACGCAACGACAGCCAGGGCAAAACCAAATTCAGCGGCTGGAAGTCGACGATTTTGGGCAACGGGTTCAGCTCTGCCCAGGCGAGGATTTTCACCACCTCACCCTTGAACGCCCGGGCATCGATTTCCAGCGGCACCTGCCGGGCATCTTCGGCAAAAGGCGGCGCGAGCAGCTTGACCCGCTCGTCGAAAACGAACGGCGCATTGCCCAGCAATTGCTGATGATAGAAAGCCCACATCACCGAAGGCACCGGGTCTTTACCGGGATCGATAGCGTCAGCCTGTGCCGCCAGGCTTAGCCAGCAGACCAACAGACAACTCCCTCGCCATTTCATCGCCTGCTCCTATTGATACATCTCGGGCACGTCATAGCGCAGGCCGTAATGGCCGTAGATGGTCTTCACCGCGCCCTCGCGGATCAGGCTTTCGAGTGCCTCTTCCACGGCATAGGCCAACTGCCGGTTGCTTTCGTGCACCGCCATGCCGATTTCCCACAGCTGTTTGCCCATGTTCGGATAGGCGTTCTCGGCCAGCGCCACTTGCGGGTCAGCCGCTTCATGGACCTGCCAGTCGATTTCGCCACGCATGGCCATCACCGCGTCGACTTCACCGGCCTTCATCGCGGCAAATGCCTGGGGCACGCCGGGATAGTGATGGGTCTTGCCGGCGAGCATGCCGTTGAACACCGAAGTCAGGTAGAACGACGGCACGCTGTCGACTTCGACGCCAATCGGGTGGTGCTCGAACACCGCGACGCTGGCGACCTTGTCCAGACGCCGACGGTCATAGGCCACCTGCCATTGTTCGGTCTGGTACGGACCGAACATCACCACATGGCCATTTTCCAGTTCGCCGAATTCGTTGCGCTTCTGCGCGTAGTCACGGTCGTAGGGCACGCGCATCATCAGGTCGGCCAGTTGCTGGTTGTGCAAGGCACTGGCACGCCAGATGTAATCGCGCAGGTCGTCATCGAGCTTTTCCCCGGCCGGCGCCCAGATCAGCGTCAGGCGTACGCCGAGCGCCTTGGCCAAGGCTTCGGCGAGTTCGACATCGACGCCGCGAGGCTTTCCGGCACTTTCAAAACTGTAGGGGGCGAAGTCCTTGTAGACCGCCACCTTCAGCTCCCCGGCGGCGATCATTTCGTCGTAGTTGCGAACCTGCGCCTGCGCCGCCTGGCAGCACAGCCACAGCGCGCTGATCAACACCGCGAACAGGCGCATGGGTCACTCCTCGACGCGCACGGTGTCCAAATAAGTGCGCACCGCCCACAGGGCTTCCTGGCTCAGGTAGTCGGCCATCTTCGGCATGTACACCCGACCGTCGCGCACGGCGCCATGGCGCACACGCTCGACGAACCACTCATCGCCGGACTCGCCGACTTCAAGCATGCGCAAGTCTGGGGCGATACCGCCGGACTTGGCTTCCAGGCCATGACAGGCCGCGCAGTTCTGGTTGTAGGCCGACGCACCGATTTCCACCGCCTTGTCGTGTTCAGGGGCGGTGCGATAGGGGTTCACCGCGGCCCAGCCGTCGGCATCGAGCTGCACACCGGCGTCCTTGATCGGGGTCAGGCCCTGGGTGGCCACGGCTTGTGGGACCACGTTGCCATGGGCCCAGACGGAACCTGCGCTGATCAAACTGGCCAATAGCCCGGTCACGAGCAAGGCGTTGCGTATTGTTGTCATTGTTATGCCCTCTGGATTGCACGCAAAACCTCTTGGCAGAGGCTATGGCAGCCATCTTAGAAAGCCCTGCGCACAGACCCCATGCTGCTTTGGTGGTCGCCGTCTAATCCCTTGGTAGTAAGGCATTGGACGGACTTCCAAATCAGGTGGCCCACGGGAAGTTTTCCCGGCAACGGCGGGACTTTTTCCGTATCCGCCACCCATCGGGGCGCCCCACCCTGTGCAGGCCAAAACCTCCACTGGGAACTGTAACCATGACAATAAGATCGCTACCCGCCCTTTCCCCCTTGACGCTCGCCGTGCAGGCTTTTTTGCTGGTCGGCAGCCTGTCCGTGGGCGCTGCCAGCCATGCCGAAACGGCAGCGGCCACGCGTAACGTGAGCTGGGAAGACATTGCCAACGATCACCTGACCACCCAGGACGTGCTGCAATACGGCATGGGCACCAACGCCCAGCGCTGGAGCCCGCTGGCCCAGGTCAACGACAAGAACGTGTTCAAGCTGACCCCGGCCTGGTCCTACTCCTTTGGCGACGAGAAACAGCGCGGCCAGGAATCCCAGGCCATCGTCAGCGACGGCGTGGTGTACGTCACCGGCTCCTACTCGCGGGTATTCGCCCTGGACGCCAAGACCGGCAAACGCCTCTGGACCTACAACCATCGCCTGCCGGACAACATTCGCCCGTGCTGCGACGTGGTCAACCGTGGCGCGGCGATCTTTGGTGACAAGATCTACTTCGGCACCCTCGATGCACGACTGATCGCCCTGGACAAGAACACCGGCAAAGTGGTGTGGAACAAGAAGTTCGGCGACCACGCCGCCGGCTACACCATGACCGGCGCACCCGTGCTGATCAAGGACAAGACCAGCGGCAAGGTGCTGCTGATCCATGGCAGCTCCGGGGACGAATTCGGCGTGGTCGGCCAGCTTTACGCCCGCGATCCGGACACGGGTGAAGAAGTCTGGATGCGACCTTTCGTCGAAGGCCATATGGGCCGCCTGAACGGCAAGGACAGTACGCCGACCGGTGACGTCAAGGCGCCGTCTTGGCCCAACGATCCGACCACCGAAACCGGCAAGGTCGAGGCCTGGAGCCATGGCGGCGGAGCGCCCTGGCAGAGCGCCAGTTTCGATGCCGAAACCAACACCATCATCGTCGGCGCCGGCAATCCCGGTCCGTGGAACACCTGGGCGCGCACCTCCAAGGACGGCAACCCGCACGACTACGACAGCCTCTACACCTCAGGCCAGGTCGGCGTCGACCCGAGCACCGGCGAGGTGAAATGGTTCTACCAGCACACGCCGAACGATGCCTGGGACTTCTCCGGCAACAACGAGCTGGTGCTGTTCGACTACAAGGACAAGGACGGCAAAACGGTCAAGGCCACCGGCCACGCCGACCGCAACGGTTTCTTCTATGTGGTCGACCGCAACAACGGCAAATTGCAGAACGCCTTCCCATTCGTCGACAACATCACCTGGGCCAGCCACATCGACCTCAAGACTGGCCGCCCGGTGGAGAACGAGGGCCAGCGTCCGGCCAAACCATTGCCGGGAGAAACCAAAGGCAAACCGGTGGAGGTTTCGCCGCCGTTCCTCGGCGGCAAGAACTGGAACCCCATGGCCTACAGCCAGGACACCGGGCTGTTCTACATTCCGGGCAATCAGTGGAAAGAGGAATACTGGACCGAAGAGGTCAACTACAAGAAAGGCTCGGCGTACCTGGGCATGGGGTTCCGTATCAAGCGCATGTATGACGATCACGTCGGCACCTTACGGGCGATGAACCCGACCACCGGCAAAGTGGTCTGGGAGCACAAGGAACACCTGCCACTGTGGGCCGGCGTGCTGGCGACCAAGGGCAACCTGGTGTTCACCGGCACCGGCGACGGATTCTTCAAGGCCTTCGACGCGAAAACCGGTAAGCAATTGTGGAAGTTCCAGACCGGGAGCGGCATCGTCTCGCCGCCGATCACCTGGGAACAGGACGGCGAGCAGTACATCGGCGTGACCGTCGGCTATGGCGGCGCGGTGCCGTTGTGGGGTGGCGACATGGCCGAGCTGACCAAGCCGGTGGCTCAGGGTGGGTCGTTCTGGGTGTTCAAGATTCCGAGCTGGGATAACAAGACAGCCCAAAAATAAGGTTGTTCACGCATTCCCGGGAAACTGTAGGAGCCGGCCTGCCGGCGATGGACGCAAGTGCGCCGCGTTTATCCGGTTCACGCGCGTTATCGTTAACGACCATCGCTGCGATGCGGCGACCCGACAAGCCAGCTCTCACAAGGGACCGCGTGGCATCCAAACCAGTGAAAGCCCAAAAAAATAAAGCCTCCCCCCCTGTAGGAGCGAGCCTGCTCGCGATGGACCCGAGACCGCCGCTGGGCACCAGACACCCCGCGTTATCGTTGACGACCATCGCGAGCAGGCTCGCCGTCACAAGGGAGCCCAAAGGACCTTGCCATGAAGTATCTACCTCTGCTGCTTCTATTGAGCGTTGCCAGCGCCTACGCCGCCGCCGACGACGACGGTGATGCCGAGCCGTTGATCATCAATGGCTGCACCATCGCCGAACACAGCCAGTGCCCCAATGCCAACCTCAAGGGCGCCAACCTGAGCAACCAGGACCTGCGCAACATGAACCTCAGCGGCGCCGACCTGCGCGAAGCTGACCTGCGCCATGCCCGCCTCGACCTGGCCAACCTGGAAAAGGCCCGCCTGCAAGGTGCCGACCTGACCCGCGCCAGCCTGCAACAAAGCAACTTGCGCCTGGCCGATTTCAGTGGCGCCACGCTAGTGGCGATCCAGGGCTGGGGGATGTTCGCCCAGGGTGCGCAGTTCGAGAACGCCGATCTCAGCGCTGCCTACCTGCAATTCGCCCGCGTCTCCGGAGCCAGGATGCACCACACCAACCTGCGTGCCGCCGACCTGGAAATGGCCTGGCTGAGCAAGGCCGACCTGAAGGACGCCAACCTCAGCAATGCCAACCTGCAAGAGGCCAAGTTGGGCGAAAGCAACCTGGAGGGCGCCATCCTCAGCGGTTCGCGCCAGCACTATGCGAATTTTCAGGATGCAAACATGGAGGGATGCACGGGGTGCCCGACGACGTGGGACAACTGAACTGAATTCATCACCTCCCCTGTAGGAGCGAGCCTGCTCGCGAAAGCGGCGGCACATCCAGCATTGATGTGACTGATGAACCGCTATCGCGAGCAAGCTCGCTCCTACAAGGGGCCCTGTGTTAGCCGTGATATCGAATCAACCCGCCTTGCGCACCACCCCCATATCAATCCCCAAGTGCACCAATTCAGCATGGGAACTGACCTGCAGTTTGCTCTTGAGCAACGTCAGGTGATTGGAAACGGTCTTGCTGCTGATACTCAACTGCTCGGCAATCTGTCGCGCCGGGGTGCCTTTGGCGAGCATCACGAAAATCTCCAGTTCGCGCTGGGTCATGCTGTGCAAGCGTGGATCGCTGGCATCCTGGTGACACGCCAGTTGAGTGGCCAGCGGTTGCTCGATGTAGGCATGGCCGGCGAGCACGCGCCGCACCGCTTCGATCAACACCTGCGGCGCCGAGCATTTGGTCAGGTAGCCTGTTGCCCCGGCGTCCAGCGCCTGACGTACCAGCGGCAGCTCATCATGCATGCTGAAAAACAGTATCCGCAGTTGCGGCAAGCGCTGCCGCAAGCGTCGGGTGGTTTCCAGGCCACTGATGCCCGGCAGGCCGAAATCCATGATCACCAGGTGCGGCACGCTTTCCTGGACCCGGATCAACGCCTCCTCCCCGGTCGCCGCCTCCCGCACCTCCATTGCCGGCAACAGTGCCCGCAACAGGCTGGAGTAGCCCTGACGGACTACCGCGTGATCATCGACCAGCAGGATATTCATGAAGCCTCCAAAGGCATGCTCAAGGCCAGCGCCCAACCGGCGCCGGGGTGGCTGAAGATGCGCAAGTCACCGCCCAGGCTGCGGGCACGTTCGCGCATCGAATGCAGGCCAACGCCGGGACGCTGGGGTGACTCGGCTCCGCGACCGTTATCGCGCACCAGCAGACGCAAGTGCGCGCCGTGGTGTTGCAGGCGAACCCGCACCTGACTGGCGTCGGCATGCCGGGCGATGTTGGTCAGGGCCTCCTGCAGAAAGCGGATGCCCAACTGCTGGGACAGCGTCGGTTGGCGCACGCCGGTCATTTTCTCCAGCTCGCCTACGTTGCGCTCGCCCTGGGTGAGTTGGCACAGGATCAACAGGCGATCCTCATTGGCCAGGGCCTTGAGCAACGCACATGCCTTGGAGGCCGAAGCGCGCAGTTGAGCGACTTCACATTCGGTCAGACTGGATTGCATTTGCAGGATGCCTTCAACGTCACTTAAGCTGTAAACATTATGTTTAAACATATAATGTTGCAACCCATGACTGACTTTTCCCTCCCTGCACAGGTTCGTGTCCATGCCCGCGCTGATTGAAGCTTTCCTCGACCCCGCCTCCTCGACCTACAGCTACGTGGTCTACGAGGTCGATGGCGGGCAGTGTGCGATTGTCGACCCCGTGCTCGATTACGACGGTGCGGCCGGGCGTACCGCGACCACCCAGGCCGACAAAATCGTCGCCTTCGTCCGAACGCACAAACTGCAAGTGCAATGGCTGCTGGAAACCCACGCCCACGCCGATCACCTGTCCGCCGCGCCGTATCTGCGCGGGGAGCTGGGCGGCAAAATCGCCATTGGCGAGTCGATCAGCAAGGTGCAGGACGTGTTCAAGGCGCTGTTCAATCTGGAGCCCGCCTTTCGCGTCGACGGTTCGCAGTTCGATCAGCTCTTCGCCCCCAACGAATCGTTCATGATCGGCAATCTCAAGGCGACCGCCCTGCACGTACCCGGCCATACCCCGGCGGACATGGCCTACCTGATCGACGGTGAGCAGATCCTGGTCGGCGACACCCTGTTCATGCCCGACGTCGGCACCGCTCGCTGCGATTTCCCCGGCGGTAACGCCCACCAATTGTTTGCCTCCATCCACTCATTGCTGGCCTTCCCCGCCAGCGTGAAGCTCTACGTTTGTCACGACTACCCACCGGCCGACCGGTCGGCACAATGCCAGACCACCGTCGGCGAACAACGTAAAAGCAACATTCATGTGCATGACGGAATCGATGAAGCCGCGTTCGTCGAGATGCGTACGCGGCGTGATGCAGGGCTGGGTATGCCGACGCTGTTGCTACCGGCGATCCAGGTGAATGTGCGGGCGGGGAATCTGCCGCCGGCCGAAGACAACGGCGTGACCTACCTTAAAATCCCTCTGAACAAGTTCTGACCTGTAGGAGCGAGCTTGCTCGCGAAAAACGCCAACGATAACGCGGCAAACCTGACGCCCCGCGGTGCCCTCAGGTTTTTCGCGAGCAAGCTCGCTCCTACGGCAACGTCAACCCATTCGCCGGCAACGGCAAAGCCGTCTTGTAGCGCACCTGCTTGAGCGCAAAACTCGACCGAATGTTCGCCACCCCCGGCACCTTGGTCAGAAAGTCCATCATGAAACGCTCCAGCGACTGAATGGTCGGCACCAGCACCCGGATCAGGTAGTCCGGGTCGCCGGCCATCAGGTAGCACTCCATCACCTCGGGGCGATCGGAAATCGCCTCTTCGAAATGTTGCAACGCCTCCTCTACCTGCTTTTCCAGGCTGACGTGAATGAACACGTTCACGTGCAGCCCCAGCAGGTCGGCATCCAGCAGCGTCACTTGCTCGCGAATCACCCCCAGTTCTTCCATGGCCTTGACCCGGTTGAAACACGGGGTCGGCGACAGGTTCACCGAACGCGCCAGGTCGGCGTTGGTGATGCGCGCATTCTCCTGAAGGCTGTTGAGAATGCCGATATCGGTACGGTCCAGTTTGCGCATGAGACAAAACCACCTGTTTTTTTTGTTTATGCAGGTTTTTTATCTGCAAATGATCTTTAGCGCAACGAAACAGAGAGAAATATTCTTCTTGGGCGGGCCTATGATTGTTGTAGGACAAGATTTCTTCTACCGAACGAAATCTGTCAGCTCACTACAAGAAATTCACAAGATCGAGCGTAGAAGCCATGACCCAAGCGTATGAACCGCTGCGCCTGCACGTCCCCGAACCCTCGGGCCGTCCCGGCTGTAAAACCGACTTCTCCTACCTGCATCTGACCGATGCCGGCACGGTGCGCAAACCCCCAATCGACGTTGAACCGGCTGACACGGCTGACCTGGCCCGTGGCCTGATTCGCGTGCTCGACGACCAGGGCAATGCCCTTGGGCCGTGGGCCGAAAACGTGCCGGTTGAGATCCTGCGCAAGGGCATGCGCGCCATGCTCAAGACCCGTATCTATGACAACCGCATGGTGGTCGCCCAGCGTCAGAAAAAAATGTCGTTCTACATGCAGAGCCTTGGCGAAGAAGCCATCGGCAGTGCCCAGGCCCTGGCCTTGAACATCGACGACATGTGTTTCCCGACCTATCGCCAGCAAAGCATCCTGATGGCCCGCGACGTGCCGTTGGTCGACCTGATCTGCCAGCTGCTGTCCAACGAGCGTGATCCGCTCAAGGGACGTCAGTTGCCCATCATGTACTCGGTCAAGGAGTCCGGTTTCTTCACCATCTCCGGCAACCTCGCCACCCAGTTCATCCAGGGCGTGGGCTGGGGCATGGCCTCGGCGATCAAGGGCGACACCAAAATCGCTTCGGCGTGGATCGGCGACGGCGCCACCGCTGAATCGGACTTCCACACCGCCCTGACGTTCGCCCACGTGTACCGCGCGCCGGTGATCCTCAACGTGGTCAACAACCAGTGGGCGATCTCCACCTTCCAGGCGATTGCCGGTGGTGAAGCCACCACCTTCGCCGGTCGTGGCGTCGGTTGCGGCATTGCCTCCCTGCGGGTCGACGGCAACGACTTCTATGCTGTTTATGCCGCTTCCGCCTGGGCCGCCGAACGTGCGCGCCGCGGTCTGGGCCCGACCATGATCGAATGGGTCACCTACCGTGCCGGTCCGCACTCGACCTCCGATGATCCGTCGAAATACCGCCCTGCCGATGACTGGAGCCATTTCCCGCTGGGTGATCCGATCGCGCGCCTCAAGCAGCACCTGATCAAGGTCGGCCAGTGGTCCGAAGAGGAACACGCCGCCGTCAGCGCCGAACTGGAAGCCGAAGTGATCGCCGCACAGAAAGAAGCCGAGCAGTACGGCACTCTCGCCGGCGGCCAGATTCCGAGCGCCGCGACCATGTTCGAAGATGTCTACAAAGAGATGCCGGAGCACTTGAAGCGCCAGCGCCAAGAGTTGGGGATCTGACATGAACGATCACAACAACACTATCGAGCTAAGCACGGAAACCGCCATGACCACGACCACCATGACCATGATCCAGGCCCTGCGCTCGGCCATGGACGTGATGCTTGAACGTGACGACAACGTCGTGGTCTTCGGCCAGGACGTGGGCTACTTCGGCGGCGTGTTCCGCTGCACCGAAGGCCTGCAGAACAAGTACGGCACCTCCCGGGTGTTCGATGCGCCGATTTCCGAGAGCGGCATCGTCGGCGTCGCCGTGGGCATGGGCGCCTACGGTCTGCGGCCGGTGGCCGAGATCCAGTTCGCCGACTACGTGTACCCGGCCTCCGACCAGATCATTTCCGAAGCTGCCCGCCTGCGTTATCGCTCGGCCGGCGAGTTCACCGCCCCGATGACCCTGCGCATGCCTTGTGGCGGCGGCATCTACGGTGGCCAGACCCACAGCCAGAGCATCGAGGCAATGTTCACTCAGGTCTGCGGTTTGCGCACGGTGATGCCGTCCAACCCGTACGACGCCAAGGGCCTGCTGATCGCTTCCATCGAAAACGATGACCCGGTGATCTTCCTTGAGCCCAAGCGCCTGTACAACGGCCCGTTCGACGGCCACCACGACCGCCCGGTAACCCCGTGGTCGAAACACCCCGCCGCGCAGGTTCCGGACGGTTACTACACCGTGCCGCTGGATGTCGCCGCCATTACTCGTCCGGGCAAGGACGTGACCGTGCTGACCTACGGCACCACGGTATACGTCTCGCAAGTCGCCGCTGAAGAAAGCGGCGTCGATGCCGAAGTCATCGACCTGCGCAGTCTGTGGCCGCTGGACCTGGAAACCATCGTCAAATCCGTGAAGAAAACCGGCCGCTGCGTCGTGGTTCACGAAGCCACCCGCACCTGCGGTTTCGGCGCCGAACTGGTGGCGCTGGTGCAAGAGCATTGCTTCCACCACCTGGAAGCGCCGATCGAACGCGTCACCGGTTGGGATACCCCTTACCCGCACGCGCAAGAGTGGGCGTATTTCCCAGGGCCGTCCCGAGTGGGCGCGGCGTTGAAACGGGTCATGGAGGTCTGAATGGGCACGCACGTTATTAAAATGCCGGACATTGGTGAAGGCATTGCAGAAGTTGAATTGTCGGTATGGCACGTCAAGGTCGGCGACATGGTCGTCGAAGATCAGGTGCTGGCCGATGTGATGACGGATAAAGCGATGGTGGATATTCCGTCGCCGGTGCATGGCAAGGTCATCGCCCTTGGTGGCCAGCCAGGTGAAGTCATGGCGGTCGGCAGTGTGCTGATCAGCATTGAAGTCGAAGGTGCGGGCAACGTTAAGGAATCGGCGCAACCGGCTCCTGTGAAAGAAGTACCCGTCGCAGCGCCGAAAGTCGAAGCCGTGATGGAAAGCAAACCGGTTGCCGCCCCGGCACCGAAAGCTGCGGTATGCCAGGGCCCGATGGTCGCTCGTGCAGCCGATGAACGCCCACTGGCCTCCCCGGCCGTGCGCAAGCATGCGCTGGACCTCGGCATCCAGTTGCGTCTGGTCCGTGGCAGCGGTCCGGCCGGCCGCGTGCTGCATGAAGACCTCGACACCTACCTGGCCCAGGGTCAGTCGAATGCATCGACGGTCAGCAGCGGTTACACCCAGCGCACTGATGAACAGCAGATCCCGGTGATCGGCATGCGCCGCAAGATTGCCCAGCGCATGCAGGACGCCACCCAGCGTGCCGCCCACTTCAGCTACGTCGAAGAAATCGACGTCACCGCCGTGGAAGAACTGCGCGCGCACCTCAACGAAAAACACGGCGCGACCCGCGGCAAGCTGACTTTGCTGCCGTTCCTGGTCCGCGCCCTGGTCGTCGCCCTGCGCGACTTCCCGCAGATCAACGCCCGCTACGACGACGAAGCCCAGGTCATCACCCGCCTCGGCGCGGTGCATGTCGGCATCGCCACCCAGGCCGACATCGGTTTGATGGTGCCGGTGGTACGTCACGCCGAAGCCCGCAGCCTGTGGGACAACGCGGCCGAAATCTCCCGTTTGGCCACTGCCGCACGCAATGGCAAGGCCAGCCGCGATGAACTGTCCGGTTCAAGCATCACACTGACCAGCCTCGGCGCCTTGGGCGGCATCGTCAGCACGCCGGTGCTGAACCTGCCGGAAGTGGCGATTGTCGGCGTCAACAAGATCGTCGAACGGCCGATGGTGATCAAAGGCCAGATCGTGATCCGCAAGATGATGAACCTCTCCAGCTCCTTCGATCACCGCGTGGTCGATGGCATGGACGCGGCGCTATTCATCCAGGCCATTCGTGGCTTGCTCGAACAACCCGCTACCTTGTTTGTGGAGTAAGCCATGCAAACTTTGAACACTACGCTGCTGATCATCGGCGGCGGCCCGGGCGGTTATGTGACGGCGATCCGTGCCGGTCAGCTGGGCATCCCGACCATTCTGGTGGAAGGTCAATCGCTGGGCGGCACCTGCCTGAACATCGGCTGCATTCCGTCCAAGGCACTGATTCATGTCGCCGAGCAGTTTCATCAGACCCGGCACCACCATCAGCTTTCGCCCCTGGGCATCAGCGTTTCAGCGCCGACGCTGGACATCACCAAGAGCGTCGAATGGAAAGACGGCATCGTCGATCGCCTGACCACCGGCGTCGCGGCGCTGCTGAAAAAGAACAAGGTCCAGGTCATTCAAGGCTGGGCCAAAGTGGTTGATGGCAAAACCGTGGATGTCGGCGACACGCGCATCCAGTGCGAGCACCTGGTGCTGGCCACCGGTTCGAAAAGCGTGAACCTGCCGATGTTGCCGATTGGCGGGCCGATCATTTCGTCCACCGAAGCCCTGGCGCCGACCTCCGTGCCGAAACGACTGATCGTGGTCGGTGGTGGTTACATCGGCCTGGAGCTGGGCATTGCCTATCGCAAGCTCGGCGCCGAGGTCAGCGTGGTGGAAGCGCAGGAGCGCATCCTGCCGGCCTACGACGCCGAACTGACCCAGCCTGTGCACGACGAACTGAGAAAGCTCGGCGTGAAGCTTTACTTGAAACATAGCGTTCAAGGCTTTGATTCAAAAGAAAATACCTTGCAAGTACTGGCACCGAATGGCGCGACCCTGAACCTGGAAACCGATCAAGTACTGGTGGCCGTTGGTCGCAAGCCGAACACCCAGGGCTGGAACCTCGAAGCGCTGAACCTGGACATGAACGGTTCGTCGATCAAGATCGACCACCGCTGCCAGACCAGCATGCGCAACGTCTATGCCATCGGCGACCTCAGTGGCGAACCGATGCTCGCGCACCGGGCCATGGCCCAGGGCGAGATGGTCGCCGAGCTGATCAGCGGCAAGAGCCGCGAGTTCAACCCGACCGCCATCGCCGCTGTGTGCTTCACCGACCCGGAACTGGTGGTGGTCGGCAAGACCCCGGACGAGGCCAACGCCGCAGGTCTGGACTGCATCGTGTCGAGCTTCCCGTTCGCCGCCAATGGCCGGGCCATGACGCTGGAGTCGAAAAGCGGCTTCGTGCGCGTGGTCGCCCGTCGCGACAATCATGTGATTGTCGGCTGGCAGGCGGTGGGCGTTGGCGTGTCGGAGTTGTCGACCGCGTTCGCGCAAAGCCTGGAAATGGGCGCGCGGCTGGAAGACATCGGCGGCACCATCCATGCACATCCGACGCTGGGTGAGGCGGTGCAGGAAGCGGCGTTGCGGGCGCTAGGTCACGCACTGCACCTGTAGAACGCGACCTGTAGGAGCCGGCTTGCCGGCGATGGCGGTGAATCTGATACACCGTGCCGTCTTGATCGCCGGCAAGCCGGCTCCTACAAGGATCGAAATCCGGGCTGCGAAACTGGCCCGGAATGAAGTATTGTTGTCCCCATCCAAAAAACGTCAGAAGCCTTGAACCGTTTCGGCGGTTGTTAAGTGATAGAGGGTGTCATGGGTAACGAAAGCATCAATTGGGACAAGCTGGGTTTTGACTACATCAAGACCGACAAGCGCTATCTGTCGTACTTTCGCAATGGCGAGTGGGACAAAGGCACCCTGACCGAAGATAACGTGCTGCACATCAGCGAAGGCTCCACTGCCCTTCACTATGGCCAGCAATGCTTCGAAGGCATGAAGGCCTATCGTTGCAAGGACGGTTCGATCAACCTGTTCCGCCCGGACCAGAACGCCCTGCGCATGCAGCGCAGCTGCGCGCGCCTGCTGATGCCGCTGGTCGACACCGAGCAGTTCATCGAAGCCTGCAAGGACGTGGTCCGTGCCAACGAGCGTTTCATTCCGCCGTACGGCACCGGCGGCGCGCTGTACCTGCGCCCGTTCGTGATCGGCGTGGGTGACAACATCGGCGTGCGTACCGCGCCGGAGTTCATCTTCTCGATTTTCTGCATTCCGGTTGGCGCCTACTTCAAGGGCGGCCTGACCCCGCACAACTTCATCATTTCCAGCTATGACCGCGCCGCGCCACAAGGCACCGGTGCCGCCAAGGTCGGTGGCAACTACGCCGCCAGCCTGATGCCGGGCTCCCAGGCCAAGAAGGCGCACTACGCCGACGCCATCTACCTGGACCCGATGACTCACTCGAAAATCGAGGAAGTCGGTTCGGCCAACTTCTTCGGGATCACCCACGACAACAAGTTCGTGACCCCGAAGTCGCCGTCGGTTCTGCCAGGCATCACCCGCCTGTCGCTGATCGAACTGGCGAAATCGCGTCTGGGCATGGAAGTGATCGAAGGCGACGTGTTCATCGACAAGCTGGCGGACTTCAAGGAAGCCGGTGCTTGCGGTACCGCTGCGGTGATCTCGCCGATCGGCGGCATCAGCTACAACGACCACCTGCACGTGTTCCACAGCGAGACCGAAGTCGGCCCGGTCACCCAAAAGCTCTACAAAGAGCTGACTGGTGTGCAAACCGGCGATATCGAAGCGCCAGCGGGCTGGATCGTCAAGGTTTGACCTGACGCCAGACGCACAAAAGCCCCCCATTGAGTGATCGATGGGGGGCTTTTTTGTCTGACCTGGGATTGCCGACCGTCAACAACCAATGGACCAATACCGCTGCTCCGGGATTGACCTGCGGTTTGATCGACGATCAGCCCAACTGCCCAACCCGTTCAGCATCCGGCCAGGACAACGCCGCCGCGAGCAATGTGCTGTTCGTCATGACCAGCGGCACACCCGGCCGGTATGCCTATAGGAAAACGCTCAGGCTTGCCGGTCAATCCTCCCGCGTCAGCACTTCCAGCAATTCAATTTCGAAGATCAGGTTCGAATTCGGCGTGATCTTGCCCATGGTGCGTTCGCCGTAAGCCAGGTGCGCCGGCACCAGCAACTTGCGCTTGCCACCGACCTGCATGCCAACGATGCCCTGGTCCCAGCCCTTGATGACCCGCCCGGTGCCGATCACGCACTGGAAAGGTTTGCCACGGCTGTAGGAAGAATCGAATTCAGTCCCGTCTTCCAGCCAGCCACGGTACTGGGTGGTGATCAGTGCGCCTTTTACAGCGGCTTTTCCGTCACCCGGCTGTAGATCGATTACCTGAAGCTCGTCATTCATTGAATTCACTCGTATGCTCACTCGCCCTCAAGGGCCTGATGGGCGCCGTTTTCCCAGATTTTCCCGCGATTGGCAACCATTGACGTCTCCACGCGCGGCGTTTAAAGCTGTTTGCTGAACTAAAATCATCAACTATTACCCGTACGGTTCAACGCCCTGATGGCCATCCCTGAATGATCATGCTCTGGACCAGCGTCATCCTAGGTTCAATAGCGCTCACCCTGATCGTCGTGTTGATCTGGCGCGAACGCTCGCTGCAAAAGCAACTGGCGCACTACCGCGAGATCCTGAACAACCTGTCCGAAGGCCGGAACATCCACCAGGATGGCGATGCCGAGCGCTTCAAGCGCAGCCAGTATTTCGCTCGCATCGGCACGTGGGATTGGGATGTCGACACCGACCGGTTGTACTGGTCAGATGCCATTTTCGGCATGTTCGGCTTCAAGATCGGCGAAGTTACCCCCTCTTATGCCCTGTTCTGCTCCTGCGTGCATCCGGACGACCGGCTCAAGGTTCGCGCCGGCGAATTGCGTTGCCTGGAAACCGGCGAAAACCATGATGAGGAATACCGCGTGGTCTGGCCCGACGGCACGATCCGCTGGCTGCGCGAAACCGGCAACGTGGTCAAGAACGACCATGACGAAACGATCAAGATGATGGGCGTGGTACGCGACATCACCGAAGAAAAGGCCTCGGCCAGCTACCTCAAGCACCTGGCCCATTTCGACCCGCTGACCGGCCTGCCAAATCGCCTGGTGCTCGAAGAGCGTCTGTCCGAAGCGCTGGAGCTGGCGCGCGCCAGTGCCACGCGGGTGGCGCTGGTGTTTGTCGATCTCAATGGCTTCAAGGCCATCAATGACCGCTATGGTCATGCGGCCGGCGACCGCGTGCTGGTCACTACCGCCACACGGCTCAAGCGCATTCTGCGCGGCACCGACACCGTCGCCCGGATCGGTGGCGACGAATTCGTGGTCATCCTCCAGGACTTGCCCCAAGGCAAAAGCCTGCAGGACGAAGCGCGCACCATCTGCCAGAAAATCTTCGTCGAGCTCTCCCCGCCCGTCACCATCGGCAACGACCAGCGCCATATCGGCACCAGCCTGGGCGTCGCGGTGTTCCCCGATCACGCACCGAGCATCGACCGCCTGCTGCACATTGCCGACCTGGCGATGTATGAGGCCAAGCGCAGCGGGAACAATCAGTATCGCTTGGGCACCGAGAGCGGGGTGCGGGCGCATGGCCAGTAGCACTTCGTCAGAGAGTGCCCATCGCGAACAGGCTCGCGCCCACAGTGATTTTTTCCGTACACGAAGTTTGCATACGACCAGAAACATTGTGGGAGCGAGCCCGCGAAGGCGGCGGCCCAACTGTAAAGATCTAACTGACAACCCACGGTAGATCTTCGGTGAGCCCAGCCTTTATCCTTGGCGCCCCCGCCGCGCCAAGTTCTGGAGTTTCATCCATGCCCCATGAAGGCAACCTGCTACAAGCCGCTGTCGTATTTCTGCTGGCGGCCGTGCTCATCGTTCCACTGGCCAAGCGCCTGCAACTGGGGGCGGTGCTGGGCTACCTGTTCGCCGGAGTGATCATCGGCCCATCGGTGCTGGGCCTGATCGACAACCCGCAAAGCGTCGCGAACATTTCCGAACTCGGCGTGGTGTTGCTGCTGTTCATCATCGGCCTGGAACTGTCGCCGCGCCGCCTGTGGGTGATGCGCAAATCCGTGTTCGGCGTGGGTCTGGCGCAAGTGTTGCTCACTGGCACGGTGATTGGCGTGGTGGCGTTGTGGGGCTTTGGCCAGCCGCTGAACACCGCGGTCGTTCTGGGCCTGGGCCTGGCGCTGTCGTCCACGGCATTCGGCCTGCAAAGCCTGGCTGAACGCAAGGAACTGACCAGCCCCCACGGGCGGCTGGCGTTCGCGATCCTGTTGTTTCAGGACATCGCCGCGATCCCGTTGATCGCCATGGTGCCGTTGCTGGCCGGTGGCGATCACAGCACCACCGCCAGTGAAGACCTGAACCACGTCTTGCAGGTGTTGTTCAGCATCGCGGTGGTGGTGATCGGCGGACGTTATCTGCTGCGACCGGTGTTTCGCGTGGTGACCAAAGCCGCGTTGCCGGAGGTCTCCACCGCCACGGCGTTGCTGGTAGTGATCGGCACCGCATGGTTGATGGAGCTGGCCGGTATTTCCATGGCCCTGGGCGCCTTCCTCGCCGGCCTGCTGCTGGCGGACTCCGAGTATCGCCACGAACTGGAAGCCCAGATCGAACCGTTCAAAGGTCTGTTGCTGGGGCTGTTTTTCATCAGCGTCGGCATGGGCGCGAACCTGAGCCTGCTGCTGAGCACGCCGTTCGCGGTGCTGGGCCTGACTCTGCTGCTGATCGCAATCAAACTGCCGATGCTGTTTATTGTCGGTCGCCTGGCCGGCGGCTTGAAGACGGTCAGCGCGATCCGCCTGGGTATCGTGCTGGCGGCCGGCGGTGAATTTGCCTTCGTGGTGTTCAAGATCGGTCGCGATCACGGGCTGTTCGCGGCAGAACTGCATGACCTGCTGGTGCTGACCATCACCCTGTCCATGGCCGTGACGCCGGCGTTGCTGCTGGTTTGCGCACGCTTGGACAGCCCGAAAGTGCAACCGGTTGAAGTGCCGGAGAAGTTCCGCGAAATCGATACCGACGCGCCACGGGTGGTGATCGCCGGCATGGGCCGCATGGGCCAGATCGTTGCGCGGATTCTGCGCGCGCAGAACATCAAGTTCGTGGCCCTCGACACCTCGGTGGAAACCATCGAACTGTCCCGCAGTTTTGGTGGCGTGCCGGTGTTCTACGGCGACCCGATGCGCCCGGAAATCCTCAACGCGGCCAAGGTCGGGGAAGCCGAGTATTTCGTGATCGCCACCGACGACCCGGACACCAACATCAAGACCGCCGAGCTGGTGCGCAAGCTCTATCCGCACATGAAGATCATCGCCCGTGCCCGCAACCGCCAACATGTGCATCGACTGATGGACGTTGGCGCCCACGCCGTGCGCGAGACCTTTTATTCGAGCCTGGAAATGAGCCGGCAAACCCTGATCGGGCTGGGATTGACCCAGGCCCAGGCGGATGCTCGGATCAAGCGCTTCAAGCAACACGACGAAGAGGTGCTCGAGGCCCAGCACGCGGTGTATGACGACGCGGTGAAAGTAATGCAGACGGCGCAGGAAGCGCGGGTCGAATTGGCCAGGTTGTTTGAGTCGGATCAACTGCAGGAGCAAGCGAGCAAAAATTGAGGTGAATTTGAGGGCCCCATCGCCGGCAAGCCGGCTCCTACAAATTCACCGCAATCCTGTGGGAGCGGGCTTGCCCGCGATGAACGATGACGCGGTGCATTGGATAAACAATCATTTCAAAGGAAGCACAATGGCTGACCAACCTGCCCCCGCCCTCAAGGAAATCTTCAACGCCGAGCGCCTCCAGCACATCGCCACTGAAATGACCGTGGTCTATCCGTCATTCGAGGCCAAACGCTTCCTGGCGCTGGCCCAAACCGGCCTGGCGGACCTCAGCGTCATGCAGCGCATGGCCCGGGTCAGCGAGTGCCTGCACGCGGTGCTGCCGCTGGACTACGAGGCGTCGCTGGAAGTGCTGTGCGCCCTCGCCCCGCGCCTGAACAGCGGTTTCGTCAGCATGTGCCTGCCGCACTACGTCGCCAGCTACGGCACCCATGCGTTCGACTCGTCGATGGACGCGCTGAAGTACTTCACCACCTTCGGCTCCTCGGAGTTCGCGATCCGCCATTTTCTGCGCAGCGACCTCGAGCGTTCGCTCAAACTGATGCACGACTGGTCGCTGGATGACAACGAGCACGTTCGGCGCCTGGCCAGTGAAGGCTGCCGACCACGCCTGCCCTGGTCATTCCGGCTGGAGACCGTTCAGGCCGATCCGACACTCGCCGCGAAAATCCTCGACAACCTCAAGGCCGACACCAGCCTGTACGTGCGCAAATCCGTGGCCAACCACCTCAACGACATCACCAAGGATCACCCCGACTGGGTGCTGGACCTGATCGAAGGCTGGTCGCTGGACAACAGGCACAGCGCATGGATTGCCAGACACGCCCTGCGCAGCCTGATCAAACAGGGCAACCAGCGGGCACTGGCGATTATCGGCGCAGGCGGCAAGCCTGAAGTCGAGGTCGTTGATGTGAAAGTCGAACCGCCGGTGATTGGCCTGGGAGAAAAAATCACCCTGTCATTTACCGTCAAATCCACCGTTGAAAGCAGCCAGCGCCTGGTGATCGACTACGCCATCGATTACGTCAAGGCCAATGGCAGCACCTCGGCGAAGGTGTTCAAGCTCAAGGCACTGACACTGCCCGGCAACGCTTTCGAAGTCGTCAGCCGTGGGCAGCAGATCAAGGAGCTCACCACCCGCAAGCATTACGCGGGGCGCCATGCGGTGCATATCATGGTCAATGGCGAACGGCTGGCCAGTACACAGTTCGATATAGTCTGATCACGCCGCTATCCCCTGTAGGAGCTGGCTTGCCAGCGATGGCGGCCACACATTCACCACCGCATCGCCGGCAAGCCGGCTCCTACAGGCGATTGCGGCCCAGCAGCAGCTCTTGCTCCCGCTCACACAACTCCACCACGTAATCCCACAACACCCGCAGCCGCACCGACTTGTGCAGCTCGCGGCGGGTGCTGATCCAGTAGCTGCGCTGGATGCTTTCGTCCGGCAGCAGCGGCACCAGGGCCGGGTCGGCGCTGGCCATGTAGCACGGCAGCACGGCAATCCCCAGGCCTGAGCGCGCCGCCTGTTGCTGGGCGATCACGCTGGTGCTGTGAAACACCACCTGCGGGTTGCGGCAGAAGCTGTTGAGGAACATCAGTTCCTGGCTGAACAGCAGGTCATCGACGTAACCGATCCAGGCGTGGCGCCCCAGGTCCTCGCGACTGCGCAACGGCGGCGAACGGTCAAGGTAGTCCTGGCTGGCGTACAGCGCCAGGCGATAGTCGGTGAGTTTGCGGGTGACCAGCATGTCGGCGGCCGGGCGCTCCAGGTGGATGCTGATTTCCGCCTCGCGGTTGAGGATGCTGACAAAACGCGGCACCGCCACCAGTTCCACTTCCAGCCCCGGATAACGTTCGAACAAGCCGTTCATGCGGCTGGCGAGGAACATGATGCCCAGGCCTTCGGTCACCCCGACGCGGATCTTGCCCAGCGGCGCGGTGGACTGGGTGATTTCCTCCTGGGCCAGCAGCGCCACGTTCTCCATCGCCTCGGCGTGTTTAAGCAGCGCCTCGCCGGCCGGAGTCATCTCGTATCCCTGGGCATGCTGAACGAACAACGCCGTTCCAAGGCTCTTTTCGATGGCCTCGATGTGCCGCGCCACGGTGGCATGGGTGGTGTTCAGGCGGCGGGCAGCCGTGAGCAAACGCCCGCTGCGCTGCAACTCGAGAAAAAACCGCAGGTCATTCCAGTCGAACATGAATCGTCCTTGTTCGTTGCTGTACGGGATGCTGTTTAAAAACGCACAGCGGCTGCGCAAAAACTAACATTCTTTTGACGAAAGCTAACAACTAGGATGACAGACAACAAGAACAACAAAATGAGGTCAGGGATGCAGGCTTCCCTAGATGAATACGATTACATCGTGGTCGGGGCCGGACCGGCCGGGTGTCTGCTGGCCAATCGACTGTCGGCCAACCCGCAACATCGCGTGTTGCTGCTCGAAGCCGGTGGCCGCGACAACTATGCGTGGATTCACATCCCCGTGGGTTACCTGTTCTGCATCGGCAACCCGCGCACCGACTGGTGCTTCAAGACACAAGCACAACCCGGCCTGCAAGGTCGCGCCCTGAGCTATCCGCGCGGCAAGGTGCTGGGCGGCTGCTCCTCCATCAACGGCATGATCTACATGCGCGGCCAGGCCGCTGACTACGACCGCTGGGCCGCCGACGGCAACCCTGGCTGGAGCTGGCAGGATGTGTTGCCGCTGTTTAAACAGAGTGAAAACCACTTTGCCGGTGCCGCCGAATTTCACGGCGCCGCGGGCGAATGGCGGGTCGAACGCCAGCGCCTGTCATGGCCGATTCTCGACGCCTTTCGCAGTGCCGCCGAACAAAGCGGCATCGCCAGCATCGATGACTTCAACCAGGGCGACAACGAAGGTTGCGGCTACTTCCAGGTCAATCAGAAGGCCGGCATCCGCTGGAACGCGGCCAAGGCGTTTCTCAAACCGATTCGCCAGCGTGCCAATCTCACCGTGCTGACCGGTGTCGAAGTCGACCGCGTGTTGCTGGACAATGGTCGCGCCTCAGCGGTCAGCGCCCGCTGGCAAGGCCAGGCGAAATCCTTCAAGGCGCGCAAGGAAATCATCCTCTGCGCAGGCTCAGTGGGTTCGCCGGGCATCCTGCAACGTTCCGGCATCGGCCCGCGTCCGTTGCTGGAGCGATTGGGCATCGGCGTCGCCCATGAGCTGCCCGGTGTGGGTGGCAACCTGCAGGATCACCTGCAATTGCGGCTGATCTACAAGCTGGAAAATGCCCGCACCCTGAACCAGATTGCTGGCAGCCTGTGGGGCAAGATGGGCATGGGCCTGCGTTATCTGTATGACCGCAGCGGCCCGCTGTCCATGGCGCCGAGCCAGTTGGGCGCCTTTGCCCGCTCGGGGCCGGAACAGACCTGCGCCAATCTCGAATATCACGTACAGCCGCTGTCACTGGAGCGCTTTGGCGAACCGCTGCATGCGTTCCCGGCGTTCACCGCATCGGTCTGTGATTTGCGTCCGCACAGCCGTGGCCGGGTGGATATCCGCTCGGCTGACCCGCAAGAAGCACCGCTGATCCAGCCCAACTACCTCAGCCACCCCGAAGACCTGCGAGTCGCCGCCGACGCCATTCGCCTGACCCGGCGCATCGTGGCCGCCCCGGCCCTGCGCGCCTTCAATCCGGTGGAATACCTGCCCGGCGACAGCCTGCAAAGCGAGGAACAACTGCACGAAGCCGCCGCACGGATCGGCACGACGATTTTCCATCCGGTGGGCACCTGCCGCATGGGCAACGACGCCGACGCCGTGGTCGATGCGCAACTCAAGGTCCACGGCATCCCCGGCCTGCGCATTGCCGATGCCTCGATCATGCCGCGCATCACCTCGGGCAACACCTGCTCGCCGACGCTGATGATTGCCGAGAAGGCGGCGCAGATGATTCTCAACCCCGTCACCTGGAGTCACACCGAACCAAAGGAGCTGGTCACACTCCCATGAGCTACACACGGACACTGTAGGAGCGAGCTCGCTCGCGATGGTCGTCAACGATAACGCTGCAAACCTGACACCCACGCGCGCTCTCGGGTTCATCGCCAGCGAGCTCGCTCCTACTGGTAACGCGTACACCCGATACATCGACAGAAGCGGCACCAGCCCACAAGGCCGGCGCCGACAGTGGAACAACAAAAACAATCACTGTGAGGGATACCGGTATGTCAGAAAACGTTCAAACCCTGGAAGCCGTGCGCAGCGCGGGCACCAGCCAGGAAACCCAGAAAGTCATCTTCGCCTCGTCCCTCGGGACAGTCTTCGAGTGGTATGACTTTTTCCTCTATGGCGCCCTCGCGGCGGTGATCAGCAAGCAGTTTTTCGCCGGGGTCAACGACACCACGGCGTTCATCTTCGCGCTGATGGCCTTCGCCGCCGGCTTCATCGTCCGGCCTTTCGGCGCGCTGGTGTTCGGGCGGTTGGGGGACATGATCGGGCGCAAGTACACCTTCCTCGCCACCATCGTCCTCATGGGCCTGGCGACGTTCTGCGTCGGGCTGCTGCCGACCTACGCCAGCATCGGCATCGCCGCGCCGATCATCCTGGTGGTGCTGCGCATGCTCCAGGGCCTGGCCCTGGGCGGTGAATACGGCGGCGCCGCAACCTACGTCGCCGAGCACGCGCCCATGGGCAAGCGCGGCTTCCACACCAGCTGGATTCAATCCACTGCGACCCTGGGCCTGCTGCTGTCGCTGCTGGTGGTGCTGGGTTGCCGCTACTTCACCGGCGACCAGTTCGAAGTCTGGGGCTGGCGCATTCCGTTCCTGTTTTCCATCGTGCTGCTGGGCATCTCGACCTGGATTCGCCTGAGCCTGCACGAGTCGCCGGCTTTCGTGAAAATGAAAGAAGAAGGCAAGCTGTGCAAACAGCCGATTCGCGACTCTTTCGGCAAATGGGAAAACCTCAAGGTGGTGCTGATCGCCCTGTTCAGCATCAATGCCGGGCAAGCGGTGACCTTCTACGCCGCGCAATTCTACGTGCTGTTTTTCCTCACCCAGTTCCTGAAAATGGACCCGGCGGTGGCCAACGGTTTGCTGATTGTCAGCGTGACCATTGGCGCCCCGTTCTTCATTTTCTTCGGATGGTTGTCGGACAAGGTTGGGCGCAAACCTGTGTTGATGCTTGGCCTGCTGCTGGCCACCGCGCTGTACTTCCCGATCTTCAAGACCCTGGCCCACTACGCCAACCCGGCCATCGACCAGGCCAGCCGCCAGGCACCGATCACCGTGATGGCCGACCCGGCCACCTGCACCTTCCAGTTCGACCCGGTGGGCAAGGCGAAATTTGACAGCCCATGCGACAAGGTCAAGACCTTCCTGGTCAAGCAGGGCCTGCCGTACCAGAGCGCAGCGGCCCCGGCCGGCAGCGGCGTACAGGTGAGTGTCGGTGACGTGAAGATCGATGGTTTCGACGAAGCCGCCTTGCGCGGCGCGGTGACCCTCGCCGGTTACCCGCAACAGGCGGACATGCAGCAGATCAACAAACCGATGATCGTCGCGCTGATCGTCGCACTGATCATCATCTCCGCGATGTGCTACGGCCCGCTGGCGGCGTTGATGGTCGAACTGTTCCCGACCCGCATCCGCTACACCTCGATGTCCCTGCCCTACCACATCGGCAATGGCTGGTTCGGCGGCTTCCTGCCGACGGTGTCATTTGCCTTGGTGGTGTACACCGGGGACATCTTCTACGGGCTGTGGTATCCGGTGGTGATCACTGGGGTGAGCCTGGTGGTGGGGATGATATGTCTGCGTGAGACGCGCAACGTAGACCTCGACAAGAACTGAAGCCATTGCTCGCGACGAGGGAGTGGGTCCCTCGTCGCGGCGATCAACATCAAACCTCGGCATCAAGCAGTTCGAACTTCACCTGATCCGGATAGAACGCCAAATACCCGCGGATTTGCTCCACCGACACCTTGGGGTCCTCATAACTCCACACTGCGTTGGCGCTTTCATGCCCCGGCACCTGCAAACTGAAATAACTGGCATCGCCCTTGTAGGGGCAATAACTAGTGTGGTCGGTGCGTGCATAATATTTTTCGTCGATATCCTCTCGCGGCACGTAGTACACCGGTGGGTAATTGGCCTCCAGCAATATCAGGGCCCGCGCCGAGGCGGCCACTTGAATACCGTGAAATTTCACCAGCAGGCAGCCAGGCTGCTCGGCGATAGTGATGACAGGACTAGGACCGGAGCTTTTCATGGAAAACGTTCCTCATGACGGTGATGGACCTGCAAATCGATGATGATGTGGGGTGGCTTGCCCGCGATGGGCTGCGCAGCAGCCCCAAAACCTGAGACCACGATTCATCAGGTATAACCCAAGTTTCGCCCTCGTGATTGCTTCGCAGCCGAACGGAGCCAAGCCGGAGTATGCCCTCGGCACGACACACAAAACTGTACATCCATACAGATAAAGATTGCCCCATCGCCCATCAACCGCCATTCTGTGCAGCTCTGGCACATTGATCGACGATGGTGGTTATGCGGCTGTACCTTTGTGAAAAACCTTCCCAGGCCAAAGACATTGCGACAGTACTCGGCGCCAGGCGCCGGGGCGATGGCTGCTGGCTGGGAACAGACGTCACGGTGACCTGGTGCATCGGCCACCTGCTGGAAACCGCGCCACCGGATGCGTACGACGCACGCTACAAGCGCTGGGTGCTGGCCGACCTGCCGATCATTCCGGAAAAATGGAAAATGACCGTCAAGCCGCGCACTGCCAGCCAGTACAAGGCGGTCAAGCGCCTGCTCGGTGAAGCGTCCGAACTGATCATCGCCACGGACGCCGACCGCGAGGGCGAGATGATCGCCCGGGAACTGGTGGAGCATTGCCGATACCGCGGGCCGATCCGCCGGTTGTGGTTGTCGGCGCTGGACGATGCGTCAATCCGCAAGGCCCTCGCGGCACTCAAACCGGGCAACGAAACCTTCAGCCTCTATCACTCGGCCCTGGGTCGCTCCCGGGCGGACTGGCTGATCGGCATGAACATGAGTCGGCTGTTCACCTTGCTGGGGCGCCAGTCTGGCTATCAAGGCGTGTTACCGGTGGGCCGGGTGCAAACGCCGACCTTGCGCCTGGTGGTGGATCGCGATCGCAGCATTGCCGACTTTGTACCCGTTCCCTATTGGGCTATCGATGTGCAACTGCTGCACAACGGCACCGCGTTCACCGCGCAGTGGCGCGCGGCATCCGAGGTTTGTGACGATCAGGACCGCTGCCTGAATCAGGCGCTGGCACAACAAGCAGCTGAGGCCATGCGCGGCGCGACCAGTGCACGGGTGATCAAGCTACGTACCGAACGGATGCGCGAAGTGGCCCCGCTGCCGTTCGATCTGGGCACCCTGCAGGAGGTCTGCTCGAAGAAACTCGGCCTCGGCGCCCAGGAAACCCTCGACATTGCCCAGGCGCTGTACGAAACCTACAAGGTCATCACTTATCCGCGCAGCGATTGCGGCTATTTGCCCCTCAGCCAGCATAGCGAGGCGCCGGCCATTCTGGCGGCGTTGCGCCAGGCCGATCCGGCGTTGAACGTCTTGCACGACCACCTGGAGCCGCAACGCCGCTCACGGGCCTGGAACGATGCCAAGGTCAGTGCTCACCACGGCATCATCCCCACCGCCGCGGCGAAGAATCTCGACAAGCTGGCGGGCAAACAGCGCGCGGTTTATACCCTGATCCGCGCCCGATATCTGGCGCAGTTCCTGCCCAATCACGAATACGATCGCACCCAGGCCGATTTCGATTGCGCCGGCCAAGCCCTGCGCGCTGTCGGCAAGCAGATCATCGAACCGGGCTGGAAACGCGCCCTGCCCGAGGCACTTGCTCCGGCCAAGGGGCGCGAAGCTCCCGCACCGCAGACACTGCCCAACCTGGTCGAGGGCATCGAATGCGCAGTGGCGGGCGTGCAACTCAAGGACCTTTGGACGCAACCGCCGAAACCGTTCACCGAAGGCGATCTGATCAAGGCCATGAAGAACGTCGCCAAACTGGTGGAAGACCCGCTGCTCAAGCAAAAGCTCAAGGACACCACGGGCATCGGCACCGAAGCGACCCGCGCATCGATCATCCAGGGCCTGCTCGACCGTGGTTATCTGGTCAAGAACGGCAAGGCCCTGGCCGCTACACCGGCTGCATTCAGCCTGATCGATGCCGTGCCACGGGCCATCGCCGATCCGGGCACCACGGCGATCTGGGAGCAGGCCCTGGACATGGTGCAAAGCGGGGAAATGAGCCTGGAAGAGTTCGTCACCAAACAGGCGGCGTGGATGAGCAAGCAGGTCAGTCGCTGTGCCGGGCTGAGCCTGTCCATCAGCGGTCCGCCGCCCACCGGCAGCGCCGCAGCCCCCTGGAAGAAAAAGCGCAAAGGTACTGCGCGCAAACCAGCGAGCGGCACCCGGCGCAAGGCAAAACCGGCAAGCAACGCTCAAACCTGACACCGAACCTTGTGGCGAGGGGGCTTGCCCCCGTTCGGTCGCGAAGCAGCCGTAAATCCTGACAGCTCGGTATGCCTGAAGGAATCAGGGGCCGCTTCGCAGCCCAACGGGGGCAAGCCCCCTCGCCACAGATTACTTGTCGCCAACCATAATGAATGGTGTCCCCGTCCCGGCGTATCTGGAGCCAACCCTTATGTCTTCGATTGAACTGCACGCCGCGCAACGCGATGAGCTGGATACCATCGAGAACCTGATGCAGTTCTACACCTACGATTTCAGCGAATGGTTGCCGCTGAAACTGGGCGAATACGGTTTGTTCAACATCCTGCCCATGCCCGACTACTGGCGACACCCGGCCACCCGCCCCTTCCTGATCAAGGTCGACGCAGAACTGGCCGGCTTCGTGACGGTGGATAACCGGACACACCTACCCGGTGCCGACTACAACATCGGCTATCTGTTTGTCAGCCGACGCTTTCGTGGCCAGGGTGTCGCGCGATTTGTCGTATCCACCCTCTTGAGCCGGTTCCCCGGTCAATGGCAGATTTTCCATATCGACGCGAACCAGCCGGCACGACTGTTCTGGGCCGCCGTGATGCCGGGGCTCGACATTGGCGGGCTCACCTTGCACCAGCAGATGGTTGACCGTCATCCCTGCACGTTTTACCGCTTTGAGTGTCCGTCTTTCTCGTCCTGACCGACACGTCCTCGACTCCACGCCCTAATTCCCAACAGCTTTGTCCGACAATATGTAGTGACTGAAAATATTCACTACAAAACCGTTGACGCCTCCGATTTGCCCTTGCATGATGCAGACGTCTCCCCGATCGGGAGTACAGGCAACACGTTTGAGCAAGCTCGTCTGACCGCCGAGCTGTTTTTCCCGGATACACGCTGCCCACAAGGCAGATTGAAGAAGCTGACCTGGCCTGAACGTCCAGTACAAGGGCGAGAAGTCTTGGCGAGCAATCCTCATGAAGCTTGTGGCCGACCCTGAAAACGTCGGCAGTGGCCTTAAGGTTTTCGCCGCTTCTCTTCGTTGTGACGCTATTGCGTAGCAGTTATTCAACACGACTACATGCAACAGACGCAGGACCCCGCCCGATAAGGCGGCCGAACGCTGACGTCCTGGTTTCGGTGCCAGGGATCAACTAACCGATGGGCTACCTGTATTAGCGAATCAACTTTGAAAGATCACCAATTGGTCAAGGGGCTTTATGATGAATCTGAACAATCAACCAACTATCGATGAACTGGCTCGTATGTTCGCTGCAAAAAAAGACAGCCACGACAACCATATTCTCTGGATCAGCAAGTGTGGCCAGGTTCATATCGACTGCCTGTCGCCGCATGCCCATGAAGCAGAGTTCGACCAGAACAACCAGAACCTGCTGGCCCGACTGAAGATGTACCGTCGCGGCCAGGGCTATGTTGGCAAGAAAGCCGCAGCCGACAAGGACTTCATCGGTAACGTTCTGCAAACCCTGAAACAGGCCTGGGCCTCGATGCAGGATCAGAACGAAGTTCGGGTGATTGACCGGCTCTACTAATTATTATTGATAAACAAAGCCTGCTCCCAATAAGGAGCAGGTTTTTTTTGGTTCTTCACGCATTCCCGGGAAACTGTAGGAGCCGGCTTGCCGGCGATGGACTCAAGTGCGCCGCGTTTATCCAGTTCATACGCGTTATCGTTAACGACCATCGCCGGCAAGCCGGCTCCTACAGGGGTTTGTGGTGTTCAGGAAAAATCGGTTCCTGACACCAGCGCCACAAACGCCAGTGACGCCGCACTGTGATAGTTGTTCTTGCGCCGCAGCAACGCGGCCCCACGTTCAGGCGCTGCGCCCTGCATGGAAAGTCTGCGCAATGCCCGATCCTGAGTGGCGATGGGTTCCGGCAGGATGGTGGCGATGGCGGAGTGCCGGATGACTTCCAACAGCGTATTGACCGAATTCACTTCAATCGCCACCTTGGGCGTGATGTGCGCCTGCGCGAAATACTCATCGATACAGGTGCGGGTGATGTAGTCCGGGGTCAGCAGGGCAAACTCAAGCTCGGCCACCTCTTCGGCGGACAACGCCTCCTGACGCTCGTACAGCGGATGATCCCGCCCGACCATCAACCCCAGGGTCTCGGTAAAGGCCGGGATCGATTCGATGTCGGTGCTTCGTACCTGATCAAACGCAATCGCGATATCCAGCGAATCATCCGCCAGCCCGGCCTCGATCTCGTCCATCGACAGTTCGAAAATCTCCAGGTGGATGTTCGGGTAGCGCGCCACGTAGTCGCGCACCAGCGGCCCTACCAGATAGGCCATGAAGGTCGGCGTCATGGCCAGGCGCAAGCTGCCGCGGGACAAATCCTTCACGTCATGCAACGCACGCTTGCCCGCTTCCAGCTCCACCAGTACCCGCCGCGCGCATTCAATGTAGGCCTCGCCGGCATCGGTGGGTTTGACCGTGCGCGAGGTGCGGTCGAACAGGCTCACACCCAGGGTTTCCTCCAGTTGGCGGATCTGCTGCGACAAGGTCGGCTGGGACACGTGCAGCACTTCGGCGGCGCGGGTGAATCCACCGTGTTCGGCCACCGCCAGCAGGTAACGCAAATGTCGAAGCAACATGGGATTCTCCATCTATAGGCAGTGCTTATGGATCGCATTGTATATCGATCTTGGACGCTATGGATGGATCGGCAGAAGATGGCCCCACACCCAAGCAACACCACTGCTGATAGGAGAATCACCATGCAACAGTCCCATGCCTACAACGACCCAAGCCTGGCCCTGACCACTTCTGTCCTGGATGCCAAGGCGCGCAAAAACCTGTCGTGGCAGGACCTCGCCGACGGCACCGGTTTGAGCCTGGCCTACGTCACCGCCGCCCTGCTCGGCCAACACCCGCTGCCGGAAACTGCCGCCCAAGTCGTCGGCGACAAACTGGAGCTGGACGCCGACGCCGTGGCCCAACTGCAGATCATCCCGCTGCGCGGCAGCCTCTCGGGTGTGCCGACCGACCCGACCATCTACCGCTTCTACGAAATGATCCAGATCTATGGCACCACCCTCAAAGCCCTGGTTCATGAGCAGTTCGGCGACGGCATCATCAGCGCGATCAACTTCAAGCTCGACATGAAGAAAGTCGAAGATCCGGAAGGCGGCTCCCGCGCCGTCATCACCCTCGACGGCAAGTTCCTGCCCCTGCGTCCTTTCTAAGTTGATACCGGCCCGCACACCCCGTGCGGGCCGAACCTCGCTCATCCAAGAGGAAGTGATCATGAAAGCGCTCATCGACGGTTTTTTGAAGTTCCAGAAAGAAGCCTTTCCGCAACGTACCGACCTGTTCAAGCACCTGGCCACCACCCAACATCCGGGCACGCTGTTCATTACCTGCTCCGACAGCCGTGTAGTGCCGGAACTGCTGACCCAACAAGAACCCGGTGAACTGTTCGTGATCCGTAACGCCGGCAACATCGTGCCGTCCTACAGCCCACATCCGGGTGGCGTTTCGGCCACGGTCGAATACGCCGTCGCCGTGCTCGGTGTCACCGACATCGTGATCTGCGGCCATTCGGACTGTGGCGCCATGACGGCCGTGGCCAAGTGCACCTGCATGGATCACCTGCCCGCCGTCAGCGGCTGGCTGCAACACGCCGAGTCGGCGAAAGTGATCAACGAGGGGCGGCCACACGCCAGTGAAGCGGCCAAGGTCAGTTCGATGGTTCGGGAGAATGTCATCGCCCAACTGGCCAATATCCAGACACACCCAAGCGTGCGGCTGGCCCAGGAAAAAGGCCTGTTGAACCTACACGGCTGGGTGTACGACATCGAGACCGGTTCGATCGACGCGCTGGATGCCGACAGCCGAAGCTTCGTGTCGCTGGTCGAGCATCCGGGCACATGTGCCGTATCGGCCAAAGCGATCAAAGCCGCTTGATCAGCACCGCGGCCTGATCGAAAAAGTGACCGCCCTTGCAGCGGTCACGGCTCCGGCTCTCTCAGCGTTTGACGCCCAGATCGATCTGGGTCATGCGGCTACGGATCGTGAACACGCCATCACCCGAGAGAATCGCACTGCGCGCAAACAGGCGCCCGCTCTCCCAGTTCGAAAGCCCCAGTTCCGGCTTGTTCAGCGCGTACTGGCCGTCGACCCAGCGGGTAATGCCATTGCCGACAAAGGGCGCGTTGACGGCGTTGTAGAAACGCTCCTGAGCCTCGGCACCTTCACTGATCAACGACACGGTAAATTGCGGGCTGTAGCGATTGAACAAGGCAATGGCGCCGTCCAGGTCGTCGACGATTTTCAGGCTGACTTCCGGGGTTTCTTCCCACTCCCACTCGCGGCCCAATTGGTCTTCCGGCAATGGTTCGGCCTGTGCCTCGGTCTGATAGCCTTCGGCGCGGTACACCTCGACCGATGCAGTCAGCCAGTCTTGCGGCAGGTGCGACCCGCTGCCTTCGACGATGTGCAGCTTGCAGCCCTGCCCCCGAGCGGTGCCGGCCTGCTTCAATGCGTCGAGGAACAGCGGCACCAGCTCAGCGGCGCGATCGCGGTGGATCAGGCAGACGTTCAGGGTGTTGCAGACCTTGCGGTCCAGGGAGTTGCGCACCACGGCGGCAAAGCGCCGGGCATCGGCATCGGCGTTGGCAATCAGCCAGGCGCCACCGGTGCCATGCAGGCTGACTGCCGTACCGGCCTGTTGCGCGATGCTGCCCAACTGACTGACAGCGCGACCAGAACCACGGGCCACCGCCAATGACAGGCGCCGGTCAGCGAACATCGCCCAACCGGCGGCGTGATTGACGCTTTCCACCAGCGACACCGCACCGGCCGGCAAGCCAGCGTCGACCAGTGCCGGGTTCAGCGCGTGGGTAACGATCGCCTGGGCCGTGCCCAACGCATCACTGCCGATGCGCAGCACCGCGGTGTTGCCGGTGCGCAACACACCGGCCGCATCGGCAAACACATTCGGCCGGCCTTCGAAGACGAACGCGACGATGCCCAACGGCGAGACCACTTGCTCGACTTTCCAGCCATCGTGCTCGACACAACTGATCACTTTGCCTCGGCTGGCGGCTGCATCACGCCAGGCGCGCAGGCCGGCGATCATGTCGCGACGCATGCGCTCATCGGCCAGCAAGCGGGTGGTCGAGCGACCACGCGCCTTGGCCCGCTCGATGTCGGCCAGGTTGGCGGCCTCGATCAGCGCCCAGCATTCCGGGGTTTCCAGGCGTTGGGCAAACCGGTCGAAAAAGGCGCTGATGGCTTGATCGGAAACCGCCGACAGCGCAGTAAACGCCGCCTGGGCACGCTCGATCGCGACGTTGGCCGCCTGCTGGTCCGCCACAGGGATCAACAGCAACTCGCCGCTAACCTGCTCCACCAGCAGGTGGTCACCGGGCTGGAAGCGTTGCGCCAGTTCGGGGCTGACGACAGTGACACGGTTACCGGCGAAAGGGATTGGCGTGCCAGCGACTAGACGTTCGAGCGCAAGAGACATGAAGCGGTATCACCATGCTGTGGGTGGCCGGAAAATGTATAGCAATTTCCCTGTAGGAGCGAGCTTGCTCGCGATGGCGGAGTGTCAGGCGCTATTGATGCTGGATGGAATGGCCTCTTCGCGAGCAGGCTCGCTCCCACAGGAATAAGTCAGTGGTGCCAGGTTACGTACCTCAATGTATACAGCCCCGCCCCTGACACACCCCACACTCAAAACCCCGCCACAACGACACACCGCAGATACACCCCGCTGATCAAATTCACCTGTCGATTGGCCAAACCGGTCAAAGCGCTCAACTCACGGGGCATGCCATTGCCCCGCCTCCCTGACCTGAAAGAGATCAACGCCATGAGCACCTCCATTTCTTCGGCCGTCAAAGGCCTGCACCTGAACCTCGACCGTGCCGGCGACTGGGTTGCGCCCCTGGCGCTGCGGGTGTTCCTCGCCTGGGAATTCCTCGAGTCCGGCCTGGAGAAATTCAACGGACAGAACTGGTTCGCCGATATCCAGCAACGCTTCCCGTTTCCCTTCGACCACATTCCAGCCACGTTGAACTGGGAACTGTCGATGTGGGCCGAACTGATCTTTTCCATGACCTTACTGCTGGGCCTGGGCACGCGCTTCTCCGCGTTGAGCCTGATGGTGGTGACGCTCGTTGCCACCGCCGCCATCCATTGGCCCGCCGACTGGCATACCCTGAGTGAACTTGCCCAGGGCTATGCCATCAGCAACAAGGGTTACGGCAACTTCAAGCTGCCATTGATCTACCTTGTGGCCTTCACACCGCTGTTGCTGTCCGGTGGCGGCAAGCTCAGCATCGATGCGCTGTTGGCTCGTTTCATCTGGCGTCGCTGAAACGAAAGCTGCAACGCGGGCAAAAAAAGGTTCTTCACGCAACGCAATACCTGTAGGAGCCAGCTTGCTGGCGATAGCCTCAAGTGCGCCGCGTTTACCCGGTTCACACGCGTTATCGTTAACGACCATCGCCAGCAAGCTGGCTCCTACAAGGGACCGGGCCCACGCTGAAAATAAAGGGACTTCCATGAAGTCCCCTGTTTTTTTGCCCGGAGCTAGCGAATCACTTCCTCCAGCCCGGTTTCTTCGACCACCTTCGGATGCGCACTGCGTTCATGCACATGGGATTGCGGTGTGCGGTCAATCAGCAGGCTCAGCAGTTCCGGACGGCTGTAGTGGCCGCGGGAATCCATCATGCGTTTGCGCTTGTCGATCAGCTCCATGTCGAGGTCAGCGATCACCTCGCCCTCTCCTTCCTGCAACGAACCCAGCACTGTGCCATCCGGACTGACGATCGCGGTATAGCAACCGCCAGAAATCGGGCCGATGGCGCAACCGGTGTCGGCCATGATCTGCGCCTGCTGCTCCGGGTACAGCCACGCGGTGGCGTTGACCACAAAGCACGCTGCCTCCAGGGCATGCTGGCGAATGCTGACTTCCATTTGCGAGGCGAACAAAGGACCGGCAAACGACCCCGGGTACATGGCCGCATGGATCTGTTCGCCATCGGCCATCAAGGCATAACGGGCCAGCGGATTGAAATGCTCCCAGCAGGCCAATTGGCCGATACGCCCTACCGCGCTGTCGACGGCCCGCAGGCCGGAGCCGTCGCCCATGCCCCAGATCATGCGTTCGTGGTAGGTCGGGGAAATCTTGCGGCGACGCTGGATCAGCGCGCCGTCGGCATCGAACAGCAATTGCGTGTTGTACAGCGAACCGCCATCGCGCTCGTTGACGCCGATGGACACGACCATGCCGGTTTGCCTGGCCGCAGCGCCGATGGCATCGGTGGCAGCCGAAGGCACGGTGACAGCCTGGTCCAACAGCTTGAGGTGTTCGCCAGCCATTTCGAACGGCGACTGCACGTAGGAAAAATACGGGTAGTACGGCACGACAGTTTCCGGAAACACAGCGAATTGCACGCCCTGTTCGCCGAGTTCGAGAATCTTCTGCACCACCTTGTCGACGGTGCCTTCTCGGCTGTAAAGGACAGGGCTGATTTGTACGGCGGCGGCTTTGACGAGGGTCATGGCGGTGATCTCAGTGAGGGAAACGCTTCAACGAGATCAATATTACAATAATAATATTAAGTCCTGAATGTCGTATACACCACCTTTCAGGACATCATAAAGTCAGCCCCGACTGGCACGCTGAATCACCTGCGGCGGCTGCCCGAACGCACGAATGAATGCACGGCGCATGCGTTCCCGATCACCAAAACCCGTGTCCGCTGCCACCACATCGATGGAGTGCCTGCCGCTTTCCATCATCAACCGGGCCGACTCGACCCGCAGGCTTTCGATGGCCTTGGCCGGAGACTGGCCGGTTTCGGCATGAAACACCCGGCTGAATTGCCGAGGGCTGAGATTGGCCGCGCTGGCCAGCTCCTCGACCGTCAGCGCGGCCTTGAGATTCTGCTTGGCGTAGTTCAGCGCGGCCTGTATCCGATCGGTCTTGGGGGCCAGTTCCAGCATCACCGAAAACTGCGACTGCCCGCCGGAACGCCGGTGGTACACCACCAATTGCCGTGCGACCTTGCGGGCAACGTCGCCCCCCAGGTCCATCTCTACCAGCGCCAAAGCCAGGTCCACGCAAGCGCTCATGCCCGCCGCGGTCCACAGGTGACCATCGTTGATGAAGATCCGGTCTTCCTCGACCTTCACGTTCGGGTACGCCTTGCGAAAGGCCGGTACATGCGCCCAGTGGGTGGTCGCCCTTCGCCCATCGAGCAAACCGGCCTCCGCCAATGCATTCGCCCCGGTGCAAATCGATCCCAGACGCCGGGTGCCGAGACTGGCGCGGCGCAAGAACTCCAGCATGCCCGGCGTGGTTGGGCGAATCAGGTTGTCGCCCATGACCAGCAGCGTATCGAACCCGCGCTGGTCGAACGCTTCGGTCTGCACGGCGAAACCGGCGGACGTCTGCACCAGCCCACCCGTTTCTGACAGCAATGCCATGCGATACAGCGGCTCGTCACCGGCACTGTTGGCCAACTCAAAGGCGGCACACATGGCCAGGCCCAGAACCTGAAAACCGGGGTAAACAATGAGTCCGATCTGGTGCATGGTGATATGACCCTAAACGTGGCATGCCCGAGATTCAGGCCAGAACCTGCACTTTAACCCGGACAGCTCGCACCGGACACAGGGCGGAGCGCCTCGCGCATTGGCCGATAGCGACGGATAATAAAATGGTCTGCATCTCACCGAGGAATTGAAAGATGTCACTGACTCTTTATTTCCATCCGCTCTCATCGTTCTGCCACAAAGCGCTGATCGCGCTCTATGAACTGGACATCGCGTTTGAAAAACGGATCATGGATTTGGGCAACGACGCAGACCGGGCCGAGCTTCAAGCGCTGTGGCCGATCGGCAAATTCCCGGTGCTCCGCGATCACACCCGGCAAAAAGATGTACCGGAGTCGAGTGTGATCATCGAATATCTGGACCGGCTTCATCCCGGTCAGGCACAACTGATTCCGCTCGATTGGGAAGCCGCCCTGGAAGTACGGCTGTGGGATCGCTTTTTCGACCTCCATGTGCAGGTGCCGATGCAGAAGATCGTCGCAGACCGAATGAATGCCGCAAACGGCGACCTGACCCGCGAACGCGCAGCGCTGACAACCGCGTACGGCATGCTTGAACGTCAGCTGACGGCAAGAACCTGGGTGGCCAGCCCGGCGTTCAGCATGGCCGATTGCGCCGCCGCCCCGGCGCTCTTCTACGCCAGCACCCTCGTACCCTTTGCCGACGAGCATCACCACTTGAGTGCTTATTTCGACAGGTTGACCCAAAGACCCTCGGTCGCGCGGGTCATCGACGAGGCAAGCCCCTTTTTTTCCTGGTATCCGTTTGCCGAGTCCATCCCGGAGCGCTTTCGGTAGAGGCACCCGTGCAGTAGAGGAATAGGAGGCAAAAACGAAAAATCCCCTTGCTCCATCGAGAATGGATCATGGGGATCAGCAAAAAGAACACCCGCGAGCCTTGGCCGAACGCTGGTTGGCAAGGGAACATCCGGGGTATGAACAACGAACGCAAAAAACCGGCGAATCGGCGAATAACAACCGTCGGTCGAGTGTTATCTGATTGCGCTGGAAGAAAAAATGGCAGGGGCGGCTGGATTCGAACCAACGCATGGCAGGATCAAAACCTGCTGCCTTACCGCTTGGCGACGCCCCTGTATCTGTTGCGATGAGTGCCTGGCACTCGCTTTCTTGAGTGGCAACAAGTGCTGTTGCCTGCTTGCATGACAGGCTCCCTGAGGGCCTGTGCAAGAGTGGGCGGAAATTTACCAACTTTTTCCTCGTCTGGGAAGCCCCTTTAAAAGAATTTGTTTTTTTAAAACAGACGCTTAGTGCTGAGTCGAATCCCGGGAGAGTGATCAGCGTACGTTCAGCCCGACCTCGTCTGCTACGCTTTTCTTTTAGGGAATGGAGTCGGACTCGATTGCGCAACAACCCTTCCTTTGCCATTTGAGGACGCCAAATGTGAAAGGCAAATTGATGGGCACCTTTTCCACTCTCCTGGTGGTCGGGGCCGCGATTTATGGGCTCAACACCTGGGAACACATCGAGAGCCAGCGACAGGAAGCGGTCTGCAGGGCCGCCCGGGAGCATCTCAACGGCCTGGAAACCCAGGTGCGGGCCATGGCTTCCGGGTTGACGGTCGAAGCCTATGCCGAAGCCGAAAAAGCCGAGGCCGGGCAACTGGTCCTGGCACTTGATACAGCCAAGAATGAAGCAGAGGTCAATGCCGTCATCGACAAGCACGCCGCTGCCATCGAAGCGCAGATATCGGCCGAAGACGCAGAAGTCCAGTCCCGGGGTGATCAACCCTTCCTCGGCCAGGAACTCAAAAAGCAACGCATCCGCACCGACGTCAAACAGGAATTCAAACGGGCTGAAAAAGCCGTCGCCGACACCTGTGGATAGTGTCGACCGCCAGCACCAGGTTTGTCGCCAGCGTCTAGACTTCAGCACAAGCAAGTAGCAACCAGACTCCGCGTTTATAACAATAAAACTACTAAAAACGAGGACGCCCCAACTTTGAAAACATCAATCCTCTGCGCCATGGCGAGCCTGCTGGTGTCGGTCGCGGTGTCTGCCAACGGCGTCATTCCAGTCCTCGAACTGGACTTCACACGGTCCGCGACGGAAACCCTGAAAAAAATCGGCATCAATGACGCGTGCATCATCGGCGCCTCGAACCCCGTTGCGTTCACTTATTGCCGGGAAGGATCGACGACACTCTGGAAGTATCAGGCATTGGACCTGGAGCAAATGGCGGTGATGCGCAGTGATGCAAAGCAGCCCCTGACAAACAACCAGCCCATTTCTGTCATCGAGTTCAATAGCGCGGCCTGTGAACACGAGAACAGCCTGGCCGCCGCTGAAAAACCGGCAACGGCACGTTGGCTGATCCTCGGTCTGATAGCCATGTCCCTGCTGATCGGCTTGCGCTACAGCTATGGGGCCATGCTGCAGCGCCGCCAGAACGCCACCGCGTACTCGCAACCCGATGAGCAAGCGCCGAGCGAATTTCAGGCAACCGCACAAACAAAAGCCCTGGCAGCGTTTGGCCTCGCCGTTGCCGTGGCCGTCGTTTACTTCAACTACACAGGGTATTGAACAACAGGTGAGCGCGCCGTTGCAGCGCGCTCACCGGTCACTCAGTGCGGCGCGCGCGGGATGGTCTTGAGCAGGTCTTCGGGGCTGATGTGACCGACCACGCTGCCCGGTTGCGGCAGGTTGAGGATGTGGCCCTTCATCTTGCCGATGATGTGCATCTCGCAAGGCTTGCAGTCGAACTTCAACGTCAGCACTTCATCGCCATGAATCAGTTGCATCGGCGCGACCTTGGTGCGCACGCCAGTGACGCCCTTGGCCTGTTTCGGGCACAGATTGAAGGAGAAACGCAGGCAGTGCTTGGTGATCATCACCGGCACTTCGCCCGGCTCCTCGTGGGCCTCGTAGGCCGCATCGATCAGCTTGACGCCATGGCGGTGATAGAAGTCGCGGGCCTTCTGGTTGTAGACGTTGGCCAGGAACGACAGGTGCGAGTCCGGGTATACCGGCGGCGGTGTGGTTTCGGCTTTACGGCTGCCACGCGGGTGCGCGGCGACCCGCGCTTGGGTCAAGGCTTCAATCACTTCACGGCGCAAGGCCTTGAGCTGCGAGTTCGGAATGAAGTACGCCTGCGACGCGTCCAGCTTGATGTCGATGGCGTGGTACTGCGTGGTACCCAACTGGCCGAGCAGATCCTGCAATTGCTCCAGCGCCTGTTCCGGCTTGTTGGCGGCACCGAACGGGCCGTCCAGAGTGACGCTGGCGCTGATGCCTTCCTCGCTGGTAGCGGTCAGTTCCAGCTGTTCTTCACGCAGGCGGGCGACCCAGCTAAGGGCAATGCGACGCTCGGCGGAGGTCTTTTGCAGCGCCTGTTGCCAGTTGTGATCCAGATTGCGGTTCAGCGGATGGTTGGGACGCAGCTTGTACATCCCCTCCGGCATCTCATTGGGCTCGACGCGATAGCGATAGCGCTTCTCGCCGTCCTCCTCGAACTCGCCTTTGGGTTCGGCGATGTTGGCGCGGAAACCCACCACTTCACGCTTGACCAGCACATTGAGACCGTCGCCGTTGGACAGCGGTTCGTGCGTCACGACCTGCATGTCACGCTTGGCCACTTTCTCCACCACACCCACCGGCAGACCGGTGAAGGTCGGCGAGTCGAAGGCACCGATATCGATCTTGCGGTCAGTGACAAAGTAATCGGTGCTGCCACGGTGGAAGGTTTTTTCCGGGTCGGGCAGGAAGAAGTGCGCGGTGCGGCCGCTGGAAGCACGGGCCAGGTCCGGACGGTCTTCGAGCACGGCGTCGAGGCGCTGGCGGTAGTAGGCCGTGATGTTCTTCACATAGCCCATGTCCTTGTAGCGACCCTCGATCTTGAACGAACGCACGCCGGCCTCGACCAGGGCGCGGATGTTGGCGCTCTGGTTGTTGTCCTTCATCGACAGCAGGTGCTTTTCGTAAGCGATCACGCCACCCTTTTCGTCCTTGAGGGTGTACGGCAGACGGCAAGCCTGCGAGCAGTCGCCACGGTTGGCGCTGCGCCCGGTCTGCGCGTGGGAAATGTTGCACTGGCCGGAAAACGCCACGCACAACGCGCCGTGGATAAAGAACTCGATGGCCGCGTCGGTTTCGTCGGCGATGGCGCGGATCTCCTGGAGGTTCAGCTCACGGGCCAGAACCAGTTGCGAGAAACCGGCCTGATCGAGGAACTTCGCCCGCTCCAGGGTGCGGATGTCAGTCTGGGTACTGGCGTGCAGTTCGATCGGCGGAATGTCCAGCTCCATCACACCCAGGTCCTGGACGATCAGCGCATCGACGCCGGCGTCGTACAACTGGTGGATCAGCTTGCGGGCCGGTTCCAGTTCGTTGTCGTGCAGGATCGTATTGATGGTGGTGAACACGCGCGCGTGGTAGCGACGGGCAAATTCCACCAATTGGGCGATATCGCTCACTTCGTTGCAGGCGTTGTGGCGAGCCCCGAAGCTCGGACCACCAATGTAGATGGCATCGGCGCCATGCAGGATGGCCTCGCGGGCGATGTCAACATCGCGGGCAGGGCTGAGCAGTTCCAGGTGATGTTTGGGCAAAGACATAGTTTTTTTAGTCAGGCTTATCACGGTCGAGGCGTGCATTGTAGCGGCGAAACACCTGACCGGCACCCGTGTGCTGCCCGATGGCGCATTGAGTGGACCTGACCTGCCTGAATCCCTGTAGGAGCGAGCCTGCTCGCGATGGACGTTAACGATGACGCGGGCATTCTGTATGCACGCGTCGCCCTTATGTTCATCGCGAGCAGGCTCGCTCCTACAGGGTCTTGTGGTGTTAATTCAGGCCTTGGCCGCCATCGCGGTCACTTCCACGCGCATGCCTTCAACTGCCAACGAGGCAACCCCGACAGCAGCGCGCACCGGCCATGGTTTGGCGAAGAAACGCTTGTAGACCTCGTTGAACGCGGCGCGATCGGCCATGTCGGTGAGGTAGATAGTCAAGTGCATCACGCGATCCATGGAACTGCCGGCACGCTCCAGCGCGACCTTCAGCGCTTGCAGGGTGCATTCGCTTTGCAGGGTGATGTCGCCCAGTTCCAGGCTGCCGTCGGCGCGGGTGGGGATCTGGGTGGAGACCAGCACACCGCCGAAACCGACGACGTCGGAGGAAATCGAATCGGCATCGAGGTCGGGAGTAAAGGTCAAGTCGTGGTTTGCCATGGGAGCTCTCTTGCTTGATGGGGTGAGGCAGGTGCCTTTTGCGCCGCCAGTTTACAGGGCCGTGCCCGGCGCGTCGCTAATCCAGAGCGGACGGTTGCGCGTGCCCGGTGGCCTGGCGGTACTGCACCGTGGCCGGCATCCGCGCGCTCAATGAAAACAGCCTGGGTGCCTGGCACCGGTTACTGGAAGCATTGCGCAAATGGCCGCTCCGTTGACCGGCGCCCAGCCCCACGACCTGCCGGCGACGGTGGCGTACCGGCTGGATCGATTCTGAGGACAACGACCGCAGACACTGGTGTGCCCACCATCACTGCAAGGGCGAGAACTTCGCGGGCAGGTAGATCGTCGAGCGCATGTCGCGCAGTTGCGGGCCGGAGTTTTCCGGCGGCCAGACGCCGTCGGCGACCGCCTGGGTGCGCACCTGCAAGCGCTGTTCAAGGCTGGCCCACGGCCAGATATGCAGATAGCGCGGCAGCGCACCGTCGGTGGCGTAGAACGCCGCGTATACCGGCGAATACTGCTCGGCGGTCCGTGCCACGATGGCTTTGCTCCAGCCGTCGACGGTCGGCTGCAAGCCGCTGCCGACCAAGTCGTAGACGCGCAACTCATAGAACGAACCATGCTGGCCGGCGCTCAAGGGTTCGAGGAAGGGAAACAGCGTGTAGTTTTCGATGCGCAGATCGCTGATGAATTCGCCGATACCGAAGACCTCGCCCCCCAGCAGGAAACGCTCGCGCTCGGCTTGCCGCAGGCTTTCGTCCCCATAGCCGCGCAGCACGGCAATCTGGTTCAACTGGCCGATCTCCGAGGCCCAGCAGCCCATCAACGTGCCGCCGACTTGCGGCTTCGCCAACGCTGTCTCGATGCGTACCAGCGCATCGGCCACCGTGCGCACGCGCACGGTAAAAGTGATCAGTTCAAAAAAACGCATAGCGACTCCGGCGAACGGCTTTCAAAGCCCACAGCCTATGGCAGTCCCCGGACGCTGAATATTGAGGCAATCACCATCGCTGACGGTAATTGCCGCAGGAAGCTAGGTAGTTTCTTTACCAAAGAGCCGTCGAACACGATCCAACGGCGCTAATTTGGTTACGCGCCCAGTTGCAACAGGAAATCCTGCACGTAAGGCACCACCGACACACCGGCATGCGCGGTGTTGGGAACGATATCCTGCTGGACCCGAATGTCATGGGCCTCCAGGTTGCGTGCCAGTGTTGCATTGCGCTCGACCCGGGTGCGCCCCGCATCGTTGATGCCTTCCTTGTATTGCACTGAACCGGGAGCGTAATGGATCTCCCAGGTTTCCAGGTCAGCGGCGCCCACCAGCAATTGCACATCCACTTCCCGCAGAGCTTCAAGGTTCAGGCTTTTACCGAAAATAGCCTCGATCCCGCCAGTGCCCACCCACCAGTCGCGGCTCTCGTCGATCAAGGTCACCGAGCCCGGCGCACCAATGGAAACTGAACGCAGGCGCTCGGGGTGCAGGTAGTAGAACCGGTTGGCGAAATGGCCACCGCCGGAATAGCCAAACAATGAAAACCGCTCGAACGACGTGTTCAACGCGGCGCTCACTTCTTCGACCATGGCCAGCAGGACTTCGTCATAACGAATGTCGCCTTCCTTCAGGTACTTGAAACCGTGCGGGTTACCGTCACCCAATGGACCGACTGGAAACAGCGGCGCGAGAATGATGTAGCGGTTGAAGCGGCCGAACTCGGCAAACGCGTCCCGATACTCGACCATCGTACGTCCGGTACCATGCACGGCGACCAGCAGGCGATGGCCTTCAGGTGCCTGGTCAAAGGTTTGCGGAACATACAGGCAATAGGAAAAACGCGGATCCTTGCGGCAGGAAAAGATGGTGGTGCTGCCGCGATAGTACATCTGGCGATGCCGCGCTTCTGGAGTGTCTTGTTGGTTGCTCAACATTGTGAAACCTCGTTGATAACTGTGCCATTATTGATAACTACAGCGGGTAAGGGTCGTGCACGGCTGACGACTCACACGCCCACGACCAAGATTTGTGGAAGTCATCCTTGAACAAAAAAACCACCGATCGCAGCCAACTGGTGCTGCTGATTTCAAACGACATCAATGCCGGCGTGCTTCCGACCGGCAGCTGGCTCAAACAGATCGACCTTGAACTGCGTTACGGCGCAACACGGCTGGACATCCGCCGGGCGCTGGACCAACTGGTCCAGAAGAACATGGTCGAACACATCCCCAATCGGGGTTACTACGTACACACCCCTGACCTGACCCAGGTCTCCGATACCCGCGAAGTGCGCATCGCCCTCGAGTGCGCCGCCGTCGACCAGATGGTCGTCACCGAAGAGCGTCTGCAGGCACTGGACGTCATCGCCCAACGCTTTGCCCGCCTGGTGAACGAAGGCACGATGCAGGAGTGCTACATCGCCAACCTGGAGTTTCACCGCGGCATCTACGACATGTGCACCAACCGGGTCATGATCGAGTTCATTGAAGAGATTCGCAGCCGGCCACCGTCGTCTCCAGGTGGCACCTGGCGCACGCACCTGCGTGCCGAGCAGTCGAGCCGCGAACACTTCCAGATCCTTGAAGCCCTGCGTAACGATGACCGCGACCATCTCAAGCGGCTGATCGCGGCACACATTCGTCAAACCCCACTGCAACCGTGAAGATCAGGGCTTGACGCTGACGCCCCAAAGGCGCGGCTTCTGCCCGATCCAGGCGTCATAGCCCTCGACTTTCTCGTTCAGTGCGACGATGTCGAGGCCGTTGTACATGACGATCATCGGCACCTGGTCAATGAAGCGTTCATGCAACTGGTCGAAGATCGACTGACGCTTGGCGACGTCCCCTTCCTTCAAGGCCTGCCCCAACATCTCGATCGCCACCGGGTCTTCCCAGACCTTGCGCGACTCCTTGTCCTTGTTGCCGGTCGCCTGCTCGAAACTCAGGGCCGGGTCGAAGCGCGCCGAATACGTAAAGGACATCGACTGATAACGCCCGCTCTGGTAACGCTCGAGCTGGGTGCCCCACTCCATCACTTCGACCTGGGCGTTTATCCCCACGGCCTGGAGCATGGCCTGGGTAATGATTGCGAGGTCATAGCTGGGCACCATCGAACGCCGGTTGGCGATGATCGTCAGCGGTTGGCCGCGGTAACCCGCTTCCTGCAACAGCGTTGCAGCCTTCTGCGGGTCGTAGGTGAAACCCTTCTGTTCGCTGGGGCCGTAGTAGTTGGAGGCGACGCTGATGATGGAGTTGTTGGGCACCCCGAAACCATTGCTGGTGGTCGCAACCAGCTGCTTGACATCGATGGCGGCCGCGATGGCCTGGCGCATGCGCTTGTCCTTGAGCAATGGATCGCGGGTCTGGAACATCAGTACATTCATGGTCGCGCTGGGGGCGGTCGACACCTTGAGTTTGTCGTGCGCCTTGATTTCCGGCAGATCGGTTTCCGTCACCTCGGCCATGTCCAGGTCCCCGGAAAACAGCGCAGCCTTGACCGTCGCCTGATCGGGAATGATCACGAACCGCACTTCATCGGCCAGTGCGTTCTTGCCGCCGGTGTAGCCGTCGCGCGGCCCGGACAACGGTTGGTAGCCAGCGAATTTGGTCAGCGTGACGTACTGCCCGCGCTTCCACTCGCCCAACTGATAGGGACCGGTGCCGACCGGCGAGACGAACTCACCCTGGGCATTGACCGAGGCCTTGTTCAGCACGGCAGTGCCGCCGCAATCGGTACGCGCCAGCGTGGCCAGGAACATGCCGCTGGGCTTTTCCAGTTCCATCACTACCGTATGCGGATCCGGTGCACTGACTTTGGTCACTTTGGTCAGGCCGCTGCCGTCGAATTCCGGCAAGCAACGCCACTGGGTCTTGGGGTCCATGTCGCGGTTCCAGCTCCACAGCACGTCGGCGGCCGTCAGGGGCTCGCCGTTATGGAACTTCACGCCCTCGCGCAAGGTGAAGGTGTAGGTCAGGCCATCGGCGGACACATCGACCTTCTGCGCCAGCAGTGGTTTGACTTCGCCCTTCTCTCCATACGCTACCAACCCTTCAACCATGTGCAGCACGACCGCGTCGGAGCGGTCGTCACGGTTGACGCCGGGGTCGAGGCTGCGAATATCGGAGTTCATCGCCAGACGCAGAGTTTGCGCCTGGGCGGCACCGCAGCCGAGCACGGTCATCATGCTCAGGGTCAGAGCGTTTACCAGAAAACGATTCATATACGAGTCCTTGAGTGAGCTGTAACGGGTTCTTGCCGCCACCGACGTGACGGCCTTGAAATCCTTCATACGGCTACGTTGCTGCGCAGCTGATAACTGCCATCGGCCTGCCGCACCAACGGATTGGCCGCCGCCAGCAGTCGGTGGGTAAAGGCGTGTTGCGGGTCATCGAACACTTGCGCGGTGGTGCCGACCTCCACCAGCCGGCCTTGTTGCATGACGGCCACGCGATGGGCAATGCGCTCCACCGCCGCCAGGTCGTGGGAAATGAACAGGCAGGCAAAGCCGTATTGCTTTTGCAGCCGCTCGAACAGTTCGAGAATTTGCTTCTGGATGGTCATGTCGAGGGCGGAAATCGGCTCGTCGGCGATGACCAGTTTGGGATGCCGAATCAGCGCCCGACCAATCGCCACCCGCTGACGCTGACCACCGGAGAGCTGGTGCGGGAAGCGCTCGGCAAAGATCGGCGCGAGCCCCACATCATGCAGGATGGTGCGTACCCGTTCGGCGCGCTCCTCGTGACTGAGTCCCGGCACATGACGCAACGGTTCGGCAAGAATTTCGGAGATCCTCGCGCGTGGATCAAGGGATGAAACCGGGTCCTGAAAGATCATCTGGCATTGCAGGCGGTGCTCACGGTTGGCGCTTTTGAGGATGTCGACGCCATCGAAGAAAATTTCGCCGGCAACAGGATTCACCAGACCGACCACCGACCGGCCGAGGGTGGTTTTACCCGAGCCGCTGCCGCCGACCAGCGCCAACGTTTCACCGGCAGAGATTTGCAGGCTGACCCCGTCCACCGCGCGCTTGGGCTTACCGCGCAGCAGGAAACCCTGGCGACCCGGATGTTCGATGGTGACATTGCGGATATCGACCAGAGGCGCGGCCACAGGCGCGCTGTCAAGGTTGCCTCGGGTCGGCAGCGCCTCAAGCAGCTGCCGCGTGTACTCGGCCTTTGGACCCAGCAGAATCTGCTCGGTCGGACCGCTTTCGATGGCCTTGCCGCTGCGCATCACCACGACTTTGTGGGCATGGCGCACCACCAGAGACAAGTCATGGCTGATGAACAGGATCGCCGTGCCTTCCTCCCGCGTCAGATCGAGCATCAGCTCGATCACGTCCGCCTGGGCAAGCGTGTCGAGGGCCGTGGTTGGCTCGTCGGCAATCAACAACGCCGGGCGCAACAACATGACCGACGCCAGCATGATGCGTTGCCGCATACCGCCGGAGAACTCGTGGGGAAACGCTTTCAGGCAACGCTCAGGATCATCGATACCGATGCGCCGCAGCATCTCCAGCGACCGGGCGAGGATGGTTTTTTCATCCTGGTCGGTGTGCAGGCGCAACCCCTCGGCCATTTGCTGGCCAATGGTCAGGGTCGGGTTAAGCGAGACCATCGGCTCCTGGAACACCATCCCGATCTTCGCACCACGCACATCCCGCATTTGATCGGAAGACAAGGTGCAAAGATCGTTGCCGGCAAACTCGATACGACCGGAGGCAACGCGCATGGGCGGCGGCAACAAGCCGATGACCGCACGCGCAGCCATGGTCTTGCCGCTGCCGGACTCCCCCACCAGCGCGACGATCTCGCCCGGTGCCATGTCGAAACTCAGGTGGTCGACCGCCAACGGTCCATCGCTGGCCACCTGGATGCAAAGATTACTGACGCGAAGCAAAGGCTTGACGGTATCCATTAGCGACTCATCCGGGGGTCAAGGCGATCACGCAAGGCGTCACCGAAAAGATTGATGCCGATCAGGGCGATTGAAATCATCAGACCGGGGAAGAAACCCAGCCACGGTGCAGTGACCAGATGCGGACGGCTGGAGGCCAGCATGTTTCCCCAGGTGGCGGCCGGAGGCGGAACGCCCAGGCCGAGAAAGCTCAAGGCACTCTCCGACAGGATCGCCCAGCCAAACATGCTCGTTGCCAGCACGATCAGGGGGGCGACGCAGTTCGGTGCAATGTGCCGCCACATGGTGTAGAGCTCACCGTTGCCAATGACCCGGGAGGCTTCGATGAACTCCCGCTCGCGCAGCGACAACACGGTACTGCGCACCACCCGCACGACTGTCGGGATGTAGGCCAGGCCCAGCGCGAGCACGATGCCGTACTGACTGGCCCCGACAATCGCCAGCAAGCCCAGCGCCAGCAGCATGCCCGGGAACGCCAGCAGCGCGTCGTTGACCATCATCAACAGGCGATCGGTCCAGCCCCGCAGGTAACCGGCGAGCAGACCAAACAGCGTGCCGATGCTGATGGCCAGCAACACGGTCAACAGACTGATCCACAAACTGGTGCGCGCGCCGATGATGATCCGGCTGAACACATCGCGCCCGAACTCGTCGGTGCCCAGGATGTGCGACCAGGATGGCGCCAGGAAGCGGTTGGCCAGGTCCAGGCGCAGCGGGTCGTAGGGCGTCCAAACAATGCCCGCCACCGCGAGTATCACCAGCAGCAACACCAGGCCGCCGCCGATCAGCGCGTTGAACGAGAGTGGACGCTTTTGAGCGCGGGCCAAAGGCTCAGTCACGGGAGGCGCAGCCATTTCGCTTAAGGTCTTCATGCTTTCACCCGGGGATCGAATAGCGGATACATCAAGTCGACAAGCAGGTTGACCAGCACGTAGACAAACGTGATGAGCAACAGGCAGCCCTGCAGGACGGGGTAGTCACGGGCGTAGATCGAATCGACCATCAGGCGACCGATACCCGGGATGGTGAACACCGTTTCGATGACCGCGATCCCGCCCAGCAGGTTGCCGAGGATCAGGCCGATCAGTGTCCAGGTCGGTGCAAATGCATTGCGCAAGGTATGGCGCCACAGCACGGCACGTTCCGACAAACCCTTGGCCCGTGCGTGGGCGATGTAGTCCAGGCGCAGCACTTCAATCGAGCTGGCGCGCTGCATGCGGATAATCACGCCGCTTTCATGCAACACCAGCGTGGTCACCGGCAAGATGATGTAGGCCAGTGCCTTGCCAAAATCCGCGGAAAAAGGCACGTACCCCACCACTGGCAACCACCCCAGCTCCAGGCCGAACACATACAGCAGCAACAGGCCCATCCAGAAGCCGGGGATCGACAGCAACAGCGTCGCGGTGGTGACCAGTCCCAGATCAACCAGCGTGTCCTGTTTCCACGCCGCGAGCATGCCCAAAGGCACGGCAATCAGGGCCGCCAGCGCCACCGCTGTCAGCACGATGGTCACACTGACACTGAATCGTTCGAGCACCAGCGGCAGAACCGCTTCATGGCTGGTGATCGAAACGCCCAGATCCCCCTGGAACAATGCCTTGAGCCAGATCAGGTACTGCGCGATCAACGGCTGGTCCAGCCCCAGGGATTGACGCAATTTGATCAGGCTGGCCGGATCGGCCATATCACCCAGCATCAGGAGCGCCGGGTCACCGGGTATCAGCCGGATCATTGCGAAGACCGCAATTGAGATCAGCAATAGCGTCGGGACCGCCATGGCCAGACGCTGAACGATCAAACGAAACATGTGGGTTCCTCGATGTTGATACGCAGCCCGGGATCGGGCAGATCACAAACGGGCAACAGTTCGGTGCTTACCAGGTGGCGTAGCGTGCGTAGTCGGACTCCATCTCAAGGCGGTACTGCCCAAACGTGCGGTTGATCGCCGGCAACGAGGCAATTTCCATGAAGCCGCTGGCCGGTCGCATCAGGATCATTGCCACCGTTGCAGACAGGTTGTCCTCACCGCTCGAACTTGGGCGCGGTGGCCGACAGACGGCAAACGGCTTGCCGAAATCGTCGAAAAACGCGTTTTTGAGATGTTCCAGCGTCAGGTTGCCATGAAACGGCCTGAGGCATTGTTCGACGCGGACATCGCGATAGAAACTTTCCGGTGCGCCACCGATGCCGGTGTTCTTCAGCTTGACCTGCGCCACCGGGCTGCGCCAATGATTGGCGTGCACTATGAGGTCGTCGACTTCGTACAACGGGAAGACTTCATCCGGCGCGCACTCATAATTGATGCCAAACCCGGCCGCGTGGCTGAGCATCATGTTGTTCGAGCCCGACTTCGGCGTCACCGCCACCGCTTTCATCGACAAAGCAAAGTGGTTGGCCTCCAGCGCCTTGCGTCGAATCAACGGCAACGGCACACCCAGCGCCTGGTAATCGCGATCCGACTCCAGGTTGTTGCCGGTAATTGCGGTGCCGATGGAGTTCATGCCCGCACGCGCCAGACCGCCCGCTTCGGTAAACGTCAAAAGGTCCGGGCCATCGTCACGACGAATGTGCAGGACCACGCCCGTCTCCGCGCATTCCATGCGCCAGTCCCAGTTCTGGCCGTGCAGCACTTCGTTGTTCGCCGTGGCCTCCGGCAGAATGATTGCGCCGGTGCAGCCGTCCAGTTCCGGTTTGTCCTGCATCGAACGCCGCCCCAGATGAATGATCTCGGTACGCGCGTTGATCAGCACAATGGCTTCAAAATCATGACCCGAGCCTTCGGCGATGCCCCGCATCTCCTCCAGATACTGCGGCTCGAATGCCTCTATGTTGGGGATGAACTGATTGACCAGGCGCTTGATACCGGACCAGTCGTAACCCATGTCCAACAACTGCTGACCGTAGATCTCAATGCTGCGGGCAATGATCTGCGGGCAGGCTTTGCCGTATTGCATACCCCGGGCAAACGGCCCGCCGCTCAGTTCGATACAAGGAAATTGACCGCTCATGCCATGCCCTCTGATTGTTTGAGCAGGACACGGAGCAAGGAACAGGCCAATTTCATAAAAACCCAATCAATATTGGCGCCAATTTGATTTCCAATAAAATCCCGGCTGCGAAATGCACTGTTTTTGCTCAGAAAATCGGGTAGTAAATTCACAAGTGTGTAAAAAAGTGGCACGACTCGGTGTGGGGTTACCCGCCTCGCTCGAGTTCAACACCCTCTAATCAATTACTCACAAATTGTGTTCAATGCCTTCACCCAATGGCGCTTGATGCAGGATTTGCGACGAATATGCTGTGGGCAGGTTTCCGTGATCTCGCATGACAAGAAGAGCCCACTCCATGCACAGCCCCAGAACGCTCTACCAAAAACACATCGACAGTCACACCGTGTGCACCCTCGACGATCAGGGCCATGTGCTGTTGTACATCGACCGCCAGGTCGCCAACGAGTACACCAGCCCGCAAGCCTTCAGCGGCATGCGCGAAGCGGGTCGCAAAGCGTGGCGTCCGGGGGCGACGCTGGCCGTCGTCGACCACGTCAATCCCACGGCACCGGCACGCACTGCCGCCATGCCGGATGCCGGGGGCGCTCGTCAGGTGTCTTACTTCGAGGAAAACTGCCGCGACTTCGGCATTGAGCTGTTCGACGTGCTGGACAAGCGCCAGGGCATCGAGCACGTCGTAGCCCCCGAGCAAGGCTTTATCCTGCCCGGCATGGTCGTTGCCGCCGGCGACAGCCACACCACTACCTACGGCGCCCTGGGTGCCTTCGGTTTCGGCATCGGCACCTCGGAAATCGAACACCTGCTGGCCTCGCAGACCTTGGTCTACAAGTGCCTGAAGACGATGCGTGTAACGGTCAACGGCGTGCTCGGGCCCGGCGTGACGTCCAAGGACATCATCATGGCCCTGATCGAAAAAATCGGCGCTTCCGGCGCCACCGGTTACGCCATCGAGTTCGCCGGCCCGGCAATCGACGACCTCAGCGTCGAAGCGCGCATGACCATCTGCAACATGGCCGTCGAAGCCGGCGCCCGAGGCGCGTTCATGGCGCCCGATGACAAGGTCTTTGCCTATCTGCAACTCAAGCCCCGGGCCCCTCAAGGCCAACTGTGGGAACAGGCCGTCGTGAAATGGCGAGGCCTGCACAGCGACGCCGATGCGCTGTTCGATCGAGAAGTCAGCCTGGATGTCGGGACCCTGGAACCCATGGTCACCTGGGGCACCAGCCCCGATCAGGCCGCACCGGTGGGCGGACATGTGCCGGACCCGGCCGCGCAGCCGGACCTGATCCTGCGCCAGGGCATGCAACGCGCCCTGAACTACATGGGCCTGGAACCGGGCATGCCGCTGAGCGACGTAGTGATCAGCCATGCCTTCATCGGCTCCTGCACCAATGCGCGCATCGAAGACCTGCGCGATGTCGCCCGCGTCGTGCGCGGCAAACGGGTGGCGGCGCACGTGCGGGCGATGATCGTGCCCGGCTCGACGCTGGTGCGAAACCAGGCTGAAGACGAAGGCCTGGCGCAGATCTTCCTCGATGCCGGTTTCGAATGGCGCCAGTCCGGTTGCTCGATGTGCCTGGCGATGAATGACGATGTGCTCGCCCCCGGCGATCGCTGCGCTTCAAGCACCAACCGCAACTTCGAAGGCCGCCAGGGCGCCGGCGCGCGCACCCACTTGATGAGCCCGGCCATGGTCGCCGCCGCAGCGATTACCGGGCATTTGACCGACGTGCGCACCTTCGCGCTGGAGGCTTGAACCATGCAACCTTTCACTATCGTCAGCGGCAGTGCCGCCCCGCTTCTGGCCGCCAACATCGACACCGACGTGATCATGCCCAAGCAGTTCCTCAAAGGGATTGATCGCAAGGGCCTGGACAAGGGTGTGTTCTTTGACCTGAGGTTCCTGGAGTCTGGTGAGCCCAACCCCGGATTCATCCTCAACCAACCGGCCTGGAACGAGGCTGCGTTTCTGGTGGTGGGGCCCAATTTCGGCTGTGGTTCGAGCCGCGAGCACGCGGTCTGGGGGCTCAAGCAAGTCGGCATCCGCGCACTGATCGGCACCAGTTTCGCCGGTATCTTCTACGATAACTGCCAGCGCAATGGGGTGTTGGCGATTCAGCTATCCGACGATCAACTCAAGCAGATTGCCGCGTTGACGAGTGACCCGGCAACGGCTCGAATCAGCGTCAATCTGCCGGAGCAAACCATCGAACTGGCGGACGGCAATGTGATTGCGTTCGAGATCGATCAGTTGCGCAAGCAATCGCTGCTGCTGGGGCTGGATGCCATTGGCACGACGTTGCAACGGGCCGAGCAGATTCGCCAGTTCGAGGCCCTGCACCTGGCGGAAAACCCTTGGTTGGGCTGACGGAAACCCGTGGCGAGGGAGCTTGCTCCCGCTGGGCTGCGGAGCGGCCCCAAAAGAAGGCCTGCTACGCAGTCCAGCGGGAGCAAGCTCCCTCGCCACAGAAGTGATTATGGCCGTCTCACTCAACCGACAGATGACGGAAGTATTCTTCCAGAAACTCGACGCAAACCCGCAGCTTGGCCGATTGGCTCAGCCGCGTCGGGTACACGGCCCACACGTTGGCGCTCTGGGTGTAATCATGCAGCACTTGCACCAGCCGCCCCTGCTCCAGCATCGGCTTCACGTCCCACATCGAGCGCAACAGAATCCCGCCGCCACTCAAGGCCCACTGCAACACGATCTCCCCGTTGTTGGACGATAGCGGTCCGCTGACACGCACCGATTCTTCCTGCCCGTCCTTCGTCAGGCTCCACACGCCAAACGCGTTGTTGCGCTCCTTGAGCACCAGGCAATCGTGGTCTTTCAAATCCGCCAGCGATTGCGGCACACCCCGCCGCTCCAGGTACTCGGGCGTGGCACACAGCACCCGCCGATTGCTCACCAGTTTGCGCCCCAGGTGCTGGCCTGGCAGGTCATCTCCCACGCGAATTTCCAGGTCGAAGCCCTCGCCGACGATGTCGACCACACGGTCGAACACGTCCAGGCGAAGCTCCAGCTTGGGGTAGGTTTGCGACAGCTCGCAGATCGCCGGTGCCACATGATTGCGGCCAAAACCGAAGCTGCTGCAGATGTGCAGCGAGCCCATCGGCTGTTGCCGCGCCTGGGATATTTCGCCGACAAAGTCGTCGAAGTCACCGAGCAACTTCTCCGCCCATACGCGTACCCGCTCGCCGTCGTCAGTCAGCGCGATGCGTCTTGTCGTGCGGTGCAACAGGCGCGTCGAAAGCGTGGTTTCCAGCACGGAAATACGCTTGCTGATGTAAGCCGGTGAATACCCCAGCTCCTCGGCGGCGCTGGCGAAGCCGTTTTTGCGCACGACGGTGAGGAAAACCTTGAGGTCTTCCGGCAAAGGAAATTGATCACGATTCGTGTTCATACGCCTCATACTTTCGCTGTTTATTGCGTTATTTGCGAAGGATACCATCGATCTACCGAGTGGCAATCCATCCCCGGTCATCCGTGGTTTATGAATCCTCGATAAAAACAACATGAGGAAAGCGCGACATGAACAAGCCCTATGAGCAAACCCTGAACGCCCCCGACGGCGGTTTCGTGCAACGCACGCGCAGCCTGTGCGCCTACGAAATCGGTGTCATCCCGCTGCCGATATTCCTTGGCATCGCCCTGATTGTCTTTCTCTCCGCGCACTTGGGTTTCTTGCCCAAGAACATGATCGGCGGCCTCGCCGTGATCATGACGATGGGCGTGTTCTTCGGCCAACTGGGCTCGCGCCTGCCGATCCTCAAGGAAATCGGTGGCGGCGCCATCCTGTGCCTGATGCTGCCATCGATCCTGGTGTTCTACGGTTTCTTCGGGCCGGCGACGATCGACGCGACCAAAATGCTCATGAAGGAAGCCAACTTTTTGTACTTCGTGATCGCCAGCCTGGTGGTCGGCAGCATTCTGGGCATGAGCCGCTTCATCCTGGTTCAGGGCATGCTGCGGATGTTCATTCCCCTGCTCGTCGGCACCCTGGCGGCCGTCGCCAGCGGGTTGATCGTTGGCAAACTGGTCGGCTACAGCTTCCACCACACGTTCTTTTTCATCATCGTGCCGATCATTGGCGGCGGGATCGGCGAAGGGATTCTGCCCCTGTCGCTGGCGTACTCGGCGATCCTCGGCGGCACCCCGGACATCTATGTCGCGCAACTGGCGCCGGCCGCGGTGGTCGGCAACATCGTGGCGATCATCTGTGCCGGCTTTCTCGCTCGCCTCGCGCTGAAACGCCCGAACATCAATGGCGAAGGTTCGCTGATCCGCGCCAAGGACGAGAACGATAAATTCAAGGTCAAGGAAGACACCGGGTCCCTTGTCGACTTCCGCGTCATGGGTGCCGGGGTGCTGGTGATCTGCGCGTTCTTCATCCTCGGTGGCCTGCTGGAAAAAGTCGTGGGCATTCCCGGCCCGGTGATGATGATTCTCGCGGCGGTGCTGTTCAAGTACGTTCGTGTGCTGCCGGAAAGACTGGAGAAAGGCGCAAACACTTTCTACAAGCTGGTGTCCGCCGCCTTCATCTGGCCGGTGATGATTGGCCTGGGCATGCTCTACGTACCGCTGGACAGCGTGGTGAAAGTGTTCTCGGTCGGCTATGTGTTGGTCTGCGTCTCGGTGGTGGTGTCGATGACCGTGGCCGGTTTTTTCATCGGCAACCTGATGAAGATGTACCCCATCGAATCGGCCATCGTGACCTGCTGCCACAGCGGCCTGGGCGGCACCGGGGATGTGGCGATCCTGTCGGCTTCGAATCGCATGTCGCTGATGCCGTTCGCACAGATCTCCACGCGCATTGGCGGGGCTTCGACGGTGATTCTGGCGACGATCCTGTTGCGCCTGTTTGTTTGAAACCGAGTCGGTGACCGGAGGGTGTTCTCTTCTGCAAGAGAGCACCCTTTTCATCACTTGAAAAAATCACTCGGCGTCTTGCCGAACTGTTTCTTGAACATGGTGGTGAACGCGCTCGGGCTGTCGTATCCCAGCTCCCCGGCGATGTCGATGATCTTCCCGCCGACGGCGATTCGTTCCAGCGCCAGCAGCAGTCGCGCTTGCTGGCGCCATTGGCCGAAGGTCATGCCGGTTTCCTTGCGGAAACGGCGCTGGATGGTTTTGGCGTCGAGGCTCAACCGTGCGCTCCAGTCCGACAACGTCGAGCCATCCCCGGGGTCACGCTGCAACACTGTACAGATCCGGTTGATCCGTTGATCGGTCGGCTGCGGCAGGTTCAAGGGCAATGTGGGCAGTATCGTCAGTTCATCCAGAATCAGCCGCAGGACCCGGGCCTCCCGTGAGTCCGGATGGCAATTGAAATCGAAATCCACCGAGACCTTGATCAGCTCACTCAGCAATGCGGAAACACTCACCGCGCGGGTTTCGGCCGGCAGGTCCGGGCTCGCGTCAGGGTGCACAAACACGCTGCGCATCTTGATCGGCCCCACACAGCGAATCGAGTGCACCTCGCCACTGGGCATCCAGATGCCACGGCTCGGTGGCACCGTCCACTGGCTGCTGGCGGCGTGCACCACCATCACGCCTTCGATGGCGTAGATCAATTGATGTTTCTCGTGGGAGTGCGGCTGGATAAACCAGTTTTCCGGGTAATCGGTCGCGCTGCTGCGAACGTCCCAGTCGCCTTGGTCGATGTCCGCGAGAAATTTATCCAGTGGTTTGATCATGACGCCCTTTTTGCGATGGTCGATGCCCGATCTACGCGAGACGGGCGATTTCAAGGCCCATAGGATAACGCCGAACCCTGAAATTGACTGCTTCGCAGTTCGCGTTTATCCGGAAGAACGCCCATGTCGACCACCACCCTCAGCTCACCCTCACCCACCGCCTCGGTTGCAAGCCAGGCCAGCCCGCTGGTCATGCGGGTCATCGGCGCTTGCGCCCTGGCGCACCTGATCAACGACTTGATCCAGGCCGTGCTGCCGTCGATCTACCCAATGCTCAAGACCACCTATGGGCTGAGCTTCACCCAGGTCGGCCTGATCACCCTGACCTTCCAGCTCACCGCCTCGCTGCTGCAACCCTGGATTGGTTTCTACACCGACCGTCATCCCAAGCCATGGCTGCTGCCGGCCGGCATGGTCTGCACCCTGATCGGCATCCTGATGCTGTCGATGGTTGGCAGCTTCCCGGCCATTCTCGTGGCCTCGGCGCTGGTGGGCGTCGGTTCGTCGACCTTTCACCCGGAGACCTCGCGGGTGGCGCGCCTGGCCTCGGGCGGTCGCTACGGCCTGGCGCAGTCGACCTTCCAGGTCGGTGGCAACGCCGGTAGCGCCTTCGGCCCGTTGCTGGCCGCCGCGATCATCATTCCCTATGGTCAGGGCAACGTCGCCTGGTTCGGCCTGTTCGCGGTATTCGCCATCCTCGTGCAGTACGGCCTGAGCCGCTGGTACCGCAATCACCTGAACCTGTTCAAGCTCAAGCAAGGCAGCAAGGCCACCCACGGCCTGTCGAAACAGCGAGTGACCTTCGCTCTGGTGGTGCTGGCGTTGCTGGTATTTTCCAAATACTTCTACATGGCCAGCTTCACCAGTTACTTCACCTTCTACCTGATCGAGAAATTCGACCTGTCGGTGGCCAGCTCGCAGCTGTACCTGTTCCTGTTCCTCGGAGCCGTCGCGGCGGGTACGTTCTTTGGTGGCCCGATCGGCGACCGGATCGGCCGCAAGCAAGTGATCTGGTTTTCCATACTCGGCGCCGCCCCCTTCACCCTCGCCCTGCCCTACGTCGACCTGTTCTGGACGGGCGTGCTGAGCATGATCATCGGCTTCATCCTCGCCTCGGCGTTCTCGGCCATCGTGGTCTTCGCCCAGGAGCTGGTGCCCGGCAACGTCGGCATGATCGCCGGGGTGTTCTTCGGCCTGATGTTTGGGTTCGGCGGCATTGGCGCGGCGCTGCTGGGCCATCTGGCGGATATTCATGGCATTGAGTACGTCTACACGCTGTGTTCGTTCCTGCCGCTGCTGGGAATTCTGACCATACTGTTGCCTTCGACCCGGCGTGCTCGCTGAAGGATTCAGCCGATCATTTTTGCTACCCGCCCTGTAGCACTCGGTAACACCCCGCCCTGTTGCGGTGCGTCTTTTCCACGACGCACCGCCACCGGCCTCGCTCCACACGGGCATAACCGCCATGGCGTACTTTGTGCATCCACAGGCCATCCTCTTCTACTTGTAGCCGCCATGCGCCCCAAGGAACTGAAACTCTGGACCACCGGAGTCGCCCACCTGCTCGACCTGCCTGCCGGGCATGCGCGGCTGTCGGGGTTGAGCCACTGGCTTCGGCAAATCTGCCCGGTCGATCATTTCGTGTTGTTTGTCTACGAAGGCAATCACCGGCCACTGGCGATGTTCGATACCTTCTCGGCGGACAAGCGTGCGGTGTACGTCGACGACTATCAGTGCGGGCCGTACCTGCTTGATCCGTTCTACCTCGCATGTACCCGTGGACAGGCACCAGGATTGTGGCGACTGCGCCAGTTCGCCCCCGACCATTTCTACCTTGGCGAATACTTCCTGACCTATTACCAGCAAACCGGCCTGGCCGAGGAAGTGGCGTTCTTCGTCGACCTCGGCAACGGCGCCACGGCGGTGTTGTCGCTGATGCGCTCCAGCGCCAGTTGCGCATTCAGCCGGGACGAAATGCAGTTGGTCGAATGCGCGCAAGCGGTGGTCGAGCAAGTCATCAATGAAGCCTGGCGCTTGCGTCAGGCCCAGCAACCGAGACCGGCGCAAGACCTGGACTTCAAGATCCGCGAAGCCTTCGACCACTTCGGCGCGCACATCCTCACCGGGCGTGAGCAGGAAATCGTGCAACTGTTGTTGCGCGGCCACTCCAGTGCTTCGGTGGCCGAACAACTGAACATCAGCCCCGGGACGGTGAAGATTCACCGCAAGAACATTTATGCGAAGTTGGGGATTGGTAGTCAGTCGGAGTTGCTGGGGTTGTTTATTCGGGAGTTGACGGAGGATCCGTTGCAGGCGCCCGGCCTCAGGCTGCAGGCCTGATACCCATTCGGTTATCCGCCCCACCTGTAGGAGCTGGCTTGCCAGCGATTGCGGTTACTCAGCCGAAAAACCAGTTGCCTGACACACCGCTTTCGCTGGCAAGCCAGCTCCTACAGTGGTCGGCGGTGTAAACAAAATTTGTATTCACCTCAAATCCCTGTAGGAGCGAGCCTGCTCGCGATGACGGCCAGACATTCAACATTGATGTGTCTGACATACCGCCATCGCGGGCAAGCCCGCTCCCAAAGGTCTATCGGTGTTCTGAAGAATGTGGTCAGGGCGGATCAAGTTGATCCAGCGCCCGATTCACCGCCAATTCCCCCAGCATGATCAGCTGCGCGATGCCCAGCAGCGCATTGCGGCTCGACCCTTCCAGATGATCCACCAGATCGGTCGCCATGACATTGGCCGAGGCCAGCGATTCGCAGGCGTGCACCAGCAAGGTTTCGGTATTGAGTTCGGGATTGACGATGAACATCGTGCCCGGCTTGCGGGGCGTCGCCATGATGTGGGGGCCGGGGTTGAGATCGAGGTTTTCGTACGGGGATGCCGGATCGGAGTCCGGCGGATTGGGTGTGACTTTGAACATAGTGAAACTCCTTGTACCGTCAAAAGGAGCCATCACTCTCACGCTACCAAACGTTGGGTGGTGGCCATACGCAGGTTGGTAGACCGGGTACAAGGAGACCGGCGCGCCCGAAGGCGCCCTGTGCATGGCCACCATAAAGCAGAGCAGAAAAACGCTGCTGATAGTGACGCATTGCACCTTGTTACACCGGGCTACCAAACCCGATCACTGAAGTTTTCCAGCGACCGGCAAACGATAAAACCCAACCCCAAGGCGCACAAGCCGGCGGATTCTGGCGTACCTGTAGGCAACGACGCAAGCTGGTGTAGCTTGCGGGAAGTAACGCTGACAGCGATTAAACATACGTGTCTCAGCCTTGAATTTGCGTGACTTGCCCACGTTGAAATTCCTAGGACCGAAGAGGAAATATCTGACGTATTTTTAAGGTTGGCGGCCGGAAGCGTGAGGTTTAACTTGGCCGCGCTGATCAGGGATAGCAATTTCTCGCCTGATGCGGGCGTTCTTTCAGGCATTTAGGGTGAAACGATTACATGCGCGAGACAAGGGGCGAGAAAGGCAATTACCCGACTGGCGACATTTGGCGCTATGATCGCGTCAAATGTCGCATAGAGGTAAACGGTATGCCCGCCGTCAAAAATGAAGTCGTAGGGACAGAGACAAAGCGTGTCACCCGCAAGCCTACTGAAGTGCTGCTACATGGCCGTAGTGGCGATACACGCATGTTAATCATCCGATACACGCAAGAAGGCTTTGACCTGAGTGACGTCAGGGACATGATTTCCATATCCGGCCTGTACATGGAGCACGACCTTGTTCAGCGCATTACCGGGAAATCCCTGAGAACGGTGCAGCGCCTGGCAAAGGAGACCCAGCCGGTTCGGCTGAACCAGCAGCAAAGCACTGTCGCTTTTCAGTACGCACAGGTACTCGAACACGCCATCAATGTGTTTGGCGACCAGCAGTTGGCTGAGGACTGGCTGAAGAAACCCTGCAAGTATCTGGAGGGTCATATTCCGCTGGAACTGATCGACAACTCGCTGGGTTTCCAGGTGGTGGAGGACTACCTGACCCGAATTGAGCACGGGGTTTATCAATGAACCCTTTGCCTTGGGATGGGAAGTGGCACGCCTGGCGTCTGGATCGTGCGGTTTTCAAGGACTCATGGGATAGCGGCATTGGTGCGCAACAATCCGGCGGCCGATGGAATCCTCCTGGCCGCCGGGTTATTTACGCTTCGGCCGACCCGGCTACGGCGATTTTAGAGGTCGCCACCCACGCGGGCTTCGATACGCTCGACAGAGTGCCTTATGTGCTGACGTGTTTCGAAGTTCTGGATTCGAATGTCATCAAGGTTGTTCAGCCCGAAGACGTGCCGAACCCCAACTGGCTCATTCCATCTGAACTCTCGCCCAATCAACAGCATTTTGCTGATGAGCTACTGGCGCAACATCCATTCGTGCTTATTCCGTCTGCAGTTACGCGCCACTCCTGGAACCTGCTGGTGAGCTGTGACTTGGCAGCGGATCAATTCAAGCTTGTTTCACAGGAGCGCTTTGGGCTGGATACCCGTTTGCTGAAATGAATGTGAATGTCGACTTTGCCTACCAGTACTAAAACGCAGCATTCGCGTGTGATCTCTACACCTCACTGCCTACCGAACGCTTGAACCGTTCCCCTCCTATCCCCCAAGGGATATATACACCGCAAAACCCCCATTGCTAGTTTGGCCCCCGACGCACTGATTCATCACTGCAAGGGAGCCCGCCTCGTGAACAACACCCCGCCAAGCGATATCGAATTCTGCAATGTGGTCAAACGCTATGGCGAGGTGCAGGCCGTCAGTGGTCTGGATTTTGCGGTGCGGCGTGGCTCGTTTCATTCCTTTCTCGGCGGTTCGGGCTGTGGCAAGACCACCACACTGCGCATGATCGCCGGCTTCGAGCAGCCCACCAGTGGCGAGGTTCGTCTGGCCGGTAAAAGCGTGGCCGGCGTACCGGCCTTCGAGCGGCCGGTGAACATGGTGTTCCAGCATTACGCGTTGTTCCCGCATCTGACCGTGGCGCAGAACATTGCCTACGGCCTGCGCTATCGCACCCCTCGCCCGGACAAAAAACAACAACTGCGCATGGCCGATGAAGCGCTGGAGATGGTGCGCCTGAGCGGTTTCGGCCAGCGCAAGCCGAGCGAGCTATCCGGCGGCCAGCAACAGCGCGTCGCCCTCGCCCGCGCTCTGGTCAACAAGCCGACGGTGTTGCTGCTCGACGAACCGCTGGCCGCGCTGGACCGCAAGCTGCGCAAGGAGATGCAATCGGAACTGCTGCGTTTGCAGCGCGAGGTCGGCATCACTTTCGTGCTGGTCACCCACGACCAGGAAGAAGCCCTGTCGATGAGCGACAGCATCAGCGTGATGCACAACGGTTCGATCATCCAGACCGCCACCCCGGAGCAACTCTATGAGGCACCGGCCAGTCGCTACGTGGCTGACTTTATCGGTGAGTCCAACCTGTTCGACGGCACCGTGCGCCAGCTCAACGGCAATTCGGTGGTGCTGCGCACCGAACAAGGGCTGGAACTGACCAGCCCGCTCACCCCCACCGGCAAGGGCCTGAGCGCCAACGCCGTCGGTTGCATCGCGGTGCGCCCGGAGCTGATCAGCATCGCCGGCGCAAATGCCGAAATGAGTCGCGAAGTGAAGCTGCCGGGCTGCGTCGAAGATCGTATCTACCTGGGCAATTCCACCGAATACCGCGTGCGCACCCAGGCCTTCGGCGTGGTCTGCGTGCGGGTGCCGCGCCAGCAGGATCACGGCGCCAATGCATTCGAACACGGCGCAGCGGTTCGCGTCGGCTGGGATCACGCCAATGGCCTGGCCATGGCGTTGTAAATCATCGATTCGTTTCATCAACCGGATGTGGAGCGTGCTATGGACCAGAAGACTTTTATAAAAACCCTGCGCAGCTGGCAGAACGGCTCGATCAGTCGTCGCGAGTTCCTTGGCCGCACCGGCCTCGGCATTGCGGCAGCAGTGGTCGCCACCAACATGCCCGGCCTGCTGACCTCCACCGCCGAGGCTGCCGAGCAGGCCAAGCTGGGGGATCGCCTGTCGCTGGCGACCTGGCCGAACTACCACAGCCAGGAAAATCTCGACGCCTTCGCCAAGACCACCGGCGCCCGGGTGTCGATGAGCGTGTTCGGTTCCAACGAAGAAATGCTCGCCAAATTGCAGGCCGGCGGCAGTGGCTGGGACGTGCTGGTGCCGACCAACTACACCATCAGCACCTACGTCGGCCTGGGGCTGATTGAGCCGCTGGACCTGTCGCGCATTCCCAACTTCGATGCCTCGGCGTTCCAGCAGAAGTTCATGGCCCAGGGCACGGTGGACGGCAAGGTCTACGCGGTGCCGAAAAACTGGGGCACCACCGGCATGCTCTACGACACTGGCAAACTGAAAAACGGCCCAACCAGCTGGAAGGAATTCTGGGTCGCCGCCCAAGGCCCGGCCAGCGGCCGCACGATGGTCCACGACTACCAGTTGACCGCCATCGGCAACGCCCTGAAAAGCTTCGGCTACAGCTTCAACTCCCTGGACCCGAAAGAACTGGCCGACGCGGAAAAACTGCTGATCGAAGTCAAGCCACACCTGTTCGCGATCAACTCCGACATCCAGCCGTCGATGCGCAGCGGCGATGCCTGGCTGGCAATGTCGTGGACTGGCGACGCTTCGCAACTGCACCGCGACAACGCGCAAATGCAGTTCGAGCTGGGCAAGGAAGGTGGCGAGTTGTGGAGCGACTTCTTCGCGATTCCGAAAAGCTCGGAGCACAAGGACGCCGCCTACGCCTTCATCAACTACCTGCTCGACCCGCAGCACAACAAACTCGAAGTGCTGAGCCACGGCTACCCGAGCGGCGACAAGCGTGTCGACGCGCTGCTGCCGGTGGCGATGCTCGACGATCCGATCATGTACCCGGCCGCCGAGGCCCTGAGCCCGCTGGAGTTCGGTGCCGCCGCGACGCTGACCAGCCCGGCGCGCGCCGAACTGATGGCGCGTTTCAAGTCCGCCTGATCGCCTGACCATGGCCAATGAGGAGTCACCCATGAATGCCGCCGCCCACCCGCAAACGGTGCAGCCGGGCCATGCCCTGTCGGTCGAGGTTCGCCAGCGGCGCAGCCTCGGCCGGCGCATCACCCTGCTGATGCTCTTGCCTTCGACCCTGTGGTTCCTGCTGCTGTTGTTGATGCCGCTGGTGATCATCATGGTTTTCAGTTTCGGCGAGCGCAGCGCCGTGGGCGGTTACGCCGGTGGCTTCACCCTGGCCAACTACCTGAACCTCGGCTCTCGCGGCGCGGCGTTCAGCAACACGCTGATGCTGGCGCCGCTGGGCACCCTGGTGTGCCTGGTGGCGGCCTATCCGCTGGCGTATTTCCTCGCGGTCAAGGTCACCAGAAACCGTTCGCTGTTGCTGACCCTGGTGATCGTGCCGTTCTGGACCAGCTTCCTGATCCGCACCTATGCGTGGATTTTCATCCTCAGCGGCAAGGGCATTCCGGCGCTGCTGGCCAGCCTGGGTCTTGAGGACGTGCGGCTGATCAACACGCCGTGGGCAGTACTGATCGGCATCGTCTACGGCTACCTGCCGCTGATGGTGTTCCCGATCTACGTCAGCCTGGAAAAGCTCGACAAGCGCCTGCTCGAAGCCTCGGCGGATCTGGGTGCCAGTGCCTTCGAAAGCTTTCGCCGGATCACCCTGCCACTGTCCGCGCCGGGGATCATCACCGGGGTGATGCTGGTGTTCATCCTGTTGATGGGCGAGTTCCTGATCCCGGCCATTCTCGGCGGCGGCAAGGTGTTCTTTGTCGGCAACGCGCTGGTCGACCTGTTCCTGCAATCGCGCAACTGGCCGTTCGGCAGTGCGCTGGCCATGACGCTGGTGGCGATGATGCTGCTGATCATCGGCGTGTACTTGAAACTGGTGGCGCGCTACGGCGGCCGCCCTGCCGACGGAGGTTTGTGACATGTGGCTGCGCAGCTATTCAACCTCGCTGTACCTGTTTCTCTATGCGCCGATAGCCCTGATCGTGCTGTTCAGCTTCAACGCCGGACGCAGTGGCCTGGCGTTCCAGTGCTGCTCGGTGCAATGGTTCGGCACCGCGTTTGGCAACCCGTTCATCATGGAAGCTTTGGGCAACAGCGCACTCATCGCCTTCAGTTCGGCCGTGATCGCCACGCTGTTCGGCACCCTGGCGGTGTTCGGTTTGCAGCGCTGTGGCGCCAAGGTGCGCATGTTGTTCGATGCGCTGACCTATTGCGCGATCATCGTGCCGGGCATCGTCATCGGCATCTCGACGCTGATCGCCTTCATCAGCCTGTTCGACCTGATCAATCCGCTGCTGGCGAGTTGGTTGCCGACGGTGCCGAAGTTGAACATGGGGTTCTTCACCGTGATCGCCGCCCATTCGTTGTTCACCATGGCGCTGGTGATGGTGATCGTGCGCAGCCGCGTCGATTCGCTGGACAAGGCCCTGCTGGAAGCCTCGGCGGACCTCTACGCGCCACCGATGGACACCTTCTGGCGGGTGACCTTGCCGCAGATCAGCCCGGCGATCATGGCCGGGTTCCTGCTGGCCTTCACCTTCAGCTTCGACGATTTCATCATCGCGTTCTTCGTCGCCGGTTCCGAAACGACGCTGCCGATCTACATCTTTTCCTCCATCCGCCGCGGCGTGACGCCGGAGATCAACGCGATTTCCACGGTGATCATCTGCGTGTCGCTGGCCCTGCTGTTCACTTCCCGCCATCTGCAAAACCGCCGCACCGGCATCCAGGAGTCGCACCATGCGTGATCAGCTCTACATCAACGGCGAATGGGTCAGCCCGGACCTGGGCGGCTATCTGGACGTGATCGATCCGGCTACCGAGCAGGTCTTCCACCGCGTGGCGGCGGGTACTGAAGAGGATGTCGACCATGCCGTGCGTGCAGCCCGTCGCGCCTTCGACAATGGCTGGGGTCAGACCAGCGGTGCCGAGCGTGCGCAATGGCTGGAGGCGCTGGCCGATGAGCTGGAAAGTGGCCAGCAGGCGCTGGCGGAACTGGAAGTGCGCGACAACGGCAAACCCTTGCCTGAAGCGCAGTGGGACATTGGTGATGCCATCGGTTGCTTCCGTTACTACGCCGGACTGGCCCGCGATCTGGACCAACAACAGGATCAGTCGCTGGTCTTGCCGGACGCGCGGTTTCGCTGCCGCATCCGCCACGAACCCATTGGCGTCGCCGGGCAGATCATCCCCTGGAACTACCCACTGCTGATGGCCGCGTGGAAGGTCGCGCCAGCCTTGGCCGCTGGTGCCACGGTGGTATTGAAACCGTCCGAGCTGACGCCGCTGACCGCCCTGGAACTGGCGGCCGCCGCTGATCGAATCGGCCTGCCAGCCGGGGTGTTGAACGTGATCACCGGCCTCGGCGCCGACGCCGGCAGCCCACTCACCGAACATCCCGGCGTAGACAAACTGGCCTTCACCGGCAGCGTGCCCACCGGGGCGAAAATAATGTCGGCGGCAGCGCGGGACATCAAGAACATCAGTCTGGAACTGGGCGGCAAGTCGGCCTTCATCGTGTTTGACGACGCCGATGTCGACGCGGCGGTGGAGTGGATTCTCTTCGGGATTTTCTGGAACCAGGGCCAGGTGTGCAGCGCCACCTCACGCCTGCTGATACAGGAAAGCATCGCCCCGCGCCTGATCGAACGGCTGGTGGAAGAAACCCGCAAGATCAGCATTGGTCCAGGCATGCAGCCCGGTGTGCTGCTCGGGCCGTTGGTGAGCCAGGGCCAGTACGACAAGGTGCTGGGATTCATCGACCAGGGCCTGGCCAGCGGCGCCCGTTTGCTCACCGGTGGACGGCGCCCAGCGCACTTGTGCGAAGGTTACTTCGTCGAACCGGCGATCTTCGATGAGCCCGGCCACAGCAGCATTCTGTGGCGCGAAGAAGTGTTCGGTCCGGTACTGTGCATCAAGCGCTTCAAGACCGAAGAACAAGCGGTGCAAATGGCCAATGCCAGCCGTTTCGGCCTGGCTGCCGCCGTGATGAGCGCGGACTTGCAGCGCACCGCCCGGGTCGCCAACCAGCTGCGCGCCGGGATCGTCTGGGTCAACTGCTCACAACCAACCTTCGTCGAAGCGCCCTGGGGCGGCATGAAACACAGCGGCATCGGCCGCGAACTAGGGCAATGGGGGCTGCACAATTACCTTGAGGTCAAGCAGGTGACCGAGTACGTCAGTGACCAGCCTTGGGGGTGGTACTTGAAGTAAAGGTCTGTCTGGCAGACCGTGGCGCCTGCATCGCCAGCAAGCCGGCTCCTACAAAAGCAGTGTCGTCCGTGGGAGCTGGCTTGCCAACGATGGGGTCATCGGCATCTGACACAAACTCTATGTTCACTGAAGATCCACTGTGGGAGCGAGCCTGCTCGCGATGAGGGCATGACAGAAACCCAAACAGTGACTGCCAGATCGCTTTCGCGAGCAGGCTCGCACACATTGTTTTTGCTGGTCAGGAGGGTTGTGGCGAGGGGTTCACACCGCGTAATTTGGATAACCCGTCCTCCAAGACACGCCGGAGTTGATCAATGCGCATCGCCTTGCTGTCCGACATGCACCTGTCCGTCAACTCGGTCCCCTTTCCCGCCGTGGAGGCCGATATCGTTGTGCTCGCCGGGGACATCTCCCGCCCGGCCAAGGCCATCGAGTGGGCCAGGGCCTGCCCGGTTCCGCTGCTGTACGTGGCGGGCAATCACGAGTTTTATGGCAGTGACCTGGTCTCCACCTACGAACAGTTGAACAGCCTGGCGCAAGGCACCCGGATCCATGTTCTGGAACGTTCGGAGTACGTCCACGACGGCGTACGTTTTCTCGGCTGCACGTTATGGTCTGACTATCGTCTGCTCGACAGCCCCGAGGATCGGGCGCTGGGCATTGATCTGGCGACCCAACTGATCCGTGACTTCAGCCACATCAAGATCGCCCCCGATTTCCCCGACCTGTTCACGCCCGCCATTTCCCAACTGGTGTTTCTGCAGACGGTCGCCTGGCTGGAGGACTGCTTCACCCGCGACAGCAGTACCCCCACGGTGGTGGTCTCGCATTTCGCCCCGACCCGGTCGAGCATCAGCCCGACGTTTGCCGGTTCGCCGATCAACTCAAGCTTTGTCTCGGATCTCGAAGCACGGATCAAAGCCTGGCAGCCGGCACTGTGGCTGCATGGCCACACCCATGGCAGCTTCGATTATCGGGTGGGCAACACCCGTGTGGTCTGCAACCCCCGGGGCTATGCCAAGAATGGCATCAATGAAAATCCTGATTTCGATGCGGCCTTGGTGATCGATCTGGACTTCTGAGGTCACTCTCGGGTCAACAGCACCGCGTATTGCACTTGCCCCGGCCAAAACGCGCTTCCTGGCGTTCGCGGAAAAACACCTCATCACTCATCACTGGCGCGCCCGATGCAACGCCGGCAACCCGCTACACTTTCCTCGCTCCGCCGCTGCACCCGAGCGGCCATGACCCCTGACTTCTAATCTGGAGGTATCCCATGAGTGACAGCAGCGAACTCACCACTTTTACCGGCTGGGCCGCCACCGCAGCGGGCGCGAAACTGGAACGCTACAGCTACGACCCTGGTCCGTTGGGCAGCGATGAGGTGGAAGTCGCCGTGGAGTATTGCGGCGTCTGCCACTCCGACCAGTCGTTGATCGACAACGATTGGGGTATCAGCCACTACCCGTTTATTCCCGGCCACGAGGTGGTCGGCCGTATCGTGCGGATGGGCGACCAGGTGCGCGGCCTGGAAATGGGCCAACGGGTGGGCATCGGTTGGTACAAGGGCAGTTGCATGCATTGCACGTCGTGCATCGAAGGCTCGCATAACCTGTGCCGCACCGTGCAACCGACCATCATCGGCAGCAACGGCGGCTTTGCCGACCGCATTCGCTCGCACTGGGCCTGGGCCCTGCCGATCCCGGCCGGGCTCGACCCGGCGATGGCCGGGCCGTTGTTCTGTGCCGGCTCGACCGTGTTCAACCCGCTGGTGGAATTCGGCATCAAACCCACTGACCGGGTCGGCGTGGTGGGCATAGGCGGTCTCGGTCACCTGGCGCTGCGCTTCCTCAACGCCTGGGGCTGCGACGTCACGGCCTTCACCTCATCGCTGAGCAAGCAGGACGAAGCCAAGCGCCTGGGTGCGCACAAGGTGGTCGCCTCGACCGACACCGATGCGCTCAATGCTATTGCCGGCACCCTGGATTTTCTCCTGGTCACCGCCAACGCCAACCTCGACTGGACCGCCATGCTCGCCACCCTGCGCGGCAAGGGTCGCCTGCACTTTGTCGGCATCGTGCCCGACGCCATACCGGTGCACGTGTTCAACCTGATTCCCCAACAGAAAGTCATGTCTGCCTCACCGGTCGGCTCGCCGGCCAATACCGCGATGATGCTGGAGTTCTGCGCCCGCCATCAGATCCTGCCGCAGGTCGAGATGTTTCCCATGAGCCGGATCAACGAAGCCGTCGATCATTTGCGCAGTGGCAAGGCGCGCTACCGCGTGGTGCTCGACGCCAGTCAGTGACAGGCGACGATGGTCATTAACGATAACGCGCGTAAACCGGATAAACGCGGCGCACTTGAATCCATCGCCGGCAAGCCGGCTCCTACAGTTTGGCGTTCACATCATTTCGACTCGGACGCGGTCTCTTGTAGGAGCTGGCTTGTCGGGTCGCCGCATCGCAGCGATGGTCGTTAACGATAACGCTTGTGAACCGGATAAACGCGGCGCACTTGAGTCCATCGCCAGCAGGCTGGCTCCTACAGTTCCGCTCAGCGATTGGCTGCCTGCGCAGGTGCCACTGGCATATGCGGGTCGTTCCAGGTGAAGCGATAGGCCTTGCTGGACTCGTGCGGCAGGCATTTGCCGTTGTCGGCATCCGCGCCCACGATCGACCAGTTCGCCCTGGAGTTTTCCCCCAGTTCACGGGCCGCTTCGGGTTTGAAGCATTGGTTGAGTACGTCATCCGGCACCAACGCGTAGGCCGTGGGATGTTCACGCAGATACAGCGCGGCCTTTTCGATGGTCGAATTGTCCATGCCGAAATGCACGATCGGCTGGCGGGCGAACAACCAGTGCCCCTCCTCCCAGTTGACCAGCACCAGATCGGCGCTCTGGGTCATGGTCGCAGCCTGGCTCATGAGCACCTGATCAATGTTGGTGCCGTCCTTGAGTGGTTCGATGAAACCACGGGCGAACCACAACGCGAACCAGGTCGCCACGAGTGCCGGGAACACCCGACGCAAACGCGGGTGCCTTTTGAACCAGCGCTTGAGCAGCCACGGGATCAACGGCGCGGCGACCAGCACCAGCCCGGGCAGCGCCGGGTAGATGTACAGCTTGCGCTTGCCAGTACTGATGCAGAAAAACAGCACCACCAGCACCACCCAACCGAGCAACACCAGGACCCGGCCGTCGCGTTTTTGCATCTGCCGACGCCAGGCGGGCACCAGCCATGGCAGCACCAGGACCAACGGTAGCCAGTACTGCGGAATCACGCTGGTGAAGAAGTACCAGAACGGTTCGCGGTGATGCCACGCGGCGGCATAGCGCCCCGCGGTCTGGCGCAGGAGGATCTCCCGTGCATAGGCGATTTCGTCTGCGCTGCCATTCAAAATGATGGACAAGGCCAGGGGCAACAGCCAGATCGCAATGGCACCCAGCATGACGGCAAACCCCAGCAACCACTTGCGCGCCTCGTCGGGCATGGCCACCACGCCGGGCCAGCCTTTGCGCACCGCATAGGCGTACGGAATCAGCATCAGCGCCGGCAGGAAACCCACGCCTTTGGTGATCACGCCAATGCCCATGGCCGCGCAGCCCGCGTAGAACCAGCGCCACGCAGGCCCCAGCAGCAGGTGGCGCGCCAGACCGTACAGGCCCAGGGAGGTGAACAGAATCAGAAAGCTGTCGATCTGACCGGTGCGCAGGATGCTGTAGGTCTGGTACGTCGCCAGGTACAACAGCGCGGCGTTGCGACCGGTACGTTGAGTCCACAGGCGACGGCCCAGGTCATAGACCATCGCCGTGACCGTCACGGCCGAAAACAGCCCCGGGATATAAAGGGCGATGTTCGGCTTACCGGTCAACCAGGTGAAGAACGCCACCGTCCACATGAAAATCGGTGGCTTGTCGCCGTAGATCTCGGCGGCCCGGTGCGGAATCAGCCACGCGCCGTTTTGCAGCATCTCCAGCGCGACACCGAGGAAACGTTCCTCATCCACATTCTGCGCCTGACGCAGGCCCAGTCCCGCGCCGATCAGCAATAGGGCAAGCAGCATCAGGCCCAGGCATTCGACCCTGGGCGACAACGATCTACGCATGGCTATTCCTTTACGCTTCTGCTTTTGGCAATCAATTGCAGGTTGCGAAAATAGACGATGGAGCCAAAGGCCTGCCCGACAATGAACACCGGGTCCTGGCGGTAAATGGCATAGGCCAGCAACAAGGTGCTGCCGACGATGCTCAGGTACCAGAAGTTGGTCGGGATCACGCTGCGTTTCTTGTACTCGCTGTACAACCACTGCAGGACAAACCGCCCGGTAAAGGCAACCTGCCCCGCAAAGCCGACCAGCAGCCACAGGGTTTCACGGGTCAACATCATCCTTCGAGCTCCTGGGCGTGGGTGTTCAGGCGCGTACGCTTGATCAGCCACCAGACGCCGACCAGGTCGAGAATGCCGACCAGCGCGCGGTCGAGGTTGCCGTATTTCGACACCCCGGCCGTGCGCGGCCGGTGGTTGACCGGGTGCACGATCATGCGCCCGTTATGGCGCTGGATCAGCGCCGGAATATAGCGATGCATGTGGTCGAAGTACGGCAGGCGCAAGAAGGCCGCGCGCTCGATCAGCTTCAGGCCGCAACCGGTGTCCGGGGTGGCGTCCTTGAGCAGGCGCCGGCGCAGGTTGTTGGCGAAACGCGAGGCGTAGCGTTTGCTCGCGGTGTCACGGCGATTGACCCGGTGCCCGGCGACCAACTGCACATCGACCTTGCCCGGTTCGCCGCGCACCAGCGCCAGCATGCCGGGGATGTCCGCCGGGTCGTTCTGGCCATCGCCATCGAGGGTGGCCAGCCACTGACCGCGGGCCTCTCGGGCGGCGTGGTACAGCGAAGTGCTCTGCCCCAGCGAACGTTCGTGATGGAGGATGCGCAGGGTGTTCAAGCCGTTTTGGCGAATCTGCCGCAGTTCATGCAAGGTCGCGTCGGTGCTGCCATCGTCGACCACGATGATTTCGTATGACTCAGCGGCCAGCGCCACGCGGATTTCCTCAAGCAATGGCCTGAGGTTGTTCGCTTCGTTCTTGGCGGGAATCAGTACGGATACAAAAATGTCTTGGCTCATGGGGTCTCTCTCGCCCTTTTTGATTTTTTCGAGATCAGAGGCGAACGCTTCAAATCCGGTAGAACTGCCGATACCACTTCACAAACTCACCGACGCCGGTTTCCAGCGTCACCTGCGGGCTGAAGCCCACCCACTCGGCCAGTGCCGAGACATCGGCCCAGGTCTTGACCACATCACCGGCCTGCATCGGCAGATAGTTGCGCCGGGCTTGCAGGTCCAGGGCGGATTCCAGGCAGTCGACGAAATCCAGCAACGCCACCGGCATGCCACGCCCGATGTTGAAGAGCCGGTTTACCCCGGTAGCCGGGCTTTGCGGCACGGGAGGTTTAGGGCGCAGTCGGGTGATGCCTTCGACAATGTCGTCGACATAAGTGAAGTCCCGCGACATCTGGCCCTGGTTGTAAATATCGATGGGCAGGTCTTTGAGGATGGCGTTGGTAAACTTGAACAGCGCCATGTCCGGTCGACCCCATGGGCCGTAGACGGTAAAAAAGCGCAGGCCACTGGCCTTCAGGCCATACAAATGGCAGTAACTTTCGGCCAGCAGTTCATTGGCGCGTTTGCTGGCGGCGTACAGCGACACGGGATGCTCGACAGGATCCTCGACACTGAACGGCAGCTTGCTGTTGGTGCCGTACACCGAACTGCTCGAGGCGTAGATCAGATGCTCGGGGCGATAGTGCCGGCAGGCTTCCAGCACATTGAGGAAGCCGACCAGGTTCGATTGCCCATAGACATCCGGGTTGTCCAGCGAGTAACGCACCCCGGCCTGGGCCGCCAGGTGCACCACCTCGGTAAAGCGGTGCTCTTGAAACAGGCTCATCAGGGTCGGTTTATCGACGATGTCCATTTTCCGGAAGCGAAAACCCGGCAACGTCTCCAGCACCTTGAGGCGGGCGTGCTTGAGATCCACGTCGTAGTAATCATTGAGATTGTCGATACCGACGACGTCCTGCCCCTCGCGGCACAGGCGCTGGGCCGTATGAAAACCGATGAAACCGGCCGCACCGGTGACCAGAACAGTCATGGGACGCACGCCGGCGACTGCGTCGCGATCGGCGCGAGACTACTGATCCAGACCCTCGTCAGCTTCATGTTTAGTTCCTGCTTATGGCTTCATTCCACGCACGATTGCGTGATGAAGTTTATAAAACAGAAACATTTCAATTTAGATAACGCCTCGCACGCCCTCTGCAAAAAACATTATCTGGCCGACCAGCGCTGCTATCTGGCTGATCCGTCATGGGGTTTGTAAAACCGGAACAAGCCGATATCCACAGTCTTGATGTATTCCTTGGCCCAATCCGGCCTGACCGTACGGTCATGGAAATACAAGGCACCCTGAGTACGATCCGGCAGTTCCTTGTTCAAGGCCTTGCGCGCGATTTCCTTGGCCATCGCGTAAGGCACCTCTTCCTGGACCGAATCGGATTTGCCGTCACACCACCAGGAGAACTGGCAACTCTTGGTCTCCGAGCCTTGTTTGACCACTTTGCACACCGTGTCCGGAAAACCCTCGTGGCCCAGGCGGTTCATGACCACGTTGGCCACCGCCTCCATGTCGGCGGCATCCTTGCCCTTGGCTTCCCAGTAAATCGACCGGGCCAGGCAGGTGATTGCATCGTCCAGCGGCGCGGCGCCCGCCGGGTCGACGGCCTGGACTTCGGATGGGGTAATGGCTTCAGCCTTGGGGGCCGGTGCGGGGCTGTTGTTCTCGGCGGCTTTGTGTTCCAGCACCTCGGCCTTGTTCTCGGCCGATTCCTGTTTTTGTTTTTGATCCGTAGCGAATACCGAACCGGCAAGCAATGTTAAAGCGAGGCAGGAGGCGATCCAGTCGGGGCGCATGATCGGGGTCACTCGGTGAGCGATTCGATTCAGTGTAGTAGTGAAATGATTTCACCGGTCCCACTACACTCTGGATAATTCCGTTGTCCTGGACGGGGCAACTTCGCGCATCATGGGTGCCATCTGCTCAAGGGGGATTTTCATGGGTTTCATTTCATCCGCAATGCATTTGGCCGGTGTGTCACTGGGCCTGGTATTCGCCGCCAACGCCGTGGCGGCCGACGAAGCGCAATTGATCGAATCGATCAACGTCTATCGCAGCCAACTGCAGCGCTGTGCCGGCCAGGTCTCATCGGAGCTTCCACCGCTGTCGGCCGACCCGCGCCTGGTGCTGTCCGCCCCGAGCATCGGCAATCTGCAGCAGGCCATGGCCACTGCGGGTTACCCGATGAAGAATGTGCAGGCCATCAGCCTGTCCGGGCCTCGTGATGCGGCGTCGGCGATGAAAGCGATTCAGGAAAGTTTTTGCCAGATCGTCCTCGACCCGCAATTCGTCGATGTCGGCGTCAGCCGCCAGGACCGTGAATGGCGCATCGTGGTAGCTCGGCCGTTGTTGAGCGCACGCCTGGGCGACTCGCAAGCCGAAGGCCAGAAGCTGCTCTCCGAACTCAACGCAGCCCGCACCCGGCCACGCCAGTGCGGTGCGCAATCCTTCGCCGCCGCGCCAGCGCTGGCCTGGAACGTCACCCTGGCCAGCGCTGCCGAAGGCAACTCGCGCTCCATGGCCAACAACAACTACTTCGATCACAAGGACCGCGATGGCCGCACCCCGGGCGACCGTGCGGAACTGGCCGGCTACGACTTCCAGCAGATCGGCGAAAACATCGCCGCCGGACAGGACTCCGTACGCAAGGTCGTCGACGGCTGGCTGGCCAGCCCCGGTCACTGTGCCAACCTGATGAACCCACAGTTCCGCGAACTGGGCGCGGCGTACGCGACCGATCCGAAGAGCGATGCGGGGATTTACTGGACGGCGATGTTTGGGGCGCAGTGAGTGCCATAGCCCCCGAAGCGATTGCATTGGGGGCTGTTTGTGGTCAACGAGCGCGTTGTAAAGCGGAGTAATTTTACAAAAAGAAAGATTCTTCTGAAGGAAATTTCTGAAATATGAAAAACCACACATGAATTCTTGAAATTTCAAAGCTTAATAAATATACCTACCCCTTACGACACCATTTCGAATAACAATTCGATTTCAAAGCAAGGGCCCTATGAAAAACGCAATATCACCCACAAGAAATGAAAACTTTTCTGACTGGTATCAACAAGTGATTATCCAGTCGAAAATGGCTGAGAACTCTCCAGTTCGAGGCTGCATGGTTATCCGTCCTTGGGGGTATGGCATATGGGAGCAGATTCAACGAGAACTTGATAAGAAAATCAAAGACACAGGACATTCAAACGCATATTTTCCACTTTTGATTCCGTTATCCTTTCTTCAAAAAGAAGCCGAGCATGTTGAAGGCTTTGCCAAAGAGTGCGCAGTGGTAACGCATCACCGTCTCGAAAAGTCGACGGATGGACCGCTTGTTCCCGCAGGAACACTAGAAGAACCGTTGATCATCAGGCCCACCAGTGAAACGGTCATCGGCGCATCCTTTTCACGATGGGTACAAAGCTATCGGGATCTGCCTCTGCTTATCAATCAATGGGCGAACGTACTGCGCTGGGAAATGCGTCCCCGGATTTTCCTGCGCTCATCGGAGTTCCTATGGCAGGAAGGTCACACCGTTCACGCAACTCATGATGAGGCCTTGGTCGAAACGCTAAAGATGTTGGATATCTATGAGCGCTTTACTACCGAGCACTTGGCCATACCAGTAATCAAGGGCGAAAAGTGCTCCTGGGAACGATTTCCAGGTGCCGTCAGCACCTATACCATTGAAGCGATGATGCAAGACGGCAAGGCCCTGCAAGCAGGTACTTCTCATTTTTTAGGCCAGAACTTCGCACAGAGTTCAGACATCCGCTTCGTGAACAAAGAAGGGATAAAAGAACTGGCATGGACCACGTCTTGGGGAGTATCCACGCGACTGATCGGAGCGATGATCATGGCCCATGGTGACGATGATGGACTAGTACTCCCGCCCCTCGTGGCACCGACGCAGGTCGTCATTATCCCGATCGTGCGCAACGAACAGAATGCAGATGCCATTCATGACTACTGCAAAAAACTGCAAAAGCAGATTTGTCGGAAGAAACTGAAGGGGCAAAACCTTCGGGCCAGTGTTGATTGGCGGGACATGAACAGTGGCGAAAAAAAGTGGTATCACATCAAGCGTGGCGTCCCTGTCCGGATCGAGATTGGCATAAAGGAACTGGAGCAAAATATGGTGTCCTATTCCATTCGAAACAACTCCAAAACCACTCTCAAATTTGACGCTGAAAATTTCGTTAACAACATCTCGAAAACACTGAATGCCCTTCAAAAAGACATGTTGGAAATGGCACAGAAGAAACTGTCAGACAACACCACAATGGTCACAACTCTGGGAGAATTCAAAGAGCGTTTCAAACAGAATGCAAAACTTAACGCCTTTGTTCTCGCCCCCTTCACAGAAGATGAAAACGTTGAAAAAGCCATCGGAGAACTTGGAGCAACCGTTCGCTGTATCCCGCTAAAACAACCTGGCATTTCTGCAACCTGTTTATTCACCGGCCGTAAGACGAACACTTGGGCACTTTATGCAAAGTCATATTGATCCCTGATCACCTACAGCTCCGCTATTGCGGGGCTGTATTGTTTCCAGAGAAGCCAACTTTCCGCCTGCGTTGTAAAAAACTGCATTGCCTGCCCCAAAAAAATTCGGAGCCCTGTTATAAGGCTCCGGGTTGATCGCTTTACGTAAGAGCCCGGCTTGCCGGCGATAGCGACCTCAAGTGCCCCATCGCCAGCAAGCCGGCTCCTACAAGTCGGATTCCGCCGTTGTTTTCTTTGCACACTCCATCAGTGGCTACTCATCCCGGCCGCATGCATCAACAACCGCAACGCCCCCGCCACCACGCCCAACGCAACCACACTGCCCAGCCAGATCAGCACCAGCCACCCAAGGCGCTTGTACCAAGGCGCCAGTGCTGGTTCACGGGAATCAATGGTAGCCATCGCCAATCCTCACTTTGCCGCGGAACCCGTAGTAGCTCCAGACCGTGTACATCAGGATGATCGGCAGGATGAACAGCGCGCCGATCAGGATGAACAACTGGCTGGTCGGTGGTGACGCCGCTGCCCACAGGCTGATCGACGGCGGCACGATGTTCGGCCAGATGCTGAACGCCAGGCCGATGTAGCCCAGGAACATCAGCATCAGGGTGAAGGCGAACGGCCAATGGGTGTGGCGTTGGCGCAGGGTCTTGAGCAGGCCGAACATCGCCAGCAAGGCCAGCACCGCCAGACCACCGATCACCGCCAACAGCAGCCAGGCCAGGGGCCGGGTGAACAGGCGCATCCGCGATTCGAGCATGCCTTCGGTCTTGACCAGCAACCAGGTGCCGCCGACAAGCCGACAAAGAACGCCGTGGCGACGAACGCGGCAATAGCCATGTGCGCCAGGCGGTACGGGAACGACGGGTTGAACACGATGGCCAGCCAGTCCAGCGGCATTACTCGACCGTCGACGATCTCGAAGCCCTGGGGCGTTTGCATCCAGCTGTTAGAGGCGAGAATCCAGAAGGTCGAAATCAGCGTGCCGATGGCGACCATGACCGTCGAGAAGAAGTGCAAGCCGCGCCCTACCCGGTTCCAGCCGAACAGCATGACCCCGAGGAAACCGGCTTCGAGGAAGAACGCCGTGAGCACTTCATAGGTCAGTAACGGCCCGGTGATGCTGCCGGCGAAATCGGAGAAACGGCTCCAGTTGGTGCCGAACTCGTAGGCCATGACCAGCCCCGAGACCACGCCCATGCCGAAGTTGACAGCGAAGATCTTCGACCAGAAATGGTAGAGATCGCGGTAAGTGTCGTTGTGGGTCTTCAGCCAAAGCCCTTCGAGCACCGCCAGGAAACTGGCCAGCCCGATGGTAATGGCGGGAAAGATGATGTGGAACGAAACCGTGAACGCGAATTGAATGCGCGCCAGGTCCAGTGCCTCCAGGTTAAACATGTCGAAATCCTCATCGAGGCTTTGAAGGATATAAACCTTTAGGAGCCGGCTTGCCGGCTCCTACAGTCGTTACAGAGATGTAATGAGCGGCCTGATGCTAGGCGGCGGACGTCGAAATCCGGTTGCTGGCCTTAGCCTGCTCCAGCCGGATGGCGACGAACTTGGAAGTCGGGGTGAAGGTGCGGTCACCGTAACTTTCCAGTGGCACCAGCGGATTGGTCTCGGGGTAGTACGCCGCCGCCTGACCGGCCGGAATGTCGTAGGCGATCAGGGTGAAACCGCTGACCCGGCGCTCGCGCTCGTCGTCCCACAGCGCCACCAGGTCGACCTTCTGCCCCGGTTCGAAACCCAGCCGACGAATGTCCTGCTCGTTGGCGAACACTACGTCGCGCATGCCGTACACCCCGCGATAACGGTCATCCAGGCCGTACAGCGTGGTGTTGTACTGATCGTGGGAGCGCATGGTCTGCAGTATCAGGGGCGGCTTGACCGGCAGGTTGCGCACGCCTTCGCTGATCAGGTGCTCGGGCAGCACGCTCGGGGTGAACTGGGCTTTGCCGCTGGCGGTTTTCCAGATGCGTTTGGCCGCGTCGTTGGGCATCGGGCGAGTCAGGCGGCCCTGGTACTCCAGCCAGTAATCGCTCTGCTCGGCCAACGCCGAGACGCTGTATTTGTTGAAGAAGGCCGGGTCGACCAAACGGCCCGTGGCTTCCCAGTTAACGGCCTTGGCGCCGTTTTCACAGAACTTGACCATGCCGCTTTCCGGCGACTCGCCCCAGGCGCAACCGGGACAGTCGAACCCACCGTTCTGGTTGGTCTTGAGCATGGCGCGAATGTTCTTCAGCGCGTTTTCACTGCCCAGCCAGTTCTTGGTGACAGCAATCAGCGCACCCCAACCGGCGGCGGCACCTTTATAGGGTTTGTATCGGTCGACTTGAGACATGGTACTTCTCCGTGACAATGCACACAGGCTTCGACCTGATTCAGGTCATTGTTCGATTTGCGGAGAAAGCATATGAATGGCGTTTAAATATTGTCTAATCGCTATTTATGACCACATTATCGAAACGCTCTATCACGTGTTTTTTACGTTATTTTTCAATAATTTATAATATTTTAAAGTCCTTATTAAAACAAAATAAAGTTCATCATAGACCCGGTCGATCACCCGGTTATTAATAGTGATTGGACGCCAGCCAAAGTTACTCTTAGCCTGCGTTCAACAAGTCCGTTATCGGCGCAATATCTGTAGGAGCGAGCTTGCTCGCGATGGACTCAAGAACACCGCGTTCAGCCAGTAAGTACGCGTAATCGTTAACGACCATCGCGAGCAGGCTCGCTCCTACAAAGACCAAACCCGTTTAACGGAACATTCATTCAATGCGTGCCAAGTGAGGGTGTCATGTCAGAACAAGTCCTGATCGATGGGTTCGCAAGGCGCGTGGACTATCTGCGGATGTCGGTCACCGACCGCTGCGATTTCCGTTGCGTGTATTGCATGGCCGAGGACATGCAGTTTCTGCCGCGCCAACGGGTGCTGACCCTGGAAGAGATTTATCAGTTGGCCGAAAGCTTCGTGGCGCTGGGCACCCGCAAGATCCGCCTGACCGGGGGCGAGCCGCTGATCCGCCCGGGGGTGGTGCAACTGTGCGAGAAGATCGCCGCCCTGCCCGGCCTGCGAGAACTGTGCATGACCACCAACGGTTCGCAGCTGGCCAAACTGGCCGGGCCGTTGTTCGACGCTGGGGTCAAGCGCCTCAACATCAGCCTCGACTGCCTGGACCCGCAACGCTTTCGCGAACTGACCCGGACCGGTGATCTGGCGCAAGTCATCAAGGGCATCGACGCGGCCAACCAGGCGGGATTTCGCAACACCAAACTCAATTGCGTTGTGATGAAAGGCCGCAACGACCACGAGATCAACGATCTGGTGAGCTTCGCCATCGACCGTAACCTCGACATCTCCTTCATCGAGGAAATGCCGCTGGGCACCATCGATGAACACAGCCGCGCCGAATCGTTTTTCGCAAGCAGCCAGGTCCGCGAACGCATCGCCGAACGCTACACTTTGATTGATTCCGCCGAGTCGACCCAGGGTCCGTCGCGCTACTGGCGCCTGGCTGAGGCACCGCAGATTCGCCTGGGGTTCATCTCACCCCACAGCCACAACTTTTGCGGCACCTGCAACCGGGTGCGCCTGACCGTGGAAGGACGTCTGCTGCTGTGCCTGGGCAATGAGCACTCGGTGGATCTCAAGGCTGTCTTGCGCAGCCACCCCGGACAACCCGAGCGCCTGGAAAAAGCCATTATCGAGGCGATGAAACTCAAGCCTTATCGACACAATTTCGAAGTGAACGACGATGTTCAGGTCATTCGCTTCATGAACATGACGGGCGGCTGAAACCCATGATCGTGAGACCCAAACCCAACCTGATCGGCGTCCTGACGTCCCTCAAGGGTTCGATCGCCAAGCGCATTGCCTGGCGCAGCCTGATGGTGACGCTGCTCGCCTCGGCCATTGTGCTCATCGAAACCCTGCACCCCAGCTACTTTTCCAAGGTCAGCGCCACGCCCTTCACGCTGCTGGGTTTGTCACTGTCGATCTTCATGAGCTTTCGCAACAACGCCTGTTATGACCGCTGGTATGAAGCGCGCAAGGCGTGGGGCGATGTGATCGTGGAGGTCCGCTCGATGATTCGTGAAACCCTGGTGATCAAGGACACAGATGAGCGACACACGATCCTCAGCAACCTGTGCGGCTTTGCCCATGCTCTCAACGCGCGCCTGCGCCAGGAAAACGAACTGGCCGCCAGTGGTGACTGGCTGCACCCGATGCCCAAGGGCAACACCACGGACATCAGCGGGCAAATACTGATGCAGGTCGGTCAGCAGTGTTCGACACTCAACGAGTCCGGGGTGATCAACGACTGGCGCTACACACTCATGGCCAACCACCTGGCCAGCCTGACCCGCGCCCAGGCGATCTGTGAACGAATCAAGAACACCCCGCTACCCTTTCCCTACACCCTGCTGCTGCACCGCACCATCTACCTGTTCTGCATCCTCCTGCCGTTTGCCATGGCCGAACCCTTGGGCTGGCTGACACCGATTTTCACCGCGATTGTCAGCTACACCTTTTTTGGCCTGGACGCGATTGCCGACGAACTGGAAGACCCCTTCGGCCGCGACGAAAACGACCTGCCCACCGACGCCATCGTGCGCAACATCGAGCGCGATGTGCTGGCGGCCCTGGGCGTGACAGAGTTGCCGCCACAACTGGAGCCGGTGGATTTTGTTCTGAACTGACACTCAAGAAACATGCAAAAAACGGTGGGCGCGAGCCTGCTCGCGATAACGGTGGGTCAGGCAATATCTCTGTTGGATGACCGACAGCCTCAAGACCATTGAAGACGTGCGCCAATTGCTAATGGCCGGGGGTTGAGCCATGACGGTTCGAATCCAGCGCGAAGTGTTCGACGTCGGCCAGTTGAACGACAGCCTGCAAGCCAACGATCCGGGGGTGGGTGCCGTGGTCAACTTCGTCGGCTACGTGCGCGACATCAATCAGGGTGAAACAGTCGCCGGGCTGTTCCTGGAGCACTACCCAGGCATGACCGAACGTTCTCTGCAAACAATCGTCGACAATGCCATGGCCCGATGGCCACTGCGGGCCGTGGAGATCGTGCATCGGATCGGCCCGTTGTCGATCAGCGAGCCGATTGTGTTTGTCGGCGTCAGCAGCCAGCATCGTCAAGCCGCTTTCGAAGCCTGTGCATTCATCATGGACTACCTGAAAACCGACGCGCCATTCTGGAAACGCGAGGACGTGGCATCCGGCGCACGCTGGGTCGATGCCCGGGACAGCGACCGCTCAGCCGTCGCGCGCTGGGCGGATGCGCAACATCAGGCGACTACCCAACGCGCTCCGGCGTAGCTACAGTCATGGGCTCAACGTGACTTTGCACAAGGAACTCCCGCTTGAGCCCCACGCCCTCCCCGATCACGCAACAGCCCCGGTCAATCAGCCTGCGCGAAGCCTTCCTGTTCTGGCTCAAGCTCGGCTTCATCAGCTTTGGCGGGCCGGCGGGGCAGATTTCGATCATGCATCAGGAACTGGTCGAACGCCGGCGCTGGATCTCCGAACGGCGCTTCTTGCATGCGCTCAACTACTGCATGTTGCTGCCCGGGCCCGAGGCTCAGCAATTGGCGACCTACATCGGCTGGCTGATGCACCGGACCTGGGGTGGCGTGATCGCAGGCGTGCTGTTTGTGTTGCCATCGTTGTTCATCCTGATCGCACTGTCCTGGGTGTACATCGCCTTTGGTGACGTGCCAGTGGTCGCGGGATTGTTTTACGGGATCAAGCCGGCGGTCACGGCCATCGTGGTGCAGGCGGCTCACCGGATCGGCTCGCGGGCGCTGAAGAACGGCTGGTTATGGAGCATCGCCGCCGCGTCTTTCGTGGCCATCTTCGTGGTCAATATGCCGTTTCCGCTGATCGTGCTCGGCGCAGCGGTCATCGGCTACTTCGGCGGACGACTGGCACCGGAAAAATTCCGGACCGGTGGCCACAGCGCGGCAAAACAGTCCTTCGGCCCGGCGGTGATCGACGACGACACCCCAACCCCGGAACACGCCCGTTTCAGTGGTTTGAAACTGGCGCGTCTGGCGGTTATCGGTGCGATTTTGTGGACGCTGCCCATGGCCATGCTCACTGCACTGTTCGGCTGGGAAGGCACGCTGACCCAAATGGCCTGGTTCTTCACCAAAGCCGCGCTGCTGACTTTTGGCGGTGCCTACGCCGTACTGCCGTATGTGTATCAGGGCGCGGTCGGTCACTACGGATGGCTGACGCCGACGCAGATGATCGACGGCCTGGCCCTCGGTGAAACCACTCCAGGCCCCTTGATCATGGTCGTCGCCTTCGTCGGTTTCATCGGTGGCTACGTGCATCAGGTCTTCGGCCCGGATCAGGCCTTTGTCGCAGGCGCCATCGCCGCCACGCTGGTGACCTGGTTCACCTTCCTGCCTTCGTTCCTGTTCATCCTCGCCGGCGGGCCACTGGTGGAGTCGACACACAACGAGCTCAAGTTCACCGCGCCGCTGACGGCCATTACGGCCGCCGTGGTGGGCGTGATTCTCAATCTGGCCTGTTTCTTTGCCTACCATGTGCTTTGGCCCCAAGGCTTCGAAGGACGACTGGACTGGCCTTCGCTGCTGATCGCCATCGTGGCAGGCATTGCCTTGCTGCACTTCAAGCGCGGGGTGATCGAGGTGTTGATCGGCTGCGCACTGGTCGGCCTCGGGATTCACCTTGCAGGTTGAAGGGCGACCCCCTACTATCCAGCATCCCCGGAGGCTTCGGCCTCCAACGATTTCCGCAGCCGGAAACACGCGCATGAAGCGTATCGTCAACCTGCCCATGGCCCTGCGCCGCTCGAAACTGCGTCACTCCGCACGTCCGCCGGATAGCGCCCTGTTCGCCTGATCGGCGAGCACCCTTCTTCGCTATCCCTGCGTTTGCTCAGCGTATGCAATCCCTGTGGGAGCGAGCCTGCTCGCGAATGCGGTGTGCCATTCGACATCAACGGTGAATGACACTCCGCTATCGCGAGCAAGCTCGCTCCTACAGGTTGCGCACTTCGACTGACCGGCATTGGTTTCTCCCAATTCTGTGTGGACACCGACATGACTCAACGTTGCAACTCCTACTACACCGCCACCCTCAACCAGGACACCGATTACCCGACGCTGCAAGGCCGGCACCGGGTTGATGTGGTGATCATCGGCGGCGGTTTCACCGGCGTGGCCACCGCCGTCGAGCTGGCGGAAAAAGGCCTGAAGGTCGCCATCGTCGAAAGCCACAAGATCGGCTGGGGCGCCACCGGGCGCAACGGCGGCCAGGTATTATCCGCCCAAAGAGAGTTTTGTTGACTATTGATGTAATTCTCACATCCAACAGCACCGATGGAATAGTGAGTCAACAAAACATAAAAAAACGCATAGTCAACATAGCAATTATTAGGAATATACAAACTGTTGATTACTGTTTTAATTATCCGACTCACGAATTAACTGTTGCGCCAGACTAGGCTTTGTGCTTAATTAACCGCAGTAGCAGACCCAGCGAAGGTCTGCTTAGTCCATCAGCTAGTTCGGCTTGATACACTTCAGCCAATCAATAATTCGGCCGTGTACGAGAGATCAGCGTTGACTTTGATGTTTCATAATCAAGGAAATCGTTGATATGCCTCATACAGCCGCCTCCCCTGTGAGCTATCGCTCGCTAATCCCGGTCAAAAAAATTGCAGCCAGCCTGTTAGTTATTTGGGACACCTTTACCCAGCTAATACCAAAGAAACATTTATCCAAATCATGCTACCCCTCTTTTTACATATCGAGGAAAGCAGCATGAAAGTCCGTGAGTTTAAAAATGCTGACGGAATACCCGCAACTCTAATTTTCGACGACCACAAACCAGTGTTTTGGGCAAACTATTGGCTCATAAATTTAAAAAGACAAGTCAGACCAAAATCATTAATTACATACAGCTATGACATCTGCATAGTGATGTTGTTTTTTAGATATAAAAAAATTGACTACTTGAAAAGATTCAGAGAAGGAAGATTCCTTACCAATGGGGAATTATCAAAATTACGCAACTGCTTGACGGAAACCAAGAACACCATCGAATGCCGAATTGCAGGATTAGGCATCATTAATCAAAAGAAAATATGCAACTCAGCTTACGATAGAAGATGTCGACTCGCAAAAGCTTATTTACTGTTTTTGGCAGAAGAATTGCTGCTTAACAACAAAGCAGAGAAAGGAAAGGCCATTGTTAATTTTTCAAATCGACTTGAGAAGCAACTTAGAAGCAATAACTCTAGTGATGGGAATTGCGTAGAGCCTTGGACACAAAATGATTACACAATGATGGATCAATCCATAAAACATAACTTTAACCGCAAATCTAAGTTTTTATTACATAGAGACCTCGTCTTATTTCATCTCCTAAGAGAACTGGGGATCAGAAATAGCGAATTACTTGGAATAACCATTGATTGCTTTGAACGAAAAAAGCAGGGATATGTAACCGCAAGAGTAGAGTTAAACCCAGATTTGGGCACGGACCCTCGATCTTCGCCTGCAACAGTAAAAACACTGAACAGAGAACTGAAAATCTCTGACGCCTTATGGACCCTTATCGAAAGATACATCATCGAAAGAAACAAAATAAAATCATGCATAAAACATAATTTTCTGATAATTGGAATATCCGGCGCTCCATTATCGAATGATGCTGTTGGAAAAATATTCAAACTATTAAGCAGCAAAACTAAAAGAAAAATAAATCCGCACAGTCTTCGGCATTCGTGGGCATGTAACTTTATACTTCGAGAATATGATAAGGCCTCTGGTTTCACGGGGCGGGATAGAGAGAGAATTATTTCTAACGCTCTCAGCCTTCTACGAACTCAGATGGGATGGAGTTTGCGCTCGAAGATGCCAGAGCACTACGCAAGATATGCATTTCAAAAAATCGGGAACGACCGATTGTTTGCAGAGGATAACATATTAAACACAAAACTAATGATGGGTAATCCTCATGAAAAACTCTCATAAACATTACAACAAAATCCAAGCTTTCGAAGAAATAACCGTTTACCACCAGAAAACTCAGCTCACATTCAATGTTGGACCGACACTAACCATTAGACACGAGTCGCTTCGTAGAAACGGTCATATCGAATTCGAGCCGATGCGAAAGTACCTGGAATTCGAAATTATAGAATCATTTCGCAACGAACTTTGTTCTAGGATCGCAGAAAGTTACTCCCTATCCTCTATTGAATCTTACTGCACTAAACTAAACGAACTTTGTAGAAAGCTCGAAAAAATCAGCTTACTACAGAAGAAAATTATACGAAAAATAAATCAAACTAACGAATTATGGTCAACCTTCATAGAATGGCTAAATAATAACCGAAACATAAAAAGTTTTTTAGTTGCATGCAACGGAGAGGATGGAGTGTTATGGAGCGATGAATACAACTTAGCAATTGACATGATCAGTAGCGCGAACTACAGAAGATTAAGTTCTGTTAGAGCAGCCGATCCAACCAATGGCGCGCTGACCGAGTTTGAAGTGAGAGATGTCACATTTGCGATCTGCAGTGGATATGAAAAAGGTTTGCTGCAGCTCGAGCATCTAGCAGTCTTCTTTCTTGCCTTAGTGCTTGGATATAGACAAAGTCAAATTCTTAATATCAAATTAGACGACTTGACTTATAGTGAAACCCAAAAAAATTGGATATTAAAAATCGAAATACTCAAACAAAGATTAAAAAGTAAATCCATCTATCGAAACATAAGGCTCCCGCCTTTAGTAAACACACTGATTAATCACATGATACCAATCTGCCGAAACAGAAATAGAACCTACTTAATTCACAAGTCCGTGGGTGTTGCTGGATTTCTAATCCCCGAAGAAAAAATCAAAGAACTTCCAGATATCCCATGCGATGCTTCCGTCATAATGACAAGATTAAAAAATGTAGTTTACAACCTTGGAGTTAGGAGCGACAGAGTTATTGGGGGCAAAATAAACTTAAACTTCATTAGATTCAAACATACACTACTCACACGCGCCGCTGTTAATGGAGCAAGTGTACACGAGCTAATGTTTCTAGGATTGCATAGCGATGCTTCGTCAGCCAGTTCATACATTGACTCTATACCAGAATCTCAAGCCCGCATCAAAGAGGAATTAGGCCCAGCGCTCGCGTCTATTGCTAATTTATTTCTTGGCGGCCCCTATGAGGGTGGATATGAACGGGCAATTATGGAAATGCCCGACTCGATACAGCGCCATTACGGAATTGCTCAAGCTAAACCAATAGGAGTTTGTGGCAGCATGGCAAATTGTACGGATCACGCACCAGTTGCATGCCTACTTTGTTCTAAATTTGAACCTTTCCGAGATGCGCCATTCGGAGAATACAAGCAATATCTAATTCACGAACACCAAAATCAACCTGATATTAAAGTGAAAAAAACCGTTATGGAATATATCGATGCCTGCGACATGTGGATTTCCAAGCTTAGCATTAAATAGGAGCGCCCGTTATGAACAAGGAAAATCCACAACTAAATTTTGCGTGGTTCAGAGACACATATATCCCCCAATTCAAAGAACAACTCATCACAAACAACACCATCGACATGTCATTAAAATATAAGCTACCCCACAAAATGCTGTTAAAAGCCGACCCTTGCGACTTTGCACATGCGCTCCCTCCCACTTTCGAAAAAAAGACTGCCGTATTCAAACAGGTTTGCTCTGATGAAGACTGGATCATCGCCCTCAAGCTCTTTCACCTAATACGCTCGCTCGAGAACAAAAAAAAATGTCGTGACGTCGCTACTGGGTTTTATTTTCTCATCGACACGCTTCCAAAATTCAAAAAACCTTGGGAATTAGTTAATTCAGACTTTGCCAGAGCCTCAAACAGAGCCGATTTATCACCAGGACTCACCTATCGACTAGGAGCCGGCTTGGCGAGTATAGGCAAGACGTTAAAAAAATATAATCTCTCACCGGAAAAAATAAGATATCTTCAAAACCCTCACACTAGGCCTCAACGCTCGGCCAAAACTTTTTTACCAAATCTCGAGGCATGTAAAATTCTTGCCGAGTCTTTTAAATCTCCACAGAACGGGTTCGAAATAATAGTTTCATCGGCGTTTGCACTGTTGAACTATGCACCGTCCAGAGGCTCAGAAATATTGACGTTAGATGTCGATTGCATTACTACACTTAACGGCTTTGGACTGTGTTTTCCTAGGCCTGCAAAGAATGGAAAATCGACGGTTAAAAGAGCGCCTTGTATCGAATTTGAGAAAGTGGTAACAGAAGCATGTCGAAAACTTAGCGATTTTGGCGAATCGGCAAGAAATGCATCAGCTTGGTACAAAAAAAATGAAAGCATCTACATACCCGAAGACCTCGAGCATTTGAAAGGCAAGAAGGAATATAGCGCTCAAGAGGCTTTAGCAATAATTGGATATAGAAGGAGTGACAATAATTACTCACAGCCGTTGTATTTTAACAGGCCTAAATCTCCACCTGCTGCAATGATGCCACCAGGACTAAGCAGGCTATTTCAGTCAAACAGCGGAGCTTACTACCAAAATAATAAAATACGATTGGATGATGAATGCTTCATAAGCGCCTCTAATCTTTATAAATGGGCAACAAAGAATCTATCACCCACATTTCCTTTTATAGATGGCGTTTCTCTTGTTGAGTACAAAGATTGCTTATTTGTACATCCATATTCTTCTCGCACTCCCTATAAAAAAACTTACTGGCAGTGTCAGAACGTACCATGCTTTTTTACGACTACGAAACTTCAGCAATGGTTTGGCAAACTTTTTTTCCGCGGCCGTAAACGAGGGGATCTTTCATTAGGTACTCACGCAATGCGACATTTACTCAATACCTTGGCGCAAAGCAAACATATAGATCAACGCTTGATTGCCATCTGGTCTGGTAGGAACTCCGTAGACCAAAACAGCTCATATGATCATCGTACTCCCCTAGATAAAATTGACCTCGTCGATGAGCATGCGAACGGATCAGGATTTGAGTTTGGTGGGTTTCTCGATGAGTTATATGAAGATGAATACAAGCCGACGGGGGTTTCGACAGAGGATTTTTTTAAGAATGTTATTGGATCTCTTCACGTCACCGAGCTAGGTCTATGCCGGCACGATTACAATGCCGGTCCCTGCCCCAATATATTTCAGTGCATTGATTGCTCAGAACACTGTTTTAAAAAAGGTGATGAGAAATCACTTGCAGTTGCACACAGAATGATCGAGAAACTAACACCTGTTATTGACGCCGCTCAAGTAGCAGTAAATAAGGGAGAGCCTGGTGCGGAAAAATTTCTTAACTCTCATAAAAGAAAGATATCCAGATACAAAAAACAAATAGATATTTGTTCTGACCCATCAATCTCCAGCGAGGCGATATGCGCCTTACCGCCATCTACACAAACGGACAATATAGTTTCAAAGGCACTTGCCCTGCGCGATAACAATACAAATAAATTGAGACAATATGCGCATGAAAATGGCCGAGTTAAACATTGCGACATTGATCACGAGATGATAAATATGTTCAATTCATTAATGACCTCTTGGACGGTGGATAGAGGGCTTCCTAGTTGGGATAATGTTTGTCAGATCTTCCAGGATACACACGACATACAGATAAATCATCAGTTTATTAAGTGTAACAAGGAAATGACCCGCTCCTATGAAAGCATGAGCAAGCGATTACTAGAAAACAGCTTAGTCAAAAAAGACTCTTCTTTAAGATGGCATTGGAATATTGAATATATAGTTTCGAAAATTCTGGACGACTGGCAATTCGAGTCTCTTGGCTCTCCCTCTCTTTCTAAAGTTTCACAGCACATACAAGAAAACTATCCATATGCAAAAACAAGCCCTATGGCACTTGGGCAAAATCTCAAAATACGAAAATTTCTTTCAGACAAACTGCTGGATCTACATGACAAGGGAATGATATTCCTTTCTACTCACGGATGTGTAATTTGTGAGCGAAAAGAAACTTCACAAAATAGTAGACATTTAAATATTCATGAATCTTTCTCTATTTTTGCGGAAGACTGGGGAATCAAGGATGGACTTCCTTTCGTGGACATTATTCTGAAGAAATTTTCAGAGAAAACTGGATTTACGTTTAGAAAATCATACCTTTTTTCAGATAAAAACCTTTTTGAAAGTCTCAACAAAATTAAAGAAACCGCTCTGAACACGGGCTTTGTAAACTACGGTAGATCAAATGTACCTTCCTGGAAGTTGGACCATATAGTTGCATCTTGCTGTGCTAATACAAATAGAACCTTAAACACCGATCAAACCAATGAAATGTATAAGAATATTATATCCTGCTTCCCAGGCATTAAGCTCAATAAACGCGATTTCCTGAGAACATTGAAAAATCAGTTGCATGAGGATTCTAAATGAAGCGCAGAAGAATTACCGACGACGATGCCGCGACATTTATTAACATTCTCAAAAGCTGGGATATTAATAAAGACGGCGAACTAAACTGGAATAGCTTTATCGCTAGCATTCAGGTGATAACTGGCTATTTGTATGAGAGAACTTCACTATACAAAACAAAAGAAGGAGCAATTTACAAAGAGTTTGAGGTTGCTAAAATCCAAATAAGAACCGGTACAAAGCCGAAAGGAAGTACCATGTCGAGGAAGAATTTATTACTAGCACATTCCAAATTGAAGCTTGAGATTGAAACACTACGCGCCGAAAACCTCAGCTTACTTCAATTACACGCTAGGTATCTGAGATTATTGTATGAAAACGATATAGTGCCGGAGCTTGATGGGCTGTGAAAATATCACCTGTATTGGATACTATTGCTGCGGCAAAAGTAATTCAATTGGCGAGATATTGCTATCCAATTTATTTTCGAAATAATCGCCGAACGAGGCTACCTTGGTGATTTTTTCGCATAAAGAATTTGACATAATCGTTGGTTGGAAACATATCTACTGGAAAGCAATGCATTCCGGCGATCGGCAAAGACAACTGCATAAATTGGATAAATCCATTACAAAACGGCTAGCAGTTGCTGGCGATAGCTTTTCGAAAAATATATTCGATAAGTCGATTCGGAGGTCAGATCGTCAGCCTGTAAGATCTTCTGCACTGAGGTGGTAAGAGCTTGGCTGATTGGCTTATTTAGTTCACCGTTCACCGAGCTATCAAACTCGCCGTCTATCGAGCTAGCCTCAGTTGCAGGTACACCTACTTCGCACACGACAGCCAAATGTTCCGGCAGATCATCGGCGATGCGCTGTGAGAACTGCTTCAGCGTCGGCTCCGCCAAGACGAACAACCATGCTTGATCGTCAATGTCGCCTATACGGCGAAGGACCCTCCCTAAAACCTGACGATAATGCAGCTCAGTTCGAATTCGACTGAGATAGCAGCAAACCTGTAGCCGAGGTATATCGGTTCCCTCGCTGATCATTCCCACAGCAACAATCCAACGGCAATCGCTAATTTTAAAACTGTTGATTACCTGCTGCGCATCTGGTGTTCTCGTAGTCACGACTTGGAAGCTTTCACCCTTGCTCTTTAGCGCCAAAGCTACTTGGTGGGCATGATCGATATTAGTAGCAACAATCAGTCCCGCAGCATTCGGCTTGAGCATCCGCAACTCATCGAGTTTCCTGCTTCCCAAATCGAGCAACTGGTTGAGCGCGTCTTCATGATAAACCAGATCCTGGTATGAGACCGGAGATTCACGTAGCAGTTTAGCAATGCTGGGAAAAAGTTTGACGGTGCTATCATTCGCGAAATCCTCTTTGTATCTCACCATCTGGTTATCTAGCAGAACAATGCGAGGTGACCGGCACACGCCATCGGAAATGGCTTCCTTGAGCCCGTAACGATAGTCGCAAATCAATCGGCCTTCCGGATTGGAGTAGCGAGCCAGAGCAATGCCTCTGTCATCTGAGCGCCATGGCGTACCCGATAGAGCCAACGTATAAGCAGCGCGGTCTTGCATTTTCAAAACAATTTGCTGCCCCCAAGCATTGCTCAAAAGCGGATCGTATCCTGAGCAGTGATGGATCTCGTCGAATACTGCAAACACGCGGTAGTCATCGAAGAGCCTCCAGAAGGCTTCATCCTGGTGTTCCATCGCTTGATAGGTACTCGCGGCTCCTACGGCACCGATAAGCCCATCCAGACGTTTCCCAAGTACAGCGGAGAACGTCGAGCGAAAGCCGTCGACGACTTGACATGACGGAGCAAAACACAGCACGAGATCAATCTTGCCTTGCTCCAATAGTTGTCGAGCCAGCTCTGCGGCCATTCGTGTCTTCCCGGCCCCTGGAGTGGCTTGACAGAAGAAATGCGGCGTTGTGGTGTAGTGCTCCAGCGCTATTTCAATGCATTGGCTCTGCCATTTTCTCGGCGATGCTTTCATCGTGCGGACATGACTGTCTTGAGCGTCTTTTCGACCGCTCGGAGATGTCCTAGAAGACGAGAGCTTCGGTCTCGAGCTTCGAGATAATCACCTTCGACTTGGTCTTTCAGATGCGGCATTTCGTCGAGCAGTTGCTTATAGCGCTCCGTCTCTCCCATGGAGGAAAGGAAGTCGAGCCGAATCTCTTTGAGTATGGATTTCAGGTGTTGGACCACATCCAGCCCAGGTTGCTCTGAGTCGATGCTTTGTGCGGACTGTTGCAACGGTTTATTCACCGATTTGACACTGTTCTCGTACCCATTATCGATGAGCTCCACCTGTAGATTCGCTGGGATACTCTGCCAGTGATAGATCTGACCCCGCTTTTGTCGTTTTTCATCTTGAATAACCCATCCGGTACGCAGCATCCGTCTGATTTGCTCATAGACATATCTGCGCAGGTCGCTGCTGTTGAACGGAATACCCGCCAGTTGAGTGGCGTAAGCGTTACGTAAGTCGTTGGTCGTAAATTGGCGTAGGTGCTCCTGCTGAAATAGGTCGTACAACCGCCTGTCGAAGATAAATGAATCGGGTTTCATGCAGGCACCTGGAAGGGAAATTCGCGGAACAGTCAAAATGCGGATTATAGTCCGTGGCCGATTCATCCGCAAACGCAAGATAGTGCCGCCTCAGTGGAGACCGAGGCGGATATGCATCAGCTTGCAAAGGCATTGGGCGAAAGAATACGGACACAACGGAAAGCCAAAGGATTTTCTCAAGATACCTTGGCGCACTCCTGCAGTGTCGATCGTAGCTATATGGGGCGTATTGAGCGCGGCGAAGTGAATATCACCGTAGAAAAGCTATATCGCATAGCCAACGTTCTGGAATGCGAGCCTCAGTACCTCTTGCCTGAAGCGCTTTCTATCCACGAGTTGGCTTCTGATCTGGCGGCAAGCGACTGAACCAAAATTAGTCGGCACTCAATGACCAGAACTGACAAATTACTGATTCATATGCGCAGCATCCCTTGGCAAGGGCCAGCATGGGCTCTACCCGGCACGCGCACCTGCCATGACTTTTCACTTGGATTGGAATTCTTTTCATTAAGAATGGAATCAGCCAGAGCCATAGAGAGCCGTGTCGCGGAAACGCTAAAGGCGAACATCGTGTGTGAAATGTTGTCGTGATGCCGGGCCATTGCTGGAGGAATATCCGCAGTGTGGCGCTGAACAGTCGCACTTCGAGGCACACCTCCAGATTGGCGACACTCTTGGCCCACAGTTGGTATCGCTCATACACCAAGCGGCCTTGGCGAAGCTGGCGCCCCCAGCGCTGCGCACAAAGGATTCGATACTCATGAGGGTTTCCATAGATGGCACTATAAGCTTTTGGCTTACACAGCCTATTGCAATTACTGTCTACGGTAACTTCAGTGATCATTAGAAAATAAAATGGAGTCTTTAGATTTTAAAATGAAAACTGCCAAAGCTTAGTCACTATTGCGCAATTAACTCTCACACCGAGGTAACGCTGCCCCCCCCTAATTTGGAACTGCCAATTAAGTTGGCACTTCAGTAGATTCTCGCACCCGTCCGTCTTGAATAGCTTAGAGCCGCGCAATGACACTCAATGACCGGAACTGACATTGATTCAAACGCGCAGCGGCCCTTCGTAAGCATCGCAATGGACCTTACCTGGGACGCGTAACCGCCAAGGCTTTTCACTTCGATTAAAAACCTTTTCATTAAGATTCAAAGTGAAGCGCCAATACATTTAAGTTTTCGAAGGAAAGAAACATTAAGTATTTAAGCCAGCACGCAGTACGTCCTCTTCTCACTGAACTCTGCGCAATCATGCTCGAGCTAATTTTTCGGGGTTTTCTTTGTAGACGCCCACCCGCTCGAAATCATGAACTGTTCGAGCAGGCTCGCGTAGACTCCATGAGTGAATCGTTAATATCGGCCGGTTCCTGATTCCACGATACAACTGTAGCAGGCCACAACATTCAACTTTTCAACGGCTGGCCACGGGTCGCGATGACAAAAAATAACCTGGCCAGTTTCCAGGATCAATTGACCTCCACAACCTCGCTGAACTGTATCACCGGCGCGATATCAGTATAATTTATGATGTCTTGGTATATCTTTTCTGCATGCGGCGCGAAGCTTTGTTGGAAGGTTTCAAACGATTCGCAGAAAAGGTGGCACATACCAATATAGAGTGGCTTGGAGCCTGGCAGTCCTCCTGAAACGCCCTTGTCTATCGTGAACTTTCTCAACCCCTCCCCCATGAGCGACCTCACCAGTGGCAGGTGTGTATCGCGATAGTAGTCATGGTCAAAACGGGCATTTTCCTGGTACGGGTACAGCACACTGACTTTTATCATCGAGTCCAACTCCATAAGTTAGAACAGCTTTTCACTCAATGGTCTTGATCCTGTTAGCCCAAAGCTTCAAGGGTGACCATTTCCGTCCACGAAGTGTGCGAGTAGCTGGCATCTGATTAACAGGTGCGCAAGGGACAAGGTGGCGACCAACAGTCAACCCGGATCCGCCCATCCAAAGTGCTGATCAAGATCAAGACCTGGCATTAGGTTCCGGCCTGCATAACCGTAGAGCGGACTATGAGACCCCGACTGTTTGATTGACCGAATCGCACCTGTTTACCGGCGGGAGCCGATGCCATATTCAGCCCTTCAAATTTCTGATCGTTGTGCCAGCTTTACTCCAAGAGCTCGGCAACCCGGAAAGTTGAGCAGGAGGGTTTCGACATGACGACGTTGATCACGCCATATCAAGTGCCTGAGTGGATTCAGGGCACGATGCTGAGCAGCAGCGACACTCAGGGTTGGCACGGGGTCATCCAGCGTTCCTATCAACTAGAGGCCTGGGAGGTGGCGGCACCAGCGATCGATCATTACGCCATCATGCTGCTACGCTCGAAAACGCCCGCAGCCCTGCAGCGTCGATGTACTGGAGGATGGCAGCGAAACACGTTCTCCCCGGGCGATATCTCGCTCTTGTCGATCGCTCAGCCTGCCCATTGGCGATGGCAGGAAAGCCTGGACGTCTCCCATATTTACCTGAGCCGGGAACTGCTGTTAAACGTCTCGCGGGAGGTGACGGGGCGTAACGTCAGTGAAGTCCGATTACACGATTTGTTGGCGATCCGCGATCCTGTCCTTACCTCGATTGCCTTGGCAATAACTTCCGAGGCGCAAAGTCCTGCAGCAGGGGGAGCCATGTATGCCGAGGCCCTCGCAACTCAGATGGCCGTGCACTTGCTCAGGAACTATTCAAGCCTTGAGTTCCAGGCGGACCGTTCCTCGCTCAAGCTTGACGGTGCCCGAATGCGCAAACTTCACGCCTACATAGAGGCACATCTGGAGAGCTCTCTTTCCATCGCGAACCTTGCCGATCAGGTCAACATGGGCGTATGGGCATTTTCGCGTGCGTTCAAGGAGGCCACAGGCTGCCCTCCTCACTTGTACATTATGAACGAACGAGTCAAGCGAGCGCAGACTCTGCTGGGCAGCGTAGCCTTGCCATTAAAAGAAATCGCCCTTCAATGCGGTTTTTCGGACCAGGCCCACATGTCACGACTGCTCAAGGCCAAGCTCGGTGTCACACCCGGGCAGTTGCAACGAAGCGCTTTAAAGCCTGTGGCTGCAGATTGAATCACCTGAATATTCAAAAATCCCCACCCTTCGCTTCAATACCTCACCTCTGGCCCTTTGTAGGCTTCGATCAACCGGTCATCAGTCACTTTCCCTGAGCCGGTTGGTAGCGACATTTCGCCGATTATAAAAACAATAGCTGGAGGATGTATGGATAGCAGCAATGCGCATAGCGCTTCTACTAATGCCGCTCAAGACGTACAAGTTTATGACACCGTGATCATCGGTGCCGGGATTGGCGGCCTGTACCAACTACACAAACTGCGCGAGGCCGGGCTCAAGGTCATTGCCATCGATGCCGGCACCAGCGTGGGCGGCACCTGGTACTGGAACCGCTACCCCGGCGCGCGAGTAGACTCTCCGAGCCATGTCTACCAGTACTGGTTTTCGGAAGAACTCAACAACGCCTGGAACTGGAGCGAACGTTTTCCCGCGCAGCCCGAGACCGAGCGCTACCTGAACTTCGTCGCTGAGCGCTATGACTTGCGCAAGGACATTCAGCTCAGTACCCGGGTGCTGTCCTGCGTGTTTGACGAAAGCAAAAGTCGTTGGCAGGTACGCACTGATCGCGGAGCGATCATCGACGCCAAGTACGTCATCTCTTGCGCCGGAACCTTATCGACACCCCTCAAGGATCTGTTCGAGGGCGAAAAGTCTTTCACTGGCGAGGTCTACCACACCTCTCGCTGGCCAAAGACCCCCGTGGACTTGAAAGGCAAGCGCGTGGGCGTAGTCGGTACAGGCGCCACCGGCATCCAGGTGGTCCAGACCATCGCACCGCAAGTGGCGGCACTGAAAGTCTTTCAGCGCACGGCCCCCTACACGATCCCAATGAAAAATCAGACCTACAGCGACGCGGACCGCGCGCAACTCAAGGCGCGTTTTCATGAGATCAAGGCGCTGGCTCGCAACAGCTTCGTCGGCTTCGATTTCGACTTCACCTACGGCAGTTACAACGAAGCCTCTGCCCAGGACCGGCTCAAGGTGCTGGAAATGCTGTGGGACGATGGCTCGCTCGCACTGTGGGCAGGCTCCTATGGCGAAATCTTCACCGATGACGCGGTCAATAAAGAAGTCTCCGAATTTGTCCGGCGGAAAATGAGCGACCGCATCAAGGATCCGGAGCTCATCAAGAAACTGGTGCCGACCGATTATGGATTCGGCACACGCCGGGTGCCTCTGGACACCCGCTATCTGGAAGCTTTTCTGTTGCCTCACGTGGAAATCATCGACATCAAATCCGCACCCATCGAACGGATTGTTCCAACAGGCGTTCAAACCGCCGATGGCAAAATCCACGAACTGGACGTCTTGATTCTTGCTACCGGGTTCGACGCGTCCACGGGAGCCCTGACCCAGATCGATATTCGTGGCCGCAACAACCAGTCCCTGCGCGAGGAGTGGTCGCACGACATCAAGACCACCCTGGGGCTCATGGTTCACAAGTTTCCCAACCTGTTCATGACCGCCGCCCCGCTGTCTCCAGGCGCTGCGTTGTGCAATGCCCCAACTTGCCTGCAGCATCAGGTGGAATGGATCACCGACTGCATTCTCTTCCTGGAAGAAAAACAGCGTCATTCCATCGAGCCTACAAAAGCCCAGCAAGACCAATGGGTCGAGCATCACGACGAACTGGCAGCAAGCTCCCTGCTCTCCAAGACACGCTCCTGGTATACGGGGGGCAATGTCGCCGGTAAACCGAAACGCCTACTGGCCTATGCCGGTGGTGTCAACGTCTACCGCGAGCGTTGCGAGGCGGTCGCGACGCAAGCCTATGCGGATTTCCAGATCAAATAAAAAGTTGCCGGCCTGAGCGCCGGCTGCTCACCCACTGGTCATTACGGGTAGCCCAATGAGCCTGCATCCCTATTACAACGCTGAAAACCACGGCCCTTATGAAATCATCAACATCGGTGATCTGGACCTGGCCTGCGGCAAGACTCTGCACAATTGTGAGCTGGCAGTGGCGACACACGGCCAGCTCAACGAGAACAAAGACAACGCCATACTGATTCCCACCTGGTACTCCGGCACCAGCAAAATCATCCAGGATGTCTTCATCGGAACTGGCAGGGCCATCGACCCCGACAAGTACTTCGTGATCATCGTCAATCAGATCGGCAACGGCCTCTCCAGCTCACCTCACAACACACTTGGGATTTACGCAAAAGCTGGTTTCCCGACAATTTCCATTGCAGACGACGTCACTGCGCAGCACCGGCTGGTGACTGAGCACTTGGGACTGACGAAACTGGCGCTGGTGATGGGCGGCTCGATGGGCGCGCAACAGACCTATGAATGGGCCGTGCGTTACCCTTCGATGGTTGATCGCATGGCAGCCATCGCCGGTACTGCACGTACCTCGGACATCAACAAAATCATAGCCGACACAATCATCCACGGTCTGCGCACAGACCCATCATTCAGCCATGGCGACTACGTTGACTCACAGGCTGTGAGCGCTGGTTTGACTCAACACGCACGCCTGATGACGCTGTATGGCTTGAGCGCGTCTTTCTTTGAGCAGCAGCACTACAAACCGCTCGGTTTCGACAGCGTCGAGGCTTTTTTTGAAGGGTTCATGAAACCCTACTTCTCACCTATGGACCCGAATAACCTGATCACAATGCTGGAGAAATGGCGTGCAGTTGACGTCAGTGCCCTTGAGGGCGGGAATTTGAGGGCTGCCTTGGGGCGCATAACCGCCAAAGCCTTGATCATGCCGATCAGCCAGGACATGTTTTTTCCGCCCTCAATGTGCCTTGCCGAAGCGGAAATGATCAAGGATGCAGTGTTTTATGCGTCAAGCAGCCCCAGCGGCCACCTTGGCCTTTTCGGAGTCGACGGCGACTGGATACGGGAGGTGGATAACCAGCTCGCAGAACTGCTCGGGCGAAAGTAAGCCTGCCAGTGTTCAACCTCACGCAAGCTTCAATTGGCCACCGCGTCGCCACAAATGGCCGAGCATCACCTACTCAATGCTGTACAAACCCCTAAAATTGCCGGACTCGCTTAATCGCGAGGCGGGACAGACTTTGCGCCTTACCAACGCTCCACCGGTTTGTTCAGCTCACCTGGCTTTTGCCCTCGGTTCAGGTGTATTTCAGGCGCCTTCGGGCGCCTTTTTTTGGCCTGTTCGTAAATGCCCCAGGCACCGGCTTCGAGCTTACGGCAGGCGTAAAAAAGGCAACCCGCGGGCTGCCCTTATCAACTCTGACTAATTCAACTCGATAGGTTTATCCCACCAATCCAAGTGACTTGAGCACATCCTCAGACTCCAGGAACGTATGGGGACTGAGCATCTTGCCGCCCCGCTCCACCCAGCCCATGAAATTCTCGCCCGCATCCCAGCCGAGCAATCGTTGTACTTCGCTCGGTAGCCCCTTGAGCGTCTCGAAGGGGATGGACAGGTATTGGTTTTCCTCTTGGCGAACACATCCCAGGTCGATCCCCATGGTCAGGCCGGTGCGGGGCGTGTCGCTGGAGTTGGTGCCGCCGCCATGGTAGGTCGACCCAATGAACAGCAGGGCCGAGCCTGCTGCCATCTCCGCGTTGACCGTTTCTTCGGGCTGAGGGCAGCGCTCGTCGTCCCATTTGTGGCTGCCCGGGATGACCTTGGTAGCACCTGTAGCTTCGGTGAACTCTGTGATCGCCAGCATGATCTGCAAACGGGCTTCGCGGCCATAGTTCGGATGGCGCCAGAGAAAACTGGTGTCATCGCGATGCAATGGTTGCTTGCCCTGGCCTGGATGAATCTGGATGGCCTGAGTCATGCCGATCTGAATTTGCGGGGTGACTGTCGTGCGCTCCTGGCCGAACCACACATCCACAGGCTTTTGCAGGATTTTGCGTGCAGCCCCCAAATACAAGGGGTGCATCACCACATCGACCATCCGCGAGCATCGGGCGAACAATCGACTGGCACGGCGAGTCGATGTGCCGACGAAAAAGTTTTCATGACCAAAACTCGAGGTATCGAGTGCTGCATCAATCTGCGCTTTGAGTTCGACGAGTACATCACTTGCCATGAAGTCGGCAATAATCACGCCGCCATCGCGCTCGATTATCTCAACGACCTGCTCCACGGATGCAGTGCCAGGCAGAGTCACAAGGGAAGCAGTAGACATGTTTGGAGCCCTCTGGAAACGTAGGGTTGCGCTGATGGTTTTCTCAAAAAACCATCAGCAGGAATGAAATCGACTGTAGGGACGCGCGAGCGCGATTCACAGGTTCGCAACTGACAGAAAAGGGAGGAATTACGGCCATTCCAAGAAGCGGCCGCACGCCTCCTCCAGTGGTCAGAAGCTCCAGGTGACGAGGGTTTCAAAAAGACTGGAGCGGTCGTTGGCACCGAAGATCTGCTTGGCTGCGTCGCCAGGTAAAGCCACGCCGTACAAGGCACTGAGCGTCAGGGCTGGCGTAATGGTCCAGTTCACATACAGATCGACTTCGTTGGCGAAGTCGCGGCTGGTAACACCCTCGGGGGCCTTTTCCAGGCGGAACCGGTAGCCCATCAACCCTATAGCGACATCCTGACGTGGTTGCACGGCCAGCTTCAGCAAGTCGATGTCGACGTTGCTGTTGAACAGCATGTATTCACCGACAATCTCACCCTGATACCAGGTCCCGTATTCCCCTCCGTAGCCATAGGTCATCGGGTCGTAATCGTTGGAGTACTGAGTGCGGCGGTACGTCAGGGTCGGCGTCCACGCCACGTCCGTGAAGGCATAACTGGCTTGTGCGTACCAGCCATGGGCGGACTTGTTGGCTTCGCCACCCTTCTCCCAGACATACTCGCCTGCCAGGCTGATTTGCGGCAAAGCGGCAAACGGTGTGCCCTTGGCACGCAGGTCATAGACATCAACCCCGTCACGCGCCGTATTGTCGGCGTCCAGGGTGTGGTAGTAAGTCGCGCCCAGGGTGCCGAGTGTGTCGCGCCATTCGACATTACCCCCACGCAGGCGCAGGCGTTCCTTGTAATCGGCGTAGTCGAGGTCCTGAGTTGCGGTCAGGTCGAACAGGTCCGCATGAATTTTTCCCGTGTTCAACTGGGCGATCAGTGTATTAGTGAATGCGGTACGCGGACCAATCCAGGCGGCCGCATCCTTACCCTGGTCAGCATGACCGTCACCGATCAGAAAGCCGTTGTCGATCATGAAGTTTTGACGTCCGCCGCTCAGGGTAATGGCGTCTTTACCGAGCGAGGGGAACAGGTCCGCGCTTTTCCAGCCGACGTACGCGGTTTCCCACCCGATGGATTCCGGGTCGTCATGGGTAAAACCACCGGCATCGCTACCACCGCGCGTCATCGCCCCGACAGCTGAGGCACCACCGAACACTGTTCCGTAGTCAGTGTCTGGCCCTGTAACCTTCACCCCTGGCAAAACAAAGCCTTCAAACCGACTGGAAGTGCGGTCCACCTCAAGCCCGATGCTGCTGGTACGGCCGCCGAATGCCTGGTTTTTGTGGTAGAGGTACGCAGCCCCCACCGTCATTGAGGGTTCGACCAACACATCCCCGATCTGAAAGCTGTCGAATGCGAAACTGGAACCTGCATACAGCGTTCCGATACCTGCCGCCAAACTGCGAATCGACATTTTCATCACTGCCCTTTCCTTTCAATCAATGCGTTATGCCAATCATGGCGACGTGCGATCGATTGTCTGGTTTAAGAGCGCTTGGCTAAAGGCGCAAACGGGTCAAAAAAGGGGATCGTAAGCGACACTTCAACGTGGCAACGGCAACGCTTTTTCAGTGCCTGACCTGCGAGCGATACTGCGAAGGTGTACACCCGCTCCAACGTTGAAATGCCCTTCGGAAGGCGGCAGCCTCGCTGAAGCCCAATTGTTCGGCAATCCGTGCGATAGGGACTTGCTGTAACAGCAGCTCCTGCGCGCGTTGATAGCGTATCTCGCCGAGCAGCTCATGAAAGCTGGTACCCGCGGCTCGCAAGTGACGCTGAAGGGTTTTGCTTGAACAGGCCATGTTCAATGCAATGCTGTTAAGGGTGGGAACAGAATCAAACTGAGTACAGATGGCCGATTTCACATTCGCGAGAATATCCCGCGGACTCTCCAGCTGGGACTTGAGCTGGGAGCAGTGCTTCTTCATCTGGGCATGGGAAACCGAATGTGCACAAGGCAGCGGCTGATCGAGCCAACGGGCATCAAAAGACAGGCAGTGAGGGCGCGACGAATCAAAAGACACCGGGCACTCAAAATAACGTTTATAGGTCTGCGCATCCGCCAATTCAGGAAAGCCGATATTGATGTTCAACATCGGCAAGGGCTGATAAAGCAAGTCGGCGATGAGACTTTGCAATGCCGTCAGGCAGAACTCGATCGCCAACCCACGTAATTGATCCTCAACGTCAAACGTGTCGCTGACGGTCAAGGTCGCCACACCGTGTTCTTCCTTCAGACTCAGCTCAAAGCCTGTGCCCAGTGGCAACGGATAATCGAAAAGCAGGCGCAGCGCTGATCTGAGGTCACAACTTGAAAGCAGGGTGAAGCCGAAGATGCCGTACGCAGCCAATCGGCAACGATTGCCCAGTTCCAGGCCCAGATGCGCATTGCCTGTCATGGCAAGTGCGTTGCGCAGGATGGCGTATTCCTGAGACGGCGCGATCAGTCGCAGGCCAGCCTGAAGTTCCTCGGCATCAAGATCAGTTCCCTGCAGCAACCCTTCCGTCGGGTGACCCGCTTCAATCATCAGCGAGTCGACCAGTGCGATGAAGTGCAGCGTGGCCAGTCTATCGATGTCATCTAAAGATCCTCCCATGATATTCACTCCCCATGCTGATTCAGCGGGGAGCATAAACCTTGGTCAGAAATCAGAAACAGGTGCCAAACGACCAAAAATCGGGGCACAACGGCCTCGTCACAACTTAATGGCCGACGCGAATCATGTTTACCCACATCGTGCGCATTGTCTCAAGCGTTTCGTCCCAATGTTGCTGATCGGCGGCGATCTGTTTGTTGTAAAACAACAGCCCTTCGATTTGCGAAGCGATAAGCGTCGCGTAGACATCAGCCTTGCTGGAGGTCAACTGCGGATTCACCTCCCTGATCAAGTTCGCCAGGATGCGGCAGAACTCACCGTAGATATGCTTGAGATGCTCATTGACGGCTTTGTCGTGTTCGGCCAACGCCCACGTCTGGAATGAGAACGATGCAATCCAGGGGTCCAGCGTCGCGGCCATGTCTTCATCGATTACCTTCAGGAAGCGCTGCTCAGGCGTGAGCGACGTCTCATTGGCAATGTCGTAGAAGCGAGTGACGAAGACCTCGATTTTTGCCCGAATCATGGAAAGCAGAAGGTTTTCGGTAGTACCGCAGTAATGCTGGAGGTTACTGAGGCTGATGCCCAACTCACTGGCAACTCGCCGGGCGGAAAACTGAGCGTAGCCATCCCGTACGAAAAGCATGGCTGCTGCTTCAATGATGTCCTCGATCCGCTGAACGCGTTTCTTTTCGCGGGGGCTGGCGGTCCTGTCAAACAGCGACTCGGCCCGTGTGCTTTCACTCGACATCGCGTAATGCTCCAAAAGCGCATGTTCCATTTTTACAGAATGCCTGCTGCCAAAGCCGCGATCTGATCTCGCGGGTATTGGCCTATCCTTGGCGCTCTGCAGACTGACAAGAATTGTAGGTAGGACACTTGATATAGGTCAAGCGACCGAGTTTTATGAATCATTTAACCTTCGTTTCGGTTAGCGTCAGTCCAAAGCCATTCGGGCCGCCTCTGCTACTTCTATCAAAGGCCGACAGTGACCTTCTTGAGTGTCAACTGGCGGACGTTGCGGTAGCCACCCTTGTAGCTGGTAGCAATCACCAGGCGCATGGCCAGGTAATAGGCCAGGACACAAACGGCGAGCGTCGGCATCGTTGCCCCAACGTAACGGAAGGTGGGGCCTACCGCCAACGTCAGCGGATCAAACAACATCAGGTATACCGCCGCCCCCAGGGCGATGGTGGCCATGGCAACCCAATTGACACCACCCCAGAACCAGTAAGCACCTTCTTCGCTCTTTACGAACAGGTGTGTCGGCAACAACACCTGACGACGCAGCAAGAGAAAATCTGTCAACAGCACGGCGGCAATGCCCGCGAAAATGGCGCTGTTGTAGGCCAGCCAATTCATCACATGCGCAATCAACCATTGCGTATTGAAGGCAACCACCAATCCCGGCAACAACAGCACCAGAATGATCATGTCCCAGCGCATCCTGGCAAAGAACCGTACTTGTTGAACCGAGACCCCGGCAAAGTAGAAGAAGCTGATCAAGGTGCCCAGGTTGGCCAGCAGGAGTATGGATACGATCACCGTGCCAACGCCATTGCCAGCGGTCTTGATCACCCATTCTGCTGGCTCGGTGGAACCGGTCACCACCGCCGCCAGCGCCCCTACGGCAGAGGTGAAACCTGCACCAATCAACCCTGCGCCCAACAACGAAGGCGTGATGAGATGCTTGCGTTTATGAATAAGCCGAGCGATTCCGCCAAAAAAAGGGACACTGGTCAACGCATTGGATGCCCCGAACTCGACGCCGTAGGCCAGTTGCAGCAATGGGTCGGTGGCGTAGGCTAACTTCGCATCAACATTGGTCTGCAGCAGGGTCGTCAAACTGACATCACGCGTGATCAGGTAAAGCACAATGCAAGCGATGATCAGAATGGCCGGTGAGGTATACCGTGTCAGCAAGGCAATCATCGCCGGGCCCTTTCTCAGCAGCGCCCAGACCAGGGCAAGCATGAGCACCGATACAGTGGCGACAAAGCCGTTGTCGATTTCGCCGCCAGGATTGAACAGGATCTGCTGCAGGCGACCGGCGGCTTGTCCGGTCATGGCGATGAGCACGAATGACCAACCCAGGGTAGTAATCAGGATCAGTGCCAGCAGCAATGAAGAACCACGGGTGCCCATCGAGCTTTTGGCCGCATCGACCGGATCGACACCGTGGCGAAAACAGATCATTCCTGAAGCCAGATACACGGGCGCGAGACCCACTATCAGGCCGATCAGGTAACCGGCAATACCGATAGAGGTATTGCCGATGTAGGCAATGGAAGCACCAAATAGATAATTGAAACTGGCCGCACCGATGGCAACGCATGCCGCCAGCAATGAGCCAAAGCCATTGTACAACCGGTTTGAACCCTGCACCGGCAAGCGCCCTGCCAAGGCTTCACGCGATATTGCGCCACTCACATCCGCACCCGAATCACTCATGGAATTCCCCTGATCTACCGTCGACAAGACAAGCTCGAATTATGAGCCGGCGGCGATAGTCCAACAGGTGCGACGCGGACAAATTACCGGTGAGCGACGCACCGCTCATACGGCAAAATCAAGTCTGCTCCCACCAATGAAAAGGCCCCGGCATTACGCCAGGGCCTGGTTCGGCAAGTCTGATTTACAGCCCAACACTGACCTTCTTCAGGGCCAACTGTGCAACATTTCGATAACCGCCTTTGTCACTCGATGCAATCACCAGGCGCATGGCCGCATAGTACGTCACGATACACAGTGCGAAAGAAGGCATGGCCGCACCGATGTAGCGAAACGAGCCGCCTACCGCCAGTGTCATCGGGTTGAACAATGACAGGTAGGAACACACACCCAACACAATGACGCCCATCGCAACCCAGTTCACCCCTCCCCAGAACCAATAAGCGCTGTCACTGGTTTTGACAAACAAGTGGCCGGGCAGGACTTTCTGTTGGCGCAGCAGCAGATAGTCGGTGAGCAGTATCGCGGCGATACCGACAAACATCGCGCCGTTGTAGGCCAGCCAGTTCATCACATGGGCGATCAACCAATCTGTTTCAAAGGCCACCACGATGCCCGGCAGTAACAGAATGGCGATGATCATGTCCCAGCGCATCCTGGCGAAAAACCTGATCTGCTGGACCGACACACCGGCCAGGTAGAAAAAGCTCACCAAGGTCCCGAGATTGGCCAGCAACAGTATTGTCACGATCAACGTACCCAGGCCATTTCCAGCGGTCTTGACCACCCACTCCGCGGGCTCGGTAGAGCCCGTGGCCACGGCTGCCAGGGCCCCCACGGCAGTGGTAAAACCCGCACCAATCAATCCAGCGCCCAGCAGGCATGGTGTGACCAGATGTTTGCGTTTGTGGATCAACCGCGCCATGCCGCCAAAAAACGGCACGATGGTCAGTGCATTGGAAGCACCAAATTCAACGCCGTAGGCCAACTGCAATAACGGGTCGGTGGTATAGGCCAGTTTCGGGTCGACATTGGTATGCAACAACGTTGAAAAACTGACGTCCCGGGTGACGAGATACAACACGACTGCCGCAATGATCAGAATCGCCGGCGAAGTGAAGCGCGTGAGCATCGCAATCATGGCGGGGCCTTTTCTGAGCAGCACCCAGATCAACACCAGCATGAAAATCGAAACAAGAGCCACGAACGTGTTGTCGATACCACCGCCCGGATTGAACAGCACCTGTTGCAGCCGCCCTGCTGCCTGCCCCGTCATGGCGACCAGCACGAACGACCAGCCCAGCGTAGTCACCAGGATCATCAACAGCAGCAATGCGGAACCCCGAGTGCCCAGCGCACTTTTTGCCGCATCCACAGGGTCGACACCATGCCGATAACTCAGCATCCCGGAGGCCAGATACATTGGCGCCAAGGTCATCATCAGGCCGATGACATAGCCAGCAATGCCGATGCTCGTGTTACCGATGTAGGCGATAGAAGCACCAAACAAGTAGTTGAAACTAGCCGCCCCGATTGCAATAGCCGCGCCCAGCAATGTGCCAAAACCATTGTACAACCGCGCGGAACCTGGCACCGGCAAGCGCCCTGCCAGCGTTTCCCGAGAGATAAGCCCGCTTACGTCTTCACCTGAATTGCTCATGGCAAACCTCTATCAGATGTAAAAGCCCACGAGGGCCCAAAGGACAATACCGGCAACAAACCAGCCAGCCGCTGTCAGGATGATCGAACCGGTCGGCAAACTGGTTTCGTCATTGAGGTTCTCGGGAGAATTCAAGGCGATCAAACTCCTGACCAGATCGAGGTCAAGATCGCCGATCGTGTCGTCGACCAGAAAAGAATGTTCGTCTGAGATATGAAGGCTGGATACATCACGCATAAGCTGCTCCTGAAAAACGGTAGAGGGCAGAATGTCTGGAAAGATCGTTTTTATTGTGTGCCAGCATCCGTGCGTGCCTTGACCATGACCGGCCAATTCCGCGCCATCCGTTGACGCCTTGATTATGGGCTTGCCAACCTTGGCAAACAGGTGCGCAGGGGACATTTTGAGGGTCATTGCTCCCTCCCCGCCAACCTGCTGCCGAACGGTATCGATCAGCCTTTGCGGCGGAATACTTCGAAGGCTGCTGGCAGCTCATCTGCTTCGTGACCGCGCGCAGCTGTCTGGTCGACGTACTCGGAAAACAATTGCAGCAAACCGTGCTCTACGCCTGATTTTTTCGCCCGCTTCAGCAGCGATTGCACACCCAGCGAATGAACATGAATAGAAGCTTCGTTACCGGAGTAGTCCTGCTGATCGATGGCCTCGATTGTGCGCTTCCAGGTGCTTTCTATTACGGGTTTGAACGCATTCAATGCTGTTTTGAAGTCCTTGATATCGACCTGCTCGGCCTCCAGCATCGCCGCACTTTGCATCAACGCGAAGGTATTGCCGTAGTACATCGTCAGCAAGCTGCCATCCAGCAGATTGGCTGATGATGGCTTGCTGCCGACATAGGTCATGCGCCCACCCAGCAGCTTCATTTGCGTCTCGCAACTGTCCCACACCGCACGATCACCGGACACCAGCAGCAAGCATTCGGGACCACCGACCTTGGTCGGATAATCCATGATCGCACCGTCCAGGTAATTCACCCCGACTTCTGCCGCCCACAGGGCGCCGAGCTCTGCCTCCCTGCCATCGCCGGTGGTCAATTGCACGATCGTCTTGCCCTCGAGCAGAGGCGTGATCTCATCCTGGTGAAACAGCGCATTACTCGTGGTGTAGTCAGCCAGGCAGACGATGATGAGGTCGGAGGCACTCACCGCGGCAACAAAGTCCGCCGCGGCCTTTGCGCCCAATGCAACCAATGGATCAGCCTTGGAAGCTGATCGATTCCAGACAGTAACTTGCAAACCGGCATCAATAAATGGCGGGACCAGCGCCGCGCCCATTTGGCCAAGACCGATAAACGTTGCTTTTGAATGCTTCATGCCAATTCCTTCTTGCTGATGAGATGTCAACCGCGTCAGCCGCGGTGCCCAAGGACTCTAGGCAGCTGACGCTTGGCAAAAAAGGTGCTTTATGGCCAACAAAGCATCCTCGACAGGACAGTCGCTTGCCGGGCCTTGCGCCAGGCCCTGACACGCTGAAGGGTGGCCGCACAGACGTTGTAATTTGGCCCCTGCTCACCTGTTTGGCGCCGCCACCGCCGCCCTACCATGAGCTCACCGGCAACACCGCTGAAAGGCCCTGCGTAATCCGCAGCCTCCATCTCACCTTGGAATAGAGAGCGACCGATGAGCATCATCCAGGCACAACACATCATGTTGAACGACCCCGCCCATGTGCGCGTCGCCTATGAGCCTAAGTACAGCCACGGCTCGGCATTCATCAATGGCACTTACGTGGATCTGGATAACGCGGCAATCCCGATGTCCGACTTGGGCTTTACCCAAGCGGATGCTTGCTACGATGTAGTAAGTGTCAGCAAAGGTTATTTTTTCCGCCTTGAAGACCATCTGGAGCGCTTCGAAAGCGCGTGCACCAAATTTCAGCTGACCAACCCTTACACCAAAAAGCAGACCACCGAGATCCTCACGAACCTGGTCAAACAGGCCGGTGCCAAGGAGGCTTACGTATGGTGGGCGGTAACCCGCGGCTTCATGCCAGATGGCGGTGATCGGATCAATCCCAATGCATACGAAAACCGCTTCTATGCGTTTGTCGTGCCCTACGTATTCATTTCCAACGACGAACAAAGGGCTCGTGGCATCGACCTGCTGGTGAGCAAACAATTCATTCGCATTCCGCCCGAAGCGGTGGACCCTACCGCGAAGAATTTCCACTGGATGGACCTCAAGCTATCGCTGTTCGAAGCCAACACCGCCAACAAGGAATGGTCGGTACTGTGTGACGCCAGCGGTTATCTGACCGAAGCGCCCGGTTCAAACATCTTCCTGATCAAGGACGGTGTGCTGTACACGCCGGATTCCGGCTGCCTGGAAGGCATCACGCGCAAAACCACGCTGGAGCTGGCAAAGGAAATCGGCATGCCCATCCATGTCGAACGTGTCCATGTCGAACAGTTGCTCAATGCCGACGAAGCCTTCCTGACTTCCACCGCCGGCGGGATCATGCCAATCAATACCGTCGATGACACCGTACTGGGCGGCAAGGCTGGCCCCGGCGAATTGACCACTCAACTGCACAACCTTTACTGGACCAAACGCTGGGACGGCTGGCTTGGCACTGCCGTGGACTACAGCACACCGGCGAACGTTTAGTCGGCCCTCAAGTGCGGTAGCTACCTATCGCACCGAGATCATCCCCTTTACGCCTTACAGGTTTCCCCCATGGCCAGCGCATTCAAGAAAATCACCCTCGATACCCCGAAAGAAGAAGTTCTGAAAATCCTCAAAGAAGACGCCGGTGTCATCATCAAAGGCATGCTCACACCGGATCAGGTCGCTCGATTCAACGCCGACGTTCAGCCGCAGATGGACAAGATTCCCGCAGGCTCGTCCAAGACCAACGAAGGCGCACAGGATTTCCATGGTGCCAACACCAAGCGCTTGACCAACCTGGTCACTCACAGCAAAACCTTCCGTGAAGAAATCATCGACCACGACAAGGTTCACCAGTTGGCTCACGCGATTCTAAGCCCATGGTGCGATACCTACTGGATGGGAACGGCGCAAGTTATCGAGATCGGACCGGGCAACAAGGCTCAACCGTTGCACCGCGATTTCGAGAACTACATGGCGTTCAAGGAGATGGGGATCAAAGCTCCGGATGTCATCTGCAATTTCCTGATCGCCCTGAGCCCCTGCACTGAAGAAAACGGCGCGACCCGGATCATCCCCGGTAGCCAGAACTGGCCGGATTACGACGACCGGGGCACACCGGAAATGACCGTGGCCGCCGAGCTTGAGCCGGGTGACGCACTGTTTTTTACAGGCAAGATCGCTCATGGCGGTGGCGCCAACGTGACGACTGACCAGTACCGCCGAGCCGTGGCCTTTACCTTTAACCTCGGTTGGCTGGTACCGGAGGAAGCTTACCCATTCGTGGTCGACATGGAACTGGTCCGCACCCTGTCGCCACGCGTACAGCAAATCCTCGGTTTTCGCTCCTTCACCGCAGACCTATACGGCCTGCCGGGCCTGTGGCAAGTCAACTACGAGGAAATCGCCGATTACATCGGGCTCAACCCTCCTCGCTGATCTCTGCAAATCGTGCCGCCACGCGCCGATCTTCTGGAATTGCGCGCGTGGCTTTGACCTCCTCCATCCCCTACTGTCTTGAGGGCAGATCATGTCAACGTCTGGATCAAACAAACCTTGCGTCAGCGTCCTGGGCCTGGGGGCCATGGGCGGTGTGCTGGCGCGCACGTTGCTGCAAGCCGGGTATGGCGTGACCGTCTGGAATCGAAGCCCGGAGCGCGCAACTGCCCTGCTGCAAGAGGGTGCCAGCCTGGCGCGGGAAGCCAGCGAAGCCATCAATGCGAGCAACCTGATCATCATCTGCATGATCGACAAGGCCGCCTCGCAGAACGTGTTGAGCAACCTTGACCCCATGTTGGACATGAGCGGTAAAACCATCGTCAACATGAGCACCGGTACCGTGGATGACGTGCAGCGTATTGCCAGGCGAGTGAGCCAGCACAACGGTCTGTATGTGGACGCCGGCATCATGTGCTACCCCAAGGACATCGGCGGACAACACACCACCATCCTCTACTCGGGCAACAGCGACGCCTACCATGCCCATGAGTCCACCCTGAAGGTGTTGGCGGGGAACCCGAAGTTTCTCGGCGCCGACCCCACCGCGTGCACACCCACCTACCTGGCTCTCTACGCCTTTTACTTCGGTGCCTTTGCCGCCTGGCTCGAAGGCGCAGTGCTCGCCTCCTGCGCTGGTGTTTCGGTACAGGACTTCAAGGCACTGTCGCCGATCATGAGCGACATGCTGGTGGATGGCATCAACACCGCGGCCGATCGCATTGCGGCCAGCGATTTCGGCGGCGAACAAGCGTCGGTCGATGTGCATGTCGCCGGTCAAGAGGTGGTGCTCGACGCGCTGCAGCGTGCGAACGCGCCCCACGCCAGCACTGACGCCTACCTGAGCTACTGCAGGCTGGCCCAGACCGCCGGCATGGGTGAGCTGGACATCGCATCGCTGTTCAAAGCCATGCATCCGTGAATCGATCGTCTACAGAGAACCCGCCATGACTACCTCACCCAAACGCGTCGCCATCATCGGCCTCGATCACTTCGGCAGCACCATTGCACGCACCCTCTCCCGACAGGGCTTTGAAGTGGCTGGACTGGACCCGCTGCGCAACAACCTGGTGGCCCCTTTTGAAGGTTTCAGGCTATTGCGCAACCTTGAACAGGCGATCGACAGCAGCGATGTGGTGATTACCTGCTTTCCCGATCAATTGTTGATGAGCGCACGCCTTTGCAGCCCTGAAACCACCTTCGGTCTGCATGGCAAAGCGCTTATCAGCTTCAACACCACGCAAACGCGTCCAGCGGCGTCTGCACGGTCGATGGGTGAATGGGCTCGCAGCGAACAGATCGATTACCTGGAAATCAGCCTGGCCAGTCAGGCCGACGCGATTGGCCAGCAAGACTGCGGACTGCTCTGTTCAGGCCCTCTCAAGGCCTATCAGCGGCTTCAGCCGCTGTGCCGAACACTGGGGGCTGCGTTGACTTATCTGGGCAGCGATTGTGGTGCGACCCTGGAGAACTGCCCCCCTTCCCCTTCCCTTTTTTGACGGTGACGCATGCGCACAACCCTGTCGATCAAACTGAAGATCGTTTTCTTGACAGGCCTGTGCCTGTTGCTTTGCCTGGCCGCAGTCATTACCGCCAACCTGTATCAAATGAAACATACCGATCAAATGGTCGGCCAACGCAGCAGCGCGCTTCTGGAAGACACGGCGTGCCTGCAATTGACGACGAGCGGCGCTGTGCAGCGTCAACTCATCGAGAAGAAATTCAGTGATGCGCTGTTATTGGGGCGTGAGTTCAATAGACAGATGCTGGCCTTGCGCAACCGGATTGGCAACGACCGTATGGACGAGGCAGAGGGGCGCAAGGAGATGATTGAGCAAAGCCGCAACATGTTGACAGCGCACCCCGAACTCCTCGGCCTGTTTGTAACGTTCGAGCCCGATGCGCTGGGGGGTAACGACGCCTCATTCGTCGGCAAGGCCGCACTGGGCAGCAATGACAAGGGTCGTTTTTCCAGCTACTGGTCCCAGGCAGACCCGTCCCAACCGGAGTACGCCGTATATCCGGAAGAATTGTTTTCTCGCACCACACCCGATGCCAGCGGCACGCCCTACAACTATTGGTACACCTGCGTGCTGAAAACACGTACGCAATGCCTGACGTCTCCCTATCACGACCTACTGAACGGTCAGGGCGTGACACTCATTTCGATGGCCATTCCCATGCTCGAGGCCGGAAACGTCATTGGCATGTCGGTGGTCGATATCAATATTTCCGACCTCCAGTCCCAAAGCCGTGAACTGGCTACCGGACTTTATGGTGCACAGGCTGTGGTGAGCATCATCAGCAACACCGGCGTGGTCGCAGCAAAGAGTAATGACGACACAGCCAGCGGTAAAAACGGCGCTGAAGTCTGGGCAGGGTCAAACAATACCTATAGTGCGACCAACTTCCCCTCCCAGCCCGACGCCACCCGACAAGGCGACCACTATCAATTGCTGGTGCCTTTCAGTCCCGTGCCAGGCAACGCAGCCTGGGCGATCAAGATTGATGTACCTTGGGATGTCCTGATGTTACCTGCCAGAACGTTGGCCGAGGTATTGACCGAGCAGCGCCAGGCCACAACGTTGAATGTCGTGTTGTTAGGCGGCGTGCTGGCCGTCATCGGGTTGGCCTTGATCACGTGGAGTATTCGCAGCGCATTGGCGCCACTCCAGTCAATCACCCGAATGGTGCGGGAGATTGCTGTCGGAGACGGAGATCTCACCCAGCGCGTCAATTACCCGCGACAGGATGAACTGGGCCTGCTGACGGGTTGGTTGAATCGCTTTCTGGACAAGCTGCACCCCATTATCCGGGACATTCAACAGACTTCGCTGCAGACCCGGCAGGCCGCAAGGCAAGCCTCCCATCTGGCCAGCCACGCGCAAGCGCGATTGTTGCAGCAGGCTGGCGAAGTAGACCAGGTGGCTACCGCCTCCAACGAAATGGCAGCGACGGCCCACGAGGTAGCTCGGAGTACCGCCTCGGCCGCCCAGGCTGCACAAGACACCGACCAGGCGGCAAGCCGGGCACGAACTGAAGTAGACCGCGCCACCCACACCATAGAAACCCTGGCGTCGGAAATGAACGACAGCATGGTTCGGGTCGAAAGCCTGGCTTCAAGCAGCGCGAAAATCAGCGATGTACTGGACGTGATTCGCAGTATCGCCGAACAGACGAACCTGCTGGCGCTGAATGCGGCCATTGAAGCGGCACGCGCGGGAGAGGCCGGGCGCGGGTTCGCGGTGGTGGCCGACGAGGTCCGCTCGCTTGCCCGACGAACTCAGGAATCGGTCATTGAAAGCCAGCAAGTGATCGAACTGTTGCAGGACAACACCCGAACCGTCGTCAGTGCCATGCACAACAGTCAGGATCTCACCACCCTGAGCGTCGAAGAAGTACGCAAGGCTGTTGAGTCACTGAAGGAGATCAGTAACGCGGTCGGCCTGATCAATGAGATGAACGTACAGATTGCCACGGCTACCGAAGAACAAAGTGCGGTGGCAGAAGAAATCAATGCCAACGTCAATGCGATACGCGACCTGAGCCAGACGCTCAGCGAGGGAGGCCTGCAATCCTCTCAGCTCAGCGAAAGCCTAGACGGCCTGGCCCACGACCTCTCCTGCAAGACCCTCCAATTCCGCGTCTGAGACACCTGCTGCCCAATTCAAACAAACTGGGCAGTCCCCCTCCTCTTCCGTTCATCGAAATTAATCGCGACGACACTCATCTGTCACTTGACCTAGGTCGCTCGACCGTATTTAATCGGTCACATGACCTAATAAATGCAACCGCGTTTTATTCGGTCTGATTCACATCGATCCCTACCTGATAGACCAACAAAAAAAGGGTGCTGCACGACAGCCCCGAAAGGTCAGGAGATAACAAATGAGGTCCAAGACCCACAGCGGGACAGTAGCAAAGCTACTCCCGACAACGCCTGAATTTCATGGATTCGCTCAGACCGATTCCATAGGTTTGGTGTCGCGATTCAACCCAGCACCTTTGTTCGAACCTCCCCGGCCTGCCCACGCCACTGCTTTTAATTCCCGAATAAACCCACGCGGATGATTCGTTGCGTCAGCGCGATTTCACGCGGTCATATTGGCTTGGCTACACCAGTGAGGGCAGTACGATGGGACTGATCGAAACGACACCTATCACATTGGACGACAAGGTTTTTTCCACGGCAGAGATTCTGGCGGCAGCCAGCCTGGTGGGCGGTGACGAACGACTGGTGAGCGAATGCCTGGCTGCAGGGTCCATGACCCTGTTTGACCTGGGTAATCCACTGACCAAGATCTCGTTGAACCAGCAATCGCTGATTCACGCCGAGTTCAATCAACAGGCGAGTAACCCGTTGCTCAGCCTGCAGGTTGGCAAACGCCTGCATTTAACCTCCTACGGCATCGTCGGCTTTGCCATGCTCAGCAGTGCCACACTGCGCGACGCCCTGGAAACAGCCAGTCAGTTCGGGCTGTTGATCAATCTCAAGATGGGCCTGCAACTGAGCTGCGAGAGCGGCGGTGCCTTGCTTGAGCTCAACGATCAATACGGCTTGATCAGTCCTGAAAATGCCTTCTGGTACTACCTGGAAGTGTCGAAGCTGGTGACGCTGCTCCAGGACATCCTGGGCCGCGATTTCAGTTGCGAGGGCATTGAGTTGAGTATTGATGCCACGCTTCAACAGCAAGCCGAGACTCGCGAAAGCCTTGGTGTGCCGGTTCGCTTCAATTGTGAGCGCACCGCCATACGCTTCTCGTCACATTGGCTCGACAACAAGCTGCCGCAATCCAACAGCATCACTCACGCCAGTTGCAAGACAAACTGCCAGGCGCAACTGCGCGAAATCCTGCAGAAATACGACATCAGCTTTCAGGTCCAGAACCTGCTGCTCAACTCCGGTCAATGCATTGCCTCGCTGTCCGAAATTGCCGACCACCTGCATCTATCGCCTCGTACGCTGCGTCGGCGCCTCGATGCGCTTGGCACCTCCTACAACTCGCTGCTGGTGGAAGTACGCAAGAAGCTAGCCATTCGCTACTTGCTCAGCACGCCCATGACCACCGAGGCGATATCGGAGCAACTCAACTACAGCGATGCGGCGAACTTCCGGCACGCCTTCAAACGCTGGACAGGACGCTCGCCCCGCGAGTACCGCGTGCTCAACAACGGCGGCAAGTACGCCTCACGGTTTGGCCAAGGCAAGAGCAGCCTCGGCCTGGGCCATTCAAGCGCCCTGGGTATGGGCTGACGATTTCGGCAGCGCATCGCGTTCATCGGTTAACGATGAAGGCAGGCACCCCGGTACCGACCTCTTCCACGAACAAGAGGTTCGGTGCCGGTTCTCCAGCAGCACATCACCCCGTTTACCGTATTCGTCATGCCTTGGCTGTGCGCGCTCAAGCGCAGAAGCAGAGCCATGTCGACAACAACCGCCTTTGTCGCCATTGATTCAAAAAGAAGAAGGAGTCCTTTGATGGATATGAAACTGACCGAGAAAGTCGTAGTGATAACCGGTGCAAGCACGGGCCTGGGTCGAGGCATCGCGCTGAAGCTGGCCGAGGAAGGCGCCTTTCTGGTGATAGGAGACATCAACGAGGCCAGCAACCCCGGTGGCTTCGACGAACAACCTGAGTTCACAACCGCCGAGTTGATCACCCAGCGGGGCGGCCAGGCGCTGTATCAGCGTTGCGACGTGACTCGTAGCGAAGACCTCACCGCGCTCGTCGAAGCCGCTACCCGCCGGTTCGGACGCATCGACATCATGATCAACAATGCCGGGGTCTATCGCGACGGCAAACTGATCCACGAGTTCGCCGAAGCCGATCTGGATCTGTGCCTGAACGTCAACGTCAAGGGCACCTTCTTCGGTGCTCAAGCCGCGGTCAGGGCCTTCCTGCAACAGGGTGGCGGCGGCAACATCATCAACCTGGTGTCGACGGCTGGCCTGCAGGGTCACCCATGGCAGTCGGTGTACAACATTTCCAAGGCTGCACAGGCCAACATGACCCGCTGCCTGGCCATCGAATACGGCCATGAAGGCATCCGCGTCAATGGCATCTGCCCGACGTACGCCAAGACCGCACTCACCCGCGCCTTGATGGAACAGCCAGGTTATGTCGATGATTTCAGCGAGAGCATCCCGCTCAAGCGCTGGGGTGAAATCGCCGACGTCGCCGACCTGGCGGTGTTCCTGGCTTCCGAGCGCTCCAGTTATATCCATGGCGCACTGGTGCGCATCGACGGTGGTGAAACCCTTTCCCGCTATTCGGTCTGATTTTCTGGAGCACCACGGCTATGAGACACGACATCGAATTCAAGACTGACGACGGCATCACTCTGCGCGGCTGGCATTACCTTCCGGACACTGGCACTGGCCCCTTCCCGACCGTGGTCATGGCCCACGGCTATTCCGCGGTCAAGGAAATGTACCTGGACAGCTTCGCCGAAGTCTTCGCCCGTGCAGGCCTGGCAAGTATCGTCTATGACCATCGCAACTTCGGCGCCAGCGACGGCTTGCCTCGCCAGGAAATCGACCCGATCCTGCAGATCCGTGGCTACCGCGACGCCATCACCTTCGCCCAGAGCCTGCCGCAAACCGATGCCCAGCGTATCGGCGTGTGGGGCTCGAGCTACTCAGGCGCACACGCGCTGGTCGTAGCGGCGCAAGACCGACGCGTGAAAGCCGTTGTTTCCCAAGTGCCGCTGATCAGCGGCCATGACAACGCGCGCCGACTGATTCGCGCCGACTTGATCGCAGGCTTTCAGGCCCTGTGCGAAGAGGACCGCCGTCAGCGCTACGCCGGCCACGCACCGGCCATGAGCCCGGTGGTGGCTGAAGACCCTGCTGCGCCTAGCGCCCTGCCCACGGCCGATTCCTGGGCGTGGTTCACGAAGACTCACCAGGACAGAGCCCCGTCGTGGAAAAACGAGGTCACCCTACGCTCCATCGAGATGTTTCTCGATTACGAACCCGGCGCCCATATTGCGCACATCAGCCCGACGCCGTTGCTGATGATTGTCGGCCTGACCGACCACCTCACCGCCGCCGATCAGGCCCTCGCTGCCTACGAGCGGGCACTTGAGCCCAAGCGCCTGTTGACGCTCAAAGGCGGGCATTTCGATGCCTACACCCAAGACTTCGACGCCGCCAGCGGTGCGGCCTGCCAATGGTTCAGCGAGCACCTTTAAGCCGCTCTTGCATCTTCTGACAAGTCCAATAATCAAGTAGAGGATTAACCCATGCGTTTCAAGGATCAGGTCGCCGTGATCACCGGCACCAGCTCTGGCAACGGGCGCGCCATTGCACTGGCTCTCGCGGCCCAAGGCGCTCGCGTCGTGTGTTCGGATCTCGTCAGGCAGGCCCGCACCGAAGGCTATGAAACCGACATCGACGTCGACACTGACGAGCTGATTCGCCGTGCGGGGCAGCAGTCGATCTTCGTCAAGGCCGACGCGGCAAACTCAGCGGATATGCAGAACCTGGTCCAGCAAGCCGTGGAGCATTTCGGACGGCTGGACATCATGGTCAACAACGCCGGCATTTTCACCACGCTGCAGACCATCGTCGAAGAAACCGAGGAAGACTACGACCTGACCATGAACGTCAACGCCAAGGGCGTCTGGTTGGGGTGCAAGTACGCCATCACGCAAATGCTCAAGCAGGCACCTCGTGCAGACGGCTGCCGCGGCCGGATCATCAACGTATCCTCGATCGGCGGCCTGGTGGGCCTCGCCCTGGAACCGGCCTATTGCGCCTCCAAAGGCGCGGTCAACAACCTGACCCGGCAACTGGCGGTGGACTTTGCCGCACACAAAATCAACATCAATGCCATCTGCCCGGGCTTCCTTGAAACCGCCATGGTGCGGCCTGCACTCGATAACCCGGAGCTCAAGGCCCATCTCGATTCGCTGACGCCTTGGCCGCGAATCGGCACGGCCCAGGACGTGGCCAAGGCAGTAGCATTCCTGGCCTCGGATGACGCCCAGTGGATGACGGGGTCGCTGCTGACAGTGGACGGCGCATTCACGGCTCAGTAACTCACGGGCAAAAAAAATGCCTGGCGTTTGCGCCAGGCATTCAAATCAAACCGCCGCGGTTACAGCGAACTGACCAGATGCCCACCGTCCACCGCCAATGTAGCCCCCGTCATGAAACTACCCGCCGCACTGGCAAGCAGCAATAACGGGCCATTCAGTTGCTCCAGTTGACCCAGTTTTCGCATTGGCACCGCTGACTTGATGTAGGCCTGGCCTTTCTCCGAATTGAAGTAACTGTCGTTCATTTCGGTCTGGAAATACCCGGGCGCAATGGCATTGACCCTGATGTCATAACGCGCGAATTCCAGTGCCAGCGCCTTGGTCAGCTGCAACACCCCGGCCTTGGCTGCGCAGTAGTGGCTCAAACCTGTGCCCACGCGTTCACCGAGGATGGAGGCAATATTGATGAGGCTACCGCCCTTCCCTTCCTTGGCCATGCGTTGCGCGGCACATTGGGCCACGCGCCAGACACCATCGAGGTTGGTGGAAATCATGGTGCTCCAATCCTGCTCGGTCACCTCCAGCGCCTTGACCGCGCCGCCCACGCCAGCGTTGTTGATGACCACATCGACGACACCAAAGGTTTGCTGAGCCAGGTCGAAGGCGGCCTCAACACTTGCGCGCGAGGTGACATCGAGGGAAACCGCAAACACCTCACCACCTTGACCACGCAGTTGTTCGGCCAGCACCTGCAGGCGCTCGACTCGTCGTGCGGCAATCACCACTTTTGCACCGGCCCCGCTGACCACCTGCGCGAAGTGCGCACCCAGCCCGCTGGAAGCACCGGTCACCAGTACAACCTTGTCCTTCAACGAAAATAGAGTACTCATCACAACACCTCGAAAAGGCCGGCGGCGCCCATGCCACCGCCCACACACATGGTGATCACGACGTATTTGACGCCGCGACGTTGTCCTTCCAGCAGTGCATGGCCCACCATCCGGGAGCCACTCATCCCGTAGGGATGGCCGATGGCGATGGCGCCACCGTTGACATTGAGTCGTTCGTTGGGGATCCCCAGCTTGTCCCGACAGTAGATCACCTGGCAGGCAAACGCCTCGTTCAGTTCCCAGAGGCCGATATCGTCTACCTTCAATCCATGCTGCTTGAGTAACTTGGGCACCGCCAGTACGGGCCCGATCCCCATCTCCTCGGGCGCCAGCCCGGCCACGGCGATGCCTCGATACAGGCCAATGGGCTCGAGGTTGCGTTGTTGCGCCAAACGCCCGTCCATCAACACGCAGGCGCTGGCGCCGTCGGACAACTGGCTGGCATTGCCAGCGGTGATACTGCCGCCCTCCACCACTGACTTGAGGATACTCAGGTCCTGCAACTGGGTACCCGGGCGGTTACCTTCGTCCATGTTCAGGGTCACAGGTCGATGACTGAGAACACCCGTGACCTTGTCCAACTCCGCCCTGGTGGTGCTGACTGAAATGATCTCGTCAGCGAACAATCCCGCCTGCTGGGCAGCGGCGGTGCGCTGCTGGGATTGCAGGGAGTAGGCATCCTGCATTTCACGGGTGATGCCATAACGCTGGGCAACCCGCTCTGCGGTCTGCAACATGGGCATATAGGCATGCACGGCATGCTGCTCTACGCGAGGATCACGTTCAGCGAACGCCCACTCCATGTTCCTGGTTTGCACGGCGCTGATATTTTCCTGCCCCGCGCCGATGGTCACCCGCATGCCATCGTGAATGATCTGTTTGGCAGCCGTGGCGATGGCCATGAGTCCCGAGGCGCATTGGCGATCAATGGTTTGCCCGGCCACGCTCAACGGCAACCCGGCGGCCAACGCACTCATACGCCCCAGGTTCCAGCCTGCTGTACCGCCGGGCATCGCGGTGCCCATAACCAGATCCTCGATCTCGCCCGGCTCGATACCCGCCCGCTCGACGGCAGCAGCAATCGCAAACGACGCCATGCTGGGGGACTTGAGGGTATTGAATGCCCCCCTGAAGGCCTTGGCGATCGGTGTTCTGGCGGTTGAAAGAATGACAGCGTCTGACATGTGCAGAATTCCTTGAGTAAGTGCCTTAAAGGCGCTGGATGCGAGTCTGGCCGGCGGCTACCAGGCGTTGCAGCAAGGGCACCGGTCGGAACCACATCCGTCCGTATTCACCCAACTGTTCGCGGTATCGCTCGATACCTGCCAGCACACGGCCCAGGCCCAACTGCTCGGCATAGTGCATGGGACCACCACGCCAGGCCGGGAAGCCGTAACCGTTGATCCACACCAGGTCGATATCACCGCTGCGCTCGGCAATACCTTCATCCAGCAACTGCACGCCTTCGTTGATCAGCATGAACAGGCAGCGGTCGTGAATTTCCTCATTCGAAATCACTCGGCGGGTTATCCCGAGTTCGCTGGCCAGTACCTCTGCGCAAGCGACCACTTCATAGTCCTCGACGCGGTCACGCCCTTCATAGCGGTAGAACCCTCGACCGGTCTTTTGTCCATGACGGCCTTGGGCGTAAAGCTCATCCGCCAGTTTGAAATAGCTGGCGTCATGGGCAATCGCTTCACGACGGGACTCACGCACCAGATAGCCGACATCGATCCCGGCCAGGTCGTACATCGACAGCACCCCCATGGCCAAACCCAACTCGGTCAGCACGCCGTCCACCTGGGCGGGTGTAGCGCCTTCGAGGACCAGTCGGTGTGCTTCCCGCGCATAGGGCTCCAACATGCGGTTGCCAATAAAGCCAAAGCAGACACCTGAAACAACCGCGGTTTTGCCGATTTGTCGCGCCAGATCCAGCGTGGTTGCCAACACTTGCGGCGATGTCTCACGACCACGTACCACTTCCAGCAACTTCATGACGTTTGCCGGGCTGAAAAAGTGCAGCCCGATGACGTCGTGCGGGCGTCGCGTGACGGCGGCAATCAGATCCACATCCAGAGTCGAGGTGTTGGTCGCCAGAATTGCACCCGTCTTGCACACCTCATCCAGGGTGCGGAAGACGTTTTGTTTGATCGACAGACTTTCGAAGACCGCCTCGATTACCAGATCGACCTGGGCAATGTCTGCGTATTCGAGGGTCCCAGTGATCAGGGACATACGCACTTCGAGCTGCAGCGGGGTCAATTTGCCGCGTTTGACGCTGCTGTCGTACTGCTTGCGAATATGCGCCAGCCCTCGATCCAGCGCCTCACCCTTGAGCTCCAGAAGGGTGACCGGAATGCCGGCGTTGGCAAAGTTCATGGCGATGCCGCCGCCCATGGTGCCCGCACCAATCACGGCAACACGGTTCACCGGCCGACGCGCAGTGTTCTTGTCTACGCCGCAGACTTTCAACGCTTCGCGCTGGGCGAAGAACTGATGTCGCAGGGCCGCCGACTGGGCAGACGACTCGACTTGCTTGAACAACAGCTGTTCACTGGCCAAACCCTCCTCCAGTGAACCTGCACAGGCCGCCTTTACCGCTTCCAGGGCAAGAACAGGCGCCAGTTGTCCCTTCCAGCGCCGGGCACGTGCCGCTACGTAGTCGTCGAAGAAGGCGGTGGGCAAGCCCCGGGCTGGATCGGAGTACCGCCAGGCGCGTTGCGCCGGTGCCGACTCGGCTACCAGGTTCCTGGCAAGTTCTGTTGCCGCCGCCAACAGGTCTTCCCCGTCTGGCACCAACCGGTCAATCAGTCCTAACGCCAAGGCTTCTGCCGCCGATACCGGTTCACCACTCAGGATGATTTCCAGCGCTGCTACTGCCCCGATCAGACGCGGCAGGCGCTGCGTGCCCCCCGCACCAGGTAACAGCCCGATGCGGGTTTCCGGCAAGCCCAAGGTGGCTTGCGCAGAGCTGATGCGGTAGCCACACGCCAGCGCTGTTTCCAGCCCGCCCCCCAGCGCGGTGCCCGCAATGGCGGCGATAAGTGGTTTGGGCGATGCGGCCAGTCTGGACAATAAGCTGGCGAGATCAGGCGCTGCGAACGCGGCTGGCGAACCGAATTCGCTGATATCGGCGCCGGCACTGAACGCTCGCCCCTGACCATAAATAACCACGGCGTGTACCTGCGAATCAGCGATGGCCAGCTCGAATGCTTCGGCCAGCGCCTCACGCAATGGCTGGCCCAACGCGTTAACCGGTGGTCGAGCCAGTCCGATGAGGGCTACCTCGCCATCCAACCGGTAGTCAATCAGTGTTGTCATGATCGTGTTCCTGAAAGCTGAAGGCTGATGAAATGCAGCTCAGAACCAGCGGCCCTGCATGTCATGGCAGGCGCTGTTACCGGCGCAGAGCAATTGGGCAATACCGGTTAACGGGGCCAATTCCCACTCCATGTAGTACCGTGCCGTGTGTAACTTGCCGCGATAGAAATCCCCCTCGTCACCGACGACTCCACGCTGCAAGGCACACTCGGCAAGGATCGCCTGGCGCAACCACACCCAACCCACCAGAACACGGCCAAACAGGTCCAGGTACGCTGTGGCATTGGACAGGCCGAGGTCTGCGTGGGCGGCGACTTGCAGCTGCAGCGAGGCAGTCACGTCTTGCAGTACCGCCAGGCCCTGGGCCAGCCGCTGACCCAGCGGTGCGCATTCATCCAGGCTGCTGGCCTGCTGCAGGCTGTACCCGACTTTTTCAAGGAACAAGGCATAGCCTCGCCCGCCCTTCAAACCGAGTTTGCGACCGAGCAAGTCAAGGGCCTGGATGCTCTCTGTGCCCTCATGAATAGGGTTCAGGCGGTTGTCACGGTACAACTGCTCCAACGGGTATTCGCGGGTGTAGCCCGCGCCACCGAGTATCTGGATCCCCAGATCGGAGGCCATCAGGCCGTATCGAGAAGGCCAGGTCTTGACCATCGGGGTCAGCAAATCCAGCAATTGCGCCGCATCACCACGGGACTGTTCGGTGCCACCCGTGTGCGAATCCTCCACCAGGCTGCTGGCGTACAGGCACAGCGCCATGGAGCCCTCGGCATAGGCCTTTTGCATCAGCAACATGCGCCGCACATCGGCGTGCTCGATAATCGGAACCTGACGCGTCAAAGGATCCTTGCAACTGGCCAGGCGACCTTGAGGTCGTTCACGGGCGTAATCCAACGCATGCAGAAAACTCTGATAAGCCAGGCTGGCCGCACCGAGGCCTACGCCGATGCGGGCTTCGTTCATCATCTGGAACATGTACGCCAGGCCTTTGTTGGCTTCGCCCACAAGGTAGCCGACAGCGCCGTCACGCTCGCCGAAACTCAGCACGGTCGAGGTGGTGTTGCGATAACCCATCTTGTGCAACAGGCCCGCCAGGGCAACGTCATTGCGTGGCCCGACCGTGCCATCCGCGTTCACGTTGAACTTTGGCACCACAAACAGCGAAATCCCCTTCACCCCCGCAGGTGCGCCCTCGATACGGGCCAGCACCAGGTGCACGATGTTTTCGGTCATCTCGTGATCACCACCCGAGATGAACATCTTTTGTCCGAACACCCGGAAGCTGCCATCGCTGGCCGGCACTGCTCGGGTGCGCAGATCACCGAGCGCCGAGCCTTGCCCTGGTTCGGTCAAGGCCATGGTGCCGCTGAAGCGACCGGCAAACATGGCCGGCAGGAATCGCTGTTGCAACTCACTGGAGGCGAAACTCTTGATGAGATTGGCCGCGCCTATGCTCAGGAATGGGTAACCGGTGGTGGCGATATTGGCCGCATTGAAATACGCCATGCAGGCTCGCAGGAGTACTTCGGGCAACTGCAGTCCGCCGTCCGCAAAATCATGGTGTGCTGCCAGAAACCCCGCATTGGCGAAAGCATCCCAGGCAGCCTTGGTTTCAGGAATCAGGCTGACCCGTTCACCATCAAAAGTGGGCTCGTTGTGGTCGCCCTTGTGGTTGTGGGGCGCGAAGAACTCTGCCGCCACCTGGCGTGCGGTCGTCAGCGTGGCATCGAACACCGCACGATCATGTTCGGCGTAACGCTCGCGCTCGAGCAAGGCCTGGGTATCGAGAAATTCGTACAGCAGAAACTGAAAATCGCGTTCGTTGAGCAACATAAAAGTGAATCCCGCCGAGAATAGTCATGAGCGAAAACGACTTTGATGTTGTATCAGCGCAGGCTTGGCAATTCGTCAAACCAAGGGTGGAGTTTGGGATGGAGTTGTCCACAGGCGTTGGGTGGAGTGCGCAGGATGTCAGCTCAGCAACCCGACACTACGGGCTTTACGCAAAGCTTCATCGCGGTCATTGACCTCCAGCTTGCGAAACAGATTGTTGATATGGGTCTTGACCGTACTCAGGCTGACAAACAACGACTCGGCGATTTGTGCATTGCCCTGCCCCTTGGCCATGCGTTGCAACACCTCGCGCTCGCGGCGAGTAACCGGTTCGGCCAAGCGCTGCCTCTGGTGAACCGGTCTCAACAGGTTCGGCATCAAACTCTTCAGTTGTTGCGGGCCAGGCAGCTCTCGTTGCAACTCATACTGTTTGCGGGCTTCAGGTGCGATCAACTGCTGGAACAGATCGCTCATGGCAGCCCCTTCATAATGCAGCAATTGGCCCAACTGGAACTCACAGGCCAGCGCAACCGCCTCGTCGAGTAGACGCATGGCTTGTGGCTGATCGCTCTGGTCCATGGCCATGCTCGCTTCGAGCAGTAACAGGTCGAGCTTGAGCCGGCGATGGTGCTGCTCTTCGGCCAACTCATTGAGTTCCTGCAACCGTTGCACCACCACAGCCTTTTGCCCGAGGTGACGTTGCACCCAGGCATAGGCGAGTATCTCGTCAGGCTGTACGTCTTCGGCATATTGCTGCTTGCACCAGTGCCACTCCCCTAGCCAGCTCAAGAGAAAGTCCTGATCGCCGTGGCGAACGGCGTGCCGAACCCGCCAGGCACCTGCAAGACGATAGACGCGCCATTGGCCGAACTCCTTGGCCAGGCGCCGTGCCTGATCCCATCGCGCTACGGCACGGGCGGAATCGCCAAGCGCGTCAAACAGGCAGGCCTGATGATGGAAAACCAGCGCCAGAGCAGCACTCTGGGGAAAATCCATCGCGATCTTTTCTGCTTTGGCCAGGCTCAGTGACGCGGCGCTCAAGGCATTGCGTTGCATCAGGACCAGCCCCTGCCCCAGGTGTAGAAACGCGTCATAAAAATTGCCCGATACCTTACCCATACCATGCTCAAGCGCACCTTCGAAAAAGCGTTGCCGGGCCTGTTCGGTTTTGCCCTGCGCCAACTCGATTTCCGCGGCCTGCAGATGCAAACGATGGGTATAGCCTTTGAAGCCCAGCGCCGATATCTGCTTCAGGGCCTCGTCGTTTTGGCCTTGAGCATCGTCCAGGCGACCCAGCGCTGCCAGGCACCCGCCACTGTTGGCATGCAGGATTGCAGTCGCTGCGTTGGCCGCGGGATACCGCTCAAGGGCACCGCGCACCACATCCACCCCATGGCGCAGGTTGCCGCCCAACCAGGCCAGGTGACTGCGCAGGAACGCTATCGTTTGCATGACGCGATCCAGGCGATAGTGATCGGATTGCCCGATCAGGCGTTTCAACGCGCTGATACACGCACGCGTACGCTCGATGTCGTTGGTCACGATCAAGGTCGACGCTTCGGTCATGGCCAGATTCAGGTGATTGGATTCGTTGTCACGCAATGCGTGGTTGAGGAAGTCGACGATCGCATTGATCTCACCTTCACGCAGCAGGTCGAACGTGTGTTGCTCCACGGTACGAAATAAAGCCTTGGTGTTTTTTGCCCGACCGTATTGATAGACCGCCTGCGCGTAAAAGGCATTGGCCAACAGCCAATCGGCCGCTTGCTGATGCAGTTGCAACAGGCTGGAATTATCACGTCGGCGCAGTCGTTGTTGCGCCGTCACCCGCAGGGCCGGATGGTACTGATAGCGAAGGCGTTCGCCTGCACGCTCTTCGATGAAAAGGTCGAGTTGCAGCAGTTTGCGCAGCAGCACCTCGGCGTGGGGGTCACCCGAAAGTACCGCCGCCAGCTCCAGATCGAAGGCACTCACCACCGAGGTGCGCTCAATGAACCCGACCAGGCCTTGGGGCAATCGGCGAAACAGCTCCTCTTCGATGAACAGGGCGATTTGCTGGTAGGACGCCTGAATGGCCTGCTGCAGCCGTTCGGACTGGCTGTCGATGACGCGTAAGTCCCGGTAGGCCGAACACCAGAACAGCACACCACTGATCCAGCCTTCGCTCCCGGCCTGCAATCGATAGACGAACGCGGGCTCAAGCGCCACGCCCTGCGCCAACAAAACCTGCTGTGTTTCTTCGCCATCGAGCGCCAACTCGCGCGGGCCGAGAATACACAGCCGATTGTCCCGGCGCAGGTGGCTCAAACCTAGTGCAGGCTGGCCTTCGCTCGCCGCGACAATCCGCAACTGGCGGGGCGATTGGTGCAGGAGCGCCTCCAAATAACCGAGCACCCGGGTGGAGCGCAACAGGTGCAGGTCATCGAAGCAAAGCGTGTAAGTCGAAGTCAGGCTGTCGAGATGGCTGCGGATGGCCGCCCACGCCTGATCCCGATCCATACCTTCTGGCAGCCCGCGCTTGAACAACAGTAGGTAAAGGTGCCCGAGAAAATGGATCGGTTCGTTATCCGAGCGATCGATGCGGTAAAAACCCTGATGCATACCCAACTGTTCCAGCAGTTGGCTCATCAACACTGATTTTCCGTAGCCCAACGGCGCACGCAGCAGCGTCAGCGCGGTATCCTCGGCCAATGCGGCGGCTATCTGCTCCAACACCCGAGGCCTTGGGATCAGCGTGCGCGGCAAGGCTGCGGAGCGAAACTTGCTGGTATCGATCGGTATTTTCACGACGACTGCCTTGGGACCACGAGTGTTGAATGCAATCTTAACTCCGGGCGATCAGAACTGTGTCCGAATCAATTTTTTATCCAGCTTGCCGACGCTGGTGCGGGGGATTGCCGTCACGACCCGAACCTCGCTCGGAATGGCCCATTTCGATAGCGTGCCCTGATTTACAAAGCTCATCAAATGCGCCTTGAGCGATTCAGCGTCCAGCGCCGCGGTCGACGGAGTCTGCACCAGCAGCGCCACTGGCCGCTCGCCCCAGCGCGCGTCCGGCATCCCGACGACCGCACATTCACTGACGTGTGGATGCCGGCTGATCAGGCTTTCAATGTCCAGTGACGAAATCCACTCCCCGCCTGTCTTGATCAGGTCCTTGAGCCGATCATGGATATGCACCAGCCCATGCTGATCGATGCTGGCGACATCGCCGGTGTGCAGCCAGCCGTCCTGCCAGAGTTTTTCGCTGCTGTCGGGGTCTTTGTAATACGCCGGTGTGAGCCACGGACTGCGTACCAGCAACTGACCGACCTGGTGGCCGTCCTGGGGCAAAGGCTGATGGTGCTCGTCGACCAATTTCATCTGAACCAATGGCGCAATCACCCCCGCGCTGCAGCGCCAATGCAACTGCTGTTCTTCATCAGACTCGGCAAAGTCTGCCGGCAAACTGGTCAGCGAAATGATCGGGCAGGTTTCCGACATGCCATAGGCGCCACGCACATCCACGTTCATCGCCAACGCTTTTCGGGCCAGGCCGGCGGATAACGCTGAGCCGCCCACCAGCACATGCCAGCCCGAGAGATCGGCATGAGTCGCTTCAGCCGCGCCGAGGACCATGGCCAACAGGGTGGGCACGCAATGCGAGTAACTGACGCGCTCGTTCACCACCAGCGACGCCAACACATTGGGCTCGTATCGCCCTGGATAGACCTGCTTGCACCCCATCATCGTGGCGATATAGGGCACGCCCCAGGCATGCACATGAAACATCGGGGTGATGGGCATGTAGACCTTGTCGCGACTCAGCAGGGGCGCCCCCGCACTGGCGTGTGCGCTGGCACCCACCAATGTATGAAGCACCAATTGGCGATGGGTGAAATACACGCCTTTAGGATTGCCGGTGGTCCCGGTCGTGTAGAACAGGGTCGCCACTGCATTTTCGTCGAACTCGGGAAAGTCGTAGTGCATCGGTTGGCCGGCCAACAACGCTTCGTACTCTCCCAGCACAGGGAGTGACGATTGAGGACCACTCTCCTCGTCCTCGCACAGCACGTAACCGCGAACACTCGGGAGCTCCCCGCCAATCGACTCCAGCAACGGAATGAAATCGCGATGCGTCAGAACGAGGGTGTCTTCGGCATGGGCCATGGTGAACTGCACCTGCTCGGGGGCCAGTCGCACGTTGACCGTGTGCAGCACGGCGCCAAGCATCGGAATGGCAAAAAAGCACTCCAGATAGCGATGACTGTCCCAGTCCAGCACGGCCACCGTGTCCCCGGCCTTGACCCCCAATGCGCTCAACGCATGGGCGAGTTGATGAACCCTGCGATTGAGCGTCGGGTAGTCGTAGCGGGTGATGTTTCGATAGACGATCTCGTTGTTGCCCGCCGCGCGCACACCGGCCTCCAGCAACCCAGCAATCAGCAGGGGGGATGCCTTGAAGCTTTCGGTGTTGGGCAGAAACTTTGGTTGATGAGGCAGGTTCATCGTTCCTCCAGTGGCTTTGAGTCTTGTATTTATTGGCCGATTTTCTAGCGCGTTGCCGTGCTTCGATCTTTAACCTACGGGTGGATTTGCAACAGGTTCAAGGTGGCCATATTTCCCCGCCTCACCCTTGGCCAACCCTCTTTCTCCACCCTGTCGAAAAGCAAATTCCACCTTCAGGTTGAAGCTCGCCAGAAGCCGGTGCTCTTAAATGGGCCATCGACTGCGAACCAACTCCTGTCAGGAATCCGGACTCATGAGCATCTTCAAACCCTTCACCTTTGACACCATTGCCTCGATCGTCGCCGAGTGGGGCGCCGCGCGCCGCCTGGGCGAAATCCTGGGAAACTGGACCGAGCGGCGCAACCTGCTGATCGTCACCGACAAGTTTCTGCACACCGCCGGCCTGTTGGACGCCGCCAAGGCTTCACTGGTTGAGGCCGGCTTTGCTGTCAGCGTGTTCGACGACGTGGTCGCCGACCCACCTGAAGCCGTGCTGCACGACTGCGTGGGCCAGGCCAAAGCCGCAAACGTCGACCTGGTGCTGGGCCTGGGCGGCGGTTCATCGATGGACATTGCCAAACTGGCCGCCGTGCTAATCCCCTCCAACCAGGCGCTGGCCGAGCTGTATGGCATCGGCAAGGTCAAGGGCACGCGCTTGCCATTGGTGCAAATCCCGACCACGGCGGGTACCGGCTCGGAGGTGACCAACATCACCATTCTGACGACAGGCGAGACGACCAAGATGGGCGTCGTATCCAACCAGCTGTATGCCGACAAGGTGATCCTCGACGCCGAACTGACCATCGGCCTGCCACCGCTGATCACCGCCGCCACCGGTATCGATGCAATGGTGCACGCCATCGAGGCCTACACCAGCCGGCATCGAAAGAACCCGGTGTCGGATGCCCTCGCCCGCGAGGCCTTGAGGCTGTTGGCGCGCAACCTGATCGCAGCCTGCGAAGACGGCAAGAATCGCCTGGCCCGCGAGGCCATGCTGCTCGGCGCGACGCTCGCCGGCCAAGCGTTTGCCAATGCCCCGGTCGCCGCGGTGCATGCACTGGCGTATCCGCTGGGCGGCCACTACCACATCCCCCACGGGCTTTCCAATGCGCTGATGCTGGGGCCGGTATTGCGCTTCAACCTGAGTGCCGCAGCGCCGCTGTACGCGGAACTGGCTGACGTGTTGCTGGGTGCAAGCACCGCGACGGTCACTGCCCGTGCGAACCGCTTCGTCGAATTCATGGAAGACCTGATGAACCGCTCCGGTGCGCCGCGTCGACTGCGCGACGTCAACGTCCGCGAAGACAGCCTGGCACTGATGGCCCATGACGCCATGAAACAGGAGCGCCTGTTGATGAACAACCCCGTCGAAGTGCGCGAGGCGGACGCCCTGGCCCTTTACAGAAAAGCCTTCTAACCAGCCCCTTTATTGTCCCTATTCACAAGGTATCGACCCATGTTGAACACAGCACAAACTTCCTACGACATCGTCATTCTCGGTGCGGGCTTCGGCGGCCTGGGCATGGGCGCGCAGTTGAAAATGCAAGGCATCGACAACTTCATCATCCTGGAGCGCGGCGCGCGCATTGGCGGGGTATGGCGCGACAACGCCTACCCCGGAGCCGCCTGCGATACCGAATCACACTTGTACTGCTACAGCTTTTACCCGCACCTTCGCGTCAGCAAGATGTATGCAGACCGCGATGAACTGCTGCGCTACATGGACTCCATGGCCGCTCGTTATGACTTGATGAAACACGTCAAACTCAACAGCGAGCTGAGCCAGGCCCACTGGGACGAACAGGCCAATCGCTGGGCTTTCGAGCTCGCCGACGGTCGGCGTTTGCAGGGGCGTTTTTTCGTCCCGGCCTGGGGCCAACTGAACAAGCCGGCCATCCCCGCGTTCAAGGGCCTGGATACCTTTGCCGGCCACGCCTTTCACTCGGCCCAATGGCCAGAGGGCCTGGACCTTACCGGCAAGAAAGTCGCCAGCATTGGCGCAGCCGCCAGTGCCGTGCAGTACGTGCCGGAAGTGGCGAAGCAGGCGAGCCATTTGACAGTATTCCAACGCAGCGCCAACTGGATCATGCCGCGCAACCAGATGGTCTTCACCCGGGAGCAACTGGATGCTTATAGCGCGCAACCGGAGCTGTACGAGGAAAGTCGACGCACCCTGCACGCCTTTCGCGAAAACGGCTTCGCACGCACCCGTCACGGTACCGACGCACAGCAGGAAGGCATCAAAATGGCCACCGGCCACTTGGCGGCGCAAGTGTCGGATGAAGCACTTCGCGCCAAGCTGATCCCGGACTACGAGTTCGCCTGCAAACGAATCCTGCGCTCCGATGACTATTACCCGGCACTGATGCGCAGCAACGTGACACTGGAAACGGCTGCCGTCGATCGGTTCGTCCCCGAAGGCATCATCGACAAAAACGGCACGCTGCATGAACTGGACAGCGTCATCTTCGGCACCGGCTTTGAAAGCCAGGCTTTCCAGGGGGATCTACAGGTGACCGGAACCCGCGGCCAGACCCTGCACGATCGCTGGGCACAAGGCGCCGAAGCCTACCTGGGCATGACGGTGCCGGGTTTCCCGAACATGTTCATGATTTACGGGCCCAACACCAACCTGAACCACAATTCGATCATTACCATGCTCGAGATCCAGCAGCGCTACATTATCCAGGCGGTCAAAGGGCTCGGCGAACACCCGCGCGCCGCAGTCGACGTCAAGCCCGACACCTTCAACGCCTACAACGATTCGCTGCAGACCAATATGCAGTCCTCGGCGTTCTCCTCAGACTGCTCCAGCTGGTACAAAAACGCCGCCGGCAAGGTCATCAACAACTGGTCGGGCACCGTTGACGAGTACCGGGCACTGGCCGCGGACTGGAAGGTGGACGATTATCGTCTGTTGGTTGCCAGGGAGTCTGTGTATTCATGAACAGATCGATAGCGCAGCCTATTGCATTGGATCAGGTCGCCGCCGACGCGGTGGGCCTGATCCAGGCCTTCAGGGCCAGTGGTGAAGTGTCCTTTCAGGATGTCTCCCTGATGGACGCGCGAACCAACTATCTGAAAGCCTGCGCCGCCAACGGGCTCGAGCCGGAGACCGTCGCCGACGTACGCACGCTGGATTATCCGGTGGCCGCAGGGATAGCAAGCCTACGCGTGTACCGAGCCGCTGGCACGCCAGCACACCTGGTGACGCCGGTAGTGGTCTTTATTCATGGCGGCGGCTGGGTGATCGGTGACCTGGACAGCCACGACAGTATTTGCCGATCGCTGACCAATCAAACGTCAGCCACTGTGATTGCCGTACAGTACCGCCTGGCCCCGGAGCATCGATTTCCGGTGCCACTGGAGGACTGCCTCGCGGCCATCCAGTACATCGCAAGCCAGGCCTCACAGCTAAAGATCGACCCCATGCGGGCGTTGATTGCGGGGGACAGCGCGGGGGGAAACATGGCCACCGTGCTGGCCAATGACCCGGCGTGTCAGGCACTGGGGATGACGTTCAAGGGGCAAGCGCTGTTCTATCCGGTCACCGATATGACCGCCAGCCAGCCGTCGTATCGTCGCATCACCTGCGGCTTTCCGCTGACGGCCAGATCCATGCACTGGTTCAGAGAGCAGTACACTTCACCCGGGCAGGATTGGCACGATGCGCGACTGTCGCCGCTATTGCATGCAGAGGGTCGCAAGCAGCCTCCCCTGTTCATCCTCACAGTGGGACATGACCCGTTGGCGGATGAGGGCATTGCGTACGCATCCGCTGCCGCACGTGCAGGCAGCGAGGTGGTGCACCAGCATTTACCGGGGCACGCCCACGGCGTGCTGACCAGCGCCGGCAAGATAGAAACCGGCCGCAGGGTGTTAGCGCAGGCAGCGCAATTCATGGTTCGCCTGCTGGGCACCGATACGTAAACGCAAGCCCCCAGAGGCGCAAGCACTCTGGGGGTCATCAGGCCTGTCAGTGCTGCACCACTTCACGCGTTCTTACAGAGGCCATTCCGGCCATTGCCAAAACCGGTGCCAGCAAGAACACCAGCGGCAGATGGTTGACCCACCACTGATCACTGCCTGTCATCACCGGGTAATTGTCGATCATCAACCCGAATGCCACGAGCATGCTGACCCCGCCAAGAAAGGGCGCAACGCCCGTGCTCCAGATGGACTCGGTGTGGCGCTGGCCACGGAAATAACGCAACACGGCAAAGCTGGTCAGGCATTGCAGCAACACGATACCTAACACCCCCATACCGAACAGGGCCACGCCCATCTGCAGATAAGGATGCTGGCCTGCGGCAATGAAGCAGACCGTGACGATCGCCAACAGGCCCAACTGCCCCACAGTGCCATTAAATGGCGAATGATGCTTGGGCTGGGTCTTGCCCAACCACTGCGGGAGCACGCCGCTGCGTGCCAACGAGAAATGGTAACGCGCCGTGCTCATGTGCAATGCCAGGAAGCCGGCAAACAGGCTGGTGATCACCAGTACCTGCATGATCTGCGTTGCCAGAGTGCCCAGGTATTGGGTGTTGATGATGAAAAGGTAAGACGCAGGGTCCGCAGCCGCCACTGACTTGGCCTGATCGACGCCCACCGCCGAAACCATGGCCCAGGTGGTGGTCAGGTAGAACACGGCAATCAGCGCAATCGCAATGTAGGTGGCGCGCGATACCGTGCGCCGAGCGTCACGAGCCTCTTCGCCGTAGATAACCGTGGCTTCAAAGCCGATAAAAGAGCCCAGTCCTAGAATCAGGCTCAAGCCCGCGCCGCTGCCCAACACCAGGTGCGGGTCGAAAACACTCAGCGAAAACCCCTGGAAACCCTTGCTCCACAGCACGGAAAAATCCAGCGCGAACAGACTGATCACTTCCAAGAGCAACGCTACGGCCAACACCTTCGCGCTGGCACTGACATCCAGATAGCCCAGCACCAGGGTGGCGACAAACCACAACAGACCAAACCACTGCCAGGCAATGTCGATGCCGGTCAGGTCCTTGAGCACCAAGCTGCTGAAGAACGACAGGCTGCCAAAGGTGCCGATCGTGATGGCGTTGTAAGTCAGTACCGCCAGCCAAGCGGCCATGCGCCCGGCGCGCTCGCCAAAGCCCGCGGCGATGTAAGCGTAAAAGGCACCAGCATCGGTGATGCGTTGGCTCATTTTCAGGTAGCCGACCGCAAACACCGAAAAAATCAGCGCAGCGACGATATAGGTGCCAGGCGTGCCAGCCCCCGTGCCCAAGGCAATGGACAGGGTCGTGAGTGAAACCACGATGCCCATGGGGGCTACGGCAGCGAGCACCAGCAGCACCAGGTCCTTGGTGCCTAAGGTGTCGCGCTTGAGTGAATGGACATCGGGTTGGGACATGATGAGGCGCCTCGGGTCGAGAGTGGATGGCTGGACATTCGGGCGCAGGCTATCGCTCGGCAAGGCCGTGGCAACAGGTTTCCGGTGGCCATTTTTTCGAGGACTTTCGTGAATGAAGCGACTGCCAATGGCTGTCCCTTTCGAACCTGTTTTCGCCCTCGAACGCTTCGTAGACTCGACCCTGTAGTTGCAAAACCGAGGGGCAGTCCCTCACCCGAAGACAGTTTTTGCCGATGGAGGCGATTCAATGCGATTCAACAATAAAATAGCCATTGTGACCGGTTCGAGCTCAGGCAACGGCCGCGCCATCGCCCTGGCGCTCGCCGCAGAGGGCGCCCACCTGGTGTGCTCGGATCTCTCCAAAAGCGCCCGCCCGGAAGGCTTTGAAAAAGACCTGCACATCGACACCGACGACCTGATTTGCCAGAACGGTGGTGAGGCGATTTTCGTAAAAGCTGATGTGTCCAAATACGCCGACATGGACAATCTGGTTCAGGAAGCCGTCAGACGTTTTGGCCGATTGGATATCATGATCAACAACGCTGGCGTCGCGGTAGAGCTCAAGACCATCGTCGAAGAAACCGAGGCTGATTACGACCTGACCATGAACGTCAACACCAAGGGAACGTGGTTGGGTTGCAAGTTCGCGATTACCCAGATGATGAAACAGGAGGTCAGTGACACTGGCACCCGCGGCAAGATCGTCAACATCTCGTCCATCGGCGGTTTGGTCGGTCTGGCTCAAGAGGCGTCCTACTGCGCATCCAAAGGCGCCGTGAACAATCTGACCCGGCAGTTGGCCGTCGATTTTGCGCAACACAAGATCAACGTCAATGCCGTTTGCCCGGGGTTCCTCGCCACGGCCATGGTTCGCCAGGAACTGGACAACCCTGAGATCAAGACACTGCTGGAAAACCTGACACCCTGGCCGCGCATCGGCAACGTGGAGGATGTTTCCAAGGCCGTGACATTCCTTGCCTCGGAAGACGCTCAGTGGATGACCGGTTCGTTGCTGACCGTTGACGGTGCCTATACCGCTCAGTGATGGAAGCGCTCACCGTAGAGATCAAAGTAGGCGTCCAATGGGCGCCTCCTTTTTTTGAACGGCCGGATAGCACGCCATACGCTGGGTAAGCTACGGCATTTCAGGTGAGTCTGCGACGATGAAACAAAGGGGGGCATCCACTGAGTGGTGCCCCCCTTTTTCAAACCCGCGACCTGTCTATGCCATCAGCGTTGTGCAACCGCCAATTTTGCCGCGCGTTCTGTGGCCGCAATAAAGCCATCGACATCCTCTTCGGTCATGACGGTCGAGAGGAAAGCCTTGCCGGTCTTGGCAATGTGATAGCCCTCCAGCACCAGATTGCGTTGCAGCGCGGTCACCCACTTCATTTCCTCCTTGCTGGAGTAACCGGAGCGGTAATCCTGCACCTCGCGCTGATGACCAAACACCATGAACATCGACGAGAAGCCCGTCACCTGGCCCGGGTAATCAGCATTGGAAAACGCCTGGGTCAGGCCTGCGCGCAAACGATCGCCGAGCACGTCCATACGATCAGACTCGGCCTGGGTATACAGGTCCAAGGCGATTTTTCCGGCCGTCATGGTGATTGGGTTCGCGGTGAAGGTCCCGCTCCATGGCAACAGCGGTTTGCCCTCGCGGTGGTCGAACACCTGCATGAACTTGCGCGAGCCCGCCACCGCGCCGACCGGGAATCCGCCACCGATGATTTTCGCCAGTACGGTCAGATCCGGCTTGATGTTAAAGCGGGTTTGCGCCCCGCCGCTGTGCACGCGGAAGGTGATGACTTCATCGAGAATGAACACAGCGCCGATTTCGGTCGAAACCCGGCGGATCATTTCAACGAAAGCCTGAGACACTGGCACAAAACCGAAGTAGCTAGGCGCCGGATCAATGATGATCGCCGCGATGGCATCGCGGTTGGCCAGGATGATCCGTTCTGCTGCATCTACATCGTTGAAAGGAATGACCACGACGTCGCTCTTGACGCCTTCAGGGGTGCCCTTCGAATAGCCGATGGACTGGGGGTCGTCACCCCAGTTTTCCGGCGATGAGTCGAGGCTGACTTCGGCGTAATCGTAAGAGCCGTGGTAAACCCCTTCAGCCTTGACGATTTTAGACCGTCCGGTAATTGCGCGAGCCGCCTTGATGGCGCACATCACCGCTTCGGAACCGGAGTTGGAGAAGCGAATCCACTCGAAGCCTTCGGCGCGGGCGCAGATGGTTTCGGCCAGTGCGACTTCCGGCTCAGTCGGCAGCGTGAAAGCGGTGCCCTTGGTCACCTGCTCCTGGATCGCCGCGACAATCGCCGGGTGAGCATGACCGTGGATCAGCGAAGCAAAGTTGTTCAGCAGGTCCAGCCGACGCGTGCCGTCGACATCGGTGACATAAGCCCCCGAACCACTTCCGGCGTAGACCGGGAAAGGCTCCTGCCACGGAAGGATTCGAGTGATACCACCCGGCATGACCTGACTGGCGCGGTCATACAGGGCTTTGGATTGGCTGTGGGCTTCTGGCCATTTTGCAGCGGACATAGGTGTTTCCTTCAAAGGCAGTAGGCTTGATCAGAGGTGACGTTTGAACCATTCGACGGCGGCTGAGCTTGAGGCTTCGAATTCGCTCAGGTAAGGGTCGAAATGACCGCAGTCGAGCAGCACCAGATGCTTGGGCTGCAACGCACGCTCATAGGCCTTGAGCGCGAGGTCGGGAACAGTGACGGTGTCTTTCTGGGCGACGATGATCTGCAAGGGTGTGGGGCTGATACGGTCAATCGCGTAAGCCGGTTCGTACTCGTTGAGCAATTCGATACTCTTGAGCGTGACCTCATTGCGCCAGGCCGGTGCCACGCTGTGGTGGCTGTCGATGAAGTAGTCGTAGGAATCCTGGCCTGGCAATGCGCAGTCAGACTTCGGGTCTTCATTGACCACTTCCATCAGTAGCGGATGATCACCGGCATAACGCGCCGCGCGGTCCGCCTCGAACGCTTCCACCAGCCCAGGCATCAGGTCCGGACGTACGGCCATGCGTACATCGGCGGAGCCACTGATGGCCGGCACCTGGGCGGACACGCACTTGACCCGACGGTCGAAGGCTGCCACTTGCAGTACATGGCCGCCGCTATAGCTTGAGCCCCAGATACCGATCCGCGAAGCGTCAATGTTCTCGAGGCTGCTGACATACGTAATCGCATCGCGGTAGTCGCGAACCTGCAACAACGGATCGGCCTCCTGGCGAGGCAGTCCTTCGCTGGCGCCGAAGTTGCGGTTGTCGTAAACCAGCACCGCAAAACCTTGTCGGGCAAACGTCTCGGCATAGCGGTCCAGGTATTGTTCCTTCACCGCCGTAAAGCCGTGCGCCATGACAATCGCCGGATGCGAGTCGGCCCCGTTCTGTGGAGTAAAGAGCCAGCCCTTGAGCGTCAGGCCATCGGTTGTCTTAAAGCTGATATCTGCACGCATGAGGGTCTCCTGCCAATCAATTACCTGCCGTAAATTCGGCCACTGGGGGGAGATGGTGAATCGCAACGCCGTGGATGCACAGGTGCATGGTGGCCAAACTTCTGTGGTTGAAAGCCAAGCGCACGACTGGCCGCTGAAGTGCGCAAATTTGGCCGGCAGCCACCTGTTGGCCGCAGACGGCGCTACCTATGATCTGGTCATGCTCCGCGGGACTCCAGGAGCACACACAGTTTCTACCGACCGGAGAACATCATGCTCGCGACTGAAATCCAAGCCCCTGCAAAAATCAGAGAAGTACCCGCTGGCACAGCACCTGAGATAGTCAAGCGCATCATCGACGAAGACGGCGGCGTGATTATCAAGGGGCTGTTCAAAGCGCAGGTCGAGCGATTCAATGCCGACATGGACCCGATTGTCTCCACTTGGGCCGCAGGCTACGAAGGCCCGGAATGGATGAAGGAATTCGCCGGCAAGAAAACCAAGCGAATTACCCAACTGATTCGCCGCAGCAAGACCTTTCGCGAAGAGATGCTGGACCACGAAATCATGCTGTCGTATGTCGACACACTGATGCTGGAGACCAGCGATGCGTATTGGATGAACGCTGCGCAAATCATCGAAATCCAGCCTGGCGAGAAACAGCAGTTCCTGCACCGCGATCTGGAAAACTACCCGGTGTTTCGCAACCTCGGCCCAGCTGGACCAGAGGTGATGTGCAACTGTTTGGTGGCACTGTCGGAATACACCGAAGAAATGGGTGCCACGCGCATCATCCCGGGCAGCCATGCCTGGCCTGATTTCAATGATCGCGAGCGTATCGACAGCACACCGACCATTCCAGCCGTCATGGAAAAAGGCGACGCTATTCTTTACTCCGGAAAAATGGTCCACGGTGGCGGCGCTAACGTCTCGGATCGTCCACGCCGCGCACTGGCCCTGGCCTTCTGCCCCGGCTGGCTGGTACCTGAAGAGGCCTACCCGTTCGCCGTTCCGCTGGAAATGGCCCGAACCCTCAGCAAACGCGGGCAGCAACTGACCGGTTTCCGCTCCATGCATAACCAGAAATTGGGCGGTGGCACCTTGTGGAGCCTGGACTACGTTGAGTTGGCCAAGGTGCTCGAACTGGACGACTGACTGCTTTCTCACTTACCGTTTGTAAAGGATCCGTGCATGCCGCACTCGACAGAATCGTGGGCCCAAAACGATATCGATTTTCACCTCCACTCCTACACCGATGCGCGTGCACACCAGGAGAAAGGGCCACTGATTATCGAGCGCGGCGACGGTGTTTATGTCATCGACAACTAGGGTAATCGTTACCTGGAGGGTATGGCCGGATTGTGGAGTACGGCGCTGGGTTTCAGCGAAGAAAGGCTCGTCGCCGCATACGGCCCTTCCGTCAACATAGGCAGAGCACCACTAGAAACCCGCCTGCTGACATCACTGCAGCACAAAGAAATATCGAAGCAAAGCCGAAACCTGAGGCAACCAGGCCCATTACCGGACCGGCCACCCCCACTGCAGTATCGAAAAATAATGAAAGGGCACTGAGCGCCGAATTACGGTTCGCGGCCGGAGTGCTCGCCAATGTTTCAACGCCTAGCCCCGGATAGACCCATGATACCCCTATCCCGGTCAACGCCCCGCCGGCAATGGCTAGCGCAGGCGACGGTGCAAGCCATATCAGCAGCATACCCAGGGTCTGCACAAGCAGGCAGCCGGCCACCACCTTGTAGCCCCTGAATCGCTGCAATAATCCAGGCGAGGTCAATCGAGCAAAGATAAAGCCCACGCCAAAACCACTTAAGCAATAAGCGGCGTGATCCCAACCCTGGCTATCGAAATACAGCGCCACGAATGCCGTCAGGCCGCCGAAGCCCACCGAACTGCATACCAGCACTAAGCCATTGGGCATGACCGTGAACAGCACGCGATGAAACGCCAGCCTGGCACCTGCAACAATGGGTGCAGGGCGCTTACCCAGCGCCACAAGCAGAAACACCAGACCAAGCAAAACGGTGCACAGCCCCACACTGAACAGACCCAGCGAATTGCGCAGCAGCACGCCCGAAGGCGCACCAACCGCCGTACCGCCGTAAGCCGCTATTCCGTTCCACGACATGACCTGTGCTGATCGGGATGAACCACACAAGCCTATGGCCCAGGTGCAACAAGGCGTGGAGATCATGGCCGTGGACGCCCCCAATACCAGCCTGCCCAGCAGTAATAGCGTCAGGGTCAACCAGGACTGTGTGTGCAGGACAATGGCGGCCACCGTCAGTGTGCCGCTCAGCATCAATCCACTCAACCCGCATACAACCGCGAATTTGGCGCCCAGGCGATCAGCCACGGTGCCCGCCAAGGGACGGGCCAGAAGCGTCGCCAGGTACTGCGAACTGATGACCACACCGGCCAATACCGAAGTCAGCCCAAGGTCCTTGAGGACGAAGCCGGGCAACACCGCCAACGGCAAGCCGCTGCACACATAAGAGATAAAATTGAAGCCGACGATGGACAGAATCAACCAATGGCTGCCGATAGCCTTGCCATTGCCCTGACTTGAAACGCTGATATCGCCCATCACCGAGCCCGCTCGAAACCCCGTACGACTTCCGCCAGAAGCTGCGGATGCGATACGAATGGCTCGTGGGCCGTGTCGATCTCGATCACCTCCCCTGCACCGGCACGTTGCGCAAAACGGCGCTGCCAGTCGACGGGCAGGATGTTGTCGCGCTGCGTGATGATGTAGCTCGCGGGAATCATTCCAGCGTATCCCTCGCGGCTGATCGACTCTGTTGCGACGCAGAGTGGCGTCGTGTCCTGGCTGACTTCGCCTAACAACCATTCCAGGGTTGGCGGACTCAGGTCCTGACCGAACATGGCCACGGCCATCGCCTGTGGGGTTGAATGCACAGGGTCTAGCGGCCAGCCAACGTGGTCAGGACTCTCGCCGTGCAGGGTTGAACCGAGCATCTGCAGGATGGACTGGCCTTCATCAGGCAACGCGCAAGCCAGGAACACCAGGTGCGAAAACAATTGCGGAGCGGCGAGCACCATCCTCGGCAGGACGGCCCCGGCGATGGAGTGCCCGAGCAAGACAGCCTGGCTCACCCCAAGCACACGCAAATCCTGATTCAGTTCCTCGACCACGTCATCCAATCGCAGGGATACAACATCCCGACCGCGCTTCTTGCCGCACCCGGGCATATCCAGGGTGATCACACGCTCGAAGCCTCCGGGTTGCTGGCTCAATGCATCCACAAAAGGCCCCCAGCACCACGAGCCGTGATTGCCACCATGCAGCAATACCAAATCAGTCATGCACGTACTCCTTACCGTGGCCCCGGTCTTGATTACTTGATTGCATAGCAGCCTACCGCGACGACGTAGCCGTTCACCCGTTGCAAGAAAGTCAGCTTGAATTCGTTCTGCCCGGTGATGGGATTGCGCCACTGGTAAGCAATTTCGCCTTTCTCATGGGTGCTCATTTGCTTGAGGATGTCCTCGCCAATAGGCTTGCCGTCGACCGAACGCAGCGACTTGAAATCGGTACCGATCAAGCGCGGTGAAAAACCATGAGCGACAAACCGTTGGGTTTTCAAGTCCACCACAAAGGCATACAGATCCTCCTGGGTGAACTGTTTGTCGTGCTGGTTGATCTGCCCGAAGGTGATATTTGCGTCACTGGCAACGTGCCCCGAAATCTCGCGCAGCAACTGTTGCGCCTGTTCCGGGCTGGACCGTGGCATGTAGTAACCCACCGAAATGATCCGATCATTCACGCGTTGATAGAACACACGCTTGCGCTCGACCTTGGCGTGCTGCCAGTTCCACCAGCGGTATTCGGCGCTGCGTACGACACCGTCGTCCGGTTGCGAAATGGCGTGCTGGAACATCGCCTTGAGGTCGTCGTCCAGAAAGCCGATAACCGATTTACCGACCAGTGAAACGGAAGGACCGCCGCTGGCCAGCATCACACCGGCAGTGTCCACCACGTAAATGTACAGCTCACCATCGACGTAGGCGCCTTGCCGGCTGAACTCGGCAAGCGCCGCATCGCCCTTAGCCTTGTATTCGGCCACAGCTTTTACCAGCAACGCCTTGGCATGTTCCGTGTCGGCACCATAGGCATCCGCAGGTGCCTGTTGGGCAAAGCCGGCCACGGAGAAAAAACACAGGCAAAGGGCAGCGAACGCTCGATGAAGGCTCATGGGTATTTTTCCTCGGGTGATCGTTGCGCTGCCCCGACTGGCAGGGACTGCATGAGTCGCCGCCAATACTGGCCGTTGATGGTTGATTCATTCACTCTGGCGAAGATCCAGGGTCAGGTTATCGATGAGCCGCGTTTTCCCGAGGCGCGCCGCCACCAGAATCACAAAATGGGTATCGATGCCCGTCACCGGCTGCAGGTTCTGAGCATTCCTGACTTCGAAGTATTCCAGTTGGAATCCGGCGTCGCTGATACGTTGATGACACTCGATCAGCTCGCGCTCATCCACACGCCGCTCATTGCGGATTGACGCCGCCATTTGCTGGAGGCACGCATAAAGCACCGGGGCTACTGCCCGCTCGCGATCCGTCAGGTAGCCGTTACGCGACGACAATGCCAAGCCATCCGCGGCCCGGATCGTCGGTGCAGCGACGATGTCGACCGTCATGTTGAGATCCCGAACCATCGTTCGAATGACCGCCAGTTGCTGATAATCCTTTTGCCCGAACACCGCCACGTGGGGCTGCACAATGTTCAGCAACTTGATGACGACCGTTGCCATGCCGTCAAAGTGACCTGGCCGCGCCGCGCCACAAAGGCCTTCAGAGACCTTCGGTACACTGACGAGCGTCTGACTGTGCATACCGTCCGGATAAACCTGCTCCACCGTGGGTGCAAACAGCACGTCGCAGCCTGCGCCGACCAGTTTCTCCCGATCCGCTTCCGGCGTTCGAGGGTAACTGGCAAGGTCCTCATTGGCGCCAAACTGCAGGGGATTGACGAAGATACTGGCGACCACATAGTCAGCCCGCTGCTTCGCCCAATGGACCAGGGCAATATGCCCCTCATGCAAATTGCCCATGGTCGCCACCAGGGCGACCTTCTTGTTTTCACTGCGCGCACGGTTTACCAAGGCGCGTAGTGCATTCACCGTATCGACTGTCTGCACCGCTTTACGCCTCTTTGGCCAACTGCGTATCCAGGGCAGCCAGCAGCCGTGGATCCTCGGCCGCAACGTCCGGCGCGAAACGCGCGACGACCTTGCCCTGACGATCGATCAAAAACTTCTCGAAGTTCCACAGCACGTCGGACGTGTTGACAGACTCGATGCCATAGCCCTTCAAGCGCTCACGAAACGGACCGTCCCCGATTGCCTCAGGCTGCGAGGTCGTCAGTTCGCTGTACAGCGCGTGCCGGTCGGCGCCCACCACCGAAATCTTCGAGAACAACGGAAAGTGAACGTCGTAGGTCGTCGAACAGAACTCGACGATTTCTGCGTCGCTACCCGGCTCCTGCTCCCTGAAGTTATTCGCCGGAAAACCCAACACTTCGAGGCCTTGGGATTTTTTGCCTTGGTACAGTTTTTCCAGCCCTTCGTATTGTGGGGTCAGGCCGCACTTGGAAGCGACGTTGACCACCAGAAGGACTTTGCCCCGGTAGTCGCCAAGGCTGGCGGCGCTGCCATCGATCTGCGTCAAGGGAATGTCGTAAAGGGCGTTACTCATCTGGCTGCCTCACACGTTGGTCATTCAAAGGGTACGGCCGATAATTTCTTTCATGATTTCCGAAGTGCCGCCATAAATACGGGCGACTCGGGCATCGACCCAGGCGCGGCTGATCTTGTATTCGCTCATGAAACCGTAGCCGCCATGCAATTGCAGGAACTCGTCGAGCAACTTGCCCTGCATTTCCGAACCCAGCAGCTTGGCCATCGCGGCGATTTCCGGGGTCAGCTCACCGCGCATCACCTTGGCCAGGCAATCGTCGACAAACACCCGCAACATGGTGGCCTGGGCCTTGGCTTCCGCCAGTTTGAAGCGGGTGTTCTGGAAGTCGAGCACCGGTTTGCCAAAGACTTTGCGCTCGCGGGTGTAGCCGATGGTTTCTTCCAGCAGCGTGTCGATCGATTGAGCGGCGCGAATCGCGATGATCAAGCGTTCCCAGGCCAGTTGATGGGTCAGGTATTTGAACCCCATGCCCTCCTCGCCCAACCGATTGCCAACCGGCACCCGTACCTCATCAAAAAATAGTTCAGCGGTGTCCTGACCTTTCAGGCCGATTTTTTCCAGCAGGCGCCCCTTGGCGAAACCGGCACGAGACTCTTCGACGCAGATCAAGGTCAACTCTTTGGCCGCCGGGTCGATCTTGGTCGCAGTGACCACCAGACCGGCATTGCCGCCGTTGGTGATAAAGGTCTTCTGGCCGTTGACGATGTAATCATCGCCGTCGCGCCGCGCCGACGTACGCATGGCCCGCAGATCACTACCGATGCCCGGTTCGCTCATGGCAATCACGCCGATCAACTCACCACTGACCATGCGCGGCAACCATTGCTGCTTCTGCTCTTCGCTGCCATAGGCAACGATGTAAGGTGTGACGATTTCCGAGTGGGTGGTGAACCCCACTGCGGTGGCATTGGCGCGAGCCAACTCTTCGATCATAACGGCCGAATGGCCGAAGTCGCCGCCCGGTCCGCCGTATTCTTCCGGCACGGTCGAGCACAACAAGCCATTCTCACCGGCCTTGAGCCAGACCTCCTTGGGTACGATGCCGCTTTTTTCCCACTCATGCAGGTAGGGCACGATTTCGCGGTCGACGAAACGGCGGGCCTGATCACGGAACATGTTGTGGTCTTCTCGAAATACGCCGCGCATCTTGCTTACTCCAGATCGATTCTTGTTGTTGGCAATGGGAAATCAGCGGTCCTGGTAGATGGGATCGCGCTTGTCGACAAATGCAGCCACTGCCTCTTGATGGTCTTCGGTGTGATGGGCCAGTGCCTGGTACGCAGCAGACAACTCCAGCAATGAGTCCAGACGCATGTGCTGCCCCTCACGCAACAAACGCTTGGTCAGGCGTAAAGCGTGTCCCGGATTGCTGGCAATTCTGCGCGCCAGCGCTTGCGCCTCCGACTGCAGCGTTTCGTGGGTGCACACCTGCTCCACCAGGCCCCACTCCAGCGCTTTGGCCGCATCGATTGCATCACCGGTAAACGCCATCAGGCTGGCCTTCGGGATGCCGATGATGCGTGGCAACAACCAGGCGCCGCCGTCACCCGGAACGATGCCCAGGCGGACAAAACTTTCTGCAAAAATCGCCTTGGGCGCCGCCAGACGGATGTCGCACATGCACGCCAGATCCAGACCGGCGCCAATCGCCGGCCCGTTTACCGCGGCAATCACCGGAATATCCAACTCATAAATCGCCAGCGGAATTCGCTGGATGCCATCTCGATAGGTATTGCGCAGTTCATAAGGCGAGCCGGCAAAGATACCGCCGCGCTCATGCATATCCTTGACGTTGCCACCGGCACAGAACGCACTGCCATTGCCGGTCAGCACCATGACCCGCACCGAACGGTCGCGACGCAGTTCAGCGCAGAGGTCGACAAATTCCTGGATCTGCTCGGGCGTGGTCAGGGCATTGCGCGTGTCCGGGTGGTTCATGCGCACCGTGACGATGCCGCCCTCGCGCTCAATCTGAAGAAACGGGCTCATGCCGAATTACTCGCAAAAGTGGTTAAAGGTTGCTGGCCATGATGGGTCAGCAACGGCCAGTATTGCTCGCTGCCACCCTGACAGATCATCGTGCCCAGGCGTTGGCTCCACAGGCTGGCCGAGCCGAACTCGCTGCGCCAGGCCCACAACCGGCGGGTGAGCAAATGCAGTGGGTATTCCTCGGTAAAACCGATGGCGCCATGCACCGAATGGGCAATGCCGGCGCCCGCGCTGGCGGCTTCCGCAGTGCTGATTTTTGCTGCGGCAATGGTCATTGCTGCCAGGCCGTCACGGGACTCCGCAAAGGCTGCTTCAGCAGCAATACCGGCGGCGGCAGCCTGCTCGGCAAAGACCGCCAGTTGCTGCTGAATGGCCTGGAACGAGCCGATCGCTTTACCGAACTGCTTGCGCTCACCGGCATAGTTGGCCGTCATGTCCAATAGCGCATGCAATGCCCCGGCGGACTGCGCCGCGCGCAGCATCGCGCCGCCCAGCTCCAGGACATTGGCGTCGAACCCGTTGGGCAACGGCGCTTGCGCCAATACCTGGGCGCTGGTGAAACCCAGGTCATCACGCGGTTCGCCAGCCACATTGAGACTCAACGTCAGTTCACTGGCCGTGCTGCGCGCCAGCAATACAACACTTGGGACACCGGTAGCCGAACGGGCGATGGCGACCAATGCGTCGACATTGCGCCCCCAAGGCACCGCGTACGCCGAGCCGTACACACGCTCACCATCGAGCAGCAGATCGGCACGGGCCGCCACGCTCAATGCACCTTCCCGCCCCTCCAGCCCTGCCTTGCTCAACAACCAGTTGGCCAACAGCGCTTCGCCCACGGGCGCCGGCACTGAATAACGTCCGGCAGCACGGACCAGGACATACATGTCGGCCCAGCTAGCCTCGGCGCCTCCAAGTGCCTCGGATACACCGGCCAGGGTAAAGCCCGATTCATCCAGCGCAGCCCATAAATCGGCCGGCCATTCACCGCCCTCACAGCCCATCACATAAGCCGGTGTCGCCAGATCGGCGAACAGACGTTCAATCGTCGTTTCAAATATCTCGCGCATTATCGCAACCCCATACCGCGGGCAATGATGCCGCGCAGAATTTCGCGGGTGCCCCCGCGCAGTGAGAATGAGGGCGCCATTTGCGTCAGGTAGGCCAGCACGCGAGCATGCTCGCTGCCTCCGTCCTGGCGTGGCTCGGTCTCCAGCAGCAGTTGGGCAACTTCGGGAATCTCTTGCTCAAAGGCATTGCCCAGATCCTTGACGCAGGAAGCCGCCCAGGCCGGATGTTCACCCGCCGCCAATTGCGCCGTGACGGACAACGACATATTGCGCAGCGTCAGCAACTTGGCCGAAAGGCGTCCGATTTCCCGCGCCTGCAACGCATCGGGAGATTTGCCCACCGCGTCAATCAGGGTCTTGAGCAACGCCATGCAACTGAGGAACCGCTCAGGCCCGCTGCGCTCGAACGCCAGTTCGGCGGTGACCTGATCCCAGCCTTTGCCTTCGGTACCGACCAAGGCGTCGGCGGGTAACCGCACATTGTCGAAAAAAACTTCGTTGAAGTGCTCGCCACCGGCCAGGTCGCGGATGGGACGGATGGTGATGCCGGGCAAGCTGAGGTCGACAATGAACTGCGACATCCCATCATGCCGGGCTGCCGGTTTTTCACCGGTGCGCACCAGGGCAATCATGTAGTTCGAATGGTGTGCGTTAGTAGTCCAGACTTTCTGGCCATTGAGCAGCCAGCTGTCACCCTCACGCACGGCATTACTTTTGATCGAGGCCAGGTCCGAGCCGGAGTTGGGCTCGCTCATGCCGATGCAGAAATAACTTTCACCGCGGCAAATAGCTGGCAGGTAATGCTGCTTTTGCGCTTCGGTCCCGAAGCGATTGATCAGCGGCCCGCTTTGGCGGTCAGCGATCCAGTGGGCCGATACCGGTGCGTCGGCAGCCAGCAATTCTTCAATAATCACATAGCGCGCAAAGGGGCCCGCCTCCGACCCGCCGTAGGCTTTGGGCAATGCCATGCCAACCCAACCCTGGGCACCGAGTTTCCTGCTGAATTCGGCGTCGAACCCCATCCAGGACTGTGCGCTCAAGCTGGGCGGGTAATCGGCCAGATTAGCCTGGATAAACTCACGCACTTGTGCGCGAAGCGCTTGTGCCTCGGCAGGGATATTGCTGTAGGTAAATTGACTGATGGCCATATGCGCTCTCTAACGCTGAACACAGGCGCAATCGCTTCGAATGAAGCGACCACAGAACGGCAACCGCCCCCCGCAGTCGCCGTTGGCCGACGACTGCAGAGAACAGCGGCAACTTACAACGCGGTTTGCGCGTCGGCCTGGGCGAACATCGCGTTGATGTCGCCGGAGGTAACCGGTTTGTTGTCGTGACGACCATGGTCGGCGCCGCCCAGGCCCAGGGCCGGTTCGATGCTGACGTGTGTCGCCTGAGCGCGCAGGGCGCCGACGGTGCAATTTTCCCGACCGTGGATGGAGAACGGATCAAAGGAAAACTCGCGCATCGCGTTCAAGTGCGTGACCTTGTCGATCATCTCTTTGGGCAAGTGCTTCAACCCTTCCCACGCTGTTTCCGGCGAGTTCGGCCAGGTGCAGTCGGAGTGTGGGTAATCGCTTTCCCAGGTCACCATCTCGGCGTTCAGGTAGTCGAGGTTCTTCAGCCCGAAATTGTCTTCGATGAAGCAGGTGATGAAGTGCTTGTTGAAGATGTCGCTGGGCATCTTCCCGCCGAAGTTGGAGTTGGTCCACGCGTTGTGGTGACGGTGGGTGAAGTCAGCGCGCTCCAGCAGATAAGGAATCCAGCCGATGCCGCCCTCGGAAAGCGCCATGCGCAGGTCCGGGAATTTCTTCCACATCGGCGCCCAGATCCAGTCGGCCGCAGAGTTGGCGATGGAAATCGGCATGGAAGTAATCCAGGCGTCGATAGGCGACATATCGGAGGCGTGGTTGGCTTTTACACCGGTACCGATATGGCAGCAGATCACGACCTTGTTATCGCTGCAGGCTTTCCACAACGGGTCCCAGTAATCGCTGTGGATCGACGGGTAACCGTGAATGGCCGGGTTATCCGACAGCGACAACGCGTGCACGCCCTGTTTGGCTAGACGCTCGACTTCGGCCGCCGCGGCTTTCATGTCCCACCACGGCACGATCATCAGCGGAATGAAGCGACCTGGCGCCGCATTGCACCAATCGTGCAAATGCCAGTCGTTGTAGGCCTGGATCGCGGCCATCGATACCTCGCGATCGGCATGCACCTGGAAACGTTGCCCGGCAAAGCCAGGAAAGGTCGGAAAGCACAATGAACCGAGCACGCCGTTGGCGTTCATGTCGTCGACGCGGTCCTTGATGTTCCAGGTGCCACGACGCATCTGGTCGTAGCCCAACGGCTCCATGCCGTATTCCTCTTTCGGACGACCCACCACGGAGTTGAGGCCCATGTAGCCAGTGGCTTGCTCTTCGAACACCCAGACATCGCGGTCACCTTTCTTGACCACGTGCGGCTCACGCCCCTTGAAGCGTGCAGGCATGTGACGAGCAAAGGCATTTGGCGGCTCGATCGCGTGGTCATCGACACTGACGAGAATCAGATCTTCAACTTTCATTGTTTTCCCCTTCGCATTCGGGCTTGTTGTTGTGCCTGAATCATAGAGCACATCTTTATTTTATTAAACACATTTTTTGTTTGTGTTCATATTAATTCAGGCGCGAGGAACAAAAGCAGGACGATAACGTGCTAGCCCGCGACAGGTACCAGACCTGTCGCGGGCTAATAAGAGGCTTTCAGAGGGGAATTACGACGCTGTTCAGTCCCACAGCACATGCAGGTAGTGCGGGCCACGCAGCTGAGCGCCGACGATCTGGGGCCCCGGTTTGCTCGGATCGAGTCGAATATTGGGCATCAAGTCGAGGATCGCATTCAGCGCGCAGTTGATCTCGGTTTTGGCGACGAACTGACCGATACACATGTGAGGGCCAAAGCCGAAGCCAAACGACGGCTTAGGCTTGCGGTCGATGTCGAATTTGTCGGCGTTTTCGAACGCATCTTCATCGCGGTTGGCGGACGTCACGATGCATTGCACCATCGCCCCTTTTGGGATCGGCACCCCGCGAATCTCCAGATCCTTGGCCGCCTGGCGCACCTTGAATGTCGCCACGGGCTCAAAGCGCACCGCCTCATCAATCGCCTTGTTCACCAGGCTGCGATCGTTGCGCACCCGCTCCAGCACATCGGGATTCTGCAGCAGCAACGACATCAAGGTGCCAAAGGTGCGAGTGGTGGTTTCACTGGCCGCCGGCAACAGCGAACGCACAAAGGTGGCGATTTCATGATCGTCCAGGGAACGCCCCTGGTACTCGACGCGAATCAACCGGCTGATCAAGTCATCCCCTGAGGCGTCTGTGGCCCGGCGGTCGGTCACCACGTCCTTGACCACATCGTACAAGGCCTGCGCGGCCTGCATGGCAGCGCCACGGGCAGCGGCGGCCTTTTCCGGATCGACCTGCGGCCCCGCCAGGATCGCCAGTGCCCACGCCGCGTATTGCTCGATCTGTTCGGGACGGTCTTCAGGGAAACCGATCAGCGAATAGATCACCCGGATAGGGAAATACAGGGCAAAGTCCATCAGGTCGGCGCCCTTGGCCGGCACCATCGGCTGGATGTATTCCTCGCGAATCACCCGGTCGATCCGGGTTTCTTTCCAGCGATTGACTGTCTCCGGCATAAACACCGGTTGCAACAGGCTGCGGATGTTCTTGTGGGCGTCACCGTCCATGGCAGTAAGGATCAAGCCATCGAAAAACGCCCCCAACCCCTCGGCGATAAAACCGCTGGTGAAGGTGCTGGCATCACGCATCACAGCCATGACATCGTCGTACTTGAACAGCGTGAACGTCGGTCGATTGGCATCCAGCCCGGCAATCGAAGGCACGCCCAGGCGAGCCATGAAATTGTCCTGAAGAACGGGGGAATTGGCGCGCATTTCGCGGTAGGTCGCGTGCAGGTCGATGTCACTGGTGCCGCGATAATTACTGGCTACGTCGGTAAAGACCTTGGCCAGGTCGCTCTGTTCCGCTGTGGACATGATCGTCTCCGCCTTTATTGTCATTATTTTTGGTGTGAGCCTGACGAAAGGCCCGAATGATTGCCTGATGATAGGCATGATCTGCACAATACTTGACACTTATTTGAAGTTAGATCAACTTCTCCGACAACAGGCCAGGTTCAATAGGCTTGCTGCACCAGCGTCATGCGACCACCCGCCAGCATCAGCGCGCAGTACAGTCCCAGCTCCACCACTTGTTCAGTGGAGAAAAACGCCGCGAGGCGGGAGAAATACTCGTCGTCGATGGCCAGGTAATCGCTCGCAAATGCTTCGGCATAGTGCAGCGCCGCCCGTTCGGCCGGCGTGAAATGCTCACTGTCGGTCGCCATGCAGGCGATGTCCTGCTCGGTCACGGTGTCGGATTTTCGCGCCAGTTGGCAGGCCTGGCAGGTGGTGATGCTGGCGATCTTCAGCCGCACCAATTCGCGCAAACGCTCATCGAGCAAACTGTCGGTGTGCAGGCTTTCCATCAAGCCGAGCCAGGCCAGCGCCACTGGCGGACGGTGTGCCCAGACCTGCACCGGCGTAGTGGAACTGAGCATGCGGTTGCGCTGGCCACGCTCGACCGCGTCTTGCAACGCAGCCGGCATGGCTTCAAGAGGTATCAGCGGTAAGCGCGCCATCTCAATCGAGCCGCTCAATGATCGTGGCCGTGCCCATCCCGCCGGCGCAGCAAATGGCTTGCAAGCCATAACGCCCGCCGCGGCGCTCGAGCTCATTAAGCAAGGTCGTCATCAGCCGTGCCCCGCTCGCCCCCAATGGATGACCAAGCGCGATGGCGCCACCATTGACGTTCAACTTGCTGTGCGGCACGCCGGTCTCCGCCATCCAGGCCAGCGGCACCGACGCAAAGGCTTCATTGACTTCGAACAGGTCGATGTCATCGATACTCAGCCCGGCCTTGGCCAAGACCTTGCGGGTCGCCTCAATGGGCCCGGTCAGCATCAATGTCGGATCGGAGCCCACGGTGGTGAAGGCAACGACGCGCGCCCTCGCCCGCAGCCCCAGGTTTTCCGCGGTTTCGCCACTCATCAATAGCAATGCCGCTGCCCCGTCGGAGATCTGCGACGAGTTGCCAGCTGTGATGCGCCCGGTATCCGGGCGAAAGCTGGTTTTCAGTGTCGAGAGTTTTTCCCGCGAGGTATCACGGCGAATGGTTTCGTCGCGAAGCAGCGTGTTGGCAGGCTCCGTCAACTCCAGTTCACGCAGCCGCTCGACCGCCACTGGAACGATTTCATTCTCAAAATAACCTGCATCGCAAGCCGCCGCTGCGCGCTGGTGACTGGCAAACGCGAAGTCATCCAGAGCCTCGCGACTGAGCCCCCATTTGTCGGCGATTCGCTCGGCCGCCTCACCTTGACTGGTCAATTCATAGCGTTGCGCGGCCATCCAGCCGAATGCTTGCCCATGGATTTCACGGTTGCTGCCCATGGGCACACGGCTCATGTTTTCCGCGCCGCCCGCCACCACGATGTCGGCGGCGCCAGCGGCGATTGCTCCGGCGGCCATGTGTACAGCCACTTCACCCGAGCCGCATTTACGGTCGATTGTCAGCCCCGCAACGGTGACCGGCCAACCGGCCCCCAACAACGCCGTCCGGGCAATGTTGGCAGACTGCTCGCCAATTTGCGTTACGCAGCCAAAGATCACGTCGTCCACAGAGGCCGGCGATACGTCGACGCGCTCCAGCAGACGACTGATCACCAGTGACCCGAGGTGGTCCGCACGCACGCCGGCAAGGCTGCCGCGAAACTTGCCCACCGGCGTGCGCACCGCATCAACAATGACGATGTCTTTCTTATCGTTTTTCATAGCGCACTGGCCTTGAGCCCCGAGCCCGGCACTTGCTTGCCTTCTTCATAGCGGTAAACGCCATGCCCGGATTTGCGCCCCAACCGGCCGGCCGCAACCATCTTGATAATCAGCGGGCAAGGTCGAAACTTTTCACCAAGGGTCTGGTGCAGGTAGCGCAGCACCGACAACCGAGTATCCCAACCGGTCAGGTCACCCAGTTCCAGCGGTCCCATCGGGTGGTTGAAGCCAAGGCGCAGTGCGGTGTCGATGTCTTCAGCGGTCGCGGTGCCTTCCTGCAGCATCCACATCGCCTCGTTACCCAACAACGCCGACATACGGCTGGTGGTCAGTCCCGGCGATTCATTGACGACGATCGAGGTCTTGCCGATTTGCTCGCAGAGAGTGCGGGTACGCGCGACCACTTCATCACTGGTCGCGAGGCCGCGCACCAGCTCCACCAGCTTCATCTTGTGCACCGGATTGAAGAAGTGCATGCCGACTACGCGATCGGCACAGTCCACCGACGCCGCAATCTCGGTGACACTGAGGGCCGAAGTGTTGGTGGCGATGATGGCGTCATCCGCCAGTAACGGTGCCGCTAGGCCAATGACCGCCTTCTTGATTGCCAACTGCTCCGAAACCGTCTCGATCAGCACGTTGGCGCCGATGGCGGCTTCACTCAAGTCGCCACAGGTGAGCAGATTCGCCAGCGATTGCTGTGCTTGCTGCTCGCTGACCTTGCCCAGGCGCACGCCATCGGCAAGGATCTTCTCGATACTCGCCCTGGCCTGCGCCAGTGCCGCAGTGTTGGTGTCCACCAGCAACGTACTAAACCCGGAGCTGGCGAACGCATGTGCAATGCCGGTACCCATCAGGCCGGCACCGACGACGACTACTTTTTCTTGATTAGCGCTCATGTTCGGCTCTCTTTTAGGCTCGGTTCTTTTTGCTGACCACATTGCGCAACGTGCCAATACCCTCAACGCTGGCTTCGACGACATCGCCCTCCTTGAGGAACAGACCGGTACCCATTCCCACCCCCGCTGGAGACCCCGTAAACAACACATCGCCGGCGGCAAAACTCGAACGCTGTTGCACGAAGCGGATCAGTTGCCCGACATCCCAGGTCATTTCACCGGTGGAGCCGTCCTGGCGCACTTCGCCATTCACTTTCAAGGTCAGGCGCAGCCGTGGTGAACCTGCCGGGAACTCGTCCTTGGTGACGATCCAGGGTCCAAGGCCCGTGGTCTGGTCCTGGCTTTTGGCCGCGAACAAGTCCATGCCGATACCCGCAGGCCCACTGCGTTGCAGATCGCGCGCACTGACGTCGTTGCCGACGGTGTAGCCGAGTACGCAAGCCAACGGGTTTTCCAGATCGATCTCGGGCGTGCCGATGACGACGACCAGTTCCACTTCGTGATCCAGCTCCTCCGTCAACGGCGGAAAGCGAATCGGGTCATTCGCACCAATCAATGCCCCATAGGCCTTGAGAAAGGCGACGGGCTGCGCCGGCGCACTCAAGCCGAATTCCACCAGGTGCTTGGCGTAGTTGGCACCCGCCACGACCACTCGATTGACGGGTTCAATCGGTGGCAGCAGGCGTACTTTTGATAACGGCAGGGAAGAACCCGAGAGACGCACCGAGCTGATTCCGCGACCGGCCGCCACGGCTGGCGCCCAGTCGTTGAACTCACCGGAAATTGGCGTTACCTGGTCTTGGGCGACATCGACAACAGCCCAAAAAATGCCCGTGCCCAAGTATTCACATCGCGCCAGTTTCATCAGGCACCTACCTTGCCCAACTTGGTCGGGTCCAGGTGCAGCAAACGGCAGGCGTTTTCATAGCGGATCTTGCGCATATCGGCATCGGACAACTGCAGGCCATGGGTCAGGTCGTGGCGTACCGCATCGCTGCCACCAAAGTTGCTGCCGTACAGCACATGGTCAGCACCGATGATGTCGATCAACGCCTGGCGCATCGGCACTTCATGCAGCTCCACGTCGAAGTAGAAGTTCTTCATGTATTCGAGCAGGGGTTTCTTGTTGTATTTGACGTCGAGGTTTTCGTTGGTCTTGGCCAGGCGACCGAGCTGGTACGGCACATACCCACCACCATGAGTGATGTACACCTTCAGATCCGGGAAGCGATCCAGCACACCGCCGCAGATCAGATTCCAGAAGCAGCGCGTCTCGTCGTACTGCATGCCGACGATCGCGGTGGTTTCGTAACGGTCGTCGTTAGCGTTCTTGCCCCAGGTGACGGACTGGTTGTAGCCGTGCACGAAAATCGGCAAATCCAGGTCGCAAAGGGTGCGCCATACCACGTCGAGTTCCGGCGAATCGAATTCCAGGCCACCGAAGTTGGCGCCCCCCGCCACCAGGCCTTTGGCACCCAGCTCTGTGCAGGCATAGCGAATTTCAGCAGCAGCCGCTTCCGGGACATTGAGTGGCGCATGGGCCCAGAACATCAGGCGGTCTGGCGCTGCGGAGCAGTATTCAGCCAGGGTCCTGTTGACCGTACGGGCGAACGGCACGGCGAATTCTGCTTCAGTCCAGTACATGTAGCAGTGCGAAGGAACAGACACCACCTGCAGGTTTTGACCGGCGGCATTCATGCCGGCCAGGCGCACTTTCGGATCAGCCCAGCGAGCAAAATATTCTTCCAGCTTGGGGCCGTTGCCGGAGCGGACGGCGGCCTTACGTTCTGGCGATCCCAGACCCAGAATCCAATCACCTACACGCAGCTTGATGTCACCGTCAGCGTGTTGCTCGAAAAACGGCCCCCAATGAGGGTGTTGGTTGTAGTAGCCCGGATGGGGAGCGTGAGCATGGAGATCGATAAGCATGTCTAGGTACCTCGAAGTTGGCACTTTTTGTTGGTTTGTTAGCGCGGTTCCTTCCCGCGAACAGACACAAGCTGTCGCGCAAAGGGTAAGCCGAAAGGCTCGCTGCTAAGACCAGAGATTAAATTCAAATTGAGCAGAAATCAAAATTCTGTTCAATTTATTTTCAATCGTCGCGCAAAAGCCTGCGCCAGAGCCTTCGAGCGAAGTCGAAAACACCCTGTACGGTGGAAAAAACAGGCTGCTGCGGGGGATGGGATGCACAACGAGGGGAAAAACATAGACGCCGCCAGAAACGAAAAAGCCCCCGAAAATCGGGGGCCTTCTTGCAGCGAGAGGGGGATTCTTGAAGGTCAGCGTCGAGTGCGTGACGTAGAACCCATGATCAGCGCACCGAGGAGCTTTTTCACCCGCACAGGGAACAGGCGACGACCTGCCGCCTCCGGCACCAGGATTTCGCTCAACACATAACGAATGATCATTTCGCAGATCAGCTCACGATCAAGGCGTACGCCGAGGCGATCGTCCCAATCGTCGAAAACGATCCCCAGGCCGTCCTGAAAACGCACGATCGAATCGTGGAAGATCCGCCGAAAAAACCCCAGCGCGTAGTCAGGGGCGACCACCAGCAGGCGCCGCGCACGACTTTGTTCGAGATAGTTGTCGAGATAGGCAAACAGCGCATTGAGGCGCGCTTCCGGGTCGCTGATGTGGCCAAGTTCCTGGGACAGGGAGCTGTGGAAACTTTCGCGTTTATGCCGCGAAAAGGTGTCCAGAAGGTCTTCTTGCGAAGCGAAGTAGCGGTAAAAGGTGCCGCGCGAAACGCCGGCGACCTGGCACACGTCCAGGATCGAAATGCGGTCTGCACCCGACATCAATACCACCTCTTCGGTGGCCTTCAGGATATTGGCGATGGTTTCTTCGGAACGCCGGTTGGGTTTGACCTTGGCGCCTGCGACTGCTTTGGGGCCGGTGCGTCGTTCCAGCGACTTACCCGCTTCTGCACCTGCGTCCGGCACCACGTTTTTTTTCGTTTTAGGGGCTGGTATTGGCGCTTCTGCTTTCTGGGATGCGGCTTTTGGCATGGGTTGATGGGCTCATTGAGAGTAAAGATAAGCAACACTAGCACAGGATCTGTGCATAAATAACGTTATATGTTCAACTTATCCCTAAAGACATTTGCAAAATTTCTATTTAGAATCCAATTCTCTCTTCAAAATAAAATCAGGCGCACCAACAGCTGTTGGTCCCTAAAACGGAGAATATTCATGGGCAGCAGCGGCAATCCAGAGACCTGGGCAGTGGGAGAACGAGACACTGTCATCGAAGCGCTAGATCGTGCGGTAGCAAGGCATCCAGACAAAATATTGCTGGATTTCAGTGGCGAGTTATACACATATGCTCAGGTTGACTCACTCTCAACCAAAATGGCCAACGCCCTTGCCACCCTCGGCGTCAAGGCCGGTGAAACCGTGCTGACCATGCTCGATAACAATATCGATGCCGTCACTACCTGGCTGGCGATCAACAAGCTCTGCGCCGTGAGTGTGCCGATCAATACCGCCCTTAAAGGTGAGTTCCTGCGTCACCAGATCGCCGACACCGGCACTTCGGTGGTGATCTGCGAGTCGGCTTACCTGCCACGCGTGACCTCACTGGCAGAACAACTGCAGGATGTGCACCATATTCTTTATCGGGGCACGCCCGAAGCCTTGGCCGATTGCCGGATTCGCGTGGCGCCACTGGATGAATTCCGAGGTCATGACGCCACCCCCCTGCCCAATAAACCGCAGCCGTCGGATCTCGCCTGCCTGATCTACACCTCAGGCACCACCGGCCCATCCAAGGGCTGCATGATCAGCTACAACTTCATGTGCAATCTCGCGCGTCTGCAACTGCGTGCCGGCCCGGCCAGCGCCGATGACGTCACCATCACGCCATTGCCGTTATTCCACATGAACGCGCTTTGTGTATCCATCATAGCCAGCATTCTGGTGGGCGCCCGGGCCGCTATTCTTCCGCGTTTCTCGGTGTCCAACTTCTGGCAGGAAGTTGAGCGTTCGGGCGCGACCATCGCTTCGATTCTGGGCGGCATGGGCGGCTTGCTTGCCCAGGCACCGGATAACGAAGCCATGCTGCGTTGTGTCGGGCAGATCCATACTGCGCGCGGTAACCCCTACACTGAAGAAACCAAAAAAATCTGGCGTGAGCGTTTCGGCACCAAGCTGGTGGGCGGCAACGGCTATGGCCTGACCGAAGCCTGCGTGATCACCTCGCTGGCCGCCGGTGAATACGCGGCACCGGGCTCATCGGGCAAACGCATCGCGGACTTTGACGTACGCATTGTCGACGACCTCGATCAAGAAGTGGCGCCCAACAGCGCCGGCGAAATCGTGGTACGCCCGCTGCGCCCGGACATCATGTTCCAGGGCTATTGGCGCCGGCCGGAAGACACCCAGAAATTGATGCGCAACATGTGGTTCCACACCGGCGACATCGGCAAGTTCGATGACGACGGGTTCTTCTATTTCGTGGATCGCAAGAAGGACTACCTGCGCCGCCGTGGTGAAAACATCTCCAGCTTTGAAATGGAAGCTGCGTTCGCTGTTCACCCGGCACTGGCCGAAGTGGCGGTGCATGCCGTGCCGTCGGACAAAGGCGAGGACGACGTGAAAGTCACGGCGGTGCTGCATGAGGGCGCGAGCCTTGCGCCAGAGGAATTGTTCCACTGGGCCACCGACTCGGTCCCCTACTATGCCCTGCCCCGCTACATCGAGTTTCGCAGCAGCTTGCCGAAAAACCCGCAGGGTCGGGTGTTGAAATACCTGCTGCGCGACGAAGGTAAAACCCAAACCACGTGGGATCTGGAAACCACCTCAATCGTGGTCTCCAAAAAGTAATCGGCCCGCCAACGAAACAAGCCCGCTACAAGCGGGCTTTCTTGTTTCCACACTATGACCCTGACTGGGCACTGCGCTTGTGTTCGCCTCAGAACTCTGTGGGAGCGGGCTTGCTCGCTCCCACACTTTGATCCTGGCTGGACACTACGCTTGTGTTTGCCTCAGCCCCGTGTGGGAGCCAGTTCCTGCATTGAACGGGGGTGAATCAATACTCGCGTACGGGAACGCCTTTCGGACGGGAGTTGTAACCAGGCAGGTGCAGGCCTCCGTCAACGTGGATCGTCTCGCCCGTGATAAAACGCGACATCTCGGACGCCAGGAACACCACCACCGGCCCGATATCCGCTTCAGGTTCGCCGCAGCGACCCAACGGGCGCATCGAAGCGGACATTTCTGCGAAACCGGGGTTTTCTGCAGCAAGCTTGTGGAAGGTCGCCCCCATTGCGGTCGGCGCAATGGCATTGGTACGAATGTTGAACCGTCCCCACTCGGAGGCAGCGCTACGGGTCAGCCCGACAATCGCCGATTTCGCCGTGTTGTAGTCGCCATGCAACCAGGCGCCGATTTCGATATCGATGGAGTAGAAGTTGATGATCTTGCCGCCGCCACGCGCCTTCATATGCGGCAGTGCGGCTTTCATCGCCCACCAGGCCGCCCATACGGTGGAGCCTAGGGTTTGCTCCAGCATGGCATCGGTTTTTTCTTCCAAGAGTACATTGGGCGTCGGGGCGAAGGCGTTGTTGACCAGGATGTCCAGGCCACCAAATTGATCCACGGCCAACTGCACCGCCGCTTCGATGTCCGCCTTGTTGCACACGTCGGTCTTGATGAATACAGCCTTGCCACCCAGCGCTTTCAATTCAGCGACAACGGCTTCTCCGCTGACCACGTCCAGTTCGGCAACCACCACGGCTGCACCTTCTTTGGCAAAGTTCAGCGCAATGCCGCGCCCAATGCCGCCTCCGGCGCCAGTGATCAACGCAACCTGTTCGTTTAACAGTGCCATAGCCACCCCTTTTTCTTGTTTTTTAGTGAACAATATTGGATATAGTGTTCAAATATACCCGATTCTTTCCGCCTGAACAGCACTGAAACAAGGATATTGAGGATGAGTGTATTTCGCCGCCGCGTGGAGATTATGACCACCCGTGCCAGTGATGCAGGTGAAGTCCGCGCCGCCCTGGAAGACGACTTTCACCACTTCCGTGTATGGGTTCGCCATCGCGCAGGCGCAGTGAGTGCCATCGGCGGTGAAGCGCTGCGTCATCCCTACTCCCTGTGTCCGCAGGCTTGTGATCAATTACAGCAGTTGCTGGGCATGAAGCTGGACCGTGTTGCCCATTCAGTCACCCGGCAAACCGATGCCAGTCATCAATGCACGCACTTGCTCGACCTCGCAGGCCTCGCTATCGCCGCTGCCGCGCGAGACACCCGCCAGCGTCGCTACGACATTGAAGTGGCCCAGCGCATCGACGACCGCACACGTGCTGTCTTGCTCCGCGATCACGACGAACTACTCAGCTGGGCGGTCAACGGCACCCTGCTGGAAGGGCCATCGCCCTATACGGGCATCAACCTTCGCGAAGGCATGGCGCGCTGGGCCTTGAGTGCCCTGACTGAAGAAATGGCCGAAGCTGCACTGCTACTTCGCCGTTGCACGCTGATCTCGATGGGTCGCGCCTACAACCTCGACGAACAGGTTCACGCGATGAACACTGGCCTGTGCTACAGCCAACAATCGGAACGCGCCGAACAGGCACTGCGAATGAAGGGTTCGACCCTGGACTTCAGCGACAAACCGCTGCAACTGTGTGCCCAGGATCAAGCGTGGCTGAGACAGCGCGATTAGTCGCGCTGCTCCTGGTTCAAGAGCAGCGCGGCCAGTGCCCGCAATGCACGGCGCTCGGGGTTTAAACCCGAGCGCCGATGCACACTAGAGAAAGACGGCCAGATTGGGTGTGCCCAATACCGCCTGATCAAGGATGACCTCGCGTCGCGCCAGCTTGAACCCCGCATCACTGAGGCGCAGCACATCACGTCGCTCACCGCTGATGATATCGACATGGTGATCGTTGAAACGGCTGCGGGTCAGCAACAGATAACTGGTCACCACAAACTCATCGCGCTTGTCGGTTTCTTCGACAAACACGTTGGTCACCAGGCGTCGGGTACGCGAGGGAGGATCTTCCGCCCAGGCGCTTTTGCCGGACAGGCGCAAAATGCGCCCCATGATCGAACGGTAGTCATCGTGGTAGTGCTGGACACTACGCACAATGGTGGTCCTGAGCTCGGACGCCACGCGAGTCTGGCGTAGCGGTACGGTGTACACCAGGTCGGTGTCCAGGCGTTCGGCCCACTCTTGCAGGCGAATCTGGTCGAGCAGCGTGGCTTCCTCGTAGAGAAAGGTCACCACGTCGTTGTAGATCGGCGAACCCACCGGCACCCGTTTGGTGCCGACCGGGGAACCCGGCTGGATATCCTCCGCACCGCGTTGTTGAACCTGAGTCATGAGTCATTTCCTCACTTTTATTCTTGTTAATGCTGCGATTGCGGCCCGCGAGGACCGCAATCGAACCAGGGCCAACGGGCGATTATTGCTCGTTCGGTGCAGTCATCAGCTCGTGCCAGTACAACCACCAGTGCCACTGGGTATCGTCCTTGGTGAAACCTTCGTTGACGATGCCAGGGCCAGGCCAGCCCTCGGGGGCGCCGGTTTCAAAGCAGGCCTGGTATTTCAGCGTGCTCTTGCGGCCCATCGCGCCTTTGGCGGCCAGGGTCATATGCGGCCAGGTATCGGAGTCATCCTGCTCGACCATGCCCGAGGTGCCGAACAGCTGGATGGTTTGCTTGAGCATCTTGTCGCGCAGTTCAGGGGACGCGTCTTTCTCGGCAAACACCCAGTTGACGAACTCCAGCTTGTCCGGACCACGCGGCACGTAGGCGTGCAGGGTCATCGAGCCGACGACGCTGCCGTCCGGCTGCGGGATGTAGACAAAGCCGAAGAGAATGTTGGGGAACATCCCGCCGACTTGCGGCGGCATGCTGGTCAGCACTTTCAACTGATCTTCCGACAGGTTGCGCGCCAGTTGCTCGACCATGCCGGCGGTCATGCCGGCCGGAGGCAATGCCTCGAGCTTCTGTTGAACCGACAGCTCTGCCGGGTCGAGGCCGGTCAGGCGCTTGATCTTGCGGGCCAGGTCAATGCAACGCAGTGCATGGCCGTGGGGCGAGCTGATTTCGACGCCGATCATTTCCGGGCTGAGGTCGGCGGTTTCGCCCTCGCCTTTCTTGGCGTAGTTGCCCACTTCGCCCAGCCAGCGGTGCAAGGTCAGGGTGTGGAAACCGTCGGCCGCCGATTGCTCGCCAGCGGTTTTCCAGTTGGCATTGACGATAAAGCGCTGCGGTGGGCCGAGCACTTCCATGCCCTTGTCGGAACGACAGAACAGCATGTCGTAATACCACTTGGCATCGCCCAAGAATTCTTCAAATGAAGGGCCTTCAACGTTCCATGTGGCAAATACCAGGCCGCCATACAGGGTGACGCGTGCCTTTTTCAGGCCCAGCTCCGATTTGGGCAACATCTTGCCGTGCATGCACTCGCGCTCAACCGGCGAGCCGATGAAGTCGCCGTTGGGACGGAAGGCCCAGCCGTGGTAGATGCATTTGTGGATTTGCGTGTTGCCACAGTCGGCGGTGCTGATGCGCATGCCGCGGTGCGGGCAGACGTTGAGGTTGACGAATACCTCACCTTCTTTGCCACGCGCAACAATGACCGAGTCGGAACCCATGTCACGGACCATGAAATCGCCGGAGTTCGGGATTTCCGATTCGTGCCCCAGGAGCACCCAGATCTTGCCGAAGATCTTTTCCATCTCCAGGTCGTAGATTTCGTGGTCAGACAATACACGCATCTGCACTTCACGGCTGGAGGTGTAGATGAGATCTGAAACTTTGGTTCCATCAGACAATACGGGGCTTGTTCTTGTTAGCATGATTGCCTCCTGATCAGAGCGTCACAACGGTAGTCGCGACGAAATATAAGACACTTTTCCTATTTCTGTACATAGAATTCGCCACGAGATGTAAGCAAATCCTTCCGTCATGGGGCTGACCCTCAGCCCTTGGCCGGCGCCGTGCCCACTTGCGTGCGCAGCACACCGATGCCATCGATCTCCAGCTCAACCACATCGCCGGTTTTCAAGTAGCGCAGTTGTTCCAGCCCGCAGCCGTTACCCACCGTGCCAGAGCCCAGGAATTCGCCGGGGTACAGGGTTTCCGAACGGGAAACATGGGCAATCACGTCCTCAAAGCTCCAACGCATGTCACGGGTGTTGCCGCGTCCCCATTCCTCTCCGTTGACCCGGGCAATCATGTTCAGGTCATAGGGGTCCCCCAGCTCATCGGCGGTGACCAGGCAAGGGCCCATGATGTTGGCGGTATCGAAATCCTTGCTCTTGGCCGGGCCGAGCATGCCGGGCATTTCCAGGGCCTGGGCGTCGCGGGCACTCATGTCGTTGAAGATGGTGTAACCGACGATATGGGAACGGGCGGCCTCGCGGCTGATGTCCTTGCCACGCTTGCCGATGTAGCAACCGAACTCCAGTTCGAAGTCCATCGCCCGACTGAAACTCGGCCATTGGAACTCATCGTCGATGCCAATCACGGCAAAACGGTTGCCCTTGTAATAGATGGGCTGCTTGTTGAAGGTCTCGATCACGCGGTCGTCGGCGCGAGTGTTCATCGCCTTCAAGGTGGCTTCCGGGTCTTCGGTGCGCAACGCACGGGCACGACGGGCCGCCGCGAAGCTTTGGCGCAGGTGAAGTTCGAAGCAGGAACAGTCGCGCATTTGCGGCGGGGGCTGAATCGGTGCTCGCAGCTTCACACTGGAACGCTCCAGCACCGCCGCCGATGGCGCCTTGGCCACCAGCGAACGCGCCAGCTCCAATGCCGGTTCACCTGCTTCCACCAGGGCCAGAATGCTGCTCAAAGCCACACTGTCGCGACTTTCCAGCAAGCGATAGGCATTCTGCAGGTCCAGCACTTGCTGATCCTGATTCAACAGCGCGCCCGCGCGATCAAAACCGTCGGCGTCGGTATAGGTCACCAGTCTCATACGCGGCCACTCACTGGCAGCAATGCGCCGGTAACGGCTGCGGCGTCGTCCGACAGCAGAAACGCAACCACGGCCGCCAGCGCCTGCGGCGTCACCCACCGGCTGCAGTCGGCATCGGGCATGTCGGCGCGATTGGCCGGAGTGTCGATAATGCTTGGCAACACGGCGTTGACCGTGACGCCACGATCCTTCAGCTCTTCGGCCAATGCCTCGGTCAAGCGGGCAACACCGGCCTTGGAGGCTGCATAGGCGCCCATCCCCGTTGCAGCCTTGACGGAGGCCAGCGCGCCGATATTGACGATGCGTCCCGCCTCGGAGGCCAGCAACTGCGGCAGCGCCGACTGCGAACTGACTACCGCGGTGCGTACGTTCATCTGGTAAAGGCGATCCCAGGTCTCCAGGGTGCCACCTTCGATGGTCTCCCAGGCAAAGCCGCCCGCCACATTGACCAAACCATCAATACCGCCCAATTGCGCCGCGACCTGGGCAAACGCAGCACTGGCCGACTCGGTGGACGTAAGGTCGACACCGCCCAGACACAGCAGATTCTCAGTATCGAGCAAGGCCGCCGGGACCTCGGCGCGGTCCAGTAGGGCCACCCGGGCGCCGCATGCCAGCAGGCATTTACCAAGCGTGCTGCCGAGGGCACCAAAGCCACCGGTGACGACTACCCTCTTGTCCAGCAATGACTGGGACATCGTGAAATCCTCTTGTTGTTGTTTTGCGGCGCGAACGGTCGATCCGTGCCTTTGCCGGTGTAAATATATGACACTTTTTTAAAATATGTACAAATGATACCGTATGACCTCAAGTCAAACATTCACCTGCGGACCGCTGATGCCTAGAAAACTTCCTGCACTCAACGCCGATAACCGCGCCTTTTGGCAAGGCGGCGAACAGGGCGAATTGCTCATTCATCGCTGCGCGGCCTGCAGCCGGTATTTCCATCCGCCCGCCCCGCTGTGCCCGCACTGCGCCAGCTTCGAGGTGGCGCCGCAGGCGGTGTCGGGCAAGGGCAAAGTGCTCAGCTACACCATCAACTACCAGGCCTGGAACCCCGCCCTGGAAGTGCCCTATGTGGTCGCGATCATCGAGCTGGTGGAGCAACCCGGCTTGCAATTCGTGAGCAATGTGGTGGGGATGCCGGTCGAGGATGTGCACATCGACATGCCGGTACGGGTCAGCTTCCTCAATGTCGAGGATGTCTGGTTGCCTCTGTTCGAGAAGGATCAGTGATGTTCGATCATCGTTATGAAAAAGACGTCGCCATCACCGGCATCGGCCAATCGGAAATCGGACGACCGTCAAACAAATCCGCCATGCGCCTGACCCTCGATGCCTGCCTCGAAGCCATTGCTGACGCCGGCCTGCAGCGCAGCGACATCGACGGCGTGGCTTGCTGGCCGGGCGATAACAACAATGGCGACCCGTTTTCGCCGGTCGGCCCCAGCGCCCTGAAAAGCGCTCTGGGGCTCAACGTCAACTGGTTCGGTGGCGGCTATGAAGGGCCCGGCCCGCTCACCGGCGTGATCAACGGTGCCATGGCGATTGCAGCGGGCTTGTGCAAGCACGTGCTGGTGTTTCGTACCATCACCGAAGCGTCGGCCCGGATGGTCAACAAACAGGCGAGCGCGTTGACCAACAAGACCCAGGGGCGCGACAGCAGCTACGCCTGGCAGTGGTTCACGCCCTTCAATGTGCTGTCGGCTACCAATCTGATGGCGCTGTATGCCCAGCGTCACTTCCATGAATACGGCACCCGCCCGGAGCAACTGGCACAAATCGCCCTGACGTGTCGCCAGAACGCCATGCGCAACCCCAAGGCGGTGTTTCGCACGCCGATGAGCATGGACGACTACATGGCCTCGCGAATGATTTCCTCGCCACTGCGCCTGTTCGACTGCGACGTGCATTGCGATGGCTCCACCGCCATTGTGCTGTCGCGCCGTGATATTGCCCAGGACCTGCCGAACAAACCCATCCGCATCGAGGCGATGGGCGCTGCGTTGAATCAGCCGTGGTCATGGGACCAGATCTCGCTGACCAAAATGGCTGCTTTCGACGTCGGCCAGATGATGTGGGCGCGTACCGACTACACCCCGCAGGACGTCGGCTCCGCGCAGTTGTATGACGGCTTTTCGATTCTGACCATGATCTGGCTGGAAGCCCTGGGCCTATGCCCGACCGGGGGAAGCGGCGCCTTCGTTGAAGGCGGCACCCGCATCGCACTGGATGGCAGCCTGCCGCTCAATACCAACGGCGGTCAGCTTTCAGGTGGCCGAACCCATGGGCTGGGTTATGTGCATGAGGCGTGTTTGCAACTGTGGGGGCGTGCCGAAGGCCGGCAAACCCGTGAACACAGCGTCAGTACGGTGGCAGCCGGTGGCGGCCCGTTGGGGGGCAGCCTGTTGCTGGTGCGCGAGTAACGCAGCGTCTCAATAGAGAACGCCGGCTACTTCGCTACAGAACTCGATCAGTGCCTTGCCCAGGTCGGCAAGGCCTTCTTCATCCCGTTGTCCGCGGAACATCACCGCGGAAACCGTGAAGTCGATGCTGTGGGTCGGCGAGTAGACTGGCGCGGCAATCGCAAGAATTCCCCCGGAGAAATGTCCGTCGTCCAAGGCCCAGCCCCGCTCGGCAGCTTGCCTCACTTCTTCGCGGTAAACTTCCAGCGATAATGGCTGGGCCCATCGAATGGTCTCGAAACTGTTCTGTACCTCTGGGTCGTCAAGGTCGATCTGAGTGGCGAACAAGCGCCCACTGGCACCCATCAAAACCGGTAGTCGCTGACCTTCGGCCATATCGATGCGCACATCGGTCGGGCTGGCAGCGGAACTGACAATGACGATACGGTCCGGGCTCACCTTGCGCCACAGGGTGATGGTCACCCGCTGGCGCGCAGCCAGGTTCTGCAACAGGGGTTTGGCCATCTGTATGCGGTGACCCTGGGTGACCAGTTGTTCGACCAGGCGCGCCAGGCCCAAGCCCACCGAGTAGCGCTTGGACAGGGCACTGAAGTCGACCACGTCCTCTTGCACCAGGGTACGCAGGATGTTGAAGCAGGTGCTGGGGTTGATTTTCAGCTGGCGGGCGATGTCCACCGAGCGTTCCGGTGTCCCCACCTGGCTGAGGTAGCGCAGGATGCGTATAGCGTTGGAAACGGGCTTGACGAGGGTTGCGCCGGCCGATTTGGTGGTGTCGCTGACGTCAGTGAAGTCCATGCCCGATCCAGTAACTTTGAGGTGCCGGCATTCTAACCTGAGAATTGATGGCAACGGAAAAGTTTTAACTGGGAATTATCCGAACGATTTAGTGAGTTTGTTTCTCCAGAGGCTGGTAAATGAGCCGACGGGTTTGCAGGTCTTCGCGACGAAAACGCTCAAGGAGAAGCTCCTGGGTCTGGTCTGCCTGGGTCACCCGCACCTGCTGGCGCAGGTACTCCAGCCATGACTCGACAATGAAGCGCTCGCTGTAAAGCTGCGGGTCCGCCATGTCAAGGTACAGGCGCCAGTTCTGCGCTCCGTTGCGTCGCCGCGCCTTACCTACGGCATACACGGCCTTGAGGAAATCGTCGCGGTCGGGCGTGGTCACTTGATAGACGATCTCCACCGAAACCGGCCCTTCGGAATGACACACCGGGCTGCCCAGTTGCGGATTGTCGGCCATTTGTACTTCGGCAAAATCCGCTTCCTGCCCCAGCTCTATCCGGCCGTTACGCGTCAGCAGGATACCGGCCAACAATAAAAGCGTCGCCAGCAACAGGCTTTCCCTGACGCCCAACGCCTGCGCCAGCGCGCCCCATAACGCGCCGCCAGCCGCCATCGCCCCCATCAGGATCAATACGTAGACCGACGCAACCCGTGCACGCACCCAGTTGGCGGCGTACGTCTGCACAACCGTGGAAATGGTCGCGTTGACCGCCATCCAGCCAAACCCTGCAAGCAACATCATCACGCAGACCCCATAGCGATTGCGCGAAAGCGCAGCGGTCAGGGTGGCGGCAGCAAAGGCAACGGTGCCGCAGATCAGCAAGTGACGCATGCTCACCGAGCGATACAAGCGCGGCAAGATCAGTGCAGCCAGCACGGCACCCGCTCCCAGAAATGCCATGAGCAAGCCGTAGCCGCCCGCCTCCATGCCCAATTGCTGCTTGGCCACCAATGGCATCAATGCCCACAAGGCACTGGCGCTGCTGGTAAACACCAATACCTGCTTCAGCGCGTTGAACAGCACCGCCGAATGCCGGATATAGCGCAGACCACTGCGCATGCCGCCAGTCAGGGTTTCCGGTGGCAAGCCCACCGCCGGCGGATTCGGCCTAAGGCTAAAGAGGAAGAGCAACACGGCGAACAAGCACAGCGCGATCACCAGGAATACCGAGGCGGTGCTCCACCAGGCGATCAGGGCGCCCGCAAGCGCCGGCCCCAAGGCCCGAGTCGCATTGATGGCGATGCCGTTCAATGACACCGCCGCTGGCACCTGATCCCGTGAAATCACGCTGACCATGATCACCATCCACGCCGACATCCCCAAGGCACTGCCGGTGCCTAGCACAAAGGTAAACGCCAACAATCCCCAGGTTTCCAGATGCGCGCTATAGGCCAGTGCGCAAAGCACCAACGCGGCGAACAGCATCATGCACTGCGTAATGATCAGCCAGCGGCGACGCTCCACCCGATCGGCAATCACGCCGCCGGGGAAAGCAAACAGGAATACCGGCAAGGTCACGGCGGTTTGCACCAGAGAGACCATGGCCGCGGATGTGGTCAACGTGGTCATGATCCACGCCGCAGCGACCGTCTGCATCCAGATCGCCATGTTGATCACGGCGCCTGCGAGCCACAAGCCGCGGAACGCCTTGTTGCGAAACGGCGCCCACGCCGAGCCCTCGCTCATCATCACTCCTCAGCGTTTCAGCCGGTTGAAATCAGTGGTTAGTTTTCCAGCGGCTGGCCCAACCGCCCTACGGCACGCGCCGGGTTGAGCTGGCGTGGCAGCGCGATGGTATTGCGCAGTCGACCGATGCCTTGAATCTGCGCCTCGACCCGATCCCCCGGTTGCAAAAAGCGCCCGCTTTCCAGGCCCACACCGTGGGTGGAACCGGTAAACACCAGATCGCCGGGACGCAGGCTGATGCGTGCGTCCAGATAATTGAGCAACTCATCCAGACCGAAAATCATCTGCCGGGTATTGTCTTGCTGACGTAGTTCATCATTGACGCTCAGACGCATATCCAGTGCCGGTTGCCCCGTTACACCCAACTCGTCCGCCGTCACGATCCAGGGCCCCACCGGAGTGGTGCGGTCCATGGCTTTCTGGGTTAACAGGTCCAGGCGTCCAATCTGTTTACCGGCGTCGCGCGCACTGATGTCATTACCCACCGTGTATCCCAGCAAACAATCGCTGGCGTTGGGCTCTGCGAGCAATGGCCGACCGACCACGGCGACCAGTTCCACTTCGTAATCGAGCTGGCGGGTCAACGGTGGAAATTCGATCTCGTCCTCTGCGCCGATCAGTGCTGACTCAGGCTTGATGTAAGCCAGTGGATGAGCCGGCGCATCGCTGCCCAGGCGTTTGAGATGACTGAGGTAATTGAGCCCCACGCCAAACACCCGGCCACCAGGCTCCAGCGGCGCAAGCAGCCGTGCCGCCGACAGCGGCAACCACTCGTCGTCCAGATCAAGCACGTCCGCCACCTGGCCCGCACCCAGCCCGGCCCAGCGAGCGAACGGCGCATTGATCCTGCGCAGGCGATCGGCAGAGGCGTCGAGTAACGCCCAAAACGCCTGCCCCGCCACCTCGACCCGCGCCAGGCGCATGTCAGTGCTTGGCCAGGTAGATGGGCAGGTACTCGGGATCGAGCACTTCTTCCGGCGTTTTGACACTGGCACCGAGAATCGGCCCGACCATTTCGTGACCCCACAGGCTGAGTTTCTCCGGGTTCAACTCGTAGGGGTCGCCCTGCCACGGCTCAATTTCAGCAATGGTCTCGAAGGCAAATCCGGACGGGTTGAAATGGTAGAAGGACAGGTGCGGGTCCTGGGCATGCTGACCGAGGGTCATCATCATCGGCAGTTCGCGCTGGCGCACGATGTCGTAGGTTTCACCGACGTCGCGCACATTGCGCACAAACAGCCCGACATGCTGCACCCCCATGCGACCCGGGCCGTGACCATAGGCAATGTCATGACTGGTGTGATGATTGAGTTTGGAGCGGAAGAAGCCAGTGCGACCTTTGCCAGCACCGGCGCCATACCAGCTGAAGCCCATGACGTTGAGCAGGAAGTCTTCCAGTTCCGGGGTGTAGTCCGGGGTGATCAGGACCACATGGCCGGCGCCACGTTCATCGGCAAGGAAACCGCTGTGCGGGCGACCGGGCTGAAACGAACACGGCAACCACTTTTGCCCGTAAAACAATTCGTGTTGATAGCCCACCGGATCGCGGAAACGTACCAACTCGCGCACGCCGCGCTTTTCACACAACTGAGCGTCGCCACGGATGTATTCAACATTGGCCGCCGCCAGCTTCTTGATACCGTCCTCGAAGGCCATGCGCCCTACCGCTTCCCAGCCAATGTAGGCAATTCTGTCCACTTTGCCTGGATGGAATGCAAAACGATGGCGGCGATCGTCGATTCTGAAGTACAGCGACTCCGGATCACTTTCGGGATTCTTGCCAATGCCGAAGCCCATCACCTGCGGGCCATACTCACGCCACGCTTCGAGGTTGGGGGTCTCGAACCCCATGTAACCGATACCAATGATGTCCACGTTATTTCACCTTGTTATTGTTCGAGATGAAAAGGTGCCAATGGCACCTGCCCTGACGTCGTGTGTACTAAATCGCCAGCAATCCGCCGTCGATGACGATGTCCGAACCGGTTATGAATGACGCTTCGTCAGAAGCTATGAAAACGGCCATCGCCACCACTTCTTCAGGCTCGCCAGGTCGGTCCATCAAGACCCCGTCCAGCAACATGGCACGCATTTTCGGGTCTTCGAGAAATGGCCGAGTGCCCGGCGTAGCGACAAATCCCGGGCTCAAGCTGACCGCCCGAATGCCAAATGGCGCACCCTCCACAGCCACTTGCCGAGTGAACGACACCACAGCGCCCTTGGCGGCAGAATGCGCTGAAATACCGGCCACTTTTGAACCACCCCATGCCGCCGTGGAGGACACGTTGATGATCACCCCGCGCTGCTCGGCCAAATGATTCCAGGCATATTTGGTGGTGTAGAACAGCAGGTCGATTTCGTTACGCATGGTGAACTGCCAGTCTTCGACCGAGAGTTCGCTGACCAGCCCGAAACGTGCGGCGGATGCATTGTTGTACAGAATGTCGATGCGCCCGTGCTCAACGACGGCGGCATCGATCCAGGCCTTGGCCTGTTCGTGATCGCCCAGGTCGACGGGGGCCGAGCCATACAGGGTAAAGCCCTCGGCTCGCATCAAGGCTGCCGTCTCTTCATGGCCTTCGGCGTTAAAGTCGCAACCGACCACAATCGCCCCTTCACGGGCAAAACGCAGCGCTGCCGCCCGGCCCTGGCCACCACCGGTACCGGTGATCAACGCGACTTTGTTGTGTAAACGTCCCATCCGCACATCCTCAACTCTGTGGTTATCAGTGACGACTGGTGCTCACGCCATCAAACGGCTTCGTCTTCCGGGGTGATGGGCTCAAGCCAGATGGCCTCGGCCGGACAGGCGGCGGCACCTTCACGGGCCTCCTCCTCCAACTCGGGCGGTACACGGGCATCGTCCATGTACACCAGGCCATCGGCATCAAGCTTGTACAGGCTGGGGCAGATCGCGGCACACAAGCCGTAACCACAGCAGCGGCTACGGTCTGCCACGGCCTTGAATTGCGCTTTTTCTGAACTCACTTTTTTTCTCCTTATCAGGTCCAGTCACGGCAAATTATGAACACTTATTTATTTTATGTGCAATTAATTTTTAGCGCGGATATGCTGGCAGTCATCGGCGCCTGCAAAACACCTTGGTGGGCTTGAGGCGACGGGATGTTGAACAGACTGATTCAAAGGTGTGTTCGACGCAGGAAATTCGTTTGTCTGTGAGTCAGATAGCTCTGCTGGACAAAGCGAAAATCCTGTTTTTATTCTGAATAAAAGATCGGATTCTGTTTAAAGAATCTGCAAGCGGTGGTTCTCCCCTCCTTGCAGCAGTGCTTGGCTCAACAAAACCTATAAGGAAGCCAACCCCATGCACCCTTCAAAAAATGAAGCGGCCATTGATCTTCACGAGTTCCGACAGGGCTGGAAGATCCTCATCCTGGCGGTCGCCGGCGTTGCCATCAGCATCAACGCGGCCCTGCTCTATGGCTTCGGCACATTGGTCGTACCGCTGGGCGATGCGTTTGGCTGGAGCAAAAGCGAACTGCAGGCCTGCATTACCTTCTTGTTTGGTGGTGCGGTCGTGTCGTTGCAGCTCGTGGGTTGGTTCAACCTGCGCTACGGCATCAAGCGCGTGACCGTCATATCACTGTTGCTGTTGTCGCTCGGCTACCTGGCGACCACCCAACTGACCCACTCGATCTGGTCGATGTACTTAGCCTTTGCCTTACTGCCCATCGTCGGCATGGGTGCACTGGCCGTCACCTGGACACAGCTGTTGAGTCTCTGGTTCGACCGCAATCGCGGCCTGGCGCTGGCCATCGGTCTGTCAGGCACCGGGGTGACCGCCGCCACCATTCCTCGGTTGATGGCCTGGGGCATCGAACAATGGGATTGGCGCGCAGCCTTTGTGATCCTCGCGCTGCTCAACCTGTTGGTGCTGCTGCCGCTGATTCTGCTGTGGTTCAAACTGCCCACCGCAGCCGGCAACAGCAACGACGACAAGGCCCTGGCGGAGCTGCCGGGGGTGAGTTTTCGCGAAGGCATGGGCTCACTGAAATTCTGGACCTGCAACCTGGCATTGAGCCTGGTGATTTCGTCGATTGTCGGCATGGTCACCAGCACGGTTCCGATGCTGCAGGCCAAGGGGCTTTCAGCGGCCGATGCCACCACGATTTTCAGCTGCTTCGGCATCTCGCTGATCTTCGGGCGAATGCTCATCGGCTACCTGCTGGACCGTCTGTGGCCACCGGCGGTGTCGGCGATCAGCCTGGTGCTACCGGCCGTCGGTTGCCTGGTCTATCTCAGCGGTACTGTCGAGTTCGCGCCCCTCATGCTCGCGGCGATACTGGTCGGCTTCGGTGCCGGCGCGGAGTTCGATATCGCTGCGTTCCTGATCGCCCGCTACTTCGGCCTGCGTGAATACGGCCGTCTGTTTGGCGTCCATCAGGGCTTGAACACCGTGGCCTCGGCACTCGCGCCGCTGCTCTTCGCCTATCTGCTTTCAAGCACCGGTTCCTACACCGCCATGTTGGTGTACAGCGCTATTTGCTGCCTGATCGGTCCCCTGCTGCTACTGACCCTTGGCCGAGTGCCGCGCTTCGATGCGCAGGCACTGCCCAGCCATTCCTGAACCACTCCAACAAAACCGGAGCAGAACATGCCCACTCTGACGTTTATCGAACACAACGGTACCGCCCATCAGGTCAAAGGCGACATCGGCCAATCGGTCATGCAAGCCGCGACCTTTGCTTCGGTGCCGGGCATTCCCGCCGACTGCGGCGGCGCCTGCAGCTGCGCCACTTGCCACACCTATGTCGACGAAGCCTGGCTGGGCAAAGTGCAAGCAGCAGAGAGCATGGAAAACGACATGCTCGAGTACGCCTTCGAGCGTCGCGACAACAGTCGACTGAGCTGCCAATTGATCATCAGCGAAGAGATGGACGGCATGGTGTTGCACCTGCCTTCATCGCAATTCTGAATACGCCCCAAGGAGTTGTCATGACCCTCGCCTCAGTCGTTATTGTCGGTGCTGGCCAAGCCGGCTTCCAGGTTGCCAGCTCACTGCGCCAGGAAGGTTACCAAGGCCAAATCACCCTGATCGGTGATGAGCCCGGCCTGCCCTATCAGCGCCCGCCGCTGTCGAAGGCGTACCTGCTTGGCAAGATCCAGGACACCAACCTGTTGTTCCGTCCTGCCGACTTTTATGCCACCCAGCGCATAGAGTTGTTGCATGACCAGGTAACGGCGATTGACCGCCAGAACCGTCGGGTGGTCCTGGCCTCGGGAGATGCCATCCACTATGACCACCTGGTCATGGCCACCGGCGCACACAATCGCCCTTTGCCGGTGCCGGGGGCCGAATTGCCGCAAGTATTCGGCATCAAGACCAAAGCCGATGCCGATGCACTGGCGCCACTGGCAAAGGCAGCGCGCAATGTCGTGGTGATCGGCGCCGGTTTCATCGGCCTGGAATTCGCCGCGGTAGCCGCGGCGCTGGGGGCCAACGTGCATGTGCTGGAACTGGCCGAGCGACCGATGGCGCGTGCGGTGTCCCGCGAGATGTCCGAACTGTTCCGCCAGGCACATGAACAATGGGGCGTGCACTTCGACTTCCGCGAGGGATTGAGCCGCATCGATGGCGACAACGGCAAGGTGTGCGCCGTGCAAACCGCCGACGGCCGTGCCCTGCCCGCCGACCTGGTGGTGTTTGGCATTGGCGTAATCCCCAATGCACAACTGGCAACGGAAGCAGGCCTGGCCATCGAGAACGGCATCAAAGTGGATGCCAACCTGCTCTCCTCTGACCCTCGGATCTCGGCCCTGGGCGATGTTGCGAATTTCCCTTGCCTGCAAAACGATGAAAAACATACCCGCCTTGAGTCGGTGCAGAACGCCGTTGACCAGGCCCGCGCCGTGGCCGCCCGCTTGATGGGTAAACCGGCACCCTACGGCGCCCTGCCCTGGTTCTGGACCGATCAGGGCGACCTCAAGTTGCAGATTGCCGGACTCTCCAACGGCTACGACAGCACCGTGGTCCTTGGCTCTGCCGAAGCCAAACAGCTTTCTGTGCTGTGCTTCCGCAATGATCGACTGGTGGCCGTGGAGTCCTGCAACCGCATGGGCGATCACATGGCCGCGCGCAAGATTCTCTCCCGCGCACCCAGGCTGACCGCCGCCGAAGCCTCAGCAGAAGGCTTCGATCTCAAAGCCTGGGAAGTGGCCAACCGCGACTGATACTGCCCCCTCCAAGCCCCTGGCCGCACCCGCATCGAGTGCGGCTTTTTCTTGCAACGACTGGAGCAACGCAATGAACAAAGTCTGGTTTGTCACCGGTGCGGCCCGCGGCCTGGGCGCCGCCATTGCCGAAGCCGCCCTGGACGACGGGGACAAGGTCGTGGTCAGTGGACGACGCATCGAACCGCTGCAAGATGTCTTTGCCGAATATGGCGACCGTGTTTTGGCCGTGGCACTCGACGTGACCGATGAGGCTCAGGCATTGAATGCCGTGGAGGCTGCGGTGGCACGTTTTGGCCGCATCGATGTGTTGGTCAACAATGCCGGCTACGGCCAATTGGCGCCCTTCGAAGACAATCTCGCCAGTGAAGCCGACCAACAATTTGCAACCAACGTGTTTGGTGTGTTCAACGTCTGCCGCGCCGTACTGCCCGTGATGCGCGGGCAACGCAGCGGCCAGGTGTTCAACGTGTCGTCGATGGGCGGTGTGGTGGGGATGGGCGGCGCGGCACTCTACTGTGCGTCGAAATTTGCCGTGGAAGGCTTTTCCGAGTCTCTGGCCCAGGAAGTGGCCCAGTTCGGCATCAAGGTGACGCTGGTGGAGCCCGGCGTGTTCCGTACCGACTTCCTCGATCCCAGCTCCGCGATTTTTGGCACGCGTGGGCTAGAGGATTACGTGGCGTTCACCGCCAAGATCAAAAGTGCATCGGCCGCCTACAACCACCAGCAAACCGGCAATCCGGCGAAGCTGGGGCAAGCATTGGTGAAACTGGCCAACAGTGAGCATCCACCGTTGCGCTACCTGGCCGGCTCCGACGCCTATCAGCAGGTCAGTGACAAGCTCAACAAGATGCTCGCCGAAGTCGAACTCTGGCGACATCTTTCCTTCTCCACCGATGGCGTATAGCACCCCATGCACAAAGCGCAACCAGGAGGTTGCGCTTTGTATATCTGAAGCTTCGACGCTTACATGTTGATGAAGTAGCGAACAAACAACTTCCCTTCCTCGAACCGGTACAACTCTATCGTCTCGATGCCGCCTTCCTGCTCGCGAAAGGCATTCAGGTGATGGCACGCCGCTTCATTGCCATTGACGATGCATTGCCGCACCTCGACGCGAATCTTCGGTTGCTGCTGCGCCCACATGCCTTCCAGAACCTGCCAGGCGTCGTGCTGTGGTTTGCCGAGGTATTCGATACTCAAGCCATTGGTCGATACGCTGCGGTAGTGGGCAAAAAAACCCTCTTTGTCACCGCGGTTCCAGCAGTCGATCTGGCCGTGCAGGAAGTGTTCGATTGCGAGTTTGTCCATGCTCATTGCACATTTATCCTCGGATAGGGGTCAGGCGTGTTGTTGTGTTTGCAGGGATTGTTGACGCGCCAGAAATGCCGGCTCCATTTTCAGCCACAACAGAATGCTCGGGCCGATAATCGCGCAGCAGAAACAGCACACCAGTACCGCTGAGTAGCTGCCGTACACGTCGTAAAGATGACCGAACAGCATCGGCACCAGGCCGGATACGACGGTGATCAGGCACAGGTGCAAACCGAAGATCCGCGCGTAGTCTTTCAGGCCGAAGTAGCGCGCCATCAAAAAGGCTGCGAGGTCGAACTCAGCCCCGGCACTGGCGCCGATGCACAAGGTGGCGAGCACCAGTAGCGGCGTGTTCTGCGCGCCGCCGAACAGAAAAATGGCACAGCCTAACGCTGGCAACGCAAGGCTCACCGCCGCGACCACCGAGGGTGAATAGCGGTCCAGCAGGTACCCCACCAGCAATCGACCGCCGATGATGGAAATGCCAAAGGTGCTGAAGACCTGAGCGGCCTCTTGAGCGCTCAAGCCCTTGCTTTGCAGCATCGGCACCATGTTGGTGACCATGCCCACGGTCAACGACACCGATAGAATCAAGGCGACGTTAAAGCCCCAGTACACGCCTGAACGCAAGGCTTGCCTGAAAGACAGGCCGCTCAGTTCAGGAAGTGCTTTTTGCTCCGTCGAGTCGGTATTGCCCAGCGGCGAAGGCATGCGCAGCCACATCAATGACAACGGCAGCGTGAACAGCAAAGGCATCGCCCCCAAGGCAATGAAACCGGCTTGCCAACCGTAGGCGGCAATCAGTCGCGACAACAGGGGCGGCAGAATCATCGCCATCAGCCCGGTGCCACACAGGATCACCGCCAACGCCAGGCCACGATTGCGCTCGAACCAGAGGTTGACCAGTTGCGTCCAGGTAATCGCAATAGTGCCTGCACAGACAATCGGCATACTGAAAAACGCCAGGTACAACCAGCCAATGGAACCCTGAATGCGGGTAATGGCGAAGTAACCGATGATCTGCAGCACGATCGACACAATCGCCACTCGGCGCAAGCCGTAACGACGATAAAGCGGCCCCACCAGTTGCGTGGAAATCGCCACGCCGGCGAACAGAAAAGTGATCGATGCCTGCAAGTCGCCCCGGCTCCAGCCAAACGCCTGTTCCAGCGGAATGACCAGGGTGCCGAAGGCATACAGCAAGGCGGCGGTGATGCTGGTGCAAATGCCGAACAGCCCCAGAAGCACCACCTTCCAGCCACGCTTGAACTCGGAGAAATCATTGCCCCCGTGGGACCTGTCATTGCCATTGCGTGTTTCGGTTGTCATGACCTGACTCCAGGCGCAGCCGCCAGCGCGGATGCGCGACTTGATTATTGGCCCTTGAGGATTTCTTCGACTTTGGGCAGCGCGATCATGGTGGCACCGCCGTCCACCAGCAGCGAAGTACCGGTGATGTATGAAGCCTCGTTGGAGCTCAGAAACAACACGGCATTGGCAATGTCCGCAGATTCACCCAGACGCCCCACCGGAAAATGTGCGGCGAGTTTGTGCGGCAGATCGTTACCCAGGGTTTCCAGCATATGGTCGGTGCCGATGAGTCCTGGCTCGACGACGTTGACCAGAATATTCATCGCACCAAATTCCACCGCCAGACCTCGAGCGAACGAGTTCATGAAGGCTTTGCTTGAGCCATAGGCAATCAGTCGTGGCGTGTATTTGCGGTTGGCTTCGCCGGAGGAAATGAAGATCAGCCGGCCTTTGTCGACCGCTTTGGACAGGTACGGTGCGCTGTCCTTGGCCAGCCAGAACAACGATTGAATATTGCTGCGAACGATATGGTCGAAGGTGTCGTCGGCCATTTCGGCGATCAGCCCGTGGCTGGTATCAGCGGCGCAATGCACCACGATGTCCAGACCGCCAAAGTGCTCGACGCCACCCTGCACCATTGACTTGATGGCGTCGCGATCGGCGATGTCGCCGCCGACCAGGCAGGCTTGGGCGCCCAGTGCCCTGATTTGCTCGATGGTTTCTTCGCCATATCGAGCGGTGCGTGCCGATACCACGACCTTGGCGCCCTCTCGGGCATAGGCCAGCGCAATGGCACGCCCCATGCCTCGGCCGGCACCGGTGACCAGCACAACTTTGTCACGGAATTTCATCGCGGTTCCTCATTGTTATTATTGGTAGAGGCTTCTGATGCAACGCGAATCCCCTGTAGGAGCGAGCCTGCTCGCGAAAAACCCGAGAGCACTGTTGGCTATCAGACCTGGCGCGTTATCGTTCACGTCCATCGCGAGGCTGCTCCCACAGGGAAAATCGGCAGGTTTAGAGATCCTTGCCCGGCACATTGCGCGCCGAACCGTTACGCCGGTCCGACTCGCCCCAACCCAGCCAGTGCGACGGCTCGCGGGTATCGCCCACACGGCGCCAGCGCCCTTCTTGCTGTGCGGTAATGGGGAAACCGCCAACAAAGTCGATCATCTCGCCCTTCTCGTCCGGCAAAAATTCCCACTCTTCCTTGCCTTCCAGCACGATCCTGGCCGACTTCAGGAAGTAGCTACCGTCCTTGTGTTCGGTTTGCCCTTCGATGTCGGTGGTGACCCGCACCTCGCCTTTTTCATTGTTGAAAATGGCGTAGCCCAAGTGATCGTGGCCGACCATGAAGGAGCCGGTATCCCAAGTGCCGTCCTTGTAAACGGTGACAAACGACCACCAGATCACGTGCTTGTTGTTGTTCACCACCAGGTCTTTCTTGAAGTGGATGGCGCCGCCTTCAGCCATGTAGAACTGGTCCAGGGCCATGGCGCCTTTTACCGGACGCCCTTCGCACACACCGGCGATGTCCCACAATTGCGAAACATAGAAAGTGCCCCACTCCACCCCCGGCAAGTACCACTGCAACCCCGGGCCGAGCAGGCGGCCTTCGAGGTGAAACAGGCCTTCTTCTTTCCAGGTCAGGCGTTCGCTGCTGGCGGTGATCTCCCAGGCGTTTCCGGCCTCATCCGGATGGCTGGCCCAGCGCGCGATATCGCCCTCCAGGCTGTGCACGGGCAACGGTGTCAGCGCTTGCTTGGCCATTTTTTCGTGGTCCATGCGCAGGTTGACGTTGTCGACGTGGTTGTTCAGGTAGAAGAACTTGGTCGGGTTGGGCGTGCCATTGGGCGCCATCAGCGAGCGGACGAATGAATAGATGTTGCCCTGCTCATCGCGCACCGATCCGAACGGCGAACTCTTGCTCAAGTGCAAGCCGAAGAAACCGCGTTCGGCCGACATCGAAGCGCCGGTCACCTTGTGCGGCCCAACCAGTTGTTGAAAGCCGAAATCACCGCGTTCTGGAATGGTTTTGAACGTTCTCATAGTGCCCTCTGTTGTTTTTATCAAGGCTTGGAAACGATGTTGTAATGAGGTTCAGTCCCAGATCACTGGCAACCTGGAAACCCCGCGCAGCTGTGCACCGGCGATCTGCGGCACAGGCTCGCTCGGGTCGAGGCGCAAGTTGGGGAACAGATCGAGAATGGCGTTGACCGCGCAGCTGATTTCTACCTTGGCCACAAACTGGCCAATGCACATGTGCGGGCCGAAACCGAAACCGAAGGACGGTTTTGGCTTGCGATCAATGTCGAAGACATCGGGGTTTTCGAAGGCGTCTTCGTCGCGGTTGGCAGAAACCACCATGCATTGGACGAAAGAGCCCTTGGGGATTTTCACGCCATGAAATTCCACTTCCTTGGCGGTTTCGCGCACCTTGAAGGTGGCGACCGGTTCAAAGCGTGTGGTTTCGTCCATCAATTTGCCGATCAGCGAACGATCGGCCTTCACGCGCTCCAGCAACCCAGGCGTGGAGAGCAGCAAGGTCATGACCGAACCGAACATGCGCGTGGTGGTTTCGCCGGCGGCCGGTAGCAACGAGCGGGTGAACGTGATGACTTCGTGGTCGTCCAGCGTGCGCCCTTCGTATTCGGCGCGCAGCAAGCGGCCAATCACGTCGTCACCCTGGCTGCCGTCGGCGCGTCGTTGCACCACGACTTCTTCCAGAGCGTCGTACAACCCCTTGACGGCGATACCGGCCTGACGCCGCGCCTCGACCATCTTGTCCGGGTCGATCTGGTTGCCACCGACAATCGCCAGCGCCCAGGCGGCGTATTGCTTGTACTTGGACGGTTCATCCGATGGGAAGCCCATCAAGGCGTACATGACGCGAATCGGCAATTCGAGACCGAACTTCATCAGGTCGGCTTTCTTCGCCGACAGCATCGGCTGGATGTACTCCTGGCGAATCACCTGGTCGATCTGCGGGCGCCATTTATTCACGGTCTCGGGCATGAACGCCGGTTGCAGCAAGGCTCGTACCTTGCGGTGCTCGTCGCCGTCCATGGCCAGGATGATCAAGCCATCGAAAAACGCACCCAGACCTTCGGCAATAAAACCGCTGGTGTAGGTCGCGCCGTCACGCAGAACCGTCATCACGTCCTGATATTTGAACAAGGCGTAGGTCGGGCGCGTGCCCTGCTGGGTACCGGCATTGGTCGGGACGCCGAACTGGGTGATGAAGTCGCCCTCGTAGATCGGCGATTTCAAGCGCTGTTCGCGGCAGACCGCGTGAATATCCAGGTCAGTGCCGCGGTACATTGCCGAGACGGCGGAATACGCGGTTGCCAGGTCCAGTGCTGCGCTTTCGTTGCTCATCAGGATCTCCAGTCTTGTTTTTCTTCTGCTTGCACACCAAGATTGCCCGGCGGCCGAACCATGGTATGCGGTTGTGCCGGCACGGGTGTTCCGCTTCGTTTGACTCGGGGTCAAACGAAGGCTTCCGGGAAAATGCTTCAAGGTGTGAATAGCCAGAATCATTCAGGCATGAGGAGTACGTGGTGGCGGTAAAGGCTGGAGAAGGTGGCGAACAGGGCAAGCGCAATACCATGAATCGCCTGCTCGCGGCTGCGCGGGTGGAGTTCGCCAAAAAAGGCCTGGCCGGTGCGCGAGTGGAAGAAATCGCCCGCGAGGCCGGGGTCACCAAGCAACTGGTCTACCACTACTATGGCTCGAAGGAAGGCCTGTTCGTGGCGGTGCTGGACGAGTCGTCGAGCAATATCATGTCGGAGTTGGTCAACCTCAAAGTCGAGGAACTGGCCCCGCCGCTGGCGATGCGGACCGTGCTCAACCATTTCTTCGACCAATACCGCTTTGACCCTTTTCTCGGCAGCCTGGCGCTGGAAGGCATTCGTTATCACGACGCGCACCAGACACCCCGCAATCACTTTCTGGAAATGGCGCCCGCGCTGATCAACAAACTCGATGCGATTTTGCTACGCGGGGCGGCCAGCGGCGATTTTCGTGCGGGTATCAACCCACGCCTGTTGCTGGCCAGCGCATCGCTGGTCACCACGGGCTGGTTCACCAACCGCTACTCGATGTCGGCGCTCGCAGGGCTCGATACCGACTCCGCGGAAGGCATGGCCACCTGGCGTCAGTATTCGGCGGACTTTGTCCTGGCAAGCATTTCACTGGGTGCAGAAAAAAACGCCGACAGCCTTTGACGGCTGCCGGCGTTTTCCTTCGGTTCGGTCCACAGACCTGTAGGAGCCGGCTTGCTGGCGATAGCAATCAGATCGACGACATCGATGTTGAGCGATCTACCGCCATCGCTGGCAAGCCACCTCCTACAGAACCGCTCAGTTACCCTTTTTACCCAGGTATTTGCTCACACGCTTGGCCGCCAAACGACCGGCCATGCCGTTGACCCCTCCACCCGGGTGAATGCCGGCGCTGCCCAGGTACAACCCCGCCACCGGCAAGGTGTCGCCGCCCAAACCATATGCAGGGCGCATGGTGCTTGAGCGCATCGAGGTGGTGTCGATGTGCACCACGCAGCCATTGACGGTATTCAAGCGAGCAGTAAAGTCCGGGGCAGCCTCGATACGGCGTCCAATCACTTTCCCCTCGATCCCGTCGATATAGTCGTACAACTGCGCCTGCACCTGATCCGCCACCCGCTCGCGCAGTGCATCCCAGCCCTCATTGGGGTTCACCGGCATTACCGGCGGATAGATGTACAACACGTCCTGGCCGGCGGGTGCTTGTGAGGGGTCGGCGGCGCTCGGTGCGGCCACGGTGATGTAGGGTAGCTTCGGTACTTCGCCACGGGCGCAGGCGGCGAAGTTTTCCAGCACGGCCTCTTCGGTGCCGATCAACACCACGGTTTTACGCAGGTCCACACCATCACCGCGTGCTGCGGCAAAACGTGGCAGGGAAATCTGCCCACGCAAGGCAACGTCTATCTTGAGCGGGCCCGAGCCCCTGCCATTGGCCGGCGCCATGGCGATGCGCGTCAGCAAATGCTGGGGAATCTCGCCGCGGGTAACCATGTCCAGCGCGGGCTTGGGATGGCACCCGGCGATCACGGCACGGGCGGTAAACTGGCGGCCATCGGCCAATTTGACGCCTTTGATCTGGCCGTCTTTGGCGACGATTTCACCGACGCTGGCGGAGACCAGCACCTTGCCGCCGAGTTCTTCCAGACGTGCCTGCATGGCATTGCTCAATTGCTGCATGCCACCGATCACACGGCCTACGCCAAAACGGTGGAGGAACCCCAACAAAGCGTAATAGATACCACCGCCATCGGCGCTGATATCGCCCGCCAACCCCGTCAGTGCGCACATCGCGGAAACGGTCACCGGATGCTCGAAGCGTTCGCGTGCCGCCTGCAGGGCGGAACCGGTCATCAGCGCCATCAATTCAGGTTTCAAGGCTTTGTGTTTGATCGCGGTACCGAGCATCTTCAGCTTGACGCCCAGGTTCGACTTGGCCGGGTCAACGCGCATCATCGGCAACGCGATGTCGAGGAACATGTCGATGACTTTCATGAACGCCAGAAACGCCTCGGCGTCCTTGCTGCTGAAGCGGCGGATCTCGGCGGCGGTTTTCTCGCGATCACGCCAGAAAATCAGCGACTGCCCATCCGGGTGCAGATACACGTAGCCGGGTGCCAGCTCCACCGACTTGAAGCCGTGGCGCTCCAGCCCCAACTCTGCTGGCACATGGGAATGGACACGCATCGACATCATGTCCAGTGCACAGGGATGAACCAGATGCTGCGGCGCTTCGGGTATCAGATAACCCGATGAAGCCATGCCGCCGACTTTGTCCAGCGCCTCCACGACCAATACCTTCTTGCCTTCCATGCCCAGGTAGCAGGCCGCCGACAAACCATTGGTGCCACCACCGACCACGATCACATCGAAATCAGTGTTTCCCGCTGTTTGGTTCTGATTCATCACTTGCTTCCATGACGTCATTCAACCACGGCGGCACGCAGCGGCTGTGGTGGCGAAGATACGCCCCGGCGAACCGGGGCAAGCGTTACATGCCGGTGCGTCCCATCTGCGCGAACAACGCGCGCATCGCGACCAGGGAGGGGGTGTGGCTGCTGAAACCACCGTCGGCGACCAACGTGGTGCCGGTGACGAAGGAGGATTCATCGCTGGCCAGGAAAGCCACCACATCGGCAATCTGCCGAGGCGTACCGAGTTCGGCGGTACAGTGGTTATCGCGCAGGATGTCGAGCAAAGGCTCGGGCATGGCGTGCTCTGAAGGCGCCAGGCCGATTTGCACCGCGTTACCGCGAATACCTTGCTTGCCGTATTGCGATGCCACCATGCGCGGCAACATCATCAGGCCCGCTTTTGACGTGGCGTAGCCGGTCAGGGACATATCGCCCTGCATCCCCAGGCCCGAGGTGGCGTAAATGATCGAGCCCTTGCCGTGCTCCAGCATCACCGGGATCACATGCTTGGTGCACAACACGGCGCCACGCAGGTTGACGGCGATGGCGCGGTCCCAGGCCTGCATGTCGAGGTTGACGAAATCGCGATCGAGCTGACGCTGCTCGGCATTCAGGATTGCCGCGTTGTTGTGCAGGATGTCGATACGACCGAAGCGTTCTTTCACCTGGGCAACCATCGCCCGCACAGCGTCTTCGGACGACACGTCCGTGGCAATCGCCAGGGCTTGATGGCCCTCGGCAATCAGCGATTGGGCCACAGCCGTGGCGCCCTCGAAATTGATGTCGACCACCGCTATGCTCGCGCCATGGGACGCCAGCACCCGGGCGCACTCGGCACCCAGGCCGCCGCCAGAGCCGGTAATGATGGCGACCCGTCCTGCCAGTTTTCCTGTACTCATGTCCGTTCCTTATTGTTTTTTGGGGGACGTGTCATTCGCCGGTAAAACGTGGTTCGCGCCGCTCGCTGAAGGCCTGCGCCGCTTCGCGGGCGTCCTTGGTCGGGGCCAGCAAGGCGAACAGATCCAGCTCCAGGTCCAGGCCTCTTTTCAGATCCATTTCCAGTGCTGCGCGAGCCGCCTGTTTGACGTAGGCCGATGCGGTCGGTGGCTTGCCGGCGATGCGCTGGGCGAAAGCCCGTACTTCTTCCAGCAGCTTGGTGCTGTCACTGGCCAGTCGACTGACCAGACCAATGCGTTGCGCTTGTTCCGCGTCCATGCGGTCACCAGTGAGCAACATGTCCAATGCCTGACCCGGCGCCACCACGCGGGATAGGCGCTGCGTACCGCCACCACCGGGGATCAGTCCCAGACCGGTTTCCGGCAAGGCAAACACGGCATCAGGTGCCGCGAAGCGAATGTCACACGCCAGCACCAGTTCCAGCCCACCGCCCATGCAATAACCGTGGATGGCGGCGATGACCGGTTTGCTGATGCGGTCCAGCGATTCGATCCAGCGCACGTTTTCCATGCGCTGGCGCACTTGCAGGCTGGACTCCGGGCCACGGCGCTCCTTGATATCGGCACCGGCGCAAAAGCCTCGCTCGCCCTCCCCGCGAATCACGATCACGCGAATCTCGGGGTCTTTCTGCAAGAGGGCCAAGGCCTGCGGAACGCCCTGGCGAATGTCGTCGTTGATGGCGTTGATCTGCCCGGGCCGGGTCAGTACCACCCAGCCCACCTTGGCATCGCGCTCCAGGCGCACGGCCTCGTTGATCACCACAGGGTGTTGCGGGTTTTGCGCTGTGCTCATGCAGGGCACTCCTCGAACTCGAAGACCTGGCCATCGAGCTCCTGCGGGTCGATCTTGATCAATGCACGACCGCCCACCGCTTCCGAGGACTCGATCCACTGAAAGCGGGTACCGCGTGCACGCAGGTCTTCTGCCTTCGCCGCCAGGTCGTTGACACCGATACGGATGTAGTACGGACCCGGGCCCCAGTTATTGACGTAATGGCCGGCGTCGGTGTTCCAGTAAGTGGCTTCGATGACATCCAGGGTGGCGCTGTTAGGGACGGTGAAGCCCATACGTGCACGACGGTAACCTTCGCTGCGGATGTGCTCGACCGGACCGCTCGGCTCCCAGTCCAGGTTGGTCGATACCTTGCGCAGGGTTTCGTCAAGGTCGCGGACCAGGAAGCCGCGCGCCGTCACGCGGACCATGTCGCCCGGTTTGAGATCGCGTGGTTGCATCGGTGGCAACTGGTAGGTTTCCGCTGGCATCTGCAGCGGCTCGGTCGGCATGATTTCAATGCACAGGCCACCATCCACGTCAGGTTGGTAGTACGGTTTCTCCGGCGTCGCGCCCAGCCACAGGCGGTCGAACGGCATCTCCGGCGTGCGTTGAGCCATGCGGAACGGCAAGCGCCGGCGCATCAGCTTGTCTACCAGCGCGTCGAACTTGTCGCCATGCAGGGCCAGGACGATGGAGTGGGTGATCATCGGCCGATGGTGGCCCTGGAAGGTTTTCAGGCTTTCCAGAAAGTCATGGAACAACGGGTCGCCCGGGTTGGGGCGATCCAGGTGCCACTGCGGCTCGATGCGCGTTGGCGACACCGCGAGGGATTTGTGTACCCGCAGAAAGTGCGCGATGTACGGGTGATTGTCGAACGCCTGGCGCCAGCGTTCGTGTTTGTAGATCCCAAGCTTGTCGACCAACATTTCCGTCATGCCGTCCGGGTCCGGAACCATCATGTCGGCACTCATCAATAACTCGAACATCGTCCTCTCCTTGCAGTTGTCAGCCCGGGTCTGTGCCCGGCTATGCGTTAGTCAGCGAGCGCGCCGTGGCATGGCCAGCTCAGTCAATGCGTGATGGGGGGTGTCGGTGGCCGGCTTGCGCGACTCTTGCTGCGCGCGGGCGTCTTCCAGGTCGAGGGTCAGCCCTTCCTTGGAGTTGCCCTTTGGATTGAGCAGGTAGTGCGACAAGGCCGGGATCAATACGAGTGCGCCGAGCATGTTCCACAGGAACATGAAGGTCAGCAGGATGCCCATGTCGGCCTGGAACTTGATCGGCGACCAGGCCCAGGTAATCACGCCCGCGGCCATGGTCAGGCCGACCAGCGCGACGACGCGACCGGTGAAGTCCAGCGAGCGGCGATAAGCGACGGCCAGGCTGCCACCGCGTTCCTGCACCGCCAGTTGCACACTGAGCAGATACAACGCGTAGTCCACGCCGACGCCGACGCCCACAGCGATAACGGGCAAGGTGGCTACTTTCAGGCCGATCCCCAGCCAGACCATCAGCGCCTTGCAGATAATGGTGGTCATCAACAGCGGAATCAGCGCCACCAGGGTTGCGCGCCAGCTGCGGAAGGTCAGAAGACAGAGCAGAGCCGTGGCGCCATACACCGCCAGGTACATGGTGATGATGCCCTTCTCCACTTCGATATTGGTCGCTGCCTCGATACCGGCATTGCCCGCTGCCAATAGGAACTCGACTGGCTGCTCGGCGTTTGCGGCCGTGCTGTTGTCCTTGGCAAAATCTTCGGAGACTTTCAGCACCCGGCTCAACGTATCGGCCTTGTGGTCTGCCAGGTAAGCAATGATCGGCGTCACCGAGCATTGCTGGTTGGTGATCCCCGGAGCGGAAATCATCGCAGCATCCACCGCAGAGTTGGTGATGGCCTGGTCACGGCTGATGCTCAGCCATTTCGGGCTGCCCTCGGCCATGCCGGAACTGATCATGCGTACGGTTTCGGCCAACGACTGGGTCGTTTGCACACCGGGTGTCTGGCGCAGGCGCCAAGCCAGTTTGTCCATGCTTTGCAGGGACTGGTACAGGCGGCAGCTGTCTTCGTTGGTCTTCATGATGACCACGAACTGGTCACTGGAAAGCCCATAGTTGGCGGTGATGTAGGCGTTGTCGCGGTTATAGCGTGAGTCCGCGCGCAACTCAGGCGCACCGGGGTCGAGGTCGCCCACCTTGAGGTGCATCATCACCACGCTGCCCGCCAGCGTTACCAACAGCGACAAGCCAATCACCGCCGTGGCCATCGGACGCTCGGTGAAACGGTCGAGGCTGTGCCAGATACGCCCGAGCACACCGCGGTTGGCTTCCCCGGCCTGGTCTTTGGCAATGGCAATTCGCGCGGCTTTCTTACTGACGCCCAGGTACGACAGCGAGACGGGAATCAGCAGCAGCTTGGTGAAAATCAGCACGGCCACGCCGATGCTGGTGGTCAGGGCCAGGTCGCGGATCACCGGAATATCAATGATCACCAATACCGCAAAGCCCACGATGTTGGTCAGCAGCGCGGTCAGCCCGGTGAGGAACAAGCGGCGGAAGGTATAACGCGCCGCCACGTATTTGTGGGTACCGCGGCCGATGTCCTGAAGGATGCCGTTCATCTTCTGGGTGCCATGGGAAATACCGATGGCGAAAATCAGGAACGGCACCAGGATCGAGTAGGGGTCCAGGTCATAACCCAGTATTTGCATCAAGCCCAGCAACCACACCACGCCGGCCACCGCCACACTCACCAGCAGCAATGTGCTGCGCAGGCAGCGGGTGTAGAAGTAGACAAACAGACCGGCAATCACCACAGAGGCGCCGAAGAACAGCATCACCGAATACAAGCCGTCGATCAGGTCACCGACCAGCTTGCTGAAGCCGACGATATGAATGCCGACCTTGTCGCTTTCCAGCGAGCGGATCTGGTGTTCCAGCTGCCGGGAAAAATCACCGTAGTCCAGCGGCTTGCCGGTTTGCGGATTGGTATCGAGCAGTGGCGCGACAATCATGCTCGACTTACTGTCGTTAGCCACCAGGTTGCCGACAATGCCGGCGCGCATGATGTTGCGACGCAGGGCCGTGATCGACTTCTCGCTGCCGTTGTAATCCGATGGCATCACCGCACCGCCATCGATACCCTCCTCCGTCACTTCTTTCCAGCGGACGATGGGCATCCACAGCGACTTCATCCAGGAACGGTCGACACCGGGAATCAGATACAGCGTGTCATTGACCTTCTGCAACGCCAGCAGGTAGTCGGCGTCGTAGATATCACCGGTCTTGTTTTCCACCACCACGCGAATGCTGTTTCCCAGGCCCGGTAGCTGGTCTTTGTAGGCCAGGTAATTCTTGATGTAGGGGCTGGAGCTGGGAATCATCTTCTCGAAACTGGCATTCACCTGCAGCTTTGTCGCGAAAAAGCCCAACACCACGGTAGCGAGCAGGCAGGCAATGACGACCAACAGGCGGTGACGGAAAATCACCCGTTCAAACCAGCCCCCGGAGTTCTTGTCGAAGTCCTCAAGGTTGGCAATCACTGGCATCCCGCTGTTGAATTTTTGCTCGACCATTTTTTATTTCTCGTAGAGGAGTCGTGCCGACGGCGTTATTTGGCCAGGGCAATATCGATGACCTTGGCGCCGGTAAAGCGCGTTACAACCAGGCTCCCAGCCTGCTCGGTGGCGCTGGCCGCATAGATCTCACCCACTCGCGCATCAGCCAGCGGGGTGACCTGCAAACTCTGTCGATCCAAACTGGCCAACTGCCCTCCCTGGCTCACGATGACCAACGCCTTGCCCAGCTCGACAATGCTGACCAGGCTGCTATTAAGATGGGTTTCCACGGGTTGCCATTGCTGACCGTCATCACGGCTGGCAAACAGGTTGCCGCGCAGCCCGTAGGCCAGCAGCAGGTGATCGAAGGCTCGAACACCGAAGTAGGTGCCGGTGTAGGGCGTGTCGATTTTTACGAAACGTTGTTGCTGGGCATCGAGGCGCAGCAACAGGCCCTGTTCACCGCTGATATAGAAAGTGCCCGCGCGCTCCGCCAACCCATACAGGTGCATGCGCCGGTCGTTGTCACTGCGCTCGATCCACGGCTCCCAGTGTTGGCCGTCGTCAGTGCTATGCAACAGCAAGCCAAAGGCACCCACGGCGAAGCCGTTGCCCTGGGCATCGAACATCACATCGAGAAAGGGGGCTGCCATCACGCCAGGGGTCGCCGAGGTGCTGACGGCCGTGGCGACTTCCTTGAGTAACGCCACCGCAGACTCATCGCCTTTTTCAGAAAGTGATCCGTAATAGGCGTTGAGCAGTGTCAACAAACGGCGCCCGTCGAGTTGCACTTGCCAGCTAAGCCCACCGTCGGTGGTGTGCAGAATCAACGCGTCGTGACCGACGATCCAGCCATTGCGCTCATCACGAAAACGAACCTGCACCAGATCACTGGACACCGGGCTATTGACCTGTTGCCAGGTTTTACCCGCATCGGTGGAGCGCTGGATCAAGCCGTGCAACCCGACACTGACCAGCGCATCACCGGCCCTGGCGACCGACAGCAAGGGAGCAGGCAAGCGCTCGTCAACCCGAGGCGCAGGCACGTCCAGTGAGTCAGCGGGCGCGGTGATTGCGCTAAAGGCCGGTGTCGTCGTGACCAATGCACTCACACCAACGCTCAAGGCGATCGCCAGCATCAGACGCGAAGCAGAGAAAAAAACAGAATCAGGGCAAGGGCTAGTCATTATTTTTATTCCTCAACCATCCCGCGGCATAAAACCGTCCTGCCCGGCCCGCTTGGCTTGATGCGCAAACCGACGGGCCGGACAGGCGACAAATGTCAGCGCTGGGTGACTCGGGCTACGATGGCTTCAGGGTTCATGTCGCGCTCGCTGAGCGGCTTGTCGATGAACTTGTAACCACCCTTGAGCGCGTCGTTAAGCAACGCATACATGCCCTTGTTGAAGTCATAAACGACGTTCTTCACGTTGTAGGGAATGTTCTTGTCGTAGAGCTGCACGCCACTGAGGAAGATCGAGCGATACAGGGCGCCGCTCTTGTCCCAGGCGTCATACAGGCCAACGCCGAAGGTGTCTTCATCCAGGTAGTAGGTCCGCTTGCTGTAGACGTGGCGCATGCCCGGCTTCAGCGTTGCCTCCACGACCCACACGCGGTGCAGCTCCCAACGCTCGTTCGCCGGGTTGGCGTGGTGCGGCATGAACTGGTCTTCTTGCTTGGTCCCGAAGTAGAACTTGTAGGCGTTGTACGGGATGTACATCTCTTTTTTGCCGACCAGCTTGTAGTCGAAGCGGTCCTGGCTGCCGGAGAACATTTGCAGTTCGTCGAACAGGGTGACACCGCCCTGGCTGGCCACCGGGGTATCGAAGGCGAATTCCGGCGCCAACTTGACGCGACGCTGACCCGGGGAGTAGCTGAAGGAGCGACGGGCCTTGGCCAGTGGGTCGAGGAAGTCGGTCAGCACCACCACTTCGCCGGAGCGACGCGCCGGGTAGTCGTTGCGCGAAAACACCCGGGCGTACATCAGCGAATCACGATCCGGCTGTGTCACCTGGTAGTACGGTGTTTCTTCGAAGGTCGCCTGCTCAGCAGTCTTGGTGATCGAACCATTGGCATCGACAACCCAACTGTTCGATGAAGAGGTGGTCGAGTAGCCGGTGCCAATCTTGTAGCGCACCTGCTGATTCCACATCACTTCGTTGCCGGTCTTCGGAATCGGGAACGGCAAGCCGCCACGGCAGGATGGATCGATCGCCAGACCGTCCTTCTGAATCTGGCAACTGCTGGCATTGCGCACGGTGGCGTCCAGCACTGCCTGCGGATAGGCCGTGGTGCGGTGACTTGGATAGATGTCGATGTAATACGTCGGGTACTTCTTGATCAGGGTCTTTTGCCCTTCACTGAGCTTGTCCGCGTACTGATCGACGTTTTTGGCATCGATGCGAAACAGTGGTTTTTCATCCTTGAACGGGTCAATCCAGAACCCGCTATCCGGTACGAAACCGGCCGGGGCCTTGGTCAGGCCACCGTCATAGGCAGGGATGGTGCCCTCGGCATTGCCCGCCTTGATCGCCCCGAACGGGGTGAGGCTTTTGCCCAGATCAGAGGCGTCACCGCCTGCCGCCAGGGTGTAGGTCGCCATGCTCATCAGGGCAATGGATAAGGCAAGTTGTCGTTTCATGAACACGTTCTCCGATTCTTATTGGATTTGTCAGAAGGAGGTCTTGAAGGTAAATGCCAGCCAGCCACGGTCAGTGCCGCCGACGTTGCCGTTGCCGGAAACGGTGCCATTATTCAGGGTTTTGGTTTGGGCATTGGTGTCGGCATAACGCAGGCCGAACTCATACAGCTGGGCATAGGTGAGTTTGACGCCGACAGAGTACGACAATGCGCCTTCGCTGCCGCCACCGGCCGTCGCCGCATTACCATCCAGTCCGTAGTTGACTGTCAGCGGAACGTCCATATCCCAGGATGGGAAGATTGAAATGTATTGCGGGGTGTAGTTGACAGCGACAGCGGAATAATCCTTCGTCGAGCAGCCGTCGGATTCATTGCCGGAACCGGCGATACGTGGCGTGTTGCCATTGACGCAACCGACCTCGCCTACCCCTTTGTACAACTCTTCGTGCTCGGTTACGCGGTCCAGATGGCTGTAAGCGAATTCACCGACCAGCGTGGCGTTGTCCGAAATGAAGTTACGCGGCACACCGTACACAGCGTTGGCGATAAAGTGGATCGTGTCGCCACGAGGACCTTCATCATCCAGAGCACTGACACCGGTGGCGTTCAACGCGCCGTTCATGCGATAGGACAACTCGGAACCGACCGCCACGGTATTGAAGACTCGGGCGAAGCTCAGGCCCGCCAGCTTCACACCGCGTGGGTAGACCACCCGATAAGAACCCAATGCGGCTTTGACCTGCGGTGCCAACCAAGGCTGGTAGTCATCGAACTCACGGTAGTAGGCGCCAAAGGTCGATTCGATTTCTTCAACGTTGAGCTTGCCCATCACGCCCCAGTTCCGGCCATCACGCCCGAAGCGCGAATTCTGGCGCTGCAGAGTTGAGCCGTTGGCAGCCAACGGCAATTGGTCCGGGCCTTCGAACAATGGATCCGCCGCACCGAAATAGGTGCCACCGTAAGGAATCCGGGTAGGTTCCCATTCATAGAAGTACTGGGCGGCAAGGGAAAGGTGATCGGTGACCTGTGCCTTGGCCGATAATTGTCCGACCGGCAGGAACACTTCCTTGGTTTCGATACCCGGGCTGGTGGAGGCTTTTACGCCATCGCTCGGGGCTTGGGAATACGACACGGCATGCGCGCCGAAGAGCAGGCTCTCACCCCAATAGTTCGTGTGACGACCCGCTTTGACGTTGACCGGGATGTCGCCGATGTTGAAGTTGCGCCACAGGAACGCATCGAGAATTTCGCCCGATGGACCGTGCATGTAGCGATCCACTTCATTGCTGTATTTGTTGTTGTGATAGCTGGTCGCGAAGCCAGGGACATTACTGCGAACATCGTCGTCAGCATAAGCCTGGTCAAACCAGCCGGCAGCGCTGAGGCGTGCACCCCAGTCGTTGAGGTAGGAAAAATCGAACTCACTCAACACATCGAGTCGATTTGTCACAATATCGTTTCTGTTGAACTTCCCGTCCGACTCGTCGAAGTTCGTCGTTCTCATGATGTTGTTGTCTTGCTTGTCGGTCCGCATACCCAGGTTGTAACGGACTGTATTGTCCCAACGCACGCGGTAGTCTGGGTTCGACATGTCGAACGAGGCCGCCATCAAACCCTGTGCACTGCCAACCATCAACAGTGTAAGCGCACCTTGAGTCAGTACCCGCCGACCCTGTTTGGTCTTCTTTTTCATACACACTACCCTTTTATTTTTATTTTCAGTCGTTAAGTGCACACAAACATCCATTCCAGCGATCTGCGAAATCCCACAGGATCGTTGCAAACCCGCCCAAACACTCCGCTCACTAGGCTTGGCGCCCTTTCAGGACCACCTTCCTCCTCAGCTGAAAGCTACCCTAGCGGATCATCAATTAAAATTCCACATAAAGATTCACATTCTCCATACAGAATTAAATCCCTAAAACTGTGCCCTCCAGGCCCATTCAAAGGTCACGACAGGCCTAATACTGCACACATAACTCATAATTGTTCAAATAAACTTTGACGATTTTTACCTTTAGGCTTTCAATGACCCACGCACACCCACGGAATACGCGGTGTTCGGCAGGAAAAACGAGCTAGAAATCCTTAGAAAAAAAACAAGAGGAGCCACCATGAACATTGATTTGAGCGCCAAACGCGTCATCATCACGGGCGCTTCACGGGGCATCGGGCTGGCCATTGCCCGGGCGTTCGCAGCTGAAGGAGCACGGGTAGCGATCTGCGCCCGCAGTGAGACAGCCGTCCGCGAAGCAGGTGAACTGCTTGCCGAACACGCTCAGGCGGTGATTGCCCGGGCTGTCGACGTGACCGACAGCGAAGGCGTCAAAGCATTCGTGGCGGAAGTGGCAGCCACCTGGGGTGGCGTTGATGTTCTGGTGAACAACGCAGGTCAGGGTCGTAGCGGAAATATCGATACCCTGACGCCAGAAGCCATTCTCGAGCATGCCAACATCCTGCAGATGGGGCATTTCCGCTTCGTCCAGGCCGTCGTACCGCACATGCGTGAACAACGCTGGGGACGAATCATCGAAATCAACGCGCTGGCCGGGGCGATTCCGACGCCTGACGGTATCCCCTCGGTGATCAACCGCGCATCGTGTATCGCCCTCTCCCGCTCGCTGGGCATGTCTTTGCCCAAGGACAATATTCTGGTCAACAGCCTGAACATGGGCTGGATCGATACGGGCCAGTGGGATCGTCACTACAAGGAAATGGGGCCGGGGGTCAGTCGGGAGGAGTTTGACGCCATGGTCATGAAAGTCGTGCCGCTAGGGCGTTACGGCAAACCGGAAGACGTCGCCGGTATGGCGCTTTTCCTCGCCAGCGAATACGCCAGTTTCATCAGCGCCGCCTCGATCGACATCGCCGGTGGCATGGGCGGGCAGATTGCTTACTTCCCAACGCTCAAGCGTGACTTTGCTGCGGCCATTGCGGCACGCAACGCGGCTGACAAATAACCCGCGCACCCTTTGCGGTATTCACCCGACAGCCGTGTGAGCGGCTGCCGGTCCGGTGCGCCCGGCGCACCCTTCACGTCGGCGCCTTGCGATGAACCTGCTGCTACCTATTCTTGCCACACTGATCTGGGCCGCCAGCACGGTGGTCAATCGCCTGTCGGTGGGGGTTATCGACCCCGCGGCGATTTCCTTCTACCGCTGGTTGACTGCCCTGCTGGTCTTGTCACCGGTGCTATTACCCAAGGTTTGGCGTTTGCGGCGCCAGATTCGTCCTCATCTGCCCAAGCTGTTAATGCTGGGTCTGCTTGGCATGTCGCTGTATCAGTCACTGGCGTATTTTGCCGCGCACACCGTCACTGCCACGTCCATGGGGTTGATTCTGGCAACCATGCCCCTGCTCACCGTGCTGCTGGCCTTTCCGGTACTGAACGCGCGCCCGACACCAATGTTGCTGATCGGCGCCCTGATCTCGTTTGCCGGGCTGGCCTGGTTACTGGCAGCCGGTGACCTGCCGTCGCTGTGGCAACAGGGCGTGGGCCAAGGTGAACTGATGATGTTGCTGGCGTCGCTGTCGTATGCCCTGTACTGCGTGCTGGTGAAACGCTGGCAGATTCCCCTGCCGACCTGGGAAAGCCTTTATGTGCAAATTTTCTGCGGCACGCTGTTGCTGATTCCGCCCTTTCTACTGGCGCCATCGATCGCCCTGACGGCCAGGAACATCCCGCTGGTCCTGTTCGCCGGCCTGTTCGCTTCGGCGCTGGCACCTGGCCTGTGGATGCGCGGCCTGCAAAACCTGGGCGCAGAAAAAACCGCGGTGTTGATGAACCTGGTGCCACTGTTTACCGCCATCCTGGCCATCGGCCTGCTTGGGGAAACATTGCACCTGTATCACGCGGTGGGTGGTGGGTTGATTTTGCTGGGGATTGGCTTGGCGCAGTGGAAACCCACGCGGGTCAAGGCCCGCGCAGTGACTCAGGCAACCAGCAAGGTATCGCGCAACGTCTGAAATCCGGCGGAACTCAAACCACTGAAGCGTTGCAGATATCGATCCAGCCCGCCGTACTCGGACTCGATAACCGCATAGGCGGCATTCAGATACTCAGGTCGGGCATCCAATACCGCGTCCAATGCGGCTTCGCTGACCGAGCGGCCGGCCATCCGGCTCACCGCGTGACTTATTGCCTCCTGACGCCCTGCGTTCAACTGGCTGAAACGCCGTGCCGAACGCAAATAGTCATCCAGTATGTGTTCAGCAGAGACACCCAGGGCATGCAACAGCAGCATGACGGCCACGCCCGTGCGGTCCTTGCCTGCCGTGCAATGAATCAGCACCGAGCCTTTGCCTTCGGTGAACAGTTTGAACAACGCTGGCAACAGCGGCGCCAACAAGCCCGGCAGTTGCCGATAGACTTCGAGCATCATGCCCCGCGCGTCCTCCGTCTGCGGATTGTCTGCCAGCATGGCCGCGACACGCGGGTCGGCGCGCACGTCGCCGAGGACCTCCAGGTGAAGTTGCTCGATGGCAGGGTCAGGCACACGATTTGGATACCGGTCACGCTCGCCGGCGCTGCGTAAATCGCAGACCGTGCGCAACCCCAGACGTTGCAGCGCCTGCCAGTCTTCAGCCGTCAAACTGTGCAACTGGTCTGCCCGTAATAAAGCATCGCCGCCAATTCGACGACCACAGCGGGCGACCATGCCTTTGAGGCTGCGAAAGTTGTCGGCACCCTGCAGCCGCAATGTTTGCTGATGGACCACGCTCAATCCTCCAATAGATGTTGATAGGCCTGCGTCAACGGCCGTGCCCCCTGCCCCAGTATCGGCGTTCGGCGCGGCTTGCGACCGTGAGTGAGCAAACGCACCGTATCAAAATCTTCGGCGGCGGCAAAAAAACGCTCCACCATCGGCAACCCTGCCTGCCCCCAGTCATCCATGTTCGACATCCACGTCTGCATGCCCCACACCGGCCAACGGCGCAGTTGCGCCCACGCCGCGTCTTGATCGAGTACACCTTCGGCACCCAGGCTGATCAACTTCTCCCGGTACACCCGAAGCAGGTTCTGGGCGTCGGCCTGGCGCTGCGCAACGGTCAGTGCGCCGATCATGAAATACGCGACATCACGCCATGGCCGGCCGCGCCGGGCCAGTTGCCAGTCCAGCCAGATGCGTTGGCCATCGCTGCGCAGGAAGCTGTTGCCCTGATGCGAGTCGCCATGAATCACACAACTTGGCGACATCTGTTCCCGTTCGAAGGTCGCCAATTCATCGAAGGCATGGCTGAACAACTCCGGTGTCTCGTACATCCACTTCGGCAGCAGTCGCTGGTAATCCGGTTTGCGCAGATTGACCTTGATGTAGTTGTACATGCGCAGCAGGCCGTCGCTGTCCACCGGGTTGGCCATCGACACCGGCAACCAGCCCTGCGCCTGCAAACCACGCAGGTCCCAGGTCGCCGCATGCAGCGAGGCCAATGACTCCAGCCCCCGGGCGACACCGTCCACACCGAGGTGATCGGTGCTATGGCCGAACTGCCCGGTGGCAAGCCCCAGGTCTTCCATCATCACCACACCCCGGCCACCGCCATCGGCATCCCAGTCAGTGAACCAGGTGTTTGGCAATGGCGCGTCGGACCAGCCGTGCGCCAAATGATAGAAGCGTGATTCGAGCTCACAGATATCGCCGCTTTCGAAGCCCTCGGACCAGTTCGACTTCAGGCAAACATGCGCGGGTATACCCGCGCGTTGTCCGACCTCGTTCAGTTCCAGTCTGACGCGGTACTTGGTGGTGTGCCCGTTTCGCACCTCCACCGCTGTCAACGCCAGCACTTCGATGCCGGGGTAGCGTGGCTGCAATAGCTGCGTGAGCCACGGCGCAGTGACCTCGCTGAGGTGCCGCGGCAGGCGGCCGTCACGCTGCAGATAGGGCCGCCCGGTGGGCACGGTCAGCAGGCTGCCCGTCACGGCGTCAACACCACATTGGCGTTGGCCGGCACTTTCAACTTGAGCAACTCGATGGCATTACCGCTGCGAATCCGCTCGCGGTCATGGGCGGACAGGCCCAAACCTTCTGTCAGATCGCCATGGTCATAGGCGCCGCCGAAATTGGTGCCGTACAACAAGCGATCTGCCCCCACCACCTCCGCCACGCCACGACGCAAGCCAGGCGCATGCACGTCGAGGTCGAAGTAGAAATTCTGCATGTACTCCATCAGTGGCCGCTTGTTACGCGAGTCCGGTGCCATGGCCCGGTTGAGTTCGCTCAAGCGTCCCAACTGGAACACCGCCATGCCGCCGGCATGGGTGATGTAGGTTTTCAGGGTTGGGAACACATCCAGCGCACCGCCGCAGATCAGGTACCAGAAGAACAACGTTTCATCGACGCAATCCCCCACGATCGAGGTGGTTTCAAACTTGTCGTCGGTGTGTTTTTCACCCCAGTAAATCGACTGGTTGAAGCCGTGCACCATGATCGGCACGTCGAGTTGAGTGAGCTTTTCCCAGACAGGGAACAAGCGTTCGTCGTGAGCTTCCAGACCATTGAAGTTGGCCCCACCCACGCACACACCCTTGGCGCCCAGTTGGGTCACGGCACGTTCGATTTCCTTAGCAGCGTTCAGTGGGTCCGCCAGGTTGGCATGGCACCAGAAATCGAAGTGGTCGGGATCGGCCCGGCAGAATGCCGACAACTCGTCGTTGCAGATGCGTGCATATTCATTGGCGAAATCTCCCGCCCAATACATAAAGCAGTGGGACGGCGTGGACATCACCAGTTTATCGACGCCCCGCTCGGTCATCAGCTTGCGACGGCTGGCGTGGCTCATGCGCGCCAGGATATTGGCCTGCGCTTCGGCATCGGTCGCGGCCTTGGCCGGTTGCTTGGTGCCGAGGGAAAAGTGCCCCACGGTCAGCCCCTGCACCTTCATGAAAGGTCCCCAGAACTCGTGGCGGTTCAGCATGCCTTCGGTCAGCAAATGAGCGTGGACATCAATCAGCATGGCGTTCTCCTTATTGTCATTAGCCAGCGCGCCGAATCACCGATTGGCGGGTGACTGGCTTGAATTGAGACAAGAATGCCTCAGCATAAATATAAACACATTTTTAATTTGTGTTCAGTTAATTAACAAGAGAATTCACCTTTTCAAGCGTGGAAAAAAACCCGGAGCGTGCAAAAACAGGCAAAAAAAAGCGGCCCTTTCAGGCCGCAAACGTGTGTGCGATTGGTGCGGTCAGCGTTGTGTTTCCTGGGCGACAATGGATTCGGGTTTCATGTCGCGCTCGGACAAGGGTTGGTCATGCACCCGGTAACCGCCTTTGAGGCCATCGTTGATCAATGACCACATACCTTTGTTGAAGTCGTAGCTGACGTTCTTCACCGTGTATGGCAGGGTTTTGTCATACAGCTGAACGCCGCTCTGGAACAGCGCCCGGTACAACACGCCGCCCTGGTCCCAGGCGTCATACAGGCCGGCACCAAAGGTGTCTTCGTCGAGGTAGTAGGTGCGCTTGCTATAGACGTGGCGTTTGCCCGGTTTCAGCGTGGCTTCCACCACCCACACCCGGTGCAGTTCCCAACGCTCGCAGGCCGGGTTGGCGTGGTGCGCCATGAACTGCTCATCCTGACCGCAGCCGAAATAGAACTTGTAGGCGTTGTACGGAATGTACATTTCCTTGCGGCCCACCAGTTTGTAGTCGAAGCGATCCTGGCTGCCCGAGAACATTTGCAACTCGTCAAACAGGTTCACGCCCCCCTGGTTCGGCACTGGTGTGTCGTAGGCGAACTCAGGCGCCAACTTGATCCGGCGCATGCCCGGGGTGTAGCTCCATGCGCGGCGCGGCTGGCTTTGCGGATTCAGGAAGTCGGCGAGGATAATCAGTTGCCCGGCACTGCGGGCCGGGTAGCTGTCCATTGCCCAGGCGCGGTAATACAACTGCGGATCACGATCAGCCTGCTTGACCTGATAGTACGGCGCCTCCTCCATGGTGGCGGACTCGGCGGTCTTGGTTACCGCCCCTCGGGAGTCCACTACCCAGCTATTGGACGATGACGTGGTGGTGTAGCCCGACCCCTTGTAGCGCAGTTGCTGGTTCCAGATCACCTCGTTGCCGTTCTGCGGCAACGGAAACGGCAAGCCGCCACGACAGGTCGGGTCCACCGCCAGGTTGTCCTCGGTAGTGTGGCAAGTACTGGCATTGCGTGCTGAGGCATCGAGGATCTCTTGCGGGTAGGCCGCCGTACGATGGCTCGGGTAGATATCCAGGTAATAGTCAGGGAATTTGCCGAGCAGCATTTTTTGCCCGCCACTCAACTTGTCGGCGTACTGCTCCATGTTTTTCGAGTTGATGCGCAATATCGGTTTTTCATCCTTGAACGGGTCGACCCAGAACCCACTGTCGGGCTTGAAACCCGGCGGGATCTGCCGCAGCCCCCCGGTGTAGGGCGGGATGCTGCCATCGGCATTGCCTGCGATGATTGCGCCGAACGGGGTCAGGGTCTTGCCGATTTGTGCCACCTGGTCGGCCGGTGCCGCTGCCAGGCTGCAGGTGGCGATGCTCAGCAACGCCACCGCCCATGCAAATTGTCCTTTCATGATCAGGTACTCCGCTTCTTGGCGTTTTTAGATGGAGGTTTTAAAGGTGAAGTTGAGCCAGCCACGGTCGGTCCCGCCGACAGCACCGTTACCGCCGACGGTGTCGTCGGGAATGTTCTTCGACTGGGCGTCGGTGTCGGAATAACGCAGGCCGAATTCGTAGCGCTGGGCGTAGGTCATTTGCACACCGGCAGACCAGGTCAGCGCACCTTCGTTACCACCACCGGCGCTGGCGGCGTTGCCCGACAGGCCATAATTGACGGTCAGTGGCACGGTCATGTCCCAGGACGGGAAGACCGACAGGTACTGAGGTGTGTAGTTAACGGCGAAGGCTGCGTAATCGCGGGTCGAGCAGCCATCGCTCTTGTCGCCTGAACCGGGCGTACCCACACGTGGATCGACACAGTTGGGGCTGTTCTTGCCCAGGTACAGTTCTTCGTGCTCGGTCACTTTGCGCAAGTGGCTGTAGGCGAACTCGCCGATCAGCGTGGCGTTCGGCGCGATGAAGTTGCGCGGCACTCCGTAAACGGCGTTGACCACAAAGTGGTAGGTATCGCCGCGTGGCCCTTCGTTATCCGTCGGATCGACGCCCACCGCATTCAGGGCTCCGTTCTGGCGATAAGAAATCTCGCTGCCCACCGACACCGTGTCCAGGACCGTCGACAAACTCAGGCCGACCAGCTTGACGCTGCGTGGGTACACCAGGCGATAGGTACCGGTGGCGGCCGAAACTTCCGGCGCCAGCCAGGGCTGGTAGTCGTCGAACTGGCGGTAGTAGGCACCAATGGTCGATTGAATCGCCTCGACATCGTACTTGCCCATCACCCCCCAGTTGGCCGAGTCACGACCGTATTTGGATTTCTCCCGGTCAAAGGAGAAACCTGGCGCCACCGGCAGGCGGTCCGGGCCCTCGAAGAACGGGTCGGCCGCGCCGAAGTAGGTGCCACCGTAGGGAATGCGGGTGTAGTCCCACTCATAGAAATACTGCGCGGCCAGGGTCAGGTTGTCGGTGGCCTGGACCTTGGCAGAGATTTGCCCCAAAGGCAGAAACACTTCCTTGGTTTCGATACCGGGACTGGAGACTGCTTTCGCGCCGTCGAGGGGGGCTTGCGAGTAGGAAATCGCATGGGCGCCGAACAGCAACCCCTCGCCCCAATAGTTGGTGTGGCGGCCGATCTTGACGTTCACCGTGGAATCGCCCAGGCGCAGGTTTTTCCACAGGAACGCGTCGAGAATCTCCCCTGACGGGCCTTCGACGTAGCGCTTCACTTCCGAGCTGTAGTGGTCGTTGAAGTAGCTGGTCTGGAAACCTGGGACGTTACTGCGCACATCGTTGTCGTGGTACGCCTGGTCGTACCAGCCGGCGGCACTGAGCCGTGCGCCCCAGTCCTTTTGATAGGAAAAATCGATTTCACTGAGAATGTCGACTCGGTTGTTGACGATGTCATGCTTGTCGAACTTGCCGTCGGACTCATCGTAGTTGGGGTTGTTCATGATGCGCCGGTCTTGATTCTCCATGCGCATGCCCAGGTTGTAACGCACGGTGTTATCCCAACGCAGGCTGAAATCCGGGTTGGACAACTCGATGGGCGCCGCCATTACCGCACCACTGCACCCCAACGCCAACTTGCCCACTGCCAGCAACACCATCGCCCGCCGGGCCCGCAGACGCCCCTGTTTTCTCATCTGTTTCATGCAAACCACCTTTTGTTTTTATTGTCAGTCGTCCCGTCCACGCCCTGACCACAGGGCGTCGCAGCTATCGCCCGATGGGGTAGATGATGGATTTTTCCTGGGTGAACTCATTGAGCCAGTTCGGTCCAAACTCACGGCCCAGCCCGGAACGCTTGTAGCCACCGATGGGCGCATACGGCAGGCTGCCGCTGCCGCCATTGAGGTAAACGCTACCGGCACGAATGCGCTGGGCCAGGGCGTAGGCCGTCGCGGCATCTGCCGAAGCCACGGCACCGTTCAGGCCAAATCGCGAATCGTTGGCGATGGCCACGGCCTCGTCGTCGCTGTCGAAACCGATCACCACGCCCACCGGCCCGAAGATTTCCTCCTGGGCAATGAGCATGTCGTTGCGCACGTCATCGAACAGGGTGATGTCGCTGAAAAATCCTTGCCGCAGATGCGCCGGTCGCCCACCGCCACAGACCAGCGTGGCCCCGGCATCACGACCGCTGGCAACGAAGTGCTCGACCTTGGCCCTCTGCGACTCACGAATCAGCGGGCCCATCATCACGCTCGGGTCCGTCGGGTCGCCGACCTTCCACTGGCTGGCAATGGCCTTGGCGCACTGCACAAATTGCTCACGCACCGAGTGATGCACCACAAAGCGTGTCAGCAGTGCGCAACCCTGGCCGGCGTTGACCGAAAGCCCGGCGACAGCGCCCAGGGCGGTGGCCTGAATGTCCGCGTCGGCGCGCACGATCAACGCCGACTTGCCGCCCAGCTCCAGGTGCACGCGTTTGAGGGTCGCTGCAGCCTGGCTCATGATGCTCACCCCCACCGCTTCGGAGCCGGTGAACGAGACCATGTCCACCCGTGGGTCACTGCTCAACAAGCTGCCCACCTCAACGCCACCGGTGACGATGTTCAGCACCCCTTTTGGCAAGCCGACTTCTTCGGCGATCTGCCCGAACAGCAAGGCCGAATACGGGGTAAAGGGTGATGGCTTGAGCACCAGGGTGTTGCCTGCCAGCAAGGCAGGAAACACCTTGGCCAGGTTGAGCAGAAACGGAAAGTTGTAGCCGGTGATCCCGGCGACCACGCCAATGGCTTCGCGCTCCACCGTGCCACTGCCGAGAATCATCGGCCCCGTCGGGTTGAACGGATTGGGATTGGCCTGCACCGGAATCTGCACGCTATCGCTGTGCACCGATTGCTCGATGGCCGTCAGCACATGGCCCAACGGCATGTCCACCTGCATGGCATACGTCACGCCTTGCGAGCAGCCGACTTCAGCGATGATCAGCGCTGCAATCTGTTCACGCTTGGCCACCAGCGCGGCGTGCATGCGTCGCATGTAACCGGCACGCTCGGCCATGCTCAAGCGGGGCCATGGGCCGTTATCAAAAGCGTTGCGCGCGGCGGCAATGGCCGCCTCGGCGCTGTGCAAATCACCGGTCGGCGCATGCCCGATCACCGCTTCAGTGGCCGGGTTGAGCACGGCTTCGCGCGGACCGTCGGCGCCCACCCACGCACCGTCGATGTACAGCTTGTCCAGTTGAGTAAAGGGGACACTCACAGTGCTCTGGTTCATCGTGTTGTGATTCCTGAGGTTTTGCCGGTAATGAGTTCTGCTGCGCGCATGGCGATGGCCATGGCCGGGGCATTGGTGTTGCCGGAGACCAGGCAAGGCATCACCGAGGTGTCGATCACGCGCAGCCCCTCGACACCCCGCACGCGCAGTTGCGGGTCGAGCACGGAAGCGCTATCGCTGCCCATGCGGCAGGTGCCGGAGACGTGGAAAGCGGTTTGGCCGAAGCGGCGGAAAGCGGCAAGAATCTGCTCGTCGCTTTCCACCCGCGGGCCGGGTGTCAACTCACCAACGATGAAGGGTTTGAGTACCGGCTGTTCGGCCAGGCGACGGAACCAGCGGAACAAGGCAATGGCCGAGGAGCGATCGATGTCGGCGCTCAGGTAATTGGCGTTGATCTGCGGCGGCACGGACGCATCCGTCGATTGGATACGCACCTCGCCTTGGCTCTGTGGGCGCAGGAAGTAACCGCCAATGGTCAGGCCTGGCTGCTTGTCGATTTCGACCTTGTTGCCGTCGCCATCCATGGAATAGAGGCTGACGCCAATTTGCGCATCCGGCAGGTCCAGCTCCGGACGGGTCTTGATAAAGCCGCCGGCCTCGTGGGCAGCATGGGTCATCGGCCCTTTCTTGCGCAGGAAGTACTGCGCCACCGCGCCCAGCAAACCGACGCCATGGAAACAATGGTTGAAGCTGCCACTGGTAACCCGGTACTGCATGGCCATGTACACGTGTTCACGCAGATTGCGCCCCACATCAGGTGCGTCCTGCAGCACCTCGATGCCCAGTGAATTCAATAGCTCGGCCGGACCGATGCCGGACAATTGCAACAGCTTGGGTGATTCGATGGCACCGGCACACAGCAACACCTCACGGCGCACCTCGAAACGGCTTTTGCCCTGGCTGTTGCTGACCTGTACGGCGCTGGCGCGGCGCTTGTCGAACTCAATGCGCTGCACGTCCGTGCCGGTCATTACCGTCAAGTTGGGACGGTTACGCACCGGCTCGAGAAAGGCTTTCGCCGCACTGAATCGTTGCCCTTTCCAGGTGGTTTGCGGCTGATAACCAAAGCCGCCGTGCAGGACCGAGTCGACATGGTTGGTGTCGTCTGTCCGCGCCACCCCAAGCTCGCCAGCGGCGCTGATGACTGCATCGCACAGGGCATGTTTTGTCGGGTGTATGGAGACCTTGAGCGGACCACCGACACCCCGCCATTTGGCCTTGCCCAGTTGGTGGTCTTCCAGGGCCACGAACTGTCGCCCCATGTCGGCCCAGCCCCATCCCGTGCAGCCCTGTGCTTCCCAGCTATCGTAATCGGCTGGCGTCCCCCGCACGTAGACCATGCCATTTACTGAACTAGAGCCACCAATGGTTTTGCCCTTGAGCCACTGCTCGTCGGCCATTCCTTCGCCACGCGCGGCCTGGTAGCTCCAGACGTGGGGATTGCCGGGGTTGAGCAGTTTGCCGATGCCCCTCGGCATGGCGATCAATGGGCTGGTGTGGTCCGGCCCACTTTCGATCAGCAGTACCGACATGCTCGAGTTGGCGGACAATCGATTGGCCAACACACAGCCAGAGGAGCCCGCACCAATGATGATGTAGTCGTAGGTTTTGCTCATTATTGTTCTTCTTTTTTGCTGGTTGCTGTTAGCCTGCGACCGTCAGCGGTCAGTCAGCCTCGGGTGGCACTTGCCGGGTTTCGGCCGGTACATCGCGCACTTCGATCACACGCTCGGGGCAGGCCCGGGCGCCCCGCTGGGCCAGCCCCTCCTGCCCCTCGGGAACGTTAAAGCCGCTGCTGGCGATGTAGCCGTTGTCATCCAGCGGATAGAGTGTTGGCGCGACGTTGTGGCAACGGGCGTGGCCGACGCAGCCGGGTTGATCGATCACTACCTTCATGCGCTGGCCGCCTGTTTGGAACGAGCGTTTGCGGTATTCCCCGGCAGGTCCCACTGCAAATGCAGTTCTTCCATGCCGAACACGCCGAATGCATTGAACCTGGGCGTGCTGTTGTCGGCGATGCGAAACGGTGGCAAGCGTTGCAGCCACAACTCCATGGCGATTCGCAACTCCCGACGCGCCAGGTGCGAACCCACGCAGCGGTGCACACCGTAGGAAAAAGCCATGTGCGGCGATGCACCGGCACTGCGCTGGAAGTCGACCTTGTCAGCCTCGTCAAACACTTCAGGATCCAGGTTGGCCAGCTCGGTGCTGATCAACACCATGTCGCCCTTCTTCATCGTGGCTTCGCCGACTTGCACATCGCAGGTGACCGTGCGGCGCATGTTGACGATGGAGTACGAACGCAGCAGTTCTTCCACCGCATAGCCAATCAGTTCAGGGTTGGCGCGCAGTTGTGCCTGTTGCTCGGGATGGCGCGCCAGATGGCGAAAGAACAGGCCCAGGCAGGAGGTCACCGTGTCCAGGCCGGCGATGAAGATCAGGAAGTTGATGCCGAGCATTTCATCGTCGGTCAGCAGCCGGCCATCGATCTGGCTGGCCAGCAGATAGCTGGTGAAATCGTCGCCAGGGTTGGCGCGACGCTCGGCTATATGGTTGCGGATCCAGGTGGTAATGGCTCGCGCGTTGTCGGTGACTGTTTGCATGTCGAAGCTTTTGATCAGCGTCTGCGTCCAGTGCTGGAACAGCGGCCGGTCTTCCAGTGGCCAGCCCATGAGCGTAAGGAAGATCAGGGTTGGAAAGGGTTTGGCGAACGCTTCGTTGAAATCGCAGCGGCCCTGGGCAATCACCTCGTCGATCAGTTGATTGGCCAGCAGCCGAATGTCCTGCTCCAGCGCCTCGACCTTCTTGGGTGTGAACAACGGGTTGAGCAAGGCGCGGTACTTGGCATGTTCCGGTGGATCGATTTCCAGCGGCGCCAGACGCCAGCTTTCACCGAGCAACATCGAATAAGGCGTAAGGCCGACACTGCTGAAGGTTTGCGGGTCTTGCAGTATGCGCCGCAGGTCTTCCGCCCGGCGCGGCACCCAGGTACCGGGCAGAAAGCCCAGGCGTGGAATCCAGAAAATCGGTGGGGTCGTCTGGTGCAGCGCCGCTGCCCACTGATAGGCATTTTCACCTTGGGCGGTGAGCTCTGCCCACAGATCGAAATCACGGATCAAATGGGGTGGGACATGCGCGGGAAATGGCTCGGGCGTCTCAGGAGCAGGGTTCATTATTGTTCTCCAGGGTCTCTATCGGACTGGAGAAACGGTACTGCCGGTGGGTGGTCGCCACAACGGACAGAACCGCGAATTTGTTCGGCAAACCGGCATTTCATTAACACTTTCGTTAAAAATGTTCTAAAACATATCTTGCTGGTATAAAACAACGCAGGCCACGGTTTACCCATCACCGTCAGGCGAGACCCGCGCCAGACGCCAAGACTCCAATAAAAAAAGCTCTGCAGAGGTAAAGGATGTCTCACTTAGCTCGTGTGCAAATGTTCGACAAAAATATCTCCAATCAACGCCATGCCCTGCGCTCCCAGCGCACGCGTGAACTGCTGCTCGACCACATGTATCGCCTGGCCCTGGAAAAGGGCTACGAGGGCATTACCGTCCAGCAATTGCTCGACAGCACGGGCGTGGCGCGGTCGACCTTCTACGCGCACTTTCGCGACAAGGAAGACCTGATCGTCGCCGGATACGAAGCCATAGGCATGCCCGCGACGAAGGTCACCGAGGTCGATGGCGACCGCCGCGTTGTGCTGGAAGTGTCGACCTGGCTGTTCAGCGCGACCGAACGACATGCCGCGTTGACGACGGCGTTTTTCAGCGGGCCGGGACAGAACGTGATTCTCGCCCACCTGGAAAACATTCTGATCATTCAGGTGCGAGAGCATTACCGAAAGCAAGGCCTGTATCAGGTCGAACACATGCGTGGCGAAGCCGCCGTGCGCTGTTTTGTCGGAGCACTGACGGGACTGTGGCTGTGGTGGGTGCGCCATGACTACCCGAACTCGGCGCAGGAAATGACCGCAACCTTTGACAGCCTGATGAACAACGGGACCTGGCCGCCAGCCTGCAATACTCGTGAGTAGCGAAGCCAGGCTGCGCGAGCCATGATCGGAAACTGTCGGAACGCTCAACGGTGATCCGGCAGTTCAAGAAACAACCGCTAGAACAGCATCGCCCTCCCGTCAGCATCTCCCCCAAAAAGCGCTCGATGCGCTATACCAAAATCCCCCCGTACTACATTTGTTAAGCAGGAGGTTGATCATGAACATGAGAAACCGGTCGGCGGCGCTGATGGTCACTGTGATGATGTTTGGCTGTACGCATTCATCAAGCCAGACAGTGACCATTCCTCTGCTGGCTACGCCCCGCAACACCGGCGAGATTGCCAATGTGACGTTGGCCAGCCAAGGCCAGGAGACCGCCTTTACCTTCATCATCAGTGGGGTTCCAAGCGGTACCCTCAGTCCCTTGAACCTCTATTCCTCTATCCGTAAAGGCAGCTGCAAACAGCCAGGGCCCGTGGCCTACACGATGAATGACCGGATCAACACCAGCCGCATTTCAGACACCGGTGGCTGGACCTATTCACGCAGCGCGCCTGTCGCCATGTCGGAACTGTTTTCCACAGACTACTCCGTGGTCGTGACGACGACTCCAGCCGATGGCTACGTCGATATTTTCTGCGGAGATATCAAGCAACCAGCGAATTGAAATTGATGTACCACGCGTAGACAGCCCCCTCTGCGAAGTCGCCAAAACCAACGTGTCTTCCAGTATCTGAATATCCAATACCACTGCACAGTTCGCTTGATTTAACGATCCCCTCCTCCCTCGATTCCGGCCAATAACCAGGCAACGCCGTGCGCGTGGCCGGCGGGTAAGACTACGAAGCGCAAGCCATGATCATGAACTGCCGGAATGCCTGGGCCGGTGCGGACAAACGGGTATCGGGCAGCCAGATCAGTCCGAGTTCCATGGGCGGGATCACGTCCACCAGCGGGCGGATTTCAATTTTCTTGCCTTCCAGGGACCAGGCTCGGTAGAGCATGTCCGAGAGAATGGTCACGCCAAAACCATGGCCCACCAGGCCGCGCAATGCCTCCATGGAAGAGGTGCGAAATGCAATCTTGGGCGCCAGGCCACGGGACTCCCAATAGCGCGAAGTTGAAATTTCTCCCTCATCGACCGTGGCGAGGATGTAGGCATGCTCCGCGACGTCTTCAAGATTGATTGAGGGCGCCGATATCAGCGGGTGCTGACTGGCCAGCCAGAGCTGGCGACGGGAGCGAATCAGCACCTGATGGGCCAGCCCCTCCAGGTTCGGTGTGTTGGAGACAATCGTCAGGCCCAGGTCAAGGTCGCCATTGCCCAGGGCTTCTTCAATGCTCTGGCGGTCCATGTCGACGAGGTCGATCTCGACCTGCGGGTAACTACGTTTGAAACGGGCCAGCAGTGCCGGCAGAAAATAACCAAGTACGGTGTAGGAGGCACCCACGCGCACGGTTCCCTGCATGGCATGGCCAAGAAACAGCGGCTCGCTGAGCGCGTCCTGCAGGGTGTCGAGGATGTGCCGCGCATGCTGGGAAAACTTGTTGCCCTCAGCAGTCAGGGTCACGCCGTGGGGTAGGCGGTCGAACAGACTGACGCCCATGGAGTGTTCCAGGTGCAACACCGCCGCGGTGATCGCCGACTGCGATACATGTGCCTTCAATGCTGCCTGGGAAAACTGCCCGGCATCGGCGGCGGCCACAAAATAGCGCAGCTGGCGCATGGAAATATCTTTGCCTTTCGTCATCTGATTCAGTGATACCTGGCGCAGGTTGATCAAGCAGGGGGCGGGCCGCAAAAAAAAACATCGCTTTCAATGCCGCATGCCACAAAGCAAAGGGCGTCTGGGCTGAGGATTTTCACCCACAGCACCCGTGCTGAAAGGCACCCTGGCAAGGGCGCCTTTGCGCGCTACCCTGTTTAACGACGAATCGAGGCGGTAATTTTTGCATGGGGCCCGTTGACCTGCGCGGCCCAGGCTTCAGCCGCCTGGTCCAGGGTGAAATCCAGGTAATCCACCTCGATCTGCTGTTCCCTGGCGATCTTCAGCAGACGCAGCCAGATCTGCTCACGATCTGCGGGCGGGCGCTGGCCTGTGCCGATGCACGACAGGTTGCGGAACAGAAGATCGGCAATGTCCAGATTGAGTTGGCGACCGGCACCAGTGCCAATGGTCATGATACGCGCACCCCAGTTGGTGGCTTTCAGGGCCGTCAACATGGGTTGACCGCACACCAGGTCCAGCACCACATCAAATCCGCCATCGGCGGCATCCTTGAGTGCAGCCACATCATCACTGCCACCCAAGGTCACTACAGCGTCGGCCAGGCCCCGGGACTTCAGTCGCCCGAGCGCGTCAGCCGACCGCGCCGCACCGACCACCTTGCCCGCCCCCATGCCGCGGGCCAGTTGCAAGGCGATCTGCCCGAGGGTGCCGGTGGCGCCCAGAATCAGGACTTTTTCACCCTTCTGGATCGCGGCTTTTTCCAGGGGAATGATGGCACCGGTGGCGGCGATGCCCATGCTGATTGCGGTTTTGTCGTCTACGTCGTCCGGTACATCCCACACTTCGGCTTGTGGCACCAGGGTTCGCTCTGCGAAGGCACCAAACGGCAATACCGAGCGCTCGCCGAAGTACACCCGGCGGCCATCCGGCGCACGGCCCACGCCTTCGCCGCGAATGACACAGGGGTATTCAACACCCAGACGGTAGGCGCCCAGTACATCCCAGCCCCCCAGGCCAGCGGTATCAACATCGATCAGGACTGCGCCGTCTTGCGGCTTCGGCTCGCGAAACTCGCCGACTACTGGCGGCGCATTGCGCTCGGAAATGATTGCGGCACGCATGGCATTCTCCTTGTCTGTTTTATTTTAAGGCTGCATCTCGCCGAATAGTTGAACATATTTTGATTATTTGTCTATATATTTACCACAACGGTTGGCTGACGCTATCTGGATAACCAATATCGAGCCGCAGTTTTTGTGATTTTACGATGACAAAACCGCTCCCTAGACTCGGCGCAATAACAAGGCAACGCCGCTCTCCTGGCGTCGCCACGACAATAAAGCCTGGAGGATGAGCATGAGTGCGTCCCCGTCCCTGGATGACAAATACATCCAGCACAGCGGAAAAGTTTTACTCACCGGGATTCAGGCGCTGGTGCGTCTGCCCCTGATGCAGCGGCAACGCGACCTGGCCAATGGGTTGAACACCGCCGGGTTCATTTCCGGCTACCGCGGCTCGCCCTTGGGTGGTTTCGACCAGGCATTGTGGAAGGCCCGGGACTATCTCAAGGAGCACCACACGGTGTTCCATCCAGGCATGAACGAAGACCTTGCCGCCACATCGATCTGGGGCACGCAGCAGGTCAACATCTTCGAAGGCGCCACCTATGACGGCGTGTTCGGCATGTGGTACGGCAAGGGTCCTGGCGTCGATCGCTGCGGCGATGTGTTCCGTCACGCCAACGCTGCCGGTACCTCGCAATTTGGCGGTGTATTGGCGATTGCCGGTGATGATCACGGCGCTCGCTCTTCCTCGCTGCCGCACCAGACCGAGCATATTTTCAAAGCGGTGATGATGCCGGTACTCGCACCGTCCGGCGTTCAGGAATACCTCGACTACGGCATGCACGGCTGGGCCATGTCGCGTTATTCCGGTTGCTGGGTCGCACTCAAGGCGGTGGCGGATACCGTCGAGAGCGCGGCCGTTGTCGATATCGACATCCATCGCGTTCAGCCCGTTATCCCGGACATCCCGCTGCCGGAAGGCGGCCTGAATATTCGCTGGCCGGATCCGCCCCTGGCGCAGGAGCAGCGGCTGCTGGAGCACAAGCTGTACGCCGCCCTCGCCTACGCCCGCGCCAACCGCATCGACCGCATCGTGATGGATTCACCGAAAGCGCGAATCGGCATTATCACGTCCGGAAAGTCCTACCTCGACGTCTGTCAGGCGCTGAAAATCCTCGGTATCGACGAAGCCCTGGCGCAGCAAATCGGCCTGCGTGTGTACAAGGTCGGGATGGTCTGGCCGCTGGAGGCTGAAGGGGTGCGGCAGTTCGCCGAAGGCCTGGAAGAGATCGTGGTGGTGGAAGAAAAACGCCACATGATCGAGTACCAGTTGAAGGAAGAACTCTACAACTGGCGTGAAGACGTCCGCCCGCGCATCGTCGGCAAATTTGACGACAAGGGTGAGTGGAGCCTGCCGCACACCGGTTGGCTGCTGCCGGCGGTCAACGACCTGACGCCGGCAATGATTGCCCGTGCGCTGGCCAAGCGCATTTTGCGCCTGCATCAGAATGGCCCGCTGCAAGTACGTCTGGCCGTGCTGGATGCGCAACTGGCCAGCAAACACCAGTTCAGCAATCTGATGGAGCGGGTGCCGCACTACTGCTCCGGTTGCCCACACAACACCTCGACCAAAGTCCCGGCAGGCAGCCGAGCGTTGGCCGGCATTGGCTGCCACTACATGGCGGCATGGATCTATCCACAGACCCAGACCTTCAGCCAGATGGGCGGCGAAGGCGTGGCATGGATCGGGCAGGCACCGTTTACCAAGACCGAGCATGTGTTTGCCAACCTCGGCGATGGCACCTATTTCCATTCCGGAATACTCGCAATCAGGGCCGCCATCGCGGCCAAGGTGCAAATCACCTACAAGATCCTCTACAACGATGCCGTGGCCATGACTGGCGGACAGCCTGTGGACGGCAGCCTCAGCGTTGCGCAGATCAGCCGACAGCTCGCGGCCGAAGGCGTGCAACGTATTGTGGTCGTCAGTGACGATGTCGAGAAATACCAGCACATCCGTGATCTGGCAGACGGCGTGCCGGTGCTGCGTCGCGACAAAATGGACGAAGTGCAGGAACAGTTGCGCCAGTACAAGAGTGTATCGGCAATCATCTATGACCAGACCTGTGCCGCGGAAAAACGTCGGCGTCGTAAACGCGGCAAATTCCCGGACCCGGCACGTCGGGTGGTGATCAACGAAGCGGTGTGTGAAGGCTGTGGCGATTGCAGCAGCAAGTCCAACTGCATGTCGGTGGTGACGGTGGAAACCGAGTACGGCCGCAAGCGTGAAATCGACCAGTCCTCTTGCAACAAAGACTTCACCTGCCTCAACGGTTTTTGCCCGAGTTTTGTCACGGTGGAAGGTGGCTCCTTGCGCAAACCCAAGGCCCTGGCGGCCGCGAAGGATGACGTGTGGGATTTGCCGACGCCCGCGACCGTCGCGCTGAATGAGCCTTACAGCATCCTGGTCACTGGCGTGGGCGGTACAGGCGTGGTGACCATTGGCGCCCTGCTGGGGATGGCGGCGTTCATCGAAGGCAAAGGCACGCTCAACCTGGACATGGCCGGCATGGCACAAAAAGGTGGCGCGGTGTGGTCGCACATTCGCATTGCCGCGCACCAGGAACAGCTGTTTGCACCCCGGATTGCCGAAGGTGAAGCGGCCTTACTGCTGGGCTGCGACCTGGTGGTCAGCGCCAACACCGAAACCCTGTCCAAGCTGCGTCACGGTGATACCCATGCCTTGATCAACAGCGAGGAAAGCATCACCAGCGCCTTTGTGCGCACCTTCGCCCAGCAAGCGGAAAGCGGTGATTTGCAGAAGCACCCGGATCCGAAATTCCAGACCCAAAGCATGTCGGCACAAATTGCCGAAGCGGTGGGCTCTGACCAGGCGGACTTTATCGACGCAAGCAAAATTGCCACGGCGTTGATGGGCGACTCGATTGCCACCAACACCTTCATGCTTGGCTATGCCTACCAGAAAGGTTGGTTGCCGGTAGGTAAAGCGGCGCTGCTACAGGCCATCGAACTGAACGGCACGGCGGTGACCTTTAACCTCACGGCCTTTGACTGGGGCCGCTGCAGCGCCCATGACCTGCCACGGGTATTACGCAAACTGGAAGCCGGCAAGGTGCAAAGCCCGGACCGCTTACTGTCGCAAAGCCTGGAAGAAACCCTCGCACGACGCGTGGAGTTTCTCACCGCTTACCAGAACTACGCCTATGCCCAACGCTACTGGCAACGCGTCGAGCAATTCATCAAGGCGGAAACAGCACTGCTGGGACAGCCTGGAAAGCTCTCAGCGAGCGTTGCCCGTTACTACTTCAAAGTGTTGGCCATCAAGGATGAATACGAAGTGGCCCGCCTGTTTACCGACGGTCAGTTCCTGGAAAAAATCCAGGCCAGCTTCGAGGGCGACTACCGCCTGCGCTTCCACCTGGCGCCGCCGCTGCTGAACGATAACGGCTCCGGCCGCGAACCGAAAAAACGCAGTTTCGGTCCGTGGATGCTGCAAGGCTTCAAGCTGCTGGCCAAACTCAAGTTCCTGCGTAACACCTGGCTCGATCCGTTCGGCCATACCCATGAACGCAAGGTGGAACGCAACTGGTTGGCCAACTACGAACGCATCCTCGACCTAGTGTTGACGGGTTTGACTGCCGACAAACTGGGCCTGGCTCAAGAGTTGGTAGAGCTGCCTGAAAGCGTTCGCGGCTATGGTCCGGTGAAAGAGCGATTCCTCGACCACGCGCAACAGCGTCAGGCGCAGTTGCTGGTGCAGTGGCGTAATGGCAACACCGCGCAGTTCCATGATGCCAGCCAGAGCAACAGCAAAATCGCCGTCACTCAACTGTAAGCGTTGCCCGTGCTGCACAGTGTGCCGCACGGGATGTTGGTTAATTCAACAAGGTCAAACCATGAACGAAGAACTGGCCAGAAATTACCGTGAGATTCTCCACGGCGTAGGTGAAGATCCAGAACGTGAAGGCTTGCTGGACACGCCAAAACGCGCGGCAAAAGCCATGCAATACCTGTGTCACGGTTACCAGCAAAGTCTCGAACAGATCGTCAACGGCGCACTGTTTGAATCGGACAACGATGAGATGGTCATCGTCCGGGACATCGAACTTTACTCCCTGTGCGAACACCATTTGCTGCCCTTTATAGGCAAGGCCCATGTCGCCTACATACCGACGGGCAAGGTGCTGGGGCTTTCGAAGATCGCGCGGATTGTCGATATATTCGCCCGTCGTTTACAGATCCAGGAAAACCTGACACGACAGATTGCCGATGCCATTGCCCAGGTGACCGATGCCGCCGGGGTGGCGGTGGTGATCGAGGCTAAACACATGTGCATGATGATGCGCGGTGTGGAAAAGCAGAATTCGGTGATGAGCACTTCGGTGATGCTCGGGGCGTTCCGCGAGTCGTACAACACCCGCCAGGAGTTCTTGCAACTGATCCGCGGTCGCTAGGCGCGTGTGCCGGGTTCGCCCAGGCACACTGCTTGCCATTCAACTGAGCATCAGCATCCCGCCGTCTATCATCAGGGTCTGACCGGTGACGAACCGTGAACCGTCGCCGGCAAGAAACACCAGCACGGGGGCCAGGTCCCGGGCCGGTTCTCCCAGCTTTCCGCCGATTGGCACTTGGCCGGCCATGTACGCATCGTGTTGCTGCAATTGCTCGGCGCTCATACTCGCGCGGGTGGCGTCGTACATCGGCGTCCACATTGCCGGAGCGATGGCGTTGACGGTAATGCCCAAGGGTCCCCATTCCCGCGCCACCGTGCGCGTCCACGCCAGTACGGCGCCCTTGCTGGCGGCGTAATGGGCTTTGCCCGGCTGTCCGAGAACGCCTGCTGCAGAGGCGAAATTGATGATGCGCCCGCCGCTGCCCTTGAGCAGTTCATAGGCCGCTCGGTTGGTCAGGAAGGTGCCACGGGTATTGACCGCAAAGACCTTTTCCCACTCGTCCAGCGTGATGCTGTCGGCGCTGGCATTGGGCGCGATGCCCGCGGCATGCACCAGCACGTCCAGCCCATTGAGCTGTTCGTTGGCCCAGGCAAAAGCGGCGTCTACCGATTGGCTGTCAGCGATGTCGCAGACTCGCGTGTGCGCCCAACCACCACCGTCACCCGTTATCGAGGCTGCCTCGCCCAAGTCGAGACTGACGACATAGGCACCCTCCTCCACAAACGCCTTGACCACTGCCGCGCCAATTCCGCGGGCGCCTCCCGTGACGATGATCCGCTTACCGGCCAGTTGCATGAGCTGTTCCTCTTGTTTGGGTTTTGTCAGGCTGTTTGATCAATGCGCTGCAACGCTGCCTCGAAAAGGCGTAACGCCGAGGCATGATGCTTTTCACCGGTGATCTTCGGGGCTTTGCCCGCACAGGCACGGGCATGGCTGACTTCAAGGAAGATGCCGAGCTTGAAGCCGGCCAGTACCAGGTACCAGTTGAAGTCCGCCAACGAGCGTGAGCTGCCGGCGCGGTAATGCGCGACCAATTCATCGCTGCTGCAAAAGCCGTCCCACGGGTGCACTTCGATTGTGCCGGCGCCTCGACCATCGGCACCGGGCCAGGTGACCACCAGCCAGGCCAGGTCGAGCAAAGGGTCACCGATGGTCGCCAGCTCCCAATCGACGATGGCCGCCAGCTCCCCACTGCCAGGTTGGAACATCACGTTGGACAGGTGAAAATCGCCGTGCTGGATGCCGGCCTGAAACTGTTGCGGGCAATGCTCGTTCAACCAGTTGGCCAAGCGTTCGAGGCCTGGCAGACCGGCTGCGCCAGGCCAACCCGGGTAGTCTTTGACGCTGTCCAACTGAGCCAGCCAACGTGAAACCTGGCGCTGATGAAAACCCTGTGGCCGCCCGAAGTCCGCCAGCCCCACCGCCTCGTAATCAATCTCACCCAGTCGTAACAGCGCATCCACCATGGCCAGGCCCATACGCCGGCGCAGTGCCGGTTGTTCGGCATGGGGCGCTGGCAAACCGGCGGCATCATTGGGATTGAAGCCCTGCACCGGCTCCATCAAGTAGAAACTTGCCCCCAAAACGCTCTGGTCGACACAATCGGCAATCAGTCCGGCATGGGGCACTCGGGAACCGGCCAACGCCTTGAGTAAACGTGCTTCGCGGGCAATGGTTTTGCTGCCGACTTCGCGCAGTTCCGCAGAAGGCCGACGCAGCACAAAGTCACGCCGCCCCCGGCGAAAGCGCAGCAGCAAATTCTGTGTGCCGCCCGTCAAGCGCCGGGCTGCCTCGATGGGCCCGCTTTCCAGGCCCATCGAGTCCATCCACTGCGCCAGACGCTCAAGGTCAACCAGTGGCTGCCAGTCGCTCATGGCTCCAGCTCACTCAGGCCGGCCAATACGTCGGCGTACTTTTCCCGGGCACGGGCCGCCGCTGTCGGTCGGTGATAATCGGGGAAGAGCTCGTCGCAGGGCTGATAGTCGCGCAGCAACTGCTTGGCCACCGTGACTTTGTGTACCTCGGTCGGCCCGTCAGCCAGGCCCATCTGGAAGGAGCGGACGATGTAGCCGGTAAACGGCATTTCTTCGCTGACGCCCAACGAGCCATGCACGTGCAGGGCGCGCGCGGCGATGTCATGCAGCACCTTGGGCATGATGGCCTTCACCGCGGCGATGTCTTTGCGCACTCGCTTGTAATCCTGATAGTGGTCGATACGCCAGGCCGTGCGCATCACCAACAAGCGAAACTGCTCCAGCTCGATCCACGAGTCGGCAATTTTTTCCTGGACCATTTGCTTGTCCGCCAAGCGGCTGCCCTGGGTACTGCGCGACAGGGACCGCTCGCACAGCGCATCCAGGGCTTTCTGTGCCTGACCGATGACCCGCATGGCATGGTGCACGCGACCGCCGCCCAAGCGTACCTGGGCCACCACAAACGCCTGACCCGGCGCACCGAGCATGTCGCTTGCAGGGACTCGCACGTTTTCGAATGACAGGTAGGCGTGGGTTGCCGCCGGATCATCGGCGATACCGACGTTGCGGATAATGTGGACCCCGGGTGCTTCGGCGGGAACGATAAACATCGACATGCCTTCGTAGACCGAGACCGTCTTATCGGTCACTGCCATCACGATAAAAAACGCTGCATAGCGGGCATTGGAGGCAAACCATTTTTCACCGCTCAGGACCCAGTCATCCCCATCACGCACCGCTTGAGTGGTGAATACGGCCGGGTCCGCACCGCCCTGGGGTTCGGTCATGGCGAAGCAGGAAACGATATCACCGTCGAGCAAGGGTTGCAGGTAACGCTGCTTCTGCGCCGGGGTGCCGTAGTGCGCGAGGATTTCGCCGTTACCCGAGTCCGGCGCCTGGCAGCCGAAGACAATCGGGCCGAACAGCGAGCGTCCGAGAATTTCATTGATCAAGGCCAGGCGCACCTGGCCATAACCGGCGCCCCCCAGTTCCGGCCCCAAGTGACACGCCCACAACTTGCGCGCCTTGACCTGCGCCTGCAGCGGTTTGACCAACTGCTTGAACCGCGGATCATGGATATTCCACGGGCTGCCCAGCACATGATCGAGGGGTTCGACTTCGGTGCGGACGAACCGATCGATCCAGTCCAGCTCCACTTGAAATTCAGGGTCGGTCTGAAAGTCCCAGGCCATGGTGATACTCCTAACAAATAGCGATCAGGCCAGCAGCATGCCGCCGTCGACCAACAGGGTTTGGCCGAGCACATAGCTGGCCAGCGGCGAGGCGAGAAACAAGGCAACGTTGGCCATGTCCCGGGGCGTTCCCAGACGCCCTTGCGGGATGGCGCGCAGCGCCCCTTCCAGGCGTTTGGGGTTGCTGGTGGTCACCCGCGTAAGCTTGGTTTCCACCAGTCCCGGGGCAATGCCGTTCACCCGGATACCGTCGCGAGCCCAGGCTTCGGCCAAGGTGCGAGTCAGCCCGAAAGCACCGGTTTTTGACGCGTTGTAGGCGGGGTTGCCACGCGTCGAGTGGAACGCGGCTGCCGAGCTGACCGTGATCATCGAACCCTTCGCCTCCATCAGCAGCGGATGAAACTTCTGCGCACACACCATCAGGCTGGTGAGGTTAACGTCAAGCACACGCTTGAAGCCTGCCGTGAGAAATTCCTGGCGGTCGTAGAGCACCGTGCCTTGTGCTTGCACCAACACATCCAGTCGCGTGAAAGGCACGCTGACTGCCTCGATCAGCGCCGCGTCCGCTACATCGACCTGGGCGTAATGCAACCCTTCAAGGTCAGAGTCGGCCGAGTCCTGATACGCCGCTGCAGTGGCACGCGTGCCCCACACGTGAACCTCGGCGCCGCGCTGGCGAAAGCTCTGCGCAATGCCGTTGCCGATACCGCTGGAACCGCCGATGACCAGCACGGTTTTGCCGCTGAAATCCAACTCGTTCATAGGTATTCCTTGTGCGTATCAATGAAGGCTGCCCATCAAAAAATAGGCGGCTACAGCGCCACCAGCCCTGCCGAGGCCAGGCGCTCAAGCTCACTGCCGGCGATGCCGAGGCTTTCCAACACTTGCCTTGTATGTTGGCCGAGGGCTGGCGGTGGACGACGCAGCGATAACGGCAAATTGCCGAAATCCCAGAACGCGCCGATCTGCTGCAAGTCGCCGTAGACGGCATGGCCGTAATGGGCATGCAGACCTGCGGCGGCATGTTCCGGACTGTCGAGAAAGGCATCCATTTGCGCTTCCAGCACCGGCTGCGCTGGAATTTGCCTGGCGGTTAATTCAGCGAGCGCCGCCTGCCGGGTGAGACCTGCAAAGTAGGCATGAGGCTGGCCGCCAGTCAGCGCCCGGAAACGCTGTGCCTCGTCGGGTTGCAGCGCGACCACCACCAGCCAGGCATCGCTGCACGGGTACATGCGGTGGGTGTCACTCAACCCGGTCTGATTGGCATCCATGTGGGCGACCGGCGTGAGGCTGCCATCCTCCAGCACCACGGCTTCGCTCATCGACAGCAACGTGGCGCCCAACAATGACGAGCTGACCATTTGCCCCACACCACTGCGGTTGCGCTCAAACAATCCAAGCAGCAAGGCATAGAGCGAAGACAGACCGGCAAAAAAATCACCTACACCAAAGCGCAACCACATCGGCGCCTGACCCTCACCACCCTGCTCCATCTCCCACCCACAGGCGGCTTGCATCAGTTGGTCAAAGCCGGGCCAATCCGCACGCGGGCCGGTCGGCCCATAAGCACTGACATGGCAATACAGCAGTTTCGAGTTAAGCGCTTTGAGGCTGTCGTAATCGACCTTGAGTTTGCGCGCGGCCGGCAGACGCATGTTGTGGTGCACCACATCGGCCCAACGCACCAACGCTTCCATAGCGGGCTCGGTTTGCCGATCACCCAACTGCAACGCCACGCCCAGCTTGCCGCGCTGGGTGCCACTGAAAATCCGTTCAAGGCGTCGCATTGCATCACCTTTGGGCGCTTCGACCTTGATAACTTCAGCCCCCAGGTCCGCGAGCAACATGCAAGCAAACGGGCCGGCCAGGTAGGCGCCGAGGTCCAGCACCTTCAGGCCATGCAAGGGTGGCAAGGGCGCGGGTCGGCCCCCCGACTGCGGAGCCTGAATCTCGACAACTGCATCGAACAGTCCCGCGTTCCCTTCCCCCATCAGCGGCGCACTGGCGCCGGTTCGCGCAGGTGGCTGGACCTTCCAGGCCGCCCCTGGCTGAAGGGTCTTGCCCAACTGCACATCGTCGACTTCAACCACATAGCCATTCACGCGGGCTTGTTCGTCCAAGTAGATATCGCCAAACGGTGCCGCTATCTGCGCGGCAACATCGTGCTGCCAGAAATGCTCGACCCAATCCTGCGCTGGCCGAGTGGAAATGATCGCCTTATTGGCACCGAAGTTGGGCGCCACATGGCTGGGGGGCCATAACGCGTTCAGGCGGGCGACTTCGGTTTCTCCGAGTTCACTCAGCGCTGCGGTCATCCAGGGTGATTTGTCCGGAGAATAGTGCACATGCAACCAGCGCCCATCGGCGCATTGGTGCAACGGAATCGGAATGTGTTTATCCAGGCCCTTGGCGAAGGCTGGTGTCGGTGTTTGGGCGCGGTTCCAATGCATGGTCATGGGTACCAGGGCGGCCTGGGCCAGACTCGTATGGGCAATGCCACCACTTCCATCACGCTGACGCGCCAGCAGTCGCGCCATCACCCCGATCACACACAGCCAGCAGGCCAGCCAATTGGCAAAAGGCATGCGCACGAAGGTCGGACCAGAACGATGCGCCGGTTGCTCGTCCAGCAGGCCCAAGCGCGCCAGGATCAACGTCTCGTGGGGAATCGCATTGGCCAGCGCATGACGTTGCGGCCAGCCACCGATGGCGGAGATGACCAGGCGAGGAAAGTCTGCAGCGAGCTGTTCGTCCGCCAGTCCATGGACTTGCGCCTGCGCAGGCGTGAAGTCGTGCAGCAGCACATCGGCGCTAGCCAGCAGCCTCTGCAACTGCTGGCGATCGGCGGCGTTTTCCAGGTTGAGCGTGACACTGCGCTTGCCGCGATTGAGCGCGGCAAACAGTGCCTGCTGATCCCTGGCGGGGTTGATCAGTGGCTCGACCATCACCACTTCAGCGCCGGCTTCGCTCAGCTGGAGCCCGGCAGCAGAACCGGCAATGCCGGAACACAGGCTTATAACGCGGATACCTTCAAGGATTGCCTGGCTCATGCAGCACCTTCGAGTGTCTGTTCTGCCCATCGCGTTCTGCAGCAGAGCTGCAGAACGCATCCATGGCGTCACCCTAAGCCATCGCGCATTAATTCCAAAGCTAGATTAGAATTCCGAATATAGAACCATAAGTCTTGAAATGAACACCAATCTGGAATTTGTTCACATACACACTTCAGCTGACCAAGGACCTCGTCATGATCCTGCGCATGGACCACTTCACCATCGTCACCGACCGACTGGACGCAACACGTGATTTCTATGTTCAAGTGCTAGGCTTGGTCGAGGGGCCACGCCCACCCTTTCCCGTCCCCGGTTTGTGGCTATACGCGAGTCGTCAACCTGTACTGCATGTGGTGGGCGTAACCCGGATGCCAGAGCCGCGACGGGGTGTGCTCGACCACATGGCGTTCCATACCCAGGGCTTGCAGACGATGTGGGCACACCTCGAACACCATGGCGTGCGCTTCAAGGTGATTCGGGCACCCGGCGACCAGCGCACCTGGCAGTTGTTCATGCAGGACCCCAATGGGGTTGAAGTCGAGCTGGATTTCGACGCCAGCGAAGTGCCGCCTGCCGATTGGAAGGTCCGTGCAGGCGGTTACATCAAACCGGCGTAACTGCCGCCATCGACCTGCAGATTTTGCCCGGTGATATAGCCGGCCTGCACCGAACACAGAAAAGCGCAGGCGGCGGCCAACTCACTCGGTTGCCCGAATCGTCGCGCCGCTATCGGCCTCAACATTTCTGCCCGTGCCTGCTCCATGCTGAGTTGGCGGTGCTTGGCCACCTGCTCGGTCATGTAGCGCAGGCGATCGGTTTCAATGCGCTCCGGCAGCAGGTTGTTGAGGGTCACGTTGTCGCGCACCACCTCCACCGACAAGGCTTTGCTAAAGGCCGTCAACCCGGCTCGCGCTGCGGTGGACAACCCCAAGGGCAAACGTGGCGACTTGACCATTGCCGAGGTGATGTTGACGATGCGACCAAAACCTCGCGCACGCATACCACCCACCACCGCCTGAATCAGCAAGATGCCCGAGAGCATGTTGGCCTCGATGGCAGCCTGCCAGGCCGCATGATCCCAGTCTTCAAAACACCCAGGCTCAGGCCCGCCGTTGTTGGTCACCAGAATGTCGACTTGCGGGCGTGCGGCCAGCAGCGCCGCACGCCCCTCAGCCGTGGACAGATCGGCCACCACCGTGCGCGGCAGTCGACCGGTGCTGCGCAGGATGTCTTGGGCGGTTTGCGCCAGGGTCGCTGCATCGCGACCATTGATCAGCACGTCACAACCCTCCTGCGCCAAGGCCAGCGCACACGCTTTGCCCAGCCCTCGTGAAGAAGCACACACCACTGCCGTGCGCCCGGTTATGCCCAGATCCATTCGATATTCCTCGTGTTTGTGCGTCAGTCATCCATGCCCAGCAAGGCACTGATATTGCGACCCGGTTCGGCATCGCTGCCGTAGGCGAACTGTCCCGCGCGTTGGCGTTCGGCCAATTGCTCCATCTGGTAGCGATAACGCGTACCCGGCGTATCGAAACGCGAATGCAGGTCACGACGCTCGCCGGCCTCGAAGTAACGTTGGTTCTGCGGACGCACCACCGAGTTGTCCTGTGGCTGGATGATGTAGTTGATGCGTGGCATCACATAGCGGAACGGTGCGGGTGCAGCGGTGGTATTGAACGTGACGTCACAGCGCGAGCGGTGTTTGCCCACCGGCAGGAAAGGTTGCAGGTTGGGCACGTCATAGCCGGGGCGAAAGCGCGGATAGGAGATGCACACGTTGCTGCGCAAATGAATGTGCAGCACGGCGCGAAAGTCCTGGTATTTGGCGCGCACACCGCCCACCCAGCGCATGATCGGCGCTACTGATTTTTGCGCGACCGTACGGGTACGGGTGACCGTTTCGGAGGTCCATTGCACCTCCACCACATCCGACTCACTGATGCCGTCGCCAATGGTATTGGCGTGCAGGAAGTCGGCATGGGTCAGGTCAATCAGGTTTTCCACTGACAGCGCCGACGTCGCGTCAAAACGCACAGTGCGTTGGGTATAGCCGGGCAGACTGCCATCGAGCGGCAGAAACGGAATGTGTGGCAACAACAGCGCGTCGGCCGCGTCCGGGTTGCCGTACCAGACCCAGATGTAGCCATAACGCTCGACCAATGGGTAAAACCCCCGCCCTCCCGTAAACGCAGTCAATTGCGGCGCCTTGTCCGGCCGATGGGGGTGAAACTCAGCCGCCACCGGCTGTCCGTTGTCCCGCCACAGGTAGTAGGGCTGTGCGTGAATAATGCGCCGGATCGGCCGCGCACTCAGGTCACGGCTATGGGCCACCGGGAACCAGGTGTCGCGCAGGTCATAATTGACCGGCGTCCAGTCGCCCCGCACTTTGCCTGGCAGGGTGTCATTGGAAGAAGGCACGGCATGCATGGTCAGTTCTCCTGGGCTCAGACGACAGCGCTGACGGGAATAAGGTGTGGCTGGCGCAGGGTGCGTAGTTCGCGGGACGACGCCTCAAGCAAGGCTGCGATGGCCGCACCGTCAATCAGGCTATTGATGTTCAATGGTGGCTGTTTGCGCAGGCGTGCCAGACGCCAGCGCAAAGGGGCTTTGGCCGGTACCTGTTGATGCACGTAACCACGCCAACAAAGGCTGGTGGTACCGCGACGATTGGCGCCCGTCGAGATCATCAAGGTGATCAGCGGCAACTCTTCCTCGCTGAGCAGATCCACCCAAATCATGCCGCCCTGCAACGCCACGGCAGTGCGCACAATCAAGGGGTAATCCAACACAAACTGCGAAGGCAGAAATTGAGTGCTCCACACCGCGCCACGTTCCAACACCATGCGCCCCTGCTCAATGCGCAGATCGCCAAGGAAAAAGTCGGTCATGCGCACATGGGAAAACTCCAGCAGGCACTGCGGACCGTCGAGCATCGCCGCCAGGTACTGGTCATGTTCCATGTTGACGATCGTGGCGCCGGTAAATTCGCGTCCGCTCGGTTGGTAATCGCTGCTGGGCAATTCACCTTGCGGCGTGCCCTCGCCCAACCACACATGAATAAAACCGTTCGCCTCATTGACCGCAAAGGCTCGCGCACCATAGCGGGCAGGTACGCGCTCACCCGCATGCAAGTTGGGAATCTGCGAACAGCTGCCGGTGGCGCCATCGAAGGTCCAGCCGTGGTAACCACATTGCAAACCGGACCCCACCACCCGCCCCAGGGCCAGCGGTACGCGTCGGTGCGGGCAACGGTCTTCCAGGGCAAAGGCCTGGCCCGAGGCATCCCGGAACAGGACCAGTTCCTCGCCAGCGAAGGCCACGGCCAATGGCGTTTGATCGTTTACGGCTTCGGAAAGCGCCATGGCCCACCAGCCTGGAGTCATCATCGAGCTGCCTCGTTGTTGTTGTTGTGTTTTTTGGGCAAATGCGTTGAACGCGGTCCGCGTTAACGGTAGCGCCCCGATGGAGATAGATCAAACATAAATAGACATTTATCTATTTTTTGTTCACATTAATTCACCCCAAGAACAAAAGCATGCAAACGCCCATATGTACGGAGTAAAAGCCATAAACCTTGAATATTTAGTTTGTTTTTTGATTTTTTATGCACAGTATTTTTAATACTGATCAATTTTTTATGAAAAACCGCTAGCGGACAATCCATAAGCCTGATTACCATGAGCATGCTCATTGACCTCAAGGTGCGCTGACCATGTCCCAATCCACCCTTGGCTTTGTCCTCCATGACGTCGCCCGCCTGATGCGTAAACGCTTTGAGCAATGGGCACGCGCAGCCGACCTCACGCGATCGCAATGGCAAGTCCTGGCCAAGCTCTCCATCCATGAAGGCATTCACCAGAAAGGCCTGGCCGACCTGCTGGAAATCGAGTCGGTCACCCTGGTGCGCTTGCTGGACAAAATGCAGGAGCGCGGCCTGGTCGAGCGCCGCAACCACCCCACGGATCGCCGTTGTTCCCTGTTGTTCCTCACCCCCGCGGCGCATCCGCTGTTGCAATTCATGCGCACCATCGGCGAGCAGACCCGACTGGAAACCATGGCGGATTTCTCCACTCAGGAGCACGACCAATTGCTGCAATACCTCGAACGCATGCGTGAACACCTGCTGACGGCCTGTGGCCAGCCGGTGGATGAGGCTCCAGGCTGCGCAGGCGAGGTGAAACATGGCTGAGCCCACACTCCAGCGCCCTGCCGTGCACGCCGAGGCCCGACCGCTCGATCCCCTGGAAAAACCGCCGCAGACACCTGAATCCCCAGCCCCTGATGGGCATGCACAAGAACCGACCGAGCCAACACGGCAACGCTGGCGTATCGGCCTGTTTGCATTGGGGCCCATTGCCGTCGTGGCGTGTGCCGCCTGGTATGTGTTTGGCGGTCAGACGGTGAGCACAGACAATGCTTACATCCAGGCTGACCGGGTGGGAGTTTCCACCGATGTGTCCGGAATCATCGCGGCCATTGAAGTGGCTGATAATCAAGCCGTGAGCAAGGGCCAGGTTCTATTCCGCCTGAAACCCGAACCCTTTGAAATCGCCGTGGCCAGCACCCAGGCGCAACTGGAAAACGCGCGCAACCAGATCCTTTATCTCAAGGCCAGCTACAACCAATCGTTGGCTGAGATCGCCCAGGCGGAAGCCAGGCTCCCGTACTTCCAGACCAATTTCCAACGACTGGAAAAACTCGTCAGTGTTGCCGCGGTGTCAAAGACCCTCTACGACGACGCTCATCGTGACCTCGACAATATCCGCCAGCAGATTGCCATAGCCAAGGCCCAGGCCGCCGCCGCGTTGGCCCAATTGGGCGGGCGGCTGGACCGACCTCTCGAGCAACACCCTTCTTACCTGCAAGCGCTGGCGGCACTGAATGAAGCCAAGCGCAATCTGCGCAACTCCGTCGTGACTGCGCCCTTCGACGGCGTCGTGACCAACGTTGACGCGTTGCAAGTGGGTGCCTTCCTGCAACCACCCCAATCAGGTTTCAGCCTGATCTCCAGCGATCACTTGTGGGTGGCCGCCTCGCCAAAAGAGACAGAACTGACCAACGCCCAGGTCGGCCAAGGGGTCACCATCGAGGTGGACACTTACCCCGGTGTGACCTGGCATGGCACCGTCGACAGCATCAGCCCGGCTTCCAGTGCCAGTTTCTCGCTACTGCCGGCACAGAACACGACGGGCAATTGGGTGAAGGTCGTGCAACGCATTCCGGTACGCATCCGTATCGACGACACCGCCGGCAAACCAGCGTTGCGCCATGGCATGAGTGCCGTGGTCGATATCGATACCGGCAAAGCCCGTGGCCTGCCAAAACCGCTGGCCGCCCTGTTTGCCCTCCATCATGAATGAAGTGACCGGACCACTGCCGCCTTCGCCGCTGCGGATATTGATCACACTCTGCGTGGTGCTGGCAGTGGTCATGCAAGCGCTGGACACCACCATTGCCAACGTCGCCCTGCCCTACATGCAAGGAAGCGTGTCGGCCAGCGCCGATCAGATCAACTGGGTCCTGACTTCCTACATCGTGGCGACAGCCATCATGACGCCGCCCTCGGCATTCCTTGCCCGACGCTTCGGTCGCAAGCGTGTATTGCTGTGGTCGATCTTCGGTTTTGTACTGGCATCCGTGCTCTGCGGCATCGCTCGCTCCCTGGAAGAAATCATCCTGTTCCGCCTGCTGCAGGGGCTGGCAGGGGCGGCATTGGTACCGTTGTCGCAAGGTATTTTGCTGGATATCTACCCTCTTAAAGACCGGGGCTCGGCAGTGGCCCTGTTTGGGGTTTCGGTCATGGTCGGCCCTGTTCTGGGGCCGATGCTCGGCGGCTGGCTGACGGAACACCTCAGCTGGCGCTGGGTATTCTTCATCAACTTGCCCATCGGCTTGCTGGCCTTTATCGGCATGACGCGCTTTGTCCGGGAAACACCGGCCGACACAACGGCACGCCTGGACTGGCTGGGGTTTGGCTCGCTCAGCGTGGCGATCATGGCGATTCAACTGTTTCTCGACCGCGGCGAACAACTGGGCTGGTTCGACTCTGGGGAAATCATCCTTGAAGCACTGGTCGCGACCGTAGCCACCTACATTTTCCTCGTGCACACCTTCACCCACGACAAACCCTTTATCAGCCTGAAGCTGTTCAAGGACCGCAACTACTCGGTAGCCGTCGTGTTTATCTTTATCATCGGCATCACGTACCTGGCCTCGCTGGCGCTGATGACACCCTACCTGCAAACCCTCATGGGCTATCCGGTGCTCACCGCTGGCATGGTCATGGGGCCGCGCGGCCTGGGTACGATGCTCAGCATGTTCGTTGCCGGGAAGATCATCGGCAAAGTCGATATTCGCTGGATATTGTTTTGCGGCCTGATACTGTCTGCTTGGTCGATGTACATGATGACCGGCTGGACGCCAGCAGTTTCTATCGACACGATTGTCTACGTGGGCTTTGTCCAGGGCGCCAGCCTGGGCCTGCTGTTCGTCCCGTTGACCACCATAGCCTTCACCACGCTGCCCCCGCATTTGCGTGGCGATGCTACCGGCCTGTACAACCTGTCGCGTAACGTCGGTTCCAGTGTCGGCATTTCGATCGTGACCGTGCTGTTGGCACAAAACACTCAGATCAATCATGCCGAAATCGGCGCATACGTTACGCCGTTCAACCGCCTGTTCGATGCCTGGCCTGTCAGCCACCAGCTCAATCCACTCACCGCCGCCGGGCGTGCAGCGCTGGACGGCATGATCACCGTGCAGGCCAGTTGGGTGGCCTATTTGAATGACTTCAAGCTGTTGATGTGGTTATCCATTGGCGTCATACCGTTGCTGCTGATATTCAAGACACCAAAGAACCAGGCAAGCACAACGACCTGATCACCGACGTTTAGGTCAGACCTCGAAGCGGAAACGTCCCACCGCTAGATTGAGTTCATGGGACAGCTCGCGCAAAGAAACTACGGCCCCGGAAACCTGATGGGTGATCGCATCGCCTTCCCCAGCCATCCGCGCGATGCGCTCGACGTTGGCCACGATGCCCCGCCCGCCTTCGCTCTGCACACTCACCGCATCGGCAATCCGATCCACCCCACGCGTGGAGTCACCCACCAGTTCGGTCGCCTGCTGCAAGGTATTTTCCAACTCACTCAACAGTCGGCCACTGTCATCCAGTGCCACTGTACCCGCGTTCAACGCGTCATCGACGGTCTCGGACTGGCTCTCCAGTTTCAACGTCAATTGATTAATCGAGTTGGCTGCCGTCGCCGAGCGCTGCGCCAAATTACGCACTTCGTCGGCCACTACACTGAAACCGCGCCCGCTCTCTCCGGCGCGCGCCGCCTCGATGGCTGCATTGAGCGCCAACATACTGGTCTGCGCGGAAAGGTCCTTGACCTGAGCGATACTGGCAGTGATTGCTGTAGTACTTTCGACGAAATCGCCCACCGAACCGCGAATAGCTGTAAATGCATAGCGTACGCTTTCGATTTTCTCGAGCAGTCGAGACAGTGCCAAATGCCCATCCTCCGTGCCGCGCAAACTGGCCTCAGCACAACTGCGAAGGCTTTCTGCATGGTTGGAAATGGCCGCCATCCCGTTGCTCATCTGCTCGATGGTCATCGAAACGGCACCCACCGCGCCGGATTGTGCCGTGGAACTCTCTGCAACACGCGCCGAGGTCCCCACCAGTTCTTCGGCCGAGACGCCGACCGATGCCGCAACTCCGGCAACCTGGCGCATAGCCTGTTGGAAGCTATCAATCAGTTCGTTGAACGCTTGAGCTGTGCGGGCCACTTCATCTCGCCCCATCACCCTTACACGCCGGGTCAGGTCACCATCGCGCAATTCGATAGACGCCTGCTCGATTTCCCGGATGGGTCGGATGATCTGGGCGCGCAGCAGTAGACTGACCAACACCGCCAGTACGGTGGCGGTCAGCAGCACCACGACCAGCATTCGTGACACCTGCCGTTGTGTGGCACCAGCTTCCGCAAAAGCGCCGGAGGTGAGCTCTGCCTGAAGTCCCAGCAGCCGATTGAATTGACCTTGCAAACCATTGTTGTCGGCGCGCACTCGCCCCAGCAACGAGGCAGCCTGGATCTGATCGCTCAAGGCTGTGCGCTTGAACTCGGCCAGCCCCTCACCGACCACTGCGGCCTGGTCCTGCACTGCACGGTAAAGTTCTTTTTCCTCATCACCCAAACGCGTCTCACGGGCTACTTTGTCCAGTCCGGCCCGCATGTCGTCGACACTGGCTTGCATATCTTCCAGATAGGATTCCAGCTCCTCCGCAGACGCCTGCCCATTGGATTCCAGGATGCGTGCACCTATGGCATAGGCGCCGACCATTGCTGCCTGCGAGGCCGCTGCGGTTTCCAGTACCTGGCGATACTGCTGGAACCGCAACTGATCAATTTCTTCGATCACAGCTTGTTGCTTGGCCAGCCCTTGATAGGCCAGGCCCGAGACGACTAGCAGTGCGAGCACAAATAAGGAAGGAAGCACGAGGAGCTTGGCGCCGATTGAGAAGCCTTTCAGGAATGACATAGCGGTTACCGTTTTTTGTTTTTATAGGGCACGACTAGCAGTCGAATCATTCTGCACAATTCTTTATACAGTATTTTATTCTATCTTCAGAATCAAAACAAAGAAATCAACCCCTCCACGCTACCCCCGGCATCTCTGGGTTTAGCGTTCTTGTCTCGGATAGACTTCGAAAACCAAGCATCAAGCGCAATCGCACCTACAGACTCAAAGGAGCGTGAGTCAGATCATAAATGACAGCCAACGCTGGACAGCCAGGTGCCAAGACACAACAGATGGAAGTGGCGACGTGATCGTCGATTTGCTACCGGAACTACTTGCGAGCTTAGGCTTAGGCCTTGATGACGTGAACGAGCTGACACTCTTGCTGAAGTCGACGTGCTGTACATCCCCCAATATTTATCCTTAGCAACTATCTATCACCTAATCTGGAAATGATCTCCGGCGTAGCTGTGTGCTTGATCGGCAACTTTCGGCCCAGACTGTGTAAAAAAAACGCAGACATTATTTTGAAGTCTGCGTCGCTACGTAAAATCTGCCAATGATTGGTGAATCAGCGGACCTGAAATTTGCATAGAACGCGATTTTCGTTCTGGTTCTGACTGTCAAACCTGCTCTAAACCGTTTTTACACAGCCTCGACCAGAAGCAGTCGTTGGCGGATATTCAAGCTGCTCTGGAGGCTTCGCCAAGTTTGGTTGCCATGAAAAATCAAGGAGGTAAATGCTGAGCTAGCCGCAACGAAAATGAGATCTCCACATGGGACCCTTCGTCTGATGGCATAGTGATAATCCTGTGTGTATTTCCCCTTGCCGATATGGAGTGTCGAGATGGCTATTTACGAGGAAGTGCTGGCATGGGCGGAAAGGTTGCCACCATGGAGGCAGGACGCCTTACGGCGCCTGTGTGTTCAGGGAAGCTGGAGCGAAGCGGACCTTGGCGAAATTCTCGACCTCGCCAAACAGCATCACGGACTCCGCAGCACAATAGAGCCTGCGCCGCAGCCGATCAGGTTCGCCGCAGAGCATTTTCCCGCCGAGGCGAACAGGGACCGGGCCGTCGTTCTCACGTCCCTACATACGCTGATGAATGTTGGAAAAATCCCGAGCGACCAGACTCTGGAATTCCAGTTGCGAGGGCTCACCGTCGCTTACGGTGGCAATGGCACCGGTAAATCCGGCTATGCGCGCGTGCTGAAGCAGGCGTGCCGAGCTAGGAGCCCGGGCACCGTCTACGCGAACGCCTATGCCCCAGACTTCCAGCAGCTTACACCGAGCGCCACTATCGACTTTGAGTTGGACGGCGCCCCCGAGCAGGCTATCTGGAGCGGTCAACGCGGTAATGTCCCTCGGACTGAACTCAGAGGCATCTCCGTGTTCGACGGCGACTGCGCGCGCCACTACCTCCAGTCGAAAGAGGCAGCCGCATTTCAACCGTCCGCCCTAACCTACCTCCAGCAACTGGCCAACGGCCTCAATCAGGCCCTACGCCCAGGGCTTCAGGCAGAAATCTCAGGTCTGGCCACAGACGTTACGCCGTTCAATGTCATCCCTGCCGGTACTGAGGCCGGCCAAGCAGTGCATCCGATCGGGCCGGCCACGAATCTGACGCGCGCGCGCGCCCTGGCCACGTTCACTCAGGATGAGCAAGCAGAACACGCGCGCCTTCCTCAGGAGATTAGCGAGGCGGACCCTAGCGCCAAGGCGATGAACCTCGACAATGCCGCGACGAGGATCGATGAGTTGTGCAACAGCATCGCCATCACCGCTGGCGTCGTGTCTGATGATGCGCTCGGCGCCGCGCAGTTGGTGCATCGGAGACTGGTTGAAGCTGAAGCGGCCGAGAGCACCGCATCTGCCCTGCTGCAGACGGATGATGCTACGCCGCTGCTGCCCGGAACGGGGCAGGGCCCGTGGTCGTTCCTCTTCAATGCCGCACGCGAATACTCGACCACTACCGCGTATCCGGGACAAGCCTTCCCGGTTACAGAAGAGAATGCAGTATGCGTGCTTTGCCAGCAGGAGCTAACTCATGCGGCGCAGGATCGATTGCAGCGCTTTGATCAATATATTCGGGACAGGGCAGCTGAAGCCGCTCAAGTCGCACGCAACGTCTGGCAGCAGACGGTACGCGATGTCGGATTGGCGATCGTCACCTTCATCGTCCCCCCTGTCATGATGGAAAGCTTGCGTGGCCGCATAGCAACGCTGCCTGATGAGATCCGGACCTTCCAAGAAGACCTGATTGCTCGACTTCAGTGGCTCAGAACTAGCGTTGCCAACGGGGAATGGTTGGACCGGCCAGCGTATCGCGGCGCAAACCCGACTGCGTCGCTCCGCCAAATTGCGGAGAGCCTTCGCACCGAAGCGGCCGGATTGCGCGCGAACCTCGATGCGGAAGCCCTATCGGCCAAGCGGCTTCGCCTAAAAGAGTTGGACGCACGGCAGCTACTTTCCGAGCATATCGAAGGTATCGCCCAGGTGATCGAGAATCTTGCCCACAGGGCAAAGCTCCAGAACTGCTTTGATGATATCGGTAATACGCGCTCGATTAGCGTGCTTGCAGGTCAGCTCGCGAGGACTTACGTCAGTGAGGCGTTGGCCGGGCGGATGAACGATGAACTCAGTGGGTTGGATCTTTACCACATCAGGGCGAGGGTCAGTTCAACCGGTGACGCAGGCTCAGTTCGCCTTGGAGTCCAACTTCACGATTGCCGGCTAGATCCGCATCTTGTTCTTAGTGAGGCGGAGCAGCGCATGTGTGCCCTCGCCTATTTCTTCGCGGAACTCCACCAGTCAGGGTCCTACTCAGGAATCGTTTTCGACGATCCGGTTTCGAGCCTTGACCACAATCATCGAACCGCTGTTGCACGACGGATCGTTGAGGAGTCCGCCAACCGGCAAGTCATTGTGTTCACACACGATGCGGTGTTCTTTGGGGAGTTGATTGCGCTGAGCCAAGATGCCCAGCTGGTCCCTGAAGTGAGGTCGATCAGCTATCGCGCAGAAGGCCCTGGCTACATTGATGCCGGACTGCCTTATGACATGCGAAGGCATAATGAACGCATTGGACAACATCGTGCCGACCAGCAGCGGATTGCAGCTATGTTCAATAACCCCCCTGGGGATGACGAGCGGATTGCGGTCCGCAATGCGTACGATGACCTTCGCGTTACGCTAGAAGTTGGAATTGAGGACACAATTCTAAACGGAACCGTAATGCGGTTCCGCGAAGGTATCTCGGTCGGCCGGCTTGATGGCGTGATGGTCGTGCAGGAGGCTGAATTCCGCGAAGTGCAGCGTTTGCATGATAGGTGCTGCCGCAATGTGCGTGCGCATTCACATGCGGCCGGTCAGCAGCGTGCTGTTACGCAACCGGACGAGCTGTTGCGAGATATCGAGGCGGTTAACACCTTGTTCCAAGGCATCCGTAGGCGCAGAGGCTAAGCCAGCATGCAAAGGAGAGGTGGTTGAAAATCCACTGCTAGCCGCGGCCGCCAGTTCCGACATTTACACGTCGTCTAAAGCGGAAACGCCGATTGATTCAACAGGTCACCCGAACGCACCTGCCCTGGTGGGCACGTCCTCTAGCCAGGAAGGAAGTTTCATTCGAGATTTCCGGTCGGACGCTCGCGGACTGTGTGCCGCTGCAGCGGTCAAATACAAGCGATACCAGTTGCTCGAATAAGCTGGGCAACGGGTTGGTTGGGGATTACGTGAAAATACGATCCCACTCACGGGCCAGCAAGAGGCGGCACGCCGACACTGAACCACCGAAGCAGCGTTGTGAGACCGTTTGCATATGGGCTTCAGTAACGTATGTAATCGGTTGTCCTCGCTCATCGAATAAAACGCCGCCTGCGCCTCTCAAGAGGGCGTGGCCGGCGACCACGTCATGTGCAGAAACTGGATAGAGCGAAACACCGCAGGCCCCCTCCCCGGCGGCGACTTTGGCGAGCCTATAGGCAATGGATGGCATTGCCACAAAAGAGCTGGGTTGGCAGAGCTCGCGGTTAAGTTCAGGTTTATTGATCGCCGCGGCACTGACCATCACGAACTCGTCGCTCGACAACGTTTTGATAGAAAGCTGTGACACGATCGGCAGCCCATTACGGCTCACCTCGGCCATCCCTTCGGCCCAAGCAATGCAATCCGGCACGCCCTCCACGGTGACGGGGGCATACACCACACCTAATACCGGCGTTTGTTTGTGCAACAGACCGATGGAAAGGGCTGAGCCTTTGAGCCCCTTGAGGAAGTCCGCCGTCCCGTCGTTCGGGTCAACGACCCAGCACCATGGATGACCGGTCAGACAATGTCCGGTTTCCTCTCCCCAGAAGTCACAAGGAAGAAGCGTCAGCAGGTGTCGATGTAAGAACTGTTCAATTTCTTCGTCGACGGCGGCCTTGTCACCTTGACCCCGTGGCCCGTCCACTCTCGCCCACTCGGCAATCAGCAGCTGACCGGCGCGAATAACGACCTCAATGGTCTGGGTGAGCAGTTGTTCAAGGTTGGGAGTTTGCATGAAGTGGGCTGCCCTAAGGTTGGGTGGGGTAATGCAATGGTCCTCGACCATGGGGCGACGCGAGTCGCCCCTCAGCCGTCCCAGAGGCTGTCAGCCAAACGGGCCACGCCCCTCACAAAATCGGTGCGTGCCCATCTTGGCTCTTTCCGCAGGACTCGATGGGCTTCGCCCTCGATCTACGCCTGCACTGACTGTTGATGGCTGATCAGCGTACGTGCAGCGGAGGGGTTGCGCAGCCATCAAGACGCAGCCCTTTGAGGGTTAAGGATTGTCGAGTCACCTTTTCAAGGTGTACTCCCTGGTGCTTCGACCTGTACCAGCAGGCAAGCCGCTTTCCCCTGCTGGGTGATGACGAACCTCTGCCCTTGTGCAACCAACACCAGCAGGCGACGCATCTGACGCCGGGCCTGGCTTTTGCTGTAGGAGGTGCGCATACCAGATACCCCTGACCAGATCTCGATACAGAGTAGCCTTTTCACGCCATGCGGCGACCTCTGCGCACCGACGGCACGCCCCAACACCTGGGGTAACGACACCTAGTCTGCGGACGGATAACGCCTGGCATTCTAGACGTTACCGGGTTAAACCTGTCGTTGCGTCTAGAATCCTAGGCATTCGGTCAATGAAGTGGTTGGTGACGCTATGGTCGGGCTACCGCGAAGGCTACTGGAATACCCGCCATGGTTTCGGACGAATTTGGCGCTGAAACGAACCCTCTCGTTCGGTGTCATGTCGACGAACGCAGTGGTTCGGTGCCGCCACACCCTTCACATTTTATTTCACATCTTATTCTGAGCACACTCAGCAACCATACGGCTTACCGGCCTGCGTGCCACACATGTAAGACTCACGGCCTTCACATTTTTTCGCTCGCCTTCCGAGCGTATCAAACACCGTATGGCCACGCCACCCGACGCCCACCGCGAGCCCAACACCTCCCAAACGCCCCACTGGCTCGTCAAGCATCATGCGCCCCGCAAAGTGGCCAATCGGTCGCGCTAGCGGATGGAGGCGCCCAGTTCGATAAAAAGCGGCGTCAGTCGGACGGTGACAAAAAGAGCGTCGTGCCCGCGACTGACGCAGTAACATCCATAGACGCTTTCCCGGCGTCGATGGCGAGCGAACGGTGGTGGTTCGCCTCGTTGGCCTGGGTGATTCCCTAGTGCGCACCAGCGGTGGCGGCGTCAGCGGTAGGGGCATATCGACCCGACACCGGCTAACGTCAGGGTCAGGGACCACCGCCCACTGATTCGCCGCTTTGGCCTTGGTCGACCTGGCGTCAGCGCCAACGCACCCGGCACGGCAAAACGCCTATCGTTCGATACGATCGGTAAACCTCATCGCCGGTGTTTTAGGAGGCAGCATGTCTGCAACGAAAATCGAAGTCTACCGCGGTTCAGACGGGCACGCGCTGACGCCTGAACAGGCGGACGGCAGCCACCTCCACATCGAACTGCCCGCAATGAGCGGGTACGCAACAGAGGTGTACCTCGATTGCCTCGAGGTCTTGAACCGTGTATTTCTCGGCGCCCTGCCCCAGGCAGCGGACGATTCCGAGGAAACTACCTCAGGCCTCGGCGCGCCCGGCACGCTGAACCCACGCACGTTGTTCAGGGAGGCGGCCATGCTGGCAGAGGCGCGGCAGCTGATCCTGCAAGACGGCGACTGGGTCACGGCGGCGGGCTTGTCCCAACTCACCGGGCTCGAGCCTGCAGCGCTCGCAGCCGGCCTTCGGGCGTGGCTGCGCGACGGCCGTCTCATCAGCGTGAGCGACCGGCGCCAAGAGTACTTTCCAGTGTTCGCGTTTGGCGATGCAACGGAGCGGCGGCCCACCGCCGAATTCGGCGCGGTGATCAAAGTGCTGAGCAAAAAAAAGGACGGCTGGGGCATGGCGTTCTGGTTCGCCTCGAGCAACCACTTGTTGGGCGGCAACCGCCCGAAAGACCTGCTGCGATCGACACCGGAGCGCGTGCGCGGCGCGGCGGAAGAAGAGGTGGCGGGGCAACTGGATGGCTAGTCCCGAGGTCGCTTGGGAGGTAAGCCGGTGCGTGATGGTGGCCTGGGAACCCCACCTGGCCGCGGCTAGTTGCCTGCACTGGCGGAAACAGGAAGGTGGAGGAGCAAGAGGGTGACTGACGGGCGGCAGATCGCCGAAACAGCCAAGCCGCACCACGCGGCCTCGGAACTTGGGCAAAACGCGATCTGCCAGCGACCACAGGTTGGGCCCCGCTGCCGGCAGAAACCCTTCGGTCGGGCCGGGAGCGCGCGCCCTGCATGCATGAACCGCCGTGTGCCGCCACCTCACCGGTGTGATTAACACGACTGGCGCCATTGGTGTATCGCTAAAAATACGGACCACATCGCTCGGTTAGGCCCGTGGCTGTAGCCGTGCAGCTCTCTACGGGCCTCGCTCTATAATCACTCTATAGTTCCTTATAATTCCCTATAAACGGCTTCGCCAGCCACCTCCAACCTGAGCTGGGTGGTCGACGAATCGACACGCCGACGGTGCAACACCGCCGCTGAACACGGACACGTTGACCGTATTTTGGACAACAGCCCCCCCCTTGCCCGACGGGGGCCGGTGTACGGTTTTTCACGGCCAATACGATGAAAAACCGCCTGACACGGGGTAACCCCGGAGTTACCCCGGGCCAGTAAACGTCTGCGACATAACAACCAGGGATGGGTTCATAGCCAGTAATTACATGATGCGTGACACAGTACGAAAATGTCGGAAGGTGGACCATGGCCCGCGGTGGCATTTACAAGGCGCTGGTACAGGATACCTGCACGGTGTTGCGCAGCCGGGGCAGCATCCGAACATCGATGCGGTGCGGGTGCAACTGGGCAATACCGGAACCCGGGTCAGGCACTGCGCGAGCAACTGAAGTGGCAAAACGAACATCAGCTGCAGTGACGCAATGGTAAGGTGCGTCACGTGCAGGGACAAAACACGGCCAGCTAGGCAATGCTCGTCCTGCTCAAGCGTGACAATGAAGCGTTGATCCAGCAGCTCACGACCAAACAACAGCACGCGCACCAACTCGACAAGCAGCTGCGGGCTGTCACCCAACAACACGACCAACTCCGCGTCCACCTTGAGCAGCAACAAGGCACTAAGCGACTGCTCTCTACTCAATTGAGCAAAGCGCAACGCACCCTGCAATGGAGGACGCTACGTTGCCAGTACCTGGGACTAACTTCTACTGGTCGCCTGCACTGGTGAAATGGGACGAAAGGCGCGGGCCGGTTCCCGCCAGCAATCCGACCGGCTCCAAGTCTCTACCCGCCAACAGGGCGGCGTCCAAGAATCGATTCGCCCGTGCCGAGCGCGCCCTGAGCGCCGCCTGCGCCGCGGCCTTGAACTGCTCAGCGACCTGCCATTTTTTCGTTTTGACTTTGCGCTTACCTTTCATCACGGCTCTCGAAGTGAATCACAAACGTCTACTCCCGACAGGCATTGAGGCATGAGCGGACCGCCTTGGGACGCCTCCTGAACCCACGCTCGTTGCCCCAAAGGTACCACTCACGTTGATCAGAGTGGCCACGCTTCTCCTCGGCGTACCGCCTATCGAGCCTCTGAGCACCAAACACGCGGTCAGGTTTGAGAATCTTGGTTTCTCAAACTCGTTAACTCACACGACAGAGTGATCAAGGGTGGCGCCATACAGGTGTGAGTTCATGACCTAAATATCAATACGATATCGTTTGTCCTGCGGTCAAATTAAATCTGGTGCATGGCTATATCACCAAGTGACAAAGGGGGCGCCAGCGTCGACATAGCTCATGCCGATATTAGAAACCATAGTGAGGTAGCCGAGACTCCAGCGCAAACGGCGTAGATGGTGTGGGCGCTCCCTCGATGCCACTGTTGACTATTCAGCAAGTCAACATTATCTGAGTCGGCTAAGCTGGGGCACCGGCAGCCTGTCGGGCGATGAGGCCATGCGCAAACAGATGCGCCGCACCATCGGTGATGACGTCGACGATTTCATCTGGAACCTGCGCTGGCGCGGGCACCAGATCATCCAGCAGCGCGTGGAAAAATACGGCATCGCCTGCGACCTCAAGCACGGCCACCTGCACGCCGCGTACAAACCTGCGCACATGGTCGGCTTGCGCAAGGATTACGACGAGGCGGTGCATCGTGGCATGGGCGACGAGGTCAGCCTGCTTGACCGCAGCCAGGTACGCGACCTGCTGCAAAGCGACCTCTACCACGGTGCGATCAAGAACACCCGCAACATGCACCTGCACCCGCTCAACCTGTGCATCGGCGAGGCCCGCGCGGCCGAAAGCCTGGGCGCATTGATCTTCGAAAACAGCGAAGTGCTGGAGATCATTCATGGCTCGACGCCAGGCGTACGCACCGCCCACGGGCACATCGACGCCAACCAGGTGCTGCTGGCCGGCGATGTCTACCACAAGCTGGAGCCGGGCAAGCTCAAGGGCAAAATTTTCCCGGCCATGGGCGGCATCGTCACCACCGCGCCGTTGGGCGACCTGGCCAAACAGATCAACCCCGAAGACCTGGCGGTCTATGACTGTCGCTTCGTGCTCGACTACTACCGCCTGACCGCTGACGGTCGCCTGTTATTCGGTGGCGGCGCCAACTACAGCGGCAAGGATTCACGCGACATCGCCGCCGAGCTGCGCCCGTGCATCGAGCAGACCTTCCCGGCGCTCAAAGGCGTGGCCATCGATTACCAGTGGAGCTGCGCGATGGGCATCGTGATCAACCGCATCCCGCAACTGGGCAAGCTGTCGGACAACGTCTGGTATTGCCAGGGCTACTCCGGCCACGGCATCGCCACCACCCACATCATGGGTGAAATCATGGGCCGCGCGATCACCGGGCAACTGGAGCAGTTCGACACCTTCGCCGCTTGCCAGCACATCCGCGTGCCCATGGGCGACCTGCTGGGCAACCCGATGCTCGCCGCGGGCATGTGGTACTACCAGATGCTTGAGCGGTTGCGCTGAGGTTACTGGCCAATACATTCAGCATGGGTGCTGCCTGGGCTGGCGTCTTCGCGAGCAGGCTCGCTCCCACAGGGATTGATGTCGACTTCAAATATCGAGGCCGGCAAATAACCCTTGTGGGAGCGAGCCTGCTCGCGAAGAGGCCGGCACATTCAATACACCCGCCAGCAAAAAACGATCAAACCTGCACCACCTCAATCCCCAGCCCCCGATAATCCTCGACATTGCCCGAAGCCACATGCCGCTCGGTGATCAGCGTATGCACGCGGTTGCAAGGCGCGACGACAAAGGGTTCCACCGCGCCGAGTTTGTCCGCCGTGGTGACGGCGATGACATGGGAAGCACAGTCGAGCATCGCCTGCTTCACCGGCACTTCATCAAAATGCAGTGAGCTGAGACCCACCTGCGGGTGTATCGCGCAAACCCCGGTAAACAGCAAATCGGCCTTGATCCCCGCCAGCAGCCGCAGGGTTTCGTGGCCGCTGGCCGACATCGTCGCCGGGTTGAGCTGGCCGCCGGCCAGGATCACCTTGATGCCCTTGTATTCGGACAAGGTAATGGCCGTCATCGGCGATGCAGTGATCGCGGTAATGACGATGTCTTCCGGTAGCGAACGCGCGATCTGCAAGGTGGTGGTGCCGGAATCGAACACCACGATCTGACCGTCCTGCACCCGTCGCGCGGCCAATTGCGCCAGATGGGTTTTTACCTCGTCGGTCTCGCTGATCCGGGTGAAGTAGTCCTTGCCCGTGTCCTTGGGTCGCGGCAACGCCCCGCCGTGCACCCGCTGCACCAGGCCGGTGCTGGCCAGCTCCGCCAGGTCGCGGCGGATGGTGTCTTCGGATACCGCGAAATGCTGACTCAACTCCGAGGCCATGACTTTGCCGTCACGCTCGAGGATCAACAGGATTTTTTGCCGGCGCACTGACGGCAGTTCGGCGGCAGAATGATTGTCATGCATGTTTTTGCTCGTTTATGCGTGAAATTGCGCGTTTATGCGAGATTAACCAAAGCGTTGGATAAACACAAACGGGCGGCCAGGCGAACGCGCCCAGGTATCATTTTTTTCGATTTTTCAAATCATTACGCCGAATTTTTTATTTTTCTGTGACCTGTTCAAAATGGCGCCGTCACTCATGCTTTGGATGGAAACTTCATGAATATCAATTTTGCTTTTGCGTGCATGATCGTGGTCTCTTTTACGATTGCACTGGTTCACGCTTGACCGATGTCAGACAGGCCATGCAGATTGAGTGCCCTGTGCCCACCTGAGGCGACTCATGCTTTTTTCCGTTGTATTGAATGGTTGCCTTCTTTCGCCTGAACAGCCTGATACCACGGTGCCCTGGTGGAGCTTCACCAAAACCGTGCTCGCGGCTGCCACGCTGTCGCTGGTGCGCGACAAACTGATTGATCTTGATCGCACCGTGCCCGAAGGCCCGTTCACCCCGCGCCAATTGCTGCGGCACGAGGCAGGCCTGGCCGATTACGGCGAGTTGGCCGACTACCACGCTGCCGTTGCCCGCCATGAAACCCCGTGGTCGGCCGAAGACATGTTGCAACGCCTTGACGCTTCCCGATTGCGCTACGCGCCCGGGGACGGTTGGCGCTATTCGAACGTCGGTTATCTGTACATTGTGCGATTGATTGAGCGCACCACCTGCCTCAGCCTCGAAGAAGCCTTGAACCAGCGCATTTTCGCCCCCCTCGGCTTGTCTCGTGTACGCCTGGCAAAAACCTGCGCCGATCTGGCGAACGTCAATATGGGCAGCACATCCGGTTATGACCCGGGTTGGGTCTATCACGGCTTGCTTACAGGCCCGCTCGCAGAAGCCGCCCTGTGCCTGGATCGCCTGATGGCCGGTCAACTTCTGCCCGACTCACTTTTACGTCAGATGCGAACGGTGCATGCACTCGGTGGACCGCTTGCCGGACGTCCATGGACATCGCCCGGTTATGGACTCGGCTTGATGCAGGGTGGCGTGAGCAGCGGCCTGATATTGAGCGGCCACACCGGCGCAGGCCCCGGTAGCGTCGTGGCGGTTTACCGTTGCGTTCAAGGCGAATACACCGCCAGTGGCGCGGTGTTTCATGACGTTGACAACGAAGGCGCCGTTGAAGCGCAAGTTGTTGAGCGTCTGTCGGCAACTCTCGCAACACACCGGTAAAAGCCTGACAAATCAGGAATATGCTCTATAACCAGTGGTGACACGATTTCCGATCAGGGGAGCTGGAGCTCCCCCGGAAGTTGATCTCTCAAAAAGTTGCGGACAATTGAGTGCCCGCCAGGAGACACCACCCCATGAAAGCCCTGAAAATCGCTGCCAGTGAAGGCGCATCCGAATGTTTCCTGAACGCCCGGGAGGTGGTTCCGCTCGGTCACACCGACTTCACCGACGTGGCCGTGGCCGTGGTGTCGGTCAATGATGTGCTCGCCGGTGCCCTGGATGTCATCCAGCGCACCGGTTTCGATATCCCGATTTTCCTCGTGGCCTCCCCCGGCACCAGCACCCGCCCCCGGGAAGTCTACAAACACCTCAATGACGTGCTGCTGCAAGTGAACGGGATCTTCGACCTGTCACCCAGCAACGTCGAATACCATGGCAACCAACTGGAGACAGCGGCCAAGGCCTATGAAGAAAGCCTGCTGCCCCCGTTCTTCGATTCGCTCAAGCACTACACCGAGGCGGCCAACGCGACCTTTGCCTGCCCCGGTCACCAGGGCGGCCAGTTTTTCCGCAAGCACCCGGCCGGCCGGCAGTTTTTCGACTTCTTCGGCGAAACGCTGTTTCGTGCCGACATGTGCAACGCCGACGTCAAGCTCGGCGACCTGCTGATCCACGAAGGCCCGGCGCTGCTGGCGCAGAAACACGCCGCGCAGGTGTTCAACGCCGACAAGACCTACTTCGTGCTCAACGGTACCTCGGCGTCGAACAAAGTGGTGACCAACGCCCTGTTGACCCCCGGCGACCTGGTGCTGTTCGACCGCAACAACCACAAGTCCAATCACCAGGGCGCGCTGCTGCAGGCCGGTGCCACGCCGGTCTACCTGGAAACCGCGCGCAACCCCTACGGTTTCATCGGCGGCATCGACGCCCACTGTTTCGAAGAAGACTACCTGCGCGAGCTGATCGCCGAAGTCGCCCCGGACAAGGCGCAACTGCCGCGGCCATTTCGCCTGGCGATCATTCAACTGGGCACCTACGACGGTACCGTGTACAACGCCCGGCAAGTGGTCGACCGCATCGGCAAGCTGTGCGACTACATCCTGTTCGACTCGGCGTGGGTCGGCTACGAGCAGTTTATCCCGATGATGAAAGACTGCTCGCCGCTGTTGCTCGACCTCGACGAAAACGACCCCGGCATCTTCGTCACCCAATCGGTGCACAAACAGCAGGCCGGTTTTTCCCAGGCCTCCCAGGTGCACAAGAAAGACCGTCACATCAAGGGCCAGGCGCGTTATTGCAACCACCACCGGCTCAACAACGCCTTCATGGCCCAGGCCTCGACGAGCCCGTTCTACCCGCTGTTCGCCTCGCTGGATGTGAATGCGCGCATCCACTCAGGCCGTAGCGGCCTGCGGTTGTGGGAAGACTGCGTGAAGTTCGGCATCGAGGCGCGCAAATTGATTCTCGAAGCCTGCACCATGGTCCGCCCGTTCGTGCCGTACACCATTGAAGGGCGTGCGTGGGAAGACTATCCAACGGAGGAAATCGCCAGCGACATCCGCTTCTTCGAGTTCCATCCCAAGGATCGCTGGCACGCCTTTGCTGGTTATGCCGAAAAGCAGTACTTCATCGACCCGTGCAAGCTGCTGTTCACCACCCCGGGCATCGACCCGGTCGATGGCAGCTACACCGACTTCGGCATTCACGCCGGCATCCTTGCCAACTTCCTGCGCGAGAACGGCATCGTTCCGGAAAAATGCGACCTCAACTCGATCCTGTTCCTGCTCACCCCGGCCGAAGACTGGGCGAAGATGACCCACCTGGCCGCACAGATCGCCCGCTTCGAACGATTCATCAGCGATGACGCGCCGATGAGCCGGGTGCTGCCGGCGATCTATGCGCAGCATCAGGAACGTTATCGCAACTACACCATTCGCCAGCTCTGCCAGGAAATGCACGACCTGTACCGCCACCACAACGTGCAGCAACTGCAGAAGGACATGTTCCGCAAGGAACACTTCCCGAAAAAGGCCATGAACCCGCAACAAGCGCAAATCGAATACATCCGCGGCAACGTCGAACTGGTGGCGCTGGCGGATGCCGATGGGCGCATTGCGGCCGAGGGCGCGTTGCCTTACCCGCCGGGCGTCTTGTGCGTGGTGCCGGGGGAAATCTGGGGGGGCGCGGTGTTGAAGTACTTCCTGGCGCTGGAGGAAGGCATCAACCGCTTGCCCGGTTTCACGCCGGAGTTGCAGGGGGTTTATCTGAAGGAGCATGAGGGGCGTATTCGCGCTTATGGATATGTGATCAAGGCTTGAACCCTGTGCAGGCGTAGCCGCGGGAACGGACCGCGGCTACGCCTGTATTTCCCTCCCCCTCGCTTACACAGGGCGCTCCTCTGACGCCGTTTGCCCACATGCACCCGCATGTGGCAACAGGCTGATTTCAACCCGTCGGTTCGCCGCACGCCCGGTTTCGCTGTCATCACTGCTGACAGGCTGGCTGGCGGCAAACCCCTGCACCGCAAAGCAACTGTCCGGAATATCACCCATGCGTTGCATCCAGTCACGCACGGCCGAGGCCCGGGCGTGGGAGAGTTGCTGATTGTGCTGCGCACTGCCGCGGCCATCCGTGTGCCCGCCTATCACAATCAGCCAGCCCGGCTGAGCCTTGATGTCGACCAGGGCGCTGATCAGGATCTTGGTCGAACCCGGCTTGAGCTCGGCGCTGCCGGCCTCGAACAACGACAGGCTGTCCAGGCGCACAGGCGCGACAATAGTCGGTGGCGGCTGCAATAGATGCGCCAGGCGTTGCTCGGCGACGCCGGTCGAGCCCAGCCACCAGGCTCCGCTGACCAGGCCCGTCACAACGGCCGCAGCGCAAAGCCACCGGGCCACGGGACGCTTCGCCGGCGGCATTTCAGGCATGGGCAAGGGGTTGGGCGGCAATATCACCACGGGCATCAACCCGGGCGGCGCCGGCTCCCTTGCAGGCGGCGAGAGTGTCCCCACCACAACGCTGCTGCGCTGCATGCGCCGGATCAGGCTCTCGATCTGCTGGCGCAAGGCATGCAGGGCCACCACCGGCGCTTGTGCCTGCAGCTCCAGACGCTGCTGCAGACGCGCCAGCCCGCTGTCCAGTTGAAGCAACTCGGGGAAGTGTTGTGTTCCCGGCGCCAGATTGCGCAACAACGCCTGCCACTGCACGCACAGCCAGGCGAGGATATCCAGGCGCACAGACGCCATGGGTGGCCAACAGGCCGCCCACTGGCCGCACAGGGTTTCGATCAGCGTCACCCCCTGGGTCATGCCTTCCACGCCATGCCGCTGGCTGCGCGCCAGGGCAAACGCGGCGGCCGTCTGCAGGTCTGCGCCGTTGTGTTCGAACAGTGCCAGGCACCACTGCTCCACTCTGGCCCAATCCACATCGGGACAGGCCGGATGACTCAACTTCGCCAGCTCTTCGCGCAGCGCAATAAACTCACCATGACCGCGCGGATCACCGCCCAGTCGAATACGCATTTCAAATAGCACCGTCAGCCTCCGTTGCTTTATAAGTTCAGGATTTCGACAGCCATTGCTGTCGTTTCAGATGGCGCACCAGGACTTTGCCCTCCGCTGCCAGTGTGGTACCGAAGGTCACCTGCCGGCCGCTTTTGAGCTGGACGTCGAGGCTGTAGTCCAGATGGCCCGGCAAAGCCTGCTCGAGCAACTCGATGTGCACGGTCGCCAGGCGCGGTTCGTACTTGCTCAGGGTGTCCTGCATGGCCCTCTTCAACACGTGCGCCGAACCCGGCAGGCCCTGGAGGATCTGGCCCATGTCGGGAAGACCGTAATCGGGCAGGTGCGCGAGTGTTCCGGCCCGGCTGTTGAGGATGCGTTGCAGGTTGTCCAGTACCGACAGCGTGTGCTGGTCCGCTTCATTGACTTGATGCAGGTCCAGGTCACCGTCGAAGTTCTGCAGCAGTGTTTCGTAAAGCGATGGATTGAGGTCAGGCATGGTCAGTCCCGGGCGAATGCGCGCAGGGTCAATTGGTTGTCCCCAAGCTCGATGACCCGCGCCCGGTCGGGGTCGAGGTCGTCGCGGTTCAAGGTCAGGCGCCAGGTGTTCATCTGCACATCGGGGTTACGAAACAGCGCGACCACCGTGACGAAACGCGCGTCCTTGTCCAGCGGCACATCCAGTTTCGCGCCCTCGCCCGGCTTGATCACCAGTGCCCGGGTATCGAGCAATTCGCCGGCCAGCGCCTGCTCGTCGCCACCGAGCAGGCTGTCGTAGGAAGCCCTCTGCAGCGCCTCGCTGTCGCTCAGTTGATAGACCCGTACCAGCGTCGGGACCGACATTGCATTCATGTCCGCAACATCAGTGTTGATGGCCGTGCGGGCACTGAAATCCAGGCGCAGGTCTTTCACCTGTTTGTAGAAAATCGAGCGGGTGGCAGTTGCCGTGCCTTGCGAGACAGTCTGAGTGACACCACAGCCGGCGAGCACTACCGCCAGCGTCGTCAGGATCAATGAATTACCAACGGTACGCGACATGCTGTGCTTCCCTGTTCCGAGTGTTTTTCAACAGGCCCTGGTAGCGGCCCAGATTGATGGTGATGGTGTCGTGTTCCGTGCCCTGCCAGGTGTCAGAGCCCGAACCCAGCATGCCGGTCATGCCCAGGCGGATCGGCGCCCGCCCCAGCACCGGTTGCGGCAAGCTGCGCACCGGCAGCGATAACTGCAGCCTGGCGGTGCAGCGCCAGCCTAGGTAGACCCGCAGCAACACCAGCAGATCGTTGTACAACTGGCCATCGGGCAACCAGCCCCGTGCTTCGTCCCGGTCCCTGGTGAACAGCGCCAGGTGCAGCTGGCTGTTGGCGTCGAATCCGTTGCTGCCCAGCGGCGTGCCCTGGGACAGACTGACCGGACGACTCACGGACAGACTCGCCGGATGAACCAGGGGGATTTTCTGTGGCCAGTGCGGCGTGATCCTGGCCCGGGTCTCTGGGGCCAGCAGCGACACCAGAGCGGTGATGCCCTCGGCGTTGCGGGTGGGCATGCGCATCACACTAAGCAGCGCGAGAAACCGCGAAACCGGCGTGGCAATGCGCTTGGCCGTGCCGGGAATCCCCAGCCCGACCAGGCCCAGCAGACACTGGGAAGTCGCATCACTGCCGCCGGCTTCGAAGGTGGCCGGGTAGGAATACTTGCGCCAGATCCGATAGAACTGGGTGAAGATCCGGTGGTTGAAAATATCCAGAAACGCCTCAAGCGCCTCATGCCCGTCGCGGCGCTGGGCAATGTCATCGACAAAAGCCGTCGGCAATGGCGAGTCCACGCCATACAACCCCAACAGCCGGGTGCGCACGGTCGCCGGGCGCAGCGGTTGGCGGTCGTCGATTTCGATGGCCTTCAGTTCACCGGCAGGAAAGCCCATGCCGGGGTCCGGGCGAAAGCGTACCGGGTCGTCCGCCGGGTGGCTGGTGCTGCCCAGGGGTGGATGGCCCGGCAGGGCTTGCTCGAGCAACTGGCAGAACCGGTACAGACTCGCTTCGGCCACCCGCCCTTCCAGCGCTTCGAGCAATCCGCCGGCTTTCAGCCGGGAATACGCTGACTGTGGTTCTCGTTCCATCGCAGGCACTTTCCAGTAGGTTGAAGGATCAGCGTGAGCTGGTTGAACAGGTGAATGTCGGCGTACAGCGCGAAGAAGCGATGAAGCATTTCGCCAAACAGGCTGACGTCGCCCTCGCCGCAAAAACCATGGGCGTCGAGGGTCACTTCGATGTCCACGCCGCGTAGCAGAAAGCCCTTTTCGAACCGCTGTACCAGGTGGTGCCTGACTTCGACGATAGCCGCCAGGCGACGGCGGTTCAGCTCGCTGCCGCTCCAGTCGTACAGCGCCAGGGTGCCGCGCAGCACTTCGGCGTTATCGAGCATCGGCAGGAAGTTGGAACCCAGGTGACTGAGTACTCGCCAGTGGAAGCGGTCGCGGTTCGGCGGATAGCAAGGCAAGGTCGGGGCGCTCAGATTGCGCACGCGCAAGCCGCTCAAGGCGGTGTTGACCAGCCCGTCAAGCAGGGTGCTTTGCAGCGCCTTGCGTGGCAGCAGCCCGTGGGTCCCGGTCAGTTGCAGGGACAGGCTCTGGCTGCCTTGCAAGCGATCCTGATCGAAGCCGTCGCCCCCGAGAATCAGCCAGGTATCGTGCAGGCCATTGGCGCCACGCTTGAGGCGGGTATGGAAGTACCGCTCGGGCGCCTCGTCGCGCAACATTCCGCCCTTGTGACGAAAACTGCTGAACGGCACATAGTCCAGGCTCTCGGCATTCTTCGATGCGGTGACCCGGTCCACCGAGTAGATTTCCGTGTGACCATCCTGCAGGCGCATCGGGCGCAGCAGGTAGTCGGTTTGCAACGGATCCAGCGTCATCGGGTCGGCATCCAGGTTGAACAGATTGATCACTGGCACCGCATGCAGGCGAAGGTGTTCGGCGCTCAGGTTGAATGCCTGCGGCCACGACTCGCGCAGGAGCACCTCCAGTTCGAACCAGGGCATATCCGCAGTGATGTTCACCTGGTCCAGGCCATGGAGGGTGACGAACATGAACTTCTCGCGGAAGGTGAAATATTCCAGCAGCAGCTGATAGCCGCTGAACGCGCTGTCGCCCTTTGGCCACAAGCGGTCCTCATCGGCAAAGCCCTTGGGCGCGAAATGACCTGCCAGTGCAACTCGTTGCGCCTCGCCCGGCAGGCGCACATACAACGCCTCGGCATTCAGGGTCAGTGCCTGATGCAGCGCGCTGGCCAGGGGGGCATCGGCGTTGAGGTACATCGGCACGCGGCTGAGGTCGATCTGGCTCCAGTCGATCGCCGTTGCGCAGGCAAACCGCAGGCGCAGCAGCGAGCGGCCGTCGGGCTCATGGGCCAGGTGCAAGGATTGCAATTCGATGGGTTGCAGTCGCAGGTCCTGGGTGGTGGTGTAACGGCATACGGTACGCTGCGGTCCGATGGGTTGCGAGAGCACCTCCTGGCCGGCGGCGATCAGCTCGCTGCGCCTGATCTGTGCCAGTTCCACCTGGAACTCGACGATCGACAGCGAGGGAATGGTGCGCAGGTAATGGGGCCACAACAGGCTGACCAGGCCTTCGGTCAACTCCGGCAAGTCGTCGTCGAGCTTTTCGCGCAGGCGCCCCATCAAGAAAGCGAAGCCCTCGAACAGGCGCTCCACATAGGGATCGCGGGCGCCGGGTTTGTCCAGGTTCAACTGCGCCGCGCGGTCGGGAAACGCTTGCGCAAACTCCTGCCCGGCTTCGCGCAGGTAGCGCATCTCGGCGTCGTAATAACGCAGTGTCAGATTGTCCATGCTGTAAATGATCCTGATAAATGGGGTTCAACCGCACAGTACGGCGGCGCGTACCGGATTGATGGCAACCAGCGCCGCCAGCAACGTCTCCATGCGCCGGTTCAGGGCCGGCTTGTCGGCGTCGTTACGCTGCGCTTTCAGGCGGGTCAGCTTGAGCAGGCGGGCCTTGACCTCGAAATTCAATTCCGGCTCCCAGTCCGCCAAGGCCTGGCGCTCGGCCGTGGCATCCAGTTCACCGAGCAAGTGCAGGGCCAGGTCGTTCTTGCCACATTGCTCGGCCACGCGCGCCATCAGCAGGCGCAGCAGCCAGCGCTGGCGACCGCTGTGAATGTCCGGGCGCGCGGCCAGCCAGGCCAGTGCATGTTCGACGCCGTCGCTATCGGCCTGGGCCAACGCCTCGCTTTCCAGGGACAGAATCTCGCCATCGGCCATGACCGCAGCCGGGGCCGCCGCGGGCAGGAGCTGGCGCGACTGTTGCGCGCTTACGTGCTGAGCGATCCATTCACGGGTGGTCTCGTCGGCGAACGGTGTACCGTCGTTCCACCCCAGCGCCTCCAAGCCCGGCAGCCGCTCGAGGAACATACCCAGGTCGCGCTTGACGATGTCGGCCCAGCCGTCGTGAGGCGCCGGTAGTTTGCTCAGGGCCTGGACCAGGTACCACTGCAGGTCCAGCCAGAAATGGTTGACCCCCTCGGCGAACGTGCGCTCGACCTGATCGAGCAATTCGCTCCAGTTCTGCTGCTGATACAGGCGCTTTAGTTGCGCCCGGGATTCGCTCCGGGGCGGCGCCAGGCGCGTGGTGCCGCTGGCGTCCTGCAGGGGCGGCTCGTGCAAGGTGTCCCAGCGCAGGCTTTTCATCAGGCGGTGCGCCGCCAGCCAGCCTTGTGGCTGGTCGCGCAGGTAACCGGCCAAGGTCCGGCCGCTGTCCAGCAGGTCGCGCCCAGACTTGATGGCCAGGCTGCCCGGCGCGCTGGCCTGGCTGACGGACTCGTGGCTGGCGCTGTGTTGCGGCACCACCGCATCGACCCCACCAGACTGTGCCAGGCGCGCCGACAACGCCCCATGCAACGCATCCAGCTGCGGCCGCTGATCCTCGGGCCAGGCTTGCAACCCATGTTCAAGCCAGGCCAGCGCCGCCGCCGTGCGTTCCGCCTCGGCCTTGACCACTTCAGGGTAAAGCGACAGACAATCCAGCACCTTGGCGCTGGTCAACCATTCCAGGGCCATCTTGCGACTGTTGGCCCGTTCCGGAAACACCTCGCCGGCATAGCGCTCGATCAGTGCCGCCAACAAACCAAGGCCATCGGCCAACCCCGTCTCACCGTCCTTCTGCAGGCGTGCCCACAGGTAATAAGTGGCGATGCGCAAATCCTTGCTGCGCTGGCCGAGCAACTTCTCCGCCAGCTGAATTACCTCGTCGACGTTCGCGCCGGAGAGCTTGTTGACCTCTTCGCGCATGCGCTGGAAGTCATCGTCGTAACCCGGGTCTTCACCGACCGGCGACTGCGCGCTGATGGGCTGCAACCAGGATTGCCAACAGTCGGCCTGGGTACGGGCAAGGGCCAGCGGGTCACGTTCGCCGAGGCAACGGGTGATCAGTTTGAGCAGGCTCATGGGTAACTTCCATTCTGCGCATAAGGCTGCGCTTGAGTGCCTTCGCCGAGAAAAATCTGCGCCGGCAATTCAAAGCCGCGCAACTTGAGCAACGCCAGCGGCCCTGCGCCCAGCTCAGTGCGCAGGTGCCAGGTCAGGTCGAGGCCGTCCGGGGCCCGAAGCTGCACGCGGTATTGGCTGTCGGTGTCGTTCAGCGCGGTGATTTTTGCCTGTTCGAGCAGGCGGATCAGGCCCCAGGTGCCTTCGTAATCGCCGTAAAGGCGCTCGTTGGCCAGCACGCTGATCCACAGCAAACGCGTGCCCGGATGCTGGCTGAAGCCCGGCCAGCTGAAGCGCTGCCAGCGTTCCTTCTGGTTGAAATACTCATGTTTTTCGCCGTTGAGGATGAAGGTGGTCTGCACCACGTCGCGCACCGGCTTGCCACGCAGCTCGAAGCTCAGGCCCATGCCGCCGTCGGTGTAGAGCACGTCGGCGAGGTGGCTGAGCTGGTTGATCGCCGCGAGGAACTTGGGGTTGAAGTGCAGGCCCTGGCTGTGCCGGGCGTCGGCCACCCAGCGACTGCCTTCCTTGCGCAGCACGCCGCCCAGTTGCTGCTGGAGGAACTGGTCGATGCGCCCGGCGTCGGCGCGGATCATCTGCCCGAGCATCGGCAGCGAGGCATCGCTGCCGGTGGCGGCGAAGGGGTAACGCCCGGCGAAGGCGCCCTGCCAGTCCCGCACGATCGCCCGTTGCCACTGGCTGTTGAGACCGGCCACCGAGGGTTGCAGCACCCGTTGCCAGGCCTGTTCCAGCGGCTGCACGAACAGGGTCTGGCCGATGCCGTCCCACTCGGCACCGAGGCTGGCGGCAAGCAGGCTGCCGTAGGCCTGGGTGTCGGTGAGGTCGACGCTGTGGCCTTGGAAAACTGATTGCGCCAGGGCCTGGGTCATCGCCTGGGGGTTGGGCGCGTTGCTCACTTGCTGCAGCTTCAGGCGCACCCGGGTGACGCGGTTGAGGAAGGCTTGCAGGCTCAGGCGTTCGCTGTCGTTTTGGTTGTCGACGTCTTTGCCCAGCAAGGTCAACAGCGGGCCAAAGGTGGCGTCCAGCGGGCTGCCGCTGCCGGGCATGCCCTGATCGATCACCGGCACTGGCTCCTTGCCGAGCAGTTGCTGCGCCGATTGCACCAATGACTCGGCCAGCGCTTGACGACGGGTGCCAGCCTGGCCCTGATAGGCCAAGGTGTTCATCAGCGCGATCAGCGGCGACTGGCGCGCATCGCTCATCAGCGCCAACTGGTCGATCACCTCGCCGAGGCTGTCCACCGGTTGCCAGCGCAGTTGGTTGAGGAAGTCCAGCCAGGCGTGGGCGTAGTCCTGGAAATAGCGTTCGGTCAGGCGTTGCTTGAGCTGCTCCGGGCTCAGGTCGGCGGCGAGACGCGCCGGGTTGTCGCTGAGCACCCAGTCGATTTCTTCGCGGCGCGCCTCGGCGATGGCGTCGATGGCCGGGCGCACCTGGCCTTCCCAGGCCTGGCGGGTGAACACGCCCGGCACCTCCGCTGAAGTGGCAAACAACGCCGCGGCCTCGGTGTCGCCGACCATCTGTTGCAGGGCCAGCGCCGGGGCGTGGTTGGCCGCGTTGTCGAGCACAGTCTGGTACAGGCTGGCTTCGCCGTTGCGCTGGCCCAGTTGGCTGATCAGCACCTGCCGCACCTGGGCCACCAGCTTGGGATCGGCGTCGATGCGCCAGTTTGGGTGGGCGGCCAGTTGTTCGGCGTAAAAGGCCCACAGGGTCGGTGCCAGCGCATGCCAGAGGCCTGGTGAGAATCCGGTGCCTTGTGGTTCGGTGTCCACCAAGGCTTGGGTGAGGAAATCCGGATCGGTTTTTTCCGGACGGGCCAGCATCAAATACGCCTTTAGTTGCGCGTAGGCGGCCGAGGCCTGCTTGGCGCGTTCGGGGCTGTCCGGTGGCAGCTTGACCAGGGCTATGAGCCGGGCCTTGAGGGTGGCCGCTGCCGGGTCACGCAACAGGCGCTGATTGGCCTCGATGTAACGCGGCCACAGCATAGCCAACAGCGCGTCGTTCTGGTTCAGGCCGAAACGCTGATACCACGGGGTGACGTGGCTGGCGCGGTAATCCAGGCGGCCGAGTTCGCGGGTCAGCTCGTTGAGGGCGCTCAGTTGCGCGTCGCCGGGGGCGGCTTGCTGCTGCGTGGTCAGAGCGGTTTGCAAATGGTGGATCTGCACGCGATTGCTGAGGAACGACAGCAGCAGGCCGGCGCCCCAGACCAGGGCCACGGCCAACACCACGCCATAAGCGACGCGTGGCGCGCTCCAGCCCAGGCGATGGCTCGGTTGTTTTGGCTCGCCGAGCACACCGTGCCAAGCCGGATCCATGGACCAGAAGTGTTCTTTTTGGCCATCCGACCTGCCCGCCAACGGCAGGCTAAACCACAGGCCGCGCAACGGTACATCTTGTTTTTCGGTCCCAAACCACGGCGCCAGTGCATTACGCCAGCGGGCCACGCCCTCGACCTCCAGATCCCGCGCCAGGCGCACCAGAAAGTCATGCGCCATTGTCAGGTTCATCTGCGCCCAACCTTGCTGACGCATCGGGCCGAGCACACTGTGCAGCGACGTTTCCAATTCTGCTGCGGTCAGGCGTGGCAGCAGCGCACAACCCACCGCCTGACTCGGGCGTTTGTCCTGCACCCAGTTACTGGCGCAGACCTGCCACAGGTGCAGCGGCACCGACCACCCTAATGCCCGCGCCAGCGCCTGCAAATGACGCCGGCCGCTGCCCATCCGGTTGCCGTCGGCGCTCTGCTCGGCATTCACCGCCCAGACCACGCCGTCGAAGGCACGCCAGCGGGTCAGGCGGCGGAACTGGGCGATCACCTTATCGTCCAGTGCTTGCTGCACGCTGCCACCCCACAACAGCACGGTATCCTCGTCTTCCAGCCAATGGTCCGAACTCAGGCCGGGGGCAACGGCCGTGATTTGCTCGGGTTCGCCGACGATGAGCAGGAGGCGGATCTTACGACGCCAGAAAAGGCCGCGGTTGGCACGCAGGGACTCGAGCAATGGCGTGCTGTCAAATTCTGGGGCCTTAGGCAGTACCAAACCCGCGTCCGCCTGGGGAAACACCTTGTCGGCCTGCCCCTGATCGCGATGACTTCGCCGCTTCAACTGCATCAACAAACGGGGCGCAAGATGCCCGATCGCTGCAATAAGAACGATCAACAAGAAAGCGAGCATCCGGTGATGGTTTTCCACCAGCCCCATCCGCTCACCATATGCCTGTATCACCCAGGCCAGGGCCGCCATCAATACACTGATCCACACCGCCGCACCCGCCCGACGCCATGGGTTGCTCCATCCTTTCATGCCACCTCTCCCGCGATAACGGTACTGATCCAATACCGTGACTCATCTTTGGCGAGCAGCAGCACTGGCTGCTGCTGGTGTCGAACCATTTCCAACCCGAAGGCGGCTGCCAACCAATGACCAAAGGGTCCGGGCAGTCCGCACAGGTGCTCCTGAACCCACAGTTGCTGCGCACTCAACGAGACAGCCTGAGCACCGATAATGGCGAAGACATTGCCGGTCAGCGGCTGCCAGTCAGCGCTGTCCGCCAACACCCCCGTCGCCTGAAGCGCCATCGTCTGGGTTTGCTGGAACAGCGCCAGCTCGCTGTTCAACGTGGCGACATCCAAAGGCATCGGGCGCAACAAGCCACCTTGCACAGGAAGGTCCCAGGCAACGGCCAACTGGTCTGGACATAGCAACAAGGCCGCCAGCCCATCGGAGTACGCCTCCCCGCCGTTTACCTGCACGACCAGGATCAACTCGAGGGCTGCGCGGGCGGTCTTCAGCGTGTCGTCGATCCATTGGCACGACAATTCATCGGTCAGGGTGACCGTTGCAGGTTGCGTGAGATGGGAGGTTTGCCACTGCTGCCAGACGTCGCGCAATGCAGCGTCGTGATCGGGCTCTATGTCACTCAATAGCGTGACGCGCAACGCCTTTTCAGCGGGCAAGGCCTTCAACGCCGGACCGAGCACTGGCAACAACAACTGCAAACCCGCCTGCGCGCGATCGCCCTGCTCAGGCAGAGCGGCTATGCGCCTGGCTTGTCCTGTACGCAGCGGCAAATCCCGGCGACCTTGCAGCACACTGGCAGACACCTGATCCGGCAGCAGCACACAGCTGGTATGCACGGCCAGATATCGTTGCGCCCAGTCTTGCCAGGCCAGTTGCGCATTGACTGCCTCCTCCTCGAGAAATTGATGCTGGCTCAGCGCCCCACCGTAGAAATAGGCACGGGAACCGAACAGCAAAACCCAGACCAGCAGTGGCAAGCCAGACAATAACCAGACATTGATCGCCTGCAGTTGCGCTAACTGAATTGAGGCGTGCAACAGAAACAACAGCACACCCACCACCACCGCGACGACGGCCGCGAGTACCCAACGACCCAGCATCGGCGGCGTCGGAGCTTGCACCACAGAAGGAGCCTTTCTATCCCAGCCCATGGCTCAACCCACCCCACAGTCAGGCGCGCTGGAAATCACCTGGCATCCGCATTCACTGCGACAGCCATCGACCACCATTGCCCGGCCATCTTCCCAGCAGTCGGAACAGCCCTCAACGATGGGATTGGTGCCATGGGCTGGACAACTGACCTCATCCCCCACCAAAGCCACGGGCTTGCCATTAACAAATGTGGTGGACGAAGCCGATATCACTTCTCCATCGTGTGTGGTCCTGTCACCCAGCAAAACAAATCCCTGAGACATAAAATCAAGCTCCATTGGTCAAGTGTTGTAAACGAGAATTGCGCTCAGCATTTTTGAGGCACGAAATGAGTGCACGCTTTCGTAGCAGGCACTCGGGTCGGCTACGGCGGCGAAGCGTTGCCACATCGCGGCACCGTCATCGGCCTGTTGAGTCATCCGCAAGGTTTCGCCGAGACGACTTTGCCAATGGAGCAACGCCTGGTTGCGTGCCAGTTCGAAGGGGTTGATCTGTGCAGGAAAAACAAGGCTCATTGTTGGTTCTCCGCTGCCTGGCGGATTGCTTGCAATTTGCGGAAATTCGGTCCCCAGCGACCATCCAGTTCGACACTGCCATCGGGATAAGTAATGGTGGTGTTGTTACCTTCCTTCTTTACTTCTGGACCAGCTGAATAAACAACAAACTCGGAATGCAGGACTGGCTCGAAATACACCTGCCGCGCCTGCAACGCCTGATAACCGAGATAGATATCGCCCTCTCCCGCAAGGCTAATACGTTTACGGTAACCCCCGATAAAGTTCTCTTTAACCCAAGGGTAATAGTCCTTCTTGATGGTCAAATTCCCAATAATTTCTATTGGTATACCAGTGCTTCGCATGGGGCGGTTTCGATCAAACTTTACCAAAACACCTCCACCACCACCGGACGTTACGTTTTCGCCAAAAGTTGTCGGTTCATCATAGGCGACGCCAAACATCACATTGCTCAGACGCCACCGGCACGCGCCGCCTCCGTCAACTGGCAACTTGGCTTGATAGAGATCGCTTTGTCCTAAACGTTGTAGTTCCACATCAAACCCGTGACGACCGTCCACCTCAATACGTTTACCGCTGGCACCATGGGTCTTGCTTTTGCAGGCGGCCGAGCGGTACATGACCTGCATGGTCTCCGCTTTCAATTGCTTAGGGACTTTCACTGTTACTGTGACCTGTTCACTACCTACAGGCGGAGACCCGCTGTAATCCTGACCACAACCATTTAGGCTAAACAACGCAACGAACAAACCAACGAAGGCTTTTTGGCGCATGCTTTTTTTCTTTCCCGTATTACGGAGTTATCCGAAGGTTTTTTCGTAAAAGGCCATAGGGTCGGCGATCGCATCAAATCGCTGTAACGCCTCGGTACCGCCCTCGGTTTGCCACGTCACCTGCAAAGCCCGGTCGATCAGTTTTTGCAGTTCGAGGAAAGCGCTATTGCGGCTGTACTCATCCGCAGGGATGCTGCCGTAGTACTCCTTCATCTGCTGTTCAAACTTGCGCCGCCGCACCTGCCTCTCCAGCAACGGCTCGCGCTCGGGATTGATCGACTCCATTAGCTGGTTGTGGATATAGGGCTGGTACTGCGACATGAAGTGATCGCCTATGCTCAGCAACCGACCCACCGCTGGGTTGCTGTACGGCGGAAAAAACCGAGCGCGGCTTGCGGCATCGAGCGACGCATGCAGACGTTTCTGGGCTTGTTCGACTTGCTGTTCTTCGGCCGCACTCAGGCTGGGCACCAGGTACAACTTAGCCATTTCCTGCAATTTGTAGGAGATGGTGCTGCGATAGGGTTGGCCCTGTGGGTTGCGGTAGGCCGGATACGGTGCGATTGACTGTTCCTGATGCTGTTCAGTGCGGAAAAACATGGCGACTTCGCCGTGATGGCTGTAGGGATCGCCGTGTTTGAACAATGAACTGAGCCACGACTGGCCGATCGACCAGCTTAACCCTATCACTGTGCCCATCGTGCCGTAGAGGTCATAGAGGTAATTGTCCAGCGCCGCCTCGGGAGGGACGCGCGGGACGACGTCGGTGTCGTTGACATGGCGGAAATGCCAGAGCCCACTCAAGGACTGGATGGCCTTGAGCGTGAAGGTGCGAGGCATGCCGTAGGTGTACAGCAATGGATTGTGTTGCTTGAGCGATGCGGAGTGAATCATACCTAAGGCACCACCCAGGCTGTGACCACAAATAAACAGCTTCCTGTCGTCAGCCTTTTCAGGAATCGTTCCGCCAAGATCCTTGCGGTAACTCCTCGTGGCAACTTCAAAGGCCTCGCGAAAGCCCATGTGCACGCTGCCTTCCGGACTCAGATCGCCACAGGGGACTTTGGGCTCACAGTAGGCCGCCACCTTCGACTCGGTCGGTCGAAACGTGACATCGGTGATGAGGTCGGCAATACCGTTAGTTTCAGTGCCGCGCCAAGCGACCAACACCTGAGTGGCGCTGATGGCATAAAACAGCTGAGTATCCCCCTCTGGTGGATCGGCTTTTTGCGTGTCGAGCATGAGTGCCAGCGTATAACGCTGATTGAACGGCACATCAGTTACCAAACTGGGCCAATTTTGTCCGGCATCCAATACCCTAGGTGTACGGGAGAGGTCCAGACACTGCTGCAGAAAAAACTCCTCAGCTGAACCGCGTTCCGTTTCAGGCAGCAGGCTGTAAGCCAGAATACTCATCAACCCCAAGTTGTACGCATTGGCCAGGCTGTACTGAGCCTGGTGATGCAAGGTCAGAGACCAGGCGCGCAACGGGCAGACTTCCAGCACATGCCGACGATCGAGTTGATCGTCGCCAATGGTGAACCCGCCAAACTTCGGGTCTGGAAAATGGTAGGCCGGGGGTTGCCTGGCGTCCGCCAAGGGCGGGTCGAATGTCGGCAGCCGATCACACAATTGGCCGATACGCAGGTAGTGATAGCCATGACCGGCTGCGACTGCCTGCTGTTCGATGGGCGAGAAGCCCGAACGTTGCGGACCATACAGCGGTGTGCGATCAGCAAAGCCGGGGCGCTCGGGTTCCGCTCGCTGGGCACGCAGGCGGCGATTTTGCAGTAGCTCGGCCAAGAGTTCGGCGTCTATCAGCAAGTTGATGGCCAACGGGAGCAGGCCGACAAGGCGGATCACTCCCTCGGCATCGGTGCGGCCCCTGTACTCCGGAATGAAGTCGCTGCGGGTCGCCTCGTTCAGCGCGCGAAAAGGCAGGTTCGCTAGGGGCTCTCCCTGTTCATCGAGCAACTGGAACTCGATCCAGTGCATTTTCTGTTTACCGCAGATCACAGTCTTGCAGGAGCCCAGTGTGTCCGTACGGTGCAACCTATCGTTCATGTCAGTCCTTTAATGCTGTTAGTTATTTATTCTGAAACCGCCGCAAGTCGCCAGCGATTGATCTGCACAAAACAACTAAACACACCATTTTTTCCTGAATAAAATGGAAAACAATTTAACAGCCTCAGAAAACAACAGCAGGCTAATCAACCATATAACTGACGTTGCGCCTGCAGCTTTCGAAAGCCATAAAAAAATCGATAGCGAAGGCACAACAAGCAATAACCGAAGTGGTAACTGAACGTAAATTAGATACGGAATCGTTCGCGAACCGACGAAAAACAAAACCATTGAAACAACTATCGACACGTTCAGAAGAACTGACAACAATAAGAGCACATCCGAACTCACCCCATGCTCTGACCTTAACTGAACATAGGATTGAATATCGCTATAAAACGGCACCTTGCCCTGGGAAAAATTGAGGTAGCCGAACCGGATAATATAAAAGAAATCCATCGCACCCCAGAACCAATAAAGCCATTTTATTTTCATTTGACCCCTTCCTTTTTCTCATAAACCTTATCGGTAATAACAGGTTGCCAATGCCACGAACTACCGCCAACAGCCCATGAGTCGTCACCTTCCAGAAAGGTTTGTGTTATTTGCCTTATTTCACCGTAAGTTCGAAGTACAGACTGAGCTTTTAAATATTCTTCGACATCATCGCCCAGCGGAGTCCACTCCTGAATTTTGTCGCGCTTGGTGTTCATATAATCCTTACCTTCAGACCCGAACAGTCTTCCCTCGTCGCCTAAAGATGTAAGCCGATTAATAGCCATGAGGGCCGTATTCTTCAGAGCGTGATAATCGTGATCAATTGTCACCCAGTGTCCCGGACCCGACTCTGACGCTTCGTTTGGAAACTCAATCTTCAGTCCACCCGGCAACAAGGTATGAGCGCTCATGGTTCGCCCTTCCTTGTCGGTTACGCCGTTAAACACCTCGCCCTGTTCAGTGGTGATCCGGTAGCGTGTATATGCCAACGGTGCCTGGGCCTCATCTTTCAGGACGTATTTCGCGGAGTAACCTCCGGGTAACGGTGTTGCCGGCGTATCCAGCCTGGCGCTGCCAAGCTTTTGCACATGCTTGGCCCGTTGATAGATATTGCCGGGGGCGCCCTGGTCGAGGTCGCCGTCTTTCAAGCGGACGAAGACCCCTCCGCATTCCAATATCAGCTCTTTCTCAGCGCGGATGTGCACCCGGCCATCCACGCTCTCAATCTTGATATCGCCCTTGGCCAGGGCGTGCAGAAGGCCTTCCAGAGCATGCAAATCGATGTTGCCCTTGGCCGCCTTGAGCTGCATGTCCGCGCTGTGCGCGAGCAGGCTGATGCCGTCCTCGGCGGTGGCGGTGATGTTCTGCCCGGCGCTGAGGTCGACGTTGTGCGCGGCAACGGCGCTCACGCTTTCGCTACCCGAGGACAGGCTCACCGCCTCCGGGCTGACCATGCCTATACCTGCCGGGGCGTGCAGCAACAGACCCGGTTGCTTCAAGCCATCGAGGACTTGTCTAAGCCGTTCCTGGCTGGCGGTGTCGCCGGGAGTGGCTTTGGTCGCGCGAGCCGCATCGGCCAGAGAACGCGCCAGTGACAAGGCACTTTCCAATTGGGCGACGGCAGCCTCCATGTCGAGTTGCGCACCTTGGGCTTTCTCCTGTTTGTCCGCGCTGATGAAAAGGCCCTTGCCGCCACGAATGGCGCCCCAATCATCCGTACGCAGCTCAAACCCTTCCCCCCGCTTCTTCCGCTGGCCATCCACCAGATGCCCCAGATTCAGCTGGCTCTTGCCGCCATACTCGGTACTGAGCTTGATGTGCTCCTGCCCCCGCGTGTCGTCCATACGCAACTTGTTGTTGGCCGGCGTGCGCAGCACGTTGCGGTGGTCGTTGCGCTGGGTCACCAGGTCGGGGTGCTGATCGTCGTGCAGGGCGTGGGCGATGTAGGGGCGGTCCGGGTCGCCCTGTTCGAAGGCGATGGCCACTTCGGTGCCGGCGATCAGTGGCAGGTGCAGGCCGTAGGTGTCGCCGGCGTAGGCGCGGGCCTGGCGCAGCCATTTGCTTTCGCGGCCGGCGGGCCAGGTGTCGCGGTCGAAGAGGAACTTGACCCGGTAGCGCCCTTGCATGTCGATTTCGGTGTAGAGGGGGTTGCTTTGGGGGTGGGTGATGCGTGCCGGGAGGGTGCCGGCGATTTGCGGTTTGGCTAGCAAGGGTGGGCGAAAGCACAGGCGCAAGGCGTAGGGCATGGCCTCGAAATCGCAGGTCAGGCTGCGGTCGCGGGCGGCGCGCGTGGTGATTTTTGTGATCACCACGCGGGGGGTGAAGGCCTTGGGTACGTCGCCGCTGATGGTCAGGACCTGACCCGGGGCCAGGGTGGCGCTGCTGCTGGTGCCGCTGAGGTGGGTCTGGTTGTTGAGGTAGCGTTCGTGGCGCAGGCGCGCGTAGAAAAAGCCGCTTTCGCTTTGCAGGTCTTCGTCGCGCAGGTGGGACTTGCCGAGCACGCGGTAGGGTTCGGCGTAGTGGTAGGCCTCGCCGTAAGTGTTGTCGGCGACGCCGCGGGTCGTGGCCACGCCGTGGGTGGTGGGCTCGCCGAGGGTCTGGTCGACCTCGCCGTCGAGGTAGGCGCGGCTGTCGTCGGGGTGATAGGCGCGCACGCTGACGTGCTGTTCCACCACCCGATGGCGGGTTTTCAGGGCCCAGACGCTGTCCTGCTCGCTGTTGCTGAAGCCCGACGGCGAGCGCAGCGGCAGTTCGACGTCGAACTGGTAGCAGCGCTGGTCGTCGCAGAACTCGACGACGTCGAAGGCGAGCTCTTCGTGCTGGATGCAGCGGTACCAGATGCCGACGTCGGCCAGGATCCGGCTGATGAAAGCCAGGTCGCTTTCCTGGTACTGCATGACTTGCTCGCGCTGCGGGTACTCGCGCTTGAGGTTGAAGCGAAAGTGCCCGGTGTCCAGACCATGGCGGTCGCGCAGAATGCTTTTGACGATGTCCGGTACGGATTGGTGCTGATAGATCCGCGTTTGCTGGCCGCGATCGAGCAGGGCCAGGCGCGGTTGCAGGGTGACCTCGTAGCGGGCTTCGTCGATTGAGCCGGACAGGCGCTGGCAGGCGGTGATGCGGCCATAGACGGTGCGCATGGGCTTGGGCGGCTTGGGCACCTCCCAAGAGAACACGGGTACGTTGGACAGCGCGTGGTACAGGCTGAACTCGGCGTACTGGCCGATGAACTTTTCCGCGCCGATGTCGAGGTCGCTGGCGGTGAATTCGATGCGGTAGAGGTAGGGTTGGCTAAGGTACTCATGGCCCTCGAAGGCGAGGACGTCGAGGTGGGTGTCGAGCTGGTCGATCTTGAGTGTGTGGCGGTTGTGGTCGAAGACAGGGTTCATGCTCGGCCCTCCGGAGCAACGACTGAAGGTCCGTCGGTGAATTGCAGCGTGATGCCCTCCTCATCGCTGTAGCCCAGGGTTACGCCAAGGGTTTTGTATTTGGTGGCCTGACGCTGCAGCAGCTGTTGACTGAGGACCGGCAGAATCTGCTGGTTGAGCAGGCTGTCGATGTTGCGCGCACCGGTGTCGGGCAGCAGGCAGGCGGTGACCAATGCATCGTGCAGGCCATCCTCGATCTGGCAGGTCAGGCCGTAATGGCTGTGCAGGCGCCTGGCGACCTTGGCAAGTTTCAGGGCGACGATATGCTTGAGCGCGTCGGCCAGCAGCGGGCGGTAGATCAGGGTCTGGAAGCGGGCGAGCAACGCCGGCTGGAAGTGCTCGCGCAGCAGCGGTCGCAGCCATTCGTGCAAGTCGCTGTCGCTGGCTTCGGGCTGTTCGCGCAGACCGTTTTGCAGCTCATCGCTGCCGAGGTTGGAGGTCATCAGGATGACGGTGTTGCGGAAGTCGATTTCGCGCCCTTCGCCATCGCGCATGAAGCCACGGTCGAACACTTGATAGAACAGATTGAGCACGTCGCGGTGCGCCTTCTCCACCTCATCCAGCAGCACCACGCTGTAGGGCCGCTGGCGCACCGCTTCTGTGAGCACTCCCCCCTGGCCGTAACCGACGTAGCCCGGTGGCGAACCTTTGAGCTGGCTGACGGTGTGGGCTTCCTGGTACTCGGAAAGGTTCAGGGTAATCAGCGATTTTTCGCCGCCGAACAGGCAGTCCGCCAGCGCCAGGGCGGTTTCGGTCTTACCGACGCCGCTGGTGCCCACCAGCAGGAAGACCCCCAGCGGCGCCTGCTCTTCGGTCAGGCCGGTCTTGGCCGCGCGCAGGCGCTGGGCCAGGGCACCGAGGGCATGGTCCTGGCCAATCACTCGCTCGGCCAGTTGCTGTTCGAGGTCCAGCAGGCTGGCCTGTTCGTCCTTGAGCAAACTGCCCAGGGGCACGCCGGTCCAGTCGGCGATGACTTCGGCAACGCTGCGTGCATCGACGTCGAGGGACAGCATTGGCTGGCTGCCCTGGGCCCGCAGCAATTGCTCCTGCAGTTTCGCGCAGAGGTCGCTGCGGGCCGGTTCGGCCTGGCGCGCATCGAGCAGTTGCCGAGTCAGGTCGAGTTCGTAGCGGTACTGGCGCAGCAGGTCGTCCTGCTGCTGTTGCAGCTCGACCTGTTGCCCGGCGATAAGGGTCAAACGCTCACTCAAGTCGCAACCATTGAGTTGCACATCCTGCTCCAGCGCACGCCGCTCCAGCTCCAGCGCGGCCTGCCGGGCTTTGAGCCGCACCAGTGCCTGGGGCTCGCAGTCGAGGCTCATGCGCACCCGCGCGCTGGCGGTGTCGAGCAGGTCGACGGCCTTGTCCGGCAACTGGCGGCCCGTGAGGTAGCGCCGCGACAGGCTCACCGCGGCCTGCACCGCGGCATCCTGAATATGCACGCCGTGATGGCTGGCGTAACGGGCCTTGAGGCCACGCAGCATCAGGCAGGCGCTGGCATCGTCCGGCTCGTCGACCTTGACCATTTGGAAGCGCCGTTCCAGGGCGGCATCGCGCTCGAAGTACTGCTTGTATTCGCTCCAGGTGGTCGCGGCGATGGTGCGCAACTCACCACGGGCCAGGGCCGGCTTGAGCAGGTTCGCCGCATCCGCCCCACCCGCCTGGTTCCCGGCGCCGATCAGGGTGTGGGCTTCGTCGATGAACAGCAACACCGGGTTGGCCGATTGCTGCACGGCGTCGATGACGTTTTTCAGGCGTTGCTCGAACTCGCCCTTGACCCCGGCGCCCGCTTGCAGCAGACCCAGGTCGAGGGTACGCACGCTGACCGCCTTGAGGCTGTCCGGCACGTTGCCGTCGGCGATGCGCAAGGCCAGGCCTTCGACCAGCGCGGTCTTGCCGACGCCGGGTTCGCCCACCAGGATCGGGTTGTTCTTGCGCCGCCGGCTGAGGATATCGATGACCTGGCGGATTTCATCGTCACGTCCGAACACCGGGTCGATCTGCCCGGCCCGCGCCTTGGCGGTGATGTCCTGGGTGAACCTGTCCAGTACCGCTTGCAAGGCATCGTGCACGGCTGCGCCTGGGACAGGTAACGCCGGGGGCTGGTCCAACGCACTTTGCTGTTGGACGTGCGGGCGTTCCTCGGAGTGCTGATCGAGCAGCCCTGACAGCTGCTGCAACTGGATTTCATTGAGGCTTAGCAGGGGCCAGGCCGCATCGCATGCCAGCAGCTGCGGACTGTCCTGCAACGCACCCAGCAGGTGCGCCGAGCGCAGACTGTCATGCCCTTCCAGTGACGCACGCAACCAGGCGGACTCGATCAGTTTCTGCAATTTGCCGCACAACTGTGGCTTGCCCTGCACGCTGCGCGGCAGCGTGTCGAGATGGTCAAGCAGACCGCGCCAAAGCCCGTCCATGTCCCACTCATGACGACGGGCGATAAGGGTCAAGTCGCCCTCGCCCTGCTCCAGCAACTTGAGCAACCAGTGTTCGATGCTGATCCGCCCATGGGCACGGCTTTGGCACAACGACGCCGCCGCGCTGAGCGCCTGGGCGCAGTAGGGATTGAGACGGCGAAGCAGGCGCGAGGAGTTGTCGGTCATGGAGGTACGTCCTTGTGCTGAAGGGTCAGCGGATAATCGGTCAGGGCGATGGAAAGTGTCGGGATGGGCTGGGTTGAACGTCCGCGCACAGACGCTCAACCCAGTGCACCGGAACCAGCAGGCAGAGGCCTGCCTGCTGGTTATTCAGCGTTACCCTCTACTACGTTTGTCCCATTTATCGTCGTGTTTGAGGTTTCCGTCCTTGAAGTCCCAGAAGATCTCCTCGTAGCGCAACTCAACCTCTTCCAGGTGGTTGAGTTTCGCCTTGTCCGGATCTTTGACGTCGTGCATTTTCGACTCGACCTTCACTACCTTCACTTTTTTAAGCAGGGTGTTGTAGTACTCGACTTCCTGGCCAGCGTCGTCGATGCGATAAAATTTGAACTCGGCGCTTTCGAGTGTCTGGCCTGTAGTAGCAGCCTTATAGAGGTATGTGCTGGAAGCATCGATTTCCTTAGTGAACACGTACGGAGCATGGGTCCGCGTACCGGTCAATTTTCCGGTGTTGTCGTCGCTGGCGATGTAGACGCTGTGGTTGTGAGCGACCACCTCGATACTGCCTTCGCGACCTTGCACGGTCACTGAACCTTTAATGTCCGCACCGCCGTCATTTTTCAGCCACAGATAAACGGGAATTGCCATGTGAAGCTCCTTTTCTCAGTACACAAATGCCGCGTTTGCGGCAGGGAGTTGAACGTCGGCCCCGACCGTGGGTAGCGCGCAGGCCCCCGCTTCCGGCACCAGACGGATATCGACGCGACGGTTGGCCTGACGCCCCGCCTCGGTGTCATTGCTGGCGATGGGCTGGCTCTTGCCAAAGCCCTGCACCGCGAAACAGCTGTCGGGGATGCCGCCCATGCGTTGCATCCAGTCACGTACCGCTGCCGCACGGGCGCGGGACAACTGCAGATTGTGTTCGTCGCTGCCCACGGCATCGGTGTGCCCGGCGATGACGATCAGCCAGCCAGGCTGGGCCTTGATGCCGACCAGGGCATCGATCAGCACCCTGGTTGATTCGGGCTTGAGCCGGGCGCTGGCACTGCTGAACAGCGACAGACTGTCCAGGCGCACCGTTCGCGCGGTACGTGCCGCCAGCGGGCGGGTCGACGGTTGCTTGTGATCGGCGATGGTCGTCAACAGCCGTTCACGCAATCGCTCGCCGTGATACAGGCCCAGCCCCAGCGCCAGGGGCGCGCCCAGGCGGTAGTAGGCGTCAAGGCGAACCGCGTCCTCGCGCAGCACGTTCAACGCATCCTCGCGCCGGGCGAATTCGGCTTGCTCAAGACGCGTCGGCGGGGCAATGGATGTGTAGCGCCGCAGGTCGTCACTGACCTGGCGCAGCAGCATGGTGTTCTGCCAGGCCGAGCTGATCAGGGCGACAACGGTGGCAAACGTGAACAGCCATACCGCGATCACGATTGCGTCACGCTTGGTCGAAGGTTGAGGCTGCCGGGGCAGCAGACTCAGCAGAGGGTCAGGAAACGGCAACGGCTCCCCCGTTGCCTGACTAGCGCCATCTGCATCCAGCAGCGCGGTCTTGTCCCGCTGCCATTGCCGCCACAAGTTGCCGGGCACATAACCGGGCAGTGTCGGCACCAGGGTGCAGCCCCACACCAGCGGCAGGCCGATAGCGTGCCGACCTTCACGGCGGGTGAAGTGCGCCAGGACATGTTCGTCCAGCCAGGCAGCTGCACTGTTGAGCTGGATGCCGGCCTGCAAACGTTGGGTATGGACTGCACTGCGCGCGGACTGCCGGTACCAGTCGTTCGGGCTGAAGCTGGTCCCCGCCTGCAGAATGTTGCAGTGGTCCTGGCCGGCGCCCCAACTGAACCAGGCCCCTTTGGCTGCAGGGGACTGCAGATAGCTGACCAGCATCAACGGCAAGGTAAAGCCGCGCTTGCGCGTCAGCGCGACCTGATGATTGAAGGTGCGCACCTGCCCGGCCAACACCCCGGCATCAGTGTGCTCACCCGGGTTGACGATGAGCAATACCCCGAGCTGTCCGCCCCACTGGGGGCGCATGGTCATGATGCGGTCGACCAGCCCCGGCAGTTGCTCCGTACTGGAAACCCGCAGGTAACACCCCTGCTGGGTCAAACGCTGCGCCGGATGATCGGCGTCCGCTTCACCAAACAGATTGGACAGGCCATCGCCACAGACCAGCACAACGGGTTGGCGGAAGCTCGCCGGTGGCAGCGTGAAATCATCGAGGGAACCGTGCAGTTCCTGTTGCTTTGCTGTCTGACGCACCGCCCGCACCCACGCCAGCGCGACGCTGCCGACAACAATCAAGACGCCAACCCCGCGCGTCCATCCGCCAAACGGGATGATCGCCAGCAGCGTCAGGGCCAGTACACCGGCCCACAGCCAGAGCCCCTGTTTGAGTTTGAGCGTCATTGACCCCACCTCAGGCGTCCACGGATAACAGGGTCGCCGCCAAGCCACCCAGCCACTGATCGAGCCCGTACCAGAGAGCGACCAGCAACAGGCCGGCTGCCAGGGCATTGACCAGGGGCGAGCGCAATCCAGGGAACAGCGTCATGCCCCGACTGCCACTGACCGTTGCGGTCGAGCGCCGATGCAATTTCAAAGGCGCGACACGCTCATTCAGGGCGGTCAGCAATTGCTCGCGCTCGGGGTCACTGATATCGGCATAACGGCCCTTGAAACCCAGGGTCAGTACCCGCTGGAACGCTGTCAGCACAAGTAGGTCCGCTGCTGGTTCGCGCAGTACCTCACGCATGTCCTCGTAGAGGAACACCCCGGCCTGATGGCGGTTGAAGAACTTCGTTTGCAAGGGTTCGCTGGCCCAGTTGGCATGGGCTTTATCAAACGTGAGGTTGAGCATGGTTTCGTCCAGCAACGCGCATTGCGCGTGGCTGATATGGTCGATGCTGCGTTGCGCCAGGCCGGCCTCTTCAAGCGACTGGCGAACGCCCTCGACCTGCTGCACGCAAAGCGCTTTGACCACGTCGCTGTTTTGCGCCGAGGCCCCCTGCCGCAACTCGACCACCAGCAGATAGCTGTCCTGCAGCAATGCGTCGATATCAACCGGGCCGTGTTTTTTCGTTTCGATCAGGTTCATGCACGTAGTACCGCGAACAGTTCAAGTTTGACGTCGGCCAGGGTGCTCGGGACGTAGAAGGCACAAACGCCCTGAGCCAGAATGGCTTTGCCCTTGACATGGTTGAGGTCGAGGGCGAAGTACTGGTTTTCCAGGCGCAGGGGAATGGCCGCCGGCACATGGCTGAGGGAGTGCAACGGCACGCCGTCGAGGGCGGCGTTGACCAGTTGATCGACTTCGTCCGGTGTACCGATCTTGCACAGGCGCGGAAACTGACTCTGCAGTTGCACTGCTGGCAGGCGGCAGCGTACCGACAGGTAGAAGTCGGCGCTGTCAGGCTCGCGCAGTCGATGGTCATCGAGGCGCACCTGCCAGCGATTAGCCGAAATTTCTTCAAGGTCCAGGGCAATGACCCGCGAAGGCAGGCTGGCCTCCAGCAAGGTGGAGATCATGCGCAAAAGCGGCGGGAACACACTTTCCAGGTCTTCGTGGCGGTAAGGCGGAATCTGCTCGACATCGTGTTCGAGGGAAAAGGTCAGCAGGCTGCCGGCCAGTTTCGTCAACTCCAGATAGACCTGCTCGGGAGGTCGCGCAGGCCAGGCCTTGAGATCGGCCAACACCGGCTGGTAAGTGTTCAAGGCATTGAGCAGCCAGAACAATGACACGTCGGCAACGGCGAAGTCGGCCATGCGTTGATTGCTTTCGCGGCGCATGCCCATCAGTCGCTGGCGTTTGGAGGACAGCTGGCTCAACAGGTTATCCAATTGCGTAAGCAGCCCCGGGTGCGCGGCGAAACTGAGCAACGGCGGAATGTAATCGAGGTCAAGGCTCCAGGCGCCCTGCCCGTCGCGCAACAGCCGCGCGATGGGACAGGTCAGGTAATCGCCGTTCTCGTCGTGTACGAAGCGCAGGCTCAGCACCTGTTCCAGCACGCCGACCGATTGCACTTCATCGGCGTAGATGTCCTGCACCTGACGCCAGTCCTGGCGATATCGGGTAGGCCGATCCCCTTGCCCGCCATCGAACAGGCAGTTGTTGCCATTGGCCTGCTCCAGCGGCAGGGCCAGCAGCAAGGTAGCTGTCTGGCTGTCACCGGTCTGCAGGCGCGACAGGTCGAGACCGGGGGGCAGCCGATCTACTTGATCGCTGTCGATCAGGGTACCGTCCGGCATGCGCAGATTGAGTCGGGTGGCCTTGAGCGTGCCCAGACGCAGAGCTTCCAGGTCGAAGGCGACACTGCGAACGCCCCAAGGGTGCACCAGGCACAGACGAGCCAGGCACTCGTTGGCCCAGGCCTCCCAGCGCGCCTGCTGCTGGAATTGCTGTGGGGACAGCAATGCCCCCGCGGCCCACAAGGGGCGGTCGATTTTCATGAGGTCGTATCCCTGCGAAGTGGCGTGGGTGTGAGCAGGACTCAGGCTTTCGCCTTGGGCATCTGCGAAACCAGCGACAGGTTGACGTCCATGCCTTCCACCTGGAAATGCGGCACGGCATACAACTTGACGCGGAAGAAACCCGGGTTGTCTTCGATGTCTTCGACGGTGACCCGGCCAGCCCGCAACGGGTGCGAAGCCTGCAGCGAGTCGCCCGGATCGTTCATCTCGGTGACCAGCCCGCTGACCCACTTGTTCAACTCCAGCTCCAGCACACGGCGATCCTTGGTGGTGCCGATGTTTTCGCGCTGGATCAGTTTCAGGTAATGGGCAATGCGCGACAGCAGGAAAATGTATGGCAGGCGCGCATTGATCCGGCTGTTGGCAGTGGCGTCCGCGGTGTCGTAAAGCGCCGGTTTCTGCGCGGAGTTCGCCGAGAAGAAGCACGCGTAGTCACGATTCTTGTAGTACGACAGCGGGATGAAACCGAGGTTGGCGAACTCGAACTCGCGCGTTTCCGGAATCATCACTTCCGAAGGAATCTTCACCTGATTGCCAGTGCCCAGATCGTACAAGTGGATCGGCAGGTCGGTGACCGCGCCGCCAGACTGCGGACCGCGGATCTGCACGCACCAGCCGTTGGCGATGAAGCTCTTGACCATGTTGGCAGCGAAGGCGAACGAGGCGTTGGTCCATAGGTACTTGTCGTGGTCCGGCCCCTTGACGCTTTCGATGTAGTTGAAGCTGCGCACCGGAACAGTGTCCGGGCCATACGGCAGACGGCCCAGCACACGGGGCATGAGCAAACCGATGTAACGGGCATCGTCGCTGTCGCGGAACGCTTTCCACTTGATGTATTCGGCGCGGTCAAAGTAGTTGCCGATGTCTTTGATGGCGGCCACTTCTTCCATCGAACGCTTGCCAAAGAAGGCCGGACCGACGGAGCCAATGAAGGGCATGTGCGCTGCCGCCGAGACTTTGGAAATATTGCGCAGCAAGGCAATGTCTTGCGGGCTGCGGTCGAACTCGAAGTTGGATATGGCAGCGGCGACCGGCTCACCACCCGGGGTGTCGTACTCCTGGATGTAGGTCTGCACATACAGACCACTTTGCGCGATCTCCGGGGCGTCCTCGAAATCCTGGACCAGGTGATCCTTGCTGATATCCAGCAGTTCGATGCGCACGTTCTGGCGAAAATCGGTCTGATCGATCAGCGATTTCACCCCGCGCCAGGTGGACTCGACCCGCTGGAAATCCGGGTGATGCATCACGGCGTCCAATTGGCGGCTGATCTGCGCATCCAGCGAGGCGATATGTTCGTCCAGCAGTGTCTTGTCCAGACGCCGGACTTTGCGCGAAGACTGCTTTATCAACTTCAGAAAAACACTGACAGCGGCTGTCACACGCTCATCGACAGAAACGTCCGACAGCGCCTCGGAACTTTGAAACACTTCAATTTCGCCCAGCACTTTTACCGGGCTGAGATTGATCTTGCCAAACAGCGCGCCATACACGCCGTTATTTTCTTCAGACAACACTGTAGTGCCGCGCGAATGCGCGTGAGATTGTTCAATAGACATTTTGCAAACTTCCTTTTAAACAAGCCGGGGTGAATTAACGGACTTCTTCCGCAGCCAGGGCTGCCAGCTCGTCTCGCAGTTCGTCACTGAGTGCCTCATCCATGAGGATGCGCTCCAGCTCATGACGAAACGTGGCATTGTCCAAAAGGTTGGACTTGAGGTCGCGCAGCAGGTTACGCATTGCCAGCAACGCGCGCAGTTGCGGAATTTGCCGGGCCACTTGTTCCGGCTCGAAATCCTTCATGCTCTGGAAGCTCAGATCGACCGACGCCTCGCTGGCGTCCTCCGACAGGGTATTGGCCACGGCCAGCTTGATCTCGGGAGCATATTCGGCCAACACGCTATCGAAATTATTCTTGTCGATAGCGACTTTTTTTCTCTCGAATAACGGACGTTGCTCCTTACCGTTACTGTAGTCCCCCATCACCATCAACTTGAGCGGCAACTCGACTTTTTTCTGCGCATCGCCGGTATGCAAATCGAGCTTGATATTGACTCGAGCCTTGGGCACTTCGTTTTGAAAACTACCAGAAGCCATAAAACCTCCATGGATATTTGCAACAATTACACCGTTACAAAAAATAATGACAAATTCGAACTCAACATTTGAGTCGGCATAACGCATTCAAGCGATCGAACACCGTTTGCACGCTTACCTCAGCGACAAAAGATGAGCATTTCGAAAGGGAATCGCAACCACTGAAACAAAAGCTCAAACACTTGCGAGGTGCAATACTGAACTATCTTACGAAGTCATTCCATCTGCAAAAGTTAAATACAGAACCATATTACTCCACGCTCAGAACTTGCCCGCACTAGAAATGGTAATTTCCCAACACATTTAAAGAAACTTCCTACAGACAGATTATTTTCGTGTATTAGTTGCCATTCAGCACAGCAGATGTGAAATCAGTCGAGACGGTATTTCAGGAATACCGAGGCCCTGATTTCACGACTGCTGTGCTCGACCGTCCAGGACCGAGCACAGACTGCACAGTTCGGCAAGCTTCAGAACTTTTCCGGGATGAACTTGAACGGATAGTTCGGATCCCGATAGTTGCCGGGACTTTGGCGCTTGGGCAGTTTCACTTTTGCCCGTGGCACATCCTCGTAGGGAATGCTGCTCAGCACATCGCTGATGATGTTCAGTCGCGCCCGTCGCTTGTCATTGGAGTTGGCAACCCGCCACGGGGCGAAGTCGGTGTCGGTGGCCTCGAACATGTCGTCCCGGGCACGGGAGTAGTCGTACCAGCGGTTATAGGACTTGAGGTCCATGGGCGACAGCTTCCAGATCTTGCGTCCGTCGGTGATACGCTCCTTGAGACGTCGGGTCTGCTCTTCCTGGCTTACTTCAAGCCAGTATTTGATCAGGATGATTCCCGATTCGACCAGTGCCTGCTCGACGCGCGGCACCGAGGTGAGAAAGTTGCGCACCTGCTCTTCGCTGCAGAATCCCATGACCCGTTCTACACCAGCGCGGTTGTACCAGCTGCGATCGAAGATCACCACTTCACCAGCCGCCGGCAGGTGCGGCAGATAACGTTGCACATACATCTGGCTTTTTTCTCGCTCGGTCGGTGCCGGTAACGCCACCACCCGGAACACCCGCGGGCTGACCCGTTCGGTCAGCGCCTTGATGGACCCGCCCTTGCCGGCGCCATCACGGCCCTCGAAGATGATGCAAATCTTGGCGCCCGAGTGCTGTACCCACTCCTGCAACTTGACCATCTCGACGTGCAGCCGCGCCAATTCCTCGAGATAAACCTTGTTCTTGAGCTTGTCGCCTTCGGCCGATTTGCTTTTCGATGCAGCCTTCTTCTTTGCCATGCCCGTTACCTCCTTCAATGCGTCGCACAGCAGCCGGGACGCGCCCGGCCGCGTTCATTCAGCGTCGACTGCGCTGGTAATGTTCAACCGCCAGTTCCAGGTTCAGGAACATGCGCGCCTCGCCCAGCGTATGGCCCAAGGGCGCCTTGATAACCATGTCCCATACGCTCGGGTTCATGCCTACCAGCCAGAGTGAAATGCCTTTCTCGCTCATGCGCTGCTCCGCGCTGGTAAGCATCTTCAGGGCGGTGTATTCCAGGTCGAAGACGCTGCGCAGGTCCAGGACCACGACTTTGGGTGTCGCCACATCAATCAGCGGCCGGATCTTCTCGGCGATGCGCTCGGCATTGGCGAAGAAAATCCGCCCCTCGGGCCTGAGTAACAGCAGCCCTTCAAAGTGTTCGTCGTCTGCGTTGCCGGTGGCCTGTGGGCGATAGACGTTGGTGCCAGGCTTGCGTCCCAGGACATGCACCGGTGGGTCCGAGACCTGATAGGCCAGGGCCAGCAACGAGACGATAATCGCCACGACGATCCCTTGCAGCGTGCCCAGCAGCATCACGCCGATCATGGCCACCACGGCCCAGGCGAATTCGGTACGGCGAACCGAAAGGATCTCGCGAAACTCCGCCGGCTCGATCAGGCCCACCGAATACACAATCACCACGGCAGCGAGCGTGGCGTTGGGCATCAGGCCAATCAGCGGCGCCAGCAGCAGGCAAGTGCCCAATGCCAGTGCCGCGGTGACCAGTGCGGCCAGTTGCGAACGGGCGCCGGCCAGGCGGTTCACCGCCGTTTGGGTGGTCCCGCCACCGGCGACCATGGCCCCGAGAAACGCACCGCCGATGTTGGCAACACCTGTGGCCAGCAATTCACGATTGGGTTGTGGCGCGGGCTCGTCACTGCGGGCGAACGCGCGCCCCGCCGCGATGGTTTCGGTGAAACTCATCAGCGCGATGCCCATCGCCGAAGGCCACAGGGTTTCGGCCATCGACCATGCCGGCAGGGTCGGCTCTGGCAATCCGATCGGCACCAGGCCGACGGCGGACACACCAAAACTCTCCAGGCCAAACAGGCTCATGGCAATGATGCCCAGCGTTACCGCAATCAAGGGTGCGGGCAGTCGCGGGGTAAAACGCTTCATGCCGACCAGCAGCAAGACCATGAACACGCCGACCGCCACGGTCGGCAGCGAGGCGTGACCGACACTCTGAACAGTGGCCACCAGGTTGTGCAGGAAGCCACCTTTGTCGATGTGAGTACCCAGCAGTTTGGGTAGCTGGTCGAGCACGATGACTACGCCGATACCGGCCTTGAATCCCACCAGCACCGGCTCGGAAATGAAATTGGCGACGAAGCCCAGGCGCAGCAACCCCGCGACGATCAGGATCGCGCCCACCATCAGGGCCAGTGTGGCGGAACCCACCAGCAGGGCCGCAGCATCGCCATCAGGGCTGATCTGGCCCAACGCTGAGCCGGCGAGAATGGCCAAGGTAGTCGTGGTGCTGACACTGAGCGGGCGCGACGTACCGAGCACGGCATAGATCACCATCGGCACCAGCACCGTGTACAGCCCGACCTGCACCGGCAGGCCGGCAATGGTGGCGTATGCCAGCGCCTTGGGAATGACCACGGCCGCTGCCGTCAGCCCCGCGACCACATCGCCTCGCAGCCAGTCTGGCCGGTAACTGCCAAGCCACTCCGGGATCAACAGGCTGCGCACGGTACCCCGCTGTGGAGTCCCTGGAATCCGCTCTGGCGGATGGCTGCCGTGTTGATTCATCAGTCACTCCAATCGCAAATCGTCCATGCGGATGATGAGTGGGCTCAACCGACCGCACAATCCTTTAACTGCACGCGTAACCACTGCAAACCTTCATCGGCATCGAAGCGCGTGTGCCAGCAGGCAATCAGCTCAGGCTCGGGAAACTCAAAGGGTGGGGCATGGCAACTGAGGTTGAAGACACCGGCAAACGTCCGGGCAATCGGGCTCGGTAGATTACAAATGTAGCCGGTTTGCGCGGCGATGATCGGCATTGCCATGAAGTTTTGCACGACTGCACCAATCCGTCGGCTCAAGGACTGCGCGGCGAGTGTGCGGTCGATGATGTTACCGCCGCGCTCGTGCATGCTGATCACCACGTGCGGGCGCTCAAGGTACAGGTCCAGCGGAAAGCGCGGGGCCGTCAGGCCTTCGCGTTGCCAGATCAGTGTCTGCAACTGCACGGTGCTCAATGATTCGCAACACACGCCGGCGCCGAGCGCGGTCGGGGTATTGAGCATCACGTCGATGGCCCCGCTCTCGAGCATCAAGGGCAAGGTAGCGGGCTCGGGCAGCGGCACCATTTCAATGACGACCCCGGGCGCGGCAAGGGAAATGTGCTGGAGCAATTTGGGCAGGATCAGGAATTCTACGAAGTCGCCCGCCGCGATGCGGAACGTGCGTTGCGCCGTTGCTGGCGAGAACGACTCGTCGCCCTGCAACGCCTGGTCGATTTTCTCCAGGGCCTCGCGTACCGGGCCAATCAGCACGGTGGCCCGAGAGGTGGGCACCAGGCCGCTACGGCCGAGCACGAACAGTTCGTCGCCCAGGCGTTCACGCAACCGGCGCAAGGCATGGCTGACGGCTGACTGGCTCAAGGCCAGACGCTCACTGGCACGGGTGACGCTCTGGGTTTCCCAGAGTGTGATGAACACCACCAGCAGGTTCAGATCGAGGGTACGGATATTAATATTGTGCATTCTTGAAATGTTACCTATTCATTTTACTCATTGTAAGGCCTTTGATTTAGTGCACCCATCGTTCACACGGCGGGAGCCTCACAATGAATAAGAATATCCCCCTGAGCATGGGTTGGTTCTGCCCAACCCTCGGCGACACCACGGCATTTGGTGATCCAAGCCAGGACATTCCGCGCTCCCTGGAGCACTTCGAACGCGTGGCCATCGCGGCGGAAAACGCAGGTTTCGACTACATGCTGCTCCCGGTAAGCGCGATTTGCTGGGACGCCTGGGTCGTGGCTTCCTACCTGGCCGCGCGCACCACGCGCCTGAAAATGCTCGCTGCACTGAAACCCGGCTATATCCACCCGGTCACCCAAGCCAAGATGATCGCGACGTTCGACCAGCTGTCCCAGGGCCGCATCTACCTCAACCTGATCGCCGGCGTCAGCGACAAGGACGCCTATGCCGAAGGCCAGTTCTCGGCCAAGGAGGATCGCTACGATCAGTTGCTCGAAGAAGTCGAGTTGATGAAGCGCCTGTGGACCGAGCAAGACGTCGAACACAACGGCAAATACTTCCAGGTCCATGGCCCGAAGATCATGCCGTCCACAGTCCAGCAGCCTCACCCGCCCTTCTTCCTCGGCGGTGGCTCGGAGCAGGCCGCGGAGATTTCCGCCAAGCATTCGTCGGTCCATCTGTTTTGGGGTGACTACCCGGAGCGCATCGCCGGGCAGATCGTCGAAATGCGTGCCCGCGCCGCCAAATACGGGCGCGAGGACGAGATCCAGTTCGCCATGCGCCTGCAAATCATCTGCCGCGAAAGCGAGGCGGACGCCTGGGCGGCTGCCGATGCACTGATTGCCGGGGCGGAAAACTCAGCGCTGGCCGCCGCCGTGCAACTGGCGGCCAAGAGCAATTCCGTCGCCAGCCAACGCGCCGCCGAACTGTCCAAAACCGTCGGCCGCAAGATGACACCGCACCTGTGGACCGGGATCACCGAAGTGCGTCCGGGTGCGGGGGTCGCAGTGGTGGGCAACCCACAACAGGTTGCCGCGCAACTGATGGAATTCGTCGAGGCCGGCTGCACCGGTTTCTGCCTGTCGGGTTATCCGCATCACGAGGAAGCCGAGCGCTTTGGCCGTCTGGTCATGCCCTTGCTGTGCCCGTGAACCACAACGTCATCCGAAAACAAAAACAACAATAAATTCACCGCGCCCCCGGCGCGGCGATGGAGTGTCCTTGCATGAACCCTTCGAACTTCGATCCGCGACAGTTCCGCCAGGCCCTGGGCGCCTTCACCACCGGCGTGACCATCGTCACCACCCGTGGCGCCGACGGACAGGACTACGGTCTGACCGCCAACAGCTTCAACTCAGTGTCGATTGACCCACCGATGGTGCTCTGGAGTCTGAACAAGGACTCGTCATCGGCCCACGCCTTTACCGGTTCCAAACATTTTGCCGTGCACATCCTGGCCACCGATCAGGAGCACTTGTCCAACCGGTTCGCCAAGCGCGGCACGGACAAGTTCGCGGATCTGACCACGACACGCGGCCACGACGGGGTCCCGTTGCTCGATGGCTGCTCGGCACGCTTCCAGTGCCGCACCACCTATCAGTATGAAGGTGGCGACCACATTATCCTGGTCGGCGAAGTGCTGGCGTTCGATCGCTTCGACAGCTCGCCGCTGGTGTTCCATGGCGGCGGCTATCGGCGTCTGCTGGAGCCTGCCGCCACGGTGGACCAAAGCGTCTACGGCGATAACTGGCTGGGCTTCCTGCTCGGGCGCGCGTACTACCAGATGCAGCTGCCAATTCGTCAGCAACTGAAAGCCATGGGCATGAGTGACCTGGATTTCGAATTGCTGGGCATGCTCAGTTTTGGTGAGGGAAAAACCCTGACCGAGTTGCGCCGGCTGTTTGAATTCGTCGGCAAGGAGCTGCTTCAGGAACAGCTGGACACCTGGGTGAACAAAGGCCTGCTCATCCCGGAAACGCCTGTCGATGGGGCGCAACGGATTTACTTCACCGAGGCCGGACGACAACTGACCATTGAGTGGCTGGCATTCGCCAAGGCAGCGGAAATGACCGCGCTGGAGTCACTCGACTACGAAGAGGCCCAACAATTGAAACTGCTGATCGGCCGGGTGATCCAGCAAACCGGCGAAACACTGCCGGCGCATTGGCGCAAGGAAAACATCTGGCAGGACAACAACCTCTGGCAACAACCTGGTTGAACGATTTTTGGCACCCGACAGCAAGAACAACCCATGCCATGAGGTCAACACGAGATGTCGAGTTCAACCGGTATCCAGGCCACCACTGCCGCACCTGCCGTAGTGGACCTGCCCAATCGCGGGCAGGCGTATTACACGGTCAGCGTCCTGCTGATTGCCTACATCTTTTCCATCATGGACCGGCAGATCCTGACGTTGCTGGTCGGCCCGATACAGCAATCGTTGCAAGTCAACGACAGCTGGATGGGGGTACTCCACGGCTTCACGTTCGCCGCGTTTTACTCACTGGTCGGATTGCCGATTGCGCGACTGATCGACCGTGGCAATCGCCGCCTGGTGATCACCATCGGTATCGGCTTGTGGTGCCTGGCCACGGCGGCCGGCGGTTTGGCCACGGAGTTCTGGCATTTGCTGCTGGCGCGAATCGGCGTGGCGGTCGGCGAAGCGGTGCTGCTGCCAGGCGCGGTGTCGCTGATCAGCGATTTGTTCACCCCGGAAAAACGCGGTCGCGCCCTGGGTGTATTTGGCACCGGCGCGTCATTCGGTGCCGGTGCAGGGTTGCTAGCCACCGGGTTGGTGCTCGGTTACTTCACCGCGCATCCGCTGACCCTGCCTTGGCTGGGTTTGCTGCAACCCTGGCAAACCACGCTGATGTCGATCGGCCTGCCGGGCCTGCTGGTGTTGCTGCTGATGACCGGCGTCCCTGAACCGCGCCTGCGCAAAAACGCCCAAGGGCTGAGACCGCCCCCCCGGGCAGACGTACCGCTGCGCGACGTGTTCGCGTTCCTGCGGGAAAACGCCCGCACCTTCGTGGCGATCTTTGCCGGTGCCGGCTGCTTCTATAGCGCGGTGTATGGCAGTGGCAGCTGGGTGCCGACCTACTTCGTCCGTGAGTTCGGCTGGAGCTACGCCCGGATCGGCGCCTTGATGGGCGCCATCATGTGCGTTTGCGGCCCCCTCGGCGTGATCATCGCCAGTTGGCTGGGCGAGTACTGGCGCAATCGCGGGGTCGCCAACGCCAACCTGCGCATTGCCTTGCTGGCCAGCGTGGGGTTGGCACTGGTGAGTGTTCCACTGTTGACGGCTTCCAGCGTCGAGCACGCCCTGCCATTCCTGGCCATGGCCGCTACCCTCTGGACCTGCCTGTTCGGCGTCGGTGCCGCGCTGGTCGTCGAAGTTGCCCCGACGCCCATGCGCGGCCAGTTCATGGCGATGTTCACCGGGGCGCTGAGCCTGCTCGGCGCCGGTTGTGGTCCGGTGATGGTCGGGGTCCTGACTGACTATGTATTCAAGAGCCCGAGCGCGATCAGGTTCTCGATCCTGTACGTGATCCTGGCCGGTTGCTGTCTCGCCGCCCTGTTCTTTGCAAGCGCCTGGAACAGCTTTCGGCGGACCACGCAAAAAGCCCTGCAATGGGAAGCCGATCGCCTCCTCCAGCCGTAATCCCTTTATTCACCCCAACGAGAAAACATCCATGAGCACCCTCAATGGCAGTTGCCTGTGCGGCAACGTTCAGTACTCCACCCTCGCAGCACCGCTGATGACTGCGGTCTGCCACTGCAGCGATTGCCAGAAGCAATCGGGCAGTGCCTTTTCCGTCAACGTGCTGGTGCCGACAGAGGGTTTCGAAGTCGAAGGCCGGAGCCTGAGCAGCTACGCCAGCAATGGCGGCAGCGGCCTGCCGGTACGGCGGTTTTTCTGCAGCACCTGCGGTTCTGCGCTGTACAGCGCAATCACCACCATGCCCGGCCTGTTCGCGGTCAAGGCCGGGACCCTCAGCGATGCCTCGGCGCTCACACCCGCCTTGCACATGTTCTGCGCATCGGCCCAACCGTGGGTGGCCATCGACCGCACCCTGACCTGTTATGAGCAGGCCGTCACCGAGTAAACCCGTCCCTCGAATCCTGCGAGCGAAACTGCACATGAAAACAACAAAAACGATGCTGCAAACCGGCGCCCTGGCGCTGTCGCTGATAGCTACCGTGGTCATGGCCAAGGTGTCCCCTGACGAAGCTGCACAACTGGGCGCGACCCTCACCCCCATGGGCGCGGTAAAAACCGGTAACGCCGATGGCAGTATTCCCGCCTGGACCGGTGGCCTGTCCACCAACGCCGGCACGGTCGACAGCAAGGGTTTTCTGAGTGACCCCTTTGCCAGCGAAAAGCCCCTGTTCGTCATCACGGTGGCCACTGCCGAGAAGTACAAGGACAAACTCACCGACGGCCAGCTGGCCATGTTCAAGCGCTACCCGAACACTTACAGGATCCCGGTCTACCCCACCCATCGCACAGCGGCGGTACCGACCGACATCCAGACGGTGATCAAGGCCAGCGCGCTGAACACGCAAGAAGTGGATGGCGGCAACGGGCTGAGCGGTTTTGCCGATAGCCGTTACTACGCGTTCCCGATTCCCAAGAGCGGCGTCGAAGTGCTCTGGAACCACCTGACCCGCTATCGCGGCGGCAACCTCATCCGCCTGGCCACCCGCGTCCAGCCCCAGGCCGACGGCGCGTTCAACATGGTCGAGTTGGAGGACGAAATCGCCTACCCGCGAGAGTTACCAGACCTGGACAAGGGCAAGGCCGACAACATCCTGTTCTATTTCATCCAGCGCGTGACCGGGCCCGCACGCCTGGCCGGCAACGTATTGCTGGTCCACGAAACCATCGATCAGGTGAAGGAACCCCGCGAGGCATGGCTGTACAACGCCGGCCAGCGCCGCGTACGCCGGGCGCCGCAAGTGGCCTATGACGGCCCGGCGACCGCCGCCGATGGCCTGGCCACCACTGACAACTACGACATGTTCAACGGCGCGCCGGATCGCTACACCTGGGAACTGGTCGGCAAGAAAGAGCTGTACATCCCCTACAACAGCTACAAGCTCGACTCGCCAAGCCTCAAGTACGCCGACATCCTCAAGGCCGGGCACATCAATCCGGACCTGACCCGCTACGAACTGCACCGGGTCTGGGAGGTGGTCGCCAAACTCAAGCCGGGCGAACGCCACATCTATGCAACACGCCACATGTACTTCGATGAAGACACCTGGCAACTGGCGGAAGTGGACCATTACGACGGGCGCGGCCAACTGTGGCGCGTAGGCGAAGGACATGCCCAGCAGTACTACCACAAGCAGGTGCCCGGCTACACCGCCGAAGCCCTCTACGACCTGCAATCGGGCCGCTACTCGGTGCTCGGGTTGAAAAACGAAGAGAAACGCAGCATTGAGTTCGGCGCCACGGCGTCCGCCGCCAACTACACCCCGGCGGCGTTGCGTCAGGAAGGCATTCGCTGATTCGGACCCGCAAACGTCGTAGCACATGACCGCTTGCCCTCGCAGGATGCCCGGCACCCTTGCGGGGGCAATGCGTTTTATCCGCTGACAAACGCCCATCACGTCCTTCCAGAAAGGGGAAGCCTCGAACGGACGACGCCATGAACGCGATAAATGAGCTATACCCGCTAATTCCCCCCATTGCAGTTCTTCAACTCAGGAGTTTGGCAATGAAGCTCAGAACCTCTCTGGCAGCACTCATGGTGGCGGCAAGCCTTTTCGGCTGCACCACTTCATCGAACCACGGCGTGAACGTCACGTTGGTCGCCACCCGGCAAAACGCCGGTCAGATCGGCACCGTCACCTTGACCGACTGGGACAAGAAAACCGGGCTCAGTTTCTTCATCAGCGGTGCTCCAACCGGGGTTACCCTGCCCCTGCGTCTTTACTCGTTCATCAATAACGGCAGCTGCGAGCAACCCGGGTCAGTCGCCTACGCGATGAACGACACCGTCAACACCGAACGCCAACCCGTACGCGGCTGGTCTTTTACCAGAACCGCGCCTGTGCCCTTGCAAACCCTGCTGGACGGCAAGTATTCGGTGGTCGTGCGAACGGCTTCGACCGATGGCAACGCCGATATCTTTTGCGGGGATATCAAGGCAACAGAGCCGGTGAAATAGCCGCGGCCATTGCAGGCCAGCCCGCGCCCCGGTACCGCTCGTGCCACCCGTTGTGCAGTACGAGCGGTGGCGTCGGGTGAACGGAGCTGGCGACGACAGCGGCAACAACCGGTAACAAACCTGTCATTACTCACTGATAACGTCCTAGCGCTTTCCCGAACCGCATCCGTTCGATCTCCGATCGGCAGTTCCCCGTACCGGGCTTTGCCCAACCGCTCAAGGTGACACTTCAGGTGTACTCAAGCACGACGCGCAAGCAAATCATCATCAGATCCACCGACATGAGCTGCGACGACTTTGGTGCGTTGTTCTTGAACCTGTTCGGCAACCTTTACTCCGACTCTGCGCCGCCGCCCAAAAGCATCAGCATCGGCGGGGTCTACGGCAGGCACGAAGGTGTCAGCTTTCGTCGCATGCACTTTCACGGTGACTTCACGGTGGCTTTCCCCGCCCCCCTTGATGAAATCACCTTCGTCATTCCCACCGCCGGCAAGATCATCTTCAACCACGTCAGCGAGTCGGTTGGTTTCGCTCAGATCGGCCTGGCCATCGACAAGGCCGAGGTCCGCTCGGCGCGCTTTGTCGACAATCATGCGCAGCACGGAATTTCGATCAGCCGGGCGCTGATCACCGAACGACTGTCGATGCTGCTCGGCAAGCCGATCCTGCAAAAAATCTGTTTTGAGCCCGTGGTGGATCTGAGCGTACCCGCCTTGCAGGGCATCAAGGCACTGGTGGACCTGGCCACCGGAACCGAGTTCGACCTGCTGATCAATACGGGCTCGCTGATGCCTTCACGGCTTCGCGAGATGCTGGTCGACGCGGTGCTCGAAACCTGGCCGCACAACTTCACCGAAGCCCTTCAGCGCCCTTCTCCACTGATAGCGCCGCGACATGTGAAGCTGGCCGTCGAGTACATTCAGACGCATCCCGACCACCTGGCCAGCGGTAAGGAACTGGCGCAGTTGACCAACGTCAGCCTGCGCGCATTGCAGGAGGGTTTTCAGCGTTTCATGGGCACGTCAATCGTTGCCTATCAGCGCCAGGTACGCCTGGAGCGCGCCTATGTCGCACTGTCCCAGGGTGTGTCGCCGTCGGTGACGGACGTGGCCTTGCAACACGGCTTCAGCAATGTCGGCCGGTTTTGCCAGTATTTCCAGAGTGCCTACGGCATCAGCCCCGCAGACGTGAGAAAGGGCCTGCGAACGCGGCCAATACCCGTCAATTGAGGATTTTTGGGAGCAAGCCTGCTCGCGAAAGCGGAGTGACATTCAACATCCAAGTCGACTGACACGGCCTCTTCGCGAGCAGACTCGCTCCCACCATTGATTGGTGCCGAACACAATTCTCGCGTACGACAAAAAAACACTGTGGCAGCGAGCTTGCTCGCGATGGCGTCGTCTCAGGCAATATGGATGTTGAATGCAACATCGCGATCGCGAGCAAGCTCGCACACATTCAATCCGTGTTGCCCACCCATCCTGCGTAACACCGCTCCCACAGATTGCCTAAACTGTTCGTCAGAACAGATAACTGGCCTTCAGGCCGCCATTGAAGCCGTGGCTGTCGCCGCCACCGCTGGCGCCGATTTGCGCACCCACGCTCCATGGGCCCAGGTTGGCCGTGACATTGACGCCACCGGTGAACTGGTCACGGTTGTCGAAGGCGGCTTGCTGTTCAATGTCCAGGCCCAGCAGGTGCCCTTCGCTGTCGATGTCCTGATCGCCCAACACATGCTCGTAGCCCACCTGCACGCCCGGCACCACCTGCCAGGCGCCCAGGGCGACCGGTGCAAATGTTGCGTTGAGGTTGGCCACCGCGCTCTTGCGGGTCTCGTGGATGCCGTCGACGTCCAGGGCCAGTTCGCTGCCTTTCTCCTGGAAACCCGACAGGTTGACGTGGCTGACCCGCACGCCGAGGCTCGGCTCGAGGGTCACGCCGTTCACCGGAACACGGTAACCCAGTGCCAGGGTCGCGCCGGTCAGGTTGCCATGGCTGTCGCCCTTGGCCGTGCCCAGACCGCCGCCAAGTTCGCGCTTGCTCTCGTAATCGAGATAGCCGGCGCTGGCATTGGCATCCACAAACAGACCTCGTTCCAGGCCGTTCGGTGCGAAGCGTGCGCCAACGCTGAAGAACGTCAGGTCGGTATCCGCCTCGCCACCTGCGCCACCGACATTGCCGCTGCTGTAGCCAAAGCCGGCATGGGCACTGAGCTGTTCGGAAAAGCGCTGGGTCAGGCCAATCATCATGCCCTGGCTATGCTCGTTGCTGCTGGAAGCCTGAGACGAACCGTCGGTGCCCAGATACCCCGCCAGGGCGGTGCTCCACAGGCGATACTGCCCGGCCTTGAGGTCGATGCCGCTGGTGAAGGGCGCGGCAGCCTGTTCGATCATCGCGCCCTGGCGCAGCAGATAGCTGGCAGCGTCGGCGTGCACCTGACCGCCGACAGTAGACTCGACGCCGCCGAGGCTGCCCGCATCAATGGCCGACTGCAGGTAGTAGTTGTAGGCGCTGTAGGTGCCCGACAGGTTGCTGTTCTGCAGTTGTTGCAACAACTGCGCGCCGGCCGCGGCGTTGCCCGCCAGGTCCGCAGCGCCAGGCAAGCTGTTGTAGAACACCATCTTGCCGCGCAACACGTAGATGGTTTCCTGAGACAGGCCGAGACCTTCCTTGAGGTAGTTGTCCATCGTGCCGTACTGCGCGGTCACCTGGTCCAGGCCCGCTTGCAGGTAACTGGCATCCACACCGATCAGCGGCCCATAGATGGTCGCCAGGCTCGGTGGCAACGCCGCCAAAGTCGCCTGGATACGCGCAGCGGTGTAGTCGTTGGTCGCCAGGTAGTTGCTCATGATGGTGGCATCGTCGACCCCGGCGATGCTTTGCAGCACAGCGGCGGTCCAGCCCGTACGGTCCTTGCCGGCGGTGCAATGGAACAGCGCGGCACCGTCGACCGTCGCCAGTTCATTGAACAGCTGGTTGAACTCGCTGCGCATCCCCGCGTTCCTGACGAAATCACGGTTGGTGTCCTGCATCATCGCAATGGCTTCGGTGGCGCTATGAAACGCGATGTTGGTGATGTTCGCGCCAGACGTTGAGCCGCCGATGATGTCGATGTTGGTGTACGTCGCGCCCGTGGGCATCGTGTCGGGCGTGGCGGCGATCTCGGTGGGCGTGCGCAGGTCGTAGACCGCCTTGATGCCCACACCATTGAGGGTCGCCAGATCCGCCGCCGACGGGGTCAGCGCATTGGAGCGATAAAACACTCCGCCCCGCATTGTGCCGTCATTGGCCGTGGTATAGGCGGTGGTGAGACCTGCGACATCGCGGAAGTTGTCGATGCTCTTCAGGCGTGGCGTGTTGAGGGGGACAGTCTCGGCAGCCTGGGCGGCGGCGATGGACAGGCTCAAAACAGACAGCGAACACACAAGTCGTTGGAACACAGTGCAGCCTCATTGGAATAGCGTTGGGCTGACTAATATCTACGCTGAATCGGCGCTGAACATGACAAAACGCCTGCGGACGCAAATCACTGCGCGATGTGTCCGGGTGGCTCGTTTTCTGTCCATGTAATGCCCGTTATGCGACCAGTTTTGCTGCCGCAAACCACTGATATGCCGGATGGGAAACGTGCCGGGCAATGTCCCGCGATCAAATTCAAGGTGCAAAAAACCGCTTTTCAGCGGTTTTTTGGCTTTTCAAAAACTGATTTCTACAACCGTGAACTCAATGGGTTTTCTTCGAGCTCGACAGTCCGGCTTTACTCAAGCCTTTGGTGTTGTGATCACCGGGCGTCGAGCCCGAAATAGCCCTGGCCTTGGCGATGCCGCGGGTATCTTTGGAATGGGCGAGTCCTGAGGTCGTGGTGCCATGACCATTATCATCATTGCGCTCACTGCCGTAATGGTTGCCGCTCAGGCCATGATCACGAACAGACTTGCCGGCATGGTCACTGTCCAGCCCGTTGCCGCGACCGTTGCTGCCGGAGTGGCCTGTACCGGCATGCCCGCCACCCACACCGCCGCCGTGGCCACCGCCATTTCCGCCACCGTTTCCGCCACCACCGCCGCCACCGTTTCCACCGCCGTTTCCGCCACCGCCGTCCTTCGCGTATGCGGAACCCATGATCGACAGGCCATCAGGCAGTAAAGGGGCGGCTGCAAGCATCATGGCGCATGACATTACAGCAACGAGACTCTTGTTTTTGAAAAGCATGATTGCTTCCGTAGGAGGTTGATATCGCGTGGCTTATGACGCGATATCCCTCAAACAGTTCAAGCTCGACGACAGGTGGCTGCACACATCAATCGAACGCACCGTTGAGAATTTCATAAACCAGCCCGGTGGCCAGCGCGACCAGGATCAAATCCGTGCCGACTTGCTGCCACTCGTAACCGTCATAGTGGGGCAGCCTGCCGACCAGTCGACCATCCAGCTTTTTGGCGATGCCAGGTGGAAGCGGCTTGCCCCGGGCAAGGTTCTTTTGAATACCCGGTGGTAACGCAGGGCCGGGGCTCCAGTAGCCCGTATTCACGCCGATGATCTCGAGCACGCTGCCGCGATTGATGCTGGGGCCATTACTCCAGTCCCCGCCGCCGGAATTCTTGTTTTTGTTGCCATGACTCCCCTGGTTGCCATGGCTTGCCTTCCCGTTGCCCTGGCCGTTACCTGGATCAGCCAGCGCAGTCACTGAGCCGCTGACCAAGGCCAAACAGGTGATTGCTGCAATCAACGATCGAGACTTGAACATGAGTCGTTCCTTCTTGGCGGGAATATTCCCTGAAATTTAGACGCCATTGACGAAGTTGGTTCCATCGAGTCACCGACCGCCAAACCGACTACGCTCATCCGCTCGAAGCGTTGCAGGCGTTTAGCGAAGATGGGGCATCTTCAGTGTATGCAACTCACTGCGCCTCTGTGGAGAGATCGCCATGATCCGCCCCCTTCTGGCCCGCCTTCAGATATCCATAACGACGACCTACGCAACCAGGGCAGTGCCGTGACGCCTTGATAGAACGGCCTCAAATCGGTCAATTCAAGCCCGATTGCATGATCTTTGGGCGCATAAAAAAATCCGATGCCTGAATGGGCATCGGATTTTTTATCATCCACGGTCAATGCAGACTCAGCGAGCAGCCGAATCACGCCTGGTCGTCATCAGAAGTTCGCCGGCGTATTCGCGCTGATAATCTCCGCCTCATCCGCCCCGATATTGCGAAACCGATGCGGCAAGGTCGTCGGGAAGTAATAGCCATCTCCGGCGTTCAGCACACTCACCTGACCATCCACGGTCAATTCAACCGTGCCGCGCGTCACCAACCCACACTCCTCGCCTTCGGAATGCACGATCGGCTCTTCGCCGGAACTGGCGCCCGGCGCGTATTGCTCGCGCAACAGACGCATCTGCCGGCTTGGCACGGAGGCGCCGATCAGCAGCAGGCGCAGGCCATGGCGGCCGAGGTCGGGCTGTTCGCTGGCGCGGAAGACGTATTGGTGTTCGCGGGGCGGCTGATCGAAGGTGAAGAAGTCGGCCAGGGACATGGGGATGCCCTCCAGCAATTTCTTCAGGGAGCTGACGGAAGGACTGACCCGATTCTGTTCGATCAGGGAGATGGTTGCATTGGTGACGCCGCTACGCCGGGCCAGCTCGCGCTGGGACAGTTTGTAGCTTTCGCGTACTAATTTGAGTCGTGAGCCCGTGTCCATGACAGCCTTATGTGCGTACCGCTTAAGGGTAATGGGGGTGGAGAGCAGGCGCGGATCACGCCGTTTTCCGGTCCCGGAAACGTGAAAGGCGGCTATTAAATCACGTTTGTTCGTAATGCTCAGCAGGTTCGATAAACGGCTGGATAAATAGCCATTCGCCATGAAGTTGCACAACCTGTGGGAGCGGGCTTGCTCGCGAAAGCGGTGTATCAGGCGACATCTACTTTGGCTGATATGGCCTCATCGCTAGCAAGCTAGCTCCTACAGGGGACGGCGGTGTTTCAGGTGTTAAAAAGCCGGCGGCACCTTTTGGGGAGATGCCGCCGGCGAGGTAAAGCTTAGATGCCGAAACGGTCGCGCAGCGAGTAGTACAAGGCGCCGAGGGCGGTCAGCGGCGCCGAGAAGGTGCGCCCGCCGATCATTGGCATGTGCGGCAGCGAGGCAAAGGCGTCGAAGCGCTCGGCGTCGCCACGGATCATTTCCGAGATCAGTTTGCCGGCCAGGTGCGAGCAAGTGACGCCGTGGCCGCTGTAGCCCTGCATGTAGTAGGCGTTTTTCTCGATACGGCCGAATTGCGGCATGCGCGACATGGTCAGCAAGAAGTTGCCGGTCCAGCGGTAGTCGATCTTCACGTCCTTGAGTTGCGGGAAGGTCTTGAGGATCTTCGGGCGAATCAGTTGCTCGATGTCATCCGGCTCACGTGCGCCGTAGACCACGCCACCACCGTACAGCAGGCGGTTGTCAGCGGTCAGGCGGTAGTAGTCGAGCAGGTAGTTGCAGTCTTCGACGCAGTAGTTGTTCTTGATCAGGCTACGCGCTTGCTGCTCCGACAACGGCTCGGTGACGACGATCTGCGAACCGCACGGCATGCTCTTGCTGGTCACGCGGTTGTCCAGGCCTTGCGGCAGGTAGGCGTTACCGGCGATCAGCAGGTACTTGGCCTTCACCACGCCTTTGGCGGTGCGCACGGTGATCGGCTCGCCGTAGGTGATTTCCACCGCCGCCGATTGCTCGTAGATCTTGCCGCCCAGGCCAATGATCGCCGAAGCCTCACCGAGGGCCAGGTTCAGCGGGTGAATGTGCCCGCCTTGCATATCCAGCAGGCCGCCGACGTAGGCGTCGGAACCGACTTCGCGCTTGATGTCGGCCGCGTCGAGCATTTTCAGGTTCTTGTTGCCGTAGCGTTCCCAGCTCTTCTTCTGCTCGGCCAGGCCCTTGAGTTGCTTCTTGTTCATCGCCGCGAAAATGCCGCCGGGACGGTAATCGCACTGGATGTCGTAGTGCTGTATGCGCTGACGAATGATGTCGGCGCCTTCGAAGATCATGCTGCCGAGGACTTCGGCGGTCTTGTCGCCGTAGCGCTCTTCAATGACATCGACGTCGCGGCTGTAGGAGTTGACCAGTTGGCCGCCGTTGCGACCGCTGGCACCGAAGCCGACTTTGGCCGCTTCCAGCACGGTCACGCTGTAGCCCGCTTCGGCAAGGAATAGCGCCGAGGACAGGCCGGTGTAGCCAGCGCCGATCACGCAGACGTCACAGTCCACGGCCCCTTCCAGCACCGGGAAATCGCCGGTGAAGTTACGGGTGGCGGCGTAGTAGCTGTTTACATGCGTTTGTTTAACAGAGTCTTGTTTCATAGGTTTCTCCGATGGCCGCCGGCAACGTGCCGGCGACCGCCGTTTAAAAGGTGTTAGAGCTTGATCCAGGTCGCTTTGAGTTCGGTGTATTTGTCGAACGCGTGCAGCGATTTGTCCCGACCATTGCCCGATTGCTTGAACCCGCCGAACGGCGCGGTCATGTCGCCGCCGTCGTACTGGTTGACCCAGACGCTGCCGGCACGCAAGCCACGGGCGAAGGTGTGGGCCTTGCTCAGGTTGCTGGTCCACACACCGGCGGCCAGGCCAAAGATGCTGTCGTTGGCAATCGCCAGGGCTTCTTCAGCGGTATCGAAGGTGATGACCGACAGCACCGGGCCGAAGATCTCTTCCTGGGCGATGGTCATGGCGTTGGTCACGCCGTCGAAAATCGTCGGTTCCACGTACTGGCCGCCGGTCTCTTCGAGGGTGCGGCTGCCGCCGGCGATCAGTTCGGCGCCCTGCTCTTTGCCGATACCGATGTAGCGCAGCACGTTATCCAGTTGACGCTGGTCAACGACCGCACCAACGGTGGTCGCAGGATCGAGCGCGTGACCCGGCTTCCAGGCTTGCAGGGCTTCCACCAGCAGCGGGATGAACTGCTCGCGAATCGAACGCTCCACCAGCAAGCGCGAACCGGCGGTGCAGACTTCGCCCTGGTTGAAGGCGATGCCGCTGGCCGCTGCCTGTGCAGCCGCGCGCAAATCCGGCGCGTCGGCGAACACCACGTTCGGGCTCTTGCCCCCCGCTTCGGCCCAGACGCGTTTCATGTTGCTTTGCCCGGCGTAGATCATCAGCTGCTTGGCAATCGCCGTGGAGCCGGTGAAGGCCAGTACGTCGACGTCCATGTGCAACGCCAGTGCCTTGCCAACGGTGTGGCCGTAGCCCGGCAGGACGTTGAACACGCCTTTCGGAATGCCGGCGTCGAGTGCCAGCTGCGCGATGCGGATCGCTGTCAGCGGGGACTTTTCCGAAGGCTTGAGGATGAACGAGTTGCCCATCGCCAGGGCCGGGGCGAATTTCCAGCTGGCCATGATCAGCGGGAAGTTCCACGGCACGATGGCCGCGACCACGCCGGCCGCTTCGCGCGTCACCAGGCCAAGCTGATCGTGGGGCGTGGCGGCGACTTCGTCGTAGACCTTGTCGATGGCTTCGGCGGTCCAGCGGATCGCGTTGGCGGTCGCCGGAATGTCGATGCTCATGGCGTCGCTGATCGGCTTGCCCATATCGAGGGTTTCGAGCAGGGCAAGTTCTTCCTGGTTCGCCAGGATCAGGTCGGCGAAACGGATCAGGATGCGCTTGCGCTCGGCCGGGGCCAGGTTGGCCCAGACGCCGGATTCGAAGGTACGGCGCGCCACGGCGACGGCTGCATTGGCGTCGGCTTCGTCGGTGCTGGCGACGTTCGCCAGGAAGCGACCGTCCACCGGACTGATGCATTCGAACGTAGCGCCACTGGCGGCCGCGCAGTATTGGCCGTCAATGAATGCGCGACCTTCAATAGAGAGGGACTGGAAGCGTTGCTCCCAATCGCTGCGAGTGTTTGTCATGGTTGTGACTCGACGCAGGGGAATTGAGTGATCGTCGGACGGACGCCCGCCCAATCAAAAAATGAAATGAGATCCCTGTAGGAGCTGGCTTGCCAGCGATGGCGTCATCACAGTCAACATTGATGGCGTCTGATCCACCGCAATCGCTGGCAAGCCAGCCCCTACAGGGTCGGCGCCGTACACAGTTTTTGTGTACGCCGCCAACGCCGTCAAACGGTGTGCAAGTACCAGTTGTACTCAAGGTCCGAGATGGAGTTCTCGAACTCGGCCAGCTCGCTTTCCTTGCACGCCACGAACACGTCGATGTACAGCGGGTCGATGTACCTGGCCATGACTTCGCTGTCGTCCAGCTCGCGCAGGGCATCGCGCAGGTTGTTCGGCAGGCTCTGCTCGTTCTGCTCGTAGCTGTTGCCTTCCACCGGTGCGCCCGGTTCGATCTGGTTGGTCAGGCCGTGGTGGACACCGGCCAATACCGACGCCATCAGCAGGTACGGGTTGGCATCGGCGCCCGCTACGCGGTGCTCGATGCGCACCGAGTCTGGCGAACCGGTCGGCACACGCACGGCCACGGTGCGGTTGTCGATGCCCCAGCTCGGCGAATTCGGCACATAGAACTGTGCGCCGAAACGACGGTACGAGTTGACGTTCGGGCAAAGGAACGCCATCTGCGCCGGCAGGGTCTCGAGCACACCGCCGATCGCGTGACGCAGTGCGGCGTTCTGCTCGGGATCCTCGCTGGCAAAGATGTTGTTGCCTTCTTTGTCGAGAATCGAAATGTGCACGTGCAGACCGTTACCCGCCTGGCCCGGATACGGCTTGGCCATGAAGGTAGTGTCCATCTCGTGGTCGTAGGCGATGTTCTTCACCAGACGCTTGAGCAGGACCGCGTAGTCGCACGCCTTGATCGGGTCAGCCACGTGGTGCAGGTTGACTTCGAACTGCGCCGGGGCGCTTTCCTTGACGATGGCGTCAGCTGGGATGCCCTGCTCTTTAGCGCCTTCGAGGATGTCTTGCAGGCAGTCGACGTATTCGTCGAGATCATCGATCAGGTACACCTGGGTCGACATCGGACGCTTGCCGGATACCGGCGAACGTGGCGATTGCGGACGACCGTTCACGTTGTCCTGGTCGATCAGGTAGAACTCCAGCTCGAACGCGGCGCAGATGGTCAGGCCCATGTCGTCGAACTTGCGCACGATATTGGCCAGTACTTCACGCGGGTCGGCGAAGAATGGCTGGCCTTCGAGTTCGTGCATGGTCATCAGCAGTTGCGCGGTCGGGCGCTTCTGCCAGGGTTCGATGCTCAGGGTGCCCGGGATTGGGTAGCAGATCCGGTCGGAGTCGCCGATGTCCAGACCCAGGCCGGTGCTTTCCACCGTGGAGCCGTTGATGTCCAGAGCAAACAGAGACGCTGGCAGGTTGATGCCTTTCTCGTAAACCTTATGAAGACTGGTGCGCTCGATGCGCTTGCCGCGCACCACACCGTTCATATCCGCAATCAGAAGGTCGACGTACAAAACCTCAGGATGTTTCTTAAGGAATGCGTTTGCTTCGTTGAGTTGAACGGCACGCAGAGGGACCGACATGATGCACCTATTTTTTACTGTTAATTATTATGTTCACCGCCCTTTCACGAGCCCAGTCAATCCGAAAGGCAAAGTGAAGTCAATAGCGAACACTTGGCCTTTCAGCGTTTATTTTCGGGCACTTCAGAGGCACGAGGGTGCCAGATACTCCCTAAAACGCCCGTAAATCCTGAAGATCGGACGTGCGGCGTTTAGAATTTTTTACATGAGAGTTGTTAATTAAAATCAACAAGGCTAAGCTCCGGAAAAGCTCGTTCAAGTGTCAAACTTCGAGGTGATAAAAATGGCATTCAAGCCATTGATCGGCGTTACTGCGTGCGTCAAACAGATTGGCCTGCACCCCTACCACATCAGCGGCGACAAGTACTTGCGTGCTGTCAGCGTTGCGGCGCTGGGGCTGCCTGTCGTTATTCCTTCTTTGGCTGAACTGACCGAAATCGATGACCTGCTGCCGCAGCTCGACGGTCTGTTGCTGACCGGCTCGCCGTCGAACGTGGAACCCTTCCACTATCAAGGCCCCGACAGCACCCCCGGTACGGAGCACGATCCGCAACGGGACCGCACCACCCTGCCGCTGATCCGCGCAGCCATCGCTGCCGGCGTTCCGGTGCTCGGCATCTGCCGAGGCTTCCAGGAAATGAACGTGGCGTTCGGTGGCAGCCTGCATCAGAAAGTCCATGAGCTGCCGGGCTTCCTTGATCACCGTGAAGCCAACCACCCGGACCTGGCTGTGCAATACGCGCCGGCCCATGCGGTGAACGTGCAGCCCGGTGGCGTGTTCGAAGCGCTGGACCTGCCTGCGGTGTTCCAGGTCAACTCGATTCACAGCCAGGGCATCGACCGCCTCGCACCCGGACTGCGCGCCGAAGCCGTCGCCCCCGATGGCCTGATCGAGGCGATTTCGGTCGAACACAGCAAGGCCTTCGCCCTCGGCGTGCAATGGCACCCGGAATGGCAAGTGCTGGATAACCCTCCTTACTTGAGTATTTTCCAGGCGTTCGGCGAAGCCTGCCGGCAACGGGCGGCGCTGCGTCACTCGAGCTGACGACCCAAACCCACATTCAACGATTGACTGCCCACGCGAGCGGGCAGGCGCTTTTGCGCGTCCCGCTCGCCAGAACAACACACTGCGATAACAACAAGTACTACCAGGCAGCCAGGACGGCGGCGCCGAATTAACCCGGAGGTGGGAAACGCAATTCCCTGTAGGAGCGAGCCTGCTCGCGATGGATGTCCGGACACCGCGGGCATTCAGACTGCCAGCGTCATCGTTGGCGACCATCGCGAGCAGGCTCGCTCCTACAAGGGATCAGCGCGGACCGGCTTCACGGGTTTGCAATCCACTATTAAGCCGGGCCGCGTTGGCCTGGCGACTGAAACCTGTTGGGAGTTTCACATGGCAAACGCCTCCAGCATTTACAGGAAGGCTCTTGAAGGTCACCAGGCACCGAAAAAGGTGTTGGTGAAAGTCGATCGCGTCACCAAGAAATTCGACGAAACCACCGCCGTGGACGATGTGTCCCTGGAAATCCACCAGGGTGAAATCTTCGCCCTGCTCGGCGGTTCCGGCTCCGGCAAATCGACGCTGCTGCGCATGCTCGCCGGCTTCGAGCGCCCGACCGAAGGCCGGATTCTGCTCGACGGTGTCGACATCACCGACATGCCGCCGTATGAACGACCGATCAACATGATGTTCCAGTCCTACGCGCTGTTCCCGCACATGACCGTGGCGCAGAACATCGCCTTCGGCCTCAAGCAGGACCGTTTGCCAGCCGCCGAAATCGACGCCCGCGTGCAGGAAATGCTGCGCCTGGTGCACATGACCCAGTACGCCAAGCGCAAGCCGCACCAACTGTCCGGCGGTCAACGTCAGCGCGTGGCCCTGGCCCGTTCCCTGGCCAAGCGTCCGAAGCTGCTGCTGCTCGACGAACCGATGGGCGCACTGGATAAAAAGCTGCGTTCGCAAATGCAGCTTGAGCTGGTCGAGATCATCGAGCGCGTCGGCGTGACCTGTGTGATGGTGACCCACGATCAGGAAGAGGCCATGACCATGGCCGAGCGCATCGCAATCATGCACCTGGGCTGGATCGCCCAGATCGGCAGCCCGGTCGACATCTATGAAGCACCGGTCAGCCGCATGGTCTGCGAATTCATCGGCAACGTGAACGCCTTCGACGGCACCGTTGTAGAAGACCTGGAAGGTCACGCGATCATCCACAGCCCGGACCTGGAGCAGAAGATCTACGTCGGCCACGGCGTCAGCACCTCGGTGCAGGACAAGTCGATCACCTACGCGATCCGCCCGGAAAAACTGCTGGTCAGCACCGTCAAGCCGGAGAACCGCTACAACTGGTCCAGCGGCAAGGTGCATGACATCGCCTACCTCGGCGGTCACTCGGTGTTCTACGTCGAGCTGCCCGGCGGCAAGATCGTCCAGTCGTTCATGGCCAACGCCGAACGCCGTGGCGCACGTCCAACCTGGGACGACCAGGTCTACGTGTGGTGGGAAGACGACAGCGGCGTGGTACTGCGCGCATGAAAACCTTCAATCAGCAATTTCTGAGACTGGTCCCCAGCGGGCGCAAGCTCGTCATCGGGATTCCCTTCATCTGGCTATTCCTGTTCTTCATGTTGCCGTTCTTCCTGGTGATGAAGATCAGCTTCTCGGAAGCGGCCCTGGCCATTCCGCCCTACTCGGAGATCTACACCTACGCCGAGCAGAAATTCCAGCTGTTGCTCAACATCGGCAACTACACCCTGCTGGGCCAGGACGAGCTGTACCTGTCCGCCTACCTGGGTTCGTTGAAGGTCGCGTTTTTCAGCACGCTGATGTGCCTGGTGATCGGCTTCCCGATGGCCTACGCCATCACCAAGGCCAGCAAGGAAGCGCAGAACGTCCTGATGCTGTTGATCATGATGCCGACCTGGACCGCGATCCTGATCCGCGTTTATGCGTGGATGGGCATCCTCAGCAACAACGGCCTGCTCAACGCGTTTTTGATGTGGACCGGGCTGACTTCGCACCCGATCGAGATCCTCAACACCAACACCGCCGTGTACATCGGGGTCGTCTACGCCTACCTGCCGTTCATGGTGCTGCCGCTGTACGCCAACCTGGTCAAGCATGACCAGAGCCTGCTGGAAGCCGCGTCGGACCTGGGTTCGAGCACCTTCAACAGCTTCTGGAAAATCACCGTGCCACTGGCCAAGAACGGCATCATCGCCGGCTGCATGCTGGTGTTCATTCCGGTGGTCGGTGAGTTCGTGATTCCGGAACTGCTCGGCGGCCCGGAAACCCTGATGATCGGCCGTGTGTTGTGGCAAGAGTTCTTCAACAACCGCGACTGGCCGGTGGCGTCTGCCCTGGCGGTGGTGATGCTGTTGATCCTGATTGTGCCGATTCTGCTGTTCAACCGCAGTCAGGCCAAAGAGATGGAGGCACGGGGATGAAACGCTTCGGATTTTCAAAGTTCATGCTGATTTTCGGCCTGTCGTTTATCTACCTGCCGATGCTGATTCTGGTGATCTACTCGTTCAACGCCTCCAAGCTGGTGACGGTGTGGGGTGGCTGGTCGTTCAAGTGGTATGCCGGTTTGCTCGACAACACCCAACTGATGGGTTCGGTAGTGCGCTCGCTGGAAATCGCCTGCTACACCGCCATCGCGGCGGTGGCCCTGGGTACACTGGCGGCGTTCGTCCTGACCCGCGTTACCCGCTTCAAGGGTCGCACCTTGTTCGGTGGCCTGGTCACCGCGCCGCTGGTGATGCCTGAGGTGATCACCGGTCTGTCGCTGTTGCTGCTGTTCGTGGCCATGGCGCAGATGATCGGCTGGCCACAGGAACGCGGCATCGTCACCATCTGGATCGCCCACACCACGTTTTGTGCTGCCTACGTGGCGGTGGTAGTCTCCGCCCGCCTTCGCGAGCTGGACCTGTCCATCGAAGAAGCGGCCATGGACCTGGGTGCGAAGCCATTCAAGGTGTTTTTCCTGATCACCATCCCGATGATCGCGCCGTCACTGGCGGCCGGCGGCATGATGTCGTTCGCCCTGTCGCTGGATGACCTGGTGCTGGCGAGCTTCGTGTCCGGCCCGGGTTCCACGACCCTGCCGATGGAAGTGTTCTCGGCGGTACGTCTGGGGGTCAAACCCGAGATCAACGCCGTAGCCAGCCTGATCCTGTTGGCGGTTTCCATCGTGACCTTCATGGTCTGGTACTTCAGCCGCCGCGCCGAAGAAAGCCGCAAGCGCGCGATCCAGGAAGCCATGGACCAGACTGCCAGCGAATCCTGGCAGCAACCGAAAAAACAAATGGCAGGCGCGACGGCCTAATCGTCGCTCGGTTAACTGTGGCGAGGGGGCTTGCCCCCGTCCGGCTGCGAAGCAGTCGTAAAACCAGTGACTGCGGTGTAACTGAAACACCGCGGTGTCTGGTTTTGGGGCCGCTTCGCGGCCCAACGGGGGCAAGCCCCCTCGCCACAAAAGCTCGCTCGCCACAGGTTTTGTGTTCACTGTTTTTGAATAAAAAAGAAATGGAGTTGTACCGATGAAAATGTTTGGCAGGACTCTGCTGACACTGTCCTTATTGGGCGCAATCGCCACCGGCGCCCAGGCCAACGACAAGGTTCTGCGCGTCTACAACTGGTCGGATTACATTGGCCCGGACACCGTCAAGAAGTTCGAAGACGAGACCGGCATCCAGGTGACCTACGATGTGTTCGACAGCAACGAAACCCTGGAAGCACGCCTGCTGGCGGGCAAATCCGGCTACGACATCGTCGTGCCGTCCAACAGCTTCCTGGCCAAGCAGATCAAGGCCGGCGTCTACCAGACGCTGGACAAATCGAAGCTGTCGAACTGGAAAAACCTTAACCCGGTGCTGCTGAAAAACGCCTCCGCGAGCGATCCCGAAAACGCCCACGCCATCCCGTACATGTGGGGTTCGATCGGCATCGGCTTCAACCCGCAGAAGGTCAAGGAAGTGCTCGGCGCCAACGCCCCGACCAACTCCTGGGACCTGCTGTTCAAACCGGAGTACGCCGAGAAGCTCAAAGCCTGCGGCATCAGCTTCCTCGACTCGCCAACAGAAATGATCCCGACCGCCCTGCACTACCTGGGCTACCCGGTGAACGATCAGGACAAACAGCACATCGCCGAAGCCGAGGCGTTGTTCATGAAGATTCGCCCGAACGTGGCGTACTTCCATTCGTCGAAATACATCTCGGACCTGGCCAACGGCAACATCTGCGTGGCTGTCGGTTACTCCGGCGACGTGCTGCAGGCCAAGGCCCGCGCCCAGGAAGCCGGGGACAAGGTGAAGATCGACTACAGCATCCCGAAAGAAGGCGCCGCCAGTTTCTACGACATGCTCGCCATCCCGCGCGATGCCGCCAACGTCGAGAACGCGTACCTGTTCATGAACTTCCTGATGCGCCCCGACGTGATCGCCGACATCACCAACAGCATCGGCTACAGCAACGCCAACGCCGCGGCCACGCCACTGGTGGATGAAGCCATCCGCAACGAACCGGGTTCCTACCCATCGGAAGCGGTGATGGCCACGCTCTATGCCGTGCCGGACCAGCCGATCGCCATCCAGCGGATCATGACCCGTGGCTGGACCAAGGTGAAACTCGGGCAGTAATTCACTGAGCAGATTGGCTGAACCTGGAATCGCTTTCGCGAGCAGGCTCGCTCCCACAGGAGGACGCAATCCAAAGTGGGAGCGAGCCTGCTCGCGAAGAGGCCAGAACAGCCAGCACACATTTCAGCTTTACCCATTTCCGTTCACGCAGCGCCTTACCACCGCTGCCTCTCCTGCAAGTAGAACGGCCTCACCTGGCTCCCTCGGTTCAGGTGAATTTGGCGCCCTCGGGCGCCTTTTTTTGGGGCTTTCAATGGTTTGGAGCCCACTTCATTTTCAGCGTGCCGGCGATGGTCGTTAACGATAACGCGTATGAACCGGATAAACGCGGTGCACTTGAGTCCATCGCCAGCAAGCCGGCTCCTAAGGGTATTGCGTTATCTGCCTTCCCGGGATTGCGTGAAGAACCTTTTTTATTGGTGATCAACCAACGACCATTCGGCCAGCGCCCGATAACGGCCCTTGTGGGATTCGAACAGGGTGAATCGATCAGCCCGCAGGAAGAACCCGGGCGGTGTCGCGGACTCCGGCACCGACGCCCGATAATCCCGCGCCAGGGTCAGGTGCGGACGGTATTCCCTTGGGGCTTGCTCCAGCCCGAACGGCAACATCGCCTGTTCCAGGTCATACACCAGACGCAGCAATGCGGGGGTCGCCTGCTGCGGCGCGAGCACCAACGCCCCTGCCCTGCGCCACACATCCAGCCGGTCCAGCACCACCGTCAAACGCTCGCCCGGCGTGCGGATGGACGCCGCAGCGGTGCAGATATCGGCAATTTGCGCCACCCCCACAGCCCCCAGAAACTTCAGCGTCAGGTGAAAGTTGTCCGCCGGTACCGGACGGCCGTTGCGCAGTTGCAGCGCACTGCGCCACTGGGCGATATCCCGGCGCAGGGCCGGGGCGCAGTCCAGCGCGAAGAACAGGCGCTTGAACGGCTCGCGGGTTTCGTCGTTCATACCGCACTCCTTGATCAAAGACTGTCTGAGTGTACTCAACACCCGCCAGCCGGCCAGCGCATTTGTGGCGTCGGGCGGCAGGCGAGTTATAGTTCTGGCATCCCGCAAAACCGGAGGGGCCATGCGACAGATCATCAGCAAAGAGCCGTGGTGGGCCAGGCCGCCCGAGCCAGGCCAGGATGAACTCACGCTGGAATGGGGCTGGCTGGTGCATTACAACGAAGGTGAGCCGCGCTTCGAGTTCATCCGCGAGCGGCCGACGGACGACGAGATCCACCAGCGCAAGAGTTGCAGGATCACCCCGACGCCGGAGTGATCCCGCGTGCGGCGTCAGGCCTGGAGGAGTACTTCGAACCCGCCGTAGACCATGCGCTGGCCATCGAAGGGCATCGGATTGACGTCTGGCTTCATGCGCGGGTCCTGCATCATCTTGTCCATTCCGGCATTTCGAGTGTCCTTGTCCGGCCAGATGATCCAGCCAAAGGCAACGGTTTCACCGTCCTTGAGCTTCACCGACATTGGAAACGAGGTGACCTTGCCTTCGGGGACATCCTCGCCCCAGCATTCGACCACGCTCAAGGCGCCGTTTTCCTTGAAGATCGAGGCGGCGACTTTGGCGTGCTTGATGTATTGCTCACGGTTGGCGGTGGGTACGGCAGCGATAAAACCATCGACGTAAGACATGAGTAATTCTCCTTGGGTCATGGGGTGTTCTGCTGGGTAGTCGATTGCGCTGGTGTCCAATCGACAGTGCCGGCGCTCAAACCGACCGGCGGTTGTGCGCTGCCGCCCAGGCTGCCTTCGATCTGCCCCGCCATGTAAAGCGTGCCGGCCATGACGCCGGTGGTCGGGTTCTGCACCAGTTTCATCCAGGCCTTGTCGAAGGTGTTGCCCAGACTGCTGCGGATCAACGCCTCGCTGTCTGGCCGGTCGTTAGCCTGAATGATCGCGCGAATGGCCGCTACACCAACGGTGATCAATCCGCCGGCGAGTTTGCCGGCGGCGGCGGCCACGGCACTGGCGGCCCCGCGCGGAGCCATCTCGGCTTCCATGCGCTCGCTGGCGCGCTTGGCCACGGGCGCCATCGCGGTGTCGGTCGAACCCACGCCCCTGTCACCGCCAGCCTTATGGATTTTGTCGATCAACGCGGCGTAGGCCGGCAAGGTGACCAGCGATTCTGTTTGCACGATCTGGTACAACGAGGCGTCCCGCGCCGGCGGCGGCCCGAGGGCGATGGCTGGGATTTTCTGGATGCGCCCGTTGAGCTGGGCCATCGGCACGCCATGGCGGGTTGAGATTTTCTGCAGTTCTTCCTTGAGGATGTCGACGTAGAATGCCGCTGCCAGGCCAAGAATCGCATCAGGGTCGATTTCCGCCGCCACCGGGGCCAGGACCTTCTCCTGATAGGCTTCGAGCAGGTAGGCCGCCAGGCGCTTGGCCGAGGCGTCCTGCTCGCCCTTGGCGCTGAGGGTGTACCAGCTGACCTTCATCGACAGCCATTCCTGGGTCCAGTAGCTGCTGAACCACGGAATGAAGTTCTCTTCGGTCTGTTCATAGACCCGTGTGCGCCAGTAATCCATGGCGCCGCGGGCGTAGATTCTGGTCTGCTCGGTGGCCGACTGCGACGCGGCGACGATCTCCCGGTCCACTTGCTGCCAGGTGCTCGCTGAAACGATGACCGGCGCCACTACCACTGGCGCGCGCGGCGGTGTGGCGCACCCTGCCAACACCACCAATACGGCGACGATCAGCGAACGCAGGCTCAAGATTGCGACTTCCTGCAGTGTGCACCGGGCGAAATGCCCGACACTCAGAACCCTCGGTTTAAGTATAGGTGGCGGTGCTCCGCAGGCCGCCTTCGCGAGCAGGCTCGCTCCCACCCTGGTCGGCGGTGAACCTGTGGGAGCGAGCTTGCTCGCGATGGGGCCAGCAGCAACAACACAAAACCCACCATCACTGGCGTCGATATTCACCATCGCCGCGATTGCCTTCCGCTTGAACGCCGTCAGCGTAGGATCAATCCCAAGCCACCACGAAACCCCGATTCGGAGGGGAACATCATGCTGATCCATCTGCTGACCTGCCTGGCCCTGACGGCGTTCACATTGAGCCTGTTTGCCTGGTACGTCCTGAGCGAGGAGCAAACATCATGATTCGCAGCGTTACCCTCGCCGTGCGTTTTCCGGTGTTCGGCAATAATTTCTACGCGCAGAAATTCGAGTCACGTAAAGAGTTGACTCTGCTGTTCGACGAGAAGTTCGAGGCGTTGCTGATCCCGGCAGCCGATCATCACTTCAGCAACGAAGTGGTCGGGCTCAATGATCAGTTCCGTTTCTTGAATGACGTACTGGTCGAGCACCTGCTGGATATCGAGTTGGCAAAAAGCCCGTCCCGTTCGTTCGGGTTCTGACGGCGACCGCCGGTCGCCCTCGCACGGACGGTTACCGCTCACAGCGTCCGCTGGCTATTACCGATCCCCTTGGCGATATCGATCCCCCAATCCATCGCCGCCTCCATGTCCAGCAAGTGCGGCCGGGGATCGTGGTCTTCATTGATGACCGTGCCGTCCGGCCGGTAGACACCTATAAACATTCCCAACGAACCATCCTTCAAAATCTCGGCCTTGACCTCGATCCTGCATCCATTCGACAGCGTTTCCTTGTGGACCTCATGGCGCTCAGTCATTGCTGCTTTCCTCCCGTCTGTGGATTGCGAGCCTACTGGCAATGCTAGCTCAGCCCCCCGCAAAGCGCTGATCCGCCCTTACCAACGGCCTGCCCTGACTGCGCCGCAATGCCACCTATACTGAAGGCCACCTCCCCCCCCAGGGGATCTGCACGTCCAACAATAAAAAGCAGAGGTGGAACATGGTCTGGCAGCAAGTCTACGATCCGTTCGGTAACCCGGTGCTTTCAACGCTCATGGCGGCTGTGCCGGTGGTGGTGATGCTGGCGTCCCTCGCATTTTTCCATGTCAAGGCGCACCTGGCAGCGCTGCTCGCCCTGGCCTCGGCCTTGCTGATCTCGATCTTCGCCTTCGGCATGCCGGCGAGCATGGCAGGTTCGGCGGCGTTGTTCGGTGCAGCCAATGGACTGCTGCCAATTGGCTGGATCGTATTGAACATCATCTTCCTGCACCGTCTGACCACCGAGAACGGTTCGTTCAAAGTGCTGCAAGACTCCCTGGCACGCATCACCGATGACCGACGCCTGCAATTGCTCCTGATCGCTTTCTGCTTCGGTGCGTTTTTCGAAGGCGCGGCCGGTTTCGGTACACCGGTGGCGGTGACCGGGGCGATTCTGATCGGGCTGGGGTTTTCGCCACTCGCCGCCTCGGGGCTGGCGCTGATCGCCAACACCGCCCCCGTGGCGTTCGGCGCCCTTGGCACGCCGATCATCACCCTGGCCAAGGTCACCGGACTGGATGAAATGGAGCTGTCGATGATGGTCGGCCGGCAATTGCCATTCTTCTCAGTGCTGGTGCCGTTCTGGCTGATCTGGGCCTTTGCCGGCTGGCGCAAGATGCTGGAAATCTGGCCGGCGATCCTCGTGGCCGGGGTCAGTTTTGCCGTGCCGCAGTTCCTCGTGTCGAACTATCACGGGCCGATGCTGGTGGACGTGATCGCTGCGCTGATTTCCATGGCCTGCCTGACCGGCTTCCTCAAGATGTGGAAACCAGCCACGGTGCACACTTCCGCTGCACTGTCCGGTCGCGTCGACAACTCGAAGATCGACGCCGAGCACGACGAAAAGCCTGTACCCACTGCAACCTTCGCCAACGAGGCGAAACCGGCGGTCATGCGCGCATGGATGCCGTGGATCATCCTCACGATCTTCGTGTTCATCTGGGGGACCCAGGGCTTCAAAAATACCTTCGACACCCGCCCGGCGATTGACCCGCAAACCAGCTCGGCCAAACTCGACCCTCAGGGCAAACCGCTGCGCGAGGCCAACCCGGTGTTCGCGCCGGTCGTGACCTTCACCACCCTGCACTTGCAGGTCGAAAAAGTCCCGCCCGTGGTGCCTGCACCGAAAACCGAAGAGGCGATCTACAAGTTCACCTGGTTCACCGCTACCGGTAGCGGCATTCTGCTGGCGGCGATTGTCGGCGGCTTGCTGATGGGCTACTCGATCCCGCAACTGATTCGCCAATACCTGCGCACCCTGTGGGTGGTGCGTTACTCGCTGATCACCATTGCGGCGATGCTCGCATTGGGCTTTCTCACACGCTACTCCGGCCTGGATGCGACCATGGGCCTGGCCTTCGCGGCGACGGGCATTTTCTACCCGATGTTCGGTACTTTGCTCGGCTGGCTCGGCGTGGCGTTGACCGGCTCGGACACCGCGTCCAACGTGCTGTTCGGCGGTTTGCAACGGGTGACCTCCGAGCAGTTGGGCATCAGCCCGGTGTTGATGGCCGCCGCCAACAGTTCCGGCGGGGTCATGGGCAAGATGGTCGACGCCCAGTCGATCGTGGTCGCCTCCACCGCCACCCGCTGGTACGGCCATGAAGGGGAAATCCTGCGCTACGTGTTCTTCCACTCGATTGTGCTGGCGATCCTGGTCGGCGGGCTGGTGACGCTGCAGGCCTATGTCGCACCGTTCAGCCACATGGTGGTGGGTGGCCATTAAATCGAATACACGCGTCATTCTGCTTAACCCTGACCCCTGTGGGAGCGAGCTTGCTCGCGATAGCGGCAGACCATTCGACATCTATGTTGAATGACACTCCGCCATCGCGAGCAAGCTCGCTCCTACAGTGGATGGTGGTACGTCGAGCAGAGAACGATCCCATGGACAGCTGAGCCTGATGGGCCAATGATTAAGACAGTGGACCGCGAAAACAGACCTCACGCATCAACAAAACGAGTGTCGAGCGCCAATGAACATTCTCTACGATGAGCGCGTTGACGGCGCCTTGCCCGACGTCGACAAACAGGCGCTGTTGCACGCGCTGCAAACCCGCTTGCCGGGTCTGGAAATCCTGCATCAGCAGGAGGAACTCAAGCCCTACGAATGCGATGGCCTGTCGGCCTATCGCACCACCCCGATGCTGGTGGTGCTGCCCCGGCACATCGACGAGGTGCAAGGGGTACTGCGCGTCTGCCATGAACGGCACGTCCCCGTGGTGGCCCGGGGCGCCGGTACCGGTTTGTCCGGTGGTGCGCTGCCCCTGGAGAAAGGCGTGCTGCTGGTGATGGCGCGCTTCAACAATATCCTGCACATCGATCCCGCCGCCCGTACCGCACGGGTTCAGCCCGGCGTGCGCAATCTGGCGATTTCCCAGGCGGCGGCACCGTTCGGCCTGTATTACGCGCCGGACCCGTCCTCGCAAATCGCCTGCTCCATCGGCGGCAACGTCGCGGAAAATGCCGGTGGCGTGCACTGCCTGAAGTACGGCCTGACGGTGCACAACGTACTCAAGGTCGACATCCTCACCGTCGATGGCGAGCATCTGAGCCTGGGCTCCAATGCCCTCGACGCCCCCGGTTTCGATCTGCTGGCACTGTTCACCGGCTCCGAAGGTTTGCTCGGGGTGATTACCGAGGTCACGGTCAAACTGCTGCCCAAACCGCAGACCGCCAAAGTGCTGCTGGCGGCGTTCGACTCCGTGGAAAAAGCCGGGCGCGCGGTCGGCGACATCATCGCCGCCGGCATCATCCCCGGTGGCCTGGAAATGATGGACAACCTGGCCATCCGCGCCGCCGAGGACTTCATCCACGCCGGTTACCCGGTGGATGCCCAGGCCATTCTGCTGTGCGAACTCGATGGTGTTGAAGCCGATGTCTCTGATGATTGCGACCGGGTGCGCCAGGTACTGCAACAGGCCGGCGCGACTGAGGTGCGCCAGGCCAAGGACGAAGCCGAGCGCGTGCGTTTCTGGGCCGGGCGCAAGAATGCCTTCCCGGCGGTGGGCCGCCTCTCGCCGGACTATTACTGCATGGACGGCACCATCCCCCGGCGCGAACTGCCCGGCGTGCTGCATGCCATCGCCGAGCTGTCGAACGAATACGGCCTGCGGGTGGCGAACGTGTTCCATGCCGGCGACGGCAACATGCATCCGTTGATTCTGTTCGACGCCAACCAACCCGGTGAACTGGACCGCGCCGAAGCCCTGGGCGGCAAGATCCTGGAGTTGTGCGTGAAAGTCGGCGGCAGCATCACCGGGGAACACGGGGTGGGTCGCGAAAAGATCAATCAGATGTGCGCGCAGTTCAACAGCGATGAGCTGACCCTGTTCCATGCCATCAAAGCCGCCTTCGACCCGAGCGGCCTGCTCAACCCCGGCAAGAACATTCCGACCCTGCACCGCTGCGCCGAATTCGGTGCCCTGCATGTGCATCACGGTCAACTGCCCTTCCCTGAGCTGGAGCGTTTCTGATGCGCGGCCCTGAAGATTTCGATGACAGCCAGTCTCTGCTGGAACAGGTCAATCAGGCGCTGGAAAACGCCACGCCGTTGCGCATTCAGGGTTCCAACAGCAAGGGCTTTCTCGGGCGCACCACCGCCGGGGAAATTCTCGACACCCGCTCGCACCGTGGCATCGTCAGTTACGACCCGACTGAACTGGTGATCACCGCGCGCTGCGGCACACCGCTGTCGGAACTGGCGCAAGTGCTGGATGCCGCGCAACAAATACTGCCCTGCGAGCCGCCGTCCTTTGGCGATGGCGCCACCGTCGGCGGCATGATCGCCTGCGGGTTGTCCGGGCCACGGCGCCCGTGGTCCGGCTCGGTGCGGGATTTCGTCCTCGGCACGCGGGTCATCACAGGGCAAGGCAAGCTGTTGCGCTTCGGTGGCGAGGTGATGAAAAACGTCGCCGGCTACGACCTGTCGCGCCTGATGGCCGGCAGTTACGGTTGCCTCGGGCTGATTACCGAAGTGTCCCTGAAAGTGCTGCCCAAACCCCGACAGTGCCTGAGCATCAGCCTGGAAATGAACACCGAACAGGCCTTGCTGCGCCTGGCGGATTGGGGCCAGCAGCCGCTGCCGATCAGCGCTGCCTGTCACGACGGTTCACGCCTGCACCTGCGGCTCGAGGGCGGTGAAGGTTCGGTGGCGGCGGCCCATGAGCGCCTCGGCGGCGAACGGCTGGACGCTGCCTTCTGGGACGATCTCAACGAACAGCGCCTGAGCTACTTCGATGAAGACCAGCCGCTGTGGCGCCTGTCCCTGCCGCACAACACGCCGCGCCTGTCGCTGCCGGGGCGCCAGTGGGTCGACTGGGGCGGCGCCCAGCGCTGGTTGAAGTCCGATGCCGAAGCGGCGTTCATTCGCCAGGTCGTCGACGAGGTCGGCGGTCATGTCACCTGCTTCAGTCACGGCCTGACCGACACGCCGTTCCATCCGCTGCCGCCGGCGCTGATGCGCTATCACCGCAACCTCAAACAACAACTCGATCCACGGGGCATCTTCAACCCCGGACGCCTGTACGCGGAGCTTTGAACCATGCAGACGACCTTGAGTGAACGCGCCAGCCATCTGCCCCGTGCCGCAGAAGCCGAAAGCATCCTGCGCACCTGCGTGCACTGCGGGTTCTGCAATGCCACGTGTCCGACCTATCAATTGCTCGGCGATGAGCTGGACGGACCGCGAGGGCGCATTTACCTGATCAAGCAAGTGCTGGAAGGCAACGACGTCACGCAAAAGACCCAGCAACACCTGGATCGCTGCCTGTCGTGCCGCAATTGTGAAACCACCTGCCCGTCGGGCGTCGATTACCACAACCTGCTGGACATCGGGCGGGCGGTGGTCGATGCGGCGGTGCCGCGCCCGCTCGGTCAACGCCTGTTGCGCGAGGGGTTGCGCCAGACTGTACCGCATCCCGATCTGTTCAAGAGCCTGGTCAATGGCGGTCAGGTGTTCCGCGCCCTGCTGCCCGGCCCCCTGCAAAGCAAGTTGCCGCGCAGTGTCTACCCGGCCAAGCCGCGGCCCATGACCCACCGTGAGCGCCAGGTGCTGATGCTCGAAGGTTGCGTGCAGCCCGGCCTGTCACCCAACACCAATGCCGCGGCGGCGCGGGTGCTGGACCGGTTGGGGATCAGCGTCATCGCGACCCGCGAAGCCGGTTGCTGTGGTGCCGTGGACTACCACCTGGATGCCCAGGCCGCCGGCCTCGATCGCGCCCGACGCAACATCGACGCGTGGTGGCCGGGCATCGAAAAAGGCACCGAGGCGATTGTGCAGACCGCCAGCGGTTGTGGCGCCTTCATCAAGGACTACGGCCATCTGCTCGCCAGCGACCCGGCCTATGCCGACAAGGCGAAAAAGGTCAGCGAACTGGCCCGGGACCTGGTGGAGGTGTTGCGCGACGAACCACTGGAAAAGCTCGGCATCCACGCCTCCCAGCGCCTGGCCTTCCATTGCCCCTGCACCTTGCAGCACGGGCAGAAGCTCGGCGGTGCCGTGGAAGCGCTGCTGAGCGAACTCGGTTTCAACCTGACGCCCGTTCCCGACGGGCACCTGTGCTGCGGCTCGGCGGGCACCTACTCACTGACCCAGCCCGAATTGTCGCGACAACTGCGCGACAACAAGCTCAACGCCCTGGAAAGCGGCCATCCCGAGGTGATTGTCACGGCCAACATCGGCTGCCAGTCGCACCTCGACGGCGCGGGCCGAACCCCGGTGCGGCACTGGATCGAACTGGTCGAAGCCGCCCTGCCCTAAGCGAATCCCGGAGATGCCCATGAACAGCAAAGCCGTCCTGAGCCAGGCCGAAGTCGGCCAGATCATCAAAGCCGCCCGCGCCGAAGCGCAGGCCAACCAATGGGCCGTGACCATAGTGGTCGTCGATGACGGCGGCCACCCCCTGGCCCTCGAACGCCTCGACGGCTGCGCGCCGAGCAGCGCGTACATCGCCACCGAAAAGGCCCGGACCTCAGCCCTCGGGCGGCGCGAATCGAAAAGTTATGAGGACATGGTCAACAGTGGGCGCTACGCTTTCCTGTCAGCACCCGTGCTGACTTCGCTGGAAGGTGGCGTGCCGATTGTTTTTGATGGGCAAGTGATTGGTGCCATCGGTGTGTCGGGCGTCAAGCCGGAACAGGATGCGCAGGTAGCCAAGGCCGGGGCGCAGTGCCTGGAATGAGGTTTTGGCATCACCTTTCCCCCTGTGAATGGGCTTGTGGCGAGGGGGCTTGCCCCCGTTGGGTCGCGAAGCGGCCCCCGAAAAATGGGACTGCTGCGCAGTCCAACGGGGGCAAGCCCCCTCGCCACAGGCCCGCTCCCACAGGGGCCGTGTTCAACCTTATATGAGGAAGCGCACCGATGACCCGTCTAACCGCAAAAGACTTCGCCCCCGAACTGCTGGAACTGTACGACTACTACGCCCACGGCAAGATCAACCGCCGGGAGTTTCTCGACCGTGCGGCGTTGTTTACCTTCGGCGGTTTGACCGCTGGCGCCCTGCTCACTGCACTAAGCCCCAACTATGCACTGGCCGAGCAGGTCGAGTTCACCGATCCGGACATCCTTGCCGAATACGTCACCTACCCGTCGCCCAAGGGCCACGGCGAGGTTCGCGGTTACCTGGTGCGTCCGGCCAAGGCCAGCGGCAAAGTGCCGGCGGTGGTGGTCGTGCACGAGAACCGTGGGCTCAACCCCTACATCGAAGACGTGGCGCGGCGTGTGGCCAAGGCCGGCTTCATCGCCCTCGCCCCGGACGGCCTGAGTTCGGTCGGCGGTTATCCCGGCAATGACGACAAAGGCCGCGAACTCCAGGCCACGGTCGACCCGGAAAAGCTGATGAACGACTTTTTCGCCGCCGTCGAGTGGATGATGAAACACCCGGCCGCCACGGGAAAAGTCGGCATCACCGGGTTCTGCTACGGCGGTGGCGTGACCAACGCCGCGGCCGTGGCCTACCCGGAACTGGGTGCCGCCGTGTCGTTTTATGGCCGTCAGCCGACGGCCGAGGAAGTGCCCCGGATCAAGGCCCCGGTGATGCTGCACTACGGCGAACTGGATACGCGGATCAACGAAGGCTGGCCCGCCTATGAGAAGGCGTTGAAGGCCGGGGGCAAGACCTATGAGGCCTACATTTACCCGGGCTGCAACCATGGCTTCCACAACGACTCGACGCCGCGTTATGACGAGGCGGCGGCCAAGCTGGCGTGGGAGCGGACGTTGGGGTGGTTTAAAAAGTATCTGGTTTGAGGAGTCAACAGGGCCGGCCCCATCGCGGGCAAGCCCGCTCCCACAAGGTCCGAGTCGAAGCACATATCTGTGAACGACTCAGGTACCTGTGGGAGCCTGCTCGCGAAGGCGATTTCAGGGCTGCCGAGGTTACTTCGGTTGCGCCACCGTCCGCAGATACGGCTTCAGGGTCTTGAAGCCATCCGGGTATTTCTTCTTCGCATCTTCGTCAGACACCGAAGTCGGAATGATCACATCCTCACCCGGCCGCCAGTTCACCGGCGTGGCAACAGTGTGCTTGGCGTTCAGTTGCAGGGAATCGAGCAGGCGCAGCACTTCATCGAAATTGCGCCCGGCGCTCATCGGGTAGATCAGCATGGCCTTGACCTTCTTGTCCGGGCCGACGATGAACACCGAACGCACCGTGGCGTTGTCCACCGCCGTGCGTGCGCCGCCGCTGGCATTGGGGTGGATCATGTCGTAGAGCTTGGCCACCACCAGGTTTTCGTCGCCGATCAGCGGATAGTTGACCGCGCAGCCCTGGGTCTCGGCGATGTCACCGACCCAACGGTTGTGGTCACTGACCGGGTCGACGCTGAGGCCGAGGACCTTGGTGTTGCGCTTGTCGAATTCCGGCTTGAGTTTGGCCAGGTAACCCAGTTCGGTGGTGCACACCGGGGTGAAGTCCTTGGGGTGGGAAAACAGGATGGCCCAGCCATCGCCGACCCATTGGTGAAAATTGAGCGTGCCTTCGGTGGTTTCAGCGGTGAAATCCGGTGCTTCGTCGCCAATACGGATAGCCATGTTCGATCTCCTTGCAGTGATGGACAGGGACGCCGTCAGGGCACCGAATGCGCTTTCAACGGCATGGACGCGAGACAGTATAGGAGAGGTTCGGTAATTCAAGCCTGCGCCGGGTGAGTCACTCGCCCACCAGTGCAATCAGCTGGTGACGCTGGGCATCGGTCAGCATCGGGCCGAAACCGGCCCTGGCGTTTTCCGCCATGTAGCGCGGGTTGCCGGTGCCCGGAATCACGCAGGTCACCGCTGAATGCGACAGCAGGAATTTCAGCGCCAGTTGTGGCCAGCTCTTGACCCCGACTTGCGCCGCCCAGCCTGGCAGCGGTTTGTCTTTGAGTTTGGCCAGCAGGCCGCCACCGCCAAACGGCCGATTGCAGATCACCGCCACGCCCCGCTCGCGGCACAACGGCAGCAAGCGTTTCTCGACGCCGCGATCATCCAGCGCGTAGTTGATCTGCAAGAAATCCAGTGGCTCGGCCTTGAGTACCGCCTCCACTTCTTCATAGGCCGATGCGGTGTAATGGCTGATGCCGATGTAGCGAATGCGCCCTTTTTCCTTCCAGTGGCGCAGGGTCGGCAGGTGCGTCTGCCAGTCCAGCAAGTTGTGGATCTGCATCAGGTCGATCCGGTCGGTCTGCAACAGAGCGAAAGATTGCTCCATCTGCGCGATGCCCTCTTCGCGACCCCGGGTCCACACCTTGGTGGCCAGGAACGCCGGCGAGCGTGGCTCATGAATCGACAGCAGTTCGCCGATGGAATGTTCGGCGCGACCGTACATCGGCGAGCTGTCGATCAACGTGCCACCCTTGTCGAACAACGCATCCAGTACCGCGGGCAAGTCCTTGTAGGCCGGTTGCGAAGGCTCGACGTCGAATCCGCGATAAGTGCCCAAGCCTACGATCGGCAAGGGCTCGTTGCTGGAAGGAATGGCGCGAGTCTGCATGGTCTTGCCTCCTGTTCCCGTCGGTGGCGCAGGTTGTGCCCCCACCGGACCGAACGTGAAGACCGCCGAAGCACCGGCAGCCAGCGTGAGTATTTCTCTACGGGTGTAACCCTCAGGATGGCTCATAAAACGCTTCTCACCAGTCATTCGGGTTCGGCCCGTGCGTCAACAGTCCGGACAACCCGCGCCAAGGGTCGATTGACTAGACTCAGAAAGCCTTGCGCTAGCCACTTTCAAACCCCGAGCAATCATGCCGCCCACTAACGTTAGTCGAATGTCACGCACCCTGGTGTTACTCGTCGTCATCGTCGCTGCGCTGTACCTGGTGCTGTGCGTCGCGCTGTTCGTGTTTCAACGGGCGCTGATCTATTACCCGCAACCGCGCGCCGTCGGGACAGCCGCAACGCTGCTCACCCTGCCGGTCGCCGACGCCCAGGTGCTGGTCACTGTCCGTCCTCACGAGGGGCCCAACGCGCTGATTTATTTTGGCGGCAATGCCGAAGACGCCTCGCGCAACTTGCCCGTGTTCTCCCAGGCGTTCCCTGACTACGCGCTGTATCTGCTGCATTACCGTGGCTACGGCGGGAGTTCCGGCTCGCCTTCCGAAGAGGCCATTGCCCGCGATGCCATCACGTTGTTCGACACGGTGTATGCCAGCCATGCGCATGTGGCGGTGGTCGGACGCAGCCTGGGTTCCGGGGTTGCCGTACGCCTTGCCAGCCAGCGCCCGGCCGCACGGCTGGTGCTGATCACGCCCTACAACAGCCTCGAAGGGCTGGCCGCCCGTCAGTTTCGTTGGTTTCCGGTGCGCTGGTTGTTGAAGGACAAATTCCAGTCCTGGCGCTACGCCGCCCGTATCACGGTGCCGACATTATTGATCGCGGCCGAGCATGACGAGGTGATTGCGCGCCCGAGCACCGAGCGTTTGTATACGCACTTCGCCAAAGGCGTGGCGTCGTTGCAGGTCATACCGGGGACGGGGCATAACTCGATCAGCGAAAGCCCTGATTACCTCGAAGCACTGAGGGAAGGCTTGTAGCGGCAATATCCATCCTTGTGGCGAGGGGGCTTGCCCCCGTTCGAGCGCGAAGCGGTCGCAAAACAACGACATGAGGTTTGCCTGAGATACCGTATCGTCTGGATGAGGACTACTTCGTAGCCCTACGGGGGCAAGCCCCCTCGCCACAAAGAGCAAAGTCACTTTCGGTAGCCGGCCATGACCATTGGTCCGAGAGTTTTCTTTGGGCCAATAAAAACATATTTTTATGCCTATATTGATACTGTCGAACGTTCCCACTCTCAGAGGGTGCCGTCATGAATATCAAAACCCTGGCTTTGCTCCTGCTGGCTTTCTGTGCACAACCGGTCTGGAGCCAGACTCCCACCGCTTCACCCGCCGCTGCCGATAGCCCCGCGCTGACTACGCGCCTGGCCGAGCGTGACCTTTGGGTCGAACACATTTTCTGGATCAGAAACTACGCGCTGGCCAATCAATCCGCGGACCAGAAGCAAGCCAAAGTTGCGGCGGACCAGGTGGTCGACAACGCCACCAAAATCGCCAACAGCATCGCCCCGCTCTACGGCCAGCCCGCGGCGGATCAACTGCTCAAGCTGCTTGCCGGTCATTGGGGCGCGGTGAAACACTACAGCGACGCCACGGTGGCCAAGGACACCAAGGGCAAGCAGGCCGCCGTCACCGATCTGACCAGCAATGCCAAGGCGATTGCGGCATTCCTGGCCGGCGCCAACCCCAATCTGCCTGAAGCCACACTGGTCAACATGTTGTCCGCCCATGGCGGTCACCACATCGCCCAGATCGATGAGTTTGCCGCCCACGATTACGCCGGCGAAGCCCGTACCTGGGCGATGATGCGCACGCACATCCTGGCCTTGGCCGATGCGTTGACCGGTGCGCTGGTCAAGCAATTCCCGGACAAATTCTGATATCGCGCGAGGGTTTCCCATGCTGGAAGGACTGGGCCGAACACAGCAAGACTTGCTCAATGCGCTGCTGCATCATGCTGGCGGCATGAGCATTGACGAGTTGGCTGAGCATCTGGCGGTCACGCGCACCGCGATTCGCCAACACCTGGCGGCGCTGGAGCGTGATGGTCTGGTGCTGCGCGGCGACACCCGGCCGACGGGGCGCCGTCCGGAGCAGCTGTATCGGCTCACCGACCACGCGCGGGAGCAGTTCCCTCGCCACTATCAGCTGCTGGCCAGCGTATTGATCGATGAAGTCGCCGCCATCATCGGCCCCCAGGCCCTGGCCTCGCTGATGCGCAGCATGGGCCGCAAACTGGCGCTGGACCGTGAGCAACAGGTCGTGGACGAAGCCAGAATCGTCCAGCACATGAACCAGGCGGGCTACGAGGCCGAAGTGTTTTTTCGCTCAGGCGACAGCCCGGAAATCGTCGCGCACAACTGCGTGTTCCATCGCCTGGCCGCCGAGCATCCGGTGGTCTGCGAACTGGACCTGGCCTTGATCGGCGCGCTGGGCGGCGGTGAAGTCGAGCACAGCGAATGCATGGTGCGTGGCGGGCATGTCTGTCGCTTCAGGCTGCGGCCGAGCGAAACCCCGGACGTCGCGACAAAGGCGGCTTCAGCCAGTACCGATCAGCCAGCCTAGTGCTTGCGTGACAGCCGTTGCTGCCAGTTTCCGGCGTTGTCCCGCTGGCAGGCTTCTTCAGAATCGAAAAGTACATGGGCCGCCACCGGGCCGAGTTGAACCTGCGCCTCAGCCAAGGCCATGGCGGTGAATTCAACCATGCGATCGCCCTGTCCCTTGGTCAACGCCTGCTCCCTGTCAACCTGCGTATCGAAGACCCAGATCACCTTGAGGCTGGCCGGAAACCGAGCGTAGTCGACGACATGAGTCAGCCACTGGAACCCGACGATTTCCGCTTTGGCCATCTCGCACGCTTCGGTCAGGGTGGCGACCAGGCGCCGTTCGATATGCGCCTGATCGCGTTTGCTCAAACTCATGGATTGATCCTTGTCCGGGGCAAAAAGTCTCATCATACAGACCCGCCGACACCCTTCGTCGGACTCATGGCTTCGCCCGCAAATAGACATGCCTGCGCCGTGAACCTTGTCTCCAGACCCCGGTCATACCCCAGCGTTTTTTCCTCTCCTATCGTCGTCATCTCATCCGAGTTGTCCGTCCATGCGCCAAACCGTCGTTGCCTTGCGCTTTTCTTCGCTGTGCCTGTTTTCCCTGCTCCCCGTTTTCGCCAGCCCTGCCCACGCCGATGGGCAACGACAACTGGTCGACGCCATCAACGACTATCGCGCCCATCCGCAACGCTGCGACCGACGACCGGCGCAACGCTTATCACCCCTGACGCTCAAATCGAACCTGGCCCTGCCCGTTGGTTATGGCGGAGGGTTGCGGGACCGGTTAAAGGCTTCCGGCTATCAGGCCACCATGGTGCGGTCGATCCGCGTGGTGGGTGCACGGGATGCCGAAGAAGCGTTCGATATGTTCCAGGATGAGCACTGCGCCGCACTACTCGACAATCAATACGCCGACATCGGTGTCAGCCGCGCCGGGAGCGAGTGGCAAGTGGTACTCGCCAAGCCGGTACTCGATGGACGGACCGGCGATCCACGCAGCGCCGCTCAGGCGTTGCTGGCACAGGTCAACGCGGCCCGGGGCAAACCGCGACTGTGCGGTCGCCAGCGTTTTTCCGCCGCGCGGCCGCTGTCCTGGAGTGCGGCCTTAGGTTCCGCAGCACAAAGCCACAGCAAGGATATGGCCTACGGCAACTATTTCGCCCACCAGGACCGCGACGGCGACATGCCCTCCGACCGCGCCAGGGCCGCCGGTTACCGTGGCCGGCAGATCGGTGAAAACATCGCCGCAGGACAAGGCTCACCGAGCAAGGCCATGGCCGGCTGGCTCGCCAGCCCCGGGCATTGCGCCAACCTGATGAACCCGATGTTCACCCAGGTCGGTGCCGCTTACGCCGCCAATGCGCGCAGCGACGAAGGTGTTTACTGGACGATGCTGTTTGGCGCGCCTTGAGCCGCTGACCGGCCCCACCTTGCGGGCATTAAAAAGCCCGCTCTGAGCGGGCTTTGTGGGTGAATGTAACAAGTAGGTGGCCGGTGCTGGTCTCCGGCTTACAAGGTTTATCAGGCCTCCCACAGAAGAGTCGTGAAACCGTAATGGAACTCTTCTGCTTCACACGGCATAAGGGCTGGATCCCAGCGCGGGGATCTTTCTAACCGTGTACCCTTCGGAACGCGCCCCACGTCTCCTTGCTATCCTTTTGCGCATCAGTCTGCGTCTTCACCTACAGGTTTGAGAATAGCAAAACACACACGATTGCCAACCGGGCTTTTAGACCGATTTCGACCAGCAGAAAACCCGGCAGGAAACAAAAATACTATCGACAAGGAGATGACGTTACATGGATGAGTTTCACCGGGGCAGTTGCCTCTGCGGCGCCATCAAATATGGTTTGTCGACCGAGCTGAAAGCCGTCACCCATTGCCATTGCAGGCAATGCCGAAAGAGCCATGGGGCTGCGTTTGCGACCTACGCGAGCGCGCCCGCCTCGGCGCTATCGATCATGACCGGCGCTGATTCGCTGATGGCGTATGAATCCTCCAAAGGCGTCACGCGGCAGTTCTGTTGCCGTTGCGGATCTTCGCTGTTCTGGACTGACTCGACAGGAGCGTTTTCCGAGTGGGTTTCGATTGCCCTCGGTACCCTGGATACGCCGCTACGCCCCCGCAAGCAAAAACATGTGAATGTCGGCTCGAAAGCGGATTGGCACAACATCAGCGATCAGCATCCACAAACCGACTGAGGCACATTCAATATTTATGGCGCCTGACACTCCCAAAGTTGATCTGCGTCGAATGCGAAATCTGCGTACACCCTCCCACACAGGTTGTACCGGGTGACCTTGCTGCAACGCATCACGAAGGCCGGCGCACTACCCTTACCTTGCCGCTATCGCCGCCACCGCAGAACAACCGCTCGCCGCCATCGGACTCCAGTCCCGACACGCCAACGCCTTCCGGCATCTTGAGGCTCTCCAGTACTTCACCGGTTTGCGAGTCGATGCGCCGCAGTTCACTCTCGTCGCCCTCCCAGGTGCCATGCCACAGCGAACCTTGCACCCAGGTCACACCGGTGACGAAACGGTTGGATTCGATGGTGCGCAGGATCTTGCCGGTCTCGGGGTCGATCTGGTGGATCTTGCGTTCGCGGTACTGGCCCACCCACAACGTCCCTTCGGCCCAGGTCAGGCCCGAATCGGTGCCTGCGCCGGGGGCAGGAATCGTCGAGAGGATGCGGCCGCTGCGGGGGTCAATTTTGTGGATGCGGTCTTCGGCGATCTGGAACAGGTGCTCGCCATCGAACGCCGTGCCGGCATGGGCGGCGACATCGATGGAGCTCAGCACCTTGCCGCTTTGCGGGTCCAGGGCGTTGATTTTGTTGTTGCAGGCGAACCAGACCTTTTCGCCGTCCCAGGTGACGCCGCACACATGGTCGACATCGGCAAACGGGCCATATTCACGAATGATTTCAGCGCTTGCGTGTTTCATTCCGGCATTCCTCATGGGGGTTGGTGGCGTTCATCCTAGCCACCGGGCAGCGGCGCCGGGAGTAACAAGGTCGTCGCGAATCCCGGCACCGGCGGTGTCATCCAGCGCCGCGCGCGACCACGGCCAAACCACTGCACCTTGCCCTGTTCCGCCAGTGTATCGAGCGCCCGTTGCACCGTGCGCTGGCTGGTGCCCAGCGCCAAGGCCAGGGCGGAGCTCGACCACGACTCGCCATCGGCGAGGCAAGCAAATACCGCGGCAAATCTTTCCTCGACCGGTTGCGCCAGTGTCACCACATCCGTACACACCGGCGATTGCAGCGCATAACCGCGAGCCGTCGCGGTGATGCCGGCCAAGGGCTTGAGTGCTTGACGCAGCCTGCCGATTTCCACGCGAAGCCGGGCGCGATGGGATTCATCCGCGAGCTTCAAGCGGAACGCCCGGGCGATCAGCGTTTCCCGTGCGACATCGGCGGGCCACGCTTCGGCCAATGCGCGGGCAAGCATGAACAGGATCGGCCGCGTCGCGAGCGACACCGACATGCCACAGCCACGTACGGCGTAGCGGCAGGCATCCACCACCAGCGACGTTGAGCTGAGCAACGCTTCAACTTCATCGAGCAACAGCGGCCGTACTTCCCCTCGGGCAATCAGGCGTGCCGCAGGGGTATCGAGCAAATGCGCAGCGTGTTCGACCTCGGCCATCAGCGCGGCAATTCCCGTTTGACCGGCCGCCTGTCGGGCCCTGGTCAACGCATCCCGTGCCGCGTGCGATTGCAGGCGCCGAATGGCGATCCCCGCCAGCACCAGTTCATGAATTGCGCGCAAGGCCGGCGGCAATGGGCCGGGGTCGAGTTCGGCCAGCAGTTGCTGCGCCTCGTCGAGCTGGCCGATCAGCAGCAAACGGCGGATTTGCAGATACCGCGCATGGGCGGCATTGACCCGGTCTCCGTGCTGCTCAAGGGTGACCCGCGCCGTTTCGAGCGCCTTGACCGGCCAGCCGAGTTCCCGCGAAGCCAGGGCGATTTCGGCCTCGGCCACCACACAGCGCGCCCGGGCCAGCACTTCCCTGGGTGCAAAGGCCCGTTGCGCGCGCTTGACCAGCGCCCGGGCCCGCACCAGATCGCCCAGTTGCGCCATGGCGATACCGCGCAGGGCCAGCGCCGGTGCGTCGTCGCGCAAGGCCACACGGTCCAGTGCGCCCAGCGGATTACCCGCTGCCAGCGCCTGGGCGGCTGCCGTGATTATCGAGTCCATCGAAATCCCGCCACGCTTGTCACTCCCGCCATTCGATACCCGGGTTTAGTCTAATTCACGACCATTCACCAGGACCGTAGAGCGGTTAAATCGCACCTTATCTATCGTGCAAATGCTTTTTCAAGAATGACCGGGTTCGTTCATGGACGGGGTTTTGCAGGATCTCTTGCGGTGCCCCCTCCTCGACTACAACCCCGCCGTCCATGAAGACAATCCGGTCTGCAACTTCGCCTGCAAAGCGCATTTCATGAGTGACGATCAACATTGTCATATGCTCCGCAGCGAGTTGCTTCATGACCAGGTTGACCTCTTCGACAAGCTCAGGGTCCAGTGCCGATGTAGCCTCATCGAACAGCATGACTTTTGGCTGCATCGCCAGTGCTCGTGCTATGGCAACGCGTTGCTTCTGCCCGCCCGACAAGCGAGAAGGATACTCATCGATTTTGTTGGCCAATCCAACTTTCGACAAGTATTCCATTGCCAACTCACGAGAGGCTTTTTTCGTAACGCCCTTGAGTTTTATCGGGCCAAGCGCAATGTTTTCACACACGGTCAAATGCGGAAATAGATTGAAGTGTTGGAACACCATGCCCATCTGCTGACGCACAGCGTTTATATGCTGCTCAAACGCACGACCTTTCAATGGCCGGTTGACTTGTTCGCCCTCTAGCCAGATCTCGCCATCGTCGAGCACTTCCAGATGATTGATTGAGCGCAGGAGCGTGCTTTTGCCAGAACCGCTCGGGCCGATGATGGCGATGATTTGTCCGCGAGAGATGGAAAGATCGATGCCCTTGAGTACTTCAAGTGCTCCGTAAGCCTTGCGAGCGCCCTTCACCTCAACCATGAATGCCTTGCTGATCATCGTGACATCTCTACCTTGTTTTCGAGGAGATGCAGGCCGCCTTCCAGAACAAGATTGGCTGCATAGTAAATAACCGCAACAGTCAGATAAAACTCAAACGGGCTATAGGTCTCGCTCACGGCAAGTTGCGCGCTGTACACCAACTCGGCAATACCGATGATGGAAACCAGGGAGGTGTCCTTCAACAGGACAATCAGGTTGTTTCCCAGTGGCGCAATAGTCCTGCGCAGCGCCTGCGGCACGATGATGTAACGCTGGGTCTGTCCACGGCTGAGGCCAATGGAACGGGCACCTTCGATTTGCCCCGGGTCTACCGACACCACGCCGGCACGAATGACGTCGGCGTTGTAGACGGCAAAGTGCAAACTCAGGCCTATGATGCCAGCCACCAGTGCAGGAATATCGATGCCCACTTGCACAAGACCATAATAAATCACGTACAACTGCAGAAGCAGTGGAGTGCCCATCAGTAACCAGGTCATAAAACGCACGGGCAGCGCCAACACCTTGGGCGCATAAAGAACGATGAGTGCAAAAGCTATCCCGGCCATCAAACTCAATACGCTGGAACTTACAAACATCACGACCGTCCACCAAAGACCGGTCGCAAGCAGCTCGGAATAAGGTGTAACTATACTAAGATCCAGGCTTTGCATATGAATGCTCTCACCTTGCCGCGAAGCGATTATCGAGATAGTCGACAATAAATCTGACCGAGTAGACCATCACGATGTAAAGCAGTGCAGACACCATGAAAATCTCAAAAGGTTTGTACGTTGAACTGATAAAGCGTTGCGCTGTATATGAAAGTTCAACAACAGAGATCGTCGACACCAATGCAGAACCTTTGATAAGAGCGACAGCATTCACTCCCAGCGGTCTTATCATCAGTTTTGCAGCTTGTGGCAGCGTGATGAACCACAAGGTTTGGCCTCGCCCGAAACCAATTGAACGTGCCGCTTCTTCCTGGCCAAGGTCAACGTTGATGATAGCGCCACGAATGGACTCGGCCATGTAGGCGGCGATGTTCAGGCCCAAGCCGATGACGCCTGCCGCAAACGGCTCCAGCTCAAGTCCGATCTGCGGTCCACCAAAGTAAATGATGAACAGTTGAACCAGGCAGGGAGTGCCGCGAAAAACGCTGATGTAGAGTCTTGCAAGGCATCGAAAGGCAAGAACAGTGGACAACCGGGCAGCCACCAGCACGATTGCGACCAGAAAACCAAGCAGAAGAGCAAGTACAGAGATCTGCACCGTAATCCAGGCCGCCTCCAGGAAAAACGGGAATGTGCGTTGTATGAGAGTCAGATCCATGAGCACGCTCGGAAAAGTCTGATTGGCTGGCTCGACGATAAGTCGAGCCATGCTAAATACGAATCAGCGGATATCGTTGCCAATCCACTTCATCGAGATCTTTTCGTAGGTGCCGTCGGCGAGCATGTCTTCAAGAGCCTTCTGCATCGTCGCCTTGAGTTCAGGGTTATTTTTGCGCAACGCAATACCCATTCCCTCAAGAGCACCATCGCTATCCGGCGGAGTAATGATGCGCACTTTCTGCCCGGTTTCCTTGACGGCGACCAACACCGGAACACTGTCCATCACAATCGCGTCGATACGACCGGCCTCCAGATCGACCAGCATTTCCGGAAGCCCCTTGTAGGTTCTGACCTTCAGGTTGCCGCGGGCCCTGGCCCATTTATCGTGGGCGTCGCCGAGGGTCACGCCGACAATCACCTCTTTAAGATCATCGAGGCTTTTGATCGAAGAATCTTCCTTCACTACGATCGTGCGGCCGGCATGGTAATAGGGCCCCACAAAATCCACTGCCTTCTGCCGTTCCGGGGTAATGGTCATGGAAGCGATAATGGCGTCATATTTTTTCGCGAGAAGACCTGCAATTATCCCGTCGAATGGCGTGGTAATGATCTTCACTTTTACCCCCATCCGCTCAGCCAATGCCTCGCTGATGGACGCGTCGAATCCAACAATCTGATTCTGCTCGTTGGCAAAGCTGAAGGGAGAGTATTGACCGCTCATCGCGATGCGGATTTCCTGGGAATCCTGAATCGACTTCAAATCATCAGCGTGAACAGCCGAAGTGGAAAGTAGCGCCGCTGCCGCCACGGTAGAAGCGACAATCAAACCCTTGAGCTTTTTGGTTAGCATTGGATGGCACCTTGGAAGAATTGTTTTTTATTTTCTTGGAGTTATTCAGCCGGCCTTCATGAAAAGTCTTGCATAGGCACTTCTGGAAAGCACCCGGCAAGGTGTCAGCCTGCCTGACACATTGCCGGAGTTGGCCGACACTATGTCGGGCAGTCACATCGTCCAAGCTGGTTAGCGGAGTGCGGCCTTGAAACTTTCGTCCAGGACCTCGAGCAGAAAATCAGCATTTGCCTGACTGAATATCATCGACGGGCGCATTTTCAGGACATTGTCGTGTGGCCCTTCAGTACCGATCAAAATGCCTCGCTCCCTGGCAGCATCGGCTACTTTCCTGGCCAACTCCGTGGCTGGAACTTTCGTTTTGCGATCCGTGACAAGTTCTATCCCGAGAAACAGACCCTGCCCGCGCACATCGCCAATTGCCTCGTAGCGCTGCTGCAACTTGCGAAAGCCGTCGAGCAAATAGTTGCCAATGGTCAGTGCGTTGAGTTTCAGGTTATCGCGCTCGATCACATCGAGTACCGAGAGCCCTACAGCACATGAAACCGGACTGCCGGCGAAGGTATTGAAGTACTCCATGCCATTGTTGAAGCTGTCGGCAATTTCCCGCGTGGTCACCACTGCCGACATGGGATGGCCATTGCCAATGGGTTTGCCCATGGACACGGCATCGGGAACGACACCCTGGGTTTCAAAAGCCCACCAGTGGCTGCCGACACGACCAAAGCCGACCTGGACTTCGTCAGCCAGGCAAAGGCCGCCCTCAGCACGGACCATCGCATAGACTTCTTTCAAGTAGTTTTCCGGGAAGAACAGTTGCCCGGCGACACTTGGAATGGACTCCGCCAGGAAGAACGCCGGAGCTCTGCCCTGCTTGCGCATGAGCTCGATCTGATCCGCCACGCTCTCGGCGTAACGCTTGCCAAGTTCCTCGAACGCCCACTGATCCATGCCACGGTAGGCATCCGGGACGGCCGCCTCGAACACATGGTCTGCGCGCCCTTTACCGGCTTTACGCTTGTATTTGTAAGGGCTGAGGTCAATCAGTTCCTGTGTCGTGCCGTGGTAAGCCCAATCCAGCACGATCGCATCGTTACGCCCGGTGTGATTGCGCGCCATACGCAGCATGAGGCTGTTTGCTTCACTGCCCGAACAACCGAAGGAAGCCACCGCCAGACCTTCAGGCAAAGTGGCGGTGAGCCGCTCTGCATACTCGACGATATTGTCGTGCAGGTAACGCGTGTTGGTGTTCAGGCGTGCAGCCTGCCGCGAAAGTGCTTGCACCACATCCGGATGAGAGTGGCCGAGATGGCACACGTTATTGAAACAGTCCAGATACGCCCTGCCAAAGTTATCGATCAACCAGACCCCGTCACCGCGAACGAACTTGATCGGGTCCGAATAGGAAATCGACAGGTTTGGCAGTAACAGCTCCTTGCGCTTGGCCACAAGCTCGGCCTTGGTGCGTCCGTCCTGGCTGTAGGTTTCCGCAGGAATCCCCGCGAGGGTCGATGCATCGGGGAACAGGTCCGCCCATACCTCAAGATAAGCCCGCTCACCCACACCGATGAACTCGCCCGCTTTCAACCCGGTGTCGGTGGACATCTGAAAATGCACATGGGGGATCCACCCGCCATTTTCCGTATCCGCCCCCATGTATCCCACCAGCGCGCCAGCTTCCAGGCGGTCACCGGGCTTGAGCCGCGCCAGGGCTTCATGCGCCATGTGCCCCCACAGCGTCAGGAATGGCGGGCAACCTTCAGGCGAGTGCTTGAGCATGATCAAACCGCCATAACCCAGCGGCTCATGCTCGACCTCGACGCTCTGCACCACACCGGCAACAGGCGTATAGAGCGGCGTCCCTGCGGGCATGATCAAGTCGACACCGACGTGAATGATCCGACGCTGCCCTTCGATGAATCGCGACTCAAACGCCGTGTCGGTGTAGATGGTCCTTTCCTCGCCCCATGGCCCGATGCCGAGCGGTACCTTGTGCTCGGCAGAAAAATCACTCCACCACTTCGTCGCCTGCGCCGGACGCTGCTCGGCTGAAGCGATGGTCATCACATGCGAAGCGTCGCCGAACGGGGCAATGGCCTTGTTCATGGTCGCAGCCGATGGACGCACGATATCGGCGAAGGACTTGCTGTTTTCAGCCACCCAGCGGCGCACCGCACCCGCGCCTTCGATCGCATCAAAACCACAGGCTTTGCGCAGGATCGCCGTCGCCAGTCGGGGGTTCATGCGATCCATCCGCTCCAGAAGGCGCCAGGCCGGCGCTTCGCTGATGCCAAGGTAGGGATTGTCTTGCGTACGGTCGCATCGCGAGGCCGACAAGGTAACGCTGGTGACCAGGCGCATCGCAATGAGATTGAAGAGGACGTCAAGCTCCTCCAGTTGCAGAGGGTACTTCTCATGGAAACCGGCCGTGAGGGCGGCGGCAGCGCCGATCGGGTCTTCCATGTCGAGAATGGAATAGGCGCAGGTAATGGCGACTTCGGCAATCAGGATCGTATGGACCGCATCGCCAAAATCGATGACGCCCGAGACGTTCTGATGATTGCGGGAATCGACGAGGATGTTCCAGTCATTGCCGTCATTGTGAATGACTTGCGCACGCAGACGCGGAAGCTTCGGTTGGACGCTTTGTTCGAAGTTCTCAATGAAGCGCTCCAGGATGGCCCTTCTGCCAGGATCTGTGACGAAGTGCAGGCGTGATCGCGAACGTGCGGCGTGACGCAAATCCCAGTCGAGATCACGCACCGCGCCCGGATGGATGAAGCCCTGAAGTGCACGGTCGATCTCACCGAACGATTGGCCAAGGCTGCGCATCAATTCGAACGTACGCTCGACCTCGGCAAGCGGTGTTCCCTGCAACCAGCTCACCAGGCGGACCGCATGGGTTTCGCCGGTGTGCGCTACGGCCGAGGCCAGATATTCACCCGCCAGGCTTTTCTTCAGAGAAGGCACGGTAAGCTCGGGATTGTGAGTGGCGAGATGGCTGAGAATGGCCGTCTGAAACTCGCTCTCAACGCGCGGTTCGGTCGAGTTGACGACCTTGAGAATCCATCCCGCATCGGTTCCGGTATTCAGCCGGTAGTTGCGGTCGCGCTCGCCATCCAGCGGCGTGGCCGTACCGACAACGTTGAAAAGCTGCTCACTGAGTTTTTCGGCATCCCCGGTCGAGAACTGGGGAGCGGGATGGGAAAGATTTGTCATGGTAGTTGTTTTCCAAGCCATTTTTTTCAGATAGCTTGGCACGCAACGCCCAGGACGGCAGTAGGTATACGGTCGGCTTGCGCCTGCATATTGCCGGAATCGACCGGCACAATTTCGGCAGCAAAATTAGGGAGTTCTGATGCGCGACCTGGACACGAAAGATCGCGAAATACTCGAAATTCTTTCCAAGGAAGCCCGGATTGCCCTGAAGGCCCTGGCAGCGAGAATCGGGCTCTCAAGAAGCGCTACCAGCGAACGGGTCATCAACCTTGAACGCAATGGCGTGATCAGGGGCTACCGGGCGGATATCGGTGAAATCGACGCCAACGTGATTCGCGCAATCCTGCTGGTCTGCCTCAAGCGCACGCCTGCAATGGGCCTGCTGGATCTACTTGCGCAAAACTCGCAGGTCCGTCGCGTGTCCTCGGTCAGTGGCCAGCTCGACCTGGTCATCGAAATCGAATCGCGAACCATCGATGACCTGAACCGGGTCAGGGATGCCGTCGCCAGTCACGATTACGTTGAAGACATCACCACCGCTGTTGTTCTGCGGCGCGATATTGATCGGCAGAGTTCCTGATTTGCTGGGGGGCGAAATTGCACTGCACTTGATCAGGCGTTTGCATTCGAACTGAGCAGGCATTTGGATTCGTTCTGACCACCCATTGCATCGGGTTTGAGCCGGTTGCTTCTTGGCCGTGACCGGGAGAGAACGGCCAGAAGCTACCTCTCGACAAGGCCAGTCATCAGCCAACAGCGGCAACCCAAACAACTACTAATCTCTCTATAGAAGTACGCTCTTGTAGTCTCTGCCCTCGACTAGCTGGGTCAATATCTCCAGAAAACTGGAGTTACGAGTACCAATACCGTCAGGATTTCCAACCTTCCTAGAAGCATTCCAACGGTGAGCAGCCATTTGGCGGCATCTGGTAATGATGAGAAATTACCGGCCGGCCCGATGATCGTGCCAAGCCCCGGCCCGACGTTACACACCGCCGTAGCGGCACCGCTCAACGCGGTTATCCAATCAAGGCCAATAAGTGCCAAGCCCAAGGCGATGGCGGCAATGGTGATGGTGAAGAAAAACGAGAAGGTCAAAAGCGAGCGCACGATCTCCTCATCAATGGGATGGCCGTTGTACTTCTTCTGAATCACGGCTCGAGGATGGATCAACTGCTTCAAACTACTGACCAGTAGAGCGGCAGCCACCTGAAAACGGAAGATTTTGAGACCGCCGGCAGTTGAGCCAGAACATCCACCCACGAAGGTCAAATAGAAAAACAGCAAGACAGCAAGACAGCAAGACAGCGAAGCTGCCCCATAACGTGTAATCGCCAACCGCAATTCCGGTGGTCGTGACAACCGAGGTCACATTGACTGCCACGATACGAAACGCATCCCACCATCCGTAATCGCTTTGAAAACACAGCCAGGTACCCACAGCCAGCGATGTGACGAGCAAGAACCCAATAAACCCGCGCACCTGGTGATCCTTTATCAGCGCACGCCGATTGCCCCTCAATGTCGCGACGTACAAGGTGAACGGCAGGCTGCCCAGAATCATGATGGCCACTGCCACCCAGTGAATCGCTGGTTGCGTCCAATGCCCAAGTGAGGCGTCCGACGTAGAGAACCCCCCGGTAGAGATCAACGACATTGCGTGGTTGACCGCTTCAAATGGCGTCATTCCAGCGAACCAGAGCGCCAGAGCTCCAATGCCAGTAAGCCCCAGATAGAGCAAAAGAATGTACTTGGCTGCCACATGGGAGCGTGGAGTCACTTTCTCCGACCAATCTGAGGACTCTGTCTGGAACAGACGCATGCCACCTACTCGCAACAGCGGAAGGATCGCCACAGCCATGCCGATAAAGCCGATGCCGCCCAACCAATGCAGCATGGAGCGCCATACCAACAAGCCGGGAGATGCGGTATCCAGTCCGGTGAGAACAGTCGAGCCCGTCGTTGTGATACCCGACATCGTTTCAAAGAACGCGTCGGTGTAGCTGATATCGCTGATGAACACCATCGGCAACGCTGCGAAGGTGCACACCACGACCCAACTGCCAGTAGTCAGCAGGTACATATCCCTCGGGCGAAGCTGGCCAGTATCCGGACGCCCCCGCACAATCAACAGCAACCCACAGATGAAGGTAATCAAACTCGACCAGAGAAAGGCCGACAGATCGTCGCTACGCTCATAGGCCACCAGTGTGATCATGGGAATAGCCATGCTTATGGCCAGCGTTATCAAAAAAATGCCCAGGATAAAGCCGATAAGCCGAATTGCTGCGAGGGACATGACAATAGCGTTCCAAATTAGCACCGCGCAGTATTGGATACCCAGCCTGAAGTCCCCGTAAATTTTACGTAAAATTTCTACGAGCAACCCCGCAGGCTGCGTGCGTCAAGGGGCTATATAGGGTCGTTTCTGCCCTTCGTGGCAGGCAGAGTTCGGCCGATTCTGTTGAAAAAGTCGGTCCTTCCAGACTGCCCGCATACTGACCGCTGAAAACGCCTTTTTTGCGCGCCGCTACGCGAAATCTGAGCCCGGAATCCTCTGCTCAAAATCTAGATTTCAATCTCAAACGCGTATTTTTCTGCCGTAGAAACCATGGCCGACTTTTTCAACAGAATCGGCCAGAAGCGGTCATACACGCCACAGCGACTCTGTATCAGACACGGTTGTTCTTATCGGGGTGCTTCATTCAAACCAAAGACTCTGGTAATCAATATGCACTGGCGACCCACCGTCGTAGGTCATTCAGATGACGAATACGACACATAGATAAGTGCGTGATATTATTGCGCCAGCACCGCCTAACCGAAAAGGATTTGTAAGCATGACCTCACGTTTCTCTTGGCTTCATCTCAGTGATTTGCATATTGGAATGAAAAGTCATAAATGGATGTGGCAAAACGTGAAACATCAGGTCTACGATGACTTCAGATATCTACAATCTGAACATGGAAAATGGGATGTCGTAATTTTTTCAGGAGACCTTACACAAAAAGGAGATCCTGAGGAGTTTGCGTTGCTTACAAAAAACCTCCAAGAGATGTGGGAAGTATTCGGTGACGCTGGTTTCCGACCATATCTTTTTTGTGTTCCAGGAAACCACGATCTTGTCAGGCCCAACGCTCTAGATCCTGTCAAGCTCGCATTGGACAATTGGTGGGAAACTCCTAAGCTCAGAAACGCATTTTGGTCGAAAGATGGTTCTAGTTTCAGGTCAACGCTTTCTCAATATTTTGAAAATTTTGAAAAATGGAAAGCACAGTTAAAAGACGCTGGTATTCCTCTCCTAGAGGAAGCGTCAGGAGTAATACCAGGTGATGTAACATCCATATATTCTTCCGGTGATCTGAAGGTCGGCCTTGTTGGTTTAAATTCAACATGGCTCCAGCTAGATGGAGAGGATCATAAGGGCAGGCTTCACATTGATCCTTATCAACTTAGTGCGGTCACAGGTGGTGATGCAACAGGCTGGGCGAAAGGGCAAAATCTTAACCTGCTAGTGACTCACCACCCTTTAGATTGGTTGCATCCAGAAAGTCTAAAAATTTTCAATCAAGAGATTGATGTAAGTGGTCGGTTTGGTGCTCATTTATACGGCCACATGCATGCCGCTGGTGCATATCAACAAAGCCACTTAGGAATGCAATTAAAACGTTCTATACAAAGCGCGTCGCTGTTTGGTCTCGAGCACTTTGGGAGTAATAATGAAGACAGGAAGCACGGGTACTCCTTAAACATCATAGATACTGCAGTCGACGCTCCGGCTACGCTTACATTGTTGCCGCGAGCATCTAGAGATGTTGCAGGGGAGCGAAAAATCGGCGCGGATTACTCCCTACCTATAGACAATAACAACAAGATTGTTCACACTTTTGAGTTGGCTGCTAAGGCTGGAGGCAAAGTTAAATCTAAAAGCTCATGGATAGTAGAGAAACTGTCAGATGAAATTACAGATCAATTCCAAGTTAAGGACGCGGGAATTTCTGTGAATCTTGGCGTTCTTACTAAGGTGTTAGGCGAGGCGCAAGAGGCACTCTTCGTTCGAGCTGTACAGCTAAGAGCAGCATGCTCGACTCTTGAAAAAAACAGACTTCTTTGGTTAGCCGCAGAATGGGGCATGGGAGAGCAAGGGTTCCTGTGGGCAATACAAAAAAAAATATCGCACGAGCATTCGCATAATTATTCGCTTGATTTAAGCGAATACACTGATCGAAACAAGTTTTTCGAAGGGATAAAGGCACAGTATGGGTTCAGCTTCGAGTCCCTATGCGAAAGCCTTTCTGAACTATCAAATCCATACTTAATACTCGAAGATATTCCTTTTTCGAGCAATGTTGATGATTCAGCGAAGCTACATAAGGATCTGAATGGTTTAGTTGATGTAATGTTGTCGTATTGCCCTAGTCTAAATATCATTCTGCTTAGTAGGCAATCCCCTCCAGTAGATAGTGAAAATGTACTAGAGATTGTAGCTTTGGATCAGGCTGACACTCGTAGCTTTATTGAACATCATCGCTTGGGAAATAAAGGGCTAACAAGCGAAGATTATCTTAAGATTTACCAGCATACCGATGGCTTGCCTAATCTTATTGAAACTGATCTTCGCAACTTGCGCATTGCCTCTTTAAATGAAGTTACTTCTCTGTCCTCGGAAGCGCCGCTGCCAGATGGGGCGCTGAATAGGGCGATGCTTGAGCTATCTGAGTCAAAAGAACCAGGCATGCAAAGAGCATATTTGTTGTTGAAGATTCTATGTGTATTCCCGCAAGGTGAGGAGCTTGGGAAGATTAAGAATTTTGATCGAACCAAACCAGTTTTTTTTGACCACGCACAAATATTGGAGCAGCGAGGTCTTATACAGGGTGTCGAGATAAATCAGCTCGAAGGATCGCATGCAAATAAGCCCAAACGTCTGGTTGCAACTCGCCCTGTCCGGGAGTGGGTACAGTCAAAGCTAACAGAACGGGAGCGTAAATCACTTTATGACTACGCGGCTGCGTCATACTTTGGAGCATCTTGGTCAATAGGAGAGTTCAAACCCCCGCACAGCCTTAAATTTAACTGTCCTGGTCGTATCCCAGCCGAGTTAGATAATGCTCGGTCGATAATTCAAAAGGTAGTAGTTGGCGCGCTCGGCAACTCCAGAAAACTTACTGTCGCAGTATCTCTGATCAAGCATCACGGGGCCGCACTATTGGCTGGTGATTATTACCGTAGCGGCTGTGAGTTTTTTGAGTATATTATTCCTTTACTAGGGAGTGAGATATCAGAGCCCGACAAGTACTATTTAGATTTTTTATACGCCAAAGCTCTAAGAATGCTAGATGGTGATCAAAAAACCGCTGCCGCCAAGGATATTCTCATATCTGCGTTACCTCATATTAATGACAAAAGAACATTGCTTAGTGTCTACATGAATCTTGCTCTTTGCTCTGAATCATTAAAAGAGGTCGATGACGCCGTAGATTACTCCAAAAAAGTTATAGCGCTAGATAAGGGCAGTTACTCTGCATTCAGCGCGCAGCAAATTATTCTGGAGTTGTCTTCTGAAGGCAGTGAGTCCGAGCGAACTGCTGCGCTTTCTAAGTTAGAGGATAAAGCAAGACGGCAAGGAGCCAAAGCCGTAGCTGTAACTATAGCCTTAAATAGAGCATACGCCACCGTAGATGACGCGGAGAAAATAACTCAATTACGCACTGTGGTTAGAGAAGCAAAGGAGGGAGGGGATAGTTATGATGTAATGCGTGCGATGATCGCTTTAGGCAAGGTTACTTTGAAACCCAATACAGACTTTAAACTGACAGCTGCAGAGGAGCACATTTTAATTCGCCTGTATCATTACTTGTATAACGAGCGATTTGATGCTCTTTTTAACCACTGCCATGAAATCCTTTGGAAAATATTCACTGAGCGTTGTGAACATGAGAATTTGATGCAGCTTTTCCGTTACAGCTCGTTACTTTGGAGATTGCGTGGAAAAGAGGCCTTGGAGAAAAAAACTCTAGTTCGATTAAATACGATTATCGGTAAAAGTCCACCTGTTTCATTTGCTCGTTTCGATTTGGCGACATCTTACTTTTACGCTCGCCTTGGGGCATCTATAAGTTCAGATAAACAAGTCCCTTAATTTTATCTTTTGACAGATTAGTGAGTGGGGCCGTTGGCTGACGGCCTTCACACACCGAAACACGCTATAATTTGAGAAAATCATGTAGACTTTCCAAATTCGCTTTTTGAGCTAGTCTAGCTAATGCGCGCAGCAACTAACTGCTGTATAGCTGCCGGCAGTAAAAAATGTTTTTGGATTGCTCTTGGAAACCAAGCAGTATGAGTTTTTTTGCTAGGTTATTTCTTGCCAACAATAGTAATCTCAAATGCAAATATGTTTTAAGCTTTTGTAAGTGGTGTTGTTGATTTAACTTATACCGAGGAGCGGGATCGCCACTGGTAAATCTGTGGGGAAGTCTCTACCACCATGTTGCGCTGCTTGCGAGTGATGCTAAAACTCCAATACTGAATCACCCATAGTCACTAGGCGCATTTGACTGGCTGCTTGGGGTCGCTCTCTGCCGGACATAGCCATAAAGCATACTGGTCAAGTCCGATGCAAATGACCGGTCAAGTCGAATGCAAATGGGTGGGCACGTCCGTGAAATCACCTACCTGGAGGGAGAAAACTCAAGACCGACTCCCCACCAAATCCCCCTCGATTCATGATCAACCCGGCAACAGTGTTTATCTCTCCGACCGATTTTTACACCCCCGCCAAACGCCTAACATTGGCCTTACCCAAGTGAGTAAAGCCAAACAGGCGCAACCCACTCACGCGGGAAAAATCGTTCCAGGAATAACGCTCCAACCACGAGGTAAAGATCATGAAACTGCTGAAAATCGCACTCTTGCTTGCGCTTGGCACCGCCGGCACCCAGGCCTTTGCAGACGACAGCCACTCGACTGCCGCAAGCAGCCAGGCACCGGTTGAAACCTACACATACGGCACCAGGCTGGATATCAAACGCGTCATCGACGTCTCGGAAATCGCCAACGAATGCGGACCAGTCCCGGCGCGCATGACCTATGAAGACTCCCAGGGTCAACGCCGCACCATCGAGTATCAAGTGATGGGCACCGGTTGCTCGAACGGGTGAGCACAGTACGGACGATGGAGGGTCGACACTCCATGCGTACTGCGCCAGCCACATCGCTACACAGATGCACCGACAATTTTTTCATCAGCCGCCAGCAACCCGGGAATGGAATGTTTCAGAAACTCCACCCAGGTTTTTATTTTTGCATCGACGAACTTGCGTGACGGATAGATCGCAAACAGGTTCAGTTCCTCCAGCCGATACTCCGGCAATACCCGCACCAGAGTCCCCGCCCGCAGGCCCTCGACGGCCGAAGCAATCGGTTGGATGCCAATCCCCATCCCGTTCTTGATCGCGAAGGTCATGGCGTCGGCCGTGTTGACGTGGAAGGGCGACACCGGCGTGCTGAACGTTTCTATCCCTTGCGGGCCTTCAAACACCCAGTTCTCGGCTGGCATGACCGTGTTGACGATGCGCAGGCAATCATGGCCTTCGAGATCACCTGGCGATTCGGGCGTTCCGCGTTTTTTCAGGTAAGCCGGCGAGGCGCAGAGAATGCTGTAGGTGATACCCAGCCGCTGGGCGACAAACCCGGAATCGGGCAGGTCTCGCGCCAGCACAATCGACATGTCATAGCCCTCCTCCAGCAAGTCCGGCAGCCGATTGGTCACGCTCAGGTCAAACAGAACCGAAGGATGGATTTCTCTGTAGCGGGCAATGGCACCAATCACGTAATGGTTGCCAATGGCCGACATGGCGTGGATTTTCAGGCGGCCGGCCGGCATGACCTGAGCCGTGCCCGCCTCCGCTTCAGCCTCGCGCATGTCCTCCAGTATCCGCTCGCAGCGCTGCAAATAACGCACACCGGCTTCGGTCAGCGCCAGGCGCCGGGTGGTCCGGTTGATCAACCGCGTTTGCAGTCTGGCTTCCAGGCTGGAAACGGCTTTTGAAACGTTGGTCGTGGTGGTGTCCAACAACGCGGCCGCTGCCGTGAAGCTGCCGGTTTGGGCGACCGCCGCGAAGCAGCGCATGGTCTGGAATACATCCATCGTTTCACCTCAAGGGATCAGCAGACAGGACGGTCCCGTGATGGGCCGCCCTGGCGTCCGGCATTACTTTTTGCGTGGAATGAATCCGGGTACACCGGTTTCAACCACCGAGTTGAAGCGTATACGGGTTGTGATGTCTTGCTGAATCTCAACCATGGCCCTGAGTGGCAAGGTCGAGATATCGATGTTTTCCCGGATATGGCTCGGCGTTGCCGAGGTGGTCAGGAACGCCACCCCGCGTTGCACCGACCAGGCCAGCGCCACCTGGGCCGGGGTTTTCTGCAAGCGCCGGGCGATGCCGGTGAGCACCGGGTCTTGCAGCACATTTGGCTCCATGCCGTGCCCCAGAGGCGCAAACGCCAGCAGGATAATCCCGTGTTCCTTGCAGAATTCCAGCAGCTCCCACTCCGGCAGATAAGGGTGGGCCTCGACCTGCACCACGGCAGGTTTTATCCGGGCGACAGCGACAAGTGCCTTCAGCGCCTCAAGCGTGATATCGGACACCCCGATGGACCTCGCCCGCCCCTCATCCACCAGCCGTTCGAGCGCCCGCCACGTTTCGATCAATGTCACGCCATCGTCGTAGATGACGTTGCCCTGCTCGTCCCTCGGGTCCTGGTTGTCACCGGGTTGAAAGGCAAACGGCGTGTGGATCAGGTAGCAGTCGATGTAGTCCACTTGCAGGCGTCGGCAACTGGCTTCGAACGCGGGCTCGACGCGCTCGGGACGGTGGTTGGTGTTCCATAGTTTAGTGGTGATGAACAGGTCCTCGCGGCGGACTTTGCCGGCTGCCAGCACGTCCATCAGCGCAACACCCACCTGTTCTTCGTTGCGATAGCGCTCGGCGCAATCGAAGTGGCGGAAACCGGCAGCCAATGCTTCCTTCACCGCTTCAGTCGTCGTGGCGAGATCGCGAAACAACGTACCGAACCCAGCCGCCGGCATCTCGGCCGTCCCATGGTTGAGCGGGAATCGGGTATCGCGCAGCCCGTCGTGAAAGGCTTCATAGGTCATGTCAGTACTCCAGGCCGCAGCCATTATTGATACGAAGGTTTCTGCCCGTCGCCCGAGGCAACGCGTTGCTCGAAGGCGCCGACCGAGTTGCCGCCCAGGGCGATGAACAACTGCACGGTGTCTAGGTACTGCGCGGTTTTCACGCGGATCTGTCCCAACAGCGCCTGCTGATAGGCACGCTCCGCTTCCAGGACTTGGAGAATGCTGTTCTCGCCTTGCGCGAAGGCCTGCTGGTTCAACTGCAAACTGGTTTCGGCCGCGCGCAATGCGTCGGTCTGGGCCAGGTGTTCCTCGGCGTCATGGTTGATCGCCTGCAAGGTGTCGGCGACCTGGCCGAACGAGGTAATCACCGTCTGTTGGTAACCGGCGAGCGTCGCCTTGTAGCCGTCGACGGCAGCCTGTTGTTCGGCCTTGAGCGTGCCGCCATCGAAGATCGGCCCGGCCAAGCCCGCAGCGAACCCCCAGAGCGCCGCGCCGCCATTGCCCGAAGCCGCCTGGGCCAGGGACGCTGACAACGTGACGTGGGGATAGAGATTCGCCGTCGCCACGCCCACCGCCGCGCTGGCCATGTGCAGTTGCGCCTCGGCTTGCAGCACATCCGGGCGGTCGTGGGCCATTTCCGAAGGCAGGCTCACCGGCATGTTCGACGGCAGGACAAACTCGCTCAAAGCGAAGTCCGGAGCGATCCAGTCCGCCGGCCCCTTCCCCGTCAGGATCGACAGCGCATGGCGTGCGGCATCGCGCTGCTGAGCCAGGGGCGGCAACAGCGTGCGGTCCTGGGCCAGTCGTGTCTCGGCCAGCGACACATCGATCTGCGTTGTAATGCCATTGAGGTGGGCCATGCGCACCAGTTCAAGGTTCCTTGCGTCATTGGCCAGCAGCTTTTCCACGGCCTGTATCTGCGCGTTGGCGGAGGCCAGCAGCAACGCCTGGCTGGCGACGTTGCCGGTCAGGGTCAGGTACGCCGCTTCGTAGCGATGCTTTTGCAGGTCGGCAAACGCTTGCTGCTGTTCAACCAGGCGCTTGTTGCCGCCGAACACATCAAGGTCGAACCCCACACGCGGTCCAATCGCATAGAAATTGGCAATGGCGGGCTCCTTGGCGTTGTGCAGCCGTTGCCGACCGGCCACGGCCGCGAAATCGACCTGCGGATACAGCGCACCCTGCGCCGCCGCCACAGAAGAAGCGGCCTGGCGGATCGTCGCATCGGCGGCCAGCAGATCGAGGTTGCCGTCGATGGCGCGACGCACCACGTGGTCAAGTTTCTGCGAGCCAAAGGCAGCCCACCAGTCGCCACGGACCTTTTTGCCCAGGTCGATACGTGGCTCAGCACCCTGGGCCAGGCGCTGCTCGGCCTGTGGGTCATAGTGCTGCGACGCACTCGCCGCCGGTGCTTGATAGTCGGGGCCTACGGTGCAGGCCGTCAGCAATACCAGCAGCGACAGCGCCGCGATCTTCGTTTGCAGCAGATGTCTGTTGAGGACCAGCGCACAAGATTTCATTTGGCAAACTCCACGAAAACTAATTGGCCGCAACGGGCTTGCGAAGAAACAGCACCAGCGGGCTCACCACCAGCATCACCACCAGCAAAATCTTGAACTGGTCGATCACGGCGATGAACGCAGCCTGGCCGGTGATCATTTCGTTGAGGCCTTCCAGCGCCTGCAACGGCGCCGAGGTCAGTGAATGCGCAGCGGCGCGGTACGGCGTCAGGTTGCTGACCAGCGCCATGTGCATCGCCTGGGTGTTGTTGAAGAAGAACAACTGCACGATCGCCACGCCCAGCGTGCTGCCGTAGACCCGGGCCAGGTTGAACAGGCCGGTGCCTTCAGGGCGCAACGTCGGGTCAAGCGTACTGAACGCGACTTTGCTCACCGCCGGCATCAGGATGCCCAGGCCCACGCCCTGGATCGCACCGGCGACGGCCACCGGCCACTCGTCCATCAGCGGCGAATAACCGAGCATCAGCCAGTTGGCGTAAACCACGATGGCGATACCGGCCGCCACGAAAAAGCGCCGGTCGAAGCGCTCAGGCAGCCGCCCCATCAACAGAAAGGCGCCGACCAGGCCCATGCCCCGGGGAATCGTCAAGGCGCCGGTGGTGTCAGGCGGGTAGCCGAGAATCTCGTCCAGCATCGGCGACGTCAGGGCCATGGTCGACAACAGCACGAAACCGAGGGCGAAAAAGATCACCGTCGACAACACGAAGTTGCGGTCTTTGAGCAGGCGTTTGTTGAGGAAATGCACGTTCGAGGTCAGCACATGCACCACGAACAGGTAGAACCCCAACGCCGACGCCATGGCTTCGAGCCAGATCTCCAGTGAGGCGAACCAGTCCAGCCGCTCACCACGATCGAGCAGCATTTGCAGGCTGATCAGGCCGAGGGTGAAGGTGCCGAAACCGAAGAAATCGAACGCCGGAGGTTTCCCGGCTTTCTTTTCGGTCAACAACAGCGCCACCACCAGGAAGATAAACGCCGACAGTGGCACGCTGAGGTAGAACATCGGCCGCCAGCCAAAATGCTCGGCGATCCAGCCACCGATACTCGGGCCGCTGACGATGCCGAACAGCACAATCGCCGTCCACTTCGCGCCAAACGTTGCACGCTTGTCCAGCGGCAAGGTTTCCAGGGCAATCGCCATCGACAGCGGCGCCAGGACTCCACTGGCAAGGCCTTGAACGATGCGCGCGCCGACGAACTCCAGCGATGTCGTCGCTGCCGTGCCAAGCAACAAGCCCAGGACGAACAACGCCAGCGCCGCCTGATACACCCGCTTCAGGCCGAAGCGTGCGGCCAGCCACTGCGCGATTGGCATGCTGATCGCACTGGCGGCCAGGTAGGCGGTGAAAATCCACCCCGCCTGATCGTCGGTCATCGACAGGCTGCCCTGAATCAACCTCAGTGCCGAGTTCGGCAACGGCAGGTTGGCCGACTGCATATAGGTCGCCAGCAAGGCGGCGAACCTGAGCGAGCGCGCACCCTCCCCACCGGGACTTACCAACGATTGGGCGTTCATCAGGAGTTACCTGCGGTCAACAATGCCTTGAGTGGGTGCCACCATGGGCTTTGAAACTTGGTGTCGATCCTGACCGTGGCGCTGGTCCCGGAGAACAGCGGCAGCGCCGGGTCCTCTTCGTCGAGCTCAAGCCGTACCGGCACCCGCTGCGTGACCTTGACCCAGTTGCCGGTCGCATTTTCCGGCGGCAGCAGGGCGAAATCCGACCCGGCCCCCGGGCTCATGCTGGTGACGTGGGCCTTGAACACGCGATCCGGGTAGGTATCGATGCGGATGGTGGCTTCCTGACCCGGGCGCATGTGGGCCACGTCGGTCTCGCGGAAGTTGGCCTCGATCCAGATCTCGTGACCGGACAACAGGGCAAAAGCCGGCGCTCCACTGTTCACATGGTTGCCCACCTGCAGATCATCGACCTTGGCCACGATGCCATCCTGCGGCGCATACACCGTGGTGTACGAGAGGTATAACTGCGCCTCGTCGAGCTGCGCCCTGGCCTCGCGCACCGTCGGGTGACTGTCGGCGTCGATGTTCGGATTGCCGTTCAAGGCCACCACGGTGCTGGCGATCTGTTGCTCGATGGACGCGATCCGTTGCCGCGCCACTTTCACGTCGGTGTCGGCCCGCTCGTAAATCGATTTCGAGACGAACTCGGAGGCTACCAGGGCCTTCTTGCGGGCAAAGTCCTTCTGGTCGAAGTCGGCCGACTCTTTTGCCGATTGCAGTTCAGCCTGCTGCTGGCGATAGCTGGCCTTGAGCCCGTCGATACGCAGCCGCGCCACGCTGAGCTGCGCCTGGGCACGTTCGACGGCGATCTGGAAGGGTTGCGGGTCGATCCGGAACAGCACCTGGCCCTTGTGGACCTGCTGGTTGTCCTCGACGGCGATTTCCACCACTTGCCCGGAAATCCGCGCGTTGATCGAGGCCTTCGCCACCCGGGCGTAGGCGTTATCGGTCGAAACATACGCCTGCCCCGACACGTGGTGGGCATAACCCAGCGCCGCGAAGAGGATGGGCACACCGACCATCAACCATGGGCGCAACCGCTGTTTGAGTGGTTTGCGGATAGGCGAGTCAGCCGGGTTGGGGCCAGGGTGCTCGAAGGTCTGCGAAGCCGGGATATCGAACGATTTGGTCATGATCGAGTTCACCTTTAGCCGGGTAATCGGGCCGGCATCGGCAACAAACGCCAGCGGCCCGGATGTGAATGGATGCAGTAAGGAAGCAAGCCCGTGCGCGTTCGGGAGGATCGCTCCCAGCGCGTCGGTTTCGTCGCCGCAACACTCAGTTCGCGCTCGGCTACAACAAACCCAGGATCAAGGAATTTCTGATTCCTTAATTTTGTGCGATAGTGTAAGAATATCCCTCGACCAACCTTCTAACAAGGATTTTGTACGACATGGCACAAAATAAATCGACAGAGGGCAAAGGCCGTGGCCGCCCTCGGGCCTACGACCCGCAGACAGCGTTGCAGCAGGCACTCGGGGTGTTCTGGAACACCGGCTATTCCGGCGCGTCGCTCGACAGCATCGCCACCGCCGCCGGAATGAATCGCCCCAGCCTCTATGCGGCATTCGGCGACAAGCACGCGCTCTATATCAAAGCGCTGGAGCAATATTGGGAGTTTGCCGCGGCGTCCATGCGCGAGGCGCTGACGGACCTGGAGCTGCCGTTGGCCGAGGCCTTGCAGCGCTTCTACGAGGGGCAGCTGTCGATTTACTTCTCGGGCGACGGCCAGCCCCGGGGTTGCTTCGCCATCGGCACGGCAACCACCGAAGCCGTCGAGGATCCACAGATTCGCGAGGTGCTGTCCGACCGCTTGAGCCGGCTGGATGCCGATCTGGAAGTTCGCCTGCAAGCGGCGAAAAATGCCGGCGAGTTGAAAAGCGATGCAGACCCGGCGGCCCTTGCCGTGCTCGCCTCGTCGCTGCTGCACAGCATTTCCATACGTGCCCGGGCCGGTAAATCCCGAGCCGAGCTGACGGCGCTGGCGCGCAATGCAGTCAGAGTGATCTGTGGTGAGTGAAAAACTCGAGGATATTCTTGCCGGGGAGTTGGCCGTGATCTTTTGCGGTATCAATCCCGGACTGACTGCCGCCGCCCAGGGGCACCATTTTGCCGGGCGCGGCAATCGTTTCTGGCGCACGCTCCATCTCGCCGGTTTTACCCCCGAGCAAGTGCAACCGGAAAACGATCGGACCCTCCTGAACTATCGATGCGGATTGACCGCGGTGGTCGAACGGCCGACGGCCAGTGCCGATCAATTGTCCTTGCACGAGTTCAGCGCCGCCGCAGCGGGCTTCGAACAGAAAATCGCCCGCCATGCGCCGCGTTTCGTGGCGTTTCTGGGCAAGGCGGCCTATAGCGCGCTGTCCGGTCAGCGCGACATTGCCTGGGGCCTGCAAGGCAAAACCTTCGGCAATGCCTCGGTCTGGGTTTTGCCCAACCCCAGCGGGAGAAATCGTGCATTCAGCCTTGAGCAACTGGTCACGGCGTACCGCGAACTGCGGCTGGCCGTCGACGATCAGCGCTAATCACGCCGGCGGAATCGTCGCCAGCACACCGATCAGGATGGTCAACAGCAGAAAACCGCCGAGAAAAATCGTCATCTTGGCCATGTGGCCTCCCACACAATGAATTGGCGGTACAGCGGGCGCCGGGCGCTGCCCGAACGGCGTACCGAAGACTTATTGTGGGCGGACGACTGTTTTCGTTACAGAGGCAGATTGCGCTGAAAAATACGGATCAGATCTGCTTTCAGGCTGTGCGTTCGGGCGTTTGGCAGGGAAAAGTTTGCGCGCGATATCCACAAACGGCGTGACGATCAAACCCTGCAGCGTCAGGTATCGCTCGTGATCCTGTTCCCCGGTGCCGAAATGGATGACTTCGGGTGTGGACCGGGTGACGTACAGCGTGCCGAACATCCAGTCCCACAGTGACAGATTGATGCCGAAATTCTTGTTGAAGTGTCGCGGCGCATCGCTGTGATGAATCTGGTGTTGCGCCGGGCTGCTCAGCACCCGCTCAAGTACCGGCCCGAAGGAAAGCCACACATGGCTGTGACGCAGGTTGGCCGCCAGGCTATTGAAGATGAACACCATGTAGGTCACGCCAAATAGCGTATAGCGGCTGATCTCCCCGCCACAGGCGTACCAGAAGACACCGGCAAAGGCGCCGAGGCAGATGATGTCCGTGAGTTTTTCCACCACATCTTCCAGAAAGTGCACCCGGCTGGCCGTCGCCGGCACCAGCACGGGCGCCGAATGATGGACTTTGTGGAAGGCCCACAGATACCGCGAATGAAAGGCGCGATGGCCCCAGTAATGGCTGAAATCCTTGACCAGGAATACCCCGAGTCCATAAAGCAGGGTCAGCGCCAGGTTCTCCTGCACTTGCGTACGCGCGCCCCACAGGTTGGTGAAGAACGCGATGTAGTCCGCTGAACGCAAGACATACGGATCGACCAGGCCGACGATGGGCAGCACCAGGGCAACCTTGAGAATGGCGATTACGAAGTAATAGCGGTAGTCGAGCAGCGCCGAGCGGTGCAGGTAGACCCGGCGGCCGCCGATGAACTGTGGGAACGAGCGCGCGTCGGTCAGGCCCCGGGATTTTCGGTACCGGAACAGGCAAAAAGCGATGCCGTAAGACATGCAGAGAAAGGCTAGACCGAGTCTGCCGTTGAAGTCGAAAATGCCCAGGAACTGCCGGGTGACCGGCTCGATCACCCACTGGGATAAATAAAGATGGATTGCGACGAGAACATCCATAGCGGGCTGCCCAACGTAAATGGAAGGGCAATTGTAAATGAGAACGAGTCTTTAATGTGTTGATTTATGACCGACTGTCAGCCGCCCAGCGCAATGATTGCAAGGATCAGCACGGCCCCCGTCGCCGCCATGATCACCCCACCCTGCCATTGCGTGGCGCCCGCGTATCGGGCGAGCAGCCAGCCTGCGATGAACAGCACCACGAGACCGATCAGGTTGGACAGGCGGATGGCGAGCGCCGTCTGATCGAGCAGTATGAACGGCACCACCAGCGGAAAGGTCGAGCACACGACCAGCAGGAAAACACCGAGGGCGCCCCTGAAGTCGTTCCAGCCGAGGCCGGCCCTGATCGGCAAAGGCGGCTGCTCGAGCAGCCGAAGGCGCAACAGTTCCAGGCCCTCGCTGCCGGCCGCCGTCGCGAATTGCATCGGCAATACTTGCGCAATGAGCGCCTGACCGGCCGCGGCGTCCGCGCCATTGCGCAGGGCGAGGTACAACTTGATCCGGCGCGTGCGCTCTACCAGTGCGCGCAACAGGTACATGACCGCATCGGCCAGTCCCCAGGCGAGATTGCAACCGAGCGCGGCAATCATCATCGTGCGTTCGGCGGCCTGGTCTGCCGTGGCCACGCTGATGGTGCCGGTGAACGTCATGGCCATCAGCAGGCCGAAGATCACCTCGGTAATACGCTCGACAGGATCAAGTACAGGCGCCCTCTCGAATTGACCATTGGTTTGCATGAATTCACCTCCCCCGGGTCTGCCGGCTCGATACCGGTCGACGCTTCGGCCAGGCACCGGTTGCCCAGGCTGGATATCCGCATCCCCGTCAAGTGTAGATTGAACGGCTACACTCATGCGCACACGTTTCCTGCTTCAAGAGGAGTGATACATGCTTGATTACTTCGCGCTGGGCCTGCTGATCTTTGTCGGGCTCGTCTTGTTCTACGGGATCATCCTGCTCCACGACATCCCCTATGAAATTGCCGTCCACCGCAACCACCCCCACCAGGATGCGATCCACGCCACCGGCTGGGTCAGCCTGTTCACCCTGCACGCGCTCTGGCCGTTCCTGTGGATCTGGGCGATGGCCTATCGAGAGGACCGGGGCTGGGGCTTCAGTGACGGGCATTCACCCAAGAGCCATGTGGTTCACCTCGAACAACAGGTCGCCGAACTGCAAGGCCGGATCGAGCGCCTCGAAGCATCGGCGGGCACGGCACCGGGCAAGCTGCCAACGGACAATCTCGGCGAGGGCATTTGAGCCATGGATCTATTACTCATACTGACGTATGCGGCACTCTGCGTAGCCATCTTCAAGATCTTCCGCATTCCCCTGAACAAATGGACGGTGCCCACAGCGGTGCTGGGCGGAGTGGTGATTATCGGCGCGCTGATTTTCACCATGAACTACAACCACCCCTACTCCGAGGTGGCGCGTTCCTATTTCGTATCAGTTCCGGTGATTCCCGTGGTCAGTGGCCAGGTGATCGATGTGCCGGTGAAAACCAACCAGCCCCTGGAAAAAGGCGATGTGCTGTTTCGCATCGACCCCGCGCCTTTCGAGTACCGGGTGAAATCCCTCAAGGCACAGCTGATTGCCGCCCAGGCCGATCGCGCCCGGATCACCGAGTTGATCAAGCGTAACTTCAGTACCCAACGGGAACTGGACATGGTGGTCGCGCGCAGTGACGACCTCAAGGCACAACTGGACAACGCGCAGTACGAACTCGACAACACCACGGTGCGTGCGCCGAGCAAAGGCTTCGTCACCCACGTGTCGCTGCGTCCGGGCATGATGGCGACCAAATTGCCGCTGCGCCCTTCGATGGTCTTCATTCCCGCCGAAGGGCACTACTTCTCCGCGTGGATGCGCCAGAACAGCCTGTTGCGCCTGACCGAAGGCGACGAGGCCGAAGTCGCTTTTGACGGCATTCCCGGGAAGGTGTTTGAAGGCAAGGTCAAAACCGTCGTGTCGGTCATTGCCGAGGGCCAGATCCAGCCTTCGGGCACGCTGATCGGTTTCACCGGCTCACCACCGGCCGGCCGGGTACCGGTGATCATTGAAATCACCGATCCCGACTATGCCCAGTACGTCGACCAGATGCCCGGCGGGGCCTACGGCCAGGCGGCGCTGTACAGCCAGCATTTCCATCACATCGCGATGATGCGCAAGATCCTCCTGCGCATGGCCGCCTGGATGAACTACATCTTCCCGTTCCACTAACCGGGTAGCACCGGCAACTGACTCAATCCTTGAATTGGGTCAGTTGCCGGTTCAACGAACCGGCCTGGTCGCGCAGTTGCAACGACTGATCGAGCAGGCTTCGGATCGCGTCCGCAATCGCGAGCAGGCGGCTCCCGCAGGTCATCGGGTTTACATGTCGTAGCGCAGAACCAGACCCACCGTGCGCGGTGCGCCGACATCGACAATGTCGCCGCTGCGGTTGTTGGTGACGTATTCCTTGTCGAAGGCGTTTTTCACGTAACCGGACACCGCGATGTTCTTGGTGACCTTGTACTCGGTGTTGAAGTTGGCCAACCAGTAGGCGTCGCTCTTGCGCTCGCCAGTGACCTGACCGGCGTCGTCAAACTCGTATTCCGACGGACTGGTGCTTTGATAAACGACGTCGGTGTTGAACGTCAGGCGATCATTCCAGCGATAGGTAGCACCCAGCGCCATCTTGTACTTGGGCGAAAAGAGGAAGTCCTCGCCGCTCATGTCCCGGCCGTCGCTGGTGACGAAGTCCTTGTACTTGCCATCGGTCACGGAGGCCCCGGCATTCAGGGTCAGCTGTTCGCCGAAGTCTTTTTCAACCGAGACTTCCAGGCCCTTGATGTCGCTGCTACCGGCGTTGAACACGTCAAGGAACTCGGTTTGCGGGTCCAGCACACTGACCTGCTGGTCTTTCCAGTCGGTGTAGTAGACGTTGGCACGGGTACGCAGGGTCTGGTCCATGAACGAACCGCGGTAGGACAGCTCGTAGTTGGTGGTGTATTCCGGATCGTAGGCTTGGTGACCGCTACCGGCCCGGACGTTGACGCCACCGCCGCGATAACCTCTCTGCACCATGAAGCCCACGAACTGATTGTCGGCCAGCTCGTAGTCGATACCGAGTTTTGGCAAGACGGCATCAGACGTCTGATTGTCTTTGGCGGGCTCGGAGAAGTCGTCTTGCTTGACGTCGGTGTCGTTGGTCTCGTGGTCGTAGCGCAGACCGGTAATCAATGTCCAGCGCGGGGCGAAGGTCCAGTTGACCTCACCGAATACCGCCTTGTTCTCAATCGTGGTATCGCCCTTCACGGTGCCGAACAGGCGACTGCCGAAAAACAGCCTGTCGTGGAAGTTGTTGGTGTTGTGGCCATAGTAGAGGCCAGCAAAACTCTTCACTGTGTCCGAGCTGTAGTTCAGCCGCAGTTCCTGGCTGAACAGGTCGCCGTCCTGTTTGCGCAGAACGAACTGGTTGGCATCGGCCGATTGGTCGAAGTCCAGACGGGCGTCGTAGTCCGAATCGGTGTTGGCCGTGAGGCTGGTGATGGACCAGTCATCATTGAGCCGGTAGTCGACCTTGGCGCTGACGGTGTCCTGCTTGAGCTTGTCGTAGGCCTCGGTGTTGGAATCGATTTTGTAATAACGGATCTTGTCGTTCTGGCGAATGACCGAGTTATCGCCCTTGCGGCTTTCACCGTGGGCATAGGTCAAGAGCACATCAAGATCGTCGCTGGGCAGAACCAGCAGCTTGCCACGGTAGTTAGCGGTGCGGGTCGGGTTGGCGTCATCGCCGTTGAAGAGGTTATCGATGTAACCGTCGCCTTCCTGGTAATCGACGGCGATGCGGCCGGCGATCTTATCGTCGACGATCGAGCCGCCACCGGCCACCGCGCCACCGCGTTCGTTGTAGTTGCCTACGTTGGTCTGCGCAGAAAAGCTCGGTTCGAAGGTTGGATTCTTGGTTTGAATGACCACTGCACCGGCCAGGGAGTTGCGGCCCTGGGTGGTGGATTGCGGACCGAGGAACACTTCGACCTGCTCGACGTCCCACAGCGGCATCGGGCTGAGGGTCAGTGCGCGGTTCGGCTGCACGGCGCCGTCGACGAATACCGAGACCGCGCCGTTGAGCGCAGCCGGACCCTGGTCATCGAAACCGGACACAGGTACGCCACGGATACCCCAGTTTTCGTTGCCCGACTGGTTGTAGACACCTGGCGTACGGGCGAATACGTCGACCAGGTTATGGTCTTCCTTTTCCCGCAGCTGTTTGTCGGTGACGACCACCACGCTCGACTGGGTCTTTTCCAGGGTGCGGTTGATTTTTTCACCCGTCACCGTGATCGGCGCGATTTCCATTGTGTTCGACTGTTTGGCCGCCCATGTGCTGTTCATGAGGCAAGCCGCCGACCCCACAGCCAACGCAATTGTATTTTTTTTGAAATTCACGCCCCGCTCCCCTGCGACAGATTTTTTGTGTTTTTTCTTACGTCCAGAACGCTGTCTTCCTACAGCTGGCGGGAGTCTAATCGAATGAAAATCAAAAACAAATACTATTGATAAGGCTTCTCATTTAAATCTATAGATCGAAAACGTATCCAATTGAATACATTCGAGTTCGATTTTTGCCGCCTCGGGCAACGCTGGTTTTTTCAGGTATCGACAGAAGGCCGTGGCGCATCACGCCAGCAAAGGCAATGCAGGCTGAGGATCAGAGGAAGAAGTCCAGACAATGGACCGCACCCTTGCGGTGCTTGAAGTATCGGGATGAGGTATCGGAAATCGTCGGGCGTGGCACCGAGGAACGCGGTGCTAGAGAATCCAGCTCAGGAGCACATGCGAGGCGATCCAGGGGGACGCCTGGGCCACCCCCCATGCCAACAGTGCGCACACGAGCAGGTAGCCTGCAACGAACTTGAACATCGCGCGATCTTCCATGCCACCCTCCCGGCTTAACAACCATGCAGGGCGTTTATTGCGAATGCGTCACCACTACGACGCCCGCTTCGCCCGTAAAGACTTCGAGTGTCAGAATGGTTTTCAGTTCCATTGGCGCACACATCAGGAAAAAATGGTTCTTCACGCAATCCCGGGAAACTGTAAGAGCCGGCTTGCCGGCGATGGACTCAAGTGCGCCGCGTTTATCCGGTTTACACGCGTTATCGTTAACGACCATCGCTAGCAAGCCAGCTCCTACAAGGGACCGCGTCCGCGTCGAATGATGTGAACGCCAAACTGTAGGAGCCGGCTTGCCGGCGATGGACTCAAGTGCGCCGCGTTTATCCGGTTTACACGCGTAATCGTTAACGACCATCGCTGCGATGCGGCGACCCGACAAGCCAGCTCCTACAAGGGACCATGTCGAATGATGTGAACGCCAAACTGTAGGAGCCGGCTTGCCGGCGATGGACTCAAGTGCGCCGCGTTTATCCAGTTCATGCGCGTTATCGTTAACGACCATCGCTGGCAAGCCAGCTCCTACAAGGGACCGCGTCGAATGATGTGAACACCAAACTGTAGGAGCCGGCTTGCCGGCGATGGACTCAAGTGCGCCGCGTTTATTCAGTTCACACGCGTAATCGTTAACGACCATCGCTGGCAAGCCAGCTCCTACAAGGGACCGCGTCGAATGATGTGAACACCAAACTGTAGGAGCCGGCTTGCCGGCGATGGACTCAAGTGCGCCGCGTTTATTCAGTTCACAC
>NZ_MUJK01000020.1 GCF_002906155.1 Pseudomonas laurylsulfativorans
CATCGAGGCGCGGGGCGACACCCCCACTCAGACGCCGGATAGATGAAAGCAAGCCAAACACGCATCAAATACAGTATTGCAGAAAAGGGGGTAACCATAGATGTAGGAGCGAGCTTGCTCGCGATGGGGCCCTCCGGATCGACATAGATCCCCGAGCGGTACTTGCATCTTGCGCACCCACCCGCATAACTAGCTGCATGAACCTGCCCATCCCCGCAGACAGTGCCCTGAGCGGCTTTCATCCCGCCGTCAGCGCCTGGTTCAACCACACGTTCGCTGCGGTCACCGCCGCCCAGGCCCGGGCGTGGCCGTTGATTCGCCAGCGCCGTTCGACCCTGGTCGCCGCGCCCACCGGCTCCGGCAAGACCCTCACCGCCTTTCTCGCCGTCATCGACGACCTAGTACACCGCGGCCTGGAACGCCCCGAAGGCTTGCCCGACGCCACCCTGGTGGTCTACGTCTCGCCTCTCAAGGCGCTGTCCAACGACATCCAGATCAACCTGCAAAACCCGTTGGCCGGCATTACCGAGCAATTGCGCGTGATGGGCCTGCCCGAACTGCAGATCAGCACCGCCGTGCGCACCGGTGACACGCCGCAAAAAGACCGCTCGGCGATGCGCAAGACGGCGCCGCACATTCTGGTGACCACACCGGAATCCCTCTACGTGCTGCTCGGATCTGATTCCGGCCGGCAGATGCTCGGCACGACACAAACGGTGATCATCGACGAGATCCACGCCATGGCCGCCAGCAAACGCGGCAGCCATCTGGCACTGAGCCTTGAACGCCTGCAAGCACTCTGCCCGGAACCACTGCTGCGCATCGGCCTGTCGGCCACGCAAAAACCTATCGAAGCAGTCTCGCGTTTTCTGGTGGGCCGCGATCGCCCCTGCGAGATCGTCGATATCGGCCACGCCCGCCCTCGCGACCTGGATATCGAAGTGCCGCCCGTGCCGCTGTCGGCGGTGATGGCCAACGATGTCTGGGAGCTGGTCTACGACCGCCTCGCCGCCCTCGCCCGGGAACACCGGACCACGCTGATTTTCGTCAACACCCGACGCCTGGCCGAACGCCTGAGCCGGCACCTGAGCGAGCGTCTGGGCAAGGATGCCGTGGCGGCCCACCACGGCAGCCTGGCCAAGGAGTTTCGCCTGGAAGCCGAGCAGCGGCTCAAGCGCGGCGACCTGCAAGTGCTGATCGCCACGGCATCGCTGGAACTGGGGATCGACATCGGCGACGTCGACCTGGTGTGCCAGATCGCCTCGCCGCGTTCGATTGCCGGGTTTCTGCAACGGGTTGGCCGCTCCGGACACCAGGTCGGCGGCACGCCCAAAGGCCGTTTGTTCGCCACCACCCGCGACGACCTGATCGAATGCGCCGCACTGCTCGACTGCGTACGCCGGGGCGAACTCGATACATTGCTGATCCCGCAAGCGCCGCTGGACGTGCTGGCTCAGCAGATCATCGCCGAAGTCAGTTGCCAGGAATGGCCGGAGCAAGCGTTGCTGGAGATGCTGCGCCGCGCCTCACCCTACGCCGCACTCGACGACAAACACTACCAGGCGCTGCTGCACATGCTCGCCGAGGGCTACAACGGCCGTCAGGGCATCCGTAGCGCCTACCTGCACCGCGACGCCGTGAGTCGCACCCTGCGCGGTCGACGGGGCGCGAAACTGACCGCGGTGACCAGTGGCGGGACCATTCCGGACAACGCCGACTACAGCGTGCTGTTGGAGCCGCAAGGGCTGAACATCGGCACCATCAACGAAGACTTCGCGGTGGAAAGTATTGCCGGGGATGTCTTCCAGTTGGGTAACACGTCCTATCGAATCCTGCGCGTGGAAAGCGGCAAAGTGCGGGTCGAGGATGCCCAGGGCCAGCCGCCGACCATTCCGTTCTGGCTCGGGGAAGCGCCGGGGCGCAGTGCCGAACTGTCCTCGGCGGTGGCGCGTTTGCAGGCACAACTCGACGACCTGCTGGGTGCCGCGCCAGGCAACTTGCAACCAGCACTCGACTGGCTGACCGAGACCTTGGGCCTGAACCTCGCCAGCGCCGAACAACTGGTGGACTACCTGGCCCGTGCGCGACAAACGCTGGGTGCCCTGCCATCGCAAGACACGTTGTTGATGGAGCGTTTTTTCGACGAGTCCGGCGGCACGCAACTGGTCATTCACACGCCGTTCGGCAGCCGCATCAACCGCGCCTGGGGCCTGGCCCTGCGCAAGCGTTTCTGTCGCACCTTCAACTTCGAGTTACAGGCGGCCGCCAGCGAAGACGCCATCGTGCTGTCGCTGTCCACCAGCCACAGTTTTGAACTGGACGATGTCTGGCGCTACCTGCACAGCAACAGCGCCGAACGCATCCTGATCCAGGCCGTGCTCGACGCGCCGCTGTTCGGCGTGCGCTGGCGCTGGAATGCCGGCGTAGCCCTGGCCCTGCCGCGCTACAGCGGCGGGCGCAAAGTCCCGCCGCAGATCCAGCGGATGAAAAGCGAAGACCTGATTGCCAGCGTGTTTCCCGATCAGATCGCCTGCGTGGAAAACCTCGCCGGTGAACGGGAGATTCCCGACCATCCGCTGGTGGAGCAAACCCTCGACGATTGCCTGCACGAAGCCATGGACACTGAAGGCTGGTTGGCCTTGTTACGGCGCATGGAACGCGGCGACATTCGCCTGATCAGCCGCGACTTGCCGGCGCCTTCGCCGCTGGCGGCGGAGATTCTCAGCGCCCGGCCCTATACCTTTCTCGACGATGCGCCACTGGAGGAACGCCGCACCCAGGCGGTGCTCAATCGGCGCTGGAGTGATCCGCAATCCACCGACGATCTCGGTGCACTGGACACCGAGGCGATTGCCGCTGTGCGCGACGAAGCCTGGCCAGCGCCCACCGGGGTCGATGAAATGCACGAAGCCTTGATGAGCCTGGTGTGCATCACCGATGCCGAGGCCGGCGCCAATGCGCAGTGGTTCGACTGGCTCACGATTCTCGCCGACAGCGGACGCGCAAGCCGTTTGCAGATCAACGCCAGGCAATCGTTGTGGCTGGCGCTGGAGCGTCTGACCTGCCTGCGGGCGATTTATCCACAGGCCAAATTGACGCCCGCCCTGCAAGCGCTGCCAGACTTCGATGACGTCTGGGAAGCCGACGAAGCCGTCTTCGAACTGATCCGCGCGCGGCTCAGCGCCTTCGGGCCACTTGCGATCGACCGCATTGCCGAACCACTCGGCTTGCCCGCTGCTCAGGTTAATCAAGCACTGGCGCAACTGGAGCGCGAAGGCTACGTGCTCCGCGGTCGCTTCACCCCAGGCACCAGTCAGGAAGAATGGTGCGAGCGGCATTTGCTGGCACGGATTCACCGCTATACGGTCAAGCGCCTGCGTCGGGAAATCGAACCCGTGGCATTGCAGGATTTCATGCGATTCCTGTTCGATTGGCAGCATGTATCGAGCGCAAGTCAGGGCCAGGGGGCGGCGGTACTGCCAGCCGTCGTCGCGCAATTCGAAGGCTACCCCGCCGCTGCTTCAGCCTGGGACAGCGACATCCTGCCGGCGCGGATCAAGGACTATTCGGCGACCTGGCTGGATGAGTTGTGCCGCAGCGGCAGACTGGTGTGGACACGCCTGACTGCGCACAACAAAAGCGCCAGCACCGCGCTGCGCAGTACGCCGATTGTGTTGCTGCCGCGCAACCGGGTCGGCCTCTGGAGCGGCTTGACCGAACAGACGCCGATCAACGAACTGTCGCCGAAAACGCAAAAGGTCCACGCCGCCCTCAGCCAGCATGGCGCGCTGTTTTTCGATGAGCTGATCCATGAGGCCCACTTGCTGCGTTCGGAGCTGGAAATCGCCCTGCAGGAACTGGTGGGCGCAGGGCTGGTGAATGCCGACAGCTTTGCCGGATTGCGCGCATTGATCACCCCGGCCAGCAAGCGCCAGCCGCGCAACCCTCGGCGCGGGCGCGGGGCATATATCGGAGGCATGGATGACGCCGGGCGCTGGGCTTTGTTGCGACGCGCGCCTGCCACGACGGTGGTGCAAAACCAGCGCCCCGCACCGATGCCTGCCGACACCCTTGAACACATCGCCATGACCTTGCTGCGCCGCTACGGCGTGGTGTTCTGGCGTTTGCTGGAACGTGAGGCGGACTGGTTGCCGAGCTGGCGTGAACTGCTGCGCACTTTCCATCGCCTGGAGGCGCGGGGCGAGATTCGTGGAGGGCGCTTTGTCAGCGGTCTGGCGGGGGAACAATTCGCCCTTCCCGAGGCGATTCCATTGCTGCGCGAGGTCCGGCGTCGGCCCCATGACGGCAGCCTGGTCGCGGTGTGCGGGGTCGATCCGCTGAACCTCGCCGGCACGCTATTGCCTGGCGCGAAAGTCCCGGCGCTGGCGAGTAATCGGCTGGTGTATCGCGATGGGTTGCCGGTGGCTGCCGAGATTGCCGGCAAACAACAGTTTTGGGGGGAACTGGATCAACAGGCGAGTGCTGAAATACATAAAAAACTGATTCAACACAATTACCTGTAGGAGCTGGCTTGCCAGCGATGAGGCCGTCAGGTTCAACATCAATGTTGCCTGACCCGGCGCCTTCGCTGGCAAGCCAGCGCCTACAGGGGGGTTGTCATTGAGACCGCGGCCGATCCGGCATCAGCACCGCCGCATGCTCTGGCTCAACCTCGGGTGGTGCTTCGACCGGATGCCGCGGTACCAGCGCCTGTTGTGGATAAGTCTGCGCAAAATTCACCCACGGGCAGTTATCCACAAGCTTTTTCAAACGCTGGTTGAAGGCTCGGCTCACCGCATATTGGCCACCAGACACCGTGCGGAATTGCGCAGTCAGCACCACACCGTTGAGGTCCATCTTGTCGACGCCGAACACATCCAGCGGCCCTTGCAGGTTGTAGCGCAGGAACGGGTCGTTGCTGATGGAGTGTCCGGCCTCGCGGATCAGTTCGATGGCCTTGTCGACATCGGTGTCGTAGGTGAACTGCACCGAGAAAAACGCATAAGCGAATTGCCGCGATTGGTTGGTCACGGCCTTGATCTGGCCGAACGGTACCGAGTGCACGAAGCCCTTGCCGTCGCGCAGGCGTAAGGTGCGGATGGTCAGGCCTTCGACCGTGCCGGCATGCCCGGAATCAAGCACCACCCAGTCGCCGATGGACAGGGTGTCTTCGATGATGATGAACAGCCCGGTAATCACGTCCTGCACCAGTTGCTGGGAACCGAAACCGATTGCCAGGCCGATGACCCCGGCACCGGCCAGGAACGGCGCGACGTTGATGCCCAGGTTGGCCATGGTGGTGATCGCGCAAATCACCACCAGGATGATTTTGATCGCGTTGCGCAGCAGCGGCAGGATGGTTTTCACCCGCGTGCTCGGTTGGCGCGCCGAGCGCTTGTTGGTCGGTGGTTTCAAGGCCTCCTGTATCGCCGTGTCGAGCAACACCCAGACCATCCATGTCACCAGCAGGATCAAACCGATGTGGCTCAGGGAATCACTGATCGCCCGGCCCACGGCATTGGTCACTGCGAACTCGAACAGCGACACGCCCCAGATTCGCCCGAGAATATCGATGAACACGATGGCCATGCCGATGCGCAGCAAGGCATGGGACAGATTGAGAAAGCGTTCCTTGTAGGCGCTGCTGCGGCGCAGGTCCGCTTCGCTGCGGGCCTTGAACAAATGGTGCAGCGTGGTACTGAGAAACACCGTGGCAATCAGCAACACCGTGGAGAACAAGGCGCTGCGCAGGACTCTCTGGTTGTCTGCCCCGGCGCCGATCAGGTTGATGATCGAGACCAGCACCATCAACAGAATCGGCCAATACCAGAGCCCGGAAAATATCCGCAGGGTTTCACGCAATGCCGGTTGGCTGAGGCGCTGGGCCAGCGGCAGGATGCGGATGACCTGGGCTACCGGGCGACGCATGCGGATCACCAGCAAGCCGAAGGAAATCGACGCTGCCAATCCGGTGAACACGGCGATGCTGCTGGTGAGATTGCTGCCCAGTTGATGGGCGATCTGCGGACTGGTCAGGGCATCGCTCAAGGCCACCAGAAAGCCGATAAAGAACAAGGGTCGGGGACTCTTCTCGCGGATGATCTGCACCGCCCGCCGCTTGTGCCCGGCATTGAACACCACCACCAGCGACAGCACCAATGACGCGGCAAATATCCCTGCGCTAGCGGCATAAGCCAGACACAGCGCCAGCGCCCGCCCCGCCGATATCGGCAAAAACTGGCTGGCATAAATGGTCAACGGCAGACTGACCACCGCCGGAAGGGTGTAGGGCAGTACGTAACCGAGCAACGCCTGGCCCCGTTCACGACTGAGCAGCAGACGATGCTCGCACAGGCGTCTGGCGGCCATCCGCCCAAGCAGCCAAAGACAGGCAAACACGGCCGCCCATACGCAGGTCAACAGCAGGAAATCGCCCGCGACGCTCCAGGGCGAACGGGCCGATGGCTGATTGACCAACTGATCCACTTCATCGGCCGCGCGGTCGGCACGCAGGCGCCAGACGTCGACGAGGTTTTCGTTGAGATCGAGTTTGGTCTGGACCTCGTCGATGCTTGAGCTGATGGCCCCCAATAATCCGCCTTGCACCAGCGGTTCGGGGTGCGCCGGCGGCGTCGCGGCGGTCGCGGCGGCCGGCAATCCCGGTATCGCGGCGGCCTCCAGTTGCTCGCTGCCCACGAACAGTAATGCTCCCAGCAGTATCGCCGTCTTGAGCCTGATCAAAGCACCCGCTCCTTTGGCTGTGTCTGTAAGAAACTGATCGAGAAATGCCGGCCAAGTTCGGATATTGCCACCGCAAAACCGGATGGCAATACCCTCTGTGGCGAGGGGGGTTGTCGGATCGCCGCATCGCCCCGCTCGGCTGCCAAGCAGTCGTAAACCCATTGCATGCGGTGTATCAGATGAACTCGAACGGTAGGTTTTAGGGGCGCTTCGCACCCCAACGGGGGCAAGCCCCCTCGCCACAAGTATGCCCCCGCGCTCGCGATCTTTGCGTCCAAGGCAAATATCAAATGTCCATCCCTGTATTTTTCTGAACGAGCCAAATCCCGACACTGCACTCCATCACATCATTGCACCGGAGTTGCAGCCATGCCCATTGCCTTGCTCGCGCTGACCCTCAGCGCCTTTGCCATCGGGACGACCGAGTTCGTCATCGTTGGCCTGTTACCCACCATAGGCGCCGACCTCGGCGTCAGCCTGCCATCCGCCGGGTTGTTGGTCAGCCTGTATGCCCTTGGTGTCGCCGTCGGCGCCCCGGTACTGACGGCCCTCACCGGCAAGGTCCCGCGCAAGTTGCTGTTGTTGTCGCTGATGGTGCTGTTCACCCTCGGCAACCTGCTGGCCTGGCAAGCACCGAGCTACGAGTCGTTGATCCTCGCACGAATCGTCACCGGCCTGGCCCACGGGGTGTTTTTCTCGATCGGTTCGACCATCGCCACCAGTCTAGTGCCGAAGGAAAAAGCCGCCAGCGCGATTGCCATCATGTTCACCGGCCTGATACCGGCGTGCCGCTGGGGACATTCATCGGCCAGGCTGAGGGCTCCCTCCGCGTTGTAACAGGTCACTGAAAATCCCTGTGGGAGCTTGCTCGCGATGACGGCGGACCATTCAACATGGATGTGACGGATAAACCGCTTTCGCGAGCAAGCTCTCCCACACTTGTTCGGTGGTGTTCTGTAGAAAATGTACCGCCCGTAGCCCCATCGAAACTTTCGTCGCCGCCCCAGAGTCATCCAAAGACAGAAGCCGTCAGGCGGGAGGCGACATGACAGTGAATCACACCGATATTCCCGCACACTCAAACGTTACCGATATACGGGGACAGAGTCCGTCCGTCACTTGTCGCTTCACGGTGCTGACGGTCAACACCCATAAAGGTTTCACCGCGCTCAACCGGCGTTTCATCCTGCCGGAACTGCGTGAAGCGGTGCGCAGTGTGTCTGCCGATGTGGTGTTTTTGCAGGAAGTCCACGGCACCCACGAACAGCACCCCAAGCGCTACACCAATTGGCCGGCGATGCCGCAATACGAGTTTCTCGCCGATACCCTGTGGCCGCAGTTCGCCTATGGCCGCAATGCGGTGTATCCGACGGGTGATCACGGGAATGCACTGTTGTCGAAGTTCCAGATCATCCGCCACGACAACCTCGACGTGTCCATCAGCGGCCACGAGAACCGCGGGCTCTTGCATTGCGTGTTGCGTCTGCCCGGCGACGGTCGGGAGGTGCATGCGATTTGTGTGCACCTGGGGCTACGCGAAAGCCATCGCACCGCGCAACTGAAGTTGCTCACCCAGCGCCTGGATGCCCTGCCCGGAGATGCCCCGGTGATGGTCGCCGGGGATTTCAACGACTGGCGCCAGCGCGCCGATGCGGTGCTCAAACCCAGTGGTCTGCGTGAAGTCTTCGCCGCGCAGCATGGCAAACCGGCGCGCAGTTTTCCCGCGCGCTTGCCGGCATTGCGCCTGGACCGCATTTACGTACGCAATATGAAGGCCAGCCATCCGCAAGTACTGACCTCCCGGCCCTGGTCGCACCTTTCCGACCACGCCCCGCTATCGGTGGAGATCGAGTTATGAGCACCCGACCGATGGAAAAAACCACGATGGAACACATCCCTGCTCCGCCCACGCGCGAGCCGACAGCGGTCGATGTCGAATACGGCTGGCAAGGCAGCAATCGCGTCGAGTTGCTGGAAAATGGCGAGGAGTACTTTCCCCGGGTGTTTGAAGCCCTGCGTCGGGCACAGAGTGAAATCCTGCTGGAAACTTTCATTCTGTTTGAGGACAAGGTCGGCAATGAGCTGCAACAAATCCTGATCGAAGCCGCTCAGCGCGGTGTGCGCACTACCGTCAGCCTCGACGGCTTTGGGTGCGGCGAACTGAGCACCGGGTTTCTCACCGCCCTGACTGCGGCCGGCGTGCACCTGCAGATGTTCGACCCGGCGCCGAAACGCCTGGGTATCCGCACCAACTGGTTCCGGCGCCTGCACCGCAAGATTGTGGTGGTGGATGGCAGTATCGCGTTCGTCGGCGGGATCAACTTTTCCGCCGATCATCTGGCCGACTTCGGTCCCGAGGCCAAACAGGATTATTCCGTGGAGGTGCAAGGCCCGGCCGTGGCCGATATCCATCACTTCGCCCTGCTGCAATGCGGTCGCCCGGTGCGGGCCAAATACTGGTGGCAACGGCGCCGGTTGCGGCGTTCGGAACTGGCCTTCAGCGATCACGATGGCCAGGTGCGTCTGGTGTACCGCGACAACGGTGAACACCCGACCGACATCGAAGAGGTTTACCGCCAGGTATTGCGCCAGGCACAGCGCCGAGTGGTGATCGCCAACGCTTACTTCTTTCCCGGTTTCCGCCTGCTGCGCGAGATCCGCAATGCGTCCCGCCGGGGCGTGGAGGTACGGCTGATCCTGCAGGGCCAGCCGGACATGCTGGTGGCCAAGCTCGCTGCGCGCATGACCTACGATTACCTGCTCAAATCCGGGGTGAAGATCTACGAATATTGCGACCGCCCACTGCACGGCAAGGTCGCGTTGGTGGATGAAGACTGGAGCACCGTCGGCTCCAGCAACCTCGACCCGTTGAGCCTGTCGATGAATCTGGAAGCCAACGTACTGATCCGCGACCGCGGCTTCAATCGACATCTGTTCGATCGCCTGGAAGACCTGAGCGACAACCACTGCAAGATCATGTCTTGCGACCTCACGCCACGCGGGCGTGTCTGGCACATGACCATCGGTTTTCTGGTGTTTCATTTCCTGCGGCATTTCCCGGCATGGGCCGGTTGGTTGCCGGCGCATAAACCTCGCCTGAAACCCTTCCACCCGCCAACCGGGAGCGCCGACCATGAACCGCGCTGAGACCCACGCGCCAGCCCACGCAAACAGCTCGGGCAAGCCCCATTGGAGCCGCTGGAAACGACCACTGACGATGCTGTTTTTCCTGATGCTGATCGTGCTGTTCGCGACACTCGCCCAGCGCATCGAATGGAACGAAGTGTTCGATAACCTGGCCGATTTCAAAGTGCGCACGCTGATCATTGCCTCGGGGCTGACCCTGGTGAGCTTTCTGGTGTACGCCTGCTTCGATTTGATCGGCCGCACCTACATCCGCCAGAACCTGACATGGAAGCAGATCCTGCCCGTGGGGATCATCAGCTACGCCTTCAACCTGAACCTGAGCGCCTGGGTCGGCGGCATCGCCATGCGTTACCGGTTGTATTCGCGGCTCGGGGTCAGCAAGAGCAACATCGCGAAAATCCTCGGCCTGAGCCTGGCGACCAACTGGTTCGGCTACATGGTGATTGCCGGCGCTGTGTTCAGCAGCGGGTTGGTGCGCATGCCACCGGGCTGGAAGCTCAGCAGTAGCGCGCTGCAAGGCGTGGGGGTTTTGTTGTTGCTGCTGAGCGCCGGGTACCTGGCGGCGTGCCGGTTTGCCAAACGTCGGGAGTGGGCGATTCGTGGCATCGAGATTGACCTGCCGTCGCTGCGCATGGCAGTGCTGCAACTGGCCCTCGGCGCCCTGAACTGGTCGCTGATGGCAGCGGTGATTTTCACCTTGCTGCCGGGCAAGCTGGACTATCCACTGGTGCTGGGCGTGCTGTTGATCAGCGCCATCGCCGGGGTCATCACCCACATCCCGGCCGGGCTCGGCGTGCTCGAGGCGGTGTTCGTGGCGCTGCTGCAACATGAGGCTTCGCGGGGCAGCCTGGTGGCGGGACTGCTGGCCTATCGGGCGATTTACTTCATTCTGCCGCTGTTGATTGCCCTGGTGATGTATTTGCTGGTGGAGGCCAAGGCCAAGTCGTTGCGGATTTCCAGGAAACCCAAGTGATTTTGTGTTGATTGTGAGGACGCCTTCGCATCCACCAACAGACCCTGTGGGAGCGGGCTTGCCCGCGAAGGCGTCCGCAAGATCACCACAAATCTCAGGACGATTGAATAATGCTCAACCGCTCCCCCACCACCATCTCGGTAATCCAGTCGACGAGAATCGAGGTGTACGCCTGTTGGGAAACCGGCTCGCTCAAGGCATGGTCGGCGCCGTCGATGATGCGGTGGGTCAGCGAGTGCGTCTGCTGACACGCCGCGCGGTAACTCATGATCGTCGCATGGGGCACGTGGTCGTCAGTCTCGGACTGCACCAGCAGGACATCCCCGGTGAATTGCGAACAGGCGTGCAAGGCGCGGTTACTGTCGGCACGCACCAGAGTACTTCGATAGTCACGCAGATCCAGCTTGTCCAGCTCGCGTTTCGGCGCGTGCCATTGCTCGTCGCGATACAGCGCCGGTACCCGTAGCGCCAGCCAGCGCACGGGTCTGAGCGAGGTCAGGATCGAGGCCAGATACCCCCCGTAACTGGTGCCTACAACGGCAATTGCCGAGGTATCGAGCGCTGGGTGCGCGAGCAAGCGGTCATAGGCGGCCAGCAGGTCGCGCAGGTTGTCTTCGCGGGTTACGCGGGACAATGGAATGCCGGTGCCGCCGGTGTGCCCGCGCAGGTCGAAGGTCAGGCAGACGCAGCCCAACCCGGCGATGCCTTTGGCGCGCTCCAGGTCCCGCTCCTGACTGCCGCCCCAACCGTGCACGAAGAGCACGCCGGGGACTTTCGATTTTGGGCTCAGAAAAGTCCCGCTCATCTGTTCGTTGTCGATGTCGATCTGTATGGATTCGCTTCTAGCCGTCATAGGATTTAACCGTTACGTACTTGAGAAGAAAGTCACTGGACTGCGCCGGCCCGCGATACACCTCGATAGCGTCTGCCGGCAACGGCTGATCGCTGTAGGTTTCCACCGAAGACACACGAATCGCGCGCATCTGCGGATCGTTGACGAAACTCTGCAAGGCCGCCACCTCGGCGCTGCTGGCACCGCCCATACGCCAGGACTGTTCGAGCACGCCGCTGCGCGGCTGGCCGTCACTGTCAACGCCCTGGGCGATGTCGTAGTTGCGCCGCGAGGCATAAAAACCGGGATAGGCTTCATCTGCCGCCGTGTCGAACACCTGTGCCTGATGGATTGCCAGGCGCACATCTTCCGGCAGATCGAGCTCCAGCAATTGGTCATAGCCACCCGGTACGACCAGCAGGTTGGACCCGCCATATACAGCCTCGCCCTGCGCGTCTTCAGTCAGGTATTGATCACCGCAGTAACTGAGCACCTTGCCACCAATAAAACTCTGGCCGACGCTGTGGGTGATCACCTGGTCCAGATCCTGTTCGAACACCACGCCTTCGCTGAACGTAGTCTCGGCCTCCGGCCTGGCAAGCACTTCATCGAACTGGTCGAGGCTTTTGACCACTTCCTGACCACGTCCGGCGCAGGCATGGATCGGCTTCAGGCGGATCGGCCCGGTGTACAACAGATGCTCCGCCGCCGGGCGCGCGTCCTTCAGGGAAAACACGCTGAGACCGTCGAGCACCACGCTGCGCACCCGCTCGGCAAACAATGGCGCCCAGCCTGGCGGCGCATGGGCGTGGCGGTTGAGCAATCCGTGACTGATGGCCTTGGTGCAGATGAAGTCGTGGTCGACATAACCACCCCACAAATCTTCCGGCCCCTTGATCCCCAGTTGCCTGGCAGCCGCAGCGCCCACAAGAGTCTGAGTCGGCAACAGGTAGAGATCCCGCCCGTCGTGCAACTGCGGGTCGTAGCTGCCGCCGTACTTGAGCCCCAATATCTGCGCCAGCCAGCGGGCCAGCGCACGGTTGGTTTCGACTTCATGCAGCGGTGCGTCGGCGAGCACCGAATGGGCGACCACCAGTTTCTTGCTATTTGTTGGGGTCATGCATCCCCCTTCAATCGACGCTTGATGAATGTAGCTGAAGGGGTGCAGGGATCAGGCCAAGGCTCGTTTCGGCATAAGGCGTATTAAATCAGCCCGTTGCGCAGAAAGTGATGGCGGGGGGCCTGTTTTATTCTGCACGACCCCCGTCGAAACTCCGGCATTTTGCACGACTCCAACCAGCACACCCGCTCCTGTGGGAGCGAGCTTGCTCGCTCCCACGATGGATTTGTGGTGCTGCGCCTACCGCGTCGCGGCCCCCGGCGTCACCCCAAACCGCGTCCGATAATCACTCGGCGCCAGCCCGGTGATTTTCTTGAATGTCGCGCGAAACGCCCCGGGATCCTGATAACCCACGGTCCAGGCAATGTGGTCGATGGTGCCGTTGGTGAATTCGAGCATTTCCCGGGCCTTGCCGACTCGCAGATGCTGGCAGTATTCGGTGGGTTTGAGCGCGGTGGCCGCACGGAATCGTCGCAGGAAGGTACGTTCTTCCATGCCTGCCTTTTCGGCCATTGCCGCCAGCGATACATCAGTCGCCCCGGTGCTTTGCAGCCAGTGCTGAACCTTGAGGATCGCGACATCGCCATGGCTGAGAATCGGCGCAAAATTACTGCCGCACTCACTGGCACTGTCGCTGTGCTCCACCACCAGAAACCGAGCGGTGCTGGTGGCAATGCTCGGCCCCAGGAGACGGTTGACCAGTCGCAACCCCAGCTCGGACCAGGCCATCAACCCGGCGGTGGTGATCAGGTCGCCGTCATCGACGATCGGCGTATCGGCCTTGAGCCTGATTGCCGGGTAACGTTCGGCGAAGGTTTTGGCCGAGGTCCAGTGGGTGGTGGCGCTGCGACCGTCGAGCAGGCCGCTTTCGGCCAACAGGATAGAGCCCACGCAAACCCCGCCTAGTGTCGCGCCCCTGGCATGTTGCTCGCGTAACCAGCGGATCAATCCCAGTGGGGCTTGGCCCTCGGTAAATCCGGCAATCGACGGTGGAATCAACACGGCCACCAGAGCGCGCTCCGGGGCGGGATGACTGTCGAAGACCCGAACCGGCGGTTGATCGCCCTCGACCTGCCAATGGCTGATGCGCAGTAGCGGCAACTGCGCAGACTGATGTTCGGCGGCGATCCGGTTGGCCACCCCGAACAAGTCCGTCAAGCCATGCACCGCCGCCATCTGCGCGCCGGGATAGATCAGCACACCGAGTTCGGCGATTGCCCTTTCTGCGTCCATTGTCAGTTTTCCCCCTCTTATTGTCGGTGCGGCCAATCCCCGGATCGCCTGCCAGCGCCAATACTTGATTCCACACCAATACACACTTCGAGGAAACAGTCATGGCCAAGCAAGCGCTCATCGTAGTCGATATCCAGAACGACTACTTCCCCCAAGGCAAGTGGCCGCTGGTCGGTGCCGACGCCGCTGCAGACAACGCCGTTCGCCTGATCAAGGCCTTCCGCGACGCAGGGGATTCGGTGGTGCACATCCGCCACGAATTCACCTCCGAAGAGGCGCCGTTTTTCACCCCGAACTCCGAAGGCGCCAAGCTGCACCCCAAAGTGATCAACCGCGCCGACGAGCCAGTGGTGCTCAAGCATTTCGTCAACTCGTTCCGCGAAACCGAGCTGAAATCTATCCTCGACGAGCAAGGCATCAAGGAGCTGGTCGTCGTGGGCAGCATGAGCCACATGTGCGTGGACGGCATCACCCGCGCGGCGGCTGACTTTGGCTACAAGGTGACCGTGATCCACGACGCCTGCGCCACCCGTGACCTGGAATTCAATGGCGTGAATGTACCGGCGGCCCAGGTTCATGCAGCGTTCATGGCGGCCTTGGCGTTTGCGTATGCCAGCGTGGTGTCGGCCAACGATTTTCTCGCGGCCTGAGTCTGCGATTAAATTCCACCGCCCATAAAAAACCCGCACTTCCAGGGAGGTGCGGGTTTTGTGTTTCAGCTTGCCGCTTGTAGCTTGAGGCTTGAGGCTTGCAGCTGCTTTAGAACGGAATATCGTCATCAAAGCTGTCGAAGTCCGGAGCCGGCTGAGGAGCCGCCTGCTGTGGAGCAGGACGCGACTGTTGCGGCGCCGACTGCTGTGGACGCGGAGCCTGTTGGCGCGGAGCGGATTGCTGGTAGTTGTTACCGCCACCCTGGCCTTGTTGGTCGCCCTGTGGACGGCCGCCCAGCAGTTGCATGGTGCCTTGCATGTCGACCACGATTTCGGTGGTGTAACGCTTGATACCGTCTTTTTCCCACTCACGGGTCTGCAGCTTGCCTTCGATGTAGACCTGCGAACCTTTACGCAGGTATTCGCCAGCGATTTCCGCCACTTTGCCGAACATCGAAACACGGTGCCATTCGGTCTTTTCGACTTTCTGACCGGTTTGCTTGTCGGTCCATTGTTCGCTGGTCGCCAGACTCAGGTTGGTCACGGCGTTACCGTTAGGCAAGTAGCGAACTTCGGGATCCTGGCCGCAAGTGCCGACCAATATGACTTTGTTAACCCCACGGGCCATAACGTTCTCCTAGGCTACGCACGCTGCCCCGGCCGGGTTGTTCACCAGGCGCTCAAGGGTGGTGCGATCCAATAGTTCGGTGTCCAGTTTGATGTAAATCGCCGCCTCTTCCGCGACGATGACTGCATCTGTTACCCCTACGACCGCCTTCAGGCGCTCGACCAGACCCGCTTCGCGGATCGCCTCGGGCGACAACGGCAAGCGCAGGCTTGTGACGTAGGGAGGTTCGCGCATGGTAACAGCAAAGGCCAGCCAGAGGGCAGCGAGACCGGCGCATCCGAGGAACACAACCGACAGACCGCCATGCTGGAACAGCCAGCCACCGAGGATTCCCCCCAGTGCCGAACCAAGGAACTGGCTGGTGGAATAAACCCCCATCGCCGTGCCCTTGCCACCTGCCGGTGAAACCTTGCTGATCAGCGACGGCAATGAAGCCTCCAGCAGATTGAAAGCGGTGAAGAACACCACCGTACCGATCACCAGAGACCGCAGGCTGTCGCCGAACTGCCAGAAGAATAGCTCAGTGAGCAGTAGCGTCACGACGGCGCCGAGCAAAACTCGTTTCATTTTGCGTTTCTTCTCGCCGTAGATAATGAACGGGATCATGGCGAAGAAAGAAATCAACAGCGCGGTCAGGTACACCCACCAGTGCTGCTCTTTGGGCAGCCCCGCCTTCTCGACCAGCGCCAGCGGCAAGGCGACGAAGCTGGACATCAGCATCGCGTGCAAGACAAAAATGCCCAAGTCCAGGCGCAGCAGGTCCGGATGCTTGAGCGTCGGCATCAGCGCCTGGCGCGCGACACCGGATTCGCGATGCTGCAACGGGCCGGTGGAGCGCGGCACCATGAACATCACGATCACGATGCCGATCATTGCCATGCCGCCGGTGGCGAGGAACAGCCCCGACAGGCCGAAAGCGCGGGTCAGCAGCGGGCCGACCACCATGGCGACCGCAAATGACAGGCCGATGGTCATGCCGATCATGGCCATGGCCTTGGTCCGGTGCTGCTCGCGGGTCAAGTCAGACAGCAAGGCCATGACCGCCGCAGAAATCGCCCCGGCGCCCTGCAGGATTCGCCCGGCGATCACGCCCCAGATCGAATCGGCATTGGCTGCCAGCAGACTGCCGAGGGCAAATACGATCAGGCCCAGGTAAATCACCGGGCGGCGACCGATGCGGTCGGAAATGAAACCGAAAGGAATCTGGAAAACCGCCTGGGTCAGGCCATAAGCGCCAATCGCCAGGCCGATCAGGGCCGGCGTGGCTCCAGCCAGGTCCATCCCATAGGTCGCCAGTACCGGCAACACCATGAACATGCCAAGCATACGGAAGGCGAACACCAGGGCCAGACCGCTTGCTGCGCGGGTCTCGCTACCACTCATGCGCTCGCTGTGGGGATCGTGCATGGAAAAACCTCATGTGAACCGGCGGCGATTCTACCAGTCCCATCGATTGGCGGGGTATATCGCGACGCTTTGACGCGCATTGCTGACACACTCTTCATGTAAGACAGTAACCCACTCGTTTGATAGTGTGCATCCATCCAGTATTTGGCCGTATACTCCTACGTTTTCGACGCCCGCCGAGCGAGGCCACCTTGGACAAGATCCTGATTCGTGGGGCTCGAACCCACAACCTGAAGAACATCGACCTGACCCTGCCACGGGACAAGCTGATCGTCATCACCGGCCTGTCCGGCTCCGGCAAGTCGTCCCTGGCTTTCGACACCCTGTACGCCGAAGGTCAGCGCCGCTACGTCGAATCGCTGTCGGCCTACGCCAGGCAGTTCCTGTCGATGATGGAAAAGCCCGACGTCGACACCATCGAAGGCCTGTCGCCGGCAATCTCCATCGAACAGAAATCCACCTCGCACAACCCCCGTTCGACGGTCGGCACCATTACCGAAATCTACGACTACCTGCGTCTGCTTTATGCACGCGTGGGTATTCCTCGTTGCCCGGATCACGACATCCCGCTGGAAGCACAGACCGTCAGCCAGATGGTCGACCTGGTCCTCGCCGAGCCGGAGGGCAGCAAGCTGATGCTGTTGGCCCCGGTCATCCGCGAGCGCAAAGGCGAACACCTGTCTGTCTTCGAAGAGCTGCGCGCACAAGGGTTCGTCCGTGCCCGAATCAACGGCAAGCTTTACGAGCTGGACGAAGCGCCCAAGCTCGACAAGCAGAAAAAACACACTATTGATGTCGTGGTCGACCGCTTCAAGGTCCGCGCCGACTTGCAACAACGCTTGGCCGAATCCTTCGAGACCGCGCTGAAACTGGCGGACGGCATCGCCCTGGTGGCACCGATGGACGACGAGCCCGGTGAAGAGATGATCTTCTCCGCACGCTTCGCCTGCCCGATCTGCGGTCACGCCATCAGCGAGCTGGAGCCCAAGCTGTTCTCCTTCAACAACCCGGCCGGCGCCTGCCCGACCTGTGATGGTCTGGGGGTAAAGCAATTCTTCGACATCAAGCGTCTGGTCAACGGCGAACTGACCCTGGCCGAAGGGGCAATTCGCGGCTGGGACCGGCGCAATGTCTATTACTTCCAGATGCTCGGGTCGTTGGCGGCCCACTATAAATTCAGCCTGGAAGTGCCGTTCAACGAACTGGCCGCTGATCAGCAGAAAAATATCCTGCACGGCAGCGGCTCGCAAAACGTCGACTTCAAATACCTGAACGACCGTGGCGACATCGTCAAACGCTCGCATCCGTTCGAAGGCATCGTGCCGAACCTGGAGCGCCGTTACCGCGAAACCGAATCGGCATCGGTGCGCGAAGAGCTGGCCAAGTTCCTCAGCACCCAGTCGTGCCCGGACTGCCGTGGCACCCGCCTGCGTCGCGAAGCGCGGCACGTTTGGGTCGGCGAGAAAACCCTGCCGGCGGTGACCAACCTGCCGATCGGCGATGCGTCCGAGTACTTTGGCGGGCTCAAGCTCACCGGCCGGCGTGGCGAAATTGCCGACAAGATCCTCAAGGAAATCCGCGAGCGCCTGCAGTTCCTGGTCAACGTCGGCCTCGACTATCTGTCGCTGGACCGCAGCGCGGACACCTTGTCCGGTGGCGAGGCCCAGCGTATTCGCCTGGCCAGCCAGATTGGCGCCGGCCTGGTGGGGGTCCTGTACATCCTCGACGAACCCTCCATCGGCCTGCATCAGCGCGATAACGACCGGCTGTTGGGCACCCTCAAGCACCTGCGCGATATCGGCAATACGGTAATCGTGGTAGAGCACGACGAAGATGCCATTCGCCTGGCTGACTACGTGGTGGACATCGGCCCGGGGGCTGGCGTGCACGGCGGTCATATCGTCGCCGAAGGCACACCGGCCGAGGTCATGGCGCATCCAGACTCGCTGACGGGCAAATACCTATCGGGCCGGGTGAAAATCGAGGTCCCGGCCAAGCGCACACCGCGCAACAAGAAACTGACGCTGTCCCTCAAGGGCGCGCGTGGCAACAACCTGCGCAATGTCGACCTGGAGATTCCGATCGGCCTGCTGACCTGTGTGACCGGCGTATCCGGCTCAGGCAAGTCGACGCTGATCAACAACACGCTGTTCCCGTTGAGCGCCACCGCGCTGAATGGCGCCACGACGCTTGAAGCAGCTGCCCACGACAGCATCAAAGGCCTGGAGCACCTGGACAAGGTGGTGGACATCGACCAGAGCCCGATCGGCCGGACTCCGCGTTCCAACCCGGCGACCTACACCGGATTGTTCACACCAATCCGCGAGTTGTTCGCCGGCGTACCGGAGTCCCGCTCCCGTGGCTACGGACCGGGACGTTTCTCCTTCAACGTCAAGGGCGGCCGCTGCGAAGCCTGCCAAGGCGACGGCCTGATCAAGGTGGAGATGCACTTCCTGCCGGACATCTACGTGCCGTGCGACGTGTGCAAGAGCAAGCGCTACAACCGCGAAACCCTGGAGATCAAGTACAAGGGCAAGAGCATCCACGAGACCCTCGAGATGACCATAGAGGAAGCGAGGGAGTTCTTTGACGCGGTGCCGGCCCTGGCGCGCAAGCTGCAAACCCTCATGGATGTAGGCCTGTCGTACATCAAGCTGGGGCAATCGGCGACCACGCTGTCCGGGGGTGAAGCCCAGCGGGTGAAACTGTCCCGCGAACTGTCCAAGCGCGATACCGGTAAGACCCTGTACATCCTCGATGAACCGACCACCGGCCTGCACTTCGCGGATATCCAGCAACTGCTGGACGTGCTGCATCGCCTGCGCGACCACGGCAACACCGTGGTGGTGATCGAGCACAACCTGGACGTGATCAAGACCGCTGACTGGCTGGTGGACCTCGGTCCGGAGGGTGGCTCCAAGGGCGGGCAGATCATTGCCGTCGGTACGCCGGAGGAGGTGTCCGAGATGAAGCAGTCTCACACCGGCTACTACCTAAAGCCTTTGCTGGAGCGCGATCGGGCCTAACCGAGCCAATAAAAAAGCCCCTGTCACTTCATCAGTGACAGGGGCTTTTTTGTATCTGCTGAATCAGGCGTGGGATTGCAGGTAGTTTTCAAGCCCGATCAACTTGATCAGACCCAACTGCTTTTCGAGCCAGTAGGTGTGATCTTCTTCAGTGTCATGTAATTGAACCCGCAGCATTTCGCGGCTGACATAATCCTTGTGTTGCTCGCAGAGCTTGATGCCCTTGCACAGCGCGGCCCGCACCTTGTACTCCAGGCGCAAATCCGCTTCGAGCATCTCGGTGACCGTGGTGCCGACATCGAGATCGTCCGGACGCATGCGCGGCGTGCCTTCGAGCATCAGAATCCGGCGCATCAGAGCATCAGCGTGCCCGGCCTCTTCTTCCATCTCGTGGTTGATTCGTTCGTAGAGCTTGGTGAAACCCCAGTCCTCATACATCCGCGAATGGACGAAATATTGATCACGCGCAGCCAATTCGCCGGTCAGCAACGTGTTGAGGTAATCGATCACATCTGGGTGGCCTAGCATCGCCCTACATCTCCCTGCTTGAAAGTTGTAGTTTGAACCAACTCGGCCATATCGTCACCCTGAAGACGCAATAAAAGCGAAGATATTCTGAGAAAAGTAGCTTAAATAACGCAAAAACCGCCCAAACAAGGGCGGTTCTGCTTCTCATTTAGACTTCGTTAAGCTGTACGTTGAGCAGCTTTGCGATTGCTTCTCCATACGCCGGGTCGGCCTTGAAGAAATGCTGCAACTGGCGATCAACCACGTCACTCGAGACACCCGCCATCGCGCCGGCGATGTTGCCAACCAGCAGTGATTTCTGCTCGTCAGACATCAAGCGGAACAATGCACCGGCGTGACTGTAGTAGTCGGTATCTTCGCGGTGATCATAACGATCGGCTGCACCGCTCAGGGCCAATGCTGGCTCTGCGTAACGAGGCGCCTGCTTCGGCGACTCGACGTAGCTGTTTGGCTCGTAGTTCGGCGCCGCACCGCCATTGCTGCCAAATGCCATCGAGCCGTCGCGCTGGTAAGTGTTGACCGAGCTGCGCGGAGCATTGACTGGCAGTTGTTGGTGATTGGTGCCGACACGGTAGCGGTGCGCATCCGCATAAGCGAATACCCGGCCTTGCAGCATACGATCCGGCGAGAGACCAACGCCCGGCACCATATTGCTGGGACCGAACGCCGCCTGCTCGACTTCCGCAAAGTAATTCTGCGGATTGCGATTGAGCTCCAGTTCGCCCACTTCAATCAGTGGAAACTCTTTCTGCGACCAGGTTTTGGTCACATCAAACGGGTTCTCGTAATGCGCAGCCGCCTGCGCCTCGGTCATGATCTGAATACACACTCGCCATTTTGGGAAATCACCCTGCTCGATCGCATTGAACAGGTCGCGCTGGGCGTAATCCGGATCGGTACCCGCCAGGCGCGCAGCCTCGGCAGGAGCAAGGTTCTTGATCCCTTGCTGGGTTTTGTAGTGCCACTTCACCCAGTGACGCTCACCTTGAGCGTTGATAAGGCTGTAAGTGTGGCTACCAAAGCCGTGCATGTGACGGTAGCCGTCAGGAATGCCTCGGTCGGAGAACAGGATGGTGACCTGATGCAACGCCTCGGGCGAATGCGACCAGAAGTCCCACATCATCTGGGCACTCTTCAGGTTGCTTTGCGGCAAACGTTTCTGGGTGTGGATAAAGTCTGGAAACTTCAGTGGATCGCGAATGAAGAACACGGGAGTGTTGTTGCCGACGATGTCCCAGTTACCTTCCTCGGTGTAAAACTTCAGGGCAAATCCACGCGGATCGCGCTCGGTATCGGCCGAACCGCGCTCACCACCCACAGTGGAAAATCGCAGGAACGTTGGAGTTTGCTTGCCAACCGCTTCGAACAGCTTGGCACTGGTGTATTGGCTGATATCGCGTGTCACGGTGAACGTACCGTAAGCACCCGAGCCTTTGGCGTGCACACGGCGCTCAGGGATGTTTTCACGGTTGAAGTGGGCAAGCTTCTCGATCAGGTGGAAGTCGTCGAGCAGCAGCGGGCCACGAGAGCCGGCGGAACGGGAATTCTGGTTATCGGCAACAGGAGCGCCACTGGCGGTAGTAAGCGTTGTGTTTTGGCTCATGCGAAATTCCTTCCTCTGTCGGTCTTTAACTGCCGGCTAATCGGCTGAGAAGGAGTATTGATCATCAATATGACAGCTACAAATTCATTAACCTGCAGACATCGATAGAGAAATACTAATGATCATCCCCATCCCATAATGACAACGGGAAGGATTCGAGGATTGTACGAACGGCGCGTTTCTTACAGGCACAAAAAACCGGGCACTAGGCCCGGCTCTTTGTTTCAGACTGACGTCTTACTCGGCGGATACAGCTTCGCCAGCAGTAGCACGATCAACCAACTCGACGTACGCCATAGGCGCGTTGTCGCCAGCGCGGAAACCGCACTTGAGGATGCGCAGGTAGCCACCCTCACGGGTAGCGTAACGCTTGCCCAGGTCGTTGAAGAGCTTACCAACGATAGCTTTCGAACGAGTACGGTCGAAAGCCAGACGACGGTTAGCAACGCTATCTGTCTTGGCCAGAGTGATCAGCGGCTCGGCAACGCGGCGCAGTTCTTTGGCTTTTGGCAGAGTAGTTTTGATCAGCTCGTGCTCGAACAGCGACACCGCCATGTTTTGGAACATGGCCTTGCGGTGCGAGCTGGTGCGGCTCAGGTGACGACCACTTTTACGATGACGCATGGTTCATTCCTTACCAAACACTACGTTCGGTGATTACGACGATCAGGCAGTCGCCTTGTCGTCCTTCTTAAGACTTGCAGGCGGCCAGTTGTCGAGGCGCATGCCGAGGGACAGACCGCGGGAGGCCAGAACGTCCTTGATTTCAGTCAAGGATTTCTTGCCCAGGTTCGGAGTCTTCAACAGTTCCACTTCGGTACGCTGAATCAGGTCACCGATGTAGTAAATGTTTTCCGCCTTAAGGCAGTTAGCCGAACGTACAGTCAGTTCCAGATCGTCAACCGGGCGAAGCAGGATCGGATCGATCTCGTCTTCCTGCTCGACAACCACTGGCTCACTGTCACCTTTGAGGTCGACGAACGCAGCCAACTGCTGTTGCAGAATGGTTGCAGCGCGGCGAATAGCCTCTTCAGGATCCAGAGTACCGTTGGTTTCCAGATCAATAACCAGCTTGTCCAGGTTAGTACGCTGCTCGACACGGGCGTTTTCCACCACGTATGCGATACGGCGAACCGGGCTGAACGAAGAATCAAGCTGCAAGCGACCGATGCTGCGGCTTTCGTCTTCATCGCTCTGACGCGAGTCTGCCGGTTCATAACCACGACCACGAGCTACCACGAGCTTCATGTTCAGGGCGCCGTTAGACGCCAGGTTAGCGATTACGTGATCGGGATTAACGATCTCGACATCATGATCCAGCTGAATATCGGCAGCGGTAACCACCCCCGAACCCTTCTTCGACAAGGTCAGCGTAACTTCGTCACGACCGTGCAGCTTGATAGCCAGACCTTTAAGGTTCAACAGGATTTCAATTACGTCTTCCTGTACACCTTCGATGGCGCTGTACTCGTGGAGCACACCGTCAATCTCGGCCTCGACTACTGCACAGCCGGGCATTGAGGACAACAGGATGCGGCGCAGCGCGTTGCCCAGGGTATGGCCGAAACCACGCTCGAGAGGCTCGAGAGTGATTTTGGCGCGGGTTGGACTGACAACCTGCACATCAATGTGGCGGGGTGTCAGGAACTCATTTACCGAAATCTGCATGGATGCACCTATTTTCTAGCCCTTACTTGGAGTAGAGCTCGACAATCAGGCTTTCGTTGATGTCGGCGGACAGATCACTGCGAGCTGGAACGTTCTTGAAAACGCCCGACTTCTTCTCAGTGTCTACTTCTACCCATTCTACGCGGCCACGTTGGGCACACAGATCGAGAGCTTGGACAATGCGAAGTTGATTTTTTGCTTTCTCGCGAACAGCAACCACGTCACCAGCACGAACCTGGTAAGACGGAACGTTAACGGTCTGACCGTTTACGCTGATCGACTTGTGCGATACCAGCTGACGGGATTCGGCACGAGTCGAACCAAAGCCCATACGGTATACAACGTTGTCCAGACGGCATTCGAGCAGTTGCAGCAGGTTCTCACCGGTTGCACCTTTCTTGCCAGCAGCTTCTTTGTAGTAGCCGCTGAACTGACGCTCGAGAACGCCGTAGATACGACGGACCTTCTGCTTTTCACGCAGTTGGGTGCCGTAGTCGGACTGGCGACCGCGGCGTTGGCCGTGGATACCAGGTGCTGCTTCAATGTTGCACTTCGATTCGATCGCGCGCACGCCGCTCTTCAGGAAGAGATCGGTGCCTTCGCGACGAGCGAGTTTGCATTTTGGACCAATGTAACGAGCCATTCTTTACAATCTCCTGGATTACACGCGGCGCTTCTTCGGCGGACGGCACCCGTTGTGCGGGATTGGCGTCACGTCGGTGATGCTGGCGATCTTGTAGCCACAGCCGTTCAAAGCGCGGACTGCGGATTCACGACCTGGACCTGGACCTTTGACGTTGACGTCGAGGTTTTTCAGGCCGTATTCCAGCGCAGCTTGACCAGCACGTTCAGCAGCTACTTGAGCAGCAAACGGGGTGGACTTGCGGGAACCGCGGAAACCCGAACCACCGGAGGTAGCCCAGGAAAGAGCGTTACCTTGACGGTCGGTAATGGTCACGATGGTGTTGTTAAAAGATGCATGGATGTGGGCGATGCCATCAACCACTGTCTTTTTAACTTTTTTACGAGGACGAGCAGCAGGTTTTGCCATGATTAAATTCCTGTCGATTCGCTGGGGCGATTACTTGCGGATCGGCTTACGCGGACCTTTACGGGTACGCGCGTTGGTCTTGGTACGCTGACCGCGTACTGGAAGACCGCGACGATGACGCAGACCGCGATAGCAACCGAGGTCCATCAAGCGCTTGATTTTCATGTTGATTTCGCGACGCAGGTCACCTTCAGTGGTGAACTTCGCCACTTCGCCACGCAGCTGTTCAATTTGCTCGTCGCTCAGATCTTTGATCTTTGCTGCTGGGTTTACCCCAGTCTCTGCACAAATTTTCTGTGCAGTAGTGCGACCAACACCATAGATGTAGGTCAGCGAGATAACAGTATGCTTGTTATCTGGAATGTTAACGCCTGCAATACGGGCCATTCAGTGGGACTCCAATTGACAGCTACCTACGCCCCGGAAGCCAAGAAATAGGGCGCGAGATAATATCGCTGTAATAACAAATAATCAACCCGGCAGCGCACTAGCTGCCGGGCTTGAAGCACAATCACACTCAGCCTTGGCGCTGTTTGTGACGCGGTTCCGCGCTGCAAATTACTCGAACAACACCTTCGCGGCGAATAATCTTGCAGTTACGGCACAGCTTTTTCACCGATGCACGAACTTTCATCACCAACTCCTCGAACCTTATGGGTCAGCGCAGCATGCCGCTGCCGTAACCCTTCAGGTTGGCTTTCTTCATCAGGGATTCGTACTGGTGCGAAACGAGGTGCGATTGTACTTGGGACATGAAGTCCATCACAACCACGACGACGATCAGCAACGAGGTCCCGCCAAGGTAGAACGGTACGTTGGCTGCAACCACCAGGAACTGGGGCAACAGGCAGACGGCCGTCATGTAAAGAGCACCGAACATGGTCAAGCGAGTCAGAACGCCATCAATGTAGCGCGCAGACTGCTCACCTGGACGGATGCCCGGAATAAAGGCACCGGACTTCTTCAGGTTTTCCGCTACGTCTTTCGGATTGAACATCAACGCCGTATAGAAGAAGCAGAAGAAAATAATCCCTGCACTAAACAGCAGAATATTCAACGGCTGACCAGGAGCGATCGACTGCGAGATGTCCTGCAACCAGCCCATACCTTCAGACTGACCGAACCAGGCACCCAACGAAGCCGGGAACAGCAAAATGCTGCTCGCGAAAATAGCCGGAATAACACCGGCCATGTTCACCTTCAGCGGCAAGTGGCTGGTCTGCGCAGCGAAGACCTTGCGGCCCTGCTGACGCTTGGCGTAGTGAACAGCAATACGACGCTGACCACGCTCAATGAACACCACGAAACCGATAATCGCTACTGCCAGCAAACCGATGGCAACCAGGGCGAAGATGTTGATATCACCCTGACGCGCAGACTCGAAAGACTGCCCGATCGCTCTCGGAAGACCGGCGACGATACCCGAAAAAATCAACATCGAGATACCGTTGCCAACACCACGCTCAGTAATCTGCTCACCCAGCCACATCATGAACATCGCACCAGCCACAAACGTGGATACCGCGACGAAATGGAAGCCAAAGTCACCAGTGAACGCAACGCCCTGCCCCGCCAGACCAATGGACATGCCAATGGCCTGAACGAGAGCGAGGACGACAGTGCCGTAGCGGGTGTACTGGCTGATCTTGCGACGGCCAGCTTCACCTTCCTTCTTCAACTGTTCCAGCTGCGGGCTGACGGCGGTCATCAGCTGCATGATGATCGATGCCGAGATGTACGGCATGATCCCCAGTGCAAAGATGCTCATCCGCTCCAGCGCGCCGCCGGAAAACATGTTGAACAAGCTAAGAATGGTCCCCTCATTCTGTCGAAACAGGTCCGCGAGTCGGTCCGGGTTGATACCTGGAACCGGGATGTGTGCGCCTATTCGGTAGACGATAATCGCCAGGAACAGAAAACGCAGACGAGCCCAAAGTTCAGACATACCGCCTTTGCCGAGCGCAGAGAGAGCACCTTGCTTAGCCATTTATTCCTCGAACTTGCCGCCAGCTGCTTCGATAGCCGCACGCGCACCTTTGGTGGCGCCGATTCCCTTGCCGATAGTGACAGCGCGAGTCACTTCACCGGACAGCATGATTTTCACACGCTGTACGTTGACGTTGATCACGTTGGCATCTTTCAGGGACTGCACGGTGACGATGTCGCCTTCCACTTTAGCCAGCTCGGACAGACGCACTTCTGCGCGGTCCATGGCTTTCAGGGAAACGAAACCGAACTTCGGCAGGCGACGATGCAGCGGCTGTTGACCGCCTTCAAAGCCTGGAGCAATGGTGCCACCGGAGCGAGAGGTCTGACCTTTGTGACCACGGCCACCAGTCTTACCCAAACCGCTACCGATACCACGGCCCGGACGATGCTTTTCGCGACGGGAACCCGGCGCTGGACTCAGATCATTGAGTTTCATCGATTAACCCTCGACACGCAGCATGTAGTAAGCCTTGTTGATCATCCCGCGATTCTCGGGAGTATCCTGGACTTCTACAGTGTGACCGATGCGACGCAGACCCAGACCCTTAACGCACAGTTTGTGGTTAGGGATGCGGCCGGTCATGCTTTTGATCAGCGTAACTTTAACGGTAGCCATGATCAGAAGATCTCCTTGACGCTTTTGCCACGCTTGGCGGCAATGGATTCAGGAGATTGCATTGCTTTCAAACCCTTGAAAGTGGCGTGAACCACGTTTACCGGGTTAGTCGAGCCGTAGCACTTGGCCAGAACGTTCTGAACGCCAGCAACTTCGAGGACAGCACGCATAGCGCCGCCAGCGATGATACCGGTACCTTCAGAAGCAGGCTGCATGTACACCTTCGAAGCGCCGTGAGCGGACTTCATTGCGTACTGCAGGGTGGTGCCGTTCAGATCAACCTGGATCATGTTGCGGCGAGCAGCTTCCATTGCCTTCTGGATCGCAGCAGGCACTTCACGCGACTTGCCACGGCCGAAGCCAACACGGCCTTTACCATCACCAACCACGGTCAACGCGGTGAAAGTGAAGATACGGCCGCCTTTAACGGTTTTGGCTACGCGGTTAACTTGAACCAGCTTCTCGATGTAGCCTTCGTCGCGCTTTTGGTCGTTATTTGACATAACTTAGAACTCCAGCCCAGCTTCACGAGCAGCATCAGCCAGCGCTTTAACGCGGCCGTGGTACTTGAAGCCAGAGCGGTCGAAAGCCACTTGCGAGACGCCAGCGGCCTTAGCACGCGTAGCGACCAGCTGGCCAACCTTAGTGGCCGCGTCGATGTTGCCGGTGGCACCATCACGCAGTTCTTTATCCAAAGTCGAGGCGCTTGCCAGGACTTTGTTGCCGTCGGCCGAAATGACCTGGGCGTAGATGTGCTGCGAAGAGCGGAACACGCAGAGACGCACGACTTCGAGTTCGTGCATTTTCAGGCGTGCTTTGCGAGCGCGACGCAGTCGAGTAACTTTTTTGTCGGTCATTTGCTATGCCCTACTTCTTCTTGGCTTCTTTACGACGGACGACTTCGTCCGCGTAGCGCACACCTTTGCCTTTGTACGGCTCTGGTGGACGGAAGTCGCGGATCTCGGCGGCCACTTGACCTACCAGCTGCTTGTCGATGCCCTTGATCAGGATATCGGTCTGGCTAGGAGTCTCAGCGGTGATGCCTTCCGGCAGTTCGTAATCCACTGGGTGCGAGAAGCCAAGAGCCAGGTTCAGCACTGTGCCTTTTGCTTGCGCTTTGTAACCAACACCGACCAGCTGGAGCTTGCGCTCGAAGCCTTGGCTTACGCCTTGGACCATGTTGTTTACCAACGCACGAGTGGTACCAGCCATTGCGCGAGTCTGTTGATCGCCATTGCGAGCAGCGAAACGCAGCTCACCAGCCTCTTCAACGATCTCAACGGACGAATGGATGTTCAGTTCGAGAGTGCCCTTGGCACCCTTCACCGAAAGCTGTTGGCCTGCGAATTTTACTTCGACACCGGCTGGCAGCTTAACGGGGTTCTTAGCGACGCGAGACATGCTTATCCCCCCTTAGAACACAGTGCAAAGAACTTCGCCGCCGACACCGGCAGCGCGCGCAGCACGATCAGTCATCACACCCTTGTTGGTGGAGACGATAGACACACCGAGACCGCCACGAACTTTTGGCAGATCATCGACGGACTTGTACTGACGCAGGCCTGGACGGCTAACGCGCTTCACTTCTTCGATAACCGGACGGCCTTCGAAGTACTTCAGCTCGATGGACAGCAGAGGTTTGATTTCGCTGCTGATCTGATAACCCGCAATGTAACCTTCGTCCTTCAGGACTTTGGCAACAGCTACCTTCAACGTGGAAGATGGCATGCTTACGACGGACTTTTCAGCCATCTGGGCATTACGGATACGAGTTAGCATGTCCGCTAACGGGTCCTGCATACTCATGGGCTAGACGCTCCTAATACAAAAAAATTAGCCTTGCGGCTATTACGTGTCGCCGAGAATCTCCGAGCATGAAAAACACGGGCTCAGGCGAGCCGGGTATTCTAGACACACCCCAGAAATGAATCAAGCCCCAAAAGGGGCTTGATTCAGATTCAAGGCCACCAGTGGTCAGGATCTTGCGATCCTGGACACCGAGACTTTGACAGTACTTACCAGCTGGCTTTAACCAGACCCGGTACGTCACCACGCATGGCAGCTTCACGCAGCTTGTTACGGCCGAGGCCGAACTTGCGGTAAACGCCGTGTGGACGACCGGTCAGGCGGCAGCGGTTACGCATGCGCGAAGCGCTTGCGTCACGTGGCTGCTTCTGCAGGGCTACTGTAGCTTCCCAACGCGCTTCTGGACTTGCGTTCAGATCAACGATGATAGCTTTCAGTGCTGCACGCTTCTTGGCGTACTTGGCAACCGTGAGCTGACGCTTCAGCTCGCGGTTTTTCATGCTCATCTTGGCCATGGTCCTACTCCAATCAGTTGCGGAACGGGAATTTGAACGCACGCAGCAGAGCGCGGCCTTCATCATCGTTCTTGGCAGTGGTGGTCAGGGTGATGTCCAGACCGCGGAGAGCATCGATCTTGTCGTAGTCGATTTCCGGGAAGATGATCTGCTCTTTCACGCCCATGCTGTAGTTGCCACGACCATCGAAGGACTTGGCATTCAGGCCGCGGAAGTCGCGAACCCGAGGCAGGGAGATCGACAGCAGACGATCCAGGAACTCGTACATACGCTCACGGCGCAGGGTCACTTTGACGCCGATCGGCCAACCTTCACGGACTTTAAAGCCAGCGATGGATTTGCGAGCGTAGGTCACAACGACTTTCTGGCCGGTGATCTTTTCCAGGTCAGCAACAGCGTGCTCGATGACTTTTTTGTCGCCGATCGCTTCGCCCAGACCCATGTTCAGGGTGATTTTGGTAACGCGCGGAACTTCCATCACGTTCGAAAGCTTAAGTTCTTCCTTAAGTTTCGGAGCAATTTCCTTCCGGTAAATCTCTTTTAGTCGTGCCATGGTCTCATCTACCTAGCAGTGTTCAAGCATCAACCGCTTTTTGGGTCGACTTGAAGACACGAATTTTCTTGCCGTCTTCTACTTTGAAACCAACGCGGTCAGCCTTGTTGGTTTCGCCGTTGAAAATGGCGACGTTAGAAGCATCCAGTGGAGCTTCTTTTTCGACGATACCGCCCTGCACGCCCGACATCGGGTTAGGCTTGGTATGACGCTTGACCAGGTTCAGACCACCAATAACCAAACGGTTGTTAGCGAGAACCTTAAGCACCTTACCGCGCTTACCTTTGTCTTTGCCGGCGATCACGATGATCTCGTCGTCACGACGAATCTTTTGCATGTCGGATCTCCTTACAGCACTTCTGGGGCGAGCGAGACGATCTTCATGAACTTCTCAGTACGAAGTTCACGGGTCACTGGCCCAAAGATACGGGTGCCGATCGGCTCTTGCTTGTTGTTCAACAGAACAGCAGCGTTGCCATCAAAGCGGATAATGGAGCCATCAGCACGACGTACGCCGTGACGAGTGCGGACTACAACAGCAGTCATCACCTGGCCTTTTTTCACTTTACCGCGAGGAATTGCTTCCTTCACGGTAACTTTGATGATGTCACCGATACCAGCGTAACGACGATGGGAGCCACCCAGCACCTTGATGCACATAACGCGGCGAGCGCCGCTGTTATCGGCCACATCGAGCATGGATTGAGTCTGAATCATATAATTTCTCCGACCCCTAGTCCTTAGACTTCCACAGCGCGTTCGAGAACATCAACCAGCGCCCAAGACTTGGTCTTGGCCAAAGGACGAGTTTCACGAATAGTGACTTTGTCGCCGATGTGGCACTGATTGGTTTCGTCGTGCGCGTGCAGCTTAGTCGAACGCTTAACGTATTTACCGTAGATCGGGTGCTTAACGCGACGCTCGATCAGAACGGTGATGGTTTTGTCCATCTTGTCGCTGACAACACGGCCAGTCAGCGTACGGACAGTTTTTTCGGCTTCAGCCATGATTACTTACCTGCCTGCTGGTTGAGCACAGTCTTCACGCGAGCGATGTCACGCTTAACTTGCGAGAGCAGATGAGACTGCCCCAACTGGCCAGTTGCTTTCTGCATACGCAGATTGAACTGGTCGCGCAGCAAGCCGAGCAGTTGCTCGTTCAGCTGCTGTGCGGATTTTTCACGAAGTTCATTCGCTTTCATCACATCACCGTCCGTTTAACAAAGGAGGTGGCGAGCGGCAGCTTTGCAGCAGCCAGGGCGAAAGCCTCACGCGCCAGCTCTTCAGAAACACCCTCGATTTCATACAGGACTTTGCCTGGCTGAATCTGGGCAACCCAGTATTCGACGTTACCCTTACCTTTACCCATCCGAACTTCGAGTGGCTTCTTGGAAATAGGCTTGTCCGGGAATACACGGATCCAGATCTTGCCGCCACGTTTTACGTGACGGGTCAGAGCACGACGCGCTGACTCGATCTGACGAGCGGTGAGACGACCACGAGCTACAGACTTCAGCGCGAACTCGCCGAAGCTGACTTTGCTACCGCGCTGAGCCAGACCACGGTTGTGGCCGGTCATCTGCTTGCGGAACTTCGTACGCTTTGGTTGCAACATTTGGCGTACCCCTTACTTAGCAGCTTTTTTACGAGGCGCTGGTGCTTGTGGTTTCAGTTCTTCTTGGCGACCACCGATTACTTCGCCTTTGAAGATCCAAACCTTTACACCGATCACACCGTAAGTGGTGTGAGCTTCGTAGTTGGCATAGTCGATGTCGGCACGCAGGGTGTGCAATGGCACACGACCTTCGCGATACCATTCAGTACGTGCGATTTCAGCACCGCCGAGACGACCGCTCACTTGGATTTTGATGCCTTTGGCACCAATGCGCATTGCGTTCTGTACAGCGCGCTTCATAGCGCGACGGAACATTACGCGACGCTCCAGCTGCTGAGCTACGCTCTGCGCAACCAGCATACCGTCGAGTTCCGGCTTGCGGATCTCTTCGATATTGATGTGCACAGGCACACCCATTTGCTTGGTCAGGTCCTGACGCAGTTTCTCAACATCTTCACCTTTCTTCCCGATAACGATACCTGGACGAGCGGTGTGGATGGTGATGCGTGCAGTTTGGGCCGGACGATGGATATCGATACGGCTTACGGACGCGCTTTTTAGTTTGTCTTGGAGGTACTCACGCACATTCAGATCTGCGAGCAAATAGTCCGCATAAGTCCGACCGTCTGCGTACCAGACGGAGGTGTGCTCCTTGACGATTCCCAGGCGAATGCCAATGGGATGTACTTTCTGACCCATCTCTTCGACTCCGTTACTTGTCAGCAACCTTGACAGTGATATGGCAAGACCGCTTGACGATGCGATCAGCACGGCCTTTGGCACGTGGCATGATGCGCTTCAGCGAACGCCCTTCGTTGACGAAAACAGTGCTGACCTTCAGGTCATCAACGTCTGCGCCTTCGTTATGCTCGGCGTTGGCTACGGCCGACTCCAGCACTTTCTTCATGATCTCGGCGGCTTTCTTACTGCTGAAAGCCAACAGGTTGAGCGCTTCGCCCACCTTCTTCCCGCGGATCTGGTCGGCGACCAAGCGGGCTTTCTGGGCGGAGATTCGAGCGCCCGACAACTTAGCGGCTACTTCCATTTCCTAACCCCTTAACGCTTGGCTTTCTTGTCTGCCACGTGCCCGCGATAAGTGCGGGTACCGGCGAACTCGCCCAGTTTGTGGCCGACCATGTCTTCGTTCACGAGAACTGGGACGTGCTGACGACCGTTGTGTACTGCGATGGTCAGACCGACCATTTGTGGCAGGATCATCGAACGACGCGACCAGGTTTTCACCGGTTTGCGATCGTTCTTTTCCGCCGCCACTTCGATCTTCTTCAGTAGGTGAAGATCGATAAAAGGACCTTTTTTCAGAGAACGTGGCACTGTCGTATCCCTCTATTTACTTGCGACGACGGACGATCATTTTGTCGGTACGCTTATTACCACGAGTCTTCGCGCCCTTAGTCGGGAAGCCCCATGGCGATACCGGATGACGACCACCAGAGGTACGACCTTCACCACCACCATGTGGGTGGTCAACCGGGTTCATGGCAACACCACGAACGGTTGGGCGAACGCCACGCCAGCGCTTGGCACCAGCTTTACCCAGCGAACGCAGGCTGTGCTCGGAGTTCGAGACTTCGCCCAGGGTCGCACGGCATTCAGCCAGGACTTTACGCATTTCACCGGAACGCAGACGCAGGGTAACGTACACGCCTTCACGAGCGATCAGCTGAGCCGAAGCACCAGCGGAACGAGCGATCTGAGCGCCTTTACCTGGCTTCAATTCGATGCCGTGTACAGTGGAACCCACTGGAATGTTGCGCAGTTGCAGAGCGTTACCTGGCTTGATTGGAGCCAGGGCACCTGCGATCAGCGTGTCGCCAGCACTTACGCCTTTAGGGGCGATGATGTAGCGACGCTCGCCGTCTGCGTAGCAGAGCAGTGCGATGTGAGCAGTACGGTTTGGATCGTATTCGATACGCTCGACAGTGGCGACGATGCCATCTTTGTCGTTGCGACGGAAATCGACCATACGGTAATGCTGCTTATGACCACCACCGATGTGACGAGTGGTAATACGGCCATTGTTGTTACGACCACCAGTCTTCGATTTTTTCTCGAGCAGCGGTGCGTGAGGAGCGCCTTTATGCAGCTCCTGGTTGACCACCTTGACCACAAAACGGCGGCCAGGGGAAGTCGGTTTGCATTTAACGATTGCCATGATGCACCCCTTCCTTACTCAGCACTGCTGCTGAAATCGAGATCTTGGCCTGGCTGAAGGGAGATAACTGCCTTCTTCCAGTCATTACGCTTGCCCAGACCGCGAGCAGTGCGCTTGCTCTTACCCAGAACATTCAGGGTAGTAACACGCTCTACTTTCACGCTGAACAGGCTTTCGACGGCCTTCTTGATTTCCAGCTTGGTTGCATCGGTAGCAACCTTGAAAACGAACTGGCCTTTCTTGTCTGCCAGAACCGTAGCCTTCTCGGAAACGTGCGGGCCAAGCAGAACTTTAAATACGCGTTCCTGGTTCATCCCAGCAGCTCCTCGAATTTCTTCACGGCCGACACGGTGATCAACACCTTGTCGTATGCGATCAGACTAACTGGATCGGAACCTTGCACGTCACGTACATCTACGTGTGGCAGGTTACGAGCAGCCAGGTACAGGTTCTGATCAACAGCGTCCGACACGATCAGAACGTCGGTCAGGCTCATGTTGTTCAGCTTGCCCAGCAGGTCTTTGGTTTTCGGCGTTTCAACGGCGAAATCCTGAACCACGACCAGACGATCAGTACGCACCAGCTCAGCAAGGATGGAACGCATTGCTGCGCGATACATCTTCTTGTTCAGCTTCTGGGAGTGATCCTGAGGACGAGCTGCGAAAGTGGTACCGCCGCCACGCCAGATTGGGCTACGGATAGTACCGGCACGAGCACGGCCAGTACCTTTCTGACGCCATGGGCGCTTACCGCCACCACGAACGTCGGAACGGGTCTTTTGCTGCTTGGAACCCTGACGACCGCCAGCCATGTAGGCTACGACTGCTTGGTGAACCAGCGTCTCGTTGAATTCGCCGCCAAATGTCAGTTCGGAAACTTCGATCGCTTGAGCGTCATTTACATTTAATTGCATGTCAGCTTCCCCTTAACCGCGAGCCTTGGCTGCTGGACGTACAACCAAGTTGCCGCCAGTAGCGCCAGGAACAGCGCCCTTGACCAACAACAGATTGCGTTCAGCGTCCACGCGCACTACTTCGAGGGACTGCACGGTCACGCGCTCAGCGCCCATATGACCGGACATTTTTTTGCCCTTGAATACACGACCAGGAGTCTGGCACTGGCCGATAGAGCCTGGAACGCGGTGGGATACGGAGTTACCGTGGGTGTTATCTTGCCCGCGGAAATTCCAACGCTTGATCGTACCCTGGAAGCCCTTACCTTTGGACTGACCGGTTACATCAACCAGTTGACCAGCGGCGAAGATTTCAGCGTTGATCAGATCGCCGGCCTGGTACTCGCCTTCTTCAAGGCGGAATTCCATTACGGTACGACCAGCGGCAACGTTCGCTTTAGCGAAGTGGCCAGCCTGAGCTGCTGTTACACGCGAAGCACGACGCTCGCCGACAGTGACTTGCACTGCACGATAGCCATCGGTCTCTTCAGTTTTGAACTGGGTGACGCGATTCGGCTCGATCTCAATGACCGTGACCGGAATGGAGACACCTTCTTCGGTGAAAATACGGGTCATACCGCATTTACGACCGACTACACCAATAGTCATGTTGTAAACCTCATGAGTGTACGGGGCTTTCACCCGCTATGGCCGCCCATTTCAGAGCGTTACACGACTAAGACCGAGTCTTAGCCGAGGCTGATCTGCACTTCCACACCGGCCGCAAGATCAAGCTTCATAAGAGCATCAACGGTTTTATCCGTTGGCTGGACGATGTCCAGAACGCGCTTATGAGTACGGATCTCGTACTGGTCACGCGCGTCTTTGTTGACGTGCGGGGAGACCAGAACAGTGAACCGCTCTTTACGGGTAGGCAGTGGAATTGGACCACGCACTTGAGCACCAGTACGTTTCGCGGTTTCCACGATTTCCTGGGTTGATTGGTCGATCAGGCGATGGTCGAAAGCCTTCAACCTGATACGGATTTGCTGATTTTGCATTGGATTTCAGACTCCGGCTGCTATTCCCACCGGGCGCAATACGCCCGTTAAAAGGAGGCGCAATTCTATAGACGCCCCAGATGGGTGTCAACCCAATAAAAAAGCCCCCGCTGAGCGGGGGCCTTTCAAAGCATCGAAGCTATCTCAAAAGAGATGCTTACTCGATGATTTTAGCTACGACGCCAGCGCCGACGGTACGACCGCCTTCACGGATAGCGAAACGCAGGCCGTCTTCCATTGCGATGGTCTTGATCAGGGTAACTTCCATCTGGATGTTATCACCTGGCATTACCATTTCAACGCCTTCTGGCAGCTGGCAGTTACCAGTCACGTCAGTAGTACGGAAGTAGAACTGTGGACGGTAGCCTTTGAAGAACGGAGTGTGACGACCGCCTTCTTCCTTGCTCAGTACGTAAACTTCTGCGGTGAACTTGGTGTGCGGCTTAACCGAACCTGGCTTAACCAGAACCTGGCCACGCTCAACGTCGTCACGCTTGGTACCACGCAGCAGAACGCCGCAGTTCTCGCCAGCACGACCTTCGTCGAGCAGCTTGCGGAACATTTCAACACCGGTGCAGGTGGTGGTGGTGGTGTCACGCAGACCAACGATTTCCAGTGCATCTTGAACGCGAACGATACCGCGCTCGATACGACCAGTCACAACAGTACCACGACCCGAGATCGAGAATACGTCTTCGATTGGCATCAGGAATGGCTTGTCGATAGCACGCTCTGGCTCTGGGATGTAGCTGTCCAGGGTTTCAACCAGTTTACGAACGGCAGTGGTGCCCATTTCGTTGTCGTCTTTGCCTTCCAGCGCCATACGAGCCGAACCGATGATGATTGGAGTGTCATCGCCCGGGAAGTCGTAGGTGGAGAGCAGGTCGCGAACTTCCATCTCGACCAGTTCCAGCAGCTCAGCGTCGTCTACCAGGTCAGCCTTGTTCAGGAAAACCACGATGTACGGAACGCCTACCTGACGGGACAGCAGGATGTGCTCACGGGTTTGTGGCATCGGACCATCAGCGGCCGAGCAAACCAGGATGGCGCCGTCCATCTGGGCAGCACCGGTGATCATGTTCTTCACGTAGTCAGCGTGACCTGGGCAGTCAACGTGAGCGTAGTGACGGATCTTCGAGTTGTACTCGACGTGCGCGGTGTTGATGGTGATACCACGAGCTTTTTCTTCTGGAGCGCTGTCGATTTTATCGAAATCAACGATTGCGGAACCGAAAACTTCGGAGCAAACGCGAGTCAGAGCTGCGGTCAGAGTGGTTTTACCGTGGTCAACGTGACCGATGGTGCCAACGTTGACGTGCGGTAGGGAACGATCAAATTTTTCTTTAGCCACGACAATTAACTCCTTGCCTAAAGGACTGAATCAGCCTTGTTTTTTGGTTACAGTTTCGACGATGTGCGACGGAGCTGTATTGTATTTTTTGAATTCCATAGAGTAGCTTGCGCGACCCTGGGACATCGAACGAACGTCAGTCGCATAACCGAACATCTCGCCCAACGGAACTTCAGCACGGATTACCTTGCCGGAGACCGTGTCTTCCATACCCAGAATCATGCCGCGACGACGGTTAAGGTCGCCCATCACGTCACCCATATAGTCTTCAGGCGTAACAACCTCTACCGCCATGATCGGCTCGAGCAACTCACCACCACCCTTCTGGGCCAGTTGCTTGGTCGCCATGGAAGCAGCCACCTTAAACGCCATCTCGTTCGAGTCGACGTCGTGGTAAGAACCATCAAACACGGTAGCCTTCAGGCCGATCAGCGGATAGCCGGCAACTACGCCGTTCTTCATCTGCTCTTCGATACCCTTCTGGATAGCCGGGATGTATTCCTTAGGAACCACACCACCCACTACTTCGTTCACGAATTGCAGACCTTCCTGACCTTCGTCAGCAGGAGCAAAACGGATCCAGCAATGGCCGAACTGGCCACGACCACCGGACTGACGAACGAACTTGCCTTCGATTTCGCAGTTCTTCGTGATGCGCTCACGATACGAAACCTGAGGCTTGCCGATGTTGGCTTCGACGTTGAACTCACGGCGCATCCGGTCAACCAGGATGTCCAGGTGAAGCTCGCCCATGCCAGAGATGATCGTTTGACCAGTCTCTTCATCAGTCTTGACGCGGAAAGACGGGTCTTCCTGAGCAAGCTTGCCCAGAGCGATACCCATTTTTTCCTGGTCATCCTTGGTCTTAGGCTCAACGGCAACCGAAATAACCGGCTCCGGGAAGTCCATGCGAACCAGGATGATTGGCTTGTCAGCGTTGCACAAGGTTTCACCAGTGGTGACGTCCTTCATGCCGATCAAGGCCGCGATGTCGCCAGCGCGTACTTCCTTGATCTCTTCACGGGCGTTTGCGTGCATCTGCACCATACGACCCACACGCTCTTTCTTGCCTTTGACCGAGTTGATCACGCCGTCGCCGGAGGCCAACACGCCCGAGTAAACACGGACGAAAGTCAAGGTACCCACGAATGGGTCGGTAGCGATCTTGAACGCCAGAGCCGAGAACGGCTCGTTGTCGTCTGCATGACGCTCCATTTGCTTTTCCTCGTCATCAGGATCGGTACCCTTGATGGCAGGAATGTCGGTCGGAGCCGGCAGGTAGTCGATAACGGCGTCGAGAACCAGGGGAACACCCTTGTTCTTGAAGGAAGAACCGCAAACAGCCAGAACGATCTCACCAGCGATAGTACGCTGACGCAGAGCACCCTTGATTTCCTCGATGGTGAGCTCTTCACCTTCGAGGTACTTGTTCATCAGCTCTTCGCTGGCTTCAGCCGCAGCCTCAACCATGTTGTTGCGCCACTCTTCAGCCAGTTCCTGCAGTTCAGCAGGGATAGCTTCGCGACGTGGAGTCATACCCTTGTCAGCATCGTTCCAGTAAACCGCTTCCATGGTCATCAGATCGATCTGACCCTGGAAATTGTCTTCGGAACCGATAGCCAACTGGATTGGCACCGGAGTGTGACCCAGGCGCTGCTTGATCTGAGCGATCACACGCAGGAAGTTCGCACCGGCACGGTCCATCTTGTTCACGTAAACGATACGTGGAACACCGTACTTGTTGGCTTGACGCCAAACGGTTTCGGACTGAGGCTCAACGCCGGAAGTACCGCAGAACACAACGACCGCGCCGTCGAGTACACGCAGGGAACGCTCAACTTCAATAGTGAAGTCTACGTGGCCCGGGGTATCGATGACGTTGAAACGGTACTGGTCCTTGTGCTGCTTCGCAGAACCCTGCCAGAAGGCGGTAATAGCAGCAGAAGTAATGGTAATACCACGCTCCTGCTCCTGCACCATCCAGTCTGTGGTCGCGGCGCCGTCATGCACCTCGCCCATCTTGTGGCTTTTGCCCGTGTAAAAAAGGACGCGCTCGGTGGTGGTGGTTTTACCAGCATCCACGTGAGCAACGATACCAATGTTACGGTAGCGATTAATCGGTGTAGTACGAGCCATAAAGCCCTCGCAAAATTAGTGACGCAAAAATTAGAAGCGGTAGTGCGAGAAAGCCTTGTTGGCTTCAGCCATACGGTGCACGTCTTCACGCTTCTTAACTGCAGCACCTTTACCTTCGGCAGCGTCCAACAGTTCGCCAGCCAAACGCAGAGCCATAGACTTCTCGCCACGCTTACGGGCGTAGTCTACCAACCAGCGCATTGCCAGAGCGTTACGACGGGAAGGACGAACCTCGACCGGAACCTGGTAAGTAGCACCACCAACGCGGCGCGACTTCACTTCGACCAGCGGAGCGATGGCGTCGAGTGCTTTTTCGAAGAGTTCCAGGGGATCGGTGCCGGCCTTACGAGCCTTCACGGTATCCAGGGCACCATAAACGATACGCTCGGCAACGGCTTTCTTGCCGCTTTCCATTACGTGGTTCATGAATTTGGCGAGGATTTGGCTTCCGTATTTCGGATCGTCCAGAATCTCACGCTTGGCTGCTACGCGACGTCTTGGCATTGATAAGCCCTCAAACGGTCTTCAGGTTAGCCCGGGACAGATCCTGTGGATACGTGCCCGACCTTACTCTTATCGACTCAATAAAATGAAAAACTGCAAAACGACCGATTACTTCGGACGCTTGGTACCGTACTTCGAACGACCCTGGTTACGGCCTTTAACGCCGGAAGTATCCAAGGAGCCGCGAACGGTGTGGTAACGAACACCTGGCAAGTCTTTTACACGACCGCCGCGGATCAGTACCACGCTGTGCTCTTGCAGGTTGTGGCCTTCACCACCGATGTACGAGGAAACCTCGAAACCGTTGGTCAGACGCACGCGGCATACTTTACGCAGTGCCGAGTTAGGTTTTTTCGGCGTAGTGGTGTACACACGGGTGCACACGCCACGACGTTGCGGGCAGTTCTGCAGCGCAGGCACGTCGGATTTCTCGACGATACGCTTACGCGGCTGACGTACCAGCTGGTTGATAGTTGCCATCTACTAGCTCCACTGTTGTCTTGCGACGCTATTGTCTTGCAAGAAAAGCAAAATGGCAGGAACGAGTTCCCGCCAAATTTAGGGGTACAAGAGTCTAAAGAGGATCTTGTCCCCAGTCAAGGCAAGGCCCCGCCCTCCCCGCTCATCCAGTCTCGACAAATTGTCTCGATTCGATGAACGGAGTGACCAGGGCCTCACACTCACTTACCGCAGAACTCAGTTACCGCTCGAGTTCAGCGCTTCGGTCAGTGCAGCTTCCACTTCACTGGCGCTTACGCGCAACGGCTTGTCTGCATCACGGCGGCGCTTACGCTCGCTGTGATAAGCCAGACCGGTACCAGCCGGGATCAGACGACCCACGACCACGTTTTCTTTCAGGCCGCGCAGGTAATCGCGCTTGCCGGTTACCGCCGCTTCGGTCAGTACGCGAGTGGTTTCCTGGAAGGAAGCCGCCGAGATGAACGATTCGGTGGACAACGACGCCTTGGTGATACCCAGCAGAACGCGAGTGAACTTGGAGACAAATTTGTCTTCGCCGCTCAAACGCTCGTTCTCTACCAGTACGTGAGTCAGCTCCATCTGGTCGCCCTTGATGAAACTCGAATCGCCAGACTCAGCGATCTCAACTTTACGCAGCATCTGACGCAGGATGGTCTCGATGTGCTTGTCGTTGATCTTCACGCCTTGCAGACGATAAACGTCCTGGATCTCGTTAACGATGTACTTGGCCAGCGCACTCACACCCAGCAGACGCAGGATGTCGTGTGGATCGCTCGGGCCGTCGGAGATAACTTCGCCGCGGTTTACCTGTTCGCCTTCGAACACGTTAAGGTGACGCCACTTCGGAATCAGCTCTTCGTACGGATCGGTACCGTCGTTCGGGGTGATAACCAGACGGCGCTTGCCCTTGGTCTCTTTACCGAACGCGATGGTGCCGCTGACTTCAGCCAGAATCGACGCTTCTTTCGGACGACGGGCTTCGAACAAGTCGGCAACACGTGGCAGACCACCGGTGATGTCGCGAGTTTTCGAAGTCTCTTGCGGGATACGAGCGATAACATCACCGATCGCGATCTTCGCACCATCCGCTACACCGACCAGGGCGTTGGCTGGCAGGAAGTACTGAGCGATAACGTCAGTACCTGGCAGCAACAGATCCTTGCCGTTGTCGTCGACCATCTTAACGGCAGGACGGATGTCCTTACCGGCAGCTGGACGATCTTTGGCGTCGAGCACTTCAATGTTGGTCATACCGGTCAATTCGTCAGTCTGACGCTTGATCGTGATGCCTTCTTCCATGCCCACGTAGGTCACGGTACCTTTCATTTCGGTAACGATTGGGTGAGTGTGCGGATCCCACTTGGCCACGATTGCGCCAGCTTCGACCTTGTCACCCTCTTTAACCGAAATCACGGCACCGTACGGCAGCTTGTAACGCTCACGCTCACGACCGAAGTCATCAGCGATGGCCAGCTCACCGGAACGGGACACGGCAACCAGGTGACCATCCACTCGCTCAACGTGCTTCAGGTTATGCAGACGGACGGTACCGCCATTCTTCACCTGAACGCTGTCGGCTGCGGAGGTCCGGCTTGCCGCACCACCGATGTGGAACGTACGCATCGTCAGCTGGGTACCCGGCTCACCGATGGACTGGGCAGCGATAACGCCGACCGCTTCACCGATGTTCACCTGGTGACCACGAGCCAGATCGCGGCCGTAGCACTTGGCGCAAATGCCGAAGCGGGTTTCGCAGCTGATCGGCGAGCGCACAATCACTTCGTCGATGCTGTTCAGCTCGATGAACTCGACCCACTTCTCGTCTACCAGGGTGCCGGCAGGAACGATGACGTCCTCGGTACCTGGCTTGAATACGTCACGGGCGATAACACGACCCAATACGCGCTCACCCAACGGCTCTACAACGTCACCGCCTTCAATGTGCGGAGTCATCAGCAGACCGTGTTCGGTGCCGCAATCGATCTCGGTTACAACCAGATCCTGCGCCACGTCTACCAGACGACGAGTCAGGTAACCCGAGTTCGCCGTTTTCAACGCGGTATCCGCCAGACCTTTACGAGCACCGTGAGTGGAGATGAAGTACTGAAGTACGCTCAAACCTTCACGGAAGTTCGCAGTAATCGGCGTTTCAATGATGGAACCGTCCGGCTTGGCCATCAGGCCACGCATACCGGCCAGCTGACGAATCTGTGCTGCGGAACCCCGCGCACCCGAGTCAGCCATCATGTACATCGAGTTGAAGGATTCCTGGTCGACTTCGACGCCATGACGGTCGATGACTTTCTCTTTCGAGAGGTTGGCCATCATCGCCTTGGAAACTTCGTCGTTCGCTTTCGACCAAAGGTCGATCACTTTGTTGTACTTCTCGCCCTGGGTTACCAGGCCGGAGGCGTACTGGCTTTCGATCTCTTTCACTTCGTCGGTGGCAGCACCGATGATGCGGGCTTTTTCATCCGGGATAACGAAGTCGTTAACACCGATGGAAACGCCGGAGATGGTCGAGTAAGCAAAACCGGTGTACATCAACTGGTCAGCGAAGATCACGGTCTCTTTCAGACCAACCACGCGGTAGCACTGGTTGATCAGCTTGGAGATCGCCTTTTTCTTCATCGGCAGGTTGACGACGTCGTACGACAGACCTTTTGGCACAACTTGATACAGCAACGCACGGCCGACAGTAGTGTCGACGATACGGGTGCCGCTCACGCTGCCGCCGTCACGGTCGTTGACGGTTTCGTTGATCCGCACCTTGACCTTGGCGTGCAGTGCGGCTTCGCCGGCACGGAACACACGGTCAACTTCCTGCAGATCCGCGAACACACGACCTTCGCCCTTGGCGTTGATCGCTTCACGAGTCATGTAGTACAGACCCAATACAACGTCCTGCGAAGGAACGATGATTGGCTCACCGTTGGCTGGCGACAGAATGTTGTTGGTCGACATCATCAACGCACGCGCTTCGAGCTGGGCTTCCAGCGTCAGCGGTACGTGCACGGCCATTTGGTCGCCGTCGAAGTCAGCGTTGTACGCGGCGCAGACCAGAGGGTGCAGCTGGATAGCCTTGCCTTCGATCAGTACCGGTTCAAACGCCTGGATACCCAGACGGTGAAGGGTCGGTGCACGGTTGAGGAGAACCGGGTGTTCACGGATCACTTCAGCGAGAACGTCCCAAACCTCTGGCAGCTCGCGCTCGACCATCTTCTTGGCAGCTTTGATGGTGGTAGCGAGACCACGCATTTCCAGCTTGCCGAAAATGAACGGCTTGAACAGCTCGAGAGCCATCTTCTTCGGCAGACCGCACTGGTGCAGACGCAGGGTCGGACCTACGGTAATTACCGAACGACCCGAGTAGTCAACACGCTTACCGAGCAAGTTCTGACGGAAACGACCCTGCTTACCCTTGATCATGTCAGCCAGGGATTTCAGAGGGCGCTTGTTCGAACCGGTGATAGCGCGGCCACGACGGCCGTTATCGAGCAGTGCGTCGACGGCTTCCTGCAACATACGTTTTTCGTTGCGCACGATGATGTCCGGAGCGGACAGATCCAGCAGGCGCTTCAAACGGTTGTTACGGTTGATCACTCGACGATACAGATCGTTGAGGTCGGAAGTCGCGAAGCGACCGCCATCCAGCGGGACCAGTGGACGCAGATCTGGCGGCAGAACCGGCAGAACGGTCAGCACCATCCACTCTGGCAGGTTGCCGGAACCCTGGAAGGCTTCCATCAACTTCAGACGCTTGGACAGCTTCTTGATTTTAGTTTCGGAGTTGGTTTGCGGAATTTCTTCACGCAGACGGCCAATCTCGTGTTCCAGGTCGATAGCGTGCAGCAGTTCGCGGACAGCTTCGGCACCCATGCGGGCATCGAAATCGTCACCGAATTCTTCCAGCGCTTCGAAGTACTGCTCGTCGTTCAGCAGCTGACCTTTTTCAAGGGTGGTCATGCCTGGATCGATAACGACGTAGCTCTCGAAGTAGAGAACGCGCTCGATATCACGCAGGGTCATGTCCATCAGCAAGCCAATACGGGACGGCAGCGATTTCAGGAACCAGATGTGGGCAACAGGCGAGGCCAGCTCGATGTGCGCCATGCGCTCACGACGAACTTTTGCCAGTGCAACTTCAACGCCGCACTTCTCGCAGATCACACCACGGTGCTTCAAGCGCTTGTACTTACCGCACAGGCACTCGTAATCCTTTACCGGGCCAAAGATCTTGGCGCAGAACAGGCCGTCACGCTCAGGTTTGAACGTACGGTAGTTGATGGTTTCCGGCTTTTTAACTTCACCGAACGACCACGAACGGATCATCTCAGGCGATGCCAGTCCGATACGGATGGCGTCGAACTCTTCGACTTGACCCTGGTTTTTCAGCAAATTCAGTAGGTCTTTCAAGGCCTTTCCTCCTGGCGGAGCAGAGAGCGGGCAATCCTGCCCCGCTCTCGATTCGCGTCACGTGTTATTCGGTTTCCAGATCGATATCGATGCCGAGGGAACGAATTTCCTTGATCAACACGTTGAAGGACTCGGGCATGCCCGGCTCCATACGGTGATCGCCATCCACGATGTTTTTGTACATCTTGGTACGGCCGTTCACATCGTCCGACTTCACTGTGAGCATTTCTTGCAGAGTGTAAGCGGCACCGTATGCTTCCAGTGCCCAGACCTCCATCTCCCCGAAACGCTGACCACCGAACTGCGCCTTACCACCCAGCGGCTGCTGGGTAACCAGGCTGTACGAACCGGTAGAACGAGCGTGCATCTTGTCGTCTACCAAGTGGTTCAGCTTCAGCATGTACATGTAGCCAACGGTAACCGGGCGCTCGAACTTGTTGCCGGTACGGCCGTCAGTCAGCTGCATCTGGCCGCTTTCTGGCAGGTCTGCCAGTTTCAGCATGGCCTTGATTTCGCTTTCCTTGGCGCCGTCGAACACTGGAGTGGCCATTGGAACGCCGCCACGCAGGTTTTGAGCCAGATCCAGGATTTCCTGGTCCGAGAAGTCATCGAGGCTTTCCTGACGACCGCCGATCTCGTTGTAGATCTCGTGCAGGAATTTACGCAGCTCGGCAACCTTGCGCTGCTCTTCAATCATGCGGTTGATCTTCTCGCCCAAGCCCTTGGCCGCGAGGCCCAGGTGGGTTTCGAGGATCTGACCAACGTTCATACGCGAAGGTACGCCCAACGGGTTGAGGACGACGTCGACCGGGGTGCCATTGGCATCGTGCGGCATGTCTTCAACCGGCATGATCACGGAGACCACACCCTTGTTACCGTGACGACCGGCCATCTTGTCGCCCGGCTGGATGCGACGACGGATTGCCAGGTAAACCTTGACGATTTTCAACACGCCTGGAGCCAGGTCATCGCCCTGCTGCAGTTTGCGTTTCTTGTCTTCGAACTTGTCGTCCAGCAGACGGCGACGATCAACGATGTAGGCCTGAGCCTTCTCGAGCTGCTCGTTCAGAGCATCTTCAGCCATGCGCAGTTTGAACCACTGGCCGTGCTCAAGACCGTCGAGAACTTCGTCGGTGATGTCCTGGCCTTTCTTCAGACCGGCGCCGCCTTCGGCTTTGTGGCCGACCAGAGCGGAACGCAGACGTTCGAAAGTAGCACCTTCAACGATACGGAACTCTTCGTTCAGGTCCTTGCGGATCTCGTCCAGCTGGGACTTCTCGATCGACAGGGCACGAGCATCACGCTCAACGCCGTCGCGGGTGAAGACCTGTACGTCGATGACAGTACCTTTGGTACCGGTAGGTACACGCAGGGAGGTGTCTTTAACGTCGCTGGCTTTTTCACCGAAGATCGCGCGCAGCAGTTTTTCTTCCGGAGTCAGTTGGGTCTCGCCTTTCGGAGTGACCTTACCAACCAGGATGTCGCCTGCGCCGACTTCAGCACCTACGTAAACGATACCGGCTTCGTCCAGCTTGTTCAGTGCAGCTTCACCCACGTTCGGGATGTCCGCAGTGATTTCCTCTGGGCCAAGCTTGGTGTCACGGGCCACACAGGTCAGTTCCTGAATGTGGATCGTGGTGAAACGGTCTTCCTGAACTACACGCTCGGACAGGCAGATGGAGTCTTCGAAGTTGAAGCCGTTCCATGCCATGAACGCGATGCGCATGTTCTGACCCAGTGCCAGTTCACCCATGTCGGTGGACGGGCCGTCGGCCATGATGTCGCTACGCTGAACCCGATCACCTTTACGCACCAGCGGACGCTGGTTGATGCAGGTGTTCTGGTTGGAGCGGGTGTACTTGGTCAGGTTGTAGATGTCGACACCGGCTTCACCAGTTTCAACTTCGTCATCGGCAACACGAACCACGATACGGCTGGCGTCGACGGAGTCGATCACGCCGCCACGACGAGCCACGACGCAAACGCCGGAGTCACGGGCTACGTTACGCTCCATGCCGGTACCTACCAGCGGCTTATCAGCGCGCAGGGTTGGTACAGCTTGACGCTGCATGTTCGAACCCATCAACGCACGGTTGGCGTCGTCGTGCTCGAGGAACGGAATCAGCGACGCAGCAACCGAAACTACCTGCTTCGGCGATACGTCCATCAAGGTGACGTCTTCCGGCGCCTTGACGGTGAATTCGTTCAGGTGACGAACAGCTACCAGCTCGTCGACCAGGACTTTCTTGTCGTTCATCGTGGCCGAAGCCTGAGCGATCACGTGATCAGCCTCTTCGATGGCGGACAGGAACACGATCTCATCGGTGACCAGGGCGTCTTTCACCACGCGGTACGGGCTTTCCAGGAAGCCGTACTGGTTGGTGCGCGCATAGGCAGCCAGAGAGTTGATCAGACCGATGTTCGGACCTTCCGGCGTTTCGATCGGGCAAACACGACCGTAGTGGGTCGGGTGTACGTCACGAACTTCAAAGCCGGCACGCTCACGAGTCAAACCACCAGGGCCGAGTGCAGAAACACGACGTTTGTGGGTGATTTCGGACAGCGGGTTGTTCTGGCCCATGAACTGGGACAGCTGGCTGGAACCGAAGAACTCTTTCACCGCCGCAGCCACTGGCTTGGCGTTGATCAGGTCTTGCGGCATCAGGCCTTCGCTTTCAGCCATCGACAGACGCTCTTTGACCGCACGCTCAACACGTACCAGGCCAACGCGGAACTGGTTCTCGGCCATTTCGCCTACGCAGCGAACACGACGGTTACCCAGATGGTCGATGTCATCGACGATGCCTTTACCGTTACGGATGTCGACCAGAGTCTTCAGTACCGCAACGATGTCTTCCTTGCACAGCACGCCCGAACCTTCGATCTCAGTACGACCGATACGACGGTTGAACTTCATCCGGCCGACCGCAGACAGGTCATAGCGCTCAGGGCTGAAGAACAGGTTGTTGAACAGGGTCTCGGCAGCGTCTTTGGTTGGCGGCTCGCCAGGACGCATCATGCGATAGATCTCTACCAGCGCTTCCAATTGGTTACTGGTGGAGTCGATCTTCAGAGTGTCGGAGACGAACGGACCGCAGTCGATATCGTTGGTGTACAGAGTTTCGATGCGAACAACCTGAGCCTTGGCGATTTTGGCCAGGATCTCGGTGTTCAGCTCAGTGTTGCACTCTGCCAGGATTTCGCCGGTTGCCGGATGCACGATGACCTTGGCGGTTGTGCGACCCAGGACGTAGTCCAGAGGCACATCCAGCTCTTTGATACCGGCTTTTTCCAGCTGGTTGATGTGGCGAGCGGTGATACGACGACCCTGCTCGACAATAACCTTGCCTTTGTCATCCTGAATATCGAGGACAGCGATTTCACCACGCAGGCGCTGAGGCACCAGCTCCAGGCTCAGGGTCTCGCCCTTCACGTGGAATACGTTGGTGGTATAGAACGCGTCCAACACTTCTTCAGTGGTATAGCCCAGCGCGCGCAGCAGTACCGAGGCAGGCAGCTTGCGACGACGGTCAATACGCACGAATACGCAGTCTTTCGGGTCGAACTCGAAGTCCAGCCACGAACCGCGGTAAGGAATGATGCGCGCGGAGTACAGCAGTTTACCGGAGCTGTGCGTCTTGCCACGGTCGTGGTCGAAGAACACGCCCGGGGAACGGTGCAGCTGGGAAACGATTACACGCTCAGTACCGTTGATTACGAAGGTACCGTTTTCAGTCATCAGGGGAATTTCACCCATGTAGACTTCTTGCTCTTTGATGTCCTTGATCGCTTTGTTCGACGATTCTTTGTCGAAAATGATCAGGCGCACTTTTACCCGCAAAGGTACGGCGTAAGTTACACCGCGCAATACGCATTCTTTGACATCAAATGCCGGTTCGCCCAGACGATATCCGACGTACTCCAGCGCAGCATTGCCGGAGTAGCTGATGATCGGGAAAACGGATTTGAAGGCCGCATGCAGGCCCACGTCGCGGAACTGATCTTTAGTCGCTCCCGCTTGCAAGAATTCACGATACGAATCCAGCTGGATGGCCAGGAGGTACGGCACATCCATGACGTCCGGCAACTTGCTAAAGTCCTTGCGGATACGTTTTTTCTCAGTATATGAGTAAGCCATCAGCGTTCCCCAGCTTGGTCACCTGCTTGTTTGGCCCCTCCCGACGGGAGCAGCCAGAAAATCGTGCAAACCCCATGGTTTGCGCCACCGCATCGGGTGGTTACAGCACGTTATCGGCACCGACCCAGTCGGCTGCCAATAACGGAAAAAGGCCGGTGGCAAGAGCCACCAGCCATCAGCCTGTCGCTTAACGCTCGGGCTGGAGGAGCAAAGTCGATGCTTACTTCAGCTCGACTTTAGCGCCTGCTTCTTCCAGAGCTGCTTTGGCTTTGTCAGCTGCGTCTTTGGCAACAGCTTCCAGAACCATGGCAGGTGCGCCGTCAACTACAGCCTTGGCTTCTTTCAAGCCCAGACCGGTCAGTTCACGTACAGCCTTGATCACGTTAACTTTCTTCTCGCCAGCTTCGGTCAGCATGACGTTGAATTCGGTTTGCTCTTCAGCAACGGCAGCAGCAACAGCTGGACCAGCCGATGCAGCAGCAGCGGTAACGCCGAATTTTTCTTCGAAAGCTTTGATCAGCTCAACAACTTCCATTACGGACATGTTGCCAACTGCTTCAAGGATATCGTTCTGAGAGATAGACATGAATCTAATTCCTGATATTGGGGACGGCCTACGCGACCATCGAAAAAAACAAAAAACGCGAGAAGTTGACGAGCCTTAGGCTGCAGCAGCTTCTTTCTGGTCGCGAATTGCCGCCAGAGTACGAGCCAATTTGCTGGTAGCGCCTTGAATCACGCTCATCAGCTGAGAAATTGCTTCGTCACGGGTCGGCAGAGTTGCCAGTACGTCGATTTGGTTAGCTGCGAGGAACTTGCCCTCGAACGCAGCTGCCTTGATCTCGAACTTGTCCTGACCCTTTGCGAATTCCTTGAAGATCCGGGCAGCAGCGCCTGGATGTTCTTTGGAGAACGCAATCAGGGTAGGGCCAGTGAACACGTCGTTGAGGACACTGAATTCAGTGTCAGCAACAGCGCGCTTGAGCAGAGTGTTACGTACAACACGTACGTAAACGCCAGCTTCACGAGCCTCTTTACGGAGTCCGGTCATCGCGCCTACTGTTACGCCACGGGCATCAGCCACGACAGCGGACAGAGCGACTTTGGCAGCCTCGTTGACTTCAGCGACGATGGCCTTCTTGTCTTCGAGTTTAATTGCCACGGGTTTAACTCCTGCTTGTTACCGTTTCATCTGGTCGAAACCGGATGTCGTTTTGGTGTCTGATTCGGTAAGGAACCGGGAGCACCATCTGCGTAGGCTTGAGGTTTAAGACTTGCGTCGCCTACGGTCTTGGATAGCCCCCGCCAGGCAGGGACCCCAATTTTTCAATTGGCGCAATCGCTTGCGCCAATCTTTGTCTTACGCGTCGAGCGAGCTTTGGTCGATGACCAGACCTGGGCCCATAGTGGTGCTCAGGGTAACGCGCTTGACGTAAATGCCTTTCGAGGAAGCTGGCTTGATACGCTTCAGATCAGCGATCAGGGCTTCAACGTTTTCCTTCAGCTTGACGGCGTCGAAGCCGATCTTGCCAACGGAAGTGTGAATGATGCCGTTTTTGTCGGTGCGATAACGAACCTGACCAGCCTTGGCGTTTTTAACCGCGGTAGCTACGTCTGGAGTTACGGTGCCGACTTTAGGGTTAGGCATCAGGCCACGTGGACCGAGGATCTGACCCAACTGACCTACAACACGCATGGCATCCGGGGATGCGATCACTACGTCATAGTTCAAGTCGCCGCCTTTCATTTCGGCAGCCAGGTCGTCCATGCCTACGCGGTCAGCGCCGGCAGCCAGAGCGGCTTCAGCAGCTGGACCCTGGGTGAACACAGCAACGCGAACGGTCTTGCCAGTGCCGTGTGGCAGCACGGTAGCGCTACGAACGACCTGGTCGGATTTACGCGGGTCAACACCCAGGTTAACAGCTACGTCGAACGACTCGCTGAACTTGACAGTCGACAGCTCAGCCAGCAGGGCAGCGGCGTCTACAAAGTTGTAGGCCTTGCCTGCTTCGATTTTGCCGGCGATAGCCTTTTGACGCTTGGTCAGCTTAGCCATTACACACCCTCCACGTTAAGGCCCATGCTACGAGCAGAACCGGCGATAGTACGCACGGCTGCTTCCATATCAGCTGCAGTCAGATCCGCGTTTTTGGTTTTCGCGATTTCTTCCAGCTGAGCACGAGTCACAGTGCCAACCTTAACGGTGTTCGGACGAGCGGAACCGCTGGTCAGACCGGCCGCCTTCTTCAGCAGAACCGAAGCAGGGGTGGATTTGGTTTCGAAAGTGAAGCTACGGTCGCTGTAGACAGTGATGATCACTGGAGTCGGCAGACCTGGCTCAAGACCCTGAGTACGGGCGTTGAAAGCCTTGCAGAATTCCATGATGTTCACGCCGTGCTGACCCAGAGCAGGACCAACAGGTGGGCTTGGGTTAGCCTGAGCGGCCTTCACTTGCAGCTTGATGTAAGCGGTAATCTTCTTGGCCATGAGGCACTCCAATTACGGGTTCGAACGCCTCGAGAGGCTCCCCGGTTACTTGCGCGTTTATCCCAGTGACGACAAAACCCCACAGCCTACGGCTGCGGGGTTGGGATTTTTGTTCAACTAGACCTTTTCGACCTGGCTGAACTCGAGCTCCACCGGAGTAGAGCGACCGAAAATGAGCACTGCGACCTGAATCCGGCTCTTTTCGTAGTTAACTTCTTCAACAACACCGGTAAAGTCCGCAAACGGACCGTCATTGACACGCACCGACTCACCCGGCTCGAACAACGTCTTCGGCTTCGGCTTGTCGCTACCATCAGCAACGCGGCGCAGAATCGCTTCTGCTTCTTTATCAGTGATTGGCGCAGGCTTATCGGCAGTACCGCCAATGAAACCCATCACCCGAGGAGTGTCCTTGACCAAGTGCCAAGTACCCTCATTCATATCCATCTGCACCAGCACATAGCCAGGGAAGAATTTACGCTCACTTTTGCGCTTCTGGCCATTGCGCATCTCAACCACTTCTTCAGTGGGAACCAGAATTTCGCCGAAGCCATCTTCCATACCAGCCAGCTTCACGCGCTCGACCAGCGAGCGCATTACATGCTTCTCGTAACCGGAGTAAGCATGCACAACATACCAACGCTTAGCCACGGGACACCCTTAGCCGACAATCAAGGAAACAAGCCAGCCGAGCAGGGAATCAAGCCCCCACAACAGCAACGCCATAACCAGAACAACAGCCACCACAATCAGGGTGGTCTGCGTGGTTTCTTGGCGAGTTGGCCAAACGACTTTACGAATTTCGGTGCGCGCTTCCTTAACCAGTACAAAGAAAGACTTGCCCTTGACTGTCTGCAGGCCTACAAAGGCAGCTACAGCAGCAATGGCGAGCAATGCGAGTACGCGGTACAGGATCGGCGAAGCAGAGAAGTACTGATTGCCAACAACGCCAACAACCACCAGAGCGACTACTACAAGCCACTTGAGGAGATCGAAACGAGAGCCTTGAGCTTCAGCTTTAGGAGTCATCTATGAAGATCCTGTGAAAAGAAAGCCAGACACACCAGGTGAATCTGGCAGGTCAGGAGGGAATCGAACCCCCAACCTACGGTTTTGGAGACCGTCGCTCTGCCAATTGAGCTACTGACCTAAAACAAAATCAGGCCGACCATTATGCCGACCCGAAAAAGACTTTACAACCACTACCAGGCAACTCCAGCTGCAATACCAGCACCTCAGCACCGGAAAACCTCAATAACACAATGAGGCGCAACCACAACCACCTAAAACAAAGGCAGATATTTTCATATCTGCCTTGTTATATGGAGCTCTTGAGCGGATTTGAACCGCTGACCTCACCCTTACCAAGGGTGTGCTCTACCAACTGAGCTACAAGAGCGTAACACTGTGCAAAACCTGTAAACTTGGAGCGGGTAGCGGGAATCGAACCCGCATCATCAGCTTGGAAGGCTGAGGTTCTACCACTAAACTATACCCGCGAGGCTTACAGCTCTCGCTAAAAATGGTGGAGGGGGAAGGATTCGAACCTTCGAAGTCGTAGACGTCAGATTTACAGTCTGATCCCTTTGGCCGCTCGGGAACCCCTCCTAAGCGAGCCGGCATTCTACATCATGCCAGCCTTCTGTCAAGCATTTTCTCAATTAAATCTTGAGGTTAGCTGCGTTGACCTCGCCTCACATCGCTAACCGTTTCCGGTGTTCGCTGTGGAGCGGGCGCCATTCTATGCAAACTATTCAGTGGGCGCAACCCCCTCGCACGGCATTATTTTATGTTTTAACTCATTGAATTCTTTAGAAAGGTTTTGCAGCTGCAGATCGTCCAGCCAACGCCGGCTTTCCGGTGCGATACGCACCCAATACCCTGCACCTTCAGCCGCAGCTTTCGGCATGGGTTGATACTTGACCTCCATCCCGATCAAGCGTCGCTCAACCGCCTGCGCGGCCTCCTGGCGCGCATAGCCGCCCAGATAAAGGCAGCCATTATCTGTCGAGACAGCTTTACCCTTGTCTTTCGATACGTCACTCGCTTCACTCAACAAGCGGATATCTTGCTGAGACCCGCGATACAGACTCAAAGGCGTGACATCCTTTGCACGCAGAGGAGCCTCTTGTTGATGCCAGATGTAATAGAACCCATTGAGGACAAGCAGCAGCAGAAACAACCAACGCATAAAAACCTCAGGACAAGGGACAGGCCATGGCCAATCCGACAAACACCAAGTCCGGAACCACCCTGGCCTGAGGCACAACCTCAGAAACCAGGCTTGCATCCCCCCCGGTCAGGAATACAACAAAATCCTCACCCCAGTAGCTGCGCGCCAACTCAAGCTGAGTCAGAACGAAGCCGCGCAACATCAACAAACAACCACGCTCTACAGCCTCAACAGTCGCGCGACCCGGAACAAGACTTTCCAGTGCCTGCTCAGCCGCCAGATCCCCATAACGAATTTTTCGAGTGTGGGTACGCAACTGGTTACGCATCAACGGCATCCCCGGACAGATAAACCCCCCTAGGTGCTCTCCATCCGCATCGATAAAATCAGCAGTCACGGCCGTTCCGAAGTCGAGCACCAGGCATGCCCCCGAAGCCAGATGAAAGCCCCCAAGCATTGCAAGCCACCGATCCAAGCCCAGCCGCTCAAACTCCTCATACCCGTTGCGCACACCTGACATTTCGCGCGCAGGCGCCGCACAAACTACCGACACATCAAAGGCATCCTTCAGCAAAGACGTCAGGGCACCGGTCTCCTCTGCAGTCCTGACACTCACCAGCCGGCAAAACGTGAGGGCAAGCCCTTTGAGCGCCTCCAACCCCTCAAGCAATGCGAGATTGGAATCGACGACCCCCTCACCAAGCACCTGCGCGGCATTAACGGCAAGCACGCGCCATTTGATGAAACTGTTCCCACAATCGAGCTCAAGAATCATCACGCAACCTCAGGCTCAACTCACCACCACTGAAGACTTTCTCCACACCATCCACCTTCAGGCGCAAGGCACCCTGGCCATCGATGCCAAGCACCTCACCATCAATTTGATTGACACCGGCAATCAACGACACGCTTCGCCCCTGCCACAGGTGATTTTGTTCCCACTCTGACTGGATGGCCAAAAAACCACCCGCCTGGTGACGAGCCAGGTATCGCTGCAGCATCTCACCCAACAGAGCGACCAATTGGTTGCGATCAAACATTTTGCCTGACTCGAGCCGCATGGATGTCCATTGCTGCTCTACCTCATCAGCAGATTGCATGTTCACATTGATTCCCACCCCGAGAACCACATGACACACGTCCGCCGGGTCGCCCACCAATTCGAGCAATATTCCCGCAATCTTTTTCTGCCCCACAAGAACATCGTTAGGCCACTTCAATCCAGCAGCTGCTATACCGAGCTCACGTAACGTCTGTAAAACAGCGAGCCCAACGACGAGACTCAAGCCCTCCAACTGGCGCATCCCACCATCAATACGCAGTACCAGGCTGTAATAGACGTTTTCTGCAAATGGACTGACCCACTTGCGACCACGACGCCCACGCCCGGCCGTCTGCCGCTCAGAAAGCACGACAAATGGTGCCGCCTGCCCACGTTCTACAGCCCGCAGCGCCTCGGCATTCGTGGAGTCGATTGAGTCGTAGACCTGGGCGGGCCAGTCGTAAGAAACAGCTTTTGCGCTTATCTCGGACGAATCGAGTAGCGCCAATGGCGCGGACAATTGATAGCCACGCCCACGAACCTTATGAATAGACAAACCTAGCTCAGCCTCTAAATGCTGAAGCTGCTTCCACACGGCACTACGACTGACGCCCAGGGCAGCACCCAACGCCTGACCCGAATGGAATCGGCCATCTTTAAGAAGCTTTAACAACGTCAGCATGCAGGTCTCGCCTCACAATGAGGCCCGCATGATAGCCACGCGCCGAGCGATTGCATAGAAATCCAGTAGCCGTGGCTTTCCTGCGGCCAAAAACAAAACCCCTACCTGCATACGCAGATAGGGGTTTCGGAATTTAATCTTGACGATGACCTACTCTCACATGGGGAAACCCCACACTACCATCGGCGATGCATCGTTTCACTGCTGAGTTCGGGATGGGATCAGGTGGTTCCAACGCTCTATGGTCGTCAAGAAAT
>NZ_MUJK01000021.1 GCF_002906155.1 Pseudomonas laurylsulfativorans
GTGAACGCCAAACTAATGAAATGGCTACCCCCCCGCTGCCCCCTGTGATCGCCCACTAAGCTTTCACAGAGGGCTCATCGGAGATCATTGCCATGAACAACGTAGCTATTGCCGCCATCGACCTCGGAAAACATTCCTTTCATCTTCATGCTCAAGATGATCGCGGCCACGAGGTTCACCGCAGAAAGTTTACGCGCGCAGCACTCACCCAATATCTGGCGAAACTGGAACCCTGCACCGTCGTGATGGAAGCCTGTGGCGGCGCCCATTTCATGGCGCAGGAAGTCGCCAAGCTGGGGCATACGCCCAAGCTTATTGCGCCACATCTGGTACGCCCTTACGTGAAGAGCAACAAAAACGACTTCGCTGATGCCGAAGCGATCTGCGAGGCGGCGACCCGGCCCACAATGCGCTTCGTGCACCCCAAAACCCAGGCTCAGCAGGCGCTGGCGATGCTCAATTCGGTTCGTGAGTCGTTCATCAAAGACCGTACCGCCACCGTCAATCGGATTCACGCAGCCCTGCTGGAGGTGGGTATCAGCCTGGCTCCCGGCTTCAAATCCATCAAAGAGCTTCCAGCATTGCTTGAGATGAGTTCATTTTCCGGCTCCATCAAAAAAATTCTGATGGGGTTGCATGAGCACTTCAACTATCTGGATGGGAAGGTCAAAGCGCTGGACAAGGAGGTGGAATGCCAAGCAGCTGAAGATGATCTGGCGGCTCGTTTGATGACCATGCCGTGTGTCGGCCCGATCACCTCCAGCGCCTTGGCTGCCGAGTTGGGCGATGGCAAACAGTTCAAATGCGGCCGAGGCTATGCGGCGTCGATCGGGCTGGTACCCAAACAGCACGGTACGGGCGACAAAACCGTGTTGCTCGGCATCAGTAAACGCGGCGATCGAAATCAGAGGCGCCTGCTCATCCAGTGCGCCCGTGTGTACTTGATACAACTGGAACGACAGAAAGGCGCCTTGGCGGACTGGGTCCGCCAACTATTAGCTTCCCGCCATCACTCCAATCTCGTGGTCTGCGCACTGGCCAACAAGCTGGCAAGAATCGCCTGGGCGATAGCCGCACACCACACTGAATTCGATGCGGGGCCAGCCGCGATGAACGCCTGACCCCGCTGTCACCCGAGCACCACCCACCTGGTTTTGCGATGCTGGATAACTGATGACGTGAACGGCCAACCGGCCTGACGACAACCCTGGGCTCCTACACGGCTGTAAGGCCGTTCAACTAATTAGGGTCGTTGGGCATCGATTCTCATCGAGGCGCGGGGCGACACCCCCACTCAGACGCCGGATAGATGAAAGCAAGCCAAACACGCATCAAATACAGTATTGCAGAAAAGGGGGTAACCATAGATGTAGGAGCCAGCTTGCTGGCGATGGTCTCAAGGGCGCGGCGTTTATCCAGTTCATGCGCGTTATCGTTAACGACCATCGCTGGCAAGCCAGCTCCTACAGGAGACCGCGTGTTGATCGAAATGATGTGAGGGCCAAACTGTAGGAGCCAGCTTGCTGGCGATGGACTCCAGTGCGGGGCGTTTATCCGGTTTATACGCGTTATCGTTAACGACCATCGCTGGCAAGCCAGCTCCTACAAGAGACCGCGTGTTGATCGAAATGATGTGAGGGCCAAACTGTAGGAGCCAGCTTGCTGGCGATGGACTCCAGTGCGGGGCGTTTATCCGGTTCATGCGCGTCATCGTTAACGACCATCGCTGCGATGCGGCGACCCGACAAGCCAGCTCCTACAGTTTGATTTGCGTCGGATCGCCGCATCGTCGCTCCCACAATCACGCTGCCGGTGGCGGTTTCGCCAGTTCAATCCCGGCAGCCCCCAGCCGCTTGAGAATCTCGAACAGCAGCTCGCTCTTGATCGCGCCGACCGTGCGCGGGCTGCCGACATAACCGGTGATGGTCAAGGTGATGCCTTCCGGTTTCAGCTGACTGAAGCGCAAGAATGGCGCGGGTTTATCCAGAATGGATTCATGCTCGGTGTAGCTGTCCATCAGCAGGTTTTGCACCCGCTCAGGATCGATATCCAGCGGGAACATCAGTTCGAGTATCACCACGCCCTGGGCGCTGCCGCCGAGGGTGACGTTGCGCAGGTTCTGGGAAATCAGGTGGGAGTTGGGCACGATCATGATCGAGCGGTCGGCCAGTTGTATTTCCGTGGCCCGCACGTTGATCCGTCGTATATCGCCTTCCACGCCGCTGATGCTGATCAGGTCGCCGACCTTCACCGGGCGCTCGGTCAGGAGGATCAGGCCGGAGATGAAGTTCTTCACGATTTCCTGAAGGCCGAAGCCGATGCCCACCGACAAGGCGCTGACGATCCAGGCCAGATTGGTCCACTGGATCCCCAGCGACGACAGCGTGAGCAGCACCACCGACACGTAGCCGATGTTGGCAAACAGGGTGCTCAGCGAGGCGCACATGCCCGGGTCCATCTCGGTTTTCGGCAGGAATTCGCGGTCCAGCCAGCGGCGTAGCGTGCGTATCAGGTAGACACCGATCATCAGTGTCAGGAAGGCACGCAGCAGGTTGTCCGGGACGATGTTCAGCTTGCGCAGCCCTTCACCGCCGAGAATGGCCGCGGTGCCGGTGAACAGTTGCCCGAGCGTGGTACCAACCCCACCGACAAACAATGCAATGACGCCGATCAGCATCAGGATGGCGCGGCCTGCGCCGGAAAACACGGTGCAGATCTGCTCCAGGCGCGGATTACTGATGCCCAGCAGCTGCTTGATGGCCTTGCCGGCAGGTTGGCGGGGCGAAAAAACGTAGTCGCAGGTGTCCTGGTAAACCTGTGTAAGCAGGTAGAAACCGGCAAAGATGATGAATATCCAGACCAGTTCATAGGTGATGAACCGGGCCATCGTCACATAGCCGATCACCAGCGCGAACAGCGACACCACCACGGCAGCGCCGGTAAACGTGTAGATCAGGCCGGCGAAGGTGGTGACGCCTTCGGGGGCTTCTCCGGCCACTATCAGGTCCCGGCGCGTCTTGCTGACGCGCAACAACAGCGCGCCGATCACCAGTGCCGCGACCAACGCCACGATGCCCCGTCCGAACAACACCACTTCGGCGCTCATGCCGGTGACATTGCTCATCTGCACCAGTGTTACCAGCACCAGCAGCAGGCTGGCCAGCAACCTCGGATAGGGCTCCATCGCCAGCGCCACCTGATCGGCAATGTCCGGCAGGCGCCATGAGGGGTGCTTGGTCGATAGCAGCGCGCGGCTCAAACCAGTGATCAGCACGCAGGTATAGGCCAGCTTTTCCAGATACTGCGCGAGATCGGCCAGCAGCGGGGTGTAGGGCAGTTGGCGAGTCCCGGCAAAGTGCAGCAGTTGCAGGGCGATGCCGGCGGTCAGCACCGTAGCCACTACCGATGCCAGTGCAAGGGAGCTGCGCCGCAACCGGCCTTCAGGCATTCGATGGATGCACAGCCATGCCAGAAACCGGCCGGCGAGCTTTCGCCCCACGGTCCAGATGACCAGGGCGAGCAGGAGCAGGGCAGCGGTAATCGCGCGTTGTCCGGGTTGCCAGGCGGCCCGGTGCGTGGCGTCGAGCTGCTCGATGAGCGTATTGAAACGTTGGCGGTCATCGTGCGGAAGATCGAACAATGGCGACCAGAACCCCGGATTCAAGATACTGCTGGTTTGCTGGGTCACTTCCGCTTCGATCAGGCTGCGACGAATACTGGCGATCTGGGTGATCAGCTCGGCGGCACTTATTTTCAGCGCGGCCAGGGTTTTGAGTTGGCCATCGATCTTGCTTTTTTGCTCGCTGAGGGTGTCTCGCTGGGTGGTAATGGCAGACGTTATCTGGGCGTTCTCGGCGAGCGGCACGGGCCCCAGCACGTTGAGTTGCGCCTGCAACTGCGCCTGCCCAGGCAGCAGCGATGTCGATAGGCGTTCAATATCCTGAATCAGTACCTGCACCAGGTCCTGTGAGCTTTCCAGCTGGGTGTAATTGCTCGCCTGGGAAACCTGCTGCTTGAGGCTGTTGAGCTGGTTTTGCAACCCCAGCAATTCACCGTCGGAGATGCTGATGACGGGGGCTGTGGGGGTGGGAGCAAGGGTTTCGGCTGTGGGCGCCGCCAACAGCCATCCCGGGCTGGCTAGCAGAAGCGCGAAGGCGACGCAGATCATTGACTTGAATACATTGCACATCGGCGTGCTCGACGGGTTGTTAGTCACTTAGCCAAAGAGGTTAGGTCATGACACGCACCCTGCAGCGTTGTTTTGTCGGAAGTGCCCGGGGCGGTTTTCACCCGGGCGCTACTCATGCTGTTGCCGCGCCGGGAAAAACAGTTCGAAGCAGGTGATGCCGTCGGCGCTGCTGACATGGCAGGCACCGTTGTGTAGCTGCATGATCGTCGCCACGATCGACAGGCCCAGGCCATTGGATTGGGCCGAGCGTTCGCGGGACTCATCGACCCGGTAGAAGCGTTCGAACAGCCGTGGCAGATGCTGAGCAGGGATGGTCGGGCCGTGGTTGCGCACTTGCACCTGGATGCCGTCGGTGGTCGGGTGGGCGTGGATGCACAGCTCGGAATGCGGGGCGCCGTACTTGATGGCGTTGGCGCATAGGTTGGCCAATGCACGACGCAGCAACATCGGCTCGGCCCAGATCACACCGCTGCCCCGGGCATTGATGCAGATGCCAACGTCGGTCGCCGGGCCTTCGAAATAGTCGGCCATGCGTTGCATTTCGTCGGCGGCATCCAGTTCCTGACGCTGGCGCAAGGCACTGCGTGGATCGGTGCGGGCCAGGAACAGCATGTTGTCGAGCATGCGCGCCAGGCGTTCGAGTTCTTCGACATTCGAGGCCAGCAGTTGCTGATAGGCGTCGGTGCTGCGGTTCTGCTGCAAGGCCACCTGGGTTTCGCCCAGCAGGTTGTTGATCGGTGTGCGCAGTTCGTGGGCCATGTCGGTCGATACCTGGCCCAGTTGGATGAAGCCTTTGTCCAGCCGGTCGAGCATGGCGTTGAAGGCGTCGATCATGGGCAACAGCTCCAGCGGCGCGCCCTGGCTGTCGAGGCGTTCGTTGAGGTTGCCGACGTCGATGCTCTGGGTGTGGCGGGCCAGGCGCCGCACAGGCAACAGGCCGCGATGCACCAGCACATAACCGGACAGCGCCAGCAGAATCGCCGCGACGCTGGCAAACAGGTACACATTGAAGCGGTATTCGGCGAGCACGGCGGTGCGCTCGGTCATCAGGCGCCCGGTCACCACTTGCAGGCTGCCCAGGTCACCCGAGTCGATGGTCGCCGCCAGGGCTGAAAACGGCACGCCATTGACGTTGGGCAAATGCTGCACGTCGTCCAGGGTCAGTCGATGATCCATGGCCACCGGGGTCAGCACCGGCATCTTCAGGTTGCCCGGGTTGACCACCAGCAACGGTGGCTGGCCTGGGGTGCCGATGGTCAGCAGGGCCTCGCGGTTGCCCATCATGTTCTGGAACAGCGCCGGCTTGGCCTTGATCAGGTCCAGGGTATTGCTGTCGTTGAGGAAGGTGCGCAACTGGTCGATGCGGGTGATCAGGGCAATGTCGTCGCGATGGATCAACTCGCGCTCCAGGTCGCGGTACAGCGCGACACCCAGCAGTGCCAGCGAGACAAACGCCAGCAGGGCAAATACCAGCGCCAGACGCAGGGTCAGGGAGTGGCTGAGGCGGGAGGCGGATCGCAGCGGTGTCATGGCATTCATGGGGGCGTTCAGGGTTGAGTGTCGAAGCGGTAGCCGATGCCGCGCACACTGTGGATCAGCTTGAGCGGGAACGGATCGTCGATTTTCAGGCGCAGGCGGCGCACCGCGACATCGACGACATTGGTGTCGCTGTCGAAATTCATGTCCCAGACCCGCGAGGCGATCATCGAGCGTGACAGCACCTCGCCCTGATGGGTGGCGAACAGGTGCAACAGGGCGAATTCCTTGTTGGTCAGGGTGATGCGGTTGCCGGCGCGGCTGACGCGACGCTTGAGCACATCGATCTGCAGGTCGTCGACGTGCAGGTGTTCTTCTTCCCGGGTAGGGCCACGCCGGGTCAAGGTGCGCAGGCGTGCCACCAGTTCGGCGAAGGAAAACGGCTTGATCAGGTAATCGTCGGCGCCCAGTTCGAGGCCTTTGATGCGGTCGGCAATGTCATCCCGGGCGGTGAGGAACAGCACCGGTGTGTCGGCTTCCTTGCGCAGGCGGCGCAGGACTTCCCAGCCATCCATCTTCGGCATCATCACGTCCAGCACGATCACATCGAAATCGTGCTCCAGGGCCAGGTGCAAGCCATCGACGCCGTCCCGCGCCAGGCTCACGGTGTATCCGAGTTCCTGCAGGCCGTTGAGCAGGTAATTGCCGGCCTTGGGTTCGTCTTCGACTACGAGGATGTTCATCGGGACCTGCCTGTTTCAGTCGGGCTACGGGGGCGCATCAGTGGCAAAAGTGTAGCCCGGCCAATCGTCAATACAGGCATTGGATCAGTTCTCACCAAGGCAACCCACGCCCTGGACCTGATAGTCCAGTTGGTGTTCACGACCCTGGTGGTCGAGGTAGTTGAACTGCGCGGGAACAATGCCGCACTTGCCGTTGAGGTCTGTCATGGACAGCACTTTGGCCACATCCACCGGGACATAGAAGCCGTCTTTGTCGTGGATGACCGGCGAGGTGGACTGGGTAGCGGCAAACGCCGAACCGGTGGCGAGCAGGGCGACAAAACCAGCAATCAACACTTTCATGACGAATCTCTCTCTGCAAGGGCTGGGTGGCTGCCGAAGGTTGGCCTGGCAGTGAGCTCAGGTTAACGAGGCGATCCGGACAGCCGACCAACAGCTTGATGACAAAGTTGTAATGAAACGCAGGTTGGAACACCGCACCCACTGTAGGAGCGAGCTTGCTCGCGATGGACTTAAAGGCACCGCGTTTATTCAGGTAGCACGCGTAATCGTTAGCGACCATCGCGAGCAAGCTCGCTCCTACAAGGGATTGCAGCGCTTTAAAACTGATCAACCCCCGGTTCCATGGCCTAAGCTTGTTTGCAGGCCCATGTTCGTCGAATACCTCGATGGGCAGCCGGCACCTATAAAAACAATGCAATCAGGAGATGCCCATGTCCGCCATGATCCATCGTTTCAGTCGCTGCATGGCCGCCGGTTTGACCGCAGCCGTGCTTGTCGCACCCGCCTTCGCGCTGGATACCGTGAAATTCATGGCCCCGGGTTCCGTGGGTGGTGGTTACGACCAGACCGCCCGGGTACTCGGCAAGGCCATGGTCGAAGCCAATACCGCCAAGTCCGTGACCTTCGAGAACAAGGGCGGGGCGGGCGGGACCCTGGGGCTGGCGCAATTCGCCAACAGCACCAAGGGTGACCCGAACGCATTGCTGGTGGTCGGCGCGATCATGGTCGCGGGCATCGAACAGAACAAACCGCAGATCAGCCTGAAGGATGTGACGCCCATTGCCCGGCTGTTCACCGAGTACAACGTGATCGCTGTGCGCAAGGAATCTGAATTCAAGACCCTTGATGACCTGATCAAGGCTTTCAAGGACAAACCGACAAGCATCACCTGGGGCGGCGGCTCCAAGGGGTCGGTCGATCACATCGGTATCGCCGAGCTTGCTGGCAAACTGGATGTACCAGTCAACAAGGTCAACTACGTGGCCTTTGGTGGAGGCGGCGAGGTGGTTGCCCAGGCGCTGGGCGGCCAGCTCAAGGTGATCACCGGCGGTTACGCCGAGCTTGGCCAATACATCAAGACCGGTCAGTTTCGTGTCCTGGCCATCGGGGCGCCGGAGCGCGTTCCCGGCATTGATGCACCGACCCTCAAGGAGAGTGGCTATGACGTGATCATCGGCAACTGGCGCGGCGTTTATGGTGCGGCGGGCCTCACCCCAGAACAGCGTAAAGAGGTGATCGACGCAGTCGTGGCCGCCACCAACAGCAAGGTCTGGCAGGACAATATCCAGGCCAATGCCTGGACGCCCAGCGTGCTGACCGGCGACGAATTTGGCAAATTCGTCGAGGAAGAACACGTGCGGTTGCGCGCCATGCTGGTCAAGGTCGGGCTGCTTTGAGATGGCCACACAACGCGCCGTGGTGCCGACGCAATTGGCGGTCGGCATCGGCCTGATCGCCATCAGCGTCATGTTGGCGATGGGGGCCTACCGTTTTCCGCCTGAAATGGGTTTCGTCATTCTCCCGGCCTACGTTTACCCCTATGTCGTGGCGGCGTTTCTCGGCGGTGTGGGCCTGTTGCTGAGTTATCAGGCGTTCAGCGGCGGTTTTCGCGAACTGAGTAACGACGAAACGGGCACGGTTCCCGGTGGAAAAGCCGGTGCGGCCTGGGTGACCGCGGGGCTTGTCGGGGTGGCGGTGCTGATCAACCTCATCGGTTTTGTGCTGGCCGCCGGGTTGCTGTTTGCCTGTTCGGCACGGGGTTTTGGCAGCCGTCATCCCGTGCGGGATTTGGCCATTGGCATTGCCTTGACCCTGCCGATCTACTGGCTGTTCAACGCCGGGCTCGGGGTTTCCCTGCCGCCGCTGATCAACGTCTGGATTTGAAAGGAGGGCGACACCGTGGACATTCTTTCAAGCCTGGCGATGGGTTTTGCCGCGGCGCTGACGCCGATCAATCTGATGTGGGGGTTCATCGGCTGTCTGCTCGGCACCGCCATCGGCGTGTTGCCGGGGATCGGTCCGGCGCTGACGGTGGCGCTGTTGTTGCCGATCACCGCCAAGGTTGATCCCACCGGCGCGCTGATCATGTTTGCCGGTATCTACTACGGCGCGCAGTTCGGTGGCTCCACCACCTCGATTCTGCTCAACACCCCTGGCGAATCGTCGTCGATGGTCACGGCCCTGGAAGGCAACCTGATGGCGCGCAACGGCCGGGCCGGGCCCGCGCTGGCAACGGCGGCGATAGGCTCTTTCGTCGCCGGCACCATCGCCACGATTTTGCTGACGCTGTTCGCGCCCATCGTGGCCAGGCTGGCACTGAATTTCGGCCCGACCGAATACTTCGCGATCCTGGTGCTGTCGTTCACCACCGTGTCGGCGGTGCTCGGTGCTTCCATGCTGCGTGGGTTTGCATCACTGGGCGTCGGGCTGACCATCGGTTTGATCGGCCTGGACTCGACCTCGGGCATTGCCCGCTACACCCTCGGCGTGCCCGAACTGGTGGACGGTATCGAGGTGGTGCTGGTGGCGGTCGGTTTGTTCGCGGTGGGCGAGGCCTTGTACAGCTTGCTCTATCAAACCGAAGCAAACGAAGGACGGCATCGCCTGACCTCATTGTGGATGACCCGCGCCGACTGGAAACGCTCGGTGCCTGCGTGGCTTCGGGGCACGCTGATCGGTTTTCCGTTTGGTTCGATTCCGGCCGGTGGTGCCGAGATTCCGACCTTTCTGTCCTATTCCACCGAACGCAAGCTCAGCAAATACCCCAAGGAGTTTTCCGCCAACAAGGGCGAGGGCGCCATCGAAGGCGTCGCCGGCCCGGAAGCGGCCAACAATGCCAGCGCGACTGGCTCGCTGGTACCGTTGCTGACCCTGGGCATCCCGACGTCTGCCACGGCTGCAATCCTGCTGGCGGCGTTCCAGAACTACAACCTGCAACCAGGGCCGATGCTGTTCGAAACCTCCGCCGACTTGGTCTGGACGCTGGTGGCCTCGTTGTACATCGGCAACGTGATTCTGTTGGTGTTGAACCTGCCGCTGGTGGGGCTGTGGGTCAAGCTGCTGCAAATCCCCCGGCCGTATCTGAATGCCGGCATCCTGGTATTCGCCACCATCGGCGTGTATGGCATGCGCCACTCATCCTTCGACCTGATCCTGATGTTGGCCATTGGCTGGGGCGGGGTGCTGATGCGGCGGTTCGACTTCCCCGTCGCCCCGGTGATCGTCGGCATGCTGCTGGGGCCGATGGCCGAGAAACAACTGCGTAACGCCTTGTCTATCAGCCAGGGCGACTGGACGGTGTTCCTCACGCAACCGATCTCGGCGTTCTTCCTCGGCCTGACGCTGCTGGTGCTGGTGGTGCCCCATGTGCTGCATAAACGCGGCATCAAGTTGCATGAGGATGATTGAGTCCCCCCCTGTGGGAACTGGCTTGCCCGCGAAGGCGGTGTGTCAGGCGACATTGATGTTGAATGTGAGGGCCTCATCGCTGGCAAGCCCGCTCCTACAGGGTCATGCAGTGGTTTGTGCGGTGAACCATTGCATGACCGGTGCGCAGGCCGGATGCGCCGCGGCCGAGGGTTGCAGGCACAACGAGTAAATCCCCCGGGTCTTCAATGGCTCGCCGAATGGAATCACCAGTTCGCCGCGCTGGATCGACTCGCCCGCCAGGGTCATGTCGGTCATCGCCACCCCAAGGCCCCGCGCGGCGGCATCGAGTGCCAGTTCGTCGAGGTTGAAGGGGATGTGCCGATAGTCCTGCAGCGCCTTGCCGCCGTTGGCTGACAGCCAGACCTGCCAGTCATTCTGGTCGCTTGAGCGGTGCAGCAAGGCGTACCCCGGCAAATCCTCCAGCGCCACCAATGGCCGGTCCGGGCTGCCCAGGCCCGGCGCGCACACCGGTACCAGCGCTTCCTCGAACAGGGTCAGGCAATCGGGCGCGGTGGACGGCTCAGGCAGGTAGATAATGTAGGCGTCGCTGTCACTGGCCGGCTCCACCACTTCGGTGGCCACGGTTTCGATTGCCAGGGAGACGTCCGGGTGATGCCGGTAGAAATCGCTCAGCCTGGGCAGCAGCCAGCGCACCGCCAATGACACGTGCATGCGAATGCGGAACGGGCGTTTTTGCGGCGCGAGCCGGTCTTCGAGTGTGCGCAACTGTTCGAGGATGCTGCGGGCGCTGGCCAGTACCTGTTCGCCCTCTGTGGTCAGTTGCAGGCTGCGGCTGCTCCTGACAAACAGCGGCACGCCAAAGTGGCTCTCCAGTTGCTGGATCTGCCGGCTCACGGCGCTTTGGGTCAGGCAGCGCTTTTGCGCCGCTTGGGTGAAGCTGCCCGAGTCCGCAACTTCGACCAAGGCCTGCAAGCCCTGCAGCGAGGGCACGTGGCGAATCTTGTCCATGCGTTTTCTGAATGCCTAGATGAATTAATAACGTTGGCTGTGCCTGTGAGGAGCCTTTAGATTCTAGTCATGGCTACCGTCATCGAAAACCACTCATGCGAATCATGCATGCAGCGCGGTTGATTCGCCACGGTTTGCAGAACAAGAAAACGAGGTGACGCATGGAAAATATCTGTGGCTGGATTGCGCAAGCGGGGAGTTCACCGCTGCGCGAGCAGCTAAAGAGCACGCAACAGGCCGACTGGCTGGTGATCGGCGCCGGCATCACCGGGTTGAGTGCCGCACACGCCCTTGCACACATGCATCCGCAGGCACGCATTGTGGTGGTTGACCGCCAGCGGGCTGCGCAGGGTGCATCGGCGCGCAATTCCGGGTTTGTTGTGGCCCATGAGCATCCCGCCGCTGGCGAGCTACTCGGTAGCGAAGGGTTCGCCGGGTATCAAGTGGACACGTCTATCGGCCGCGCCGCCGCCGATGAAGTGCGCAAGCAGATCGTCCGGTTGGGCATCGAATGCGACTTCAGGGAGTCGGGCTACTTCTTCGCCGTCAGCGATCCACGCAAACTGACCCACGTCGAGGCCAAGTTGCAGACCCTGCGTGCCGTGGGGGCCAGCGCGCAGTTTCTGCAAGGCGAGCCATTGATCGAGAAACTTGGCACCCGGCACTACCACGCCGGAATCTGGTGCGGTAACGGCAATGCGCTGCTGCAACCGGCCAAGTATGTGAAGGGCTTGCTCGATGCCTTGCCAGAGAAGGTCACGCTCTACGAGAACACCGATATCACGAGTATTGAGCGCCTGGGCGATGGCCGAGTTCGCGCCCGGGGCCAAAACGGCTGCGTCGAGGCCAGGCAGGTATTGGTCTGCCTGAACGCCTTCATCCCTCGCGCGGGTATCGATGACAGCGGCACATTCGCGATGGAGCTCAGCGCCAGCCTCACGCGGCCACTCAGCGATCAAGAGTTTCAAGCCCTGGGTGCACCTGCGTCCTGGGGCGTGTTGTCGACCCGGCCACTGGGCGCCACGGTGCGCCTGACCCCGGATCGCCGGGTGATGATCCGCAACACCGCGGAATACCGCTCGCGGGATTTGTCCCTGGGCGAATTGTCGACCCGCCGCCAGCACCATGTGCAGGGGTTGCAACGGCGTTTCCCGATGCTCGGCGAGCAGGACATCGAATACACCTGGACCGGCCATCTCAGCGCTTCGCGCTCCGGGCAACCGTACTTCGCAAAAGTCGAGGAGGGCGTGTTCGCCGTGGCCGGGTGCAACGGTTCGGGAGTGGCGCGCGGCACGCTGTGGGGCCGCTTGCTCGCGGAACTGGCCTCGGGCCGTGATTCACCGCTGCTGCGCTCGGTCATTGAACGGGCACAGCCCGGCTGGCTGCCGCCCAAGCTGTTGCTCGACATCGGTGCCATGCTGCGTATGCGCGTGGAAACGGTACGGGCCAGAAGCGAAATCTGACAACACCCGCTTCACAACAAGAACAAAAGCACTTCCCATCGAAGGTGATTCAACATGCGCGTCAATACGCTTTCCCTTGTGGCCCTGATCTCGACGTTTTCCGCCGCCACTTATGCCGACGAAACCGTCAACATTTCCAACTGGAACGGCTACATTGCCGACGACACCCTGGTCAACTTCAACAAGGACACCGGGATCAAGGCGACCTACGACATCCACGACAGCAACGAAGTGCTGGAATCGAAGCTGATGACCGGCAGCACCGGCTATGACGTGGTCAGCCCGTCGAACCATTTCCTGTCGCGCCTGATCAAGGCCGGCGCGATCCAGAAGCTCGACAAGAGCCAGTTGCCCAACTGGAAAAACCTCGACCCGGCGTTGATGAAGAAACTTGAAGTCAACGATCCGGGCAACCAGTACGGCTTTCCCTACATGTGGGGCACGGCGGGCATCGGCTACAACGTCGAGAAGATCAAGGCGATCTTCGGCAATACCGACGTCACCCGTTCCTGGAGCCTGTTTTTCGACGAGAACAACATCAAGAAACTCAGCGAGTGCGGCGTGGCGATCATCGACAACCCGACGCAGATCCTGCCGATCACCCTCAATTACCTGGGCTTGCCGCCCCACAGCCACGAACCGGCCGACTACAAGAAAGCCGAGCAGGCACTGCTGAAGATCCGGCCATACGTCCAGTATTTCCATGCGTCGAAGTACATCAGCGACCTGGCCAACGGCAACGTCTGCGCGGTGATCGGTTTCAACGGCGACATCGTGCAGGCCGCCGCCAGCGCCCGGGAAGCCAAGAACGGGATCGATATTGCCTACTCGATCCCGGACGAAGGGTCCACCTTGTGGCTGGACATGGTGGTCATGCCCAAGAACGCGCCGCACGAGAAGAACGGTTACGCCTACATGAACTACCTGCTGGAGCCGAAGGTGATCGCCAATATCAGCAACAGCATCCATTACGCCAACCCCAACAGCGCGGCGGATGCCTTCGTCGACCCGGTGGTGAAGCAGGACCTGGCGATCTACCCGCCGAAAACCGTGATGGACAAGCTGTTTACCGTCGAGGACTTGCCCGCAGCCATTGCCCGCCTCAGCACGCGCTTGTGGACCAAGCTGAAAACCAATACCTGATTACACACCTGTCACTGTAGGAGCGAGCTTGCTCGCGATGGCGTTATGTCAGACACCTATGATGTCGACTAACACTCCGCCATCGCGAGCAGGCTCGCTTGTATGTTTAGACTTGAAGGGGTGGGTGGGACTAAAGCTCGTCATCTGACTCTGACCAGTACAGACCGTGGGAGACTTCGTCCCACCCCTTCACCTAATGCGCCGATAAGGAATGCATCGGCTCGGACCGACGATAGAAACAAGCCAGCGCAACGGTGAACCCCAACAAGTCTTTAAACCCTAGCTCGGAGGGTGGGCCATGACAATCCTTGATTCTCAGGTGGTCGTTGGTGTGGATGTGGCGAAGGACGAGATTGTTATCTATCGATCCGACCTGGAACGAACCCGAAATGTCGCGAACAAGCGATCAGCCCTGAAGCAATGGCTCAAGACGCTACCTGCGAACAGCGCTATCGCGCTTGAAGCGACCAATATCTATCACCTTGATACAACGGAAATAGCCCATGAAATGGGCCATGACGTTTATGTCATCGATGGCTGTCGCCTCAACAAATACCGCGACGGAATAGGCATGAGGGCGAAAACAGATGCCTTGGATGCCGAACTGCTGGCGCGTTACTTGAGCAGGGAGTCCGACAGACTGAGGATCTGGAGTCCTCCGCCGAAGGCTTACACCCAACTCAAAAGCCTGCTTCGTCGCCGGGCTCAGTTGGTCCGGGGCTGTGTCGCACTCAAGCAAAGCTGGAAAAACGAACCCCTGCTCAAAGAACAGTTCAAGCAGCTTCTGGCCGCCATTGCCCAGTTCGAAAAAACGATTCAGAAAACACTCAAGGAGATTGCTGAGGACGCCGGGATGCAGGATCAGGTGAAGCGCTGCCAGGCCGTCGAGGGTGTCGGGCTCCTGACAGCCACAGCAGCGGCCACAGCGTTTTTGCGTGGAAAATTTGCTAACAGCGACGAATACGTGGCCTTCCTCGGCATGGATCCGCGGGTGAGGCAGTCAGGACAAAAGGATCAAAGGCGTCGACTCTCCAAGCGAGGAGACTCGGAGTTCCGGCGCCTGTTTCACAACAGCGCCATGGCCGCCAGCCGTTCGCCGATCTGGAAACCGTACTACGAGAGTTATCTGGCCAGAGGCCTAAAAGGTACTCAAGCCTTGGTTATCCTGGCACGCAAGCTGGCCAGAGTGATGTTCGCGTTGATGAAAAACCAAAGTGAATACAAGCCTAATTCTATGCTTGGGGGTTCCCCCCAAACATAGAATCTCCCACAGGGTCAGGCCTCGATGGCCGGGAAGTCGATGTCGGTCAGCGCGGCGTTGTTCAGGTAGTTGGTCAGCGTCTGCGACGCCACGTGGGCGATCACTTCGATGATCTTGCCGTCATCGATGCCGGCGGCACGGGCCGCGGCGATCTGATCGACCGTCAGGTGGCCACGGCTTTCGGTGACTTGGCGGGCGAGGGTGGCATAAGCGTTGAGTTCACCCTGACGCGCGCTGAGGATGTCCTGGCCCGACAGCCCGGCCTTGCCCGCGAACAGCGTATGGGCCGCCAGGCAGTAGTCGCAGCCGTTGACCTGGGACGTGGCGAGGAACACCGCTTCCTTTTCCGTGGCGCTCAGGGACGTCTTGCCCAGTGCCGCCGAGTTTTGCAGGTACGAGGCCAATACGGCCGGTGCGTGGGCCAGCACTTTGAAGACGTTGGGCAGAAAGCCGATTTTCTTCTGCACGCCTTCCAGCAGCGGGCGGGTGGTGTCGGTGGCGTGTTCCAGGTTGATTGCAGTGATGCGGCTCATGGTCAAACTCCGTCATTTGCAGCGCGGCATGCGCTGGGTACGGAGCAGATGTTAGGGACCGCGTCTGGCTTGTTGGGTGCGAATCGTCGAGGATATGCGACAGATCGTCCAGAACTGCTTTCGGGAGCCTGTCATGGATCGCTTGTCGACGTTGCTCACTCACTTCGGCGTCAATGCCGGCACCTTTCACAGCGGCACGTTTTGCGGCACCGCCGCCTACGACGGCCAGCAGGCCAGCGGTCATTTGCACCTGCTGCAGGCCGGTGAACTGCTGCTCAAGATGGGCGATCAGCCGGATCTGCAATTGACCGAACCGAGCCTGATCTTTTTCCCCCGGCCTTATCGACATCGTTTGTTCGCGTCTGAAGCGTCCGGCACACAACTGGTGTGCGCGACCCTGGATTTCGACGGCGGTGCGGGCAATGCCCTGGCGGCGGCGCTGCCGGATTACCTGGTACTCAAGCTCGATGAAATCCCGAGCCTGGCCGGGACCCTGGAATGGCTGTTCAACGAGGCGTTCGACGGTACCTGCGGGCGCGAAGCAGTGATGGATCGCCTGTTCGAACTGCTGGTGATTCTGTTGTTGCGGCACATCCTGAGCACCACTGGCCAGCAACCGGGCATGATGGCCGGCCTCGCCGATGCACGCCTGGCGCGGCCCCTGAGCCTGATGCATCAAACTCCGGCCAAGGCCTGGAGCGTGGCCGAACTCTCGGTCGCCGCCAACATGTCGCGGGCCAGTTTCGCCGAGCACTTTCGCCGGGTGGTCGGGCAGACGCCGGTGGATTACCTGGTGAGCTGGCGCATCAGCCTGGCGCAGAAGCGCTTGCGCGAGGGGCGGCCGATGGCGTTGATCGCCGAGGAGGTTGGTTATGAGAGCCCGTCTGCGCTGGCCCGGGCGTTTCGGCGCAAGACTGGGCTGAGCCCGAGGGAGTGGAAGGGCAATTGACCCACACATCCCCCTGTAGGAGCTGGCTTGCCAACGATGGCGCCCGAAAGTTCGATACACGGCTCAAGACCACTATTGCCGGTGCGTTTGCCAGTCTGACGACCGTATGTCGCAAAAAAAACAATTTGTGGGGATAGCCTTCAATTACTGCCCGATCCCGTCGATAACCTCTTGAAGCCATCCGCGCGGGGAAAACCGTGCCGTCAAACGTGCCAGAGAGGAACCACAGAGTGTCCATAAAACTGCGTTTAATATTGCTGATCGGCACCGGATTGCTCACTGCGTTGATCATGAGCCTGGTCAGTTACCTGGGAAACACCCGGATGGCCGGAGCCGTGGACGACAACAACGTCAGCATGGCCGCGCTGCGTAATCACCTCGAAGCCGACATGATGCACGACGCGCTGCGCGCCGACGTACTGTCGGCCATGCTGGTGGGCTTGAACAAAAGCGCCAGCAGCAAAGCCGAGGTGCGCAGTTCCATCGAAGAGCACGCCCAGCGCTTTCGCGAAGTGCTGGGGGAAAACCTCAAGCTGCCGGTCAACGACACCATCAAGGCCGGCCTGAACAAGATCAAACCCAGTCTGGACACCTACATCAGCACCGCCGAGCGCATCGCCGGGCTGGCGCTGGAGAACCCGGAAGCCGCGCAACAGGAAGTGGGCACGTTCAACAGCGCCTTCAGCCAGCTGGAAGACCAGATGGCCGCCCTCAGCGAGTTGATCGAAAGCGACACGCAACAGACCAGCCAAGGCACGGCGCAAGCGATCAGCAACGCCAACCTGACCCTCGGCGGCGTGCTGATCGCCAGCCTGTTGCTGCTGCTGACCCTTGGGCGTTCGGCGATCCTGAGCATCATGGGTCCGTTGCAAACCGCCAGCCGCATTGCCGAGAGCATCGCCCATGGCAACCTCAGCGAGCCGATTGTCGAGCCCACCCGCCATGATGAAGCCAGCGCCTTGATTCGTAGCCTGGCGACCATGCAACGGGATTTGCGCGGCATGATCGAGGTTGTGCGCAGCAACGCCCACGGCGTCAGCGGCATGAGCGCGCAACTGAGCAACGGTTGCCATGAAGTGGCGGGCAGCAGCCAGCAGCAAAGCGCGGCAGCCAGCACCATGGCCGCGGCCGCCAGCGAAATGACCGCGAGCATCGAGGAAATCACCCGGCATGCCGAGCGGGCGCTGGACATGGCCAATCAGGCCGAGTCGCTGGCCAAGGACGGCGGCCGTGTGATCCATCAGGTGGTCAGCGACATGGACGGCATCGCGCGTTCGGCGCAGCAGTCGGCGCAGGTGATTCGCACGCTGGACAAAGAGTCCGAAGGGATTTTCAACATCATCCAGGTGATCAAGGGCATCGCCGACCAGACCAACCTGCTGGCACTCAACGCCGCCATCGAAGCCGCCCGTGCCGGCGAGCAGGGTCGTGGTTTTGCCGTGGTGGCCGATGAGGTTCGCAGCCTGGCGGGGCGCACCAGCGCCTCCACCCAGGAAATCGCCAGCATGGTCGCACGCATCCAGCAAAGCACCCGCGAGGCGGTGATCAGCATGGAGGAGGGCGTGGCCCAGGTCGACAAAGGCATGGCCGTGACGGCCGATGTCGAGCGCGCCATCCGCGAGATCCTCGACGCCACGCTGCACACCACGCAACTGGTCAATGACATCAGCCGTACCATCGGCGAGCAAAGCCTGGCCAGCAACGAGATCGCCCATCAGGTGGAGATGATTGCCGGCATGTCCGAAGGCAACAGCAAGGTGATCGGGCAGACGGCATCGACGACCGATGAGTTGTCGAGCCTGGCGGGGCAGTTGTCGCAGTCGGTGGATCGGTTCAGGCTTTGAGATCGCAGGGCACAGTAGGAGCTGGCTTGCCAGCGATGGCGCCCGAAAGATCGATGCACGGCTCAAGACCGCTATCGCCGGCAAGCCGGCTCCTACAGGTCGGGGTTAAAGATATTTGTCTGTCACCGCACCTTCGGAGGCACTGGACACCGTCTTCGCATACTTGGCCAGCACTCCGCGCTTGTATTTCGATTCCGGCCGCACCCAGCGGCTCTTGCGCTCGGCCAGCACGGCATCGGAGACATCTACGGTGATCTGCCGGGTTTCGGCGTCGATCGTGATTTTGTCGCCGTTCTCGATCAGCGCAATGGGCCCGCCCTCAAAGGCTTCCGGCGTGATGTGACCGACCACGAAACCGTGGGAACCTCCGGAAAAACGCCCGTCGGTGATCAGCGCCACCTCCTTGCCCAGCCCCTTGCCCATGACCGCTGACGTCGGCGAGAGCATTTCGCGCATGCCAGGCCCGCCCTTGGGCCCTTCGTAGCGGATCACGATCACTTCGCCGGGCTGCACCTCGCCGTTGAGAATGCCGGCCAGCGCACCTTCCTCACCGTGATAGACCCGGGCCGTGCCTTCGAAGCGCAAGCCTTCCTTACCGGTGATCTTGGCCACGGCGCCGGTGGGCGAGAGGTTGCCGCGCAGGATGACCAGGTGGGAATCCTTTTTGATCGGTTGGTCGAACGGCCGGATCACGTCCTGGCCGGCCGGGTAGTCGGGCACGTTGGCGAGGTTTTGCGCCAGGGTCTGGCCGGTGACGGTCAGCACATCGCCGTGCAACATGCCGGCATCGAGCATGCGTTTCATCAGTGGTTGAATGCCGCCAATGGCCACCAGCTCGCTCATCATGTACTTGCCGCTGGGGCGCAGGTCGGCGACCACCGGGGAAATCTTGCCCAGTTCGACGAAGTCATCCAGGGTCAGTTCGACATCCACCGCATTGGCCATGGCCAACAGATGCAGCACGGCGTTGGTCGAGCCGGCGAGGGCGATCACCACGCGAATGGCATTCTCGAAGGCTTTGCGGGTCATGATGTCGCGAGGCTTGAGGTCGAGCTTGAGCAGCTCCATGACCTGCTGGCCGGCGCGGAAACTGTCCGAGGCCTTGTCGCCGCCAATGGCGTCCTGGGAGCTGGAGCCGGGCAGGCTCATGCCCAGTGCCTCGATGGCCGAGGCCATGGTGTTGGCGGTGTACATGCCGCCACAGGAACCGGGGCCGGGAATCGCCACTTCCTCGATCTGCTTGACCTGGATCTCGCTGATATCACCCCGGGCGTGTTGGCCCACGGCCTCGAACACGGAAATGATGTCGGTATGGCCCGCACCCGGCTGGATGGTGCCGCCATAGACAAAGATCGACGGGCGATTGAGCCGCGCCATGCCGATCAGGCAGCCCGGCATGTTCTTGTCGCAGCCGCCGATGGTCACCAGGCCGTCGAATCCCTCGCAACCGACCACCACTTCAATGGAGTCGGCGATCACCTCGCGCGACACCAGCGAATACTTCATGCCTTCGGTGCCGTTGGCGATGCCGTCGGAAATGGTAATGGTGTTGAAGATCACGCCCTTGGCGCCTGCGGCATTCGCGCCTTTTTCGGCTTCGAGCGCCAGCTTGTCGATGTGCATGTTGCAGGGCGTGACCATGGCCCAGGTCGAGGCGATGCCGACCTGCGGCTTGCTGAAGTCTGCATCGGTAAAGCCCACGGCCCGTAGCATGGCGCGTGCGGGGGCGGCTTCCACGCCGTCGATCACTTGAGAGGAGTACTTGCGCAGATCGTCTTTGTCGCTCATGACAATTCCTCAATGCCTCACCAGGGAAACCCGATGAGTATAGTCGCCCCTACGCCGGAGCCTGTAGGAGCAGGCTTGCCAGCGATGGCGCCCGAACGAACGATGCAAGGCCCAAGACCGCCATCGCCGGCAAGCCGGCTCCTACAAGTCGGGAACAGACGCGCGGGTAAGCCTTGTCGTGATATTCTTCGCGCCAACTTGGTTTGACCTATTCTGTTTGCATGTCCTCAAGACGTGCCGACCGAATCACTGTCGCTCAAGAAGCTGAAGCCAATAAAGATAAAAAGTCAGTTCAGAAGGGACATTAAACTGGGGTCGATGCAGTTCGTCGGCCTTGTGTGCCCACCCTGCAATCCTTGAGTGCCGCACCCGTGACTGCCGTGAAACATGGGGCTGTGCGCATGAGGATGGAAGGGCGGATGGCGTTTTATCATAGGTGCTACAGATGTTTAAGAAAGTGAACACGGCCCTGCTGGGGCTGGCTTTGTCGATGGGGATGACTTCCGTCCATGCGGAAGAGACAAAGAAAGTCGATGTGCTGCTGATCGGCGGCGGCATCATGAGCGCGACCCTGGGTGTCTGGCTCAATGAGCTGGAGCCTGCTACCTCGATGCAGATGATCGAGCGCCTCGATGGCGTCGCCCAGGAAAGCTCCAACGGCTGGAACAACGCCGGTACCGGCCACTCCGCCCTGGCCGAGCTGAACTACACCCCGGAAGACGAGAACGGCAAGGTGTCGATCCCGAAGGCCGTTGAAATCAACGAAGCCTTCCAGATCTCCCGCCAGTTCTGGGCCTGGCAGGTTCAGCAAGGCGTGCTGAAGAACCCGCGTTCGTTCATCAACTCCACTCCGCACATGAGCTTCGTGTGGGGCGATGACAACATCAAGTTCCTGAAAAAACGCTACGACGCCCTGCAAGCGAGCCCGCTGTTCGCCGGCATGCAGTACTCCGAAGACCCGGCCGTGATCAAGCAGTGGGTGCCGCTGATGATGGAAGGGCGTGACCCGAACCAGAAAATCGCGGCCACCTGGAGCCCGATCGGCACCGACGTGAACTTCGGCGAAATCACGCGTCAGTTCGTTGCGCACCTGCAAACCACGCCGAAGTTCGACTTGAAGCTGTCCAGCGAAGTGCAGGACATCACCAAGAACGAAGACGGCAGCTGGCGCGTCAGCTACAAGAACCTGAAAGACGGCAGCAAAACCGAAACCGACGCCAAGTTCGTGTTCATCGGCGCCGGCGGCGGTGCCCTGCACCTGCTGCAGAAGTCCGGCATTCCTGAAGCCAAGGAATACGCAGGCTTCCCGGTAGGTGGCTCGTTCCTCGTGACCGAGAACCCGACCATCGCCGAGCAACACCTGGCCAAGGCCTACGGTAAAGCCTCCGTAGGCGCACCGCCGATGTCCGTTCCGCACCTGGACACCCGCGTGCTGGACGGCAAGCGCGTGATCCTGTTTGGCCCATTCGCGACCTTCAGCACCAAGTTCCTCAAAGAAGGTTCGTACCTGGACCTGCTGACCACCACCACCACGCACAACGTGTGGCCAATGACCAAGGTCGGCATCAAGGAATACCCGCTGGTCGAGTACCTTGCAGGCCAGTTGATGTTGTCTGACGAAGACCGCATGAACGCCCTGAAAGAATACTTCCCGAACGCCAAGGCTGAAGACTGGCGCCTGTGGCAAGCCGGCCAGCGCGTGCAGATCATCAAGCGTGACGAAGCCGCCGGTGGCGTGCTGAAACTGGGCACCGAAATCGTCGCTTCGCAAGACGGCACCATCGCCGGCCTGCTGGGCGCCTCCCCAGGCGCATCGACCGCCGCACCGATCATGCTGACCGTGCTGCAGAAAGTGTTCAAGGACAAGGTCGCGACCCCTGAGTGGCAGGCAAAACTGCACCAGATCGTGCCGAGCTACGGCACCCAGCTGAACGGCAGTCCCGAGAAGGTTGCCGAGGAGTGGGCCTACACCGCCAAGGTGCTGGAACTGACTCCGCCACCAGCGGTGATCGCGCCGGCTGTGAAGCCAGTGACTGTCGATACGGATGCGAAAGCGCCGAAGGCTAGTGCTGCGAGTGATATGGCTCTGTAACCAGACGCCTGATACGAAAAAGCCCACTGAACCGGCAACGGTCAGTGGGCTTTTTTATGGTTCTTCACGCCATCCCGGGAAAGACAGATAACGCAATACCTGTAGGAGCCGGCTTGCTGGCGATGGACCCAAGTGCATCGCGTTTATCCAGTTTTCACGCGTTATCGTTGACGACCATCGCCAGCAAGCTGGCTCCTACAAGGGACCGTGACCGCCAATGACTGCCCTCGAAATACACCTGATCCCCTGTAGGAGCGAGCCTGCTCGCGAAAATCTCCAAGGCAGCGCGGTTATCCAATTTTCACGCGTTATCGTTAACGACCATCGCCAGCAAGCTGGCTCCTACAAGGGACCGTGACCACATCCAAAGGCCCCGGCTTTTTTGTGCGTGCGGCTTGTTCAAGACATCGAGGTATTGGCTGCGCTGAAGCGTTTGAGAATGTCCTGGTACATCTTTGTCCGCCGATGACCCTGGCCATATCCACCCGCGGCGGCAACGGTTCCGGCCTGGACGTGATCCAGATACTTGAAGATTTTGCCGGGCGATAGAAACACGACTTTGTAGCCAAGCCCGATCACGCGGTCTTGCAGCTCATAACCGGGCACACGATCGTCGATTTGGAAATGCAGGCCCTGTTGCTTCATCAGCCTGCAATTCCATAGGGTGCAGAAACTTTTCAGGTAAGTCTCGGTGTAGGGCTTCGGTTCTTTCGAGCGCAGGCCCAGGGACCGTTTCAGGCGGCGGAAATGGTGCTTGGCGAAGCGCGAAGTGAAGCGCCAGACGGTCCTTGGCAACCCGCGATTGAGTTGCTCGGTGCAGCCGACCGCGATGACTTTTCGATCCCTTGAGCAGTGGTCCATCATCATTGCAAAGACGTTGGCGTCGAAGACGAACGTGTCGGTGTGCATCAGGAACAGGTGATCGGTGTTGACCCTGGCCAGCGCCATGTCCAGCGCCTTGCCATGGGCGATGTGGCCCGGCTCTTTGCTGGGGGCATCGCGTTCGATCAGGTTGATCCAGTCCAGTGAGCGCAAATACTCGATGCTGGCGTCCGCCGAATCGTTATCGACCACCCAGACCGGGATTCCGGCTTTTCGTGCAGGCTCGCGTAACAGGTCCAGGCAGATCCTGGTCAGGTCAAGGGTTTTGTAATTCACCAGAACGATGCTGAACGGAGGTTTTGCCATCTTCGAAATGCTCGACTACCCGAAAGCATTGAAGATTAAAGAGGCAACCTTAGCCCAAGCTTAATTTCACACATTTACGACATAGCCCTGGATGTGGCGAGGGAGCTTACTCCCGTTGGACTGCATCCGCTGATGGTCGCGCGTCAGTTTGGCGACGACGATCACCATCTGCAGGCCTATGCGAAGTTGATGCAGTTGGCCTAAGGCACCCCTTTAACGGGTTACTGCCGGACGCCTTCGAACGTGCCTGTGCGCACTTCGCCGCTGCGCAGGTAGCGGGCGATCAGCACACCACCGGGTGTGCTGATTGAGTTCTCCAGCGTGTAGGCCGATGCCTGTGCGTTGTCGTCGAACAGGCGCTTGCCGCGCCCCAGCAGGATGGGGTGAATCATCAGCCGTAACTCGTCCACCAGGCCGGCGGCAAGTAGTTGGCGCACCAGGTCGCCGCTGCCTTGGGTCAGTAGCCGGGGACCGTCCTGGCGCTTGAGCGCGCTGATCGCGTCGATCAGGTTGCCCTCCAGCGCATGACTGTTCTGCCACTCCAGCGAATCGCCGCGATGGGTAGCCACATGCTTGGGTACGCCGTTGAACAGGTCGGCGATGCTGTGGTTGGTTGAGTCGGCCCGAATGTGCGGCCAATAGGCGGCGAAGATGTCGTAGGTACGACGCCCCAGCAGCAGCTCGAACGGCTGGGAGAACAGGTCCTGTACGGCCTGGCCGGTGGTTGTGTCGGCGTAGGGCACTATCCAGCCACCGAAGCGGAACCCGCCACTGGTGTCCTCTTCAGGACCGCCGGGCGCTTGCATGACGCCGTCCAGACTCACGAACGCGGCAACGGTGAGTGTGCGCATGTTCTTCTCCTGATAGGGGTTCTGGTTTAAGGGTTAAGGGTTAAGGCAGGGAAGTCTGCGACACCTTGAGACCGTTCCCTGAAAGATAGTCGAACCAGACGCCGTGAAATCGACAGCAAGCTGCGCGGGTTTTATTCCTTTGGGGAATGCATTGCATAAAATTAATGAATTTTTATTATCGGTTTGGGGGGCGTAGTTTGATTTGAGGACATGGAGAACCGCCGTGAAATCATCCTCTACCCAAACAGCTGAAAAATTTGATACCTCCCGGGCCAACGAGTACGCACAGCAGAGCCGTATTGCGTTGGCAGGGTATGACGCCTGCCACGACCTTGCCGCGTGCATGCTGGCGGCAAACCTGGGCAACACGCCTTCGGCCAACGTACTGGCCGTTGGCGCGGGTGGTACGGCCAGGGAAATCATTGCGATGGCCAAGCTGGAGCCCAATTGGCGCTTCATGGCCGTTGACCCTTCCGCGCCGATGCTGGAAGCCGCGACACAGCAGTTACAGGCAAACGACCTGCTGGACAGAACGGACGTGCATCTTGGGCCTGTTGAAGACCTGCCGGCCGATGAGTCATTCGACGCGGCGACCTTGATCGGTGTACTCCATCATCTGCCGGGCGATGACGCCAAGCGCGAACTACTACGCTCGGTTCGTGCCCGTCTGAAGCCCGGCGCCCCGTTGATTGTGGCGGGAAATCACTATGCCTATGCCAGCCAACCGCTGTTGCTTGCGGCCTGGGGGCAACGGTGGCGCCAGCATGGAGCCAGCCCGGACGAGGTGAAGATCAAGCTTGGGAAAATTCTTCAAGGCGCCGATCCCCCACATTCCGAGGCGGCGGTGCAAACGCTATTGCACGACTGCGGATTCACAGACGCCACGCGTTTCTTCAGCAGCCTTTTCTGGGGAGCCTGGCTGACGTGCAAGACTGGCTGAAGGTGACCGATGTCTCGTGCTCGCCGCCTGGTCAGACTGACCCTCATGTCGAGGTTCAGTCTGTTGCCATGCAAGCGTTTTAACCTTGAAGCGCTTCCACCAGCACCTGTACCAAGTGCCCACCTTCCGGAGTCGCCCAGCCAGTTCGGCAATCAGTTGGTGGGTGGTGGTCAAGGTCACACCGCCCTTATCCGGTTCACACGCGTTATCGTTAACGACCATCGCCAGCAAGCCGGCCCCTACACCTGCAGTTCGCCAATCATCGGCACATAGTTCCTGGCAGGCGCATCGAGATCCAGTCGGCCCTCCTCGAATAGCTGAAGCACCGCCGTGGCGGTGATCGCTTTCGACGTGGACAACATTGCGAAAACACTGTCGGTCGTCATTGCAGGGGCTTGACCGAGCGTCCGTTGGCCTGATGCACCCTCATAGACGAGGCCGTCGCGCCCGACTATGGCTGCGACTACGCCCGGAACGCGCTGCGGTCCAGCCGTGGCAGCATCGAGCAGGTGGTTGAGTGATGAAGTGAAACCTGGATTCATTATTTTTATTCTCCTTACACCCGGCCCCTCGTCCGCGTAGCTGGAACTTAGGGTGCGGGTGTGCAGTGGCAGGACTGATTGGCCCGACGTGAAGCGTTGAACATCGGGGCCAATGGAGAGTAAAAAAATAAAATCCGAGGGTTTGTCGGCTGCCGGCAAAGGGTGTCGGAATCAGGTACTTATTTAAGTGCCGAGGAGGTGGGCGATACGCGAGCGACTGCCGCCAGGTCGGTGGCCTCGGTTGCCCGCAAGGCACCCTGCAGAGTCCCCATCACCATCTCATGCAGCAGTTTGCGGCGTGCTCCAATGCCGGCCCGGGGCTCCCCGACCCAGGCCGGTAGTTGATTGAGCAGGGACACGACGCTGCTTACAGTCGCGCGCCGGGTGGCGCCAGCCGGTTTACCGGTGAGTTGCTCTATGGCCTCCAGCAGATGCTCTTCATAGCGTCGGCGCAGGGTCAGAATCAAGGCTTGCTGTTCGCCGCTCAAACAATGGAGGTCGTACTCAGCCAGGCGGAAATGCGCGGCCATGCGCTCGTGGAGCCGCAGGTGCGCCTCAAGCAGGCCGTGCAGGCGTGCAGTGGGGGCGGATTTGCGCCGGGTCACCAGGCTGACGCCATCAAGCAACGCTTCGTAGAGTTCCTCGATCAGTTCAAACAGCAGTGCCTCCTTGTTTTCGATGTGGTTGTAGAGGGAGCCGGCCGTGATTCCCAGGCAAGTGGCCAGGTCGCGCATGCTGACGCGGCTGAAACCATGCCTGGCGAACAGTTCGACCGCCTTGTGCCGCGTTTCCAGGTAGCGCGTGTTGCGCTCTTCGTCGACAGGTACGGCAAAAAGGGATTTGGAGGGCTGCATGTTGCTCATCCACCTCATACGCGAAACTGCCCCAAAAGCCGATTGAGCTGACCCGCAAGTTGGCCCAGTTCCTGGCTCGCCTCGTTGGACCGGTCTGCTGCCTGGGCATTTTCGTGGGCCAGAGAGGCTGCGCGGGTCACATTCTGGTTGATGTCTTCGACCACGTGTGACTGCTCAAGAGTGGCGCTGGCGATCGAGGCGTTCAGTTCAGTGACATTGCGCAGCGCGCCGAGTACCTGGTGCAGGCTTTCAGCCGTTTGGTGGGCCTGTTCCACGGTTTGTCGAGCGGCCTGGCTGCTGGCATTGATGACATCCACTGCGGCTTGCGAGTTGCCGTGCAGGCGCTCGATCATGTCCTGGATTTGCGCGGTGGACTGCTGGGTACGCTGGGCCAGCAGGCGCACTTCGTCTGCTACTACAGCGAAGCCGCGACCCTGTTCGCCAGCTCGCGCCGCCTCGATGGCAGCGTTCAGCGCGAGCAGGTTGGTCTGTTCGGCGATGGCGCGGATCACTTCCAGCACGCTGCCGATCTGGGTGCTTTCCCGGGCCAGGCTCTGGATCACCTCGACGGCCTGGCCGATGGTATCGGACAACTGGTCGATCTGGAGCAAGCTACTGTCGATATTGTGTTGGCCCCGGCGTGCCTGCTCTTCGGCCTGGCGCACTTCGTTGGCCGCGTGCTCGGCGTTCTTCGCCACTTCCTGCACGGCGTAGGAAACCTCATGGATGGCGGCGGCTACCAGCTCCATCTGCTGCGATTGCTGCTGGCTGTGGTTCTGGCTATCGGCGGCGATTTCACCCAGCGACTTCGACGCCTGGTCGAGGCTGTCAGCGGACTGTATGGATTGGCCGATCACCCCACGCAGGTTGTTGGTGAACACGTTGAAATGGCCGCTCAAGTCTGTCAGCTCATCGCGCCAGCGGTTATCCAGACGGCGGGTCAGGTCGGCCTCGCCGCTGGCGATGTTCTTCATGGCATCGACCACCCGCGCCAGTGGCGAGGCGATGCTGCGAGCAATCAGCAGGATCAGCGCACTGAGCAGCAGGGCGATCGTCACCAATATGACGAAAGCCTGAAGCAGCTGGCGGCGGAACTCGGCTTGCACGTCGTCGATGTAGATGCCCGAGCCGACAATCCAGCCCCAGGGCTTGAACAGTTCGACGTAGGAAACCTTCTCCACTGGCGCGTCGGAACCCGGCTTGGGCCAGCGGTAGTGCACCAGGCCGGCGCCATCGCGTTTGGCCGTGGCGACCATTTCGTCGAACAGTGCCTTGCCGTCCGGATCAAGCGTACCGGCCATGCGCTTGCCCTCGAGCCTGGCATTGGGGTGCATGACCATTCGCGTGTCGAGGTCTTCGAGCCAGAAGTAGTCCTCGCGGTCGTAGCGCAAGTCGCGCATGACCGCGATGGCCTGCTGCTGCGCCTGCTCACGACTGAGGCCCTGGCCCTCCAGGCTTTGGAAGTGGCGCAGGATGCCGCTGGCGGTCTCGACCACGTGGCGGGTTTTCAGCGCCTTGGCCGTATAAAGGTCGTCGTGGCTCTGCTTGAGCATCAGGCCGGCGAGAATCAGCAGCATCAGGATGGAGGTCAGCAAAATCAGCCACAGACGGCGGCTAATGGAAATATTGCGCAAGCCGGGCATGGGCAACTCCGCGAGAGGGAAGGCAGGTGAAAGCCGGACGCGGCAGTTGCGTCCGGCTGGAGCGGGTCAGAGTGCGTAGTGGCTCAGTTCGCGGGCGATCAACAGGCGCTGGACCTCGCTGGAGCCTTCGTAGATCTGGGTGATGCGCGCGTCGCGGTAGTAGCGTTCCACCGGGTAATCTTCCAGGTAACCGTAGCCGCCATGGATCTGCATGGCGCTGGAGCACACGCGTTCGGCCATTTCCGAGGCGAACAGCTTGGCCTGGGAGGCTTCGGACAGGCACGGTTGCCCGGCGCTTTTCAGGCGCGCCGCATGCAGGACCATCAGGCGGCTGGCGTTGAGCCGGGTGTGCATGTCGGCGAGCAGATTGGACACGCTCTGGTGCTCGATGATCGGCTTGCCGAACTGGATGCGTTCGCGGGCATAGCCCAGGGCTGCCTCGAAGGCGGCGCGGGCGATTCCCAGGGCCTGGGCGGCGATGCCGATGCGACCGCCTTCAAGGTTCGACAGGGCAATGGCCAGGCCCTTGCCGCGTTCACCCAGCAGGTTGGCCTCGGGGATGGTGCAGTCGTTCAGGGTCACCGCGCAGGTATCCGAGGCCTTGATGCCCATCTTGTGTTCGCTGCGGTCGACCACGAAGCCGGGGTTGTCGGTCGGTACCAGGAAGGCCGATAGCCCCTTTTTGCCCAGTTCCGCATCGGTGACGGCGAAGACGATGGCCAGCCTGGCGCGCTTGCCGTTGCTGACGAACTGCTTGGCGCCATTGAGTACCCATTGGCCGTCGCGCAGTTCGGCACGGGTACGCAGGTTGTGCGCTTCGGAGCCGGCCTGTGGCTCGGTGAGGCAGAAGCAGCCGATCGCTTGACCACTGGCCAGCAGCGGCAGCCAGCTGTCCTGTTGCGCGGGGGTGCCGTATTTCAGCAGGGGGCCGCAGCCCACCGAATTGTGGATGCTCATCAGCGCGCCAAGGGCACCGTCGCCGGCCGAGATTTCTTCAACGGCCAGGGCGTAGGCCACATAGTCGGTATAGCTGCCGCCCCAGGTGTCCGGTACGACCATGCCCAGCAGGCCCAGCTCGCCCATCTGCGCCACCACGGCGTCATCGATCCAGCCGGCCTTCTCCCAGGCCTGGGCGTGCGGCGCGACTTCGCTGCGGGCGAAGTCGCGCGCCATGTCGCGGATCATGCGTTGTTCTTCGGTCAATTCGATATCGTGCATTGCAAAGTCTCCTGCCGATCAGGCGGTGAGTACGGGCTTGCCGGAGGCGCGTTGAAAGTCGTTGAAGAAGGCTTGCACCCGGGCAGGTACCAGCTCTGTCAGGGTTGGCGGGTTCCAGCGTGGGCACTTGTCCTTGTCGATGATCAGGGCGCGCACACCTTCCATCAGGTCGCCCTTGTCGAACCACTGGTAGTCCAGGTGCAACTCAAGGGCGAAGCATTCGGCCAGGCTCAGGTAGCGACCACGGCGCAACAACTCGAGCGTCGTGGCCATCGCCAATGGCGAGCGGCTGTCGAGCAGCTTCACTGTCTGTTCGGCCCAGTCTTGCAGCTCTGGGCGTTGTTCGCGCTGCAGCGCAGCGCGAATGGCCGGAACATCAGGCAAGGCGAAATATTCGTCGATCGCCTGGCGACAGGCCTTGAGCTCGGACCCGGCAAGACGCTCGGTGGCCATGTCGGCGAGCAGGTCCTGCAAGTCTTCGTCGGGCGCAGCGGTCCAGTTCAGGTAGTCGAGACAGGCATCCAGCTCGGCCAGCCGCTCGCTGGGCAGGTAGTAGTCGGCAAGGTTCGCATAGAGGGCATCGGCGGCACGCACCTGGCAGCCGGTGATACCCAGATAGGTTCCCAGTTCGCCTGGCAGGCGCGGCAGGAAATAGCTGCCACCGACATCCGGGAAAAAGCCGATGCCGACTTCCGGCATGCCCATCCGCGTGCGCTCGGTGATCACCCGCAACGAGGTGGCCTGGGCCAGGCCCATGCCGCCGCCGAGGACGAAACCATCCAGCAGTGCCAGCACTGGCTTGGTGTAGCCATGCAGGTACTCGTCCAGGGCGTACTCCTCCTCGAGGAACAGCTCATGCTGGTTGTCGCAGGCCTTGTAGCTGTCGTACAGCATGCGGATATCGCCACCGGCGCAGAAGGCCTTTTCACCGGCGCCGCGAAGGGTCACGGCGACGATCTCCGGATCGTGCTCCCAAGCCCACAGGTGCCGGCAAAGCAGACGCACCATGGGCAGGTCCAGGGTGTTCAACGCGCTTGGCCGATTCAGCGTCAGGTGGCCGACACGGTTGCGTACGCTGGCCAGCACCGGGGCTTGCTGCTCGCTCATGCTCAGGCTTCCCCGCGGAACAGGTTGATGATGGCGGAGAAGTCCAGGCCGCCGTTACCTTGCAGGCTGAAGGTCTGGTACAGCTGCTGGGCTACAGCGCCGAGCGCTACCGGTTGACGCGCGTGCCTGGCCGCTTCGGTGGCCAGGCCCAGGTCCTTGAGCATCAGGTCGCTGCCAAAGCCGCCGCTGTAGCCGCGTGAGGCCGGCGCGTTTTCCAGCACACCCGGGAACGGGTTGTTGACCTCCGAACTCCAGCAGCGACCGGTGGAGGTATTGATGATCCCGGCCAGCACCTTGGCGTCCATCCCCAGGGCTACACCCAGGGCCATGGCTTCGGCGACGCCGACCATGGAGATGCCGAGCAGCATGTTGTTGGCGATCTTGGCCACCTGGCCGTTGCCTGCTGCGCCGCAGTGCACGATGTTCTTGCCCATGGCCGAGAGGATCGGCAGGGCCTGGTCGAACACGCTGTCCGGGCCACCGACCATAAAGGTCAGGGTGCCTGCCGCCGCGCCGCCGGTGCCGCCGGATACCGGCGCGTCGAGCATCGGGTTGCCTTGGGCAAGGGCGTATTTGGCCACCTCGCGGGTGCTCAGCGGGTCGATGGTCGAACTGTCGATCAACAACACGCCGGGGCCGATATTGGCCAGCAGGCCGTCCTTGCCGCGATAGACCTGCTTCACATGCTCGGCGGTCGGCAGCATGGTGATAATCACCTCAACCCTGGCCTTGGCCACGGCGGCGGGGGAGTCGGCGGCGCTGGCGCCAGCCTCCACCAGGGCGGCGACTGCCTGGGGGAAGGGATCGAAGACGGTCAGGCTGTGGCCAGCCTTGAGCAGGTTGCGGGCCATTGGGCCACCCATGTTGCCGAGGCCGAGAAATCCGATATGCATATTGGCTACCTTTACGATAGGGGGCAGTGGCGCAGGCAATCCTGCGCGCGCTTGTCGTCGGCCGACGCGAGGCGCCGGCCGGCAAAGGTCATTTCAGGGTGATGGTGGTGTTCACCGCGCCGCCGGTGTCGTCCTCGTCGAACCAGCGCTGGGTGATCGTCTTGGTCTGGGTGTAGAAGGTCACCACTTGTTTGCCGTAGGGGCCCAGGTCACCCAGCTTGGAGGCACGCGAACCGGAGAAGGAGAACAGCGGGACCGGTACCGGGATTGGCACGTTGATGCCTACCTGGCCGACGTCGATCTCTTCCTGGAAGTGACGCGCGGCAGCGCCGGAGCGGGTGAACAGGGCAGTGCCGTTGCCGTTCGGGTTGGCGTTGATGATCTCGATCGCCTCGTCCAGGTTGGCGGCGTGCATGACGCACAGCACCGGGCCGAAGATTTCTTCGCGGTACACGGTCATTTGCGCGGTGACGCCGGAGAAAATGGTCGGGCCGACGAAGTTGCCGTCCTGGTAGCCCGGTACGCTCGGGTTGCGCCCATCCAGTTCGAGCCTGGCGCCTTCTTCGATGCCACTGGCGATCAGACCGTTGACGCGCTCCAGGGCGGCGCAGGAAATCACCGGGCCGATGTCGGTGCCCGGCTCGGTGCCGCCATTGATCTTGAGGGTCTTGGTTCGTTCGATCAGGTCCGGCAGCCAGGTTTGCGCTTCACCGACGAGGATCACCACTGGCAGGGCCATGCAGCGCTGGCCGGCAGCGCCGAAGGCGGCGCCCAGCAGGTTGTTCAGGGTCTGCTGCCGGTTGGCATCGGGCAGGACGATGGCATGGTTCTTCGCGCCCATCATGCACTGCGCGCGCTTGCCGTTCTGGGTGGCGCGGTTGTAGACGTGGGTGCCGACCTTGGTGGAGCCGACGAAAGACACGGCCTTGATGTCCGGGTGATCGCAGATCAGGTTCACCGCGTCGACGCCGCCGTGGATGACGTTGAGCACGCCCTTGGGTACTCCGGCTTCCAGCGCCAGTTCCACCAGGCGCATGGTCACCAGCGGGTCCTGCTCGGATGGCTTGAGGACGAAGGTGTTGCCGGTGGCAATGGCCATCGGGAACATCCACAGCGGGATCATTGCCGGGAAGTTGAACGGGGTGATGCCGGCGCACACGCCAAGCGGCTGCAGCAGGGTGTAGGTGTCGACGCCGTTGGCCACGTTGTTGGCCAATTCACCCATCTGCAAATTGCCGATGCTGGCAGCATGCTCGACCACTTCCAGGCCGCGGAACACGTCACCCTCGGCATCAGGCAGGGTCTTGCCTTGCTCGGCGGTGAGCAGAGCAGCCAGTTCCTTGATGTTCTCGCGGATCAACTGCTGGTACTTGAGGAAGACACGGGCACGTGCACCGATGGGGGTCTTGCGCCAGGTCTTGAAGGCTTGTTTGGCGCTGGCAACGGCGGCGTTCATTTCCTCGGCGGTGGCGAAGGGGACACGTGCCAGGACTTCCTGGGTGGCCGGGTTGACCACGTCGCGCCACTGGGTGCTGCGCGATTCGACGAATTCGCCGTTGATGAGAAGCTTGACGCTGGGAATGGTGGAAGAGGTCATTTACGGGTCCTGCCTGCTTTTTTCAGGTCGAATGAGGCCCCTCAGCGTGGTTTGGCCGAGCGGTCGGGTTTGGGTTAGAAAGGGCCGGCGTGCCGGCCCGGGGGGTTAGCCCTTGAGTTGCGGGAAGTCTTCTTCGAAGTATTCCTGCGGGCCACGTGCGTCGCCCTGGCGACGCTGCACTTCCATTTGCCGCAGTTCCACCCGGCGGATCTTCCCGGAGATGGTCTTGGGCAGCTCGCTGACAAATTCGATGCGCCGTACCCGCTTGTAGGGCGCCAGGTGCTCGCGGGCGAACGCGAGGATGCTGCCGGCCAGTTCGTGACTGCCCTGTGCGTCATGGGCCAGGATCAGATAGGCCTTGGGTACTGCCAGGCGCACCGGGTCGGGGCTTGGCACCACGGCCACTTCCATCACGGCCGGGTGCTCGATCAGTGCGCTTTCCAGCTCGAAGGGGCTGATGCGGTAGTCGGAGGCCTTGAACACATCGTCGGCACGGCCGACGAAGGTGATGTAGCCCTCTTCGTCGATCTGTGCGGTGTCGCCAGTGCGGTAGTAGCCGTCGCGCATCACTTCGGCGGTCTTCTCCGGGCTGTCCTCGTAGCACAGCATCAGGCCGAGTGGACGGACGTCCAGTGGCAGGGCCACTTCGCCTTCGTTACCCGGCACGCCATCGGGGTCGAGCATGGTCACCCGGTAGCCCGGCAGCGGACGGCCCATGGAGCCCGGCTTGAGCCGCTGGCCAGGTGTGTTGCCGACCAGTGCGGTGGTTTCCGACTGGCCGAAGCCGTCGCGCAGCAACAGGCCCCAGGCATGCAGGATTTGCTCGATGATTTCCGGGTTGAGCGGCTCACCGGCGCCCACCAGTTCGCGCAGGCGCAGGCGGGTCTTGTAACTGGCCAGGTCTTCCTGGATCAGCATGCGCCACACGGTAGGCGGCGCGCACAGGCTGGTGACGCCGTAGCGCTCCAGCACGTCGAGCAGGGCTGGCGCGCTGAAGCGTGCGGTGTTGTGGATAAAGATGCAGGCCCCGGCATTCCACGGTGCGAAGAGGCAGCTCCAGGCGTGCTTGGCCCAGCCCGGGGACGAAATGTTCAGGTGCAGGTCGCCCGGCTGCAGGCCAATCCAGTACATGGTCGAGAGGTGGCCGACCGGGTAGCTCTGGTGACTGTGCAGCACCATCTTCGGCTTGGAGGTGGTGCCGGAGGTGAAGTACAGCAGCATCGGGTCGGTGGCCAGCGTGCGCCCCTCTGTTTCGAACTGCTCGGAATGCTCGCTGGCGGCGCTGTGCGGGGTCCAGCCGGCGGGGGACGGACCGACGCAGATGCGGCTGCAGCCTTCACCCAGCCCGTCGAACTTGTCGACATGGGCGCTGCCGACGACCAGGTGGCGAACATGGCCACGCTCTATGCGGTCGCGCAGGTCATCAGGGGTCAGCAGCGCGGTAGCGGGAATGACGACGGCACCGAGTTTGAAGGCGGCCAGCATGGTTTCCCACAGGGCGACATCGTTACCGAGCATCAGCAGGATGCGTTCCCCGCGGCGCACACCGAGGGCACGCAGGTGATTGGCTACCTGGTTGGAACGCGCGGCCAGTTGCTGGAAGCTGTAGCGTTGTTCGCTGCCGTCCTCTTCGACGATCCACAGGGCATTGGCCTGGTTACCCGCGGCCATGGCATCGAAGTAATCCAGCGCCCAGTTGAATTCGCTCAGCTGCGGCCAGCGGAAGTCACGCACGGCGGTGGCGTAGTCGGTACGGTGGGCCAGCAGGAAGTCACGAGCGGCCAGGAAGGGTTGGCAGTTGTTCATTGGAGTCTCCCGAGACGCGCGCGGGTACCTGAAACTGGGGAGGCGACGGCAAGCAAGGATGGCTTCACGGTGGGTGCCCTGTTTATTTTTATTGGGACTGACCGGGTTCATGGCCAGGCGGTTGAACCGAGTATAGGCAGGCATAAATCAAATAAGAATGCTCAAAAAATCCCGTATGTTGTGCAAAAAAGCATAGGCCTGCGGCTAATGCCGATCAGTTAAGCCTTCTCGCTTGACCTTTGGCCGCAAGAAATCAAAATCCGATGCCTGTACTGGCATCGGATTTTTTTATGCGTCTCGCTCGGGCCCTGGAACTGACCCACAACATCGCCTCCACTCCCAATTCAATCGAGGGACTGGATTCTTTACTCGATCCGTCTTTGGTCGAGCTGGCCCTTGAACAGGCCGGTGTGGCGACCCTGCGCAAGCGGCGTTTGCCGCTGGAAATGATGCTCTGGTGCGTGATTTCCATGGCCTTCTTTCGACGCATGTCGGCATGGGATGTGGTCAGCCGCATGAACATCATGCTGCCGGGCCAACGTCCGCTGGTGGCACCCAGCGCTGTGGTTCAAGCCCGTCAGCGGTTGGGCTGCGAGGCTGTTCGACAGGTCTTCCATCTGACTCAGAAAAGTTGGCATGAGGCCGTGGATCACCCAACTTGGGCCGGCTTGCGTTTGCTGGGCGTCGACGGTGTGGTCTGGCGAACACCGGATACCCCGGAAAATCGGGCGCGCTACGACTCGGCCAGCAATCAGCATGGCGACACTGGCTTTCCTCAGGTGCGCATGGTCTGCCAAATGGAATTGACCAGCCACATGCTGATCGGCAGTGCGTTTGATGGCTATCGCAGCAACGAAATGAAGCTGGCCGAACAACTGATCGACACCACGCCCGATCACTCGTTGACCCTGTTCGATCGAGGCTTTTACTCCTTGGGTTTGCTGCACCAATGGCAGCAAGCAGGCACCGAGCGGCATTGGCTGATGCCACTGAAAAAAGGCACGCAGTACGAAGTGGTTCAGCGTTTGGGGCGCCAGGATGCGGTTGTCTTGTTAAGTACTTCGCCGCAAGCCCGCAAACAATGGCCGGGGCTGCCCGAGCGCCTGACTGCGCGACTCCTGAGCAAAACCGTCAAGGGCAAGGTGTGTCAGATCCTGACGTCGATGGCCGACCCGCTGCGCTTTCCGTCCGACGAAATCGTCGACCTGTACAGCCAGCGATGGGAGATCGAATTAGGGTTTCGCGAGATGAAACAGACGCTGCTTAACAGCAGCTATACGCTGCGCAGCAAGACACCCGAGATGATCGAGCAGGAACTGTGGGGGGTGTTGCTGGGCTACAACTTGTTGCGCTATCAGATGGTGGAAATGAGCCGTCACTGTCCAGGTATTTACCCGTGTGAAATGAGTTTTAGCGCGTGTACCTGGGCGATTTTAGGGTTTATCAACAGTGTCTCGGCCGACCGCTCCGGGAACATCCCCAAGTACCTGGGCGAGCTTCATGCCTCAGCCCTGCACTATGTCCTGCCTCATCGGCGAGAGGAGCGTATTTATCCTCGCGCCATCCGGCTCAAATCGCCGAAGTATCCGATCAGAAATAAAAATGCCAGTCAGCTTAACTGACTGGCATTAAGGCCTGCGGCACGGTTTAATCGACAAAATGCACAAGGCGGGCGCTGCCCGCACCGTCAAACGATGCAAGCAGCGCCCGCCTTGTGCGGGTCCTTACCAGAGCGCCAGGGTATAGCTGAGGATCAGGCGGTTCTCGTTGAGGTCACTACCGAAGTGAGCGGTGCGCACCGTAGCGTTGCGCCATTTCAGACCGATGTTTTTCAGCGGGCCGCTCTGCACCACGTAGCCGATGTCGGTGTCGCGCTCCCATTCGTGGCCGTCGGGCTTGCCGACGCCCAGGTCGATGCTGTCGCCAGATAAGTAGCGGGTCATGAAGGTCAGGCCGGGAATGCCGAGCGCCGCGAAGTTGTAGTCGTAGCGCGCCTGCCAGGAACGCTCGTCCTTGTTGGCGAAGTCGTTGATTTGCACGAAGTTGACCAGGTAGGCGTCGCTGCCATTGACGTAGGCAAAGCCGGTGTCGCCGCTCATGCGTTGGTAGCCGAGACCGAAGGCATGACCGCCGAGGGTATAGGTGAACAGGGCGCCGAAGGCGTTGTTGTCGATGTTGCTGTTGCCATCGTCGGTGGAGCGGGCGTAGCGCAGGTCGCTCTTGAGCGTCTGGCCTGCGCCCAGCGGCAGCACGTGGACCAGGCTGAACTGGTGCTGGTGATAGAAGTCGTCCAGGCCGCCATAGTTGTAGCCCGTGTTCAGCCGGTCGTTCCACTGGTAGGCCAGGCCGGCGAAATTGAAGGCGTCGCTGCGGGCCTGGCCACTGACAATGCCCTTGGCGCCGGTGGTAGTGATCGCCATTTTCTCGTAGTCCGAGGAGTCGCGCTGGTTGACCCGATCCACGCGCCCCGCATCGAAACTCAGGCCTTTGATTTCCTGAACGTTCAACTGGCCACCGCGAAAGGTTTGCGGCAACAGGCGCGAGTCATTGGCCAGCAGTACCGGCAACTTCGGGGCCAGGGTGCCGAGCTTGAGCACGCTGTTGGATGCTTTGAACTTGGCCGTCAGGCCCAGTTCGCCATACTCGTCCTTGGCGCGCCTGGGCGGCTCGTTATCGCGCTTGAGCAGGCCGGAGCCGGCGCGATCGGGGCTGGAGTCGAGCTTGATGCCGAGCTGGCCGAGGGCATCGATACCGACGCCGATCATGCCGTCGGTATAACCGGATTCGTAGCGCAGCAGGAAGCCCTGGGCCCATTCTTCCTGCTTGGACTGGGCGGCATTTGCCTGGCGGTAGTCGCGGTTGAAGTAAAAGTTGCGCGTTTCCAGCCTGGCCGTGCTGTCTGCCAGGAAGTCGGCGTGAGCCTGTGCAGCGAGGCCGCTGCCGGCCAGGAACAGAGTGAGGGTGGTGGGTTTCATTGGATGCCTTTTGTTGTTTTTGTTGTCGACGAGCCGCTCCCGCGCCATTTGGCGTTGGCGAGGGAAGGGCACTTTTGGGGTGTCCTGCGCCGAACGGCGCAGGGCGGGCATAAAAAAGCGCGAAGCAAAGGAGCGGGCTCGCGCTCGGGGCTTGAACCCCGGAAAAAGCGGCGTCAGTGACTGCTGGCCATGGCAGCTCCAAGGCCGGTCTGGGCACGGACGAACTGATCGGCATAGGCGGCGCGCTCGCGGTCAGCGCGTTCGCTGCGGTCAAGCCTGGAAGCGACCACTATGACCAGGAAGGCCAGTGGCATGGAGAACAGCGCCGGCTGGTCGTAAGGGAAGAGTGCCTGGGCATGACCCAGTACACCGACCCATACCGACGGCGAGCCGATCACCAGGGCCAGGGCGCTGAACAGACCGGTCAGGCCGCCGTAGAGGGCGCCGCGGGTGGTCAGGCCACCCCAGTACATGGCCATGATCAGTACCGGGAAATTCGCCGAGGCGGCGATGCCGAACGTCAGGCCGACCAGGAAGGCGATGTTCTGGCCCTCGAACAGAATGCCGAGGGCAATTGCAACGATACCCAGGCAGATGGTGGCGATGCGCGACACGCGCATTTCCTGTTTCTCGTCGGCGCAACCCTTCTTCAATACCGACGCGTAGAGGTCATGGGAGATGGCCGAGGCACCGGCCAGGGCCAGGCCGGCTACTACCGCGAGGATGGTGGCGAAAGCCACGGCAGAGAGGAAACCGAGAAACAGGTTGCCGCCCACCGCCTTGGCCAGGTGCATGGCCACCATGTTGCCGCCGCCAATCATGGCCCCGCCGAGCTTGCCATCGACGTAGTACTGGGGGTCCGTGCCGACGATGACGATGGCGGTATAGCCCAGGACGCAGACCACGAGGAAGAAGAAACCGATGAACACCGTGGCGAACAGCACCGATTTACGCGCCTCCTTGGCATTGGGCACCGTGAAGAAGCGCATCAGGATGTGCGGCAGGCCGGCAATGCCGAAGACCAAGCCGAGGGACAAGGACACCGCGTTGATCGGGTCGGCCAGCAAGGTGCCCGGGCCCATGATCTGCACGCCGCTGGCATGCACGGCCACAGCCTGGGCGGCCAGGTTCTCGAAGCTGAAGTCGAAACGACTCAGGGCCATCAGCACCAGGGTGGTGCCGCCCGCCAGGAGCAGGACTGCCTTGGTGATCTGTACCCATGTGGTGGCGAGCATGCCGCCGAAGATCACGTAGACCAGCATCAACAGTCCGACCACCACCACCGCCGTGCGGTAATCAAGACCGAACAACAGTTTGATCAGTTGACCGGCACCGACCATTTGCACCACCAGATAGCAGCACACCACGGTCAGCGATCCGAGGGCGGCGAAGCTGCGTACGCGGGTTTGATCAAGGCGGTAGGAGACAATGTCGGCGAAGGTGTAGCGCCCCAGGTTGCGCAAGCGCTCGGCCATCAGGAAGGTGACGATAGGCCAGCCGACGAAGAAGCCAATGATGTAGACGAAGCCGTCGTAACCCTTGGCGAATACCAGGCTCGACAGGCCCAGCAGGGTTGCCGCCGACATGTAGTCACCGGCGATGGCCAGGCCATTCTGGAAGCCGGTGATACCGCCGCCAGCGCTGTAGAAATCGGCGGCTGAGCGGGTGCGCCGCGCCGCCCACCAGGTGATCAGCAGGGTGGCGAGGACGAAGACGAAAAACATGCCGATGGCGTGCAGGTTGAGCGGTTGCTTCTGCGCAATGATGGGCTCGGCGTGGGCCAGCACTGGGCTGAGAGCAAGAAGGGCGGACAGGCGTTTCATGCGCGGGACTCCTGGAGGATCTGCGAGCTGAGCACGTCGAAGCGGGTGTTGGCGCTGTGCACGTACCAGGCGGTGAGTAGCCAGGACAACAGGATGATCGTCACGCCGATGGGCATGCCGAGGCTGAGGTGGCTGCCGTCGTACAGCGGCAGGTGCAGCCAGGCAGGAGCGAAAGCCACCACCATGATGAAGCTGTAATAGATTGCCAGGACCGCGCCGCTCAGTGTCCAGGCCAGCAGTGCACGCTGGCGTGCGAGGCGCTGGAACTTGGGGTTGGCCCTGACCCGTGCACAGGTCTGGGCGTGGTTCGGATGGTCAGTCGTCATGGTGAGGCTCCGTTTTTCTAGTTGTTTTTGTTGTTCGGCCTTTTAAGGGGCGTACGGGTACCCGGGCGGCGACCCGATGCGGGACGCCACCTGAATGCAGATGTGCTGGAGTTACTGCCGCCCGGATGACCTTCCGGTGGCGAGGGGGCGGTGTGGGAGGGCGGCGCGGTGCCGCTGCGCAGCGTGCCGACGGCGGGCGAAAATCGTGGTCGCGATTACGTTGTTCCGCAGCTGTTTTTGTCCGGCGTGCAGGCCGGCGTTTATCCATGCGCTCATGCTGTCAGCCCTCGATATTTATTATTGGGAGGGGGCTTTCCTGGCCCGAAAACGACGCTGGTCAATTTGGGTGAGATGCGAGTATATAAGGGCATATTTCCCTTATGTATTGGCGGAAAAGCTCGATGGATATGCAAAAATGCACAACGAAGAACCCACTGAACTGGGACGACTTGCGTTTCTTCCTCGAAGTTGCCCGTGCTCGCACCGCCAGTGGTGCGGCCCGCCGCCTCGGGGTGGACTACACCACGGTGTCGCGGCGTATCCGCGCACTGGAGCAGTGTCTGGGTGCCCTGCTGTTCGAGAAGTCGCGAACCTCCGGTTTTGTCCTGACCGTGGAGGGGCAGCGTCTGGTCGGGCACACCGAATCCCTGGAAAGTACGCTGCTGGTAGCCTGCGAGCAGGTTTTCGGCACCACCGGGGGACTCGCCGGGCATCTGCGCATCGGCTGTACCGAAGCCTTCGGGACCTGTTTCATCACTGCGCAGATGAGCCACTTCCTTGAGCACTACCCGAACATCTCGGCGGACATTTTGCCGGTCCCGCACTTCATCAACCTGTCACGGCGCGAGGCGGACATCGCCATCACCCTGGAAAGGCCCGAGCGCGGTCCCTATGTGTGCTCGCGATTGTGCGACTACCGCCTGCGCCTGTATGCGACGCCGGAGTACCTTGCCAATCATCCGCCGATCGGCTGTCGCGAGGACCTGGCCGGCCACCCGTTCGTGACCTATGTCGAGGACCTGGCCTTCAGCTTCAAGCTGCTCTACCTGAACGACCTGATGCCCGGCGCCAACAGCCGCCTGCGCAGCACCAGCGTGGTGGCCCATTACCACGCAGCCCTGGAAGGGCGGGCGCTGGCCATCCTGCCTTGCTTCCTTGCTGGCCCCGATCCCCGCTTGTGCGAAGTGCTGCCGGATGAAGTGGAGGTCACGCGACAGTTCTGGATGTACTACAGCGAAGATCTGCGCAAGCTGAAGCGGGTCACCCTGGTGGCCGAGTATCTGCGCGCCTGCGCGGAACTGAATCGTCCGTTGCTGATGGGCGAGTCGCACGTGATGGGCTATCTGCCGTCACCCTGAGGGGCGAGTTGTGCCGCCAGACGTAAATCCGCAACGACACTCGGGAAGACATGGAGCAAACCCTGCACCTGCAGGCGCAGGGTTTGGACTGGATCTGTTGGGATCACCCAGGATCGAATCGACTTTCGCTACGGTGCGGCTGGGCACTGCGAAAACGGGGATATGCTCACCCCAGACACGCTGGCCAAGGTCTGCACGCTCGCCAGAGGCGCAGAACGAGGCTGAGGAAATTGAAAGAAACAGACATCTGGCAAAAGTGCTTGCTGACGTTCAGTTCTACAATGGAGAGCGAGGAGAATCGTTACCTGAAACGATGATGTCAAACACAACCAATGAAAATGATTTCGTTTTATCACCGGAATGTTAAGAGACTGCTTCCGAGACTAAAAAATTTCACCATGAAGTTAGCATCGCCCAATGCATTGCTTAGTGTCGAATATTTGGTTGGCGTGACGCTTAAGACGTATAGCTTCGGTAGCTATCGCTTGTCTCGGGAGCTTCGCTCACGAAAACCAGCGTGAATCCAGAACAGAGCAAAAAATTGGCTAATACTACGTGCGGTGTGTTCTCAGGTTCGGGTGTCGGCACAAAAGGTTAATTGGTTTCCGCGTACCGCTTTTATTGGTCAATTTAGAAGGATTATGTCTGGAGATTGTGAAATGGATTCTTTCAGGAATAAAAGCGCCGCAAAGCAAGCCATACCCACCAGTTCAAATAATCCGCGCTCGACCAAATGGCACCGCATGTACTTTTTTCTTGCGGGATTCGACGTGCTGGTGGTTGTGCTGAGCGTGCTATTGAATCACCTGATCGTCGATACCTATCACCGCTCCATCAAGGCAAACCAGTCGTGGGTCCAACAGCTGTCGAACTATTCAACGCTGGGCAGCCTGGCTTCCACAGTCAATGCGCCGGGCAATAATGTGTTCGATACACATAATGTTGAAGCCGAATCGCGGAACATGAATGAGGCCTTGCGCGCCTTCAACGAGCATTTGGCAATGGCCAAAAAACAGTTGGAAGTACGGATCGCCAACGAGGCTGAACACAGTGCGGATATACAAGCCTTTACCCTTGCATTGAAGGATGAGGTGGGTGCAGTTGATGCCGCGATGGTCGAAATGGTGAACGAGGCCTTGCTGATCTTTTCCTACTTCAGGGAGGGGCAGTCGGAAATTGCCGGCAAACGCATGGCAACGATGGACAGGAAGTTTGCCCTGTTGCTCGCCTCACTCAGTACCGTGCGCGATCGCGTTGGCCTGATTCAAAGCAAGCTCCTGGAGGAGGAGCTTGAGTCGGTCGAAGAACTGCGCCGGGTCGAATACGCGATCATGGTGTTCGTGCTACTGATGGTCAGTGCGGCCGTTATCTACGGGGGCAAGATCAGGCGCGAAATGGAGTCGCAAGCAGCCGAAAGGGAAGGTTATCTGGCAGTGCTGCGCGAAAGCGAGAAGCAGGCCCGCCAGCAAGCATCGCTGCTGGACAAGGCCCAGGATGCCATTGTCGTTCACGGGATGGATAACCGCATCCTGTACTGGAACAGAAGTGCCGAGCGTCTCTACGGTCTGTCGAAGGAAGAGGCACTCGGCAAATCGGCACAGGAGTTGATCTACCAGGGTAGCGCCGCTTTCAATGCGGCCACTAACAGCCTGATAGAAACGGGTGACTGGGCGGACGAAGTTACACTTCGACGTCGGGATGGCTGCACCATCACGCTCGAAAGTCATCGAACCCTGGTGCGAGACGATGATGGCCAGCCGCAATCCGTTCTGTCGATCAATACTGACATCACCCACCGTAAGACCGCTGAGCAAGAGGTCCAGCGTTTGGCCTTCTACGATCAGTTGACCGGGCTGGCCAACAGGCGGCTCATGTTGGACCGGTTACAGCATCTGCTGGCGGGCAGCTCCCGTAGCCTGCATACGAGCGCGATAATTCTCATTGATCTGGATAACTTCAAGGCACTGAACGACACGCTGGGGCATGACAGAGGCGACATGTTGCTGCAGCAAGTTGCTCTGCGCCTTTGCGGCTGCATACACGAGAGCGACACCGTGGCTCGCCTGGGCGGAGACGAATTCGTCGTCCTGCTGGATGGCCTTAATGAGAATCCTCCAGAAGCAGCTATCCAGGCCAAGGCTATTGGCGAAAAGATTCTCAACTCTCTGAACATTTCCTACCAGTTGGATGGATATGAGCACCACAGCACCCCCAGCCTCGGCATTGCGCTGTTCCAGGGGCAGCTGAGCACAGTGGACGATATTATGAAGCGCGCTGACCTGGCGATGTATCGCGCCAAGGCGGCGGGCCGCAATACCATGCGCTTCTTCGATCCGGAAATGCAGGCGGTTGCCACGGCACGCGCCAGACTGGAAGTAGACTTGCGCCAAGGCTTGCAGGACAACGAATTCCTTCTTCATTACCAGCCGCAGGTGAATAGTGAGGGCCGTATCATTGGCGCAGAGGCACTGATGAGATGGCAGAATCCTGAGCGCGGAGTCGTGTTTCCAGGCGAGTTCATTCCATTGGCAGAGGAAACGGGGTTGATTCTGCCGATAGGCCGTTGGGCGCTGCAGGCAGCCTGCACTCAGCTGGTTGCCTGGGCAAAGCGTTCGGAAACCGCCCGACTGGGTATGGCTGTGAATGTCAGCGCCCGCCAGTTTCACCATCCGGACTTCGTCGAGGAGGTACTGCAAGTACTGAAATACACGGGGGCCGATCCGAAGAAATTGAAACTGGAACTGACCGAAGGCCTGCTGGTAGAGGATATGGAAAGTACTGTCGCCAAAATGATCGAGTTGAAAGAGATCGGCATAGGCCTTTCGCTGGATGACTTCGGAACCGGCTACTCGTCACTGTCATACCTCAAGAGCCTTCCGCTGGATCAACTCAAGATCGACCAGTCCTTCATCAGAGATGTGCTGGTTGATCCCAGCGACGCCGCCATCGCCTGCGCGATTGTGAGCCTGAGCCAGATATTGGGGCTTTCGGTGATTGCAGAAGGTGTGGAGACAGAAGCTCAGCGCACCTTTCTGGTCAAGCATGGCTGCCAGACCTTCCAGGGCTTCCTGTTTTCCCCGCCACTGCCAGCCGAACAATTTGAGGGGTATGTTCACGAAAGATTAGTGGCGAGCACTGATTTCCCACGGACCAAGACGAAATCGCCATAACTTCGTAGGTGCCTGGGAACGTCCGCTTTTGGCTGTGGATTCAACCCAATGCGGACGATGAGAGGTTGACTCAAAGGTGGCTCGCACCCGCAATTGCCTTTGCAGATTGCTGTCCAGCCCTTGGCGATCAACGCGGATGGCCGCTCTTGCTGGATCATCCCCGGCATCGCAGTGGCTGACGCGCTCCTGATCGATGGTCGGCAACTGCAATCGTCCTTTATGGTTCCGGCAATGATGGCTCAGGGCAACGAATTGATCGCACCTTTGACGGCTCACATTGAAGCCTCGCTACCGGCGACCATCAGCGTCAGCACACTCGCGTCCGATTTCGGCCTGTCGGAGCGGACCTTGTCCCGCCACATCCACTTCCTGCTCCTCAGGCGCTCTGGCGCAAGCGTTGGTGGCTGCTGAAAAACGGCAGGGCGCGCTCTACGGCCAGGCCGATGCGAGCCTGGAGCAAGTCGCAACTGATGCGGTAATTGCTGAAGTCGGACTCACTGGCGTACACGCCCAGTGGCAGGGTCAGCGATTGGAAGAAGCTGAACAGTGGTCGTAGCTGGTGATCGATCACCAGCGCGTGACGAGGGCTGCCGCCTGTAGCGGCGAGCAGCACCGGCGTGTCGATCAGGGCGTCCTGGTCGATCAGGTCGAACAGGTGCTTGAGCTGGCCCGGATAGGCGCCGCGATAGACCGGCGAAGCGACAATCAGCAGATCGGCGTTTTCGATGGCTTGCAGCTGGGCCTCGACTTCGCCCGGCAGCTCTTTGCGGCTGAGGGCGCCACCCACGTCGCGGGCGAGATCGGCAAGCTCGATTACCCGGCCAACAATATTCAGACGGTTTGCGACCTCGTCGAGAATGGCCTGGCTGAGTACCTGGGTACGCGAAGGGCGGTAGGCACCGCCGGATACGGCGTGCAGCTTCAGCCTTTGGTCGATGCGCTGCGCGAAGCGGTGCTGTCCGAGGGCGTGATCCACGCCGATGAGACCCCGGTTCAAATGTTGGCGCCGGGTGAGAAGAAAACTCACCGCGCGTATGTTTGGGCCTACAGCACCACGCCGTTTTCGGCGCTCAAGGCCGTGGTTTACGGCTTCAGTCCAAGCCGTGCCGGTGAGCATGCGCGTAACTTCCTCGGCTCTTAGAATGGCAAGCTGGTGTGCGACGATTTTGCAGGCTACAAAGCCGGTTTTGAGAAAGGCATGACCGAGATTGGCTGCATGGCTCACGCACGCCGGAAGTTTTTCGATCTGCACGTGGCAAACAAAAGCCAGTTGGCCGAACAGGCGCTGCGCTCGATTGGCGGCTTGTACGAAGTTGAACGCCTGGCACGAGACATGAACAATGAGGATCGTTGGCGAATACGCCAGGAAAAGGCAGCACCGATAATCAAAATGCTGCATGACTGGATGTTGGCCCAGCGTGATCTGGTGCCCAACGGATCGGTAACAGCCAAAGCCCTGGATTACAGCCTTAAACGCTGGGTAGCGCTGACGCGCTACCTGGACGACGGGGCTGTGACCATTGGCAACAACCAAGTCGAAAACCAGATCAGGCCGTGGGCACTTGGGCGCTCCAACTGGTTGTTCGCCGGATCGCTACGCAGCGGCAAACGGGCGGCAGCAATCATGAGCTTGATCCAGTCTGCGCGGATGAATGGGCATGATCCGTATGCGTACCTGAAGGACGTTCTTACTCGCCTGCCAACGCAGCGGGCGAGTGAAATCGCTCGACTGCTGCCGCATCAGTGGGGCACTGTTAATTTATCGGAGATGGCAAACTCGTTTTAGAGTGGCTGAAAGCGAAATGACAAAAGAGACGGCACGTTACATCTTGATCACAGGCGCGGCAGGTTCCGGCACCACGACCTTAGCGGATGCTTTAGCAAAGGAACTGAGCACAACTCACCTGGAAGCAGATGATTTTTTGTGGCTGCCGAGTAACCCGCCATATCAGCATCTGGCAGACAAAACGCAGCGAGGAGAGCGCTTGCTACAAGAAATGCGCGCTCATGGCCGTGCCGTGGTTGCCGGATCAGTAATGGGCTGGGGTCAACCGCTTGAGAATGAATTTGATCTTGTGGTGTTCCTTTATCTTCCTGTTGAACTCAGGTTAGAGAGACTAAAACGTCGAGAGGCAAAACGCTTCGGTCAAGCAAAGCCGGAGTTTCTGGCTTGGGCAGCTCAGTATGATGAGGGAGGCGTCCCTGGACGGAGCTTGGCCCGGCATCAGGAATGGCTGTCTGTGCTTACTTGTGCTGTCTTAAAGCTTGAGGGGGACATGTCCGTTACAGATCGGGTACGGCAAATACTGGATGCCGTCGACGGGCTGAACCACACACCGTCGGTCATGTGAACGTGTGTTGGCTATCCGCTTACGGCTGATCAACCTGCTACCACAATGGAATTCGAATTATTCAGGGCTTTGTCCGTACTACCCGGCCGACCGCCGATTGCTCTGCGCCAGTTCGCCCGGGCCGTCCGGAACTGGGCCGGTCAAGCCGGGTTGCCGGGGGCAGCTAACGACTGAGGATTCAACCGGTCGCTGCCGACGAAGTTCCAGGCTATTGGCCATTCCTGGCATGCGCTACCTTCACGCGAATCCCATCAAAATACTGGGACTTCAGCTCTGTCGTTAACGGCCCAAGGATGGGGTTTGCCTTGAACCGGGCCAACAGATGCTCAATCACCCGATCTACCTTGGCGTAGGCCGCGTTGACGCTTGAAGGCACCAGCGGATCAAACTCAATCCCTTGCATCTCGATATCGAGTCGTTTCAACAGGGGTTCGGCGTCCAGGATCTGGTGGCGTATTTCATCCGGTGAGCATTGCATCGTCGACCTCCTTGTATTGCCGTGAGTACAGACACACCTCTTGTTAACTGCATGTCGGGTGACGCAGTCAGGTAGGGCGGCAGCTGTCTTAAAAATGAAACAAAATTGTCGCGTAGAAATATTACTGAAATGTTTCAGTCCTATGATCGAGAGAAGTTTTTCTCAGGTTGCCTCTCTCATGCGTCGAGCTGTGTTCAATCAAAAAGGGGGCGTTGGCAAATCAAGCATCGCCTGCAATCTCGCGGCTGTCAGTGCTGCCGAAGGCTACAGGACGCTCCTGGTGGATCTCGATCCCCAGGCTAACTCGACCCAATACCTGACCGGACTGACAGGCGATGACATCCCCATGGGGATCGCCGATTTCTTCAAGCAAACCTTGTCCAGTGGCCCGGCCAGCAAGAAGAATCGGGTGGCCATCACCGATACTCGCTACGACAATCTGCATCTGGTCACGGCAAGCCGCGAGCTCGCGGACCTGCAGTCAAAGCTTGAGTCCAAATTCAAGATCAATAAGCTTCGCCGCTTGTTGGTGGAGCTGTCCGAAGATTACGAGCGCATTTACATCGATACGCCGCCGTCCCTGAATTTCTACACGTTCAGCGCACTCATCGCCGCCGACCGCGTGCTGATTCCGTTCGATTGCGACAGCTTTTCTCGTCAGGCGCTCTACAGCGTCATCGCGCAAGTGGCCGAGTTGCAAGCTGACCATAATGAGTCGTTGATCGTGGAAGGCGTGGTGGTCAACCAGTTTGTGGCGCGTGCCAGCTTGCACCAGATGCTGATCGACGAATTGGTGGCCGAAGGCTTGCCGGTGTTGCCGGATTACTTGAGTAGCACGGTCAAAATGCGTGAGTCCCATGAGACGTCGGTGCCCATGATCCACCTGGCACCGCGCCATAAGCTTTCATTGGAATTCGTCAGCCTGTTTTCCGCTTTGGAGCGGGCCAGTTGATTGCAAAAGCAATGGTGAAGTTTCAGCAACTGGCGATGGGGTAGCGCGCGATGGCGAGTATTTCGCGGTTTCTTCAAAGCGAGCAATGGCCGCAATTGGCTGTGGATTCAAGCGATCGTCACCTATCGGATTAAAGCCAATACAGGAGAGCAAGGGTATACAACCAGCCGATGCAGAGGGTGATAGTCAAGTAGACAACCACGAGCATCAGGGAGTGACTCCACATGATACTGACCTCCCATAACCACGGTTTGAGGCGCTTCAGGGGCGCCTGACAAACCGAATAAACACAGCTCAAGCCGTACTGCAGCATTCGCGCTGCTCCTGAAACGGCGGGCACTTTACCGTGCCAAACGAACAGAACACACAGCAGTCACCGGGGGTCGGGCGTAGCAGGGTTTTGCAACTGCCACACTCGTAGAAGAACTGGCAGGCATCCGTGGGCATGGCCTCCTGCTTGGCGAAGCCGCATTGCGGGCAGGTCAACACGGACTGGAGGATGACGGCGCTCATGGTTGCCTCATTTGTGCACGGTGGAGGGATAACCCGCATTCGTCGTCGCCTTGGTCAACGCCTCAGGATCCGCCGATCTGTTGGGCCATCGTTTTCTCCATTGAATCGATCTAACCTAGAGTCACTCTACACTCCGTACCCGGGTACAGAATCAAGGGGCGTGTGATGGCGACAGGGCTGAGTATCGGCAAGTTGGCGCAAGCTGCCGGGGTGAATATCGAGACTATTCGCTATTACCAGCGACGCGGCTTGCTGGATGAGCCGCCAAAGCCGCTCAGCGGTTATCGCTGCTATCTACCGGAGCAGGTCAAACGGTTGCGCTTCATCAAGAGGGCGCAGGCGTTGGGGTTTACGCTGGATGAGGTGGGCGCACTGCTGACACTTGATGCGTCCTGCACCTGTCGCGAAACTCGAGCACTGGCCGTGCGCAAACTGGCCCTGATCGAGCAAAAGATGGCCGACCTTGCAGCCATGCAGCAGGTGCTGGGCAGACTGGTGGGGCAATGCGATGCAGGCGGCGGAGCCACTTGCCCTATCATCGATGCGCTGAACGGGGAGTGAATGCATAGCTTTGACACCAGCCCGCCTAAATCACTTCAGAGCGTGTTGAGGATACTGGGAATGACATGTTCTACATGTCACTTCGAGTATCACGGCGCTGTCTAAACAATTGGAGGGTGTCCCGATTTTCCACGCCCCGTCAGGCTATCGTGACCGGTCAGTAACGACCTACCCCGATAGCTGTATGTACGGACATCGGTCTACTTTTTATTCTTCTCTCTGTCCTGATGTCGATGCGTGATCGCACAAGATGTGGGGCGATTTAAACATAATTAAAATTTTGGTTGCTGCAAGTGGCGTTAATTGCTCTGCATGCAAGCAGTCTATATGTGGACTGGACGCTGCAAGTATTTATGCGTCGCTTTCCTACAACGGGGTTAAACCCAATGCGGCAGCAAAGCAAACGCTGGGTGACGATACATTTTCCGCCTGGCAACTGTATTTGAGCTATCACTACTAAGTCACCCGTCTCGGTACTGCTACAGGCTACGCAGGCACCATGAGACATGCTGGCAAACGCTTACGTTTCGGATGCGAATGCGGCGCTGCCAAGGGCGTTTGTACCCAAATGAAGGCATCGCTTTACTTGAATCAAATGTGGGTGGTTTTCCGAACTACCCACCTTAGCTAACGGACACTCCACACCAGGAATCCAATTCAAGAATATCGTTGAGTCGAGATTGAACGACAGGCTTCACTCAACCAACCCTTCTCGAACGATTTCGAAAAAGGTCGTCAGGATTCGCCGCGAGCTCTGCGCCCGTAGGCACACCAAGGTCTCGGTAAAGCACCGCTGGCAGTCGCTGATCGGCAATCCGCGAAGCCGGGAATCAGAGCCCAACTCGGCCGCCGAGACCACACCGACGCCCATACCGATCGCCACGGCTTCGCGTGCTGCCTCACGTCCCTCCACTTCGATCGCCTTGCGAATGCGCAGGCCTGCCGCTGCCATCTCCTCTTCGAGGGATAGCCGGGTGACCGAGCCTTGTTCGCGCAAGATCAGCGGTATGTTGTCCAGATCAGCCAGGCAAATGGAGGTTCGTTGAGCCCAGGGATGGTCATGGGCGACGAAGGCGAGCATGGGGTCACTGCGCAGGTGTAGCGTCAGCAGACGGTCGTCTTCGATGTGCCGCCCCAGCAGGGCAATGTCTGCCTGGTGCCCGAACAACCGCTGCAGGACCTCATCGGTATTGGCTGTTTCAATCTTCACGTCGACACCGGGGTAACGACTGCAGAAGCGAGCGACATAGGGCAGTACGTGCACCGGCGCATCCACGGCGAGGTTCAGGGTCCCGGTCGACAGGGTTCGATAGTCCATCAGCATGTCGTGGGCATCGACGCTGATATCGAACAGTCGTTGGGTCAGGCCGAACAATCGCTCGCCCACTTCCGTCAGGCGCACCAGACGCTTGTCGCGATAGAACACCATCACGCCGTAGTAATCCTCGAGCTTGCGCACCTGGTCGGACACCGCTGGCTGGGACAGGCAGAGCTGCTCGGCTGCGCGGGTGAAGCTGCCATTCATGGCCACGGCGTGGAATGCCTTGAGTTGCGTATGGGAAATCGCCATTGGGGACCTTGCTATAGATTTGGCTTATTCATGCATTCGATAAATCGATTTTATTTATGAAAGATGAACTGCAAGCATGGTTTTCGCAAGTCCCCTGACCGCTGTCTGAACAGCGGCGCCGCTGGCATTGACCTGGAGTGCTCTATGGAAATTGAACGTTTCGCCGCGATAAAACGCCGTTCGGACATGGTCCGGTACGACAACCACCTCTACATCGGTGGCCAGGTTGCCAGCGACCTCAGTGGCGATATCGAGGCGCAGACCCATGAGGTGCTCGCAGGTATCGAGCAGCTTTTGCTCAGTGCCGGCAGCGACCGTACTCGGGTGCTATCGGTGCGCATCTTGCTGGCCCATCGCGAAGACTATGAAGGGCTGAACAGGGTCTGGGATGAGTTTTTTCCCGCAGGCCATGCCCCCACGCGTGCCTGCACTCTCGCGCAGTTGATCGATCCCGGTTGGCGCGTGGAAATGATTGTGGTCGCCGCGTGCGCCTGATGACGTCCTGACTCTTGACCCGAACCGATCAACGGAGATGACCCCCATGCGACCCTACTGGCTCGACCAAGCCCTGAAAAACCAACCCGCCACGCCTTGCCCGCCACTGCAGCAGGACACCCGCGCCGATGTCTGCATCGTTGGTGGCGGTTACACAGGTTTGTGGACCGCGATCATGATCAAGGAACAGAACCCCGAACTGGACGTGGTCATCGTCGAAGCCGACATTTGCGGTGCCGGCGCCAGTGGGCGCAACGGCGGCTGCGCGCTGTCCTGGTCGGCCAAGTACTTCACCCTGGAGCGCTTGTTCGGCGTGGAAGAGGCGGTACGCCTGGTCAAGGAATCGGAGCAGAGCATTTACGCCATCGGCGACTTTTGCGAAAAGTACGCGGTGGATGCTGACTACCGTCTCGATGGCACGCTCTACACTGCGACTAACCGCGCCCAAGTGGGTTCGACCGACGGGGTGATAGCGGCATTGGAGCGCAATGGCATCAACTCTTTCTCCAAATACGCGCTAGCTGATGTGCAGCGTATGGCGGGTTCGACCCGGCACATTGAAGGCTGGTTTTCGCCAGCAGCTGCCAGTGTGCAGCCGGGCAAGCTGGTTCGCGGTCTGCGTCGGGTCGCGCTGGAACTTGGTGTGCGAATCTTTGAAGGCTCACCGATGACCGGCCTGGAACAAGGGCTGCCGGCCACCATCAAGACGCCCGGCGGGCAAGTGGTCGCCAATCACGTGGTGCTGGCGATCAACGCCTGGATGGCGCGGTCTTTTCCAGCATTCGAGCGTTCAGTGGCCATCGTCTCCAGCGACATGATCATCACTGAACCGCGACCTGATCTGCTCGAGCGAATCGGCCTGACCAGCGGGGTCACCGTACTCGACTCGCGGATCTTCGTGCACTACTACCACAACACTCCGGACGGCCGGATCATGCTCGGCAAAGGTGGCAACACCTTTGCCTACGGCGGACGCATTCTGCCGGTATTCGACCAACCTTCGCCTTACGCAGGGTTGTTGCGTAACACCCTGACAGAGTTCTTTCCGGAGTTTGCCGATGTCGGCATTGCCGCCACTTGGAACGGCCCGTCCGATCGCTCGGTCACCGGGCTGCCTTTCTTCGGTCGTATGGGCGCAAGGGGCAATATCTACTATGGTTTCGGCTATTCCGGCAGCGGCGTCGGTCCCTGTCATATGGGAGGACAGATCCTGTCATCGCTGGTCTTGGGCCTGGACAACCCCTGGACACGCTCGCCACTGTTGCAAGGCCCGCTCGGCCATTTCCCACCGGAGCCCATTCGTTACCTGGGCTCACTGATGGTGCGCAACGCCGTTCGCCGCAAGGAGCAAGCCGAAGACCACAACCAACGGCCACGTCGACTGGACGTGCGTCTGGCAAAATTCGCCGCGGCTGCTGGCAAGGCGGACAAGGGATAACGCCTCGATCACCCAGCGAAACGTTGGTTCATCACAGATTACCGGGAAACTGTAGGAGCCGGCTTGCCGGCGATGGACTCAAGTGCAGCGCGTTTATCCAGTTCACACACGTTATCGTTGACGACCATCGCGAGCAGGCTCGCTCCCACAGAAGAGCACTACATAGTCCTCCCCGGGCGACCAGCAAGCGCTCGTGAAGCAACTCTTTGAGTAATCGAGTTGCACTTCAAAACCCATCTCGCTAACCTTCGTCCCGTCGCTGCCAATTCAGCGAACGGGTGTGGTAGCCCGGTTTCTTCATAGACCCAGAACGCCTCAGGGCGTTTTTTTGTGCTGGCTGCTTTGTGGCGGCTGTGCATGGGAGGCTTCGGCCTGCCGGGTTCCTATGACCGGTCTACCACCCTGTGTACAGCCGTCTCCCTATTTTGCGTGGTAGCGGATGGGGAGAGGCTCACTTCATAGGAGCTTCACAGTGATAAAACCAACTCCGAATCCCCCTGAAACGGACGGTCAGATCGACTCCGATTCCGAACCCTCATCCCGCAAGCCTGCAGCGGCCACGCGACGTCCAAGCCCAATCTTCACCATCGCCCCCAACGTCAACAATGAAACCCTTCTGGTTCACGCCTGTGAAACCCTTGCTTCAGCCAGTGTCATGGCCAGTGAACTGGCGTTTATCCTTTCTGGCCCAAAATGCAATTTGGCGCTGGGGATTCAACAGATGATTGCCTTGGCAGAGTTGTCGGTGAACCGAGTGCTGGATCAGGTAGATCCGCAGTAGCGGGCGAGGGCATTTTTGGGTTCTTCACGCAATCCCGGGAAAGGCAGATAACGCAACACCTAATGAAATGGCTACCCCCCCCCGCTGCCCCCTGTGATCGCCCACTAAGCTTTCACAGAGGGCTCATCGGAGATCATTGCCATGAACAACGTAGCTATTGCCGCCATCGACCTCGGAAAACATTCC
>NZ_MUJK01000022.1 GCF_002906155.1 Pseudomonas laurylsulfativorans
AATGTTTTCCGAGGTCGATGGCGGCAATAGCTACGTTGTTCATGGCAATGATCTCCGATGAGCCCCCTGTGAAAGCTTAGTGGGCGATCACAGGGGGCAGCGGGGGGGGTAGCCATTTCATTAGTTGTTTTCGGGTGCAGGCGGGGGCCTATTCAGAACACCAACCCCATCCGCCGCTCATAACCAATCCGCCCCCTGTAAGCCTCGCCGCTGTCGACAAAGCCATACCTGGCATACAAACCGATCGCCGATTCGTTGTCCGCATCCACCGACAACTCCAGCCCCTTGATCTCCGGCCAAGCCAGGCGCGCCGCCTCGGGCAGCGCTTGCAGGCAAGCCTTGCCATAGCCTTTGCCCTGATGCCGTTGATCGACTTGCAGCGCATGCAGCGTTGCGCTGTGTTCATCGGCCCAAGCGGGCAGGGCGGGTGGGCGTTTGAGCAGCAGGAACGCCACGGGAATGTCCTCGACCAGCAGGGCAAATCCTTTGACCCCCGGGCCTGGCTTGGACAGCAGAGAATGCAATGCACCGTGAATGTCACCGGAGAACCTGACCTGTTCCGGATGTACTTCGATGGCCTCGACCTGTTGGCGCTGCAGCGCATTCAGGCTTTCATAAGGCACGAGTCGGGCTGTCACTGGAGTGTCCTTTTTCCATGGGATATGAGCCTCGGATTCTAGCGAGTTTGCCTGTGTTGATTATTTTTATTTCACCTGTCGATTCGCTGGATCGCCAGACGACTAAGGGTGTCTTCCAATAAAAACCACGGAGAACCACCATGACTGCGCACACCCAGATCCAGAACCTGATCGAAACCTACCGTCAGGCCATGATGGCCAAGGACGTGGATAAAATCATGGCGCTGTATGCCGATGACATCGTCTCCTTCGACGCGGTCAAGGCCTTGCAATTCAAAGGCAAAGAGGCATACCGCGCGCATTGGGAAGATTGCATGAAAATGTGCCCCGGCCCGCACATTTTCGACTTCCAGGACATCCGCATCGAGGCCTCCCAGGAGATCGCCTTCGCCCATTGGCTGGCCCATTGCGGCGGCACCAACGACAAGGGCGAGACCCAGGCCTGCTGGATGCGCGGCAGCGCGGGTTATCGCCAGGAAGACGGCGTGTGGCGGATTGTCCATGAGCACTGGTCGGCACCGTTCGACATGGAGAAAGGCACGATGCTGTTCGACCTCAAACCCTGATCTGATCGTCGGAGAGTCAGGCCGATACACCGATTTGCAGCCATAGTTGATCCGTTCGAGTCAGGAGACGTTCATGAAGTATTTATGCCTGGTCTACAGCGATGAGCACCTGCTGCATTCGCTGCCGGAAAGCCCCAAGGACGAAGAGTGCATGGCCTATGCCGAGTCTATTCAGGGCAGCGGTCGGATGGTCGCCGCCGAAGCACTGGAGTCGGTGCAGACCGCCACGACGGTGCGCATGCGCAACGGCAAGATGTCGATCACCGATGGCCCGTTCGCTGAAACCAAGGAACAACTGGCCGGCTTCTACCTGATCGACGCCAGGGACCTCAACGAAGCCATTCAGGTCGCCGGCAACATACCGGCGGCCCGGGTCGGCAGTGTCGAAGTGCGCCCCGTTCGGCAGTTGAATCCTTAAGATGCCGGGGCTGCCGGTTCAGGCGCAGGTCGAGCGGGTTTATCGCGAAGACTCGCGGCGGATTCTCGCAACCCTGATTCGCTTGCTGGGGGATTTCGACCTCGCCGAAGAGGCCTTGCACGAGGCATTTTTCGTTGCGGTCGAACGCTGGCAGCGTGACGGCGTGCCGGACAAACCACGGGCCTGGTTGGTGTCCACCGGGCGTTTCAAGGCCATCGATGCCTTGCGTCGGCGTGCACGTTTTGCCGCATCGCAGCCCTTGTTGATCGCGCAACTGGAGGCGCTGGAACAGGCAGACTGGAGTGATGAAGACGTGGAAGACGATCGCCTGCGGCTGATCTTCACTTGCTGCCACCCGGCCCTGGCGGCGGACGCGCAAGTGCCGCTGACGCTGCGCGAAGTCTGCGACCTGACCACGGAAGAAATCGCCCGGGCCTTTCTCTCGGCCCCGGCCACCATCGCCCAGCGCATCGTGCGCGCCAAAGCGAAGATCCGCGATGCAAAAATCCCTTATCAAGTGCCGACGCTGGCTGAGTTGCCTGAGCGTCTGGACAGCGTATTGCGGGTGATTTACCTGGTGTTCAACGAGGGTTATTCGGCGTCCATCGGAGCCGAACTGATCCGCGAGGATTTGACCCGCGAAGCGATCCGTCTTGGTCGGTTGCTGGTGCAATTGTTACCGGAGCCGGAGGTGATGGGCTTGCTGGCGTTGATGCTGCTGCACGAGTCGCGACGCCCTGCCAGGACCTCGGCGAGTGGCGAGCTGATTGTGCTGGACGAGCAGGACCGCTCGCTGTGGAACGCCGGGTTGATCACAGAAGGCTGCGCGCTGATCGAACAGGCGCTGACCATGGGACGCTTCGGACCCTATTGCCTGCAAGCGGCCATCGCGGCGGTGCACGCCGAGGCCCCGACGGCGGGGGAAACCGATTGGCCGCAGATTGTCGGTCTGTATGACGTGCTGCTGCGGGCGGTGCCGTCACCGGTGATTGAGTTGAATCGCGCGGCGGCGATTTCGCAACGGGATGGACCGCAGGCGGGCCTGACGTTGGTCGATGCCATTCTGGAGCGAGGAGAACTGCTCGATTACCACCTGGCGTATTCGGCGCGGGCGGCGTTTTGTTGGCAACTGGGCCGCAAGCAAGAGGCGCGGAAGGCGTGGGAGCGGGCACTGGAACTGACCCGGCAAGAGCCGGAGCGGCGGTTTATCGAGGAGCGGCTCAAGGCGTTGGATTGATGTGATTTCACTGGCCTCTTCGCGAGCAGGCTCGCTCCCACATTCAGACCTCATTCGCCTGAACACTTCGCTCACCAGTGCGAGCCTGCTCGCGAATGGCTGCGCCGCTATTCCAACATCTTGCCCAACAACCAGCTCCCCGCCGGCCCCGGCGGATTGAGCCGCGACCACAACGCATCCACCGACACCGTTTTCGGCCAGCCGCGCACCACCAGTTCCTGCAACGTGCCCGGCCCGAACCGCTCGACCAGCCAGCGGGGCAAAGGCGCCCAGCCGAATCCGCCCTGGGCCATTTCCAGCAGCATCAGATAACTCGGCGCCGACCAGACGCGGCCCTTCGCCCGACTTTCATAGGGATTGATGATGGTGGCCAGGCGCAGCTCGCGGTGCTGCTGCAGCACGTCCTGATCGACGTAATCCAGCGTTGCCAAGGGATGTGCCGGGGACACGAACAAGGCGATTTCGGTGCGCTCATCCACCGTCGAGCTGACCAGGTCCGGCGGGTAGCTGTCCTGCATTTCGGCGAAGGCAATCTGTGCCCGGCCGCTCTGCACCAGGGACACCAGGTCATCGCATTCGGCGATCAGGCATTCGAGTTCCAGGTCGGGATATCGCTGTTCGAAGGCACTGAGTGATGCCTCGAAGCGGTCGGACTGATAGGTATCGGACAGCGCCACCGTTAGTTTCGCTTCCACCCCTTGGGACAATTGGCTGGCGGTCATCTCCAGGCGACTGGTGGCGGCCAGGATCTCTTCGGCCCGTTGCAGCACGACGTGCCCGGCCGGGGTCAGCCCGGGCTTGCGGCTGCTGCGGTCGAACAGCGTCAGGTTCAGGTCGATTTCCAGGCTGGCCACTGCCGCGCTGATGGTCGACTGACTGCGGCCCAGCTTGCGCGCCGCGGCGGAAAACGAGCCTTGGGTTGCCGCTTCGACAAACGCCAGCAACACTTCGTGAGAGGCCATGAACTATCGCCTTGATCGATGGTTATTGGTTATGAAGTATCGGTGTGATGACGGATCATGGCAACCACAGTCACTCAAGGGAGCTCGGCCATGAGCGCCAACAAGTCCATTATTGAACGTATTTTCCAAGCCATCGGTTTTGAACTGCTGGCCATCCTGATCTGTACCCCGTTGCTGGCCTGGATCATGGACAAACCGATGCTGGACATGGGGGCGGTCACCATCGCCATGGCTGTCCTTGCCCTGGCCTGGAACGTGGTGTTCAACGGCATGTTCGACCGGGCGCTCAAGCGCCTGGCTATCGCGCACAACGCCTGGGTTCGCGTGGTGCATGCGCTGATGTTCGAAGGCGGGCTGGTCGCGCTTGGCGTGCCGCTGATCGCCTGGTGGCTGAACATCAGCCTGTGGCAGGCGTTTGTGCTGGATATCGGCGTGCTGCTGTTCTTCCTGCCTTACACCTATATCTACCACTGGGTGTATGACGTGGTCCGCGAGCGGATGGTGATGACTCGCGAGGTGTTTTGAATTGTGCTTTTTTGTGGCGAGGGGGCTTGCCCCCGTTGGAGCGCGAAGCGGTCCTAATCTTTACGACTGCTTCGCAGCCGAACGGGGGCAAGCCCCCTCGCCACAGAGGTCGTGTATCGCTTGATGGTTAGCATCAAGCCTTACAGAAACATCCCCCCCGACGCCTCGATGCGCTGGCCATTGATCCACTGGCTGCCCGGCGCCAGCAGCAGCGCAATCGCGGCGCCAATGTCATCCGGCAATCCGGCGCGACCCAGGGCGGTGTTGTTCGCTACCAGCGTGTTCAACTCGGGGTTGTCGCGCACGGCGCCGCCGCTGAAGTCAGTTTCAATCGCACCCGGTGCCAGGATGTTCACTGCGATGTTGCGCGCGCCGAGTTCCTTGGCCTGGTAGCGGGTCAGCACTTCCATCGCACCTTTCATCGCCGCGTAGGCGCTGTGGCCCGGCAGGCTGAAGCGGGCCAGACCACTGGAAATGTTGACGATACGCCCGCCGTCATTCAGCAATGGCAACAGCGCCTGCGTGAGGAAAAACGGCCCCTTGAAGTGAATGTTCACCAACAGGTCGAACTGTTCGACGGTGGTGTCGACGAAGTTGGCGTGCAGGCCGATCCCGGCGTTGTTGACCAGAAAATCGAAGCGCTCGCGCTGGAAGTGGCTCTGCAAGGCTTTCGCCACTTCGCTGCCGAAAGCGCTGAAGCTGTCACTCCGGGCAACGTCCAGTTGCAACATGACGGCCCGACCGCCCAGGCTTTCAATTTCGGCCACCAGTGCCTGCGCCTCATCGGCGCGGCTGTTGTAGGTGCCGATGATGTCGATGCCTTGGGTGACCAGATGCAGGGCTGCGTTTTTGCCGAGGCCGCGGCTGGCGCCGGTGATCAGTGCGATTTTACGGTTCATGGGACTTCCTCAGGTGCAGTGGGCGGTTGATGTGAGGAAGTTTATTTATCCGCTTGGTGGTGATAAACAGAGTGAAACCGGAATCACTGGTCGGATAATCCGAACAATAAAAGAGTGGGCTGATGAATAAACTGGAACTGTTGCGCACCTTTGTCCGGGTCAGCGAGATGTCGAGTTTCACTCTGGCCGGAGAAAGCCTGGGCCTGCCTCGTTCAACGGTGTCCGAGCATGTGCAGGCCCTGGAGGCATTGCTGGGCACCCGGCTGTTGCAACGCACCACGCGCAAAGTGCAGGCAACCCAGGATGGTCTGGTGTTGTACGAGCGCAGCAAGGACCTGTTATCGCACATGGACGAAATCGAGGGTTTGTTTCGCCAGGACGAGGCGTCGCTGGTCGGGCGGATTCGCATCGATCTGCCGAACATTCTCGCTCGTCGCGTGGTGATGCCACGTTTGCCGGCGTTCATGGCGCAGCACCCGTTGCTTGAACTGGAAATCAGCAGCACCGACCGCCGGGTCGATCTGCTCGCCGAAGGCTTCGATTGCGTGCTGCGCATCGGCGCCCAACCGGACCAATCGGTGGTGGCGCGACACCTGTGCGACTTCACCATGGTCAACTGCGCCAGCCCGGCGTATTTGCAGCGCTATGGCGTGCCCGGGCGGCTGGACGATCTGGCGCAGCATCGGCTGGTGCACTACGTCGGTGTACTGGGCGGTCGTTCGGAAGGGTTTGTGTATGTCGACAAGGGGCAGGTGCAGCGACTGCCGATGGCCGGCAGTGTCACGGTCAACAGCACCGATGCCTACGAGGCCGCATGCCTGGGTGGTTTCGGCCTGATTCAGGCGCCGAGAATGGGCATGCAGCAATACCTGCAAAGCGGTGAATTGATCGAGGTGTTGCCGGCGTTCAACGCGCCGTCCATGGAGGCGTCGCTGCTCTATGCCCGGCAACGGCATTTGCCGTTGCGGGTGAGGGTGTTCATGGATTGGTTGGGGGAGGTGATCCGCTCAGAAGTCTGAAACAAGGCTTTTTGTGGGAGCGGGCTTGCTCGCGAAAGCGGTCTGACATTCAGCATCGATGTCGACTGACACGCCGCCTTCGCGAGCAAGCCCGCTCCCACATTCAGAACAACTGCGTGAACAACCAGTACAAACTGCCCGACAACAGGATCGCCGCTGGCAAGGTCAGCACCCAGGCCATCAGCAGGTTGCGGATGGTTTTCATCTGCAGGCCGCCACCGTTGGCAACCATGGTCCCGGCCACGCCCGAAGACAGCACGTGAGTGGTCGACACCGGCAGGCCGAACATGTCGGCGGCGCCGATGGTCAGCATCGCCACGGTTTCTGCCGAGGCGCCTTGGGCGTAGGTCAGGTGGGTCTTGCCGATTTTTTCGCCGACGGTCACCACGATGCGCTTCCAGCCGACCATGGTGCCAAGGCCCAGGGCGATGGCCACGGCGATCTTCACCCACAGTGGAATGAACCGAGTGGAGTTGTCGATCTGTTGCTTGAACAGTTGCAGTTTGCCGCTGGTGTCGGCATCGAAGTTGCCGACCTTGTTCTTGTCCATCAGGCGAATGGTTTCGCTGGTCAGGTACATGTCGTTACGCACGTTGCCCACGGCTTCGGCCGGGACTTTCGACAGCGAACCGTAACCCTTGACCTCTGCGCCGATACTGCCGGTTAGTGCGGCGAGCGCCGGCACCAGTTGCGGGGTCGCTTCCTTGCTGCGCACGTATTCGGACAGTACCGGGCGCGGGTCGGCTGGCGCTGGCAGCGGCGCGGCTTTGACCAACGCTTGCTGGGTGACTTCGGCCACCGCAGCGAACTGCAAGGCCTGATCGGCCGGCATGGTGCGGTTCAATGCGTAAGCCATTGGCAGCGTGCCCACCAGAATCAGCATGATCAGGCCCATGCCTTTCTGGCCGTCGTTCGAACCGTGGGCAAACGACACACCGGTACAGGTCGCGATCAGCAGGCCGCGAATCCACCATGGCGGTGGGGTCTCGCCCTTGGGCTCCTTGTACAGCGCACGATTCTTGACGAACGCGCGCAGGGCCAGCAACAGCAGCGCGGCGCAGCCGAAGCCGACCAGGGGCGAGAGCAACAGCGCGTAACCGATCTTGGTTGCCTGGGCCCAGTCCACACCGCTGGTGCCGTCGCGGCCGTGCATCAGGGCGTTGGCCACGCCAACGCCGATGATCGAGCCGATCAGGGTGTGCGATGACGACGCCGGCAGGCCCAGCCACCAGGTGCCGAGGTTCCACAGGATCGCTGCGATCAGCAGGGCGAAGATCATCGCGAAACCGGCGGACGAGCCGACTTGCAGAATCAGCTCCACCGGGAGCAGGGCGATGATGCCGAACGCCACCGCGCCGCTGGACAACAGCACCCCGAGGAAGTTGAAAAAGCCGGACCAGACCACCGCGACGTTCGGCGGCAGCGAGTGGGTGTAAATCACCGTGGCTACCGCGTTGGCGGTGTCATGGAAGCCATTGACGAACTCAAAGCCCAGGGCAATCAAAAGCGCCACGCCCAGCAGCAGGAACGGCGTCCAGGTGGTGACCACCGTGCCGAGTTCGTTCATGTCGTGCATCAGGCTGTAGGCGGTAAACAACAAACCGATGGCCAGCACGGCAAAAAACATCACGATGGTGATCAGGCCGGGCTTCTTGTCGAATTGCGGTTTGGCGCTACTGGCAGGCGCCTGGGCGGCGGCGAAGGAGGGTGTAGCCATCACGGACATTCCTGAGGAGGGAGGTGTATCAGTGATAATCGTTGCCAATTGTTACAGGGAGAGTGCTCTGGGTCAGTGTTTGGTTTTTTTGCAGGGCCGCTGATCTGAATCGCCACACATTGCCTGAAAGCCATGCAAAACCTTGTGGCGAGGGAGCTTGCCCCCGTTGGGTTGCGAAGCGACCCCAAAACCAGTCACCGCAGTCATCAGATTTACGCCTGCTGCGCAGTCGAACGGGGGCAAGCCCCCTCACCACAGTTGATTAGTGTCAGGTGAGGACGGGGGGCGTCAGTAATCCCGCTGCTTGCGAAACGCCCAGCGCCCGGCAATCACGGTAAAGGTCGCCACCAGGGCCACCAGGATCCAGAAACCCTCCGGATCACCGGCCAGCGGAATGCCGCCGACGTTCATGCCGAAGAAGCCGGCGATGATGTTGATCGGCAGCGCCAGCACTGTCACCACCGTCAGGGTGAACAGTGTGCGGTTGGTCTGTTCGTTGATGTTGGCGGCGATCTCTTCCTGCAACAGCTTGATCCGTTCACCCAGCGCCGTGAGGTCGTTGATGATCAGCGCAAACTCTTCGGTGGATTTGCGCAGTTCCTTGACGTCTTCCTTTTGCAGCCATTGCGGCGGCCGGTTGAGCAGGCGCAGCAATGAGCCTGGCTCCAGCGCCAGCAACCGCTGCAAACGCACCAGCACCCGGCGATTGGCGCCCAGTTCGGCGCGGTTGGTCGACAGGCGCGAAGAGAGCAATTCGTCTTCGATCTGGTCCACGCTCTGGCTGGTCTTGCGCACGATCTGGGTCAGCACTTCACCCTGGTCGCGCAGCAGATGCACCAGCAACTCCAGCGGGGAGCGAAAGCATTCCCGGGCCTTCACCGAGGAGCGCAATTTGTCCACCGAGTGCAGCGGTTGCAGGCGGGCACTGATGATCAGTCGACTGCGGGCGCACACCCACAGCGTCGAAACATCCGACGAGACCATGTTGCTGAGGTTGAACACCACGTCGTTGACCACCGCCAGCAACGCGGAGTCGACATGTTCGATGCGCGTCGAACGCGAGCCTTCGTGCAGCGCTTCGAAAAATTCCTCGGGCAATTCCAGATGGCTTTTCATCCAGCGCTCGCAGGCGGCGTGGGCGAGATTCAGGTGTAGCCAGAGAAATTGCTCGTCGCTCTCCGGTTGTTGCAGATAGTGCAGGGCCTCGGCGGAGTTGATTTCCCGACCGGGTTCGCCGGGGCGAAAGCTGAAACCGTAAAGCAGGCCGAACAGATCCGTGTCGCGATGGCTTTGATCGATGCTGTGGTTCATGAGGACTCGCAAGGGGAGGCGCCTGTCACGTGTTTTACAGGTTCACTTGAGCCGCATCATCGCAAGGCGAGATGACGTTTTTGTGACAGGAAAATAACGCAAACGACTGTTCTACCGGCGGTCGGAATTTTCTCAAGAACCGCTCTGGCACGCCGATCACGCTTGGGTTAAGTTGCGCGCCGCCGGCGATCAGCCGGGACCGCAGACAGGGATGTCCGGACACCTTTCACGCCTTAGCGGGCGTGCCTCATTCCTGCCATGAGTACATCCGATGCTTTTGCAAAAGTCCTTGAGAGCGCAAATTCTTGCCCTGCTGAGCGGTAGCCTGCTGGCGATGCTGTTGATTGCCCTGGCGTGCTTTCATTTCCTGTCCAGCGGCGTGCAGAACTACGCCAATCTGATCGAAGGCCCGCTTCATACCTCGCAATTGATCGATGAAGCCAACCTGCAATTCAAGGTGCAGGTGCAGGAGTGGAAGAACGTCTTGTTGCGTGGCAAGCAACCGGCGGACTTGAGCAAGTACTGGGGGCAATTCGAAGACCGTCAGCGCGATGTACAAAACATCCTCGGCGAACTGGCCGCGCAAAAGGGCATCGAGCCGCCACTCAAGAGCCGCATCGAGCGTTTGCGTGACGAACATCGCCAGTTGGGCGCGGCCTATCAGAAGGGGCGGGACGCGTTCGTGGCCGCCGGAGGTGATCCGACGGCGGGCGACTCCGCGGTCAAGGGCGTGGACCGCGCCACCAGCGATCAAATGAGCGAACTGGTCAGCGAGTTGCGCAAGCAGGGCGCCGAACAATCGACATTGATCAGTGCCAGTGCCGATCGCACGGTGTTGTTGGGCCTTATCGTGATGCTGGTGTCCGGGTTGTTGATCGGGCTGCTGAGCCTGTGGCTGGTCAATCGCAACCTGGTCGAGCCGATCCGCAAACTGATCGAATACGTGGCGCAACTCAGTCAGGGGCGTTTTGCCGAGCGCGTGGCCAGCACCCGTCAAGATGAGTTGGGCAAACTGGCGATGGCCGCCAACACCCTGCGCGATTTTCTCGCCGAAACTTTCAGCCGTTTGCAGCGCAGCGCGTCGGACCTGGACAGCGCCAGCGGTGAGCTGAACTCGATCGCCACCGTGATGGCCGGCGGTACCAACGAGCAGTTCAGTCGCACCGATCAGGTAGCCACGGCGATGAACGAAATGTCCGCTACCGCACAGGAAGTCGCCCGTCATGCCGCCGACGCGGCGCGGGCCGCCGACGATGCCGACCAGTCCGCCCAGCAGGGCGAAAAAGTCATGCAGGGCACCATCCACACCATCACCCAAATGCGCGGCGAAATCGCCAACACCGCCACGGTCATCCGCCAGCTGGAGACCGACAGCGGGCGCATCGGCAAAGTGCTGGAAGTGATTCGCGGCATCGCCGAACAGACCAACCTGCTGGCGCTCAACGCGGCCATCGAAGCGGCCCGTGCCGGTGAAGCCGGACGCGGATTCGCCGTGGTGGCCGATGAAGTGCGCAGCCTGGCCCAGCGCACGGCGGCGTCGATCATCGAGATCAACCAGATCATCCAGACCGTGCAGACCGGTGCGGTGCAAGCAGCGCAGGCCATTGAAAGCGGTCAGTCGCGCAGCGAACAAAGCGTGCAGCAAGTGACCGAGGCCGGCGCCATGCTCGAGCGCATCACCCTGGCCGTGGAAGCCATCCGCGACATGAATCGCCAGATCGCCACTGCCGCTGAAGAGCAAACTTCGGTGGCCGAAGACATCTCGCGCAACCTCACCGAGATCACCAGCATCGCCAGCACCAACCTGGACAACGTGCAGCGCACCGAAGCGGCCAGCAGCAACCTGCATGGCTTGTCGGGGCAGTTGAACGAGGTGACGGCGCGCCTGAGCGCCTGATTAATCAAGCCGACGCAAAAAAGCCGCACGCTCTTCAAATCGTGCGGCTTCTTGCTGTGTGTATCAGTGGTCTTGCTTGTTCTTCAGGACTTCGCCGGTGGCGGCGTTCAAATCCACGTCCCATTCAACATTGCTGGCGTCACGCAGTTCGACTTCGTACTCGTAGATAGTGGAGTGCTTGTCCAGATCGCTGTCGGTGATGGTGGCGCCCGGGTGCAACTTCAGGACGATCTGATTCAGTTCTTCCAGAGGCTTGATCTTGCCGTCCTTGACCAACTGAGGGATCTGGTCGACGGGAACATCCGCGGCCTGGGCCAGGCCCGCGGTGAGCGTCAGGGTTGCAGCGGTAAACAAAGCAGTCAGGGTCTTCATGGGCTTCTTTCCTTGTGTGATCTGTTTAAGTGAGATCAGGTTAGCGTGTGTAACTTAATCCACCCTTAAATCCCTCTACATGCCCTGCATCAACGCCTGTGAGACTGTGTTCGGACACACAAACACAAATACATAACCTGTGGGAGCGGGCTTGCTCGCGAAAGCGGTTTGTCATTCAGCAATGAGGGTGACTGACACTCCGTCTTCGCGAGCAAGTCCGCTCCCACAGGGTTTTGCGCGACGCTGGATCAGTAGCCGTTGTTCTTCAACACCTGATCGACGCTCGCCGGCGCCGGACGTTTATAAAACTTCAACAACTCGCTGGCGCGGTTGGTGAAAATACCGTCGACTCCGGCGTCCATGACTTTCTGGTAGTCCACCGCCTCGTCGATGGTGTAGACGTGCACCAGCAGGCCCTGATCATGTGTGTACTGGTTCATCCACGGTTGCACCAGGTCCGAATAACTCTGGTCACCACCCTGGGTCAGTGCGGCGGACGGGCCGGTACCGATGGCACCCTGGGCCTTGGCGTAGTCGATCCAGCGTTGGAATTCGGCTTTGTCCTTCGGTTCCTGTTTGGCGTAGTAAGCGGCTTTATCCTTTTCGCCGGACTCGGCAAAGGTCACCTTGGACTTGGGTTCGATACTGCCTTCACCGACCCACAACAGCAGGATCTTGGGCACCGTCGGCATTTCCTTTTGCAGCAGTTCGAGGCTGCTCTTCTCGAAGGTCTGCAGGACCACCTTGCCTTTGCCCTGGCCGACCGCCAGCTCGCCATTCGCCGGTTTCGAATCGGCCTGGCTCAGCCAGCCACGGTCCTGGAGTTTTTCCTTGAGGTCATGTTCGATGCCGGGAAACTGCTGCGGTTCCTTGCTCTCGATGTACAGGCCGGGCTTGTGCAGGGCGTTGCCCTCGGCGATGTCGATGATTTCATCAAGGGTCAGAATCTTCAGGCCGGCAAAGGCAGGACGGGCGCGATCGGGGTACGCGGCATTGAACCAACTGCCCGCATCCAGGGTTTTCAGTTCGGCCATGGTGAACGCGTTGGCCGGGCTGTCCTTGCGCTCGGGGAATTTGCTGGCGACGTCGGTGGTGCGTTGCAGGTTGTTGTCGTGCAGGACAAACAGCACGCCATCCTTGCTGCGCTGCAGGTCCATTTCCAGGTAGTCGGCGCCCAGGTCGCGGGCAGTCTTGTAGGCGGCGGCGGTGGATTCCGGCGCATCGAAAGACGCACCACGGTGGGCGATCACCGCAGGATGTGGAATACCCAAACGGGTCGCCAGTGCCGCGGGACCGGGTTCGCTGGCGGCCTGTGCCTGGCCGAGGCCCAGCAACAGGCTCAGTAACAAGGCGCCTTTAGTAAAGGTTGCCGGCATGTTCGAGTTCCTTTCGCAATGAGTGAGCGGTCCCTTTTAACAATTCATCTTTGCAGGCGCTATCGCCAGACCGACACAAACCTGCCTGAAGCTGATTTTCGTCAGCGCTTTTGTGCACCCGTTTGCAGTACGCTGGGGCCCTGCAATTTCCCCGGCAGAGGGAAACGCAGGCCCTGCGTGCAAACCAACGATCACCATTGCGGGGTTTACCATGCGCATCACTTCCCAGCTCATCTGCCAGGCTGCCGACCAACTCAAAGGCTTCGTCGGCCTAAACCGCAAGACCGGCCACTACATCGTGCGCTTTAGCGAAGACTCGTTCGGCATGGACGTAGCGGACGATGGCATCATCCCGACCAGCGAATTCGTCTGGGCCGCGGGGGCCGGGCAAACCATGACGCTCAAGCGCGAATTGATTCGGTTGCTGCTGGACCAGAACATCGATGAACGGATCAATATCACCGAGCCGTTGCGGGTGTACATGAGTCGGGTGGAGGTGCCGGAGATTGCGGCGGTTCGCAGTCTGGTTCGGGGCTGAGTTTTTGTACTGACTGTTCTGGCCTCTTTGCGGGCAAGCCCGCTCCCACAGGGATCTTGGGTGTGACACAAGACACTGTGGGAGCGGGCTTGCCCGCGAAGACGACCTAAAGCACACCGCATCAATTACAGACTGAACCCATAAGCCCGCTCAACCCGACACACCCGCGTATGACACCGCGCATACCAGGTCGAGCGCCCACGTTCGCGAATCGCTGTGTGTTCCGGATGATGCTTCCACGCCAGAATCGCCGCTTCACTGGCCCAGTACGACACGGTTATTCCCAACCCATCCTCACCCCGAGCCGATTCCACCCCGAGAAACCCCGGCTGCTCACGGACCAGCTCCAGCATCCTTGCGGCCGCTTCGCCGTAACCCAGGTCGCCCTCTGTGCGCACCGAGGTGAAGACCACCGCGTAATAAGGCGCAGCTGGCGTATCGGCGATCATCACGATCGCCCCGCACAGGCGTCGACAAAGGCGCCAACCAACGGCGGCAAGATGCCTTTGAGCGCCGCTCGCTCGGGTTGGAACAAGGTTGCGACAAAGAACGGATGACCGCTGAGTTCGACCGCGCGCAGTCCGTGTTCCGAATCGTGGCCGACGGCCTGTAGTTCGCGCTTGAGCAGCTCGCCTTCGAATTGCGGATTGACCCCATAACGACAGCGATAGCCTTCACGAATCTCGGCACTTTCGTACGCCTGGGCGATCAACGAGCCTTTATCTAAATGAATGGTATCGACCGCTTCCACCAGCGCGCACGTCAGCGGTGTCAGCAGCGCCCGTGTTGCTTCGGGTGCCGTTTCGCCGTGTTCGGCATCCGACCAGCCCAGCACATTGCGCGCATATTCCAGCACCGCGTGTTGAAAACCGCCGCAGGTACCGAGGAAAGGTCGCCGCTGTTCGCGGGCAAAACGGATCGCTGTTAATGCGCCGTCCGTACTGCGGTAAGGGCTGGCCGGTACACACCAGAAGCCATCGAATGTGTGTAGCGGTGACTCTGCGTGGATTTCATCGGTGGCCAGCCATTGCCATTGCACATTTCGACCACTGTGTTCAGCGGCCTTTTCGAGGGCGACGGGAATGGCCTGGTGGGCGGTGACTTGCGGGTCGTAATCGCCGATCAGGGCGATGCGAATCGGGCGGGTTTCCATGAGGGGCCTCTGCACTTGTTGATTCTTGGTGCCCACTATAGATTGGCGTTCACGCATTCAATATTGGCGTTTTCCCAAGTGATCAATGCAGCGACGCACTATCAACTCGACTACCCCGACCTGGCCTTGATCCTCGCGTTGGTGCGCGGCGGCTCTCTGGCCCGGGCCTCGCAGCTGTTGAAGGTGGATGTCTCGACGGTTTTTCGAGCGGTGCGCCGACTAGAGGCTGCGCTGGGTCAGCAACTGTTCGAAAAAAGCCGTGCCGGTTACCTGCCCACCACCCTGGCGCAGTCCCTGGCTGAACAGGCCGAACGTGCCGAGCAGGCACTGGAGGCGGCGCGCATCGGTGTGGAACAGGGCGGTGAAGTGATCAGCGGTATCGTGCGCCTGACCTGCACCGACTCGGTCCTGCAAGGTTTGCTGCTGCCGGCGCTGGCGCAGTTCATGCCGAACTATCCGGCGCTGACGCTGGAACTCAGCACGTCCAATGATTTTGCCAATCTCAGTCGTCGGGACGCCGATATCGCCCTGCGCCTGACCCGCACGCCACCGGAGCATTTGGTAGGTCGGCGACTGGCGGATATTTCCTACCGCGTATGTGCCAGCGAGCGATACCTGCAATCGGTCAACACCACAGACCTGGCCTCATTGACCTGGATCGCCCCGGATGACTTCCTGCCCGATCACCCGACCGTTTCCTGGCGTCGCCAGACATTGCCGGGCGTAACGCCGGGCTATCGCTGCAACAGCATGCTTTCGGTTACCGAGCTGGTCAGGGCGGGGCTGGGTGTCGCGGCGCTGCCGGATTTTTTGATCGGCGATGGATTACGGCCGCTGGGCGAGCCGCTGCATGGATACGACACTGTGCTGTGGCTGCTGACCCGTCCCGACTGCCGCGCCTTGCGCTCGGTGGTCACGCTGTTCGATGAGTTGGGGCGGGCACTGAAACTACCGTGAGACCGTTCAGGCCTTGGGCTGGTCTTTGAGCACGAAATGTTGATGCATTTCAGTGGTCAGGTTTTCGATGCGCTCGGTGAGGGACTTGGTCATCTCTGTGAGGCGGGTGTTCTGCTCTAGCAGTTCGAGCAGTTGTGCGGTGTTTTTCGCGGCTTCTGCCTGCCGCTCACTGTTGGCGATCGCCAGCGCTTCGCGGTGCTGTGCATCGGCGTCGGATTGGGCTTTGTCCCGCGCGGCCTGACGCGTCTGGGCCAACAGAATCAAGGGTGCGGCATAGGCCGATTGCAGGCTGAACGCCAAGTTGAGCAGGATGAACGGGTACGCATCGAAGTGGGTGAAACCAGACAGGTTGAGGCACACCCAGATCACCACGATCAGCGTTTGTGCGCCGAGAAAGGTCGGGGTGCCAAAGAACCGGGCAAAGGCTTCGGCGCGCAGGGCAAATTTGTCATTGCCAAAGGTCGGCGCCAGATGGGCATGAGGGCGATGGAAACGCAGGTGATCGACGGGGGCGGTGGTTTCGTGGGTCGTGGTGGTCATGATGCTCTCTGTTTGGCGCTGGGACTGAGGTTCACTATAGCCTCAGCGTCATTCGAGCAGCGCAATCGCCAAGCTATTGCCGTCATACGGCCGACGTTTCCAGGCCGATGTTGCTTGGGTTGACGCTGACCTTGTTGCGCCCGGTGTTTTTCGCGGTGTAGAGGGCTTTGTCAGCGTCATCGAGCCAGGCCGTTGCATCGGTAAACGACGGTTGGTAAGCCGCCAGGCCAATACTCAGGCTGACCCGCAGTTTGGGCACTTCCCGATGGCGATAGTCTTGCAACACTTTGCGCAATCGCTCCATAACGTCCATGGCCTGATTCAGCGGCATGTTGGGCAGGATCACGCAAAACTCGTCACCCCCATAGCGGCCGGCCAGATCGCTTTCGCGCAGGTTGCATTTGAGCTCGATGCTTAACTGGCGCAACACCGAGTCGCCAATGATATGACCGTAGGTGTCATTGATGGCCTTGAAATGGTCGATGTCGATCAGTGCGATGGCGGCCTGCTGCTGACGCTGGCTGCATTCGCGAAACTTCATCTGCAGCAAATCCTTCCAGGCACCGTGGTTGAGGAGCCCGGTCAAACTGTCGGTGCGGCTCAAAGCGCTCAGCGTACGTTTATGCTCCGACAACTTGATCGCCAACTGGTAGCAGACCATGCCCAACGCCAACGGGTAGAGCGTCAGCATCGGCAAGCACGCCCACATCTGCAGTTGCGTGGTCGACAGGGTGTATGCCGCGCCGAACAGCGACCAGGCAATCATCACGCCCACCACTTGACTCAGACTGCCCAACAGGAACATCCGTTGGCCGCCAGCGGCGACATTGTTCATCGCCATCATCGCCAGAATGGTCACGGTGCAAAGCGGATTGAACTGGAACGTCGCGACCCAAAAACCACCGCACAGCGAATCGTAAAGTAGATTGCGGCGTTCGGCCTTGTAGGGAAAAGCCGAGCGACTCGACAGTTGATAAGCAAGATGCGGCCAGACAAAACCATTCAGTGCCAACAAAACCCAGACCCAGACCGGCAGGTGCAACGGATACAGTGCCGCGGCCACGCTGAAACTGCCGATGCCCAAGCCAATGGTTCGAGGCATGTAAATGCGTCTGGCAAATGACAAACCCTTGCCGTGTTGTTTATCCATAATTCCCTGCGCCAGATTCATTCTGAAACACTTTACTGAATGGGGTTTAGAATTACCGTTCATCGGTAATAGTGGCGCATATTGTCATTTATTCCAGCCGGAATAATCAGTGTCCTTCGAAGCCATTTAATTCCAGCCTGTGCTGCAAGCAGCTGATTTAGAGCTGGTAATAGGCCAGGAACATGTCCAGCGCGGAATCCGCCACCGTATTTTGCTCCTCGGCGGACAAGCTGGGCTGCCCCATGGAAATCTGCGGCCAGAATGCAAAAGACTTGAGCAGGCCATGGATCTGCTGAGCGGCGAATTCTGGAGCCACGGCCTTCAATCGGCCATCGGCCTGAGCGGCCCGAATCCACACCGTCAGCCCCTCCTCGCGCGCACCCATTCGGGCCACCATGTCCTGTGCCCGCTCCGGGGAATGAATCGTTGCTGCAATAGCGACCCGTGCCAGGTCGAGCAGATTGTCGTCGCCCAACATTTGCAGTTTGGCCATCAGCAGCGAGCGCAACTGGTCGCGCAACGGTTGGTCGGGACGGTAGGACGTTTCCTGTTCTGCTGTCACCCGGATCCATAACTGATTGAGGATCTCGGCGAACAACTCCTCCTTGCTGGGGAAGTGGTTGTACACCGTGCGCTTCGACACACCGGCAGTGGCGGCAATCTTGTCCATGCTGGTGATCTCGAAACCGTTGTCACGGAACTCGTTGATCGCTGCCTGGATGATCGCTTGGCGTTTTCGGTCGGTGAGGCGCTGTGGAGCTGTCATAAGTACGCTTCGGCAGGAAGAAGGGGTGGAATTACACTCAGCAGTTTACTTGTCATCGACTTTGATGCAACCTAGAAACTACACAGTGCAGTGTAATTTTTTGTTAATCCTGCCCAGTAACAATAGAAAGTCCGGCTAATGCGTGCGTGCCTTGGCCATTTATCGTCCCAAAGCGGAAAGTCGCGTCATGCGCGGTTTTTCTGGAGTCATACAGTCATGGCCAATTCAAACTCTTCGGCGGACACCGCCTCCACTCCTGAAGCGTCCCGACAGGCTCAAGGGCAGTATCAAAACTTCACGCCGGTTCAACGTTTAAGCTTTGGCAAAACCATGGGCATCTTGTGGAGTGCGCTGTTCCACAAACCGCAAAACACCCGCCCGAGCGCGCCCGTCCCGGTGCAAGCCCTGACTCAAGCTGCGTTGATGGCTGCACCGAACCACAGTGTCTATCGCCTGGGGCATTCCACGGTGTTGTTAAAGTTGCGCGACAAGTTCTGGATCACCGATCCGGTCTTCGCCGAGCGCGCTTCACCCGTGCAATGGGCCGGCCCCAAGCGTTTTCACCAGCCACCGATCAGCCTGGAAGAATTGCCACCGATCGAAGCGGTGATCCTGTCCCACGATCACTATGACCACCTGGATCATCAGGCGGTGCTGAAGCTCGCGGACAAGACCAAACACTTCCTGACCCCGCTGGGTGTAGGTGACACCCTGATCAAGTGGGGCATCGACGCCAGCAAAGTCCGCCAACTGGATTGGTGGCAAGGCACGGAAGTCGATGGTATCCAGTTCATCGCCACCCCGTCGCAGCACTTTTCTGGCCGTGGCCTGTTCGACAGCAACAGCACCCTCTGGGCCTCATGGGTGATGATCGACGGCGACACACGCGTCTTCTTCAGCGGCGACAGCGGTTACTGCGATGGCTTCAAACGCATCGGCGAACAGTACGGCCCATTCGACCTGACCTTGATGGAAACCGGCGCCTACAACGTCGACTGGCCACACGTGCACATGCAGCCCGAACAAACCCTGCAAGCCCACCTCGACCTCAAGGGGCGCTGGCTACTGCCGATCCATAACGGCACCTTCGACCTGTCGATGCACGCCTGGTACGAACCCTTCGACCGCATCCTGGCCCTGGCCTGGGAACGCAACGTATCGATCACCACACCGCAGATGGGGGAGGCGTTCAATCTGATGCATCCGCAGCGTGGTGGGGCGTGGTGGCTGGCGGTGGAAGGGGAGAGTGATCGGGAGGTGGTGCAGAACGCGTAAGCAGTTCACCCAGGGCCACTTGCCACGAAGTGGTCCCTCACTCCACCATCGCAAAATCCGCCCGTCCAACCGGATTCGGCGTCGACCCCTTCACATTCATCCCCCGACCCGGCGCAAACCCCGGGAAGAACACCAACCCTTCCGATTCGAAGCGATAGGCCAGCGCCAGGCGCGTGACATCCAGCACCTCCTGGCGGGCCTCGAAGCGTTGAATGGCATCCACCGAGACCTGGGACTCCCGCGACAGCTCTTCCACACTCCAGCCCAGCATCGCTCGGGCCTGGGCGCAGTGGGCCGGGGTGAATTGGAAGAGGGCGATACGTTCCAGGGTGATTTTCATCGCTTGAGAGGCCATGGGTATTCTCCGGGCTCGAGAAGGTTGGTTCAAAATACACTGTGTTTTTGTACAGTTGTTTTGAGCCCGGATCAAATGCAATTTTTGAATATTACTTTCGGGCAGACGGACGGTGATCGTCGTTATTTACCGTCCAAGCCCGGTGCTTCCCGCACAATAAAGTGATCCAGATTCTCGATATTGGCGCTGAACACTCCGAACGTCTGCTCGGGGTTTTTCTTGCTCGGTACCTGCTTCAACTCGGGCGTCACGCCATAAAAGAAGCAATACAACTCCCGCCCACTCTCGATGGCGTGCTTGATCTCTTCCAGGAACGCCTTGCGCTTGCGGTAGCTGTCGATCAGTTTCTTGCTTAGGTAGACATTGACCGAGTAAGGCTTTTTCTCGAACCAGACCTTCTTCTCGAAATCGATGCGAAAGCTCTGGGTGTAGTCCTTGATCTCCTTGACCTTGCCCCAGTAAATCAGCCCCTTGTTGTCCTGCAGATACTCGATCTTCTTGAAAAACGCCCCGTAAGGTGCGGTGTGCTCGCCAATCTTCAGCGGCACCCGCTTGAGCAAATCCTTGTCGTCGAAGTTTGAAACGAAGCATTCCACCGGGTGGGCAAAAACGCTGGTCTTGTCCGGGGCCAATTCCCTGCTCGGTTGCTCGACGTTGCTGGTCACCGAAAGCGTTAGCGACTCATCCCGCACCCCGTCCGCCATGATCTTCGGGCTGGACGGCTTACGCCCATACTCACGCCGAGTCAGCAACAATTCCGACGGGAAATGTTCCTCGCGGCTGTCATCCGTTTCCTCGACACCCGATGCCTGCGTCTTCAGGCTGACATAGGGGCAACCCTCGACATGGCGTGTGCTCGGCAGATTCTTGAAGTGCGGCGTGCGTACGTAGTTCACATTCTTCGCGTTGAACGTGCCTAGCTCATTGGCAACATCGAACGCTGGACGACAGGCATCGTTCGGGCACTGGAAATGCTCCTTGGCCGAATCGAACGCCATCGTCTCGTCGAAATTCAAATCGCGCACGTCATAGATCGACAACTTGTCGTCGAGGCTGAGGCAGTAGGCGAGGTCGAATTTCATGGTGGGCTCGGGTCCTTCAGAGGCAGGTGGCGTATTAATAGCGGGTGACGTGTGATAGCGCACCTGTTGATTTGCGTTCGTCGCATCAGCGTGCTCCCGCCATTGGGCAAGCCCCATCGCCTGACTAGCGTTGGCTGGCAGGCCCCCTCGCCACAGATTTTGTTCCGCTTGGTTATTCGGGTTTCAACCGTTTCACCTTTGTATAAAGCGAAGCGGCAAATTCCTCCCGGTCAGTCGAATGGTGACAACGACGATGGCAGTTCGGGCACAGCGCAACCGCATTCGTTACCAGGTCCGTACCGTCATTGGCCAAGTGTTTAACATGGTGGACTTCAAGGAAATGCAATCCATTGGGCTGCTTGAATGGAGCATCCTGACCACACCCTTCGCAGACCCCATTGGCTTGTTTCAATACCCAGGCCTTGACCAACGGATCGCGTAAGAACGTATAGGTCGTACCACTCACTCTCTGTGGCTTTTCGATACCGCGAGGAGTGCCTACCAACTCTTGCTGCTCAAGCTTTAGAACCTTTGCATTCAGCTCCTGATCGTTTGCAGTCGGTGCATAGTCGTCAGGGTTGAAAGCATCCTTGGCGATCATCGCCGCACGTATGCGATGCGCGACACCGGCGCCAAGATGTGCCGCTGGCACGTAGCCAACGATATACGGTAGACATAGATCATTAAGCTCGGTGGAGATGTTCCGCATTCGATATTCGATAGAACCCTTGCTGCGTTCTCTCAACACTCCTTCGCGCAACAAGCGATTCTCGTGGGCTTTATTAAGCTTCTGGCCACTTCTCTCAATCGCCAGCATCTTCAAATAGCCATCAACTGCAGCTTCAAGCTCTGCATCGCTCCAATCTTCGCTCTTCTTTCCAGTACCCATACGATCGACGAGGGTTAAATACCCTCGGACGATACTGAGTGGCCACTACGACTGTCTATGAAAAATCCTACACAAAACAGAGACGAATCTCGCAAGCGATCCGACAAGCACATCATCTTGCCCATCGAATACTTCGACGACTGAAATACCCGCACAACCTTACGCCACCAAAGTTTAACCACTGGCATCCGCCGTTGCGTGTGATCGAGCAACAGGTAAGGCATATCCCGCAACCGAATCAACCCTCATCCTGCCAGCGCAACACTCTGCGCTCACTCAGATGGAAGCCCATCAAGCGATCGATACCACAGGCGCAGAACCATGGTTGGTTTTCCAGGAGGTGGGTATAGAGAGAAGGTGACGACGTGGTCTGGGTTCTTTGCTGCCCCGATGCTTTGTAAGGATCTAGGAGGTTTTCATAGTTGCAGCCTGGGCTCCTTAATAAGGGCAAAGAATTTTTAGACAGGGGTTGACCACGCATTTCAATGCTGTATTATTCGCCTCCCGCTAACGAGCAGTTTGCTGCTGGTTACGGGTTAAGTGGTTGAAGTTGTTAAGGATTCCTTGAAAACTTCTGAAAATAATCACTTGACAGCAAATGAGGCTGCTGTAGAATGCGCGCCTCGGTTGAGACGAAAGATCTTAACCAACCGCTCTTTAACAACTGAATCAAGCAATTCGTGTGGGTGCT
>NZ_MUJK01000023.1 GCF_002906155.1 Pseudomonas laurylsulfativorans
ATTTCTTGACGACCATAGAGCGTTGGAACCACCTGATCCCATCCCGAACTCAGCAGTGAAACGATGCATCGCCGATGGTAGTGTGGGGTTTCCCCATGTGAGAGTAGGTCATCGTCAAGATTAAATTCCAAAACCCCTATCTGCGTATGCAGGTAGGGGTTTTGTTTTAGTAGAAGTCACCAGTTTTCACTGGCACGTTAAATTTCTAACGGGCTGGTCACAGAATTTCTTGACGACCATAGAGCGTTGGAACCACCTGATCCCATCCCGAACTCAGCAGTGAAACGATGCATCGCCGATGGTAGTGTGGGGTTTCCCCATGTGAGAGTAGGTCATCGTCAAGATTGAATTCCGAAACCCCTGTCTGCTAACGCAGACAGGGGTTTTGTCGTTTCAGGGGTACTGAAAAGGCCGGGATGGAGCGGTCGAACCCTGCGGTGCGCCCCCGGACTTGCCGCTGCGGGTTACTTCGGCGTGTTTTTGGCCTGGACTTCAGGGCCATTAAGGTAGCGCGTAATGACCTCGACCCCGCGGTTCAGGTGATGTTCGAGCAACTTTACGGAGCGTTCGGCGTCCCGGTCTTCAGCTGCCCGCAACAGTGCCTGGTGATCAGCCTGGGACAGTTTGCCCAGGCCCATGGCTTCCAGGTTGAAACGCAGGAACCGTTCTTCCTCGTTCAGGCCGTCTTCGACCAGTTTCAACAGCCGGCGATTGGGTGCCCGGCTATAGAGCGCCATGTGGAACAGGCGGTTGAGGCGGCCGATTTCGGTGTAGTCGCTTTGCGTTTCGAGTTCGTCGATGTAACGGGCAGCCTGTTCGAGGTCTTCGTCCTGGAGCAGTGGCACCGAGAGACGCAAAGCTTCGGATTCCAGCAGGATGCGCAGCGCGTAGGTTTCCACGGCGTCGCCTTGGACCAGCGGCGCGACCACGGCTCCCTTATGCGCAACCACGTTGAGCAACGATTGTGCTTCGAGCTGGCGCAAGGCTTCGCGTACGGGCATGCGACTGACGCCGAACAGGTCGGCGAGGTCTTGCTGGCGCAGGGCTGCACCGCAGGGAATACGCCCGTCGAGTATCGCCGAGCGCAGGGTTTCTTCGATCACCGAGCGTGCCAGATGTGCGGGAATTGGCCCGTTGACCTTGATACTGCTGAGAGGGTTGGGCTTTTGTGTCACTAAACGCACCCTGAATGATGGATTTTTTTTGGATCCAAATGACACTAGTAACTGCCTGACGGCTTGTCAAACAAGTGAACGAGTGCCTTTTTTGCAGTTTAGCGCGCCGCCAGTGATCTCACCGTGCCATTGTCTTTTTCCGGTCTAACCTTCACCATTCGAACGACTCCCTCCTGCCTACCCAGGATGCCTCGCATTGGCGGCATGTTTAACGATCCCCCGGATTTTACGCTGCCTGTGCAGCGCATTGCTGCTGGCTGGCGTGATGCTGGGCAGCTTGAGTGCCGATTGGGACTTTTCCCTGATCAGCCGGCGGGCGCAGTCATTGTACGGGCCTTTGGGAGAAGGTCAGCAGCGCATTGATGATTGGCAATACTTGCTGGCCAGCCAGAAGCAGATCGGCGAGGTGGAACAGCTCAACGTGGTCAATCGCTTCTTCAACAAACAGCTGCGATACGTTGAAGACATCGATCTGTGGCATGAAGTCGATTACTGGGAAACCCCGATCGAAGCTCTCTGGAAAGGCGCCGGCGACTGTGAAGACTACGCTATTGCCAAGTACTTCAGCCTGCGTCACCTCGGTGTAGCCAGTGAAAAGCTGCGTATCACCTACGTCAAGGCACTGACCCAGAACCGCGCGCACATGGTGTTGACCTACTACTCGAGTCCGGAAGCCGAGCCGCTGGTACTCGACAGCCTGATTGATGCAATCAAGCCGGCCAGCCAACGAAAGGATTTGCTGCCGGTCTACTCTTTCAATGCAGAGGGATTGTGGTTGCCGGGTGCCAAGGGCAACAAAAAGGTCGGCGATACCAAACGTCTGTCGCGCTGGCAGGATGTGTTGAAAAAAATGCAGGCCGAAGGATTCCCGGTCGAGACGACTAACTAGGAGCACGTGCTCAGATGTCTTTGTTCAAACAGCTGTTGATTGCTATCTGTCTGTTCCTGGTGGTCGCCTTCACCGGCAGTTTCATGGTCAGTCTGGAGAGCTCGCGCACTCAATACGTCAACCAGTTGCGCTCCCATGCCCAGGACGCCGCGACGGCGCTGGCGCTTTCTCTGACACCCAATATCGACGACCCGGCGATGGTGGAGTTACTGGTCAGCTCGATCTTCGACAGCGGTTACTACGCGAGCATTCGCGTGGTCGATGTGAAGACTGACCAGACCCTGGTCGAGCGCACGGGCATTCCGGCGGTCAACAACGTTCCGGACTGGTTCGTCAAACTGATCGGCCTGGAGCCCGCCGGCGGTGATGCGATCGTCAGCCGCGGCTGGGAGCAGGCGGCCCGGGTCGAGGTAGTCAGCCACCCGATGTTTGCGCTGGCCAAGTTGTGGCAAAGCGCGTTGGGCAGCCTGGGCTGGTTGCTGCTATGCGGCGCAGTCAGCGCGGTACTCGGCGCGCTGTTGCTGCGTCAGCAATTGAGACCGCTGGATTACATGGTCCAGCAATCTCACGCCATCGCCCGGCGGGAGTTCCTCAGCCTGCCGCAGCTGCCGCGCACTCCCGAGCTTCGTCGGGTCGTGCAGGCCATGAACCAGATGGTCGAGAAGCTCAAGGCGCTGTTCCAGGAGCAGGCCGAGCGCAGTGAAAAACTGCGGGTCGAGTCCTATCAGGATTCGTTGACCGGGTTGGCCAACCGCCGATATTTCGAGATGCAACTGAACGCGCGGGTGAGCAACCCGGAGCAGGCCAGTTCCGGTTACCTGCTGCTGTTGCGGGTCAAGGATCTGGCCGGCCTCAACCAGCGTATAGGTGGCCAGCGCACTGATGAAGTGCTCAAGGCCGTCGGTGAGCAACTGTCTCGCGAGTGCGCCAAATACCCGGAAACCCAGAACCTGGTGACCCGGATCCGCGGTGGCGAATTTGCCGTACTCGCGCCGGGACTGGTGCGCGAAGAAGCGTTGCAACTGGCACAGAACCTCGACAGTGCCTTGGCCAGTCTTCACGCTACCGGTGCCACCGATGTGGCAGCCGTGGCGTCTATCGGTCTGGCTCCCTTTGCTCACGGCGACTCACCGCAAGCCGTGCTCAGCCTCGGCGATCAGGCGCTGGCGCAGGCCGAAGGCCAGGGCGAAAAGAACTGGGCCTGTATCGAACACAGCCTCGCGGCCAGTGTCGGCGACGATCACCACGCCTGGCACCTCATGCTCGACCAGGCGCTGACTCAGCAACGTTTCGAGCTGTATTTCCAACCGGTCGTGGCCGCTCAGGACACGCAATTGGTGCTGCATTACAAAGTGCTGTCGCGACTGCTCGATGAACACGGCCAGACCATCCCCGCCGGGCGCTTTCTGCCTTGGCTGGAGCGCTTCGGCTGGACTGCGCGCCTGGATCGGCTGATGCTCGAGCGGGTGTTGGAGCAAATGAGCGGACATGAAGAGTCGCTGGCGCTGAATCTGTCGTCGGCCACCTTGGGCGACCCGCAGGCGCAAAACAAAATCTTCGAAATACTGCGCGCGCACTCCAACCTCGGCCCGCGTCTGACTCTGGAGATTGGCGAAGAGCAACTGCCTGACCAGGCAGTGCTGGAGCAGCTGACCCGGCGCTTGCGCGAACTCGGCTTCTCCCTGAGCCTACAACGTTTTGGCGGACGCTTCAGCATGATCGGCAACCTGGCACGGCTGGGGCTGGCGTACCTGAAGATCGACGGCAGCTACATTCGCTCGATTGATCTGGAGAGTGACAAGCGCCTGTTCATCGAGGCGATCCAGCGAGCGGCGCACAGCATTGACTTACCGCTGATTGCCGAGCGGGTCGAGACGGAGGGTGAGTTGGCGGTGATTCGCGAGATGGGGCTATACGGTGTGCAGGGCCAGCTGTTCGGCGAGCCCAAGCCCTGGAAGTAACGCTTGGCGCCGGGTTGTCAGTGACGCCTTCATCGCGGGCAAGCCCGCGATGAAGGCTGGAACAGCCACTAAAGATCGATGATCAGATCAACCCGCTTTCATTCTCATCGATCAATTGACTCAACCCACCTAACGCCTCACGCGCCTGGTTCCGGTCCATCAGTTTGGCCTGGGCCGCCGGTGGCAGGTCGGTGACACGGATCACGCCTTTCTGGGTCAGCACCTGAATCAGGTCATCGAGTACCCGAATCATTTCAAAGTCGCTCTGCTTGAGCTGTTTGAGGCTGTTCTCCACTGCCGCGTTGGCAAACCAGGTCTGGATTTCATGATGGTCGGCCGGCAGCGTTTCCGTGGCCTCGGCGTAGGCGGCGGGTTCCACGCGTATCAACAGGCCCTGCGCATCGCGTTGCACGTAAAACATTGAGCATCCCTCGGAATTGAACCAGCGTCGTGCTGTCAGCAGCATAGGTCAACTGCGCGCCAGTATGTGGCGCGGCGACGAAATCGTCACCGGGCAGTGGACGCAAACGTGACGGCCGCCCCATAAGGGCGGCCGTTTTCCTGCATCAGCTGTTGTTGTGATCGATCTTGATGGTCGGGTCGCTACCGGCAATCAGGTTGTGCAGGTTGGCGCTCGACCAGTTGTTGCCTTCCAGTTTGATCGTCACGTCCGGTGTGGCGGCGGCCGCATTACCCGAGTTGAATTGGCCGGTTGTGCTGACTTGCAGCGACGACACGCCATCGACCGTGGAGATCTTCAGGAAGTTGTCGATGGTGCTGCCGGTTTCACCCTGCAACAGATCGCGCAGGTCGATCCGGTCACCTTCGCTGGCCTTGAAGTCCTTGATCACGTCGTTGCCGGTGTCGCCCGCTTTCCAGACGAAGGTGTCGCCACCCAAACCGCCAGTCAGGGTGTCATTGCCCTTTCCGCCCAGGAGAAGGTCATTGCCGTCGCCACCGTCCAGCAAGTCATTTCCGGTACCGCCGAGCAGGATGTCATTGCCGCTGCCACCGTAGAGTTTGTCGTCGCCACCCTGGCCAAAGATGATGTCATTGCCGGCACCCCCCAGCAGCGTATCGGCACCATCTTGAGCGCCAGACACATCGAACACGCTGTAGTGCTCGGTGATGTACTGGTGCACGTTACTTGGTGTGACCTGGTTGGTTTCGACCCCGGTTTGCAGACCCACGAAAGCCTGCAGCGAGGTGTAACCCTCGCCGGTGACGCTATTGAAGCTCACCAGATCGCCGAAGATGATGTCGTTGCCATCACCACTGTTGACGGTGTCTTTGCCCGGCAGCGTGGCCTCGCTATGGCCCAGAATCGCGTTGGCCAGATCCGATGGGTTGATGTTGGCCAGCGGCTTGCCGTCGGTGGTGTTGTACGGCGCCAGATCGCTTTCCTTCACGTCGTTGTTCAGGCCGATGGCTTGCACGGTGGAGTGGGCAGCCGCCAGCATGGCAAATGCCGCCGCGGCATTGTTGGCACTGGTTCTGTCGACGTAACCATCGCCATCGTTGGTCGACAGCTCATAAGTACCGTCACCTTGCGCATGAAGTGTTACGCCATTGATCTTGGAAGAGGTCCAGACGTTCTTGTCCACAGTCCATTTGTAAACGGCGCCATTGGCATCGACCAACAACCGTGAGACACCGTCGATCACTTTGGAGAACGCATAGCCAGGCTTGTAGTCACCCGCCTTCATCAGGCTGTCCAGAGTCAGGTCCGTGCCGCCGTTCGACTTGTAGTCGACGACGACCGGGTTGGTCTGTTCATTACTGGTGTAAGCGGTTGGTTCACCGTCGGTAATGAAGTAGGTGAGATTTATCGCGTTAGTGTTGCTCTTCGCATCAGGGCTGTAGAACCAGTTGGCGGTGGTCTTGAACACATCCTCGTAGTTGGTGTATCCACCCGATTTCATGCTGTCGAGAATCGACTTCAAGTTCGCCAGAGCATCCTTGCTGGACAAGTCGATCGAAATCGATTGTTTAACCGTCGTGTCAAAGTCCACGAGGAACACTTTCACAACGCCCGGATTCGCGTCTTTCGAAGTCGCACTGGCGATCAGCGAGGTAAATACCGCTTCCAGAGACTTCTTCGCCGACGCCATGGAGGCATCGCCCATACTGCCCGAGCTGTCGACCATGAACGCGATGTTGTAGTTCTGACCCGGTACGACCGTCAGCCCACCGATATCCGCCACCACGATGTCATTGCCATCGGTGCCGGTGACATTGTCATTGCCTGAGGTACCAGTGATCGGGTTATAGACCGCTGGATTAATCGTGATCGGAATCTGCGTCGTATTGCTGGCCGAATCACCCTGGCTCTCGGTCGAGACTGCGGTGACTGTCAGCGTGTTGGTACCGGTGGCGTACGGTGCCGGGGTGTAGCTCAACTTGCTCACATCCCACCCGCTGAGGTCGACGACGCCGTTACCGGTTGTGCCGATAAAGGTGTGCGTGCCATCGGTCAGGGTCGCACCCGCCGGGATGCCGCCGATCGAGGTAATGGTCTGGGTTTCAGAGCCATCAGTGTCCACTGACGTTACCTTCAAGCCCAACGCGATGCTGCTGTTCTCGGCCACCTGAGTCGTGGTGGCGGACACGATCGGTGTATCCGCAACCGCGGTCACACTGATGTCCAGCGTGGTGCTTGAACCGGTATTGGTGGTGTAGGTCACCGTCGGAACCTTGCCACTCCAATTGTCGGCAGGGGTAAAGCTGTAATCACCGTTGGCACCGAGAGTCAGCTTGCCCACGTTCGCGATGGTGGCAGTTCCCCCAGCGGTGTACTCGATGCCACCAATAGTGAACTTGGTCACGCTGAGAACGTTGTCCACATCGCGGTCATTGGTCAGAACGTTACCGGCGGCGATCTTGTCCTCAAGGGTGGTTTTGAGATCAGCGGCCAGCACACTCGGGTCATCGACCGGCGTGACGCTGATATTGAGGGGCGAGGTGACGTTGGGTCCCAGACCGTCGGTGACGGTGTAGGTAACGGTCGGCACCGTGCCGTTGTAGTTGGCGGCCGGGGTGAAGGTGTAGGCCCCGTTCGCTGCGATTACCAGCGTACCGACATTGGCGATGGTCGCCGTGCTGCCGGCGGTGTAAGTGGTCGTACCGATGGTGAAGTTGACCACACTGACCGGCCCGTCAACGCTGCTCGTGCCGGTGAGGACGCTGCCGGTGAGGGCAGTGTCTTCCAGGGTCGAGACCGTTTCACTGGCGTCGGTGAAGTTGTCGTTAACCGGCGTAACACTGATGTTCAGGGTCGAGGTGTCGTTCGGTCCTGAACCGTCGGTGACGGTGTAGGTGACGGTTGGCACCGTGCCGTTGTAGTTGGCGGCCGGGGTGAAGGTGTAGGCCCCGCTGGCTGCGATCACCAGGGTGCCGACGTTGGCGATGGTCGCGGTCTGGCCGGCGGTGAAAGTGCCAGTAACACCGTCGATGGTGAAGTTGACCACGCTGACCGGGCCGTCAACGCTGCTTGTGCCGCTAAGGACGCTGCCGGTCAAGGCGGTGTCTTCCAGGGTGGAGACCGTTTCGTTGGCGTCGGTGAAGCTGTCGTCGACCGGCGTAACGCTGATGTTCAGGGTCGAGGTGTCGTTAGGTCCTAGACCGTCGGTGACGGTGTAGGTGACGGTTGGCACCGTGCCGTTGTAGTTGGCGGCCGGGGTGAAGGTGTAGGCCCCGTTCGCCGCGATCACCAAGGTGCCGACATTGGCGATGGTCGCCGTTGTGCCGGCGGTGTAAGTGGTATCACCGATGGTGAAGTTGACCACGCTGACCGGGCCGTCAACGCTGCTCGTGCCGGTAAGGACACTGCCGGTCAAGGCGGTGTCTTCCAGGGTGGAGACCGTTTCGTTGGCGTCGGTGAAGCTGTCATCGACCGGCGTGACGCTGATGTTCAGGGTCGAGGTGTCGTTAGGTCCCGAACCGTCGGTGACGGTGTAGGTGACAGTCGGCACGGTGCCGTTGTAGTTGGCGGCCGGGGTGAAGGTGTAGGCCCCGTTCGCTGCGATCACCAAGGTGCCGACATTAGCGATGGTCGCCGTGGTGCCGGCGGTGTAAGTGGTCGCACCGATGGTGAAGTTGACCACGCTGACCGGGCCGTCAACGCTGCTCGTGCCGGAAAGTACACTGCCGGTGAGGGCAGTATCTTCCAGAGTCGAGACCGTTTCGTTGGCGTCGGTGAAGCTGTCGTCGACCGGCGTGACGCTGATGTTCAGGGTCGAGGTGTCGTCTGTGCCGGAACCGTCGGTGACGGTGTAGGTAACAGTCGGCACCGTGCCGTTGTAGTTGGCGGCCGGGGTGAAGGTGTAGGCACCGTTCGCCAAGATCACCAGGGTGCCGACATTGGCGATGGTCGCCGTTGTGCCGGCGGTGTAAGTGGTCGCACCGATGGTGAAGTTGACCACGCTGACCGGGCCGTCAACGCTGCTCGTGCCGGTAAGGACACTGCCGGTCAAGGCGGTGTCTTCCAGGGTCGAGACCGTTTCGTTGGCGTCGGTGAAGTTGTCGTTGACCGGCGTAACGCTGATGTTCAGGGTCGACGTGTCGTCTGTACCAGAACCATCGGTGACGGTGTAGGTAACCGTCGGCACCGTGCCGTTGTAGTTGGCGGCCGGGGTGAAGGTGTAGGCGCCATTGGCGCCGATCACCAGGGTGCCGACGTTGGCGATGGTCGCGGTCTGGCCAGCGGTGAAAGTGCCAGTAACACCTTCGATGGTGAAGTTGACCACGCTGACCGGCCCGTCGACGCTGCTCGTGCCGCTGAGGACGCTGCCGGTGAGGGCGGTGTCTTCCAGGGTCGAGACCGTTTCGTTGGCGTCGGTGAAGTTGTCGTTGACCGGCGTAACGCTGATATTCAGCGTCGAAGTGTCGTCTGTACCGGAACCATCGGTGACGGTGTAGGTGACAGTCGGCACCGTGCCGTTGTAGTTGGCGGCCGGTGTGAAGGTGTACGCCCCGTTCGCGCCGATCACCAGGGTGCCGACGTTAGCGATGGTCGCCGTGCTGCCGGCGGAGTAGGTGGTATCACCGATGGTGAAGTTGACCACACTGACCGGGCCGTCGACGCTCGAGGTACCGGTGAGGACGCTGCCGGTCAAGGCGGTGTCTTCCAGGGTCGAGACCGTTTCGTTGGCGTCGGAGAAGTTGTCGTTGACTGGCGTGACGCTGATATTCAGGGTCGAGGTGTCGTTCGGTCCCGAGCCGTCGGTGACGGTGTAGGTGACGGTTGGCACCGTGCCGTTGTAGTTGGCGGCCGGGGTGAAGGTGTATGCACCATTCGCCGCGATCACCAGGGTGCCGACGTTGGCGATGGTCGCGGTCTGGCCGGCGTTGAAAGTGCCAGTAACACCGTCGATGGTGAAGCTCACCACGCTGACCGGGCCGTCAACGCTCGAGGTGCCAGTGAGGACGCTGCCGGTCAGGGCAGTATCTTCCAGGGTCGAGACCGTTTCGTTGGCGTCGGTGAAGCTGTCGTCGACCGGCGTGACGCTGATATTCAGGGTCGAAGTGTCGTCTGTACCGGAGCCGTCGGTGACGGTGTAGGTAACGGTCGGCACGCTGCCGTTGTAGTTGGCGGCCGGGGTGAAGGTATAAGCACCGTTGGCACCAATGACCAAGGTACCGACGTTAGCAATGTTGGCCGTGCTGCCAGCGACGTAGGTCGTTTCACCGATGGTGAAGTTAACCACGCTGACCGGACCATCAACGCTCGAGGTGCCAGTGAGGACGCTGCCGGTCAAGGCGGTGTCTTCCAGGGTCGAGACCGTTTCGTTGGCGTCGGTGAAGTTGTCGTTGACCGGCGTGACGCTGATATTCAGGGTCGAGGTGTCGTTCGGTCCCGAACCGTCGGTGACGGTGTAGGTGACGGTCGGCACCGTGCCGTTGTAGTTGGCGGCCGGGGTGAAGGTATAGGCGCCGTTGGCGCCGATCACCAGGGTGCCGACGTTGGCGATGGTTGCGGTCTGGCCAGCGGTGAAAGTGCCAGTAACACCTTCGATGGTGAAGCTGACCACGCTGACCGGGCCGTCGACGCTGCTCGTGCCGGTAAGGACGCTGCCGGTCAAGGCGGTGTCTTCCAGAGTCGAGACCGTTTCGTTGGCGTCGGTGAAGCTGTCATCGACCGGCGTGACGCTGATGTTCAGGGTCGAGGTGTCGTTCGGTCCAGAACCGTCAGTGACGGTGTAGGTGACAGTCGGCACCGTGCCGTTGTAGTTGGCGACCGGGGTGAAGGTGTAAGACCCGTTCGCGGCGATCACCAAGGTGCCGACATTAGCGATGGTCGCCGTGGTGCCGGCGGTGTAAGTGGTCGCACCGATGGTGAAGTTGACCACGCTGACCTGGCCGTCAACGCTGCTCGTGCCGGAAAGAACAGTGCCGGTGAGGGCAGTATCTTCCAGGGTGGAGACCGTTTCGCTGGCGTCGGTGAAGTTGTCGTTGACCGGCGTAACGCTGATGTTCAGGGTCGACGTGTCGTCTGTACCGGAACCATCGGTGACGGTGTAAGTGACGGTTGGCACCGTGCCGTTGTAGTTGGCGGCCGGTGTAAAGGTATAAGCACCGTTGGCACCAATGACCAAGGTGCCGACGTTAGCGATGGTCGCGGTCTGGCCGGCGTTGAAAGTACCCGTAACACCGTCGATGGTGAAACTCACCACGCTGACTGGGCCGTCGACGCTCGAGGTGCCGGTCAACACACTACCGGTGACGGCGGTGTCCTCCAGGGTCGAGACCGTTTCGTTGGCGTCGGTGAAGCTGTCGTCGACCGGCGTAACGCTGATGTTCAGGGTCGAGGTGTCGTCTGTGCCGGAACCGTCGGTGACGGTGTAGGTAACAGTCGGCACCGTGCCGTTGTAGTTGGCGGCCGGGGTGAAGGTGTAAGCACCGTTCGCCAAGATCACCAGAGTGCCGACATTGGCGATGGTCGCCGTGGTGCCGGCGGTGTAAGTGGTCGCACCGATGGTGAAGTTGACCACACTGACCGGCCCGTCAACGCTGCTCGTGCCGGTAAGGACACTGCCGGTCAAGGCGGTGTCTTCCAGGGTCGAGACCGTTTCGCTGGCGTCGGTGAAGTTGTCGTTGACCGGCGTAACGCTGATGTTCAGGGTCGAGGTGTCGTTAGGTCCCAAGCCGTCGGTGACGGTGTAAGTGACGGTTGGCACCGTGCCGTTGTAGTTGGCGGCAGGGGTGAAGGTGTAGGCCCCATTCGCGGTGATCACCAGGGTGCCGACGTTGGCGATGGTCGCGGTCTGGCCAGCGGTGTAAGTGGTATCACCGATGGTGAAGTTAACCACGCTGACCGGACCGTCAACGCTCGAGGTGCCCGTGAGGACGCTGCCGGTCAAGGCGGTATCTTCCAGGGTCGAGACCGTTTCGTTGGCGTCGGTGAAGTTGTCGTTGACCGGCGTGACGCTGATGTTCAGGGTCGAGGTGTCGTTCGGTCCCGAACCGTCGGTGACGGTGTAGGTGACGGTTGGCACTGTGCCGTTGTAGTTGGCGGCCGGGGTGAAGGTGTAGGCGCCATTGGCGCCGATCACCAGAGTGCCGACATTAGCGATGGTCGCGGTCTGGCCGGCGTTGAAAGTGCCAGTAACACCGTCGATGGTGAAGCTCACCACGCTGACCGGGCCGTCAACGCTCGAGGTGCCGCTGAGGACACTGCCGGTGAGGGCGGTGTCTTCGTTGGTGGTCACACTTTCGCTGGCATCGGTGAAGTTGTCGTTGACCGGCGTGACGCTGATGTTCAGGGTCGACGTGTCGTCTGTGCCGGAACCATCGGTGACGGTGTAGGTAACCGTCGGCACCGTGCCGTTGTAGTTGGCGGCAGGGGTGAAGGTGTAGGCCCCATTCGCGGTGATCACCAGGGTGCCGACGTTGGCGATGGTCGCGGTCTGGCCAGCGGTGTAAGTGGTATCACCGATGGTGAAGTTGACCACACTGACCGGGCCGTCGACGCTCGAGGTGCCGCTGAGGACGCTGCCGGTGAGGGCAGTGTCTTCCAGGGTCGAGACCGTTTCGTTGGCGTCGGAGAAGTTGTCGTTGACTGGCGTGACGCTGATATTCAGGGTCGAGGTGTCGTTCGGTCCCGAGCCGTCGGTGACGGTGTAGGTGACGGTCGGCACCGTGCCGTTGTAGTTGGCGGCCGGGGTGAAGGTGTAAGCACCATTCGCCGCGATCACCAGGGTGCCGACATTGGCGATGGTCGCCGTGGTGCCAGCGTTGAAAGTGCCAGTAACACCGTCGATGGTGAAGTTGACCACGCTGACCGGGCCGTCAACGCTGCTCGTGCCGGTAAGGACACTGCCGGTCAAGGCGGTGTCTTCCAGGGTCGAGACCGTTTCGTTGGCGTCGGTGAAGCTGTCGTCGACCGGCGTAACGCTGATGTTCAGGGTCGAGGTGTCGTTAGGTCCCGAACCGTCGGTGACGGTGTAGGTGACAGTCGGCACCGTGCCGTTGTAGTTGGCGGCCGGGGTGAAGGTGTAAGCCCCGTTCGCCGCGATCACCAGGGTGCCGACATTGGCGATGGTCGCCGTGCTGCCGGCGGTGTAAGTGGTCGCACCGATGGTGAAGTTGACCACGCTGACCGGGCCGTCAACGCTGCTCGTGCCGCTGAGGACACTGCCGGTCAAGGCGGTGTCTTCCAGGGTGGAGACCGTTTCGCTGGCGTCGGTGAAGTTGTCGTTGACCGGCGTAACGCTGATGTTCAGGGTCGACGTGTCGTCTGTGCCGGAACCGTCGGTGACGGTGTAGGTAACAGTCGGCACCGTGCCGTTATAGTTGGCGACCGGGGTGAAGGTGTAAGACCCGTTGGCACCAATGACCAGGGTACCGACGTTAGCAATGTTGGCCGTGCTGCCAGCGACGTAGGTCGTTTCACCGATGGTGAAGTTAACCACGCTGACCGGACCGTCAACGCTCGAGGTGCCGGTCAACACACTACCGGTGACGGCGGTATCTTCCAGGGTCGAGACCGTTTCGTTGGCGTCGGTGAAGTTGTCGTTGACCGGCGTAACGCTGATGTTCAGCGTACTGCTCGAGCCAGTATTGGTGGTGTACGTCACCTGTGGAACGTTGCCATTCCAGTCGGCAGCCGGCTTGAAGGTGTAGTCACCGTTGCTGGCGATGATCAGCGTACCGACACCGGTGATGGTTGCGGTCTGGCCCGCCGTGAAGCTGCCGTTGACCCCGTTCACGCTGAAGCTTGCGACGCTCAGGACATTATCGACATCGTGGTCGTTGGTCAGCACGTTGCCGATCGCGTTGTGATCTTCTTCGACGGTGATTTTGTCCGCCTGCAGCACGCTTGCGTCATCGACGGCCGCAACGTGCACCACCAGTGGCAGCGAGGTGCTTGCGCTTGGGGCATCGCCGTCTTTGGCGGTGGCCGTAACGGTCAGGGGAATGTCGCCATTGAAGTTCGTCGGCGGTGTCAGCTTGAGCGTGGACAGGTTCCAACCCGTAATGTCCACCGACGTCGAGCCGTTGGCAGCATTGAAGGTGTGGCTGCCATCGGTGAGCATGGAGCCCGCCGGCAAGCCGCTCAGTGTGACAGTGAGCGTTTCCGAACCGTCGGCGTCATTGGTGTGGGCCTGGATGGTGGACAACAGGATCGCGTTGTCTTCAAGGCCCGAGTTGAGCACCTGAGTGACATTGATGTTGTCCAGCACGCCGCCCAGACTGTTGCTGTCCCCGGCGCGGAATTCGAGTTTCTGGTTGCCATCGGCAGTGACCGGAACGTCGAAGCTGTAGTGCTGCATGCCCGTGGTCGAGGTGTTCAGGGTGCCAATGAGCTTGCCGCCCCAGTACACGTTGATAAGCGAATTATCTACGCCGGCACGCGGTGCATAGTCGAGCGACACGTTATAGGTGGTGCCGGACTTCGCATCGATAGTGGTGTAGAGGTTGCTCGCATCACCGGTATTGCGCTCAAGTTCGATGACCTGGTTATCGCCGCCGGCACCGTAAACGCTGGCCTTACCGATTTCGACCGCGCCCCCGCGGTTGTCAGTGTGCCAGGCGCCGTTGCCGATCTTGCTGACATCGAGGTCGATGGTCGAACCGCTCACAGCGACTTCCTGGAAGTCGGTCGAGGCAACCGTACCGCCACCGGTCAGCGACAGGCTCGGGGTATCGGTCACTGGCGCGACGACGATGGTGCCGGTCGCCGAAGTAGCAGAAGGCAGGCCCCCGTTGTCGGTCGAGCTGTAGGTGAAGCTGGTGGTGCCACTCCAGTCGCCGGTGGGCTTGAAGTAAACCGTTGCGCCATTGGCAGTCGCGGAGATCACGCTGCTGCTGGTCAGCTCGATGGTCCCGGCGGCGTCTGCGTAAAATTTGCCATTGGCCGGCAGGCTGGTCAGGGTGAAGTGGTGGACGCTGCCGTCAATGTCACTACCGCCGAGCTGCACGGCGATCACATGATCTTCATCGCCCCTGGCCGAGGTGGAATTAACGGTCGGAGCGTCGTTGACCGGGTTGACCGTAATGTCCAGCGTGCTGGTGGAATGGGTATTGGTTGTGTAGCTGATCTGTGGAACGGTGCCGTTCCAGTTTGCAGCAGGGGTAAAACTGTAATCGCCGTTGGTGGCGATAGTCACAGTACCGACGCCGCTGATAGTCGCGACTTGACCTGCGGTAAAGGAACCGGGGACGCCTTGTATGGTGAATGTCGCGACACTCAGAGCGTTATCGACATCGCTGTCATTGCCAAGCACGTTGCCGGTTGCAACGTGGTCTTCATCGACGGCCTTGGTATCCGCGACCAGAACGCTCGGGTCATCGACCGGCGTGACGCTGATGTTCAGGGTCGAGGTGTCGTTAGACCCCGAGCCGTCGGTGACGGTGTAGGTGACGGTTGGCACGGTGCCGTTGTAATTGGCGGCAGGCGTGAAGGTATAGGCGCCGTTGGCGCCGATGACCAGGGTGCCGACGTTGGCAATGGTGGCCGTGCTGCCAGCGACGTAGGTGGCTTCACCGATGGTGAAGCTCACCACGCTGACTGGGCCGTCGACGCTGCTCGTACCGGTGAGGACGCTGCCGGTGACGGCGGTGTCTTCGGCGGTGGTCACGTTTTCGCTGATGTCGGTGAAGCTGTCGTCGACCGGGGTGACGCTGATGTTCAGGGTCGAAGTGTCGTCTGTACCGGAACCGTCGGTGACGGTGTAGGTGACGGTCGGCACGGTGCCGTTGTAGTTGGCGGCCGGGGTGAAGGTGTAGGCGCCGTTGGTACCAATGACCAATGTGCCGACGTTAGCGATGGTCGCGGTCTGGCTGGCGGTGAAAGTGCCAGCAACACCGTCGATGGTGAAGCTCACAACGCTGACTGGACCATCGACGCTCGTGGTGCCGGTCAACACACTGCCGGTGACGGCAGTGTCTTCCAGAGTCGAGACCGTTTCGTTGGCGTCGGTGAAGCTGTCATCGACTGGCGTAACGCTGATGTTCAGCGTCGAGGTGTCGTCTGTGCCCGAACCGTCGGTGACGGTGTAGGTAACGGTCGGCACGGTGCCGTTGTAGTTGGCGGCCGGCGTGAAGGTATAGGCGCCATTGGCGCCGATCACCAGGGTGCCGACGTTAGCGATGGTCGCCGTGCTGCCAGCGACGTAGGTGGTTTCACCGATGGTGAAATTCACCACGCTGACTGGACCGTCAACGCTCGAGGTGCCGGTCAACACACTACCGGTCACGGCGGTATCTTCAGCGGTAGTCACGCTTTCGCTGATGTCGGTGAAGCTGTCGTCGACCGGGGTGACGCTGATGTTCAGGGTCGAGGTGTCGTCTGTACCGGAACCGTCGGTGACGGTGTAGGTAACGGTCGGCACCGTGCCGTTGTAGTTGGCGGCCGGGGTGAAGGTGTAAGCCCCGTTCGCTGCGATCACCAGGGTGCCGACGTTGGCGATGGTCGCAGTCTGGCCGGCGGTGAAAGTGCCAGCAACACCGTCGATGCTGAAATTAACCACGCTGACCGGGCCGTCGACGCTGCTCGTACCGGTGAGGACGCTGCCGCTCACGGCGGTGTCTTCCAGGGTCGAGACCGTTTCGCTGGCGTCGGTGAAGCTGTCGTCGACCGGGGTGACGCTGATGTTCAGGGTCGAAGTGTCGTCTGTACCGGAACCGTCGGTGACGGTGTAGGTGACGGTCGGCACGCTGCCGTTGTAGTTGGCGGCCGGCGTGAAGGTATAGGCGCCATTGGCGGCGATCACCAAGGTGCCGACGTTAGCGATGGTCGCGGTCTGGCCGGCGGTGAAAGTACCAGCAACACCGTCGATGCTGAAGTTCACCACGCTGACCGGGCCGTCGACGCTTGAGGTGCCGGTGAGGACGCTGCCGGTGACGGCGGTGTCTTCGGCGGTGGTCACGTTTTCGCTGATGTCGGTGAAGCTGTCATCGACCGGCGTAACGCTGATGTTCAGGGTCGAGGTGTCGTCTGTACCGGAGCCGTCGGTGACGGTGTAGGTGACGGTTGGCACGGTGCCGTTGTAGTTGGCAGCCGGGGTGAAGGTGTAGGCGCCATTGGCGGCGATCACTAGGGTGCCGACGTTGGCAATGGTGGCCGTGCTGCCAGCGACGTAGGTGGCTTCACCGATGGTGAAGCTCACCACGCTGACTGGGCCGTCGACGCTGCTCGTACCGGTGAGGACGCTGCCGGTGACGGCGGTGTCTTCGGCGGTGGTCACGTTTTCGCTGATGTCGGTGAAGCTGTCGTCGACCGGGGTGACGCTGATGTTCAGGGTCGAAGTGTCGTCTGTATCGGAACCGTCGGTGACGGTGTAGGTAACGGTCGGCACGGTGCCGTTGTAGTTGGCGGCAGGGGTGAAGGTGTAGGCGCCATTGGCGCCGATCACCAAAGTACCGACGTTAGCAATGGTCGCGGTCTGGCCGGCGGTGAAAGTGCCAGTAACACCGTCGATGGTGAAATTAACCACGCTGACCGGACCGTCGACGCTGCTCGTACCAGTGAGGACGCTGCCAGTGATGGCGGTGTCTTCGTTGGTGGTCACGCTTTCACTGATGTCGGTGAAGCTGTCGTCGACCGGGGTGACGCTGATGTTCAGGGTCGAAGTGTCGTCTGTACCGGAACCATCGGTGACGGTGTAGGTAACAGTCGGCACCGTGCCGTTGTAGTTGGCGGCCGGGGTGAAGGTGTAAGCCCCGTTCGCTGCGATCACCAGGGTGCCGACGTTGGCGATGGTCGCAGTCTGGCCGGCGGTGAAAGTGCCAGCAACACCGTCGATGGTGAAATTAACCACGCTGACCGGGCCGTCGACGCTGCTCGTACCAGTGAGGACGCTGCCAGTGATGGCGGTGTCTTCAGCGGTGGTCACGCTTTCGTTGGCGTCGGTGAAGCTGTCATCGACCGGCGTAACGCTGATGTTCAGGGTCGAGGTGTCGTCTGTACCGGAGCCGTCGGTGACGGTGTAAGTGACAGTCGGCACCGTGCCGTTGTAATTGGCGGCCGGGGTGAAGGTGTAGGCGCCGTTGGCACCGATCACCAGGGTGCCGACGTTGGCGATGGTCGCAGTCTGGCCGGCGGTGAAAGTGCCAGCAACACCGTCGATGGTGAAATTCACCACGCTAACCGGGCCGTCGACGCTGCTCGTACCAGTGAGGACGCTGCCAGTGATGGCGGTGTCTTCGTTGGTGGTCACGCTTTCGTTGGCGTCGGTGAAGCTGTCGTCGACCGGCGTAACGCTGATGTTCAGGGTCGAAGTGTCGTCTGTACCGGAACCGTCGGTGACGGTGTAGGTAACGGTCGGCACCGTGCCGTTGTAATTGGCGGCCGGGGTGAAGGTGTAAGCCCCATTCGCTGCGATGACCAGGGTGCCGACGTTAGCGATGGTCGCCGTGCTGCCAGCGACGTAGGTGGTTTCACCGATGGTGAAATTCACCACGCTGACCGGGCCATCGACGCTCGAGGTGCCGGTCAACACACTGCCGGTGACGGCGGTGTCTTCCAGGGTCGATACCGTTTCGTTGGCGTCGGTGAAGCTGTCATCGACCGGGGTGACGCTGATGTTCAGGGTCGAGGTGTCGTCTGTACCGGAACCGTCGGTGACGGTGTAGGTGACGGTCGGCACGGTGCCGTTGTAATTGGCGGCTGGGGTGAAGGTGTAGGCGCCATTGGTACCAATGACCAAGGTGCCGACGTTAGCGATGGTCGCGGTCTGGCCGGCGGTGAAAGTGCCAGCAACACCGTCGATGGTGAAGCTCACCACGCTGACCGGGCCGTCGACGCTGCTCGTACCAGTGAGGACGCTGCCAGTGATGGCGGTGTCTTCGGCGGTGGTCACGCTTTCGTTGGCATCGGTGAAGCTGTCATCGACCGGCGTAACGCTGATGTTCAGGGTCGAAGTGTCGTCTGTACCGGAACCGTCGGTGACGGTGTAGGTGACGGTCGGCACGGTGCCGTTGTAATTGGCGGCCGGCGTGAAGGTATAGGCGCCATTGGTACCAATGACCAAGGTGCCGACGTTGGCGATGGTCGCGGTCTGGCCGGCGGTGAAAGTGCCAGCAACACCGTCGATGGTGAAACTCACCACGCTGACTGGACCATCGACGCTTGAGGTACCGGTCAACACGCTGCCGGTGACGGCGGTGTCTTCGGCGGTGGTCACGCTTTCGCTGATGTCGGTGAAGCTGTCGTCGACCGGGGTGACGCTGATGTTCAGGGTCGAGGTGTCGTCTGTACCGGAACCGTCGGTGACGGTGTAGGTAACGGTCGGCACGGTGCCGTTGTAATTGGCGGCCGGCGTGAAGGTATAGGCGCCATTGGTACCAATGACCAAGGTGCCGACGTTGGCGATGGTCGCGGTCTGGCCGGCGGTGAAAGTGCCAGCAACACCGTCGATGGTGAAGCTCACCACGCTGACTGGACCATCGACGCTTGAGGTACCCGTCAACACACTGCCGGTGACGGCGGTATCTTCGGCGGTGGTCACGCTTTCGTTGGCATCGGTGAAGCTGTCGTCAACCGGGGTGACGCTGATGTTCAGGGTCGAGGTGTCGTCTGTGCCGGAACCGTCGGTGACGGTGTAGGTGACGGTCGGCACGGTGCCGTTGTAATTGGCGGCCGGGGTGAAGGTGTAAGCCCCGTTCGCTGCGATCACCAGAGTGCCGACATTGGCGATGGTCGCCGTGC
>NZ_MUJK01000024.1 GCF_002906155.1 Pseudomonas laurylsulfativorans
AAGGCCCTGGCCAATGAGGATCGCCTGTTGATCCTGTGCCAACTCACCCAGGGCGAGCGCAACGTAGGCGAGCTGGAGAAAATGACCGGCGTGCGCCAACCGACGCTGTCCCAGCAGTTGGGCATCCTGCGCGATGAGGGATTGGTCGCGACCCGTCGTGAAGGCAAGTACATTTTTTACGGTCTCGCCAGTCACGAAGTTATCCAGGTGATGAAAACCCTGTCCGGGCTGTATTGCGGGGCCGTGCTTAAAAGCTGGGTTCAACCTTAAATGCCATTCAAAACATCAAACCTGTGGGAGCGAGCCTGCTCGCGATGACGGCGGTACATTCAGCATAAATGTTGGCGGACCCGCCGCTATCGCGAGCAGGCTCGCACACATGGGTTTATGTGTCTGGACTAGCATCAATCCTTGCGTGCAGCAAAAGGAACAAGCAATGAACGATCAACACTGGGGCCCATCCATCAGTGCAGATATCGTGGTCATCGGTGGCGGCACGGCGGGCATCGGCTTTGTCGCCAGCCTGCTCAAGCGTAGCCCGCACCTGAACATCACCGTGATCGAACCCAACGCCCGGCACTTCTATCAACCGGCCTGGACGCTGGTCGGCGGCGGTGCCTACAACGTGCAAAGCACCGTGCGGCCGATGGCGTCGGTGATGCCGCGTGGGGCGAATTGGCTGCAGGCTGCCGTAACGGGCATCGATCCCGACAAGCGCCAACTCACCCTCGCAGACGCGCGCACGGTCAGCTATCAAAACCTGGTCGTCTGCCCCGGCCTGCGCCTGGCCTGGGAGAAAATCGAAGGCCTGGAGGAAACCCTCGGCCAGCACGGCGTGACCTCCAATTACAGCTTTGAGCACGCGACCTACACCTGGGATCAGGTGCAGGCATTGCGCGGCGGCAAGGTGCTGTTCACCCAGCCGGCCATGCCGATCAAATGTGCCGGTGCGCCACAAAAGGCGCTTTACCTGTCCTGCGATCACTGGAACAAGAGCGGTGTGCTGGACAACATTGATGTCGAATTCAATCTTGCGGGGGTGGCACTGTTCGGTGTGCCGACCTTTGTCCCGCCGCTGATGAAGTACATCGAGAAGTACAAGGCCCGGTTGGCGTTCAACTCGAATCTGGTCAAGGTCGATGGCCCGGCGAAGACCGCGTGGTTCGACGTCAAGGATGCCGATGGCAATGTCACCCGCCAGGCAAAGACCTTTGACCTGCTGCATGTCGTGCCGCCTCAGGTGGCCCCGGATTTCATCGCCCGCAGTCCGCTGGCCGACGCCGCCGGCTGGTGCGAGGTCGATCCACACAGCCTGCAGCATCCGCGTTATCCGGAGGTCTTCGCACTGGGTGATATCTGCGGCACCAGCAATGCAAAAACCGCCGCAGCGGTGCGCAAGCAGATCGTGGTGGTGGCCGAAAACCTGTTGGCTTTGCGCAAGCGACAGCCACTGCTGCTGAAGTACGACGGCTACGGCTCCTGCCCGCTGACGGTGGAGAAGGGCAAGGTGATCCTCGCTGAGTTCGGTTATGCCGGCAAGTTGCTGCCGACCTTTCCCCTTGACCCGACGACAGCGCGCCGCTCGGCGTGGTGGCTGAAGGCGACACTGCTACCGTGGTTCTACTGGAACGGTATGCTCAAGGGCCGTGAGTGGCTGACACGTGTGTCCAGGGTCGACTGAGAACTCCCTATGTTGCTGGCAAGTCTGTTTGGCGTAGTGATGGGGTTGGTGCTCGGCTTGACCGGTGCCGGTGGCGGTATCCTTGCGGTGCCGGCCCTGGTGTTGGGACTGGGCTGGAGCATGACCCAGGCCGCTCCGGTGGCATTGTTTGCAGTGGGCAGTGCGGCAGCGGTCGGCGCCATCGATGGCTTGCGCCATGGCCTGGTGCGTTATCGCGCGGCGTTGTTGATTGCGGCGTTGGGTGCGGTGTTCTCGCCGGTGGGCATCTACTTCGCCCATCAGCTGCCGGAAAAAATCCTGATGATCCTGTTCAGCCTGTTGATGGTCATGGTGGCCTGGCGGATGTTGCGCCGTGAACGCAAGGACGAAGGTCCGAGTGATCACGGTCACGCCAACTGGGGCCAGAAGAACTGCATGCTCGATCAACAGACCGGACGTTTTTCCTGGACCGCCAAATGCACCGCGACCCTCGCCGCGCTCGGGGCAGTGACCGGTGTGGTCTCAGGATTACTGGGGGTGGGCGGCGGCTTTCTGATCGTCCCGGCGTTCAAACAACTGACCGATGTGCAGATGCGCGGGATCATCGCCACCTCGCTGATGGTGATCAGCTTGATTTCCGCCATCGGCGTGATCGGCGCGTTCCATGCCGGAGTGCGCATCGATAATTTGGGCATTGCCTTCATCGTCTCCAGCATCGTCGGCATGATCGTCGGTCGCAAACTTTGCGCCCGGGTGCCGGCGCGGGCGTTGCAGGTCGGGTTCGCCAGCATCTGCGTCGTGGTCGCCGCCTACATGCTGATAAAAGCCAGCGTTTGACCTGTAGGAGCCCGGCTTGCCGGCGAAGGGGGCTTCAAGTGCGCCTTTGCCGGCAAGCCGACTCCTACGAAAAGCGGTTCTTTACAACTTTAGTGGCTTGCCCTGCCAACAAACGGTCGTACGCCTTAGTTCTCGCGCACAGTCGTCCATTCCAAAGCACCTGAAAACCAGCCCCAAGGCAGCGTATGGCGCCGCCGGTCAGGTTTCGATAATCGCCTCCGACACTCAGTCCCCCGTTTCGGAGCGCGCCATGCACAACAATAAGAACGTCACGCATCGTTTTCTGCCTGCCTTTATCGCCAGCCTGTCTGCCCTTGGCATGAGCCAGGCGGCCGAGGCGGATATCATGCTGTACGACAAGGACCAGACCACGTTCTCCACCGACGGCTACATCAACGCCTTCTACGTGAACAGCGATGTCGACCGCGCCGGCGAGCAGTACGACCGTCGGCAGTCACGGGTCAAGATGGGTTTTTTGCCCAATTACCTGGGGTTCAACATGGGCAAGCAGGTAGACGATCTCAAGCTCGGCGCCCGTGCCTCGTTCTGGGTCACCATCAACGACAGCGAAACCAACGGCACCGACACCGCCATCGACGTGCGACAGTTCTTCGGCACCGTGGCCAACCCGGAGTGGGGCGAAGTGCTGATCGGCAAGGATTTCGGGCTGTTCGCCCGTTCCAACATCCTGCTCGACGAAATGCTCGCCGGTTACGGTCAGGTCAGCGATACGTTGGGGCTGGTGGATGGTGGCGGGGTGTCGTTCGGCAACATTGGCACCGGTTACCCGTACCCGTTCCCGACCTCGCAGATCACCTATCGCACCCCGGTGATGGACGGTCTGCGCGTGGCGGTCGGCATCATGGACCCGGTGGACACTAACGACAGCAGCCCGACGGGCAAGGCCTATCAGGAAAACCCGCGTACCGAGAGCGAAGTCACCTATCAATTCGACCTGGCGGGGGCAAAGATCTACAGCTGGGTCAACGGCAGCTACCAGACCTCGGACAACACCGATTCCACGGTCGAGACCGTCACCTCCAAGGGTGTCGGTTATGGCGTGCAGGCGAAGATGGGCGGCTTGTCCCTCACCGGGTCCGGTTTCCAGGCCAAGGGCATCAACCCGTTTTTCACCAACAATGCCGGCGAGCCGACCCTGCGCAACGTCGACAGCGACGGCTACCTGATGCAGGGCTCGTACAAACTGGGCAAGAACCGCCTGGCCTTGTCCTACGGCAAGACCAATGACGATGGCAACGGCGTGGTCGGCAGCGGCGCGGACTACGAGACTCGCGGCATCGCGTTGTTCCATGACGTGAACGACAACCTCAAGCTGGTGGCCGAGTACAACCAGTTTGAAATCAACGGACACGACACCGACGCACAGAACGAAGACACCGACACCTTTGCCGTGGGGGCGGTGCTGACCTGGTAACCCCGGGAGGTGGCCCTGGCCGTGCGCATCGCGGCGGGGGTCGCCCCCGTCTCATCCCATCGAAGCGTCTACCCGCTACCCAAGTAGCATTCGTCGCACCTCTCAGACTTCATACACTCGTGCCTCATATACACGCACCTGCGGGAGGCGATGATGCAGCCGGTCCAGAACGAAGGAATCGTCAGTGCGATGTCCCAGGCCACCGATGCCCGGCAAGTCGCGCAGGAACTGGCGCGACAGTTGTTGCACCCGCACCTGGGGTTCGTGCTGTTCTTCTGTTCCGCCGAGTACGACTTGCAGGTGCTGGGCCAGGCCTTGCAGCAAAGCTTCGGTGGCATTCGCCTGGCGGGCTGCACCAGCGCCGGGGAAATCACTCCGCTGGGCTACGGACGCAATTGCGTGACAGCGGTGGGTTTCGATCACCGGCACTTTTCCATTGCGATCGAGCTGATCGACCAGATGGAGCACTTCAGCCTGATCGACGCCCAGCAAATGGTCGAGCGCCTGGTCAGCGGCTGTCGCAGCAACACCCTGGCCCCGATCAAGGGCAACAGCTTTGCCCTGACCCTGCTCGACGGCTTGTCCAGCCGCGAAGAAATGGTCCTGGCGGCCTTGAGCGCGGCATTGGGCGATATTCCGCATTTCGGCGGCTCGGCCGGCGACGATAACTACCTGACCCATACCCATGTGTACTTCGATGGCGAGTTCCACAGCGGCGCAGCCGTGGTGGTGCTGGTCAATACCTGGCTGGATTTCGAAGTGTTCACCACCCACCACGTGCTGCCCCGTACCGAGAAGCTGGTGGTCACCGGGGCCGACAGTACCTTGCGCCGGGTCTTCGAACTCAATGCCGAGCCGGCCGCCGCCGAGTACGCCCGCCATATCGGCGTGCCGGTGGCGCAGCTCGATCACCGGGTCTTCGCCGCGCATCCGTTGGCGGTGCGGATCAACCAGCAGTACTACGTGCGGGCCATCCAGCAGGTGCATCCGGACCTGAGCCTGAGTTTCTACTGCGCCGTGGAAAACGGCATCGTCCTGACCGCCATGACCCCGGGGCCGATGCTGCCGAACCTGCAGAGCCTGTTCGAGGGGTTGCAGGAGCGCCTGGGCGATTTGCTGCTGACCATCGGTTGCGACTGTTTCCTGCGGCGTCTGGAACTCGAAGACGACGGCAGTCTTGATCAGATCGGCACGTTTTTGCGTGAGCAACGGGTGATGGGTTTCAACACCTATGGAGAACAGTTCAATGGCATGCACATCAACCAGACCTTCACCGGCGTTGCCATTGCCCGTGGCCGTGCCCCAGGACATCGCTGAGCTTCAGGCCGAACTGGCCAGGCTGCGCCTGGAAAACCATAAGCTGCAGCGCATCAATGGCGCGCTGATCGAACGGGTCGAATCCGGGGTGACCCGTGGCAACGATCCGTACGCGGCATTCCAGCATTCGGTGGTGCTGGCCGAGCAAGTGCGCGAACGCACCGATGCCCTGAACCAGGCCATGGCCGAACTCAAGGCCGGTAATCATTTGCTCAGCGAAGCCCGCTTGCGCGCGGAAACGGCGCATCAACACCTGATCGATGCCATCGAAAGCATTTCCGACGCCTTCGTGCTGTTCGACGCCGAGCAGCGCATCGTGCTGTTCAACAGTCGCTTCAAGGCGTTCTGGAGTAACAGCCGGGTGCGGATCAACGCCGGCATGCGCCTGACTGAGGTCAAGCGGTTGATGATGAACAACGGCCTGTTCACCGAAGAGCCACGCGGGCATGCCGACGAAAACCTGCTTTACCGCCTGCAGAACGGGCGCTGGTTGCAAGTCAGCGAGCGGCCGACCCAGGAAGGGGGGCGGGTGATTCTGTTCACCGACATTACCGACGTCAAACTCAGCGAAACCGTGCGCCGTGAGCAGGCAGTGGCGCAGAAGTCGCATCTGTTGCAACGGGCGGTCGACAATCTGTCCCAAGGGGTGGCGATGGTCAGCGCCGAGGGCATTCTGGAGTTGTGGAACCGGCGTTTCCTGGAATTGAGCGGCCTGGCACCGGTGGCGGCCCATCGCCCGTTTGCCGAGGTGATCGCCGACAGCGAGTTGAACCTGCTGACCCCGGCCAGTCGCGATGGCAACGGACGACCGATACGCGAATGCGAACAGCGCCTGTACGATGGCCGGGTCCTGGAAATCCGCACCCATCCGTTGCCCACAGGCGGTTTCGTCAACACCTTCACCGACATTACCGAACGCTACCAGCACGCCGAGGCCTTGAGTGAAAGCGAACACTGGATTCGCCTGATCACCGATCACGTACCGGCATTGATTGCCTACCTCAATGCCGATCTGGTCTACGAGTTCACCAACAAGGTCTACGAAGAGTGGTACTGCTGGCCCCGCGGCGTGATGCTCGGCCAGAGTCTGCGCGAAGTGCACAGCGAACAGCACTACCAGCGGCTGGAGTCCTACGTGGCCAGGGCGCTTGCCGGCGAAAGCGTGACGTTCGAGTTCGCCGAAACCAACGTCAACAACCAGGAGCGCTACATGCTGCGTTCCTATGTGCCCAACCGCCTGGCCAGTGGCGAGGTGGTGGGGATTTTTGTGCTGATCCGCGATATCACCGAACGTCGCCGCACCGCCGAGGCGCTGCATCAGGCTTATCAGAACCTGGAGCTGCGGGTGCGCGAGCGCACGGCGGAATTGACCACCCTCAACGACCAACTGCTGCGCGAGATCGATGAGCGTCGCCAGGTCGAGTCACGCTTGCGCGAGGCCAAGCAGGAAGCTGAGCAGGCCAACTTATCGAAGACCAAGTTTCTCGCCGCCGTCAGTCACGACCTGTTGCAACCGTTGAATGCCGCGCGCCTGTTTACCAGTGCCTTGTTGGAGCGACGCGAGCCGATGTCCAGCGAGATTCTGGTGCGCAACGTGAGCAATTCCCTGGAAGACGTGGAGAACCTGCTCGGCACGCTGGTGGACATTTCCAAGCTCGACGCGGGGGTGATCAAGGCCGACATTGCGCCGTTCGCCCTCAGTGAACTGCTGGACAACCTGGCCGCCGAATACACCCAGGTGGCGCGCAGTGAAGGCCTGCAACTGCACTTCATCGGCTGTTCGGCACTGGTGCGCAGCGACATCCAGTTGCTGGCGCGGATTCTGCGCAATCTGCTGAGCAATGCGATTCGCTACACCTACAGTGGTCGCGTGGTGCTCGGGTGCCGGCGGCATCATCAGTGCCTGACGATCGAAGTCTGGGACAGCGGCATGGGCATTGCCGAGCATCGCCTGGAGGAGATTTTCCAGGAGTTCAAGCGCGGAGATGTGCAGCGACCCGATCAGGATCGCGGTCTGGGCCTGGGCCTGGCGATTGTCGAGAAAATTGCCGGCATCCTCGGGCATCCCATTCATGTGCGCTCGTGGCCGGGCCGGGGCTCGATGTTCTCGGTCGAAGTGCCGTTGAGCGCCACCGCGCCGAAACCGCCGCCGACGTTGCAGATGAGCGAGCCGATGCTTGAGCGCCTGCGGGGTGCGCGGATATGGGTGCTGGACAACGACGCGACCATCTGTGCCGGCATGCGCACCTTGCTGGAAGGATGGGGGTGTCGGGTGGTGACGGCGCTGTCGGAGGAAGACCTGGCGCGGCAAGTGGACAACTATCACGCCGAGGCCGACCTGCTGATCGCCGACTACCACCTGGACAACGATCAGAACGGTGTCGACGCGGTGGCAAGAATCAATGCCCGGCGCGCATCACCGGTCCCGGCGATGATGATCACGGCCAACTACAGCAATGAGCTCAAGCAGCAGATCCGCGAACTGGGCCACACCCTGATGCACAAACCGGTGCGGCCGATGAAGCTGAAGACGGCGATGAGTCATTTGTTGGGCCAGGGCGCCCCCCTGTAGGAGCGAGCATGCTCGCGATGGTGGTCAACGATGACGCTGGGTGCCTGACACCCCGCGGCGTTCTCACGTCCATCGCGAGCATGCTCGCTCCTACAGTTCTCTCAACGCCGCAGATAAGACCCGAAATCAATATCCCCGGCACTCAGGATCGCCTGCACCCGGTTGTGAACGTTGAGCTTGCGCAGGATCGCCGATACGTGGGCCTTGACCGTGGTCTCGGCGATTTCCAGGGTGTAGGCAATCTGCTTGTTCGACTCGCCCTTGGTCATGCGCTCCAGTACCTGCAGTTGCTTGCGGGTCAGGGCCTGGAGCAGTTCGGGCGGGAAGCTCGGGGTATCGTTCATCCGCCGGTGGGTGCTGCCATCCGCCGGTGGGTGCTGCTTTTGGCGGTGCGGATGATGTCCGGGGGCAGGTAGACATTGCCATTGAGAATCTGCTGGATGGCATCGGTCATCTGGATGCGGGGTGAGGACTTGGTGATAAACCCCACCGCACCGTAGGTGATGGCTTGCAGCACGATCTGTTTGTCCTGCTCGGCGGAGACAATGACCACCGGAATGGTCGGCGCTTCGTTGCGCAAGTTGATCAGGCCATTGAGCCCGTGCATGCCGGGCATGTTCAGGTCGAGCAGGATCAGGTCCAGGTCATCGTGTTCCTGGGTCAGGGCCAGGGCGCTGTCCAGGTCGGCGGTTTCCATCACTTCGCTGCCGGCAAAACCGTCGCTGATGACGTTGTGAATGGCTTCGCGAAACAGCGGGTGATCGTCGGCAATCAGGATTTTGTACATGGCCTTTCACCTCATTATTTTGATTATGGTGTGGCAACAACACGCACGCGTAAAGCTCAGGGAAAGGGTTCGGGCCGGGCAGGTGAAACCGGCAGATTGGCCGCTTGCCAGGCGTCCAGGCCATCGCGATACCAATACAGAGTCTTATAGCCCATGGTGGCTGCGCGCTTGACCGCATTCCAGCTCAACCAGCAGTCGGAGCGGCAATAGAAGACCAGCGGTTGCGTCGGGTCGCCGCCCGTCAGTGATTTCAGGTTCCGGGAAAAATAATCCTGCCAGGCGGGCGTCAGGTCGCCGTCACCGGTATTGGCCAGCCAATGGCTGCCCGGCAGGTTTTCATGGGGCTGGTCTTCGATGAATTGCCCTTGTAGCCACTGACGGCGGTAGACGTCGATCAGCACCGGGCGCGGGCTTTGGTTGAGCAGGGCTTGCAGGGCGGGGGTGTCGATGAGGGTTGCGCCTTGCAGTTGGTCGGGCGTCGGGCTGCGGTACAGGCCAATGCGATAGCCATCGGCGGAGAACAGCGTTGTGTCAGCCTGCGCAGTACTCAGCAGCAGGCCAAGCGACAGGGCGGCGAGAGCAGGGCGCAACAGGCAACGTCGGGCACGCGGCATGGGTTAGGTCCTTATAGTTATGGACCTATTACATGCCAGTCGGGGGGCGTTGGGAATGCGACGATAGACAGGTAGAACCAGTACTAAAGTAGGAGCCGGCAAGCCGGCTCCTACAGTGAGGGTTGTCAGCTGGATTTGCGCAGGGCCGCATGCTGCGGGTTGAAGCTCAGTACGGCGAGCAACGCAAACAGCAGCGTCAGCCCCATGCACACCGCCAGCGCCAGCGGATTGAAGCGTTCATACAGGGCAAAACGCACCAGCTCTACCGCATGGGTAAACGGATTCACCGCGCACAGCCAATACAACCACTCGCTGGCCTCGCGCATCTTCCACAGCGGATACAGCGCCGAAGACAGGAAAAACAGCGGGAAGATCACGAAATTCATCACCCCGGCAAAGTTCTCCAGCTGGCGGATCGCGTTCGACAGCAGCAGGCCCAGCGCGCTGAGCATCAACGCCACCAGCAGCAGGGCCGGCAATGCCAGCAACAGCCCCATGGCCGGTGGCTGCACGCCGTAGACCCAGGCAATCGCCAGGAACGCATACACCTGCAACAGCGAAATCAGTGAGGTGGCCAGCAGTTTGCTGCACAGCAGAAAGGTTCGGGGCAGGGGGCTGGTCAGCAGCACGCGCATGCTGCCCATCTCGCGGTCGTAGACCATCGACAGTGAACCCTGCATGCCGTTGAACAGCAGGATCATGCAGGCCAGGCCCGGGATGATGTAGACCTCATAGGGAATGTAGGTGTCGTAGGGCTCGATGATCGCGATCCCCAGCGCTGCGCGGAAACCGGCAGCGAACACCAGCAGCCACAGCAAGGGCCGTACCAGGGCGCTGAGAAACCGCGTGCGTTGCAGCACAAAGCGCAGCCATTCGCGCAGCACGATGCCGCTAAAGCATTGCCAGTAAGCGGTCATTGCATGGCTCCTGTGGTTGTCAGGCGGGTGAAGGCCGAGCCGAGGTCACCGCCGTGTTCCAGGCTCAGGGCATCGGCCTGTCCGCTGGCCACCAGCCGGCCTTGATGCAGGATCAGCAAGTCATCGCTGGCCTGCACTTCGTCGAGCAGGTGGGTGGTCCAGAGCACGCTCATGCGCTCCTCGCGACACAGGCTGCGGATGTGCTGGTTGAGCGCCAGGCGACTCGCCGGGTCGAGGCCGACGCTGGCTTCATCGAGCAGCAGCAGGCGCGGCTCATGCAACAGGGCGCGGGCAATTTCCACCCGGCGACGATGACCGCCATTGAGTTCGCGTACTCGCTCGCGGCGGCGTTCGGTCAGGGCCTGGCGGGCCAGTTCGGCGTCAACCCGAAGGTCGGTCTGACGCCGCGACAAGCCATGCAATGCGGCGTGATAACGCAGGTTCTGCTCGACGCTGAGGTCCAGGTCCAGGGTGCTTTGCTGGAACACCACGCCCAATTGCCTGAGTGCCGGGCGTGCCGCGCTGCGCAATGAACAGCCACCGACGCGGATCTCGCCGTGCTGCAGATCATAGAGACGGGTCAGTAGGGCAATCAGGGTCGACTTGCCCGCGCCGTTGGGTCCCAGCAGCGCGGCGAAGCGCCCGGGTTCCAGGCTGAAATTCACCTTGCGCAAGGCCTCTCGGGAGCCGTAGGCGAAGCTCAGGTCGCTGACTTCAAGGGTGTTCATGGCGTCACCACCACGCCCCAGGGATAGCGCCCGACCTTCACCGATTTGCTCACCTTGAGGCTGTCGACATCGATCACCGAGACATCGCCGCTGACGCCGTTGGTGGCCAGCAATTGCTTCTGATCCGGGGTGAACGCCATCTGCCAGACCCGTCGACCCACGAGCAGGTAATCGAGAACCTCGAAGGTCTTGGCATCGATCACCGCCACATGATTGGCCGGGCCCAGTGCGACAAAACCGTATTTGCCATCGGCGCTGAGCTTGATGCCGACCGGCTGCACCTTGTCCGGATGCACGCCCTTGATCTGGAAGTTCAGGGTCTTGAGCACCGTGCGGCTGGCCACATCGAGAATGGTCACGGTGCCGCCGATTTCCGCCGAGGCCCAGAGCTGGGTGCCATCGGGGGAGAACTCGACGAAGCGCGGGCGCTGGTCCACCAGGGTGCTGTCGGCCAGGGTCTGGGTGCTGGTGTCGATCCAGTGCAGCATATTGGTGGTTTCGCTGGTGTTGACCGCCCACTTGCCGTCGGGGCTGACGGCCATGCCTTCGGGCTCGACACCGACGTTGATCTGGCCGAGCACCTTGGAGGTCTCGGTGTCGATCACCGTGACCAGCGCATCGTCTTCGTTGGAGACGTACAACCAGCGATTATTGGGGTGCAGGGCGAATTGTTCAGGGTCTTTGCCCGAGGGCAACTCCTTGATGATCTTGCGCGTGGCCACGTCCATCACCTGGACCCGGTCCGAGTCACTGGCGCAGATGTACAACAGCTTGTTGTCATGGGACAGCAGCAGGCCGCGGGGGCGCTGGCCGACGGGCAGGGTGTCGGTGACTTGCAGGGTCTGCAGGTCGATCAGGCTCAGGCTGTTGTCCTTTTCGTTGGAGACCCAGGCTGTGCTGGCGACGGCATGGCCTGCGGCGAGCAGCAGGGCGCATGAAAGCAGAGTGCGGCGCATGGCAGATTCCTTGTTGTTGTGATTATCGGATCAGGGAAAGCGGCAAGTGACCTCGGGTTTGTCGTAGCCCAGGCTGTCCATCTCGTTGAAGGGGTGCAGAAAGCCGTCCTGGGGGGATGTGCTGACCAGCGCCCGGGGCTGGACGATGGGGATCGGCTGGCGCAACTGCCCGTTCCACGGCCGATAACTGAGCTTGCGGCCCTTGAAACCGTCGAGCGGCAACTGGTCGCTGATCTCAAGCGTACGGATCGCCATCGGTTCGGCCTGGCGCAGTTTGCTGACGGCGCTGGCGATACTGCGCACGGCGATCCATGCCGCGAAATCGCGGTCGTTCATCCACCGTCTGGCGAGGGCTTCGAAGCGTTTTTGCAGTTGTGCGGCGCCGTAGGTTTCCACGGTTTTGTGCCAGCCCACAGCGGTCAGGCCCTGGGTGCCGGCGACCGGGCGCGGGTACCAGGTCTGGTAGGGCACGTATTCACCGAAGTCGCCGCGCTCATCGGCCACCAGCACCACGTCGTACTCGGCGGTCTGGGTGAACAGCGGCATATCCGCCTGGGCGCTGCGGCGTTGGTCGTTATCGAAGCTCCAGGGTTTTTCCGCCACCCATTGCAAGCCAAAGCGCCTGGCCGCGCGGCGCAGTGCGGCGGCATAGGCTTGATCCTCCGGGGTCGGGCCGACAATCAGCAGCGCCCGCTGCCATTTGCGCAACACCAGAAACTGCGCCAGCGCATCGGCGAGCATCGCCCGGCTCGGCAGGGTGTGCAGCACGTTCGGCAGGCAATCGGTGGTGCGCAGACTGTCATCGGGGCTGCCGGCGTTGAACAGCAGGCTGTCGGGCAGTGCCGCACTCAATTGGCGCAGGCTGGTCGCGGGGGCATTCACCACAAACAGGCGCAGGCCTTGTTCGTGTTGCGTCATTGCCGCTTCGAGCAAGGCCTCGGGGCTGTCGACGCTGGCGCTGACCAGGCTGTAGCCGTGGTTGAGAAAACGTCCGGTGCTGTTGCTGTCGGTGATCGCCAGTTCGGCGCCGCGCAGTCCGGCATCGGTGGGCTCGGGGATGACGTTCGACAGCAACGGGCCGGGGTCGGGGCGATAGCCCAGGTAGCCGATCCGCACCTGCAAGGGCGCATCGGCGGCCTGGCTCTGGGTGGCCAGCCCGGCGGCGCAGGCAATCGCCAGCAGGTAGATCAGGGCGTAGGGGGCAAGCTGGCGCATAAGGCTCTCCATGACGTAAGCGCCAGCATAGGAAGCCTTTGGTGCGGTGAAAATATGCAGAAAGTACCAACGGGCCAGTACCAAGGTAGTAGCTCAACCCGGTTGGACCGGTTTTAGCATGGACAACAACGGCCATGACTCTGGAGGGGATGACCTATGCGTATCGTCAAAGCGCTGCTCCTGCCATTTCTGTTGATCCTGACGCTGATCGGCGTCGACCGGCTCCACGGCCCGCGTCCCGTGCCGTTGCACGTCATGCCCGCGACACCGGGGCGCTAGGCATGTCTGCACTGTGGCGTATCAACCTGTGGGTCTGCGGCTTTTTCGCCCTGGTCACCCTGGCATGCACTGTATTGTTGATGCATCAGGCGCTGGAGGATGTGGCGCGTGAACTGCAATCGGCCGAAGCGGTGGTGGAGTACCTGAGCGAAACGACCGCGCGTGACTCTGCAAGCCTGCAACCGCGCCTGACCCAAAGCCTGCGCCACGTCCGCGTGCACTGGTTGGCCGAGGGTGAACAGGCGCCGCTACCGGTGCGGGAAGGGCTGGACGCCTGGCTCGGCCGCTTGCTGTTCGCCGATATCCGCCATGGCACAAGGGTGCTGGACCTGGCGGATGGTCGACGGGTGCAGATCGCCGTGGACCCGCGCGATGAAATCGACGAAGTCTGGGATTCCCTGCAACAACTGCTGAGCCTGTGCGCGATGGCACTCATGGTCAGCCTGTTGACCATCCGTTGGGCCGTGCGGCGGGGCATGGGCTTGCTCGATGAGCTGCTGCGGGCGTTGCAGCAGGTGTGCGCCGGCCAGCTCAAGGTGCGCCTGCCCACGCAAGGATTGCCGGAGGCGCGGCAACTGGCGGTGCATTTCAATCGCATGACCGCCGCGCTGGAACACGCCAGCGCCGACAATGCGCGGCTGACCCAGGCCTTGCTGGCCGTGCAGGAACAGGAACGCACGCAGTTGGCCCAGACCCTGCACGACGATCTCGGCCAATACCTGGCCGGCATTCGCGCCCAAGCGTGTCTGTTGCGCCTGGTTGCCGATCAACCGGAGACCGTAGAGCGCACGGTGCGCGAACTGGAGCACAACTGCGAACATCTGCAACGTGGCTTCCGGGCACTGGTGCATAACCTCTATCCGGTGGTCCTGCAACACCTGCCGCTGGCCGAAGCCTTCGCCTTGCTGGTGGAACAATGGCAGGGCCGGCAAGGCATTGGTTGTGAGCTGCGGATCAGTGCGCAGTTGCCGGCGCTATCGGCACCGGACAAGACCCATCTGTACCGCTTTCTGCAGGAGGCCCTGACCAACATCGCCCGGCATGCCGACGCCAGTCAGGTGCGGGTTCGCCTGCAACACCACGGCGCGCACTTGCGTCTGCTGGTGCGCGATAACGGTCGCGGAGCCGAG
>NZ_MUJK01000025.1 GCF_002906155.1 Pseudomonas laurylsulfativorans
AATTTAATCTTGACGATGACCTACTCTCACATGGGGAAACCCCACACTACCATCGGCGATGCATCGTTTCACTGCTGAGTTCGGGATGGGATCAGGTGGTTCCAACGCTCTATGGTCGTCAAGAAATTCGGGTACTGAGTCGTGACCAGTCGGTCTCGCTTCAGCAAATTGGGTATGTGATAGCTTTCGGTGTTTTGTGAGATTCGAACTTTCGGTTCTTGCGTCTTCACACACCGCAATCTGGCCTTTCGACGCAAATTGCTTGGGTGTTATATGGTCAAGCCTCACGGGCAATTAGTATTGGTTAGCTCAACGCCTCACAGCGCTTACACACCCAACCTATCAACGTCGTAGTCTTCGACGGCCCTTCAGGGGACTCAAGGTCCCAGTGAGATCTCATCTTGAGGCAAGTTTCCCGCTTAGATGCTTTCAGCGGTTATCTTTTCCGAACATAGCTACCCGGCAATGCCACTGGCGTGACAACCGGAACACCAGAGGTTCGTCCACTCCGGTCCTCTCGTACTAGGAGCAGCCCCTCTCAAATCTCAAACGTCCACGGCAGATAGGGACCGAACTGTCTCACGACGTTCTAAACCCAGCTCGCGTACCACTTTAAATGGCGAACAGCCATACCCTTGGGACCGGCTTCAGCCCCAGGATGTGATGAGCCGACATCGAGGTGCCAAACACCGCCGTCGATATGAACTCTTGGGCGGTATCAGCCTGTTATCCCCGGAGTACCTTTTATCCGTTGAGCGATGGCCCTTCCATACAGAACCACCGGATCACTAAGACCTACTTTCGTACCTGCTCGACGTGTCTGTCTCGCAGTCAAGCGCGCTTTTGCCTTTATACTCTACGACCGATTTCCGACCGGTCTGAGCGCACCTTCGTACTCCTCCGTTACTCTTTAGGAGGAGACCGCCCCAGTCAAACTACCCACCATACACTGTCCTCGATCCGGATAACGGACCTGAGTTAGAACCTCAAAGTTGCCAGGGTGGTATTTCAAGGTTGGCTCCACGCGAACTGGCGTCCACGCTTCAAAGCCTCCCACCTATCCTACACAAGCAAATTCAAAGTCCAGTGCAAAGCTATAGTAAAGGTTCACGGGGTCTTTCCGTCTAGCCGCGGATACACTGCATCTTCACAGCGATTTCAATTTCACTGAGTCTCGGGTGGAGACAGCGCCGCCATCGTTACGCCATTCGTGCAGGTCGGAACTTACCCGACAAGGAATTTCGCTACCTTAGGACCGTTATAGTTACGGCCGCCGTTTACCGGGGCTTCGATCAAGAGCTTCGCGTTAGCTAACCCCATCAATTAACCTTCCGGCACCGGGCAGGCGTCACACCCTATACGTCCACTTTCGTGTTTGCAGAGTGCTGTGTTTTTAATAAACAGTCGCAGCGGCCTGGTATCTTCGACCGGCGTGGGCTTACGGAGCAAGTCCTTCACCCTCACCGGCGCACCTTCTCCCGAAGTTACGGTGCCATTTTGCCTAGTTCCTTCACCCGAGTTCTCTCAAGCGCCTTGGTATTCTCTACCCAACCACCTGTGTCGGTTTGGGGTACGGTTCCTGGTTACCTGAAGCTTAGAAGCTTTTCTTGGAAGCATGGCATCAACCACTTCGTGTTCTAAAAGAACACTCGTCATCAGCTCTCGGCCTTAGAATCCCGGATTTACCTAAGATTCCAGCCTACCACCTTAAACTTGGACAACCAACGCCAAGCTGGCCTAGCCTTCTCCGTCCCTCCATCGCAATAACCAGAAGTACAGGAATATTAACCTGTTTTCCATCGACTACGCTTTTCAGCCTCGCCTTAGGGACCGACTAACCCTGCGTCGATTAACGTTGCGCAGGAAACCTTGGTCTTTCGGCGTGGGTGTTTTTCACACCCATTGTCGTTACTCATGTCAGCATTCGCACTTCTGATACCTCCAGCAAGCTTCTCAACTCACCTTCACAGGCTTACAGAACGCTCCTCTACCGCATCACCTAAGTGATACCCGTAGCTTCGGTGTATGGTTTGAGCCCCGTTACATCTTCCGCGCAGGCCGACTCGACTAGTGAGCTATTACGCTTTCTTTAAAGGGTGGCTGCTTCTAAGCCAACCTCCTAGCTGTCTAAGCCTTCCCACATCGTTTCCCACTTAACCATAACTTTGGGACCTTAGCTGACGGTCTGGGTTGTTTCCCTTTTCACGACGGACGTTAGCACCCGCCGTGTGTCTCCCATGCTCGGCACTTGTAGGTATTCGGAGTTTGCATCGGTTTGGTAAGTCGGGATGACCCCCTAGCCGAAACAGTGCTCTACCCCCTACAGTGATACATGAGGCGCTACCTAAATAGCTTTCGAGGAGAACCAGCTATCTCCGAGCTTGATTAGCCTTTCACTCCGATCCACAGGTCATCCGCTAACTTTTCAACGGTAGTCGGTTCGGTCCTCCAGTCAGTGTTACCTAACCTTCAACCTGCCCATGGATAGATCGCCCGGTTTCGGGTCTATTCCCAGCGACTAGACGCCCTATTAAGACTCGCTTTCGCTACGCCTCCCCTATTCGGTTAAGCTCGCCACTGAAAATAAGTCGCTGACCCATTATACAAAAGGTACGCAGTCACCCAACAAAGTGGGCTCCCACTGCTTGTACGCATACGGTTTCAGGATCTATTTCACTCCCCTCTCCGGGGTTCTTTTCGCCTTTCCCTCACGGTACTAGTTCACTATCGGTCAGTCAGTAGTATTTAGCCTTGGAGGATGGTCCCCCCATATTCAGACAAAGTTTCTCGTGCTCCGTCCTACTCGATTTCATGACTAAGAGATTTTCGCGTACAGGGCTATCACCCACTATGGCCGCACTTTCCAGAGCGTTCCGCTAATCTCAAAGCCACTTAAGGGCTAGTCCCCGTTCGCTCGCCACTACTAAGGGAATCTCGGTTGATTTCTTTTCCTCAGGGTACTTAGATGTTTCAGTTCCCCTGGTTCGCCTCTTGCACCTATGTATTCAGTACAAGATAACCATCTTATGATGGCTGGGTTCCCCCATTCAGACATCTCCGGATCAAAGTCTGTTTGCCGACTCCCCGAAGCTTTTCGCAGGCTACCACGTCTTTCATCGCCTCTGACTGCCAAGGCATCCACCGTATGCGCTTCTTCACTTGACCATATAACCCCAAGCAATCTGGTTATACTGTGAAGACGACATTCGCCGAAAATTCGATTCTTGCTCCTAAGAGCAACTCACAAATTTTACCTTAGCCTGATCCGTTACCAGTGAAAGTAACGTTCAGTCTATCTTTCTATCACATACCCAAATTTTTAAAGAACGATCTAGTCAAAGACTAGAAATCAACATTCACCATCATTTGATGGAATGCTCATTTCTAAGCTTTATACGTCAGAAGCAGTAGTGGTGGAGCCAAACGGGATCGAACCGTTGACCTCCTGCGTGCAAGGCAGGCGCTCTCCCAGCTGAGCTATGGCCCCGTATTTCTACAGGCGTTTCCCACACAAAATTGGTGGGTCTGGGCAGATTCGAACTGCCGACCTCACCCTTATCAGGGGTGCGCTCTAACCAACTGAGCTACAGACCCAATTTCGGGCTGCTTCTATCGTCTTCTTCAATGAATCAAGCAATTCGTGTGGGAACTTATGGAGCAGCTGAGTCGTCGATTAAGGAGGTGATCCAGCCGCAGGTTCCCCTACGGCTACCTTGTTACGACTTCACCCCAGTCATGAATCACACCGTGGTAACCGTCCTCCCGAAGGTTAGACTAGCTACTTCTGGTGCAACCCACTCCCATGGTGTGACGGGCGGTGTGTACAAGGCCCGGGAACGTATTCACCGCGACATTCTGATTCGCGATTACTAGCGATTCCGACTTCACGCAGTCGAGTTGCAGACTGCGATCCGGACTACGATCGGTTTTGTGGGATTAGCTCCACCTCGCGGCTTGGCAACCCTCTGTACCGACCATTGTAGCACGTGTGTAGCCCAGGCCGTAAGGGCCATGATGACTTGACGTCATCCCCACCTTCCTCCGGTTTGTCACCGGCAGTCTCCTTAGAGTGCCCACCATGACGTGCTGGTAACTAAGGACAAGGGTTGCGCTCGTTACGGGACTTAACCCAACATCTCACGACACGAGCTGACGACAGCCATGCAGCACCTGTCTCAATGTTCCCGAAGGCACCAATCCATCTCTGGAAAGTTCATTGGATGTCAAGGCCTGGTAAGGTTCTTCGCGTTGCTTCGAATTAAACCACATGCTCCACCGCTTGTGCGGGCCCCCGTCAATTCATTTGAGTTTTAACCTTGCGGCCGTACTCCCCAGGCGGTCAACTTAATGCGTTAGCTGCGCCACTAAGAGCTCAAGGCTCCCAACGGCTAGTTGACATCGTTTACGGCGTGGACTACCAGGGTATCTAATCCTGTTTGCTCCCCACGCTTTCGCACCTCAGTGTCAGTATCAGTCCAGGTGGTCGCCTTCGCCACTGGTGTTCCTTCCTATATCTACGCATTTCACCGCTACACAGGAAATTCCACCACCCTCTACCATACTCTAGCTTGTCAGTTTTGAATGCAGTTCCCAGGTTGAGCCCGGGGCTTTCACATCCAACTTAACAAACCACCTACGCGCGCTTTACGCCCAGTAATTCCGATTAACGCTTGCACCCTCTGTATTACCGCGGCTGCTGGCACAGAGTTAGCCGGTGCTTATTCTGTCGGTAACGTCAAAACAGCAAAGTATTAATTTACTGCCCTTCCTCCCAACTTAAAGTGCTTTACAATCCGAAGACCTTCTTCACACACGCGGCATGGCTGGATCAGGCTTTCGCCCATTGTCCAATATTCCCCACTGCTGCCTCCCGTAGGAGTCTGGACCGTGTCTCAGTTCCAGTGTGACTGATCATCCTCTCAGACCAGTTACGGATCGTCGCCTTGGTGAGCCATTACCTCACCAACTAGCTAATCCGACCTAGGCTCATCTGATAGCGCAAGGCCCGAAGGTCCCCTGCTTTCTCCCGTAGGACGTATGCGGTATTAGCGTTCCTTTCGAAACGTTGTCCCCCACTACCAGGCAGATTCCTAGGCATTACTCACCCGTCCGCCGCTGAATTCAGGAGCAAGCTCCTGTCATCCGCTCGACTTGCATGTGTTAGGCCTGCCGCCAGCGTTCAATCTGAGCCATGATCAAACTCTTCAGTTCAAACATCTTTGGGTTTTGAGAAAACCCTAAACTTGGCTCAGCAATCGTTGGTTACATCTTTGATTTCTCGCGGAGTAACTTGTGATGCTGATAATCTGTTGACTAGCAGTCTGAC
>NZ_MUJK01000026.1 GCF_002906155.1 Pseudomonas laurylsulfativorans
GGCTCAGCAATCGTTGGTTACATCTTTGATTTCTCGCGGAGTAACTTGTGATGCTGATAATCTGTTGACTAGCAGTCTGACTCCACAAGCACCCACACGAATTGCTTGATTCAGTTGTTAAAGAGCGATTGGTTAAGATCTTTCATCTCAACCGAGGCGCGCATTCTACAGCAGCCTCATTTGCTGTCAAGTGATTATTTTCAGAAGCTTTCAAAGTTTCCCTTGTAACTTCAACCACTTGCGCTTCAGATCTCTCGTCAGCGGGAGGCGAATTCTACAGCGTTACACGCTGCTGTCAACACCTCTTTTTCAACTCCCTTTCGGCTTCGATGAACTGAAGCGACCCACTGTCGAAAACTGCTTAACTCATTGTTTACCAAGGAGTTTTCCGTTTCGACTGCGCCGGAAGTGGGGCGAATTATAGACATCTGAAATCTGCCGTCAAGCAGTGATTTAGGTTTTCTATCAACAAGTTGCAAAAAGCAGCAAAACGCCCCAAATGAAGCCTATATAGAGGAGCCGAAATCCCCCCATATAGAAGAGACGACTCAGAGAACGCCCGAAGCCTTGAATGCGGACACCACCCCGGCATCCAGGCCCAACACCCGCTGCAAAACCTCCAGCGTGTGCTCACCCAGCAAAGGAGGTGCAAATCGGTACTCAACCGGCGTCTCCGACAGTCGAATCGGGCTCGCCACTTGAGGGACCATGCCAGCCAGCGCATGCGGTAGCTCGATAGCCAACCCGCGCGCCTTCACCTGAGGATCGGCAAACATCTGCGCCACGTCATTGATAGGCCCGCAAGGCACACCAGCCTGCTCCAGCTGCGCTACCCATTCAGCCGTGGTCTTGAACACCGTAGCCTGGCGGATCAGCGGAATCAGTACAGCCCTGTTTGCCACCCGCAGCTTATTCGTCGCAAAACGCGGATCGTCCGCCCACTGCGGCTGCCCGGCCACTTCCGCGAATTTGCGGAACTGCCCATCATTCCCGACGGTAAGGATGAAATCACCATCCGCCGTAGGAAAGTCCTGATAGGGCACGATGTTCGGATGAGCATTACCCAGGCGTTTAGGCGCATTGCCTGTCGTCAGGTAGTTCATTGCCTGGTTGGCCAGACAAGCCACCTGTACGTCCAGTAGAGCCATGTCGATATGCTGACCACCGCCGTCGTGATCCCGATGCGCAAGCGCTGCCAGGATCGCGACAGTCGAATACAGCCCCGTCAGGATGTCCGTCAGCGCCACGCCAACCTTCACCGGCCCCGCGCCTTCTTCGCCTTCAGGTCGCCCCGTCAGACTCATGAGGCCGCCCAACCCCTGGATCATGAAGTCATAACCGGCACGCTTGGCGTAAGGACCGGTCTGGCCGAATCCGGTGATCGAGCAATAGATCAGATCCGGATTGATCGCCTTCAGCGATTCGTAGTCCAGGCCATAAGCCGCCAGACCGCCGACCTTGAAGTTCTCGATCAGGATGTCCGACTTGGCCGCCAGCTCACGCACCAGCTTCTGCCCTTCAGGGCGCGTGAAGTCGATGGTGACTGACTGTTTGTTGCGATTGGCCGACAAGTAGTAGGCAGCCTCGCTGGTGTTCTCGCCATAAGCGTCTTTAAGGAACGGCGGCCCCCAGGCGCGCGTGTCATCGCCGTTACCGGGGCGCTCGACCTTGATCACTTCGGCGCCGAGGTCGGCCAGGATCTGCCCGGCCCAAGGCCCGGCCAGTACCCGCGATAAATCCAGTACCCGCAGATGCGAAAGCGCGCCCATGGACGTTCTCCTATTAATAGAACGCCTGGATGCCGGTTTGCGCGCGACCGAGAATCAGCGCGTGGACGTCGTGTGTACCTTCATAGGTATTCACCACTTCCAGGTTCACCAGGTGGCGAGCGACACCGAACTCATCGGAGATGCCGTTGCCGCCCAACATATCGCGAGCCATGCGCGCGATGTCCAGGGACTTGCCGCAAGAGTTGCGCTTCATCATCGAAGTGATTTCAACCGCCGCAGTGCCTTCATCCTTCATACGACCCAGACGCAGGCAGCCTTGCAGCGCCATGGTGATTTCGGTCTGCATGTCGGCCAGCTTCTTCTGGATCAACTGAGTGGCGGCCAATGGACGACCGAACTGCTGACGATCCAGGGTGTACTGGCGAGCGGTGTGCCAGCAGAACTCGGCCGCACCCAGTGCACCCCAGGAGATGCCGTAACGTGCCGAGTTGAGGCAAGTGAAAGGACCTTTCAGGCCACGAACATCCGGGAAGATGTTCTCTTCCGGCACGAACACGTTGTCCATGACGATTTCACCGGTGATCGATGCCCGCAGGCCAACCTTGCCGTGAATCGCCGGAGCGCTGAGGCCTTTCCAGCCCTTCTCCAGAACGAAGCCACGGATGTCGCCGGCATCGTCCTTGCCCCAGACCACGAACACATCGGCGATCGGGCTGTTGGTGATCCACATCTTGCTGCCAGTGAGGCTGTAGCCGCCTTCCACTTTGCGCGCACGAGTGATCATCGCGCCCGGGTCGGAACCGTGGTTAGGCTCGGTCAGGCCGAAGCAGCCGATCCACTCGCCCGAGGCCAGTTTCGGCAGGTACTTCTGCTTCTGCGCTTCGGTACCGAATTCATTGATTGGCACCATTACCAGCGAGGACTGCACGCTCATCATCGAGCGATAGCCGGAGTCGACACGCTCGACTTCACGGGCGATCAGGCCATAGCTGACATAGTTCAGGCCGCTGCCGCCGTACTGCTCAGGAATGGTTGCGCCCAACAGGCCGACTTCACCCATTTCGCGGAAGATCGCCGGGTCGGTCTTCTCATGGCGGAAAGCTTCAAGAATGCGCGGCGCAAGGCTCTGCTGAGCGAACTGCGCAGCCGTGTCGCGAATCATGCGTTCTTCTTCAGTGAGCTGTTGATCCAGCAGCAGGGGATCGATCCAGTTGAAGCTAGCTTTACCACCCATGAGTGTGTCCTCTCGAATCGGGTCAAATAACGTGGACTGATCCTAGGCCCGGATCGGCGCTGCGGCAAACGAGGATTTTGCATACTGTTGTGCTAATTTCTCACTCCGTAACGTCGCAGAAGAGCTTTTATGCGATGTATTAGTGAGGTTGATGTACATGCGCAGGAAGATACCCAGCACCACCGCCCTGATCAGCTTCGAGGCAGCGGCGCGCCATGAGAGCTTTACCAAGGCCGCCCAGGAACTGTCGCTGACCCAAGGGGCGATTTGCCGACAGATCGCCAGCCTTGAAGAGTTCCTCGGCGTAGAACTGTTCCGACGCTCGCGGCGTGGAGTGAAGCTGACGGAGGCCGGGCTTTCCTACAGCCGACGGGTCGCCACTCAGCTCGACGCGGTCGAGCGCGACACCTTGTCGGTCATGGGTCAGCAGGGCGCCAACGTAATCGAGCTGGCCGTAGTTCCGACCTTCGGCACCCAGTGGCTTCTGCCGCGACTCAAGGATTTCCAGCAGAAGCACCCGGAAGTGACTGTCAACCTGACCAACCGCACGCGCCCGTTCCTGTTCGCCGACACCGATTTTGATGCCGCCATCTACTTCGGTGATGCGGATTGGTCGGGTACAGAATCCCACAGACTGATGGGTGAAAATCCGATGCCCGTTTGCAGCCCCAACCTGCTCGGAAACAAGACCAGTCTGACGCCCGGTGAAATCGCCGATTTGCCCCTTCTGCAACAAACCACTCGTCCTTATGCCTGGCGCCAATGGTTCGACTCCCAGCACTTCAACGTCCCGCGAGACATGACAGGTCCACGCTACGAGCTATTCTCCATGCTCGCTCAAGCGGCCATGCACGACATGGGCATAGCCCTGATACCGCCGTTCCTGATTCAAAGAGAGCTGAAAGAAAAACGCCTGGTGATCGCCAACCCGCAAGCACTGTCCAGCATCAAGGCCTATTACTTAATGATTCCTGAGCGAAAGGTCGAATCCGCGTCTTTAAGGGCATTTCGTGACTGGCTGGTAAATCAGGCGCACAGCTACAGCCTTGAGGGATAAAGGCTCACCGCCATTACTTGACCTCGTAGTCAGTAAAAAATAAGCCCTACAGATATAAGTATTTGTCGCATAGCGACAAACTGTATCGAGAAGCCGTACAAACGTCCCACAAGCGCCTGACCACGCGGCTTTGAGCCACTATTTCGAAGCGATGGCGCATCATTCATACGGCCGATGTGTAAATTCTTCAAATTCAGCCAGAATCCTTGAAAAGCACGGTCTGCAAGGGATTGAGCCGGTTGGTTGCGACATTCGGTCACGGGGTGACTTGTAGTTAATTTTCCGTCACCCGTCATAATCCCTTGAAGGGCACAAAGTTCGCCTGCAAAATGCCGCGCCCCGCCCTGATTAGGCGGGATCGTGCTGATCGGCCGCCCCAGCCGCACCATCCGTAGTGCATGGGTTTACTCAATAAGATCACGCAGGAGATTTGACGTGCACATTGGTGTTCCTCTCGAAACCCAGACCGGTGAAACACGGGTTGCTGCAACCCCGGAAACCATCAAGAAGCTGA
>NZ_MUJK01000027.1 GCF_002906155.1 Pseudomonas laurylsulfativorans
CGATGGTGAAACTCACCACGCTGACTGGACCATCGACGCTTGAGGTACCGGTCAACACGCTGCCGGTGACGGCGGTGTCTTCGGCGGTGGTCACGCTTTCGCTGATGTCGGTGAAGCTGTCGTCGACCGGGGTGACGCTGATGTTCAGGGTCGAGGTGTCGTCTGTACCGGAACCGTCGGTGACGGTGTAGGTGACAGTCGGCACCGTGCCGTTGTAATTGGCGGCCGGCGTGAAGGTATAGGCGCCATTCGCTGCGATCACCAGGGTGCCGACGTTGGCGATGGTCGCGGTCTGGCCCGCTGTGAAAGTGCCAGCAACACCGTCGATGGTGAAGTTAACCACGCTGACCGGACCGTCGACGCTCGAGGTGCCAGTCAACACACTACCGGTGACGGCGGTGTCTTCAGCGGTGGTCACGTTTTCGCTGATGTCGGTGAAGCTGTCGTCGACCGGGGTGACGCTGATGTTCAGGGTCGAGGTGTCGTCTGTACCGGAGCCGTCGGTGACGGTGTAGGTAACGGTCGGCACCGTGCCGTTGTAATTGGCGGCCGGCGTGAAGGTGTAGGCGCCGTTGGCACCGATCACCAGGGTGCCGACGTTGGCAATGGTGGCGGTCTGGCCGGCGGTAAAAGTGCCACTAACACCGTCGATGGTGAAACTCACCACGCTGACCGGGCCGTCAACGCTGCTCGTACCAGTGAGGACACTGCCGGTGATGGCAGTGTCTTCCAGGGTCGAGACCGTTTCGCTGGCGTCGGTGAAGTTGTCGTTGACCGGCGTAACGCTGATGTTCAGGGTCGAAGTGTCGTCTGTACCGGAACCATCGGTGACGGTGTAGGTAACGGTCGGCACGGTGCCGTTGTAGTTGGCGGCAGGCGTGAAGGTGTAGGCGCCATTGGCGCCGATCACCAGGGTGCCGACGTTGGCGATGGTTGCGGTCTGGCCGGCGGTGAAAGTGCCAGCAACACCGTCGATGGTGAAGCTGACCACGCTGACCGGGCCGTCGACGCTTGAGGTGCCGGTGAGGACGCTGCCGGTGACGGCGGTGTCTTCGGCGGTGGTCACGCTTTCGTTGGCGTCGGTGAAGCTGTCGTCGACCGGGGTGACGCTGATGGTCAGGGTCGAAGTGTCGTCTGTACCGGAACCGTCGGTGACGGTGTAGGTAACGGTCGGCACGGTGCCGTTGTAGTTGGCGGCCGGGGTGAAGGTGTAGGCCCCGTTCGCGGCGATCACCAAGGTGCCGACGTTAGCGATGGTCGCGGTCTGGCCGGCGGTGAAAGTACCAGCAACACCGTCGATGCTGAAGTTAACCACGCTGACTGGACCGTCAACGCTCGAGGTACCGGTGAGGACACTGCCGGTGACGGCGGTGTCTTCCAGGGTCGAGACCGTTTCGTTGGCATCGGTGAAGCTGTCATCGACCGGCGTAACGCTGATGTTCAGGGTCGAAGTGTCGTCTGTACCGGAACCGTCGGTGACGGTGTAGGTGACGGTCGGCACGGTGCCGTTGTAATTGGCGGC
>NZ_MUJK01000028.1 GCF_002906155.1 Pseudomonas laurylsulfativorans
ATGACCCAGTGACCCTTCAGGGCCTCAACGTGTATGGCGGCGAGCTGACGGTCTACGAAAAAAACCTCAGCGACGGCAGCGCACCGAGTACCTCGGCCCTTACTCAGAACGGCACTTTCACCGTCACCGCCCTCGATGGTGTCACCACCCTGACCGTCGGCGGCATCGCCGTGGTCACCGCTGGCGTGGCCGCCGGCTTCCCGCAATCGATCACCACGCCGCTGGGCAGCACGCTGACCATCACCGGCTTCAATGCCGTCACCGGTGTGGTGAGTTACAGCTACACCTTGGTCGACAACGAAGCGCATCCAACCGCCAACGGCGCCAACACCCTGCCTGAGCAGTTCGCCGTGACCGCCGTCGATGACAACGGCACCACTGCCACGGGCAACCTCGACGTGAACATCGTCGACGACCTGCCGAAGGGGGTGAACGACAGCAATGGCACTGCCTCGGAAACCCAGCTAACCCTCAACGGCAATGTGCTGAGCAACGACGTGCAAGGCGCTGACCGGGTAACCATTGGTGAAGGCACTGGCCCGATCACCCCCGGCACCTTCACCGGCACCTACGGCACTTTGGTACTGAATGCCAACGGCACCTACACCTACACCCTCAACACCAGCGATGCCGACTTCAAGGCGTTGCATGGCGGTGGCGACGGCACCGAAACCTTCAGCTACACCATCACCGACTCGGATGGCGACAGCAGTACGGCGAACCTGGTCCTGCAGATCCACAACAACGATGACCCGACCACGATTGGTGGTTTAAATATTGAGGGCGGCGAGTTGACCGTCTTCGAGAAAAACCTCGGCGACGGCAGTGCACCGGATGCCACTGCGCTGACCCAGAACGGCACTTTCACCGTCACCGCCCTCGATGGCGTGACCACCTTGACCGTCGGCGGCATCGCCGTGGTCACTGCCGGCGTGGCCGCTGGCTTCCCGCAATCGATCACCACCCCGCTGGGCAGCACCCTGACGATCACCGGCTTTAATGCAGTCACCGGTGTGGTGAGTTACAGCTACACCCTGGTGGACAACGAAGCGCATCCAACCGCCAGCGGCGCCAACACTCTGCCTGAGCAGTTCACCGTGACCGCGGTCGATGACAACGGCACCACCGCCACGGGCAACCTCGACGTGAACATCGTCGACGACCTGCCAAAAGGGGTGGACGACAGCAATGCCAATACCGCTTCGGAAACCCTGTTGACGTTGAACGGCAAC
>NZ_MUJK01000029.1 GCF_002906155.1 Pseudomonas laurylsulfativorans
CGGCACGGTGCCGACTGTTAGCTACACCGTCACCGACGGTTCCGGTACAGACGACACCTCGACCCTGAACATCAGCGTCACCCCGGTTGACGACGGCTTCACCGACATCAGCGAAAGCGTGACCACCGCTGAAGACACCGCCGTCACCGGTAGTGTGTTGACGGGTACCTCGAGCGTCGACGGTCCGGTCAGCGTGGTCAACTTCACCATCGACGGTGTTGCTGGCACTTTCAACGCCGGCCAGACCGCGACCATTGCTAACGTCGGCACATTGGTCATTGGTACCAATGGCGCCTATACCTTCACCCCAGCCGCCAATTACAACGGCACCGTGCCGACCGTCACCTACACCGTCACCGACGGTTCCGGTACAGACGACACTTCGACCCTGAACATCAGCGTTACCCCGGTCGACGACAGCTTCACCGACGCCAACGAAAGCGTGACCACCGCCGAAGATACCGCCGTCACCGGCAGTGTGTTGACCGGTACCTCAAGCGTCGATGGTCCAGTCAGCGTGGTGAACTTCAGCATCGACGGTGTTGCTGGCACTTTCACCGCCGGCCAGACCGCGACCATTGCCAACGTCGGCACCCTGGTGATCGGTGCCAACGGCGCCTACACCTTCACCCCGGCCGCCAACTACAACGGCACCGTGCCGACTGTTACCTACACCGTCACCGACGGCTCCGGTACAGACGACACCTCGACCCTGAACATCAGCGTCACGCCAGTCGACGACAGCTTCACCGATGCCAACGAAACGGTCTCGACTCTGGAAGACACTGCCGTCACCGGCAGTGTGTTGACGGGTACCTCAAGCGTCGATGGTCCAGTCAGCGTTGTGAGCTTCACCATCGACGGTGTTGCTGGCACTTTCACAGCGGGCCAGACCGCGACCATCGCCAACGTCGGCACCCTGGTGATCGGCGCCAATGGCGCCTATACCTTCACGCCGGCCGCCAATTACAACGGCACGGTGCCGACTGTTACCTACACCGTCACCGACGGTTCCGGTACAGACGACACTTCGACCCTGAACATCAGCGTCACCCCGGTCGACGACAGCTTCACCGATGCCAGTGAAAGCGTGACCACCGCTGAAGACACCGCCATCACTGGCAGCGTCCTCACTGGTACGAGCAGCGTCGATGGTCCAGTCAGCGTGGTGAGCTTCAGCATCGACG
>NZ_MUJK01000002.1 GCF_002906155.1 Pseudomonas laurylsulfativorans
ATTTCTTGACGACCATAGAGCGTTGGAACCACCTGATCCCATCCCGAACTCAGCAGTGAAACGATGCATCGCCGATGGTAGTGTGGGGTTTCCCCATGTGAGAGTAGGTCATCGTCAAGATTAAATTCCGAAACCCCTATCTGCGTATGCAGGTAGGGGTTTTGTTTTTGGCCGCAAAAAACTCATACAGCAATAGCGGACAGGTCCACGCTGTCACAGTCTCCCGACAATGCTAAGGTTCGCCCCTGGCGTTTGTATTTTCCAAGGAAGCCTTTATGCCGGACGCGACGTACCTCAGTGCTGGTTTTATGGTGGTTCACGGCAACCGCCTGGACGAGTTGCGCAGCCTGGTGGTCAGCTGGATGCGACGCTACCCGCTGGCTCCCCTGGAGAATGAAATTGCGTTGGTGCAAAGCAATGGCATTGCCCAATGGTTGAAGCTGGCACTGGCGGAAGATTCTGAAGAAGACGGCATGGGAGGTTGCGGCATCGCCGCGGCCATTGACGTGCAGTTGCCCGGCAGCTTCATGTGGCAGCTCTATCGTATGGTCCTTGGCCGCGACGAAATTCCGGTCAAGTCCCTGCTGGATAAAGCCCCGCTGACCTGGCGTCTGATGCGCCTGCTGCCGCAATTGATCAACCAACCGTACTTCGAGCCGCTGCAGCGTTTCCTGACCCATGACACCGATCTGCGCAAACGCTATCAATTGGCCGAGCGCCTGGCGGATCTCTTCGACCAATACCAGGTGTACCGAGCTGACTGGCTCGAAGACTGGGCCGAAGGTCGCCATCAAACAAGAAACGCCAGGGGCGAAGCGAAACCCCTGACTCCGGCCAATTGCTGGCAGGCAGAGTTATGGCGCGCACTCTTGCTGGATGTGGGAGAAGAAGGCATGGCGCAAAGCCGTGCCGGTGTCCATCAGCGATTTGTCGAGCGCATCAATAACCTCGAAGCAGCTCCCAAGGGACTGCCCTCACGAGTGATCGTTTTCGGGATTTCTTCGCTGCCTGCCCAAGCCCTGGAAGCACTGGCGGGACTGGCGCGATTCAGCCAGGTCCTGCTGTGCGTACACAACCCGTGTCGTCACCATTGGGCGGACATCGTCGCCGATAAGGACCTATTGCGGCATCAATACAAGCGTCAGGCGCGCAAAAGCGGCATGCCGGTAGTGATCGATCCGCAAACGCTGCACCAGCATGCTCACCCGCTGCTGGCCGCATGGGGCAAGCAGGGGCGGGACTACATCAACCTGCTCGACAGTTATGACGATCCCAACAGCTATCGCTCGGCATTCCGCGACGGTCGCATCGACCTGTTCAGTGACGGTCAGCCGTTGAATGTGCTCAATCAGTTGCAGGATGACATCCTCGAGTTGCGCCCCCTCAACGAGACTCGGGAACGTTGGCCGGCTATCGATTTGCAGAAGGACGAATCGATCCGTTTTCACATTGCCCATAGCGCCCAGCGAGAAGTCGAGATCCTCCACGATCAACTGCTCGCGCGCTTCAGCGCCGACCCGCAATTGCGCCCCCGGGACATCATCGTGATGGTTCCGGACATCGACAGCTACGCCCCGCATATTCGTGCCGTGTTTGGTCAGCTTGATCGCCAGGATCCGCGCTTCATTCCGTTTACCCTGGCTGACCAGGGCCAGCGTGGTCGCGATCCACTGCTGATTGCGGTTGAGCACCTGCTCAAGCTGCCTGACAGCCGATTCCCCGTCAGTGAAATTCTCGATCTGCTGGACGTGCCGGCACTGCGAGCCCGCTTTGGCGTCGAGGAGCGTGACCTGCCGACGCTGCACCGCTGGATCGAAGGTGCCGGTATTCGCTGGGGCATGAATGCCGAACAACGTGCCGGGCTGGGGTTGCCCAATGAACTGGAGCAAAACAGCTGGCGTTTCGGCCTGCGACGGATGTTGCTCGGTTATGCCGTTGGCAGCGCCGATGCTTATGAGGGGATCGAGCCCTACGACGAAATCGGTGGTCTGGACGCTGCGCTCATTGGTCCGCTGGTTGCGTTGCTGGACGCGCTGGAAGTGGCCCATCACGAACTCTCTCGGCCGGCATCGCCGGGGCAATGGGGCCTGCGCTTGCAGGCTTTGGTGCAGTTGTTCTTCCTTGCCGATGACGAACACGATGACTTCTTGCTGGCCCAGCTCGAAGAGCTGCGCGAGACCTGGCTCGAGACCTGTGAATCCGTTGGGTTGCAGGATGAGTTGCCGCTGACCGTTGTCCGTGAAGCCTGGCTTGCAGGTCTGGATCAGGGTCGTTTGTCCCAACGCTTTCTGGCCGGTGCGGTCAACTTCTGCACCTTGATGCCCATGCGCGCTATCCCGTTCAAACTGGTGTGCCTGCTGGGCATGAATGACGGCGATTATCCGCGCGCGCAGCCGCCGCTGGATTTCGATCTTATGGGCAGTGATTACCGTCCAGGTGATCGCTCCCGGCGTGAAGATGACCGCTATCTGCTGCTGGAAGCCTTGTTGTCGGCACGAGACCAGCTCTACATCAGCTGGGTGGGCCGCAGCATCCGCGATAACAGTGAGCGACCGGCGTCGGTGCTGATCGGCCAGTTACGCGACCACTTGGCCAGCGGTTGGCGATTGTCGCAAAGCGACAAGAATCTGCTTGAAGCCATGACCCGGGAGCACCCGTTGCAACCCTTCAGTGCCCGCTACTTTCACGAAGGGGATGAGTCGTTCAGCTACGCCACCGAATGGCAGGTCCTTCATCAGGCGGCAGAGCAACAGGCAAGCGCCGAAGTGCTCGAGGCTCATGTTCAGGACGAACCACTGAGTCTCGGTCAACTGCAGGATTTCCTGCGCAATCCGGTACGGCATTTTTTCAGCCAGCGACTGAAGGTTTTCTTCGAGGCGGCTGAAGTACCGTTGGCCGATGAAGAGCCTTTTGTCCTGGATGCCTTGCAGCGCTACAGCCTCAGCGACCGTTTGCTCGAAGCGGCGCTGGCGGATCCGGGAAACTCCGGACAGGCACTGGAGGATCAGGCGAAACGTTTGCAGAACAGCGGGCTGCTGCCCATGGCCGGATTCGGTGAATGCCTGCAGCGTGAATTGATCGAGCCATTGCCTGATTTGTTGCAGCGTCACCAACAGCTCCTGGCTTTGTGGCCAACACCGCTCAGCAGCGCCCTGCCCGTGAGCCTTGAACTGCAAGGCCTGCACATTGAGGGCTGGCTCAGCGGCCTGCATCAGCGCGCCGATGGTGGATTGCTGTCTATCACTACGATCCCCAACAGCATCGGCTCGATCAAGTCGCGCAAATGGCATCGACTGACACGTCCGTGGCTCACCCATCTGGTGGCTTGTGCCAATGGCATGGCGTTGACCACCGCACTGGTGGCCAGCGACGACAGTCTGTTGCTCGGACCGATGGACGAGTCCACCGCGCAGAAAATTCTTGGCGACCTGTTGATGGCCTGGCAGTCGGGTATGCGCCAGCCTCTGCCGATCGCTGTCAAGACAGCCTTCGCGTGGTTGGGGCAAACCGACCTGGTCAAGGCCGAGGTTGCTGCGCGCAAGGCCTATGAAGGTGATGGGCAGACGACAGACGGAGAGCGTCGCGAAAGCCCGGCACTGGCTCGCCAATTCGCCGATTACGATGCCTTGACCGCCGATGAGACGTTCCCCGATTGGTGTGATGCGCTCTATCGCCCGCTTCTTGAGGCACCCTGGCGATCACTGTCCAGCGAGGAGTCGCGTTGATGAACACGAAGACACCGCTGGCCCTGGCATTCCCGCTGCGCGGCAGCCAGTTGATCGAAGCGAGCGCCGGGACCGGCAAGACCTTCACAATTTCTGCGTTGTACCTGCGTCTGGTACTTGGCAATGGCGGGGAGGACAGTGGCTTCGGACGTGAGCTGTTGCCGCCGCAAATCCTCGTCGTGACCTTCACCGATGCCGCCACCAAAGAGTTGCGCGAACGCATTCGCACACGGCTCGCGGAGGCCGCACGATATTTCCGCGATGAAACACCGGCCCCCGACAGCTTGATTGCCGAGCTGCGCGATCAATACTTGCCCGAGCAATGGCCGGGGTGTGCAAACCGCCTGGATATCGCCGCCCAGTGGATGGACGAGGCGGCTGTGTCGACCATCCACAGTTGGTGCCAGCGCATGTTGCGCGAGCACGCATTCGACAGCGGCAGCCTGTTTACCCAGACCCTGGAAACCGACCACAGCGACTTGCTGGGGGAAGTCCTGCGCGATTACTGGCGGTTGTTCTGTTACCCAATGCAAGGCGACGCCTTGAATTGGGTGCGCAGCAATTGGGGTGGACCGGCAGCCTTGCTGCCGCGAATTCGTGCGCTGTTCGCCAGCGAGCGGGATGTGCTTGAAGGAAAAGAACCCGCTGAGGTGATTTCGCAATGCTTGCAAGAGCGACGGACTGCCCTGATCGAACTCAAGAAGCCCTGGCTGCAGTGGGCGGACGAGTTGCTTGCCATCTGTCACCAGGGCGTTGCCAGCAAGAGTGTCGACGGTCGCAAGATGCAGGCTCGCTATTTCGAGCCTTGGTTCGAAAAGATCAAAGTCTGGGCCGAAGACGAATCCCTTGAGCAACTGGATATCGGCACCGGTTTCACGCGGCTGACCCCGGATGGCATGGCCGAGGCCTGGAAGGGCGAAGCGCCTCGACATCCGGGTCTCGATGCGATGGCCGGCCTCAAGGCCTGTCTCGATGGGTTGCCAACGCCTGATGCGGCCGTACTGCAACATGCTGCCCGCTGGGTCGGGGCACGATTCGAGGAAGAGAAGCGCCGCCGTGCGGAAATGGGCTTCGACGACATGTTGCTGCGCCTTGATGCGGCCTTGCAGTCCGATGGCGGCGAGCGCCTGGCCACCCTGATTCGTGAACAGTTTCCGGTCGCCCTGATCGATGAGTTCCAGGACACCGACCCGGTGCAATACCGGATCTTTGAGAGCATCTACCGGATTGAAGAGAACAGCCCTGATTGCGGCCTGTTCCTGATCGGCGACCCGAAGCAAGCGATCTACGCTTTTCGCGGCGCTGACATCCATACCTACCTGCGCGCCCGTCAGGCCACCACCGGCCGGCTGCACACCCTGGGCACCAACTTCCGTTCAAGCCACGGCATGGTCAACGCAGTGAACCATGTGTTCGAGCGTGCCGAAGCGCGGGAGTCCGGACGTGGCGCATTCCTCTTTCGGGAGAAAGATGGCGACAACCCGGTTCCGTTCACGCCGGTTGCCTCACAAGGCCGTAAAGAAGTCTTGCGCATCAATGATCAGACCGTCCCGGCCTTGAACATCTGGCATTTGCCGGCCGAACAACCGTTGTCCGGCGCGGTGTACCGGCAACAACTCGCGGCTGCCTGTGCCAGTGAAATCACCGCGTTGCTCAATGGCGGGCAGCAGGGGCAAGCGGGGTTCACCCAGGACGGCAAAGACTTCAGAGGTCTGCTACCGGCGGACATCGCCATCCTGGTGCGCGACGGCAAGGAAGCGCAGGCTGTTCGCGCGCAATTGGCCGCCCGTGGCGTGCGCAGTGTTTACCTGTCGGACAAGGACTCAGTGTTCGCCGCGCAGGAGGCTCATGACGTACTGACCTGGCTCAAGGCCTGCGCCGAGCCGGATGTCGAGCGCCCGCTGCGGGCCGCGTTGGCCAGCATTACGTTGAACCTTTCGTTGATTGAGCTGGAACGGCTGAATCAGGACGAATTGGCCTGGGAATCCCGGGTCATGCAGTTCCGTGGCTATCGCGAAGTCTGGCGCAAGCAGGGCGTACTGCCGATGCTGCGGCGCTTGCTGCACGACTTCCGTCTGCCCCAGGCACTGATCGCCCGCAATGACGGCGAGCGCGTTTTGACCAACCTTCTGCACCTTTTTGAACTACTGCAACAAGCCGCTGCGGAACTCGATGGTGAGCAAGCCCTGATCCGGCACTTGTCCGAGCATCTGGCGTTGTCCGGCCAGGCCGGCGAAGAGCAGATCCTGCGCCTGGAAAGTGATGAGCAATTGGTCAAGGTCGTGACCATTCACAAGTCCAAAGGTCTTGAATACCCATTGGTGTTCCTGCCGTTCATTTGTTCCGCGAAACCGGTGGATGGCAGTCGCCTGCCGTTGCACTACCACGATGAATCAGGCCATGCCCAGGTCACGTTGAAGCCGATGGCAGAGTTGATTGCCCTGGCCGACGATGAGCGTCTGGCCGAGGATCTGCGCTTGCTCTATGTCGCCCTGACTCGGGCGCAACACGCCTGCTGGCTGGGGGTGGCCGATCTCAAACGCGGCAACAACAATGGCTCGGTGCTGCATCTATCGGCATTGGGTTATCTGCTGGGCGGTGGGGCTCCATTGGGCGATTCATCGGCACTGCAGCTTTGGTTGCGGGACCTGCAACAGGACTGCCCGGCACTGGCGTATGCGCAGATGCCTGAAGCGACAACAGAGCATTACCAACCACCGCAAAACGATGCGGCGCTACTGGTTCCGCTGATCCCGAAACGCAAGGCCAGCGAAAACTGGTGGATCGCGTCCTACAGCGCGTTGCGTATTGGCGACACCCTGAGTGTCGGCACGGACGAGGCACCGGAGAGCCCACAGGCGCAAAAACTGTTCGATGACGAACGCCTCGACCCGCAGGCGCCCAGAGAAGTGGTTGCCAGTGGCGGTGATATCCATCGTTTCCCGCGCGGCCCCAACCCCGGCACTTTCCTACATGGTTTGCTCGAATGGGCGGGAGACGAGGCCTTCATTGCGACACCGCAAGTTGTGACGGACGCGATTGCCCGTCGTTGCAATCGCCGGGGCTGGGAGGGCTGGATTACTACCTTGAGTGACTGGCTGCAGCATCTGCTCACGTTGCCGTTGCATTTGGGCGCCGGTCAGGCTCCGGTGATATTCGGCCAGTTGACGCAGTACCAGATCGAGATGGAGTTCTGGTTCGCCAGCCACAAGGTCGATGTGCTCAAGCTCGATGCGCTGGTGTGCCAATACACGCATAACGGCGTGGCCCGGGTGGCCGCGGAACCCGTGTTGCTCAACGGCATGTTCAAGGGCTTCATCGACCTGACGTTCGAACATGATGGCCGCTATTACGTTGCCGACTACAAATCCAACTGGCTCGGCGCCGATGATGCGGCCTATACCGCGCAGGCCATGGAACAGTCGATTCTCGACAACCGGTATGACCTGCAATACGTGTTGTACCTGTTGGCCCTGCACCGCCAGCTCAAGGTGCGGCTCGCCGATTACGACTACGACCGGCATGTCGGCGGTGCGGTGTACCTGTTTTTGCGGGGGACACGCTCGGCCAGCCAGGGTGTGTTTTTCGCCAGGCCGCCAAGAGAGCTGATCGAACGTCTGGACAGGTTGTTCCAGGGCAAGCCAGAACCGAAGGCCGAACCCGCCTGGGAGCAGGGAGTACTGTTATGAGTCGCACATTCGCCGATTTGTTGCCCACATCGCTGGCAGCCGAAAGCCTGGCCGATCTGGCACCGCTGAGTCGTGCAGACGACTTGCTCTTGTTGCTTACGCGTTGGGTCGAGCGCGGCTGGTTGCGCGCGCTGGATAAAGCCTTTGTCGCGTTCCTGCATGAGCTGGCTCCGGAGGATGATCCGCTGGTGTTGCTGGCAGCCGCGCTGACCAGCCACCAGTTGGGCCACGGGCATGTCTGCCTTGATCTGTTCGAGACCCTGAAAGAACCGGACTTCGCCCTGTCATTGCCACCCGAAGGTGACGTGCAAGGCGGTGCAATGCTGTTGCCGTCGCAATTACTCGGATCGCTGGAAGGTGCTCATTGGTGCAAGGTACTGGCCGCCAGCAACCTGGTCGCACTGGCCGCTGACAGTCGTGACAACGTACGCGACCGGCCTTTGGTGTTATCGGGAAAACGCCTTTACCTGCGCCGCTATTGGGCCTACGAGCGACGGATCGACCTTTCGTTGCGCGAGCGTCTGACGGAGCAAGAGTCCACACCGAACGACTTGCTCGAGCGCCTCACCGGTTTGTTTGGTCCTGCCCGCCCCGGTGAAGTGATCGACTGGCAGAAGCTCGCCTGTGCCCTGGCGACCCGCAGTGCCTTCAGCATCGTGACGGGGGGGCCGGGAACCGGCAAGACCACCACCGTCGTGCGCTTGCTGGCGTTGCTCCAGGCGCCGGCGGTCGAGGCCGGCATGCCCCTGCGCATTCGCCTCGCCGCGCCTACCGGCAAGGCCGCGGCGCGCCTGACAGAATCCATCAGCCAGCAAGTCCTGACCTTGAAGGTCGCGCAAGACGTTCGGGAAAAGATCCCGTCCGACGTCACCACCGTTCACCGTCTGCTCGGTAGCCGGCCCGGGACTCGCCATTTCCGGCACAACATGGGCAATCGCCTGCCGCTGGATGTGTTGGTGGTGGACGAAGCCTCGATGATCGACCTGGAAATGATGGCCAACCTGCTCGACGCTTTGCCAGCCCATGCGCGCCTCGTGCTGTTGGGTGACAAGGATCAATTGGCTTCGGTCGAAGCCGGTGCGGTGCTGGGGGATCTGTGTCGCGACGCGGAGGCTGGCTGGTACAGCCCGCAGACACGCCAGTGGCTGGAAGTCGTCAGTGGCGAAAACCTGCAGGCCAGCGGATTGCAGGAGGACACGCAGGGTACTCATCCACTGGCCCAACAGGTCGTGATGCTGCGCCATTCCCGGCGATTCGGTGAAGGCAGTGGTATTGGTCAACTGGCTCGTTGGGTCAACCAGCAGCAACCCGAAGAAGCCCGCAAGTTGTTGTCTGCGCGCAGCCATGACGATGTGTATTGCTTGTCCCTCAAGGGAGAGCAGGACCGGGCTCTGGAGCGCTTGCTTCTCGACGGCCATGGTGAGGGCCCGCAAGGTTATCGACATTACCTGAGCGTGCTGCGCAATCAGCGACCGCCACTGGGCAGCCCGCTGGACGATTCGCGCTGGACTGATTGGGCTCGAGAAGTGTTGCAGGCTTTCGACGCGTTCCAGTTGTTATGTGCCGTGCGCAAGGGGCCGTGGGGGGTGGAGGGCTTGAACCAGCGAGTGACGGACGCCTTGCTAAGGGCGCGACTGATCGACAGCGACCAACAGTGGTACGAAGGTCGCCCTGTCTTGATGACCCGCAACGATTACGGGCTGGGTTTGATGAACGGCGATATCGGTATTGCCCTCAAGCTTCCGGAGCAGGAAGGGCTTGAGACTGGAAAGCAGGTTCTGCGTGTGGCGTTCCCACGAAATGATGGCCAGGGTGGTGTGCGATTTGTCCTGCCAAGCCGCCTGAATGATGTCGAAACCGTGTACGCCATGACCGTGCATAAATCCCAGGGCTCGGAGTTTGCGCATACCGCGTTGATTCTTCCTGACGCGTTGAATCCGGTACTGACCAAGGAGCTGATCTACACCGGCATTACCCGGGCCAAGGACTGGTTCACCTTGATCGAGTCGCGTGCGGGCGTGTTTGAAGAGGCGGTGAAACGCCGGGTCAAACGCTTGAGCGGGCTGATGCTGGAGCTAAAGGAAGGCAGCGAGCCGACAGGCTGAAAGGTTAGTCAGCGGCAAACAACATCTCCCGACTTTCCCCCATCAACAGACCCTGATTCTGCTCGGTCACCTGGCGGATGTAATCCCACAACAGGGTGATCCGCTTGAGCTTGCGCAGGTCTTCGCGGCAGTACATCCAGAACTGTCGGGTGATGTTGATTTCCTGCGGCAGCACCGGCAGAAGGCGCGGGTCCTGAGTGGCGAGGAAGCACGGCAGGATCGCCAGTGAGCGTCCTTGCTGCGCGGCCACGAACTGGGCGATCACGCTGGTGCTGCGCAGATTGGCGCTGGCGCCGGGCAGTACGTTGGCCAGGTACAACAGCTCCGAGCTGAACGCCAGGTCGTCGACGTAACTGATAAACGAATGATTTGCCAAATCTGCCGGGCGGCGGATCGGCGGGTGGTTGTCCAGGTATTCCTGGGTCGCGTACAGCTGCAATCGGTAGTCGCACAGTTTGCAGCAGACGTACGGGCCATGCTCCGGGCGTTCCAGGGCGATGACGATGTCGGCTTCGCGTTTGGACAGGCTGATGAAGTGCGGCAGCGGCAGGATGTCCACCGAGATCGCCGGGTAGGTGTCGACGAAGTGGCTCAGTTGCGGCGTGATGAAAAAGCTGCCGAAGCCTTCGGTGCAGCCCATGCGCACATGACCGGACAACGCTACGCCGGAGCCGGAAACCTGCTCGCACGCCATGTGCAAGGTACTTTCAATCGACTCGGCATACCCCATCAACCGCTGGCCTTCGGCAGTCAGGACAAAGCCGTTGGTCCGGGACTTCTCGAACAACAATGTGCCCAACGCCGTTTCCAGGGAGCTGATGCGCCGCGACACCGTGGTGTAGTCCACCGCCAGGCGCTTGGCCGCGGTGCTGGCTTTGCGGGTGCGGGCGACTTCAAGGAAAAACTTGAGGTCATCCCAGTTCAACGAGCCAAGGGAGGTGATATTTTTTTGCATGTTGGACCGGTTTTTATGTGCGTTCTTATCAGAAGTTTGCACATCTATACTCCAAAAACAGTCCGACAACCAATTCGCGACGCACAGCTCATCTCAGGGCGACTATTTCGCCCCGGCTCCCAAGATAGCTCCCAATAAAAAAAGCAAAGATCTGGAGACCCACATGAACGTATCGCTTACGCCAAACGAAACCACCGTGCAGAAGGTCAAGCTGTTGATCGACGGCCAGTGGGTCGAGTCCAAGTCCACCGAGTGGCACGACATCATCAACCCGGCGACCCAGCAAGTGCTGGCCAAAGTGCCGTTTGCCACCGCCGAAGAAGTCGACGCCGCCATCAGTGCCGCGCATCGTGCCTTCCAGACCTGGAAACTGACACCCATCGGTGCGCGCATGCGCATCATGCTCAAGCTGCAGGCGCTGATTCGCGAACACTCCAAGCGCATCGCCGTGGTCCTGAGCGCCGAGCAGGGCAAGACCATTGCCGACGCTGAGGGCGACATTTTCCGTGGCCTGGAAGTGGTCGAGCACGCTTGCTCCATCGGCAGCCTGCAAATGGGCGAGTTCGCTGAAAACGTTGCCGGTGGTGTCGACACCTACACCCTGCGCCAGCCGATCGGTGTGTGCGCGGGCATTACCCCGTTCAACTTCCCGGCGATGATTCCGCTGTGGATGTTCCCGATGGCCATCGCCTGCGGCAACACCTTCGTGCTCAAACCGTCCGAACAGGATCCGATGTCGACCATGTTGCTGGTGGAATTGGCGATTGAGGCCGGCATTCCTGCTGGCGTGCTCAACGTCGTGCACGGCGGCAAGGACGTGGTGGACGGGCTCTGCACCCACAAAGATATCAAGGCGGTTTCCTTCGTCGGCTCGACCGCCGTCGGTACCCACGTTTATGACCTGGCCGGTAAACACGGCAAGCGTGTGCAATCGATGATGGGCGCGAAGAACCACGCCGTGGTGCTGCCGGACGCCAATCGCGAACAAGCGCTGAATGCGCTGGTGGGCGCCGGTTTCGGTGCCGCCGGTCAACGCTGCATGGCCACCTCGGTGGTGGTGCTGGTGGGCGCGGCCAAGCAATGGCTGCCGGATCTGAAAGCGCTGGCGCAGAAGCTCACCGTGAATGCTGGTAGCGAGCCGGGTACCGATGTCGGCCCGGTGATCTCGAAAAAAGCCAAGGCGCGGATTCTCGATCTGATCGAAAGCGGCATCAAGGAGGGCGCCAAGCTGGAACTGGACGGTCGCGAAATCACGGTTCCCGGTTACGAGAAGGGCAACTTTGTCGGCCCGACCCTGTTCTCCGGCGTGACCACCGACATGCAGATCTACACCCAGGAAATCTTCGGTCCGGTGCTGGTGGTGCTGGAAGTCGCCACCCTCGACGAGGCCATCGCCCTGGTCAACGCCAACCCGTTCGGCAACGGTACTGGCCTGTTCACCCAGAGCGGCGCGGCGGCGCGCAAATTCCAGAACGAAATCGATGTCGGCCAGGTCGGTATCAACATCCCGATTCCGGTGCCGGTCCCATTCTTCAGCTTCACCGGTTCGCGCGGCTCCAAGCTCGGCGACCTTGGCCCGTACGGCAAGCAAGTGGTGCAGTTCTACACTCAGACCAAGACCGTCACCAGCCGCTGGTTCGATGACGACAGCGTCAACGACGGTGTGAACACCACCATCAACCTGCGATAAGGAGCCGGACATGAAAATCGCTTTTATCGGTCTGGGCAACATGGGCGCGCCAATGGCGCGCAACCTGATCAAGGCCGGCCATGCGCTGCGCCTGGTTGACCTGAACAAAACCGTGCTGGCGGAGCTGGAGCAATTGGGCGGCAGCATCAGCGCATCGGCCCGAGAAGCGGCAGAGGGCGCCGAGATGGTCATCACCATGCTGCCTGCCGCTGTGCATGTGCGCAGTGTGTGGCTGGGTGAAGACGGCGTGCTCGCCGGTATCGGTCAAGGTGTACCGGCCGTGGATTGCAGCACCATCGATCCGCAGACCGCGCGGGACGTGGCCGCCGCCGCTGCCAAACAGGGCGTGACCATGGCCGATGCGCCGGTCTCTGGTGGCACCGGCGGTGCCGCCGCCGGGACGCTGACCTTCATGGTCGGTGCCACGCCTGAACTATTCGCCACTTTGCAACCGGTACTGGCGCAGATGGGCCGCAACATCGTCCATTGTGGTGAGGTCGGCACCGGGCAAATCGCTAAAATCTGCAACAACCTGCTGTTGGGGATTTCCATGGTCGGCGTCAGCGAAGCCATGGCGCTGGGCGATGCCCTGGGCATCGACACCAAGGTGCTGGCGGGGATCATCAACAGCTCCACCGGGCGTTGCTGGAGTTCGGAGATGTACAACCCTTGGCCGGGCATCGTTGAAACAGCGCCGGCGTCGCGTGGTTACACCGGCGGCTTCGGTGCCGAACTGATGCTCAAGGATCTGGGGCTGGCCACTGAAGCGGCGCGTCAGGCACACCAGCCGGTGGTACTCGGCGCAGTAGCCCAGCAGTTGTATCAGGCGATGAGTTTGCGCGGGGAGGGTGGGCAGGACTTCTCGGCGATCATCAATGGCTATCGCAAGCCGCAATAACGGTTGGTGGCAAGCGGGCTTTTGTGGCGAGGGAGCTTGCTCCCGCTGGTTCGCGAAGCGGACCCAAGTCCGCTCAGTGCGGTGTTTCAGGTGAATCGCGGTTGCTGATGATACGACTGCTTCGCAGCCGAACGGGGGCAAGCCCCCTCGCCACACAAGCTCGCTCCCACAGGGTACGGCGTTTACCTATAGCATTTTTGACCGGGAGATCACGTCGGGTGATCCCCCGGTTTTTTTGCATCAGGCAAACACGAAATACTTGCGCACGGTTTCCACCACTTCCCAGGTGCCTTTCATCCCGGGCTCGATGACGAAAATGTCGCCGGCGCGCAGGTGGATCGGCGCCATGCCTTCCGGGGTGATGATGCAGTAGCCTTCCTGGAAATGGCAGTATTCCCATTTCACGTATTCCACGTACCACTTGCCTGGCGTGCAGATCCAGGTGCCCATGATCTTGCTGCCGTCTTCGCTGGTGTAGGCGTTGAGGTTGACGGTATGCGGATCGCCTTCGAGTTTTTCCCATTTGCAGGCGTCGAGCACAGGCAGCGGGTGGGTGTCGCGAAGAACGGTAATCGGTGCGGTCATGATGACTCCGGGCAGTGGGCTCAAGAACTGAAGTCGCACCCTATAGCGCCTGACCGTGGGACAGTTGTCTGTGCTCGACACTGAGCTGTCCAGAAACGCACTGCTCTCAAAGACTGCTCAGTGGGCAGTCGAGCCTGGATTGTTCGAGGCTGTTTTCGAACTCGACCAATTGCGAGTGTTGTTGCGACAGCGCCGCGATCCGTTCGCCGATTTCCTGTTTTTTGCTGGCGATGACCTGATGTGCCCGCTCCCATGGCAACTGCGGGCCCTGATGTCCGGCGAAGGCGGACTGCAATTCCTTGAGTCTGAAACCCAGCTGCTGTGCACATTTGATGAAAATCAGCAGGTCGACGCTGTGCTGGTCATAGATGCGGTACTTGCCCTGACGTCGAGCGGCAGGCAGCAGGCCAATCGACTCATAGTGACGGATGCTTTTGACGGTTGTTCCGGAACGTTGCGCGGCTTGACCGATGTACATGGGAAGGTCCTTTTCTCCGAGGATAAAGATCAGCGCATTATCGACCGGCTCAAGCGCTGGCGATAGCTTCAGCTTGGCGTAACCAAGCCGCATGCCGGTCTGCGCTGGCGCCGAGAATTGGCCCGAAAGTGAGGGTTCGGGTCGGCTTGATGCCACAGAATTCCAGCGTGGTTTTGCGGACCTGATGCAAACCGGGCATGCGGTAGATCCATCGGTAGTACCAGGGCGGTGTGTCCATGGTCACCAGCAGGTGGGCGGTTCGGCCGCGCAGAAGTTTGTCGGGGAAGGCTTTGCCCTGGCGATACTTGAAGGCAAAACCGGGCAAGAACACCCGGTCGAAAAAGCCCTTGAGCAAGGCCGGAATTCCACCCCACCAGATCGGATAAACCAGCGTCAGCTGTTCGGCCCACAGGATATCGGCCTGGGCGTTACGCAAGTCGGTCTCGAGCGGCTGGACCTGCTGATAGCCTTCACGCAGCACCGGGTCAAAATCCAGGCTGCCGAGAAACAACTGCCGTACCTCATGCCCGGCGCGCACTGCCGACAGTGTGTAACGCTCGGCAAGGGCGGCGCAGAAGCTGTTGCTGGACGGATGCCCGAGGATCACCAGTATTCGTTTGCCCATCATCGCTGTCCTTGAAGATCAAACCTCAAGGATAAAGTCTGCCCCTCAGGGGAGAGTCAAGGCGTGTAGCAGGGCCTTGGCATAGCCGGGTAGTGCGGCGAAGTCCCGTGCGCAGAGCAACAGTTTGCGCTGACCCCAGGGTTCTTGCAGGGCGAGGCGTTTGAAGGACAGTGCACCTGACCCGCGTTCGACTGCGGCCAGCGGTACGATTGCCAATCCCGCCCCTCGGGCGACCATGCGCATCACGCCATCGAAACCGTCGGCGCGGATGCGAATTTGCATGCGCAGGCCGGCGTGCAGCGCCTGTTCCTCCAGGTACACCGCCAAGGCGCTGTTGGCATTCAGGCCGACATAGTCGTGATGCAGCGTGTCGGTGAAGCTCACTGAGGCCGCCTGTGCCAGGGGATGTTCGCGGGGCATGATCAGCACCAACGGATCATCGCGGAACGGCCGGGTCTGCAAGTCATCGGTGTCCACCGCGTCGGAAACGATGCCGAGGTCCGCCGCGCCTTGGCGCAAGGCGTGGGTGATGCGGGTGCTGGGCAGTTCCTGCAGGTCGATGTCGAGGTTGGGCTGGCTGCGCAGGAAGTCTGCGAGCAACTCCGGCAGGTACTCGGTGATCGCCGTGGTATTGCACAGCAGCCGCACCTGGCCTTTGACGCCCTTGGCGTATTCGGCCAGTTCCTGTTGCAGGCGTTCGGCCTGTTGCAGCAGTACTCGGGCGTGACGGGCCAGGGCATTGCCGGCCGGCGTCGGGCTGACCCCACGACGATTGCGCTGAAGAAACTCGACGCCCAGCGACGCCTCCATGGCGCGAATTCGCGCGCTGGCCGCCGCGAGTGACAAATGACTGCGTGCGGCGCCAGCGGTGATGTTGCCGGTGTCGAGGATGTTCAGGTACAGGCGCAGGTCGGTCAGGTCGAAGTGCATTGCAGCAACCTCTGGATGTGTGTTGTCTGGGAGGCCGCCATCGCGAGCAAGCTCGCTCCCACAGTGGTTATGTGTCGTTCACAAGTCCTCTGAGGGAGCGAGCCTGCTCGCGAAGGGGCCAGTCGCTGCAACGAAATACCATGCCTCTGTCAAAGCAAGAGGCAGCCTCAGTATATGGCAGATTTTCAATCAACCCTCGCGGGCTCACCATAGCCCCATGAATACACTCTCGGCGTTCTATCAAAATCTCGGCCTGGCCCTATCATTGCTGGTGATCGGCACCTTTGTGCTGGCCGGCATGATCAAGGGCGTGATCGGTCTCGGCCTGCCAACGGTCGCGATGGGCCTGCTTGGTCTGGCTATGGCACCGACGCAGGCTGCGGCGCTGCTGATCATTCCGGCGACGCTCACCAACGTCTGGCAACTGGCATTCGGCGGGCATTTGCCCGGGCTGGTCAAACGACTGTGGCCAATGCTGTTGGCGATTTTTCTTGGCACCGGGGCGGGCACGTTGTGGATCGGCATGAGCGGTGGTCATTGGGTGGTGCGGGGGTTGGGGGCGGCATTGTTGCTGTATTCGCTCAGCGGTTTGTTCTTGCCGACTTTGCACGTGGGGCGGCGCAGCGAACGCTGGCTCGCGCCACTGTGCGGCATGCTGACCGGTGTCATCACTTCGGCCACCGGCGTGTTCGTGATTCCGGCGGTGCCGTACCTGCAAGCGCTGGGTTTGAGCAAGGACGAACTGGTGCAGGCGCTGGGCCTGTCGTTCACCGTTTCGACCCTGGCCCTGGCCGGTGGCTTGCTATGGGGCGGCGCTCTCGGTGGGGGCGAGTTGAGCGCGTCGCTGCTGGCGCTGATCCCGGCCATGCTCGGCATGTGGCTGGGGCAATCGCTGCGCCAGCGGATCAGCGCCCTGTGGTTCAAGCGTGTGTTTTTCGTTGGCCTGGGTTTGCTCGGCGGCCACCTGTTGATCAGCGGCTAGCGGACGACGGGCTGATCATGTCGATGGCGCGGATCTCGAAGTCCCGCTCCAGGTATTCATCGCGCTGCTCGAGGAACTGCTTCATGTGCGGCAGGTTCGAGTGCACGTCGAGGTGGGCCTGGGATTGCCAGATCTCGTAAAAAGTGAACAGGGTCGGGTCCTGTTTGTCGCGCAACATGTGGTACTCGATGCAGCCGGGTTCGGCTCGGCTCGCTTCCACGTAGCCGCTGAAAAATGCTTCGAAGGCGTCGGATTTTTCCGGACGGGTCTTGGCGTGCAGGATGAAACCCTGGATTTCACTCATCAACATCTCTCCTAAAGTCAGAGTTGGCGCCAGTCTAAGGCAACAATCGCCTGTTGATTCGTGCTTGTAGGTCAAATGAATTTTGCCAAATCGAGGCTTATTCCGCGCGAGCCCGATCGGTACTCTGCCGCCATTGAATTCCCGACCCTTCCCGAGATCTCCCATGAAAAAAGTCCTGTTGCTCAATGGCGGCAAACAATTTGCGCACTCCGACGGCCGCTACAACACCACCCTGCATGAAGCCGCGTTGAGCGTGCTGGATCGTGGTGGCATGGATGTCAAAACCACCTTCATCGACGAGGGCTACGATGTTGCCGAAGAAGTGGCCAAGTTCCTCTGGGCCGACGTGATCATCTACCAGATGCCCGGTTGGTGGATGGGCGCGCCGTGGACCGTGAAGAAGTACATCGACGAAGTCTTCACCGAAGGCCATGGCAGCCTCTATGCCAGCGACGGTCGCACTCGCTCCGACGCCTCGCAGAAGTACGGCAGCGGCGGCCTGATTCACGGCAAACATTACATGCTGTCGCTGACCTGGAACGCCCCGCAGCAAGCCTTCGACGACCCCGCCGATTTCTTCGAAGCCAAAGGCGTGGACGCGGTGTACTTCCCGTTCCACAAAGCCAACGAGTTCCTTGGCATGAACGGTCTGCCGACGTTCCTCTGCGTGGACGTGATGAAGCGCCCGAACATCGAAGGCGACGTGGCGCGTTATGAGCAGCATTTGAGTGAGGTGTTTGGCCTCAAGGCTTGACTGTCAGCTACTATCGAAAGCCTGAGTCTGTGTGCGGGCTTTTGTGGCGAGGGGGCTTGCCCCCGTTCGGCGGCGAAGCCGTCGTAAAATCGATATACGCGGTTTATCTGAACCTGCGTGGGTACCGGTTATGGGTCCGCTTCGCGAACCAACGGGGGCAAGCCCCCTCGCCACAATGGTTTCTCTGGGTTCAGAAGAACGGCGCAGCACTATCGATAAGGGACACACGTGAAAGCCAGATCCGATGAATTGCAGGTTTTCGTCTGCGTGATTGAATGCGGGTCGATTTCTGCGGCGGCCGAGCAGGTCGGGCAAACGCCTTCGGCGGTCAGCCGTACGCTGTCGCGGTTGGAGGCCAAGCTCGACACCACCTTGATCAATCGCACCACACGGCGCATGGACCTGACCGAAGAGGGCAAGTATTTCTTCGAGCACGCCAAGCGGATTCTCGATCAGATGGACGAACTCGAAGAGCGCCTGTCATCACGTCAGCAAACGCCGTCCGGGCGTTTGCGTATCAACGCGGCATCGCCTTTCATGCTGCACGCCATCGTGCCCTACATCGATGAGTTCCGCAGGCTTTACCCCGACATCCAGCTCGAACTCAACAGCAATGACCTGATCATCGACCTGCTGGAGCAGAGCACCGACATTGCCATCCGCATCGGCACCCTGACCGACTCGACGCTGCATGCCCGCTCCCTGGGTTGCAGCCCGCTGCACATCGTCGCCAGCCCGGCGTACCTGGAAAAACACGGCACACCGCAAGCCGTGGCTGACCTGGCCGACCATACGCTGCTGGGGTTCACCCAGAACGAAGGCCTCAACCAATGGCCGCTGCGTTATGTGCATGGCGATCGCTGGCCGATCCAGGCGTCGATCAGTGCCTCCAGCGGCGAGACCATCCGCCATCTCGCACTGGAGGGACAGGGCATCGCCAGCCTGTCGCACTTCATGACCATCGAAGACATTCGTGCCGGACGCTTGAAAGTGTTGCTGGGCGAATTCAACAGTGGCTATCGCCAGCCGATCAACGCGGTGTACTACCGCAATTCGCAGCTGGCCCTGCGGATTCAATGCTTCCTGGACTTTATCCAGGGCAAGTTGGCAGGTTATGCGAGCGCAGATTTCAAAGGCTGATTCGTGACTCCTGCGCAAAAGTGAATTGGGTCAAAGGGCATTTTTCGGCAGTGATCGCTCCTTGATACTCCTTGCATCGCTAATCCACGCAGGGAGTTTCTCCATGAACGTATTCGTTACCGGCGCTGCCGGTTTTATCGGCGGTTCCATCGCCACGGGCCTTGTCCAGGCCGGCCACAACGTCACCGGCCTGGTACGCAGCGCCGAACAAGCAGATGAACTGCGTGCACTGGGAATCACTCCGGTGATCGGCACTCTCGATGACTCCGCCCTGTTGGCCGATCAGGCGCTGGCTGCGGACGCTGTGATCAACGCGGCCAGCAGCGATCATCATGGTGCGGTGGAGGCCTTGCTCGATGCCTTGCGCGGTTCTGGCAAAGTGTTCCTGCACACCAGCGGTTCAAGCATCGTCGGCGATGCCTCGGGCGGCAAATCCAGTGATGTCATCTACTTCGAAGACAACCTGCCGGAACCGACCGTCGACAAGGCCGCGCGCGTGGCCATCGACAACCTGATCCTGGCGGCGGCCATGGATGGGGTGAATTCGGCGGTGATCTGCAACACCTTGATCTATGGCCACAGTCTGGGTGTCCATCGCGACAGTGTGCAGCTGCCGCGCCTGCTCAAACAGGCGCGCAAAAGCGGTGTGGTGCGCCATGTCGGCACGGGCCGGAACATCTGGTCCAACGTGCACATCGAGGACGTGGTTGCTCTGTACCTGCTGGCGCTGACTGAGAACGTACCTGGCACCTTCTACTTCGTTGAAAGCGGTGAAGCGTCGTTCATCGACATGACCACCGCCATGGCCCATGCGCTGAACCTGGGCGAACCGCAAGACTGGCCGCTCAAGGACGCCGAAGACGAGTGGGGCTATGAAATGGCCAACTATGGCCTGGGCTCCAACAGCCGGGTTCGCGGCAAGCACGCACGGGAGTTGCTGGGCTGGGTGCCGAAGCGCACGTCGGTGGTTGAGTGGATTCGCGACGAGATGGTGTGAGTTCGCTTTAGACCGCGTTGCGACTTTCGCGAGCAGGCTCGCTCCCACAGGGGAATTGCGTCGTACACAGATTTTGTGACCGGTGTAGATCAAATGTGGGAGCGAGCCTGCTCGCGAAGCTTTTTCAGCGACCCATTAACTGGCCGGTCGGCCCCCGATTCCGTAACATCCGCACACTCTTTTCTCGTCTCTCCCTGTGTGCGGTCCCCCCATGAAAGCAAAACGTCTACGCGCCGATGTCCTGGCCGGACTTACCACTTCCTTCGCCCTGCTGCCCGAGTGCATCGCGTTCGCGCTGGTGGCCCATCTCAATCCGCTGATGGGGCTCTACGGCGCATTCATCATCTGCACTCTCACCGCGCTGTTCGGCGGGCGGCCGGGCATGGTCTCCGGCGCGGCCGGCTCGATGGCCGTGGTGATCGTTGCGCTGGTGGTGCAACACGGCGTGCAGTACTTGCTGGCCACGGTGTTGCTGGGCGGGCTGATCATGATGGCGTTTGGGCTGCTCAAGCTCGGCAAACTGGTGCGCATGGTGCCGCACCCGGTGATGCTCGGCTTCGTCAACGGCCTGGCGATCATCATTGCCCTGGCGCAAATGGAGCACTTCAAGAACGGTGAGGCCTGGTTGAGCGGTACGCCGCTGTACATGATGCTTGGCCTGGTCGCAGTGACCATGGCCATTGTCTACGTACTGCCGCGTCTGACCCGCACAGTGCCGCCAGCGCTGGTGGCGATCCTCGGCGTGGGCCTGGCGGTGTATCTACTCGGCCTGCCGACCCGCACCCTGGGCGACATGGCGCACATTGCCGGTGGTTTGCCGACCCTGGCGCTGCCGGACATTCCTTGGAATCTGGAGACCCTGCGCATCATCGCGCCCTACGCGATCCTGATGGCGCTGGTCGGGTTGCTGGAAACCCTGTTGACGCTGAACCTCACCGACGAAATCACCGAGAGCCGTGGTTACCCGGATCGCGAGTGCGTGGCGCTGGGGGCGGCGAATGTGGTGTCCGGTGCGTTCGGCGGCATGGGCGGTTGCGCCATGATCGGCCAGACCGTGATCAACCTCAGTTCTGGCGGTCGTGGGCGTTTGTCCGGGGTGGTGGCCGGGGTGTCGATCCTGCTGTTCATCCTGTTTCTGTCGCCGCTGATCGAGCGCATTCCGCTGGCGGCGCTGGTCGGGGTGATGTTCGTGGTGTCGCAACAGACCTTCGCCTGGGCCTCGTTGCGGGTGCTGAACAAGGTGCCGTTGAACGACGTGCTGGTGATCATCGCGGTAACGGTGATTACCGTGTTCACCGACCTGGCCACCGCGGTGCTCTGCGGGATCATCATTGCGGCGCTGAACTTTGCCTGGCAGCAGGCCCGGCAGCTATACGCCGACAGTCATCTGGAGAACGACGGCAGCAAGCTGTACCGGGTGCATGGCACGCTGTTTTTTGCCTCGACCACACCCTTTCTCAATCAGTTCGATCCGGCCAATGACCCGGCGCAAGTGACCCTGGATTGCCAGCACCTGAGTTTTGTCGACTACTCGGCCATCGCCGCGCTGGGCACCTTGCGCGAGCGTTACGCCAAGGCCGGCAAGCACCTGCGGGTGCTGCATTTGTCCGAACGCTGCAAGAAATTGCTCAAGCGCGCGCGGATGCAGCACGACTGAAATCAAACAGGCAGGTGCGATGTAAATCCGCCTGCCTGGTCTGCGGCGGATCAAACTTGCCCTCGACGAATACCGCGGCGGCGACGACAACTTGCCGCTGGGAGACTGACATGCAGTACGACACGCTGATTCGCAACGCCCTGATCATCGACGGCAGCAACAGCCCCGGTTACCCCGCCGACGTGGCCATTCTCAATGGGCGCATCGAGCGCATCGGCGACTTGCGCGATGCCCGCGCCAGCGAAGAAATCGACGCGCAGGGCCACGTGCTGGCGCCGGGTTTCATCGACGTGCACACCCATGACGACACCGTGGTGATTCGTCAGCCGCAGATGCTGCCCAAGCTCAGCCAGGGCGTGACGACGGTGATTGTCGGCAACTGTGGGATCAGTGCTTCACCGGTGAGTTTGCGTGGCGATCCTCCGGACCCGATGAACCTGCTCGGTACGGCAGCGGCGTTTGTGTATCCAACCTTCCGCGACTACCGCGCAGCGGTCGAAGCAGCGAATACCACGTTGAACGTTGCCGCGCTGGTCGGTCATACGGCGCTGCGCAGCAATCATCTGGACGACTTGTTCCGCACTGCCAGCGCCGACGAAATCGCCGCGATGCGCGAGCAACTGCGCGAGAGCCTAGAGGCCGGTGCGCTGGGTCTGTCCACGGGCCTTGCCTATGCCAGCGCGTTCTCGGCGTCGACCGATGAAGTGATGCAACTGACCGAGGAGTTGACCGCGTTCGGGGCGGTCTACACCACTCACTTGCGCAGCGAGTTCGAACCGGTGCTGGAGGCCATGGACGAAGCCTTCCAGATTGGCCGCCATGCACAAAGCCCGGTGATCATTTCCCACCTCAAATGTGCCGGCGCCGGTAACTGGGGGCGTAGTCCGCAACTGCTGGCATCGCTTGAGAAAGCCGCGCAAACCCACCCGGTTGGCTGCGACTGTTATCCCTACGCCGCGAGCTCATCGACCCTGGACCTCAAGCAGGTGACCGATGCCCATCGCATCACCATCACCTGGTCGACCCCACATCCGGAAATGGGTGGCCGCGACCTGATGGACATCGCCGCCGAATGGAATCTGCCATTGCTGGATGCTGCTCGCCAACTGCAACCAGCCGGTGCGGTGTACTACGGAATGGATGAGGCGGATGTGCGCAGAATCCTCGCGCATCCGCTGTCGATGGTCGGCTCCGACGGCTTGCCGGAAGACCCGTTCCCACACCCACGCCTGTGGGGCGCATTTCCGCGGGTGCTCGGACATTTCAGCCGTGATGTAGGACTCTTCCCGCTGCACACCGCCGTACACAAAATGACCGGCTTGTCGGCGGCACGCTTTGGTTTGAAGGCGCGCGGTGAAATCCGCGAAGGTCATTGGGCCGACCTTGTGCTGTTCGATCCGGCGACTGTCCGCGATGTCGCCGATTTCAACGATCCGCAACGGGCAGCCCAAGGCATCGAGGGCGTATGGGTCAACGGCGTGTTGAGCTACCGCGATGGCCAGGCCAATGGGCGCAGGGAAGGGCGGTTCCTGGCTAGGGAAGGGAATTTGCGTACGGGGTTTCAGTGAGTTTCTAATGCTGCTCAATCATGTAGGAGCGAGCCTGCTCGCGATGGTTGTTAACGAAGACGCGTGCCGTCTGGATAAACGCGGCGCTCTTTTGTCCATCGTCGGAACGCCGCCCGGAGCAAGCTCCCACAGGTCTTTCAGTGTCTGGGAGCAACTCGATCAGCCCTGAACCTTCAGCCTTCGCTCCGGTGGGTTTGGCGAAACTCGCCAGGCGGCATCCCGCGCCGGCTTTTGAACGTGCGGTGAAACGAGCGGGGTTCGGTGAAACCCAGGTACTGGGCAATGTCCTGGATCGGCAGGGTGCTGTTGAGCAGGTAATGCTCGGCCAGTTCCTGGCGCAGGTCATCGAGGATCTGCTGGTACGACGTACCGGCCTGGTGCAACTGGCGTTGCAGCGTGCGCACTGACACGGCGAGTTGCTCGGCCACCTGCTCCTTGCGTGGCAGGCCTTCCTTGAGCAACTGGCGCAGGATGCTTTTGACCCGCTGCTGCAGCGATGCATCCTCCAGTGTGGCCATCAACCCCAGGGCATGTTCTTCCAGTGTGCGCAGCAATTGTGCATCGGCCTGGCGCAAAGGCAACTGCAAATACGGCAACGGGACAATCAGCGCCGAATAAGGCTGGTCGAACAGCACCGGACAGTCGAAGAACTGCTCGTACTGTGCCAGCGTCGTGTCGGCCGGACAGGCATGCTCCAGCCAGACAGCGGCCGGCGACAGTTGCGTGTCGGCGATCCAGCGCGCGTATTGCAGCCAGGAACCGAGCACGTTTTCCACCAGGTGCCGGCGAATTCGCGGGCGTTGATGGCGGCATGTCCAGATCAGGTGCACGTTGCTGCCTTGCACCTCGGCGCGGCTGACGCCCATGTCTCCCACCAGCTTCTCGAACGGCATGATGCGGCTCATGGCGTCGCCCAGTGTCGCGCAGTTCATGGTGATGTAGCCCAGCACGCTCCAGGAGTTGGGCAACACAAAACGCGCGGCGTTGAGACCGAACAACGCATCGCCCGAGTGTTCGCAGAAATATTCGAGCAGCCGTTCATGGGCTTCACCGGGCAACCGCAGGCTGTTGTCACTCAATTGCTGTGCCTGCAACCCGGCAGCCGCCAACGCAGGCTCGATGGCCATGCCCAGTTGTTCGGCGTGACGCAGGTATTTGAGCAGCGGCGGAACTGAAGTGAAGCCGAGCGATTGCATGATCGTTTCCTTTGATCAAGGCCCGCGTGCGCGGATGAATGCCCTGAAAGGTAATTTGAAACCACGGCTAAAGTAAATGGCTGACGCCTGCGCGACGTTTGACTCAATTGGCTACTCGAACTGGCCGGATGCGACCGTGACACTTTCCGGCGGCTGACTAGTATGGGGGCCTGAAATATCACTGATCAGAACCGCAAAAGGACACACGCATGCGACGCTGGAACGGCTGGGGAGATGCAACCACGGTGGTCGAACTGCCGGCCCAGGGCGCGAGCTTTCTCGCGCAGCGGGTGGGTGACGGTCGAGCGCTGCCCGATGCGACGCTTGAGACGGCATTGGCCCGCGTGCCCGTATCGCGGTTGCAGCCACATCCCTTGTACAGCGTGGATGCCCATGATCGTTTGCTGCATGCCCGGGGGCAGAGCCTGCCGGACTGGCTGGCGTTGCGTGAAGGCGCGCTGGGCAATTATCCCGATGCCGTGGCCTTTCCCGAGAGCGCTGGACAGATTCGCCAGTTGCTGGCGCTCGCCGGTGAACAGGACCTGTGCCTGATTCCTTATGGCGGCGGCACCTCGGTGGCCGGTCACATCAACCCGCCGAGTTCCGCGCGGCCGGTGGTGACGGTTTCCCTGGCCCGCATGAATCGCTTGCTGGAGCTCGACGAAGAGAGCCTGCTGGCCACCTTCGGCCCCGGCGCCAGTGGGCCGCAAGTGGAAAGTCAGTTGCGCGCCCGTGGTTACACCCTGGGGCATTTCCCGCAGTCGTGGGAGCTGTCGACCCTGGGTGGTTGGGTCGCCAGTCGTTCCAGTGGCCAGCAGTCATTGCGTTATGGGCGGATCGAGCAACTGTTTGCCGGCGGGACACTGGAAACATTTGCCGGGCCGTTGGAAATTCCGAGCTTCCCGGCCTCGGCTGCCGGGCCTGATCTGCGCGAGGTGGTATTGGGCTGCGAAGGCCGTTTCGGGATCATCTCCGAGGTAAAGGTACGGGTCAGCGCACTGCCCGCCGATGAACGTTTCTACGGCGTTTTTCTGCCCGATTGGCCGCAGGCGCTACGCGCCATCCGCCAGTTGGCCCAGGCGCGCGTGCCGCTGTCGATGTTGCGCTTGTCCAACGCGGTGGAAACCGAAACCCAACTGGCGCTGGCCGGTCATCCGCAGCAGATCGCCTGGCTGGAGAAGTACCTGGCCATGCGCGGTGCCGGCGAGGGCAAATGCCTGCTGACGTTCGGCGTGACTGGCAATCGTCGGCAAAATGCGCTGTCCCTGCGTCAGGCCCGGCAGCACCTCAAGGCGTTCGGCGGGGTGTTTACCGGCACCTTGCTCGGCAAGAAGTGGGCGCAGAACCGTTTTCGATTTCCCTACCTGCGCGAAAACCTGTGGAACGCCGGTTACGTGGTCGACACCCTGGAAACGGCCACTGACTGGAGCAACGTCGATAACCTCCTGACGCTTGTCGAAAACAGCCTGCGTGATGCCTTGGCTGCCGAAGGCGAGCGCGTGCATGTCTTCACCCACCTGTCCCATGTCTACGGCGAAGGGTCGAGCATCTACACCACCTATGTGTTTCGCCCGGCGGCGGACTACCCCGCCACCCTGGCGCGCTGGCAGGCACTCAAGCAGGCGGCCAGCCAGACCATCGTCGACAACCACGGCACCATCAGTCACCAGCATGGCGTGGGCAAGGACCACGCGCCGTACCTGCGGCGGGAGAAGGGCGCGCTGGCGGTGGACACCCTGCAGGCACTGAGTCGGCATTTTGATCCGGCCGGGCGACTGAACCCTGGCACGCTGTTGCAGGCGTGACGGCCATGAGCCTGGACTGGAACGCTGCGTGGCGACAGCAGGTGCTGCCGACGCTGGCGAATGAAACCTGGGACCTGATCGTCATCGGCGGCGGCATCAGCGGCGCCGGCATCCTGCGCGAAGCCGCGCGCCGAGGCTGGCGTTGCCTGCTGCTGGAGCAGCGCGATTTCGCCTGGGGCACCTCCAGCCGCTCCTCGAAAATGGTCCATGGTGGCTTGCGATACATCGCCAAGGGCCAGTGGCGCCTGACCCGCGATTCGGTCCGCGAACGCCAGCGCCTGCTCGATGAAGCGCCGGGGCTGGTGGAGCCGATGAGTTTCATGATGCCGCACTACCGTGGCGGTTTTCCCGGACCACGGGTGCTGGGTGGTTTGCTGTCCATCTATGACGCCTTGGCCGGGCGACGCGGCCATCGCTTCCATGACGCGCAACAACTGCATTATCTGGCGCCCGGGGTGAAGGAAGATGACCTGCTGGGTGGCACCAGTTTTGTCGATGCGCTGACCGATGATGCGCGTCTGGTGATGCGCGTATTGGGCGAGGCCCGGGCCGACGGCGCCGTGGTGCTCAACGGCGTGCGCGTGCAGCAATTGCTGCGAGAAGAGGGGCGCGTTTGCGGGGTTCAGGTCGAAGACTGCGAGGGCGTCGGTTTACTGACATTGCGTTGCGGTGTGTTGGCCGTGGCCACCGGCGCGTGGGCCGAGCGTTTGCGCCTGCCCGATGCTCCTCGCCAGTTGCGCCCGTTGCGTGGCAGTCATTTGCTGTTGCCGGGCTGGCGCCTGCCCGTGGCGCAAGCCTTTACCTTCCTGCACGAGCGTGACCGTCGACCGGTGTTCGTGTTCCCTTGGGAGGGGGCCACGGTGGTCGGTACCACGGACCTCGATCATCATGGCGATCTGGACCAGAGCGCGAGCATCAGCTTTGATGAACTCGACTATCTGCTGGCTGCCTGCAGCCAACAGTTCCCCCAGGCCGAGGTGGTCGCTGCCGATGTGCTGTCGACCTGGTCGGGTGTGCGTCCGGTGGTGGGCAGCGCTGCGGGGGATCTCAAACCGTCGAATGAAACCCGTGAGCATGTGCTGTGGCAGGAGCCTGGTTGCGTGACCCTGGCCGGCGGCAAGCTGACCACCTTTCGCCCGCAGGCGATCGAAGTGCTCAAGGCCTGCGCGACCATGCTCGAGCGGCCCTTCGTTGATGACGCCGCGCCGGTGTTCGCCGTCGTGCCGCCGCTGGCGATACAGGGGCTCAGCGCCAACCGTTGGCGACGCCTGGCCGGGCGGCATGGCAGTGACCTGCCGAGGCTGGCGAAGCTGCTCGTCGAGCTGGGCCATGACACCGTCGGCGGCACTGACACCTTATGGGCGGAGCTGGCCGTTGCCTGCGATACGGAAATGGTCCTGCACCTGGATGACCTGCTGCTGCGCCGAACCCGCCTGGGCCTGCTGCTGCCGCGAGGCGCTGAAGATTATTGGCCAGCGATCCGCCGACTCTGCCAGCCACGGCTGGGCTGGGACGATGAGCGGTGGCAGCACGAACAGCAGCGCTACCTGGAGTTGTGGCAACGCCATCATGGTTTGCCGGATGCCGCGCAATGATGCCCATTGAAGAGAGCTCCATGGATAACCACCCGAACAAGCGTTACCTGTTGGCCATCGACAATGGCACCCAGAGCGTGCGCGCGCTGCTCTTCGACCTGCAGGGCAATCTGCTGGGCAAAGGCAAGGTTGAGTTGCAGGCCTATTACTCGACTCAACCGGGCTGGGCCGAACAGGACCCGGAGTATTACTGGGCAAAACTGGGTGAGGCCTGCCAGCAGTTGTGGCAGCAGACCGGCATCGATCGTTCACAGATTGCCGGTGTATCCCTGACCACCCAGCGCGGCACCGTGATCAACGTCGATGCCCAGGGCAAGCCGCTGCGCCCGGCGATCCTGTGGCTCGATCAACGCCAGGCCGAAGTCGAAGGCGGTATCAAGGGACCGTGGGGCTGGCTGTTCAAACTGGTCGGCGCGCAAGCCACGGTGGATTACTTTCGCGCCCAGGCCGAGGCCAACTGGATCGCCCGCCATCAGCCTGAAGTCTGGGCGGCGACCGACAAATTCTTGCTGCTCTCGGGGTTTCTCACCCATCGCCTGTGCGGGCGCTTTGTCGATTCCGTAGGCTGTTGCGTCGGTTACCTGCCGTTCGACTTCAAGCGCTTGCGCTGGGCCGCTCCTGCCGATTGGAAATGGCAAGCGCTGGCGGTGCGTCCCGAGCAACTGCCGAGCCTGCACAAGCCCGGTGAAATCCTCGGCCACATCAGCGCCGAGGCCAGCCGCCATACCGGCATTCCCGAGGGGCTGCCGCTGATCGCCGCGGGTGCCGACAAGGCCTGCGAAGTCGTGGGTTCCGGCGTTGTCGACGCAGGCACCGTGTGCCTTTCCTACGGCACCACGGCGACGATCACCAGCACCCGGTCGCGCTACCTGGAAATCGTCCCGTTGATTCCGCCATACCCGTCTGCGGTGCCGGATCAATTCAACTGCGAGGTGATGATTTATCGCGGCTACTGGATGGTCAGCTGGTTCAAGAACGAGTTCGGCCTGCGGGAAATGCAGCAGGCCAAAGCCCAGGGCGTGGAGCCCGAGCAACTCTTCGATGCACTGGTCGATGCGGTGCCGCCGGGTTCGATGGGGTTGATGCTGCAACCCTACTGGTCGCCCGGCATCCGCGAGCCGGGTGTGGAAGCCAAGGGCGCGATGATCGGTTTCGGCGACGTGCATACTCGCGCGCACATTTACCGGGCGATCCTCGAAGGCCTGGCGTATGCCTTGCGTCAGGGCATGGAGAAGATCGAGAAGCGTTCGAAGGTCTCCGTCACGCGCTTGCGTGTCGCCGGTGGCGGCTCCCAGAGTGATGCCGCGATGCAACTCACGGCGAACATTTTCGGCCTGCCGGCCGAGCGTCCGCATGTCTACGAAGCGTCCGGCCTGGGCGCGGCCATTTGCTGCGCGGTGGGGCTGGGGCTGCACGCGGACTTCCCCACGGCCATGGCCGCCATGACGCGGGTCGGCGCAGTATTCTTGCCGCAACCCGAAGCGCAGCAGATCTACGAGCGACTGTACACAGAGGTCTACCTGCGCATGTATCGACAGCTCAAGCCGTTGTACCAGAGCATCCGCAAAATTACCGGTTACCCCGCTTAGGAGAACACCGAAGAACCCCTGTAGGAGCGAGCTTGCTCGCGATGACGGCTGCACATTCGACATCTGTGCTGGCTGATCCACCGCTATCGCGAGCAAGCTCGCTCCTACAGGGGGCGGTGGTGTTTTCTGCTACTTGCATGTGGCGCTATCGGAGAGCTTTTCTGGTGAGATCGGACAGTGTCAGGGCCAGGGTCGGTTGTTAGGCTCAACCCCCACGGCACATCCAATAAGAACCAGGCAATGAAGCTGACATTCCTCCTGTTGCTGCTTTGTGCAACGACCCCGACAGCCTGGGGCTGGTCCAACCATACGGTGGGCAGCTACCTGGCGTTGCAGGACCTGCCGGCCTTGCGCGACGCACCGCAGGTCAAGGTCGAACCGCTGGAACAGTTTCTCTCGCAACAATACGAGGCCGTGAGCGCGTTGCTCGACGAGCAGGAGCGCTTCGCCCGCAAACACTTCCCCCAGTACCCGCCACGCCCCGACAACCTGCGATTGCCAGCCGTGCCGGGGGACAATCTGCGCCACGACTTTCTCACCGCACTGCGGATCAACCCGCAGATTCATCTGGCGATGGTCATCCAGCCGATGCCGGGCAAGGATCTGCCCGAGCGTGAACACCTAAACGCCGAGCAGGTCATGGTCGAGCAGACCCTCTCGCCATGGAATCGCCAGCGCTTCATCCGCGTGACCGACAACGAAAAAGTCGCCCCCCTGGCCGTGTTGGCCAGCGCCGCCGACGAACCGGATTACGGCCACGACATCAACCTGTTCAGCGACAACCCCGGTGCAGTCGGTGCGCTGTACGGCTTCGGCCCGCAGCCCTTCGGTGACGCGCGGTTCCAGTACAGCTCCCAGGCGCCATTCCATATGGGCTTCTTCCATGAGAGCCCGGTGGTGTACGCCGCTGCCGGATTTCTCGAACGCAGTTGGCCCGACTGGCGCGCCTATCAATACATGGGGTTGGCGCGACTGGCCTTTGCCACCGGCCATCCTTACTGGGGCTATCGCTTTCTCGGCTGGGGCCTGCACCACATTCAGGACCTGACCCAGCCTTATCACGCCAAGCCATTGCCCGGCGTCGATCTCGCCAATCTTCTTCTGCTGGAAGGCAAGGCACTGGCCGGTTTCGCTGCCGACAAGCAGGCGTCCATCGAACGGGTCGCCACCCGGCACATGGAAGTGGAGAAGTATCAGTCGACCTGGCTGCGTCGTTTGCTGCGCGCCGGTCAGGCCCATCCGATGCTCGACGCTTATGCCGATTCTGCCCAAGACGCCCGTTACCCGTCGTACTCGGTGGACTACTTGCGCGAAGTGGTGAGTGCCGAGTCCGTCGACGAGTCCGCAGCGTTCGACCAAGCCATCGGCCAGTGGCTGGACGCAGCACCGATCACCAGCGATTTCAGCAGCGGTAACCAGCTGCAGCGCGAAAATTTCGACCATCCGGCACTCAATCAACAGCTGTTCAAACTGCTGGGACATTTCGGCGCGCACAGCCGGATTTACGCCCGTGCGGGATTGGCGCCATAGCCATTGCGGCCAATTTGACCGAACACAAAAACAATAAAACCAGGGAAGGAGGAACAGATCATGAATAGTCGAATTCGCCTGTGTGGCGCAGCGCTACCCGGCGTCGGCCTGGCAGGACTGCTGCAACTGTGCGCGGTCGACGGCGTGCAGGCCGAGGAGTTCAGCGTGCTGGACAAGCAGATCACCGGTTCATTCGACAGTACTTTGTCTTATGGCCGCTTGTGGCGGGTCCAGGGCCGGGACAGGAACAACGACGACGTCAACACCAACGACGGCAATCGCAACTTCGACACCGGGCTGGTTTCCGAGGTGTACAAGATCACCTCGGAGCTTGAGGCCAACTATCAGAACTACGGGATGTTCGTGCGCGGCACTGCGTTCTATGACACCCAGCTGATGGACAAGCGCAACGATTACTACAGCAACAACAACCCATCGCAACCCAGTCAGAGTTACCCGCAGGACGACCATTTCACCAGCCAGACCCGCGATATCGCCGGCAGCCGGGTGGAGTTGCTCGACGCCTATCTCTATGGCAACTGGGACGTGGCGCAGATGCCGCTGACGGCACGCATAGGGCGCCAGGTGTTCAACTGGGGCGAGGGGATTTTCTACCGTGGCGGGATCAACACCACCAACCCGGTGGATGCGGCCAAGTACCGTCTGCCCGGCGCCGAAGTCAAGGAAGTGCTGGTACCGGTGGAAGCGCTCAGCTTCAACATCGGCCTGACCGACACCCTGACCATGGAAAGCTTTTACCAGACCAACTGGAAGGAAACCCGCATCGACCCGGTCGGCACTTTCTACTCGCAGACGGACCTGTTCGCCGACGGCGGCAACACCGCCTACAACAACTTCAGCGGTACCGCGCTGGACACCCCGGTGCCTGGCTTCGGCAACGTGATCGACCTGTACAGCGCGCTGGGCAACAACCCGCTGCTCAACCAGGCCCTGAGCACCACCGGCCTGTACGCCAACGGGGTTACCCCGGCCTTTGGCAATACCGTCAAAGTGGCCACGGTCGGCAAGGATTACAACGCGCGCAACGACGGTCAGTTCGGTTTCGCTTTTCGCTACATCGCAGAGGAACTCAACAGCACCGAGTTCGGCTTGTACATGGTCAACTACCACGCCAAGGAACCGACCATTTCCGCCGATCTGGGCGGGTACAAGGGCATCGACATGAACGCCCTGACCAACCTGCTGGCCGGTGTCGCCGGCAGTCAGGCGGGGCAACTGGCCAACGGCCTGGCGACCATGGATGTGCTGGGCAATATTCAGGCGCATCGGCGCTATGCCGAAGACATCCGCATGTACGGCTTCAGTTTCAACACCACCCTGGGCCAGGCGTCGGTGTTCGGTGAAGTGGCTTATCGGCCGAACCTGCCCATCGGGGTCGCCGCCACCAACGACCTGATCGGCGACCTGGCCAACGGCGCCGCCGCAGCGGCAGCTGGCCAGACCATCAACATTGGCGGGCAGCAGGTCACGCTCGACAGCCAGATCAATAACGCCGAGCGAGTGGAAGCGTTCAACACCTCCATGGGCACCATTTACAACTTTGGCCCGAGCCTGTCTTTCGATTCGATGTTCGGCGTGTTCGAACTGGCGTCCGAGCACCTGCGCGGCAGCAGCCTGCAATACACCGCTTATGACGGCAGTAACCGTTACTACGCGGGCACCGGTAACTTTTCCTATGTGTCCGGTGGCGAGCGCGGCGACCAGGTCAACCGCAACTCCTACAGCTACACCGCGATGCTCAACGGCACCTGGAACGACGTGTATGCCGGGGTCAACGTCTCGCCTTATGTCGTCTACAAGGATGACTTCGAGGGCAACAGCTATCAGGCGGGCAACATCATCGAGGGCCGCAAGGCCTACACCCTGGGGATCAAGGCCAATTACCAGAACAAGCTGGAGGCCGAGCTGCAATACACCGAGTTCTTTGGTGGTGGGCAGGACAACGGCCTGCGTGATCGCGACAACGTTGGTTTCAACCTCAAGTATTTCTTGTGACAGCTCTTCCCCTTGTAGGAGCGGGCTTGCCCGCGATGACGGCAGCACATTCGACATCAATGTTGGCTGACCCACCGCTATCGCTGGCAAGCCAGCTCCTACAAGTGCCGGGCGCAGTGCATCTGCCTTTATTTCGGAGAACGATCATGTTTCACACTTCACGACTGACCAAGACCACGCTGGCGCTGCTCCTGAGTCTGGCCGCCGGCAGCGCGCTGGCCGCGGTCGCGCCCCAGCAAGCCGAGCAATTGAAAACCACGCTGACGCCGCTGGGGGCCGAACGTGCCGGCAACGCGGCCGGGACCATTCCGGCCTGGACGGGCGGCATCACCCAGGCGCCGGCGGGCTACAAGCCGGGTCAGCATCACCTGGACCCGTATGCGGCGGACAAACCGCTGTTCACCATCACCAAGGCCAACCTTGAACAGTACAAGGCCCACCTCAGCCCGGGTCAGATCGCACTGTTCAACAGCTACCCCGACACCTTCCAGATGCCGATCTATCCTTCTCGCCGCTCGGGTTCGGCGCCGCAATGGCTGTATGACAACACCCTGAAAAACGCGACCTCGGCCAAGCTGCTCGATGGTGGGACCGGGTTTGCCGATGCCTATGGCGGTGTGCCGTTCCCGGTGCCCAAGGACGGGGTCGAGGTGCTGTGGAACCACATCACCCGTTATCGCGGCATCTATGTGGTCCGACGTGCCTCTGAAGCTCCGGTGCAACGCAACGGCAGCTTCGCGCTTGTGACCTCGCAGCAGGAGGGGCTCTTCAACTATTACCGCCCGGGCGGACAGTTTGCCGACCTGAAAAACATCCTGTTTTACTACCTGGCCTTCGTGAAGAGTCCGGCTCGGCTGGCTGGCGGTGCGGCGTTGGTTCACGAGACCCTGGACCAGCTCAAGGACCCGCGTCAGGCCTGGGTCTACGACGCGGGCCAACGTCGTGTGCGGCGGGCGCCGAACCTCGCGTATGACACCCCGATCGCCTCCTCCGACGGCCTGCGCACGGCGGACGATACCGACCTGTTCAACGGCTCGCCGGACCGCTACGACTGGAAGCTCAAGGGCAAGCAAGAGGTCTACATTCCCTATAACAATTACAAAGTCGGCAGCCCTGAGGTGAAGTACGAGCAGTTGCTCACACCGGGCCACCTCAACCCGCAATTCACCCGCTATGAGCTGCATCGGGTCTGGGTGGTCGAAGGCACGCTCAAGCCGGGCGCGCGGCATATCTATTCCAAGCGCGTGCTGTTTCTGGACGAGGACAGCTGGGGCGCCGCCTTGGTGGATCAATACGACGGGCGAGGGGAGTTGTGGCGGGTGTCGATGGCCTACCTGAAAAACTTCTACGACCTGCCCACCACCTGGAGCGCGCTGGACGTATTCCATGACTTGCAGGCGCGTCGTTACTACGTGCAGAACCTGGATAACGAAGAGCAAGGCACCGTGGACTTCGCCCAACCGGTGCCGGAAGACGCGTACTTCATGCCGTCGGCGTTGCGCCAGCGGGGTACGCGGTGAGGGCGTAAGCCTTGGAAAGTTGCAGTCAGTCAGACCTCAATCGCAGAAAACCGGTCCTGTAGGAGCGAGCTCGCTCGCGAAGAACTGGCCAGCGCCGCGGTCATTCAGAATGCACGCGTTATCGTTGACCACCATCGCGAGCAAGCTCGCTCCTACAGGACGAGCCTGAATTCATCAGATTCGGAAGTGGCTCACCATCTGCTGCAATTGCCCACCCAACCGCGCCAGCTCAACGCTCGACTGGGCGGTTTCATTGCTCGCCGCAGCCGTCTGCTCCGACACATCGCGCACGTTGATGATGCTGCGGCTGATCTCTTCGGCCACGGCGCTTTGCTGTTCGGCCGCGGCAGCGATCTGCTGGTTCATCGACTGGATGTTGGACACCGTGCGGGTAATGCTCTCCAGTGACTCGCCGGCCTTGCGGGTCAGGGCCACGCTGCTGTCGGTGAGGGCGCGGCTGTTGTTCATCACGGCGGATACTTGTTGCGTGCCGTTCTGCAGGCCAGCCACCAGGCCTTCGATTTCCTCGGTGGATTTCTGCGTGCGCTGGGCCAGGCCGCGGACCTCGTCGGCCACTACCGCAAAACCACGACCGGCTTCACCGGCGCGGGCTGCTTCGATGGCGGCGTTGAGCGCCAGCAGGTTGGTCTGCTCGGCCACGGCCTTGATCACGTCCATGACGCTGCCGATCTTGTCGCTTTCCCGTTGCAACACGCTCATGGCCTCGGTTGAACGCACCACCTCGCTGGCCAGACGCTCGATCTGGGCGATGGCTTCGTTGACCACTTTGTCACCTTCACGGGCTTCGCCGTCCGCCGCTGCAGCGGCTTGCGAGGCTTCTTCGGCGTTGCGTGCGACTTCCTGCACGGTGGCGGTCATCTCGTGCATGGCAGTGGCGACCTGATCGGTCTCGACTTTCTGGCTGTTGACCCCGGCGCTGGTCTGCTCGGTCACGGCCGACAGCTCTTCGGCGGCGCTGGCGATCTGTGTCACGCCGTCGCGGATGCCGCTGATCAAGTCGCGCAGGGTCACGCCCATGCGCGCGATGCCTTGTTGCAACACACCGAGTTCGTCGCGACGGGTGACCCGTACGTTCTGCGACAGGTCGCCGCTGGCGATGCGATCGACCACCGCCAGGGTTTCGCGCAATGGGCGGGTGATCTGGCCAGTGATGACCACGGCGGCAATGATGCCCACCAGCAATGCCAGCAATGTGCTGATCAGTTGCAAGGTGCGCGCCTGGGCGCTTTCGGTGTCACGGCGATCAAGCTGGATCTGATACAGCTGATCGCTCTGGGACACGATGGCGGCGCCCTGGTCGGTCATTTCCTTGCGCGCCTGCACCGCGTCATTGCTGGCGGCCTTGTAGGCCTGCAAAGCGCTGCGATAGTTGCCCAGCGCGTTTTCCAGCTGACGCAGGGCGTCTTGCTGGGAGTCGGCGAATTGCGTGTTCAGTGGTTTCAGGCTGGCGATGGCGGCGTCCAGTTGGCCGACGGCTTTTTGCTCGGTCTCGGTATTGGTGCTGGCGGTGTAGCCGCGCACGTCGTAACGGGCCAGCAGGAATGCTTCCTTGGCCGCCGTGATGGCCTGGAACTGTTCGAAACGCTGGTCGCTCAACGGCATTTGCTGCACGTGGGTATTGATGTCATTGATCAGCGTGTTGGCGGTTTCGGCGTTGGCACTCATGGCGTCGCGGGCGCTGTTGCCCGCGCGATAAGCGTTGCGCATCTTGCCCAGGGACGTCTTGTAGGCGTCGACGACGGCGCCTTGTTCCCGGAGCAGCTTGAGGTTTTCCGGGCTATTGAACTTCGCCAGCAGGGCCTGTTGCTGGGCCGAGAAGGCATCGAGGGTGGTCTGCACGCTCTGCGCGGCGGTTTCGTCGCCGTTGGTCAGCATGTATTGCAGGCGAACTACGCGCAGCTTGGTCAGGCCGGCGTTGAGTTGGGTGATGTCGCTCATCCAGTTGCTGCGGTCGATCAACCCGCCCAGGCTGGTCCAGCCGGTCAGGGCGAGGACGCAGGTCAGTGCCAGGACCAGGCCGAATCCCAGACCCAGTTTCAGGTTCACGCTGATGTTGCCGAGCCAGCTATTCATCAAATTCCTCCAGGAACGTAGTACTTCTTTGTCGTCGGTTGGCTGGAAGATTGTTTTTTTTGGGGGCCGCCAAGCTGTGTAAGCAGGATGTATCGGCAGCAATCCCGGGAGCTGAAAGGATTTTTCAGAAGGGATTCTGTAACAGGATTTTTACAGTGCTTTTAAGCTTTTTTTCACATGGGTTTCACCCGCCACCGACGCACGCTTCTTTAACCTCCCGGGATCTAATGAAGTGGTGCATGCCGGCGAGGCGGCTTGATGTGGAATTAAGACTGAGTCTTTTCGGGATAAAGCGCTCGATCGATCTGAATCGCTTCGCCCGCTATCGCAACGCTGCGGTGGTGTTGGCATCGACGCTGCTGGTGATCCCGCTGACCGTATTCCTGCTGCGTCCCGCCACCGTTCCGGACCTGGCTCATGGCAATGTGAGCGGTGCGCAGGCGTTGATGACCGGGTGGGCCAAGGGCGATTTGATCGTGCTGGTGCGCCACGTCGAACGTTGCGATCACTCTTCGGCTCCCTGCCTGATCGGTAACGATGGCATTACCGAGCGCTCGCGCAGTGTTGCCACAAATGTCGGGGCGCATTTCCAGAACCTGGGCCTGGACAAGACCGATATCTACAACAGCCCGATCCTGCGTACGGCGCAGACGGCCAGCTTCATGTTCAACAAGGTCGGCACGGGCGAAGACTGGTTGATCAGTTGCAAGGGCACCATGCTGCGCGATGCGTTGGCGCACAAGGTGGCCGGGCGTAACCTGATTCTGGTGACCCACAGCGAATGCATGGCGCAACTGGAAAAAGAACTCGATTTGACGGCTTCGACCCTGGGTTACGGCGCTTCTTTGTTTATCTCCGCCGAAACACCGCACACTCCCCGCATGCTTGGCTTTATCGAAGCATCGGATTGGCCCACGGTGAAGCCCCATTGAATTCCACCCTCCCTTTGAATCAGGACTCAGCATGCTGACCGCTTCCCGCTACCGCTTTTATGCGGTGAACTTTGGTATTCCGCTGGCCTGCGCAGTCGCGGTTTTCCTGATGTTCGACATGACCAAAATCGACATCGCCTTCAATAACTATTTTTTTGATCCGGTGACGCAGACGTTCCCGTTGGACCAGGTCCATCTGTTCGAAAAAATCACCCACAAATGGGCGCGGATCATCCCGAACTGGACCGGTGAAATTGCGATTATCGGTGCCTTGCTGTCGTTTCTCTGGCCGCGTCTGAAGGCTGAAAAACACTCGAAAATCATCGCGTTCCTGGAAAAAATCAAAGTCGCACCGGTGCTGCGCTTTGCTACCCGGCACCGTCGCGATTTTCTCTACGTGGTGTTCGCGTTTTCCATCAGCACCGGGGTGATTCACTACCTTAAGGGCCACACCAGCGTGTATTGCCCGATCGAGACGACCCTGTACGGCGGCAAAATGGAGCACGTCGAGTGGTACGAGAATTTCAAACTGCTCAAGACCGCCGGTGATGGTCGCTGCTGGCCGGGCGGTCATGCGTCGGGTGGTTTCACCATGCTGGCGTTGTACTTCGTGGCTCGCCGTTATCGCTGGCGCTATTCCAAAGCGATCATGTACGGCTCGCTGACCCTCGGTTTCATCTACGGCACAACGCGGGTGCTGCAAGGCTGGCACTACATGTCCCACACCTTCTGGGCCGGGATCTTTGTGTGGCTGGCGTGTTTGCTGACGGCGCTGGCGTTCTACGGGCGAGCAAGGCTGGAACAGCCAGTGCTCTCCAAAGCGCAACAACCGATGCCAGTGGCTCAGACTCAACCTGTGAATTGAGTTGGCGTTGAACTGCAAAACCCGCACCCCGAAAGGGTTACGGGTTTTTTGTTGCCCGGGGAAAGACGCCCCACCTTCAACGATGCAGGCCGTCAGGCAGATTCGCAGGCAAAAAAAAGCCCGCGGGAGGGCGGGCAAACCGTAGTTTCTTGAATGAGCGAGCCAAATGTACAGGCTGGCGCGAGGTGGTGGGGTGAAGAAAAATTCATTTCTATCAGAGCCCCCGTACCAGAGCCTGCGACACAGCTACGGCAAATGATCAGCGGCAAAGTCGGCTTCCGAGCGCGCACGTAAACGGCCCTTGCGACAGGCCTGCTGGAAGCGCTCGAAATCGCGTTCGTTCTGCTCGGTATAGCCCTGGGCGTATTTATAAAGCGCATCGGCCAATGCCTCGCTCTTGCCGATGTAGCCACTGATCACCGCCGCGAGCCCCGAGGACTTGGCATGGGCGCGAGCCAGGGCCCGGCCACAGAGCCGGCCATAGGCCGCGAAGGCATCGCCATCGAAGGTTTCGAGTTCGGCGGAGATTTTCATATCGCGCAATTGCCGCACATAAAAGTGCCGCCCACTGGGACCGGTGGTCCAGCCAAGGAACAGGTCGCTGGCCGATTGCATCAACCGCTGACCGTCGACCACCCGCTGCCCTTCATGGCGCACCCGCGACTTGGCCTTCACGTAGCCGGCGAGCACCGAGCGCCGTGCTTCCTTGAATTGCAGGAACAACGGGAACTCCTGATCGTCGGTCAGCAGTGCTACCAGGCAACGGGTGCCGACACTGCCGACGCCCACCACTTTGAACGCCATGTCCTGAACGTGAAAACGTGACACCAGATCACGGCGGTCCGCTTGCAGGGTGCTTTGGTAATCGCGCATGAAAGTGTCGTAGAGCGGGCGCCAGTCCGAGAGGCGCAACCAGTCATCATCGGCGTCCAGCAGCGTGGTGTTTTTGTGCAGGTGGAAAATTTCCGGCAGGTCATCGCGAATGATCAGACGACCATGGGCGTCGCGTTCGCTGATTTTTGGCAGCAGTTCGGCATGGGTACGCCGTTCGGCTTTGGCGATGGCGCGTTCCACATGCTCCAGGGTGCTTTTGTTGGCCTGCGCCAGGAGGTCGTCATAGCTGATGGATTCGTACCAGGTTTCCAGCGAGCTCTGTTCGGCACATTCGAGCATGGTTTCCTGATAGGCGCCCACGACTTGATGGCAAACCGTTTCTTCAACCGTTTCCCCATGACGCAGATCGCGAGCCGCCACCAGAAAACTCGCCACCAGACGCTTCAAGTCCCACTCCCATGGTCCGGGATGGGCTTCGTCGAAGTCGTTGACGCTGAACAGCAGGTTGCGTTCAGGCGTTGCGAAACCGCCGAAATTCATCAGGTGACAATCGCCGCAAATCGGTGAAACCAGCCCCATGTTCGAGGTGCCCGCCAGGTCGTGGGCCTGCAGCAGCGCATTGCCGCGATAGAAGGTGAACGGCGACACCAGCATGCGCCCGTAGCGCAGTTCCACCAGCGATTTGACGCGGCCTTCACTCGACGCCTTGATCAGCGGTATCGGGTCGCGGTCGACATTTCCCAGGGACACTTGAGCACTGCGCGGGCACTTCTTGCGCGCATCCTTGCCTTGTTTCAGACGGTTGCTGAGGGTGGTCATAGGGGCCTATTCGACAGGTGGTGTAGGGCGATTGCGAATTGAGTGTAGAAGGGCTTTGCGGGTTTATCCGCAACCACCGCCAAGATGTACGCGCCGTCGAAATTCACACGCGCAAAGGCAGAATTGAGCAGGAGGGGATTTCCAAAGTGGTGATCGCCTGATTCAAGGGCATTGCTGCAACAGCTCACGCCGGTTTTCCACCATCGGACTACAGCTTCGGTTTTCGTCCGGGAAGAAAAGCTTACCTAGCCATCGAAGTTGCCCGCGTCCTGGTGGCGGCGCAACACCCCTAGTGCGCGACAAGCTGGCAAATCAAAAGCAAGCGGGCGTGCTATCACCGAACTATCTCATTCTTATAGTGATGACCTGACCACCAATGGACAATCAACTGGCTGGCTTCCCGATACCTCAAGGGTCTCGATCAGGTGCCGGGCAGCCTGACGACCGATCTCATAATATGGCAGTTGCACCGTGGTCAGTGGCGGGATGAACAGCTCGGCGATACCGATCATGTTGTCGTATCCCAGCACGGCGACATCGTCGGGAATTTTCAGGCCACGGCCGAACAACAGCTGATAGGCACAAAAGGCAATGCGGTCGTTGCCGCAGATCAGAATGTCGAATTGCGGGCGACCGTCGATGATGTGCCGGTCGAGGATGGCTGCGGTTTCACCATAGGCGTCATGATCGGAAAGGTCGTATTGCAGGAGTGCGTCAGGCGCCAGGTCGAATGCCTCACAGGCACGCTGCAGGCCTTTTTGTCGCAGGCCCCAGGCCAGGCTTTGCTTGGGCAGATTGATACACAGCGGGCGCCGATAGCCCTGGCTCAACGCATGATGTACGGCTCGGTACTGCCCTGTTTCGTCGTCCGGCACATAACTTACCAGGTGACGGTCATCGGCCAGGCAATTGGCGAGTACCAGGGGTTTGCTCTTCAAGCGCTCGGGAATGCACACCTGGCGAAACCCCATGGCGCTGAAGATCAACCCGTCGGGACGGTGCGACAACATCAGGTCGATGTTCTGGTCGGTGGGCGGGTTGCTCAACAGGTTGAGGATAAAGACGTTCCAGCCGGCTTGCTGTGCGGTCTGTTCGATGGACAGCAGCAGCTCGACCGCGAACGGTGTGGTCGCAGTGTCCAGCGCGAACACACCAATGGTTCGCGACTGCAGATTGTCGCCGCGCATTCTGCGTGCCGACAAACTCGGCACGAATTGCAGTTCATCAATCGCTTGGCGCACCCGCTGCAGGGTTTCGGGGCTCAATTTTTCCGGATTATTGAGCGCTCGAGAAACGGTCATCAGAGACACGCCGGCCAGCTGTGCAACGTCTTTCACTGAAGTCATGCGAGGCGAAACCTGTCAGGTTGACGCAGAATCATGCCACATGCCCCGCGCTTCTCGCGACCCGAATGACGCGCCTCACAACCAGCCCGAGGCAAGAGGCCATGCCTTGGGAATGGAGACGCGCCCGCCACTTCCACTGGCAAGCAGCTTCACGCCCAGACTGTCTGCCCGCGGATAAAGGCGACTGCTGAGGGTGAAGTGCCCGTTTTCGTCGAACACCTCGATGGACGAGCGATCGAGGAACACATGCAGCTCCAGGCGCTCCTGTGCAGGGTCTATCGCCACGCTGCGCTGACCGCTGACTTGCGCACCCGAGCGGCTGCGGTCAAGCACCAGTCGATGCAGGGCCGCATCGTAGTAGAGCAGGGTCTCCTCCTGGCCGTCCTCACTGCAACGCAAGGCGATTCCCAAGTGCCCGGTGCAGTCGAGCAGATCCAGATGCACATGGATTTCGAGCATGTCGCCATTCACTTCCGGCACCCAGCGGGTTCCCGATTCATCCCACCACGGCGTACCCGGCAATGGCGCTTTGCGCAGAGCGGTGAGTTCCCGTGCCGGATACATGTAAAGGCGATCGGCGCACAGTTCCAGTTCGCGCGGCAAACCGAGCATGCCACACCAGTGATGGGCCTGGCTCGGCATCGGGCTTTCCCACATGTCGAGCCACGCCCACACCAGGCGCCGACCGTCGGCGGCGATTAGGGTTTGCGCGGCATAGAAATCATGGCCGTTATCCAGCTCGATAAAAGGTCCGCCCGTGAAGTGCCATTCGCTGTCGAGTCGGCCCACTCGATAACCGGTCTGGTACTTGTTGAGCCGGTCGAAACCTTCGGGTTGCATGCCCTGGGGGGAGTACAGCAGCACATCGCGTCCGTTCAGTCGGAACAGATCCGGGCACTCCCACATATAGCCATCACCCTCGCTGCCGCTGGACACATAGTCGAGGAACTCCCAGGTATGCAGATCCGTGGAACGGTACAGCGGGAGCAACGGCACATCGCCCAGGCGGGCGCCGGCAATCAGGTACCAGCCGTCATTCTCCTGCCATACCTTGGGGTCACGAAAATGCATGATAGCGTCTTGCGGCGCGCTCTCGATAACGACGCCATGCTTGACGAACCGGATGCCGTCGCTGCTGGTGGCCAGGCACTGGACTTGACGGATGAAACGCTCGTCACCGACTTCCCCCAGCCAGGTATGCCCGGTGTAGATCAGCGCCAGGGTATCGCCACAGACCACCGCGCTACCGGAAAAACAGCCGTCACGGTCGAAGTCATCGCCGGGTGCCAATGCAATGGGCAGATGCTGCCAATGGACCAGATCGGCACTCTTTGCATGCCCCCAATACATCGGGCCCCATTTTGCTTCGAACGGGTAATGCTGATAGAAAACGTGATATTCGCCGCGAAAGTACACGACCCCGTTAGGGTCGTTCATCCAGCCCACTGGAGGGGCAATGTGATAACCGGGTCGATAATCGTGGATGACGCGAGACAGGCCGTCACGCAGCGCATGCTGCGCAAGCTCAAGGGCACCAGACATGGGAACGCTCATGGGATTCAAGGACTCAGTCATAGGACGCCTGCTCGTACCGAGCGCAGAGGGGCGCCATCTGATGGGGTTTCAATCGTCTGTGGGTGGCGCTTCAAGGCCGTGCCGTCGGCGTCGAACAGGTGCAGATGGGCGATCTCCAGTTGCAGCTCGACCCGGTCGCCGACTTGCCATCCGGCGCTGACCTCGCAACGACAAACCAGCGGTTCGTCCTGCGCTGTCATGAGGTGCACATAGGTTTCGCTGCCCAGGTATTCAACCCCGGTCACGGCGATGCCGCTGCTGCCCGTGGCCGCTTTGAGTGACATGTGCTCCGGGCGAATCCCCAGGCTCAGCGGCGTGCCCGGCGCCAGATTCGAGCTGTCGAAGGGCAGGGACGTGGTGCCCCATATACCGGTATCGACCTGGCTGTTTTCACCGGGTGCCTGCAGGAGCGCGGGCAGGAAATTCATCGTGGGCGAACCCAGGAAGCCTGCGACAAAGCGGCTGGCCGGGCGCTCATAGAGTTCGCGCGGTGAGCCGACCTGTTCGACGCGACCACCATTGAGCACGACAATTTTGTCGGCCAGGGTCATCGCTTCAACCTGATCGTGGGTGACATAGATCATGGTCGAGCCCAGACGATCATGCAGCCGGGCGATTTCGTTGCGCATTTGTACGCGCAAGGATGCATCCAGGTTGGAGAGCGGCTCATCGAACAACAAAATGTCCGGTTCCCGCGCCATGGCCCTGCCCATGGCCACACGCTGACGTTGTCCTCCAGACAGCTCCCTTGGCTTGCGTTGCAGCAGTTTGTCCAATTGCAGGATTTGCGCAGTTTTCAGCACGCGTTCGCGCAGGCTGCTCTTTTCCGTCTTGGCCAGTTTGAGACCAAAACTGATGTTGTCGTAGACGCTCATGTGCGGGTACAGCGCATAAGACTGAAACACCATGCCGACGCCACGTTCGCGTGGCTCCAGGTCGTTGACCCGCCGCCCGTCGATCAGCAGGTCGCCGCCGCAGATCGAATCCAGTCCGGCGATCAGTCGCAGCAGGGTCGACTTTCCGCAGCCCGAAGGACCGACGAACACCACGAATTCACCCGCTGCGATTTCGAGGCTGACGTCGCGCAGAATCCGCGCGCCGCCCAATTGTTTGTTCACGTTGTCTAGCTTCAATTTGATCACGATGCTGTTCCTTGTCTTTGTTGGGCATCAACCCTTTAACGCGCCGGCAGTGAGACCGGAAACGATTCGGCGCTGGAAGATCAACACCAGAATCACCAGTGGGACGGTGACCAGCACCGAGGCGGCCATCAACAACCCCCAAGGCAACTCGTGGGGGCTGCCGCCGGAAATCAGGGCAATGGCGACCGGCACTGTGCGTTGCGTGTCGGTGAGGGTGAAGGTCAGGGCAAACAGGAACTCGTTCCAGGCGGCGATGAACGCCAATAAGCCAGTGGTGACCAGTGCGGGCCAGAGCAGCGGCAACAGCACCCGGGTCAACGTGACCCAGGGGGACGCGCCATCCATGATTGCCGCTTCCTCCAGTTCATGGGGCAGTTGTCCCATGAACGTAGTCAGCACCCAGACGGTGAAGGGCAGGGTGAAAATCGTGTAGCTCAGGATCAATGCCCAGGACGTGTTGTACAGGCCCAGCGCGCGAATCACCTCGAACAGCCCCGACAGCACCGCAACCTGGGGAAACATCGACACGCCCAGGACCATCATCAAGACCACGCCGCGGCCACGGAACTTCACCCGGCCCAAGGCATAGGCGGCGGTCAGGCTGAGGAATAGCGCCAGCATCACCACGCACAGAGCAACCATCAGCGAGTTACCGATTGCCTGCAGGAACGAGGCTTGATGGAGCACTGCCGCGTAATTGGAGAAGTCGGGGTTTTTGATCCAGTAGCTCACCTCGAACAAGGCGCTGGACGGCTTCAGCGACGTCACGATGGCGTAGTAGAAAGGGAAGACCGCATACAGCAGCAATACCCCGATCAGGCACCAGAACCCGAGGCGCAACAGTGCTTTTTTCAGTAGACGCGGGCTCATGAGCGCACCTCCAATTGACGACGTCCGAGGTAGAGGTAAAGCAGGGCGATGACCGCAACCACCAGGAACAGCAGCGTCGAGGCCGCGCTGCCGTAGCCGACGTCCTGAAACTCCACCAGATGCTGGCGGGCGTAGACCGACATACTCATGGTGCTCGATGAGTTCGAGGTCAGCACATAGATAACGTCGAATACCCGCAGCGAGTCGAGGATGCGGAAGATCGCCGCCACCAGCAGGGCGGGCATCAGCAGGGGAAGCGTGACACGCCAGAACACCCTCAGCGGGTGAATGCCATCGACCCTGGCGGCCTCGTAGCAATCGCTCGGTAACATCTGCAAGGCCGCCAGCATCAGCAGCGTGACAAAGGGCACGGTCTTCCAGACATCGACGATAATCACCGCCCACATCGACAGATCCGCATCGGCCGTCCAGGCCAGGGGCGCATCAATCAGGCCGAGGCTGAGCATCATGTGATTGATGATGCCGAATTGGTCGTTGAGCATCCATGACCAGATCTTCGCCGAGACAATGGTCGGAATCGCCCAGGGAATCAGAATCAACGCACGCACCAGAGAGCGTCCGGTGAACTTGACGTTGAGCAGCAACGCCACCAGCAATCCCAGGACGATTTCCAGGCCCACCGACACCACGGTGAAATGCAAGGTGTTGCGCACCGCGTTCCACCATTGAGGATCAACCAGGATGCCTGACCAGGAGGAACCGTTGTGGAACAGGTAATTGCTCAAGCCGACGAAGGATCCGCCATCGGTGTCCGCCAGGTTGGCGTCGGTCAGGCTGAACCAGAATGTGCGCAGTAGCGGCCAGGCTGCCACCAGGGCCAGACACAGCAGCATGGGTGTCAGGAACAACCAGGCAGCGCGCACTCGGCGACGTTGTACGGGCGTTTCCCGGGTGAGCAGGAGCTCGTCACCGGGGGCATGGGTAGCGGAGACAGACATGGTGGTTTCCTTCCTTTGACTTACCAGTTCCGGCGTTTGATGCGCGTGAGTTCGCTTTCCAGGTCGGCCAGTGCCTGATCAACAGGCAGCTCGCCCGCCAGCACGCCATGCACTCGATCGAAGAACGCATTGGAAACCCGTGGATAGCGATCGGCAGTGACTGAGGCGGGGCGCATGACTCCAGCGTTGAGAATGCTGTGCAGTTGGCTGTAGTAAGGCATTGCCGCGAGCAATTCGGGGTCCTGGTAGAGCGACTCGACAACCGGGTTATAGGCGCCTATCAGGGCACGACGTTTTTGCTCTTGGGCACTGCTCAGGTAGCTCACCAGCTCGGCAGCAAGTTTTGGCTGGGCGCTGTAACGCGATACCGCCAGGCCCCAGCCACCGAGGGTCGATGCATGGCTGCCAGCGTCGCCGCCGCGGGGCAGGGGAGCGACGCCGACCTTGTCTTTTACGGCGCTGTCCTGGCTTTGCACCAAGGCCCAGACATACGGCCAGTTACGCATGAACAGCGCATTTCCCGACTGGAATACGCCACGGCCTTCTTCCTCGGTGTAATTGAGCACGCCCCGTGGGGAGATGTCGCCGACCCAGCTTTTCGCCAGGGTCAACGCCGTTCTCGAAGCCTGACTGTTGACCACGATATCGCCTCGTGAATTGACCAGCCCGCCTTCGGGTTGGCTGCTGATCCACTCCAGCGCATTGCAGGTCAGGCCTTCGTAGGCGCGCCCTTGAAAGATGTAACCCCACGCATTGGGGTTCCCGGCCGTGCGCTCGGCCTGTTGAATACTCCTGGCGGTAGCGGTCATTTCCTCCCACGTCTGGGGTACCGGCAGGTTGTACTTCTCGAGCAGGTCCTTGCGGTAATACAGCAGACCCGAGTCGGTAAACCAAGGCATCGTCACCAGCCGTCCGTTCACCGTGGCGTTATCCACCTGGGCCTGGAAATAGCCTTGGGTTGCGTTGGCTGGAAGCACCTCGCGCAGATCCATCAGGTGTTTGGCCAGCATCCCCGGCCAGACCATATCGATTTGAATGATGTCGATGTCGGCGGACTGCGCACTGAGGATCTGCTGGTAGAACGACAACCTCTCGGTCGCCGAATTAGGCGTGGAAACCACCTCGACATGGTGACCGGTCTGTTTTGACCATGCCTCGACAGCCTCCTTGCACAGTTGCAACTCCGCACCCACCGCACCGCAGGAGATCGTCAGATCGGCTGCGTTCGAGAGGGATGGAAGCCCGGCACAGAGGGTGAGCAGTGCTGCTGGAAAGAGAGATTTGAGCAGTTTCATAAAGGCCCCTTTATTTTTGTTTTTATAAAAGTTAACGTTAACATCGCCAAATGTAGCAGCGTATTTGCGATGAGGCATCCTTTTTTTGTGGTTTTTGACAAATCGTCATTCGCGAAAAAAGGCCAGTCGCGGCAGCAACAACAATAAAAACAACACAGGAAATCCACATGCAGAAAGCATCAAGCTGGCTACTCGCAGGTGTGCTTGGCACCTCGGCGGCAACCTCCCAGGCCGCGACGCTGGAGCAACGCATGGCCGCGTTTGAAGCCCGTGCCAGCGCAGCGGAACAACGCGCTGCCGCCGCCGAGCAGCAAACCCAGGCACTTGCCAGAGAATTGCAACAGATCAAGCTTGCCACTCCCGCCTTGCAGCCCGCAGCGTCGACGGCTGCAGCCAGTTCGGCGCCGGCCCTGGACACCCGAGTGGCAAAACTCGAAGCCCGTCAGCAAAGCCTGGAAAAACAGGGCAGCAGCGGACATCTCACCGACGGCTTCAGCTTCAAGGGCTATGCCCGTTCCGGATTGCTGGTCAACGATGGGCTCGGTGGTGGTCGTGGCGGTCCTTACACAACCCCTGCCGGTTCGGTCGGTGGTGCCGTCGGGCGACTCGGCAACGAAGACGACACGTACATGCGCATAGACCTGTCGAAAGAGACCTATGCGCAAAACGGCACCCGTGCCAAATTCACCGTGTCCATCGCCGACGGCGTGGAGAGTTCCAACGACTGGACGGCCGACGAGAGCAACCTCAACGTGCGTCAGGTGTTCACCGAACTCGATCATCTCGCCGCCTTCAAGGGCAACTCCGTGTTCGAGAACTCCACCTTGTGGGCAGGCAAACGATTCGACCGGGATAACTTCGATATCCACTGGCTGGACTCGGACGTCGTCTTCCTGGCCGGCACCGGCGGTGGCATCTACGATGTGCAGATGAACCAGGACTGGCGTTCGAATTACTCTCTGGTCGGGCGTAACTACGGCGATTTCAGTGAGGGCGGTGTCGATGCCGATGTGGAAAGCTACATCCTGACCTCCAACCAGTTTTTCGACAGGGGTCAGTGGCAGTGGATGTTCAATGCCATTGGTGCAAAGAAAAACGACATTTCCATCCGCAGCAATGAAGCGGGTCTATCGCCTGCGGATTCCGGTTTGCAGAGCATGCTGGCCAATCACCAGAAAGATTTTTTCGGCCGGCAAGGCTTCTTCAAGACGGCGCTGCTCTATGGGCAAGGCCTGGGGGCAGAGGTCAAGAACATCGGCTCGGATGGCGAACTGATCGACGACGCCCGCGCTCTGCGACTGGCGGTTTACGGCGAGACACCAATCGCGCCGGGCTGGCGCATCGGCCCCAGCCTGTTGGCCGAGCAAAGCAAGGACCGGTACGTCAAGGGTGACGATTATCGCTGGATGACCCTGAACGTACGGTTGGCCAATGAAATCAACCGCAACTTCGAGATGGCCTACGAAGTGAGTTGGCAAACCATGGACCTCGACCCCAAGGGCTACCTGCAACGTAATGCGGTCGACGGTGACTTCTGGAAATTCACCATCGCCCCGACATTCAAACCGGATGTTGGCGACCTGCTCACACGTCCCGAACTGCGCGTGTTCGCAAGCCTCATGGACTGGTCTTCGGACCTGGACAGATACAGCACCTCTGACTCCTTCGGCAGGTCGGACTTCAGTGCTGGAGGCGTGTGGCAGTACGGCATACAGATGGAAACCTGGTTTTAATATTTGAACGCGTCCGGCCAACACCAAGGCGCCAAGGCGTATTGAGTCAGTGATTGCCGGCCGAAGCTGATTAGCCAGCAGTTACCTACGACAAAGTATTGAGGAAGTGACGATGGAATTGCCTCGCGCAGTAGTGTTTGGCGAAGCTCTGACCGACCTTGTCCAAGGCACTCCTGGACAGTGGAAGGGCTACCCGGGTGGTGCTCCCTGGAACGTTGCACGAGCGCTCAGTCGCTTGGGTGTTGGCTGCGCTTTTGCTGGGTCGGTGAGCATGGATTCACTGGGTGACGAGATAATTTCGCAGTCGGAAGCGGCAGCGTTGGATATGAGGTTTATCCAGCGGGTAGACCGAGCTCCTTTGGTCGCCATCGTTCCATCAAGCCGTCCTCCCAAATACTTTTTTGCTGGAGATGCCGATCTGTTTTTTGATCCGGATCTGATGCCCGAAGGATGGATCAATCAAGCAGAGCTGTGTCATTTCAGCTGCATCAGTTTGGCTCGACAGCCACTCGCAGACAGGCTGGTTAACATTGCTCAGCAGGCAAAAGAAGCTGGTAAACGGATTAGCTATGACCCGAACTGGCGCAATTTAATGGATAGCCATTATCGGGAGCATACCTTCCCTACGATGACCACCCTTGCTGACATGATTAAGCTTTCCGACGAAGACCTCCGGCACATTTATCCAGGGCTGACCGAACACCAGGCGATGGATGAGCTTCGCGCTCTCAACCCTCAGGCACAGATCTTGTTTACCCGAGGGGAGCACGGGATGATTCTCCACACCCCGGACAGCCAACTCGAGCAGCCGGCCATTGCCGTGAAAGTGGAAGACACGGTTGGAGCAGGAGACGCTTGTATGGCGGGTTGGTTGGCGGCGGAGTTGCTGGGGATCTCGGACTTGAGCGCGCGCCTGCGATTTTCAGCGGCTTGCGCATCCATATCTTGCCGCTATCCCGGAGCTCATGCTCCAGCGCTAACTGATGTGGAAGGTTTGCTGCAGCTGCTCACACGTACCTGACCATGGTTGTCGGCACTGAGGAGTTGTCTAAGTAAAAAAACGCAGCGCCGACCCCTGCCCTGACCATAAGCGTTGCTTTCGAAAGCGACGCTGTTTTCAGGTCCGGAAATACATGCAGCGTGAGCGACCGCCAAATGTCCTCGGCGTGCGCCGGGGTGACGGAGTCCTTCTTCAGCTCAAACCAAGCGGTAGCGACGTTCTCGAATGTATTTTCTGTCTCCGCTCGTTTGGCTTCGTTCTGAATGTTGCGTTGCTCCTTGGGACCTATGCCTTGTGCAAGTAGCTCACGTGCCTCAACGACTTTCTTACGAGCGTTTGTCAATGAGAGCTCTGGATAAGTGTCCAGTCCCATGTTGATACGATTCTTGGTTATCGGATCGCGGTAGTTCAAGTTCCACAGCATTGAGCCGTTGCTCCTGACCCGGAGCGGGAGGCCGTCACCATCGCTGAGGACGTAATCTTTGTCTTACGCCTTGACTGCCTTGAGCTGGCGGTCGGAAAGGCGGAGGGCTGGAGCAGGCGTGAGAGCTACCTCTGACACCGCTTTGGTATTCCAAAAAATAGTGATGGATTTATGCTTTGTCCAGGTTGAAGTTCTTAAAGCTTACTCGCCTAAGTAATCACGGTCCTATATCTGTTCTGAGTTACTTAAGTGCTAAACTTTTCAATCGCTGCGCTGTATTGCTTCTTGATAAAAAGTCAATGGTGTCATATTGCACTATTGCAGATTCCGTTCTGTCAATTAACGTGGCTTGGTAATTTCCGATGTGTGCGTGGTCGATTGTCGTTAGCTGAGGCCTTACTTCATCGCCGCAGTGGATACTGTATTGCCCGATAATTTTTCCAAAAATACCATCGATGTATCGTGCTGGAATCGTCAGTTATGTGCATCGCTTGGTGGGGATGCTGCACTGTGAAGGGGCTATGCTTGAAGCGATAAGGCATTTGCAGAATCGGGGATCCCATGAATGAAGTCTTCCGTGATCACAAGCGTGTGGCAGCAGCAATAGCGGCGGTTGTCGATGCTGTGGGGCACCAAGGCTTTTATGCCATCGTGCTGGAGACGCTGGGACAATATATTGACTGTGAGCGTTGGCTGGCTATCAAGTACAGCAGGTTTTCTGCTCCCGAGTTCATTGTCAACACGTCTTTGAGCCACGAGGCGGTTGAGCAATACATGAGTCACCTCTACAGGATCGACCCTCTGCTTCGGTTAGTGACTGAAGATCGTGTGCCCTCTGTGGTCACGTTTTCACTCATGCAAAACGAGGATGATTCCAATGTTTATTACGATGAAATATTCAAGTCGGGGCAGATTCTGGACGAGCTGACGCTGATGCTGCCTGTCATCGGTGGGGGTTACCTGGGGTTCTGTTTCGATCGCGAGTACACCCTGTTCAATGAGGATGAAATCGCCTTTTTCACCGCCCTTTACCCGATCATCGTCGCTGCGCATGCCGCACACATGCGAACGGAGTCTCTGGAGGGTCTCGGCGCCCTGTTCGGGAATGGAAAGGTCGGCGTTCTCACCTTAGGCGGTGATAACAGGATCATCTACCAAAACCCCGCCTGGCACGCCTTGGCCGGTCATGCCTTCGGAAACGAAACGTTGGAATTCATATTGAGTCAGCCTGAACTGATCGCAGTCCATGTTGAGGGCTTGATTGCCCACTGGGAATATTCCAGGAATGTATCCGCTTCTGCCACGAGTGTCAGAGCAGTATTTCTCGAGCAGAAAAGCGAAGGGTATATACAAACGGATGTAAAAGAGTTCTTCGAACAATTTTATGATACTTATCACCTCAGCCCGCGCGAGCGACAACTGGTCGAAAAAACCTTGCGCGGGTATTCGATGCCCGTGATCGCAGAAAAACTGGATCTTAGTCTGGGAACGGTCAGAAATTATAAACAGCGGTTGTACGCCAAACTCGACATCACCAGTGAACGGGAAATATTTTCTTTGTTCATGATGCACATGTTCGGGCAGTCATAACAGTGGCTAGTGCAGATTAGCACTATTGGTACAGTCGGTGACGAGCGCTAACATCGCCTTCAAGGCTCGGCACGCATCCCCGCAACAACGGTCATTCAGCGGCCGGCCTACAACGATAACAATATGAACTTGAAGACTCGCGGATTACGCGAGCGGCGGGAGTATGCTCATGAACAGCACATCGGTTGGCAAGGACACTTGTCAGGAAAAGGGTCATCACCTCCAGCGTGAACTTAACTTTTCCTCCACATTCTCCCTGGCCTTTGCCTTCATATCACCCATTGTGGCGCTTTACTCCATCTTCGGAATTGGCATTTTAACGGTCGGTCCTGCCTTCTGGTGGGGGTTGGTGGTGGCCATGGCAGGGCAACTGTTAGTGGCGTTGGTCTTCGCCATGCTGGTATCGAGATTTCCGTATGAGGGCAGTATTTATCAGTGGTCCAAGTACCTGCTCGGCAGTCGCTTTGGCTGGTTTGCAGGCTGGACTTACATCTGCACGCTGCCGATCACCATTGCAACGGTAGCCCTTGGTGGCGCGGGATTCGTGGCGCAGCTATTGGGCATAGATGCGACCGACAAGATGATCAGTGTGCCGATTGCCCTGTTTCTCATCGCATTCGCCACGTGGGGTAACACCCAAGGCCGAAAGATTTTCTCGACCATCGTCTGGCTGTGCATTGGTGCCGAAGTGATCGGCTCGGTCGGCATCGGCGTGCTGTTGCTGGTGGAATTCAAAGTCAACACGCTGTCCATCCTGATGCCCGACGCTCAGGTCTTTGCCTGGCCGGAACCCGGTATCTCCGGCTTTTTCTCTTCGAAAGTAGCGCTCGCCATTGCTTACTGCGGTTGGGCATTCGTGGGTTTTGAAAGCGCCGGTGCCGTCGCTGAAGAAGTCAAAGATCCTGAAAGGGCGGTGCCCAAGGCGATGCTGTTCTGCCTGCTGTCAGTTGGCGCGGTGGTGGCATTCTCAGCGTTTTCACTGATTTTGGCATTGCCCACCTTGGAGTTTCCTGCGGGAAGCGACCCTGTCACGGTGACGCTGATCACTCATTTAGGGCAGATCGCTTACAAGGGCATGCTGGTGCTGTTCATCATCGGATTTCTAGCGTGCATGCTGGGCATTCAGGCTTCGGTATCGCGGGTCATTTGGGCGTTCGCTCGGGACAGAACCATTCCCTGCTCGGATTTCCTTCGACAGTTGAGTGGGGACGACAAATTGCCAACGCGCGCTTTTCTGTTAACGGGCGGGTTATCGGCACTATTGTTCATGTTGTCTTTTACCAATATTTATCCGCTGTTACTGGCGTTCAGTATTGCCGGATTCTATCTCGCCTTCGCATTCCCGCTGGTGGGTGCGTGTGTAAGCGTATTGAAAGGCGACTGGCGAGAGGGGCCGTTCTCTCTGGGTATCTTGAGTATTCCCACCATCTTCGCGGCAACCGGTTGGACTCTATTTGAAGCGGTCAATATTTCGTGGCCTCGTTATCCAGAACTGTCGTGGTACGAAAACTGGGCGGTGCCGATCATGATTGTTTTCCTGGCGCTGGCGGGTTGGGTTATTTATTCGAAATGGGCATCACCTTCTTATATGCACTCCACGTTAAGCGCTGCCGTCGCAGATAACGAATAAGTCTGGCGAACCGGTGATGCGAATACATAAAACCGTGGGCAGCGAAAGAAATCTGATACTTCGCGCCCGACTGGACAATGGATTACGGAAACTACTGACACACTCCAGCCCTTCACTGGAGAAACTGTATGACGCCATGACTTACGGCGTATTTGAACCGGGTAAATGCTTGCGGCCATTGCTCGCTTACAGTGCGTGTGAAGCCATGGGAGGGCAGTTTGACGCAGCCGACGGTGTCGCTTGCGCGGTGGAGCTGATGCACGCCTATTCCTTGATACACGACGATCTTCCGGCACTGGACGACGCGCTGGTTCGTCGAGGGAAGCCGGCGTTGCATGTGGCCTACGGCGAGAGCGCGGCCTTGATCGCGGGGGATGCCTTGCAGGCACTGGCGTTCGAATCGTTGGCGCAACCATCAGCGGTGAGTGCCGGGATTCGCCTGCAAATGTTGGCAGTCATGGCCAGGGCGGCTGGCCCCGCCGGTCTTGCAGGCGGCCAGTTTCTCGACATGGCGCTGGCCGGTACCCGACCGACTCTGGAGCAAGTCGCCGAAATGCAGCGTTTGAAAACCGGCGCATTGATCGAGGCCAGCGTCGTGATGGGCGCAATGGCGGGTGGAGCAACCGTGGAAACGAATCGCTTCGTGGCCTTGAGAAAATACGCCGAACAGATCGGCAGAGCCTTTCAAGTGCGCGACGACATTCTGGATGTCGTCGGAGATCGGGTTGCCCTGGGGAAAGCGGTTCACGCGGACCAGCACGCTGACAAGTCCACCGCTGTTTCTTCATTGGGATTGGAAGGGGCGCGGCATTACGCCAGGCAACTTCTACTGGGGGCGTTAACGGCACTGGATGCATTTGGCCCGGAAGCCGATGCACTTCGACAACTTGCACATGTTGTCGTGGAACGCGACCTCTAGCGATACGAACTTTCGTTCCTTTGTTAATTTACCAACGATAGCAATAGTGCAGATTTGCAGTATTTGAATTCTCCTGTCATGGGTTGAATATGACGGCTACGGCGCTCGAACGCTGATCAGTATTCGGCGCACTTATGTATAAAAACAAAGACTGAGGTAATCGTGATGACCATCGAAAGAATGAATTACCCTGACGGTTATTTTCCAGTGGATGAATATGAGGGTCGCTGGAAAAAAGTGGAAGATGAAATGCGCCGGCAGGGTTATGAACTGGCCATTGTCTGGGGCAAGACAGCTGGCCATTATGAGCGAGCCATGGAAACACTTTGGCTGACCAACTTCTGGTCGGAACACTCTGGCCAGGAACCGGATTCTCCAATCTGGAACGCACGAGGTTTCTGCTGTGTGATATTGGAGCCTGGAAAGAAACCTGAACTGCATGCCGACGTGGCGACAGTGCGTCGTCGTATGGTGCGCTGCGGCGATTATTTCTTCAGTGACGACCCGATCAGCAGCGTCGCCAAGGCTCTGAACGCGCGCAAGCCGCATCGCAGCGTCGTGTTCGTCGGGTCCGACAATCTGCCGATGAAGTACGCCAGGCAGCTCGCGGAACAGACGCCCGGTATCCAGTTCGAGTATGACGATAACCTGATCCGCCGTTGCCGGCGGATCAAGAGCCCGCGAGAGCTGGACATGTTTCGCGAAGCGGGGCAGATGGTCTCCAGCGCCTTGTACCGCGTGTGCGACAGCCTTTACGCGGGCAAGACGGCGGCCGAGGCGGCGGCAGAGGGCGCTTATGAACTTACACGGCGTGGGGGAGGCTGGCTGCGGATCCCGGTGAATTTCGGCAACGACGAGGACAGTCAGTTCTTCGAGCGTGATCCCATGTACGGGTATTCCATGGGCGCGCCGAGCAAGGGCGATATGGTCCGGACCTGGATCTATGGGCCGACCCATCAGGGGTACTGGCTCGACCCGGGACGCTCGCTGGTCTGCGGCGGCAAGCCGACCCCGGAGCAGCGCTCTCTGCTGATCGACTCCTACGCCATCACGGAGGCGGTGATGAACTCCGTGAAACACTGCGCCCGGGTGCTCGACGTGGTGGGCGAGGCCGAGCGTGTGCAGGCACGGGTGGCCGAAGAAGAGGACCTGGCCGCCAAGCAATGGCCGTACTTTGGCCACGGCAACGGCTCCATGTGGGAACACCCGATCATCAACCGGGATTCGGTCACGGCAGACGATATTTTCGAAGAAGGGATGGTCGCCTCCGGGGAGTCCTTCATGACGCGCAAAGGTGTCGGCAGCGTGGGGTGGGAGCAGAACTTCATCGTCACCCGGACCGGAATCGAGTTGCTGACGACGACCCCGGTTTTCTGGTTCTGATCAATAGTCGCACTGTGTGAAATTTCAGGGCGCCGCTCCCAACGACCCAGGTGCGGTGCCTTTTTTATGGAGGCTCCATGAACATTTTGCTGGCGCAACTGCCCATTGCGGACGCACAGGTTGAGATCAACCTTAGCAACATGCTGTCAATGATCCGCAACGCCCCGCTCGATACGGATCTGATCGTGTTTCCAGAGACGACGCTTTCAGGTTTTCCAACCAGGGAAGAGATTGGCACCACTGGGCTGATGACTCGTAGCAAGCCTATCCGACTCATTCAGGAGGCAGCACGCAAAAGCAATACCGCCATCGCTTTCGGTTTTTGCGAGCAGGCTGACGGGCGGGCGTATAACACCGCTCTGCTGGTCGATGGATCAGGGCGCATTGCCCTCAAATACCGCAAGACTCATCTCTGGCCCGATACGGACTGGGGCGTTTTCGAGGCCGGCTCGCAGTACGCGGTGTGTGAAATCGCCTCGTTACGCGTGGGCATGCTCATTTGCTACGACATCGAGTTTCCGGAGACTGCCCGCGCGCTGGCCTTGTTGGACGCCGACCTCATCCTGGTGCTGGACGGCAACATGGACCCCTACGGCCCCGTGCACCGTCGCGCCGTGATCACCCGCGCCACGGAAAACCAATGTTTTGCCGTTCTGGTGAACAGGATTGGTGAAGGCAGGGGCCTGTCGTTTCCTGGCGAGAGTATCGCCGTTGATCCGTTTGGAAACGTGTTGGTCGAATCCACCGACGGACATCCTGTCGGCGTCACGCTGGATCGCAGGAGGATTGAAGAAAGTCGAAAGAGTTATCGCTATTTACGCGACCGACGTGCCGCTCCACTGGGCGTCGAACGGACCTCTAGCGAAGACGGCGTTGCCAACACAGTCAGCGTTATTCCGGGGTGATCATTCAATTGCCCAATGGATCGTGCGAACGTATAAAACCTGCAGTAGATGGGCGAGCGTTTTTGGGGATGCAGCACGCGGTAGACCTTCGGGTCTGCCAGTTTCCCGATCCCGGTTCGCCAACCTGCGTACAGCGAAGGAAAAATGGGCACTAGGAAGGCGCCTTTTTTTGGGGTGATTGGGCGTTTTTGAGCTGTTGATGTTGCCCGGATTTTGCCCGCTCTCGACCAATAGCAGCGTTGGCTCAAATTAGCCGATTGTGGTTTGCCATGAAGCAGCTAATCGGGCAAAGATTAAACGTTGTCAGCGCAAAAGCTTCTGAAAGTAGAGCCGGGTATGTCCCGGTGGATAGTCTGCCAGGCGTCCGAATTCGCTATAGCCCAGTTTTAGATAAAAGCCTGGTGCCTGAAAGCTGAAGGTCTCCAGCCAGATGCCAGTGCAGTTCTTTTTCCTGGCTATATCTTCGGCCATGCGCATTAGCCGTTCTCCGATACCTTGGCCACGCATCGACTCGGGAACGCTGACAAGATCAATAAGCAGCCATTGATAGGAGACCTTGCCGTACAGCCCCCCTATCACTTCGTTATTGTCAGGGTCGCGTAGCAACAGGGCAAATGTCTCATGGGCGTCGTCCCCACCATTGGACAAATTATGGGCCAGTAGTGGACTCAAAATTCCTAGACGCTCTGCTTCAGTCGCATTTTCCGAAATCTGGATTTCCACAGACATGGCGCTCTCCCTGAGCTACGAGTAAATGGGTCAATAAGGTAGCCCATTTCTGTCACCCCATGGTGAATCTGTACATGCATCAATCGTGTGTTTTTGATGGGCTGGACGGCTGCTTTTGGCCGATTGTGTTGAAAAAGTCGGCTTCAGTTTCCACGGCAGAAAAGTACGCGTCTGAGATAGAAATCTGTGTTTTGCGCAGTAGGTTCAGAGCTCAGATCTGACTTGTCAGCGCGCAAAATAGGCGCTTTCACCGCTCAATGCATGGGTCGTCAGGCCGGGTCGATTTTTTCAACACAATCGGCCGATAACAGCCTCTTGTGCCAGAGATACAAGGACTTCTTTTTAGATGGATGGTTAGTCTGGAGAACAGCAGTGATTAGCAAAGCTCGACCTGACAGGCACGGCTGGAGGTCCGCTATCTGTCAGATCAAGTCTGAGCGTTCCGCACTATCAGTAGCGAGCCGCAGTATTGCTTTCAATCGCCTCTGCCGCAGCCAGCGTATTTCTCATCAAACACGCTACCGTCATAGGACCGACACCTCCTGGAACTGGAGTCATGGCCGCTGCGATGTCCTTGGCAGTTCGGGATAGGTCCCGAAGCCGATGTTGATGCGTTTCTTGGTCACCGGTTCGCGGTAGTTGAAATTCCACAGCAGCGAGCCGTTACTGCGTACGCGAAGCTGTAAACCGTCACCGTCCGTGAGGACATAATCCTTGGACGCGGGTTTGACTCCCTTGAGCTGTCGATCGGAGAGGCGGAGGATTTGAGCAGGCATGAGATTGTCCTCAAGCACTGATTCGGTATTCCAAAGATTAGCACCGGATGCGCTGGAATACTGTCTGGAATACCCGAGCGGCTGGAACTCAAAAACTCTCAAAAGACCGCAAAAGCGCTGGAAGCCGCGTATTTTCTGGGCCGCAGGCACAAAAAAAGACGTCCGTGGACGTCTTTGATTGATCATTTGGTGGAGCCGGGGGGATTTGAACCCCCGTCCGCCAGTACTCCGCTGTCGGTACTACATGCGTAGCCGTGTCTATTAAGTTAACCCTCAGCGACCCGACGGGCAGGGTGCTTTGGGCGAGTTGTGTAAGTTTTAGCCGCTTCGTCCACAACGTACTGCACGGCGATTCTGTTCTATATGACAATCACTTTGGGTTTACAGACATCCCCTGATGATTGCTGGACCCGAAGGTACCAGAAGGGAAGGGCTAAGGCTGCTTACGCAGCGAGAGCGTATTCCCCGTAGGTTTCGTCATTGGCAACTATAGAAAGTTGCAACAGTGGATTTACGAGTTCTGTTACCAACTCGGCATGCACCTAAAGTTTCGCAACCGGCGTCGAATCCAAAACGGCCCCGAGCCTGGTGCTCTGTGAATCAATTGAGCAACAGGCCTGCACAGTGTACGTCAACGCGACCCAGAAGGCCAACCCGAAGGTTGGCCACCACAGATCATGGGTTTGCTTCGTTGCTCTGTCTGTCAGCGAGTGCCAATGCCTGGGTGGCCTCGGTGACGCATTTTTTGTCGTCGCCGGAGGCTTGTGAGGCTTCGGCGCTGGACATCAGTCTTTTGATTTCCATTGAGGTGTTTGCGGAGGTCGCCGGCAGCGCATTCACTTTGCCTTTGAGCTCTTGCAACTTGCTCGTACACAGGTTGTTGTCCGCAGCAAATACAGGAGAGGCCAACATTGCCGCAGAAATGAATAGGCCAGCGAGTGTGGTGCGTTTCATGGATGTCTCCTTGAGCTGATGGGGCATGTTTCAAAGACTCCGATTCAACGCAAGAATTCGGTTTTTTCAGAAAATGTGTCGAGCTTTTCCAGCGATGCGGGTGGTTACTCATTTCCAGACCCCCAGATGCAACAAAACCCGCAACGGGCGGGTTTTGGTTTGCTTCGAATTGGACGCAGCCGGGTTCTGAATTCCCGGCTGCGGAGCCAACAAGACCCAGAAGGCCAACCCTAAGGTTGGCCCTGAGCTGAGTTACTTCCCGCCTTTTTTCGAGTCAGTGACGGCCTTGATGATGTCGTTGGTCTCGGCGATGCAATCCTCAGTACCTTCCTTGGTGCCTTTTGCCTGGTCGGCTTTGGCTTGTTCGACGGAGGCCTTTACCTGGTCAGTCATTTCCGGAGGAATCTGTGCCTTGCCGTTTTCGATGGTTTTCAGGTTGACCGCGCAAAGGTCTTCTGCAGCAAACGAAGTGGAAGCCATCATGGATGCAGCAACGAACAGACCTACCAGCACAGAACGATTCATGTGTATCTCCTTGGACTGAGGGGCCAGGCTTTGCTGGCCGTCAAATCGGGCTACCGAGTGTTGGGAAGTCCCGCATTGACGGGACTTGATCAGTGGACTGCGGTGGCACGTCAGGGTTCTGTTTTTTTGCTGTAGAGCTGTCGATTCCGAAAAGTAGCGATGTCAAGGAAGGCACATCTATGCACCTTCCTGTAGATCCTGCTATCAGGGCACCCTAGCCTGGGTAACGCGGTCCACCAGATAGACTAGTCCGTGGTAGTCAATGCCGCCATGTTGCGTCAGACCGATCTCACAGGTGCGGCTGGTGGAAATGCCTTCGCTGCATTGTTGCACCGCGTCCTTGAGCGTGCGCAGCGAATGGGCATTCAACTGCGGCGTGGTGAAGCCCTTGTCGCCAGCGAAGCCGCAGCAGTGAATGCCTTCAGGAATGACCACGTTTTTGCTGCATCTGCGCGCCAGATCGATCAGTGCCTGACTTTCGCCGAGGTGCTGAGTGCTGCAAGTGACGTGCACTGCAATCGGCGCTTCCTGCGGTGTGAAGTCGAGGCGATCCATCAAGTGCGTGCGAATGAAGCGCACCGGGTCGTACAGGTCCAGGCGGGTTTCGTCCAGGTCCTGGACCAGGCGCAAGGTGCACGGGCTGGTGTCGCAATAGATCGGATCAAGCCCGCCTCGACTGGCGTGCAGTAATGCGCCAATCAACTCTTGGCGTTTGTGTTCGGCTTGCTCGGCGTAGCCTTTGGACGCGAACGGCTGGCCGCAACACAGGTTGTCGAGGTTGTCCGGGAAAATCACCTGGTAGCCGGCCTTTTCCAGCAGGCCTCGGGTCTTGTCGTGCAGGGACATTTGTTCCTTGTCGCCTGCCGCGGGCCCCATGGCTCGTGATACGCACGCGGCCAGGTACACCACCCGCGGGCGCTCATCGTTGATCGCCGGGCTGAAGCGAATCGGCCGTTCAGGCTGGGGCATGGCGTTGGTCCACTGCGGGACTTGCCCTTTGGACAGTTTGCTCACGGTTGCGGAAAGCTTTGCCAGTCGCGGTGCTCCCAACAGCATCCGGGCACCGTTAGCCACATGCAGGGTGAACCGCGCGCCTTGCAGGGCCGTGGCGAAATTTCCTTCAAGCCAATTGGCGGTTTTCGTATGCGTTGCCTTCCGGCTGCGCAGTTTTTTCACCAGCTCGCCGGTATTGATGCCTACAGGGCAACGTTGCGCGCACAAGCCGGTGGCGGCGCAGGTGTCGATGCCCTGGTATTCGTATGCGGCTTCGAGTTCGGTGGTGTCGATGCCGGCGCGTTTTCTCGCCTGAATGTCCCGCCAGATCACGATGCGTTGGCGTGGGCTCAGGGTCAGGCCTTTCGACGGGCAGACCGGTTCGCAGAAGCCGCATTCGATGCACTTGTCCACAATCTCGTCGGCGGCCGGCAAGGGCTTGAGGTGCTTGAGGTGGATCTGTGGATCTTCGCTGAGCACCACATCCGGATTGAGGATGCCGTTGGGGTCCAGCAAACGCTTGAGTTGCCACATCAACTGGTAGGCGTCGCTGCCCCATTCCAGCTCGACGAACGGCGCCATGTTGCGCCCGGTGCCGTGTTCGGCTTTCAGTGAACCACCGAACTCCACTGCCACCAGTTGCGCCACGTCATCCATGAACGCCTGATAACGTGCGACTTCTTGCGCGTTGTTGAAGCCTTGGGTGAAGACGAAGTGCAGATTGCCTTCCAGCGCGTGTCCGAAAAGGATCGCTTCGTCGTAGTGATGTTTGTCGAACAGCTCGATCAGGCGGTTGACGCCGATGGCCAGTTGTTCGACCGGGAAAGTGACGTCTTCGATGATCACCGTGGTGCCGGTCTTGCGCACGGCGCCGACGGCCGGGAAGGTGTCCTTACGGATGGCCCAGAGACGGGCGTTTTCCTGCGGGTCTTCGGTGAAGTCGACCTGCTTTTCCACCGGGAACGTCTTCAATGACGCCATGATCTGCGCCAGTTGTTCATGCAGCAAGCTAGACGAAGCGGCGCGGGACTCGATCAGCAAGGCGCAGGCATTGTTCGACAGATGCTGTACGAAAGGTGGCATGCCGGGCTTGTCCTGCACTGAACGCAGACTGCGCCGGTCCAGCAGTTCCACGGCCGACACCGGTTGGCTTTTCAGTACGGTGACCGCGTTGCAGCAGGTCTCGACATCCGGGAACACAATCAGGGCCGAGGCTTTGTTCGGGTGGTCGATCACCGTATCGTAGGTCACCGCACTGATGAACCCGAGCGTGCCCTCGGAGCCCACCAGCAAGTGGCTCAAGATATCCACAGGCTCGTCGAAATCGACCAGCGCATTGAGCGACAGGCCGGTAGTATTTTTCAGACGGTATTTGTGGCGGATTCTCGCAGCCAGTTCGGTGTTGGCGCGGGTCTCGCGGCCCAGTGTCGCCAAGCGCTCCAGCAGGCCGGCGTGGCTTTGGCGAAACGCCGCGACACTGATGGCATCTTCAGTGTCGAGACGACTGCCATCGGCCAGCACCAGACGAATGCCGGCCAGGGTGTGATAGGTGTTTTGCGCGGTGCCGCAGCACATGCCGCTGGCATTGTTGGCGACGATTCCACCGATTTTGCAGGCGTTGATCGACGCCGGGTCCGGGCCGATCTTACGTCCGAACGGTGCCAGCCAGGCGTTGGCCTGGGCACCGATCACGCCCGGTTGCAGGCGAATCTGTGTGCCTTGCCCGCGAATCTCGCGCGCATTCCAGTTATCCCCAAGCACGATCAGAACCGAGTCGCTGATGGCCTGGCCAGAGAGACTGGTGCCAGCGGCACGGAAAGTCACCGGGACTTGGTCGCGCTGCGCCAATTTCAGTAGCGCCACCACTTCGTCTTCGGACTCGACGCGGATCACCAGTTGCGGAATCAACCGATAGAAACTGGCATCAGTGCCGAAGGCCAGGGTCGACAGCGGGTCGTCGAACCGTCGCTCTTGTGGAATCAGTTGCTGTGCATCACGCAGGAAAGCGGCCGGTAGACTCATTGGTCCTCCAGGATCAGCACCACCAGGTCTTTCGGACCGTGGGCGCCGTACGCCAGGACTTGTTCGATGTCGGCGGTCTTCGACGGGCCGGACACCAGCAACGCGTTGGTCGGCATGCCTTGGGCCCACTCGAACTCCTGTTGCACCTGATAGAAGTTGTCGCGGATTTCACTGGCCTTGAGCAGGGCGAAATGCACCGGTGGCGCCAGGCTCATCAAGCGTGGCTCTTCTCGCGTCGGCCACATGATCAAACTGCCGGTCGCAGCGATGGCGCCGAGGGTGCCGGTGAGGCTGGCCGGAGTGTCATTGAACAGTTCGGCTTTCCATTCTTCGACCGGGCGGTCGTAGGCCTTGAGCACCGGCAGATCGGGATAATTCGCCCAATGCTGTGTGATGCGTTGACCGTGGGGCGTTGTCGGTGCGATCAGAAGGCTCGGCAACTGGCGCTCCCGCAGCAATTGCGCCAGCAGCGCCGGCCATTCTTCGCCGGACGTCAAATGGATTTCCGTGTGCACCGCTTCCATCAGTTTGCGCAGTTGTGGGATGCGTTGTTCAGGTGCGTAGGTGTAAGGCTGGGTCACCAGATCGACATCAAAGTTGTCAGCCACTGGTGTGGTGCCAGTCAGACTTTTGCGTAGTTTGGCGAGGATATTTTGCTTGGCGCTCATTAACGATCTCCCTGTTTGGCCAAGTGCTCGCGGGCCATGTCATGCAGTGAGCGGGCGGCGGGTTTCGGTGCACTGTGGTTTTGCGTCCACGGGCCGACATTACTCGGCGTGAGGGCGCGCAAACGGGTGGCGAAGAAACCGAACAGGCGATACAGCGTCGGCGAACTGTTGAGCTTCGCCCAAGCGTTCCAGATGAATCGCTCCTTGCGCGAATACTTGCTGCCCTGGCCGCGCATCACTTGATGAGGGCTGTCCGGTGCCTTGACGTTTTCTTCGCGCAGGCGCCGCAGCAACGCAGGGATAGGAATTTTCACCGGGCAGACTTCCCCGCAGGCACCGCACAGCGACGAGGCGCTCGGGTGATCCGGGACTTTCGCCAGGCCCACCATGTGTGGGGTGACGATTTTTCCGATAGGTCCGGGGTAAACCTCCCCATAGGCATGGCCGCCGATTCGGGTATACACCGGGCAATGATTCATACAGGCGCCGCAGCGGATGCAGTTCAGGGTCTGGCGCAATTCGCTGTCGGCAAAGGCCTGGCTGCGGCCGTTGTCGAGCAGTACGAGATGCACTTCCTGCGGACCGTCGAGCTCATGCTCCTTGCGCGGGCCGGAGATCATGTTGACGTACGTGGTGATCGGGATGCCCAAGGCCGAGCGGGTCAGCAACGACAACAGCGGCACTACATCGCGCAGGTTTTCCACGACTTTTTCTATACCGGTGACGGCGATGTGTACGGGCGGCACGGTGGTGGTCATGCGGCCGTTGCCTTCGTTTTCCACCAGCAGCAGGGTACCGGTTTCGGCCACGGCGAAGTTGACACCGGAGACGCCGATGTCCGCTTCGAAGAATTTCTGCCGCAAGACCTTGCGACCGATTTGAATGAGTTGGTCAACGTCCTTGGTGTATTCCACCCCAAGTTTGTCGTGGAACAAGGACGCGACCTGACCGGCATTCTTGTGGATTGCCGGCATGATTATGTGTGAAGGCTTCTCGTGGTCGAGCTGGACGATGTACTCGCCCATGTCCGATTCCAGGCATTCAATGCCCCGATCAGCGAGGAAGTGGTTCATCTCCATTTCTTCGCTGACCATCGATTTGCCCTTGATCACTTGCCGCCCCTCGTGAGCGCGGATGATCGAGAGGACGATGCCATTGGCTTCGTCCACCGTTTCCGCCCAGTGCACTGTCACACCGTTGCGGGTCAGGTTCTGTTCAAGTTGTTCGAGCAGCTCGGGCAACTTGGATAACGCACGGGCGCGGACGGCATTGCCCAGCGCGCGCAAATGTTCTCTTTCATGGGCATCGCTGAACGCCGCTGCCCGCTTGCTCATCAGTGAATCCATCGCCTTGCGAAAGTTGCCTCGCAATTGCGCGTCGCCCAGCGCGTTGTGGGCGCGGGTGCGGAAATCTTCTTCTACGGCGACCGTAGGAATAATCGCGGAAGTGCTCATCTGGCGCCTCCGGTACGCTGCCAGAGGAAGCTGGCCAGATGCTGACCGCGCAACGCTTCCTGCTGTTTTTCCAGCGAGCCGTTGATGTTCATCAAACAGCCGCAGTCGGCACTCAATACCTTGTGTGCGCCGGACTCCTTCAACGCCCGGGTCTTGTCAGCCACCATCGCGCCGGAAATGTCTGGCATACGGACGCTGAATGTCCCGCCAAAGCCACAGCATTCACTTTCATGATCGTGATTGACCCGCTCCACATTGCTCAACTGCGACAACAGCTCGCGGCCGTGCAGGTGGGTGTTCATTTCGCGGCGTGCCGAACACGAAGTGTGCAGCGCCACTTTCACCGGCTCGCCGCTGTCCTTGAGCTGCACCTTGCAGACAAACAACAGGAACTCAGCCAGTTCGTAGGTTCTGGCTGCCAGCGCCTGAACCTGCTTCAGCGTCTGCGGTTCGTCCTTGAACAAGTCGGCATAGTGCTCGCGCAACATCCCGGCACAAGAGCCCGACGGCACCACCACCGGATAATCCCCGGCAAACAACGCCAGTTGCGAGCGCGCCACGGTCCGTGCCTGTTCGGTGTAACCCGAGGTGTAGGCCGGTTGTCCACAGCAGCTTTGCCCTTGCGGGTATTCGACACGAATGCCTTCGCGCTCCAGCAGGTGGATCGCGTCCATCCCGGCTTCGGGGTAGAACAAATCGACCACGCAGGTCCCGAACAGGTAGACCCGAGTTGGTTTCTCGCTGGGGTATTGCCGAGGCTCGGGCAGTGGTGGGGCGACACGGGTCGCATTCGGCACAGCGTTGTAAAAAAGCTCGCTCATCAGGCGTGTCTCCGGGTGGTCCCGGTTATTCGTCTGTTGAGGCTGCTGAATATAGAGCCGGAAGCTTTCAGCAGCCTTACAGACCGGGGTGTGAATTGCGGACGACGGGGGCGTGGCCCGGCGTCGTTTTTTACCGTTTAGCTTGTAGTCCTTAGTGCACCAGCATGCCGGTGAACCAGTAGGCCTGGGCCAGGGTGATCAGGCCGACGATCGTTGCAAAGAATAGGCTGTGCTTGAGGGTGAAGCGGAACAGATCCGATTCCTTGCCCACCAGACCGGTCGCGGCGCAGGCCACGGCGATCGACTGTGGCGAGATCATCTTGCCGGTCACGCCGCCGCTGGTGTTCGCCGCCACCAGCAAGGTGTCGCTGACTCCGATCTGGTGTGCGGTAGTCGCTTGCAGCGAACTGAACAGGGCGTTGGACGAAGTATCGGAACCGGTGAGGAACACGCCCAGCCAGCCGAGGAACGGCGAGAAGAATGGGAAGGCTGCACCAGTACCTGCCAATACCAGAGCCATGGTCGAAGACATGCCCGAGTAGTTGGTCACGAAGGCAAACGCCAGCACCATACCGATGGACAGGATCGGCCAGCGCAGTTCGTAGAAGGTCTCTTTAAAAGTGGTCAGACCAGTTTTGATATTGATCTTCAGCACCAGCATCGAGATCAGCGCCGAGAAGAAAATCGCTGTGCCGGTGGCGGAAATCGGGTCCAGTTTGAACACTGCCGGAAGGGCGGTTGGTGCGGCCACGATTGGCGCGACCTTGATCACCATTTGATCAAGATGCGGGATCGCAAAGTTGAACACGAAGCTGTACATCGAACCGCCGGCGGCGAACATCGCCTTGAACGGTTTCAGCGTCCAGATGGTGACCAGTACAGTCAGGATCAGGAACGGCGACCAGGCCTTGAAGATTTCCCCAAGGCTGTAGGGCGAAGCCACGGTGGTGCGCTTCTGGCCGAAACCACCGACGCTGGCGCTCACCACGGAGGCCGAAACAGCGCCGACGATGTGTTGTCCGGCAGCGCGTTTCGGTTGCCAGACTTTCAGGAACAGGGTCAGGGAAATCAGACTGGCCAGTGCCGAGGTGATGTCCGGCAGTTCCGGGCCGATGAAGTTCGAGGTGAAGTACTGGGTCACGGCAAAGCTCAAGCCGGCCACCAGTGCTGCCGGCCAGGTTTCCCGCACGCCGCGCAGGCCGTCCATCATGAACACCAGCCAGAACGGCACGAACAGCGACAGCAGCGGCAGCTGGCGACCGGTCATGGCGCCGATCTTGAAGGCGTCGATGCCGGTGACTTGGCCAGCAACGATGATCGGAATGCCCAGGGCGCCGAAGGCCACCGGCGCGGTGTTGGCGATCAGGCACAAGCCGGCGGCGTACAGCGGATTGAAGCCAAGACCTACCAGCAGGGCAGCGGTAATCGCTACGGGTGCGCCGAAACCGGCTGCACCTTCGAGGAAGGCACCGAAGCAGAAGCCGATCAGCAGGACCTGCAGGCGCTGGTCATCAGTGATCGACAGGACCGAACTGCGGATGACTTCAAACTGGCCACTCTTGACCGTCAGTTTGTAGAGGAACACCGCTGCCACGATGATCCAGGCAATCGGCCACAGGCCATAAGCGAAGCCATATCCGGCGGCGGCGAACGCCATATCGACCGGCATGTTGAAAGCGAAGATCGCCACCAGAATCGACAAAGCCAGGGTGATGCTGCCGGCCACATGTCCTTTGAGGCGGAACACGGCCAGGGCGAGGAAGAAAAATACGATGGGGATAACGGCTGCGAGTGCGGACAGGCCGAGGCTGCCGAGCGGGGTATAGAGCTGTTGCCAGGTTTGCATATGGGGTGGCCCCTAATTGTTGTTGGTCAGGCACTGATCAGCGTTCTTGGATAATTGGTAAGACCAATTTACAATCGCTGTTGGCTAGGGTAAAAGCCTTGTAGGCGGTGTGTCAATTTGCCGCCCTAAAACTTTTGTCGAATGCAAAGTGTGTAGGGGCGTTTGCCTGGTATGACCAAATGCGCTGTGGCAGGTGCTGGCGCGGCGCCAATAGGCCAGAATAGAGCCCCGGCGAGCCGTCGGGTCGTGGAGAAATCGAGTTATGGGGTTTGATCAGATTCGTCAGCGCCGTTTGTCTGACGATATTGTCGAGCAGCTTGAGGGCATGATCCTCGAGGGCACGCTGAAGGCGGGTGAGCGCTTGCCGGCCGAACGTGCGTTGGCCGAACAATTCGGCGTGTCACGCCCTTCGTTGCGCGAAGCCATCCAGAAGCTGACCGCCAAGGGCCTGCTGGTCAGTCGCCAGGGCGGCGGCAACTATGTGGTGGAATCGCTGGGCACGACCTTCAGTGATCCCTTGTTGCAGTTGCTGGAAAGCAATCCCGAGGCGCAGCGCGATCTGCTGGAGTTCCGCCATACGCTGGAGGCGTCTTGCGCCTACTACGCGGCGCTGCGTGCCACTGATGTGGATCGCGAGCGGCTGACCGCGGCATTCAACGAATTACAGGACTGTTATTCACGTCACGAAGAGGTGAGTCGTGCCGAAGAAGGGGCGGCAGACGCAAGATTTCACCTGGCGATCGCCGAGGCCAGCCACAACGCCGTGTTGTTGCACACCATTCGCGGGCTGTTCGACCTGCTCAAGCGTAACGTGGTGACGAACATAGGTGGCATGTACAAGCAGCGCACTGAAACCCGCGACATGCTGATCACGCAGCATCGGGAGTTGTATCAGGCGATTATCGAAGGACGGGCGGAGCTGGCGCGGGAAGTTTCCAGTCGACACATTCTGTATGTGCAGGAGGTGCTGGAAGAAGTGCGTCAGGAAGTGCAGCGCATGGCCCGGGCGGAGCGGCGCAAGGGGATGTGAGGTGGTAGCTTGATTGTGGTGAGGGAGTTTGCTGTGGTGAGGGGGCCTGCTCCCGTTCGGCTGCGCAGCAGTCGTCAGCAGAAATAGTGACGGACGCCGTCAAGCGAGGGGCGCTTCGCACCCCACCGGGAGCAAGCTCCCTCGCCACAAAGTCGCGTCAGGACAGAAGAATTACTCTTCCTTGCCCTTGTTGCGTACCGCGCGCTGCAACTCGCGACCGGCGTCGCGTTCGCGCTCGGTATCGCGCTTGTCGTATTCCTTCTTGCCCTTGCCCAGTGCGATCTCGCACTTGACCATGTGCTTGCTCCAGTACCAGGACAGGCACACGCAGGCGTAACCCTTTTGCTGCACGGCAGCGGACAGCTTTTCCAGCTCGCGCCGGTTGAGCAGCAGCTTGCGGGTGCGGACTGGGTCAGCGATGACGTGGGTGCTGGCGGTCGTCAGGGGCGTAATGTGGCTGCCAAGCAGCCAGGCTTCGCCATCCTTGAGCAGCACGTAACTGTCAACCAGTTGCAGCTTGCTTGCCCGCAGACTTTTTACTTCCCAGCCGGCCAGGACCAGACCAGCCTCGAACCGATGTTCGATGAAGTAATCGTGTCGCGCCTTTTTATTTTGCGCGATGGTCCCTGTTGGGTGTTTCTTCTGTTTAGCCATAGGGGCGGCATTATAGGGAGTTACAGCAGAGTCGGCTATGGGGTTGCTACGTGCTTGAGCAGGTTGATTGAATCCCGGACAATGCGGCCTCTTTTTTGAACGCTTGGGCGTGATAACGATGTCGACAGACAAGGTTTCTGTCCACGGCAGTTGGGCTAGCCGCTGGGTCTTCATACTCGCCGCGACCGGTTCGGCCGTGGGACTGGGTAGTATCTGGAAATTCCCGTACATGGTCGGCGTCTATGGCGGCGGCGCCTTCGTGCTGATGTTCCTGGCCTGCATCGCGCTGATCGGCGTGCCGGTCATGCTGGCCGAAACCCTGATCGGCCGGCGTGCCCGGCAGAGTCCGGCTAATGCCTTGAAGGTGCTGGCGGTCGAGGCGGGGCACTCGGCCAAATGGTCCTGGGGCGCGTTTGCCGGGATGATTACGGCGTTGCTGATCCTGTCTTTCTATAGTGTGGTTGGCGGCTGGTCGCTGGATTACATCATCGACATGGGGCGTGGCGACTTCCAGGGGGTAACGGCGGATCAGGTGGGGGCTTACTTCGGCAACGTGATCGCCGATCCGTGGCGCCTGACACTTTGGCACACGATTTTCATGCTGTTGTCAGCCGTGGTGATCGCCAAGGGCGTGGTTGCCGGGCTTGAACGCAGTTTGCGAATCATGATGCCGTTGTTGTTCGTGATGATCCTCGTATTGCTGGGCTACAGCATGACCACCGGGCATTTCATGGAAGGCGTGCATTTCATGTTCGACTTCCACCCGGAAAAGGTCATGGACGGCTTGTTGCCGGCAATGGGGCACGCGTTCTTTTCCCTGAGCGTGGGCGTTGGCTCGATCATGATCTACGGCGCCTACATGCCGAAGGACTCGTCGATTTCAGGGACGGTCGTTGGCGTGGCGCTGCTCGACACCTTCGTATCCCTGGTGGCCGGTCTGGCATTATTTCCGATTGTTTTTGCTGCGGGCCTGAATCCGAGCGAAGGGCCGGGGCTGATGTTCGTCAGCCTGCCGTTTGCCTTTGGCAACGTGGCATTCGGCCAATTGATGGGCGTGGTGTTCTTCGTGCTGGTGGCGGTGGCGGCCTGGAGTTCGGCGATCTCCCTGCTTGAGCCGATGGTGGCTTACCTGGTCGAGCGCACTAAGGTGAGCCGTGCGTGGGTTACCTTCTGGTTGGCTTTCAGTTGCTGGTTTGTTGGCCTGGGTACGGTGTTTTCCTTCAATATCTGGAAGGAGGCCAAGTTCTTCGTGAACGAAGGCGGGATGTTCCACCTCTACCAATGGGGAGCAGCCGGTGGTCTCGACTTCTTTGGCGTGATCGATTTCTTCACCTCACGACTCATGTTGCCGCTTGGCGGTTTGTGTTTCGTGGTGTTTGCGGGCTGGGTCATGGGGCGTGAAGCGGTGCGCGACGAGCTGTCGATCCGCAACCCTGCGCTGTTTGGCCTGTCCTTGTTCTTGATGCGCTATGTGGCGCCCATCGGCATTCTCGTAGTGTTTGCCGCCCAGCTGTGGAAGTGACGCTGACATGACGACACACATTTCACGTTCGGCCTTGCTGCCGTACCCGGCACAAGCGCTGTATGACCTGGTCAACGACGTGGCGCGCTATCCGGAGTTTCTGCCGTGGTGCTCGTCTGCCGAAGTCCTGGAGAGCTCCCCTGAGCATATGCGGGCGAGCGTTGGAGTGGCGAAGGGTGGGCTCAGTCAGCACTTCGTGACGCGCAACACCCTGGTGCCCGGTCAATCGATCGAGATGAACCTTGAGGAAGGCCCGTTCAATCAATTGCACGGTGTGTGGGTGTTCAAGCCCTTGGGTGAAAAGGCCTGCAAGATCAGCCTGGATCTGTCGTTCGATTATGCCGGGCCGCTGGTTCGCGCCACTTTGGGGCCGCTATTCAACCAGGCGGCCAATACCCTGGTGGATGCGTTCTGCCAGCGTGCCAAGCAGATACATGGTTGAGGTCATGATTGAAGTCGAGGTGGTCTATGCGGCTGTAGACCGTCAAGTACTGCTGACGGTGGCGGTGCCTGCCGGGACGACGGTACGGGCGGCCTTGCTCAGGTCAGCCGTGGCGGAGGAGTTTCCGGAGCTGGATCTGGCTAGTTGCCCTGTGGGGATTTTCGGCAAAGTTATAGCCGATCCAGAGCGTCGGCCTGTCGAGGTAGGGGATCGTATCGAGATTTATCGACCCCTGTTGGCCGATCCAAAAGAGGTGCGCCGACTGCGCGCGGCAAAAGCTGCCGAGGCCAAAGCGCGGAGTCAGTGAGTGGCTTGAACGCCAGACAATAAAAAGCCCGGACATGCCGGGCTTTTTATTGCGTCTCAAATTATTGCGGCGAGGTGTCCAGCGGTTGTGGCGTCGGGACCGGAACGGTTTCTACACCGTCGACGTCCTTCTGGATCTGATCCAGCAACGAGCCTGGCTTGACCGGCTTTTCCGGTTTTGGCTTCTCGACGTTTTCTGCCGGGGCGGCCACTGTCGTACCGCTGTCCTTGCCAAGAATGGCTTCGTCACGGCTTACGCCTGGCATGAAATCACCAGAGAGGCTGACAAGTTGATCATTTGGGTTGAAGATAACGCTAATGCGTTCCTGTTGGCGTTCACCGCCACCTGGTTGCAGGCTGTACAGATAATCCCAGCGATCGGCATGGAACGTGTCAGTCAGCAGAGGGTTGCCCATGATAAACCGTACTTGCTTACGGGTCATTCCCGGGCGTAACTGGTCTATCATGTCCTGCGTGACGACATTGCCCTGCTGGATGTCGATTTTGTAAACCCCGGGGAATGAACAACCGGCGAGTGCGAGCAGTCCCACAAAGGTGAAACTGGTTAGCAAGAGCTTGGTGTTTTGCATCGGTGGGCGACTTCCACTATCTTGGCTGGGACAACGTAAACGCCGATCATACCCGCATTAAGAGAAGCTGCGAAGCAGCATCGCGAGAAAGCTGACCATGGTTGAAAATAGCGAACTACGCAAAGCCGGCCTCAAAGTGACCCTGCCACGGGTCAAAATTCTACAAATGCTCGATTCCGCCGAGCAACGCCACATGAGTGCCGAGGATGTCTACAAGGCCCTTATGGAGGCTGGTGAGGACGTCGGTCTGGCCACGGTTTACCGTGTTCTGACCCAGTTCGAGGCAGCTGGCCTTGTGGTGCGGCACAACTTCGACGGAGGCCATGCGGTCTTCGAACTGGACGACGGAAAGCATCACGACCATATGGTCAACGTCGAAACCAGCGAAGTGATCGAATTCTTCGACGAAGAAATCGAGCGGCTTCAGAAAGCAATCGTCGACAAGTATGGCTTCGAGATGGTTGATCACAATTTGGTGCTGTACGTGCGCAAGAAAAAGTAAGCATGTCGCGCGAACATCGGTTCGCGAAACGAGCGAAGGCGACCCCAGGGTCGCCTTCGTGCTTTCTGCCTTTATTCAAGCTTTTGCGGCAACCACCATTTTTTTCGCGTGAGCCAGGGACTCCTTGGTGAGATCGATGCCCCCCAGCATTCGCGCGACTTCTTCGACGCGGTCGTTTTTGCTCAGTTTGGAAACGGCCGTGCGGGTGGCATCTTCGCCGCGCACTTTATGCACAAATAGATGTTGATGGCCTTGCGCTGCCACTTGTGGCAAGTGGGTCACGGTCAGCACCTGCCCGCGCTCACCGAGCCTGCGCAGCAACTGGCCGACAATTTCTGCAGTCGGGCCGCCGATGCCGACGTCGACTTCGTCGAACACCAGAGTCGGTACGCGGGAGGTTTGTGCGGTGATTACCTGAATCGCCAGGCTGATCCGTGATAGTTCGCCGCCGGACGCGACTTTCGCCAGGGCCTTCAGCGGTTGACCAGGGTTGGCGCTGACCAGCAGTTCTACCTGTTCCAGGCCATTTGGCAGCAGTTCGTTGCTGCTGTTCGGGCGCAGTTCAATGGTGAAGTGACCGCCGGGCATGCCCAGGCGCTGGATTTCCTGTTCCACGGCGCTGGCCAGGCTGTTCGACGCTTGATGCCTTAGATCGCTCAGTTCCCGGGCCTTTTCCTGATAGTGCCTGGCATAGGACGACAGCTCATCGCTCAGGCGCTCGATGGATTCGTCGTTGGCGTTCAGGGTTTCGATTTCATCCAGCAGCTTCTGTTGCATCTCGGCAACTTCGGTCGGCTGGATGCGGTGCTTGCGGGCCATCGTATAGATCGCATCGAGCCGCTCTTCGAGGTATTGAAGGCGCGCCGGATCGGCGTCGAAGTTGTCGAGGAAGCGGTTCAACTCGCCCACGGCTTCTTCAACCTGGATCTGCGCACTGGTCAACAGGCTGCTGGCCTCGCCGAGAGCACCGATCGAATTATTCACACTGGACAAGCGGTTGAGGCTTGCAGTGAGTGCATTCAGCACGTTGCCGGAATCACTTTCGCTGCACTGTTCTACGACCTGCCGGCAGATGCCCAGCAGGGTTTCTGCGTTGGTCAGGTTCTTGTGCTCTTGCTCAAGCTGCTCCAGCTCGTTATCGCCGAGGCCAAGATTTTCCAGCTCCTCGAGTTGGTAGCTGAGCAACTGATGACGGGCGCGTTGCTCATCGCCAGAGTTGGAGAGTCGTTCCAGTTCCTGGCGGGTCTGGCGCCAGCGTTGGGCGGCCAGTTGAACCTGGCGGGCAAGGTCCGTCGCACCGGCATACTCGTCGAGCAGGCGCCGGTGGGTATCGGTCTTGAGCAGGGATTGGTGTTCGTGCTGGCTGTGAATGTCGATCAGTAGTTCGCCCAGTGCCTTGAGGTCGCCAAGGGGGCAGGGCGTGCCGTTGATGTAGCCCCTCGAGCGTCCTTCCGATGTGATCACTCGGCGCAGAATGCACGGACCGTCGTTTTCGAGGTCGCGTTCGGCCAGCCAGGTGCTGGCTTCCGGAATATCGGCCAGATCAAAGGTGGCCAGGATGTCGGCCTTGTCGGCGCCGGGGCGGACCACGCCGCTGTCGGCGCGATCGCCCAGGGTCAGGCCCAGCGCGTCGAGCATGATCGACTTGCCCGCGCCGGTTTCCCCGGTGATCACGCTCATCCCGCGATCGAGTTCGAGATCGAGATGTTCAACGATGGCGTAGTTGTGTACGGACAGGTGCACCAGCATGTGGGCCGCTCCCAGGTGTTAGGTCTGGTTATTTATACAGTGTTTTGTTTCTGGCTGACAATGCCCCTCGTTAGCTCGATTCGCTCGGTCCGACGAAACCCTTATCGCGACCGGGAATGACAATGCAGTTGTTTTTTGTAGGGTTAATCGTCGGTCCCCCTTGAAGCCGGATTTTGCGGCCCCATATAGCTGGGCAGAAGCGCGAGTTGAGATCGCGGACGATATTGAAAGGAGAAATCTATGGCTGACGAACAGACAGTGGATACGCAAAACCCAGACGCCAACCAGGCGCCCGAGGCTTCGGGTGAAGACCTGGCGGCTCGTGTACAAGTGCTCGAAGAGCAACTGGCAGGCGCTCAGGATCAGGCTTTGCGTGTAGCCGCCGATCTGCAGAACGTCCGCCGTCGCGCCGAGCAGGATGTAGAGAAGGCTCACAAGTTCGCGCTGGAAAAGTTCGCCAGCGACCTGCTGCCGATCGTCGACAGCCTGGAACGCGGCCTGGAACTGTCCAGCCCGGACGACGAAAGCATTCGTCCGATGCGCGAAGGCATCGAGCTGACCCTGAAAATGTTCCACGACACTCTCAAGCGCTATCAGCTTGAAGCGATCGATCCGCATGGCGAACCGTTCAACGCCGTTCACCATCAGGCAATGGCCATGCAGGAAAGCGCCGACGTCGAGCCTAACAGCGTTCTGAAGGTGTTCCAGAAGGGCTATCAGCTCAATGGTCGCCTGCTGCGCCCTGCGATGGTCGTGGTCAGCAAGGCCCCTGCGCCGGTTTCGCCTTCGATTGACGAGCAGGCTTGAAATCCGCCGCAAGGCCCCCATTTATAAGTCAAGCGTTTAAGTGCTACCGCAGTTAGCCACCACTGCTGCGGCAACCAAATCCAAAGTTTCGGGAGAGTGAACATGGGCAAAATTATCGGTATCGACCTGGGGACTACCAACTCCTGCGTCTCCGTGCTGGAAAACGGCAAGGCAAAAGTTATTGAAAACGCTGAGGGCGCGCGTACCACGCCGTCGATCATCGCTTACGCCAACGATGGCGAAATTCTGGTTGGCCAGTCGGCCAAGCGTCAGGCAGTGACCAATCCGCATAACACCCTGTATGCGGTGAAGCGTCTGATCGGTCGTCGTTTCGACGAAGAAGTTGTGCAGAAAGACATTCAGATGGTCCCTTACAAGATCGTCAAGGCTGACAATAGCGACGCCTGGGTTGAAGTGAACGGCCAGAAAATGGCACCGCCACAAATCTCGGCTGAAATCCTGAAGAAAATGAAGAAGACCGCCGAAGACTACCTCGGCGAGACCGTGACTGAAGCGGTGATCACCGTTCCGGCCTACTTCAACGACAGCCAGCGCCAGGCGACCAAGGACGCCGGCCGCATCGCCGGTCTGGACGTGAAGCGTATCATCAACGAACCGACCGCAGCCGCTCTGGCCTACGGTATGGACAAGGCCAAGGGCGATCACACCGTGATCGTTTACGACCTGGGTGGCGGTACTTTCGACGTTTCCGTGATCGAGATCGCTGAAGTCGATGGCGAGCACCAGTTCGAAGTACTGGCCACCAACGGTGACACGTTCCTGGGCGGTGAAGACTTTGACATTCGTCTGATCGACTACCTCGTCGACGAATTCAAGAAAGAAAGCGGCATGAACCTCAAGGGTGATCCGCTGGCCATGCAGCGCCTGAAAGAAGCCGCTGAAAAAGCCAAGATCGAACTGTCCTCGAGCCAGTCGACCGACGTGAACCTGCCGTACATCACTGCAGACGCCACCGGTCCAAAGCACCTGAACGTGAAGATCTCCCGCGCCAAGCTCGAAGCGCTGGTGGAAGACCTGGTTCAGCGCACCATCGAACCTTGCCGCATCGCGATGAAAGATGCCGGTATCGACGTTGGCGCGATCAACGATGTGATCCTGGTGGGCGGTCAGACCCGTATGCCACTGGTTCAGAAGCTGGTGACCGAGTTCTTCGGTAAAGAAGCTCGTAAAGACGTCAACCCGGACGAAGCGGTTGCCATGGGTGCTGCTATCCAGGGCGCGGTACTGGCCGGTGACGTGAAAGACGTTCTGCTGCTCGACGTCAGCCCGCTGACCTTGGGTATCGAAACCATGGGTGGCGTGATGACTGCGCTGATCGAGAAAAACACCACGATTCCTACCAAGAAATCGCAAGTGTTCTCGACTGCCGACGACAACCAGGGTGCCGTGACCATTCACGTGCTGCAAGGTGAGCGTAAGCAAGCTGCACAGAACAAATCCCTGGGCAAGTTCGACCTGGCCGACATTCCACCAGCTCCACGTGGCGTGCCGCAGATCGAAGTGACCTTCGACATCGACGCCAACGGCATCCTGCACGTAGGTGCGAAGGACAAAGCTACCGGCAAGACTCAGTCGATCGTGATCAAGGCCAACTCCGGTCTGTCCGACGAAGAAATCGAGCGCATGGTGCGTGATGCCGAGGCGAACGCCGAGGAAGACCGCAAGTTCGAAGAGCTGGCCGCTGCCCGTAACCAGGGCGATGCTCTGGTTCACTCGACGCGCAAAATGGTTGCCGATGCTGGCGATAAAGTGACTGCCGAAGAGAAGACTGCAATCGAAGCTGCCGTAGTTGCCCTGGAAGCCGCTGTCAAAGGCGACGATAAGGCTGCTATCGACGCCAAGGTTGAAGAGCTGTCGAAAGTCTCCGCTCCAGTGGCGCAGAAGATGTACGCCGAACAGGCTCAGCCTGCTGAAGGCGCTGCACCGCAGGGCGAATCGGCTGAAAAGGCTGACGACGTTGTCGATGCCGAGTTCGAAGAAGTCAAAGACCACAAGTAAGTTGTTGGTCGGCCGGTTGACTGCCTTTAGGCGGTGACTGGTAGGATGTCGCCGCGCGGGAGCTTGCTCCCGCGTTGGCGTATCTGGAATACGCGAATTTTTACAGCATGCGACAGCGCTCGCATGGTGGTGGTATGGCCGGGAATGCTCCTGCTTTTCGCGCCGCAAGTACCGCAAGAATCAAAGACCAGGATCGTTGAATTGACGTGAGTTGGGTCCGGGCCTGTATTGGGGCTCAACGAGTTCGGCAAACTCAGGAGGGTTTTGTCGGACGTCCTCAAGAGTGCAAAGACTTATGGCAAAGCGTGACTATTACGAAGTGTTGGGTGTTGAGCGTGGCTCAAGCGAAGCGGACCTGAAGAAGGCCTACCGTCGCCTGGCGATGAAGCACCACCCGGACCGTAATCCCGATGACAAGGCGTCGGAAGAGATGTTCAAGGAGGCCAACGAGGCCTACGAAGTGCTGTCCGATTCCAGCAAGCGCGCGGCATACGACCAGTACGGTCATGCCGGTGTCGACCCGAGCATGGGTGGTGGCGGCGCCGGTTTCGGCGGTCAGAACTTCTCCGACATCTTTGGCGATGTCTTCAGTGATTTCTTCGGTGGCGGTCGCGGCGGTTCCCGTGGCGGCGCTCAGCGCGGCAGCGATTTGCGCTACACCCTGGAACTGGACCTGGAAGAAGCGGTACGCGGCACGACCGTGAATATCCGCGTTCCGACGCTGGTCAACTGCAAGCCTTGCGACGGCTCCGGTGCCAAGAAAGGTTCTTCGCCGGTAACCTGCCCGACTTGCGGCGGTATCGGTCAGGTGCGCATGCAGCAAGGCTTCTTCTCGGTGCAGCAGACCTGCCCGCGCTGCCATGGCCAGGGAAAGATCATTTCCGATCCGTGCGATTCCTGCCACGGCGAAGGTCGTGTCGAAGAGTACAAGACCCTGTCGGTGAAAGTGCCGGCCGGTGTCGATACCGGTGACCGCATTCGTCTGTCCGGCGAAGGCGAGGCGGGTGCTCAGGGTGGCCCGACTGGCGACCTGTACGTGGTGATCAACGTGCGCGAGCACGCGATTTTCCAGCGCGATGGCAAGCATCTGTTCTGCGAAGTGCCGATCAGCTTCGTCGATGCAGCGCTGGGTGGCGAGCTGGAGATTCCGACCCTTGATGGCCGGGTCAAGCTGAGGATCCCTGAGGGGACCCAGACCGGCAAGCAGTTCCGCGTTCGTGGCAAAGGTGTTGCGCCGGTGCGTGGTGGTGGTGCAGGTGATCTGATGTGCCGTGTGGCGGTCGAGACTCCGGTCAATCTGAGCCGGCGCCAGCGCGAAATGCTTGAGGAGTTCCGTAGCTCCCTGGCGGACGACAACAGCCATTCGCCGAAAACCACCGGTTGGTTCGAAGGCGTGAAGCGCTTCTTCGGCGATTTGTAAGGAGGCAGGCATGCGACGTATTGCAGTGATGGGCGCCGCCGGGCGCATGGGCAAGACCCTGATTGAGGCAGTGCAGCAAACCCCGGGCGCCGGTCTGACGGCGGCGGTGGATCGTCCCGACAGCACGCTGGTCGGCGCGGATGCCGGTGAGCTGGCGGCGCTGGGTCGTATCGGCGTGCCTCTGTCTGGTGATCTGGATCGGGTGGTCGACGAGTTCGACGTGCTGATCGATTTCACGCACCCGACGGTGACCCTGAAGAACCTGGCTTTCTGCCGTAAACATGGCAAGGCCATGATCATCGGTACAACTGGTTTCAGCGTTGAAGAAAAACAGCTTCTGGCGGAAGCGGGCAAGGACATTCCGATTGTTTTCGCGGCCAACTTCAGTGTCGGCGTCAATCTGTGCCTGAAGTTGCTCGACACCGCGGCTCGCGTATTGGGCGACGATGTCGATATTGAGATCACCGAGGCTCACCATCGGCATAAAGTCGATGCGCCGTCCGGCACTGCCGTGCGCATGGGTGAGGTGATTGCCGATGCGCTGGGTCGCGATCTGAAGAAGGTAGCGGTGTATGGTCGTGAGGGTCAGACCGGCGCTCGTGATCGTGAAACCATCGGTTTCGCCACAGTGCGTGCTGGCGACATCGTTGGTGATCACACCGTGCTGTTCGCCGCCGACGGCGAGCGTGTCGAGATCACTCACAAGGCGTCCAGCCGCATGACCTTCGCCAAGGGTGCGGTGCGTGCTGCGTTGTGGCTGGATGGGCGCGAGCCTGGCCTTTACGACATGCAAGACGTGCTCGATCTGCGTTAAGATGCATCCGAAATCGGGCTCACGCACAGCGTTTGGGCCCGGTTTTGTTCCGCCAAGCGACGTCCTGTCGCATTCTCCAGCCTTTAAGGCTCATTGGCGGTAGACCAAAAAGCCCTTTTTCTGTAAGCTACAGCTTTAGTGTGTCCACTAAAAGCGCGCAGAATAATTCAGTGAAGAAGCGGGGTGACGTGTCCATACGTCACTCCGCTTTTTTACAACCTGCGATCGCCCTTTCAGGCTTTATTTACGGGAGGTCTTCTTGACTAAGCCAGCCATACTCGCCCTTGCTGATGGCAGCATTTTTCGCGGCGAAGCCATTGGAGCCGACGGTCAGACCGTTGGTGAGGTGGTGTTCAACACCGCAATGACCGGCTATCAGGAAATCCTTACCGATCCTTCCTACGCCCAACAGATCGTTACTCTGACTTACCCGCACATCGGCAACACCGGCACCACGCCGGAAGACGCTGAGTCCAACCGCGTCTGGTCTGCCGGCCTGGTCATTCGTGACCTGCCACTGGTTGCGAGCAACTGGCGTAACACGATGTCCCTGTCCGACTACCTGAAGGCCAACAACGTTGTGGCCATCGCCGGTATCGACACCCGTCGCCTGACGCGCATCCTGCGTGAAAAAGGTGCGCAGAACGGCTGCATCATGGCCGGTGACAACATTTCCGAAGAGGCTGCCATCGCCGCCGCCCAGGGTTTCCCAGGTCTCAAGGGCATGGACCTGGCAAAAGTCGTCAGCACCAAGGAAAGCTACGAGTGGCGCTCGACTGTCTGGGATCTGAAAACCGACAGCCACGCGACCATCGAAGCCTCCGAACTGCCGTACCACGTCGTGGCCTACGACTACGGCGTCAAGGTCAACATCCTGCGCATGTTGGTCGAGCGCGGTTGCCGCGTGACCGTGGTGCCGGCGCAAACGCCTGCAGCCGACGTACTGGCACTGAAGCCAGATGGCGTGTTCCTGTCCAACGGCCCTGGTGATCCGGAGCCTTGCGACTACGCGATCCAGGCGATCAAGGACGTTCTGGAAACCGAGATCCCGGTCTTCGGCATCTGCCTCGGTCACCAGCTGCTGGCCCTGGCCTCCGGCGCCAAGACCCTGAAAATGGGCCACGGCCACCACGGTGCCAACCACCCCGTCCAGGACCTGGACAGCGGTGTGGTGATGATCACCAGCCAGAACCACGGTTTTGCCGTAGACGAAGCGACCCTGCCAGCCAACGTCCGCGCGATTCACAAATCGCTGTTCGACGGAACCCTGCAAGGTATCGAGCGTACCGACAAGAGCGCCTTCAGCTTCCAGGGTCACCCGGAAGCCAGCCCTGGCCCGAACGACGTAGCGCCATTGTTCGATCGCTTCATCAACGAGATGGCCAAGCGACGCTGATCGCTCGCCTTGATGTAGCAAAGCTTGAGGGTGGTCCCGACACCGGCGGCCCCCTCAAGTCAGAGATTGAACAAGACGGCTTGCCGACTGACCTGCGGATTTGAGTGACAAACCCATGCCAAAACGTACAGACATTAAAAGCATCCTTATTCTCGGCGCTGGCCCGATCGTAATCGGCCAGGCCTGCGAATTCGACTACTCCGGCGCCCAGGCCTGTAAGGCCCTGCGCGAAGAGGGTTACCGCGTCATCCTGGTGAACTCCAACCCGGCCACCATTATGACCGACCCGGCCATGGCCGACGCCACCTACATCGAACCGATCAAGTGGCAGACCGTTGCCAAGATCATCGAGAAAGAGCGTCCGGACGCGCTGTTGCCAACCATGGGTGGCCAGACCGCTCTGAACTGCGCACTGGATCTGGAGCGCGAAGGCGTTCTGGAGAAGTTCGGCGTAGAAATGATCGGTGCCAACGCTGACACCATCGATAAGGCTGAAGACCGTTCGCGTTTCGACAAGGCCATGAAGTCCATCGGCCTGGCGTGCCCGCGTTCCGGTATCGCCCACAGCATGGAAGAGGCCAATGCGGTCCTCGAGAAGCTTGGCTTCCCGTGCATCATCCGTCCGTCCTTCACCATGGGCGGCACCGGTGGCGGTATCGCTTACAATCGTGAAGAGTTCGAAGAAATCTGCGCCCGTGGTCTGGACCTGTCGCCGACCAAGGAGCTGCTGATCGACGAATCGCTGATCGGCTGGAAAGAGTACGAAATGGAGGTTGTCCGCGATAAGAAGGACAACTGCATCATCGTCTGCTCCATCGAAAACTTCGACCCGATGGGCGTGCACACCGGTGACTCGATCACCGTGGCTCCTGCACAGACCCTGACCGACAAGGAATACCAGATCCTGCGTAACGCCTCCCTGGCGGTACTGCGCGAGATCGGCGTGGAAACCGGCGGCTCCAACGTTCAGTTCGGTATCTGCCCGAACACCGGCCGCATGGTCGTGATCGAGATGAACCCGCGTGTATCGCGTTCCTCGGCACTGGCTTCGAAAGCCACCGGCTTCCCGATCGCCAAGGTCGCGGCCAAGCTGGCTGTGGGCTACACCCTTGACGAGCTGTCGAACGACATCACTGGCGGCAAGACCCCGGCGTCCTTCGAACCGTCCATCGACTACGTCGTGACCAAGCTGCCACGCTTCGCCTTCGAGAAGTTCTCCAAGGCTGACGCGCGCCTGACCACGCAAATGAAGTCGGTGGGTGAAGTCATGGCCATCGGCCGTACCTTCCAGGAATCCCTGCAGAAAGCCCTGCGTGGTCTGGAAGTAGGCGTTTGCGGTCTGGACGAAAAGGTTGACCTGAGCAACCCGGAAAGCATGAGCGTGCTCAAGCGCGAGCTGACTGTGCCGGGCGCTGAGCGCATCTGGTACGTGGCCGACGCAATGCGCGCCGGCATGAGTGTTGAAGACATCTTCGGCATGACCATGATCGATCCTTGGTTCTTGGTACAGATGGAAGATCTGATCAAGGACGAAGAGAAGGTCAAGACCCTGGGTCTGACCAGCATCGACCGCGACCTGATGTTCCGCCTCAAGCGCAAGGGCTTCTCCGACATGCGCCTGGCCAAGCTGCTGGGTGTGACCGAGAAGAGCCTGCGTGCTCACCGTCACAAGCTGGACATCTTCCCGGTCTACAAGCGCGTCGACACCTGCGCTGCCGAGTTCGCCACCGATACGGCTTACCTCTACTCGACATACGAGGAAGAGTGCGAAGCGGCGCCATCGGGTCGCGACAAGATCATGATCCTGGGTGGCGGTCCTAACCGTATCGGCCAGGGCATCGAATTCGACTACTGCTGCGTACACGCGGCACTGGCCCTGCGCGATGACGGGTACGAGACCATCATGGTCAACTGCAATCCGGAAACCGTTTCCACCGACTACGACACCTCCGATCGCCTGTACTTCGAGCCAGTGACCCTGGAAGACGTGCTGGAAATCGTGCGCGTCGAGAAGCCAAAAGGCGTGATCGTCCAGTACGGCGGCCAGACCCCGCTGAAACTGGCGCGTGCCCTGGAAGCCGCCGGCGTGCCGATCATCGGCACCAGCCCTGATGCAATCGACCGTGCCGAAGACCGTGAGCGCTTCCAACAGATGGTCCAGCGCCTGAACCTGCGTCAGCCGCCAAACGCCACCGTGCGCAGCGAAGACGAAGCGATTCGTGCCGCCGCCAAGATCGGTTACCCGCTCGTGGTGCGCCCGTCCTACGTACTGGGCGGTCGTGCGATGGAAATCGTTTACGAAGAAGAAGAACTCAAGCGCTACCTGCGTGAAGCGGTTCAGGTGTCCAACGACAGCCCGGTTCTGCTGGACCACTTCCTCAACTGCGCCATTGAGATGGACGTGGATGCGGTCTGCGACGGTAAGGACGTCGTGATCGGCGCGATCATGCAGCACATCGAGCAGGCCGGTGTTCACTCCGGTGACTCCGCGTGCTCGCTGCCGCCATACTCGCTGCCTGCGCACATCCAGGACGAGATGCGCGAACAGGTCAAGAAAATGGCCCTGGAGCTGGGCGTGATCGGCCTGATGAACGTACAGTTGGCGCTGCAAGGCGACGACATCTACGTCATCGAAGTCAATCCGCGCGCTTCCCGTACTGTGCCGTTCGTGTCCAAGTGCATCGGTGTTTCCCTGGCAATGATCGCGGCTCGCGTCATGGCCGGTAAGACTTTGAAGGAAATCGGCTTCACCAAGGAAATCATCCCGAACTTCTACAGCGTGAAAGAGGCGGTGTTCCCGTTCGCCAAATTCCCTGGCGTTGACCCGATCCTCGGCCCAGAGATGAAGTCCACCGGTGAAGTGATGGGCGTGGGCGATACCTTCGGTGAAGCGTTCGCCAAGGCCCAGATGGGTGCCAGTGAAGTACTGCCAACCGGCGGTACTGCGTTCATCAGCGTGCGTGACGATGACAAGCCGCTGGTTGCGGGTGTGGCCCGTGATCTGATCAACTTGGGCTTCGAAGTGGTTGCCACTGCCGGTACTGCCAAGCTGATAGAGGCTGCAGGCCTGAAAGTGCGCCGTGTGAACAAGGTGACCGAGGGTCGTCCGCACGTGGTCGACATGATCAAGAATGACGAAGTCACTCTGATCATCAACACCACCGAAGGTCGTCAGTCGATCGCTGATTCTTACTCTATTCGTCGTAATGCCCTGCAGCACAAGATTTACTGCACCACTACCATTGCTGCTGGCGAAGCTATCTGCGAAGCGCTGAAGTTCGGTCCCGAGAAGACCGTACGCCGCTTGCAGGATCTACACGCAGGATTGAAGGCATGAGCATAACGAAGTACCCAATGACCGTTCAGGGCGCTCGCGCCCTGGAAGAAGAGCACACTCACCTGACCAAGGTCGTTCGTCCGAAGCTTAGCCAGGACATCGGTACGGCCCGCGAGTTGGGTGATTTGAAGGAAAACGCCGAATACCACGCTGCCCGTGAGCAGCAGGGTATGGTCGAGGCGCGGATTCGTGATATCGAAGGCCGGATTCAGAATCAGGTCATCATTGATGTCACGACCATTCCTCATACCGGCAAAGTGATTTTCGGCACCACTGTCGAGATTGCCAATGTCGAGACGGATGAGCGCGTTACTTACCACATCGTGGGTGAGGATGAGGCTGACTTCAAACTCGGCAAGATTTCGGTCGGCTCTCCACTGGCCCGCGCCTTGATTGCCAAGGAAGAGGGTGATGTGGTTGCCGTGAAAACGCCTGGTGGCGTTATCGAGTACGAGATTGTCGAAGTTCGCCACATCTGAAGACCGGCGCCCGCTTCGTGCGGGCGCCATGGTTTGGCAGCTGACTCAGATGTTGTGGGTCGGCGGCTTGTGGCTGTTGCAAATTGGTCTGTTGCCGGTGCTGGGGCGAATTGGCCTGGCGCCGCTACTGATCGACGAAATCGCAGGCACACTCAACACGTTGATGGTGGGATTCGCCATGGCGTGTGTGATTTTTCAGGCTTTGGTGCTGGTTAAGGCCGAGGGCCTTGTCAGTCTATGGCGAGATATTCGCGGACAACTGCTGTTGATGGCGCTGTATGCGTGCGTGATGTACTTCGCGGTGCGTTTCGGCTGGCCGGATGCGGTGCGTTGGCAGGCGTTCAGCTATCTTGTTCTGGGCTTTTCCGGGCTGGTGCTGGTGTTGCAACCGGTGCCGGGATGGAGTGGCCGGGTGCGCGAAGCACACCCTTGACCCTTGTCATCACTTGAAGCGATGGACGTTCGACAGCTGCTTGTTGACGCTGAAGTTCTTGCGGTAGATCAGTGCCATCTTGCCGATGACCTGAACCAGATCCGCTTTGCCGACCTTGCAGAGCTCTGCAATGGACGCCAGGCGCGATTCGCGATCGAGGATGTTGAGCTTGATCTTGATCAGCTCGTGATCCGCCAAAGCGCGTTCGAGTTCGGCTAACACACCTTCAGTCAAACCATTGTCTGCCACAATCAATACTGGTTTCAGATGGTGGCCAATGGACTTGTACTGTTTCTTCTGCTCTTGAGTGAGCGGCATAATCTGACCCCTGCGTCTGATCTTGTAAAAAGCGGCGGCCAGTTTACCCGAGCGAGTCCGGGACCGCCCAGTTAATCACGACCCGTTTTATTTTCGAGGTATCCCGTGGCCCGTTCCAAGACAAGCCTTAAGTGGCTGCAAGAGCATTTCAACGACCCATTCGTCAAAATGGCACAAAAAGACGGGTACCGTTCCCGCGCCAGCTACAAACTGCTGGAGATCCAGGAAAAGGATCGCCTGATCCGTCCGGGCATGAGCGTAATCGACCTTGGTGCGGCCCCCGGTGGGTGGTCCCAGGTGACCAGTCGTCTGATTGGCGGGCAGGGTACGCTGATCGCTTCTGACATTCTGGAAATGGACAGCATCCCCGACGTGACCTTCATTCAGGGCGACTTTACCGAGGATGCCGTGCTGGCTCAGATTCTCGATGCCGTCGGAAATAAGGAAGTAGACCTTGTGATTTCCGACATGGCCCCCAATATGAGTGGATTACCGGCCGTGGACATGCCGCGAGCGATGTTCCTGTGCGAACTGGCACTGGATCTGTCGACGCGGGTGCTCAAGCCCGGTGGTGATTTTTTGATCAAGATTTTCCAGGGCGAAGGCTTCGACGAATTTCACAAAAGCGTTCGCCAGCAGTTCGACAAGGTGCAGATGCGCAAGCCGACCTCGTCGCGCGACCGTTCTCGCGAGCAGTACCTGCTGGGCCGCGGTTTCCGCGGGCGCAGTGAGGATTGAGTGAATTTTCGATCGGGGTGATAGGATTTTTGTATTACGCCTTGTCAGAATTAGCGAATATTGTGTAGGAAGTGTTTCACAAAGGGTTACAGACGGCGCCTGCCAAGTTGTAGGTAATGTAGTAAGTTAGGCCGGTGAATATCATGCGAAGCGCGCGCCAGTAGCGGAGCTTGCTTCAGAGGGTAGTTAATTGAACGATATGGCAAAGAATCTGATCCTGTGGTTGATCATCGCGGCTGTCCTGGTGACGGTGATGAACAACTTCTCCAGCCCTAACGAGCCGCAGACCCTCAACTATTCCGACTTCATCCAGCAGGTCAAGGATGGCAAGGTCGAGCGCGTGGCGGTTGATGGCTACGTGATTACCGGCAAACGCAACGATGGCGACAGCTTCAAGACCATTCGGCCGGCGATCCAGGACAACGGCCTGATCGGCGACCTGGTGGATAACCACGTCGTGGTCGAAGGCAAGCAGCCTGAGCAGCAAAGCATCTGGACCCAACTCCTGGTCGCCAGCTTCCCGATCCTGGTGATCATTGCCGTGTTCATGTTCTTCATGCGGCAGATGCAGGGCGGTGCCGGTGGCAAGGGCGGGCCGATGAGCTTCGGCAAGAGCAAGGCGCGCCTGCTCTCCGAGGATCAGGTGAAAACTACCCTGGCTGACGTTGCAGGTTGCGACGAGGCCAAGGAAGAAGTGGGTGAGCTGGTCGAGTTCCTGCGCGATCCGGGCAAATTCCAGCGCCTGGGTGGCCGCATTCCTCGCGGCGTGCTGATGGTTGGTCCTCCGGGTACCGGTAAAACCTTGCTGGCCAAGGCCATCGCGGGCGAAGCCAAAGTACCGTTCTTCACCATTTCCGGTTCCGACTTCGTCGAAATGTTCGTCGGTGTGGGTGCCAGCCGTGTTCGCGACATGTTCGAGCAGGCCAAGAAACACGCTCCATGCATCATCTTCATCGACGAAATCGATGCGGTCGGTCGCCATCGTGGCGCTGGCATGGGTGGTGGTCACGACGAGCGCGAGCAGACTCTCAACCAGTTGCTGGTCGAGATGGATGGCTTCGAAATGAATGACGGCATCATCGTGATTGCCGCGACCAACCGTCCTGACGTACTGGACCCTGCGCTGCTGCGTCCGGGCCGATTCGACCGCCAGGTTGTTGTGGGGCTGCCGGACATCCGTGGTCGCGAACAGATTCTCAAGGTTCACATGCGCAAAGTGCCGATGGGTGACGACGTTGCTCCGGCCGTGATCGCTCGTGGTACTCCAGGCTTCTCCGGTGCCGACCTGGCTAACCTGGTGAACGAGGCCTCGCTGTTCGCTGCCCGTGCCGGCAAGCGCATCGTCGAGATGAAAGAGTTCGAACTGGCGAAAGACAAGATCATGATGGGCGCCGAGCGCAAATCCATGGTCATGTCCGAGAAAGAAAAGCAGAACACGGCTTACCACGAAGCGGGCCACGCCATCGTGGGGCGTGTCGTGCCTGAGCATGATCCGGTGTACAAGGTGTCGATCATCCCGCGCGGTCGTGCGCTGGGTGTGACCATGTTCCTGCCGGAAGAAGATCGTTACAGCCTGTCCAAGCGTGCATTGATCAGCCAGATCTGCTCGCTGTACGGCGGTCGTATCGCTGAAGAAATGACCTTGGGCTTCGATGGCGTGACCACCGGTGCTTCCAACGACATCATGCGCGCCAGCCAGATTGCGCGGAACATGGTGACCAAGTGGGGGCTTTCGGAAAAGCTCGGTCCGCTGATGTACGCCGAAGAAGAAGGCGAAGTGTTCCTCGGTCGCGGCGGTGGCGGTCAGAGTGCGAGCTTCTCCGGTGAGACAGCCAAGCTGATCGACTCCGAAGTGCGCAGCATCATCGATCAGTGCTATGGCACGGCGAAGCAGATTCTCACGGACAACCGTGACAAGCTCGACGCGATGGCTGATGCCTTGATGAAGTACGAAACGATTGATGCCGAGCAGATCGACGACATCATGGCGGGGCGTACGCCGCGCGAGCCGCGCGACTGGTCGGGTGGCACAGGTACCTCCGGCACCCCTCCGGTGGTGCAGGACGAGCGTCCGGAAACACCGATCGGCGGTCCTGCTGCTGACGTATAAGGTTTGAAATGACTTCTGTTCAGTCCTCGACCCGGTTGCCTTGCGGCAACCGGGTTCTTGATTTCGCCCAGACGCATGTCATGGGTATTCTCAATGTCACTCCTGACTCTTTCTCCGATGGTGGCCAATACAGCCAGCTCGACGCGGCCATGCGCCACGCCGAAGCCATGGTGGCGGCCGGCGCGACGCTGATCGATGTCGGTGGCGAGTCCACCCGGCCTGGTGCCAGGGCGGTTTCGCCCCTGGAGGAGTTGGAGCGCGTGGCGCCCATCGTCGAGCGCATTGCTCGCGAGCTGGACGTCATCATCTCGGTCGACACGTCAACGCCGGCGGTTATGCGTGAAACCGCGCGCCTGGGTGCCGGGTTGATCAATGACGTACGTTCTTTGCGTCGCGATGGCGCCCTGGATGCTGCGGCGGCTACTGGCCTGCCGGTTTGCCTGATGCATATGCTGGGGGAGCCCGGCGATATGCAGGACGATCCGCAGTACCAGGACGTTACAAGGGAGGTCGGTGAGTTTCTTGCCGAGCGCCTGCATCAATGTTCATTGGCGGGAATTGCGGCTGAGCGGATCATTCTTGATCCAGGCTTTGGTTTCGCTAAAACCTTGCAGCACAATCTAAGCTTGTTCAAACATATGGAAGCCCTGCATGCCTTGGGGCGGCCCCTGTTGGTCGGGGTTTCGCGAAAGAGCATGATTGGTCAGGCATTGAATCGTCCGGTGGGAGACCGGCTGTATGGTGGTTTGGCGCTCGCGGCGCTGGCTTCGGCGAAAGGTGCGCGTATATTGCGCGTCCATGATGTAGCCGAAACAGTGGATGTGGTGCGGATGATCGCCGCAGTGGAATCAGCCGAATAAGAATGATGGAGCACTTATGAGCAAAAAATATTTTGGCACCGATGGTATTCGTGGGCGTGTCGGTGAATACCCGATTACACCTGATTTCATGCTCAAGCTCGGCTGGGCTGCAGGCATGGCGTTCCGCAAGATGGGCGCCTGCAAGGTATTGGTAGGCAAGGACACCCGGATCTCCGGCTATATGTTCGAGTCTGCACTTGAGGCGGGGCTGACCTCGGCGGGTGCTGATGTAATGCTCCTGGGCCCGATGCCGACACCGGCGATTGCCTATCTGACGCGTACCTTTCATGCCGAAGCGGGCATTGTTATCAGCGCCTCGCACAATCCGCATGATGACAATGGCATCAAGTTTTTCTCCGGCAAGGGCACCAAGCTTCCTGATGAAGTCGAGTTGATGATCGAAGAGTTGCTCGACACTCCGATGACTGTGGTTGAGTCGAGCAAGATCGGCAAGGTGTCGCGAATCAACGATGCGTCGGGGCGCTATATCGAATTCTGCAAGAGCAGCGTGCCAACCGGCACCAGCTTCTCGGGTCTGAAAATCGTGATCGACTGCGCTCACGGTGCGACTTACAAAGTGGCGCCGAGCGTGTTCCGCGAGTTGGGTGCTGAAGTCGTCGTGCTGTCGGCTCAGCCCAATGGGCTGAACATCAACGACAATTGCGGTTCGACCCATATGGGGCCGCTGCAGGCTGCTGTCGTGGCCGAGCATGCCGATCTGGGTATTGCCTTCGATGGTGACGGTGACCGCGTCCAGATGGTCGATCACACGGGTGCAGTGGTGGATGGCGACGAATTGCTGTTCATCATTGCCCGTGATCTGCATGAGCGCGACAAGCTGCAGGGCGGCGTGGTCGGAACCCTGATGAGCAACCTGGGGCTGGAACTGGCCCTGGCTGATCTGGGTGTTCCATTCGTGCGTGCCAATGTCGGTGATCGCTATGTCATTGCCGAGCTGTTGGAGCGCAACTGGATCGTGGGTGGTGAAAACTCCGGGCACATCGTGTGTTTCAGTCACACCACCACGGGTGATGCAATCATTGCGGCACTGCAGGTGCTGATAGCGCTGCGCACGCGTGATGAAAGTCTGGCGCAATCCCGACAGTCGCTGCGAAAGTGCCCTCAGGTGCTGATCAACGTGCGTTTCGGTGGCGGCGCAAGCCCTCTCGAACATCCGTCGGTCAAGGAAGCCAGCGAGCGTGTGACCAAGGCCATGGCAGGTCGGGGACGTGTGCTGTTGCGCAAGTCTGGAACCGAGCCGCTGGTGCGTGTCATGGTCGAAGGCGAAGACGAAACCCTGGTTCGCGGCTATGCCGAAGAGCTGGCAAAGCTGGTTGCTGAAGTTTCTGCCTGAATTCGGCTTGCCAGCCTTGATTGTGTTGGGTAACATCTGCGCCCACTTTGACCGACGAGGTACAGCATGCGTCGCCCTATGGTAGCTGGTAACTGGAAGATGCACGGTACCCGCGCCAGCGTCGCTGAGCTGATCAATGGCCTTCGTGACTTGGCCTTGCCGAGCGGTGTTGATGTCGCGGTATTCCCGCCTTTCCTGCATATCAATCAAGTGATTGATGACCTGGAAGGAAAGTCGATTTCGGTCGGCGCTCAGAATTCTGCGGTGGAATCCGGACAAGGTGCGTTGACCGGTGAGATAGCGCCGAGTCAGTTGGTGGATTCAGGTTGTTCCCTGGTACTTGTCGGGCACTCCGAGCGCCGCCAGATTATGGGTGAGCAGGACGCAGTGCTGATTCGCAAGTTCGCAGCGGCACAGGCATGTGGCTTGGTTCCGGTGTTGTGCATTGGGGAGACCCTTGAGCAGCGTGAGGCCGGAAAGACTCTTGAGGTTGTCTCGCGTCAGCTGGGCAGTATCATTGAGGAGCTGGGTGTCGGTGCCTTTGCCAAGGCAGTCATAGCTTACGAGCCGGTCTGGGCCATTGGCACCGGACTGACTGCAACGCCGCAACAGGCGCAGGATGTGCATGCAGCCATCCGCGCTCAGTTGGCGGCAGAGAATTCTGAGGTCGCACAAGGTGTGCGGCTTCTATACGGCGGCAGCGTGAAGGCGGCCAATGCGGTCGAACTGTTCGGCATGCCGGATATCGATGGGGGCCTCATTGGTGGGGCTTCCCTGAATGCAGATGAGTTCGGTGCGATTTGTCGCGCCGCGGGAAACTGAAAAAATGCTGGAAACAGTCGTAGTCGTTTTTCATCTGCTGGGTGCATTGGGCGTAGTAGCTCTGGTTTTGCTGCAGCAGGGTAAAGGTGCGGACGCTGGCGCGTCTTTCGGAGCAGGTGCTTCAAATACTGTGTTCGGAAGCCAAGGTTCCTCTACCTTTCTTAGTAAGTTTACTGCTATACTTGCCGCAGGTTTTTTCATAACCAGCTTGGGGTTAGGTTACTTTGCTAAAGAGAAGGCTCACCAGCTGACTCAAGTAGGTCTCCCAAATCCAGCGGTACTGGAAGTTCCAAAGCAACAACCGGCTTCTGATGATGTCCCGGTGCTTCAAGAGCAAAAGTCGGCTACTCCAGCGACTGACGTACCTCCAGCTCAAGAGCAGAAGTAAGAAGGGTTTCAAACGTAGTATTGCCGAGGTGGTGGAATTGGTAGACACGCAACCTTGAGGTGGTTGTGCCCATAGGGTGTAGGGGTTCGAGTCCCCTTCTCGGTACCAATTAGTCAGGAGAGCCCGCTGTTGCGGGCTTTCTTGCAGGTGGAAGGTTACATTGACCCTGTAGGGGATCGGTCGTATACTTCCGCCCCAGCTTTGTCGCGGGGTGGAGCAGTCTGGTAGCTCGTCGGGCTCATAACCCGAAGGTCGTCGGTTCAAATCCGGCCCCCGCAACCAGTTTAAGGAGCCCCTTTTAAGGGGCTTTTTGTTAGCTGGACACTTTCAACGCCGCTGTTCGACGGCGTTTCAAGGATGGGCGTTTCGCCCATTTTTTTATTTTGCATAGCATGCACATACATGCACTAGGGGGTTCAGGTGTCGAGCAAGCTAGAAGAGTTGCAGGCCTTGCTGGCCCCGGTGGTCGTGGCCCTAGGCTATGAATGCTGGGGTATCGAGTTTTCGGCTCAGGGTCGTCACTCGATGTTGCGCGTTTATATCGATAAAGAAGGCGGCGTGCTGGTGGACGATTGTGCCATCGTCAGCCGTCAGATAAGCGGTGTGCTGGATGTTGAAGATCCAATCTCCGTTGAATACACCCTTGAAGTTTCCTCGCCTGGCATGGAACGCCCTCTGTTCACTCTTGAGCAGTTTGCAAAATTTGCCGGTGAACAAGTGAAGATCAAGCTGCGCTCGCCTTTTGAAGGACGACGCAACTTTCAGGGCCTTCTGCGCGGCGTAGAAGAGCAGGATGTCGTGGTGCAGGTAGAAGACCATGAGTTCCTGTTGCCGATCGATATGATCGACAAGGCCAACATTATTCCCAGTTTTGACTGAGGCGTGCCAGATACTGCGGATCCCGCGGATCCAATGGCTTGCGAAAGGCGAGGCGTACGATGAGCAAAGAAGTACTGCTGGTTGTTGAGTCGGTATCCAACGAAAAGGGTGTACCGGCAAACGTTATTTTTGAAGCGCTGGAGCTGGCCCTGGCCACTGCGACCAAAAAGCGTTTCGAAGACGAAGTTGATCTGCGTGTGGAAATCAATCGCCACACGGGTGCATACGAGACATTCCGTCGCTGGACGGTCGTCGAGGAAGCAGACCTGGACGATCCGGCCATCGAAACCTGGCCGAGCAAGGTTGCTGAAACGCATCCTGGCGCCAAGGTCGGTGACGTCGTCGAAGAGAAAATCGAGTCCATCGAGTTCGGCCGCATCGCTGCACAGACTGCCAAGCAAGTCATCGTGCAGAAAGTTCGCGAAGCCGAGCGCGCTCAGGTTGTTGACGCTTATCGCGAGCGCCTGGGTGAAATCATCTCCGGCACCGTGAAAAAAGTCACTCGCGACAACGTGATCGTTGATCTGGGCAACAACGCAGAAGCGTTGCTGGCCCGTGAAGACATCATTTCTCGCGAAACTTTCCGGGTTGGCGTGCGTCTGCGTGCGCTGCTCAAGGAAATCCGCACCGAGAACCGCGGCCCGCAGCTGATCCTGTCGCGTACCGCGCCGGAAATGCTAATCGAGTTGTTCCGCATCGAAGTGCCGGAAATTGCCGAAGGCCTGATCGAAGTGATGGCTGCGTCCCGTGATCCGGGATCCCGCGCCAAGATCGCCGTCCGCTCCAAGGACAAACGCATCGACCCGCAAGGCGCTTGCATCGGTATGCGCGGTTCGCGCGTACAGGCAGTGTCGGGTGAGTTGGGCGGTGAGCGTGTTGACATCGTTCTGTGGGACGACAACCCGGCTCAGTTCGTGATCAACGCCATGTCCCCGGCCGAGGTTGCGGCAATTATCGTTGACGAAGATGCCCACGCAATGGACATCGCCGTTGGCGCAGACAATCTGGCTCAGGCCATCGGTCGCGGTGGTCAGAACGTGCGTCTGGCGAGCCAGCTGACTGGCTGGACCCTGAACGTGATGACCGAATCGGACATCCAGGCTAAGCAGCAAGCAGAAACCGGCGACATCCTGCGCAACTTCATCGACGAGCTGGAAGTCGACGAAGATCTGGCGCAGGTGCTGGTAGATGAAGGCTTCACCAGCCTGGAAGAGATTGCCTACGTACCGTTGGAAGAAATGCTCAACATCGACGGCTTTGACGAAGATACCGTCAACGAGCTTCGTGCTCGTGCCAAGGATCGTTTGTTGACCAAAGCCATCGCTACTGAGGAAAAGCTGGCAGACGCCCATCCGGCCGAAGACCTGCTCTCGCTTGAGGGTATGGACAAGGATTTGGCGATGGAACTGGCGGTGCGCGGCGTAATTACCCGCGAAGACCTGGCCGAGCAGTCTATTGACGACCTGCTCGACATCGACGGCATTGACGATGATCGTGCCGGCAAGTTGATCATGGCCGCCCGAGCCCACTGGTTCGAGTAATTAGGCGCGGCCTGAGGAGAGAAGTGCATGACGCAAGTCACGGTGAAACAACTGGCCGATGAGGTCAAAACACCGGTAGAGCGCCTGTTGCAGCAGATGCGTGAGGCAGGTCTGCCGCACACCGCCGCCGAAGAAAGTGTGACTGACAGTGAGAAGCAATCGTTGCTGACTCACTTGAAAAGCAGCCACAAGGCGAAAGTGGAAGAACCACGCAAGATTACGCTGCAGCGTAAAACCACCAGCACCCTTCGGGTTGCTGGCAGCAAAAGCATCAGCGTTGAAGTACGCAAGAAGAAAGTCTTCGTACAGCGCAGCCCGGAAGAAATCGAAGCCGAGCGCAAGCGTGAGCTGGATGAACGTCGCGCAGTAGAAAATGCTGCACGTCAGAAGGCTGAAGAAGAAGCCAAGCGTCGCGCCGAAGAAGAAGCGCGTCGCCAGCCTGCTGCTGCGCCGACCGCTCCGGCCGAACCCGTTGCAGCGCCTGCTGTGGTAGCCGAACCTGTGCGTGAAAGCGCACCGGTTGTGGCAGCTGCTCCGGCTCCTGCGGCCGACGCTCGCAAGCGTGACGAACAGCGTCGTCCGGACAAACCACGTGCCGACGACAACAATCGTCGCGGTGGCGGCGGCGATGGCGAGCGCAAAAACGCTCCGCATCGTGCGTCGGTCAAGGAAAAGGCGCCAGCGCCACGCGTTGCCCCACGTACTACCGACGAAGAAAGCGATGGCTTCCGTCGTGGTGGTCGCGGCAAGGCCAAGCTGAAGAAGCGCAACGCCCACGGTTTCCAGAGCCCAACCGGCCCTGTCGTGCGCGAAGTGAAGATCGGCGAAACCATCACTGTTGGCGACCTCGCTCAACAGATGTCGGTCAAGGCTGCTGAAATCATCAAGTTCATGTTCAAACTGGGTACTCCAGCGACCATCAACCAGGTACTGGACCAGGAAACTGCCCAACTGGTTGCCGAGGAGCTGGGCCACAAAGTGACCCTGGTCAGCGACACCGCCCTGGAAGATTCCCTGGCCGAGTCCCTGAAGTTTGAAGGCGAGGCAGTTTCCCGTGCACCAGTCGTAACCGTAATGGGCCATGTTGACCACGGTAAGACTTCCCTGCTCGACTACATCCGTCGTGCCAAGGTTGCCGCAGGCGAAGCCGGCGGCATCACCCAGCACATCGGTGCGTACCACGTTGAAACCGACCGCGGCATGGTGACGTTCCTCGACACCCCTGGTCACGCCGCGTTTACCGCGATGCGTGCCCGTGGTGCCAAGGCGACCGACATCGTGATCCTGGTGGTTGCGGCGGACGACGGCGTAATGCCGCAGACCATCGAAGCTGTTCAGCATGCCAAGGCTGCGGGTGTTCCGCTGGTTGTCGCTGTGAACAAAATCGACAAGCCGGGTGCCGACCTCGATCGCATCCGTAGCGAACTGTCGGTACACGGCGTGACGTCGGAAGAGTGGGGTGGTGACACTCCATTCGTACCGGTTTCGGCGAAAATGGGTACCGGTGTCGACGAACTGCTCGAAGCCGTATTGCTGCAAGCCGAAGTTCTGGAACTGACTGCAACGCCTTCGGCTCCTGGCCGTGGCGTGGTGGTTGAATCCCGCCTGGACAAGGGCCGCGGCCCGGTGGCTACCGTTCTGGTCCAAGACGGTACCCTGCGTCAGGGCGACATGGTCCTGGTCGGTTCGAACTATGGCCGTGTTCGTGCCATGCTCGACGAGAACGGCAAGCCAATCAAGGAAGCCGGTCCGGCCATCCCTGTCGAGATCCTCGGCCTGGACGGTACTCCGGACGCTGGCGACGAGATGAGCGTGGTTGCCGACGAGAAGAAAGCCCGTGAAGTGGCGCTGTTCCGTCAAGGCAAGTTCCGCGAAGTCAAACTCGCTCGTGCTCACGCCGGCAAGCTGGAAAACATCTTCGAAAGCATGGGTCAGGAAGAGAAGAAGACGCTCAACATCGTCCTCAAATCCGACGTCCGTGGATCGCTGGAAGCGTTGAACGGTGCCTTGAACGGCCTGGGTAACGACGAAGTGCAAGTGCGCGTGGTCGGTGGCGGCGTCGGTGGTATCACCGAATCCGATGCCAACTTGGCTCTGGCCTCCAACGCAGTACTGTTCGGCTTCAACGTGCGTGCCGATGCCGGCGCGCGCAAGATCGTCGAGCAGGAAGGTCTGGATATGCGTTACTACAACGTGATCTACGACATCATCGAAGACGTCAAGAAAGCCCTGACCGGTATGCTCGGCAGCGACGTTCGCGAGAACATCCTGGGCATCGCCGAAGTGCGTGACGTGTTCCGTTCGCCGAAGTTTGGCGCGATCGCCGGTTGCATGGTTATCGAAGGTGTTGTTCACCGTAACCGTCCAATCCGTGTACTGCGTGAAGACATCGTTATCTTCGAAGGCGAGCTGGAATCCCTGCGTCGCTTCAAGGATGACGCTTCCGAAGTGCGTGCCGGCATGGAATGCGGTATCGGCGTGAAGAGCTACAACGACGTCAAGGTCGGTGACAAAATCGAAGTCTTCGAGAAGGTGCAGGTTGCTCGCAGCCTCTAACTCGCGCACTTCAGGAGCCGTGACGGGTAGCTGCATGCGAGTGCGCAGCTCGTCACCAGGACTCTAAACGCAACGCCCGGTCTGGCTTTTGTCAGGCCGGGCGTTTGCCGCTTTCAGACCTTACGGGTTTCACCGTGGGGCAGTTACAGGTAACAAGACATGGCAAAAGAATATAGCCGTACCCAACGTATCGGCGATCAGATGCAGCGCGAGCTGGCACAGCTGATCCGTCGCGAAGTAAAAGACCCGCGCGTCGGCCTGGTCACCATTACCGCAGTGGAAGTCAGCCGTGACGTCGGTCACGCCAAGATCTTCATCACCGTGATGGGGCAGGACAGCGCCGAGGAAATCGCACAAAGCATCAAGGTGCTCAACTCCGCCGCCGGTTTCCTGCGCATGCAGTTGGCTCGCGAGATGAAGCTGCGTAGCGTTCCACAGCTGCACTTCCACTACGACGAAAGCGTCGTGCGTGGTGCGCATCTGTCGGCATTGATCGAGCGCGCAGTGGCTGAAGACAATCAGCATCCGGTTGTGGCAGAAGCCGAAGACACCAAGGAGTAATCGGTGGCTCAGGTCAAACGTATCCGTCGTAACGTCAGCGGCATTATCCTTCTCGACAAGCCGCTGGGGTTCACCTCCAACGCGGCCTTGCAGAAGGTTCGCTGGTTGCTGAACGCCGAAAAGGCAGGTCATACCGGCAGTCTCGATCCCTTGGCCTCCGGCGTGTTGCCGCTGTGCTTCGGCGAGGCCACCAAGTTCTCGCAATACCTGCTCGATTCCGACAAGGGTTATGAAACCCTGGCGCAATTGGGCAAGACCACCACCACGGCGGATGCCGAAGGTGAAGTTTTGCAGGAACGTCCGGTGACCGTTGGTCGCACCGATATCGAAGCTGTGCTGCCGAAATTTCGTGGGCAAATCAGTCAGATACCGCCGATGTACTCGGCGCTCAAGCGCGATGGCCAGCCGCTATACAAGCTGGCTCGTGCAGGCGAAGTAGTGGAGCGCGAACCGCGTTCTGTTACTATTACGCGCTTGGAATTGCTGGCCTTCGAAGGTGATACTGCGCGGCTGGCGGTGGATTGCACTAAAGGCACCTATATCCGCACCCTGGTGGAGGATATTGGTGAGCAACTCGGTTGTGGCGCTTACGTTGCAGAACTGCGACGTACCCAGGCCGGGCCATTCACCCTGGCGCAGACAGTTACCCTCGAAGAGCTGGAAGCGGTACATGCCGAAGGCGGCAACGAAGCGGTCGATCGCTTCCTCATGCCATCGGACAGCGGCCTGCTGGATTGGCCACTGTTGCAGTTCTCCGAAGCGAGTGCGTTCTACTGGCTAAATGGTCAGCCGGTACGTGCCCCGGATGCTCCGAAGTTCGGCATGGTACGGGTACAGGATCACAATGGTCGCTTCATCGGAATCGGTGAAGTGAGCGAAGACGGGCGTATCGCGCCGCGTCGACTGATTCGGTCAGAATGACCGGACGAGGGTGGCTGTTAACAGGCACGGTCACTACTCATTTTTAGATACAGGGATTTGTCCCTGGCCTGTTGAAACTGTTTTTCTGAAACAGTTTCCTGATAAAAGGATTGCCTCATGGCTCTCGACGTTCAAGAAAAAGCTCAAATCGTAGCTGACTACCAGCAAGCTGTTGGTGACACTGGTTCGCCAGAAGTGCAAGTTGCACTGCTGACCGCCAACATCAACAAGCTGCAAGGTCACTTCAAGGCCAACGGTAAAGATCACCACTCCCGTCGTGGTCTGATCCGCATGGTTAACCAGCGTCGTAAGCTGCTGGACTACCTGAAAGGCAAGGACGTGAGCCGTTACAGCGCTCTGATCGCTCGCCTGGGTCTGCGTCGCTAATAAGCGATTGCGCTAGAGGTTGGTTGTCTGTCGTGCATCAGCGGGTTTCCCGCTGGCGCATGGCAGGCTCCCAGCCTCAAGTTTTATCTGGATACCTGCTTTGCCTGAGTAACACCTGGACAATCCAGTCGGGCCGATTCCCGGCGTTGCCCAAGAATTTCGCAAGAAACCAGTTCCCCCAAGAGCCACAAAGAAGGTAGGACACCGTGAACCCGGTAATCAAAAAATTCCAGTTCGGTCAGTCGACCGTTACCCTCGAGACTGGCCGTATTGCCCGTCAGGCCTCCGGCGCAGTATTGGTCACCGTTGACGACGACGTCAGCGTATTGGTGACCGTAGTCGGTGCCAAGCAAGCCGATCCAGGCAAGGGCTTCTTCCCTCTGTCTGTTCACTACCAGGAAAAGACTTACGCTGCCGGTAAGATCCCTGGCGGTTTCTTCAAGCGTGAAGGCCGTCCTTCCGAGAAAGAAACCCTGACTTCCCGACTGATCGACCGTCCGATCCGTCCGCTGTTCCCTGAAGGCTTCATGAACGAAGTGCAGGTAGTCTGCACCGTCGTTTCGACCAGCAAGAAGACCGATCCGGACATCGCTGCGATGATCGGTACCTCGGCTGCCCTGGCCATCTCCGGTATTCCTTTCGATGGCCCGATCGGCGCTGCCCGCGTTGCCTTCCACGAAAGCACCGGCTACCTGCTGAACCCGACTTACGAGCAACAGGCTGCTTCGAGCCTGGACATGGTCGTGGCCGGTACTTCGGACGCTGTGCTGATGGTTGAATCGGAAGCCAAAGAGCTGACCGAAGACCAGATGCTGGGCGCGGTACTGTTTGCTCACGACGAGTTCCAGGTTGTGATCAACGCTGTTAAAGAACTGGCCGCTGAAGCTGCCAAGCCAACCTGGACCTGGGCTCCACAGCCTGAAGCCACCGAACTGCTGGGCGCTATCCGTGCCGAGTTCGGCGAAGCGATCTCCCAGGCCTACACCATCACCGTCAAGGCCGACCGTTACGCTCGCCTGGGCGAGTTGAAGGATCAGGTCGTGGCCAAGCTGTCTGGTGAAGAAGGCCAGCCTTCTTCCAGCGAAGTCAAAGCGGCTTTCGGCGAAATCGAATACCGCACCGTTCGCGAAAACATCGTTAACGGCAAGCCACGTATCGACGGTCGCGACACTCGCACCGTACGTCCGCTGAACATCGAAGTCGGTGTTCTGCCAAAAACCCACGGTTCGGCTCTGTTCACCCGTGGCGAAACCCAGGCTCTGGTCGTTGCAACTCTGGGCACAGCCCGTGACGCGCAGCTGCTCGACACCCTGGAAGGCGAGAAAAAAGACCCGTTCATGCTGCACTACAACTTCCCTCCGTTCTCGGTAGGTGAGTGTGGTCGCATGGGTGGCGCCGGTCGTCGCGAAATTGGTCACGGCCGTCTGGCCCGTCGTTCGGTATCGGCCATGCTGCCAGCCGCTGACGTGTTCCCGTACACCATCCGCGTGGTTTCGGAAATCACCGAATCCAACGGTTCGAGCTCGATGGCTTCCGTTTGCGGTGCTTCCCTGGCCCTGATGGACGCTGGTGTGCCGATGAAGGCACCGGTTGCCGGTATTGCCATGGGTCTGGTTAAAGAAGGCGAGAAATTCGCCGTCCTCACCGACATCCTGGGTGACGAAGACCACCTGGGCGACATGGACTTCAAGGTAGCCGGCACCGCCAAAGGCGTCACCGCGCTGCAGATGGACATCAAGATCAAGGGCATCACCGAAGAGATCATGGAAATCGCTCTGGGCCAAGCCCTGGAAGCGCGCCTGAACATCCTCGGCCAGATGAACCAGATCATTGGCCAGTCGCGTACCGAACTGTCGGCCAACGCCCCGACCATGATCGCGATGAAAATCGACACCGACAAAATCCGTGATGTCATCGGTAAAGGCGGCGCGACCATTCGTGCGATCTGTGAAGAAACCAAGGCTTCGATCGACATCGAAGACGACGGTTCGATCAAGATCTTCGGCGAAACCAAGGAAGCGGCAGAAGCTGCTCGTCAGCGCGTTCTGGGCATTACCGCTGAAGCTGAAATCGGCAAGATCTATGTTGGTAAGGTTGAGCGCATCGTCGACTTCGGCGCATTCGTCAACATCCTGCCAGGCAAGGACGGTCTGGTTCACATCTCCATGCTGAGCGATGCTCGCGTCGAGAAAGTGACCGATATCCTGAAAGAAGGCCAGGAAGTGGAAGTACTGGTACTGGACGTGGACAACCGCGGCCGTATCAAGCTGTCCATCAAAGACGTGGCAGCAGCCAAGGCTTCGGGCGTTTAATTACGCCTCACGCCTGACCGCTTCAGCGTTGTAAAAAATGCCCCGCCGTGAAAACGGTGGGGCATTTTTTTGTCTGCGCAGCATCGAGACATTGCGCGAAGTTGCCGGACCTCAAAAGCGATGCTAGGTTTAGCCCACCGCCCGTGTAGCTCAGCCGGTAGAGCAGCGCACTCGTAACGCGAAGGTCGCAGGTTCGATTCCTGTCTCGGGCACCACATTCAATTTCACCGGATTTCGGTGAGTCCCGCGAAGCCGCCAAGAGCCACAAGCCTTGGCGGTTTTTTATTGCGTTTTCTTTCGCGCTCTTTCGCAGCGTGCCGCGCATTGTCAGTACATCATTCAGCACTGCTTAATTCGAGTGACTTGGTGCCGGTCTGCGCAACGAAGGCAAACGCCTTCTGCCAGTCTATGACGAAGCGTCTGCCATTGCGGACTTTGTTGGCCAAAGGCGTGCTGACCGACGAAAACACCGAAATCATCTGGGCAGGATTGACATGATTGATTGCTGAGTAGCACTGTCACCTTCTGACCGCGTCGTATAAATAAAGAAGGCCCGCTAATTAGGCGGGCCTTCTTTATTACGCCAGAGCTTTGTGCTCTTTCTGTTGTTCCGGCTCTGTTACCGGCATCGCGTAATTATCAGTGAAGTTTTTCTGTGGACGCTCGCGGTGACCACCTTCGGCCACCATCCGGATAACTTTCCGCGCCGGCTCTTCAATGCAGTGATACAGGAACATGGAGAAGGCCAGGATGATAGGAATCTCATATTTCAGATCCATCATGCCAAACAGCTTGCGCTCAACAAACAGCACCATGATGTGGCACATGTACAAACTGAAGCTGATTTTTCCCAGATAGACCGATACAGGGTTGGAGTAACCCCAAATCGGCCCAGCCCGGAACAGGCTCGCAATCATCACGATTACTAGGAACGGGAAGGCCAGATCGAAGTAATACTGAATGCTGGTCATCCAGAACATCAGCAAGATCAGCGGGGCAATCGCCATTGCAGTGATTCGCCAGAGTCTGGAGTCCGGCAGATCGTGGCACACCTGGTAGGCGCAGTACCCAGCAACAAAGTAGGTGATGCACTTGATGGTCCAGATGCCATTGGCCAGCATATTCGGCTGCAGGTAGGGCGCGTACAGCGCTAGGCCAATCAGCAGTAGAGCGAAAGGAATCTTTCCCCACTTCCGCGTCAAATAGGCGATGAAAGGAAAGGTCAGGTATGCGGCCCACTCGCAGCTGATCGACCACGAAGGTTGATTGAACGTCAGGTCGGACGTTACTCCCCACGAATGAAAAAGGAACAGGTTCGCGTAAAACGTTAATGCAGTGTCAACAGGCGACCATTCATACAGCCTGTGCATTGGCAGGATGAATGCCGTGAGAACCAGCATAAAGAGGTGCACCGGGTAGATGCGTGCAAGCCTGGCCACCCAAAACTTGATAGCCTCTTTGGGTCGCAGGGTGTTTTCAAAATCTTTTCCGTGGACATAGGCTAGGATGAAACCAGACAAAATGAAGAACACGTCGACCCCAAGGCCTCGGGTCTTGAACAGAAAAGCGAAGTGCCCGTAGGCGTTGGCGAGGTCGCCGTACCGAATGTGTAAAAGCAGAACCGACAGGGCTGCGAAACCACGCAAACCTGTTAGGTTTTGGATGTGAGCGGCGCGCATAAGCACTCCATTGCTGGTGTTGTTGGCAGGACAGGCTTAGTTTTTGTGTATCGAAGTTGTCGCAATTACATCACACCGAGGATCCAATTCAAACGATTGACCGACGTTCAGCATCACTAGAAAAGTACATTGGTTAGTACGTCAATTCAGGTTGCTGAGCATTGCGCCCAGCAACCATTAAGGTAAACCGCTCTGATGCGGTTCCTGTCTCGGGCACCATCTCCCCCTCGGTTATTTCACCTTTCTGCTCAGGTCTTCGACGGTACGCTTGAGGTTCTCGAGTTCGCGGTTCTGATCGCTCTTTGAATTTATGTTCCCGCCGCCATCAACACGTCGTGCGCACAACTTTTTGTGGGGAGATGCAAAGAGTCGTGTAAATCGTCCGACAAACATCCTATATTCGGAGCCTGCATGAGCTTCGCCCAGCAGTTTTCAGATGATCCCGAATGGTTCTGAAGGCCAGACAGACCGGGCTACAGGCGGTTTTTCTGCGTCAGAGAGATCCTTGATGATCCAGATCCATCTTCCATTCCCCAGATCAGCGAGAACAACATGACCGTAAAAGAATTGAGCCAAGAAGCCAGACACGAAGAAGCCCTCAAGAAATACGTGCTGGACGCGCCCGAATTGATGGACGAGATCAAGGACTTGAGTCCGGATGATCAGAAAGACCAGATTCAGTGGGCGTTCGAGGATGAAGCCGAAGCCCAGGGCCTGCAGCCATGGGAACTGAGCCTCAAGTACACGAGTGCTCCAGAAGAGTACGAGGCCAAGCGCCTGGAGCTGCACCGGGAGGCCGCCGAGGTGCTGGGTGTCGAGTGGGAAGAGTACTGCGAGATGAACAATCTGGTGGTTTGACACTCATGTAGGAGCGAGCTTGCTCGCGATGGACTAAACAACGCCACGTGCATCCAGGAAACACGCGTCATCGTTAACGACCATCGCGAGCAAGCTCGCTCCTACAGTTTGGCAACTCACATACGTGTGATCAGAGACTCAGGCGCATCGACAGATCGACCGCCTTCACATCCTTGGTCATCGCACCGATCGAAATGTAATCCACCCCGGTCTGTGCAATCGGCAGCAACGTGCTTTCGTTGATCCCGCCGCTGGCCTCCAGTTTGGCCTTGCCGGCATTCAGGCGTACGGCTTCGCGCATGTCGTCCAGGCTCAGTTCGTCGAGCATGATGATGTCGGCACCGGCCGCCAGCGCTTCCTTGAGTTCATCCAGGCTTTCCACTTCAATCTCGACCGGCTTGCCCGGGGCGATCTTGTGCGCGGCGGCAATGGCCTGTGCGATGCCGCCGCTGGCGGCGATGTGGTTTTCCTTGATCAGGAAGGCGTCATACAGACCGATGCGGTGATTATGACAACCGCCGCAGGTCACGGCGTACTTTTGCGCCAGGCGCAGCCCCGGCAGTGTTTTGCGGGTATCGAGCAGTTTGACCTGAGTCTCGGCCACGAAGTCCGCCAGGTATTGCGCGCGGGTCGCCACGCCGGAGAGCATTTGCAGGAAGTTCAGGGCGCTGCGTTCGCCGGTCAGTAGTGAGCGCGCAGGGCCTTCGAGGTGGAACAACACCTGATTGGGTGTCACCCGTTCACCGTCGGCAACCTGCCAGTGCACCGCCACCCGAGGGTCCAGTTGCCGAAACACGGCATCTACCCAGGCGGTGCCGCTGATAACGGCGGCGTCGCGGGTAATGATGGTGGCTTTGGCCAGACGTTCGGCCGGGATCAACTGCGCAGTGATGTCGCCGCTGCCGATGTCTTCACGCAACGCGCGGCGCACGTTGGCTTCGATTTCGGCGGTCAGATCGGCGAGACGTAGATTCGGCATAACGGACTCCACAAACAAAGTGCCTCGATTATAGGGCCATGGCACGGGCCAACCCAAGGCATCAGCGCGTTACGTTGGCACTGGTGCCTGTATTCGGTCGGATTGGCGGTGATCGGCAACCTCAAGCGCCTCAAACGCGGCAAGTGATCGCGCCCCGGGGGATTATCGCGGCATACTGTGCCAACACAGTCGACGTTGAAGGAGTCGGTATGCAGTTGGACCCCGCGAGCGGTTGGATTCAGGGAGCGCATGTCTGCCCCTCACCCAACTTCAATGCGCGCCCCACAGGCGAAATTTCCCTGCTGGTGATCCACAACATCAGCCTGCCTCCGGCGCAGTTTGCCACCGGCAAGGTGCAGGAGTTTTTCCAGAATCGTCTGGATGTCACTGAACATCCCTATTTTGAAGGGATCGCGGATTTGCGAGTGTCCGCGCACTTTCTGATCGAGCGCGACGGTACCGTCACCCAGTTTGTTTCATGCCTTGAGCGTGCGTGGCATGCGGGTGTTTCGAGCTTCGAGGGGCGGGAAACCTGTAACGATTTTTCCGTGGGCATCGAACTCGAAGGAACGGATGATCTGCCGTTCACCGACGCGCAATACAGCGCGTTGACGGCCTTGACCCGCCAGTTGCAGCGGGCGTTCACGGCGATCACTACAGAGCGCATCTGCGGGCACAGCGACATTGCACCCGGGCGCAAAACCGATCCGGGGCCTGCGTTTGACTGGGCACGCTATCGTGCCGCTCTGGCACAAGAGGAAGGGCAATGAGTTTTCTGGTGTTGCTGTTGGCGGTGTGGATAGAGAAGTTCTCGGCCCTGCGCCATCGAGTTCAGCGGGACGGTAGCTGGATACACGAGCTGAACAAGCTCGAGGCCAGCCCGCGACTTTCCGGCCGTCCATGGCTGGTGTTGTTGCTATTGATTTTGTTGCCGGTAGCGTTGCTGGGTCTGCTGCTGGTCGTCATCGAGCCGGTGGCCTATGGGTTGCTGGCGTTGCCGATCCATTTGCTGGTTGTGATTTACAGCCTGGGGCGCGGTGATCTGCTGGGCGATCTCGGGCCGTTCCGCGATGCCTGGCGTCGGGAGGACCTGCAGGCAGCGTCCCATGTCGCCAAGCGCGATCTGGATATCTGCGCAGACAGTGGCGAGCAGTTGCTGGAACAGGTCGAAGGGCATTTGCTGTGGGAGGCCTACCACAGCTTTTTCGCGGTGATTTTCTGGTATTTCCTGCTGGGGCCGGTCGCGGCGCTGAGTTATCGCTTGCTGGCGCTGGCCGAAGAGCACGGGAAAAATCCTGCGGTGGTTGAGCGCGCCGGGCAACTGCGTCACGCCTTCGACTGGGTGCCGGTGCGCCTGCTGGCGGCGAGTCTGGCGTTGGTCGGCAATTTTGTCGCGGTCAGCCGGGTCATGCTGCATGAACTGCTGAACTGGAACATCAGCGCCGCGCAATTGATCGTGAAAGTCGGGCTGGTAGCCGGTGAAATTCCGGCACCGGTGGCCGGCGCGGAAGGTATCAACAACCTGGACCGCATCTGGGAGCTGCTGCTGCGTGCCGCGGTGCTCTGGTATGCCGGGTTTGCGTTGTGGACGGTCCTGCATTAGACCTGTAGGGAGCCATTGTGGCGAGGGGGCTTGCCCCCGTTGGGTGGCGAAGCCGCCCCGGGCGATTAATCAGTTAGAACAGGGGCTCCCGATTTACGACTGCTGTGCAGTCGAACGGGGCGGTGCCGCGATCAGACTAGCCCCTCGCCACAATGTTTCATTTCGCCTGCGCGGATGAAGCCTCTCGTTAACCTTAAGTTACAAAACCTCCTGCCGATTTAAGTTATACAGAGATAGCGCCGAATAGTGGCTATCTGCTGTCTGTCTGCGCCTGCCAATAAAAAAAATAAGAAATTGAAGGGAGACATCCAGTGAAGAGCTTGCTCTATCCCGCTGTCGCACTGATGAACCGTCTGAGTTTCGGCATGAAGTTCAGCTTGATCAGCGTACTGTTCCTGGTGCCGATGCTGGTGACCAACTTCTATCTGGTGCGTGACTCCTACCGCGAATTCCAGGGCACGCGCATCGAACTGCAAAGTCTCGACCTGTTGGGCAGCAGCCTGACGTTACGGCGCGATCTGGAAACCCTGAACAACCTGGTGCAGATCAATGTCAGCCTCGGCCAATCCGGCAAGGCCGGCAATGTCGAGTCGAAAATCAGCACTCTTGAGCAGAGTATTCTGGCTCGCCTGCAAGGGCTGGCGGCGATGACCAGCGACCCGGAGCAGGTCGCGGTGTTTGATGGCAAACGCGATGAAATGATCGCCGCGTTCAAGGCCCAGCAAACGGAAAGCTCCCTGCAAAGCAAAAGCGCCCTGATCGGCAAGCTGGTGGGCAGCGCGCAGATTTTCAGCCAGCTCATCACCAGCCAGTCCGGCCTCAGTCGCGACAACCAGAGCGACATGCGCCAGTTGAGCGAACTCGTCACCCTCGTCACGCCACGGGTCACCCAGATCCTGGGCGAAGGACGGGCGATGGGGTCCTATTCGTTGGGGCAGGGATTCATCAACTCGGCTTCGAGTACCCGATTCGATGAGTTGCTGGCGCAGATTGAAAAGCTCCAGGCTGAGTATGGCCTGAAGTTGCAGGATGCCCTGGGTTCCAGCAAGGCCGCGCGCGACACCCTGGCTGTGCAGGCCGACAGCAGCCGGGCATCGTTGAAGAAAGCGAGTGAGCTGTTCGAAGAACAAGTGGTCATGGCTGACACGCTCGATGCGCCTTGGCAGGGCTTTTATGATCAAGTCAGCGCCCTGATGGACCAGACTTACCAGCTCAACGAAGCGACCCTGAAGTACCTGGGCCCGCAGTTGCAGCAACGCCTGGACCAGAACCGCACGCACATGGTCCTGCAGGCCGTGGCGTTGTCTGTGGTGTTTGTGTTGATCTTCTATCTCTACGGCGCTTTCTATGCCTCGACCCGCACCACGCTCAAGCGCCTGGGAGCGGTGATGGACAAGGTGGCGGCCGGCGATATGACCGTGACCTTCAGCGCCCACAGCCGTGACGAGCTGGGGGAACTGGGCGAGGTGTTCAACGGCACGGTGAAGAAAATCCATGACCTGATCGAGCGTGTGGGGCAGACCGTGAGTGAAGTCGAGCGTCAGGCCGGGCAAGTGGAAAGCGTTTCCGCGCAAAGCAACCAGGCCGTCGCCGGGCAGCGCACGCAGATCGAACAAGTGGCCACGGCCATGAACCAGATGTCCGCCACTTCCCAGGAAGTGGCGCGCAGTGCCGCGGCGGCCGTGAGCAGCGCTCACAGCGTCAACGACGAAACCATCAGCGGTCGTGGTCTGGTGGAGTCGCAGCAAGGCAGCATTGCCGCGCTGGCCAGCGAAATCGATCAGTCGGTGCTGGTGATCAATCAACTGGCCAGCGACAGCCAGTCCATCAGCCGCGTGCTCGAAGTGATCAAGAGCATTGCCGAGCAGACCAACCTGCTGGCGCTCAATGCTGCCATCGAGGCAGCACGGGCCGGTGAGCAGGGCCGTGGTTTCGCCGTGGTAGCCGATGAAGTCCGGACCCTGGCCAAACGCACCCAGCAATCGACCGAAGAAATCGAGCAGATGATCGCCAGGCTTCATGGCGGTGTTGGCGCAGCGGTCAAGGCCATGGGCACCAGCCATGAAATGGCCAATGGCACGGTGGGGCAGTCGGAGAAGGTCCAGCGGGCACTGGAAAACATTCTGGGAGCGGTCGGCATGATCGTCGACCAGAACCAGCAGATTGCTGCCGCGGTGGAGCAGCAAACTGCCGTGGCCCACGACATCGACCAGAACATCGTCGAGATCAACCGCGCCGGCGAGCGTACTGCTGAAGGTGCGCATCAGACCGAAGACGCCAGTCGGGCATTGTCGGCTCAGGTCGTGGAGTTGAAACAGTTGATCAGTGCATTTCGGGTCTGAGACTGGCCGGGATGTAAATGTGGGAGCGAGCCTGCTCGCGAAAGCGGTCTGTCAGTCACATTGACGTTGGATGTGCCGCCGTTTTCGCGGGCCAACCTGCTCCCACAGATTTGCTGTACTGTCGGAAAGCTTCGTAATACTTTTTCCTTTTCCGGATAGGAGTCCTCCTGATTCTCGCCGTGCTCTGGATTTTGGATTTCAACCAAGGAAGATTTACGCGGCTTACCGCATGGAGGAAACCCGGTTATGTCTGTTGCAACAATTGGAGTCCAGGGGCGCTGTGCGCATTGTCAGCACACATTGCGGCTTCAACCCTGGCAACTCAATGCCATTGCGATCAATGAAGCGTTTACCTGTACTCACTGCCAGAAACACGTTCAGTTGCGTTGCCCGGAACAGATCAGGCGCTTCAAGTCGCTCGACTCTTTTGCACTGTTGCGTGCCAGCCTGCGGGTGATGGTCTGTACCGCCTTGCTGGTGGCGTTGGTGATGGAGTGGGTGGGAATGCTCAATGTCATCGAGCAACTGAATGCTTCGCTGATCGCCGTGTTCGTTTATTTCGCAGTGGTCCGTTATTTCCGCCAGCGCCAGCATTTGACGCTGATCCTGGAAGCCGCCAAGGCTCACACCGACTGATTACCAGCCGAACACTTCGCAGCTGTTGGCGGTGCTGGCAGCTGCCAGTCGTTCCGGGCTGATCGCCATCCATTGCGCCAGTGCCGCGCAGATCGCCGGCAAGTGTGCCGGGCTGTTGCGCTGGCCGGGAAACATGGCAGGGGCCATGTCCGGCGAGTCGGTTTCCAGCACCACCGAATCCAGCGGCAACTGCGCCAGCACACGGTGCATGCGCAATGCCTGCGGCCAGGTCGGAGCACCACCAAGGCCGAGCTTGAAGCCGAGCTTGATGTATTCGCTGGCCTCTTCCTTGCTGCCGGCAAAGGCGTGGATGATGCCGGCCCGTTTCAGGCGAAACCGTTTGAGCGTGGCGATCACTGCCGCATGGCTTCGCCGCACATGGATCAATGCCGGAAGATTGAAATCCGCTGCCAATTGCAATTGCGCATCGAACAACGCCTGCTGGCGGTCGCGGTCGAGGGTTTCGATGAAGTAATCCAGGCCGATTTCGCCCACCGCACACAGTTGCCGATGGCCGGCCAGACGGGTCAGCCAGTCACCGAGTTCGCTCAGGTGTTGCGGGCGATGATCGTCCAGATACACCGGGTGCAGCCCGAACGCGGCGTGCAGGTCAGGGTCACTCTGCACCAGCTCCCAGACCCGCTGCCAATTGGCCTGGTAAACCCCCAGCACCACGATCCGCCGCACCCCCAGGGCACGGCTGTCGGCCAGCAGCGCCTGGCGGTCGGCGTCGAAGTCCGGAAAATCCAGATGGGTATGGGTGTCGATCAGCTCCACGGCTCAGTCCTGAAGAATACGTTGCTTGAACGTCCGCGGGATGGCTTGTACGCCGGGCCGGTAATCCGACTGCTCGATGGCCGCCAGAGCGAGCGCGAGGGCCTTGTCGGCGATTAACTGGTGTTGCTGGGCCATGGCGTTGACCGGCAGCGGCAGGAAGTCCAGCAATTGGGTGTCACCGAATGTGCCGAGGCGCAGCGGGCGGTTTTTCAGCGGGAAGTCGTGCAGTGCATCGAACACGCCCTGAAGCAGCACATAGGACGTGGTCACCAGCGCATCGGGCAAATGCCCCAGGCGTTGCAGCAATTCCTCCATCAATTGTTTGCCGCATTCGCGGCTGAAGGATTCGCCTTCTTCGATCAGCACCTCACCGTTGAATCCGGCGAGGGCCTCTTTGAAGCCCGCGCAACGTTCCCGGCTGATGCTCAGCTCGGGGCGGGCGCCGATCAGGGCGATCTGCCTGGGCAGCGGCTCCAGCAGGCTGCGGGTCAGTTGCAGGCTGGCCTCGCGGTCGTCGCTGATCACCGAGCAGAAGTGCTCGGGTTCCATGACCCGGTCGATGGCGATGATCGGAATGCCCTTGGCCTGCAATTGACGATAGCTGTCGTCGCCGGCCGGCAGGCAGCTGGCAACGATCAGCGCGTCGCAGCGCCGGGCGCGGAACAGTTGCAGCAATTGCCGTTCGCTGTCCGGTGCATCGTCGGAGCTGGCGATCAGCAACTGATAACCCCGGGCTCGCGCACCTTGCTCCAGCAATTTGGCGATTCGCGCGTAACTGGGGTTTTCCAGATCCGGCAGAATGAACCCCAACGTGCGCGTGTGTCGGCTGCGCAAACCGGCGGCCTGTGGGTTAGGCGTGAAGCCATGTTGTTCGACGACCGCGCGCACGCGTTCGACAGTGGCGCTGCTGATGCGCTGTTGTTCGGCCTTGCCATTGATGACATAGCTGGCGGTGGTGACGGACACACCGGCCAACTGGGCGATATCACTGAGTTTCAACCCGCTGTTTCCTTGTTTTTTCGAGATTGCCTCGACATTTTCATCAATCCTAACCGATTAAGGCAGGCGACCATTGTCGCAACGCATCCGACAAGTTGGACTTCAAGGATGGGCCAATATCGAGTAACGTGCCAATTGATCTAGATTAAACGTTTCAGCAGGCGTATTTTCTACGTTTTAGGTGACTTTGGCCGGTTCTGCCGTGAAACCGCCAAAAGCGACGACCAAGCGCCTAAGCTGACTCATTCAAAACAATACCTGGTGCCCCAAGGCGCCAAAAAGGAGAAAGCATGCTCGAGCTCACAGTAGAGCAGATATCCATGGGCCAGTCGGCTGTGGATAAGTCCGCAGCGCTGCAATTGCTGGCCCGGCATCTGGTCGCCGACGGCCTGGTTGCCGAGGGTTATCTCGCCGGTTTGCAGGCGCGGGAAGCCCAGGGCTCGACCTTTCTCGGTCAAGGTATTGCCATCCCCCACGGTACGCCCGAAACCCGTGAGCTGGTGTTCACCACCGGCGTGCGCCTGATGCAGTTCCCCGATGGCGTGGACTGGGGCGACGGTCATGTCGTTTACCTGGCAATCGGCATCGCCGCCAAATCCGATGAGCACCTGCGCCTGTTGCAATTGCTCACCCGCGCCCTCGGCGAGACTGATCTGGGGCAGGCCCTGCGCCGCGCCGGTTCCGCCGAAGCCTTGCTGAAGTTGCTGCAAGGTGCGCCGCAGGAGTTGGCGCTGGATGCGCAGATGATCGGCCTCGGTGTAGCGGCCGAAGATTTCGAAGAGCTGGTCTGGCGCGGCGCACGTCTGTTGCGCCAGGCCGACTGCGTGAGCAACGGGTTCTCCGCGGTGTTGCAGCAGGTTGAAGCGCTGCCGTTGGGCGATGGCCTGTGGTGGCTGCACAGCGAGCAAACCGTCAAGCGCCCGGGCCTGGCCTTTGTCACCCCGGACAAACCGCTGCGCTACCTTGGCCAGCCACTCAATGGGCTGTTCTGCCTGGCCAGCCTCGGTGAGGCTCATCAAGCCTTGCTCGAACGCCTGTGTGCGTTGTTGATCGAAGGGCGCGGTCATGAATTGGGACGTGCCACCAGCAGCCGCAAAGTCCTCGAAGTGCTCGGTGGTGAAGTGCCTGCCGATTGGCCCAGCGCGCGAATTGCATTGGCCAACGCCCACGGTCTGCATGCGCGTCCGGCGAAAATCCTCGCCCAACTGGCAAAGAGTTTTGACGGCGATATCCGCGTGCGCATCGTCGATGGTCACGACAGCGCGGTGTCGGTAAAGAGCTTGAGCAAGTTGCTCAGCCTCGGCGCCCGTCGGGGGCAGGTCCTGGAGATCATCGCCGAACCGGGCATCGCGGCTGATGCGTTGCCGGCCTTGTTGGCCGCCATCGAAGAAGGGCTCGGAGAAGAAGTCGAACCGCTGCCTCCCGTCAGCCAGGCACGCGAAGTCGTTGTCGAGATGGCCGAAGTGGTCCTCGCCCCGGTGTCGGGCAGCGTGGTTCAGGCGATTGCCGCCGCTCCGGGGATTGCCATCGGTCCGGCGCATATTCAAGTGCTGCAAACCATCGAATACCCGTTGCGCGGCGAGTCCGCCGGTATTGAGCGTGAGCGTCTTCAGCAAGCCCTGGCGCAAGTACGCCGTGACATCCAGGGTCTGATTGAGCGCAGCAAAAGCAAAGCCATCCGCGAAATTTTCATCACCCACCAAGAGATGCTCGACGATCCGGAGTTGACCGATGAAGTCGATACGCGCCTCAAGCAGGGCGAAAGCGCCGAGGCGGCGTGGATGGCCGTGATTGAAGCGGCGGCCCGGCAGCAGGAAGCGTTGCAGGATGCCTTGCTCGCCGAACGCGCAGCCGACTTGCGCGACATCGGCCGTCGGGTGTTGATGCAACTCAGCGGCATCGAAACCCCGAGCGAACCGGATCAGCCGTACATCCTGGTGATGGACGAGGTCGGCCCGTCCGACGTCGCGCGCCTCGATCCGGCTCGCGTGGCGGGGATTCTCACTGCCCGTGGTGGCGCTACGGCGCACAGTGCGATTGTTGCCCGAGCCCTGGGCATCCCGGCACTGGTCGGCGCCGGCCCCGGCGTATTGCTGCTGGCGCCGGGTACGCCGTTGCTGCTCGATGGCCAGCGTGGGCGCCTGCATGTGGACGCTGACGCGGCGACCTTGCAGCGCGCCACCGCCGAACGCGATACCCGCGAGCAACGCTTGAAGGCGGCTGCCGAGCAACGTCATCAACCGGCACTGACCACCGATGGTCACGCCGTCGAAGTGTTCGCCAATCTCGGTGAAAGCGCTGGCGTAGCGGGCGCGGTGGAACAGGGCGCCGAAGGTGTTGGCCTGTTGCGCACCGAACTGATTTTCATGGCCCACCCGCAAGCGCCCGACGAGGCAACCCAGGAGGCCGAGTACCGCCGCGTCCTCGACGGTCTGGGCGGGCGGCCGCTGGTGGTGCGTACCCTGGATGTCGGGGGCGACAAACCATTGCCGTACTGGCCGATCGCGAAGGAAGAAAACCCCTTCCTCGGCGTGCGTGGTATCCGCCTGACCTTGCAGCGTCCGCAGATCATGGAAGCGCAATTGCGCGCCTTGCTGCGGGCCGCCGACAACCGGCCGCTGCGGATCATGTTCCCGATGGTGGGCAGCGTGGACGAGTGGCGCCAGGCCCGTGACATGACTGAACGCCTGCGTCAGGAAATCCCGGTCGCCGACCTGCAACTGGGGATCATGATCGAAGTACCGTCGGCGGCATTGCTGGCGCCGGTGCTGGCCAAGGAAGTCGACTTTTTCAGCGTCGGTACCAACGACCTGACCCAATACACCCTCGCCATCGACCGTGGCCATCCGACGCTGTCGGCCCAGGCAGATGGCTTGCACCCGGCGGTGCTGCAACTGATCGATATCACCGTGCGCGCGGCCCACGCCCACGGCAAATGGGTTGGTGTGTGCGGCGAGCTGGCGGCCGATCCGCTGGCGGTGCCGGTGCTGGTGGGCCTCGGGGTGGACGAACTCAGCGTCGGCGCGCGCAGTATTGCCGAGGTCAAGGCGCGAATTCGCGAACTGGGCTTCACTCAAACTCAAACCCTTGCCCAACAGGCCCTGGCCGTGGGCAGTGCCAATGAAGTGCGTGCATTAGTGGAGGCCCTGTAATGGCCCGGATTCTCACCCTGACCCTGAACCCGGCGCTGGACCTGACCGTCCAGTTGCCACGCCTTGAGGCCGGTCAGGTCAACCGCAGCGATGTCATGCACACCCACGCCGCCGGCAAAGGCGTGAACGTGGCGCAAGTGCTGGCGGACCTCGGGCATCAGTTGACCGTCAGTGGCTTTCTTGGCGAAGACAATCTGCAAGCGTTCGAAACGTTGTTCGCCCGGCGCGGTTTTGTCGATGCCTTCATTCGCGTTCCGGGCGAGACCCGCAGCAATATCAAGCTGGCTGAAAGCGACGGCCGCATCACCGACATCAACGGGCCAGGACCACAGGTCAGCGAAGCGGCGCAGCAGGCCTTGATGGATCGACTGGAGCAGATTGCCCCAGGGCACGATGCGGTGGTGGTCGCCGGAAGTTTGCCGTTGGGCGTTAGCGCGAAGTGGTTGCAGACGTTGATTTTGCGCTTGAAGAAACTGGGGCTGAACGTCGCCCTCGACACCAGCGGCGATGCGTTGCGCGAGGCGCTCAAGGCCAGTCCATGGCTGATCAAACCCAACACTGAAGAGCTGGCCGAAGTGCTGGACTGCGAGGTTGTGTCGGTCCGTGCCCAGGCCAAGGCGGCGGAGCGATTGCACGCCCAGGGCATCGAGCATGTGGTGATCTCCCACGGGGCAGAAGGCGTGAACTGGTTCAGCGTCGGCTCGGCGCTGCACGCCACGCCACCCAGGGTCAGCGTCGCCAGCACGGTGGGGGCGGGTGATTCGTTGTTGGCGGGGATGATCCACGGTTTGCTCAGTGCCGATACGCCGGAGCAAACCTTGCGCACGGCCACGGCGATTGCCGCGATGGCGGTGACCCAGATCGGTTTCGGCATTGGCGATGCAGCGCAACTGGCGCAGCTCGAACAGGGTGTACGCGTGCGTCCCCTGACAGAACAATAAGAGGGTTTGTCATGAAGTTAGCCATCGTTACGGCCTGCCCGAACGGCATGGTCACCAGTGTGCTGTGTGCCCGGCTGCTCGATGCCGCGGCCCAGCGTCAGGGCTGGAGCACCAGTGTCGAAGTCAGCGATGCCGCGCATTCCGAAAAGCAACTGTCGGCGGCCACCCTCGAAGCGGCCGAGTGGGTACTGCTGGTGACCAGCGCTCCGGTGGAGATGTCGCGGTTTGTCGGCAAGCGGGTTTTCCAGAGTACCCCGGCCCAGGCCTTGCAGGACGTGGAAGCCGTGCTGCGGCGCGGTGCGCAAGAGGCTCAGGTCTATGCCGCTGCCGAAGCCGTCGTAGAGCCTGTGACGGTTGTGCCAAACACACCGCGACTGGTGGCCATCACCGCGTGCCCGACGGGCGTAGCGCACACGTTCATGGCCGCCGAAGCCTTGCAGCAAGCGGCCAAGCGCCTTGGCTATGACTTGCAGGTGGAAACCCAGGGCTCGGTCGGCGCGCGTAACCCATTGAGCGCAGCGGCGATTGCCGAGGCCGATGTGGTGCTGCTGGCGGCCGATATCGAAGTCGCCACCGAGCGTTTCGCCGGCAAGAAAATCTATCGTTGTGGCACCGGCATTGCCCTCAAGCAAGCCGAAGCGACCTTGAAAAAGGCCTTGGCCGAAGGCCGGCAGGAAAGCGCATCGAGCGCTTCTCAAGCTACGGTCAAACAGGAGAAGACGGGTGTCTATAAGCACCTGCTGACCGGCGTGTCGTTCATGTTGCCGATGGTGGTGGCTGGCGGCTTGATGATCGCCTTGTCGTTCGTGTTCGGCATCACTGCCTTCAAGGAAGAGGGCACGCTGGCGGCGGCGTTGATGCAGATCGGCGGCGACACCGCGTTCAAGTTGATGGTGCCGCTGCTGGCAGGCTACATCGCCTATTCCATCGCCGACCGTCCGGGCCTTGCGCCGGGGATGATCGGCGGTCTGCTGGCGAGTACCTTGGGCGCCGGTTTCATCGGCGGGATCATCGCCGGTTTTCTTGCCGGTTATGCGGCCAGGGCGATCAACCGTTATGCGCGACTGCCACAAAGCCTCGAGGCGCTGAAACCGATCCTGATCATCCCGTTGCTGGCGAGCCTGTTCACTGGCCTGGTGATGATCTACGTCGTCGGCAAACCGGTGGCCGGGATGCTCGCCGGGCTCACGCATTTCCTCGACAGCATGGGTACCACCAACGCGATTCTGCTGGGTGTGTTGCTGGGCGGCATGATGTGCGTCGACCTTGGTGGGCCGATCAACAAGGCCGCCTATGCGTTCTCGGTTGGGCTGTTGGCGTCGCAGAGTTACGCGCCAATGGCCGCGACCATGGCCGCGGGCATGGTGCCGCCGATCGGCCTGGGCATCGCCACGTTCATTGCCCGACGCAAGTTTGCGCAAACTGAGCGCGAAGCCGGCAAGGCAGCGCTGGTGCTGGGGCTGTGCTTCATCTCCGAAGGGGCGATTCCGTTTGCGGCCAAAGATCCGCTGCGGGTGATTCCGGCGAGCATCGCCGGTGGTGCGCTGACCGGTGCGCTGTCGATGTATTTCGGCTGCAAGCTGATGGCGCCCCACGGTGGGTTGTTCGTGCTGGCGATCCCGAATGCGATCAACCATGCGTTGCTTTATCTGTTGGCGATTGTGGCGGGGAGCCTGTTGACGGCGGTGGTGTATGCGCTGGCCAAACGGCCGGAGGTGGTGGAGTTGGCGGTAGACCCCGTCACCGCCTGACACCGATTCCTGTAGGAGCGAGCTCGCTCGCGATGGTCGCGAACGATAACGCGTCAAACCAGATGCCCAGCGGCGCCTATTGGTTTCTCGCGAGCGGGCTCGCTCCTACAAGGTGGGGATGTCATGCCGGCTTCATCCAGCCATGCTTAAGTTTTTCCTTCTTCAGGGAGAACACCATGAGCGATTTCAACCTCGGTCGACGTCGGGTCGTTCAAGCGCTCGGTGTCGGATTGCTGCTGCCGGGGCTGACGCCGGCGGTGATCGCTTCGGTCAAGGATCGGCCGCAACTCACCGATGGCGTGCAGTCCGGCGACCTGCTGGGCGACCGCGCAATCATCTGGAGCCGCTGCGATCGTCCCGCCCGGATGGTGGTGGAGTGGGACACCCGAAGCCTGTTTCGCAATCCTCGGCGATTCGTCTCGCCACTGGCCGATGTGCGCACCGATTTCACCGCCCGGGTCGAGCTCACCGGACTGCCAGCCGACCAGGCGATTTTCTATCGTGTGCAGTTTGAAGACGCCCAGAGCGGCGTTGCCAGTGAGCCCTGGTTCGGTCACTTGCGCAGCGTGCCGCAGACCCGGCGCAACATCCGTTTTGTCTGGAGCGGCGACACGGCCGGCCAGGGCTTCGGCATCAATCCGGACATCGGTGGCATGCGCATCTACGAGGCGATGCGTCGACGTCTGCCGGACTTTTTTATCCACAGCGGCGACACCATTTACGCTGACAACCCGATCCCGGCGCAGCTCAATACGGAAGACGGGCGGGTGTGGCGCAACCTCACCACCGAGGCCAAGAGCAAAGTCGCCGAGACTCTCGATGAGTACCGCGGTAATTATCGCTACAACCTGATGGACGAAAACATCCGTCGCTTCAACGCCGAGGTCCCGCAGATCTGGCAGTGGGACGACCACGAAGTGATGAACAACTGGTCACCGGGCAAACAACTGGATGCGCGCTACCAGGGCCAAGATATCCATAGCCTGGTGGACCGCGCACGCCAGGCATGGCTCGAATACGCGCCGATGCGCTTGCAGAGCGCCGATGGCGGCGGGCGGATCTATCGCAAGCTCGGCTACGGGCCGCTGCTCGATGTGTTCGTGTTGGACATGCGCAGTTATCGCGGGGCCAATGACGACAATCTGGGGGAGGCCAGGCCGTTTCTTGGTCGTGAGCAACTGGACTGGCTCAAGCGCGAAATGAGGGCCTCGAACGCGCAATGGAAAGTGATCGCCGCCGACATGTCCATCGGCCTGGGTGCGCCTGACGGTGAAGTCAGTCCCGGTGTCACGCGGTGGGAAGCGGTGGCCAACGGTGACCCGGGCCCGGCCCTGGGGCGCGAACTGGAAATCGCCGAATTGCTCGGTTTTCTGCGGGCCCGGCAGGTGCGCAATTTTCTGTTTCTGACCGCGGATGTGCATTACTGCGCGGCCCATCATTACCACCCGGACCGGGCGGCGTTTCAGGACTTTGAACCGTTCTGGGAGTTCATTGCCGGGCCGTTGAATGCGGGCAGTTTCGGGCCTGATTCACTGGATAGAACCTTTGGCCCTGAAGTGGTATTCGAGAAGGCATCCCCTACACAGAACGCCTCGCCGTTTGCCGGATTTCAGTTTTTCGGCGAGGTGAACATCGATGGGCAGAGCGGGGAATTGAGCGTGGTGTTGCGGGATCTGGACGGGGTGTCTGTGTTTGAGCAGAAGTTGCAGCCGGTTTGATTGACACCGGATACCTGTAGGCGCGAGCTTGCTCCGGGCGGCGATCCGACGATGAACCCGAGAATAACGCGCTCAATCTGTATGAACGCGTCATCGTTAACGACCATCGCGAGCAAGCCCGCTCCCACAGGGGACTCAGTGAATCAGTACACGTCTCGGCGGTAGCGGCCCTGTTCGATCAAGCGCTCCACTTCGGCGCTGCCCAGTACTTCATTGAGTACCTGATCCACGCCCGAAGCCATGCCCTGAAGGCTGCCGCAGATGTAGATCACCGCACCGTCCGCCAGCCATTTTTCAAGCTCGTCCGCCGACTCACGCAGGCGATCCTGTACGTAAATCTTTTCGGCCTGGTCTCGGGAAAACGCCAGGTCGAGGCGCGCCAGATCACCGTTGATCAGCCAATCTTCCAGCTCCTTTCGGCACAGATAGTCGTGCTCGCGATTGCGCTCGCCAAACAGCAGCCAGTGACGTTGCTGACCATCGGCAATTCGGGCCTTGAGCAAGCTGCGCAACCCGGCCAGCCCCGTGCCATTGCCCAGCAGGATCATCGGCACCGGTTGGGCCGGCAGATGGAAACCACTGTTGCGCCGCACACGCAGGCTGATGGAACTGCCCACCGGCGCGTGTTCGGTCAACCAGCCGGAACCGACGCCGAGGTTGCCATCGGCATGCACTTCCTGGCGCACGATCAATTCCAGCACACCGTCGTCTGGAATCGAAGCAATCGAGTATTCGCGCATGGCCAGCGGCACGAGGGCCTCTGCCAGTGCCTGCGCGTGCAGGCCGACCAGATGGGCGCGGTTCTCCGGCAACTGGCGGCTGGCCAGGGCCTGTTCGAGGGTTTCCTCCAGGCCGTTGAGCTGCACCTTGGTCTCTCCGTGAATGCCCAGACCGTCGAGGAAATGCTCGATGGCCCACGGGCAATTGCGCGGCAACACTTCTACCAGATCGCCGGCCAGCCAGCTGCTGGTGGTCGGGGCGCTGAGGCCCAGCAAGTACACCGGCGAACCGCTGCTGTCCGGGTTGAGCCGTTCACGACGGACCAGGGTCCAGTTGTCGTAGCTGGGCGCTTGCCAGGTGTCGACGGGGGCGTGGCCGGTCAGCAGGCCCAGTTGCTGTTGCCAGTGACGCAGAGCGTAAGGATCGCCGCTATCGACTTCCACCGGGGCGAACAAGGTCTTGCCGCCGTGCTCGCCGAGCCAGGTGTGCAGGCGTTTGGCAAATCCGCAGAAGTGTTGATACTGCCGGTCGCCGAGGCCGAGGACCGCGTAGTTCAGACGTTCAAGACTTGGCGTGCGACCCAGTACCTTGCGTTCGAAACTCCTGGCGCTGTCGGGTGCTTCGCCGTCACCGAAGGTACTGACGACGAACAGTGCGTTGTTCGAGTCCTGCAAATCCTGCTCGCTGACGTCCGCCAGCGGCTGCACCTTCACCGGCAAGCCCGCGGCCTGCAATTGCCCGGCGGTCTGCCAGGCCAGTTGCTCGGCAAAGCCGCTCTGGCTGGCGAAACCGATCAGCCAGGCCGGAGCGTCGTTGCCGGGTTGCACGAGCTCTTTGCGCGCGTTTTTGATCTGGCGTTTTTTGCGGCGACGGTCCAGGTACAGCAACCAGCCGGTGACGAAGAACAGCGGCATGCTCAGCGAGGTGATGGTCAGGATGATGCGCCCGACGATGCCAAAGTAGCTGCCGACGTGCAGCGCATAAATGCTGGACAGCAGTTGCGCCTTGAGGCTCTTGTCACTGTAGCGATCAACCCGTTTGACCACGCCGGTGGCTGGGTCGAGGGTGATCTGGTTCAGGGCGCGGTCGTGTGGCGAAGTTTTCAGCAGGAAGTAAACGGTCGCTGGCTGGCCGGCCACTGGCGGCATGCGCACGTTATAGGAACTGAGTTGCGGGCCGGCCGCGCTGTAGATGCTGCTCCACATTGCCGCGTAATCGGCTGTCGGTGCCGGACCTTGCGGTGCAGGGCCACGTCCACCGCGAACGCGTTCATTCTGCGGTGAGTCGGAGAGCAACCGGGTCAGGCCTTTGTTGTACCACTCGTAGGACCAGGACAACCCGGTCAGCGCTGCCAGGAGGTAAAACACCAGGCACCAGGTGCCAGCCACCGAGTGCAGGTCCCAGTTGAAACTGCGACCCTTTTTCTTCCAGTCCAGGGTCAGCCAGGCACGCCAGCTTCTCCACTGGCGAGGCCAACGCAGGTACAGCCCGGAAAGACAGAAGAACACCAGAATCAGTGTGCAGGCGCCGGTGATCTGCCGACCCGTATCGCCCATGGCGAGGAAACGGTGCAGTTGCAGCATCAGCCCGAAGAAGTCCTGGCCGGTGGCATCACCGAGGAACTCGGCCGTGTACGGATCGAAGTAGCGCATCTCGCCTCGGCGCTCACCTGGCGGCGGGGTGAACCACACTTTGGCGGCGTTGCCGCTGTCGGTTTCCACGGTGAGCATCGAGACTTTTTTGCCCGACGCGGCTTCGATGTGCTCCACCAGTTCGGCGGGTGGCAGCACACCGGCGACCTGTTTTTCGACCTGCAACACAGAGGGGTTGAGTGTGCTCAGGATTTCATCCTGAAACGACACCATCGCCCCGGTGATGCCCATCAGGGCCAGGACCAGCCCGGCGCTGATGCCGAAAAACCAGTGCAACTGGAACAGGGTTTTCTTCAACACGTCGCTCGCCTTGTTGGTTCAAATGTATTCATCACGGCGCGCATTATGCCGTGGGGTTGTCGAGAAGCATTTTTTTACGCACAAAGGCCCCGTTCACGGTATGAACGGGGCCTGAGCCAACACCGACCTCTGTAGGAGCGAGCTTGCTCGCGATGAACTCAAGAACGACGTGGGGTTTCAGGCTAACCGCGTCATCGTTGAAGACCATCGCGAGCGAGCTCGCTCCTAAAGAAGAGGTTGCGTAGTCAAATTTCCATCAGAAGTGGAAGTTGGTGCTCAGCAATGCGGTACGACCAGCCGCCTGGTTGGCGAAGTGGGTCGAGAACGCTTTGTCGTAGTAGGTTTCGTCGGTCAGGTTCTGCACGTTCAGTTGCAGGTCGACGTTTTTGCTCAGCTTGTAGGCTGCCATCGCGTCGTAACGAACGTAGGAATCAACCATGGTGGTGTTGGCTACGTTGCCGAACACGTCATCGACATAGAACGCACCGCCGCCGATGGTCAGCTTCGGCGTGACCTGATAGGTCGTCCACAGGCTGGCGCTGTTTTTCGGGGTGTTAGGCAGTTCGTTGCCATCGTTGGCTTTGTTTGCCGGCATGTCGCCGCCATCGACTTGCTCGCTGTCCATGTAGGCGTAACCGGCGAACACTTGCCATTTGTCGGTGAGCTTGCCGCTGGCCGACAGCTCGACACCTTGAACGCGGGTTTTACCGGCGTTTTCGTAGGTGGTGGTGTTGGTCTGCACACGAGCGTTTTCTTTCTCGGTGCGGAAGATGTCGGCGGTCAGGGACAGACGATCATTCAACAGGTCCCACTTGGTACCGATTTCGTAGTTCTTGGTGGTTTCCGGCTCCATGTCGCTTTTGAGCAGGTTGCCGTTGCGATCCGGCGTGCCGCCCAACGGGTTGCCTTCCGAACCTTCGCCAAGCGTGTTGCCCGGCGGCGTGGCAGACGTCGCGTAGGAGGCATAGATGCTGCCGTTTTCCGCTGGTTTGTACACCACACCGAACTGACCGGTGACGAACTCGCTGGTGTCATCGCCCTTGGACGTGGTCACGCTGGAACCGTTGAAAGTCTTGTATTCGGTGTCGAAGTGGTCGTAGCGCAGGCCCATGTTCACCAGCCATTGCTCGGACAACGTCAGGGTGTCGAACACATACAGTGCGTAGGTGTTGGCCTTGGTGTCGGTGCCGGCATAGTTGCGCGAGATGGCGCCGTTCCACGGATCATTCGGGGTCGGGTTGGACAGCGAGGTGCAGTTGTAGCCGCTTGGCGCGCCGATCAGTGCCGGCGAGCAGTTTGTGCTCGCCCCAGCTGTTCCCGGAGTGGTGTCCGTGTTGACGTTGTACGAGGACTTTTCAGCTTCCTCGTGGGTGTATTCAACGCCGGTGGAGAAGCTGTTCTTGAACCCGGCGATGTAGACATCACCAAACAGGTCGGTCTGGTTGGTGGTGGTCTCGGTGTTGCTCACGCGGGTGTTCGCGCGGCGCCAGACGCTGCCGTTGTTGACGTTGCCTTTACTGTCGTCCGGCTGGGTCAGGATGTAATCCTGCATGCTGGTGCCGTGGCGCAGGGTGTTCTTGATGGTCAGTGCGTCGCTCAGGTCGTGCTCGATGGCGAAGGTTGCCGTGTCGGTGCGACCCTTGCGGAAGTCACGGTCGGTCAGACCATAGAAATTGCTGCTGTCGCCGCCGTCATTGGGCTTGTCCGGGTTGGCCTTGGTACGGGCAGCCGAACCTGCAGCCGGGATGGAGTAGGGAATGCCCGAATCCGGCGTGTCGTTGCTTTCGAGGTGGTAGTAGTCGAGGTTGACGCGAGTGTCTGTACCCAGGCCGAAGGCCAGGGACGGTGCGACACCCCAGCGGTCGTAGTCGACGCTGTCACGCCCGGCGACGTTGCTCTCGTGGCTCATCAGGTTCAGACGGCCAGCGGCGGTGTCGGTGAACTGGTAGTTGCCGTCGAAGGTGTAGCGCTGGGTCTGGTCGGAGCCCCAGGTGAAACCACCGTCGAGTGAGTCGCCCAGGTGAGCTTTCTTGCTGACCAGGTTGATGCTGCCGCCGGCGGCGCCACGGCCGCCGATCGCGGAGTTCGGGCCTTTGCTGACTTCGATCGACTCAACGGCGAAGATCTCGCGGCTCTGGGAGCCGGTATCGCGCACGCCGTCCAGATAGGTGTCGCCCTGGGCGTCGAAACCGCGGATGAACGGACGGTCGCCTTGTGGGTTACCGCCTTCACCGGCACCGAAGGTGATGCCTGGAACGGTGCGCAGCGCGTCCTGCAGGTTGAGCGAGCCGGTGTCTTTCAAGACTTGTTGCGGAACAACGGTCACCGAGCGCGGCGTGTCGATCAGCGGCGCGGTGTACTTGGGCGAGGAGGCTTTCTCGACGTTGTAGGTTGTCTCGTCCTGGGCTTGGCCTGTGATGGCGGTGGCGCCCAGCGAAATCACATTGTCCGGTGCTTTTTCGTCGGTTTTTTCCGCCGCGAAAACCATGTGGCCCGCAGAGCCGGCAGTAATCGCCATGCCGATGGCGGATGCGAGCAGACGTGGTGAACTGACCGGTACTTGTGGTTGTTGACGTGGCATTTGAATTCCCCTCCCCAAGGATTTGAGGCGGCGGAATATAGGGTAAATAGGTATTCGTAACAATTGCGAAATATTACTATTCGCGCTGAATTTACATTCTTTACAATTTAACCTTACGGTTTTTGCTGACTCATTCGTCTGATGTGTTTTACACGGGCAATAAGAATCAATACCATTGGCGCCACTTTGTTTTCAGGTGTCTTGCCATGCTGCTGCACATTCCCTGCCTGTTCGGAAAAGACGAGGTGCAGCGCATTCGCGAGGCTCTGGAGCAAGCCGATTGGGCCGATGGCAAGATCACCGCAGGCTACCAGTCGGCCAAGGCCAAGCACAATTTACAGCTGCCTGAAGGGCATCCGCTGGCCAAGGAGATCGGCGCGGCAATGCTGGAGCGGCTGTGGAAAAATCCACTGTTCATGTCGGCTGCGCTACCGCACAAGGTCTTTCCTCCCTTGGTGAACTGTTACACCGCCGGTGGCAGTTTCGACTTTCACATCGACAACGCGGTGCGTCAGCCCAAGGGCAGCATCGAACGGGTACGCACGGATTTGTCTGCCACGCTGTTCTTCAGCGAGCCCGAGGATTACGACGGCGGCGAGTTGGAAATCCAGGACACCTTCGGCACTCAGCGGGTGAAGTTGCCTGCCGGCGACATGGTGCTGTACCCCGGCACCAGCCTGCACAAGGTCAATGCGGTAACGCGCGGAACGCGACTGGCCTCGTTTTTCTGGACTCAAAGCCTGGTGCGCGAAGACAGCCAGCGCGCCCTGTTGTTCGAGATGGACGGAGCCATCCAGCAACTGACCCGCGATGTGCCCGATCATCCATCGCTGATCCGCCTGACTGGCACTTATCACAACCTGTTGCGTCGCTGGGTCGAGGTGTAAGTGGCGGATTTTCGTTTACGCCGCGAGGAGATGCTCGACGGCGAGCGCCTGCTCGCCATGCTCGACGAAAGCCCGGCCCGTGCGGCCCAGGCCATCCTGATCGCCGCACGTGAGGGTGAAGTCGAGGCCCAGGCCTTGCTCGGGCAGATCCTGCTCGACGGCCAGGGTATCGCGCAGGACCAGCCGCTGGCGTTGCGCTGGTTCGGTATCGCCGCCCGCCAGGGGCACCTGATGGCGCGCAATATGCTCGGCCGTTGTCATGAGCATGGTTGGGGCTGTGTTGCCGATGCCTCGATTGCGGCGCGGCATTATCGAGCCGCGGCGCAGGACGGGCTGGATTGGTCGATGTACAACTTCGCCAATCTGTTGGCCACCGGGCGCGGTGTAGGCGAGGATCAGACACTGGCGCTGAACTGGTACCGGCGTGCGGCGGACCTCGGCCATGCGAAGTCGATGAACCTGTTGGGGCGCTATCTCGAGGAAGGCCGATTCTGCCGGGCCGACCCGGATGCCGCTTTCGAGTGGTATCGACGTTCTGCAGAGGGCGGAGATTTTCGCGGGCAATTCAGCTATGCGGCTGTTCTGGCGCAGGATGGGAAAGTCGACGAGGCCTTGGTATGGCTTGATCGGGCGCTGGAGGCAGGCAACGTGAATTTCTTGAGAGTTAGCGGCCAAGCGCTACTGCACGCTCCACACCCGGATCTGCGGGCATTGGCTCCGCGCTTTCAGCAGCGTGCCGTGCAATTGCAAAATCAGGCGCAAGTGGCCTAGGTACAGGACTTCAAGGATCTGTAGCTGTCATCAAGGCGAGCGAAATGGCGTTGTGCGCGCCTTCGCTCGCGCTGATCAGGGTGCTAATCCAAACGGAGCGGGCCCGCTTTAGCTTCGCCATTCCTGGCGAAGGTTATTCAAATGTTTGATGAAAATGTTCGACTGTTCGATGAACCGTTTAACAACCGAGCTGAAATCGTCGGCAACGTCATGTTCATTAATCTCCAGGAATTTGTCGATGGCATCGGCGAGGGTGCTTATCTCATTCGTGTAAGCCCCTCTCGGGGTTTGCACGGACTGGAATTCCACTAACTGATTTTTTTGGTCTTGCAAGAGTTTTATATCTTGATTGATGCGGGCCAGGTTTCGACGGCGGTCATCAAGTCGCGCCTGGAGCTGGCGCCTGGCTTCAATCAGGTTGTCATATTTAATTCTGTCGCTGATTAAGTTGAGGATCTTGCCTGCGGCGGCAATGCCAGCCTTGACAAGATCAACTTGAGGGGCGGACAGGTTAAGCCCTGCAAGTTTTTCGGCCGTGAGAAATAACTCATTGATGAGCGAGAAAGTGTCTGTCGCTTCAATGAGTTTAATGGCGTTGTTCAGGTCTGATTCGTCTTTTGCCAGTTTCTCAATGTCGCGTTCCTCTTCTGCTACATACGGGCTGATGTTGCTGATGGATACTTCCAGTTCCTTGATGCGGTATTGGTTGTCGCTGAGGGTCACTGCTTTCAAATTCGCCAAATTGTTGTTCAGCGTTGTCGCAAGTTTCGACACTTCGGATGTGCCGCTTTCAATCGATGATTTGATCTCTTCGTAAAAATTGTCTATGGCCTCCTGTTGCTCGGGGGAGGAGGGTTCGAACTTCAGATTTTCAATGATGGTGTGGAAGCGTTGAACTTCGCTAATGGGTAAGGCGGTGGGTAGCAGAGTCAGGGTGCTAAGTGCTTGCTTGTCGGTGGCGTTTACTTCCTCTGATAATGATGCTAATTGCTCCCAAAGTACCGGTAGGTAAACAGTACTCAATGTGCGGATTTTATAATGGAGTTCATCCCTGTTTTGCTTGATTTTCTTCATGTCGGGAGAGGGGTATTGGAATGACAAGTCGAGAGTGTGTACGGTCATTATTTTTTTGCCTTTAAAGAAGTAAACTTCGGGTTTGGCCTTGGTGTGCAAGCCAGGATGTCAGGAGGCGCTTGTGGCATTGTTGAAGGCAGTCAATAAATCGCCCGCCTGCTGTTTTATCGTTAGCCAGTTTTCCGTCATCGTGGTTAGCCTGGAGACAAAAGACACCAGGTACATGGCATTGGTAACGCCATCGAGTTTTTTGCAGGAAGCATCGACATAGGTCTGTATCAACTCCCAGAGACTTTCAAGGTTCGATGAGCTGCCCGCCGCATCTTCAATCCTGATTTGCAGTTCCTGGAGACTGGTTTCGAATGCTCGCAACGATGCAAGGACCGCACTGCTGGCTGCAATTTTTGCCTGGACTTCACGTCTCTCCGCTATCAGCGCTTCCAGTTCATCTCGAGCTTGCCGGGCCTTGGTTCCATAAATGGAAGATGTGACGATAAAACCAACGATGCCACCGAACAGTCCCCACCATTTGCTCTGGGAGTACTGCTCGATTTCTGCGTATTTTTCGTCAATTCGCTGGTTGAGGATATCCAAGCGCTCATTGAAGGCTTTTATCTCTTCGTCGAAGTTGTGGCTGTTGCAAAGGGCTATTTTCAAACCGAGTGCGGGCTTCAGCGAATTGGTGATTTCATGCTTGAACAGGGTTATTTGAGATTTTGTAGTTTGCGTGCTTTTGCTGTGCTCGGTGATGACGGTTTTAAGTTCTTCAATCAATTCCATCAGAGCCGGGATTTTTTGTTTCTCATCTCCGGTTAATTGTATCTCTGGCAGGTTGTCGATTTCCTCGGGTGTCAGGCCACCGATTTTTCCAACGCCGCTGATGTAGCTGGGCAGTCTGGTCAAGTAGTTGATGATGGATTGACTGCTGGAAGTAAAATTGTCGGCAAATACATGAAGGTCTGAACCAACGGCCTTCATGCTGGACTCCAATGGCGACCAACTGCTCGCGTGGTTCCTCATGTTTTGATAGAGGATTTGCATATCCGCTGAATAAAGTCCGGAAATATTCAGCTGGTCGTATTTGTATAGTTGTTCTATTTCGTTGATGTCGGTCGGCAAGGCCAGTCCGGCATTGACGTATCGTTTGATTTTTTTAATGTCGTCGTTTGTGACCAGTAGTCCCGGTCCACGTTCGACACCACGGAGAGTTCCGGAAACGGCTCCCATGAAATCAGTCGTCAGAGAGTTGATCTCTTCAGCGGTTTTAATTTCGTCTTGGATGGCTAACATGAAAATCCCTTTTTATGCATTAGCGATGTTTTAGTTGTGCCTCTATAGCCATTGAAAAGTAGTGTTATTTGTTCTTGAAGTTAAGTAGATAAGGTTTTCAGTATGTGTGTGGTGGGAAGCATGGCGGCGCTGTGCTTTATTTTTAATAATGCCGGCCAATAAGTTAAGTCAAAAAAAAGGCCTGTGATTACTCACAGGCCTTTTTTATAACGGGAGGGATTTAAACGTAGAACGACTTCAGTGGCGGGAAACCATTGAACTCTACAGCGCTGTAGCTGGTGGTGTACGCACCAGTCGACAGCCAGTACAGGCGATCGCCAATTGCCAGGTTCAGTGGCAGGCCGTATTTGTAGTTTTCGTACATGATGTCGGCGCTGTCGCAGGTTGGGCCAGCGATGACCACTTCTTCCATCTCGCCCTTCTTCTCGGTCCAGATCGGGAACTTGATGGCTTCGTCCATGGTTTCGATCAGGCCGGAGAACTTGCCCACATCCGTGTACACCCAACGCTCGACCGCGGTACGGGATTTACGCGCGACCAGCACCACTTCGCTGACCAGGATACCGGCGTTGGCGATCAGCGAGCGGCCCGGTTCCAGGATGATTTCCGGCAGGTCGTCACCGAAGTCTTCCTTGAGGAAGCGGATGATTTCTTCAGCGTAGGTTTCCAGGCTGTTGGTGCGGGTGATGTAGTTGGCCGGGAAGCCGCCGCCCATGTTGATCAGCTTCAGGTGAATGCCGTCTTCTTCCTTCAGGCGTTCGAAGATCACTTTGACCTTGGCGATCGCCGCGTCCCAGACGCTGATGTCGCGCTGCTGCGAACCCACGTGGAACGAGATGCCGTAAGGCACCAGGCCCAGATCGCGAGCGAGAATCAGCAGGTCCATGGCCATGTCGGTCTGGCAGCCGAATTTGCGCGACAAAGGCCAGTCGGCGGTGGTCGAGCCTTCGGTCAGGATACGTACGTAGACTTTCGAACCCGGAGCGGCCTTGGCGATGTTGCGCAGGTCGGCTTCGGAGTCTGTGGCGAACAGGCGCACGCCCTTCTCGAAGAAGTAGCGGATGTCCTTGGATTTCTTGATGGTGTTGCCGTAGCTGATGTGGTCGGCGCTGACGCCGCGATCCAGCACTTTGTCCAGCTCATAGATAGAGGCGATGTCGAAGCTCGAACCTTTCTCTTTGAGCAGGTCGATGATTTCCACGGCCGGGTTGGCCTTGACCGCGTAGTAGACCTTGGCGAATTCGAAACCGGCGCGCAGGTCGTCATAGGCCTGGGCGATCATCGCGGTGTCGATCACCACGAATGGGGTTTCTTGCTTGTCGGCGAACGCCTTCATTTTCTGAAAGGTGTCGCGCGCGAAATAGTCTTCGACCTGGATCGACATACTTGGGAGCTCCTAATGGCAAACGAGTAAAAACAATGGGTGCAAATGAACGTCCTCCGTATCCCCACTTTGGTTCGCCTACTTCCCAAGGCATGTCGCCGAAAGCAAAAAGGCCATGGGAAGTGCAGCTTTCCCTTGGCCTTGCTGTCTCGTCGTCAGTACTTGAGCCGGATGGATCGTTTCCAGCATGGACGTTCGGCGCGAACTTTAGGGCGTGAGGGGCTTGAGATCAACAAAAAATGTCGCGTTTTTGCACTCTTCTGACGCGCGTTACGAGCATCACTCTTTGTAACCGACACAGATGACAGTCGGATGTTCCCGAGTATTTATGAAGTGTTAAAAATACATGCACGTTCGACGCTTTTGTGCGCCAAGTCGCTAGAAAGTACGATGGCGTCAACATCGGCGACGTTGGCTGCGAAAAGCTGGGCTGAGAGGGAATTTGATTATTTAAGAGCGTGTTTGTGGATGGCTTTTGCAGGCTCTAGTGTTGATATTTTTTTCCGGCTTACAAATCACTCAAAAATCGCACAGAACCTGTGGGAGCGAGCTTGCTCGCGATGGCATTTTCACAGCCAACATCGTAGTTGACTGACATTGCGCCATCGCGAGCAAGCTCGCTCCTACAGGTTTTGCATTCTTACCGGGCGATATGAGTTGTCAGGCGATCACCGCCTCGGCAGGTGAGACGATATTGGTCTTCATTCCACGCGAACGACCTGAACTCAAATAAGCCGCAATCGACTCCTGTGTCACCTCACCCAAAAACACTCGCTCGGCATCCAGCACCGGCAACCACGCGCGATTGAACTCGTACATGCGCGACAGCAGGATGCGCAAATGCTCGTCGTACGCCGCCGTGGCGTTGAACTCGCGTTGGTACTGCGCGCAGGTGCCGGTCTGACGGTGCAGGTCGCGACGTCTTACATAACCCAGGGCTGTGTTCTCGGCGCAGGTAACCACCACGTACCGTCGGTCATGCTCATCCATCAACTCCAGCGCTTCGGCCACCGGGGTTTGCGGGCTTACGGAAGGCGCGTTGTCCGCCGCGTCTTCGGCTTTCACCAGCAACAGGCGCTTGAGCGTGCTGTCCTGGCCGACGAAGTTGCTTACAAACTCATCCGCCGGATGCGCGAGTAACGTGTCCGGGTGATCGATCTGCAACAGCTTGCCGGCGCGGAAGATCGCGATCTTGTCGCCGAGCTTGATCGCCTCGTCGATGTCATGGCTGACCATGATCACGGTCTTGTTCAGCGCCCGCTGCATCTCGAAGAACTCGTTCTGGATCATCTCGCGGTTGATCGGGTCGACCGCGCCGAACGGTTCGTCCATCAACAACAGTGGTGCATCTGCCGCCAGTGCGCGAATCACGCCGATCCGCTGCTGCTGGCCACCGGACAACTCCCGTGGATAGCGATGCAAATACTGCTTGGGTTCGAGCTTGATCATGCTCATCAACTCGCGGGCGCGGTCGTGGCATTTCTGCTTGTCCCAGCCGAGCAGTTTCGGCACGACCACGATGTTCTCTTCGATGGTCATGTTCGGGAACAGGCCGATCTGCTGGATCACGTAACCGATGTTGCGGCGCAGCGTCACTTCGTCGAGGCCAGTGGTGTCTTCGCCATTGATCAGGATCTTGCCCGAAGTGGGTTTGATCAGGCGGTTGATCATTTTCAGCGTGGTGCTTTTGCCACAACCCGATGGCCCGAGGAACACACAGATTTCGCCTTCGTTGACGGTCAGGCTCACCGAGTCCACGGCTTTCACATCTTTGCCGTTGCTTTGGAAGGTCTTGCTGAGGTTTTGAAGTTCGATCATTTGAGCAGTCCTTTTGGAGTCAGCGAGCGTTGCAACACTTGCAGGATCAGGTCGGCGATGATTGCCAGCACACTGACCAGCACGGCACCGACGATCAGCATCGACATGTCGCTGCGGCTGATGGAAGCGAGGATGAGTACACCGAGGCCACCGGCGCCGATGGTGGCGGCGATGGTCATGACGCCGATGTTCATGACCACGGCGGTGCGTACACCGGCGAGGATCACCGGCACGGCGATGGGCAGTTCGACCATGCGCAGGCGCTGGCCGAAGGTCATGCCGATGCCGCGGGCGGCTTCGCGGATGCCCGGTTCGACGCTGGTCAGGGCCAGGTAGGTGTTACGCATGATCGGCAGCAGCGAATAGAGAAACACCGCCGTGATCGCCGGCATCGGCCCCAGGCCTTGGCCAAAGGTCGAGTACACCGGCAACAGCAAACCGAACAGCGCAATCGACGGGATGGTCAGCAACACTGTGGCGCTGGCTTGCAAGGGACCGGCGAGGCTCGGGAAGCGCGTCATCAGAATGCCCAGCGGCACGCCGACCAGAATCGCCAGGCTGACGGCGATGCCGACCAGGGTGATGTGTTGCCAGGTCAGGTGCAGCACTTGCGCCCAATCGAGATGGGAAAAGGCGTTGAGAAAATCCATGTCGTTTCCTCCTCAGTTCAAGGGATGCTGGCGCAGGAAATCGGCGGCAACGGATGAAGGGCTTTGATGATCGACATCGACCCGGGCGTTGAGCTGGCGCATGGTTTCGTCGTCGAACAGGTCGGCCAGTGGCTTGAGCTGGGCCGCCAGTTGCGGATGCGCATCGAGGTAGGCCTGGCGCACGACCGGCGCGGCGGTGTAGTCGGGGAAGTAGTGCTTGTCGTCTTCCAGTAACTTGAGCTTGAACGCGCTCAAGCGTCCGTCGGTGGTATAGACCAGACCGGCAAAAACCTGGCCGTTGCGCAGGGCGGTGTAGACGAGGCCGGCGTCCATCTGCCGGATGTTTTTGCGGGTCAGGTCCATGCCGTAGAGTTCGACCATGCCGGCCAGGCCGTCGGAGCGGTTGGCAAACTCGGTGTCCAGCGCCACCAGCGGATTGTCTTTGGCCTCGGCGCGCAATGTGCGATCGAGGTCGCTGATGGTGTGGACCTGCGGGTACTCGGCGGCGATGTTCGCCGGTAGCGCCAGGGCATAAGTGTTGCTGAACTTCGATGGTGAGAGCCAGGTCAGGCCTTTCTTCGCGTCCAGTTCGGTGACCCGCGCCAGTGACTGCTGACTGTCGAGTTTTTCCGTGACGTGGTTGTAGGAAACCAGAGACACGCCGGTGTACTCCCAGACCATGTCCAGTTGTCCGCTTTCCTGGGCACTGCGGGCCAGGTTACTGCCCAATCCACCGGTGACTTGGGCGTCATAGCCCTTGGATCGCAGGTACTGGGCGGTGATTTCCGCCAGCAGGGTCTGCTCGGTAAACACCCGAGCGCCGATACGGATCAACGGTTTTTCCGCGGCCTGGGCAAACCCTGCGCACAGCAGGATGCAGCCTAATAAAAAGCGTGTTGTTTTCATGAGAATTCCTTTGCCGGGGCTTAAGACGGGCGCAAGCCGCGTTCGAGCCAGAGGCGACTGCCAAGTGTGACCACGCCGTCCAGCAACAAGGCCAGCAACGCGGTGCACGCGGCACCGAGCAGTAACTGCGGCTGATTGTTCAGGGCAATGCCGGGAAATATCAGGCTGCCAAGACTGTTGGCGCCAATCAGGAACGCCAGCGGTGCGGTCCCGACATTGATTGCCAACGCCACGCGCACGCCACCGATGATGATCGGCACGGCGTTCGGCAGTTCGACTTTCCACAGCACCTGGCGCGGGGTCATGCCGATGCCGACGGCGGCTTCCTTGAGCGAACCCTGGACATTTTTCAGGCCCTCATAGGTGTTACGCACGATGGGCAGCAGCGAGGCGAGAAACAAGGCGAAGATGGCCGGGCCACTGCCGATGCCGAGGATACCCAGAGCGATGGCCAGGACGGCGAGAGGGGGGACGGTGTTGCCGATGTTGAAGAATTGCATGAAGCGTTCAGCGCGACCGACCATGGACGGGCGGCTGAGGAAGATACCGGCGGGGATGCCCACGACAAGGGCGGCCAGCATGGAAGCGAGGACGAGAATCAGATGAGCTTGCAGGTAAAACAACAAATCGTCGCGGTAGTGTTCGATCGTGTTGATGCCGATCCAGTTGATCAGCAGGGCCAGAAGGGCGAATACCAGCGCGCCTCCTATCAGCCCTTTGCCATAGTGGATAGCCACAGGCGGACTCCTTTTTTCAGTCGGCGAACACTTCTTCGCGTGGCAACGCCATTCCTGGCTGCCGAAAAAGTGATCGCGATAAGCAGCTCATGCCGAGCGCGTTTCACTGTCGGAGCGAGCTTGCTCGCGGTGAACGTCCAGATAACGCGTACTTTCAGGTACCCAACGTTATCGTTGACGTCCATCGCGAGCAGGCTCGCTCCTACAGGGGAGGCGCACGGCTCGAGCCATGAGCACAGCCTCGTCAGGCCGAATTGCAGGTGTTTCAGGCCCCCGACGAGTGGTCGTAACGGGGGAGTGGACGTCTCCGTGCTTTAAAAGGTTCCCATCTGAAGAAGCATTTGGCCACCCCTAATGTGCTCAACGGTTCGGTTCTTCGATCAACTTGGGCTATAATCTGCGCCCTTTTTTGAATCACCTGCCAGGCGATTTCCCATGACCAAACAGGCCGCCGAAGTCGCGAAACGCCGCACTTTCGCCATTATTTCCCACCCCGATGCCGGTAAGACCACCATCACCGAGAAGCTCTTGCTGATGGGCAAGGCGATTGCGGTAGCCGGTACGGTGAAATCTCGTAAATCCGACCGCCATGCCACCTCCGACTGGATGGAAATGGAAAAGCAGCGGGGTATTTCCATTACCACGTCGGTCATGCAGTTCCCGTATCGCGAGCACATGATCAACCTGCTCGACACCCCGGGCCACGAAGACTTCTCCGAAGATACCTACCGCACCCTGACGGCGGTGGACTCGGCGTTGATGGTTCTCGACGGCGGTAAAGGTGTAGAGCCTCGGACCATCGCCCTGATGGACGTCTGCCGTCTGCGTGACACGCCGATCGTCAGCTTCATCAACAAACTCGACCGTGACATCCGCGACCCGATCGAACTGCTCGACGAAATCGAAGCCGTCCTCAAGATCAAGGCTGCGCCGATCACCTGGCCGATTGGTTGCTACCGCGACTTCAAAGGCGTGTATCACCTCGCCGATGACTACATCATCGTGTACACCGCCGGTCACGGCCACGAGCGCACTGAAACCAAGATCATCGAGAAGCTCGATTCCGATGAGGCCCGTGCGCACCTGGGTGACGAGTACGAGCGTTTCATCGAGCAGCTGGAACTGGTGCAGGGCGCCTGCCACGAGTTCAATCAGCAGGAATTCCTCGACGGTCAGTTGACCCCGGTATTCTTCGGTACGGCCCTGGGCAACTTCGGTGTCGACCACGTCCTCGACGCGGTCGTTGATTGGGCTCCGCGCCCACTGGCACGTGTGGCCAACGAGCGTACCGTGGAACCGGTGGAAGAGAAGTTTTCGGGCTTCATCTTCAAGATCCAGGCGAACATGGACCCGAAACACCGCGACCGCATCGCCTTTATGCGTATCTGCTCCGGCAAGTACGAAAAAGGCATGAAGATGCGCCACGTGCGCACCGGCAAGGACGTGCGGATCGGCGATGCGCTGACGTTCTTCTCCTCCGAGCGTGAGCAACTGGAAGAGGCGTTTGCCGGCGACATTATCGGCCTGCACAACCACGGCACCATCCAGATCGGCGACACCTTCAGCGAAGGCGAAGTCCTGGGCTTCACCGGCATCCCGCACTTCGCCCCGGAGCTGTTCCGCCGGGTACGCCTGAAAGATCCGCTGAAATCCAAGCAACTGCGTCAGGGCCTGCAACAACTGGCCGAAGAAGGCGCGACCCAGGTGTTCTTCCCGGAGCGCAGCAACGACATCATCCTCGGCGCCGTCGGTGTGCTGCAGTTCGATGTGGTCGCCAGCCGTTTGAAAGAGGAATACAAGGTCGAATGCTCCTATGAGCCGATCACCGTTTATTCCGCGCGCTGGATCGAATGCAGCGACAAGAAGAAGCTTGAGGAATTCTCCAACAAGGCTGTGGAAAACCTGGCACTGGACGGCGGCGGTCACCTGACCTACCTCGCGCCTACGCGGGTCAACCTGGCACTGATGGAAGAGCGCTGGCCGGACGTGAAATTCCGTGCGACTCGCGAGCATCACTAAGCGCTGAGTTGAAACACCAGAAACCCCGTTGCGAAAGCAGCGGGGTTTTTTCTTGCCTGTTGCAATGCCCGCTGTAGGAGCGAGCTTGCTCGCGATAGCGGCTAACGATGACGCGCCCTTTCTGGATAAACGCAGCGCGGCCGAGATCATCGCGAGCAGGCTCGCTCCTACAGGGGCTTCGGTGCTAGTGGAATTTTGAATAACCCCTATTCCAAAGCAGTCTCCTGATCCACTGCATTTTCCCTCGCTCAGTAGCGTCCAATCTGGAGAACCCGGCTGATCGGAACTAGATTTGACTCAGCGCCAGACAGGCACTCTACGAAAGGAAGGAATCGGCTATGAACAGGTTGTTTCGCGTTTTACTGCTGTTGAAGGTGTTGGTGATGCTATCGCTCGGGACGTCGACAGCGTGGGCCGAGTGTATCGATCACGGGGAGCAGGCTGCGAGCGGGCAAGCGGGATACGCGGGGTTGATGCTCGCCAAATCCGAATCGGAACCGGGAGATCAGGGACAGGGTGGGGCTGACAACGACGATGACTCGACCACCGACGAGCCGGACTCAGATGATGCCGATGAAGGCGACAGCCAGACGTAAATCACAGGAAAAAGAGAACCCCTTGTTGCTCGACTGATGCGCAGTCAAGGAACAAGAGGTTCTATTAATTCAGTACTTGTAGGAGCGAGCCTGCTCGCGATGCATTCTTTCATTCAATACAAATGTTGAATGACAGTCCGCCATCGCGAGCAGGCTCGCTCCTACGGTTTTTTACGCTGCGCCGTCGAGGAATTGCTCGGCGTAGTGGCAAGCCACCTGGCGGCTGTCGAGCAGGCGCAGGGCCGGCTCTTCAGTGCTGCAACGCTCGGTGGCGTACGGGCAACGCTTGTGGAACGCGCAGCCGGGTGGCGGGTTCAGCGGGTTGGGCAACTCGCCGACGATCTTGATTTTCGGTTTGTTCGGGTCTGGGTGAATCGTCGGCGTGGCCGACAACAGTGCCTGGGTGTAAGGGTGCAGCGGGCGTTCGTAGATGTCGTTCTTCGGACCCATTTCCACTGGGCGACCGAGGTACATCACCATCACGTCATCGGCAACGTGTTGCACCACCGCCAGGTTGTGGGAGATGAACACGTAGGCGGTGTTGAACTCCTGTTGCAGATCCATGAACAGGTTCAGCACCTGTGCCTGGATCGACACGTCCAGCGCCGAGGTCGGCTCATCCGCGACCAGCACTTTAGGCTGGAGCATCATCGCTCGGGCCAGGGCAATCCGCTGGCGCTGACCGCCGGAGAACATGTGTGGATAACGCTGGTAGTGCTCGGGACGCAACCCCACCTGCTTCATCATCGCCTGGACTTTCTCGCGACGTTCAGAGGCGCTCAGGTTGGTGTTGATCAGCAGCGGCTCAGCCAACTGGTCGCCGACTTTTTGCCGTGGGTTCAACGAGGCATAAGGGCTCTGGAACACCATCTGCACGTCTTTGCGCAATTGCTTGCGCTGGGCCTTGTCGGCGCCGGCGACTTCCTGGCCGGCAATTTTCAAGGAGCCGGAGGACGGTTCTTCGATCAGCGTCAGGGCCCGGGCCAGGGTGGATTTGCCGCAGCCCGATTCACCGACGACGGCGAGGGTCTTGCCGGCTTCCAGTTCGAACGACACACCGTTAAGAGCGCGCACGGTGGCGTGACCCTTGAACATGCCACGGGACACCTCGTAGTGACGGGTCAGGTCGCGGGCGGTAAGAACGACGGCCATTACGCCACCTCCTGGTTCAGCGGGTAGAAGCAGCGAGCGAGGCTGTTGCTTTTCGGGTCAAGGGTCGGACGTTGTTGGCGGCAGTTGTCTTTCACATACGGGCAGCGCGGCGACAGCAGGCAACCCTGCGGACGGTCATAGCGACCGGGCACGATACCCGGCAGAGTCGACAGGCGCGCGGCGCCTTGGCTGTGTTCCGGAATCGCCTTGAGCAATGCTTCGCTGTATGGGTGCGCGGGAATGTCGAACAACTGTGGCACCTGACCGACTTCGACCGCTTGCCCTGCGTACATCACGCACACGCGCTGGGCGGTTTCGGCCACGACGGCGAGGTCGTGGGTAATCAGCACCAGGCCCATGTTCTGCTCTTTCTGCAACGCCAGCAGCAGGTCCATGATCTGCGCCTGGATCGTTACGTCCAGCGCCGTGGTCGGCTCGTCGGCGATCAGCAGTTTCGGTTCGCCGGCAATTGCCATGGCAATCGCGACACGCTGGCTCATACCGCCGGACAGTTGATGCGGGTAGGCGTCCATACGGCTGGCGGCACCCGGGATTTCAACTTTTTCCAGCAATTCGATGGCGCGCTTGCGCGCTGCCTTGCTGGACAACTTCAGGTGCAGGCGCAGCACTTCTTCGATCTGGAAACCGACGGTGTAGCTCGGGTTCAGCGCGGTCATCGGGTCCTGGAAGACCATCGACAGGTCCTTACCGACGATCTGCCGACGCTGGCGATTGCTCAACTTAAGCATGTCCTTGCCGTCGAAGCTGAGCGAGTCCGCGGTAACGATGCCTGGATGCTCGATCAGCCCCATCAGCGCCATCATGGTCACGGACTTGCCGGAACCCGACTCGCCAACGATGGCGAGCACTTCGCCCTTGTCCACCTTCAGGTCGAGGCCGTCGACCACTGGCGTGGCGTTCTTGTCGCCGAAACGAACGTTGAGATTCTTGATTTCTAACAGTGACATGGGAATCTCCTCAGGCGGCGTTCTTGAGTTTCGGGTCCAGCGCGTCGCGCAGGCCGTCACCCATCAAGTTGATTGCCAGCACGCTGAGCAAAATGGTCAAACCAGGCAGGCTCACCACCCACCAGGCGCGTTCGATGTAGTCGCGGGCCGAAGCCAGCATGGTGCCCCACTCAGGGGTTGGCGGTTGTACGCCAAGTCCGAGGAAGCCCAGTGCGGCGGCATCGAGGATCGCCGAAGAGAAGCTCAGGGTGGCCTGAACGATCAGCGGCGCCATGCAGTTTGGCAGCACGGTAACGAACATCAGGCGTGGCAGGCCGGCACCGGCCAGGCGCGCGGCGGTTACGTAGTCGCGGTTCAGCTCGCCCATCACCGCGGCGCGGGTCAGACGAACATACGACGGCAACGAAACCACGGCGATGGCAATGATGGTGTTGATCAGGCCAGGGCCGAGGATGGCGACAATCGCCACGGCCAGCAGCAGCGACGGCAAGGCCAGCATGATGTCCATCAGGCGCATGATGGTCGGGCCGAGAATCCGCGGGTAGAACCCGGCGAACAGGCCCAGGAGAATCCCCGGGATCAGCGACATCACCACCGACGACAAACCGATCAGCAACGACAGGCGCGAACCATTGATCAGACGCGACAGCAGGTCGCGGCCCAGTTCGTCGGTGCCGAGCAGGAACTGCATCTGTCCACCTTCCAGCCAGGCCGGTGGGGTCAGCAGGAAATCGCGGTACTGCTCGCTCGGGTCGTGAGGGGCGACCCATGGGGCGAAGATGGCGCAGAAAATCACCAGCAGCATGAACATCAGGCCGGCGACGGCGCCTTTGTTCTTGGCGAACGCTTGCCAGAATTCTTTGTACGGAGACGGGTACAGCAGGCTTTGATCGACTGCTACCGATGGAATTGGAGTGGTCATGGTCATGATCTCAGCGCTGATGACGGATGCGTGGGTTGGCAAAGCCGTAGAGGATGTCCACTACGAAGTTGACCAGAATCACCAGGCAGGCGATTAACAGGATGCCGTTTTGCACGACGGGATAGTCTCGGGCGCCAATGGCTTCGATCAGCCATTTGCCGATGCCGGGCCACGAGAAGATGGTTTCGGTCAGGACCGCACCGGCCAGCAGGGTGCCGACTTGCAGGCCGACCACCGTCAGCACCGGAATCAGCGCGTTACGCAGACCGTGCACGAACACCACACGCGACGGCGACAGGCCCTTGGCCTTGGCGGTGCGAATGTAGTCTTCACGCAGTACTTCGAGCATCGAGGAACGGGTCATCCGTGCGATCACCGCCAGCGGGATGGTACCCAGCACGATGGCCGGCAGGATCAGGTGATGCAGGGCATCGAAGAACGCACTGACGTCATCGGCCAGCAGCGTATCGATCAGCATGAAACCGGTGCGCGGCTCGATGTCGTAGAGCAGGTCGATCCGCCCGGACACCGGGGTCCAGCCCAGGCTCACCGAGAAGAACATGATCAGGATCAGGCCCCACCAGAAGATCGGCATCGAGTATCCCGCCAAGGAGATGCCCATCACCCCATGGTCGAACAGGGACCCTCGCTTGAGTGCCGCGATCACCCCGGCCAGAAGGCCCAGGATGCCGGCGAACAACAGAGCGGCCATGGACAGTTCCAGGGTCGCGGGGAACAGGGAAGTGAATTCGGTCCAGACGCTTTCACGGGTTCGCAGGGATTCACCGAGATCGCCGTGGGCCAGTTTGCCGATGTAATCCAGGTACTGGGCATACAGGGGTTTGTTCAGACCTAGGCGTTCCATTGCCTGAGCGTGCATTTCCGGGTCGACTCTGCGTTCGCCCATCATGACTTCCACGGGGTCGCCAGGGATCATGCGAATCAACGCGAATGTCAGCAAGGTGATGCCGAAAAACGTGGGGATCAGTAACCCCAGTCGGCGGGCAATAAAACTAAACATCGTAAGGTGTACCTCATCAGCCGGTTAGGCGTGCCCGGCATCCCTGTGTCAGGAATACCGGGAGTTTTCTTATCTACTTCACCTGGGTGGTGGCGAAGTTATTCGTGGTGAGGGGGCTAATGTGATAGCCCTCTACGTTGTTGCGCATTGCGGTAAACATTCTAGTGTGTGCCATGCTGATCCATGGCTGGTCCTGGTTAAAAATAACCTGGGCCTGCTCGTAGAGCGCTGCACGCTCGGCCGGATCGGTTTTTTCCCGAGCCTGGTCGATCAGCGCCTGGAACTTGTCATTGCACCAGCGGGCGTAGTTTTCTCCGTTCTTGGCCGCTTCACAACTGAGCATAGGCGTCAGGAAGTTATCCGGGTCGCCGTTATCGCCCGCCCATCCGGCGGAAACCATGTCGTGCTCGCCGTTTTTGGCGCGTTTGAGCATTTCGCCCCATTCCATCACGCGGATGTCGATCTTGATCCCGACCTTGGCCAGGTCGGCTTGCATCATCTGCGCGCCGAGCATCGGGTTCGGGTTAGTCGGACCGCCACCGTTGCGGGTGAACAGGGTGAAGGTGGTGCCTTCCGGTACGCCGGCTTCCTTGAGCAGGGCGCGAGCCTTGTCCAGATCATGGGCCGGGTTCTTCAGGTCGTGGTTGTAGCCAAGCAGGGTGTCCGGGTACGGGTTGACCGCAGCGGTTGCATTGCCCTTGCCGAACAACGCATTGACGTACGCCTCTTTGTCGAAGGCGATGTCGATGGCTTTGCGCACCCGCACATCACTCATGTACTTGTGCGTGGTGTTCATGGCGACGTAGGAAACGGTCATCGCGTTCAGTTCGTCGACCTTCAGGTTCGGGTCTTTCTTGATGGTCGGGATGTCATCCGGCTTCGGATACAGCGCGACCTGGCACTCGTTGGCCTTGAGCTTTTGCAGGCGCACGTTGTTGTCGGTGGCGATGGCCAGGATCAGTGCGTCGGCCGGTGGCTTGCCACGGAAGTAATCCGGGTTGGCCTTGAAGCGAACCTGGGCGTCCTTGTTGTAACGCTGGAAGACGAACGGGCCGGTGCCGACTGGCTTGTTGTTCAGGTCGCCGGCCTTGTTGGCCTTGAGCAACTGATCGGCGTACTCGGCGGAGTAGATCGAGGAGAAGGCCATGGCAATGTCGGCCAGGAACGGCGCTTCGCGACGGGTCAGGGTGAACTTGACCGTGTTGTCGTCGACTTTCTCTACGCTTTTGAGCAGTTCCTTGAAGCCCATGCTTTCAAAGTACGGGAAACCCACGCTCGACAGTTTGTGCCATGGATGATTCGGGTCCAGCTGGCGCTGGAAGCTCCAGACCACGTCATCGGCATTCATGTCGCGGGTTGGCTTGAAGTATTCGGTGGTGTGGAACTTGACGCCTTTACGCAGATGGAAGGTGTAGCTCAGGCCGTCTTCGCTGATGTCCCAGGAGTCGGCCAGTGCCGGAATCACCTCGGTAGTACCCGGTTTGAAGTCCGCCAGGCGATTGAAGATGGTTTCGGCCACCGCATCGGCTGTGACTGCAGTCGTGTACTGGACCATGTCGAAGCCTTCGGGGCTGGCTTCGGTGCAAACCACCAGGGGCTTGGCCGAGACACCGACAGCGACACTGAGCAAAGCAGCCGCGATGGCCGCACGTAGGGGAAGCATTTTCATCAAGAACCCTCTGCAATCAGTTAAAGGACAAAAGCCGAACGGCCGATTCATCGCGGAACCAGCCGTTCGGCAGCGGCATTACAGGATGTTGAACGGAACCGTGGTCACGAGACGGAACTCGTTGATGCTGCCGTCAGCCTGGTTTTCGCTGGCACGGTGAGCCGTGTAGGTGCCGCGGATCGTGGTGGCCTTGAGCGGGCCGCTCTGCACGGCGTAGGTCGCGCCGATGCCGTATTCATAGTGGTGTTCGCCATCCTGGGACTGGATGCCGTCATAACCCTTGCCAACCACGCCGCCGTTGCCGGTGTAGTGAGTGCCGTCGATGCCCCAGCCGCGCGCCTGGTAGATGTTGAACTTCAGGCCTGGCACGCCGTATTCGGCCATGTTCAGACCGTAGGCAACCTGGAACGATTTTTCGTTCGGGCCGTTGAAGTCCGACAGCAGGGAGTTGGCCAGGTAGATGCCGTTGGTTTCGTGCAGGTAGTCGAAGTACTCGTTGCCGTTCACTTCCTGGTACGAGAAGGTCAGGGTGTGGGCCTGGTGGGTCAGGCCGAACGACAGGGAATAGGTGTCGTTGTCGATGTCGCCGATCAGGGCCTTACCGGTTTCCTGGGTTTTGTAGTAGTTCAGGCCGGTGGTCAGGCTCAGTACCTGGCTGTCGCCCAGAACGTGGGAAGCGCCGAAGTAGTACTGGTTCCAGATGTCTTCAGCCTGGGTCGCCCAGAGGCTGGTGGTCAGGCTGGCAAATGGGGTGTAGGTCAGGCCGCCAGTGTAGACGTGGTCGGTCTCGACGATGCCGTTGGCGTATTCGGTGCGAAATTTACGCTGGCTTTCTTCGGTACGCGGTGAGTTGCGATCGAAGGTGGCCAGGTCGAAGGCCAGGTTGTTCAGCTCTTCGCTGTGGATGGCCACACCTTCGAAGCTCGAAGGCAGTGCACGGTTACCGATCACGTCGACCATCGGGCTGCTGAAGTTCATGCGGCCGGCGGTCAGGGTGGTGTTGGAGACACGGGCCTTGACGTTGGCCAGGCCCAGTTTGCTCCACTGGCCTTGAGCATCGCCGCCTTCTTTGGTCAGGGTACGGTTGTTGCCCGCGCCAGGACGAGTGCCCGGTGCGCCACCGTTGTTGGATGCCAGGTCCTTGCGGTCCTGATCCAGCGCGATGGCGTTGTAGGCCGCCACCTCGGTGCTGAAACCTACGGTGCCTTCGGTGAAGCCCGAGTTGTACTTGAGGATGGTGCCCTGGACCCAGTTGATCCGGCGATCGGTCGGGGTCGAAACGCCGTCTTTCTTGTAGGCGAACTTGGCGCCGCGTTGCAGTTGTTCGTTGGCGTACCAGTTACGCGTAGTGCCGGTGATCGACTGGCCTTCGACAAAGCCGGTGGCTTCGCTCTGGGCGTTTTTCTCGTTCACGGTAACCGGGGTGAAAGCCTGGCTTTGGGTTTCTGCGTAAGCCGTGGCGGTTACGCTGCTGATGGCCAAGGCCAATAACGCGGTGCTGCTCAGTTTCATGGGTAAAGCTCCTTACTTTCTTTTTTTTATGCCGGTCTTTTTGGGTGATCCGGCTATTGGTTTAGAACTCATTCACGGCAACGCAAACGTTTGCTGTTAGCCCAATAGGCAAAAGACGGCAAAGCGTCTGCGTGAGGGCGGAAAATCCGCCCCCCGGCATTTCTGGCTAATCGGTTATTTTTCTATGCTGACACCCGAGAAAACATTGCGGCCGAACGGGCTCACCTTGAACCCTTCGATTTTGGCGCTCAGCGGCTGGTTGACCGTTGAGTGGGCGACTGGCGTGATCGGCACTTGCTGCTTGAGCAACTGCTGCGCCTGTTTGTAGAGCAGGGTGCGCTGGTCTCGGTCGGTGACGATCTTGGCCTGCTTGATCAGCTTGTCGTAAGCCGGATCACACCACATCGAGTAGTTGTTACCGCCAATGGCGTCGCAGCTGTAGAGCGTGCCCAGCCAGTTGTCCGGATCACCGTTGTCACCGGTCCAGCCGATCAGGCTGATGTCGTGCTCGCCATTCTTGGTGCGCTTGATGTACTCGCCCCACTCATAGCTGACGATCTTGACCTTGAGGCCGATCTTCGCCCAGTCAGCCTGGAGCATCTCGGCCATCAACTTGGCATTGGGGTTGTACGGACGCTGGACCGGCATGGCCCAGAGGGTGATTTCAGTGCCTTCCTTGACGCCGGCGGCCTTGAGCAATTCCCTGGCCTTTTCCGGGTTGTAGGCGGCGTCCTTGATCGTGTCGTCGTAGGACCATTGGGTCGGCGGCATGGCGTTGACCGCCAGTTGCCCCGCGCCCTGGTAAACGGCATTGAGAATGCCCTGCTTGTTCACCGCCATGTCCAGCGCCTGACGCACTTCGAGCTGGTCGAAGGGTTTGTGGCGTACGTTGTAGGCGATGTAGCCGAGGTTGAAGCCAGGCTTCTCGATCAGTTGCAGGGCCGGGTCGTTTTTCAGCGCGGGCACATCGGCAGGGCGCGGGTGCAGGGTGATCTGGCACTCGCCGGCCTTGAGTTTCTGCACCCGCACCGAGGCGTCGGTGTTGATGGCGAAAATCAGGTTGTCGAGCTTGACCCGGCTCGGGTCCCAGTAATGCTTGTTACCGGTGTAACGGATGTTCGAGTCTTTCTGATAGCTCTTGAACACGAACGGCCCGGTGCCGATCGGCTTCTGGTTGATGTCGCTTGGTTTGCCTTCGGTCAGCAGCTTGTCGGCGTACTCGGCCGAAAGGATGGCGGCGAAGCTCATGGCGATGTTCTGGATGAACGCGGCGTCCACGCTGTTGAGCGTAAAGACCACGGTCAACGGCTCGGTCTTTTCGACCTTGGCGATGTTCTTGTTAAGGCTCATGCCGTTGAAGTACGGAAACTCTGTCGGATAAGCCTTACGGAAAGGTTGTTGCGGATCGAGCATGCGATTGAACGTGAACAGCACGTCATCGGCGTTGAAATCGCGGGTCGGCGTGAAGTACTTGGTGGTGTGAAACTTCACCCCTTCGCGCAGGTGAAACGTGTATTTGAGGCCGTCCTCGGAAATTTCCCAGCTCGTGGCCAGGCCCGGTACGACGTTGGTCGCGCCTTTCTCGAATTCTGCCAACCGGTTGTACAGCGGTTCGGCGGCGTCGTTGTCGGTCGCAGTGGTGTACTGCGCCGTGTCGAAACCGGCGGGGCTGCCTTCGGAGCAGAACACCAGGCTGTTGTTGGCGGCCTGGCTGATGGAAGTGGCGGCCAACAGGCCGGTGCCCAGCAATGCGGATAAAACCAAGGTATGGCGCATAACGCTCCCTTTTCTCTCAAAGTGTTGTCAATGAGCCGTCGTCCCGTCCGCGGACATAGAGGCATCACTGATTTCAAGCCATGCACGCAGCAGTAACCGATGACCCACGCATGCACTGGTCGGATCCCGACGGTATGAGCCACGGGTCCGGCAGTAAATGCGTAAAGTCCTAATGACTCGTAGGAAATGGCAACGCGTCCTTACCCGATGCTGTAGTCAGCTGCGGATTTGGATGTAGGCAAATTCCTGCTTGCTCGGTAGATAAAGCAACGGCGACGTCAGAAACGTCGCCGTTGCAAAACCTTATTTGCTGACGCTGACGCCGTAGAAGGAGTTCAAGCCAAATGGGCTGATCTTGAAGTCCTGCACGTTGGCGCGCATGGGTTGGAACACCGTCGAGTGAGCGATAGGTGTCATAGGCACAGCATCCTTGAGGACGTGTTGCGCTTGTTTGTAGAGCTCGGTGCGCTTGCCTTGGTCTGAAGTGCGCTTGGCCTGCTTGACGATGTCGTCAAACTTCTTGTCGCACCATTTGGAGAAGTTGTTGCCTTCCAGCGAGTCGCAGCCGAACAGTACGTTCAGCCAGTTGTCCGGATCACCGTTGTCGCCGCTCCAGCCAATCAGCATCGCGCCGTTCTCGCCGCCCTTGGAGCGCTTGATGTACTCGCCCCACTCGTAGCTCTGGATCTTGACCTTGAGGCCGATCTTGGCCCAGTCGGACTGCAGCATTTCTGCCATCAGTTTGGCGTTCGGGTTGTACGGACGCTGAACCGGCATCGCCCACAGGACGATCTCGGTACCTTCCTTGACGCCGGCTTCCTTGAGCAGCTCCTTGGCTTTCTCGGGATCGTACTTGGCGTCCTTGATGGTGGTGTCGTAGGACCACTGGGTCGGCGGCATGGCGTTGACCGCCAGTTGGCCGGCGCCCTGATACACGGAGTCGATGATCTGCTGCTTGTTGACGGCCATGTCCATTGCCTGGCGCACTTTCAACTGCGACATCGGGTTTGGCTTGTCGTCGCCCTTGATCTTGTCCATCACGTTGTAGGCGATATAGCCCAGGTTGAACCCAGCCTGCTCAGGCATCTTCAAGGACTTGTCTTCCTTGAGCGCCTTCAGGTCGGCCGGACGAGGGAACAGGGTGACCTGGCACTCGTTCTTCTTCAGCTTCTGGATACGTACCGACGGGTCGGTGGTGATGGCGAAGATCAGGTTGTCGATCTTCACGTCGTCAGGCTTCCAGTAGTCCTTGTTCCCGGTGTAGCGGATGTTGGAGTCTTTCTGGTAGCTCTTGAACACGAACGGGCCAGTGCCGACCGGCTTCTGGTTGATGTCGGCGGCCTTGCCTTCCTTGAGCAACTGGGCAGCGTACTCGGCGGACTGGATCGAGGCGAAGCTCATGGCCATGTTCTGGATGAACGCGGCATCAACATCTTTGAGGGTGAACTTGACGGTCTTGTCGTCGACTTTATCGATCTTGGTGATGTTGGTGTCCATCCCCATGTCGGTGAAGTACGGGAATTCGGTCGGGTACGCTTTGCGGAACGGGTCATCCTTGTTAATCATGCGATTAAAGGTGAACAGCACGTCGTCGGCGTTGAACTCACGAGTCGGCTTGAAGTACGGGGTGGTGTGGAACTTGACGCCTTCGCGCAGGTGGAAGGTATAGGTCAGGCCGTCATCGGAGACGTCCCAACTGGTCGCCAGGCCAGGAATCACGGCGGTGCCGCCGCGCTCGAACTGGGTGAGGCGGTTGAACATGGTTTCTGCTGAGGCGTCGAAGTCGGTTCCGGTGGTGTATTGACCTGGATCGAAACCGGCCGGGCTCCCTTCGGAGCAGAACACCAGGTTAGTCGCTGCTTGGGCGAACGGTGCGCTGGCTAGCAAGGTTGCGCCAACTAAAAACGGAATGACCGCGTGTTTAAGCATGGTGGCCTCATGATTTGTTGTCATTTTTGGAATTAGAGGACGACCTCGTGAGTCGTGCCTGCGGATACTTATGCAGGGGCCATACCCAATGCAAGATCCAGAGTGACTACAAGCCTTAAACGGTGGCACGAACGTACCTTAATGTCGCATCTGTATAAATCCTGACGCATTTGACCGTTTGCGCGACATTTTTACGGTGCAAGCGACGCACTTTTACGGTGCGTCATGAGTACTGGGTGCTCCCGATCAGGGCGGGGTGTTACTTATTTATACCCCCGTTGTGTGGGCTGGGTATGGTGTGAATAAGAGTGGTTATTGCTGCACCGATAGTGGCCAATTGAACTCAGTTGCACCCGGTGCAACTGCCGGTTTTTCTCGGTGGACTATCCAGTTATAGCTCATGCCGGAACACTGCCCAAAAAAAACGGCGATCATGTGAATGATCGCCGTTTTTTGTTCAGAGCCTATCGACTCAAGGCATCAGCACTTCAATCGAACCATCGGCGGTCATGCTGACCTGGCTGGTGCCGGCTTCAACATCCGGCGTCACCGGCGCGGCGTCCATGGCGGCGGCTTTCATCATCATGGGTGCGCGCAGGTAAGGCTGCGGATAACCGTTGCTGTTGAGGTTCAGGTTGACGATTTTGTAGCTCTTGCCGCCGAGGGCGTCGGTGGCCAACTGGGCGCGGGCCTTGAAGGCGGTCACTGCGTCCTTGAGCAGGGCGTCTTCGCTGGCCTTGCGGGTCGGGGTGGCGATGGCGAAGTCCATGCCGCCCATTTTCAGGTCGGTGAGCAGTTCACCGGTCAGCTTCGACAATGCGGCGAAGTCCGAGCTTTCAAGGCGCAATTCGGCGCGCTCGCGCCAGCCGGTGATTTTCTGGCCCTTGGTGTCGTAGATCGGATAGCTGTTGCGACTGCCTTGGCGCAGGGTGATGTCCTTGACTTGCTTGGCCTGGGCCAGCGCCTTGTTCATGGTGGTGCTGACGTCGGCGGCGAGTTTGGCCGGGTCGCTGTTCTGTTCTTCTGTGTAAAGAGTCACGATCATCAGGTCGCGGGCCACTTCCTGACTGACTTCGGCGCGCAGGGAAATCTGGTTGTAATGAAGCTCGTCGGCGGCCAGCGCCGGGAGGCTGGCGACGGTGCCAAGGCCCAGGGCGAGGAGAGCGGCGCTGCGGCGGAATGTGTGCATGAAGGCTCCTTGAAAGGTGCGCAGAGGTATGATCCGGTCCTGCGTGAAACCATCAGACTCTAGCTTTTATGTTCCGGTTCGCACAGTTACAACTTCTATACAGATGCATGGCTGCCGCTCGCTGTTTGTAGGAGCTGGCTTGCCAGCGATGGAGTCGCGGGCGCCGCGTTTATCCTGAATGCGCGCGTTATCGTTAACGTCCATCGCTGGCAAGCCAGCTCCTACATGTGGCCGTTTGCCGCACTTTTGCCTGTCAGCCCCTGTGCTTGGTTATACTCCCAGCGATCCGCCTGGAGCGCTCATCAGGAGAGCTCATGCTCGCCCCCGTTCAAATCACTTCCGCCACTCGCCAGAACCTCTGGCGGCTGACGTTCATCCGCACCTTGGTGTTGGCCGCCCAGGCCGGTTCCGTGGGCCTGGCCTACTGGTTCGAATTGTTGCCGCTGCCCTGGTTTCAACTGGCCGCGACGCTCGCATGTTCAATGCTGTTGTGCGTGTTTACGGCGATTCGCCTGCGCACCTCGTGGCCGGTGACAGAGCTCGAGTACGCTGTGCAACTGGCCTGCGACCTGTTTATCCACAGCGCATTGCTGTATTTCTCCGGTGGCTCGACCAACCCCTTCGTCTCCTATTACCTGGTGCCGCTGACCATTGCCGCCGTGACGTTGCCATGGCGTTATTCGGTGATCCTGTCGGGTATCGCGCTGACGATGTACACGCTATTGCTGGCGCAGTTCTACCCACTGCAAACCTTCCCCATCGCTCGGGAAAACCTGCAGGTGTACGGGATGTGGTTGAGCTTTGCCCTCGCCGCCGCAGTGATCACCTTCTTCGCCGCGCGCATGGCCGAAGAGCTGCGCCGCCAGGAAGAATTGCGCGCCATTCGCCGCGAAGAGGGTCTGCGCGATCAGCAACTGCTGGCCGTCGCCACCCAGGCCGCCGGTGCGGCCCATGAGCTGGGAACGCCGCTGGCGACCATGAGTGTGCTGCTCAAGGAAATGCGTCAGGATCACCATGACCCGATGTTGCAGGACGACCTGAGCGTGCTGCAGGATCAGGTCAAGCTGTGCAAAGAGACCTTGCAGCAACTGGTGCGCGCCGCCGAGGCCAATCGCCGGTTGGCGGTGGAGATGCAGGACGTCACCGATTGGCTCGATGAAGCCCTCAATCGCTGGCACCTGATGCGCCCGGAAGCCAGTTATCGCTTCCAGCGCCTCGGCCAGGGCCCGGTCCCTCGCATGGCGCCGCCGCCTGACCTGACCCAGGCGCTGCTGAATCTGCTGAACAACGCCGCCGACGCCTGCCCCGAAGGGCTGCAAGTGACGCTGGACTGGGATTGGGAAAACCTCACCATCAGCATTCGTGACCACGGCGCCGGTGTGCCGCTGGCCATCGCCGAGCAAATCGGCAAACCGTTTTTTACCACCAAGGGCAAAGGCTTCGGCCTGGGCCTGTTTTTGAGCAAGGCCAGCGTGACACGCGCCGGCGGCTCAGTGAAACTCTACAGTCATGAGGAAGGTGGCACGCTCACCGAGCTGCGCCTGCCCCGTGTCGCCCGAGGAGACGAACATGAGTGAAGAGATCCAAGTCGAAGGCGAAGAACTGCCGCATTTGTTGCTGGTCGATGACGACGCCACATTCACCCGCGTCATGGCCCGCGCCATGGCCCGCCGGGGTTTTCGCGTCAGCACCGCCAGTTCCGCCGAGGAAGGCCTGGAACTGGCCAAGGCCGATCTGCCGGACTACGCCGCCCTGGACCTGAAGATGGACGGCGATTCGGGCCTGGTGCTGTTGCCCAAGTTGCTGGAAATGGACCCGGAAATGCGCGTGGTGATCCTCACCGGTTATTCGAGCATTGCCACTGCCGTCGAGGCGATCAAACGCGGTGCCTGCAATTACCTGTGCAAACCGGCGGATGCGGACGACGTACTGGCGGCGCTGCTGTCCGAACACGCCGACCTCGACAGTCTGGTGCCGGAAAACCCCATGTCCGTGGACCGCCTGCAGTGGGAACACATCCAGCGCGTGCTGACCGAGCACGAAGGCAACATCTCTGCCACGGCCCGCGCCTTGGGCATGCACCGCCGCACCCTGCAGCGCAAACTGCAGAAGCGCCCCGTTCGCCGCTGAACCTGCGCTGAACGAATGCGGGCCGCTTCTCGCGACAAACCGGACCGATCATCTATGATCGGTTCGTGTGTGCACTTTTCTCTATCGAGCCTTATCCATGAATCAGAACGCTGAGTATTCCGCGGTCAACGACGCCGTGCGCGGGCAGTTTTTTCGCAAAGTGTGGGCGATGATCACGCCTTACTGGCGCAGTGAGGAGAAGGCCAAGGCCTGGACGCTGCTGATCGCGGTGATTGCGTTGTCGCTGATCAGCGTGGGGATCTCGGTGTGGTTCAACACCTGGTACAAGGACTTCTACAACGCCCTGCAAAAGAAGGACGAAGCTGCGTTCTGGCAACTGATCCTGTACTTCTGCGCGATTGCGGCGGTGGCGATTGTCGGCGCGGTGTACCGGCTCTATCTGACCCAGATGCTGACGATCCGCTGGCGGGCATGGCTGACTGAAAAGCACTTTGCGCGCTGGCTCGCCGACAAGAATTACTACCAGCTGGAGCAGGGCGGCTACACCGACAACCCGGACCAGCGTATTTCCGAAGACCTCAACAACTTCACCTCCAACACTCTTGAGCTGGGTATCGGGTTGCTGCGCAACATCGTCAGCCTGGTGTCGTTCTCGATCATTCTGTGGGGGGTGTCCGGCAGTATTGAAGTGTTCGGCATCACCATTCCTGGCTACATGTTCTGGTGCGTACTGGTTTACGCGGTGGTTGGCAGCTGGTTGACGCATTTGATCGGTCGTCGCCTGATCGGTCTGAACAACCAACAACAACGCTTCGAAGCCGACTTGCGTTTCTCCATGGTGCGAATTCGCGAGAATGCCGAAAGCATCGCGTTGTACAACGGCGAACCGAACGAAAACCGCCGCTTGAGCAATCGCTTCGGAATGGTCTGGCATAACTTCTGGGACATCATGAAGGTGTCCAAGCGGCTGACGTTCTTCACCGCCGGTTACAGCCAGGCCGCCATCATCTTCCCGTTCATCGTTGCCTCGCCGCGCTATCTTGCCGGCAAGATCGAGCTCGGCGAACTGATGCAAATCAGCTCGGCGTTCGGCAACGTGCAGGAAAGCTTTAGCTGGTTTATCAGCGCGTACCAGAGCCTCGCCTCCTGGCGCGCCACCTGCGATCGTCTGCTGAGCTTCCACCAGGCCATGACTGACAACGAAGAGCGTGCGCCGGCCATCGACGTACAAAACTCGGGCTCCGCGCTGAAGGTGCACAACCTCGGCCTCGACCTGGCTGAAGGTCGTCACCTGCTGACCAACGCCGACATGACCGTGGAGGAGGGCGAGCGTGTGATGCTCAGCGGTCGTTCCGGCAGCGGAAAGTCGACCCTGCTGCGGGCGATGGGGCATCTGTGGCCGGCCGGCCACGGCAGTATTCGCCTGCCAGCGGCGCGCTACCTGTTCCTGCCGCAAAAACCGTACTTGCCGATTGGCACCCTGCGTGATGTCCTCAGTTATCCACAGCCCGGCGATACCTATCCGAATGAACGCTACGTGCAGGTGCTGGAAACCTGTCGCCTGCCGCACCTGATTGCCCGTCTCGACGAGGCCAACCACTGGCAGCGTATGTTGTCGCCGGGTGAGCAGCAGCGCCTGGCCTTTGCCCGTGCACTGCTTTATGCACCGCAATGGTTGTACATGGACGAAGCGACCTCGGCGATGGACGAGGAGGATGAAGCGTCGCTGTATCAGGCACTGATCGATGAATTGCCGGGGTTGAGCATTGTCAGCATCGGCCATCGCAGCAGCCTCAAGCGTTTCCACCCACGGCACATCCGTATCGAAAATGGCCATCTGGTGGACCAGGCCGTGACCGCATAACCACCCCGGTTCCTACAAGGGGGATGGGTGATCGTACAACCGCGTTGCGCTATGATGCGCTTTCAGTAGCCGAACTTTTCGAGACAGATGTTCACCATGGAAAACCTCAACGACACACCACGCCTCCCTCGCAAGCGCCGCAGCCTCGCTCAGGAACTGGTGACGGTGCTGTCCGAGCAGATCCGCGACGGTCATCTCAAGCGTGGCGACAAGTTGCCTACCGAGTCGGCCATCATGGATGCCCATGGCGTCAGCCGCACGGTGGTGCGCGAGGCGATTTCCCGTTTGCAGGCGGCAGGGCAGGTGGAAACCCGCCACGGTATCGGCACCTTCGTGCTCGACACGCCGAGCCCGAGCGGTTTCCGTATCGACCCGGCGACTGTGGTGACCTTGCGTGATGTGCTGGCGATCCTGGAACTGCGCATCAGTCTTGAAGTGGAGTCTGCCGGGCTGGCGGCGCAACGCCGCAGCCCGGAGCAACTGGCTAACATGCGCGCCGCCCTCGATGCGTTGAATGAAAGCGCCGCTCACGCCAGTGACGCCGTGGCGTCGGACTTCGCTTTCCACCTCGAAATCGCGCTGTCCACCGGCAACCGCTATTTCACCGACATCATGACCCACCTGGGCACCAGTATCATTCCGCGCACCCGGCTGAACTCCGCGCGCCTGGCCCATGACGACCAGCAGCACTACATGGGTCGCCTGAGCCGCGAGCACGAGGAAATCTACGACGCCATTGCCCGTCAGGACTCCGATGCGGCCCGTGCGGCAATGCGCCTGCACCTGACCAACAGTCGTGAGCGGTTGCGACATGCCCATGAAGAGGCTGAGGCGCAGCGCGGGTAAGTAATCTGTCCGTGTCATCCATCGTCTGAACTACCGCTATCGCGAGCAGGCTCGCTCCCACAGTGTCTTGTGTCGATCACAAAATTGAGATCATGCACCAGCCCCCTGTGGGAGCGAGCCTGCTTGCGATAGGGCTATAAGCCATAAAACAAAACCCGTATTTATCCAGATCTTCCGACAACGTATCTCTCAAACGAGCGTTTATCACGGCGCTCGCAGCTCTCCTCTCTCGCTGAACCCCTCTAAAACTCTGGGCCTTAGCCTTTTTTGTCGAACAATTTTCACCCCTCGGCGATGAAATGCAGTTGACGGTTGTATTTTAAGTTGTACGATGACCTACAACTTCGGCGCAGGCTGAACGGTTTTCTCACACAATGTCGCTATCCAGGGTGTTCGAATAATGAATCCACAAGAACTGAAGTCCATCCTCTCTGCCGGTCTGCTGTCTTTCCCGGTCACCGATTTCAATGCTCAGGGCGACTTCAATCGCGCGGGCTATATCAAGCGTCTCGAATGGCTGGCCCCATACGGCGCCTCGGCTTTGTTCGCCGCGGGCGGCACCGGTGAGTTCTTCTCTCTGGCGGCCAGCGAATATTCGGAAATCATCAAGACTGCCGTCGACACTTGCGCTACCAGCGTGCCAATCCTGGCGGGCGTGGGTGGTTCGACCCGTCAAGCCATCGAGTACGCACAGGAAGCCGAGCGTCTGGGCGCCAAAGGCCTGTTGCTGCTGCCGCACTACCTGACCGAAGCCAGCCAGGATGGCGTTGCCGCCCACGTTGAAGCCGTGTGCAAATCGGTCAACATCGGCGTGGTGGTCTACAACCGTAACGTCTGCCGTCTGAACGCGCCGCTGCTGGAGCGTCTGGCCGAGCGCTGCCCGAACCTGATCGGTTACAAGGACGGTCTGGGTGATATCGAGTTGATGGTGTCGATCCGTCGCCGCCTCGGTGATCGCTTCAGCTACCTGGGTGGCTTGCCGACCGCCGAAGTCTACGCCGCGGCCTACAAGGCCCTGGGCGTGCCGGTCTACTCCTCGGCGGTGTTCAACTTCATCCCGAAAACCGCGATGGACTTCTACCATGCGATCGCTCGTGAAGATCACGCCACTGTCGGCAAGATCATCGACGACTTCTTCCTGCCGTACCTGGACATCCGTAACCGCAAGGCCGGTTACGCCGTGAGCATCGTCAAGGCCGGGGCAAAAATTGCCGGCTACGACGCAGGTCCCGTGCGTGCACCGCTGACCGATCTGACCGGCGAAGAGTACGAAATGCTTGCCGCGCTGATCGACAAGCAGGGCGCGCAGTAACACTCGATAAACCAGGGCCGCCGGGCAATCGGCGGCTTTTTGCGTGAGGAGATCTTAAAGTGGCAGATGCAAAGCGTTTCGATAACTACATCAATGGCGAATGGGTTGCCGGTGGCGATTACTCGGCCAACATCAACCCGTCCGAGCTGAGCGACACCATCGGCGACTACGCCAAGGCTGATCTGGCTCAGGTCAACGCCGCTATCGACGCCGCCCGTGCTGCGTTCCCGGCCTGGTCGGTGTCGGGCATTCAGGCCCGTCATGATTCCCTGGACAAAGTCGGCACTGAAATCCTTGCCCGTCGCGAAGAGCTCGGCACCCTGCTGGCCCGGGAAGAGGGCAAGACCCTGCCTGAAGCCATCGGTGAAGTGACCCGCGCCGGTAACATCTTCAAGTTTTTTGCCGGTGAATGCCTGCGCCTGTCCGGCGACTATCTGCCGTCGGTGCGTCCTGGCGTCAACGTTGAAGTCACTCGCGAAGCCCTGGGCGTGGTCGGTCTGATTACCCCGTGGAACTTCCCGATTGCCATTCCTGCCTGGAAAATCGCCCCGGCCCTGGCCTACGGCAACTGCGTCGTGCTGAAACCTGCGGACCTGGTTCCGGGGTGCGCCTGGGCCCTGGCCGAAATCATCTCCCGCGCGGGCTTCCCGGCCGGCGTGTTCAACCTGGTGATGGGTAGCGGTCGTGTGGTTGGCGATGCGCTGGTCCACAGCCCGAAAGTCGACGGCATCAGCTTCACCGGTTCCGTGGGTGTCGGTCGCCAGATCGCCGTGAGCTGCGTGTCGCGTCAGGCCAAAGTCCAGCTGGAAATGGGCGGCAAGAACCCGCAGATCATTCTCGACGACGCCGACCTCAAGCAAGCGGTCGAGCTGTCGGTACAGAGTGCGTTCTACTCCACCGGCCAGCGTTGCACCGCTTCCAGTCGCTTTATCGTCACCGCGGGTATCCACGACCAGTTCGTCGAAGCCATGGCCGAGCGCATGAAGTCGATCAAGGTCGGCCATGCATTGAAGGCTGGCACCGATATCGGTCCTGTGGTCTCCCAAGCGCAACTTGAACAGGACATGAAGTACATCGACATCGGCCAGTCCGAAGGTGCACGTCTGGTCAGCGGCGGTGGTCTGGTGACCTGCGACACCGAAGGCTACTTCCTCGCGCCAACCCTGTTTGCCGACAGCGAAGCCTCGATGCGCATCAGCCAGGAAGAGATCTTCGGCCCGGTGGCCAACATCGTCCGCGTGGCCGATTACGAAGCTGCGTTGGCCATGGCCAACGACACCGAGTTCGGTCTGTCGGCGGGCATCGCTACCACGTCGTTGAAATACGCCAACCACTTCAAGCGCCACTCCCAGGCCGGGATGGTAATGGTCAACCTGCCGACCGCCGGTGTGGATTACCACGTTCCGTTCGGTGGGCGTAAAGGTTCATCCTATGGATCACGTGAGCAAGGTCGCTATGCGCAAGAGTTCTACACGGTCGTGAAAACCAGCTACATCGGCTCGTAAACGCAGTACCCCTGTAGGCGCGAGCTTGCTCGCGATGGTCTCGAGGTCGTGGCGGCACACCTGATGCCCCGCGTCATCGTTGACCACCATCGCGAGCAGGCTCGCTCCCACAGGGGAGCAACTACAGATTCACCCGCGCATAAAAATAATCAGTGGGAGTACATCTACATGCAATCATCCAAGCCGACTCACGTCCGCTATTTGATCCTGCTCATGCTGTTTCTGGTGACCACGATCAATTACGCCGACCGCGCTACCATCGCAATCGCCGGTTCCAGCCTGCAGAAAGACCTGGGCATTGATGCCGTTACCCTCGGCTACATCTTCTCCGCATTCGGTTGGGCCTACGTGGCCGGGCAAATCCCCGGTGGCTGGCTGCTTGACCGCTTTGGTTCGAAAAAAATCTACGCACTGAGCATTTTCACCTGGTCGCTGTTTACCGTACTGCAGGGCTATGTCGGCGAGTTCGGCATGTCCACCGCCGTCGTTGCGCTGTTCATGCTGCGCTTCCTGGTGGGGCTGGCCGAAGCGCCGTCCTTCCCCGGCAACGCGCGTATCGTAGCGGCCTGGTTCCCGACCGCTGAACGTGGCACTGCCTCGGCGATCTTCAACTCGGCGCAATACTTCGCCACTGTGCTGTTCGCACCGCTGATGGGCTGGATCGTCTACAGCTTCGGCTGGCAGCACGTGTTCGTCGTCATGGGCGTGATCGGCATCATCTTCTCGGGCATCTGGCTGAAAGTGATCTACAGCCCGCGCCAACACCCGATGATCAATGACGCCGAGTTCAAGCACATCGCCGACAACGGCGGCATGGTCGACATGGACCAGGACAAGGGCAAAGGCAAGAAGACCGACGGTCCGAAGTGGGACTATATCCGTCAACTGCTGACCAACCGCATGATGCTCGGCGTGTACCTGGGCCAATACTGCATTAACGGTATCACCTACTTCTTCCTGACCTGGTTCCCGGTGTACCTGGTGCAAGAGCGCGGCATGACCATCCTCAAGGCCGGTTTCATTGCTTCGTTGCCGGCGATCTGCGGTTTTATCGGTGGTGTGCTCGGCGGGGTGATTTCCGATTACCTGCTGCGCAAAGGCCATTCCCTGACCTTCGCCCGCAAGGCACCGATCATTGCCGGCCTGCTGGTTTCCAGCAGTATCGTGGCCTGCAACTACGTGGACGTTGAATGGATGGTCGTCGGCTTCATGGCCCTGGCGTTCTTCGGCAAAGGCGTGGGCGCATTGGGCTGGGCCGTGGTGTCCGACACCTCGCCGAAGCAAATCGCCGGCCTGAGCGGTGGCTTGTTCAACACCTTCGGTAACCTCGCGTCCATCACCACCCCGATCGTCATCGGCTACATCATCAGCTCCACCGGTTCGTTCAAGTGGGCACTGGTGTTTGTCGGTTGCAACGCTTTGGTCGCGGTGTTCAGCTATCTGGTCATCGTCGGCCCGATCAAGCGTGTGGTGCTCAAAGAGCCACCAGCGAACGGTTCTGAAGCCCCTGGCAAATTGTCTCAAGCGCATTCCTGAGGAGCGGCGTCATGCAGTTGATTGAACATTCCGACTCGCCGCGCTACATCCGCTTGCACGAGCGGGATAACGTGGTGATTGTGGTCAACGATCAGGGCGTGCCGGCCGGTACCGCATTTTCGGACGGCCTGGTCACCCTGGATTTCGTGCCACAGAGCCACAAGGTCACCCTGGAAGACATTCCTGAAGGTGGCCAGGTGATTCGTTACGGCCAGACCATTGGCTACGCCTTGCAGCCGATTCCCCGCGGCAGTTGGGTCAAGGAAGATCAACTGCGCATGCCGACCGCGCCACCGCTGGACAGCTTGCCGCTGTCCACCGACGTGCCGGCCGCGCAAGCACCGCTGGAAGGCTTCACCTTCGAGGGTTATCGCAACGCCGACGGCACCGTCGGTACGCGCAACATTCTCGGCATCACCACCACCGTGCAATGCGTGACTGGCGTACTCGATCATGCGGTCAAGCGCATCAAGGCCGAGTTGCTGCCCAAGTACCCGCACGTCGATGACGTGGTGGCGCTGACCCACAGCTACGGCTGCGGCGTGGCCATCACGGCCACCGACGCGTACATCCCGATTCGCACTGTGCGCAACCTGGCGCGCAACCCGAACCTGGGCGGCGAAGCGCTGGTGATCAGCCTGGGCTGCGAGAAATTGCAGGCCGGGCAGGTGATGCACGACAACGACAGCTCGGTGGATCTCAGCGAGCCGTGGTTGTACCGCTTGCAGGATTCCAGTCACGGCTTCACCGAAATGATCGAGCAGATCATGGAACTGGCTGAAATCCGTTTGAAGAAGCTCGATCAACGCCGTCGGGAAACCGTGCCGGCGTCCGAACTGATTCTCGGCATGCAGTGCGGCGGCAGTGATGCGTTCTCCGGCATCACCGCCAACCCGGCGCTCGGTTACGCCTCGGACCTGCTGTTGCGGGCCGGTGCGACGGTGATGTTCTCCGAAGTCACCGAAGTGCGCGATGCCATTTATCTGCTGACCTCCCGCGCGGAAAACCAGGAAGTCGCCCAGGAACTGGTGCGGGAAATGGATTGGTATGACCGCTACCTGGCCAAGGGCGAGGCGGATCGCAGTGCCAATACCACACCGGGCAACAAGAAGGGCGGGCTGTCGAACATTGTCGAGAAGTCCCTGGGTTCGATCGTCAAGTCCGGCAGCAGCGCGATCAATGGCGTGCTTGGCCCAGGCGAGCGTTTCAAGCGCAAAGGCCTGATCTTCTGTGCGACCCCGGCCAGCGACTTTGTCTGCGGGACGCTGCAACTGGCGGCGGGGATGAACCTGCATGTGTTCACCACCGGTCGCGGAACGCCTTACGGCTTGGCCATGGCGCCGGTCGTGAAGGTTTCGACCCGGACCGAACTGGCGCAACGCTGGCCGGACCTGATCGATATCGACGCTGGGCGCATTGCCACCGGGCGAGCATCGATCGAGGAACTGGGCTGGGAGCTGTTTCACTACTACCTGGACGTGGCCAGCGGCAAGAAACAGACGTGGGCCGAGCAGCACAAACTGCATAACGACATCACCTTGTTCAACCCGGCGCCGATCACCTGATACCGCGTTATCGTTCATCGCGGGCAAGCCAGCTCCTACAAGGATTGCGCTGAACCTGTAGGAGCTGGCTTGCCAGCGATAGCGATCCAGCAGGCGCCGAAGTCTTCAGTGGCTTATCATTAGGCACCTAACGACGCCCACCAAGGTTACCCCCGGCATGCTGGCTATTTTCCTCGAAACCCTGAATATCACCGCGCCGGTATTCGCCATGCTGTTTCTCGGGGTGCTGCTCAAACGCATCGACTGGATCAACGACAACTTCATCCACACGGCGTCGGCACTGGTGTTCAACGTCACCATGCCGGCGTTGCTGTTTCTGGGCATCCTGCATGCCGACCTGCACGCGGCGTTGCAACCGGCGTTGCTGATCTACTTCTCCCTCGCGACGCTGGTGTGTTTTGCCATCGCCTGGGGCTGGGCGATCTGGAAGTGCCCGCGGGAAGATCGAGGGATCTACACCCAGGGCGCTTTTCGTGGCAACAACGGGGTCATCGGCCTGGCGCTGGCGGCAAGCATGTACGGCGACTACGGGATTTCCCTCGGGGCGATTCTCGCGGCGCTGGTGATCCTGTTTTACAACACCCTCTCGACCATCGTGCTGGCGGTGTACAGCCCAGTGATCAAGTCCGATCCTTGGAGCATCTGCAAAAGCGTGTTCAGCAATCCGTTGATCATCAGCGTAATTGCGGCTGCACCGTTCGCCTATTTCAAGATCGGCTTGCCCGGCTGGCTTGAAACCTCCGGGCAGTACCTGGCGCAAACCACCTTGCCACTGGCGCTGATCTGCATCGGCGGCACGCTGTCCCTGGCTGCACTGCGTAAAAGCGGCAACATGGCACTGAGTTCAAGCCTGGTGAAGATGATCGGCCTGCCGGTGCTGGCGACGCTGGGGGCATGGCTGTGGGGTTTTCGCGGGGCGGAACTGGGGATTCTGTTTCTGTACTTCGGCAGCCCGACCGCGGCCGCCAGTTTCGTCATGGCCCGGGCGGCCGATGGCAATCATGAACTGGCAGCGGCGATTATCGTGATCACCACGCTGATGGCGGCGATCACCACCAACATCGGGATCTTCTTTTTGCAGTGGGGTGGGTGGATCTGACCTCTGGAGTTTCGGTGTTCCTGAGGGCCTCATCGCGAGCTTGCTCGCGATGGCGCCAGATCAGGCAACCTGAATTTCAATGACTCACTCAGGCTTCTGGTAACTGTCGATCACTTCCTGCGCCGCCCGAAACGCATCGATCGCCGCCGGCACACCGGCATACACCGCGCAATGCAGCAGCGCCTCGCGAATCTCATCCACAGTGCAACCGTTGTTCAGCGCACCGCGCACATGGCCTTTCAATTCCTGCGGGCACTTGAGTGCGGTCAGCGCAGCGAGTGTGATCAGGCTACGGGTCTTCAGCGGCAGACCTTCGCGATTCCACACGCCGCCCCAGGCGTGTTCATTGACGAAGTCCTGCAGCGGCTGAGTGAACTCGGTGGCGTTGCCCAGTGCGCGGTCGACGAAGGCGTCGCCCATCACTTGACGACGAATTTCAACGCCGGCTTTTTTATTCTCGGTCATGGGACTTCCCTTTTATGGTGTTGGCGGCGCCAGGCGCGCAGCGACGTGAACAGCAAAAACGCCACCAGCGCCGGCAGGACGAAAAACAGCATCAAGTGTTCCAGCTTGCCGGCCAGTGGCATGCCGGTGGTGAACGACACCACGTGCAGCCCATACGCCAGGTACAAGCCCAGAAACAGCAGGCCTTCGGCGCGGGTTACCCGGTAGCCGGAGTAGAACACTGGCAAGCACAGCGCCGCGACGCCGAGCATCACTGGGAGGTCGAAATCCAGAGCGTTGGGCGACACCGACAGTGGCGACGGCGCCACCAGCGCGGTAAAGCCGAGCACGCCCAATAGGTTGAACAGGTTGCTGCCAATCACGTTGCCCACGGCAATTTCGCGCTCGCCGCGCATTGCGGCGATCAACGAAGTGGCGAGCTCTGGCAGTGAGGTGCTGACGGCGACGATGGTCAGGCCGATGATCCGCTCCGACAGCCCAAGATCGGTGGCGACCGCAACGGCGGCACCCAGCAGCAAGTGCCCGGCGTACACCAGCATCGCCAGCCCGACAATGATCATCAGCAGGCTGCTCAGCCATGGCGCTTGCGCATGATGGTCATGACTCGATACCGGCCGTCCCGAATGCCGTGACTGGCGCAGCAGCAACCCCAGGTAAATCGCCAGTGCCGTCAGCAACATCACGCCGTCGGCACGGGTCAACTCTTCATTCCAGGCGAGTACGAACACCAACAGGCTCGCGCCGATCATCAACGGAATATCCAGTCGCACCAGTTGCCGGGAAACCCGCAGCGGAATGATCAGCGCGGAAAACCCGAGGGTGACGAGGATGTTGAAAATGCTGCTGCCGATCACGCTGCCGACGGCGATGTCGGCGTTGTGTGCCAGGGTCGCTTGCAAGCTGACCGCCATCTGCGGCGCGCTGCTGCCGAGGGCGACGATGGTCAGGCCGATGATCAGCGGTCGTATGTGCAGCCGCGCGGCAATGCGTACGGCGGCGCGCACCATCAGTTCGGCGCCGACAATCAGCAGGAGCAATCCGCTGAGCAATTCGATCACGCTGATCAGGGGTAAATCGGCTAATCCGAAAATGGTCGGGGCTCCATCGGTCAGTCGTCGAGGGCTTGTACGCGAACCCGCGCGGTGCCGCTGCGCAGCATGCCCAGGCGTTCGGCGGCTTCCTGGGAGAGGTCGATCAGGCGGCCACGGGTGTGCGGCCCGCGATCATTGATGCGTACCACGCAGGATTTGTCGTTATTCAGGTTGGTCACCTTCACCCGCGTACCGAAGGGTAGCTGGCGATGGGCGGCGGTCATGGAATTTTTGTCGAAACGCTCGCCACTGGCGGTGCGTTTGCCTTGGTGTTTGGCGCCGTAGTACGAAGCTACGCCGGTTTTGTCGTAGCCGTGCGGATCGACGGTGTCGGTGCTGGCGCAACCAGCCAGGAGCGAAAGGAGGGCGCAGGCGCCGAGCAGACGTTTCATTCGAAGGTTTCCCGAAACAAATGTGGGGGAGAGCTAATGTGGCGAGGGGGCTTGCTGTGGCGAGGGGGCTTGCCCCCGTTGGACTGCGTAGCAGTCCCAAAACCTGAATCCTCGGTTAATCGAATGGACCCTGATTTCTGACAATGGGGCCGCTGCGCGACCCAACGGGGGCAAGCCCCCTCGCCACAGAAGCCCCTCAACCACAAAAAGCCCGCTCCCACAGGGAATGGAGCCAGATTTTAGAACTGGCTCCATTCTCATCAGCCTTCGAGCTTGCTTTTCAGCAGTTCGTTCACTTGTTGCGGGTTGGCCTTGCCTTTGGAAGCTTTCATGGCCTGGCCGACGAAGAAACCGAACATCTTGCCGCGCTTGGCTTCGTCTGCCGCGCGGTATTGTTCGACCTGCTCGGCGTTGGCCGCGAGCATTTCGTCCAGCACCGCCGAGATGGCGCCGGTGTCGGTCACTTGCTTGAGGCCGCGCTTGTCGATGATCTCGTCTGCGCTGCCTTCGCCATTGGCCATCGCTTCAAACACGACCTTGGCGATCTTGCCGGAGATGGTGTTGTCCTTGATGCGCAATAGCATGCCGCCCAAAAGCTCGGCGGAAACCGGCGAGTCTTCGATGTCCAGGCCTTGCTTGTTGAGCAGGCTGCCCAACTCGACCATCACCCAGTTGGCCGCCAGTTTGGCGTCACCGCCGATGCTCGCGACTTTCTCGAAGTAATCGGCTTGCTCGCGGCTGGTCGCCAGCACGCTGGCGTCGTAGACCGACAGACCGAACTGTTCCTGGAAACGCTCGCGTTTCTGCGGCGGCAATTCTGGCAGTGTGGCGCGCACGTCATCGAGGAACGAGTTCTCGATCACGACCGGCAGCAGGTCCGGATCGGGGAAGTATCGGTAGTCGTTGGCTTCCTCTTTGCTGCGCATCGGACGGGTTTCGTCCTTGTTCGGATCGTACAGGCGGGTCTGCTGGATCACTTTGCCGCCGTCTTCGATCAACTCGATCTGACGCTGGATTTCGCTGTTGATCGCCTTCTCGATAAAGCGGAACGAGTTGACGTTCTTGATCTCGCAGCGGGTGCCGAACTCGACCTGGCCTTTGGGACGGATCGACACGTTGCAGTCGCAACGCAGAGAGCCTTCGGCCATGTTGCCGTCGCAGATGCCCAGGTAGCGCACCAGCGCATGGATCGCCTTGACGTAAGCCACGGCTTCCTTGGCGCTACGCATGTCCGGCTCGGAGACGATTTCCAGCAACGGCGTGCCGGCACGGTTCAGGTCGATGCCGCTGGCGCCGCTGAATTCTTCGTGCAGGCTTTTACCGGCGTCTTCTTCCAGATGCGCGCGGGTGATGCCGACACGTTTGACCGTGCCGTCTTCAAGGGCGATGTCCAGGTGGCCCTTGCCGACGATCGGCAACTCCATCTGGCTGATCTGGTAGCCCTTGGGCAGGTCCGGGTAGAAATAGTTTTTACGGGCGAACACGTTGTGCTGGCCGATCTCGGCGTCAATCGCCAGACCGAACATCACCGCCATGCGCACCGCTTCCTGGTTCAGCACCGGCAGCACGCCGGGCATGCCCAGGTCGATCAGGCTGGCCTGGGTGTTCGGCTCGGAACCGAAGGTGGTGGAACTACCGGAAAAGATTTTCGACCGGGTGGTGAGCTGGGTGTGAATCTCCAGCCCGATCACGACTTCCCATTGCATGTGTGTCTCCTCAGAAGCCGGTTGGGGTGCGGGTGTGCCAGTCAGTGTTCAACTGGTACTGGTGCGCAACGTTGAGCAAGCGGCCTTCCTGGAAATACGGGGCGAGCAGTTGCACGCCGACCGGCAGACCATCGACAAAACCGGCGGGCATCGACAGGCCTGGCAGGCCCGCGAGGTTGGCGGTGATGGTGTAGACGTCTTCCAGGTACGCGGCAACCGGGTCGCTGTTCTTGGCGCCGAGCTTCCAGGCCGGGTTCGGCGTGGTTGGGCCGAGGATGATGTCGACCTCATTAAAGGCAGCCATGAAGTCGTTCTTGATCAAGCGACGGATCTTCTGCGCCTTGAGGTAGTAGGCGTCGTAGTAACCGGCGGACAGTGCATAGGCACCGACCATGATCCGGCGCTGTACTTCCGGCCCGAAGCCTTCGCCACGGGAGCGCTTGTACAGGTCGATCAGGTTGACCGGATTTTCGCAGCGGTAGCCGAAACGCACGCCGTCGAAACGCGACAGGTTGGAGGACGCTTCCGCCGGGGCGATCACGTAGTACGCAGGAATCGCGTGCTGCATGTTCGGCAGGCTGATTTCCTTGATCACGGCGCCGAGCTTTTCCAACTCCTTGACGCTGTTGTGGATCAACTCGGCGATGCGCGGATCGAGACCGGCGCTGAAATACTCTTTTGGCACGCCGATGCGCAGGCCTTGCAGCGAGCCGTTGAGGCTGGCGCTGTAGTCCGGCACGGGTTCATCGATGCTGGTGGAGTCGTTCGGATCGAAGCCGGCCATACCTTGCAACAATATTGCGCAGTCTTCGGCAGTGCGAGCCAATGGGCCGCCCTGATCGAGGCTGGAGGCGTAAGCGATCATGCCCCAGCGCGAAACGCGACCGTACGTCGGTTTCAGACCGGTGAGGTTGGTCAACGCAGCGGGCTGACGAATGGAGCCGCCAGTATCGGTGCCGGTAGCGGCCGGCAGCAGACGAGCGGCAACTGCCGCAGCGGAGCCACCGGACGAACCGCCCGGAACGTATTCCAGGTTCCACGGGTTTTTCACCGCGCCGTAGTAGCTCGACTCGTTGGCCGAGCCCATGGCGAATTCGTCCATGTTGGTCTTGCCCAGGGTCACGGCGCCGGCAGCGGCCAGCTTGGCGACGACAGTGGCGTCGTACGGTGCCTTGAAGTTGTCGAGCATCTTCGAGCCGCAGCTGGTGCGAATGCCCTGGGTGCAGAAAAGGTCTTTGTGGGCGATCGGCGCGCCGAGCAGGGCGCCGCTCTCACCATTGGCCCGGCGGGCGTCAGCGGCTTTCGCCTGCGTGAGCGCCAGGTCTTCGGTGAGGCTGATGAAACTGTTGAGCTGCGGATCGAGCTGGGCGATGCGCGCCAGCAGGACTTTGGTCAGCTCTTCGGAGGAAAACTTCTTGTCGGCGAGTCCGCGGGCGATCTCGGCCAGAGTCAATTGATGCATTGCAGGCTCTTTCCCTATTAGTCGATGACTTTCGGAACCAGGTACAGGCCGTTTTCGACCGCTGGTGCGATGGACTGGTAGGCCTCGCGATTATTGGTCTCGGTCACGACGTCTGCGCGCAGGCGCTGGCTGGCTTCCAACGGGTGGGCCAGCGGCTCGATACCGTCGGTATTGACCGCCTGCATTTCGTCGACCAGCCCGAGAATGCTGTTGAGGGCTGAAGTGATGTGTGGAAGATCGGCTTCATTGAGGCCAAGACAGGCCAGATGAGCGATTTTTTCCACGTCGGAGCGTTCTAGCGCCATTGGGATTCTCCAGTGGAAAACAAAACGGACCGCGTCCGTGTGTTAGATTGTCGGAACACTACCGCACTTCTACGGTCATAAGGCCGCGATTGTGGGGCTTGGTGCACAGAAAAGCGGCCAATTTAACATATTGGCGCCTTGCCCAAAATCCCTGTCGTTGTTAGAGTTTGCCGCACTTTTTTACCCACGCGTTGCCTAGGGTCCCTTTCCCATGTTCAAGAAACTGCGTGGCATGTTTTCCAGCGATCTTTCCATTGACCTGGGCACTGCCAACACCCTTATTTACGTGCGCGAGCGCGGTATCGTCCTGAATGAGCCCTCCGTTGTGGCCATTCGGACACACGGTAACCAGAAAAGTGTCGTTGCTGTCGGCACCGAAGCCAAGCGCATGCTCGGCCGTACACCGGGCAACATTGCTGCCATTCGTCCGATGAAGGATGGCGTGATTGCCGACTTCAGCGTGTGCGAAAAAATGTTGCAGTACTTCATCAACAAAGTTCACGAAAACAGCTTCCTGCAGCCTAGCCCTCGCGTGTTGATCTGCGTTCCATGCAAATCCACCCAGGTTGAGCGTCGCGCCATCCGCGAATCGGCCCTCGGTGCCGGTGCCCGTGAAGTATTCCTGATCGAAGAGCCAATGGCTGCTGCGATCGGTGCCGGCCTGCCGGTTGAAGAAGCTCGCGGTTCGATGGTCGTTGATATCGGTGGCGGTACCACCGAAATCGCACTGATCTCCCTGAATGGCGTGGTTTACGCCGAATCCGTTCGTGTTGGTGGCGACCGCTTCGACGAAGCGATCATTACCTACGTGCGTCGCAACTACGGCAGCCTGATCGGTGAATCCACCGCCGAGCGCATCAAGCAGGAAATCGGCACTGCCTACCCGGGCGGTGAAGTTCGCGAAGTAGACGTTCGCGGCCGTAACCTGGCCGAAGGCGTTCCACGCGCATTCACGCTGAACTCCAACGAAGTGCTGGAAGCCCTGCAAGAGTCCCTGGCAACCATCGTTCAGGCCGTGAAAAGCGCCCTGGAGCAATCGCCTCCGGAATTGGCTTCCGACATCGCCGAGCGTGGCCTGGTACTGACCGGTGGTGGCGCCCTGCTGCGTGACCTGGACAAATTGCTGGCCCAGGAAACCGGTCTGCCGGTGATCGTTGCCGAAGACCCGCTGACCTGTGTTGCTCGCGGCGGTGGCCGTGCATTGGAAATGATGGATAAACACACCATGGACCTGCTTTCCAGCGAATAAGTCGCCGGATTGCCTCTATGCTGTTGAGCGCGCAGGCGGCACTTTGCAGTGCTGCCTGTTCGCGTTTATCTTCTGTCAGTCTGCATCCAGGCCGGATTGCTGCCGTATGAATAAACAGAACATTTGCCTGGGAGGAGCGGCTTATTAAACCGCTTTTCACCAAGGGCCCTTCATTGGGCGTGCGCCTGTTGGTGCTGGTCGTGCTATCGGTCGCGCTGATGGTGGTCGATGCCCGTTTCAGTCTGCTCAAGCCTGCACGCAGCCAAATGTCGCTGGTGCTGATGGACGCCTACTGGATCACCGATCTGCCTGGACGACTGTGGGAAGGCGTTGCCAGCCAGTTTGGCAGCCGGACCGAGCTCGTCGCCGAAAACGAAAAACTCAAAAGCGAAAACCTGCTGTTGCAAGGGCGCATGCAGAAGCTTGCCTCCCTGACCGAGCAGAACGTTCGGCTGCGCGAGTTGCTCAACTCTTCGGCCCTGGTCAATGAAAAGGTCGAAGTGGCCGAGTTGATCGGCATGGACCCCAACCCCTTCACCCATCGCATCATTATCAACAAAGGCGAGCGAGACGGCGTGGTCCTCGGCCAGCCGGTGCTCGATGCCCGTGGTCTGATGGGGCAGGTGGTGGAGCTGATGCCTTATACCTCCCGCGTTCTGCTGCTGACTGACTCCACTCATAGCATTCCCGTGCAGGTAAACCGTAACGGTCTGCGGGCGATTGCCAGCGGTACCGGCAACCCGGAGCGCCTGGAGTTGCGTCACGTGGCTGACACCGCCGACATCAAGGAAGGCGACTTGCTCGTCAGCTCCGGTCTCGGTCAGCGCTTTCCGGCGGGTTACCCGGTAGCGACGGTCAAGGAAGTGATCCACGATTCCGGCCAGCCGTTTGCCATCGTCCGCGCGGTACCGACCGCCGCATTGAACCGCAGCCGTTACCTGCTACTGGTATTCAGCGACACCCGCACTCCGGAAGAGCGCGCCAACGACGCTGCCCAGGCCCAGGAAAGCCTGGATGCACAGGGCGGTGGGCCAATCATTCCGGCGACGGTGCCGAAACTGGTCACCCCGGCAGCGGCGGCTGTGCCGGCCGCTGCACCCGCGGCGCCTGCCACGGCGACCCCAGCAACCCCAGCAACCGCTGCGCCGGCAAAACCGGCGGCCGCTAAACCGCCGGCCACCAAGCCCGTTGCTGCGAAGCCTGCCGCCAAGCCGCCGGCCTCTGCGCCGGCCACTCCAATGGGAAGAGAATAATGGCCGGTGTAAAAGCATCCCGAAACGGCTGGATAGTCTGGCTGACGTTCGCCGTCGGACTGCTGTTGAGCGTTTCGCCTTTGCCGCAATTCATGGAAATCCTGCGCCCACTGTGGCTGGCCTTGTTGCTGGCATTCTGGGCGTTGAACCTGCCGCAGACCGTCGGGATGGTGACGGCGTTTTGCCTGGGGCTGGCTGAAGATGTGCTCTACGGTACCTTGCTGGGTCAGAACGCCTTGATCCTGACTCTCATAACCTACCTGGTACTGGCGCTGCAGCAACGTCTGCGGATGTTCCCGATGTGGCAGCAGAGCCTGGTGATCCTGGTGATCTTCGGTCTCGCCCAGCTTGTACAACTATGGCTCAGCGCCTTGACCGGCAATCGCCAGCCAACGCTGGCGCTGGTACTGCCGGCACTGGTCAGCGCATTGCTCTGGCCCTGGATCAGTTTCGGTTTGCGCGGACTGCGTCGACGCTACAAAATCAATTAATTCGCTCAGGCATTAGAGTAGACAGGGAGAGGTCTTGATGAAACGGTTGTACCTCGCCTCTGGCTCACCACGTCGGCGTGAATTACTCACGCAGATCGGCGTTCCATTCTGCGCCGTCAGTGCGGATATCGATGAAACCCCTGTAGTCCAAGAATCCCCATCGGCCTATGTCGAGCGTTTGGCGCGCGGCAAGGCCGAGGCCGGGCGCGGCGTTGTCGTGTCCGACGAACCGTTCTGCGTGCTTGGCGCCGATACCGCCGTGGTGCTTGAAGGAAAAATTCTCGGCAAACCGGTTGATCAAGCGGATGCCTGCGCCATGCTGATGATGTTGTCAGGGTGTGAGCATGAAGTCCTGACCGCGATTGCCGTGCTCGATGGCGAACGGTGCGAGTCCCGGGTGGTCACCAGTCGCGTGCGTTTTCGTGCTATCAGTCGTGACGAAGCCGCCGCCTACTGGGTCAGCGGTGAACCAAGGGACAAGGCGGGCGGTTATGGCATTCAAGGACTGGGTGCGGTGTTTGTCGCCGGGCTCAGTGGAAGTTATTCGGCGGTGGTCGGACTACCGCTGTGCGAAACCGCGGAACTGCTCGGCCATTTCGGCATACCCTGTTGGCAACCCCGGAACGCGCTTTAAGCGTCGTCCTGAACAGATGCGGCCATTATCGTGAACATGCCTGAACGAGACCCTGCCATGAGTGAAGAGATTCTGATCAACATCACGCCGATGGAGTCGCGCGTGGCGGTGGTCGAAAACGGTGTCCTGCAAGAGGTCCACGTCGAGCGTACGCAAAAGCGCGGGATCGTCGGCAACATCTATAAAGGCAAAATCGTGCGGGTCTTGCCGGGGATGCAAGCGGCATTCGTCGATATCGGCCTGGATCGTGCCGCTTTCATTCATGCGTCGGAAATTTCCCTGCGCGAAGGGCCGGCGGTGGAGAGCATCAGTGCTTTGGTGCACGAAGGCCAGAGCCTTGTGGTGCAAGTCACCAAGGACCCGATCGGCTCCAAGGGCGCGCGCCTGACCACTCAATTGTCGATCCCTTCGCGTTACCTGGTGTACATGCCACGTACGGCCCATGTCGGCATTTCCCTGAAAATCGAAGACGAAGCCGAGCGCGAGCGCCTCAAGCAAGTGGTCACTGATTGCGTGGCCAAGGAAGGGATCAAGGAGGCCGGCGGTTTCATTCTGCGTACGGCAGCCGAAGGTGCGGGCGCCGATGAAATACTCATGGACATCCGCTACCTGCGCAGGCTCTGGGATCAGATCAGCGCCCAGATCATAACCATCAGCGCGCCCAGCGTGATCTATGAAGACCTCGGCCTGGCGCTGCGTACCCTGCGTGACCTGGTGAGCCCGAAAATCGAGAAGATCCGCATCGACTCCCGGGAAACCTTCCAGAAAACCACACAGTTCGTCGCCGAATTGATGCCCGAGATTGCCGACCGTCTGGAACATTACCCGGGCGAGCGACCGATTTTCGACCTGTATGGCGTCGAAGACGAAATCCAGAAGGCTCTTGAGCGCAAGGTCCCGCTCAAGTCCGGGGGTTATCTGGTGGTCGACCCGGCGGAAGCCATGAGCACCATCGACGTGAACACCGGGGCGTTCGTCGGCCATCGCAACCTCGAAGAAACCATCTTCAAGACCAACCTCGAAGCCGCTACGGCCATTGCCCGGCAATTGCGCCTGCGCAATCTCGGCGGGATCATCATCATCGACTTCATCGACATGGAAGATGAAGAACACCAGCGCCAGGTATTGCGCACGCTGGAGAAACAGCTCGAGCGCGATCACGCCAAGACCAACATCATCGGCATTACCGAGCTGGGCCTGGTGCAGATGACCCGCAAGCGCACCCGCGAAAGCCTCGAGCAAGTATTGTGCGAGCCGTGCAACGCCTGCCAGGGACGCGGCAAGCTCAAGACGCCAGAGACCGTTTGCTACGAAATCTTCCGTGAAATCCTGCGTGAGGCTCGCGCCTATCAGGCGGAAGGCTATCGTGTATTGGCAAACCAGAAAGTTGTCGACCGCCTGCTCGACGAAGAGTCGGGCAACGTCGCCGAGCTGGAAGGGTTTATCGGGCGCACCATTCGCTTCCAGGTCGAAACCATGTATTCCCAGGAACAATACGACGTGGTGCTGCTCTGAAGCGTTTCGCTTTGATTGTTCGAGAATGGCTGGCCTCAGCTTTTTGCAAAACATTTGCCATGGGAGCCACCTGACATGGACCGTCTGACACGCATTTTGGCCGCACTGACCCGCTGGGGTCTGGGCCTGTGCGCGTTAGTTTTGGTGTTGATGGCGCTCTACGTCAGCCTTGGCCGGGAGCTGACGCCGTTGGTCGCCGAGTACCGTGCCGACATCGAATCCAAAGCCAGCGATGCCTTGGGCATGCGGTTGCAGATCGGCGAGCTCGAAGGCAACTGGCGTGGATTCGCCCCCATATTGATGGCTCGCGACGTGACGGTCGGCGAGGGCGCCAATGCCTTGCACCTGGATCAGGTGCGCGCGGTGCCGGACCTTTGGGCCAGTCTGCTGGCCCGTCAGGTACGCATCGCTCATCTGGAACTCAGCGGCCTGAAGATCAGCGTCAAGGAGGGTGACGACGGTCAATGGGCGCTGGAAGGTTTGCCGGTGCAACAGGATCAACCGACCGATCCGGAACAGTTGCTCAATCGCATGCAGATGATCCAGCAACTGTCGGTGCTCGACAGCCAGGTGACTTTGCAGCCATTCGCACATTCGCCGCTGACCCTGACCTACGTTGGCCTGAATCTGAAAACCGGTACGTCGCGGCAGCGACTCGACGCCCGCCTGACCCTGCCTGACGGGCAACCAGTGGCCATGAGCCTGCGCACCCGTATTCGTGCCAGTGAATGGAAGGACGGTGAAGCCGAGGTCTACCTGAGCCTGCCGCAAAGCGACTGGTCGAAGTGGTTGCCCGAGCGAGTGACCCAAGAGTGGACTTTTTCCGAGATCAAGGCCGGTGGCGAACTGTGGGTGACCTGGGGCAAAGGCACCTTGCAAAGCGCGGCAGTGCGCCTGAACGCGCCACAACTCAAGGGCGCGTACGCCGAGCGCAAGCAGATCCAGATCAACAATCTGGCGCTCAACGGTTACTTCCAGCGCAGTGCCGAAGGCGCGTCAGTGATTCTGGATTCCCTGGCGATGAACCTCGGCGAGACCCGCTGGGAAACGCATTTGCAGCTCACGCAAAGCGCGGCCACTGATAAATCCTTAGAACTCTGGCACCTGCAAGCCGACCGGGTTGATCTCACTCCGCTGACCCCGCTGCTCAACGCGCTGGCGCCATTGCCAGAAGGTTTTGCCACGGTCGTCGAGCGGCTCAAAGTCACGGGGGGGCTGCGTAACGTGCTGGTCGACTTCCGTCCCAATGCCACCGACGACAGCAAGTTCGGCTTTGCCGCCAACCTCGACCAGGTAGGCTTCGATGCCTATCACGGTGCCCCCGCGGCGCGAAATGTCAGCGGCAGCATCAGCGGTGACCTGGGGCACGGCGAACTGCGCATGGACAGCAAGGATTTCATGCTGCACCTGGACCCGATCTTCGCCAAGCCGTGGCAGTACATTCAGGCCAATGCGCGGCTGACCTGGAGGCTCGATAAAGAGAGTTTCACCTTGGTCGCGCCTTACCTGAAAGTGCTGGGCGAGGAAGGTAAGATTGCCGGCGACTTCCTGATTCGCCTGCATTTCGATCACACCCAGGAAGACTACATGGACCTGCGGGTCGGCCTGGTGGACGGCGACGGTCGTTACACGGCCAAGTACTTGCCGGCGGTCCTCAGTCCGGCGCTGGACGAATGGCTGCGCACCGCGATTCTCAAGGGCGCGGTGGATCAAGGCTTCTTCCAGTATCAAGGGTCGCTCAACCACGGTGCCGCGGACGTCGATCGCAGCATCAGCCTGTACTTCAAGGTTCACGATGCCGAACTGGCCTTCCAGCCGGGCTGGCCCCATGTCAGCAAGGTCAGCGGCGATGTGTTTGTCGAAGACAGCGGCGTGCGGGTTCTGGCCAGCAAGGGCCAATTGCTCGACACCCAGGTCAACGATGTTTACGTCAACATTCCTCATGTGCCGGCCGGGCAGACCGTTCATTTGTTCCTCGATGGTGGATTTGCCGGCGGTTTGGGCGATGGCCTGAAAATCCTCCAGCAAGCGCCGATCGGCACCGGGCCGACCTTCGCCGGTTGGGAAGGCGAGGGAGATCTGCAAGGCAAGTTGAAGCTGGATATCCCCCTGGCAAAGGGCGAAGAGCCGAAGATCCTCGTCGATTTCAAGACCGCCAAGGCACGCTTGAAACTGGCCGAACCCGTGCTGGAACTGACTCAGCTCAAGGGTGACTTCCGTTTCGACAGCGGCAAAGGCCTGAGCGGGCAGAACATCAGCGCACGGGCGTTCGACAAACCGGTCACCGCACAGATTTTTGCCGATGGCAGCCCGGGTAAACTCAATACCCGGGTGACCGCGTCGGGCCAGGTCGAGGTCAAGAAGCTGACGGACTGGCTGCAGGTGACCCAGCCTCTGCCGGTGAGCGGCGTGATCCCTTATCAACTGCAGCTGACCCTGAATGGCGCCGACAGCCAGTTGCTGGTCAATTCCAGCCTCAAGGGCGTGGCCGTCGATTTGCCTGCACCGTTCGGCATGACCACCGATACCGGGCGCGACACGATGTTTCGCATGACCTTGCAGGGCGACGAGCGGCGCTATTGGGTCAACTACGGGGACCTGGCGAGTTTTACGTTCGCAGCCCCGGCCAGCAATTTCGCCGACGGTCGCGGGGAGTTGGTCCTCGGTGGCGGCGAGGCCGTGTTGCCTGGCACCAAAGGCCTGCGGATACGGGGCGTGCTATCGGAGCTGGACGTTGGCCCATGGAGGGATCTGGTGGATAAATACGCCGGACAGGACCCCGGCGGCAGCGCCAAGCAATTGCTCAGCGGCGCGGATTTCAAGGTGGGCAAGCTCAGCGGTATCGGCACTACGCTCGATCAGGCTTCGATCCAGGTGACGCGCAAGCCTTCCGCCTGGGCGCTGCAACTCGACAGCCAGCAGATTAAGGGCGGTGCAAACCTTCCCGATTCGAAGGCCACGCCAATCACGATCAATCTGCAAACGGTGCGTCTGCCCGCACCAGACCCGGCCGTGCAGGCCGATGAAAACTCGCCGGATCCGCTGGCGTCGGTGGACCCGACGAAGATTCCCGCGATGGATATCACCATCAATCAGTTGTTCCAGGGGCAGGATCTGGTGGGGGGCTGGTCGCTGAAGATTCGTCCGACGGCCAAAGGCATCGTGTTCAACTCGCTGGACCTGGGCCTCAAAGGCATGTTGTTGGTGGGTAGCGGTGGCTGGGAAGGCGTGCCCGGCGCCAGCAACAGTTGGTACAAGGGGCGCATCAGCGGCAAGAACCTGGCGGATGTGCTCAAGGGCTGGGGGTTTGCGCCGAGCGTCACCAGCCAGGACTTTTATATGGATGTCGATGGCAGCTGGCCGGGCTCGCCGGCCTGGGTGGCGACCAAGCGTTTCTCCGGCACGCTCGATGCGACGCTCAATCAGGGCCAGTTCGTCGAGGTCGAAGGCAGTGCCCAGGCACTGCGAGTGTTTGGTTTGCTCAACTTCAACTCCATTGGCCGGCGCCTGCGCCTGGATTTCTCCGACCTGTTCGGCAAAGGCCTGAGTTATGACCGGGTCAAGGGGTTGCTCGTCGGGACGAATGGCGTGTATGTCACCCGAGAGCCGATCCGGCTGACGGGGCCGTCGAGCACTATCGAACTCGACGGCACCCTCAACATGGTGGCCGATCAGATCGATGCGAAACTGATGGTGACCTTGCCGGTGACCAACAACTTGCCGATTGCCGCACTGATCGTCGGTGCACCGGCGGTCGGCGGGGCGCTGTTCCTGATCGACAAGCTTATCGGTGACCGGGTCGCCCGTTTTGCCAGTGTGAAGTACACCGTCAAGGGGCCGTGGAAAGAACCGAAAATCACCTTCGACAAGGCTTTTTGAGGTCCTATTGAAAAGGCACTCGGCAAGCCTATGGAGTAGCATGGCCGCATACGATTCCAGGAGTGCGCCATGTCTGTAGCGGTGATTCAAATGGTCAGCCAGAGCGATGTGCTGGCCAATCTGGCCCAGGCCCGTCGGTTGCTCGAACAGGCGGCCACCGGTGGCGCGAAACTGGCGGTTTTGCCGGAAAACTTCGCTGCCATGGGGCGACGCGACGTTGCTGACATCGGGCGCGCCGAAGCACTGGGCGAAGGCCCGATCCTGCCCTGGTTGAAACAGACCGCACGCGACCTCAGGTTATGGATTGTGGCCGGCACATTGCCGTTGCCGCCGGTGGATCAGCCGACGGCCAAGGCGCATGCCTGCTCGTTGCTGGTCGATGACCAGGGCGAAACGGTGGCGCGCTACGACAAGCTGCACCTGTTCGACGTCGACGTGGCGGACAATCGTGGCCGTTATCGTGAATCCGATGACTATGCTTATGGCAGCGGGGTGGTCGTAGCGGACACACCGGTCGGCCGGGTCGGGCTGACAGTCTGCTATGACCTGCGCTTTCCCGAGCTGTACAGCGAACTGCGCGCTGCCGGCGCGGAACTGATTACCGCCCCTTCGGCCTTCACGGCGGTGACCGGCGCGGCGCACTGGGATGTGCTGATTCGTGCGCGGGCCATCGAGACCCAGTGTTACGTGCTCGCGGCTGCCCAGGGCGGGACGCATCCGGGGCCACGGGAAACCTTTGGCCATGCCGCCATCGTCGACCCCTGGGGGCGTGTGCTGGCGCAACAGGATCAAGGCGAGGCCGTGCTGCTGGCCGAACGCGACAGCAGCGAACAGGCGTCCATCCGGGCGCGGATGCCGGTGTCCAGTCACCGGCGCTTTTTCTCGCAGGGCGCTCAGCGACCTGCATCAGAACGACGAATTTAAGGCGTAAAGCATATGAGCGAGTTGTTGTCCTCAGTCAGTGAACACCTGCTGGCGCCCGGTGGCGTCACGATCGAGAGCCTGCAAGGCGTGCTCGGCGATCTGGCCGGGCCGGGCATCGATGCGGCCGACCTGTATTTCCAGGGGCAGATCTCCGAGTCCTGGGCGCTGGAAGACGGCATCGTCAAGGAAGGCAGCTTCAACCTTGACCAAGGTGTGGGCGTGCGCGCGCAATCAGGCGAAAAAACCGGTTTTGCCTACAGCAATGCCATCACCCTTGAAGCCTTGGGCGCGGCGGCGCGTGCCGCCCGTTCGATTTCCCGGGCCGGGCAACACGGCACCGTGCAGGCGTTCACCAGCCAGGATGTTGCGCAGTTGTATGCACCGGACAATCCGCTGGAAGTGCTGACCCGTGCCGAGAAAGTCGATTTGCTCAAGCGAGTCGACGCCGCGACCCGCGCCCTCGACCCACGCATCCAGCAAGTCACCGTGAGCATGGCCGGTGTCTGGGAGCGGATTCTGGTGGCTTCCACCGACGGCGGTCTGGCGGCGGATGTGCGGCCGCTGGTGCGGTTCAACGTCAGCGTGATCGTCGAGCAGAACGGTCGCCGCGAACGCGGCGGTCATGGTGGTGGCGGGCGGACCGATTACCGTTATTTCCTCGGCGAAGACCGCGCAATGGGCTATGCCCGTGAAGCGTTGCGTCAGGCGCTGGTCAACCTCGAAGCCATTCCGGCACCGGCCGGTACTTTGCCGGTGGTACTCGGTTCCGGTTGGTCGGGGGTGCTGCTGCACGAAGCCGTCGGTCATGGTCTGGAGGGCGACTTCAACCGCAAGGGCAGTTCGGCCTACAGCGGTCGCATGGGCGAGAGGGTTGCGTCGAAGTTGTGCACCATTGTCGATGACGGCACCCTGGCCGGTCGTCGCGGCTCATTGAGCGTCGATGACGAAGGCACGCCGACCGAGTGCACCACGCTGATCGAAAACGGCGTGCTCAAGGGCTACATGCAGGACAAGCTCAACGCCCGCCTGATGGGCGTGGCGCGCACTGGTAACGGTCGTCGCGAATCCTACGCGCACCTGCCGATGCCGCGCATGACCAACACCTACATGCTCGCCGGCGAAAGCGATCCGGCGGAAATCATCGCCTCGGTAAAACGCGGCATCTACTGCGCCAACCTGGGTGGCGGTCAGGTGGACATCACCAGTGGCAAGTTCGTGTTCTCCACCAGCGAGGCCTACCTGATCGAGGACGGCAAGATCACTGCGCCGGTCAAAGGTGCAACGCTGATCGGCAATGGGCCGGAAGCCATGAGCAAAGTGTCGATGGTCGGTAACGACCTGTCGCTGGACAGTGGCGTGGGCACATGTGGCAAGGATGGGCAGTCGGTGCCGGTGGGTGTCGGCCAGCCAACGCTGAAGATTGATGCGATCACCGTGGGTGGCACGGGTTCGTAAGAAGTGAGGCTGCGGGTGAGCTGCGAGGCAGCTCACCCGATTCGAGAATTAACGCAGACCGCGTTGAGTCTCGTCCAGCTCACGGATGTACTTGAAGATTTTACGGCTGGAAGCAGGAGGCTTGTTTTGCGCAAGCTCATGCTGGGCCTGACGGATCAGGGAACGCAATTGCTGGCGGTCCGCGTCCGGGTAGTCGACGACGAACTTTTCCAGAACGGCATCGTCGCCGGCGATCAGACGATCGCGCCAGCGCTCCAGGTTATGGAAGCGTTCGTTGTATTGACGGGTGGAGGCATCGAGTTGATCGAGCAGAACCAGAATGGCGGCAGTGTCCTGATCGCGCATCAGTTTGCCGATGAACTGAAGGTGCCGTTTACGCGCGATGTTCGCGGTGTGCTTGGGCGCATCGGCCAGAGCCCGACGCATTCCGTCGGTCAAGGGCAGTTTTGCCAGCAAGTCAGGCTTGAGTGTTGTAAGGCGCTCGCCCAGGTCAACCAGAGCATGCAGCTCGCGTTTGACCTGGGATTTGCTTTTTTCTCCCGTATCGAGGGAGTCGTCGTAAGAATCAACCATGGTGGCAGTCCGCTAAGAAACGCCGCCATGATAACCAGTCGGGGGCCGCTTGTCCGGCCCGGTCGCTCGATGACCGTCACCGAAAGCAGAATTTGAGTGGAGAACAGCATGAGTGCAGTTGAAAGCGTCGGCCCACAAGCGTTGCCGGCACTGCAGGAACAAGTCGAGCAGATCATCGCTGAAGCCAGTCGCCAAGGGGCCAGTGCCTGTGAAGTGGCGGTGTCACTGGAGCAGGGCTTGTCGACTTCGGTGCGCCAGCGTGAAGTCGAAACTGTTGAATTCAACCGCGATCAGGGTTTTGGCATCACCTTGTACGTCGGCCAGCGCAAAGGCTCGGCCAGCACCTCGGCCAGTGGTCCGGAGGCGATTCGCGAAACGGTTGCCGCTGCACTGGCCATCGCCAAGCACACTTCGGAAGACGAAGCCTCGGGCCTGGCGGATGCCGCGCTGATGGCCAGGGACCTACAGGAGTTCGATCTTTTCCACGAATGGGACATCACCCCGGAACAGGCCATCGAAAAAGCCTTGATCTGTGAAGCGGCGGCCTTCGATGCTGACGCTCGGATCAAAAACGCCGACGGCACGACCCTCAGCACTCACCAAGGCTGCCGTGTTTATGGCAATAGCCACGGGTTTATCGGTGGTTACGCATCGACCCGGCACAGCTTGAGCTGCGTGATGATCGCCGAAGCGGACGGCCAGATGCAGCGTGATTACTGGTACGACGTGAATCGGCAGGGCAATCTGCTGGCCGATCCGGTCAGCATCGGCCAGCGTGCCGCGCAACGGGCGGCGAGCCGTCTGGGCGCGCGTCCGGTACCGACCTGCGAGGTGCCGGTATTGTTTTCCGCAGAGTTGGCGGGTGGCCTGTTCGGCAGTTTCCTGTCGGCGATTTCCGGTGGCAGCCTGTATCGCAAGTCTTCGTTCCTTGAGGGTACTCTCGGTCAGAAGCTGTTTCCGGAGTGGCTGACCATCGACGAGCGTCCGCATCTGATGCGAGCCATGGGCAGCGCAGCGTTCGATGGTGATGGTTTGGCAACTTATGCCAAACCGTTCGTCGAAAAAGGCGAACTGGTCTCGTACATCCTTGGCACTTACTCCGGCCGCAAGCTCGGCATGCCGAGCACCGCCAACGCCGGCGGCGTGCACAACCTGTTCGTCACCCATGGCGATGAGGATCAGGCGGCCTTGCTGCGGCGCATGGGACGCGGGCTGTTGGTCACCGAGTTGATGGGGCAGGGACTGAACATGGTCACCGGCGATTACTCCCGAGGCGCGGCGGGTTACTGGGTCGAGAACGGCGAAATCCAGTTCGCGGTGCAGGAAGTGACTATCGCCGGCAACATGCGCGACATGTTCAAGCAGATCGTTGCCGTGGGTAACGATCTGGAGTTGCGCAGCAACATTCGCACCGGTTCGGTGCTGATCGAACGGATGACGGTGGCGGGCAGCTAAGCCTCGGCCGCTTCACCAAAAGGCGCGCCACCCATTGGGTGACGCGCCTTTTTTATTGGGTCTACACGATCCCTGTAGGAGCCCGGCTCGCCGGCGATGGCGATTCCAAAGCCGCCATCGCCGGCAAGCCGGGCTCCTACATAGCTTGTTTTGTTTCTCATTATCATTTAATAATAAATCTCATTACCGAATGAGCCCCGGATCATGAGTTCTGCCTTGCACGAGCATCCTTACCTCGAAAGCTGGCGCTGGATGAGTCGCCAGATCCGTTGCGCGATGAATCCCGACGAGCCTCGCCTGATCGACCACTACCTGGCCGAAGGCCGGTATTTGGCAGCTTGCACGGCAACCTCTCCCTGGACCGTCGCCGAAACATCCTTCCGTCTACTGCTCGATACCGCCGCCGATGTCGCGCTGCCGTGGCACTGGCGCACCCACTGCCTCGACCAGGCGTGGCGCCCACTGCGCGAACTCGAACGCCTCTCGTTGTGCAAATGCCGCCTTAGGCGCTGGCAGAGTTACACCTGGCAGCTCGCGACCTGCGAGTTGCAGCCCTCGATTCCATTAATTGAACTGGTGCAAGGATTTACAGATGACCAAGACACGTATTGAGCGCGACAGCATGGGCGAGCTTCAGGTCCCGGAAGAAGCCCTCTACGGCGCACAGACGCAACGTGCGGTGGATAACTTCCCGATCAGCGGCAAACCGATGCCGGTTCAGTTCATTCGCGCGTTGATCCTCGCCAAGGCGGCAGCGGCACGCGCCAACGTCGAGCTCAAGCAGATCAGCGAAGCCCAGGGCAAAGCCATCGTCGACGCGGCCCAGGGCCTGCTGGAAGGCGATTTCATGCAGCATTTCCCGGTGGATGTCTTCCAGACCGGTTCCGGCACCAGCTCCAACATGAACGCCAACGAAGTGATCGCCACGCTGGCCAGTCGCTTGCTCGGCGAGGTGGTGAACCCCAACGATCACGTCAACTGCGGGCAGAGCAGCAACGACATCATCCCGACCACCATCCACGTCAGTGCGGCGCTGGCGTTGCATGAGCAATTGCTGCCGGCGCTGGCGCATCTGGTGCAGGTCATCGAGCGCAAGGCCGAACAGGTTCATCACCACGTCAAGACCGGGCGCACTCACCTGATGGACGCCATGCCGGTGCGCATGAGCCAGGTGCTCAATGGTTGGGCGCAGCAGCTCAAGGCCAACATCGGCCATCTGCAGGACTTGCAGCCAAGCCTGCAATCCCTGGCCCAGGGTGGCACGGCGGTGGGCACGGGTGTCAACGCCCACCCCGAGTTCGCGGCGCGTTTCAGCCAGCAGCTAAGCAAATTGACCCAGGTTGAGTTCCAGCCGGGCAAGGACCTGTTCGCGCTGATCGGTTCCCAGGACACCGCTGTCGCGGTTTCCGGGCAACTGAAAGCCACCGCCGTATCGCTGATGAAAATTGCCAACGACCTGCGCTGGATGAACTCCGGCCCGTTGGCCGGCCTTGGCGAAATCGAACTGGAAGCCCTGCAACCGGGCTCCTCGATCATGCCGGGTAAGGTTAACCCGGTCATTCCCGAGGCGACCGCGATGGTCGCGGCTCAGGTCATTGGCAACGATAGCGTGATCACCATCGCCGGTCAGTCGGGCAACTTTGAGCTGAACGTGATGCTGCCGATCATCGCCCAGAACCTGCTGAGCAGTATCGAGTTGCTGGCCAACTCCAGCCGCCTGCTGGGGGACAAGGCCATTGCCAGCTTCAAGGTCAACGAAAGCCGGATCAAGGAAGCGTTGTCACGCAACCCGATTCTGGTTACCGCGCTCAACCCGATCATCGGTTACCAGAAGGCTGCCGAGATTGCCAAGAAGGCTTATCAACAAGGCCGACCGGTGATTGACGTCGCGCTGGAGCACACCGATCTTTCGCGCGGCCAGCTGGAAGAATTGCTCAACCCGGAAAAACTCACCGCGGGCGGCGTGTAAGCCCCGCTACCGCTTTGGAGGCGCACCATGGAGCACTGGAAACGCACGATCGAAAGAGCCAATCGCTTTTTCATGCTGGGTGAACTGGTTGATGCCCGCGAGGCGTACCTGCAGGCATTGGCCCTGGCCCAGGTGCTGTACGAGCGCTGGGTGGATGCCGACGAAGCGGTGGCGGCCTGCGTGATTTCCCATCACAACCTGGCGGACCTGCACTTGCGTTTGAACCAGCCGGAGGAGAGCGCCGAATACCTGTGCGCTGTCCATCAACGGCTGTTGCAGACCATGCAGGACCCACGACTGCCACGGGCCTTGCGTGAAGCCGCGTTGCGCCAGAGCAGCAAGACTTACGTCGAGTTGCTGAATTTCATCAGTGAACACGGCGAATATCCGCGTACCCATCGACTGCTGCACATCGATGTCGCTTCGCCTGCGCCTCATCATCATGGAGTCCATTGAACATGGCTTTTACCTTGCCTGCCTTGCCGTACGCCTACGACGCCCTGGAGCCGCACATCGATGCGCAGACCATGGAGATCCACTACACCAAGCATCACCAGACCTACATCAACAACCTCAACGCGGCCGTCGAGGGCACCGAGTATGCCGAGTGGCCGGTGGAGAAGCTGGTTTCCGTCGTTCAGCAACTGCCGGAAAAGCTGCGCGCGGCGGTGATCAACCAAGGGGGCGGCCACGCCAACCATTCATTGTTCTGGGAAGTCATGGCGCCCGGTGGCGGTGGCAATCCCGAAGGGGGGCTGGCCAAGGCTATCGATGAACAATTGGGTGGTCTCGACAGCTTCAAGGAGACGTTCACCAAGGCCGCACTGACCCGCTTCGGCAGTGGCTGGGCCTGGCTGAGCGTGACCCCGCAAAAGACCCTGGTGGTGGAAAGCAGCGGTAACCAGGACAGCCCGTTAATGAACGGCAATACACCGATTCTGGGTCTCGACGTCTGGGAGCACGCCTATTACCTGCGCTATCAGAACCGTCGTCCGGAATACATCAGCGCGTTCTACAACGTGATCAATTGGCCGGAAGTCGCTGCGCGCTATCAGGCCGCGCTGGTTTAAGTCCCCGATAAAAACAATCCAAGGCTTGGCTATGGGCACTGAAACACTGGCGATCGGAAGTGGGCGGATGTTTCGTTACGCGTTTGGATCGCTGTTATTACTGGCGGGAATGAGCCTATTGGTTGCCCATGGGCTGGCATGGCTCGACCTTGAGCCGAAGTTACTGCGTGCATTGCAGGGCGGTGCGCTCTGCGCTCTGGGTACCGCGCTGGGAGCGGTGCCGGTGTTGGTGATTCGGCGGATGCCGCAGATGCTCAGCGACACTTTGCTTGGCTTTGGCGCCGGCGTCATGCTCGCAGCAACGGCATTTTCGTTGATCGTTCCAGGCATCTCTGCCGCCGAAGGGCTTGGCTTGTCACCCTGGGCATCCAGTGGGCTGATCAGCTTCGGCATTATGCTCGGCGCGTTCGGGTTGTTCCTTGTGGATCGGAAGGTCTCTGGTGCCAGCCCGGAAATGTTGGTTGGCACCCTGGAGCGACCGGTCATTCCTCCGCGCATCTGGTTGTTTGTGTTTGCGATCATTGCCCACAACATTCCCGAAGGTATGGCGGTCGGTGTTTCCGCCGGTGGCGGCATGCCTGATGCCGACAGCCTGGCGATGGGCATTGCCTTGCAGGATGTGCCGGAAGGACTGGTGATCGCGTTGGTGCTGGCCGGGGCAGGGATGTCCCGGGGCAAGGCGTTCCTGATCGGTGCCGCATCAGGGGTGGTCGAACCGGTGTTCGCGCTGTTGTGCGCCTGGCTGGTGAGTCTGGCTGAGCTGCTGCTGCCTTTGGGCCTGGCGCTGGCGGCGGGGGCGATGTTGCTGGTGGTAACCCACGAAGTCATACCGGAGTCGCGCCGCAATGGTCACGACAAACTTGCCAGCCTTGGGCTGCTGATGGGGTTTTGTTTGATGATGGTGATGGATACGGCGCTGGCTTGATTTGTGGCGAGGGGGCTTGTCGGAACGCCGCATCGCCCCGTTCGGCTGCGCAGCAGTGGTAAAAATCAGCAAGCGCGGTGTATCTGGTGCATTGCGATGACAGGGTATGGGGCCGCTTCGCGACCCAACGGGGGCAAGCCCCCTCGCCACAAAAGCGCCCCCGTCGGAGTGTTACTCGCCTTCGTCAAAGAAGTTGTTGATCAACGCCACCAGCGCATCCAGCGCTTCCTGTTCCTGCTCGCCTTCTGTACTCAAGTGGATCGTGGTGCCTTTGCCGGCGGCCAGCATCATCATCGCCATGATGCTTTTGCCATCGACCATTGATTCCGGCGTGCGACCGGCGCGGATCTGGCACGGGAACTGACCTGCCACCCCAACGAATTTTGCAGAAGCGCGGGCATGCAGGCCCAGCTTGTTGATGATTTCGATTTCCAGAGCAGGCATCGCGGTGTGAATCCTTTAGCTGAGGTCGCGGTGGCGAACCTGGACGTTCTTCAGTGATTTTTGCAGCACCTGCCCCAGACGCTCGGTCAGATAGACGGAGCGGTGATGTCCGCCAGTGCATCCAATGGCAATGGTGACGTATGCGCGGTTGCTGGCGGCAAAACGAGGCAGCCACTTTAGCAGGTATGTGGAAATGTCCTGGAACATCTCTTCGACATCCGGCTGTGCCGCCAGATATTCGGCAACCGGTTGGTCGAGCCCGGACTGCTCGCGCAATTCCGGTTTCCAGTAAGGGTTGGGCAGGCAACGCACATCGAACACCAGGTCGGCGTCCACCGGCATGCCGCGCTTGAATCCGAAGGACTCCACCAGGAATGCAGTGCCGGGTTCCGGCTGATTCAACAGGCGCAGCTTGATGGCGTCGCGCAGTTGGTACAGGTTCAGGCTGGTGGTGTTGATCTTGAGATCGGCGAGGTCGGCAATCGGCCCGAGCAGGACGCTCTCGACGCTGATGGCTTCGGCCAGCGAACGGTTGGCGTTGCTCAGGGGGTGCCGTCGGCGGGTTTCCGAGAAGCGCTTGAGCAGGGTTTCTTCGTCGGCATCCAAGTACAGGACATCGCACTGGATGTGGCGGCTGCGGACTTCCTCGAGCAGGTCGGGGAATCTTGACAGGTGACTGGGCAGGTTGCGGGCGTCAATGGAAACGGCGACCAGCGGCTGCATTAGTTCGGTATGAATCAACGCTCGTTCGGCCAGTTCCGGGAGCAGACCGGCAGGCAGGTTGTCGATGCAGTAGTAGCCGTTGTCCTCAAGAACATTGAGGGCGGTACTTTTACCTGAGCCGGAACGGCCACTGACGATGATCAAGCGCATGATTACTGACCGTTTTGCTCGTCCAGGACAACCTGATACAGGGCTTCATTACTTGCAGCACTACGCAGTTTTTCGCGAACTTCCTTGCGGTCGAGCATGCTGGCGATCTGTCGCAGCAGCTCAAGGTGCGCATCGGTGGCGGCTTCCGGGACCAGCAGTACGAACAGCAGGTCAACCGGTGCGCCGTCGATGGCGTCGAAATCGATAGGGGCGTCCAGGTGCATCAATGCACTGATGGGCGCAACACAGCCCTTGAGGCGGCAATGTGGAATAGCGATGCCGTTGCCAAAACCGGTGGAGCCGAGTTTTTCACGAGCAATCAGCGCCTCGAAGACATCTTGCATCTCCAGAGCCGGCACTTCGCGGGCGATCAGGTTGGCAATTTGTTCGAGGGCTTTCTTTTTACTGCCACCCGGCACGTTCACCAGGGAACGGCCGGGGGTCAGGATACTTTCAAGTCGGATCATGGGTTGGGAGTGTTAACGACCGGTTGCGCCCTGGAGGAGGCTCTGGGTCTTTTCCTTATGCTTTTTGAGTTGTTTATCCAGCTTGTCGGTGAGTGCGTCGATCGCGGCGTACATATCAGTATGTTCCGCGTTAGCGACCACTTCATTCCCGGGAATATGCAGCGTGGCTTCGATTTTCTGCTTCAGCTTTTCGACGGTCATCGTGACCTGTACGTTGGTGATCTTGTCGAAATGTCGCTCCAATCGTTCGAGTTTTTCGCCGATGTAGGTGCGAAGAGGTTCGGTCACTTCCAGTTGGTGTCCACTGATGTTGACTTGCATACAGCTTCTCCTTCGTTGCCAGTGCTTAAAGCGGTAGATCAAATGATCTACCACTGGAACGCTGTGGCGTGGCCCTACATCAACCGCTTACGTTCGCTCGAAGGCGCGATCCCCAGAGATTCGCGGTACTTGGCGACGGTGCGGCGAGCCACCTGAATGCCTTGTGCCTCCAGTAAACCAGCGATCTTGCTGTCACTCAACGGCTTTTTCTGATTTTCCGCGGCAACCAGTTTTTTGATGATCGCGCGGATCGCCGTGGACGAGCATTCGCCGCCTTCGGAGGTGCTTACGTGACTGGAGAAAAAGTATTTCAGTTCATAAATACCCCGGGGGGTGTGCATGAACTTCTGGGTGGTTACCCGTGAAATCGTCGACTCATGCATGCCGACCGCTTCGGCGATGTCATGCAGGACCAGCGGCTTCATGGCTTCGTCGCCATATTCGAGGAACCCGCGCTGATGCTCTACGATCTGGGTGGCAACCTTCATCAGGGTTTCGTTGCGGCTTTGCAGGCTCTTGATGAACCAGCGGGCCTCTTGCAACTGATTACGCATGAAGGTGTTGTCGGCGCTGGTATCGGCACGGCGCACGAATCCGGCGTACTGGGCGTTGACCCGCAGCCGTGGCACCGACTCCTGATTCAGCTCAACCAGCCAGCGCTCGTTGTCCTTGCGCACGATAACGTCAGGAACGACGTACTCGGCTTCGGTGGACTCGATCTGCGAGCCCGGGCGCGGGTTGAGGCTCTGGACCAGCTCTATGACCTGACGCAGCTCATCTTCCTTGAGCTTCATGCGGCGCATCAACTGGCTGTAGTCGCGGCTGCCAAGCAGGTCGATGTAATCGGTGACCAGGCGCTTGGCCTCGGCCAACCAGGGGGTCTTGGCGGGCAACTGGCGCAGTTGCAGCAGCAGGCATTCGCCCAGGTTGCGGGCGCCTATGCCGGCGGGCTCGAATTGCTGGATGCGGTGCAGGACGGCTTCGATCTCGTCCAGTTCGATGTCCAGTTCCGGGTCGAAGGCTTCGAGGATTTCCTCGAGGGTTTCGTCCAGATAGCCCTGATTGTTGATGCAGTCGATCAGGGTCACAGCGATCAGGCGATCGGTGTCGGACATCGGCGCCAGGTTCAGTTGCCACAGCAAGTGGCTTTGCAGGCTTTCACCGGCCGAGGTCCGGGTGGTGAAGTCCCACTCGTCATCGTCATTGCTGGGCAGGCTGCTGGCGCTGGTCTGGTAAACGTCTTCCCACGCGGTGTCGACGGGGAGTTCGTTGGGGATGCGCTCGTTCCAGTCACCCTCATCGAGGTTGTCGACCGTCGGGGCGCTTTCCTGGTAGGAGGGTTCCTGGATGTCGGTGTTGGACTTTTGTTCGACGTTGTCGGCCATGGGGTCGGAATTGTCGAAGTCGTCGCCTTCTTCCTGGCGTTCGAGCATCGGATTGGACTCCAGGGCCTCCTGGATTTCCTGTTGCAGGTCCAGGGTCGACAATTGGAGCAGGCGGATGGCCTGTTGCAGCTGCGGTGTCATCGTCAGCTGCTGGCCCATTCTCAAGACTAGCGATGGTTTCATGGCAGGGGCTTAACACCTTATTCGCCGGCGCACATGCGCCATCCACTACAGGGCGCCGGGGCGCCAAACTTAAGCAAATTATATGCCTGAAACTGAAGGATTTGCCTAGACCGCTGTAACAATAAAAAACTATTAAATTGTGTTGCTGTATTGCCCTTGTCGAGGGTTGAACCCGCTTGTTCACAAGAAACGCTGGTGTATCGCGGTTCAAGTGCCCAGGCAGCTGCCTGGGCACGACTCAGCGCTTACAGGCGGAACTCATGGCCCAGATACACTTCCTTGACCAGTTGGTTGGCCAGGATGGTCTCGGCATCACCTTCGGCAATCAGTTGACCGTCATTGACGATATAGGCGGTTTCACAGATATCCAGGGTTTCACGAACGTTGTGGTCCGTGATCAGCACGCCAATGCCTTTGGCCTTGAGGTGGTGAATGATCTGCTTGATGTCCCCGACCGAAATCGGGTCCACGCCGGCGAAGGGTTCGTCGAGGAGAATGAATTTCGGGTTGGTGGCCAGGGCGCGGGCGATTTCCACGCGACGGCGCTCACCGCCGGACAGGCTCATGCCGAGGTTGTCGCGGATGTGGCTGATGTGGAACTCCTGCAGCAGGCTTTCCAGTTCCTTGCGCCGACCGGCCTTGTCGAGTTCCTTGCGGGTCTCGAGGATGGCCATGATGTTGTCGGCCACCGACAGTTTGCGGAAGATCGATGCTTCTTGCGGCAGGTAGCCGATGCCAGCCTTTGCGCGGCCGTGCATTGGTTGGTGGCTGACGTCCAGGTCATCGATCAGGACTCGGCCCTGGTCGGCCTGCACCAGACCGACGATCATGTAGAAACAGGTTGTCTTGCCTGCGCCGTTCGGGCCAAGCAGGCCGACGATCTGGCCGCTGTCGATGGACAGGCTGACATCACGCACGACCTGGCGGCTCTTGTAGCTCTTGGCCAGATGCTGAGCTTTCAGAGTTGCCATTACTGGGCCTTTTTCTCGTCGGTTTTCTTCTTGGGCTGGATCACCATGTCGATACGCGGACGCGACTCGGTCACCTTGCTGCCTGTGGCGCGCCCGGCGCTGGCCAGCTTCTTGACTGTGTCGTAGACAATTTTCTCGCCTTGGGTGACGTTGTTGTCCTTGTCGACAACTTTTGCCTTGTCAATCAGCACGACCCGGTTTTGTGTAGCGTGATACTGGATTGTCACGCCCCAGCCCTGAACGGGTTTGGAATCGCCAGCGGTTTGCAGTTGCTCGAAGTACGCCAGATTGCCCACCGAGGTCACTACGTCGATGTCGCCGGTCGGAGTGCGGGTGATGGTGACGGTGTTGCCGGTCACCTTCATCGAACCTTGGGTGATGATCACGTCACCCTTGTAGGTGGCAATACCTTGCTTGTCGTCCAGTTGGGCATCGTCGGCCTGAATGCGGATAGGCTGCTGTTGATCTTCCGGCAGAGCCCAGGCGCTCACGCTTCCCAGTGCTGCGCCCAGACTGAGCAAAATCGGGAGGGTTTTAACGAGCCTCATACTGTCCTCTTACGTTCGATAGCAGGTGTATCCTGCTTTCTTTCAAATACGCTTTCATTCCCTTGCCAGTCGATACACCGCCAGCGCCGTCGATTCTAACGTCTTGCTCGGTCTGCGCATATTGCTGCTGCGGAAACACGGTCATGCGGGTGCTGGTGATCAGGGTCTTGCGGTTTTTCTCGTCGAAGCGCGTGATGCGCACGTCATCGATCAGCTCGACCTGCGTGCCGTCAGGGTTGACCTCGCCACGCAAGCTCTGGACGTGCCACGGGTATTCAGTGCCGCGGAACACGTTCAGGTCGGGGTTGGTCAGCAATGTCACTTCGGTCGCTTTCAGATGCTCGACCTTGTCGGACACCAGATCATATTGCAGCTTGCCGTCCGGCAGGTACTGCACGCTGTGGGCGTTGATGGCGTAATAGTCGATCATATTTTCATCGACCGGCGTTACCGGCTTGTCGAGAAAGCGTTCCGGGCTGATGTTCCAGTAGCCAACCGCAGCGAATATAGCTGCGATGCAACTGAACATCAGGGTGTTGCGAAACTTTTTGCTCAGCATAGTGGGCTCACAGGTACGCCGCATTGGCCGCATCGAGGCGGTCCTGGGCACGCAGGATCAATTCGCAGAATTCGCGAGCGGCGCCTTCGCCGCCGCGGGCGAGGGTGATGCCGTGGGCGTGTTCGCGTACAAAACTGGCGGCATTGGCCACCGCCATGCCCAGACCGACGCGACGAATCACCGGCAGGTCCGGCAGGTCGTCACCGAGGTAGGCCACCTGTTCATAGCTTAGGTTGAGTTGGGCCAACAGTTCGTCCAGCACCACCAGTTTGTCTTCACGCCCCTGATACAGATGAGGGATACCGAGGTTTTTTGCCCGCCGCTCGACCACCGGGGTCTTGCGGCCACTGATGATGGCTGTCTGCACGCCGGCGGCCATCAGCATCTTGATGCCCTGGCCGTCGAGGGTGTTGAACGTCTTGAATTCGCTGCCGTCTTCGAGGAAGTACAGGCGGCCATCGGTCAGCACGCCATCGACATCGAACACCGCCAGCTTGATCTGTTTGCCGCGTTGCAGCAGGTCCGCACTCATTACATTACTCCTGCACGCAGCAAGTCGTGCATGTTCAGGGCGCCGACCGGGCGGTCTTCGCTGTCGACCACGACCAATGCGTTGATTTTATGGTCTTCCATGATTTTCAGCGCTTCGGCGGCGAGCATTTCGGCGCGAGCGGTCTTGCCATGGGCTGTCATGACCTGGTCGATGACTGCGCTGTGGATATCGATGCTACGGTCCAGCGTGCGACGCAAATCACCGTCGGTGAAGATTCCGGCCAGTTTGCCGTCGGCTTCCAGAACAACGGTCATGCCCAGGCCCTTGCGGGTCATTTCCATCAGGGCGTCCTTGAGCAGGGTGCCGCGCTGGACCTGCGGCAGTTCCTGGCCTGCGTGCATGACATTTTCCACTTTCAGCAGCAGGCGTCGGCCCAGGGCGCCGCCCGGATGGGAAAAGGCGAAATCTTCGGCGGTAAAACCACGTGCTTCCAGCAGCGCGACTGCCAGGGCGTCACCCATGACCAGCGCGGCGGTGGTCGACGAGGTGGGGGCCAGGTTCAGCGGACAGGCTTCGTGTTCGACGTGAACATTCAGGTTGACCTCGGCGGCCTTGGACAGCGGCGAGTCAGGGTTGCCGGTCATGCTGATCAACTGAATGCCCAGGCGCTTGATCAGCGGCAGCAGGGTCACGATTTCATTGGTGGAGCCGGAATTTGAAAGCGCCAGAATGATGTCGTCGCGGGTAATCATGCCCATGTCACCGTGGCTGGCTTCAGCCGGGTGCACAAAAAAGGCCGTGGTGCCGGTGCTGGCCAGGGTCGCGGCGATCTTGTTGCCGATGTGCCCCGATTTGCCCATGCCGACCACGACCACGCGGCCTTTGCTGGCCAGAATCATCTCGCAAGCGCGTACGAAATCTGCGTCGATATGGGGTAGCAGGCCTTGCACGGCTTCTACTTCGAGGCGGATGGTACGTTGTGCTGATTGAATCAGGTCGCTGGATTGGCTCATGTCAGAAATCGTATAGCCTGATGAAAAGGCGGCGATTATAGCGGTTATGATCGAATCCCTCACGCAAGTTCGTCGCGCGTTGTCATTCCCTGTTACCGGAAACCTTCTAAATCGGGCTTTTAACCTGTCATGCAGTTAAACATGACCCGGCTTTGGCCTTGGGCGCGCAGCCTTTGCAGTGATATAGTTCGCCGCCAGTTCGGCCTGCCCGGGAGGTATGTGCTTTCGTCAGAAAGCCAGGCGTCCGAGTGAGAGGCTGCATCGCAAGGAGTTTAGATGAGTGCCGATAACGCCTACGCGGTCGAGCTGAAGGGACTGTCCTTCAAGCGCGGTGCGCGCAGCATTTTCAATAATGTCGATATCCGTATCCCGCGCGGCAAGGTCACCGGCATCATGGGGCCTTCCGGGTGTGGCAAGACCACGCTTTTGCGTCTGATGGGCGCCCAGTTGCGGCCCACGGGGGGCGAAGTCTGGGTCAATGGCCAGAACCTGCCAAAGCTGTCGCGCAGTGACCTGTTCGATGCGCGTAAGCATATGGGCGTGCTGTTTCAGAGTGGCGCACTGTTTACCGACCTCGATGTCTTCGAAAACGTCGCTTTTCCGCTGCGGGTCCACACGCAACTGCCGGAAGAAATGATCCGCGACATTGTCCTGCTCAAACTGCAGGCTGTGGGCTTGCGTGGCGCCATCGAACTGATGCCTGACGAGCTTTCCGGCGGCATGAAGCGTCGTGTTGCGCTGGCCCGGGCGATTGCGCTCGATCCACAGATCCTCATGTACGACGAGCCCTTTGTCGGCCAGGATCCCATCGCAATGGGCGTTCTGGTGCGCCTGATCCGTTTGCTCAACGATGCGCTGGGCATTACCAGCATCGTGGTATCCCATGACCTGGCCGAGACCGCGAGCATTGCCGATTACATTTATGTAGTAGGCGATGGTCAGGTGCTGGGGCAGGGCACGCCGGACGAGCTGATGAATTCGGATGAACCACGCATTCGTCAGTTCATGACTGGCGAGCCCGACGGCCCGGTCCCGTACCACTTTCCAGCGACGGATTACCGCGCAGATCTTCTGGGGAAGCGCTGATGCGCAGAATTTCATTGATAGAACGCGTGCGCCGCTTCGGTCAGGCCGGCATCGATGTGCTGGCGGTGTTCGGGCGTTCGAGCCTGTTCCTGTTCCATGCCTTGCTCGGCCGGGGCGGTATCGGTGGCGGCTTCGGGCTGCTGGTCAAGCAACTGCATTCGGTGGGCGTGATGTCCCTGGTGATCATCGTGGTCTCCGGGGTGTTCATCGGCATGGTGCTGGCGCTGCAGGGCTTCAATATTCTTTCCAGCTATGGTTCGGAGCAGGCTGTCGGGCAGATGGTTGCACTGACGCTGCTGCGTGAACTGGGGCCGGTAGTGACCGCGTTGCTGTTTGCCGGGCGCGCCGGTTCGGCGTTGACCGCCGAAATCGGCAACATGAAGTCCACCGAGCAGCTGTCCAGCCTGGAAATGATCGGGGTCGACCCGCTCAAGTACATCATCGCGCCGCGCTTGTGGGCCGGTTTCATTTCCCTGCCGGTGCTGGCGATGATTTTCAGCGTGGTGGGCATCTGGGGCGGCTCGTGGGTAGCTGTCGACTGGCTGGGGGTCTATGAAGGTTCCTACTGGTCGAATATGCAGAACAGCGTGACGTTCTCCGAGGATGTGCTCAACGGCATCATCAAAAGTATCGTCTTTGCCTTTGTCGTGACCTGGATCGCCGTATTCCAAGGCTATGACTGTGAACCCACTTCCGAGGGGATCAGTCGTGCCACTACCAAGACCGTTGTATATGCCTCGTTGGCAGTGCTCGGCCTGGACTTTATTCTGACCGCCTTGATGTTTGGAGATTTCTGATGCAAAACCGCACCCTGGAAATCGGTGTCGGCCTTTTCTTGCTGGCTGGCATCCTGGCTTTGCTCTTGTTGGCGTTGCGGGTCAGTGGCCTGTCCCCGAGCCCGAGCACCGACACCTATAAACTTTACGCCTACTTCGACAATATCGCCGGTTTGACGGTCAGAGCAAAGGTGACCATGGCCGGTGTGACCATCGGCAAGGTCACGGCCATCGATCTGGATCGCGACAGTTTCACCGGTCGGGTGACCATGCAGCTGGAAAAACGCATCGATAATCTGCCGGCGGACTCTACTGCATCTATCCTGACCGCTGGCCTGTTGGGCGAGAAGTACATCGGTATCAGCGTGGGCGGGGAAGATGCCCTGCTCAAGGATGGTGGAACCATCCATGACACGCAGTCATCTCTGGTGCTCGAAGACCTGATCGGTAAATTCCTGCTCAATACCGTTAGCAAAGAAGCTAAATGAGGAACTGTTAAATGATCTCTACCTTGCGACGTGGCCTTTTGGTACTGCTCGCGGCGTTGCCGCTGGTAGCCAACGCCGTGGCGGCGCCTTCGGCGCACGATCTGGTACAGGACACCACTAATCGGATGTTGGCCGACCTGGCGGCCAATAAAGAAAAGTACAAGCAGGATCCGCAAGACTTTTATGCGGCGCTGAACACCATCGTCGGGCCGGTTGTGGATGCCGAGGGTATTTCCAAGAGCATCATGACGGTCAAATACTCGAAGAAAGCAACCCCGGCACAGATGAAGACCTTCGAAGAAAATTTCAAGAAGGGTCTGTTCCAGTTCTATGGCAATGCCTTGCTGGAGTACAACAACCAGGGCATCACCGTTGATCCGGCCAAAGACGAGTCGGGCGACCGTACCAGCGTTGGCATGACCGTCAAGGGCCGCAGCGGCTCGATCTATCCGGTGTCCTACACACTGGAAAAGATCAACGGCGAGTGGAAACTGCGTAACGTCATCATCAACGGCATCAACATCGGCAAGCTGTTCCGCGATCAGTTCGCCGATGCGATGCAGCGCAATGGCAACGACCTGGACAAGACCATCAATGGTTGGGCCGGGGAAGTCGCCAAGGCCAAGGAAGCCACCGACAAGAAACCAGGGCAGTCAGCCCAATGAGTGAGTCGGCAGTCCAGATGGACGAAGCAGGCGAGTTGCGACTCAGCGGCGTGCTGGATTACCGCACCGGTCCTGGCCTGCGTGAGCAGGGCAAAGCGCTGATCAAGGCCAGCAAGGCCGCGGCGCTGGTGGTCGATTGCTCGGCGGTGACCAAGTCCAGCAGTGTCGGTTTGTCGTTGCTGCTGTGTTTCATCCGCGATGCGCAGGCGGCCGGCAAGGCGCTGAGCATCCGTGGGATGCCGGAAGACATGCGTGAAATTGCTCAGGTCAGCGAGCTGACCGAGCTATTGGCGCATCCCTGACACGCATCAATAAAGAGGCCCCCCGTCCGAGTCCTGCTTGGCGGGGTTCGCAGGCGCGGGGCTTTTTTGTATGATGTCCGACCCGCGCGCACTGGGCGCCGATTGAGGTTGAGCATGCAGGCCAACGAAGTTAAGAGCTTTCTTGAAGGAAAGCTGTCCGAGACGCTTTTATCAGTGCAGGTAGAAGTCGAGGGCGAAGGCTGCAATTTCCAGCTGAACGTGATTAGCGATGAACTGGCGGCGTTGAGCCCGGTGAAGCGTCAGCAGCAGATCTATGCCCATTTGAACCCATGGATCACCGATGGCAGCATCCATGCGGTTACTATGAAATTTTTCAGCAGCGCGGCCTGGGCCGAGCGCACCTGAGCCCAAGGGCGTCGAGATTCTTATGGATAAATTGATTATTACTGGCGGTGCTCGTCTTGACGGCGAGATCCGCATCTCCGGGGCAAAGAACTCTGCCCTGCCGATCCTGGCGGCCACGCTGCTGTGCGACGGTCCGGTAACCGTTGCCAACCTGCCGCACCTGCACGACATCACCACCATGATCGAACTGTTCGGTCGTATGGGGATCGAGCCGGTGATCGACGAGAAACTGGCCGTCGAAATCGATCCGCGCACCATCAAGACCCTGATCGCTCCGTACGAACTGGTTAAAACCATGCGTGCATCGATCCTGGTACTGGGCCCGATGGTTGCCCGTTTCGGCGAAGCCGAAGTCGCACTGCCTGGCGGTTGCGCCATCGGCTCGCGTCCGGTTGACCTGCACATCCGCGGCCTGGAAGCCATGGGCGCGATCATCGACGTCGAAGGCGGCTACATCAAGGCCAAGGCCCCTGAAGGCGGCCTGCGCGGTGCGCACTTCTTCTTCGATACCGTCAGCGTGACCGGTACCGAAAACATCATGATGGCCGCAGCATTGGCCAAGGGCCGCAGTGTCCTGGCTAACGCCGCTCGCGAACCTGAAGTGGTCGACCTGGCGAACTTCCTGAACGCCATGGGCGCCAAGGTTTCTGGCGCCGGTACCGATACCATCACCATCGATGGCGTCGAGCGTCTGCACACCACCACTTATAAAGTGATGCCCGACCGTATCGAAACCGGCACCTACCTGGTGGCGGCGGCGGTGACTGGTGGTCGTGTGAAGGTCAAGGATACCGATCCGACCATCCTCGAAGCCGTTCTGGAAAAGCTCCGGGAGTCCGGTGCCGAAATCACCACCGGCGAAGACTGGATCGAGCTCAACATGCATGGCAAGCGGCCGAAAGCCGTTAACGTGCGGACCGCTCCATACCCGGCGTTCCCGACCGACATGCAGGCGCAGTTCATCTCCCTCAACGCCATTGCCGAAGGCACTGGCGCAGTGATCGAGACCATCTTCGAAAACCGCTTCATGCACGTCTACGAGCTGCACCGCATGGGCGCCAAGATCCAGGTCGAAGGCAACACCGCGATCGTCACCGGTACCGAAAAACTCAAGGGCGCGCCAGTGATGGCAACCGACTTGCGCGCTTCGGCCAGCCTGGTGATCTCGGCCCTGATCGCCGATGGCGACACGCTGATCGACCGCATCTACCACATAGATCGTGGCTACGAGTGCATTGAAGAAAAACTGCAGATGCTGGGCGCCAAGATCCGTCGCGTTCCGGGTTAGTAGTTGCAGAGGGGGCGCAAGGATGTGCCCCGCTGGTTTTGTTTTAAGTCGAGCCGGTTTCCGGCTCGATGCGTGTCCGGCGCCGATTGCGACCGGGCATAAGATTCCTGATTAAGGGCTGACGTTTCCCATGCTGACTATCGCACTGTCCAAGGGCCGCATCCTTGACGACACCTTGCCGCTTCTGGCTGAAGCGGGCATCGTGCCGACCGAGAATCCGGACAAGAGCCGCAAGCTGATCATTCCCACGACTCAGGACGATGTCCGTCTGCTGATCGTGCGTGCCACCGATGTGCCGACTTATGTCGAGCATGGTGCTGCCGACCTCGGCGTCGCCGGTAAGGATGTGCTGATGGAGTACGGCGGCCAGGGCTTGTACGAGCCGCTGGACCTGCAAATTGCCCAGTGCAAGCTGATGACCGCCGGTAAAGTCGGCGCCGTCGAGCCCAAGGGTCGTCTGCGTATCGCCACCAAGTTCGTCAACGTTGCCAAGCGCTACTACGCCGAACAGGGCCGTCAGGTCGACATCATCAAGCTCTACGGTTCGATGGAGCTGGCGCCGCTGATCGGCCTGGCGGACAAGATCATCGACGTGGTCGACACCGGTAACACGCTGCGGGCCAACGGCCTGGAGCCACAGGATTTCATCGCGTCCATCAGCTCCCGTCTGATCGTCAACAAGGCCTCGATGAAAATGCAGCACGCCCGTATCCAGGCGTTGATCGACACCCTGCGCAAGGCAGTGGAGTCTCGACACCGCGGCTGATTCACCTGCGCGACCGCAAGGCGCGCCGTCTATCCGCCTCATAGCCAGAATTCTCAGGTGTCCAAGCGGATCGAATGTTAGCTTCGGGCGCCTGAGTTTTTTGCCATTCCTATGAGGCTCTCGCTATGACCGCACTGACTGCAATTCGCCGACTCAACGCTGCTGACCCGGATTTCGCGCATCATCTGGATCATCTGCTGAGCTGGGAAAGTGTGTCTGACGACTCGGTCAATCAGCGGGTGCTGGACATCATCAAGGCGGTGCGCGAACGCGGTGACGCGGCGCTGGTGGACTTCACCCGTCAGTTCGACGGCCTGGAAGTGAAGTCCATGGCCGATCTGATCCTGCCGCGCGAGCGTCTGGAGTTGGCACTGACCCGCATCTCCGTGGCCCAGCGCGAAGCACTGGAAGTGGCCGCAGCCCGCGTGCGCAGCTACCACGAGAAGCAGAAGCAGGACTCCTGGAGCTACACCGAAGCCGACGGCACCGTACTGGGCCAAAAAGTCACGCCGCTGGACCGTGCCGGTCTGTACGTGCCAGGCGGCAAGGCGTCGTATCCGTCGTCGGTGCTGATGAACGCGATTCCGGCCAAGGTCGCGGGTGTCACCGAAGTGGTCATGGTTGTTCCGACTCCGCGCGGTGAAATCAACGAGCTGGTGTTGGCCGCTGCCTGCATCGCCGGTGTCGACCGCGTATTCACCATCGGTGGCGCCCAGGCCGTTGCCGCATTGGCTTACGGCACCGAAAGCGTGCCGAAGGTCGACAAAGTGGTGGGTCCGGGCAACATCTATGTCGCCACCGCCAAGCGCCACGTATTTGGCCAGGTCGGTATCGACATGATCGCCGGCCCTTCGGAAATCCTCGTGGTATGCGACGGCCAGACTGATCCGGACTGGATCGCCATGGACCTGTTCTCCCAGGCCGAACACGATGAAGACGCCCAGGCCATTCTGGTCAGCCCGGATGCCGAGTTCCTCGACAAGGTCGCGGCCAGCATCGCCAAGCTGATGCCGACCATGGAGCGTGCCGCGATCATCGAAACCTCGATCAATGGCCGAGGTGCCTTGATCAAGGTTCGCGACATGGAACAGGCCATCGAAGTGGCCAACCGCATCGCGCCGGAGCACCTGGAGTTGTCGGTTGCCGATCCGCAAGCCTGGCTGCCGCAGATCCGCCACGCCGGCGCAATCTTCATGGGCCGTCACACGTCCGAAGCCCTGGGTGATTACTGCGCAGGCCCGAACCATGTATTGCCAACCTCCGGCACTGCGCGTTTCTCCTCGCCGCTGGGTGTGTACGACTTCCAGAAACGCTCGTCGATCATCTTCTGTTCCGAGCAGGGCGCTTCCGAGTTGGGCAAAACCGCTTCCGTGCTGGCCCGTGGCGAGTCGCTGACCGCGCACGCGCGTAGCGCCGAATACCGCATCGTCGACGAAGACTTTCCACAAGGGCAGGGGAACTGAGCATGAGTAAATTCTGGAGCCCGTTCGTCAAGAACCTGGTGCCTTACGTCCCGGGCGAGCAGCCGAAGCTGGCGAAGCTGGTAAAGCTCAACACCAATGAAAACCCCTACGGTCCATCGCCCAAGGCCTTGGCCGCGATGCAAACCGAACTGAACGACAACCTGCGCCTGTACCCGGACCCGAACAGCGATCTGCTGAAGAACGCGGTCGCCAGGTACTACGGTGTGCAAAGCAATCAAGTGTTCCTTGGCAACGGCTCCGATGAAGTGCTGGCGCACATCTTCCACGGTTTGCTGCAGCACGATCAGCCGCTGTTGTTCCCGGACATCAGCTACAGCTTCTATCCGGTTTACTGCGGGTTGTACGGCATCAAGTTCGACGCGGTGCCGCTGGACGAGCAATTCCAGATCAACCCGGCGGACTACGCCAGGCCGAACGGCGGGATCATTTTCCCGAACCCGAACGCCCCGACCGGGTGCCTGCTGGCGCTGGAAGCAGTGGAGCAGATTCTCAAGGCCAGCCCGGACTCGGTGGTCGTGGTGGACGAGGCTTACATCGATTTCGGCGGAGAAACCGCGATTGCGCTGGTTGATCGTTATCCGAACCTGCTGGTGACCCAGACCCTCTCCAAGTCCCGCTCCCTGGCGGGACTGCGGGTTGGCCTGGCGGTCGGGCATCCGGACCTGATCGAGGCGCTGGAGCGGATCAAGAACAGCTTTAACTCCTACCCGCTGGACCGTATGGCGAATGTCGGCGCTGCCGCTGCATTCGAGGATCGTGAATATTTCGACAAGACCTGCCGGTTGGTGATCGAGAATCGCGAGAAGGTCGTTTCGCAGTTGGAAGCGAAGGGCTTCGAGGTTTTGCCGTCAGCGGCGAACTTCATCTTTGCCCGTCACCCCCGGCACGATGCGGCGGGGCTTGCGGCGAAGTTGCGTGAGCAAGGTGTGATCGTTCGGCACTTCAAGCAGGAGCGGATTGCCCAGTTCCTGCGGATCTCCATCGGCACGCCAGAGCAGAATCAGGCGCTGATCGACGGCCTGGGCGGCCTCTAATCACCCTCAAAAACTGTAGGAGCGAGCTTGCTCGCGATGGTGTGTCAGTTGACATCAATGTATCTGACACTCCATCGCGAGCAGGCTCGCTCCTGCAAGGGGTTGTATTGGCCGCTTACTCTTCTTCTTTCTCTTTGACCGGTGCCGGTGGCGGACGCAAGCCGATTTCCGCGGTCAGCTTGAGCTCCTTGCCGTTGCGCATCACCTGGATCGCGACCTTGTCGGTCGGCTTGATCCGCGCCACCTGATTCATCGAGCGTCGGCCATCTCCCGCCGGTTCGCCATCGATGGCAAGAATCACATCACCCAGTTGCAGGCCGGCTTTCTGTGCCGGACCATCGCGGAAAATCCCCGCCACGACAATGCCTGGGCGCCCGGACAAGCCGAACGATTCGGCCAATTCCTGAGTCAGCGGCTGCACTTCGATACCCAGCCAGCCACGAATCACCTGGCCGTGCTCGATGATCGACTTCATCACTTCCATCGCCAGCTTCACCGGAATCGCGAAACCGATACCCTGGGAGCCGCCGGACTTGGAGAAGATCGCCGTGTTGATGCCGGTCAGGTTGCCAATGGCATCCACCAGCGCACCGCCGGAGTTGCCGGGGTTGATTGCGGCGTCGGTCTGGATGAAGTCTTCGTAGTTGTTCAGGCCCAGTTGATTGCGCCCGGTGGCGCTGATGATGCCCATGGTCACGGTCTGGCCGACGCCGAACGGGTTGCCGATGGCCAGCGCGACATCGCCGATGCGAATGTTGTCGGAGCGCCCCACAGTGATTGACGGCAGGTTTTTCAGGTCGATTTTCAGAACAGCGAGGTCAGTCTCCGGGTCGCTGCCGATCACCCGCGCCAGGGTTTCCCGGCCGTCCTTGAGCGCCACCACGATTTGGTCGGCGCCGCTGGTCACATGGTTGTTGGTCAGGATGTAGCCTTCCGGGCTCATGATCACGCCGGAGCCGAGGCTCGATTCCATGCGTTTTTGCTTGGGTGAGTTATCGCCGAAGAAGCGACGAAACTGTGGATCTTCGAACAACGGATGGTTGGGTTTGTTGATGACTTTGGTGGTGTAGAGGTTCACCACCGACGGCGCGGCGGTGGTCACTGCGTCGGCATAGGACACCGGACCCTGCTGCATGCTGGTGGTTTGCGGCGCTTGTTGCAGGTTGACGTCGAGGCTCGGGAGACCGACCCACTGCGGGTAACGCTGGATTATCAAAAGAGCGACAAGCACGCCGGCCAACAGCGGCCAGCCGGAAAAACGCAGCGCCTTGAGCATTAAGCAGTTCCTGAGAGAGTTGCAGGCGGTATGAGACCGCTCATAATGACGCGCATTATACGAGGCCGCACGCGCCTCTGAACGGGATATTTAGGAGTCTTTTATGGCCGTCGCCCTGAGCACCCTCGTCGAAGAAGCCGACCGTTACCTCAACAGCGCCAAAATCGCCGACTACTGCCCCAACGGCCTGCAGGTCGAAGGCCGTCCGCAAGTGATGCGCATTGTCAGTGGCGTCACCGCCAGCCAGGCTTTGCTCGACGCCGCCGTGGAGGCCAATGCCGACCTGGTGCTGGTGCATCATGGTTACTTCTGGAAGGGCGAGAACCCTTGTATCACCGGCATGAAACAGCGTCGCTTGAAGACCTTGCTCAAGCACGATATCAGCCTGTTGTCCTATCACCTGCCGCTGGATCTGCACCCGGATGTCGGCAATAACGTGCAGCTCGCACGGCAGCTCGACATCACCGTCGAAGGCCCGCTGGACCCGGATAACCTGAAAGTTGTCGGCCTGGTCGGCTCGCTGAATGAGCCGATGATGCCCCGGGATTTCGCCCGTCGCGTCCAGGAAGTCATGGGCCGTGAGCCGCTGCTGATCGAAGGCAGTGCCATGATCCGCCGCGTCGGCTGGTGCACCGGCGGTGGCCAGGGTTACATCGATCAGGCCATTCTGGCCGGCGTCGATCTGTATCTCAGCGGCGAGGCTTCCGAGCAAACCTTCCACAGTGCCCGGGAAAACGACATCAGTTTCATCGCCGCCGGTCACCATGCCACCGAGCGCTACGGCGTTCAGGCGCTGGGGGATTACCTGGCGCGGCGCTTTGCGCTGGAGCACATCTTCATTGATTGCCCGAATCCGATTTGACGAAACGCCATCCCTGTAGGAGCGAGTTCGCTCGCGATGAACCTGAGAACACCGCGGGGTGTCAGGCTACCAGCGTTATCGTTGACGACCATCGCGAGCATGCTCGCTCCTACAGGTGAACGCGTTTCGCCCAAACGCGGGGGCATATTCATATGCTCTTTCGATCTAGTTGGCGTCCTGATTAGAAGAGGTCGCTGTGCTAGGATCCCCGCTCGAACACGGCCCGCTGGCCGTTCATAAGAAAGCTTTCGTGAGTAGCCATGGTCGACAAACTGACGCATCTGAAACAGCTGGAGGCGGAAAGCATCCACATCATCCGCGAGGTGGCCGCCGAGTTCGACAACCCGGTGATGCTGTACTCCATCGGTAAAGACTCCGCCGTGATGCTGCATCTGGCACGCAAGGCGTTCTTCCCGGGCAAGCTGCCGTTTCCGGTGATGCATGTCGACACTCGCTGGAAATTCCAGGAGATGTACGCCTTCCGCGACAAGATGGTCGCCGAGCTGGGCCTCGACCTGATCACCCACGTCAACCCGGACGGCGTGGCGCAGAACATCAACCCGTTCACCCACGGCAGTGCCAAGCACACCGACATCATGAAGACCGAGGGCCTGAAGCAGGCACTCGACAAGCATGGTTTCGACGCAGCATTCGGCGGCGCCCGTCGCGATGAAGAGAAGTCCCGAGCTAAAGAGCGCGTGTACTCGTTCCGCGACAGCAAGCACCGCTGGGATCCGAAAAACCAGCGCCCCGAACTGTGGAACGTCTACAACGGCAAGGTCAACAAGGGCGAGTCGATCCGCGTCTTCCCGCTGTCGAACTGGACCGAGCTGGACATCTGGCAGTACATCTACCTGGAAGGTATCCCGATCGTCCCGCTGTACTTCGCCGCCGAGCGTGAAGTCATCGAGAAGAACGGCACGCTGATCATGATCGACGACGAGCGCATCCTCGAACACCTGAGCGATGAAGACAAAGCCCGCATCGTCAAAAAGAAAGTGCGTTTCCGTACCCTTGGTTGCTACCCGTTGACGGGCGCGGTGGAGTCCGAGGCCGAAAGCCTCACGGACATCATTCAGGAAATGCTCCTGACGCGAACTTCCGAGCGCCAGGGCCGTGTCATCGACCACGATGGCGCAGGCTCGATGGAAGACAAAAAACGTCAAGGTTATTTCTAAGGGGCTGTCATGTCGCATCAATCTGATTTGATCAGCGAGGACATCCTCGCCTACCTGGGCCAGCACGAACGTAAAGAGCTGCTGCGCTTTCTGACCTGCGGTAACGTCGACGACGGCAAGAGCACCCTGATCGGGCGCCTGCTGCACGACTCCAAGATGATCTACGAAGATCACCTGGAAGCAATCACCCGCGACTCGAAAAAAGTCGGCACCACCGGCGAAGACATCGACCTGGCGTTGCTGGTCGACGGCCTGCAGGCCGAGCGTGAGCAAGGCATCACCATCGATGTCGCGTACCGCTATTTCTCCACCGCCAAGCGCAAATTCATCATTGCCGACACCCCCGGCCATGAGCAGTACACCCGCAACATGGCCACCGGTGCTTCCACCTGTGACCTGGCGATCATCCTGGTCGACGCCCGCTACGGCGTGCAGACCCAGACCCGTCGCCACAGCTTCATCGCCTCGTTGCTGGGCATCAAACACATCGTTGTGGCCATCAACAAGATGGACCTCAAGGACTTCGACCAGGGCGTGTTCGAGTCGATCAAGGCCGACTACCTGCAGTTCGCCGAAGGCTTGAAGATGAAGCCCACCAGCATGCACTTCGTGCCGATGTCCGCTCTGAAGGGCGACAACGTGGTGAACAAGTCCGAGCGTTCGCCGTGGTACACCGGCCAGTCGCTGATGGAAATCCTCGAGACCGTGGAAGTGGCGGGCGATCGCAACTTCACCGACCTGCGTTTCCCGGTGCAGTACGTTAACCGTCCGAACCTGAACTTCCGTGGCTTCGCCGGTACGCTGGCCAGCGGCATCGTCAAGAAAGGCGACGAAGTCGTGGTGCTGCCGTCGGGCAAGAGCAGCCGCGTGAAGTCCATCGTCACCTTCGAAGGTGAACTGGAGCATGCAGGTCCTGGTCAGGCAGTGACGCTGACCATGGAAGATGAAATCGACATCTCCCGTGGCGACCTGTTGGTTCACGCCGACAACGTACCGCCGGTGACCGACAGCTTCGAAGCGATGCTGGTGTGGATGGCTGAAGAGCCAATGCTGCCGGGCAAGAAATACGACATCAAGCGCGCCACCAGTTACGTGCCGGGCTCCATCGCCAGCATCGTCAACAAGGTCGACGTGAACACCCTCGAAGAAGGTCCGGCCAGCGCATTGCAGCTGAACGAAATCGGCAAGGTCAAGATCGCGCTCGACGCGCCGATTGCCCTCGACGGTTACGACAGCAACCGCACCACCGGCGCCTTCATCATCATCGACCGCTTGACCAACGGCACCGTTGGCGCGGGCATGATCGTCGCGCAGCCTTTGGCCCATGGCACCAGTACGCACCACGGCAAACTGGCCCACGTCGCCACCGAAGAGCGCGCACAGCGCTTCGGCCAGCAACCGGCCACCGTGTTGTTCAGCGGCTTGTCGGGCGCGGGCAAAAGCACCCTGGCGTATGCGGTTGAACGCAAGTTGTTCGACCTGGGTCGTGCGGTGTTCGTACTCGATGGCCAGAACCTGCGTCACGACCTGAACAAAGGTCTGCCACAGGATCGCGCCGGGCGTACCGAGAACTGGCGTCGTGCCGCGCACGTTGCGCGCCAGTTCAACGAAGCCGGTCTGCTGACCCTGGCGGCGTTCGTTGCGCCGAGTGCCGAAGGTCGTGAACAGGCTCGTGAGCTGATCGGCAAAGAGCGTCTGCTGACGGTCTACGTCCAGGCTTCGCCAACGGTCTGCGCCGAGCGTGATCCGCAAGGCCTGTACGCGGCGGCCGGGGATAACATCCCGGGCGAGTCCTTCCCGTACGACGTGCCGCTGGATGCCGATCTGGTGATCGACACCCAGTCCGTGTCGCTGGAAGAAGGCGTCAAGCAAGTGCTGGCTCTGCTGCGTGAGCGTGGTGCGATCTAAGCCTTAGCCAGAAAAAAGAAACCCGCAGGCAAGTGATTGTCTGCGGGTTTTTTGTTGCCTCGAGATTGCTATCGCTGGCTTGCCAGCGATGAGGCCATAACAGACACCGGATTACTTTGCTGGATATTCCCGGTGCATCTGCCCCAGCAACGCATCCTTGTCCTGCCACATCTGATTGATCCAACCCTGAAACTGCAATCGATACTCACCATCCTGGTCGTAGTTCTTGCCAATGAACTGCGGCGGTATCTTCAACTCTTCGAAGTGCACCACCACGTCCGCAACGTTGCCGCACAGCAAATCCCAAAAACCGGGACGCCCGGCCGGGTAATGGATGGTCACGTTGACGATGGACTCCAGTTGCTCACCCATCGCATCCAGCACAAAGGCAATGCCGCCGGCCTTGGGCTTGAGCAGGTACTTGAAGGGTGACTGCTGTTGCTTGTGCTTGCCCTCGGTGAAGCGCGTGCCTTCGACGAAGTTGAAAATGCCCACCGGGTTGTCGCGGAATTTCGCACAGGTCTTGCGCGTGGTTTCCAGGTCCTTGCCTTTCTTTTCCGGATGCTTCTCCAGATAGGCCTTGGAGTAGCGCTTCATGAACGGAAAGCCCAGCGCCCACCAGGCCAGACCGATCACCGGAACCCAGATCAGCTCCTGCTTGAGAAAGAACTTCAACGGCTGAATGCGCCGGTTGAGCACGTATTGTAACACCAGGATGTCGACCCAGCTCTGGTGGTTGCTGGTGATCAGGTACGAATGCTGATAGTCCAGACCCTGCAGGCCGCTGATGTGCCAGCGGGTGCGACGGACCAGGTTCATCCAGCCTTTGTTGAGGCTGATCCAGGCTTCGTGGGTATGGCTCATCAGCCAGCCGGAGAGGCGCTGGGTGAAGGCGAACGGCAATACCTTGACGAGTGCCACACAGAACAGGAACGAGCAGAGCAGTATTGTGTTCAGTGCCAACAGCAGCGCGGCGATCAAGCCGCGCAACGGGGCAGGTAGAAAATCCAGCATTTACACATCCATTGGTCGGTTGGCGGCTTGAATCGCGGTCAGGGCGATGGTGTAGACGATGTCATCGACTTGCGCGCCGCGCGGCAAATCGTTCACGGGTTTGCGCAGGCCTTGCAGCATCGGCCCGAGGCTGACGCAGTCGGCGCTGCGCTGCACGGCCTTGTGGGTGGTGTTGCCGGTGTTGAGGTCGGGGAACACGTACACCGTGGCGCGACCGGCCACCAGGCTGTTCGGCGCCAATTGCCGGGCCACGCTTTCGTTGGCGGCGGCGTCGTACTGCAACGGGCCGTCGATCAGCAGCGAGTGCTGTTGTTCGTGGGCGAGCAGGGTCGCCTCGCGGACTTTTTCGACCTCTTCGCCGCTGGCCGATTCGCCGCTGGAGTAGCTGATCATCGCCACCCGTGGGGTGATGCCGAATGCGGCGGCGGAGTCGGCGCTTTGCAGGGCAATCTCAGCCAGTTCGCTGGCGCTTGGGTGCGGGTTCATCACGCAGTCGCCGTAGACCAGCACCTCTTCCGGAAACAGCATGAAGAACACCGATGACACCAGGGTGCAGCCAGGCGCTGTCTTGATCAGTTGCAGGGCTGGGCGGATGGTGTTGGCGGTGGTGTTGATCACGCCCGAGACGAGACCGTCGACTTCATCCAGCGCCAGCATCATGGTGCCGATTACCACGGTGTCTTCCAGTTGTTGCTCGGCCATCGGTGCGTTGAGGCTTTTGCTTTTGCGCAGCGCGACCATTGGCTCGACGTAGCGCTCGCGGATCAAGTCCGGGTCGATGATTTCCAGGCCTGGCGGCAGCTCGATGCCTTGGGCGCGGGCGACGGCCTGCACGTCCTCGGGCTTGGCCAGCAACACACAGCGAGCGATGCCACGGGCCTGGCAGATCGCGGCGGCCTGCACGGTCAGCGGTTCGCTGCCTTCGGGCAACACGATGCGCTTGTTGGCTGCCTGGGCGCGCTGGATCAATTGATAGCGGAACACCGCTGGCGACAGACGCATCTCCCGTGGCGTGCCGCAGCGCTGATGCAACCAGTTGGCATCGAGGTGTCCGGCGATGAAATCGGTGATGATTTCAGCGCGCTCGCGGTCGTCGATGGGGATTTCCTTGTTCAGGCCATTGAGCAGGTTGGCGGTGTCATAAGAGCCGGTACTCACCGACAGCACTGGCAACCCGGCCTGCAAGGCGCCGCGGCACAGGTCCATGATGCGTGGGTCGGGCAGGGTGTCGCTGGTCAGCAGCAGGCCGGCCAGGGGCACGCCATTCAGGGCAGCGAGGCTCACGGCGAGGATAATGTCGTCGCGGTCGCCGGGAGTCACCACCAGTACGCCGGGCTTGAGCAGCTCCACGGTATTGCGCATGGTGCGGGCGCAAATGATGATTTTGGTCATGCGCCGGGTTTCGTAATCACCGGCGTTGAGCACTTGCGCGCCCATCAGGTCGGCGACGTCGCGGGTGCGCGGGGCGTTCAGTTCCGGCTGGAACGGAATGCAGCCGAGCAGGCGGAAATCGCCGCTGCGCAGCAACGGCGAATGCTCCTTCAGGCGCGTGGCGAAGGCCTCCATGCTTTCCTCGGTCTTGACCTTGTTGAGGATCACGCCGAGGACCTTCGGGTCTTTCGGGCCACCGAACAATTGCGCCTGCAACTCGACGCGACCGGAGAGTTCGGTAAGCACTTCGTTTTCCGGTGCCGAGACCAGGATCACCTCGGCGTCGAGACTCTTGGCCAGGTGCAGGTTGACCCGCGCGGCGTAACTGGCGCTGCGGGTCGGCACCATGCCTTCGACGATCAGCACGTCCTTGCCGATGGCAGCCTGCTGATACAGGGTGATGATTTCTTCGAGCAACTCATCGAGCTGGCCGTCGCCGAGCATGCGCTCGACATGGGCCAGCCCCAGTGGCTGAGGCGGTTTCAGGCCGTGGGTACGCGCCACCAGTTCGGTGGAACGTTCCGGGCCCGTGTCGCCCGGGTGCGGCTGGGCAATCGGTTTGAAAAAGCCGACCTTGAGCCCGGCGCGCTCAAGGGTACGCACCAGCCCGAGGCTGATGGAGGTCAGACCCACACCAAAATCGGTGGGCGCGATAAAAAAAGTTTGCATGCGGATTCTCTAGAGGTGCATTGCAAAGGTGACGATCTATTACTGGTCGCCTACCGAAATTCAGTCGCCAAGGTTATCGCTAACCGTGCCTTGTGCGCACCAACCACAGGCAAAGGGTTGGCCTATTTTTTCCTGGCGCTGCGCAGGGTCCATGACCCAGGCGCGCGATTGCCAGGGTGGCTGGTGCCGCAGGTGTTGGGTGTGGCCGCAGGAAAGCTCGGCCACCCAGTGGCCGTCCTCGTCCTGATGAAAGCCTGTGACCGTCGAATCCCGTCTGTCCGGGTTGTGTTCGCTTTCGGACGATTGCTTCGCTAAACTTGGCCTTTCAATCTTCTTATGCAAAAGGTCTCGCCCCATGCTGATCGCCGCCAATAAGGCTGTCTCCATCGACTATACCCTGACCAACGACGCTGGTGAGGTCATCGACAGCTCCGCCGGCGGCGCGCCGCTGGTCTACCTGCAAGGCGCAGGCAACATCATCCCGGGCCTGGAAAAGGCTCTGGAAGGCAAGGCTGTCGGCGACGAGCTGACCGTAGCCGTTGAACCGGAAGATGCTTACGGCGAGTACGCTGCCGAACTGGTCAGCACCCTGAGCCGCAGCATGTTCGAAGGTGTCGACGAACTGGAAGTGGGCATGCAGTTCCACGCTTCCGCTCCGGACGGCCAGATGCAGATCGTGACCATCCGTGATCTGGACGGTGACGACGTGACCGTTGACGGCAACCACCCGTTGGCTGGTCAGCGCCTGAATTTCCAGGTCAAGATCGTTGCCATCCGTGATGCCAGCCAGGAAGAAATCGCTCATGGCCACGTCCATGGCGAAGGTGGCCATCACCACTGATTTCTGCGCTAAGCTCAGATAACTGGAGAGGCGCCCCGAGGGCGCCTTTTTAGTCTGCGGCTGTCCCTGACGACACCGCCAAGTGGCTGTTTCGAGAAGAACACGGGAATCTGGAGTACGTCATGAGTGCTTTTCACGACCTTAAATTGACAGCCCTGGATGGACAGGAGCTACCTCTGGCGCCTTTCAAAGGCCAAGTCGTACTGGTGGTCAACGTCGCCTCCAAATGCGGCTTGACCCCACAATACGCGGCGCTGGAAAACCTCTACCAGCAATACAAGGGCAAAGGCTTCAGTGTACTGGGCCTGCCGTGCAACCAGTTTGCCGGGCAGGAACCGGGGACCGAACAAGAGATCAAGGATTTCTGCAGCCTCAACTATGGCGTGACCTTTCCGTTGTCCAGCAAGCTGGAAGTCAACGGGCATGAGCGTCATCAGTTGTACCGCTTGCTGGCGGGCGAAGGCGCGGAGTTTCCCGGCGATATCACCTGGAACTTCGAAAAGTTCCTGTTGGGCAAGGATGGCCGTGTACTGGCCCGGTTCTCGCCACGCACGGCGCCGGATGATCCAACCATCGTTCACGCAATCGAAAAAGCGCTGAGCTGATATCTCCCCCCTGTAGGAGCGAGCTTGCTCGCGATGGTCGTCAACGATAACGCTGCAAGCCTGATACGGCGCGGCGTTCTCCAGTCCATCGCGAGCGAGCTCGCTCCTACAATATTTCGAATCTTTTGATCCTTAATCACTGCAATCAATAGTGCTGTTCAAAGCGGTGTTCACTCCATATTATCGCCGTCATAAAGTTATTTCCCGTGGAGCGTCCCATGCCCGTAAAAGCCCTGTTCAAACCGTTCCACCTCGGCACCCTTGAACTGCCGACCCGCGTCGTCATGGCGCCGATGACCCGCTCCTTTTCCCCGGGCGGCGTTCCAAATTCCAAAGTGATTGAGTACTACCGTCGCCGCGCCGCAGCGGGCGTTGGCCTGATCATCACCGAAGGCACCACCGTCGGTCACAAGGCTTCCAACGGCTACCCGAGCGTTCCGCATTTCTACGGTGAAGCGGCCTTGGCCGGCTGGAAGAAAGTCGTCGACGCCGTTCACGCCGAAGGCGGCAAGATCGTTCCGCAGCTGTGGCACGTGGGCAGCGTGCGCCGTATCGGCACCGAGCCGGACGCCAGCGTGCCGGGGTATGGCCCGTCGGAGAAAATCAAGGAAGGTCAGGTCGTGGTGCACGGTATGACCAAACAGGATATCCAGGACGTGATCGCCGCGTTCGCCCAGGCCGCCAAGGATGCCCAGAGCATCGGCATGGACGGCGTGGAAATCCACGGTGCCCACGGTTACCTGATCGACCAGTTCTTCTGGGAAGGCAGCAACCAGCGTACCGATGAATACGGCGGCAGCCTGGCCAACCGTTCGCGCTTCGCCATTGAATTGATTCAGGCCGTACGTGCCGCGGTCGGCGAAGGTTTCCCGATCATCTTCCGTTTCTCCCAGTGGAAGCAGCAGGACTACACCGCACGCCTGGTGCAAACCCCGCAAGCCTTGGGCGAGTTCCTCAAGCCGTTGGCCGACGCAGGCGTGGATATTTTCCACTGCTCGACCCGCCGCTTCTGGGAGCCGGAGTTCGACGCTTCCGAGTTGAACCTGGCAGGCTGGACCCGCCAACTCACCGGCAAGCCGACCATCACCGTGGGCAGTGTCGGTCTGGATGGCGAGTTCCTGCAGTTCATGGTCAACACCGACAAGGTCGCACAACCGGCCAGCCTGGAAAAACTGCTGGAGCGCCTGAACAACGACGAGTTCGACCTGGTGGCGGTTGGTCGTGCCTTGCTGGTGGACCCGGACTGGGCGCAGAAAGTGCGTGATGGCCGTGAAGAGGACATTCTGCCGTTCAGCCGTGAGGCGTTGATGACGCTGGTTTAAGCGGCGTCCGGACTGACGCTATCGCTGGCAAGCCAGCTCCTACAGGGACCGCACAAATCCTGTAGGAGCCGGCTTGCTGGCGATCGCAATCTCAAAAACACCAAGGATTCAGGGGACGGTCGGCGCATTCGGCACCACCATCTCCCCGGCACACGCTCCGCGCAACTGTCCCTCGAATTGCTCGATGATCGTCGCCCAACCCTGGCGACTGGCATGCTGGCGCGCATTGAGCCGCACATTGCGCAAGGCCTCCCTGTCCTCCAGCAGCCATGCCGCTGCATCGCAGAACGCGTCTTCATCTCCCGGCATCGCCAGCACACCGTTGTAGCCATGACGTATATGCTGGGCGGCCGCCGCCTGATCGTAGGCGACCACGCCGAGTCCCGAGGCGAGTGCTTCAAGCACCACATTGCCAAAGGTTTCGGTCAGGCTCGGAAACAGAAACACATCGCCTGATGCGTAGTGACACGCCAGGGCTTCACCCCGTTGGGTGCCGCAGAAAATCGCCTCGGGCATTTCCTTTTCCAGTTCCTGGCGCTGCGGACCATCGCCGACCACGATCAGTTTCAGCGTGCGCTGGGGATAACTTGCCTTGAGGATATTGAAGGTGCGCTTGAGCAGGCCGAGGTTTTTTTCCGGAGCCAGGCGTCCGACATGGATGACGGCGATGTCTTCCTCGGCCAGTCCCCATTGCTCGCGCAAGGCATTCAAGCGTTTGGCCGGGTGAAACAGTTCGCTGTCGACGCCTCGGGACAGCAATGCCAACCGTTCGAAATGCCGCCGCTCCAACTCCATGCGCTGGCTTACGCTGGGCACCAGGGTCATGGTCGAGCGGTTGTGGAACCAGCGCAGGTAGTGGGTCAGCAGGCGCGTGAGCAAACCAAGCCCGTACTGGTTGGAGTACTGCTGGAAGTTGGTGTGGAAACCACTGACCACGGAAATCCCCAGCCGCCGTGCCGCACGCAAGGCGGACAGTCCCAGCGGCCCTTCGGTGGCGATATAGAGCACGTCCGGGCGATGACGCGTCCAGCGTCGTAGCAGCTTGTGCATCGAGGATTGACCCCATTGCAGGCCGGGATAGCCCGGTAGCGGCCAGCCGCGGCACAGCAGCAATTCATCGTCACTGCCCAACTGCTGGTCGCAGCCCTGACGCGGTCGCACCAGTTCCACCTGATGTCCGCGCGCGCGCAATCCGTCGCACAAGCGACCCAGGGTATTGGCCACGCCGTTGATTTCCGGTGGGAAGGTTTCGGTGATCAGGGTGATATGCAGAGCTGTCGTCATGACCCCAGTGTCGACTGGGGCCATGTCGTCAGTGTGACGTTGGGATGATGGATTTGTGACCGAGGTGTCGGTGGCGATGGCTCAGCGCTGGGTCACCAGGTTTTCCGCGCCACGTTCACGCACCCAGAACAGTGTCGCGCCAGCCACGGCCGCTGGCATCATCAGGATGTTGACCACCGGGATCAACAGCACCAGATACACGCTACCGCCAAAACTCATGCTCTGCCAGCGCTTCTGCCGCAGCCAGGCGAGCATCTCGTTCCAGCCCAGCTTGTGGTTGTCCGCCGGGTAGTCGATGTACTGGATTGCCATCATCCACACCCCGAACAACAGCCACAGTGGTGCGGCGATGATGTTCACCACCGGGATGAATGAGAGGATGAACAACCCGATCGCCCGGGGCAGAAAGTAACCGAGCTTGCGCATTTCCCGGGCAAGGGTGCGCGGGATCATTGCAATCAGTTCACCCCAGCTAAAGGCTGGAAAATCATCGGTGCCGCGCACCACCACTTCGACTTTTTCCGCGAGGAAACCGTTGAATGGCGCGGCAATGACGTTGGCGAGCATGGTGAAGGTGAAGAACACCATCAGCACGACGAGCACCACGAACAGTGGCCAGAGGATGTAGCTGAGAAAACTCAGCCAGTCGGGCAGGGACGGCATCAGCGTGTCGACCCACAGGCTGAATTGATGGCCGGCCAGGTAGATCAATCCGACGAACAGCACCAGGTTGATCGCCAGCGGCAGCAACACAAACAAACGCAGGCTGGGGCTCAGCACCAACTTGAGACCTTCGCGCAGGTATTGCGGGCCGGACAGAACAGGGGCAGGCATAAGGGGCTCCGGGCAGAGGGAAAACGCGCCGACCTTACCGGCTTTGCGTCAGGTGCGAAAGCGCGGCAGTGGTATCGACATTCACTGTAACAAAGACGTCGATATCGTCGGTCAGATGGCATAGAGACCACCTATGAGCTGGATTGTTAATCCGTATTTCCTTAATCTTCGCCCCCTCGATACGCTGCACCCAATCTTTTTACAGGACGGTCGGGTTCAAGCCTTCCCCAAGTGCTTTCAACCGTTCTTTTTTATTCCAGCCGGCAATCCGGCGTTCCGCGCCTGGTGTTCCGGGCCGGTCAACAGGAGCAGGTCATGTCTGAAGTCCGTCATTCGCGAGTGATTATTCTCGGTTCCGGCCCTGCCGGTTACAGTGCCGCGGTCTATGCCGCCCGTGCCAACCTCAAGCCACTGCTGATCACCGGCATGCAGGCCGGCGGTCAACTGACCACCACCACCGAAGTCGACAACTGGCCGGGCGATGTCCACGGCCTGACCGGCCCGGCGCTGATGGAGCGGATGCGCGAGCACGCCGAGCGCTTTGAAACCGAGATCGTTTTCGATCACATCAATGCCGTCGACTTCGCCGCCAAGCCATACACCCTGACCGGCGACAGCGCGACCTACACCTGCGACGCCCTGATCATCGCCACCGGCGCAAGCGCTCGTTACCTGGGCCTGCCGTCGGAAGAAACCTTCATGGGCAAAGGCGTTTCGGCCTGCGCGACCTGCGACGGTTTCTTCTATCGCAACAAGCCGGTTGCCGTGGTCGGCGGCGGCAATACCGCTGTCGAAGAAGCCCTGTACCTGGCCAACATCGCCAGCACCGTCACCCTGATTCACCGTCGCGAAACGTTCCGCGCCGAGAAGATCCTGATCGACAAGCTCAATGCACGCGTGGCCGAAGGCAAAATCATCCTGAAGCTGAACGCAACCCTGGACGAAGTGCTGGGCGACAACATGGGCGTAACCGGTGCCCGCCTGAAGAACAACGACGGCAGCTTCGACGAAGTGAAAGTCGACGGCGTGTTCATCGCCATCGGCCACACTCCGAACACTTCGCTGTTCGAAGGCCAGTTGACCCTCAAGGACGGCTACCTGGTCGTGCAGGGCGGCCGTGACGGCAACGCCACCGCCACCAACCTCGAAGGCATCTTCGCCGCCGGTGACGTGGCTGACCACGTGTACCGTCAGGCCATCACCTCGGCCGGCGCCGGCTGCATGGCGGCACTGGATGCCGAGCGTTACCTCGACAATCTGCAGAACGCTTGATTCTGCTGTTGTTGAAATAAGAAAACCGGCTTTGGCCGGTTTTTTCATGGGCAACATAAAACAGACCTGTAGGAGCCGGGTTTTCAGGTCAGTTTTGCAAGGCAGGCTTCAATAATGTCCAGGCCTTCCTCCAGTACTGACGCCTCGGTGGTCAGCGGCGCCAGCAGCCGGATGATGTGCCGCGACTTGCCGCTGGGCATCAACAGCAAACCTGCCTCCCGCGCCAGGGCCAGCAGTTGCGTCAACTGCGCGGCTGCGGGTGCGCCGTCGGCGTTGAGCAGCTCAATGCCGCGCATCGCGCCAATACCGGTCAGGCGACCGAGGTAGGGAGAGAGGTTGCGTTCACGCCAGGATTGGTAACGACTGACAATCGCCTCTTCCTGCTGCGTGCCCCACGCTTGCAGGTTGGAGTCGGTCATTTCGTCCAGCGTCGCCAATGCCGCTGCGCAAGCGATGGGGTTGCCGGAATAGGTGCCGCCCAGTCCGCCCTTGGGCAAGTTGTCGAGCAGCGACTTGCGCCCCACCACCGCCCCGAGCGGCACGCCGCCGGCAATGCTTTTGCCGAGCAGGATCAGGTCCGGTTCTATGCCCAGCCGCGAGAACGCGAAGCGCTGGCCGGTACGGCCGAAACCGGACTGGATTTCATCGGCGATCAGCACAATGCCCTTTTCGTCGCAAAACCTGCGCAGCGCCTGGGCGAACTCCACGTCCATGGCCAGGAAACCCGCTTCGCCCTGCACCGGTTCGACGATGAAGCAAGCCACGTCCTCGACGTCGATTTCAACGCTGAACAACCGCTCCATGGCCTTCAATGCTTCAGCGCAGGTCACGCCGTTGTCGGCGCTGGGGAAGGGCAAGTGATACACCGGCCCCGGCAGCACGCCGACTTTTTGTTTGTAGGGGGCGACTTTGCCGTTGAGGTTTAGCGTGGCCAAGGTGCGGCCGTGGAAGGCACCATCAAAGGCGATCACAGCAGTGCGTCCGGTCGCGCCACGGACGATCTTCAGCGCATTCTCAGCCGCTTCGGCGCCGCTGTTGGTGAGCATGCCGCTGACCGGATAGTCGACCGGGATGAACGCACTGAGGCGGTCCATCAAGGCGAGGTAGGGTGTATGGGGCGCGGCGTTGAATGCGTAATGGGTCAGCCGTGTGGCTTGTTCGCGAATGGCTTCGACGATACGCGGGTGGCAATGGCCGAGGTTCAGCACGCCTATGCCGCCGACAAAGTCGATATAGCGTTTGCCATCGGTGTCCCACACCTCGGCATTCTTGCCGTGGCTGAGGGTGACAGGGTGAACGATATTGATCGACTGACTGATGGTTTCGCTGCGCATGGATAACCGACTCGGAAGAAGGAGGACTTCTTTTTATCTAAGCCGTGAGCGGTGGTACGCGGCAAACGAAATAAAGTGGCGGGGTCAATCTTAAAAGTCTGGATGTGCTGTGGAACACTTGTAGGAGCGAGCTTGCTCGCGATGGAGGTGAACGATAACGCGTAAAACCAGATACCCACCTGTGTTCTCGGGTTTTTCGCGAGCGAGCTCGCTCCTACAGTACAGCGGTTAGCGGCGCGTCAGCGGCTGTTGCGCGAACTTCACACCGGCCAGGCCATGGGCAATCAACGCGCGGATATTGCCGTGATCGCTGCCTTCAGGCGTCGCCAGCACCGAGCGGTAATGCTCGCCGAACGCCAGCAGGGCTTCTTCATCGCTCAAGCCTTCGAGCAACGCCAGACCCAGGGTCTTGCACGAGCCTTCGTTCTGCCCGGCCGCGTTTTCCACACCACCATTGTTGAAAGCCTGAGGCTGGTAGTCGTAACCGGCGGCGATGAACGCCAGGGTATCGGCGAAGGCGTGTTCGCCGCTGTTGAGGCTGGTGCGCAGGGTGTTCAAATCACTCATTGGGTTTTCCTTTGGCGAACGCCGCCTGTTGTTCGGCGTTGGCTTCTTGCTGATATTGGGCTTTCCACTCGGCGTACGGCATGCCGTAAACCACTTCGCGGGCTTCGTCGAGGCTGACCTCGATCTGGCGTTCGTCAGCCGCCGCCTTGTACCACTTGGACAGGCAGTTGCGGCAAAAACCCGAGAGGTTCATCAGGTCGATGTTCTGCACATCCTTGCGGCTGTCCAGGTGGGCCACCAGCCGGCGAAAGGCGGCGGCTTCGAGTTCCAGGCGTTGTTGATCGGTCATGGCGGTCTCTGCGAGACAGCTTCGAGCGGCACGCTTGAAGCTGCAAGTTGGATGGCGGTGGCTACAAGTTTACAGCTTGGCGCTTGTGGCTTGAAGCTAGCGGCTCGCGGCAAGCGTAATCGACACCGACTCGGCGAATCGCAGCGCGTGGGGTTTGTCGACCTCGACCTCGGCGTAGAGCACCGATGCATTGGCCATCACCAGGTCGAGAATTTCCTGGGTCAGGCGTTCGAGCAGCGCAAAGCGGTTGCCTTCCACATGGGCGATGATCGCCTTGGTAATGGTCCGGTAGTTCAACGCGTGATCGATGTCGTTGTCCCGGACCGCTTCCTGGGCTGCATACAGAATGGTCAGGTTGATCAACACATCCTGCTTGTTGAGGATTTCATCTTCATTGATGCCAATGAAGGTACGCAGACACAGGTCTTTGACCCGGATGCGTGCCATGCCTGGTTGAAGTTGTGGCATTGCTACTTGCTCCGTCCAATCAATTGCAGGAACTCCTGGCGGGTGTTGCTCGACTCGCGGAAGGCGCCGAGCATCACCGAGGTGTTCATGGTCGAATTCTGTTTTTCGACGCCGCGCATCATCATGCACATGTGCTGCGCTTCGATGACCACTGCGACGCCGGCCGCGCCGGTCACCTGTTGCACGGCGTCGGCGATTTGCCGGGTGAGGTTTTCCTGGATTTGCAGGCGTCGGGCGAACATGTCCACCAGCCGCGCAATCTTCGACAGGCCCAGCACCTTGCCGGTTGGAATGTAAGCCACATGCGCCTTGCCGATGAAGGGCAGGATGTGGTGTTCGCAAAGCGAGTACAACTCGATGTTGTCGACGATCACCATTTCATCGTTGTCGGAGGCGAACAGCGCGCCATTGACGATGTCTTCGACACTCTGCTCGTAACCATGGCAAAGGTACTGCATGGCTTTGGCCGCGCGCATCGGCGTATCGAGCAAACCTTCGCGGTCGGGGTTTTCGCCGAGGCCGATGAGGATTTCTCGATAATTCTGGGGCAGGGATAACGTCATGGAAAATCCTCGCGGGACACTTATTTGATGTGCCTTCCGCCGTTGACGGTCAGGGTGGTGCCGGTGACATACGGGTTGTCGAGCAGATAGCGCAGGCTCTGGTAGATCACTTCGCTGCCGGGCTCGATGCCCAGCGCGGACTTGGCCAGCGCCTTGGCGCGGTAGGTCGCGTCGTCTTCAGGGTTGAACAGTAGCAGGGCTGGCGCGATCCCGTTGACCTTGATGGCCGGCGCGTACCTGGCGGCGAAGGACAGGGTCAGGCTGTCGAGCCCGGCTTTGCTGGCGCAATAGCCGATGTGCTTGCTGCTGCCCTTGCGGGTCACGTCATCGCTGATGTGCACGATGTCGGCGGGGCTTGAGCGTTGCAACAGGTCGGCGCAATGCAGGTTGATCAGGTAGGGCGCCAGCATGTGCACGCTGAACATGCGGGTGAATGCGGCGGCGTCGGTGTCCGGTGTTTCGGCCAGCCATTCGGAGGCGTTGTGGACAATCGCCCGCAAACAGTCGGTGTGGGTTTTCAGTTCGCTGATGAAAGCCAGGATCCCGGCCTCGCTGGCGAAGTCCGCGAACACCGCGGTGGCTCCCTGGTCGCGCAGGGCTTGAACGCCGGGACGCTCGCTGCGGTAACTGAAAATCACGCGATGGCCATCTTCCAGCAATCGCCGGGCACAGTGCAGACCGACACGCTGTCCGGCGCCGGTAATGAGGACTGGGGGGGCGGAAGAGGTCATGAAGGGCTCGCGTCGCGGTGAGAGCAAAACTATACCAGCGACGGGAGCGCTCTATCTATTGCGAAGGACACAACTGTGGGAGCGAGCTTGCTCGCGATTGCGGACTGTCAGACGACACATAGGTTGACTGACACGCCCTCATCGCGAGCAGGCTCGCTCCACAGGAGGGATCAAGGATTCTGAGTGGAGGGTTCGCCACGCAATGGGCGTACGGGCGTGCTGTTCAGCCAGTTGGCCAGCAGGCGGGTCGACAGTGGAATGAAGAAGTACACCATCAACGGTGTCAGGCACAGGGTGCTGATGAACACACGGGGCAGTAGCGCCATTTCGCTCAGCAGTGGTCCCAGCACAAAGTTGAACAGCAAGGAAACCGGAAAGAACGCCAACCAGATCGCCACGGCCTGTTTCCAGCGCGGCGGGCGTTGACCGACGGCACCGAACCAACCCTCGATGCCGCTGACCCGGTGTTCCGTCGGGTGGGCGAACAGCTCGCTGCCGCGTCCGAGCCAGGCGCTACGCGAAGCGGAATGTTCCCAGGCATGCAGGGTCCGCTCGTCGGCGAAGCGGAAGATAATCTGGAATTCGTCGTCACCGGGCGGCGGTGCAAGTACGCCGGAGCCGAGGTAGCCAGGGAAGTCGGTGGCCAGTTGTTCGCCTTCGCGCAGCCAGGTCATTAGATCCTGAAAGCGACCATTGGCAACACGACGCGCGACCATCAGCGTGACGGGAGGGGTAGACATTGTGTATCTCCGTAAGGCATTTACGTCGCTCCGGATAGGAACTCCGCCAGGCGCAGCGCCGGGGTGGTGGGCTGCGACTCGAAACAAGCAAGGATTATTCCTGATTCTGCCGGTTTCGTCTTTTAGCGTTTTTCTTCGATTATGAACTTGAACCACGATGGGGCAGCGGCGTTAGAATGAGGCTTCATCTGCACATGGACGTACAACCCCTAGATGCCTGTCCTTACTGACGTTGCTTCAGTTGTTCCGCAGGCTGCCTCCCCAGAACAGGACCAGCTCTTTCCGATTCGCGAGGTGGCGCGCCTGACGGGCGTCAACCCGGTCACGCTGCGCGCATGGGAACGACGCTATGGCCTGATTGTTCCAACGCGCACCGAAAGTGGGCATCGCCTGTATTCGATGACCGATATCGAGCGTGTTCGCAGCATTCTCGGCTGGATCCACCGCGGTGTGGCGGTCAGCAAGATCGGCAAGTTGCTGGCCAGGGCGGCCCCCCTTCAAACGCTGTCCCACATCATTCCCTACGACCTCGTGCTGGCCGATTACGCGCAGTGGCAACAGCAGGTTCGCGTTGCCGTCAGTGCGTTTGACGAGGTTCAGTTGGAGCAAGTGTACGGGCAGATTTTTTCCAGCTATTCCCTGCCGGTGGTGTTCCAGGAAATTCTGGTGCCGGTGTGGAGGCAATTTCTGCAACGCCAGGATCAATTCGGCGGGACCAGCGAATGGATCTTCCTTGATGGATTTCTGCGTTCGCGGGTGTTGCAACGCCTGCTGTTGATGCGCGATACCCGGCCACGGCGAGTGGTCATCAGTGCCTTGGTCGGTCATTGCCGGGAACTTGAATTACTGATCGCCGCCCTGTTCATGAGCTCCCCGCAAATGGGGGTTCGTGTGCTGCCCATTGGTCAGCCGTTCGATGAGTTGACCCTGGTCTGTGAACGAATCAAGCCGCAGGCGCTGGTTTTGTTTTCCAACCATGTGCCCGCGGCCGAGTTGCCCCGGCGATTGAATCGCCTGGCCATGAGTCTCAATTGTCAGTTGTTGCTGGCGGGCGATGCTGCCGACCTGGCACAGGAGAGCCTGGCTGGGTCATCGATCGGTTGCCTGGGCAATGAAGGGGATGTCATGAGCCAGCGTCTGAAGCAGTTCCTGGCGGGTAGTCTGGATACTTGAAGTTCAGAGATGCAGCGTTGGATGAGTCAATCGATGCTGTTGCAGGATGAACTGGCGCAGACGCTCGGTTTCGTCCGTATCGCTCTGGCTCAGTTGATAGGCGTAGAAGCCGTGTTCGTTTTCTTTCTCAAACGTGCCGCGCAAGGCAATCCGCTCATAGCCTGACGGGCTGAACCACAAGGCGAAATGCTTGGGCGGCTTGGTCTTGTTGCGAACCTCCAGCAAAACCCCTTTGCACGACACTTCGTGTACCCACAAGGTGCCGGGTTGACCCTGGGCGTTTTCCAGCGCTACCGGTTCGTCCAGTACCAGGCGCCAAGGCCGGACCATCGGCCCGTCCTCATAGATACTTGGCACGCCGAGACGCAAATGCAGCGCATGGAACTCGTCTTCCACCAAATGCAGAGGGAAGGTCATCTGCTGGTTTTCGAAGGTGGCTTGAATGGTGACCTGCTCATGGGCAGCCAGGCGGGTAAGCAGGTCACGGATTTGCGATCCACCGTTGACGAGCAGGCTCGACGTCGCATCCCGCACATTGAGTTGCGGGTTGTGTTGCATGGTCTGGATAAAATCCAGCTCATCCTGGGTCAGGAGTGCGTCGCGCTGCATGGCCAACTCGAAGGATATAGTTACAAAGTCATTGGTGATTGTAGTTACTGACCATTAATTCAGAGTTTTGTTTTTACCGTTCGTCGCCTTGAGCGCGGCAAGCTCGGCCTGGAGTTCAGCCAACTGCCCTTCAAGGTGAACCACGCGCTGTTGCGCCTTGACCTGCACGGTGACGTCTTTCTGCACACCGACAAAGTAGGTTTGCCCGTCCGCCGGATTTTTCACCGTTGAAAGGGACAGCTCATTCCAGAAGGGCGTGCCGTCCTTTCGGTAATTGCGCAGTATTTCCCGGCAGGATCCTTCACTGTTCAAGGCATCTCGAATCAACGGCAGGGCTTCCTGGTCGCGGTCCCCCGACTGCAGGAAGCGGCAATCCTGATAGAGAATTTCTTCGCTGGAGTACCCCGTCAGGCGTTCGAACGCGGGGTTGACGTAAATGAGGATTTTGTCCTGATCGCCTTCCTTTTCGGCAATCACGATACCTTCGTTGGAAGCGTTGATCACCATCTGCAGCAGTTGTGCGTTAATCATCGGAGTATCCTTTCCTGATTGATTGTCGATTGCATTCTAAAAGAACAATCACGACCGTGCTGTTAATATCCGGGTTTTTTACTCGGATTCAGGATCAGATTGATGAAAGTCGCCATCATTTCCGGCTCGGTGTACGGCACGGCCGAAGAAGTTGCCCGCCACGCCGCCAGCCTGTTGAAAGCCGCCGGTTTCGAAACCTGGCACAACCCCCGTGCGACCCTCGCCGATATCCGGGCGTTTGGCCCCGAAGCCTTTCTTGCGGTGACCTCGACCACCGGCATGGGCGAGTTGCCGGACAACCTGCAACCGCTGTACTCGACCATTCGTGACCAATTGCCAGCGGCCTGGCGCGGTTTGCCAGGTGCCGTGATCGGATTGGGCGATGCGAGTTATGGCGATACTTTTTGTGGCGGCGGCGAGCAGATGCGCGAATTGTTCGGTGAGCTGGGCATTCGCGAAGTACTGCCAATGCTGCGCCTGGATGCCAGCGAAAGCGTGACCCCCGAGACGGACGCCGAGCCTTGGCTGGCGGAGCTGATCAGCGCTCTGCACGAGTGACAGGCAACCCGGCATCAATGCCAGCCAGGGTTCTGACAGTGCAGCGAAACCTGCCTGTCAGAGCCTCGCTGGCGCCAGTCATTTGACATGGATCCAGGGCCGCAGGGCGTCTGACTCGCTGGGTCATCAAGCTGGCTGCCAATGCAACTACACGAACCCCAAGGGCTGACTAGACTCGGTAAACATAAGAAACACTCCATAATAAAAACACCGAGGCTTTCTTGCCGTGACCGTCGCTCCCGTCCAATCGCCCCACAGCGTCAAAGACCAGGTCAGTGCTGCCGAGTGGCAGACCCGCGTTGACCTGGCGGCCTGTTATCGCCTGGTCGCTCAACATGGTTGGGATGACCTGATCTTTACCCATATCTCCGCCAAGGTGCCTGGCACCGAAGATTTCCTGATCAACCCGTTCGGGCTGATGTTTCACGAAATTACCGCGTCGAGCCTGGTCAAGGTGGATCAGGCCGGTAAAAAACTAATGGACAGTCCTTACGAGATCAATCCAGCGGGTTACACCATCCATAGCGCCGTGCATGAAGTCCGTCACGATGTGGTCTGCGTACTCCACACCCACACGGCTTCGGGGGTTGCGGTATCGGCACAGAAGCAGGGCGTTTTACCGATCAGCCAACAGTCGTTGTTCGTGCTTTCCAGCCTGGCCTACCACGCCTACGAAGGCGTGGCGCTCAATCATGAAGAGAAAGTGCGGCTACAGGCCGACCTTGGTGAAAACAATTTCCTGATGTTGCATAACCACGGTCTGCTGACCTGCGCCAGCACCATCGCCGATACGTTCCTGATGATGTTCACCTTTCAGCGTGCCTGTGACATTCAGGTCATGGCGCAGAACGGTGCCGCTGAACTGATCGCCATCGAACCGCAGATTCTGGCCGGCGCCAAGGCCATGATCGCGGGTGTCACCAGAAGTGCTCAAGGAATGGGTGGAGCGCTGGCCTGGCCGGCGCTGCTGCGCAAACTCGATAAACTGGACCCGGGTTATAAACTCTAATGGCACTCGCCGAGATCCCCCTGTGTGTCTGGCGCAAACGCAGCCAGACATTCGTGTTCCATGGCCACAGCATCCGTTACTGGACAGCGGGGCAGGGTGAACCGCTGCTGCTCATTCATGGCTTTCCGTCCGCCAGTTGGGACTGGCATTACCTGTGGCAGCCCTTGACCCAGCGATTTCGTGTGATCGCGTGCGACATGCTGGGCTTTGGCGACTCGGCCAAACCGGCGAATCACGACTACAGCCTGCAGCAGCAAGCGGATCTGCAGCTGGCACTGCTTGAACACCTGAATGTCGAACAGCCGGTGCACCTGTTCGCCCACGACTACGGCGACAGCGTGGCCCAGGAACTGCTGGCCCGGCACTACGAATCGCGGGTAGAGCTGGCCAGCTGCGTGTTTCTCAATGGCGGGCTGTTTCCGGAAACCCATCGCCCGGTATTGATGCAAAAACTCCTGCTCAGCCCATTGGGCTGGATGATTGGCCGCGCCTTCAGCCGTGATGGCCTGGTGAGAAGTTTTCGGCAGATTTTCGGTCCGCATACGCGTCCCAGTGAAAGCCAGATGGATGATTTCTGGAGCCTGGTCGAAAGTCATCACGGGCCACGGATCTTGCACAAATTGATTGCCTACGTCCCGGAGCGACGCGTCTGGCGCAACCGCTGGGTGAGCGCGATGCAGCGCGGTGAAGTGCCGCTGCGGGTTATCGATGGCGGGGTCGATCCGGTCTCCGGCGTGCACATGGTCGAGCGTTACCGGGAACTGATCCCGGAGGCGGACACGGTGGTGTTGCCCGATATTGGCCACTACCCGCAGATCGAGGCGCCCTGTGAGGTGCTCAAGCACTACCTGTCGTTTCGCGATCAACTGCTCTTCCCGCCACGCAAGGTGGCGTATTCCTGACGCACCGCGTAAACCTTCTGGGCTTTTGTGGCGAGGGGGGGGCGTGTCCATTTCTACATCAATCATCCCCCAGCCTTATCGCGCACCATTCAGCCTCCCCCGTGTTCATTGTGACCCGCTGCGCCGTGCCTGAAACTCGGACTTATTGTCCCTTGGCCTGCTGGAGTCCCCCCATGAATGAGTCTGTGCGCTTCGAAGATAAAGTCGTGATCATCACGGGTGCCGGTGGCGGCCTGGGACGGGCGCATGCACTGCTGTTCGCCAAACAGGGCGCCAAGGTGCTGGTCAACGATCTTGGCGGCTCGGCCCAGGGCGAAGGCGCCAACGCTTCGGCCGCCGACCGTGTGGTAGCGGACATTCGCGAGGCCGGCGGCATCGCCGAGGCCAACCACGACTCGGTCACGGACGGTGACAAACTGGTCCAGCACGCCCTGGACGTCTTCGGTCGCGTCGATGTGGTGGTCAATAACGCCGGGATCCTGCGTGACAAGACCTTCCACAAAATGGATGACGCCGACTGGGACCTGGTTTACCGCGTCCACGTCGAAGGTGCCTACAAAATCACCCGCGCCGCCTGGCCGCACATGCGCGAGCAGAACTACGGCCGGGTGATTTTCACTGCGTCGACCTCGGGCATCTATGGCAACTTCGGCCAGTCCAACTACGGCATGGCCAAGCTCGGTCTGTATGGCCTGACCCGCACTTTGGCCATCGAAGGCCGCAAGAACAACATCCTGGTCAATGCCATCGCCCCCACCGGCGGCACGCGCATGACCGAAGGCCTGATCCCGCCGCAAGTCTTCGAACAACTCAAGCCGGAACTGGTCAGCCCGCTGGTGGTGTATCTGGCCAGCGAGAACTGCCAGGAAACCTCCGGCCTGTTTGAAGTCGGTGGTGGCTGGATGGGCAAGGTCCGCTGGGAACGCAGCCTCGGCATCGGCTTCGATCCTCGGGCCGGTTTCTCCCCGGAAGACGTGGCGGCTCATTGGCAGCAGATTTGCGACTTTGAAGGCGCGGCGCATCCGAGGGACAACATCGAAGCGCTGAAGGAAATGATGAACAATTTGCAGAAGTATTCGCTCTGACAGCACCGGCAAGGTCACATTGACTGACCTTGCCGGTTGTTGCATCTGTCGGCTGCAAGCCGTTTGGTCGCGATCAGCCGGGAACGTATTTGACTACCAGCGCTTTCAGATTGGCGGCTGTTTGTGCGTCCATTTTTCCATCGAAGTTTTCCGCGCGAAAATGCATCTGGAAGGCCCGCACCAACTGTTGAAAACCGCCTTCCGATGACGCCCCCGAAACATCGTATCCATAGGATTTGAACAGCCCCAGCAATTCGCTTCGGGCTGGAACACCCGATGCGTTGTATTGGCACAGATACTCGTCCCGAGTCGTTTCATCGAACCAGGCGCCGACGCCTTTCAAATACAGCGCCTGCCAGGGAAACATCGGCCCCGGGTCACTTTTTCGGCCGATAGAAACATCGGAGTGGCCCAGAACCTGGGTCGGCGTGATATCCGGGTAGCGCTTGAGGATGTTCTGCGCCAGTTGTTCGATCGCTGCAATCTGCTCGGGGTGATATGGCGGGAAGGTGAATTCGCCTTTGTTGTCGGTCGCCAGGTTGACGATTTCAATGCCGATGGACGTGTCATTCAAATTGCTGCGATTGCCCCACTGGCTGACGCCGGCGTGCCACGCGCGATGGGTTTCATCCACGAGGTTGAAAACTTCCTGCCCGGTATAGCCGGCTTTCAGGTAGCTGGGGTCGGTGATATCTGGAACCAGATAGTGCGCACTGACATTCGGGCCGGTCAGGGCACTGACAGAACTTGAGAAGTTGGCGGCCGTGTAGTGAAGAACCAGAAAGCGTACTCGACTGTTGAAACTTCTGGTTGAGCGATACTGGTTGTAGTTGATGGGCTTCATGATTGCACTCGCAATAAGTAAGTTTGAAGTCGGATGAAGTTGAAATCGTTCAGCGACTTGCGGTTCAACTTAAGGGGTGGAGTGCTGTGGGTGTTTACCTATGCTTGTAGTCGTTTTCTGAAAGAAGTGTAGGCATGTAAAGTTTTGCCTGGATGGTCAGGGTTGCCGACTAACAGAAGTGACTCATCAACAACCATCACCGATAAAAAGGTTCTTCACGCATTCCCGGGAAACTTTAGGAGCCGGCTTGCCGGCGATGGACTCAAGTGCACCGCGTTTATCCAGTCCACACGCGTTATCGTTAACAACCATCGCTGGCAAGCCAGCTCCTACAAGGGACCGCGTCTTGGTCGAAATGATGTGAACGCCAAACTGTAGGAGCCGGCTTGCCGGCGATGGACTCAAGTGCGCCGCGTTTATCCAGTTCATGCGCGTTATCGTTAACGACCATCGCTGGCAAGCCAGCTCCTACAAGAGGCCGCGTCCGAGTCGAAATAATGTGAGCTCCAAACTGTAGGAGCCGGCTTGCCGGCGATGGACTCAAGTGCGCCGCGTTTATCCAGTTCATGCGCGTTATCGTTAACGACCATCGCTGGCAAGCCAGCTCCTACAAGAGGCCGCGTCCGAGTCGAAATAATGTGAGTTCCAAACTGTAGGAGCCGGCTTGCCGGCGATGGACTCAAGTGCACCGCGCTTATCCAGTTCATGCGCGTTATCGTTAACGACCATCGCCGGCAAGCCAGCTCCTACAAGAGGCCGCGTCCGAGTCGACAATGAGGGGGCCTCCAAACCAGTGAAAGCCCCATAAAAAAGGCCGCTGCAAACGCAGCGGCCAAAGTAAGACGTTGGATCAGGAGCTACAAATCAACGTCAGTGAACACGGGGCGATGAACCGAATCCTCAATTCATCTGAAATCTTTCAATCACGGCGCAAGCCGGTACATCGTGTCTGCTGTGTTTATCGTAGCAGCCAGATAAGAATAAGCCCTTAGTGTCGTAGGAAAAATACCAAATCCCGACATGCACTGTTGCAGCCCGGGCAACAGTCAGGCGTCGGGCGTTCGCCGACAGGATAATGCTCCTGTGCCAGTCATCCTTTAGAGGTACACCACGAATACCTCCTTGGTGCGCTTATCGACCCTTGGTGCCCGGCAGTAGGGTGAGGCCTTCTGTCACTCACCGGGGAAGACGCATGACAAAAACAACAATGCGCGCCATCTTCACACCGCAGGCGCTGGCGGCTGCGGTCGCATTAGGCTGTTGTGCCCAGGCACAGGCCATTTCGTTCAATATCGGAGAAATCGAGGGGACGTTTGACTCCTCGCTCTCAGTCGGCGCGAGCTGGGGCATGCGTGATGCGGATAACGCCCTGGTGGGCATCGTCAACGGCGGTTCCGGCCAGTCTTCAACTGGCGACGACGGGCGATTGAATTTCAAGAAGGGCGAAACCTTCTCGAAGATCTTCAAGGGGATTCACGACCTCGAACTGAAGTACGGCGACACTGGTGCGTTTGTGCGTGGCAAATACTGGTACGACTTTGAACTGAAGGATGAAAGCCGCCCATTCAAGGACATCAGCGATCACAATCGCAAAGAAGGCGCCAAGTCTTCCGGCGGACAAATCCTCGACGCTTTCGTCTACCACAACTACTCCCTCGCCGATTTACCGGGCACGGTTCGCGCCGGCAAACAGGTGGTCAGTTGGGGCGAGAGCACCTTCATCGGCAACTCGATCAACAGCATCAACCCGGTCGACGTGTCTGCGTTCCGTCGTCCCGGAGCCGAGATCAAGGAAGGTCTGATCCCGGTAAACATGTTGTTTGCCTCCCAAGGGCTGACGGACAAGCTGACGGTCGAAGGCTTCTATCAACTGGAATGGGATCAGACGGTCGTCGATAACTGCGGCACCTTCTTTGGGGTCGATGTGGTGGCGGACGGCTGCAACAAGGGTTACACCGTCGCCAACCCGGCCATTGCACCCTTGCAGCCGATTGCTGCTGCCTTTGGCCAGGGCTTCGAAGTCAGCAAGGAAGGCGTGATTGTTCCCCGTGGTGGCGACCGCGATGCCCGGGATTCCGGGCAGTGGGGCACGGCGTTGCGCTGGCTGGGGGACGACACCGAATACGGCCTGTATTTTATGAACTACCACAGCCGCAGCCCGAACGTCGGAACCACCACCGCCGGCCCCGGTACGCTGGCAAGCATCCCGGGGATCGTCACCGCCGCCAACCGTATTGCCCCCGGCAGCGGTTCGGGCCTGGCCCAAAGTGTGATGCTCGGTCGCGGCCAGTATTACCTCGAATATCCGGAGGACATCCGCCTCTACGGCGCGAGCTTCTCTACTACCTTATCCACCGGCACCGCGTGGAGCGGTGAAATCAGCTATCGCCCCAACGCACCGGTGCAGGTCAACACCAATGACCTGACCCTGGCGTTGCTCAACCCGATCGCTGGCGGCGCCGCATCGCCCATCACCACCTCGCCCGGGGCCGACAACAAAGGCTATCGCCGCAAAGAGGTGACGCAGGTCCAGAGCACCCTGACGCACTTTATCGATCAGGTCGCGGGTGCGGATCGCCTGACCCTGGTGGGCGAGGCGGCGGTGGTTCGGGTCGGTGGCCTGGAAGCACGGACCAAACTGCGCTACGGCCGCGACTCGGTGTATGGCCAATATGGTTTCGGCGGAGATACCGATGGTTTCGTGACCTCGACATCATGGGGTTATCGCGCCCGGGCCATCCTCGACTACAACAACCTCATCGCCGGGATCAACGTCAGACCCAACCTCTCATGGTCCCACGACGTCTCTGGCTATGGCCCCAACGGTCTGTTCAACGAAGGTGCCAAGGCCGTCAGCCTCGGTGTCGATGCGGACTATCGCAACACCTACACCGCGAGCCTCAGTTACACCGACTTTTTCGGCGGGGACTACAACGTCCTCACCGACCGTGACTTCGTGGCGTTGAGCTTTGGCGTGAACTTCTGATCTGGCTGAAAAGGATGATTTCGATGCGCAAGATGATTCTGCAATTGGGCGCGCTGACCCTCGGGTTGTTGGCCGCCAACGTGATGGCCGCTGTCTCACCGGAAGAAGCCAGCAAGCTCGGCACCAGCCTGACCCCGCTCGGTGCGGAGAAGGCCGGCAATGCTGATGGCTCGATTCCGGCCTGGACCGGCGGTATCCCGAAAAACGCTGGCGCGGTGGACGGCAAAGGTTTCCTGGCCGATCCGTTCGCCAACGAAAAGCCGTTGTTCGTGATCACCGCAGCGACCGTCGACAAGTACAAGGACAAACTCTCCGACGGCCAGATCGCGATGTTCAAGCGCTATCCCGAGACTTACAAAATTCCTGTCTACCCGAGCCACCGAACGGTGGCGTTACCGGCAGAGATTTATGAGGCGGCCAAACGCAGCGCACTGAACGTAACACCGATCAACGACGGTAACGGTCTGGCCAACTTCACCGGCAATCGCTACTACGCGTTCCCGATTCCGAAGAATGGTGTGGAAGTGATCTGGAACCACATCACTCGCTACCACGGCGGCAATCTGCGCCGCACCATCACCCAGGCGACGCCGCAGTCCAATGGCGACTTCACGGTGGTCCGCTTCAAGGACGAGGTCGCCGTGCCGTCGTTGCTCGGTGACCTGAAACCGGGCAGCGATGATAACGTCCTCAGCTACTTCAAGCAGGAAGTGACCGCGCCGGCGCGGCTGGCGGGTAATGTGTTGCTGGTTCACGAAACCCTCGACCAGGTCAAGGAACCGCGCAAGGCCTGGATCTACAACGCCGGCCAGCGTCGGGTACGGCGTGCGCCACAGGTGGCTTATGACGGTGTCGGCACCTCATCCGACGGCCTGCGCACCACTGACAACTTCGACATGTTTTCCGGTGCGCCGGACCGCTACGACTGGAAACTGGTCGGCAAGAAGGAAATGTACATCCCCTACAACAGCTACAAGCTCGACTCGCCAGATCTCAAGTACACCGATGTGATCAAGGCCGGGCACATCAATCAGGACCTGACTCGCTATGAGTTGCACCGGGTCTGGGAGGTCGTTGCCACGGTCAAGCCAAACGAGCGGCACGTGTACGCCAAGCGCCACATGTACATCGATGAAGACAGCTGGCAAGTGGCGCTGGCCGACCACTACGACGGACGCGGACAGCTCTGGCGCGTCGCCGAAGGGCATGCCCAGTTCTACTACGATCACCAAGTGCCGGCCTACACCGTCGAAGCGCTGTATGACCTGATTGCCGGTCGCTACATCGCCCTGGGAATGAAAAACGAAGAGAAACGCAGCTTCGAATTCAACATCAATGCAATAGCGGGGGACTACACACCAGCGGCCTTGCGTAGCACGGGGGTCAGGTAAGTTTCCTACGTGTTCTTACACAAAAAGGTGACCTCGCGGTCACCTTTTTTATAGGGGTTGATCAGTCTGTTGAATACTTCTTCAACAAGCGCTCGGGAGGGGTCTAGGGTGGCGCCAGAATTATAAAAAAGGCACACCACTATGACCGCCATGACGCACCGTCTGGACCGCCCTGGCTTCCTGCCCCGACTGTCGTCCCATCATCTGTCCCGCGAGCGGCTGATTGAACCCATGCTCGTCTCGACGGCGCGGGTGAAGTTGCTTTGCGCGCCGGCGGGTAGTGGCAAGAGCGCGTTGCTCACCGAATGCCTGCAGCGGGCACCGGAGCGCTATCGGGTCTGTTGGCTGCCGTTGTCGGGGGAGTCATTGAGTACCGGCGACTTTGTATTGCGCCTGACGCAAGCGTTGGGCCTGCCCTCGGCGGATGAGCCCAGTCTGCTGGCGCATCTGGCCCGATTACAGGCGTCGACCTGGCTGTTTCTCGATGATTACTGCCGGGCACCCAACCCGGAACTCGACCGGCTGCTCGATCGCCTGTTGGCCGTCGCCAGCCCGTCGCTGACCTGGTGGTTGAGTTCGCGTCGACGACCACCCTGCAACTGGCCGCGGCTGCTGCTCAATGATGAGTTGTACGAGTGCGAAAGCCGGGCGCTGGCGTTTACCGAGGTCGAGGTCGGGCAGTTGCTCGGTCATGTCGAGCCGACCCTGGCGGCACAAACCGCCAGGCAGGTTATTGAACGCAGCGGTGGCTGGTGCGCTGGCGTGCGGATCGCGTTACTCAATGGTTGTCCGTGGTCGGGTGAGCAGGGGCGTTCGGCGACGCTGCTCGATTATCTGCAGCACGAGTTGTTCAACACCTTGCCACCGGAATTGGTTGAGGTCTGGCAAGTGTTGGTTCATCTGCCGCGCTTCAACGCCAGCTTGTGCGAGCATCTTTTCGGTACGGGTGAAGGCGCGCAGTGGCTGCACGCGTTGCAGGAAATGGGCTGCTTTATTGAACCCTGGGAAGACTCCAGCGAGTGGTTGCGTATCTTCGAGCCGCTGGCCCGGGTGATGCGTGATGAGCCCACCCCGGCCGGGCGATCCTGGCATCGCCGCGCGTGCCAGTGGTTCAGTGCTGAAGAAGACTGGCAGGGCGCCTTTGAGCAGGCGCTGTTGGCCGAGGAACACGAGGTCGCGGTCAGCCTGTTGCAGCACTTCAGCTTTGAACATCTGTTCAAGCGTCAGAACGTCAGCTGGTTACTCAAGCTGCATGAGCACTTGGGTGAACAATTGACGCTGGGCACGCCGCAACGGGTCGGGTTGATCACCGCAGCGTTGCTGTTTGCCGGGCGCTTCGAGCAGGCGGCTGCGTGCATTGGGCAACTGTCGCGGTTTACCCCGCAACCGACGGCATCCTTGCAACGGCAGCTACTGGCGCGTTGGCAGGCGCAACAAGGTTGGTTGCTGCATCTGCAGGGGCGTATGCCGGCCGCCCGGGAGCACTTCGTCGAGGCACTGGAGGCGCTGGCAGCGGATGCCTGGCCTACACGGTTGCTGTGTCTGTCCGGGTTGACCCAGCAAGCGCTACTCAACGCCGACCTTGATGCTGCCCAGGCCTTCAATCGTGACGCACTGTGCCTGGCGCGGTCACAAGGCTCGTTGCTGTTTGAGGGCTTGCTCGAACTCGATCATGCGCAATTGCTTGAGCAACGCGGCGCGCCCCGGCGAGCGGCGCATTTGCTGGCCGACATCCATGAAATGCTCGAACGGCAGGCTGATCGCCCGACGCCACTGCTGGGGCGAATCGCCCTGCGACGTGGACGGTTGGCCTTGTGCCAGGGCCAGGATGAATTGGCCGGTGAATGTTTTCGGGCTGGCCTTGATGACTGCCTGCACAGTCAGGACAAGCACGTGCTGTACGGGTTTCTCGGACAGGCGCAAATGGCGGCCAATCGGCGCGACTACGCCGATGCGTTCGATCGCCTGCGCGAGGCCGAGCGGTTGATGCAGCAACGGCAGATCCCCGAGACCCTTTATCGCGGCGTGCTGCTGCAAATCAGCAGCCATTTCTGGTTGCAACAAGGGCGCCCTGAGTTGGCCCGGGAGGCTCTGATCCGTGTCTTGCGTCATTACCGCGGGGCACACGCGCGCCAGGCACCGCCGGCCACGCTGCAACTGATCGCGCGTATCGAATACCAGTTGGTACTGGCCGAGACTCGACTGCAACTGGCGCAACGTCCATTGGATCGGCTCAAGGCGTTACTCGAGCACGCCCAACAACACGCCATGCTGGCGCTGGAAACGGAGTTGCACATGGCAATGTGCGAAGTGGCAGATCTGACAGGCGAGCCGGCCGTGGCTCAAGCAGCACTGGAGGCGGGGCTGGCGCTGGTGAGCCGGTGCCATGGACAGCAGGCGTTGCGTGACTTGGAGTTGCGTCAGCCAGATTTGATCTGCCGTTTACGGGGGGAGGAGTCGGCGACCGCGATGACTATGGATGCCGGCCTGCTGAGTTGTCGGGAATTGGAGGTGCTCGGCCTGATTGCCCTGGGTAATTCCAATCAGCAAATTGCCGAGCAGTTGTTCATTTCATTGCATACGGTGAAAACCCACGCGCGCAGAATCCACAGCAAATTAGGGGTTGAGCGTCGCACGCAAGCCGTGGCGATGGGCAAAAAACTGGGGTTGATCCTGCCTGCCTGATCGCCGCCGCTGCGTTCAGTTTGTCGATGCATCGGGCTCGAAGCCCATGCGCCAACTCACTGCCTGTGTGGCAGACAACAAACGCCGCGCCGCCGGGCCGTTTTCATCGGCGTGAAACAGCGACGTCGGCCCGACCACCGTCAGCACTGCCGCAACTTTGCCCATGGCGTTGAACACCGGTGCCGACAAGGCATCCACTCCAGGCATCAACAGCCCATGTACATGATGCAGGCCCCGTTGGCGGATCTGTTCGCACATCGTTGCGTAGGCCTGATCATCCGCCAAGGCGTGGGCGGTACCGCTTTGCAGTTCCTGTTCACGCAGGTCCATGGTTTCACGCGCAGGCAGATACGCACCGAAGACCAGTCCGGTCGAGGAGCTCAGCAGCGGCAACACCGAGCCCAGTTGTGTTACCACCGTCACCGCTCGCACCGCCGGTTCGATATGCACCACGGTCGCGCCCTGATTGCCCCACACCGCCAGAAAGCAGGTTTCATTCAGGTCATCGCGCAACTCGGCCAGGGGCAGGGCGGCCACTTTCAGCACGTCCATACTGTTGAGTGCCGCCAACCCCACGCGCAAGGCTTCGCGACCCAGGCCGTAGTGGTTGGTGGCGGCGTTCTGTTCGGCAAATCCGCTGGCGATCAGCGCCTGCAAATAGCGGTGAACCTTGCTCGCCGGCATCTGCACGTGTTCGGCCAGGCGCGACAGCGAAGTCGAGGGCGACAACTCGGCCAGAGCCTTGAGGATGTCAGTGCCAACCTCGGCCGAGCGGACTTTCTGTTTACCGTTGTTGTCGCTGGTTTTTTCCATGGTGGCTGGGATCCCGGGACGAATGGGCGTCTTTATAGCTTGACGGTCAATACCAATCAAATTACGTTATGCGTAATTGAATTACGATAAAAATAACCCGGGCAGGCCACGAACTCATCCAAAGAGTGACCGGCATTGCCGACTCCCTGTTCAGGAGGCTCCATGAACCCCGATTCAACGACGCCAGCGCTGGCTTACCTGTCAGGTTTCGGCAACGAATTCAGCAGCGAAGCGTTGCCCGGCGCACTGCCTGTCGGCCAGAACTCTCCACAAAAAGCCCCGTATGGTCTCTACACCGAACTGTTCTCCGGCACGGCTTTCACCATGGCGCGCAGTGAGGCGCGGCGGACCTGGATGTACCGCATTCAGCCGTCGGCCAATCACCCGGCATTCGTCAAACTGGACCGGCAACTAGCCGGCGGTCCGCTGGGTGAAGTGACCCCGAACCGTCTGCGCTGGAACCCGCTGGAAATTCCCGCCGAGCCGACCGATTTCATCGACGGTCTGGTGAGCATGGCCGCCAACTCGGGCGCGGAGAAACCGGCCGGAATCAGCATCTACAACTACCGCGCCAACCGTTCCATGGAGCGCGTGTTCTTCAATGCCGACGGTGAGCTGTTGCTGGTGCCTGAACTGGGGCGCCTGCGCATTGCCACTGAGCTCGGCGCGCTTGAACTGGAACCGCTGGAAATTGCCGTACTGCCACGCGGCCTCAAGTTCCGCATCGAACTGCTCGACCCGCAAGCCCGCGGTTATGTCGCCGAAAACCATGGCGCCCCATTGCGCCTGCCGGACCTGGGGCCGATTGGCAGCAATGGCCTGGCCAATCCGCGGGACTTCCTGACCCCGGTGGCGGCGTACGAGAACCTGCAACAACCCACCACGCTGGTGCAGAAATTCCTCGGTCAGTTGTGGGCGTGCGAGCTCAATCATTCGCCGCTCAACGTGGTCGCCTGGCACGGTAACAACGTGCCGTACAAATATGACCTGCGCCGTTTCAACACCATCGGCACCGTCAGTTTCGATCACCCCGATCCGTCGATCTTCACCGTGCTGACCTCGCCGACCAGCGTCCATGGCCTGGCCAACCTCGACTTCGTGATCTTTCCGCCGCGCTGGATGGTGGCCGAGAAAACCTTCCGTCCGCCGTGGTTCCATCGCAACCTGATGAACGAATTCATGGGATTGATCCAGGGCGAATACGACGCCAAGGCTGAAGGTTTCGTGCCCGGCGGTGCTTCGTTGCACAGCTGCATGAGCGCCCACGGTCCCGACGGAGAGACCTGCACCAAAGCGATCAACGCTGACCTCAAACCGGCGAAAATCGACAACACCATGGCGTTCATGTTCGAGACCAGCCAGGTGTTGCGCCCAAGCCGTTTCGCCCTCGATTGCCCGCAACTGCAAAACACTTACGATGCCTGCTGGGCTACGCTGCCCGCCACTTTCGACCCGACCCGGAGATAACCCATGACGCAGACTTCCATCACTCGCAGCTGGGTTGCTTCCGCCAACGGCCATGCGGATTTCCCCCTGCAAAACCTGCCGTTGGGCGTATTCAGCCGCAACGGCTTGGGACCGCGTAGCGGCGTGGCCATCGGCGAACACATCTTTGATCTGCAAGCGGCCCTGGAAGCCGGGTTGTTCGATGGCGCCGCGAAGGCTGCCGTCGAAGCGACCCGTGACGGCCAGTTGAATGCGTTCTTCGAACTGGGCCGCGAGGCTCGCGTCGCGTTGCGCGAGCGTTTGCTGGAACTGTTCGCCGAGCACAGCACCCTGCATGGCAAGATCGAAGCCCAGGGCGCGAAACTGCTGCCGCTGGCGGCGGATTGCGAGATGCACCTGCCAGCGAAAATCAACGATTACACCGACTTCTACGTCGGCATCGAGCACGCGCAGAACGTCGGCAAACTGTTCCGCCCCGACAACCCGCTGCTGCCGAACTACAAGTACGTGCCCATCGGCTACCACGGTCGTGCGTCGACCATTCGCCCGTCCGGTACCGATGTGCGCCGCCCGAAAGGCCAGACCTTGCCGGCCGGTCAGAGCGAACCGACGTTCGGTCCTTGCGCGCGCCTGGACTACGAACTGGAGCTGGGTATCTGGATCGGTCAGGGCAACGACATGGGTGACTCGATTGCCATTGGCAACGCCGCCGATCACATCGCCGGTTTCTGCCTGCTCAACGACTGGTCCGCTCGGGACATCCAGGCCTGGGAATACCAGCCGCTGGGGCCGTTCCTGTCGAAAAGCTTCATCACCAGCATCTCGCCGTGGGTCGTCACCGCCGAAGCGCTGGAGCCATTCCGTCGTGCCCAGCCTGCGCGTCCGCAAGGCGATCCGCAGCCGCTGCCATATCTGCTCGACAAGCGCGATCAGGCCGCTGGCGCATTCGACATCGAACTGGAAGTGCTGCTGCTCACCGAGGCCATGCGCGAGCAGAACCTGCCGGCCCATCGCCTGACATTGAGCAACACCCAGCACATGTACTGGACCGTGGCGCAAATGGTCGCGCATCACAGCGTCAACGGTTGCCAATTGCAGGCCGGTGATCTGTTCGGCTCAGGCACGCTGTCCGGGCCTGAGAACGGTCAGTTCGGCAGCCTGCTGGAAATTACCGAGGGCGGTAAAAAACCGATCGAGCTGGCCTCGGGCGAGGTGCGCAAGTTCCTGGAAGACGGCGACGAAATCATCCTGCGCGGACGTTGCCGCCGCGAGGGGTTCGCGTCCATCGGCTTCGGCGAATGCCGCGGCAAAGTGCTGCCGGCGCGCTGACAGGAGCAGGGCATGGAACTCTATACCTACTACCGCTCGACTTCATCGTACCGGGTGCGTATCGCGTTGGCGCTCAAGGGGCTGGATTATCAATCCTTGCCAGTCAACCTGATCGCGCCGCAGGGCGGCGAGCATCGGCAGTCGCCTTATCTGGGTATCAACCCGCAGGGCCGTGTGCCGGCCTTGCGCACCGATGAAGGCGAGTTACTGATCCAGTCTCCCGCGATCATCGAGTACCTGGAGGAGCGTTATCCACAGGTGCCACTGCTGTCCAGAGACCTGGCTGCCCGCGCTCACGAGCGCGGCGTGGCGGCGGTGATCGGCTGCGATGTGCACCCGCTGCACAACGTCAGCGTGCTCAATCGGCTGCGCCAGTCGGGCCACGACGAACCGCAGGTGGTGGAGTGGATCGGCCACTGGATCGGCCAAGGGTTGGCGACGGTGGAGCAGTTGATCGGCGATGACGGTTACTGCTTCGGCCCCGAGCCTGGGTTGGCGGACGTCTACTTGATCCCGCAGTTGTACGCGGCCGAGCGTTTCAACGTTTCCATGGAGGCTTACCCGCGAATCCGGCGAGTGGCGGCCTTGGCCGCAACGCATCCGGCATTCATCAAGGCGCATCCGGCGAATCAGCCAGACACCCCATAACGACTCACTCCGTCCCTATGTGGGAGCGGGCTTGCTCGAAAGCGGTCTGTCAGTCACATTGATTTGACTGACACTCCCTCTTCGCGAGCAGGCTCGCTCCCACACGGGTTTTGTGATCAGTGAACGATGGCGTTCGGCGGCAGATGCCCCAGCCGTTCCGTCAGGCGAATACGCTGGATCGGATCGTCGCTGAGCAGCAGCGCATGCTCAAGGTCGAAACGTTCGGCGTTCGGGCAGTCCAGCCGTTGGTACAGGCTGGCCCGGGCCAGATAGTCGGCAGCACTGGCGTTACCCAGTTCCAGGACGCGATCGGCGTCGATCAAGGCATTGATGAAATCGTCGTGGGACAGGTACAGCAGGCGCAGGTTGCGCGACAGCCGTTGCAGCATCTGCACTGGTTCGGCGGTTTCCAGGTGCTCGGCGCTGAGCTTCATGTTCGGGCCGTACTGGCGGTGCAACAATTCCCGGCAATCGTTCGGATAGAGGCGACGGCCGCCGCAGGGATCAAGCAAGTGGTCGGCGCCCGGCACCCGCAGCAGGAAATGCCCGGGGAAGTTGACCCCGACCATGGGAATCTCCAGGCCCCTGGCCAACTCCAGTGCAATCAGCCCCAGCGTCAAGGGTTGCCCTCGTCGACGTTCCAGTACTTTGTCGAGCAGCGCCACTTGCGGGCGCAAGGGGGTGAAGTCGTCCTGGGCGAAGCCAAGGTCGTTCATGCGCCGCAGCAGCGGCTGGGCCAGTTCGCTGACCGGCAACATCGGCAATCCGCCGCTGACCCTTTGTTGCAACGCCTGGAAATCGGCCAGCAGCGCCTGCGGCTTCACTTCGCTGTCATGTTCGACCGCAATCCACAGCGCCGCCTCGAACAGTGCGGGCGGTGAACGTTGCAAACAGGCAAAAAACGATTGGCGCGGGGTCATCAAAATCTCCGGGCAATGCCTCGTTTTAGCCCCCTCTCCGGCATTCGTCCAGTGCCGCGCAGGTCCAATACAGGATATTTCCGAAAGACTGTTTCGTGGCTGTGCTTATTCCTGTGCGCTTCTGCAATTTTTGGGCGCAGGCCTATACTGGCGTCTACAAGAAGTGATTCGGGAGCCTTACGATGTTCGCTCTCATGCAAAGCACTCGCCTTGAATCGCTGCATCTGAGCGTTGACTCGGTCACCGGGTTGAAGGCGGTCATTGCCATTCATAACAGCCGACTGGGGCCTGCCCTGGGGGGTTGTCGTTACCTTGCCTACCCCAGCGACGAGTCAGCGGTCGAGGACGCGGTGCGCCTGGCCCAAGGCATGAGCTACAAAGCCGCGCTGGCTGGCCTGGCCCAGGGCGGCGGTGTGGCGGTGATCGTGCGCCCGGCCCATGTGGAAAACCGCGCGGCACTGTTCGAAGCCTTCGGACGCTGCATTGAACAGCTCGAAGGTCGCTACATCACGGCCATCGACAGTGGCACTTCCGTGGCGGACATGGATTGCATCGCCCAACAGACCCAGCACGTCACCAGCACCACCTCGGCGGGGGACCCAGCGCCGCATGCGGCGATGGGTGTGTTCACCGGCATCCGCAGCACCGCCATGGCCCGGCTCGGCAGCGACAACCTCGAAGGTCTGCGCGTAGCTATCCAGGGCTTGGGCAATGTCGGCTATGCCTTGGCCGAACAGCTACACGCCGCCGGTGCCGAACTACTGGTCAGCGACATCGATCACGGCAAGGTGCAACTGGCCATGGAGCAACTCGGCGCGCACCCGATTGCCAACGATGCGCTGCTCAGCACACCGTGCGACATCCTCGCGCCTTGCGGGTTGGGCGGTGTACTCAACAGCCATTCCGTGTCGCAATTGCGCTGCTCGGCGGTGGCCGGTTCGGCGAACAATCAACTGACGCACCTGGACGTCGCCGACCAACTGGAGCGTCGCGGCATCCTCTACGCACCGGATTACGTCATTAACGCTGGCGGGCTGATCTACGTGTCGCTCAAGCACCGGGGTGAAGAACTGTCGACCATCACCGCGCACCTGTCGAAAATCAGCTCGCGCCTGACCGAGGTGTTCGCCCACGCCCAGGCGGAAAAGCGCTCCCCGGCACGAGTGGCCGATCAGTTGGCAGAGAAAGTGTTGTACCGGTGAGTCCGATGGGTTTTCCACAGGCATGAAAAAGGCCCTGAGCCATTCGACTCAGGGCCTGTTCAATTTGCGTTTTGCTTACTTGGCGGCTTTGGGAGCCTTGGCAGGTTTGGCCGGGGCAATTGGCTCAGCGGCTTCAACGACCTCGGTCACAGCGACGGGTTCTGCGACTTCTACCGGTGCGCTGAGCAGTTCGGACAGGGCGTCCGGCTGGCTCTTGAACGCCTTGGCGAATACATCGCGATTCTTCGCCATGTAGATCCCGGCTTCTTCCACTTGCTGCTCGGTCAGGGACGGAACGGCTTTTTGCAACACTTCAGCCAGCAATTCGGCCAGCTCGAGCATTTTGTCATGACGGTCAGCTTCGGCTTTATCCATGAACAAGCGCTCCAGATCTCGGCTGCTGCGGTATACCACTTCGACGGCCATTCACCACCTCACATGCCTTCACATTGGTTGTCGACTTCGACTACTGTATCTATATACAGCTAAAGGATAAGCGAAACCCTGTCTTTTGGGTAGTGGCTTTTTAATGTAGACCGGTTTCGGCATTTGTCAGGTGAGGCGCCACGAAGGTGCGACCAAACGCCACGGCGCGCAATCCAGAGCAGCTCGCCATCATGGGCTGGCCTTTTTTCTGCATGCAGAAAACCGTCACGTCAAACCCGCATCATCCGGTCGAATCGACCTAAGGAAGCATCATCGTGAAAATCAACTGGGCCGAAAAACTGCGGCAGAACGTGCATGAACTGGCCGAGTCACTGGGCAATCTGTTCGTCGAAACCTTTCACTACCTGGCGCTGTTCGCCATTGGTGCGGTGACCGCGTGGGCAGCGGTGATGGAGTTTCTCGGGATGATCGAAGAGGGGCACATCAAGATCGATGACATCTTGCTGCTGTTCATCTACCTGGAACTGGGGGCGATGGTCGGGATTTACTTCAAGACCAACCACATGCCCGTGCGCTTCCTGATCTACGTGGCGATCACCGCGCTGACGCGGCTGCTGATTTCCAACGTTTCGCACCACAACCCGCCGGACCTGGGGATCATCTACCTGTGCGGCGGGATTCTGCTGCTGGCGTTTGCGATTCTGGTGGTGCGTTACGCTTCGTCGCAGTTTCCTTCGGTGAAGATCGAGAACCCACACCGCAAAACAGGTGCGGGCTCCAGTGAACATCCGGAAGTCGAAAAGGGCGAGCTTTAAAGCCCCATGGCGGGTCGGGGGCGGCCTTTGGTTGGAGGTGGCGGCAGGCTGCGCGTGCCGCCATCGGTCATGGCTTCGAGGATGGCCACGGCGCTGTGGCCCTGTTCGATCGCAATGCCGAATTGAATGCTTTGAACCAGACGCTTGAGACGTTGCGGGTCATTGCGTTGTTCGGCGCTGATCATGCGTTTGGCCACTATGCGGCCACTGTTGGAAAGGGTCAGCATGATGTTGCCGTCCAGGCCCTGGATGCTCAGGTTGATCTGGTAATCCGCTGCAAAGGCATCGGTAATGAGCTGGAAAGGGTTGTCCATGATGCGTCACCGCCTGATTGAACGTGCAGTTGTTGACCGGCCGTGATCGGGTTGGTTCGCAATGCCAGACCACCGGCCATCTCGCCATCATTGTTCCAATCAGGATGTAGCAAGGGGCATGCCGACAAAATTGTCGGACAAAAAACACGTTCTGTAGGCGCGAGCCTGCTCGCGATGGTCGTCAACGATAACGCTTAAACCCAGACACCCCACGGTGCCTTCTGGTTTTTCGCGAGCAAGCTCGCTCCTACAGGGGGCCGCGTTTTCTGCACGTTTCAGGGCAATAAACCTCGACGTGCCTCCAAAGCGATCAACATTCCACCCAGTTCACCGCCAGCCCACCCCGTGACGTCTCCTTGTACTTGTCGTGCATGTCAGCACCGGTGTCGCGCATGGTGCGGATCACTCGATCCAGGGAAATGAAGTGTTGGCCGTCGCCGCGCAGGGCCATTTGCGTGGCGTTGATGGCTTTCACGGCGGCGATTGCGTTGCGCTCGATGCAGGGCACTTGAACCAGTCCGCCAACCGGGTCGCAGGTGAGGCCGAGGTTGTGTTCCAGGCCGATTTCGGCGGCGTTTTCCAACTGCTCAGGGGTGGCGCCCAGCACCTCGGCCAGGCCGGCTGCGGCCATGGCGCAGGCGGAGCCAACTTCACCCTGACAGCCAACCTCGGCCCCGGAGATCGATGCGTTTTTCTTGCACAGGATGCCAACGGCAGCGGCACCGAGGAAAAACGCAACCACATCGTCGTCAGACGCATCGGCATTGAATTTCATGTAGTAGTGCAGTACCGCCGGAATGATCCCCGCCGCGCCGTTGGTCGGCGCCGTGACCATGCGCCCGCCAGCGGCGTTTTCCTCGTTCACCGCAAGGGCGTACAGGTTGACCCATTCCATCGCTGACAAGGTAGAGGTGATGACATTCGGCTTGCCGATTTCCTGCAGGCTGCGATGCAGTTTCGCCGCTCGGCGTGGAACATTCAGACCGCCGGGCAGGATGCCTTCGTGGCGCAAGCCTTGCTCGACGCATTCACGCATCACCGACCAGATATGCAGCAGGCCCTGGCGGATCTCGGCATCACCACGCCATGCCCGTTCGTTGGCCATCATCAGTTCACTCACCCGCAGCCCGTGCTCGTTGCACAACTTGAGCAGCTCGGCGGCACTGGAAAAGTCGTAGGGCAGCACCACATCGCCAGCCGGTGCGATACCCGACTCGGCTTCGGCCGCTTCGATGATGAAGCCGCCACCCACCGAGTAATAGGTTTGCTCGAACAGTTCACCGGTTTCGCCGAAGGCTGTCAGGGACATGGCATTGGGGTGGTAGGGCAGGCTCTCGTCGAGCAGCAGGAGATCGCGTTGCCAATCGAAGGCAATGTCCGCAACGCCTGCCAGAAGCAACTGACCAGTTTCGCGCAGAGTGTTGATTCGGCTGTCAATGGTAGTGGGGTCGATGCTGTCGGGCCATTCGCCCATCAATCCCATGACGCAGGCGCGGTCCGTTGCGTGGCCGACGCCGGTCGCCGACAGAGAGCCGTAAAGGCGAATCTCCACTCGTCGCACGTCAGCCAGAAAACCATGATCGACCAGCGCTTGGGCAAAGGTCGCGGCGGCACGCATCGGACCGACGGTATGGGAACTGGACGGACCGATGCCGACTTTGAAGAGATCGAAAACACTGATAGCCATGCTAAAGCCTATACAAGCAATGGAAGAGGAATCGCCGCCATTTTTGTAGGACAAGCGCAATGTCGGCGATACTGCCCGTCAAGGTCCTACGTGACCAACGAAACTTCCTAAGACATCCTTTAGCAGGACTAAACGATGAGCCGTCAATTGCACGCCCAGACTTATGTCTGGTTGAACGTGTTTGCCTGTGCCGCGCGGCACCTGTCGTTCACCCGTTGCGCCGAAGAACTGCACATCACACCGGGGGCAGTCAGCCAGCAGATCCGCCAGCTGGAAGATCGCCTGGGCTTTCGCCTGTTTCATCGCCGCGCCCGCGGAGTGGAGTTGAGTGCCGAGGGCCAGCGTCTGGCCATCACCGTCAACGAGGCCTTTGGCAGCATCGACGCGGAATTGCGACGACTGGATGCGGGCATGATCAGCGGGATTCTGCGAGTGCGTTCGATTCCTTCGTTCCTGAGCAAATGGCTGACGCCGCGCCTGCCGCGTCTGCAACAGCGCTTTCCGGACATCCAGCTACGCCTGGTGGCCGAGGACAGCAGCGTGCCTTTGCATGAAGGCGACTTCGATCTGGCGATCGACTTGAACGACGGCAGCTACCCGGGCCTTTTATCCACAGCCTTGCTCGATGAGCAGATTTTTCCGGTGTGCGCGCCGAGTCTGTTGCGTGGTCGGCCGCCGCTGCATGGTCCGGCAGACCTGATGCATTTTCCCTTGCTTCACGACATCACCGCCTGGCGCGGCAGCTACGAGTACGCGGAGTGGGAGTTTTATCTCAATGCCATCGGCTTCGAGGGCGCGGATGTGCGGCGCGGGCATACCTTCAATCGCAATCACCTGACGATCGAAGCGGCCATCGCCGGGATGGGGGTGGCGATTGCCCGACGAACGCTACTCAACGACGAACTGGAACGTGGGGCGTTGATCGTGCCTTTCGGCCTGGCAGTGCCGAACCACAAGCGCTACATGTTGCTTTACGCACCTGGGGCGTTGAGCCATCCGGGTGTGCGCGCGGTGCACGATTGGTTGGTCGAGGAGGCGGGTGCTTTTCGCAGCTTGCACCCGTTGGGGGAGCGGCAAATGTGAGCAATTATTACGTAAGAGCAGGGCGACCCAACTCCCGACCTTAACAGCGCTTTTGCTCGTTGTCCGGTTTTTTTGCGTAGGAAAATTTATCTTTTTTCAGGGGTTGAATTGTTCAGCGTACAGACCGATTGTGTAAGTAAGAGGTCACGGTGATGACGCCCAAGGGCTTAGCTGACCGGCCTCTCGCGAGCTAGCTGAAATAAGGGATGAACTATGCAAATCCAAGTCAATAGCGATAACCATATTCAAGGCAGTAAACGACTGGAGGAGTGGGTACGTACGACCATTGAGAGCACGCTCGAACGCTACGAAGAGGACCTGACACGCGTTGAGGTTCATCTGCGGGACGAGAACGGCGACAAGCCGGGTCCCCATGACATGCGCTGCCAACTGGAGGCGCGGCCAAAAGGCCATCAACCGGTTTCCGTCACCCATAAAGCCTCCACCATGGAGCAGGCGATCGACGGAGCGGCAACCAAACTTGAACATGCGCTGGAGCATATGTTCGGCAAGTTACGCGGCAAACGAGCCAATGTGGTGCCCATCGAGAGTGGCGCCCATGCTGACCAGCTGCTGGAAGAGGAGTTTCTGGAAAACGAACAGGCGGCGCTTAACGGCTGACACCTGATTCACTTTTTACCTTCCCATGAGAACGGGCCTGCATTGCAGGCCCGTTTTGGTTTCAGGACTCACTGAGCTCAAGACTCACCGAAATCCTGTGGCGAGGGGGCAAGCCCCCTCGCCACAAAAATTTTGCTGTGTCTTAGTCAGGCTTTTGCTTCGACCGTCACCCAATACCGCGTAAAACGCCTCACCTTCACGGACAAGCTGATTTCCAGCAGGTCAAGAGTCCGCTCGCTATCGTCCAGTGGATAAGTCCCGGAGATCAGCTTTTTCTTCCTCGGACGGCACCACGGCTTCCGGCATCTGTGCCAGGGCGTCAAGGTAAGCGCGTTCCAGGTCTTGGCGGCGGTAGTGATTGAACAGCACACGCTTGGCGATGGTGGTGTGGACCTGCTTCCGGCAATCGGTGATCCGGAGCGGAATTCATCTGATCCTTTTGCGTATGAGAATATTTATCATTAATATTGCTGGCTTGCCGGCCCTGACGCTGTTGTGGCCTCACCCGGTTTCCAGGTCGAAACATGAACACCAAACTGCGCACACTTCCCGTTTCCTACCGATTGGCGGTCGCTTCGCGGGTGCTCGCTGCCGTGTTCGGCGGTTACCTCATCGCGGCGCTGACCAGTGTCAGCCTCAGCCTTTGGCTGCCGGTTGCTCGCGCCGAAGCGGTGGTGATCGGGATGATGACTTCGTTTCTGGTGTACTTGCTGGCCGTGATCTGGTGCTTTGCCTGTTGCAGTGCGTGGCGAGCCTGGTTCGGTCTGATGGTGCCGGGGCTGATGCTGGCAACGCTGGTCGGGTTGGCGTACGCGGTGGGCCATTCATGAAAGAGGGCTTTCGCCAGTCGATGTCCTGGTTGCATACCTGGGCGGGGTTGATTTTTGGCTGGCTGTTGTTCGCGATTTTCCTGACTGGCACGCTGGCTTACTTCAAGGACGAAACGTCGCACTGGATGCAGCCGGAAATTCCGTTTCGAGCCGTACCCGCCGAGACCAGCCTGGTCGTGGCTCAACACTATCTTCAGCAACACGCAGCCGGCGCCTCGCGCTGGCTCATTGAACTGCCTGGTGCCCGCAATCCTGGCCTGTCGGTGCACTGGGAGCAGGCGCCCGACAAACCGGGAGCGCGCGGCCCGCGTAGTGAACAGCGCCTCGATCCGCTCACAGGCGCGGTCGTGCAGCCCCGCGAGACCCTGGGCGGCGAATTCTTCTACCGCTTTCACTTCCAGTTGCAGATGCCCTATCCGTGGGGGCGCTGGTTGGCGACCCTCGCTGCCATGTTGATGTTTGTGGCACTGATCAGCGGCATCATCACCCACAAGAAAATCTTCAAGGACTTCTTCACCTTCCGTCCGCGCAAAGGCCGGCGTTCCTGGCTCGACGGGCACAACGCGGTGGGCGTGCTGGTGTTGCCGTTTCACTTGATGATCACCTACAGCAGCCTGGTGATTTTCATGATGATGGTGATGCCGGCCAGCATCCTGGCGGTTTACAAGGGCGACGCCCAGACCTTTTACCAGGAGGTGTTGCCTGAATCCGCAATCCCGCCAGCCGTGGACAACCCGGCTCAATTGCTGTCCCTGGCGCCGTTACTGGAGCAGGCGAGCCGGCTCAGAGCGGGTGGCCGGATAGCAGAAGTGACGGTGAACCACCCTGGCGATGCCAATGCTTCGGTCGTCATGGCGTTCGATGGGGCTGACCGTGTGGTTCACGATTTCGGCCGCTCCGTGACCTTCAATGGCGTAACGGGTCAGCAACTGGATGCGACGCCGGAGCGTACGCTGCTGGTCGCTTTCGCCGGCAGCTTTTTCGGTTTGCACATGGGCCATTTCGCCGGCCCGGTGTTGCGCTGGCTGTACTTCATCTGCGGCCTGGCCGGCACGGCCATGATCGGCACCGGGCTGGTGGTCTGGCTTGGCAAGCGTCAACTCAAACACGCCAAAAGCGCTGTGATGCCTTTCGAACTGCGGCTGGTAGAGGTGCTGAACATCGCCAGCATGTCGGGGCTGATGCTCGCGGTGGCGACTTTCTTCTGGGCCAATCGATTGTTGCCGGTGACCATGGCCGGGCGGGCAGATTGGGAGGTCAACGGCTTCTTTATCGTCTGGGGCTTGAGCCTGTTGCACGCCATGTTCCGTCGGGGCCGTGCGGCGTGGGTCGAGCAACTGGCGCTGGCAGCGTTGCTGTTTGGCGCGGTGCCGGTGCTGAACGCCCTGACCACGCCGTTTCATCTGGGGGTAACCCTGGCACAAGGCGACTGGAGCATGGCCGGGTTCGATCTGGCATGTCTGGCCGGCGGTCTGTTTTTCGCCTGGGCGGCCTGGAAAATACGGCGTTCGGGAATGACTCAAGCCGTCAACGCACAACGCCCGCCATCGATGGCGCTTGAACAGGAGGCGAACTGAATGTTGCTCGCCGCCTTGCTCTGTTACGCCGGATTGACCGCGCTGTGCTTATCGATGGACCGGCATCACGCCGATCTTTTTGGGCATAAACCGACACCGCGTCGGCGCCTCGGCCTGAAACTGCTCGGCTGGCTTTCGCTGGGTTTGTCGTTGTGGGCGGCAGTGGTGGCGGCAGGTTGGGGTCTGGGTGTGGTGCAGTGGTTCGCCGAGCTGATGCTCAGTGCATTGCTCCTGGTTTTACTGATGCCACACCGTCCGCGTCTGGTCTTGTCCCTGGCCGGGCTGAGTCTGCTGGCCAGCCCGATTACTCTGTTTGCGCAGTATTGATCCGATGATCACGCTTCCTCCCGAATCCCACGATATCGAGCGCGACGAACAACGCAGCGACCGTGCGCATTTTCTCCAGGTCTTTCTCTCCCAGCGTTCGCAAATGGAAGCGCTGGTGAGTCGTCGCGTCGGCTGCCGGGCGACAGCGGCCGACCTGGTACAGGACTTGTTCCTGCGATTCTGGCGGCGCCCGCTGGTACAGGTCGAGGAGCTCAGCACTTACCTGCTGCGCTGCGCCGGCAACATCGCCATCGACCATTTGCGCAGTGAGGGCACGCGAGTCCGCGCCAGTGAAGGCTTGATGGTCGAATCGCCGGACAGTCACGGCAGCGGACCGCAAGCGGCACTGGAGGCGGGCAATGATTTGCGTCACGTCGAAGCAGCGTTGCGCGCGTTGCCGGACCGCACGCGGCAGATCTTTTTGCTCAATCGCATTCACGGCCGTAAGTACGCGGAGATCGCCAAGGCCATGGGCTTGTCCCAAAGTGCCGTGGAAAAACATATGATGCGCGCCCTCGAGGCCTGCAAGGCCAGCCTCCGGGAACCCGAAACGCGTACGCCAGGGAAAGCACCGTGAACAACTTCCAACGCGTCATTCCGACGCCCGCTCAGGAGCAGGCCGCGCTGGCCTGGCTGAGCCTGTTGCATGACCAGCCAAGCAGCGGTGACCAGGCGACGTTCAGCCAGTGGCTGCAAGCGGACCCCGCTCATGCCGAGGCCTATGCCCGGGCGCAGGTCTTGTGGGAGCTGAGTGAAGGGCCGGCGCGCACGCTTGCCAATGAAGACGCTTTTGCCTTGCAGGGGTATCTCAACGCCATGGACAAGTCGCGGCGCAGCACGGTCGGGCGCTGGTCGGGTGCACTGGCGATGGCTGCGTGTCTGCTGTTGATGATCAGTCTCGGCACAGGCTGGCAGCCAATGCGCTGGATTGATGACCTGGGGGCGGACTACGTCTCGGCGCCGGGGGAAATCCGCACCGTCACCCTGGCCGATCAGTCGCAGGTGACACTGGATGCCGACAGTGCCATCGCCGTGGACTTCAGTCGCGGTGAACGGCATGTGCAACTGCGCCGCGGCGCCGGATTCTTCAGCGTCACCCATACCGGCGAGCCATTTGTGGTGGATGCCGAGCAGGGCCATGCGCGGGTCCTGGGCACGCAGTTCGAAGTCCGTTTGCAGCCCCACGGCGCGCAGGTCACGGTGTTGTCGGGACGGGTTGGCGTGACGGCGGACAAGAATGCCGAACAGCAAATTCTCAGCGCCGGCCAACAAGTGGCCTACGGCGAAGGTACGGCAGAAAAACTCCATGCGGTGGACAGCGAAGCGCAGTTGGCATGGCGCCAGGGCTGGCTCAATTACTACAAGGCGACGCTGGCCGATGTGGTGAATGACCTGAGCCGCTATTACCCCGGACGGATCGTGCTGCTTAACGATGAACTGGCGGCCCGCCGGGTCAGTGGCAGCTTTCCGAGCAGGAACCCGCAGGCGGTGTTGAGCTCGTTGCAGGGGGTGTTGGGGTTTGAGCAGCATCAGGTGTTGGGGCATCTGATTATTTTGCGTTGAGCCTATGGCCCTATCGCTGGCAAGCCAGCTCCTACAGGGTTTTGTGTTGTCCCCAACATTGTGACCGACTCAAAACCTTTAGGAGCTGGCTTGCCAGCGATGGGGCCGCAGGAGGCGCTACATAAAGCTGATTAAAAATATTTTCAAATTGTGATGAGGTAAACCTCAGCGCCATCCGTGTAGTGACTGAAACTGCGAGTCATTCGCATCCGTTGCGGTTCTACACAGGTCATGAGCAATGAAGTCCAGGGCAAAATCGGGTTCGGTCAAACAATGGTTGGGTGTGTCTGCGTTGAGCTTTTCCGCATTGGCGTTGTTGCCGCTGAGCGTGGCACTGGCCGCAGAGACGGGTAACAGCCAGCAACGTGGGCAATTCAGATTTTCCCTGACCGCCAAACCGCTGCCCCAGGCCTTGAGTGATTTCAGCCGGGTGACCGGCATCAGCGTCGTCTACACCGATGAAGCGCCGTACGGCCTCAATGCGCCAGCGGTCAATGGTCAAATGAGCGCCGAACAGGCCTTGCAGCGACTGCTCACAGGCTCGGGTTTGACGTTCCGCCGCACCGACGGCCATACCATGGCGCTGGAACCGCAGCCGACCGAAGGCGCTTTGAACCTGGGCGCGACCACCATCACTTCGGTGATGGATGAGTCCATGAGTTACCAGCCACCACCGACCTCATTGGTGATGCGCTCCTCGGCCCCGATTCAGGAAATCCCGCAGACCATCAACGTCGTCCCGGCCCAGGTCATCCGCGATCAGGCGCCGCGCAATCTCGATGACGCCCTGGCCAATGTCAGCGGCATCACCCAGGCAAACACCCTGGGTAGCACTCAGGATTCGGTGATGGTCCGTGGTTTTGGCGACAACCGGAACGGCTCGATCATGCGTGACGGCATGCCGATCGTGCAGGGACGTGGCCTCAACGCCAGCGTGGATCGAGTCGAAGTGCTCAAGGGGCCGGCCTCGTTGCTGTATGGCATCCAGGATCCGGGCGGCGTGGTCAATATGGTCAGCAAGAAGCCCGAGCTTGAGCAGTACAACGCACTGACTGCACGCGGTTCGAGCTATGACGACGGCAAGAACGGCAGCGGCGGCGGTCTCGACAGCACCGGGGCCCTCGGCGATTCCGGGCTGGCCTACCGCATGGTGCTGGACTATGAAGACGAAGATTACTGGCGCAACTTCGGTGTGCATCGCGAGAGCCTGATCGCGCCGTCGCTGGCCTGGTACGGCGAAAGCACCAAACTGCTGTTCGCCTATGAGCACCGCGAATTCCTCACGCCGTTCGACCGTGGCACGCTGATCGATCCACGGACCAACCATCCGCTGGACATCTCGCGCAACGAGCGTCTCGACGAGCCGTTCAACAACATGGAAGGGCGTTCGGACCTCTATCATTTCGAGGCCGATCACGAACTCAACTACAACTGGAAGGCCCATTTCGGCTACAGCTGGAACCGCGAAACCTACGACGCCAGCCAGGTACGCGTCACCGCCATCGACACCAAGAAGGGCACCCTGACCCGCAGCATGGACGGCACGCAGAACGCGATCAGCACCGACCGTTTCACCACTGCCAGCCTTGAAGGCAATGTCAATGTGCTCGGCATGCAGCATGACTTGCTGTTCGGCATCGATGACGAGTACCGCAAGATCTACCGTGAAGACCTGATCCGCCAGAAAAGCCGCACCCAGTTCAGCTACGTGAACCCGATCTACGGCCAGGAAGTGCCGGGCACCACTGTCAGCGCTCCGGACAGTGCGCAGACCGATGAACTGCGCAGCGATTCAATCTTCCTGCAGGACTCCATCCACCTCACCGACCAGTGGATTTTGGTGGGCGGTGCGCGCTTTCAGGCGTACGACCAATACGCTGGCAAAGGCGTGCCGTTCCACGCCAACACCGACAGCAACGGGCAGAAATGGGTGCCGCGCGCCGGTCTTGTGTACAAGTACACCGATGCTTTGTCGTTCTACGGCAGCTACACCGAATCGTTCAAACCCAACTCGACCATCGCGCCGTTGAGCGGCAGCAGCACCGTGCTTGACGGCGGCATCGCGCCGGAAGAAGCCAAGTCCTGGGAGCTGGGTGCCAAGCTGGATCTGCCAGGTCGCGTCACCGGCAACATTGCGCTGTTCGACATCAAGAAGCGCAACGTGCTGGTGGCCAACGCCGAAGGCCCCATCACCCTTTACAGCGCCGCCGGCGAGGTGCGTTCCCGTGGCCTGGAAGTGGACCTGAGCGGTCAGCTCAGCGATCGCTGGAGCATGATTGGCAGCTACGCCTACACCGATGCCGAAGTCACCGAAGACCCGGATTACAAAGGCAATCAACTGCAAAACGTGGCGAAGAACAGCGGCTCGCTGTCGGCCGTCTATGACTTCGGTACGATCGTCGGTGGCGACCAGCTGCGGGTCGGCGCCGGGGCGCGTTATGTGGGTGAGCGCGCGGGCAACGCGGTGAACGATTTCGACCTGCCGAGCTACACCGTGGCCGACGCGTTCGCTACCTATGACACTAAAGTCGAAGGGCAGCGGGTCAAGTTCCAACTCAACGTGAAGAACCTGTTTGACCGCACTTATTACACCTCGGCGGCGAGTCGGTTCTTTGTGTCGATGGGGGATTCGCGGCAGATTTCGCTGTCCAGCACGCTGGAGTTCTGACGACCGACCGCGTCATCGTTCATCGCGAGCAGGCTCGCTCCCACAGGGAAACAGGGTGATCACAAAACAGGGGAGCACCGCCAAACCGTGTGGGAGCGAGCCTGCTCGCGAAGGCGGCAAGTGTGGCGCCGAAGATCCCTGGCCTAGCGCAAAAACGCCTGCCGATACTCGCCGGGCGTTCCACCCAGAGCCTGGCGAAAGCGATTGGTGAAGTGGCTGGCACTGGAAAAACCGCAGGCCAGCGCAATCTCACCCAGCGGTTGTGAGGTGCTTCGCAGCAACTTCCGCGCCCGGTTCAAGCGCCGTGCCAGCACATACTGATGGGGCGGCAAGCCGAAACTTTCGCGGAACATCCGTGCGAAGTGGTATTCCGACAACGCGCACAACGCCGCCAATTGACCAAGGCTGATGGCCTCGTCCAGATGGTTGTCGATGTACTCCACCAGATGCCGACGCTGATGCGCAGCCACCCCACCTTTAAGGCGCAGGCCTTGCCGGACCTTGACCTGGCTGAGCAGGGCATGGCTGAGCAATTCGTGACCCAGGCTGCTGGTGAGCAGACGCTCGCCCGGCTCGTCCCAGTTCAGGGCGATCAACTGCCGAAAGCGCAAAGCTTGCTGCGGATCATCGAGAAAGGTCTGCTCGCGCAGCTGCATTTCCCGTGGCTCGCGATCGAGCAGGGTGACGCAGCCGAGGGCAAATTGTTCGGGGCTGAAATACAGGTGTGCCAAGCGAATGTCGCCATTGATCACCCAGCCTGACTGGTGGTCAGCTGGCAGGATGCACAGTTTGTCCGGCCCCCCCTTGTTGCCGGGCTGGTCGCGGCGAAAGGTGCCGGTGCCGCCGGCAATGTAGCAGGACAGCGTGTGGTGGCTGGGCGCTTCGTATTCCTGGGCGTCGTGGTGATTGCTCCACAAGGCTGCAGATAAGCCGTCACCGAGCTCGGCGCTGTGCTCGAGGCGAGCATTCGGCGAGCGGTTGAGGGCTTGAAAGACTTGTAGGGTATCCAGTGCAGCCATGATTGTTGCTCTCTAACACCTGCATCCAACGCCTTGCATCCTACTCCGTAGGCGTTCCCCTGCCAGCCTGTCGCCAGACAAAAGCGCAAGTTTATGCAAGTGCGCGTGGGCGTGACGCCGGACACTGGATACCTATTGAGGAGCCTTTGCCATGAACCTTTCTTTGTATTTGCTGACCGTGCTGATCTGGGGTACCACCTGGATAGCCTTGAAATGGCAGCTGGGCGTGGTGGCGATTCCCGTGTCGATCGTCTATCGCTTTGGCCTCGCTGCGCTGGTGCTGTTCGTGATCCTGTTGCTCAGCCGGCGTCTGCAAGTGATGAACCGTCGGGGGCACCTGATTTGCCTGGCTCAGGGCTTGTGCCTGTTCTGCGTCAACTTCATGTGCTTCCTCACGGCGAGCCAGTGGATCCCCAGCGGCCTGGTGGCTGTGGTGTTTTCCACTGCGACCCTGTGGAATGCCCTCAACGCGCGGGTGTTTTTCGGCCAGAAAATCGCCCGCAATGTGCTGATGGGCGGGGCGCTGGGCCTGCTTGGGCTGGGCCTGCTGTTCTGGCCGGAACTGGCCGGGCATACCGCCAGCCCGGAAACCTTGCTTGGCTTGGGCCTGGCCTTGTGCGGCACCTTGTGTTTCTCGGCGGGCAATATGCTTTCGAGCCTGCAACAGAAGGCCGGTCTCAAGCCGCTGACCACCAACGCCTGGGGCATGGCTTACGGCGCGGCGATGCTCTCGGTCTGGTGCCTGGTCAAAGGCATTCCCTTCGACATGGAAATGAGTGCGCGTTACATCGGCTCACTGTTGTACCTGGTGATTCCAGGGTCGGTGATCGGTTTCACCGCCTACCTGACACTGGTCGGCCGAATGGGGCCGGAGCGCGCGGCTTATTGCACCGTACTGTTTCCGGTGGTGGCGCTTAATGTCTCGGCGTTCGCCGAGGGCTATCAATGGACGGCACCGGCTTTGGTGGGGCTGGTGATGGTGATGCTGGGTAACGTGCTGGTGTTTCACAAGGCCAGGGCGAGCGCCAGCCCGGTGCCAGGTAAACTGGCATGAACCGAATGCCGTTTAACTATCCTTTACCGCTACCAGGTAGATCAGGCCGAGAAACATATATTGAATATTGTTTCGTGCCCAGTCAAAAGCATTGCGTTGAGCGGAATACTCTAGGTCGAACCATTCATTGAGTATGGTTACGTATAACGTCTGATAAGCAAAGATCGCAGTGCTTAAACCAATGATGGCGAATTTTTTTGCTTCATGGAACTCATCGCGCGGTGCATTGAGTTTTCGAAAGAGCTGATAAGTTCCAATCAGGCAGCTCAAGGTGAATATGGTCTCCAGTGTTATTAGCGCCCAGTAGAAACGGTGATGGAAAAGGCTGGAGTCGATCGCCCTGTAGTGTCTGGATTCATTGCCTTCGGTCGTGCTCATGCTGATGATTTTGCCGATGTATTCGGCGTATGCCGTATAGTCGGTAAAGTTGTTGATGAGGGTCGTGATTCCGAATAATGCCGCCAACATTACAAAGGTTAGTTTGCTCCGTCTTATTATGTCTGTGGTCGTGTTTTTATTCATGTTGTCGCTCTCCGAGTGCATGGCTAGTGCGTTTGTCTTGGTCGGAGTCTATATTCGGTAGTCACACGTTTGTGAGAGTCTTGAGTTGCAGGTTGTTTCGATTGTTTATTTGATGAAAGTACGGAAGTAACTGGAAGGATTTTCAAATTTGTTAATAGATGGGTACATCTGCCAAGACGTACCCGGGGTCTATCAGCCTTTCCACACTTGCGGGTTGACCAGGTCCTGCGGTCGCTCGCCCAACAGGGCGCTGCGCAAGTTGGCCAGGGCACGGTTGGCCATGGCATCGCGGGTCTCATGGGTGGCCGAGCCGATGTGCGGCAAGGTCACGGCGTTTTTCAGCTGGAACAGTGGTGACTCGGCCAGCGGTTCTTTTTCATACACGTCCAGCCCGGCACCACGAATGCGCTTGTTTTGCAGCGCTTCGATCAGTGCCGGTTCATCCACTACCGGGCCACGGGCGATGTTCACCAGAATGGCACTCGGCTTCATCAATGCCAGTTCACGATGGCTGATCAGGTGTCTGGTTTTCTCGCTGAGCGGCACCACCAGGCAGACGAAATCAGCTTCGGCCAGCAATTGATCGAGGCTGCGGTACTGTGCGCCGAGTTCTTGTTCCAGCTCGGTCTTACGGCTGTTGCCGCTGTAGATGACCGGCATGTTGAAACCCAGGCGACCGCGTCGGGCGATGGCTGCACCGATATTGCCCATGCCGACAATGCCCAGGGTCTTGCCGTGCACATCGCAACCGAACAGCGGCGCACCGACAGTGGCCTGCCATTGCCCGGCCTTGGTCCAGGCATCCAGTTCGGCAACGCGACGGGCGCTGCTCATCAACAGGGCAAACGCCAGGTCGGCGGTGCTTTCGGTGAGCACGTCCGGCGTGTTGGTCAGCATGATCCCGCGTTCGTTGAAGTAGGCCAGGTCATAGTTGTCGTAGCCCACCGAGACGCTGGACACCACTTCCAGCCTGGCGGCGTTTTCCAATTGGGCGCGGCCGAGTTTGCGACCGACGCCAATCAGGCCGTGGGCGTGGGGCAGGGCTTCGTTGAATTGGGCGTTGATGTCGCCGTTTTTCGGATTCGGCACGATGACGTCGAAATCTTGTTGCAGGCGTTCGACCATTTCCGGGGTGACGCGGCTGAATGCCAGGACAGTCTTTTTCATGAGAGGCGGGCTCGTCGGGCGGTGAAGAATGATGAGCACGCTAACATTCTTCACGGGATTTGTGCGAGTCGTCAGACGGTCAATGCAAGCTTGCAGCTTGCGCTGCTTCATCCAGTTATACTGCCGCACTTCTTATACTGTGGCATGCGGCCCGCTCACCGGGCCCGGCACTTCATGCACCACCCGGAGCTTTCATGACTTCCCCGAAACAACCGCCGGTCGCCGACGCCCTGAGCGACGTGCAGGCAGAGCTGCCAGACAGCGTCGACTCCAGCGCCGACAGCGAAACCAAAGCCGAGATCCCTGCATTCAAATTCCCGTTCAAGCCGGGTGAGCTGGCAGCCGCCAAGGGCTCCAACCAGCCGTGGTACAAGAACGGCGCCAAGAATGGTCACACCAAGACGCCAGGCATGGCGCCACCGGGGACGCGTCGGTCGATGGGCAAGCGCTGAGGTCTCCAGTGCCTGGCCTGCCGTCATCGCGAGCAGGCTCGCTCCCACAGTGGTTCTGTGTCGTGCACAAATTCCATGTTCACTGAAGATCCCTTGTGGGAGCGGGCTTGCTCGCGATGGGGCCATTGCTGGCGATAGATCTTTTCGATCAAGCCGCCCGCAACGAAATGAACGCATAGTTCGCCGGTGCATCCGTCATCACCTGTGCGCCAGCCGCCAGCACTTGCCCGGCAATGTCATCGCCGGACACATGAAACAGCCATTCGCTGCCCCACTCAGGTAAGGTTTGTCCCGCCAGGTCGTCGATGATCGCGGCAAATTCCGCCATATCCGGCAGATAAGCAGTAAACCCATCGCCCTTCAGGGCCGTCGTGCGAATGCCCAGCAAGGCACAAATCGCATCCTTCATCTGAATGTCATCGCGATCCGCCTGACGGGAACGCTGGATCAGTTCCGATAACTCCCGGTCGACCAGATTGCCACCGACTATCAAGTCCGGCCCTGTTTCCCATGACTCTGGCGGGCAATCCTTGGCGGCGGGGTTCAAGGGGATGTGCGGATTGATTTCCATTGGATAGATGCGACACACCAACGGCCGGCGTTCGTAGATGCGGCAGAGTTTGTCTTCGTCAAGATTTCGGCAGGGGCCGACATTGTAGGCGGCGAAGGTGATGGCCACGTACGCCTCGGATTCGCCGCTGCGCACCGCCGCCGAACGGCGTTCGGCGTGTTCCCGTTGTTGCGCCGGCAGACCCAGGCCATTGCCAAGAAACGCTTCCACCAGCACGATCACCTGACCGCCGTCGGCAGCCCACATCCGGGCTTCGCTCAAGGTCAGGGGCACATGGTGGTCGTTGCAGCATTTGCCGCAGCCTACGCAGGAAAACGTTGTATTCATCGAGTGTTTGTTCGCTTCACAGGGCATGAAACGGCGACAGATTGCCGCCACAAAAGCCGTTATCGAAGCAATTTATGCGCCACTCAGTTGGCTTTGCCGTCCGTGCGAATGGAGTCCCATTCGGTGACGTACGCGATTTTGCTCTTCTTGTTGTAGAGGCACAGTTCGGTGCCTTGGGCGCCCTTCATGTGTTTTTGCGGATACTGGCCCTGGAGCAGCAGCGCGGTGTAGCCGACCCGGTCATCGAACTGCGCAGCGGTGCCAACGGGTTTGACATCCTTCAGGCCGCTGGCCTTGGTGCAACCGGCGAGTACGGCTTTATTGTAGGTGGCCCAGGCGTCAGGGCTGGAGGCGTGGGCTTGGGTGGCGAGGGCGGTGAGGGCGGTGAGGGCGGCGAGGCAGAGAATAGACAGGGTTGCTGCTTTCATGGTTCAGGCATCCTTGGGGCAGTGGCCGAAAGGTGAGTATGCCTGAAGGTTTTGAAGTGGATGTGCCGGCCTCTTCGCGAGCAAGCCCGCTCCCACATTTGGAATGCATTCCCCTGTGTGCGGGCTTGCCCGCGAATACGATCTGTCAGTCAGGCACGGGCTCGCGCCGGATCGCGCGCATCCCGACGCGTTCATACAGCCGCCGCGCTCGAAGGTTGTCCTCCAGCACCTTCAGGTCGACGAAGCCTTCGCGCCGTTGCTGGAACACCTTGAACGCCTGCAACAACAATGCACGGCCCAAGCCTTGGCCCTGAAACCGTGGGTGCACCACCAGGTTCTTGATGTAGGCGCTGGTCCAGCATTGGCACACACCCACGATGCCTCCGGCATCCAGGGCAATGAAGCACAGCGCCGGGTCAAATTCCGGGTCGGTTTCGAACTGCCGTTGCCACATGTCCAGCGCGGCTACACGACCACCACCGTCGAGATAACCGAGCTCCATCAGCCGGTGCACGGCGGTGGCCAGTTCGGGACGGTATTCGCTCAGTTGCAGGCCGACCGGCCAATCGGGAGGCGGCACGATGACAGAGAGGTCGCGCCGCATCAGCCAGCAGAATTCTTCGGTCAACACTCAATAACCCTGTTCGGTGACAGCCTTGGCCGCGGTGATCAGGCACTGGGTCAATTCTGGCGAAGAGAACTTGGTCAACACCGCGTTCGCTCCCGCCAGTCGTGCTTTCTCGGCGTTCATCGCACTGTCCAGCGACGTGTGCAGCAGTACATAAAGATGCGCGAAATCCGGGGTTTCCCGCAGGGTACGGGTGAAGGCGTAGCCGTCCATCTCCGACATCTCGATGTCCGAGACGATCAAGTTGATCTGTTGCGCGGTGCCTTGCAGGTCCAGCAGGCAGTCGATGGCTTCCTTGGCGCTGCGGGCCGTATGGCATTGCAGGCCGAGGTTACGCAGGGTGTGCACCGATTGCTGCAGTGCGACCTGGCTGTCGTCGACCACCAGAATTCGTGCGCTGCCAAGTATTTCGGCGTCTTCCATGCTCAGCTCGGTCGGGGCGTGGTCGATCTCTACCGGAGCGATGCCGTGGATGACTTTTTCGATGTCCAGCACTTGCACCAGCGTGCCATCGACCGAAGTGACACCGGTAATGTAGGCGCGCCCGCCGCCCGAACCAAAGGGCGGCGGGCGGATGTCGGTGGTCAGGCAGTGGACGATCTTGCTTACGGCCTGCACGTGCAGGCCCTGCTTGGAGCGGCTGACGTCGGTGACGATCAGGCAGCCGCCGTTCGGGTCTTCCAGCGGGCGCTCGCCAATGGCGCGGCTGAGGTCGATCACCGACAGCGAGGCACCGCGCAGGGTGGCGATGCCTTTGACGTGAGGATGCGACTCCGGCAGCCGGGTCAGCGGCGGGCAGGGAATGATTTCACTGACCTTGAGCAGGTTGATCGCCATCAGCTTGCCGCTGCGCAAGGTAAACAACAGAAGCGAAAGTGAGTCTGCGCGGGCTTTGGTGGAGGACATATGAACCTTCTGTGGAAAAAGGTGGCGAGCGATCAGGGGATCGCCAATGACTTCGATGCCGGGTTATCGACCTGTCGGGGGCAGGCTTTAGGGTTGATGCCTCCATTGCCCAGCAAATGGTGATTCAAACTGTAGGAGCCGGTTTGCTGCGGGCGGCGTTCCGACGATGGCACCCTCAAGGACGCTATCGCCGGCAAGCCGGACTCCTACAAAACAATTCACACTATTCAACACCGGGTTACTTCATCCCCAACCGCTTGGCCATCCGCCCCAGGTTCGCCCGATCCAAGCCTAGCTCACGGGCCGCGCTTGCCCAGTTGTTGTTGTGCCGTTCCAGGCAGGCACCGATCAATTGGCGCTGATAACGCTCGGTGGCCTCGCGCAAGTCGCCGGTCACCATTGGCGTGACGGCGACGACGGGTTGCTCGGCAGCGGTTTCAACGCTGGCGTCGGGCAAGTCCAGGTCGGCGGCGCTCAGGCTCAGAATCCTCGGCCGCTCCTTGCAGTTGCCCAGGGCTTTCAAGGCGCTGCGGCCGATCAGGTGTTCAAGCTCACGCACATTGCCGGGCCAGTCGTAGGCCAGCAGCGCGGCCTGGGCATCGCTGTTCAGGCGCAGGCTGTTGAGGCCCATGCGCGAGCGGTTCTGCTCCAGGAAGTAACCGCTGAGCAGCAGCACATCGCGCCCGCGATCGCGCAGGGCGGGGACCAGCAGCGGGTAAACACTGAGGCGGTGATAGAAGTCGGCGCGGTAGCGGCCACTGCGAACTTCTTCGGCGAGGTCGCGGTTGGTCGCCGCGATCAGGCGTACGTCGACCTGATGCTCCTGGTCCGAACCCAATCGCTGCAGTTGACCGCTCTGCAATACTCGCAGCAACTTGGCCTGCACGGTCAGCGACAACTCACCGACTTCATCGAGGAACAGCGTGCCGCCATTGGCCAGTTCGAACTTGCCACGGCGGTCGTTCATCGCTCCGGTGAAGGCGCCACGGACATGACCGAACAACTCGCTTTCCACCAATGTGTCGGGCAGCGCGGCGCAGTTGAGGCTGATAATCGGTTTGTCGGCGCGGGGCGAGGCGGCATGGATGGCCTGGGCCACCAACTCCTTGCCGACCCCGGTTTCACCTGTGATCAGCACGGTCAGGTCGCTGCCGCCCACTAGACTGATTTCTTCGACCAGACGTTTGTGGGCCTTGCTCTGGCCAATCATTTCGCGATTCTGCTGGCCGCTGGCCTGGCGGTAGACCTCGGCGCGTTGATGTTCATCTTCGACCCGGTTGTTCAACCGCTCAATGCGTTCGGCGGCGTTGACCGTGGCGGCTGCGAGGCTGGCGAAGGCTTGCAGGGCATCCAGTTCGATCGGTTCGAAGCGCTCCGGATCAAGGGCGTCGAGGGTCAGCAGACCCCACGGGCGCTCATCGATGAAAAGGGGGCAACCCATGCAGTCGTGGACTTCCAGATGATCATCCAGGCCATCGACCAGGCCGTCATAAGGGTCGGGCAAGTTGCTGTCGGCAGCGAAACGGGTCGGGCCGGGGCTGCTGAGCAGCGCTTCGAAACGCGGGTGCTCGCTGACCTTGAAGCGCCGACCGAGGGTGTCGGTACTCAAGCCGTCAACGGCCAGCGGCACCAGCCATTCGCCGTCGAGGCGCAGCAGGGCGGCGGCGTCGCACGGTAGCAGCGCGCGCATGGCATCCAGCAGGCGGCGATAGCGCTCACCCTCGGGCAGTTCGCGGGACAGGTCGGAGACCAGGGGCAGCAGTGCGGTGAGCAAGGATTTTGCAGTCATAGTGACTCCGTGTAGTCGGTATGACTATAAGGTAGGTGGTGTCTAAATGACTATTTAGTTATTAACTTATTGATTTATAACGATTAAATAGTTGGCATGGAAACTGATAAGCATAGGGTAATCCGTTAGCAACCCAAGAAGACCAGGAGTCACCTTATGCTGAGCGTTCAAGACCGTGCCATCGTCAAATCCACCGTGCCGCTGCTCGAAAGTGGTGGTGAAGCGCTGATCACGCACTTCTACCGCATGATGCTCTCCGAATACCCGCAAGTTCGCCCGCTGTTCAACCAGGCCCACCAGGCCAGTGGTGACCAGCCGCGTGCCCTGGCCAACGGCGTATTGATGTATGCGCGCCACATTGACCAACTCGACCAGTTGGGTGACCTGGTGGCCAAGATTATCAACAAGCACGTGGCCCTGCAGATTCTGCCGGAGCACTACCCGATTGTCGGCACCTGCCTGCTGCGCGCCATCGCCGAAGTGCTGGGCGAAGAGATTGCCACCCCTGAAGTGATCGCAGCCTGGGGGGCGGCTTATGGGCAACTGGCGGACATCCTGATCGGTGCCGAAACCAGCATCTACGACCAGAAGGAACAGGCACCGGGCGGCTGGCGCGGGGCGCGGGAGTTCATCGTGGCGGGCAAAGTCGAGGAGAGCGCCGAGATCACCTCGTTCTACTTTGAACCCGCAGACAAAGGCCCGATCCTGGTGGCGGAGCCCGGCCAATATATCGGCATGAAACTGATCCTCGACGGTGAAGAGATCCGCCGTAACTACTCGCTGTCGGCGCTGGCGAACAATGGCCAGTACCGCATCAGCGTCAAACGTGAGGACGGTGGCCGCGCTTCCAACTTCCTGCACGACCAGTTGCATGTCGGCGCCAGCATCCAGCTGTTCCCGCCATCGGGCGAGTTCATCCTGACCGCCAGCGACAAACCACTGGTGCTGATCAGCGGCGGCGTCGGCATTACCCCGACCCTGGCGATGCTCGAAGCGGCGCTGGAGACCCAGCGGCCAGTGCATTTCATCCATTGCGCGCGCAACGGCAGCGTCCACGCGTTCCGCGACTGGATCGATGGCCTGGCCGAGCGTCACCCGCAACTCAAGCGCTTCTATTGCTATTCCGAGGATGACGGCGTGAGCCCGGCGGCGCACAAGGTCGGTTTGTTGAGCCAGCAGCAGTTGCATGCCTGGCTGCCGGAGCAGCGTGACGTGGATGCTTACTTCCTGGGGCCGAAAGGTTTCATGGCCGCGATCAAGCGTCACCTCAAAGCCTTGGGTGTGCCGGAGAAACAGAGCCGTTACGAATTCTTCGGGCCGGCTGCGGCGCTGGAGTAAGATCGAGTCACCTTCATCGCGGGCAAGCCCGCTCCCACAGGTTTTGTGTTGTTCACATTAATTTGGATCGACACAAATCCCTGTAGGAGCTGGCTTGCCTGCGATTGCTTCACCTCGGTCTTGAATAGAAAAACTCTGGAAAGTTAATCCCTTCTTAACCGCCTTATCGTCTATTCCCCTCGAATCCCCCACACATGCTCCAGACTCTCAAAGGTCCGGGCCAGCGTGTAGACTGGCGGGCAATCGAAATCTTCAAGGGAAACGCGATGAGCGATGAATCCATGCGGTTGGGGCGTGAACGGCGCTATCTGGTGTTGTTGGGTATCATTTGCCTGGCGTTGATCGGCGGTGCGCTGTACATGCAAATTGTTCTGGGCGAGGCGCCTTGCCCGCTGTGCATCCTGCAACGTTATGCGTTGTTGCTGATCGCGATCTTCGCCTTCATCGGCGCCGCCATGCGCAACCGTCGCAGCATCACGGTGTTCGAAACCCTGGTGGTGATCTGCGCACTGGCAGGCGTCGGTGTTGCCGGGCATCACGTCTATACGCAGTTCTATCCGGCGGTCAGCTGTGGCATCGATGTGCTGCAACCGATTGTCGATGATTTGCCGCTGGCGAAGATCTTCCCGCTGGGTTTCCAGGTCGATGGTTTCTGCTCCACGCCATACCCGCCGATCCTCGGTCTGTCGCTGGCGCAGTGGGCACTGGTCGCCTTTGTGCTGATCGTGGTGCTGGTACCTTTGCTGACGTCGCGTAACCGAAAAGCGCTGCGCTGACGTCATCTGTCGCCACATATTGTCGGACAAAAAAAGCCCCGGCCCTCGCAGAGAGGGCCGGGGCTTTTTTGTCTTGCCTGGCGCATTTCAGAGGTCAGGTAAAAAGGCCCTGATATGTGACAGCCAAGGGTGCGACACATGTGCGACATGTTGTCACAGAGTCGGTGTCGCAGGGCGTTCAAGGGCACCGGATTGGTACGTGGAAACGTAACGAAATTGGACTGTTTTGCAGGCTTGCGGTTTTTTCCGTTCCGAACGCGAACAGGCAGTTTTAACAGCGTCTGGCGAATGGCCAGAGCCCCCGTCATATCGGGCCTTGGACAAGGTCAAGGGCAGTGGAAAGAAACCCGATACTGTCTGAACTGTGGGTGGAAGGCCTACTTTTTTTGGTGTTTTTGTTGAGAATCAATTTCGATAAGATGCGCCACTTTTGCGAAAACGGTTAATGATTGTTGCCGGTTCGGATAAAAATTATTTCGGGATGAGACATGGTTTATAGGGCGTTACATATCTACAATCGCCCGCACTGAATTCCCGGCACTGCTCAAATCTTAACCAGGCATGAGCAGAAACAGGGTGTCGAGAGGTCTGGTGGCTTCATGCGATGCCCAGGTGTCGGAGCCTCCAACTATCCGCACCAAATGGAATTGGTCTGTAACAAGGCCTTTGACCACGAATTCGAATAAGAACTCACCGCACGCCCAGGATTTTTCGTACAGCGTCTGACGCACGACGGGCATGCCCTTATTCAATCCAAGAAAAATGCCAACCCTTGGCAGGGTGAAGTGTTGGCGATCAAAACCCAACTGCATTGCGCAAGCTGCTTTAGAGGTCGTGAGATGAGTAAAAACAGGTACCCCAGACTACTAGGCTTATTGCCGCTGATCGGCACGTTGTTGCTGTCAGGCTGCAACATGACCTTGCTCAATCCCAAGGGCCAGGTCGGTCTGGACGAGCGAAACCTGATCATCACCGCAACGCTGCTGATGCTGTTGGTCGTGATCCCGGTCATCGTCATGACCTTCCTGTTCGCCTGGAAGTATCGCGCGTCCAACACCAACGCCACCTACACCCCGAAATGGAACCACTCCACCAAGATCGAGATCGCGGTGTGGGCGGTTCCAATTCTGATCATCATTGCCCTGGGTTATGTCACCTACAAGTCGACCCACGCGCTTGACCCGTACAAACCGCTGGAATCCGACGTGAAGCCTGTGACCATCGAAGTGGTCGCGCTGGACTGGAAGTGGCTGTTCATCTACCCGGAACAAGGCATCGCCACGGTCAACAAGATCGTGTTCCCGGCGCACACCCCGATCAACTTCAAGATCACCTCCGACGCCGTGATGAACTCGTTCTTCATTCCTGCGCTGGGCGGCCAGATCTACGCGATGGCGGGCATGCAGACCAAACTGCACCTGATCGCCAACGAGAACGCTGAAATGGACGGTATCTCCGCCAACTACAGCGGCGCCGGTTTCACCGGTATGAAATTCAAAGCGATCGCAACTTCCCAGGAAGATTTCGACGCCTGGGTCAGTGAAGTCAAAAAGGCACCTAAACAGCTTGAACAAGCTGAATACGCAGCCCTTGCCAAGCAGAGCCAGAACAACCCAGTCGAGCTCTACTCCTCGGTCACGCCGAACCTGTTCCAGACCATCGTCGACAAGTACGAAGGCATGAAACCGGGTCCTAAGGTCAAGCACGAGAAGAAAGAGAAAGAAGTGGCCGCTACGGACATGGACTCGCATTCAGCTGCCGGGGCAGAGGAGTAAACGATGTTTGGTAAATTAAGTTGGGAAGCGGTCCCGTTCCACGAGCCGATCGTGATGGTGACCATCGCCATGATCGCGCTGGGTGGTCTGGCACTGTTTGCAGGTATCACTTACTTCAAGAAGTGGACCTATCTGTGGACCGAATGGTTGACGTCGGTCGACCACAAGAAAATTGGCGTGATGTACATCATCGTCGCCATGGTCATGCTGCTGCGCGGTTTTGCCGACGCCATCATGATGCGTACCCAGTTGGCCATGGCCACCGAGGGTTCGCCTGGCTACCTGCCACCTGAACACTATGACCAGATCTTCACCGCTCACGGTGTGATCATGATCATCTTCATGGCGATGCCATTCTTCACCGGCCTGATGAACCTTGCAGTGCCGCTGCAGATCGGCGCGCGTGACGTTGCCTACCCGTTCCTGAACTCCCTGAGCTTCTGGCTGCTGGTTTCCGGCGTGGTGCTGATCAACCTGTCCCTGGGCGTCGGCGAATTCGCCAAGACCGGTTGGGTTGCCTATCCGCCGCTGTCGGGCCTGCAATACAGCCCGGGCGTGGGGATGGATTACTACATCTGGGCGCTACAGCTATCCGGGCTAGGTACGACGCTGACGGGGGTCAACTTCCTGGCCACCGTGCTGAAAATGCGTACCCCTGGCATGAAGCTGATGGACATGCCGATCTTCACTTGGACCTGCACCTGGGCCAACGTCCTGATCGTGGCTTCGTTCCCGATCCTGACCGCTACCCTGGCGCTGCTGACGCTTGACCGTTACATGGATTTCCACATTTTCACCAATGAACTTGGTGGCAATCCGATGATGTACGTCAACCTGTTCTGGGCTTGGGGTCACCCTGAGGTGTACATCCTGATTCTGCCGGCATTCGGCATTTTCTCCGAAGTCATCTCGGCCTTCACCGGCAAGAAACTGTTCGGCCACCACTCGATGATCTACGCATCGGGCGCGATCTCGATCCTGGGCTTCATGGTTTGGCTGCACCACTTCTTCACCATGGGTTCGGGTGCCAGCGTCAACGCCTTCTTCGGTCTGGCGACGATGCTGATTTCCATCCCGACGGGTGTGAAGCTGTTCAACTGGCTGTTCACCATCTACCAGGGCCGTCTGCGTTTCACCAGCCAGGTTCTGTGGACCCTGGGCTTCATGGTGACCTTCGCCATCGGCGGCATGACCGGCGTACTGCTGGCCATCCCGGGTGCTGACTTCGTTCTGCACAACAGCCTGTTCGTGATCGCGCACTTCCACAACGTGATCATCGGCGGTGCGGTGTTCGGTTACATCGCAGGTTTCGCGTTCTACTTCCCGAAAGCGTTCGGCTTCAAGCTGCACGAAGGCTGGGGTAAAGCAGCGTTCTGGTTCTGGATCTCGGGCTTCTTCGTCGCGTTCATGCCGCTCTATGCACTGGGCTTCATGGGCATGACCCGTCGTCTGAACGCTACTACCAACCCTGAGTGGGTCCCGTACCTGTACGTGGCCATGTTCGGTGCGGTGATGATCGCTGCCGGTATCGCTTGCCAGCTGATCCAGCTCTACGTGAGTGTGCGTGACCGCAAGAAGCCAGAAAACATGTGCGAACACGGCGACCCGTGGAATGCACACACTCTGGAATGGTCGACCTCGTCGCCACCTCCGTTCTACAACTTCGCAGTGTTGCCGAAGGCCGATTGCATCGACCCGTTCACCGAAGCCAAGGAAGACGGTACCGCGTACAAGGCTCCAGCCAAGTACGAGCCGATCCACATGCCAAACAACACCGCCACCGGTGTGGTCATGGGCGCTCTGTTGACCGTGTTCGGTTTCGCAATGATCTGGCACATCTGGTGGCTGGCAATCGCTAGCCTGGCCGGCACCGTGATCTACTTCGTGATCCACGCCGCTCGTGATGATCAAGGCTATTACGTGCCGGTCGACGTGATCGAGCGCATCGAAGCCGAGCAGCACAAGCGTCTGGTTGCGGCAGGGAAAATCCCGGCCACCGCCACCCGTGTTGAAACCTCGTTGGAACAGGCTTAAACCATGTCGAACTTAGTGACCAATGCTGGACACACCCATGTCGATGGACATGGGCATGATGACCATCACCACGACTCGGGCGAGATGACCGTATTCGGTTTCTGGCTCTACCTGATGACCGACTGCATTCTGTTTGCGTCGATCTTCGCGGCGTACGCGGTACTGGTTAACAACGTAGCGGGTGGCCCGTCGGGCCACGACATCTTCGAACTGCCATACGTACTGGGCGAAACCGCTCTGCTGCTGTTCAGTTCGATCACCTACGGCTTCGCCATGCTGGCGTTCTTCCGTGGCAACAAGAAGCAGGTCCTGGGCTGGCTGGCCATGACCTTCCTGTTCGGTGCCGGCTTCATCGGCATGGAGATCAACGAGTTCCACATGCTGATCTCCGAGGGCTACGGCCCTAGCCGTTCCGGCTTCCTGTCCGGGTTCTTCACCCTGGTCGGCACCCACGGTCTGCACGTGACCAGCGGTCTGATCTGGATGGCGATCATGATGTATCAGGTGCAGAAAAACGGCCTGACGGCGACCAACAAGACCCGTCTGAGCTGCCTGAGCCTGTTCTGGCACTTCCTGGACGTTGTGTGGATCTGCGTATTCACCGTTGTTTACCTGATGGGGACTATGTAAATGGCTAACACACACTCCCATGACAGCCACGACGCCGGTCACGGCAGCGTCAAGTCCTACGGCATCGGCTTCATCCTGTCGGTGATCCTGACCCTGATCCCGTTCGGTCTGGTGATGTACCCGACGCTGCCGAAGTCGATCACCCTGATGATCGTCGTCGCGTTCGCAGTCATCCAGGTGCTGGTGCACCTGGTGTACTTCCTGCACCTGGACCGTTCGGCCGCGCAGCGTAACAACGTGATTGCGTTTGTTTTCGCCGCGATCGTGATTGTCCTGCTGGTTGGCTTGTCGCTGTGGATCATGTTCAGCATCCACACGTTCATGATGGCGAAGTGAGGTAGATCCGCATGTCCCTTAAGCACTTTATCCAAATCACCAAACCGGGGATCATTTTCGGTAACGTGCTTTCTGTGGCAGGCGGGTTCTTCCTGGCCTCGAAAGGGCATGTCGATCTGGCCGTGTTTCTGGCCGCCATGATCGGCACTTCCTTGGTCGTCGCCTCCGGTTGCGTGTTCAACAACTGCATCGACCGCGACATCGACATCAAGATGGAACGCACCAAGAACCGGGTGCTGGTCCAGGGCTTGATCTCCCTGAAACTGGCCCTGATCTATGCGACCGTCCTGGGTGTCGCTGGCGTTGCGCTGTTGTACAAGGTGGCCAACCCGTTGGCCGCGCTGTTCGCAGTCATCGGCTTCATCATCTACGTCGGCTTCTACAGCCTGTACCTCAAGCGCAAGTCGGTTCACGGCACGCTGGTGGGCAGTCTGTCGGGCGCGATGCCGCCGGTGATTGGTTACGTCGCCGTCAGCAACACCTTCGACATGGCCGCGCTGACCCTGCTGGTGATGTTCAGCCTGTGGCAGATGCCGCATTCCTACGCCATCGCGATCTTCCGCTTCAACGATTACCTGGCCGCATCGATTCCGGTGCTGCCAGTGAAGCGCGGAATCCAGGTGGCCAAGAAGCACATCCTGATCTACATCCTGGCCTTCCTCGTGGCGACCTTGATGCTGACCTTCAGCGGCTACGCCGGCATGAGCTACCTCGCCGTCGCCGCGGCCATGGGCATGTACTGGCTGTACATGGCCTGGACCGGCTACAAGGCAGTGGATGACACGGTCTGGGCACGCAAGCTGTTCGTGTTCTCGATCTTCACCATTACCGCGTTGAGCGTGATGATGTCCCTGGACTTCAAAGTGCCGACCGAGTTGCTGCTGACGTACGCGCCTTAAGCGTCGGATGCTGTAAAGAAAAGCCCCGCCTTCGAAAGAAGAGCGGGGCTTTTTGTTGGGGTAATTCTGGTGGGCCGTGCTGCCGCCAGTTTTAAGTACGACGCTGGCCCCCTGTGGGAGCGGGCTTGCTCCGGGCGGCGTTCCGACGAAGGCGGTGTGTCAGGCAGTATCAATTTTGAATGTGACGGCCTCTTCGCGAGCAAGCCCGCTCCCACCGGATCGGTGAGTATCAGCTATTTACCTTGTTGGTCTGACTATAGGTAAATTGCCTATAGTCACCTACCAACACCACGAGGTACCCCATGAAAAAACGCGACCTGTTTACAGAGTTGATGCAGGGCGTTGATGAGATGGCGGCTCAACGCGAAGGCAAGATTACATTACGCAATACGGTTGTGGAGGACATCCCTGCACCAGAGGTGGGGGCGAAAGAGATCGTTGCGCTACGGGAAAAGCTACACATGTCCCAGGCTGTTTTTGCCAAGCGAATTCGCACCAGTCCCAGCACCCTGAGAAACTGGGAGCAGGAAAAGTCGAAGCCCAACGCTCAGGCCGCCTTGCTGATCAGGTTGGTTGAGAAATTCCCGGATATGGTCGATCGACTGGCAGTCGTTTGATCACATCGTCGAGTATCTGAAAAACCCCGCGTTTCAAACGAAACGCGGGGTTTTTTCATTCATGCGCGGTTGTTACACGGTGCATCGAGCACCTTCACCACGTCATCGATAATTGCCTTACTCATGTCCTGCAAAAAATGTGAGGCCCAGGCGTGACGGTCGGAGTCGCGAACCATGGCGGCGTCTGAGGCGAGCAGTTTGGCCACGTGGAGCAGGTCGGAGGCGTGGTAGAGGGCTTCAATCACCGGGACACCGGCGTTGATGCGGAACAGCGGTTCGTTGGCGTGGTAGGAGAACGGGGTGAGGCCGATGGTTTTGAGGTCTTGGGGATTGGTCATTGGGCTTCACCTCCTGTTGGGCTGGAGGTTTGGGATGACCGGTGAAGCGGACAGGTCAATAGCGTGCATTGGCAATACTCCAGAAATCAAAGTAGAGCCGCCACGTTCGTTCTCAGGCGAATGGGTGGCAGCTATGCGCAGGCTGAGAAACCGGTTGCACGACCCGGCAGACCCGAAGGTCTCCCACGCACAGCCGCCATTGCACGAAATGCGGGCATAAAAAAACGCCAACAATCGTGATTTGGGCGCTAGTGCGCGTGCAGTTTACCCGGGTTCTCAGGCCCGGTCGCTGAATTGGCAGCGACGGGGGGCGAAGTTAGCCGGCAAGGATGAGGTCGGCAATCGTAGCGATCTGGTGGCCGGGGATGGCCGGGACACCACAACCCCTGTGGGAGCGGGTTTGCCCGCGATGGCGGTGTTTCAGGCGATATTGATGCTGGATGTGACGGCCTCTTCGCGGGCAAGCCCGCTCCCACAATGGTTAGTGGTCATCGCGGATACCGGGCACGACGCTGGTCCCCTGTGGGAGCGAGCCTGCTCGCGAAGGCAGTGTGTCAGGCGACATGGATATTGGCTGTGACGGCCTTTTCGCGAGCAGGCGCGCTCCCACAGGATCGGTGACTGTCAGTTATTTATTTTGTGTGTCGAGCAACCGGAAAAACCGCTCCCGCACCTGCAAGCTGTCGCTGTGCGCCACGTTGAAGCGCAGGAACTGACTGGCATTCGGCCCTTTGCTCAGCAAGGTGCCCGGCGCCAATACCATATTGTTCTCCAGCCCCTGGCGAGCCAGATTTTCGGCATGCAAGCCCTCCGGCAACCGCGCCCATATGAACACGCCTTCGCCGGGCAACGAGGAAAGTGAACAACCAGCCTGCGCCAACCAACCCGCCACACGACTATTGGACTCATACAACCGATCCACCGTGCGCCGCGCGTGTTTGGCATAGCTGCCATCGCTGAGCATGGTGCAGGTGATCTGCTCCGCCAGCTCCGACGTTACGCCGCCGCAGGCCATTTTCAGGGCAACCATCCGCGCCGCCAATTGCGGTGACAGCACGGTGTAGCTGACCCGGCTGTTGGCGGTCAGGGTCTTGGAGAAGCCCGACACATAACTCACGTTGTCCAGCCCGCTGGCGGCCAGGCGCGGGGTGCGGCGTTGCTGGATGTCGCAGTACAGATCGTCTTCGACGATGTGGAAGCCATGGCGGTGGCTCAGTTCCAGCAAGCGGTAGACCTGGGCCGGGGTGAACGAGTGGCCGGTGGGGTTATGCAGGGTGCTGTTGGTCATATACAGCACGGGTTTGTGGGCGATCAGCAGTTGCTCGAACGCGTCGAGGTCCATGCCGTCGCAATCCCGGGCGATGGTGATGACTTTGGCCCCGTGCAGCGCCAGGTTGGCGTGCATGTTGAAGTAGCAGGGATCGTCGAGCAGTACGGTGTCGCCGGGTTTGACCAGCAGGCGCATCAGCAGGTCGATGGCCTGCATGGTATTGGCGGTGGTGATGATCTGGTCCACCGGCGCTTCGATGCCGAAGGTCGCCAGTTTGACCCGCAAGGCCTGGCGCAACGGCAGATACCCACCGGCCACGCCGTACTCGCCCATGCGCAACGACGTTGCACGCAAGGTACTGCGCACGGCTTTCTGCAATTCTTCGGCGGGAAGCCACGAGGTCGGCAGAAAGCCGCAGCCAGGGCGCAGCGCGCCGTTGTCCAGCAACAAGGCGCGACGAATCACGCTGAGGGTGTCCTGAGGTTGCAAGTCCGGGCCGGTGCCACTTTTCAGCGCCGCTTCGGAGCGATGCACGTAATGACCTGAGCCCTGGCGAGACACCACCAGCCCCTTGGCCCGCATGCGATCCAGGGCATCGACCACAGTGGATTTGCCCACGTTCATCAAGTCGGAGAGTTCGCGAATCGGCGGCAGCTTGGCGCCGTGGGGCAAGCCGCCCGTGCTGATGGCCTGGGTCAGTTGATCGACGATCTGCTGCACCAGCGGCACGCCGGGCTGGAATTCAATGGCGGCAATGACTGCACGTTGAACCTGCATTTTACTGGTCTCTCCGGCAGTAAAGTTCGTTGGATTCTATACGAACTTGCCCTGATCAGGACAAGCCTCTCTCTCTACCATGCCCTTACAGACTTTTCTGAATGTCGGCCTTTGTCGGCGGGCCTTCACCCGGTTCCTGAGGTGCTGCATGAGTGTCGAAACAACGGTCGCGGTGGCTAAACCGGTCATTAACCTGCGGTTATTCACGATCCGGATCATCACCTCCGTCTCGCTGTTCGCGGTGTTGGGCAAGGCCAACGTCTGGCTCGACACCGCCACCAACAGCATCCTGGCCCTTGGTTATCGCGCCTTGTTGCTGCTGTTGCCCCTGACTTTACTGGTGCTTGGCCGTCGCTCCCTGAGCGTCACGCTGCTGTGTGCCGGCCTTGGCCTGGTGTTGCTGGCGCTGACCAGCAATCAAGGCATGGTGATGTTTGCCGCCGCACTGTTCGCCTACGGCATTGCCATTGCCGGTTACCTGATCAAAAGCGAAGCGGCGCAGACCAAGGAAGGCGCGGCCTACAACCGCGTGGCCATGAACATGGGCAGCCTGGTGGCCGGTTTGATCCTGCTGTCGCCACTGCTCACACCCACGATGTTTTTCCTCGGCGCGGCGGCGTTCGTATTGCTGTGCCTGCCGATCGCCCTTGGCGCGACCTTCACCACCGAACCGCTGGCGGCCCGCCCGGCCACTCAGGCCGCAAGCAACTGGGGCAACAAACTGCCCTGGGTGATTGCCGGGATCATCATGGGCATCAAGCTGTTCGGGGTGTTCTCGATCCTGCCCCAGGCGATCCTGCTCAAGACCGGCGAGCTGCCGGCCTGGTACGGCTTGATGCTGATCCTCAACAGCGCCGTGGTGGTCTTCGCCCAGGTGCCCGTGATGAAGCTGATCGAACGCACCGGACGCTTCAAGGTGCTCGCGGTGATCGGAATCATCGTCGGCGGGTTTGCGGTGCTGTCTTCGCCGGCGGCGTTCCACGTCGAAACCCTCGCCGGGGCACTGATCTGGGTAGCGCTGCTGTCGATCGCCGAATGCGCCTTCAGCTACCTCGATTACTTTTCGGTCAAGCAAAACAACATGTTCGTCAAGGAAGTGTCCCTGGGGGTAGGGGCCGGGCTGACTGTGTTGATCATGCGAGTGGTGCCGGCGCCGTACAACGCGCTGGTCCTCGCCGCCATCGGCGCCGGCGGGATCCTGGCCTGGTACTGGCTCAACCGTAAATCCAATGCGTCGCTGCATGACTGAGTCATCGCCGTCGCGGATTTCACTTTGCAGGTCGGGGGCATTATGAATACGACGTCATGCGTGGTAGTGGTCGGTTACAACGGTAATCGGGTTCACGACATCCAGAAACTGCGCGAGCTGTGCAAGTCGCTCTACAACGCCAGGCTCATCCTGCTGGTCGAAAAAATTCAGCCCCATGACGATCAGGTGGCCGATCACGTCTGCAGCACATCGCTGGCCGAGAAAGATGTGGCAACGTCCCTTGATCTGATAGTTGGGTGCCTGAATGCCGACAGCTGGAAGCTGATCGGCGTTCTGCCATTCTCCGATCGCGGCGTGCTGCTGGGAGCCGCGCTGGCCAGTCACTTCGGCCTGCCAGGCATTAGCCCGGACGAAGCGCGGGCGGGCTTGGACAAGCAGATCTTTCGCCGGCTCGAAGCAGCGGCCAGCAGCTCTCCTGAAGAATACCGACCGGTGTTTTCCGCGCGGGTCGAAAGCTTGTCGGAACTGCGCCAGCGCGTCGTCGAACTGGGCGGCAAGGGCTTCATCAAACCGGCCTGCGAAGGTGCGAGCCGAGGCTGCCGCGTCATCCATCACCCTTCGGAATGCGACGACGCCTGGCTCGCCCTGAAGCCCTACCGCGAAGGTGGCATCGTCCTTGAAGAGCTGGTGCAGAACGCCCGCGAATACAGTTGGGACTACGTGGCCGGCAGCACCTGGGTGACTGAAAAAACCACGACCGAAGGCGCCTACCGCGCAGAGATCCAGCAAGTCGTACCCGCACCGCTTCCGGCCGAGGTACAGGCGCGTCTGATGGCAGCCGGTCGGCATATGTCCGATTTGGTGTCCCGGGACAATGGTGCCTGGCACAACGAAGTATTCCTGCGCAGCGATAACCTGACCTGCGCCGTGGAAACCAACATGCGCCCCGGCGGCATGCACATCTGGGACCTGGCCAAGCGCGCCTTCGTCAATTTCGACCCGTGGGAGCGCTGGGTGCGCTGGGCGGTGGAAGGCAAGATCGAACAGCTTGAGCCAGTGGCCCGCGGCTACTGCGGCATTCGCCTACTCAAAGCACCGGCCGGCGGCATCTTGCGCTCGACGCCTGACATCGAGGCCCTGGCCCGCGCACTGCGTATCGATCTGGTGGAAGGCCAGTACGCCAAGCGTATCGGCGACTCGGTCAGCGCGCAGATCAAAGACAACTTCTCATTCATCGGCCACATCGTGCTGTTCAACGAACACTACGGGCAACTGAGCAACGACCTGTTGCGTCTGGCCGAGGTGATTGAGTCACGCATCGAGGTGACTTGCCTGGCACCGGCCACCCGCGCCGTGTGTTGAGCAGGCAAGCGCCAACGTTTTTGTATTTCTGATCAGGAGGTTCGATCAATGATCCAGCACATGACCTGCGATGAACGCTTCATCGCCCTGGCCAAAGAGTTTGGTTATGACATCTACGGCGAAAACACCGCAGGCGGGCATTACGCGCCGCTGATCCGTCATCACGATGAGCTGTACATCAGCGGCCTGGTGCCGCGCATGAATGGCAAGATCCATTACCCCGGCCGGGTAGGGCTGGACCTCAACATGGCCGATGCGCAAGCGGCCGCCAGCATCAGTGCGATGCGTGGGCTGGCGTTGATCGTCGATGCCATTGGTTCGCTGGACAAGATCAAGTCATTGATCCGGGTAACGGTCTATGTGAAGTCCACGGCGGACTTTGTCGATTTGAGCGAAGTGGCCAACGGCGCCTCGGATGTGTTCAGTCATGTGCTGGGCGATGCCGGTAAACATACACGCACTACAGTAGGTGTTTATCAGTTACCCAAGAATGCGGCGATAGAAGTGGACATGATTGCAGCCTTGCGTCCATCGGTATTGTAAGTTGTTGCCCGGCTTTACAGCGCTGAACTGTTAAATTAAGGTTTAGCGCTAAAGTATGGGAAGCAAGAAGAAGGGACGTGCGAATGGATAACTTTAAAGGTGCGTTTTATTCATATAAGGATTTTCGTCAAAGCCTGCATCATCGGCCGTTAAGTCCCAGGGTCTGGAAAGGCAGCGACCTGGCGGGTATGCGTCAGAGTCTTGAAGCCAGCGACGTCGATATTGTCGCGTTGGCTCACGACAGAAGCATCGAGGGCTGTGAAGTGACACCTGGGATGGCGATCGCCATGCAATGGCTGACCCCCGGCGTGACGCTCAACGGCCATGCCCATTCCTGGTGGCACCTGTTTGTCATCCAGTGCGGCAGCGGCGTGATGACCCTCGGCGATGCCGATGGCGTCAACGTCAACAGCGGCGACGTGTTGCTAGTACCGGCCTGGACCCGGCATGGCTTCGTCAACACCAGCAAATACGAGCCTCTGGCGATGCTGAACATGAGCAACATGCCGCAAATGGCATTGCTGTCGAACTTTGCCGACAGCCATGGCCTGATCACCACCCAGCCGTAATTCCCCCCACCAGCGCTTTTCCGTAGGAGCTGGCTTGCCAGCGATGGCGTTCTTGAGATCGCCATCGCCGGCAAGCCAGCTCCTACGGTTTTTTGTATCCGTCGAACACAATCCCGAGCCTGTCGTTCTAGTGCCAGCGAGATGCTGTTGGCCTGCGCGTTTACCCGCGTAAAACAACTTTCTGTATCGATTGAAACGGATAAATTCTGTATCTATCCAGCCTTCATTCAACTAACTACGATCACTTCAAATGCACGTTAATCCTTGCAGTCGGTAAATGGAGTGTTCTATGGAAAACAGGAAGCTAAAACTGTATGTCGGCGCCGATTATGTCAGCGCTTTTGCAATGTCGGCTTTTGTGGCGCTCAAGGAAAAGCAACTTTCATTTGAACTGATTACAGTTGATCTGAAAGCTCGCGAGAACTATCTGGTGGCTTATCGCGATCTTTCGTTGACATGCAAAATTCCAACCTTGGTTCACGAAAGTTTTGCCCTCTCGGAATCTTCAGCGATTGCCGAATACCTCGAAGAGCTCTCCCCGGGGCATAAAAAACTTTATCCACAGGACTTCCAGCAACGCGCCCGTGCCCGTCAATTGCAAGCCTGGTTGCGCAGTGACTTGCTGGTGGTGCGCAAGGAGCGGCCGTTTGACCTGGTGTACTTCGGCAAGAAAAACACCGCACTGTCCGATGAGGCCCAAGCCGCCGTCGAGCGCCTGTTCTTCGTCGCCGACCATTTGCTGGAAGAGGGTGCCGAGCATCTGTTCGGTGACTGGAGCATTGCCGACACCGACCTGGCAATCATGCTCAACCGACTGGTTGCCAACGGTGATCCGGTGCCGGCACGGCTCGCGGCGTATGTGCGTCGCCAGTGGGACCGTGACAGCGTCCGGGCGTGGATGGACATAGAGCGCAAAGCGCCGGCCATCGCCTAACAACACTCAGGGCAATCACCAGGAGCGCGGCCATGCAAGGACTGTCGGAGCACGAACGCTACAAACCCTATAACTCACGCACCATCCGCGATACACCTTACTGGCACAAGCTGACGCCGGCGCTGCAGGAAGCCATGATCGTGGTGGCCCGGGTCATGCCGTTTCGCACCAACGAATACGTGCTGGGCACGCTGATCGACTGGAACAACATTCCGGACGATCCGATTTTCCGCATGACCTTCCCCCACAAGGACATGTTGCTGCCGGACGAATATGCCTCGCTCAAACAATTGATCGAAGTGGACGACAGTACTGCGATCAAGCGCCGGATCGAGGCGATCTGGTTGCGCATGAATCCGCATCCGGCCGGGCAGTTGACCCACAACGGTGTCACCCTCAACGGCAAAGTCCTGCCGGGCATCCAGCACAAGTACCGCGAGACCGTGCTGTTTTTCCCCGGTGCCGGTCAGACTTGTCACGCGTACTGCACCTTCTGTTTCCGTTGGGCGCAGTTCATTGGTGAGGAAGAACTCAAGTTCAATGCCCGTGAATCCCAGGAGCTGGTGAGTTACCTGAAGGTGCACACCGAAGTGACCGACGTGCTGATTACCGGTGGCGATCCGATGATCATGAACACCCGCTCGCTCGCCGGTTACATCGAGCCGCTGCTGGAGCTGCCGCACCTGAAAAGCATCCGCATCGGCACCAAGTCCGTGGCGTACTGGCCGCAGCGGTTTGTCAGCGACAAGGATGCGCCAGAGCTTCTGGAACTGTTCCAGCGCATCGTCGCGGCGGGGAAAAACCTGTCGATCATGGGCCATTACAACCACCCGGTGGAGATCCGCCAGGCCATCGCCCGCCAGGCTATCGAGCGCATTCGCTCGACGGGCGCGACGCTGCGCATGCAGGCGCCGGTGATCCGCCACATCAACGAAAACCCCGCCGATTGGGCGGCGCTGTGGACCGAAGGCGTGCGGCTCGGGGCCGTGCCTTATTACATGTTCGTCGAACGTGATACCGGCCCCAGCCACTACTTCGCGATGCCACTGGCCCGGGCCTTCGAGATCTTCCAGGCCGCGTACCGCACGGTATCGGGGCTGGCGCGAACGGTACGCGGGCCGTCCATGAGCACCTTCTACGGCAAGGTGTTGATCAACGGCATCGAGACCGTCGCCGGGGAAAAAGTCTTCGTCTTGCAGTTCCTCCAGGCACGCAATCCGCAATGGGTGTTGCGCACGTTCTACGCGCGCTTTGATCCGCAGGTCACCTGGTTCGACGACATGCAACCGGCCTTCGGCGAGCGTTCGTTCTTCTTTCAGAACGAGCTCACCGCCGTGCCGGAATTGATACCCGTGTTGCTGGAAACGGCGTAGGAAAAATCACGAACAATGGGGAGATATGGAAATGAGCAGTATCCCGTTTGATCAGCGCGAGGGTGTTATCTGGCTCGACGGCGAGTTCGTCGAGTGGTCCCGGGCGCAGTTGCATGTGCTGACCCATGGCCTGCATTACGCGAGCACCGTGTATGAAGGCGAACGGGTCTACAACGGCAAGATCTTCAAGCTGCGCGAGCACAGCGAGCGGTTGTTTCGCTCGGCGCATCTGATGGACTTTGCCATCCCCTATGAGCGGGCTGAACTGGAAGCGGCCAGCCACGAACTGCTGCAACGCAACCAGGTCGTCGACGGTTATCTGCGCCCGGTGGCGTGGCGCGGCAGTGAAATGATCTCCACCTCGGCGCGTTTCAACCGTGTGCATGTGGCCATCGCGTGCTGGCAGTGGCCGAGCTATTTCGACCCGGTGGCACGCATGGCCGGCATCCACTTGAAAACCGCGACCTGGCGTCGCCCGCCGCCAAGCAGCAGCCCGTTCGAAGCCAAGGCCTCCGGGCATTATCAGATCGCCACGCTGAGCAAGCACGATGCCGAGAACACGGGTTACCACGATGCGCTGATGCTCGACTGGCGCGGCCACGTCGCCGAAGCCACCAGCGCCAATGTGTTCTTCGTCAAAGGCCGGACCTTGCACACGCCGATCCCGGATTGCTTCCTCAACGGCATCACCCGCCAGACTGTGATCGAGCTGGCCAAGGCGCTGGACTATCAGGTCGTCGAACGCACGATTTTGCCTACGGAGCTTGGCGACTTCGATGAGTGTTTTCTCACCGGCACTGCCGCCGAAATCACCCCGGTGCAGAGCATCGATGAACAGCGCTATCGACCGGGCGGCGCCTGCCGCGACTTCATTGGCGCCTACACCTCAACCGTAAACGCCTGATCACCTGCCAGGAATCTCACCATGTCAGATCAAGGGATTGTTGCGTCTCAACCTTGCATTTCACTCGGCCATCGTCACGAAGAGCTGTCGACGTTGGGCTGGACAGTGCTGACCCCCGATGAATTTGCCGATGATGTCGTAGGCACCTTGTGCGAATTCGGCCCGATCATTCCGCAGTTCAATGGCCAGATGGCCTTTCCCATCACCCGCAAGCCGGGTTACGAAGACTTGCCTTATTCCCAGAGCATGAATGGCATCGGCCCGCACACCGAAGCACCGGTGTACGGGCCGCCACCACGTTATCTGGCGTTGCATTGCCACAAACAGGCCGCGTGCGGGGGCGGGCACACCGGCTTAGTGGACGGCTATGAATTTCTCAGATCCCTGGAACGCAGCGAACCGCAGCTGCGTGAGTGGCTGGATGACACGCCGGTAGAGTTTGTCGCCACTGCCAAACCGGGCGAACCGGGACAACGGCGGGTCAAGGAATACATCCTCACGCCTACGGAGGACGGGGATATTTTCCGTTTCAGCTACAACCAGTTTCACTACGGCGATGTAAACCCTTCGAAGGAAGCTCTACAACAATCCCTGGTCGCCAACAGCACCTCGCCGCTGGCCAGGTTTGCCGTGCTCGGCGAGGCGTACTTCGTCGAGTACAACATTCCGGTGCTGATTCCCGACGGATGCCTGCTGATTTGGGACAACTGGCGCATGATCCATGCCCGCAGTCGTTACACTGATCCGGCGCGCAACCTGACCCGCTATTGGCTGGCCTGATTTTTCCGGCGCCCTTCATTCTTTTGGCGTACCCCTTGGCGGGTACGCGTCTTACAGGTATCGCGTCATGCAAACAGCAATCGAGATCGCCCAGGTCGATCATCAACTGATCGTGCGGCTCAACCAGGCCTGGACCAAGCGCGCCACGGTGTGTTCGCCGCAAAGGGGACAGGTCGACGAAGTGTTCGACCCGGCGCGCCCGGATTACCCGGAGTGCATGGTGCCGTTCTTTCATCACCCGAAATTCCAGGCCCTGAGCGATGAGCTTAAAAGCAGCGTGGTGACCTGGGGCTGGATCGGCTACAACCTGCGCACCGTCACGGCCGAGGAGCATGTGGTCAACCCGGCGCTCAGCGTCATCGCCAATCAGTATCTGGGCAAGGACGACTGGCATTTTCGCGAGGCCATGCAACAGACCCTGATCGACGAGCACTACCACACGCTGATGCACCTGCGCGCCATCGAGCGGACCAAGCTGGAGCGAGCGCTGGATCAGGATCTGGACTTGCCACCCTCCGTCACTTACCTGCGCCTGAAGGCCTTGCGTGAAGCACTGCCCGAGCAATGGCAGCGGGATCTGGCGGCGATCACCTTTGCGGTGGTGGCCGAGATCAGCGTCAACGCTTATCTGGACTTGCTGGCGGACGACCAGACCATCCAGCCGCAGAACCGTCGCGTGGCCGAGATGCACAACCGCGACGAATATGCCCACAGCAAGGTGCTGGCCGAAGTGGCCAAGGTCATGTACGCGAACATGCAGCCCATCCAGCGGGAATTTTTCGCACGCAACCTGTCGGTGGCGCTGAGTGCTTTTATCGCCCAGGACTACTCGATGTGGGAGGCGATTCTGACGCAGCTCGGGGTCGAGGAGGCGGCGCTGATCATTGCCGACACCCGTGAGAGCAACAAGAACGCGACCATCATGCGTGACTACAGCGGTCTGCATAAATTGGCCCATGACCTGGGCATCAGCGACCAGATCGATTTTGACTTCCGTCCGACCCTCAAAACCACGGCAGTCGCCTGAACCCGGAGGTGACTATGTCCGCTCCTTTGTACGAAGTGTTCGCTATCCGTGTCGGCGCAAACGCCCAGCGCACCGCCAAAGAGAATTTTCTCTACGACGCCTGCTGCGGTGATCCGAATGCGCCGATGCCGCTGGATTATTACTTCTGGGTTATCCGCAACGAGCAACAGGTGATCGTGGTCGACACCTGTTTTCAACCAGCCACCGCAGAGCGGCGCAATCGTCAGATGTACCGCCTGCCGGAAGAATCCCTGCGGCAACTGGACATCGACCCGGCGCAGGTCGAGCACCTGATCCTTACCCATTTGCATTGGGACCATGCTGGCAACCTCGGACTGTTTCCGAAGGCGACCGTGCATTTGCAGGAAGCGGAATTGCGTTTTTGCACCGGGCCGAAAATGGTCCATCGTACGGTGAACAAAACCTACGAGGTCGAGGACGTGATGTCGGCGCTGCCGCCGCTGTTCGAAGGGCGGATGCGTTTGCACACAGGCGTTGTCGAGGTGCTTCCCGGCGTGACTCTGCACCCGGTGGGTGGGCATACGCCCGGCAGCCAGGTGGTGCGGGTGAATACTCAGCGCGGCTGGATTGTGCTGGCCTCGGATGCCGCGCACCTGTGGGTAAACATTCGTGCGCGCAGCCCGTTTCCGATTCTCGATGACCTGGCGCAAACCCTCGAAGCCTTCACCGAGATCGACCGCCTGGCCGACAGCCCAGACCACGTCATCCCTGGCCACGACCCGCTGATCGCCGAGCGTTTCCCGCACTGGAATGACGACCCGCATATCATTTGCCTGCACCAGAATCCAATCTGAAGACCACGCCCCAACCTGCGAGCCTGCTCGCGAAGGCGTCAGTACATTCAAAGTCGATGTGACTGATACACCGCTTTCGCGAGCAGGCTCGCTCCCACAGGGACGGGTTAGCCCTGATTTTTCAGGATGCGCCCCAATGTCTGTAGTGCTTCATCAATCCGCGGCGAATACGGCGCGCCACAGCCAATGCGCACAAAGTGATCGAAGCGATTGGCATTGGAAAAGATATCCCCAGGAGAAATCTGGATGCCGACTTTCAGCGCCTCCTGAAAAAAAACCATGGAGGAATGTCGGCGAGGCAGTTCCACCCATAACAGCGTGCCGCCTTGGGGGTGGGTCACGCTGGTGCCGATGGGAAAATAGCGGCTGATCGCTGTGCTCATCTGCTCGCGCTGTACCGTCAGGGTCTTCCTCAACCGCCGCAGGTAACGTTCGTAGGACGGTGTGCGCATGAATTCGCTGACCGCCAATTGCGATAACACCTCACACCCCCGCGACTGCGTATGTTTGAGCATCTCCACGCGGTCGTGCCATTTGCCGGCGCTGATCCAGCCCAGGCGCATGCCCGGTGCCAGGGTTTTGTTCAGCGAGGCGCAATAGATCACGTTGTCGGTGCGGTCCCAATGCTTGAGCGTGGACAGCGGCTGCTCGCTGTCCACCAGGTCGCCGTAGGTGTCGTCCTCGATCAGCACGGTGTTGTGCTCGGCGCACAGTTTCACCAGCCGTGCCTTGTTGGCGTCGGGCATGATGCTGCCCAGCGGGTTTTGCAGGTTGGGGACGACGATCAATGCCTTGATCCGTTCGGGGCCCTGAAGCAGCAGTTGCAGGGCCGCCAGGTTGAGCCCGGTGTGGGCCGAGGCCGGGACTTCCAGCACGCGCAGGTTCAGGCTCTCGAGAATTTGCAGCAGACCGTAGAACGTCGGCGACTCCACGGCCACGGTGTCGCCGGGGCGGGTGACCGCACGCAAGGCCAGGTTGATCGCTTCCGTGGCGCCGTTGGTGATCACGATCCGTTCGGGGGCCAGATGGGTCTTGCTGGCCAGAGCCCGCCGGGCAAGGATGTTGCGCAATGCGCCGTTGCCGCAGGTCGAACCCGCGGCACCAAGCAGGTAGGCGTCGGAGCGCATTGTCTTGATCATGTTGTCTTGCAAGGTCTTCAGCGGATACAGCTCAGGCGCGCAGTAGGCGCTGGCGAAGTTGACCTTGATCGTTGAGTGCTGACTGGCCTTGAGCACCGCGCAGACCTGTTCATGAATGCCGGCATAGAGGCTGGTATCCAGTGCTGGCGCCAAGGCCGGGGCGGGCTTGGGCGCGGAGTCGGGCTGGCGAATGTAGTTGCCGGAGCGCGGCCGCGCTTCCAGCACGCCGTAGTCCTCCAGTTCCCGGCACACCTGGACGGCGGTCGACAGGCTGACGGCGTGTTTTTCCATCATCAAGCGGATCGAGGGCAAGCGTTCACCGGTTTTCAGGGTGCCGCTGCGGATCGCGTCCAGGTAATGGTTGGCTAACTGGCGATACAAGGGGGGCGTGTTCATGATGACCTCAGCAGTTGCACCACTGAGGTCTGGGCTGGAAAGTGAGTTGACGCTCCCCGCAGGCGGACCCGTGGTGCTCATGGGTGAAGGGAAGTGTTGTTCTGCGTCGATACTGGAAGAGTAATCGTGGATTTGCCCGAATCACGGGCAATAAAAAGCCCCGCACGGATGGCGGGGCTCTTGAGTCAGTCGTTGCGGACTGTATGGCGAGGGGGCCTGTGGCGAGGGGGCTTGCCCCCGTTCGGCGGCGAAGCCGTCGCAAAAGCGGTGAACGCGATGTATCTGATAGAACCCTATGGCTGGTTATGGGGCCGCTTCGCGGCCCAACGGGGGCAAGCCCCCTCGCCACGGGTAAACCTCATCAAGAATGAGGGTGTGTCTTTTTACTGCGCAGCGATGCTGTAGCCATCGAACGCCGTCTGCTGCTGCAGGGCGGTGATGATGTTCTTGCGGTTGACCGCTTGCTCGGCGCCGCTGTTGTCCAGGAACGTCTCGCTTTCCAGCTCCGCTTCGTCGCCTTCGCCAACGAAAGTGAATCCAAGGAACTCCAGGGCTTCACGGTCGACGTTCAGGCGCGAGCGCGGGGTGCGCAGCGGCAAGGTGACGCTGACGCCGTCCTTGCTGATAGTGAACACTTCGATTTCTTTCTTGGTCTTGGCGGCCTTGCTCTTGCCGCCGCTCGGGTTGCTGATGGCCTGGTGCGTCTGGTTCAGCACCTTCAGGGCCAGGCCGTAGACGATTTCCTGGAACGCCGGATCGTCCTTGAAGCTGGACAGGATGCGGCTGATCGGGAATTTGCTGCTCAGGTCTTCCAGGGCGGCGATGTCCGCCGCCTCGGCGTCCTTGAGCTGCTTGAGCTGGCCCATCAGTTCGTAGGCTTTGTCATCGTCGAAACTGTCGTGGGCCTGGCGGATTGCAGCGCGCAGGCCGCGGATCTGGTCGCTTTCGCGGGTGGACTGGAAAGCGTCCAGCACCATCTCGCTGATGGTTTTCGCCTGGGGTACGTGTTGTGAAAGATTGATGGAGTTTTCGTATTCCGCTTTGGACGACAAGGTAACTACGGATTCAGCGGTGTTGGAATCGGACATTGAAATTTCACTACTTCTTTGAACTTGAATAGGGGCGAGAAAGCCCGGGGGCTTTTTCAGGCCGACTAATCTATTGGACCGGGGCGGCGTTGTCACGGGCGAACAGGCGGCTGGTCAAGTTTTGGTCCTTTGTGGGAGCGAGCTTGCTCGCGATGGACGTCAACGATAACGCGTTCATCCTGGATGAACGCGGTGTTCTTGAAACCATCGCGAGCAGGCTCGCTCCTACGGGTTGAGATCAGGAATGCTGCAGCTTCTGCGCCCGTTTATCCGCCAGATGCTGCACCACCAACCGGCCAATCAACACCAGCAAGGTCAGACTGATCAACAACACCGAAATCGCCGCGACGCTCGGGTCGACGTTATCGCGCAAGCCGCTCCAGATGCGTTTGGGCAAGGTATCGACGTTGACGCTGGTGATGAACAGCGTCACCGCCACCTCTTCCCACGACAGGGCGAAACCCAGCAGGGCGGTGGAGGCCAGGCCCAGTTTCAGGTTCGGCAGAATCACCATGAAGGTGGTCTGCATCAGGCTGGCGCCGAGGTTGCGCGAGGCCAGTTCGATGCGCCGGTCAATCTGGCTCAAGGCAACCAGCATGGTTACCACGCCGTACGGCACCACCATGATCACGTGGGCAATCACCACGCCAGTCAGGGTGTCGTAGCCCATGCCCGGTGCGAAGCGACCGAGTTTGGTCTCCATGAAGTACAGCACCAGCGCGGAAATCACCGGCGGAATCGCCATCGGCAACAGCACCAGGCCAATCAGCGCCGTGGCCCATTTTGAGCGCATGTACCAGATGCCGAGGCTGAAGCTGGCGGCCAACAACGTGGCAATAATGCTGGTGGCAAAAGCGATGGTCAGGCTCTGGCTGATCGCGTGGAACCAGTCAGGGTTGCTCACCAGTGCCTCGTAGTGACGCAGCGACCAGTTGCCTTCAGGCATCGACAGGAAGCGTTTGCTGGTGAACGACACCGGAATGACCGTCAGCAGCGGGAACAGCATGAAGGCCATGGCGACCACGGCCAGCAACCGGGTACTCAGGCTTGTGCGATGGGTATTCATAGTGATCTCAGCCTACCAGTCGGTTCACGCGGGTCATTTTCAACAGCACCCAGATCAGCGCGCTGACCAGGGCCAGCAACACCACGCTCAATGCAGCCCCCAGGCCCCAGTTGCTGGTCTGGAACATTTGCAGGAACACGTATTCGGCGATCATCACCGTTTGCCCGCCACCCAACAGCACCGGGGTGATGAAGAAGCCCAGGCAGAACACGAAGACCATGATGAAGGCGCCGAGAATGCCCGGCAGTGTCTGCGGCAACAGCACTTGCCAGAAGGTGCGCAAGGCGCCCGCACCCAAACCGCGAGACGCCATGAGCACACGTTGATCGAGTTGACGCATGGTCGACAACAGCGGGAACACGGCGTACGGGATCATCACGTGGAGCATGCCGATGACCACGCCTATCTCGTTGCGGCTCAGTTGCAGCGGCTGATCGATCAACCCCATGCCCATCAACCCGTTGTTGAGCACACCGTTGCTGCGCAGGGCGATCAGCCAGCCGAAGGCCCGCACCAGCACGGAAATCCAGAACGGGATGAAGATGCAGATCTCCACCACGCGCTGCCAGAACGGCGGGCTGAACACCCAGCAGTACGCCAGCAGATAACCGATCATCAGGGCCAGGCCGCTGACGGTCAGGCACAGGCGCAGGGTGCGCCAGAGCATCTCGTGGATCGCCGGGTCCGTGGCGATGCGCTGGTATTGCTCGATACCCGGCGTCGGCAGCGAGAAGCTCCAGCCGACCACGCCGAGAAATGGCAACACGTAGAACACCAGCAGCAACACCGGCAGGGGGAACAACAGCAAGCCGCGCTCCAGGCCTGGCGAACTGAAGCGGGGCTTGGGGCTGGTCAGGGTTGAGGTCAGGGTCGTAGTCATGATCACAGGCTCACTTGGACAACCGCGTCAGATACTCTTCCAGAGCCTCGGAGTAGTTGTCGGCGTACCACTGGGCGTTAAGAGCGATCTGCTTCTTCAGGTTTTCTTCCGAGGCGCAGTTCGCTTCCACTTGCTTGGCCGACATGAGTTTTTCCGTGGCGCTGTTGGACGGGCCGTTGCCCAGCAGCTCGAACAGCTTGAGCTGGCCTTCAGGCTGCAACGCTTGCTGGATGAACTGCATGGTTGGCTGGGTGCCGCCCGGGTTGCCGTTGAGCACCGCCCAACTGCTGGAGTTGATGAAGCCGTTGTCGAAGCTCCAGCGCACGCGGTTGTCGGTGTCTTCGCTGAGCAGTTTGGCGCGGGTGTGCCAGATCGCCCCGACCGACACCTCGCCGTCGACCATCAGTTGCTGGCTCTCGGCCCCCGAGCTCCAGAACGACAGCACGTGAGGCTTGATCTCGTCGATCTTCTTCATCGCCCGTGGCACGTCCAGCGGGTACAACTGATCAGCCGGAACGCCGTCGGCCAGCAACGCCGCTTCGAGCATGCCGTTCATCCATTTGTACAACGTGCGTTTACCGGGGAATTTCTTCACGTCCCAGAAATCCGCCCAGGTCTTCGGCCCGTTCTCGCCGAACTTTTCGCTGTCCCAGGCCATCACGTAGCTGAACTGATAGCTGGCGATGCCGAAATCCGAGGCGAGGGCCGGGGCCACCTGATCGCGCTTGATCACGTTGTAGTCCAGCGGTTGCAGGATCTTTTCCCGGCCCAGCACGATGGCGCTGTAGCTCTCGACGTCGACCACGTCCCAGCTCGGTTGACCGCTGGCCAGTTGCGAGCGGATTGCGCCCTCGGTCGGGCCGGCGCCGTCGATGCGCACCTGGATGCCGGTGTTCTTGGTGAAGGTGTCGGTCCATGCCGAACGGAACGCGTTCAGGGCATCGCCACCCCAGTTGACCACCACCAGCGGCTTGTCCGCCGACCAGCTGATGCCGCTGCGCAGCGCCAGTGGCACGGCGGCCAGCAGGCCCATGGCCTGGATGAAGGTGCGACGGTTGATGTGACCGTCACGGGCCTTTTCGATAAGCACTTCGATGCAGTCTTGTTGGTGATCCTGGCGCATGGACAAGTCCTCAATCGGCGGGTGCCTCTGCGAGCACCGGCCTTTTTGTTTTGATTGGAAGAGAGCTTTGTGACGCAGTTTTCTGGGGTTCAGGCCTGTAGCAGGAAGCTTTGCTGCACCGGCCAGCTCAGCCACACCGGGGCACCGCTTTGCATCAGCGCGCCTGGGTGATTGCCGGGCACGGACAGGTTGATCGGCAGCGTATCGCCGCCGACCTTGAGCGCCAGGTGGGTGCTGGAACCCTGGTAGACCTTGTCGGTCAGTTGCGCGGGCATCACGTTGTAGCCGTCGCGTGCCGGGCAGTCGCTGTGCAGTTCCATGTGCTCGGGGCGCACGGCCAGAACGATCGGGGCATTGCTCAACGCGTTCGGCGCCTGGGCATGCAGCACGCTGGTACCGCAGCGGCCGCTGGCGGTCTGGCCGTTGCGGGTCAGGTTGTCCAGCGGGAACAGGTTCATCTTGCCGAGGAACTCGGCGACGAAGCGGCTCTCGGGGCGGTTGTAGATGTTTTCCGGGGTGTCGACCTGGGTCAGCTTGCCGTGGTTGAAGATCGCGATGCGCGAGGACAGCGCCAGGGCTTCGTTCTGGTCGTGGGTGACGAACACGAAACTGGTGCCGACCTGACGGTGGATGCGTTGCAGCTCGGTTTGCAGCTGTTCGCGCAGGTTCTTGTCGAGGGCTGACAGCGGCTCGTCGAGCAGCAGCATTTCCGGTTCGAACACCAGCGCCCGGGCAATCGCCACGCGCTGCTGCTGGCCGCCAGACATCTCGGCCGGCTTCTTGTGCATGTGCGCGCCGAGGCCGACCACTTCGAGGATGTGCTTGACCCGGCGGTTGCGTTCTTCGGCCGGGACTTTGCGGATGCGCAGCGGGTAGGCGACGTTGTCGGCCACGGTCATGTGCGGGAACAGTGCATAACCCTGGAACACCATGCCGTAGTTCCGCTTCTCGGCGGAGCGCTTGATGATGTCGACGCCTTGCTCCATCAGCTTGCCCGACGTCGGGCTGAGGAAGCCGGCCAGGATCATCAGCAAGGTGGTCTTGCCCGAGCCGGACGGACCCAGCAGGGTAAGAAATTCGCCTTTGCGAACGTCGAGATCGACGTTATCCAGCGCCGCGAAACGGCCGTAATACTGGCTGATACCTTGAGCGCTGAGCTGAATCGCTGAACGGCTGGACACAATGAGGTTCCTCTTTTTATTGCCCATAAGACGTACGAGGACGGATGCGAATCCGAAATGGGCTTTGAGGCTTATTATTGTTAAAAATATCGCTACATCAATGGAATTATTTTGCTCGTATTGGTTAGTTTTTTTACCCAATTAACACAGCCTTTGTAGGAGCGAGCTTGCTCGCGATGGTCGATAACGATGATGCGAAAAACCTGACACACAACGGTGCTCTCTGGTTTTTCGCGAGCAAGCTCGCTCCTACAGGGGGATGTGTTGTTACAGCGTGTCCTGCCAGGTCTGGTGGGATGACTGCAGCTGGGTCTTGACCCAGTTGCTGAAGGCCTGGACCACCGCGCGGTCCGCCTTCTGTGGGTCGGAAGCCAGGTAGTAGCCACGGTGCAAATCGATGGTGATGTCGAACGGTCGCACCAGCAGCCCCTTGGATAACGCATCGCCGCTGATCAGGTTGTCGCCGATGGCGATGCCCTGGCCGGCGATGCACGCCGACTGCGCGCAGTGCGCGTCGGAAAACAGGATGCCGCTGCCCGCGTTGACGCCGGAAGCGCCGGCGGCGGTCAGCCACACGCGCCAGTCCGAATAGTCGGTCATGTGCAGCAATGGGTAGTTGCTCAGTTCCTGCGGGCTTTTCAGGCCGCTCAAGGCGTTGATCAAGCGCGGGCTGCACACCGGGAAAAAGCGCAATGCGACGATTTCTTCAACATTCATTTCCGGCCAGTCGCCAATCCCGTAGGCGATGAACAGGTCGACGGTGGGGTTGTTGACGTCGTCCGGTGTGCGCGGGGAGATCAGCTGCAATTGCACTTGCGGGTACTGCCGCAAGAAGGCGCCGATGTGGTGGCACAGCCAATAGGTGGCGAACCCCGGCGCGCAACTGACACACAGCCGCCCGGAAATTTCCTGGTCGTCGACCAACTGCCCGGCGTCCAGCAGGTTCAACAGAATCCCGTGCACTTCCCGCGCATAGCGTTCGCCCTGATACGTCAGGCCAATGCCCCGGCCAATACGCTCGGTCAGGGCAAAACCAACGCACTCCTCAAGCTTGCTGATCTGGTGGCTGATGGCGCTGCGGGTCAGGTTCAGTTCACGGGCTGCGATCGACACGCTGCCTGTGCGGGCAACCGCATCCAGCGCGCGAAGGGCTGTCATCGAAGGAAAACGCATAATTCATCCCGTTGAAAGTTGAAAGACGTGGGCCAGCCCCTGTGGCGAGGGAGCTTGCTCCCGTTGGGTCGCGCAGCGGCCCCAAACGCTCTTTTGCGCCTGCTGCGCAGTCGAGCGGGAGCAAGCTCCCTCGCCACGGGTTCACCTTTGGTCTTGCATATGGTGACGTAAATCGAACAGTCAGGCCAAAAAAAATCGATTGTTGTATCGGTTGATTCAACAATACTAGCCCCATTCGTCGTTGGGCCGATGTGGCCCTTTATTCAAGAGGTGCTGCATGACCCGTTGTGCCGAGGCGCTCGTTCAGTTGCTGGAAGGCTATGGTGTTGAAACCGTCTTCGGCATTCCCGGCGTGCACACCGTCGAGTTGTATCGTGGCCTGCACGGCAGCCGCCTGCGCCACATCAGCCCGCGCCACGAGCAGGGCGCCGGCTTCATGGCCGACGGTTATGCCCGTGCCAGTGGCAAGCCTGGCGTGTGCTTCATCATCACCGGCCCCGGCATGACCAACATCATCACCGCCATGGGCCAGGCCTATGCCGACTCGGTGCCGATGCTGGTGATCTCCACCTGCAACCGTCGTGAGCACTTGCGCCTGGGCCATGGTCACCTGCATGAACTGCCGGACCAGCGCGCACTGGTCGCCGGGGTCTGCGCCTTCAGTCACACCTTGCAGCATCCGTCGCAATTGCCTGAAGTGCTGGCGCGAGCCTTTGCCTTGTTTGGCTGCACGCGGCCGCGACCGGTGCACATCGAGATTCCACTGGATGTGCTGGACATGTCTGCCGACGATCTGGACCTGCGCCCGCGCTCGTTGCCTGCCGCACCAGCCCCTGCGTCGAACAGCATTGATGCAGCGGTTGCGCTGATCAGCAACGCGAAGCGTCCATTGATTCTGGCCGGTGGCGGCGCGCGCCGGGCGGCTGAAGCCCTGGCTGCACTCGCCGAACGCCTGCAGGCCCCCGTGGCGCTGACCACCAACGCCCGTGGTTTGCTGTGCGCCGAACATCCGTTGCTGCTCGATGGCGTGCTGTCGTCGGCCCATGGTCGCGAACTGATCGCCGAGGCTGATGCAGTGCTGGCAGTCGGCACCGAACTGGGTGAAACCGATTACGACTTTTTCGGCCTCGGCCCGGTGACGTTCAACGCGCCGCTGATTCGTCTGGACATCGACCCGCTGCAAATCCTCGGCGTACAAGCGGCCACGGTCGGTTTGCTGGGTGATGCCGAACAGGGCTTGCTCGCGCTGTTGGAACGCCTGCCGCAACGCGAGGCCGATGCCACTTGGGCGAGTGAGCGAGTGGCTCGCGTCAATGCCATCGAACACGCCGGCTGGAGCGCCAAACAATCACGTATGCAAGCCTTGCTCGATACCGTCCGTGATCACCTGCCGCAGCCACTGATCGTCGGCGATTCGACGCAACCGGTGTACCAGGGTGCCCTTGGCTACCGCGCGCCAACCCCCAACAGTTGGTTCAACGCCGGCAGTGGCTACGGCACCCTCGGCTACGGTTTGCCCGCCGCCATCGGCGCCAAGCTTGCCCAGCCATTGCGCCCAGTGGTGGCCTTGGTCGGCGATGGTGGCTTGCAGTTTTCCAGCGCCGAACTGATCGCCGCCAAAGAGGCCGGCGTCGGCGTGATCCTGCTGCTGTGGAACAACAGCAGCTACGCGGAAATCCGCGATTACATGAACGCCAAGGCGGTGCCGTTGTTGGGGGTGGACATCCTCACGCCGGACTTCGCCGCCCTCGCGCAAAGCTGTCACGTGGCCCATCACCGGGCACGCGACCTGGACGGTTTGCGCGAGCTGCTCGGGCAACTCGACAACATCAACGAACCGGTGATGGTCGAGGTCGACGCCACAACGTTTCTGGCTGACTAAAACAACAACAATTTTTCAGGTCGCCGACGCGCACAACGTCAGGTCGACCTTCCAATCTCCCTGAACTCAAAGGTGGCTTACATGGCTGAGTCCGATAATTTTTCCTCTACCCATTCCGTGCAGGGGACCTATGCCGACCTGATCCTCGCCAACGGCCGAATCTACACCCAGGACCCGGCCAACCCGTGGGCCGAGGCCGTGGCGATTCGCGACGGCAAGTTGATCGGCGTTGCCAGCCTCGGCCAGATCGAAATGTTCAAGGGCCCGAACACCCGCGTGCATGACCTGCAAGGCGCGTTCTGCATGCCGGGCCTGCACGACATGCACACTCACCCAGACCTCGCCTTGGCGCCGCGCTATGCCGATGACCTCGATGTAGGCATCGAAGACCCGACCCCGGAACAGCTGCGCGAAAGCATCCTCGCCTACGCCGACAGTCATCCCGGCGACGGCTGGATCTACGGTCAATACTGGGTGCGCTACACCTTCCGCGAAGCCGGTCTGACCCCGGGCCGCGAGTGGCTCGACAGCGTCATGCCGGACCGCCCGGTGGCGCTGCTCGACCGAATGTGGGGCACCATGATGGTCAACTCCAAGGCCCTGGAGCTGGCCGGCATCGATGGCAACACCTCTGACCCGCGCAACGGCTATTTTGAGCGTGACGAACTGACCGGCGAGCCCACCGGCCTGATGATCGACGGCGCCTACGCGATGATTCACGCCGCCATGCCGCCGACCCCGGTCAGCGTGCTGCGCCGCGCCTACCGCGATGGCGTGCACTTCCAGAGTTCGCGCGGCGTCACGGCGAGCAAGTACGTGCACGTCTGCGAACAGCGCTTGCAGGCCCTCAAGGAGCTGGACGACAGCGGCGAACTGACCGTGCGCATCGAGGCGGCGATCAGTTGGCAGGACGACATCTTTCCAGTACGTCGCCGCTGGGAGCTGCTCGCCGGTGAACGTCACTACTACCGCAGCGCGCGCCTGAGCGCCAACGCGGTGAAGTTCCATTTCGACGGTACCGTGGAGCCGAAGTCTTCGTACCTGTTGACCCCTTGGCCGCAAGAAAAAAGCTGGCGCGGCAAGCTCAATCTGACTCCGGAACACATCACCGACATGGTGGTGGACATGGATCGCAAGGGTATCCGCGTGATCGCTCACTGCACGGGTGACGGCGCCTCCGACGTGTTCCTCGATGCCGTGGCCGAGGCCCGTCGTCGCAACGGTTTCAGCGGTGTACGTCACCAGTGCGCCCACAGCACCTTGCTGCATCCCGGCAACCTGCCGCGCTTCAAGGAACTGAATGTCATTGCCGAATTCTCCCCGGCGGCCTGGTACCCGACGCCGTTCGCCAGTGGCGCGCGTTCCGGTTACGGTCAGGAACGCCTCAAGCGTATCTACGACTTCAAGGGCGTGCTCGCTGCCGGCGGTACTGCGGTGATGGGCACTGACTGGCCGGTGGCATCCATCGACCCGTGGCTGGCGCTGGAAACCATGATCACCCGGCAGAACCCGTGGAACGACGACCCGGCCTGCTTTGGCGACCCGATCAGCCTCGAACAGGCGCTGACCGTGATCACCAGCAACGGCGCCATCGCCATGGGCCTGGAACACAGCACCGGCAGCCTGCAGGTGGGCAAGGCGGCGGATCTTATCGTGATCGACCGTGACCTGTTCGCCGAGCCTGCGCGCAACTACATCCACAAGACCCAGGTGCTGCTGACCTTCGTTGAGGGGCAACTGGTCTACGACCGCCATTCGACGCTCGAAGCCGTCGGCCTCAAGGCCGTATGGCAGGGCGAACCACCGGTGCTGGAGGGCAAGGCAGAATGACTTCCCAACGCATCGCCGTGACCGTCGTCTCGGGCTTCCTCGGCGCCGGTAAAACCACGCTACTCAACCGCATGGTGCGCCGTGCCGAAGGCAGTCGGCTGGCGGTGATCGTCAACGACTTCGGCGAGCTGAACATCGATGCGGCGATCGTCTCGGAAGTCACCGACGCGGTGTACAGCCTGCAAAACGGCTGCATCTGCTGCACCGTGCAGGAAGACTTGCTGGCGCAGCTTGGCAGCCTGGCGCAGCTTGAACCAAGGTTGGAGCGCATCGTCATCGAGTGCAGCGGCGTGTCCGACCCGCAGCGCATCGTGCAGACCCTGGCTTATCCACAGCTGCGCAGCCAGATGCAACTGGACATGGTCATCACCGTGGTCGATGCCACTCGCCATCTGCAACTCGATGGCGAGTACGCGCGACTGGCCCGGGCGCAGGTGGCCGCCGCCGACTTGCTGCTGTTGAACAAGACCGATCTGGTCGACGAGGCGCAGTTGCAGGCATTGCGCGAGGCGTTGGGGCTCAGGACGCGAGTGCATGAAAGCGTGCAGGCGCAATTGCCGGATGCGCTGTGGCTCGATACCGACCTGGAGCTTGAGCCGCGCACAGTGAAACCGCTGACACGGGTGTCCGATGGCGATCACGGCGAGATGTTCAGCAGCTGGTTGTGGCAGAGCGACTCGGCGCTCGATGCTGAAGGTTTGCGTGGCTGGTTGCAGGCGTTGCCCAACGATGTGTTCCGGGTCAAAGGGCTGGTCAAGCTGGCGCAGGGCAGCAAGGCGCATTGGCTGCAACACGTCGGCACGCGCAGTCAGTTTCTGCCGGCCACGGATGAAGCGCAGGCGGTCACCACACGCCTGGTGTTTATCGCCCGCCGTGGATTCGATGGTTGGGAAGCGTTGGGGCAGGGGCTTGAGGCCTGCAGTGTGAAGGTGAGTGCATGAATCCGACCGAACAACGGTTGCGTGAAGAACTTGCCGCCTGCTATCGACTGGTTGCGCACTTTCGCATGACCGACCTGATCTTCACCCACATCTCGGTGCGCATTCTGGGGCCGGAGCATCACTTTCTGATCAACCCTTACGGGTTGATGTTCGATGAAATCACGGCGTCGAACCTGGTGAAGATCGACCTCGATGGCCACGCGGTCGAGCCGTCACCGTACCCGGTCAACCCGGCCGGTTTCGTGATCCACAGCGCCATCCACGGTGCCCGTGACGATGCGCAATGCGTGCTGCACACCCACACCAAATCCGGGTGCGCGGTGGCGGCGTTGAAGTGCGGGTTGTTGCCGGTGAACCAGATCTCGATGGAGTTCTATGGCCGGGTCGCATACCACGACTATGAAGGCGTGGCGCTGGATTTGAGCGAGCAAGAGCGCCTCGTACAGGATATCGGCGACAAGCCGGTGTTGATGCTGCGCAACCATGGTTTGCTGACCGTCGGCGAAACCGTAGGCCAGGCGTTCATGCGCATGTACTACCTGGAGAAGGCTTGCGACATTCAGTTGGCGGCCATGGCTGCCGGTGAGTTGGTACTGCCATCAGACGAGGTTTGTGCGCATACCGAGCGGCAATTCAATGACCCGGGGCGACCGCTGGAAGAGGGTGAACTCGCTGACCCGGATGCCATGCAACTGGCTTGGGCGGCGTTGTTGCGGTTGCTGGAACGGGTGGCTCCGGAGTATCGCGACTGATCTGAATCCTCGGTTGATTGTGCTGGCCTCATCGCTGGCAAGCCAGCTCCTACAGGGGATGTGTGGCAACGCAGAACAATTGTAGGAGCGGGCTTGCCCGCGATGGCGGCCTTCAGGCCTGCCGCGGGGTATTCAGGTTCATCGACCGCACTGCCAACGCAGTCGCCGTTTCCTCATCGATCGGCAACGAAAAACGAAACGTCGCCCCACGCCCCGGCACATCGATCAACTGAATCTCGCGCCCGTGCAATTGCAGGATGCGATGCACGATCCGCAGCCCCAACCCGCCATCACGCCGTGCGCCGCCGATATTGAACGGGCGCAGGAACAGGCCTTCGCGCAGTTCCGGGGCAATGCCGGGGCCAGTATCGCTGACCGTGACTTCGATGAATGACCCTTGTGGACACAGGCCCAGTTCGACCTCGCCACCGGCCGGGGTATGGCGCAGGGCATTGTCGAACAGATTGGTCAGCACCCGCTCGATCAACCCCAGATCTGCGCAGGCCGCCGAGGCATTCGGCGCGAACGTGGCCTTGAGTTCGACTCTGCGCGCTTCGGCCGTGAGTTCGAATTTCTGGAAGATGTCCTGGGCCAGGTCGGTCAGGGAAAAACGCTCCAGTACCGGTTGCACAAAGCCGTGTTCCAGCCGCACCAACTCCAGCAGCGACTGCGCCAGACCACCGACCTTGCGGCTCTGGTCCAGCGCGATGCCCAGATAGCGACGGCGGTCGGCGGGGGACAGCGTGGCGTCCTTGAGCGACAGGGTTTCCAGATAACCGTGTAGCGAGGCCAGCGGCGTGCGCAAGTCGTGGGAGATGTTCGCCACCAGTTCGCGGCGTTCCTGATCCTGGCGGGTCAACGAACGCCATTGTTCGCCCAGGCGTGCCTGCATCTGCCGGAACGTGGCATCGAGCACGGCGATTTCATCGTGGCTCGCGGTTTTTTCCACGGCGACAGGCAGGGCCGGTGTGACTGGAACGCCGTCGATGTCGAACTGGCTGACCGTTTCGGTCAAACGGCGCAATGGCCGGGTGATCAGGGCAAACGCGGTGAGACCGGCAATCAGGCACAGCAGTGCCACCAGGCCGATGGACAACAGCGCTGTGTTGAGCGCCGCGCTGGTCGCGCCGCGTTCGGCCAGGCGGTCGTGATCCTCACCGAGCAACACCACGTAGAGATAACCGGCCGGCTTGCCGTCAACCTTCAGCGGCGCGGCGCTGAACACCTTGCGCGCATCGACGCTGCGCGGGTCGTCGCCGAGAATCGGCAGGGCATCACCCCGCAGCAGGCGCTGGATCGGCGTCAGGTCGATCCGTTCGCGACGGATGCGGCCCTCGGGCGCGGCGCTGCCGACAATCTTGCCTTCGGCGTTGAGCAGGTACACCTCGACGCTCGGGTTGACCTGCATCAGTTTGCTGAACAGATCGCGCACGGCGTTGGGCATCAGGCCCTCGGTGTCCATCAACACCGTGTCATTGGCGATGTGCTGCGCCAGGTCCCGGGACAAGCCTTGCACCACTTCCTGCTCATGCATCTGGTTGGAGCGCACCTGCATCCACGCCGAGGTGCCGCAGCACACCAGCAGCAGCACGGCGAACACCAGGGACAGGCGTTGCGTCAGGGTCAGCCTCATGGCTGCGGCTCCTCACCGGTGGCGAATTTGTAGCCGCGCCCCCAGACCGTGAGGATGCGCACCGGTTGCGCCGGGTCGGCTTCGATCTTGGCGCGCAGGCGGTTTATGTGGGTGTTGACCGTGTGTTCGTAGCCTTCATGGCTATAGCCCCACACGGCGTTGAGCAGGTCCATGCGCGAAAACACCTTGCCGGGCTGGCGGGCGAAGAAGTACAGCAAGTCGAACTCCCGGGGCGTGAGGTCCAGGCGTCGTCCGTCGAGGGCCACTTCGCGGGTGATCGGGTCGATGGCCAGGCCGTCAATGAGCAGGCTGCCGGCGTCCATCTTCAAGTTTCGCGCCATGGCATCGACCCGGCGCAGCAACGCCTTGACCCGGGCCACCAGCTCAAGCATGGAAAAGGGCTTGGCCAGGTAGTCGTCGGCACCCAGTTCAAGGCCGAGAATCCGGTGCACTTCGCTGGAGCGCGCACTGGTGATGATGATCGGCGTGTAGCGCGCCATGGCGCGGGCGCGGCGGCAGATTTCCAGGCCGTCGACGCCGGGCAGCATCAGGTCGAGAACCAGCGCATCCCAGTTGCCTTGCTGCAGCAGGCGCATGCCTTCGTCGCCATCGGCGCTGTGCACCACCTCGAACTGCTCATCGCGAAGATGCAGGCAGATCAGGTCGGCGATATGCATATCGTCCTCGACCACGAGGACGCGTTTGGTCTGTTCCATCCAGGTCAATCCTTCTGCACATTGTGCGTAGTGCCCCTGTAGGAGCGAGCTTGCTCGCGAAAAACCTGAGGACGCCGCGGGGCGTCAGGAATCCCGCGTCATCGTTGGCCTCCATCGCGAGCAAGCTCGCTCCTACAGTAGTGGCATGCGCATTGTGCGGGTTTTTCGGCGCCCGAGTTATCACGAATTGTTTAACTTCCCGTGAGGATTTGGCGATCACCCAAAGCCTAGGCTGTGTTCCATGAAACACCCCTGGATTTTGGGAGACGAGCATGTTTTCACGACGGCAATTTCTTCTAGCGAGCGGCGGGCTGGGCATGACGGCCCTGGCGATTGGCCTGTTGCCGAAGCTTTCCACAGGCACTGCATTGATCAGCGAGGCCAGCGCGGCCGAGGCGTTCGAAGTGACCCACAGCGACAGCGAATGGCACGCGATCCTGAGCGACGAGCAGTACGACATCCTTCGCGAAGAGGGTACCGAACGGGCCTACAGCAGTCCGTTGAACAACGAGCACCGCGACGGCACTTTCGCCTGCGCCGGTTGCGACCTGCCGTTGTTTTCCTCGGCAACCAAGTTCGACAGCCGCACCGGCTGGCCGAGTTTCTGGGCGCCGCTGGACAAGGCCGTGGCCACTCGTCAGGACCGTGCGTTCGGCATGGTCCGCGAGGAAGTTCACTGCCGGCGCTGCGGCGGGCACCTGGGTCATGTTTTTGATGACGGTCCGAAACCCACCGGTCTGCGTTATTGCATGAACGGCCTGGCGATGAAGTTCGAGCCCCGTACCGTCTGATTTTTGGCAGCCTGCCCCTTGGATTATTCAGGAGTTCCCTACATGAAAAACCTGCTCACCTGGCGCCGTTCGCTGTTGGCACTGGCCACCGTCGGCGTCATCGGCTCGTGCTCGGCGTTATCCTTCGGGGGGGCTGAAGAAGGCGTCGTTATTCCGCCGCCGTCACTCGACGAAATCACCCAGGCCCACAGTGAAACCGCCGTCTTTGCCGGTGGCTGCTTCTGGGGCGTTCAGGGGGTGTTCCAGCACGTCAAAGGTGTGAAAAATGCAGTTTCCGGTTACGCCGGTGGCGCGGCCAACACGGCGCAGTACGAACGTGTCAGCAACGGTAATACTGGCCATGCGGAATCGGTCGAAGTGACTTTCGATCCGAGTCAGGTCAGTTACGGCACCTTGCTGCAAATCTATTTCTCGGTGGCGCACAACCCGACCGAGCTCAACCGCCAAGGACCGGACACCGGCACTCAGTACCGTTCGGCTATATTCACCAAAAGCGCAGAGCAGCAAAAAATCGCGCAGGCCTACATCAACCAGCTCGACACAGCCCATGCTTTCGACAAACCGATCGTGACCAAACTCGAATCCTTCAACGGTTTCTACCCGGCGGAGGAGGAGCATCAGGACTTCCTGACCGAGCATCCGACCTATCCGTACATCGTGATCAATGACTTGCCGAAAGTGGCGCAATTGAAGCAGCTGTACCCGGATCGCTATCAGGAACAGCCGGTGCTGGTGAAGGCGGGGATGTAAATGGCGATCAGAGACGGCATGGCCTATTCGGCCGACGGGTGCTTGCCCCACCTCTGTACGGCGAATTCGACGAAACGGCGCAGTTTCGGCAAACGGTGGCGATCCTGGGCGTAGACCAGGTGCATCGGCCGGCTGGGTGGGCAGTATTCAGGCATCAAGGCCAGTAGCTTGCCGTCCTTGAGGTCCTGCTCGACCAAGGCGTCGGGCATCATCACGATGCCCATGCCGGCTCGTGCCGCTTGATGCAGTCCGGCCGAACTGTTGATCAGCATCGGCCCGCTGACCCCCACGCTGACTTCGCCATCGGGACCGGCCAGGCGCCATTCCTTTTGCACCGATTGCCAGTCATCCCCGGCCGGATAGGCAAAGGACAGGCAGTCGTGCTGACGCAGGTCCTCAGGTGTCTGCGGCGTGCCCCGGCGGACCAGATATTCGGGTGAGGCGCACATGGTCAGGGTGTAGTCGATCAGCGGGCGGGCGATCAGGTTGGAGGGCTCCAGCGCGCCGAGGCGAAACGCCACATCCAGACCATTTTCCAGCAGATCCGGGCGGCGGTTGGTCAGTACCACGTCGAGTTTCACCCGCGGGTTTTGCAGGCTGAACTCACTCAGTGCCGGCGCCAGGCGCTCGGTGCCGAAGGTCAAGGGCGCGGTGATGCGCAAAATGCCGCTCGGTTCGTCGACAGCCTGTTCGGCCAGTCGCTCGGAATCGGCCACCAACCCCAAGACTTCCAGGCAGCGCTGGTAGTACGCGGCCCCGAACTCGGTCAGCCGCTGGCGTCGCGTTGTGCGATTGAGCAGGCGCACACCCAGCCGTTGCTCCAGGGCCTTGAGGTGGTTGCCGACCATGGTCGTGGACATTTCGCACTGCAAGGCGGCGGCGGTCATGCTGCCGGTCTCCACCACTTTGACGTAGACGGTCATCGCCTGGAACAGATCCATTATCAAGCTCAGCTTTTAAATGATTGAAGTTTTACGGTGTTTATCCAGCTCTGGTGGCTAACCATACTGCAAAAACACCGACCCTTGCTGGAGCTTGATGTCATGACCGCCGCCTGCCTGATGAGCACTTACCAACCCCTGGCCCTGAGCTTCAACAAGGGCCTGGGCACTCGCCTGTGGGATCAGGCCGGGCGCGAATACCTGGATGCGGTTGCCGGTGTGGCGGTGACCAACGTCGGCCACTCCCACCCGAAAATCGTTGCCGCGATTACTGAACAGGCCGGGTTGCTGCTGCACACGTCGAACCTCTACAGCATCGACTGGCAACAACAGCTGGCGCAGAAACTGACGCGGCTGGCGGGCATGGACCGGGCGTTTTTCAACAACTCCGGGGCCGAAGCCAACGAAACCGCACTGAAAATCGCCCGGCTGCATGGCTGGCACAAAGGCATCGAGCAGCCGCTGGTGGTGGTCATGGAGAACGCGTTCCATGGCCGCACCCTCGGCACCTTGTCCGCCAGCGATGGCCCGGCGGTGCGCCTGGGGTTCAACAAGCTGCCGGGGGATTTCGTCAAAGTGCCGTTCGGCGATCTCGACGCGCTGGACAAGGTGCAACAGGCCCACGGTTCGCGGATCGTGGCGATCCTGATGGAGCCGATCCAGGGCGAAAGCGGCGTGCAACTGGCACCACCGGGCTATCTCAAGGCCGTGCGCGAACTGTGCAACCGGCACTCGTGGCTATTGATGCTCGATGAAATCCAGACCGGCATCGGCCGTACCGGCCAGTGGTTCGCGTTCCAGCACGATGGCATCGTCCCGGACGTCATGACCCTGGCCAAAGGCCTGGGCAATGGCGTACCCATCGGCGCTTGCCTGGCCCGTGGCAAGGCGGCCGAACTGTTTACGCCAGGCAGCCACGGCAGCACCTTCGGCGGTAATCCGTTGGCCTGTCGGGTCGGATGCACCGTGCTGGATATTGTTGAAGAACAGGGGCTACTGGAAAACGCCCGGCTTCAGGGCGCGCATCTGCTCGACAGACTGCACGCAGAGTTGGCAGGCAATCCGAACGTGTTGGTGATTCGTGGCAAGGGTTTGATGATCGGCATCGAGCTCAAGCAACCGATCCGCGACCTGAGCCTGATCGCCGCCCGGGATCATGGCTTGCTGATCAACGTCACTCGGGGGAAAACCATTCGCCTGCTGCCGCCGTTGACCATTGATGAGCGGGAGGTGGAGATGATTGTCAGAGGGGTGAGTCGGGTGGTGAAAGCGAGCTGAGGCTCTGCTCAGTAATGGTATCTGCACATCACGACGCGTATTTCGCCGTCTTCCACGGCGTAGACCAGACGATGCTCCGCCGTAATCCGGCGTGACCAGAATCCGCTCAAGTTATGCTTGAGCGGTTCGGGTTTTCCAAGGCCGTCGAAAGGCTCGCGCTGGATAGCTTTTATCAACAAGTTGATACGTTTGAGTCCTGCTTTATCGTTCTGCTGGAACCAGAGGTAATCTTCCCAGGCTTCAGGAGTGAACTCGATTTTCATTCTTCAATCAGTTGCCTGGTTTTGGATTTGCCCGCTCGCAGGTTACCGATTGATTTGATCAGGCGTTCAGCGTTGGCAGGGGAGCGCAGCAGATAGGCTGTCTCTTCGAGAGCGTTGTATTCGGCCAATGACATCATCACGACCGGCTCGCCTTTCTGACGGGTGACCAGTAGCGGGGCGCGATCTTCATTCACCCGGTCCATGGTTTGCGCCAGGTGTGCCCGAGCGTTGGTGTAGTTGATGGTTTCCATGTGATTGTCCTCGCTTGATGCAGAGAACGTACAGAAATGAGTACATGTTGGCAAGGCGATACCTACGAGTGGTTGTTAGGTGAACAGTGCATCCACGCTTGTATCGAGTATCGCCGAATGTTCCTCAGGGCGTTTCCGTGAAAGATGTAATCCCGTTCTGAGCTACATGACATCCATAAGGGGTTATGTCCGACCACCGCTTCGAAAACTTACGAGTGATGAACCAGCGCCGCGGTTTCCTCCCGACCCACCAACCGGATTTTCGTACCGAAAAACCCTTCAAACAACCGCCGATGCGCAGCAAATCCACTTGAGTCATCACGGGTGCGATAGCTGCCCGCCCACTCCAACAATGCCACCAACCGTTCATCATCCTGTGTTTCCCGCCGCCGAATGTTGGCAACGCACTCATCGTCATCGACACACAGCCAGATCAACGCCGTGGCGCGGTGGAGGATTTCGCTGGCGATCCAGCCGTAAACCCCTTCGATCACCCAGCGCTCCTCATCGGCTGCGATTCGCGCCATGGCCAATGCCTGTGAGCGGGGGCGGGCGATGCTGTGCGGGTCCGACAGCCAATGGATAGAATCCAGATCGACCCATGGCACTTGCAGGTGGCCGGCCAGTCGTTCGGCCAGCCAGCTCTTGCCGGCCCCGGAATTGCCGATGATCAGGGTGCGGGTCAGGTCCAGTTCGTGTGTGCTGTGGAATTTCATCTTCATTCGCTGGAGTCCCGCCGGGTGAACCCGCAGAATCGATGCTCACTCAAGGGAAAGGAGCTCCATCAGTGTGGATTCGAATGCTGCCGTTCGTGATGCTGGGCATGGTTTCAGGCGCAAATGCTACGACAGAGAAGCCGGGCATTGCCGGGCATTACACGCTGCAGGCCAGGGAAATCGACTCGAAGCTGGTGCTGGAGCCTGATAACACCTTTGAGGCCTTCATCGAATACGCCGGAGCCGAAGGTTCCGCCAAAGGTCACTGGAAGCAGGTCGACAATACCCTGACCTTGACCAGTGACGCCGTCGAACCGCCCGCTGAAAACCTGTTGTTCAATTTAAGCCGTACCCACAGTCTGGCAGACCTGCAGGACACGCATCAGCCCGACGGTGGCGACAGGTTCAAACAGGCGCAAAACCATTATGTGCTGAACTTGCGCTACGCCCGCTCCAGCCCCGTGCCGAGCATCGCCCCGGTGATGGTGACGTTCGAGTTCAATCAGGGACCGGCCACCCAACTGTTGTGGAATAACGCGGTGGGCCGACAGCTCTACTTGCCGTATTCCGAACAACGAACCCTGACCCGGATCGGTTTGCAAAGCCGTGCCGACCAACCGCCACAATGGTTTGCCATCGACCCCGTGACCCGCACGCTTTCCTTGAGCTGGAAGGTCGATCGCACCACCGGTCAAATGACTTATGACAAACCGGATCAGCTTGGCCTGGCACAGTCGCAACAGTTTTTTCGCAACGCCCCCAAAGCGCTGGCGCAGATTGATCGCAACTACATCCTGACCCTGATCTACGGAGTGACCGCCGAACCACCGGCGATCACGCCTGTGGATATCTATTGGTCGTTCGACGATGGCTCGGAGCAAAACCAGCGCTGGGCCGATTCACGGCAACAGCAATTGCTCATGCCGGCCCCGGCGGGCAAGGCCCTGAAAAGACTTGGTGTGAAGTTGAGCGGCGATCAGAGCCCGCAATGGTTCGATGTCGCGGCGGACAGCCGGGCAATCGACCTGATGTGGGACGAACGCGTCAAGCCCGAGCAGATGCGCGATTTGTCCGGCGTCTTCAAGACCCTGGAACTGGAGGTCAAGGGCGATTGCCTGGCGGTGGACCTGGGTAATGGTCTGGCGTGTTATCGCCCATAGGTTCAGTCATTGTGCTCGGGGGCAATCATCCGGGTCTTCGGTGCGCCGTTCGAGTTGTGCTGATAGATGGTCTGTGGTTGGCCCAGGTCATTGAAAAACACTTGTCCTATGCCCGCCGAGTTCCACAGCCGCTCACCGGCTTCGGCGTGTTCCGGGACATGCGGCACGATGCGCATGCGTCGCCGTTTGGTCAGCCAGTTCAGCGGCGAACGTGGCGAGTACAGCCAGCGGTTGAGGCGGTCGAACCACTCAAGCAGGGTGGCCGGGAATTCGTTCTTGATGCCGCTGCTGGTGATCTGCCAGATGCGCGGCCCGGCCTTGCGGTGGCGGATCAGCACTTCGTAGACGAAGGAGTAATGCACGTCGCCCGACAGCACCACGTAGTTACCCGGTGTGCGCGAGTGGCGGAAAATGTTCAGGATCACCTGTGCCGCACCGCGATGGGCCATCCAGTTTTCCGCGTCCACCAGCAGTGGATAACCGCACCAGCTGAATACCCGTTGCACGGTTTCAATCAGCTTGACGCCGAAGATCGGTGCCGGTGAAACGATGATCGCGCTCGGGTGGTCCAGCAGTTCCTGCTGCAGTTCGCTGAGGGCTTCCCAGTCGAGCAAACCGGACGGTTGCTTGAGGTTCATTTCGCTGCGCCAGCGCCGGGTGCGGGTGTCGATCACCACGATGGCGGGGGTGGTGGGCAGCAGGTAATGCCAGTGCTGAAACTTCAGCAGATCATTGATCAAGTCATCCTGAACTGTGCTGTCGAGGTGACGCTCGTGTGTGCTGGCGCTCAATGCACCGGCCTTTTCCAGCACGGCAGTGAACGCATCCGGATTGTTGCCCCAGCCCTGGCACAGCATGTACGCCAGCAGCGCGTTGCCGATGATGCGCCGCGAGAACGGATGGCCGTAGGCCGTTTCCTCCCACTGCGCACTAAGGTTCCAGTCATCGGTGATGTCGTGGTCGTCGAAAATCATCAGCGTCGGCAGATGCGCCATGGCTCGTGCGACGTTGCCCAGGCCTGCCTTGAAGGCATCGATGCGCGTCTGTTCAAGGGCGTATCGCTGCAGCCTTTGCGGCGTCAGTGTGGGTGCCTGGGGCGCGATCAGGGTCCAGGGCGTAGGTGACCAGACCAGCAAATACATGGCCATGACTTCGGCGAAGGTCACCAGATGGTTGTCGGCACTGCTGCTGGTGAAAATCGGCTTGCGCGCGCCACCGAAAAAACGCTCGCGCAGGGTTTCATTGCTTTGCAGCGCCGGCAGCAGATCGGCACGGTGGTAGTAACTGGCCGGGTGCTCGTAGAGCCGGGCGCTGTCGCTGACCACGGCGCCTTCGAGGTGCTCGCCGAACAGGCCCAACCGCTCGATCAAGGCGTGAATCGCCCGCAACATCGGCCCCGCCACATCGTCGGCGTAGACCTGATCGCCGGTCATCATCAGCAGTGCCGGGCGGTCCGTGGAGGCGTGTTCTTGCGCCAGCAACTGGTCGACGCAGAGCAGGCCGTCTGTCGCCGGGTGATGAGGCTTGCGGCAGGAGCCGTGGAGCAACTGATCGACCCGTGCGCGCAGGACGAAGTTCGGGCAACGGGCAGCGCCGTATAGCAGGTGCGGCGCCCAATCCGCGATACCTGCCCCTTCAACCAACAAGTCATATTCGATCAACTCGTCGCAGGGCAGGGCGCCTTCCAGATGCACATCGATCAAGTGCACATACGCATGAGCCCCTACCGGAATCACCGTACATTGCCCGGCATCGAGACGGATATCGCCGACGCCCTGCAGGCGCAAGGTCAGCGCCAGCGCCCGGGAGCCCACCAGCCACAGCACCAGCCGCGTGGGCTCCAGGCGCCGCAGCAACGGGCCGGCCAGGACGGGTGGCAGGGCTGGGTGATCGTCGGGCAGTGGCAGTGTTTCGGACATCCGCGGTCAAGGCTCTTGGGTATCGAGGCGGGCGATGATAGCGCAGGTGACAATGGGACCGGCTAGAACGATCCCGTTTCTGCCTGTCACCAAATGAAAAGCCATTGTCGTCTGATGAGAAGCGTCTCAACAGGCCTCGTCCTACAGTCCAATCAGCGCAATTCGATGCAACACGCCCATATTGCAGATTGGAGAATAAGAAAAATGGCCAAAGCCGTACGCTTTTACGAAACCGGTGGTCCCGAAGTTCTACGTTATGAGGACGTCGAAGTCGGCGAACCCGGTCCCGGCCAGGTTCGGCTTCGTCATGTGGCAGTCGGCCTGAACTATGCCGACACCTATTTCCGTAACGGTACCTATGCGATCCCGCTGCCTAACGGCATGGGCGTCGAGGCCTCTGGCGTGGTCCAGGCCGTTGGTGAAGGGGTCACCAATGTCGAGGTCGGTGATCGCGTCACCTACACCGGTTTTCTCAACACCCTCGGCGCCTACAGCACCGAGCGCCTGATCCCGGCCGCGCCGCTGATCAAGCTGCCGGAAACCATCAGCTTCGAGACCGCTGCCGCGATGACCATGCGCGGTTTGACGTCCTCGTACCTGATGCGCCGTATCTACGACTTCAAGGCTGGCGACAGCATCCTGTTGCATGCCGCCGCTGGCGGTGTCGGTCTGATCGTTTCGCAGTGGGCCAAGTTGCTGGGCCTGAACGTGATCGGCACGGTTTCGACCGAGCAAAAGGCGGAAATCGCCCGGGCTCACGGTTGCGACCATACGATCAATTACAGCCATGAAGACGTCGCCGCTCGCGTTCGCGAGTTGACCGACGGCGTGGGCGTCAACGTGGTGTTCGACAGCGTTGGCAAAAACACCTTCGAAGGTTCCCTGAATTCGCTCAAGCGCCGTGGCCTGATGGTTTGCGTCGGCACCGCGTCCGGCCCGATCCCGGCTTTCGATCCGGTGATGCTGGCGATGAAAGGCTCGCTGTTCCTGACCCGTCCGGCCCTGGCCGACTACATCAGCGACCCTGCGGAAAAAGCCGCCTTGGCCGGCGAGCTGTTCGACCACGTCGGCAGCGGCCGGATCAAGATCGAGATCAACCAGCACTACGCGTTGCAGGATGCGGTGCAGGCTCATCGCGACCTTGAGTCACGCAAGACCACTGGCTCGTCGATTTTCGTCATTTAAGGAGTTGCCAGCCATGAAAGTCGAACAATTGAGCTGCACCATCGGCGCCGAACTGATCGGCGTCAATCTGGCCGACGCCGTCCATGACGACGGCCTGTTTGCCGAGATCCGCGCCCAGTTGCTCAAGCACCGCGTGGTGTTCCTGCGTGACCAGGACATCACCCGCGCCGAGCACGTGGCCTTCGCCCGGCGCTTCGGCGAGCTGGAGGATCATCCGGTGGCCGGCAGTGATCCGGAGCATCCGGGCCTTGTGCAGATCTACAAGAAACCGGACCAGCCGGCGGACCGCTACGAAAACTCCTGGCACAGCGACGCCACCTGGCGCGATGCCCCGCCGATGGGCTGCGTATTGCGTTGCCTGGAGTGTCCACCGGTGGGTGGTGACACCATGTGGGCCAACATGGTCGAGGCCTACGCACGTTTGCCCGAAGACGTGAAGGTGAAGATCGCCGACCTGCGCGCCCGCCACAGCATCGAAGCGAGTTTCGGTGCGGCGATGCCGATCGAAAAACGCCTGGCTCTCAGGGAGAGGTTCCCGGATGCCGAACACCCGGTGGTGCGCACTCACCCGGAAACCGGCGAGAAGGTGCTGTTCGTCAACGCCTTCGCCACCCATCTCAGCAACTACCACACCCCTGAGCGGGTGCGCTTCGGCCAGGACGCCAACCCGGGCGCAAGCGATTTGCTGCGCTACCTGATCAGCCAGGCGTACATCCCCGAGTATCAGGTGCGCTGGCGCTGGAAGCCCAACAGCATCGCGATCTGGGACAACCGCAGCACCCAGCATTACGCCGTCATGGACTACCCGCCATGCCATCGCAAGATGGATCGCGCCGGGATCATCGGCGACAAGACGTTCTGATCGAACGCCACCTGCATCTGCACTCACAGCATCCGCACTCGTAAACACGTCTGCCCGGCTCGACCCCGGGTGGACGGGACAATCATAAGAACTGGCCTAAGAACTGGAGTAACCATGCAATTCTTCGACGATTCCCTGCACCCCGAAAACATGGAAAAGGTAGTCATTACCGTGGCCCCGTACGGCCCGGAGTGGATGCCTGAAGACTTCCCGGAAGACATCCCGTTGACCATGGATGAGCAAGTCCAGAAAGCGGTCGAATGCTATGAAGCTGGCGCCACTGTGCTGCACCTGCATGTGCGCGAACTGGACGGCAAGGGCTCCAAGCGTCTGTCGAAGTTCAACGAGCTGATCGCCGGTGTACGTGAAGCCGTGCCGGACATGATCATCCAGGTTGGCGGCTCGATTTCCTTCGCCCCGGAAAGCGATGGCGAAGCAGCCAAGTGGCTGTCCGACGACACCCGCCACATGCTCGCCGAGCTGACGCCGAAGCCGGATCAGGTCACGGTCGCGATCAACACCACCCAGATGAACATCATGGAGCTGCTGTATCCGGAGTACCTGGAAGGCACTTCCCTGGCCAACCCGATGGTCCAGGCGGCCTACAGCGAAATGACCGTACCGGCAGGCCCGGCCTGGGTTGCCGAGCACCTCAAGCGCCTGATGGACAACGGTATCCAGCCGCACTTCCAGCTGACCGGCATGCACGCCATGGAAACCCTCGAGCGCCTGGTGCGCAAGGGCATCTACAAGGGCCCGCTGAACCTGACCTGGATCGGCATCGGTGGCGGTTTCGACGGCCCGAACCCGTTCAACTTCTTCAACTTCATCCACCGCGCGCCGGACGGTTGCACCCTGACCTCCGAATCGCTGCTCAAGAACGTCATGCCGTTCAACACCATGTCGATGGCCATGGGCATGCACCCGCGTGTGGGCAATGAAGACACTATCATTGACCACAAGGGTGATCGTTTCGGCTCGGTTGCGCAGATCAAGCAAACCGTGCGCATCGCTCATGAGCTGGGTCGCGAAATCGCCACCGGCAAAGAAGCCCGCGAGATCTACCGCATCGGCGTGCAGTACGAAACCATCGAGGAAACCCTGTTGGCCAACGGCATGGCCCCCAACCGCAAGGCTGGGCAGAAAGGTGTGCCGCAACGCGGCTGACGGACAGGCGAGCAGGTGGCCGTGACCGCTCGCTCGCCTTACTGCAACACGCTTGATAACAACAATAAAACGAAGCTTTGAGGAGGCTGCATGGCCTTTCACCCAATCGCCGCCGACGGTGACGACGCAGGTTGCGTCGGCGTTGCGCGCCAATATGCCTGGATCGTCTTTGCACTGACGTTCGGCCTGTTGATTTCCGATTACATGTCGCGTCAGGTGCTGAACGCGGTGTTCCCGCTGCTCAAGAGCGAGTGGGCGTTGAGCGATGGACAGCTCGGTTTGCTCAGCGGCATCGTTGCCCTGATGGTCGGCCTGCTGACGTTTCCCCTGTCGTTGATGGCCGACCGCTTTGGCCGGGTCAAGAGCCTGGCGCTGATGGCATTTCTGTGGAGCCTGGCGACCCTCGGTTGCGCGTTGGCGCAGGACTACCAGCAGATGTTCATCGCGCGGTTCATGGTCGGCGTCGGCGAAGCCGCCTACGGCAGCGTGGGCATCGCGGTGGTGATTTCAGTGTTCCCCAAACACATGCGCGCCACCCTGGCCAGTGCCTTCATGGCCGGCGGGATGTTCGGTTCGGTGCTGGGCATGGCTTTGGGTGGCGCCATCGCGGCCAAGCTGGGCTGGCGCTGGTCGTTCGCCGGCATGTCGTTGTTTGGCCTGGTGTTGGCGGTGCTCTATCCGTTGATCGTCAAGGAAGCGCGCATCGCTCCGCAACGTGCCGCGCAGATTGCGAACAAGACGGCTGCCGCGGTCAAGCGTCCGCTGCGCACGTTGTGGTCCAGCCGTTCGGTGGTGGCGACCTACGTCGCCAGCGGCTTGCAGTTGTTCGTCGGCGGTACGGTGATGGTGTGGATTCCCAGCTACCTCAATCGCTACTACGACATGCCTACCGACAAGGCCGGCGGCATGGCGGCGATCATTGTGCTGTGCAGCGGTGCAGGAATGATCCTGTGCGGCATGTTGAGTGATCGTCTGTGTCGCAACTCGCCGGAGCGCAAGGTCGCCTTGGCCATCGGTTTTTGTCTGGGCAGCTGCTTGCTGCTGTCGGCAGCTTTCGCCCTGCAGGCCGGACCGGTGCAACTGCTGCTGATTTGCCTGGGCATGCTGATTGCCACGGGTACCACGGGCCCTGCCGGTGCGATGGTCGCCAACCTGACGCATTACTCGGTCCACGGTACGGCGTTCGCCACGCTGACCTTGGCCAACAACATGCTGGGGCTGGCACCGGGGCCGTTTCTCACCGGTCGGGTGTCCGACCTGATAGGTCTGCATGCCGCGTTTCAACTGGTGCCACTGGTCAGCCTCGCGGCGGCAGCGGTGTTCTTTTATGCCAAGTGTCATTACCACAAAGATATTGCCCGCCTTCAGGGTCAGAGCGTGCCTGACCCTATCGTTGAAGCCGGGATAGAGGTGAAGTTGTGAGTCGTCGTTTACGTATTGATGTGTTTTTCGATTTTATCTGCCCCTGGTGCCTGATCGGCAAACGCCAACTGGAGCATGCGCAGGTACAGTTTCGCAGCCGTCACCCGGATGTGCAGATCACCACGGTGTGGCATGGCGTGCAGTTGCTGCCGCAGATGCCGGTACAAGGTGAACCCTTCGCCGAGTTCTACCGCAAGCGCCTGGGCAATGCCGACGCCATGACTATGCGTCAGGCCCAGGTCCAGCAGGCGGCCAAGGCGGCCGGGTTGAACATCGACCTCACCCGCATCGAGACAATGCCCAACACCGCAGACGCCCATCGTTTGTTCGAGCGTGCCAGTGAACTGGGCAATGCGGCTCAGCGGGAAATGTTGCTCGAACGACTGTTCGCCGCCTATTTCAACAAACGCGAAAACCTCGGTTGCCGCGAGACCTTGCTGGCCATTGCCCGCTCCTGTGGCATCGATGCGGAGGCGCTGGTCGCTTGCCTGAAGGGCGACGCCACACCCTTCGAAGGATCCCCCGACGCGACCAGTGGCGTGCCGAGTTTTCTGTTCGACCGCCGTATCACGGTGATCGGTGCACAACCTGCCCAGGCACTGCTTGGGGCCATGAACGAAGCCCTCAAGGAAAACGAGCGCGAGCGGCAGCCAGCATGACCCGGCGCATTCCCGTGCCAGTCGGCAAACACCCGCAGGCCGGTGGCCGGGCGCTGTTCGAGTTCGAAGACAAAAGCCTGGCGTTGTTCAACATCGACGGGCAGATGTTTGCCATCGACGACAGCTGCCCGCATCAGGGCGCCTCGCTGTGTGGCGGGCGTCTTGAGGGCCGGGTGATTCAATGCTGCGCCCATGGCCTGCGCTTCGATTTGCACAGCGGCTACCTGCTCAATTCCAAAGCCGTAAAAGTCACGAGCTACCCGGTCGAGATCATCGACGGCCAGGCGTTCATCGTCATCGCAACCGAGGAGTCCGCGCCATGAGCGCCATTGCTCTCACCCGCATCCACAGTCGCACGCGCGAACTGGCACCGGGGTTCATCGTCAGTCTGATCGTGGCGGCCGCCGCCTCGTTTCTGTCCGAGCACTACGGTGCGCCGGTCATGCTGTTCGCCCTGCTGCTGGGCATGGCCCTGAATTTTCTCGCCGATGACGGTCCGTGCAAGGCCGGTGTCGAGTTCACTGCGCGTACGGTGCTGCGCATAGGCGTGGCGCTGCTGGGCATGCGCATCACCCTGGAACAAATGGCGGCGCTGGGCTGGAAGCCGATAGCGCTGGTGGTGATCCTGGTGGTGGTGACCATCAGCGTGTCCGTGATCGCCGCGAAGTTTCTGGGTTTCTCGCGGCTGTTCGGCATGCTCACTGGCGGCGCGACGGCGATCTGCGGCGCTTCGGCAGCCTTGGCGCTGGCGGCGGCGTTGCCGAACCATCCGCAGAAAGAGCGGGCGACCTTGTTCACTGTGATCGGCGTGTCGGCGTTGTCGACGATGGCGATGATCGTCTATCCGATGATCGCCAACTGGCTGCAGCTGTCGCCGCAGGTGGCGGGCGTGTTCCTTGGGGCCACGATCCACGACGTCGCCCAAGTGGTCGGCGCCGGCTACGGCATGTCGACCGAGACCGGTGACACCGCTACCGTGGTTAAACTGATGCGCGTTGCCATGCTCCTGCCGGTGATCGTCACTGCCGCGATGATCACCCGTATGCAAGGCGCTGACCCGACCGGCAAACGCCCGCCACTGTTGCCGTGGTTCGCCGTCGGCTTTCTGATTCTGGCCTGCATCAACAGCACCGGCTGGATCGCTCCGGCGGTGCAAGGCGGGGTCAATGAGTTGTCGCGCTGGTGCCTGGTGATTTCCATCAGTGCCCTGGGCATGAAGACCCGGCTCAAGGAACTGGCCGCGGTCGGGATCAAGCCGATTCTGCTGATGGTCGGGGAGACGGTGTTCCTCGTCGTGCTGGTGCTCTTGTTGTTGCGCTGGGGGCTCTGAACATCGGCCAGGATTAAAACCTGTAGGAGCGAGCCTGCTCGCGATGAACCTGAGAACGCCACGGGATGTCAGGTTCCCCGCGTTATCGTTGACCACCATCGCGAGCGAACTCGCTCCCACAAGGATTGCAGCTCCAATCTCGCGCTTTCGCGGCGACTGTACCAGCAGTCGCCGTTTTTTTTACTGGTTTGGACTCGGACGCGGTCGCTTGTAGGCGCTGGCTTGCCAGCGATGGTCGTTAACGATAACGCGTGCGAACTGGTTAAACGCGGCGCGCTGGAGTCCATCGCCAGCAGGCTGGCTCCTACATGAAGAACCTTTTTTGTGTGCTCGACTCAGGATTCTTTCGGGCCTGCGACAGGTTTTGCCGTGGATTGTTTTTGCGCACGCCATGAAGCCGGCGGCATACCAAACTGACTGATAAACCACCGCGTAAACGAACTCGCCATCGAGTACCCGAGCATGTCGGCAATCCGACTGAGCGAGTAGTTCGGGTTGTCCAGATAACGCAGCACCAGGTCGCGGCGTACGTCGTTGATCACGTCATTGAACGCACAGCCGTCGTCCTTGAGGCGGCGTTGCAGGGTGCGTACGTTCATGCCCTGGCTCTGGGCGATCTGTTCGATGGTGGCGCGGCCCATGGGCAGCAGCAGGTAGATGGCCTTGCGCACTTCGAACAGCATCGAGGTGCCTTCGTGGCTTTGCAGTGAGTCGAGGTAGCTCTGGGCGTAGCGCGCCATCGCCGGGTCGGCGTTGGGGTTGGTCATGTCGAGGCTAGCGTCGGAGCAGACGATGCCGTTGAACTCGCTGCCGAACTCCAGTTTGCAGCCGAACAGACGGCGGTGCAGGTGCAGATTGTCCGGCGGCTGGTGCATGAAGTTGACGCTGTAGGGGTGCCAGTGTGAGCCGAGCAGGGCCGCGCAGAGGCGGAACATCACGCCGATGGCCAGCTCCGTGGCCTGGCGGCTGGGCATGGGTGTTTCGGTGACCACCTCTTCGCGGATGATCACCATCTTGCCGGCCTCTTCAATGAATATGGCCAGCGAATCATTCATCAGGTGCCGGTAATGCACCACCACCTGCAAGGCATCGCGCAGGGTGCGCTGGTGGCTGAGCAGCAGGCTGACCACGCCAAAGTCCGAGAGCTGGCGCGACTCGGCCATGCTCAGGCCGAAGGTCTGGCAGCCGCTGGCGGCGGCCGAGTCTTCCAGCAAGCGAACGGCGGCATCGATATGGATACGGTGTTCAGGGGCTAGCAGTTGGGCCCTGCTCAAGCCGACAGCGGCCAGCACGTCGCGCGGGTTGAACCCCAGGTATTGGGTGACCTCCAGGTAGTTGGTCAAGACGGCGGCGCGAACAAGCTTGGTCATGCGAAGGTCTTCCCTGTGCCGATGGCGATTGGCGTGAGCGTGGCGACTATATCCAGCGTATCAACAGTTGAACAGTTGTCATGTCGTTGATGGTTTTCATGCTGTGCGGTCCCCAATCCTCTGCGCTGCGCGCAGCCATCAGCGCTCATCCGTTGATTACAGTGACCCTGCGCCAACCTGCGGGTTTTTTCGACCAGTGGTCGAGCTGTCCGGATGTCCGACAATTTGTCATCAAAAGAAAAGTGCCTGACGTCCAATGTAAAGCGCTTCGGGTGGGCGAACTTTAATGTCGACTCTACAAAAAGCCCCTGGCGAAAACAGCCAGTCGAGTTATCGAGAAAGCGAAGGTGTTGACCGTGGACAAACTGCAAACTGCCGCCACCGTTCTGATCGTCCCGGGTCTGCGCGAGCACGTGGCCGAACATTGGCAAACCTTGCTGCAAGCCCGGCTGGGCAAAGTGCGTAGCGTGCCGCCACTGGAGACCGACAAGCTCGATTGCATGGCCCGTGTGCGGGCGATTCAACACGAACTCGAACAGATCGAAGGCCCCGTGATTCTGGTGGCCCACAGCGCTGGTGTGCTGATGGTCGCGCACTGGGCAGCGCACTACAGTCGCCCAATCAAGGGCGCTTTATTGGCCGCGCCACCGGACCTCGATGCGGTCTGGCCGGCAAACTATCCATCTTCCGAAACCCTGCGTAACCAGGGCTGGAATCCTCTGCCACAAGGCCCGCTGCCATTTCGCAGCATCGTGGCCGGCAGCACCAACGATCACCTTGCCACGCTGCCTGCGGTCGCCCGCATGGCAGAAGGCTGGGGCGCCGAATTGCTCAATCTGGGCGATGTCGGCCACCTCAATCCGGCCGCAGGATTTGGCCACTGGCAGCAAGCCGAAGCACTCATCCTGGAGCTGGACCGCTAGTACAAGGAGCTGGACCGGCAGTACGCCACCGGCATTTGCCCTCATTCCTTAAACGCAAATCCATCGAGGCTTGCGTGAGGGCGGCTGCGCTAAAAACAAATACAAAAAGGGCGGAGACAACGCAATGCACAACAACAAGAGTCACGGCTTCACCGCAGCACGCTACACCTTGCTGGCCTCGGCCATTCTGGCCGTGATCGCGCCGGCGGCCCATGGGGTCGAGCTCGATCTGGGCAACCCGGACTGGACTGCGCGTCTGGATAACACCGTGAAGTACAACTACGGCGTGCGCACCGAAAGTGCCGACAAGCGCATGTTGGGAACGCCGAACAACAACGACGGCGATTACAACTTCCGCAAGGCCGGCACCAACATCACCAACCGTATCGACCTGTTGACCGAAATGGACGTGGTCTACAAGAACGCCATGGGCTTTCGCGTCAGCGCCGCCACCTGGTACGACAAGGCCTATGACAACACCGGTTCCAACTCCAACCCGTTCGTCAACGGCAATGGTTCGACGTCGGGCCTGATCGCCAACGACCCGCGCCTGGCACCGGTCACCCATGACAACGTCGGCAATGGCAGCTCGCACCTGAGCAATTATGCCCAGCGCTACTACAGCGGTCCTTCGGGGGAAATCCTCGATGCCTTCGTGTTCTACAGCACCGAAGTGGGCGAGGAGTCGATGCTCAGCGTCAAGGCCGGTCAGCACAACGTGTTCTGGGGCGAGACCATTCTCAACCCGGTGCACTCGGTCAGCTACGGCCAGTCCGGTCTCGACCTGGCCAAGCTTGCTGCCTCGCCAGGCACTGAAGCCAAGGAACTGTTCGTCCCGCGCAACCAGTTGTCGATGTCGTTCACCGTCAACCCGGAATTGACCGTCGGTGCCCAGTACTTCCTCGATTGGGACGCCGCGCGTCTGCCGGAAGCCGGTACCTACTACGGTGGTTCCGATCTGGTCGGCTTTGGTGCGCAATCCTTCCTGCTCGGCAACACCAACGCCGTGGTCCCTGGCAGTCCGCTGGGTTGTGGCCTGGCGCCGTGCAACGCGTTGACCAACGTGCGTCGTGGCCATGACCTGACGCCGGGCAGCAGCGGCGACTGGGGCGTCATGGCCAAGTGGTCGCCGGCCTGGCTGGATGGCACTCTCGGCGTCTACTATCGCGAGACGTCGGAAATCCTGCCGCAAGCCTGGCTGGATGCCCGGGGCATCAGCTCGGCCAACCCCAACGGCACCCGTCCGGCAGGGCAAGTGCCTGCGGTGGTCAACACCCTCAATTCGCTGGACACCGCCACCTATCAACTGGCCTATGCCGACAACATCAAGATCTTTGGCCTGAGCCTGTCCAAGGACGTCGGCGGGATCAGCGTTGGTTCGGACCTGAACATCCGTCACAACATGCCGCTGGCCAGTATCCCGGCGATCGTCAGCACCAACAGCCCGCTGGGCCTGGGCAAGGGCCTCGGCTTGCTGCCTGCGCGTTCAGATGCCACCGGTGTGATCTACGACACCCCGCACCGCGGCGACAGCATGAGCGCCACCGGCGACACCCTGCACTGGACGCTCAACGGTCTGATGACCCTGCCGAAAACGCCGGTGTTCGATCAGGCAACCGTGCTTGCCGAGTTGTACTACAGCAACCTGCTCAAGCTCGATAGCAAAAACGAAGCACTCTACAAGGGCAAGGACAGCTATCGCGGCATCGATGCGCCGACTCGTGACAACTGGGGTCTGGCAGTCAACTTCACACCGACCTGGTACCAGGTGTTCCCCGGTGTCGACCTCAACGCACCGATGTCGGTCAACGTTGGTCTCGATGGTGTGTCGCCGGTCTCCGGTGGCGGTGCCAAGGACACCGGCAACTATGCCGTGGGCATCGGTGCCGTTGTGTACAACAAATACTTTGTCGACCTGAAGTACGTGGACTCCTTCGGCCAGACCGACAAGTGCAACGTCAGCGGCGTGAGCACCGGCCCGAAAGGCGGTGACGGCTCCACCCCGAACGCCTTCAGCGGCAACGAAAACTACGCCTGTTATGCCGGCGGCTACTCGTCCTTTTCCGGAGGTGGTGCCACGACCGAGGACCGTGGCGCCGTGTACCTGACGATGAAAACAACATTCTGATTCACCACTGATTTGCTCAATGCAAGCAGGAGAATAACAACATGAAATTTGTAAAAACCGTGTTGGCCGCGTCCTTGGCCATGGTCTTCGCCGCTCAGGCACAGGCTGCTGTTTCAACCCAGGAAGCTGCCAAACTGGGCACCAGCCTGACACAGGTAGGGGCTGAAAAAGCCGGGAACGCTGATGGTTCCATCCCTGCCTATGCCGGTGGTTTGACCACGCCGCCGGCCAGTTTCAAAGCCGGCGACAGCATGCGTCCGGATCCGTTTGCCAGTGAAAAACCGCTGCTGGTGATCGACGGCAAGAACGTCGATCAATACAAGGGCCTGCTCACGGCAACCACGGTAGAACTGGCCAAGCGTTTCCCGACGTTCCGTGTCGACGTGTTCCCGACGCACCGCACCGTTTCGTTGCCTCAAGCGATTCTGGATAACGGCGTGAAGAACGCCAGCGGCGCCAAGTCCCTGGAAGGTGGCCTGGCCATCGACAACGTGTTGCCGGGCGTGCCGTTCCCGATTCCGCAGACGGGCAACGAAGCGATGTGGAACTTCCTGCTGCGTTATCAGGGCGTGAGCATCAGCTCCAAGTACGACTCCTGGAACGTCGACTCCGCCGGCGTGCCGAGCCTGGCGACCACCGGGCAAGCGAACATCTCTTACCCGATCTACGAAAACCTCTCGCAGCCGATCAGCAGCGCCGACGTGTACTACCAGATGAAGCTGGCGTACACCGGCCCGGCGCGCCGAGCTGGCGAGGCGGTGATGCTCAAGGACGCCGCCAACCCGCTGCAGCAACCACGCCGCGCCTGGCAGTACTTGCCGGGGCAGCGTCGAGTGAAACTGGCGCCGAGCCTGGCCTACGACACGCCTAACCCGGGGACCGCCGGCGCGGGCACCTACGATGACGTGTTCGTGTTCAACGGTGCGCTGGATCGCTACGACTGGAAGCTGGTGGGCAAGCAGGAAATGATCGTGCCCTACAACACCTACAAGCTGACCTATGTGCAGGATCCGAAGTCGCTGACCACTGCTAACCACCTCGCACCGGACTTCGTGCGTTGGGAAAAACACCGCGTGTGGGTCGTCGAAGGCAACCTCAAGGCCGGTGCCCGTCACATCTACGCCAAGCGCCGCTTCTACCTCGACGAAGACAGCTGGACCGCTCTGGCCTCGGATCAATACGACGCCCGTGGCCAGCTCTATCGCGGTTCCTTCGCGTTCCTGAGCCAGAGCTATGACAAACAGGTTCCGGACTCCACGCCCTTCATGATCTACGACCTGGTCGGTGGCTCCTACAACATCAACGGTGTGGTCGGCCCTTACGGCGGCATCAAGTACATCGAGCCGCTCTCCAAGGCGCAGTGGTCTTCGGAATCGCTGGCCGGCGCCGGTATTCGCTAAGCCAACTGCACGATCCACTGTAGGAGCGAGCCTGCTCGCGATGGACCAGAGGGCGACGTGGGCATCCAGAAAGCACGCGTCATCGTTAACGACCATCGCGAGCAGGCTCGCTCCCACATGAGTTGCACAGCGCAAGGTGTGGCGCGGTTTTCCGATGAGGACGCAGTATGTGTTCGTATAAAAATAATATGTTGCAGCTGGCGTTCGGCGTTGTGCTTTGCCTGTCGCAGGGCATCACCCAGGCGGCCGATTACGTCGATGTGCTGGACCTGCCCGCCAGAGTCAGTGCCTTGGCGATCAACAGCCCGTTGTCCGGCATGACCCGCGCCGGCGGGCGCGTGATCACCGTCGGTCAGCGTGGCCATATTCTGTTTTCCGATGATGCCGGCAAGCATTGGCAGCAGGCCGTCGTGCCGGCCAGTGCCGATCTCACGGCAGTCAATTTTCCGACCGCCACCCAGGGCTGGGCGGTGGGCAATGACGGCGTGGTGCTGCACAGCAGCGACGCCGGCGCGACTTGGCAAAAGCAACTCGACGGTCGTCAGATCGGCGCCTTGCTGGTCAAGCATTACACGGCGCTGGCCAGCGCCGAACCGGGCAATGAGCAATGGCCGCTGCTGGTCGCCGAGGGCCAGAAGCTGGTCGATCAAGGTGCGGACAAACCGCTGCTCGACGTCTGGTTCGCCAACGACAAAACCGGCTATGTGGTCGGCGTGTTCAACCTGATCCTGCGCACCGACGACGGCGGCCAGAGCTGGACCCCGTTCCAGGACCGCACCGACAACCCCCAGGGTTTCCATCTCAACGCCATCGCCTCCACCGGTGACGCGTTGTACATCGCTGGCGAGCAGGGCCTGCTGCTCAAGTGGGACGGCAGCGCCCAACGCTTCAATGCCGTGCCGACGCCGTATCAGGGCAGCTTTTTTGGCGTGCTCGGCAAGCCCGGCGAAGTGCTGGTCTACGGCCTGCGCGGCAACGTGCTGCGCAGCAGCGACGGCGGCCAGAGCTGGACCGCACTGGACAGCGGCCTGCACGTCAGCATCACCGCGGGCCTGATCGATGCCCGTGGCAACTACCGCCTGTTCACCCAGGGCGGGCAGATGCTGGTCAGCCAGGGGACGGGCGCGCAGATGCATCTGGTGCGGCAACCGGCTCCGACGCCGGTCGCCGGCGCGACCCAGTCCACCGACGGCGCACTGGTGCTGGCCGGTAGCCGTGGTACCCGGACGTTGTCCGCCGACCCAGCCCTCGAACCCTAAAAGCGAGAACCCAGACATGGGCAATATCAAACAAGACGCCATGCCGGTGATCCGCGATGTGCGTGATTTCGATCATCGCTCCGGCAACCTCCTCGAACGGCTGGTGTTCAACTTCCGCCCGCTGTTCATGCTGCTGATGGCGCTGGCCACCGTGGTGCTGGGCTTCATGGCGGTGACTCGCCTGGAGTTGCGCCCAAGCTTCGAAAAAATGATTCCGCAGAGCCAGCCGTACATCCAGAACTTCCTGGAAAACCGTGCTTCCCTGCGCGGGTTGGGCAACTCGGTGCGGGTGGTGGTCGAGAACACGAAGGGCGATATTTTCGACCCCGAATACCTCGACGTACTCAAGCAGGTCAACGACCAACTGTTCCTCACCGAAGGCGTCGACCGTGCGTGGATGAAGTCGCTGTGGAGCCCGGCGGTGCGCTGGACCGAAGTCACCGAGGACGGTTTCCAGGGTGGCCCGGTGATGCCCGACACCTATTCAGGCCAGCCTGAACAGATCGAACAGCTGCGCCAGAACATCTCCCGCGCCGGTATTGTCGGCAGCCTGGTGGCCAGCGACTTCAAGTCGACCATGCTGATCGTGCCGCTGCTGGACAAAGCCGCCGCCGGTGGTCAGCGCATCAACTACCACGCCTTCTCGCAGATGCTCGAAGAGCAGTTGCGCGACAAGATCGAATACGCCGGCGACAGCGCTGCGCGCAAATCCGGGGTAGAAGGCAGCGGCCATTACAAGGTGCGGGTGATCGGCTTCGCCAAACTCATGGGCGACCTGATCGACGGCCTGATCCAGGTGATGATGTTCTTCGGCCTGGCCGTCGTTACTTCGCTGATCATTATCTACGCCTACACCCGTTGCGTGCGCAGCACCCTGCTGGTGGTCGGTTGCTCGCTGATTGCGGTGGTCTGGCAACTGGGCATCGTCGCCTGGCTCGGCTATGCCATTGATCCGTACTCGGTGCTGGTGCCGTTTTTGATCTTTGCCATCGGCGTGTCCCACGCCGCGCAGAAGATGAACGGCATCATGCAGGACATCGCCCGTGGCACCCACAAGCTGATCGCTGCGCGCTATACCTTCCGCCGCCTGTTCATTGCTGGTGTCACCGCATTGCTGGCCGATGCCGTGGGCTTCGCCGTGCTGATGCTGATCGACATCCCGGTGATCCAGGACCTGGCGATCACCGCCAGCATCGGTGTCGCCGTGCTGATCTTCACCTCGCTGTTGCTGATGCCGGTGGCACTGTCCTATGTCGGTGTGGGCGCAAAAGCGGCCGAGCGTGCGCTGAAAATCGACAACCGCGCCGAGAAGCACAAAGGCTTCGGCAAACTGTGGGACGCGCTCGATCGCTTCACCACCGCCAAGTGGGCCACGGGCGCCGTGCTGGTCGCGGTGTTGATGGGCATTGGCGGCTATGTGGTCAGCCTGAACCTGAAGATCGGCGACCTGGAAAGCGGGGCGCCAGAGCTGCGCGCCGACTCGCGCTACAACCGCGACAACGCCTACATCACCCAGCATTACGCGCTGTCCAGCGACCTGTTTGCGGTAATGATCAAGACCGCGCCGGAAGGCTGCCTGAACTACAAGACCCTGGTCCTCGCCGATCGCCTTGCCTGGGAACTGCAACAGTATCCGGGCGTGCAGGCGACCGCTTCGCTGGTCAACGCGGTGCGGCAGATCACCGCCGGCACCTACGAAGGCAACCCCAAGCTCAACAGCATCCAGCGCAACCAGGACGTGCTCAACTACGCCGCCCAGCAAGCCTCGGTCAACTCGCCGGAGCTGTTCAATACCGACTGCTCGCTGATGCCGGTGATCACCTTCCTCAAGGACCACAAGGCCGAAACCCTCGACGCCGTGGTGGCGATTGCCGACAAGTTCGCCAAGGAAAACAGCACCGAGGATCGCCAGTTCCTGCTCGCCGCCGGCACTGCCGGGATCGAGGCCGCGACCAACATCGTGGTCCGTGAAGCCAACCGCACCATGCTGCTGTACGTCTATGCGGCGGTGACGCTGTTCTGCCTGATCACCTTCCGCAGCTGGCGGGCCACGCTGGTGGCGTTGTTGCCGCTGGTGCTGACCTCGATCCTCTGCGAAGCCTTGATGGTGGCCATGGGCATCGGCGTGAAAGTCGCGACCCTGCCGGTGATCGCCCTCGGGGTGGGTATCGGCGTGGACTACGCGTTGTACCTGCTCAGCGTGCAACTGCACTTCCAGCGCCAGGGCTTACCGCTGTCCCAGGCCTACCGCAATGCCGTGTCCTTCACAGGCCGGGTGGTCGGGCTGGTGGGCATCACCCTCGCCGCCGGCGTGGTGTGCTGGGTCTGGTCGCCGATCAAGTTCCAGGCCGACATGGGCATCCTGCTGACCTTCATGTTCCTGTGGAACATGCTCGGCGCGCTGATCCTGATTCCGGCCCTGTCCTATTTCCTGTTGCGCGAACGGGCACCCAAGCGCGGTTCTGTTGCGGCCACCGAAACCACTGAATCCACTGAACGTCCCGGCATGTCGCATGCCGTGACCACTTCCGAGTAAGCCAAGATGTCTGATTACAAAGCACCCCTGCGCGACATGCGCTTCGTACTCAACGAGGTTTTCCAGGTGTCCCGGCTGTGGGCGCAATTGCCCGGTCTGGCCGATGTGATCGATGAGGAAACCGCCGCCGCCATCCTCGAAGAGGCCGGCAAGATCAGCGGCGAAGTGATCGCGCCACTGAACCGCGCCACCGACGAGCAGGGCTGCACCTGGAGCAATGGCTCGGTCACCGCGCCAGACGGTTTTGCCCAGGCCTATCAAGCCTTCGCCGGAGGTGGTTGGGTGGGTGTCGGCGGTGATCCGCAGTACGGTGGCATGGGCATGCCCAAGGCGATTTCCGCGCAGGTCGAAGAGATGGTCAACTCGGCCAGCCTGTCGTTCGGCCTGTACCCGATGCTGACCGCCGGCGCGTGCCTGTCGATCAAGGCCCACGCCAGCGAAGAACTCAAGCAACGCTATCTGCCGAACATGTACGCCGGCATCTGGACTGGTTCGATGTGCCTGACCGAAGCCCACGCCGGCACCGACCTGGGCCTGATTCGCACCCGCGCCGAGCCACAGGCTGACGGCAGCTACAAGGTCAGTGGCAGCAAGATCTTCATCACCGGCGGCGACCACGACCTGACCGAGAACATCATCCATCTGGTGCTCGCACGCCTGCCGGATGCACCGGCGGGGCCGAAAGGCATCTCGCTGTTCCTGGTGCCTAAAGTGCTGGTCAACGCCGACGGTTCGCTGGGTGAACACAACGCGCTGTCCTGCGGTTCCATCGAACACAAGATGGGCATCAAGGCCTCCGCTACCTGCGTGATGAACTTCGACGGCGCCACCGGCTGGATCGTCGACGCGCCGAACAAAGGCCTGGCGGCGATGTTCACCATGATGAACTACGAGCGTCTGGGCGTGGGCATCCAGGGGCTGGCGCAGGGCGAGCGTTCGTACCAGAACGCCGTTGCATACGCCCGTGATCGTCTGCAAAGCCGTGCACCGACCGGCGCGCAGAACAAGGACCACTCCGCCGACCCGATCATCGTCCATCCGGACGTGCGCCGCATGCTGTTGACCATGAAAGCCTTGAACGAAGGCGGCCGTGCGTTCTCCAGTTACGTGGCCCTGCAACTGGACATCGCCAAGTACAGTGAAGACGACATCACCCGCACCCGCGCTCAGGAACTGGTATCGCTGCTGACACCGGTCGCCAAGGCCTTTCTCACTGACATGGGCCTGGAAACCACTCTGCACGGCCAGATGATTTTTGGTGGCCATGGCTACATCCGCGAGTGGGGCCAAGAGCAACTGGTGCGCGACGTGCGCATCACCCAGATCTACGAAGGCACCAACGGCATCCAGTCCCTGGACCTGGCCGGGCGCAAGATCGTCGGCAGCGGCGGGGCGCTCTACCGTTTGTTCGCTTCGGAAATCCGCAACTTCACTGCCAGTGCCTGTGCTGACCTCGACGAGTTCACCAAGCCGTTGAACGCCGCCGTCGACACTCTCGACGAACTGACCGCGTGGCTGCTGGACCGTGCGCAAAACAACCCGAACGAAATCGGCGCAGCCTCGGTCGAGTACCTGCACGTGTTCGGCTACACCGCTTACGCCTACATGTGGGCGCGCATGGCCAAGGCCGTCATGAGCGGCGATGCCGAGGACGATTTCTACACCAGCAAACTGGCCACCGCGCGTTTCTATTTCGCCCGGTTGTTGCCGCGTATCCACTCGTTGAGCGCATCGGCCAAGGCCGGCAGTGACTGCCTCTACGAGCTGCAAGCCGATCAGTTCTGATCGAAAGGACAAGGAACCTTAAACATGATGGCGACAAAAATAATCCCGCCCGCCGACGGCGCCTATGCCTATCCCTTGCTGATCAAGCAACTGTTGCTGTCCGGCGTGCGCTACGAGCCAGGCCGGGAAATCGTCTACGCCGACAAACTGCGCTACAGCTACCAGACCCTCAACAAGCGCATTCGCCGCCTGGCCAATGCGCTGACCGCAGCCGGGGTCAAGGCCGGTGACACCGTGGCCCTGCTCGACTGGGACAGCCACCGCTACCTGGAGTGCTTCTTCGCCGTGCCGATGATCGGCGCGGTGCTGCACACGGTGAACATTCGCCTGTCGCCGGAGCAGGTGCTGTTCACCATGAACCACGCCGAGGATGACTTGGTGCTGGTGCATGATGATTTCCTGCCGCTGGTCGAGCAGATTCACGGTCGGCTGGAAACCGTAAAAGGCTACCTACAGCTCACCGATGAAGAGGCGACCACGACCTCGCTGCCGGTGCTTGGCGAGTATGAACACCTGCTGTCCCTGGCCTCGGACCAGTACGACTTCCCCGATTTCGACGAGAACTCGGTGGCCACGCTGTTCTACACCACCGGCACCACCGGCGACCCGAAAGGCGTGTACTTCAGCCATCGGCAACTGGTGCTGCACACCCTCAATGCGGTTGGCACCCTGGGCGTCTATCAGGGCCAGCCGCTGCTGCGCTCCGATGATGTGTACATGCCCATCACGCCGATGTTCCACGTGCATGCCTGGGGCGTGCCGTATGTCGCGACCCTGATGGGTATCAAGCAGGTCTACCCCGGCCGCTACGAGCCCAACAGCCTGGTCAGGCTGTACCGCGAAGAGAAGGTGACCTTCTCCCACTGCGTGCCGACCATTTTGCAGATGATCCTCAACTGTGAGGAAGGCAAGGCAACCCGTTTCGACGGCTGGAAAATGCTCCTGGGCGGCAGCGCCCTGACCCTCGGCGTCGCCAGCGAGGCCAACGCCAAAGGCATGGTGGTGCACGCCGGTTACGGCATGTCCGAGACCTGCCCGTTGCTGTGCCTCACGTACCTGCGTGACGAAGACCTTAAGCTGTCCGCCGACGCGCAACTGCCGATCCGCATCAAGACCGGCACGCCGGTGCCGATGGTCGACCTGAAAATCATCGACGCCGACGGCAACGACGTGGCCCATGACGGCGAGTCCCTTGGCGAGATCGTGGTACGCGCACCGTGGTTGACCCAGGGCTATCTCAAAGCCCCGGACAAAGGCGCGGAGCTGTGGCACAACGGCTGGCTGCACACCGGTGACATGGCCTCGATCGACAAGCTCGGCGGCGTGGAAATCAAGGACCGGATCAAGGACGTGATCAAGACCGGCGGCGAGTGGATCAGCTCCCTGGAACTGGAAAGCCTGATCAGCGAACACCCGGGCGTGATGTCCGTCGCTGTCGTGGGCATTGCCGACGAACAATGGGGCGAGCGGCCGATGGCGATGGTGGTGGGGGAGCCGGGGCACTTCCTCGACCGCAAGATCCTCGAGACGCACCTGCAAGCCTTCGTCGACGGCGGGCGCATCAACAAATGGGCGATCCCCAAGCAGTTCAAGTTCGTCGCCGAAATCCCCAAGACCAGCGTCGGCAAGATCAACAAGAAGCTGATTCGGGAAAGCGAAGTGAACTGAGGGATATTCCTGCCGCTGCCGCTGCCGCTGCCGCTGCCGCTGCTGTTGTTGTTGTAGGAGCGAGCCTGCTCGCGATGGACTCGAGAACGCCGCGTTTAACCGGTAAACACGCGTAATCGTTAACGACCATCGCGAGCAGGCTCGCTCCTACAACGAATCCAACAGCAGGCGGTTTCTGGATAGTTTGCGGGGTGTCATCTTTGTCATAGTCCTGCGCTCGCCAGCGATAACGCCCCGTTGGTCGCAGTTTTCAGCACTTGTGCCAAGCTGAACGGGGTATTTCCGCCGCGCATTCAAATGCCGGTCAGGCAAACCCCAGGAAGCCCACGACATGAACCTCAACCATGCAGCAAACGTCCGCCACGAGTTCTACAAAGCCGTTTGGTTCTATTTCAAAGTGGTGTGGCCGATCTTCTCGATACTGCTGTTAGTGATGATTGCGTTTGGCCTCATCATCGCCCAGCTGGAAGGGTGGAGCCCTGATGACGGTGTCTACTTCGCCTTCGTAACCGGCCTGACCATCGGTTACGGAGAGCTCGTGCCCAAACTCGGCGTCTCGCGAGTGTTGGCAGTGCTGCTGGGTTTCAACGGCGTCCTGATGACGGCGACATTCGCGGCGATCAGTGTCCGGGCCATTGAAGTGACCGTGACGGCGTCACGAAAGAAGGAAGTCGAGTAGGGATTTGAAGGTCGCGACCGGTTTTAAATGACCGCAGCCTGCGGGGCTCAGTGCGAGTGCCGGTGATGGATGTCGGGAAAGTGCGGGTGACTGTGGACGATCGGTGAGTGTTGGTGAACATGGCGGTGCGGTTGTACACCATCCCACTCAAAGTCATGTTCATGCTGATGATGCTCATCATGGACGTGCTTGTGGTCATGGGTTTGCGGCTCGTGCCGATGTTCGTGTGAGTGGCTCTCGGTCAGATGAATCCAGACCCCAAGCCCCATCAGGCCGGCAGCGATCCAGAACACCCAGGTCACGGTTTCACCGAAGAACAGGATGGCTATCGCGGCTCCCAGGAACGGCGCCGTAGAAAAGTACGCCCCGGTCCGCGCCGTACCAAGCCCGCGCAACGCCAGGACGAACAGCACCAGACTGACGCCATACCCCAAAAAGCCCACCAGCAGGGTTGGCCCAAGAAGCAACCATTCAGGCAGGTGCATACTCAGCGCGATCCCCAGCGCGCAATTGACGGCGCCGGCCACCAGCCCTTTAGTGCCGGCAATAAACAACGCATCCGACGCAGACACCTTGCGGGTGAGGTTGTTATCAATGGCCCAACAAAAACAGGCCAGCGCCACCGCGACGGGCCCCAACCAGCCATGCACCTCTGCCGAAGTGCGAGGCCATGCCAGCAACACGCCCCCGGCGACAATGGCCACCATGCCCGCAACAATGCGCCGGTCAGCGTTCTCCCTGAACACCACCCATGCCATCAGGGCAGTTAACACCGCTTCAAGATTCAGCAGCAGTGATGCAGTGGTGCCAGAGGTGAGGGTGAGTCCAAACATCAATGCAACCGGCCCCAGCACGCCACCGAACACAATGGCGCCGATGAACCACGGCCATTCGGGGGCTGTCAGGCCGGTCGGCTGCCAGCCACGATCACGGATCAGGCGGGTCAGCGTCAGCCCGACGCCGCTGCCCAGGTAAAGCAGGCCGGCGAGGAGGATAGGGGACACATTCAAGCCTAGCCACTTGGCCAAGGGCGTGCTGGCGCCGAACAGGGCAGCAGCGCCCAGGGCGTAGAGAATGCTTTTGGTCATTGTGGTTCCGGGGCTCAGGGGAGGCAGTCGTGAACAGGATACGCTCAGTGCGGGAAATGAGGGCCTGTGGCCTGTCGACACAACACAATCCCCTGTGGGAGCGGGCTTGCTCGCGATGGCGGTGTATCAGCCAGCAAAAATGCTGAATGTTAAGCCCTCATCGCGAGCAAGCTAGCTCCCACAGTTTTTTCAGCCAGCAGGCCGCAGACAATCATCCAGGGATCTAAGCCTCCCAACCCGCACCACTCACCGCCGCCTGCACCAGCGGGTGTAAATCCGCCCCTTTATGCTCGGTCTGCCAGGCCAGCAACTCCTTGCGCATGCTCGGCGCCCAGTACATCTGCAGATGATTACGCACGCTGAGCACTGCCTGTTGTTGATCCGGCTGGCTGGCAAAGTACTGGGCGATCTGGTTGGCCATCTTGATCAGGTTGTCGGTGCTCATCGGCGTACCTCCGCTTTGGCGCCACGGCCCCGGTCCTTGAGCAGACGATGCTGTTCATCGCTGAACTCCTGGAAGCGTTTTTGCCACTCCGAAGGGTGGTAGACGCGGCTGACTTCGACGGCGGTGACCTTGTACTCCGGACAGTTGGTGGCCCAGTCGGAGTTGTCGGTGGTGATGACGTTGGCGCCGGATTCCGGGAAGTGGAAGGTGGTGTACACCACGCCTGGGGCGACCCGTTCGGTGATCCGCGCACGCAACACGGTCTGCCCGGCGCGGCTGCCGATGCCGACCCAGTCACCCTCGTTGATGCCACGACTCTCGGCGTCGTTCGGGTGGATTTCCAGGCGGTCTTCGTCATGCCAGGCGACGTTTTCGGTGCGTCGGGTCTGGGCGCCGACGTTGTACTGGCTGAGGATGCGCCCGGTGGTCAGCAGCAGCGGATAGCGAGCGTTGACCTTTTCCTCGGTGGGCACATAGCCGGTGAGCATGAAGCGCCCTTTGCCGCGCACGAACTCCTCGATGTGCATGGTCGGCGTGCCGTCCGGTGCCTCGGCGTTGCATGGCCATTGCAGGCTGCCATGGCGATCCAGTTCGGCGTAGCTGACGTTGGTGAAAGTCGGCGTCAGGCTGGCGATTTCATCCATGATTTCCGAAGGGTGCCGGTACTTCATCGGGTAACCCAGGGCGTTGGCCAGGGCCACTGTGCCTTCCCAGTCGGCCTTGCCGCCCAGCGGCTCCATGACCTTGCGCACCCGGGAGATGCGTCGCTCGGCGTTGGTGAAGGTGCCGTCCTTTTCCAGGAACGAACTGCCCGGCAGGAACACATGGGCGAACTTGGCGGTTTCGTTAAGGAAAATGTCCTGCACCACTATGCATTCCATGGCCGACAGAGCCGCGGTGACGTGCTGGGTATTGGGGTCGCTCTGGGCGATGTCTTCGCCCTGGCAATACAGGCCCTTGAAGCTGCCGCCCAAGGCTGCCTCGAACATGTTGGGGATGCGCAAGCCCGGATCGGGTTGCAGGGTGACGTTCCAGGCCTGCTCGAACTGCGCTCGTACCACCTCGTTGGAGACGTGCCGGTAGCCGGGCAACTCGTGGGGGAACGAGCCCATGTCGCAGGAGCCCTGCACGTTGTTCTGCCCACGCAACGGGTTCACGCCCACGCCTTCGCGACCGATGTTGCCAGTGGCCATGGCCAGGTTGGCAATGCCCATCACCGAGGTACTGCCCTGGCTGTGTTCTGTGACGCCCAGGCCGTAGTAGATCGCCGCGTTGCCACCCGTCGCATACAAGCGCGCGGCGGCACGGATGTCGGCAGCGGCGACACCGCAGACAGGGCCAAGGGCTTCCGGCGAGTTTTCCGTGCGGCTGACGAACTCGCTCCACTGGGCGAAATCGCCAGGCTCACAACGGGCATCGATAAAGTCTTGGTTGAGCAGTCCTTCAGTCACGATGACGTGGGCCAGTGCGTTGAGCATGGCCACGTTGGTGCCGGGGCGCAGGGCCAGGTGATACTCGGCGCGGGCATGCACCGTGTCCACCAAATCGATGCGCCGTGGATCGATGACGATCAGCCGCGCACCCTCACGCAGACGGCGCTTGAGCTGGGAGGCGAACACCGGGTGGGCGTCGCTGGGGTTGGCGCCCATCACCAGGATCACGTCGGCCTGCATCACCGAGTCGAAACTCTGGGTGCCGGCGGACTCACCAAGGGTTTGCTTCAGGCCATAACCGGTCGGCGAGTGGCAGACCCGCGCGCAGGTGTCGACGTTGTTGTTGCCGAAGGCGGCGCGCACCAGTTTTTGCACCAGATAGGTTTCTTCGTTGGTGCAGCGGCTGGAAGTGATGCCACCGATGGAGTCGCGGCCATATTTTTGCTGCAACCGACGGAATTCGCTGGCGGCGTAGGTCACCGCTTCATCCCAGCTGACTTCCTGCCACGGGTCGCTGATGTGTTTGCGGATCATCGGTTTGGTGATGCGATCCGGGTGGGTCGCATAGCCCCAGGCAAAGCGCCCTTTGACGCAGGAGTGGCCGTGGTTGGCCTGGCCGTTCTTGTCCGGAACCATGCGCACCAGTTGGTCGCCTTTCATCTCGGCGCGGAACGAGCAGCCCACGCCGCAATAAGCACAGGTGGTGATCACGCTACGTTCGGGCTGACCCAGTTCGACCACGCTTTTTTCCATCAGGGTCGCGGTGGGGCAGGCTTGCACACAGGCGCCGCAGGACACGCATTCGGAGTCGAGGAAGTTATCGCCACCGGCAGCCGCGACTCGGGATTCAAAACCGCGCCCGGTAATGGTCAGGGCAAAGGTGCCCTGGGTTTCTTCACAGGCGCGCACGCAGCGGTTGCAGACGATGCACTTGCTCGGGTCGTAGTCGAAGTAGGGGTTGGACGTGTCCTTCACCTCGGCCAGATGGTTGTCGCCCTCATAGCCGTAGCGCACTTCCCGCAGGCCGACCTGACCGGCCACGGTTTGCAGCTCGCAGTTGCCGTTGGCCGAGCAGGTCAGGCAGTCCAGCGGGTGGTCGGAAATGTACAGTTCCATGACGTTGCGCCGCAGGGTTGCGAGCTTTGGCGTCTGGGTGTGCACGCTCATGCCTTCGCTGACCGGCGTGGTGCAGGACGCCGGATAACCGCGCATGCCGTCGATCTCCACCAGGCACATGCGGCAGGAGCCGAAGGCTTCCAGGCTGTCGGTGGCACAGAGTTTGGGGATGGTGGTGCCGAGCAACGCGGCGGCGCGCATCACCGAAGTGCCTTCGGGCACGCTGATGCTGCGGCCGTCGATGTTCAGGGTGACTTGCACCTGGCTGTCGCGAGCGGGCGTGCCCAGATCGATATCGGTGTTCGGGTCGAAGAGAGTGATCATTGCTCGGCCTCCGAGGCTTGCAGACCGAAGTCAGCGGGGAAGTGCTTGAGGGCGCTGGCCACGGGATAAGACGTCATGCCGCCCAACGCGCACAGCGAACCGTATTGCAGGGTGTCGCACAGGTCCTTGAGGATGATCACCTGCGCAGCGCGACTGTTCTGGTCGGGCGCGGCCAGCAGGCGGTCGATCACCTCGACGCCACGGGTCGAGCCGATACGGCAAGGCGTGCATTTGCCACAGGATTCCTCGGCGCAGAACTGCATCGCGAAGCGCGCCATGTGGGCCATGTCCAGGGTGTCGTCAGCCACCACCACACCACCGTGACCGAGCATCGCACCGATGGCGGTGAAGGCTTCGTAATCCAGCGGCGTGTCGAATTGCCCCGGCGGCACCCAGGCGCCAAGAGGGCCGCCCACCTGCGCAGCCTTCAGCGGCCGACCACTGGCTGTCCCGCCGCCGTAGTCTTCCACCAGCTCCCGCAGGGTCAGGCCAAAGGCCCGTTCCACCAGACCGCCGCGCCGCACATTGCCCGCCAGCTGGAAGGGCATGGTGCCCAGGGAACGGCCCATACCGTAATCGCGATAGAACTGCGCACCCTTGGCCAGAATCAGCGGCACCGAGGCCAACGTCAGCACGTTGTGCACCAGCGTCGGCAAGCCGAACAACCCCTGCAACGCGGGAATCGGCGGCTTGGCGCGGACGATCCCGCGCTTGCCTTCGAGGGAGTCCAGTAGCGCGGTTTCTTCACCGCAGATATAAGCACCGGCACCGACACGCACTTCCATATCGAAGGCCTGGCCGCTGCCGCCGACATTGGCGCCCAGGTAACCGGCAGTTCGGGCGATGTTCAACGCTGCACGTAGCGTGGCTACGGCATCCGGATATTCCGAGCGCACATAGATGTAGCCGAAGGTGGCGCCGACGGTAATGCCGGCAATCGCCATGCCTTCGATCAACAAGAAGGGGTCGCCTTCCATCAACATGCGGTCGGCAAAGGTGCCCGAGTCGCCTTCGTCGGCGTTGCAGACGATATATTTCTGCGCCGCCTGAGTGCTGCGCACCGTGCGCCATTTGATCCCGGCGGGGAAGGCCGCGCCGCCACGGCCGCGCAGGCCTGAGTCGAACACCGCAGTCGCGGTCTGCTCGCCGCCAAGGGAGACGGCGCGGGTCAAACCCTCGAAGCCACCGTGGGCGCGGTAATCATCCAACGACAGCGGCCGGGTAATACCGGCACGGGCGAACAGCAAGCGTTGTTGAGTCTTCAGATAAGGCAATTCTTCCACCAGGCCCAAGGCTAGTGGATGAGCGGATGGATCGGCCAGCGCGTCAAGCACCGACGGCACATCGGCCGGCGTCAGCGGGCCAAAGCCGATACGACCTTGCGGGCTGTCCACTTCCAGCAGCGGTTCCAGCCAATACAAGCCGCGGGAGCTGGTGCGTTGCAGCTCCAGCGGCAGATTGCGCTCGTGGGCCTGAGTGATCAGTGCTGTGGAGACCTCATCGGCACCCACGGCACGGGCCAGCGAATCACAAGGCAGATAAAGAGTCGGCATCACGCATCCTCCCGACAAGCATCGAGCAACGCATCCAGCCGCTCGGCACTGAGCCGCGCATGCACCCGACCATCCAGCTCCAAGGCAGGCGAACAGGCGCAGGCACCCAGGCAATACACCGGACGCAAACTGATGCTGCCGTCGGCGCTGCTACCGTGATCGTCCAGTTGCAGACGCTCGCGCAACTGCGCGGCCAACTGCTCGGCGCCACGGCTCTGGCACGACTCGGCCCGGCACAGCCGCAGGATATGCCGCGCGGGCGGCGCGGTACGGAAGTCATGGTAAAAACTGATCACCCCACGCACCTCGGCCTGGCTCAGGTTGAGGGCATGGGCAATCTCGGGGACGGCGGCATCGGGGACGTAACCGATGCGCTCCTGAATATCATGAAGAATGGGCAACAGCGCACCCGGGGTGCCCTTATGGCGCTCCAGCAGACTGTTGACCACAGGCAGGTGCAACATCTCATCAGGCATTCAGCAATCCTCACGGTCACGGACAAACCAGAAGGTCGTCGGTCGTCCGAAAGTGTCGGCTGCGGCACTCACACCACGTCACGGTATCGTGGCAATTTCAGGCCGGTGGCCAGGGCACCCTGAGTGGGCATCTTGTTGTGCCCGATGCGGTCTTCGCCACACCTCTACTGGGCATAAAGGGCAGCTTGCCACGCGGCTGTTGATCGAACTGCACCAAAGCGACGTGCTCGGTTCTGCCTACGACTATCCATTAAGTCTAGATGAGTGCCGCAAGGGGCGTTCACACACTGGTCTAATGCCTGAAGGGCTTGTCGAAGGCTGATGTATAGCAAGCATTACAGGGCAGAAGAAGCCTCAGAACCGTAGACCCCTCCACTCATTGAATGTCCTTCAGATAATCCTTGAGCGCGATGAGCGGGGCATCAAGCTGCTCCATAGTCTGAATAGTGCCAAGTTCAGTCGCCAACCTCCCCAACTCCCGCCCCAACGGCTTATCCACACCCCCAACAGCAGCCAACGCCAACCCCACACACTCACCCACCTTCACCTGAATCGCCTCAACATCCCCCCGACGCACCAGCAACTCAAACACATCCCGCTGGTAGTCACCCATTACCAGATCGTCACGCAAAATCGGGCTTGAATCTTCCGATTCATAAGCCAGTTTGAGGGAGAAGAGGGCGACGGTTTCCAGGTGTAATTCCATGAGGGGAATCCTTGTGAAATGTTCCGGCGGTGCGGGTGGCGTTGAAGGGCAGGATCAAAAGCATCGCCGGCAAGCCGGCTCCTACGGGGGGCGTGGTTGCTTTTCTATAGGCGAAAAAAAAGGCCTTGCTAAGCAAGACCTTTCTTAATTTTGGTGCCCCGAGGGAGACTCGAACTCCCACTCCTTTCGAAAACGGATTTTGAATCCGCCGCGTCTACCAATTCCGCCATCAGGGCTCAATGGCGGCGAAGTATAGAGATGAGATAACCGCTGGTCAATCAGGTACATGGAGAATTTTTGATATTTCCGCTAGACTTCCCGGCCCTGCTAGACGACACCCCATCATGCGCGTTGCTGACTTTACCTTCGAGCTCCCTGATTCGCTGATCGCCCGCCATCCGCTGGCCGAGCGGCGCAATAGTCGCCTGTTGACCCTGGATGGGGTCAGCGGCGCCTTGGCACACCGTCAATTCACTGATTTGCTGGAGCATTTGCGTCCCGGCGACTTGATGGTGTTCAACAATACCCGGGTGATTCCGGCGCGGCTGTTTGGCCAGAAGGCTTCCGGCGGCAAGCTGGAAATCCTGGTGGAGCGGGTGCTGGACAGTCATCGCGTGCTGGCCCATGTGCGTTCCAGCAAGTCGCCCAAGCCTGGGTCGAAGATCCTCATCGACGGCGGTGGCGAGGCCGAGATGCTGGCGCGGCACGATGCGTTGTTCGAGCTGGGCTTTGCCGAAGAGGTGTTGCCGCTGCTCGACCGCGTCGGGCACATGCCGCTGCCTCCTTATATAGACCGCCCGGATGAAGGCGCCGACCGCGAGCGTTACCAGACGGTCTACGCCGAGCGTTTGGGCGCGGTGGCGGCGCCGACGGCGGGGCTGCATTTCGATCAGGTGCTGATGGAGGCGATTGCCGCCAAGGGCGTCGAGACTGCGTTCGTGACCCTGCACGTCGGCGCTGGCACGTTCCAGCCGGTGCGGGTGGAGAAGCTCGAAGACCACCACATGCACAGCGAATGGCTGGAAGTCGGCCAGGACGTGGTCGATGCCGTTGCCGCCTGCCGCGCTCGCGGTGGTCGCGTGGTGGCCGTGGGGACCACCAGCGTGCGTTCCCTGGAAAGTGCCGCCCGCGATGGCGTGCTCAAGCCGTTCAGCGGCGATACAGACATTTTTATCTACCCTGGCCGGCCGTTTCATGTGGTCGATGCCCTGGTCACCAACTTCCATTTGCCCGAATCCACGCTGTTGATGCTGGTTTCGGCGTTCGCCGGTTATCCCGAAACCATGGCCGCCTATAAGGCCGCCGTCGACAACGGGTACCGCTTTTTTAGCTACGGTGATGCGATGTTCATCACGCGTAATCCTGCGCCGACTGCCCCTAAAGAATCGGGCCCCGAGGAAACTGTATGAGTCGCACCTGTCGTATGTCTTTCGAGCTGCTGGCCACTGATGGCAAGGCTCGTCGCGGTCGTTTGACCTTCCCGCGCGGTACCGTCGAGACCCCGGCCTTCATGCCGGTGGGCACCTACGGCACGGTCAAGGGCATGCTGCCACGGGATATCGAGGCGACTGGCGCTGAAATCATTCTGGGCAACACCTTCCACCTGTGGCTGCGCCCGGGCACGGAAGTGATCAAGAAACACGGCGACCTGCACGATTTCATGCAGTGGAAAGGCCCGATCCTGACCGACTCCGGCGGTTTCCAGGTGTTCAGCCTGGGCGCCATGCGCAAGATCAAGGAGGAGGGCGTGACCTTCGCTTCTCCGGTCGACGGCGCCAAGGTGTTCATGGGCCCGGAAGAGTCGATGCAGGTCCAGCGTGACCTGGGCTCCGACATCGTGATGATTTTCGACGAATGCACGCCGTACCCGGCTGACGAAGACGTCGCGCGTATTTCCATGGAGTTGTCCCTGCGTTGGGCCAAGCGTTCGAAAGAAGCCCATGGCGAGAATACGGCGGCGCTGTTCGGCATCGTCCAGGGCGGCATGCACCAGGACCTGCGCATGCGCTCCCTGGAAGGCTTGGACAAGATCGGTTTCGACGGCCTGGCCATCGGCGGCCTGTCGGTGGGCGAGCCGAAGCACGAGATGATCAAGGTGCTGGATTACCTGCCGGGCATGATGCCGGCTGACAAACCTCGTTACCTTATGGGTGTTGGCAAGCCGGAAGACTTGGTTGAGGGTGTGCGCCGCGGTGTGGACATGTTCGATTGCGTGATGCCAACCCGTAATGCCCGCAATGGGCATCTGTTCATCGATACCGGCGTGCTGAAGATCCGAAACGCGTTCCATCGCCATGATGATTCGCCGCTCGATCCGACCTGCGATTGCTATACCTGCCAGAACTTCTCCCGCGCTTATCTGCATCACCTGGACAAGTGCGGCGAAATGCTGGGAAGCATGCTCAATACCATCCATAACTTGCGTCATTATCAAGTGCTTATGGCTGGTTTGCGCGAGGCTATTCAACAGGGTACATTGGCCGCCTTTGTCGATGCCTTCTACGCCAAACGCGGGCTACCTGTTCCGCCTTTGGACTGAGTTTTCTGACCCCAAGATTCAACATTTGCAACTGGAGTGCTAAATGAGCTTTTTTATCTCGAATGCCATGGCTGATGCTGCTGCACCTGCTGCAGGCCCAATGGGTGGCGGTTTTGAGTGGATTTTCCTGGTCGGCTTCCTGGTCATCTTCTACCTGATGATCTGGCGTCCACAGGCCAAGCGCGCCAAAGAGCAGAAAAACCTGCTGAGCAGCCTGCAAAAGGGCGACGAAGTTGTGACCACTGGCGGTATCGCCGGCAAGATCACTAAAGTGGCCGACGATTTCGTCGTTCTGGAAGTTTCCGACACCGTCGAAATGAAATTCCAGAAAGGCGCCATCGCCGCCACGCTGCCAAAAGGCACGCTGAAAGCGATCTAAGTTTCAACTTCATCTTCAATCGACGGGGCGCGCAAGGCGCCCCGCGTCATAAACGGGCGGCGTGATGCTGAACAAATATCCTCTGTGGAAATACATTCTGATCCTGGCGGTGCTGGCGGTCGGTCTGATTTATTCCGCTCCCAATCTTTATCCTGATGACCCGGCCATTCAGGTCAGCGGTGCAAGCACTGCGCTGCAGGTCAATCAGGCTGATCTGGATCGCGTGAGCGCTGCGCTCAAGGAATCCGGGATCAACGTCAAGGCTGCCACGCTGGCTGCCGGCGGCAAGGGCGGGCTGATTCGCCTGACCAAGGCTGAAGACCAGCTGCCAGCCAAAGACGTTGTACGCAAGGCATTGGGTGATGACTACGTCGTCGCGCTGAACCTGGCACAAACCACCCCGCAATGGCTGCGCAACCTCGCTGCGCACCCGATGAAGCTGGGTCTGGACTTGTCCGGTGGTGTGCACTTCCTGCTGGAAGTGGACATGGACAAAGCCCTCGACGCGCGCCTGAAAGTCTACGAAGGCGACGTCAAGAGCCTGTTGCGTAAAGAAAAACTGCGCTATCGCAGCCTGCCGCAACTCAACGGTGCCATCCAGCTGGGCTTCGCTGATGAAGACAGCCGTGAACAGGCCCGTGTGCTGATCCGCAAGAACTTCAACGATTTCGACATTGTTCCGGCCGACCTCAATGGTCAACCGGTGCTGCGTCTGGCGATGACCCCGGCCAAGCTGGCGGAAATCCGCGAATACTCCATCAAGCAGAACTTGACCACGGTACGTAACCGCGTCAACGAGCTGGGTGTTGCCGAACCGATCGTTCAGCGTCAGGGCGCCAACCGCATCGTGGTTGAGCTGCCGGGCGTGCAGGACACCGCAGAAGCCAAGCGTATCCTCGGCAAGACGGCTAACCTGGAGTTCCGTCTGGCCGCTGAGCCTGGTGCTTCGAAAGCCACTTCCGAATCCTTCGAGTTCCGTGAGGGTAAGCGTCCTCCTGCGCTGATCGAGCGTGGCCTGATCATCACCGGTGACCAGGTGACTGACGCCAAGGCTGGCTTCGGCGAGCACGGCACGCCGGAAGTGAACATTCGTCTGGACGGTCACGGCGGCGAGCTGATGAGCCGTGCGACCCGTTCGAACGTCGGTCGCAGCATGGCGGTGATCTTCATCGAGCAGCGTCCGGTTACCACTTACACCAAGCAGATGGTCAACGGCGTCGAGAAAGACGTGCCGGTCCAGACCTTCAAGGAAGAGAAGAAGATCATCAGCCTGGCGACCATCCAGTCGCCGCTGGGTGCGCAATTCCGCATCACTGGCCTGAACGGCCAGGGCGAGTCGTCCGAACTGGCGCTGCTGCTGCGTGCCGGTGGTCTGGCTGCACCGATGTACTTCGCTGAAGAACGCACCATCGGCCCGAGCCTGGGTGCGGACAACATCACCAAGGGTATCGACGCTTCGCTGTGGGGCATGCTGTTCGTCTCGCTGTTCATCATGGCCATCTACCGTTTCTTCGGCCTCATCGCCACCGTCGCTCTGGCGGTGAATATGGTGATGCTGCTGGCCCTGATGTCGCTGCTGGGTGCAACGCTGACCCTGCCGGGTATCGCCGGTATCGTGTTGACCATGGGTATGGCGGTCGACGCCAACGTGCTGATCTTCTCGCGGATCCGTGAAGAGATCGCCGCCGGCATGACCGTGCAGCGCGCAATCAACGAAGGCTTCGGTCGGGCATTCACCGCGATTCTCGACGCCAACCTGACCACCTTGCTGGTCGGCGGCATCCTCTTTGCCATGGGCACCGGCCCGGTCAAGGGCTTCGCAGTGACCATGTCCCTCGGGATCTTTACCTCGATGTTCACGGCCATCATGGTGACCCGCGCGATGGTCAACCTGATCTTCGGCGGTCGTGACTTCAAGAAGTTGTGGATTTAAGGGGCTGCCATGTTACGTACAATCAACTTCATGGGCGTTCGCAACTTTGCGTTCGGCGTCACATTGTTCCTTACCGCACTGGCATTGTTCAGTGTCTTCCACAAAGGCATGAACTGGGGCCTGGACTTCACCGGCGGTACGCTCATCGAGCTGACCTACGAACGTCCGGCCGATGTCACCAAGGTGCGTGAGCAACTGGTTACCGCCGGTTATCACGAAGCCATCGTGCAGAACTTCGGTGCAACCACCGACCTGCTGGTGCGCATGCCTGGCGAAGACCCGCAACTGGGTCACCAGGTGGCTGAAGCCTTGCAGAAGGTCGGCGGCGAGAACCCGGCGACGGTCAAGCGCGTCGAGTTCGTCGGCCCGCAGGTGGGTGAAGAGCTGCGCGACCAGGGTGGCCTCGGCATGCTGATGGCGCTGGGCGGCATCCTGATCTACCTGGCGTTTCGCTTTCAGTGGAAGTTTGCGGTCGGTGCGATCGTGTCCCTGATCCACGACGTGATCGTGACCATCGGTATCCTGTCGTTCTTCCAGATCACCTTCGACCTGACGGTGTTGGCGGCGGTACTGGCGATCATCGGTTACTCGCTCAACGACACCATCGTGGTATTCGACCGGGTTCGTGAGAACTTCCGTGTACTGCGCAAGGCCAGCCTGATCGAGAACATCAACATCTCGACCACGCAAACCCTGCTGCGGACCATGGCGACTTCGATCTCCACCTTGTTGGCGATCGCGGCCCTGCTGTTCTTCGGTGGCGATAACCTGTTCGGCTTCTCCATCGCCCTGTTCATCGGTGTTCTGGCGGGTACTTACTCGTCGATCTACATCGCGAACGTGGTGCTGATCTGGCTGAACCTGAGCACGGAAGACCTGATTCCTCCGGTCAATACCGAGAAGGAAGTTGACGACCGTCCTTGAAGGGCTCTTTATCCCAAGGCAGTCCCTCAGCGGTGTAGTCCAAAAAGGCGCGAGTTGAACTCGCGCCTTTTTTTGTGCTCCAAGGCTGGGAGAAGCGCGGACACGTTCCGCATGTGATGGTCCAGGAGGTTCATGTGAACAAGTCGATGCTGGTTGGTGCTGTACTGGGTGCTGTCGGTGTGACTGCCGGGGGTGCTGTGGCCACCTACAGCCTGGTTAAAAGCGGCCCGGAGTACGCACAAGTACTCGCCGTTGAGCCGGTCAAGACACAAATCAAGACTCCACGTGAAGTGTGCAAGGATGTAACGGTCACCCGGCAGGCGCCGGTGAAAGATCAACATCAGATCGCCGGTACGGTGGTCGGTGCATTGGCAGGTGGTTTGCTGGGTAATCAGATCGGTGGCGGCACCGGCAAGAAGATCGCCACGGTCGCGGGCGCTGTCGGTGGTGGTTACGCCGGTAACAAGGTGCAGGAAGGCATGCAAGAGCGTGATACCTACACCACGACCCAGACCCGCTGTAACACGGTTAACGACATCAGTGACAAGGTCGTAGGCTACGACGTGCGGTATTCGCTGGATGGCAAGGAAGGCAAGGTGCGTATGGATCGTGATCCAGGCAACCAGATTCCGGTGGATAAGGAAGGCAAGTTGATCTTGTCTCAGAATGAGCCGGCTCAGTGATTTGCTGAAACCGGATTAAAAAGAAGCACCCTGCGGGGTGCTTTTTTGTGCCCACGATTTATTGCTGATTTGTAGGAGTCGGCTTGCTGGCGAAAGATGCCGCGCGGTTTGTCAGATGCACCGCTATCGCTGGCAAGCCAGCTCCCACAAGGGCGTGGGGGTTGCCGGCTCCTACAGGAGGTTGGGTGTTGCTGGCGATAGTGGTGTAGCAGTCGACATCAATAGTGAATGTCAGATCGAATCGCCAGCAAGCCGGCTCCTACAAAGGCCGCCTGAATTTCGGGCATAAAAAAAGCACCCCGAAGAGTGCTTTTTCTGTCGCTGGAAGCTTAGCGCTTCAGCGAGGCCGGCAGGTGCGGCTGGATCGCCGTCAGAACTGCCTTGAAGCATTTGGTGTTGCCGGCAACGACGTGGCCTTTTTCGAGGAAGTCGTGACCGCCGGTGAAGTCGCTCACCAAACCGCCAGCTTCCTGGATCAGCAGGGCGCCTGCAGCCATGTCCCACTCGGACAGGCCCGACTCCCAGAAGGCGTCGAAACGGCCGGCGGCCACGTAGGCCAGGTCCAGGCTCGCCGAACCTGCGCGGCGGATGCCGGCGGTCTGGCCAACCAGGGCGCGGAACATGCCCAGGTAGTTGTCGAGGTTGTCCATTTGGTCGTCACGGAACGGGAAGCCGGTACCCAGCAGGGCGCCGTCCAGGCTGGTGCGACCGCTGACGCGCAGGCGACGACCGTTCAGTTGAGCGCCGCGACCACGGCTGGCGGTGAATTCTTCCTGGCGAACCGGGTCCAGAACAACTGCGTGCTCAAGACGACCGCGGTATTTGCAGGCGATGCTGACAGCGAAATGAGGGATGCCGCGCAGGAAGTTGGTGGTGCCGTCCAGTGGATCGATGATCCACAGGTACTCTTCGCCTTCGATGCCGGTGCCGGCGTGCATGCCGGTCTCTTCACCCATGATCGAGTGATTCGGGTAGGCCTTGCGCAGGGCGTCGATGATTTTCTGTTCGGCGGCGCGATCCACCTCGGATACGTAATCCTTGGCGTCTTTTTCGTCGACCTTGATGGTATCCAGGCGCTCGATGGAGCGGAAGATCAATTCACTGGCGCTGCGGGCGGCGCGCAGCGCGATATTCAGCATGGGCTGCATGGATGTGTCACCTAAGGTTGTTAAAGAAAGCCGGGCATTCTATCAGAAAGTTTCTACAGGAGAAGGACGACGTTCGCTTTCATGGCTTAACGGTAGGTTCAGCTGTAAGATTCGGCTCCCGATTATTGTGTTCGAGAGCGCCTCCCTTGCTGCAAAACATTCGTGTCGTCCTGGTCAATACCAGTCATCCGGGCAATATCGGCGGGGCTGCGCGTGCCATGAAGAACATGGGCCTGTCGCGGCTGGTGCTGGTCGAGCCGCGCCTGTTTCCGCATCACGAGGCCGATGCCCGTGCCTCCGGTGCCGGTGACATCCTTGAAAACGCGCAAGTCGTCGCCACCTTGGAAGATGCCTTGGTCGGCTGCAACCTGGTGCTCGGCACCAGCGCTCGTGACCGCCGAATTCCCTGGCCGCTGCTCGATCCCCGCGAATGCGGAACGAAGGTGGTCGAGGAAGCCGGGCAGGGTGCGGAAATCGCTTTGGTATTCGGTCGTGAAGATTCCGGCCTGACCAACGAAGAGCTGCAGCGATGTCATTATCACGTGCACATCCCATCAGACCCTGAGTTCAGTTCGCTGAACCTTGGGGCGGCGGTGCAGGTGTTGGGTTATGAAGTGCGCATGTCCTGGCTGGCGGCCCAAGGTCAGCCGAGCAAGGTCGAGAAGGAAGAAGTGGCTTCGGTCAAAAGCGCTGAGCTGGCGACCATGGACGAGCTGGAGCGATTCTATGAGCATCTGGAGCAAACTCTGGTGGCCATCGAATTCCTCGATCCGGAAAAGCCACGGCACTTGATGGCGCGCCTGCGCCGGTTGTACGGACGTAGCTCGGTCAGCCGGGCGGAAATGAATATTTTGCGTGGCATCCTCACGGAAACCCAGAAAGCGGCCCGTGGTGAGCTCCTTAAGCGGAAGGATTAATGATGTTTGAGCGTTTGCGTGAAGATATCCAGAGCGTATTCCACCGAGACCCGGCGGCGCGTAACGCTTTTGAAGTCCTGACTTGCTACCCCGGCATGCATGCCATCTGGATACACCGTTTGTCGGCAATGCTGTGGCGCGCGGACCTGAAATGGCTGGCGCGGTTGGTGTCGAACTTTGGTCGCTGGTTGACCGGGATCGAGATTCATCCGGGGGCCAAGGTTGGTCGTCGCTTCTTCATTGACCATGGCATGGGCATCGTTATCGGTGAAACCGCCGAGATCGGCGATGACGTGACTATTTATCAGGGTGTGACCCTGGGTGGTACCAGTTGGAATAAAGGCAAGCGCCACCCCACGTTGGGCGATGGTGTAGTAGTCGGGGCGGGCGCGAAAGTGCTCGGTCCGTTTACGGTTGGTGCCGGGGCCAAGGTCGGTTCCAATGCCGTTGTGACTAAAGAAGTGCCGCCGGGTGCCACTGTGGTGGGTATTCCGGGGCGAATCATCGTCAAACCCGATGTCGAGCTGGACGCCAAGCGCAAGGCCATGGCTGAGAAGATCGGCTTCGATGCCTACGGCGTGACTGAAGATATGCCTGACCCGGTGGCTCGCGCCATTAACCAGTTGCTCGATCACCTGCAGGCGGTCGATGGTCGTCTGGAGGGGATGTGCGGGGCGTTGAAGGATCTGGGCAGTAATTACTGTGCGAAAGATTTACCTGAGCTGCGCGAAGAAGACTTCGCCTGTGTGAAGGACAAGGATCAGAGCCAGGTCAGCTAAACCGCGTCGCTCTCTTCGCGAGCAGGCTCGCTCCCACAGCTGACCGAGCTGTTCAGGCGGGCGCGGTCCAATGTGGGAGTGAGCCTGCTCGCGATGAACGATAACTCGGTACCGCTGGCTGTTCCGGGCCAGTCTTTGCTATGATGCGGCCGCTCTTTTGCGGGTAAACCTGACTAAAGTACTAGGTCTTATAGTTGACTTAAATACTCGGGAATTGCATACTCGCCTCATTCCGAACTCCGTGGTAATTGTCCATGCGACTGACTACAAAAGGCCGATACGCCGTGACCGCCATGCTTGACCTGGCGTTGCACGCGCAGCACGGGCCCGTGTCCCTGGCCGATATCTCCGAGCGCCAAGGCATCTCCCTGTCCTACCTCGAACAGCTTTTCGCCAAATTGCGCCGCAGCAATCTGGTGTCCAGCGTCCGCGGTCCAGGCGGCGGTTACCAGCTGTCCCGCGACATGCAGGGCATCCAGGTCGCCCAGGTGATCGATGCGGTGAACGAATCGGTCGATGCCACCAAATGCCAGGGCCAGGGTGATTGCCATTCCGGTGACACTTGCCTGACTCACCACTTGTGGTGCGACCTGAGCCTGCAAATTCACGAATTTCTGAGCGGTATCAGCTTGGCTGACCTTGTGACTCGCCGTGAGGTGCAAGAAGTAGCCCAGCGTCAGGATCAACGCCGTTGCAACAGCAAGGCGCCACGCCTGGACAAGATTGAAGCGTCCGCCGTCGAATGACAGCCACAGAGCTAACGGCACGCCAGCCAGCCTGATTTAGGAGATAGTCCATGAAATTGCCGATTTACCTTGATTACTCTGCGACTACCCCGGTTGATCCGCGTGTCGCGCAAAAGATGAGTGAATGCCTGCTGGTCGACGGAAACTTCGGTAACCCGGCGTCCCGTTCCCACGTGTTCGGCTGGAAAGCTGAAGAGTCCGTCGAAAACGCTCGTCGTCAGGTGGCCGACCTGGTCAACGCCGATCCGCGCGAAATCGTCTGGACCTCCGGTGCCACCGAATCCGACAACCTGGCAATCAAGGGTGCGGCGCATTTCTATGCCACCAAAGGCAAGCACCTGATCACCACCAAGATTGAGCACAAGGCTGTCCTCGACACCATGCGCCAACTGGAGCGTGAAGGCTTCGAAGTGACCTACATCGAGCCGCGCACTGACGGCCTGGTGACCCCGGAGATGATCGAAGCCGAATTGCGCGACGACACCATCCTGGTTTCAGTCATGCACGTGAACAACGAAATCGGCACCATCAACGACATCGCAGCGATCGGCGAACTGCTCCGTTCCAAGGGCATCCTGTTCCACGTCGACGCCGCTCAGTCCACCGGCAAGGTCGAGATCGACCTGCAGAAGCTGAAAGTCGACATGATGTCCTTCTCCGCCCACAAGACCTACGGTCCTAAAGGTATCGGCGCCCTGTACGTAAGCCGCAAGCCGCGCGTACGTATCGAAGCGACCATGCACGGTGGCGGCCACGAGCGCGGCATGCGTTCCGGCACCCTGGCGACCCACCAGATCGTCGGCATGGGTGAAGCTTTCCGTGTAGCCAAGGAAGACATGGCTGCCGAGAACGTACGCATCAAGGCCCTGAGCGACCGTTTCTACAAGCAGGTCGAGCATCTGGAAGAGCTGTACGTCAACGGCAGCCTGACCGCCCGCGTTCCGCACAACCTGAACCTGAGCTTCAACTACGTTGAAGGCGAGTCGCTGATCATGGCGCTCAAGGATCTGGCGGTTTCGTCCGGTTCGGCTTGCACCTCGGCTTCGCTTGAGCCTTCGTACGTACTGCGCGCCCTGGGCCGCAACGACGAACTGGCACACAGCTCGATCCGCTTCACCTTCGGCCGCTTCACCACCGAAGAAGAAATCGATTATGCCGCGCAGAAAGTCTGCGAGGCCGTTACCAAGCTGCGCGCTTTGTCGCCGCTGTGGGACATGTACAAAGACGGCGTCGATATCTCGAAGATCGAGTGGGCGGCACACTAAATAAAGAAGCCGCCGGATGCAGGTCCTGTAGCAGCGCGGCGGTACATGCAGCGTAACTACAGGGTCTCAAGAGCGGCCCTGATGAGTGAGGATTGAGAATCATGGCTTACAGCGAAAAGGTCATCGACCACTACGAAAACCCGCGCAACGTCGGCAAGATGGACGCGGAAGATCCTGATGTCGGCACCGGCATGGTCGGCGCTCCGGCGTGCGGCGACGTGATGCGCCTGCAGATCAAGGTCAACGACGCCGGTATCATCGAAGATGCCAAGTTCAAGACCTACGGCTGCGGTTCGGCTATCGCTTCCAGCTCCCTCGCCACCGAGTGGATGAAGGGCAAGACCCTGGACGAAGCGGAAACCATCAAGAACACCCAGCTGGCTGAAGAACTGGCCCTGCCGCCAGTGAAAATCCACTGCTCGGTACTCGCTGAAGACGCCATCAAGGCGGCTGTTCGCGACTACAAGCAGAAGAAAGGCTTGATCTGATTTTCGAGTTTTGGCGACGAGTAAGGAGTCACCGATGGCTATCAGCATGACAGAAGCGGCTGCTCGACACGTGCGGCGCTCCCTCGACGGGCGCGGCAAAGGTGAAGGGATTCGTCTGGGTGTTCGCACCACAGGTTGTTCCGGTCTTGCCTACGTGCTGGAGTTTGTCGACGAGGTGGTTGCAGAGGATCAGGTGTTCGAAAGTCACGGCGAAAAAGTGATTATCGACCCGAAAAGCCTGGCTTACCTGGACGGCACCGAGCTCGATTTCGTCAAGGAAGGGTTGAACGAAGGCTTCAAGTTCAACAACCCCAACGTGCGCGGTGAATGTGGCTGCGGCGAAAGCTTCAACATCTGAGGCTTGTCGTGGGTACTCCTTGTCATTTCGCTTTATTTGAGCTGCAACCGAGTTTCAATCTGGACCTCGACCAGCTGGCTACGCGCTACCGTGAGTTGGCGCGCGGCGTTCATCCGGACCGCTTTGCCGACGCTTCCGAGCGTGAGCAGCGGCTGGCCCTGGAGCAGTCGGCGAGCCTCAATGAGGCCTACCAGACACTCAAGAGTCCGCCCAAGCGCGCGCGCTACCTGCTTGCTCTGAATGGTGGCGAGTTGCCGCTGGAAGTCACGGTGCACGACCCGGAGTTCCTGTTGCAGCAAATGGAGTTGCGCGAAGAGCTCGAAGACCTGCAGGACAGCGCCGACCTCAATGGCGTTGCCGTCTTCAAGCGTCGCCTGAAGGCTGCCCAGGATGAACTGAACCAAAGCTTCGCAGCTTGCTGGAACGATGCGGCGCAACGTGAACAGGCCGAACGCCTGATGCGGCGCATGCAGTTCCTCGACAAGCTCACCTACGAAGTGCGCCAGTTAGAAGAGCGCCTCGACGATTAACCCAGTGCCGCTCCGGTCGCACGCCTGATATACAGATAAGTCCTGATAACGATGGCCCTACTGCAGATCGCCGAACCCGGCCAAAGTCCTCAACCGCACCAGCGTCGTCTGGCTGTGGGGATCGACTTGGGCACTACCAATTCGCTGGTCGCTGCATTGCGCAGTGGTCTTTCCGAGCCGCTTGCCGACGCAGAAGGGCGGGTCATCCTGCCGTCTGCCGTGCGCTATCACGCCGATCGCGTCGAGGTTGGCGAATCCGCCAAACTGGCTGCCGCTACCGATCCCTTGAACACTGTGCTGTCGGTCAAGCGCTTGATGGGTCGTGGTCTGTCCGACGTCAAGCAGCTGGGTGATCAGTTGCCGTACCGCTTTGTCGGTGGCGAGTCGCACATGCCGTTCATCGAGACGATCCAGGGCCCGAAAAGCCCTGTCGAAGTCTCCGCCGATATCCTCAAGGTCCTGCGTCAGCGCGCTGAAGCGACCCTGGGTGGCGAGTTGGTGGGCGCGGTGATCACTGTTCCGGCCTATTTCGACGACGCTCAGCGCCAAGCCACCAAGGACGCGGCCAAGCTGGCCGGTCTGAACGTGCTGCGCTTGCTCAACGAGCCGACTGCGGCCGCTGTGGCTTACGGCCTGGATCAGCATGCCGAAGGCCTGGTTGCGATCTACGACCTGGGCGGCGGCACCTTCGATATTTCGATTCTGCGCCTGACCGGTGGTGTCTTCGAAGTCCTGGCTACCGGCGGCGATAGCGCCCTGGGCGGCGACGACTTCGACCACGCGATCGCTCGCTGGATCATCGAGAGCGCTGGCCTGTCCGCCGACCTCGATCCGGGCGCGCAACGCAACTTGCTGCAAACCGCCTGTGCGGCCAAGGAAGCCCTGACTAACGCTGCGGCCGTTGAAGTAGCCTATGGCGACTGGAAAGCCGAGCTGACCCGCGAAGCCTTCAATGCGCTGATCGAACCGATGGTCGCTCGCAGCCTGAAAGCCTGCCGCCGCGCAGTGCGTGATTCCGGTATCGAGCTGGAAGACGTGCATGCCGTGGTCATGGTCGGTGGTTCAACTCGCGTGCCTCGCGTTCGCGAAGCCGTCGCCGAAGCCTTCGGTCGCCAGCCGCTGACCGAAATCGATCCGGATCAAGTGGTGGCCATTGGTGCTGCGATCCAGGCCGATACCCTGGCCGGCAACAAGCGTGATGGCGGCGAACTGCTGTTGCTGGACGTGATCCCGTTGTCCCTGGGGCTGGAAACCATGGGCGGCCTGATGGAGAAGGTGATTCCGCGCAACACCACCATTCCCGTCGCCCGCGCCCAGGATTTCACCACTTACAAAGACGGCCAGTCGGCCATGGCCATCCACGTATTGCAGGGCGAGCGCGAGCTGATCAGCGACTGCCGCTCCCTGGCACGCTTCGAATTGCGCGGTATTCCGGCGATGGTGGCCGGCGCGGCGAAGATTCGCGTGACCTTCCAGGTCGATGCCGACGGTCTGCTCAGCGTTTCCGCACGTGAGCTGGGTTCGGGCGTCGAGGCCAGCATTCAGGTCAAGCCGTCCTACGGTCTGACCGACGGCGAAATCGCCAAGATGCTCAAGGATTCCTTCCAGCACGCCAATGACGACAAGGTTGCCCGCGTATTGCGTGAGCAGCAGGTCGACGCCCAGCGTCTGGTTGAGGCCGTGCAGGCTGCGCTTGAAGTCGATGGCGAGCGCTTGCTCGATGCCGAAGAGCGGATGGTCATCGACATGCAGGTGCAGGAATTGACCGAACTGATGAAAGGCACCGATGGTTACGCCATCGAGCAACAGACCAAGCGTCTGTCGCAAGTGACCGATGCTTTTGCCGCCCGTCGTATGGATTCGACCGTGAAAGCCGCTTTGGCGGGCCGCAACCTGAATGAGATTGAGGAATAACGATGCCGCAGGTCATTTTTCTGCCACACGAGAAGTTCTGCCCTGAAGGCATGGTTGTTGAGGCCGAAACCGGTACCTCTATCCTCGAACTGGCCCACGAACACCACATCGAGATGGAAAGTGCTTGCGGCGGCGTCTGCGCCTGCACCACTTGCCACTGCATCATCCGCGAGGGTTTCGACTCGCTGGAAGAGGCCGACGAGCTGGAAGAAGACTACCTTGATAAGGCTTGGGGTCTTGAGCGTGAGTCCCGTCTGGGCTGCCAGGCCAAGGTCGGTACCGAAGACCTGACGGTCGAAATCCCGAAGTACTCGCTCAACCACGCAGCCGAAGCACCGCACTGATTCAAGGAATTGTCATGAAACTCAAGTGGACTGATGTGCTGGAGATCGCGATCCAGCTAGCCGAAAGCAAGCCCGACGTGGACCCTATGTCGGTCAACTTCGTCGATCTGCGTAAATGGGTAATGGAATTGCCCGATTTCGACGATATGCCTGAGCATTGTGGCGAAAAGATCCTGGAGGCCATTCAGGCCCACTGGATCGAAGAACGCGACTGAGCCACGCCGCAGGTTAGGCAATACCCGAGAACCCGCGTATAATTCGCGGGTTTAATTTTTCGTAAATTACCGTTTCTGGAGTTACACCATGGCTGTTCAACGTACTTTCTCCATCATCAAGCCTGACGCCGTTGCTAAAAACGTTATCGGCGAGATCACCACTCGTTTCGAAAAAGCTGGCCTGCGCGTTGTAGCTTCGAAACTGAAGCAGCTGTCCAAAGCCGAAGCTGAAGGCTTCTACGCTGAGCACAGCGCTCGTGGTTTCTTCAACGACCTGGTTGCTTTCATGATCTCCGGTCCGGTTGTCGTTCAGGTTCTGGAAGGCGAGAACGCTATCGCTCTGAACCGTGAGCTGATGGGCGCTACCAACCCTAAAGAAGCTGCTGCCGGCACCATCCGTGCTGACTTCGCTGACTCCATCGACGCCAACGCTGTGCACGGTTCGGACTCCGAAGCCGCTGCCGCTCGCGAAATCTCGTACTTCTTCGCAGCTACTGAAGTAACCACTCGCTAAGCATTGGCTTAAGAGTGAAGGTGAATCCATGACTACATCGACTGTAAAAACTAACCTGCTGGGTCTGACTCAGCTGGAAATGGAAAAATTCTTCGACTCAATCGGGGAGAAGCGTTTCCGTGCCGGTCAGGTAATGAAATGGATTCACCACTTTGGTGTCGATGATTTCGACGCCATGACGAACGTCAGCAAGGCCTTGCGCGAAAAGCTCAAGGCTGTTGCTGAGGTCCGTGGTCCGGAAGTGGTCAGCGAGGACATCTCCAGCGACGGCACCCGCAAGTGGGTGGTGCGCGTGGCGTCCGGCAGCTGCGTCGAGACCGTGTACATTCCCCAGGGCAAACGCGGCACCTTGTGCGTTTCGTCCCAGGCAGGCTGTGCCCTGGATTGCAGTTTCTGCTCCACCGGCAAGCAAGGCTTCAACAGCAACCTCACCGCCGCCGAAGTCATCGGCCAGGTGTGGATTGCCAACAAATCCTTTGGCAGCGTCCCGGCAACCGTCGACCGTGCCATCACCAACGTGGTGATGATGGGCATGGGTGAGCCGCTGCTGAACTTCGACAACGTCGTCGCGGCCATGCATTTGATGATGGACGACCTGGGCTACGGCATCTCCAAGCGCCGTGTGACCCTGTCGACCTCCGGCGTGGTGCCGATGATCGATGAGCTCTCCAAGCACATCGACGTCTCCCTGGCGTTGTCCCTGCACGCACCGAATGACGCATTGCGTAACCAATTGGTGCCGATCAATAAGAAGTATCCGCTTAAGATGCTGCTCGAGTCGTGCCAGCGCTACATGTCGAATCTCGGCGAAAAGCGCGTGCTGACCATCGAATACACCTTGCTTAAAGATATCAATGACAAGGTCGAGCACGCGGTGGAAATGATCGAGCTGCTCAAGAACATCCCGTGCAAGATCAACCTGATCCCGTTCAACCCGTTCCCGCATTCCGGGTACGAGCGTCCGAGCAACAACGCCATTCGTCGTTTCCAGGATCAGCTTCATCATGCCGGTTTCAACGTCACCGTCCGCACCACCCGTGGTGAAGACATCGACGCGGCCTGTGGTCAATTGGTAGGGCAGGTGCTGGATCGCACCCGTCGCAGCGAACGTTATATCGCCGTGCGTGAATTGAACGCCGACAGCGATGTTGCTTCGAGCACTGCGAACAACAATTAAGAGAGGATCTCTATGTCCCTGCGCTTTGCGCTGCTTTTGCTGTTGGCCAGCCTGTGTGCTGGCTGTGTGCTTTCGGGTGACTACAACCCGATGAAGACCAGCAAGGGCCGTGATGAAGCGCGGGAGGCGTATGTGCAACTGGGCATCGGTTATCTGCAGCAGGGCATGACCGAGCGCGCAAAAGTGCCGTTGAAGAAGGCGTTGGAGCTGGATGGCTCCGATGCGGATGCCAATGCGGCTCTGGGGCTGGTGTTCCAGGCTGAAATGGAGCCGGAACTGGCCGATGAGCATTTCCGCAAGGCGCTGTCTTCCCGTCCCGCCGATGCGCGAATCCTGAACAACTACGGCAGTTTTCTGTTTGGGCAGCAGCGTTACAAGGAAGCCTACGAGCGCTTTGAGCAAGCCGCCGCCGATACCCTGTATCCTGAGCGTTCACGGGTATTCGAAAACCTCGGCATGACCGCTTCGATGCTGGGGAAGCGCGAGCTGGCCAGGCAGCAACTGGAAAAAGCCCTGCGCCTGAACCGCCAACAACCTCGTGCATTGCTGGAAATGGCTGAGTTGTCTTACGAAGACAGGCATTATGTGCCCTCGCGTGACTACTACGATCGTTTTAGCCTGCTTGCCGAGCAAAATGCACGTAGTCTATTGCTCGGCGTTCGGCTGGCAAAAGTGTTTGATGATCGCGACAAGGCCGCAAGTAAAGGCCTGCAACTAAAAAGACTCTATCCCGGTACGCCGGAATATCAGCAATACCTGTCGGAGCAATGATGAAAGCGGCGCATCCCGAAGTTGTAGCAGCGAATCGCGTTAACCCCGGTGAGACCTTGCGCCAGGCCCGCGAAAGCAATGGCTGGTCGCTGGCCGAAGTGGCCCTCAAGCTCAACCTCACCACTACTTCCCTGAGCAATCTGGAAGCCGGCGCTTTCGACAAGCTGCCCGGGCATACTTTTGCCCGTGGTTATATTCGCGCCTATGCCAAATTGCTTGGAATGGATCAGGCCGTACTGGTCCAGCAATTCGATCAATCCACCGGTACCGATTCCCAGGGCAGCAGTGTTCACAGCCTGGGTCGTATCGAAGAGCCGGTCCGGGTTTCCCACACCATTTTGCGTATCGTCAGCTTGTTGTTGCTGGTGGCAGTGATTGGCGGCGGTTTTGTCTGGTGGCAAGATCAGACCTCGATGCGCACCAAGGATCTGATCGGTCTGGCACCAGAGCATGTCGAAGTCGAAGGTGCCGACGGTACGACACAGATTCATCCGCTGGACGAGCCGGAGGACCAGGCCGTCGCGGAAGGTCAGACCGAAGGCGGAACCGCCCTTGCGCTGCCACAGGCCGACGCTCCAGCCGAAGCGCCGGTGGAAGCTCAGGCGACTGCACCAGCCGCCCCCGCAGCACCGACCACTCCAGCCGCGCCCGCTCACGTTACCGCACCTGTTGTCGCAACGCCGGTGGCTCCAGCAGCGCCGGCACCTGCCGTTCCGGCCCCGGTGGTGACTGCGCCAGTAGCCCCGAGCACTCCAGCTCCTGTTCCTGCGGCAGCCGCGCCAGTGGCTGGTCAAGGCCAGGTTCAGGTGCAGTTCACCGCCGATTGCTGGACACAAGTGACCGACGGTAGCGGCAAGGTGCTGTTCAGCGGTCTCAAGCGCAAGGGCGACAGCCTGGCAGTCAATGGCAAACCACCGTTCGCCGTGCGCCTGGGCTTTGCCCGTGGCGCCCAGGTCAGTTACAACGGCCAGTCGGTTGATGTTGCTCCGTTCACCAGTGGCGAGACTGCTCGCCTGAAGTTGGGTCAATAAGTCATGCACGGCGAATCTCCAATCAAACGTCGCGAATCCCGCAAGATCTGGGTCGGTAACGTGCCTGTTGGCGGCGATGCGCCTATCGCTGTGCAGAGCATGACCAACAGCGACACCAACGATGTCGCGGCCACCGTCGCGCAAATCAATCGTCTGGAAGCTGCCGGCGTCGATATCGTGCGGGTCTCCGTACCGGACATGGACGCCGCCGAAGCCTTCGGCAAGATCAAGCAACTGGTCAAGGTGCCGTTGGTTGCCGATATTCACTTCGACTACAAGATCGCTTTGCGCGTAGCCGAACTGGGTGTCGATTGCCTGCGGATCAACCCGGGCAACATCGGTCGCGAAGACCGCGTGCGTGCGGTGGTCGATGCCGCCCGTGACCGCGGGATTCCGATCCGTATCGGCGTGAACGCCGGTTCCCTGGAAAAAGACCTGCAAAAGAAATACGGCGAGCCGACTCCGGCGGCGCTGGTCGAGTCTGCCTTGCGTCACGTCGAGCACCTCGAACGCCTGAACTTCCAGGATTTCAAGGTCAGCGTGAAAGCCTCCGATGTGTTCATGGCCGTCGAAGCGTACCGCCTGCTGGCCAAGGAAATCGTCCAGCCGCTGCACCTGGGCATCACCGAAGCCGGTGGTTTGCGTTCGGGCACGGTGAAATCCGCCGTGGGCCTCGGTATGCTGCTCGCCGAAGGGATTGGCGATACTATCCGCATCTCGTTGGCGGCCGACCCGGTCGAGGAAGTGAAAGTCGGCTACGACATTCTCAAGTCCCTGCACCTGCGCTCCCGTGGCATCAACTTCATCGCCTGCCCGAGCTGCTCGCGGCAGAACTTCGATGTGGTCAAGACCATGAACGAGCTGGAAGGGCGCCTCGAAGATCTGCTGGTGCCGCTGGATGTAGCGGTGATCGGCTGCGTGGTCAACGGCCCGGGCGAAGCCAAGGAAGCCCATATCGGCTTGACCGGCGGCACGCCGAACCTGATTTACATTGATGGCAAGCCGTCGCAGAAACTGACGAATGACAATCTGGTGGATGAGCTTGAACGCTTGATCCGCCAGAAAGCGGCCGAAAAGGTCGAAGCTGACGCTGCCGTTATTGCGCGCGGCTGATCCTGACTGAAGAGCCGAACGAATTTAAGGATTTAAAGTGAGCAAGTCTCTGCAAGCCATTCGTGGCATGAACGATATCCTGCCCGAACAGACTCCCCTGTGGCGTCATTTCGAAGGCACCGTTTCGCGCCTGCTGGATAACTACGGTTACAAGCAGATCCGCATGCCGATCGTCGAGTTCACCGAGCTGTTCAAGCGCTCCATCGGTGAAGTAACCGACATCGTCGAAAAAGAGATGTACACCTTCGACGACCGCAACGGCGACTCCCTGACCCTGCGCCCTGAAGGCACGGCGGCTTGTGTGCGCGCAGTGCTGGAGCACGGCATCACCGGTGGTGGCCAGGTTCAGAAGCTCTGGTACATCGGCCCGATGTTCCGCCACGAGCGTCCGCAGAAAGGCCGTTATCGCCAGTTCCACCAGATCGGTGTCGAAGTGTTCAACCTCGACGGTCCGGACATCGACGCCGAGCTGATCGTGCTGACCTGGCGCCTGTGGGGCGAACTGGGCATCCGCGATGCGGTGAAACTCGAGCTCAACAGCCTGGGTACCAGCGAATCCCGTGGTCGTTACCGCGAAGCGCTGGTCGAGTTTCTGTCCCTGCATCTGGACAAACTGGACGAAGACAGCCAGCGCCGTCTGAAGACCAACCCGTTGCGCGTCCTGGACACCAAGAACGCCGAGACACAGGCGATTCTGGTCGATGCGCCGAAAATGGCCGACTACCTCGACGAAGAATCCCGTGTGCATTTCGAGGGCCTCAAGGCTCGCCTGGACGCCGCGGGCATTCCCTACGTGATCAACCCGAAGCTGGTTCGTGGGCTGGATTACTACAGCAAGACCGTTTTCGAATGGGTCACCGACAAACTCGGCGCCCAGGGCACCGTGTGTGCCGGTGGTCGTTACGACGGCCTGGTCGAGCAGATGGGCGGCAAGCCGACCGCTGGCGTTGGTTTCGCCATGGGTATCGAACGCCTGGTGCTGTTGCTGGAAACCCTGGAACAGATCCCGGAAGAGATCTCCCGTCAGGTCGATGTCTACCTCTGCGCCTTCGGTGAAGCTGCCGAACTGGCTGGCCTGACCCTGGCCGAGCGCGTTCGTGACCAGTTGCCCAACCTGCGCCTGCAAGTGAATGCCGGCGCCGGCAGTTTCAAAAGCCAGTTCAAGAAGGCCGACAAGAGCGGTGCGCTGTATGCGCTGATCCTCGGTGACGACGAAATGGCCCAGCAAGTGGTAGGTTTCAAACCCCTGCGTGGCCAGGGCGAACAACAAAGCATTGCCTGGGATGCGCTTGCTGCACACCTGGCCACCTGCGTCGTGCAGGGTTGAAGCTGTCTAAACAGCCGAATTAGCGATTAAGGAGTATTGGGGTGTCGAGTACCGAAGACGAACATTTGATGGAATTGAAGGAATGGTGGTCACGCAACGGTAAGCCCCTGGTCACTGGCGGCCTGTTGGCGCTGGTCATCGTGTTCGGCTGGCAGGCGTTCCACAAGTATCAGAGCAATCAGTCGCAAGGCGCCTCGATTCTCTATCAGCAATTGCTCGAAACCACGCTGACGCCTGACGGCAAGCCTGATGCGGCCCGTGTTTCGGACCTGGCCGGCAAGCTCAACAGCGAATTCGGCGGCAGCGCCTACGCGCAGTACGGCAGCCTGTTCGTGGCCAAGGTTGCGGTCGACAGCGGCAAGCTGGACGACGCGGCCAGCGAGCTCAAAGCCATTGTCGACAAACCGGCCAACCCGGCACTGGGCGAAATCGCCCGTCAGCGTCTGGCTCAGGTATTGGGCGCGCAGAACAAGGCCGACGAAGCGCTGAAGCTGCTCGAAGGCGATGCCGACAAGGCATTCCTGGCCACTCGCGAAGAGCTCAAGGGCGACCTGCTGGTGCAGCTGGGCCGTACCGAAGAAGCGAGCGCGGCGTATCAAAAAGCCAAGGCGGCACTGTCGGATGAAGCGGCGGTCGGTGGCCTGCAAATCAAGCTGGACGACCTGGCCAAAGGGGATGCGTGACGTGATCCGTTGGAAACATGCAGCATTGCTGGCTCTGGCCTTGTTGGCCGCGGGTTGCAGCAGCAACAGCAAAAAAGAATTGCCTCCGGCCGAGTTGACCGACTTCAAGGAAGAAGTGGTTCTGCACAAGCAATGGAGTCGTTCGATCGGTGACGGTCAGGGCGAAACCTACAACATGCTGGTTCCGGCCATCGATGGCGATACCATCTATGCCGCCGACGTCACTGGCGTGTTGATGGCGATGGATCGCAACACCGGCGACGTCAAATGGAAGAAAGATCTCGAGTTGCCTGTCTCCGGCGCCGTTGGCGTAGGTTACGGTCTGGTCACCATCGGTACGATCAAGGGTGAAATCGTTGCCCTGGACGCCATCAACGGTGAAGAGAAGTGGCGCGCTCGCGTGTCCAGCGAAGTGCTGGCTCCGCCAGCCAACAACGGTGACGTTGTGGTGGTTCAGACCCAGGACGATCGTCTGATCGGCCTGGATGCCTCCACCGGTAACCGCCGCTGGATCTACGACAGCACGCCTGCGGTACTGACCCTGCGTGGCACCAGTGCGCCGATCGTGACCAACCGCCTCGCGGTGGCTGGCCTGTCGACCGGTAAAGTGGTTGCCCTGGACATCTCCAACGGCGTACCGGTGTGGGAACAGCGCGTAGCGATCCCGCAAGGTCGTTCGGAACTGGAGCGTGTGGTCGATATCGACGGTGGTCTGCTGCTGTCGGGTGAGACACTGTATGTCGCCAGCTATCAGGGGCGCGTTGCCGCTCTGGACCTGCAAAGCGGCCGTCAGCTCTGGCAGCGTGATGCTTCCAGCTACGCCGGTGTCGCCCAGGGTTTTGGCACCGTTTATGTGAGCCTGTCTTCGGGCACCGTTGAAGGCGTCGACGAGCGTTCCACCACAGCCTTGTGGAGCAACGATTCGCTGGCCCGTCGTCAACTGTCGGCCCCGGAAGTGTTCTCCAGCTACGTTGCAGTCGGTGACCTGGAAGGTTACCTGCACCTGCTGAGTCAGGTGGACGGTCGTTTCGTCGGCCGCGAGCGCATCGACAGCGACGGCCTGCGTGCCCGTCCGCTGGTGGTGGGTGACACGATTTATGTGTATGGCAACAGCGGCAAACTGGAAGCCCTGACCATCAAGTAACAACTATGCTTGGGGTTAACACCCCCAGGCAGCTTCACCGTTTGCAGAACTGTAGGAGCGAGCCTGCTCGCGATGGACGTCAACGATTACATTGGCGGCCTGGATAAACGCGGTGCCTAGGCGTTTTTCGCGAGCAGGCTCGCTCCCACAAAAACGCGAACAGTGTTGCCCCGAGCACCAGCCGCTGCCTCGCAGCGGCTTTTGTATTTTCTGAAATAACGAAGTGGAGAGCCGCATGGTTCCCGTAATCGCCTTGGTGGGCCGACCAAACGTCGGCAAGTCCACCTTGTTCAACCGCCTGACCAGGACTCGTGACGCCATCGTCGGCGACTTGTCCGGTCTGACCCGTGATCGCCAGTACGGTGAGGCCAAGTGGCAAGGGCGTTCCTACATTCTGATCGACACCGGCGGTATCTCCGGTGACGAACATGGTATGGACGAAAAGATGGCCGAGCAGTCGCTGCTGGCCATCGAAGAAGCGGATGTCGTTCTGTTCCTGGTAGATGCCAAGGCCGGCTTCACCGCCGCCGACCAGATGATCGCCGAGCATTTGCGCAAACGTAACAAGCGTTCTCACGTGGTAGCCAACAAGGTCGACAACATCGACCCGGAAATGGCCCGCGCCGAATTCGCCCCGCTGGGCATGGGCCACGCGATCCCGATCGCCGGTGCCCACGGCCGTGGTATCACCCAGTTGCTGGAAGCGGCGCTGAGTGAATTCCCGAAAGACGAAGACGAGCTGGAAGAAGGCGAGGAAGAAATCGTCGCTGAAGGCGAGGAAGCCAAGCGCATTCCTGGTCCGAGCGAAAAAGACGGGATCAAGATCGCCATCATCGGCCGTCCGAACGTCGGCAAGTCGACCTTGGTCAACCGTATGCTCGGTGAAGACCGGGTAATCGTCTATGACCAACCTGGCACCACCCGCGACAGTATCTACATCCCGTTCGAGCGTAACGACGAGAAGTACACGCTGATCGACACCGCCGGTGTGCGCAAGCGCGGCAAGATCCACGAAGAAGTCGAAAAGTTCTCCGTGGTCAAAACCCTGCAAGCGATCAAAGACGCCAACGTGGTGATCTTCGTGATGGACGCCCGCGAAGGCGTGGTTGACCACGACCTCAACCTGCTGGGTTTCGCCATTGAGTCGGGTCGTGCGCTGGTGATCGCGATCAACAAGTGGGACGGCATGACGCCGAGTGAGCGTGACTTCGTGAAGGTCGAGCTGCAACGTCGACTGTTCTTCGTCGACTACGCCGACATCCACTTCATCTCGGCCCTGCACGGCACTGGCGTGGGTAACCTCTACGCGTCGGTACAGAACTCGTTCAAGTCTGCGGTCACCCGTTGGCCGACCAGCCGCCTGACCCAGATCCTCGAAGATGCGGTCAGCGAGCACCAGCCGCCAATGGTTAACAGCCGCCGGATCAAGCTGCGTTATGCCCACCTCGGTGGCGCAAACCCGCCGATCATCGTGATCCACGGCAACCAGATCGAGAAAGTGCCGAAGTCGTACGTGCGCTATCTGGAAAACACTTACCGCCGTGTTCTGAAGCTGGTCGGTACGCCGATCCGCATCGAGTTCAAGGGTGGCGAGAACCCGTACGAAGGCAACAAGAACACGCTTACCGACCGCCAGGTCAACAAGAAGCGTCGCTTGATGTCGCACCACAAAAAGGCCGACAAGAAGCGCCGCGACAAGCGCTGATTCAGGTTTTTCCTGTGGGAAGAAGAGGGCGCCGATGGCGCCCTTTTTCATGCCTGCCGTTTGGGCTATCCTCGGACTCCCCCGCGCCGCCGTAGAGCCGGGTGTAGAGCAGGGAACCACCGATGATCACCAGTAAGCTGCCGAATGTCGGCATCACTATCTTCACGCAGATGTCTCAGCTCGCGGCACAGACCGGCGCGCTCAATCTGTCCCAGGGCTTTCCCGATTTCGCGGCCCCGCAGGCCCTGTGCGATGCGGTCGGCCGGCATATCGCTAGCGGCCATAACCAGTACTCGCCAATGACCGGGCTGCCGGTGTTGCGTCAGCAAATCGTAGCGAAGATCGCCCGCAGTTATGGCGCGCAAGTGGATGTGGATACTGAGGTCACGGTTACCCCCGGCGCGACCGAGGCGATTTTCTGTGCCATTCAGGCGGTTATCCACAGCGGTGACGAAGTCATTGTGTTTGACCCGGCATACGACAGCTACGAGCCCTCGGTAGAGCTGGCCGGCGGTCGTTGCGTGCATGTGCAATTGGGCCTGAACGATTTCAGTATCGACTTCGAGAAGCTTGCCCAGGCACTGAGCCCGCGCACGCGGATGATCATTCTCAACACCCCGCACAACCCTAGTGGTGCGTTGATCAGCCGTGCCGAACTCGACCAGTTGGCAGCGTTGATCCGTGATCGCGATATCTATGTGATCAGCGACGAAGTCTACGAGCACCTGGTGTATGACGGCGTGCCCCACGTCAGCGTGTTGGCCCATGAAGAGCTGTATCAGCGTGCATTCGTGGTCAGCTCCTTCGGCAAGACCTACCACGTAACAGGCTGGAAAACCGGCTATGTGGTCGCACCACCGGCCCTGACGGCGGAATTGCGCAAAGTGCACCAGTACGTGAATTTCTGTGGCGTGACGCCGCTGCAACATGCCTTGGCCGATTACATGGCCGAGCATCCTGAACACGTTGAAGAGCTGCCGGGTTTCTATCAAGCCAAGCGCGATCTGTTCTGCGATCTGCTGGCGCCATCGCGTTTCAGTTTTACCCGGGTGACCGGCACCTATTTCCAGCTGGTCGATTACTCGCAGATCCGTCCGGACCTCAATGACGTCGAGATGGCCCTGTGGATGACGCGCGAGCATGGCGTGGCCAGTATTCCGATTTCCGTGTTCTACCAGACGCCGCCAGAAGGCCAGCGCCTGGTGCGGCTGTGCTTTGCCAAGCGCGAGGAGACCCTGCGTGAAGCAGCGGAAAAACTATGCGTGATCTGAGTGCCTTGCCGAACCTGAACGTGGCGCTTATCCAGACATCCCTGGCCTGGCACGATCGCCAGGCCAACCTTGAGCATTTCGAGCCATTGCTGGAGCAGGCTCGCGGCGCCGACTTGATCATCCTCCCGGAGATGTTCACCACCGGTTTTTCCATGGAGTCCGAGACCCTCGCGGAAGCGGAAAACGGCCCGACCAGCAAATGGCTTCGGGCTCAGGCGGCGAAGCTTGATGCGGTGATAACCGGCAGCGTGATTGTTCAGGCCGCCGACGGCAGTCATCGCAATCGTCTGTTGTGGGCACGCCCGGACGGTGAGGTGCTGCATTACGACAAGCGCCACCTGTTCCGCATGGCTGGTGAGCACAACCACTACACCCCCGGCGAGCGCCAGGTGCAGTTCGAGCTCAAGGGCTGGCGAGTCAGGCCACTGATTTGCTACGACCTGCGTTTCCCGGTGTGGAGTCGTGATGCTCAGGACACCGACCTGCTGCTGTACACCGCGAACTGGCCGGGTGCGCGGCGCCAGCACTGGAATCGTTTGTTGCCGGCACGGGCGATCGAGAACCTGTGCTATGTGGCGGCGGTGAATCGCATTGGCACCGATGGCAAAGGTTTTGCCTATACCGGTGACAGTCAGGTGCTGGATTTCCAGGGTGAGACATTGCTCAGTGCGGGGGAGGCTGATGGCGTGTTCAAGGTGGTGCTGGATGCATCGGAACTGGCGGCATACCGCACGCGGTTTCCGGCGAATCTGGATGCCGATACCTTCGAGTTCACTTGATCCCCCCTTTTCTGTCTGACAGGGCCTCATCGCGAGCAAGCTCGCTCCCACATTTGAATGCATTCCCATGGGTTTTCGCGTCCCCCTGTGGGAGCGAGCTTGCTCGCGATAGGGCCGTAACAGGCAATGTAAAAAGCACCGGCAAACAAAAAGGCCCCGAGGTTCGCACCCCGGGGCCTTTTGCTGTTCGGCTAACAGCTTACGCCGCTTTCGCTTCCGGCTGGCTCAGCGAGCGGTTCAGCGCGCTGAACAGGGCCTTGAAGCTGGCGGTGGTGATGTTTTCGTCGATGCCGACGCCATGCACCGCACGCTCACCATTCACACGCAGTTCAATGTAGGCCGCTGCCTTGGCATTGGTGCCCGCGCCGATGGCGTGCTCGTTGTAATCCATGATTTCCACCGGTACCGGCAGGCCGGCCACCAGCGCTTCGAGGGCACCGTTGCCCTTGCCGCGCCAGTGCAGGTTGGTTTCGCCCTGGCCTTTGCTGGCCACTTCCACTTCGACGGCACTGTGACCGTTTTCTTCCTGCAGGCGATGGCTGACCAGCGCGTACGGGGTGTTGGCCTGCAAGTACTCGCTGTGCAACAGCGCGTGGATTTGCTGGGCGGTCATTTCCAGGCCCAGGCGATCGGTTTCACGCTGCACGACCTGGCTGAACTCGATCTGCATGCGACGTGGCAGGCTGATGCCGTATTCCTGCTCCAGGAGGTAGGCGATACCGCCCTTGCCCGACTGGCTGTTGACGCGGATGACTGCCTCGTAGCTGCGGCCGATGTCGGCCGGGTCGATCGGCAGGTACGGGACTTCCCACAATGCATCGGATTTCTGCTGGGCGAAGCCCTTGCGGATTGCATCCTGGTGCGAGCCGGAGAACGCGGTATGTACCAGGTCGCCGACGTACGGGTGACGCGGGTGCACCTGGATCTGGTTGCATTCTTCGACGACTTTGCGCACGCCGTCGATGTCGGAGAAGTCCAGTTGAGGGTCGAGACCCTGGGTGTACATGTTCAGGGCCACGGTCACCAGGTCGACGTTACCGGTACGCTCGCCGTTGCCGAACAGGCAGCCTTCGACACGGTCGGCACCGGCCATCAGGCCCAGCTCAGTGGCCGCAACGCCAGTACCACGGTCGTTGTGGGTGTGCAGGCTGATGATCACGCTGTCACGACGGTTGATGTGACGGCCGAACCATTCGATCTGGTCGGCATAGATGTTCGGGGTCGCGCATTCGACGGTGGCCGGCAGATTGAGGATCATCTTGTGCTCGGGCGTCGGGTTCCAGACTTCGATCACCGCATCGCAGACTTCCTTGGCGAACTCCATTTCGGTCGCGCTGAAGGTTTCTGGCGAGTACTCGAAGGTCCACTCGGTGTCCGGCTGCATGGCCGCGTACTTGACGAACAGCTTGGCCGCGCTGACGGCGATGGCCTTGACCCCGTCCTTGTCCTGGTTGAAGACAATGCGGCGGAAGGAAGGGGAGGTCGCGTTGTACAGGTGAACGATGGCTTTCTTCGCGCCGCGCAGAGATTCGAAGGTGCGCTCGATCAGGTCTTCACGACCCTGGGTCAGCACCTGGATGGTGGTGTCGTCCGGGATGTGGTTGCCTTCGATCAGGGTGCGAACGAAGTCGAAGTCGGTTTGCGAGGCGGCCGGGAACGATGCTTCGATTTCCTTTACGCCGACCTGCACCAGGGTTTTCCAGAAGCGCAGCTTCTTGACGGCGTCCATCGGTTCGATCAGCGACTGATTGCCGTCGCGCAAGTCGGAGCTGCACCAGATTGGTGCGGTGGTGATGGTTTTCGATGGCCAGGTGCGGTCCGGAATGTCGATGGTCGGGAACGCGCGGTATTTCGAAGACGGGTCTTTGAGCATGCTCATCAGGAAATCCTTATTGTGTGGGCCGAAAAAAGGCGGCCTGCCGGTGGATCAAAAGTTCTTGGACTAACGCTTGGGACGAGGCACCACGATTCAGCCCGGCAGTCGCGCACTGACGAGGCAAAGGCTGCGGTGCTGGCGGAGCTGAATGAGCGTGTGAGAGGTTTTCATGCCTTCAACCCTAACCGCGAGGGGGGAGGTTGGCAAGCGGTCGAAAAAAATTGAGAGGAATACTCGTGGGTGGGTGTTTGGCGAGATTTTATTGCTTCAAATGGTTTTTATGATCTTGTTATTTGCGCGAGGTTTGAGCGGTGCGCAATTGGAGAAAGCGAGATTTCAGGGGGGAGAGGTCGGGGACAACCCTGGATTTTTTCGCTGACTGGAATGCCGTCTTCGCGCAAGCCCGCTCCCACAGGGATTGCGCTGTACCTGTGGGAGTGGGCTTGTTCGCGCAGAGGCCATCAGCCTCGGCGAGGGATCAGGGCTGAAACGCACCAATGAAAATAGCCGGATCGACTCGTGCATCGTTCAGGCTGACATTCCAGTGCATATGTGGCCCAGTCGCGCGGCCCGTCGCGCCGACCTTGCCGACCACGCCACCGCGCGCCAGTTGTTGCCCTACCTTCACGTCGATTTTCGACATGTGGCAGAACATGCTAATGAAGCCCTGGCCGTGGTCGACGAACACCGTGTTGCCGTTGAAGAAGTAGTTGCCGATCAGAATCACCTTGCCGGCAGCCGGGGTCTTGATCGGTGTACCGGCCGGCACGGCGAAGTCCAGCCCGGCGTGAGGATTGCGCTCCTCTCCGTTGAAAAAGCGGCGCACGCCGAACTTGCTCGACAGCGGCCCGTTCACCGGCTTGTCCAGCAACAGGTTGCTCGGGGTATTGGGGCTGAACGTGCGGTAAGCGGCTATCTGCTCGGCCAGTTCACGCTCGATGCGCTTGAGATTCTCCGGGTCCGGATTGACCTGTTGGGTGTTTTTCAGGGTGATGCGCTGTTCCGGGTAATTCTTGTTGCCAACCGTAAAACTCAAATTGCGACCGCCGCTGCTGACCGATTGAGCCCCCGGCTTGACCGTCAGCGGCACGCCGACGATGGCCAGCCAGTTGTTCTGTTCCTTGACCACCAGCACGGGTTTGCCCTGGTAAGTGGCCTTTGGCGCCTGGGCCGATGCGCCCAGGTCCAGCACGGCAACGCCGCCCGGCACCGGTTTGTTCAGCAGGCGGGTGATGTAGCTGTCGGCGTGGGCGTTGAAGGTCAGGCACAGCAACAGCAATGAAGCCAGGAAACGCGGCATGGATCAATCCAGTAAAGAAAGGGTGACAGGTGTCAGGTGATTGTCTTCGACCCGCACTTGCAGTTCGCCTTCGCCCAGTTTTGCCTTCAGGCGCTGGCCGGTATGGGTTTGCGCGGCGTTGCGGATCGCGTTGCCGCGTTCGTCCAGCAAAATACTGTAGCCGCGGCCGAGGGTCGCCAGCGGACTGACCACGTGCAGTGTCTGCATCTGGCTGTGCAATTGCAGGCGACGGTTCTTCAGCCCTTCGCGGATGGCGCGTGGCAGGCGTTCGGCCAGGCTGTCGAGGCGCTGGCGCAGCATTGCCAGCTGCCGGCCCGGATGTTGTGCGGCCAAACGGGTTTCCAGGCGGATCAAGCGTTCGCGACGGGTGTTGAGGCTGCGCTCGAAGGCGCGGCGCATGCGCATGTCCAAGTCATCCAGGCGCTGTGCTTGCTGGCGCAGGCGCTCGCCGGGATGACGCAGGCGCCGGGAAATGCCTTCCAGGCGCAGGCGTTCGCGCATCAAGCGGTCACGCATGCGCATCACCAACCGTCGATGCAGGCTTTCGACCCGACGCACCAGATCGCTGGAGTCCGGCGCCAGCAATTCGGCGGCAGCGGAAGGGGTGGGCGCGCGAACGTCGGCCACGAAGTCGCTGATCGACACGTCGGTCTCATGGCCGACCGCGCTGACAATTGGCGTCACGCAAGCATCTACGGCGCGGGCTACGGCTTCTTCGTTGAAGCACCAGAGGTCTTCCAGTGAACCGCCGCCTCTGGCCAGGATCAGTGCGTCGAAACCGCGGGCATCGGCCAGTTTCAGGGCGCGCACAATCTGCGCGGTGGCTTCGCGGCCCTGTACGGCGGTGGGGATCAGCGTCAACTGCACCTGCGGTGCACGACGGCGGAACACGCTGATGATGTCGCGGATCACCGCCCCGGTGGGCGAACTGATGATGCCAATGCGTTGTGGGTGCGCCGGCAGCGGGACCTTGCGTTCGGCACTGAACAGGCCTTCGGCGCTGAGCTTTTCCTTGAGTGCATCGAAGGCCAGGCGTAAGGCGCCATCGCCGGCCGGCTCCACGGTGTCGAGGATCAGCTGGTAATCGCCGCGTCCCTCGAACAGCGAGACCTTGCCGCGCACTTTGACCGCCAGGCCGTCCTTCAAGGCCTGGCGAACCCGTGCCGCGTTCTGCCGGAACAGTGCGCAACGCACCTGGGCGCCGCTGTCCTTGAGGGTGAAATACACGTGGCCGGACGCCGGGCGGGCGAGGTTGGAGATTTCGCCTTCGACCCAGATGTTGCTGAACACGTCTTCGAGCAACACCCGCGCGCGGCCGTTGAGCTGGCTGACGGTCAGGACTTCGCGGTCCAGGCCGAGTCTTGCAAAGGGATCTTTAATCATGGGGCGCAGTTTAAAGGCATTCCATGAACAATCTCCATGACCCCGCATAAATCCCTTGTGTGAGCGGGCTTGTTCGCGAAGGCGGTAGGGCATTCGAGGTCATCGTTGAAAGTGAATCCGTATTCGCGAGCAAGCTCGCTCCCACAGAGGGTAAAGTCGCGGGGGGGTATTCAAGGATGACAGGAGATTTACCGTGTTTGAGTTGTTGAACCAATGGCCTTTCGGCCCGCTGGACTGGCTGGTCATCGGCGCGGGCATCGCCCTGGCCTACATCGTGTTCGGCATCGCCGGTTTCGGCACTGCGCTGGTGGCCGGGCCGATCCTGATTCTGTTCATGCCACTGTCGAAGATCGTACCGTTGCTGGTGCTGCTCGATTTTGTCGCGGCATTCGGCAATCTGCTGCCTTCGCGGCGGGATGTGGCCAGGCCGGAGCTGTTGCGGTTACTGCCCTGCATGGCGGTGGGCTGCACGCTGGGAGTGATTTTCCTGCTGAACCTCAAGTCCGACCTGTTGCTGCTGTTGATGGGGTTGTTTATCAGCGCCTATGCGATTTACAGCCTGTGGATCAACGCCCGACCGACGCAACTGTCCGCCCTGTGGGCGCTGCCGATGGGGACCGTGGGCGGAATGTTTGGTGCGTTGTTTGGCAGCGGCGGCTTTCTCTATGCGATCTATCTGAACAGCCGATTGCCCAAGGAAGCGGCCCGCGCGACGCAAAGTGCGTTGATCAGTTGCAGCACCGTGGTGCGTTTGAGCCTGTTTGCAATCGCCGGGGTGTATGCCGATTTGCCGTTGCTGGTGCTGGCGGTGTGTCTGTTGCCGGCCATGGCGCTGGGGTTGTGGGCGGGACGGCGGTTGACCATGAGGCTGTCCCGCGAGGCGTTCGTGCGGCTGGTTACGTGGTTGGTGTTGGTCAGCGGAATTGCGTTGATCGGACGTTACTTGAGCACCTGAGCAAACTTGTTTCGCTCTCTGTAGGAGCCCGGCTTGCCGGCGATAGCGTCCTTGAGGGCGCCATCGCCGGCAAGCCGGGCTCCTACAAAAACGGTTCGTGTACAGGCTGAGGTCAGTCGTTGTACTGGCTCAACAACCGCTCCAGCCGTGCACTGAGGCGGCGTTTGATTTCGGTCTCGATGTGCGGCGCGAAATCGTCGATCACGTCTTGCATGATCAACTGCGCGGCGGCGCGCAGTTCGCTGTCCAGGTGCAACAGGTCATCCGGGCTTTTGCTGACGGCAGGCGCCGGTGCAGCAGCGATGACCGGTTCAACGATGGGGGCGGAGGCTGTCGGTTCGACGGGTGGTGAAGGCTCGCTCACGGCGTCGAACAACATGGGAATCTGTTCCTGATCACCGTCCTCGACCGTGTCGGTCAGTAGGGGCGGTTGCAGGTTGTCATCGCCGAGCAATTGGCGGATCGACTCAAGGTCGTCCAGCAGGTGCGCGGACTGTTGCAGCGGTTTTGGAGTGTCCATTGGAAGGCTCAGAGTCGCTGTAAACGGTGATCTTGCAGAGGATAGCCCTGTTCGCGGTAGAAACGGAAACTCTCCCGCGCGGCCTGGCGAATCGTCGGGTCTTCCACGACCACTTCCGCCACGCGGGCGAAGCGCTGGGCGAAGGTCGGGACTTTCAGGTCGAGATTGACCAGCAGGTCCTGATGCTGACCGCAATCGTCACCCAGACCCAGGACAATCAAGCCGTCCGGCTCGCTTTCGGCGGGGCCGTGGGGCACGAAGCTTTCACCCTTGAACGTCCAGAGGCGTGCGTCGAGATCATTGCGCTGGGCGGCGTCACTGCAATGCAGGTAGACACGGTGACCCATGCGCCAGGCTTTTTCGGTGAGCTTGCAGGCGAAATCCAGCCGTGCCGAAGGATCGGCGCTGGGCAGGATATAGAAGTCGACTTTGGTCATTGCGGTTCCTGAGCCCTTGGCGGCGCAGCCCGAAAGCAACGTCGCCAAGGGTCATTGGTTTCAGGCTTTGGCGCGGTCCAGCAGGTATTGGGTCAGCAATGGAACCGGACGGCCAGTGGCGCCCTTGTCCTTGCCGCCGCTGGTCCAGGCCGTACCGGCGATGTCCAGGTGCGCCCAGTTCAGGTTCTTGGTGAAGCGCGACAGGAAGCAGGCGGCGGTGATGGTGCCGGCTTTCGGGCCGCCAATGTTGGCGATGTCGGCGAACGGGCTGTCCAGTTGTTCCTGATACTCATCGAACAGCGGCAGTTGCCAGGCACGGTCGTCGGCAGCCTTGCCGGCGCTCAGCAGTTGGCCGATCAGTTCGTCGTTGTTGCCCAGCAGGCCCGAGGTGTGGGAACCCAGGGCGACCACGCAGGCACCGGTCAGGGTCGCGATGTCGATGACTGCTTGCGGCTTGAAGCGCTCGGAGTAGGTCAGGGCGTCGCACAGCACCAGACGGCCTTCGGCGTCAGTGTTGAGGATTTCCACGGTCTGGCCGCTCATGGTGGTGACGATGTCGCCAGGGCGCGAAGCGTTGCCACTCGGCATGTTCTCGGCGCAGGCCAGGATGCACACCAGGTTGATCGGCAGCTTCAGTTCGAGCACGGCACGCAGGGTGCCGAACACGCTGGCGGCGCCGCCCATGTCGTACTTCATTTCATCCATGCCGGCGCCCGGCTTGAGGCTGATACCGCCGGTGTCGAAGGTGATGCCTTTGCCGACCAGTGCGTAAGGCTTCTCGGATTTCTTGCCGCCGTTGTATTGCATGACGATCAGGCGCGGTGGCTGGGCGCTGCCCTGGCCTACGGCGTAGAACGAGCCCATGCCCAGTGCCTTGATCTTCTTCTCGTCGAGGACTTCGACTTTCAGGTCCTTGAACTCTTTGCCCAGGTCTTTGGCCTGTTCACCGAGAAAGGTCGGGTGGCAGATGTTTGGCGGCAGGTTGCCCAGATTACGGGTGAAGGCCATGCCGTTGGCGATGGCGGTGGCATGGGTCACGGCGCGCTGCACTTCAGCCTGGGCGGCCTTGATGGTCAGCAGGGTGATTTTCTTCAGGGCGCGGGGTTCGGCTTTCTGGCTCTTGAACTGGTCGAAGGAGTACTCGCCGTCCACCAGGGTTTCGGCCAACAGGCGGGTCTTGCCATAGCTGTCGCGGCCTTTGACGACCACTTCATCCAGAGCCAGCACCGCATCGCTGCCGCCAAGGCCTTTGAGGGTATTAAGGATGCCGGCGATGATTTTGCGGAAGGGGCGGTCACCCAGTTCGTCGTCCTTGCCCACGCCCACCAGCAGCACGCGCTCGGCCTTGAGGTTCGGCAGGCTGTGCAGCAACAGGCTCTGGCCAACCTTGCCGGCCAGATCGCCGCGCTTGAGCACAGCGCTGATGGCGCCGCCGCTCAATTCGTCGAGTTGTTTGGCAATGGCGCCGAGCTTGCGGCCTTCGCCGACGGAGACCACGAGAGTGGCGGTCTTCAACGTTTCCGGGTTGACGCTTTTTACAACCAGTTCCATGTCCGGGTCCCTGAATTGATGGTTATCACGCATGCGCCCGACACCTTATGTGCGTCGATTGCTTATATATAACAAGGCGCCAGGATCGACCGGCGACAAAGGCCGCAGTTTGAACCTCGCTACCAGCGGCTGACAACCCTCGGTTGTACGATCTTCGCGGTTTTGTCGGTCACTGTAGGAGCGAGCTTGCTCGCGAAGAACCCAAGACCACCGCAGGGTTTCAGGTTCTTCGCGTTATCGTTGGCGACCATCGCCAGCAAGCTGGCTCCTACATGCATTGCGAAGTGACAGGCGCACCCAATCACAGGATAATGCGCCATCTTTTTCGGCGGCTCTGTCTTGCGGGCTGTCCGATACGTTTGCTTGTTTGGCCGCCTTAGCCTGACAACCCTGGAGTGTCTGGTTTGATCGTCTTCCGTTATTTATCCCGCGAAGTCCTGTTGACCTTGAGCGCCGTCAGCGCCGTGCTGCTGGTCATCATCATGAGCGGTCGCTTCATCAAATACCTCGCCCAGGCGGCCTCGGGCCTGCTGGATCCGGGGTCGCTGTTCCTGATCATGGGTTTTCGCCTGCCAGGGTTCCTCCAGCTGATCCTGCCGCTGGGGCTGTTTCTCGGGATCCTGTTGTCCTACGGGCGCCTGTACCTCGAAAGCGAAATGACCGTGCTCTCGGCCACCGGCATGAGCCAGCAACGGCTGGTCTGGATGACCATGTTTCCAGCCACCCTGGTTGCACTCGTGGTGGCATGGCTGAGCCTGAGCCTGGCGCCACAGGGGGCCAACCAGTTTCAACTGCTTTTGAACAAGCAGGATGCCCTGACCGAATTCGATACCCTGGAGCCGGGGCGCTTCCAGGCCCTGCGCGACGGCACCCGGGTTACCTACACCGAGCGCATGTCGGATGACCGCGTCAATCTGGGTGGCGTGTTCATCTCGCAAAAGAACATCAGTTCCAACAACAAGGATCGCGGGATTTCGGTCCTGGTGGCGGAAAAGGGGCGTCAGGAAATTCGTCCGGACGGCAACCGTTACCTGATCCTGGATAACGGCTATCGCTATGACGGTAGTCCGGGTCAGGCTGACTACCGGGCGATCAAGTACGACGAGTACGGTGTGTTGCTGCCAAAACCCGACGTCAGCGACGAAGTCACCGACCGTGACGCGATGCCGACCAGTACGTTGATCGGCAGTGAAGACATTCGCGCGCGCGCCGAATTGCAATGGCGCATATCGCTGCCTTTGCTGGTGTTCATCGTGACCCTGATGGCGGTGCCGCTGTCGCGGGTCAACCCACGTCAGGGCCGGTTCCTCAAATTACTGCCGGCGATTCTTCTCTATATGGCGTACCTGACCATCCTGATTGCTGCCCGTGGTGCCCTTGATAAGGGCAAGATCCCCGCGGTGGTGGGTTTGTGGTGGGTGCACGGGATTTTCCTGGCCATCGGCCTGGGCTTGCTCTATTGGGAGCCCTTGCGCTTGAAGCGGGCGAGTCGCCGCAGCGCGCTGGAGGTGGCCCGTGGTTAAGCTGGATCGCTACATTGGTAGCAGCGTGTTCATGGCGATTCTGGCGGTGCTCGGGATCATTCTTGGTCTGGCGACACTGTTTGCCTTCATCGACGAAATGGGTGAAGTCAGCGACACCTACACCCTGGTCGATGCACTGAGTTACGTGTTGTTGACGGCTCCGCGTCGGATGTACGAAATGCTGCCGATGGCCGCGCTGATCGGTTGCCTGATCGGTCTGGGCAGTCTGGCCAGCAACAGTGAATTGACAATCATGCGCGCCGCCGGTGTGTCGATCGGGCGGATCGTCTGGGCGGTCATGAAGCCGATGCTGGTATTGATGCTGGCCGGTTTGCTGATCGGCGAGTACGTCGCACCACCCGCTGAAACCGCCGCGCAGGCCAATCGCTCGCTGGCCCAGGGCAGCGGCGATGCACAAAGCGCCAAGCATGGTTTGTGGCACCGCCAGGGCGATGAGTTCATTCACGTCAACTCGGTGCAACCCAACGGCATCTTGTACGGCGTGACCCGCTATCGTATCGACAGCGAGCGGCACATGCTTTCGGCGAGCTTCGCCAAGCGTGCCGAGTTCGACACGGATCACTGGCAGTTGACGGACGTTACGACCACGGTGTTCCACGAGCGCAGCACTGAAGTGGTGACGCACCCGGTCGAGCGTTGGGGCGTGGCCTTGAGTCCGCAATTGTTGAGCACTGTGGTCATGGTGCCAGAGTCATTGTCGATCAGTGGCCTGTGGAGTTATATCCACTACCTGGCGGACCAGGGCTTGAACAACAGCCGCTACTGGCTGGCATTTTGGGTCAAAGTGTTGCAGCCGCTGGTGACTGCCGCCCTGGTGTTGATGGCGATTTCCTTCATCTTTGGTCCGCTGCGTTCGGTGACCCTGGGTCAGCGGGTGTTCACCGGCGTGCTGGTGGGCTTCACCTTCCGCATCGTTCAGGATCTTCTGGGGCCTTCGAGCCAGGTGTTCGGCTTCCCACCGTTGCTTTCGGTGCTGGTGCCGGCGGGTATTTGTGCCGTGGCGGGGCTCTGGTTGCTGCGTCGAGCCGGCTGACGGCGGGCATTTTCCGACCGTTTTGACGATAAAAAACGCCCTTGCCGCCAGGCCGGGGCGTTTTTGTATGCACCGTCTGACCTGTGAACGTGACGCTGGCACCGTGGATCAGGTACAATTCGCGGCTATTTTTCGGCGGGCATTGCCTGCAGCCTTTTTGAGTGTTGATCCGTGAGTGATTTGAGTCATATCCGCAATTTCTCCATCATCGCCCACATTGACCATGGCAAGTCGACGCTGGCCGATCGCTTCATCCAGATGTGTGGCGGCCTGGCCGAGCGCGAAATGGAAGCCCAGGTCCTGGACTCCATGGACCTCGAGCGCGAGCGCGGGATCACCATCAAGGCGCACAGCGTTACTTTGTATTACAAAGCCAAAGACGGTATCAACTACCAGCTGAACTTCATTGACACCCCCGGCCACGTTGACTTCACCTATGAGGTGAGCCGTTCGCTGGCTGCCTGTGAAGGCGCGCTGCTGGTGGTCGATGCCGGTCAAGGCGTTGAAGCGCAGTCGGTTGCCAACTGCTACACGGCGATCGAACAGGGCCTGGAAGTGATGCCGGTGCTGAACAAGATCGACCTGCCGCAGGCCGATCCGGACCGTGTTAAAGAAGAAATCGAAAAAATCATCGGCATCGATGCCACCGACGCGGTCGAGTGCTCGGCCAAGACCGGCCTGGGCGTCGACGCAGTGCTCGAGCGCCTGGTCGCCACCATTCCTGCACCGACCGGCAACTACGAAGATCCGCTGCAAGCGTTGATCATCGACTCCTGGTTCGACAACTACCTGGGCGTTGTCTCCCTGGTTCGTGTGCGCCACGGCCGCGTGAAGAAGGGCGACAAGATCCTGGTCAAATCCACCGGCAAGATCCACCTGGTGGACAGCGTCGGTGTATTCAACCCGAAACACACCCCGACCGCGGACCTCAAGGCCGGCGAAGTGGGCTTTATCATCGCCAGCATCAAGGACATTCACGGTGCGCCAGTGGGCGATACCCTGACCTTGAGCTCGACGCCAGACGTCGACGTGCTGCCGGGGTTCAAGCGCATTCAGCCGCAGGTGTACGCCGGTCTGTTCCCGGTCAGCTCCGACGACTTCGAAGACTTCCGCGAGGCGCTGCAAAAGCTCACCCTCAACGATTCGTCGCTGCAATACACGCCGGAAAGCTCCGACGCACTGGGCTTCGGCTTCCGTTGTGGCTTCCTCGGCATGCTGCACATGGAAATCATCCAGGAGCGCCTGGAGCGCGAGTACAACCTGGACCTGATCACCACGGCGCCGACGGTAATCTTCGAGCTGCTGCTCAAGACTGGCGAGACGATCTACGTCGATAACCCGTCCAAGCTGCCGGACCTGTCTTCCATCGAAGACATGCGCGAGCCGATCGTGCGCGCGAATATTCTTGTGCCGCAAGAGCACCTGGGTAACGTCATTACCCTGTGCATCGAAAAACGTGGTGTGCAGGTCGACATGCTGTTCCTCGGCTCCCAGGTACAAGTGACCTACGACTTGCCGATGAACGAAGTGGTGCTGGACTTCTTCGATCGCCTGAAATCCACCAGTCGCGGCTATGCTTCTCTGGACTACCATTTCGATCGTTACCAATCGGCCAGCCTGGTGAAACTGGACGTGCTGATCAACGGCGACAAGGTCGATGCCCTGGCGCTGATCGTGCACCGTGACAACTCGCACTACAAAGGTCGCCAGTTGACCGAGAAGATGAAAGAACTGATTCCGCGGCAGATGTTCGACGTGGCAATCCAGGCCGCCATTGGTGGGCAGATTGTGGCGCGGACAACCGTCAAGGCGCTCAGAAAGAACGTATTGGCCAAATGCTACGGTGGTGACGTCAGCCGTAAGAAAAAGCTGCTGGAAAAGCAAAAGGCCGGTAAGAAACGCATGAAGCAGGTCGGCAACGTGGAAATCCCACAGGAAGCCTTCCTTGCAGTGCTCAGGTTGGATAGTTAGGTCCTATGTCACTAAATTTCCCGCTGTTGCTGGTCATCGCCGTGTTTGTCTGCGGCCTGTTGGCGTTGCTCGATCTGTTGATCCTGGCCCCGCGTCGGCGTGCCGCCATCGCTTCCTATCAGGGCAGCGTCAGCCAGCCTGATAGGGTCGTGGTCGAGAAACTGAACAAAGAGCCGCTGCTGGTTGAATACGGCAAGTCGTTCTTCCCGGTGTTGTTCATCGTGCTGGTGCTGCGTTCGTTCCTGGTGGAACCGTTCCAGATTCCTTCCGGTTCGATGAAGCCAACCCTGGATGTCGGCGACTTCATTCTGGTGAGCAAGTTTTCCTACGGGATCCGCTTGCCGGTGATCGACAAGAAAGTCATCGAAGTCGGTGATCCGCAGCGTGGCGATGTCATGGTGTTCCGTTATCCGAGCGATCCGAACGTCAACTACATCAAGCGTGTAGTGGGTCTGCCGGGCGACACGGTTCGTTACACCGCCGACAAGCGTCTGTTCGTCAACGGCCAATCGATTGCCGAGCAACTGGTCGGCTCCGAGCCGGGCACGCTGGGCAGCGCTGAGCTCTACAAGGAAAAACTCGGTGCGGCCGAGCACATGATCCGCAAGGAAATGAGCCGCTACCGCGCAATGCCGGACCATTCGTGGACCGTGCCCGCCGGGCACTACTTCATGATGGGTGACAACCGCGACAACTCGAACGACAGTCGCTATTGGGATGATCCAAACATTCCCAAGGATCTGCTGGGCATGGTTCCCGACAAGAATATCGTCGGCAAGGCCTTCGCGGTCTGGATGAGCTGGCCGGAACCCAAACTCAGTCACCTGCCGAATTTCTCGCGGGTTGGCCTGATCAAGTAATCAAACACGGCGCTGTTGAACACAGCGCCGAATGCATTTCTGGAACCGGCACAATGGGCGCCAGAGGCATGAAAACAATGATATTCAGGACGTTATTTTTGAACACAGCGTTAATTGTCCCAAGCCTGCGCCGCCTCACGGCGATGGCAGTGCAATCCAGCCACGAACTCAGCGTGGGTAAACCGTGAGCGTCTCCTTAAGCCGTCTAGAGCGTCAGCTCGGCTACACCTTCAAGGATCAGGAACTGATGGTCCTGGCCCTGACTCACCGCAGTTTTGCCGGGCGTAACAACGAACGCCTGGAATTCCTCGGTGACGCCATCCTCAACTTCGTTGCTGGCGAGGCGCTGTTCGAGCGTTTCCCGCTGGCCCGCGAAGGCCAGTTGTCGCGTTTGCGCGCGCGTTTGGTGAAGGGTGAGACCCTGGCCGTACTGGCTCGTGGTTTCGATCTTGGCGAATACCTGCGCCTGGGTTCCGGCGAGCTGAAAAGCGGTGGTTTCCGTCGCGAGTCGATTCTGGCCGATGCCCTCGAAGCGCTGATCGGTGCGATCTACCTCGATGCCGGCATGGAAGTGGCCCGCGAGCGTGTGCTCGCCTGGCTGGCCGGAGAGTTCGAAGGCCTGACGCTGGTCGACACCAACAAAGATCCAAAGACCCGCCTGCAAGAGTTTCTGCAGTCCCGTGGTTGTGAGCTGCCGCGTTACGAAGTGGTGGATATCCAGGGTGAGCCGCATTGCCGGACGTTCTTCGTCGAATGCGAAATCATCTTACTGAATGAAAAAAGCCGAGGTCAGGGTGTTAGCCGTCGTATTGCCGAACAGGTAGCGGCCGCCGCAGCACTGATTGCCCTGGGTGTGGAGAATGGCAATGACTGATACAAACGCAACTCGCTGTGGCTATGTTGCCATCGTCGGCCGTCCGAACGTGGGCAAGTCCACGCTGCTGAACCACATCCTGGGTCAGAAGCTGGCGATCACCTCGCGCAAACCGCAAACTACCCGTCACAACATGCTCGGCATCAAGACCGAGGGTGATGTGCAGGCGATCTACGTCGACACCCCTGGTATGCACAAGGGTGGCGAGAAGGCCCTGAACCGCTACATGAACAAGACCGCTTCGGCGGCGTTGAAAGACGTCGACGTGGTGATCTTCGTGGTCGACCGCACCAAGTGGACCGAAGAGGACCAGATGGTTCTCGAGCGCGTCCAGTACGTGACCGGCCCACTGATCGTGGCGCTGAACAAGACCGATCGCATCGAAGACAAAGCCGAGCTGATGCCGCACCTGAGCTGGTTGCAGGAGCAGCTGCCGAATGCGCAGATCATCCCGATTTCTGCGCAGCACGGGCACAACCTCGATGCGCTGGAACGCGTGATTGCCGAGCACCTGCCGGAAAACGACCACTTCTTCCCGGAAGACCAGATCACCGACCGCAGCAGCCGCTTCCTCGCCGCCGAGCTGGTGCGCGAGAAAATCATGCGCCAGATGGGCGCCGAGCTGCCGTACCAGATCACCGTTGAAATCGAAGAATTCAAGCAGCAGGGCAAGACCTTGCACATCCATGCCTTGATCCTCGTCGAGCGTGACGGCCAGAAGAAAATCATCATTGGCGACAAGGGCGAGCGCATCAAGCGCATCGGCACCGAAGCGCGCAAGGACATGGAGCTGCTGTTCGACTCCAAGATCATGCTTAACCTGTGGGTCAAGGTTAAGGGTGGCTGGTCCGATGACGAGCGTGCGTTGCGTTCGTTGGGTTACGGCGACTTGTAATACACCGCAGCCCCCCCTGTAGGAGCGAGCCTGCTCGCGATGGACTTGAAAGCGCCGCGTTCATTCAGAAAGCCCGCGTTATCGTTATCCACCATCGCGAGCAAGCTCGCTCCTACAGGTCATTGAGAGCTCCATGTCCCAACCCATCCCCCAACCCGCCTACGTCCTGCACTCCCGCGCCTACCGCGAAAACAGTGCGCTGGTGGATTTCCTGACGCCGCAAGGGCGTTTGCGGGCGGTGTTGCGCAGTGCGCGGGGCAAGGCCGGGACGCTGGCGCGGCCATTCGTGCCGCTGGAAGTGGAGTTTCGGGGCAAGGGCGAGTTGAAGAATGTCGGGCGCATGGAAAGTGCCGGTGTTTCCACCTGGCTCAATGGCGAGGCGCTGTTCAGTGGCCTTTACCTCAATGAGTTGCTGATTCGCCTGTTGCCCGCCGAAGATCCGCACCCCGCTGTGTTCGATCACTACGCCGCCACTTTGCTCGCCCTGGCCGAAGGTCGGCCACTGGAGCCCTTGCTGCGCTCCTTCGAGTGGCGCTTGCTGGATGACCTGGGTTACGGCTTTTCCCTGAGCGTCGATATCCATGATGAGCCGATTGCGCCGGACGGCCTCTACCGTTTGCAAGTGGATGCGGGGCTTGAACGTGTCTACCTGCTGCAACCGGGGCTGTTCAATGGCGCTGAACTGGCGGCCATGGCCGATGCCGACTGGTCCGCACCCGGCGCGCTGTCAGCTGCCAAGCGCTTGATGCGTCAGGCGCTGGCGGTGCATCTCGGGGGTCGGCCGTTGGTTTCCCGCGAGTTGTTTCGAAAACCGTAAATTCCCCATGTATGCTGTGCACCGAACTTTCTCTTCTTCTGGAGCGTTTTCCGTGACCACCAGCACCCGTATTCTTCTTGGCGTGAACATCGACCACGTTGCCACCCTGCGTCAGGCCCGGGGCACCCGTTACCCGGACCCGGTCAAGGCAGCACTGGATGCGGAAGAGGCGGGCGCTGACGGCATCACCGTGCACCTGCGCGAAGACCGTCGGCACATTCAGGAACGCGACGTGCTGCTGCTCAAGGACGTGCTGCAAACCCGCATGAACTTCGAAATGGGCGTCACCGAAGAAATGATGCAGTTCGCCGAGCTCATTCGCCCGGCGCACATTTGCCTGGTGCCGGAAACCCGTCAGGAACTGACCACCGAAGGTGGCCTGGACGTGGCGGGGCAGGAAGCGCGGGTCAAGGCGGCGGTTGAGCGGCTGTCGAAAATCGGTTCTGAAGTGTCGCTGTTCATTGACGCCGATGAACGCCAGATCGAAGCCTCCCGTCGCGTGGGTGCGCCGGCCATCGAGCTGCACACCGGTCGTTACGCCGATGCCGAGACGCCGACCGAAGTCGCTGAAGAACTCAAGCGCGTGGCCGATGGCGTGGCCTTTGGCCTGGCCCAGGGCCTGATTGTCAATGCCGGCCATGGCCTGCACTATCACAATGTTGAAGCCGTGGCGGCGATCAAGGGTATCAACGAGCTGAACATCGGCCATGCGCTGGTGGCCCACGCATTGTTCGTTGGCTTCAAGTCGGCAGTTTCGGAGATGAAGGCGCTGATTTTGGCGGCGGCGCTCAAGGGCTGACATCGGCGGCGCTACCATCGCTGGCAAGCCAGCTCCTACAGAATCATGCGAGACCCTGTAGGAGCTGGCTTGCCAGCGATGGCGATCTTGAAGACGCCAAGGAGTTAGAGCGGCGCAGGCTCTTGCGCTGGCTTGCTCTTGTCGATCCCCGGCACAAGCAGTTTGCCTTCGGCGACCTGATCGCCTTCAAGCTGCGGCTGCGTGACCCAGGTCAGGATGTCGTAGTAGCGACGGATGTTCGCCACGAAGTGCACCGGTTCGCCGCCACGGGCGTAGCCGTAACGGGTCTTGCTGTACCACTTCTTTTCCGACAGACGCGGCAGGATTTTCTTCACATCCAGCCATTTGTTCGGGTTCAACCCTTCCTTGGCCGCCAGTTTGCGCGCGTCATCCAGGTGACCGCTGCCGACGTTATAGGCTGCCAGGGCAAACCAGGTACGGTCCGGTTCCTGAATCGAATCGTCGAGCTGGTCTTTCATATAGGCCAGGTACTTGGCGCCGCCCATGATGCTCTGTTTGGGGTCCAGGCGGTTGGACACACCCATGGCCTGCGCGGTGTTCTGGGTCAGCATCATCAGGCCGCGCACGCCGGTCTTTGACGTGACGGCCGGCTGCCACAGCGACTCCTGGTAGCCGATGGCCGCCAGCAGCCGCCAGTCGACTTTCTCTTTCTTGGCGTACGACTTGAAGTGCTGTTCGTACTTGGGCAGGCGTTGCTGCAAGTGCTGGGCGAACGTGGTTGCGCCCATGTAGCCGAGGACGTCGACATGCCCGTAATAGCGGTCCTTGAGGCGTTGCAGGGTGCCGTTTTTCTTGACCTTGTCGAGGTATTCGTTGATTTCGTTGAGCAGGCTGTTGTCGTCGCCCGGCGCAACGGCCCAGCTCTGGTTGCTGGCGTCGCCGAGATCGAAGGCGACCCGGATGTTGGTGAAGTACACCTGGTTCATCGCCACTTCGTTGGAGTCGACCAGGGTCAGGTCGATCTGACCTTCATCCACCATGCGCAGGAGATCGACGACCTCGACTGCGTCTGACTCTTCGTATTCGATGCCAGGAAATTTCTGTTTCAGCTGCGCCAGTTGTTCGGCGTGGGTGCTGCCCTTGAGCACCATGATTTTCTTGCCCACCAGATCCTTCGCATCGGTCGGCCGTGACTGGCCGTTGCGGTAGATGACCTGCGGGGTGACTTCCAGATAGGAGTGCGAGAAGCGCACCTGCTGCTTGCGTTCTTCGCTGCTGACCAGGCCGGCAGCCGCCAGCACCGGGCCGTTGGGCTTGCCTACCTGGTTGAACAGGTCGTCGAGGTTGTCGGCGGTCTCGATCTTGAGCTCGACCCCCAGATCGTCGGCGAAGCGCTTCACCAGCTCGTATTCGAAGCCGGTTTCACCGTTGCGATCCTGAAAATAGGTGGCGGGGCTGTTTCGGGTAACCACCCGCAGCACACCATCCTCCTTTACGCGCTCAAGCGTGTTGGGTTTATCAACACAGCCACCGAGCATCAGGAAGAGTCCGGTTGCGATCAGCCATTTGGCGTACCGCGGACGCAAAGCCGTTGGGGAAAACATCTGCGCAGTATACGCAAAGGACCACGGGCGCCATATCTCGACAGCGAGGGGGTTGTCTGCTAGAGATCACAAAACCGACCGAAACCCCGCAGGAATGGGCCTTGTCTGCATTTTGTTACAGTAAAAATAAGCTGTCATCACACGCCCGATTAACCTGACTTTCGAGGCAGAAACACAGATCGACACCCGAGTGCAACCGTGCGTAGCGTTTCGGGTGATGTCGCGGCCTGTTTAGGCTAGAATGCACGGCCTCAAAGCACACCCCTTCCCGAGGCTGTCCCGAAGATGTTGATCCTGCGCGGCGCTCCTGCCCTTTCTGCCTTTCGCCACAGCAAGCTCCTTGAGCAACTGAGCCAAAAGGTTCCGGCTGTCAGTGGCCTGTATGCTGAATTCGCTCACTTCGCCGAAGTTACCGGCGTCCTGAACGGCGACGAACAGCAGGTGCTTGCGCGCCTTCTGAAGTACGGTCCAAGTGTTCCGGTACAAGAACCGACCGGTCGTCTGTTTCTGGTGCTGCCACGTTTCGGCACCATCTCGCCGTGGTCGAGCAAGGCCAGCGACATCGCCCGCAACTGTGGCCTGGCGAAAATCCAGCGCCTGGAGCGCGGCATTGCGTTCTACGTGGCCGGCCAGTTCAGTGACGCTGAAGCCCAGTTGATCGCCGACGGTCTGCACGACCGCATGACCCAGATCGTCCTGGGCAACCTCGAACAGGCCGCCGGCCTGTTCAGCCACGCCGAACCGAAACCCCTGACCGCCATCGACGTGTTGGGCGGCGGTCGTGCCGCGCTGGAAAAAGCCAACACCGAGCTGGGCCTGGCCCTGGCCGAAGACGAGATCGACTACCTGGTCAACGCCTTCGTCGGCTTGAAGCGCAACCCGCACGACATCGAACTGATGATGTTCGCCCAGGCGAACTCCGAGCACTGCCGTCACAAGATCTTCAACGCCAGTTGGGACATCGACGGCCAGAGCCAGGAAAAAAGCCTGTTCGGCATGATCAAGAACACCTATCAGATGCACAGCGAAGGTGTCCTGTCGGCTTATAAGGACAACGCTTCGGTGATCGTCGGCTCCGTGGCCGGTCGCTTCTTCCCGGACCCGGAAACCCGCCAGTACGGCGCGGTGCAGGAGCCGGTGCACATCCTGATGAAGGTCGAGACCCACAACCACCCGACCGCGATTGCCCCGTTCCCGGGCGCGTCCACTGGTTCCGGTGGCGAGATTCGCGACGAAGGCGCGACCGGTCGTGGTGCCAAGCCGAAGGCTGGCCTGACCGGTTTCACCGTATCCAACCTGCAGATCCCGGGCTTCGAACAGCCATGGGAAGTGCCATACGGCAAGCCTGAGCGCATCGTTACCGCGCTGGACATCATGATCGAAGGCCCGCTCGGCGGCGCTGCGTTCAACAACGAATTCGGTCGTCCGGCCCTGACCGGCTACTTCCGTACCTTCGAACAATCGATCACCACCCCGCACGGTGACGAGGTTCGCGGTTACCACAAGCCGATCATGCTGGCGGGCGGCATGGGCAACATCCGTGAAGAGCACGTCAAGAAAGGCGAGATCCTGGTCGGCTCCAAGCTGATCGTGCTCGGCGGCCCGGCGATGCTGATCGGCCTGGGCGGCGGCGCGGCTTCCTCCATGGCCACCGGCACCAGCTCGGCAGACCTGGACTTCGCTTCTGTACAGCGCGAAAACCCTGAGATGGAACGTCGCTGCCAGGAAGTCATCGACCGTTGCTGGCAACTGGGTGACAAGAACCCGATCAGCTTCATCCACGACGTGGGTGCGGGCGGTCTGTCCAACGCCTTCCCGGAACTGGTCAACGACGGCGACCGTGGTGGCCGTTTCGAACTGCGCAACATTCCAAACGACGAGCCGGGCATGGCCCCGCACGAAATCTGGTCCAACGAATCCCAGGAGCGCTACGTTCTGGCGGTCGGCCCGGCGGATTTCGAGCGCTTCAAGGCGATCTGCGAACGCGAGCGTTGCCCGTTCGCCGTGGTCGGCGAAGCCACTGCCGAACCGCAGCTGACCGTGACCGACAGCCACTTCGGCAACAGCCCGGTGGACATGCCACTGGAAGTGTTGCTGGGCAAGGCTCCACGCATGCACCGTTCGGTGGTTCGTGAAAATGAACTGGGCGACGATTTCGATCCGTCGACCCTCGACATCGCCAACTGCGTCGAGCGCGTCCTGCATCACCCGGCCGTGGCCAGCAAAAGCTTCCTGATCACCATCGGCGACCGCACCATCACCGGCCTCGTGGCCCGTGACCAGATGGTCGGCCCTTGGCAGGTTCCGGTGGCTGACGTTGCCGTTACCGCCACCAGCTTCGACGTCTACACCGGTGAAGCCATGGCCATGGGCGAGCGTACTCCGCTGGCACTGCTGGACGCCCCGGCGTCGGGCCGCATGGCCATCGGCGAAACCCTGACCAACATCGCCGCTTCGCGCATCGGCAAGATCTCCGACATCAAGTTGTCGGCGAACTGGATGTCGGCGGCCGGTCACCCGGGTGAAGACGCGCGTCTGTACGACACCGTGAAAGCGGTCGGCATGGAACTGTGCCCTGAGCTGGGCATCACCATTCCGGTGGGCAAGGACTCGATGTCCATGGCCACGCGCTGGAACGATGAAGGCGTGGACAAGTCCGTCACTTCGCCAATGTCCCTGATCGTGACCGGTTTCGCGCCAGTGACTGACATCCGTCAGACCCTGACCCCGCAACTGCGCATGGACAAGGGCACCACCGACCTGATCCTGATCGACCTCGGTCGTGGCCAGAACCGCATGGGGGCCTCGATCCTCGCCCAGGTTCACGGCAAGCTCGGCAAGCAGGCTCCGGACGTCGATGACGCCGAAGACCTGAAAGCCTTCTTCGCGGTGATCCAGGGCCTCAACGCCGACGGTCACCTGCTGGCTTACCACGACCGTTCCGACGGCGGTCTGCTGACCAGCGTTGTCGAGATGGCGTTCGCCGGTCACTGCGGGCTGAGCCTGAACCTCGACGGTCTGGCAGAAACTTCGGCCGACATCGCCGCGATCCTGTTCAACGAAGAGCTGGGTGCCGTGATCCAGGTTCGCCAGGACGCCACCCCGGACATCCTCGCGCAGTTCAGCGCTGCCGGTCTGGGTGATTGCGTATCGGTGGTCGGCCAGCCGATGAACAACGGCGAGATCAGCATCACCTTCAATGGTGACACCGTGTTCGAAGGCCAGCGTCGTCTGCTGCAACGTCAGTGGGCCGAGACCAGCTACCAGATCCAGCGTCTGCGTGACAACGCCGACTGCGCCGAGCAAGAGTTCGACGTGCTGCTGGAAGAAGACAACCCGGGTCTGAGCGTCAAGCTGAGCTACGACATCAACCAGGACGTCGCCGCGCCTTACATCAAGAAAGGCATTCGCCCACAGGTTGCCGTACTGCGTGAGCAGGGCGTCAATGGCCAGGTGGAAATGGCGGCCGCGTTCGACCGCGCCGGTTTCAACGCGATCGACGTGCACATGAGCGACATTCTGGCCGGCCGTGTCGACCTGAACGAGTTCAAGGGCATGGTCGCTTGCGGCGGTTTCTCCTACGGCGACGTACTGGGTGCCGGTGAAGGCTGGGCCAAGTCCGCACTGTTCAACAGCCGTGCCCGCGATGCGTTCCAGGGTTTCTTCGAACGCAACGACAGCTTCACCCTCGGCGTGTGCAACGGTTGCCAGATGATGTCCAACCTGCACGAGCTGATCCCGGGCAGCGAGTTCTGGCCGCACTTCGTGCGTAACCGTTCCGAGCAGTTCGAAGCCCGTGTAGCGATGGTGCAGATCCAGGAGTCGAACTCGATCTTCCTGCAAGGCATGGCCGGTTCGCGCATGCCGATCGCCATCGCCCACGGCGAAGGTCATGCCGAGTTCGCCAGCGAAGAAGCATTGCTGGAAGCCGACCTGTCGGGTTGCGTGGCGATGCGTTTCGTCGACAACCACGGCAAGGTCACCGAAAGCTACCCGGCCAACCCGAACGGCTCGCCGCGCGGGATCACCGGTTTGACTAGCCGCGACGGTCGCGTGACCATCATGATGCCGCACCCGGAGCGCGTGTTCCGCGCCGTGCAGAACTCGTGGCGTTCGGACGACTGGAACGAAGATGCACCGCTGATGCGCATGTTCCGTAATGCTCGCGTCTGGGTGAACTAAGAACGGGTTAACTGATAGCCGTGTACAAGCTCAGCTTCTTTGTTCCAACGAGTCACGTCGAAGACGTGAAAATCGCCGTATTCGCCGCCGGTGGCGGTCGAATCGGTGACTATGACCACTGTGCGTGGCAGGTGCTTGGCACTGGTCAGTTTCGCCCACTGGACGGCAGTCAGCCGTTCATTGGCGAGGCAGGGCAGGTCGAGCAGGTCGAGGAATGGAAGGTCGAGCTTGTGGTGGCCGATGAGTTGATTCGCTCTGTGGTGGCGGCTCTGAAACAGAGCCATCCCTACGAGACGCCGGCTTATGAAGTGTGGCGGCTGGAGGATTTCTGATTCTCTGGCTGCTGAAATGAGAAACCCGCTGAAAGAGATTTCTGCGGGTTTTTTGTGGCCTGGAGATTGTGTGGTGATAGTCAGGACCTCATCGCTGGCAAGCCAGCTCCTACAGGGTTGGGTGCAAGCTCTGACAACACGCATGTTTTCTGTAGGAGCTGGCTTGCCAGCGATGGTGGCCTGTCAGGCACCGAAGATTTAAACCTTCGCACTCACCTCGCTGCGATTGACCAACACTTCCAACGCATCACTCAGGCTCGGTGCCTTGTCGCCGATCAACAGATGCCAGATGCCGCCTTCCAGCTGACTCACACCCTGGCAACCCAGCGCTTTCAAACCACATTCCGACAAGCCTTTGCCATCGGCCAGTTGCAGGCGGATGCGGGTCATGGCGATGCAATCGAGTTGCAGCACATTGTCGCCACCACCCAGGGCATTGAGCCATTGCTGGGCCTCGGGTGTCGCCACGGCGGCAGGTTTCGGCGCGTCGACTTCTGCGGCTGGCGACGACACGATGGCGCGACCCAGCGCCGGCATCGCCAGGCGAATCTCATCGGCAATGGCATCAGCCATCGGCCCGACCACCACCTGCAAACTCCCGCCCTTGCCCGGACGCACCACGGCCATGGCGCCGAGCGCCTTGAGATCGGTATCCGAAGCCTTGTTGCGATCCACCATGTCCAGGCGCAAGCGCGTGGTGCAAGCACCGACGGTGATCAGGTTCCCGGCACCGCCCAGGGCCTTGATGTAAGCCCCGGCGCGTTCATTGTCGGCCACCGCAACCTGCGGGGCGGCAGCGTTGGTTTCGCGGCCCGGTGTCTTCAGGTCGAAGCGGCGGATACAGAAATCGAACACCACGTAATAGATAACGGCATACGCCAGGCCCACCGGGAACACCAGCCAGCCGTTGGTGGACTTGCCCCAGCCGAGGACCATGTCGATGAAGCCGCCGGAAAAGGTGAAGCCCAAATGGATGTTCAGCGCATTGGTGATGGCCATCGACAGGCCAGTCAGCAACGCATGCAGCACAAACAGCAGCGGCGCAAGGAACATGAAGGCGAATTCGATCGGCTCGGTCACGCCGGTCAGGAACGCGGTCAGTGCCATCGACAAGAAGATCCCGCCCATGATCTTGCGGCGTTCCGGCAGGGCGTTGCGGTACATCGCCAGGCAGGCGGCGGGCAGGCCGAAGATCATCATCGGGAACATGCCGGTCATGAACTGGCCGCCCTTCGGATCGCCGGCGAAGTAGCGCGACAGGTCGCCGGTCACCAGTGCGCCGGTGGTGGGATCGGTGAAGTTGCCGAACACGAACCACGCCATGTTGTTGAGGATATGGTGCAGGCCGGTGACGATCAGCAGGCGGTTGAACACGCCGAAGATGAACGCACCGAAGCTGCCGCTTTCCATCATCAACGTACCGAAGCTGTTGATGCCGTGCTGGATCGGCGGCCAGATGTAGCCGAAGACGACACCCAAACCGACGGCGGCGAACCCGGTGACAATCGGCACGAAGCGTCGGCCACCGAAGAACGCGAGGTACTCCGGCAGCTTGATGTCCTTGAAACGGTTGTACAGCGCGCCGGCCATGAGACCGCTGACGATCCCGGCGAGCATGCCCATGTTGATGCTCGGATCGAGCACCTTGAGCGTGGCGATCATGACCAGGTAACCAATCACCCCGGCGAGGCCCGCCGTACCGTTGTTGTCCTTGGCGAAACCGACCGCGATGCCGATGGCGAAGATCATCGCCAGGTTGGCGAAGATCACTTGGCCGGCATCGTGGATGATCGCGATGTTCAGCAGGTCGGTATCGCCCAGGCGCAGCAACAGGCCGGCAATCGGCAGGATCGCGATCGGCAACATCAGCGCGCGGCCAAGGCGCTGCAGGCCTTCAATGAAAAGTTGGTACATGGCGCTTCTCCGTGGATTCTTGTTGTTCTTTAGCTCAGAGGCCAATGCTGATGACAGGCATGACGCACCGCGCTGGCGCTGCTCAGCTTGAGCAGGCCCTGGCTGATGCGCCGGCATTCGCTGGCGTCGAGATGACGCACGCGGTCCTTGATTTCACCGATCTGTACCGGGCTCACCGACAACTCGCTGACCCCCAGGCCGATCAACACCGGCGTGGCCAATGGATCGGACGCCAGTGCGCCGCACACGCCCACCCAACGGTTGTGCTGCGCCGCACCGGCGCAGGTCTGGGCGATCAATCGCAACAGGGCCGGGTGCAGCGCATCGACGCGCGCGGCGAGACCGGCATGGTCGCGGTCCATGGCCAGGGTGTATTGCGACAGGTCGTTGGTGCCGATGGACAGGAAGTCCGCATGCTCGGCCAGTTGTTCGGCCAGCAGCGCGGCGGCCGGCACTTCAATCATCACGCCCAGCTCCGGGCGTTGCGCCAGGCCGAGTTCACCGCACAAGGCGTCGAGGCGCTGGCGGATGTGCAGCAGCTCATCGACTTCGGTGATCATCGGCAGCAGGATCCGGCAGCGTGACAACGGGTTGAGGTGCAGCAGCGCGCGCAGTTGCTGGTCGAGCAGTTCGGGGCGAACCTGGGCCAGGCGAATGCCGCGCAGGCCGAGCACCGGATTGGCTTCTGCGGGCAGTGGCAGGTAGTCCAGTTGCTTGTCGCCACCGACGTCGATGGTGCGGATGATCACCGACTTGTCGCCCATGGCATCGAGCACGGCCTGATAGGCGTGGTGTTGTTCCTGTTCGTCCGGGGCGGTGTGGCGGTCGACGAAGAGAAACTCGGTGCGCAGCAAACCGACGCCGTCGGCGCCATTGGCCAAAGCGTCTGCCGCCTCCGTGCTGGAGGCCACATTGGCGGCGACTTCGATGCGCAGGCCGTCGCTGGTCAGCGCGGGCGTATGCGCCTGGGCCTGTTGTTCGGCCCGGCGTTGTTGCTGTTGTTGCTGCAACTGGCGCACATCGGCCAGGCGCTGTGTACTGGGTGTCAGTTCGAGACGGCCGCCATCGGCGTCCAGCACTACCGCTTGCCCCTGCTGCTGATCAAGCAAGGTCGAGCCCAGTGCGACCATGCACGGCAGGCCTTTGCCCCGGGCCAGAATCGCCACGTGGGAGGTCGCGCCGCCTTCGGCCATGCACAGCCCGGCGACGCCTTGCTGGCTCAGTTGGAGCAAATCGGAGGGTGTCAGTTCATGGGCGGCGACGATGGCGCCGGCCGGTACGTCGTAATGCCAGGTATCGCCGAGCAATACGCGCAGCACCCGTTGCTTGAGGTCGCGCAGGTCGTTGGCGCGTTCGGCCAGCAGCGTGCTGCCGGTTTGTTGGAGGACCTCGCATTGCACGTCGATGGCCTGGCTCCAGGCGTGAGTCGCGGCCGTGCCCTGGGCGACGGATTGATTGGCGGCGTCTAGCAAGGCCGGGTCTTCGAGCAGCGCCAGGTGTGCGGCGAAAATCGCCTCCTCCGCAGTGTCCTTGTGTTTTTTTGCCTGGGCCAGCGTGTGTTCGATTTCGCTGCGCACCTGATTCAGTGCCGCATCCAGAACCTGCCGTTGTTGCTGCTGATCATGATGGCCGGCATCCACTGGCAGGCTGATCGCATTCAGGCGAAACAGCGGCCCGCCGACCAGGCCGGGCGCCGCGCAGACACCCTGCAATACACCGGCTTCGACGGGGCGATTGCGTTGGGCCATCGTGGCTGGCGCGGCGGCGTGTCTGTCTTCGGCCAGGGCTGTGGATAGCGCGGTCAACAAGGCTTGCAGCGCCGCTTCGGCGTCCGGGCCCTGGCAACTGACCTGGACTTGCGCCTGCTCGCCGACGGCCAGCCCCATCAGGCCGATCAGGCTGTCGCAGGTGGCCGACTTGCCGGCGAAATGCAGCTGCGATTTGCTTTTGAAACCCTGCGCGGTCTGGCGGATCAACGCAGCCGGCCGCGCATGCAGACCGCCACGGTGAGCAATGCGCACATGGCCGACAATCTCGACGCCGACAAACTCGGCATCGACCTGCGCGCTCGACGTCTGTCGACGAATGATGTGCAGCAGCGGCTCGCCCACTTTCACCGATTTCAACGTGATGGGCCGTGCCTGGAAGTCCTGGCTGTTGGTGAGGATCAACAGGCTGACCAGGCTCTTGCACTGTTGCGCGACCTTGTCCAGGTCGTAGCGCAGCAGCGGCTGGCCATTAGTGACACGCGCGCCTTCCTTGACCAGCATCGAAAAACCCTGGCCCTGCAATTCGACCGTGTCGAGGCCCAGGTGCAGGAGCAATTCCGCGCCGTTGTCGGCACGCAGGGTTACCGCGTGACCGGTGCGGGCGACATGCACCACTACGCCGGCGCAGGGGGCGTGGAGCGTGTCGTTGAGCGGGTCGATGGCGATGCCGTCACCCATGGCGCCGCTGGCAAACACCGGGTCCGGGACTTTGGCGAGCGTGAGCACCGGGCCGCTGAGCGGGGCGCTTAAAGTCAGCTCTTTATTGTTGTTATGCATGGCTCGGTCTCATAAAAAATGCAGTTCGGATCAACGTGCTTCTCTGTAGGGGCGAGCTTGCTCGCGAAGAACCTGAGAACAACGCGTGCATTCAGGAAGAACGCGTCATCGTTGACGTCCATCGCGAGCAAGCTCGCTCCTACAGGGGGGCGTTCAGTGCGTACGAGTGACTTTGCTCAGGTGCCGCGGTTGGTCCGGGTCCATGCCTCGGGCTACGGCCAGGCCGGCGGCCATCACGTAGAAACTCTGGATCGCCAGAATCGGGTCGAGGGCGGGGTGTTCGGCGCGGGTCAGGGTCAGGTCGCGTTCGAGTACGTCATCCGGTGCGGCCAGCAGGACACGGGCACCGCGTTGGCGCATGTCGGCGGCCAGGCTCAGCAAACCGGCCTGTTCGGCACCCCGTGGGGCAAACACCAGCAGCGGGTAGCTGTCGCCGATCAAGGCCATCGGACCGTGACGGACTTCGGCGCTGCTGAAGGCTTCGGCCTGGATCGCCGAGGTCTCCTTGAACTTGAGTGCCGCTTCCTGGGCGATGGCGAAACCGGCGCCACGGCCGATCACCATTAGCCGCTCGCAATCGCGCAAGGCGTCGATGGCCAGGCTCCAGTCCTGTTGCGCGGCATCGCGCAGGCCATCAGGCAAGGCAGAACCGGCCTCGAGCAGTTCGGCGTCTTCTTTCCAGTGGCCAATCAATCGGGCGCTGGCGCTGAGGGTGGCGATGAAGCTCTTGGTCGCGGCAACACTGCTTTCGGTGCCGGCACACAATGGCAGGCTGAATTCGCAGGCGGCTTCCAGCGGTGAGTCTTCGGCATTGACCAGCGATATGCTCAAGGCACCGCGCTTGCGCAACAGACGCAGGCTGTTGACCAGGTCCGGGCTTTGCCCCGATTGCGAGAAGGCGAATGCCACCTGGCCGCTGACCTTCAGCGGCGCCTGCTGCATGGTCACCACCGACATCGGCAACGACGCCACCGGGATGCCCAGCAGTTGCATGGTCAGGTAGGCGAAGTAGCTGGCGGCGTGGTCGGAGCTGCCGCGTGCCACGGTCATGGCCACTTGCGGCGGCTGACGGCGCAGGCGTCCGGCAATCTCGATCATCTGCGGGTCGAGATGCTGCAATTGGGCTTGCACGGCCTCGAACGAGGACAGCGCCTCTTCAAGCATTTTTGAAGTCAATGTCTTCTCCTTCGACCATGACGGCGGTCAGTTTCAGTGAGCGATCCAGCCGCACGCAGTCGGCCCAGGCCCCGGGTTGCAGGCGCCCGCGTTCGGTGATGCCGAGGTAATCGGCGGGGAATTGCGACAGGCGCTGGGAGGCTTCGGCGATGGGCAGGCCGATTTTCACCAGGTTGCGCAGGGCCTGATCCATGGTCAGGGTGCTGCCGGCCAAGGTGCCGTCGGGCAGGCGCACGCCGCCCAGGCATTTGGTCACGGTGTGGCTGCCGAGTTTGTATTCGCCATCGGGCATGCCAGCGGCGGCGGTCGAGTCGGTGACGCAATACAGGCACGGGATCGAGCGCAGGGCCACGCGGATGGCGCCGGGGTGCACGTGCAGCAAGTCCGGGATCAGTTCCGCGTACTTGGCGTGGGCCAGTGCGGCACCGACGATCCCCGGCTCACGGTGATGCAGCGGGCTCATGGCGTTGTAGAGGTGGGTGAAACTGCTGGCGCCGGCCTCCAGCGCGGCGACGCCTTCCTCGTAACTGCCCAGGGTGTGGCCGATCTGCATGCGGATGCCGCGACCGCTGAGGTCACGGATCAAGGCATCGTGACCGGCGATTTCCGGAGCAATGGTAATCACCCGGATCGGGGCGAGCGCCAGGTACGCTTCGACTTCGGCCATTAGCGCCGTGTGAGCGAAGTTCGGTTGCGCGCCGAGCTTGCCGGGGTTGATGTACGGGCCTTCAAGGTGCACGCCGAGCACCCGGGCGCAGCCCTTGGACCGCTGCTCACAGAATTCACCGACGGCTTTGAGTACGCTGGAAATCTCTTCGCTCGGTGCGGTCATGGTGGTGGCCAGCAGCGAGGTGGTGCCGAAGCGTACATGGGTTTTGGTGATGGTTTCGAAGGCCTGCGTGCCTTCCATGATGTCTTTGCCACCGCCACCGTGAACGTGCAGGTCGATGAAACCCGGCAGCAGGTACGGCAGATCGTTGTCCGCCGGATCGCAGGGCACGCCTTCGATCGACACGACTTTGCCGTGTGCGTGGACCAGTCGGCCGCGAACCCAGCCGTGGGCGGTGAGGATGTTGTCTTCGGACATGATCGGTTCTCTGGTTTGGCGGTTTCGCGGTGCAGCGTTCTAGCGGCGAAGTTCTGCCACAAAGTCGTAGTAGTCGTTGCGGCAATAGGTATCGGTGACTTCGATGGGCGTGTTGTCCTCCAGGTAGCCGACACGGGTCATCAGCAGCATCGCGGTGCCGGGGGCGATGCCGACCAGCGCGGCGAATTCGTCCGAGGCGTTGATCGCCTGGATATGCTGCAAGGCGCGGACAATCGGTTTGCCGATGCCGTCGAGGAATTCGTAGAGGGAGTCGCCGACCATTTGCGGCTTGGCAATGATCGAGGCGGGCAGGGTGCTCATCTCGATGGCCATGACCGTGTCGTCGGCCTTGCGCAGGCGTTTGAGGCGCGCAACTTTGTCGTTGGGCGACAGGCCGAGGCGGATCAGTTCTTCGTGGGTCGGCAGGGTGATTTCTCGCTCCAGCCATTGTGAGCTGGGCACGAAACCCTTGAGACGGAGCATTTCACTGAAGCCGGAAAGGCGCGACAACGGTTGTTCAAGGCGCGGCGTGATGAAGGTGCCGGAGCCCTGGTTACGACGGATCAGGCCTTGTTCGAACAACACTTCCAGCGCCTTGCGGGCGGTGACGCGGGAGATGCCCAGGGTTTCGCTCAGATTGCGCTCCGAGGGCATGGCCTGTTCGGCTTTCCACTGGCCGGCATGGATCGCCGCTTCCAGATTGCGTGCCAGTTGCAGGTACAGCGGCGTGGGTTGGGTGTCGTCGGGGCGCAGGGCCTGTAGGTCATTCATGTAGGCATTGTCCGATGCGGATGTGGGATTGTTGTCGCTCGGTTGTGGGGCGAAACCTAATACCACTTGAATACCATGTCAACGCCAGTGCAGGGCTGCAGGTGCAGGAAGGCGCGTGGGCTGCTGCCATCGGGAGGGAGGTTGCTATCAAGTGGTATTAAAGGAGGGGCGTTCAGGCGCAAAAATCGCAGCCTGCGACGGCCTCTACAGGAGGGAGTGGTATCACCTCTGTAGGCGCCGCCGCAGGCTGCGATCTTTTGAGTTTATTTTTTGATGCCGACCAATGGTCGTGGGGAATTACGGGCGAATTTCGATCATCGTGCCGTCCGGCACCAGGTTCCAGACTTCGCGCATGTCCATGTTGCGCATGGCGATGCAGCCGTCGGTCCAGTCCAGGGTGTGGAACAGGTCTTCCGGGGTGTCTTCGGTGTCCGGGGTGCCGTGGATCATGATCATGCCGCCGGGCTCGACGCCTTCACGGCGTGCGCGGGCCGAGTCGCTGATGTTCGGGTAGGAAATGTGCATCGCCAGGTTGAATTTATCACTGACCTTGCGCCAGTCGACCCAATAGAAGCCTTCCGGGGTGCGTTTGTCGCCTTCCATCAGCTTCGGGCCCTTGGGGCGCTTGCCCAGGGAAATGCGATAGGTCTTGAGCGGCTTGCCGTCATTGATCAATTGCAATTGATGGGAAGACTTGAGAACCAGGATTTTCTCGATGACCTTGCCGTTCAGGGTTTCCACGGCAGAAGCCTGGGACACCGTGATGAACGACAAGCAGAACAGGGCAAGCAACCAGCGCATTGAAACGATTCCCCAGGAGGTGTCGCGACTATTTATTTATAGATGTTTTTTAGTTGGCAGGCTGAGCAAGCGGAGGGATCGATTCAGACCGTACGGGATAGACCTCGGTCCGCCGGTCAGCGAAGAAGCATTCTAAGGTACGGCCCACTGTGCGGAAAGCCAGCTCATCCCATGGAATGTCCGCTTCGTCGAATAGTTGCACTTCCAGGCTCTCGGGGCCGGCAGAAAAATCCAGGTCCGCCAGCTCGGCACGGAAGAACACATGCACCTGGCTGATGTGTGGCACGTCGATCAGGGTATAGATGCTCAGGTTGCGCACCCGGGCGCAGGCTTCTTCGGCGGTTTCGCGAATGGCCGCCTGCTCGATGGTCTCGCCGTTCTCCATGAAACCGGCGGGCAGGGTCCAGTAACCGCGGCGTGGCTCGATGGCCCGCCGGCACAACAACACCTGGGTGCCCCAGGTCGCCACGCAGCCGGCGACGATGTTGGGGTTCTGATAGTGAATGGCCTGACAACTGTCGCAGACAAAACGCAGGCGTGAATCGCCTTCGGGAATGCGTTGGGTTACCGGGTTACCGCACTGGCTGCAAAATTTCATGCTGGGGTTCCTGAATGCTGGGCCTATCTTGGCGTGCGGCGGTGTCTGTCGGCAAGTTGTCGTTTCGCGACATGGGGCTGTTGCGGGGGTTGGGCGACCGCAGCGATTGGTGCATGATGCCGGGTAAGGCACAGATCGAGAACACTCATGCTGGACGAGCTACTGCATCGGGTTAGTAACCACACTCCACGCACGCTGGAGACCGACCGTCGTTTTCCCGAAGCCGCGGTGCTGGTGCCCATCACTCGCAGTGACGAGCCTGAGCTGGTGTTGACCTTGCGCGCCAGCGGCCTGTCGACCCATGGCGGCGAAGTCGCCTTCCCCGGCGGGCGCCGTGACCCGGAAGACCCCGATCTGATTTTCACCGCCCTGCGTGAAGCCGAGGAAGAGATCGGCCTGCCGCCGGGGCTGGTCGAGGTAATCGGACCGCTCAGCCCGCTGATCAGCCTGCATGGCATCAAGGTCACGCCCTATGTCGGGGTGATTCCGGATTTTGTCGAATACCGGGCCAACGATGCCGAGATTGCCGCGGTGTTCAGCGTGCCCCTGGAATTCTTCCGCAAAGACCCCCGCGAACATACCCATCGTATCGATTATCAGGGCCGCAGTTGGTATGTGCCGAGCTATCGCTTTGGTGAATACAAGATCTGGGGGCTGACGGCGATCATGATCGTCGAGTTGATCAACCTGCTGTATGACGCCAAAATCAGCCTGCACCAACCTCCCAAAAGCTTTATCAATATCTGAAGCCATCATTCGAATGGCCTGAATCCGGATTTTGCTGAAAAAGCCTGCCTGAGCCTTGAGGAATACAACAATGAAATACCGCCTGGGCGACGCCCGCGTCGAAACCCATCCACAGAGCTGGGTCGCCCCCAATGCCGTGCTGGTGGGCAAGGTCAAGCTGGAAGAAGGCGCCAACGTCTGGTTCAACGCCGTACTGCGCGGCGATAACGAGCTGATCCTGATCGGCAAGAACAGTAACGTCCAGGACGGCACCGTGATGCACACCGACATGGGCTACCCGCTGACCATCGGCACCGGCGTGACCATTGGCCACAACGCCATGCTCCACGGCTGCACCGTGGGCGATAACAGCCTGATCGGTATCAACGCGGTGATTCTCAATGGCGCGAAGATCGGCAAGAACTGCATCATCGGCGCCAATTCGCTGATCGGCGAAGGCAAGGAGATTCCGGACGGATCGCTGGTCATGGGCTCGCCCGGCAAAGTGGTGCGTGAATTGACCGAGCAGCAAATCAAGATGCTGGAGGCCAGCGCGGCTCACTACGTGCACAACTCACAGCGTTATGCCCGCGACCTGGCCGAGCAGGAACAATGACCGCCACCGAACGCCCGGTGGCATCGCCCTGCGTGAATATCTGTGCGCTGGACGACGACGATATCTGCACCGGTTGCCAACGCACGGTGGAGGAGATTACCCGCTGGAGCCGCATGGACAACGACGAGCGGCGCAAGGTGCTGGGGTTGTGTCATGAGCGGGCCAAGGCCAGTGGGCTTGTATGGATGATCGGGGCAAAACCGCGGTTGTAGGAGCGAGCCTGCTCGCGATGGACTCAAGAATGCCGCGGGGAACCAGATTTCCCGCGTTATCGTTAACGACCATCGCGAGCAGGCTCGCTCCTACAGTATTGTGTGCGTCAAATTGCCAGGTATTTCCCGCTCATGTTCTTCCTGATCGCCTACATCAGCAGCGTCGTGCTGATCAACTTTGCCTTCTCCACCGCGCCACACCTGGACATTATCTGGTCGGCCTGGGGCGGTCTGGTATTTATCCTGCGCGACATGGTGCAAGCCCGGTTCGGGCATGGCGCTCTCGTGGCGATGCTGGTGGCGCTGGTGTTGTCCTATGTCACCTCCGATCCGTCCATCGCCCTTGCCAGCGCCACGGCCTTCGCGGTTTCCGAGTGCATCGACTGGCTGGTATTCAGCATCACCAAGCGCCCGCTGCATGATCGCCTGTGGATAAGTTCGGCCCTGAGCATTCCCCTCGATACCTTTATCTTTTTCGGCATGATCGACGCACTGACACCGGGAGTGATCCTCACCGCCCTGGGCTCGAAATTCGCCGGCGTCACCGCCGTGTGGCTGATCATGGCGTGGCGCCTGCGCAAACAGGCTGTCGTCAGCTGAAGTTCATGTAAAATGCCGCGCTTTCTCCCCATGGGAAGCGCGCTTCCCTCGATGATCCGCTTCTTGAGGACCTTCAGATGACCCGTATCGGAACTCCATTGTCGCCCACCGCGACCCGCGTATTGATGTGTGGCTGTGGCGAGTTGGGCAAGGAAGTGGTGATCGAGCTGCAACGCCTGGGCGTTGAAGTGATTGCCGTGGATCGCTACGCCAACGCGCCGGCCATGCAGGTGGCGCACCGCAGCCACGTGATCAACATGCTTGATGGCGCTGCCCTGCGTGCCGTGATCGAAGCCGAGAAGCCACACTTCATCGTGCCGGAAATCGAAGCCATCGCCACCGCGACTCTGGTGGAGCTGGAGGCCGAAGGCTTCACCGTGATTCCGACCGCCCGCGCCGCGCAGCTGACCATGAACCGCGAAGGCATCCGTCGCCTGGCCGCCGAAGAGCTGGACCTGCCGACCTCGCCGTACCACTTCGCCGACACCTTCGAGGACTACAGCAAGGCCGTCGAAGACCTCGGTTTCCCGTGCGTGGTCAAGCCGGTCATGAGTTCCTCGGGCAAGGGCCAGAGCCTGCTGCGCAGCGTCGATGACGTGCAGAAAGCCTGGGACTACGCCCAAGAAGGTGGTCGTGCCGGTAAAGGCCGGGTGATCATCGAAGGCTTCATCGATTTCGACTACGAAATCACCCTGCTGACCGTGCGCCACGTTGGCGGTACCACCTTCTGCGCGCCGGTCGGCCACCGTCAGGAGAAAGGTGACTATCAGGAATCGTGGCAGCCACAAGCCATGAGCCCGATTGCCCTGGCTGAATCCGAACGTGTTGCCAAAGCCGTGACCGAAGCCCTGGGTGGCCGTGGTCTGTTCGGCGTCGAGCTGTTCATCAAGGGCGATCAGGTATGGTTCAGCGAAGTCTCGCCGCGCCCACATGACACCGGTCTGGTGACCCTGATTTCCCAGGACCTGTCGCAGTTTGCCCTGCACGCACGGGCCATTCTCGGTCTGCCGATCCCATTGATCCGTCAATTCGGGCCATCGGCCTCGGCGGTGATTCTGGTAGAAGGGCAGTCGACCCAGACCGCGTTCGCCAACCTGGGTGCTGCCCTGAGCGAGCCGGATACCGCGCTGCGCCTGTTCGGCAAGCCTGAAGTCAACGGCCAGCGCCGCATGGGCGTGGCCCTGGCGCGCGACGAGTCGATCGAAGCCGCCCGCGCCAAGGCGACCCGTGCTTCGCAGGCGGTTGTCGTCGAGCTGTAAAAACCTCTGTGGCGGGCCTATAACTTCTATGGGCATCGCGCCATTGCTTTACCTGTAGGAGCGAGCCTGCTCGCGATGGACTTTAGAACGCCGCGGGGAACCAGACTCCCCGCGTTATCGTTTACGACCATCGCGAGCAGGCTCGCTCCTACAGGTCATTTATCAAAGCTCCAGGCCTGTACCCATGAATTCGCAAAGCATCATCGTCCCGAAAATCTCCACCCTGCCGGTGCACGAGCCCCGGGCGCGGGCGATCGTGCGCTGGCTGGTGCGCAAGAACATCATTCAGGAAGAACTGACGACCTGTGGCCGCACCGGCAACCGCATGGGCTACGCCATCGCCGAAGGCGCGCGCAATGTGGTCCTGCACCCGGAGGCCCTGCCGTTCGGCGAAGCGGTCAATGGTCTGGAGATCGTCACCAAGCGCTGCATCTATACGCCAGCCAAGGGTTTTCTTGGCGAAGCAGGCTGCGCCGAGTGTCGCAAGGAAGTCGGTGAAGCCCTGTTCGAAAGCCTGGAAGACTGGATGCCGGGGCGTACCGATAACTTCACGTGTCCGGAATGCGGGCATGAAGACGACATCAACGGCTTCCTGTTCCTGCAGGAATGCGGTTTCTCCAACCTCGGTTTCATCTTCAATAACTGGGCCGAAGCCGGGTTCAAGCAGGGCTTTCTCGACGAATTCGCCGATTGGCTGGATCAGCCTGTCAGTTGGGTGAAAGTGGAACTCTGATGATCTTGTGGGAGCGAGCCTGCTCGCGATGGACTCAAGAACACCGCGGGGAATCAGACTCCCCGCGTTATCGTTAACGACCATCGCGAGCAGGCTCGCTCCTACAGATTATTTGGCGGTGGATACCCCGTTGATCACTGCTTCGATAATAGACAGAGTTTTACATTGAACCCGAGGGGGTGTCTGACTATAATGGCGCGCTTCCATTTTCCCGCTCGGGAGCCCCCGCGATGCTGCGTATCAGCCAAGAAGCTCTGACATTCGACGACATTCTCCTAGTGCCCGGTTATTCCGAGGTGCTTCCTAACGAAGTCAGTCTCAAGACCCGCCTTACCCGTGGCATCGAGCTGAATATTCCACTGGTCTCCGCCGCCATGGACACCGTCACTGAAGCCCGTCTGGCAATCGCCATGGCTCAGGAAGGTGGTATCGGTATCATCCACAAGAACATGACCATCGAGCAGCAAGCTGCCGAGGTGCGCAAGGTCAAGCGTTACGAAGCCGGTGTGGTCAAGGACCCGATCACCATCGTTGCCGACGCTACCGTGCGTGAGTTGTTCGAACTGACCCGCATGCACAACATCTCCGGTGTCCCGGTGCTGCACAACGGCGACCTGGTCGGCATCGTCACTTCCCGTGACGTGCGTTTCGAGAACCGCCTGGAAGCCACCGTCCGTGAAGTGATGACGCCTAAAGAACGTCTGGTCACGGTCAAGGAAGGCGCCGACAAGAACGATGTTCGCGAGCTGCTGCACAAGCACCGCATCGAGCGCGTGCTGATCGTCGACGACAAATTCGCCCTCAAGGGCATGATGACCGTCAACGACATCGAGAAAGCCAAGGCTTACCCGCTGGCCAGCAAGGACGATCAAGGTCGTCTGCGCGTCGGCGCAGCCGTAGGTACCGGTAAAGACACCGGTGACCGCGTTGCAGCCCTGGTCGCTGCCGGCGTTGACGTGGTGGTGGTCGACACCGCTCACGGTCACTCCAAAGGCGTGATCGACCGCGTTCGCTGGGTCAAGCAGAACTTCCCTGAAGTGCAGGTCATCGGCGGCAACATCGCCACCGGCGCTGCCGCCAAGGCCCTGGCCGAAGCCGGCGCTGACGCCGTCAAGGTCGGTATCGGCCCTGGCTCGATCTGCACCACCCGTATCGTCGCCGGTGTCGGCGTGCCGCAAATCAGTGCCATCGCCAACGTCGCCGCTGCCCTTGAAGGCACTGGCGTTCCGTTGATCGCCGACGGCGGCATCCGTTTCTCCGGTGACCTGTCCAAGGCCATCGTGGCCGGTGCTTCCTGCGTCATGATGGGTTCGATGTTCGCCGGTACCGAAGAAGCGCCGGGCGAGATCGAACTGTTCCAGGGTCGTTCGTACAAGGCTTATCGCGGCATGGGTTCGCTGGGCGCCATGTCCCAGGCTCAAGGTTCCTCCGACCGTTACTTCCAGGACTCCTCGGCAGGCGCCGAGAAACTTGTTCCGGAAGGCATCGAAGGACGTGTTCCGTACAAGGGCACCCTGAGCGCGATCATCCACCAGTTGATGGGCGGCCTGCGCTCCTCGATGGGCTACACCGGTAGCGCCAACATCGAAGAAATGCGCACCAAGCCCGAGTTCGTGCGGATCACCGGTGCTGGCATGGCCGAATCCCACGTCCACGACGTGCAGATCACCAAGGAAGCGCCAAACTACCGCGTAGGTTGAGCCTTCAAGCAACAAGCTAAGCAACCGGGGCTGTTTTATTCAGCCCCGAGTTGTTTCTGAATCACGACTGTTTCTGAATGACTTAGACGAGACTGAATCATGGCCCTCGATATTCACGCTCACCGCATCCTGATCCTCGACTTCGGTTCCCAGTACACCCAACTGATCGCCCGCCGCGTGCGTGAAATCGGTGTGTACTGCGAACTGCACCCGTTCGACATGGACGAAGATGCGATCCGCGAATTCGCACCTAAAGGCGTCATCCTCGCTGGCGGCCCAGAGTCGGTCCACGAAGCCAACAGCCCTCGCTGCCCACAAGCGGTTTTCGACCTGGGCGTGCCGGTCTTCGGTATCTGCTACGGCATGCAGACCATGGCCGAGCAACTGGGTGGCAAGGTTGAAGGTTCCGAGCTGCGTGAGTTCGGTTATGCCCGCGTTGACGTGGTCGGCAAGAGCCGCCTGCTCGACGGCATCGAAGACCACATCGACGCCGACGGCCTGTTCGGCCTCGACGTATGGATGAGCCACGGTGACAAGGTCACCCGCATGCCGGAAGACTTCCACATCCTGGCCAGCACCCCGAGCTGCCCGATTGCCGGCATGTTCAGTGACGAGCGTCGCTACTACGGTGTGCAGTTCCACCCGGAAGTGACCCACACCAAGCAGGGCGGTCGCATCCTGTCGCGCTTCATCCTCGACATCTGCGAGTGCGAAGCGCTGTGGACCCCGTCGAAGATCGCTGAAGACGCCATCGCCCAGGTTCGCGCCCAGGTCGGCACTGACAATGTCCTGCTCGGCCTGTCCGGCGGTGTGGACTCGTCCGTGGTTGCCGCGCTGCTGCACAAGGCCATTGGCGATCAGCTGACCTGCGTGTTCGTCGACAACGGCCTGCTGCGTCTGCACGAAGGCGAGCAAGTGATGGCCATGTTCGCCGAGAACATGGGCGTCAAGGTGATCCGCGCCAACGCCGAAGAGCAGTTCCTCGGCAACCTGGCCGGCGAAGCCGATCCGGAGAAGAAGCGCAAGATCATCGGCCGTACCTTCATCGACGTGTTCGATGCCGAATCCTGCAAGCTGGACAACATCAAGTACCTGGCCCAGGGCACCATCTACCCGGACGTGATCGAGTCGGCTGGCGCGAAAAGCGGCAAGGCCCACGTGATCAAGTCGCACCACAACGTGGGCGGCCTGCCGGAAGAAATGAACCTCAAGCTGGTTGAACCGCTGCGTGAGCTGTTCAAGGACGAAGTCCGTCGTCTGGGCCTGGAGCTGGGCCTGCCGTACGACATGGTCTACCGCCACCCGTTCCCGGGCCCGGGCCTGGGCGTGCGTATCCTCGGTGAAGTGAAGAAGGAATACGCCGACCTGCTGCGTCGTGCCGACCACATCTTCATCGAAGAACTGCGCAAGGCCGACTGGTACCACAAGGTCAGCCAGGCGTTCGTGGTGTTCCAGCCAGTAAAATCGGTTGGCGTTGTTGGCGATGGTCGTCGTTACGCCTGGGTCGTGGCCCTGCGTGCCGTGGAAACCATCGACTTCATGACCGCGCGTTGGGCACACCTGCCTTACGAACTGCTGGAAACCGTTTCCGGCCGCATCATCAATGAAATCGAAGGCATCTCCCGCGTCACCTACGACGTGTCGAGCAAGCCGCCAGCGACCATTGAGTGGGAATGATCCCGCGCCAGCCCTGAGGGCTTGATCGCTGGATGAAAAGCCGTGTGAACCTGAGTTCACACGGCTTTTTGCATTGTTGCGGACCCTTCCTGCGGCCCGTCGTCACGCCCGCTTTGCTGTTTCTTTCACAACTGCGGGTGTATCGTATTCGCCTTTTGCGGGCCCAGGGCCTGCCGCGTTCAAGTGAGGTAGTTGAGTTCATGTCGTTTACCCGTCGCCAAATCCTCGGTGGCCTGGCCGGTCTTGTTGTCGTTGGCGTGGGGGCCGGTGGTGCGTCGCGTTACTGGCTGGGCAAGATGGCCGACGCGGATGCCGGGCACGACTATGAGCTGATTGCCGCACCGCTGGATGTCGAACTGGTAGCGGGGCACAAGACACCGGCCTGGGCGTTCGGCCCCTCGGCGCCGGGCACCGAATTGCGCGTGCGCCAGGGTGAATGGCTGCGGGTGCGCTTCATCAACCACCTGCCGGTCGCCACCACCATTCACTGGCATGGCATTCGTCTGCCGCTGGAAATGGACGGTGTGCCTTACGTGTCACAATTGCCGGTGTTGCCCGGCGAGTACTTCGACTACAAATTCCGCGTTCCGGATGCCGGCAGCTACTGGTATCACCCGCATGTGAACAGCAGCGTAGAACTCGGCCGTGGCCTGGTTGGCCCGTTGATCATCGAGGAGCGCGAGCCAACTGGCTTCAAATACGAAAAGACCTTGAGCCTCAAGAGCTGGCATGTCGACGACGTCGGCAATTTCGTCGAGTTCAGCATTCCCCGTGAAGCGGCCCGTGGCGGTACGGCGGGGCGCCTGGCGACCATCAACGGTGTGCCGCAGGCAGTGATTGATTTGCCGGCGGGGCAGATCACCCGCGTGCGCATACTCAACCTCGACAACACCCTGACCTATCGCCTGAACATTCCCGGTGTCGAAGCGCAGATCTATGCGCTGGACGGCAACCCCATCGAGCCGCGTCCACTCGGCAAAGAGTACTGGCTCGGTCCGGGCATGCGCATTTGCCTGGCGATCAAGGCGCCAGCGGCCGGTGAGGAATTGTCCCTGCGCAACGGTCCGGTGCGCTTGGGCACCTTGCGTTCGGTGGCCAATACCGACGCGCCTACCGAGTGGCCTCCAGCACTGCCAGCCAACCCGATCGCCGAGCCAGACCTGGCCAATGCCGAGAAACTCAACTTCAATTTCGAATGGGTCGGCTCAGTGTCGGTCAACGTCGACAACGGCAAGCCGCCGAGCCTGTGGCAGATCAACGGCAAGGCCTGGGACATCACTGACAAGACCTGCGCCGACCGCCCGATTGCCAAGCTGGAGAAGGGCAAGAGCTACATTTTCGAATTGAAGAACATGACTCAATACCAGCATCCGATTCACCTGCACGGCATGAGCTTCAAGGTCATCGCCTCGAACCGGCACAAGATCATTCCGTACTTCACCGACACCTACCTGCTGGGCAAGAACGAGCGCGCACAAGTGGCGCTGGTGGCGGATAACCCTGGTGTGTGGATGTTCCATTGCCATGTGATCGACCACATGGAAACCGGCCTGATGGCCGCCATCGAGGTGGTGTGATGCGTCAGATTCGACCTGCCGCAATTATCGACCGTAGCCGTGATCGGGATTTCATGCGCGAAGCGCTGGCGCTGGCGGCTCAAGGTGCTGCCCTCGGCGAAGTGCCGGTGGGCGCGGTACTGGTGCAGGATGGGGAAATCATCGGTCGCGGTTTCAACTGCCCGATCAGTGGCAGCGACCCGAGCGCCCACGCCGAGATGGTCGCGATCCGCGCCGCCGCCCAGGCCGTGAGCAACTACCGCCTGCCGGGCAGTACGCTGTACGTGACGCTGGAACCGTGCAGCATGTGCGCCGGGCTGATCGTGCATTCTCGGATTGCGCGGGTGGTATACGGTGCGCTGGAGCCGAAGGCCGGGATCGTGCAGAGCCAGGGGCAATTCTTTACCCAGGGCTTTTTGAATCACCGGGTGTTGTATGAAGGCGGGGTGTTGGCGGAGGAGTGCGGGGCGGTGTTGAGCGAGTTCTTCAAGGCCCGGCGCGCCAAACCTTCAGACTGAACACCGACCCCCTGTAGGAGCGAGCCTGCTCGCGATGGTGGATAACGATAACGCGGGCTTTCTGAATGAACGCGGCGCTTTCAAGTCCATCGCGAGCAAGCTCGCTCCTACAGGGATCTCCATGGTTACAGCTATTTGCGGGCGACAATCACCGCACGCATCGGCGCCGGTAGCCCTTCAATCGTCTTGCTGTGATCTTCCGGATCGAGGAAGTCACTCAGCGACTGATACTTCATCCACTCCGTCCCGCGCTGTTCCTCGACCGTGGTGGTGCTCACATCAACGCACTTCACATCGGCGAACCCGGCACGGCGCAACCACAACTCCAGCGCCGGCACCGACGGCAGGAACCACACGTTGCGCATCTGCGCGTAGCGGTCTTCCGGCACCAGCACCTGATGTTTGTCGCCTTCGACCACCAGCGTCTCCAACACCAGCTCACCGCCCTTGACCAGGCAATCCTTCAGCGCCAGCAAATGCTCGATGGGCGAACGGCGGTGGTAGAACACACCCATGGAAAATACCGTGTCGAAGCCTTCGAGGTTCGGCGGCAGGTCTTCGAAAGGGAAGGGCAGGTGCCAGGCATTTGGTTCGGACAGATAACGTTGCACCGCCTGGAACTGGCAGAAGAACAGCCAGTTCGGATCGACACCGATCACGCTGTCGGCACCGGCGCCGAGCATGCGCCACATGTAATAGCCGTTACCGCAGCCGACATCGAGGATGCGTTTGCCTTTCAGGTCCAGGTGGGGAGAGACCCTCGACCACTTCCAGTCCGAGCGCCATTCGGTGTCGACGTGCACGCCGAACAGGTCGAACGGCCCCTTGCGCCATGGCGACAGGCCCATCAGCGCCGTGCGCATTTGCGCGCGGGTCTCGTCGCTGCAATCGGTGTCGAGCTTCAAGCCGTTGAGCAAATCGACTTCGCTCGGCTGGATCTGCGGCAGAGCGTCCAGCGCGCTTTGCCAGCGTTCCAGGTCGCCGTGGCCCTTCTCCATTTTCTTGTCGAGTTGCGCTTGCAGAGTGTTGGCCCAATCGGCCAGAGGGGTTCCGGCCAGTCGGCGGGCGAGGGGAGACAGATCAATCATGGCAAGGCAATCAACGAGGCAAAGTTAAGACACTGGAACCACGGCACGACTTTCGAGAATCCGGCGGCCAGCAGGCGTTCGCGGTGTTCTTCGAGGCTGTCGGGCTTCATGACGTTTTCGATGGCGCTGCGCTTCTGGGCGATTTCCAGTTCGCTGTAGCCGTTGGCGCGTTTGAAGGCGATGTGCAGATCGGTCAGCAGTGCGTGTTCCTGCTCGTCTTCGAAGCGCAGTTTTTCCGAGAGGATCAGGGCTCCGCCGGGCAACAACGACTGGCGGATGCGCGACAGCAATGCCGTGCGCTGGTCCGGGGCGATGAATTGCAGGGTGAAGTTCAGCGCGACCACCGAGGCCGGCTGGAACTCCAGGGCGAGGATGTCGCCCTCGATCACTTCGACCGGCAGCAACTCCTGGAACATCGAATCCTGACCGTTGAGGTACTCGCGGCAGCGTTCGACCATTGCCGCCGAGTTATCCACAGCGATCACCCGGCAACCGTCGGTGCGCACGTGGCGGCGCAGGGCCTGGGTCACGGCACCCAGCGACGAGCCCAGGTCGTAGAGCACGCTGCCCGGTTGGGCGAACTGCGCGGCGAGCACGCCGAGGTTTTCCACGATGGTCGGATAACCCGGCACCGAGCGCTTGATCATGTCCGGGAACACCCGCACCACGTCCTCGTTAAAGGCGAAGTCAGGCACCTGGGCCAAAGGCTGGGCGAAAAGGCGATCGGGTTCTTTGCTCACGGCGGTTCCAGCGGTGTAGGTGGAAAAGGCCGGCATTTTAGCCAAGTTGGCGCGGGGATGCGCGGGTTGTCTGATAAAGCGGTGGGCTGATGCAGTTTGAATGCTGACAGGGCACTTGTGGCGAGGGGGCTTGCCCCCGTTCGGCGGCGTAGCTGCCGTAAATCTGGCTAGTCGGGTGTATCTGAAACTATTCGATTGAATGGTTTTGGGGCCGCTGCGCAGCCCAACGGGGGCAAGCCCCCTCGCCACAGGGGTTAGCGTGATCTTTGGGAAAATGCCGACGCTGTGATCCCCCATTGCCCCAACCAGTAGCTGAGAATAATCACATAAGGCGCCGCATCGAACGGCACCACAAACCGGCTGATGCCAATCACACTGTCGGAGAACACAAAAGCCACCGCACCTGCCGCCGCCAACAGCGCCGAACGCTTGGGTACATCACTGCCGAGCCTTGCGAGCGCGCGCCAGAGCATGGCGCTGATCGCCAGCCCGTAGACGATCACCGGAACCAGCAATGGCCCCAGTCCATGACTGATCAGGATTCCCAGCAGCACGGCACCCACACTGAGGGCAACGATCAGCGGCAGGAGCGCCGGGCGCCGGCAATCGCTCAGGTAGGCTTTCAGATACGCCAGGTGGGCGACCAGAAAGGCGCCCAGGCCAAACACGAACAAGTCCCCCGGCCATGCCAACAACACGTCGCCGACCAGAGAGAAAATCAACCCTAGGCTGATCCAGCGCCGATACTCGCCTGGCGGTGCGTCATGCAGCCAGCCGAGCAGGGCCAGCACCGGCAACGGCTTGACCAGCAGGCACAGCAGGGAGGCATGTACGCTCACGCCATAAAGAAAGGTCACTGCGCCCATCAGCGCCAGAATCAGCCAGCCCACGGTCAGTTCACCGAGATCGCGCAGTCGAACGAATCCACCGGCAACACTTCCGGCGCCCATGGCTGTTGCGAGGTCAGGCGCAAGCGTCCGGTACCGGTCGCGAAGGCTTGAAAACGCCAGGTCGAGACCCCGGCTGAACCTACGATTCCGGCATCTTCCGGGTTTCGATAAACCTCTGGCCCCAGGGCGTGCAAGACCCCGCCGGCCGAATCCTGGATCGCCCAGCGATAGCCCGTGGTCGGATTGCTCGGCAGGGTCAGGATCAGGTTTTGCCCATTGCTGAGCTGCACCGGGCATTCGCTTTGTTTTTCCACGGTCACGTTGTGTGCAGGTTGCGTGGCGCACGCGGCCAGCAAGGCGAGGGCGAGGGGGGCAAACAGGCGAATGGGGGACATAAGGTCAGTGGCTCCGGTGTTCACGACGAACGGCGAGCATAACCGAGATGCGACAAAGTGTGACAGTTACCGGAGGGGGCGGTGGCAGGGCTGACGCAATCGCTGGCAAGCCAGCTCCTACAGGGTTCTGTGGTGAGCACAACCTGTGTGAACACCGCCGCCCCCCGTAGGAGCTGGCTTGCCAGCGATAGCGCAGGTACAGGCGCTACAAAGGCATCAGAACAACACCTTCGCCACATCCGCAAAGCGCTTGGCAAAGTGCACGGTAATACCTTCCCTCAGATACTCCGGCAATTCCTCGAAACTGCCCCGGTTCGCCTCTGGCAGAATCAGCTCGAAAATCTTCTGTCGCCGCGCCGCAATCACCTTTTCCCGCACCCCGCCAATCGGCAGTACATGCCCGGTCAACGTCAGTTCGCCAGTCATGGCCACGCCTTTTTTCGGCGGTTGATTGCGTGCCAGCGAGAGCAGGGCACTGGCCATGGTCACGCCGGCACTCGGGCCGTCTTTCGGCGTGGCGCCTTCCGGTACGTGCAGGTGCACGAAGGCTTCGTCGAAGAACTTCGGATCGCCGCCATAGGACTTCAAGTTCGAGCTGACGTAGCTGTAGGCGATTTCCGCCGACTCTTTCATCACGTCGCCCAGTTGCCCGGTGAGCTTGAACCCACGGTTGAGGGTGTGGATGCGCGTGGCTTCGATCGGCAGGGTTGCGCCGCCCATGCTGGTCCAGGCAAGGCCGGTGATCACACCGACACCCGACAGCACCTGCTCATTGCGGAACACCGGTTTGCCGAGGGAGGTTTCGAGGTCTTTCGGGCCGAGCTTGATCACGGCATTCGGGTCGTCGAGCAGTTTCATCACCGCTTTGCGCACCAGTTTGCCGAGGTTTTTTTCCAGCTGACGCACGCCGGCCTCACGGGCATAACCGTCGACCAACGCCTTGAGCGCGCTGTCGCTGATGCTCAGGCTGCCCTTGGACACGCCGGCTTTCTCAAGCTGCTTGGGCCACAGGTGACGCTTGGCGATGGCGACTTTTTCTTCGGTGATGTAACCCGACAGGCGAATCACTTCCATCCGGTCCAGCAGCGGGCCGGGAATCGAATCGAGGGTGTTGGCGGTGCAGATGAACAGCACTTTCGACAGGTCCAGACGCAAGTCCAGATAGTGGTCGAGGAATTCGACGTTCTGCTCTGGATCGAGGGTTTCCAGGAGCGCCGAGGCCGGGTCGCCCTGGTAGCTCTGGCCCATTTTGTCGATCTCGTCGAGCATGATCACCGGGTTCATCACTTCGACGTCTTTCAACGCCTGCACCAGTTTGCCCGGCTGCGCGCCGATGTAGGTGCGGCGATGGCCCTTGATCTCGGCTTCGTCGCGCATGCCGCCAAGGCTAAAGCGATAGAACGGCCGGCCCAGGGATTCGGCGATGGACTTGCCGACGCTGGTCTTGCCCACGCCCGGCGGCCCTACCAGCAACACGATCGAACCGCTGATCTCGCCTTTATAGGCCCCGACCGCGAGGAATTCGAGGATGCGGTCCTTGATGTCGTCGAGGCCGGCGTGGTGCTTGTCCAGCACCTTGCGTGCGTGCTTGAGGTCGAGCTTGTCCTCGCCGTAGACGCCCCACGGCACCGAGGTCGCCCAGTCGAGGTAGTTGCGAGTGACCGCATACTCGGGCGAGCCGGTTTCGAGCACCGACAGCTTGTTCATTTCCTCTTCGATGCGTTTCTGCGCCTGGCTCGGCAGCACCTTGCCGGTCAGCCGTTGTTCGAACTGTTCGAGGTCGGCGCTGCGGTCGTCCTTGGTCAGCCCGAGCTCCTGCTGGATGACCTTGAGTTGTTCCTTCAGGAAGAACTCGCGCTGATGTTCGCCGATCTTTCGGTTAACTTCGGCGGAAATCTCTTTTTGCAGGCGTGCGACCTCGACTTCCTTGCGCAGCATCGGCAGGACTTTCTCCATGCGCTTGAGCATGGGCACGCAGTCGAGCACTTCCTGCAGCTCACTACCGGTGGCCGAGGTGAGCGCGGCGGCGAAGTCGGTCAGCGGCGACGGATCGTTGGGGCTGAAGCGGTTGAGGTAGTTCTTCAGCTCTTCGCTGTACAGCGGGTTGAGCGGCAGCAGTTCCTTGATCGCGTTGATCAGCGCCATGCCGTAGGCCTTGACCTCGTCAGTCGGCTCGGTGGGCTGGTGCGGGTATTCGACTTCCACCAGGTACGGTGGGCGATGGTGCTTGAGCCAGGTCTTGATACGTACGCGGGTCAGGCCCTGGGCGACGAACTGCAGCTTGCCGTTTTCGCGGCTGGCGTGGTGCACCTTGACCAGGGTGCCGTAGAGCGGCAGGGCCGAGGTGTCGAAGTGGCGCGGGTCTTCCTGGGGCGTGTCCATGTAGAACAGGGCCAGGGAGTGGTGCTCGGACTTGGCCACCAGGTCGAGTGTCTCGGCCCACGGCTCTTCGTTGACGATGACCGGCAGGACCTGGGCCGGGAAGAACGGTCGGTTGTGGATCGGGATGATGTAGACCTTGTCCGGCAGATTCTGGCCGGGCAGGGCCAGGCCTTTGCCGGGTTTGTGGTGCGGGGCATTTTCCGGGTCGGCGTATTCGCTCGGGTCTTCGGGGAATTCCTGCTGGTCGCTCATGGGGGCACCTGCGCAATGGGTATGGGTCTTAGATGGGGCAGGTTGGCGGTGGTTTCAACGGTCATTTTCTGCAACGGGGTGTTTCGCAGACGTGTTCAGCGCAGAGACAGGTTAGCTGGATTTGGGCACGACGCGTTCAACTGTGGGAGCGAGCCTGCTCGCGAAAGCGGTGTGTCAGACACATTTTCATCGACTGGCATGGCCTCTTCGCGAGCAGGCTCGCTCCCACAGGAGGGCGGGGGCGTATTGAAATCTGCGGCCACAAAAAAAGGCGACGCCTATGAGGGCGTCGCCTTTGTTTTTGCTGCCGCTAAAACTTACTCGGGCAGTTTGTACGCAATCACATAGTCACCCATTTTGGTGCCCAGTGAGCCGTGGCCACCGACGACCAGCAGCACGTACTGCTTGCCGTCCTTGCCGGTGTAGGTCATCGGCGTAGCCTGACCGCCAGCCGGCAGGCGCGATTTCCAGAGCTCGTTGCCGGTGTTGACGTCATAGGCGCGCAGGTATTGATCCAGCGTGCCACTCAGGAAGCCGACGCCGCCGGCGGTGACCATCGAGCCGCCCATGCTTGGCACGCCAAGTGTGAGGCCGATGGGCAGAGGCGAGCTGTCGCGGCTGGTGCCGTTCTTGCGCTTCCACACGACTTTGCTGGTGGTCAGGTCGATACCGGCCACGTAGCCCCAGGCCGGAGCCTGGCACGGTACGCCGAACGGCGACATGAACGGGTGCATGATCACCGCGTAAGGCGCGCCCGTGTTCGGTTGTACGCCCGCTGTTTCGCTCTCGCGCTTGCTGTCGGCCGCGACTTCGGCGCGAGGCACCATTTTCGAGACGAAGGCCATGTAGTTCGGGCTGGTGAACAGCATCTGGCGAACCGGGTCGACCGAAACGCCGCCCCAGTTGAAGACACCGACGTTACCCGGATAGATCAGGCTGCCCTGTTCCGACGGCGGGGTGTACTGACCTTCGTAACGCAGTTCCTTGAACTGGATGCGGCACAGCATCTGGTCGAGCGGGCTGGCGCCCCACATGGCTTTTTCGGTCAGTTCCGGGGCCAGCAGGTTCAGGTCCGAACGAGCCTGAGTCGGCGCGGTGTGGTCACCTTTTACGGCACCTTGCGGAACCGGAATCTCCTTGATCGGGATGATCGGCGTGCCGTCACGACGGTCGAGGACGTACAGGCTGCCCTGTTTGGTCGGGGCGATCAGCGCAGGTTTCACGCCGTCGGCGGTTTTCATGTCCAGCAGGGTTGGCTGGCTGCCGACGTCCATGTCCCACAAGTCATGGTGAGTGAACTGGTAGTTCCAGCGCACCTTGCCGGTGGCCAGATCCAGCGCGACCAGGCCGGCACTGAACTTCTCGGCGCCCGGGGTGCGGTCTGCGCCCCACTGGTCAGGGGTCTGGTTGCCCAGTGGCAGGTAGACCATGCCGAGTTTTTCGTCGACGCTGGCCAGCGACCACATGTTGGCCGAGTTGCGGCTGTAGTGTTCGCCCTCTGGCAACGGTTCGGTCGCGTCGGGATTGTTGCTGTCCCAGTTCCACACCAGATGACCGTCGTGTACGTCAAAGGCCCGGATCACGCCGGATGGCTCGTTGGTCGACTCATTGTCGGTGACGTGGCCGCCCATGATCACCAGGTCACGGGTGATCGCTGCTGGCGAGGTGGAGTAGTAGCCACCGGGGGTGAAGGGGCCGATGCCTTGAGTCAGGTCAACCACGCCGTTTTTACCGAAGCCTTCGCAGATCTTGCCGGTGTCGGCGTTCAGGGCGATCAGGCGCGCATCGGCGGTTGGCAGGTACAGGCGACGCGGGCAGGCCTGGGCGACGGCTTTGCCGGCCTCGGAAATCACTGCGGAGGCAGCGTTTTCAGACTTGGCGTAGGCCGCTTCGTCGTAGTACGACACGCCACGGCAGGTCATGTGGGCGAACCCCTTGAAGCCCACCGGGCTCTTGATCTGCGGGTCGAAACGCCACAGCTCCTTGCCGGTGTCCGGGTCCAGCGCCAGCACCTTGCTATGGGCGGTGCAGGCATAGAGCATGCCGTTGGCCTTGAGCGGGGTGTTTTCGTTGGTCAGTTCCACCGGGTCATCGGCGGTTGGCAGATCGCCGGTCTGGATGCGCCAGGCTTCTTGCAGCTTGCCGACGTTGGCCGGGGTGATCTGCTTGAGCGGCGAGTAGCGGTCACCGAATTCGCTGCGGCCATAGGCCTGCCAGTCGCCTTCGGGCATCTGCGGCGCGGTGCTGGTCATGTCCGTGGTGTCGCGGCCCAGTTCGCCGAAGGTTTCGCCCGGATGGGTGAACTGGCTGGCCACGGCGGTGGCGCCGGCCAGGACCACGGCCACGCTCAAGGCGCCAGTGCCCATGGGCGCAGGGCCGTTGATCAGCAATGGACGACGCAACCACGGCAGCAGCAACACGACGCCGAGGGCAAACCACAGCGCCAGGCGCGGCACCAGTTGCCACCAGTCGAGGCCAACTTCCCACAGCGCCCACAGGGTGCTGGCGAACAGCACGAGTGCGTACAGGCCCAGCGCGGCACGGCGTGCGGCGATCAGCAGGATGCCGGTCAGCGCGATGCCGATACCGGCCAGCAGGTAATACAGCGAGCCGCCAAGCATGCTCAGCTTGATCCCCCCGGCCAGCATGGCCAGGCCCATCAGTAGAAGCAGAATGCCGAGCAGGGTCGGCCATAGACGGCTTCGACTCAAGGCACTATCAGTGCTCATAGTGTGATTCTCCGTGACGTTTCATAGAGTCCCGCGCAAGTTCACTGTAGATGACGATCGTGCGCGGGCATGGTTCATAAACCTGACGCATTCCCTGTAGGAGCGAGCCTGCTCGCGAAAAACCCGAGAACGCCGCGGGGTGTCAGGCTCGCAGCGTTATCGTTGACGTCCATCGCGAGCAGGCTCGCTCCTACAAAGGGTTTTGTGGTGTTTTTTAGAACGACGACTGGACCTTGATCCCGCCAATCAGCGCGTCATCGACCTCGTTCACGCCACCGGGATGGCGGATGTATTGCAGGTTCGGGCGCACGGTCAGCCAGTGGGTCACGTGCACGCCGTAATAGAGCTCGGCGCTGTATTCGGTGTCCTGGGGCGGCAGGTAGGACGTATTGTCGTAGTCGAAAACGGCGTTGGCCTGGTTGGTCGCCTCGGCATTCTTGCGATAGGCCGGGTTGACGTGGACGCGAGCCATGGCGAAACCGATGTCGTCCCGGGCGCGCGCGTCGAACAGGCCTTTGTAGACGAGACCGGCCTGGACGTAGTTGTCGATGGCGTTGGTCTTCTTGTCGTGCATCGTGCCGTTGGCGAACAGGCTCAGACCGCGAGAGTGGTCGCTGGCGAGGCTGGTGACCTGCTGCTGAAGGCCCAGCCACACGCCGTGTTTGCTCGACGCGCTGCGATAGGCTTCGCCACTCAGGGCGGCAGGCTGGCCATTGCTGTCCTTGTAGACGTCGGTGGCGTGGGCGCTGCTGTAGTAGTAACCGGCGCGGTATTCACCCGGCAGGCCATTGAATTTCGGTGTCCACACCAGTTCCACCGGCAGGATCGCGCCCTGGGTGCCGCTGCCGCTGAGCTTGAAGCCGTTGTCGCGATCAAGGTTCGACGGGTTCTGCTCGTACGCGCCGACCTGTGCATAAAGCTCCGGTGTCAGGTGATATTTGACCCGCAGCGCCCACTGGCTGACCGGCCAGTTGTACCAGATGTCGCCCGCCCAGTTGCCGACCTGGGAACCGCAGAACGCCAGGTTCTGGAAGTCGCAGGGGAAACTGTTGAAATCTTCGCCTTCGCCGAAACGGCCGACCTTGATGTCGAGTTTTTCATCGAGGAATTTCTGCTGATACCACATCTGCGTGAGGCGCCAGGTCTGGCCGCGGCCCCAGACTTCCTGGGCCGAGGTGAAGCCGCCGACACGCGGGTCGTTGATCCGGTCGTTGCTGATGTTGTTGCCGCTGCGTTCGGTGATGGTCAGCTGGAACTCGGCGTCGTCCCAGCCGAGGATTTTCTGTAGATCCAGATGCGTACCGAGGCCGAACTGGTCGCTGTAACGCGCAGTGCGATCGTGGTCGTAGCCGCCGTGTAGGTTGCTGCCCATTTCACCGGTGTAATCGACTTTGAAGTCGTAACCTTTTTCCGCAAGTTCGGTGCGCGTGCCGTTCCAGTCGCCGAGCATCCACGGTGAGTCGCTATCGAAGGCAGGCGCTGCTTCAACGCATGAGGCAAGGCCCAGGGCGGTGAGGCCACCGATCAGGGGCAGGATGTTTCGGTGGGCAGCAGTTGTAAAGACAGCGCTGTCTCGCAAAGATTTAAAGTCAGGCATAGAGACGGAGTTCTTGATCTTTTTCTGGGGGTAAACGGAAAGCAGCAGGCGTGAAGTGAGCAGCAGAAGCGTTTCAGCAGGCGGCGGGTGCAAGGATAATGTTCTGTTACAAATAGAGAAAGGGCTTTTGCTGACATGCATCCTTTCGGATTCGGTAACAGTTGTAGGAGCGAGCTTGCTCGCGATGGTCGTGAACGATATCGCGTCAAACCAGATACCCAGCGGCGTCGTTGCGTTTTTCGCGAGCAAGCTCGCTCCTACAGGATTCCAAGATCACCTACATTTAACAGATCGCTTCCACCCGAAGAAACCCTCGGCTAAGGTGCGCGGCTTCCCCATTCCAACATCGCTGAAGGCCCGGCATGACCGAACACAACACTGACCCGCTGCACGGCGTGACGCTGGAACAGATCCTCAACGCGCTGGTTGAACATTACGAGTGGTCGGGGCTGGCCGAACGCATCGATATCCGCTGCTTCAAGAGCGACCCGAGCATCAAGTCGAGCCTGACATTCCTGCGTAAAACCCCGTGGGCGCGGGAGAAGGTCGAACGCCTGTACGTGAAGTTGATGCGCTCCAAACGACCGCTTTGAACATGGCCAACCCGTCCGGGTTTCGCCGTCACTTTGTGGCCGTGGCTGCCATGCTCGGCTGGGCGGGATTGAGCATCCAGATGTACCTGATTTTCCATTCGCGCTGGACGCTGGGCGCCAGCCTCATCGGTGGGCTGATGAGTTTTTTCAGCTACTTCACCGTGCTGAGCAACACGCTGGTGGCGACCGTACTGACCTGTGAATGGACATCCCGCGAGTCAGCCGTGCGCCGCTGGTTCCTGCAGCCTTGGGTCAGCAGTGCGATTGCGGTGAGCATCGCCGTGGTGAGCCTCGCCTACAACCTGCTGCTGCGCCACTTGTGGCATCCCGAGGGCTGGCAATGGCTGGCCGATGAGCTGTTGCACGACATCATGCCGTTGCTGTTTCTGGGGTATTGGTGGCGATACGTACCCAAGGGCACATTGCGCCTGTGGCATATCGCGGTGTGGGTGATTTATCCGCTGCTGTATTTCGCCTATGCACTGTTGCGCGGGCATTTGCTGGCGGTTTATCCGTATCCCTTCGTGGATGTGGACAAACTGGGTTATCCACAGGTGTTCATCAATGCCGGCGGGTTGTTGGCGGGGTTTGTGGTGATTGCGTTGCTGGTGATCGGGCTGGATCGCTGGCGCGCTCGGAAGTGAGCGCGGATATGGCGGTGTGGAATGCTTTTTGTGGCGAGGGGGCTTGCCCCCGTTGCGCTGCGCAGCAGTGCTAAAACCTGCAACGAGGTTTTATCTGAAACACCGTACGCGCAGATTTTACGACTGCTTCGCAGCCGAACGGGGGCAAGCCCCCCCGCCACAATGTGATGCCAATCACTCCTCGGCGCTGTCATCCAGTTTCCAGTAACCCACCGCCTTGACGAACTGTTCGTCCAGCCCGTGCTCATCCAGCAGCACCCGTCGAATCTGCCGCGACACTTTGCTCTCGGTCGCCACCCACGCGTACAGGCTGCCGGTCGGTACCTGGATCTGGCGCACGGTGCTCAACAAATGATCTTTGCCGCCTTCGCGCAGCACCCAGATCACATTGACCTCTGCCGCGCTGTGCAGCACTTGCTGCTCCTTGCCGTTCTCCACTTCGACGATCACCAACGCACGGCGGTTCGCCGCCAGGCCTTCCAGGCGCCGGGCGATGGCGGGCAGGGCGGTTTCGTCACCGATCAGCAAGTAGCTGTCGAAGATGTCCGGCACGATCATCGAACCCCGCGGCCCGCCGATGTGCAGGAACTGCCCCGGTTGGGCTTGCGCCGCCCAGGTCGAGGCCGGGCCGTCGCCGTGCAGCACGAAGTCGATGTCCAGCTCCAGGGTATCGAGGTCGTAGCGGCGTGGGGTGTAGTCGCGCATCTCAGGCAGTGGACCGTTGTCCTTGCCGGCGCCCAGCACCAGGGTTTCCAGTGCCGCAGCCTGCTCGGCATTCTGCGGGAACAACAGTTTGACGTGATCGTCCGTGCCCAGGCTGACGAACCCTGCCAATTCAGGGCCGCCCAAGGTAATCCGGCGCATGCGCGGGGTCAGGTCGACCACCCGCAGCACTTCCAGGCGACGGCGTTTGATTTCGTGCATGACACGGTGAATGGTGGTGATCACTTCAGTCATTCGGCTTTCTCCTGGGCAGTTTGAACGGCAGGGCCGTCGACGATGGCTTTGGCGGTGTCGTTGAGCAGGGTGGCGACACGCTGGATTTCTTCCGCGCTCCAGCGGCCGTGGTGCAGTTGCAGGGCGTGGCGCAGGTTGTGCACCGCCTCGTGGATTTCGGGCGGGCGATCATGGCCGCGCAGGGAGCGTTTGCTGACATCGATGCGCACGCGTACACCTTCAAGGGCAACGGCTTGCTCGGCCAGGGATTGACGCCCGGCGTCAGTCACGCAGTAGCGTTTCTTCCCGCCTTCAGCGTCGCCCAGAATCATTTCGCTCTCTTCCAGAAAGGTCAGAGTCGGGTAAATCACGCCAGGGCTGGGGCTGTAGGCACCGTCGAACATGCCTTCTATCTGGCGGATCAGGTCGTAGCCGTGGCAAGGCTGTTCGGCGATCAGCGCCAGCAACAGCAATTTCAGGTCACCCGGGGCGAAGACCCGGGGGCCGCGACCACCGCGCTCGCGTCCGGGGCGTTTCTCGAAGCCGTCGCGGCCATCGCCGTGTTCGCGGTGGGGGGAATGATGGTCTCTCATTTCTGCTTTCTCTCGTCGTGTTTAGATACAACTTAAGATATATCTTAAGGCGAAAGCAAGCCCCCCCGACCGGTGGCCGCCCTGAGGGTCAAGCCGATGAGCCAGCCAAAATCGCAAAAATAGTGGTCATCAATGCGGGTGAAAAAACTGAAATTAGTGTTAACTCTCTAATGTTGTGTTTTGGCCTATTAAATGCGGGACTTGTAGTATTGGTCTTACGGATGTAATTTCGTTAGTATCTGCGATCCATTGTCGTTAGTGTCTGGTTTGTAGTCTTTCTCTTACAGTCAGACATTCCATTTTAAATTATTTCAGGTTTTTTCTTTCTAGGCTGGTAGCACTTTGGCTACGCACTCGCAGGAACTTGCCTGCTTACTTTCAAGAAAAATTGATTGATCATCTTTCGGCGTTGAAAGTTCAGCTGAGCAAATAGCTGCTCGTGACGGTTTTGCTCAACTTGAACTTTCTGCGTTAATCCTTTTAAAAGACAGGTACTGAAAGATGTTCAAGAAAATCGCGTTCGCTGCTCCTTTGGCTGTTCTGGCACTGAGTTCTTCCGCCGTATTTGCCGCGGGCGAAGCCCGTCATTCCATCAACCTTGTCGCTCATGTACCCACCAATGGTTTCTACGTGGTGCCGGTCGATCCGGACCTGATCAACAAGGACCAGAGAATGGATTACGTGCCAAGCAAGGGCACCATGGATGAGGTCAACGGTTTCTTCGACGTACGCAACAACAATGGCTCGGTGCACGCCAGCCTTGAAAGTGTGCCGAAGCTGATTGGCGGTGCCGCCGAGATCGGCCTTCAAGTGTCGCTCAACAATGTCGTCCTCACGACAACTCCGCAAATGGTTGTCGGCGAGACTGAATCGAATGTCAACTATCGTGCTCCACTGAACATCAAGGCGCTGGGTACTACCTTTGCACCAGGTGATTACACCGGCGCGGTCACCATGATGTTCGATGCGGTTCCTCCGGTTGCACTTTGAACTTGATCAAGAGTCGTAAGCACTTACTTATATAAGTAACGTGACCGGCCGGCAATGTTGAAAAGTTGCCGGTCGGGATTCAACTTCTTTGTTATTAGAGTACTCGTTCATGTTCCCGATGACGCCCATCGCGGCAGCGCTCGCGTTGCTGTTATGTAGCAGTGCATTTGCGGCGCCCACCTCCGTTGACAATACACCGCGAAGTTTGCTGGCCCAGGCCAAAGGCTTGCCGGCAGAGTTCGAGGAGCATTTTTTCGACGTTCCGTTGGCGGTTCGGGTCGAACTCGATCAGCAACCGCTCGGCGAGGCGATGATTGTGTTGTCCCGCGATGACCGGGTGACGTTGCTCGACTTCACCGACACCAGTGAAAGCCGATTCGGTGCCGGGGAGCGCGAGATCTGGGCCGACATCCTCAAGCCTGGCGTGGCCTTGGGTGCCTGTACAGGGCAATGCCCGGAACAAATGCTGGCGGTGCACTACAACCTGGAAAATTCATTGCTGTCGATCGTCACTGAAAATGCCGAGCGCGACAGCGAAGCCAAACGTTATTTCGACCAACCCGAAGGCGGCAGCAGCGGCCTGATGGTGCGTAACCAACTCAATCTCAACGGTGGCCAGGACCAAGACCTGGGCGGCCGTTTCGGTCTGGAGGCCAGCGGCAGCCTGGGCAACTGGAGCCAGACCTTCAACATGCAACTGGCGCGCCTGGGTGGGCCGGACGACAAGACCTACCACGCCGTGCATGAGCTTTTCACCCAGCGCGAACTGGAAGGCAGCTTTTTCCGCCTGGGCTACTTCACGCCCAATTCCGAAGGCCTGACCCGCCAGCCCCGTTCGTTCGGCACCAGCCCCGACACCGCCGTGGGCGTGATGTATGGCAGCTCCGATAGCCTGGCCATCGACAGTCCGAAACCCAGCGTGTACCCGGTTTACGTCACGGCCAACCGCCAGGCGTCGGTGGAGATCTATCGCGAAGGCCTGTTGATCAACACGCAGTCGGTCCCGGCGGGTTTGCAGACCCTCGACACACGGCCATTGCCCGGCGGCATTTACGAAGTGGAAGTACGACTGATCGAGGACGGTCAAATCACCTCGACCACTCAAGAGCTGATCTACAAGCCGAGCAACTGGCGCAACCACGATGATCGCTGGCGCTACAACCTGTTCGCCGGCCAGGAAAGCAAACTACTGAGCAACTGGGATCAACAAAGCAGTGGCGATGCCACGGCGGGCGCCTCGATCAACTATCTGCTGCACCCACGGGTGATTCTTGGCCTGTCGGCACGCCAGGTGCGGGAAAAGCTCCAGTACGGCAGCTCGATCGACTGGACCCTGGGCAACAGCACCAGTGTCTACGCCAACCTCTACCAGACCGAAGACCACGGCACCGGTGCCGACCTGCAAGGGCTGTACAACTATGGCTCTGGCAGCCTGGTGATCAGCCACAACCGTAGCTGGCTCGACACCACCAACACCTACGAAACACTGCCCGACGGCACCCGCGTGCGCCAACGCAATGTGTTCACCGGCCAGACCAGCAACTCGTCGCTGGCACTGAACCACCGCATCAGCCGCAAGAATTCGCTCAGCGCGCGGGTATCTCACAGTGAGGGCAACGTCGAAGGTGTCGGCATGGACCTCGGCTGGACCCAACGGACCCAGCTGTTTGGCAGCGATGCCAATTGGCGCCTGTCGTTGTTCGACCGTCCGGGCAGTTACAGCAGCGGCGATGCGCGCAATCGCGGGGTCGACCTGAGCATCAACATGGCCCTCGGTGGTCCCGGCCAGCAGATTTCCGGGAGCATCGGCAGTCGCACCGCCCGTGAGGGGGGGCGCGATAACAACGCCTCGCTCGGTTACCGCAAAGACTTGCAAGACCACGTGCTGCAGAGTGTTTCGGTGACCGCGCTCACCGACACCTATGGCGTCGGCCTGTCGAGCCTGGCGAACTTCCGTACCGACGTAATCAATGGTGACGGTTTTATCCAGCGTTCGTCCTTCAACAACAAATTCACCGGTGGCGTGAACCTCGACAGCACGCTAGTGGTCGGCGCGCAACGCATGGCATTGACCAGCCAGCACCAAGGGCGCGGCGCCGGGATGATCGTTGACGTCGAGTCCGACATCGACGGTATCGCCTTGCGCGCCGACGACCTCAGTGGCGGCAGCGCAGCCCTGCGGCCGGGGCGCAATTTCATTCCGCTGACGGCCTACAAAAACAGTTCGGTGAGTTTCGACTTCGAAGGCAATCACGTGCCGGCGGCCAGCATCGAACCTTCGCGCACCCGCTATCACCTGAACAAGGGGGGCGTTGAGTACCGCAAGTTGCGGGTGATGAAAACCCTGACCGTACTCGGACGTTTGCTCGATCCGCAGGGGCGACCGCTCAAGGGTCACCACGTGATCAACCACGCCAGCCGTGGGGTCAGCGAGGTCGATGGCTTCTTCTCGATGGAAATGAACGCGGGTTCACCGACCCTGGAGGTGCGTTATGCCGACCAGTTGCTGTGCCAGTTCCGCCTCGATACCGACAAACACCGCAGTGAAAACAACGTGCTGATGATCGGTGATTTGCGCTGTTCGCCGGACACCCTGGCGGATGCCACCCACAACGCGGAGACAGCGGGCTGAGTGGCCCGCCGTTGAATCTGGTTATCGGAGGTTTGGCTTACATGAACGTCTCGCGTTCTTTCGTTTCACGTGCGGGCCATTGGTGGGCGGTGGCCTTGCTTGCGTGTGCCATAGCCAGCCCGGTCGAGGCCCAGGTGGCGACGATCACGGCGTTGTTCAAGCCGGATTCGGCGCATCCGCACCTCAACAAATTCACCAATACCACGGCGCCCAGCGGGTACTGTCAAAGCCATGCGCAACAGTGCGAGAGCGACGATTTATTCAGTTTGCAGGTGCCGGTTCAATTCCATTCACGTGCGCCGATCCTGGCTAATCATCCATCCCAACGGCAAGGGGCGATGTTAAAGGCACCGGCGAATTGGCGAGACCTGACGGTGATAAACGAAGCGACCGGCGACCCTCAAATGGTCCGGATACGCATCGCTGGCATTGGCTCGCGCGCAGTCACCGATGACGTGAAGGAGCTGGTGGGCGGGGCCGAGAATTACCAGATTGCCCACAATCGTTTATGGGGCTCGAGTTGGGTGTATGCACCACGACCTTGCGATTTCACCGGCAGTGGTTTTTACAGCACCAATTTCTACGAGTTTTTCTGGAAAACGCCCATGGTAGGGGCCTGTGCAAAACAGGCGAAATATGACGTCCCGTGGTTGCGCTTCGATTACCTGGATTTCGCCTATGAGCTTGAAACCCCTAATCCGCTGAATATGTCCTCGGGGCACTACACCGGCTCGCTGACTTACACCATCGGCCCCAACGGCGATTTCGATTTCGGCGATGTGTTGATACCGACCGACTCGGTGTTGACCCTGAACTTCAACCTCGACGTGCAACACACCCTCAAGGTCGACATCCCGCCCGGTGGCGAAAAGGTCCAGTTGGTCCCGGCCGGTGGCTGGAAAAGCTGGCTGCAGGCAGGGCGCAAACCGGTGCGGTTGTTCCGTGACCAGACCTTCCACATCTCGGCGTCGTCGCGTTTCAAGATGTATTACGAATGTCAGGCCTGGGTCACTCTCGATTGCACGATCAAGGATGCGCTCGGCAGGCGACAGGTGGAGCTGCAGGTCTTCGTCAGCCTGCCCAATGGCTTGACCGACCCGTCCGGCCAGCCGGTCAGACATAAGCGACTCAAGGCCGGACCTGAAGGTGCGCAAATTTTCCAGCCTGGTTTCTACGTGGACAGGGCGCCTGGCGTTCTGCACTTCGAGGTGCCAAAGGATGAGGTGGAGTGGATGCTTCAGCAACCCAATGTGGCGAGCCCCTACACCGGCTCTGTCACCGTGATCTGGGATTCGGAAATCTGATGGGCCGCCTATCGATGGGCCGCGCCTGTGTTGTGTTCAATGTCATGAGGTTCAAGGGTATGAAACGTCTGTGGTTGCTGTTGGGTTTGAGCGGGTTTTCTCTGGCGGTTCAGGCCGGTCCGCAGATCAACGTCGGAACGGTGTACGACTATCTGGACAGCGACAAGAGCACTTATCTCAAGCGCGTTTACAACAGCGGCGACAGCACCGCGTTCGTCAAGGTCAACATCCTCGAAATCGTCTATGACGCCGATGGCAGCCACCGTGAAATACCGGTCGAACCACAAACCGATGGCAGCAGTCGCAATGGCTTGATGGCCAGCCCGGCGCGTCTGATCGTCCCTGCCAAAGGCATGCAGGGCACACGCTTGCTGCTCATGGGAGACCGTGACACCGAGCGCTATTTCCGTGTGCGCTTCGTGCCGGTGGTACCAGAAAAGGAAGACGATTTTGCGGTGTCCAGTGAAGAGCGCGACACCTACAAGGAGAACCTGTCGGCGGGGGTCAACGTCATGACCGGCTTCGGCACGGTGTTTTTTGTCCGCCCGAAGAACAGCCGTTTCGACAGCGTGATCGATGACAGTGCCGGTGTTTATCGACTGCGCAATAACGGCAACACCGTGGTGGTGATCGATGAGTTTCGCAACTGCTCGCTGAAAAATGAAACCGAGTGCGAGCCGACCACCAAGCATCACGTTCTGGCGGGCAAGTCGTTCGAGTTCGAGAAGAAACCCGGTCGGGAATACCGCTTCAACCTGATCGAAGGCGCCGACAAAAAGGCGTTGCGCATTGCCAGCCAGTAACACCGCCCAAGGCGAGTCGCGCGGGAAGACTCGCCGCTTTTTTTCACGCAACAGGTAACTGACATGATCAAGCAATCGGCCTTCGCCCTGTGTGTGGGCGTGATGACGTGTGCCCAGGTTTTCGCGGCACGGGAAGAGCGCACGTTCGAGGTGTGGGCGGATATTCCGACCCTGGGCTTTTACGTGATACCGGCCGAGACGAACTGGATTCATCTCGAACAGACCCTGCCGTGGAATCGCAACACGTCGAGGCTCGACGGGTTGCGCAAGCATTTCGACGTCAAGCACGACACCAGTGCGATCGAAGCGCGGCTGGACGCCGAGCCCTATCTGTTCAACGGGCGTGAAGACCAGAACATCTACCTGAGGGTCAGCTTCAACGGTCAGGAGCTGAGCCACGATGCGACGCCGCGCCAGGTGGTGTCGGCAGCGCAGGCCATGTCAGGCGGGCGTTTTCCTCTGGAAATTCAGCCGAAGGTGCCGGTCGGTGGCTATAAGCCGGGCACTTACTACGGAACGGTTCAGTTGATTTTCAGTGCTGCTGCACCCTGATCCCTTTTCGTTATGCCGGGTTTTTCAGCGTTTGAATGTCGAGTGGATATCGACCCTCCCAGGGAACAGGGCGGGGTTATCGGAGGTGGGTACAGATGAGCGTTATAGGTTTTTTGTTTTCAACGAGGCGTCCTTGGTTATGGACTCTTTTGATGGTGTGGTGGCTGATGCCCCAGGCGTTGGCGCAGGATGTTTCAATCACGGCGTTGTTCAAGCCTGATTCGGCTCATCCGCATCTCAATCAATTCAAGAACACCACGCCACTCAGCGGTTACTGCGAGCGATACCCGGGACAATGTGTCGAAAATCAGACGTTCAGCCTGCAAGTGCCGATTCAGTTCAATTCCAGCCGAGCGATCCCGGCCAACCATGCGTCGTCGCGCCAGGGCGCAACCTTCAAGGTGCCGGCGCAATGGCGCGAGCTGACGGTTCGTCATGAGTCCGGAGAGGTGGAGACGGTAAAAATGCGCATTACCGGCGTGGGCTCCAAATACGTGACAGAGGATGTGATGGAATTGGTGGGGGGCGCCGACGATTACAGGCTTGCGCACAACCTCCTATGGGGATCGAGCTGGGTGAACACCCCGGCGCCCTGTCTTTACAGTGGTGTGGGTTACTACGCTACCAACTACTACGGTTTTTTCTGGAAAACTCCGGTTGAGGCCGCGTGTGACAAACAGGCGAAATTCAATGTTCCGTGGATGCGTTACGACTTTCTGGATTTTTCCTATGAGCTTGTCACGCCGAATCCGTTGGGCATGTTGGCTGGCAACTATACGGGCTCGTTGACCTATACCGTCGGCCCCAACGGCGACTTCGACTTCGGCGATGTCATGCTGCCGAGCACTCCGGTGTTGACGATGAATTTCAACCTCGACGTCCAACACACGCTCAAGGTCGATGTCCCACCCGGAGGCGAGAAAGTCCAGTTGGTCCCAGCCGGTGGGTGGCAGAGTTGGTTGCAGGCGGGGCGCAGACCGGCGCGTTTGTTCCGTGACCAGACCTTCAATATCTCGGCCTCCTCGCGTTTCAAAATGCAGCTGGAGTGTGAATGGTGGGGCACTGTTTACGATTGCCTGCTCGATGACCGGGTGTCCAGGCGAGGCGTGGAACTGCAGGTCTATGTCACCCTGCCCAATGGCCTGACCGACATGAGCGGGCAACCCGTCAGGCACCGGCGTTTGCGAGCGGGCGCGGCCAATGCGCTGTATTTGCAGCCGGGTTTCTACGTCGACAGAGCACCGGGTGTTCTGCACTTCGAGGTGCCGGAAAGACAGATGCAATTCATGCTGGCACCCGGTGCAGGTCCCTTCTACAAGGGCAAGGTCACGGTGATCTGGGATTCGGAAATCTGAAGTCAGGCGGCCAGCACATCCAGCATCAATGCCGCCTGACACTCACGTTTCCGCTTTTACTGGCCGGCGCGCCTCATGGCAGTACGGGTCAAGCTTCTCGACAGTTCTTTCTCGGCGTCGCCCAGGTCGACCAGTAATCGGTCGAAAACCGTATCGCTGAACGGCTCATCGGCAAAGACCACGGTGTCCGGTACCGGAAGGTCGTTCATCAGTTCCCTGAGTTGGCTGCGCAATGCGGCGCGCTGAATGTCAGAGGTCGACTCGACCCATGCTCGCTGTGTATCGCGCAAGGTGTCGAGTTGGTTTGACAAGCGCTGATAGCGACGCGTGTTGGTTTCCAGCGGGTTCGCATAGCGTTCGTTCAAATGGTTTTGCCAGAAATCCTGTTCGAGCATTCGGTCCACCAGACCATCGCCTTCGCCCAGCGCCAATACCGTCTCATACGCTTGATCGATCATTGCGTCAGTGACACCGGACACTGGTCGGTACAGCATGCCCTTCGATTGCCAGGGCAAGTCGAGGCGCTCTGCCAATCCGGTCTGATAGGCCAGGTAGACCTCGACTTCGTCCGGGTTACCGCCACGACTGGCGACATCGGCACGGGCAACGTCGTTGACCTGTTCCAGCCGTGCGGCGCCTTTGGCCAGGGTCACCAGTTTCTGTTCGAGCTGAGCCGGGTCGGTGGAATAGGCATGGGCCTCGTAGGCGAGCACATGGACGCCCATGTGATTGAACAGCTGCGTACCGGCGTCGGCGCAATCCACCGGCGCGATGGCCATGGTGAACAGCTTTTCCCGCAGAGGTGTGTCGACGTAGACGGCATCGAGCATGCGCCAGACACGCTGCACCAGTTGATCCCGGGCCGTGCCGCCGGCCCGGTAGTCGGCAGAAAGCCGGGTATCGAGCAGCACGTTCAGGAAGCGCTCGGCCTCGGGCTCACCGACCAGTTCCGACCACAGATTGGCCCGGTCGACGCCCCAGCCGGGTACATCGTTCCAGTGTTTCGCGCTGTAGTCCGAGCTGACCACCCACTCGGCCATGCTGTTGGAGGGCACGATGGGCTCCGGGGGCAGTGCCACCGAGCGACGGATGGCCTGGTAGCGAACCTGGTTGAGTTCCGACAGATTGCCGACACCCAGCCGGGTTCGCCCCACGACCCAGGCATGCGCTGAGCCGGGAACCACTTCGGGAATCAGGCTGATCGGATTGTCCCGAAGATCCAGCAGAAAACCGCGAGGCCTGGTTTTACTCAACGTACCTTCGGGCCAGGTGGTAATTGCCGTGTTCCGAAGCCCTACGACCTTCAACCGGGGCATGCGTGAAATGTCGATGGGCTTGCCCAGCGGGTTCTTGTCGAGACGCAGAATCTCCAGATAGGTCAGGTGTTTCAGTTGCTCGACGGCGGCGTCGTCCAGCACGATTTTATTGTCACTCAAGCGCAGACGTTCGAGCCGATGCAGGGCGCCGAAGTTTTCCGGCAGGGTCGTCAGGAAGCATCGGTTGGCGCTGAGTTCGCGCAGATTGGGGAAGTCCTTCAGCAAGCCGTTCGACGTGCTGGAAAAGCGTGTGTTATCGAGCTTCAGGATGGTGATCTTGTCCAGAAAGCTTTGTAGCTGCGGCCGTTCTGGCCATGCATTGCTCAGGTTTCGGGGCAAAAGAAGTGGATCGTGTGACAGATCCAGTGCATAGCCATGCGGATCGGTACGGCTGCCGAGTTCGGTGTTTTTTCGCTCGAAACAGGCGAGCAAACACCGGGCAATGTGTTGCCGAGCGCCGCGTAACGGTATCGGATTGTCGGCATCCAGCCCGGCGGCCTGCGCGCGCCAGAGATCGATCAGATTACGCAGTTGGTTGAGATCGTTTTCCTGTTCTTCCAGGAGCCTCATCGGCTCACCCCGTTCAATCAGGGCACTGGCGAACGTATCGACCTCGGCATCGCTGAAGTGCGGATAAAGGTCATGAATGCGTTCGTGCACTGTTTGGCCCTCCCGGCTCAACCCACTTCCACGCACCAACAACGTCGTTTCAAACTCGGCCACCGGGCGCACGGGCGGGGTGGCAAGCACCTTCCGACGTTCACTGGGCGGGGCCGATTTGACCATGACCCATTGGCGGAACATGTCGCCGTCACTCGGTTTGTAGCCCAGGCTGTTTTGCCCATTCTCCTGCGTGGCCTGCAGCACGGCTTCGAAAAAGTCATCCGCTTCATGGATCGTCTGATCCTCGCCATCACGCACCTGATACTGCCCGGCATCGTCGCGAATCAGCACCCGCACCTTTGTTGCGTCATCGGGGCCGACGCTGTAACGCAGCTCGCCATCGAATGTTCCCTGACGAATTTCCAGGCGCAGGTCGCCGAAGGTATCGGTGTTGAAGCGCAAGGTGCCCAGCACCAGGCGCTCGGTGTCGGGCGTGATTGATGCACTCGGGTACAGACCCTGGGCCGCTCGTACTGCTTGCGTTTCGAATTGCAGCTCTCGTGCCTGGGTCCTCAGGCGCAGCGGCAGGCGGTTTTCTTGTGTGATCCGCTGACGTTCCGCGGCGCTGGCATGCGCATGGATTTGTTCGGCAACGGTCGCCGGCAGCTCGGGGAAGTCGCTGAACAGCGGCGCGATTTCAGGGGATAACGCAGCGGGTGCAATGGGCGGTGAAGCCAGGCGTTGCAGGGTATCGGTCAGCAGCGGTGGTGGCGGGGTGTTTTCAACATGCACCCTGCGCAGCACGGCTTCATCGGTGCCGCTGATCTGGCGAATCTGCTCCAGTTGTTCATCGTTGAAACCCTCGGTGCTGTGACCGAGGCGGCGCATCAGGGTCGAGCCTTCCCACTCGCGCGGATTCTCCGTTTCGCAGACCCAGGCGCCTTGGCCATTGTGGCGAAGGGTCGGGGTGTAGGCATCGAAACGCTGCGGATGGCGGATGTGCTGTTGCCCGGTGACCGGGTCTTCCAGTACTTCGAAATGTTGATCGTCCAGGCGCAAGATGCGTCGGCCCTGATGCTGGTGAATGCCCTGGTCATCAGGCCGGGCGTCCGCGGGCAGATCCACGTCGGTTCGCTGATAAGGGCTGAGGTCGGGGTTCCACAAGCGCGTCTCACCGTTTGCCAACTGCACCGGTTTCAGGCCTTCGAAGAACGGCGAGAGCTTCGCCCGAGCGACATTGCCGACGGCGCCTGCCGCCGCGAACGCGCCCAACTGGACGACGCTTTCCAGCACACCAAGGGTTTGCTCACCGGCCTCGACCACGCGTCCCTCGGCCAGGTCGACCAGCCCCTCGACCACGCCATCCGTCAGTTGATAGGCCGTGTACGCCAGCATCAATTGACCCAGGCCGGGCACCAGTGGCGTCGCCACCAGCAAGGCAATGTTGAGAATGTCGGCGAGCATCTTTTCCAGGTTGTCCCACCACGCCCAGCGGGCCATGCGGTCGGCGTATTCGGTGGCGATGGCGATTTCCCGGGCATCGTTGAACACCTTGTTGAGGGTCTGCCGGTAGCGGTAGCCCCATAGATCATTGTTGAAGGTCGTCTCGCGGTCGATCTTGATGCTCGACACGCTGAATTGCAGATCGGGTTTATCCACAGGGGTTTCGCGCCAGCTCGGCAAGCTGGAACTGCCGGGCACCGGCTGCCATTTCACCGTGCTCAGACGCGCGTTCAACCCGGCAAAAAAAATGCCGCGTTGCTCATGGGGCACGAATTGGCTGAAGAACCGTTGATAGCTGTTGGCGGATGCGTCATCGCGCAACTGGCGCGTCAGTTCAGCCATGAATTCGAGTGACGAGGGGTATTGCTTGAGCGGGTGCAGCGGATCCTGGGGAACATAGGCAATCACCGGGACCGGGCCGCTGGCGCTGGATGCATCCGCCGCGATCAGGATGATGCCGCTCAGGCGCGTGTCCATCATTGCCAGGTTGTAATAGTCGACGGGTTGGCCGTTCCACTTCAGTTGTGAACGGTCGTCGAGCATGCCTTGCACGACGTCATAGGCAGCCTGATCGATGTCGTTCTTCATCAGGGCCATTTGCGCGGCGACATTCAGTGCGCTTTTCTGGCTGAGAATGACTTTTTGGCGCAGGACATTGCTCGCCGCCTTGTCGGCCGGCAGTAAAACGTCTTTCAGGTGCTGTTGGTAGCGGGTGCCGATGTCCAGGTCGCGACACAGTGACTTGAACTGCTTGATGCTCAGTTTGTACTTGAGCGGTTTGACGTTGAAATGCCCGCGTGCGTCGGGGCGGGTGATGAACTCCGAGTCCTGGGTGAACGCCTCGTCACGGGAGAAGTTGTGCAGGGCGGCATCCAGCAGCGAGACGGTACGGCTGGTGGTTCCGCCGGAAAAGTCATGCACCCACCAGGCCGTCTTCACCGGGGCATACAGCCGCAGCCAGGTTTCCTCGACATCGTCTTCGACGCCGAAGCGGTCCTTCAGTGCCTGTTGCAACACGGGTTTGGCGAAGGCGTAGACATCCTGCAGTTCGCTCAGGGCCCGGTCGACATCGTTTTGCGCGGTCCAACCGAGTTTGACGTCCTTTTTCAAGCGCTCCTGTAGCGTCTGTGCAGCGTCCGCCTGCCAGGCGGGAAGGGTCACGCGGTCGGCCTTCAGCGCAGTGATACGAGACAGTGAGGCTTCTGATAGCCAGGAAGGGATGGTCTGCCTGACCAGGTCGAAATGGATGCTTTGATCCGTCGGGTCGTTGGCGGGCGGGTTGGAAGTCTGGTGCATGGTTTGATCGTCCGTTGATCATGGATGGAGCGATCAGACTAGGCAGGCACCTTACGTAAAAAAAGCGCAAAAACAGGTTCGGAATGACCTCGATTTCGTCCCGAACCCGGTAAAAAACAGGAGTGAAAAATACATGGTTACCGCCACGCGCGTATCTGTCGATCCGTGCCTAGCGGCGGGCGGTTGCCTCGGTTGCCGAGGTCGGCTGGCACATTGTGTGGGTGCCCGGTTGCAGGTACGGCGTCAGAATCGGGGCCATGCCTTTGAGCACCTGCACCGGCAACGCCGAGGTGAAGGTGAAACTCTCCGCCGAGCGGCCCGGCACGAACGCCGTCAGTGTGCCGAAATGGTGTTCGCCGATGTAGAACACGAAGGTGGCTGTGCGGTTGAGCGACTTCGAACTCAGAATCCGTCCGCCGGAACCGATGGCTTCGATGCGGTTGTCACCGGTGCCGGTCTTGCCGCCCATGGCCAGCGGGCTGCCGTCCGGCAGTTTGAAACTGCCGGCTACGCGTTTGGCCGTACCGGCATCCACCACTTGCGAAAGGGCTTCGCGCATGGCCGTCGCCACCTCGGACGGCATCACCCGTTTGCCGACGTCCGGGTCGTTGATCAGTTGGGTTTCATACGGGGTGTTCGCGGCGAAATGCAGGCTGTCGATGCGCAGGGTTGGCATGCGCACGCCATCGTTGAGGATGGTGCCGATCAATTCCGCCAGGGCTGCCGGGCGGTCGCCGGAGCTGCCGATGGCGGTGGCCAGTGACGGCACCAGGTGGTCGAACGGATAGCCGACTTTCTGCCAGCGCTGGTGGATGTCGAGGAATGCCTCGATCTCCAGCATGGTGCGGATGCGACTGTCACGGGCGCCCTTGTGCCTGCTTTTGAACAGCCAGCTGTAGACCTCCTGGCGCTCGAACTGGCTGGCTTTGACGATGTCGCTCCACTCGGCGTCGGGGTGGTTGAGCAGGTAGCCCATCAGCCACAGGTCCAGCGGGTGAACCTTGGCGATGAAACCCTGGTCCGGTAAGTCGTAGGCGCCGGGGCTGTAGGCTTCGTAGAGTCTTGTAAGACGCTCGTCAGTGAGTTTTTCCGTGAGCTTGGCGCCCTTGAGGTGCGAGCGCACGAAGCTGTTGAAGCTTTCCTGGCTGGCCTGTGGCAGCAGGTAGCGATGTACGGCGGCCATGCGGATCGGCGTCGGGCGCATGCTGTCCAGGAAGGTGTCGAGCCGTTCCTGGGTGTCCTTGTTTCGGTACTTCTTCCAGAACTTGAGCAGGAACGAAGTACCTTCGCGGTCGGCGAACGAGGCCAGGTATTCCTGGCGTCGCGGGTCGCGGTCGTCCAGGAACAGTTCGGCACGGTTGTTCGGGCCGGAGTAGGTGGTATAGCGCACCAGGTCACGCATCAGGCGAATGAACGGCAGGTTGATCGACTCGCGCAGGGCATCGCGCAGGGTCGGTATCCGGCCGTTGTCCTCTTTGCGGAAGTTATGGAACACATGCAGGCCGCCACCGGTGAAAAACGCCTCGCCGGGGCTGGCCGAGTATTTGCGGTCCAGGGCGGCGCCGAGCATTTTTTGCAGGTCGCGGTCCTTGTTCTCGATCAGGTAATCGACCGCCCAACGGCTCAGGCGATCCTGATCCGGCACGTCGACTTTCTTCAGTTCCGCAACCGCCATGCCGGCGTATTTGTCGTGTAGCTCGGCGATGATTTGCAGGTAGGTGGTCATCACGCGCATTTTCGCGGTGGATCCCAGTTCCAGCTTGCTGCCTTCGTTGATGTCGAAGGGCTGGTCGGTGCTGTCGGTCTGCACCCGCACCCGCGAGCCGTCCGGGGTCAGTTCGAACAAGGTGAAGCTGTAGCGTACCTGGGTGGTGCTGGTCGGCGTCAGCAAGCGTTCGCCCATCAAGCCGATTTCCGCGGCATAGGCCGGGTCGGCCAGTTTTTTCAGGTACTCGGTGGCCTGGGTTTGCAGCTCGCCTTGCAGGGTGCTGGTGGCGGACAGGTCGAGGCGGTCGAGGTCATACAGCGGGCGATTGAGCATGCCGGCCAGACGGCTGCGCGCGACGCTGATGCCTTTGTTGGTTTCGATCGGTTGCATGGTCGGCTGGGTGGCCCAGTCGCGGTAGGTCACTTTGCTAGCCAGGGCAGCGGCGGCGAACGGCGCGTCGATCACATTGTTTTGCGCCAGCAGGCGAATATGGCTGTCGGTGAGGTCGGCCAGCTCATCGTGACCCTTGGTCAGATAATGAGAAGGGCGGCGCTGGGCGATCATCAGCGACAACATTTCACGCAGGACCAGGCCTTTTTCCGCCATGGTTTTTGGATCCGTTGCAGTGCTGGTCAGGGCTGCGTTGGCCTGGTTGAAGTCGGATCCATACCACACGCGCAAGCCCTCAGCCATGCCATGCACTTCTCCATGGCCCGGTACGGCCGACAGCGGCACGCTGTTGAGGTAGTCGCGAACCACGTTCTGCCGGGCTTCGAGGGTTTGTGGCCCGGCCTGATAGGCGCGTACGGTGGCGGAAATCATCTGGCGAATTTTTTCCGCACCGTTGACCGTCAAGCCATCGGGGGAATGCCGGTATTTCTCCAGTTGCGTGGCCAGGGTACTGCCACCGGCGGATTGGCCGGGCACGTGCAACATCTTGGCCACCTGCGACCACGCCGCCATGCCGAACCGCGGCCAGTCTACCGCCGGGTTGGCCAGCGGTTGTTTGGGGTCGAGCAGGAAGCGGTTCTCGATGAACAGCAGGCTGTTGACCACCACCGGTGGGATCGAGGCAAAGGTTGCATACAGCTGCTGCGGGTAGTTGTACTGGTACAGCGGTGCTGCGCGGCAATCGGTAATCGACAGCCCGGCCTGGATTTTCTCGGCATATGGCACGAACAGGCCCTTGTCGCTGTATTTCAACAGCTCTGGGGAAAAGCGGGTTTGCGCCTCAACGACGAAATCGCGCTTGATCAGGCGCGGCAGGAATTCATCCAGCGAGCTGTAGCCCAGGCGCCGATCGAACGGGCCGTCGCCCGGATAGCGAATCGCATCGCTGGGACCTGGTTTGAGCTCATAGTTCAGTGACGCAGCGTATTTGCTGACTTCCCGGGCCTGAAACCTCGAGGTGCGCATCTCCCTCATGGCGGCCAGCCCCACGACAATCGCAATAATTAACAGTAAGAGCCAGAACGCTCCCCATCCGTGCCTGGAACGACGGGGTTTTTCAGGTAACGGCGCTTCATCCACACCTTCAGTCGGGACCACGGTTTTACTCGAATCGGTTTGCCACAAAGCGCCCATAGTCGACTGATCCATTCACGCAGATTGATCGGACTTGACTGAAGCTTAGACGGTGGTTGGCGAGGGTGAAAAAAATGTGAAGGGCAGAATGTCGGGCGATAGCTGTTTTTTTGTGGCGAGGGAGCTTGCTCCCGCTGGGTTGCGAAGCAGCCCCACCCCCTGCAATGGCGCTTCGTCTGATAAATGGGGATAGGCTGGATTGCGCCTGCTGCGCAGGCGAACGGGAGCAAGCTCCCTCGCCACAGGGGGATCAGGCGGCCATTTGATTTCAGAGCCAACACGCATCCCAGAGCGGGTAGTCGCCAATCTTATCTACAAGCCCCGCCCTGAGTGGGTTGGCAACAATGTAGCGGGCGAACGGTAGAAGATCTTCCCCGTCGCGAATGGCCCGGTCGTGGTAGCCGGTTTGCCAGAAAGCGCCGCGTTCGTTGATCGCTCTGTTGATCGTTAGCGTGCTGCGGGATTTTATGGCCTGCATCAGCTTTGCCAGCGTTTGCTGTTCAAGTTGTATTAACCAGTGGAAGTGGTCCGGCATGATGACCCAGGCCATTGAGTTGATCCATTTTTGATCATGGGCTCGCCTGAACTTCTCAACTAAAAGGCGCCCAAGCCGCCAATCCGCGAACATTCGACGGCGCTGATGCACGACTGTGGTTATCAAATAGCCCCGTCCGGGTTCTGAATATCGTCCACGGCGTAGTAGATGCGAGTTTGGATGTGGAGGCATTCCGTTGCTCCCTTTGGCGTTTATCTAAATACGCTAGCTCCTTGTTTTCTTACGTGTATCTGTCTTGGCTGAATGAAATTTCTCTGGTTTTTGAAGGACTCAAAGCAACGTGTGGCGAGGGAGCTTGCTCCCGCTCGGCTGCGTAGCAGTCGTAAAACGAATGCAGGGGAGTGCTTCGCACTCCAGCGGGAGCAAGCTCCCTCGCCACGGGCTGAAATGCTTGATTTAGAGCTTTCACGGCTTTGGCAGGGGCATGACGATGCACCATTGTTGTGCAATACTCGGCGCCGTTTTTCCCACTGATCTTGCGGGTTTTTCCTACAGGACGGCGTTGCCCACGAGGCGGGCCGGTTCGGGAAGCGATGGCTTATCGGTCTGCGCTTCGCCACTCGGTGGCCATATCCAATAACAAGACGAGGTTGTCCCCCATGCCAGTAGGCAATCACCTGCCCCAAGGCGAGACCGCTCAGGGCGGTCCGCTCAAACGTGAACTCGGCGAGCGGCATATTCGCCTGATGGCACTCGGTGCCTGTATCGGCGTAGGCCTGTTCCTGGGCTCGGCCAAGGCCATCGAAATGGCCGGTCCGGCCATCATGCTGTCTTATATCATCGGCGGTCTGGCGATCCTGGTGATCATGCGCGCCCTCGGCGAGATGGCGGTGCACAACCCGGTCGCCGGCTCGTTCAGCCGCTACGCCCAAGACTACCTCGGCCCCTTGGCGGGCTTCCTGACCGGCTGGAACTACTGGTTCCTGTGGCTGGTGACTTGCGTCGCGGAAATCACTGCCGTGGCGGTGTACATGGGCATCTGGTTCCCTGATGTACCGCGCTGGATCTGGGCGCTCGCGGCGTTGATCAGCATGGGCTCGATCAACCTGATTGCGGTCAAGGCCTTCGGTGAGTTCGAGTTCTGGTTCGCCCTGATCAAGATCGTCACCATCATTGCGATGGTGTTCGGCGGCATCGGCATCATCGCCTTCGGTTTCGGCAACGATGGCGTGGCCCTGGGGATTTCCAACCTGTGGGCCCACGGTGGCTTCATGCCCAACGGCGTACAAGGCGTGTTGATGTCCCTGCAAATGGTGATGTTCGCCTACCTCGGCGTGGAGATGATCGGCCTGACCGCCGGTGAAGCGAAGAACCCGCAAAAGACTATCCCCGATGCCATCGGCTCGGTGTTCTGGCGGATTCTGCTGTTCTACGTCGGTGCGTTGTTCGTGATCCTGTCGATCTACCCGTGGAACGAAATCGGCACCCAGGGCAGTCCGTTCGTGATGACTTTCGAGCGTCTGGGCATCAAGACGGCGGCGGGCATCATCAACTTCGTGGTGATTACCGCTGCGCTGTCGTCCTGTAACGGCGGCATCTTCAGCACCGGGCGCATGCTCTACAGCCTGGCGCAGAACGGCCAGGCCCCGGCCGGGTTCGCCAAAACGTCGAGCAATGGTGTGCCGCGACGTGCGCTGCTGCTGTCGATCGGCGCGTTGCTGCTGGGTGTATTGCTCAACTATCTGGTGCCGGAAAAGGTGTTCGTCTGGGTGACGGCGATTGCCACCTTCGGCGCGATCTGGACCTGGGTGATGATCCTGCTGTCCCAGCTCAAGTTCCGCAAAGGCCTGAGCGCCAGCGAGCAAGCAGGGCTGAAGTACCGCATGTGGCTGTACCCGGTGAGCTCCTACCTGGCGCTGGCGTTCCTGGTGCTGGTGGTCGGCCTGATGGCGTACTTCCCGGACACTCGGGTGGCGCTGTATGTGGGGCCTGCGTTCCTGGTACTGCTGACGGTGCTGTTCTACGCGTTCAAGCTGCAACCGACGAATGTTTCGCAAGGTGCGGCGCGTTCGGTTTCGTAAGACGTAATGCTGAAACTTGTAGGAGCGAGCTTGCTCGCGATGGTCGTTAACGATTACGCGTGTTTACTGGCTAAATGCGGCGGTCTTGAGTCCATCGCGAGCAAGCTCGCTCCTACATAAGACAGTCCAGGGACCGGGGCCTTTTCATATCACGCGGGCACCGTTTGCAGCGATCGATTCAATCGCTTGTTGAACTCAAGCCACATCGCCAGCAACGCCATCAACCCTGCCCCCACCAGCGCCGTGAAGATCTGCATGGCAAAAGCGTCGTCGGTCAGCGCATTGACCATGTCCGCCAAGGGTGCCAGCAACACACCCAGACAGAAAATCTCCAGCGAGAAACGGCCCATGCGGCAACTTTGTTGCGCCAGCCAGTTTTGCGTCCATCCGCTGTCGGGAATCAGTTTCGCCGTGACGTAGGCCAATGCGAGGAAATGCAGCAGGCGCACCGGGGACAGGTCGGTCTTGCTGATGGGATACAGGACGTTTTGCAGGCTCGCCGGTACCACGGCATCGTGTATGTCCGGCCAACGCCAGAGGACGGTCAACACACCCGCGACCATGGCATACAGCGCTGCACCGACAAACAACGGCCGGCGCAGCAGTGGGCGAGTTTCGGGCACGCGCGGGCGCTGGCTATGAATCGCAGTGGCGCCGCCGAGTACGAACAGCAACTGCCAGGCAACCGGGTTGAAATACCACACGCCATCCTTGATGGCCGCGAGGTTCCAGCCCGCCAGTGGCACCATCAGATACAGCGCCACTGACATCGCGACCACTACCCAGGCCTTGCGCACCAGTATCGGCAGCACCAGGGGCAAGCCCGCCAACAGCACGATGTACAGCGGTAACGGGTCCATCAGGTTTGGCTTGAAGCGCAACAGCAGTTCATCGATCAGGGCCTGCTGGGGGTTGCTGATGAAGTGGTGCATGCCCATTTCTTCTACAAGATCCCGTGTTTCCACGTGGCTGTTGGCGAAAAACACAATGCCCATCAGCATCGCCAGCAGGAAGATGTGCACCACGTAGAGCACCCATGCCCGGCGCAGGATTTTTACGCAGGCGATCAGAAAGCCTTCGCGTGCCAGGACTTTGCCGTACGCCAGCACCGCCGCGTAACCGGCCAGAAACACGAAAACTTCGGCCGCATCGCTGAAACCGAAGTTACGCAGGGTGATTTGCCCCAAAGGGTTGTGGGGCACGTGATCCCAAAAGATGAAGATCAGTGCCAGACCACGAAAAAAGTCGATCCGGTGATCGCGCGCTAACGTCATGACAGCAGGCTCGTAACAGCGGGTGAAAATAGGATTGGCCGCGAGTGCAAAAGGTCGCGCGCCCAAGCGGCGGCGCGCAGGGTGGACTGATTCGCGGACAATTGCAAAACCGGCATATTACCGGATGTCTCGGTTGTTGCCTCAAGGCTTAACCGCTGGTCTGAAAGGTCCGTCAACCTGCGATTTCTGACAGTAGACAGGCTCAAATACTCATGAGTGCAACGTTCTTAAAACGGGAGCCTCACATGAGACTGTTGTGGAAGGGGCTGTCCAGTTACACGGTGATCGGGGTCGCCAACACCCTGATTCACTGGCAGGTCTTTTTCCTGCTGAGCGTGGCGGCCGGCCTCAGTCAGGCGCTCAGCAACCTGGCAGCCTTCTGCGTGGCTGCGTCGTTTTCTTTCTACATGAACGCGCAATTTACCTTCGCCGGCAGTGCCTCGGTCGGCGGTTATCTGCTGTTTGTTTCGGGCATGGGGGCATTGAGCCTGGGTGTCGGCCATCTGGGCGACATCTGGCGATTGCACGGTTTGCTTACTGTGGCCCTGTTTTCGGCGTTGAGCCTGGTGTTCGGTTTCCTGTATTCCAAATACGTGGTGTTTCGCGAGCGTGATCAATGAAAATCTCGCTCATTGTCCCGGTGTTCAACGAAGAGCAGTCCATCAACCTGTTTTACCAGGCCGTGCGCCGTGAGCTGGTGCTGCGCGACACCGAGGTTGAAATCGTCTTTATCAACGACGGCAGTTCCGATCGCACGGCCGAGCAGGCTACGGCACTGGCCCAGGCGGATGATCAGGTCATGCTGATCAATTTCTCGCGCAACTTCGGCAAGGAACCGGCACTGTTTGCCGGCCTGGAGCACGCCAGCGGCGATGCCGTGATTCCCATGGATGTCGATCTGCAGGACCCGATCAGTGTCATCCCGTTATTGGTCGAGCAATGGCAAATGGGCGCCGACGTGGTACTCGCCAAACGCCGCAATCGGGATGTCGATGGCTACCTCAGGCGCCATAGCGCGTCGATTTTCTACCATGTGCTCAATCGCATCGCCTATACCCGCATCGAGGAAAACGTCGGTGACTTCCGGCTGATGGATCGCAAGGTGGTCGACGTGATCCGCTCCCTGCCCGAGCACCAGCTGTTCATGAAAGGTGTGTTGTCGTGGGCCGGGTTCAACACCGTGGTGGTGGAGTTCGAGCGGGCGGGAAGGGTGGCGGGGAGCAGCAAGTTCAATGGCTGGAAGCTGTGGAACCTGGCACTGGAAGGCGTGACCTCGTTCAGTACAGTACCGCTGCGCTTGTGGACCTACGTGGGTGGTGGCCTTTCGATTTTCGCGGTGCTTTACGCGGTGTACATGGTGCTGGACAAGATTTTCTTCGGCAACAGCGTCCCCGGTTATCCGTCGCTGATGACCGCGATCCTGTTTCTCGGCGGCGTGCAACTGATCGGCATCGGCATCCTCGGCGAGTACATCGGTCGCATCTACATCGAGGCCAAGCACCGGCCGCGCTATGTGATCAAGGACATCGTCGGCGGTAAAGACCGGGGCGGGCGCTAGCATGGGCCGGTTCGGTGACTTCTTCGTTCGTGAGCTCAGTCGGCATCAGGTCTGGCGGTTTTTTCTGCTCGCAACCTTGGTGTATGTCCTGCCGTTGATCCTTGCGGATTACCCCTACATCGATGACAACTGGCGCTCGCTGGCGGCGGGCATGGCCTGGTCCGAGCAGGGGCGACTGTTCACCCAACTGTTCTACAACGCGCTGACCTTCAGTCATGCCGCGCCAAACATCTTTCCTTTGCCGTTGTTGATCGCCACGCTGGCCATGGCGGCGGCGCTGACCAGCCTGACGTTCCATTACTTCCGCCAGCCTGGCATCGCTTGTTGCCTGGTGCTGTTGCCGCTCTGGTACAACCCGTTTTTCCTGCAGAACCTGTCTTATCAATACGACGGTCCCGCCACGGCTCTGAGCCTGGTGGCGGTGATCTACGCGATCACCTTTCGTCACCCTTGGCGCAGCGTGCAGTGGTTGGTGCCGTCGCTCCTGATTGCCCTGGCGCTGGGGCTGTATCAGATCAGCCTGAATGTGTTCCTCGGGTTGTGTTGCCTGGAGTTGCTCAGGGCCGCCAACGACAAAACATCCCCGGTGCCCTGGCGCGACCTGCTGGGCTGGAAAGCCGCCCAGCTCATCCTCGGCGGTTTGATCTACAGCGTCAGCGCTTATCCGTTCATGGACGCCAATCGCACGTTGCTGCTGGACGGGACGGCGCATCCGTTATTGCAGATCCAGATCAACATTGCCCGGGTCCTGGAAAAGGTCGTGTTGCTGTTCCATGGCGGATGGCTCTGGGTATTCGGCGGGTTGCTGGTATTGGCGATAGCCGGGGCGGTGCGGCTGGGACTGAACGTAGCGGCGCGCCAGGATGGTGGGCCGAAGAAGCTGTTGATCGGCCTGATGTGTTTGCTGACAGTTCCGGTGGTGACGCTGCTGGTGTCCGGTGTGGCGTTGTTTTTCCGCGACTTCAACGAAGGCGCCCGCACCTTGATGGGCTTCGCCGTGCTGCTGGTATTGCTGTGCTATTTGAGTCATCTGGCGCTGGCGTCGATCCATGAGCGACTGCCGCTGCTGTTGATGATTCCTCTGCTGGCCATGCTGTCGTTGTCGTTCGCCTATGGCCGGGTGCTGACGGTGCAGAAAACCTTTGCGTCCACGGCGCTGGCCGGTCTTGCGTACGACATCGCCAGCCACCCGTCGCTGCGCGAGGCCAGGCGGATCTACATATCGGTGAGTTATTCCGACTATTGGTTAGTGGCGGCGGCAGGCTCATTCAAGCAGTTGCCGGTGCTGCACTACCTGCTCAACACCGACTTCTACATGCTGGCCGAGAATTTGCCGAAAGCGGGCATCATCAATGTGGTGGCGGAGCGGGAGCGGCGCAACGCGACGCGGGTTGGCTATCAAGGCTATCCGGCGCTCGTGGACAGTCTGTTCTACCGGATTTACCTGATCGGGGATTACGGTTTTATCGTCATGAAAGAGCCGACCCCGACCCAATCGCTGCGTTGGTGACGTGCGATTTCGATCGGGGCGGCGAGGTTATGCCGCTTCTATTTCACTGGGCTCGAAACTGTCGGCCCGGGCCATCTGCCACATCCGTGAGTAGAACTCGCCGTTCACTTCACCGGTCAGCAATTCCCCCGGTTTGAGGAACACATGCAACTGCGAGAACAGCTTGATCTCGGTCGCCGACATGCGTCGCACCAGATGCTTGGCCGATAACTGCGACGGGTGTTCGAGGCCGGCGGCGGCGAGCATTTCCGCCAGGGCCTTGAGGGTGTTGCGGTGGAAGTTGAATACACGCTGGGCCTTGTCCGGCACCACCAGCGCGCGCTGGCGCAGGGTGTCCTGGGTGGCGACGCCGGTCGGGCATTTGTTGGTGTGGCAGCTCTGCGACTGGATACAGCCGATGGCGAACATGAAGCCGCGTGCCGAGTTGGCCCAGTCGGCGCCGATGGCCAGCACGCTGGCGATGTCGAAGGCGCTGACGATCTTGCCGCTGGCGCCGAGTTTGATCTTGTCCCGCAGGTTCAGGCCCACCAGGGTGTTGTGCACGAACAGCAAGCCTTCGCGCATCGGCACGCCAATGTGGTCGGTGAACTCCACCGGCGCGGCGCCAGTGCCGCCTTCCTTGCCATCGACCACGATGAAGTCCGGGAGGATGCCCGTCTCCAGCATGGCCTTGGCAATGCCCATGAACTCCCACGGATGGCCGAGGCAGAACTTGAAGCCCACCGGTTTGCCGCCGGACAACTCACGCAGTTGCGCGATGAAATGCATCATTTCGATGGGCGTGGAAAACGCACTGTGGCGCGACGGTGATACGCAGTCTTCGCCCATCAGGATGCCGCGGGTTTCGGCGATTTCCCGGGTGACCTTGTGCTTGGGCAGGATGCCGCCATGGCCGGGCTTGGCGCCCTGGCTCATCTTGATTTCGATCATCCGCACTTGCGGCGTCCGGGCTTGCGCCGCGAAGCGCTCCGGGTCGAAGCGACCGTCGCTGGTACGGCAGCCGAAATAGCCGCTGCCCAGTTCCCAGGTCAGGTCGCCGCCGTTTTCCCGATGATAGGGGCTGATGCTGCCTTCGCCGGTGTCATGGGCGAAATTGCCGAGCTTGGCGCCCTGGTTCAAAGCGCGGATGGCATTGGCACTGAGGGAACCGAAACTCATGGCAGAAATGTTGAACACCGACGCTGAATACGGCTGGGTGCACTGCGGGCCGCCGACCGTGACGCGGAAACTGCTCGGGTCGCTCAATGGCGCCGGGCGCATGGAGTGGCCGATGAATTCGAAACCCGACTGGTACACGTCAATCAGCGTGCCGAAGGGTTTGTCGGCGGTTTCGTTCTTGGCCCGGGAATAGACCAGCGAGCGCTGGGCCCGGGAGAAGGGCAGGGCGTCGCTGTCGGATTCGAGCAGGTACTGGCGGATTTCCGGGCGGATGCCTTCGACCAGATAACGGATATTGCCGAGGATCGGGTAGTTACGCCGCACTGCGTGCGGACTTTGCAGCAAGTCGAACAGGCCGATCAGGCTGAGGACGGCAGTGACAGCGGTAATCGGCCAGAGCCAGTCGTATTGAAGAAACGGCAGGCTGGCGAGGGTGAAGATCACGCAGAAGGCAAAGAAGGCGTAGCGGCTCAGGAGTGACAGGCTCATACGGTTTCCTTGGGTTCGGACTCAATCAAGACCCGTAGAAGCCGGCTCCTACAGGATTTTTCAGGCATTTTGTGCCTGCAGAAAAATCGCAAACAGCTCGGACTGGGATTTGATCCCCAGCTTGCTGTACATGTGTTTCTTATGGACTTTCACGGTTTCGACAGAGATTTCCAGCTTACGGGCGATTTCTTTACTGGAGCAACCGCTGAGCATCAAACGCCCGACATCCAGCTCTCGGGCCGTCAACTGCGCGCCTTTGAGTTGCTGCACCGAAGCCTCCAGTTGCACCCGCCAGTCGACTTGCGGTGGTGCGGGGGCCAAGGGCACGACTTCATTGATTTCATAGGGTAGACGCTGACGCAACAGGCCGAGCACCCACGGCTGGATCAACGACAGCAAGGCGATCTGCTGGCCGCTGAAGCGCTGCGTGCTGCCCAGTGACAGGCACAGCGTACGGTCGCCTTCGAGCTGGCAATTGAACTGGATTTCATCGGCCACCACATTCAGACGAAAGTAGCGCTGATAGTACTCGGTCAACTCAAAGTGCTCCGGCGCCACTTCCCACAGGCGAAACAGCCCGCTGCGCGATTGCTCGCGGCAGGCGATGTAGAAGGGGTCGAGCAGGTACAGGCCACGCAGGTAATCCTGGAACAACGGGTCAGGGCTGCCGTCCTCGCCGGGACATTCGGCAAACACCTGCGGGCGCTGATCAGCGCTGAAAAGCAGGGCCACCCAGCTGTCGAAGGGCACGTACTGATCCAGCAAACGCACAAGCTGGGTCCAGAAATTGGGCTTGTCCAGGGCGTCGATCAGTTGCCCCACCGAACGGTGCCAGGCGATGTCGTCCAACGAGAGTGTCATGCCTCTATCCCTTTCGTGTTGCCCCGCGGTGTGATTCCCGCCCGGTTGCTTGCTGCGCATACTGGCGCACAGGCACCGGGCGGGCAATCTTTCTGCCGTTCGGCCCAAAACAAGGAACCCCAATGAAGATCGAACTCGCCAATTGGCAGGCCGTGACAACCACACGGCTTACAGATTGGTGTGGTGTACCTGGCAGTGTTGACCGGCGGTTTCCGTCGGCAGCCACCGGAGCTGGATTTCCGGGAAACGGTGTAAAGGAAACTGTAGGAGCGAGCTTGCTCGCGATAAACCTGAGGGCGCCGATGGGCATCTGGTTTACGCGTTTTCGTTCACGACCATCGCGAGCAAGCTCGCTCCTACAGGGCGGACATGTGATCCTTGCCGTTTTTCAGTCAAAGGCCTTCTCTTTATGTCGACGTTTTCCATGCCGGCCATCGGGACCCTCCGCATCGCCGCCGCCCTGTTGATCGGCCCAGACGGCCGCACGTTGCTGGTGCGCAAGCGTGGCACCACGGCGTTCATGCAGCCGGGTGGCAAGATCGAGCCCCATGAGCTGCCGGTCCATGCCCTGGCCCGGGAGCTGGATGAAGAACTGGGTCTGGACATTGACCCGGCGCAGGCTGTTTACCTCGGTCACTTCTCGGCACCGGCCGCCAACGAGCCAGGCCATGTCGTAAACGCCGACATTTTTCAGCTGTGCATTGATGTCGACGTGACACCTGCAGCGGAGATCGAAGAAGTGATCTGGATCGACCCGGCGACCGATGGCGGTGTCAGCCTGGCGCCATTGACACGGGACCTGATCCTGCCGTTTTATCGAGCATCGCTGACCGCGATCGCCTGATCATTACGCAAAGGACTTCGCCCATGATCCCGCTTCAAGACTTGCTGATTTTTGCGGCTGCCGCGTTGCTGATGGTGCTGACGCCAGGGCCGAACATGATCTACCTGATCTCCCGGTCGATCTGCCAGGGGCGCAAGGCCGGGGTGATCTCGTTGCTCGGGGTAGTTGCCGGATTCTTCGTGCACCTGTTCGCCGCGGCCGCCGGTTTGACGGCGGTGTTCCTGGCGGTACCGATGGCCTATGAAGTGTTGAAGTGGGCCGGTGCGCTGTACCTGCTGTGGCTGGCCTGGCAGGCGGTCAAACCCGGTGCGCGCTCGCCGTTCGAGGCGCAGCAGTTACCCCCGGATTCGTCGCGCAAGCTGATCACCATGGGCTTTCTGACCAGTGCCCTGAACCCGAAAATCGCGGTGTTCTATCTGTCGGTGTTTCCGCAGTTCATCACGCCGGAGCACGGCTCGGTGTTCAGCCAGAGCATCATCCTCGGCCTGACCCAGATCAGCGTCAGTTTCTGCGTCAACCTGCTGATCGCGATGTTTGCCGCGGGCATCGCCTCGTGGTTCGTCAACAATCCGACGTGGCTGGCGATGCAGCGTTACTTCATGGGCTTCGTGCTGTCGGCGCTGGCGCTGCGGCTGATGCTTGAGCAAAAACGGATGGCCTGAGCATGTGGATCGAACGACTGGATGCCAGCCATGCGCTGGACTATCGGGCGCTGATGCTTGAAGCCTACGACCTGCACCCGCAGGCCTTCACCTCGAGTGTGCGCGAGCGGGCGGCGATGCCGCTTGGCTGGTGGGAGTCGCGCCTGACGGGCAAGCTGGACGTGGTGCTAGGGGCGTTCGAGGAAGGCCGGTTGGCCGGCATTGTCGGCCTCGCGTTCGAGCCTCGGGAAAGAGCCCGGCACAAGGTGACGCTGTTTGGAATGTACGTGACTGCCAAGGTTCGCCAGCGCGGGCTCGGCTATAAACTGGTTCAGGCCGCCTTGGCCGAGGCGCAGAACCATGCGGGTGTGCGCCTGATCCAGTTGACCGTCACCGCCGGCAACGACGCTGCGTTCAACCTTTACCAGCGTTGCGGTTTCGTCCAGTTTGGCCTGGAACCGATGGCCGTGCGGGTGGGGGAGGATTACTTCGACAAGCTCCATATGTGGCGCGAGCTCTGAAGCCAGCGCAATCCCCTGTAGGAGCCGGCTTTTGTGGCGAGGGGGCTTGCCCCCGTTGGAGTGCGAAGCGCTCCCCTGCATTTCTTCAGACACATTGCGCTTGCAGTTTTCGCGACTGCTTCGCAGCCGAACGGGGGCAAGCCCCCTCGCCACAAAGATCGCATCGTCTGATGGACTTATCGAACTGCGCTAACCCCGTCGAGCGTCGAAAACGACGTGTCCTTGGCCGTCAGCAAGAAGTCACGCATGTATGGCGCATCGAGCATGTCGGCACGGATCGCCGCATACAGTGTGGCGAACAGGCCTTTCTCACCCAGCCGCTTGGCCTTCACATAACCCCGTGAGCTGTATTCATGCAGTGCCCAATGGGGCATGCCGCACACGCCGCGACCGCTGGCCACCAGTTGCATCATCATCACCGTCAGTTCCGAGGTGCGGACCTGGGCCGGTTCGATGTCGGCGGGTTCCAGGAAACGGGTGAAAATGTCCAGCCGGTCCCGCTCCACCGGGTAGGTGATCAAGGTTTCCGGGAGCAAGTCATCGGGGACGATATAGGCCTTGCCGGCCAGGCGGTGCTGGTTGGCCACTGCCAGCATCGCTTCATACGTGAACAGCGGTACATAGGTGATCCCGGCCAGGTCCACCGGATCGGAGGTCACCACCAGGTCCAGATCGCCACGGGCCAGGGCCGGCAGCGGGGCGAAGGAGAAGCCTGAGGCCAGGTCCAGTTCGACTTCCGGCCAGGCATCGCGGAACTGGTCGATGGTCGGCATCAGCCACTGGAAGCAGCTGTGGCATTCGATAGCCATGTGCAAGCGCCCGGCGGTGCCACCGGCCAGCCGGCTGATGTCACGCTCGGCCGCGCGCAGCAGCGGCAAGGTGGCGTCGGCCAGTTGTAGCAGGCGCAGACCGGCGCTGGTGAAGCGCACCGGTTTGGTCTTACGCACGAACAGCGGCATGCCCATGCGTTCTTCCAGCTCCTTGAACTGGTGGGACAGGGCCGACTGGGTCAGGTGCAGGCGATCGGCCGCATCCACTAGGCTGTCGGCTTCGCGCAGGGCGTGCAGGGTCTTGAGGTGACGGATTTCAAGCACCGGGGGCTCCATGAGAAAAACTTGTCGATAATTCGAAAAGGTTGAGTTTGTCTCATGTTGATGCCGCTGTCGACCATCCGCACGGCGGAGCACATTGCGTGCTCCGCCGTGGCTGCTTCACAGCGTGGAAAAGTGTTTGTTGCCCAGCGGTTTGCCAATGTCACCGCGCCAGATCGCCTCGACCGTACCGCCACTGGCGGCCACGTCTTTCTGCCATTGCAGGCCGAGGTTACGTTGTGACGGCAATTTCAGATGGCCTTTGACGAAGTCGCTGAATTGCGGTTTGGCCGAGGTGTAGTGGAAGTGGGCGTACCACAGGGTTTGCGCCGGTTCGCTGCGCAGGTCGCGTACCTCGTACTCCTGCAGGAAATCCCGTCGTCCGTCGGTGCGCTTGCCCAGATCGCGCAGGCTTCCTTCCTTGCGAATGTCCACCACCCGCTGTTCAAGCAGATAGTCCAGATAGCCTTCGGTCGGGGTTTTGCTGTTGATGCTTTGATCGATGCGCAGGTTGCGCCCGGTGCGCAGCATCTCATCGGCCCGATTGCGCAATTGCAGCGCTACGGCATCGCTGGGGGACAAGCGTTCGATGGCCCGGGCACGCATGGTCAGCTCGGTGGCCTCGCTGCCCATCATGTGTTCGAGGTCGACCGGTAGCATGTCCTGCCGTGCGTAGCCTTCGACTTTGCGGGTGTAGGCGTTTGCCGCCTCCAGCCTTTTCCTGGCTTCTGCCAACAATGGCCCGACATCGGTCGGCAGTGCCGGCTGTACGGAACCCGCTGGCTCGCTGAGGCGATATTTGCCACTGGAGCGCGGCAACCAGGTTTCCGTGCGGCCATCGACCCCGGCGATGGTGAAGCGCTTTTCTCGGGTGACAGCGTCGGTGCTGGCGATACCGATCAGCAACTGGTTGTCTTCGGTCTCGAACAATTGCTGTCCGGGCCGGCCTTCTTTGGGCACCACCGAAGGGCGCGTCCTGATAGCTTGGCGTGCAAAATCTTCAACCTTGTCCAGGTTGTCCAGAAACGCAGTGACGTGTTCCAGGTCCAGATGCTGCGGATAGCCGAGTGACCAGGCACCCAGCTGGCGACGGAACTCGGTATAAGTGGCCAGGCAGTCCTCGAGGACTTTGTTGCGCTGACTGACGCTGGCGCTCACGTGTGGCAGTTGGTGTTGCGTCAGCAAGGCGCGGCCGACCTTGTTGCGGGCGGTTTTCAACTGCAAGTGGAAGTACATCCAGGACAGGTCGGTCACCGCCTCATAGTGGGTGATGATTTCCAGGGTGTGCGCCGTTTTCAGATAGAAGTGATTGGCGTCGCTGAACTTCTCATTCATGGTCGCCATGTCGTGTGCCATCTTCGCTTTCTGCGTCCGGTTAGTGATCCGGCGGTTCCAGCGATTGGCTTCTTCGACGGTCACATGGACTTGATCGAAGTCTTTGAGAAAGGCTAGGCGAACTTCCTTGCGTTGCGCCATGAGCTGCACATGGGCGGTGGTATCGCTGCCCGGTGTAGCGTCCGAGCGGGCGATGAATTGTTCGATACGGTCGAGGTACTCCAGCAGCCGTTCCTTGAACAGACTGATCCGTCGCACCGAGCGATCGACGATGATCCAGGCGCAGCGGCTTTGAAGGTCTTCGATGTGCGCGCGTTTGCGGCCATGGCTGTACAGCATCAGCTCATCGAGATTCAGGTATTGGGCCTGGGCGATGTCGATATCGTTCGCGCAGGCGACATCGGCTCGGGCACGAAAGGCCGGGCGCTGGTCGAGTGGGAGGCTAAAGTAGTGCTCCAGCGTCTGGTTGCTGCTGCGGGTCTGGGTATCGAGTCGTCGCGAGTAGGCGTCGGCGGTATGGGTCAGGGTCAACTGCCGACGCAAGGCGCGGTCCGTCCACCAGCGCGGCAGCCAGCGGCGAATGGCGGCAGGCCAGAGCGGGTCGAGCCCGTCGGCCATGTGCCCGAGCACGGCACCGCCGCCTGCGCCACCGCCTTCGATCACGGTGCCGTACACCTGATAGTGAGTGTTCCACTGACCTGCCTCATCGAGGGCGATCGGCTGTTTGTAGGTCCGCGTAGACGTGCCGCTCAAGCGCCAGCGCGGCGGATTGTCCGCCAGTTCGATGCGGTAGATACGGCCCTGGCTGAGCATGAAGTTGCCGTCGGCGTGTCGATACACGTTGCGATAAAGGCCTTCGGTGCCCGGCTGCAGGCCCGCGAGGGACATCGGTTTTTCGTATTCATAACCCTTGAAGCACTCCAGGGACCGCCGCGCCTGGTGTTGCGTCGATACCTGCAAGGCCCGCGGGCTTTTGCCCAGTGCCCGCCACTGACGACTACGCGTGGCGACGCGGGCGACAGCCGGGGTGGCGGTGGTGCCGGGGAGAATGTCCATGGCCGCGTCGATCAGCGACAACAGCACCGCTTCCACCTCGGCCAGACCATGGCCGACATCACCGCGCAGGAAGGCCGCCACCGCCAGGTTGGCGCTGTTCCAGGCGTCGTACAGGGCGATGCCCGTACCGACGAAGGGCAGCATGCCCACGGCCATTTTCAGGTAGTTGAACATTGCGCCGGACTGCAAGGCGACGCGTTCCAGGTACAAAGCGTCATTGGAGCGCGATGTTGCCCGATGGGCTTCCAGCAAACGGCCCATGTGCACATTCAACAGGTGCGCTGCCAGCGAGGTGCTGGCTGGCCAGGACGTACCGACGCCGATCAACCCGTCGAAGTTTTTCAATCGGGCTTGGTTGATCCGACTGACGTGGTGGGTCAAATCCCCCTTCAAGGCACGACCGGCCAGGTAGTTGACCATCGGGCCGCGCAGGCAATCGTTGAACAGGCGCATCCTTGCCTGCTCAAGGTTGTCGAACTGGCGCAGAAAAACGCCGTCGGGACTGTCTGGCAGATACAGCAGGGTCAGGCCGCTGATGTGCTCCACGATAAAGGTGACGCCGGACAATGTGCTGGGCCCCTGGGCGTCGGTGTCCTTGCCGCCCACGGTCAGGTGCGCGGGAAGCAATTCGATGCGCTTGCCGTCGCTCGCAAAGGCTTCAGGGCTGCTGGCGTCGATGGCGATTTCCAGCACACGCTGGCCGTTGGTATCGATGTCCTTTGCCAGCACGGCGAATTCGCCTTGCAGGCGAAGCATCAGGCGCCAGGGTTCACTCAGGCATTCGCGCCGATATTCATTACTGAACGCCGATGCCGTCGAGGGACCTAGGAACGTCTCACGGATCAGCGTTTCATATTTCCCGGCCAGATCCAGCTCGGTGACCAGTTTGCGCAGCCAGGACGTAGTGAGGGTGCTTTTCAGTTTTTGCCGTTGTGTGGCGTCGCCACCGTTGACCTCGACCTGCATGAACGACAGTCGCCACCCCATTTGCTGATCGATGTTGCTCAGCGCCAGGTCGCCGAGGGACAGCTTGCTGCGCTGTTCGCTGGCGACCAGTACATTCTGCTGAGGGGTGCCTGGTGCGGCGCCTTCCATGACTACTTTGCGCCAACTGGTTGAATCTGGAACGTCGAGCCGCACCTCCACCTGTTGAGTGAGTTCGAAGTCCTGGCGCAGTCGGGCGTCGATAGCCTTGTTGGCAAAGGCTTCCCGGGGCGGCAGCTCGCGTTCGAACCACTCGTGGGAGCGCTGCATCGCGGCGACACAGGACTTGAACTGTGTCTTGAGGCGGTCACGCTGCACGGTGGACAGTTCGCTATGCCACGACGGCAATTGCGCGGCCAGCGCACTGCTGTGGTTTTGTTCGACGATGCGTGCGTACACCCATTCCCGGGCGGCGGATTGAGGGACGGTCAGGCGGGCGAGGGTCTGTTCGCACAGTTTTTCCAGTTCGGCCGCACGCTGGCTGGCACGAGGCGCAACGGGATTGGCCGCGATGATCCGGCCCGCCTGTTGTTCACAGCTGTGAAGCTGGGTCTGCAGGGCGTATTCAAACGGCGGGCCACTGAGCGGCAAGATGTGCAGTGTGAGGGTCTGGTCGTTGGCTGGGCGTTTGAACAGTGACTGTTCCAGCTGCTGCCTGGAGGCAAAGCGTTGCAGTCCGCCGAAGCGTCCGGGCCAGTAGAGCAACAGGCTGTCGGTCGAATGCGCCAGCAACGCCGAGGGTTTGGCAAACAGCAGAACGCCGTCCAGTTCCTCGGTTTGCGTGCGGCGGGTGTCGCCTTCGGTGTCCGTTGCCGACAGTTCCAACCGCGCGACCACCAGGTCGGCCGCACGGGGCTGATCGGGGGCATCCAGCACTACGGTGAGCCACTGATGTTCTTCACTGTTGATCTGATTCAGGCTCAATTGCAGTTCGGCTTCGGCGCGCAAGCCGTCCTGGCGTGCCTGGTGCAGGGCGGCGTAATGCGGGCCTGGCTGGTGGCGCAGCTCCAGCCATTTGAGGTCATCGGCTGTGTCCAGCAGCGCCGCTGCGGCGGTGCTGCTGGCCTGCTCGGCAGCGGTGAGGGCGTCGAGTTGCTGTTGCAGGCGTTGTAGACGCGGATCGTCGGCAGCACCGGTAAAATCATCGCCGAGCAACGCTTCCAGTGCAGCCCGTTGTTGGGCCAGTGCTCGGTGACGCGCACTCAGCGGGATATCGGGGCTTAGCTGGCCGAACAGGGCAGCGCTGTCGTTTGCCTCCACCCACGACAGCTCGGGGGGCGCGGCCAGCACGGCAGCATTGCCGGGCCTGTCGACGGGGGCCACGAACAAGCGGGATAACAGGGCTTCAGCGCTGGTGTGCAGCACCTTCGTGTCGAGGACGGTGTAATCGACCCTGGCCATGTTCGTCGACAGCCGGGGGTGATCGAACCGTTGCGGTTGATGTTCGATCAACCAGCGCTCCAGTTCATTACGGCTTTGAAAGGTCATCCAGGCGGATGAATGTGAAGGCAGGTACAACAACTGAGCGACCGGCCGATCGGCATCCCGGGTGATGACCAATGCCCCGGACAGCGCGACAGACAGGCCTTTTTCATCCTTGAGTTTCAGTTGTTCGATAGACATGGAGGGTTGGTCAGGCGTTGTTGGTTGCTCTGGCGGGTCGATCATCGCCATCAGCATGTTGACCTGCCCGGCATCCAGGATGCCTTGGGCAAACGCCCATTGGCTCGACGTCTCGAAATGCTGGCGATACAAGTGGATAGCCTGTGCCCGGCGCGAACGATCGGTGCCGAGCGCGCGTGAGCTCCACCAATCGGAGTCGAGGTGGGCTTGCGGGCTCTGCGCCATGAGGGTGAGCCACTGGTCGCAGCATTCATCCCAGCGTGCTGCTGCGCTCAGGCTCAGGCCTTGATCCGGGTTCGCGGGCAAAGGGAAGGTAAGGCCGAAATCGGCCGCAAGGGGGGTGGTTTCGTCAACCATGACGATGAGTCTCCAAAAGGCCGGGCCGTGCCGGCGGTACGGACATTAGGAGGCAGTCGACAGGCGCTTGGGTGGTACATAGTTATTGTGAGGTTGGGTCCGGCGCGGGATGACCGCTCGGCACTCTTCATCAAACTGTCATGGAACTGTGGCAGCGCGCTTGAACAAACTTCATCAGACTCGCGCTCTACTGGGGTTCTGCGTTTTGGTGTTTTTTCATGGGTGTTTCATTCTTCTCACGAATCGTTTTCCTGGCCGCGCTGTTGTTCGGCCTGCCGTCCCTGGCGGCTTCGCGTTGTGACGTCAATGTTCCGACCGAACGGGTGGATCTGGCCCAGGTAAGCCTGGCGTACCAGAGCATCGGCCGTGCGTCGGACCCGGCCTTGCTGCTGGTGATGGGCCTGGGCGGACAGTTGATTCACTGGCCGGACGAGGTGGTGGTCGCCCTGTGCCAGCAGGGCTTTCGGGTGATCCGCTATGACAATCGCGATGTCGGCCTGTCGACCTGGCGGCAAGCTCCGGCCGAAGCCAACCTGACCTTCGAAGTGCTGCGCTACAAACTTGGATTGCCGGTGTCGTCGCCGTACTCGCTGACCGACATGGCCGACGATGGCCTGGGTTTGATGGACGCCTTGCACATCGATCAATTCCACGTGTTGGGCGCCAGCATGGGCGGGATGATCGCCCAGCACATGGCGGCCATGGCACCGCAGCGGGTCGAGAGCCTGACCCTGATCATGACCAGCTCCGGGGCCGAAGGCTTGCCGGCGCCGAATGCGGCGCTGGTGCAGTTGTTATCCCGGCGCGGCGCGCCGAATCGCGAAGTGGCCCTGGAGCAGCAGGCCGACTTGCTGGCGGCGCTGGGCAGCCCGATGGTGACCGACGATCGTCAGGCGCTGCTGCATCAGGCAGCGCAGTCTTATGACCGGGCGTTCAATCCCGAGGGCGTGAAACGCCAGATCATGGCCATTCTCGCCGAGCCGAGCCGGGTGGCGCTGCTCAACCAGTTGCGGGTCCCGGCGCTGGTGGTGCATGGCACGGCCGACCCGCTGCTGCCCGTGATGCACGGGGTGCATCTGGCGGCGCATCTGCGTGGCAGTCAGTTGATCCTGATTCCGGGCCTGGCCCATCGCTTCCAGGAGGCGTTCAAGGCGCCGTTGCTGGCGGCGGTGTTGCCGTACTTGCGCGAGCACCGTGAAGACACCTCGCACTGGGCGCAGATCGAGCCTGTGGCCGATCGCAACCTTCTCTAACCTTCCTATGATCTGTGGGAGCGAGCTTGCTCCCACAGGACAACGCTTTTATCCCTGAATGCGTTTTCGTTTAATGGCTCAGGCCGTACTTTTTCACTTTGTCGAACAGCGTGGTCTTGGCCATGCCCAGTTCCAGGCTGGCCTGGGTCAGGTTGCCGCCGCTGCGTAGCAAGGCATCGCTGAGCAGATTGCGCTCGAACGCTTCCACCGCTTCGGCAAAGGCCAGGCCCTGGTTGCCGCCGCCGGCACCGGGTTTCTTGAACGCCGGCAGGCCCAGGGCAAAGCGCTCGGCGACGTTGCGCAGTTCACGCACATTACCTGGCCAGTCGTGGCTCATCAGGTTGGAGACGGTCTGGTTGTCCAGCTCCGGCACCGCGCGGTCAAAGCGCAGGGAAGACTGCTGCAAAAAGTGTTCGAACAGTTGCAGGATGTCCTCGCGCCGTTCGCGTAGGGGCGGCAGTTCCAGGGTCACCACATTGAGGCGGTAATACAGGTCGCTGCGGAATTCGCCGGCCTTGCTCGACTCGACGAGGTCGGATTTGGTCGCCGCGATCACCCGGCAATCCACCGCCACGCTCTGGTTCGAACCGAGGCGTTCGAGGGTGCGTTCCTGCAACACCCGCAGCAGTTTGATCTGCAAGGGCAGGGGCATGCTTTCCACTTCGTCGAGGAACAGCGTGCCGCCGTCGGCGTGTTCGATCTTGCCGATCCGCCGTTTGCCCGCACCGGTGAAGGCGTTGGCCTCGTGGCCGAAGATTTCGCTTTCGAAGAGGTTTTCCGGCAGGCCGCCGCAGTTCAGGGCGACGAACTGCTTGGTGTGCCGCCTACTGAAGTCATGCAGGCAGCGCGCAACCAGTTCCTTGCCGGTGCCGGTCTCGCCTTCGATCAACACGTTGGCCGAGGTGTCGGCGACATTGGCGATCAGTTCCCGCAGGTTTTGCATGGCCGGCGAGCGACCGATGATCCGCCCTTCGAGGGAGTCGCGCTCGGCCAGTTGCCGGCGCAGCGACGTCACCTCCCGCGCCAGGCTGCGTTGCTCCAGCGCGCGGCGGGCCACGTCCACCAGGCGCTCCGGGGAGAAGGGTTTTTCCATGAAGTCGTAGGCGCCTTTCTGCATCGCGCCGACGGCCATGGAGATGTCGCCGTGCCCGGTGATCAGCACCACCGGCAGGCTGCGATCACGCGCCTTGAGTCGTGTCAGCAGTTCCAGGCCATCGATGCCCGGCAGGCGAATGTCGCTGATGACGATGCCGGCAAAGTTGTCGCCGACCCGCTCCAGGGCTTCTTCGGCGCTGCCCACGCCAATGCAGGGAATGTCTTCCAGGGTCAGCGCCTGTTGGCAACCCAGCAACACATGGGGGTCGTCTTCGACGATCAATACACTAAGGTCGTTGTTCATATTGGCTCGGCGGGAGTGGGGCTTACCAACGGTAAACTGAGGACGAATGTAGTACCACCGCTGGACGGGTACTCGACACCCAGGTGACCACCGGTGGCGGCGGCCAGGCTGGCGGAAAGGGTCAGGCCGAGGCCCAGGCCCTGTTCGCCGGGCTTGGTGGTGAAGAACGGTTCGAACAGGTGCTTGCGTGCTTCGGCGTCGATGCCATGGCCGTTATCACGCACGCGCAGGCGGTATTTGCCATCGAACTCTTCGCCTTCGAGCCACAGTTCGGGTTGCGGCTGCGCTTGCATCGCATCCAGGGCATTGCCGATGAGGTTTACCAGAATCTGCTCCAGACGGGTTTGGTCGATTTTCACCTGCACATCGGTGCAGTCGCGGTGTAACTGCAGCTGAATGTTTTCCACCCGGCCGCCAAGTAATTGCAGAGCCGCATCCACCGCTTTGCCCAGGCAGGCCTGGCCCTTGTCGTCCCCGCGGCGGGCGAACGAGCGCAGGCTGGCGGTGATCCGGCCCATGCGATCGATCAGTTCATTGATGGTCTTGAGGTTGGTGCTGGCCACGTCGAGCTGGCCGCGTTCGAGGAAGCGCACGGTATTGCCGGACAAGGTGCGCAGCGCCGCCAGCGGCTGGTTCAGTTCGTGGGCGATGCTGGTGGACATCTGGCCGATGGCCGCGAGTTTCCCGGCCTGTACCAGTTCATCCTGGGCGCGGCGCAAGGTCTCTTCGGCCTGCCGGCGTTCGCGGATCTGCCCCTTGAGCCGTTCGTTGCTGGCGCGCAGGTCGGTGGTGCGTTCGGTAATCCGACGCTCCAACTGATTGTTGGCTTCCTGCAAGGCTTCCCGGGCCGCGAGGCGGGTGGCGATCACCTTGCGCCGCTCGTTCCAGGCGATCAACAGAAAGGCGCAGAGGGCAAAGGCGATGGCCACCAGAATCCCCTGGTTGATCGCTTCTCGGCGCAAGTCCTGGAGTGGCGTGAGCAGGGTGAAATTCCACGGCGTATCGCTCAAGGGCCGGGTTTGCGACAGGTAGCTGATGTTCTCATCGTCGGACACCAGCTCGCTGTTGGCCGGGAACGTGAGTTTTTCCACGCCTTCGGACAGGGTTTCCCTGGCCAGCGGTTGCAGTTCGTTGAGCGGGAACCAGTAGTACTGCAGGCTGCGGGCGAGTTTTTCCTTGGTTTCTTCGCTCAGCGGCACCACCGATTTCAAACGCCGGGCCGGATCGCTGGACAGAATGATGATGCCGTTCTCGTCGCTGACGAAGGCTTCCAGGCGCGCCCGCTGCCAGCGTTCTTCCATGGCTTCCAGGCGTACCTTGACCACCGCGACGCCGATGATCTTGCCGTGTTCTTCCAGGCCATGGGCCAGGTAATAACCGGGTTCGCCGTTGGTGCTGCCGATGCCATAGAACCGCCCCGGCTGGCCGCGCACGGCGTTCTGGAAATAGGCGCGGAAGGACAGGTCTTCACCCAGGTAACTGTCGACATCGCGCCAGTTACTGGTGGCCATGACGCGGCCGGTGGTGTCCATCACGTAGATGGCCCGACTGCGGCTGCGCCGGTTCAGGCCTTCGAGGTAATCGTTGACCGTTTGCCGGTGTTCCGGAGTCGGGTCGGCCAGCAACTGCGAAACACTGGTTTCGAGTTCCAGCAGGCTGGGCAGGTAGGTGTATTTGCTGATTTCGCTTTCGACGGCACGGGCGTGCAGTTCCAGCTGGCGCTGGCCGTTTTCGCCGAGGCTGCGGATGCCGTAGTGCTCACTGATCCAGAAGCCGATATAGCCCAGTCCGATCATCATGGCGATGATCAGCGGTGGCAGGAACAAATGGCGAATCAGACGGGGTTTCACGGCGAGTGATGGCGACGCTGCGCGATAAAGATTGGGGTCGCATTTCATCACAGATGCCTTGGGTCAACCACAACACAAATCTGAACCTTGCACTGCTCCCTGTAGGAGCCGGCTCTGTGGTGAGGGGGCTCGCCCCCGTTCGGCTGCGAAGCAGTCGTAAACACTGTGCATGCGGTTCGACTTTGCAATGCAGGGGCCGCTTCGCGACCCAACGGGGGCGAGCCCCCTCGCCACAAAAGCCCGCTCCCACAGAAGGAGCGGTGTTTTTCTTAGTGCTGCAAGATCTTGTTGAGGAAGTGCTGTGTGCGCTCGGCACGGTGGCTGATGTCGCCGAAGAACTCTTCTTTCTTGCAGTCTTCGATGATCTTGCCGGCGTCCATAAAGATGACGCGGTCGGCCACTTTACGGGCGAAGCCCATTTCGTGGGTCACGCACATCATGGTCATGCCCTCGTGGGCCAGTTGCACCATCACGTCGAGTACTTCGTTGACCATTTCCGGGTCGAGCGCCGAGGTCGGTTCGTCGAACAGCATGACGATCGGGTCCATCGCCAGCGCACGGGCAATCGCCACACGCTGTTGCTGGCCGCCGGACAGTTGGCCCGGGTGCTTGTGGGCGTGGGCCGAGAGACCGACACGCTCAAGCAGTTGCAGGCCTTTCTTGGTGGCTTCTTCCTTGCTGCGGCCCAATACCTTGATCTGCGCGATGGTCAGGTTTTCGGTGATGGTCAGGTGCGGGAACAGTTCGAAGTGCTGGAACACCATGCCTACGCGCGAACGCAGTTTCGGCAGGTTGGTCTTCGGGTCGGCGATGGAGGTGCCGTCGACCACGATGTCGCCTTTCTGGAACGGTTCCAGGGCGTTGACGCACTTGATCAGGGTCGATTTGCCGGAACCGGATGGCCCGCACACCACGATCACTTCGCCTTTTTTGACCTCGGTGCTGCAATCCGTCAGTACCTGGAAGTCCCCATACCACTTGTTGATGCTTTTGATAGAGATCATACGGCGAACCTTTTTTGCAGACGCTTGACCAGCAGCGAGGCGGAAAAGCTGATGATGAAGTACACGAGACCCGCGAAAATCAGGAACTCATTGGAACGGCCAATGATGTCGCCACTGGCGCGCGAAGCATTGAGGAAGTCCACCAGGCCGACGGCGTAGACCAGCGAGGTGTCCTGAAACAGGATGATGCTCTGTTGCAGCAACAGCGGTGTCATCTTGCGGAATGCCTGCGGCAGGATGATCAGGCGCATCATCTGGCCGTAAGTCATGCCCAGTGCCTTGGCAGCACCCATCTGGCCCTTGGGAATCGACTGCACACCGGCGCGGACGATTTCGCAGAAGTACGCCGCTTCGAACATCATGAAGGCCACGATGCACGAGGCGAATGCGCCGATCGGCGTGTCTTCGCCGGTGATCCAGCGCAGCACGAACGGTACCGCCAGGTAGAACCAGGTGATCACCAGCAGCAACGGGATCGAGCGGAAGTAGTTGACGTAGGCGCCGGCCAGGTTCGAAAGCAGCTTGTTGTGGGACAGACGGCACAGCGCCAGGATCGTGCCGAGGATGATGCCGCCGATCACGCCCATGACCATCAGCTTGAGGGTCATGACCATGCCGTTCCACAGGCCCGGCAGGGACGGGATGATGCCCGAGAAGTCGAATTCCATCATTTACCCCCTACGGAGATCAGGCCCGGTACGGCGACTTTCTTCTCGACCAGACGCATCAGCAACATCAGGCTCATGTTCAGGGTGAAGTAGATCAGCGTTGCCAGGGTGAAGGCTTCGAACAGGTTGGCGGAGAACTCGGCGGTTTGTTTGGTCTGCGCGAGCAATTCCATCAAGCCGATCAGCGAGGCCACGGAAGTGTTCTTGAAAACGTTCAAAAACTCCGAGGTAAGCGGCGGAATGATGATCCGGTAGGCTTGGGGCAGCAGCACGTTCCAGTAGATCTGCGGCAGCTTGAAACCCATGGCGCGGGCCGCGGATTCCTGGCCTTTTGGCAGGGCCTGGATACCGGTGCGCACCTGTTCGCAAACACGCGCCGTGGTGAACAGGCCCAGGCACACGACGACGCTGAGGAAGGCCGAGGTGGTCGGGTTCAGATCCTGCTTGTACCACTCTTGCAGGTCCGCCGGCAGCAGATCGGGTACCAGGAAGTACCAGATGAACAGCTGAACCAGCAGCGGCACGTTACGGAAGAGTTCGACGTAGCAGGTGGCGATGCCCGATACGATGCGGTTCGGCACGGTGCGCATGACGCCCAGGATCGAGCCCAGTGTCAGGGCGATGATCCAGGCCGCGATGGCGATGCCGATGGTCCAGCCCAGACCGGTCACGTACCAGTCGAGATAGGTCTCGCTGCCCACGCCGGTGGACTTGAAGAACACGCCCCAGTCCCAGTTGTAATTCATTAGGGTCTCCCCTCGGATTCGATCGATGTACAAGTACCCGCCTGGGGGAAGCTCCGTTCCCGCCCGACCTTGAGAGTCAGGCACACGCGCTCGGCTCGACAGCCACCGGTTCGAGTGTTTCCAAAAAATGCCAGCAGGAAGTGACAACCTCCTGAAAGGGCATGGGCCCTCTCAGGAGATAAGGTTAGTCAGAAATCAGGACTTCTTGTCGTCAGCCGCTTTGTCGGTCGGATTGGCGATCAGGGCCTTGAGCTCGTTGCTCATCGGGAAGTTCAGGTTCAGGCCTTTTGGCGGGATTGGCTGCATGAACCATTTTTCGTAGATCTTGTTGATCTCGCCCGATGCGTAGGTGGCCTTGATGGCGTCATCCACAGCCTTTTTGAACGGCTCGTCGCCTTTGCGCACCATGCAGCCGTAGATCTCGTAGGACTGTGGAGTGCCGGTTACGGCCCAGTCACTTGCCTTCTTGGCCTTGGCCGCTTCACCGGCCAACAGGGCGTCGTCCATCATGAAAGCTACGGCACGGCCGGTTTCCAGCATCTGGAACGACTCGCCGTGGTCTTTGGCGGAGATGACGTTCATGCCCATCTGCTTGTCGGCGTTCATCGCCTTGAGGATGCGTTCGGACGTGGTGCCGGCGGTGGTCACGACGTTCTTGCCGGCCAGGTCAGGGAAGTCCTTGTACTTGGAATCTGCCTTGGACAGCAGACGAGTACCGATTTCGAAGATGCCAACGGAGAAGTCAACTTGCTGCTGACGCTCGACGTTGTTGGTGGTGGAGCCGCACTCGAGGTCCACGGTGCCGTTCTGCACCAGCGGGATGCGGGTTTGCGAAGTCACCAGGTTGTACTTGACCTGGAGGTTCGGCATGTCGAGGTCTTTTTTCAGGGCCTCGACGACTTTCAGCTGGATGTCGTGGGAGTAGCCGACCGGTTTGCCGGAAGCGTCCGCGATATAGGAAAACGGAATGGAAGCGTCGCGATGGCCCAGGGTGATGGTGCCGGACTCTTTGATCTTCTTCAGGGTGCCGGTGAGTTCGGCGGCGAAAACCGGAGTGCTGATCAGAGCGGCAGCAATGGCTGCGCCCAGGATATGGGGAACGATGCGCATCAAATTTTCCTCGACATTGTTTTTTTTATGGAGCCAGTTCATCGGCCCTTTTGTGCTGCAAAACACCTGAGCGCTACGATGAGTGAGCGCAAAGGACATTCGTCGAAGAAGTGTAGAGCATGACTCGTGCCAGACCAGTGCGAATAGGTCAAATCATTGATTTATAAGGAAATTAAATATTTATGGCGCGAAAGTTGAAGCTGAATGATCCGGTTAACCGAACCGACCCGCAGGTCGCGTTCGGAAAACCGAATGGCTGATTGCCTGCATCGCTTCCTGTAGGAGCCGGCTTGCCGGCGATAGCGGTCTCGAGATCGCCATCGCCGGCAAGCCGGCTCCTACGGGGAGGATATGTCAGGGATATTTGCGCTTGTCCGGCGCGGGCGGGAAGTACTGGTACAACCAGGTCTCACTCAGCGTGCGGTCGTTGGTGCGGATGAACAGGCGCAGCTCGACGGGTTCCACGCTGTCATTGGTCGGGTACCAGTCAAACAGGACACGGTAACCCTTGATGTCATCGAGTTTCAGGATGCTGAAATCCTTGACCTCGCCGTTCGAGCAGGTAACGACCGGCTCGATGCCCGCGCCTTCAGGCAAACGGTCCAGGCCGCCGCCCGTGAAGTCCACGGCGAAACGACGGGCCCAGACTGGCGGGTAATGCTCGCCTGGCGCCCAGCCCTCGGTGAAACCGCCCATCCCGGAACGGGTGGCGTTTACCCGTGCCAGTGGTGTGCCGACCGGCGGCAGTGCGCTCCAGTAGAGCTTGTAGCCGTAATTCAGCGAGTCGCCGGCCGCCACCGGTTTCTTCGGGGTCCAGAAGGCGACGATGTTGTCCATGGTTTCGCCGGTGGTGGGGATTTCCAGCAGGTCGACCGAGCCTTCGCCCCAGGCGGTGGTCGGCTCGACCCACAGGCTCGGGCGACGGCTGTACCAGTCGACGGTGTCCTGGTAGCTGGCGAACTCGTGATCGGTCTGCACCAGGCCGAAACCTTTCGGGTCCTTGTCGGCGAAGGCATTGAATTGCAGGGTCGCCGGGTTATTCAGCGGACGGCAGATCCACTCGCCGTTGCCGCGCCACATGGCCAGGCGATCGGAGTCGTGGATTTGCGGGTGAATGGTGTCGCACATGCGGCGCTCGTGGGTGCCGCAGCTGAACATGCTGGTCATCGGCGCAATGCCCAGTTGATCGATGGCGGTGCGTGCATTGACGTGGGCGTCGACCTCCATCACCACGCGCTCGGCCTGGCAGTCGATATCGAAGCGGTAGGCACCGGTGGCGCTCGGCGAGTCGAGCAGGGCGTAGACCACGAAGCGGGTGCTGTCCTTGTCCGGTGTCTCGAACCAGAACTTGGTGAAGTCAGGGAACTCTTCGCGCTTCTTGGCGTAGGTGTCGATGGCCAGCCCGCGGGCCGACAAGCCGTACTGGCCAGTGGCGTCCACCGCACGGAAGTAACTGGCGCCGAGGAAGGACACGACATCGTGCTTGTCCAGTTCCGGGGCCTTGAACAGCTTGAAGCCGGAGAAACCCAGGTCGCCCTTGAGCTGTGCGGTGTCGACCGTGGTGTTTTCATAGTTGAACAGCGACGGGCGGAAATGCACCTCACGCGCCTGGCGGGTCTTGGGATCGACGCTGTACATGCGCACCGGCTGCTTGAACCCCATGCCGACGTGGAAAAACTGCACATCCAGCTGACCGTTCAGGTCATTCCACAAAGAGTGGTTGGCGTCGTAGCGGATCGCATTGAAGTTCTGCGGCGTCATGGTCGCCAGGGTCGGCGGCAACTGTTGCTTGGTGTCCTGGTAGCGATTGCTGGCGAGCTGCTTGGCCTGGAGTTTCAGCGCCTCGAAGTCGAACGCGGTGGCCTCGCCATCAGCGGTGCCGCCGCTGGCGGCCCAGGCCTGGGCGGCCAACAGGCCCGTGGCGGACAAGCCGGTGTAGGCCGCGATGGCCATGGAGGCTTTGAGCAAATTCCTGCGGTGCATAAATACAACCTGTCGTGAGCAATCCCGCGCCGTTCCTGGCACGTGCTGGATCAGAAATATCGGTTCGGACATGCCTTCGGCCAAACGCAACGGACTTTTACACAGATGCCGGCTAGCTTAAACCGTTCGATTGCAGAGCAAAATTGATTGATGGCACGACGCTGGCTCGGCAATGAAACAAGACATGTCGGGAAACAATTCCGACAGGGGGTTCTGATTTAGAGGGCATTTCTGCTTTTTTTGACTAATTACTCTAAAAACCACTTTTCAGCGCCCGGAATATTTCTATTCTGTGCACATGACCGGTTCATGCCCTTCTGGCCGGTGCGGTTCAGTTGGCACGAGGCGCTGCTGAAAAAGGGTTAGGGCGATGCGGTTTGTTGCAGTTTTCTTTGACGTATAGAGAAGGACATCGTCCATGTCGAAAGTACAGAACATCACCGAAATGTTGGGAATCTTTCCGTGTCTGGCCCTGGGGCGCCGAAGACGCCGGCTCAATAGCGAGGAAATGAAGTTGGTGGAGCGCTATCGGGAGTTGTCGGAGAACGACAGGATTGCGATGAGGTATCTGGTGGATGCGATGAGGAGTGTTTCGCGGTTTTGAAGAAAAGGGGCATCTCGTCCTAGCTGGATGCCCTCATCTACCAATCCTCAGAGCGTTCGGATCGCTGATGCAACACGCGCAGAACTTGTACTTGGCCTTGGGAAAATCGGTAAGGGGCGATAAAGGGAAAACGGCCAAGTACCAATTCTCGGACATCGGGCATGCCTGAAGGCCTGCCCGAACCGGGAAACTGTTCCAACAATTCAAAGGATTGCAAAATCGTGGAAATGATTTCGAGAGCGGGTTTTACGCCAACTACCTTTCGGTAGTGCTCGTGGATGGCATCGAGATCGCTTTCGGCTTTTTCAGTCAGTACTACGCTCGGCACGTTTTGCCCACTTAGCCTTCACGGCATCCAGGTCGGTGAGTTTCCCCGCGTCGGCATCGGCGATGCCGTCACTGATGGCTTGCAGATGCCAGGACTCGGCTTCCACATATCGAACCAATGCACGCTTGAGATGGTACTGACGATCTCTGTCGGTCGCCGCAGCCAATAAATCCAGCTGCTGTGCCAATTGTTCTTCGACACGAAAAGACAAAACGGGTGAGGCCATGATGGCTCTCCTAAGGTGTATACGCTGTAAACGACGTAAACACCCTAGGCCGAGTCGGGATTTTCGTCAACCGCAGCGCGCATGGGCTGTACGAAACTCTAGTGTGGTCAACACCAATGGGAGAGAGGGATGTGTTGCCGGATGCTAATGCATCGGAATGCGGTTAACCCACTTCCCCCACCGCCCGATACGCCTCATCGATCGCCGCATGGGCATACGCGCTCCAAGCCGCGTCCGAGTTGGCGATGCTCACCCGTCCTACTGGCTGACGCGCCAGATTCATCAGTTTCTCGCTCTCATCGGCATCGTCGTACAGGCTGTTGGAGAAGTACGCGTAGCCGTGTGACCAGCGGTTGACGGTGATGGCGAGGATGTCGGTTTCGTGGTTGAAGCCGCCAGGGCCGAGCATGCGTTGCAATTGATCGCGCAGTTGCGCTTCCAGTTGCTCGAAGCTCTGGCCGTACAAACGGCCACGGCCGGCGCGGGCCTGGTCGCGGGCGTTCATGCCGCTGTTGGGGCTGGTGGGCACGTAGACCATGTGCAGGCCAATGGGTTGTGTCGGGTCTTTCGGGTGATCGTAGCCGCCCATGCTCACCGGGTAGTCGAGTTTGATGCGGCTGTAGGGTTGGGTCGCGGCGTAGATTTCATGCACGCCGAGCTTCTGGAATGACTGCCAGTTGCGGATCACCACCTTGGTGTAGACCAGCGGGAACTTCACGTTCTGGCTCAGGGCGTGGGATTGTTCGGCCGGCAGGTCGCGCAGCAGGTACGGGATGATCATGTTGTAGCAGGCCATGATGCAGTGTTTGCCGCGCACCTGGCTGAGCTGGCCGCCACGGCTGTAGCCGACGTTCACGCCACTGCCAACGTTGCGCACGCTCACCGCTGTGCTGTTGAGGCGAATGCGCACCGGGGCTTTGGCCTGGTCGAGTCTGGCGTAGTCGAAAGGGGCGAGGACGATATCGTCCATGGTGTGCCCCGGCGCCACGGCCGGGATCAGGCTGCGCACCAGCAACCGGGCCAGCGAGGCGTTGCCGTCAGGGAAGTGGTAGATGTAGGGCTCTTCCATTTCCGCCTGGGCTTCTTCGCTGATTGGTTCCAGATTCATCGCGCTGAAACCTGGGAAACCGACCGAGTAGGCGTCGGACGCGGCGACCGCGTCGATGCTCAGGGCCATGAAATCGTTGGTGCGGCTCTGGAAATACTTCACCGCTTGTGCCGACAGGCCTACATCCTTGAGCAGGAAATCCTGGTAACTGGTGGCTTCCAGGTGGGCGGTTTTTTCCTCAGTGGTTTTGCCGGGCAGGTAATCCTTGGGCGTCATGTGCAAAGCGATCAACGCCTGGCGGTCGGCTTCCGGCAGCGGGAAGTCGTTGATGAAATCCGGGATAGCGCGGGCGTGCAACTGGTCGGGAGCGATGTCGTCGGCCACCATCGGCGTCGGGTCGCCGGTCACCAGTTTGTCTTCGCCGAAGTTTTCCTTGTCGAAGAACACCCCGCGGGACAGGCCCAGGCCCGGGTAGAACTGGCGATCAAAGGCTGTCTCGAAGCGCTTGATGTTCACCCCGAGATTCTTCAGCAGACCGTTCACTTCCTTGCTGTACAGATGGTTCGGCGACTGGAAGGCTTCACTGCCGCCGTAGCCGATGATCATACGACCACCGGCGGAGAATTCGTTGCGCTTGGCGTGACCGCCGAAGTCGTCGTGGTTGTCCAGAATCAGGATGCGTGCTTTCGGATGTTTCTCACGGTAGAACCACGCCGCGGACAGACCGCTGAGGCCGCCTCCTACCACCACCAGGTCATATTCCTCGGTGATCGGCAGCTTGTCGGTGTCGAAGACCTTTTTCTCCCAGCCCATCTGGTGGGCAATTTCGAACGAGCCGACGTGGCTGCCCCGCAGGCCGGTGAGGGCCGGTGGGTAATAGCGCCCGTCGGGGGCGGCCTGGAGAAGTTGCAGAGGGGTCATGCCGGCAGCGATGGTGACAGCGACGCCGTTGAGAAAGTCGCGGCGGGTGATATCCATGTTCAATCCTTGTAGGTTTTTTAGATCGCCCCGGCACCACAACGGCACCGGGGCGAATGCCGTTACCGGCTGACTTTCCAGGCATCGCCCGCAGGGGCAGTGCCGTGGTCATAGGGTTTGGCGATCCACATGTAGAGCAGGCCCAAACCGATCACGATGGCGGTACTCAGTACCATCGCGTAGTTGATGTACCACGCAGCGTCCGGCGTACGTGGCCAGGCCATGTTGATGATGGCACCGACACCATAGACCAGCGCGCCGATGTTCACCGCCCAGCCCCAGGCGCCGAGGGTGAATTTGCCGCTCGGCTTCCAGCCTTTCATGCGCGCATACAGGGCTGCGAGCACGATCATCTGGAACGCCAGGTAGATGCCAATCGCCGCGAAGCTGACGATGGTGGCGACAGCGTCCTGCAGGAAGAAGCCGAGGATGATGATCAGTGCTGGCAGGACGCCAGACACGAACAGCGCGGCAACAGGAACCTGAGTCGTAGGGGAAATCTTCTTCAGCAGTCGGCTGCCGATGACCATTTCATCACGGGCGTAGGAATACAGCAGGCGACTGGCCGCCGCTTGCAGGCTGATCACGCAGGAGATGAAGGAAATCATCACCACACCCATCACGACTTTCGAACCCACCGGCCCGAACGCGTTGTTGAGGATGGTGGTGACCGGGTCCTTGTCGGTGCCGTTGATCACGGCCTGCATGTCTGGCACGGCCAGGATCAGCGCCAGGCAGGCGAACATCGCCGCGATGCCGCCGATATAGATGGTCATGCGCATGGCCACCGGGATTTTCTTGCTCGGGTTCGGGGTTTCTTCGGCCACGTCGCCGCAGGCCTCGAAGCCGTAATACAGGAACATCCCCGCCAGCGACGCGGTGAGGAACGCCGGCAGGTACGAGCCGTCGACGCTGATATCGAAGGTGTTGAACAACACGCTGATCGGTTGATGACGCTCGAAAATCAGTAGGTAAACGCCCACGATGACTGCACCGACCAGTTCGCAGAGGAAGCCGAACATGGCGATCCGCGCCAGCACCTTGGTGCCGCTGAGGTTGACCAGGGTGGCGAACAGCGTCAGGAACAGGGCGATGATGATGTTGGTGTTGTTGCTCGGCTCAAAGCCCATCATGGCGGCGAGGTACGGACCGGCACCCACGGCAACCGCCGCGATGGTCACGCACAGCGCGATGGAGTAGATCCAGCCAACCATCCACGCCCAGCGCTTGCCCACCAGGCGACGGGCCCATGGGTACACGCCGCCGGAAATCGGGAACTGCGAAACCACTTCGCCGAAGATCAGGCACACCAGCAACTGGCCGCAACCGACCAGCAGGTACGCCCAGAACATCGGCGGCCCGCCCGCGGCCAGGCACAGGCCGAACAGGGTATAAACCCCTACGACCGGGGACAGGTAAGTGAAGCCGAGGGCGAAGTTTTCCCACAGGCTCATGCTGCGATTGAAGTTGGAGGTGTAACCCAGTTTGCGTAGCTGCTCGGCATCGCTGTCGGCAACGGCCGTAGAGAGATCGGGTGATGCACTCATGTGTGTTTGCTCCGGAAAATCGGCAGATTTCGGATGTCCGAAACCGTGGCGGGGCTTTGGGAGCGCCGCCCGGATCGGTGGTTATTGTTTTGTTTTCTTGGGGGGTGCCTGTTGGTGCTGGTGCCGGCTTCTTCCTTGAATTTGCGGTGACGCCATCGCTGGCAAGCCAGCTCCTACAGGTTTTTTGGTGTACGCCAATCACATGAACGACCAAAACCCTGTAGGAGCCGGCTTGCCGGCGATGCTTTTAATGCTTGAACATCACATGCCTTACGACGGTGTAGTCCTCCAGCCCGTACATGGACATGTCCTTGCCATAACCGGACAGTTTCTGACCGCCGTGGGGCATTTCGCTGACCAGCATGAAGTGCGTATTCACCCAGGTGCAGCCGTACTGCAAGCGCGCCGACAGGCGATGGGCGCGGCCAACGTCGGCGGTCCACACCGACGACGCCAGGCCGTAGTCCGAGTCGTTGGCCCAGCCCAGTACTTGAGCTTCATCGCTGAATTTGGTCACTGACACCACCGGTCCGAACACTTCGCGACGGACAATTTCGTCATCCTGCTGCGCGTCGGCCAGCACGGTCGGTTCGAAGAAGTAACCGTTGCCCTCGACCGCCTTGCCGCCGGTGATCAACCGAATGTGTGGCTGGGCGATGGCGCGCTCGACGAAACTGGCCACGCGGTCGCGGTGTTGCGCGGTGATCAGCGGACCGAGTTCGGTCGATGGATCATCCTGCAAACCGTACTTGATGCTGCTGACGGCGGCGCCGAGCTTCTCGACGAACTTCTCGTAGATGCCTGCCTGGGCATAGATGCGGCAGGCGGCGGTGCAGTCTTGCCCGGCGTTGTAGAAACCGAAGGTGCGTATGCCTTCGACGGCGGCATCGATGTCGGCGTCGTCGAAGATGATCACCGGGGCCTTGCCGCCCAGTTCCATGTGCATGCGTTTGACGCTGTCGGCGGTGCTGGAAATGATGTTCGAACCCGTGGCGATCGAACCGGTCAGCGACACCATGCGCACTTTCGGGTGAGTGACCAGCGGGCTGCCGACGCTAGGACCACGACCGAATACCAGGTTGAGTACACCGGCCGGGAAGATCTCCGACGCCAGCTCGGCCAGGCGCAGGGCGGTCAGCGGCGTCTGCTCCGACGGCTTGAGCACCACGGTATTGCCGGCGGCCAGGGCCGGGGCGATTTTCCAGGCGACCATCATCAGCGGGTAGTTCCACGGCGCGATGGAGGCGATCACGCCCACCGGGTCGCGGCGGATCATCGAGGTGTGGCCCGGCAGGTACTCGCCACCGGCCGAACCGCTCATGCAGCGGCTGGCGCCGGCGAAGAAACGGAACACGTCGGCAATCGCCGGAATCTCGTCGTTCAGCGCAGCGCTGTAAGGCTTGCCGCAGTTGTCCGATTCCAGTTTGGCCAGTTCTTCGCCGTGGGCTTCGATGGCGTCGGCGAGCTTGAGCAGCAGCAGGGAGCGCTCTTTGGGCGGGGTCTGCGACCAGCTGTCGAACGCGGCGTCGGCGGCACGCACGGCGGCATCGACCTGGGCTTCGCTGGCTTCGTTGATTTCCACCAGCACACGGCCGAGCGCCGGGTTGAACACCGGTTGGGCCGGGCCTTCGCCGGTGAGCAATTGGCCGTTGATCAATAATTTGGTTTGCATGGCTCTGTCCTCACTAACACTTGTATTTTTCTGCTGAAACCTTGCCCCTGTAGGAGCGAGCTTGCTTGCGATGGACGTGAACGATGACGCGTTCAGTCTGGTTAAGCGCGGTGTGCTTGCGATCATCGCGAGCGAGCTCGCTCCTACAGGGGATCGGGTTCCTTCAGTTATTCGGTTATTTGCCGCCACTACCCGCAACGCTTTCGCCGCCCCGGGTCAGGTAATAGGCACCAAGGATCGGCAACATGGTCACGATCATCACCAGCATCGCCACGACGTTGGTCACCGGCACGTCCCGTGGGCGGCTGAGCTGGTTGAGCAGCCACAGCGGCAGGGTGCGTTCATGGCCGGCGGTGAAGGTGGTGACGATGATCTCGTCGAACGACAGCGCGAACGCCAGCATGCCGCCGGCCAGCAACGCCGAGCCGAGGTTCGGCAGGATGATGTAGCGGAAGGTCTGCCAACCATCGGCGCCGAGGTCCATCGAGGCCTCGATCAAGCTGTGGGAGGTGCGGCGCAAGCGGGCGATGACGTTGTTGTAGACGATCACCACACAGAAGGTCGCATGGCCGACGATGATGGTGAACATCCCCGGCTCGATGCCCAGGGTCTTGAAGGTCGCCAGCAGCGCGATCCCGGTGATGATCCCCGGCAGGGCAATCGGCAGGATCAGCATCAGCGAGATGCCTTGCTTGCCGAAGAAGTCCCGGCGGTACAACGCGGCGGACGCCAGCGTGCCGAGGACCATGGCGATCAACGTGGCAATCGAGGCGATCTGCAACGACAACTTGATGGCTTCGAGCACGTCTGGCCGCGAGAACGCCACCCCGATCCACTTCAGGGTGAAGCCCTTGGGCGGAAAGCTGAACGCTGCGTCTTCGGTGTTGAAGGCGTACAGGAAGATGATCAGGATCGGGAAGTGCAGGAACACCAACCCGCCCCAGGCTGCGATGCGCAGACCTAAGGATGCTTTTTCAGAGTGCATCGAAGGCCCCCAGACGTTTGACGATGGACAGGTAGATGGCGATCAGCACGATCGGCACCAGGGTGAACGCAGCGGCCATTGGCATGTTGCCGATGGCGCCTTGCTGGGCGTAGACCATGCTGCCGACGAAGTAGCCGGGCGGGCCCACCAGTTGCGGCACGATGAAGTCGCCCAGGGTCAGCGAGAAGGTAAAGATGGAGCCAGCGGCAATGCCCGGGATCGACAGCGGCAGAATCACTTGCATGAAGGTCTGGCGAGGCTTGGCACCGAGGTCGGCGGAGGCCTGCAGCAGCGATGGCGGCAGGCGTTCCAGCGAGGCCTGGATCGGCAGGATCATGAACGGCAGCCAGATGTAGACGAACACCATGAAGCGCCCCAGGTGCGAGGTCGACAAGGTACTGCCGCCCACTCCCGGAATACCCAGCACGAATTGCAGGACCGGTTCCAGCCCCAGGTGCTGGACGAACCACTGCGCCACGCCGCCCTTTGCCAGAAGCAGCGTCCAGGCGTAGGCCTTGACGATGTAACTGGCCCACATCGGCATCATCACCGCGATGTAGAAAAACGCCTTGGTCTTGCCCGTGGTGTAGCGCGCCATGTAGTAGGCAATCGGGAACGCGACGATGGCGCTGGCAATCGACACGACAATCGCCATGCCCAGGGTGCGCAGGATGATGTCGAAGTTTGACGGCTGGAACAGCGCGGCGAAGTTTGCCAGGGTCAGGTCGGGGGTGACCGCCATGGTGAAGTCATCGAAGGTGTAGAAACCTTGCCACAGCAGCGTCAGCAACGAGCCGAGATAGATCGCGCCAAACCAGATCAGCGGCGGCACCAACAACATCGACAGGTACAGGTTCGGCCGGCGATACAGCAGGTTGGAGAACCGGCGCAACGGCGAGCCGCCCGACTGGTTTTGAGAGATAGCCAAGGTGTTCATGTCACACCCCGCCCGCAACGGTGTCTTGCAACGCAATCATGGCTTCGCGTGCCCAACGTGCGCTGATGCGCTGGCCGGTCTGGTGTTGGGCGCTGGTGTCCAGCCACTGGTTGTTGGCCTTGCTGATGTTCAGGGTCTGGCCGTTATCCAGTTTCAGCTCGTAGCGGGTGGCGCTGCCTTGATACTGGATATCGTGCAGCAAGCCGGTGACTTCGATTTCGTGGCTGGCCAGCGGACCCTCGGCGAAGCGCACGTGTTCCGGACGAATCGAGAACGGCTGCGGATTGCCGCTGAGCTGCCTGGCCAGGTCACCGCGGATCACGTTGGAGGTGCCAACGAATTCCGCGACGAAGGTGGTGGCCGGTTTCATGTACAGGTTGCGCGGGCTATCGACCTGTTCGATGCGGCCCTTGTTGAACACCGCCACGCGGTCGGACATCGACAGCGCTTCGGTCTGGTCGTGGGTGACGAAGATGAAGGTGATGCCGAGCTGGCGTTGCAGCTTCTTCAGCTCGCTCTGCATTTGCTCGCGCAGCTTCAGGTCGAGGGCGCCGAGGGGTTCGTCGAGCAGCAGCACCCGTGGGCGATTGACCAGGGCGCGGGCCAGGGCCACACGCTGGCGCTGGCCACCGGAGAGCTGCACCGGCTTACGCTCGCCATAACCGCCGAGGGCGACCATCTCCAGGGATTCTTCGGCGCGCTTGAGGCGTTCGGCCTTGGCGATGCCCTTGACCTTCAAACCGTAGGCGACGTTGTCGCGAACGTTCATGTGCGGGAACAGCGCGTAATCCTGGAACACGGTGTTCACGTCGCGCTGGTACGGCGGCAGGCCGGCGGCCTCTTCGCCATGAATTCGGATGGAACCTGCGCTCGGCTGTTCAAAACCGGCGATCAGGCGCAAACAGGTGGTCTTGCCCGAGCCGGAAGGCCCCAGCATGGAGAAGAACTCGCCGTCCTGGATGTCGATGGAAACCCGGTCTACGGCTTTCACTTCGCCGAACTGACGGGAAACGTTGGTGAACTGGACTGCAAGCGTCATGGTGCGGTGCTCCAAAAAGGCGAAGGCCGTCGCAGCGGCCCTGCCTGGACTTCTGAAAAATCTGAATCGATAGAGAAGAGCGCTTCGCGCTCTATCGCTGGCAAGCCAGCTCCTACAGGGGTACGCAGACTGTGTAGGAGCCGGCTTGTTGGCGATAAGGTCCGAAGGACCTTCGGGCGTTAACGACCGCCCATGATTGCGATGTAGTCCTGGGTCCAGCGGCTGTACGGCACGAACTTGCCGCCTTCAGCCTGCGGGGTTTTCCAGAAGGCGATCTTGTCGAACTGGTCGAAACCGTTGGTCTTGCAGCCTTCGGCGCCGAGCAGTTCGCTCTCCTTGCACGCCGCCGGAACCGCTGGCAGCGAGCCGAACCACGCCGCTACGTCACCCTGGACTTTCGGTTGCAGCGACCAGTCCATCCACTTGTAGGCGCAGTTTGGGTGCTTGGCCTCGGTGTGCATCATGGTGGTGTCGGCCCAACCGGTGGCGCCTTCTTTCGGGATGGTCGAGGCGATTGGCTGCTTCTCGTTCATCAGGCCGTTGACCTGATACGGCCAGGCGCCGGAGGCGACTACGCCTTCGTTCTTGAAGTCGCTCATTTGCACGGTGGTGTCGTGCCAGTAGCGGTGAATCAACGGCTGCTGCGCGCGCAGCAGGTCGAGCACGGCCTTGTACTGGGCTTCGGTCAGTTCGTAGGGGTTCTGGATACCCAGTTCCGGCTTGGCGGTTTTCAGGTACAGCGCCGCGTCGGCGATGTAGATCGGGCCGTCATAGGCCTGCACGCGGCCTTTGTTCGGTTTGCCGTCCGGCAGGTTTTCCGCATTGAACAGCACGCCCCAGGTGGTCGGCGCGGTCTTGAACACGTTGGTGTTGTACATCAACACGTTCGGACCCCACTGATACGGGGTGCCGTAGGTCTGCTTGTTGACCACGTACCACGGTGCATCCTTGAGGCGCGGGTCGAGGTTTTTCCAGTTCGGGATCAACGCGGTGTTGATCGGTTGCACACGCTTGCCGACGATCAGGCGCAGGGACGCGTCGCCGGATGCGGTCACCAGGTCATAACCGCCCTTGGCCATCAGGCTGACCATTTCATCGGAAGTGGCGGCGGTCTTGACGTTGACCTTGCAGCCGGTTTCCTTCTCGAAACCGGTCACCCAGTCGTAGGCCTTGTCGCTCTCGCCACGTTCGATGTAGCCGGGCCAGGCCACAATATCCAGTTGGCCTTCGCCCGCCCCGACAGCTTTGAGCGGCTCGGCGGCCTGGACAGCGGCGCTGGCCAGCAGCGCGGTGGTGATTGCACTGAGCAGTGCGGTCTTGTGCACGAACATGGGAATTCCCTCTTCTTTAATTATGGTCGGGGCAGTTTTTTGAACATGGTTTTCAACGTCGTAAACACGATCCTGTAGGAGCCGGCTTGCCGGCGATGAGTCCCTCAAACCTTGCGGTGTCCTGATGGACGCCTTCGCTGGCAAGCCAGCTCCTACAAGGGGACCGCTTTGTTTCAACGTTTCTACATCAATGCCTTTACGGCTAATTGTTAGCGTAGTGCGCTTTTATAAATGCTGTCCGTGGCGGGCCATGATGTGCCGCACCACGCTGTAGTCCTGAAGCGAATCGCTGGACAGGTCTTTGCCGTAGCCCGAACGTTTCAGGCCGCCATGGGGCATTTCGCTGACCAGCATGAAATGGCTGTTGATCCAGGTGCAGCCGTACTGCAAGCGCGCCGCGACCTGCATGGCCTTGTCGAGGTTCTGGGTCCACACCGACGACGCCAGGCCGTATTCCGAGTCGTTGGCCCAGTCCACCGCTTGTTCCAGCTCATCGAAGCGGGTCACGGTAACCACCGGCCCGAACACTTCGCGCTGGACGATCTCGTCACTTTGCTTGCAGCCGGCCAGCAGGGTCGGCTGGTAATAGAAGCCGGCGCCGGAATGCACGGCCGCACCGGTCACCCGCTCGATGTGCGGCTGACCGAGGGCGCGTTCGACAAAACTGGCCACGCGGTCGCGCTGGCGGGTACTGATCAGCGGGCCGATTTCGTTGTCGGCGTCGCGCTTACCGGCAAAGCGCAGGCTGCTGACGGCCGCGCCGAGTTCGGCGACCAAACGGTCATGTATCCCGGCCTGGGCATAAATGCGGCAGGCAGCGGTGCAATCCTGGCCAGCGTTGTAATAGCCGTAGGTGCGCACGCCTTCGACCACGGCCTGAATGTCGGCGTCGTTGCAGACGATCACCGGGGCCTTGCCGCCGAGTTCGAGGTGGGTACGCTTGAGGGTTTTCGAGGCGGCCTGGAGAATCTTCTGGCCGGTGACGATATCGCCGGTCAGCGACACCATGCGGACCTTCGGATGGCTGACCAAATGGCTGCCGACGCCTTCGCCACCGCCACAAACGATGTTGATCACCCCCCGTGGCAGGATCTCGGCCAGCGCGGGCGCCAGGGCCAGGATCGACAGCGGCGTGTGTTCCGACGGCTTGAACACCAGGGTGTTGCCGGCGGCGAGGGCCGGGGCGATTTTCCAAGCGGCCATCATGATCGGGTAGTTCCACGGCGCAATCGACGCCACCACCCCGATAGGATCGCGACGAACCATGCTGGTATAGCCCGGCAGGTATTCGCCACTGAGCTGGCCGGTCTGGCAGCGCACGGCACCGGCGAAGAAACGGAACACGTCGACCGTGGCGCTCAGGTCATCCTGACGGGCCAGGTGCAACGGCTTGCCGCAGTTCATGGATTCGAGGCGGGCCAGCAGGTCGGCGTTTTTTTCGATGGCGTTGGCGATGTCCAGCAACAGGTTCGAACGCTGTTGTGGCGTGGTGCGCGACCAACCGGCAAAGGCACGGTGGGCGGCGAGGATGGCGGCTTCGACTTGCTCGGTGCTGGCTTCGGCGATCTGCGTGATGACTTCGCCGGTGGCCGGGTTGAGAATCGGCTCGACGCAACCCTGACCGGCGACTAATTCACCATCAATCAACAATGCGGTGAACAACGGGGTCTGCGCGCCAGCCATTTTTCGGGTTCTCTTTTGTGTTGCTTCTTGTGTAGACATCCCAGCGTTCCCTGTGACTGGGGCCCGGCCGTCTTTATTAGTTGTAACAAGACTAGTTCGCGGGCCCGAGGACGACAAATACTAAATACTGAAGGTGGCGTTCGATTAAATAGATGGCTTGCGCCCGCCGTGGGGTTGCTCGCGGGCAACGGTGAGAAACGGGTCCACCAGCGCCGGCCGAGCTGTGCCGCGTCGCCAGGCGAGGCCGACATCCAGGGTCTGGCTGAGGTCGGCAATCGTCCGTGCTTCGATGATGTCGCCCTCCAGTGACCATGGGCGATACGTCATATCGGGCTGGATCGACACGCCCAATCCGGCAGCCACCAGGCTTCGCACCGCTTCGGTCGAGGCAGTGCGCAGGGTGATACGCGGTTGCAGCGAGGCTGCCGACCACATGCGCTGGGCGTTGCGGTCCATTTCGTCGACGTTCAGTTGAATCAATGGCTCGCGGGCGACGTCGGCGAGGTTGATGCTGTCGTGTTCCAGTAGCGGGTGCTGGGCCGGCAGCCATAGCCGGTGCGGCGAGTGGGTCAGCACTTCAGTCTGCAAGGCGTGGCGGTCTTCGAGGTTGGAGAGGATCAGCACGCCGACATCGATCTCGCCGCTGACCAGCAAATGCTCGATGTACGGGCGTTCATCTTCCATCACGCGGATTTCCACGTTGGGGTAGGCGCGCTGGAAGCGGGTGAGCAAATCCGCCAGGTAGTAACCGGCGACCAGGCTGGTCACGCCGACGATCAACTGCCCGGCGACCTGATCGGTGCTCTGTTGCAGGTTGCGCTTGGCGTTATCCACGGTCGCCAGGATCAAGTGCGCCTGACGCAGGAATTGATGGCCCTGGTGGGTCAGGGTCATGCCCTTGGCGTGGCGGCTGAACAGGCTGACGCCGATTTCCTCCTCCAATTGCTGGATCGCCAGGGTCAGGGTCGACTGGGAAATGAACGCGGTTTGTGCGGCGGCCGAGATCGAGCCGGTCTCGGCCACGGCGATGAAATGACGGATCTGACGCAAGGTCATCATGGGAAAGCACCCGGTGGGCTGTTTTTATCGATTCACGAGAGTCTATATCTTTTTTTTCGATAGGCAGCGTGTCGATGCAACATCTGGAAGCACTCTCTCGCACGGGGCGTGGGTACTTTCCAACTAGGCTGGTGGCCTTATTTCAGGTTAAACGTCCTGTGGAGGCGAAAAATGAACACCCGTGGATTGCTTGATCAACTTCTCAAATCCGGCCAGGACCTGTTGCAGAACAAGACAGGCAGCTCTTCGCAAAAAGGCGCGAGCGGCAGCACCGGTGCCCTCGGCAGTTTGCTCTCCGGCGCCAGCGGCGGGGCATTGGCGGCAGGCGCCATGGGCTTGCTGCTGGGTAGCAAAAAGGCCCGTAAAGTCGGGGGTAAGGTCGCGGTCTACGGCGGTCTCGCCGCGTTGGGCGTGCTGGCGTACAAAGCCTACGGCAACTGGCAGGCGCAGCAGGGTGGTGCAGCCGGTACGGAGCCGCAAACCCTGGACCGCGTACCGGCCGCGCAGGTCGAGTTGCACAGTCAGGCGATTCTCAAGGCGCTGGTAGCCGCGGCCAAGGCTGACGGTCATGTCGATGAGCGTGAACGTGCCCTGATCGAAGGCGAATTCACCCGGCTCGACAGCGACCAGGAACTTCAACACTGGCTGCACGCCGAGCTCAACAAGCCGCTGGACCCGAGCGATGTCGCCCGCGCCGCCCGCTCCCCGGAAATCGCCGCCGAGATGTACATCGCCAGCGTGATGATGGTGGACGAGGAAAACTTCATGGAGAAGGCCTACCTCGACGAACTGGCGCGGCAGCTAAAGCTGGAGCCAGGGTTGAAAGCCGAGCTTGAGAAGCAGGTTCGCCAGGCTTCGCTGTAAACCTTTAGGAGCGGGCTTGCCCGCGAAGATGGTGTGTCAGGCACCTGTACATCGACTGACACAACGCCTTCGCGAGCAGGCTCGCTCCCACATTGAATCTCTAGTGTTCATAAAATCTGTGACCACTGAAGTTCCATCGTGGGAGCGAGCCTGCTCGCGAAGGCGTTTTCAGGCCCCCCCCATCCCAAATGGCCGATCCGTCGCCCGTTTCTACCCAATCACCGCTGGCACTCATCCCCTCAATTAACGGACAGTCCCCATCCAGAGCCCACCGGCTTGCCCGCGGGATGAGCGGCGGTATACATCCGTCTTATAAATGAAACACCGCCCTCGGCTATACTCCCCGCATTTCGAATCAGGCCCGAGGATTGACTGTGAAGAACTGGACGTTGCGCCAACGCATTTTGGCGAGCTTTGCGGTAATTATCGCCATCATGCTGCTGATGGTGGTCGTCTCGTATTCCCGGTTGTTGAAGATCGAAAGCAGCGAAGCCAGCGTTCGCGAAGATGCTCTGCCCGGTTTGTATTACAGCTCGATGATCCGCGGCGCCTGGTCCGACAGTTATTTGCGAATGATGGCGATGCTGGGACTGGAGCAGGGGCAGGGCTTCACCGCCAAGGATGCATCGGACTTCAAGGACTTCTCTGCGCGTCTGCAAGAGCAGATGGAGCTGTATCGTGGAACGGTCACGACGGATGAAGACAAGGTCGAGTACGCCGCGTTTGAAAACATCCACAAGGATTACCATCGGATCCTGCTCGCCGTTACCGAGTTGCATAAACGCAACCAGGAAACCGAAGCCATCAAGATGTTCAACGAAGAACTGACCCCGGCCTGGACGGCTGGTCGAATGAAGCTCAGTGAGATTCTGCGTCATAACAAAGCGGTGGCAGACCAGGATGTTGCGGCCATCGATGACGCGGTGCTCACCGCAAAAACCATCATGGGCATTTCCCTGCTGGTGGCAGTGCTGGCCGCCGGCCTCTGCGGCCTGTTGCTGATGCGCGCCATCATGGCGCCGATGAACCGCATCGTGGATATTCTGGAAATCATGCGCACGGGCGACCTCAGCAGCCGCCTGAACCTGGAGCGCAAGGACGAATTCGGCGCGGTGGAAACCGGTTTCAACGACATGATGACCGAGCTGACCTCGCTGGTATCCCAGGCCCAGCGTTCGTCGGTGCAGGTGACCACGTCGGTCACCGAGATCGCCGCGACGTCCAAGCAGCAACAAGCCACCGCCACGGAAACCGCCGCCACCACCACGGAAATCGGCGCGACCTCTCGTGAGATCGCCGCCACTTCGCGGGATCTGGTGCGGACCATGACCGAGGTCTCCACCGCCGCCGACCAGGCTTCGGTGGCCGCCGGCTCCGGACAACAGGGCCTGGCGCGCATGGAAGAAACCATGCACTCGGTGATGGGCGCGGCCGATCTGGTCAATGCCAAGCTGGCGATCCTCAACGAGAAGGCCGGCAACATCAATCAGGTGGTGGTGACCATCGTCAAGGTCGCCGACCAGACCAACCTGTTGTCGCTCAACGCCGCCATCGAGGCCGAGAAGGCCGGGGAATACGGGCGCGGTTTTGCCGTGGTCGCCACCGAAGTGCGGCGCCTGGCAGACCAGACGGCGGTGGCCACCTACGACATCGAACAAATGGTGCGCGAAATCCAGTCAGCGGTATCGGCCGGGGTCATGGGCATGGACAAGTTCTCCGAGGAGGTGCGTCGCGGCATGTCCGAGGTGCAGCAGGTCGGTGAGCAGTTGTCGCAGATCATCCATCAGGTCCAGGCGCTGGCGCCGCGGGTGCTGATGGTCAACGAAGGCATGCAGGCCCAGGCCACTGGTGCCGAGCAGATCAACCATGCGCTGGTGCAGTTGGGTGATGCCAGCAGCCAGACGGTCGAGTCTCTGCGTCAGGCCAGTTTCGCCATCGATGAGCTGAGCCAGGTGGCCGTCGGGCTGCGCAGCGGCGTTTCGCGATTCAAAGTCTGATGAGCGAAATCACGGCCAAACGCTCTGCCGTGAAGCAGGCGCTGCATGCCTTGTTTCTGGTGTTTCGCATCGGCAACGAGCGCTATGCATTAAAGGCTATCGAAGTGGCGGAAGTGCTGCCGCGCCTGCCCTTGAAGCCCATTGCCCATGCCCCTGCCTGGGTCGCCGGGGTGTTTGCCTATCGGGGCGTCGTGGTGCCGGTGATCGACTTGAGCGCACTGACGTTTGGTACGCCGGCACAGGGCCGAACCAGCACGCGGCTGGTGCTGGTCAACTATCGCCCGGATGCAACCGCCGAGACACAGCTACTCGGGCTGATACTGGAACAGGCGACCGATACCTTGCGCTGCGACCCGGCGGATTTTCAGCCATACGGCCTGGACAATCGGCAGACGCCTTACCTCGGGCCGGTGCGCAAGGATGAGCTGGGCTTGTTGCAATGGGTACGGGTCAGCGATTTGCTGGACGACCAGGTTCGCGCCTTGTTATTCCCTTCGCCGCCACTGGATCCGGTGCTGCTGGAGGACCGCCCATGAACAGCGATCAGCGTTTTTTCGACTTCCTCAAGGAGCGTATCGGCCTGGACGTGACTTCCGTGGGGCCGGCGATCATCGAGCGTGCAGTGCGCCAGCGCAGCATCGCTGCGCAAACATCCTCGGTCGATGAATATTGGCTCACCTTGCAGGGCTCACGGGACGAGCAGCAGGCGTTGATCGAAGCGGTGATCGTTCCGGAAACCTGGTTCTTCCGGTATCCGGAATCCTTCGCCACCCTGGCGAAGCTGGCGAGCAAACGGCTGGCCGAGATCAACAACCTGCGCGCACTGCGGATTCTCAGCCTGCCGTGTTCCACCGGCGAAGAACCTTACTCAATCGCCATGGCGTTGCTCGATGCCGGGCTCAATCCGCACCAGTTCAAGGTCGGCGGCATGGACGTCAGCCCGCTGTCGGTGGAAAAAGCCAGGCGCGCCTTATACGGCAAGAACTCCTTTCGGGGTGACGACATTGCGTTTCGCGACCGTCATTTCACGGCCGAGGGCGACGGTTATCGCCTGAACCCGCGTGTGCAGGAGCAGGTGCGCTTGCAGGTCGGCAATCTGCTGGATCCGGCCTTGCTGGCCGGTGAGCCGCCGTTCGACTTCGTGTTTTGCCGCAACCTGCTGATCTATTTCGACCAGCCGACCCAGAAGCAAGTCTTCGAAGTGCTCAAGCGCCTGACCCACGATGAAGGCGTGCTGTTTATCGGTCCGGCCGAAGGCAGTCTGCTGGGGCGTCTGGGGATGCGCTCGATCGGTATCGCGCAGTCCTTCGCGTTCAGTCGACAGGGGGCTGCGGACCCTGAACCTTTTCCGGTATTCGTTCCAACACCATTGCCTGTGCCGCAACCGCTGCGCAATCCGCCACCTGCGCCAGTGCGCAGCCGCCCATTCGCCAGTGTCGTGCCGCTGGCTTCTGCGCCGAAAACGTCTGGCACCGATACGGCCGTGCTGCTGGCGAACATCGCCACGCTGGCCAACGAAGGTAAAAGCGCCGAGGCAAGGGCCGCTTGTGAAAGCTATTTGCGCAGTCATGAACCGGTAGCCCAGGTGTTCTATTGGCTGGGACTGCTCAGCGATGTCGCCGGCAACGTCCTGGAAGCCCAGGGCTTTTATCGCAAGGTGCTGTACCTCGAACCGCAACATTCCGAAGCGTTGATGCACCTGGCCGCATTGCTGCAGGCCCAGGGCGACGCGACGGGGGCCAGACGATTGCAGGAGCGTGCCGCCCGTAGCGGGCGCGCCGCCGACAGTGAGCGTAAACGATGATCGCCTCCGACACCTTTAGCGTCACCCGGGATGCCCAGGCCATCGACGACTGCTGGAACCGCATCGGTATCCACGGCGACAAGTCCTGCCCGTTGCTGGCCGACCATATTCACTGCCGCAATTGTGCGGTGTATTCGGCGGCCGCCACACGCTTGCTCGATCGCTATGCGTTGCAGCAGGAAGATCGCGGGCCAGACTCCGTCGCGGTCGAGAGCGAGGTGAAAACCCGTTCGCTGTTGATGTTCCGTCTGGGTGAAGAGTGGCTGGCTCTCGCGACCCGCAGTCTGGTCGAGGTGGCGCCACTGCAAGCGATTCACTCCTTGCCGCACCAGCGCTCCCGGGCCTTGCTCGGCGTGGCGAATGTGCGCGGCGCGCTGGTCGCTTGCCTGTCGCTGGTGGAACTGTTGGGGCTCGACGGTACTGTCAACGCGGCGTCCGGCGCGCGGGTCATGCCGCGCATGCTGATTATCGCGGCCCACGGCGGGCCAGTGGTGGTGCCAGTGGACGAAGTCGACGGGATTCACGCCATCGACGAGCGCATCCTCGATGCCGCGTCGCGCTCGGGTACCCAGGCCAGCGCCAAGTACACCCGTGGCGTGTTGCAATTCAAAGGTCGCAGCCTGCGTTGGCTGGATGAAGAACAGCTGCTATCCGCCGTGACCCGGAGCCTCACATGACCCCCGAGCAAATGCGCGACGCCTCTTTGCTGGAGCTGTTCAGCCTGGAGGCCGAAGCCCAGACCCAGGTCCTGAGCGCCGGCCTGTTGGCGCTTGAGCGCGACCCGACGCGGGCCGATCAACTTGAATCGTGCATGCGTGCGGCGCACTCGCTCAAGGGTGCGGCGCGGATCGTCGGCGTCGATGCGGGGGTTAGCGTCTCCCATGTGATGGAAGATTGCCTGGTCAGTGCTCAGGAAGGCCGTCTGTTGTTGCGCCCTGAACACATCGATGCGCTGTTGCAAGGCACCGACCTGCTGATGCGCATCGCCACGCCGAGCAACAACCCGGAGGGTGCGGACATCGAAGCCTACGTGGCGTTGATGGCGCGGTTGCTGGACCCGGCGGTCCCGCTGGTTGCGCCTGCTGCACCGGTGATGGCCGAACTTCAACTTGAAGCACCTGCGCCCAAGGTCGAGGCACCGGCACCTGTCGTCGAACCCATACCGACAGCCGTTCCGCGCAAGACCAAACGCACCACTGAAAATGGCGAACGCGTACTGCGTGTCACCGCCGAGCGCCTGAACAGCCTGCTCGATCTGTCGAGCAAATCCCTGGTGGAAACCCAGCGGCTCAAACCGCACCTGGCGACCATGCAGCGCCTCAAGCGCATGCAGAGCAACAGCCTGCGAGCCCTGGAGAGTCTCAACGTTCACCTCAAGGATCACGCCTTGAGCCTGGAAGCCCAGGAAGTTCTCGAGGATGCGCGGCGCTTGCTGGCGCAATCCCAGCAATTGCTCATGGAGAAGAACGCCGAACTTGATGAGTTCGCCTGGCAGGTCAGTCAGCGGGCGCAGGTGTTGTACGACACGGCGCTGGCTTGCCGCATGCGGCCGTTTGCCGATGTGCTGGCCGGGCAGGTGCGCATGGTCCGTGATCTGGGGCGCGACCTGGGCAAGCAGGTACGGTTGGAAATCGACGGCGAGAAGACTCAGGTCGATCGCGACGTACTGGAAAAGCTCGAAGCGCCGCTGACTCACTTGTTGCGCAATGCGGTCGACCACGGCATCGAAACCCCGGAGCAGCGCCTGCTGGCGGGCAAACCGGCAGAAGGTTTGATTCGCCTGCGCGCTTCTCATCAGGCCGGTTTGCTGGTGCTTGAATTGAGCGATGACGGCAATGGCGTGGACCTGGAGAAGGTCCGTCGCAGCATCGTTGAACGCAATTTGTCCCCCGCAGAAACTGCCGCGCAGTTGAGCGAAGAGGAGTTGCTGACGTTCCTGTTCCTGCCCGGTTTCAGTCTGCGCGACACGGTCACCGAGGTGTCCGGTCGCGGCGTCGGCCTGGATGCGGTGCAGCACATGGTCCGGCAGTTGCGCGGCGCGGTGGTGCTGGAGCAGACGGCGGGCGAGGGCAGTCGTTTCCACCTCGAAGTGCCGCTGACCCTGTCGGTGGTGCGCAGCCTGGTCGTGGAAGTCGGCGATGAAGCCTACGCCTTCCCGCTGGCGCACATCGAGCGCATGTGCGATCTGGAGCCGACGGATATCGTGCAGGTCGAAGGTCGTCAACACTTCTGGCACGAAGGCCGGCATGTCGGCCTGGTGGCGGCCAGTCAGTTGCTGCATCGTCCGGCCAGCCAAAACAGCGGGCAAACCCTGAAAGTCGTGGTGATTCGCGAGCGCGATGCGATCTACGGCGTGGCAGTGGAACGGTTTGTCGGTGAGCGGACCTTGGTGGTGCTGCCGCTGGATGAGCGTCTGGGCAAGGTCCAGGACATTTCCGCCGGGGCCTTGCTTGACGATGGCTCGGTGGTGCTGATCGTCGATGTCGAAGACATGCTGCGTTCGGTGGAAAAACTGCTTAACACGGGGCGTCTGGAACGTATTGCCCGTCACAGCAATCAGGTGGTCGAGGCGGCCCGCAAACGAATTCTGGTGGTGGATGATTCCCTGACCGTGCGAGAGTTGCAGCGCAAGCTGTTGCTCAATCGCGGTTACGACGTGGCGGTTGCGGTGGACGGCATGGATGGCTGGAACGCGCTGCGTTCGGAGGATTTCGATCTGCTGATCACCGACATAGATATGCCGCGCATGGATGGCATCGAACTGGTCACGCTGCTGCGTCGGGACAATCGCCTGCAATCGTTGCCGGTGATGGTGGTGTCCTACAAGGATCGTGAAGAGGACCGGCGTCGTGGACTGGATGCCGGGGCCGACTATTATCTAGCCAAGGCCAGTTTTCATGACGACGCCTTGCTCGATGCAGTGGTCGAGCTCATCGGAGGAGCTAGGGCATGAGAATCGCAATCGTCAATGACATGCCCATGGCGGTGGAGGCCCTGCGTCGCGCCCTGGCATTCGAGCCCGCGCACGAGGTGGTCTGGGTTGCCGGCAATGGCGCCGAGGCGGTGCGCCAGTGCGCGCAGGACACGCCGGACCTGATTCTGATGGACCTGATCATGCCGGTGATGGATGGCGTGGAGGCCACGCGACGGATCATGGCCGAGACCCCGTGTGCCATTGTCATCGTCACCGTGGATCGCCAGCAGAACGTGCACCGGGTGTTCGAGGCCATGGGCCACGGTGCGCTGGATGTGGTCGACACCCCGACCGTCGGCGCCGGCAATGCCCAGGAGGCGGCTGCGCCGTTGTTGCGCAAGATCATGAACATCAGCTGGCTGATCGGCGACAAGGGCAACCGTCCGCGCGCGGCGCCGGCACCGCTGCGCAGTTCGGGCCCACGCCAGAGCCTGATCGCCATTGGCTCATCCGCCGGTGGACCGGCGGCGCTGGAAGTCTTGCTCAAAGGGCTGCCGCGTGATTTCTCTCCGGCCATCGTGCTGGTGCAGCACGTTGATCAGGTGTTTGCCGCCGGCATGGCTGAATGGCTCGGCAGCGCCAGCGGTCTCAAGGTGCGCCTGGCCCAGCAAGGCGAGGCGCCGCAAAGCGGCACGGTATTGCTGGCCGGCACCAATCATCATATTCGCTTGCTGAAAAACGGCACGCTGGCCTACACCGCCGAACCGGTCAACGAGATCTACCGGCCCTCCATCGATGTGTTTTTCGAGAGCGTGGCCAGTTACTGGAGCGGTGACGCCGTGGGGGTTTTACTCACCGGCATGGGGCGTGATGGCGCCCAGGGGCTTAAACTCATGCGCCAACAGGGCTACCTGACCATCGCACAAGACCAAAGCAGCAGTGCGGTGTACGGCATGCCAAAGGCGGCCGCGGCCATCGACGCTGCCGTAGAGATTCGCCCGCTGGACAAGATAGCGCCACGATTGCTGGAGATATTCGCCAAATGAACATCTTTTCCCGCATTCCTGGCCCAGGCAGTACTCAGGTGACCGCACATGAATGAATTACAGCTCGACGACTTCAAGACCGACGAAAACGCCGCCATGGTGTTGCTGGTGGACGATCAGGCCATGATCGGTGAAGCCGTGCGCCGCGGCCTGGCGAACGAAGAGAATATCGATTTCCACTTCTGCGCCGACCCGCACCAGGCCATCGCCCATGCGGTGCGCATCAAGCCAACGGTGATCCTGCAGGATCTGGTCATGCCCGGTCTCGACGGCCTGAGCCTTGTGCGCGAGTACCGCAATCACCCGGCGACCAAGGACATCCCGATCATCGTCCTGTCGACCAAGGAAGACCCGCTGATCAAGAGCGCGGCCTTTGCGGCTGGGGCCAACGATTATCTGGTCAAGCTGCCGGACAACATCGAACTGGTCGCGCGCATCCGCTATCACTCGCGTTCCTACATGACCCTGCTGCAGCGGGATGCAGCGTACCGCGCGTTGCGGGTCAGCCAGCAGCAATTGCTCGACACCAACCTGGTGCTGCAACGCCTGATGAATTCCGATGGGCTGACCGGGTTGTCGAACCGTCGGCACTTCGATGAATACATGGAACTGGAGTGGCGTCGTTCGCTGCGTGAGCAAAGCCAGTTGTCGTTGCTGATGATCGACGTGGACTATTTCAAGGCCTACAACGACAGTTTCGGCCACCTGGAGGGCGACGAAGCCCTGCGCAAGGTCGCCGCGGCGATCCGTGATGCCAGCGCCCGGCCTTCGGACCTGCCGGCACGCTACGGCGGCGAAGAGTTCGCCCTGGTGCTGCCCAACACCTCGCCGGGCGGAGCACGGCTGGTGGCCGAGAAGCTGCGCCAGACCGTGGCAGCCCTGAAGATCCCGCACAATTCGCCGAGCGAAGGGTCGAGCCTGACCATCAGCATCGGCCTGTCGACCATGACCCCGAAAGCAGGCAGCAACTGTCGAGAGCTGATCTCGGCAGCGGACAAGGGGCTGTATTCGGCGAAGAACAATGGGCGTAATCAGGTGGGGGTTGAGTAACGCTCGACCTGCATGTAGATGAACCTGTGGCGAGGGGGCTTGTCCCCGTTGGGTCGCGAAGCGGCCCTGAAACCTGCATCTGCGTGTTTCAGCCATGCCCAATCAGGCAGTTTTACGACTGCTGCGCAGTCGAACGGGGGCAAGCCCCCTCGCCACAGGTGGGCGTGATAGCTTGAGGCCGTCATCTGAAACCATTCGCCGGTAAACCCGCCACGCGGGCTGCCGGGACCGCTTGATTACGGTATACTCGCCGGCTTTCAAAAGTTCGCCAACGAGTGCTGCCCGTCATGGAAATCAACCCGATCCTGAACACCATCAAGGACCTGTCCGAGCGCTCCGAAACTATTCGGGGGTATCTTTGACTACGATCAAAAGCATGAGCGTCTGACCGAAGTCAATCGCGAGCTTGAAGATCCGAGTGTCTGGAACAAACCTGAATACGCCCAGGAGCTGGGCCGCGAGCGCGCTGCGCTGGCGCAAATCGTCGAAACCCTCGACGAGCTGAACACCGGTCTGGCCGATTGCCGCGACCTGCTGGACATGGCCGTCGAAGAAAACGACGAAGGCGCAGTGGGCGATGTCGTCGCCGAGCTGGCCCGTCTCGAGGAAAATCTGGCCAAGCTGGAATTTCGCCGCATGTTCAGCCACGAAATGGACCCGAACAACGCCTACCTGGACATCCAGGCCGGTTCCGGCGGCACCGAAGCCCAGGACTGGGCCAACATCCTGTTGCGCATGTACCTGCGCTGGGCCGACAAACGCGGCTTCGACGCGACCATCATGGAATTGTCGGCCGGTGAAGTCGCCGGGATCAAGGGCGCCACCGTGCACATCAAGGGCGAATACGCCTTTGGCTGGCTGCGTACCGAGATCGGCGTACACCGCCTGGTGCGAAAGAGCCCGTTCGACTCCGGCAACCGTCGCCACACCTCTTTCTCTGCGGTGTTCGTTTCCCCCGAGATCGATGACAAGGTGGAAATCGAGATCAACCCGGCAGACCTGCGGATCGACACCTATCGTTCCTCCGGTGCCGGTGGTCAGCACGTAAACACCACCGACTCGGCCGTACGTATCACCCACGTACCGACCAACACCGTGGTCAGCTGCCAGAACGAACGTTCCCAGCACGCCAACAAGGACACCGCCATGAAAATGCTGCGGGCCAAGTTGTATGAGCAGGAAATGCAGAAACGCAACGCCGCCTCCCAGGCGCTGGAAGACACCAAGTCGGATATCGGCTGGGGTCACCAGATCCGTTCGTACGTACTCGATGCCTCGCGCATCAAGGATCTGCGCACCAACATCGAACGCAGCGACTGCGACAAGGTGCTCGATGGCGACATCGACGAATACCTGGAAGCGAGCCTGAAGTCCGGGCTGTAATACACTGACACACCGCGATCCCCTGTAGGAGCCGGCTTGCCGGCGATCCCCGGCCGCAGGCCGGGGACAACGAACCAGATGGAATATTTAAAGACATGAGCGACCTAGAACTCGATCCGCAAGCCCTGCAACAGGAAGAAAACTCCCTGATCGCCCTGCGCAAGGAAAAGCTTGCTGCCGAGCGCGCCAAGGGCAATGCCTTCCCGAACGACTTCCGCCGTGAAAACTACTGCGAGCAACTGCAGAAACAGTACGCGGACAAGACCAAGGAAGAGCTGGCAGAGGCTGCGATTCCGGTCAAGGTTGCCGGTCGTATCATGCTCAACCGTGGCTCGTTCATGGTGATCCAGGACATGACCGGTCGCATCCAGGTCTACGTCAACCGCAAGACCCTGTCCGAAGAAACCCTGGCCGCGGTGAAAACCTGGGACATGGGCGACATCATTGCCGCCGAAGGCACCCTGGCCCGTTCCGGCAAGGGCGACCTGTACGTTGAAATGACCAACGTGCGCCTGTTGACCAAATCCCTGCGTCCGCTGCCGGACAAGCACCACGGCCTGACCGACACCGAGCAGCGCTATCGCCAGCGCTACGTTGACCTGATCGTCAACGAAGACGTGCGCCAGACGTTCCGCGTGCGTTCGCAAGTCATCGCCCACATCCGCAGCTTCCTGATGAAGCGTGACTTCCTGGAAGTGGAAACGCCGATGCTGCAAACCATTCCTGGCGGCGCGGCAGCCAAGCCGTTCGAGACTCACCACAACGCTCTGGACATGGGCATGTTCCTGCGTATCGCGCCGGAGCTGTACTTGAAGCGTCTGGTGGTCGGTGGTTTCGAGAAAGTGTTCGAGATCAACCGCAACTTCCGTAACGAAGGCGTTTCGACGCGTCACAACCCTGAATTCACCATGTTGGAGTTCTACCAGGCTTACGCCGACTACGAAGACAACATGGACCTGACCGAAGAACTGTTCCGCGAGCTGGCTCAGCTTGTGCTGGGGACTACCGACGTGCCGTACGGCGACAAGGTGTTCCACTTCGGCGAGCCATTCGTGCGTCTGTCGGTGTTCGACTCGATCCTCAAGTACAACCCAGAGTTGACCGCTGACGACCTGAACGACATCGACAAGGCCCGCGCCATCGCCAAGAAAGCTGGCGCCAAGGTGCTGGGCTTCGAAGGCCTGGGCAAATTGCAGGTGATGATTTTCGAGGAGTTGGTCGAGCACAAGCTGGAGCAGCCGCACTTCATTACCCAGTACCCGTTCGAAGTGTCGCCGTTGGCTCGTCGCAACGACGAGAACCCGAACGTCACCGACCGTTTCGAGCTGTTCATCGGTGGCCGTGAAATCGCCAACGCCTACTCCGAGTTGAACGACGCGGAAGACCAGGCGGAGCGTTTCATGGCCCAGGTGGCCGACAAGGACGCCGGCGACGACGAAGCCATGCACTACGACGCCGACTTCGTGCGTGCGCTGGAGTACGGCATGCCGCCAACGGCGGGTGAAGGTATCGGCATCGACCGCCTGGTGATGCTGCTGACCAACTCCCCATCGATCCGCGACGTGATCCTGTTTCCGCACATGCGGCCGCAAGCGTAAGTGTTTCAATTAAAAAACCGCCTTTTCAGGCGGTTTTTTATTGCCTGTCTGGTACAAACGTATCAACTTGTTACTTTCATCTGAGAGGAAATACCTGTCGTGATTCGTGCAATAGCTCAAGAAGGTGCAGCGGGTATCGCCACTGCGGTCGCTGAAAGTGTTCAGTACCAGGGCCGCAAGGCCAGCCGACAGGGCAGCGAGCAGCGTCGACAGGAAATTCTCGACGCTGCCATGCGCATTGTCGTGCGCGATGGCGTGCGCGCCGTGCGACATCGCGCGGTGGCCGCCGAGGCGCAAGTGCCGTTGTCGGCGACCACCTACTATTTCAAGGATATCGATGACTTGCTCACCGATACCTTCGCCCAATACGTGGAGCGCAGTGCCGCGTACATGGGCAAGTTGTGGGTGAATAACGAAGGTCTGTTGCGCGACATGATCGCCAGTGGCGATGGCAGCCCGCAGGCGCGCTCGAAGCTGGCGGACGATATTGCGCGGCTGATGACCGATTACGTTCACCGGCAATTGGTCAATCGCCGCGAACATTTGATGGCCGAGCAAGCATTCCGCCAGGAGGCATTGCTCAACCCGCGCCTGGCCGAACTGGTGCGCTCGCATCAGCAAATCCTGTTGCAGGGCTCTTGCCAGCTGTTCCAGGTGCTGGGCTCGCGCGAGCCGCATCAGGATGCCAAGGTGTTGACGGCGATTATCGGGCGGATGGAATATCAGGGGCTGCTCAACGTAGACGAGCCGGCTGCCGAAGAGGAAATGCTCGGCATCCTGACGCGCTACATGCACCTGGTGCTGGCGTCGGTGTAGTTCGGTTGGTGCATACCTGTGGGAGCGGGCCTGTGGCGAGGGGGCTTGCCCCCGTTGGGTGGCGAAGCCGCCCCAAAACCAGTGAGCTCGGTGAGACAGTCAGTCCGGATGCGCTGGTTTTACGACTGCTTCGCAGCCGAACGAGGGCAAGCCCCCTCGCCACAGAAGGCGCTGTGCATCTGAGGGCGAAGCGTGTTCATAGGGAGTATTGAATGAAAGCCTGGCGTGTCGTTGTGATCGCCTTGTCGTTCCTGCTGCTCAGTGGCTGTTTGGTGACCTTCAAGGAGCCGCTGCCTGCAAGCGAACCCGCGCCCAAGGGATTGCTCGGCAAATGGACCAGCACCAACGCCTGGGGCGAGGCGCTCAACCTCGAACTGAGCCGTATCGGTGACAACCACTATCAGGCCGTCAGCTATTACCGGGCCAAACCCAGGGAACGGGAGGCCTATCCCTTCACGGTGTCACGCCATGGCAACCGCTGGTATCTGTCGGCGAAGGTGCCGGCGCAGTTCGGCGGGCATTTCACCCTCGGCGGTTTTGAGCTGACCGACAAACATGAGTTGGTGGTTTACAACCTTGATCTTGAGCAGATCAATCAAGCCATCAAGCAGAAAGCCCTGAGCGGTGAAAGCTTCCAGACCAGCGACGGCGATGGCGTATTGATCGACAGCAACATGGATCAAGTCGCCGCCTACCTCGACGACCCGGCCAATTCCGATGTGTTCGTCGAAGCGGTGCGCTATCAGCGTCAGGCCAAGGCCAAATAACCGGCATCAACAGGTTTCTACAGGAGTTTCGCGTGGACGATTACCAACAGTCGATACGCATTTTGTCCGATCGCATCGTGCTGGCGCAGACGCCGATCCGCGTACTCGATGCGGTCAAATGGGACGACAATATTCGCAAGGGCTTCCTCAAGGCCAAGGGCAAGGAAATGCCGGCGGTGGACCGCGACTATTACCTCAACCGGCCACTGGCGTTCGATTCCAGCAAGGTGAAGCTGGAGTTCCAGAACATCGAGCGCGACATCACCCGTCAACTCGGCCAGTTCAACCCGGTCGGCCAGATCATGCGGCGCATGTGCAAGGAATACCGCATGGTGGTGCGCATGCTCGAAGCGCGCGGCACCGAGGATTTCGGCCTGATTTCCCAGGAACTGTACGGCGCCGCTTCCGATGCCTTCCACGCTGGCGACCCGACGCTGTCCGACCTGGGCATGATGCTCTCCGAATACCTGAACAACATCGACGGCCGTGGCGACCTCAAGGACGAACCGAAGACGCTGACGGCCAAGGATGCGGTCGACATGTTGCAGCATCGCTTGAACAAGGTGTTTGGCGAAGCCGAGGAAACCATTCGGGTGTTCGAGTCCGATGGCATCGTTGCGGATGCGGCGGCCGGCGCCGACTACATCAAGATCCGCTCCGACGCGATGTTCAACCAGCGCGATGTACGCGCCCTGGAGGTCCACGAAGGGCTGGTGCACGTCGGTACCACGCTCAACGGCCTGAACCAGCCGATTTGCACCTTCCTGGCCAAAGGTCCGCCCTCGTCGACGGTGACCCAGGAAGGCCTGGCGATCCTGATGGAAATCATCACCTTCGCCTCGTACCCGAGTCGCCTGCGCAAACTCACCAACCGCACTCGCGCCATTCACATGGTGGAGGAGGGCGCGGACTTCCTGCAGGTGTTCGAGTTCTTCCGTGAGCAAGGTTTCGAGATGCCCGAGAGCTACAGCAACGCCAGTCGCGTTTTCCGCGGCTCGGTGCCGACAGGTCTGCCATTTACCAAAGACTTGTCCTACCTCAAGGGCTTCATCATGATTTACAACTACATTCAACTGGCCGTGCGTAAAGGCAAGCTGGAGCAAATACCGCTGTTGTTCTGCGGCAAGACCACCCTGGAAGACATGCGTACCTTGCGCCAGTTGGTGGACGAAGGCCTGGTGGTGCCGCCCAAGTACCTGCCGGAACAGTTCCGCGACATGAACGCGCTGTCGGCGTGGATGTGCTTCTCCAACTTCCTCAACCACCTGAGCCTGGACCGGATCGAGGCGGATTACTCCAACATCCTGTAAGGGCTGGTGATAATCCCTGTAGGAGCTGGCTTGCCAGCGATGGCGGTGTGTCAGGCAACGGTCATGTTGAATGTTAAGCCGTAATCGCTGGCAAGCCAGCTCCTACAGGGAGGCGCATTCCAATCCATTTTTTCGCGGGGTTTCAACGGATGAGAATCCTCGGCATCCTCTGCCTTCTCCTGACCCTGAGCGGTTGCAGCTCACTGTTGTTCTACCCCGAACCCGGCCAGTTGTTCACTCCGCAAAAGGCCGGGCTCGAATACCGCACCGTCACCCTGATCACGGCCGATGGCCTCAAGCTCAACGCGTGGTGGCTGCCGGCAAAGCCGGGTGTCGAGGTCAAAGGCACGGTACTGCACTTGCACGGCAACGGCGGAAACCTGCCCATGCACCTCGGCGGCAGCTTTTGGTTGCCGAAAAATGGTTACCAGGTGTTGCTTGTTGATTATCGCGGTTATGGTTTGTCCGAAGGCGAACCAAGCCTGCCGGCGATCTATCAGGACATCGATGCGGCGTTCGCCTGGCTGGACAAGGCGCCGGAGGTCCAAGGCAAGCCGTTGATCCTGCTCGGCCAGAGCCTCGGTGGCTCGATGGCCGTGCATTACCTGGTCCAGCACCCGCAACGACAGAAACAACTCAAGGCCATCGTGCTCGATGGCGTACCCGCCAGTTACCGTAGCGTCGGTCAGTATGCGTTGAGCCATTCATGGGTGTTCTGGACGTTCCAGGTGCCGTTGTCATGGCTGGTGCCGGATGGCGACAGCGCGATCAACGCCATGGCGCAGCTTAAAGACGTGCCGAAACTGCTCTACCACAGCATCGACGATCCGATCGTGCCTCTTTCCAACGGCATCCGACTGTATCAAGCTGCGCCGCCGCCGCGGGTGCTGCAACTGACCCGTGGCGGTCATGTGCAGACGTTCGCCGACCCGGTCTGGCGCACAGTCATGCTGCGCTATCTCGATGATCCGCAGCATTTCAACGGCCTGCGCCGCCTGGGTGAAATTCCCAATTACCCGGCACCGCCGAATTCTGAAGATGAACCACCAGAGAGTCCGCAATGAGTGAAGAACGTAACGCCATCCCGCTGATCATCACCGGTATCTGCAGCATCCTCGGCACCGTCGGTGCCCTGTGGTGGTATGGCTACCTGCACTTCGCCAAGCCTGAAGATGCGTTGCTGCTCAACGAGTTCACCATGCTCAAGACCATTCCGGGCGAAGACTACAAAGTCTCCCTGGAGCCGGCCGCCCAAGTCGCGCAGTGCGTCGATGGCGTGCTGGTGCTGTTCGACATGGAACAGAAAGGCCTGACCGGCGTGCTGGTCGACAGCAAGAAGAAGGCCGTGCGTTGCATGGGGCAGGAAACGCCGCAGAAGCTGGAGCCGTAAACCGGCCCCTGTGGGCAACACAGAGCCCCATGTAGGAGCGAGCTTGCTCGCGATGAGGCCGTAACATTCAACATCCATGTTGACTATTACACCGTCATCGCGAGCAAGCTCGGTCCTACAGGGTATTGCGTTACCGCAGGTTATCGCGTGTTGGCACTAATCGCCGAACGCGGCATTACCGGCTGATTGTCATTGGAGATGGTCACCTCCACCCGACGATTCATCGCCCGGCCCGAGGTGCTGGCGTTATCCGCCACCGGATACTCCTTGCCGTACCCCTGCGCCACGATCCGCGCCGGATCGACGCCCATCTTCACCAGCGCTGTACGCACAGAGTCCGCACGACGTTCCGACAGCGACTGGTTGTGCGACGCCGTACCGGTGCTGTCGGTGTAGCCCTCGACAATCACTTTGCGGTCCGGGTTTTCCTGGAGGTACTGCGCCAGTTTGTTGATGTTCATCAGACCGTTGGAATTCAGTTCGGCCTTGTCCGTGGCGAACAGTACGTCCCCAAAGGTCACTAGCGTCCCGCGATCGGTCTGCTTGGCGTTGAGGCTGTCCTTCAGTTGTTTGATCTGCTGCTCTCGACCTTCCAGGCGGGCCTCGGCCCGTTGCGCCGAAGTGTTTTTCAGATTGGCTTCAGCGGTGCGCAGGGCAATGGTCTGCTTGGCCACTTCAACCCGTTGGTTGGTCAGATAGGCAAGCTGGTCAACCTTGGCCACGTCCTGCTTGTCCCGGTAGGCCTGATCGGCCTTGTCCAGATAATCGCTGGCTTCCTTGGTTTCCAGGGCGGCGACCTTGGCCGCTTGCGGGTCGGCCTGCAGGCCCGAGTAGTTGGTGCGGGCCTGTTCGAGGTTGGCGTTGGGGGGTGTTGAGCAGGCCGCCAGGGCTACGGTGACAGCCAGCAGGGCAGGGATCATCAGTTGATTACGTTTCATGATTTCGTCCTTTTAGTCGAGTGGGAATGCGTGGCGCCGCGCCGTTTACTGAAGGGTGCGCTGGCTTTCCTGACGCAATTCCTGAACGCCTTTCTGCGCGTCCTTCACAGATTGTTCGGCCTTCATCGCCTGGGCCTTGCGCTCTGCGACACGAGCGTCCCACTCGGCCTGTTCGGCGAGCATCCGGGCCTGGTCATATTGTTTGTCGTGCATGGCAATTTCGGCTTGCTTGAGCTTGTCCTGGGCCGATTTCATTTCCACGGCTGAGAACTCGGTGCCGCCGGCGCTCACGGCGTCGTTGACGGCCGATTGGGTCACCGCGTATTGCTCGGTTGGCGGGTTGCCAGCGCAACCGGACAGGATCAGGCTGCCGCCGAGGGCCAGCGCCGCCAGTTGGAGGCTGCGCGCATGAGTGAACGAAGATGTGCCGGTTCGGGTTTTCATGGTCTTCAACTCCATTGGGCTAACTCCTGAAAAGCGTTGAATCCATCCTGGGCTGGGCGCTGAAACCATCAAGTGCGGGGTGTTTTGAAACGCTCGTCCCAGGCGTGGTTACTTGGGTTGACCCGAGGCGTTTTTTGAAAGTTCAGAGAAATTAGCCGGCTATCGAAAAAACTTTGATCGAGTCGACAGGGCTCTAAATCGCATACTTGTGGGAGCGAGCCTGCTCGCGATGGACTTCACTACGCCGCGTTTAATCAGTCATCACGCGGTTTCGTTAACGACCATTGCGAGCAGGCTTGCTCCCACACAGGCAGGAGTGCGGGGAAGAAATCAGTGTTTCTGTTTGTCCTCAGGCATCGACAAATCGTGCAGATGCCGACGGGACAGCGCCAGAAAACGCGGGGTCGGCCCGATGTCTTCGTACAGCGGATCACCTTCTTCGTCAGTGGCAACCACGGTCGAGCCTTTGACGTACGGGAAGCTTCGTTCCAGCTCTTCCAGCGCGGCGCCGATCAGATCGCCGAGCAGTTCTTCGGGATGCCGTTTGGGGTACATCTCGATGATCGCGGCCAGCCGTGCGGCGGACTCCACGTCCAGATGAATCGAGTAGCCGGTGTCGGTCAGGCGACCCTTGGCGTTTTCTTCCCAGTGGTGGGCAAGCTCGCGGATTTTCATATTGACCTCATTGCGCTCCCGCTCGTGGCAGGCAGGGTGAGTGTCCGGCATTGGCCGGCGACAGCCATTGTGCGGCTTATCTTCAGACTAGCCTCTACAGGCAAGGTTTAAAGGCCCTTCGTCGTCTTGCTTGTAAGAACCCGTCTGGGGCGGCACTCTCTAGGTTCTTAGCCGCCCGGATTTTTTGCTGGAGACCTGCTGATGACCGATATTGATGCACGCTTGCGCGAGGATGTTCACCTGTTGGGTGAGCTGCTGGGCAACACCATTCGTGAGCAATATGGCGACGATTTTCTCGACAAGATCGAGCAGATCCGCAAGGGCGCCAAGGCTGACCGGCGCGGTTCCATGGACGCCGAACTCAGCGCCAGCCTCAACCAGTTGTCCGAGGACGAATTGCTGCCGGTGGCGCGGGCGTTCAACCAGTTTCTCAACCTGGCCAATATCGCCGAGCAATACCAATTAATTCACCGCCGCGACGAATCCCAACAGGCGCCGTTCGAAGCCCGGGTACTGCCGGAGTTGCTCGCGCGTCTGCGCGCCGAGGGGCATGGCGCCGAAGCGCTGGCCCGGCAACTGGGCCGACTGGAGATCGAGCTGGTATTGACCGCGCATCCGACCGAAGTCGCGCGCCGCACGCTGATCCAGAAGTACGACGCCATCGCCGCGCAACTGGCGGCGCAGGATCACCGCGACCTGACCAGCGCCGAGCGCGAGCAGATCAAGACGACCTTGCAGCGTCTGATCGCCGAAGCCTGGCACACCGAAGAGATCCGCCGCACGCGTCCGACGCCGGTGGACGAGGCCAAGTGGGGGTTCGCGGTGATCGAGCACTCGCTGTGGCAGGCCATCCCCAATTATCTGCGTAAGGCCGATCAGGCCCTGCACGCGGCCACCGGCTTGCGCTTGCCGCTGGAAGCGGCGCCGATTCGCTTTGCCTCGTGGATGGGCGGCGACCGCGACGGCAACCCGAACGTGACGGCGGCGGTTACCCGTGAAGTACTGCTGTTGGCGCGCTGGATGGCGGCTGATTTGTACCTGCGGGATGTCGATCACCTGGCGGCTGAACTGTCGATGCAGCAGGCCAGCGATGAGCTGAAGGCCAAGGCGGGTGACAGCGCCGAACCCTACCGGGCTGTGCTCAAACAGCTGCGTGAACGCCTGCGGGCGACACGCAACTGGGCGCACGCCGCCTTGTCAACGCCAACGCCGGCACCGACCGATGTGCTGCAAAACAACCGCGAACTGCTCGATCCGCTGGAGCTTTGCTACCACTCGTTGCACGAGTGCGGCATGGGCGTGATTGCCGACGGACCGTTGCTCGATTGCCTGCGTCGGGCGGTGACCTTCGGCCTGTTCCTGGTACGTCTGGATGTGCGCCAGGACTCCTCGCGGCACACCGCGGCGATGACCGAAATCACCGACTACCTTGGCCTCGGCCGCTACGAAGACTGGAGTGAAGAAGAGCGTATCGCCTTCCTGATGCGCGAGCTGAGTAATCGTCGGCCCTTGTTGCCGGCGTACTTCAAGCCTTCCGCCGACACCGCTGAAGTGTTGGCGACCTGTCGGGAGATCGCTGCGGCACCGGGTGCGTCCCTCGGCTCCTATGTGATCTCAATGGCCGGTGCCGCCTCCGATGTGCTGGCGGTGCAATTGCTGCTCAAAGAGTCCGGCGTGCTGCGGCCTATGCGCGTGGTGCCGTTGTTCGAAACCCTGGCCGACCTCGACAACGCGGGGCCCGTGATTGAGAAACTGTTGCTGTTGCCGGGCTATCGCGCGCGCCTGCAAGGGCCGCAGGAAGTGATGATCGGCTACTCCGACTCGGCCAAGGACGCCGGCACCACCGCGGCGGCCTGGGCGCAGTACCGGGCGCAGGAGCGACTGGTGGATATCTGCCGTGAACAACAAGTGGAACTGCTGTTGTTCCATGGTCGCGGTGGCACCGTGGGGCGTGGCGGCGGCCCGGCCCACGCGGCGATCCTGTCGCAGCCACCGGGATCGGTAGCGGGGCGTTTCCGTACCACCGAACAGGGCGAAATGATTCGCTTCAAGTTCGGCCTGCCGGACATCGCCGAACAAAACCTCAACCTGTACCTGGCCGCCGTGCTTGAGGCGACCTTGCTGCCTCCACCGCCACCTACGCCCGAGTGGCGCCATTTGATGGACGAATTGGCCGCGGACGGTGTCAGCGCCTACCGCGCCGTGGTGCGGGAGAACCCGCAGTTCGTGGAGTATTTCCGCCAGTCCACGCCGGAACAGGAACTCGGTCGCTTGCCGTTGGGCAGTCGCCCGGCCAAGCGTCGGGCCGGGGGGATCGAAAGCCTTAGGGCTATTCCGTGGATCTTCGGCTGGACCCAAACGCGCCTGATGCTGCCAGCCTGGCTGGGTTGGGAAGCGGCCCTGAGCAAGGCACTGGAGCGTGGCGAAGGCGAACTGCTGGGGCAGATGCGTGAGCAGTGGCCATTCTTCCGCACCCGCATCGACATGCTGGAAATGGTCCTGGCCAAGGCGGATGCCGACATTGCGCAGTCCTACGATCAGCGTCTGGTCGAGCCGAATCTGTTGCCATTGGGTGCGCACTTACGCGACCTATTGTCGCAGGCGTGCACCATCGTTCTCGGCCTGACCGGGCAGTCGCAGCTGCTGGCACATAGCCCAGCGACCCTTGAGTTCATCCGGTTGCGCAACACTTACCTCGACCCGCTTCATCTATTGCAGGCCGAGTTGTTGGCCCGTTCACGAGTGCAGGACGTGGCGCAGGGCAGCCCGGTAGAACAGGCTTTGCTGGTGTCTGTGGCGGGGATTGCCGCCGGTTTGCGTAATACCGGCTAAGATTTTTGCCGTGGTATTGGGTGTCCGGCTCAACGGCCGGATGCCACCCGATGGCAGGCATAAAAGTGCGGCCAGGCGACAGTTAATGATGAGGTTGCGACTTGGGAAACTGCGCGCAATGGTCGCAAGAGACAGTGGTTTCTCCGACTTTTGGCGTCTTGTGTGGGCGCAGCCTGCTGTGTATCTTGATCAGCCTTTGGCCGTTTGGGCGGTCACGACCCTATTTTTGAGATTGGCCCCACGAGGCGAATCTGACGTTATCTATATAAAAAATTGAGGAGCACATCGATGCGCGTCATTCTGCTGGGAGCTCCCGGGGCCGGTAAAGGTACTCAGGCTAAGTTCATCACCGAAAAATTCGGCATTCCGCAAATCTCCACCGGCGACATGTTGCGTGCCGCGGTCAAGGCCGGCACCGAGCTGGGCATCAAGGCCAAGAGCATCATGGATGCCGGCGGCCTGGTGTCCGATGATCTGATCATCGCTCTGGTCAAGGACCGCATCGCCCAGTCCGACTGCGCCAACGGTTTCCTGTTCGACGGCTTCCCGCGCACCATTCCCCAGGCTGAAGCCCTGGTGACTGCTGGCGTCGAGCTCGATGCAGTGGTTGAAATCGCCGTCGAAGACGAAGAAATCGTCCAGCGTATCGCCGGTCGCCGTGTTCACGAGGCCAGCGGCCGCGTGTACCACATCGTCTACAACCCGCCGAAAGTAGCTGGTATTGACGACGTCAGCGGTGAAGAGCTGGTACAGCGCAAGGACGACACCGAAGAAACCGTACGTCATCGCCTGTCGGTCTACCACTCCCAGACCAAGCCGCTGGTGGATTTCTACCAGAAGCTGTCGGCTGCCAATGGCAAGCCGAAGTACAGCCACATCGAAGGCGTCGGTTCGGTTGAAGCGATCACCGCCAAGGTGCTTGCAGCCCTGAGCTGAAAAACCTGATTCGCTGCATCATCCACGGCCCGCTTGCGGGCCGTAGTTGTTTATACTGACGCACTTTTTCTGATCCCCCTTCTTACGGAAACATCGATGAGCACCTTGCTGGCCCTGGACACCGCGACTGAAGCTTGCTCCGTTGCCTTGCTGCATGACGGCAAGGTCACGAGCCATTACGAGGTGATCCCGCGCCTGCATGCGCAGAAGCTGTTGCCGATGATCAAGCAACTGCTGGCCGATGCGGGTACCACGCTGCAAGCAGTCGATGCCATTGCGTTTGGCCGGGGCCCGGGTGCCTTCACCGGCGTGCGTATTGCCATCGGCGTGGTGCAAGGCCTGGCATTTGCCCTGGATCGCCCCGTGCTGCCGGTGTCGAACCTGGCCGTGTTGGCGCAACGTGCGCTGCGCGAACACGGTGCCACTCAGGTCGCCGCTGCCATCGACGCGCGCATGGACGAAGTGTATTGGGGTTGCTACCGCGAAACGGCCGGGGAGATGCGTCTGGTCGGCGCTGAGGCGGTACTGCCACCGGAGTCGGCTGCATTGCCGGTCGATGCCAGTGGCGAGTGGTTTGGCGCGGGTACCGGGTGGGGTTATGGCGAGCGTATCGCCGTCAGCCTGAGCGGGCAGGACGCGGGCATGTTGCCCCATGCCGAAGACTTGCTGACCCTGGCGCGATTTGCCTGGGCACGCGGCGAGGCTATCGTGGCCGACGAGGCGCAGCCGGTTTACCTGCGGGACAAAGTGGCGACGCCGAAAGCGCGGTAGTTCAGCAGGTTCAGGGGCTTTTGTGGCGAGGGGGCTTGCCCCCGTTGCACTGCGCAGCAGTGCCAAAACTATAGAATTCGATTTGCCTGTCACACCGCATCAGCCGACCTGCGACTGCTACGCAGCCGAACGGGGGCAAGCCCCCTCGCCACAGTCGGTGTTCCAGATTCAGCCGATCGTCGTTTTCTAACCTCAGCTTTAAACCTTTTGCCTTTTATGTGTTCTAGTTATCACTCGGCGGTTTGCGAAGTGGGTATTGCGCCACTAAACTGCCATTACTGATTCCGAGCATGCACCTATGCGTATAGACGGCGTTTCCTCTCAGTCCTACCCCATCAAGCGTAAGCCAAGCAAAGGCCGCGTGGTGGAAGATGACGCCATTGATATCGAAGGCGAGCTGGAATTCCCGACTGAAGAGCAACTGGCTGCCCGCGCCGCCAAAGCCTCTGCGCAAAAACTGAGCAACCTTCCCGCCCGTCAGCAAGACATGATTTACCACCGTGCCATGAGCAAAAGTGTGGCGATGGCCCTGGCCAGCTACCTGAGCACCGCCGGTTTCGTCGATTGGGAAGCGGATGTGCTGGGTCTCGACCTGTACATCTGATGCTGCTGCCGTACTACCTCGGTTGCCCCTCCTGGAGCGAAAACGCCTGGCGCGATTACCTGTATCCGCCAGACGCCAAGACCGCAGACTTTCTTGAGCTCTATTCCCGGGTTTTCAATGCCGTGGAAGGCAACACGACCTTCTACGCGAGTCCGGCTGCCAGCACCGTGCAGCGTTGGGCCGAGACCATGCCCGAACACTTTCGCTTCACTGCCAAGTTTCCCGGCGAAATCAGTCACGGCGGCGATCTGCGCGAGCAACTGACCGCCGCCGAAACCTTCCTGCAACTGCTCAGCCCGCTCGGCGAGCGGGTGTCGCCACTGTGGTTGCAGCTTTCGAAAAGCTTCACGCCCCAGCGCTTGCCCGAACTGACCGGATTCATCGATGCGCTGCAGCGGCCACTGGCCGTGGAAGTGCGGCATGACGAGTTTTTCGCCAAGGGTGACAGCGAGCGAATGCTCAATCGCCTGCTGCTGGATCGCGGCGTCGAACGCATCTGTCTCGATCCCCGTGCGTTGTTCAGTTGCACCTCGACCGAGCCCTCGGTACTCCACGCCCAAGCGAAGAAACCCCGTGTGCCACCGCGTCCGACGGCCTTCACGTCATTCCCGCAGGTGCGCTTTATCGGCCATCCGACGCTTGAGGCCAACGATAGGTTTCTGGAACCCTGGGTCGAAAAAATCGCGGTGTGGATCGAAGAGGGCCGCACGCCGTATATCTTCCTGCACACGGCCGACAACTTGCTGGCCGCAAAACTGGCGCAGCGCTTTCACGCCAAACTGATGCTGCGTTTGCCTGGCCTGCCGGCGCTGCCTGAGCTATACAGAGAACCCGTCGCCGAGCAACTTGGCCTGCTCTGAGGCGGATTCTTTCCCCTCTTCAGGAGCCTGCCCAATGGATGCGCAAACCCTTCGAGCCCAGGCGTTCAAAGCCCTACATGAACGCCCCGGCGCTTTTGTGATTCCCAATCCGTGGGATGCCGGCTCGGCGAAAATGCTCGCCAGCCTTGGCTTCGAGGCGCTGGCGACCACCAGTGCCGGTTATGCCTTTTCCCAGGGCCGCGCCGATGGTGGATTGACCCTCGACGATACCCTGTTGAACGTTAAGGCGATCGTCGCCGCCGCTGACTTGCCGGTTGCAGTCGACCTGGAAAACGGCTTTGCCGACAACCCGGCTGATTGCGCCAAAAGCATCTTGCGCGCTGCCGAGGCTGGAGCCGTCGGTGGTTCGATTGAAGATGCCACCGGCCGCGAAGAAGGCCCGATCTATTGTTTCGAACACGCCGTGGCGCGAATCGAGGCCTCTGTGGCCGCTGCTCGCAGTTTGCCGTTCCCCTTCACATTGACGGCCCGGGCGGAAAACTTCCTGCACGGCAATCCCGATCTGGCCGACACCATCCGCCGCTTGCAGGCATTCGCCGAGGCCGGTGCCGATGTGCTTTACGCACCCGGTCTGCGCAGCGCCGAGGATGTATTGGCGGTGGTGCGCGCGGTGGCGCCAAAACCGGTGAATGTGTTGATGTCGGGCGGCTTGAAGCTGACGGTCGCGCAGTTGGGGGAAATGGGCGTCAAACGTATCAGCGTCGGTTCCGCGCTGGCATTGGCGGCCTATGGTGAATTCTTCCGCGCCGCCGAGGAAATCCAGACATCGGGCACGTTTGGTTTCACGTCCCGGTCGATGCCGTACCAGAAGGCCAATCAGTTCTTCAAAGGCTGAGGATCAGGCAGCGATACGCAGGTTCTGCAGGATGATCGGGCGTGCCCAGCCGTTATCGAAATCGAGCTGTTTCTGCTGTTCCACGCGTTCTTCTGGCGAGAACGGCGGGAACGGTTTGTCGAGCAGGTCGAGCTCGAACTCGGCAATCGGCAGGCGCAGCGGACGCGGTTGCGGGGCAGGGCCGGCTTCGTATACCGGCTGACCGGCGTTGAGCACGATCGGGCGTACCCAGCCGCTTTCGAAGTCTTGCTGTTTTTGCTGGGCGACGATTTCGTCTGCCGGGAACGGTGGGCGGGGCTTGTCGGCCAGTTCCATTTCGAATTCGGCAATCGGCAGGAACAGCGGCTCGGGTGGACGAACCTGGGTGTCCTTCACATCGCACTCGCGCTGGGACACGATGTGCTCCAGCAGCTCGCTGCCGACAGTCGGCTCCACAGGGCTTTCGAGATCGACCGGTGGGAAATTCAACGATTCAGGCAGCACATCACCCGACTGATCGGCCAGCGCACGGGCAAAGAAATCCTGCCAGATGTGACTGACACCGCTCAGTGCCTGGGTGTTTCGCAGGTTGTAATTGCCGTAGGGCGATATAAAACCTGTGATTGTGGGTTGAATGTCTGACATTTCTCTCGGTCGACGCTCAGCTCTGGCAAAATGCTCGATAGTTTTGTTATCGGCAGTTTTTGCCGATCATTAATTTTTTGAGCGTGTTTTCCGATGATTGATCAACCTGCGGCCTGCCGCATCCATGTCCAGGCCCTGGACGCGGCTTTCGAGCCACAAGCCGAGCAATGGGCCGAGCGCCTGGGCTTGCCGATGCAAGTGGCGGACGGCGAGTTTGCCCTGCAGGTGGGTGACCAGGGTTTGCAGTTGCAGCAGCTGGGGCCGGATGCGCCGGGGCCGGTGCGGGTGGATTTCGTCGAGGGCGGTGCGGCCCATCGCCGGTTGTACGGCGGTGGCAGCGGGCAGATGATCGCCAAGGCCGTCGGTGTCGCCCAGGGCGTGCGCCCGCGGGTACTGGATGCGACGGCGGGGCTGGGCAAAGACGCGTTCGTGTTGGCCAGCCTTGGTTGCGAGATGAGCCTGATCGAGCGTCAGCCGCTGATCGGCGCCTTGCTGGAGGATGGCCTGGCCCGTGGCGCGGAAGATTTCGACGTGGCGCCGATCGTGGCGCGCATGCGCTTGCTCAAGGGCAATTCGATCGAGGTCATGCGCAATTGGGAAGGCGAACCGCCGCAGGTGATCTACCTTGACCCGATGTTCCCGCACCGCGAGAAAACCGCGCTGGTGAAAAAGGAAATGCGCCTGTTCCGCCCACTGGTGGGCGATGACCCGGATGCGCCGGCACTGCTCGAAGCCGCCTTGGCCCTGGCCAGCCACCGGGTGGTGGTCAAGCGCCCGCGCAAAGCGCCGTGCATCGAAGGGCCGAAGCCGAGTCATGCGCTGGATGGCAAGTCCAGTCGGTATGACATTTATCCGAAGAAGGCTTTGAAGCCTTAAGACCAAGTCGCCTTCATCGCTGGCAAGCCAGCTCCTACAGGTTCTGTGTCGGGCCCAAGACTTGGGAGCACCCCCGTACCCTGTAGGCGCTGGCTTGCCAGCGATAGCGTCAGATCAGCCAGCCTATATCTGTCAGGGCTCACTCCGGCCGATAAGCCCGCATAAACAACCCCACCACTTCCCGCACATGGCTCTCCGCCGCCTCGCCCACCGGCGGTTCGCCGCAGCCATACAGCAAGCGAAAGTTCCCCGCCCCCTTGAGCAGGCAGAAGAAGTGCTCGGCTGCGTTGTGTGGCTTGTCGATGCGCAGCACGCCACTTTCATCGATCTTGCTCAGCAGGCGTTCCATGCCGTGGAGCATGCGCTGCGGCCCGGCCTCGAAGAATATTTGCGCGAGTTTTGGGTCCTGGCTGCCCAGGGTCATCATCAAGCGGTGCAGGTTTACTGATTCATCACTGTTGATCAGGTGATGAAAACCGCGCGCGATGTTCAGCAGCACGGTTTCCACCGCCACGCCTTCCGGCAATTCGAAAAACAGCGGCGGCAACTGCTCCTCGCACTTGGCCACCACGGCGGCGGAGAACAGCGTCTCCTTGTCGTTGAAATGGCTATAGACCGTCAGCTTCGACACACCGGCCTCGGCTGCGACGGCATCCATGCTGGTATTGGCATAACCCTTACTCAGAAACAGCGTTTTCGCCGCATCGAGAATCGCCTGGCGCTTGACCAGATCCTTGGGTCTGCCTGGGCCATTGGGTGCTGAAGGATAGTTTGGCATATTCGTTTTTATTACTGGACTGGTGAGTTTGCTATTAATAACATACTGCTCAGTATAATTATTCCAAGCACCATTAGCGAAAGGTCCTTCACCATGTTCCGCTATGCCTTGCCCCTCGCGTTGCCAGTTACCCTGGCTTTTTTATTGTCTGCGTGTGGTCACGAAGAAGCGCCGCAAGTCAGCGTGCGCCCGGCCATGGTGGTCCAGCCAGAGCCTTCGGCGCAGTCCATGGAAAGCTATCCCGGTGAAGTTCGTGCACGTTATGAGCCGGACCTGGCGTTCCGCATCGGCGGTAAAGTCAGCCGACGACTGGTGGAAGAGGGGCAGCGGGTCAAGGCCGATCAACCCTTGGCAGAGCTCGACCCACAGGACGTGCGCCTGCAACTGGAGGCCACACGCGCCCAGGTCGCCGCCGCTGAAGCCAATTTGAGCATGGTGCGTGCCGAACGTGATCGCTATAAAACCCTGATGGAGCGTCAGCTGGTCAGCCGTTCGCAGTACGACAATCACGAAAACCTCTACCGCTCCGGCGAAGCGCGCCTCAAGCAAATCAAAGCCGAATTTAACGTTTCCAATAACCAGGCCAGTTACGCCGTGTTGCGGGCGCCGCAGGACGGCGTCGTGGCAAAGCGTCTGGTGGAAGTCGGGCAAGTCGTGGCCGCCGGGCAAACGGTGTTCACCCTGGCCACCGATGGCGAGCGTGAAGTGTTGATCAGCCTGCCGGAGCAGAACTTCGGCCGCTTCAAGGTCGGTGGGCCGGTGGCGGTGGAACTCTGGACCCAGCCCAACCAGCGTTTCGAAGGGCGCATCCGTGAACTGTCGCCGTCAGCCGACCCCAAGTCGCGCACCTTCGCGGCGCGTATCGCCTTCAATTCCGGCACAGTACCTGTCGAACTGGGCCAGAGCGCCCGGGTGTTCGTGCAGGCTGCCGACGTGGTCCCGCTGTCCGTTCCGCTCTCAGCGCTGACGGCGGAAAACGGCGTGACCTATGTCTGGGTCGTGAGCGCCAACAACACCTTGAAAAAGACCCCGGTGCGCGTGGGTGCCTTCGGCGAGAAAACCGTACCGGTGCTTGAAGGACTCAACGCCAGCGACTGGGTAGTGGCCGCCGGCGTTCATGTGCTACTCGAAGGGCAGCAGGTGCGCCCGGTGGATCGCTCCAATCGCGTGGTCAATCTGGCGGACAAGGAGTAAGCCCCGATGCGCTTCAACGTTTCCGAATGGGCGCTGCGTAATCGCCAGATCGTCCTGTTCCTGATGCTGTTGCTGGCCATCGTCGGCGCACTGTCCTACACCAAGCTCGGCCAGAGCGAAGATCCGCCGTTCACCTTCAAGGCCATGGTGATTCGCACCAACTGGCCGGGCGCGACCGCCGAGGAAGTCTCGCGCCAGGTCACCGAACGCATCGAAAAAAAGCTGATGGAAACCGGCGAGTACGAGCGCATTGTCTCGTTCTCGCGGCCCGGGGAATCTCAGGTCACCTTCATTGCGCGTGATTCCATGCACTCGGCAGAGATCCCGGAGCTCTGGTATCAGGTGCGCAAAAAGATCAGCGACATCCGTCATACCTTGCCGCCGGGGATTCAGGGGCCGTTCTTCAACGATGAATTCGGCACCACTTTCGGCAACATCTACGCCCTGACCGGCGCAGGTTTCGACTACGCCGTGCTCAAGGATTACGCCGACCGCATCCAGATCCAGCTGCAACGGGTCAAGGATGTGGGCAAGGTCGAGTTGCTGGGGTTGCAGGACGAGAAAATCTGGATCGAGCTCTCCAATGTCAAGCTCGCCACCCTCGGCTTGCCGCTGGCGGCCGTCCAGCAAGCCCTTGAAGAACAGAACGCGGTGTCCACGGCAGGCTTCTTCGAAACCAGCAGCGAGCGATTGCAGCTACGGGTGACGGGGAATTTTCATAAGGTCGACGAGATCAAGAACTTCCCGATTCGCGTCGGTGATCGCACTTTCCGCATCTCTGATGTGGCCGATGTGCGGCGTGGTTTCAATGATCCACCGGCGCCGCGCATGCGCTTCATGGCGCAAGATGCCATCGGCCTGGCGGTAGCGATGAAGGACGGTGGAGACATTCTGGTGCTGGGCAAGGCACTGGAAGTCGAATTCGCCCGCATCCAGAAAAACCTCCCGGCCGGTATGGAACTGCGCAAAGTCTCCGACCAGCCGGCTGCGGTGAAAACCGGTGTTGGCGAGTTCGTGCAAGTGCTGGTCGAGGCGCTGGCCATCGTGTTGGTGGTGAGCTTCTTCTCCCTCGGCGTACGCACTGGCATGGTGGTGGCCCTGGCCATTCCGCTGGTGCTGGCGATGACGTTTGCCAGCATGTATTACCTTGGCATCGGCCTGCACAAGATTTCCCTGGGTGCATTGGTTCTGGCGCTGGGCCTGCTGGTGGACGACGCGATCATCGCCGTGGAAATGATGGCGATCAAAATGGAGCAGGGTTTCGACCGGGTCAAAGCCGCGAGTTACGCCTGGACCAGTACCGCGTTCCCGATGCTCACCGGTACGCTGATCACCGCGGCCGGCTTCCTGCCGATTGCCACGGCGCAATCGGGCACTGGTGAATACACCCGTTCGATCTTCGAAGTGGTCACCATCGCGCTGTTGGCGTCGTGGGTGGTCGCGGTGGTCTTCGTGCCGTATCTCGGGGAAAAGCTCCTGCCGGACCTGGCGAAGATTCATGCCGCCAAGCACGGTGCCGGCCAGCCCGATCCGTATGGCACACCGTTTTATCAGCGCGTCCGGCGTCTGGTGGAGTGGTGCGTGCGCTGGCGCAAAACCGTGATCGGGGCGACCGTGGTGTTGTTCATTGCCTCTATCGTGCTGTTCAAGTTCGTACCGCAGCAATTCTTCCCGGCATCGGGTCGACTGGAGTTGATGGTCGACCTGAAACTGGCCGAAGGCGCTTCGCTGAGCAATACCGCCGACGAGGTCAAGCGTCTCGAAGCGCTGCTCAAGGACAAGGCCGGGATCGACAATTACGTGGCCTACGTCGGCACCGGTTCGCCGCGTTTTTACCTGCCGCTGGATCAGCAACTGCCGGCGGCGAGCTTCGCCCAGTTTGTCGTCCTGGCAAAAACCATCGAGGAACGCGAAACCCTGCGCACCTGGCTGATCTCAACCCTCAACGAACAATTCCCAGCGCTGCGCTCGCGGGTCACACGTCTGGAAAACGGTCCGCCAGTGGGTTACCCGGTGCAGTTTCGCGTGACGGGGGAGCACATCGAGGAGGTGCGGGCGCTGGCGCGCAAAGTGGCGGCCAAGGTTCGCGAGAACCCGCATGTGGTCAACGTTCACCTGGATTGGGAAGAACCGAGCAAGGTGGTGTACCTGAACATCGATCAGGACCGCGCGCGGGCACTGGGCGTCAGTACGGCGAACCTGTCGAAGTTCCTGCAAAGCTCCTTGACCGGTTCCAGCGTCAGCCAATACCGTGAAGACAACGAGTTGATCGAAATCCTGCTGCGCGGCACCTTGCATGAGCGCACCGAACTGTCGTTGTTGCCGAGCCTGGCGGTGCCGACCGATAACGGTCGCAGTGTCGCGCTATCGCAGATCGCGACCCTGGAGTACGGCTTCGAAGAGGGCATCATCTGGCACCGCAATCGCCTGCCCAACGTGACGGTTCGTGCCGACATCTATGACAAGCAGCAACCGGCTACGCTGGTGCAGCAGATCATGCCGACCCTCGATCCGATCCGCGCTGAATTGCCGGATGGCTACTTGCTGGATGTCGGCGGCACGGTGGAAGACTCCGCGCGCGGACAGAACTCGGTGAAGGCCGGCGTGCCGTTGTTTATCGTGGTGGTGCTGACCTTGCTGATGCTGCAGCTGCGAAGTTTTTCGCGTACGGCGATGGTGTTTCTGACGGCGCCCTTGGGCTTGATTGGCGTCACGCTGTTCTTGCTGGTGTTCCGTCAGCCGTTCGGTTTCGTGGCCATGCTGGGGACCATCGCGTTGTCCGGGATGATCATGCGTAACTCGGTGATTCTGGTGGATCAGATTGAGCAGGATATCGCGGCCGGGTTGAAGCCTTGGCAGGCGATCATCGAGGCGACGGTGCGGCGGTTTCGGCCGATTGTGTTGACGGCGCTGGCGGCGGTGTTGGCGATGATTCCGTTGTCGCGCAGTGTGTTTTTCGGGCCGATGGCGGTGGCGATCATGGGGGGATTGATTGTGGCTACGGCGTTGACGCTGCTGTTTTTGCCTGCGCTTTATGCGGCTTGGTTTCGGGTCAGGAAGGAGACCGTTTGACCGGGTACATATCCGTTGTTTAGGTAACGGCGGCTTATGGTTTCGCCCTTACGGCGAGTCCCTTTTGGCAAACGCCCCAAAAGGAACCAAAAGGTCTCGCCCCTTTCGTACGGCCCCTCGCTAAGGCTCGGGGTTCCTTCGCTCCGGTATCCATCCGGGGACACTGCCCTCCAGTCGGCTTCGCTTCGACCTACATTCAGCGTGTTCGACTGCGTCGAACGGCGCTGCGCGCCCATCCCCGGATGAACACCGGAACGAGGCCTCCCGAGGGGGCGGGTGGATCAAGATCAAGAGCTGCAGGCGAGCTAACGCTCGGCCTGATGAGTGGTGAAGAGCACGGGTGTACGCCGATCAACTGTAGGAGCTGGCTTGCCAGCGATGGCGGCCTGCCAGCCAACCAATTCCTCACAGATGTACCCAATCCAATTGTAGGAGTGAGCCTGCTCGCGAAGACTGCCCAACAGTCAATAGTGTTTATCGCCAATGCCAACCATTCAGACCATTCCCACAAGACTTTCAGCTTGCCCGTCGGAAGCCCGTTCTCTAGCCTCTGACGGTCGCTGCCAATTCAGCGACCGGGACTGCAAGCCCGCCAATAGTTTGTTAGGCGCCCACTGGCGCACCTATAATCGTGGCGCTTTTTAGCGACCACCGATTTATGGTGGCTGTGTGCGGGAGATCTTCGGGTCTGCCGAGGTTGCCTAACGACTCGGTCTTGCAGACCTGCACACAGCTGCCACCCATCATCTGCAAGTGATGCTGGCTGCTCCAACTTTCGTTAGGAGCTTCACAATGATCAAACCCAGCCCAAACCCCCCGGCTTCAGAGCCCGAAGAGCAAATCGGCACTTCAAGTCGCCCCTGTCCAATTTTCACCATCCGCCCTGGCATTAATTCCGAAACGCTGCTGGTCCACGCCTACGAAACCCTCGCCTCGGCCAGCGTGATGGCGACTGAGTTGTCATCCATCCTGACCGGCCCAATGACCGGCCCAACCTGCAATCTGGCACTCGGCATTCAGCAGATGATCGTCCTGGCGCAGCTATCAGTGAACCGCGTCCTCGATCAGCTGGAGCCGCAGCAATAGTAAAAGGAAAAAGCCCGCTGATCCTGTACCAACCAGCGGGCCTCCATTGTTCCTACATCTATCTCGGACCCGTCTGATATTGAGGCTAAAAAGCTCAGGTGTTGTACTCAGAGACCGGTTTCACGCATGTTTGAGACAGCTCCATGAAAAATCCACCCACATTGAGGGGGCGGTCCGATCCGGTGTTTGATCGGCTGCTGCGATCGCCCCACAAGGAACGCCTTTCGCAATACCTCGCTTTGCTCAAGCCTCTGGACGATCAGGGGCGTTACCTGCCGTTCGATTCATTGCGCTATCGCTGGGCGCCTGGGCTGGATTCGAGTCTGTGCTGGGCCTTGGTCAAGAAAGCGCGGACTGCACAGTACTCGAACCTTTTGCCATTGGGCGAACCCACGTGCTGGCTGAAATTCATACTGACGCCGCAGGCGCAAAAAGCCATTTCCGTGGTGGATCGCCAAGCGACAACCGCGGTGCTGGAATACATGACCGGCCAGATTGGCGAGCGCGCTCATTTCAGCTATTTGCTCAATGATCTGATCGAAGACGAGGCCATCAGCAGCAGCCAGCTCGAAGGTGCGGCCACCACGACGCGGGTGGCCAAGGACATGCTCAAGCGCCATCGCTTGCCGCGCACGCCGGATGAGCGAATGGTCATTGGTAACTACAAGATGATGAACTTCGCCTGGGAGCAGCGATACGAGCCACTGAGCGTTGAGCTGATTGCAGCCATGCATCGGGTTGGCGTCGAAGGAATCGACGATTCGCGGTACTCGCCTGGGGCATTCAGGACCAACGATGACGTCGTCGTCCAGGATGGCGAGGGCAACACAGTGCATTCGCCACCACCAGCAGCAGGGCTTGTGTCACGTTTGCAGGTGCTGACCCAGTGGATCAACCAAACCCACAACAACCTTCATCAAGCGGACTACCTTCACCCATTGATCAAAGCCATCGCGCTGCATTTTGTCCTGGGTTACGAGCATCCCTTTCGTGACGGCAACGGTCGGGTGGCACGTGCGTTGTTTTACTGGTTCATGTTCAAAAATGATTACTCGGCATTTCGCTATATCGCCATCAGTGTTTTGTTGCGCAATGCGCCGTTGAAGTACGGGCGGTCGTATTTGAATACCGAGGCGGACGACCTGGATCTGACGTACTTCATCGATTTCCAGTGTTCGGTGGTGTTGCGCGCTGTGGGCAGTTTTACCGAGGCGTATCGGAAAAGTCTGAGCGATGCGCAGCTATTTGATTGCTGGTTGCGTGAAAGTGGTTTTCTGAACCAGCTCACCGAGAAACAGCGGGCGTTGTTTCAAGTGGCCAGAAGCGGAATGGCCAAGGAGTTCACTGCGGTCAACGTGAAGGAAAATCTGGGTTGTTCCTACAACACAGCATCAGCCACGCTCAATGGACTGGTCGCGTTGAAGCTGTTCGAGAAACGCAAGATGGGGCGCGAGTGGGTGTTCTTTCTAAGACCCGTGGCCTGAAACTTTGTGGGAGCAAGACTGCTCCCACAGGTTTTGTGTCGCGGCTCAGAGCGTGCCAAACACCTTCTTCGCCAAACTGGTCGCCGCAGCTGCAGGGTTCTGGCGGATGGCTTCTTCCTGTTTGCCGATCATTTCGAACAAGCCATTCAACGCCTGCTCGGTGACGTAGTTTTCGACGTTGGCATTCTTCGCGTCCACTACGCCCATGGTCGCCGCTTGTCCGGCGAACGAGTTGTACTGCTGGGCCAGGCCAACCTTGTCGGTGGCTTGCTTGACGATAGGCAGGAACTTGGCGCGGATCTGTTCGCGGCTGGTCTTGTTCAGGTATTGGGTGGCCGAGTCGTTGCCGCCGCTGAGGATGCCCTTGGCGTCTTCCACGGTCATTTTCTTCACCGCATCGACAAGGATTGGCTGGGCCTGTGTCACGGCGGTTTCCGCCGCTTTGTTCATGCTGGCTTCCAGTTCATCGACCTGATCACCCATGCCGAACTGTTTCATCTTGCTCGCGACCTTGCCCAGCTTGCCCGGCAGTTCGATTTTTACGTCGGGGTTGTTGCTGAAGCCGCCCGGGGTGCCGAGTTGTTTCACGGCCAGTTGCGCGCCTTGGGTCAGTGCGTCCTTGAGTCCACCGGTGGCGTCTTTCTGCGACAGATCGGTGAGGGACAGCGCCAGTGCGTTGGCACAAATCATCAAGCCTGCACACAGGCTGGCAAAGCGGAGGGTAGGGCGGAACATGACAGCTTCCTTGTTCGAAAGAGGAAATTAGCGGACGGCGTCGACGCGGATTTTCAGCGGTTGCGGGTCTTTGTCATCGAGTTGCACAGCGTGGTTTTCGGTCGTGATGAACATCAACTTGCCGTCGACTTCGATACGGGCGCTGACTGAGTAGCGATGACCCGGTTTGATCTGGGCAGGATCGTAACTCAGATGGAAGGCTAACGGCACCTGGCCTTTGACCTGGCCTTTCTGTTCATCGAGAACGACAGCGGGCGCATCCATTAGCGATACGTCCTGCAAGCTGACACTCAAGGTGGCGGTAGGTGGCAACGCGATGCGTTGCAGATAAAAGACTTCGCCGTCGAGGCTGGCTTTCGGGGCAGGTTGCATGGACTGGCAGGCGCCGAGCAAAACAGTAAGCCCAAGGAGTGAGCGTTTTTTCATGAGGCGTATCCTTGTCGTTGGCGCCGAAGAAGACCGGCGCCAACGACAATTTAACGGATTTTACCGGGGATATCGCCCAACTTGCCTCGGGGGTGTTCTCAGACGAGGCTGACCAGCACTTCCTGTTCCTTTACATAATCGACACCCAGTTCCACCGGGTGTTGTTGAGTGGTGGCGAAGAGCAGACGGTCTTCGAGGGTGATGCTCGCGCTGATTGCATAGGTATGGCCAGGCAGGACATCTGCATGCTTGTACGTCAGGTTGAAGTTCAGCCCGACTTTTTCTGCATTGGGGGTGATCTGTACGGCCAGTTCCTTCGCGACGACATCTTGCAGGCTGACATCCAGCAAGCGGACATGAAGCGTCGAGTTAGGCGTCAGCGCAATCCTTTCCAGGAAGTGCACTTTGCCACCAATGGTCTTTACGGTTTCGCTGCTCATATTGATTTCCTTATCGATTGATCGTCGGTAGTGACGAGCGTCCAGAATAGGGGCGGGGCAGCGATTTCTATGTAGGGGAACTCCTGCAAGCAGGGGCGAAGAGGGGGTGGCATGAGTCAGAAGCGTCCTTGCTTCAGCCATAAGCCCTGCGCGCAGTGATCCAGATGGATCAGGCCGGCGTGACCAACTCCGCCGCATCTTCACTTCGATGCAACGCCACCTGCCTGATCGACAAACGAATCTCCGCCGGCAACACCCGCTTGGCCGCGCCTTCGGCCAGTTCGCCGAGCAGTTCGTGATAGCTCAACTTGCCCGCTTCGTCGCGCTTGAGCACTTCGAGGTCGAGCAGGGTCTGGATAAAGTGACGGAACAGGCTCTTGTCGAAGAATTCCGGGGCATTCAGGCCATGCAGGATCGACAGGCGCTGGGCCATGACGGTGCACAGGTCTTCCAGTTCTTCGGCGCTGATGCTGTTCTGGCCACTGTTGAGCAGCAGGGACACGGTCATGTAGAAGCGCTGCAACGTCTGGGCGATGCTTTTCGACAGCAGGGTCAGCAACACGAAATGCCGTGAGCTTGGCGCCGGGCGCAGGTACACATCGTTCTCGAAACGCAGCAGGCCTTGCTCGACGAATGCCTCCAGCCATTGATCGATCACCGCATCCAGTTCGTCCAGCGACCAGCGAATGAACAGCTCCGCTTGCAGGTACGGATACAGCGCGCGGGTGTAGCGCTGTATCTGTTCGCGGCTCATGCGCGATGCGCTTTGGAAGAAGCTCGCCAGCAGTGCCGGCAGGGCGAAGATGTGCAATACGTTGTTGCGGTAGTAGGTCATCAGGACGGCGTTCTGCTCGTCCAGATAGAGAATCTTACCCAACGCATCGCTCTGCTCGGACAGCAGGTCCATGTCCTTCACGTGCTCGATCAACGCGCGGCCGTCACCCTCCGGAAGGGTGGTGTGCGGCGAGTACGGCACCTTGCGCAGCAGCGCCAGGTACAGGTCGAGCACCCGCGCCATGGCGCGATCATCGAGTGCCAATCGGCTGGTGGAGAGCAATGCCAACGCCACCAGGTTCACCGGGTTGATCGCCGCCGCTTCGTTCAGGTGCTGTGCAACCTTCTCGCCGAGGCGGTTGGTGGTTTCGTTGAGCCAGGCCGGTCTGAACTGCGGGCCGAGTTCCTGTTTGCGCCAGTCGGGCTGCTCGCTGTCGAGGAATTCCGCCAGCTTGATTGGCTCGCCGAAGTTCACCGCCACCTGGCCGAAGCGCTGCTTGAGTGCGCCAATGACTTTGAAAATATCGAAGATCGACTCTTTCTTCTTGGCTGCACCGCGCAACTCGCCCAGATACGTTCGACCTTCCAGTACGCGCTCGTAGCCGATGTACACCGGCACGAACACGATGGGCATACGCGATGAGCGCAGGAAGCTGCGCAGGGTGATCGCCAGCATCCCGGTCTTCGGTTGCAGCATGCGCCCGGTGCGCGAACGGCCACCCTCGACGAAGTACTCCACCGGGAAGCCCTTGGTGAACAGTGTGTGCAGGTATTCGTTGAACACCGAGGTGTACAGCGGGTTGCCCTTGAACGTGCGGCGCATGAAGAAGGCACCGCCGCGACGCAGCAGGCCGCCGATCACTGGCATGTTCAGGTTGATGCCTGCGGCGATGTGCGGCGGGGTCAGGCCGTTGCGGAACAGCAGGTAGGACAGCAGCAGATAGTCGATGTGGCTGCGGTGGCACGGCACGTAGATCACTTCGTGACCCTGGGCGACCTTCTGCACGCCTTCGATGTGGTTCACCTTGATGCCGTCGTAGATCTTGTTCCAGAACCAGCTCAGCACCACTTCCATAAAACGGATCGCCGTGTAGGTGTAGTCCGAGGCGATTTCGTTGCCATAGCGCAGGGCCTGGGCCTTGGCTTTTTCCGGGGAGATGTTCTCGCGCTCGGCTTCGTCGAGGATCGCTTGCTTGACCATCGGCTGGTTCAACAGGCCTTTGACCAGGTTGCGTCGGTGGGAAATGTCCGGGCCGATGACTGCGGCCTTCAGGTTGCGAAAGTGCACCCGCAGGATGCGTTGAGCCATGCGCACGGTGCGCTCGTGCCCCTTGTTATGGTCGATCAGTTCGCGCAGGTGGATCGGCGCGGAGAACTGCACGCGGGTCTTGCGCCCCAGCACGATGATGCTTAGCAGGCGACGCAGACGTCCGGTCACCGCCCAACTGTCGGCGAACAGGAGTTTCCACGGGCTGTTTTCGCTGTCCGGCGACTGGCCCCAGAACACGCTGACCGGGATGATCTGTGCATCTTCGGCGGCGTTCTGGCTCAGGGCGCTGACCAGTCGGGTCAAGGTCGGCGGCGCGCCGCGCTTGTCCTGGCGGCCGAGCCAGTCCGGGTCCGGTGTCAGGTAGAAGAACGCAGCTGGCTCCAGCAGGTTGCCCACCGAAACCGGCAGCACCGGGCGTGGCAGGCCGGCCTTGCTGCATTCGGTGTCGACCACGGCGAGATCGGTTAGCGAAGGGTTTTGCAGGACGTAGAACACCGGACGACTGCGGTCGAGGTCAAGGGTGAACGACGACTGGTTGATCGTCTCCGAGCGAACCCAGAGGTACAACAGTCGGCGCAGGGTGCCAAACACAAGACGGCGGAACGGGGAACGGGTCATACGGCTTCTGCGTGAGTGAGTAAAACCGAGCGTTTGCTCGGGAGGCCGATAGTGTGCCGGATTCGCTTAAAATCGGCAAAAAAGCGCCGAAGTAATCTCCTGTTGAGAGTTTTAACGTCTGTCATATACTCGGCCGTCTGCTGTCGGTGCCCTTATAGGGACGTCGCACGCAGATAGACGTTCCCGAGGCTTTCCTGCGAAAAGCCCGATCAATAATAAAAAGGGAGTATGAACAAATGGCAACACGCGAAACCGGCAACGTGAAGTGGTTCAACGACGCCAAAGGCTACGGCTTCATTCAGCGCGAGGACGGGGTGGACGTGTTCGTGCATTACCGTGCGATTCGCGGCGAAGGGCATCGCTCGCTGATCGAGGGCCAGCAGGTTGAATACGCGGTGGTGGAAGGGCAGAAGGGGTTGCAGGCTGAGGATGTGGTGGGTCTGTAAAGCGGATCTTCAGATCACCCAAAAAAACCTGTAGGAGCGAGCTTGCTCGCGAAGAACTCAATGACGCCGCGTTTTCCCTGAATAGGCGCGTTGTCGTTGACGACCATCGCGAGCAAGCTCGCTCCTACAGGAGGTGGTTCAGGTTTTAAGCGGTCTTCCAGGTGATTTCTTCTTCACCATCGGCGCTGATGCGAATCCAGCGGTCTGCCGTTTCCTCGCCTTCTTCCTCGACCCAGCTACCCGGTGCGCAGCGTACTTCCACGTTCAGCGCGGCAAATGCGGCGCGGGCGCAGGCGATGTCGTCGTCCCATGGGGTCTGGTCGCTTTCCAGGTACAGGCTGTTCCACTTGCCGACGGCTTTTGGCAGCCAGGTCACTGGCACATTGCCGGCCTTGCACTTGTAGGTCTGGCCCTTCTGGACCCAATCCGTGCACGGACCCAATGCCGCACCGAGCCAGGCGGAAACGGCCTTGTGGTCGACGTCGGCGTCTTTCAGGTAAATCTCGATATCCGGTTGGCGCATGGATGTCCTCACTGCGGGTCTGAAAAATCCATTCGCGGATTTAGCCGGTCTTGGGCACTCGCCCGAGACCAAAAGGTTATTGAAGAACGAAATAATCGTAGCGCATTGACACGGTGGTCTCGAACGGCTCGGCCTGTTCGATAACCGCCGCACGACGCTCGGCACTGGCACGCCAGCCGTGGGGCGTCATCGCCAGCAGGTTGGCGCGGTCCTGCGGCTTGTCCAGCGTCAGCTTGAACGTCAGCGTCTCGCTGTGCGCCAGTGCCATGCCTTCCGGCACCAGGTCCAGATGCTTGTCGTCAATGTACTCGCGCACTTCGTTGTACAGCCGCTCACGCAATTCCATCAGGTGGCCGCTGGTCGGCCCGACTTTCATCAGGCCGCCGCCAACACTGAGCAGGCGCTTGGCTTCTTCCCAGTCCAGCGGGCTGAATACGCTCGCCAGGAACTGGCAACTGCCGGAAGCCAACGGCACCCGCGCCATGCTGGCGATCAACCAGGTGAGCTTCGGGTTGCGCTTGCAGGCACGTTTGACCGCTTCCCGGGAGATGTCCAGGGCATAACCATCGGCATCCGGCAGGGCTTCGGCGATTTGCGCCGTGTAGTAACCCTCGCCACAACCGATATCGACCCAGCGAGCCGGTGCGTAACCCGCCGCCAGCTCCGCCAGTCGCTTGGCCACCGGGGCGTAGTGCCCGGCATTGAGGAAGTCGCGGCGAGCCTCGACCATGGCCTGGTTATCCCCAGGATCGCGACTGTTCTTGTGCTGCACCGGCAACAGGTTCAAATACCCCTGACGCGCACGGTCGAACCGATGCCCGGCGGGGCAGACCACACCGTTGTCCACCGCATTGAGCGGCTCACTGCAGATCGGACACGCCAGCATCAGGCGAGCAACTTGATCAGGGTCTGGTAGTAGATCTCGGTCAGCACATCGAGGTCGGCTGCCAGCACGCGCTCGTTGACCTGGTGGATGGTCGCGTTGACCGGGCCCAGCTCAACCACTTGGGTGCCCATGGTCGCGATGAAGCGGCCGTCGGAGGTGCCACCACTCGTGGAGGCTTTGGTTTCACGGCCGGTGATGTCCTTGATGCTCGACGACACAGCGTCCAGCAGCGCGCCAGGTTCGGTCAGAAACGGCAGGCCGGACAGCGCCCAGTCGACGTGCCAGTCCAGGCCATGCTTGTCGAGGATGTCGGCGACGCGCTTTTGCAGGCCTTCGACGGTGGACTCGGTGGAGAAGCGGAAGTTGAACACCGCCACCAGGTCACCCGGGATCACGTTGGTCGCACCGGTGCCGGAATTGACGTTGGAGATCTGGAAGCTGGTCGGCGGGAAGAAATCGTTGCCGTGGTCCCAATGCTCGGCAGCCAGTTCGGCCAAGGCCGGGGCGGCGAGGTGGATCGGGTTCTTCGCCAGGTGCGGGTAGGCCACGTGGCCTTGCACGCCGCGCACTGTCAGCTTGGCGCCGAGGGAGCCACGACGACCATTCTTGACCACGTCACCCACCAGGGTGGTGCTCGACGGTTCGCCGACGATGCACCAGTCCAGGCGTTCCTTGCGCGCGGCCAGGCGTTCGACCACGGCCTTGGTGCCGTGGTGCGCCGGGCCTTCTTCATCACTGGTGATCAGGAACGCGACTTTGCCTTTGTGGTTCGGGTAGTCGGCGACGAAGCGCTCGGAGGCGACGGTCATGGCGGCGAGGCTGCCTTTCATGTCGGCGGCGCCACGACCGCAGAGCATGCCGTGTTCGTCGATCAGCGCGTTGAACGGTTCGATCTGCCAGGCCGTCACCGGGCCGGTCGGAACCACGTCGGTGTGGCCGGCGAAGCACAGCACCGGACCATCGTCCTGGCCGTGGGTGGCCCAGAAGTTATCCACATCTTCGATGCGCATCGGTTCCAGGGTGAAACCGGCATCGCCCAGGCGCTGCATCATCTGCTTCTGGCAATCGGCGTCGATCGGCGTCACGGACGGGCGGCGGATCAGGTCGATGGCGAGTTGGAGGGTCGGCGAAAGGTCGGCGTGGGCCGTCATGGAAAACTCCGGAAGTTCTTGATGTGGGAGCGAGCCTGCTCGCGAAAGCGATGTCACTGTCACCCTAAAGGTTGAATGTGACGGCCTCATCGCGAGCAGGCTCGCTCCCACAGGTATTGGGTCAGGCCATTAGGGCCAAGGCCCCGCAAAATGGCGGTTATCTTAAAGCAAAACGGCGACCATTGGCCGCCGTTTAGTGCATCCGCAGAGATTTAGACCGCTGGTGCCGTTTCAGTCTCGACAGACGGTTTCGGCAGCGACGACAGGAACGCCATGATCAGCGCCGCGACGTACGGCAGCGACTGGACCAGCAGCATGGTGACCCAGAAGCGCATGTCGTTGCTCGGCAGGCCGTTCACCAGGTAGATCCCCAAGGCCGCGCCCCACAACAGCAGCATGATGAACATCTCTTCCCGGGCTTCCGAAATTGCCACCCAGAAGCCGTGGTTGTCGGCGTTTTTCGGTGTACGGAAGAACGGAATGCTGCTGGTGAAGAAGCCGTACAGCACCGCTTTGGCGATGGTGTGGGACAACGCCAGACCGGCCAGTGCCGCGCAGAAGGCATCCTTCAGATTGACCCCGACCGCACGGCGGTAGAGGAAGATGATCTTGGCGACCTTGAACACGAACAGCGCCAGTGGCGGGATTGCGAAGATCAGCAGCGGCGGATCGACCCGTTGCGGCACGATGATCATCGCAGCCGACCACAACAGTGCGCCGACGGTGAAGAAGATGTTCATGCCGTCCGCCACCCACGGCAACCAGCCCGCGAGGAAGTGGTAACGCTGGCCACGGGTCAGTTCGGTGTCCTTGCCGCGCAGCAGGCTGGCGGTGTGGCGCTTGATGATCTGAATCGCCCCGTAGGCCCAGCGGAAACGCTGTTTCTTGAAGTCGATAAAGGTATCGGGCATCAGGCCCTTGCCATAGCTGGTGTGGTAATACGCCGCCGACAGGCCTTTCTCGAATACCCGCAGGCCCAGTTCGGCGTCCTCACAGATGCACCAGTCGGCCCAGCCCAGCTCCTCGAGCACCGAGCGACGGGTCATGGTCATGGTGCCGTGCTGGATGATCGCGTCACGGTCGTTGCGGGTCACCATGCCGATGTGGAAGAAACCTTTGTATTCCGCGTAGCAGAGCTTCTTGAAGGTGCTTTCATTCTGGTCGCGGTAATCCTGCGGCGACTGCACCACGGCGATTTTCGGGTCGGCGAAGTGCGGCACCATGTGCTTGAGCCAGTTGCGGTCGACGCAGTAGTCCGAGTCGATCACGGCAATGACTTCGGCATCCTTGGCGGTGTGCGGAATCAGGTAGTTCAGCGCGCCGCCCTTGAAGCCGGCCAGCGGTGCCACGTGGAAGAACTTGAAGCGCGGGCCGAGGGTTTCACAGTAATCGCGCACCGGTTCCCAGACCGCCGGGTCCTTGGTGTTGTTGTCGATGATCAGGACTTCGAAGTCCGGATAGTCGAGGTTGGCCAGGGCGTTGAGGGTCTGTTTGACCATCTCGGGCGGCTCGTTGTAGCAAGGCACGTGAATCGACACTTTCGGGCGGTAGCTGGAGTCGCCTTCTACCGGGAGGAACTCGCGCCGGCGCTTGTGCACCCACACCGCTTCGGCCAGTTCATGGGCTTCGGTCAGTAGCACGATAAACACCCCGAGCGCACCGAGGGCGAGCAAGAAGCCCACCGTCAGGCTGAACCAGGTGCTGTATTGCTGGCTGTAGTCGTAACCGATCCACACCAGCACCGAGCCGCACAGGAACGCAACGAAGGTCAGGAAGGTACGGCCACGCTGGCGCAGGGCCGAGCCGTCGATCATCAGCAGGGTCAGCGACAACAGCGCCAATACCACCGAACCAATAGCCAATACGCGCCACTGCGGAATCGCCACCACCGGGCCTTCGAAGTTGAACTTCTGCTGGCGCGCGGCGTTGAACACGCCCCAGTAGGCGCCGACGGAACCTTCGTCACTGGCTTTCCACGGCTGGTCAAACGCTTCGATCACGAAGTAGTTGAAGCCCTGGCGGTTGAGCTTGTTGACCAGGGTTCGCAGGTAGATCGCCTGGTCCGCCGGGGAGGCATCGGCGCCACCGCGCATGCGGCCGTTGCTCGGCCAGCCCACCTCGGACAGCAGCAGCGGCTTTTTCGGGAACATCTTTTTCAGGTCGCGGGCGCGATCGAGGACGAACTGCTGAGCCTTGTCCACCGGAATGAATTCCCAGTAAGGCAGGACGTGGGCGGCGATCAGATCGACGTGCTTGGCCAGTTCCGGGTGTTCTTCCCATACGTGCCATTGTTCGGACGTGGTGACCGGTACTTTGACGGCGGCACGCACGCGGTCGAGCATCACGCTGAGTTCGGCGGCGGTAATCTCCTTGCGGAAGATCGCCTCGTTGCCGACTACCACACGAACCACGCTACGCGAGGAGTTGGCGATTTCAATGGCGCGGGTAATTTCCCGTTCGTTGCGTTCCTGGTCCGGGCTGATCCAGATCCCCAGGGTCACCCGCAAGCCGAACTCTTCCGCGAGTTTCGGGATGTCTTGCAGGGTGCCATCGACCGAGTAGATGCGGATGTTGTCCGTCAGCTTGCTCATGATCTCCAGGTCGCGACGCATTTGATCGTCGGTCGGGTACTGGTCTTTCTGCGGGAACTGGCCCTGCTGGAATGGCGAGTACGAGAAACCGGAGATCTGTTCAGGCCAGTTGGGGGCGGTGACCGGGCGGTTGATCAGCGCCCAGAAGCCGGTAAACAAGGCTGCGATGGCGAGCACCACGACCAGGTTGAGTCCAAATTTACGCGATGACATAGCTATTTCGGGTTCCAAAGACTGTGGAACGAAGGAACGGTTGGCGGTCGCCAAGGGGCGCGCATCCTACACCGGGCATTCTCTTGTCGTACAGCGGACAGGGAATTGCCAGACATTGGGCAGTTAACTTTCACATAAGTTCTTACACTTGCAGCTTGAAGCTTAAAACTTGTCGTTATGTAGCCCATAATGCGCGCCGGTTTTTGGGGTAATGGTCATGAGTACAGAAGATCCGCGGTTTGCTGGCATCGCCCGTTTGTATGGCATCGAAGGCCTTGAGCGTCTGCGCGCGGCTCATGTGGCGATCGTCGGCGTCGGTGGTGTCGGTTCCTGGGCGGCGGAAGCCATGGCCCGCTGTGGCGTGGGCGAAATTTCGTTGTTCGACCTGGACGACGTCTGCGTCAGCAACGCCAACCGCCAGTTGCACGCGCTGGACAGCACGGTGGGCAAGCCCAAGGTCGAGGTGATGGCCGAGCGTCTGCGCGGGATCAACCCAGACTGCACGGTGCACGCGGTGCCGGACTTCGTCACCCGCGACACCATGGCCGAGTACATCACGCCGAACATCGACTGTGTGATCGACTGCATCGATAGCGTCAACGCCAAAGCGGCGCTGATTGCCTGGTGCAAGCGTCGCAAGATCCAGATCATCACCACCGGCGGCGCGGGCGGTCAGATTGACCCGACGTTGATCCAGGTCTGTGACCTGAATCGCACGTTCAATGACCCGCTGGCGTCGAAAGTGCGTTCCACGCTGCGTCGCGACTATGGCTTCTCACGTACCGTGACCCGCCATTACAGCGTGCCGTGCGTGTTTTCCACCGAGCAACTGCGCTACCCGAAACCGGACGGCAGCATTTGTCTGCAGAAGAGTTTTGTCGGTGATGGGGTGAAGCTGGACTGCGCCGGCGGGTTTGGCGCGGTGATGATGGTGACGGCAACCTTCGGCATGGTCGCGGCGACCAAGGCTGTGGACAAGATTGTGGCGGGTGTTCGGCGGCCGGCGGAGCGGGTCAAGCCTGAGGCTTGAAACACAATCCTTGTAGGAGCTGGCTTGCCAGCGATGGCGGCGATCCTGATACACCCCGGTGCATGGATCGCCAGCAAGCCGGCTCCTACAAGGACATTTCACGCATCCACAAAGTCAGGCAGCCAGCTCCCGCATCCGCTGAAGCACCGCATTCAAGCCATTACTGCGGGACTCGGACAACTGCCGTCCCAGCCCCAGTTGATTGAACCAGTCCGGCAAATCCACCTGCTGCAACTCGGCCGCCGACAACCCGTTGACCCGTGCCAGCAGCAACGCCACCAAGCCGCGAATCAACCGCGCATCGCTGTTGGCGCTGAACTGCCAATGACCATCGCGCAGTTCGCCCACCAGCCACACCTGGCTTTCACAGCCGTGTACCCGGTTGGCGTCGCACATTTGCGTGTCGCTCAACGCGGGCAGGCGCTCGCCCCATTGCATCAGCAGGCGTGCGCGTTGTTCCCAGCCTGCCGCTTTCTGAAAGGTCTCGAGTGCTGTCACGGCATCGGCTGGCAGGTTCATCGCAAAAGCTCCAGCGCCTGATCCAGGGCTTCAAAGAATCGCTCCAGGTCTTCGGAATCGTTGTATAGCGCCAACGACACCCGAATCGCTCCGGCCAGTTCAAAGCGTTTAAGCAGCGGCATGGCGCAGTGATGGCCAGCACGCACCGCGATGCCTTGTTCGGTCAGCAAATGCGCCAGGTCAGCGTTATGCACACCTTCGACGGTGAAACTGGCCAGTGCCAGTTGCGGCTTACCCAGCAGGCAAATGCCATTGCGCGCTTCAAGACCCTTGAGCAGGCAGGCATGCAGTGCCGCTTCATGGGCGGACACGGCGTTCTGTTCAAGTCCTGCGAGGTAATCCAGAGTCGCTCCCAGGCCGATCACACTGGAAACCGGCGGCGTCCCAGCCTCGAAACCCAGCGGTGCCGGGCGAAAGCGTGCGTCGTGATAGTTGGCATCCAGCACCATCTCACCGCCGAACTGCCAGGGACGCAGCTGTTGCAGCGCGGTATTGCGCCCGAACAGCACGCCCAGGCCATCGGGACCATAGAGCTTGTGGCTGGAGAACACATAGAAATCGCAGCCCAATGCTTGCACGTCGTGGCGGCCATGGACCACGCCCTGGGCGCCGTCGACTACGGTCAGGGCGTTGTGCGCCTTGGCCAGTGCCAGCAGTTCGGGCAGCGGTTGCCACGCGCCAATTACGTTGGACAACTGGCTGACGGCCAACAGGCGTGTGCGCGAGCCGATCAAGCCGGTCGCGGCTTCAAGGTCGATCACGCCGTCGGCATCCAGCGGCAGGATCACCAGTTTCAGGTCGCGGCGGTGCGCCAGTTGCTGCCACGGCAGCAGGTTGGCGTGGTGTTCCAGGGCGCTGATGACAATCTCATCGCCTGGATTGAAAAGATGTTCCAGGCCGTAGGCCAGCAGATTCAGCGCGGACGTCGCGCCGTGGGTAAAGATGATCTGGCCGCAATCGCCGGCATTGAGCCATTGCGCGGCTTTGCGACGGCTGTCCTCGAACGCCTGGGTGGCGTGGGCGCCGGGCAAATGCTGTGCCCGATGCACGTTGGCCGCGCCGTTGGTGTAGTAATGCGCCAGGGCGTCCAGCAGGGCTTGAGGTTTTTGCGTGGTGGCAGCGTTGTCCAGATAGGTCTGGCCTTGCCGTTGCAGGGCGGCGATGGCCGGGAAATCGGCGCGCCAGGGGGAGAGAATCATCATGGTGTTCGCCTGTACGCCTGCCCCCTGTAGGAGCGAGCTTGCTCGCGATGGACGCGTGGACGACACGGGCTGTCTGATGCCGCGCGTTATCGTTGACGTCCATCGCGAGCAAGCTCGCTCCTACAGAGGTGCGGGTGGTCGTGTGGCTTAGTTGTGAGCGTGCAGCGCTTCGTTCAGTTCGATGGCCGATTTGTGGGATTTGCATTCCACGGCACCGGTTTCCGAATTGCGACGGAACAGCAGGTCCGGCTGGCCGGCCAGTTCACGGGCCTTGACCACTTTGACCAGCTGATTGTTTTCATCCAGCAGCGCGACTTTGGTGCCGGCGGTCACGTACAGGCCCGACTCGACGGTGTTGCGGTCGCCCAGCGGGATACCGATGCCGGCGTTGGCGCCGATCAGGCAGCCTTCGCCGACCTTGATCACGATGTTGCCGCCACCCGACAGGGTGCCCATGGTCGAGCAACCGCCGCCCAGGTCCGAACCCTTGCCGACGAATACGCCAGCGGAGACGCGACCTTCGATCATGCCCGGGCCTTCGGTGCCGGCGTTGAAGTTGATGAAACCTTCGTGCATCACGGTGGTGCCTTCGCCCACGTAGGCGCCCAGGCGCAGACGCGCAGCGTCAGCGATACGTACGCCGGCCGGTACCACGTAGTCGGTCATTTTCGGGAACTTGTCCACCGAGAACACTTCCAGCAGATCGCCGCGCAGCCGGGCTTCGAGTTGCAGTTCGGCCAGTTCGCTCAGGTCGACAGCGCCCTGGCTGGTCCAGGCCACGTTCGGCAGCAGCGGGAAGATCCCGGCCAGGTTCAGGCCGTGCGGCTTGACCAGGCGATGGCTCAGCAGGTGCAGCTTGAGGTAAGCCTCAGGGGTGGACGACAGCTGGGCGTCTTCGGCCAACAGGGTGGCAACCAGTGGCTTGTGGCTTTCGGCCAGGCGGGTCAGCAGGGCAGCCTGGGCAGCGTCGACGCCTTTGAGGGCTTCGGCCAGTTGCGAGGCCTGGGCAGTGCTGAACGCGATGGCCTGATTGCCTTCGGTGTAGCCCAGGATCGGGGCGATAGCGGCGACGACTTCAGCCGATGGCTTGAGTACCGGGGCGGCGTAGAACACTTCCAGCCATGCGCCTTGACGGTTTTGAGTGCCGACGCCGAAGGCCAGGCTGAACAGGGTAGTAGACATGTTGATACCTCTAACAAAATGGAACGGGCTGCTTACTTGAGCGCGGCCGCGTAGATATCTGGCTTGAAGCCAATCAGGGTTCGGTCACCGAGATCGAGCACCGGGCGCTTGATCATCGAGGGGTGTGCGAGCATCAGTTCGATGGCTTTCGACTGGTCGAGATCGGCTTTGCGTTCGTCGTCGAGCTTGCGAAAGGTCGTGCCTGCACGGTTCAACACCACTTCCCAGCCGTGCTCGTTGCACCATTGGGTCAGGTGTTCACGGTCGATACCGACCGCTTTGTAATCATGAAAGTCATAGCTGACAGCGTGTTCATCGAGCCAGGTGCGCGCCTTTTTCATGGTGTCGCAGGCTTTGATGCCGAAAAGGTGCAACGTTTTGCTTGAAACGGTCAAGGAATTGCCCCCTTTGCAGGTGCCGTAAATAAAAGGTGACGGATTATGCCATGGGCATGGAGTTAAAACGCAAACCTGTGGGAGCGAGCTTGCTCGCGATGAGGGCATGGCAGTCGAAATCAATGTTGACTGGCCTGACGCCATCGCGAACAAGCTCGCTCCCACAAGGATTATCGCGGCCTGGGTGCGACATAGGTGCAAGGGCCAGCGGTAGTCTAAGCGGCTAATATGGCACTTCAATGGTGTCGACTGTCCGGGAACCACGTTTTATGCAAACCGCTTACACCGTCCTGATCCTGTTGATGCTGGTCGGCGTTTCGCGCCTGATCGGACGGGTGATTCCGTTGCCGTTGCCGCTGGTGCAAATCGCCGCTGGGGCATTGTTGGCGTGGCCGACGCTGGGTTTGCATGTGGCCCTGGATCCCGAGTTGTTCCTGTTTCTGTTCCTGCCGCCGCTGTTGTTCTCCGACGGCTGGCGCATGCCCAAGCGCGAATTCTGGCACCTGCGTGGCCCGATCCTGACCCTGGCGGTGGGGCTGGTGTTGTTTACCGTGGTCGGCGCCGGGTATTTCATTCATTGGCTGCTGCCCGGTGTGCCGTTGCCGGTGGCGTTTGCCTTGGCGGCCGTGCTGTCGCCGACGGATGCGGTGGCGGTGTCGGCCATCTCCCGCAATAGGCTGCCCACGCCTTTAATGCACATCTTGCAGGGCGAGGCGCTGATGAACGATGCCTCGGGTCTGGTGACGTTCAAGTTTGCACTGGTGGCGGCGGTGACCGGCGTGTTTTCGCTGGCCAATGCCAGCGTGACGTTTGTGCTGGTCGCCGTGGGCGGCCTGGCAGTGGGGGTGGCGTTGAGCTGGCTGGTCGGCCGTCTGCGGGCGTGGATGATTGCCCGCGGCTGGGATGATCCGGCGACGCACGTGGTGTTCATGTTGCTGCTGCCGTTTGCGGCCTATGTGCTGGCCGAGCGCATGGAAGTGTCGGGCATCCTTTCGGCGGTGGCGGCGGGGATGATGCAGAGCTGGCTGGATCTGCTGCCGCGCCAGACCAACACGCGCCTGCTCAATCGCAGCGTCTGGTCATTGCTGGAGTTCGCCTTCAACGGCTTGATCTTCCTGCTCTTGGGCCTGCAGTTGCCGGACATCATCAAGGCCGTGGCCAGTCACGAAACCTCGCTATGGCCGACGTTGCTGTATCGCGGGCTGGACGTGGTGGCGATTTTCCTGGTGCTGCTGGCCTTGCGCTTCGTCTGGGTGCAGAGCATCTGGCGATTGTCGGTGCTGCTGCGGCGCCTGCGCGGCAAGGGGGAAGTGACCCGGGTGCCAACAGCTCGATCTTGCTGGTTGCTGACCGTGGGCGGTGTGCGCGGGGCCGTGACGCTGGCGGGTGTGATGTCGGTGCCGTTGCTGATGGGCGGGGAAGTGTTTCCTGAGCGCGACCTGCTTATCTTCATTGCTGCCGGGGTAATCCTGTTGTCACTGATCGTTGCATGCATCGCGTTGCCGATTTTGCTGCGGGGCGTCGAAGCAAGCCCCGACGACAAACGGCGCAATGAGGTGCTCGATGCCTGGCGAAAAACCGCCGAAGCGGCCATTCATGCCCTTGAGGCCGAAGAGGTCAACCCGCAGGACGCCGCTCAGTCCGCGCTGGCCGCAGAGCTCAAGGCACGGATAATGTCCGAATATCGGCATCAGCTGGAGGTGTTCAACGACTCCGCCGAAGCCCAGGCCCTGGCGTTTCAGATGGACCTGCTGGAGCGGCGTTTGCGCTTGAAGGCGCTGCGGGCGCAACGCCTGGAGTTGTACAGCCTCAGCCGTCATCACCAGATTGGCGATGACGTGTTGCGTGAGGTGTTGGGGGAACTGGACCTGAGTGAGGCGAAACTCGGTCAGGTGAAATAACTGCTGCTCTTGTAGGAGCCCGGCTTGCCGGCGGTGGCATCCTGCAAATTGCCATCACCGGCAAGCCGGGCTCCTACAGGTCTGCGGTTATTTGCGGCGTTGAATGAAGTCGCGAATGCGCTCTGCAGCTTCGACACACTCGGCAAGCGGCGCAACCAGCGCCATGCGCACGCGCCCGGCACCCGGGTTGACGCCATCCGCATCCCGTGACAGGTAAGAACCCGGCACCACGGTCACGTGCTCCTGTTCGAACAGGTCGCGGCAGAATGCAGCGTCGTCACCGGCCACATTCGGCCACAGATAGAAGCTGCCATCCGGCCGCTGTACGTCCATGACTGGGCTGAGGATTTCCAGAACCGCATCGAATTTCTCGCGATACAGTGCGCGGTTGGCGCGCACATGTACTTCGTCATTCCAGGCGGCAACGCTGGCCAGTTGCGTTTGAACCGGCATCGCGCAGCCGTGGTAGGTGCGGTAGAGCAGGAAGCCCTTGAGGATGTCGGCGTCACCGGCGACAAAGCCCGAACGCAGGCCTGGCAGGTTCGAACGCTTGGAGAGACTGTGGAACACCACGCAGCGTTTGAAGTCCTTGCGGCCCAGTTCCGCGCAAGCGCTGAGCAGGCCTGGTGGCGGGGTTTGCTCGTCGAAGTACAGCTCGCTGTAGCACTCATCTGCCGCGATCACGAAGTCGTGTTCGTCGGCCAGGGCGATCAGTTTTTTCAGGGTCTCCACCGGAATCAATGCACCGGTCGGGTTGCCTGGCGAGCACAGGAACAGGATTTGGCAGCGTTTCCAGATCTCAGGCGAGACGGCGTCGAAATCCGGGTTGAAACCGTTTTCGTCCAGGCACGGCAGGTAATGCGGTTTGGCCCCGGCGAGGAACGCTGCGCCTTCGTAGATCTGATAGAACGGGTTCGGGCTGACCACCAGGGCGTCGTCGCCACGGTTGACCACGGTCTGGGTGAAGGCGAACAGCGCTTCGCGGGTGCCATTGACCGGCAGCACGTTGCGCGCCGGATCGATCCAGCCGTTCGGCACGCCGAAACGACGCTCGCACCAGGCGGCGATGGCCTCACGCAGCTCCGGGATACCGAGGGTGGTCGGGTACACAGCCATTTTTTCCAGGTTGTTGGCCAGGGCCTCGGCAACAAAGCTTGGTGAACGGTGTTTCGGCTCGCCGATGGACAGCGCGATCGGACGCTTGTCCGGGTTGGGTGTGACGCTGCCGAGCAGGGCGCGGAGTTTCTCGAACGGGTAGGGCTGGAGCTGGGACAGAGCGTTGTTCATCGGTAGATCTCATTCGATGTGGGGGCTGACTAACCCTGTAGGAGCTGGCTTGCCAGCGATGGTCGTTAACGATGACGCGCTCTTTAAGGGTAAACGCGGCGCTTTTTAGTCCATCGCTGGCAAGCCAGCTCCCACATGGGCGGGCTCCACAGAGGGAAATTTTGTTAAGTCAGATGCTGATGCGCGACAGTTTGATATCAGGTTCCTGGTTGACGCTCAGTTGTTCGACGATCGCATCCTGCAGGCGGCTGCACAGCAGCGGATCGGACAGTGGCTGATTGTTGGCGTCGGTGATGAAGAACACGTCTTCCACGCGTTCGCCGAGGGTGGCGATCTTGGCGTTTTGCAGCGATAGATCGAACTCTAGGAAAATCGTGCCAATCCGTGCCAGCAGGCCCGGGCGGTCAGGTGCCGTGAGCTCCAGTACCGTCACTGGGCGCTGGGCGTCGTTGTGGATCGTCACCTGCGGCGCAAAGGCGAAATGCTTGAGCTGGCGCGGCACCCGGCGCTGGATGATGGTCGGGTAGTCGTCCGGGTTGCGCAGGGCTTCGGTCAGGCCGTCGCGGATCTGTTTGACCCGCGCCGGGTTATCGCCGATCGAGTCGCCGTCGGTGTCGAGCACGATGTAGGTGTCGAGGGTGAACTGGCTGCTGGAGGTGATAACCCGGGCGTCATGGATGTTCAGGTTGAGCTGGTCCATCGCGGCCACGGTCACGGCAAAGAAGTCGTGCTGGTCGGGGGCGTAGATGAAGATCTGCGTGCCGCCTTCAAACTCGCGTTGGGTGGTTTCCTTGATCAGTACCAGCGGTCCGCCGTCGGCCGGTTGCTGGAGAATCGCATCGCTGTGCCAGGCCACGTCGCCTGCAGTGTGGCGCAGGAAATAGTCATCACCCAGCTGCGCCCACAGTTGCTCGACATCGTCCGGGTCGGTGCCGCCGCGCACCAGGATATCCAGGGCGGCGCTTTGGGTCTGGCGGATCTGCTCTTCGCGGTCCACCGGGTTTTCCAGGCCGCGACGCAAGGCGCGCTTGGTCTCGGTGTAGAGCTGGCGCAGCAGGCTGGCGCGCCAGGAGTTCCACAGCGTCGGGTTGGTGGCATTGATGTCGGCGACGGTCAGTACATACAGATAGTCGAGGCGGGTTTCGTCGCCGACGATCTGCGCGAAATCGTGGATTACCTGCGGGTCGGACAAGTCCTTGCGCTGGGCGGTGGTCGACATCACCAGATGGTTTTGCACCAGCCATACGATCAGACGGCTGTCCCACACGGGCAACTGATGGCGCTGGCAAAACGCCTCGGCATCCACGGCACCGATGTCCGAGTGGTCGCCATGCCGGCCTTTGCCTATGTCGTGGTACAGGCCGGCCATGTAAATCAGCTCGGGTTTGGGCAGCTTGCCCATGAGCTTGCTGGCCAGCGGGAATTTTTCCGACACCTGGGTGTACTGCAACTTACGCAGGTGTTTGATCAGGTTCAGGGTGTGCGCGTCGACGGTATAGATGTGGAACAGGTCATGCTGCATCTGCCCGACGATAAAGCCGAACTCGGGCAGATAACGCCCCAGGATGCCGTAACGGTTCATCCGCCGCAGGTTGCGGTGGATACCGATTTTGCATTTGAACAGTTCGATAAACAGGCTGGTGTTGCGAATATCGTTGCGGAAATCGTCATCGATCAGGTGACGGTTTTCCCGCAGCAGACGAATGGTATCGGCGCGCACGCCCTTGATTTCCGGCTGCTGGGCCATCAGCACGAAGATTTCCAGCATGGCGAACGGCGTGCGGCGGAACACGTTGTCGTTGCGTGCTTCGATGTAGCCGTCATGCAATTGGAAGCGCGAGTTGATCGGCTGCGCGGGCGCTTCGTCCTCCGGTGCGAGAATGACCTCCTCGAAGTGCTGGATAATCAGGTCGCTGAGCTGGGCGATGCTCATCACCACCCGATAATACTGTTGCATGAAGTTTTCGATGGCTTGCTTGGCATCGTCGCCTTTGAAGCCCAGCAGCCCGGCAATGGTGCGCTGGTGATCGAACAGCAAACGGTCTTCGGCACGACCGGCGAGCATGTGCAGGGCATAGCGAACCTTCCACAGGAACTCCTGGGAAGAGGCGAGCAGGGCGTTTTCGCTCTCGACCAGGAATCCTTCACCAGCCAGCGCCCGCAGGTTCAGGGTGCCGTACTCGCGACGGGCCACCCACAGGATCGTCTGGATATCCCGCAGGCCGCCGGGCGAGCCTTTGACGTTGGGTTCCAGGTTGTATTCGGTGTCGTTGTACTTATGGTGGCGGGCCTTTTGTTCGGCACGCTTGGCCAGGAAGAAATCCTTGCTCGGCCACATATGCGCAGTGCTGGTGACATCCAGCATGCGCTGGCGCAAATGTTCGGGGCCGGCGATGGTGCGGCTTTCCATCAGGTTGGTGACTACCGTCAGGTCGGCGCGGGCCTCGACGGCACACTCGTCGACCGACCGAACGCTCTGACCGACCTCCAGGCCGATGTCCCACAATAGCGTCAGAAAACGCTCGATGGAGTCGCGGAAAACTTCGTGGTCGGCGCTGTCCAGCAGGATCAGCAGATCGATGTCGGAGTAGGGGTGCAGCTCGCCGCGACCATAGCCGCCGACTGCAACCAGGGCGATGTCGGCGTCTTCACTCCAGTCGAACTGGTTCCAGGCCTTTTGCAGGATGTTGTCGACGAACCAGGCGCGATCCTCGATCAGCCGACGAATGTCGCGGCCGCTGCGAAAGCGTGTGTCGAGCACCTCGCGGGCCTGGCGGATCGCCTTCTTGAAGGCCGCGATCGGGCTTGCCTTCAGGGCCAGTTCAGCCTGGAACTGGCCGCGGTCGAAGAGTTCGGGATCCACCTGCGGCATCGATTGGCTTTCCTTTCTATAGGCGATGTACGGTAACGGGATCAGGCCGAAACGCGAGGGATGGTGTCATCGCCGCGCAGGGTGAAGATCTCGTAGCCGGTTTCGGTCACCAGCAGGGTGTGTTCCCACTGTGCCGAGAGCTTGCGGTCCTTGGTGATCGCGGTCCAGCCGTCGCCCAGTACCTTGGTGTCGGCACGGCCCTGGTTGATCATCGGCTCGATGGTGAACGTCATGCCGGCCTTGAGTTCCATGCCGGTGCCCGCGCGGCCGTAGTGCAGGATTTGCGGCTCTTCGTGGAACACCTTGCCGATACCGTGGCCGCAGAATTCACGAACCACCGAGAAGCCGTTCTTTTCAGCGTGCTTCTGGATGATTTCACCAATGTCGCCTAAGCGGCAGCCGGGCTTGACGATTTCGATCGCCTTGTACATGCATTCCTGGGTCACCTGGGACAGGCGCTCGGCCCAGACCGGCACGGTGCCGACGTGGAACATGCGGCTGGTGTCGCCGTGGTAACCGTCCTTGATGACGGTGACGTCGATGTTCAGGGTGTCGCCATCTTTGAGCGGCTTGTCGTTCGGGATGCCGTGGCAGACCACATGGTTGATCGACGTGCAGATCGACTTTGGATAGCCCTTGTAGTTGAGCGGGGCAGGGATGGCTTTCTGCTCATTGACGATGTAGTCGTGGCAGATCTGGTTCAGCTGATCGGTGGTAACGCCCGGCTTGACATGTTCGGCAATCATTTCCAGCACATCGGCGGCCAGTTTGCCGGCGATACGCATTTTGGCGATATCCTCGGGAGTTTTGAGGGTGACGGTCATACAGGCTCTCTCTGCGCTCGACGGCGCTTTCTAAACGGAAAGGGCATTGCGCGATCGATCTTCGCGGCCCTGAAAAAAGCGATTCTACCAGACGATCAACGCAAATCTGCGCCTGTGTGCATCGCTTCTCTATATAGAATGGTGCATTCTTGGCCGATTCCAAGGGATGGAGCAACGCGCTCGCCAGGATTTCAGAATGCGGGTTCCGTTTTGCCCTGCCTTGTGGTATAAAATGCGCCGCTTTCCGGGGATGTCCCGAAAAGCCTAAATCCACACACGTGTCGACACGATGACCTGGGTGCCGGAGGCCTTGATGCCGCTGGTTGGTCATTGGGATACGTGGAGGCCAAACCCGACTTATTAAGGAACTATCATGTCCCAAGTCAACATGCGCGATATGCTGAAGGCCGGTGTGCACTTCGGTCACCAGACCCGTTACTGGAACCCGAAAATGGGCAAGTACATTTTCGGTGCGCGTAACAAGATCCACATCATCAACCTTGAAAAAACCCTGCCAATGTTCAACGAAGCTCTGACTTTCGTAGAGCGTCTGGCCCAGGGCAAAAACAAGATTCTGTTCGTCGGCACCAAGCGTTCCGCTGGCAAGATCGTTGCTGAAGAAGCAGCACGTTGCGGTTCGCCGTACGTCGATCACCGCTGGTTGGGCGGCATGCTGACCAACTTCAAAACCATCCGTGCTTCCATCAAGCGTCTGCGTGACCTTGAAGTTCAAGCCGAAGACGGTACTTTCGCCAAGCTGACCAAGAAAGAAGCGCTGATGCGCTCCCGTGACCTGGAAAAGCTGGACCGTTCCCTGGGTGGTATCAAGGACATGGGCGGTCTGCCAGACGCTCTGTTCGTTATCGACGTTGATCACGAGCGCATCGCGATCACCGAAGCCAACAAGCTGGGCATCCCGGTTATCGGCGTAGTCGATACCAACAGCAGCCCGGAAGGCGTTGACTACATCATCCCAGGCAACGATGACGCAATCCGCGCTATCCAGCTGTACATGGGTTCGATGGCTGACGCAGTTATCCGCGGTCGCAACAACGTTGCTGGCGGTACTGTTGAATTCGCAGCTGAAGAAACTCAGGCTGCAGCTGAGTAATTGACGCCCTGGCGTTGACTCAGTAAGCAAAAAGGGGGCTTTGCCCCCTTTTTGCCACCTCGAAAACCATTTGTCGGCGCCCACCGCTCTATCTGTAACGTGCGGCAGCTAACAAGGGTGGTTCGGGAAGAATTGATCGCCCGTTCGATCGGGTGGAATGGTTGAAAACCTATCCAAGAGGATTTTGAAATGGCAGAGATTACTGCAGCGTTGGTCAAAGAACTGCGCGAGCGTACTGGCGAAGGCATGATGGACTGCAAAAAGGCCTTGACCAAGGCTGGCGGCGACATCGAGAAAGCCATTGATGACATGCGTGCTTCGGGCGCTATCAAGGCTGCCAAGAAGGCCGGCAACGTTGCCGCTGAAGGCGCGATCGCCATCAAGGCTGACGACAAGGCAGCGGTGCTGCTGGAAGTCAACTCGCAGACCGACTTCCTGGCCCTGCAAGACGACTTCAAGAACTTCGTTGCTGCCAGCGTAGAAAAAGCCTTCGACGAAAAACTGACCGACGCAGCTCCGCTGATCGCCGCTCAGGAAACCGCTCGTGAAGCCCTGGTGGCCAAAGTTGGCGAAAACGTCAACATTCGTCGCCTTGTACGCGTAGAGGGTGACGTTGTCGGCACCTACCTGCACGGTAACAAGATCGGTGTTGCTGTTGTTCTCAAGGGCGGCGATGTTCAGCTGGCCAAAGAGATCGCCATGCACGTGGCGGCAAGCAACCCTGAGTTCCTGCTGCCATCGCAGGTTTCGCCAGAAGCCATCGAGCGCGAGAAGGGCGTCTTCCTGACCCTGAACGAAGACAAGATGAAAGGCAAGCCAGCTGAAATCGTCGAGAAGATGATCGCTGGTCGTATCACCAAGTTCCTGGCTGAAGCCAGCCTGGTCGAGCAAGCTTTCGTCATGAACCCGGAAATCACCGTGGGTGCCCTGGCCAAGAAAGCTGGCGCTGAAATCGTTTCCTTCACTTACTTCAAAGTAGGCGAAGGCATCGAGAAGCCAGTGGACAACTTCGCTGAAGAAGTTGCTGCCCAGCTGGCTGCCGCCAAGCAATAAGACGGTTTTTTAAACTGTCGCCCAGAAGAGGCTGCCCGCTCACGCGCGCAGCCTCTTTTCAGATGGGGCATCAATTTTTAATTGGTTTCCCTTTGGAACTGGCTTACAAAGCCATGTTCCGATGGCGCTGAAGCAGCGCCACGCTAGAGTGAACGCCAGCTGTAAACAGCTCGCAAAGAATTTTTAAAATACGCCGCAGGAGAGATTCGCAATGGCTCAGCAGGGCAGTGGTTATCAGGCTCGCTATAAACGCATTCTACTCAAGCTTAGCGGCGAGGCCCTGATGGGCTCGGAAGAGTTCGGGATCGACCCGAAAGTTCTGGATCGCATGGCATTGGAAGTTGGCCAGTTGGTCGGCATCGGTGTTCAGGTCGGTCTGGTTATCGGTGGTGGCAACCTGTTCCGCGGTGAAGCGCTGAGCAAGGCTGGCATGGACCGGGTCACCGGCGACCACATGGGCATGCTGGCCACTGTGATGAACGCCCTGGCCATGCGCGACGCCCTTGAGCGCGCCAACATCTCGGCCATCGTGATGTCCGCTATCTCCATGGTTGGTGTGACCGATCACTACGATCGCCGCAAGGCCATGCGCCACTTGAACTCCAAGGACGTGGTGATTTTCGCGGCCGGTACCGGCAACCCGTTCTTTACCACGGATTCGGCAGCCTGCCTGCGTGCAATCGAAATCGATGCCGATGTCGTGCTCAAGGCGACCAAGGTCGATGGCGTCTACACCGCAGACCCATTCAAAGACCCGCATGCCGAGAAGTTCGATCATCTGACCTACGATGAAGTGCTGGATCGCAAGCTGGGTGTGATGGATCTGACGGCTATTTGCCTGTGCCGCGACCACAAGATGCCGCTACGCGTATTTAACATGAACAAGCCCGGCGCCCTGCTGAACATCGTGCATGGCGGCGCTGAAGGAACCCTGATCGAGGAAGGCCAACAATGATCAACGAAATCAAGAAAGACGCTCAAGAGCGCATGCAGAAATCCGTGGAATCGCTGGCGCACAACTTCGGCCGCATTCGTACCGGCCAGGCGCATCCAAGCATCCTGGAGGGCGTGATGGTGCCGTACTACGGTTCCGATACCCCGATCAAGCAGGTGGCCAACATCACCGTCAAAGACGCCCGTACCCTGCAAGTCGTTGCTTTCGAGCGCAACATGCTGGGTGCTGTCGACAAGGCGATCGGTAGCGCAGGTCTGAACCTGAACCCGACCAACCTCGGCGAGCTGCTGCTGATCTCCATGCCTGCCCTGACCGAAGAAACCCGTAAGGGCTTCACCAAGCAGGCTCGTGACGTTGCAGAAGATGCCCGTGTTGCCGTGCGCAACATCCGTCGTGATGCCAATAGCCAGCTCAAGGATCTCGTCAAGGAAAAAGAGATCAGTGAGGATGAAGAGCGTCGTGCAACTGGCGAGATCGACGACCTGACCAAGAAATTCGTGGCTAAAATCGACGCGGACCTGGCGCAGAAAGAAAAAGACCTGATGGCCGTATAAAGGGTTGTGTTTTCATGGAAAAGACTAAGCTGACTGCGCCGTCCGCGGTGCCGCGCCATGTCGCGATCATCATGGATGGTAACAATCGCTGGGCGAAAAAACGCTTTATGCCAGGTGTCGCTGGGCATAAAGCGGGTGTGGATGCGGTGCGTGCTGTCATTGAAGTCTGCGTCGAGGCCGGGGTCGAAGTGCTGACCCTGTTCGCCTTCTCAAGCGAGAACTGGCAACGTCCGGTCGATGAGGTCAGCGCTTTGATGGATCTGTTCTTCAAGGCGCTGCGTCGTGAGGCCAAGCGCCTCAACGACAACAACATCAGCCTGCGTATCATTGGTGACCGCTCGCGTTTTCATCCCGAGCTGCAGGCTGCTATGCGTGAAGCCGAAGCCATGACGGTTGGTGCCAATCGTTTTGTCCTGCAGATCGCCGCCAATTACGGCGGTCAGTGGGATATCGCGCAAGCTGCGCAGCGCCTGGCGCGAGAAGTTCAGGCCGGACACTTGCGTCCGGAAGACATCACGCCTGATCTGCTGCAGACCTGCCTGGTCACAGGCGACCTGCCGTTGCCGGACCTGTGTATCCGGACCGGTGGCGAGCACCGCATCAGTAACTTCCTGCTCTGGCAGCTCGCCTATGCCGAGTTGTATTTTTCCGACCTGTTCTGGCCGGACTTCAAACACGATGCCATGCGCAATGCGCTGGCCGATTTCGCTTCCCGCCAGCGCCGCTTCGGTAAAACGAGCGAGCAGGTCGAGGCTGGAGCCCGGGTTTAATGCTTAAACAACGAATCATCACCGCACTGATTCTGCTGCCGATTGCCTTGTGCGGATTTTTCCTGCTTGAAGGTTCCGGTTTTGCGCTGTTCATTGGGCTGGTCGTAACCCTTGGCGCCTGGGAATGGGCGCGTCTGGCGGGTTTCGCAGGTCAGGCGTTCCGCGTCGGCTATGCCGCTGTGGTTGCATTGATGCTGTTCGTCATGTACATCCTGCCTGGTCTCGCGCCTTGGATATTGGGCGCTTCGGTGTTGTGGTGGGCGGTGGCGACGTATCTGGTGCTGACCTATCCGCGTTCGAGCGAACATTGGTCCAATGCGGCGACCAAATTGGTGATCGGCCTGTTGATTCTCCTGCCGGCCTGGCAAGGTCTGGTGCAGATCAAGCAATACCCCCTGGGTAACTGGCTGATCATGGCAGTGATGGTGTTGGTCTGGGGTGCCGATATTGGCGCCTACTTCTCCGGTCGTGCTTTCGGCAAGCGCAAGCTCGCACCCCTGGTCAGTCCGGGTAAAAGCTGGGAAGGCGTGTACGGTGGTCTTGCGCTGAGTCTGGTAATTACCACGCTCGTTGCTCTGGTGCGCGATTGGACGGTGGCCGAGCTGTTCAAGGGGCTGATCTGTGCTGCGCTGATCGTATTCATTTCGGTGGTGGGTGATCTCACTGAAAGCATGTTCAAGCGCCAGTCCGGCATCAAGGACAGCAGCAATCTGCTCCCGGGTCACGGCGGCGTGCTGGATCGTATCGACAGCCTGACGGCAGCGATTCCGGTGTTTGCCGTGCTGTTGTGGATGGCGGCCCCATGAGCCGCCCACAACAGATTACCGTTCTGGGTGCGACCGGCTCGATTGGCCTGAGTACGCTCGACGTCATCGCTCGCCATCCGGATCGTTATCAGGTCTTTGCCTTGAGTGGCTTCACTCGCTTGAGCGAATTGCTGGCGCTCTGCGTGCGCCATGTGCCGCGATTTGCTGTAGTGCCTGAGATCGCTGCTGCACGCACCTTGCAGGATGATTTGCGCGCGGCGGGTCTCGCGACCCGTGTTCTGGTGGGCGAGGAAGGTTTGTGTCAGGTCGCTTCCGATCCGGAAGTCGATACGGTCATGGCGGCCATCGTCGGTGCAGCGGGATTGCGTCCGACACTGGCGGCGGTCGAGGCTGGCAAAAAGATTCTCCTGGCCAACAAGGAAGCGCTGGTGATGTCCGGCGCGCTGTTCATGCAGGCGGTGCGCAAGAGCGGGTCGGTGTTGCTGCCGATCGATAGCGAGCACAACGCGATTTTTCAGTGCATGCCGCACGATTATGCCCGTGGCCTTGAGGCTGTCGGCGTACGGCGGATTTTACTGACGGCTTCCGGCGGTCCGTTCCGCCAGACGCCAATGGCTGAACTGGCACATGTATCACCTGACCAGGCCTGTGCGCATCCGAACTGGTCCATGGGGCGGAAAATCTCCGTTGACTCGGCCAGTATGATGAACAAGGGGCTTGAGCTGATCGAAGCCTGCTGGCTGTTCGATGCCAGGCCATCCCAGGTCGAAGTGGTGATTCACCCGCAAAGTGTGATCCATTCGCTGGTCGACTATGTCGATGGTTCTGTCCTGGCGCAGCTGGGTAATCCGGACATGCGCACGCCTATCGCCAATGCCCTGGCCTGGCCGGAGCGGATTGACTCGGGTGTGGCGCCGCTGGATCTGTTTGCCATTGCCCGGCTGGATTTCCAGGCGCCCGATGAAGAGCGTTTCCCTTGTCTGCGTCTGGCTCGTCAGGCGGCCGAGGCGGGTAACAGCGCGCCGGCAATGCTCAATGCGGCGAACGAAGTGGCGGTGGCGGCATTTCTCGACGAACGGGTTCGTTACCTGGAAATCGCGAGTATCATCGAGGAAGTACTGAGTCTGGAGCCCGTAGTGGCGGTGGATGATCTCGAGGCAGTGTTCACGGCAGACGCGAAGGCGCGATTGCTGGCCGGACAATGGTTGAGCCGTCACGGGCGCTAAATGCTGCGGATAGTTGACCCAGGCAGCAGCGGATAGGAATGCGGAGAAAGTAGATGAGCGCGCTCTATATGATTGTCGGCACCCTGGTTGCTCTGGGTGTGCTGGTTACCTTCCACGAGTTCGGCCATTTTTGGGTCGCGCGTCGCTGTGGGGTCAAGGTGCTGCGCTTCTCCGTGGGCTTCGGCATGCCTTTGCTGCGCTGGCACGACAAGCAGGGCACCGAGTTTGTCGTTGCGGCCATCCCGTTGGGCGGCTACGTGAAAATGCTCGACGAGCGCGAAGGTGAAGTACCGCTCGATCAGCTTGATCAATCCTTCAATCGCAAATCCGTTCGTCAGCGCATTGCCATCGTGGCGGCGGGGCCGATTGCCAACTTCCTGCTGGCATTGGTGTTCTTCTGGGCATTGGCAATGCTCGGCAGCGAACAGGTGCGCCCGGTCATCGGCGCTGTCGAGTCCGGCAGTATCGCGGCCAAGGCGGGTTTGAGCCCCGGCCAGGAAATCGTCGCCATTGATGGCGAGGCGACTTCCGGCTGGGCGGCAGTGAATCTGCAACTGGTTCGTCGTCTGGGCGAAAGCGGTTCGTTGCAGATAATGGTTCGCGAGCAAGGCTCCACTGCTGATACTCCTCGTGAACTTGCGCTGGACAAATGGCTCAAAGGGGCTGATGAGCCCGACCCGATTCATTCGTTGGGAATTCGCCCGTGGCGTCCAGCATTGCCGCCGGTCCTGGCTGAACTCGATCCGAAGGGACCGGCCCAGGCTGCCGGCCTGAAGACCGGTGACCGGTTACTGGCGCTCGATGGTCGTACGCTGGATGACTGGCAGCAGGTTGTCGATACCGTGCGTATGCATCCTGATACCAAAATCATGCTGCGGGTTGAGCGTGACGGTGCTCAAATCGACGTTCCGGTTACGCTTGCCGCTCGGGGCGAGAGCAAGTCATCCAGCGGCTATTTGGGGGCGGGGGTGAAGGCTGTCGATTGGCCGCCGGAGATGATCCGCGAGGTCAGTTACGGGCCGTTGGCAGCGATTGGCGAGGGGGCTCGGCGTACCTGGACCATGAGCGTGCTGACCCTCGATTCACTGAAGAAAATGTTGTTCGGCGAGCTCTCGGTAAAAAACTTGAGTGGACCGATAACCATTGCTAAAGTGGCGGGCGCTTCGGCCCAGTCGGGTGTCGCTGATTTCCTGAATTTCCTTGCTTATCTGAGTATTAGCCTGGGGGTTCTGAATTTGCTGCCCATTCCTGTGCTGGATGGGGGGCATTTGTTGTTTTATCTGATCGAGTGGGCGCGTGGTCGCCCCTTGTCGGATCGGGTGCAAGGTTGGGGGATACAGATCGGTATCAGTTTGGTGATCGGAGTGATGTTGCTTGCTCTGGTCAATGATCTGGGTCGTCTGTAACGTCGCTGAATTGCGAATCTGCCGCATTTTGCGGCAGTTTGTTTATTGCCAGTTGGAATAAGAAAGGACTTCATGAAACGTCTGCTGCTAACTGCGGTTCTCACCGTATTGATGATCGCCGAAGTTCACGCCGAGTCCTTCACTATCTCTGATATTCGCGTCAATGGCCTCCAGCGGGTCTCCGCGGGTAGCGTCTTTGGTGCTTTGCCGTTGAACGTCGGTGAACAGGCGGATGATCGTCGCCTGGTGGAATCCACTCGTGCGTTGTTCAAAACCGGTTTCTTTCAAGATATCCAGCTGGGCCGCGATGGCAACGTCCTGGTCATCACGGTAGTCGAGCGCCCGTCTGTTGCCAGTATCGAGATCGAAGGTAACAAGGCGATCTCTACCGAAGACCTGATGAAAGGTCTCAAGCAATCCGGTCTGGCCGAAGGCGAGATCTTCCAGCGTGCCACCCTTGAAGGTGTGCGTAACGAACTGCAGCGCCAGTACGTCGCCCAGGGTCGCTACTCGGCTACCGTCGACACCGAAGTGGTGCCGCAGCCGCGTAACCGCGTTGGCCTGAAGGTCAACATCAACGAAGGTACCGTTGCCGCTATTCAGCACATCAACGTGGTGGGCAACACGGTTTTCCCCGATGAAGACCTGATCGACCTTTTCGAACTCAAAACCACCAACTGGTTGTCGTTCTTCAAGAACGATGACAAGTACGCTCGTGAAAAACTGTCCGGTGACCTGGAACGCCTGCGTTCCTACTACCTGGACCGTGGCTATATCAACATGGATATCGCTTCGACCCAGGTTTCCATTACGCCGGACAAGAAACACGTCTACATCACCGTTAACGTCAACGAAGGCGAGAAATACACCGTTCGTGACGTCAAGCTCAGCGGCGACCTGAAAGTCCCTGAAGACCAGGTCAAGTCCCTGCTGCTGGTGCAAAAAGGCCAGGTGTTCTCGCGCAAGCTGATGACCACCACCTCCGAACTGATCACCCGTCGCCTGGGTAACGAAGGTTATACCTTCGCCAACGTCAACGGTGTGCCTCAACCGCACGATGAAGATCACACCGTAGACATCCTGTTCGCGGTCGATCCGGGCAAGCGTGCCTACGTGAACCGCATCAACTTCCGTGGCAACACCAAGTCCGAAGACGAAGTGCTGCGTCGTGAAATGCGTCAGATGGAAGGCGGCTGGGCTTCGACCTACCTGATCGACCAATCCAAGACCCGTCTGGAACGCCTTGGCTTCTTCAAGGAAGTCAACGTCGAGACCCCGGCCGTGCCGGGTGTGGATGACCAGGTTGACGTCAACTACAGCGTTGAAGAGCAAGCCTCCGGTTCGATTACTGCCAGCGTCGGTTTCGCCCAGAGTGCTGGTCTGATCCTCGGTGGTTCGATCACCCAGAACAACTTCCTGGGTACCGGTAACAAGGTCAGCGTCGGCTTGACCAAAAGTGAATACCAGACCCGCTATAACTTCGGTTATGTCGACCCCTACTGGACTGCTGATGGCGTGAGTCTGGGTTACAACGCCTTCTACCGCACCACTGACTATGACGATCTCGATGTCGACGTAGCGAGCTATGCCGTGGACAGCCTGGGTGCGGGCGCGAGTGTCGGCTACCCGATCAGCGAGACTTCGCGTCTGACCTTCGGCCTGACTGCACAGCAGGACAAGATCAAGACCGGCGTTTACACCGTCGACGAGATTTTCGACTTCGTTAACAAGGAAGGCGATCAGTACCTGAACTTCAAGGCTTCGGCCGGTTGGTCCGAGTCCACCCTGAACAAGGGCGTGCTCGCCACCCGTGGCCATTCCCAGAGCCTGGTGCTGGAGTCCACGATTCCAGGCAGCGACCTGTCGTTCTTCAAGCTCGACTACCGTGGCCAGCTGTTCCAGCCATTGTCCGAAAACTACACCATGCGCCTGCATACCGAGCTGGGCTATGGCGATGGTTACGGTTCGACCGACGGCTTGCCTTTCTATGAAAACTACTATGCTGGTGGTTTCAACTCGGTCCGTGGTTTCAAGGACAGCACGCTAGGTCCTCGTAGTACGCCAAGTACCGCCAAGAACCCAGGCACATTGGTCGACCCGGACCAGGATCCACTGCCGTTCGGTGGTAACGTCCTGATTCAGGGCGGTGTGGAAGTGCTCTTCCCTCTGCCGTTCGTCAAGGATCAACGCTCCCTGCGTACCTCGGTATTCTGGGATGTGGGTAACGTGTTCGATTCATCGTGCTCGGATACCACAAACGCTGATGGCACGAAGTCCAACACCAAATGCAACGACATTAGCCTGAGCAATATGGCCAGTTCTGTTGGTGTAGGTGTGACGTGGGTCACCGCACTGGGGCCTCTGAGTTTCGCATTGGCCATGCCGGTCAAGAAACCGGATGACGCTGAGACTCAAGTGTTCCAATTTTCCCTCGGCCAGACGTTCTAAGCGTCTGACCCAAGATAACGACAATGAATTTTGTAGGAGTGCATCGTGCGTAAGTTGACTCAATTGGTTCTCCTGGCCAGCGTACTGGTCGCTGGTCCGGCATTTGCCGACATGAAAATTGCAGTTCTGAACTATCAGATGGCTCTGCTGGAGTCCGACGCGGCCAAGAAATACGCCGTGGATGCCGAGAAAAAGTTCGGTCCTCAACTGACCAAACTCAAGACGCTGGAAACCAGCGCCAAGGGCATTCAGGACCGCCTGATGGCCGGTGGCGACAAAATGCAGCAGGGCGAACGTGAGCGTCTGGAGCTTGAATTCAAGCAAAAGGCCCGTGACTTCCAGTTCCAGTCCAAGGAACTGAATGAAGCCAAAGCCGTTGCCGACCGTGAAATGCTGAAGCAGCTCAAGCCGAAACTGGACAGCGCTGTGGAAGAAGTCATCAAGAAAGGTGCTTTTGACCTGGTCTTCGAGCGTGGCGCAGTGATTGATGTCAAGCCTCAGTACGACATCACTCGCCAGGTTATCGAGCGCATGAATCAGCTGAAGTAATCCATGACAGTGACCATTAAGCTCGGCCAGCTGGCCGAGTTCCTCGGCGCCACGCTACGTGGCGACCCCGAGAAAGCAATTACTGGGCTAGCCACCTTGCAGGAGGCTGGCCCAGCTCAGTTGAGCTTTCTCGCAAACCCCCAATACCGCAAGTACCTGGCAGGCAGTCAGGCAGCAGCCCTTTTGCTCAAGGCCGCTGACGCCGAAGGTCATAGCGGGGATGTGCTGTTGGTGCCGGATCCTTACGCGGCCTACGCGCGCGTTTCCCACCTGTTCGATCCCAAGCCCAAGGCCGCTGCCGGGATTCATCCGACGGCGGTGATCGCGTCGGATGCGGTTGTTGACCCGGCGGCGAGTATCGGTGCTTTTGTGGTGATCGAAAGCGGTGCGCAGGTGGCAGCCGGCACGACTGTCGGTGCGCACTGCTTCATCGGCGCTCGCAGTGTGGTGGGTGAGGGGGGCTGGCTCGCGCCGCGGGTGACCTTGTATCACGATGTTCGCGTCGGCAAACGGGTCGTCATTCAGTCTGGTGCGGTGCTCGGCGGCGAAGGCTTTGGCTTTGCCAATGAAAAGGGCATCTGGCAGAAAATCGCCCAGATCGGTGGTGTGTTGATCGGCGATGATGTGGAAATTGGCGTGAATACCGCTATTGACCGCGGTGCTTTGGCCGATACCATCATCGGCAACGGTGTGAAGCTCGATAACCAGATTCAGATTGCCCATAACGTTCAGGTGGGTGATCACACCGCCATGGCGGCCTGTGTCGGGATCTCCGGCAGTACCAAGATCGGCAAGCATTGCATGCTCGCCGGTGGCGTAGGCCTGGTGGGGCATATCGAAATCTGCGACAACGTTTTCCTCACCGGGATGACTATGGTGACCCACTCGATTACCGAGCCAGGCGCCTATTCTTCCGGTACGGCCATGCAGCCGGCAGCCGAGTGGCGCAAAAGCGCGGCACGCATTCGTCAGCTCGATGACATCGCGCGGCGTCTGCGTCAGCTGGAAAAGCAGGTAGGGGAAGTGACCCCTGACGGTAATGCTTCATCAGATGGCTGATACCATTTCCATATCAAGTGTGCACAGCCGCTAGACTGCCTCCTTGATTTGCTAGCGGAACGTGCGTCAGTCGCGCGCTCCCAATCTTTACATAGGCTTCCCCCCGAAATGATGGACATCAACGAGATTCGCGAATACCTGCCTCACCGTTACCCGTTCCTGCTGGTGGACCGGGTAGTGGAGCTGGATGTTGAAGGCAAGCGCATTCGCGCCTACAAGAATGTCAGCATCAACGAACCGTTTTTCAATGGTCACTTCCCTGCGCATCCAATCATGCCGGGCGTATTGATCATCGAAGCAATGGCTCAGGCTGCCGGGATCCTTGGTTTCAAAATGCTCGACGTGAAACCGGCCGACGGCACTCTTTATTACTTCGTCGGTTCCGACAAGCTGCGCTTCCGCCAGCCCGTTCTGCCGGGCGATCAGCTGATCCTTGAAGCCAAGTTCATCAGCTGCAAGCGTCAGATCTGGAAATTCGAATGCCAGGCTTCGGTCGATGGCAAGCCTGTCTGCTCCGCTGAAATCATCTGTGCGGAACGCAAGCTATGAGTTTGATTGACCCTCGTGCAATCATCGATCCGACAGCCGTTCTGGCTGACGGCGTCGAGGTCGGCCCGTGGTCGATCGTCGGCGCAGGTGTGGAAATCGGCGAGGGGACAGTCATCGGGCCGCACGTGATCCTCAAGGGCCCGACCCGAATCGGTAAGCACAATCGCATCTACCAGTTTTCCTCGGTGGGTGAAGACACACCTGACCTGAAGTACAAGGGCGAGGAAACCCGCCTGGTGATTGGTGATCACAACGTCATCCGTGAAGGCGTGACGATCCACCGTGGCACCATCCAGGACCGCTCGGAAACGACCCTGGGCGATCACAACCTGATCATGGCGTATGCCCACATCGGTCATGACAGCGTTATCGGCAACCACTGCATCCTGGTGAACAACACCGCCTTGGCGGGCCATGTGCATGTGGAAGACTGGGCAATCCTCTCCGGCTTTACCCTGGTTCACCAGTATTGCCACATCGGCGCCCACAGCTTCTCGGGCATGGGTACCGCGATCGGCAAGGATGTTCCTGCCTATGTCACGGTGTTTGGCAACCCTGCCGAAGCCCGTAGCATGAACTTCGAGGGCATGCGCCGTCGCGGTTTCAGCGAAGATGCAATCCACGCGCTGCGTCGTGCCTACAAGGTGGTTTATCGCCAGGGCCTGACCGTGGAGCAGGCGCTCGCCGAGCTGGCCGAGTCGTCGGCCCAGTATCCGGAAGTGGCGGTGTTCCGTGACTCCATCCAGTCTTCGACTCGCGGCATCACCCGCTAACCATGGCCAATCTGCGTATTGCGCTGGTAGCGGGTGAGGCTTCCGGTGACATTCTGGGTGCGGGTCTCATGCGCGCGCTCAAGGCTCGTCACCCGGCCATCGAATTCATTGGTGTTGGCGGTCCGCTGATGCAGGCCGAGGGCATGACGCCGTACTTCCCGATGGAGCGTCTGTCGGTGATGGGGCTGGTGGAAGTCCTGGGCCGTCTGCGCGAGTTGCTGGCACGGCGCAAAAAACTGGTCGCCGACCTGATCGCCGCGAAGCCCGATGTGTTCATCGGTATCGATGCACCGGACTTCAACCTCAATATCGAACTCAAACTGCGTCAGGCCGGGATCAAGACCGTGCATTACGTCAGCCCGTCGGTCTGGGCCTGGCGGCAGAAACGCGTGCTGAAGATTCGCGAAGGCTGCGACCTGATGCTCACGCTGTTCCCGTTCGAAGCCAGGTTCTATGAAGAGAAAGGCGTGCCGGTGCGGTTCGTCGGCCATACCCTGGCCGATGCCATTCCACTGGAAGCCGATCGCGCTGCGGCGCGGGCCGAACTCGGTTTGCCCGACGGGCCGCTGGTGGCGTTGATGCCTGGCAGCCGTGGCGGTGAAGTCGGCCGGCTCGGTGCGTTGTTTCTCGATACTGCGCAGCGCTTGCGGGCATTACGCCCGGGTGTGCGGTTTGTTGTTCCGTGCGCCAACCCGCAACGTCGCGCACAGCTTGAAGAACTGTTGGTCGGACGTGACCTGCCGCTGACCCTGCTCGATGGGCAGTCTCATCTGGCCCTGGCAGCGTGCGATGCGGTGTTGATTGCCTCCGGTACCGCGACGCTTGAAGCGTTGCTGTACAAGCGGCCGATGGTAGTCGCCTATCGCTTGGCGCCGCTGACGTTCTGGATTCTCAAGCGTATGGTCAAGAGCCCGTACGTTTCGTTGCCGAACTTGTTGGCCCAACGTCTGTTGGTGCCCGAGTTGTTGCAAGACGATGCCACGGTCGAAGCGCTGGCCCAGACCTTGTCACCGCTGATCGAGGGCGGGGAAGAGCAGACTCGTGGTTTTGACGAAATTCACCGGACCCTGCGTCTGGATGCCTCCAACCAGGCTGCGGACGCAGTGCTGAACTTGATTGGCCAAGACAAATGAGTAAAACAAGCATGCAGATGGGGCTGGATTTCACCTTGGTCGCGCAAGTCGAAGAGTTGGTTGCCGGCGTCGATGAAGTGGGTCGCGGCCCGCTCTGTGGCGCGGTGGTGACGGCGGCGGTGATTCTTGATCCGAACCGTCCGATTCTTGGTCTGAACGACTCGAAGAAGCTCACTGAAGCCCGCCGCGAAAAGCTCTACGACGAAATCTGCGAAAAAGCCCTGAGCTGGTGCATCGCTCGCGCCGAAGTCGAGGAAATCGACGAACTGAACATTCTGCACGCCACCATGCTGGCCATGCAGCGTGCGGTCGCTGGGCTGCACGTTCAGCCGAAACTGGCGATGATCGACGGTAACCGTTGCCCGAAGCTGCCGATGCCCTCCGAGGCCGTGGTCAAGGGCGATAGCAAGGTTCCCGCCATCGCTGCGGCGTCGATTCTGGCCAAGGTCAGTCGCGACCGGGAAATGGCCGCGTTCGAATTGATCTACCCGGGTTACGGCATCGGTGGGCACAAAGGCTACCCGACCCCCGTTCATCTGGAAGCGCTCGCCCGCCTTGGCCCGACGCCGATTCACCGGCGTTCGTTTGCCCCGGTGCGGCTGGCGTATGAGGCGCGGGAAGGTCTCATCGAGAGTTAGTCGCGAGGCTGATTTTTTTTGCCAAGGCCCGGTACAATCCGGGCCTTGTTGTCTTTACGTTCTTAGACAGGATCACTATGCCGGCTTCATTCATTCACCTACGCCTGCACACTGAATACTCCCTGGTCGACGGTCTGGTGCGGATCAAGCCGCTGGTCAAGACCCTGGTCGGCATGAACATGCCTGCCGTAGCGGTCACCGACCAGAACAACATGTGTTCCCTGGTCAAATTCTATAAAAACGCCATGGGTGCCGGGATCAAGCCGATCTGCGGCGCCGACCTGTGGCTGTCGAACAAGGATCCGGACAACGCGCTGAGCCGGATCAGCCTGCTGGTGATGAACGCCGAAGGCTATCGCAATCTCACCGAGCTGATTTCCCGCGGCTTTATCGATGGTCAGCGCAATGGCGCGATCATCATCGAGCGCGAATGGGTCGCTGAAGCCAACGCTGGCTTGATCATGTTGTCGGCGGCCAAAGAAGGCGAGATCGGCCAGGCCATGCTCAGTGGCAACCCGGCGGAAGCGGAAACCCTGGCCCGCGAATGGATGGACGTGTTTCCGGATCGTTTCTACCTGGAAATCCAGCGCACCAACCGCCCGAACGATGAAGAGCAATTGCACGGCGCTGTAGCGCTGGCCGAGAAACTCGGTGCGCCGCTGGTGGCGACCAACGATGTGCGCTTCATCAAGCAGGAAGACTTCGCCGCCCACGAAACCCGCGTCTGCATCGGTGAGGGCCGTGCCCTCGACGATCCGCGGCGCTCGAAAAACTACAGCGATCAGCAGTACCTCAAAAGCGCCGAGGAAATGGCCGAGCTGTTCAGCGACATTCCCGAAGCGCTGGAAAACACCGTCGAGATCGCCAAGCGCTGCAACATCGAAGTGAAGCTGGGTACGCACTTCCTGCCCAACTTCCCGATCCCCGATGGCATGACCATCGACGAATACTTCCGCAAAGTCTCGTTCGATGGCCTGGAAGAGCGGCTTGCCGTTCTGCTGCCCAGGGACACCACCGAAGATTACGAGGCCAAACGTCAGGTCTATGTCGACCGGTTGAATTTTGAGCTGGATATCATTATCCAGATGGGGTTCCCCGGTTACTTCCTGATCGTGATGGACTTTATCCAGTGGGCCAAGAACAACGGCGTGCCGGTAGGTCCTGGCCGTGGATCGGGTGCCGGGTCGCTGGTGGCCTATGTGCAGAAGATCACTGACCTTGACCCGCTGGAATATGACCTGCTGTTCGAACGTTTCCTCAACCCGGAACGGGTATCCATGCCCGACTTCGACGTCGACTTCTGCATGGACGGTCGTGACCGGGTGATCGACTACGTGGCCGAGAAGTATGGCCGCAACGCGGTAAGCCAAATCATTACCTTCGGTTCCATGGCGGCGAAAGCTGTGGTCCGCGACGTGGCGCGGGTGCAGGGCAAGTCCTATGGTCTGGCGGACCGTCTGTCGAAGATGATTCCGTTCGAAGTCGGCATGACCCTGGAAAAGGCCTACGAGCAGGAAGAGATCCTGCGCGACTTCATCAAGGTCGATGAGGAAGCCGCGGAAATCTGGGAAATGGCCCGCAAGCTCGAAGGCGTTGTGCGTAACGTCGGCAAGCACGCCGGGGGTGTGGTGATCGCGCCAACCAAACTCACCGACTTTTCGCCGATTTATTGCGACGAGGCCGGTGACGGCCTGGTAACCCAGTTCGACAAGGATGACGTTGAGGCCGCCGGTCTGGTGAAGTTCGACTTCCTCGGCCTGCGAACCCTGACGATCATCGACTGGGCGCTGAAAACCATCAACCGCGACCGTGCCAAGGTCAATGAGCCGCCGCTGGATATCGCGTTCATCCCGCTGGACGACAAGCCGACCTACACGCTGTTGCAGAAAGCCGAAACCACGGCGGTGTTCCAGCTTGAATCCCGGGGCATGAAAGAGCTGATCAAAAAGCTCAAGCCTGACTGCCTGGAAGACTTGATCGCACTGGTGGCGCTGTTCCGTCCGGGCCCGTTGCAATCGGGCATGGTGGACGACTTCATCAACCGTAAGCACGGTCGCGCCGAGCTCGCGTATCCGCACTCGGACTACCAGTACGAAGGCCTCAAGCCAGTACTGGCACCGACTTACGGCATCATCCTGTATCAGGAACAGGTGATGCAGATTGCCCAGGTCATGGCCGGTTACACCCTTGGTGGTGCGGACATGCTGCGTCGAGCCATGGGTAAGAAAAAACCCGAGGAAATGGCCAAGCAGCGCGGCGGTTTCATTGAGGGTTGCGCGACCAACAATATCGACGCCGACCTCGCCGGTAACATTTTCGACCTGGTAGAAAAATTCGCCGGTTACGGTTTCAACAAATCCCACTCTGCCGCCTATGGCCTGGTGTCGTACCAGACCGCGTGGCTGAAGACGCACTACCCGGCGCCGTTCATGGCCGCGGTACTCTCGGCGGATATGCACAACACCGACAAGGTCGTGACCTTGATCGAAGAAGTGCGGACCATGAAGCTGCGTCTCGACGCGCCGGACGTAAACACGTCTGAGTTCAAGTTCACGGTGAACGACGAAGGCCGGATCATCTACGGCCTGGGCGCGATCAAAGGCGTGGGCGAGGGGCCGGTCGAGGCTATCACCGAGGCGCGTCTGGCCGGTCCGTTCAAGGATCTGTTCGATTTCTGCGCCCGGGTCGACCTCAAGCGCATCAACAAGCGCACCCTCGACGGTTTGATCCGAAGTGGTGCCCTGGATCGCCTCGGGCCGTATTTTCACGATGAGCAGAAGGCCTACCAGGCCAACATCGACCGAAATCGCGCGGTGCTGCTGACGGCCATGGAAGAAGCGATCAAAGCGGCCGAACAGACCGCGCGCACCCAGGACAGCGGTCACTCCGATCTGTTTGGCGGTCTGTTTGTCGAAGAAGACGCCGACGTCTACGCCAACCACCGCAAGGCCAAGGAGCTGACCCTCAAGGAACGCCTGAAAGGGGAGAAAGATACCCTCGGCCTGTACCTGACCGGTCACCCGATTGACGAATACGAAGGTGAAATCCGTCGTTTTGCCCGTCAGCGCATCATCGACCTCAAGCCGGCGCGCGATACCCAGACTGTCGCCGGGATGATCATCGCCTTGCGGGTGATGAAGAACAAAAAGGGCGACAAGATGGGGTTCATCACCCTTGACGACCGGTCTGGACGGATCGAGGCCTCGCTGTTTTCCGAGTCATTCCATGCTGCCCAGTCGCTGTTGCAGACCGACGCGATGGTGGTGGTCGAAGGCGAGGTCAGCAACGACGACTTCTCCGGTGGCCTGAAGTTGCGGGTCAAGCGGGTGATGAGCATGGAGGATGCGCGCACCAATCTCGCCGAAAGCCTGCGCCTGAAATTGCATGCCAAAGACCTCAAGGGCGATCAGCTACGCTGGCTGGGTGAATTGTTGAAGCGTCACCGCGGTGCGTGCCCGGTCACCATGGACTACACCAGCCCTGATGCAAAGGCCTTGTTGCAGTTCGGCGAAGGCTGGCGGATCGATCCGGCGGATGCGTTGATTCAAGCCTTGCGTGACCAGTTCGGGCGAGACAACGTCTTCCTCCAATACCGTTGAGCGGCAGGTGATATCAGAACGCCTGCCCGCAACCTGAATTTTTAATCTCGACCTCAACGCGCCTGTCCCTTAAGGTAGGGCGCGAATAGACAACCGGCCGGCCCAAGAACCCTTGGGACTCGACCCAAGACGGACGCCTATGAACCCGAATTTTCTAGATTTCGAACAGCCGATCGCCGACCTGCAAGCCAAGATCGAAGAGTTGCGCTTGGTCGGTAATGACAATTCGCTGAATATCGGCGATGAGATCTCCCGCCTGCAGGACAAGAGCAAAACGCTGACCGAAGACATCTTCGGCAAGCTGACCAGCTGGCAGATCGCACGTCTGGCGCGTCACCCGAAACGTCCTTATACCCTGGACTACATCGAACACATCTTCACCGAGTTCGATGAGTTGCACGGTGACCGCCACTTCTCCGACGACGCGGCTATCGTTGGCGGTATTGCCCGCCTGGACGACCAGCCTGTAATGATCATCGGTCACCAGAAGGGCCGTGAAGTGCGCGAGAAAGTTCGCCGCAACTTCGGCATGCCGCGTCCGGAAGGTTACCGCAAGGCTTGCCGCCTGATGGAAATGGCCGAGCGTTTCAAAATGCCGATCCTGACCTTCATCGACACCCCGGGTGCTTACCCTGGTATCGACGCTGAAGAGCGTAACCAGAGCGAGGCGATTGCCTGGAACCTGCGTGTCATGGCCCGCCTGAAAACCCCAATCATCGCCACCGTGATCGGTGAGGGTGGTTCCGGTGGTGCACTGGCGATTGGTGTCTGCGACCAGTTGAACATGCTGCAATACTCGACCTACGCGGTGATTTCGCCGGAAGGTTGCGCGTCGATTCTGTGGAAAACCGCCGAGAAAGCACCGGATGCCGCAGAAGCGATGGGCATCACCGCCGAGCGCCTCAAAGGCCTGGGCATTGTGGACAAGGTGATTGGCGAGCCATTGGGTGGTGCGCACCGTGACCCGGCGGCTGCCGCTGCATCGATTCGCGCCGAGCTGAGCTCGCAACTGGCGATGCTGAAGAAGTTCGATAACGACGCGCTGTTGAAGCGCCGTTATGATCGACTGATGAGCTACGGTCTCTGATCGAATACCGATTCGACCAGCGACGCAAACCACTGTGGGAGCGAGCTTGCTCGCGATGACGGTATAACAGTCGACGAATATGTTGAATGTTAAGCCGCTATCGCGAGCGAGCTCGCTCCCACATTTGATTTGTGCATAGGGGCAGATATGGGTCAGTCCGCGATTGATTTGCCTTCCAGGCTTTTGCTGAATCTGAAACCGTGGCGCAACGCCCAGGCCTGGCGCATTGCCTTCTCCGGCGGCCTCGACTCCACTGTCCTGCTGCACCTCCTTGCACTCCTCGCAAAAACCCAATCCCTGCCGGCGCTGAGCGCCATCCACGTGCATCACGGCCTGCAAGCCGTGGCCGATGCGTGGCCGGAACATTGTCGTTCTGTATGCGCCGCGCTGGGGGTCTCGTTACAGGTCGTTCGTGTGCAGGTGCAGCCCGGCGCCAGTCTGGAGCGGGCGGCCCGGGAAGCGCGCTATCTCGCGTTCAGCGATCTGGTTCAGGCCGGTGAAGTGCTGCTGACGGCCCAGCACTGCGACGATCAGGCGGAAACCCTGCTGTTCCGATTGCTGCGTGGGGCCGGCGTGCGAGGGCTATCGGGAATGCCGCGTCAGCGCCCGTTGGGCAAGGGTCATCTACTGCGGCCATTGCTTGATGTTACTCGGGCTGAACTGGAGGCTTATGCCAGCGAGCAAGGCTTGAGCTGGATCGAAGATCCTTCGAACCAGGATCGGCAGTACTCGCGCAACTACCTTCGGCATCAAGTCTTCCCCGCGCTGATCCGGCGCTGGCCACAAGCGCAGGCGACCATGGCCCGCAGCGCGGCGCATCTGGCTGAAGCGCAGGGGTTGCTCGAAGAGTTGGCGTGCATGGATTTGCGTGAGGCCAGCTCTGCCAGTGAGTTCGCCTGGCTGGGATTGCGATCCCTTGAGCTGGCGTCGCTTGTACATCTGTCTGAGGCCCGGCAGCGCAATGCCCTGAGTCACTGGCTCGAACCGTTGACACGCCTGCCGGACACCGACCATTGGTCGGGTTGGGAGGATTTGCGTGATGCCAGCGGTGATGCCTGCCCTGTGTGGCGGCTGGCCGATGGCGAACTGCACCGGGCGGGCGGGCGGATCTGGTGGTTGTCCGGTTGCTGGTTACGCCCACCACCTGCCGCCGGAGCGTGGCAGGCCCAGGCTTCAGCGTTGGCACTCCCGTACAACGGCGTGCTTTCGCTCACCGGGCAAATCCCCGATGGCCCGTTACAGATCCGCTATCGTGAAGGGGGAGAGGTCATGGCTTTGCCAGGCCGCGGCCATCGGGATCTGAAACGTTTGCTCAATGAAAGGGGTGTACCGTCCTTCGTGCGCGGCAGATTGCCGCTGCTCTACAAAGGCGACCAATTACTGGCAGTGGCTAACCTCGAAGGACTCGACGGTAGTGCGGGTGGAAGCTGGAATTTGCATTGGCAGCCACCAGGCGAGGATCTGGGTTTGAGATGAAAGGGGCTTTCCGGTAGACTACGCTCCCTTCTTGATACAACTTCTGTGGATTCGCCTGAATTGCAGGAGTTGCCGATTACCAAGCAGTCTTTGCTGGGCGATTCCAAAAAATGTGTAGCGAGCAACGAACCGGTGTTTCATTTCCCGGTCTGTCCCAACGCGGCGGTTTTTTTGAAAGGTGCACTGTGATTAATGCAGGTGATCGGGGGCTTCGGCCTTCCTTCGCTTTCCCCGGCGGCTCGGACCGCTTTAACGCAGACTTCTAGGGTTTTTCATGACGCGCTACATATTCGTCACGGGCGGTGTTGTTTCTTCATTGGGGAAAGGCATTGCATCGGCTTCATTGGCGGCCATCCTGGAGGCGCGGGGACTTAAGGTCACCATGCTGAAGCTGGACCCGTACATCAACGTCGACCCGGGCACCATGAGCCCGTTCCAGCACGGTGAAGTGTTCGTCACCCACGACGGCGCCGAGACCGACCTGGACCTGGGGCACTACGAGCGGTTCATCCGCACGACCATGACCCAGAACAACAACTTCACCACCGGCCGTGTCTACGAACACGTCCTGCGCAAAGAGCGCCGTGGTGACTACCTGGGTGCAACCATCCAGGTGATCCCGCACATCACCGACGAAATCAAGCGCCGCATCATCAAGGGTGCTGGCGACGCTGACGTGGCAATGGTCGAGATCGGTGGCACCGTGGGTGACATCGAGTCGCAACCGTTCCTCGAGGCGATCCGCCAACTGCGTTTCGAAGTCGGCGCCAAGCGCGCGATGCTGATGCACCTGACGCTGGTGCCTTACATCGCCACCGCCGGCGAAACCAAAACCAAGCCAACCCAGCACTCGGTGAAGGAACTGCGTTCCATCGGCCTGCAGCCAGACGTGTTGGTGTGCCGTTCCGATCACCCGATCGATGTCTCTTCCCGTCGCAAGATCGCGCAATTCACCAACGTTGAAGAACGTGCGGTGATCGCGCTGGAAGACGCCGACACCATCTACAAGATCCCGGGCATCCTGCACTCCCAGGGCCTGGACGATTTCGTCGTCGAGCGTTTCGGTCTGCAATGTGGCGGTGCCGATCTGTCCGAGTGGGAAGCTGTGGTCGACGCCAAGCTCAATCCTGAGCACGAAGTCACCATCGCCATGGTCGGCAAGTACATGGAACTGCTGGACGCGTACAAGTCGCTGATCGAAGCGATGAGCCACGCCGGTATCAGCAACCGTACCAAGGTCAACCTGCGCTACATCGATTCCGAAGACATCGAGAACCAGGGCACCGCGCTGCTGGAAGGCGTCGACGCCATCCTGGTGCCTGGCGGCTTCGGCCTGCGTGGCGTTGAAGGCAAGATCACTGCCGTTCAGTACGCTCGCGAAAACAAGGTTCCTTACCTGGGCATCTGCCTGGGCATGCAAGTGGCCGTTATCGAATTCGCCCGTAACGTGATGGGCTGGAAAGACGCCAACTCCACCGAGTTCGATCGTGCCAGCGGTCACCCGGTCGTGGGCCTGATCACCGAGTGGGAAGATGCCACCGGCGCTGTCGAAACCCGTACCGAAACGTCCGACCTGGGCGGCACCATGCGCCTGGGCGCGCAGGATTGCCTGCTGGAGCCGGGTTCCCTGGTCCACGGCTGCTACGGCAAGGACGTGATCGTCGAGCGTCATCGTCATCGCTACGAAGTGAACAACAACCTGCTGCCGCAAATCATGGAAGCCGGTTTGAAAATCTCCGGTCGTTCCGGTGATGGCGCACTGGTTGAAGTGGTTGAAGCACCGGATCACCCATGGTTCGTCGCTTGCCAGTTCCACCCTGAGTTCACCTCGACGCCACGCGACGGTCACCCGCTGTTCAGCGGTTTCGTCAAGGCCGCGTTGGCTCAACACCAGAAGAAGGCTTAACCCCGATGGCACAGAAGATCATCCGCGTCGGCGACATCGAGATTGCCAACGACAAGCCCATGGTGCTGTTCGGCGGCATGAACGTGCTGGAAAGCCGTGACATGGCCATGCAGGTTTGCGAAGAGTATGTGAAGGTTACCGAAAAGCTCGGTATCCCTTACGTGTTCAAGGCCAGTTTCGACAAGGCCAACCGGTCTTCTGTGACCTCCTATCGTGGTCCTGGCCTGGAAGAAGGCATGCGCATCTTCCAGGACATCAAGCAAGCCTTCGGCGTGCCGATCATCACCGACGTTCACGAGCCTGATCAGGCAGCGGTCGTCGCTGAAGTCTGCGACATCATCCAGTTGCCAGCCTTCCTGTCGCGCCAGACCGACCTCGTGGTCGCGATGGCCAAAACGGGTGCAGTGATCAACATCAAGAAAGCCCAGTTCCTCGCTCCTCAGGAAATGAAGCACATCCTGAACAAGTGCGTGGAAGCGTGTAACGATCAGTTGATCCTCTGCGAACGCGGTTCAAGCTTTGGCTACAACAACCTGGTCGTCGACATGCTCGGCTTCGGCATCATGAAACAGTTCGAATACCCGGTGTTCTTCGACGTGACCCACGCGCTGCAAATGCCAGGTGGTCGCGCCGATTCCGCTGGCGGCCGTCGTGCTCAGGTCCTCGACCTGGCGAAGGCCGGTATGAGCCAGTCGCTGGCCGGCCTGTTCCTGGAAGCCCACCCGGATCCGGACAACGCCAAATGCGACGGTCCTTGCGCCTTGCGCCTGGACAAACTGGAGCCATTCCTGGCCCAGCTCAAAGCCCTGGACGAACTGGTGAAGAGTTTTCCGACGGTAGAAACCGCGTAATCCTCAAATCTCCGGTAAAGTACCGCACGATTAAACGCTCAGGCCCTCGGGCCTGAGCCTTGTCGTCTGCAAGACTGCCCGCTGCACCTCGCTTGCCGACGATCAAAGATTTCCTACAGCTGCGTCGTTTTCGTCAACTTTGGAGTGTTTACAACAATGGCTAAAATCGTCGACATCAAAGGTCGTGAAGTTCTCGACTCCCGTGGCAATCCCACCGTGGAAGCGGACGTGCTTCTCGACAACGGCATCATCGGCAGTGCCTGCGCGCCGTCCGGTGCTTCCACTGGCTCGCGTGAAGCGCTCGAGCTGCGTGATGGCGACAAGAGCCGTTACCTGGGCAAGGGTGTTCTGAAGGCCGTAGCCAACATCAACGGTCCGATCCGCGACCTGTTGAAAGGCATGGACCCAAGCGACCAGAAAGCACTCGATCTGGCAATGATCAAGCTCGACGGTACTGAAAACAAAGGTTCCCTGGGCGCTAACGCGATCCTCGCCGTATCCCTGGCCGCGGCCAAGGCAGCAGCACAGGACCAGGACCTGCCGCTGTACGCTCACATCGCCAACCTGAACGGCACCCCGGGTGTCTACTCGATGCCGGTTCCGATGATGAACATCATCAACGGCGGCGAGCACGCCGATAACAACGTCGACATCCAGGAATTCATGGTTCAGCCGGTTGGCGCCAAGTCTTTCTCGGAAGGTCTGCGCATGGGCACCGAGATTTTCCACCACCTCAAAGCCGTGCTGAAGGCCCGTGGCCTGAGCACTGCCGTCGGTGACGAAGGTGGTTTCGCGCCGAACCTGGCTTCCAACGAAGACGCTTTGAAAGTGATCTCCGAAGCCGTGGCCAACGCCGGTTACAAGCTGGGCACCGACGTGACCCTGGCCCTGGACTGCGCGGCCAGCGAATTCTACGAAGACGGCAAGTACAACCTGTCCGGCGAAGGCCAGGTGTTCACCGCCGAAGGTTTTGCTGACTACCTCAAAGGCCTGACCGAGCGTTACCCGATCATCTCCATCGAAGATGGCCTGGACGAGTCCGACTGGGCTGGCTGGAAGATCCTCACCGACAAGATCGGCGAGAAAGTCCAACTGGTAGGCGACGACCTGTTCGTGACCAACACCAAGATCCTGAAAGAAGGCATCGATAAAAAGATCGCCAATTCGATCCTGATCAAGTTCAACCAGATCGGCACCCTGACCGAAACCCTGGAAGCCATCCAGATGGCCAAGGCTGCCGGTTACACTGCCGTGATCTCGCACCGCTCCGGCGAAACCGAAGATTCGACCATTGCCGACCTGGCGGTGGGCACCTCGGCTGGCCAGATCAAGACCGGCTCGCTGTGCCGTTCCGATCGCGTTTCCAAGTACAACCAACTGCTGCGTATCGAAGAGCAGTTGAACGGTAAAGCCAAGTACAACGGTCGCGGCGAGTTCCGCGGTTAAGAAGGTGCCCTGCCTCACCAATACTGCTTCTTTTTGACGGTGCCTGTTGTCGTCACACTGCGTTGCCGCTCCTCGCCATAGCCAGCTATGACTCGTCGCGGCGCCTTGTCTGACAACAACAGTCACTCGCCAAAAAAGAAGCGTATTGGTCAGGCAGAGCACGAGCTGGTAAAAAGTCAGCGGATTGTGTCGGAAAAATCGCTCCAGCGACGTTTTTGCCACTAATCTGATGCCTTATAAGCACAAGCCTGGTTCTTCCAGGCTTCGTGCTATCAGAAACTTCACGTTTGGCATGGCTGTCTTTTTTCACTGGATACCTGATATTCGATGCGCAGTCCCAATTGGTTGTTCCTCATCCTGCTTTTGTTGCTGGCTGGCCTGCAGTACCGCCTGTGGGTGGGAAATGGCAGTCTGGCGCAAGTGGCCGAGTTGAATCAGCAGATTGCGGACCAGCATGCCGAGAATGAGGCGCTGCTGGAGCGCAACCGGGTGATGGACGCCGAAGTCAGTGAGTTGAAAAAGGGCATGGAGACCGTCGAAGAGCGGGCTCGCCATGAGTTGGGCATGGTCAAGGACGGTGAAACCCTTTACCAGCTGGCGCAATGAACCAGGCGCTACCGGCCTTCTGGGCCGTGATTCCCGCCGCGGGCGTTGGTGCCCGTATGGCCGCGGACCGTCCCAAGCAATACTTGCAACTGGGCGGGCGCACTATTCTCGAACACAGCCTCGGCTGTTTCCTCGATCATCCAGGCCTGAAAGGTTTGGTGGTCAGTGTTGCTGTTGACGATCCTTATTGGCCGAACCTGGCGTGTGCCAGTGATCCGCGTATTGCCCGGGTCGAGGGCGGTTCCGAACGTTCCGGGTCGGTGCTCAATGCGTTGTTGCACTTGCATGCGCAGGGCGCTGATGATGAGGATTGGGTATTGGTTCACGATGCCGCACGACCGAATCTGGCCCGAGATGATCTCGATAAATTGTTGGGTGAACTGGCGGATGATCCGGTCGGTGGTTTGTTGGCGGTTCCGGCGCGGGATACGCTCAAGCGGGTCGACAAGCACGGTCGTGTGGTCGAAACCGTGGATCGCAGCGTGATCTGGCAGGCCTACACGCCGCAGATGTTTCGCCTCGGGGCGTTGCATCGGGCTTTGGCAGACAGTCTGGTGGCGGATGCGGTGGTCACCGATGAAGCTTCGGCCATGGAGTGGGCCGGTTCGGCACCGCGGCTGATCGAAGGGCGATCCGACAACCTCAAGGTGACGCGTCCTGAGGATTTGGAGTGGTTGCGTCAGCGTTGGGCCAATCGTCGCTGATTGACTTGAAGCCGAGTTGCCCCGATAGCGAGCAAGCTTGTTCCTACAGGGGGCAGTGGCGTTCAAAAGATCTTCGTTCGACACCGACCACTGTAGGAGCGGGCTTGCCCGCGATTGCGGTAGTTCAGTCAGTAAATGTTTAACGGTACCGCCTCGGTAAACTCAACCCCGGTATTCAGGCCTTTCAGCCAACCCCTCCTTCAAATAATCCACCAGCTTTCTCACCTTCGGCGACAAATGCCGCTGCTGTGGATACAACGCCCAAACCGCTGTGTTCGGTGGTTGATGTGCTTCGAGCAACGAAATCAATGCACCGCTGTTCAGATGCTCCAGCACGTAATAGTCCGGTAACTGACACAGACCTACACCTTGAAGCGCGGCATCCAGTACCGCTTGCCCACTGTTGCAACGCCAGTTTCCCTGCACTCGTTGCGAAAATTCCCGCCCGTTCTGTTCCAGTTGCCAGAGGTCCGAGCTGCCGATGAGGCAGTTGTGACGACTGAGTTCCGACAGGCTGTGCGGCCGGCCGTAATGTTCAAGGTAAGAAGGGGATGCGCATAGATACATACGCCGTGGCGCGAGGCGGGTGGCCACCAGCCGCGAATCTTGCAAGCGCCCAAGGCGGATCGCCAGATCGAGGCCGTCATGGACCAGGTCGAGTTGTCGGTTGGACAACTCGATGTCGACTCGCAGTTGTGGATACAACCCCATGAAACGGGTCACCAGCGGTACGATGAAGCGTTCACCGTAAGCCACGGCGCACGTCATGCGCAGCATGCCTTTGGGTTCGCTGGTCAAGTCGCCGACCGCGCGCAGCGCTTCCTCGCGGCCGTCCTGCAAGCGTTGGCAATGCTGCAGGAAGGTTTGCCCGGCCTCGGTCAGCGCGACCCGGCGGGTACTGCGGTAGAGCAAACGGGTTTGCAGGCGCTCTTCGAGGCGTACGATTTGTCGACTGATATGGGAGGAAGAAACTCCCAGGCGTTCCGCTGCCGCGGTGAACTGGTTGCACTCGGCAACGGCGACAAACTCGTCGATCCCTTCCCAGCGGTTTTCGGACATCAATGATTATCCCTGTATGGCAATAATATTTTGCATTTGACCCGATTATTCATCGTTGAGCCCTGTATTACACTCCCTGTCTCGTTTTTATTCACTGGAGAACCACCATGATCAAGTCGCGCGCGGCCGTTGCCTTCGAGGCCAAGAAACCTCTGGAGATCGTTGAAGTCGATGTCGCCATGCCAAAGGCGGGTGAAGTGTTGCTGCGCGTGGTGGCCTCCGGTGTTTGCCATACCGATGCCTACACACTGTCTGGCGCTGATCCAGAGGGCATCTTCCCGTCGATACTGGGCCATGAAGGTGGTGCGATCGTGGAAGCGATTGGCGAGGGCGTGACGTCCGTCGCGGTCGGCGACCATGTGATCCCGCTGTACACCCCGGAATGCCGTCAGTGCAAATTCTGCCTGTCGGGCAAAACCAACCTCTGTCAGGCCATTCGCGCGACCCAGGGCAAAGGCTTGATGCCCGATGGCACATCGCGGTTTTCCTACAAGGGCGAAACGATTTTCCACTACATGGGGACGTCCACGTTTTCCGAGTACACCGTCCTGCCGGAAATCTCCGTGGCGAAGATCGCTAAAGAAGCGCCACTGGAAAAAGTCTGTCTGCTGGGCTGCGGCGTCACCACCGGCATCGGCGCGGTGCTCAACACCGCCAAGGTGAAACCGGGCGATACCGTGGCCATTTTCGGCCTCGGTGGCATTGGGCTGTCGGCGGTGATTGGCGCTGTGAAAGCCAAGGCTGCGCGCATCATTGCCATCGACATCAACCCGGCGAAATTCGAAATCGCCAAACAGTTGGGTGCAACCGATTGCGTGAACCCGAAAGACTTCGATCGTCCGATCCAGGAAGTCATCGTTGACATGACCGATGGCGGCGTCGATTTTTCCTTCGAGTGCATCGGTAACGTGCAACTGATGCGCGCGGCACTGGAGTGCTGCCACAAGGGCTGGGGCGAGTCGGTCATCATCGGCGTTGCCGGTGCCGGCCAGGAAATTGCTACCCGTCCATTCCAGTTGGTCACTGGCCGCGTCTGGCGTGGTTCGGCGTTCGGTGGCGTACGTGGCCGTACCGAGTTGCCGAGCTATGTGGAAATGGCCGAGACCGGTGAGATTCCGCTGGATACCTTCATCACCCACACCATGGGCCTGGAAGATATCAACAAGGCGTTTGACCTGATGCATGAAGGAAAAAGCATCCGTTCCGTCATCCATTTCTGAGGTCTGTCATGAGCCTGGAAAACATCTCCTGCCAGAAAAGCTTCGGCGGCTGGCACAAGCGCTATCGCCATCGCTCGGAAGTGCTCGGTTGCGACATGGTGTTCGCCGTCTACCTGCCGCCGCAGGCGGAGCAGGGCGGCAAGCTGCCGGTATTGTACTGGTTGTCCGGTCTGACCTGTACTGACGAGAACTTCATGCAAAAGGCTGGTGCCATGCGCATGGCTGCCGAGTTGGGGCTGATCATCGTCGCACCGGACACCAGCCCTCGCGGTCCTGACGTGCCGGGCGATCCGGATGGCGCCTGGGACTTCGGCCTCGGCGCCGGGTTTTATCTGAATGCCACCCAGGAACCTTGGTCGCGTCACTATCGGATGCACGACTATGTGGTGCAGGAATTGCCGACATTGGTCGAAGCCCATTTCCCGGCATCGGACAAACGCGGCATCAGCGGTCACTCCATGGGTGGCCACGGCGCGCTGGTCTGTGCCTTGCGCAATCCGGGGCGCTATCTGTCGGTGTCGGCGTTCTCGCCCATCAACAATCCGATGGATTGCCCGTGGGGACAGAAAGCCTTTTCCCGCTATCTGGGCGAGGACCGTTCGAAATGGCGCGAATGGGATGCCTGTGTGTTGATTGCCGAGGCCGAAGAAAAGCTGCCGTTGTTGGTCGACCAGGGTGATCGCGACGATTTCCTCGCCAACCAGCTCAAGCCGGACGCCTTGCAGCAGGCGGCCAAACTGGCCGGTCATCCGCTGACGTTGCGACTGCAACCGGGCTATGACCACAGCTATTTCTTCATCGCCAGTTTCATCGATGAGCACTTGCGGCATCACGCGCATGCTCTGGTTGGCTAATGCAGGTAGAATCACGCCCTGACAAAAATCGGGGCGTTTTTTTATGCGTATTGGCCACGGCTATGATGTGCACCGTTTCGCTGACGGCGATTTCATCACTCTGGGCGGCGTGCGCATTGCGCACAGTTTCGGGTTGCTCGCTCACTCCGACGGTGACGTCCTCTTGCACGCCTTGAGCGATGCCTTGCTCGGCGCCGCGGCGCTGGGCGACATCGGCAAACATTTCCCTGATACCGACCCACAATTCAAGGGCGCCGACAGCCGTGCGTTGCTGCGTCACGTCGTCGCGCTGGTCCATGCCAAAGGCTGGAAAGTCGGCAACGTCGATAACACCATCGTCGCCCAGGCGCCGAAAATGGCCCCGCATATCGAATCGATGCGCGCGCTGATTGCCGCGGATCTTCAAATAGAGTTGGATCAAGTGAACGTGAAAGCTACCACCACCGAAAAGCTCGGCTTTGTCGGTCGCGAAGAAGGCATTGCCGTGCATTCCGTTGCCTTGTTGCTGCGCGCATGAACGAACTGCAACTGCTCGGCCCGCGAGCCTATGGTGAAGCCCTTGGTACTGCGGTACTCAAAGCCATCGCGGAAGATTTCCAGGTCGACGAAGTTCTCGACATTCCCCTGAGTGGTGAAGGCGAACACCTGTGGATTTGGGTGGAAAAGCGCGATCTGAACACGGAGGAAGCGGCGCGACGGATTGCCAAGGCTGCGGGTGTGCCATTGCGCACCGTCAGTTATGCCGGGCTCAAGGATCGTCAGGCGTTGACTCGCCAGTGGTTCAGTGTGCAGTTGCCGGGTAAGGCCGACCCTGATCTGTCGGCTGCGGAAAACGATACGCTGAAGATCCTCAAGACCACCCGCCACAAGCGCAAGCTGCAACGAGGTGCGCACTCGGCCAATGGCTTCACATTGCGCCTGACGCAATTCGCCGGCGACAAGTCAGCGATTGAAGAGCGGCTGCAACTGATCGCCAAACAAGGCATCCCCAATTATTTCGGCGCCCAGCGTTTCGGTCATGACGGCGGTAACGTGGTCGATGCTCGCGCCTGGGCTGCGCGCAAAGCCTTGCCGGAGCAGCGCAATGTGCGCTCGCGCCTGCTCTCCACGGCGCGCAGTTTTCTGTTCAATCAGGTACTGGCCGCACGTGTCGCCGATGGCACCTGGCAGCGTGCCCAGGTCGGCGATCTGCTGGCGTTCACCGACAGTCGCAGCTTTTTCCCGGCAGGCGAAGCCGAGTGCAGCGATCCGCGCCTGGCGATTCTCGATCTGCACCCAACCGGTCCGCAATGGGGCGAAGGTGACTCGCCGGCCACGGGCGTTGTCCATGAACTGGAGCAGGCCATCGCCGCACGCGAAGCGGATTTGCGTGATTGGTTGATCAACGCCGGTATGAGCCACGAACGTCGCATCCTGCGGCTGCCCATTGGCGGGTTGACGTGGCATTATCCCGAGCCTGACATTCTGCAACTGGAATTCGTCCTGCCGGCCGGATGCTTCGCCACCGTATTGGTGCGTGAGCTTGTTGATCTGGTGCCGGTGGGGCAGACGGACAGCCCATGCGTATTCTGATTTCTAACGACGATGGGGTAACCGCACCCGGTCTCGCCGCGCTTTATGCTGCGCTGGCGGATTACACCGAATGCGTGGTTATCGCCCCGGACCAGGACAAAAGCGGCGCCAGCAGTTCGCTGACGCTCGACCGTCCGTTGCACCCGCAAACCCTGGCCAACGGCTTTATCAGCCTCAATGGCACGCCAACCGATTGCGTGCATCTGGGCCTCAACGGCCTGCTGGAGCACGAAGCGGACATGGTGGTTTCCGGTATCAACCTGGGGGCGAACCTGGGGGACGATGTGCTGTATTCCGGTACGGTGGCGGCAGCCCTAGAGGGACGTTTCCTGAAACATCCGTCGTTTGCCTTTTCGCTGGTCTCACGACAGGTAGAGAACCTTCCCACAGCTGCCTATTTCGCGCGCAAGTTGGTCGAGGCTCATGCTGACCTCGATCTGCCACCGCGTACGGTACTGAACGTGAACATTCCCAATTTGCCGCTGGACCGCATCCGCGGTATCCAGTTGACTCGCCTGGGCCATCGCGCCCGAGCCGCGGCACCGATAAAAGTGGTGGATCCGCGAGGCAAGTCCGGTTACTGGATCGCGGCGGCCGGGGATGCCGAAGACGGCGGCCCGGGTACCGATTTCCATGCGGTGATGCAGGGTTATGTTTCGATCACGCCGCTGCAACTGGATCGCACGTTCAATGATGCCTTCAGAAGTCTGGACGGCTGGCTGGAGGGACTGCGCTGATGGGTCGCGAACAAGACGATATGCTGCGTCGCGGCATTGGCATGACCTCCCAGCGAACCCGGGAGCGGCTCATCCAGCGCCTGTACGAAGAAGGTATCTCCAACGCCAGGGTGCTGGAGGTCATCCGCCGCACCCCGCGTCACCTGTTCGTCGACGAAGCCTTGGCGCACCGTGCCTATGAAGACACCGCGCTGCCGATCGGCAATAACCAGACCATCTCCCAGCCTTATATGGTGGCGCGCATGAGCGAGCTGCTGCTGGAGGCCGGTCCCCTCGACAAGGTGCTGGAAATCGGCACCGGGTCGGGCTACCAGACGGCGGTGCTGTCGCAACTGGTCGAGCGTGTGTTCTCGGTCGAACGCATCAAGGTTCTGCAGGATCGGGCAAAGGAACGTCTGGTCGAACTGAACCTGCGCAACGTGGTGTTCCGCTGGGGCGATGGCTGGGAGGGCTGGCCGGCACTGGCGCCGTACAACGGGATTATCGTCACCGCAGTGGCGACCGATGTGCCTCAGGCTCTGCTTGACCAGTTGGCACCGGGAGGCCGAATGGTGATCCCGGTCGGGGCCGGCGAAGTCCAGCAATTGATGCTGATCATCCGCGAGGAACAAGGTTTTTCCAGGCATGTTCTGGGGGCGGTGCGCTTCGTGCCATTGCTCAATGGGCCACTGGCCTGAGCATTTGTTTCGGCACGCTGAATTCTCTTCGATTGCCTTTGTCTTACAGCGGCATCGTTTGGTTAAACGGGATTCATCGTCAGGCAGCAAACGTGTGCGCGACGCCGATTCGCCACATTAAAGGTAAAGCGTGCACGGCCCGTTATACTTGCGACAGTTCATGCCGGGCTCCGGCATTTCAAATTTTCAGCCACCACAGAGGGAGCGGCGGGTGAGTCTCACAGTCATTGCGCAGCGTATGAGTAAAACGAGCTTTCAGCGCCTGGTGACTGGCCTTGTCTTGAGCACCTTGCTGGTCGGTTGTTCCAGCAACAAATCCAGCGATGTACGTGTTGTGGATCGCAACAATGCCGCGCCTCAGCGCCCGGCCGTGACCACGGGACAATATGTCGTCCGTCCGAAGGACACCCTGTTCTCCATCGCTTTCCGTTACGGCTGGGACTACAAGGCACTGGCGGCACGCAACAACATTCCAGCGCCTTACACCATCCATCCGGGTCAGACGATTCGCTTTGATGGTCGCACCGATTCAACCTCAACGGCGGTGGTCAGTTCCTCCAGTTCAACACCTTCGTCGTCGAGTAAAACCACGGTCATCCGTCGTTCGGCAAACGGTACGACCACCAGTACTACGACGGTTGTGCCGTCCGTCGCGAACAAACCTGAACCTGCTCCATTGCCCCCTCCCGGGCCAGCCCCGACCGGCTGGGGATGGCCATCTAATGGCATTCTGATTGGAAAATTCTCTTCAAACGGTAGTTTGAATAAAGGAATTGATATCGCCGGAGATTTGGGACAGCCTGTTTTAGCTGCGTCTGATGGGACGGTGGTGTACGCCGGGAGTGGCTTAAGGGGCTACGGCGAATTAGTGATCATCAAGCACAGTGAAACCTACGTCAGTGCCTACGGACATAATCGCAGGCTGTTGGTTCGGGAGGGGCAGCAGGTCAAGGTCGGACAGACAATTGCCGAAATGGGGTCAACGGGTACAGACCGGGTGAAACTGCATTTTGAGATTCGCCGCCAGGGTAAGCCTGTAGATCCGCTGCAATTCCTGCCACGTCGTTGATCGCTTACCAGCCTGTTCCTCGCGTAGAGGGGACAGGCTCCAGCGTTGCCAGGGAGAAAGGCGCCGCTTGAGCTTGAGGTCGAACTCACCAAAGGACTATAACAATGGCTCTCAGTAAAGAAGTGCCGGAGTTTGACATCGACGATGAGGTTCTCCTGATGGAGAGCAGCATCGATACGGATTCGATGTCGAATGATGAAGGGGCGGCTCCACCTTCCGTTCGTGCCAAATCCAAACACTCCGCAACGTTGAAACAACACAAGTACATTGACTACACGCGGGCACTAGATGCCACGCAGCTGTATCTCAATGAAATTGGTTTCTCTCCCCTGTTGTCACCCGAAGAAGAAGTTCATTTTGCGCGCCTGTCGCAAAGTGGCGATCCGGCCGGGCGCAAACGCATGATTGAAAGCAACCTGCGGCTGGTGGTGAAAATCGCCCGACGCTACGTCAATCGTGGGCTGTCGCTGCTGGACTTAATCGAAGAGGGCAACCTCGGCTTGATCCGGGCGGTGGAGAAGTTCGATCCGGAACGCGGTTTCCGCTTCTCGACCTACGCGACCTGGTGGATTCGCCAGACCATCGAACGCGCAATCATGAATCAGACCCGGACGATCCGGTTGCCGATCCATGTGGTCAAAGAGCTGAACGTGTACCTGCGGGCTGCTCGAGAGCTGACGCAAAAACTCGACCATGAACCCTCACCCGAAGAAATCGCCAACCTGCTGGAAAAGCCGGTGGGAGAGGTCAAGCGCATGCTCGGTCTTAACGAGCGGGTTTCTTCGGTCGACGTCTCGCTGGGTCCGGATTCGGATAAAACCCTGCTTGATACCCTGACTGACGACCGCCCAACCGATCCATGCGAACTGTTGCAGGACGACGACCTGTCCCAGAGCATCGATCAGTGGCTCTCGGAGTTGACCGACAAGCAACGCGAGGTGGTTGTACGCCGCTTCGGCCTGCGCGGTCATGAAAGCAGCACCCTTGAAGACGTAGGCCTGGAAATCGGCCTGACCCGTGAACGGGTCAGACAGATTCAGGTGGAAGGCTTGAAGCGGCTGCGCGAGATCCTGGAAAAAAATGGTCTGTCGAGTGAGTCGCTGTTCCAGTAAGGCGCTCGCGGCGATGGCAAAAAAACCCCGACTGGTTCGGGGTTTTTTGTTACCTGGGCTCTGGTACGGGTCAGCTCGCAATATTGGTTTCCTGCTGTAAGCCTTGGCTTACTCTTGCGTAGGTGTTCGTTATTTTTACACCCTGCCAGTCGCCCATGTTGTGCGTTTTTTGTCTGCATCTTTATGATTTATATGGCTATTTTTTATTGTTGATGAGATGTGACAGTTAGATTTTGCGCCAAAGGGCGATTGATCGTGTGGGGAAAAACTCTAGTATTCAGCTGGTGTCGACGGATAGACGCACCCTTCAAGGATGAAGGGGAATGGACATCGCAGGATGCGATTCATCAGGATGATGAAAAGGAACACAGGGAATAGGGAAAAAATGTGGGCGGGTCAAACCGCCCCTTTTTTTTACCCGCAGAAAAGCAAAAAGGCCCTTGTGGGGCCTTTTTCGCGAACGCGGGGGTAATCAGCGTTCGAGATCTGCGATCTTGCCTGGCTTGCCATCCCATTCTGCGGAATCAGGCATTGGATCTTTGCGTTCGGTGATGTTCGGCCAGATATCGGCCAACTCAGCGTTCAGCTCGATGAAGTTTTCCATGCCGGCAGGAACCTCATCTTCGGAGAAGATAGCCACGGCAGGGCATTCAGGTTCGCACAGCGCGCAATCGATGCACTCATCCGGGTGAATCACCAGGAAATTCGGGCCTTCGTAAAAGCAGTCCACCGGACAGACTTCTACGCAGTCGGTGTACTTGCACTTGATGCAGTTGTCGGTGACGACGAAGGTCATTTCTAATTTTCTCCTCAGGCGCGGCTTGCTGCGCCCCTTCTCGTAGGGGTCGCCAGGTTCGGGAGCGATAGTCTGCTGGCCAGGCTATTAGCCAGCAGCATCCCAAACCGCGCGAGATTCTAACAGCTTGCAAGCCGCTGCGTTAGATCCGTGTCTTTAGTGTATAGAGCATTTCGAGAGCACGACGTGGCGTCATGTCATCCAGATCAAGTTTGGCCAGGTCTTCCAGCACCGGATGCGGCAGGCTGGCAAACATGTCGCTTTGCTGCGGAGCAGCCGGTTTGCCCTTGGCGGGCGCAGGCACCTCATGGGGCAGGGCGGTGTCTTCCAGACGGCTCAAATGCTCCCGGGCACGGGTGATCACTTCACTCGGTACGCCTGCCAACTGCGCAACGGCCAGTCCGTAACTCTGGCTGGCAGGTCCGGGCAGCACGTGGTGCAGGAACACGATGCGCTCGTTGTGCTCGGTGGCGTTGAGATGCACGTTGGCTACCAGCGGCTGGGCCTCCGGCAGGACAGTCAGTTCGAAATAGTGGGTGGCGAACAGCGTGTAGGCACGCAGATGCGCCAGGCGCTCGGCCGCCGCCCATGCCAGCGACAGACCGTCGAAGGTGCTGGTACCGCGCCCGACTTCGTCCATCAGCACCAGGCTGCGCTCGGTGGCGTTGTGCAGAATGTTCGCGGTTTCACTCATCTCCACCATAAAAGTGGAACGCCCACCGGCCAGGTCATCGCTTGAACCGATCCGGGTAAAGATGCGGTCGACCAGCGACAGTTCGCAACTGGCTGCCGGTACGAAGCTGCCGATATGAGCCAGGAGCACAATCAATGCGGTCTGACGCATGTAGGTGGATTTACCGCCCATGTTCGGACCGGTGATTACCAGCATGCGCGTGTTGTCGTCCAGACTCAGGTCGTTGGCCACGAATGGCGTGGTCAGCACTTGCTCGACCACCGGGTGGCGGCCCTGGCTGATGCGCATGCACGGTTCGCTGACGAAGCGTGGGCAGTTCAGGTCGAGGTTCAGCGCACGTTCGGCCAGGTTGCTCAAGACGTCCAGTTCGGCGAGGGCGCCGGCGGTGTCCTGCAGTGGTGGCAGTTGGCTGATCAGGTCTTCGAGCAGCGCTTCATAAAGCATCTTCTCGCGGGCCAGGGCGCGGCTCTTGGCTGACAAAGCCTTGTCTTCGAACGCCTTGAGTTCCGGTGTAATGAAGCGCTCGGCGCCTTTGAGCGTCTGGCGGCGAACATAGTCGGCAGGTGCCGATTCCGCCTGCTTGCTTGGCAGTTCGATGAAGTAACCGTGGATGCGGTTGTAACCGACCTTCAAGTGCGACAGGCCAGTGCGGGCCTTTTCCCGTGCTTCGAGGTCGATCAGGAATTGCCCGGCGTTTTCGCTGAGCGACTGCAACTCGTCGAGTTCGCTGTCGTAGCCGGTTTTCAGCACGCCGCCGTCACGAATGACTGCGGGCGGGTTGTCGATGATTGCTTTTTCCAGGAGTGCCGCCAGTTCCGGGTAGGTGCTGGTGATGGTGGCGAGTTGCTGGAGGTGTGGGGCTTCGAGCTCCGTCATTGCCACTTGCAGTTCGGGCAGTGCGCCCAGGGCGTCACGCAAACGGGCGAGGTCGCGCGGACGGGCATTGCGCAGGCCGATCCGCGCAAGAATCCGCTCGATGTCGCCGATCTCCTTGAGCTGCGGTTGCAGTCTTTCAAAGCGGTAACCGTCGAGCAGGCAAGTGATCGAAGTCTGGCGCGCCAACAGCACCGTCAAATCCCGTAACGGGCGATTCAGCCAGCGGGTCAGCAGGCGGCTGCCCATGGCGGTCTGGCAGCGGTCCACCACCGATTGCAGGGTGTTGTCGCGGCCCCCGGCCAAGTTGGTATCGAGTTCCAGGTTGCGACGACTGGCGCCATCAAGCACCACGGTGTCGTCCAGGCGCTCATGACGCAGGCTGCGCAAATGGGGCAGGGCGGTCCGTTGGGTTTCCTTGGCGTAGGCCAGCAGGCAGCCGGCGGCGCCGATCGCCAGGGTCAGGTTTTCGCATCCAAAGCCCTTGAGATCCTGGGTCGAGAATTGCTGGCACAGGCTTTTGAGCGCCGAATCGCGTTCGAAATCCCACGGCGCACGGCGACGCACACCGCGGCGCTTTTCCGCCGGCAGATCCTTGGGCCAGTCATCCGGGATCAGCAGTTCCACCGGGTTGACCCGCTCCAGTTCCGCCAACAGGTTTTCCCAACCCTTGATTTCCAGCACGCTGAAGTTGCCGCTGGTGATGTCCAGTACCGCCAGACCAAACAGGCGCTCATCACCCAAAACGGCGGCGATCAGGTTGTCGCGACGCTCATCCAGCAGCGCCTCGTCACTCACGGTGCCCGGCGTGATGATGCGCACGACCTGCCGCTCCACCGGCCCTTTGCTGGTGGCCGGGTCGCCGACCTGCTCGCAGATCACCACCGACTCGCCCAGCTTCACCAATTTTGCCAGGTAACCCTCGGCGGCATGGTAAGGAATCCCGCACATCGGAATTGCCTGCCCGGCCGACTGCCCGCGGGCGGTCAGCGTGATGTCGAGCAACTTCGCGGCCTTCTTCGCGTCTTCGTAGAAGATCTCGTAGAAGTCGCCCATGCGGTAGAACATCAACTGGTCCGGGTGCTGGTTTTTCAGGCGCCAGTACTGCTGCATCATGGGGGTGTGGGAGGACAGGTCGGAGACGGCTTTATTCATCGGATTGTCAGGAAGCTCGTTGAAGGAGGTGGGGCAAAAGCGGGGCAATGGACGGGCTTTTCCGCGATGGGCGCAAGGTTACCATGGGCGCTCTACCTGACGCAGGCACCACGGTCGGGCGACATCTTTTACGATGCCCAAATCATGTTATGCATCGATTATGCAATTCGGCATTTGTCTTCTTCGAAAAGAACAAGCACTATGCGTGTTATGCAAAAACGCAACGTATCAACTGTCTTAAGAGCATTGCTCGATCAGCACGGGATCTCCCCCACGGAGCTTCACCGTCGTACCGGCGTGCCTCAATCCACGCTCTCGCGCATTCTCAGCGGGAAGATCGTCGATCCTTCAGATAGGCACATTTCGAAAATTGCCGACTATTTTTCCGTGAGCACCGACCAGTTGCGAGGTCGCGCAGACGTCACGCTCACCACCAATGCAGGGCGTGCCCAGATCCATTCTGAACTCAAGGATATAAGTCTGTGGGATGACGATACCCCTGTCGAAGATGATGAGGTGTCGGTTCCTTTTCTTCGCGAGGTTGAGTTGGCCGCAGGGTCGGGAAGATTTGTTATCGAGGAGAGCGAGCGCTCTATCCTGCGCTTCGGAAAGCGTAGCCTGCGTCATAATGGCGTGCAGTTCGACCAGGCAAAATGCGTGACAGTGCGGGGCAACAGCATGTTGCCGGTACTGCGCGATGGCGCCACGGTCGGGGTCAATGCCGGCAAGTGCGGCATTGGCGATATCGTTGACGGGGACCTTTATGCAATCAATCACAATGGCCAATTGCGGGTGAAGCAGCTGTATCGCCTGCCGACCGGGATTCGCCTGCGCAGCTTCAATCGTGACGAACATCCGGACGAAGATTACACCTTTCAGGACATCCAGGAGGAGCCGATTGTTATCCTCGGGCATGTCTTCTGGTGGGGTATGTACGCCCGTTAATACCCTCGCGTTCAGATAAAACCCGCTTGTCGAGCGGGTTTTTTTTTTCGTGTGCTGAAAGCATTGGATTGTCTTTTTTGATGCGTTTGTGCATTGACTAATTATGCATTGATGCATACTCTCGCTGCTTGTTCATTCAAGACCGCGGTGTGACCGTTCACTCAAGGAGGCATGAAATGACCGCTGAGCAATATGCGTTGCTGGACATGCCTCTTTGGCTGCTCATTCTCTTGCCAGCTCTCGGTGGTGTTGCCGGTGAAATGTGGCGTGCCGACAAAGACGGCGTTCGTGGCTGGCCCCTTGTCCGGCGCCTGTGCCTGCGGTCTGGCTCAAGCATGATCTGCGGCGCCTCGGCCATCATGCTGCTGCATGCCGCCAATGTTTCCATTTGGGCTGCTTGTGCGGGTGGATGTTTAGCGGCGATGGCCGGGACAGACGTAGTTCTCGGGTTATATGAACGTTGGGCAGCCAAGCGCCTGGGGATCGGTAATGCCCTGTCCGGTGACGTCCAAGATTGATTCCCCGACAGGCCTTTTCCAGAGCCTCTGGTTCTTTGCATTTTGATCACTCCAGTCGCTTGCAAGTGTGGTCTGCTCGTGTACGGTTAACCCATACCGCCCCATCAGGAGATGACTGTGAAAGTAATCACCCAGCTCGCCGCTGACCTTGGCAGGCAATTGCAGATTCTCAATGCCCATGTTTCCACGGCCGAGTCCTGTACGGGAGGCGGGATCGCCGAGGCGATCACACGAATTCCGGGCAGCTCGGCGTGGTTCGAGGCTGGTTATGTCACCTACTCCAATCTGCAGAAGAACCTGCAACTGGATGTCCCGGTGGAGTTGTTCACCAAGGTGGGGGCGGTCAGTCACGAGGTGGTCGAAGCGATGGCCAAGGGCGCGCAGGAGAAAAGTCGCGCGTATTTTTCCGTGGCGGTCAGCGGCGTGGCCGGGCCGGACGGTGGTTCGCCGAGCAAGCCAGTGGGCACGGTATGGTTGGCCTGGGGTGTGGGCGAGCGAGTGTTCAGCGAGGTGCAACACTTCGCCGGTGACCGCGACGAGGTGCGCCGACAAACGGTGAAGGCCGCGCTAGAGGGGCTGCTGCGGCATACCGCGGCAGAAATCTCAAATCAGGGGTAGGCGATCCGGAATCGCTGTGGAATAATACTGGCTACTTATACAGGTGTTGGCCGTCAGGCCTTATTGATTACGTGAGGACTTTAATGGACGACAACAAGAAGAAAGCCTTGGCTGCGGCCCTGGGTCAGATCGAACGTCAATTCGGCAAGGGTGCCGTAATGCGTATGGGCGATCAGGACCGTCAGGCGATCCCGGCCATCTCCACTGGCTCTCTGGGTCTGGACATCGCTCTCGGCATCGGCGGTCTGCCAAAAGGCCGTATTGTTGAAATCTACGGTCCTGAGTCTTCCGGTAAAACCACGCTGACCTTGTCCGTGATCGCTCAGGCTCAAAAAGCCGGCGCGACCTGCGCATTCGTCGACGCCGAACACGCCCTCGACCCTGAGTACGCCGGTAAGCTGGGTGTCAATGTCGACGACCTGCTGGTTTCCCAGCCGGACACCGGCGAGCAGGCCCTGGAAATCACCGACATGCTGGTGCGTTCCAACGCGGTTGACGTGATCATCGTCGACTCCGTGGCCGCCCTGGTGCCAAAGGCTGAAATCGAAGGCGAAATGGGTGACATGCACGTGGGCCTGCAAGCCCGTCTGATGTCCCAGGCGCTGCGTAAAATCACCGGTAACATCAAGAACGCCAACTGCCTGGTGATCTTCATCAACCAGATCCGCATGAAAATCGGTGTGATGTTCGGTAGCCCGGAAACCACCACCGGTGGTAACGCACTGAAGTTCTACGCATCTGTTCGTCTGGATATCCGTCGTACTGGCGCGGTGAAAGAAGGTGATGAAGTCGTCGGTAGCGAAACCCGCGTCAAGGTTGTGAAGAACAAGGTGGCTTCGCCGTTCCGTCAGGCCGAGTTCCAGATTCTTTACGGCAAGGGCATCTACCTCAACGGTGAGATGATCGACCTTGGTGTTCTGCACGGTTTCGTAGAGAAGTCCGGCGCCTGGTATGCCTATGAAGGCACCAAGATCGGTCAGGGCAAGGCCAACTCTGCCAAGTTCCTGGCAGACAATCCGGAAGTCGCGGCAAAGCTGGAGAAACAACTGCGTGACAAGCTGCTGTCGCCTTCGTCGGTGGCAGACGCCAAAGCTTCTGCGGTCAAAGAGACCGAAGACGACCTGGCTGACGCTGATATCTGATCGAAGCGATGACCGTCGTACTCGATACACTCGTCGCGGTGCGGCGAACCGCAATGGACCTGCTCGCTCGACGCGAGCACGGTCGTGTCGAGCTGACGCGTAAACTGCGTCAGCGCGGCGCCCTCCCTGAAATGATCGAAACAGCACTCGACCGGTTGACGGAAGAGGGGTTGTTGTCCGAAACCCGTTATCTCGAAAGTTTCGTTTCCTACCGCGCCCGTTCCGGTTACGGTCCTTTACGCATTCGTGAAGAGCTGGGCCAGCGTGGCTTGCAGCGCAGCGATATTGAACTCGCCCTGCGTGAGAGCGGTATCGACTGGCAGGAGCAACTGGCCGATACCTGGCGACGCAAGTTCTCCGGGCAATTGCCGGCGGACGTCCGGGAGCGAGCCAAGCAGGGCAGGTTCCTGGCGTATCGGGGATACTCCATGGAAATGATCAACCGCCTGTTCAGCGGGCGAGGGATGGACGATTGAACTGAAACGGCCCGCTATTTCGATAGCGGGCCGTTTTTTTATGCCTCACGTCACCTTTGACGTCTCCCGCGTGCGCTGTTGCACCAGGGGTTTTGATTGTGCCCAGTTTTCCGGCAGGTTGATGTAGTCCACAAGCTCGCGCAGGCGGCCGTGATTGCGGGCGTTGAAGTTGAAGACTAGTCGCGCCAGATGGCTGAACTCGGCTTCATTGTGTTCTTCACCGCTGTAGACATGCTGATGGAAGTGATCGCTCAGGCAAAGGTCGGCGAAAGCTTCCTGCATATGTTCGAGTGCGTGGTCGCTGAGTGTGTGGTTCATGCGAATCAGGAACTGGTGCTTGAGCCAGCGACTGGAGTGGAAGTTGCTGTAGAACTGGTTGATGTGCTCTACCGCTTCTTCGACGTTGTAGACCAGTTTCACCAGCTTCATGTCAGTGGGCAGGATGTAGTGGTTTTCCTCCAGTTGCTGATGAATGAACTCCAGTGCGCCTTGCCAGAATTTGCCGCCCGGCGTGTCCAGTAGCACTACCGGCACCAATGGGCTCTTGCCGGTCTGGATCAGAGTCAGCACTTCCAGCGCTTCATCCAGGGTACCGAAGCCACCCGGGCACAGCACCAGGGCGTCGGCTTCCTTGACGAAGAACAGCTTGCGGGTGAAGAAGAAGTGGAAGGGCAGCAGGTTGGTCGTGCCATCGACAGTGGGGTTGGCATGCTGCTCGAAAGGCAGGGTGATGTTGAACCCCAGGCTGTGTGTCAGGCCGGCTCCCTCGTGGGCGGCGGCCATGATGCCGCCACCGGCGCCGGTAATGACCATCATGTCCGAGCGCGCCAGCGCAGCACCGAGCTCCCGGGCCATGCTGTAGAGCGGATGTTCCATGGGGGTGCGGGCCGAGCCGAAAACAGTGACCTTGCGTCGGCCCTTGAATTGTTCGAGCACGCGGAAAGCCTGTTCCAGTTCGCGCAGGGCTTGCAGGGTGATTTTGGCATTCCAGCGGTTGTGGTCTTCCTGGGCCATACGCAGCACGGTCAGGATCATGTCGCGGTAGATCGGGATGTTCGGGCTGTTGGGTGAAATCAGCTTGAGTTGTTCTTCGACCTTGCTGATGAGGTCGTGGCCGCTTTCTTCAAAATGACGGCTCAGGAGGTCATTCGGTTGGTAAGGCATTCAACTTCTCCTTCTGCACAGAACCCTCGGCCCGACAACGTACGTCGGTGCCACGACACTCCATGTGTCGCTGTCTGCCCTGGCCCATGCCTGGGCGATCTACTTGACCCGAAAGACATCGGATCATCCAAACAGGCTCTGTTTTTCCTTGAATGAAAGAAACGTTCGCATAACACGACAAGCGACGGCCAGCCCCTTTCCAGCCCTGAAAAAGTGTACGTGGTTACCCTGAAATCTAGACCTTCACAGTGATTTTCGCTGCCTTGATCATTGCGCCACAAAGTCTTTCCTGGCAACCGCTTATTGACGATTTGCAAGGTGCTTTCACCACTCGTCTGAACGTCCGTCGCATGTGCTGCACTCTGATTTACTAAGTTACAGGTGTCACACGACAACTTTGCGTCTACGGCGGGGCGCACGGTACATGCGTTTTAAGGATTTATCGCTCAAACACGAGTGAAGTGCAGGGAGGCGGGAAACCATGGCCAGAGTCGTTCTGGAGATCGATACGCAGCTGTATCGATTGCTGGAGTCATCAGCCGAGACCCATCATTTGAGTCTCGAAGAGGAGTGCTGCCGGCGATTGCGTGGCGGTGAACGTCGCTCGCATTACCTGCAGGCGCTGCTGGCAGAATTGCGCGCCGAAGATGAACAACGACGCGCCAATTCCCGGTGATTACTTTTTCTTCTTGGCCGGTTGCAGGCAATCCGATTCCTGGAAGCTTGCGGAACCGACCGGACGGTTGGTTTTTACCTCGGTGAAGTCGTAACGCATGATCGCGCCCTTGGCCATCAGCTTGCGAAACCCTTCGTTTCTGCAGACGGAAGCTCCCAGCTGGAAGTACACGGCTTTTGGGTCGGCGCGCATCTTGTCGGCGTGGCTGCTCTGCACGCTCAGATGGTTGATCAGCTGTTTGCCTTCAACGGTGTAGCCTTGATCGAGTATGTCTTCGTTGATCGCTCGTGGAGTGCCGACGCTGCTCTGGGTGGCGACGTTTTGCAGCATTTTGTTCAGTTCCGTGTCTTTCAAGGACGCGGCCTGAGCGTTGAGGGACGACGCCAGCAAAATGGCCGCGGTAGGAACGATAAGGCGCAGCATGAAACTCTCCTGGTTCAGTGATGGGGTTTTGACCCGTCACGTGACTGTGCGTTCAGTGGCGGCGAATTATAGGGGAGGCGGGCTGGACGGTACAGGCTTGCACCGGACGGTCTGGTAAACTGCTGGCACTTTTTACCCTGTCGAGTGTTTTTCGTGTCGAGTTCCCTTCTCTGTGGGCGTTGCCCGCTATGAGCCATACCCCCGCGCGCTTTGCCTTGAATGCCGTAGCCCGCTTGCGCGATCAACGCGAGGAGGAGGGCATCAAGCCGATTCAGGCCCGCGGCTGGCGTGCGCCGCGTTGCCGTGATTGCCGAGTGATAGAGAGCCACTGCCTGTGCGCATGGCGTCCGCAGGTCGCGACCCGCTCCGGCGTATGCCTGATCATGACCAACAAGGAAGTCTTCAAACCGAGCAACACCGGTTGGCTGATCGCCGATGTGGTACCTGACAACCATGCCTTCATCTGGTCCCGCACCGAGGTCGATCCGAAGTTGCTGGCGTTGTTGTCCGACCCGCAATGGCAGCCCTACCTGGTGTTTCCGGGGGAGTACGTCGAGCCTGAGCGCGTGACTAACAGTGTGGATGTCGACGGCACGAAGCGCCCGTTGTTCATTCTGTTGGACGCGACCTGGACTGAAGCGCGGAAAATCTTTCGCAAGAGTCCCTATTTCGACCGATTGCCGATCCTCAGCCTGCTCCCAGAGAAACTCTCTCGTTACCGCTTGCGCCGCTCGACCCGCAGCGAGCACCTGTGTACGGCGGAAGTGGCGGCGCTGTGTCTCGATCTTGCAGGCGATGAGGCGGCAGCCTCGGCGCTGGATGCCTACTTCGACGTGTTCAGCCAGCATTACCTCGATGCCAAACATCAGTTGGACATGAACGTTTCGACCCCGGCTCATGCCGAGCTGAAGCCCTATGTCCAGTCGGTCACCCCATTGGTGGACTGATTGTCGCGCATACTGCAATAAAGTGTCCCGGCCATGCTGCTTGACCACCCCGGATTCGCTGGGCATGCTTGGCGCCGATTAGGGTGCGGCCAGAGGTTACAACGCGTTTTTTTGCGTTGAGCGTACCTTTTCAGTGCAGCTTGGTGGCTGTGCCTTGAGTCATTTTGGCGAGGTCCGAATGCATCGGGCGTCCCATGAAAAACAGGATCATTTGAAAGATGGCCACATACGAAATCCTGATTGCCGATGACCACCCACTTTTTCGCAGTGCCTTGCATCAAGCGCTGACCCTGGGCCTCGGCCCGGATGTCCGCCTGGTGGAAGTGGCGAGCATCGCCGAACTGGAAGTTCGCCTGACGGAAAAATCCGATTGGGATCTGGTCCTGCTGGATCTGAACATGCCGGGGGCCTACGGGTTTTCCGGACTGGTCCTGCTGCGCGGTCAGTATCCGCAGATCCCGGTGGTCATGGTCTCGGCCCAGGAAGAGCCGACCATCATGGTCAAGTCTCGTGAATTCGGTGCCAGTGGCTTCATTCCCAAATCCAGCGACTTGAGTGTGATCCAGAAAGCCGTGCGTGCGGTCCTTGATGGCGACGTGTTCTGGCCACCGCAGGCGTTCGAAGCGGTCAGCGTTTCGGCAGAGGCCAAGGCGGCCAGCGAAGGTCTTGCCAGCCTGACTCCGCAGCAGTTCCGGGTGCTGACCATGGTTTGCGAAGGTCTGCTGAACAAACAGATCGCCTACGAGCTGAGTGTTTCCGAGGCGACGATCAAAGCGCATGTGACCGCGATTTTCCGTAAACTGAATGTACGGACCCGGACCCAGGCCGCGCTTCTCTTGCAACAACTTGAGTCAATCTCCAGCCATTAAAGGCTGGCAACTTCACGCTTTTTTGACTTTGGTTGAACTAGCTTTCCCACTTCTTCTTTGTCAGTTGCCCACTCTATGTCACCTTTCAAAGGCCAGACCGGCCTGAAACGTATTCTCAATGCCTCCGGTTATTCGCTGGACGGCCTGCGCGCAGCCTTCACCGGTGAAGCCGCCTTTCGGCAACTGGTATTGCTCAACGTCATCCTGATTCCCTTGTCGTTCTTCCTGAATGTCAGCCGGGTTGAACAGGCGTTGTTGATCGCGGTCTGCATGCTGGCGTTGATCGTCGAGTTGCTCAACTCGGCAGTGGAAGCGGCCATCGACCGCATTTCCCTTGAGCGGCACCCGCTGTCCAAGAACGCCAAGGACATGGGCAGTGCCGCCCAGTTCGTGGCATTGAGCATGATTGCCCTGGTGTGGGCAGTGATTCTGCTCTAAGCGATCGTCGGCAGCACGATCTCGTCGCTGCGCTGAACCCCGGCGGTGAAGGCGCGGCACAGGTCGAGGAACTCGCGCATCGCCGAGGTCTGATATTTCTGTTTATGCCAGATGAAGTAAAACTGTCGCGCCAGATCCAGATCCGGTGTCTCGACAGGCACCAGGCTGCCGCGGCGGAAGGCGTCGCGCAAAGCCAGCCTGGAAATGCAGCCGATCCCCAGACCTGACTCCACCGCGCGCTTGATCGCTTCGGTGTGCTCAAGCTCCAGGCGGATATTTAAAGAAGAACGGTGATGGCGCATGGCTTGATCGAAGGTCAACCGCGTGCCGGAGCCCTGTTCGCGCAAGATCCATGCTTCGTGACTCAACTCGTCCATGGTCGCCGTGCCGCGCTTGGCCAGCGGATGCTGAGGGGCGCAAAACACCACCAGTTCGTCCTCGACCCAGCTTTGTACTTCGATGTCCGGGTGGCTGCAGTCGCCTTCGATTAGACCCAGATCAATTTCATAGTGGGCCACTTGTTGCACGATATTGGCAGTGTTCTGCACGTGCAGTTTCACCTGGCTTTCCGGGTGGCGCTGCATGAAGCTGCCGATCAGCAGGGTGGCCAGGTAATTGCCGATGGTCAGGGTCGCGCCCACGGCCAGCGAGCCGAACCCCGACTTGCCGTTGAGCAGGTCTTCGATCTCCTTGGCCTGGTCCAGCAAGGCCACCGCCTGGGGCAGCAGCTGTTTGCCGAGCGCGTTGAGGCTCAGGCGTTTGCCGGCGCGGTCGAACAGCTGGCAGCTACACTGTCGTTCCAGCTCGGTGATCGAGGTGCTCGCTGCCGATTGCGAGAGGTTGAGCAGGCCCGCAGCACGGGATACGCTTTCCTGCTGGGCGACGGCGACGAATACTTGAAGTTGACGGAGAGTAAATCGCATATCGATATAACCGATAACCCTTATCTTAATAATCCATTTAACAGATATTGTCTCTGCCTTTAGAATGCGATGCAATTGCGCAGAGCTCAGCTCTCTTTCGTAGAGCGCGCGCAGAGCAGGCGCAGACAATATTCCCAGGAGTCCCACGTACATGAGCAACATGAACCACGAGCGTGTCCTCAGTGTTCACCACTGGAACGACACTCTGTTCAGCTTCAAGTGCACCCGTGATCCGGGCCTGCGCTTCGAGAACGGTCAGTTCGTGATGATCGGCCTGCAACAGCCCAATGGCCGCCCGCTTATGCGCGCTTACTCGATTGCCAGCCCGAACTGGGAAGAGCATCTCGAGTTTTTCAGCATCAAGGTGCCTGATGGTCCGCTGACTTCGCAGTTGCAGCATCTGAAGGAAGGCGACGAGATCATCATCAGCAAGAAGCCTACCGGCACGCTGGTACTGGATGACTTGAAGCCTGGCAAACATTTGTACCTGCTCAGCACCGGTACCGGTCTGGCGCCATTCATGAGCGTCATCCAGGACCCGGAAACCTACGAGCGTTTCGAAAAAGTGATCCTGTGCCACGGCGTGCGTTACGTCAACGAAGTCGCTTACCGCGAGTTCATCACCGAGCACCTGCCGCAGAACGAATTCTTCGGCGATGCGCTGCGTGACAAGTTGATCTACTACCCGACCGTGACCCGCGAGCCGTTCGAGAACGAAGGTCGCCTGACCGACCTGATGCGCAGCGGCAAGCTGTTTAGCGACATCGGCCTGCCACCGATCAACCCGCAGGACGACCGCGCCATGCTGTGCGGCAGCCCGAGCATGCTCGACGAGACCAGCGAAGTGTTGAACAGCTTCGGCCTGAAGGTTTCGCCACGGATGCGCGAGCCAGGTGATTACCTGATCGAGCGAGCGTTCGTCGAGAAGTGACCGCAAGTCACCTGTAGGAGCAGCCGGTCGACGCTCGATTGCTCGCGATGGTCGTCAACGATAACGAGTGTTTACCGGGTAAACGCGGTGTATTCGAGTTCATCGCTGGCAAGCCAGCTCCTACAGTAGATGCGTAGCGCAAAGAAAAGCCCGCGTGACCTGAGACGGTGACGCGGGCTTTTTCGTTTCCGGGGTTATTTTACCGGGACAACTTCCAGCACGCGGATCAGCTCCGGTGTCGGGTAATGCCAGCGTACATCCAGATCCCAAAACTGCGCGCCGTATTCCCGCTCCGGTGCAGGCGTTTGATAGGCCGGGCGTGGATCCTGCGCCAGGCATTGCTCGATCAGCTCAACCAAAGGCTCTTGCAGGCGCTGGGCATGCCCGTGAGCCTGTTGCAGCGCTGCATCCGTCCACTGCACGGGGATCAGCTGCGGCGCGGCGCTGGCGATGTTATTGGAGGCTGTATCGATGATGTCGGCGTAGGGCACGTAGGGTTTGATATCGAGAATCGGCGTGCCATCCAGTAGGTCGATGCCGGAGATCCACAAGCGATTGGCTTCGACCTTGTCCAGTTTCACCACTGACTGCCCGATGCCATTGGGGCGGTGGGTTGCGCGAGTGGCAAACACGCCCATGGATTTATTGCCGCCCAGGCGCGGCGGGCGGACCTTCAAGCGAGGTTTTTCTTCCAGCGCCTGGTGGAACAGGAACAGCAGCCACACATGGCTAACTTGCTCCAGGCCCTGCACTGCGTCCCCTTGATCGAACGGTGCCAACAGTTCCAGCACGCCACGGGCGGCCGGGGCCAGTTGCGGCTGGCGCGGAATGGCGAATTTCTCCTTGAAGCAGGAGCGCACGAAGCCGATGGGGGAAACGCTGTAGGTCATGATCTGGGGTCGGGGCGAGATGAGGGTGGGCATGATAACCCGGCGGGCTTCAAGTCTGGTCGTGACTGTCCCGGCCTCTTCGCGAGCAGGCCCGCTCCCACAGGATTTGGGCAGACCACAAAACCTTGTGGGAGCGGGCTTGCGAAGGCCGCGCCGCCAATCTACAGACTGAATCCACCATCCAGCGGAATGATATTTCCAGTCATGTAGGCTCCCGCCGTACTCGCCAGACTGATCGCCAGTGCCGCCATCTCTTCCTCGCGACCCCAGCGCTTCATCGGGATCAACGCCGTATCCTGCGCCAATGCCTGTTCATCATTGCCAATGTGCTGGGTCATCTTGCTCGGAAAGCGTCCCGGGGCGATCACATTGACGTTGATGTGCTGGCTCACCAGTTCCCGCGCCAGAATCCTCGACAGTTGATGCAACGCCGCCTTGCTCGGCCCGTAGGCATACGCCTGTTCGCCGAAGGATGAAATCCCTGCCACCGAACCAATGTTGATGATGCGCGCCGGGTTGGCTGCCGAGCCGGCCTTGCGCAGCAGGGGCAGGAATTGCTGGATGCAGTTGAACACCGACGTCACGTTGAGCTGCATGACTTTCTCCCAACCCTTGATCGGGTAGCTCTCCAGTGGTGCGCCCCAGGTGGTACCGGCGTTGTTCACCAGTATGTCCAGATGGGAGATCTGCTCGCCCAGGCGCCTGGCCAGTTGCAGGACACCGTCTTCGGTGGCGAGGTTGGCCGCCATGGCGTGGCAGTGTCCAAGCGCTCCGAGTTCGTCGGCGGTTTGCTGGCAGGCTTCGGCGTCGCGGGCACAGACGTACACGGTGGCGCCGGCCTCGACGTAGGCCTTGGCGATCATTTTGCCGATACCACGGGTGCCGCCGGTCACCAGGGCGGTGCGGCCTTGCAGGGAAAAATAGGGATGCATGGCGAATCCTGAAAGCTGAGGTCTTTACACCCTAGTCGTCAGCCGCCAGAAGCGGAGCCACTATTTTTGCGCGGAATGGAAGGCCATTCGGCCTTGTAGGAGCGAGCTTGCTCGCGATGGTCGATAACGATAACGCATGCTTGCTGGATAATCGCGGCGTTTTCGAATCCATCGCGAGCAAGCTCGCTCCTACAGGGAACGGTTTACTGCGGGCGAACGCGCAGGGTCAGGCCCTTGAGGAAGTTACGCAGCAACTGGTCGCCGCACGGGCGATAGTTGGTGTGGCCGAACTTGCGGAACAGCGCGCTCAGCTCAGGCTTGGATACCGGGAACTCGGCGGCCTTGAGGATCGCGTGCATGTCGTCTTCCTTCAGCTCGAACGCCACCCGCAGCTTTTTCAGGATGATGTTGTTGGTCACCGGCACCTCGATCGGCTGCGGTGGACGGCTTTCGTCCTTGCCGCGCTTGAAGATCACCAGGCCGTCGAGGAAATGCGCCATGACTTCGTCCGGGCAACGTACGAAGCCTTCCTCGTCTTCCTCTTTTTTGTCGAGGTACGTCAGCAGGTCTGCCAGGGTCACGTCCATGCCGCCGAGCTTGATGATCTCGATGACTTTCTTGTCGCTGATGTCGAGCATGTAGCGCACGCTGCGCAGTACGTCGTTATGAATCATGTGTGCAGTCCTGATAATCAGCTGTGGGCGTCGCGGCCAAGCGCGGCGCCGAAATGTGTGGCGGCGAGAAAAGCCTTAGAACTTCTCTTTGCCGGACAGGTAGCGCCATTGCCCCACCGGCACTTTGCCGATGGACACGCCGCCGATGCGGATGCGACGGATAGCGACGACCTTCAGGCCGACCGCCTGGCAAAGCAGGGCGATGATGCCCGGCTGCGGGTTCTTCATTGCAAAGCGCAGACGGTTTTCGTTCTGCCAGCTGGCCTTGACCGCCGGCAATTCCTTGCCCTTGTAGGTCAGGCCGTGGTTCAGGCGGTTCAAGCCGTGAGCCAGCATCTCGCCCTCAACCTCGACTACGTACTCTTGCTCTATCTTGCTGGAGTCGGCAGTGAGTTTGCGCAGGATTTTCCAGTCCTGGGTGAACACCAGCAGGCCGCTGGCATTGGCCTGCAGGTCGGTGCTGGCGGTCAGGCGCAGGAAGTGCCCGCGCAACGGGCGCTTGCCGTAGCGGTGTTCTTCGCTCAGGGTCTCGGCGCCGAGAGTGGCCATGGCGGTGTCTGCGTCCATGCCGGCGGGCACATTGAGCAGGAGGGTCACCGGTTCCGGCGCGGTGGCCTTGGCTTCTGGATCAAGCTCGACTTTCTGGGTGTCGACCTTGAATTGCGGCTCGTCGATGACTTCGCCGTCGACGGTGACCCAGCCGCCCTCGATGAACAGCTCAGCCTCCCGACGGGAACAGCCGACGAGTTCGATGAGGCGTTTGGAGAGACGAATCGGGTCAGTCATGTCAGGGCCGTAACAAAAAGGGGGTGGGCATTGTACCTGCCTGGCGCCGGTTAATCGCGGTTCCATTTACACCGCAGCGCTTTTTGTAGGCGCTGGCTTGCCAGCGATGCAGGCAACACTGTCTGTCAGTTGCACCGAGGTGATGCTATCGCCGGCAAGCCAGCTCCTACAGGTTTTGCATGTATCAGCCGTTGCGCGTCAGCTTTTGGGGCTGGCGCAAACGCATGTGCAGCAGCGGATACGGCTGGCCCATGCCATCGACTTCCGAGCGACCGATGACCTCGAAACCCTGCTTGAAGTAAAAGCCGAGGGCTTGCGGGTTCTGTTCGTTGACGTCCAGTTCATCGGCGTTCAGGTGTTCCAGGGCATAGTGCAGCAGTTTCTTGCCCAAGCCCTGACCGCGATGGTCGGGGTCGATGAACAGCATTTCGATCTTGCCGGCCGCCACGCCGGCGAACCCGGTGATGCGTTGGCTGGAATCCTTGGTACAGACCAGCATCACCGAGTCGAGGTAGCGGGTCAGCACCAGGTTTTTCAGCAGTTCGATGTAGCTGTCCGGCAAAAAATCGTGGGTCGCGCGTACCGAGGCCTCCCAGACCTGGGTCAATTCTTCGTAGTCGCCGAGTTTCGGCGTATGGATGACCGAATGCTGACGCATGCCCGTCTGCCTCTTTATGCAGTGGTTGATAGGAATCCTTTCAACCTCAAACGATAGCCGTAAAAAAGCCCCGCATCTCGTCAAGAGAGCGGGGCTTTGCGTATTTTTTGCGTTTAGATCTGTTCAGCCCACAGGTCGTATTCGTCGGCGTCGGTCACTTTGCACCAGACCTTGTCGCCCGGCTTGAGGTTGCTGCCGTTGTCGATGAATACGTTACCGTCGATTTCCGGGGCATCGAAGAAGCAGCGGCCTACCGCGCCTTGCTCGTCGACTTCATCGACCAGCACTTCGATCTCACGGCCGATGCGCATTTGCAAGCGCGCCGAGCTGATGGCCTGCTGGTGCGCCATGAAGCGCTCCCAACGGTCCTGCTTGACGTCGTCCGGGACGACTTCCAGGTCCAGGTCATTGGCCGGTGCGCCTTCTACCGGCGAGTACTGGAAGCAGCCGACGCGGTCGAGCTGGGCTTCGGTCAGCCAGTTCAGCAGGTACTGGAAGTCTTCTTCGGTTTCACCCGGGAAACCAACGATGAAGGTCGAACGGATGATCAGGTCCGGGCAGATTTCGCGCCAGTTCTTGATGCGCGCCAGGGTCTTGTCTTCGAAGGCCGGGCGTTTCATTGACTTCAGTACTTTCGGGCTGGCGTGCTGGAACGGGATGTCCAGGTACGGCAGGATCTTGCCGGCGGCCATCAGCGGGATCAGCTCGTCAACGTGCGGATACGGGTAAACGTAGTGCAGGCGAACCCAGACGCCGAGGGTGCTCAGGGCTTCGCAGAGTTCGGTCATGCGGGTTTTCACCGGCGCGCCGTTCCAGAATCCGGTGCGGTATTTCACGTCGACGCCATAGGCGCTGGTGTCCTGAGAGATCACCAGCAGTTCCTTGACGCCGGACTTGACCAGGCGCTGGGCCTCGTCGAGCACATCACCCACCGGACGGCTGACCAGTTTGCCGCGCATCGACGGGATGATGCAGAAGCTGCAGCTGTGGTTGCAGCCTTCGGAAATCTTCAGGTAGGCGTAGTGGCGCGGGGTCAGCTTGATGCCTTGAGGTGGCACCAGGTCGATCAGCGGGTTGTGGTCCTGGCGTGGCGGCACGACTTCGTGCACGGCGTTGACCACTTGCTCGTACTGCTGCGGACCGGTCACGGCCAGCACGCTCGGGTGTACGTTGCGAATGTTGCCTTCTTCGACGCCCATGCAGCCGGTCACGATGACCTTGCCGTTTTCCTTGATGGCTTCGCCGATTACTTCCAGGGACTCGGCCTTGGCCGAATCGATGAAGCCGCAAGTGTTGACTACCACGACGTCGGCGTCCTGGTAGGTGGACACCACGTCATAGCCTTCCATGCGCAACTGGGTAAGGATGCGCTCGGAGTCGACCAGTGCTTTGGGGCAACCCAGGGATACGAAGCCAACCTTTGGATTGGCCGGCGCAGGAGTGGTGGACATGTCTAACCTCGGTATTTTGTGACGCCGCTTGCCGGGCAGGGCAAAACCGACGGACGGGCGCTTGAACTGCGCCTCTGATCAAAAAGTGCGCAATTCTAGCGATGAGTCGCTCACTTGACCAGCTTTATGCAGGGAAATACGACGAGTGCTGCGCTATGCTTCGCGCCGTTACGCTTTACTGATTTTTTACTGTCAACAAAACGTCTGTAACGTGAAGTAAAACGGCGCATGCTGCACGATAAAGCATAGTGCTTCTTCCAAAGAATTCCGGGTCTGGGTAGTAGGAGTGGTGGATGGGTCAGGCAAGTAGTCAGGCTGCGGGCGCCGAGCATTCGGCGGTGAAGCCGATCGGCATGCTGGTCGCGGCAGTCGGGGTGGTTTATGGCGATATCGGTACCAGTCCGTTGTACACCCTCAAGGAAGTGTTTTCCGGCGGCTACGGCGTGCCGGTCAACCATGACGGGGTGCTGGGGATTCTGGCACTCATTTTCTGGTCGCTGATCTGGGTCGTGTCGATCAAGTACATGATGTTCGTCCTGCGCGCCGACAACCAGGGCGAAGGCGGGATCATGGCCTTGACCGCACTGGCCCGGCGGGCGGCGGCGGGGCATGCAAAGCTACGCGGTTTTCTGGTGGTCTGCGGGCTGATCGGTGCGGCGTTGTTCTATGGCGACAGCATGATCACCCCGGCGATCTCCGTACTGTCGGCGATTGAAGGCCTGGGGCTGGCGTTCGACGGGATCGACCACTGGGTGGTGCCTATCTCTCTGGTGGTGCTGGTGGCGCTGTTCCTGATCCAGAGCCATGGTACGGCGCGGATCGGCATTCTGTTCGGGCCGATCATGGTGACCTGGTTTCTCGTACTGGGTGCACTGGGCGTCTACGGCATCAGCCAGCATCCGGAGGTCTTGCAAGCGATGAACCCGGTGTGGGGCGTACGCTTCTTCATCGTGCACCCGGGCATGGGTGTGGCAATTCTCGGCGCTGTGGTGCTCGCGCTGACCGGTGCCGAGGCGTTGTACGCGGACATGGGCCACTTCGGTCGCAAGCCGATCGCTCGTGCCTGGTTCATCCTCGTACTGCCGGCGCTGGTGCTGAACTATTTTGGTCAAGGGGCCTTGCTGCTGGGCGATCCGGAAGCTGCCCGTAACCCCTTCTACCTGCTGGCGCCAAGCTGGGCGCTGATTCCGCTGGTCGGCCTGTCGACGATGGCCACGGTGATTGCTTCGCAAGCCGTTATTTCCGGTGCGTTCTCCCTGACCCGTCAGGCGATCCAGCTCGGTTACATCCCGCGCATGCATATCCGGCACACCTCCAGTGCCGAACAGGGCCAGATCTACATTGGCGCGGTCAACTGGGCGCTGATGGTCGGCGTGATCCTGTTGGTGATTGGTTTCGAGTCCTCTGGTGCCCTGGCCTCGGCTTATGGGGTGGCGGTGACCGGGACCATGTTGATGACCACCATCCTGGTGACGGCAGTGATTCTGCTGCTGTGGAAGTGGCCGCCGGTTCTTGTTGTGCCGGTCTTGCTGGGCTTCCTGTTGGTGGACGGTTTGTACTTCGCCGCCAACGTGCCGAAAATCGTCCAGGGCGGGGCATTCCCGGTGATCGCCGGTTTCGCCCTGTTTGTGCTGATGACCACCTGGAAGCGTGGCAAGCAGTTGCTGGTCGAGCGTATTGATGAGGGTGGACTGCCGCTGCCGATCTTCATCAGCAGCATCGCGGTACAACCGCCGCATCGCGTTCAGGGCACCGCCGTGTTCCTGACGGCGCGGCCAGATGCCGTGCCCCACGCGCTGTTGCACAACCTGCTGCATAACCAGGTACTGCACGAGCAAGTGGTGCTGCTGACGGTGGTGTACGAAGACATTCCGCGGGTGCCGCCAACACGGCGTTTCGAGGTCGATGCCTACGGCGAAGGTTTCTTCCGGGTGATCCTGCACTTCGGCTTTACCGACGAACCGGATGTACCGAAAGCATTGAAGCTGTGTCACCTCGATGAGCTGGACTTCAGCCCGATGCGCACTACGTACTTCCTCAGCCGCGAAACGGTCATCGCTTCCAAGCTCGAAGGCATGTCGCGCTGGCGTGAGGCTCTGTTTGCCTTCATGTTGCAGAATGCCAACGGCAACCTGCGGTTCTTCAATCTGCCGCTGAACCGGGTGATTGAGTTAGGGACGCAGGTCGAAATGTAGACCTGATCCTGTAGGAGCGAGCCTGCTCGCGAAAAACCTGAGTTCACCGCGGTCATTCAGGCAGCCAGCGTTATCGTTGACGACTATCGCGAGCAGGCTCGCTCCTACAGGGATTTGTGGCGTTGAATGAAAAAGCCCCCGCTATCGTGAGATGGCGGGGGCTTTTCTTCAGTGAGGCTCAGATCACTCTTGAGCTTCTGCTTCTTTGGCTTGGCGCTTCTCGATCACATCGACCAAGCGCTTGGCCAGCGCCGGGTAATTCTCGTCGAAGTGGTGGCCGCCAGGCAGCTTGATGGCTTCGCCTACTGCTGTCTTGTCGGTGCAGCCGCTTTCGTCGGTTTCTTCTTCGCCGTAGATGCACACCACTTTGGCGGCTGGCAGCTTGGCCATTTCCGGGCCGGTGGCGGCTTCCTTGCCGGCGTTACCGAGCCAGCCTTCGACTTCGATCTCGAAGCTGCCGGTACGGGCGAAAGCCAGCAGGATGATCGCGTCTACGCGATTCTGCTCCGACTCGGCCAGGCGGTTGTAGATCGCCGGCAGGACATCGGCGCCGAACGAGTAGCCCGTCAGGATGAAGCGCTTGGTCCCCCATTTCTGCCGGTAGTGCTGCATCAGTTCAGCCAGGTCCAGCGCGCTTTGTTCCGGGCTCTTGTGCTGCCAGTAGTAGCGCAGGGTGTCGATGCCGACCACCGGGTAGCCGATCTTGGCCATCTCGCCCGCCACATCGCGGTCCAGGTCGCGCCAGCCACCGTCACCGGAGAGGAACAGGGTCACGGTGTCCCTGGCCTGGCCGGCTGGTACTTCGACCACTGGAATCTGCAGGCCGCCAGCGGCTTTGTCGCCACCGACGAGGATCTTGCGCAGTTCGTTGTTCAGCACTTGCGGCAGGTTGATGTCGTAGTCGCTGATGCTGGTTTCGGCGTTCGGTTGATCACGCACGAAGCCGGCGCTGGTGTCGTCCGGGTTGTCGTTCCACGCCGCCAGCCAGTGGCCGTGGGCGGCACTTTTCGGTAACAGGTGCGTGCAGCCACCCTTTTCCAGGGCCAGGTCGACCGAGATGGCGTAGGCTTTGTCGTCCTTTTGCTCGGACAACCAGCGCCAGGCCAGCACGGCGCCAGGGCCGATGCCGCTGACCAGGGTCGCCGGGCCTTTGAGTTCTCGCAGGCCTGATTGCAGGGCGCGGCTTTGTAGCAGGCAGTCCTTGGGCAGAATCACCTGGACAATCTGTGCCGAGCCGCTGCGGCTCAGGGTCATCAATTGCTTGTCGCTTAGTTTCTGGTCTTCGTTGACCGCCACCAGCACCTGGGCGCGCGGCGTGGTGCCGGGGATGACACGGGTCATCGGCGCACCGTCGGCCGGGGTCAGCAATTGGAGGGTCGGTTCCGGTGCCGGGCGTTTGAGGTACCAATAACCGCCACCGAGAATCAGGGCCACTATCACCAGTGTGCCCAGTACATACCGCAAGGAGCGTTGAATCATCAGCGTTTCACCAATCCGGTCAAGCCGCCCGCGATCAGGGCAGCAGTGTCGGCCAGCGCAACCAGCGGATCGAGTCCGGCGGGCACGGCCATATAACGGGGTTCCCAATCAGGCTGGAACTTGTCTTTGAAGCGGCGCAAGCCTTGGAAGTTGTACAGCTGCTCACCACGGCGGAATACCATCGAGCCCAGGCGCTGGGTCAATGGTGCGCCGCGACGGGGTTGCAACCCCGACAACGGCACCATGCCCAGGCTGAAACGCGCGTATCCATGGTTTTTATAATGTTGAATCAGGCCGACCATCATGAATTCCATGGTCAGCTTCGGGGCGTCCGGGTGCGCGCGCATCAGGTCGAGACTGGCCAGGTCATGGCTGTAGGTCTCGAGCAGGTTGGCGAACGCCACCGGACGTCCTTCGAAACGAATCACCGCGATGCGGAAATACTTGAGGTAGTCATCGCTGAAGCGGCCCAGCGAAAAACCTTTCTCGCGCACGTTCTTGCCGGTCAACCAGGCATCGGAAATCACCTTGAGCTCATCCATCGGTGCCTGGCCCGGCTCGAAGATTTCCAGTGACAGGCCATCACGGGTGCCACGGTTCCAGGTGTAGCGCAGGTCCTTCATCTCTTTGCCCTTGGCTTCGAGATCAAAACGCTTGAGGTCGACCCGCGCTTCTTCGCCGAGCTTGATCGCGGTCAGGCCAATGTCCATGTAGTACGGCAAGTTCTCTGCGCGCACTTGATAGAACACGGGGCGGGCGTGGTGAATGTCGCACAGGTCGCGGAACTGCCAGATCATTTCCGCCCGTTGCTGGCCCGGACCGATAGGGTCATACAGCGCCACCAGGCTGCGGCCACGACGGGCGTACATCAGGAACGCCTCGTCGTTGGGGTGAAACAGCAATGCCTTGTCACCGGTCAGGGCCAGGCCGCCGTCCGGTTGTGCCGACGCCATGAGGATCTTGCTGGCGCGCTCCAGTTCGTCGGGCGTCGGCAGGTGAATGACCGGACGCGCCGTGCGTAGCAACCAGGTCAGCGACACCACTACCAGCAGCACGGCAGCCCCGAGTAGCGAACGCAGGCCGCGAGGGGCGTCGGCGTCGAGGGTGAACTGCCACCAGAGTTGATGGCTGTACGGAACGTCCTGATAGGCGAACAGCAGCAACCAGATCGACGCACCGAGCACGCACAGGCTCGCCACCAGGTACAGCGGCGAGAACGGTACTTCGGTCAGGCGGCTGGGGCGATAGAACGAGCGGCGGAACACCCCGAGCAGGCTCGCCGTCAGCACCATCAGGCTGGCTTCTTCCCAGTCAAAACCCTTGAGCAGTGAGAGCAGGGCGCCGACCAGCAACAGAATGGTGGTCAGCATCCACGCGGCCGACAGCCGGCGACGCAGCCCTTGGGCCAGCAACAGGCAAAGGACGCCGACCAGGCTGGCGCCGAAGTGCGAGGCATCGACCAGTCGATGGGGGATCAGAAAACCGATGTGTTCCAGGCGGGTATCGATTTCCGGAGTGGCGCCGGAGAACAGCAGGACAACGCCGGACAGAAATACCAGCACCGCCAGTATCGGGGCCGCCAGGCCTGAGGCCGCGCGCAAGGTCTGGCGTGTCTGGAACAGACGCTGACCTTCGTTGATCAGCAACAGCAGGCAGGCCACCAGCAACGGCAGGACCACGTAGATCAAGCGATAGAGCAGCAGGGCGGCCGCCAGTGGCGCAGCACCCAGGGTGTCGGAAAACGCCGCCAGCAAAATCGCCTCGAACACCCCGACACCGCCCGGCACATGGCTGAGCACGCCGGCGGCCAGCGCCAACAGGTAAACCAGAAGGAACGCGCCGAAGGGCGGTGCTTCCGGCAGCAGCAAATAGAGCACGGTCGCGGCGGCCGCTACGTCCAGGGCCGTGATGATCAATTGCAGGAACGTCAGGCGACGCCCGGGCAGGCGCAAGGTACGACGCCCGATCCTGACCAACAGGTTGTCCGGGTAAGGCTGATCCGGCAGCCGACGACGATAGATACCGATCGCCAACACCGAAAACAGTACGAGCACCACGGTTGCCACCACGCCCAGCAATGTCTCGGAGAGCCCCAGGGCGGTGGAGGCGGCAGGCAGGTCGCTGAGTGTCGCCAGGGCGGCCAGCGGCGGCAGGGCGCAACCCAGCGAGAGGCTGGCGAACAGCGTCATGCGCGCGACCTCAGCCGCCCCCAGGCCATGACGGGCGTAGAGGCGATAGCGAACCGAACCGCCTGACAACATTGAAAGGCCGATGGCGTTGCCGATGGCAAAGGCCGTGAAACCGCCCAGTGCCAGTGCGCGCGGTGCAAGGTTCACCCCGGCATAGCGGCTGGCTGACCATTCGTAACCGAGCAGAATGATGAAGCCCACTACGGTTGCGCCCAAGGCGCCCATCAAGGCAGGCTTCGGAACTTCGAGGATCGAGTCGTGCAGCGCGTAAAGGTCAAGTTCGCTCAACAGGTGGCGACAGGCAATCAGCGCGATCGCGAACAGCAGCAGGGTGACCGCCAGGCCAATGGGTTGACGGTACTTGCTCAATCGATCAAGCAGGCGCAGACGCTCAGCGTTGATCGGTTGTGTCGCTGTGACAGTGTCTTGTGGATCAGACGAGTTGGCGCGCATCAATCACCTCTTGGATTGTGCGCGACAGGATGGGGGTATCCAGCCAAGTTACCAATCCCTGTAGAAAAAAATAATCACAAATACTAACGCCTATCTCCCGGCTACAGGGGCGGCGCGTTATCAGTCGTGAAAGCTTCAGCCTGCGATAGAGCATAGTCTGAACCCGGCGCATGGGTGACCCCCAAACGGCTTGCTACACAGTGACAGATCATTGTTGCGAAAGGACTTTTTCAACAGATACAAAAAAGGCCACTCTTTCGAGTAGCCTTTTTTGATGTTTGGTTGCGGGAGCCGGATTTGAACCGACGACCTTCGGGTTATGAGCCCGACGAGCTACCAGACTGCTCCATCCCGCGTCTGTGTGGCGGCATTCTATAGAGTAATGGCGGGGTGTCAACCGTTAATCCTGAAGCAGGTCAAATAAACGTGGAATCGCGGCAAACGGTCGCAGCCATGGCCTAAGTTTCGGAATCAGAACGATTTCCTGTTTCGCTATCGTTGAGAGGCCAGGCGTTGTTTCGGCGCTCGGCGCTGTAAAACGAGCACGCACAAAAAAGGCCACTCTTTCGAGTAGCCTTTTTTGATGTTTGGTTGCGGGAGCCGGATTTGAACCGACGACCTTCGGGTTATGAGCCCGACGAGCTACCAGACTGCTCCATCCCGCGTCTGTGTGTCGGCATTCTATAGAGATACGTCGGGGTGTCAACCTTCAATTCCGATAAAACCTGTTTTGCTTCAATCGGTTAGCTTGTCGAAGGGGAGGGTTGGCAGTCTGTGAGGCAAGCGGGGCAAGGCCTGCGGCTCTATTGAGAGTGTTTCTCCGATTGAAAAAATAAATTCACCAGCGACATTTCCCACGAGTCCAAAAGAACATTCAGACTACTGGTGCTATATACAGGTGTCGGTGAGATACTGCATATCCGTCATACCAAGACGCCATTTCCTTGCCATGAACACTGCTTTGCCATGACTCAGCGAAAGATCATCCACGTCGATTGTGACTGTTTCTACGCCGCCATTGAGATGCGCGACGACCCGCGCCTGGCCGGCAAGCCATTGGCGGTGGGCGGGTCGGCGGATCGGCGTGGGGTGATCGCGACCTGCAATTATGAGGCGCGGGCGTATGGGGTGCGTTCGGCAATGTCCTCCGGGCACGCCTTGAAGCTGTGCCCGGACCTGACCATCGTCAAGCCACGCATGGATGCCTATAGAGAAGCGTCCAGGGAAATTCATACGATCTTTCGCGACTACACCGAGATCATTGAGCCGCTCTCGCTCGATGAGGCGTACCTCGATGTGTCGGACAGCGCGCATTTCGCCGGCAGTGCAACGCGAATTGCCCAGGACATTCGGCGCCGGGTCTCTAACCAGTTGCACATCACCGTGTCGGCGGGCGTGGCGCCGAACAAGTTTCTGGCCAAGATCGCCAGTGACTGGAAAAAGCCCAACGGTCTTTTCGTCATCACTCCGGATCAGGTCGAGGACTTTGTCAGTGGCTTGCCGGTGAGCAAATTGCACGGGGTCGGCAAGGTCACCGCCGACAAGCTCGGCAGACTGGGTATCGCCGATTGCCTGCAATTGCGCGAGTGGGACAAGTTGGCACTGGTGCGTGAGTTCGGCAGCTTTGGCGAGCGACTCTGGAGCCTGGCTCGCGGGATCGATGACCGTGTGGTGCATAACGACAGTCGTCGTCAGTCGATCAGCGTCGAAAACACCTACGACGTCGATCTGCCAGATCTGAAGAGTTGTCTGGATAAATTGCCCGAGTTGCTGGAGACCCTGGCCGGCCGCATGGCGCGAATCGACAGCAGCTATCGTCCGGGCAAGCCCTTCGTCAAAGTGAAGTTTCACGACTTCACCCAGACTACATTGGAGCAGGCCGGGGCAGGGCGGGATCTGGGGAGTTATCAATTGATGCTGACCCAGGCCTTCAATCGCGGCGGTAAACCGGTGCGGTTGTTGGGGGTCGGGGTGCGGCTGGAGGACTTGCGGGGCGGGTTTGAGCAGATGGAGTTGTTTGAGCGGTAGGTTTGTGGTGAATGTGAGGGGCCCCTTGCGAGCAAGTGCGGCGATCCGACTTGCTCGGGAAGCTTTTAGCTTTTGGCTTTTAGTTCAGCCCCGGATTCGCCACCAGTCGCTCGCCATTTTGGGCCAGCGACTTCAGGAATTCGCTCTGCAACTCGGGATCATTGCGCGTCAGTTCGATCAGGCTCTGTTCCAGCTCGCTGGCTTCCTCTTCAAGACCCAGCTCCGACAGGCGTTTGACCCGGTGAACCCACTGATTGACTTCGTCTCCTTCGAGGTCATCATAAATCAGCCCATGGGCCTCGTAGAGCTTGCTGCGCAAGGTGCTGCTGATGGCCAGGGTGGAATCGGTGCGTACGTTGTCCTGACCATCCTCAACACGAATCAGCAATCGGCTCAGATGGTTGATGTCATGTTCGGCGAACGGGTTGTCGAGCAGATTCAGGCGCAATACGCCGTTCTTGTCGGTGGTCAGTTCAAAGGTTTCCTTGCCAGCCTTGACTTCAACCGGACGCTCGCTCCACGGCAGGCTTGAGTATTCCGTGCGTTTGTCGCGCTGGACTTCATCAATGCCCGCCAGGTTCTGCTGTGCGCGACCGTGGGACTGCACGTTCATAAACGGGTTGAGCCCGGCGAAGCCGTAGCTCAACCAGTCCTTGGTCACGCTGTCCGGCAGATTGCCGAGGGCGAACACATTGACCACGTTGGCGCCGACACCCGCCACCACGGCCACCGCGCCCAGCGGGATTTCGTAAATCTCCCGCCAGGGTTGGTACGGCGTATAGCGGTCATAGTGACGCGTGACTTCGTACTCGGTGACTTCGAAAGTCTTCTGCTCGTGGATTTTCACCCGCCGTTGCGGCAGCTCAAGCACCTTGGGCTCACCGACATCGATCTGCAGGCTGTGATCGAGCAATTTGCGCTCGACCCGCTCCTCGTGCTCGCTGCGTTGTGACATGTGGTTGGCACAGCCGCTGACCAGCAGGGTGCCGCACAAGGCAGCAGCACCGAGGCCTAAGGTGTTTCGCTTAAACATGACGTCTCTATCTGGTTTCAGCGGCGGATACGGGCCTGAAGGAAGGACAGCACGTCGGCGACCGGCAGCGCTTGCGGCTCGGCCTCGGTACGGCTCTTGTATTCCAGGTTGCCATCGGCGAGGCCGCGGTCGCTGACCACGATCCGGTGTGGAATGCCGATCAGTTCCATGTCAGCGAACTTGATGCCAGGGCTGGTTTTCTTGTCGCGGTCGTCGAGCAGCACTTCGAAGCCGGCAGCGGTGAGTTCCGCGTACAGCTTGTCGGTGGCTTCACGAACTTGTTCGGTTTCGTAGCGCAGTGGCACCAGGGCAATCTGGAACGGCGCGAGGGTGTCGCTCCAGATGATCCCGTTTTCGTCGTTGTTCTGTTCGATGGCAGCCGCCACCACGCGAGACACGCCGATGCCGTAGCAACCCATTTCCAGGGTGACCGGCTTGCCGTTTTCGCCCAGTACTTCGCACTTCATCGCTTTGCTGTACTTGTTGCCCAGCTGGAAGATGTGCCCGACTTCGATGCCGCGTTTGATTTCCAGGGTGCCTTTGCCGTCCGGGCTCGGGTCGCCGGCCACGACATTGCGCAGGTCGGCAACGGTCGGAATAGGCAGGTCGCGCTCCCAGTTCACGCCGAAGTAGTGCTTGTCGTCGATGTTGGCACCGATACCGAAGTCGCTCATCAGTTCGACGGAGCGGTCGATGATGATCGGCAGCGGCAGGTTCAACGGGCCGAGGGAACCGGCGCCGGCGCCAATGGCGTCGCGCAGTTCGCTTTCCGAGGCCATGACCAGCGGGCTGGCAACGCCAGGCTGGTTCGCGGCCTTGATTTCGTTGAGTTCGTGATCGCCACGGATGATCAGGGCAATCAGCTTGCCTTTCTCTTCAGCGTGAACCACGAGGGTCTTGATGGTTTTCTCGATCGGCAGATTGAAGCCTTCGACCAGTTGCGCAATGGTCTTGGCGTTCGGGGTGTCGACCAGGCGCAGCTCTTCACCCGGTGCGGCACGCGAAGTTTCGCGAGGCACGGCTTCGGCTTTCTCGATGTTCGCGGCGTAGTCGGAGCCGTTGCTGAAGACGATGTCGTCTTCACCGGACTCGGCCAGCACGTGGAACTCGTGGGAACCGGCACCGCCGATGGAGCCGTTGTCGGCTTCAACAGGGCGGAACTTCAGGCCCAGGCGGGTGAATACGTTGCAGTAAGCCTGGTGCATGCGGTCGTAGGTGGCCTGTAGCGAAGGCTGGTCGGCGTGGAACGAGTAGGCGTCCTTCATGATGAATTCGCGGCCGCGCATCAAGCCGAAGCGTGGACGGATTTCGTCACGGAATTTGGTCTGAATCTGGTACAGGTTGATTGGCAGCTGCTTATAGCTGCTCAACTCGTTGCGCATCAGATCGGTGATGACTTCTTCGTGGGTCGGGCCTGCGCAGAAGTCGCGACCATGGCGATCCTTGAAGCGCAGCAATTCAGGGCCGTACTCTTCCCAGCGCCCGGATTCCTGCCATAGCTCAGCCGGTTGCGTGCTCGGCATCAACACTTCGAGAGAGCCGGCGGCGTTCATTTCTTCACGAACGACGGCTTCGACCTTGCGCATTACCCGCAGGCCCATCGGCAGCCAGGTGTACAGGCCCGAGGCGAGTTTGCGGATCATGCCGGCGCGCAGCATCAGCTGGTGGCTGATCACGACCGCGTCGGAAGGCGTTTCTTTTTGTGTGGCGAGCAAAAATTGACTGGTGCGCATGGTTGGCCGTTATCGATTGCTGATGACGAGAAATGACGGAGCATTGTACGGGCGAGATCCGCTGGCGTACAGGCGTGCGGTCGGTGGTGTGGCAGGAGGGCGCGATTCACTCGGCCCTCCGCGATTTTTCCTGCGTAAAGAACCTACGACTCTTCGGCGACCGGGGTCTGCACCGGTTCCGGTGTCGGTGTCGGGCCTGCGCGGCGGTTTTCCTGGAACCAGTGCAGGGCGATCAACAACAGGGTCGGGACACCGAGCAGGGCGGTAATCAGGAAGAAGTTGTGATAACCGAACTTCTCCACCATGACCCCGGAATAACCGCCGATCAGGCGTGGCAGCAACAGCATGATCGAACTGAGCAGGGCGTACTGGGTGGCAGAGAACTTGAGGTTGGTCAGGCTCGACAGGTAGGCGACGAAGGCAGAGGTGGCCAGGCCCGAGCTGAAGTTGTCCAGGGAGATGGTCAGCACCAGCATGTTCAGGTTGGGGCCCATGTCGGCGAGCATCAGGAACAGGATGTTGGTCGCCGCGGATGCGACGCCGCCGATGAACAGGATCGGCAGGATGCCGAAACGCACGATCAACAGGCCGCCCATGCCGGCGCCGACCAGGGTCATGATCAGGCCGAAGATTTTGCTGACGCTGGCGATCTGGTCCTTGGTGAAGCCCTGGTCGATGTAGAACACGTTGGCCATCACGCCCATGACCGTATCGGACATCCGATAGGTGGCGATCAGGCCGAGCAGCAGCAGCGCTTGCCAGCGGTATCGCAGGATGAAGTCGTTGACTGGCGTGAGTACCGGTGCCAGGCCGCGACGGCCCATGGCCGAGAGGCACAGGGCGGTGAGCGTGATATAGAGGATGGCCCGCAGGAGTGCGCGGTCCTCGAGCAGCAGGTCGAGCATGCTCACGCCTTCGAACAGCACGCTGGCGAAGTCGGTGTTGTAGAGCTGGGTGAACATGGCTGGCACGGACACCAGCAATATGATCAGCACGAACACCGAGGCTAGTTGGTGCGCGAAGCTGTAGCGACCGGCCTGCAGTTGCGTGCGCAATGGCACGGGTGGTTCGCGCATGAACAGGGAGGTCAGCAGTGCCGGGAGCATCAGCGCCCCGAACAGGATGTAAGTGCCGGCCCAGGCTGAATGCTTGTAGTTGAAGCCGGTGGAGCCAAAGCCTTCTGCGAAGTACAGCGCGCCTGCGGTAGCCAGCAGCGCAGCGACCCGGTAACCGGACATGTAGCTGGCGGCCAGGGCGGCCTGACGATTGTCTTCGGCGATTTCCAGGCGGTAGGCGTCTACCGCAATATCCTGCGTCGCTGATGCGAAAGCGACGACTACGGCAATGGCGATCAGCCACGACAAATGCTTTTGCGGGTCGCAGAAGCCCATCCCGATCAGGCCAAGGATCACCAGTGCCTGGGACAACACGAGCCAGGAACGTCGTCGACCGAGTTTGCCGAGCAATGGCAGTCGCCATTGGTCGAGCAAGGGCGACCAGACCCATTTGAAGGCGTACGCCAGGCCGATCAGGCTTGCATAACCAATGGTTTCACGAGCCACGCCTGCTTCACGCAGCCAGACTGAAAGCGTAGAAAACACCAGCATGTAGGGTAGGCCGGCGGCGAAGCCGAGCAGCAACAGCACGAGTGTCGAAGGGCTGGCATAAGCGGCGAGCGCGGCGCGCCAGGTTTTACGGGGCATGGGCTGGAGTCTGCCTCAACAAATACGGAAACAAAGCGCGCACTCTAACCGCTGTGCTCTACCGGGCGCCAGCCATGGCGCCGAATATCAACACGATTGTTCAGGACACTGATGCCCTCCATGCGTAAGCGTGCGCGCTGCTCATCGCCCGAAGGGCTGCCGACCGGCAAGCTGATACGCCCGTTTGCGCCCAGAACACGGTGCCAGGGCAACTTGCTGTCGCTCGGCAATTGGCTGAGGGTGCGACCGACCCAGCGGGCGGCGCGACCCAGTCCTGCGAGCTCGGCCAATTGACCGTAGCTGACGACTTTGCCCTCGGGAACTTGCGCCAGTGTCAGATACAGCGCCGTGCGTCGGATTTGCGCCGCGCTCTCGGGTTCATCGGTTGGCTCGGTCACGTCCGTCATTCCTGAAGAAGTCTGATTTACCGTCTGTAGAGTAAATCCTGCACGGGCGGTTGATATATGAACTCAATAGAAATACTCGGGTCAGTCCTTGTCATGGCCTTGTTCCTACGGATAATGCCGACTTTTCTCGCAAGCCCGAGCCCGTATTTTGCTTATGTTGTCCAGATCCCTGCTGTGTCTCGCTGTCCTTGGTGCTTCCACCCCCTTGCTAGCCGATACCGTGTGGTTGAAGAACGGTGACAAGTTGAGTGGCAAGATCACGCTGTTCGATGGCGGCAAACTGCTGATCCAGACCGAGTACGCTGGGGTGGTGGCGATCGACTGGAAACAGGTCAAGACCCTGGACAGTGATCAGGAATTGCTGGTCAAGCAGGATGCCTACACTGGCGAGAAAACCAAGTCGCTGAAAGCGGCGGACGCCGGCAAGGTCACGCTGGCCAACGGTGAAGCACCGAAGACGGTCGAATTGGCGAGCATTCAGCAGATTCTCAAGCCAAAACCGGTGGTCGAGGATCTGGTGTGGAAAGGCAATGTCGATGTCGCGCTGGATTATCAGCGGGCGGAAAACGACACCGATGACTACGACATCGATTTCAAGACCAGTGCGCGTCACGGTCGCTGGCGGCATACCGCCGAAGGCGAATACAACCGCGAGTTCCAGGACGACGTGGTGACCACGGACAACTGGCGGGCCGAGTACTCCATCGACCGATTCCTGACCGAGCAATGGTTCTGGCAGGGGCGCCTGGTGTACAAGCGCGACAAGGTCGAAGACCTTTCCCGTCAACGCACGGTCGGTACCGGTCCCGGCTATCAGTTCTGGGATGACGAACTCGGAGCATTCTCCCTGGGCTCGCTGGTCAACCGCACGGACTATGAGTTCTCCGATGGCAGCAAGGACAATTTCTACGCCCTGGCCATGAAGTGGGACTACAACCGCTACCTGATCGGCAAGCGTGTCGAGTTTTTCACCAATGGTGAAGTCGGCAAGCCGTTGTCGGGTGTGGCTGACTACGCGCTCGATGCCGAGATGGGGTTGCGCTACAAGGTGACCGACTGGGCTTCGCTGAACCTGAAGGCGGAGCGCGACATCATCAGCGGCACCGATGATGCGGACCTGGACAAGACACGCTACACCGCAGGGTTTGGCGTGACCTGGTAAGAAAACCAAAAAGATCGCCGCCTTCGACAGCTCCTGCAAGGTCAACCCGGGAGCTGTCGAAGGCGGCGATCTTTTTTGTGTGGACAAAACACTCGCCCACAAAAAAGCCCCGCTGTTGAGGGCGGGGCTTTTTACTAAAGCAAGTACAAGTTAGATAACTTGAACTTCTTCAGCTTGCATGCCTTTCTGACCGCGGGTAGCGATGAAAGAAACCTGTTGGCCTTCTTTCAGGCTTTTGAAGCCGTCGGACTGGATAGCTTTGAAGTGAACGAACAGGTCGTCACCGGATTGTGGAGTGATGAAGCCGAAGCCTTTTTCATCGTTGAACCACTTAACGGTACCGGTTTGGCGATTAGACATGGTGTAACTCCTTGAACAAAGATAACTGCGACTCAGGAAGAACCCTGGCCGAGACTGAGTGCAAAGAGCAGGAAAAATTCTTGTAGATGGTTGGATCGAAATTCAACATATCGTGTAGAGATTCTCAGTGACACAAGCAGCACAGTGACGCCACCTTAACCCTTTTTCCGGGACGTGCCAATGCTTCTTGTGAAGGTTTCTCTGTTTTAAGGATCGGCGGTGTGACGGTTCGTCGCCAGAGCGTGTAATTCCTGCCTGTTCGGCGAGAATTGCACCCCGGACTTTGAACCCGGCGGCGCGCCCGGTAAGATGCCGGACAGAATTTTTCGACCTCGCTATTCAGGACACCCGCCATGAGCATCAAATCGGACAAGTGGATTCGCCGCATGGCGCAGGAACACGGAATGATCGAGCCGTTCGTCGAGCGTCAGATGCGCGGCAGCGACGATAGCCGTGTGATCTCCTACGGCGTGTCGAGCTACGGCTACGACGTGCGTTGCACTAATCATTTCAAGGTGTTCACCAACATCAATTCGGCCATCGTCGACCCGAAAAACTTCGATGCCGGCAGCTTCGTCGATATCCACAGCGACGTGTGCATCATTCCGCCGAACTCCTTCGCCCTGGCCAGCACCGTCGAATACTTCCGCATTCCGCGCAATGTATTGACCATTTGCCTGGGTAAAAGCACCTATGCGCGTTGCGGCATCATCGTCAACGTCACGCCGCTCGAGCCTGAGTGGGAAGGTCACGTAACCCTGGAGTTCTCCAACACCACCAATCTGCCGGCGAAAATCTACGCCAACGAAGGCGTTGCGCAGATGCTGTTCCTCGAGTCTGACGAAGAATGTGAAGTGTCCTACAAGGATCGTGGCGGCAAGTATCAGGGCCAGCGTGGCGTGACCCTGCCACGTACCTGAGTCAGCCGTCCGACAAATGTCGGGAATTCCTGAGCGGGCGTACACTCTATGGAGTGTACTGTTCCGATCCGCGCAAGGCGGGTCGGGCCATCGCTCAGGAGTGCCGAATGAAGATCGATCCGCGAATCAGTGCCGAGCTGGCAAGGCTTGAACCCAATCAGGTTGGCGTTCTGGCCTGGTCCTTGTTGGCACACCCGCCCGTCAGCATGGCAGGGGGCATTCCCGGCCAGCCTGATCCTGATACCCCGAACGAACAGCCTAATGAACCGGGTGAGCCTACGCTGCCGGATGAACCGCCTCCTGCACCTGTTGCTTGATAGTTCAAACACTACAAATCAAATATGGGAGCGAACTTGCTCGCGATAGCGGTGCTTCAGTCGAGATCATTATTGACTGTTATATCGCTATCGCGAGCAAGCTCGCTCCCACAGGTTTTTTGTCAGGCGTTACTTCAGGTTGCCGCTCAGGAACTGCTTCAACCGCTCGCTTTTCGGATTGCCCAGCACGTCTTCCGGCGCGCCTTCTTCCTCCACCAGTCCCTGGTGCAGAAACAACACCTGGCTCGACACTTTGCGGGCGAAGCTCATTTCGTGGGTCACCATGATCATGGTCCGGCCTTCTTCGGCCAGGCCCTGGATCACCTTGAGCACTTCACCCACCAGCTCCGGGTCCAGTGCCGAGGTCGGCTCGTCGAACAGCATGACTTCCGGCTCCATGGCCAGCGCGCGGGCAATCGCGACCCGTTGTTGCTGACCACCGGACAGGAATGCCGGGTATTGGTCCGCCACGCGGGACGCCAGCCCCACCTTGTCGAGGTAGCGCCGGGCGCGGTCCTCGGCTTCCTTCCTGTCGCACCCCAGCACCCGGCGCGGGGCCATGGTGATGTTTTCCAGCACCGTCATGTGGCTCCACAGGTTGAAGTGCTGGAACACCATGGCCAGGCGGGTGCGAATCCGTTGCAGCTCATCAGCGTCGGCCACGTGCATGCCGTGACGATCCTTGATCATGCGGATGTTCTGCCCGTCGAGGCTCATGGCGCCGTCGTTGGGTTGTTCCAGGAAGTTGATGCAACGCAGAAAGGTACTTTTACCTGAGCCGCTGGCGCCGATCAGGCTGATGACGTCGCCAGTCTTGGCCTTGAGCGAAACACCTTTGAGGACTTCATGGTCGCCATAGCTTTTATGCAGGCCTTCGATGGTCAATTTGTACATGGGGCATGCATCCTCAAGGCGAAAGTAGATAGCCGCTGCGATAGGCTTCGGTGCCCGCGACGTGGGCGATCACCATGCCGGCAGTGGCCATGCGGCGCAGCGAGCGGGCGTACATCAACCCGGCGGCGGAGCAATGAACGGGGGTGACGCGATCGTTGATCGGGTCAATGATCTCGGCGATCAGTTGCCCGGCTTCGAGGTACTGACCCGGCAGCGCGGTGAACACCAGCAGTCCGCCGACGGGCGTGGCCACCGGTTCTACACCGGCCAGCGGTGTCGCCGGATAGGGCAGGTCGGGCAGGGGCGCGGGTTCGCCGGCAATCGCGCCGAAATGGATCAGGTAATCGATCAGCGACTGGCAATCGCGGCTCGCCAGCGGATGATTGACGTCACCCTGACCGCGCAATTCGACGGTCACCGAAAAACTGCCCGGCGCAATGTCGAAGTGTTCGCCGAAGCGCTCCTTCAACTGCCACCAGAGCAGGGTGAAGCATTCATCGAACGACTGACCGCCAGAGTCCGTGGCCAGCAGGCTGGCTTCGGCGCCGATGTAACGGGCCAAAGGTTCGACCTGCGGCCAGGCATCCGGCGTGGTGTACAGATGCGCGACCGCCTCGAAATCGCAATGCAGGTCGAGCACCATGTCGGCGTCACAAGCCAATCGTTGCAGGGTCAGGCGCTGGGATTGCAATTGGGTGTCGCCAGTCTGCCGGGCCAGCGCATCGCGCAGGCTGCTGCGGATCAGTTGCAGGTTGTGCTGCGGATCGTCACCGAGCTTGCCCTCGATCGCATTGCCGACTTCCTCACTGAGGTCGACGAACCAGCGGTTGAAGTTCTGGCCGCTTTCCAGCTCGTAGCGGCCCAGCGGCACATCCATCAGCACCTGTTCCAGGCCCACCGGGTTGGCGATGGGCACCAGCACGATTTCGCTGCGCAGGCGACCGGCGGCTTCCAGCTCCGCCAGGCGTTGCTTGAGGTGCCAGGCTACCAGCATGCCGGGCATTTCGTCGGCGTGCAGGGAGGCCTGGATATAGATCTTGCCGTTGGCCGGTTGTGGGCCGAAGTGAAAACTGTGGATCTGTCGTGCGGTCCCCGGTACCGGGGCCAGCAGGTCATGTTTCTGGTGGCGCATCTGTTGTTTCCTGAAACTGGTTGAGACCTAGTGGGTCGGCCCGAGGAAGGCCAGCCATCGGCGTTCGGCAAGGCGGAACAGGCCGACCAGCGCAAAAGTGACGGTCAGGTAGATCAGCGCGGCAATGCCGAACGACTGGAAGGTCAGGAAGGTCGCCGAGTTGGCATCCCGTGCGACTTTCAGGATGTCCGGGATGGTTGCGGTAAAGGCCACGGTGGTCGAGTGCAGCATCAGAATCACTTCGTTGCTGTAGTAAGGCAACGAACGACGCAAGGCCGACGGCATGATCACATAGGCATACAGCTTCCAGCCGGTCAGCCCGTAAGCCTTGGCCGCTTCCACTTCACCGTGGTTCATGCTGCGAATGGCCCCGGCGAAGATCTCCGTGGTGTAGGCGCAGGTGTTCAGGGCGAAGGCCAGGATGGTGCAGTTCATCGCATCGCGAAAGAATGCGTCCAGTACTGGCTGGGCCCGAATGGCGGCCAGGCTGTAGATCCCGGTGTAACAGATCAATAACTGGATATAGAGCGGCGTGCCACGGAACAGGTAGGTATAGAACTGCACCGGCCAACGGATGTAGAAGTGCGGCGACACACGGGCGATGGACAGCGGGATCGACACAATAAAACCGAAGAAGATCGACGCGCTGAGCAGCCACATGGTCATGGCCAGGCCGGTGATGTTGTTGCCGTCGCTGTAGAGGAAGGGTTTCCAGTATTCCTGCAGTAGTTCGATCATCGTACGGCCTCCCGGGTACCGGCGGAGTAACGACGTTCGAGCCAGCGCAGGATGAAGTTGGATGCGCTGGTGATCACCAGGTAGATCAGCGCGGCAAGTACCAGGAAATAAAACAGCTGATAAGTACTTTTACCGGCGTCCTGGGCCGCTTTGACCAGGTCGGCGAGGCCGATGATCGAAACGAGCGCAGTGGCCTTGAGCATCACCATCCAGTTGTTCCCGATACCCGGCAGGGCGTACCGCATCATCTGCGGGAACACCACGATCCAGAAACGCTGGCCGCGCTTGAGGCCATAGGCGGTGGCCGCTTCGACCTGACCCCGTGGGACGGCGAGAATCGCGCCACGGAAGGTTTCGGTGAAATACGCACCGTAGATGAAGCCAAGGGTGATGACACCGGCGCTGAACGGGTTGATCTCGATGTATTCCCATTCCATGTAATCGGTAAACGACGTCAGCCAGGTTTGCAGGCTGTAGAAGATCAGCAGCATCAGGACCAGGTCCGGAACGCCGCGAATGAGTGTGGTGTAAAGCTGGGCAGGCACGCGCATCAGTTTGACTTTTGACAGCTTGGCACTGGCACCGAGTAGCCCGAGCAACACGGCAACCAACAGCGACAACGCCGACAACTTGATCGTCATCCAGGTGCCTTGCATCAGCAGTGGGCCGAAGCCCTTGAGGCTGAAGGCAGAGAGCCCCAGATTTTCTAGTAGGTTTTCGAACATAAATCAGCAACCTGATCGGATGAAAAAAGCGCCCATCGCGAGATGGGCGCCGGGCATTATTTGCCGCTGTACAGATTCAGATCGCCAAAGTGTTTCTTCTGAATGGTGGCGTAGGTGCCATCATCGTGTAACGCTTTGATACCTTTATCCAAAAGTGCTTTCAGCTCGGTGTTACCTTTCTTAATGCCGATGGCTGTTTTGGCTGGCAGCAAAGCGTTGTCGACCGGCTTGCTAACGTCGTAGTCGGCACCTTGTGGCGACTTCAGGAAGCCCAGTTCGGCTTGCAGCATGTCCTGAATCCCTGCGTCGAGACGACCGGAAGTCAAGTCGGCGTAGACCTGGTCCTGGTTGGCGTAGGCCTGGGTTTTCACGCCGGCCTTGTCCAGAACGGCTTTGGCATAGGCTTCCTGAATGGTGCCTTGTTCGTAGCCGACGGTCTTGCCCTTGAGCGAAGCGACGTCTTCAGTCACGCCAGAACCTTTCTTGGACACGTAGGCGGTTGGGCCGGAGAACAGCTCGCTGGAGAAGTCGATGACTTTTTCACGGGCTTCGGTAACGGTCATCGACGAGATTACACCGTCGAATTTATTGGCTTTGAGGCCAGGGATCATGCCATCGAAGTCACTTTCGACCCATTTGCACTTGACCTTCAGTTCGGCGCAGATCGCGTTCCCCAGATCGATGTCGAAGCCTACCAGGTTGCCATCGGCCGCTTTCGACTCGAACGGTGCGTAGGAAGGGTCAACGCCGAAACGCAGTTCTTTGTATTCTTTCGCCATGGCGGAGCCAGCAGCCATGCACAACGCCAGTGCAGAAAGGGTCAGCAATGCTTTTTTCATTATTCAATCCCTAAAACCAATATGAGCGCTTGTGGCGCAGAATTATTGTTACTGGAAAGCGTAAGACCTGTTGAAAGTAGCAATTTCCGAACCAGAGTGCCGAACAAGCGTTTTAAAAGGTGTCTGGAAATAGCCGGAGACAGATTTATGCACGAAAACGGGCGCAGGGAAATGGCCGCACCCGTTCGGTTCAAAAAGAAAAAATATTGAAGATGAAAAGAGGGCTTAGCTGAGCAGATTCTGTAGGGTCGCCAGACTGTCGGCTTCTTCGACCGACTTGTCCTTGCGCCAGCGCAACATCCGCGGAAAGCGCACGGCAATGCCGCTTTTGTGGCGGCGGGAGAGGGCGATTCCCTCAAAGCCCAATTCAAACACCAGGCTTGGCTGGACAGTGCTCACCGGGCCGAATTTTTCCACCGTGGTCTTGCGCACGATGCTGTCGACCTGGCGGATTTCGTCATCGCTCAACCCTGAATAGGCTTTGGCGAACGGCACCAGAGAACGTTCGCTGGCATCTGGCGGGCCGTCCCAGACGGCGAAGGTGTAATCGCTGTAGAGGCTGGCCCGGCGTCCTTGCCCTCGTTGCGCATAGATCAGCACGGCGTCAACGCTGAATGGGTCGACTTTCCATTTCCACCACACGCCCATGCCCTTGGTGCGGCCAACCCCATACATGGCATCGCGCGCCTTGAGCATCAGGCCTTCGACACCGAGGGCGCGTGATGCCTCGCGCTGATGGGCGAGATCGAGCCAGGTGTCGGCGGTCAACAACGGCGAGAGGTGCAGCCGTGGATTGGCACAGTCGCTGACCACCCATTCCAATTGCGCGCGTCGCTCGGCCTGACTCCGGTTGCGCCAGTCTTCACCCTGCCATTCGAGCAAATCGAAGGCGAGCAGCACCACCGGCACTTCTTCGAGGATTTTCCGGTCCAGGGTCTTGCGACCGATTCGTTGTTGCAGGAGGGCGAAAGGTTGCGCTGCTGGTTCAAAAGCCTTTTCGGTGCCAGTTGACGCAGATTTCCAGGCGACTATCTCGCCATCGATCACCAATCCGTCGGGAAGGCCCAGAATTAAACTGTCCAGTTCGGGGAAGCATTCGGTCATCAGCTCTTCGCCTCGTGACCAGATCCACAGTCGTCCGTCGCGCTTGATCAGCTGGGCGCGGATACCATCCCACTTCCATTCTGCCTGCCAGTGCTGGACGGGGCCGAGCAGTGCCTCGAATTGCTCCACGGACGGCGACAAGGCGTGGGCGAGAAAAAACGGGTAGGGCTGGCCGCCGCGCTGGGCGTGTTCATCAAGGGATTCGGCGGCGATCAGCTTCAGGTAGCTGGCGGCACTGGGGCGGTGGGTCTGATCGGTGTAACCCACCAGCCGCTGCGCCACGCGTTTGCTGTCGAGGTTGGCCACGGCAGCCAGGGCGCGAGTCACGAGCAATTTGGACACGCCGATGCGCAAGCTGCCGGTGATCAGCTTGATGCAGACCATCAGGCTCTGGCTGTCCAGTTGCGCCCACAGCATCGGTAAGCGTTGCGCCAGGGATTGAGGTGTTTCGCCGCGTAGTGGCAGCAGCTTGTCCTCGACCCAAGTGGCCAACCCGTCGGTTGAACGGTGCGACATTTGCGGCAACACCAGCGAAATGGTTTCTGCGAGATCACCAACGGCCTGGTAACTCTCTTCGAACAGCCATTGCGGCAAACCGGAAAATGCCATTGCCACTTCGCGCAGCACCCTTACCGGTACTAGCTGCCGGGGGCGTCCCCCTGACAGAAAGTACACTGCCCATGCGGCATCTTCCGGCGCGGCCTGGGCGAAGTAGTTTTGCATCGCCGCCAGTTTGGCGTTGTTCGAAGTGGACGCGTCCAGTTCGGCATACAACTCGGCGAACGCCTTCACGGCAGCCCCCCGACGAGCTCGGCTTTGGCGATGACCACGTCCTCTTCGTCATTGCCGTATTGGGTATCGAACGCCATGGCATCGAGCCCCTGCTCGCGCAGGTGGCGCACCAGTGCGCCGGCCGATCCATGGGTCACCATGATCCGCTGTGCGCCACTCTGTTTGATGGCCCACAGCAGACCTGTCCAGTCCGCGTGGTCTGACAGCACGAAGCCTCGGTCCACGCCGCGCCGTCGGCGCGTGCCGCGCACACGCATCCAGCCACTGGCGAAGCCATCGCTGTAATCGCCGAAGCGGCGCATCCAACTGCTGTTTGCCGCCGAAGGAGGGGCAAGCACCAGTGCCTTGCGCATCCTCGGATCGCTCTTTTTGATGTCGGCGGCATGAATCGTGGGCGGCAGATAAACCCCCGCTTCGCGGTAGATCCGGTTGATCGGTTCCACGGCGGGATGCACCAGAATGGGGCCGACTCGCGCGTCGATGCCATGGAGAATGCGCTGGGCCTTGCCGAGGGAATAACAGAACAGCACGCTGGTTTTTTCGACAGACGCATTGGCCTGCCACCATTGATTGATCTCGGCAAACACCTGCGCCTGGGGTTGCCAGCGGTAGATCGGCAGGCCAAAGGTCGATTCGGTGATGAAGGTGTCACAGCGTACCGGTTCAAACGGCGCGCAAGTGCCATCGGGTTCGATCTTGTAGTCCCCGGATGCGACCCAGACTTCCCCGCCGTATTCCAGCCGAATCTGCGCCGAGCCGAGCACGTGGCCAGCGGGATGAAAACTGAGGAACACGCCTTGATGCAGCAGCCGTTCGCCATAGCGCAGGGTTTGCAGGTTGATGTCCTGGCCCAGCCGCGCGCGCAGGATGGTCTCGCCGGGCGCTGCCGCCAGGTAATGCTGATTGCCGGCACGGGCATGGTCGCCGTGGGCGTGAGTGATCACGGCGCGTTCGACCGGCCGCCACGGGTCTATGTAGAAGTCGCCAGCGGGGCAGTACAAACCTTCGGGACGCGAGATAACAAGGTCCATGGCGTTGCCAGTGTGGAGAGACTTGTTAGCTTTGAGGTTGGCGCGGGGAGAGAAGTTCTATCTGTTTTTTATAAGCCCGTTACATCCCCTGTGGGAGAGCTTGCTCGCGATAGGGGCGTGTCAGTCACCAACGATGTTGGCTGTTGTTACGCCATCGCGAGCAAGCTCGCTCCCACATTGGGCGGGGTTTGAGCTTACTTGCCGGGTGTCAGCGTCAGTCGATTCTTGCCATAGGCGTTGTCGTAGTTCTGCGGCTGCATCGGCAGGCTCATGTATTGCCCCTTGAGCCACGGTTCGATGCTGTTGAGGTAGTTCGGGCTGGCCGGGTTGCCGGATTGGCCAGTGCCGTTCTGCGCCATCAACGGTTCGGACTGGCCGAAGTCGACGATAAAACGCATGGCCGGCGCCAGTGTGGTGTTGAAGTTCTGGCCCCAGGCGAACGCCGAGGTGTTGAGCGTGGTGTGATCGCCGCCGGCCGGTAATGGCCCGCGTACGGTCTGGCCGTTGCTGTTCTTCCACTCATAGCGGTGCAGTTTGCCCCACTGCCAGCCTTTGTGATCGCTGCCCAGCTGGCTGTCGCCCGCGCTGATCGCTGCCGCGAGGCTGCGGGCGAGGATGGCCGCTTTGTCTTCTTTCTGGGCGGTGCGCACGTCATCCCAGAACGGGCTGTCTTCACGCCCGAGCAAGTGGTCGGCCTGGGCGGCGTAGGATAACTTGCCGTCGGCGACAAAGGCCTTCCACGCCGCGCTGCTTTCAGGCCCCAGCTCATCGAGGAAAATCTGCCGGGTGCTTTCCTGCAGGAACAGTTCGTAGATTGCCGCATCGGTGGAGGTCGGGCTGAGCTTGCCGTCGAACGCCATCAAGCGGCTGTAGGCTTCGTGTGCCTTGGCGCGATCGGCCGCCGGCAAGGCGTCCATGGCTTGTTTGAGCGGCTGGGCCATGCCCGGCGCTTCGAACATTTTCTTTAGCTTGGCAGCGAAGGTAGTGGTCTGGTCATACTGCATGGCGATCAGGCTGCGGCTGTCGTGTTTGCCTGCGCCAGCCAGTTCGGCCAGGCGCTCGCCGCGTTCCGGTGCCGCCCACGAATTGGACAATTGCATGCCGTAGCCATGGGGGATGACCCGCTGGTTGGCGGTACCGAGCCAGCCCTGGGCCGGGTCCTGGTCGTACGGGTGCAGCATTGGGTCGGCGTAACCGTCCCAATCGTAACGACCTTCCCAGCCCGGAGAGGGCAGCAGGCCTTCACCTTCGCGGCGGTTCGGGTAACGACCGGTGACTTGCCAGCCGATGTGGCTGGCATCGGCGAACACCAGGTTCAGCGCGATGGCGCGGATTTCGCGGCTGGCATCCGAGGCTTTCTCGACGCTCTGGGCACGGGACAGGTCGAAGAACGCGTCCAGGGTCTTGTCGTCGGTGAAGCTTGGTGTCTGCAAGGCCAAGCCGAAGCCATTGGCCAGTGTGCTGCCCTGGGCGCTGTTGAGCAGTGGGCCATGGCGGGTTTCGTAGACAGCTTCGCGAATCGGTCGCTGGCCTTTGACGAAATAGGTTTCGTTGCGCACGATCGCCGGCTGCCACTTCCCGGCGTTTTCGTAGGTAAGCCCGTTGCCCTGGCGTTTGATCTTCTCCAGGAACAGGTCCTGGTTGTCGCCCATCACGGACGTCATGCTCCACGCCACTTTGCCGTTGAAACCACCCAGCACCATCGGCAGGCCGGCGATGGTCACGCCGGACGCCTGATACTTCGGCGCGCGAATCTGCACGTAGCTGAATAGTGATGGCACGCCCAGCGGGCCGTGACTGTCACTGGCCAGCAGGCTCTTGCCGCTGCGGCTGCGTTGCGGGGCGATGGCCCAGTTGTTCGATGAGGTGGCACCCAGCAGGTTCAGGTCCGACAGTTGGCCAGTGGCCTTACTGAGTTCGGCCAGCCCCGGTACTTGCCCGTTAAGCTTGAGGCCTTGCAGTTTTTCGCTTTCGGCGGCCGGCAGTTTTTCGTCGGGCGCCGATGGCGTCAGCCAGGCGAGTTTGTCGTTGGTGACAGTCTGGGCCAGTACCAGCGAGGAAATTTCTTCCGGCAGGTTGGTCGACTGGCTGAAGTTCAACAGGCAGAAAATCAGCGCCGAATCTTCCGGCTGCCAGTATTCAGGTTTGTAGCCGGTGGCCGCCAGGTCCGCCGGCAGTTTGTCGCGGTAGCGGAACAGGTAAGCGTTGACGCCCCGCGCATAGACTTCGAAGAAGCGTTTGAGGCGCGGCGAAGAGGCCTTGTACAACTCGCCAGCACTTTTCTTCAGGTTGACCGCCCGCATGTAGCGGTCGGCATCCAGCAGGTCGGCACCGTGCATTTCGGCCAAACGGCCCTGGGCCAGCAGGCGCAGGGTGACCATCTGCGTGATGCGGTCGCTGGCGTGCACGTAACCGAGGGTGAACAGGGCGTCGTGGAAGCTGTTACTTTCGATTAACGGCATGCCCATCGCATTGCGGCGCACCGAAACGTTCTGCGCCAGGCCCTTGAGCGGTTGTACGCCGGAGGCCGGCGGGAGGGTGTCCTGGGCGTTGAAGCTCTGACAACCAGTCAGGCTTAAGACGCCGGCCACTGCTGCGGCAACGCCGAACCGGGGTAGAAAATGAGTAAGGGCTGGCGAGGCCATGGCAAAGCTCCTGCGGGGGTAGAGGCGGCGGCGCGCAATAAAGGCGCTACGTTAGTGAGCGGGAGGTGGCCGCGCAAGCGGGGTTCAAGGTTATTTGAGGATTTGTCCTATAAACCGGAAAGATCGCAGCCTTGCCAGTCGCAATGGGTGATGTTGAAGTGCGACACAGTCAACAATCCTGGAGAACAATCGGCATGGAGCTAAAGGCAAACGCGGCCTTGATCATCATCGATCAACAGAAAGGCATCCTGCATCCGAGGCTCGGCCGCAGGAATAATCCTCTGGCCGAAGAGCGCATGCTGGAATTGCTCGACCATTGGCGACGCACCGCTCGACCGCTGATTCATGTGCAGCACCTGTCCCGCTCAGCGGACTCAGTGTTCTGGCCACAGCAGTCGGGAGTGGAGTTTCAGGAGCGCTTTGCGCCAAGGACCGGAGAACGTTTGATCCAGAAACAGGTGCCGGATGCGTTTTGTTCGACGGGGCTGGAGAGGCAGTTGCGCGAGGCGGGGATCGGGCAGTTGATCATCGTGGGTGTTGCGACCCACAACTCGGTGGAATCCACGGCGCGCACCGCAGGCAACCTGGGGTTTGATGCGTGGGTGGTCGAGGATGCGTGCTTTACCTTCGACAAGGCTGATTTTTTCGGCCAGCCCCATCGCGCCGAAGAGGTGCATGCCATGTCGCTGGGAAATCTGCACGGCGAGTATGCGACGGTGGTCAGCGCTGCATATGTATTAAAGGCTGACTGAAAAACCTGTAGGAGCAGCCGGTCGACGCTCCTACAAGGGAATGCATCAAGCGCCGTGGCACTTCTTGAATTTCTTGCCGTTGCCGCATGGGCACGGATCGTTGCGGCCGACGTCTTTCAGGGCATTGCGCACCGGTTCCTGGTGAGCGTGGCCGCAGTTCGGACCGTGGACATGGCCGTGGTCGTGATCATGTTGGTGATGGTCATGATCGTGGTTGCAGTCAGGGCCGTGGACGTGGGGTTGCTGGGTCATCGGTGTTGCTCCGGAATTAAATCGGCGGCGATTATCACGCCATTGCGCGCCAGGTGCACGTAGTGGGCGATGAATATACCGGTTTCCAGTTCACCTTCCAGACGATAGGGAATGGGTTGGTCGGATTTTTTCAGCAGTTTGGCCAGATCACGGACCTTGGACCACAGGTTGGTGCGGATCGGCACCTTGAAGTAAGCGCTGTGCCTGGGGCCGATGGTGAACCAGTGTTCGTACTCGCCGTCGGCCAGCAGGATGTCACCCAAGTGAATGCGGTATTCCAGACCGCGCACCGTCAGGTCGCTGTCGCTGGGGTTGTCGATGCGAAAATGCAGGAGGAATTTCTGTTCCAGCAATTTGGCGCTGACCACCTCGATCTTCACCAGATGGACCTCGGGGTCCGGCAAGTCGTCACCGAACCACGATGCACAGCCGCCGAGTCCCAGTGTCAGGAACAACGTGAGCAGATAGCGTGCGCCGCGGCGGATGATCATCGTGGTGAGTCTCCCTTGAGCCCCAGTCTAGACCCAAAAGATCGCAGCCTTCGGCAGCGCGTGCGTGGCACACAGGCATTCCATGTCCTAACTGCTGAAATACCCTGCACAACACTTCTTGAACTTCTGCCCACTCGCGCACGGGCAGGCGTCATTGCGTCCTAGCTTGAGCTGCACGGTGGGGTCTATGAAATACCAGCGCCCGGTGTTCTGCACAAATGATGAACGCTCGCGGTGACTGTGCTCGCCGTTGCTATCGTGCCAGCGCGCGGTGAAGGTCACGAAGGCGTGTTCAGGCTGGCCGCCCAGCACTTCGGAGCTTTCCACCTCAAGGCCCAGCCACGTACTTTGCGCGCTCCAGTCGCTGATCGATTGACGGTCCAGGTCAGCCTGTTGGGCGGGCAGGGTGGTGGCCACCAGATAGTCGACCAATCCCAGCACGTAGGCGCTGTAGCGCGAGCGCATCAAGGCCTCCGCACACGGGGCCGGGTGCCCGGCATGGTAGTGACCGCAGCAGGCGTCGAGCAGTGTGCCGCTGCCGCAAGGGCAAATGGATGTACTCATTGCATTACCACCAGTATTTCCCGAAGTTTTCCGGATTGGCCCAGAAGCGCGAATTGAGCCAGTCGGGGACCTGTTTGTATTCAAGCAGATCGTAGGTAAACAGGGTCAGGACCTGTTCGTCCCGTTGAAAGCGTTCGCTGGCTTGCAGGGCCAGGGAGAAAAAGTCGGTTTCCTGCCAGCCACAGGCCGGCAGATCCGCCAGCACGGCGATGCGGCTGGCATTGAGGTTGCGGATACCACCCAGCAGGTTCAGGCCATCGCGCTTGGGCAAATGCTCCAGGCAATCGACCACCAGGGCCAGGTCGAAACGGCGGGCCGCCAACTCGTCGGGCAATGGGCCGGGAGCTGCTAAAGCGACGCAGCTGTCCGGGTGCGCACGTTTGAAAGCCTCCAGCGCCGGGAACTCGCTGGCGCCGATCAACAACAGGCGCGCAGGGGCATATCGGTCAAGCAAAGCGGCCAGTGCCTGTTGTGGCGTGCGTGAAGAAATACCTGCAATCATCGAAGATCCTCAATCAGATCTGCCAAGACTAGCCTGCCCGAACCTTTGGGCCTAGAGCGGCTTGGCGACAAAAGCGCCAACCTGTCGTTATTACACAAATAAACAGCATGGCCTATTGCTGGCGGAGTTTAAAACTCGGGTCTTTACTACCTGAATCGGTTCTAAGCCGATCCCTCAGGAGAAAACTAGATGAGCATAGTTCGGACAGCATTACCCTTGGTTCTGCTAACCAGTGTCTTGACTGGTTGCGCAGGTTTGCAGAAAACCGACTGGCCGACCTGTGCGGCAGTTGGTGGTGTCGTGGGCGCGGGCCTCGGTGCAACCGAAAGCTCGGCATGGGCAGGGTATGGTGCTCTGCTCGTCGGCGGTACGGCAGCGGCTTACTGCTGGGTTCACGGTGATGGCGACGAAGACGGCGATGGTGTACCGGATAGTCGCGACAAGTGCCCAGGCACGCCAAAAGGCGTTCAGGTCGATGCCAACGGTTGCCCACCACCGGCACCTGTGGTCGAAGAAGCGGTTGTGGTCAAGGAAGAAACCATTGTCATCCGCGATGTTCACTTCCAGTTCGATAAAGCCACGCTTACCTCGTCCGACAAACAGGTACTCGACAAGATTGCCACTCGCCTGAAAGCTGAAGCCCCAACTGCGCAACTGAGCGTAACCGGTCATACCGACAGCGTGGGCAGCGACGCCTACAACCAGAAACTGTCGGATAAACGCGCTCACTCGGTGGTTGAGTACCTCATCCAGGAAGGCGTACCTCGCAGCAACTTCGTGTCGGTTGCCGGCGCCGGTGAAAGCCAGCCGGTTGCGGACAACAAAACCGCTGACGGTCGTGCACAGAACCGTCGTACGGAAATCAAAATCCAGCGTTAAGCCCCCCTCGCATCCGCGCCTTGTGCAGTCGCGGATGCGGGTCTTTACTCCTGTGTAACCGGTATTGGCCGGTGACACAGGAGCTTTCAATATGATCGTTCTCACAAGGACCGTCTTGCCGGTTCTGCTTCTTGGCAGCCTCTTGACCGGCTGCGCGACTCACAGCGATGGTACTGCCCCCCTCAATCAACGAACCTGGCCAATTTGCAGCCTCATCGGCGGCCTGGTCGGTGGTGGTCTGGGCGCAATCGAGAGTGGTGCCTGGGCCGCGGGCGGCGCGGCGCTGGGTATCTTGTCCGGCGGCTTGATCTGCTATGCCCAGGATGGCGACGAAGATGGCGACGGCGTTTTCGACCGGCGTGACAGTTGCCCTGACACCCCCGCCAATACCCCGGTTGACCACCGTGGTTGCGCGGTTCCGCAGTATCCGGCCAGCGTCACGCCCGAGCCTGCGCAATCGGAAGTCATCACCTTGAGTGATGCCGGCGACGTACTATTTGCCTTCAATCAATCCGACCTGACTCCGACGGCCAAGAGTCAGCTGGATGCGTTGATGAGCAAGTTCGAGGATGCCGGTGTGGTCAGCATCAAGGTGGTCGGCCATACCGACAGCGTGGGGTCGGATGCCTATAACCAGGCCTTGTCGGAGCGACGCGCCAGCAGCGTGGCGGAATACTTGATCAGCCAGGGTGTGGCACCGAACAAAGTCACCAGCGAAGGCAAGGGCGAGAGCCAGCCAATTGCCGACAACGAGACGGATGCAGGTCGCGCGAAAAACCGTCGAGTGGAACTGCATATCAACCGCTGAACCAAGAGATAGAGCCGTCGAGCGACACCTGTGATCGCTGCGACGGCCGTTCGGCGGCCTTCATGAAGATTTTTTCGTTGCCCTCTGGCTTATCCCGCGTGGAAGCCGTTACTGTGCGCGCAAACAATAATTCTCATCGGGGGCGCGTATGAAAGTCTTATGGGGGCTGGGGCGGTTGTTGACCCTGCTGTTCTGGTTGGTGGTGCTGGTCAATCAGCTCACGCCATTCGTCTTTCCGCTGCACCTGTTGGTCAATCTGGCCGGCGGCCTGTTGGGGTGCATCCATCTACTGGAAGCGTTGCTGTGCTATCGCAGCCTCCGGGGTCGCGCCCATCCCTGGCTCGACCGGCTGAAGATCGTCATTTTCGGCGTATTTCACCTGCAAACCATTCCTGCCCCCAGCGCTTCGAAGGCTTCCCATGCGTAAACTCTGCCTGCTCGCCGTACTCATCAGTCCATTGGCCAGCGCACAGGTGGTGAGTGTCGAACCCAACTCGCTGATGCGCTTGCCCAACACCGCCAGCACCCTGCAGCTGGAGCGTTTGGAAGTGGCCGATTACGGCACCTTGCTGATTCCTTCGAACGTCACAGAAGTCACCGTGGGTGAACTGCATCTGGGTCGTGAAGCGCGCATCGCCATCGTGCCGGGAGAGCAGGCGCTGGCGCTGAAGGTCCGTCGCGCTGATTTGTCCGAAGGCAGCCAGATCACCGCCCGTGGCGCCCCCGGGACCTATCAGAAGGCCGCCCGATCCGGACGCAACCTCGATTTGCAGATCAAGGCACTGAACGCAGCGCAATTGATCGTTGATGCTCGTGGTGGTGCGGGCGCACCGGGGTTTGTAGGGCTAGATGGGGCTAACGGCCAGGAACCGGGCTGCACCTGGGGGCAGGCCGGTCGCGGTGCCGATGGCAGCGATGGCAGTAATGGTCAGCCGGGAGCGCCGGGGGCGCTGGTTAAACTGGCAGTACCGCACGACTTCCCGGCAGACCGGATCAAGGTTCAGGTGGCTGGTGGTGCCGGCGGTGTGGCTGGCCCTGGCGGCAAGCCGGGCGCGGGTGGCAAGGCCAAGGGTTGCCTGATTTACAAGACCGATGGCGGCAAGAGCGGTAAGCCTGGAGCTGATGGTCAGCCAGGGCCTGAAGGCGCGGCGGGTTCGGTGACAGTGCAGCGGATGTAAGAAGCGCCGAGAGCCCTGTGGCGAGGGGGCTCGCCACAAAAGCTCGGCAGATTCAAAACATCGGCCGAGCCGCAGCTATCACCACCACAGCCAACCCCACCAACAGATTGATCCCTACCAACTTGCGAATCCTTCCCAGCACACCGGCACCCGCCGGCCAATCCTGCTCGGCCACGGCGGTGCGCAACTCCGGCAGCATCAACGCCTGAATGCGGATAAACAGCGCGGTCATCACCACATACAAGCCCATCATCACCTGTACATAGCGCGGTGCGCTTTCAAAACCATTGAAGTGCATATGCAGCATGCCCACGCCGCTGACTGGCAGCAGCACGACCGCCACCCAGACCCAACGGAAAAAACCTTGAAACACTTCTACCCACAGCTTCAGCCGGGCAGGGCCTTCCAGTGCCGTGATTGCTGCGGGGCGCAGGACCATCCAGGCGAAAAACATGCCGCCGACCCAGACCAGGGCCGCCAGTACATGCAGGCTATAAATGAGGCTAAAAGGTGTCATTGGGGTACTCCGTTCTGCGCGGGATTAATTAGCGGGGTATGATAGCGGCGATCCGAACCACTGAAAATTTATCCAGCGTTTTTTGCGCCCGACAATCCATGATCAGCACCGAACTCAAAACCACGATCCAGGGCGCCTACTCGCGTTTTCTCGAAGCCAAGAGCCTCAAGCCGCGATACGGCCAGCGCCTGATGATCGCCGAAGTCGCCAAGGTCCTGGGTGACATCGACACCGACGACGAAGGCCGGCGCAGTGGCGACCCCGCGATTGTCGCGGTGGAAGCCGGCACCGGTACCGGCAAGACCGTGGCCTACAGCCTGGCGGCGATTCCTACGGCGAAGGCCGCCGGCAAGCGTCTGGTGATTGCCACGGCCACCGTGGCCCTGCAAGAGCAGATCGTCTACAAGGACCTGCCTGACCTGATGCGCAACAGCGGGCTGAACTTCAGCTTCGCCCTGGCCAAGGGCCGCGGGCGCTACATGTGCCTGTCCAAGCTCGACATGTTGCTTCAGGAAGGCCACGCGCAGACCGCCACCGCGCAATTGTTCGAAGAAGAAGGCTTCAAGATCGAGGTCGACGAGGCCAGCCAGAAGCTGTTCACCAGCATGATCGAGAAGCTCGCCGGCAATAAGTGGGACGGCGACCGCGACAGTTGGTCCACCGCCCTGGAAGACGCGGACTGGGCGCGCCTGACCACCGATCACAGCCAGTGCACCAACCGGCATTGCCCGAACTTCGGCCAGTGCGCCTTCTACAAGGCCCGCGAAGGCATGGGCAAGGTCGATGTGATCGTCACCAACCACGACATGGTCCTGGCCGACCTGGCCTTGGGCGGCGGTGCGGTGCTGCCGGACCCGCGCGACACCATCTACGTGTTCGACGAAGGCCATCACCTGCCGGACAAGGCCATCGGCCACTTCGCCCATTACACGCGCCTGCGCTCCACCGCCGACTGGCTGGAAACCACCGCCAAGAACCTCACCAAACTGCTGGCCCAGCACCCTTTGCCGGGCGACCTGGGCAAGTTGATCGAGCAGGTGCCGGAACTGGCGCGGGAGATCAAGACCCAGCAGCAATTCATGTTCACTGCGTGCGAGCAGATTGCCGATTTCAAACCCGGCGAAGACGTCGAGGGCCGCGAGCGCCCGCGTCATCGATTCGTCGGCGGGGTGATTCCCGAGCACATGCGTGAAATGGGCATCGAATTGAAGAAAGGCTTCGCGCGCCTGACCGACCTGTTCACCCGCCTGACCGACCTGCTCAAGGAAGGCATGGACGGCGAGGTCAACATTGGTATCGCCAGTAACCAGGCCGAGGAGTGGTATCCGCTGTTCGGCAGCCTGTTGTCGCGTTCTTCCGGTAACTGGGAGTTGTGGACCGCCTTCACCGTCGAAGACCCGGAAGACAACCCGCCCATGGCGCGCTGGCTGACCCTGGCCGAAAGCGGTTCGTTGTTCGACATCGAGGTCAACGCAAGTCCGATCCTCGCGGCGGAAATGCTTCGCCGCAACCTGTGGAACGTGGCCTATGGCTGTCTGGTGACCTCGGCGACCTTGACCGCCCTCGGCACCTTCGATCGCTTCCGCATGCGCGCCGGCCTGCCGAAAAAAGCCGTGACGGCGGTGGTGCCAAGCCCGTTCCATCACGCCGATGCCGGTGTGTTGCGGGTGCCGAACCTGAACGCTGACCCGCGTGATGCCGCGGCGCATACCGCCGCGATCATTCGTGATTTGCCCGAGTTGGTCGAAGGCTCGCGGGGCACGCTGGTGCTGTTTTCCTCGCGCAAACAGATGCAGGACGTGTTCGACGGCCTGGATCGCGACTGGCGCAAGCAAGTGTTCATCCAGGGCAACCTGTCGAAGCAGGAAACCCTGAACAAGCACAAGGCGCGGGTCGATGGCGGGGATTCCAGCGTGCTGTTCGGCCTGGCGAGCTTCGCCGAAGGGGTCGACTTGCCTGGTGCCTATTGCGAGCACGTGGTCATCGCCAAGATTCCATTCTCGGTACCGGATGATCCCGTCGAAGCAGCCTTGTCCGAATGGATCGAAGCACGGGGTGGCAATCCGTTCATGGAAATCTCCGTGCCGGACGCCTCGCTGAAGCTGGTCCAGGCCTGCGGTCGCTTGCTGCGTACCGAGGAAGACCGCGGCACCATCACATTGCTCGACCGGCGCCTGGTGACCCAGCGCTATGGCAAAGCCATCCTCAACGCGTTGCCGCCGTTCCGTCGAGAAATTTCCTGAAGAACCGGTGGGCAGTTTTGCCCACCGCGTTGTCTATCTCTCTGCCATCGCTTTTCCACTGGCCCATCCGGGTCGTTAGGGAGAATTTCGTTCTCATGATTTGCCGTTCGCTGCGCCGTTCGTTACCTGCCGTTTTTACCCTGCTGTTCGCAACACCGCTGTTGGCCGACCCCGTCAGCCAGCAGACGCTGTTCAACTTTGTGCGCCCCGCCGACGTGGTCCAGGTGGCGACTCAGGACGCCAGCCTGCCGCAATCCAACGCCGAGCAAACTCCCGAGGGCGAAGTACTGCGCCGGGTGACGTTCAACCCGGTCGCCCGGCCAACCTTGCGCCTGACCCCGCAAACGGGCGCCTGGGACTGGTCGCAGTCGGGCGTCATGAGCCTGCGGATCCAGAGTGCGATGAACTGGGCCTTGACCCTGTACGTGACCATCCAGAGCAACGACGGCAAGACACTGGTCAGCCGCGTCGATCTGCCCGCGGGGCCTGCGCAAACCCTGTTGGTGCCACTGCAAGCGACATCGCCGCTGGGACAGGGCATGAAGGCCGGCCCACCGATGCCAATGACCGTCGATGGCCAACGTGTGTTGCTGGCCAGTAGCGCCGGTGAGCTGGATCGCAGCCAGGTGGTGTCGGTGAGCTTGTCGATGGACCAGCCGAAAGTCGCGCAAAGCATCCTGCTGGAGCGTTTTGGTGTGCAGGATGGCGAGTCGATCACCCAAGCCGTGTATGGCGGATTGGTGGATGTTTACGGCCAGTCGACCCGGGCCAAATGGCCGGAAAAAGTTGGCAGCGACGAGCAGCTCAAAAGCGCCTCCGCCAAAGAACAGCAACAACTGAAAACCTGGCTGGCCGAGCGCGAAAAGTCCTCACTGGACCAATTCGGTGGCTTGACCAAAGGCCCGTCGTTCAAGGCCAGTGGCTTTTTCCGCACCGAGAAGCGCGATGGTCGCTGGTATCTGGTGACACCGGAAGGACATCCGTTCTATTCCCTCGGGGTCAATACGGTCGCTCCAGACGTCAACCAGACATACGTTGCCGGTCGTGAATGGATGTTCGAATCCCTGCCCAAGGCTGACGAGGCACTCGCCAGCCACTATGGGGAAGGTGACAACCGAGGCGGCAACGGGGCCGACCAAGGGCGCGGCTACAACGCCGGGCGCTGGTACGATTTCTACGGCGCCAACCTGCAGCGCCTGTTTGGCAATCCCTGCGAATCGAACGGCGCCACCAAGGCTGGCGTCGCCGAGGCGGCAAAGGCTGATGCGGTTGAAGCAACGACGGAAAAGGCCGCCGAGAAACCGGTTGTGCCTGCGACTGCCGAGTCTGGTGTCGCCGAAGCGGCCAAAGTCGAGGCAAATATGCCAGCCCCCGTCGCTGTCGAACCCTGCAAAGCGGTCTTTGACGAGCAGCGCTGGGCCGGTCATACCCTTGATCGCTTGCAGGCCTGGGGCTTCAACACCATCGGCAACTGGAGTGCGCCGGTGTTGGGCAACGCTGATCGCGTGCCGTACACCTTGCCGCTGTCGATTGTCGGCGACTACGCCAGCATCAGTACCGGCACCGACTGGTGGGGCGGCATGCCCGACCCGTTCGACCCACGTTTCGCCATGGCCACCGAACGCGCCGTCGCGATTGCTGCCCGCGACCATCGTGACGATCCGTGGTTGATCGGTTACTACGCCGACAACGAACTGGCTTGGGCCGGTCCCGGCGATGATCCGAAAGCCCGTTATGCCCTGGCCTACGGCACCTTGAAAATGACCACTGACGTGCCGGCCAAGCGTGCATTCCTCAAGCAACTGCGCGATAAGTACCGCAATCAGGCGGGTCTGTCGAAGGCCTGGGGCATTGATCTGCCGGCCTGGGAACTGATGGAGGATCCGGGGTTCGTGCCGCCACTCCCGAGCGCCGAGCACCCGGAAATCGAAGCGGACTTCAAATACTTCCAGAAAGTCTTTGCCGACACCTATTTCAAGACCATCTCCGACTCGCTCAAATGGCACGCGCCGAACCAGCTGCTGCTCGGTGGCCGTTTCGCCATCAGCACGCCGGAAGCCGTGGACTCCTGCGCCCAATATTGCGATGTGTTGAGTTTCAACATGTACACCCTGCAACCCCAGGACGGTTACGACTTCGCCAGGTTGCGCAGTCTCGACAAACCAGTATTGATCACTGAGTTCAATTTCGGCTCGGCTGATCGTGGCCCGTTTTGGGGTGGGGTCACGCAGTTGGCGAAGGAGGAGGACCGCGGTCCGGCGTATGCCAACTTCCTCAAACAGGCCTTGAGCGAACCGTCGATTGTTGGCGTGCATTGGTTCCAGTACCTCGATCAACCGGTCACCGGGCGCCTGCTCGACAGTGAAAACGGTCACTTCGGGTTGGTGGGCATCACTGATCTGCCGTTCCAGGGCTTTGTCGACAGCGTGCGCAAGAGCAACCTGGCGACGGTCGCGCAATTGGGTAAAGAGGCCGAGAAGGCAGCGGCCGCGGCCGACAAAGCCAGCCACGATGCCGAAGGCGGCCGCAAGGCCGAAGCCGGCAAGGGGCCGGGGAAGGGCGCTGGTGGGCATTCCGGGAATGGTCATTAGCACCTGAAACCCTGTGGCGAGGGGGCTTGCCCCCGTTGGGTTGCGTAGCAACCCCAAAATCTCGGCAACGGCCGAAAAATTTGGGAGCGCTGCGCACTCCAACGGGGGCAAGCCCCCTCGCCGCAAAGGATTGCTGGTGAAACAACCGCCCGGCCCAACCCTGTTCCCAAAACCTTCAAGGGCTGGAACAATGCCTGCCACTTTGTAAAGCGTTAGTCCGGGGAGTTGCGGGTGCAGATTCAGGGTCATTACGAGCTTAAGTTCGAAGCGGTGCGAGAGGCGTTCGCGGCGCTGTTCGACGATCCCCAGGAGCGTGGCGCGGCGTTGTGCATTCAGGTCGGTGGCGAAACCGTCCTCGATCTGTGGGCTGGCACGGCCGACAAGGACGGCGCCGAGGCCTGGCACAGCGACACCATCGCCAACCTGTTCTCCTGCACCAAGACCTTTACTGCGGTCACCGCGCTGCAATTGGTGGCCGAAGGCAAGCTGCAGCTGGATGCCCCGGTTGCGCGCTACTGGCCTGAGTTTGCCGCTGCCGGCAAAGAGTCCGTCACCCTGCGTCAACTGCTCAGTCATCAGGCCGGCCTTCCGGCATTGCGCGAGCTACTGGCTCCCGAAGCCCTTTACGAATGGCAAACCATGGTCGATGCCCTGGCCGCTGAAACGCCGTGGTGGACGCCTGGTGAAGGCCACGGTTACGCGGCGATCACCTATGGCTGGCTGGTCGGCGAATTGCTGCGCCGTGCCGACGGTCGTGGGCCGGGCGAATCCATCGTGGCGCGGGTCGCGAGGCCGTTGGGCCTGGACTTCCATGTGGGGTTGGCTGACGAAGAGTTCCATCGTGTGGCCCACATTGCGCGGGGCAAGGGTAATGTCGGCGATGCTGCCGCCCAGCGCCTGCTGCAAGTGACCATGCGCGAGCCAACGGCCATGACGACCCGGGCATTCACCAACCCGCCGTCGATCATGACCAGCACCAATAAACCCGAGTGGCGACGCATGCAGCAGCCGGCCGCCAATGGCCATGGCAATGCCCGCAGCCTGGCCGGTTTCTACGCCGGCCTGCTCGATGGCAGCCTGCTGGAAAGCGAAATGCTCGATGAATTGACTCGTGAGCATAGCCTTGGTGAGGACAAGACTTTACTGACCCGGACCCGTTTCGGCCTGGGTTGCATGCTCGATCAACCGGACGTTGCCAATGCCACCTTCGGCCTTGGCCCGCGGGCGTTTGGTCATCCGGGTGCCGGCGGCTCCATCGGCTTCGCTGACCCGGAGCACGATGTAGCCTTCGGATTTGTGACAAATACCCTGGGGCCGTACGTCTTGATGGACCCGCGCGCGCAAAAGCTGGTGCGGGTTCTGGCCACTTGTCTGTAAAAGCGGCTATCGGGTTCCAGGGCTGGAACCCGATAGTCTTTTCAGTTTCAAAGCGTCTGTTTAAGCGGGCCGATGTGGCCTGATTTTTTTGACTTCATTTTTGTGGATATCCAATGTCATCCAATAAAACCCTCGCCTTGGCCCTGTGCTTCGCCATTACCGGTTGCGCACAGACTCCACAGAAAGATGCGACGGCACCTGTCGCCAAGACTGAAAGCGCCAGCCACTGGTACTGGCCGTTTGGTTCCGACGACAGTGCCGGCAAGCCCGTGGCCAAGCCGGAGGTGAAACCTGAAGTCAAACCCGTGGCGGTGGCCAAGGCCCAAGCCGATAGCGGCAGCAAGTGGTGGTGGCCGTTCGGCGGTAGCGACCAGAGCACCGCCAAGGCCGTACCGATGCCCGACCCGAAAGTCACCCAGGCCTGGCTTGACGACTACGAACCGCGTCTGCGCGAGGCGGTCAAGGACAGCAACATGCAACTCGAGCGCCGCGAAAACGTGCTGGTGGTGACGGCGCCGGTCGAAGGCTCGTTCAACCCTGATCGTCCGGCCATGCTGCTGCCGGTCACGCTCGGTCCGTTCACCCGCGTTGCCAAGATCCTGGAAGCCGATCCAAAGACCGCTGTGCTGATCCTCGGCCACAGCGATACGTCCGGCGCTGCGCCTGCCAACGTCAAGCTGAGCCAGGAACGCGCCCAGGCCGTTGCGGCGATTTTCCGTCTCAGTGGTTTGCAGCGTGATCGCTTGATGCTGCGTGGCTTGGGCGGTGATGCGCCGCGTGCCGCCAACGACAGCGTGCAAGGGCGAGCGTTGAACCGCCGCGTGGAACTGCTGGTGACTCCGCAGAACACCATGGTCGCGCTGCTGAGCAAGTACAACATGCCGGCTCCAGCCCCTGTGAGCATGGTCGCTGCCGCTGACGTCAAGCCGGTCGCCAAGCCTGTAACACCAGCCCCGGCGACTAAAAAGGCTGCTGTTCCAGCGGTGAAAAAAGCCCCTGCGAAAAAAGCTCCGGCCAAGAAAGCCCCTGCGAAAACTGCAACGCCAGCGAAGAAAACCACGCCAGCCAAAGCCGCTGCGACAGACAAGAAGGTCGTCAGCACCGATACTGCAAAGCAGTGATTCGTTAACCAAAAGGAATGCGCCATGACCCAGGGCCTGGCTGATATGCGTCGTGACTACACCCGTGATGGCCTGACCGAGGCGCAAGCCCCGACCGAGCCGTTCGCACTGTTCCACCAATGGTTCGCCGACGCGGTGAAAACCGAACAGGCGCCGGTGGAAGCCAACGCCATGACCCTGGCCACCGTCGACCAGGCCGGTCGACCGCACTGTCGCATTCTGTTGCTCAAGGGCCTGGACGAGCAGGGATTCACCTTTTTCACCAACTACGAAAGCGCCAAGGGCCAGCACCTGGTCGCGAATCCGTTCGCGGCCATGACGTTTTTCTGGCCGGCGCTGGAGCGCCAGGTGCGCATCGAGGGGCGGGTGGTGAAGGTCACGCCTGAGGAGTCCGACGCCTATTATCAGGTCCGTCCGCTGGGCAGTCGCCTGGGGGCCTGGGCATCGCCGCAAAGCCGCGTGATCGCCGATCGTGGGGAACTCGAAGCGCTGCTCAAGAACACCGAGCAACGTTTCAGCGACACCCAGCCGCATTGCCCGGAACACTGGGGTGGCTATCGCCTGCTGCCGGAGCGCATCGAATTCTGGCAGGGCCGCCCAAGCCGCCTGCACGACCGCCTCAATTACCGCCAGCAGGGCGCCGACTGGATTCTTGAACGTCTGGCACCCTGAGCAGTCTACCGACCGGGATAGCCTGCCGCAGCGGCCTCCAGCCACTTCGGCAGGTCTCGACGCTTGATCTTCTGGGCATGAGCACTCGCCAACTGTTCGAGCATGAAGGCTTTTTTCTGCTCATCCTTGCCCGCCAGCGCTAGCGCCAGGTCGCGGTCCATCCAGCGTTTGATCCGTACGTACAGCCACCAGTGGAAGTACAAACCGGCAACCGTCGTGACGACGATGATAAAGTAGTCCATGAAAATCCTTGGCCCGTGGGCAGTTTTCTGATTTTGCCGCTACTGTGTGAGTTCGTGGTGGCGCCTTAACGGGGCCTGAATCAAAGCAATTTTACCCGGGCTGTGCCGTGACAGGCGTCAAGCTGCGGAGTTTAATGAACATCTGTTTCTTTGGAGTTGATGCTATGCGTAAGTCTGTTCTGCTGGTTGCTTCCTTTTCCACGATGGCGATGTTGCTCACTGGATGCCAATCGAGCCTGACCGGTGACTCCTACTCCCGTGACGAGGCGCGTCGCGTGCAGACCGTTCGCATGGGCACTATCGAAGCATTGCGTCCGGTGAAAATCGAAGGCACCAAAACCCCGATCGGCGGCGCTGCAGGCGCAGTGGTCGGCGGTGTTGGCGGTAGCGCCATCGGTGGCGGCAAAGGCAGTATCGTTGCAGCGGTCATCGGCGCAGTAGCAGGCGGCCTGATCGGTTCGGCCGCTGAGGAAGGCCTGACCCGCACCCAGGGCGTGGAAATCACCGTGCGCGAAGACGATGGCAGCATGCGCGCCTACGTTCAGGAAGTTCAACCGAACGAAGTGTTCCGTGTTGGCGAGCGTGTACGCATCGCCAGTGTGAATGGCACGAGCCGCGTTTCGCACTAAGCGCAAACACCGGATAAACAAAAAACCCGATCAGGTGACTGATCGGGTTTTTTGTTTTCTAGCTGTGCTAAGCCTTGATGGGTGCCAGGCGTTGTCGTGGATTATCAGGACACCAGCGCGGTGTTCTTGCGACTCGCCATCGCCGTCACCCCGTAACCGATCAGCGCGGCCAGTATCGAACCGGTCAGGATTCCCATGCGGTCCATCCCGGCGAAATCACTCACGCCCGGCTCGAAGGCCAGCGAGCCGACAAACAGACTCATGGTAAAACCAATGCCGCAGAGAATCGCCACGCCCAGTATCTGGCCCCAATTGGCACCTTGGGGCAGGGCGGCGATGCCGGTTTTCACCGCCAGCCAGGTCAGGCCGAAGACACCGACGGTCTTGCCCAGCAGCAGTCCGATGGCGATGCCCATGGGGACGTGGTGAGTGAAGCTTTCGACGGTGACGCCGCTCAGGGACAGGCCGGCATTGGCAAAGGCGAACAGCGGCAGAATGCCGTAGGCCACCCATGGGTGGAGGGCATGTTCTAGGGTCAGCAATGGCGAGGGCTCGGCATTTTTCGTGCGCAACGGAATGCAGAACGCCAGGGTCACGCCGGCCAGCGTGGCGTGGACACCGCTCTTGAGCACGCAGACCCAGAGGATCAAGCCAATGATCATGTACGGCCCGAGCTTGACCACCCCGAGTCGATTCATCCCGATCAGCGCCGCAATACAGGCCGCGGCCAGCGCCAGGGACAAGGTCGACAACGCGCCGGAATAGAAGATCGCAATGATGATGATCGCGCCAAGGTCGTCGATGATCGCCAGGGTCATCAGGAACAGCTTCAGCGAAACAGGAACCCGTTTGCCCAGCAGAGCCAGCACGCCAAGGGCGAAGGCGATGTCGGTGGCGGTCGGGATGGCCCAGCCGTTGAGAGCAGATGGTGTGTCGCGATTGAGGTACCAGTAGATCAGTGCCGGCACCAGCATGCCGCCAATCGCCGCCGCGCCGGGCAGGACGATTTGCGACGGTTTGGACAGCTGGCCGTCGAGGACTTCGCGTTTCACTTCCAGGCCGATCAGCAGGAAAAACAGCGCCATCAGGCCGTCGTTGATCCACAGCAGCAACGGCTTGGCGATTTTCAGCGCGCCGACCTGGGCCACCACGGGGGTGTCCAGCAGGCCGTTGTACAGCCATGACAGCGGTGAGTTATTGATGATTAGAGCCAGAACGGCAGCGGCGATCAGTAACAGACCGCTGGCAGCTTCCAACTGAAAGAAACGCGTGAAAGTGCTACGCAGAGGCAAGGTCGCTCTCCATCTGTGAATTAAAAAGGTGTTACACCCTAACAAGTACAGTTAGTTGTTAAAACAAAAGTTATATTCTTTTTTGTTATATGTCGTTACAGAGTAATCCGTCAATGCCGACCTGAGCCTAGCAGTTGCCGGGCGTATTGGACCCTAGCTGTACCTGTGCTGGATGTAGGTTTTTTCCTAAGCTTGTTGGATGAGCCTTGATAAAAAGCCGACTCCTGCTCGATTCAACGAGAAAACCATCATGAGCGACAACCGACAGTGGTCCCGCGAAGCGATCCGGATCATCGAAGCCGATTTTCAGCGCAGCGCCGACACCCACTTGATCCCCTTGCCGCTGCCGGGTTTTCCGGGCATCGAGTTGTATTTCAAGGATGAATCCAGCCACCCCACGGGCAGCCTCAAACACCGCCTGGCCCGTTCGCTTTTCCTGTATGCGCTGTGTAACGGCTGGCTCAAACCCGGTGCGCCGGTCATCGAGGCTTCCAGCGGTTCCACGGCGATTTCCGAAGCGTACTTCGCGCGCATGCTGGGCTTGCCGTTCATTGCGGTGATGCCGGCGACCACCTCAAAAGAAAAGATCGCGCAGATCGCCTTCTACGGTGGCCAAAGTCATCTGGTGGACGATCCGACCCAGATCTACGCCGAGTCCGAGCGTCTGGCCCGTGAACACGACGGACACTTCATCGACCAGTTCACTTACGCCGAGCGCGCCACCGACTGGCGGGCGAACAACAACATTGCCGAATCGATCTTTCATCAGATGCGTTTCGAGCAGCATCCCGAGCCGAGCTGGCTGATTTCCAGCCCTGGCACCGGCGGCACCACGGCCACCCTGGGTCGATACGTGCGTTATCGCCAGCATTGCACCCGCGTGCTGTGTGCCGATGCCGAGCGTTCGGTGTTCTTTGATTACTACCAGACCGGTGATGCCAGCCTGCGTCTGGACCACGGTTCGCGCATCGAAGGCATTGGCCGGCCGCGTGTGGAAGCGTCGTTTCTGCCCAAGGTGATCGACGCCATGGTCAAGGTGCCGGATGCCCTGTCACTGGCGGCCATGCACTACCTGGCGGAGCGTCTGGGACGGCACGTGGGTGGGTCGAGCGGGACCAATCTGATCGGTGCATTGATGGCCGCTCAGCACATGAAAGCGGCGGGGGAGACTGGGTCAATGGTGGCGATCTTGTGTGACAGCGGCGAGCGTTATGCCACGACCTATTACGATCAGGATTGGCTCAAGGCTCAGGGGTATGAGTTGGGGAGTTTAATGGCTGCGGTAGCGGCGACGGTGGAGCGGGGTGAGGCGCTGCCGGCGAGCGTGCTGCGCGCCAATATCTAAGATCCATCAGACGCCGAATACCATTGTGGGAGCGAGCCTGCTCGCGATGGCGGAATCACATTCAACACATATGTTGATTGATCTACCGCTATCGCGAGCAAGCTCGCTCCCACAGGGTTTTGTATTGCTTCAGAGATCGCGTATCAGGCTTCCAGGCCCAGGATGTCCCGAGCCACCGCTTCAGCAATGCGAATCCCGTCAACACCCGCCGACAGAATCCCGCCCGCATAACCGGCGCCTTCGCCGGCCGGGAACAAGCCCTTCACGTTCAGGCTCTGCATCGACTCGTTACGGGTCATGCGCAGCGGCGAGGAGGTGCGGGTCTCGATCCCGGTCAACACTGCGTCGTGCAACGAGTAACCACGAATCTGCTTTTCGAACGCCGGCAAGGCTTCGCGAATCGCTTCGATGGCGAACGCCGGCAGTGCCAGCGCCAGATCACCCAGGGCAACGCCCGGCTTGTAGGACGGCTCGACACTGCCCAGTTCGGTGGACGGTTTGCCCGCGATAAAATCGCCGACCAGTTGCGCCGGCGCTTCGTAGTTGCTGCCACCCAGCACAAAGGCGTGGGATTCCAGGCGTTCCTGCAGCTCGATACCGGCCAGCGGGCCGCCCGGATAATCGACTTCCGGGGTGATGCCGACGACGATACCGGAGTTGGCATTGCGCTCGTTACGCGAGTATTGGCTCATGCCGTTGGTAACGACACGGTTCGGCTCGGACGTCGCCGCCACCACCGTACCGCCCGGGCACATGCAGAAGCTGTAGACCGAACGACCGTTTTTGGCGTGGTGCACCAGTTTGTAGTCGGCGGCGCCCAGTTTCGGGTGGCCGGCGTACTTGCCCAGGCGTGCGCGGTCGATCAGCGACTGTGGGTGCTCGATGCGGAAACCCACCGAGAACGGCTTGGCCTCCATGAACACGCCACGGCCGTGGAGCATGCGGAAGGTGTCGCGGGCGCTGTGGCCGAGGGCCAGGATCACGTGTTTCGAATGGATTTGTTCGCCACCGTTGAGCTCGACGCCGACCAGTTGGCCGTCTTCGATCAATACGTCTGTGACGCGCTGCTGGAAGCGTACTTCGCCGCCGAGGGCGCGAATCTGCTCACGCATGTTTTCCACAACGCCGGTCAGACGGAACGTACCGATGTGCGGTTTGCTGACGTAGAGGATTTCTTCCGGGGCACCGGCCTTGACGAATTCGTGCAGGACTTTGCGACCTAGGAATTTCGGATCCTTGATCTGGCTGTAGAGCTTGCCGTCGGAGAATGTCCCCGCGCCGCCTTCGCCGAATTGCACGTTGGATTCCGGGTTGAGCACGCTTTTGCGCCACAGGCCCCAGGTGTCCTTGGTGCGCTGGCGTACTTCGGTGCCGCGTTCGAGGATGATCGGCTTGAAGCCCATTTGCGCCAGCAGCAGCCCGGCGAAAATCCCGCACGGACCGAAGCCGACAACGATCGGGCGCGCGCTCAGGTCGGCGGGTGCCTGGCCAACCATTTTGTAGCTGACATCCGGTGCCACGTTGACGTTACGGTCATCGGCGAACTTGTGCAGCACCGCCGCCTCGTCGCGAACTTCAAGGTCGATGGTGTAGATGAAACACAGTTCGGAAGACTTTTTACGCGCATCGTAGCTGCGCTTGAACAAGGTGAAATCGAGCAGGTCATCGCTGGCGAGCCCTAAGCGCTGCACGATGGCAGGGCGCAGGTCTTCATCGGGATGGTCGATCGGCAACTTGAGTTCGGTGATTCGTAACATGGCGGGATCCGGTTCGCGGGGCGCACAACTGCGCCAGGGCGTTTGAAGCCCGCGATTATAAGCCCCAAAGGCGCAGGCCTGTGAGGCTTAAACGATCAGTCGTCGCGCGAGCCGCCAAAATACCCGCATCCACGCTGGACCTGACCGTCAACCCGCAGTTCGGCACTCATGTGCTGGATGCTGCCGGTGCTGCTGTCGACGCAACGTTGTGGCGCCACCCAGAGTTCGATGTGCTGGTTGTTGGCTTCGGTGCTGAGGTTGAAACGGCCATCACCCAGTTGCTCTTCGACGTAAGGCACGGCCAGCGGCGGCTGGCCGGCCCGGTCGACGACCATGCCTTTGCCGCTGACTCTCACGCTCCACTCCGGCGTATGGCCGGCGGCGCGCAGGATCAGCAGTTTGAAATTCGGATCATCGCAAGCGGTGCCCGAGCGCTCGACACGGTACAACTGCTCCAGATCGAGCTGGCCGTCACCGCTGCTGCCGGCCACAACCCGCCCGCGCACGTCGGCAAACAGCTTGCCCTGTTTATCCGCCAGGCTTGCAGCCTGCTGCAGGACGCTGGTGCCGCCCGTGTCGTTGACCACGTAGCGGTTTGCCTGGTTGCACGGCTGGAACAGCAGTTTGCCGTCCGCCGCGGTCAACTGGCCTTGCATGCGTGTCTGGCCAACATGGGAGGCGCTCTGCCGCTCACCCTCGAACAACTGGCAAGCGGCGAACAGCGGAAGCAGGGCAACGAGGACTAAGGAACGGACAGCACGCATCTTGGGGTCTCCTGACAAGTGCCGACACGTTACTCAGCCTGACCGTTCATCACAAGACTCGTATTGGTCCGTCGCCGATCCGATGGCTGTTTGCAGCAACATTTTGTGTATTGTTTCGGTGCCGGGAATCAGGGCGCAAAGGTAGGCTGCCAGGTTTTTGCAGGTGCAGGGCATGAAGAAGGTTATGGTTTGGAAGGTTTGGATGTTTTTGCTGGCGATGACAGGGGCGACGTGCAGTCAGGCTGCCGAGATCAATTTGTCCTCGGCAACCGACTTTATCCGGATGGAGTTAGTACTCAAAGACGTCGAAAGACGGCATTCAAGTTATGAAATGAATGTCATGCTCAGCCCTGAAGCAACTGAGCGTATACAGCGTATTTCTCGAGAGTCGATCGGCCAACAAATGACGGTTTCGATCAATGGTTGGAGGATATCTACAGCGACAGTGCAGTCCGTCATGGGCTCACAGTTTCGCATCGCCATCCCGAAATCCATCGCCAAGGATCTTCTGCCAACGCTCATTGATTGATCGGAACGGGCTCAACCCACGTGAAAGGTCTGGCCTGTTTGCAGGCCTTCCACGCTCTTGGCGTAGGCCAAGGCCACATCCGCCGCAGGAACCGGCTTGAAGCCACGGAAGTACGGCGCGTATTTGCCCATGGCTTCGACCAGGACGTTCGGGCTGATCGAATTCACTCGCAGGCTACGCGGCAGTTCGATGGCGGCGGCGCGGACGAAGCTGTCCAGTGCACCGTTGACCAACGCTGCCGAGGCACCGCTGTAAATCGGATCGTGACTGAGCACACCGGTGGTGAAGGTGAACGAAGCGCCGTCATTGGCGAACTCGCGACCGATCAGCAGCAGGTTGACCTGGCCCATGAGTTTGTCTTTGAGGCCCAGGGCAAAACTCTCTTCGGTCATCTCGTTGAGCGGTGCGAAGGTCACGTTGCCTGCGGCACAGATCAGCGCATCGAATTTTCCGGTCCGCTCGAACAGTTTGCGAATCGAGGCGCTGTCGCTGATATCCACCTGAAAGTCGCCGCTGTTGCGACCAATGCGGATGATTTCGTGGCGCTGGGACAGCTCTTTGTCCACTGCCGAACCGATGGTGCCGCCTGCGCCGATCAAAAGAATTTTCATGGAGGCTGATCCTCATGGGGGTTGGGTGAGGTTTCAGTTTAGAGTGATTTTTTCTGCGGATAAGCGCACTAATAGGCAACCTTTGGTTTTCAAATGGAAACAATCCATGAGCGAGATGGATGACCTGGCCGCGTTTGCGGTATTGATCGAAGCGGGCAGTTTCACCTTGGCGGCGCAACAGCTCGGTTGCAGCAAAGGCCAGTTGTCCAAGCGCATCAGCCAGTTGGAGGCGCAGTTTTGCGTGGTGTTGCTGCAACGTACCACCCGCCGATTGAGCCTCACCGCCGCCGGTGCTGCGTTGTTGCCACAGGCCCAGGCGCTGGTGGTGCAAGTCGAGCGGGCACGTCAGGCGCTGGCGAGATTGAAGGACGACATGGCCGGTCCGGTGCGGATGACGGTGCCGGTATCGCTCGGGGAAACTTTCTTCGATGGCCTGTTGCTGGAGTTCTCCGCCAAGTATCCCCAGGTGCAGATCGAGCTGGAGCTCAACAACAGCTACCGCGATCTGTCCCGCGACGGCTTCGACCTGGCGATTCGTTCTGACGTGGCCATTGACCAGCGGCTGGTGGCGCGCCCACTGCTGGCGTGGCAAGAGCTGACCTGTGCCAGCCCGGCCTATCTGGAGCAATACGGTGAACCGCAAACACCCCAGGCGCTGGCTGAGCATCGCTGCCTGCTCAACAGCCATTACAGCGGTCGCGAAGAATGGCTGTATCACCAGCAGCATGAGTTGTTGCGTGTGCGGGTGTCGGGGCCGTTCGCCAGCAACCACTACAACCTATTGAAGAAAGCCGCACTGGTCGGCGCCGGTATTGCGCGCCTGCCATCCTACTGTTTGCCAACAGAATTGGCCGATGGGCGTTTGCGCTGGTTGCTGCGCGATTATCAGACCCGCAGCATGCCGATGTATCTGGTGCACCCGTATCAGGGTGGTTTGCCTAAGCGCACACAGGTGCTCGCGGATTATTTGATCGGGTGGTTCAAGCGCAGTGGGGAGGTGCTGGATCGGTTGTAACGACCCCCTGTAGGAGCGAGCTTGCTCGCGAAGAACGTATAGACACCACGTTCATCCAGCCAGCCCCCGTCATCGTTAACGTCCATCGCGAGCGAGCTCGCTCCTACAAGGGATCTCATGGTGGGCATAAAAAAACGGCCCGCAAAGGCTAATGCCAGTCAGTTAAGCTGACTGGCATTTTTATTTCTGATCGGATACTTCGGCGATTTGAGCCGGATGGCGCGAGGATAAATACGCTCCTCTCGCCGATGAGGCAGGACATAGTGCAGGGCTGAGGCATGAAGCTCGCCCAGGTACTTGGGGATGTTCCCGGAGCGGTCGGCCGAGACACTGTTGATAAACCCTAAAATCGCCCAGGTACACGCGCTAAAACTCATTTCACACGGGTAAATACCTGGACAGTGACGGCTCATTTCCACCATCTGATAGCGCAACAAGTTGTAGCCCAGCAACACCCCCCACAGTTCCTGCTCGATCATCTCGGGTGTCTTGCTGCGCAGCGTATAGCTGCTGTTAAGCAGCGTCTGTTTCATCTCGCGAAACCCTAATTCGATCTCCCATCGCTGGCTGTACAGGTCGACGATTTCGTCGGACGGAAAGCGCAGCGGGTCGGCCATCGACGTCAGGATCTGACACACCTTGCCCTTGACGGTTTTGCTCAGGAGTCGCGCAGTCAGGCGCTCGGGCAGCCCCGGCCATTGTTTGCGGGCTTGCGGCGAAGTACTTAACAAGACAACCGCATCCTGGCGCCCCAAACGCTGAACCACTTCGTACTGCGTGCCTTTTTTCAGTGGCATCAGCCAATGCCGCTCGGTGCCTGCTTGCTGCCATTGGTGCAGCAAACCCAAGGAGTAAAAGCCTCGATCGAACAGGGTCAACGAGTGATCGGGCGTGGTGTCGATCAGTTGTTCGGCCAGCTTCATTTCGTTGCTGCGATAGCCATCAAACGCACTGCCGATCAGCATGTGGCTGGTCAATTCCATTTGGCAGACCATGCGCACCTGAGGAAAGCCAGTGTCGCCATGCTGATTGCTGGCCGAGTCGTAGCGCGCCCGATTTTCCGGGGTATCCGGTGTTCGCCAGACCACACCGTCGACGCCCAGCAAACGCAAGCCGGCCCAAGTTGGGTGATCCACGGCCTCATGCCAACTTTTCTGAGTCAGATGGAAGACCTGTCGAACAGCCTCGCAGCCCAACCGCTGACGGGCTTGAACCACAGCGCTGGGTGCCACCAGCGGACGTTGGCCCGGCAGCATGATGTTCATGCGGCTGACCACATCCCATGCCGACATGCGTCGAAAGAAGGCCATGGAAATCACGCACCAGAGCATCATTTCCAGCGGCAAACGCCGCTTGCGCAGGGTCGCCACACCGGCCTGTTCAAGGGCCAGCTCGACCAAAGACGGATCGAGTAAAGAATCCAGTCCCTCGATTGAATTGGGAGTGGAGGCGATGTTGTGGGTCAGTTCCAGGGCCCGAGCGAGACGCATAAAAAAATCCGATGCCAGTACAGGCATCGGATTTTGATTTCTTGCGGCCAAAGGTCAAGCGAGAAGGCTTAACTGATCGGCATTACCCGCAAAGGCCGTTTTTTGTTTACCGCAAAGGCTTAGCCACCCAGGTACGCTTCGCGCACTTTCGGGTCGGTCAGCAATGCTTCTCCGGTGCCTTGCATCACCACCCGGCCGTTCTCCAGAACGTAGGCGCGGTCAGCGATCTTCAGCGCCTGGTTGGCGTTCTGTTCGACCAGGAACACCGTCACACCGTCCTTGCGCAGTTGTTCGATGATGTCGAAGATCTGCTGGATGATGATCGGTGCCAGGCCCAGCGACGGCTCGTCGAGCAGCAACAGCTTGGGCTTGCTCATCAGCGCACGGCCGATGGCGAGCATTTGCTGTTCGCCACCGGACATGGTACCGCCGCGCTGGCTGAAGCGTTCTTTCAGGCGTGGGAAAAGTCCGAGAACCTTGTCCATCTGTTCCTGATAGTCGCCCTTGGCGGTGAAGAAACCGCCCATGGACAGGTTCTCTTCCACGGTCAGGCGGGAAAATACCCGACGACCTTCCGGCACCACGGCAATGCTCTTGCGCATGATCTGCGAAGAGTCCTGGCCGACCAGTTCCTCACCCATGTAACGGATGCTGCCGCTGTGGGCGCGCGGCGAACCGCAAAGCGTCATCAGCAGCGTGGACTTGCCGGCACCGTTGGCACCGATCAGGGTCACGATCTCGCCCTGGCGGACTTCGACGTTGACGCTGTGCAGGGCCTGGATCTTGCCGTAGAAGGTGGAAACGTTTTCGAACTGCAGCATTTACGCTTCCCCCAGGTAGGCTTTGATCACTTCAGGATTGTCGCGGATCTGTTCCGGCGTACCGTTGGCCAGGGGCGTGCCCTGGTTGATCACGACGATGTGGTCGGAAATGCTCATGACCAGCTTCATGTCGTGTTCGATCAGCAGAACGGTGACGTTGTGCTCTTCACGCAGCATGCTGATCAGCGCCTTGAGGTCTTCGGTTTCCTTCGGGTTCAGGCCGGCGGCTGGTTCGTCGAGCATGAGGATCCGCGGGCGGGTCATCATGCAACGGGCGATTTCCAGGCGACGTTGCTGACCATAGGCCAGGGTGCCGGCCGGACGGTTGGCGAATTCCTTGAGGTGCACCTTTTCCAGCCAGTACTCGGCGAAATCCATGGCCTCGCGCTCGCTTTTGCGGAACGACGGGGTCTTGAACAGGCCGGACAGGAAGTTGGTGTTCAGGTGACGGTGCTGGGCGATCAGGAGGTTCTCGACCGCCGTCATGTCCTTGAACAACCGCACGTTCTGGAAGGTACGCACCACGCCCTTGAGGGCAATCTTGTGGCCGGGCAGGCCCTGGATCGGCTCGCCGTCCAGCAGGATGCTGCCGCCGCTCGGCTTGTAGAAGCCGGTCAGGCAGTTGAACACGGTGGTCTTGCCGGCGCCGTTAGGGCCGATCAATGCCACGACCTGTTTTTCCTTCACGCTCAGGGCTACGCCGTTGACCGCCAGCAAGCCGCCGAAGCGCATGCTCAGGTTTTCTACTTTAAGGATCTCGCGGCTCATTTGCGCAGCTCCATGTGAGGACGTTGCATGGGCAGCAGACCCTGAGGGCGCCAGATCATCATCAGCACCATCAAGGCGCCGAACATCAACATGCGGTACTCACTGAACTCACGCATCATTTCCGGCAGCAGGATCATCACGATCGCCGCCAGGATCACACCCAGCTGCGAGCCCATGCCACCGAGCACCACGATGGCGAGAATGATCGCCGACTCGATGAAGGTGAAGGACTCCGGTGTTACCAGACCCTGACGGGCCGCGAAGAAGCTGCCGGCGAAACCGGCGAAGCTGGCACCGAGGGTGAAGGCCGACAGTTTGATGATGGTCGGGTTCAGGCCCAGCGCACGGCAGGCGATTTCGTCTTCACGCAACGCTTCCCAGGCGCGGCCCAGGGGCATGCGCAGCAGGCGGTTGATGACGAACAGCGCACCCAGGGCAAGCAACAGTGCAACCAGGTAAAGGAAGATCACCTTGTTGATCGAGTTGTATTCCAGGCCGAAATACTCATGGAAGGTTTGCATTCCTTCGGCGGCTTTGCGTTCGAAGGTCAGGCCGAAGAACGTCGGTTTCTCGATGTTGCTGATGCCGTTCGGACCGCCAGTGAGGCCGGTCAGGTTACGCAGGAATAGACGAATGATTTCACCGAAGCCCAGGGTCACGATCGCCAGGTAGTCGCCACGCAAGCGCAGCACCGGGAAACCGAGCAGGAAGCCGAAGGTGGCCGCCATCAGGCCGGCAATCGGCAGGCAGATCCAGAAGCTCAGGCCGTAGTAGTGCGACAACAGCGCGTAGCTGTAGGCGCCGACGGCGTAGAAGCCGACGTAACCGAGGTCGAGCAGACCGGCCAGGCCGACCACGATGTTCAGGCCGAGGCCGAGCATCACGTAGATCAGCACCAGGGTTGCGATATCCACCGCACCACGAGAGCCGAAGAACGGCCAGACCAGCGCACCGGCGATCAGCGCGATGATGATCCAGCGCTGCGTGGTTGGCAGGGTCAGGAAGTTGCTGGCCTTGGCCGGAATCAGCGGCATGCTTGGCGACGAACGCCAGGCCGAGCTGATCTGCTGGTCGAACAGCACACGCAGGAACATCAGTACCGAGCACACCGCGATGGTGATCAGGGTGGCGTCGCTGGTGCCATGAACTTCGAGGTTGATGCCGACGATGGTCAGCTTCAGACCGAGTACCGGGTAGGCCACGGCCCACACCAGCAAGGCGCTGAAAAACGCCTGTTTAAGATTCCTAGTCATACCTTCTCAACCTCCGGACGGCCCAACAGGCCGGTTGGCCGGAACAACAGCACCAGAACCAGCAGACCGAACGCCACGACGTCCTTGTACTGGTCGCCGAAGATATCGGCACCAAAGGCTTCCGCCACACCCAGTACCAGCCCGCCGAGCATGGCGCCCGGAATACTGCCGATACCGCCCAGCACCGCTGCGGTGAAGGCCTTGAGGCCGACGAGGAAACCGGCGTTCGGGTTGATCACGCCGTACTGCATGCTCAGCAGGACGGCGGCAATGGCGGCCAGTGCGGCACCGATGACGAAGGTCAGGGCGATGATGTTGTTAGTGTTGATGCCCAGCAGGTTGGCCATCTTGATGTCTTCGGCACAGGCGCGGCAGGCGCGACCCAAGCGAGAGCGGGAGATGAACAGGGTCAGGCCGAGCATGGCGACCAGGGTCACCACGAACACCACGATTTGCATGTAGGAAATCAGCACTTCATGTGCGCCACCTGGGCCGAAGGCAAAGTTGCCCGGAATCAGGTTGGGAATGGATTTGTCCTTGGAGTCTTGCGCCAGCAGAACCGTGTTCTGCAGGAAGATCGACATGCCGATGGCGGAAATCAGCGGGATCAGACGGTTGCTGCCGCGCAAGGGGCGGTAGGCGATCCGTTCGATGCTGTAGCCATAGGCACTGGTGACGACGATGGTTGCCAGGAAAGCGGCGGTCATCAACAGCGGAACGCTGTCGAGTCCCAGCATGGCCAGCCCGGCGATGGCGATGAACGCCACGTAGGAGCCGATCATGTACACCTCGCCATGGGCGAAGTTGATCATTCCAATGATGCCGTAAACCATCGTATAGCCGATGGCGATCAGGGCATACGTGCTGCCAATGGTCAGGCCATTAACCAGCTGTTGGAAAAAGTGATAGATGTCAGGCATTACAGCGCTCCTAAAAACCTGATACGCATTTCACTGGTGGAGTCATTTTCCCGCCCGGGCCCCGTGGATCTGCATCCACTTCGAATCCGGGGTTTGCCAGCGAACCGCTGATGACGGTTTTGAGATTTTCAGGTGGGGAGACTGGCGGATCACGCCAGCGCGGCCCAGATACGTTCGTAAAACAAAGCCCACGGCACGCCGTGGGCTTTGTTGGCAGTCAGTCAGGCAACGCCTTACTGAGGCTTGGCTTCAGTTTTTGGTTTGCCGAAGTGCCACTCGTAAACCACGAATTTGAAGTCTTTCAGGTCGCCTTTCTCGTCGAAGCTCAGGTCGCCGGTAGGCGTCTTGAAGGTGCCTTTGTGGATGGCTTCAGCCACTTTGGCGGAGTCTTCGGACTTGGCAGCCTTGATGCCTTCGGCGATCACTTCCACAGCCGAATAGGCCGGGAACACGAACGGACCGCTCGGGTCTTCTTTCTTGGCCTTGAATGCGTCAGCCAGGGCAATGTTGGCAGGATCCTGGTCGAAGGATTTCGGCAGGGTCACCAGCAGGCCTTCGGAAGCGTCCTTGGCGATCTGCGAAATGGAGTCGTTACCCACGCCTTCCGGACCCATGAACTTGGCTTTCAGGCCTTTTTCCTGGGATTGACGCAAGATCAGGCCCAGCTCCGGGTGGTAGCCGCCGTAGTAGACGAAGTCGACGTTGGCTTGCTTGAGCTTGGCGATCATCGACGAGAAGTCCTTGTCGCCGGCGTTGACGCCTTCGAACACGGCAACCTTGACGCCTTTACCTTCCAGGGTTTTCTTCACGGCGGTGGCGATGCCTTCACCGTATTGCTGTTTGTCGTGCAGGACGGCAACGATTTTCGGTTTTACGAAGTCGGCGATGTAGTTACCGGCGGCAGGGCCCTGGGCGCTGTCCAGACCGATGGTGCGGAACACCATTTTGTAACCACGATTGGTGATGTCCGGGCTGGTGGCAGCCGGGGTGATCATGATCACGCCTTCGTCTTCGTAGATGTCCGAAGCCGGTTGAGTGGAGCTGGAGCACAGGTGACCGACCACGAACTTGACGCCGTCGTTGACGACTTTGTTTGCGACCGCAACAGCTTGTTTTGGATCACAGGCGTCATCGTATTCAACGGCTTCGAGTTTCTTGCCGTCTACGCCACCCTTGGCGTTGATCTGTTCGATGGCCATTTTTGCGCCACTGAACTGCATGTCGCCGTATTGGGCTACAGGGCCGGTTTTAGGGCCGGCGATGCCGATCTTGATGGTGTCAGCTGCGAACGAATGGCTGGCAACCCCGGCCAGAACCATAGCGGCAAACAGTTTGGAAATCTGCTTAGTAGCCTTAGTCATAGTGCTCCACTCTTACTGTTGTAGTTTTTATAGTCCTGGCGCCGAAAGCAGCAGAACCGGGTCAGATATCTGCGACATTCCCCGGAAAAGTCCCTCGGCAACTGTACCGGTACAGTGTAGAGCGCCGATTGTCAGCCTGGGAAGGCAGCGCTGGGGGACAAAACCTGCAGGTGTCGCTTTATTGAAAGTAAAAGACAGAATTGCGGCGGGGCGTTGAGGGGCTTATAGCCGGATTCTCTGCATTCCCTGGCTTTCCTGCGCTTTTCATTTCGGTCACTCAATTGCATCCGGGTTTTTCTGCCAGACCACCGACGTTATCATTCACGTCGATTTCTTTTCCGGACAGTCCCATGAATCAAGAACCTAGCACCCTCTATGCCAAGCTGCTTGGTGAAACCGCATCTATTACCTGGAAAGAACTGGAGCCGTTCTTCGCCAAGGGTGCCCTATTGTGGGTCGATCCCGGTCTGGATTTGATCGCCGCCGCCGAGGCCGTGGCGACCGATGAGGGCGAGAAAGTGGCTGCCTGGCTGGCTGACGACAAGGTCGCCAAGCTGTCTGAAACGCGGGCGCTGGATCTTTTTGAGCGTGATCCTCAGTTGTGGGCGGTGGTTGTTTCGCCGTGGATTCTTGTCCAGGAAAGGGCGCAAGCTTAAAAGCGCGCACCTTTTTGGTGCGCTCCCTGCAGGGGGAAAAGTGTGTAGCCGAGTAGCGTGATGGCATGTTGCCGTAGAGAAAGGCCACAGCTTCACGGTGACGTAAACGTAACGGGAACAGTTGGGAGGGCAACTGAACGGCTGCTCAATTGTTTCTGGATGTTGATGTGCAGTGAATTCGAGGTCGCCATCGCGAGCAAGCTCGCGATGGGCGCGACGCGGTTTCGCGCCTTAGCCTTGGTAAGCCGTCTTGCCCGTATGGTTATTCAGCGAAATAACCTTGGTCTTGCCGATACGGTGACGGTAGATCTCGCGCAGGTACTTGATCGACTTCTTCACGCAATCCCGGGACAGGCGGATGTCGTTGATCGAGACAAATTTTTCCTTGTCGTTGATCAGCTCACGGTACTTCTTCTCGTACATCGGCTTGATCGCGTACCAGTTGGTATCGAGGATCTTCGCCGGGTTCTCGAATTCGTTGAGCAACTCGTCGATCCGGTCTTCATCGAACTGTTCGTTAATGATGAAGTCCAGGATTGAGTTGTCCAGGGTCTCGTCGAAGCGGTACGGGGTTTTCGCGAAGCAGCGCTTGATGAAGGCCACGATCAGCGTCAGGAAGTCGTCCGACAGGCACGGGCTCTTGGCGATCAGGGTGGTCAGCGACAGGTTGGCCGAGGCGCCGATCACCAGCGCGTAGCGCTTGAGCGTGGTGTTGGGGAACAGGCTGTTGAGGTGAGTCTTCAACCGGTTCAGGTCCATGTAGGACAGCTTGTAGTCCTTAGGCAAGGAAACGATCGACACCACCGACGAGCAATTCTTGAAGAAGTGCAGGTCATGCAGGGCCGCCGCGTCGTAACCCGAGTTCTTGTACTGCTCCAGCGACGCGCGATAGCGCTTGGACTCGATTGGCAACAGGCTGATGCCTTCGATAGCCTGGGTGACCTTGTTGAAGTGCGGCAGGTCGATCGAGCGGAAGAACAGGTCGTCGATGTTCAGGCGCTGCGGCTCTTTCTCGAACACCTTGAATTTGTCACTGCTCGGCGGCGGGGTTTCCGGCACCACGGACTCGGCATAGGCAATTGCCACCGGGCCTGCCAGGCTCATGAACAGGTCGTTGGCGTCCAGGCGGATGGTTTCGCCGATGTCGATACCAGCGCGACGGAAATAGTTCTGGTCGTAGTCGGTGGTCACCGCCTGGGCCGTCAGAATGTTGAAGATCTGCTGCGAGATGTATTGGTTGGCATGCTTTTCCATGGCATTGACATCAATGTTCTGGATATTGCCGTCATCGTTTTCTTCGGCGTAACGCATGATGTCGTTGGAGATCAGCATCATTGCGTTCCATGGACGGATGCGGCCCATGACGCTGGCTTCGCTGCTGTCTTCGTTGGCGAAGTTGTAGGAGAAGTCCCACTCTTCCGACAGGTATTTGCACAGCAGGCGGCCAGCGTTGATGTGCAGCGCCTCGGACATTTCACTGCGGTGGTCGGAAATGTTCGGCAGTACACAGATGCCGCTGGTGAAGATCGGTTCGAAGACGAAGGAGTGACCGCTCTTGCTGTCGTGCTCGTCCATCGGTTTGGTGTCGAACGTCTTGTTCATGTACGAGTGCTGCTGGGCCAGGCCGAACTCCGAGGCCATGCCCGAGCCGGTACCGCCGCCAGCACTGAAGATCGAGAAATACAGGCGCGACTGGTTGGCCTTGATGCCGCAGCTGTCGATCAGGTACGAGTGAATCATTTTCCAGTCAGGGCTGGAGAAACGCTGGGTATCCTTGTTCAGAATGATCTTGGCCAGGTACTGACCGAGGATCGGCGCGTTACCGGCGCCACCGGCGTGGACTTCCGACAAATCCATGATTTTCATCTTGCTGTAGTCGCGCAGGAAACCGCTTTTTTCGCCCTTGCGCGAGAAGCGGATGCGTCCGGCGATGTCCTTGTCCAAGTCACCGAGCATCACCAGCGGCTCGACCAGAAACACCGGTTTGGTGTTCTTGCTCTGACCCAGGCGCAGGTTGTTGCGGATCCACTGGGCCGGGCTGTAGCCCTTTTCGGCAAAACGCTTGTCCGGTGACAGGCGATCTTCGTTGTTGAATTCGTTGAGGTAGAACTTGCGGGCGTTGTACACCAGCTCCGCCACGTCCAGCGCAATGTTCGAGCCGCAGCGGCCCAGGCCGATCAGGCACACCGATGGGAATTCCTGATCATTGTGCTGTTCGCTGTCGCCTTCCAGATGCGGTGCGCGCGGGAACACCATGTCGCGCAGGCCGTCGAGGTTATCGAGGATGCGGTCGGTGTTGGTTTCGGTGAAGTAGAGGTATTGCTGGGTCGCCAACGGGCGGGATTGAATCAATGGCTTCGGTGATGACGGGCTGTTGGCCGCGGGGCTCAACGTCAAATCGGTTACCGCAGTGGCCGGGTTGTTTTTAGAAGTCATTGTTTGCCATCTACCTGGGCTGATTGGTTGGCCGACTCGCTGTCGTCAAACCGTCACGGAATACAATCGCGTCTTTTTTCAGCGCGTACTTGGACCATGCCTTGGTCTTTTGCCTGAGCATTACTCGGAGTGAGTCCTTTCCTAAGTCATGATGGATCGGCCAATATTTGGCGATCTTTAATCAAAAGGAGGCTAAATGATGTCAATGCTACCTTCGCTGGGGTTTGCCGGGATCGGCCTGATGGGGTTGCCGATGTGCCAGCGCCTGCTGGCCGCGGGTTATCCGCTGGCGGTATGGAATCGCAACCCGGAAAAGTGCAAGCCCTTGGTGGAGGCAGGCGCACGCCAGGTCGCCAGCCCGGCCGAACTGTGCCAGCACGCTGACGTGGTGATGTTGTGCCTGGCGGATACGTCGGTCGTACGCGAGGTAGTGTTTGGTCCGGCAGGCATTGTCGAGGGGGCAAAAACAGGCCAGTTACTGGTGGACTTTTCCAGCCTGGAGCCCAACGCCACGCGGGAAATGGCCGCCGAGCTCGTGGGCAAGGCCGGCATGGGCTGGCTCGACACGCCGGTGTCCGGTGGTGTGGTTGGGGCGCAAGCCGGGAGCCTGGCGATCATGGTCGGTGGTGATGTGCAGGATCTGGAGCGGGTCCGGCCTGTGCTGTTGAACCTGGGTCAACGTGTGACGCACATGGGTGGCGTCGGGGCAGGGCAGGTGACCAAGGCGTGCAACCAGATGATCGTTGCCTGCAATGCTCTGGTGATTGCCGAAGTGGTCGCGCTGGCGGAACGTTCCGGGGTTGATGCCAGCCTGATTGCCGAAGCGCTGGCGGGCGGCTTTGCCGATTCGAAACCCTTGCAGATCCTCGCCCCACAGATGGCTGAAAACCGTTTCGAGCCGATCAAGTGGCACGTGCGCACGTTGCTCAAGGATCTGGATACAGCGGTGAAGTTTTCCCGTGAGCAAGGCTCGGCGACACCGATAAGCGGTCTGGCCGCGCAGTTGATGCGCCTGCATGGGAGTCAGGGTTTCCTTGAAAAGGACCCCTCTACATTAGTGCAGATGTACCGTGAGCCAGACTCAGCGTCGTGACGGTATAGGCATGCTTGCGCTGGTTGATTTCATTCAGCACCGGAAGCAACTCGGCCAGCGGCACCGGCCGACTGAGCAAATAGCCCTGAACGAAGTCACAGCCATGGTTTTCCAGGAACTGGTATTGCTCGAAGGTTTCGACCCCTTCGGTGACCACTTGCAGTTGCAGGGTATGGGCCATGACGATAATCGCCTGGACAATCTCCATGTCCTGGGTGGCCTTGGGGATGTCCTGGATGAACGAGCGGTCGATTTTCAGCGTGTTGAGCGGCAAGCGCTTGAGATAGGCCAGGGATGAATAACCGGTCCCGAAGTCATCGATCGACAACGACACGCCGAGGGCGCGAATCTGTCGCAGCAACACCAGTGTGTTGGCGATATTGCCCATCAGGGCGTTTTCCGTGACTTCCAGTTCCAGCCGATGGGGCGCCACACCGGCGGCCCGCAATGCGTACTCGATTTCATCGGCCAGCTCTTCGCGCGCCAGGTTCAGGGGTGAGCAATTCACGGCGATCTTGAGGTCTTCACAGCCTTGGCGCGACAACTCGCCCAGATCCTCGCAGGCCTTGCGCAGTACCCAGTTGTCCAGTTCGGCGATCAGGCCGTTGGCCTCGGCGATAGCGATGAAACGATCCGGTACGAGGAAACCGTGGACCGGGTGTTGCCAGCGGATCAAGGCCTCGAGCTTGCTGACCTGACCGGTCTTGAGGTCATAGATCGGCTGGTAATAGAGCATCAGGCCGGTGTCCTCACGCAGGGCGTGGCGCAACTCTTCTTCCAGTTGCAGCTCAAGTGTGGCGCGGGTTTTCAGGTTGGCACTGAAAAAGTTCAGGCCGTTGCGGCCGCTGCCCTTGGACTGATATAGCGCCAGGTCAGCATTCTTCAACAATTCCTCACACGTCTTGCCGTCTTCCGGAAACAGGCTGATGCCGATGCTGGTGGTCATGACCATGCGCCGGCCGGCCAGTTCGATGGGCTCTTTCATTTTCAGCATGATGCGTTGGGCCAACTGCCGTGCTTCGTCACGATCATGCAGGTCGATGAGCAGGCAGAACTCGTCGCCGCCGAAGCGTGCTACCACATCCTCGTGACTGCGAATCGAACTCTTGATGTGCCCGGCAAGCACTTTGAGCAGTTCATCACCGGCATCGTGGCCAAGGCTGTCATTGATCCGCTTGAAGTGGTCGATGTCCAGGAACAGGACCGCCAGCATCCCGCCTTCGTTGGTTTTCTCGATGAGTTTTTCGGCGAAGATCTGGTTGAACCCGCGGCGGTTGATCAGGTTGGTCAGCGGGTCGTAGTGCGCCACCTGCTGCAGCGACATGCGCGCCTGGTCCAGCTGGCTGAGCAGGGAGTTGACCCGTTGCAGGTCGTGGTCCTTGTGTTGCAGTTTTTTGTCCGCCAGTGCCGCGCTGATGCTGCTGCCGATGATCAGCAAGGTCATGACCGTCACGGTCAGCGCCAGTTGCAGGTGGCTATGCTCGCCGGTCTGCGCTGGCAGGCTGTCACTGGGTAGCACCAGGTTGAAGGCGGCCATGGCAGTGAGGTGCATGCTCAGGATGCCCGCGCCGAGCAACAGGCTGGCGCAGTATTTGAAGAGCTGATGCAGCATGCCGGCACCGTCGCGCAGATACCATGCCAGCAACAAGGCCGCCAGCGCGGCACCCATCGCGATCACGATGGAAAGGGCAAACAGTCCCGGGTGGTAATAGACCGAGGCATTGGAGTGCATGGCCGTCATGCCCACGTAATGCATGGTCGCGATACCCAGGCCGATCCCGATCGATGCCTTGAGACACTGTTTCAGGCTCAAATCCGGGAGGCTGAGGGTATGCATTGCCAACCACGCGGCGAGCAGCGCGATGGTCAGCGAGAACACCGTGACAGGCAGTTGATAGTGAAGATCGATAGGCGCCTGGAATGCCAGCATCCCGACGAAGTGCATGGCCCAGATCCCGCCAGCCAGGCATGCGCTACCCACCCAGCGCCAGCGCGTCTGGGAAGCGGAATTTTCCGCGTGAGCAACACGTTCGGCCATGTCCAGTGTCGCGAAACAGCCTACGCAGACGACCAGATAAGCCAGCAGCACCAGAAACGGGTCATGTGTGCAATTGAGTATGACCTGCTCACTCTCTGGTAGCTCGGTAATGAAATGCAGACCAAGCCACTCCATAGCATGCCCCATCTTTATCCCTCAGGCCGACGCAAGGAGCGCCAGCGAATGTCTTGGAGTATAGAGGGCATGGATGGAGCGCAAGCGGTAGTGGCACATTGGTGCCAATCATTTTTACATTAGCCTAATAGCGATTAGTGCTATTTATCAGGCGATTTGCTTCTGAGGCGTCTCGAACGCAGGTTGCAGTGCCGGCAAGCCGAAAGCTGCACGGGCCGCGTCGCAATCGGGATTGGCCAGGCCATCGACATAGGAAGCCTCGAACTCCCGACAGGTACTGGAGCGTTTTTCATAAATCGAGCACTGCACCGTACTGCCGACGTCTCCCACCAGGCTGTTGCAGCGCACGGGTTTGCAACCGGTGCCGATCATCGCGACCCGACTGGGGCTGATCTGCTCGACAAGCTCATCGGGTACCGTCCCCCCGGACGAGGCGCATTCACCCCAGAAAAATGACACGCGAAAATGAGAACAGCAGGCACCGCAATTCAGACACGGACTGGCTTCGGACATGGGCGATTATCGTAAGGAAGAGTGGAGAAACAGGGGGGAGCAAGGCCGCTATTCTAGGCTTCGCCAACGGCTTGGGAAGGGGGGGCGAGAGGTATTTTTCATCAACCGGACGGGCTGCGAAATACCCTGTGGGTGTGCGCCATGGGCAGGTATCAGCCTGGCGAATAATGAAAGACAGTCGTGCCTGGCCTGTCTAGATTGCAAAGTCCGGGGGCAGTGACGCCCCAAAAACAATAAAAGAGACGGATCCATGCAGAACTCGACCCAAGCGGCCAATGCCTGGCGCATCCTGTTCCTGTTGTTCCTGGCCAACCTGTTCAATTTTTTCGACCGCACCATCCCGGCCATCATCATCGAGCCCATTCGCATGGAATGGCACCTCAGTGATTTCCAGTTGGGGATCATCGGTACGGCATTCACCATCGTCTACGCCATTGCCGGCTTGCCGCTGGGGCGCATGGCCGATACCGGTTCGCGCAGCAAGCTGATGGGTTGGGGGCTGGCGGTGTGGAGCGGGCTTACGGCCGTCAACGGCATGGTGGGCAGTTTCTGGGCCTTCCTTGTCGTGCGCATGGGCATCGGCATCGGCGAGGCCAGTTATGCACCGGCGGCCAATTCGCTGATCGGCGACCTGTTTCCGGCGCACCGTCGGGCGCGGGCCATGGGTATCTTCATGCTCGGCTTGCCATTGGGGCTGCTGCTGGCGTTCTTCACCATCGGCGCGATGGTCAAGGCCTTCGATAGCTGGCGCGCGCCGTTCTTTATCGCGGCGGTACCTGGGCTGATCCTCGCGATTTTCATGTTTTTCATCAAGGAACCGAAACGCGGCGCCGCCGAGAGCGTCCAGGTGTCACAGGAGAAGATCGATCGGCCGATCCGCCGGGTGTTGGCTGTACCGACCTTCCTGTGGCTGGTGATGGCCGGGCTGTGTTTCAACTTCGCCACCTATGCCTGCAACTCGTTTCTGGTGCCGATGCTGCAGCGTTATTTCCTGATGCCATTGCAGGAAGCGGCGGTCGCTACCGGGGTTATCGTCGGCGTGACCGGGTTGGTCGGCCTGACCCTGGGCGGCTGGATCGCGGACAAGATTCACCAGCGAGTCGCCAACGGTCGACTGTTGTTTGCGGCGTTCAGCCTGGTGATTTCGACGGTGTGCACCGCGTGGGCACTGCATTCCGGTCGCATCGAAATCGGCGTTTTTGTTGCGGTGTTCAGTCTGGGTTGGCTGTTCGCCTACAACTTCTACACCTGCGTGTACACGGCGATTCAGGATGTGGTCGAGCCGCGGTTGCGGGCAACGGCGATGGCGCTGTTCTTTGCCGGGTTGTATCTGTTGGGCGGTGGTCTTGGACCGGTAGTGGTCGGCGCGTTGTCCGATCACTTCGCCCACACGGCGATGCTCGCGGCGGGTGCCGAGCAGATGACCGAGGCTTTCAAGGCGGTCGGCCTGCATGACGCGATGTACCTGATTCCGGTGGCGCTGATGTTCACCGTGGTGTTTCTGTTCCTGGCTTCGCGGTGTTTCGTGCGCGATGCCAAGCGGATGAAGGAAGGGTTGGTGGCGGTGGTTGAGCCAGAAAATACTGCAGTGACTGCTTAACCGCTATCGCGAGAAAGCTTGTTCCCACAGTCTCTGTGGTGTTCACAGATTCTTTGTACGACGCGGACACTGTGGGAGCGAGCTTGCTCGCGATGAGGCCATCAGCAGCACTACTGAAATTGAAGTAAACAAAAAGGCCCGCATCGCTGCGGGCCTTTTTATTTGCGGGTCGGGGAGGGGATTAACCCGCCACCAACACCCGAATCGCTTCCAGTCGCAGCGCCGCCTTGTCGAGCATGGCCAGGCCTTGCTCGCGTTGTTTGCGCAGGGCTACCAGTTCGCTGTCGCGCACGGTCGGGTTGACCGCTTGCAAGGCAGTCAGGCGCGCCAGTTCTTCATCGGTATCGGCAGCCAGGCGACGCTGCGCCTCGGCGACACGTTCATTGTGGCGAGGCAGGATCTTCGCTTCGCCGGCGTTGATCCGCGGCGTCAACTGGTCACGCTGGGCCTGGATGAACTTGTTGGCGCTGGCACGCGGCACGCTTTCGAGTTGATCGTTCAAGGTTTCGAACGCCACGCGAGCCGACAGGTCGTTGCCGTTGGTATCGAGCAGGCAACGCAGGGCGGCCGGCGGCAGGTAGCGGCCCAGTTGCAGCGAGCGCGGGGCAACCACTTCGCTTACATACAGCAGTTCCAGCAACACGGTGCCAGGCTTGAGCGCCTTGTTCTTGATCAGCGCCACGGCGGTGTTGCCCATGGAGCCGGACAGCACCAGATCCATGCCGCCTTGCACCATCGGGTGCTCCCAGGTGATGAACTGCATGTCCTCGCGGGACAACGCCTGGTTGCGATCGTAGGTAATGGTCACGCCTTCGTCGTCGCCCAGCGGGAAGCTGGCGTCGAGCATTTTTTCGCTCGGCTTGAGGATCAGGGCGTTTTCCGAATGGTCTTCGCTGTCGATGCCGAAGGCGTCGAACAGGGTTTCCATGTAGATCGGCAGCGCGAACTGGTCGTCTTGCTCAAGGATATCTTCCACCAGCGCATCGCCTTCGCCCGCGCCACCAGAGTTCAGCTCGAGCAAGCGGTCACGGCCGGTGTGCAACTCGGCTTCCAGGCGTTCACGCTCGGTGCGAGCTTCGTCGATCAGCGCTTGCCACTCGCCGTCGTCGGCTTCTTCGAGCAGCGGCAGCAGGCGCGGGCCGAACTGGTGCTGCAACGCGTTGCCGGTCGGGCAGGTGTTGAGGAAAGCGTTCAGTGCTTCGTGGTACCACTGGAACAGACGCTCTTGCGGGCTGGTTTCCAGGTACGGCACGTGCAGTTCGATGATGTGCTTCTGGCCAATCCGGTCCAGTCGACCAATACGTTGTTCGAGCAGGTCCGGGTGGGACGGCAGGTCGAACAGTACCAAGTGGTGGGAGAACTGGAAGTTTCGGCCTTCACTGCCGATTTCCGAGCAGATCAGCACCTGCGCGCCAAACTCTTCGTCGGCGAAGTAGGCGGCGGCGCGGTCACGCTCGAGGATGTTCATGCCTTCATGGAACACCGTGGCCGGGATGCCGGAGCGCACGCGCAGGGCGTCTTCCAGGTCCATGGCCGTTTCGGCGTGGGCGCAGATCACCAGTACTTTAGTGCGCTTGAGCATCTTCAGTTGGTCGATCAGCCATTCGACGCGCGGGTCGAATTTCCACCACCGTTCTTCTTCGCTGGCGTCCGGTTGGGCCTGGAAGCTGACTTCCGGGTACAGCTCGGCGTGATCGCCCAACGGCAGTTCGAGGTATTCGTCCGGGCATGGCAGCGGATACGGGTGCAGCTTGCGCTCCGGGAAACCCTGCACGGCGGCGCGGGTGTTGCGGAACAGCACGCGGCCGGTGCCGTGGCGGTCGAGCAGTTCGCGCACCAGGCGCGCCCCGGCTTCGGTGTCGCCATCGTTGACGGCGGCTAGCAGGGCTTCGCCTTCGTTACCGAGGAAACCGTGGATGGTCTTGTGGGCTTGCGGCGACAGGCGACCCTGGTCCAGCAACTCCTGAACGGCTTCGGCCACCGGGCGATAGTTTTCGCTCTCGGCGCGGAAGGCTTGCAGGTCATGGAAGCGGTTCGGGTCGAGCAGGCGCAGACGGGCGAAATGGCTGTCCTGGCCCAGTTGTTCCGGGGTGGCGGTCAGCAGCAGTACGCCGGGAATGGTTTCGGCGAGTTGCTCGACCAGCGAGTATTCAGGGCTGACCTGATCTTCGTGCCACACCAGGTGGTGAGCCTCGTCGACCACCAGCAAATCCCAGCCCGCCGCGAACAGCGCATCCTGGGCCTTTTCGTCGTCCACCAGCCACTCGAGCGCGACCAGCGCGAGTTGGGTGTCTTCGAACGGGTTGCTGGCATCGCTTTCGATGAAGCGCTCTTCGTCGAACAGCGCGACCTGCAGGTTGAAGCGGCGGCGCATTTCAACCAGCCACTGGTGCTGCAGGTTCTCCGGAACCAGGATCAGCACGCGGTTGGCGCGGCCCGAGAGCAATTGGCGATGGATCACCAGGCCGGCTTCGATGGTTTTACCCAGGCCCACTTCGTCGGCCAGGAGAACCCGCGGTGCGATACGGTCGGCGACTTCGCGGGCAATGTGCAACTGGTGCGCGATCGGTTGCGCACGCACGCCACCCAGCCCCCACAACGCGGACTGCAACTGGCGACTGGTGTGTTCCAGTGTGTGATAGCGCAGGGAGAACCAGGCCAGCGGGTCGATCTGGCCGGCGAACAAACGGTCGCTGGCCAGGCGGAACTGGATGAAGTTCGACAGTTGGGTTTCCGGCAGGGTGACCACTTCGTTCTGTGCGTTGAGGCCGTGGTAAACCAGCAGGCCATCAATGTCGTCGACTTCGCGGACGGTCAGTTTCCAGCCTTCGAAATGAGTGATGGAGTCACCCGGCGAAAACCGCACGCGGGTAAGGGGCGCATTCCGTAGCGCGTACTGGCGAGTGTCGCCAGTGGCCGGGTAGAGCACGGTCAACAAGCGGCCGTCCTGTGCCAGAACGGTGCCTAAACCCAGCTCGGCTTCGCTGTCACTGATCCAGCGTTGCCCCGGTTGATACTGCTGCGCCATGCTGCCTGACTCCCACCTTGAAAAAGCGGGCTATCTTAACGGAATGAGGGCTTCAGGGCCAAAGGACTCTCAGAAAAACTCACAGTCTTACGTTAGCCCACCTATTCATGAAGTGCCGCTCGGTGCATTAATGAGTGCCAATTGGGTCACAGTTTGCGACCGATGGCTCAAGTCGCCATCCCCGCAGCCGACAGCCTGCTGACAGGAGACCGAAAACCATGCTGCCACCGATGCTCCCCTTGAGTGCCGTGCCGATCACTTCACAAACCGATCCGATCCGCCAGCGTCCGGATATTCCACCGGTGGTGCCGGTGCAGGAAAGCTCGAGTGAAAGCACCATTGACCTGCAAAAACGCAATCCTGAAGAGGACGGCTTAGTGCTGCGCGAGGAACAGCGCCGCAGGCAGGAGCAGGAACGCCGTCGCCACGAAGCAGACAATGATCCCGAGGCGCACCTGGCGATTCCCGGCGATGAGCTCAATGCCGACAACACCGTGCCAGTGGCGCCGCTGATGGAAGATCAGCCACGGCAGGGGCTGTGGGTCGATATCGAGATTTGAGCGCAGGCTGGTCAGCGCGGCCGTCAGGACGCATTATTGGCGCAGGGTCGCCGAACGCTACGGCGGCTGAATTTCATTTCAAGCGATGCACTGACCGCCATGAGCCAAGACGACAAACTGATTGACCTCAACGCTGAACGCGCCAAGCGTGTTCATGACCTCAATGACAAACGGCTCAATGAAGTTCGCCAGGCGTTCGAGCAGGCCATGCCACTGGGCAAACCAAAGAAAAAGCCGAAAAACAAACCGAAAAAGCGCTGAAGTCCCCCCGCATACATTGATGCGGGTCAAACTTTCCCCTTCCTCTTGCCCAGTCTCGGGCGACATTGATCCCGGTCAATATTCTCTCCTGCCCATTTGGTTAACTTAGCCCTATCGCAACAGGCCAAGTGCAGGAGACGCGTCATGTTTTTCGACAACGTGGTGATTGCCGGAGTGCTGACTGTCAGCCTCATGTTTGTGTTTTTTGCAGGGTTCGGACTTTTTATCTGGAAGGATTCGCAGAAGCGGAAATAACCGTAGTTCTTTCTGGATGTAATGAGCACGCAAGGCATTTTGGGCAACTTCGGTTGCCCTTTTTTTTGCCTGTAGAACTCTATCGATACACTTAAACCCTGTGGGAGCGAGCTTGCTCGCGATGAGGCCATAACATTCAGCATCTATATTGGCTGTAAGGCCGCTATCGCGAGCAAGCTCGCTCCCACAATGAGTTGTGGTGTGGCGAATATTTTGGCGATAAAAAAGGCGCGGTCCTTGCGGAACGCGCCTTTTTCGTTTGGCTGCTTATCAGCTGCCAAGCGCCTTCGAAGCGAGCCAGAACAACCCGGCCGACAGGGCCACCGTGGCTGGCAGGGTCAGTACCCAGGCCAGCAGGATGGTTTTGACGGTGCCACCTTGCAGGCCGCTCTTGTTGGCGACCATGGTGCCCGCCACGCCAGAGGACAGCACGTGGGTGGTGGAAACCGGCAGGCTGAAGATGTTCGCCATGCCGATCAGACTGGCTGTGGTGATCTGCGCCGACATGCCTTGGGAGTAAGTCATGCCTTGCTTGCCGATCTTCTCGCCAATGGTCAGGACCACGCGTTTCCAGCCGACCATGGTGCCCAGGCCCAAGGCCAGTGCAACCGCCAGGATCACCCAGAACGGGGCGTACTCAGTGGTGGTGGTCAGGTCTTTGCGCAGCTTGTCCAGGTCAGCCTTTTCACGGGCTCCGAGGGTTGGCAGCTTGCTGACTTTCTTCGCGGTGTCGTCCAGGCAGAGCAGGTAGCGACGGACTTCGATGCGGCTTTCCGCCGACAGCGAGTGGTAGTCTGCTACACCTTTGAGGGTGCCGAGCAGGGCGCTGATGGTCGGTTCGGTCTGTTGCGGGTTGCAACGGAACTTCTCCGGCAGATCGCCTTCCACACTCTTGCCCAGGGCCAGGAACTCACCCAGGGTTTCGGAGTTGCGCTGATAGAACTGGCTCAGGTGCAGCGTGGCGTCGCGGGTGCGCTCGATCTGATAGGTCGTGCTGTTCAGGTCGAGGACGAACTGCGCCGGCACGATACCGATCAGGACCAGCATGATCAGGCCGATACCTTTCTGGCCATCGTTGGAGCCGTGCACGAAACTCACGGCCATGGCCGAGATCACCAGTACCAGGCGATTCCAGAACGGCGGGTGTTTCTTGTCGTCGATCTTGCGGCGCTGTTCCGGCGTCTTGTGCATCTTCGACAGCGGACGCCACCATTTAAGACCGATCAGGATCAGCGCGGCGATCAGGAAACCGGCCATTGGCGAGAACACAAGCGACATGCCGATATCGATCGCCTTCTGCCAGTTCACGCCATCGGCCAACGGAATTTCGTTGATCAAGGCGTTTGCCAGGCCCACGCCGAGGATCGAACCGATCAGCGTATGGGAGCTGGAGGCGGGGATACCGAAGTACCAGGTGCCCAAGTTCCAGGTGATGGCTGCGGCGAGCAATGAGAACACCATCGCCAGACCATGGCCGGTGTTCACATTGATCAGCAGCTCTACCGGCAGCAGGTGGACAATGGCATAGGCCACGCCGACCCCGCCCAGCAGCACGCCGAGGAAGTTGAACACACCTGAGAAGAACACCGCCAGGTGAGGCGGCATGGCTTTGGTGTAGATAACGGTGGCCACCGCGTTAGCGGTGTCATGAAAGCCGTTGATGAACTCGAAGGCGAGGACAAAGGCCAGGGCGAGCAAGAGGCTCACAAGCACCCAAGCATCCAGTCCGCTGAATAAATCGATCATGAAGGTTTTCTGACCCGGTCATAAGGGGGCGCGATTATGCCAGAAAAGAGTGTCAATCAATGCACTAGCTGCTCGTCGGTAACATTCTTCAATGATTTTTTTGGCCGCAACGCCCAAAACCCAAGGGTTTTGCTGTGTTTTTTAAGTCATTGATTTTATTTGAAAAGATTGCCGTCGCAGGAGATTCGCGCCCCAGGGGGATGGGCTTGAAAGCTTGTGCGAAAAATCTGAGAAATAGGTCAGATATCGAAAATCTGCCTGATTCGATGACGTTGATGGCCGCTGCCCGCTGGTAGCGGGCGCGCAAGGCAAGATCGATACATCCCGCTTTTAACGGGTGCAGAGGCAGGCCTATATAAGGAACAGACCGAAGCAGTCACGGCTCTTCGGCTTTGAGTTCCTTTTCCATTTTTTGAAGTTCCTGCTGGAAAACCTGATCCTGAACGGTGGCGCGTTTACGCCAGGGTTTGCGTTCCGGTTCGGGTTGAGCGGCGTAAGTGGTGACTTCTCCGCCGTAAACTTCCTTGTAACGTTGTTCCTGGCGCTCTAGTTCCGCGCGCAGTTCGTCTTTCGTCACAGTGCTACCTGATTGAGTTGAGATAAATTCTGGTGAAAACGCGCTGCATCAAATCGATTGATCACGTTTGTCGAATGGGCAATGCCCGTCAAGGCATCGTTGTGCCAACGACGTGATCAATACTTCCATGTTACAGGCGGCCACGGCACCAGAGATAAATAGCTGACGTAGCTTCAGTTTCCTGTTTCAGCAAGCGCACTGGCAAGGCTGTGCAATGCGGATGTGGCGCTTGTGAAGGGCAACGCAGATGGGACATCGCATCGCCGGGCAGCGGGTCCGGAAAGTAAAAAACCGAAGCGCTACTGAATTGTATTATAGCGGCCGATTTGAAGAACACTATCTCCAAAGAGTTAAAAGTGGGTCTTGGGTGTGACAGTGTTGTTGCCCGAAACTTTACGATCAACTAGAACGTCGACTGATACCTCATTGGTGCGATGCCTTTCTGGCGCCATTAAGTCGAACAAGTTACGGTATTTAGAATGCCCCATTAAGTCCTGCGTCGAGTCGATGTAATCATGAGTGCGTGAGTCAGTGAAAAAACGGATATCAGCGGATCGGGTGATTGACACGATGGATTGCGATTATCGGTCGAGCGTTCGATAATCGCCCGGTGTTGGCGGGTTGGGCTTGAGCGTCAGGCGCTAGCCCTTTGTAATAGTCGCTGATCCGAGTGGGTAAAAGGACCTTGTATGAACGATCAAATGCGCAATTCCTTCGCGTCAGTGGCTCCACCCATCGTTGCCTCACCGGCCAAACGGATCCAGGCACTGACCGGTGACCCGGATTTCATGACGTCCCTGGCCCGTGGCCTGGCCGTGGTGCAAGCGTTTCAGGAGCGCAAACGGCACCTGACCATCGCCCAGATCAGCCACCGCACGGAAATTCCCCGCGCCGCTGTGCGCCGTTGCCTGCATACCCTGATCAAACTCGGCTACGCCACTACCGACGGCCGCACCTATTCGTTGCTGCCCAAGGTGCTGACCCTCGGCCATGCCTATGTGTCATCAACGCCGCTGGCGGTTTCCGCCCAGCCTTATCTGGACCGCATGAGCGAACAACTGCACGAGGCTTGCAACATGGCCACGCTGGAAGGAGATGACATTCTGTACATCGCCCGCTCCGCGACCACGCAGCGCCTGATTTCGGTGGACCTGTCGGTAGGCGGGCGCTTGCCGGCCTATTGCACGTCTATGGGGCGGATTCTGCTGGCCGCGCTGGATGACACGTCACTGGGCGAATACCTCGATCACGCCGAATTGCAGGCCAAGACCAGTCGTACGATTCACACCCCCGAGGCATTGCTTGAATGCCTGCAAGAAGTACGACTGCAAGGCTGGTGCATCGTCGACCAGGAACTCGAGCAAGGGCTGCGTTCGATTGCGGTCCCGGTGTACGACGCTTCCGGGCAGGTAGTGGCGGCCCTCAACGTCAGCACCCATGCGGGGCGGGTCAGCCGCAATGAACTTGAACAGCGTTTCCTGCCCGGTTTGTTGAGCGCCAGCCGCGACCTCAGTGCCCAACTGTTTGCCTAAGCTGTTCGATAAACGCACAGAGTTGCGTTTATCGAATTGACGCTGTTTCCTCCGGATCATTACTGTCGCGGCTTCATCAGCGTCTGCTGACACCGTTCGACTGCGATCCGTGGAATAAAAATAATGAACCAGCCTCAGTCTGCTGTAGGTAACTGCCTCGACGTGCAGTCCTTCATCAATGCCCAACCCATTTCGCGCTACCAGTGGCGGGTGGTGATCCTGTGTTTCCTGATTGTCTTCCTCGATGGCCTCGATACCGCGGCCATGGGGTTCATCGCTCCGGCCCTGTCCCAGGACTGGGGTATCGACCGTGCCAGTCTCGGCCCGGTAATGAGCGCGGCTCTGATCGGCATGGTCTTCGGCGCGCTCGGATCGGGGCCCTTGGCTGACCGTTTCGGACGCAAAGTCGTACTGGTCGGGGCCGTGCTTTTGTTCGGCGCCTTCAGCCTGGCCTCGGCCTACAGCAGCAATGTGGACCAGCTACTGGTATTGCGCTTCCTGACCGGCCTGGGTTTGGGTGCCGGCATGCCGAATGCCACGACCCTGCTGTCGGAATACACTCCCGAGCGCAAAAAGTCCCTGCTGGTGACCAGCATGTTCTGCGGTTTCAACCTCGGCATGGCCGGTGGCGGGTTTATTTCGGCCAAGCTCATTCCGGCCTTTGGCTGGCACAGCCTGTTGCTGATCGGCGGGATTCTGCCGCTGATCCTCGCCGTCGTCTTGTTGCTCTGGCTGCCGGAGTCGGCGCGTTACCTGGTGGTACGCAACCGTGGCACGGACAAAGTGCGCAAGGCACTGGCGCCGATTGACCCGACGGTGGTGGCCCAGGCGTCCAGCTTCAGCGTACCGGAACAGAAAACCGTGAAGGCGCGCAATGTGTTCGCGGTGATCTTCTCCGGCACCTACAGCACCGGCACCTTGCTGTTGTGGCTGACCTACTTCATGGGCCTGGTGATCGTTTACCTGCTGACCAGCTGGCTGCCGACGCTGATGCGTGACAGTGGCGCGAGCATGGAGCAGGCCGCCTTCATCGGCGCGCTATTCCAGTTCGGCGGCGTGTTGAGTGCGGTGGGCGTGGGTTGGGCGATGGACCGGTTCAATCCGCACAAGGTCATCGGCACTTTCTACCTGCTGGCCGGGGTGTTTGCCTACGCGGTAGGCCAGAGCCTGGGCAACATCGCGCTGCTGGCGACGCTGGTGCTGGTGGCCGGTATGTGTGTCAACGGTGCGCAATCGGCGATGCCGTCGCTGGCGGCGCGTTTTTATCCGACTCAGGGGCGGGCCACCGGGGTGTCGTGGATGCTCGGGATCGGCCGCTTCGGCGCCATCCTCGGGGCGTGGATGGGCGCGACGCTGCTGGGGCTGGGCTGGAACTTCGAGCAAGTGCTGACGGCGTTGGTGATTCCGGCGGCGCTGGCAACCGCGGCCGTGGTGATCAAGGGCATGGTCAGTCATGCGGATGCGACCTGAGGCTGATTCCCGGATTTTGTAGTGAGTTTTCGGGCCTCATCGCGGGCTTGCCCGCGAAGCTTTTGGGGATCGGTAGCAGAGCAACAATATGTTCGATAATCGAACGCTTAGTCGATTATCGGATTGTTTGACGTTTTGCACAGGCTTAATCTTCAGTCATTCCGGCGCTGCGCATCGGCGCCTTCTTCCACTGTCGGTTAACAATAAACGGGAGCCTGCCCCATGGCTGAAATCCTTTCGCTGCACGACGCGGTGAAGCAATTCGTAAACGACGGCGATACGGTCGCGCTCGAAGGCTTTACCCATCTGATCCCGACGGCGGCGGGTCACGAAATCATTCGTCAGGGCAAAAAAGATCTGACCCTGGTACGGATGACCCCTGACCTGATCTACGACCAGTTGATCGGAGCCGGTTGTGCCCGCAAGCTGATTTTTTCCTGGGGCGGCAACCCGGGTGTCGGCTCCCTGCATCGTCTGCGTGACGCCGTAGAGAAGCAGTGGCCCCACGCGCTGGAAATCGAAGAACACAGCCACGCCGACCTGGCCAATGCCTATGTCGCCGGTGCTTCGGGCCTGCCGTTCGCGGTGCTGCGTGCCTACGCAGGTTCCGACTTGCCGAAGGTCAACCCGCTGATCAAATCCGTCACCTGTCCATTCACCGGCGAAGTGCTGGCGGCCGTGCCTTCGGTGCGCCCGGACATTACCGTGATCCACGCGCAGAAAGCCGATCGCAAGGGCAACGTGCTGCTCTGGGGCATCCTCGGCGTGCAGAAAGAAGCCGCATTGGCCGCCAAGCGCTGCATCGTCACCGTTGAAGAGATCGTCGACGACCTCAATGCACCGATGAATTCCTGTGTACTGCCAACCTGGGCCTTGAGCGCGGTTTGCCACGTGCCTGGCGGTGCGCATCCGTCCTACGCCCACGGCTACAACGAACGCGACAACCGCTTCTACCAGGCCTGGGACCCGATTGCCCGCGACCGTGAAACCTTCACCGCGTGGATCAACGAATACATTCATGGCAGCGCTGACTTCAGCGAGTTCCAGGCCAAACTGGCCGCCGCTTCGGAGGCGAAGTAATGACTTACACCACCAATGAAATGATGACCGTCGCCGCTGCCCGTCGCTTGAAGAACGGTTCGGTGTGCTTCGTCGGTATCGGCCTGCCTTCGAAAGCGGCCAACCTGGCACGCCTCACTTCCTCTCCGGACGTGGTCCTGATCTACGAATCGGGTCCGATCGGTGCCAAGCCGAGCGTACTGCCACTGTCGATCGGTGACGGTGAGTTGGCGGAAACCGCTGACACCGTGGTGCCGACCGGCGAGATTTTCCGCTACTGGCTGCAGGGCGGGCGTATTGACGTCGGCTTCCTTGGCGCGGCGCAAGTCGACCGTTTCGGCAACATCAACACCACCGTGGTCGGCGATTACCACGCGCCGAAAGTACGCCTGCCAGGCGCCGGCGGCGCGCCGGAAATTGCCGGTTCCGCCAAGAGCGTGCTGATCATCCTCAAACAGTCGGCGCGCTCTTTCGTCGACAAACTGGACTTCATCACTTCGGTCGGCCATGGCGAGGGCGGCGATTCGCGCAAGCGTCTCGGCCTGCCGGGCGCCGGCCCGGTCGGGATCATCACCGACCTGTGCATCATGGAACCGGAGGAGGGTACTCACGAATTCGTGGTCACCGCACTGCACCCGGGCGTAACCCGCGAGCAAGTGGTTGCTGCCACTGGCTGGGCGATTCGCTTTGCTGACCATGTAGAGCAAACTGCTGAGCCGACTGAAGTCGAACTGACCGCGCTGCGCGACCTCGAAGCCCGTACCGCTGCCGCACACGGCCAAGCCCCCGGAGAAGCGTGATGCGTGACGTTTATATCTGCGACGCAATTCGCACCCCCATCGGCCGTTTCGGCGGTGGCCTGTCGACGGTGCGTGCCGATGACCTGGCTGCCGTGCCGATCAAAGCCTTGATGGAGCGCAACCCGTCGGTGGACTGGAGTTCCGTGGACGAGGTGTTCCTCGGCTGCGCCAACCAGGCCGGCGAAGACAACCGCAACGTCGCGCGCATGGCTCTGCTGCTGGCCGGCCTGCCGGAAACCATTCCCGGCGTGACCCTCAATCGTCTTTGCGCTTCGGGTATGGATGCCATCGGCACCGCGTTCCGCGCGATCGCCAGCGGCGAGATGGAGCTGGCAATTGCCGGTGGCGTCGAATCGATGTCCCGTGCGCCGTTCGTGATGGGCAAGGCCGATGCCGCGTTTTCGCGCAACATGAAGCTCGAAGACACCACCATCGGCTGGCGCTTCATCAACCCGCTGATGAAAGCCCAGTACGGCGTGGACGCGATGCCGCAGACCGCCGACAACGTGGCTGACGATTACAAGGTCTCCCGCGAAGATCAGGACGCCTTTGCCTTGCGCAGTCAGCTGCGCACCGCCGCCGCGCAAGCCGCCGGGTTCTTCGCCGAAGAAATTGTCGAAGTGCGGATCGCCCACAAGAAGGGTGAAACCGTGGTCAGTCAGGACGAGCATCCTCGCGCCGACACCACCCTGGAAGCCCTGACCAAACTCAAACCGGTCAACGGCCCCGACAAGACCGTCACCGCTGGCAATGCCTCGGGTGTGAACGACGGCGCCGCCGCGTTGATCCTGGCTTCGGCCGAAGCAGTGAAGAAACACGGACTGACCGCTCGCGCCAAAGTGCTGGGCATGGCCAGCGCCGCAGTTGCCCCTCGGGTGATGGGCATCGGCCCGGTGCCGGCAGTGCGCAAACTGATCGAGCGCCTCGGCGTGGCGGTCAGCGATTTCGACGTGATCGAACTCAATGAGGCATTTGCCAGCCAGGGTTTGGCGGTGCTGCGTGAACTGGGGATCGCAGACGACGCGGCCCAGGTCAATCCGAACGGTGGCGCGATTGCCTTGGGCCATCCGTTGGGCATGAGCGGTGCGCGATTGGTGTTGACCGCGTTGCATCAGTTGGAAAAAACCGGTGGCAAGAAAGGTCTGGCGACCATGTGCGTCGGTGTCGGTCAAGGTCTGGCCCTGGCGATCGAGCGCGTCTGACGCGCTCTGAAGACTTATAAGAACTGAGGAATGCTTCATGACTGACAAGCCTGGTTACCGTCGCCCGCAGGCGGGCACTCAGCCGGAGTACCTGCACCCGACCTATCAATCCACCAATCTGCGCTCGCCGTCCAAGCCGTTGGTGTTTTTGCCCCATTCGTTGTCGGAAATTACCGGCCCGACCGTAGGTGCCGAGCGCATCAACGAGAAGGACAACGACCTGACCGCCCAGCACGAGGGGCAGCCACAGGGTGAGCGCATCATCATTCACGGCCGCGTGCTCGATGAAAACGGTCTGCCGGTGCCGGGGATTCTGGTGGAGATCTGGCAGGCCAACGCCGCCGGTCGCTACGCCCATGCCCGCGACCTGCACGACGCGCCGCTGGACCCGAACTTCACTGGCACAGGCCGCACAGTGACCGACGCCGATGGCTGGTATCAGTTCCAGACCATCAAGCCCGGCGCCTATCCGTGGGGCAACCACCACAACGCGTGGCGCCCGGCGCATATTCACTTCTCGTTGTTCGGGCCGAGCATCCTGACGCGCCTGGTGACGCAGATGTATTTCCCGGGCGACCCGCTGCTGGCGTACGACCCGATTTACAACTGCGTGCCCGATACCCGCGCCAAAGAGCGCCTGATCGCCACGTTCGACCTGGAAAAAACCATCCCTTCCTATGCCCTCGGTTATCGCTGGGACATCGTATTGCGCGGCCGTGATGCCACGCCGATGGAGAAATAAGATGACGCTGACTGCGACCACGTCCCACACCGTCGGGCCGTACTACCACATCGGCCTGACCTGGCTGAACCGCGAAAACCTGACCGTCGAGCAAACCCTGGGCGAGCGCGTGGCGATCACCGGGCAAGTGGTCGACGGCAATGGCGACATCGTCAACGACGCGATGCTGGAAGTCTGGCAGGCCAACGCCGCCGGCAAGTATGACCACCCGGAGGACGACCAGGACAAACCCCTGGACCCGAACTTCGAAGGTTTTGGCCGGGTACCGGTGGATGCCGAAGGGCGCTTCCGTTTCACCACCATCAAGCCGGGCACGGTCGAGGGACTCAAAGGCACGACCCAGGCACCGCACCTTGTGGTACTGGTGTTTGCCCGGGGCCTGGTGAAGCACTTGCTGACGCGGATTTACTTTGATGGCGAGGCGGCCAACATCGATGACCCGCTGCTGGAGTGCGTGCCGGCCGAGCGTCGCGGTACTTTGCTGGCGAAAAAGGATGCGTCGGGTGTGTACCAGTGGAATGTGATTCTGCAGGGTACCGATGCCGAGACGGTGTTCTTCGACTATTAAGTGAACACGGCAAATCCCTGTAGGAGCGGGCTTGCTGGCGATTACGGTGTGTCAGTGTCATCAATGTTTAATGACACACCGCAATCGCCAGCAAGCCGGCTCCTACAGAGGGAACTGCGTAGGCTAATGCATCTGCGGAACGGGACTGTTGCAAAGTGTGTCTAGACTCTCACTGTCCCCACAGAGTGAAAAAACAATGGCAACCCCTATAGCTACTACAGCGCTATACACCGGTGAGGAGCGCAGCAAGCGGATCTTCGCGATTGTCGGTGCTTCGTCCGGCAACCTGGTTGAATGGTTCGACTTCTACGTCTACGCCTTCTGTGCGATCTATTTCGCCCCGGCCTTTTTTCCGTCCGATAACCCCACGGTGCAGCTGGTCAATACCGCTGGCGTGTTCGCTGCCGGGTTCCTGATGCGGCCGATTGGCGGCTGGATTTTCGGGCGGTTGGCGGACAAGCACGGTCGCAAGAACTCGATGCTGATCTCGATTCTGATGATGTGCTTCGGCTCGTTGCTGATCGCCTGTCTGCCGACCTACAACAGCATCGGGGTCTGGGCGCCGATCCTGTTGCTGTTCGCCCGTTTGCTGCAAGGTTTGTCGGTGGGCGGAGAGTACGGCACGACCGCGACCTACATGAGTGAAGTGGCGCTCAAGGGCCAGCGCGGATTCTTCGCATCGTTCCAGTACGTGACCCTGATTGGCGGTCAGTTGCTGGCAGTGTCGCTGGTGGTAATCCTGCAGCAGTTCCTCACCGAAGATGACTTGCGCGCCTACGGCTGGCGGATTCCGTTTGTGGTCGGTGCCATGGCGGCGTTGGTTTCGCTGTATTTGCGTCGTTCTCTGAAAGAAACCTCCAGCAAGGAAATGCGCGAAAACAAGGACGCCGGCAGCATCAGCGCGCTGTTTCGTGACCATAAAGCCGCATTCATCACCGTGCTTGGCTACACCGCCGGCGGCTCGCTGATTTTCTACACCTTTACCACGTACATGCAGAAGTACCTGGTGAACACCGCCGGCATGCCGGCCAAGACCGCCAGTTACATCATGACCGGCGCGTTGTTCCTCTATATGTGCATGCAGCCGATCTTCGGCATGCTCGCCGACAAGATTGGCCGACGTAGCTCGATGCTCTGGTTCGGCGCCCTTGGTACGCTGTGCACCGTGCCGATCCTGCTCAGCCTGAAAAGCGTCAGCAGTCCGTTCCTCGCCTTTGTGTTGATTACCCTGGCCCTGGCGATCGTCAGTTTCTACACCTCGATCAGCGGTCTGGTGAAAGCCGAAATGTTCCCGCCCGAGGTGCGTGCACTGGGCGTTGGCCTGGCGTATGCGGTGGCGAATGCGATCTTCGGTGGTTCAGCGGAGTATGTGGCCTTGAGCCTGAAGGCCGTGGGCATGGAAAACTCCTTCTACTGGTACGTGACGGTGATGATGGCGATAGCGTTCCTGTTCAGCCTGCGTCTGCCGAAACAGGCGAAGTACCTGCATCACGATCTTTGATCTTCACGCGCGGACCGCAGGCCCGCGCCTTCAGGAATTGTTTATGAACCAGCGACCGGGCAATCAATTGTTCGATGCCTATTTCACTGCCCGCGATATGCGTGAAGTGTTCTGCGATCAGGGCCGGGTCCAGGCCATGCTTGATTTCGAAGCGGCATTGGCCCGGGCCGAAGCGCAGGTCGGGTTGATTCCGTCGAGTGCTGTCGCGCCGATTGAAGCCGCTTGCAGCGCCGGACTTTATGACTTCGCCGCGTTGGGCGAGGCGATTGCCACCGCGGGTAACTCGGCGATTCCGCTGGTCAAGGCACTGGGCAAACAGATTGCTTCGCAGAATGCCGAGGCTGAGCGTTACGTGCATCTGGGCGCGACCAGTCAGGATGTGATGGACAGCGGCCTGGTGCTGCAACTGCGCCGCGCACTGGAACTGATCGAAAGCGATCTGGCGCAACTGGGCCAAACCCTTGCGATGCAGGCCCAACGTTATGCGGCGACGCCGCTGGCCGGGCGCACCTGGTTGCAGCATGCAACGCCGGTCACCCTCGGCATGAAAATCGCTGGCTGGCTGGGGGCGGTGACGCGCAGTCGCCGGCGCTTGGCCGAGCTCAAGCCGCGGCTGCTGGTGCTGCAATTTGGCGGTGCATCCGGAACCCTGGCGGCCCTGGGAGAACAGGCCATGCCGATTGCCCGTGCGCTGGCCGAAGAGCTGCAACTGGCCTTGCCCGAACAGCCGTGGCACACCCAGCGCGATCGCGTGGTGGAGTTCGGTGCCGCACTCGGCCTGATCGCCGGCAGTCTCGGCAAATTGGGTCGCGACATCAGCCTGTTGATGCAAACCGAGGCCGCCGAAGTGTTCGAACCCTCGGCGCCGGGCAAGGGCGGCTCTTCGACCATGCCGCATAAGCGCAATCCAGTGGGCGCGGCGGTGCTGATTGGCGCGGCGACGCGTGTACCCGGTCTGCTCTCGACGCTGTTCAGCGCCATGCCCCAGGAGCACGAACGCAGCCTCGGCCTGTGGCATGCCGAGTGGGAAACCCTGCCGGAGATTTGCTGCCTGGTGTCGGGCAGCCTGCAGCAAGCGTTGTTGATTGCGCAGGGGCTGGAAGTGGATGCCGCGCGCATGACCCGCAACCTCGATTTGACCCAAGGCCTGGTGCTCGCCGAAGCGGTGAGCATCGTCCTCGCCCAACGGGTCGGCCGCGATACCGCGCATCATCTGCTCGAACACTGCTGCAAGCGCGCCGTGGCCGAACAGCGTCACCTGCGTGCAGTCCTCGGCGACGAACCGCAAGTGACCGCCGAACTGTCGGCGGCTGAACTCGATCATCTGCTGGACCCCGCCCATTACCTCGGCCAGGCGAAAAACTGGGTCGAGCGTGCGGTGGCTGAACATTCTGCATTGACTGCCTGAAGGAGACTTGCTGTGGCTTTTGTACAACTCGCCGAGGGCGAACTGCATTACCAACTCGATGGGCCGGTCGATGCGCCGGTGCTGGTGCTGTCCAACTCCCTGGGCACTGACCTGCACATGTGGGACGCGCAGATCCCAGCGTTTACCGAGCATTTTCGCGTGTTGCGTTTTGACACCCGTGGTCACGGCCAATCGCTGGTGACGCCGGGCCCGTACAGCATCGAGCAACTGGGCCACGACGTGCTCGCCTTGCTGGATGCCTTGCACATCGAACGCGCGCATTTCTGCGGATTGTCCATGGGCGGGCTGATCGGCCAGTGGCTGGGAATCAATGCCGGTTTACGCCTGAACAAGCTGATCGTGTGCAACACCGCAGCGAAAATCGGCGATACGTCGGTGTGGGACCCGCGCATTGAAATGGTGCTGCGCGATGGTCAGGCGGCCATGGTTGCCCTGCGCGATGCGTCGATTGCCCGCTGGTTCACCGCGGATTTTTCCGAGGCCAATCCGGCAGCTGCCAAGCAAATCACCGACATGCTCGCAGCCACTTCGCCCGAAGGTTACGCGGCCAACTGCGCGGCGGTGCGCGATGCCGATTTCCGCGAGCAGTTGTCCTCGATCAAGGCGCCGCTGCTGGTGATCGCAGGCGCTCTGGATGCGGTGACGCCGCCGTCCGGCGGGCACTTCATTCAGGAACATGTGCCGGGCGCCGAGTACGCCGAGTTCTATGCGGCACACTTGTCCAACGTCCAGGCAGGCAACGCGTTCAGCGAGCGCGTGCTGGCGTTTCTGTCGGCTGATTGAGGGTTTTCCTGTGGATGAGAAACAACGTTACGACGAGGGGATGGAAGTCCGTCGCGCGGTACTGGGCGACGCCCACGTCGACCGAAGCCTGACAACCCTGACCGAGTTCAACTCGGAGTTCCAGGAGATGATCACCCGTCACGCCTGGGGCGACATCTGGACCCGCCCGGGCCTGCCGCGCCACACCCGCAGCCTGATCACCATCGCCATGCTGATCGGCATGAACCGCGAGGGCGAACTCAAACTGCACCTGCGCGCCGCTGCCAACAACGGCGTGAGCCGTGGCGAGATCAAGGAAGTGATCATGCAGAGTGCGATCTACTGCGGGATTCCGGCGGCCAATGCGACCTTCCACCTGGCGGAGTCGGTGTGGGATGAGTTGGGGGTTGAGTCGCGGGAATAGAATGATCGCATGACACCTGTAGGAGCCGGCTTGCCGGCGAAGGGGCCTCTGGATGATGCGTTGTTTTCGAGGACGCCTTCGCTGGCAAGCCAGCTCCTACAGGGTTTAGAGCAGGCTGATCGGATAGCTGATGATCAGGCGGTTTTCATCGAACTCGTTGTTGCTGTAGTCGCGACGCATGGTCGAGTTGCGCCATTTCAGGTTCAGGTCTTTCAGCGCACCACTCTGCACGGTGTAGCCCAGCTCCGATTCACGTCCCCATTCCTTGCCGTCAGTGATGCTGCCGGTGTGCACGTTGTCGCCACTGATGTAGCGGTTCATCAGGGTCAGACCCGGCACGCCGAGGGCGGCGAAGTTGTAGTCGTGGCGTACTTGCCATGAGCGTTCCTGGGCGTTGTCGTAGCTGGAGTTGTAGCTGTCGTTGGCCAGGGTGCCGCCGCTGGTGCCGTTGACCCGCATCCAGGCGTTGTCGCCGGTGAGTTTTTGCAGGCCCACGTAGAAGGTGTTACCGCCGTATTTGGCCGAAAACAAGCCGTACAGGGTTTTGTTGTCCAGCTCGCCGGCCCGGGCGCTGCCGTCATCCTTGCCATAGAAGAAGCCCAGGTTGGCGCCCAGAGTCCAGTCGCCAAGCGGTTGGCTGTGAATCAAATTGACGAATTGCTGGCTGTAGATGTCCTTCAGTTCGGCGTTCCACAGGCCGATCTGGGTACGTTTGTCGTTGAACATGTACTCGCCGCCCTGGAAGTTGAAACGGTCGGAGGTGAACGCGGCTTTGCCGGTCATCGACATGTCGTCCATGCTGCTGTCGTCGCGCGGGCTGTTCTGACGGAACTGGCCGCCGTAGAGCGTCAGGCCATTGATTTCCTTCGAGGTGATCTGGCCGCCACGGAAGGTTTGCGGCAGCGAACGGCCATCGTCCGAGCGCAGGATCGGCAATACTGGCATCCACTCGCCGACCTTGATTTCGGTCTGCGACAGCTTGGCCTTGAACGCCACGTTGGTGCGGCCGAAGTTATCTGCCGGGCGACCGTCGTGATCCAGCGGCAGCAGTTGCGTGCCGCCGGTGCCTTTGCCGCCGTCGAGCTTCACCGAATACAAACCGAGCACATCCATGCCGAATCCGACAGTGCCCTGGGTGAACCCGGACTTGGCGTCGAGGATGAAACTCTGCGTCCACTCCTCAGCCTTGCCTTGGGCCTTGGTCGGGTTGGTGAAGTTGCGGTTGATGTAGAAGTTGCGCAGGTTCAGGTTGACCTTGGCGCCTTCGACAAAACCCGATTCTTCGGCGCTGGCGGGCAGGGCAGCGCTGGCCAGGGTCATGGCGATCAGGCTGGGAACGAAGTACTGCGCGGAAGAAGGCGTCATGGGCTCGGGTCTCTCTAATTCTTTGGGATGAAGCGGGGTGATGCCGCAACCCTGGGTTGCAGACGAATATTCGAAATCAGCACAAACGAAGCGGATCAGCCGGAGAGGGCGGGGCGCGGGGGCATGGCGTCGAACCTGTTGTTATTGGTTTTGTGGTTCGGATGGTGCGTGGAATGTACTGAATGGTTCAATTGTTGAAAACGGATTTTGGGCGATTATCGAACGAAGATTGCCGCTGACTTTGTATTGATAGTGCGGGCCCCATCGCGGGCAAGCCCGCTCCCACAGTTGCCCGGTATGGACGCAAATTCTGTGTTCATAAAAGAACCCTGTGGGAGCGGGCTTGCCCGCGATGGGGTCGGATTTAACAATGCACCTTTTCCCGCAGGCAACAAAAAGCCCACCATTCGGTGGGCTTCGTGTTTTCACAGCGCTATCAGAAGTACTTCATCTTCGGCGCTTCTTCTTTCAACGGCTCGTTCTTTGCCGTCTGTTCGTTCCAGCCACCGCCCAGGGCCTTGTACAGGTTTACCTGGCTGACCAGTTGCGCCAGGCGGTCGGTGATCAGTACCTGTTGCGCACTGAACAGCTGACGCTGGGCATCGAGGAAGGTCAGGTTGCTGTCGACACCGATGCGGTAACGACGCTCGGCCAGCCGGTAGTAGTCCTGGTTGGCACTGACGAAATCTTTCTGTGCCTGCAACTGCTGGACGTAGGTCTGGCGGGCGGCCAGGCCGTCGGCGACTTCCTGGAAGGCCGTTTGAATGGACTTCTCGTAGTTCGCCACGCCGATGTCTTTCTGGATTTTCGAGTAATCCAGGCTGGCGCTCAGGGCGCCGGCGTTGAAGATCGGCAGGTTGATCTGCGGCTGGAACAGCCAGGTACCCGAACCGCCCTTGAACAGACCGGACAGGTCCGGGCTCAGGGTGCCGGCATTGGCTGTCAGGCTGATGCTCGGGAAGAACGCAGCCCGCGCCGCGCCGATGTTGGCGTTGGCGGCCTTGAGGTTGTACTCGGCCTGAAGGATGTCCGGACGACGATGCAACAGGTCCGACGGCAGGCCGGGCGGAACGTCGCTCAGCAAGTTGTCGTCAAGCGGTTTGGCCGCTTGCAGGTTGGCCGGGATACCGGTGCCGAGCAGCAGCACCAGGCTGTTCTCGTCCTGCGCGACCTGACGGGTGTACTTGGCCAGTTGTGCACGGGCGTTTTCCACCGAGGTGCGCGACTGAGCCAGGTCCAGGGCCGAGGCGACGCCGACTTCGTTGCTGCGGGCGGTGAGCTTGTAGCTCTCCTCGAAGGCGGCCAGGGTGTCCTGGGTCAGCTTGTACAGCTCCTTGTCGGCCTGCCAGGTCAGGTAGGCATTGGCCACGCTGGCCACCAGGCTGATCTGTGTGCTGCGACGGCCTTCTTCAGTGGCGAAGTACTTCTGCAGGGCTTCTTCGTTCAGGCTGCGAACCCGACCGAACAGGTCGAGTTCATAGGCGCTGACGCCAACAGTTGCCGAGTAGGAACTGGTGATGCCGGCTTCGCCGGTCTGCGAAGCGTTAGCCGGAACCCGCTGCCGGCTGCCAGTGCCGTTGGCCGAGACGGCCGGGAACAAATCGGCGCGGGAGATGCGGTACTGCGCGGCAAACGCATCGATGTTCAGGGCCGCGACACGCAGGTCACGGTTGTTTTCCAGGGCCACCTGGATCAGCTGTTGCAGCGCCGGGTCATGGAAAAACTGCTTCCAGCCCTGCTCGGCAGCCGCTTGCGCCGGTGCCTGGGCCGGCGAGTACGCCAGGCCCTGCGGGTACTGGCCCGCCACCGGTGCTTCGGGCTGCTGATAATCAGGTATCAGCGAGCAGCCACCGAGCACGAAGGCGGCGACTGCCAGGGAGAGTAGCGACTTGCTCATTAGCCAGCCTCTTTAGGAGTTTCAGTAGCGTCATCCTGGTCGACCTTTTTACGTTGGCCAATGGACGACACGGTGACGAAAAACAGCGGGACCCAGAAGATCGCCAGCACAGTGGCGGTGATCATACCGCCGATCACGCCGGTACCGATTGCATGTTGGCTACCGGAACCTGCGCCCGTGGATATCGCCAGTGGTACCACACCGAGGACGAAGGCGAGCGAGGTCATGATGATCGGTCGCAGACGCATGCGGCAGGCTTCGATCGCCGCGTCGCGCAGGCTACGCCCTTGTTCATGCAGTTCCTTTGCAAATTCGACAATCAGAATGGCGTTTTTCGCCGCCAGACCGATAGTCGTCAACAAACCTACCTGGAAGTACACGTCATTGGACAAACCGCGCAGGCTGGTGGCCATCAGTGCACCGATGATCCCCAGCGGTACCACCAACATGACCGCGATCGGAATCGACCAGCTTTCATACAACGCCGCCAGACACAGGAACACCATCAGCAGCGACAGGGCGTACAGCGCTGGCGCTTGCGAACCGGACAGACGTTCTTCGTACGACAGGCCGGTCCAGGAAATACCGACACCCGCCGGCAGTTTCTTGGCAATGGCTTCGACTTCGAGCATGGCTTCACCGGTGGAATAGCCTGGCGCCGGGGCACCGAGGATTTCCATCGCTTCCACACCGTTGTAGCGGGCCAGTTTCGGCGAACCGTAGATCCACTCGCCCTTGGCGAACGCCGAGAACGGAACCATGGTGCCGGCGCTGTTGCGCACGTACCACTTCTGCAGGTCTTCAGGGCCCATTCGAGAGCCTGGCTTGCCTTGCACGTAAACCTTCTTCACCCGACCACGGTCGATGAAGTCGTTGACGTAGCTACTGCCCAGGGCAATCGACAGGGTGTTGTTGATGTCGGCGATGGTAATGCCCAGGGCACTGGCCTTCTCGTCATCGATTTCCAGCTGGTATTGCGGTTCGTCGTTCAGGCCGTTCGGACGCACCTGAGTCAGAATCTTGCTTTGCGCGGCCATACCAAGGAACTGGTTACGCGCTTCCATCAGTTTTTCGTGACCGATACCGGCGCGGTCCTGCAGGAACACGTCGAAACCGGTGGCGTTACCCAGTTCCAGTACCGCCGGTGGCGCGAAGGCGAACACCATGGCATCGCGGAAGGTGAAGAAGTGCTGCTGGGCACGGGCCGCCACCTTGAACACGTTGTTGTCGGCGTTACGTTCGTCCCAAGGACGCAGCATGATGAACGCCATACCCGAGCTCTGGCCACGGCCGGCGAAGTTGAAGCCGGTCACGGTAAACACCGAGTTCACCGCATCGCCTTCGCCGCCATCCTTGCCAGGGCGCAGGAGGAATTCACGCATTTCATCGACGACCACTTGGGTACGCTGGGCGGTGGAACCGGCCGGGGTTTGCACCTGGGCGAACAGTACACCCTGGTCTTCTTCCGGCAGGAACGCCGTTGGAATGCGGGTGAACAGCCAGATCATGCCAACCACGATCAGCAGGTACGCCAGCAGGTACGGGATCTTGCGCTGCAGGATATTGCCGACACCACGTTCGTAGCCACGAACGCCGCGGTCGAAATTGCGGTTGAACCAGCCAAAGAAACCGCGTTTCGGGGTGCCGTGTTCGCCTTTCGGGATCGGCTTGAGCATGGTTGCGCAAAGCGCCGGGGTGAAGATCAGTGCAACCAGTACCGACAGGGCCATGGCCGAGACGATGGTGATCGAGAACTGCTTGTAGATCACACCGGTGGAACCGCTGAAGAACGCCATCGGCAGCAAAACCGCCGACAGCACCAGGGCGATACCGACCAGTGCGCCCTGGATCTGGCCCATGGACTTCTTGGTGGCTTCCTTGGGTGACAGGCCTTCCTCGCTCATCACCCGTTCGACGTTTTCCACCACGACGATGGCGTCGTCCACCAGCAAGCCGATGGCCAGCACCATGCCGAACATGGTCAGGGTGTTGATGCTGAACCCGGCGGCCGCGAGGATGCCGAACGTACCGAGCAATACCACCGGTACGGTCATGGTGGTGATCACCGTGGCGCGGAAGTTTTGCAGGAACAGGAACATCACCAGGAACACCAGCGCGATCGCTTCGACCAGGGTGTGAACCACGCCCTTGATCGATTCCGTTACGACCGGGGTGGTGTCATACGGGAACACCACTTCCATCCCTTGCGGGAAGAACGGCTTGAGGCTGTCGATGGTTGTGCGCAGGGCCTTGGCGGTATCCAGAGCGTTGGCGCCAGTGGCCAGTTTCACCGCCAGACCGGAAGCCGGGGCACCGTTGAACTGGGCGTTGATGCTGTAGTTCTCACCACCCAGACCGACTTCGGCAACGTCTTTCAAGCGAACCTGGGAACCGTCCTTGTTGACCTTGAGCAGAATCTTGTCGAATTGCTCCGCGGTCTGCAGACGGGTCTTGCCAATGATCGTCGCGTTCAACTGGGTGCCGGGCAGGGCAGGCAGGCCGCCGAGCTGGCCGGACGACACCTGGACGTTCTGCGCGGCGATGGCGGTTTTGACGTCGATCGGGGTCAGGTTGTAGTTGTTCAACTTGGCCGGGTCCAGCCAGATACGCATGGCGTACTGCGAACCGAACACCTGGAAGTCGCCGACACCGGCGGTCCGGGAGATCGGGTCCTGCATGTTCGACACGATGTAGTTGGACAGGTCGTCCTTGGTCATGCTGCCGTCACGCGACACCACGCCGATCACCAACAGGAAGTTCTTCACCGCCTTGGTGACGCGGATACCCTGCTGTTGCACTTCTTGCGGCAGCAACGGGGTGGCCAGGTTCAGCTTGTTCTGCACCTGAACCTGTGCGGTGTCGGAGTTGGTGCCTTGCTCGAAGGTCGCGGTAATGGTCATGGTGCCGTCGGAGTTACTTTCCGACGAGACATAACGCAGGTTGTCGATACCGTTGAGCTGTTGCTCGATCACCTGAACCACGGTGTCCTGTACCGTTTGTGCCGAAGCACCCGGGTAGGTCACGGAGATGGCGATCGCTGGAGGCGCAATGCTCGGGTACTGGTTGATCGGCAACCGGAGGATCGATAGTGCCCCGACCAACATGATCACCAGGGCAATTACCCAGGCGAAAATCGGACGGTCGATAAAAAATTTCGACATGGTTTACTCCCCTTTGCCGCCGGAGGCTTTATCAGCTGCCTGGGCGGGGGCCGGGTTCTTTGCGGCTACGTTGGTCGCTTCACTGGCCTTGACTTCGATGCCAGGTTTGACGAATTGCAGACCTTCGGTGATCAGGCGATCGCCGGCTTTCAGGCCATCTTCGATCAGCCACTGGTTACCGACGGTGCGGTTGGCCTTGAGTTGACGCAGTTCGACCTTGTTGTCCGGGCCGACAACCAGTGCGGTCGGTGTACCTTTGAGGTCGCGGGTCACGCCTTGCTGCGGGGCCAGGATCGCCGCGCTGTTCACACCGGCCAGCAACTTGGCGTGCACGAACATGCCAGGCAGAAGCGTGTGGTCAGGGTTCGGGAAAATGGCGCGCAGGGTGACGGAACCGGTGGTCTGGTCAACCGAGATTTCGGAGAACTCCAGCTTGCCGTCCAGCTTGTAGTCGCTGCCGTCTTCGAGGGTCAGCTTGACCGAGGCCGCGTTATCGCCGGCTTTTTGCAGGCGACCGCTTTCCAGCTCACGGCGCAATTGCAATAACTCGACCGAGGACTGCGTCACGTCGACGTAGATCGGGTCGATTTGCTGAATCACCGCCATCGCATCGACCTGGGCATTGCTGACCAGTGCGCCTTCGGTCACCGAGGAGCGGCCGATACGGCCGGTCAACGGGGCATAGACCTTGGTGTAGCGCACGTTGATCTGAGCGGTTTGCAGCGCGGCTTCCGATTGCAGGCGGTTGGCCACGGCGGTGTCGTATTCCTGACGGCTTACGGCTTGTTCGTCGACCAGTTGCTTGTAGCGATCGGAAACCGACTTGGTCGAACGCAGGTTGGCTTCGGCGCTGGCGAGCGTAGCTTCATAGATCGAAGGGTCGATCTGATAGAGCTGCTGGCCGGCCTTGACGTCGCTGCCTTCCTTGAACAGGCGCTTGAGAATGATGCCGTTGACCTGAGGACGGACTTCGGCAATGCGGAACGCACTGGTACGGCCGGGCAGATCGGATGTCAGGGTGAAAGCTTGCGGTTGCAGAGTCACGACGCCGACCTGAGGCGGTGGGGCGGCCGGTGCTGCCTCTTCCTTTTTGCATCCGCTGAGTAGCGATGCCAAGGCGACGGCGGCGACCAGGGCGGTAACGGCTGGCTTGAATTGCATGAAAATCCTCGGGTCAGGCGCGCAACGTGCGCACTAGAAAGGTGGAAGGTTGAAAAGTGTTTGCCGAGTGGATAAGTAGCTTGCTAAGGAATATACTTACGTACATGGCTGTTTGTAAATACCCAGGCTGCGTATCAACGTCCTTACACAAGCCGTTACACAAGCCGTTGAAAGGTTGGAATTGTAGGCCGGGGACGAACCCCTAGAACGTTCGCCCCACTTTTATTCAGCTGATATTCAGACATCGCTGAAGCACCCTGATTGAGGTTGTACTGCCATGGTCCGTCGTACCAAAGAGGAAGCTCAGGAAACCCGCGCGCAAATTCTCGTGGCGGCCGAAAAGGCCTTTTTCGAGCGAGGCGTGGCGCGCACGACCCTGGCGGACATCGCGACCCTGGCCGGCGTCACTCGCGGGGCTATTTACTGGCATTTCAGCAACAAGGCGGATCTGGTGCAGGCCATGCTCGATACCTTGCATGAGCCGCTGGAAGAAATGGCCAAGGCCAGCGAGAGCGAAGACGAACTCGATCCCCTGGGCTGCATGCGCAAGCTGCTGATTCATTTGTTTCATCAAATTGCGCTGGACCCGAAAACCCGACGCATTAATGAGATTCTGTTTCATAAGTGCGAATTCACCGATGAAATGTGCGACCTGCGCCAACAGCGCGTGGCAGCCAGCCTCGAATGCAATGTGCGAATCGGCCTGGCCCTGAGTAATGCCGTGAATCGCGGCCAGTTGCCGGAAAACCTCGACACTGCCCGCGCCGCCATCAGCCTGCATGCTTATATTGACGGCATTCTGTACCAGTGGTTGCTGGCCCCCGACAGCTTTGAATTGCACACCGAAGCCGAGCGTTGGGTCGATACAGGGCTGGACATGCTGCGCTTGAGCCCGAGCCTGCGCAAATAAAGCAAAATGCGTAATCGGCGTCTTGTGTGTCAACCGTTGAAGCCGAAGATGAACAGTTCTTCACGCGCCCTTCGACAATGGGGTGCTTTTATATACTTACAGTCGGCAGGTTGACAGGTAGCAAGCTCAGTAATTTGTAGGGATTTTGTGTCGAGTCTGTGAGCATCTGCCGATGATCGCGGCCCCTGTGGGAGCAAGCTCGCTCCCACAGTGGATAGTGTCAAACCGTCAGATATTAAAAAGCCCCGGCTCTTTCGAGTCGGGGCTTTTGCGTTTCAATGGCTGCCGATTACAGCGTCGGGTAGTCGATGTAGCCAACCGGGCCCTTGGCGTAGAACAGTTCCGGACGCGCTTCGTTCAGCGGCGCGTCAGCCTGCAGACGTGCCGGCAGGTCAGGGTTGGCAATGAAAGGTACGCCGAAGGCGACTGCATCGGCCTTGCCGCTGGCGAGCAACGCGTTGGCGCTGTCCTTGGTGAAGCGCTCATTGGCGATGTAAGGGCCACCGAAGGCTTCCTTGAGTTGTGGGCCGAGGCTGTCGGCACCTTCTTTCTCCCGTGAGCAAATGAAGGCAATGCCACGCTTGCCCAGTTCGCGAGCGACGTAGGTGAAGGTCTCGGCCAGGTTGTCGTCGCCCATGTCATGCAGGTCGGCGCGTGGCGACAGGTGCACGCCCACACGGCCGGCCCCCCAGATTTCGATCGCCGCGTCAGTCACTTCCAGCAGCAGGCGGGCACGGTTTTCCAGGGAGCCGCCGTAGTTGTCGGTGCGCTGGTTGGTGCTGCTTTGCAGGAACTGGTCGAGCAGGTAACCGTTGGCGGCATGAATTTCCACACCGTCGAAGCCGGCGGCCTTGGCGTTCTCGGCACCGACGCGGTAAGCATCGACGATGTCGGCGATTTCAGCGGTTTCCAGGGCGCGCGGCACAGGGAAGTCGGCCAACGGACGCACCAGGCTGACGTGGCCCTTTGGCTGGATGGCGCTCGGCGCGACCGGGGCTTCATCGTTCAGGTACAAACCATGGGAAATACGACCCACGTGCCACAGTTGCAGGAAGATCTTGCCGCCAGCGCCATGGATAGCCTTGGTCACGTTTGACCAGCCACGCACCTGATCGTTGGACCAGATGCCGGGGGTGTCCGGGTAGCCGACGCCCATCGGGGTGACCGAGGTCGCTTCGCTGAGGATCAGGCCGGCCGAAGCACGCTGCACGTAGTATTCAGCCATCAGCGCGTTGGGCACGCGGCCTTCGTCGGCGCGGCAGCGGGTCAGTGGCGCCATGATGATGCGGTTGGCCAACTCGAGGTCGCCCAGTTTGATCGGATCGAAAATAGTGGTCATTCAGCATCTCTCTTTTGAAGATCAATTAGCAGGTGCCAGCTCGGGATTGCCGCTCTGACGGAAAGTAATCAGGGTCACCAGCAGGGCGAGTACCGCCAGTACGGCTGCCGCGAGCGGCACGCTGGTCAGGCCGAAGCCGTGGGCGATCACGCTGCCGCCGACCCAGGCACCGAGTGCGTTGCCGACGTTGAAAGCGCCGATGTTCAAGGTCGACACCAGGTTCGGTGCGGCCTTGCCGAAGGTCACTACGTTCACTTGCAGCGCCGGTACGGCGGCAAAACACGCGGTGGCCCAGAGGAACAGGGTGATTTCGGTCGGAATCAGCGCGACGCTGGTCCAGGTCAGCACGGTGGACACCACCGCCATGGTGATGAATACGCCGATCAGCGTCGCGGCCATGCCTTTGTCGGCCAGCTTGCCGCCGATGATGTTGCCGACCGTCAGGCCCAGACCGATGAGCATCAGGGTCCAGGTCACGCCGCGGGGCGAAACACCGGTGACTTCGCCAAGCAGCGGCGCGACGTAGGTGAACAGGGTGAACACCGAGGCGGCGAACAGTGCGGTCATGCTCAGGGACAGCCAGATGCCGCCGCCCTTGAGTGCGGCCAGTTCGGCACGCATGTCGAGTTTTTCTTCATCACGCTTGGCCGGCAGGAAACGGATCAAACCGATCAGCGCAATCACGCCGATCACGGTCACGGCCCAGAAGGTCGAACGCCAGCCGGCTTCCTGACCAAGGGCGGTGCCCAGCGGTACACCGAGGACGTTGGCCAGGGTCAGGCCGGTGAACATCAGGGCTACGGCCGAGGCGCGTTTGTTCGCCGGCACCAGGCCGGCGGCTACCACTGAACCGATACCGAAGAAGGCGCCGTGGCACAGGGCGGTGACCACACGAGCGAACATCAGCACGTTGTAGTCACCGGCCACTGCGCAGAGCAGGTTGCCGATAATGAAGATGCCCATCAACGCCACCAGGGCTGCCTTGCGCGGCAGTTTGGCGGTGACCAGCGCCATGAACGGCGCGCCGATGGCCACGCCCAGGGCGTAACCGGTCACCAGCCAGCCGGCACCGGGAATCGACACGCCGAGGTCAGCCGCCACGTTGGGCAGCAGGCCCATGATGACGAACTCGGTAGTGCCGATGGCGAAGGCGCTCAAGGCGAGGATGAGTAGCGAGAGGGGCATTGTTTAATTCCTTGTCGGCTGGCTGACGTGGGGGGCGTTCTTAATTGGCTTTCCCTGCGCTGCGTGAAAACCAATTGAGAACGCCCCCACAGGGTCAGAGCTCTTTACTGAAGGTTTTGAGGAACTCCTGAATGGTTTCCTCATTGCGTTTGAAGAAATGCCACTGGCCGACTTTTCGGCTGCTGATCAGGCCGGCGCGTTGCAGGGTCGCCAGGTGTGCGGACACCGTGGACTGCGACAGGCCGCAACGTTGATCGATCTGCCCGGCGCAAACGCCGTGCTCGTTGCTGTGGGACTGGTCGGGAAATTCGACGGTCGGGTCCTTGAGCCAGTGCAGGATTTCTCGCCGTACTGGGTGCGCCAGGGCTTTTATTATTTCGTCGAGATTGATGGTCATGATGTGGGCTCGTGATGTGTAAAACGCTATATCGCGATGAGGCGAACTTTAAATCGGTATTTCGCGATATACAAATATGATTTGGCTCTGACCAACTCACATTTCGGTATATCGAGTTATAACGATATGTTGAGTGTAACAAGACAAGGGGGCAGTGCTAAGCTGCGCCCATGAACTATCTCGCACATCTTCACCTCGGTGGCCAGCGTCCCGGCCAATTGCTCGGCAGTCTGTATGGCGATTTCGTCAAGGGGCGGCTGCAAGGGCAGTTCGCTCCGGAAATCGAAGGGGCCATCCAGTTGCATCGCAGCATCGACGTGTTCACCGATCGCCATCCGCTGGTGGACGTCGCGTTGTCACGCTTCTCCCTGACCCGTCGTCGCTACGCGGGGATCGTCCTCGACGTGTTTTTCGACCATTGCCTGGCCCGGGACTGGGCGCTGTATGCCGACCGGCCGCTGGAGCTGTTCACTTCAGACGTGTACCGCGTGCTGTCCAGCGAACGACAATTGCCGGAGCGGCTGGCGAAGATTGCGCCGCACATGGTGGCCAATGACTGGTTGGGTTCGTATCAGGAATTCGAAGTGTTGGAGCAGGTGTTGCGCGGGATCTCGCGACGCCTGACCCGGCCGGAGGAGCTGGCGGCGGCGATGCAAGAGTTGCGGCGGTTGTATGAACCGTTGAGCGATGACTTCAGGTTGTTCTATCCACAGCTGCAGGATTTTGCCCGGAACTACCCAACGACATAACCCCCCTGTAGGAGCCTGCTCGCGAAGGCGATCGATCATTCAACATCTTCGTTGAATGTTAATCCGCATTCGCGAGCAGGCTCGCTCCCACAGGGTATTTCGGTGAATCAAGGATTGTGTCAGGCCGCAATAGCCGGGCGCATCGGTGCTCGTTGCGGTTCGACAATTTCACCAAACAACACCTTCTGCACTGCCTGCTGCGCCTCGAACGCCAGGGCCGCGCGTTCCCGGCCCTGGCACTCGATGGGCTTGAGCAGATGAATCTCCACGCCGCCACGGTCATTGGCGAACAGACGCATCAAGTGCGAGAGCAGATCATCATCGCCAATGAACGGCGCCAGTGCGCAAGGCTCGCCGTTACGCACATAACGAATCGCTACCGGCTGCATCGCCACTTCGGAATCGATGGCAGCGGACAGCAGGCGACCATGGAAGGTACGCAGCGAACGGCCATCCGTGGTGGTGCCTTCCGGGAACATCAGCAGTGGGTGTGCTTGTTCCAGGTGGCGGGTCATCTGCTTGCGGATCAACTGGCTGTCACCCGAGCCACGGCGGATAAACAGGCTGCCGGCCTTGGCCGCCAACCAGCCGGCCACCGGCCAGGTGCGCACTTCGGCCTTGGACAGGAACGATAGCGGTGTGAGCATGCCCAGCAGCGGGATATCGGTCCAGGACACGTGGTTGCTGACCCAGAGCATCGGTGCCTTCGGCAGCTCGCCGTGGACGGTCACGTCAAAGGGCAGGGCATTGCTCAGGCGCGCCATGAAAAACCGCGACCAGCGCTGCCGGCGCGTCATCGAATGGGCCAGGCCCAAGCGCTCGAACACCCCGAACACACTGGCCATGCCCAGGCCCAGCGTCACCACCATCAGCACTCGCGCGATTCGCGCGTACACCCGCAACCGGCTCATTACACAGCCGCCTTGAAGTGTTTTGCATAGCGCGGGCAGAGTTCATCGCGCTTGAGCAGGATGAACACGTCGGCGACCTGGAAGTCTTCGTCCCAGCATGGCTCGCCGCAGATCTTCGCGCCCAGGCGCATGTAGGCCTTGAGCAGCGGTGGCATTTCGGCGATCACGTTCGATGGGATGTCCAGGCTCGGCAGCGGTTTTTTCGGCTCGGCGCGCAGGTGTTCGGTGCACAGGTAACGTTCGCGCAGACGCTGCATGATCGCGTGGGCCTGCACGCCGCCATCCTGCATCGGAATGCTCGCGCAACCCATCAGGTAGCTGTAGCCGCCCTGGTTCAGGACTTCGGCCAGTTCGCCCCAGAGTACGGCGATGGTGCCGCCATTGCGGTAGGCCGGGTCGACGCAGGTACGGCCGATTTCCAGGATCGGGCCTTGCAGGTGCACCAGGCCGTGGAGACTGAATTCTTCTTCACTGTAAAACCTGCCCAGGCTGCTGGCAGCCGTGTGGTCGAGCAAACGGGTGGTCGCCACCAAGCGCCCGGTATTCAAGTCGCGCACGCCGATGTGGGCGCAGTGAACGTCGTAGTCATCCATGTCCAGACCCAGCTCGGCACCCTTGAGCTTGGCGTTGAATTCGCCGCTGAACACGTTGAAGCGCAAGGCCTGGGCCTCCTGCAACGCCTCGGCGCCCACCAGGCGTTCGGCTTGCAGGCGGCGTTCGTTGCCGGTGTCGCTGATGCGGGCGATCTGAGTCATGGCGAATCTCCGTGCGGGCTGCTCACCCGTCTTTGGGCTACAGCGAATCGACTTTCTTTGTCTGGCAAAGTCAGGCTATGTAGCCCCGGTGTCATCGCCATTAAGCTTTGGTGATGCTTATATGACAGCCCACAAGGAGCCTCTTATGCCCTGGCAAACCCTGTTGAATCGCCGTGATCGCTTGCCCGCCAACCCGGATCTGGCCGAAGGTTTCGCGACCTTGTTGCAGCAGTTGGGGCCGGTCACACCGTTTGAATTGGCTGTGCTTGGCGGGCGGTTGATGGCGACGCCGGGGCTGGCGTTTCTGGTGGGGTATCAGGCGGCCTTGCGCATGCTCTGGCCGAGCGCGCCACTGAGCCTGGGCGCGCTGTGCGCCACCGAACAGCGCAGCCTGCGCCCGGCCGACATGCAAACCCGCCTGAGCGGTTTGCGCCTGAGCGGACGCAAGGATTTCGTCACCGCCGGCGATGCCGCCGACTGGCTGCTGGTGGCGGCGCGCAGCGAAGAGCCCGGTGCCGATCCGCGCTTGAGCCTGGCGGTGATCTATCGCGATGAGCCGGGTGTGCGCGTTGAAAAACTGGCGCCGATCCCGTTGATGCCGGACATCAGCCATGGCCGGTTGTTTCTGGAAAATGCCTTGTGCGAATTGCTCGCGGGGGATGGCTGGGATGCGTACGTCAAACCGTTCCGCACGCTTGAGGACATCTATGTACTGAGCGCCATGACGGCGTGGTTGTACGGTATCGGTCATGACTGTGCCTGGCCGCAATCCTTGCAATTGCGTTTGCTGGGGTTGCTGGCCGGGTGCGCGGAAGCCAGCCGCCAGCCACCGACCAGTCTGGCCGGGCATGTGGTGCTAGGCGGGTTGTTTGCGCAGTTTGACGGGCTCAAGACTGAGGTGAACGCAGCGTTGGTCGCAGGGCCTGCGGAGTGGGCGGCGATGTGGCAGCGGGATCAGGCGGTGATGGATCTGGCGGCGGCCGCGCGGGGGAAGCGGTTGGCCAAGGCGTTGGCGGCGTATTGACGGGTCTCATCGCTGGCAAGCCAGCTCCTACAGATGATCATCGCCTTTTGTAGGAGCTGGCTTGCCAGCGATGGCGCCCTCACCGGCAGCACAAATTCCAGAACTGTCATCAACCTCGACTAGGCTCAGCAGGTTCAACCTCCGAGCTCCCGCCATGCCCAAAGGCTTGTCCCTGATTTTCCTGCTGCTGCTCAGCTTCATGGTCCGGGCCGAATCCTGGCCCACCGAGCAATGGCCGACCGCCCCGACACCCGCCGGCCCGGTACTTCAAGCCCTGGAGGCCTACGCCTTCCCATCCCGCGATAACGCCACTCGCCAGGGTATTCGCACCGATGCCTTGCTGGTGATCCGCGACGGCCAGTTGATCTACGAACGCTACGCCGGCCCGACGACGGCCGAGACCCCGCACCTGACCTGGTCGATCAGCAAAAGCCTGATGGCGACGGTCCTCGGTGTGGCCTATGGCGAAGGGTTGTTCAAACTCACTGACCCCGTGGCGAAGTACTATCCACCCCTGCAAAAATACCCCGACATGACCATGGCCGACCTGCTGCACTGGGCCTCGGGCCTGGATTGGCAAGAAGACTACGAATACGCACCGCTGAAATCTTCGGTGGTGGCCATGCTCTATACCCGCGGTCGCCACGACATGGCCGCATTCACTGCGGCACATGAGGCGCACGCCGCGTCGGGCCAGGCGTTTCGCTACTCCAGCGGTGACAGCAACCTGTTGTCCGCCGCATTGAAAGCCATGGTCGGCCCCGGCCGTTATCCCGACTATCCGTGGGCAGCGCTGTTCGAGCCGCTGGGCATTCGTCATGCCGTGTGGGAAACCGATGCCACCGGCATTTTCGTTGCGTCGTCCTATGCCTACCTCACGGCACGGGATCTGGCCCGGATCGGTCTATTGATGGCCCGCGAGGGTCGCTGGGGCGACAGGCAGCTACTGCCCAAGGATTGGGTGGCGTTCAACCGCGAGCCGTTCGCTCACTATCACGCGCACGAAGACGATGCCGTCCCCGGTGGCCATTGGTGGCTCAATCGGGCCGTTGAGGGCGCGGCACGGCCTTGGCCCGATGCCCCCGCCGACACCTTCGCCGCTCTGGGTCATTGGGGGCAGGCGATGTATGTGATTCCCAGTGAACGGTTGGTGATCGTGCGCTACGGCGATGACCGCGACGGCAGCTACCGGCATAACGAATTGCTCAAGCTCGCGCTCAAGGCCTTTGCCGGGAGGGTGCAGCCATGACCGGTTTCCTTCGCCGCCGACCGGTCAGTTCCCTGTTGCTGATCCTGCTGATCGCCTTGCTCGGCTGGATCTGGCACGAGCGGGTGGCGCTGTGGGCGTTTCCCGACATCATCAGCGCCTACACCGCCAAGGAATATTGTTCATGCCGCTACGTGATGAACAACGACGCCGAGTACTGCCACGGCTATGTGAAACAGTGGCTGCCCGCCAGCGGCTTTACCGATGATCCGGCCGGCAAGCGAGTCACGGTCAGCGGCATGGGCCGTAGCAACAGCGCGGTGTGGATCGGCGAGCGCCAGGGGTGTCGCTTGCAGCCTTGAGCGGGGAATGTGCTTTGGGTGGTGGTGAGTTTTTGTGGCGAGGGGGCTTGCCCCCTCGCCACAAAAGCTCCCTCGCCCTATGGAATGTGTTCAAGGAGCAACAGAAAGTTTGCAACCTGCGACAGGCCAGTTAAGGTTCAGCACAGGTTTATCTGCCCCACGAGTCTCTATGTTCAAGCGCTCCACCCTTCAAACCCTCGCTTTCCTGCTGTTGGCCGGTGCCGCATTGTCGGCTCGTGCCGACTGGTACCTGGATGGCGAGTCATCGCGTCTGTCATTCGTCAGCACCAAAAACGCCAATGTTTCCGAAGTGCAGCGCTTTCTGGTGTTGCACGGCAAGGTCGATCCCGAGGGGTTGGCGCAGGTGGAAGTCGAGCTGGAGTCGATCAACAGCGGCATTCCGTTGCGCGATGAGCGCATGCGTAAGGAACTGTTCCAGGTCGACCAGTTTTCCGACGCCTTGATCACTACGAAAATCGATCTGCGCCCGATCAACGACCTCGCTCCCGGCGCGCAACAGGAATTGCGCCTGCCGCTGACCGTCGACCTGCACGGCAAGCAACACACCTACAACGCCGAACTGCTGGCGACCCGTCTCGATGACCGTCGCTTCCAGGTGGTGACCTTAGAACCACTCGTGATCAACGCCGAGGATTTCGATTTGGCTACCGGCCTGGAAGCGTTGCGCAAAATGGCCGGTCTGTCGGCGATCAGTCTGTCGGTACCGGTGAGTGCGGTACTGATTTTCACGGCGCGCTGACATGGCCGGAGCGATTTTTCCCTGGCGTGAAGGCAACCACTTCGAACTGCTGGTCGATGGTCCGCAGTTCTTCCCGCGCATGCTGGTGGCGATTGCGCGGGCCGAAGAACAGGTCGAGCTGGAGCTGTATCTGGTGGAGGCGGGCGCCTGTGCCGAAGCCATGGTCCAGGCATTGGTGCAGGCCGCCGAGCGCGGTGTGCGGGTGCGCTGCCTGTTCGATGATTACGGCAGCCTCGCCTTCACCCTGGCCTTGCGTCAGCGGCTGACGGCGGCCGGCGTGGAGCTGCGTTTTTACAATCGCCTGAGCTGGCGACGCTGGGTCGGCAACTTCTACCGTGATCACCGTAAACTGTTACTGGTGGACCAGAACCTGGCAGTGGTTGGTGGCACAGGCGTCACTGATGAATTCTGGACACCGGGTGAAGACGTCAGCGAATGGCACGAGGTGATGGTGGAAATCACCGGGCCGCTGGTGCTCGACTGGCAGTTTCTGTTCGATCGCCAGTGGATCGCCAACCGCCATCGTCGCGCTTGGCGGCCCGCCTCGCATTTCGGCTTGCCGCGCCTGCCACGAGTGCCATCCATGGGCGAGGGTATGGGGCGGGTGGCCTATGCCGACGCCCGCCAGCACCGGGACATTCTGCAATCGCTGGTGCGTGCCCTGAATAGCGGTCAGCGACGGATCTGGCTGGCCACGCCGTACTTTTTGCCGACCTGGAAAGTCCGCCGTTCCCTGCGTCGGGCGGCTGCCCGGGGCGTTGATGTGCGGTTGCTGCTGACCGGCCCCCGTACCGATCACCCGTCCGTGCGCTACGCCGGGCATCGTTACTATCCGCGACTGCTCAAGGCCGGGGTGAAGATCTTCGAGTACCAGCCGTGTTTCCTGCACCTGAAAATGGTCTTGATCGATGACTGGGTGAGCATCGGCTCGTGCAATTTCGATCACTGGAATTTGCGCTTCAACCTGGAAGCCAACCTGGAAGCCCTGGACCCCGGGTTGACCCGAGCGGTGGCGGCGAGTTTCGAACGGGACTTCGGGTTGAGTGAGCAAGTCAGCCTGGAAGAATGGCAACGCCGGCCGTTATGGCGGCGGGTCAAGCAGCGGGTGTGGGGATGGGTGGATCGGGTGGTGGTGAATCTGCTGGATCGGCGGGGCTAACCCCTATCTTCCAAACACCATATACCACTGTGGGAGCGAGCTTGCTCGCGATGAGGCCACAACATTCAACATCTCTGTCGACTGTCAGACCGCCATCGCGAGCAAGCTCGCTCCCACAGGTTTTTTGCAGTGTTTGAACGGTTACAACAATTCAAAACTCTGCTGCGTCACGTCCTCTGAATCCAGACCGATCTGCACATTGAACTTGCCTGGTTCCGCCGCGTATTTGAGCTGGGTGTTGTAGAACTTCAGGTCGTCCTCGGTGAGGGTGAAGTGCACGACTTTCTGCTCGCCGGCCTTGATCATCACTTTCTGGAAGTTCTTCAGTTCCTTGATCGGGCGGATCATCGAACCGGCCACGTCCTGGATGTACAACTGCACCACGGTTTCGCCGTCACGCTTGCCGGTGTTCTTCACCGTGACGCTGGCGTCGAGCTTGCCGGTCTTGTTCAGTGTGGTCGACGACAGGGCCATGTCGCTCAGGCTGAAGTCGGTGTAGCTCAGGCCGTAACCGAACGGGTACAGGGGGCCGGTGGTGTCATCGAAATACTGCGAGGTGTAGTTGCCCGGTTTGCCCGGGGTGAACGGCCGGCCAATAGTCAGGTGGTTGTAGTAGGTCGGAATCTGGCCCACCGAGCGCGGGATGCTGATCGGCAGTTTGCCCGACGGGTTGTAGTCGCCGAACAGCACGTCGGCGATGGCGTTGCCGCCTTCGGTGCCGGTGAACCAGGTTTCCAGGATTGCGTCAGCCTGTTCTTTCTCTTCGAGGATCGTCAGCGGGCGGCCGTTCATCAACACCAGCACCAGCGGTTTGCCAGTGGCTTTCAGGGCGCGGATCAGCTCGCGCTGGTTTTCTGGGATGTTCAGGTCGGTGCGGCTCGACGATTCGTGGGACATGCCACGGGATTCGCCGACGGCGGCCACGACGACATCAGCCTCCTTGGCCGCTTTCACCGCTTCTTCGATCAGCACGTTCGCCGGGCGCGGGTCATCCACCACTTCCGGGGCATCGAAGTTGAGGAAGTTCAGGTAGCCGAGGATTTTTGGGTCGCTGGTGATGTTGGCGCCTCGGGCGTAGATCAGTGTCGACTTATCACTCAGGGCGTTGGTCATGCCGTCGAACAGGGTCACCGATTGCGTCGGCTTACCGGCTGCGGCCCAGCTGCCCATCATGTCGATCGGCGCCTTGGCCAGCGGACCGACCAGAGCGATTTTCGCGGTTTTCTTCAGCGGCAGGGTTTCGTTCTGGTTCTTCAACAGTACCTGGCTGCGGCGCGCCACATCACGGGCCTCGGCGCGGTGCAGGCGGCTGTCGGCGTAGGTGTCGACCGGGTCATCCTCGGCCTTGCCGATGCGCAGGTACGGGTCCTTGAACAGGCCCATGTCGTACTTGGCGTCCAGCACCGCACGCACGGCGTTGTCGATATCGCTCTGCTGGATCTCGCCGGACTTCAGCAGCCCTGGCAGCTCTTTGCCGTACAGGGTGTCGTTCATGCTCATGTGGATGCCGGCCTTGATCGCCAGCTTCGCCGCTTCGCGACCGTCGGCGGCAACGCCGTGCTTGATCAGCTCGAAAATCGCTCCGTGGTCGCTGACGGCCAGGCCCTTGAAGCCCCACTCCTTGCGCAACAGGTCGTTCATCAGCCAGGTGTTGGCCGTGGCCGGCACGCCGTTGATCGAGTTCAGCGCGACCATCACGCCGCCCGCGCCGGCATCGATGGCGGCGCGGTACGGCGGCAGGTAGTCCTGGTACATCTTGACCGGGCTCATGTCGACCACGTTGTAGTCACGGCCACCCTCGACCGCGCCGTACAGGGCGAAGTGCTTGACGCTGGCCATGATGCTGTCGGCGGCGTTGGCGCCGGTGCCCTGGAACGCCTTGACCATTACGCCGGCAATGCGCGACACCAGGTAGGTGTCTTCGCCGAAGCCTTCGGAGGTACGTCCCCAGCGTGGGTCGCGAGAGATGTCGACCATCGGCGCGAAGGTGATGTCGAGGCTGTCAGCCGCGGCTTCCTTGGCGGCGATGCGCCCGGACAGGCCAATGGCGTCCATGTCCCAGCTCGAAGCCAGGGCCAGCGGAATCGGGAAAATGGTGCGGTGACCGTGGATCACGTCGTAGGCGAAGAACATCGGGATCTTCAGGCGGCTGCGCATGGCCGCGTCCTGCATCGGGCGGTTTTCCGGGCGGGTGATCGAGTTGAACGTACCGCCGATGTTGCCCGCCGCGATTTCCTTGCGGATCATTTCGCGAGGCATTTCCGGGCCGATGCTGATCAGGCGCAACTGACCGATTTTTTCATCGAGGGTCATTTGCTTCATCAGGTTGCTGACGAAGGCTTCCTTGTTCTCCAGGGGTGCGGGCGTCGTGGCGGCCAATACGTTATGACTGGCCAGGCTGACGAACAGGCCCAGCAAACACAGCTTCTTCATGAATAGTTTTCTCAAGGGCCCAAACGGCGATGTACACGCCGGCCAGCCAAAATTTAGGGAGCGTCTATTGTTGTTCGGGTGCCGGCTCAAAAAACCAGTGCCAAAAAACGACAGCCAGGTGGCGGATGCGTTTTCGTGCAGGGCCTCTTTTTAGCCCATCGGCCCGTTGCAATCCAGAGGCGCGGGCGATTATGCCCCAAGAGCCGGCTCAGAAGGTTTCACGGTCGGTTTTTTCATGAAATGTACAAGGGAGCATCATCCTGATGAATGTAAGTCCAACCTACCGCTCGCGTTTGCAGGTCGTCACGCTGTTGATGCTGGCCACGTTGCTGACCGCCTGCGGCATCAACAACATCCCGACCCTCGATGAACAGGCCAAGGCCGCCTGGGGCCAGGTGCAGAACCAGTATCAGCGGCGCGCCGACCTGATTCCCAACCTGGTGGAAACCGTCAAGGGCTATGCCAAACATGAAGAAGAGACGCTGACGGCGGTCATCGAGGCCCGGGCCAAGGCTACGTCGATCCAGGTGGATGCCTCGACGCTCGACAACCCGGAAAAACTCAAGCAGTACCAACAGGCCCAGGATCAGCTCAGCGGCGCCTTGAGCCGTTTGATGGTGGTCTCCGAACGCTATCCGGACCTGAAGGCCAACCAGAACTTCCTCGCCCTGCAGTCGCAGCTCGAAGGCACCGAGAACCGCATCAGCGTGGCCCGGCGTGACTTCATCCTCGCCGTGCAGAAATACAACACCGAGATCCGCACGTTCCCCGGCCGTTTGTGGCATACCGTGATGTACAGCGACCTGCCGATGCGCGCGACCTTCGAAGCCACACCAGGCTCGGAAAAGGCCCCCGAGGTCAAATTCTGAAAAGCGCTGATCGGCGTCACTACGCAAGAGGTTGCCAATGCGCGTGTTGAAAGCGGGCCTGATGCTGTTGTTGTGGGCGGTAGTGATCACCGCCCGGGCCGAACTGAGTTTTCCGGCGCTGACCGGGCGGGTGGTCGACAACGCACAGATGATCGAACCATCGGTGCGCCAGCAGCTCACCCAACAACTTCAGGCCCATGAACAAGCCACCGGCGAGCAGCTTGTGGTAGTGACTTTGCCGGATTTGCAAGGCACTGACATCGCCGACTTCGGTTACCAGCTTGGCCGGCACTGGGGAATCGGGCAGAAGGACAAGAACAACGGTGCCTTGCTGATCGTGGCCAAGGAGGAGCGCCGGCTGCGTATCGAAGTCGGCTATGGCCTGGAGGATCGCCTGACCGATGCCCAGAGTTCGGTGATCATCAACCAGGTCATCACCCCGGCGTTCAAGACCGGCAACTTCAGTAAAGGCATCAGTGACGGCGTGGCGGCGATGCTGGTGGTGCTGGGGGGCAACCCCCTGGACGAACCCTCCACGGCGTATGAATCCAGAGGTGATCCGGGGGACGATTTCGTCTCGCGCCATCCCGGGTTGTTCGTGTTTTTGGTGATGTTGTTCATCCTGACTGTTTTTGTGTGCCAGATGCTCGGTATTCTTCCCGCCGGCCGGGGCGGCACCGGGGGATCAGGGGGCGGTTTTGGCGGTGGTGGCTTTGGCGGCGGCGGTGGAGGTGGAGGCTTCAGCGGCGGCGGGGGCAGCTTCGGCGGTGGCGGTTCGTCCGGCGGCTGGTGATCATAAAAATGAGCAGGCAATTCACGACATGGCATTACTGACTGAACACGAGCAACGCAAAGTGGCCGAGGCAATCGCCCGGGTCGAGCGCGACACCGACGCTGAACTGGTGACCGTACTCGCGGCCCGCGCCGACGACTATGCGTACATCCCGTTGCTGTGGGCCAGCCTGCTGGCGCTGCTGGTGCCGGGCATCGTGCATTACCTCACCGGTTGGCTGACCATGCACAGTCTGCTGCTGGTGCAATGGGCCATCTTCATCGTGCTGTGCCTGGTGTTCCGCTTGCCAAAGGTCACTACTCATCTCATCCCGCGCTCGGTGCGCCACTGGCGCGCCTCGAACCTGGCGCGCCGGCAATTCCTGGAGCAGAACCTGCATCACACCGAAGGCAGCACCGGCGTGCTGATTTTCGTCTCCGAGGCCGAGCGTTATGTGGAGATCCTGGTGGATGAAGGGATTTCCAGTCGCCTGGACAACAAGAACTGGGACGCCATCGTCGCCACGTTCACCCAGCAAGTGAAGCAGGGGCAGACGCTGCAAGGGTTTGTCAGCTGCGTCGAAGCCTGTGGCGAGTTGCTCAAGGTGCATGTGCCTGTGACCCATGTGCGCAATGAGTTGCCGAACCGGTTGGTCGTGCTCGGCTAAGTCTTGCCGTGGCGTTGTGTAGCGCTCGCGGTTACAACTCCCGCCAATTGTCCGGGTTTGGCTGTGTCGTCAGTATTTCTCTCTAACAGTGGACGCCCAGCGACGGGTGTCCCCGCGAAGAGGGATTCTTATGGCAACCCAACAATCGATTGACTCTTTGGCACGGGCAGTTCGTGGCGCAGAGGGTCGTACACCCAAGGCGAAGCTGACGGCGAAAGAAACACAAATCCTGATGTGGTGTTTCAAAGGCAAAACCTCCTGGGAAATCGCCAGGATCGAGAATTGCACGGAATCTACCGTCAATTTTCACTTTGCCAATATTCGCCGAAAGTTCGACGTCAGCTCCCGCACTTGCGCATTGCTCAAAGCGATCGAGACGGGCGCAATCATCGTGGACTCGGTCGTTGCGCGAGGTGCACATGAGCCTGACTGACTCGGCCTACAACGGTATCAATGGGCTCATGTTGGGGATGGGGATTGCGACACTGCCAGTCATTAATGGCGAGGTACTGTTCGGTGCAATGCTCGGCGCGTGGCTGGTCACCACCACTCGCACTAACTTCAAGACCTGGCAGCGCATCGGTTCCTGGTTGCTGTCTGCGGGTGTTGGTTACCTGTTCACGCCTGCCGCACATCCGCTGGCGTCATTTCTGACGGAAGGTGTAACGGCCTTTCTTTGCGCCCTGATCGTTATTCCTATCAGTATCAAACTCATGCGGTGGATCGATGGTGCCGGTCTCGGCGAAATCATTCGCCACCTGAGAGGGCGAAGGTGATGGTCCGTGAAAAGGCTGCTTTGGTGTGGGGAGCGAGCGTGGCTCACTTGGTCAGTGCGTTAGGTTTGTCGTGTTTTCAGCGCACTTCTGCCTGTTGTCCGTAGCACTTCTTGAAGCAATGAAACTTTGGATGACATAGGTCATCAAGTTTCATTCACAGGTTTAAGTGTTGCCAGAATAGCGGCCATTTCGGAGAGCCTGAGTTCCATATCACGCAATCGTTGCTTTTCCTCAAGTGCGTTTTGTATGGCGCAGCGATCATTTTCGTCGAGCAACCGCCAGAGCGCGAGAATGGTGTTTTCCCGTGTTGTGCTTTCCTGGTTGGCCTCTGAAGAATCAGTAACTGTTTGTCTCAAAATCGGACCTTCGCCCAGCAGCAGCCAGTCAAGGGAGATTCCCCGGGTTTGAGCGATTTCTACGCATAATGAGTATGGTGTGCTGTCGCGGCCTTTCCAGCTGCTAAGGGTTTGCGGGCTGATCTGTAGCGCTGAAGATAAAGAAGCATCGGTTTTTGTGCCGGTAACTTGCTTTAGGCGAGCCAGAACAGCTTGTGATTTTTTGCTACGCAATTTGAGCCTCTTCCTTTTGACATATGCTTTTTGAGTGCCTAATTTATGCGTAATGAGTACTTTTTTTCTTGTAAGTAATCAATCATCAAAGATGAGTCAGAAGAATACGATGTCGAAACTTCCTAATGGTATCAGGGTGATTTCCTACGAGCATGGCTCGTCCCCATTACGCGTCTGCCCGATGCACTTCCTTATGTCTGGCAGACACTGTTCGCAAGTCCGGAGTGCCACGATGAAGGGCTCAAGCAGTATTGCGTTTGATCAGGTTGATTGCCACCCGATGACCGCCGGAATTCAAGCATGAGTACTTATAAAATGGTGTGCCCGCACTGCTTGAGCCGGATGCGCATCCGCACCAGCGAAGGCCGGCATATTTTCCTGCGGGTGGCGTATCTGCAATGCACGTCGGAGGCTTGCGGTTGGTCCGTACGTGCCGAATTTGAAATGACCCATGAACTTTCGCCCAGCGGTATGCCCAACCCCGCCGTACGCCTGCCTTGCGCTGGACCTGATTTGCGCCGTGCCGCCCGGCCCGTGGCAGTCAGTCCTGCCATGGCAGACGTGCAGCAGGAGACGTGAACATGATGCTTATCGATGAAAATGCAGAGATGAATGACGAGCTTTTGGCCATAGCCCAAGCGTTTCTGGGGCGTCATGAAAGTGAAGGGGGGATCGATGATCAAGTCCTGTTTTGTCGCGCGGTGAAGCATTTGCAGAACATGGATGTGCCGATGCACTTGGCGGAAAGGCTGGTTAGCCGTGCCTATGGGGTACTCAAGTCATACAACGACCGCCGCCGCCTGGACATCGATGCCAGTTCCGACAGGGTCGCCGTGGTGACTGACCCGGCCAATGGCCTGACCTGGGCGGTACCAGTGGGGCTGATCGTCAAACACATCATCAACTCACCGAACAGCCGCAGGCTTCGCGTGGTGGAGCCCTGAGGTTTCAACGATTGTGTTGAGGTCCTGGGCTGCATGACTGGGACCTGCCACAAAATAACCCCGTGCCCAAAGTCCTCGTCCCCCTTAAAATACCGGCATTCTTCGATTTGCATCGCCTGAGGCCGTTTTTCCATGTCTGTCACCGCCACTCCCGCCAGCCTCGCGCCGGATCATCACGCCCAGTTCATCGACTTGCTGCAAACCAGCCTCGAGCACAATGCGTTCATTAAACTGGTGCTGGCCAAGTACGTGGGCGATGAAACGGACCTGCAGCGGATCATCATCAAACCGGTGACGGTCAAGACGCAGCCTTGCCTGTCTTTTGTTTACCGCTACAAGACTCGCGATATCACCAAGAACCTGCCGCTGGCCGAAGGCGTGACCAGCATTGCCGAGTTGCTGCCCGCATCGTTCAAGAATGCGCATTTGTTGTCGCTGACCGACGAAGCCCAGCTCGAATACAGCAAAAAGGGCAAGTCATCGCTGTTCAAGAGCAAACCTCAGCAATTGCGCGAAGTGCCATCGGCCGAGCACAACCGTGAGAAAAACCGTTTTCTTGACCTTAGCCGGCCATTTCTCGCCGACCTGGGTGTGACCAACAAGCAGCATGAGCTGATCCCGGCGATGTCGCGCAAGTGGAAGCAGATCAACAAGTTCATCGAAGTGTTCAGCCATGCGCTGACTTCGTCACCCCTGGCGCTGGACAAACCGGTGCGTGTGGCGGACTTCGGGTCGGGCAAGGGTTACCTGACCTTCGCCATCCACGACTATCTGCGCAACACCTTGAAGGCCGAAGGCGAAGTGACCGGCGTCGAGCTGCGGGAAGACATGGTCACCCTGTGCAACGCAGCGGCGGCAAAGCTGGAGCATCCGGGGCTGGTGTTCAAGTGCGGTGACGTACGCAGCGTGGCGCCGAGCGAGCTGGATGTGATGATCGCCCTGCATGCCTGCGATATCGCCACCGACTATGCTATCCACACCGGTATTCGCTCCGGCGCGGCGATCATCATGTGCTCGCCTTGCTGCCACAAACAGATCCGCCTGCAAATCCAGAGCCCGGCGCTGCTCAAGCCGATGCTGCAATACGGCTTGCACCTGGGCCAGCAGGCCGAGATGGTCACTGATAGTTTGCGCGCGTTGTTCCTTGAGGCCTGCGGCTACGAGACCAAGGTGTTCGAGTTCATCTCACTGGACCACACCAACAAGAACAAGATGATCCTGGCGGTCAAGCGCGCCGAACCGGTGGACTCGACCCAGTTGCTGGCGAAGATTCAGGAATTGAAGGATTTCTACCACATCACCGAGCATTGCCTGGAAACCCTACTGCGAGCGGACGGCTACCTCTGACTCCCTGTAGGAGCCGGCTTGCTGGCGATGGCGTCCTCAAAATCGTCATCGCCAGCAAGCCGGCTCCTACAGGGTTCATGTGGTGGCAATGCGCGCGGGGCTGACTGCCGTCTTGCGCCCCAGCATCACAGTGACGATCACCCCACCAGCAAACAGCCAGGTGATCGGCTCCACATGCTCCCCGAAGAACAACGCTGAAAAGGCGATGGTGAAGAAGATCTGCAGCAACTGGATCTGACTGACCCGGGCAATGCCGCCCATGGCCAGCCCGGCGTACCAGGCGAAAAAGCCGATGAACTGTGAAAACAGCGAGACATAACCGAAGGCCCACCAGGTCTTGGTGGAGATCTCGCCCTGATGCTGCAGTGCCAGGTACACCACCGGGCCGATCAGTAGCGGGGTTGACAGCACCAGCGCCCAACAGATCACCTGCCAGCCGCCCATCTCCCTGGCCAGTCGGCCTCCCTCGGCATACCCCAATCCGCCCACGGCAATGGCGCCAAGCATCAGCAAGTCACCGGCCTGGATACTGCCGGCGCCGCTGATCAGTGCATAACCGAGCACCAGCGCGCTGCCCAATGCGGCGCAGGCCCAGAAGGCTTTCGAAGGCCGTTCATGGGACAGCCATGCGGCGTACAGCGCTACGCACAGCGGTTGCAAACCGTTGACCAGCGCGCCATGGGATGCCGGCAAGGTTTGCATGGCCCATGCCGACAATACCGGGAAGCCGAGGATCACCCCGGCCATCACCAGCGTGAGGCCTTTTACCTGCTTCCAGGTCGGCCATTTTTCCCGGCGCCACAGCAACAGTAACGCCGCAGGAACCGCCGCAAACAATGCCCGGCCCAGGCCGTTCAGCAGGGGGTGGAGTTCCTGCACGACAATCCGGGTGAAGGGCAGGGTGAGGCTGAAGATCACAACGCCGAGCAGGCCCAGGGCCATGCCGGTGTTTTCGCGCGAGGACATGATGGCAACCAGAATCGTGGGTGATGGGGGATGTCGTTATATAGCCATAAACCTGGTGTAAGCCGCTGTTACAGCTAGGTGCAGAGTTATCCGTACAGTTGCAAACAAACCTTTGTGGCGAGGGGGCTTGCCCCCGTTGGGCTGCGCAGCAGCCCCTTTCCGGTTTCATCAATCGAACCGTGGTGTCCGATTTTGCGCCTGCTTCGCAGGCGAACGGGGGCAAGCCCCCTCGCCACAAGGTAGTAGCCGGTTGTTACCCACCCAGCCGGATAAGGACTACCTTGAATACTCCTGCACGCCCACTTCCAGAGGAGTCCTCCCCATGGCTGCGAAAAAGATCCTGATGCTGGTCGGTGACTATGTCGAAGACTATGAAGTGATGGTGCCGTTCCAGGCGCTGCTGATGGTCGGCCATACGGTGCACGCCGTTTGCCCGGACAAAACCGCCGGCCAGACCGTGCGCACAGCGATCCATGACTTTGAAGGCGACCAGACCTACAGCGAAAAACCCGGTCACCTGTTTGCCCTCAACTTCGACTTCGCCAGGGTTAACGCCGCCGATTATGACGCCGTGCTGATTCCGGGTGGCCGTGCGCCGGAGTACCTGCGCCTGAACGAAAAGGTCCTGGAACTGGTGCGCGCGTTCGACCAGGCCGGCAAGCCGATCGCCGCCGTCTGCCATGGCGCGCAGTTGCTGGCGGCCGCGGGTGTACTCGAAGGTCGCGAATGCAGCGCTTATCCAGCCTGCGCACCAGAAGTGCGACTGGCGGGCGGTACGTACATCGACATCCCGGTGACGGACGGCCATGTTCAGGGCAATCTGGCCACGGCGCCGGCCTGGCCTGCGCACCCGAACTGGCTGGCCGGCTTCCTGGGGTTGCTGGGTACCAAAATCACGCTGTAACGAGGGACATGTCCATGTGCGAGCTGTACGTCAAAGCCGACCCGATACTCTACGAATCGCGCTCCCGCTCGCTGCGCATCTGCGGGGTGGTGACCACTCTGCGGCTGGAGAATCAGTTTTGGGACATCCTCAGCGAAATCGCCGAAGTCGACGGCATGACCACCAATCAGTTGATCGCCAAGCTGTATGAAGAGGTGATGGACTATCGCGGCGAGGTGGTCAATTTCGCTTCGTTCTTGCGGGTCAGTTGTACGCGCTACCTGAGTCAGCGGCGGACGTCAGCGCCGGAGTTGTCGGTGGTGCGGGCTGCGGCGAAGTAAGGAAGGTCCTGTCGACGCCATCGCGGGCAAGCTCGCGATGGCGATGGTGCAGGCGACAGAAATCCCGGCTTGGTCTTTACTCTGATGCGCGCAACCTCTCAATCGCCAAGGAGAATCAGCATGTCCGGATGGTATGAAGTGAGCAAAAGCAGCAATGGCCAGTTCAGGTTTGTCCTCAAGGCGGCCAACGCCGAGACCATTCTGACCAGCGAGCTGTACACCACACACGCCGCCGCCGACAAAGGCATCGCCTCGGTCCAGGCCAACAGCCCGCTGGATGAGCGTTACGAGAAGAAAACCACCAAGGATGGCCACCCGTATTTCAATCTCAAGGCGGGCAATCACGAAATCATCGGCAGCAGCGAGTCCTATTCCTCTGATGCCGCCATGGAGAAAGGCATTGCTAGCGTGAAGGCCAACGGCTCGACAAAGGTGGTCAAGGACAAGACGTTGCCGGTGCTTTGATCGCTATCTTCAAATCCAGTACAAATCCCTGTGGGAGCGAGCTTGCTCGCGATGAGGCCATAACATTCAACATTGATGTTGACTGGAAGACCGCCATCGCGAGCACAGGGGTAATGAACTCCAAAGCGGGAGCGAGCTGGCTCCGGGCGGCGTTCCGACGAATGCGTCAGATCAGTCGCCGCTAAACCTCGACGGGAACCGTGAGCTTCGGACCACCCAACGCATGGCTCTTGGAATCAAAAAACCGCAACTCAACCCCCGTTCCCTCAAACACCTTCGCGTAATGCCGCTTTTGATGCTGGATGAACGCCTTGCTGCGCGGATAAATCGAGATCGCCACCACCTGCGGTTTCGCCAGGCGCAAGGCGTGGATGATGTGGCTGTCCTGCTCCCCCAGTGCATGGCCGAAGATGCACAGCGCCTGGCCGTGACCGAGTAATTGCTCGTAGCAGAACGACAGATAGTCCGAACTGCGAATGGTCTTGAGCTTGTCCGCGCTCGGCCCTTCGTTGACGAACAGCGGCACGTCGTCGAGGGTCTTGATCGTGTTGTTGATGGCGAAATTGCCCAGCAGCGTGCCCTCGGTCGACATCAGCTTGCGCGCCGTGCCGTCCTGGTTGCGCACCAGGTGCAGACCGCCGTGCAGGTACAGCAAACGGGTCTTGTCGGTGGCCGTTTCGCTCAGGTCGAAAGCGGGTTCGGCGCCGTGGAACAGATCGGTAATCGCCTCAGGCTGGTGTTGCACCGCCCAGTAGTTGAGCAGATCGTAATTGGTGGTGAACACCGTGCGATAGCTGGCCAGTTCCTGATTGATCGTCGCCAGCGTCGAAGGCACCACCAGCCGCCACGGGATATGCACCGCATGCACGGTGTTGATCAGCGCTTCCTTGATCGCGTAGTAGCGATTGCGCGGGGCGGCGGAGCTCACAGCCAGGGCCTTGTTGACCCGGCTGGTGGTTTTCAGGGCGCTCAGTACCTGCTCGAAGCTGCGGGTCTGCATCGCATCGAATACGCTCAGCTCGGACGGGCTCAGGGGTTTTTCTTCAACAGAGCGGGCGTTTTCGAACAGCGACTCGTAGCCGAAATCGTCCCACACCGCGCGACTGGCGCCGTTGCCCACCAGCAATCCACTGAACGAAGCGCTGCTGCGCAAGGCGTCCCAGTCTTCAAGTTGGGCATCGACATCCAGGAAATCGGTCATTGCGGTCTTAGTCTCACGGCAAAAGGTCTACGGGCGGCGACTTTATCACGACCGGGTGCCCGGACCACGGCACGACTCGGGCAAAAACCGGCGAAGCCATTGCCGGCGCGGCGGCGTGCAAACGCTTGATGGAGCTGGAGGAGGCGCTGGGCATCAGCTTGTTGGGCGCGGCGGGCGGGATGCGGTGATCAACACCCTGGGCCAGTGCGGCGGCAACTCCTGCTCGGAACACGTATCCTCTCAGCACCTGCCGCCTGGCGATGTCCGACTATGGCGCTGCCATCGTTCTGCCGGGACTGATCCGAACCTTGCGCAGCGAAAGCGCCGGGCATCGACCTGCCAACCTACCTGGCAAGACCTCACGTCCTGCTGGAGATGCGCGGCAGTGGCACCCTGGAAATCGAGCGGGCGCTGACGGCATTGCGCGAGCGTCGCCGCGTTGCCATCAGCCTGCCGCACTGGAGCGTGGACCCGGAATTCATCAGCGGCACTGATCTGATCCTGACGGTGGCCTCGCGTGGGCTGCGCGATATTGATGAACAGTCGTTGATCGTCGTGCTGCCACCCTTTGATATTCCGTCGTTCACCTTTGTGTTGGCGTGGCATGAACGGCGGGGTGGGGATCAGGCGTTGAATTGGCTGAATGAGCGGATCGTGCAGGGGACCCACCGTTGAAGAGTTTCTGTCGCGATCAGGCAGTCGGCAGCTGAAGACCTGATATAGACTGGCGACCATTCACCAAGTAGTTCAAAAGGACTTCCCATGACCCCATCGTTGCTAATGGCCGTGCTTGCCTCGGGTTTTATCTACGGCATCACCCCGGGGCCGGGTGTGCTGGCGGTGTTCGGCATTGGCGCGGCCCATGGGCGACGTGCCGGGGCGGGGTTTCTGTGCGGGCATTTGCTCGGCGATGTGGTGTGGTGCAGCACGGCGCTGGTCGCGATTGTCGGTGCGCGGGAGATCGGCAGTACCGCGTTCGACGTGCTCGGCGTACTCAGCGGCCTGTACCTGTTCTGGCTCGGCTGGCGTGCGGTGCGCGCCCGGCGCAGCAACGGTGATGCGCCGCAGGGCCCGGCGCGGCAACCGTTCTGGCACGGCATTCTGTTTGGCCTGACCAATCCCAAGGCCTATCCGGTGGCGGTGGCGACGTTCACGGCGCTGTTGTCGAGCCGCGCAGAACTGCTCAACTGGTCGATGCTGCCAGCGCTGATCGGTCTGAGCTTCGTCGGTGGATTGCTTGCCTACGCTATTCTCATCGGCATCGTCGGTGCGCGGCGAGTGCGCACCTTGTACCAGCGTCATGAACTGGCAATCACCCGGTTGTGTGGGGTGATGTTCATCGGTTTTGCCATCAACGCGCTGGTCCATGCGCTGCCGGGGCTGATGCCGAACAAAGCTTGAATGTGATGACAAGGAGGCAAGGCCGACTGGGCAGGGATGATTGATGAGCGCTGCATTATCGGGACACCCACGCTGAACCATGGAAAACCGGAATTCCGCGCCACTGGCGAGCTATATCGATCTGTTGCTGGATGCCGTATGTGCGGTGGACAAACAGGGCCGCTTTGTCTTTGTCAGTGCGGCATGCGAGCGTATTTTCGGCTACAGCGCCGATGAGATGATCGGGCGGCTGATGATCGATATGGTGCACCCGGGCGATCGCCAGCGCACCCTCGACGCCGCCCGGGAAATCATGGGGGGCGAACCCAAGCTCAACTTCGAAAACCGCTACCTGCGCAAGGATGGTCGCGTCGTGCACATCCTCTGGTCGGCACGTTGGTCCGAGGTCGACCAGTTGCGCATCGCCGTGGCTCGCGACATCACCGAGCGCAAGCAGGCCGAATCCCGACAGGCCGCGCTGTATGCGATTTCCGAAGCGGCTCACGCGGCGGAGGATCTGCTGGCGTTGTTCAAACGCATCCACATGATCATCGGCGAATGGCTGCCGGCACTGAATTTTTCCGTGGCGCTGTACGACGAGCACTGCGCGCAGCTGAATTTTCCTTATCACGTCGATGACCACGAGCCACAGCCCGAACAGCCCGGAACCATGACCGGGCGCCTGTGCGCCGAAGTGATCCGCACGGGGCAGCCGATTCTGTTGACCCCGGACCAATGCACGCCTCCTGCCGGCTTCGAAGTTCTGGTGACCGAGCAGAACGCACCCTGTTGGCTGGGTGTGCCGCTGAACTCGCAAAACGGCACCATCGGCGCATTGATCGTCAAAAGCATTCCGGGTGGCGAGCGTTACACAGAGCAAGACAAGGAACTGCTGCAATACGTCTGCGCCCAGGTCGCGACCGCCATCGAGCGCAAGCAATTGCACGCCCGTCTGCAACACATGGCCCAGTACGATCAACTGACCCAGTTGCCCAACCGCGAGCTGCTGCGTGACCGGCTCAAAGACTCACTGCAAGTGGCCCGGGAGGACGGCGGGTACATGGCGCTGTTGTATGTCGACCTCGACCGCTTCAAGCAAGTCAACGACACCCACGGCCATGCGGTCGGCGACATGCTGCTGCAAGCGGTGGCCAACCGGCTCAAGGGCTGCGTGCGGGAAACCGACACTGTGGCCCGCATTGGCGGCGATGAATTCGTGGTGCTGCTGCACAGCATTCACGCGGCGCACGATACCGACATCGTGGTCGAGAAAGTTCGTCAGGTCCTGGCCCAGCCCCTGCGGCTGGACGGCCTCAGCCTGAACATCCAGCCCAGTATCGGCGTCGCCCGATACCCAGATCACGGCACCGAAGAGAAGCAACTGTTCCGGCATGCCGACGACGCGATGTACTGCGCTAAACGCGAGAACCACCTGCGCCTGGTCTGAAAGCCCGGGCACCGTTCGTCGTACTAACCACGCTTTTTTTTAAACCTTTTGGGACGCGCAAATTCAGATTCTATGCGGGCGCAAGCTCGCCGCGACTACCACCAAGAGGAAGAGAATCATGCCTAACTCAAGAAACTCGAACTCGGGGAACTTCGCCAACGATCGAACGAAGGCCTCTGAAGCCGGTCGCAAGGGTGGGAAAACCACCACCACGACCGTCGAAAAAGAACCGGCGAAACCCGATATGAGCCGTAAGGGCGGTCAGAAATCCCGCTAAAGGATGCAGGTGGTTTTGATTGAGAAGCGGGGGCGAAAGCTCCCGTTTGAATTTGAGAAGAGGAGGGCGCGACCATGAAACGGATGGCCACCCGATTATGTAATGCCAGTATTGCCACGTTACTGGGCCTGTTTGCTGGCGGCGCCTTTGCCCAGTCGCCCGCTGAATTCATCGACGAGGCCTCGGCCCAAGGCATGGCCGACATCGAGGCCAGTCGCCTGGCGCACCAGAAATCCGAGTCCAAGGAGGTCAAGGACTACACCATTGTCGTCATCAATGACCGCACCACCGCCAACCAGCACCTGGCGAAAATCGCCAAACAACTGGATTTGCCCGTGGCCCCGCGGGAAGAAATTGTCGAAAAAGCCAAAGCCCTGATGCCACAAGCCATGGATGGGGCGACCTTCGATGAAGCCTACGCGGCCAGTCAGGTGAAGACCACGCAGGAAACCATCGATCAGTTGCAACAAGTCGCTCACACCACTGACGTGCCGCAGATCAAGGCGTTCGCCGAAGAAACCCTGCCGAAACTGCAAAATCATCTGCAAATGGCCAAGGTGTTGCAGGCCAGAAGTTGAGCGCAAGGTTTGAACACAAACGGCGCGGGGCTTCAGTCACGCGCCGTTTTTCTATTCAGCACTGATCCGGATGCGGCTTGGGATTGCGTGTTGGTTTTTCATAAAACGGCGGGAAAGTGAAAATTCGAAATGACCGAAAAGGTGATTTTCTGAAACCTTTGGCGGTGCTCGCCGCGGTATCGTAGCGACCCGAGGACAACACACCGACAGGAGAACGCAATGAGTTGGTCCGCCAAACAGTACGTCGCTTTTGAAGATGAGCGCACCCGTCCCGCCCGTGACCTGCTGGCGGCCATCCCCGCCGGGGACGTGCGTTCGGCCATCGATATCGGTTGTGGCCCCGGTAACTCCACCGAGTTGCTGGTCGAGCGTTTTGCCAATGCCACGGTGCGTGGGCTGGACAGTTCGAGCGACATGATCGACGCCGCCCGCAAGCGCCTGCCGCAGGTGCAGTTCGATATCGCCGGTATCGACACCTGGAACGACAACGGCCCGTTCGACGTGATATTCGCCAACGCGGTGTTGCAGTGGCTGCCTGATCACGCAGCGTTGCTGCCTTCACTGGTTAGCAAACTGGCACCGGGTGGCAGCCTGGCGATCCAGATGCCCGACAACCTCAATGAACCTTCACACCGTTTGATGCGCGAAGTGGCCGGTGACGGCCCATGGGCTGGCAAACTGGCAGGCGCTGCCAGGCAGCGCACGGAAATGGACAGTGCCAGCGGTTACTACTCGATCCTCAAGGCCTGTTGCACCCGCGTCGATGTGTGGCGCACCACCTACCATCATCCGCTCGAGGGCGGTGCGTCTGGTGTGGTGGAGTGGTTCAAGGGCAGCGGTTTGCGGCCATTCCTCGAACCGTTGGACGAGATGGAGCGGGCGCAGTATCTGAAGCAGTATCAGGCGGCTGTCGAACAGGCGTATCCGGCCTTGGCCGATGGTTCGGTGCTGTTGCCGTTCCCGCGACTGTTTATCGTCGCGACCCGCTGATGCGATCTCCTGTAGGAGCTGGCTTGTCGGGTCGCCGCATCGCAGCGATGGTCGTTAACGATGACGAGTATGAACTGGATAAACGCGGCGCCCTTGAGTCCATCGCCGGCAAGCTGGCTCCTACAGTTTGGCGTTCACACCATTTCGACCAGGACTCGGTCCCTTGTAGGAGCCCGCTTGCGGGCGATGGTCGTTAACGATAACGCGTGTGAACCGGATAAACGCGGCGCACTTGAGTCCATCGCCGGCAAGCCGGCTCCTACAGTTTGGCGTTCACATCATTTCGACCAGGACGCGGTCCCTTGTAGGAGCCCGCTTGCGGGCGATAGTCGTTAACGATAACGCGTGTGAACCGGATAAACGCGGCGCACTTGAGTCCATCGCCGGCAAGCTGGCTCCTACAGTTTGGCGTTCACATCATTTCTACCAGGACGCGGTCCCTTGTAGGAGCTGGCTTGCCAGCGATGGTCGTTAACGATGACGAGTATGAACTGGATAAACGCGGCGCCCTTGAGTCCATCGCCGGCAAGCCGGCTCCTACAGGTATTGCGTTATCGGTGTTTCCCGGGATTGCGCGAAGAGTTTTTTTACCGTCTGTTCTTTTTCGAGCGCCGGGCACTCAGGTATTCAAAAGCAAACGAGGCAAAGCCGAACAACCCGATCATTGAAATGATCATGATTCCCAACTCTGAATTGTGCATGTTGATCTCGGTGCGAAGGGTGAGCCTGGATCATAAGGGAGCAATTGCCTGGCTCAACGCTGCGCTACGGCTTCTTTATTCGCGTAGTGGGATCCATACGCAAAAGATACGAGCGTACAGGCGATGGGGGCAGCGCTGAGCGCGAACCTACATCATCAGCGATTTCCACCAGTGCCCACGTGCAACCTGCGTACTTTGGATTTGCTGCATGCAGGGCAACGCTGCTGGCTGAAGGGAAGGGCGCACCATCCACAGCGAGCATCTCGAAATGCCCCTCAATGGCTTGTTGAACCATGGCTATTGCATCTTCCAGATCTTCACCGGCGCTAAAACAACCCGGCACATCCGGGACTTCCACGCCCCACGCCTGTTCGTCGTCTCCCATGGAAATCGCAATCGGGTAAAACATGTTCATCGTCCTCCATGGAAAAGGCTGATGGGGTATGTAACGCACAAGGCGCCTGAATAGGCGCCTTGTGGTTCGTCAAGATGGCTCTGCGATTACATCCAGCACATCGCAACCGTCACGCAACGGCACGCAGCAGAGCAACGCGAAGTCACTGAGTACAACGGCGTCAGAGGTCAGGTCGCCGCGAATCGCGAGGTTTTCAAGAAGCTGCGTCACGGCGCGAATTCGGTAGCTGGCGGTGCTGAGCAGGGAGTGCAGGGGTTGTGTGGTGTTGACGAAGAGGGAGGGGGAGATCGTCGGCGATGCTGGTTAAAGCCATGAATTCTTTCATGAGTGAGTTCCAATTGTAGGTGGAAGACCTACCACTCAATTGTCGCCAAACAATAGGGTGGTAGCTGTACGCGGGTTGGCGAACCGGACAATGGTGAAACCGGCAGACCCGAAGGTCTCCCACGCACAGCTACCGAAAAAGCAGCCAAGCGTGATCAAAAGTGCTCCGAGAAATCCTCGGAGCCTTCTGTACCGTTGTTACCGAGTCGCCAAACCCGACACGCCATTTGGGCGCGGTCGGACTATAGGTCTCATGACAAAGGCACAGCAATGCGCAAGTGTACGGACAATTCCCAGCGTAGTGTAGGACGTTGCTTGTTCTCGTGTTGATCTCCGTTGGGCCCTTAAAAGTGGGCCTTGGCACTAACTTTGGCAGGCGCATCACCAGATCCCGCGCACAAAAAAACCGGCCACTTGGACCGGTTTTTTTTTCTCTACATCCCCCGTCAAAACCACCCTGACGTGAGATCAAAATTCGATTGGAGCGGGTGAAGGGAATCGAACCCTCGTTATCAGCTTGGGAAGCTGGAGTAATGCCATTATACGACACCCGCTCAGAGCGGTGACTTTGTACCAGATGTGCGCGTGGAAATGAAGTTTTTCTTTGCGCCAGATGGGTTTAGCGCAGGTGAAACCAAGTCTCGACCGCATGACGGTCGATCGCGGGCAAGCCTCGCGCCTGCGGAATACGTTTAATCCGGCAGGGCAGGGCTTGCTCGCGATGACTCTCTTTCAGCTTGCCAATGCATGGTGGTCCTGGACGTAGTGGTAACGCGGTCGGCTTTCGTATTGCGCAGGTTTCAGGAAGCCCATCAGTGCGTTGCGGCTGTCCCGGCAGGCGGCTTTGTGTTCCATGTCGAGAAAGTGGCCGGTGGCCTGAAGGGTACTGAACGTGCTGTGTTGCACGTGGTTGGCGAACAACCGGGCGTCGTCGGCGGCGGTGTATTCGTCCCATTCGCCGTTGAGGAACAGCACTGGCACATCAATTTTCTTCGCCGCGTGCAGGTAGCACTGGCGGTCGCTGTGCAGCACGTCGTTGATGTGGAAGTGCATCTGCCCGTACTCATGTTCGGCCAGGGAGCTGACGTGGCGATAGTTGAAGCGCTTGAACAACGACGGCAGGTGTTTGCCGATGGTGTCGTTCACCAGATGTCCGACGCGGTCACCATCCAGGTTGCCGAGGTGTTCGACGCCGCGTTCGAGGTAATCGAGCATGTGCGCGTTGATCACCGGGGAGAACGAGCTGATCACGGCTTTTTCGATGCGCCGTGGCCGTTGCGACAACGCCATCATGGTCGCCGCGCCACCCCAGGAAAACGACAGCACGTGTTCGGCGGCGAAGTGGTCGATCAGCTCAAGAAGGATCTGCCCTTCGATTTCCTTGGTGAGCATTTTTTCATGCAGGTTGTGGGCTTTTGACCGACCCGCGTAGGGCTGGTCGTAGCAGACGACGTTGAACTGCGGATGGAGGTTTTTCACGGTTTGTGCAAACGACGCAGTCGTGGCCATCGACCCGTTGACCAAGATAATGGTCTTCTCTGCGGCGTCTGCGCGATAGAACTCCGTGTAGACCCGATACTGACCCTGTATATCCAGCACAGCGATTTCTGGCCTCATGTCATAAGACTCCTGGCAAGCGGGTATGCGCGCAATAGAGATTGCACGAGCTTTGTGACAGGTAGGCATACGCCTGGAATTTGAGAGGCCCATGTCGATCCATTGCAGTCCGGTCGACGGGTATTGTTATTGGCGGGCAGTCTGCCGGATGAGGCCGGAACCCTTGGGTTCCTACCGGCAAAAAGTTTCTTAGAAGTATGGGGTGACTCGTCGGTCACATTTCGGCCGACGTCCTGATTCAAGCAGGGGTCACGTCATCGCGCAAGTGCCGTTGGTAAATTGTTCGACAACTTCTGCTCAGCGGTCGCGTGTTTAGATCAATCCGATCTCTTCTACGGTCAGTGGGCGGTATTCGCCCGGTTTCAACGCATCGTCGAGCACCAGCGGCCCCATGCGTTCGCGATGCAGGCGCATCACCTTGTTGTTGAAGTGGCCGAACATGCGCTTGACCTGGTGATAGCGGCCCTCGACGATGCTCAGGCGTGCGCACTTTGTCCCGAGCAGCTCTAGCCCGGCCGGTTGCGTGGTGAGGTCTTCGAAGGCGAAGTACAGCCCCTCGCTGAATTTGATCGCGTATTCGGGGCCGATGGCATGCTCGGTTTCGACGTAGTAGACCTTGGGCAGCTTGGTCTGCGGTTGGGTCAGACGGCGCGACCAGCTGCCGTCATTGGTGATCAGCATCAAGCCGGTGGTGTTGAAATCCAGGCGTCCGGCGATGTGCAGTTCGTCCTTGTCCGGCTCGTGGATCAGATCGAGTACGGTGGGGTGCTGCGGGTCTTTGGTGGCGCTGACGCAACCAGCGGGCTTGTGCAGCATGAAGTGGCGCAGCGGTTTGCCGACTTGCAGCACATCGCTGTCGACTTCGACGCGGCTGAATTCGCGGACTTCGCTGTGCGGGTCGCTGACGACTTTTCCGTCAATCCTGACGCGCTTTTCCACCAGCAACAGGCGTACCTGCTTACGGTTGAAGCACGGCAGGTTGCTGAGGAAACGGTCGACGCGCATGACTCAAGGATCAGTGAAGTTAGGGGCGCGCATCTTACTTGATCGATTCGGGCGCTGCTTGCAACTGTGCCTCGACTTCGGCGCAGCGTGGGCACAGGCACGAGGCGTTGCGCAGTTCAGCCGGCAGCGCCTGGAGCACGGCCGGGTCGATGCTGACGCCGTAGCACCAGCAGGCGCGGTCGGCTGTTCGCGGGTCGGCCAGGGTGCAGTCGTTGGGCGCGCCGCAGGCGGGGCAGAGGTCAGGCTGGTTCATGGACAGAGTGAGACCTTTCCACGCAGGTTCGGTTACGGCCAGTTTGCTTGGCCCGATACATCGCATGATCCGCCCGCGACAGCAGGCTGTGCAAGGTGTCATCGGGCTGCAGGGTCGTGAGACCGATGCTGACCGTCACATGCAAGGCTTGACCGTTGTAGGTATAGCGCTGCTGTTCCACGTGCAGGCGAATTTTCTCGGCAATCATCAGACCGGTCTTGCCGTCGGTGTCCTTGAGCAGCACGATGAACTCTTCACCGCCCCATCGGCAGACGATGTCGGATTGACGCAGACAACTTTCCAGATCCCGGGCGAAACCGATGAGTACCTGATCGCCGGCCAGGTGGCCGTAGGTGTCGTTCAGCGCCTTGAAGTGGTCGAGGTCCAGCAGCAAAGCGGTCAGCGGCTTGGGTTCACGCTGGGCTTCTTGCAAGGCCTGCGCGGCCAGCAGGTCGAAGCCGCGACGGTTGGGCAGTTCGGTCAGGCTGTCGAGGATGGCCTGGACCTGGATCTTGTCTTGATAGCGCTTGACCACCCGGTTGAGCAAGGCCAGCACGATCAACGTGACCAGCAGGCAGATCAGCAGATTGAGGTACAGCGACTGGCGGATTTCACCGAGGGCGCTGTCTTCGCGTTTGTCGACGAACAGGTACCAGTTCAGCTCCGGGATAAACCGCACGTTGAGGAAATGCCCCTGGCCCTGCACGGAGTATTCATAGCTGCCGCTGTGAGGCTTGGGCAGTCGGCTGATCAGGTCTTTCATGCTGTCGAGTTCGCCGAGTTTCTGCCCGATGTGTGCACCCTGCGGACCCCCTTCGGCGCCGGTGAGCACCAGGCGTCCGAAGTTGTCGACGAAATATACGCTGCGCTGATAACGCTGCTGGTACTTGTCGATCAGCTTGATCACAGCGTCGACGGTCAGGCCGACGCCGGCCGCGCCGATGAACCGGTCGTTGTAGTCGTAGACCTTGTAGTTGATGAAGAAGGTCAGGTTGTCCTTGTTGGCGAGGTCCGGGTCGACGTTGATCTCGTACGGGTCCTTCATGTCGCGCACGCGAAAGTACCAGGCGTCGCGGGGTTCGGTGGCCTTGACCTGTTTGAGCACACCTTTGGCGTGGTAGTAGGTCAGGCTGGTGTTGGAGACGAAGAACGCGGTGTAGGCGCCGTAGTGGGTCATGACTTCGTTGAGGTAACGGGTCATCTGGTCGGAGTCCTTTTCACCGTTGACCACCCAATCGCGCATGAAGGTGTCGCGGGCCATCATCGAGGAAATCAGGATCGGCCTGACCAGGTCTTTCTGGATTTCCGAGTAGACGGTGTCCGACGTCAGCGGCAGTTCGGTGTTGACGATGTTGTCGCGGATCGATGCCCGAGAGGCGTAGTAACTGAGAAAGGAGGTAGCGAGAAAACCTGCGCCCAGCAATGCGACCAGCGTGAGGACCAACGAGCGTTGAGAATACAGCGGCGAGCGAAGCGGCATGGCAGTTCCATTGGCAGTCATCCGATGGCAAGCATTCTAAGGGTACTGCGGGGAAATAACTGCTCCATGTGCGCCGCGAATGGTCGCTCCTATGTTCCACGGAGGTTGCGCGTGGTCATTGTGGGAGCGGGCTTTTGTGGCGAGGGGGCTTGCCCCCGTTGGGTCGCGAAGCGACCCCCCAACGCCCAGGCCCGGTTTGTCTCAGGCAAACCGCATGGCAGGATTTGGGGACTGCTGCGCAGTCCAGCGGGGGCAAGCCCCCTCGCCACAAGTGCTCCCACAGGGTTGAGTGCGTTTAAGCCAGTGTTTTCAGATACATCCGCCACCCGCCCAAATGACTGATATTCACCGCGCCCTCCAACCCATACGCCTCGCAGATAAACCCGCTCTCCCAGCGGCCGTCCGCCAGTTGCACCTTGCCCAACCCCAAGGGTGCCGGAATCCCGGTCAGGAACGAGCCCAACTCGCTGCTCGGCAACTCCCAGACTTCCACCGCAATCGCCACGCCGCCATCCTTCACGCGGACCATGCCCGGACGAAACGGCGGGCCGCCGGCCAGGGCATAGAGTTGGTAATCCGGCGAGCTGACGGTCGACTCCAGCAAACGGGCGCCGCGCTGCTTGAGTTGCCAGTTCAACGCCAACCCGTCCAGGTGCGCGCCGCAGACCACCAGCCGCGCCCGATCATGACGTGCCGCCGTCGCCGGTTCTGGCGCGGCCAAGCCTTGTTGACGCTGCAAGGCATCCGCCACGCTCAACAGATATTGATCGGTAAAGGCCCGGCCAAACAGCGTCACGCCCCAAGGCAGGCCGTTGTCCATGAAGGCGCTGGGCACGGCGACGGCGGCGTAGTCGAGCAGGTTCATGAAGTTGGTGTAGTAACCCAGTTCCGAATTACGCAGTACCGGTTCGGCCTTGAGCTGCGCCAGCGTCACCGGCCGGCCGATGGTTGGCGTGACCACACAATCGAGGCCTTCCAGCGCTGTGTCGCACAGGGCTTTGAGCGCTTGCAGGCGGTATTGGGCGCGGAAGGTTTGCACGCCGTCGACGGCGGGAGCCTTGGCCAGTACGGCGCGAATCACCGGCAACACAGCCTCGGGATTTTGCGCCATCAACTCACCGGCCACGCTGTAGCGCTCGGCTACCCACGGGCCTTCATAGAGCAAGCGGGCTGCCTCCAGAAAGGGCGACAGATCCAGTTCCACCGCTTCGCCACCCAGGGCCTTGAGGCGGTCGATGGCATCACCGAACAACAGCGGGCCTTCAGGGCAACCGAAAAATTGCAGGTCCTGTGCACGGGGTACGCCGAAACGGAATGGGCGTGGTGTGCCGAACGCTGAGCCGTCGTTCCACAGCGGGTTGCTGCGGCTGTATTCGTCCCGTGGGTCCAGGCGTGCGGTGAGCGCCAGCAATTGACTGGCCTCCCGCGCCGTGGCGGTGAAGGTGGTGACGCAATCGAGCGTACGACAGGCCGGAACCACGCCGGCTGTCGAAATCAGGCCCTTGGTGGCCTTCATGCCGACCAGATTGTTCAACGCCGCCGGCACGCGCCCGGAGCCGGCGGTATCGGTGCCCAGCGCAAAGCTCGCGACGCCGAGCGCCACCGCCAGCGACGAACCGGCGCTGGACCCCCCCGACGGATACTCCGGCAACACGCTGTTGGGGCAGGCGCCGTAGGGTGAGCGGCTGCCGTTGAGCCCTGTGGCGAACTGGTCGAGGTTGGTTTTGCCCAACGGAATCGCACCGAGGGCCAACAGTTGCTCGACGATGGTCGCCGAGCGCTCCGGCACGTAGGCAAATGCCGGGCACGCCGCTGTGGTCGGGATGCCGGCCAGGTCGATGTTGTCCTTGATCGCGAACGGCACGCCATACAGCGGCAGGCTGTCGGGGTCGCGACCGTCGAGGGCGGCGAGGTAAGGCTCCATTTCCTCGGCGCTGAGCAAGTGGATGAACAGGTGATAGTCCGGGTTCAGGGCGGCGGCTTTGTCCCGCAGTTGCAGCAGCAACTGCCGTGGCGTGGTGCGGCCTTCGCGATAAGCGCTGCGCAGGGCGTCGAGTTGCAGATTGATGTTCATGGTGTCAGTCCTTTTCAAAATGGGCTCAGTCGAGTTCCAGCACCACGACGCGCTGTCCGGCGCGCACCGCCGAACCCGGTTGCACGCGAATCTCGCGCACCACGCCGGCCATCGGTGCGAGCAGGGGGATTTCCATCTTCATCGACTCCAGGATCACCAGCACATCACCGGCCTCGACGCGGCTACCGGTCTCGACCTGGACCTGCCAGAGGTTGCCGGCAATGTGGCTGTCGACGCTCTGTTGGCCGCTCGCCAACGGTGCATCTTCGGTGGCCTCCGGGGCCAGTTCTTCACTGTCGAAATGCGCCTGGCCGCTGGCGATCCAGCGTTCGCGTTCGGCGTTGAACGCCCCTTGTTGCTGCGCACGAAAAGCGCCGATGGATTCGGCTTCCCGGGCCAGAAATGCCTGGTAATCCGCCAGGTTCAACTGACTGTGCTCGATGTTCAGGTCGAAGCGCCCGAGGGGGAAATCCCGGCGGATGCGCAGCAGTTCATCGGCGCTGACCGGGTAGAAACGGATCTGGTCGAAAAACCGCAACAGCCACGGTTTGCCATCGAACGCGGCCACTTCGCGATAGCGGTTCCACATCTGCAGCGTGCGTCCGACAAACTGATAACCGCCGGGGCCTTCCATGCCGTAGACGCACATGTAGGCGCCCCCGATGCCCACCGAGTTTTCCGCGGTCCAGGTGCGCGCCGGGTTGTACTTGGTGGTCACCAGGCGATGGCGCGGGTCGAGCGGGGTGGCGACTGGTGCGCCGAGGTAGACGTCTCCCAGCCCCATCACCAGGTAGCTGGCGTCGAACACAGTGCGTTGTACTTCATCGAGGTTCGGCAGGTCGTTGATGCGGCGGATGAACTCCAGGTTGCTCGGGCACCACGGCGCGTCCTTGCGCACGGTGGTCATGTATTTCTCGATGGCCAGCTGGCACGCCGGATCATCCCAGGACAGCGGCAGATGAACGATGCGCGACGGTACTTGCAGGTCTTTGGCGGCGCACACCGCGTCCCATTCGCCGGCGACTATGCCGAGCAGATCGGACAGCGGCAGTTGCTCGGGCTGGTAGTGGATTTGCAGTGAGCGGATGCCGGGGGTGAGGTCGATCACGCCGTGCAGGTGTTTGCTTTCCAGGGCTTGCATGAGGGCGTGGGCGCGGAAGCGCAGGACCAGGTCCAGTTCCGGGGCGCCGATTTCAAGCAGCAAATGCGTATCGCCCGACAGCCGTGCAACCAGCCGCGTATCCCCCTGCTCGATATCCAGCACCACAGGCGACACAAGACCTTGTAGGCGCTGGCTTGCCAGCGATGAAGTTGATGCGGTGTCTGGTCGGGCCCCATCGCTGGCAAGCCAGCTCCTACAGAGTTTTCGCGCGTCCTCGATATTGACGGGCAGGAACTGGATTTTGTCTCCCGCCTTGAGTTGCCCCAACTGCCAAAGATCCGCCTCGATCACCGTCACCGGGCACACGAACCCGCCGAGGCTCGGGCCGTCCGGACCGAGGATCACCGGCATGTCACCGGTAAAATCCACCGCACCGATCGCATAGGGATTGTCGTGGATGTTCGACGGGTGCAGACCCGCCTCGCCACCGTCGGCGCGCACCCACTCAGGTTTCGGCCCGATCAGGCGTACACCGGTACGGCTGGAGTTGAAATGCACTTCCCACGGCGTGGCGAAGAAGGTGCCGATGTAGTTTTCGGTGAAGTATTCCGGGGCGCCGTGGGGGCCATAGATCACTCGAATTTGCCGAACCGTCGGCAACTCGGCGATCTGTTCTTCAGCCAGTTGTTGACCGGCGCTGCGGTCAATCAGGGCTGGCACATGCAATACGTCACCGGCGCGCAAGGCGCGGCCACCGTGGCCACCAAACTGACCCAGGGTGAACGTGCTTTTACTGCCCAGATAATCCGGAACCTGCAGGCCGCCGCGCAGGCACAGATAGCTGCGGGCACCCGCACCGGCAATCGTGCCGAGACTCAATGTGGCGCCTGCCGGAATCAGCAGCGCAGTGCTCATCGGCACGGCTTCACCGTTAAGCAGTAATGGAATCACCGCCCCGGTCACCGCCACCACCGCCTCGCAATTGAAGCGCAGCAGGGGCCCGCTCATGGTGATTTCCAGCGCTGCCGCGCCTTCGTCATTGCCCAGCAACCGGTTGCCCAGACGCAGCGCGCGACTGTCCATCGGCCCCGATGGCGGCACGCCCACCGCCCAGTAGCCGAGACGGCCGGGGTAGTCCTGAACGCTGGTCTGGGTGCCTGCACTGAGCACCTCGAACGTGTTGGCCTGATAGACCAGTCCTTCCAGACACCGGGTCCATGGCTGCCCGCTGGCGAAAGGCGTATCCAGCAGAATCTGCCGCAGATAATCGCGGTTGGTTTCCACGCCGTAGAGCACGCTGGCACCCAGCGCTTGATGCAGTTGCGCAGTCGCTTCTTCGCGAGTCGGCGCCCAACTGATGACCTTGGCGATCATCGGGTCGAAATACGGCGGGATCTCGCAGCCAGCCTCGACCCAGGTGTCGATGCGCAGTTGCATGCCATTGGCCGCCGGGAAGTCCACGGCGGTGAGCAGGCCTGGGCTCGGTTGAAAATCGCGACCCGGATCCTCGGCATACAACCGCGCCTGAATCGCATGCCCCTGCGGTTTCAGATCCTGTACCAGATCGCTAAGCGACGGTAGATCACCGGCTGCCAGTTGCACCATCCAGCGCACCAGATCGACACCCCATACCTGTTCGGTGACACCGTGTTCCACCTGCAAGCGGGTGTTCACCTCAAGGAAATAGAAACGCTGGGCATCGCTGTCGAATACGAATTCGACGGTGCCGGCACTGCGGTAATTCACCGCTTTGGCCAGTTTGATCGCCGCCGCGCACAGTTCATCGGCCATGCCGTCGGGCAGGTTCGGCGCCGGGGTTTCTTCGAGGACTTTCTGGTTGCGTCGTTGCACCGAGCAATCACGCACGCCGAGGGCGATCACCTCGCCGCGACCGTCGCCGAACACCTGAACTTCCAGATGGCGGGCACGCTGGATGTACTTTTCGATGAACACTCCGGCGTCGCTGAAGTTGTTCTGGCCCAGGCGTTTGACTGCCTCGAAGGACTCGCTCAACTCGGCCGCGCTGCGGCACACGCGCATGCCGATGCCGCCACCGCCGGCGGTGCTCTTGAGCATCACCGGATAGCCGACCTGTTCACCGGCCAGCAGCGCGGCGTCGAGGCTGTCGAGCAGTTCGGTGCCTTCGAGCATCGGTACGCCGTGTTGCTTGGCCAGTGCGCGCGCTGTGTGCTTGAGGCCGAACACCCGCAGTTGCTCTGGTGTCGGGCCGATGAAGGCGATATTGGCGGCCTCGCAGGCTTCGGCGAACGCGGCGTTTTCCGAGAGAAAACCGTAGCCGGGGTGGATCGCCGTGGCACCGGTGGATATGGCGATAGCGAGGATTTTATCGACCGCCAGGTAAGTGCCGGCGGCCGCGCCCTCACCAAGGCTGTGGGCCTCGTCGGCTTGCAGGATGTGCAGGCTGGCGGCATCGGCTTCGGAGTACACGGCAACACCCTGCACGTGCAGTTCGCGCAAGGTGCGCAGGATGCGGCAGGCAATGGCGCCACGGTTGGCAATCAGGACTTTTTCGAACATGGCATAACCCCCGGAGGCGATAGCGCATCAGCCTCGACTGGGATGCGGGCCGTCCCGCAGTTTTTCGAAATGCGCCAGGGTCGTCCCCGACGGCAGAATCACCAGATTTGAAACGCCGGGCCCTTGTAGGAGCGAGCTTGCTCGCGATGGTCGTTAACGATTACGCGTAAACCCAGATGCCCAGCGGTGCTCTTGGGTTTTTCGCGAGCAAGCTCGCTCCTACAGGGGGTGGTGGTTTTTACTTTTTCAGGCACTGGCCAGAACGGGCCTGGCACAAGGCAAACAACCAGCGGCGCAATGTCGGGAGTTTCAGTTCCATACCAGCAGCTCCGCCGGGGTCGGGTTGTAGGCATTGCACGGGTTGTTCAGTTGCGGGCAGTTGGAGATCAGCACGATCACGTCCATCTCGGCCCGCAGGTCGACGTACTTGCCCGGCGCGGAAATGCCGTCTTCGAAGGTCAGCCCGCCGTCGGCAGTGACCGGTACGTTCATGAAGAAGTTGATGTTCGGCCCTATGTCGCCCTTGCCCAGTCGACCATCGTGAACACAGGCGCGCAGGTAGTTGTCGCGGCAGCTGTGCATGTAGCGTTTCTCCAACGCATAGCGCACGGTGTTGCTCTCTTGCGCACAGGCGCCACCCAGGGTGTCGTGGCGCCCGCAGGTGTCGGCGACGATGGTCAGCATCGGCTTGCCGAGGTTGGAATACAGCACGCTGCCAGTGCTCAGGTACACGCTGTTCTGTCGGCGCAGGGTACGCTGCACGTCGTAGCGTTCCTTGGGATTGGCGACGCTGTAGAACAAGGTGTCGACAGCCTGGTTGCCCTCAAGATCGAGGATGCGCAGGGTCTGGCCGGCCTTGACCTCCATCAGCCAGGGTTCACCGGCGGGGATGGTGGCGCGGTAGACCGCGGTTTCAGGCAACGGTTGTGCAGTGGCGATTGCGAGTGACATGGCAGCGATCCTCAGGCGAACAGGCGGTCGGTGTTGATGAAGCCGCGCTCGTTTTCCGGGCGCGAGGTGCGGCAGTGTTCGGCGACGCTTGGGTCGGCGTTCATCCAGCTGAGCTTCAGCGGTTTCGGTGCGTATTGCGGCGACGGGTCCATCGGATGCTGCAGGGCGGTGAGCACCACCAGGGTGTCCATCGGCGCGTACAACTCGATGTAGTCACCCGCCCTGGAGTGGTCTTCGACAAAGTGAAAACGCCCGGCGTCATCGACGTTCACGCGGCTGAACAGGTTGAGGGTCATCAGCAGGTCGGACAGGCCCAGCCCCCACTTGCCCAGCTCCACCAACAGGTTGTCGGTACCGTTGCGCAAGAAGCCGTTGCGCAGTTCCTGATAGCGGCCGGCGCCGTATTTTTCCGCCACTTCTTCAGCGCAGAGCACGCCGCCGAGGCTGTCGCTCCAGCCGCAAGTGTCGGCGGTGATGGCGGCCAGCACGCGACCCATGTCCGAGTACAGGCAATGGCCGGTGGTGAGCTTGGCGGTGTGTTGGCATTTGAGGCTGTCGGGCAGGTTCAGCCGTTCGGTTTTTTCATTGGCGTTGAGCAACGTCAGGCTGACGTTGGCGCCGCCACGCAGGTCGGTCAGGCGCAGCAGTTGGCCGCGTTTGAGCACGAAGGAACGATGGCCGCCACCGGGGAGCATTTCTTCGGCGAAGGGCGGGAACAGTTGGGTCGAATCAGTCATGGGCAAAACCCTCTCAAGCGGTTCGAAGTGAGCCCGCCAGTTGCACTGGCAGAGCGTCGACGGCGGCACGTTCGGTGCGGCGGTCGCTGTTCAAAGGGATGTCGTAGGTGATGCGTGCGCCATAGGCACCAGGGGCATGCGGATCGAGACGGACCTTGTCGAACACCAGCAGGCGTGTGCCGAGGCTGAACCCTTCGGACAGGTCATGGGTGACCATGAACACCGTCAGGCGGGTCTCGCGCCACAGCTCCAGCAGCAAGGCGTGCATGTCTTTGCGGATGCCCGGGTCGAGGGCGCCGAACGGTTCGTCGAGCAACAACACTCGGGGCTTCATGATCAGCGCCTGGGCAATGGCCAGGCGTTGTTGCATGCCGCCGGAGAGTTGCGCCGGGTATTTGTCCAGCGAGTGGCCGAGGCCGACTTTGTGCAGCAGCACCGAAGCCTGTTCGCGAGCCTCTTTTTTCGCACTGCCAAACAGGCGTCCAAGCAAACGCGAGCGGGGCAGTTCGAGGCCGAGGGCGACGTTGTCCAGCACGCTCAAGTGCGGGAACACCGAATAGCGCTGGAACACCACGCCACGGCTGGCATCCGGCTCAGCGGCCAGCGGTTGGCCGTCGAGCAGGATCTCGCCGCGACTGGCGCACTCCTGGCCCAGCAGCAGGCGCAGGAAGGTCGATTTACCACAACCGGACGCACCCACGAGCGTGCAGAACTCACCCTCGTTGACGTTCAGGTTCAGGCCTTCGAGCACCACCTGATCGGCGTATTGTTGCCAGACGTTTTTCACCGTGATGAAGCTCATTTGGCCGCTCCTTCATACCAGGGGAACGCGCGGCGGGTCAGGTACTTGAGCCCCCAATCCATCAACCAGGCGAGCAGGGTGATCCACACCACGTAGGGCAGAATCACGTCCATCGCTAGGTAGCGGCGCACCAGGAAGATCCGGTAGCCGAGGCCGTCGGTGGAGGCGATGGCTTCGGCGGCGATCAGGAACAGCCACGCCGAGCCGAGCATCAGGCGCAGGGAAATCAGCAGTCGTGGCAGCAGTTGTGGCAACACCACCCGCAGCATCAGGGTCCAGGTAGACGCGCCGAGGGTCTGGGCCTTGATCAGCAACTCCACGGGAATTTCCCGGGCGCGCTGTTCCAGGTCCCGCGCCAGCGCCGGGGTGATGCCGATGACGATCAGCATCACTTTCGACAGTTCCCCCAGGCCGAAGACGATGAACAGGATCGGCAGGATCGCCAGCGGTGGCACCATCGACAGCACCGTCAGCAAGGGTGACAACGGCGCACCGAACAGCGGCAAGGTGCCGGCGGCGATGCCCAGGCACAACCCGGCCAAAGCGCTGATACCCAGGCCAATGGCCAGCCGCTGCAGGCTGGACGCCGTGTCCTGCCAGAGCAGGTATTCGCCGGTGCGGCTGTCGGCCACGAAGGCCAGGCGTTTCACCGCATCGGTCATCTGCACGGCGCTGGGCAGCAGCTTGTCGTTGGGGTTATCCGCCAGTCGCTCGGCCGAGCCCATGAAGTAGGCGAACAGCACCAGGGCGAACGGCAGGATCACCAGCAGCAGGCGACTCGGGCGATCCGGGTGACGGTTGATCAGGCGCATGGCCAGTTCTCCTGATTACAGCTTGGCGTCGGCGGCCATCTGCACGTAACTCGGGTCGAAGCGCAGTTTCAGGTTGCCCTTGTCACCACTGGTCACGCCGTTGGCGAAGGCCATGCCGACGGCGCTGGTGTCCTTGGCGCCTTCACCGAGCAAGCCGTGCTGGAAGGAGAACTCGGCGACCTTGCGCATGGTTTCCGGCAGTTGCTTGCTGGTGGAAAACGCCAGGGCTTCCTTGGGCGTGGCGAACAATCTGGTGGTGTCCAGTTGCGCCTGAAAACCCGCCAGGTCAGTGCCCGAGGCCTTGGCCATGTGCTCCAGGGCAGCTTTGCTGGCGGCGTTTTTCGCGTTCATCAACTCGACCACTTCGAACCAGGCGCCGGTCAGTGCCTTGCCGAGGGCCGGGTTGTCTTTGAGGGTGGCGCTGTTGACCACCATCATGTCCATGATTTCGCCGGGGATCTGGCTGGAGTTGAACACTTCGGTCACCGCAGGCTTGGCCTTGATGTCCGAGAGCATCGGGTTCCAGGTGGTGACGGCGTTGACCTGATCAGTGTTGAAGGCGGCCGAAATATCGGCGTCGGAGGTATTGACCACTTTCAGGTCTTTCTCGGTGAGGTCCACCGAATCCAGGGCCCGGGCCAGCAGGTAGTGGGAGACAGAGAGCTCCACCAGGTTGACGTCCATGCCCTTGAGGTCGGCGACTTTCTTGCCTTCGCCCTTGAGCACGATGCCATCGTTGCCGTTGGAGAAATCGCTGACGATCAGTGCAGTGCTGTCGACGCCGCCAGCGGCCGGAATGGTCAGCGCGTCCATGTTGGTCATGGTGCAGCCATCGAACTGGCCGGCGGTGTACTGGTTGATCGATTCGACATAGTCATTGAGTTGCACCACGTCGATCTTGATGCCGTACTTCTTCGCCCATTTGTCGACGATGCCTTGGCTGCCGGCGTATTCCCAGGGCATCCAGCCGGCATAGATCGTCCAGCACACGCTGAAGTGGTCTTTCTGGGCGGCCTGGGATGAGACGCTGACGAGGGCTGCGAACGCAGCGGCGAGCAGGGTGGGTAAACGAAGCTGGGACATGGTGGTTCTCCAGTTGATCAAGGACGGACAGGAAGGCAGCGGCACCGCTTACGGTGGCTTGTCTCCCGGGCTTTTGTCCCGCCGTGTAACCTCAACTGGAGGTCGCCAACTCTCGGACCAGTCACTCGCGATTGCGAGCCGGAACCCTAGTCAGCCATTTTCAAATTGTGGTGCCGCGAACCTGTAGTGACTCCTGCACGGTGTTACTAAAGCGAGAGGCGTGCCAACTTGGCCCGAGCGCTCTAGCGTGGGGAACGGGGTGGCCGACGGGTTTGATCGGGAGGGCGGGCTGCCTTGTGATGGTGCGCAGGTGCACCGCATTGGAACGTGTTTGCCGCTGATCCGAAGGTGCGGGGCGGCGTTGCACTTGGCACGGGTTTACCAGTCAAAACAGATGTCAGCCGGTCTGTGCCGACTGCTGTCACAGGTCTTTACGGAGGCCGCCATGTTACGTCGATTGTTGTTGGGTGCAGTGCTCGGTTTTGGATTGTCTGGCTGCTACTACTACGACGGTCCTGCCGATGTCTACGGGGGATCTTATGACTACCCCGGTTACTACTCGCCTTATTACTACGGTTACTACGGCCCACGTTATTACGGTGGTTATCGCTCCTATTACTACGGTGGGCATGGTTACTACCGTGGTCATGGGTATTACGGCGTTCACGGCGGTGGGCATCACGGCGGCGGTCACGGCGGCGGTCACCGTTAATCAGGGCGTGAATGGATGAAAAACCTTTCATCGGGCAGATGTTTCTACTTGTTTCTGTGACGCACCAGATTCCGAATTCGATGTCTGATCTTTCGACAGTCACCGAACTTTTGACTGTCGCCTGCCAGCGTCGCTGGTGTGGCTCACCCGCGGTCCAGGAGGCCGCTATGCTCTGTCGAATTCTTCTGCTAGCTGTGTTGGGATTATCCGTTGGTGGATGCGTGCCTTATTACGATGAAGGAGGCAGTTACTACAGTTCCGAGGTCTATACCTCGCCATCGCCAGCCTATTACGCCGGGGGGAGTTCCTACTACTCCAATGGTGGCGGTTACTACACGCCACCGCCCCGGTACTACGCACCGCCAGCACGGTATTACCAGCCGACACCGCGCTATTACTCGCAGCCGCGAATCTATCAACCGTCCCCGCGCTATTACCAGCCGGCCCCTCGTTACTATCAGCAGTCGCGGGGCGACTACCGCATGCATCAGAACCATGGCTGGGACGGCCGTAACCGCAGGGGCTGGAATAACGACAATCGCGGTCATGACGGGCGCGGCTATCGCAGCGGGCGTGGTGATCACAACGGGCGGGGCAATCACCGCTAATCATTCAGCTAAATACAAAACCTGTGGGAGCGAGCCTGCTCGCGAAGGCGGTGTGTCAGACAGCTATAACGTCGACTGACACTCCTTCATCGCGAGCAGGCTCGCTCCCACATTGTTATGCCCAGACTTTAATACTCAGACAAATCCGCCAGCGGATGCCGACCTTCCCACGCCTTGTGGAAATGCGCCTCTACCACCGCGTCCGGCACGTTGTTGATATCCGGCCAATGCCAGTGCGGCTTCTGATCCTTGTCGATCAACCGGGCTCGTACGCCTTCGCTGAATTCCGGATGACGACAGCAGTTGAGGCTCAGGGTGTATTCCATCTGGAAGACTTCGGCCAGTGACAGGTGTCGGGCACGGATGATCTGCTCCCACACCAGACGGGCGGTCAGCGGTGAGCCTTCGCTCAGGGTCCTGGCGGCGCGGCTCAGTAATAGATCGGTGTGATCGCGCAAGGCACTGATGGCCTTCCAGGCGCAACGCACGTCGCTGACATCCAGCAACTCGTCGATTTGCTGTCGGCGTGGCAGCCACTGGGCTTCGGGCATCTGCGCCACGGCTTCCTGCTGCAAGGCCTTGAGCAGGCTGTTGAGCTGCATGGGTGTTTGTTCCTGCCAGTTCAATTGCAGCAGTCCGTCGATCAATTCCGGCTGCTGTTCGTCGAGAAGGAAACGATCGGCCAGGTCCAGGTCGATGGCATCGCGGCCGTTCATGTGCGCACCGGTCAGGCCCAGGAATAACCCTAGCTTGCCGGGCAGGCGCGACAGAAACCAACTGGCGCCAACGTCCGGGTACAGGCCGATGCTGATTTCGGGCATCGCCAGGCGGCTGCTCGGCGTGACGATACGAACGCCTGCGCCTTGCAACAACCCCATGCCACCGCCAAGCACATAGCCATGCCCCCAGCAGATCAGCGGTTTCGGGTAGGTATGAAGTTTGAAGTCCAGGCGATATTCCGCCGCAAAAAACTGCGCGGCCAGTGGCGGTACTTCACCGGGATGGACGCGACAGGCTTCCACCAGGCTGCGCACTTCACCCCCGGCGCAAAAGGCCTTGGCGCCATTGCCGCGCAACAGCACGCAGACGATTTGCGGGTCCTTGGCCCAGGCGTCCATGCGGTCGCGCAGGGCGTTGATCATCGGCAGGGACAGGGCGTTCAGGGATTTTTCGGCATCCAGGCTGGCGACGCCGATGCGGGCGCCGTCGGTGCCGGTGAGTTCTTCGAAGTGCAGATTCATCGTGACCTCGATCGGGAATTTGAGGGTTAAGTATGATCGCTGTGTGGGAAAGTGCCGGATCTGCGTCAGATCAATTGACAAGCGTGATGCGCTTTCCTAGGGTTCGCCCCATTGTTTTTGCCGGATGTAACCATGACTGCTGACGACCGTATCAAACTCGAACCGAGCTGGAAGGAAGCCCTGCGTGCCGAATTCGACCAGCCCTACATGACAGAGTTGCGAAACTTCCTGCAACAGGAACGGGCGGCCGGCAAGGAGATCTATCCGCCGGGGCCGATGATTTTCAACGCGCTCAACTCCACGCCGCTGGACAAGGTCAAAGTGGTGATCCTCGGTCAGGATCCTTATCACGGCCCGGGCCAGGCCCATGGCTTGTGCTTCTCGGTGCAACCCGGCGTGCCGGCGCCGCCGTCGCTGGTGAACATCTATAAAGAACTCAAGCGCGACCTGAACATCGACATCCCCAACCACGGCTACCTGCAGAGTTGGGCCGACCAGGGCGTGCTGATGCTCAACACCACCATGACCGTCGAGCGCGCCAATGCCAATGCGCACAAGGACAAGGGCTGGCAGTTTTTCACCGATCGGGTCATTGAAGTGGTCAGCCAGCAGCAGCCGCACCTGGTGTTCATGCTGTGGGGCGCCCATGCCCAGAGCAAGCAGAAGCTGATCGATGCCACCAAGCACCTGGTATTGACCTCGGTGCACCCGTCACCGCTGTCGGCCTATCGCGGCTTCCTCGGTTGCGGGCACTTCGGCCGGACCAACAAGTTTCTGGAACAGAATGGCGAGACGCCGATCGAGTGGCGGTTGCCGCCGGTTTGATTGGTTGACCTTACTGGCCCCATCGCGAGCAAGCTCGCTCCCACAGGTTTTGTGAGCACCGCAAATCCAATGTGGGAGCGAGCTTGCTCGCGATGCAGTCGACTCGGTCTTACTCCGGATTCCGGTTCCAATACTTGAACAACGGCTCCGCCAGAAACAGCACAAACAACAGCCGCATCACCTGCATCGCCGTGACCAGCGGCACCGACAGTTGCAAGGTTTCCGCCGTCAGGCTCATCTCGGCAATCCCGCCGGGCATCATGCCCAACGTCAGTGAACGCAGATCCAGATGGGTCAGCGCACTCAAGCCCAATGCCGCCGCCGTGGCGATCAGCATGGTCAACACCGTGCTGATCAAGGTACGGCCCATGAACGATGGTGCACGCCGGAAAAACTGCCGGTTGAAGTGACAGCCCAGACCGCTGCCGATCAGCCACTGGCCGATCTGACTGCCGCCGTTGGGCAAGCCGATGTGCAAATCCCAGCCGATACTGACGGCCGCACTGACCAGCAACGGCCCGAACAGCCAGGGGTTGGGTTGACGCAGGCGTTCCCAGATCCAGGCTGCCAATGCGCCAGCAGGAAACAGTACCGCCAGCCAGCGCCAATCGATGCTGCCCGCGTGGGAAATCGGCGCACCGTCGCCCAACAGATACTTGAAAGCCGCCGGCACACAAAGCACCACGACCAACACCCGCAAACTCTGCCCCGCCGCCACACGGCTGAGCACCGCGCCATTGCGGGCGCCGAGGTTGACCATCTCCCCGGAGCCGCCGGGCATGCTGGAAAAGAACGCCGTGGCGCGATCTTCACCGGTGCGACGCATCAGCCAAACGCCGACGACCGCCGACAGGCTGGTGACCAACGCACCGAAGAAGATCAGACCGAAATGACTGAGTACCTGCTCCATCACCACTGGAGTGAAATGCAGGCCGATACCGATACCGACGATCCACTGGCCGCACTTGCGGCCGCCAGGGATTTCGGCCAATTGCCAGGGTGTCAGGCAGCGCACGAGGATGATCGCCAGCAACGAGCCGACCATCCACGGCAAAGGCCAGCCGACCTGGCTGGCGAGATAGCCGCCCAGCAGGCCGACCAGCGGGGTTCCCCACCAGGCTTTGAAAGGTGTTCGATCAGACATCGGCGATAGCGCGTTGCGCGGCCGAACGTTTGCGCCAGATGCGGATAAGCGGCATCAGTAGCATGATCGCCGTGAGGACCCAGCAACCGAAGGTGATCGGGCTCGACCAGAGGATTTCCAGCGCACCGTTGGAAATCGACAGGGCACGGCGCAGGTTCTGTTCCATCAATCCTCCGAGGATGAAGCCCAGCAATACCGGCGACAGCGGGAAGTCCAGCTTGCGCAGGATGTAACCGAAGATGCCGATGCCGATCATCAGGAACAGATCGAACGTTGTCGCGTGGACCGCGTAGACGCCGATCCCGGTAATGATGGCGATCACCGGCACCAGTGCCCAGTTCGGCACGGCGAGGATACGGGTGAAGATGCGGATCATCGGAATGTTGAGGATCACCAGCATTACGTTGGCGATGAACAACGAGGCGATCAGGCCCCAGACGATGTCCGGTTGCTGTTGGAACAGCAGCGGGCCCGGGGTGATGTTGTACAGCGACAGCGCGCCGATCATCACCGCCGTGGTGCCGGAACCTGGAACGCCGAGGGTCAGCATCGGCACCAGCGCACCGCACGCTGCGCCACCGATAGCGGTTTCCGGTGCCGCGAGGCCGCGCATGTCGCCCTGGCCGAAAGTACCCTTGGCACCCGCCATGCGTTTTTCGGTCATGTAGGCCACGGCACTGGCCAGGGTCGCACCGGCACCCGGCAACACGCCCATGATGAAGCCCAGTACGCCGCAACGGATGTTCACCACGAACACCGACGCCGCTTCCTTGAAGTTGAACATCATCCGGCCGGTGGCTTTCACCGCTTCCTGGCCGTGGTGGGTTTTTTCCAGCAGCAGGAGGATTTCGCTGATGGAGAACAGGCCCAGCACCAGCACGACGAACTGGATGCCGTCGGTCAGGTGAATGTTGTCCCCGGTGAAGCGATACACACCGCTGTTGGCGTCGATGCCGACGGTCGACAGGAACAGGCCGATCAGCGCCGCGATGAACGTCTTCAGCGGACGGTCACCGGCCATGCCGCCAAGGCAGACAATCGCAAAGACCATCAGTACGAAATATTCCGCCGGGCCGAAGGCAATCGCCCATTTCGCCAGCAGCGGGGCGAACAGCACCATGCCGCAGGTCGCGATAAATGCACCGATGAACGAGCTCCATGCCGACAGCGACAGCGCTACACCGGCCAGGCCTTTGCGGGCCATCGGGTAACCGTCGAGAGTGGTCATCACGGTGGACGCTTCGCCCGGGATGTTCAGCAGGATCGAGCTGATCCGGCCGCCGTATTCGCAACCCAGGTACACCGCCGCCAGCAGGATCAGTGCCGATTCCGGTGGCAGGCCGAGGGCGAATGCGATCGGGATCAACAGTGCCACGCCGTTGATCGGCCCCAGGCCCGGCAACAGGCCGACCACGGTGCCGATCAGGGTGCCGCACAGTGCGGTCACCAGGTTGTACGGGCTCAGCGCGACGCCGAAACCCTGACCCAAATAGCCAAGAGTATCCATATCAGTTCTCCAGAACGTCGAGCACGCCAAGTGGTAGCGGCACGTCCATCAACTTGTCGAACAGCAGGTAGAGGCCGACGGCCATCAGGCTGATGATCACGATGCTTGGCAGCCATCGACCGCCATACAGACGGGCCATGGGCACGCCGATCAAGATGCTGGCGACGATGAAACCCAGGGGTTCGAACGTGCCGGCGAACACTAGCAACAGCACTACGCAGATGCCGATCTTGGTCAGGGTTTCGCGGTCCAGTGGCGGCTCGTCAGCACTGTGCTTGATCGGTGCCGGACGGAACACCATGTACAACAGCGCCGAGCCCATCAGGCCAAGCATCAAAAGCGGAAAGGCCCGAGGCCCCACCGGTTCGTAGGAAAAAGCCGCTTGGTACGGCCACGCCATCAATGCCAGGCCGAGACAGGCCAGCAACAGCACCGAGGCGAAAATGCGTTGTAAGAGCATGGGGAACTCCTGTGCCGCGACTCCGTGAAGGGGAGTCGCGGCTGCTAGACAGAGGCGATCACTGGATCAGGCCGAACTCTTTGGCCAGCACTTTGTAGTCGGCAACTTGCTTCTTCACATAGGTGTCCAGTTCCGGGCCGGTCATGGCGAACGGAAACAGTTCACGCTGGTCGCGCAGCTTGGCGAACTCAGGGGAGGCCAGCAGTTTGTCGAAGGAGTCTTTCCACCAGGCGTAGTCTTCGTCGCTGACTTTTGGCCCGAGGTAGAAGCCGCGCACCACTGGCCAGACGATGTCGTAGCCTTGCTCGCGGGCAGTCGGGATGTCCTTCATTTCCGGCTCGTCCAAACGCTTGTCGGAGAACACCGCCAGCAGGCGCATGTCGCCGCTCTGGATGTGCGGCATGGAGTCGGAGATGTCGGTGCTGCCAACCTGGATGTGGCCGCCGAGCAGCGCGGTGGCAATCTCGCCGCCACCTTCGAGGGCTACGTAACGCAGGTCACGGGGGTTGATCCCGGCGGCCTTGGCGATCAGCGCAGTCTGCATCCAGTCCTGGCTACCGACGGTGCCGCCGGAGCCGATCACCACTTTGCTCGGATCTTTCTTCAGCGCCTGGACGAGATCGTCGAGGGTCTTGTAGGGCGAATCGCTCTTCACGGCGATGGCGCCGTAGCTGGTGCCGACGGCGGCCAGCCAGCGCACGTTGCTTTCATCGAAACGACCGAACTTGCCTTGGGCCAGGTTCAGCAGCGAACCGCTGGACCAGGCCACCAGGGTTCCGGCATCGGCCGGACGCTGGGCGACCACCGCGTTGTACGCCACCGCGCCGACACCGCCGGGCATGTAGGTCACGCGCATCGGTTTGGTCAGCAGTTTTTCGTTGATCAGCGCGCTTTGCGCTAGTTTGCAGGTCAGGTCGAAACCACCGCCGGGCGAGGCCGGGGCGATGCATTCCGGGCGTTTTGGCTCGGCCATGAGTTGGCCGGCGAACAGCACACAGCTGGCGGCGAGGGCGAAACGGCGCATTGATCGACTCATTTTTGTCTCCACTGGAGTTTTTGTTTTTCGGAATGATTCAGGTGCGACGATTTCGCACGGTGCTGGCGCGTTCGAATCCGTACGGACTGAACGACGAGCAGCCGGCTTCGGCGCTGGCAAGCGTAAACATCGGGGAGCGAGAGAAGGGGTGGGGCGGGCAAGCCTGAAGCTGTGTAGACAGCATGGTGCAATACCTCGGTTATTGTTCTTATTGACGAAAACGCTTCGAGGCGTTTTTCGGTAGTTACATGTCAAGGCACGTTTTCAAACTACGATTCGATGGTCGGCAGTCGAAACCATCCGTGGGACGACTCTAACGACCCAACCTTTCGCTAACCTTTCAGCGGGCTTTCACGGTTTTTCGGGCTTCACAGCGACGATTGCGGCTGTAAACTCCGCGCCAAAGAATGGCGTCGACCATCCCTGAATGAGGTAAAGATCCATGCGTGTTCTGCTCGTCGAAGACCATTTGCAGCTCGCCGAAAGTGTTGCCCAGGCGCTCAAGAGCACCGGGTTGACCGTGGACGTCCTGCACGATGGCGTGGCAGCCGACCTCGCGCTGGGCAGCGAGGAATACGCCATGGCGATCCTCGACGTCGGCTTGCCGCGCATGGATGGTTTCGAAGTGCTGGCGCGACTGCGGGCGCGGGGCAAGAATCTGCCGGTGTTGATGCTGACCGCCCGCAGCGACGTCAAGGATCGGGTCCACGGCCTGAACCTCGGCGCCGACGATTACCTGGCCAAGCCGTTCGAACTGACCGAACTCGAAGCCCGGGTCAAAGCCTTGCTGCGACGCAGTGTGCTGGGCGGTGAGCGCATTCAGCGTTGCGGTGTGCTGGCCTATGACCTGGAAACCCGGCGCTTCACCCTCGGTGAAGAATTGCTGACCCTGACCTCCCGCGAACAGGCTGTACTCGAAGCCCTGATCGCGCGCCCCGGTCGGGTGATGAGCAAGGAGCAACTGGCGTCGCAAGTGTTCGGTCTCGATGAAGAGGCCAGCCCTGATGCGATCGAAATCTACGTGCACCGCCTGCGCAAGAAACTCGATGGCCAGCCCGTCGCCATCGTGACCTTCCGCGGCCTCGGTTATTTGCTGGAAAGCCGCGATGCATAAGCCCAGCAGCCTGCGCTGGCGGTTGCTGTGGAACCTGGCGCTGTTGCTGGTGGTGTTGATGCTGGCCAGTGGTTTGAGCGCCTACTGGAACGGCCGAGAGGCCGCCGACACGGCCTATGACCGGACCCTGTTGGCCTCGGCGCGGACCATCGCCGCCGGCGTCTCCCAGCGCGACGGTACCCTGAGTGCCGACGTTCCTTACGTGGCCCTCGATACGTTTGCCTACGACAGTGCCGGGCGCATTTTCTACCTGGTCAACGACATCAATCAGAAGCTGATTTCCGGTTACGAAAACCTGCCCGCGCCACCGCCGGGAACGCCGCGCACCGATGACTATCCGGCGCTGGCGCGTTTCTACAACGCCCAGTACCGCGGGCAGAACGTGCGTGTGGTGAGCCTGCTCAAGCCGGTGAGCGAGCCGAACATGAACGGCATGGCGGAAATCCGCGTGGCGGAAACCGATGAAGCGCGCGTCAGTATGGCCCGCAGTCTGGCGGCCGACACCTTGCTGCGCCTGGGCATGCTGGCAATCGGTGCGTTGATGCTGGTGTGGTTTGCGGTGAGTGCCGCGTTGCGTCCGCTGGAGCGCTTGCGCACGGCGGTGGAGGAGCGTCAGCCGGACGATCTGCGCCCCCTGCCATTGGTAGAGGTGCAGCGCGAATTGTGGCCGTTGGTGCGTGCACTCAATCACTTTACCGAGCGTTTGCGCGGGCAGTTCGAGAAGCAGGCGCAATTCATCGCCGATGCCGCCCATGAATTGCGTACACCACTGGCGGCGCTCAAGGCGCGACTGGAGCTGGGCATGCGCTCGGCCGAGCCCGATACCTGGCGCAGCACGCTGGAGACCGCCGCCCAGGGCACTGATCGCTTGACCCATCTGGCCAATCAGTTGCTTTCCCTGGCACGGGTCGAAAACGGCGCGAGGGCGATTGCCGAGGGTGGTGCGCAGTTACTCGACCTGAGTCAATTGGCTCGGGAGCTGGGTATGGCCATGGCGCCACTGGCCCACAAGCGCGGCATCGCACTGGCGCTGGAAGCCGATGAACCTGTCTGGTTGCGGGGCGAACCGACGCTATTGAACGAGCTGCTGAGCAATCTGGTGGACAACGCACTGGCTCACACGCCGCCGGGTGGCAACGTGATTCTGCGGGTCTCGGCGCCTGCCGTGCTGGAAGTCGAAGATGATGGCCCCGGCATTCCTCTTGAGGAGCGCGATCGGGTATTCGAGCGCTTTTACCGGCGCAATCAGCAAGTGGCCGGATCAGGGTTGGGATTGGCGATTGTCGGCGAGATCTGCCGCGCGCATCTGGCGCAGATCAGTCTGCATGATGGTGAGCATGCAGGGTTGAAGGTGAGGGTGAGTTTTGTAGCGGGAGAATAGCCACAACACCTGTGGCGAGGGGGCTTGCCCCCGTTGGGCTGCGAAGCGGCCCCGAATCAAGCACCGCGTATTCTCGGGTAAACCGCATCTATCGATTTTACGGCTGCCTTGCAGCCGAACGGGGGCAAGCCCCCTCGCCACAAAGATCAGTAAAACATCGTGCGTGTTTCTTCCAGGTCGGCGCACATCGCCTCGTCGTCAAAATCGATTCCGAGCGTCCTGAAGGCCGGCACATTCAAGGCATCGAGACTGGCGAGCGGATGTTCGGTGTTCCGCAGGCAATACAGGCTGGCCACCTGCACCAGATCCACATAGTCGATCTGCGCAGACTGGCGATTGAAGTTCAGGTATAGCTGTGGCACTTGCACCAGCATGTCGGGAAATTCCCAGACCCTGAGCAGTTTTTCCCCAATCAGTGGATGAATCTGGTCGATCACATGGTTGAGGCTGACCGGGTCGGACAGCAGCTCATAGTGATCTTCGGCGTAGGTCAGGATCGGCAGCACGCCGATCTGATGCACCAGCCCGCCAAGGGCGGCCTGGTCAGGCTTGAGCCGGGTGTAACTGCGGCACAGGGCATAGCTGACGCCAGCGATTTCCAGGCTTTCGCGCCAGACTTCCCGCATCTTTTTTTCCACCACCTCGGAGCGGGCATGGAAAATCTGCTCCATGACCAGGCCGATCGCCAGATTGCAGCTGTAGTTGATGCCCAGGCGCGTGATCGCGGTATGCAGGTCGGTCACTTCCTGAGTCGCGCGCAACAGCGGGCTGTTGACCACTTTGATCAGGCGTGCCGACAACGCGGTATCACGGCCGATCACTTTGCTCAGGGTGCTGACGCTGACTTCCGGGTTTTCCGCGGCCTTGCGAATCTGCAGGGCCACCTCCGGTAACGTTGGCAGAACCAGGTCATCGTTATTGATGGCCTCAACCAAATCCTGTTGGACCTTTTCCGCCAGCTCGCTCATTTAGTCTCTCTAGGTGTTGCGCAAAGTGCTGCCGTTATTGCTGGATTTCGCGATCGCGGTCCAGTTCATAAGGCAGGTCGAGCAGCTGCAAGGACGGCCCTTCGAGGGCGCCCAGGTGGATGTCTCCACTTTCTGCTGCTTCGGCTTGCAACACAGCCAGGAGTTCAACGTTTTGCCCGGTGCGGGCAGCCAGCACCACTTCGCCGATGGAGCTGCCGTGGGTCGGGGAAAACAGCGCGATACCCGGTTCAGGCAGCTCGCTGGCAGCCAGTTGCAGGCGATACAGGCGGCGCTTGAGTTTGCCCAGGTATTGCATCCGCGCGACGATTTCCTGCCCGGTGTAGCAACCTTTCTTGAAGCTCACGCCGCCGACCGCTTGCAGGTTGAGCATCTGCGGGATGAACAACTCGCGGGTGCCGGGCATGACCTGGCCGATCCCTGCGCGGACCTGGCCCAGCAGCCATTGATTCAGTTCAGCTTCGCTCAGCACCGCCGATAGCTTGCCTTTGACCACATCGGCTTGACCGGCGTCGACCCACAACTCGGCGCGTTGCGGCGAGACACGGATGGCGATCAGCCCATCGTTGCGCACGACGCTGTCGGTTTCTGCCGGCAGGTCCAGGCCGAGGCTGACCAGTGCAGCATCGCCATGATCAACGCCGAAACGGACCCAGGCGGCACTTTCGTCGGTCAGTTTCGACTTGGAAAACACCGCGTATTTCTTCAGGTCCGCCAGTTGCGGTTCGAGCAACTCGGTGGCCATGGCCAGGACCACGCCGTCCCCTTCGAGCAAGATGCGGAAACTCGATTGCATCCGGCCTTTTTGCGTGCAGCGCGCCCCAAGGCTGGCCCGGGTTTCGCTCAAGTAATTGAGGTTGCAAGTCAATTGGCCTTGCAGGAATTTGCTGGCGTCCGCGCCGCGGACCGCGAGAACGCCCTCATGAGAAAGGGTGCAGAAAAAAGCAGAATCGGCCATGGGTCATCGCAGGGTAAAGAGTCTGGCGGACATCATAAGGGGGCGCCTTCGAAATGGGTAGTTCACAAAGGATCACCGGTCCCGACCAAAGCCGACTGTTCGACGGGGCGCGGGCCTGTATACTTGCGGCCTATTTGAGGAGCGCTCCATGGTCGAAGATGTTGAACTGAACCGCCTCTTTTGGCACAGCCGCCGCGGCATGCTTGAGCTTGACGTGTTGCTGGTGCCGTTCACGAAAGAGGTTTACGCAACGCTCAATGAGGTAGATCGCGCGTTGTACGTCCGACTGCTGACGTGTGAGGATCAGGACATGTTCGGCTGGTTCATGGAACGCAGCGAATCCGAGGATCCTGAGCTGCAACGCATGGTTCGCATGATCCTGGATCGTGTCCAGCCCAAGTAACGGGTTCGAATGCCGCTGGCATGCCTCTCGGCAGTTGCTGGCGGCGTATCTTTTTGTCCAGCTGTTCGCGCTGGGTTCTTTGTTTTTACTGTCGATTCCGGTCTGGGCCAGTTCGCTCGGCGTTGTGCTGTGCGTGGCTCACGGGTTTTGGTCGCTGCCCCGGCAGATCCTGCTGACGCACCCACAGGCCTTTTGCGGCTTGCGGCGCGATGCCGATGGTTGGCAGTTATGGAGTCGAGCGAAAGGTTGGCAACCCGTACAATTGCGACCGGACAGCCTGGCATTGCCGTTGATTGTGGTACTGCGTTTTCGTCTGCATGGGGAGCGCCGGGTCAGGGCCATTTGCGTGCCCCGGGATGCGCAGGCGGCGGATGTGCACCGACGCCTGCGGGTCCGGCTCAAATTCAGCCGACGTAGGTGGGCGGCACCAGAATAGTGTCCAGCGCGACCGGCAACATGTCCGGGTAGTCGAGGGTGTAATGCAGGCCACGGCTTTCCTTGCGCTCCATGGCTGACAGAATCATCAGCTCGGCCACTTGGGCCAGGTTGCGCAGTTCAATCAGGTCTCTGCTCACTTTATAGTTGCTGTAGAACTCGTCGATTTCATCCAGCAAAAGTTGCACGCGGTGTTGCGCCCGTTGCAGGCGCTTGTTGGTGCGCACGATGCCGACGTAGTCCCACATGAACCGCCGCAGCTCATCCCAGTTGTGCGCAATGATCACGTCTTCATCGGAATCGGTGACCTGGCTTGCGTCCCAGGCGGGAAGGGGGGCTGGCATCGAAACACGGGGCAACTGTTCGATAATGTCCGCGGCCGCCGAGCGGGCATAGACGAAACATTCCAACAGCGAGTTGCTGGCCATGCGGTTGGCACCGTGCAGGCCGGTGAAACTGGTCTCGCCAATGGCGTACAGCCCCGGCACATCGGTACGACCCTGTTGATCGACCATCACGCCGCCGCAGGTGTAGTGCGCCGCTGGGACCACCGGAATCGGTTGCTTGGTGATGTCGATGGAAAATTCCAGGCAGCGTTCGTACACCGTCGGGAAGTGCGTCTTGATAAAGGCTTCAGGCTTGTGGCTGATGTCCAGGTAGACGCAATCGACACCCAGGCGTTTCATTTCATGGTCGATGGCCCGGGCGACGATGTCCCGTGGTGCCAACTCGGCCCGTGGGTCGAAGCGCTGCATGAAACGCTCGCCGTTGGGTAGCTTGAGGTGCGCACCTTCGCCCCGCAGGGCTTCGGTGACAAGGAAGCTCTTGGCTTGCGGGTGATACAGGCAAGTGGGGTGGAACTGATTGAATTCCAGGTTCGCAACCCGGCAGCCCGAGCGCCAGGCCATGGCGATGCCATCGCCGCAGGCACCGTCAGGGTTACTGGTGTACAGGTAAACCTTGGCCGCGCCACCGGAGGCGAGGATCACAAAACGGGCGCCATAAGTGTCGACTTCACCGGTGCCGCGATTGAGCACATAAGCACCGAGGCAGCGATCACCTTCCAGGCCCAGGCGTTTCTCCGTGATCAGGTCAACCGCAACCCGCTGTTCCAGCAGTTCGATGTTCGGGCGTTTCCTGGCCTGGTCGAGCAGGGTGGTGAAAATGGCGGCGCCCGTGGCATCGGCGGCGTGGATGATGCGCCGATGGCTGTGACCACCCTCGCGGGTCAGGTGGAACTCGAACCCGCCATCTTCGTTACTCGACTGTTCATCGCGGGTAAAGGGCACGCCCTGGTCGATCAGCCATTGAATCGCTTCCTTGCTGTGCTCGACGGTGAAGCGCACGGCGTCCTCGTGGCACAGGCCGCCGCCGGCATTGAGCGTGTCATCGACATGGGACTCAACGGTGTCGGTGTCATCCAGCACGGCTGCAACGCCGCCCTGGGCCCAGAAAGTCGAGCCATTGGCGAGGTTGCCCTTGCTCAGAACGGCAATGCGCAAATGACCGGGCAAGGTCAGCGCAAGGCTCAAGCCGGCAGCCCCGCTGCCAATTACCAGAACATCGTGTTGAAACTGTTGGCTCATTTCAGGATTCCGCTCAAAGCGACCCGGGTCGGGGGTGGCGCAGCTGGATTGGCGAGTCAGCTCAGCCGCACAGCCCACTAGTATATAGAGGGGGGGAGCGGCACAATACCCGAGCTAGCATGGCATTGTGAAACTACTGTGACGCAAAACATTGGACGCTTCGTCGGATGTTTTTCTGCCCGTTGGGCGCGAGAATGACTGTATCGCCGATTTAACAGTCTTTTTCCCATCACGGTTGCACAATGTCGGTTCGGCACAGCTATAAATATTTGGAACTTTTGCCAAAGGGCCAAGATCAATAGACGGATGCCTGAAACAAGGGACAGTGTCGGCTTCAGTGCGGGATTGCAGTGCGATCCTTGCCGAAGAGTCCGATGACAAGATTATTCGCGCAGCCGGGTCAACTCGCGCTGCGCTTTTCGTGCGTGCCAAATTAGAGCCCGCAGGAAACTTGCCTGGAGGGGGAGAACTTTTGCGAAAAGCCCGAGTCTATGTTTGCAAGTCTGGTGGTTTACTTCTGCAAGCCTCCTCCGAGCTCATCGAGGAGTGTTCATGCTAACCCAGGAAGAGGATCAGCAACTGGTCGAACGCGTTCAGCGCGGCGACAAGCGTGCTTTCGATCTGCTAGTGCTGAAATACCAGCACAAAATTCTCGGGTTGATCGTGCGTTTTGTGCACGACACCCATGAAGCCCAGGATGTGGCACAAGAAGCCTTTATCAAGGCGTACCGTGCACTTGGAAATTTTCGCGGAGACAGCGCGTTTTATACGTGGCTTTACCGCATCGCCATTAACACGGCGAAAAACTATCTGGTTTCACGCGGCCGCCGGCCGCCGGATAGCGATGTCAGTTCCGAAGATGCAGAGTTCTACGATGGCGATCATGGCCTCAAGGATCTCGAGTCGCCAGAACGGGCTTTGCTGCGGGATGAGATCGAAGGCACCGTCCATCGAACCATTCAGCAACTGCCGGAAGATTTGCGTACGGCTTTAACTTTACGTGAGTTTGATGGTCTGAGTTACGAGGACATTGCGAGTGTCATGCAATGTCCGGTAGGCACCGTGCGCTCCCGGATCTTCCGCGCCCGGGAGGCCATCGATAAAGCCCTGCAGCCGTTGTTGCAGGAAAACTAAAGACAGCGGCGATAGCCAAGAGAGGAACGCCATGAGTCGTGAAGCCCTGCAGGAATCGCTGTCCGCAGTGATGGATAACGAAGCGGACGAATTGGAATTGCGTCGGGTATTGAATGCCTGCGACGATGTTGAAACCCGTGACACATGGGCTCGTTATCAGATCGCTCGGGCAGTGATGCACAAGGATCTGCTGCTTCCACGCCTGGACATCGCCGCGGCTGTTTCCGCTGCCCTGGCTGACGAAGCCTCGCCGGCAAAAGCTTCTCGCGGTCCATGGCGCAGCCTGGGTCGTCTGGCTGTCGCTGCCTCGGTGACCCTGGCGGTACTGGCCGGTGTGCGTCTTTACAACCAGGATGAGATCGCCGGTGTCGAACTGGCCCAGCAATCCAGTCAACCCGCATTGGCTGTTCCTCAAGTAAAAGGCCCTGCTGTTCTGGCAGGCTACAATGAGAGTTCGGAAGCTACTGGCCCAATGGCCAATGGCGTTTTGCAAGGTCAACCAGGCTGGCATGATCAGCGTCTGCCAGGCTACTTGCGCCAACATGCTCAACAGGCTGCACTGAAAGGCACTGAGAGCGCTCTGCCTTACGCTCGTGCCGCAAGTCTGGAAAACCGTTAAGGAGGATCATGCGCGCCATACCTCTACTTTCGCTTCTGCTCAGCGGCTGGTTCATCGTTCCAGCCCAAGCCGACGATGCCCAGGACTGGTTGACCCGCCTGGGCCAGGCAGAGCAGCAGCAAAGCTTTCAGGGTACTTTCGTCTACGAGCGTAACGGTAGTTTTTCTACCCATAACATCTGGCACCGTGTCCAGGATGGAAAGGTCCGCGAGCGTTTGATTCAGCTCGACGGCTCCGCTCAGGAAGTCGTTCGCATTGATGGGCATACTCAATGTGTCAGCGGCACACTGATAGCAGGTCTGGGGGACTCCCCCAACTCCGCTGCCCGTGCGCTCGATCCTCAAAAGCTCAAGAATTGGTATGACCTTGCCGTCATTGGCAAGTCGCGTGTTGCCGGGCGTTCGGCGGTGATCGTATCGCTGACACCCCGCGATCAACATCGCTACGGCTTTGAACTGCATCTGGATAAAGAAACCGGCCTGCCTCTGAAGTCTTTGCTGCTGGACGACAAGGGGCGGTTGCTGGAGCGCTTCCAGTTCACGCGCCTGGATACGGCTGACGCTCCTTCCGAAAACGACCTGCGGGCCAGTAACGATTGCAAGCCAGTCAACCTCGATAGTGACAAGGCCTCTGCCGTCAAGCCTGCCCAGACCTGGCGATCCGACTGGTTGCCGCCTGGCTTCGAGTTGACCAGCAGCACCGCGCGCAAGGATCCGGAGACCAAAACCCAGGTCAATAGCCTGATGTATGACGATGGCCTGGCGCGTTTTTCGGTATTCCTTGAACCGTTAAATGGCGCAACCGTCACCGACACCCGTACTCAGTTGGGGCCGACCGTTGCGGTTTCCCGGCGCTTGGCCACGGCACAGGGTGACATGATGGTGACCGTCGTCGGCGAGATACCGGTCGGTACCGCTGAACGGATAGCACTTTCGATGCGTGCCGACGCCGCTGCAACCAAGCAGTGAGCTAAATTCGAAATGTTTCGTGAGCATTTCAATTTGCAAAAAAACCTTAAATTTTTTATAGGTCAGAGCCCCTCGGCTCTGGCCTTGTTTGTTGTTCCCGGAACAAAAATACCGGCGTATTGTTCCCGGTGTTCCTTGCTCCATATCGCTTAACCATGCTCGTCGTAACGGGAGCCGTATGTCGATACCACGCTTGAAGTCCTACCTTTCCATTATTGCCACCGTGCTGGTGCTCGGTCAGGCGGTCGCCGCCCAAGCGGTCGAATTGCCTGACTTTACGCAACTGGTCGAACAGGCCTCGCCTGCGGTCGTGAACATCAGTACCACGCAAAAGCTGCCGGATCGCAAAGTCAGTCAGCAGCAGATGCCCGACCTCGAAGGCTTGCCGCCAATGCTGCGCGAATTCTTCGAGCGGGGCATGCCGCCGCAATCGCGCTCACCTCGCGACCGTCAGCGTGAGGCAACTTCCCTGGGCTCGGGTTTCATCATTTCTTCTGATGGCTATATCCTGACCAACAACCACGTGATCGCCGATGCTGACGAAATCCTCGTTCGTCTGGCTGATCGCAGCGAAATGAAAGCCAAGCTCATCGGTACCGATCCACGATCCGACGTGGCGCTGCTGAAAATCGAAGGTAAGGATCTGCCCGTGCTCAAGCTCGGTAAATCCCAGGACCTGAAGGCCGGCCAGTGGGTTGTCGCGATCGGCTCGCCATTCGGCTTTGACCACACCGTGACCCAAGGCATCGTCAGCGCCGTCGGTCGCAGCCTGCCGAATGAAAACTATGTGCCGTTCATCCAGACCGACGTGCCGATCAACCCAGGTAACTCGGGCGGCCCGCTGTTCAACCTGAACGGTGAGGTGGTCGGGATCAACTCGCAGATCTACACCCGCTCCGGCGGCTTCATGGGTGTGTCGTTCGCGATCCCGATTGATGTGGCCTTGGATGTTTCCAATCAGCTGAAATCCGGTGGCAAAGTCAGCCGTGGCTGGCTGGGTGTCGTGATTCAGGAAGTGAGCAAGGACTTGGCCGAGTCGTTCGGCCTGGAGAAGCCGGCCGGTGCGCTGGTTGCCCAGATTCAGGATGATGGCCCGGCTGCCAAGGGCGGGCTGCAGGTTGGCGACGTGATCCTGAGCATGAACGGTCAGCCAATCGTTATGTCGGCCGACCTGCCGCACCTTGTTGGCGCATTGAAGGCTGGCGCCAAGGCCAATCTGGAAGTGATTCGTGAGGGCAAGCGCAAGAACGTCGAATTGACGGTTGGCGCGATTCCGGATGAAGACAAGGACCTGGATGCGCTGCCAAAATCCAGCATCGAGCGCAGCAGCAATCGCCTCGGGGTTTCCGTGGTCGAGCTGACTGATGAGCAAAAGAAAACCTACGACCTCAAAGGCGGTGTGCTGATCAAGGAAGTGCAGGACGGTCCTGCCGCCATGATCGGCCTGCAGCCAGGTGATGTGATCACTCACCTGAACAACCAGGCCATCGGTTCCACCAAGGAGTTCGCGGACATCGCCAAGGCGCTGCCAAAGAACCGCTCGGTGTCGATGCGGGTGCTGCGCCAGGGACGTGCGAGTTTCATCACCTTCAAACTGGCTGAGTAATCCGGTTGTTGGCTGAATAAAAAAACCGCCTCGCAAGAGGCGGTTTTTTTGTCCGGACTTTTTGTCCCCGAGGGCGTCAGCCCATCATGTCCTTGATCATGCGCTCCTGCTCCATCAGCTCGCGTTGCCGCGCGTCGATCCGCGAAGACAGCGGGAAGTTGCTGCCTGCCTTGCGTTTGGCGAAGTCCAGTTGCTGAATGGCCTGTTTGTAGTCACCGACCAGGGCAAAATACTCGGCGCGAGCCTGATGCAGGCCGATGATATTGCCCGACAGGCCGCGCGTTTCGGCAACCTGATACCACACGTCCGGATCATCCGGGCGCGACTTGAGCAGGCCTTCGAGGGCTTTCTCCGCATCCGCGGTGCGGTTTTGCTTGAGCAGCAGGTCGACGCGCACCTGGTTCAGCGGGTAGTTGCCGGGGTACTGGCTCATCAAGCGATCAACCCGGGACTGGGCATCCGCCAGGCGATTGTTGGTGATATCCAGATCGACCTGAGCCAGGTTGTAGATGATTTCGTTGGGTGACTTGGCCAGCAGCTGCTTGAGGTTTTCCCGTGCTTCGTTCAGTTGGCCGCCCTTGATCTGGGCGATCGCCAGGCCGTAGCGTGCCACGTCGTTTTTCGGGTTCTCGTCGAGCTGGGCGCGGAAGCGCTTGGCGCCGAGCCCCGGGGTTTCCTCATAGATCAGCTGTACGCGTGCGCGGATCAGTTGGTAGCGCATGCTGTCTTCGATACCGCCCGTTGGAAACTGTTCCGCGCGGTTACGGGTATCGGCGATACGCGATTCGGTGACCGGGTGAGTCAGCAGGAATTCCGGCGGCTTGGCATCGTAGCGGTACTGACGCCCCAGGCGCTCGAACATGGTTGGCATCGAGCGGGGATCGTAACCGGCCTTTTCCAGATTGAGGATGCCGATACGGTCGGCTTCCTGCTCGTTCTGGCGGGAGAATCGCCGCTGCTCCTGGATGGCGGCGGCCTGTGTGCCGGCAATGGCTGCGATCCCGGCGTCACCGCCACCAGCGGCTGCCACCACGATACCTGCCAGCAATGCAGCCATCATCGGCACTTGCATGCGTTGCTGCGCTTCGACGCCACGGGCAAAGTGGCGTTGCGACAAGTGAGCCAATTCGTGGGCCAGTACCGAGGCATATTCGCCTTCGGTCTGGGCGTTGAGGAACAAACCACCGTTGACCCCGACGATCCCGCCCGGCGCCGCGAAGGCGTTGAGCTGCGGGCTGTTGATCAGGATGAACTCAAGGCGCCGGTCGGTAACCTGGCTGGTCTCCACCAGTCGGTAAACGCTCGATTCCACGTAATCCTTGAGCTGCGGATCGTTGAGCTGCGAAACCTGACTGCGCAACATGGCCAGCCAGGCACGGCCGAGCTGGTATTCCTGTTGAGGCGAGACAATGGCAGAACTGGCGTCGCCGAGTGACGGCAGGTCGTCGGCGAAGCCCGGTGAGGCGAGCAGGCAAGCGAGCGTCAGCAGGGTAGGGCGCAAAAATGTCATGCACAAAGCCTTAGTCGACAAAGACCTTACTGTAGCCGGACACCGGCGTTGCGACCAGATATTCTAGGCAGCTCAACCACCTGACCCGGAGTGATGCAATGATCGACGCTGTAGAGCATGACGTTGAACTGGACGCCAGCGGCCTCAATTGCCCGCTGCCGTTGCTCAAGGCCAAGATGGAGCTCAACCGGCTGGCCAGTGGCGCGGTGCTCAAGGTTATCGCCACCGATGCAGGTTCACAGCGCGACTTTCGCACCTTTGCCCGATTGGCCGGTCATACCCTGCTTCGTGAAGAAGAAGATGCCGGTGTATACCGCTACTGGTTGAAAAAAGCCTGAAATTGGCTGCGTTTGCCCCTAAGGATTATTGATGTTCAAAGTGTTACGCGACTGGATTCAGCGCTATTTTTCCGATGAAGAAGCGGTGGTGCTGGCTGTCCTGCTGTTTCTGGCGTTCACCGCCGTCCTGACCCTGGGCGGTATGCTGGCACCGGTGCTTGCCGGGATGGTGCTGGCGTACCTGATGCAGGGATTGGTGGTGACGCTTGAACGCCTGCGGGTGCCGGGAGGGGTCGCGGTAGGGTTGGTCTTTGCGTTGTTCATGGGGTTGTTGCTGGTGTTTATCGTGGTGGTCGTGCCGTTGCTGTGGCATCAACTGATCACGTTGTTCAACGAGCTGCCCGGCATGCTCGCCAAGTGGCAGTCGCTGTTGTTGCTGTTGCCCGAGCGCTATCCGCACCTGGTGTCTGATGAGCAAGTGTTGCAGGCCATCGAAGTGGCGCGGGGCGAAATCGGCAAGTTTGGTCAGTGGGCGCTGACGTTTTCGCTGTCGAGCCTGCCGTTGCTGGTGAACATCATGATCTACCTGGTGCTGGTGCCGATCCTGGTGTTTTTCTTCCTCAAGGATCGGGCCATGATCGGCCAGTGGGTACGCGGTTACCTGCCCCGTGAGCGGGCGCTGATCACCCGGGTCGCTCATGAAATGAACCGGCAGATCGCCAACTACATTCGCGGCAAAGTCATCGAAATCTTCATTTGCGGTGGCGTGACCTACATCGCCTTTGTTGTTCTTGAACTCAACTACGCGGCGCTGCTGGCATTGCTGGTGGGGATTTCGGTAGTGGTGCCTTACGTCGGCGCAGTCGTCGTAACGGTGCCCGTGTTTCTGATTGCGCTGTTCCAGTGGGGCTGGAGCGATCAGTTCATCTACTTGATGGCGGTGTACGGGATCATTCAGACGCTGGATGGCAACGTGCTGGTGCCTTTGCTGTTCTCGGAAGCGGTCAACCTGCACCCGGTGGCGATCATTTGCGCGGTGCTGCTGTTTGGCGGGCTGTGGGGGTTCTGGGGAGTATTCTTTGCGATTCCCTTGGCGACGCTGTTCAAGGCTGTGCTGGATGCATGGCCGCGCAAGGAGCCAGTGGTGGCGCCGCTGCTTTAATCCAGAAAGTGGATTTATGCAGTGAGGCGAAGGACCTCATCGCGAGCAAGCTCGCTCCTACAATGGATCACGTGAATCCTGTGGGAGCTTGCTCGCGATGGCGTCCGAAAGAACGCCCAGGTAATCAGGCTTTATTCAGCGCCTGAGCCGCAGCCAAAACCGCATCAACATGCCCAGGTACCTTAACGCCGCGCCATTCCTGGCGCAGCACGCCTTGGGCATCGATCAGGAACGTACTGCGATCCACGCCCATGTACTCCTTGCCGTAGAGCTTTTTCAGCTTGATCACGTCGAACAGCTGGCAGATGGCTTCGTCCTTGTCGCTGATCAGCTCAAAGGGGAACTCCTGTTTACATTTGAAGTTCTCGTGGGATTTAAGGCTGTCGCGAGATACGCCGAACACTTCGGTATTGGCGGCCTTGAACGCGGTGTACTGATCACGAAAACCCTGCCCCTCGGTCGTGCAGCCCGGCGTGCTGTCCTTGGGATAGAAGTAGATCACTACCTGCTTTCCCTTCAGGCCGGCGAGGCTGACGGTCTGCCCGCTGGTGGCGGGGGCTTCGAAATCGGCAACCGGTTGGTCGATGGCAACGGCCATGAAAGCTTCCTTACATTGGGTTCTGTGGGCGCCAGGGTTCGATCAGGGCATCCAGGTTCAGCGCGTCGGCAAAATCCAGGAACTGATCGCGCAGCCAGCTGATCTGCACGCCGGCCGGCAAGGTCACGGTAAACGTGGCGTTGAGCATGGTGCCGCCGGTCTGCGGAGCCTGATAGGTGTCGCAGGTCAGGTTTTCCAGTTCGACATTGTGGTCCATGAAGAACTGGCACAGCTCGTTGATGATGTCCGAGCGGTAGGCCGAGCTGACATAAGCGACATACGGCAGGGCCTGGGGACGGTTTTCCAGAGCAGCGCTGCGTACCACGTTGACCGTGAACGCATGTCGCTTGGCCAGCACTGGCAGGCTGCCTTCCAGGCGTGCCAGGGCATCCCAGCTACCGGAGATTTCCAGCACTAGCGCACTGCATTCGCCATGACGGGTCAGGCGAGAGGTGACAACGGCGCAGCGGTTTTCATGGCTGGCGCGGCACAGGACGTTGGTCAGCTCCATGGGGTTGGCGCCGAGGGCACTGATAACAAGGAATTGTTCGCGAACTGTGGGGGTGGACATGCAGCATTCCTAAAGCGATGAGCGGTCGGTACGTCAATGGGCTGATTTGCCGGGAGCGAGCCTGCGGATGCGAACTCAGAAAGCCCCGAGTGACAGGTTGCAACGAGCTCCGGCAGGGCGGGAGCGAGACGTGGCAAGGCTGGGTCAGGACTTGTGATGCCGAAAATGAAGGCTGAAACCCGACGGACGAGCTTGTCTGTACCGATCAAAGTCTGAAGGGTAGCGAAAACCGGCGCCAAGGGGAATGGCGGCAGCACAGTACTTCGCTTGTGCAAGCATCTTGGCGCCAGTACCATTACGGCTCTCTTTTTCCGGCAGGAGCGGTTTCATGATTGCGGGCAGTATGGTGGCACTGGTCACACCCATGGATGCACAGGGGCGTCTTGACTGGGACAGCCTCAGCAAACTCGTGGACTTCCACCTTGAAAACGGCACCCATGCCATTGTTGCCGTCGGTACCACCGGCGAATCGGCAACCCTTGATGTCGATGAACATATCGCCGTCATCAAGGCGGTAGTCAAGCAGGTCAATGGTCGTATTCCGGTGATTGCCGGTACCGGCGCCAACTCGACCCGCGAAGCCGTCGAATTGACCCGCAATGCCAAGGAGGCTGGCGCCGACGCCTGCCTGCTGGTCGTGCCGTACTACAACAAGCCGACCCAGGAAGGCCTGTACCTGCACTTCAAGCACATCGCCGAAGCGGTCGACATCCCGCAGATTCTCTATAACGTTCCCGGCCGCACCTCCTGCGACATGCAGGCCGAGACCGTGATCCGCCTGTCCACCGTGCCGAACATCATCGGCATCAAGGAAGCGACCGGCGACCTCAAGCGCGCCAAAGCCATCCTTGATGGCGTCAGCAAGGACTTCATCGTTCTGTCCGGCGATGATCCGACCGCGGTCGAGCTGATCCTGATGGGCGGCAAAGGCAACATCTCCGTCACCGCCAACGTCGCTCCGCGTGAAATGGCCGATCTGTGCGAGGCCGCCCTCAAGGGTGATGCCGAGACTGCACGGGCGATCAACGAAAAACTGATGCCGCTGCACAAGGACCTGTTCATCGAAGCCAACCCGATTCCGGTGAAGTGGGCTTTGGTTGAAATGGGCCTGATGCACGAAGGTATTCGCCTGCCGCTGACCTGGCTGAGCGCACCTTGTCACGAAACGCTCCGCACGGCCCTGCGCCAGTGCAGCGTCCTGGTTTAATTGAGGAAGTACAACGCATGAAGCGAATGGCCGGACTTTCCGCACTTGCCTTGATTATCTCCAGCACCAGTGGCTGCGGATGGATCTGGGGCCCGGAAGGTTATTTCCGTGACCGTGGTAGCGATTACCTGGAAGCGCAACAGACCGCACCGATGCAAATACCGCAGGATGTCCGTACCGCCAAGCGTCTGGATCCGCTGTTGCCGATCCCGCGCAACGTGGCCGATGACACCGCCACGGGCGAATACGTGGTTCCTCGTCCTCAGCCGCTGACGGCGGCTGCCGACGCCAGTGCCTACTCGCTGCAGAAGAGCGGCGGCACCAGCTCCATCCTGGCGCAGAACCCTCCGGCCGAAGTCTGGCCTGTGGCCGTTCAATTCTTCCAGGACAACGGTTTCCGCCTGGATGAACAGCGTCCGCAAACCGGCGAATTCACCACGACCTGGCAGCATTCCGACGAACTGTCCGCCGCCGTGGCCAAGCGCCTGAGCGCGGCCGGCGTCAGCACCGACAGCGAAACCCGCGTGCGGGTGCGCATCGAGCCGGGCGTGCAGCGCAACACCAGTGAAGTCTATGTGGTCAGCGCCGAGCGTCCTGCCGGCAGCACCGCTGACGTGGCTTTCACCAACCGTTCGGTCAACACTGGCCTGGACGCGGCACTGGTCGACGACATGCTCGCGAGCATGAGCCGTATCTCGGAGAAGGGCGGTTCGGTCTCGATGCTGGCTTCGCGTGATTTCGACGCGCCTAGCCGTGTCAGCCTGAGTGAAGACGGCAGCGGCAACCCTGTGCTGAACGTCGGTACCGACCTGGATCGTGCCTGGTCGAGCGTCGGTCGTGCGCTGGAGCAAGGCGAGTGGCGTGTTGAAGACATCAACCGCAGCCTGGGCCTGTACTACATCAACCTGGCCGAAAAAGCCGAGAAGAAAGACGACAAGCCAGGCTTCTTCAGCAGCCTGTTCGGCAGCGCGCCGAACAAGGAAGAGCTTGAAGCCCGTGCCGAGCGTTATCAGGTTCGCCTGAGCAAGGTTGGCGAGAACGTCCAGGTCACCGTCGAGAAAAACATCAACACCGTGGCGCCGGCAGATGTGGCGCGTAAAGTGTTGAGCAAGATTCAAGACAACCTGGGTTGATTCTATGCGTTTTGCCGTTCTCGGCAGCGGTAGTCAAGGGAACGGCACGCTGATAGCCAGCGATGACACGTATGTCTTGGTGGATTGTGGTTTTTCCCTGCGGGAAACCGAAAAACGCCTGCTGCGCCTGGGTGTGAACCCGGCGCAGTTAAGCGCGATACTCGTGACCCACGAACATGCCGACCACGTGCATGGCGTGGGTTTGCTGTCTCGGCGCTACAATCTGCCTGTCTACCTCAGTCGCGGGACCTTGCGCGGGATGCGCAAACCAATTGAACCCGCAGGCTTTCTGGCCGGCGGCGAGCAGCTGCAAATCGGTGCCTTGAGCATCAGTGTCATTGCCGTGGCCCACGATGCACAGGAACCGACGCAATATGTCTTCAGTGACGGAGAACGGCGTTTCGGCCTGTTGACCGACCTGGGTTCATATTGTGACAAGGTGCTGGACGGTTACCGGGACCTCGATGCGTTGATGATCGAGTCCAACCATTGCAGGGACATGCTGGCTCGCGGTCATTACCCGTACTTTCTCAAGCAGCGGGTGGGCGGTGAACTGGGACATTTGAACAACCACCAGGCGGCATTCCTGGTGGCCGAGCTGGGCTGGAAAGACCTGCAACACCTGGTCCTGGCCCATCTGAGCAGCAAGAACAACCTGCCGCAGCTGGCCCGGCAATGTTTTGTCGACACCCTCGGGTGCGACCCGGACTGGCTGCAACTGGCCGATCAAGATTCAGGGCTCGACTGGCGTCACATCGCCTAGCCCATCTACTTAGCAAGCGGAGCCCATCATGGAAAAACGTGAAGAACTCTACCGCGGCAAAGCCAAGTCGGTTTACAAGACCGACGACGCTAACCGTTTGATCCTGCTGTTTCGCAACGACACCTCGGCGTTCGACGGTAAGCGTATCGAACAGCTCGACCGCAAAGGCATGGTGAACAACAAGTTCAACGCCTTCATCATGCAGAAGCTCGAAGCTGCCGGCGTGCCGACTCAATTCGACAAGCTGCTGGGCGACAACGAATGCCTGGTGAAGAAGCTGGACATGATCCCGGTCGAGTGCGTCGTGCGTAACTACGCCGCTGGCAGCCTGGTCAAGCGCCTGGGTGTCGAAGAGGGCATGAAGCTCAACCCTTACACCTTCGAACTGTTCCTGAAGGACGACGCCAAGGGCGACCCGTTCATCAACGAATCCCACGTCGTGGCATTTGGCTGGGGCACCGCCGAGCAACTGGTTCGCATGAAAGAACTGTCGCTCAAGGTCAACGAAGTCCTGAGCAAACTGTTCGACGACGCCGGCCTGCTGCTGGTCGACTTCAAGCTGGAATTCGGCGTGTTCCACGATGGCTCCATCGTGCTGGGCGACGAATTCAGCCCGGACGGCTGCCGTCTGTGGGACAAGGCTACCGGCAAGAAAATGGACAAGGACCGCTTCCGCCAGGGCCTCGGTGACGTCATCGAAGCCTACGAAGAAGTCGCCAATCGTCTGGGCGTACCGCTTTAACCGACGCAAGCTTCTGAAAGCACAGAAATATTTCGCTTAGGGGGTTCGCTTCCGGTGAAAGTGTTGATATGATGCGCGCCGTTGGAGAGATGCCAGAGTGGCCGAATGGGACGGATTCGAAATCCGTTGTACCTTCACCGGTACCTAGGGTTCGAATCCCTATCTCTCCGCCATTACATAGAAAAAGCCCCGTAGCTGAAAAGCTCCGGGGTTTTTTCGTTTCTGAAGCTTTTTTTCAGTGGTCTATCGCTGCCGGCATCTGATCAAAGGAACCTGCGATCAGACTCCGATCAAGGAAATCCAGTTACTGAAGCGTGAACCGCGTCAGGCTGTTGAACTTGAGTTGGATAGACGGCAGTTGCCCCAGCTACCTAAACTGTCAGCAGATTAGGGGATCGGGGGCAATGGATGAATCGTAACGAACTTCGCAAGGCGGATATCAACCTGATGGTGGTATTCGAAACGCTGATGCTCGAGCGCAATGTCACTCGGGTGGCGGAGAAGCTGTTTCTCGGTCAGCCGACCATCAGCTCTGCACTCAACCGCTTGCGTGCGATGTTCAACGATCCGCTGTTCATACGCGTTGGTCATCGCATGGAGCCGACAGCGCGGGCAGAGGAGATCATCAGGCACCTGTCGCCGGCACTGGATTCCTTGTCCGTGGCCTTGAGCCTGACCCATGATTTTGACCCGGCCAGCAGCACGATGACGTTCCGCATCGGGTTGTCCGACGATGTTGAGTTCGGTCTGTTGCCGCCATTGTTGCGAGCCCTGCGCCAGGAAGCGCCAAAAGTGGTGTTTGTGGTGCAGCATGTCGATTACTGGCGGATTCCCGACTTGTTGGCGTCCGGCGATATCACGGTGGGTATCAGCCAGACTCGTGGCTTGCCGGCCAATGCCAAACGCAAGTTGTTGCGGCATATCCAGCCGAGCATATTGCGCGCCGATGCCAGCGACACACCGCTGACCCTCGATGAATATTGCGCGCGCCCCCATGTGCTGGTGTCCCACACTGCCAACGTCAGTGGCTACGCCGACGAGTGGCTGGCGGAAATCGGCCGTACGCGCCAGGTGGTGCTCTCGGTACCGCAATACAGTTCGTTGCCGGCACTGCTCGCCGGGACGGACCTGATTGCCAGCCTGCCGGACTACACCGCCGAGGCGATGGCTGCATCGGGAATGCTGTACAAGGAACCCTTTCCCTTCAAGACGCCGACCCTGGATTTGTCCATGGTTTGGCTCAGTCATGTCGATACCGACCCCGCCGAGCGCTGGTTGCGCTCGCGCCTGGAGGCGTTCATGAGTGAGCGTGCCGTTTTGCCACTGCCCGAATGAACCGGGCGGCGCTCTGTTATACGTACGACCTTTCCATTTCCTTAGGAGTCAACTCATGCCTCACCTGCACATGGAATACACCGCCAACCTGACTGACCTGAATGCCGAGGTGGCATTGATGCGGTTGAACAATACGCTGGTGGGTTCCGGTCAGTTCGCTGCCGAATTCGACATCAAGAGCCGCGCGGTCAAGGTCGATACGTTCAAGGTCGGTACGGCACTGGCTGAACGGGCGTTCGTGCATGTGAAATTGGCGCTTTTGAGTGGTCGTTCCGCAGAGATCAAGAAACAGCTGTCTGAAAGCTTGCTGGCAGTGGTGCGGGACCTGTGTGAATGGCCGAGCAGCATTGAGGTCCAGTTGTGCGTGGAAATTCTCGACATCGATCGCGACTCCTACAGCAAGACCGCCATCAATAACTGAACCTCAGGCTGATTCCTACCCGACGCAGGCCTGGATCACTTGTTCTCGTAGCCAGGTGTTGGCGCTGTCCTGATCGACATGCTGATTCCACTGCATGTCGAGGGTGAAACCCGGCAAGCCTTCGGGGACTTCACAGTGATTGAAGGTGTCTGCACTGGCCAGCAGTCGCTGGATGCGCCGCGGCAGGGTCAGGGCATAGTCGGTGCCGGTAATCAGCTTCAGCGCTGCACTGTAGCTGTTGGCGCGTGCGACGATCTGGCGCTGTTGTGCCTGCTGTGCGAGCCAGCCGTCGACCATGTTGGTCGCGGACGTCCAGGGTGTCGGGAACACGTGTCGACGCTCGACATAGGTTTGCAGACTCAAGCGTGGTTCCGCCGGCGCGGCGCGTTTGTCGAAAACACACACCAGATCATCTTCGAGCAGTGTTTGCGATTTGAAATCGACGTGACGGCGATGAAAGTTCGGACCGAAGCACATCACCAGATCGAGGCTGCCGTCGCGCAACGCTTCGGCAGGGATATCGGCTTCGAGTTTGAATACATTGACCATCACCGGAAGATCGGCGAGATCGAAGGTTTTCAACAAGCGCGGCAGGATCAACTGCTCGAAATATTCCGGTGCGCAGATGTTGAAGGTCACGGTTTGCAGGCTCGGGTCGAATGCGGGTGAGCTGGCGTGACACAGGTTGATGCTTTCGAGGATTTTCAGCGCGTGGGGGTACATCGCGCCAGCCTTGCCGGTGGGCTGCATGCCGCCGGTACGGGTATTGATGAACAGCTCGTCCTCGAAAATAGTGCGCAGTTTTTTCAGGCAGTAACTCACCGTGGACTGGCTGACGCAAAGCGTCTCGGACACGCCGGTGACGCTGCTCTGCTCATACACGGCGACGAACACCAAGAGGTCCTGCATGTCGAGTTTTCTAAGCGAATTACTGTTCAGCATCCATTGCGTCTCGCTGCGCCCCTTGCGCTGACCGTGTGCAAGGGTGAGCGAATGATCCTAGCGGAATGAGAGAGCAGGGAAAATGCCTCGCAGGAAGTTTCGCCCAAGGACCTTTCAGCTCTGGACCATCGCCAACACGGCGCGGCGGCTGGACATCAATAGCGCGAACATGCCGATACCCACCAGTCCCGCGCCGGCCAACTCCAGCGGAAGCGGCATCTGGCGCCCCCAAAACCAGTGAAACAAGGTGATGAACAACGTACTCAGATAGATGTAGGAAATCACCGAGGACGGCGCGATCACGCCGATGGCCCGATGCAGCAGCCAAAACGTCGCCAGGGTAGCGAACACCGCCAGGTACATCAGCCAGTAGAAATCCTTGAGCGTCAGTAACGATGCCGAGCGCCAACCGCCACTGAACCCGCAGAACACCAGCAGGAACTGCGCGCCGAACAGCATGTTCCAGAACGTCATGGGTACTGGCCCGCGCCCCTTGAGGCTGTTGGCTTTCAGACGCTGGCTGAGAGGGGCGTAGAGTGCCATCGCCAGGCAACCGATGCCGTACACCGTCAGTGCGTACGGCGATGGCAACTCGCCGGGGTCGGTGCCTTTCATGATCAGCAACACTGCCCCGGCAGCGGCGAGCAGCATCGGCACAATCCGTTGCTTCAGGCGGCTGTCCGGTGTCAGCACGGCTTCGAAACCCAGGGTCATCAGTGGCACTAGCGTGAACATCGTCCCGGTGTTGACGGCCGAGGTGTAGCGCAATGCTTCGAACAGCGAGCCGAAGTACAGCGCCAGCAGCAGGCCGAGCACAGCGTGGCCCAGCAGTCCGCGGGTGGTCATCACGGTGTCGCCTTTAAGCAGCAACAGCGGCAGAAACACCAATGCGCAAAACAGCAGGCGCAAACCGGTCAGCAGGATTGGGTCGATGGCCTGGCTGACTTGCGCCGCTGCGGAAAACGATGCGGCGATCAACAAGGCCCAAAGCAGCATGCTGGCGTGAGCGATGGCGAAACCGGTGGTTTTCATGGAAGGCTCCGGGTCAATGGATGTGGCGGGTGTAGTGCCTTGGGTTGAAACGCAAAACCATCAGCATCATCAGCGCCATGACTGCCGTCAGCGACCACCAGGCCCATTCAAAGCTGCCAAGCTGGTCGCGGATTATTCCCGCCAGCAGCGGCGACAGGCCGGCGATCAGGTAGCCGATGCCTTGCACGAACGCGGTCAGGCCACCGGCGCGCAAGGGGTTGTCCAGGTGATCCAGCGATACGATCAGACTCATCGGGAACAGGCCGCCAATGCCCAGGCCCAGCAGGCATGGCCACATCAGGCTCAGATGCTGCGGGCTCAGAATCAGTCCGCAGAAACCGGCGATGATCAGTGTCAGCAATACCATCAGTACGACGCGGCGGTCGCGGCTGCGATTGGCGATGACAGGGGTCAGCAGACCCGACAGCACTTCCATTGCGGTCAGAAATCCGAGCAGCAATCCGGCTTGCTGTTCGCTCCAGCCTTTTTCCACGTAGTACGGCGCCAGCCAGGCGAGGACACAGGTGTAGGACGCCGTGCCCAGGCCAAAGAAGATCGCGAGTAACCATGCGCGGGAATTGGCGAAGAACGAGCCATTACTGGAAGCCTTTGAATTCTGTGTCGGCATCTGCGCCCGTTGGGTACTCCAAAACAGCAATGCCAACACGGCGAGAACCGCCCAGATCGCCAGGCCCATACGCCAGTTGCCGGTATGCTCCATCACCAGTGGCGCAAAGGCAGCGCCAATGGCGGCACCGCCCATGATCGACGTGACGTAGAGCCCCATGCACAGGGCAACGTGGTCGCTGAAGCGGGATTTGATCAGCGCTGGCATCAGGGCCTGGATCAGGGCGATCCCGATACCTGCCAGCACCGCACTGAGGAGCAACTGCGTGGCTGAATCGAGGAACAACCGCGAGACCGTGGCCACGCCGATAATCAGCAAGGAGAACACCACTGTGCGTTGATCGCCGAATCGCTGGCTGACGCGCAGGCCGACAAACATCGCCAGTCCCATGGCCATCACCGGCAACATAGTCAGCAATGAGGCCAGGCTGAAGCTCAGCGGGATGTCGTCGCGAATCGCCGAGAGCAGCGGCCCGACAGCGGCCATTGAAGGGCGCAGGTTCAGGGCAACCAGGACAATGCTGAACAGAAACCAAAGGGCAGGGCGGGAAGTGACTCGGGTGTTTTCCATGATCGGACCTTGAACAATAGGGGGCCGATTAGGCGCGCGAGACCTGAAGGGCACAAATCAGAAAGTCTGGGGTGGTATTTAGAATTCAAATACAAATTGCTCCCACAGAGGCACCACCCAACAGCCAAATGTTTAGCCAGACCACATCCAAGGTTCTTCAAATCCTGATTTAACGACTCAACCCATCGTGTGACGCTGCGGGTCATCTGTTTTCTGCGGTTCTCTCTATGGACGGTTGGCCAGTCGTAATCCACCTCAAGGCATCCACCGACGCTCGAACGTCGAGCCTTGGTCGTCGGTTCACGCCCGCCACCGCGCCAAACCTCTCTGCACTTCCTTCTGAACTGGCCTTCTGGGCGCTTTGGCATTGCCGCCATGCGCGCCCGCCGGATTCCTGCTTTTTCTGCTGATTGTCCCTACATGTTCCGGTTGAGGCCGGGATTAAAGTGCGGGTGCTTTTGCGTACCCGTCTGACGCGGAAAAAGAGAATTCCCATGAGTAGTGCCCCGACCTCGTTTGCCACCCAGCAAGAAGCCCTGACCTTTCTGGAGCAGAACCCGGACATTGAAATGTTCGAGTTGTTCATCCTCGACAACAACGGAGTACCGCGGGGCAAGTTGCTGCATCGTGACGAGTTGCTGGCGGTGTATGAGAGCGGGCGGCCGTTGCCGAGCACCATCCTCGGCCTGACCATCAATGGCGATGACGTGGAAAACTCCGGGCTGGTCTGGGATGTCGGTGATATCGACTGCCGGGCCTACCCGATCAGCGGCAGCCTCACGCGTATGCCGTGGCGCCTGATTCCGACTGCGGCCGTGCAGGTCAGCATGCACCCGTCGGAGGGAATGCCCGCCACCATTGCCGACCCCCGTCATTTGCTGGCGAAAGTCATCGAAGGTTTGCAGGCTGACGGCTATTACCCGGTCATGGCAGCGGAATTGGAGTTCTATCTGCTGGATCAGCAACGCGACAGCAATGGCCGCCCTCAACCGGCACGGGATGTCGATGGCGGGCGTCCGCGCGGCACTCAGGTCTATGGTTTGCGTGAGCTTGAGCAGATCGAACCGTTCCTGGCCGATCTCTATACCGCCTGCAAGCTTCAGGGGATTCCGGCGCGCACGGCCATTTCCGAATACGCGCCGGGGCAGGTGGAAATTACCCTGGAACACCGCACCGACGCGCTGCAGGCGATGGACGAAGCGGTGCGCTACAAGCGCTTGGTCAAAGGTGTGGCGCACAAGCACGGCATGACAGCGTGCTTCATGGCCAAGCCTTTCGATGACCTGGCCGGCACCGGGATGCACATGCACGTGAGCCTGGCGGACAAGGACGGCAACAACCTCTTTGCCAGTGAAGCCCCGGATGGCACGCCGCTGCTCAAGCAGGCTGTCGCAGGCATGCTCAGTACCTTGCTCGATTCGCTGCTGCTGTTCTGCCCGAACGCCAACTCCTACCGTCGATTCCAGGCCAACAGTTATGCGCCTCTGGCGGCCACCTGGGGCGTGGACAATCGCACCGTGAGTTTGCGCGTACCCGGCGGGCCGGCGTATTCCCGGCATATCGAGCATCGAATTTGTGGCGCGGATGCCAACCCCTATCTGGCGGCCGCGGCGATTCTGGCCGGTATTCATCGCGGTATCCGCGAACAACTCGACCCTGGTGCGCCGGTGGAAGGCAATGGTTACGCCCAGGCTGCGAAACTGTTGCCGACAGACTGGCTGACCACATTGCGCTCGCTGGAGGGTTCCAGTTGGGCCAGGGAGGCCTTCGGCGGCGAATTCCTTGGTGTCTACCTGGCGGTGAAGCGCGCTGAGTATCGCCAATTCATGGGTGAGGTCGGAGAGCAGGACTGGCGCTGGTATTTGCACCAGGCTTGATTGAGAACTGAATCGAAGCTGAACTATTCTCAAATACTCTGAAAGTTTCAGGCTGGTCTTGTAAGCCAACTAATTGTTGGCTTCTTTTTCACAAAAAATTGATGGTTGGCTACCTAAAATTAGAACTGTCTCGGTAAATGAAATTTTCACATTTGCCGAAGACACTTCTTTTCAGGACCCGCCGAACCTCATGCTTAAGATTAAAGCCGTGCGCCCAGAATGGGTGACACTGATTGCCAGCGCATTTTTGTTAGTTGGCTTCAATTTTGTACTTTGGCAGCACCTGTTTGAAATCACCGCATCCGATGGTAAAGGCATCGTCATGCGCGTGGCTTTCGGGGTGATGATCTGCGCGGCCTTCAACATTGTACTGACGCTGCTGGCATTCCGGCCGGTGCTCAAACCGGTCCTGATCCTGCTGTTCATGATCAGCGCGGGCGTGGCGTATTTCATGAGTCAGTATGGTGTTCTGATCGACACCGGCATGTTGCGTAACTTCGCTGAAACCAATGCCACGGAAGTTCGCGACTTACTGTCGCTCAAGTTGTTTGTTTATATTGTGTTGCTTGGTGTTTTACCGTCTTGGCTGTTGTGGAAGACTCCGATTAGTTATCGGCGTTGGCACCGTGAACTGCTCAGTAAAGTTCTGGTGACTTTTGCTTCGGTGGCGGTGATCGGTGGTGTTGCATTGGTTAACTATCAAGGCCTGTCTTCACTGTTTCGCAATCATCACGAATTGCGCTTGATGGTGGTGCCAAGCAACTACATTGGTGCCTCGGCGGGTCTCTTGCGCGAGAAAGTAGCGACTGCACGGCAGCCCTTTGTCAAAATCGGTGAAGATGCCCAGCGCAATCCGGCCTGGCAAACTCACGGGCGCAAATCCCTGACTGTTCTTGTCGTGGGTGAAAGTGCCCGGGCGGAGAACTTCGGCATCCTTGGCTATAGCCGCGACACCACGCCGAAACTGAGTAAGGAAGACGGCCTGATCGCCTTCACCGATGTGCACTCATGCGGTACTGAAACTGCCGTCTCGGTGCCTTGCATGTTCTCCAATATGGGGCGCAAGGACTACAACGCCAGCAAGGCAAAGAACGAAGAAGGCCTGCTGGATGTGCTCAAGCGTGCAGGTATCGACGTGATCTGGCGCGACAACCAGTCAGGCTGCAAAGGTACGTGCGATCGCGTCACCGTTGACGATGTCAGCAATCTGAAAGATCCGGCGCTGTGCGCCAACAGTGAATGCCGCGACGAAATCCTCCTGCAAGGGCTGCAACATTTCATCGATACCCTGGACAAGGACACGGTATTGGTATTGCACCAGATGGGCAGCCACGGTCCGGAGTACTTCAAGCGTTATCCGAAAGAGTTCGAGCACTTCACCCCGGTTTGCGAAAGTAATGCCCTGAACAATTGCAGTCGCGAAAGTATCGTCAACGGCTACGACAACACCCTGGTGTATACCGATCATGTGCTGTCGACCTTGATCGATCTGTTGCGCAGCAATCAGGAAAAAGTGGATACCGCGATGCTGTACCTGTCGGACCACGGCGAATCCCTGGGTGAGTACAACTTGTTCCTCCACGGCACGCCTTACATGCTGGCACCGGAGCAGCAAAAGCATGTGGCGATGTTTGCCTGGTTCTCCGACAGCTATAAAAAGTCGTTTGCGGTAGATACCCACTGCCTGCAACAGAGTCGTGAAAAGCCCCTGAGCCAGGACAACCTGTTCCATTCGATGCTTGGGCTGCTGGAGGTCAACAGCAAGGTCTACAACCAGGATCTGGACATGTTTGCCGGATGTCGTGGTCCGCTGGTCGACGGTGTGTTGGCCAAAGATTGATTGCTCCGATTTTGTTTCACGCGGCGGCCGCCGATCCGCGGCCTGTAGAACCTTTATCAAGAGCCATTGCACATGTCCGCTCAGCCCCCATCCGCCATCGAGCTTGAGATTGCCCAGCGCTACGATCAGGAACACGCGCGCGCCTGCCTTCAGCCGCAAGCGCCTGGCCTGACCGGGCGTCTGGTGCTCTGGCGTGAGGAGCGCTTGGTGCGCAATGCACTCAAGGTCGCTGGCGAACCGGGGCTGATCCTCGATGTGGCTTGCGGTGTGGGGCGTTTTTGGCCAGTGCTGGCCGAACATGCCAATCGGGTGATCCTGGCGACGGATCCGTCCCAGGACATCCTCGATCATGCCCTCACACACCACCCGCAGAGTCTGTTGAAGCGGGTCAAGACCTTTCAAAGCTCCGCGTTCACGATTGGCTTGTCGGAGAACGCGGTTGACTGCATTTTTTGCATGCAACTGTTTCAGCACCTCACCAACCCGGAACATCGTCTGGCGATGCTGGGCGAGTTTTACCGGGTCAGTCGCGATACGGTGATGGTCGCGGTGCGCCTTGACGGTCGTTTCCAGAGCGCGGGTTCTGGGACGGAAGGGCCATTGCCGAGCAAGACCGAGGTGGAAAGCGAGTTCAGGCAGGCGGGTTTCCGTTTGCTCAGTCATCAGGACTTTTTCCCCGGTTGCGCGCGGATGCGGATCTACGTGCTGGGTAAGACCAGCTAGCGCGACGTTGTAGGACTATTCTTCATGTCACGCAGTAATTTTCGCTAACGCTCTTGTTCAGTGGATGCGCGGAAATCGCCGGGGGCGATATATACTGCGCGCCATTCTTCAAGGGAGAGCCGTGTGGCCATCGATATTCACTGGATTCGCGACAACGATAGCCTCGGACGGTTGTGTGCCGAGTGGCAGCAGCTGCCATTCGTTGCCCTCGACACCGAATTCATGCGGGTCGACACCTTCTACCCGATCGCTGGTCTGCTGCAGGTCGGCGATGGCGAACGCGCCTACCTGATTGACCCGCTGACCATCGACAACTGGCAACCATTGGCCGCATTGCTGGAAAACCCGGCCGTGGTCAAAGTTGTCCACGCTTGCAGCGAAGACCTCGAAGTCCTGCTACGCCTGACTGGCAGCCTGCCGGCGCCACTGTTCGATACCCAACTGGCCGCCGCTTACCTGAACCTCGGTTTTTCCATGGGCTATTCGCGGCTGGTGCAGGAAGTGCTTGGCATCGAACTGCCCAAGGGTGAAACCCGTTCCGACTGGCTGCAGCGCCCGCTTTCCGAAACGCAGATCAGCTATGCCGCCGAGGACGCTGTGCATTTGGCTGAAGTCTTTGTAAGGCTGCGTCCAAAGCTGTCTGACGACAAGTACGCCTGGGTCCTGGAAGATGGCGCCGAATTGGTGGCCAACCTGCGCCGCGAGATCGATCCGTACGAGGTCTATCGCGATGCCAAGCTGGCCTGGAAGCTGTCTCGCGCCCAACTCGCGGTTTTGCGTGAACTCTGCGCCTGGCGCGAAAAGGAAGCCCGGGCTCGTGACCTGCCGCGCAACCGGATTGTCCGCGAACATTCGTTGTGGCCGCTGGCGCGTACGCAACCGGATAACCTTGGTGCCCTGGCGAAAATCGAAGACATGCACCCGCGTACCGTGCGTCAGGACGGCGAGTTTCTGCTTGATCTGATCAAGCGCTCTGGCAGTGTGTCGCCTGATCAATGGCCACCAGCCGTGCCGGAGCCGCTGCCAGTGGATGCCGCCGCGTTGCTCAAGCAACTGAAGGCCATTGGCCAGGCCGAGGCCGAGCGCCTGAACATCGCGCCGGAACTGATGCTGCGCAAGAAAACCCTGGAAGCGCTGCTCAAGAGCGGCTTCCCCAATGGTCCCTACCAATTGCCTGATTCGCTGCGTGGCTGGCGCCGCGAATTGATGGGCCAGGCGCTGCTCGACAGCCTGGCCACCGCCGGAGAACAGCCTTGAAACGTATTTGTTCCATCTACCGCAGCTCGAAGAGAAACGAAATGTACCTGTACGTGCTCAAGAGCGATGCTCTGGAGCGCGTGCCGGATCCCCTGATGGCAGCCTTCGGCAAGGCCATCCACGCGTTCGACCTGGTGCTGACCCCCGAGCGCAAGCTGTCGCGCGAGGACATCGCGGTCGTACTGGAAAACCTCGACAAACAGGGTTATCACCTGCAAATGCCGCCTGCCGAAGACGAGTACATCGAGCACTTGCCGGAAGAATTGTTGCGTCGCAACGATCCGGTGTGAGCGGCAGACAGGTTCTGTTCAGAATGGTAATGAAACACTGATTGATTTTTGCGATGGCAGCATCGACGGAGCACCACTCTGTCGGCTGTCGTCTGCACCGTTTTTGAAAGGTTTGAAGCATGCGCGTCCTGATTGCTGAACACGACCACCCTGTGTACGCCCAACTGTTGCGCGAGGCGGCACCGGACCTGGAGGTGCTGACCAGCGGTGATTCCGCCGAGCTGGCCAGTCAGGCCGCCGACTGTCCGGTGTGGCTCGGCCAGCCTGATTTGCTGGCGACCCTGTTACGCCAGGGCCATCAACCGCAATGGCTGCAATCGACCTGGGCCGGCATTACGCCGCTGCTGGCCGACGGCTTGCCGCGGCACTATCGGCTGACGCGTGCCGTCGGCATCTTCGGCCAGGTCATGGCCGAGTACGTGCTCACCTATATGCTCGGTCACGAACGTGAAGTACTGGCGCGGCTGGTTAGCCAGGTCGAGCGCAAATGGGACAGTCGCCATGGCCAGAGCCTGGCGGGGCGCAAGGTGCTGATCGTCGGCACGGGCGATATCGGTCAAAGTGTCGCGCAGTTCCTCGTGCCGTTTGGCGTCGAGCTGTATGGCGTTGCCAGCAGCGCGCGGGAGCAGGCACCGTTTATCGAAGTCGGTTCACTGGCGGATCTGCCACGGCTGGTGGGTGAGGTCGATTACGTGGTCAATCTGTTGCCGAACACGCCGGACACCCACGATATCTACGACGCGGCGCTGTTCAAGCAATTCAAGCCGACCGGGTTGTTCATCAACGCCGGGCGCGGTGTGGCGGTGGTCGATGCTGATCTGGTGGAAGCCTTGAAGGAAGGGCATCTGGCGGGCGCGGTGATCGACGTGTGCCGTCAGGAGCCATTGCCGCAACGACATCCATTCTGGACCGCCTGGGGCCTGTTGCTGACCGGCCACAGCTCGGCACCGACCTCGCCGTCGCTGATGGTGAAGCTGTTTGTCGAAAACCTGCGGGCGTATCAGGCAGGAGAAGCGTTGCGCGGGGAAGTGGATTTCGATCGCGGGTATTGATTCACCACTGATTCTGCCTGGTGCACCAAACCTGTGGGAGCGAGCTTGCTCGCTCCCACAATGTTTTTTGCAGTGGCTTAGAGGGTGAAGTCACCTTCAGCCGCCAGCTCGCTCAACGGACGACGCGGGCTGGGTTCTTCACGGGCTTGCAGGTAATCCGCCAGACTCGCCTTGTCCCCCAGCTTGCCCACCGCGACGGCGGCGTGCAGGGCGTAGCCTTCCGGAATGTTCAGCTCCTTGCGGGTCAGTTCCTGGTCGAAACCGGCCATGCCGTGGGTGTGCCAGCCGCTCAGGCTTGCTTGCAAGGCCAGATGGCCCCAGGCCGAACCGGTGTCGAAGGTGTGCCACAGGGCCGGGGTTTCTTCGGTGGCGCCAGGCACGGCAAAGGTGGTTTTCGAAATCACGATCACCAGGGCCGAAGCATGTTGCGCCCAGCTGCGGTTGAATTCATTGAGCAGGCCCAGGTAACGCTCCCAGTTCGGCGTGTCGCGACGTGCGTAAAGAAAGCGCCAGGGTTGCGAGTTGTAGGCCGAGGGTGCCCAGCGCGCGGCTTCGAAGAAGCTCAGCAGGGTTTGCTCCGGGATCGTTTCGCCAGTGAAGGCGCGGGGCGACCAGCGATCGGTGAACTGTGGGTGAATGGCGTAATCGGCAACGCGTGGGTTGGCACTCATCAAGAGATTCCTTGCTACGTTTGAAAGTGAGGGTCGTCCGAAAACTGTGGGCACAGTTGGGCCGGGCCGTGAGGTTTTTCGAGAGCCGTGGCAGTTCACCGTAATGCAACGCGGTTGAGCGTTAATGGCACGCAGGTCTGGCTCCTTGCGATTGGCAAAGCTACTTGTCAGCGCAAAAACTGACAAGCCCGTTCTACCGACAGTCGCCAATGCTTGGCCCAAGGGGCTTCGGGCACTAAACTGGCGGCCTTTTCACCACCTGATGTCGATGCTCGAACCATGGCCGCCAAAGTAGAACCGTTCTGGATACGCAAAACCCTCGATCAACTCGATCAGGAGGAATGGGAGTCGCTGTGCGATGGCTGTGGATTGTGTTGCCTGCAAAAGCTTGAAGACGAAGACGACAACAGCGTTTATTACACGCGCATCGCCTGCAAGCTGCTGGACCTGAAAACCTGCCAGTGCACGGACTATCCTAACCGCCGTGACTCTGTGCCGGACTGTATCCAGCTCACGCCGGGCAAGGCCGACGAATTCAAATGGCTGCCGCCGACCTGTGGCTATCGCCTGGTCAGTGAAGGCAAGGACCTGCCGTTGTGGCATCACCTGGTGTGCGGTGATCGCGATGCCGTGCATCACGAGCGGATTTCCCAGTCCGGGCGCATGCTCGCCGAGGGCAGCGTGCCGGAAGATGATTGGGAAGATCACCTGATTTTCCGCGCGGGTTGACTGCCTGAGGATTAACCTTTCACGAAGGAGTGTGTATGGCTGTGGGATGGCGGCAGGCGTGGGTCGCTGGATTACTGGCGGTGAGTTCGCCCGTATGGGCAGCGAACAAGGTCAATCTGGATTATCACGTGCGCCTGTTGCCGCAGAGCGATCAGGCCGAAGTGCGCCTGACGCTCGCCCAGGGTTCGGCGGTACGCAGCCTGGACTTCAACCTCGGCGACGGCAGCCATTACAGCGATTTCAAGGCTGACGGCCAATGGCAACTGCCCCCCGGCAAAGCGGCGCGCGGTGTCTGGCGTCCGACTGCCGACAAGGCCAGCCTGACCTACCGCGTGAAAATCAGCCACGGGCGCAAGAACGGCAGCTTCGACACGCGCATGACGCCAAACTGGGCGTTGATGCGCGGCGACGATCTGGTGCCTGCGGCCAAACTCGATCAACAGGACGGCACTGAACTGGTTTCACGCCTTGAATTCGAGCTGCCCGGTGGCTGGAAAAGCGTTGAAACCGCCTGGCCACGAATCGCCAAGAACAAATTCCGTATCGATAACCCCTCCCGACTGTTCGACCGGCCCACGGGCTGGATGCTCGCCGGTCAGCTTGGCAGCCGCCGGACTCGTCTGGGCGAGACCGAAGTCACCGTCACCTCGCCGTTGGGGCAGGGGATGCGCCGTATGGATGCACTGACCCTGCTGACCTTCGTCTGGCCGCAACTGCAGGCGCTGTATCCGCGCCACCCCGGCAAGCTGTTGATCGTCGGGGCCAATGATCTAATGTGGCGCGGCAGCCAGTCGGCGCACGAGTCGATCTATCTCAACAGTCACCTGCCGCTGGTCAGCGAAAGCGGCACCAGTGCGTTGGTCCGTGAGTTGGCCCAGGTGTTCGGACGGATCAACGGCACCCAGCGCAGCGACTGGATCAGTGAAGGTTTTGCCGAGTATTACGCCATCGAACTGGTGCGCCGGGCCGGCGGCATGAGTGATGAGCGCTACGAGAGCCTGCACGGCAAGCTGGTCAGGGACAGCCAGAAAGTCACCACGCTGCGCGGCAAGCAGGTCAGCCCGGCGCAGGTGGCCAGGGCGGTGGTGTTGTTGCAGGAGCTGGACGGCGAGATTCGCCTGAAAACCCATAACAAGCGGTCACTGGACGACGTGTTGCAGGGGGCAATGCGGCTGGGGGATATCGATACCCAGGCGTTTGTTCAGCTCAGTGAGAGCGTGATCGGTGGTTCTTCAAAGGTACTCAGTACCGAGTTGATTCAATAAGTCCGCTATCGCTGGCAAGCCAGCTCCTACATTTGATCCGTGGCGTTCACAAAATCGATGTAGGAGCTGGCTTGCCAGCGATGAGGCCAGTGGCTTCAACGCAAATCCAGGATCAAACCCCGGCTTTCGGCGACTTCAAAGAATCATTGCCGGTCACGGTCGCCGCCTCGGCATTGGCCTTCAACTGGCTCAGTTCTTCACCCGCCCGCTGGATTTTCGCCCGCACGTTGTCCATGTCCTGACGGCCTTTCTCCAGCAGGCTTTTCGCCGAGCTGTGGCCGGTGATACCGCGCGCCAAGGCCACGCCGCCGATGGCCACCTGGATCAGGCCGAAGATCCCGCCACGCCGCAGGCCCTTGCCGACCATCACCACGCCGCCGGCCAGGGAACCGATGCGTTCCCAGCCTTGCACGTTCTGTTCGGAGGGGCTCTGGAACGGGGTGGATTCGATACGCTCGACGCGTTTGAGTTCGCTCATGGTCTGTCTCCAGGCTTCAGTGATCGATAGATAAGCTGACTGCCTGGGCAGGCTGCTTGTTCAATCGTATGTGCGGCGATTCAGCGGAATTTTGGCCCGGAGCGGGTATTGAGCCCCTTGGCCATGCGGTCGTAGAGCACGACGTTGACCGTGGCGGCCAGGTTCATGCAACCGGTGGTCGGAATGTAGACCACGTCTTCGCACCAGTCGCGAATCTCTTTATCCAGCGATCCGTCTTCCGGGCCGAAGATGTAGAGCGCACGATCCGGGTGGGTGTATTCGGGCAACGGGCGGGCACCTTCGACCAGTTCCACGGCGACGGGCACACAATTGAGCGGCAGGATTTTCTTCAGGTCGTCGATGCCGATCAGCGGGATGTCGTAGTGCACGCGCTTGGTATCGGTGACGAAGTCGGCGGCGCGCTCATAGCGCTTGCCGGTGTAGAACACCGACGCCACGCCATAACAGCCAGCGGCGCGCATCACCGAACCGACGTTCTCCGGTGATTTGGGGTTATACAAACCAATGCAGCTGTACCGTTTGTCTGCCACGAGCGGGGTGCCTTTCGGGAAAAAAGCGCGATTATACGGGGATTGGGGCGGGGGTGTTCGGTTTGAGATTGGCGGTGTCTGAGCGATTGCTATCGCGAGCAAGCTCGCTCCCACAGAGGTCTCCGTCGTTCACAAATTTTGTGTACACCAGAGAACCTGTGGGAGCGAGCTTGCTCGCGATGAGGCCAGTTCAGGCGCTGAAGATCTTCAGTCTTCTTTTTTCATGAGGCCCGCGAGCGCCGCAAACGGGTTATGCGTGGCCTTGGCAATTTTCGGCGTGCTCAACGAGCCTTCGCCGAAATACTGCTGGTCGGTATACCGCGAGTGTTCGTTATCGTGGCAGTACAGGCACAACAGCTCCCAGTTCGAGCCGTCCTGCGGGTTGTTGTCGTGGTTGTGGTCGCGGTGGTGCACGGTCAGTTCGCTCAGGCGCTTGCCGGAGAATTCACGGGCGCAGCGGCCACAGACGTGCGGGTACATCTTCAGGGCCTTGTCGCGGTAGCCCATTTCCTTGTCGCGCTGGTTGTCGGCGAGGATGCGATCCAGCTTCGAAGTGTTGGTCGGGGTGGACGAACTCATGGGTTCACCTTTGCAGAATGACTAATGACGGTTATAGGGTGAAGTTTAGCCTAGCCCTTGAGCTTCTCGGCAATCCAGATGGTGTGGCGGGTGCCCTTGTTGCCGTGGGCGAAGACCTGCACTTCCTCGGCCTTGAACCCGGCTTTCTTCAGTTTGTCGGAAAATTGCCGGTCAGCGCTGGCCGACCAGACGGCCAGCACGCCTTTTGGTCTCAGGGCCTTGGCGCAGGCGCTCAGGCCGCCAGCGGAATACAGCCAGCTGTTGGCTTTCTGGGTCAGGCCTTCGGGGCCGTTGTCGACGTCGAGCATGATGGCATCGAAGCCCTGGGGTTCGGCTTGCAGGACTTTGGCCACGTCCTCCATGCGAATCACCGTCCGCGGGTCGAGCAGCGGGTTGCCAGCCTTCTCGCCCAGCGGTCCACGGTTCCACTCAACGACACCGGGGACCAGTTCGGCGACCACCACTTCGGCGGTTTTGCCCAGGTGCTTGAGCGCCGAAGCGAGGGTGAAGCCCATGCCTAGGCCGCCGATCAGCACCCGTGAATTCGGTCGGCCGGCGACCTTGCGACACGGGATCTCGGCCAGGGCATCTTCGGAGCCGTGCATGCGCGTGTTCATCAATTGTCCGCCATCGCCACCCTGGATCTTGATGACGAAATCCTCGCCATATTCGAACAGGCACAGGGCACCGCCGTTTTCAGGAATGGGGGTGGTGTCCAGCAGAACGAAACGTTTCATGGGGCTCACTTGAAGAAAATTGGCAGAACTCGGGAGGGCAAACAGACGCAGTTGGGAGTAGCCTGTTTATGACGACAAGGCCAACGGAGCCATTGATGAAGCGCACCATTCTAACGGTCATTGCCCTGGCCGCGCTCTCGATAACTGCAGCGCAGGCCCAACAGTTACAATCGATTCCCGTCAGCCCCGCGCCGATGCCCGGATCACCCGGCACCGCGACGCCCACGCCGTACCCGCAGATCAGCCCGGCGCCGTTGCCTAAAGTCGGCCCTGGCAGTAGCGGTCCGCCGTTGGTGCCGATTGAAATGCCGAGCCCGCCGACCAAGGACCAGCCCGTGCCGGGGATTGAGCCGAACCCGCCCAAACCCAAGTCTCCGGGCGGCTAGACCTGCTGCGAAAGCAACTGACCGTCGGCCATGCGCAGGCGTTTGGACAGGGATACGGCGAGGGCGCGGATGATCTTGGCGGCGATTCTCGGTGCGTCATTGAGCATCTTTTCCAGCGAGTCCTTGCCCAGGTTGAGCAACTGGCAATTGCTCGCGGCCACGCAACTGGCCGAACGCCGCTCGCCATCGAGCACGGCCATCTCGCCGAACGAGCGGCCGCTGCGCAAGGTGGCGATGGTGACCCGTTGCCCGTCAGCGGTGGTTTTCTGCACCGCCACTTGACCGGTGTGGATGATGCACATGAAGCTGCCGGCATCACCCTCCTGGAAGATTTCCTCGCCCTGGGCAATGGTACTGATGCTGAAATAGCCCGACGCCGCCGCGAAGTCCGCCGGCAGCAATTGATTGAACAGGCCGCAATCCATCAGCCAGTCGCGAATTTCGTTGTTCAGAAAGGTTGATTCAGACATGTCGTCACGGTCTTTATTGTGATTGTTGCTGACTTGAATTCACCGCAAATCCCTTGTGGGAGCGGGCCTGTGGCGAGGGGGCTTGCCCCCGTTTGAGTGCGTAGCACTCACAAGATCTTTGGTGTATCAGAGATTTTGGGGCTGCTTCGCAACCCAACGGGGGCAAGCCCCCTCGCCACAAAAGCTTGCTCCTACAAGGGATACGGGTTGTATCGGCCAAGGGTGTGCGGAGTTCAGACCGGCACACCGTGCCAAGTTCCTCAGGCAATGGCCAAGACCTTGAACAAAAACGCATATTCGAGTGCTACGTCACGCAATCCCTGATATCGACCGCTCATCCCGCCATGCCCGGCACCCAGTTCAGTCTTGAGCAATAGTGGATTGCTGTCGGTCTTGGTCGCGCGCAACTTCGCCACCCACTTGGCGGCTTCCCAATACTGCACGCGGCTGTCGTTGTAGCCAGCGATCACCAGGGTCGCCGGATAAGCCTGCGCGCTGACGTTTTCGTACGGCGCGTAGGCCTTGATCCGATCATGGACCTCCGGTTCTTCAGGGTTGCCCCACTCGTCGTATTCCGTGACGGTCAATGGCAGGTCAGGGTCGAGCATGGTGTTGAGTACGTCGACGAACGGCACTTCGGCGATGGCGGCGCCAAACAGCTCTGGCCGTTGATTGAGCACCGCGCCGATCAGCAAGCCACCGGCGCTGCCGCCGCTGATCGCCAGCTGCGGGGCAGAGGTGAAGCCTTGGGCGATCAGGTGTTCGGCGCAGGCGATGAAGTCGCTGAAGGTGTTGTGCTTGTGTTCCTGCTTGCCGGCGCGATACCAGGCTTCCCCCAGTTCGCCACCGCCGCGCACGTGGGCAATGGCAAACGCCATGCCGCGATCCAGCAGGCTCAGACGCGCATGGGAAAACCATGGGTCGAGGCTTTCGCCATAGGCGCCATAGCCGTAGAGGTACAGCGGCACGGGCTTGCCGAGGTCTGCGCGCTTGATCACCAGGCTGATCGGTACTTGCGTGCCATCCGGCGCAGTGGCCCACAGGCGCTGGCTGACATAGGCGTCGGCATCGAACGGGCCGAGTACCGGGGTTTGCTTGAGGACTTTCTGCTCGCCGGTCGCCAGTTCAAGCTGACGGATTTGCGCGGGGCGGTTCAGCGCTTCGTATCGCAGGCGAATCCGCTCGCTTTCGAACTCCAGGCTGTTTTGCACGTGCAGGCTGTAGGCCGCATCCGGCAGTTGCACGCGATAAGGCGCCAGGCCTTGCGGGTGAACCTCAATGATTGGCAAACCGCCAACCCGTAGGCTGAGGGTCATGGCCCCGGTGTTCAGGCTGATGCCGTCGATCATCACCGTGTCGCTGTGGGGGATCAGGTTCTGCCAATCGTCTTCGGTGGGCGCCACGCCGGTATCGATGGCCGTGTACAAGGCGAAATTGATGCCGTCACGGTTGCTGCGAATGAACCAGGTCCATTGACCGTCGAGTACGCCGTGGTCCACGTCGTACTCATGATCGTCAACCCGTGGCGCCAGGCAGGTAAACGCCTGCTGGGGCCGGGAGGCATCGAGGACCCAGACTTCGCTGGTGGTCTTGCTGCCCACGGACAGCAGCAATTGCTGCTCGGAGCTTGAACGGTAGCAATGCATGAAGAAGCGACCGTCCGGCTCATGGAACACTTCTTCGGCCGCGGTGCCATCCAGGCGATAGCGATACAGCTTGTGTGGGCGATGGGTGTCGTCCAGTTCGCCAAAGAACAGCGTCAGGCTGTCGTTGGCCCAGGTCATGCTGCCGTCACAGTCCTGGAATTCCAGCTCGCTGACGCGACCGTCGGACAATTCCTTCACGAACAGCGTGTAAATCTCATCGCCACTGGAGTCGACGCTGTAGGCCAGGCGTTGATGATCCGGGCTGATGCTGAACGCCCCGAGCGAAAAGAAACCGCCGTTGGCCAATTCGTTGGGGTCCAGCAGCAGTTGTTCGCGGCTTTCGTCGAGGGTCAGGCTGTCATCGGCCGGACGCGGGCAGCGGTAGTGCCGGGCGTACTCATCGCCCGCCGTGGTGCGGGTGTAGTACAGGTACGGTCCCCACGGCGAGGGCAGGGACAAATCGGTTTCGAGAATCCGCCCCTTGATCTCTTCGAACAGGGTTTCGCGCAGCCCGGCCTGGTCGGCGGTTTGTGTTTCCTGATAGCTGTTTTCGGCTTTCAGGTAGTCGAGCACTGCATCGGTATCGCGCTCTTGCAGCCAGGCATACGGGTCAGAGCCTTCAGCCTTGTGGGCAATCGGAGCGTCGTGAATGTTGGCGGATAGGGGCATGAAGGACTCTCGAACAGTGTACGGAATAGGTTTGGCGAGCTTGTGTGGTGAGGGGGCTTGCCCCCGTTGGGTCGCAAAGCGGCCTTAAAAACAGTCACAGCGGTATTTAATCAAACACGCGGAGTCTGTATTGCGCCTGCTTCGCAGCCGAACGGGGGCAAGCCCCTTCACCACACAAGCTCACTCCCACAGGGTTATGTGTCTTGACCGAAGGCATTGATGCAGCCTGATGGGCGAAAAGCCGTTATCATAAGCGCCTCTTTGCCTGCCTTGCCATGGACACCATGACCGAGAACGACTATCTGATCGCTTGGGGCCTTTACGCCTTTGCTGCTTTGGGCTGCCTGTTGGTGTGGATGCGCTTGACCCGCTGGATGTGGCGTTGGCTGCGTGAGCCGCTGCGGCTGGTGATGGCCGTGCTGCTGTTCAGCCCGACCATCATTGACCCGGTCAAGGATAAGGTCGCACCGGCCATCGCCATTACCGCGCTCGACCTGCTGTTCAAGGTCGGCAACAACGCCTGGCGGGCGATTTCCGATCTGTTCATGTACGGCATGATCGCGTTCGGCTTCTATCTGGTGCTGGTGGCGATCCGTTTCCCCATCGAACGCGCTTCCAACGCCCGCAAGGAGCGTGAGGCTGCCACCAAGGCCGCCGTCCGCGCCGACGAGCGTGAGGATGATCAACCATTCGGCGGTGCCGGCGATGATCGTTACGGTCGTCCACCCGTGCCAAGCAACCCTCAGCGGATGCGAGTCGAACCCCGTCTGTAACCTTGCCCCTGCGATAGAGCGAGAGTCCGAGCATGTGTGAGCTATTGGGCATGAGCGCCAATGTCCCGACCGATATCGTGTTCAGCTTCACCGGGCTGATGCAGCGCGGCGGACGCACCGGCCCGCACCGCGATGGTTGGGGCATTGCCTTCTATGAAGGCCGTGGGCTGCGGTTGTTCCAGGACCCGGCGGCGAGCTGCGAGTCGGAAGTCGCGAACCTGGTGCAGCGCTATCCGATCAAGAGCGAAGTGGTGATCGGGCACATCCGCCAGGCCAACGTCGGCAAGGTCTGCTTGTCCAACACCCACCCGTTCGTCCGTGAGTTGTGGGGACGCAACTGGTGTTTTGCCCATAACGGCCAGTTGGCTGACTTTCAGCCAACGGCCAGTTTCTACCGCCCCGTGGGTGATACCGACAGCGAAGCGGCGTTCTGCGATTTGCTCAACCGTGTACGTGCTGCGTTCCCCGAACCAGTCGAGGTCGAAGAACTGCTGCCGGACCTGGTGGCTGCTTGCGCCGAATACCGCAGCAAGGGCGTGTTCAATTGCCTGCTCAGCGACGGCGACTGGCTGTTCTGCTATTGCTCGACCAAGCTGGCGCAAATCACCCGTCGCGCCCCGTTTGGCCCGGCGCGCTTGAAAGATGTCGACGTGATCGTCGATTTTCAGGCCGAAACCACGCCTAACGATGTGGTCACCGTCATCGCCACCGAACCCCTGACCGAAAACGAAACCTGGACCCGCTACGAACCGGGTCAATGGAGCCTGTGGCGACGCGGCGAATGCGTCAGTCAGGGCATGACCGAATAAGGACTCCTTGCATGTTGCTCAGTTATCTTCGGCTGGTGTTGTTTGCGGCGGGCCTGTTGATCGGTGTCCAGGTGCCGGGGTTCATCAACGATTACGCCAAGCGAGTCGAAGCACATCTGATCGAGGCACAGGCCAGCCTGAGCGGCTTCCAGAACACTGCCAATCAGTTCTTCAAGGGTGACATGCAGGCGCTGGTCGCGCATTACCGCGCCAGCGAAGACCCGATTTTTCGCAGCGACGCCGACAGCCTGGGCAACCTGCTGACGCGCCAGCTGGCTTTGGACAAGCAGTTCCAGGCGATGCAGGGCCCGTGGTACATCCGCTTCCTGCAAGTGGTGCTCGCCGCCGATCCGGATATCCGCAAGGAAACCTGGAATGGCTACAGCTACCAGATCCTGCTGACGCCCGAAGCGATGACCTGGGGTATGAGCGGGGCGTTGCTGCTGTCGTTCGGGGTCGAATGCCTGTTCCGTCTGATTGACTGGGTGGTGTTGGGCGGCAGGCGTCTGCGCCAGAGCCGGCCGATCGAAGAGCGGGATCTGCGCGGGTTGTAACAGCGTGCGGTTCCTGTGGCGAGGGGGCTTGCCCCCGCTCGGCTGCGCAGCAGTCGTAGAATTGGTAGCCGCGGTTTACCTGAATGATTTGGTTGATGGGTATTGGGGCTGCTTCGCAACCCAACGGGGGCAAGCCCCCTCGCCACAGGATGCTATCAACTGGAGAGGACGATGTAGCGCTCTCCCACCTTCTGCGCATACCCCTCCAGCACCTGCTGACACAACGCCACAATCTCCTCGACCCACTCCACACCTACTCGCCACGACACCACCACCTGCAAGTCGGGTGGTCGCTGATCGATTTCCAGCAAGGTCAATTCGCCGCGCGCCAGTTCCTCGGCCACCAGCACCGGCGGCAACGCGCCAATGCCAAATCCGTCGCGCAGCAGCCGGGTAATCGCCGACACCGAGTTCACGCAGTTCAACCGTGGTGTCAGCACGCCATTGGCCTGCATCAGGGCGAGTACTTCCTGATGCGGATGGGAGTTTTTCGAATAGGTGATGATCCGCTCGCCAGCCAGATCAGCGATGCCTGAATACTCGCGGTTGTAAATGGAGTTGCTGGCGACAATCCAGCCCATGGGGTGGCTGGCCAGTTCCAGGCTGCGCACGCTTTCCTGGCGCAGCAGGTCGGTTTGCAGGATCACATCGAGAAAGCCTTTTTGCAGCTGATCGCAGAGGTTGAGCGAGGTATCGGCGACCAGCTCGATTTCCACCAGCGGGTAGTGATCGGTCATCTGCGCCACCAATGGGCTGAGCCAGGTATGGATCACCGTGTCCATCACACCGATACGCACCCGTCCGGCCTTGCTAGAGCGGGTCTCGATCGACTGCTTGAGTGCCTGCATGGTGTCCAGCATCTGCTCGGCGTAATCGAGCACTTTCAGGCCTTCGGGTGTCAGGCTCACGCCGCGCGAATCCCGCAGAAACAGCTTTACCCCAAGCTCGCCTTCAAGCACCGCAATTCGGCTGGAAATCGAGGCCTGAGTGGTGAAGAGCTTGTCGGCGGTCAGGCGGAAACTCTTGAGTCGGGCGACCCAGACAAAGGTCTCGAGAAACTTCAGGTTCATGGGATAAAGATTTCTTATGGCTAAGGCGGGTTTTTATTAGTTGGACGCAGCAGGCGCGCGCGTCCAAGAATCGACGCATCCGGTTCCCACGATAGGCGTCGTCGGGGCTCAGAACAATACCAATAAAATCAGCGCGGAGATTTGCCATGAGTGCGCCCGACACCACCGCCATTCCGAAAGCCTCGGCCCGCCCGGGACCTTTCGACTGGTATCGCAACATCAATCAGCAGGAACGCCGCACCTTCTGGAGCTGCAAGATCGGCTATGGCCTGGATGGCATGGACACCCAGATGCTCAGCTTCGTGGTGCCGACCCTGATTGCCATGTGGGGCATCACCACCGGCCAGGCCGGGCTTATTCATACCAGCACGTTGATCGCTTCGGCCATCGGTGGCTGGGTGGCGGGGATTCTCTCCGATCGCATCGGTCGCGTGCGCACCTTGCAACTGACCGTGTTGTGGTTTGCTTTCTTCACCTTCCTCTGCGGCTTTGCCCAGAGCTACGAGCAACTGCTGATTGCACGGACCCTGATGGGCTTCGGTTTCGGCGGCGAGTGGACGGCCGGCGCGGTGCTGATCGGTGAGGTCATTCGCGCCCAGGATCGCGGCAAAGCCGTGGGCATGGTGCAATCCGGCTGGGCGCTGGGATGGGGGCTGACGGCGATTCTGTATGCGCTGCTGTTCTCGGTATTGCCACCGGAAGATGCCTGGCGCGCGCTGTTCATCCTCGGCATCGTGCCGGCGATTTTCGTGATTTTTGTCCGTCGCCTGGTCAAGGACCCGGAAATCTATCGTCAAGCCAAAGCGAAACAGGAGCCGAGCAACCCGTCGAAGTTCTACGAGATCTTCGCCCCCGGCATGCTCTTCACCACGATTCGCGCTTCGTTGCTGACCACCGGCGCGCTGGGCGGTTACTACGCGATCACGTCCTGGCTACCGACTTTTCTGAAAAATGAACGCGGCTTGAGCGTACTCAATACCAGCGGTTATCTGGCGATGGTGATCGTCGGTTCCTACGTGGGTTATGTCATCAGCGCCTACTTGACCGACATTCTCGGACGTAAAAAGAACTTCATCCTGTTCGCCGTCGGCTCCTTCACCATCGTGTTGCTGTACACGCAATTGCCAGTCAGTAACGGCGTGATGCTGTGGCTGGGCTTTCCGCTGGGGTTCTTTGCTTCTGGGATTTTCAGTGGCATGGGCGCGTTCCTGACCGAGCTGTTTCCTACGCGCATTCGCGGTTCGGGCCAGGGTTTTTGCTACAACATCGGCCGGGCGCTGGCGGCATTGTTCCCGCTGTTGATCGGCCTGCTCAGCCAGACCGTGCCGCTGAGTGTGGGCATTGGTGCCTTTGCGGCGGTGTCCTACGGTGTGGTGATCCTCGCGGCCCTGAGCCTGCCGGAAACCCGTGGCAAGCAACTCGACGCCCAGTAACTGATAACCTGCGGGCCTGTCTTATAGATATGCCTCGCAGCTAAAAAGAATAAAGCCTACAGGAGTGTTCAGCGTGAGCCGCCTGCTATTGAACTGCGACATCGGCGAGAGTTTCGGCAGCTGGACCATGGGTCTGGACGCAGAAATCATGCCCTTCATCGATTGCGCCAACATCGCCTGCGGTTTTCACGCCGGCGACCCGAGCATCATGCGCAAGACCGTCAGCCTGGCCCTCAGCCACGGTGTGCAAGTTGGCGCGCACCCGGCCTATCAGGATCTGGTGGGGTTCGGCCGGCGTTCCATGGCCTATGCCACCCAGGAGCTTCAAGACATCCTGCATTACCAGATCGGCGCCCTCGACGGCATCTGCCGGGCCCAGGGTGGCCGGGTCAGTTACGTCAAACCCCATGGCGCGATGTACAACGACATGATGGCCAATCCGGTCCAGCTGCGGGCCGTGCTGCAGGCGGTGGCGTCCTATGACCGCAACCTGCCGTTGATGTTGATGGCAACCCGCGACAACAGCGCCGCCCAACAAATGGGCGATGAATACGGCGTGACCCTGTGGTTCGAGGCCTTCGCCGATCGGGCTTACGACAGTGCCGGCAGACTGCTCTCGCGACAACTGCCGGGAGCGGTGCATCACGATCCGGAAAAAATCATCGAACAGGCGCTGACGATTGCCCGTGGCGATCCGCTCACCGCCAGCGACGGCAGCGCCTTGCATTTGCAGGCCAACACCCTTTGCGTGCATGGCGACAACGCCAGTTCGGTCGCAGCCGTACAACGTATCCGTGAAGCCTTGAACCGGCAGATCGCGTCATGAAGCTGCGGGTGGAAGTGGTGGCGCTGGATTGCCTGATGGTGCGCCTGTTCGATGACATTGCCGAAACCAACATGCCATGGATGCTGGCGGCCAGTGAAAGTCTGCACACGGCATTCGCCGGGCATCTGATCGATCTGGTGCCGTCTTACACCACCTTGATGGTGCATTACGACCTGACCGCGCTGAGTCCTGCCCAGGCCCGGGAATTGATTGCCGAAGCCTTGATCGACCTGTCGCCCAACGCGCATGCCCGCGGCCAATGTCATGTGTTGCCGGTGTGGTACGACTTGAGTGTCGGACCGGAATTGAGCCTGTTGTCGCAGCGCAGCGGATTGGCGGTGGAGGAGGTGATCCGTCGGCACAGCGAGCGTGAATATCAGGTGTTCGCCCTGGGCTTTGCGCCGGGCTTCGCCTTCATGGGGCTGGTGGAAGAGGTGCTCGCCGCGCCGCGTCTGAGCACGCCACGCAAGAAAGTCGCCGCCGGCAGTGTCGGCATCGCGGAACGACAGACGGCGGCTTACCCGGTGGTGTCGCCCGGCGGCTGGAACCTGATCGGCCGCACGCCGGCCAGATTGTTCGATCGCCACCGTGACGGCTACAGCCTGATGCAGCCGGGCGATACGGTGCGCTTCGAAGCCGTCGGCCATGCCGAGTTCATTAATCTGGGCGGTGACGATACGCCTCTGGAGGCGCAGGCATGAGCCGTCTGATGATTGAAGCGAGCACGGCGTTGTGCCTGCTGCAGGATGCTGGTCGGTTCGGCGTGCGGCATCTGGGCGTGACCCAGGGCGGCGCGGCCGATTGGCGTTCGATGTCCTGGGCCAACTGGCTGTTGGGCAACGGACTGGATGCGCCGGTAATCGAAATCACCCTTGGTGGGTTCACCGTCGTGGCCGAAGAGGAATGCGTGCTGGCCTTGGCCGGAGCGGATCTCGGCGCGCAGATAGACGGCGAGGCGCTGGCACCGTGGCGCAGTTTTCGGCTGCACAAAGGCCAGCGATTGCGTTTCACCCAGCCGTTGCTCGGCGCCAGGGCCTATCTGGCGGCGCCGGGTGGTTTCGATGCGCCGAAGGTGTTGGGCAGCAGTGCGACGGTGGTCCGTGAGGAGCTTGGTGGCCTGGATGGCATGGGCCGTGCGCTGGGTAAAGGCGCGAGCTTGAGCTATTCGGGCAACTCGGTGATGTTGCTGCGCGAATTGACCGCAGACCAGCGGCCTGACCTGAACCTTGATACTCCGTTGGATCTGGTCCTCGGTGCACAGATCGGTGAGTTCAGCGGGCAGAGCCTGTTCGATGCGTTCAACAGCGTGTGGAACCTCGACAGCCGTGCCGACCGGATGGGCATTCGCCTGCTGGGCACCGCGTTGCAGTACCAGGGCAAACCGATGATTTCCGAGGGGATACCGCTGGGGGCGGTGCAGGTGCCGCCCGACGGGCAGCCGATAGTGTTGCTCAATGATCGGCAGACCATTGGCGGTTATCCGCGCCTGGGGGCGTTGACGCCGTTGGCGCTGGCGCGATTGGCGCAGTGCTTGCCGGGGGCGCCGGTGCGGTTACGGCCGGTGGTGCAGGATGTGGCACATCGTGAACATGTCGAGTATTTGCAGCGCTTTTAACTGTGGCGAGGGGGCTTGCCCCCGTTGGGTTGCGAAGCGACCCCAAAACCTGCAACCGCGGTGTGTCAGAAACTCCGCATGCTTTGGTTTTACGACTGCTGCGCAGCCGGACGGGGGCAAGCCCCCTCGCCACAGGGACCATGCGTTACTTGGACAAAAACCGCATCCCTTCCTCCAACCCCCGCAAGGTCAGCGGATACATCTGGTCTTCAATCAAATCGCGCACGATGTTGGTCGAAGAGGTGTAGCCCCAGGTGTCCTTCGGATAGGGGTTGATCCAGATAAGCTTCTTGTACTTCTCCTTGAACCGCTGCATCCACACGTAACCGGCTTCTTCGTTCCAGTGCTCGACGCTGCCGCCCGCCTGGGTGATTTCGTAGGGCGCCATGGCCGCGTCACCGATGAAGATCACTTTGTAGTCGGCGCCGTACTTGTGCAGCAGGTCCATGGTCGAGGTGCGCTCGGAGGTGCGGCGCATGTTGTTCTTCCACACCGATTCATAAATGAAGTTGTGGAAGTAGAAGTACTCCAGATGCTTGAACTCGGTCTTGCAGGCCGAGAACAATTCTTCGCAAATCTTCACGTGGGCGTCCATCGAGCCGCCGATGTCGAACAGCAGCAAGAGCTTGACGGTGTTGCGCCGTTCCGGGCGCATCTGGATGTTCAGCAGCCCGGCGTCCTTGGCGGTGTGGTCGATGGTGCCATCGATGTCCAGCTCTTCCGCCGCGCCCTGACGGGCGAACTTGCGCAGGCGGCGCAGGGCGACCTTGATGTTGCGGGTGCCCAGCTCGACCGAATCGTCGAGGTTCTTGTATTCGCGCTGGTCCCAGACCTTGGCCGCCTTGCCCTGGCGCTTGCCAGCGTCGCCGACCCGAATGCCTTCCGGGTTGAAACCACCGGAACCGAACGGGCTGGTGCCGCCGGTGCCGATCCACTTGTTACCACCGGCGTGGCGTTCCTTCTGCTCTTCGAGGCGTTTCTTGAACTCTTCGATCAGCTTGTCCAGGCCGCCGAGGGACTGGATCGCCGCGCGCTCTTCATCGGTCAGCGAGCGTTCGAACTCCTTGCGCAGCCAGTCTTCGGGAATCAGCGCCTGCAGGTGATCGTCGAGCTTTTCCAGACCGTTGAAGTAGGCACCGAACGCCCGGTCGAACTTGTCGAAATGCCGTTCGTCCTTCACCAGGATCGCCCGCGACAGGTAATAGAACTCGTCCATGTCGGCGAACGTCACGCGCTGTTTCAGCGCGTTGATCAGGTCCAGCAGTTCACGTACCGAGACCGGCACCTTGGCTGCGCGCATTTCATTGAACAGGTTGAGCAGCATGGCATCAGCCTCTTAGCGGGTGCCGCGACGGCTCATGAACGCCAGACGCTCCAGCAGTTGCACGTCCTGTTCGTTTTTCACCAGCGCACCGGCCAGCGGCGGGATGGCCTTGGTCGGATCGCGCTCGCGCAGCACCGCTTCGCCGATGTTGTCGGCCATCAGTAACTTCAGCCAGTCCACCAGTTCGGAGGTCGAAGGCTTCTTCTTCAGGCCCGGCACCTTGCGCACGTCGAAGAACACGTCCAGCGCTTCGCTGACCAGGTCCTTCTTGATGTCTGGGTAGTGCACATCGACGATCTTTTGCAGCGTGGTACGGTCAGGGAAGGCGATGTAGTGGAAGAAGCAGCGCCGCAGGAAGGCGTCCGGCAGCTCTTTCTCGTTGTTGGAGGTAATGATGATGATCGGACGCTTCTTGGCCTTGATGGTCTCGTCGATCTCGTAGACATAGAACTCCATCTTGTCGAGTTCTTGCAGCAGGTCGTTGGGGAATTCGATGTCGGCCTTGTCGATTTCGTCGATCAGCAGGATGACCCGCTCTTCGGATTCGAAGGCTTCCCAGAGCTTGCCCTTTTTCAGGTAATTGCGAACGTCATGGACTTTTTCGTTGCCCAGTTGCGAGTCGCGCAGGCGGCTGACCGCGTCGTACTCGTACAGGCCTTGATGGGCCTTGGTGGTGGACTTGATGTGCCAGGTGATCAGCTTGGCGCCAAAGGATTCGGCCAGTTGCTCGGCGAGCATGGTCTTGCCGGTGCCCGGTTCGCCCTTGACCAGCAACGGCCGCTCCAGGGTGATGGCGGCGTTGACCGCCAGCTTCAGGTCATCGGTGGCGACGTAGGCCTGGGTGCCTTCGAACTTCATCTGCTAATCCTCGAACGGTAACGCCGACCTGAACGAGGCAGGGCGGGGGGCGCAATAAAATGGTCAGCCCCGACTATAACGCGGTGCCCGGTCGACTGTGAACGCAGACGGCTTATTCAGTCTCTGAATGGGGCGTCACTCGGTGACTCAGCCGGCATCCGGCTTGGGTCGTTCATACCGCGCATTGAACGCCTGGATGAAACCGTTGCGTAAAATCTGCAAAAAAGCCTGGAACGCGCTGACATCTTGCTGATGTACGTTGCCTTTGAGTTCGACCCGGGTCGCAAACTGGTTCTTGCCCTGGTTTTTCAACACGGTCTCGGTACCGCCGACAAGGGCTTCCCAAATCGAACGGAACAGCCCTTTGTCCTTGTTTTCCACATCCTGCTGCCAGTTGAATACGTCGACATCGCGCAGCAACGGCTTGATATAGCCAGTCAGTCGCGCCTTGTCGGCTTTGGCTTCGATCACCACGTCGCCATGTCCGGCATTGAAGTCGAACTTACCGTAGGCCGCGGCGAAGTCGTTCATGCGCTTGAGCTCGATATCCCTGGCGCGCAAGCGAAACTCGAAGTCCTCGAAGTTGCTCAAGGGGTCGAACGTGGCCGTGGTTTCCAGTGGAGCGTGCCCCAGCAGCAGGGCTTTGCCTTCAAAGCGTGCGTCGCGCTTGCCCTTGGTGTCGACCACGTTGGTCAGGTTGAAAATGCTGGCGTCCACCTTCGTGGCGTTCATGTTCACCGGCGGTTTGGAGTTGAAGTTGCGAAAGCTGATCTTGCCATCGCTGATCCGTACTTCGTTCAGGGTAATGGGCAGCAGCTTGCCCAATTGTGCACGCCAGTCGGTGCCCTGGCCGGTCTGAGAGTGTTGCTTGTTGGCGCCGCCGTCGACGAAGTTGACCTCGGGATGGATGAACTGCACCTGGGCCACCACCGCGTGGTCGTACCACAGTGAATGCCAACTGACCGAGAGGTCGATCAACGGCGCGTTGACGAAAGGTACCGGAACCTTGCCATCGACCTTGACGATTTTCAGTCCGTTGATTTTGTAGGCGCCGCGCCACAGTGCCAGGTCCACGTCGGCGATTTGGCCCCGGTAGTCCCCCATGTCCGCCAGCCTCTCATTAAGGTAGTTGCGCACCAGATAGGGCAAAGCGATGTGTAGCGTAATCAGCAGCACAACGAGGCCGATGAGGGTCCACAGGGGCCAGCTGTATCGACGTTTCATGGTGGCAAATCTCTGGCGATCTAAAGCCATTGACTGCACTGATCAGCGGACGTTCGACCTGACTGGACGCCTGCGGGCAAGAGGCTTACCTTGATGCCCTATTTCAATGCTGTCGTTAAGGACCCAGCCATGAGCCGTATTTTCGCTGACAACGCCCACTCCATCGGCAATACGCCGCTGGTGCAGATCAATCGCATTGCGCCGCGTGGTGTGACCATCCTGGCCAAGATCGAAGGGCGCAACCCCGGTTACTCGGTCAAGTGCCGGATCGGCGCGAACATGATCTGGGACGCCGAGAGCAACGGCAAACTCAAGCCGGGCATGACCATCGTCGAACCCACCTCCGGCAATACCGGCATTGGCCTGGCTTTCGTGGCCGCCGCCCGTGGCTACAAACTGATGCTGACCATGCCGGCGTCCATGAGCATCGAACGGCGCAAGGTGCTCAAGGCACTGGGTGCCGAACTGGTGTTGACCGAGCCGGCCAAAGGCATGAAAGGCGCTATCGAGAGAGCCGGTGAAATTGTTGCCAGCGACCCGTCGAAGTACTTCATGCCGGCGCAGTTCGACAACCCGGCCAACCCGGCCATCCACGAAAAAACCACCGGCCCGGAAATCTGGAACGATACCGACGGCGCAGTCGATGTGCTGGTAGCAGGCGTCGGAACAGGGGGAACCATCACCGGGGTTTCACGGTATATCAAGAATACCCAGGGCAAACCGATTCTCTCGGTGGCGGTGGAGCCGGCGGTGTCGCCGGTGATCACCCAGGCCCTGGCCGGTGAAGAGATCAAGCCGAGCCCGCACAAGATCCAGGGCATCGGTGCCGGTTTCGTGCCGAAGAACCTCGATTTGTCGATTGTCGATCGGGTGGAGCTGGTCAGCGACGAAGAGTCCAAGGCCATGGCCTTGCGCTTGATGCAGGAAGAGGGAATTTTGTGCGGGATTTCCTGCGGCGCCGCCATGGCCGTGGCTGTTCGACTGGCGGAGACCCCGGAAATGCAGGGCAAGACCATCGTCGTGATCCTGCCTGATTCCGGTGAGCGCTATCTGTCGAGCATGCTGTTCAGTGATCTGTTTACCGAGCAGGAGAACAAGCAGTAAACACTAGACATTGGCGAGTCGTGTCTGGCGGTGATGGCTGAGGCGTTGTCGCTGGTTGCGACCTGTTGATCTGCTCCGGTTGATGATGGATTTGCATCAGCCGGCGTTCAGGCTCCTCATGTTAAGAAATGCTTTGTTGCACATTCATTAACATTGAATGTTGAAAAATGCAGGTTATTCAGCTGGTCGCTAGTGTCTATCATGGCAGCAGCCACGTCGGGCAATGGACGTGGCGCAGTATCGTTTATCTTCAAAGGAGTTGTTGATGACCTTATCGTTTGCCGCGAAGGCCTCGTTGTTGTTGCTGTTTCTTGGCAGCACCCTCTATGTGCATTTACGTGGCAAGGCGCGTCTGCCGGTATTGCGCCAGTTCGTCAATCATTCGGCACTGTTCGCACCCTATAACGCCTTGATGTACCTGTTTTCCGGTGTGCCTTCGAAACCGTATCTGGATCGCAGTAAGTTCCCGGAACTGGATGTACTCAGGGACAACTGGGAGGTGATTCGCGACGAAGCGATGCATTTGTTCGACGAGGGGTATATCCGCGCAGCGGCAAAGAACAACGACGCCGGTTTTGGTTCGTTCTTCAAGAAAGGTTGGAAGCGTTTCTATCTCAAGTGGTACGACAAACCACTGCCTTCTGCCGAAGCCCTGTGCCCGAGAACCGTGGCGCTGGTCAGCAGCATTCCCAACGTCAAAGGCGCCATGTTCGCGCTGCTGCCGGGCGACAGCCACCTCAACCCGCATCGCGATCCGTTTGCCGGCTCCCTGCGCTATCACCTGGGCCTGTCCACCCCCAATTCCGATGATTGCCGCATCTTTGTCGACGGCCAGGTTTACGCCTGGCGCGATGGTGAAGACGTGATGTTCGACGAAACCTATGTGCACTGGGTCAAGAACGAAACGCAAATGACCCGGGTCATCCTGTTCTGCGATATCGAACGTCCGCTGAGCAATCGCTTCATGACCCGCATCAATCGCAGCATCAGCGCCTGGCTGGGTCGTGCCACGGCACCTCAGAATCTGGACGACGAGCGCGTGGGCGGGATCAACCAGGCCTACGCCTGGAGCAAGAATTCCAGCGATAAATTCAGTGGTGTGATCAAGCAATGGAAGCGACGCAATCCCAAGGCGTACCGTGTGCTGCGCCCGGTATTGGCGGTGGTGGTGCTGACGTTGTTGGGGTATTGGTTGTTTGGCTGAAGCCGGATAAAAAAACCGCTCGTTGTGAGCGGTTTTTTTATGGCTCTTCACGCAATCCCTGAATGTTCCTCCAACCGCACAAGGCAGGCATTGTGCCGACTGTCGTTGCCGAGTCGTTGCAATCCATGTCGTACGCTGGTTATAGTCGGCGCACAGTGAGTTTCCAACTCACTTTTTATCCCTCGAGCAAAGATCAGCCCAATGCCTGCATCCCTCATCAACGCGGTAGTCGATTCAGCGGTCAACGCTGGCGTCGTGCCGTGCGGGAATCAGCAGCCCGGGCAGATCAGTCATTACCCCCCACCTGTCAGTAGCACGCCGGTGTGCGCAGTCGTATCACCGCCAGGCGTTGGCATTTCGGGCTGATCAGCTGCTTTCTGCTGTTCCATGCACGTCTGAAAAGCACCCGCCTGAAAAAACTACTGAATTTCAGCCTTGGCTGAGTTGGCTTTTTGCCTGACTACAGGTGGTATTCATGTTTGTCCTTTCGAAAAAGTCCGCGCTCGCGACGGCGTCCACGAGCCTGTTCGTTCTGCTGTGGAGCAGCGGGGCGATTTTCTCCAAATGGGGGTTGGCCCACGCGTCGCCCTTTGCCTTCCTGATGTTTCGTTTCGTCATCGCGCTTTGCGGTCTGGTGTTGCTGGTGCCGTTGCTCAAGCTGAAGCTGCCCAAGGGCGGCAAGCCGATGCTGTATGCGATGGGCACCGGCGTGGTGTTGTTGGGGGCCTACCAGATTTTCTATCTGCTGGCCCTCGACCTTAAAGTCACGCCCGGGGTGATGGCGACCATCATGGGCGTGCAGCCGATCCTCACCGTGGTGCTGATGGAGCGCCAGCGTTCCTGGAGCCGCCTGTTCGGACTGGCCCTGGGCCTGACCGGGTTGATCATGGTGGTCTATCAGGGCATCGGCCTGGCCGGGATGTCGCTGGCCGGGATGCTGTTCGGCTTGCTGGCGCTGGCGAGCATGACGTTCGGTTCGATCATGCAGAAACGCATCACGGAAAATCCCCTCGGCACCTTGCCGGTGCAGTATCTGGCCGGACTGCTGTTGTGCGGGATTTTCGTACCCTTCCAGCCATTTCACTACGAGCACGGCAGCGGCTTCATCCTGCCGGTGCTGTGGATGGGGCTGGTGGTGTCGGTGCTGGCGACGCTGTTGCTGTACCGCTTGATCGCCCGGGGCAATCTGGTGAATGTCACCAGTCTGTTTTACCTGGTGCCGGCGGTTACGGCAGTGATGGACTATCTGATCTTCGGCAATCGCCTGGCGTTGTTGAGCCTGTTCGGCATGCTGTTGATCATCGTCGGTCTGGCATTCGTCTTCCGTAAACCTGCGTAAACCCGAGAAGGCCTGGAGCAATGCTCCGGGCCTTTTTCATTTGGCCAGTGCGTGTTCGGCCCGCACCGAATTCATGAACGCCTGCATCGCCGACGACTGAATGCGATGTCGCCGGGTAATAAGCCCATAGGGTGGTAGCCGTGCCTCGAACTTGATCGGCAGCACCGCGAGCAAATCCCGACCCGGATAATCCTCGACCACCGACAGCGGCGTGACGCCGAGCATGTCGGTCTGCTGGATCAGCGACAGCAAGGTCATGATCGACGTGGTTTCGACGATGCTGCTCGGGATATCGACCCGCGCGTTGTGGAACACCTGGTTGATGATCGCGCGCATCGGGCTGGGCTGTTGTTGCAGTACCCAGGTCATGTTCTGCAACTCTGCCCAACTCAACTGCGTGGCTTTGGCCAGTGGGTTCTGTGCGCCGGAAATCACGCACAGCGCTTCCTCGCCGAGGCTGTCGAACAGCAACTCTTCGGCCCGTGCTCCGGCCGGAATCCGGCCCAGCACGATATCCAGCTGATCCTGTAAAAGCGCCTGCACCAGCACATCGCTGGTATCGACCTGAATGCTCATGGACAAGCGCGGATGGCTTTGTTTCAAGGTGGCGATGGTGCGCGTCAGCAGCCCCGAAGCCAGTGCCGGAATGGCGCCGACCGCAACCCTTCCGAGGTTGCCGGATTGGAGCGCGACCAGTTCTTCGCGCATGCCACTGAGTTCGGCGAACACCATGCGCGCGTAGTAAATGACCGTTTCCCCGAACGGCGTGGAGCGCATGCCCCGGGGCAGACGTTCGAACAGTTCGACGCCCAACAGGTCTTCGGCTTCATGGAGCATTTTGGTCGCGGCAGGCTGGGTCATGCCGATGTGGTCGGCGGCGCGGCGCAGCGAGCCGAACTCCTGCAATGCCAACATCAGCCGCAGTTGGCGCAGGCGCAGTCGACTGTGGATCACGTTAGCTTCTGGAATTCGAACATCAGGAGTTCGGGTCATGGGCTCGACTCGCAAGAAAGACTGCGGCAAGCCTGACAACAAATGTCAGGCGTTGCCAGCATTGCTGTGTCACAGCACCGATTTTGGTTTGGCGACGTGGGATTTGCGCAGGCCGATCAGGGTTTGTAGCGCTTTGGAAATCAACGGCCAGAACAGCATCAGCAGCGCCGCCGTGGTCAGGCTGCCCACCAACGGGTTGGACCAGAAGATCCCCAGGTGCCCGTCGGAGAACAGCATGGACTGGCGGAAGGCATCTTCTGCCTTGTCACCCAGCACCGCCGCCAACACCAGCGGCGCAATCGGGTAGCCGAGTTTCTTGAACAGATAACCCAACGCACCGAAGCCCAGCATCAGCACCACGTCGAAGAACGAGTTGTGCACTGAGTAGGCACCGATGGCGCAGACCATGATGATGATTGGCGCGATGATCGAGAACGGGATGCGCAGGATCGAGGCAAACAGCGGCACAGTGGCCAGCACCACGATCAGGCTGACCACGTTACCCAGGTACATGCTGGCGATCAGGCCCCAGACAAAATCGTGTTGCTCGACGAACAGCGTCGGCCCCGGGTGCAGGCCCCAGATCATCAAGCCGCCGAGCATCACCGCAGCGGTCGCCGAACCGGGAATACCCAGGGTCAGCATCGGCAGCAGGGCACTGGTGCCGGCCGCGTGGTCGGCAGTCTCTGGTGCGATCACGCCTTCGATTTCACCCTTGCCGAAGTTGTCGCGATTTTTCGAGAAACGTCGCGCCAGGCTGTAGCTCATGAACGAGGCGGCTGTCGGGCCGCCAGGCGTAATACCCATCCAGCAACCGACCAGAGTGCTGCGCACAATCGTCCACCAGTAGCGCGGCAATTTGGCCCACGTGCGCAAAATCACCATCGGCGTGATCCGCGCATGCTCGCCACGGAATACCAAACCTTCTTCGACGGTGCAGAGAATTTCACCGATGCCAAACAGGCCGATCACCGCCACTTCGAAGCTGATACCGGTCATCAGGATCGGCTGGTCGAAAGTCAGACGCAGGTTGCCGGACACGGTGTCCATGCCGACGGCGGCCATGGCGAAACCGATCATCATCGCCACCACGGTTTTCAGTGGTGGGTTCTTGCTCATGCCAATGAAAGTGCAGAACGCCAACAGGTACACCGCGAAGAACTCCGGTGAACTGAAGGACATGGCGAACTCGGCAATCCGGGTCGACAGAAACGTCAGCAGCAACACACCGCACAAGGCGCCGATCAGCGCTGAGCTGAAGGCGGCAGTCAGGGCTTCGGCGGCGCGGCCTTCGCGGGCCATCGGGTAACCGTCGAAGGTGGTTGCCACCGATGAGGGTTCACCGGGGATGTTGAACAGAATCGAGGTGATCGAGCCGCCGAACAGCGCGCCCCAATACATGCATGACAACAGGATGATCGCCGACACCGGCGACATGGTGAACGTCAGCGGCAGCAGCAACGCCACCCCATTGGGGGCACCGAGACCGGGCAATACGCCGACCAGAATGCCCAGCAGCACGCCGATCACCATCAGGCCGATATGGCCCGGCGTGAGGATCAGGTTCATGCCTTGCAGCAGGGAATCGAACTCGCTCATTTGAAATTTCTCCCGGCCAGGGCAATCCAGTCGCCCATCGGGCCGGCATCCAGCGGCACTTTGAACCACAGCGCGAAAATCAGGTAACTGGCCAGCACCGCGCCAAGGGACACGCTGCCGATCATCCATTTGCCGTAAGGCTTGGCGCGGACCTTGTCACGCCACATGAACCAGGCGATGAACGCCGCCGAAGCGATGTAAATGCCGGTAAACGGCATGGCGCCGACGAACAGCGCAATCGGCACGAACACCGACATCACTTGTTTGAAAGCACTGCGACTGACGAAGGCGACGCTCAATACTTTCCAGCGCACCAGGGTCAGCACGCCGTTGGCGATGCTCGCGGCGCTCAGCATCAGGCCGATGTAAAAGGGGAAGTAACCCGGCTCGGGGCCGGCGTCCCCCCAGCCGATGCCTTGTTCGACACTGCCGAACATCACCACGGCGCCGATCAGGGTGGTGAACAACGCCAGGCCGAGTTCGACCCAACGGGTGCCGACCAGAGTCGGTGAATCCGAAGAATGGGACATGAAAACACCTCCAGCAGATGACGACCGCCCGCAGGCGAGCGGCCGCGACAACTCAGTTTTTCAACCAGCCGGCTTCTTTGAATACCGGGGTGACGCGGGCGGTGTCTTTTTCGATGTAGGCGGTCAGCGGCTCGCCTTCGAGGAAGGTCGGCACTAGCGCGTTCTGCTTCACGTAGGCCTTGAACTCATCGGTCTGGGTGACTTTGCGCATCAGCTCGACATAAAACGCCCGCTGTTCGGCGCTGATGTCTCCGGGCATGAATACGGTGCGCGGGAAGCGGTACTGATCGATGCCAAGACCTTGTTCGTGGCAGGTCGGAACATCGGCCCAGGATTTATCGCCGGCGACTTTTTCAGTGTAGGCCATGCGTTCTTTACTGAAGACGCAGAGCGGCTCGACCTGATCGCCACGCCATTGGCTGATGCTTTCGCTGGGGTTGTTGACGTTGGCGGCGATGTGCTTGCCGGCCAGTTGGGTCGCGGCTTCGCTGCCGCTTTTGAACGGGATGTACACCAGTTTGCTGTTGGTGGTCTGGTTCAGCAGCAGGGTCAGGGTCTGGTCGACGTCCTTGGACTGGCTGCCGCCCATGCGCAGGTTCGACGGATCGGCCTTGACCGCTTCGTAGAAGCCTTTGGCGTCCTTCCACGGGGCGTCTTTGTAGCTCCAGAGAATGAAGTCATCCTCGGCCACGGCGGCAATCGGTGTCAGCTCCTGCCATTGGTAGCCGAGCTTGGACACCAGGGGCAACAGGTAAATGTTGTTGGTGGCGATGACCAGTTTCTCGGCATCGCCCTTGTTCATCTTCATGTCGAGAAAGGCTTCGGCGCCGTTGCCGCCGCCCTTGTTGAGGACGATGGTGTTGACGTCGAGCAGCTTGTGGGTGGTGATGATCGACTGGATCAGGCGACCGAGCTGGTCAGTGCCGCCACCGGGGCCACCGGCCACGACGATTTCGACGTTCTTGTCCGGTTGCCAGGCGTAGGCGAGAGCGGGGAGGGCGCTGGCGGCGATCAGGGTGCAGCCGAGAAACAGACGGGATGTGCGGCGGACGAATGCATTTCGCATGATGGAAGAGCCTCGTTTTTGTAGTTGTTATGAGTGACTTGTCTGCGCTGTGAAGCCGCAAGCCTGGCCTGAGTGTGGGAAGGTGTCGCCGCCGCGTCTAGTCAAAACAATACATACACCGATAGCCTGGGGTTATAGCTCGGCAAACGAAGCAGGACTTCTGTAGGAGCGAGCCTTGCTCGCGATGGACTCAAGGGCGCTGGGTTCATTCAGGAAACACGCGTTTGCGTTGAGGATCATCGCGAGCAAAGCTCGCTCCTACAGTAAAGAATGAAAGGTCGTTGAAAGCCGGGCATGACATAACCCGAGGCTATCGCCTGATTTCAAGTTTTGATTAGACGGTTATAAGAGCGCCTTCGATAGTGCTCACACATTCCGTGACAAACACGGCACAACGGTTGAACTCTGTAGGAGCCGGCTTGCTGGCGATAGCGGTGTGTCAGGCGCCATCAATGTTGATTGATGCGCCGTAATCGCCAGCAAGTCGGCTCCTACAGATCACCGTCCGCACCCCACAAAAATAATAAACGAGGTATGCACCATGGCTCGTCCCAGTGCTTCCCTGCATCTGCCTGGCGCAGGTGGTCAGTCAATAGCAGCGGCGACACCGCTGGCCGGCACTTGCAAGGCCAGCAGCGTGCGTTGGCGGATCTTCGCGATCATCTTCGCGTTGACCATGGTCAACCTGATCGACCGGGTGTCGCTGTCCATCGCGATGCCGACCATTGCTCATGAATTTTCCCTGTCACCTAGCCTGCAAGGGCTGATCCTCAGCAGCTTCTTCTGGGCATACGCGCTGTTGCAGATTCCTGGCGGCTGGTTGATCGATCGCTTCGGCCCGCATCGGGTCATCAGCTGGTCCACCGGCTTGTGGGGGACGTTTCAGGTGCTGGCGGCGTTTGCCACCGGTGGCTTGTCCTTGTTGTTTGCCCGGGTTGCACTGGGCGCTGCCGAAGCCCCGCTGTTCCCGTCGGGCGGCAAACTGATTTCCCTGTGGCTCGCACCGAGCGAGCGCAGTCGCGGTGCGGTATTGATGGACAGCGGCAGCCCGCTGGGCGTGGCCCTTGGCGGGTTGATCATTGCCTACCTGATTGCCTCGCTGGACTCCTGGCGCCTGGCGTTCGTGATTGCCGGTATCGCTACCCTGGTACTGGCCTGGCTGGCGCGGCGTTATCTGCGCGATGACCCGGCCAGCCATCCGCAGGTCAATGAAGCGGAGCTGGAAAAGATCAACGTCGGCCGCGCCACACCGGCCGCCGAAGCCGCGCGGATGCCGGTCAAGGGCTTGGGCATTGCGGCCCGTTCCCTGAGCGGTTTGCTGATCGGCCGGGCCAGTTGGGCCATGGTGTATTTCGGTTTGCTGACCTGGGGGCCGAGCTACCTGGCCCAGGCCCGCGGCTTCGATATCAAGGGCATCGGCGCTGCGACTTTCGTGATTTTCATCTGCGGTGCGCTCGGCTCGTTGACCGGTGGGTTCCTCTGCGATGGTTTGATTCGCAAGGGCGTCAGTCGCGGTGTGGCGGTCAAGAGCCTGCTGGCGTTTTCCGGTCTGGTGGCCCTCGGCGCATTCCTGTTGCTGCCGACCCTGAGCGATCCTTTTGCGGCGGTGGCGCTATTGGCCATGACCGCGTTTTTCCTGATGTGGGGCAGCCTCTACTGGAGCTTCCCGGCGCTGCTGGCAGCTCCGGCGCGGGTCGGTTTGATCGGCGGCGTGATGAACATGGCCGGCAGCACCGGGGGCATTGCGGTGCCAATTCTGGTGGGCGTGATTCTGCAAGCGGCCGGCGGTTTTGCTCCGGTGCTCGGGTTCTTCGCGGTGTGCTCGGCGGTGTTTGTTCTAGCCACGTTGTTTATCAGCCTGGATGAGGTGCGTCATGACTAAGTTGTGGGACGGCCCGATCATCGACGCCCATCATCACTTCTGGGACCCAACGATCAACGATCACCCATGGCTCGCCCCCGAAGCCAATGTTCCGTTTCGCTACGGTGATTACAGCGCCATCAAGCGCCGCTATTTTCCCGAGGATTACTTTGCCGATGCCGGTTCCCATAACGTCGTGCAAACGGTGTACGTCGAGACTGAATGGAACCCCCAGGACCCGATTGGCGAAACCCGTTTCATCGAGCAACTGGCCGCCCGTTACGGCGTGCCGAATGCGGTTGTGGCGCAGGCCTGGCTCGACCACCCGGACGCCATCGATGTCCTGACCGAACAGGCGCGCTTCAAGCATGTGCGCAGCGTTCGGCACAAACCCGGCGGGCCGGCCACGCCGCAACAAGTCGGGTACATGCGCAGCTTGATGAGCGATGAGCATTGGCGTCGCAGCTATGCCGCGCTCGAAGGGCTGGGCCTGCATTTCGATTTGCAGACACCCTGGTGGAACCTGCACGAGGCCGAACGCCTGGCCCGGGACTTTCCCGGCATCACGCTGATTCTCAACCATGCCGGTTTGCCCAATGACCGCAGTGCCGAAGGCCTGGCGGGCTGGCGTCTGGCGATGGCGCGACTGGCGCAATGGCCGAACGTACGGGTGAAGATTTCCGGCCTGGGGCAGGGCGGCCAGCGCTGGCGCGCCAAGGACAACGCCTGGATCGTGCGCGAAGTGATCGCCATGTTCGGCAGCGACAGAGCGATGTTCGCCAGCAACTTTCCGGTGGACAGCCTGTGCGGCTCGTTCGACGACATCTACAACGGTTTCAAATCCATCGTCGCCGATTTGCCAATGGCCGATCAGGAGCGACTTTTCTATAGCAACGCGCAGCGGGTCTATCGCTGCGAGCCTTGCGCCATTGACCGGGCACGGCCTGAACCCTTGAGGAGTGAAGCATGAGCAAATCCACCATCGCGATGGTCCTTGGCGACCCGGCGGGCATCGGCCCGGAACTGATCGCCCGCTTGCTCGGCGAGCCCGACGTACGCGCGCAGGCCAACGTGATCCTGATCGCCGACGAAGCGGAAATGCGTCGCGGCATGCGCATCGCCGGGATGGAGTTTCCCTATCGTCGCGTCGAGTCCCTGGAGCATCTGGCATTCGTCGATGACACGCCGTTGTTCTATGACTTTCGTGGCGACACCGTCGGTGAGTTTGCGCGCAGTGAGGCCAGCGTCATCGGCGGGCGCTATAGCCTCGACACCCTGGAAAAGGCCCTGCGCCTGACCGAAGCGGGCATCACCGATGCGGTGCTGTTCGGACCCTTGAACAAGACCTCGCTGCACATGGCCGGCATGGCGCACAGCGATGAGTTGCACTGGTTCGCCGAGCTGCTGGACTTCCACGGGCCGTTCTGCGAGTTCAACGTGCTCGACAACCTCTGGACTTCACGGGTGACCTCCCATGTGGCCCTGGCCGATGTACCCGGCCTGCTCAGCCAGCAACGGGTGGTGGAAGCGATTCAACTGATCGACACGGCGCTCAAGCGCAATGGTCTGGAGAAACCACGAATCGGTGTGTGTGGCTTGAATCCGCACAACGGCGACAACGGCTCGTTCGGTCGCGAGGAGCTGGACATCATCGGCCCGGCCGTCCGCTCGGCACAGACGCTGGGGATCGCGGCGGACGGGCCGTATCCGGCCGACACTATTTTCCTCAAGGTCCAGGGCGATGCCAGTGCCTTCGACGCGGTAGTGACCATGTACCACGATCAAGGCCAGATCGCGATCAAGCTGATGGGTTTTTCCCGTGGCGTGACGGTGCAGGGCGGTCTGCCGATCCCGATCACCACCCCGGCCCATGGCACTGCGTTCGACATCGCGGGGCAGGGTAAGGCGAATGCCGGTGCGATCCGCCAGGCGTTCGAGATTGCGTGCCGGATGGGCACGAACAGCTACTGACACAACGCAGCACCTCTGTAGGAGCTGGCTTGCCAGCGATGACTGACTGACAGACACCCTTGAAGTGACTGTCAGACTGCTATCGCTGGCAAGCCAGCTCCTACAGTTTTATGTAGTTCCCGATAACCCAATCTATCGAGTAAACACTTTTTCCTATCACCCCAGGTTATCGCCGGATACGCATAAGTGATTATCCGCAACCCTTTGCGCTGGCTAAAGTCGCTCCATCGAATGAACGCAACCGGGCACTCCCGACCACTGCGATCAGACGAATGACAACTACAAAAAGCCCGCCTTGTCACTTCCGCAAGGCACATACCGGCAGCAAAGGAACACTCATATGACCCGCCCAGATTCCGCCCTGGCGCTGTCCAGCGCTATCTCCAAAAGCCGGCTTCGCCTGCTGCCATTTCTGATCCTGATGTACATCCTGGCGTTCATCGATCGCTCCAACGTCGGCTTCGCCAAAGCGGCGTTGCAGGCCGACACCGGGTTGGGCGATGCCGCGTTCGCGTTCGGCGCGAGCATCTTCTTCATCGGTTACGCGTTCTTCGAAGTGCCGAGCAATTACATGCTGCATCGCCTCGGCGCCAAGGTCTGGCTGTGCCGGATCATGGTTACCTGGGGCCTGGTGTCGGCGGCGATGATGTTTGCGCACAATGCCGAAACTTTCTACGTGCTGCGCTTCCTGCTGGGCGTGGCCGAAGCCGGGTTCTTCCCGGGGATTATCCTTTACCTCACCTACTGGTTCCCGGCGCAGAGCCGTGGCCAGGCGCTGGGCCTGTTCTATTTCGGCCTGCCCCTGGCGCTGGTGTTGGGCAGCCCGTTGTCCGGCTGGTTGCTGGAATTCCACGGCGTGTTCGGCCTGACCAACTGGCAGTGGTTGTTCGTCGTCGAGGGTTTGATGGCGTCGGTAGTCGGCATCGCGGCGTACTTCTACCTGGTCAATCGCCCAAGCGACGCGACCTGGTTGAGCGTTGAAGAAAAACAGGCGCTGGGCACTGCCCTGGCCGAAGAAGACGCCCAGAAAAAACACAGCAGCCCCCACGGTTTCCTCAGTGCCTTGCGCAACCCTCGGGTGCTGCAATTCTGCCTGGCGTATTTCACCATTCAGATGAGCGTGTACGGCGTGGTGTTCTACCTGCCGACCCGTATCGCAGGTTTGCTTGACGGGCATGTTGGCCTGAACGTCGGCCTGATCACCGCAATCCCGTGGATCTGCGCGCTGATCGTGACCCGCCTCGTCACTCGCTATGCCGACCGTACCGGCCAACACCGTCGCCTCGCCGTGTGCATGCTGACCATGGCTGCCCTTGGTATCGCCGCCTCCGCGCTGGGTACGAGCATGGTGCCGGTTGTCCTCGCGTTCTGCTTCGCCGCTGCCGGTTTCGTCTCGGTGCAACCGCTGTTCTGGACCATCCCCACCAGCTACCTCAGCGGTGCCGCCGCGGCGGGCGGGATCGCCCTGATCAACTCTATCGGCAACCTCGGCGGCTTCGTTGCACCGAACCTGAAAACCGTGATGGAAAGCAGTTTTGCAGACCCCCGCGCCGGCATGTTCGCCCTGGCCACGGTTGGCATTATCGGCGCCGTCCTGCTGTCCCGACTTCGCACCACCCACACCCCTAAATCCCCCTCGCAGCTCACACCAGCTCAGGTTGGCTGATCACTACCCAAGCGTTAGCAAGGAACTGTATTCATGAAAATCAAAGCGATCCGTACCCGCGTTTTCGAGTGGAAAGGCAAAGTCGTGCCACCCCAGGCGCACTTCTGCACCAACGCCAGCGACATCTTGTTCGAACGTGGCGACGCCATGGGCTCGTTCCGTTTCCACGGCTGGCTGGTGGTAGAAGTCGAGACCGACACCGGCCTCGTTGGCATCGGTAACTGCGCCCTGGCGCCGCGTGTGGCCAAGGAAATCATCGACACCTACCTGGCACCGATCGCCATTGGCGAAGACCCGTTCGACAACGAATACATCTGGCAGAAAATGTACCGCCAGAGCCACGCCTGGGGTCGCAAGGGCATCGGCATGGCGGCGATCTCGGCGATCGACATCGCGATCTGGGACATCATGGGCAAAGCGGTGAACAAGCCGGTGTTCAAGCTGCTGGGCGGCCGCACCAAGGAAAAGATCTGGACCTACGCGTCCAAACTCTACGCCAACGACAACCTCGACCTGTTCCTCGAAGAGGCCCAGGGCTACTTGAACCAGGGTTTCACCGCGCTGAAGATGCGCTTCGGCTATGGCCCAAAAGACGGCCCGGCAGGCATGCGTCGCAACATCGAACAAGTGCGCGCCCTGCGTGAGCTGGCCGGCCCTGACGTCGACATCATGCTCGAATGCTACATGGGCTGGACCCTCGAATATGCGCGCCGCATGTTGCCGAAATTGGCCGAGTTCGAACCGCGCTGGCTCGAAGAACCGGTGATCGCCGATGACATCGAAGGCTACATCGAGCTGAAGAAGATGGGGATCATGCCGATCTCCGGCGGCGAGCACGAGTTCACCTCCTACGGCTTCAAGGACCTGCTGGAACGCCGTGCCGTCGACGTGATTCAGTACGACACCAACCGCGTCGGCGGTATCACCGCCGCGCGCAAGATCAACGCCATGGCCGAAGCCTGGTCGGTGCCGGTCATCCCGCACGCCGGGCAGATGCACAACTACCACCTGACCATGTCCACCACGGCCTCGCCGATGGCCGAGTTCTTCCCGGTGTTCGACGTCGAAGTCGGCAACGAACTCTTCTACTACGTGTTCAAGGGTGAGCCGCAACCGGTCAACGGCTACATCCAGCTCGACGACAACAAACCGGGGCTGGGTCTGGAAATCTCCGATGAGTACCTGAGCGATTTCAACATCATCGAGTGACCGTCCGGCGTCGCTCTCAGGCGGCGCCCACCACGACTTTTTGGAGGGCCGACATGCGCCTGATTCAGTTTGAAAACACCGACGGACAACGCCAGGTCGGCTTGGTTGAAGGGGCTCAGGTCCAGGTGTTGCGTGATACCCGCAGCACACGTGAACTGGCGCTGGCCGCCATTCGTGCCCAGCGCAGTCTGCAAGAAGAGATCGCCCAGCGCGGCACCGAGCCCGGTCCGGATTACGCGACACTGTTGCAGCAGCGCAAGGTCCTGCCGCCACTGGACCACGAGGACCCGGCCCATTGCCTGATCAGCGGCACCGGTCTGACCCATTTGGGCAGTGCGGCGACGCGGGACAAAATGCATCAGCACGACGGCGCCGTCGAAGCTGGCATGACCGACACCATGCGCATGTTCAAGTGGGGGCTGGAGGGCGGCAAACCGGCGGCAGGGCAGGTCGGCGCGCAACCGGAGTGGTTCTACAAGGGCGACGGCAGCATCGTCGTGCGCCCCGGTGCGGATTTCCCGGTGCCGCCATTCGCCGAAGACGCCGGTGAAGAGCCGGAACTCACCGGCTTGTATGTGATTGGCGATGATGGCCAGCCGTACCGCATCGGTTTCGCCCTGGGCAACGAGTTCTCCGACCACGTCATGGAACGGCGCAACTACCTGTACCTCGCCCATTCGAAGTTGCGCTGCTGTTCCTATGGCCCGGAACTACGCGTTGGCGATTTGCCCAGGCATCTGGTCGGCACCAGCCGTATCAAGCGCGACGGCCATACCATCTGGGAAAAAGAATTCCTCAGCGGCGAAGACAACATGTGCCACAGCCTGGCCAATCTGGAATTCCATCACTTCAAGTACGCGCAGTTTTTGCGTCCCGGCGATGTGCACGTGCATTACTTCGGCACCGCCACCCTGTCGTTTGCCGACGGGGTGAAAACCCAATCGGGGGATCGCTTCCAGATCAGCCTCGATGAGTTCGGTGCGCCTTTGATCAACGGCATCGGCGAAAGCGTCCAGCCGCTGGGCATCGGTCAGGTGCGCACACTCTGACCCCTGTAGGAGCCGGCTGCCGGCTCCTACAGGTCTGCAATCGATCAAGGAATCCCACATGACCACACTTCTCGGACACAACTACATCGGCGGCCGCCGCAGCGCCAACGGCACGCTGCAACTGCAAAGCCTCGACGCCACCACCGGCGAGCCGTTGCCCGGAACCTTTATTCAGGCCAGCGAAGCTGAAGTGAACGCTGCCGCGATAGCAGCGGCTGCGGCATACCCTATCTACCGCAACCTGAGCGCGGAACAACGTGCGCGGTTTCTCGATGCCATCGCCGATGAAATCGATGGACTGGGCGATGAGTTCGTCGCCACCGTATGCCGCGAAACAGCGTTGCCGGCCGGGCGTATTCAAGGTGAGCGCGCACGCACCAGCGGCCAGTTGCGCCTGTTCGCCAAGGTGCTGCGTCGCGGTGATTTCCATGGTGCGCGCATCGACCGCGCATTGCCGGATCGGCAGCCGTTGCCACGTCCGGATCTGCGTCAGTACCGCATCGGCCTGGGACCGGTTGCCGTGTTCGGCGCCAGTAACTTCCCGCTGGCGTTTTCCACAGCCGGCGGCGATACCGCTTCGGCACTGGCCGCCGGTTGTCCGGTGGTGTTCAAGGCCCACAGCGGGCACATGGCAACCGCGGAGTGGGTGGCTGATGCGATCATCCGCGGCGCAGAAAAAACCGGCATGCCGGCCGGTGTGTTCAACATGATTTATGGCGGCGGTGTCGGCGAATGGCTGGTCAAGCATCCGGCGATTCAGGCGCTCGGCTTCACCGGCTCACTCAAAGGCGGCAATGCCCTGAGCCACATGGCGGCTAACCGGGCGCAGCCGATCCCGGTGTTCGCCGAGATGTCGAGCATCAACCCGGTGTTCCTGCTGCCCGAAGCCCTCAAGGTGCGTGGCGAGCAGATCGCGGCGCAATTGGCCGGTTCGGTAACCCTGGGCTGTGGCCAGTTCTGCACCAATCCGGGTTTGGTCATTGGTGTGCGCTCGCCGCAGTTCAGTTCTTTCCTTGAGACATTCTGCGCCCACATGAACCAGCAACCGGCGCAAACCATGCTCAACGCCGGCGCGCTGGTCAGCTACAGCCGGGGCCTTGGCGAACTGCACGAGCATCCGGGCCTGACCCATCTGGCGGGCCGGCCACAACAAGGCAATCAGGCGCAACCGCAGGTGTTCAAGGCCGATGTCAGCCTGTTGCTCAAGGGCGATGAGTTGTTGCAGGAGGAAGTGTTCGGGCCGACCACCATTGTCATTGAGGTCGAGGATCGGACGCAGTTGGCGGCGGCGCTGCATGGCCTGCGTGGGCAATTGACGGCGACGTTGATCGGCGAGGCCGAAGAGTTGCTGGAGTACCGCTGGCTGGCTGAATTGCTCCAGGAGAAGGTCGGAAGGATCTTGCTCAATGGCTATCCGACCGGGGTCGAAGTCTGCGAGGCCATGGTGCATGGCGGGCCGTATCCGGCGACGTCTGACTCGCGGGGCACCTCGGTGGGCACCCTGGCGATCGATCGCTTCCTGCGGCCGGTGTGCTTCCAGAACTATCCGGATGCGTTGCTGCCCGAGGCGTTGCAGAACGGCAATCCGCTGGGGATTCGGCGGTTGGTGGATGGGGAGCTCACTCAGTCAGCTTTATAGTGCCTGAGCGACCGCTTTCGCTGGCAAGCCAGCTCCTACAGGGTTGTAAGCAGGCCCTTGTAGGAGCTGGCTTGCCAGCGATGGCGCCATCAGCAACACCACCGAATTACTTGGCAGTCACCTCAGCCACCTTCACCACTGCCGGCTTCAACACCAACCACAACGCCAGCGCAATCAACATCCCGCCATAGACATGCGCCATCGACAATGGCTCATCGAGAAACAGCGCCCCCCACAACACACCGAACAGCGGGATCAAGAAGGTCGTGGTCATCGATTTCACCGGGCCAATGGAGCTCAGGAGCCGGAAGTAAATAATGTACGCAAACGCCGTGCATCCCAGACCCAACCCCAGCAACGACAGCCACACGCTCCAGCCGCCCCAGTTCGCGGGTGGTTGGCTGATCACGCTGTAGCCGAACAGCGGCAGCAGGAACAACGTCGCGCCGAGCATGCTGCCCAGTGCCGATAAACGGCTGTCGAGGCCACCGGCCTGGTCGAGCCAGCGCCGTGCGAGAAAACCGGCAAAGCCGTAGCAAGTGGTCGCAAGCAGGCAGGCAACGGCACCCATCAGCAGTTCCATATCGAACGCCACCGGACCGGCACGGGTCAGCACCCCCACGCCAAACAGCCCCAGGAATACGCCGCCGAGCTTGGCGCCAGTGAGCCTTTCATGGAAAAACAGGCCGCCGATCAGCACACCCATCAAGGGTGTTGTGGCATTGAAAATCGACGAATAACCGGCAGGAAGCACCTGCGCGGCCACCGAATAGAGCGTCGCCGGAATCCCGGAGTTGATCACGCCGAGCAGCATCACGGTTTTGAGTTTGCCCTTGAAGTCCCAACTCATGCGCATCAGCCCAAGAATCACCAGCAGTCCGGCAGCGGCAATCGATACACGGAAAAAAGCGGTAGGAATGCTGCCAATCACCGGGGCGATGATGCGCATGAACAGGAAACTCGCTCCCCAAATGGCCGCCAGGGACAGTAAACGGAAAATATCGACGGGGTTCACAGCGCGGTCCTTCCTTGATGGAGGGGCGAAAGTGTTGCTGAGTGTGTGATCGATGGCAACCGAAAACCGGGCATTCAATTCACCCGGAAAATTACGCTTCTCCTGCACCCGGTTCACTGGCTAAGCTCAGGGCTTCCGAATTCCCGCAGAGGTCTCACCATGCCGCAGCAATGGCCAGCCGCCGACATCGCCCGCTTGATCCTCGATGGCTTTGACGATTACCGCGAGCATTTTCGCCAGATCACCGACGGCGCCCGGGCTCGCTTCGAACAGGCCAGGTGGCAAGAGACGCAATCGGCGTCGGCGGCGCGGATCAATCTGTACGAAGACAAAGTCGCTGAAACGGTGGAGCGACTGCGCACCGCGTTCGATGCCGACACGCTGGACGTCAGCTGCTGGCCGCTGGTCAAAAGCGCCTACATCAGCCTGATCGACCTGCGCTTTGACGATGAATTGTCCGAGACCTGGTACAACTCGATCTTCTGCGGGCTGTTCAGCCACGACCTGATCAGCGACGGCTGCATGTTCATCCACACCACCCGGCCGAGCCTGCGCCGTGCCCGGGCCGCGCAAACCCGGACCTACAAGCCACAAGGCCAATTGTCGGCCATGCTGGCGAGCATCTTCGCCGACTACCGCTTCAGTGAGGACTACGCCGACCTGTCCGGCGACCTGACGCGCCTCGAAGCGCAACTGCGCGAGAACCTGCCGGACTGGGTATGCAAGGACCCGCAGCTGAGCGTCGAACTGTTTTCCTCGGTGCTCTACCGTAACAAGGGCGCCTACCTGGTGGGGCGCATCTACACCGCCGATGAGCAATGGCCGCTGGCGATTCCGCTGTTGCACCTCGAAGGTCGCGGCATCCAGATCGATGCGCTGATCACCGACGAAGCAGACGTGTCGATCATCTTCTCCTTCACCCGTTCGTATTTCATGGTGGATGTGCCGGTGCCGGCGGAGTTCATCGGCTTCCTGCGGCGTATCCTGCCGGGCAAGCACATTGCTGAGCTGTACACCTCGATCGGTTTCTACAAGCACGGCAAGTCGGAGTTCTACCGCGCGCTTATCAATCACCTGGCCAACACCGACGACCAGTTCATCATGGCCCCCGGTGTGCGCGGCATGGTCATGAGCGTGTTCACACTGCCGGGTTTCAACACCGTGTTCAAAATCATCAAGGACCGTTTCTCGCCGTCGAAAAACGTCGACCGCGCCACGGTGATCGAGAAGTACCGCTTGGTGAAAAGCGTCGACCGCGTCGGGCGCATGGCCGATACCCAGGAATTCGCCGACTTCCGTTTTCCTTTGAGCAAGTTCGATCCGGCATGCCTGGAGGAGCTGCTGGAAGTTGCACCGTCCACGGTCTCGGTGGAAGGCGACACGGTGTTGATCCGCCACTGCTGGACCGAACGGCGCATGACCCCGCTTAACCTGTACCTGGAGAACGCCAACGAGGCGCAGGTGCGCGAAGCCCTGGAAGATTACGGCCTGGCGATCAAGCAACTGGCGGCGGCCAACATCTTTCCCGGCGACATGCTGCTGAAGAACTTCGGCGTCACCCGTCACGGTCGCGTGGTGTTCTACGATTACGACGAAATCTGCTTCCTCACCGAAGCCAACTTCCGCCACATCCCGCAACCGCGTACCCCGGAGGACGAAATGGCTTCTGAACCCTGGTATTCGATCGGGCCGCTTGACGTGTTCCCGGAAGAGTTTCCGCCGTTCCTGTTTGCCGATTTCGGGCAGCGCAAGCTGTTCGATCAGCTGCATGGCGAGTTGTACAACGCCGATTACTGGAAAAGCCTGCAGGAAGCGATTCGGGCGGGGAAGGTGATTGATGTGTTTCCGTATCGGCGCAAGGGTCTCGACAACGAATAGCCCCGGTTCGCATCCCCTGTAGGAGCGAGCTTGCTCGCGATGGTCGTTAACGGTGATGCGGGAAACCTGACACCCCATGGCGTTCTTGAGTTCATCGCGAGCAAGCTCGCTCCTACAAGGGATCTCGTTCATCCTTTAAATCTGCGACAATCGCCCCCCTGCGCCACTAGACGACTGAATTGCGTACCCGATGACCGACGAATCGCCCTCCATCGACAAACTGCTGAAAAACCTCGATCACGCCATGCTCGCCGACCGCCACCGGCTGCGGCGGCAGTTGCTTGAGCTGCGCAAGAAACCCGACGAGGCCAAGCTGGCCCAGTGGGTAGCGCGCATGCAGGCGTCCTGTGAGCAGGTGCTGGCGCGCAAGGCCAGCCTGCCGGTGATTCGTTACGACGACAGCCTGCCGATCGCCGCCAAGCGCGACGAAATCAAGAAGGCGCTGGAAAAGCACCAGGTGCTGATCATCGCCGGTGAGACCGGCTCGGGTAAAACCACCCAGTTGCCGAAGATCTGCCTGGAAATCGGTCGCGGCCAGCACGGGTTGATCGGCCACACCCAGCCGCGGCGGATCGCTGCGCGCAGTGTCGCCAGCCGGGTCGCCGAGGAGCTCGGCACGCCGCTGGGCGCACTGGTCGGCTATCAGGTGCGGTTCGAGGATCAGAGCGATTCCAACACCCTGATCAAACTGATGACCGACGGCATCCTGCTGGCGGAAACCCAGAACGACCGCTATCTGGAACGCTACGACACGATCATCGTCGACGAGGCCCATGAACGCAGCCTCAACATCGACTTCCTGCTCGGCTACCTGAAAACCCTGCTGCCGCGCCGTCCCGACCTGAAGGTCATCATCACGTCGGCAACCATCGATCTGGAGCGTTTCTCCAAGCATTTCGACGATGCGCCGATTGTCGAAGTCTCGGGCCGTACCTTCCCGGTGGACACCTGGTATCGCCCGCTGACGCTGGAGCAGGACGAAGAGGGCAACCGCGTCGAGGACGACCTGACCGTGGATCAAGCGATCCTCGCCACCCTCGACGAAATCGCCGCCTATGAGCGCAGCGAGCGCCGCAGTCCCGGTGACGTGCTGGTATTCCTGCCCGGTGAGCGCGAGATTCGCGACGCCGCCGAAATGCTGCGTAAAGCCCAGCTCAAACACACTGAAATCCTGCCGCTGTACGCACGGCTGTCGCCGGCCGAGCAGCAGCGGATTTTCCAGTCGCACCCGGGCCGTCGGGTGGTGCTGGCGACCAACGTCGCGGAAACCTCGCTGACCGTGCCGGGTATCCGCTACGTGATCGACAGCGGCACCGCGCGCATCAGCCGCTACAGCTATCGGGCCAAGGTTCAGCGCCTGCCGATCGAAGCCGTTTCCCAAGCCAGCGCCAACCAGCGTAAAGGTCGATGCGGGCGGGTCGAGCCGGGTATCTGCATCCGCCTCTACAGCGAGGAAGACTTCCTCGGGCGCCCGGAATTTACCGATCCCGAAATCTTGCGCACCAACCTCGCCGCCGTAATCTTGCAGATGCTGCATTTGCGCCTTGGCGAGGTCACCGCGTTCCCGTTCATCGAGCCGCCGGACGGTAAGGCCATCAGCGACGGCTACAACCTGCTGCAAGAACTCTCGGCGGTGGATCGCAATAGCCAGCTGACCCCGCTCGGGCGCCAATTGGCGCGCTTGCCGGTGGACCCGCGCATGGGCCGCATGCTGCTGGAAGCGGCGAAGCTCGGCAGCTTGCAGGAAGTGTTGATCGTCGCCAGCGCCATGTCGATCCAGGACCCGCGCGAGCGTCCGCCGGAGCGTCAGCAAGCGGCTGATCAGGCCCACGCTCAGTGGAAAGACGCTGACTCGGACTTCGCCGGGCTGGTCAATCTGTGGCGCGGATTCGAGGAGCAGCGCCAGGCGTTGACCGCCAGTCCGCTACGCAACTGGTGCCGCAAGAACTTCCTGAATTACCTGCGCCTGCGCGAATGGCGCGACTCCCATCGCCAGCTGAGCCTGATCTGCCGTGACATGCAGCTGAGTCTCAATAAAGAACCGGCGGACTATCCGAAACTGCACAAAGCGGTGCTGGTGGGACTGCTGAGCCAGATCGGCCAGAAAACCGAGGAGGGCGATTACCTCGGCGCGCGTCAGCGGCGGTTCTGGATTCACCCGTCGTCGGGCATCGGCAAGAAACGCCTGCAGTGGCTGATGACTGCCGAACTGGTGGAAACCACCAAGCTCTACGCGCGCATGGTGGCGAAGATCGATGCCGACTGGATCGAGCCGCTGGCCGGGCACCTGATCAAGAAAAACCACTTCGAACCCCACTGGGAGAAGAAGCGCGGCCAGGTCGTGGCGTTCGAGCAGATCACCCTGTTCGGACTGATCGTGGTGGGTCGCCGACCGGTGCATTACGGCCCTGTGGACCCGGTGGTGTCGCGGGAACTGTTTATCCGCGAAGCGCTGGTGCGCGGTGAAATCCAGTCGAAGGCCAAGTGCCTGACGGCCAACAAGCAGTTGCTGGAACAGCTCGACGAACTGGAAGCCAAGGCCCGCCGTCGCGACATCCTCGCCGACGAAGAAACCCTGTACGCCTTCTACGACGCGCGGCTGCCGGCGGAGATTCACCAGACCGCGACCTTCGACAGCTGGTACCGGATCAACAGCCAGAAAGACCCGCAACTGCTGATCATGCGCGAGGAAGACGTGCTGGCCCGCGAAGCCAGTGAAGTCACCGCCCAGCATTACCCGGATACGCTGCACATCGGCGATCTGGAGTTGGCCTTGAGCTACCACTTCGAGCCCAACCATCCACGGGACGGTGTGACCCTGCGCGTGCCGGCTCCGCTGCTGCCGATGCTGCCGCCGGAGCGCCTGGAATGGCTGGTGCCTGGTGTCATCGAAGCCAAGTGCATTGCCTTGGTGCGTAACCTGCCCAAGGCCTTGCGCAAGAACTTCGTGCCGGTGCCGGACTTCGTCAAGGCGGCCTTGCAGCGCATGACCTTTGCCGAGGGCTCGCTGCCCCAGGCGTTGGGGCGCGAGCTGTTGCGCATGACCGGCGCGCGGGTCAGCGATGAAGCTTGGGCCGAGGCTGCGCAGCAGGTCGAAAGCCATCTGCGGATGAACCTGGAAATCGTCGACGGCCAGGGCAAGTTCCTCGGTGAAGGTCGCGACCTGGCGGAACTGACGGCGCGTTTCGCCGAGGCCAGCCAGGCGGCGTTGGCAGTGCCGCAAACCGCGAAGAGCCAGCAACCGGTGGAGCCGAAAGTGTTCGCCGCCGTGGCCGAGAAAACCCAACAGAAGATCGCCGGGCTGTCGATGACGGTCTACCCGGCGTTGGTAGAGGAGAGCGGTACGGTCAAGGAAGGACGTTTCTCGACCCCGGCCGAAGCCGAGTTCCAGCATCGCCGTGCCTTGCAGCGTCTGCTGATGCAACAACTGGCCGAGTCGGCGAAGTTCCTTCGCGGCAAATTGCCGGGCCTGACCGAGCTGGGCCTGCTGTACCGCGACATGGGGCGTGTCGATGCGCTGGTGGAAGACATTCTGCTGGCCAGCCTCGATAGCTGCATCCTTGAGGGCGAAGACCCGTTGCCACGGGATGGCGCCGGATTGGCGTCACTGGCCGAGCGCAAGCGCGGCGCCTGGACTGATCATGCCGAGCGTGTGGCCAGGCTGACCCTGGAAATCCTCAAGCTCTGGCACGGTTTGCAAAAGCGCTTCAAGGGCAAGATCGATCTGGCGCAAGCCGTGGCCTTGAACGACATCAAGCAGCAGCTCAGCCATCTGGTTTATCCGGGTTTTGTCCGGGAAACGCCGATGCAGTGGCTCAAGGAATTGCCGCGTTACCTGAAGGCGATTGAACAGCGTTTCGAGAAAATCGGCGCCCAGGTGCAGAGGGATCGGGTCTGGAGCGGCGAATTGAGCGGCCTGTGGACGCAGTACCAGACCCGCGCCAACAAACACGCCCAGGAAGGCAAGCGCGATCCGCAGCTGGAGTTGTATCGCTGGTGGCTGGAGGAGTATCGGGTTTCGCTGTTTGCACAACAGCTGGGAACCAAGGTGCCGATTTCCGACAAGCGCCTGAACAAGCAGTGGACCCAGGTCGAGCCGTAGGCCAGGAGCTGCACAAATACCCTGTGGGAGCGAGCTTGTGTGGCGAGGGGGCTTGCCCCCGTTGAGTGGCGAAGCCGCCCCAAAACCTGCAACCTCGGTGCTTCAGTTAGTCCGAGTGCGCTAATTTTGCGACTGCTTCGCAGCCGAACGGGGGCAAGCCCCCTCGCCACACAAGCACCCACAGGAATGGTGTTGTTCTTGCAAAAAGGGGTCAAAACCTGCGGGTTATGGCAAACTTCGCGCCTATAAACGCCGGCCCCGCGGTTTTGAGCCTTCACGGTCACGGGCAGGTCGGAATAAAGCGATGCCAGGTTTGCGTCCCCCGGATGGGAATAGACCCTTTGTGTATTGGTACGACGGTGCCAATGCTTTCTGCCTGAACAGATTAGAGACACGACCATGCATAACGTCGTCATCAGCGGCACCGGCCTGTACACCCCGGCCAACAGCATTTCCAATGAAGAGCTGGTGCAGTCTTTCAATGCCTATGTGGCGCAATTCAACGCCGATAACGCCGAAGCCATCGCCAGTGGTGAAATCGAAGCGTTGACCGAGTCCAGCGCAGCGTTCATCGAAAAAGCTTCCGGCATCAAGAGCCGCTTTGTCATGGACAAGGAAGGCATCCTCGACCCGCAACGCATGGCGCCACGTTTGCCAGAACGCTCCAACGACGAGTGGTCGGTGCTTTGCCAGATGGCCATCGGCGCGGCCGAGCAGGCCTTGCAGCGTGCAGGCAAGACCGCTGCCGACATCGATGGCGTGATCGTCGCCTGCTCCAACCTGCAACGTGCTTACCCGGCCATTGCCATCGAAGTGCAGGAAGCGCTGGGCATCCAGGGTTTCGGTTTCGACATGAACGTGGCCTGTTCTTCGGCGACCTTCGGTATCCAGACCGCCGCCAACAGCGTGCAACTGGGCCAGGCCCGGGCGATCCTGATGGTCAACCCGGAAGTCTGCACCGGTCACCTGAACTTCCGTGACCGTGACAGTCACTTTATCTTCGGCGATGCCGCCACCGCGGTAATCATCGAGCGTGCTGACCTGGCGACGTCCAAGTACCAGTTCGACATCGTCAGCACCAAGCTGCTGACCAAGTTCTCCAACAACATCCGCAACAACTTCGGCTTCCTCAACCGCGCGGCGGAAGAGGGCATCGGCGCCAAGGACAAACTGTTCGTGCAGGAAGGCCGCAAGGTGTTCAAGGAAGTCTGCCCGATGGTGGCCGAGCTGATCGCCGGGCATCTGCAGGAGAATCAGCTCAACGTCAGCGACGTGAAGCGCTTCTGGTTGCACCAGGCCAACCTCAGCATGAACCACCTGATCGTGAAAAAACTGCTGGGTCGCGACGCCACCGAACAGGAAGCACCGGTGATTCTCGACACCTACGCCAACACCAGCTCCGCCGGTTCCGTGATTGCGTTCCACAAGAACCAGGACGATCTGGTCGCCGGTTCGCTGGCCGTGCTCAGTTCGTTCGGTGCCGGTTATTCGATTGGTAGCGTGTTGCTGCGCAAGCGCTGAATCTGCGATTTTATGCGGGGCTTTTGTGGCGAGGGGGCTTGCCCCCGTTCTGCTACGTAGTAGCCGCAAGTCAGATTGACACAGTGTTTCTGGTAAAACGCGGTGACTGGTTTTGGGATCGCTTCGCGATCCAACGGGGGCAAGCCCCCTCGCCACAATTGATTGGGTGCAGGCGGGGATGTGAAAACAGACTCGCGTTGATGCATCGGAGGATGATGGGGACCGACACACCAACGCCAGGCTGTAAAAGGGGCTCAGGCATCCTTGCCAGAGTCGTGTAGCGGGGTGAATCAGAACTTGGCTTCGGCATCCAGTTGCAGGGTGTTGATGTCCGAATCCTTCTTGTTGATGTTGGCGTTGGTCTGGTCCGAGGTCGCCATGAAGTAGGTCGCGCCCAGGGCAAAGTTCTTGTCCAGGTCGTAACTTACTTTCAGCTTGCTGCCGCGCGAACCGGTGAAGCCGTTGGCGAAGTCGGAGTCGGTGAAGGCGCCAACCACAGCGTTACGCTGCACGTCGCGGTAGTTGTAGTCCAGGTTGAAGCCGTAGATCTTGGACTTCACACCGGCCAGCCAGCCAGTGTCCTGGTCGTTGCTGGCATCGGTGTTGTTGACGTACTGACCGTAGATCGACAGCGGAACTGGCAGGTTGCTGAAGTCCAGCTGACCAAAGCCTTCGTACAGTTTGAACTGTTCGCCCGGGCTGTTGCCGTTGACGGCCAGCGCGCATGGTGCGGTGACGGTTCCGCTGGTAGGGCAGGCGCTGCTGTCATCGTTGTCGTAGGCGTAGAGGCTGCCGCCCAACGTCATTTTCATGCTGTCGGTGATGGCAAAACGCGCACCCAACTGGCCGGCGTACAGACGCAGGTCGTGCTTGAACTGCACGCCTTCGCCGTCGACGTTGTCCTTGAGGGTGTAGTGACCGGCGCTACCGAACAGCTCGGTGCTGCCGCTCAGTGGGTATTTGTAGGTGACGGCCAGACCTTCAGGGTTGATGTCGCTATCCCAGATGATGTCGCCCATGCTCACCCATTGTTGCGGCATCTTGCCGCCAACCAGGTGCAGGTTTTTGATCGCGTCCGGGTGGTAGTCGATGTAACCCTGGTCCAGCCAGATCTGCTTCTTGTCGAAGTAGTTGTTCAGGTCCTGGTTGGTGGAGCGAGCGTCGTCGTTGCTGCCGGTGGCAATACGGATGCCGGTGTCGACCTGCGGGTTGATTTCGCTGTAGGCACCCAGGCGGGCACGAATGCGCTGACGGTCCTGGTCTTTGTTGTTGGATACGCCATCGTTGTGGACGTTTTCCTGACGGAAGCGCACGTCGCCCTTGAACTGGGTCTTGGCAGCCCAGGAAAGTTTCTGGTCGAAAGCGCTCAGTGTGTCGGTTTTCTTCGCGGTGGCCGCGATTTGCTCGTTGGTCTCTTGCTGAGCCTGACGGGCGATCTGCTGGTCTTTCTGATCCCTGGCCAGCTCGGCTTGCAGTTCACTGTACTGCGCGTTGGTGATCGAGCCGTTAGCCTTGAGCATGTCGAGCAGTTTGGCGTCGACTGCGGCACTGGCCGGAACACTCATGGCCAGCAACAGGCCACCGCACAAGGCCGCCGCAGTTTTCGTGGAAGCAAGACGCATATCAATCTCCGAAGATGAGAGGGGATGACAGAGCCATCCGGGACACAACCGACCGTTAGGGGCGGAAAACTGTGGCCGGGTATAACCCGGCGCTCTAAAAACAGGCGCCAGTATCGCGATGGTTTATTACAGGGCGGTGGCAATGTGATGTCATGTCCATGACGATACAAAGTCGCCTTGAACTATTGAGTTAGAGCACTGTCGTCGAATTGGCCGTGTGCAAAGGAGTGCGATCGGCGATACTCGCGAGGCTTTCACGCCATGAAGAGTGAGGATGGTGATGCCGTTGCAACGCCTGCAAAAACTGTCAGAAATCGCCCCGCAGACCTGGGACGCACTGGTGCCCGAGACTCAGCCTTTTCTGCGTCACGCCTTTTTGAGCGCACTGGAAGACAGCGGCAGCGTCGGCCCTCATACCGGCTGGCAGCCCGAGCATTTGCTGCACGTTGAAGGTGACCGTCTGATCGCCGCGCTGCCCGGTTATCGCAAGTGGCATTCCTACGGCGAGTATGTGTTCGATCACGCCTGGGCCGATGCCTGCGAACGCGCCGGTATTGACTACTACCCCAAATTGTTGAACGCCGTGCCGTTCAGTCCGGTCACCGGGCCGCGACTGTTGGCGGCCACGGTCGAAGAAGGCTTCGAGTTGTTGAAAAGCCTGCCGGGCTACCTTGAGCTCGAAGGGCTCTCCAGCGCGCACATCAACTTCACCGATCCGTTCACCGACGCGGCATTGAGTGAGCAGCCCGGCTGGCTGCAGCGTGTGGGCTGTCAGTATCACTGGCAGAATCGCGGCTACCGGGATTTCCAGGACTTCCTCGACGTGCTCAGTTCGCGCAAGCGCAAACAGATGCGCAAGGAGCGTGAGCAGGTGGCCGGGCAGGGCTTCGAGTTCGAATGGCTGGAGGGGCGGGAACTGAGTCAGGTGCAATGGGATTTCGTCTACGCCTGCTATGCCAATACCTATGCGGTGCGCCGGCAAGCGCCGTACCTGACACGGGAGTTTTTCAGCCTGTTGGCCGAACGCATGCCGGAATCGATTCGCGTGGTGCTGGCCAAACAGGGTTCACGGCCGGTGGCGATGGCATTCAGCCTGGTGGGGGGCGACAGCTTTTATGGACGTTACTGGGGATGCCTGGCGGAGTTCGATCGCCTGCATTTCGAGACCTGTTTCTACCAGGGCATGGACTATGCCATCGCCAACGGTTTCCAGCGTTTTGATGCCGGGGCCCAGGGCGAGCACAAACTGATTCGCGGATTCGAGCCGGTCATTACCCATTCCTGGCACTACTTGCGGCATCCGGGATTGAAAGCGGCGGTGAAAGACTTTCTGGAGCAGGAGCGGCTGGGAGTGCTGGCGTATGCGCAGGATGCGAAGTCAGCCTTGCCTTATCGACAAGGCTGATCTTCAGCGTTTCAGCTTTCTTCCTTGCCCAGCCAGCGATACAGCACGCCGCCGACCACTGCACCGAGTAGTGGTGCGACCCAGAACATCCACAGTTGTTGAATCGCCCAGCCGCCGACGATCAGCGCCGGGCCGGTGCTGCGCGCCGGGTTGACCGAGGTGTTGGTGACCGGGATCGAGATCAGGTGGATGAGCGTCAGCCCCAGGCCGATGGCAATCGGTGCCAGTCCGGCCGGCGCACGTTTATCGGTGGCGCCGAGGATGATGAGGATGAACATCGCGGTCATCACCAGTTCAGTGACAAACCCTGCCGCCATCGAATAACCACCGGGTGAGTGTTCGCCATAGCCGTTGGATGCCAGGCCGCCGGCCAGTTCGAAACCGGGTTTGCCGCTGGCAATGAAGTACAACAGGGCCGCTGCGATCACGCCGCCAATGACCTGGGCAACGATGTAGGCCGGCAATTCACTGGCCGGAAACCGCCCACCCACCACCAGGCCAAGGGACACCGCAGGGTTGAGATGACAGCCGGAAATATGGCCGATGGCGAAAGCCATGGTCAGCACAGTCAGACCAAACGCGAATGACACCCCGAGAAGACCGATCCCCACATCCGGAAAAGCCGCTGCCAATACCGCACTGCCGCAACCACCCAACACCAGCCAGAACGTACCTACCAACTCTGTAGCCGAACGTTTTAACAGAGACATAGAGAGTGCCCTTTCGAGATTATGCTGCCTTGTGCATCCAGCCGATGGACTGCAGAACCACCTCCAGAACGTTGAAGTGAGTACAGCACGGTTTTTTCAGAATTCCAGCAGGCATGAAAAACCGCCAGGACCCGTTGTTGACGGGGGCTGGCGGTTTTCTGTGATCGATCGGCTTCATTGCGTCCCCTGTAGGAGCGAGCTTGCTCGCGATGGTCGTCAACGATAATGCTGAGCACCTGACACCACGCGGTGTCCCTTCATCCATCGCGAGCGGGCTCGCTCCTACAGGTTATGTGGTCATCCCCGGGATCAATCGATCCCGACAAACCCACCGGTCTGGTGTTGCCACAACCGCGCATACAGACCGCCATGGGCGAGCAGTTCGGCGTGGGTTCCGGTTTCGGCGATCTTGCCGTTTTCCAGCACCACCAGCCGGTCCATCCGGGCGATGGTCGAGAGCCGGTGAGCGATGGCGATCACGGTTTTGCCCTGCATCAGGGTTTCGAGACTTTCCTGGATCGCCGCTTCGACTTCCGAATCCAGTGCCGAGGTGGCCTCGTCCATGATCAGGATCGGTGCGTCCTTGAGCAGTACACGGGCGATGGCGATGCGCTGGCGTTGACCGCCGGAGAGTTTCACCCCGCGCTCACCGACGTGGGCATCAAAACCGGTGCGACCTTCAGCGTCCGACAGTGAAGGAATGAAACCGTCAGCCCGGGCCTTGTGCACCGCTTCCCAGAGTTCGGCGTCGGTGGCGTCGGGCTTGCCGTACAGCAGGTTGTCGCGGATCGAACGGTGCAGCAGCGAGGTGTCCTGGGTGATCATGCCGATGCGTTCGCGCAGGCTTTCCTGGCTGACGTCGGCGATGTTCTGGCCGTCGATCAGGATGCGTCCGCCTTCGACGTCGTACAGGCGCAGCAGCAGGTTCACCAGGGTCGATTTGCCGGCACCGGACGGGCCGATCAGGCCGATTTTCTCGCCAGCCTTGATGGTCAGGTTGAGGTCGCCGATGATCCCGCTCTGCTTGCCGTAGTGGAAATCCACCTGTTCGAAGCGCACTTCGCCACGGGCCACCGCCAGGGGTTTAGCCTGGTCGCGGTCGGTGACGCTGACCGGTTGCGAGATGGTCTGCAGGCCGTCCTGCACCATGCCGATGTTTTCGAAGATGCCGGTCACCACCCACATGATCCAGCCGGACATGTTGACGATGCGGATCACCAGGCCGGTGGCCAGGGCAATCGCCCCCACGCTGATCAGCGACTGTGTCCACAACCACAGGGCCAGGCCGGTGGTGCAGACGATCAGCAGGCCGTTCATGCTGGTGATGACCACGTCCATGCTGGTGACCACACGGCCGGCCAGTTGGGCTTTTTCGGTCTGTTCCTTGATCGCTTCGCGGGCGTACTGCTGCTCGAAATGGGTATGGGCGAACAGCTTCAGGGTGGTGATGTTGGTGTAGCCGTCGACAATCCGCCCCATGAGTTTGGAGCGCGCATCGGACGCCACCACCGAGCGATCCTTGACCCGTGGCACGAAATAGCAGAGGGCGCCGATGAAGGAGAAGATCCATGTCAGCAGCGGGATCATCAGGCGCCAGTCGGCTTCGGCGAACAGCACCAGCGAACTGATGGCATAGATCAGCACATGCCACAACGCATCCACGGCTTGCACGGCGGAATCGCGCAGTGAGTTACCGGTTTGCATGATGCGTTGGGCGATGCGCCCGGCGAAGTCGTTCTGGAAGAAATTCAGGCTTTGCTTGAGCACGTAGCTATGGTTCTGCCAGCGGATCATGCTGGTCATGCTGGGGCTCAGGGTCTGGTGCACCAGCAGGTCATGCAAGCCCACGAATATCGGGCGCAACACGAGCGCAACCACCACCATCCAGGTCAGTTCAAGGGCGTGCTCCTTGAACAGATTGACGTTCGGTGTGCCCTGGGCCAAATCGATGATGCGGCTCAGGTAGCTGAACAACGCCACTTCGATCAAGGCACCAATAAGGCCGACGATCAGCAGGGCGGCAAAGCTCGGCCAGACCTGCTTGAGGTAATAGGTATAAAAAGGGAAAACCCGGTCCGGCGGAGACGCCGTCGGTGCTTCACGGAAAACATCGATCAGTTTTTCAAAACGGCGATAAAGCATGTTGTTTTCGCCCGCGAACGGGCTCTCCTTTAAACGGTTTGAGCGTTGCCGGCAAAGCCGGCAACGGCTCGGACATCCTTGTCCAGCTTAGTCTCAGTCGATGCGCTTGGCCGACTTGATGAAGACCGGATCGGCTGGCACGTCTTTCATGCCGCCACGCATGGTGGTTGGCGAATTGACGATGATGTCGACCACGTCCATGCCTTTGACCACTTTGCCGAACACCGCGTAGCCGTCGCCCTGGTCAAGGAAGTCGTTGTCCTTGACGTTGATGAAGAACTGGCTGGTGGCCGAGTCAGGCACCGAGGTACGGGCCATGGACAAGGTGCCACGCACGTTGACCAGGCCGTTCTTGTGCTCGTTCTTGATCGGTGCCTGGGTGTCTTTTTGCTGCATGGCCTGAGTGAAACCACCACCCTGGACCATGAACCCCGGGATCACCCGGTGGAAAATCGTGTTGTTGTAGAAGCCACTGTCTACGTACTCAAGAAAGTTCTTGGTACTGATCGGGGCCTTGACCGGGTCCAGCTCGATTTCGATCTGGCCGTTGGTGGTGTCCAGCAGCACATGCGGGGCTTTTTCCGGCGTCGCGGCCATCAGGTTGGCGGCAAACAGGACAGAGCCTGCGGCGAGGGCGATTTTTTTCAGCATGGGTCAGTGATCCTGAGTGGTGGTGTCGACTGCGGTCAGAAACTTTAGCAGTGTTTGGTTGAAGTGGTCCGGCTGGTCCAGCGGCGTGGCGTGGCGTGAATCGGCGATCACCACCAGCCGCGCGTCGGGCAGCAGTTTTACGTAGTTTTCCTTCAGCTCCACCGGTGTGTAGTCACGGTCGGCGCTGACGATGAGGGTTGGACAGGTAACCTTCGAAAGTCGTTCCTGGACCCCCCAGCCCACAATGGCATTGAAGCTGGCGAGATAAGCATGTTTGTCGTTTTTTGCCCAGCGTTCGGCCATTTTTTGTCGCAAGTCGGCCTGCTCGGGCTTCGGAAACAACTTGCCGCCCAAGGCTTTGCCGATGGTGCGCAGGCTGAGTGCGTGCATCAGGCTCCAGCGTTTGAACCACTGCCAGTAATCGTCGCGGCTGCGCAGTTTGACCTCGGGCGCGCTGTTGACGATGCACAGGCTCTTGAGCAGTTGCGGCTGATCCACGCCCAGTTGAAAGCCGATCATGCCGCCCATGGACAGGCCGACATAATGTGCCGGGCCGAGATTGAGGTGCTCGATCAGCGCAATCAGGTCGGCGCTGAAACCAGCGATGCTGTAGCGCTCCCGGGGTTTGTCCGACCGGCCGTGACCGCGGACATCCGGGACAATCACCCGGTAGCGGGTGGCCAGGGCCGGGATCTGTTTTTCCCAGTCCAGTGTGCTGGAACCGAGGCCGTGGACCAGCAGCAGCGGCGTGCCGTGGCCATATTCCTCATAGTGCAGGTTGCAACCTTCGTGTTCGAAATAGGCCATGCATACACTCCGTGTCAGGCTTGTGCGGGGGCGGCGAACGGTGCGTCCAGTGGTGCGGTGTCGAACGTACGCAGCAGTTCGATGAGAATCTGCGTGGCGGGCCCGAGCGGTTTGTCCTTGTTCGAATACAGGTAAAAGCTCGGGTTGCGGCTACCGCCCTGATCCAACGGTAGCAGCTTGAGCGTCCCTTCCTTGAGTTCCCGTTCGATCATGTGCCGCGGCAGCCACGCAAACCCCAGACCGCTGCTGACGAAGGTGGCGGCGGTGGCCAGGCTGCCGACGGTCCAGCGCTGTTCGGCACCAAGCCAGCCGACGTCCCGTGGTTGCTGGCGCCCCGAGTCGCGGATCACCACTTGCATTTGGCTTTCCAGGTCCTGGAAGCTCAGTTCGCGGTTGAGGCGGTGCAGGGGATGTTCCGGGTGGGCGACTGCGACGAATTCGACGTCGCTCAATTCCGCGCCCAGATAACCGGGAATACTGAACCCAGTAATGGCCAGGTCGGCGACGCCTTCGAGCAAGACTTCCTCCACGCCCGACAGCACTTCCTCACGCAGACGCACCCGGCAGCCGCGGCTTTGCGGCATGAACGCGGTCAAGGCGCGCACGAGGCGGGCGCTTGGGTAAGCGGCGTCGACCACCAGGCGCACTTCGGCTTCCCAGCCCTGCTCCATGTGATGGGCCAGGTCCTCGAGTTGACTGGCCTGTTTGACCAATTGCCGGGAGCGGCGCAACAGCACGCCGCCGGCTTCGGTCAGCACGGCCTTGCGTCCGTCGATGCGCAGCAACGGTACGCCGAGCTGATCCTGCATGCGTGCCACGGTGTAGCTGACCGACGATTGCGAGCGATGCAGCGCCTCGGCGGCCTGGGCGAAACCGCCATGATCGACTACGGCTTGCAGCGTTCGCCATTGATCAAGGGTCACGCGGGGCGCTTTCATGTTGAGCTCCTCTTGTCCTAAGCTGGCAGCCCTTACTGGAGGCTGCTGAATGAAAAAATTCTGTTGTGTGCTGCTGGCGCTGCTACCGCTGACGGCGTTTGCTTATCCGATTGATGTGCAAAAGAACCTCAACGGAATGAAGATCGACTACGAAACCTTCGACACCGATAGCGATATCGGCTCCATCCGGGTGGCCAACTACGGCGATGTCGATGCGAGCTGCAAGGCGGTTTTCAGTAATGGCCCGGAAGCACCCCGCACTCGCAAGATCGATGTGCCGGCCGGAAAACACAAAAACGCCACGGCCAAATTCAGCCGCAACATCATCAAACTGCGCATCGAGCTGACCTGCACCCCGAAATAACTTCAAACTCCTGTGGGAGCGGGCCCTGTGGCGAGGGGGCTTGCCCCCGTTTGAGTGCGCAGCACTCACAAGATCTTCGGTGCACCAGAGATTTTGGGGCTGCTTCGCAGCCCAACGGGGGCAAGCCCCCTCGCCACAAGCCCGCTCCCACAGGGTATGTTGAGCTTATAAACGAATTTATTGATGGGTTATAGCAGTTATTTGCGCTTTTTCATCGATATGACTCTGTTTAACCTTCACTCCATCGACCTACAGCATTCTCAGATGGAGGCTACATCCCATGTCCCGCGTTCTGATCATCGAAAGCAGTGCCCGTCAGCAAGACTCGGTTTCCCGTCAACTGACCCAGACTTTCATCAGCCAGTGGAAAGCCGCTCACCCGAATGACCAGATCACCGTCCGGGACCTGGCCGTCAAGCCGGTTCCGCACCTGGACATCAACCTGCTGGGTGGCTGGATGAAACCCGCCGAGCAGCGCAGCGACATCGAACAGGCGTCGCTGGAACGCTCCAACCAGTTGACCGACGAATTGCTCGCCGCCGATGTACTGGTCATGGCCGCGCCCATGTACAACTTTGCAATCCCCAGCACCCTGAAAGCCTGGCTCGACCATGTGCTGCGTGCCGGCGTCACTTTCAAGTACACCGAAACCGGCCCGCAAGGCCTGCTCAGCGGCAAGCGTGCTTATGTGCTGACGGCTCGCGGCGGCATCTATGCTGGCAGCACCGCCGATCACCAGGAACCGTACCTGCGTCAGGTCATGGGCTTCATCGGTATCCACGACGTGACGTTCATCCACGCCGAAGGCATGAACCTGGGGGGGGATTTCCAGGAGAAAGGCCTGAACCAGGCGAACGCCAAGCTTTCGCAAGTGGCCTGACCCGTTAATCGCCAGATAATCACTGGATGGTCTAGTGACCTGGCGCACCCCTTCAAGCCTGTACGCGCATCGAACCTCCCTTCGCACTTGTTGCTCCTGAGTGCTCTGGCCCGATTGAACGCTTTAGCGAGATCGGGCTTTTTTTTGCTCAGGATTTAATGCCCCCACAACCCCCTGTAAGAGCTAGCTTGCTAGCGATGGCGGTGGATCAGTCGGCATCATTGTTGCCTGACATTCAGCTATCGCTAGCAAGCTAGCTCCTACAGGAGGTTGGGTGTTTTCCGATAGCTTTCAGGGATCGCGATTCAAGGCAAAACCCGCTATCGTCGCCGCCATTCGAAATGAGGCGAGCATGGGCTATCTACTTTTTGTCACGCTGATCCAGGCGTTTTCCTTCAGTTTGATCGGCGAATACCTGGCCGGTCATGTCGACAGTTACTTCGCAGTGCTGGTACGCGTGCTGCTGGCAGGGCTGGTGTTCATTCCACTGACTCGCTGGCGCTCGGTGGAGCCGGCGTTCATGCGCGGCATGCTGCTGATCGGCGCATTGCAGTTCGGTGTGACCTACGTCTGCCTGTACCTGAGCTTTCGCGTACTGACGGTGCCGGAAGTGCTGCTGTTCACCATCCTCACGCCGCTGCACGTGACCCTGATTGAAGATGCACTGAATCGTCGCTTCAATCCCTGGGCCCTGGTGGCGGCGCTGGTGGCCGTGGCGGGAGCGGCGGTGATTCGCTTTGACCGGATCAACCCGGACTTCTTCATGGGCTTCCTGTTGCTGCAACTGGCCAATTTCACCTACGCCGCCGGGCAGGTGCTCTACAAACACCTGGTCGCCCGCCACCCGAGCGACCTGCCGCATTACCGGCGTTTCGGCTACTTCTACCTCGGCGCACTGGCGGTGGCGTTGCCAGCGTTTCTGTTGTTCGGCAAACAGAACTTCCTTCCGGAAGCGCCGCTGCAATGGGGCGTGCTGCTGTTCCTCGGCCTGGTCTCCACGGCTTTGGGGCTTTACTGGTGGAACAAAGGTGCGTGCCTGGTCAACGGCGGGACATTGGCGGTGATGAACAACCTGCATGTGCCGGTGGGGTTGCTGATCAATCTGCTGATCTGGAATCAGCATGAAGAGCTGGGGCGATTGTTGCTCGGCGGTTCGGTGATTTTGCTGGCGGTGTGGATCAGTCGGTTGGGTGTGCGCCAATCGGTGGTGGCACGCTGACCCCTGTGGGAGCGGGCTTGCTCCCACATTTGTTCTTGGGGTGTCACATGATGTGTTTTTCGGGCTCGGGAATGTAACTTGCACCGAGCACCGCAGGCAGTAACCCCGCACGCAAATCCGTACCGCTCGGCTGCTGATACAGGTTCAAGCCAAACTCCGGCAGCACCGCCAGCAGGTAGTCGAAAATATCCCCCTGGATCCGCTCGTAATCGGCCCACGCCGTGGTGCGGGTAAAACAGTAGATCTCCAGCGGAATACCCTGGGCCGTGGTCTGCATCTGTCGAACCATGCAGGTCATGTTCGGCTGGATCCCCGGGTGACTCTTCAGGTAGGCCAGCGCATAGGCACGCAAAGTGCCGATGTTGGTCATGCGGCGGCGGTTTGCCGACATGGCCGCGACGTTGCCCTGGGCTTCGTTCCAGGCCTTGAGTTCGGCCTGTTTGCGGGTCATGTAGTCGGTGAGTAAGTGCACCTGGGACAGCTTCTGTTCTTCATCGTCACGCAGAAAGCGTACGCCGCTGGCGTCGATGAACAGGCTGCGTTTGATCCGGCGACCACCGGAAGCCTGCATGCCGCGCCAGTTCTTGAACGACTCGGACATCAGGCGCCAGGTCGGGATCGAGACGATGGTCTTGTCGAAATTCTGCACCTTGACCGTGTGCAAGGTGATGTCCACCACATCGCCATCGGCGCCCACCTGGGGCATCTCGATCCAGTCGCCGACCCGCAGCATGTCATTGCTGGTCAACTGCACGCTGGCGACAAACGACAGCAGCGTGTCCTTGTAGACCAACAGGATCACCGCCGACATGGCACCCAGCCCCGACAGCAGCAACAGCGGCGAGCGGTCGATCAGGGTGGCGACGATGATGATTGCGCCAAACACGTACAACACCATTTTCGCCAGTTGCACATAGCCTTTGATTGAGCGGGTGCGGGCGTGCTCTGTGCGGGCGTAGATGTCCAGGAGGGCGTTGAGCAAGGCGCTGACCGCCAGCAGCAGAAACAGGAAGGTGAAAGACAGCGCGACGTTGCCGAGAAAATTCAGGCTGGTTTTGCTCAGGTCCGGCACCAGATTGAGACCGAACTGGATCACTAGCGACGGCGTGATCTGTGCCAGGCGATGGAACACTTTGTTCTGCAGGAAATCATTGATCCAATGCAAGGCCGGCTGGCGACCTAGCATTTTGGTCGCGTGCAATATGAGGTAACGCGCCACCCGTCCGAGGAACAGCGCAATCGCCAACAGCAACAACAGCGACAGGCTGGAGTGCACGAGCGGGTGCTGATCGAGGGCACCCCAAAGGTCCAGGACGTTGGTCCAGAGCTGTTTGATATCCATGGTCAAAAACGATTCTTCTGTAGGGCGCGAGAGGGGATTAGAGCATTTAAGACGCTTTGTATTACGTTTGGAGAAAATTCACGCAACAAAAAACCAACTGTTTACCGCCATTTGTATAAAGAAACTCGGCCTGAGCGCTCGAAACCGTTACCCTATGCAGCTGTTTTTTTGCATTTCTTCGAGGTAGCACCCGTGTTTTCCCAATTCGCCCTGCACGAACGCCTGCTCAAAGCCGTGGCCGAGCTGAAATTTGTCGAGCCAACGCCTGTGCAAGCCGCGGCCATCCCGCTGGCGCTCCAGGGGCGTGACCTGCGGGTGACGGCGCAAACCGGTAGCGGCAAAACCGCTGCATTCGTTTTGCCCATCCTTAACCGTCTGATCGGCCCGGCGAAAATCCGCGTCAGTATCAAGACCCTGATCCTGCTGCCGACCCGCGAACTGGCCCAGCAGACCATCAAGGAAGTCGAGCGCTTCGCGCAGTTCACGTTCATCAAGTCCGGCCTGATCACTGGCGGTGAAGACTTCAAGGTCCAGGCTGCCATGCTGCGCAAGGTGCCGGACATCCTGATCGGGACGCCGGGCCGGATGATCGAGCAGTTGAACGCCGGCAACCTCGACCTCAAGGAAGTCGAAGTCCTGGTGCTCGACGAAGCCGACCGCATGCTCGACATGGGCTTTGCCGAAGACGTGCAGCGTCTGGTGGACGAGTGCACCAACCGTCAGCAGACCATGCTGTTCTCCGCCACCACCGGCGGTTCCGGTCTGCGCGAAATGATCGCCAAAGTCCTGAACAACCCTGAGCACTTGCAGCTCAACGCGGTCAGCCAGCTGAACGACACTACCCGTCAGCAAATCATCACCGCTGACCACAACCAGCACAAAGAGCAGATCGTCAACTGGTTGCTGGCCAACGAGACCTACCAGAAGGCCATCGTCTTCACCAATACCCGGGCCATGGCCGACCGTATCTACGGCCGCCTGGTGGCGCAGGAATACAAGGCGTTCGTGCTGCACGGCGAGAAAGACCAGAAGGATCGCAAACTGGCGATCGACCGTCTGAAACAGGGCGGCGTGAAAATCCTCGTGGCCACTGACGTCGCCGCTCGCGGCCTGGATGTCGACGGCCTGGACCTGGTGATCAACTTCGACATGCCGCGCAGCGGCGACGAATACGTGCACCGCATCGGTCGCACCGGCCGCGCCGGCAACGATGGCCTGGCCATCTCGCTGATCTGCCACGGCGACTGGAACCTGATGTCGAGCATCGAGCGCTACCTCAAGCAGAGCTTCGAGCGCCGTACCATCAAGGAAGTCAAAGGTACGTACAGCGGACCGAAAAAGGTCAAGGCCTCGGGTAAAGCCGTCGGTGTGAAAAAGAAGAAGACCGACGCCAAGGGCGACAAGAAGAAAACTGCCGCCAAGACCCCGACCAAGCGCAAGAGCGCCAACCGGCCCAAGAGCGACTCGCTGGTGAGCAAGGATGGCATGGCTCCGCTCAAGCGCCGCAAGCCGGAAGCGCCAGCGGCTGAGTAAGTCGTTGTAGAAGGCCCACGAAAAACCCGGACAGTGTCCGGGTTTTTTATGCCCGGCGTTTTATCAGCTTTCTGTTTTTTTCTCGGCCGACTCCAGTTCCTTCAAGCGCTGATCGATCAACTGGCACTTGTCCGGCAGGTCTTTGGCGGCAGTGCCCAGATCCATCTTCTGCAACTCGTCGTTGATCTCCTTGGCCTTGGTCGGGTTCTGGTCGGTGAGTCTGGCCACTTGCCCGGCCAGTTGTTCGCGTTTGGCGGTGGCTTCCTCGGGGGTGCAGGCCCAGGCGGGCAGGGCGCAAGCGAGGGCGATAACGAGGGGCAGCTTGCTCAGGATTTTCATAAGCGTCCTCTGTTCCGGTAATGGCAGATATCCGGTTGAGGGGACAACGGCAAGAAAAGTTCAGCCGAGGTGGCGGATGAGTCCGGTATAGGATGCCCAACAAAAAGACCGGGCAATGTCCGGTTTTTTGCACTCGACAAAACGATGAAAGAGTCTCAAGCCTCGATCACTTGACGGCAATGAATCCTCTTTCCATGGAAATATGCTTGTTTCCATATTTATGAAAAATCGGCATTACACGTGCAGAGGCGCTGCAGACTTTCTGTAGCAGATCGATGGGATGCTGGCCTATGGAGGCCATTTCCCACTCAGCGCCCTTCAAGAAAGGCACACCATAATGGAAGCTTTCAATTGTTGAGAAGCCGATCTCGTGTAATGTTTTTTCGATGAGTTCTTTGGAGTGAAATACGTGTTTTGACCAGTTTTCAGGGCACCAGCTTTTCCAAAGCTGCGCGCCAACAGCTTCCATGTTTGGCATCGAAAAAAGCAACTTGCCGTTATTTCTCAAGGCGCAAAATGATTTCTCAAGCATAGGCCTTGGATCAATGAAATGTTCCAGGACACCCCAGTGAACGACGGTGTCGTACTGCTGATCAGGTATCCAGCTGCATATGTCGGCGTTGAGGAAGTGGCCTGAGCATTGATTGATATCAAAGAGCTCCTTGACTACTTTCAGGCCTTCATCCGAGAAGTCGAGCGCGGTGACGTCTGCCTCCATCCATTTTTTCATGGACAAGAGGCGTTTGTTTTCACCGCCACCTCCCAGTTCGAGAATATGAGAGCCCTTGAGCGAACCAAGCCTTTTATGAATCAACTTGGCGAAGAGGCCATTTTTCCCGTAGTAGAAATCTGAACTACTCAACGTAGACAGTGAGGGCTGGGCAGGGGACCACACACCGTCCCAGTAGCTTTTGTCAGTCACTTTATTGTGGTCTTGTCGTCCTGACACGATGCTCTCCAATTGTTTTTTAGTGTTGTAGCCGTCAGACGGTCTTGAGCGTAGCTTAAAAAAAAGACAGTTCTGCGGTCATTTCGTCGGCTGACTTTCCGTATGTGTTGGGTTTCGTCGCGAGCAGGCTCGTCCCACAGGGGACCATGGCGAGTACAAGTCCAATGTGGGAGCGAGCCTGCTCGCGAACGCCGCGACTCGATGTCCGGTGATTAACTGCCATGGCAGCAACTGGAGCTCGCTTCTTCTGCATACCGGTCGTGATGCCGCACCCACTCCATGATTTCGTCTTCGTTGCGGCCCTTGGGCGTCAGGTCGAGGTAGTTGTAGGCGCCGACCAGCATGTCCAGGCCCCGGGCATAGGTGGAGTAGGTGTGGAATATTTCGCCAGCTTCATTGCGATAAAACACGCTGAGACCAGGGAGTTCTTCCTCGGAGCCGTCGGTTTTTTCGTAGTTGTACGTAGCCTTTCCGGCTGCGACGTCTTCGGCTCGGGCACAGACGCCAAAGTCGTAGTTGAAATCGCATCCTGCTGACGACACCCAGTCGAACTTCCAGCCCATGCGCCGTTTGAAGGCCTGGAATTCGGCGAACGGTGCGTGGGAAACCGCTACCACGGCCACGTCATGGTGGGTCAGGTGCTGGTTGGCGCCGTCGATGTGATCGCTGAGGTACGAGCAACCGGGGCAGCCCTCGTCCCAGCCCTCGGCGAACATGAAGTGGTAGATGACCAACTGGCTGCGCCCCCCAAACAGGTCCGCCAGTTTCAGTTCGCCGTTGGGCCCCTGGAAGTGGTAGTCCTTGTCGACTTTCACCCACGGCAGGGCGCGGCGTTCGGCGCTGAGCTTGTCCCTTTCCTTGGTGAAGGCTTTCTCGCGGGCCAAGTGCTGTTTGCGGGCGGCGAGCCATTCTTCCCGCGATACGACGGGATGGTTCTGAATGTTCATGTTGTTTTCTCCTGCGTGGGCGGGGAGGTGACTTACACAGCCTAGTCGTTTGGCTTGCGTGAATTTCGACATGCCGCCGGTCGGTTGTCAGCAAAGGCCGGGCTGAACGGCTGTCGGGTGTGCCGGTCACAACCTGTAAGGCCCGTTCAATTGCACGGGCATCAATCGAACGGGCACCGGAGGTTGAATCAGGATGACGACTTACAACTGGGATTTGATTGAGCGCTTGCTGCATGAAGTGCAAAACAGTGCGGGCCACAGTTTCACGCCGCGGCCTTATGCCGAACAGCATGCCGCGCAGAAGGCCGCGGAAGGCGAGCCGATTGAAAACCTTGATCACCTGAAAACGCTGGCTGGCGAGTACGAAAAGTTACTGCTGCAGCGTGGCTATATCGAGCCGAGACCGGAGGATGAAGGTGGCACGGGCGGCAATTACATTTTGACGGCGCGGGGTTCGCGTTTGTTGAGCCTGATCGACAGCAGTATTCCTGGCAATGAGCACCCGCGGCAGGTGCTGGACGAGCAGGAGGATGCGCTGGATGAGATGACGTTCGATGAGGTCGCGTCGAAGGCGCAGATTGCCTGACACTCTGTAGTGCCCTGTGGGAGCGAGCCTGCTCGCGAAGAGGCCATTGAAATCAACATGAGTGTTGATAGTTAAACCGCCGTCGCGATCAGGCTCGCACACATTGGTTTTGCGTTTGTCCTCAGCCTTGTTTCGCTGTTTTCAGGCACTTCAGGTCACTGAAGTCCTTGCGCACTCCCTCTATTTTCTTCAGCAATCGTGCGCGCTGGTTCGGCGTGCTATCAGCCATCAGATCCACGAACAGTGAACGCGCCTGGGCTTCGGTGTCGGCGAAGGCTTGACGGTAGGCGGGCGTCCACAAGCTTTCGCGATTGACCAGAAGTGTCTCGATCCGTTGTGGGAATTGTGGACTCTGGCGTTGCGCAACGGCTGCGCTGAACTGCTTCTGCCAATGGGCACGGTTGGCAATCCACTGGGTGTTCTGATCGCCCAAGGCGCTGGACCATGTGGTTACCCGTTGTCGTTGGTTGGTGCTCAATGGTCCGAGCCAGTCGTTCAGGCGCTTTTCCATGCGTTCGCCACGTTCCTTGATCTGCTGGTCGAGCGAGGGCTTGAGGTATACCTCCTGGCGTTTGCGCTGGTCCTTGGCAAAGGCTTCATTCATCTCGGCGACTTGTTTGTCATCCAGCCCTTGCAGCAATTCGATGGCCGAAGGGGTGATTTCCCGCGCGGTCTCGGCGATCGCCTGTTCGGCTTCGTGGGTGCGGGACTGCAAGGCGGCGTCGCTGACCTGGTTAGTGGCAATCATGGTTTGCAGGCGGTCCAGCCAGTCGAGATAGCCGGGCAATTGAGTGGTGCAGTGCCAGCTCAGATGTTCCTTCAGGCGTTCGTCCAGCCAGCTTTTCTGCTCGCCGTTCATGTCCAGGTAGTCGCTGAGCGTCCACGGGATGATCACGTCGAGGTTGCGATAAGCCAGGCCCACGCGGCTGCACGCTCCGAGGGCGAGGGTAATGGTCAAGACAACGGCGATATGTTTGAACCAGCGGGACATGGGCGAATCCTTGCGAAAGCCAGTCTTCGGGGGCTGATTCTCATCTGAACCCAGGATGAGCCCGGCAGTTCAGCCGATCAATAGAACGCGTGTTCGGCCTTGAGCGTCACCAGTCCGTCGCACTGGCTGTTGTGCCCGGCATAGGCCGAGCAACCGCTGCCGCTCAGGCTGGAGTCACTGTAGATCAGGTCGAGGTCGATGCCCATGAAGGGGCGGGACAATTTCAGCGACCAATCGGTAAAACTGCCTACATACCCGCCATCCACCGCCACCGGTGTGTTGAATTGATGGCTGGTGTATTTCAGGCTGATGCCGACACCGAACGGTTGATTGCCGCTCAAATCGGCGAACAGGGTGTTGTTCTGTTTGTCCGGGTCATTGCTGAAGGCGATGCCGAAACGGCTGCCGAGCAAGGTCAGGCCGCCGAACAGTTCTTGGCTGTCGGGGGTCGTGACTTCGGGGTAGCTGTAGCGGATCAGGCCCACTTCGTAGCCGAGGGTCTGGTCGAAAGGCTGTTTAAAGCCCATGTAGGAGTCGATCTCGAGGTCTTTCCCCGGGCTGATGCCCATGCTGGGCGACCATTGGCCCACATAGAAACCACTGTCGTGGCTCAGGTCCAGTCCACCGTGGAACGAGCCGACGACGGAGGGTTTGACCAGACCTTGGGCCATGCTGCGGGTGGGGGTGGTACCGAGCTTGAGGTCGAAAGCCCCCATCTCGCGCTGGAAGATTTGTGCATGCGCTACAGAGCAGGCCAACAGGCTGCCGAGCAATGCCGATAAACAGGAAAGTTTGAACATGCGTCACTCCATGAACAGCGAGGGCAGGCTGGCAGGCCCGCTGGAACGCTTGATCCAGACGCGTGCAAGGATACCGGCGAATGATCGGCAGCGAAGGCCGTTCGTCGATTTCCACGGGATATGAAGGAGTGCCGGAGGGAGAAGCGAGGGTTCCAGTCCAAGCGCTTCGAAGCTCAAAGCGCTTTGGGACCAGGTGACGCGAGGGGGGTTACTTTTTGCCCAGGGTGATCTGCTTGGACGGGCCGAACGTCTGGCCGCTGACGCCTTTGGCAATTTGCTGGATTTCACCGCCGGATTTGAGGAACGCTGCGATCTGGCTGTTGATCGATTCGCTGGTTTCGACGGCTGGAGCTGGCTTTGCTTTGCTGGTGGATGCTTTTACGCGCATGGCGGCCATTAACCTGTAGAAAATTAACTTGGCCAGGCATCGTACAGGAATTACTTGATAATTGCTTGGCAAATATCCCCTAGGCATATTCGCGAGGTCGGAGTAATTAGGCATTGGCAAATATTCGAAATAGGCGTCTAAGCTGCTGTTTTAAATAAGAACATTGCCTGGAAAAATGCCGCGTTACGCTTGCCTGCGCATGGCGTAAATGCCCGGGTCGGTCTGACGAGCGGCCAGGCGAGCGTTGAAAACCCCGGAAAATTAAGGCCTTCAGAGGATTTTCACGCGCCACCGGGCCGGGTACCAAACGCGGCGCTTAAAACCGGGTAGAATGCCGCCCACGCAATGAGGGTATTGGACATGGCTTTAGTCGGGCGTTACAACAGTTTGCAAGTGGTTAAACACACTAACTTCGGTTTATATCTGGACGGTGGCGCGGATGGCGAAATCCTTCTGCCTAATCGTTATATTCCAAAAGATATTCCTAGCGAAGATGAAGACTGGCTCAACGTTTTTATTTATCTGGACAGCGATGACAAACTCCTCGCAACTACCGAAAAACCGAAAGTTCAAGTCGGTGAATTTGCCAGTTTGAAAGTTGTTGAAGTCAACAGCATCGGCGTATTCCTGGACTGGGGTTTGCCGAAAGACCTGTTGCTGCCGTTCTCCGAAGAGAAGCGTCAGATGACGGCGGGCGAGTATGTGGTGGTGCACGTCTACCTCGACAAACACACCCGCCGCATCACCGCGACCGCGCGCCTGGATCGCTATCTGGACAAGACTCCGGCCAACTACACCGCGGGCCAGGAAGTGGATTTGCTGGTGGCCGAAGCCACGGACATGGGCTTCAAGGCCATCATCAACAACAAGCATTGGGGCCTGATCCACAAGAACGAAATCTTCAAGTTCATGCGTGCCGGTAAAGAGGAAAAGGGCTTCATCAAGGAAGTTCGCGCCGACGGCAAGATCAGCCTGAGCCTGCAACCGGTCGGTCAGGAAGCGGCCACGAGCCTGAACTCGAAGATTCTCGCCAAGTTGCGGGAAAACAACGGCAGCCTGGCGGTGAGCGACAAGAGCGATCCGGCGTTGATCAGCAGCCTGTTTGGTGTCAGCAAGGGTAACTTCAAGAAGGCTATCGGTGCGCTGTACAAGAATGGCCAGATTGTCATTCATGCCGATCGCATCGAACTCAGTTGATGCGCTGACAAGACAGAGGGCCAGGATGGCGCAAGCAGAGAAGTAGAGGTCTCTGGCAGGCGGCATTTTCTGGCCTTCTGGTTAATAATCGACAACAGGATTTTTCGCCCCGGCGTTTTCTATTCAACGAGAAGGCCGGGGCTTTGCTTTTACTGCCGAGTCTTTTGCCATGGATTGTGTCTTCGAGGTGTTCCGGTGAGCGCCACCCGGCGCAGCGCCGACGGGTTTGCCCTGCAAGTGATGATCGGGTTGTGCCTGGTCTGGGGCGTTCAGCAGGTGATGATCAAGTGGGCGGCGGCTGATATCGCGCCAGTGATGCAGGCGGCCGGACGTTCCGGCATGTCGGCGTTGCTGGTTGGGCTGCTGATCTGCTGGAAGGGCGGCTGGAACCAGGTGAGTGCGACGTGGCGAGGCGGTCTGCTGGCCGGTGCCTTGTTCGGCCTGGAGTTCTTCTTCATTTCCGAAGGCCTGCAACTGACCACGGCGGCGCACATGTCGGTGTTCCTCTACACCGCGCCGATCTTCACCGCATTGGGTGTGCACTGGTTGTTGCCCAGTGAGCGTTTGCGACCCTTGCAATGGCTGGGGATTGTCCTGGCTTTTATCGGGATTACCATCGCGTTTGCCGGTGGGGTGTCCTGGGACAACCTCGATTACCGCATGTTGATGGGCGATGCCCTGGGTGTGCTGGCGGGCGCGGCCTGGGGCGCGACCACGGTGGTGGTGCGCGCCTCGCGCCTGTCGGAAGCGCCGGTGACGCTGACGCTGTTCTATCAGTTGATTGTCGGTTTCTTCGGTTTGTTGTTGATCGCGCTGCTCAGCGGCCAGATCACTCATGTCAGCCTGACCACCGTGGCGGTGACCAGTGTGCTGTTTCAGGGGGTGGTCGTGTCGTTCTTCAGTTACCTGGTCTGGTTCTGGCTGCTGCGCCGTTACCTGGCGGCCAATCTCGCGGTGTTTTCGTTCATGACGCCGTTGTTTGGCGTCACGTTCGGTGTAGTGCTGCTCGGCGAGGAACTGAGCATGAACTTCGTCATCGGCGCGGTGCTGGTGTTGGCGGGCATCACTTTTGTCAGCGCCGAGCAGTGGTTGCGCCGTCGTTTGCGCAAAGCCCTGGGGCAGCACTGACCGGTGCGAGCAACAGGCCGCCGGCAATCAGCAAGCCGCAGCCGGCGACCACCAGTGCCGGCTGCAGACCGCCACTGAAATGACTGCTCAACGCCGCCAGCAATGGCCCGCTGAGCTGGCCCACGGCGAAGCAGGCCGTCAGCAGGCCGGCATTGCGCTGGGTGGCGTGGGGCGCCAGTTCCCGGGAACGCTGCATCACCAGTTGCATGCAGGCCAGGAACGGCGTGCCGCACAGGACCACACCCAACGCCAGGCCTGGCCCGTTGCCCAGCAGGCAGGCGAATACGCCAGCGGCTTGCAGCCATAAGGTCGCCATCAGCCAGTGACGCGTAGCGCCGGTTTTTTGCCGACGCAGACTCACCAGCACCACACCGGTGGCAGCCGCAAGACCGAAGCACGGCCAGAACAGATCAGCCTGCCATTGGCCATGGAATTGCGCGTTGGCCATTTGCGACAGAAAGGTCGCCGGGATGATGTAGCCCAAACCGTACAAGGCATAAATCCAGCCCAGGCGACCGATGCCTTGGGTGTCTGACGTGCCGGCGCTGGGCGCAGCGGTCGCGGTTGCGCCCGGTTGTGGCAGGAACGGCAGAATTGCCAACAGCATCGCCAGCGCTACGGCGGCGTATACCAGCCACAAGGTAGCGGAAGTCTGGCCCAGCAGATTCGAGCCAAGGGCCAACAAGCCGGTCAGAAAAATCCCCAAACCCGGTCCGGCGAAGACCAGGGCGCCAACCCGGGGACGCCCGGCCACTGCCGCGAGCGGTTGGCTCAGGGCGGTGATCATCACCAGCACCCAGGCGCTGGCCACCCCGGTGCCGAAGCGCAACAGCAGGTGCGACCAGAAACCATTGGCCCAGAACGACGCCAGGGTCAGCAGCACGCAGAGCCACAGCCCGCCCAGCAAGCGCCCGCGCACTTGCGCGGGACGCCGGGAAAACATGGCGTCCACCGCGCCGATGAAATACCCGAGGTAGTTGGCGGCGGCAATCAGTCCGGCGGCGGTCAGGTCGATCTGGCCTTCACTGAGCAGGTGCGGCAGTTGCGGCGTCAGGGCAAAACGGCCGATGCCCATGGCCATCATGAGGGCAACGAAACTGGCGGATAAACGAATCAGGGGAGACATGGTCTGGATTCCGTCTGGAGGATCAATGACTGTCAGGCTAGGACTGATTGACTTTCTTTAAAAATGAATAATAGTGAGTAACTTGTTCTTTTTTGGAGAAGGTTGTGGAATTCAGCCAATTGCGCATCTTCCAGGCGGTGGCGGAAGAAGGGTCCATAACCCGTGCTGCCGAACGGTTGCATCGAGTACCGTCGAACCTGTCGACTCGGCTCAAACAGCTGGAAGAGCAACTGGGTGTCGAACTTTTCCTGCGCGAGCGTCAGCGCTTGCAGCTATCACCTGCGGGAAAAGTCTTGCTGGACTACACCGCCAGGTTGTTTGCCTTGCACGACGAAGCCAGCGCCGCGGTGCAGGGCGGGCAACCGGCGGGTGACTTCGTGCTTGGCACCATGTACAGCACGGCGGCGATTCACCTTCCGGGGCTATTGGCGCGCTATCACCGCTTGTATCCGGCCGTGAACCTGCAAGTGCAATCCGCTCCCAGCGGTGAATTGCTCGAGGGCTTGCTGACCGGTCGACTCGATGCAGCGCTGGTGGATGGTCCTCTGGAATTGGCCGGGCTCGACGGCGTGCCCTTATGCGAAGAGCGTCTGGTGCTGATCAGTGAGGCTGATCATCCGCCAGTGCGCAGCGCGCTGGATGTGCAAGGGCGCGCGGTGTTCACCTTTCGCCAGGGCTGTTCCTACCGCATGCGCCTGGAGGCCTGGTTCGCCCATGACCACGCGGCCATGGGACGGGCGATGGAGATCGAGTCCTATCCGGGGATGCTCGCCTGTGTGATTGCCGGTTCCGGTGTGGCGTTGATGTCGGAGTCGATGCTCGCCAGTCTGCCAGGCCGTGAAAGCGTGGCGGTGCATCCATTGGCCGAACCGTTTGCCAGCGCTACCACCTGGCTGATGTGGCGCAAGGGCATGGTCGGGGCCAACCTGAATGCCTGGATCGAGCAGCAACAGGCAGTTTTTCCGCAGGCAGAGGTGCAGAAGCAGGAGATTGCCTGAACAAAGGCTGATTGTGATGGATTCAGTAACAGATCGTTGCCACTTTGCGCGAGCATTGCGTAGGACTTCGGACTATTATCAGTGCGAAGGGGCTACAGAATTTTGGCCGCTCGGCATTACCCTGAAGGGGGCACCATGAAAGAGAAAGTCCAAAACTGGCTGCATGACCTGGGCGTGGCTCTCGGTTTGATCGAACCGCCTCTGCAACCCGTGCCTATTCGTACTGACGACGAACAGCGTCGACGCCAGCAGCGTCGCCGGTAATGCCTCCGAATAGTTATTGTTGGTGAGAGGGGCTTGTTGTGGCGAGGGGGCTTGCCCCCGTTCGGCTGCGAAGCAGTCGTAAAGTCAGTCAATGCGGTCTTTCTGATGTATCCCAATTGAATGTTCTGGGGCTGCTGCGCAGCCCAGCGGGGGCAAGCCCCCTCGCCACAGAACAGCGCGCTCGCCACTCACCGCCTCAATACCGCCCAATCTCCAGCAAAAACTGGCTCAAATCATTCGCCGTCCTCGCGGATTTCAGCATCCGGTCTTCCTCGGCGGTAAACGCCGTTACACCCAGCTCATCTTCCAGATGGAAGATCAGTTCTTCGATATCTTCTTTATCCAATCCCAACTGCGCCAGGCTGGCGTTATCGTCGAAGCCATCCTGCCCTTCCAGCAGGCGGCTGATAAAGCGATGCACGACAGCACGAACGTCGTCTTTTTTTTTCATGAGCGTTCTTCCAGGAGATCGGCGTTGTTCTCCCTGCCGGTGTCGTTCCTGCCGTTGAGTACAGCAGGCTTTAGCCGTGTGAGCGCTGCCATTCGTCAATCATGCTACGTAAATGCTTCCCGGAAAAACTGCCGAAATGTCCGCCATGCACCGTACGGATCGGCAGCGTATGCAAGCGTTGCAGGCTGCGGGCGTAGTCATCGAGGTTGGAATGGTAGGCGTCTTCGATCAGCGGGCCGTCGTAGATGATGTCGCCGCTGAACAGCGTCTCGGTGGCGGCTTCGTAGAGGCAGATGCCACCTGGCGAATGTCCCGGTGTGTGCACGACCTGCAATACCCGATTGCCCAGGTCCAGCACATCGCCGTCTTCGACAAACCCCGTGGCCGGTGCGGCCTTGACCCGGTATTCGGCGTAGCACAGCGGGCAATCGGGGTGCGCTTCGAACATGTCGTCGCCGACAAAAGCTTTGCTCAGATCGTTGTCGCCATCCGGTGCAGCGAGAATGTCCGCCTCGGCCGGATGCACCAGGCGTTCAGCGAATTCGTGATGACCGGCGATGTGATCGAAATGGCAGTGGCTGGCCACGGCTACCAGCGGCCGCTCGGTGATCCACGGCAGTTGCTCGCGCAGACTGACCAGGCCCGAGCCGCTGTCCAGCAGCAGGTCTTTGTCACGGCCCTGGATGTGCCAGAGATTGCAGCGGTAGAAAGGACGGATGTACGGCTCGTGGATCAAGCGGATGCCGTCACTGAGCGATTTCACCTCGAACCACTGGTTGCGAGAAACAATCTTCATGAAACGTTTTCTCCAGGCGAAAAAAAACGGGTGTGGCAACCGACGCCACACCCGTCGAAGAAAGCATCAAGTCGTTATGTCAAAGCTTAGGCAGCGCTGGCCACAGTCGTTGGACGAGGGGACAGCAGGCTGACCAGTACGAAGCTCACCAGGCCCACACCGAGGCTGTAGTAGATCGGGGTGTTGGCGTCCAGGCCGTCCTTGAACATGAACAGCAGCGCGGTGGCGAAGCCCATGCCCATGCTGGCGATGGCGCCGGCGGTGGTGGCGCGTTTCCAGAAGATGGCGCCCATCAGCGGGATCAGCATGCCGCCCACCAACAGGTTGTAAGCCAGGGTCAGGGCGCTGATCACGTCGTTGACCACCAGCGCGATGCCGAGTACCACGATGCCGGTCAGCATGGTTACCAGGCGGTTGAGGCGCAGGCTCGACTGTTTACCGCCACGCAGTTTCGGCAACAGGTCTTCGGTCAGGGTGGTGGCAGCGGCCAACAGGCCGGCGCTGGCGGTGGACATCATGGCGGCCAGTGCGGCAGCGATCACCAGGCCACGGATACCGTCCGGCAGGGACAGTTTGACGATGGCGGCGAAGGCGTTGTTGACGTTGTCCAGGTCCGGGATCAGTACGTGTGCAGCCATGCCGATCAGGGCGCAGGCCAGACCGTAGAGGATGCAGTAGATACCGGCAGCGGTACCGGCAACTTGAGCTACTTTGGCGGTCTTGACGGTGAACACCCGTTGCCAGATGTCCTGACCGATCAGGATGCCGAAGAAGTAGATCATGAAGTAGGTGATGATGGTGTCCCAGCCGATGGTCGTGAAGCTGAAGTTCGACGCCGGCAGTTTCATCACCAACTCATCCCAGCCGCCAACGCGGTACAGGCAGATCGGCAACAGGATGAACATCAGGCCAACGGTCTTGATGACGAACTGGACGATGTCGGTCAGGGTCAGCGACCACATGCCGCCAATGGCCGAGTAGATCACCACGACGCCGCCACCGAGCAGTACCGAGATCCAGAATGGCAGCCCGAACAGCACTTGCAGAACGGTGCCGATTGCCAGGATCGAGGTCACGCCGATCATCAGCGCGTAGGCCAGCATGATCACCGCGCTCGCGGAACGGGCCATCGGGTTGTAGCGTTTTTCCAGCACCTGGGTAACGGTGTAGATCTTCAGTTTCAGCAGCGGTTTGGCGAGGAACAGGTTCAACGCGACGATACCGCAACCCAGTGCGGCACATAGCCAGAAACCGGAGATACCATGCACGTAGCCCAGACGCACGGTGCCCACAGTGGACGCGCCGCCCAGAACGGTGGCAGCCATGGTGCCCATGTACAGGCTTGGGCCCAGGTTACGACCGGCGACCAAAAAGTCTTCGTTGGTCTTGGCCTTGCGCATGCCGTAGTAGCCGAGTAGCAGCATCGCGGCGGCGTAGATGAGTACAACGAATAAATCCAAAGCCATTATGGCGTGTCTCCGATTGTCTTTTTTATGTGGAACTAAGTTGCGTTATGGCCTTGGGGTGGTTTTTGTGGCGAGGGAGCTTGCTCCCGCTGGGCTGCGAAGCAGCCCCAAACCCCGCAAAGGCGTTTCTTCAGGAGAAACCCATTAGCCTGTTTTGCGACTGCTTCGCAGTCGAGCGGGAGCAAGCTCCCTCGCCACGGAGGTCACCTCATGGCCCTGTATTCAATAAATCAGGCGACTTGTTGCATCGCCGGTTTAGCGAGCGAATCCGTGCTCTTGCTGCGAGGGTCATTCGGGCCGAACACTTCGCGCGGTTCCGGGAACAGGCTCAGCAACGCCAGGTACACCAGCGAGGCCAGGCCCAGGGTCACCGGCAGGCTGATGTCGATGCCACCGGCCATTTCACCCAGTGGACCGACAAACTGCCCCGGCAGGTTCACGAAGCACAGGCCGACGGCCGCACTCGGGATCCAGGCACCCAGGCCACGCCAGTTCCAGCCGTGGGTGAACCAGTAGCGGCCACCTTTCTCGCCGCGGGTGAACACTTGCAGGTCATCCGGGCAGTAGAAGCCGCGACGCACCAGCAGGCCGATGATCATGATCACCATCCATGGGGTGGTGCAGGTGATGATCAGCACGGCGAAGGTCGACACGCTCTGCACCAGGTTGGCCGCGAAGCGCCCGATGAAGATGAAGGCAATCGACATCACACCGATCAGCAGCGTGGCCTTGACCCGCGACAGCACCCGCGGGAACACGCTGGACATGTCCAGGCCGGTGCCGTAGAGCGAGGTGGTGCCGGTGGACATGCCGCCGATCACGGCGATCAGGCACACCGGCAGGAAGAACCAGCTCGGCGATACCGCCAGCAGGCCGCCGACATAGTTGTTGGCTGCGATGTAGTCCGGCGCCTTGATCGCTACGATGGTTGCGGTGGTCAGGCCGAACAGGAACGGGATGAACGTCGCGATCTGCGAAATCACCACTGCCGCCATGATGCGACGCTTAGACGTGTCACGCGGAATGTAGCGCGACCAGTCGCCGAGAAACGCACCGAAGGAAATCGGGTTGCTCATGGCCACCAGTGCAGCACCGATAAAGGCCGCCCAGAAACCGGGTTGGCCCATGTTGACGCTACCGGCGTAGTTCGCATCGAAAGGACCGGCGAAGGCGAAGATACCCAGCAGGAACAACAGGCTGGCACTCCACACCGCGATCTTGTTGACCCACAGCAGGAAGCGGAAGCCATAGATGCACACGGTCAGTACCAGGATCGCGAACAGACCGTAGGCCAGGCCCAGTGTCAGGTCGGTTTCCGGCAGGCCGATCAGGCGTTTGGCGCCGCCGATCAGCGCATCACCCGAACTCCACACCGAGAGCGAGAAGAAGGCGATGGCGGTCAACAGCGACAGGAACGAACCGACGATCCGCCCGTGCACGCCGAAGTGCGCACCGGAAGACACGGCGTTGTTGGTGCCGTTGATCGGGCCGAACAGGCCCATTGGCGCGAGAATCAGCGAACCCAGCAATACACCCAGCACAATCGCCCAGACGCCCGCCTGGAAAGACAGGCCGAACAGAACCGGGAAACTGCCGAGGACCGCGGTTGCAAAGGTGTTGGAACCACCGAAGATCATCCGGAACAAGTCCGTCGGGCCGGCGGTGCGTTCGTTGTCCGGGATCTGTTCGACCCCGTGGGTTTCAATTTGCGTAAGGCTTTGGTCGTTGTTGTTGTTATTCATGATCAGCTCCGATCATAAAGGCGCGCTCATCGTGCGTGAGCGTCACCTGTGTTGGCTAAGGGGTTGGCAGCCCTTCCGGCATCGCGGACAAATGTTCGTGGCAGGCCAGCCATAGGCCTTGTTGTTCTTGGCCAGACGCTTGTTTCTTGAAAACAATCGTCTCGCGCTCCTGGCTAAAGTGCTGCTCCCCTTGCATGCGCAGCTCGGTGGCTACGTCATGGATGAAAATCGCCACGTCACCTTGCAGGCTGACGAACGCGTTGCTTGAGGTGCACGAGAGCACCTCGAAGCCATCCTCGGCGCGCCAGCTGTCCCACATCGCCTGATAGGCGTCGCGCGACAGCAGGGGCTGTTCGAGGGTGTAGAAGACGAAGCTGGCATCGGCGCTGAATGCGCCGAAGTAGGCTTCGCGATCGTTACGGGCAAAAGCGGACACCAGGTCGGCGGCGGCTTTCAGAACCTGATCGCGTTCATTCATGACCAATCCTCAGCGGTGGACTACGCCAGGCAGTACGCAGAGCATTTCGTACAGCAGGTTGGCGGCCAGCAGCGAGGTGTTACCAGTGGTGTCGTAAGCGGGCGAGACTTCTACCAGATCGCAACCGACCAGATCGAGACCTTGGCAGCCACGAACGATCTCGATCGCCTGAATGGTCGTCAGACCGCCGATTTCCGGGGTGCCGGTACCTGGAGCCCAGGCCGGGTCGATGCCGTCGATGTCGAAGCTGAGGTAGACAGGACCGCCGCCGACTTTCTCGCGGACTTCAGCCATCAGAGGCTCCAGCGATTTGTGCCAGCACTCTTCGGCCTGGACCACGCGGAAGCCCTGGTTGCGGCTCCAGTTGAAGTCGTCAGCGGTGTAGCCCTGGGCGCGCAGGCCGATCTGTACGACACGGTCCGGGTCAATCAGGCCTTCTTCAACGGCGCGACGGAAGGTGGTGCCGTGGGCGATTTTCTCGCCGAACATGTGATCGTTCACATCGGCGTGAGCGTCGATGTGCACCAGGCCGACCTTGCCGTGCTTTTTATGGATGGCACGCAGGATCGGCAGGGTGATGGTGTGGTCGCCGCCCAGGGTCAGGGGGATCACATCGTGTTCCAGGATGTTGTCGTAGGACTCTTCGATGATCCGTACGGCATCCAGCAGGTTGAAGGTGTTGATCGCGATGTCGCCGATGTCGGCAACCGACAGCGAGTCGAACGGCGCAGCGCCGGTCGCCATGTTGTACGGGCGGATCATCACCGATTCAGCGCGGATTTCGCGAGGCCCGAAACGGGTGCCAGGGCGCAGGGAAGTACCGATGTCCAGTGGCACGCCTACGAAGGCAGCGTCCAGACCGGCAGCGGTATTCAAGTGGGGGAGTCGCATCATGGTGGCGATGCCGCCGAAGCGCGGCATTTCGTTGCCGCCCAGTGGTTGGTGAAGAATCTTGTCCACGGGTAGGGCCTCATCGTCGTTGTTTTATTTATTGGGTTGCGCCGTTCACGGGAGTACGGGCACCGTTGTGAGCTGATTCTGCGAAATGTAGTGGCCGGGAAGAATCGCTACGGGCAAATACTTAGTTCAGATTTTTCTAAACTAATGGTGTGAGCCGGGATAGACTTCTCGGCTTGAGCGATGCGTTGACCGGACGGACCCATCGCCAGCAAGCCGGCTCCTGCAGGTCGGCGTCGTCCGTAGGAGCCGGCTTGCTGGCGATCGGTTGCTCCGCAACCGTCTATCAGATCACGCTGATTCACTGAACACGCTACGGAGCCCCCCATGGCCAACGCTTTACCCGACCTGAAACTATTGCGCATCTTCGTCAGCGTGGTGCGTCATCAGGGCTTCGCCAACGCGCAGCAGGAGCTCAATCTCTCGACGTCGGCCATCAGCACCTACATGAGCCAACTCGAAGCAGCGCTGGGCCTGGTGCTGTGCCATCGCGGTCGTGGCGGTTTCAGCCTGACCAGCAAAGGCGAGCTGTTCCATCAGGAAACCCTGCGTCTGTTAGGTGAGCTCGAAGGCTTCGAGCAGTACGCCGCCGCCCTCAAGGGCGAGTTGCGCGGTACCTTGAACCTCGGGGTGATCGACTCCACCGTCAGCGACAAGGCCCTGCCGTTCGCCGAAGCCATCGGCGCCTACAGCCAGGAGCACCCGGCCGTGCACTTGCACCTGTCGGTGATGAGCCCCTACGAATTGCAGCTCGGCGTGCAGGACAACCGTCTCGACCTGGCCATCGGCGCGTTTTCCACGCGCATGAGCGGCCTGGTATACATGCCGCTGTACCGTGAACAACACTGGTTGTATTGCAGCACGCGGCATCCGCTGTTCAACGAGCGGCGCATTCCCGAGCAGGTCATCACCCAGCAGCGCATGGTCGGTCGTGGCTACTGGAGCCAGGCCGAACTGGCGCGCCACGGCTTCAAGCACAGTGCCGCGACGGTAGAAAGTATGGAAGCACAGTTGATTCTGGTGCTGTCCGGTGCCTACATCGGCTACCTGCCGGAGCACTACGCCCAGGCCTGGGCCGACAAGGGCGACTTGCGGGTGTTGCTGCCCGCGACCTTTGGTTATCAGGCACCGTTCTCGATGATCGTGCGTCGGGGCCGTAGCCGCGAGCCGCTGATCCAGACGTTCCGCGACTTGCTTAAAGCCCAACTGAACCAGGCCTGAGAAGATGTCCAGAATCCAGTGCCCGCGCTGCCTGCGCCCACAAAGCCACTGCCTGTGCCCCTTGATCCCGAGTCTCGACAGCCGCACCCGGGTGTTGCTGCTGCAGCATTCGAGCGAAGTTAACCATGCACTGAATACGGCGCGGTTGGCGGCGTTGGGCCTGAACAATGCTGAACTGATCGTGGGGGAAGTGTTCGAGGATTTACCGACGTTGCTGAAGCAGCCTGGGTATCAGGCGCGCTTGTTGTTTCCCGGTGACGATGCGCAGCCGATGCAGGCTTATGCCGCGACAGACGAACCCTTGTTGCTGGTCGTCCCGGACGGCACCTGGCGCAAGGCGCGCAAGATGCTGCACCTCAATCCGCTGCTGGCGGCATTACCGAGGGTGACGCTGGCCGAAGGCGGTGTGTCTCGCTATCGGCTGCGCAAGGCGCCGGGACCGGGAGCGTTGTCGACGGTGGAGGCGATTGTGCAGGCACTTGAAATCCTTGAGGCACCGACTTCGTTTGCGCCGTTGTTAAAGCCATTCGAAGCGTTGATCGAGGGGCAGATAGCGGCGATGGGGGAGGAGGTTTTCCAGCGTAACCATGGGCCGAAATAGTCGGTGTTTTTGATGGACCCTTCGCGAGCAGGCTCGCTCCCACATTCGATCGGATTCCCTCAAGGGAAATGCAATTCAATGTGGGAGCGAGCCTGCTCGCGAAAGCGGTGTAACAGTCACAAAAAATCTTGAACAGCGCCTACCGCTCCCGCATCGCCTCGGTCCGCGCCTTCAAAACCGGTTTAAGCAAGTAATCCAGCACCGTCTTCTCCCCGGTAATAATGTCCACCGTCGCCACCATCCCCGGGATGATCAGCAGTGGTTTGACGTCCCCGCCCAAGTGGTTTTTGTCAGTGCGCACCTGAATCAGATAGAAACTGTTGCCCTTGTCGTCGGTGATGGTGTCGGCGCCGATCAGTTCCAGTTTGGCGCTCAGGCCGCCGTAGATCGTGTAGTCGTAGGCACTGAACTTGACCATGGCTTTCTGGCCCGGATGCAGGAATGCAACGTCCTGCGGGCGGACCTTGGCTTCGATCAGCAGGTTGTCTTCCAGTGGCACGATTTCCACCATGTCGCTGCCCGGCTGGGCCACGCCGCCGATGGTGTTGACCTTCAACACCTTGATGATGCCATGCACCGGGGAGACCACGGTGGTGCGGGTCACGCGGTCGTCGATGGCGATGCTCGATGCCGTTATTTTCGACAGGTCGGTGCGTTTCTCATTCAGCTCTTTGGCGGCCTCCGAGCGGAAGGTCTGTTCCGACTCGTCGATCTTGCTTTTGATCTCGTTGATCGCCGACTCCGCCCGGGGAATCGCCAGGGTGGTGGCATTCAGCGAGCCGCGAATCTCCACCGCGCTGCGTTTGAGGCGCAGGATTTCCACCGGTGACACCGCACCGGTGCTCACCAGCGGCGTGGACATGTTCATCTCTTGTTGTAATAGCGCCAGGCTCGAACTAAATTGACCCTGTTTCGAGCGAAACTCTGCAAGTTCCTGGGTTTTTTGCCGAAGTTGTTCAGACAGTGTGCGCTGCTCGCTCGCGAGACGACGTTGCCGCTGCTCGTACAGCGAGCGCTCGTCTTCGGCCACTTGCGGGGCTTTGGCGATCACTTCTTCTGACAGCTTGAACGGCCGGCCCTCGGCTTCGGCCGAAAGCCGTTCGACCTGCGCGGTCAAGGCATAACGATCGGCTTCGCTTTCGCCCTTGTTCGACAGGTAGCGTGTGTCATCCAGGCGCAGCAGGGTGTCGCCCTTGTTCACCATTTGTCCTTCACGGACGAAAATTTCAGTGACGATGCCGCCCTCCAGGTTTTGGATCACCTGGACCTTGCTCGACGGAATCGCCTTACCTTCGCCCATGGTGACTTCCTGCAACACGGCGAACTTGGCCCAGAGCAGTGCGCTGATCAGCAGCGCGGCGGCCAGCCACACGGTGACTCGTGACCAGCGCGGTGAATCCTGCAACGAGGCGCCGGCGGTTTCCGGCATGAACTCCGTTTCGGCACTTTTGTTGAAACTGTCGAAGTAGCCACGGGATCCTTGATCGGCAGACATGGACGACTCCTAGACGGCCGCAGAGCCGACACGGCCCTTGCGCAGTGCATCGATGACCGCTTCTTTCGGACCGTCGGCGACGATCCGCCCGTTGTCCAGCACCACCAACCGGTCCACCAGGCTCAGCATCGAGGTGCGGTGGGTGACCAGCAGGATGGTTTTGCCCTGGACCCAGTCGTGAAGTTTTTGCCGCAGAACGTCTTCGCTGCTGTTGTCCATGGCGCTGGTGGGCTCGTCGAGCAGCATGATCGGCGGGTCGAGCAACATCGCCCGGGCCAACAGTACCGCCTGGCGCTGGCCACCGGACAGCAATTGCCCGCGTTCGCCCACGGGCCGGTCGAAGCCTTGCGGGTGTTGCCGGGCCAGTTCGGTGACACCGGTCATTTCCGCCACTTCGAGCATGCGTGAGTCACTGATGTAGCGCGCGCCGAGGGTCAGGTTGTCGCGCAGGCTGCCGGCCAGCAGCGGCAGGTCGTGGGCGACGTAACCGATTTGATGGCGCAGGTCGGCGACGTCCAGTTGCCGCAGGTCCAGGCCGTCGAGCAACAACTGGCCTTCATCGGGTTCATAGAACCCCATCACCAGGCGTGCCAGGGTGCTTTTGCCAGAGCCGCTGCGACCGATGATGCCGACGCGCTCGCCTGGTTTCACACTGAAGCTGATGTTGGCCAGGGCGGGTGCACTCTGGCCGTTGTAGTGGAAGGTCACGCCGACAACATCCAGTGCGCCTTGCAGTTGCGTGCGCTCCAATGGCCGTTGTTTGGCGTCGCGCTCCTGGGGCAGGCCCATCAGCGCGTCGGTGCTTTTCATGGTCAGTTGCGCTTGCTGGTAGCGGGTGATCAGGCCGGCGATCTGCCCCAGTGGCGCGAGCACCCGACTGCCGAGCATGTAGCTGGCTACCAGGGCGCCGACGCTGAGGTTGCCGGCGATGATGCTGTAGACGCCGGCGACGATGGTCGCCATGCCGGACAGTTGCTGGATGAATAGCGTGCCGTTGGTGGCCAGGGCCGAGAGGTTGCGCGCATGGCTGTCGAGGCGGGTGAGGGCGCCATGGGTGCTTTCCCATTTGTGCTGGCGTTCGCTTTCGGCGCTGCAAGCCTTGAGGGTTTCCAGGCCGCTGAGGGTTTCGATCAGCAGTGCCTGGCGTTCGGCGCCGAGGCTGAGGCTCTTTTGCACGGTGTCACGCAGGCGCACCTGGATCACCATGGCGAAGATGATGGTGATGGGAAACGCCAGGATCGGGATCACCACCAGCCAGCCACCGAGCAGGCCGATCACCAGCAGCATCAGCAGGCAGAAGGGCAGGTCGATCAGGCTGGTGAGGGTCACGGCGGTGAGAAACTCCCGCAGGCCCTGGAAGTCATGAATGCTCTGGGCAAATCCGCCGATGGTCGCCGGCCGCGCTTTCATCGACATGCCGGTGATGCGCTCGAACAGGGTGGCCGACAGGATCACGTCGGTTTTCTTGCCGGCGGTATCCAGCAAGTGCGCGCGCACGACCCGCAGCACCAGTTCGAAAGCGGTGCCGATCAGCAGACCGATCGCCAGCACCCACAGGGTCGAAGTGGCCTGGTTCGGCACCACGCGGTCGTAGGTCTGCATCACGAACAGCGGCACCATCAGGCCTAGCAGGTTGATCAGGAAACTCGCCAGAATCGCGTCGCTGTACAGCCATTTCGACAGTTTCAGCGTATCGCGAAACCATGCCTGCACCCGCGGCACCAGCGGCGAGCGCAAGTCTTCGAGTTCGTGGCGTGGCCGGGCAAACAACGCCTGTCCACTGTAGTGTTCGGCCAGTTCCTCAGGGCTGAGCCATTGCTCGCCGCCATCGGCTTCGCTGGGCAGGATCAGCACCTTGCCGTCTTCGCCATAACGGCGCAGGACGGCCGTGCGGCCGTTGTTCAACAGCAGCAGCACGGGTAGGTTGAGCGCGGAGATGTCCTTGAGGTCACGACGCAGCAAGCGCGCCTGCAAACCTGCCCGGGCCGCTGCACGGGGCAGCAGGTCCAGGCTCAGGCGTTGGTTTGCCATGGGCAGCCCGGCACTCAGGCTGGCGCGACTGACCGTCGCGCCGTGGAGTTTGCAGAGGATCAACAGACCGTCCAGAAGCGGGTCATCGAAGCTCAGACGCGGATCGACACCGGTGTTGCCGGGTTCCATGCTGGTCATTGAACGCTCCCGTGCACTACTTCAATTCAGGCAGACGCGCTTCGTTTTTCACTTCTGTCTGGGCGATGGCATCGGCGGGCAGTACGACCCGTTGCTTGCTCAGCAACTGGCCCATGTTCGCCAGTACACGGTACATCGAAAACTCTTCGGTGTAGCGCACTTCGGTGTAGCGACGGTTGGCGTTGTAGAGTTCGTTTTCACTGTCGAGCAGGTCCAGCAGGGTCCGCTGACCGAGGCCGAACTGATCCTGATAGGCCACGCGTACGCGTTTGCTGGTGTCGGCGTATTCACGGGCGGTCGGGGTTTGTTTCTTGGCATTGACCATGGCGTTCCAGGCCAGGTGGATGTTTTCGTTCAACTGACGCAGGGCATTGTTACGGATGTCCATGGCCTGGTTGATCTTGTGCGCGTCGGAGGCCAGGCGGGCCTTGTCGCTGCCACCACGGAACAGGTTGTAGTTCATTACCACGCCGACCCGCCATTCGTTGTCGTGGCCTTCGTCACCCTGCACGTTGTTGTTCGCACCCACGGCGGCCTCGGCGTCGAGACGTGGGTAGAACGGCGACTTGGCGACTTCGTACTGGCTTTCGGCCGATTGCACGTCGGCCTGGGCGGATTTCAGGTAAGGGTTGTTTTCCACCATGCTCTGCTGGGCTTCGGGCAGGGAGGCAGGGACTTCGCCGCGAATCGACGGCGGGGTTTCGAGTTCATCGGGCATGCGCCCGACAACGGCGTAGAAGTTCGACTCGGCATCAGCCAGATCGACTTCGGCGGTGTCGAGGTTGTTTTCTGCCAGTGCCCGACGAGCCGTGGACTGGTCGGCATCGGCGTTGCTGCCCACACCGCGCTGGGTGCGCAGGCCGATCTGGTCGTTGACCCGCAAGTGCGCTTGCAGGTTGTTCTTGGCCAGTGTCACCAGTTCGCGACGCTTGAGCACTTCGAGGTAAACCTCGGTGGTGCGCAGGGCCAGATCCTGGGCCGTACCTTGAGCGTAATAGGCGCGCGAGTTGACCACGCCTTTGGTGCGATCGACTTCATTGGCGGTGTTGAACCCGTCAAAGAGCATTTGCCGCAGGCGTAATTCCGACTGGGTGTAGTTGAGGGTTTCGGTGTGGTGATTACCTAACGCACGGGTATTGGTGTTATCGCTGTAGCCGCGCCCGTAGGCGGCGTTCAGATCGACCGATGGATAAAAGCCCCCTTTGGCGACCTTCACGTCTTCATCCGCCGACAGACGGCTGTCCACCCGTGATGCCAGCTCCGGGTGGGTCGCGATGGTGCTCTGGATCGCTTCGGTCAGTGTCATGGCCTGAGCCTGGGACGAGCAGGCCATGGCCAAAAGAACCGCGCTGCAGAGGGGGGTTAATAGGCGCATGTACATCTCCCTGATTCCTGATGGTGCTTATCAGTCGCCAAATATTTGACGACATTTATAGGTAAAGTTGTTTCATGTATTTAACAAAAGAGCTAAGAACATTCTGGAGAGTAGCTAAGAAATTTTTTTCATAACGGTTATGCCAAAAAAAACTTATGCGCTCTGCAAAATCCAGCACATTGTTCAATCCGAAAGCCCTTGTTTTATGAGCTCTAGGGCGCTCACCGGGGCTTGAGGAAAGTTCCAATCCACTTATCGACATAGGGCGGAGAAGTGCTGGAGGGGAGGGACGCGAATGATCTGAAGAGTGACGGTTTTTTGTCACTTGAGTGATTCAGGATCGTTACGCATCGCTCACAGGCAACGCTGTTGCGAGCAGGGATCCAATGCCATTGATTGCAGAGGGTTTTTCCCGAAATCGTTAACAGCGCCGTGAGCGACTGGCTGGGCGAGATCGTTGCCGGGGCCACGGCTTACTCAAGTAAACCGGTACCCGGAACACGATCCGCCAGACAACCCGCTTGAGCCATGAGCAGTTCTTCGCACAAACAAGGTGCCGACAGCGGTTGGCAGCGGAGGAAGTGCACATGGCTACGCTCATCGGAATCGTCAGTAAGGTCATCGGTCAGGTGTTCGCGGTTGCGAGCGACGGCACCCGGCGTGCTTTGGTCGAGGGGGACAAGTTGTTCGCCGGCGACCAACTGAGCACCGGCGCCGAAGGCGCGGTAGCGGTGCATCTGCAAAATGGCCAGGAGCTGACCCTCGGGCGCGGCAGCAGCATGCAGATGACCCCGCAGTTGCTCGCCAATCAGATTCCACATGTGGACTCGTCCGAGGCGGTGACGCCGAGCGAGGCCCAACTGACGGATGTCGAAAAGCTGCAAAAAGCCATTGCGGCGGGCGACGACCCGAGCCAAACCGCTGACGCCACCGCTGCCGGGCCTGCCTCGACTACCGGCGCACCGGGCGGCATCCAGGGCAGTGGCCATAGTTTCGTCATGCTTGAAGAAGTGGGTGGCCGAGTCGACCCCACCATCGGCTTCCCCACTGCCGGTTTCAACGGCATTCCCGAACTTCCCGAAGAACGCCTGAACGCTAACCCGGACAACAACGCTGTAGCGGCCGATACCCCTGTGGTGCCGCCGGTGACGCCGGAGGTGCCGAACAATCCGGTCACCTTCGTCGGCCTGTCGGACCAGGACGGCGAGCGGATCGTCAATGAAGCCAACCTGGCCGACGGTTCGGCGAGGAGCGAAGGCTCGCTGACGCGCAGCGGCACCTTCACTATCAACGCGCCAGACGGGCTGACCAGCCTCAGTATCGGCGCAATCAACGTGATCAGCGGCGGTGTGGCGGCAGGTTTTGCGCAGTCGATCACCACCCCGCTGGGCAGTACCTTGACCTTCACTGATTACAACCCGGCCACGGGCGTGGTCAGCTACAGCTACACCCTCAACCGTTCCGAAACCCACACAAGCGGCGAGGGTGCCAATAGTATCGACGAACAATTCACCGTGGTGGCCGTCGACAGAAATGGCGACAGCGTTACCGGTACGCTGGATGTCAGCATCATCGACGACGTGCCGCAAGCAATCGATGACAACAATGGCACCGCCTCGGAAACCTTGCTGACCCTCAACGGCAATGTGCTGACCAACGACGTGCAAGGCGCGGACCGGGTGCCGCTCGGGGAAAACAGCGGCCCCATCACCCCCGGGACCTTCATCGGCACCTACGGCACCCTGGTGCTCAATGCCAACGGCACTTACACCTACACGCTGAACACCAGCGATACCGATTTCAAGGCGTTGCACGGCGGTGGTGACGGCACGGAAACCTTCACCTATACGCTGACGGACGCCGATGGCGACACCAGCACGGCGAACCTGGTACTGCAGATCCACAACAACGATGACCCGGACACGATTGGCGGTTTGAATCTTGGGGGCGCCGAGCTGACCGTCTTCGAGAAAAACCTCGGCGATGGCAGCGCACCGGATGCCACTGCGCTGACCCAGAACGGCACGTTCACCTTCACTGCACTGGACGGCATAACGACCCTGACTGTGGGCGGTATTGCTGTGGTCACTGGAGGCGTGGCCGCCGGCTTCCCGCAATCGATTACTACGCCACTGGGCAACACCCTGACCATTACCAGCTTCAATATTGCCACCGGCGTGGTGAACTACAGCTACACGCTGAACGACAACGAAGCGCACGCGACGGCCAGCGGCGCGAACACCTTGCCTGAGCAGTTCGCCGTCACCTTGGTCGATGACAACGGCACCACCGCGACCGGTTCACTGGACGTCAACATCGTCGACGACCTGCCGAAAGGCGTGGATGACAGCAATGCGTCGACCGCTTCGGAAACCCTGCTGACCCTCAACGGCAACGTGCTGAGCAACGACGTGCAAGGCGCCGACCGGGTAACGATTGGTGAAGGTACTGGACCTATCACCCCCGGCACCTTCACTGGCACCTACGGCACTTTGGTGCTGAACGCCAACGGCACCTACACCTACACCCTGAACACCAGCGATGCCGACTTCAAGGCGTTGCATGGCGGTGGCGACGGCACCGAAACCTTCAGCTACACCATCACCGATTCGGATGGCGACAGCAGTACGGCGAACCTGGTGCTGCAGATCCACAACAACGATGACCCGACCACGATTGGTGGTTTGAATGTTGAGGGCGGCGAGTTGACCGTCTTCGAGAAAAACCTCAGCGACGGCAGTGCACCGGATGCCACTGCGCTGACCCAGAACGGCACGTTCACCGTCACCGCCCTGGATGGCGTGACCACCTTGACCGTGGGCGGCATCGCCGTGGTCACCGCTGGTGTGGCGGCGGGCTTCCCGCAATCGATCACCACGCCGCTGGGCAGCACGCTGACCATCACCGGCTTCAATGCCGCGACCGGTGTCGTGAGTTACAGCTACACCCTCAACGACAACGAAGCGCACCCGACGGCCAACGGTGCCAACACCCTGCCTGAGCAGT
>NZ_MUJK01000030.1 GCF_002906155.1 Pseudomonas laurylsulfativorans
AAGGTGCCGGGGGTGATAGGTCCAGTACCTTCACCAATGGTTACCCGGTCAGCGCCTTGCACGTCGTTGCTCAGCACGTTGCCGTTGAGGGTTAGCTGGGTTTCCGAGGCAGTGCCATTGCTGTCGTTCACGCCTTTTGGCAGGTCGTCGACGATGTTGACGTCCAGTGAACCAGTCGCGGTGGTGCCGTTGTCGTCAATCACGGTCACGGCGAACTGCTCAGGCAGGGTGTTGGCACCGTTGGCGGTTGGATGCGCTTCGTTGTCGTTGAGGGTGTAGCTGTAGCTCACGACACCGGTGGCCGCGTTGAAGCCGGTGATGGTCAGGGTGCTACCCAGCGGCGTAGTGATCGATTGCGGGAAGCCGGCGGTAACGCCAGCGGTGACCACGGCGATGCCGCCGACGGTCAGGGTGGTGACACCGTCCAGCGCGGTGACGGTGAAGGTGCCGTTTTGGGTCAGGGCCGATGTGTTGGGGTTGGAGCCGTCGCTGAGATTTTCTTCGTAAACCGTCAGCTCGCCGCCATACACGTTGAGGCCCTGGAGGGTCACTGGGTCATCGTTGTTGTGGATCTGCAGGACCAGGTTGGCGGTGCTGGTATCGCCGTCCGAGTCGGTGATGGTGTAGCTGAAGGTTTCGGTGCCGTTACCGCCGCCGTGCAGGGCTTTGAAATCGGCATCGCTGGTGCTGAGGGTGTAGGTGTAGGTGCCATTGGCATTCAGCACCAAAGTGCCGTAGGTGCCAGTGAAGGTGCCGGGGGTGATAGGTCCAGTACCTTCACCAATGGTTACCCGGTCAGCGCCTTGCACGTCGTTGCTCAGCACGTTGCCGTTGAGCGTCAACAAGGTTTCCGAAGCCGTCGACGCATTGCTGTCGTTCACGCCTTGTGGCAGATCGTCGATGATGTTGACGTCAAGTGAACCGGTCGCAGTGGTGCCGTTGTCATCGACCACGGTCACGGTGAACTGCTCAGGCAAGGTGTTGGCGCCGTTGGCAGTCGGGTGCGTTTCGTTGTCGACCAGGGTGTAGCTGTAACTCACGA
>NZ_MUJK01000003.1 GCF_002906155.1 Pseudomonas laurylsulfativorans
AAAGCAGCGGACCTATCACCCCCGGCACCTTCACCGGCACTTACGGCACCCTGGTACTGAATGCCAACGGCACGTACACCTACACCCTGAACACCAGCGATGTCGACTTCAAGGCGTTGCACGGCGGCGGCAACGGCACCGAAACCTTCACCTACACCATCACCGATGCGGACGGCGACACCAGCACCGCCAACCTGGTGCTCAACGTCCACAACAACGATGACCTGGTCACCCTCAACGGCCTCGACGTGTATGGTGGCGAGCTGACGGTCTACGAGAAAAACCTCAGTGATGGCACCAGCCCCAGCACGTCGGCCCTGACCCAGAGCGGGACCTTTACAGTGACTGCCCTCGATGGCCTGCAGACCTTGACCGTAGGCACCATCACTGTCATCAGCGGTGGTGTGGTCGCCGGCTTCCCGCAAACCGCCGTCACGCCGTTGGGCAGCACCCTGACCATCACCGGGTTCAACGCCACCACCGGGGTGATCAGCTACAGCTACACCCTCAACGATAACGAAACCCATCCAACGGCCAACGGCGCCAACAGCCTCATCGAGAACTTCAACGTCGTCGCTACCGATACCGATGGCGACAGTGCGACCGGACAGATCAACGTCAACATCGTCGATGACCTGCCGAGCGCCAAACCTGATTCGTCGTCGGTGACGGAGGGCGGCACAGTCAATATCAGTGTGCTGGGCAATGACATCAGCGGCGCCGATGGTCCGGCGACGGTGGTCGGCGTGCGCGCCGGTAGCAATACCGCGACGTCAGCCGTCGGTGGGTTGGGCAACCCGATCACTGGCACCTATGGCTACCTGACCCTTGATGCCAATGGCAACGCGGTGTATCACAGCAACCCGAATTCGGTCGGCGCTGCCGGGGCCACTGATACCTTCACCTACACCGTGCGCGACTCCGATGGCGATGAAAGCACCACCACCGTCACCATCAACGTGGCCAACAGCAACATCAAGGCCAACCCCGACAGCGACGTGACGGTCTACGAAAAAGCCCTCGACCTGAGCAAGGACGGCCAGGACCTGGCTGCCGGTACGGTCACCGGCAGCGACCCGGGCAATACCGGTGAAACCGCGTCCGGGACCCTGGTCGGATCTGTCTCGGGTGCCAGCGGCGCGCTCACCTATACGCTGGTCGGCAGCGCCACCGGCACCTACGGGCAGATGCTGCTCAACCCCGACGGTAGCTACACCTACACCCTGACCTCGGCACCGAAAACCTCGCCGAATGCCAACGATGGACCGAACAGCCTGAGTGAGAGCTTCACCTACAAGGCCACCGATGCGTCGGGCAACAGCAGCACCAGCACCATTGTGGTCAACATTGTCGATGACGTGCCCAAGGCGGTGGCCTCGGATCGCTCGGTGGCGGCCGTGGAGATCGATTCCAACCTGCTGATCGTGCTCGACGTCTCCGGCAGTATGGCCGATGCTTCCGGCGTGTACGACGCGTCGGGCGCGAGCCTGTCGCGGCTGGCCCTGGCCAAGCAGGCCATCAGTGCCTTGCTGGATAAATACGACGACCTCGGCGATGTGAAAGTGCAACTCGTCACGTTCAGCAGCAGCGCCACCGACAGAACCTCGGTGTGGGTCGATGTCGCGACCGCCAAGACACTGCTCACCGGCCTCACCGCTAACGGTGGCACCAACTACGACGCCGCCGTGGCGACCATGCAGACCGCGTTCAACACTTCGGGCAAGCTGACCGGCGCACAAAACGTCGGCTACTTCTTCTCCGACGGTAAACCCACCAGCGGCCAGGAAATCGGTACCAGCGACGAAACCGCGCTGAAAGCTTTCCTCGATGCCAACAACATCAAGAACTACGCGATCGGCCTGGGCAGTGGCGTGAGCAACGCCAACCTCAATCCGCTGGCCTATGACGGCAGCAGCCACACCAACACCAATTCGGTGGTGGTGACCGACCTCAACCAGCTCAACTCGGTGCTGTCCGGCACTGTGATCGGCGCACCGGTGACCGGTTCTCTACTGGGCGATGGCGGAACCTTCGGTGCCGACGGCGGCTTCATCAAAACCATCACGGTGGACGGCATCACGTACACCTACGATCCGAGCGGCAACAGCAACCAGGGCTCGCTGACGTTTAGTGGCACCGTCAACCACGGCACCTTCAATACCGTGAACAACACGCTGAGCATTGCCACCAACAACAGCGGTACCTTGCTGATCAACCTGGACTCTGGCGACTACACCTACATTTCGCAGAAAACCACCTCGGTGGTGATCACCGAAAACATCGGCTTCACCGTTAGCGACAACGACGGCGACCTGGCCAGCTCCACCCTGACGATCAAAGTCATACCTAACGCCCCGCCCGTGGCCGTCGATGATAACGTCATCACCAACGTGCTCGATGGCACCGTCGTGGTGCCGGGCGAGCTGTTGCTGGCCAACGACACCGACCCTAACGGTGATCAACTCTCGGCAACACCGACTTCCTTCACTACTGGCTGGATATCGAGGAGCGCGGACTTTGTCGGGGTCAACCAGAACTACATCTTCAACAACGCGACGGCCGTGAATATTGCCCGCAGTGCCTTTGTCAAAGACGCGACCGCCACGACCGCCATGCTGATTGTCAGTGGCGCGCTGGGTTCGGTCGGCGGCAATAGTGCTGACGATTTCATTACCGTCAACCTCAAAGACGGCGAAACCCTCAACCTGAACTACGAAACGACCGGGCGCATCGCCATGGAGTACTCGGTCGCCGGCAGCGCGTACACGCCTATCCAGAACGGCGAGACCATCCCCTCGACAGGAGGTGGGATCTACCAGATCCACATCAGCAACATCCCCAACGGCTCGGGGGGGGGCGGCAACGGCTCTGAAAACTATAAACTGACCATGACCGTCAACTTCGCCGGGGGCCATGACATTGCTCCGGACTACCACGGCACCTACACCGCCAACGACAACCATGGCGGCAGCGACTCGGCCAACGTGACCATCAGCTATCAGGACGGCCACACCCTCACCGGCACCAGCGGGGATGATGTCCTGGTGGCGGGCCCGGGCAGCAACATCATCAATGCCGGCGACGGCAATGATGTGCTCACTGCAGGCTCCGGCAACAACGAGCTGCACGGCGGCGCCGGCAATGATTTGCTCTACAGCGGCCCGGGCAATGACGCCCTGGATGGCGGCCCGGGCATCGACACGGTCAGCTACGCCCACGCCACCGCCGCAGTGACGGTCAACCTCGGTCTGCTCGGTGGGCAAAACACCCTGGGCGCGGGCACGGACACCCTGACCGGCATCGAAAACCTCACCGGGTCGAACTTCAACGACACCCTGACCGGTGACAACAATAACAACGTGATCAACGGCGGCCTGGGCAACGACATCCTCAACGGCGGGGACGGCGATGACTTGCTGATCGGTGGCCTGGGCAACAACTCCCTCAGCGGCGGGGCAGGGTCCGATACCTTCCAGTGGCTCAAGGGCAACAGTGGCCATGACGTGATCAGCGACTTCACGCCCGGCACTGACAAGCTCGACCTGTCGCAACTGCTGCAAGGGGAGAACGGCACCACGGCTTCGCTGGATGACTACCTGCACTTCACCGTCACCGGCAGCGGGCCGTCGACGGTGACCAGCATCGACGTCAGCGCCATGGCCGGCGCCGCGCCGAACCAGACCATCGACCTGGCCGGCGTCAATCTTGCCAGCTATTACGGTGTAACGCCGGGAGCGGGTGGGGTGATCGCTGGCGGGCATGATACGGCGACCATCATCAACGGCATGCTCAACGATCATTCGTTGAAGGTGGACACCGTGTGAGCTGAAAGCCTGAACGAAAAACCCGTCATCCCTGTGTAAGGGATGGCGGGTTTAATGAGAGGGTCAGCCTGACCGAGAAACCCTGCAGGTTCACGCTTGCAGGGCTTTTTTCATTGCCAGGCACTGCTGATGAAAAGCCTGCGGAGCAATCAGGTAAACAACGTCGACTTACCCTAAGACACCACCGTCAACATACAGGCCGATGCCCGAATTCTGGTAGGCGCCGGATCCGTAGAAGTGAATAAACTCTTGTTGAGACACTTTTCCGTTACTTGGAGTGAAGTTTCCACTTGGGTCTTTGACTTTATCAATTTACAGATCAGAGTTACCCGGTAGTAATCGTCCATGAATTAGACTCGGCATTGTCACCGTAATTTGCCACCGCGAAGAGTGTATAAGTGGTTTTGGCGTTCAGGTTATTGACCAGTCTGGCCCATTTACCCGTATCGTCGGTTTGTTCCGGCCTTGGGTCGATGACTCCGTTGATCTTTAGCCAGATCTGCGCTAGCGGGGCCGCATTACCCCGGGCAATTACATGGTTGTATGGCGTACTACCGTTGTCCTCGATCAGGCCGTTCGAATCGTACACGCGGGTATTGTGCGGCCTGAGGATGGACGCCACGGTAAAGGTGCGGGGCGGTTCGGAAATCTCGCCATCACCATATAGCGCCTGGGCGGTCAGGCTGTAGGAGTCGGGTGTCACATCAATCTCGATCTCCCAGAATCCGTCGCCCTCCCGGGCGGTCGCCGTTGCTCCGTCGATAGGGCTGCCGTTATTGCGCAGTTGCACCTCTTTGCCGGGCCAGCCGTAACCGCGGACTATAACCCTGCCGTCATAGGTGGTGCCGCCTTCAGGGATCACCCTCTGGGAATCGGAGACCTGACAAAGGATCAGTTTTGCATCCGATACGACGCGGAAGTCGAACACACTGGACGCTTTGCCATTGGCTGCCTTGATCTTGATGCCGTAGGTACCAGCGGTGAGTCCGTCGAAGGTGAGGTTGAACATGCCGTCAGGATCAACGGTGGTTTTCTTGCCTGTGGATGTGTCGCCGTTGAACGCTTCAACTTCCATATCGGGAGGTGCGTAGCCGGAGAACTCCAACGAGTCGCCGTCGTAGGTCGCGCCACTTTCAATCGGGCCATCCTTGCCAGCGACTTTTTCGATGATTGGCGTCTCGGTCGCCAGCACGAAAATGTACTGTGAGGAGAAATCGTAAGGTGGTCTTTTTTCGATAGCATTAAGGCTGTAGCGTTTGAAGCCAAAGTTAAAGTCGAGTCTTTTGATCCAGTTTCCTGAAGTATCGCTGGTCACATCACTGAGAGGGTGAATACGATCGCGAATGTTGAGTGCAGTATTTGCGCCGGCGGTACCCTTTAATTCCAGGACTGGGTCAAAAGTAACGCCGTTCCTGCCAACGAAATTACCGCTGCTGTCTCGGATTTCATCGAAGGTTGTTTTCGCTGTTTCTTCACTCTGCGTGGTTGAAGTGAGTGTCGAAGTATTGGGTGGTTTAGCGGTCATTTTGATGACTCCGGGTGTTGAATAGTAAGGGTGCCGGAGTGATTTAAAACCTGGTCAGATAGCTTGCCTACTATCATAAGTAACAGATACAAGTTGGTTTCCGAACAATGGTAAAAGTTGCATTGGCTGCCTGGCTACGTTGGCTTCGGCGCCCCGATCAACTGCCCCATCGCCCCGAATACACCCAACTCCCGGATAACCCCCAGTTCCCCTGATGTCTCGACCATCTCGGCAATCAGCGGCAAATCAATGCTGTGGGTCGCGCGAAAGATCGCGTCGATGAACAGACGCTTGTCTGGTTGCATGTCAATGTTGCGAATGTAGGCCCCATCAATTTTCAGGTATGCCAACCCCAAATGAGTGAGGTTGCCGATCTGGCTGAAGCGCCCGCCAAAGTGTTGCAGACCGATTCGATAACCGCTGGCAAGCAGTCTGTGGCTCAAACGCTGCAGTTCTTCAGGGGGTGGCAACTGGCGCTCGTCGATTTCCAGGGTCAGCAGCGGCGCCAGTTCGGGAAGAGAGTCGAGCAGGTCGAGGACTGCTCGCCATTGCACCTGATCGCGCAGAGTGCGGCCGGACAGGCTCAGTGCCAAGGGCCGGCGGTTGATCACCAGGTCGTCCAGCGTGGCTTCGAGCATCGCCAGGTCGAAGCGTGCCGACCAGCCGAGACGCTCGATCCACGGCAAGAAATGTCCGGCGGTAATCGCTTCGCCCCGTGGGTCGAGCAGGCGTGCGAGCACTTTGTGATGCAGCACCTGGCGGGTGTCGGCGCATTGCACGACGGGCTGGAAGTACAACTGCATTTTACCTTCGGTCAAGGCATCGTCGATCCAGGTGCGCCAGTCGTGCTGGGAATGATTCGGTGCGGTGTCACGGTGGCCCAAGTACACCCAGGGTCGCTCGAGATGTTGCCGTGATTCGGTCAGTGCCTGATCAAGTCGCAAAAGTACATTGCTGACCGGCTCACCGGGGCGGTAGGCGACAACACCCAGATGGGCAACCGGCATGCAATCGCTGGCGCCGGTCAGGCGCAGGTTCTCCAGGCTGACGCTGATGTCGGCAGCCAGGCGCTCGGCGCTTTCGGCGTCCAGACCGGGTGTCAACAGGCTGAATTCTCCACCCCGATTGCGTGCCGCCAGCCAGGTGCGACGCTCCGGCAATTGAGTCAGGCGCTTGAGCAATTCGCCCACGGCACTGATCAGTGCGTCTGTCCGTTGGCCGCCCAGTCGCTGGTTGAGCCCGTTCAGGTCGTTGATCCGCAACATCAATAAATGGCCATCGCGGCTCTGTTCGTACACTCGCAAATGGTCGGCCAGTTGCTCGTCGAGCAGGCGTCGGTTGGCCAGGCCGGTGAGGCTGTCCAGATAGGATTCGGCCCGCAGCTTTTCGCTGCGCTCAGCCTCTTCGACAAACAGAGCCTTGAGCTTTTCGACCATCTGGTTCATGGCCAGCACCACCCGTTTCAGTTCCGGTGTCCGTGGCAGGTTGGGCAGGCTGAGAAACTCGCGTTTACTGATGGCCTGGGCTTGTCGGACCATGCTGTCGAGTGGGCGGAATTGCTGGCGCAGCATCCATCCTCCAATCACCGCACTGAACAGCCCGCACAACAGCAACCAGATCAGGCTGCCGAGGGTGCTGTCCCAGAGCTTGGCCAGGGCGAATTGCGGATTGCTCAGCACTTCGACCCGTGCCAGCTGTTCCCAGCCGCGCATGATCAAGGCGTCGCCTCCTTCCGGGCGCAGGTTGACCAGGGTGACGAACCAGTCAGGCACACCGTCGATTTTCGAGGGTGCGCTGCGCTCTACCAGGGTTTGCTGATCCTTGAGCCTGATGACGCGGATGCTGCTGAAATAGCCGCTGTCGAAAATCGAACTGACCATCAGCTCCATCATTGCCGGGTCATCGACCTGTGCCGTCAGCGACAGCCCCAGCGCGGTGGCCGCGTCCTGGGCGTGGGCACGCAGCTGACTGAGCGTCTGCTCGCGGGAGCTTTCCAGGCTGGCAAAAAAACTGCCGCTGAACGCCACCAGCAGGAACAGGCAGATGGCCAGGAACAACTGTTTACGCAGTGTCATACATCGCTCCTTGCCGTGGCGGTTAGCCGTCGCCGATGTCGAAGCCTTCGGCCTGCATCTTTTTCAGCACGTCCTGCCAGCGCGAGAGCTTTTTCGAGTCGCTACTGCGCTGGCCACCGTTCTTGCCCGGCAGGTACAGGCCTTCGGCGTTGAAGGCGTACACCGGCAGCAAGTCTTTGCGTTGGGACGCGGGGCGGATTTCGCCGATCAGGTTGTCCAGCACCAGTGGGTCAGCCGTGGGGGTGCTGTAGAACGTCAGCACCATGTGCGCCTGGTTCTGGCTCAGGGCCTTGACGTAGGTGATGCGCAGTTTTTCGCTGGGAATGCCGAGTCGGCGCAGGCTGAAATACTTCGCCAATGCATAGTCCTCGCAATCGGCGGTGCCCTTGATCAGGGCTTCGACGGGCGTGGCCCAGTAATCGGTCTGTTGCCAGATGCGCGTGTCGTCCTGGAAATTCAACTGCTGATTGAAGAATCGGTTCACCGTGTTGAGCTGCTCACGCTCTGGCGCGCCGCGTGCAGCTTGCAGCATTTGACTCCACGCCTCGATCCGGCCTCGTGCCGGTCCCAGCGGGCCGTAGCGCTTTTCTACGGTTTGCAGGATCTGCGCAAAGTCCCAGTCGGCCCTGACCCCGTTGAATAAGGCCAGTAGCAAACCCGCCAGCAGCAACCAGCCGCCGAGCCGAAGTCGGAGCGCTGGCCATCCTGGACTACGCAGACTGCAGGCCATGTCTGGCTGCTCGAATTTAGGTTCGTGGAGTTTAGGTGGAGTTTTAGCAGGGGGAGGGCAGATCGTCGGCCGAAGGGGCGCTCAATGAGCTTTTTGTGGCGAGGGGGCTTGCCCCCGTTGGGTTGCGAAGCGACCCCAAACCATTTAATCCAGATATCCCTGGTACACCGCGTTCACCTGTTTTGCGACTGCTGCGCAGCCGAACGGGGGCAAGCCCCCTCGCCACAATGGTCCCGGGAAATTTCAGGACTTGCGCAGGGTTTTCTGCTTGAGGATGTACAGGGTCACCAGCACCGCACTGGTCAGCATGAAGCCCCGCGCCCAGGGCAGCGGCACCAGGTAGCAGGAAAACAGGATGCTCGCCCACATCAGACCGATGGCGTAGACCTTGCCCTTGAGCGGTATGCCGTTGCCATCCAGGTAATCACGAATCCACGGGCCAAGCCGAGGATGTTCGACCAGCCATTGATAGAAGCGCGGCGAGCTGCGGGCGAAGCAGGCGGCCGCCAGCAGCAGGAAAGGGGTGGTGGGCAATACCGGCAGGAAAATCCCGATCACCCCCAGCACCACGCTCAGCCAGCCGATGGCCAGCAGCACGTAGCGCAACATCAGGGGGCGGTTGCCTATGGGGTTGTCCATAGGCTGGATCTTAGTGGTGGCGTGGCTTGAGAATCGCCGGTTTTTCGTCTGGCGCGTTGCACAGCAGGTACAGCGCGGTCAGGGCTTCCGGGATCTGCACGATCATGTCGTCCATCAGGTTGGCATCGGCGGCAATGTCGGAGAACTCCGGCTGCTCGTCGAACAGGCCCGAACCGACCATGATCGGCAGCAGCATTTCGCTGACTTCGTCTTCGGCGGTTTCGAACCAGGCTTCTTCGCGCAGGAATACGCCTTCCATGAAACCGATGCACCAGCCGCGCAGTTCGGAGTCGTCCGGGTCGTCGCCCAGGTCAAGGTCGCACGGCAGCTCGAACTCCTCGTCGGAGGCCAGTTGGCGGGCGATGTGGGCCTTGAGGCCGATCAGCGTGGCTTCGATCTCTTCGCGCTGGGCTTCGCCACTGTAATGCGGCTCTTCGGCGAACAGTGCGTCGATCCACTCACGGTCAGGAACGGTTTCGGAACAGATCGACAGCGCAGTGAGGTAGCCGTGGGCGGCCACATAGTCCAGCGCCTCGTCATGCAGTTCATCAGCGTCGAGGAAGACTTGCAGGCGGGTTAGTTGCTCAGCGAAGGACATTAAAGGACTACCTTGGGGAATGTTCGATGCGGGAATTCTAGGCCTTCTTGAGCGCTTGGGCCAGCCGCACGGCATATTTGCCCCGTATTCCCTGTAGGAGCGAGCTTGCTCGCGATAGCGTTGGTTCAGGCTAAATCAATGTTGGCTGTGATGGCCTCTTCGCGAGCAGGCTCGCTCCCCCCGTTTTTATGCACATCAGGTTTACCGGTGTCTTATCAGCGGTGCCCTTTGCCGGACAGGGCTCGGGTATACTCGCGCGTTTTGTGATGCCCTGCTGGTGTCACGGCTGAAATCTGAAGCGTCATGCAATGCGCACTTACGATTTGTCGGTGCAGCGTTGCGGGTTCTGAACCAGCCTTGCAGGGATGTTTCGGTGATTTTTGGAGTTTCTATGCTCGAACAGGCTCAACGCGTCCTCAAGGACATCTTCGGCTACGACAGTTTCCGTGGCCGCCAGGGTGCAATCATTGAGCGCGTGGCCAGCGGCGGCGATGCCCTGGTCCTGATGCCTACCGGCGGCGGCAAATCCCTGTGCTTCCAGGTCCCGGCGCTGTTGCGCGAAGGCCTGGCCGTGGTGGTCTCGCCGCTGATCGCACTGATGGACGATCAGGTCGCCACCCTCGAAGAGCTGGGCGTAGCGGCCGCGGCATTGAACTCCACACTCAGCGCCGAGCAACAGCGAGACCTCGCCGCCCGCATTCGCCGCGGTGAAGTAAAAATGCTTTATCTGGCGCCGGAACGTCTGGTCCAGCCGCGCATGCTGTCATTTCTGCAAGGGCTGAACATCTCCCTGTTCGCCATCGACGAAGCACACTGCGTGTCGCAATGGGGTCACGACTTCCGTCCGGAATACCTGCAACTGGGTCAGTTGGCGGAAATGTTCCCCGACGTGCCGCGCATCGCGCTGACCGCCACGGCCGACAAGCGCACCCGGGAAGAAATCGTCACCCGTCTGCACCTGCAAGACGCCGAGCGCTTCCTGTCGAGCTTCGACCGGCCGAACATCTTTTATCGCATCGTGCCCAAGGAACAGCCGCGCAAGCAGTTGCTGGCGTTTCTCGCCGAGCGCCGCAGCGATGCGGGCATCGTGTATTGCCTGTCGCGCAAGAAGGTCGAGGAAGTCGCCGCGTTTCTCAGCGAGCAGGGCTTCCCGGCGCTGCCATACCACGCTGGCCTGCCCAACGATCTGCGCGCCTACCATCAGAAACGCTTCCTCAATGAGGAAGGCCTGATCATGGTCGCCACCGTGGCGTTCGGCATGGGCATCGACAAACCCAACGTGCGTTTTGTCGCCCACCTCGATCTTCCGAAATCCCTTGAAGCCTATTACCAGGAAACCGGTCGTGGCGGTCGAGACGGCCTGCCCGCGGATGCCTGGATGGCCTACGGCCTGCAAGACGTGGTGATGCTCAAGCAGATGCTGCAGAACTCCGAAGGCGACGAGCGACACAAGCGCCTGGAGCAGCACAAGCTCGACGCCATGCTCTCGCTCTGCGAAGAAACTCGCTGCCGTCGGCAAACGCTGCTGGCCTACTTCGACGAAGACATGCCCGAACCTTGCGGTCATTGCGACAACTGTGTCGATGGCGTGCAGACCTGGGACGCCACCGAGCCTGCGCGTCAGGCGCTGTCGGCGATCTATCGTACCGGTCAGCGCTACGGTGTCGGGCACCTGGTGGATGTACTGCTCGGCAAGGACAACGAAAAGGTCCGTAATTTTGGCCACCAGCATCTGTCGGTGTTTGGTGTCGGCAAGGCGATGGCCGAGGGCGAATGGCGCTCATTGTTCCGCCAACTGGTGGCCCGTGGCCTGGCCGATATCGACCTCGAGGGCTATGGCGGATTGCGCCTGAGCGACAGTTGCCGGCCGCTGCTCAAGGGGGAAGTGACCCTGGAGCTGCGCCGCGACCTCAAGGCGCAAACCGTGGCAAAAAGCAGCAAGAGCCAGGCAAGCCAACTGGTCCGTGGCGAGGAGCGGGAACAGTGGGAAGCCTTGCGCGCCCTGCGACGCAAGCTTGCCGAAGAACATGGCGTGCCGCCGTACGTCATCTTCCCCGACTCGACCTTGCTGGAAATGCTGCGCAGCCAGCCCACCTCGCTGGCGGAAATGGCCACGGTCAGCGGTGTTGGTGCGCGCAAGCTGGAGCGTTATGGCGAGGCCTTCCTCGAAGTGCTCGGCGGCCAGGTCGAGGCACCGAAAGCGGTGGCCGACGTGCGTCACGAACTGATCACCCTGGCACGGGCCGGCATGACACCGGTGCAGATCGCCGGTCAGTTGCAGTGCTCGGAAAAGAACGTCTACACCATGCTGGCCGAAGCGATCGGCAAGCAGCAGTTGTCGCTGGAACAGGCACTGGATCTGCCTGAAGACCTCATGGGCGAAGTGCAGGACGCCTTCCTCGACGGCGAAGGCGAGTTGCCGCCGGTGTCCGAAATCGCTGCGCTGTTCGCGGGACGGGTACCGGAAGGGGTTTTGTACTGCGTTCGCGCTGCCTTGCAGTCGGAATTCGAGATTTGAGACATCTGTAGTGCTGATGTAACGATTCAGTACAGATCAAGCCTTGCCTCAAATCGAGGCTCATGCTTAGCTGACTAATAATTAGTTTTAATTTATTTCAGCCTAACCATGAGTGTTTTATGCCGTTAACCGATCAACACCGCTTTGGCATGCAGTTGGCCCAGATGTCCCGTGGCTGGCGTGCCGAACTGGACCGCCGGCTGGCGGGCATGGGCTTGTCCCAGGCACGCTGGCTGGTGCTTCTGCACCTCGCGCGTTTCGAAGAAGCCCCAACCCAGCGTGAGCTGGCACAAAGTGTCGGCGTCGAAGGCCCGACCCTTGCCCGTTTACTCGACAGCCTGGAAAGCCAGGGTCTGGTGCAACGCCAGGCAGTACTGGAAGACCGTCGGGCAAAGAAAATCGTGCTCTGCGCACCGGCGCTTCCCCTGATCGAACAAATTGAAACCATTGCCACGCAACTGCGCCACGAACTGTTCGATGGCGTCGATGAGGCGGACTTGAAGGTGTGCATGCGGGTTCATGGGCACATCCTGGGTAACCTTGAAAAATCCTGAGGCATAACCGAACGCCAGGTTTTTGAGATAGCGCATTGGGCAGACTATAAGAACTACTCGGCAATATCGTGTTCGTAACGGATGTACGAACGCGTACGTGTAGTTTTTGTAGATCTCAAGGATGCTCATGCTCAAGTGTTGGCGATTGGTTTTGCGCGGTAGTTCTCAGTGGTTGCTGGCCGGGGCCGCTGTCACTTACTCGGCATGGGCGCCTGCGCTGGGCCTGGGTGAAATCACCCTGCATTCGGCGCTGAATCAACCTCTGCGTGCCGATATCGCACTGGTGGATGCGGCTGACCTTGAGGAGAACGAGCTGTCGGTGAGCCTGGCAACGGCAGACGAGTTCAGCCGTGCCGGGGTCGACCGGGTATTTTTCCTCGACAACCTGAAGTTCACTCCGGTCCTGCGCGGTAGTCGCAGCTTGATCCAGGTGACCTCCAGCAAACCGGTTAGTGAACCCTTCCTTAATTTCCTCGTGCAGCTCGATCAGCCCAACGGTCGGTTACTACGCGAGTACACGGTACTGATCGATCCGCCGGGCTCGCCAGGTGTTGTTCCTGCCGCCGATGAAGCGCTTTCCAGTACCCCGGCATCCGCATTCCCCCGTGTTCAACCGGCCGTAGCGCCGTCACCCGTGGCAAAGTCGACGCCAGCAACTGACGTCCCCGAGTTGGATCCTGCCGTGGAACAACTGGCCGCCAGCGCCCTGCAAAACCACCAGTTGCAAACCACAGTCGATGAGCTCAACGCAAAGCTGCAAGACCGGGACCAGTTGATCGCCGGCCAGAAAAAGCAGCTGGCCGAACTGCAAACCCAGTTGACGGAACTTGAGAAAGTAAAGGCGCAACCCATTGCTTCTGACGTAGTGGCGTCAGCCCCGGCTATTGCTGAGAACCCCGGGACTGGCTGGCTGCCGATTGCCGGAGTGTCAGCGCTGATGGCATTGCTGGCGCTTGCCTGGTTTGCTCGCCGCCGGCGCCAGCAGCATGAGGCCACTGCTCCGGAGGCCCTGCCGCCGTATGAGCCGTTGCCCGAACTCTTTACCGAGCCATCGGTATGGCCGCCCGTCATGCAACCAGCCACTCTGCAGCGCGACGTGGGGCCAGCCAATGAAGAGCTTGAGCTGGTCGATTGCAGTCATCCCATCCCGGTCGTTGCTGCCGTGGCAGTGGTCCCGGGTTTGGCGATGTCTGGCGAAACCGCCCCTGACGATGAGTACCGACTCAACTTGGATGAACTGTCCATGGCGTCGAGTTGGGACGTGGTCATCCCATACGAGAACAAGCCACTGGCTGCCCTGGCCGTGATCGAGCCTGCATTCGCGTTAGAGGAACAACCCGATCCTGCGGCTCGGACGACACCGGCCGGGCTATCATAGCGGCGTCGTCAAACTCTGGAGTCAGGTCCCATCATGAGCGCAAGCAAACCCGAAATCGTCATCACCTACTGCACGCAATGCCAATGGCTGTTGCGTGCGGCCTGGCTGGCCCAGGAACTGCTCAGCACCTTTGGTGATGACCTGGGCAAGGTTTCCCTGGTGCCGGGCACCGGCGGAGTCTTTCATGTTTACTGTGACGCCGTGCAGATCTGGGAGCGCAAGGCGGACGGCGGGTTCCCCGAGGCCAAAGTGCTCAAGCAGCGGGTCCGCGACCAGATCGACCCGGAGCGCGACCTGGGACACAACGACCGCACTCAGTGAGACGCAGCCTCGGCGGCAACGGCTTTCTTGCTGGAGCCACTTGAGAGCCTGCTGGACACCACAATCGCCACAATGATCAGCGCGCCCCCCAGCAACATGCGCAGGGTCGGGTTTTCATTGAACAGTAGCCACGCAACGGTGATGCCGTAGACCGGCTCCAGGGCGAACACCACGGCAGCGGTGCGTGCCTTGATCACCGCGAGGCTGGCGACGAACAGGCTATGGGCGACACCGGTACAGAACACACCGAGCAGGCCGATCCACAGCCAGTCGATGGTGCGCACTTCGCTCAATTGCGGTGCCGCGACCGGCAGCAGGCAGAGGGCAACCACCACGTTCTGGCACAACGCTGCCTGCACGGGCGGGACTCGCCCGGAGCTGGCACGGTTGGTCAGCGACAGCAGGGCGAACAGCAACCCGGAAGCCACGGCCCACAGCAGGCCGGTGGTGGCGCCGCTGGCCAGATCAAAGTCAGGCGTGACCAGCACCAGCCCGACACTCACCAGCAGCACCAGCACAATTTCGTTGGCGCGAATGCGCTCGCGGAAGATCAGCCCTTCAAGGATCACGGTAAAGGCCGGGAAACTGGCGAAGCCCAGCGTCGCAATCGCCACGCCTGCGACTTTCACCGCAATGAAGAAACTCACCCAATGCCCGGCCAGCAACAAGCCACTGAGCAGCAATCGACGCCAGTCCACGGCTTCGAGTTTCTGCCAGCGCGTTTGGCTGGCGAAGCGCGCAAAAAACGCCAGCGCGAGCACGGCGAAAGCGGCGCGGCCGAAAACGATGATCGCCGGTGACGCGGCCGCCAGTTTTCCGAACACGCCGGTCAGGCCGAACATCAATGCGCCGATATGCAGGGCGCCAAGGGCAGTACGGGGAGTCATTGCAATCCTTAACGACAATCGAACAGAGGCATCATTGAAGCGCGTAATCGCCCGGCAAGTCTGTCGGCAAACTAGCGTTTTTTGTCGCCAGTCTCGCGCCGCAGTTTTCCGGGTGATGCCCCGAACTCGCGCAGTACCGCCGCCGCAAAGGCACTCTGGGAGCTATAGCCGACTCGGCTGGCAATCTCGCCGATGGGCAGCGCGGAGTTGCGCAGCAGGCTCACCGCGATGTGCAGGCGTCGGCTGCGGATGTAGTCCATCGGCGTCTGCCCGCATTCGGCCACGAACCGGGCATGCAAACGGGCACTGGAGAGACCGGCCACCCGGGCCAGGTCGGCCACCTGCAGCGGGTACGCCGCGTACTGATCGATGTGTGCGTTCAGCGCGGCGTAGGGCAGGCGCCGACCGCCGACGGCCTCGGGTCTGGCGTTGTTGAGACTGGCCAGTAACAGCACAGCGCCTTGTTGTGCAATCAGCGGATCATCGACCGGACTGTTCGCCAGCCAACTGACCAATTGGCTTTGCCCGGCGTCCAGTGACAGACGGCCGGCGTTGTCGAGCAAACGTCTGCTGGACTCGGCGTGATCGCCCAACGACTGGGCAACCCATTGTTCGCCGGGCACATCCAGCACCAGGCAGCGGCTGCCATTGGGGCTGCCACAAGCATGATGAGCGCCCGACGGTATCACCACGAAACTCTGCTGGACCACCTGGCTGCCACGGCCGTCAACCTCGAAATCCAGGGCGCCCGAGAGCCCGAACACAAGTTGTGCGTGGTCGTGGCTGTGGACGATCAGGTCGTGGCTGTATTGGCGAAGCGTGAGGATCGGTCTCATCGCGGGTCTCCCGGTTCAGGGCGTCAGTCTACACCGAGCGGGCCTGTCAGCGCTGTCACAGGACTGACTCGTCGCTGTCATGGACCATTCACCGGGCCGGGGCAGACTTGGCAAAACTTGCCAGAGGGTTGCCCATGACCAGCGCCGAGCTCGCCAAACCCACCCGTAAGCAACGCGTACGGACTTTATGGATTTCCGACGTGCATTTGGGCACCCGGGATTGTCAGGCTGAACACCTGTCGCAGTTTCTCAAGAGCTATCACGCGGACAGAGTCTACCTGGTCGGCGACATCATCGATGGCTGGAAACTGCGCGGCGGCATGTACTGGCCGCAAGCGCATACCAACGTCATCCGTCGCCTGTTGACCATGAGCAAGCGTGGCACCGAAGTGATCTACGTCACTGGTAACCATGACGAATTCCTGCGCCGCTATTCGAAGCTGATTCTGGGCAATATCCAGTTGGTGGACGAAGCCGTGCACGTCACCGCCGACGGCCGCCATCTGCTGGTGATCCATGGCGACCAGTTCGATGTGATCACCCGTTACCATCGCTGGCTGGCCTTTCTCGGCGACTCGGCCTACGAATTCACCCTGACCCTCAACCGCTGGCTCAATCATTGGCGCGCGCGATATGGCTACGGCTACTGGTCGCTGTCGGCCTACCTCAAGCACAAGGTGAAAACCGCGGTCAGCTTCATCAGCGACTTCGAGGAAGCCATCGCCCACGAATGCGTCAAGCGTGAGCTGCACGGCGTGGTGTGCGGGCACATTCACCACGCCGAGATTCGCAAGGTCGGCGAGGTGGACTACCTCAATTGCGGCGACTGGGTGGAGTCGTGCACGGCACTGATCGAGCACTGGGATGGTTCGATCGAGCTGTATCGTCTGGCGGATGCCCAGGCGCGGGAGGCGCAGTTGAAGGCGGCCAGGGTTACCGAATTGGCCTGAAAATTATCCGGTGTGTGTGCTGGCCTCTTCGCGGGCAAGCCCGCTCCCACATTGGATATGCGCTAACTTCAGGCCGGCGCGTGCTCTTCCATTGCCGCCTTGTAGATCGAGTTCCGCGGGTGCGCAAACAAGCGCTGCATCATCGGCTCGAAAAAGCTCAACGGCAGCGTGTCGTACGCCGGGTCAAACGCCGCCGCATCGTACTTGGCACAGAACTCGACGGTCGCCTGGTACTGCGGATGGTCCTGGAATTGCTCACGCAGATGGCGATCCATGCCCAGGTGATGGAAGAAGTAGTAGCCCTGGAAAACCCCGTGCTTTTCCACCATCCACAGGTTCTCGGCGCTGACGAACGGCTTGAGGATCGCTGCCGCGATGTCCGGGTGGTTGTAGGAGCCCAGAGTGTCGCCGATATCGTGGAGCAGGGCGCAGACCACGTACTCCTCGTCGCGACCATCGCGCCAGGCGCGGGTGGCTGTTTGCAGGGAGTGGGTCAGGCGATCCACCGGGAAACCGCCAAAATCACCCTCCAGTAACTTCAGGTGCGCCACGATCCGTGCAGGCAATTGTCGCGCGTAGGCACTGAAGTCCGCGGCGATGATCGCCCAGTCTTCCTGAGTACCGTCCTGCATGTGGGTGAAGCGGGCATTGGCATTCATAGGCAACTCTCTTGTGACGGATGTCAGCTAGAACGGAACGCGCCCCAGGACCATGTCCCGGTACATGACAAAATCGCCGAGCAGGCTATAGAAGGGGTGTTGGAAGGTGGCGGGGCGGTTCTTCTCGAAGAAGAAATGCCCGACCCAGGCAAAGCTGTAACCCGCCAAAGGCAGTGCCCAGAGCAGCATCCAGGCGCCCCGACCAATGGTCAGCGCCAGTATCAAGATAACCAGCGTCGTGCCGATAAAATGTAGTCGGCGGCAGGTACTGTTGCTGTGTTCGCTGAGGTAGTAAGGGTAGAACTCAGCGAAACTGTTGAATCGTTTGACGTTTTCCACGACTGCGATCTCTGTGGTTATTGTTCTGACTGCAAGTTGTTCTGCGGGTAGCTTATTTGAGTCTAGAGTGATCAATGGCATCAGCCAGTGACAATAGGCGCCACTTTAGTATCCTTCGGTCAATAGCCGTCACATGCGGCTCATCATGTAAGAAAACGCCATGAGTGAACGAACGACTTCTGCAAGTTGGGCGATGGGGATTGTCAAAGCGCTGGAGATGGACGGCCTGGATTGCCGGGTTCTGTTCAGGCAGCTGGGGCTCGACTACGGGGCACTGGATGATCCGGATGCACGCTTCCCGCAAGATTCCATGACACGGTTGTGGCAACGGGCAGTTGATCTGTCGGGTAACCCGGCCATCGGCCTGAACATGGGCAAGGTGGTGCGACCGGCGCAGTTCCATGTGACCGGTTACGCCTTGATGTCCAGCCAGACCCTGGCCGAAGGGTTCCGGCGCCTGGTGCGCTATCAGCGGATCATCGCCGAAAGTGCCGACCTGAGTTTCAAGCTGCTGGATGAAGGCTACGCGCTGATTCTGACGGTGCATGGCGACCATCTGCCGCCGACCCGGCAAAGCGCCGAAGCTTCACTGGCCTGTGCCCTGGCGCTGTGCAGTTGGTTGACCGGGCGTACATTGCATCCACGCAAAGTGTTGGTGCAAGGCGCCGAGCCGGTCAATCTGGAACCCTACAAACAAGCCTTCCATGCGCCGCTGGTGTTCAACGCGCCTTACGATGCGCTGATTTTCGAACGCGCGGACATGGAAGCGCCATTACCGACGGCCAACGAAGCCATGGCGTTGCTGCATGACCGCTTTGCCGGCGAGTACCTGGCGCGTTTTTCCGAAAGCCGGGTGACCCACAAGGCGCGGCAGGTGTTGTGCCGCCTGTTGCCCCAGGGCGAACCCAAGCGCGACACCGTGGCGCAGACGCTGCATCTGTCCCAGCGCACCTTGCAACGGCGCTTGCAGGAAGAGGGCACGAGCTTTCAAGTGCTGCTGGACGATACCCGGCGCGAACTGGCCGAGCAGTATCTGGCGCAACCGACCATGACCTTGCTGGAAATCGCCTACCTGCTGGGGTTCGCTGATCCGAGCAACTTCTTCCGTGCTTTCCGTCGCTGGTTCGATGCCACACCCGGCGAGTACCGGATGCGGCTGATGCAAGCACCTGACGCGGTCAATGACGCCAAAATGCCGGAATACACAGCACAAACACAGTGATGATCTCCAGTCGGCCCAGCAGCATGCCGAACGACAGAATCCACTTGGCGGCGTCCGGCAGGGTGGCGAAGTTGCCCGCCGGGCCGATGGTTTCGCCGAGCCCCGGGCCGACACCGGACACGGTACTGGCCGCGCCAGTGAGGGCGGTCATCCAGTCTACGCCCAGCAGCGACAGCAGCAGCGCAATCACACAGATGGTGATTGCAAAGAAAAACGAAAAGGTCAGGATCGAGCGCACGATTTCTTCGTCGAGGCGGTGACCGTTGTACTTCTGCTTGATCACCGCCCGCGGGTGAATCAGCTGGTTAAGGTTGGCCTTGAGCAGGATATAGGCCACCTGGAAGCGGAAAATCTTGATGCCCCCCGCGGTCGAGCCGGAGCAACCGCCGACAAACCCCAGATAGAAGAACAGCATCAGCGAGAAATTGCCCCAGAGGCTGTAGTCCCCCAGTGCAAAACCGGTGGTGGTCACTACCGACGTCACGTTCAGCGCCACATGCCGCAACGCCTCCAGCCAATGCAACTGGGTCGTCCACCAATACCAGGTACCGAGCACCAGCCAGGTCACCAGCAGCATGCCGAGCAGGCCTTGAACCTGTTCATCCTTGATCAGCGCCCGACGGTTACCACGCAACGTGGCGACATACAGGGTGAACGGCAGGGCACCGAGAATCATGATGACGATCGCGACCCAATGCACCGCCGGTTGCGGCCACTTGGCCAAAGACAGGTCGGAGGTGGAGAAGCCGCCCGTGGAAATTGCCGACATCGCGTGGTTGATGGCGTCGAACAGGCTCATCCCGGCCCACCAGAACGCCAGGCTGCCGACAATGGTAATGCCGACGTAGGTCGCCACGATCAAGCGCGCCACCATGTGCGAGCGGGGCATGACTTTTTCCGAGCGGTCCGACGATTCGGTCTGGAACAGTCGCATGCCACCGATGCGCAACAGCGGCAGGATCGCCACCGCCATGCCGATGAAGCCGATGCCGCCGAGCCAGTGCAGCAACGAGCGCCACATCAGGATGCCGGGGGACATGGTGTCCAGGCCGCTGAGTACGGTTGCGCCCGTGGCGGTGATGCCGGACATGCTTTCGAAGAATGAGTCGGTGTAGCTGATGTGCTGGGTCAGCAGGAACGGCAGTGCGGCGAAGATGCACACCACCAGCCAGCTGCTGACGGTTAGCAAGTACATGTCCCGGGGGCGCAGGTGAATGTGTTCGGGGCGCCCCGGAATCACCAGCGCCAAACCGGCGACAAATGTGATCATGCTGGCCCAGAGGAATGACGGCAGGTCGCTGGTGCGATCGAAAATGACCAGCGTGGCCATGGGTACGACCATGGAGATCGCCAGCGTGATCAGGAAGATGCCGATGATGAAACCAATGATCCGTAAGGTCGGCAACGCCATGAGGTCCGCTCGGCTGATAGTGGAAAGGTCGCCATTCTACCCGCGAGGCAGGGCATGTAAACCGGCACTGCAGCGGCAGTTACAGCTAGAATAGCCGCACAAATTTTTCAGGAGGTGGCCGATGCAGGCTCTCGACGCTTTGCTCAACCGTGTTTCCGTTCCACGACTGATTGACCCTGCACCCAGTGCCGAGCAGCGCGAAGTGCTGTTTGGCGCCGCCATGCGCGCCCCGGATCATGGTCACTTGCAGCCTTGGCGTTTCCTGACGGTAGAAGGCGCGGCACGTGAGCAAATGGGTGAGTTGCTGGCCGAAGCGGCGAAGCTTTCGGACAGCGAAGTCAACGAAGCGGCCATAGACAAGGCGCGCAATGGTCCGCTGCGGGCGCCGCTGGTGGTGGTGGTGATCGCTCGCGTGCAGGATCACGTCAAGTATCCGAAGTCCGAGCAGTTGCTGGCGGCGGGCTGTGCGGCCCACGGGATTTTGCTCGCGGCCTATGCGCAGGGCATTGGTGCGGTGTGGCGTACCGGTGACCTGGCGTACTCGCCGCATGTGGCCAAGGGGTTGGGCCTGGCGGAGGGGGAAGAGGTGATTGCTTTCCTGTATCTGGGCACGCCGCAGAAAGAACCGCGAGTGGCCGAGAAAGTCGATCTGACCCAGTTCGTCAGCGCCTGGCCCGGCAAGGCCTGACACACCCCACATTGGATCAGGGTTGTACGATAGCTCCGGGCACCAACGGCAATTCAAGGCTGGCAATGAACCCGCCCTCCGGGTGATTGGCCAGCACCAGGCTACCGCCATGTCGCTCCGCCGCTCGCCGGGCGATCGCCAGCCCCAGGCCATGTCCAGCCGCGGTCTGCCCCGGCGCCCGATAAAACGGCTCACCGAGCTGACTCAAATATTCGGCGCTGACCCCAGGTCCGTGATCGCGCACGGTCACGACGATCCGCTCACCCTGACGCAGCGCCTGCATCTCGATCGGCAGGCCACCCACCGGATTGAAGCGCTGGGCATTGCGCAGCAAATTGTCAACAGCCCGTTCGATCATGGTCGGCCAGCCCTTCAGATTCAGTTGCGACTCGGCTTCGAGGTGCACGAGCTGCTCGGGTGAACCGAGTTGCGCATCCTTCTGCAAGGTGTTTAGCAAGGCATTCAGATCAACCTCTTCGGCACTGGCGTTATCGGAGTCGACCCGCGCCAGCACCAGGATTTCGCTGATCAACGCTTCCAGTCGGTCGCACTCACGGGTCAGGCGCGGCCATAGCTGTTCCCGTTCTTGTGGCCCGGCCCGTTCGGCGAGCGCCAGTGCGATACGCAGGCGCGCGAGAGGCGAGCGCAGTTCGTGGGAGACATCGCGCAGCAGTTGCCGCTGACTGCCAATTAGGCTTTGCAGGCGCGCGCCCATGCGGTTGAAGTCGTTGGCCAGCACGCCAAACTCGTCGCGACGGTTGGCCAGCTTGACCAGGCTGTTCTGTTGATACGTGGTTTGTCCCAGGTCATGCACCGCTCCGCGCAGGCGGCTGAGCGGGCGGGTGATGGAAAAGGTCACCAGCAGACTGAACAGGGTCAGCACCACCAGGGCGATCCCGAGGGCACTCAGCGGCCAGAGCAGGCTCTCGCGGTGCCAGGCGTCCAGTTCCGGGTGCGGAATGCGGTAGATGAACAGGAAGGTGTCACCGGTTTTTTCACTGGTGAACTCATCAGTCAGACGCCGCCACGGCAGACGTCGGTCCTCGTTGTTCTGGCGGGCCTCAAAGGCGGCCGCACGTTTCGGGAAGGTGCCGCGCACCACCGGATCGCCGCTCTCGTTGAGCACCTGAACGTCGATGTGATACTGGCGTTTGCGTTGCTGGAGAATGTCCTGGGCGGCGTCTTCGCCCTGACTTTCGTAGGTCTGTGTCCACTGTTCGGCCAGCGTGTTGAGGCCCGGGTGGCGGCTGAGAATCCATGCGTCCTGGTTGAGCATGTGCCCAAGCAGGATAGAAAGCCCTGCAACCAGAGCGATGGCCAGCCAGAAGCTGGCCAGGATACGCCAGAACAATGAACGCACAGAAAATCCTCAAAACGAACACAAAATAACATGTAGGAGCGAGCTTGCTCGCGAAAAGCGAATAGACAACATGTTCTGCCTGATGCTGCGCGTTATCGTTGGCGTCCATCGCGAGCAAGCTCGCTCCTACAGTAAAAACAGCAGACCCAACGGTGATAAGCCGTTGGGTCTGGGGTTAGCGCATTATTGCGCTTTTTGCGGTTGCTGCGCTTTCCAGGCCTTGAATTCAGCCCACTCGGCGCGACGCTCAGCCTGTTTTTTCTGGATCTCGTCGAATTTCTTCTGTTGATCCGGTTTCAGCAAGGTGCGCACGTCCGCTTCGGCTTTCTTGTGGTTAGCGGCCATCTCGTCTTTCATGGCTTTCTGGTCGGCTGGCGTGAGTTTCTCCAGGTACTTCTCGACCAGTTGCTTACGCTCATGCATCTGCTCGCCCATGATCTTGCGGATCTGCTCGCGCTGTTCGCGGCTCAGGTCCAGTTGACTGTAGGGGCCTTTACCGTGCATGCCGTGCATCTGACCGCCGTGGCGCGAGCCGTCCATTGGCCCATCCATGGGGCCGGTGCCTTCAGGCATGGCCATGGCAACGGTCGGCAGGGCAGCTGCGAACATCAGAGCGATAAGAGTCTTGCGCATGGTGTATCTCCTTGTCTCGTTCCCGGTACGTTCCGGATGAGTACAGATTACGGAGATCAAGGTCAGCGGCGGTCAGTGGAGCGTAAAGCTTGGGTAAAGACGCTTTTGTATGTCCCTGACAAAACACCCTCTGTAGGCGCCGGCTGCCGACGATGGCGGCTTCAGATTGCTATCGCTGGCAAGCCAGCTCCTACAAGGGCACGTTTGGTTACAGGCTGTAGTAGTAACCACGGCTGCGCAGGGCCACGATGCGCGGCCGGCCATCGGGGTGTGGGCCGATTTTCTTGCGCAGGTTGCTGACGTGCATGTCCAGGCTGCGGTCGTACAAGGTCAGCTTGCGGCCGAGGGCGATCTGCGCCAGTTCCTGTTTGTCGAGGGGCTCGCCGGGTTGCTTGAGCAGGGCTTCGAGCAGGCGGCTTTCGGAGACAGTGAGGGTGAATTCCTGTTCGTCGATGCTGACCACGCCGCGCACCGGGCTGAAACACAGGTCGCCCAGTTCCATCTGGCTGGACACCGCCGCAGGGTGACTACGACGCAGGACGGCGCGCAGGCGGGCGGTCAGTTCCCGCGGGTCGCAGGGCTTGGCCAGGTAATCGTCGGCGCCGAGTTCCAGGCCGAGGATACGGTCCAGGGGCTCGCCCCGGGCCGAGAGCATCAGTACCGGCAAGTCCGGGTGATCACTGCGCAACTGTTTGAGCAGTTCCAGGCCGCTGCCATCGGGCAACATCACATCCAGCACCACGGCCGCCGGGGAGGTTTCGGCCAGTGCACGGCGTGCGCTCTGACCGTCGTGACAGGCACGTACCTGAAACCCTTCCTGGCTCAGCCAACTGCTCAGGAGCTCACACAGCTCCTGGTCATCATCAATCAGTAACAGCTCGCTCATGACTCACTCAATTTAGCCATTGTCGACGTTTTCGACTTGCTCCACTGGCGAAGATACCGCAGAGCAGAGCCAATAGCGCTACCCCGGCGCCAATGACGAACCATTGTTGCTGGTCGGTCAGCAGGCGCGGCAGCGGACTGCTGGCCTGGGCTTCCTTGAGTTGCAGCTTCAAGCGCTGGTTCTCCTGGCGCAACCGGGCCAGCAGCGGGCTTTCGCGTTCGCTATCGGCAGTTTGCAATTGTTTGCTCAGTTCTTCCCGTTGCCGTTCGCTTTCTTTCAAGCGTTGCTGCAGCTCGGTGATCTGGCTACCGGCGCTCAGGGAAAGCGGCGTCGAGTTGCCACCCTCGGCGTATTCTTCACCGTGGGCGGGCGCCACGATCGACAACGTGACCAACATCAGGCACAACGGACCCTTGCGCATGGCGACTCCTGGTTCCAATACGAGTATTGGGAAAGTTGTCGGCCGGCAAACGAGAATAATGAGCGATTGAGAACGCGATGAGCCGATATGGTTCACCGCGTCGGGGGGGAATTACGGGAGGACTTGCTTGAACGGCTTGACCAGAACGTTGGCGTAGACACCTGCGGCGATGTACGGATCGGCGTCGGCCCAGGCCTGGGCGGCGCTCAGGGAATCGAATTCGGCGACGATCAGGCTGCCGGTGAAGCCCGCCGCGCCCGGATCATTGCTGTCGACCGCCGGGTGTGGGCCGGCCAGAACGATGCGACCTTCGCCCTTGAGCGCTTGCAGGCGCTCGAGGTGTGCAGGCCGTGCGGCCAGGCGGGCTTCCAGGGAATTGGCGACGTCTGTGGCAATGATTGCGTAAAGCATGTCAGTCCTCGGTTTTTGGCGTAGTGGTGTCGGCATCGTGCAGATGGCGGGACAGGTAGATGCCCTGGCCCACCAGGAACAGCAAAGTCATGCCCAGGCTGCCGAAGACCTTGAAGTCGACCCAGTAGCTCTGGAAGGTGAACGCGACAAACAGGTTGGCGGCACCGCAAAACAGGAAGAAGGCGATCCAGGCGATGTTCAGGCGCGCCCAGACAGGCTCGGGCAAGGTCAGCGCGTGGCCCATGATGCGTTTGATCAGCAGGCTGTCACCGACGAAGTGGCTGCCAATGAACGCCAGGGCGAACAGCCAGTTGACCACCGGGGCTTTCCACTTCAGGAACGTTTCGCTGTGGAACGCCAGGGTCAGGCTGCCGAAGACCAGGCAGGCGATCAGGGTCAGCCACTGGCTCTTCTCCAGCTTGCGCTGTTTGAAGAACAGCGTGCCGTAGACCACCAGGGAACTGATGATCAGCATGGCGGTGGCGCTGTAGATACCGCCTACAGTTACCTCATGGCCGGCAATGTAGACGACCCGGGGATCGAGTTTGAAGACGATGAAGAACAGCAGGAGCGGGATGAAATCGATGAATTGTTTCACAGTGGCAGCCAGAAGCAGGATGTGGCGGCATAATAACAAACATATGGGCGCGCGATAGCGCCAGCTGATTTGAGGTTACAAAGCCCTGTGAATGTTGATTTGCACTGCCATAGCACGGCCTCCGATGGTGCCCTGGCGCCTGCGGTTCTGGTGGCGCGGGCGTACGAGAAAGGCGTGCGAGTCCTGGCCCTGACCGATCACGACACCCTTGAAGGCCTCGATGAGGCCCGCCAAGCGGCCGCCGCGCTGGGGATGCAACTGGTCAACGGCGTCGAGTTGTCCTGCACCTGGGGCGGCGCGACCATTCATGTCCTGGGCTACGGTTTTGACGTAAATGCCGCGCCGTTGGTCGATGCCATCGCCAAATTGCATGACGGCCGCTGGCTGCGCTCCGAGGAAATCAGCCGCAAACTGGCGCTCAAAGGCATGCCGGGGGCGCTGGAAGGCGCCCGGGAGATCCAGCAGGAGCTGGGCGACAGCGGTAACGCGCCCGCCCGCCCGCATTTCGCCGACTGGATGGTACGTGAGGGGTTCGTCAAGGACCGCGCCGAGGCGTTCCGCAAATGGCTGGGCGCCGGCAAGCTGGGCGACGTCAAGCAGCACTGGCCGACCCTGGAGGAAACCGTCGAAACCCTGCGCGCGGCCAAGGCCTGGGTCAGTCTGGCGCATCCCTGGCACTACGAATTCACCCGAAGCAAGCGTCGTCGCCTGATTGCCGACTATATTCAAGCAGGGGGCCACGCCATCGAAGTGGTCAATGGTTACCAGCCTGCCGAGCAAGTGGGCAGCCTGGCCATTCTGGCCCGCGAGTTCGGTCTGCTGGTCAGTGCCGGCAGTGATTTTCATGGCCCTGGAGGCTGGTCGGAGATCGGTGAATACCGGCCGCTTCCGGAAGATTTGCCACCGCTATGGTGTCGATTCAAACATGACCCAATTATTGCCGCCGTCTGAACAGGTAGAGAATGTGAGTCAATTTTTCCAGATTCATCCGGAAAACCCGCAAGCGCGCCTGATCAAACAGGCAGTCGAGATCATTCGCAAGGGCGGGGTGGTGATTTATCCCACGGACTCTTCCTACGCCATTGGTTGCCAGATCGGCGACAAGGTCGCCGTGGAGCGCGTTCGGCGTTTGCGGCAGCTGGATGAAAAACACAACTTTGCGCTGATCTGCTGCGACCTGTCGCAACTGGGCCTGTTTGCCAAGATCGACACCGGCACGTTCCGTATCCTCAAGGCCCATCTGCCGGGGCCGTATACCTTCATTCTCAACGCCACCCGCGAAGTGCCACGGCTGTTGTTGCATCCGAAGAAACGCACCATCGGCCTGCGAGTGCCGAGCCACCCGATTGCCCTGGCGCTGCTGGCGGAATTGGGCGAGCCGTTGATGAGCGTGACCCTGATCATGCCCGGCGATGAAGACCCGTTGAGCGACCCGCATGAAATGCGCCAGTTGCTCGAACACCAGGTTGATCTGATCATCGACGGCGGCTTCGGCGGGATCAAGGCGTCCACCGTGATCAACCTCGCCGACGGCGAGCCGGAAGTCATTCGCGTTGGTTGCGGTGACCCTGCGCCGTTCATGGTCGAGGCCTAGATGTCCGCAGTAGAACCCGTCGACAGTCAGGCCGGAGCCCAGCAGGAACTGCCCTTCGCCATGGTCTATGGCCAGGCGGTCATGGAAATGCCGCTGGACCTGTACATCCCGCCCGATGCCCTTGAGGTCTTCCTCGAAGCCTTCGAAGGGCCCCTCGACCTGCTGCTGTACCTGATCCGCAAACAGAACATCAACATCCTCGACATCCCTGTGGCGGAAATCACTCGCCAATACATGGGCTATGTCGAGTTGATGCAGTCGGTGCGCCTGGAGCTGGCCGCCGAGTACCTGGTGATGGCCGCGATGCTGGCCGAGATCAAGTCGCGGATGCTGCTGCCGCGGGCAGAAACCGTCGAAGACGAAGAGGATGACCCGCGCGCCGAACTGATCCGCCGCTTGCAGGAATACGAGCGTTTCAAAGCTGCCGCCGAAGGCATCGATGGCTTGAGCCGCGTCGGTCGCGATGTGGTGGTGCCCAAACTCGACGCCCCGGAGGCCCGGGCACGCAAGCTGTTGCCGGACGTGCGCCTGTCCGAGTTGCTGTTGTCGATGGCCGAGGTGTTGCGCCGTGGCGACATGTTCGAAAGCCATCAGGTCAGCCGCGAGGCGCTGTCGACCCGCGAACGCATGAGCGATGTGCTGGAACGCCTCAAGGGCGGCGGTTTCGTGCCGTTTGTCGAGCTGTTCACCGCAGAAGAAGGGCGTCTGGGGGTGGTGGTGACCTTTATGGCGATCCTTGAATTGGTCAAGGAATCCCTGGTCGAGCTGGTGCAAAATGAGCCATTTGCCGCGATCCACGTGCGAGCCCGAGCCGAATAACGAGTCGAAACATGAACCTGACTGAACCCCGTGACCTGGCACCCTTGCTTGAAGCCTTTCTGTTGGCCTCGGGAAAGCCGCAATCTTTGGAAAGCCTGTTCGAACTCTTCGAGGAGGGCGAGCGCCCGGAACCGCCGGTCTTCAAGAAGGCCCTGACGATTCTGGCCAAGTCCTGCGATGGTCGTGCCTTTGAACTGAAGGAAGTGGCCTCGGGGTATCGCCTGCAAATTCGCGAGAAATTTGCACCCTGGGTCGGGCGTCTGTGGGAAGAGCGCCCGCAGCGCTATTCCCGCGCCATGCTGGAAACCATGGCCCTGATCGCCTACCGCCAGCCGATCACCCGTGGCGAAATCGAAGACGTGCGGGGTGTGGCGGTCAACAGCAACATCGTCAAGACACTGATGGAGCGCGAGTGGATCCGCATCGTCGGCTACCGTGACGTGCCCGGCAAACCGGCGATGTTCGCCACCACCAAGGCGTTCCTCGATCACTTCAACCTGAAAAACCTCGATGACCTGCCGCCGTTGGCCGAACTGCGCGAGCTGGAACCGGACCCGGTACTGGACTTCGACGACGCTCCGGTACCCGCTGGACTGCAAGAATTGGCCGACGCCAGCGCCGAGCCGGAAGAGCCGAAGGAAGAAACCAGTTTCCACACGTTGTTGTTGGAACTGGACAGCATGGAGGAGGGGCTCAAGACCGACTTCGACGACTTGCTGCGTGATGGCGTGTCGCCTGAGTTCGATCCGGAACAGTCGGTTATCGAGCCAGAAGTTGAAGCGGCAGAGCCCGAGCCTGAGCCGGAAATTGAACCGGAGCTAGAAGACGACATCCTTGGTGTCGCCGAAGCCCGGGAAAAACTGCTGGCCGCTGTAGCCGCCCTCGAACAACCGAAACCCGCGCCGGAACTGTCGGACGAAGAGGCCGAAGCCCTCGCCCTGGCCGAAGCCATCGAAGCCGAACGCCGCGAATTCGAAGACTGACCACAACCCTGTAGGAGCCGGCTTGCTGGCGATGCGGCCAACGCGGTGTCTCTGAGGGACCGCGGTGACGCCATCGCCAGCAAGCCGGCTCCGACAGAAGGTGGGTGACCGTCCGCGATCACCGGCCAGCGGAAAAACAAATAACCTCGCCTTGATCAGCTAGTCTCTGATGCGCAAACGCTCGCATGCGCGTATGATTCGCGACCCTTCGGCGATCCCTTCGCCCAAGTACCCAGTTTTCAGACCACACCGGGAGGTGCCCAGATGAGTATCAAAGACCAGCAAGACGACCAGCCAATCGGCCCAGCAGGCGAAAAACTGCAGAAAGTCCTCGCCCGTATCGGCGTCGGCTCGCGCCGTGACGTGGAAGCCTGGATCAGCCACGGCCGCATCAAGGTCAACGGCAAAGACGCCACCCTTGGCCAGCGTGTCGACATGCACGACGCCATCACCATTGATGGCAAGGTGATCAAGCGTGAAGAGGCCGCCGAATCGGTCCGCCGCGTGATCATGTACAACAAGCCCGATGGCGAAATCTGCACCCGTGTCGACCCTGAAGGTCGTCCGACCGTGTTCGACAAGATGCCGCGCCCTAAAGAGGGACGCTGGATCAACATCGGTCGTCTGGACATCAACACCACTGGCCTGCTGATGTTCACCACCGACGGTGAGCTGGCCAACCGCCTGATGCACCCGTCCTACGAAATGGACCGCGAATACGCCGTACGTGTGCGTGGCGAAGTCGATGACGAGATGATCGAGCGTCTGAAGGCTGGCGTTGTCCTTGAAGACGGCCCGGCCAAGTTCACCGACATCAAGCAGGCGCCAGGTGGTGAAGGCTTCAACCACTGGTATCACTGCGTGGTGATGGAAGGCCGTAACCGCGAAGTTCGTCGTCTGTGGGAATCCCAGGGTCTGGTAGTCAGCCGTCTGAAGCGTGTGCGTTTCGGTCCGGTGTTCCTCAACTCCGACCTGCCGATGGGCCGCTGGCGCGAAATGAGCCAGTACGAAGTCGACATCCTGAGTGCCGAGGTCGGCCTGACGCCGGTCGCGATGCCGCAGATGAACGCCAAGAGCAAAGACAAGCTGGACCGGATGCAGCGCAAATCCTCGCGTCCGATGGCCAAGACCGAGCGCGTGCGTACCCTGCGTCCGGCCGCTGACGCGCCAGCCGCGCCACGTGCCAGCCGCGAGCCACAGATCGAAGGCGAGCGTCCAGGGCGCAAGCCTGTTGCGCGTCAGGATGGCGAACGCGGTCCACGCACGCCACGTCCTGCCAACGGCCGTACCGAACGTGGCGAAGGTCGTGGTACGCCGGTAGCCGATCGCCCGGCCGACACCAAGCGCCCGGCCAAGCCTGCGCCGAAGCGCCCGGGGATCAAGCTGGTGGACGGTGACTCGCCATCGGGCAAGCGCCGTGGCGCACCGGCCGGTTCCGGCCAGCGTCCAGGCTTTGGTCGTCGCAAGCCGGAGTAATCGGCTGAGCGCTTCATAAAAAACGCCAACCTTCGGGTTGGCGTTTTTTTTGCCTGGCTTTATGTCTGTGGCGTTTTTGAGGCCGCCATCGCGAGCAAGCTCGCTCCCACAGGAGACCGTAGTGTTTCGCAGAAATGCGATCCCTTGTGGGAGCGAACTTGCTCGCGATGGCGTCAGTCGCTGCACCGAGAACTCCAATGTGGAAGCCCGGATTTACGCCCTGTAAAGAAAACCTGACGAAATCTGCCGAATAACCCCATGGATTCGCCTGTCTCTGGATTCCGTAAGAAAACCCTTACGCATCAGCGCCTTCCTTCCTTCTCCCAACGCTCTATCCCGCTTGTTTCAACACGCCATGCAGGGTGTTATGCGCGCCATGCCTGTCGTGCAGGTGCATAACAACAAGGAGGCGCAATGAACGCCGCAATCCAACTCCATCTCTCTGCGAGAGGCGGTTTTCCTGCCTTTCCCGTCGATGATCCACAAGGATCTGACCCATTTTTTGCAGCCGCCCGAACCTCTCGGGGCGGACACAGGCAATCCCGGCCATAGACACGCTTGTCCAGCGAGTCTGGCAGCAGGGGGTTACAGGTGTACAATGCGCCGCGTTTTACCTGTGACCTCCTGCGCAGCTGCGCAACCCTCAAGGCTATCCGCCTTGTTCACTCCGCCGCGTCACGAGCGTGTCGGGTTCGATTTCGTCACAGATAAAAACAAACAGGTGACGCATGACCGTTGTAAATACGCTGAACTCCTGGTGCCTGCGCTGGGGTTTGATCGGTGCCGCTTAACGCCTTTCTTGAGCAGCAACGTCTACTGAACATCATCAAACCTTGCGTGAGACCCTTTTCATGAGTGGACAAAACCCGCAATCAGGCGAGCTGAAACGCGGCCTGAAAAATCGCCACATTCAATTGATTGCCCTAGGTGGCGCGATCGGTACCGGTTTGTTCCTCGGCTCGGCCGGGGTACTGAAATCCGCCGGCCCGTCGATGATCCTTGGCTACGCCATCTGCGGCTTCATCGCCTTCATGATCATGCGCCAACTGGGCGAAATGATCGTCGAAGACCCGGTAGCTGGCTCCTTCAGTCACTTCGCGCACAAGTACTGGGGCGGCTTTGCCGGTTTCCTGTCGGGCTGGAACTGCTGGATTCTGTACATTCTGGTGGGCATGTCCGAGCTGACGGCAGTCGGCAAATACATCCACTACTGGGCCCCGGATATCCCGACCTGGGTCTCCGCAGCTGCCTTCTTCGTGCTGATCAACGCCATCAACCTGGCCAACGTCAAAGTGTTTGGCGAGGCCGAGTTCTGGTTTGCGATCATCAAGGTCGTGGCGATCGTCGGCATGATTGCCCTGGGCAGCTACCTGCTGGTCAGTGGCAATGGCGGCCCGCAAGCGGCGGTCAGCAACCTGTGGTCCCACGGTGGCTTCTTCCCGAACGGTGTCACGGGGCTGGTGATGGCCATGGCGTTCATCATGTTTTCCTTCGGTGGCCTGGAAATGCTCGGCTTCACCGCTGCCGAAGCCGACAAGCCGAAAACCGTGATCCCGAAAGCGATCAACCAGGTGATCTACCGGATCCTGATTTTCTACATCGGTGCATTGGTGATCCTGCTGTCGTTGACGCCGTGGGACAGCTTGTTGACCACCCTGAACGCTTCCGGTGATTCCTACAGCGGCAGCCCGTTCGTGCAAGTGTTCTCGATGCTGGGCAGCAACACCGCCGCGCACATCCTCAACTTCGTGGTCCTGACCGCAGCGCTGTCGGTGTACAACAGCGGCACCTACTGCAACAGCCGCATGCTGCTGGGCATGGCCGAACAGGGCGATGCGCCGAAGGCATTGGCGAAGATCGACAAGCGCGGCGTGCCGGTGCGTTCGATCCTGGCCTCGGCTGCCGTGACCCTGATCGCGGTGCTGCTGAACTACCTGATCCCGCAAAACGCGCTGGAACTGTTGATGTCGCTGGTTGTTGCCACCCTGGTGATCAACTGGGCGATGATCAGCTACTCGCACTTCAAGTTCCGCCAGCACATGAACAAGACCAAGCAGACGCCGCTGTTCAAGGCCCTGTGGTACCCGTACGGCAACTACATCTGCCTGGCGTTCGTGGTGTTCGTCCTTGGCGTGATGCTGCTGATTCCGGGGATTCAGACATCGGTGTATGCGATTCCGGTGTGGCTCGTGTTCATGTGGGTCTGCTACGGCATTAAGAACAAGCGCAGTGCGCAACATGCGTTGCAGGTTGCAGTGAAGTAACTCAGTCGCAGAAACAACAAACCCGGCCAAGTGCCGGGTTTGTTTTGGGCGCTGCAAAACCTGTAGGAGCTGGCTTGCCAGCGATGACGGCGTCACGTTCACCATCGTCATCGCTGACAAGCCAACTCCTACAAAAGGTGGGCCAAAAAAATGGGGGGATTCGCGGTATCCTGCACGTTCTGAATACGGACGCTTTTCCATGCTGGTGATTTCCAACAACGTGCATCTGCCGGATGCCGAGATCGAGTTGACGGCCATTCGCGCGCAGGGCGCCGGTGGGCAGAACGTCAACAAGGTCTCCAGCGCGGTGCACCTGCGCTTCGACATTCCGGCGTCGTCCTTGCCCGAGTTCTACAAGGAGCGGCTGCTGGCGCTGCGCGACAGTCGCATCACCAGCGACGGGGTGTTGATCATCAAGGCCCAGCAGTACCGGACGCAGGAACAGAACCGCGCCGATGCGCTGTTGCGGCTGACCGAGTTGATCCTGAATGCCACCAAGGTCGAGAAGAAGCGCCGCCCGACCAAGCCGACCCTCGGCTCCAAGACCCGTCGCCTCGAATCCAAGAGCAAGCGCGGTAACATCAAGGCCGGGCGCGGCAAGGTGGATTTCTAGCGGGCGTCCCGCGCCTCGCGTTGTTTCGGTGCCTGCCGGTACAGGTAAAGGCTCAGCATCAAGCCGCTGAGGGCGGCGAGGGCGGCGAACAGGAAGATCGATGCAAAGCCAAATCCTGCCGCAATCGCACCAGCCACTGGCCCGGTGATCCCCAGCGACAGGTCGATGAACAGCGAGTAGGCGCCGACGGCGGCACCACGGCTGGAGGCCGGGACCAGGTTTACGGCTTCCACTCCCAGCGCCGGAAACACCAGCGAAAAGCCGAAGCCGCTCAGCGCCGCACCTGCCAGAGCCCAATGGGCATCCGGCGCCAGCCACAGCAACAGCAACCCCAGGGTTTCCACTGACAGGCAGGCAATGGCCACTCGAAAGCCGCCGAGGCGGTTAATCAGGTTGCCGAACAGCAGGCGCGCGCCGATGAAGCTGGCACCGAACAGGCTCAGGCACAGCACCGCGTTGTCCCAGTGTTGCGTGGCGTAGTACAGGGTGATGAAGGTGGCGATGGTGCCGAAACCGATGGAGCCCAGGGCCAGGCCGCAACCGTGGGGGAAAACTCGCCCAAGCACGTGCATGAATGGCAGGCGCTCACCGGCAACGATAGGTGCGGCGGTTTTCGGCCAGGCCAGCAGCAGGCCGAGCACGGCCAGCAACACAATGCTCACGCCCATGCTCCACAAGCCCAATTGATGGACGATCAAAACGCCCAAGGGCGCACCGACGGCCAGTGCGCCGTAGCTGGCGATACCGTTCCACGAGATGACCTTGGCGGTGTTCGCCGCGCCGACCCGGCCGATACCCCAGCCAATCGAGCCCGAGCCCACCAGGCTTTCCGCGCTGCCAAGTACCAGGCGGCCGATCAGCAGGCTGATCAGGCTCAAGGCCGGCAAGCTCTGGGTCCAGGCGGAAATCAACATGAACACACCGCTCAAGCCGCAACCGGCCAAGCCATACATCACGGCCAGTTTGCTGCCCTTGTTGTCGATGATCTTCCCGGCATAAGGGCGGCTGAGCAGGGTGGCCAGGTATTGCACGCTGATCACCAGGCCCGCGACCACGGCGCCGAAGCCCAGGTCGCTGTGAACGTAACCGGGCAATACGGCCAGGGGGATGCCGATGTTCAGGTAGCCAATGAAGGTGAAAAGGACGATGGAGACGACTTGCAGCGTGACCGCCAGGGGGCGCTGGTTTTCAGGCATGGGTAAAGGTCCACGGTAAAGCAGGATAGATAGGCTGCTTATGATAGCGGTGTGGACGGTCGTTGGTTGTGAAAAAGTAAAACTATTTGCCGGGTGGTGTCATTCAGCTTTGACAGGGGCGACCAGTTGCGTGGTGACCAAGGCGGCCAGCGCATTTTCCTGGGTGCCGAAGCGTGCGAGCAACGAGGCTTGTTTCTCGGGGGAGAGGCGATTCCAGATTTCGATCATTTTTTCGGCGGTGCCAATCAAGACGCTGGCCTGCGCTTCGCTGAACTCATCGGTCATGGGTAGGGTGCTCGTTTCAGGCAGTGTGGAAAGCGCATGTTAGCGCTTTCCACACGGTCTGTACGGCGGGTGTTTCAGTCTTCTCTGTCAGCCTGGCGGCTGTCAGTGGCTTCTTTCGGCTCGGGCTGTTGGGCACCGGCTTGCTGCGTGGTCGTCTGCTCAGGTACGTGCAGGCTTGGGAAGGGGAGATTAGGAATCTCGTGCATGGTTGCGCTCCTCGCTAAGTCTGTTGATAGATCTGGTAGATCCGCGCTTTAAAAAAAGCTTGGGCAGGATACAGCACTGAAAATGACAAACGGACTTTTATATCCATTTGTTTCGACGGATGGGGTTGTATAGACAGATCCAGAGGGGGCAACACAAAACAAATGTGGGAGCGAGCTTGCTCGCGATGGCGGTGTGTCATCCAACATAAATGTCGACTGATCTACCGCTATCGCGAGCAAGCTCGCTCCCACAGGGGACTTGCAGTGTCTGATGGTTACTTGCAGACCTTGGCAATCGCCTCGGCTAACAAATCCAGGCGCGTGGCATCAATACCGGCTACGTTGGCCCGGCCGGAGTTGACCATGTACACGCTGTGATGATCCCGCAGGTTCTTCACTTGCGCAGGCGACAGGCCGGTGTAGGAGAACATCCCGCGTTGCACGCCAATGTGCGCAAAGCGCTCGCGCAAACCGTGAGGCTCCAGTGCTTCCACCAGACCGCTGCGCAGTTGGGCAATACGCAGGCGCATGGCTTCCACTTCGTCAGCCCAGAGGTTTTTCAACTCCAGATCGCCGAGGATGGTCGCGACCACCGCCGCACCGTGATCCGGTGGCGTCGACCACAGGTTGCGGGCGATGTTGGCCAGTTGGCTGCGGATGTCGGTGAGCTTGTCGGTGGTTTTCGCACAAACAATCAGCGCGCCGGTGCGGTCGCGGTACAGGCCGAAGTTCTTCGAGCAGGAGCTGGTGATCAGCAGTTCCGGCAACTCGGCGGCGAACAGTCGGGTCGACCAGGCATCCTGCTCCAGGCCATCGCCGAATCCTTGATACGCGAAGTCGATCAGTGGCAGGAGTTCGCGCTTGCGTACTACCTCCAGCACCCGCTGCCAGTCCTCGTGGGACAGGTCGAAACCGGTCGGGTTGTGGCAGCAAGCGTGCAGTAACACCACATCGCCCTTGGGGGCTTCACTGAGCGCCGCGAGCATGCCGTCGACGTCTAGACGGTTGTCGCTACCCACGTAGGGGTAGTGGCTGACCTTGACCTTGGCCGCCGCGAAAATGGTTTCGTGGATCGGCCAGGTCGGGTTGCTCAGCCATACGCCACGGCCTGGCAGGCATTGAGCGATGAAGTCGGCGCTCAGGCGCAACGCACCGGTGCCGCCCGGAGTCTGGGTGGCACCGGCGCGTTGTGCGGCGATCAGTGCCGAGTCGGCACCGAGCACCAGCTCACTGATTGCCTTGCCGAATGCCGGTTCGCCGTGACCACCAATGTAGGTCTTGGTGGTCTGGCGCTCTACCAGGCGCGCCTCCGCCAATTTCACCGACTGCGGAATCGGCGTCAGGCCCTGGGCGTCTTTGTAGACACCCACGCCCAAATCGAACTTGCGCGGGTTCGGGTCCTGCGCGTAGGCCTCCATCAGGCCCAGAATCGGGTCGCCAGGCACTCGACCAATGGCGTCGAAGTGCATTACTTGCGCCCCTCAGCGTCCTTCGCTACTTCGTCAGTGCGCGCGGCCATGATGAAGTCATTGCGGTGCAGGCCCTTGATCGAGTGGCTCCACCAGGTCACGGTCACTTTGCCCCACTCGGTCAGCAGGCCCGGGTGGTGGCCTTCGGCTTCGGAGATTTCACCGACGGCGTTGGTGAACGCCAGTGCATGCTTGAAATTCTTGAACAGGAAGACCTTTTCCAGCTGCATGATGCTGTCGCGTACTTCGATGTTCCAGTCCGGGATCTGCTTGATCAGGATCGGCAGTTCTTCATCGCTGACTTGTGGGGCGTCGGCGCGGCAGGCTTCGCAATGGGCTTGGTTCAAAGTGGACATGGTGTGTTTCCTGAAATCGAGTGTTTTTATATCGGTCGACAGTGCCGTCACGCTAAACCAAAGCAACGGTGACTGACAGACTCACTTGTCAGCAAAAGTCGCGGTTCACGCAGCCTTTGGCGGAAATTTCGGTGTGTGCAGACCCATCTGCATCGCTTGCTTGACCATGCCCATGATGTCTTCATGGGCCAGGTCGAACAGGCGCTTGAGGTTCGGCAGAACGAAGTACAGGGGCTGCAGGATGTCGATGCGGTACGGTGTGCGCATGCATTCCCGCGGGTCGAAGGCTTGATGCTCAGGCTCGTCCGACAGGCAGTAAACGGTCTCTTTCGGCGAGGAGAGGATGCCGCCGCCGTAGATGCGCTGGCCTTGCGGGGTGTCGAGCAGGCCGAACTCAATGGTCATCCAGTACAGGCGCGCCAGGTACACGCGTTCTTCCTTGGTAGCCTTGAGGCCGAGCTTGCCGTAGGTGTGGGTGAATTCGGCGAACCACGGGTTGGTCAGCAACGGGCAGTGACCGAAGATCTCGTGGAAAATGTCCGGCTCTTGCAGGTAGTCCAGTTCTTCGCGGGTACGAATGAAGGTCGCTACCGGAAACTGCTTGCTGGCCAGCAATTCGAAAAAGGTCTGGAAGGGAATCAGTGCGGGAACCCGGGCAACCTGCCAGCCGGTGGTTTCACCGAGGACCTTGTTGATTTCGCCGAGTTGAGGAATGCGGTCGTGGGGCAGACCGAGTTTTTCGATACCGTCCAGGTACTCCTGGCACGCACGCCCTTCGATCACTTTCAGTTGACGAGTGATCAGCGTGTTCCACACCGCGTGTTCTTCGGCGGGGTAGTCGATAAAACCTTGCGCATCGGGCTCGCGAGCCACGTATTGCGTCTGCTTCATGCTGCTCTCCTGCTAGGGGGATTCGTTCTTGTTATGTGCTGCTATGGACCTAGAAATACCCCATGAATTGCGCTGTTGCAGCAGGTGACCGGCGTCACTCGTGGGAAAAAACCTCGATAATCGTAAAATTTTCGTTACGAGCTGGCGATTATTGCGTGGCGACGGAGATTTTCGGGTTTGAAAAGCGTCTTTACTGTCACATAATCTTGACGACTATCTGTGCACCTCGAAAGAAAAAAGCGATCGAGCGTGTATCGCGGTACCTCTGTGGGCGCGAGCTTGCTCGCGATGAGGGCGTGTCAGGCAGCATTGAATTGCATGATCCGCCGCTATCGCGAGCAAGCTCGCTCCCACAGGGTTTGTGTTTGATATCAACCTAACTCATCGCTTGTCGGGCCTCTTTATATGCGTATCAAAGTCCACTGCCAGAACCGCATCGGCATCCTGCGCGACATTCTCAACCTGCTAGTGGAGTACGGGATCAACGTGGCCCGCGGTGAAGTGGGTGGTGAGCATGGCAACGCCATCTACCTGCATTGCCCGAACCTGATCAACATTCAGTTCCAGGCCTTGCGTCCGAAATTCGAAGCGATTGCCGGGGTCTTTGGCGTCAAGCGTGTAGGGCTCATGCCGAGCGAGCGTCGGCATATGGAGCTCAATGCACTGCTCGGTGCGCTGGAGTTTCCGGTGTTGTCGATCGACATGGGCGGTTCCATCGTCGCGGCGAACCGGGCAGCGGCGCAGCTGCTGGGTGTGCGGGTCGACGAGGTGCCGGGGATACCCCTGTCGCGGTATGCCGAAGATTTCGATTTGCCGGAGCTGGTGCGCGCCAACAAGTCGCGGATCAACGGGCTGCGGGTCAAGGTCAAGGGTGACGTGTTCCTGGCCGACATCGCGCCATTGCAATCGGAGCATGACGACAGCGAGGCCATGGCCGGTGCGGTGTTGACGCTGCATCGCGCCGACCGGGTGGGTGAGCGCATCTACAACGTGCGCAAGCAGGAATTGCGTGGCTTCGACAGCATCTTCCAGAGTTCTAAAGTCATGGCCGCGGTGGTGCGCGAGGCGCGACGCATGGCGCCACTGGACGCCCCGCTATTGATAGAAGGCGAAACCGGCACCGGCAAAGAATTGTTGGCGCGGGCCTGCCATCTGGCCAGCCCTCGAGGGCAGTCGCCGTTGATGGCGCTCAATTGCGCCGGTCTACCGGAGTCCATGGCCGAGACGGAATTGTTCGGTTACGGCCCCGGTGCCTTCGAAGGGGCGCGGGCCGAGGGCAAGCTGGGGCTGTTGGAGCTGACGGCGGGCGGTACGCTGTTTCTCGATGGTGTCGGCGAAATGAGCCCGCGCTTGCAGGTGAAGTTGCTGCGCTTTTTGCAGGACGGCTGCTTCCGTCGCGTGGGCAGCGATGAAGAGGTCTACCTCGATGTGCGGGTGATCTGTGCGACCCAGGTCGACCTGTCCGAATTGTGCGCTCGCGGCGAGTTCCGCCAGGACCTGTACCACCGCTTGAATGTCTTGTCGCTGCACATCCCGCCGCTGCGCGAATGCCTTGATGGTTTGACGCCGCTGGTGGAGCACTTCCTCGATCAGGCCAGTCGGCAGATTGGTTGTCCACTGCCCAAGCTCGCCCCGGCGGCCATGGAACGGCTCAGCCACTACCATTGGCCGGGTAACGTGCGGCAGCTGGAGAACGTGCTGTTCCAGGCGGTTTCCCTGTGTGACGGCGGGACGGTCAAGGCTGAGCATATTCGTCTGCCGGATTATGGTGTGCGTCAGCCACTTGGCGATTTTTCGCTGGAAGGTGGATTGGATGAAATTGTCGGACGCTTTGAAAAAGCAGTGCTGGAACGGCTTTATTCGGAACATGCCAGCAGCCGATTGCTCGGCAAGCGGCTGGGTGTCTCTCACACAACGATTGCCAACAAGTTGCGTGAATATGAAATAGGCAAACTTGAGCGTTGAGGTTTTTTTTAAATAAGAATTATTTTTTAATACTAACGATTCTCCTGCGCTTTTTATTCCCGTTCAAAGCTCTTGAACACTGCCATTGATCTGAATCATGGAAGTTGCCGAACAAGCCATCTAGGCTTTTCTCACAGTTTGGCAGGAGCGCTAACCATGCCATCAATGGATGACTCTACCCGGCGAGTTCGCAAAGAAACTCGCCTCTTCTATTTCCTGATCATTGTTCTGTTTCCATTGTTATCGGTGGCGATAGTCGGTGGTTACGGTTTTTTTGTCTGGTTTCTGCAAATGCTCCTAGGTCCGCCAGGCCCCCCTAACTGATTGCCATCTGTCTCTAATTCAGCAGGGAGTACGGGTCATGGAAAAGTCGCTGCACATTGCCAGCCTGGTGGTTCATGCCCGACCTGCCTTGTTCGAAGCGGTGAAAGCCAATCTGCGTCTGCTCAAGGGCGTTGAACTTCATCAGGAAAGTCCCGCCGGCAAACTGGTGGTTGTGCTGGAAACCGAACACGAAAGCCAGATTCTTCAGCGAATCGATCAGATCAACCGCTTGCCGGGTGTGCTCAACGCCGCCCTGGTTTATCACGAAATTCTCGATGTAACGGGAGAAAGCACATGCCTATGACGCGGCGAGAGTTTGTCAAAGCCCAGGCTGCCGGGATCGCGGCAGCGGCTGCGGGTCTCCCGGTGTTTACCTCTGCCAGCAACCTGATTACCGAAGAAGACATGGTTGCCCTGGACTGGAACAAGGCGCCCTGTCGTTTTTGTGGTACCGGGTGCAGCGTCATGGTGGCGACCAAGGACAACAGGGTTGTTGCAACCCACGGCGATGTAAAAGCCGAGGTCAATCGCGGGTTGAACTGCGTCAAAGGCTACTTTTTATCCAAGATCATGTACGGCGTTGATCGGCTGACTCAGCCGCTGTTGCGCATGACCAATGGGCAATATGACAAACAAGGCGAGTTTCACCCGGTGTCCTGGAAACAGGCGTTCGATGTGATGGAGTTAAAGTACAAGGAGGCGCTGAAGAACAAGGGTGGGGAATCCGTTGCCATGTTCGGTTCCGGACAGTGGACGATCTGGGAAGGGTACGCGGCCAACAAATTGATGAAGGCGGGGTTTCGCTCGAACAACATCGACCCCAATGCACGCCATTGCATGGCCTCGGCGGTCATGGGATTCATGCGGACATTCGGTATTGATGAGCCGATGGGCTGTTATGACGATATCGAAGTCACCGATGCATTCGTCCTGTGGGGGTCAAACATGGCGGAAATGCATCCGATTCTTTGGAGTCGGGTGACCGATCGGCGATTGAGCCAGCCGAATGTGAAAGTAGCCGTGCTCTCTACTTTCGAACATCGCAGTTTTGAACTGGCAGACATTCCGATGGTGTTCAAGCCACAGACTGACTTGCTCATTCTCAACTACATCGCCAATCACATCATTGAAAGCGGCTCGGTCAATAAAGACTTTGTCAGCAAGCACACCAAATTCGCCAAAGGCACCGATGACATCGGTTACGGTTTGCGTGCCGATAATCCGCTGGAGATGAAAGCCAAGAATGCCGACAAGGCGAACACCTGGACCGACATCGACTTCGAGCAATTCGCCGCTTTTGTAAAACCCTACACCCTTGAGCGCACGGCGAAGGAAACCGGGGTGCCGGCCGAGCGCCTCAAGGCATTGGCCGAACTGTACGCAGACCCCAAGCGCAAGGTTGTTTCGTTCTGGACCATGGGCTTCAACCAGCACACCCGGGGTGTGTGGGCCAACAACCTGATCTACAACATTCACCTGCTGACCGGGAAAATCAGCGAGCCGGGCAACAGTCCTTTCTCCCTGACGGGCCAGCCTTCGGCCTGCGGGACGGCACGGGAAGTAGGTACGTTCTCCCATCGTTTGCCCGCCGATCTGGTGGTGACCAACCCGACACACCGCGCCACCGCGGAAAAAATCTGGAAACTACCGGCAGGCACCATCAAGGAAAAGGTTGGATTCCACGCCGTGCAGCAAAGCCGCATGCTCAAGGATGGCGTGCTCAATGTGTATTGGACGATGGCCAGCAACAACATGCAGGCCGGGCCCAACATCATGCAGGAAGTGCTGCCGGGGTGGCGCAACCCCGAGAACTTCGTGGTGGTGTCGGATGTGTATCCCACCGTTTCGGCGCAGGCAGCCGATCTGATTTTGCCCACGGCCATGTGGGTCGAGAAAGAGGGCGCTTACGGCAACGCGGAGCGGCGTACGCAGTTCTGGCATCAACTGGTCTCGGCGCCGGGTGACGCCAAGTCGGACCTCTGGCAATTGGTCGAATTTTCCAAGCGCTTCAAAACCGATGAAGTCTGGCCGGGGGAATTGTTGGAGAGTTCACCGCAATACAAGGGCAAGACCTTGTACGAAGTGCTGTTCAAGAACGGCCAGGTCGATCAGTTCCCGGCTGATCAACTGGCTGAGGGCTATCAGAACGACGAGGCTCGGGATTTCGGTTTCTACCTGCAAAAAGGCCTGTTCGAAGAATATGCCCAGTTCGGCCGTGGGCATGGTCACGACCTTGCGCCCTTTGATCGCTATCACTCCGAGCGTGGTTTGCGCTGGCCCGTCGTCGAAGGCAAGGAAACGCTGTGGCGCTTCCGTGAAGGTTACGACCCCTATGTCGAGAAGGGCAGTGGCGTGCAGTTCTACGGCTACCCCGACAAGAAAGCGATCATCTTCGCCCTGCCTTACGAGCCACCTGCGGAAGCCCCGGACGCTGACTTCCCGTTCTGGTTGAGCACCGGTCGGGTGCTTGAACATTGGCACACCGGGACCATGACCCAGCGCGTCGAAGAGCTTTATAAAGCGGTCCCCGATGCGCTGGTCTACATGCACCCGGCTGATGCCAGGGCGTTGAATGCCCGGCGTGGCAGCGAAGTGAAACTGATCAGTCGGCGCGGCGAAATGCGTGCGCGCATTGAAACCCGGGGGCGCAACAAGCCGCCCCAAGGTCTGGTGTTCGTGCCGTTTTTCGATGCCAACAGGCTGATCAACAAAGTCACGCTCGATGCGACTGACCCGATCTCCAAGCAGACCGATTACAAGAAATGCGCGATCAGGATTGAGTTGATCAAGACGGCATAAGGAGAGCTTTAATGAATTATCGTTCACTGCCCCTGCTTGCTGCTCTGCTGGTCTGGTTGCCCGTAGCGTTTGCGGCAGACCCCGGTTACCCACTGGATGCGCCGGCACCGGACGGGCGACGAGTCGGCGGGACCCTGACCCAGGAGCTGCCGGCACCGCCCATCGCGGAGGACGAGAACAGGGACCTCAAGCGTGAACGCAACTACCCCGAGCAACCGCCCACCATACCTCACAGTATTCGCGGGTATGCCATCGACATGAACAGCAACAAGTGCCTGTCCTGTCACAGTCGTGCCAACAGTGCGCGTACCCAGGCGCCGATGATCAGCATCACTCATTACATGGACCGTGACGGTCAGGCATTGGCGGCAGTGTCGCCGCGCCGTTACTTCTGCAACCAGTGTCACGTGCCGCAAAAGGATGTGAAGCCACTGGTGAACAACAGCTTCAAGAACATCGACCAGGTCTTGCAAGACGAAATCAACCGTCAGCCGAAACCTTGAGGAGAGGCCATGAAATCTTTGCTTGCCTTGCTCAAGGATTATTGGGGTGTGCTGCGTCGGCCCAGCGTGCATTACAGCTTGGGCTTCCTGACCCTTGGCGGGTTTATCGCCGGGGTGATTTTCTGGGGCGGGTTCAACACCGCGCTGGAAGCGACCAACACCGAGAAGTTCTGCACGTCTTGCCATGAAATGCGCGACAACGTATTTGTCGAGCTGCAGGACACCATTCACTACACCAACCGCTCAGGCGTGCGCGCCACGTGCCCGGACTGTCACGTACCCCACGAGTGGACGCACAAGATCGCCCGCAAGATGCAGGCTTCCAAGGAGGTCTGGGGCAAGCTGTTCGGCACTATCAGTACCCGGGACAAGTTTCTGGACATGCGCCGGGAGCTGGCCGAACACGAGTGGGCACGGCTCAAGGCAAACGATTCCCGGGAGTGTCGCAATTGCCATAACTTCGAGTTCATGGACTTCACACGCCAGGGTAAACGCGCCGCCAACATGCACTCCACATCATTGGCCAGTGGTCAGGCGACCTGTATCGACTGCCATAAAGGTATTGCCCACAAACTGCCCGACATGAGTGGCGTGAAAGGTTGGTAGCCGGTTTTTCACGGTGTTGCCGCCAAACGGCATAATCGCGCCGGTTTTTCGTCTTCGATACATTGTTCGATTCCCTTCTGATTAGCCTCGAACCCCCTGTTTCAAAGGGGTTTTAGCCGGTGCGCGCAAGTTGGTCTGCAAATTGCTACAACCTGCGCAACACAGCAGTGGGCGGCAAACGTCCGGCAGGCAGAGGAAAGAGTGTGGACAAGTACCTTTATGTGGCAATGACCGGCGCCAGCCAGAATGCTCTGGCGCAAAAGGCTCATGCCAACAACCTCGCGAACATCTCCACCAACGGCTTCCAGAAAGACCTGGAGCAGGCCCGTTCGATGCCGGTGTTCGGTGACAGCTTTCCGGCGCGTGCGTTTGCCATGTCCGAGCGCCCGGCCACCGATTTCTCCCCGGGCTCGCTGGTGGAAACCGGCCGCGACCTCGACGTTGCCGTGCAAGGCAGCGGCTGGATTGCCGTACAGAATCCCGATGGCGGTGAAAGCTACGTGCGCACCGGCAGCCTGAACGTTGACGCCCTGGGTGTGCTGCGCGCCGGCAACGGCATGCCGGTCATGGGCAATGGCGGGCCGATTGCCGTGCCGCCGGAGCAGCAGATCGAAGTCGGTGAGGACGGCACCATCAGCATCCGCGCAATGGGCGAAGGCCCCCGGGTGATGGCTGAAGTCGACCGCATCAAGCTGGTCAATCCGGACCTCAAGAACATGACCAAGGGTCTGGATGGCTCTATCCACACCAAGGACGGCCAGCCGGCGCAGGCCGATGCCGACGTCAAACTGGTGTCCGGGTTCCTCGAGTCGAGCAACGTCAATGCCGTGGAAGAGATGACCTCGGTACTGGCCTTGTCCAAGCAGTTCGAGCTGCACATCAAGATGATGAACACCGCCAAAGACGATGACCAGGCCATGGCTCGGGTCTTGCAGATCAGCTAATTACCAGAACGTCGCGCCGTAAAACAGGCGCACGAGGAGAATCGAATGCTTCCGGCTCTATGGGTTGCCAAAACAGGTCTGTCCGCCCAGGACACCAACCTGACCACCATTTCCAACAACCTGGCCAACGTGTCGACCACGGGTTTCAAACGTGACCGCGCCGAGTTCCAGGACCTGCTCTACCAGATCAAGCGTCAGCCTGGCGCCCAGTCGACCCAGGACAGCGAACTGCCGTCGGGTCTGCAACTGGGTACTGGTGTGCGCATCGTCGGCACCCAGAAAAACTTCACCGCCGGCAGCCTGCAAACCACCGAGCAGCCACTGGACATGGCCATCGACGGTCGCGGTTTCTTCCAGATCCTGCAACCGGACGGCACCACCTCCTATACCCGTGACGGTACCTTCCACCTGGACTCCAACGGCCAGATCGTGAACGCCAGCGGCTTTGCCCTGGAGCCGGCCATTGTCATTCCGAACGACGCGCAGACCTTCACGGTAGGCCGCGATGGCACCGTGTCCATCACCGTTGCCGGCAACCCGGCTGCCCAGGTGATCGGCAACCTGCAAACCGCCGACTTCATCAACCCGGCCGGCCTGCAGGCGGTGGGCAACAACCTGTTCCTGGAAACCGCCGCCAGTGGCGCGCCGCAAGTCGGCACACCGGGCCTGAACGGTTTCGGCACCACGCTGCAGAACACCCTGGAAACGTCGAACGTCAGCACCGTTGAGGAAATGGTCAACATGATCACTACCCAGCGCGCCTACGAGATGAACTCCAAGGTGATCTCCACCGCCGACCAGATGCTCTCGTTCGTAACGCAGAATCTGTAATCAAGTCTATGGGGCGGCCATGAGGCTGCCTGCAACACCGTGAGGTAGGGTCATGAATCGCTATGTATCTGTTCTGGCACTGAGTGGGATCGTCGCACTCGCAGGTTGCGTGCCTGCGACGCCCAAGCCCAATGACCCTTACTACGCTCCGGTGTTGCCGCGCACGCCGTTGCCGGCGGCCGCGAACAACGGCTCGATCTATCAGGCCGGTTTCGAACAGAACCTCTACAGCGACCGCAAGGCGTTCCGGATCGGTGACATCATCACCATCACCCTGAACGAAAGGACCCAAGCGAGCAAAAACGCCAACTCGCAGGTGGCCAAGAACAGCAAGACCGGCATCGGCCTGACCTCGCTGTTCGGCGGCAGTGCCACCACCAACAACCCGTTCGGTGACGGCGACCTGAGTCTGAGCGCCAGCTACGAAGGCGACCGCGCCACCAAGGGCGACAGCAAGGCGGCCCAGGGCAACACCTTGACCGGCTCGATCACCGTGACCGTCGCCGATGTGTTGCCCAACGGCATCATCGCGGTGCGCGGCGAGAAGTGGATGACCCTCAACACCGGCGACGAACTGGTACGGATTGCCGGTCTCGTTCGCGCCGATGACATCGCCACCGATAACACCGTGTCGTCGACCCGTGTCGCCGATGCGCGCATCACCTACTCGGGCACCGGTTCGTTTGCCGATGCGAGTCAGCCAGGCTGGTTCGACCGTTTCTTCCTCAGCCCGCTGTTCCCTTTCTAGGTGGCTACGTTGAATTTCAGAAGTCTCATGGTGGCCGCCGTTTTGTTGTCTGCGGCCTTCAATGCTCAAGCCGAGCGCCTGAAGGACATCGCCAGCATTTCCGGCGTGCGTTCCAACCAATTGATCGGTTACGGCCTGGTGGTCGGGCTTAACGGCACCGGCGACCAGACGACGCAAACCCCGTTCACCCTGCAGACCTTCAACAACATGCTTTCGCAGTTCGGCATCAAGGTGCCGCCGGGTTCGGGCAACGTGCAGTTGAAGAACGTCGCAGCGGTGTCGATCAGTGCCGATCTGCCGGCGTTCGCCAAGCCGGGTCAGCAGGTCGACATCACCGTTTCGTCCATCGGCAACTCCAAGAGTCTGCGCGGCGGCACCTTGCTGCTGACGCCACTCAAGGGTATCGACGGTAACGTCTATGCGGTGGCCCAGGGCAACCTGGTGGTCGGTGGTTTCGATGCGGAAGGTCGCGACGGCTCGAAGATCACCGTCAACGTTCCTTCAGCCGGTCGCATCCCCGGGGGGGCGTCGGTGGAGCGCGCGGTGCCGAGCGGTTTCAACCAGGGCAATAGCCTGACGCTGAACCTCAACCGCTCCGACTTCACCACCGCCAAGCGTATCGTCGACAAGATCAACGACATGCTCGGTCCTGGCGTGGCCCAGGCCATCGACGGCGGTTCGGTTCGCGTCACCGCGCCGCTCGATCCGAGCCAGCGCGTCGACTACCTGTCGATCCTGGAAAACCTCGAAATCGATCCGGGTCAGGCGGTGGCGAAAGTCATCATCAACTCCCGTACCGGCACCATCGTGATTGGCCAGAACGTCAAGGTTTCCCCGGCCGCCGTGACCCACGGCAGCCTGACCGTGACCATCACCGAAGACCCGATCGTCAGCCAGCCCGGCCCTCTGTCCAATGGCACCACGGCGGTGGTGCCGCGTTCGAAGGTCAATGCCCAGCAGGAAGCCAAGCCGATGTTCAAGTTCGGCCCGGGCACCACCCTCGACGAGATCGTGCGGGCGGTGAACCAGGTCGGTGCGGCACCGGGTGACTTGATGGCTATTCTCGAAGCGCTGAAGCAGGCCGGCGCCCTGCAAGCCGACCTGATCGTGATCTGAGGACGGCCATCGTGGATATGCGCAAGAGCGGTCTGGTCAGCAGCAGCGATTCGGGCTCCTATTCGGATTTGAATCGTCTGAATCAGCTCAAGGTCGGCGACAAGAACAGCGACGGCAACATGCGCAAGGTAGCGCAGGAGTTCGAGTCGCTGTTCCTCGGGGAAATGCTCAAGTCGATGCGTTCGGCCACCGAAGCATTGGGTCAGGACAATCCGATGAACACGCCGGCGGCCAAGCAGTACCAGGAGATGTACGACCAGCAACTGGCTGTTTCCATGTCCCGCGAGGGGGGTGGTATCGGTCTGGCTGACGTGTTGATGCGCCAGATGTCGAAGAACAAGCCAATGGCGCCGGGTGAAGCCGCCGCAGCGTCTCTGGCCAAGCAAGAGGCCGCGAAAGCAGCCGTGCAAACGCCGGTGGCGGCAGGTACGGTCGCGATAAGTGGACCGCTGTCGCGGGTCAATGGGCAGCGACCGTTGTGGGCTTCGCGATCAGTGCATGCGCCGCAGGAAACGGGTGAGGGGACTCATCGCAATGACATGGCGCTGATCAATCAGCGCCGCCTGGCATTGCCGCCGAAGCTGGCTGACCGGCTGTTGGCGGGGTTGGTGCCTTCTGCGACGACCGCTGTCACCACGACGCTCAACAAGACAGCATTGCCGGAGCGCACGACGAGCACCGGCTCGGGGCCGCTGTACAACGGCGACTGGCTAGCGAACGCGCAGCAGGCTTCCACTGGCGGCATGCAGATTTACGGTCGCGCCATGGCACAGATTCCTCTGGCGCCTGCGAAGAAAGCGTTCAGTTCCGCCGACCAGTTCGTCAACACCATGTTGCCGATGGCCAAGGAAGCGGCGGCCCGCATTGGTGTCGATCCACGTTACCTGGTAGCCCAGGCGGCTCTGGAAACCGGCTGGGGCAAGTCGGTCATGCGTGCTCAGGACGGCAGCAGCAGCCACAACCTGTTCGGCATCAAGGCCGGTAACAGCTGGCAGGGTAGTTCGGCGCGGGCGATCACCAGTGAGTTCCGCAACGGGCAGATGGTCAAGGAGACGGCCGAGTTCCGTTCCTACGATTCCTACAAGGACAGTTTCCATGACCTTGTGACTTTGCTGCAGACCAATAATCGCTATCAAGATGTCGTGAAGTCGGCCGATAACCCGGAACGATTTGTACGCGAGTTGCAGAAGGCCGGTTACGCAACTGACCCGGACTACGCAAGCAAGATTTCGCAGATAGCCAAGCAGATGACGAGTTACCAGAACTACGCTGCGGCGGGCGTTTCCACCACGCCTTTATAGGCACAAGGTATAAGGTTTGATCCATGAGTTTGCTCAATATCGGGATGTCGGGTTTGTCCGCCAGTCACGCTTCGTTGGTGACTACGGGTAATAACATTTCCAACGTCGATACCGTCGGGTACTCGCGCCAGCAAACTGTCCAGGGCACTAAAAGCTCTATACAGAATGGCAATGTGTTCATCGGCACTGGCACTACTCTGGCTGATGTGCGTCGGGTCTATAACAGCTACCTTGATGCACAATTGCAGACCACCACTTCGCTCAATGGCGATGCACAGGCTTATCTTGGGCAGGCGACGCAAGTGGACAAGTTGCTGTCCGACAGCGGTACCGGTATTACCAAGACACTGCAGTCATTTTTCTCGTCACTGCAAACATTGTCCGGCAACTCCACCGACAACGCTTCGCGCCAGGCGTTGTTGACCAATGCCCAGGGTTTGAGCAGCCGTTTCAATGCGATGTCCCAGCAGTTGAAGCAGCAGGGTTCGTACATCAATGATCAATTGGGCTCGATGGCCGATCAGGTCAACAAACTGGCGTCGACCGTTGCGGCCTACAACAAAAAAATTGGTGAAGTCAGTGGTTCGGGGGGAACGCCCAATGAATTGCTGGATCAGCGTAACGAAACAGTCCGTCAGCTCAACGAACTGGTCGGCACACAGGTCACCGAAACCGACGGCCGACTGGATATCTACCTGGGTAGCGGGCAGCCGTTGGTTATCGGCGACACGGTCAATAAATTGCGCGTGGCGGCAGACCCGACCGACCCGACCCGCTCCTCGATCATCATGGATCGAGGCAATTCGTCGATCGATATCACCGGTGTGATGAGCGGCGGTCAGATGGGTGGATTGTTGCGCTATCGCACTGAGGTGCTGACGCCGGCGGTCAACAATCTGGGGCGTATCGCCATGGTTGTGGCTGATCAGGTCAACAAGCAGCTGGGGCAGGGCCTGGATCAGAGCGGTAACTTCGGCGCGGCAATGTTCAACAACATCAACAGCGCGGCGGCCATCAGCCAGCGCAGCATTGCCAATGCCAATAACAATCCGGCGTCCGGCAACCTGAATGTCACCATCAAAGACACCAGCAAGCTGCAAGCCAGTGATTATCAGGTGACGGTCACGGCTTCGGGCTACAACGTGCGTCGACTGTCGGATAACACCGACATGGGCAACTTTGCCTTCGCCACGCCGCCTGCCGCTGACCCGGTGATCGATGGCTTCAGTCTGAGCGTGAACAGCGGCTCGGTAGCCGCCGGCGATACCTTCAAGATCACTCCGACCCGTAGCGGTGCCGCCGACATGACTACGGTCATGACCGACACCAAAACCCTGGCGACCGCTGCTCCACTGACGTCGACCAAAGCCTCGGGCAATGGTGGCACCGGTGCTGTCAGCCAGCCGAACCTGACCACTACGCTGGATATCTACGATCCGGTCCAGCGCCTGGAAATGCAGACGGCGGTCAAGGCATCGATGCCGGTGCGCATGCTGATGACCAGTGCCAGCGCTTATGAAGTGTTCGACTCCAAGGGCAATAGCATCGGTACCGGCAGCATCGTGCCAGGTCAGAACAACGACCTGAGTATCGCAGTGCCCTACACCGATGCCGGTGGCAACGCCAAAACCTTCAATATGGGAATGACCGTCAGCGGCAGCCCTGCTTCGGGGGACAGCTTCAACATTTCCATGACGGCGGCCGACAGCACCGACAACCGCAACGCCCAGGCCTTGCTCGGTCTGCAAACCAAGGCGACCGTCGGTGCAACTGCGACCAGTCCGGGTGTGAGCTTCACCGATGCGTATGGTGGCCTGGTATCGACGGTCGGTTCGCTGACCAAGCAGGGGCAACTGGATGCAACGGCTACCGATACCATCTTGACTGGCGCTCGAAGCGCCCGCGACTCGCTGTCCGGTGTCGATCTCGATGAAGAGGCTGGCAACCTGACCAAGTTCCAGCAGTACTACACGGCCTCTTCGCAGATCATCAAGACTGCGCAGGAAATTTTCAGCACCCTGATCAATGCCCTTTAAGGAGCCGTAGAGCATGCGCATTTCTACTGCACAGTATTACGCGACGACGGCTGCCAACTATCAGCGCAACCTCAATAATGTGATGAAGGCAGCCGAGCAGGCCAGCAGTGGCATCAAGCTCGAAACGGCGGCGGATGATCCGGTCGGTGCGGCACGCTTGCTGCAACTTGAGCAGCAAAAAGCCATGCTCGGTCAGTACACCACCAATATCAACGCGTTGAATACCGCCCAGGCGCAGGAAGAAAGCGTGCTGGACAGCATCAACACCGTGCTGCAGAAAGTCAGTGAGTTGGCGGTACGGGCCGGTGCTGCATCGCTTAACGATGATGATCGCAATTCCATCGGGGCAGAAGTCGCCCAGGCTGAAGAGCAGTTGCTGAATCTGATGAACAGCAAGGACGCCAACGGCAACTACATTTTTTCCGGCGCCAGCAACAGTACTCAGCCGTTTTTGCGCAACAGTGATGGTACCTACAGCTATCAGGGCGACCAGACCCAACTGGAACTGAAGATCGGCGATTCAATGTCCCTGGGGCTCAACGATACCGGTTGGGATGTTTTCCAGCAGGCGATCAATGCTGCACGCAGTTCGACCACCATGACCGCACCCGCTGTGGATGATGGGCGCGTATCCGTATCCCAGGGGCTGGTGAGTTCCGGCCCGGCGTTCGATGCGAGTTTCCGCACTGGACAGCCTTACACGCTCTCGTTCACCAGCAGTACCGAGTTTGTGATCAAGGATGCCTTGGGAAATGACGTGACCGCCGAGGCGAGCGGTGGCGGTACATTCGATCCGAACAACAAGGATGGTTCCGACATCAGTTTTCGCGGTGTGACCTTTGCGCTGGATATCACCTACCAGGCAAGTGACACGCCCGCCGGTGCTGATGCGGTCATCGCCGGCCACAGTTTCCAGTTGGCGGCCAAGCCAGACAGTTTTGTCAGTAATCGTGCTCCGGGCAACAGCTCGGCGGCGGTGATTAGTCAAACGTCAGTGACCAACGCTGCCGATTACAAGAGCTTTTTCCCTGAGGGCGGGGCGATCCTGAAGTTCACCGCTCCCGGGACCTTCGAGATGTATGCCCGCCCAATGACCAGCGGCAGTACACCGGTGACCACCGGGGCCGTAGTGGCTGGCGTGGCGACAGCGGCCGGTGTCAGTTTTACCCTAGGTGGCACACCGCCGGTACCGGCGGCAGGTGATCAGTTCGATATCTCGGTCAATGCCCACCAGACCCAGAATGTGCTCGACACCGTCAGTCAGTTACGTCAGGCGCTGCAGACTCCTACTTCAGGCAATCCGGAGGCACAGCGCAATCTGGGCAACGTTCTCGCGTCCTCTATTGCCAACTTGGGCAACGCCAAAAACCAGGTTGACCTGGCCCGTGGTGCAATCGGTGCCCGGGGTAATGTGATGGACATGCAGCGTGATTCGATTCAAAGCACTGGCCTGATCAATGCCTCTTCGCAGTCTTCAATCAGGGAGGCCGATCCCGCTGAAGTGCTGACTCGCCTGACCTTGCAGCAAACCATGCTGCAGGCCGCGCAACTGGCGTTCGCCAAGGTTTCCCAGCTGAGCCTGTTCAACAAGCTTTGAGTCGGTCCTGACCGCTCGCGGCCAGCCCCTGTCACCGGGGGCTGGCTTTTTTTTGCTTTTTTTAATGATGCGCGGCGGGGCGGGGCGGCGATCTGGACCACAAAATCAAATAAAGCACTGAACTCTGAGTGACCCGCCAGTCAAAACGCGCATCTTCACTGTATCCTGTCTGCGGGCGGTGAAGGTGGCGGGTAGTTCAAGGTGCTTCTTGATTCCCGACGTTGCTCTTCTGGGGCCAGGCCCTGACTGTAGACGCCCTCGATTCAGCGAGCGGCGATGTTCAGCTGTTTATTATTGGGAAGCCATAATGATTGGCATAAAAAATATAGCGAGTTACGTGCCGGCAGCCGGGATTGATAATTACGCCCAGGGTGCAAAGTTCGACAAGGACGAAACCTTTATTCTTGGCAAGATCGGCTCGGCGTTTTTGCCGCGCATGGCTGCCGATCAGGAAACTTCCGATCTGTGCGTCGAAGCCGCCAATGCGTTGTTCGCCGCCAGTCCCAAACTCAAGCGTGAGTCCATCGACTGCCTGATCGTCGTCACCCAGAACGGTGATGAAGAAGGGTTGCCGCACACCGCGGCGATCGTTCAGGACAAGCTGGGCCTGCCGACTCATGTCGCTGCTTTCGATATTTCCCTGGGCTGTTCCGGCTACGTGTACGGCCTGTATGCGATCAAAGGCTTCATGGAAGCCGCAGGGTTGAAAAACGGCCTGCTGATCACCGCCGATCCGTACTCGAAGATCGTCGATCCGGAAGACCGTAACACCACCATGCTGTTCGGCGATGCCGCCACCGCAACCTGGATGGGCGAAGACGCGGTCTGGCAACTGGGCAAGTCAAAATTCGGCACCGACGGTTCCGGCGCGCCGCACCTGAAGGTCAGCGACGGCGTGTTCTTCATGAATGGCCGCCAGGTGTTCAACTTTGCCTTGTTGAAAGTTCCGGCGCACCTGCATGAGCTGCTGGATGAGTCCAATCTGCAAGCTCGCGATATCGACGCCTTCTGTATTCACCAGGGCAGCGCGGCCATCGTCGATGCCGTGGCGCGTCGCTTCGAAGAGGGCGAACCGGAGAAGTTCGTCAAGGACATGCTCGAAACCGGCAACACGGTGTCATCGAGCATTCCGTTGCTGTTGCAAAACCATGTGTTCGATTCCAAATGGACCCGCGTGGCCATCAGCGGCTTTGGCGTGGGCCTCTCGTGGGGGTCGGCGATTCTCTATCGCGGTTGATTGACTGAATCGAAGCCACAAAAAAACGCCCGGAGTTTTAAACCTCCGGGCGTTTTGCGTTTTCCTGGCGCCAGATTTTCTGGCTCTAAAGCCTTGAATATAAAGGGCTGGCACGCTGCCACTAAAAATTTGCAAAAAAACCCTCAAGCAAAGCCATCTCACGACGATAACTATTACGTAGGTTCTCTAGGCCACACCCGGCGGTTGCCAGGGCCGGAAGCCGCAGTATCCATCCAACGAGGATTTCGTCATGGCTTTAACCGTAAACACCAACATTGCCTCCCTTACTACTCAGGGCAACCTGAACAAAGCCGGCAACTCCCTGGCCACCTCCATGCAGCGCCTGTCTTCCGGCCTGCGTATCAACAGCGCCAAAGACGACGCTGCCGGCCTGCAAATCGCCAACCGCCTGACCAGCCAGATCAACGGCCTGGGCCAAGCGGTCAAGAACGTGAACGACGGTATCTCCATCGCGCAAACCGCTGAAGGCGCAATGCAGGCTTCGACCGACATCCTGCAAAAAATGCGTACCCTGGCACTGTCCTCGGCTACTGGCTCCCTGAGCGCTGATGACCGTAAGTCGAACAACGACGAATACCAGGCTCTGACTTCGGAACTGACTCGAATCTCGCAAACCACTACTTTCGGTGGTCAGAAATTGCTGGACGGTTCGTACGGCACCAAGGCCATTCAGGTAGGCGCAAACGCCAACGAAACCATCAACCTGAGCCTGGAAAACGTAGCGGCCAACAAAATTGGCTCGCAGCAGATCAAGAGCTCCGCAGTCACTCCAGCGGCCTTGGGTCTCGCAGCAGGTGACATCACTGTTACCGGTAACGGCCAAACCGCAGATATTTCTTACCTTGCCGGTGCTTCTGCCAAAGACATCGCCACCAAGCTGAACGGCGCTGTGGGTGGTCTGACTGCCTCCGCCAGCACCGAAGTCAAGTTCTCTGTCGATGCTGCTGCAGCAACGACTCCGGCTAACTTCTCCCTGTCGGTAGGTGGTGGCAGTGCCGTCAAGTTTGTTGGTGTGACCGATACTGCCAGCCTGGCTGACCAGCTGAAGTCCAACTCCGCCAAACTGGGCATCAGCGTCAACTACGACGAAGTAGCGGGCACTCTGGAAGTGAAATCCGATTCGGGTGAAAACCTGGAGTTCTCGGGCGTTGACGCTGGTGCACAAGCTGCAATCGGTGTTGATGTTAAAGATGGCGCTGGCGCCTATGCCGGTGGTACCCCAACCGCCATCCTCGACACCATGGTTGTAACCGGTCAGGTCTCTCTGGATTCCGCCAAGGGTTATTCCCTGGGTGCCGGTGCTGCGGACGGTGTTACTCAACTGTTCGGCGCTGCAACCGTGTCGTCTACCAAAACCTCGATTTCCGACACCGATGTCACCGACGCTACCAACGCTCAAAACGCGCTGGCCGTAATCGACAAGGCTATCGGCACCATCGACGGCGTTCGTTCGGGCCTGGGTGCTACCCAGAACCGTTTGACCACCACTGCCGACAACCTGCAGAACATCCAGAAGAACTCCACCGCTGCTCGCTCCACCGTGCAGGACGTGGACTTCGCTGCTGAAACTGCAGAGCTGACCAAGCAGCAAACGCTGCAATCGGCTTCGACTGCCATCCTGTCGCAAGCTAACCAGATGCCATCCGCTGTACTGAAGCTGCTTCAGTAATTTCAGCGTTGGGTAGATGACAGAGGGGCGCGTTTACGTGCCCTTTTGTCTTTTCCGTGATGAGGAGATTGGACATGGATATGAGCGTCAAGTTGAACCAGTCTTATCCAGCGGTTGCGCCGCAAACCCCGCCCGTACCGACTGATACGGTCCAGCGGCCCAAGGTTGAAGCCGTTGCCCCAGCGGCGACAGAGCCAAAGCGTGAAGAGCTGGAACAGGCGGTCACCGATATTCGCGAGTTCGTTCAGGCAAGCCAGCGTCAGCTGGACTTTTCCATTGACGATTCCACCGGCCGGGTCGTGGTCAAGGTCATCGCCACCGACAGTGGTGACGTGATTCGCCAGATCCCTTCGGAAACTGCATTGAAACTGGCGCAAAGCCTGAGCCAAGCCAGCAGCCTGTTGTTTGAAGACAAGGTCTGAGCTGGCATGAATTTTGTTGGTGTCAGCGATTGAGGCGCATCTCGCCAAGAAAGCGGCAGCCACTGGATAAGGAGAAAGACGATGGCGGGTTCAACGGTTAGCGGTATTGGTTCGAACATCGATACCCAGGCGATTGTGAAGTCTCTGGTTGACGCTGAAAAAGTGCCGAAGCAGACGCAGATCAACACTCAGACGTTGAAAGCAACCACCACGCTGTCGTCGATTGGCAAAATCCAGGCGGCGCTGGACGCCTTCCGTGGCGCTTTGGCCAACATGGGCACGGATAACAGTTTTCGTGGCTTGATCACTTCGTCTTCGGATGAAAAGGTCGCCACCATGACGGCGGGCAATGGCGCTTCCACGGGCAGCTTCGCCTTGGTAGTGACGCAGCTGGCCAGCGCCTCGAAGCTGGCGACAAGCACCTACGCCGGCGGCGCTTCAGCGGTCGTGAACAGTGGTACGACACCGACGACCCTGACGATTTCGCAGTCGGGCAAGAACTATGACTTGAGTATTCCGGCGGGGGCGACGCTGCAGCAGGTGCGCGACTCGATCAATACGCAATTTTCCACGTCCGGGCTGAGTGCCAACCTGCTCACCGATGCCTCCGGTTCCCGGTTGGTGCTGACCTCGACGGCCATGGGGGTTGGCTCGGACCTGACCCTGTCGGGTAATTCGGGTCTGGATGTCGGCGCAACAGTGGTCGATGAGCCGAAAAACGCCAAGTACAGCATCGACGGCATTGAAATGCAGTCCAAGAGCAACACCATCGCTGAAGCGGTCAGTGGCGTGAGCATCAAATTGTTGTCGGTTTCACCGACCGCTGCCAGCGCCACCAAGCCGACACCCACCACTATCTCGGTGGCTACCAGCAATTCGGCTTTGAAATCGGGCGTCAAGGGTTTTGTCGATACCTACAACGCCCTGGTCAAGGCAATCAGTGCAGAAACCAAGGTCACGATAGGCACGGACGGTAATCCGATTGCTGGCGCATTGACCGGTGATTCCTCAATGCGCACCCTGATGAGCTCGTTGCGTAATGAATTGAACACGATGTCCGGCACCGGTACTTTCAAGTCACTGGCGCAATTCGGCATCAGCACGGATTCGACCACCGGCCTGTTGGCCATTGACGACAAGAAGTGGGACAAGGCGGTCGTCACCAATGGAGCAGACATCACCAGTATCTTCAATGGTGACAATGGTCTGCTGGCGCGCATGACCACCGCCACAGAGGGTTTTGCAAAAGCTACCACGGGTACACTGGCTGAGCGTTCCAAGTCCTTGACCGAAAGCCTGACCGATCTCAAGAAACAACAGGACACCCTGGACGAGCGAATGACGCTCCTGCAGGCCAGTCTGTCGGCCAAATACAACGCCATGGACTCCCTGGTCGCCAAGCTGCGCGCGCAGAGCGACAGCATCATGACCACGTTGAACGCGTTGAATAATCCGAAAGATGATTGATAAATATCTGTCATGAACAAACCCAGGCGGGCTGTCATGACAGCGCCTGGGTTTTTTCGTTGGCGGCGAGCCGGCATTAAAGTTTTCTGTCGACCAGTCGACATAAAGAACAGAGCCTTCCCAATTTCAAGCTGTTGTCTGTCACGAGGTAGAAACATGAACCCCATGAGAGCCCTTCGCCAATACCAGAAGGTCAATTCCCATGCCCAGATCTCTGAAGCCAATCCCCATCGCCTGGTGCAAATGCTGATGGAAGGTGGCCTGGACCGCATGGCTCAGGCCAAGGGTGCGCTGGAGCGGGGTGACGTTGCACTCAAGGGCTTGATGCTGGGCAAGGCCACAGACATCATCATCGGCCTGCGTGACGGTCTGAGCCCGGAAAAAGCCGAGGATCCCGCATCTGTCCAGCAACTCGACAGCTTGTACGCCTACATGACCAACCGTTTGATGGAAGCCAACACCAATAACGATGTAGCCATCATCGACGAAGTATCGGGTTTGCTCGAAACCCTGAAAAGCGGTTGGGATGCGATTGGAAGCCCACAGGCCTGACGGCCGAGGATGACGTCATGAGTCAAGCACTGCGGCGAATTGAAGAGACCCGTGAAGCCCTGGTCGATGCCCTGGCGGCGCGCAACTGGGACATGATTGGCGAACTCGATGTGGCGTGTCGTGAATGCGTCGACGAGGTGCTCGCTGAAGCACCGATCGATGAGGGTGAGGTGCGCACCCATCTGGAGAGTCTGCTGGCGGTGTACAAAGATTTATTGACGGTGACGATGGGCGAGCGTCAGGCAATTGTTGATGAGATGTCGCAGATCAACCAAGCGAAGAGCGCCGCAAAGGTTTACCATCTGTTTGGTTAATTAATATCTGCTTAATCCAGATACCTTGCGCCATAAATTTGACTGTGAACGGTTTTTTGACTTTACTAGTGGCTGTTTCCACATTTTAGGCGTCTACAGGCATTAACGGTCTGCAAGCGTCTAGCTTGCCCACTCATTTCGGGCACCGGGTTGACTAGGGAAGTTGCTATTGCATGTGGCGTGAAACCAAAATTCTGCTGATTGATGACGATAGCGTCCGCCGCCGCGACTTGGCGGTGATTTTAAATTTTCTCGGCGAAGAAAATTTACCCTGCGGTAGCCATGACTGGCAGCAGGCTGTCGGCTCTTTGTCGTCAAGTCGTGAAGTAATCTGTGTCCTTATCGGGACGGTCAATGCTCCTGGTGCACTTCTTGGCTTGCTAAAGACACTCTCGACCTGGGATGAGTTCCTTCCGGTTTTGTTAATGGGCGATAATTCTTCCATTGACCTGCCTGAAGACCAGCGTCGTCGGGTGCTTTCGACCCTCGAAATGCCGCCCAGCTACAGCAAGTTGCTCGATTCGCTGCACCGTGCCCAGGTCTATCGCGAGATGTACGACCAGGCCCGCGAGCGCGGTCGTCATCGCGAACCCAATCTTTTCCGCAGTCTTGTCGGCACCAGCCGGGCGATTCAACACGTCCGTCAGATGATGCAGCAAGTCGCCGATACCGATGCCAGCGTGCTGATCCTCGGTGAGTCCGGTACCGGCAAGGAAGTGGTTGCGCGCAACCTGCATTACCATTCCAAGCGCCGCGAAGCGCCGTTCGTACCGGTCAACTGCGGGGCGATCCCGGCCGAGTTGCTGGAGAGCGAACTGTTCGGTCATGAGAAGGGCGCTTTCACCGGGGCAATCACCAGCCGTGCCGGTCGATTCGAACTGGCCAATGGCGGCACCCTGTTCCTCGATGAAATCGGCGACATGCCGCTGCCGATGCAGGTCAAGTTGCTGCGCGTTTTGCAGGAGCGCACCTTCGAGCGCGTGGGCAGCAACAAGACCCAGAGCGTCGACGTGCGCATCATTGCGGCGACCCACAAGAATCTCGAAAGCATGATCGAGGTCGGCACCTTCCGCGAAGACCTCTACTACCGCCTGAATGTGTTCCCGATCGAGATGGCGCCGCTACGTGAGCGCGTCGAGGACATTCCGCTGCTGATGAATGAGCTGATCTCGCGCATGGAGCACGAGAAGCGCGGTTCGATCCGTTTCAACTCGGCGGCGATCATGTCGCTGTGCCGGCATGGCTGGCCGGGCAACGTCCGCGAACTGGCCAACCTGGTGGAGCGCATGGCGATCATGCATCCATACGGCGTGATTGGCGTGGTCGAGTTGCCGAAGAAATTCCGCTACGTCGACGATGAAGACGAGCAATTGGTCGACAGCCTGCGCAGCGATCTGGAAGAGCGCGTGGCCATCAACGGTCATACGCAGGACTTCACGGCCAACGCCATGTTGCCTCCGGAGGGCCTGGACCTGAAGGACTACCTCGGTGGTCTGGAGCAAGGGTTGATCCAGCAGGCGCTGGATGATGCCAATGGCATTGTGGCGCGCGCGGCCGAGCGGCTTCGTATTCGTCGGACCACGCTGGTGGAAAAGATGCGCAAGTACGGCATGAGTCGTCGTGATGGGGATGAGCAGGCGGATGATTGACGCCTGTTTTTCAATCCATTCATTTATAAGAAGTTTTTTTAGGCACGGGTATTGCTATATCCCTCGCAACGTTCCGTTTCACTGACGGTCAGCCAAGCGAGAGAGCACAATGCCCCAAGCCGCCCAGATGTCTCCTGTCCCTGATGCCAGCGGACAATCGTCGTCCGTAGAGCAGGCGAGTCGGCTGGGCCTTGAGCAGGCATTCTCGCTGTTCAATCAGATGTCCAGTCAGTTGACCGATTCCTACAGCATGCTTGAAGCGCGGGTAACCGAGCTCAAGGGTGAACTGGCAGTGGTCAGCGCCCAGCGCATGCAGGAGCTGGCGGAAAAAGAACGCCTGGCGAACCGCCTGCAAAACCTCCTTGATCTGTTACCCGGCGGTGTCATCGTCATCGACGCCCAGGGCATTGTGTGCGAAGCCAATCCGGCGGCGTGCGAATTGTTGGGGCTGCCACTGGAAGGTGAATTGTGGCGCCACGTCATTGCCCGCTGTTTTGCGCCGCGCGAAGACGATGGTCATGAGGTCTCCCTCAAGGATGGCCGGCGTCTGTCGATCGCCACGCGCTCGCTGGACGCCGAGCCTGGCCAGTTGGTATTGCTCAATGACCTGACTGAAACCCGCCATCTGCAGGATCAACTGGCTCGTCATGAGCGACTGTCGTCGTTGGGGCGCATGGTCGCTTCGTTGGCTCATCAGATACGCACGCCGTTGTCCGCCGCGTTGCTGTACGCCAGTCATCTGACCGAACAAGAGCTACCGATCGCTACCCAGCAGCGCTTTGCCGGGCGCCTCAAGGAGCGCCTGCACGAGCTCGAGCACCAAGTGCGCGACATGCTGGTGTTTGCTCGTGGTGAGTTGCCGCTGACCGATCGCGTAACCCCTGGCCAACTGATGCAATCGCTGCAGGCGGCCGCGCTGACCCACGTGCAGGATCTGCCGATCCGCTGGCAGTGCGACAGTCACTCGGGAGAGTTGCTGTGCAATCGCGACACCCTGGTCGGCGCGATCCTCAACCTGATCGAAAACGCCGTTCAGGCCAATGCCGGTCAATTGCGCCTCAAGATTCATCTCTACACCCGCGGCAGCAACCTGCGCCTGTGCGTCAGTGACAGCGGCTCGGGTATCGATGCTGCAGTTCTGGCGCGTTTGGGCGAGCCCTTTTTTACGACCAAGACCACTGGCACAGGTCTTGGTTTGACTGTGGTCAAGGCGGTGGCGCGTGCTCATCAGGGAGAATTGCAGCTGCGTTCGCGACCCGGTCGCGGCACTTGCGCGCAGGTGATCCTGCCGCTGTTCAGCAACGCTCAGGGAGCGGAGTGACATAGATGGGCATCAAGGTTCTGCTGGTCGAGGACGACCGCGCGTTGCGCGAGGCACTGGCGGATACGCTGTTGCTCTCGGGGCACGATTACAAGGCGGTGGGGTCGGCGGAAGAGGCGTTGGCTGCCGTCGGTGGCGAGGCCTTCAGTCTGGTGGTCAGCGACGTCAACATGCCGGGCATGGACGGCCATCAGTTGCTGGGTCTGTTACGGGCGCGGCAGCCGCAGTTACCGGTGTTGCTGATGACGGCTCACGGTGCGGTCGAGCGTGCGGTCGATGCGATGCGCCAAGGCGCGGCGGATTACCTGGTCAAACCCTTCGAGCCCAAGGCGTTGCTCGATCTGGTGGCGCGTCATGCCCTGGGCAGTTTCGGCCCGACCGAGAGCGAGGGGCCGGTGGCGTTCGAGCCCGCGAGCGCGCAGCTGCTCGAATTGGCGGCGCGGGTCGCGCGCAGCGATTCCACGGTGTTGATCTCGGGTGAGTCGGGCACGGGCAAGGAAGTGCTGGCACGGTACATCCATCAGCACTCTCATCGCGCCAGTCAGCCGTTCATTGCGATCAATTGCGCGGCGATCCCGGACAACATGCTCGAAGCGACCTTGTTCGGTCACGAGAAGGGCTCCTTCACCGGCGCCATTGCCGCGCAGGCCGGCAAGTTCGAGCAGGCCGACGGCGGCACCCTTCTGCTCGATGAAATTTCCGAAATGCCTTTAGGGCTCCAGGCCAAACTGCTGCGCGTGCTGCAGGAGCGCGAGGTCGAAAGGGTTGGGGCGCGCAAGCCGATCACACTGGATATTCGTGTGGTCGCGACCACCAATCGCGACCTGGCGGGCGAAGTGGCGGCGGGGCGCTTCCGTGAGGATCTGTATTATCGCCTGTCGGTGTTTCCCCTGGCCTGGCGTCCGCTGCGCGAGCGCACCGCTGACATCCTGCCGCTGGCCGAGCGTCTGCTGGCCAAGCACGTCAATAAAATGAAGCATTCGGCTGCCAGATTATCGCCCGAGGCCCAGGCGTGCCTGATCGGTTATCCATGGCCGGGTAACGTGCGAGAGTTGGACAACGCGATTCAGCGTGCGCTGATTCTGCAGCAGGGTGGCTTGATCCAGCCGCAGGACTTCTGCCTGGCCGGGCCGGTGGCTTGCGCTCCATTGCCTGCGTTGGCTGCGGTGCCAGCGGGTGCTGTGGAAATCGAGTCCGAGTCGGCCGGTGCGCTGGGTGATGACCTGCGTCGCCGCGAGTTCCAGATGATCATCGATACCCTGCGCGCCGAGCGCGGTCGCCGCAAAGAGGCGGCCGAGCGCCTGGGGATCAGTCCGCGAACCCTGCGCTACAAGCTGGCGCAGATGCGCGATGCGGGCATGGATGTAGAAGCTTACTTGTTCGCCACCTGATCCTGATTGTGTCCCTGTAGGAGCGAGCTTGCTCGCGATGGATGTGAACGATAACGCTGGGAACCTGACACCCCGCGGTGTTCTCGGGTTCATCGCGAGCAGGCTCGCTCCTACAGGGGGCGGCGGCGATGAGAAGGGCTTTTGTGAAACAAGGCCATGGAGCTGGCACCCTTGTTGCTAACACCTCATTACCCGCCGAGTGAGTGTCAAAAAATTGCGGGTCGTCAAAGAGAGTAATCATGAGCCAAGGTATTGAATTCAATCGGTTGATGCTGGATATGCGCGCCATGCAAATGGATGCCATGTCTGCGCCGAAATCGACTGCCGTCCCTGAAGTGGCGGGCAGCAGCTTTTCTGACATGCTCGGCCAGGCCGTCAATAAAGTGAACGACACCCAACAGGCTTCCACGCAGTTGGCCAGCGCCTTCGAAATCGGCAAAAGCGGCGTCGACCTCACGGACGTGATGATTTCCTCGCAGAAGGCCAGTGTGTCGTTCCAGGCATTGACCCAGGTGCGCAACAAGCTGGTTCAGGCCTACCAAGACATCATGCAGATGCCGGTTTAAAGGACGAGATTGAGTCATGGCAGAAGCAGTCGCCGATAATGTTCCGGCCAAGGCCACTCCAATAGACGGCAAACCACCGCTGTTCGGGTTGTCTTTCCTGGAAAACATCTCCGAGATGACCGTGTTGCGTCAGGTGGGCCTGTTGGTCGGCCTGGCGGCGAGCGTGGCGATTGGTTTTGCCGTGGTGTTGTGGTCCCAACAGCCGGACTACCGGCCTCTGTACGGCAGCCTTGCCGGCATGGACGCCAAGCAGGTCATGGATACCCTGGCCTCCGCCGATATCCCGTACACCGTCGAACCCAACTCCGGAGCCTTGCTGGTCAAGGCCGATGACCTGTCCCGTGCGAGGCTCAAGCTCGCGGCCGCTGGTGTCACTCCCAGCGACGGCAACATCGGTTTTGAAATCCTCGACAAGGAACAGGGGCTGGGCACCAGCCAGTTCATGGAAGCGACCCGCTATCGTCGCGGCCTCGAAGGCGAGCTGGCCCGCACCATTTCCAGCTTGAACAACGTCAAGGGTGCCCGCGTGCACCTGGCGATCCCGAAAAGTTCGGTGTTCGTGCGCGATGAGCGCAAGCCGAGCGCTTCGGTTCTGGTTGAACTCTATTCCGGTCGCTCCCTCGAACCAGGCCAGGTCGTGGCCATCATCAACCTGATGGCGACCAGCGTTCCCGAACTCAGCAAGTCGCAGATCACCGTCGTCGACCAGAAAGGCAACCTGCTCTCGGATCAGGCGGAAAACTCCGAACTGACCATGGCTGGCAAGCAGTTCGACTACAGTCGTCGCATGGAAAGCATGCTCACCCAGCGTGTGCACAACATCCTGCAGCCGGTATTGGGCAACGACCGTTATAAGGCCGAAGTCTCGGCCGATGTGGACTTCAGTGCGGTCGAGTCGACCTCCGAGCAGTTCAATCCGGACCAGCCTGCCCTGCGCAGCGAGCAGTCGGTCAACGAGCAACGTACCGCCAGCAATGGCCCGCAGGGTGTGCCGGGTGCCTTGAGCAACCAGCCGCCGTCGCCGGCCTCCGCGCCGCAGACCACCGGTGGCGCCACCGCGTCGGCGGGCATGGTGCAGCCAGGCCAGCCGCTGATCGATGCCAACGGCCAGCAAATCATGGACCCAGCCACCGGCCAGCCAATGCTCGCGCCGTATCCGGCGGACAAGCGTCAACAATCGACCAAGAACTTCGAACTCGACCGTTCCATCAGCCATACCAAGCAGCAGCAGGGTCGTTTGAATCGCCTGTCGGTGTCGGTAGTGGTCGATGATCAGGTCAAGATCAACCCGACCAACGGCGAAACCACCCGTGCGCCATGGACTGCCGATGAACTTTCGCGCTTCACGCGTCTGGTTCAGGACGCGGTTGGCTTCGATGCCAGTCGTGGTGACAGTGTCAGCGTGATCAACATGCCGTTCTCCGCCGAGCGCGGTGAAGTGATTGCCGATATTCCGTTCTACTCGCAGCCGTGGTTCTGGGACATCGTCAAGCAAGTGCTGGGAGTGCTGTTCATTCTGGTGCTGGTGTTCGGTGTGCTGCGTCCGGTGCTCAACAACATCACCGGTGGTGGCAAGGGCAAGCAGTTGGCCGGTATCGGCAGCGACGTCGAGTTGGGTGGCATGGGCGGTCTGGATGGCGAGCTGGCCAACGATCGTGTCAGCCTCGGCGGCCCGCAAAGCATTCTGCTGCCGAGCCCGAGCGAAGGCTATGACGCACAGTTGAACGCAATCAAGAGTCTGGTGGCAGAGGATCCGGGTCGTGTGGCCCAGGTCGTGAAAGAGTGGATTAACGCAGATGAGTGATAACCGAGCCGTTGCCGCCAAACTGTCCAAGGTCGACAAAGCCGCAATCCTGCTGTTGTCCCTGGGCTCCACCGACGCTGCCCAGGTGCTGCGTCACATGGGCCCCAAAGAGGTTCAGCGCGTGGGTGTGGCCATGGCCCAGATGGGTAATGTGCACCGCGAGCAGGTCGAGCAGGTGATGAGAGAGTTCGTCGACATCGTCGGCGACCAGACCAGCCTTGGCGTCGGTTCCGACGACTATGTGCGCAAAATGCTCACCCAGGCCCTGGGCGAAGACAAGGCTAACGGCCTGATCGACCGCATCCTGCTCGGTGGCAACACCAGCGGCCTCGACAGCCTGAAGTGGATGGAGCCGCGCGCCGTCGCCGACGTGATCCGTTACGAGCACCCGCAGATCCAGGCGATCGTGGTGGCGTATCTCGATCCCGACCAGGCCGGTGAAGTGCTCGGTAACTTCGACCACAAGGCGCGACTGGACATCATCCTGCGGGTTTCCTCGCTGAACACCGTACAGCCTGCGGCCCTGAAAGAACTCAACCAGATTCTCGAGAAGCAGTTCTCCGGCAATTCGAATGCCTCGCGCACCACCCTGGGTGGCATCAAGCGTGCAGCGGACATCATGAACTTCCTCGACAGCTCCATCGAAGGCCAGCTCATGGACTCGATCCGCGAAGTCGACGAAGACCTGTCCGGTCAGATCGAAGACCTCATGTTCGTGTTCAACAACCTGGCCGATGTCGACGACCGCGGCATTCAGGCGCTGCTGCGCGAGGTGTCCTCCGATGTGCTGGTGCTGGCCCTCAAAGGGTCGGACGAAGGCGTCAAGGAGAAGATCTTCAAGAACATGTCCAAGCGTGCGGCCGAACTGTTGCGCGACGACCTGGAAGCCAAGGGCCCGGTGCGCGTCAGCGACGTGGAAACCGCGCAGAAGGAAATCCTCACCATCGCCCGCCGTATGGCCGAAGCCGGAGAAATCGTTCTCGGCGGCAAGGGCGGCGAGGAAATGATCTAACACCATGGTCAAGAATGATGATGCACCCACTGACCTGATCCGGGCCAGGGATGTCAGTGGCTTCGATACCTGGGCACTGCCCAGCTTCGATCCGCCGCAACCCGAGCCTGAGCCTGAACCAGAACCCGAGCCGCCGGAAATGGAAGAAGTGCCGCTGGAAGAAGTCCAGCCACTGACCCTCGAAGAGCTCGAAAGCATTCGCCAGGAAGCCTACAACGAAGGTTTCGCGGTGGGTGAGAAGGAAGGTTTCCACAGCACCACGCTCAAGGTCCGCCAGGAAGCCGAAGTGGCCCTGACGGCCAAGATCGGGGCGCTGGAGCAACTGATGAGCCACCTGTTCGAGCCGATCGCCGAGCAGGACACCCAGATCGAAAAATCCCTGGTCGACCTCGTGCAGCACATCACCAAACAGGTGATCCAGCGCGAACTGGCCATCGACTCGACGCAGATCGAACACGTCATGCGCGATGCCCTCAAGCTCCTGCCGTTGGGCGTGGGCAATGTGCGGCTGTACATCAATCCGCAGGATTTCGAACAGGTCAAAGCCCTGCGCGAACGCCATGAAGAAACCTGGCGCATCGTCGAGGACGAATCGTTGTTGCCTGGCGGTTGCCGGGTCGAGACAGAACACAGTCGCATCGACGCCACAGTCGAGACCCGCGTCGCGCGGGTGATGGACAAGCTGTTCGACCAGTTGCACGAGCAGGCCTTGCACCCGGCCGCGCCAGACCTGAGCCTGGAGCTTGCGGTCGACAGCAAGCCTGCAACCTCACCAGAAACGGATGCGCCTGATGCGCCTTGAGCGCACCAGCTTTGCCAAGCGCCTGGGCAGCTATGCCGAGGCCACGGGGTTGGCCGGCGCGCCGATCCTTGAAGGCCGCTTGCTGCGCATGGTCGGCCTGACCCTCGAAGCTGAAGGCCTGCGCGCCGCCATGGGCAGCCGCTGCATGGTCATCAACGACGACAGCTATCACCCGGTGCAGGTCGAAGCTGAAGTGATGGGCTTCTCCGGCAGCAAGGTCTTCCTGATGCCGGTCGGCAGTGTCGCTGGCATTGCGCCCGGTGCCCGAGTGGTGCCGTTGGCCGATACCGGTCGCCTACCCATGGGCATGAGCATGCTCGGACGGGTACTCGATGGCGCCGGTCGTGCCCTGGACGGCAAGGGCGGGATGAAGGCCGAAGACTGGGTGCCAATGGATGGCCCGACCATCAACCCGCTCAAGCGTGAGCCGATCAGCGAGCCGCTGGACGTGGGCATCCGTTGCATCAACGGCATGCTGACAGTCGGACGCGGCCAGCGGCTCGGCCTGTTTGCCGGTACCGGTGTCGGTAAATCTGTGCTGCTGGGGATGATGACGCGCTTTACCGAGGCCGACATTATCGTCGTCGGGCTGATTGGTGAGCGGGGCCGCGAAGTCAAGGAATTCATCGAGCACATCCTCGGTGAAGAAGGGCTCAAGCGTTCGGTGGTCGTGGCGTCCCCGGCGGACGATGCGCCGCTGATGCGCCTGCGAGCGGCCATGTACTGCACGCGAATTGCCGAGTATTTCCGCGACAAGGGCAAGAATGTCCTGTTACTGATGGACTCGCTGACCCGTTTCGCCCAGGCCCAGCGGGAAATCGCCCTGGCCATTGGCGAGCCGCCGGCGACCAAGGGCTATCCGCCGTCGGTATTCGCCAAACTGCCGAAGCTGGTGGAGCGGGCGGGTAACGCGGAGAAGGGCGGCGGTTCGATCACTGCTTTCTACACCGTGCTGTCCGAAGGCGATGACCAGCAGGACCCGATTGCCGACTCGGCGCGAGGCGTGCTCGACGGGCACATCGTGCTGTCCCGGCGCCTGGCCGAAGAAGGGCATTACCCGGCCATCGATATCGAAGCTTCCATCAGCCGAGTGATGCCGGCGGTGGTGTCGCCGGAACACATGACCCGTGCGCAGTACTTCAAGCAACTGTGGTCGCGCTATCAGCAGAGTCGCGACCTGATCAGTGTTGGCGCCTATGTCGCCGGTGGTGATCGGGAGACCGACCTGGCGATCTCCCTGCAGCCGCAACTGGTCAAGTACCTGCGTCAGGGCCTCAACGACAGCATCAGCCTGGGCGAAAGCGAAGCGTATCTCGCCTCGATCTTCGCGCCCGCGGCAGGCGGTTAAGCGGTCATGGCCCAGAGTCGGGCAGGAAGGCTGGCACCCGTGGTGGAAATGGCCGAAAAGGCCGAGAAAACCGCGGTCCAGCGCCTGGGGTATTTTCAAGGGCAGGTGCGCCTGGCCGAAAGCAAGCTCGCCGACCTTGAAGCCTTCCGCCTTGACTATCAGGAACAATGGATCGTACGTGGCAGCGGCGGCGTTTCGGGCCAATGGTTGCTGGGCTATCAGGGCTTTCTGGCGCAACTGGGCACGGCCATCGACCAGCAGCGGCAAAGCCTGGCCTGGCATCAAAACAACCTGAACAAGGCCCGGGAAACTTGGCAGCAGGCGTTTGCCCGGGTCGAAGGCTTGCGCAAGCTGGTTCAGCGCTATGCCGATGAGGCGCGGGCGCTTGAAGACCGGCGCGAACAGAAGTTGCTGGATGAGCTGTCCCAGCGCTTGCCGCGCGAGAATCCGTATTGAGTGTGCGTTCGAAAATTGGGCTGCCTTGCTCCCATCCATACCTGGTGCTAAACCTTCTAAACGTTTTCCAAAGACAAGGAAGCCATTAAATGTCAGTCGTTTCAGAAGTGTCCCAGGATGGGCAAAAGCTGACGATCTCGGTCAAGGGTCGTTTCGATTTCGCCAAGCATCAGGAATTTCGTCAGTCCTACGAAGATAAGCAGCTATCGGCGGTCGTGGTCGACCTCAAAGAGGCCACTTACCTCGATAGCTCGGCCCTGGGCATGCTGCTTTTGCTGCGTGATCACGCCGGTGGCGACGACTCCGATGTGCGTGTCGTCAACAGCAGTACCGACGTGCGCAAAATTCTCGCCATCTCCAACTTCGACAAGTTGTTCGACATCAGTTGATTGCCATGCAACCACTGGAGCCGCTGACGATCCTGATTGCCGAGGACAGCGCCGCCGATCGCCTGCTGTTGTCGAGCATACTGCGCCGCCAGGGGCACGAAGTGCTGACGGCGGCCAACGGCGCTGAAGCGGTCGACGCGTTTGGCCGGCAACAACCGCACCTGGTGTTGATGGATGCGATGATGCCGGTCATGGACGGCTTCGAGGCGGCCCGGCAGATCAAGGCCCTGGCCGGGGAAACCCTGGTGCCGATTATCTTCCTCACGTCGTTGTCCGAAAGCGAAGCCCTGGCCCGGTGTCTGGAGGTCGGCGGTGACGACTTTCTGGCTAAACCCTATAACCAGGTGATTCTCGCGGCCAAGATCAAGGCGATGGATCGTTTGCGGCGCTTGCAGGACACGGTGCTGCAACAGCGTGACCAGATCGCCCGGCACCACGACTACCTGCTCAACGAGCAGCGCGTGGCCAAGGCGGTTTTCGACAAGGTGGCGCACTCCGGCTGCCTGAATGCCGCTCCGAATATCCGTTATCTGCAATCGCCTTATGCGCTGTTCAACGGCGACCTGTTGCTGGCCGCCTTTACCCCGGCCGGTGATATGCACGTAATGCTGGGTGACTTCACAGGCCACGGTCTGCCGGCGGCGGTTGGCGCCATGCCCTTGGCCGAAGTCTTCTACGGGATGACAGCCAAGGGTTATGGCCTGGCGGAAACCCTGCGCGAGATGAATGCCAAGCTCAAGCGCATCCTGCCGGTGGACATGTTTTGCTGTGCGACGTTGCTGTGCCTGAGTTTTCAGCGTCGTTCGGTTGAGGTCTGGAACGGTGGAATGCCCGACGGTTACCTGCATCGCATTGCCAGTGGCGAGCGAACCCCTCTGCCGGCGCGGCACCTGCCTTTGGGGGTGCTGAGCCCGGAATCCTTCGATGAGCGCACCGAAGTGTTTCCCATGGCGCTCGGGGATCGGGTTTTCCTCTTGTCCGATGGCGTGATCGACACCTGCGACGCCAATGACCAGTTGTTTGGCGTGCAGCGATTGCAGCAGGTGTTCGCCATCAATCGTCAGCCGGAGGCGCTGTTCGAAGAGATCGAGCAGGCGCTGCGCGATTTCGGCGGTGAAGCGCGCGACGATGTCAGCATGGTCGAAATCAGCTTGCTGGAGCCGGCGCAGATTACGCCGCCGGCATTGGTCTACTCCGACAGCGGCCAGTCCTGTCCGCTGGACTGGTCGGCGAGTTTCGAATTTCGCGCCGCCACGCTCAAGCGTTTCAATCCGCTACCCTACCTGTTGCGGTTGCTGCTCGAGGTTCATGGCCTTCGGGATCAGAGCGGTGCGCTTTACAGCGTGCTGGCGGAACTCTATTCCAATGCGCTGGAACATGGCGTGCTGGGGCTGGATTCGAGCCTCAAGCGCGATGCATCGGGTTTTGCACGGTATTATCAAGAGCGCAGTGCCCGGCTCGGCGAACTGCAGGAAGGCTATGTACGGGTACATTTGCAGGTGGCGCCGACCGACGGCGGCGGTTGCCTGACCATTCACATCGAAGACAGCGGCAAGGGGTTCGATGTCGAGCGGGTGATGGCAAGACCGCTGGATGACATCCGCCTGTCGGGACGAGGGGTCAGTCTGATCCGCCAGTTGGGGCGCAATGCCCGCTGGACCGACGGTGGTCGAAGGGCACGCGTGGAGTTTATCTGGGAGGCTCTGGCATAATCCGCGCATTCTTGATCAAGGAGTGAGCAAGTGGACAACACACATGTGGATCACGGCGTGCTGAGTGCATTGCGCGAAGTGATGGAAGAGGGCTATCCGGATCTGTTGGAAATCTTTCTCGCGGACTCCGAAGAGCGCCTGAACGTCTTGAGAACAGCTGACAGTACCGAACTGCTGGTTGAAACCGCCCATAGCTTCAAGGGCAGCAGCAGCAATATGGGTGCAGTCAGGCTGACCAAGTTGTGCCACCAGCTTGAACAGCAGGCCGCAAGTTTGCCAAGCGCGGCCGTTCAGGAACTGGTCGGCAAAATCGATAACGAGTTTGCCGGTATCCGGCCTCTGTACGAAGCTGAACGACAGCGTTGCCCGGCGAAAATCTGAGCATAAGTTGTATGTGGTCTCCTTCGAGTGAAACTGGCTCGACCTTTGCAATCAACTCATTCAACTGTACTCAGAGCCCCGTGCAGCGGAGACCGTTTCATGCCCGTTACCCCCGATATTCTGCTTCAGGCCTCCAGGCAGGCCAAGACTCAGGCTGCGTCCGCCAATCCTCCGGCGCTGACCGCTGAGCCCGGAGGCAAGGCCGCAAGCTTCGCTCATGTCTATGCCAATCAGGCCCAGAACAAGCCCGATGCGGTGGCTGATGCCTCGTTCAAGCCGGGTCGTGACAAAAGCTCCGATGCCGCTGGAAAAAAAGACGCTGGCAACGACAAGTCTGCCGCCCGCGAGCGGGTGGTTGCCGATGGCGGCAAATCCTTGCCTGCCGGCAAGACGGCCGACGATGATGCGGCGGATGTCGACCAGGCTCCAGTCGTCGATGCCGCGCCGGTCGATCCGGCGCTTGATCCCTCCTTGCAGCAAGCCGTACAGCCAGTGATACCTGCGCCGACAACTCCCGCCGTGGCCGACACTGTGCCACCAGCGGTTGACGCGGCGGTTGCTGCAGCCATCACCGCGACAACCACGCCGGCACAGACCACTACAGACGGCGATTTCGATCCGGAGGCTGATCCTCTCGACGCCCTGCCAGCGTTACGTCTGGCGATGGAACAGAGCGGTCACGTGTCGGCTTCCAGCCAGGCACAGTCCAGGGCGGCACCGACCCAGGCGCAAGCCCAGGCTGACGGTGAGCTGACTTCGGCGCAAAACTTTGCCGCCGGCATGGCGACCATGCTGGATGTTCAGGCCGACAAGAACAGCGCCGGTCAGGACGGCGACAAGGCGTTCAGCGGCTTGATCGATGACGGCCTGAAGGACCTCAAGTCCGCCAGCAGCGACACCCGTGTCGATGATTTCGCCAACCGCCTGGCAGCACTGACCCAGGCGGCGACGCCGAAGACTGCCAACGCCTTGCCGGTGAACCAGCCGATCGCCATGCACCAGAGCGGGTGGACCGAAGAGGTGGTGAACCGGGTCATGTACCTGTCCAGCGCCAATCTCAAGGCGGCGGACATCCAGTTGCAGCCCGCTGAGCTCGGGCGCCTGGACATTCGGGTGAACATGGTTCCCGATCAGCAGACCCAGGTCACGTTCATGAGCGCGCATCCGGGAGTTCGTGAGGCGCTGGATGGCCAGGTCCATCGTTTGCGCGACATGTTCGCACAGCAGGGCATGGGGCAGGTCGATGTCAACGTTTCGGATCAGTCCCGTGGTTCGCAGCAAGGGCAGGAACAAGCCCGGCAAAGCCAGACCGGGCGGACCAGCGCCAGCGGCGGCCGCCTCGATTCAATGGATGACGACCTGACGCCTGGCGTCGCTGAGGTGGCTGCCAATACCACCAGTGTGATCGGCTCCAGCGCGGTCGATTACTACGCCTGACCAAACGCAAAACCCTCTGTAGGAGCGAGCTTGCTCGCGATGATCGTTAACGATAACGCGTGCTTGCTGGCTAAACGCGGCGCTCTTGAATTCTTCGCGGGCAATCGAGCGTCGACCGGCTCGCTCCTACATGGCATAACACTTGCTCTTGCCTTGCCGTGCGACTGTGAAAAACCGATTAGTGACGGATTATTGGCATGGCGAAGAGCGACGCAGCAGTAAAAGACCCCGCAACCAAAGGCAAACTCAAGCTGATTATCTTGATCGTGGTGGCCCTGCTGCTGGCGATCGGTGTGTCCGTGGGGGCGACCTGGTACTTCATGCACAGCGCTCAGAGCAAACCTGCCGCCGCCGTGGCGCAAACAGCTCCCGTCGGCAAGCAGCCAGCGATTTTCGAGTCGATGGCACCGGCTTTCGTGGCCAACTACAACCAGAACGGTCGCCAGCGCTACATGCAAGTGAGCGTCACCATGCTCGCGCGCAACCAGGTGGATCTGGATGCACTCAAGGTCCACATGCCGGTGATCCGCAACAACCTTGTCATGCTGTTCTCCGGGCAGGACTTCGCCACGCTCGCCTCGCCGGTCGGCCAGGAAATGCTGCGGCAGAAAGCCACCGCCAGCGTGCAGGAAGTGGCGCAGAAAGAGCTCGGCAAAGTGGTGATCGAACAGTTGCTTTTCACTAATTTCGTACTGCAGTAGGAACACGACATGGCCGTGCAGGACCTGCTGTCCCAGGATGAGATCGACGCGCTGTTGCATGGCGTCGACGATGGTCTGGTACAGACCGAAAATGCTGCCGAACCCGGCACCGTCAAAAGCTATGACCTGACCAGCCAGGATCGCATCGTCCGTGGACGCATGCCGACCCTCGAAATGATCAACGAGCGTTTCGCCCGCTATACCCGCATCAGCATGTTCAACATGCTGCGTCGCTCGGCAGACGTTGCGGTCGGTGGCGTGCAGGTGATGAAGTTCGGCGAATACGTGCACTCGCTGTACGTGCCGACCAGCCTCAACCTGGTCAAGATCAAGCCCCTGCGCGGCACCGCGCTGTTCATCCTCGACGCCAAGCTGGTGTTCAAGCTGGTGGACAACTTCTTCGGCGGTGATGGCCGGCACGCCAAGATCGAAGGGCGTGAATTCACCCCGACCGAACTGCGTGTGGTGCGCATGGTGCTGGAGCAGGCGTTCGTCGATTTGAAAGAAGCCTGGCAGGCGATCATGGAAGTCAACTTCGAGTACATCAACTCGGAAGTGAACCCGGCCATGGCCAACATCGTCGGCCCGAGCGAAGCCATTGTGGTGTCGACCTTCCACATCGAACTCGATGGCGGTGGCGGTGACCTGCACGTGACCATGCCGTACTCGATGATCGAGCCGGTGCGTGAAATGCTCGACGCCGGCTTCCAGTCGGACCTCGACGACCAGGACGAGCGCTGGGTCAACGCCCTGCGCCAGGACGTGCTGGACGTCGACGTGCCGATCGGTGCGACGGTGGCTCGTCGTCAGTTGCGCCTGCGCGACATCCTGCACATGCAGCCGGGGGATGTGATCCCGGTCGACATGCCGGAAGAAATGATCATGCGCGCCAACGGCGTGCCGGCCTTCAAGGTCAAGATGGGCTCACACAAGGGCAACCTGGCTTTGCAAGTGATCGAGCCGATCGAGCGCCGTTGACCGGCGCTCGTGCCCATTCGCGATTAAACCGAATTCTGAATTTTTGCTCGCCGAGGACACTGACAATATGAACACGCAAGACGACCAGGCTCTGGCTGATGAGTGGGCAGCGGCCCTGGAAGAAACCGGTGATGCCGGGCAGGCTGACATTGACGCCTTGCTGGCCGCCGATTCCGCCAGTTCCGCGTCCAACCGCCTGCCAATGGAAGAGTTCGGCAGCGTGCCGAGAAGCAACGAGCCGGTCAGCCTGGAAGGCCCGAACCTGGACGTGATCCTCGATATCCCGGTGTCGATCTCCATGGAAGTGGGCAGCACCGACATCAACATCCGCAACCTGCTGCAACTGAACCAGGGCTCGGTGATCGAACTGGATCGCCTGGCCGGCGAGCCGCTGGACGTGCTGGTCAACGGTACGCTCATCGCTCACGGTGAAGTGGTGGTGGTCAACGAGAAGTTCGGCATCCGCCTGACGGACGTGATCAGCCCAAGTGAACGCATCAAGAAGCTGCGCTGAGTGAAAAAGGTTCTGGGGGCTTTGCTGGGGGCTGCGCTGGCCGTGCCGTTCAGTGTGCTGGCGGCCGAACCGGTTGCAACGGCGACCACGGCTGCGGCACCGGCAGTGAGCAGTGGTGTGGCTGGCCAGCTGACACAGCTGGTGTTCGGCTTGCTGCTGGTGCTGGGGCTGATCTTCCTCCTCGCCTGGTTGCTGCGTCGGGTCCAGCAGGCCGGTCCGGCCGGCAAGGGGCAGGTGATCGAGATTGTCGGCTCTCGCGCACTGGGGCCGCGTGATCGCCTGATGCTGGTGCAGGTTGGCAACGAGCAGATTCTGTTGGGCTTGAGCCCTGGCAGTATCACTGCGCTGCACGTTCTCAAGGAGCCGGTGCAAGTGCCGACTACTGACAAGCCGACACCGGAATTTGCCCAGCGCCTCTTGGAGATGCTGGGTAAAGATCAGAAGGATAAGAAGTAATGGGTGCGCTACGCATCGTCTTGACGCTGACCCTGATGCTGGCCGCGCCGCTGGCATTCGCTGCCGATCCGCTGTCGATCCCGGCCATCACCCTGGGCACCAACGCACAGGGTGCGCAGGAATACTCGGTCAGCCTGCAAATCCTGCTGATCATGACCGCGCTGAGCTTTATCCCGGCGTTTGTCATGCTGATGACCAGCTTCACCCGGATCATCATTGTCTTCTCGATCCTGCGCCAGGCCCTGGGCCTGCAGCAGACGCCGTCGAACCAGATTCTCACCGGCATGGCGCTGTTCCTGACTCTGTTCATCATGGCGCCGGTGTTCGACCGGGTGAACCAGGACGCCTTGCAGCCGTATCTGGCGGAAAAACTCACGGCCCAGGATGCGGTCGCCAAGGCGCAGGTGCCGATCAAGGATTTCATGCTCGCCCAGACCCGCACCAGCGATCTGGAGCTGTTCATGCGCCTGTCCAAGCGCACTGACATCGCAACGCCGGAGCAGGCGCCGCTGACCATCCTGGTACCGGCCTTCGTGACCTCTGAGCTGAAAACGGCGTTCCAGATCGGCTTCATGATCTTCATTCCGTTCCTGATCATCGACCTGGTCGTGGCCAGTGTGTTGATGGCCATGGGTATGATGATGCTCTCGCCGCTGATCATTTCCCTGCCGTTCAAGATCATGCTGTTCGTGCTGGTCGATGGCTGGGCGTTGATCATCGGCACACTGGCCAGCAGCTTCGGCGGTGTGTCGCCATGACGCCAGAAGTTGCGGTCGACATCTTCCGTGAGGCGCTGTGGCTGACCACCATGATGGTGGCGGTGCTGGTGATCCCGAGTCTGCTGGTGGGCCTGCTGGTGGCGATGTTCCAGGCCGCCACGCAGATCAACGAACAGACCTTGAGCTTTTTGCCGCGCCTGCTGGTGATGCTGGTGACCCTGATCGTGGCGGGGCCGTGGCTGGTGCAGACCTTCATGGAGTACATCCTGCAGTTGTACGGCAGCATTCCGCAGGTCATCGGCTAAGCCATGTCTTCACTGCTGCAATTGACGGATACCCAGATCAGCACCTGGGTGGCGGCGTTCATGTTGCCGCTGTTTCGCGTCGGCGCCTTATTGATGGTCATGCCGGTGTTCGGCACATCCCTGGTGCCCAAGCGCATCCGCCTGTATTTCGCCCTGGCGATCACCGTAGTCATCGCGCCCGGCCTGCCACCGATGCCGCCAGTCAATGCGCTGGACTTGAGCGGGTTGCTGCTGATTGCCGAACAGATCCTTGTCGGCGCGATCCTGGGGTTCTCGCTGCAGCTGTTCTTCCAGGCGTTCGTGGTCGCCGGGCAGATTGTCGCGATCCAGATGGGCATGGGCTTCGCTTCGATGGTCGACCCCACCAACGGCGTGTCGGTGGCGGTCATCGGGCAGTTCTTCACCATGCTGGTAACGCTGATGTTCCTGGCGATGAACGGTCACCTGGTGGTGTTCGAGGTGCTGACCGAGAGCTTCACCACGCTGCCGGTGGGTAGCGGGTTGATGGTCAATCATTACTGGGAGCTGGCCGGCAAGCTGGGATGGGTGCTGGGCGCGGCACTGTTGCTGGTATTGCCGGCGATCACCGCGCTGCTGGTGGTCAACATCGCCTTTGGCGTGATGACCCGGGCGGCGCCGCAACTGAACATCTTTTCCATCGGTTTCCCGCTGACCCTGGTGCTCGGCCTGTTTATCGTCTGGGTCGGGCTGGCGGACATTCTCAACCAGTATCAACCGCTGGCCATCGAGGCCCTGCAGTTTTTACGCGAACTGGCAAAGGCGCGCTGAGGCATGGCTGAGAGCGAAAGCGGTCAGGACAAAACAGAAGACCCCACGGAGAAAAAGAAAAAGGACGCCCGGGAGAAGGGTGAGATCGCCCGTTCCAAGGAGCTCAATACCCTGGCGATCATGCTCGCCGGTGCCGGCGCGCTACTGGTTTTCGGTGGAGCGCTGGCCGAGGACATGATGGAGTTGATGCGCCTGAACTTTTCCCTGTCGCGGGAGGTAGTGCTGGATCAGCGCTCGATGGGCACCTACCTGCTGCACTCGGGGCAGATTGCCCTGCTGGCAATCCAGCCGGTGATGATCACCTTGTTGCTCGCCGCCTTGATCGTTCCGATATCCCTCGGCGGCTGGTTGTTCTCCGCCGGCACCATGGCCCCCAAGTTCAGCCGCATGAACCCCGGCGCCGGCCTCAAGCGCATGTTCTCGGCCAAGGCCATCGCTGAGCTGCTTAAGGCCCTGGCGAAGTTTTTCATCGTGTTGTTCGTGGCCCTGCTGGTGTTGTCGGCGGACATCGACGATCTGCTGCGAATCGCCCACGAACCGCTGGACCGGGCGATTATCCACAGCCTGCAAGTGGTCGGTTGGAGCACCCTGTGGATGGCTTGCGGGCTGATCATCATCGCCGCCGTCGACGTGCCGATACAGCTCTGGGAAAGCATCAAGAAACTGAAAATGACCAAGCAGGAAGTGCGCGACGAGCACAAAGACCAGGAAGGTCGACCGGAGGTCAAGCAGCGGATTCGACAGCTGCAGCGCGAGATGTCCCAGCGGCGGATGATGGCGGCAATTCCCGAGGCCGACGTGGTCATCACCAACCCGACGCACTACGCCGTGGCCCTCAAATACGACCCGGAGAAGGGCAGTGCGCCGGTGCTGCTGGCCAAAGGTAGCGACTTCCTGGCCCTGAAGATCCGCGAGATCGCGGCGGCCAACGAGATCTTGCTGCTGGAGTCCCCTGCGCTGGCGCGCTCGATTTACTACTCCACCGAGCTGGAGCAGGAAATTCCCGGCGGGCTCTACCTGGCGGTCGCACAGGTGCTGGCTTACGTCTATCAGATTCGACAGTACCGGGCAGGCAAGGGCAAGCGACCTGAACCGCTCAAGGATGACCTGCCGATCCCGCCGGATTTGCGCCGCGATTCCTGAGTTTCGCGCTGCCGCTGAAGGCCCCTTCGCGGCAAGCCCGCTCCCACAGGGTTCTGCGCAAGCCGCACTGGCCTGCGCCGGCCTTTTCAGCTCAGCGCCTGATTTTGAGCAGCATTCCGGCGAGGACGTCGTCCTTGTCGATAAAGTGGTGTTTTATCGCCACCAGCAGATGCCCGCCGACCAGTGCGCCACAGCACCACGATGTCCAGGTATGAATGTACTTGGCCAAGTCGTAGAGGTCGGGATCAGGGGCAACCAGAGGCGGTAAAAGAAACAGTCCCGCCACAAGAATCGGTTTGTCTGCAACAGAACTCCAGTACCAGCCTGAAAGGGGCAATGCAATCAGCGCAATGGCGTAAAGCAGGATGTGACCGATCATCGCGCCTTGCTTCATCAGTCCGCTCATGTGGTCTGGAAGCGCTGGAGGTGGATTCTTCAGGCGCCAGGCAACTCGCACGACAATCATGAAAAGCAGCGTGCTAGCCAATGCCTTGTGCAAAAAAGTGAGTTCGTGGTGGGGGTTCAGTTCATCACGCCAGTGCGTGGCCAGGATCCCCAACGCCCAACTGCTCATCCAGACAAGTGCCATGCCCCAGTGCAGCCACTTGGCGGTGTTGGAGTATTCCGTGGTTTTTGCCTTCGGCATCGTTGCCTTCCTCCTATTCAAGGTCTTGTCGATTTGCATCGTGGCGCGCGATGTTGGAGGGCGTGCATTAACCGACTATTAGGCCGGCTCAAAATCAAGGGGTCGCGACCTGCAAAAGCCCTCTGATTCGCCCCTTCGCAAAAGTTGGAAAGCTTCTTGCAGTAGCCGCCCCGAGCCTGCTTCAGGCGTCAAAAGTTTGCTTTAAAGGAACGGGGAAAACCGGTGGATCGCTCTCAGTTAATCAGCAGTGCCCGCAGCAACATTGCCGACCTCAGTCGAGGCAATCTGGGCGTGCCGCTGTTGCTGCTGGTCATGCTGGCGATGATGATGTTGCCGGTGCCGCCGTTCCTGCTCGACGTGTTCTTTACCTTCAACATTGCCCTGTCCATCGTCGTGCTGCTGGTGTGCGTCTACGCCTTGCGCCCGCTGGATTTCGCGGTGTTCCCGACCATTCTGTTGGTGGCGACGCTGTTACGCCTGGCGTTGAACGTGGCCTCAACGCGGGTGGTGATGCTCCATGGCCAGGACGGCCATGCCGCCGCCGGCAAGGTGATCCAGGCCTTCGGCGAGGTGGTGATCGGCGGTAACTACGTGGTTGGTATCGTGGTCTTCGCGATCTTGATGATCATCAACTTCGTCGTGGTGACCAAGGGGGCGGGGCGGATTTCCGAGGTGAGCGCGCGTTTCACCCTCGATGCGATGCCCGGTAAGCAAATGGCGATCGACGCCGACCTCAACGCCGGCCTGATCGATCAGACCCAGGCCAAGGCCCGCCGTTCGGAAGTGGCCCAGGAAGCCGAGTTCTACGGTTCCATGGACGGTGCCAGCAAATTCGTCCGTGGTGATGCCATTGCCGGCCTGCTGATCCTGTTCATCAACCTGATCGGCGGCATGGCGGTCGGTATCTTCCAGCACGGCATGACCTTCGGCGACGCCGGCAAGGTATATGCGCTGTTGACCATTGGTGACGGTTTGGTGGCGCAATTGCCATCACTGTTGTTATCGACAGCCGCCGCGATCATGGTGACCCGTGCTTCCGGTTCGGAAGACATGGGCAAGCAAATCAATCGCCAGATGTTCGCCTCGCCCAAGGCGCTGGCGGTGTCGGCGGGCCTGATGGCGGTGATGGGGCTGGTGCCCGGCATGCCGCACTTCTCCTTCCTGAGCATGGCGGCCCTGGCGGCCGGTGGTGCCTACCTGTTCTGGAAAAAGCAGAACACCGCCAAGGTACAGGCCCTGCAAGAGGTCAAGCGTCAGCAAGATCTGCTGCCGTCGCCAGCCCGCGCCCAGGAAACCAAGGAGCTGGGCTGGGATGACGTGACGCCCATCGACATGATCGGCCTGGAAGTGGGTTATCGCCTGATTCCGCTGGTGGACCGCAACCAGGGTGGCCAGTTGCTGGCACGGATCAAGGGTGTGCGCAAGAAACTGTCCCAGGATCTGGGCTTCCTGATGCCGACGGTGCATATCCGCGACAACCTCGACCTGGCGCCAAGCGCCTATCGCTTGACCCTCATGGGGGTGATCCTGGCCGAGGCGGAGATCTACCCGGACCGCGAGCTGGCGATCAACCCGGGGCAGGTCTACGGCACGCTCAACGGCATTACCGCCAAAGATCCGGCTTTCGGCCTGGAAGCGGTCTGGATCGAAATCAGCCAGCGAGCCCAGGCACAATCCCTCGGTTATACGGTGGTCGATGCCAGTACAGTAGTGGCTACCCACCTGAACCAGATACTCTACAAACATTCCAGTGAACTGATCGGTCACGAAGAAGTGCAGCAACTCATGCAATTGCTGGCCAAAAGCTCGCCGAAACTGGCCGAGGAGCTGGTGCCGGGTGTGGTTTCGCTGTCGCAGTTGCTCAAGGTGTTGCAAGCGCTGCTGGCCGAACAAGTGCCTGTGCGCGACATCCGCAGCATTGCCGAGGCGATCGCCAACAATGCCGCCAAGAGTCAAGATACCGCCGCGCTGGTGGCTGCCGTGCGTGTTGGCGTATCCCGCGCAATCGTGCAAAGCATTGTAGGTACTGAGTCGGAGCTGCCAGTTATCACGCTGGAGCCAAGGTTGGAACAGATATTGCTCAATAGTCTGCAGAAGGCAGGGCAAGGCTCGGAAGAGGGCGTTCTGCTGGAGCCAAGCATGGCTGAGAAGCTGCAGCGCTCGCTGATTGACGCGGCGCAGCGCCAGGAGATGCAAGGTCAGCCGGTGATTCTGCTGGTGGCCGGTCCGGTTCGCGCGATGCTCTCGCGATTTGGCCGGCTCGCAGTCCCGGGTTTGCACGTGTTGGCTTACCAGGAAATTCCTGACAACAAGCAAGTGACCATCGTTGCGACAGTAGGGCCCAACGGCTGAGGTAGTGGTTTATGCAAGTTAAGCGTTTTTTTGCCGCCGATATGCGTCAGGCCATGAAGCTGGTTCGTGATGAGCTGGGCGCTGATGCCGCCATTATCGGCAACCGCCGGATCGCCGGCGGGGTCGAGCTGACGGCAGCGCTTGATTACAAGTTGTCGGCGCTGGCGCCACGTGTACCGAACATGGAACTCGAAGACGAACTGCGCAAGACGCAATCGCGGATCGTCACCGCCCAGGCCGAATTGAGCCTGCGTGGCGAAGGCGAGAGCGACAAGAGCACCAACCGTCAGTTGTACGCCGGCCTGCCGTTGACCGCCGCCGAACCACTGATCGAGCCGACGTACAGCGAACCCCGTCGCCCCGCACCGGCCGCTGCACCAGCATCCGCTGGCGTGGATCCGCGCGCGTTGGACTCGATGCGTTTCGAGCTCAACAGCCTGCGCGAGCTCATGGAAGTCCAGCTCGGGTCCCTGGCCTGGAATCAGTTGCAAGGCAGCAGTCCGGACCAGGCCAATCTCTGGCGTCGCCTGCAACGCATTGGCCTGTCTGGCCCGCTGTCGCGCGACTTGCTGGCGCTGATCACCGAAATCGAAGAGCCCCGTCAGGCTTGGCGCATGTTGCTGGCGCACCTGGCGCGCATGATCGTTACCCCGGAAGTCGAGCCACTGGAAGAGGGCGGTGTGATCGCCATGGTCGGCCCTGCCGGCATGGGCAAGACCACCACCCTGGCCAAGCTGGCGGCCCGTTACGTGCTCAAGTACGGCGCGCAGAACATTGCGCTGGTGAGCATGGACAGCTTCCGCATCGGTGCCCAGGAGCAGCTCAAGACCCTGGGGCGCATTCTCAATGTGCCGGTGACCCACGTCGACCCGGGCCAGTCCCTGGTGCAGGCCCTGGAACCCTTGCTGCGCAAGCGCGTGGTGCTGATCGATACCGCCGGCCTGCAGGCCAGCGATCCGGCCCTGCGCATGCAGCTTGAAAGTCTGGCCGGTCGTGGCATCCGCTCGAAAAACTATCTGGTCCTGGCAACCACCAGCCAGAAACAGGTTCTAACCGCGGCTTATCATAGTTACAAGCGTTGCGGGCTCGCTGGCTGCATCCTGACTAAACTGGATGAAACGGCAAGCCTGGGCGAGGTGTTGAGCCTGGCCATCAGTCATGAGCTGCCGGTGGCGTACCTGACCGATGGTCCGAGGATTCCGGATGATCTTCATCTGCCGCGCCGTCATCAGTTGGTCAGTCGCGCTGTCAGTGTGCAAATGCAGGAAGAACCCAGCGAAGAAGCCATGGCTGACATGTTCGCTGACATCTACCACAGCCCGACCAAGCAGGTTGGCTGAGGTAATAATGAATCGTTTTTGTACCTACATCGATGGTCTGCCATGCATTGTTCCGTTTGTGAACGCGCAGCCAGTAATGTGGCCTCCGTCTAAGCAAGACAAGGTAAAGAATTAACATGGGCAGCATGCATCCCGTACAGGTTATCGCGGTGACCGGCGGCAAAGGTGGCGTCGGGAAAACTAACGTGTCAGTGAACTTGTCCCTGGCTTTGGCTGAGCTTGGCCGGCGCGTCATGCTGCTGGACGCCGACCTGGGACTGGCGAACGTCGACGTTCTGCTGGGCCTGACACCCAAACGTACCCTGGCCGACGTGATCGAGGGCCGCTGCGAACTGCGCGATGTACTGCTGCAGGGACCCGGCGGCATCCGTATCGTTCCGGCCGCATCCGGCACACAGAGCATGGTTCATCTGAGCCCTGCGCAACACGCTGGCCTGATCCAGGCCTTCAGTGATATCGGCGACAACCTCGACGTACTGGTGATCGACACCGCCGCGGGCATTGGTGAGTCGGTCGTCAGTTTCGTTCGCGCAGCCCAGGAAGTGCTGCTGGTGGTGTGCGACGAGCCGACTTCGATAACCGATGCCTACGCCTTGATCAAGTTGCTCAATCGCGACTACGGCATGAACCGCTTCCGCGTCCTGGCCAACATGGCCCAGAGCCCGCAGGAAGGGCGCAACCTGTTCGCCAAGTTGACCAAGGTCACGGATCGCTTCCTCGACGTCGCCCTACAATACGTCGGCGCGGTGCCCTACGACGAAAGCGTGCGCAAGGCCGTGCAGAAGCAGCGCGCCGTCTACGAGGCGTTCCCGCGCTCCAAGTGCTCGCTGGCGTTCAAGGCCATCGCGCAGAAGGTCGATACCTGGCCGCTGCCGGCCAACCCGCGCGGGCACCTGGAGTTTTTCGTCGAGCGCCTCGTGCAGCAAACAGCAGGACCTGTTCTATGACAGCCAGCGGTTACAACCTCTACAAAAAATCGGCCCGTGAAGCGCAGTGCGAGCTGATCGAGCGTTACGCACCGCTGGTTAAACGCATTGCTTACCACTTGCTGGCGCGCTTGCCGGCCAGTGTCCAGGTCGAAGACCTGATCCAGGCCGGGATGATCGGCCTGCTTGAAGTGTCGACCAAATATGACGCCAGCAAAGGCGCCAGTTTCGAGACGTACGCGGGCATTCGAATCCGCGGCGCCATGCTCGATGAAGTGCGCAAGGGGGACTGGGCGCCACGTTCGGTTCACCGCAATACGCGCATGGTCAGCGACGCCATTCGCTCGATTGAAGCGAAAACCGGTCGTGACGCTAAAGATCACGAAGTTGCGGCCGAACTCCAATTGAGTCTCGACGATTACTACGGAATTTTGAACGACACCCTGGGCAGCCGGTTATTCAGTTTCGACGATCTGTTGCAGGACGGCGAACACGAAGGGCTGCACGAGGATGGCGCGAGTGCTCATCTCGAGCCGTCACGTGATCTGGAAGATGAACGCTTCCAGGCTGCGCTGGCGGATGCGATTGCCAATTTGCCGGAGCGTGAGCGACTGGTGTTGGCGCTGTACTACGACGAAGAGTTGAACCTCAAGGAAATCGGTGAGGTCCTGGGGGTCAGCGAATCGCGGGTCAGCCAGTTACACAGCCAGTGCGCGGCCCGTTTGCGGGGGCGTTTGGGGGAGTGGCGAGCGCGCTGAAGGCAGTGTGGGGGCACTGCGAACGAGGCTGGTGTGGTGCTGAACTGCCCCGGTGTCGATCTGTTGTGCTCCAGACAGTCATTGAGTGCTTTGCCGGATTGATTGAAATGGCGCGTCCAGGTGCTGGGCGCGTTTAAGACTGCTTGGAGGTCGAATTGGACAAGAACATGAAAATCCTCATCGTTGATGACTTCTCAACGATGCGGCGGATCATCAAGAACCTGCTGCGTGACCTTGGGTTCACCAACACCGTCGAGGCCGACGATGGCACTACCGCCATTCCGGTGCTCAACAGCGGAAGCATCGACTTTCTGGTAACGGACTGGAACATGCCTGGCATGACCGGTATCGATCTGCTGCGTCACGTGCGTGCCGATGAAAAGCTCAAGCACCTGCCGGTGCTGATGGTGACCGCTGAAGCCAAGCGTGAGCAGATCATCGAAGCGGCCCAGGCTGGCGTTAACGGCTATGTGGTCAAACCCTTCACGGCCCAGGCGTTGAAAGAAAAAATCGAGAAGATTTTCGAACGCATTGGTTGATGAGTGCGCCACGGGGGAGCTATGGGCAATAACGAAACTTCATTGGGCGATTTTGAATCGACCCTGAAAAAACACGCCGTCGAATTGGTCGCGAGCCTTGAAAAAGGCAAGTTCGGCGACGCGGTGCAATTGATCCATGAGCTCAACCAGACCCGTGACCGCGGCCTGTATCAGGAAGTGGGCAAGCTCACTCGCGAGCTGCATAGCGCGATCGTCAATTTCCAGATTGATCCGCACATGCCGCAAGCCGAAGAAGTGTCCCAGATCACCGATGCCGCCGAGCGTCTGGGGTATGTGGTCAAGCTGACCGAGGCGGCGGCCAACCGCACCATGGACCTGGTGGAAACTGCCACGCCGCTGGTCAACAGCCTGGCGGACGAAGCCCAGGCCTTGAGCGTGGACTGGGGGCGCTTCATGCGCCGCGAAGTCGACGCGCAAGAGTTTCGCGAACTGGCCCGGCGGGTCGACGGCTTCCTGGCGCGCAGCGGCACGGACAATCGCGCAGTGTCGGGCAACCTGAACGACATCCTGCTTGCCCAGGATTACCAGGACCTCACGGGGCAAGTGATCAAGCGCGTGACCGCACTGGTCACCGAAGTTGAAAGCAACCTGCTCAAGCTCGTGCTCATGGCCAGCCAGGTGGACCGCTTTGCGGGCATCGAACATGACCGTGCAGCGATGCTTGCTGAAAAAGATCCACAAAAACATCTCTCTCAGGGTGAAGGTCCGCAGATTCATGCCGATAAAAGAGAAGACGTTGTGTCCGGTCAGGACGATGTGGACGATTTGTTATCCAGCCTGGGATTTTAGAATTTTAGAATTTTAGAATTTTAGAATTTTAGAATTTTAGAATTTTAGAATTTTAGGTTTTTTGGGTTTTTAGACCTGTAGGAGCACCCCCTTAATGAGCTTCGGCGCCGATGAAGAGATCCTTCAGGATTTCCTGGTTGAGGCCGGCGAGATTCTAGAGCAACTGTCCGAGCAACTGGTCGAGCTGGAAAGCCGCCCGGATGATGCGGATTTGCTCAATGCAATTTTTCGCGGTTTTCACACTGTAAAAGGGGGCGCCGGCTTCCTCCAGCTCAACGAGCTGGTGGAGTGCTGCCACATCGCCGAGAACGTGTTCGACATCCTGCGCAAGGGTGAGCGTCGCGTCGATTCGGAACTGATGGACGTGGTTCTTGAAGCGCTGGACGCGGTGAACAGCATGTTCAGCGAAGTTCGCGAGCGCAGCCCGATCACGGCTGCAACGCCTGAACTGCTGGCGGCATTGGCCCGCCTGGCCGAGCCGCAATCGGCGGACGCGGTGGCTGCTGCGCCTGTTGCCGCAGTGGTTGAAGCGCCTGTGGCTGAAGCCGACTCCGGCGATATTACCGATAACGAATTCGAGCAATTGCTGGACTCGCTCAATGCCGTCAAGGCACAGGCCGAGGCGCCCACGGTTGCTCAGGCTGCCGCTGCCAGCGACGAAATCACCGATGCCGAGTTCGAGTCGTTGCTCGATCAGTTGCACGGTAAAGGCCAGTTTGCCGTTGATGCGATTGCGCCGGCTCCAGCTCCGGCTGCCCCAGAAGCACCGACAGCGGCAGGCGACAGTTCCGATATTACTGATGATGAATTTGAAGCACTGCTCGACCAGTTGCACGGCAAAGGCAACTTTGCTGTCGAGGCGCTGGAGTTGGCCATTGCTTCGGTGCCTGCACCGGCAGCACCCACCGCGGCGGCGGCTGGCAGTGATCTGATTTCCGATCACGAGTTCGAAGCGCTGCTCGACGAATTGCACGGCAAGGGCAAGTTCAGCGAAGTGGGCACCGCGGCTGTGGCCAACGGTTCGAACGCTACTGTTGCGGCACCGGCAGCCAAGGCTGCGGCGCCGAAACCGGTCGCCAAGGCCCCAGAGCCAAAAGCTGAAGCCCCGGCAGCCGCTGCTGCCCCGGCATCGTCCCGCGCCCCGGCCGCGCCACCGGCGGAAAAACCGGCGAGCGAAGCCGAGACCACCGTGCGCGTCGACACTGCGCGCCTCGACGAGATCATGAACATGGTCGGCGAGTTGGTGCTGGTGCGTAACCGCCTGGTCCGCCTGGGCCTCAACAGCGGCGACGAAGCCATGTCCAAGGCCGTGTCGAACCTCGACGTGGTCACGGCCGACCTGCAGACCGCGGTCATGAAGACCCGGATGCAACCGATCAAGAAAGTTTTCGGGCGCTTCCCGCGCCTGGTTCGCGACCTGGCTCGCCAGCTCAAGAAAGAGATCAACCTGGAACTGGTCGGCGAAGAAACCGACCTCGACAAGAACCTCGTCGAGGCCCTGGCCGACCCGTTGGTCCACTTGGTGCGCAACGCGGTCGACCACGGTATCGAATCGCCGGAAGAACGCGAAGCCTCGGGCAAGGCCCGTGGCGGCAAGGTCATCCTGGCGGCCGAGCAGGAGGGCGACCACATCCTGCTGTCGATCTCCGATGACGGTAAAGGCATGGACCCGAATGTCCTGCGTTCGATCGCGGTCAAGCGCGGCGTGATGGACAAGGATGCGGCCGATCGCCTGAGCGATACCGAGTGCTACAACCTGATCTTCGCCCCGGGTTTCTCGACCAAGACCGAGATCTCCGACGTATCGGGTCGCGGTGTGGGCATGGACGTGGTGAAAACCAAGATTTCCCAGCTCAACGGCTCGATCAACATCTACTCGGCCAAGGGCCAGGGATCGAAGATCGTCATCAAGGTGCCGCTGACCCTGGCGATCATGCCGACGCTGATGGTCATGCTCGGCAACCAGGCGTTTGCGTTCCCGCTGGTGAACGTCAACGAGATTTTCCACCTCGACCTGTCGACCACCAATGTCGTGGACGGCCAGGAAGTGGTGATCGTGCGGGACAAGGCGCTGCCATTGTTCTATCTCAAACGCTGGCTGGTCAGCTCCGCGGCTCACGAAGAGCAGCGCGAGGGCCACGTGGTGATCCTTTCGGTGGGCACGCAGCGGATCGGCTTTGTCGTCGATCAACTGGTGGGCCAGGAAGAAGTGGTCATCAAGCCATTGGGCAAAATGCTCCAGGGAACTCCGGGCATGTCCGGCGCCACCATCACCGGTGACGGCCGCATCGCGCTGATTCTCGATGTTCCTAGCATGCTCAAGCGTTACGCCACACGGCGTATTTGATTCTGGTGGAGCGGGGCGCCTGGCCTCGCTCCATCTAATGGAGTGTTTATGGCAGTCAAAGTCCTGGTGGTGGACGATTCGGGGTTTTTCCGCCGCCGCGTCTCGGAAATTCTTTCAGCGGATTCCAATATCCAGGTCGTCGGCACGGCGACCAACGGCAAAGAGGCGATCGATCAGGCGCTGGCCCTCAAGCCAGACGTGATCACCATGGACTACGAGATGCCGATGATGGACGGCATCACCGCCGTGCGGCACATCATGCAACGCTGCCCGACCCCGGTCCTGATGTTCTCCTCGCTGACCCACGAAGGCGCCCGGGTCACCCTCGATGCGCTGGATGCCGGCGCGGTGGACTTCCTGCCGAAGAACTTCGAAGACATCTCGCGCAACCCCGAGAAGGTCAAGCAAATGCTGTGCGAGAAGATCCTGAGCATCTCGCGCAGTAATCGTCGTGTCAGTCACTACAGCGCCCCGGCGCCTATCGCTGCGCCAGCCCCGACGCCTGCACCTTCGAGCATTGGCAGTTACGGCGGCACTTACGGCAGCGGTGCGCCCGTGCGTCCGGCACCGGCACCGATCCCTGCACGTACGCATGCGGCCAGCCCGTCGTCTCCTGCGCCAAAACGCAAAAACTACAAGCTGGTGGCCATTGGTACGTCCACCGGCGGCCCGGTCGCCCTGCAGCGGGTCCTGACCCAGTTGCCGGCCAACTTCCCGGCGCCGATCTTGCTGGTTCAACACATGCCGGCGGCCTTCACCAAGGCCTTCGCCGAACGCCTGGACAAGCTCTGCCGCATCAGCGTCAAGGAAGCCGAGGATGGCGACATCCTGCGTCCTGGCCTGGCGCTGTTGGCCCCGGGCGGTAAGCAGATGATGATCGATGGCCGTGGGGCGGTGAAAATCCTCCCGGGTGACGAGCGTCTGAACTACAAGCCGTGCGTGGACATCACCTTCGGTTCGGCAGCCAAGTCCTACGGCGACAAAGTTCTGGCGGTCGTCCTGACCGGCATGGGCGCCGACGGTCGTGAAGGCGCGCGCCTGCTCAAGCAGGGCGGCAGTTCGATCTGGGCACAGGACGAAGCCAGTTGCGTGATCTACGGCATGCCAATGGCCATTGTCAAAGCTGAACTCGCCGACGCGGTGTACAGCCTCGACGACATCGGCAAGCACTTGGTCGAGGCTTGCATCTGATGGATGTTCTAAGCCTGATCGGCATCATCATGGCGTTCGTCGCTATCATTGGCGGCAACTACCTTGAAGGCGGTCACCTCGGCGCCCTGGCCAACGGCCCGGCAGCGCTGATCGTGCTCGGCGGCACCATTGGCGCCGCGCTGCTGCAATCGCCGATGAGTGCCTTCAAGCGCGCCATGCAGATCCTCACCTGGATCCTGTTCCCGCCTCGCGTTGACCTGGCCGGTGGCATCGACCGCGTGGTGAACTGGAGCCTGACGGCGCGCAAGGAAGGCCTGCTGGGCCTTGAAGGCATTGCCGATGCCGAGCCCGACAACTATGCGCGAAAAGGCCTGCAACTGCTGGTCGACGGCGCCGAGCCGGAGGCGATCCGCAGCATTCTGGAAGTGGATTTCTACACCCAGGAAAGCCGCGATGTCGAAGCGGCCAAGGTCTTCGAAAGCATGGGCGGTTACGCGCCGACCATCGGCATCATCGGTGCGGTCATGGGCCTGATTCACGTCATGGGCAACCTCGGTGATCCGTCGCAACTGGGTAACGGCATCGCCGTGGCCTTCGTCGCCACCATCTACGGCGTGGCCAGCGCCAACCTGGTGCTGCTGCCGATTGCCGCCAAACTCAAATCCATCGCGCTGCGCCAGTCGCGTTATCGCGAAATGTTGCTGGAAGGACTTCTGTCGATCGCCGAGGGTGAAAACCCACGCTCCATTGAGTTGAAGCTCCAGGGCTTCATGGATTGATGGGAGGCATGGATCATGGCACGTCGTCGCCAGCATGATGAACACGTCAACCACGAACGCTGGCTGGTGTCCTACGCGGACTTCATCACGCTGCTGTTCGCGTTTTTCGTGGTGATGTACTCCATCTCTTCGATCAACGAAGGCAAGTACAAGGTCATTTCCGAGGCGCTGGTCGGGGTCTTTACCGACACCGATCGTTCGCTCAAGCCGATCCCAATCGGTGACGAGCGGCCCAAGACCGTGACCCCGGCCAAGCCGCTGGTCAAGGACAGTGACCAGGTCGATGCCGGTGTCTCCGGCGCCAGCGACCCACTCAAAAGCATCGCCGATGACATCAGTGCGGCGTTTGGTGACCTGATCAGCTCCAACCAGATGACCGTGCGCGGCAACGAGTTGTGGGTCGAGATCGAGCTCAATTCCAGCCTGTTGTTCGGCAGCGGTGACGCCATGCCCAGCGACATCGCGTTCAACATCATCGATAAGGTCGCGGCGATCCTCAAGCCGTTCGACAACCCGATCCATGTCGAAGGTTTTACTGACGATCAACCGATCCGCACCGCGCAGTACCCGACCAACTGGGAGCTGTCCTCCGCCCGCTCGGCCAGCATCGTGCGCATGTTGGCGATGCAGGGGGTGAACCCCGGTCGCCTGGCTTCGGTGGGCTATGGCGAGTTTCAGCCGGTGGCCAACAACGCCACCGCTGAAGGCCGCGCCCGTAACCGTCGCGTGGTGCTGGTGGTGTCGCGCAACCTCGATGTGCGCCGCAGCCTGACCGGCACTGGAACCGCTAATGCGCAACCGGATGCCGCCTTGAAGCGTGCTGGCACACAAACTGCACCGACCCCGGTCAAGTCGCCGGGACGAGAGAACGCCGTCAATTCTCCGTCACCCGCATTAACACGTTGAGCTATTTCTCGGTCGATCCGTTCGGCCGGGAGGAACAATCCGAATGAGAGTCTGGGCAGTCGCCAATCAAAAGGGTGGTGTCGGTAAAACCACTTCCTCCATCGCTTTAGCCGGGTTGCTGGCGGAGGCGGGCAAGCGCGTGGTCGTGGTCGACCTCGATCCCCACGGCTCCATGACCAGCTACTTCGGCTACGACCCCGATACCCTGGAACACAGCAACTACGACCTGTTTCTGCACAAGGGCAACGTGCCCCAGGGTTTGCCGGGCCAACTGCTGCTGTCGACCAGTGACGAGCGCATCTCCCTGCTGCCCTCCAGCACCGCGCTGGCCACCCTTGAGCGTCAGTCGCCGGGGCAGAGTGGCTTGGGCCTGGTGATTGCCAAGAGCCTGGCGCAACTTTGGCAGGACTTCGATTACGCGGTGATCGACAGCCCGCCATTGCTCGGCGTGCTGATGGTCAATGCCTTGGCGGCGAGCCAGCAACTGGTGATTCCGGTGCAGACCGAACACCTGGCGGTCAAGGGCCTCGAACGCATGGTCAACACCCTGGCGATGATCAACCGCTCACGCAAACAGGCATTGCCATTCACCATCGTGCCGACCCTGTTTGACCGACGCACCCAGGCGTCCCTGGGCACATTGCGCGTGCTGCGCGACAAATTCCCCGACGAAATCTGGCAAGGCTACATCCCGGTGGACACGCGCTTGCGCGATGCCAGCCGTGCCGGGCTGACGCCTTCGCAGTTCGACGGCAAGAGCCGTGGCGTTCTCGCTTACCGCGCATTGCTCAAGCATCTGCTGGCGGCACAACTTGTTGCGCAGGTGGCCTGACATGACCCCGATCCCTGTAGGAGCGAGCATGCTCGCGATGGTCGTCAACGATGACGCGGGAAACCTGACACCCCGTGGCGCGCTCAGGTTCATCGCGAGCAAGCTCGCTCCTACAGGTGAGTGCGCATGAACCGCCCATTGAAGACCACCTCGCGCCCGCAACTGGCGCTGCAGTCGTACCTGGATAGCCTGCTGCAGGAAGTGACTGAAGAGTTGACGCTGCCCGTAGAGGCAGTGGTCGAGGAGATCGCGGCCGAAGCCGTATTGGACGAATTCCAGGCTGCGGTACTCGAAGAGCAGGCTCGCGATGCCCGCACAGCGACGGTCACAGCCGCCCCGGCATTGGTAGCGCCATCGACCAAGGCGCCCATTGCCGTGGCCGAAGCCCCAGCACCCATCATGGCGCCGGTGTCCTCCATCGCTCCGCTGCTTCAAGCGCTGGTGCCGCCACCGGTCGAGGTGCCGCCAGCACTGGAGCCCGCCGTCGTCGAGGCACAGCAGACACGGGTTCCGCCCGTCGTCGAAGTGCATCTGCCACCGAGCAATACGCCGCCACCGGTGGAAACCGATGGTCGTCCGTCCTGGGCTGCCGAACCTTTCGAGTGCCTGCTGTTCGATGTCGCCGGTTTGACCTTGGCGGTGCCGCTGGTGTGCCTGGGGTCGATCTATTCCCTGGCCGGTCACGAGCTGACGCCGCTGTTCGGCCAGCCCGAATGGTTCCTGGGCATCCTGCCGAGCCAGGCCGGCAACCTCAAGGTGCTCGATACCGCGCGTTGGGTCATGCCCGATCGCTACCGCGACGATTTCAAGCAGGGCCTGCAATACGTGATTTCGGTGCAAGGCTACGAGTGGGGGCTGGCGGTGCATCAGGTCAGCCGCTCGTTGCGCCTGGACCCGAATGAAATCAAATGGAGAAGTCACCGGGGTCAGCGGCCATGGCTTGCCGGCACGGTGATTGAACACATGTGCGCCTTGCTCGACGTCGCCTCGTTGGCGGAGTTGATCGCCAGTGGCGGGGCGAAGCACATGTCCGGCAGCAAGCCGAACCACAAACCGACAAAAATTAAATAAACAACAGGCGACGCCACTCGATGGCGTTGCACGGAACACACACCGCCAGGGCGGTTTCTTGAGGGGTCAGGGTATGAATGATAAGGCGACGGCGGCAAAAGGTTCCGAAGATCCGATCCTGCAATGGGTCACCTTCAAGCTGGACAACGAGACCTACGGCATCAACGTGATGCGCGTTCAGGAAGTCCTGCGTTACACCGAAATCGCCCCGGTCCCGGGTGCGCCGAGCTACGTACTGGGCATCATCAACCTGCGCGGCAACGTCGTCACCGTGATCGACACTCGTCAGCGCTTCGGCCTGATGAATGCCGAGATCAGCGACAACACCCGTATCGTCATCATCGAAGCCGACAAGCAGGTAGTCGGGATCATGGTCGACAGCGTGGCCGAAGTGGTTTACCTGCGTCAGTCGGAAATCGAAACCGCGCCGAACGTGGGTAACGAAGAGTCCGCCAAGTTCATTCAAGGCGTGTGCAACAAGAACAACGAATTGCTCATCCTGGTCGAGCTGGACAAGATGATGAGCGAAGAAGAATGGTCGGAACTGGAGAGTATCTGATTGATTCTCGAGGTTGCGGTCATTGTCCTGTTCCTGTTCTGGGCAGGCACGCTGGCAATGTTCCTGGCGTACATTCGCGCCCAGAAGCAGATCGCAGCGCAACAGGCCAAGGGTGATGCGCTGCGTGACCAGCGCATCAAGGACCTGGGCAAGCGTGTCGACGACTACCTGAATGGCAGCGTGCGCATGGGCGAAGACCTGCATGAACTGCGGGCGATCGTTGTGCCGTTGCCAGACAAACTCGCTCAGTTGGAACAACGCGACCCTACAAGCCTGTCGTTTGCCCAGGCGGCGCGACTGGTCGGGATGGGCGCCAGCGTCAACGAACTGACCCAGTCCTGCGGCTTGACCCAGGCTGAGGCGGAGTTGATGAGCAAGCTTCACAAGAACTGACAGCTGTAGGAGTTCGCTCGCGATGGGCGTTAACGATGACGCGGACCTCCTGGAGAAACGCGGCGCTCATACCTCCATCGCGAGCAAGCTCGCTCCTACAGTGGTTCTATGTCGGACACAGAACATGTGTTCACCGCAGATCACCTGTGCGAGCTTGCTCGCGATGGCGTCTTGGAATCCTCAGTAGTCATCCCCGCGTTCGGTAATGTCCTTCTCCGCAATCAGCCCATCCGGATTCTGCCCCGCCGTAAACTTCCCCTTCAAACTCCACGCAAACGCGATGATCTCGGCAATCGTCAGATACAGCTCCTGGAGAATGCTGTCCCCCAGTTCCATGAGCGCCAGCAGCCTCACCAGTTCGGCGTTTTCGTAGATCGGCACTTCGCAGTCGCGGACGATGCGCAGGATTTCTTCTGCCAGTTCTTCGACGCCCTTGGCGGTGAGTAGCGGGACGGTTTGCCAAGTGATTGGGGGCTTTGATCAAAAGTAGTTAGCAGATGATTAATCGACTGGTAGATAAAACTCGCCACCCTGAGTGTTGCAGGATAATTCGAGAAATTTTCTTCTTGTGGATATTAAGTCCTACTTTGAAAAAGACCTAAATAGACCGTCGCGGCCAACTAAGTCCTACGCGGTAAAGTATGATGTTTCCTACAGCTAAAGCTATTTTTCAACGACTTTTTTGTGCTGCCGATAATGGGTTTGTCGTTTGTGCGTTGACAAGTGTAAACATAATTCCTTAAGTTTGTTTTGTGTTCGAAAGTGGAGTGTTGAAGAAATAATCGATAAGAAGGACGGATTTATGCAAAGAATTTATATTCTGGGCGCTGGGCATATGGGGGTGCAATATTATTCGGGTTGAGAGGTAAGTATGGAGATAGCCATCTGAGGGTGGTTGAAACTAATTCAAGTCGAGCCGCATACCTCACGGCCTGCGGGTTCGAGGTAAGTGAACGGATTGAAAATATAGAATGCAATGATATCGTTATTTTAGCTGTCCCTCCTCAGCGATTTCAAACTGCAGTACGGGATAATCAGGTTCTGCTTTCTCATGAAGGCCCGGTCATATCCGTAATGGCTGGCGTTACGACGAAATCGATTTGCAGAACTTTAGGTCATCCACGACTAATTCGTTCGATTCCGAATACGGCATCAGAAGTGGGGGAAGGAATTACTATTTACTACGCTCCAGAAAATGCTGACAGTGATTTGCTTGTAACAGCACAGATGGTTTTCGGTGCGATCGGGAGCTATATAAAAGTTGATAATGAATGCTTGATTGACTCAGGCACTGCAGTCGCGGGCGGTGGCCCGGCACTGGTCGCTTATGTTGCTAGCGCATTACAGCAGTACGCGGAGAACGAGGGCTTTGACTCCGAGGTCGCTTGGAAAGTTTGTACGCAGTTGTTATACGGTACTTCAATGTTGATGAGGTCGACTGGAAAAACATCAATGCAATTATGTAAAGAGGTGCAGACGGCTGGCGGTACAACTGAGCGTGCAATCCAGGTTTTCGAGCGTAATGACTTGAATGGGACTATTGCATTGGCTTTAACAGCTGCTGCTGAGAAGTCGGTAGAGTTGGGTGGGTAGTGCATTACAAGGGGGCATTATGAGTAGTGAGAAACTGCCGTCAAAGTCTAAACGAGACAGTGCCACGAGCATGGAGGCGGATTCATACAGTGTTTATTTTGGAATGGGTCACTGTTTCAATCTTATTGATGATCCCGGAGTTTTTAAAGTCAGTCTGGCCGGAATGGCGTTTGGGTCACTGTTGACGCGTTATCTAGATAAAAAATGCATTAATGCCAGGTTTTTGGATCTTGGGACCGGGAGTGGCGTGCATTCTTTTTTGCTGAAAGGTATGGGTGTCAAGTCAGTCACCGCGACTGATATCTCCAGGGAAGCAGTTTTCGTAGCGCGGAAGAATGAGTTATGTAATTTTGGAGTGAGTACTATTGAGTTTGCATTTGGTGATCTTTTTCAAGGGCTTCCAGATGCTTCAATAAAATACGATTATATTCTGTTTAATCCGCCTGGCTGGAGGACTCCTTCTACTTCCTTTCTAGAGGCATTCAAGAAGTCAGTTGGTGTGGCAGGGCTTCCAATTGATTCTATGTTTTATGGCGATAGAACGTTGGAGCGGTTTTTTGAAGAGTTGCCAGATCATTTGAGTGATGGTGGGACAGTTTTAATAGGGCTAAATTCATTGGTCGGTATTCGCCAGGTGATGAGCAGACTTCAAGAGTTGCATGCAGGGAAATATATGATCGATTGTAGGCTTTTGGAACGACATGATTTTCCATTGCTTTTTTATACGGAGGAATGGGCGCGGATACGAAATCTGTTGATTGATGAAGTAATGAGTTGGGCAAGGAAGGGAGAAGCCTATTGCTGTATGCAGGAAGACGGTCAAGTAATATGGTCGTATGAGATAGTTGAATTAACTATGTGGGAAAGGTAGTAGGTATGCTGCCTTTTAATACACATCGACATTTTTCTATCGGCGTGCTCAGTGGGGTATTGGCAAATACGCTATTGGGTCTGTCTTCGATTTTTTGGAAATATATTGGTTCTTTGAATGCAGTGGTGTTACTCAGCTATAGGGTCTATTTATCCTTTCTAACTGTATTTCTTGTCGTGTGGGCTGGTCGGGAGTTAAGACTGCTTTTTGCTCAGCTTAATGTTAAGTTGTTACTTTTACATGCGCTCGCAGCCATGCTGATAGCGATCAACTGGGGGACCTTCATATGGGCCTCTGTCCACGGGCGGGTACTTGAAAGCAGTCTCGGTTATTTGGTGGCGCCAATTTTAAGCATTGCGATTGGTCTCATTGTTTATAAAGAATCTGTCACTGTATTTAAAGTCATAGCCGTAGCGGTTATGCTGATTAGTGTGATGAGTCTTTTGGTGTTGAATGGCGATCTTGATGTGAGAGTTTACTTGGGTATCGGTCTTGCTTGGGGTTTTTATTCGTGCTTGAAAAAAATGACCTCTTTGAGTGTGTTTAATGGTTTGTTGTTGGAGTCTCTTGTACTTTCCTTTTTATGTGCTTTGTTTTTTGTTTTTTCAGGCCTCAGTATGACGATTCCTGATGATTTTGGCTTGTGGCGTACGCTTCTGGTTTTTAGTTGTGGGGTAGTATCCATTATTCCGTTGGCGTTGTTTTCGTTTTCGGCTAAAAGACTTTCTGTAATTTCTATGGGCTTATCGCAGTTTGTATTGCCAATCACGCAGTTTTTTGTGGCAACGATAATTTACAAGCAAGCCGCTTCGCCAGTAACTATAGCGGCTCTTCTGGCTGTGATAGTTGGGTCGTTGTTAGTAGTGTTTGAACCTGTTCTAAGAAAGCAGTCTTGTTTTGGTGGAGGGGGGCGAGATGAAGTGTAAATATAAAGTGGTCGTCATTGGGCTGGGTATTGTTGGAAGTGCTTCGCTTTGGAGGCTTTCGTGCTCTGAGGGCGATGTGCTTGGCGTCGATTCTGGTGCACCGATAAACCTGTCAGGATCATCGCATGGTGCTTCCCGAATTTTTAGGCGTGCTTATTGGGAAGGTTCGTCTTATCTACCTTTACTTTCCCTGTCAGATAAGTTGTGGTATGAGCTAGACAAAACTTGTAGCAGGCACCTGATTTTTCATACTGGAGGGCTATTTATTGGGCCGGTTGCCACGGGTGTTGTACCTAAAAGTGTTGCCGTCGCCCAACAGGGTAATATCAATCATACATTGCTTTCTGCAGAGCGGACTGCTGAGTCTTTTCCAGTATTTCATGTTCTTGAGGGTATGGAGTCAGTTTATGAAAGCGGCGCGTACACTATTGCGGCGGATGATTCAAAATTACATATGGTTAATTTGGCGGTGAGGAATGGTGCTGAAGTCCGATTTGGAACTTCAGTGACGGGCATACTTAAAACCTCGCAGGGTTTGGCAGTACAGTTGGATGGGGGGCAGGTCGTTTATACAGAGCGAATTATCTTGGCGACAGGCGCTGCCATAGGTACTACCCTGATTAACGATCTCTTCGGATTGCTGCAACCTAAGAGCGTCCCCGTTTATTGGTTCAAAACAAAATCCAAGGAGGATTTTGAATTCTTAAGGGGCTTTCCCGCTTTTTTGTATCAATTGCCAGACGGGCGTTTGCTTCATGGTACACCGGAAGTCGGCACGGAAGAACCAGGAATCAAAATTGGGTTTCATAACTATCAGCAAGCCAAGTTTGATGCTGGTACTCACATTCAGCCGGTAAAGGAAAGTGATGTTGAGCAGATTTCTGCTTGTGTTGAGCAGATATTTCCCGGTTTGAATTCGATTCCGTATGCATCTAAAAAATGCATATATACGATGAGTCAGGATGAGTCCTTTGTACTCGGCGAATCAGTGGATTTGCCTGGCGTATTTTATGTTTCTGCATGCTCTGGGCACGGGTTTAAATTCGCAACTGGTTTGGGGGATGTACTTGCGAGAGCCGCGTTAAATGGCTTTCTTTCAGACGAGGTGTCGATGTTTTATGCAAGCAGGTTTTCAGATGACAATAAATAATACTAATCAATAGTTATGAAGGGCATGTGCTGATCTCTGTTGTTGAGTGTCTCTCAGCGTCGATCAATAGTCGTCCCCACGATCCGTCACATCCTTCTCCACCATCAGCCCATCCGGATCCTGCCCCGCCGGAAACTTCCCCTTCAATCTCCACGCAAACGCAATGATCTCGGCAATCGTCAGATAGAGCTCCTGCGGAATGCTGTCCCCCAGTTCCATCCGCGCCAGCAGTCTCACCAGCTCGGCGTTTTCGTAGATCGGCACTTCGCAGTCGCGGGCGATTCGCAGGATTTCTTCCGCCAGTTCTTCGTCACCCTTGGCGGTGAGGGTGGGGGCGTGGGAGCCGTCGTATTTGAGGACGATGGCCTGGCGTGGGGCGTTGAGATTTTTCATGCGGTTTCGTCGACCCAGCGTTGTTCGAGGCGGGTTTGCGGGCCTTGGGGTGGTGTTCCGAGGTGGCAATCGAGGTCACCGACGTTGAGGCCGGCGGACAGCAGGCGGTGACGCAGCCCGGCCAGATTGCTTTCGATCAGGCTGGCGGTGTACGGCCGCTCGGCCCAGAGCTGGCTGGAGAGGCTGCCCTTGATCAATTGCGCCTGGATTTGCAGCGGCCCCAAAGGCTCCATGGCGAAGGCCAGTTCCACGCGCCACAGCTGTTGCTTGGGTTCGCGTTCTTCGCGACGTTCCTTTGGCTGTTCTTTTTCGGGTGAATCTTCACGCTGGAACTTGACCTGCAGCGGCACGATGTCTTGCATATTGCGCATCGGGATTTCCAGCTGCCAGGTGCTCATCAGCCGTCCGTCGGCGGTTACGCCGGTTTGTTCCAGACTCGACAGCTGATGGCTTTGCAGGCGTGAAACCGCGGCGGCGGCCAGGCGTAGCAGGTGTTCGAGATCACCTTCACCTTCGGCGCTTTGCAACAGGCGTTCGGGCAGCGGGAACCCGGTCGGCGAAGGTTTGGCACTGACCTGACCCAGCATGCCCAGAGCATTGCGAACAAAGTTCGGCATGGCCTGGGCCAGGCTACTGGCGGCGATGATCGCGCCAAGGCTGGTGTTGGCCGGCAAGCCCTGACTCAATTGCGCGACCAGTTTGAGCAGGTCGCCTTTCATGTCCGGCGCGAGCATCGGATTTTGCCCGCTCAGCAGTTTGCTTTCGAGGAACGCACCACTGCTGGCCAAGGCCAATGCCAGGCCCTTGGGGGTGCTCAGTTGCTGGACGTCCGGCAGGCCAGCGAGCAGGCGGGCAGCGGCGCTACGCATTTCGGCGGAGGTCTGGTCCGAGGCTGGAAGATTCTGCAGGCGCTTGAGCAAGCCATCCAGCGAGCCTTGGCGGCTTTGCTGGTCGACCAGTTGCTGGGTCACCGCCAATTGTTCCTGGCGGCTGCTCAGGGGTACGAACTTCACGCTCTGGGCGTCCTGCACCTGGGCGCTCAGCAAGGTGCCGATGCGCAATGGTTGCGGGCTGTCGATGCTCAGGGTGCTGCCGCTCAGTGCGGTATTGAGCAGGCTCACCATCGAGCGAAACACCATGGGTTGGCCGGGGACCTGCGGCAGCACTTGCGAGGTCAGCACTTTGCCCTGCAGCAGGGTGCCAACCGGCAGTTGCGCGGTGTCGAGGCGGGTGAGGGTGGTGACGCTGGAAGCAATGGCCTGTTGTACTGTCACGGCCAGGTTGCCGGCCGAAGGTTGGCTGACGAGCAGCGTGGTGCCCTGGGCCAGCGGTTGATTGCTGGTGGTCTGGACCGTGGTCTGGCGGCCGCTGTCGAGGGTGACCTTGAGCAGCATCTGGAAAGTCTGATCCGCCTGCTTGAGCGACAACACTTCGGCCTGGGCGGTTTGACCGTTGCTGATCAGCCCCTCCACCGGCGTCAGCAATTTGAGCAGCTCACCGTTTACCGCCTGCGGGCGTGACGTCGCCGGGACGGTTTGCGGTAGCGGGAGGATGTTCATTTCGCCTGTCATACGCGGTCACAACCTGAGGAAAATGCACTCTTTAGAGTAAGGCCTGGCATGTATAATGCCGCGCCGTTGTATCCAAAAATGGCGAAAACTTTGCAATTGTTTGACGCAGCTCTCTAGAACAAGACGTCATTGCATCTATGCTGCATCTCTTTAACGGCCGCTCCAGTGCCGACTTGAACCGTATAAGGCCCGTGAACCCTTGACCAGTCCTGTCCTGCAAACCGTTGCCCTTGCCTGCGAGCGAGACCTTCGGCTGCTCTTCGAAAATCTCGATTTGAGACTGGCCAGTGGCGAAATGGTGCAAATCAGTGGCCCCAACGGCAGTGGCAAGACCAGCCTGCTGCGCCTGCTCTCGGGGCTGATGCAGCCGACCGCCGGTCAGGTGCTGCTCAACGGCCAGCCGCTGAACGAGCAACGCTTTGAGCTGGCGCGCAACCTGCTGTGGATCGGCCACGCGGCCGGGATCAAGGATTTGCTGACGCCGGAAGAGAACCTGAGCTGGCTATGTGCCTTGCATCATCCGGCGACCCATGAGGCAATCTGGCAGGCGCTGGCGGCCGTCGGGCTGCGCGGATTCGAGGATGTGCCTTGCCACACCCTGTCTGCCGGTCAACAGCGCCGCGTCGCGCTGGCGCGCCTGTATCTGGACAGCCCGCCGCTGTGGATCCTCGATGAACCCTTTACCGCCCTCGACAAGCAGGGCGTGGCACAGCTTGAATCGCATCTGGCCGGCCACTGCGAACGCGGTGGCATGGTGGTGTTGACCACCCACCACACGCTGAGCCGGACGCCGGCCGGTTATCGCGACATCGATCTGGGGAGCTGGGCCGTATGAGTGTTTTCGGCCTGCTGGTCGCCCGCGAGGCTCGTCTGCTGTTCCGTCGTCCGGCGGAGCTGGCCAATCCGCTGGTGTTCTTTGCCATCGTGGTTTCCCTGTTCCCGCTGGCGGTCGGACCTGAGTCTCAATTGTTGCAAACCTTGTCTCCAGGACTGGTCTGGGTCGCGGCACTTTTATCGGTCTTGCTCTCGCTGGACGGGCTTTTCCGCAGTGATTTCGAGGATGGATCGCTCGAACAGTGGGTCCTTTCGCCGCACCCCCTGGCTCTTCTGGTATTGGCCAAAGTGCTGGCACACTGGGCTTTTTCCGGCCTGGCACTGGTTTTGCTCGCACCATTGCTGGCGTTGATGCTTGGTTTACCTGCCGCCTGTCTGCCGGTGTTGCTGCTTTCGTTGCTGCTCGGTACACCGGTACTGAGCCTGCTCGGTGCGGTGGGTGCGGCACTGACCGTGGGCTTGAAGCGCGGTGGCTTGTTACTGGCACTGCTGATTCTGCCGCTGTACATCCCGGTGTTGATCCTTGGCAGTGGCGCCTTGCAGGCGGCCTTGCAGGGCATGCCGGCGACCGGTTATCTCCTGTGGCTTGGTAGCCTGACCGCCCTGGCGATAACCCTGACACCTTTTGCAATAGCTGCTGGCCTGAAGATCAGCGTCGGCGAATAATGAGGTCTGGTTAAAAAATAACCAGTAAAGGCCCAAGCTCTTCACAGTAAAGAGCAACCGTGATGGAAACAGTATGAACTGGACGTGGTTTCACAAGCTCGGCTCGCCCAAATGGTTTTACGGTATCAGCGGCAAAATGCTGCCTTGGCTGAGCGTCGCGGCGTTGCTGCTGATCAGCGTGGGCGTGGTCTGGGGCCTGGCCTTCGCGCCGCCGGACTATCAGCAGGGCAACAGCTTTCGCATCATCTATATCCACGTCCCGGCCGCCATGCTGGCGCAGTCCATCTACGTGATGCTGGCCGTGTGCGGCATCGTCGGGCTGGTGTGGAAAATGAAACTGGCCGACGTCGCCCTGCAATGCGCGGCGCCCATCGGAGCCTGGATGACCGCCGTGGCGTTGGTCACCGGGGCGATCTGGGGCAAGCCGACATGGGGCTCGTGGTGGGTCTGGGATGCACGCCTAACGTCCATGCTTATCCTGCTTTTCCTGTACTTCGGTCTCATTGCGCTGGGCAACGCGATCAGCAATCGTGACAGCGCGGCCAAGGCCTGCGCGGTGTTGGCGATCGTCGGTGTGATCAACATTCCGATCATCAAGTACTCGGTGGAGTGGTGGAACACCCTGCACCAGGGCGCGACCTTCACCCTCACCGAAAAACCGGCGATGCCCGCCGAAATGTGGCTGCCATTGCTGCTGACGGCGCTGGGTTTCTACTGTTTCTTCGGCGCGGTCCTGTTACTGCGCATGCGTCTTGAAGTGCTCAAGCGCGAAGCCCGGGCCAGTTGGGTCAAGACCGAAGTGGAAAACAGCCTGGAGGTCGCTCGATGAGTTTTGCTTCATTCGGCGACTTCATCGCCATGGGCCATCATGGCCTGTATGTCTGGTCAGCCTATGGCATCTGCCTGGCGGTATTGGCCCTCAACGTGGCGGCGCCGATCCTGGCCCGCAAGCGGTATCTGCAACAAGAGGCGCGTCGTTTGCGCCGGGAGAACGGCAAGTGAATCCGCTGCGCAAAAAGCGTCTTATCATTATTCTCGCGATCCTGGTCGGGGTCGGCGCTGCCGTCGGCCTGGCCCTGAGCGCCCTGCAGCAGAACATCAACCTGTTTTACACACCCACCCAGATCGCCAACGGCGAAGCGCCGCAAGACACACGCATCCGTGCCGGTGGCATGGTCGAGGCCGGTTCTTTGCAGCGCTCCGGCGACTCGCTGGACGTGAAATTCGTCGTCACCGACTTCAACAAATCCGTGACCATCACCTATCGCGGCATCCTGCCGGACCTGTTCCGCGAGGGGCAGGGCATCGTCGCCCTGGGCAAGCTCAATGCCGATGGCGTGGTGGTGGCCGATGAAGTGCTGGCCAAGCACGACGAGAAGTACATGCCGCCGGAAGTGACCAAGGCGTTGAAAGACAGCGGTCAATCGGCTCCAACGCCCGCAAAGGAGGGTTGATCCATGACATCCGGCATCTTTATTCCCGAACTGGGTCATCTGGCGATGATCCTGGCCCTGTGCTTCGCCCTGGCCCAGGCCGTGGTGCCATTGCTCGGTGCCTGGCGCGGTGACCGCCTGTGGATGAGCCTGGCCCAGCCGGCCGCGTGGGGTCAGTTCACCTTTTTGGCGTTTGCCTTCGGTTGCCTGACCTATGCCTTCATGGTCGATGACTTCTCAGTGGCCTATGTGGCCAACAACTCCAATAGCGCCTTGCCGTGGTACTACAAGTTCAGCGCGGTGTGGGGTGCCCACGAAGGCTCCTTGCTGTTGTGGGCCTTGATCCTCGGCGGCTGGACTTTCGCAGTGTCGGTGTTTTCCCGGCAGTTGCCGCAGGTCATGCTGGCCCGCGTGCTGGCGGTGATGGGCATGATCAGCACCGGTTTCCTGCTGTTCCTGATCATGACCTCCAACCCGTTCAAGCGCATCCTGCCGCAAATGCCCAGCGACGGTGCCGACCTCAACCCGCTGCTGCAAGACATCGGCCTGATCGTGCACCCGCCGATGCTGTACATGGGTTACGTCGGTTTCTCGGTGGCCTTCGCCTTCGCTATCGCCGCGCTGATGGGCGGTCGCCTGGACGCCGCATGGGCGCGCTGGTCGCGTCCGTGGACCATCGTGGCCTGGGCGTTCCTCGGTATCGGCATCACCCTCGGCTCGTGGTGGGCGTACTACGAACTCGGCTGGGGCGGCTGGTGGTTCTGGGACCCGGTGGAAAACGCTTCATTCATGCCATGGCTGGTGGGCACCGCACTGATTCACTCGTTGGCGGTCACGGAAAAACGTGGCGTGTTCAAGAGCTGGACCGTGCTGCTGGCCATCGCCGCGTTCTCCTTGAGCCTGCTGGGGACCTTCCTCGTGCGTTCCGGCGTGCTGACCTCGGTGCACGCCTTTGCGTCCGATCCAGAACGCGGCGTGTTCATCCTGATTTTCCTGCTGTTCGTGGTCGGTGGTTCATTGACGCTGTTCGCCCTGCGCGCACCGGTGGTCAAGAGCCAGGTTGGCTTCAACCTCTGGTCCCGGGAAACCTTGCTGCTGGGCAACAACCTGGTGCTGGTGGTGGCGGCGTCGATGATCCTGCTCGGCACCTTGTACCCGCTGATTCTGGACGCCATGACTGGCGCGAAGCTGTCGGTCGGCCCGCCGTACTTCAACGCGCTGTTCATTCCGTTGATGGGGTTGCTGATGGTGGTGATGGCGGTCGGCGTGATCGTGCGCTGGAAAGACACCCCGGTGAAATGGCTGGTGAGCATGCTCACCCCGGTGCTGCTGGGCAGTGCGGCCATGGCCGTGGTGGCTGGCGTCGCCTATGGCGATTTCAACTGGGCCGTGCTGGCGACCTTCATGCTTGCCGCGTGGGTGTTGCTGGCCGGTGTGCGTGACATCTTCGACAAGACCCGCCACAAAGGCCTGATCAAAGGCTTGCCGACCCTGACCCGCAGCTATTGGGGCATGCAGGTCGCGCACCTGGGCATTGCCGTGTGTGCGCTGGGCGTGGTGCTGTCGAGCCAGAACAGTGCCGAGCGCGACCTGCGCCTGGCGCCAGGCGAGTCCATGGACCTGGCCGGTTATCACTTCATCTTCGAAGGCGCCAAACACTTCGAAGGCCCGAACTTCACCTCCGACAAGGGCACCGTGCGGGTGATCCGTGACGGCAAGGAAGTCAGCGTGCTGCACCCGGAAAAACGCCTGTACACCGTGCAGAACTCGGTGATGACCGAAGCCGGCATCGACGCCGGTTTCACTCGCGATATCTACGTTGCCCTCGGCGAACCGCTGGGTAGTGGTGCCTGGGCCGTGCGCGTGCACGTCAAGCCGTTCGTGCGCTGGATCTGGTTCGGCGGTTTGCTGACAGGTGCAGGCGGCTTGCTGGCGGCGCTGGATCGGCGGTATCGGGTCAAGGTCAAAAGCCGCGTGCGTGAAGCACTGGGCATGTCGGGAGCCACTGCATGAAGCGTTGGTTGATGTTGTTGCCACTGGCGATTTTTCTGGTGGTCGCTGTATTCCTTTACCGTGGGTTGTACCTGGATCCGGCCGAGTTGCCCTCGGCGATGATCAACAAGCCGTTCCCGGAGTTTTCCCTGCCGTCAGTGCAGGGCGACAAGACGCTGAGCAAGGCTGACATTCTGGGCAAACCGGCACTGGTCAACGTCTGGGGCACCTGGTGCATTTCCTGCCGGGTCGAGCACCCGGTGTTGAACAAGCTGGCCCAGCAGGGCGTGGTGATCTACGGCATCAACTACAAAGACACCAACGCCGATGCCTTGAAGTGGCTGACGGACTTCCACAATCCGTATGTGCTGGACATTCGTGACGATGAAGGCTCGCTGGGCCTGAACCTCGGCGTGTACGGCGCACCGGAAACCTTTTTCATCGACGCCAAGGGCATCATCCGCGACAAGTTTGTCGGCGTGATCGACGAACAGGTCTGGCGCGAAAAACTGGCGGCCAAGTATCAGGCACTGGTCGACGAGGCCAAGCCATGAAGCGCTGGATAGCTGCCGCTGTTCTGGGCTTGAGCCTGGCGGGCGTGGCCCACGCCGCGATCGACACCTACGAATTCGCCAAGGAAGGGGATCGCGAGCGTTTTCGCGAGCTGACCAAGGAGCTGCGTTGCCCCAAGTGCCAGAATCAGGACATCGCCGATTCCAACGCACCGATTGCCGCCGACCTGCGCAAAGAGATTTTCCGCATGCTCGGCGAGGGCAAGGACAACCAGCAGATCATCGACTTCATGGTTGATCGCTACGGTGATTTCGTCCGCTACAAACCGGCCCTGAACGCCAAGACCGCCTTGCTCTGGTTCGGCCCCGCCGGCCTGCTGCTGGGCGGTGTCGTGATCATCGCGGTGATTGTCCGCCGTCGTCGTGTGCAACGCGCCGACACCCCGGGCTCGCTGTCTGCCGAGGAGCGCTCGCGCCTCGACCACCTGTTGGATAAAACCAAGAATGATTGATTTCTGGCTCGCTGCAGGTCTGCTGCTTCTGGTTGCCCTGAGTTTTCTGTTGATTCCGGTTCTGCGCAGCCGTCGCGCCCAGCGCGAAGAGGATCGTACCGCCCTCAACGTCGCGCTGTATCAGGAGCGCGTGGCTGAGTTGCAGACTCAGCAGGAAGAGGGCGTGCTCGATGCGGCGCAAATGGACGCCGGTCGCGCCGAAGCCGCTCGAGAGTTGCTGGCGGACACCGAGGGCGTCGAAGCGCCGCGGGTATCGCGTCTGGGCAAGCCCTTGCCGTTGCTGGCGGCCGTTCTGGTGCCGGTGCTGGGCCTGGGGCTGTACATGCATTACGGCGCCAGCGACAAGGTCGAACTGACCCGTGAGTTCTCCCAGGCACCCAAGTCGATGGAAGAGATGACCCAGCGCCTGGAGCGTGTGGTCGCCGCTCAACCGGATTCCGCCGAAGGCATGTACTTCCTCGGCCGAACCTATATGGCTCAGGATCGCCCGGCGGACGCGGCGAAGATGTTCGAACGCACGGTGAACCTGGCCGGTCGTCAGCCGGAGCTGCTCGGTCAATGGGCCCAGGCTCAGTATTTCGCTGATGGTAAGAAGTGGTCGGACAAGGTCCAGGCCCTGACCGACGAAGCGCTCAAGGCTGATCCGAAAGAAGTCACCAGCCTCGGACTGCTTGGCATCGCCGCGTTTGAAGGCGAGCGTTATCAGGACGCCATCGACTATTGGAATCGCCTGTTGGCGCAGTTGCCGCCAGACGACAAATCCCGCGAGGCGTTGCAAGGCGGGATCACCCGGGCTACGGAGAAACTGGTGGCCAGTGGCGGCAAGGTTGCGCAAGCACCGGCGGCCAAGGCCTCGGCGTTGCTCAAGGTCAGCGTCGATCTGGCTGCGGATTTGAAAGGCAAGGTCCAGCCGGGTGACAGCGTGTTCATCTTCGCCCGTGCGATCTCCGGACCTCCGGCCCCGCTGGCGGTCAAGCGCATGACCGTGGCTGATCTGCCGGTGACTGTCGAACTGGGTGATGCCGACGCGATGATGCCGCAATTGAAACTGTCGAACTTCCCTGAAGTCCAACTGGTTGCGCGCATTTCCCGTGCTGGCAAACCGACTGCCGGCGAGTGGATCGGTCGCAGCCAGCCCCTGGCCAGCAGCACCACCGCGCCGCAGACACTGATCATCGACAGCCCGGACAAATAACAGGAAAACGCAATCATGACCGCATTCGCTCGTATCACCCTGCTCAGCGTCGTTATGGGGTTAAGCGCTTGTGCGGTCCAGCAACCAACGGAACATCAGGCACCGCCACCGTTCCCGCCGTCACAGCCGCGTCCGACGCCATCGACGTCGCCTGTGCCGAGCAAGCCGACCATCCCGGCCAAGCCCTCCAAGCCGTTGCCACGCACCTCAGCCAGCTTCGCGCCGCCACCGGGGGGTAACAGCCATTGGGACCAGAAGCTTGGGGTGTATGTGCTGGATGACCAGCCCAATACCTTTTATCGCCAGCGTACCTATTACCGCTGGGATAACGGCTGGAGCCGGTCGATCAGTCCGAACGGGCCGTGGGAAGATACGGATATCCACGGTGTGCCGGGTGGCCTGGGGCGGCAATTCGGGCAGTAAGGCAAAAAGGTGACCGTTGGGTTGCCTTTTTTGTGGCCGTTGAAATTTCCGCGGTGGAGCCCATGTTAAGCGAGCTCAACACAAAACCCTGTAGGAGCATCCGGTCGACGCTCGATGGCTCGCGATGACTGAGTGTCAGTCACCCTCAATGCTGGCTGTCTCACTGCTATCGCGAGCAGGCTCGCTCCCACAGGATGATGTTTTTCTCACCGGCAGTCGGTGTTGTATCCACGATTTTGTCAGTGGAGCCGCACCGAACATCGTGCGCGGCGGATCGTACTCGGGTAACGTGGCCGGCGCAGATCCGACTGCCGGAGGTTGGCGACGATTACCCGGTGGTCCAGCAAGAATGGCGACACGTGAAGAGGGTGGTCTGGTGGCGGGCAGGTTGATCTATCTCATCGGACCTTCAGGTTCGGGCAAGGACAGCCTATTGGATGCCGCGCGAACGAGGTTGGCCGAACGGGGCTGCCGCATCGTGCGGCGGGTCATCACGCGATCGGCCGAAGCCGTGGGCGAAGCGGCGCTGGGCGTCAGTGCGCAGCAGTTCGCCGATATGCAGGCCCTGGGCGCGTTTGCCCTGAGCTGGCACGCCAACGGGTTGTCCTACGGCATCCCGCGGGAAATTGACGATTGGCTGGCCGCCGGGCACGACGTACTGATCAATGGCTCCCGGGGGCATTTGCAGAATACGCGCCTGCGCTATCCGAATGTGTTGGTCCTGTTGTTGACCGTGGACCAGGCTGTGTTGCGTCAACGACTGCTGGCGCGCGGGCGTGAGTCGCTGATCGAGATCGATCAGCGTTTGGCACGCAATGCCCGATTCAACGAGCAACTGCTGGCGCAAGACCCGGCCGTGCTCCTGCTCGACAACTCCGGGGCGCTTGAGCATACGGTCCAGCGTTTGCTGGCCTGCATTGACGTGCAAGTCCCTGCGTTTGACGCTGGCGGGAACGAATACGAGCAATGACGTTCATGCTCGGTCACTGCAGGAATTGGCGCAGCCTACGGTCTTTTGACCTTGATTTAGCGGCCTGTCAGGCCTTCCTGGCCAGCAACCCCTGCACATACTCCACAAACACCCGAGCCTTGGCACTGGCCATTCTCCCAGTGGGGAAAACAGCCCACAGGTCCAGGTTCGGCAGTGTCCAGTCCTTCATCACTTCCCGGACTGAACCGTCGGCCAGTTCCGGCGCGAACATCCATTCGGATGCCATGGTCAGCCCTTGGTGGGCCAGCACGGCTTCACGCAAACCCTCGGCGGCGTTGACGCGGATCCGGCCGCTGATGATCACCGATTGCTCTTCGCCGGCCTTGTTGAATTGCCAGTTTGAGCCACCACCGAGGGAGTAGACGATCGCCTGATGCCTGCACAGGTCGGCGGGGCAGGTGGGCTCGCCGTGTTTTGCGAAGTACGCCGGTGTGCCCAGCACCATGCGCCGGCATTCGGCGATCTTGCGGGCGGTCAGCCCCGAGTCGCTCAGCACGCCCATGCGCAGGGCGATGTCGACGCCTTCTTCCACCAGATTGACGTTGCGATCATCGAGCATCAGGTCGATGTTCAGTTCCGGGTTTTGCTCAAGGAAAGGCCCCAGGTGCGGAACGATGTGCAGCCGACCGAAGGTGACCGCCGCGCAGATGCGCAGGTTGCCGCTCAGCCCGCCGGCGGTACCGCGCGCGGCGTTATCGGCCTCGTCGGCTTCTTCGATGGCGCGCCTGGCCCGTTCGAAAAAGGCCAGCCCGGCCTCGGTGGGCGTCAGGCCCCGGGTCGAGCGCAGCAACAGGCGTACCGCCAACCGCGATTCGAGTTGCGCGATGGTTTTCGACACGGCCGGCTGGCCGATGTTCAGGCGCCGGGCCGCTGCGGAAAACGAGCCGGTTTCCACCACACAGACGAAGGTTTCCATTGCGCCGAGGCGGTCCATTGGCAGGTCCTTGTGCAAAAAAACCGGAGGTTAACGGAAGCCCCCTGTGGGAGCGAGCCTGCTCGCGATAGCGGTCTAACATTCAACATTGATGCTGTTTGTCATGCCGCCATCGCGAGCAGGCTCGCTCCCACAAGGGATAGGTGGCGACAGTCAGAATGCCGCTTTACCCACTGACGCACCGCCATCGACAAACAGTGTTTGCCCGGTGATGAACCCGCTCTGCTCCGACAGCAGAAACGTAATCGCCGAGGCAATTTCCTGGGGCTGCCCCAGGCGCCCCATTGGCACGCTGGCCAGATACCGCGCTTCACCTTCACTGCCCGGCGGGTTGTTGGCGCGGAACAGTTCGGTTTCGGTCGGTCCCGGCGCCACCGCATTCACAGTGACACCGCTTTGCGCCAGTTCCAGCGCCCACGAGCGGGTGAAGCTGACCAGCGCCGCCTTGGCCGCCGCATAAGCCGTGCGCTGGGCAATCCCGAGCACCGTCAGGCTGGAAATGTTCACTACCCGGCCCCAACCCTTGGCGCGCATGTTCGGCAACAGCGCTTGGGTGGCCTGCAAGGCCGAATGCAGATTGACCCGCATGACGTCGTCGAAGGTATCCAGATCGATTTCCCCGAGCGCTTGCGGGCGCACCAGGCCGACGTTGTTCACCAATCCGTCGAACTCGTACGTTTGGGCCAGGTCCTCCAGTACTTCCCTGGCCAGTGTCCGGTCGCTCAGGTCCAGCGGAAACAGAATGCCGGGGAATGTCAGGTCGGGCTTGCGGGCAATGCCCACCACGCGATGACCGGCCCGGTCCAGATGCTCGGCCACCGCCCGGCCAATGCCCTTGCTGGCGCCGGTGATGAGAAAGGTACGTCGGGTCATGACAACTCCTTGTGAGGGCATACCGCCGGCCGGGCGGCACTTGGACTGAACGGGTCAGCCGCGAATCGCATCCAGCATCGCTTCAGGCTCTGGGCGCTGAGTGTAATCGGGAATGAAAGGGCTTTCATCAGGGCCTTACATCACACTCTGTAAAACAACCAAGCGTCGCGCTCCGGGATTGTATGCTTGAGTAAAGATAACTCTAGGGTTATTTTTTGTTTTTGCCAAGCAAGGAGGCTGGTGGTGCAGAGCAGGCTATTGATCAAGGAGTTGGTGGAAGCGGGTTGGACCCTGGACCGGGTCACTGGCAGTCATCAAAAGGATTTACCGATCGGGACGGTCAAGAGCATCAGGCGGCGAGCCGGGCTTTACTGCCCGCCAGCCAGTTACATAGGAGATCCATAATGCAATATCCAATTTGTATCGAATGGGGCGACGAGAACACCGCCATCGGTATCCAGATCCCCGATATTCCAGGCGCGGTGACCGCCGGGGATACCTTTGAAGAGGCTTACAACGCAGCCGTCGAAATTGCCCACATCATGTTGCAGGAGATGGCGGCGGACGGCGATACGATTCCGATGCCGACTTCGGCGGCATTGCACCGCGGCAATCCGGAATTCGCCGACATGGGCTGGGGCATGCTGGACCTGGACATCTCGCCATACATGGGCAAGACCGAGAAGGTCAACGTCACGCTGCCCGGCTATGTGATCCAGCGCATCGATCGCTATGTGCGCGAGCACAATGTCAAAAGCCGCTCCTCCTTTCTGGCGGATGCGGCGATGGAGAAGCTGGTTCGGCAATAAACAGGAGGCGCCAGAGGCTTTCGCGCGCAGGCTCGCACACAAGGTTTGCAAGTAACCTGTGAGCGAGCCTGCTCCCGGGCGGCGATCCGACGATGCTTTAAAACTTACGCTGTCGCCAACGAAGCCTTCTGCGAAACACTCAGGAACCGCAGCAACGCCAGCAGCGGAAATGCGCTGCCGACGATCACGATCCACAACCAGCCGCCGTGTTCGTACACAGCGCTGGCCACCGAAGAGCCGAAGGCGCCGCCGATGAAGATGCTGGTCATGTACAGCGCATTCAGGCGGCTGCGGCTTTTGCCGTCGAGGGCGTACACCGCACGCTGGCCGAGGACCATGTTCATCTGCACGCAGAAGTCGAGCACCACGCCGGTGATGGCCAGGCCGATGACGCTGTACGCGGGATGGATAAACGCCGGCAGGAAACTCAGGCTGGCGAACAGCAGCGCCAGCAAGGACGCGATGCGGGTGTGACCCGCATCGGCCAGGCGACCGGCAATGGGCGCGGCAATGGCGCCGATCGCGCCCACCAGCGCGAAGATCGCGATCTCACTTTGCGATAAACCGTGATTGCGCGCCAGTTCCAGCGGCACGGCGGTCCAGAACAGGCTGAAGGTGGCAAACATGCAACCCTGGTAAAACGCCCGCTGACGCAGCACCGGTTGTTTGCGCAATAGCGTCCACAGCGAACCCAGCAACTGGCCGTAGGAAGCACTGTGATCAGGCTCACGCTTGGGAATGGTCACGGCCAGCACGATGCTGATGGCCGCCATCAACACGGCGGCAATCATGAACATCGCCCGCCAGCCGAAGTGGTCGGCCACCACGCTGGACACCGGCCGGGCCAGCAGAATGCCGAGCAACAAACCGCCCATGATCCCGCCCACCACGCGGCCACGGGTCTCTTCCGGCGCCAGGTGCGCGGCCAGTGGAATCAGGATCTGCACCGAAACCGAACTGAATCCCACCAACAGCGAAATCAGCAAAAACACGTTCGGCTGATCGGTAAACGCCGCACCCAGCAGGCTGGCGATTGCCACCAGCGTGGTGATGATCATCAACCGGCGGTTTTCCAGCAGATCCCCCAGCGGCACCAGGAAGAACAGCCCCAGCGCATAGCCGATCTGGGTCAGGGACACGATCAGGCTGGCCATGGTGTTGGTCAGGCCAATGTCGGGGGCGATCAGGCCGATGATCGGCTGGGCGTAGTAGATGTTGGCGACAATGGCGCCACAGCAGAAGGCGAACAGCAGCACCATGCCTCGGGTCATTGTCGCGGTGCCGTGGGGCACCTGGGTCGCTGGGTTCATAACGGGTCTCGTTGTACGGAAAGGAATGCGCGCAGGCTAATGGGCTGACTGAATCGGCGGAAGCGGGATTGGAGTGATAGCACTCATTCCATTGCGGAATGACTGGCGGACGCGTGCGTCGTCCGCCGAACTGCCTTGCGTCAGAACATCAAGGGTGAATGATACATTCACTTACATCTGCTTCGATAGCGTGCTTATGTTCTCTCTCCATGTGTCAAAACCGGAGGGCCGCTCCATGAAGGTGAAGTTTCGTCAGCTGATTCGCTGGGTTTCAGTCGCCACCTTGCTCAGCGTCTTCAGCGCTGGCCTGGCTCAGGCCGAGGATGCACCGGGCACGCGCATTGGTGTGCGTGGCGAGATTACGGGCGTCAGCCCGGACGTTTTGAAAGTCCATGCCAACAGCGGCGACAACGTGGTGATCCATCTGACCAATGACACCAAGGTCCGCGCCGTGACCCTGGCCAACATCGAAGACATCAAGCCCTGCAGCTACATCGGCTCAGCGGCTATTCCTCAGGAGGATGGCTCCCTCAAGGCCTTGGAGGTCCACGTTTTCCCGCCGATGTAGCCAGCGAGTGGCAACCGGCCATCCGAAGAAAAACCCGTATGGCCCCGACAGCTAGAATCTACAGGGGGGATCACTTCAATGTGTCCTTACAAGCGGGAGTATCACGATGAAAGTCGTATCTTCGCTGGCGTTAGTCGTAGCGATCGGCGGGCTCTGTGGCTGTTCGACAGTGCCTGACAGCCAAGTCACCAACGTTCCCCTGAATGGCACCTCGATCAATGCCGGGAATATTGGCCGGCCGATCATGATGCCCAGCGGGCAGGACACCGTGTTCTGGTTTGCAGTCAGTGGCGAGCCCATGGGCAGCGCGCTGCCGGGGCGCTTGATGGCTTACATCTATCCGGGCAGCTGCGAGAACCTGGGTGCGAAACCGGCCTATGACATGAACGACGGACCCAATGCGCGGTTCTATTCTGCGGCCTCGCACCAGTACTTCTGGAAGAGCGCACCAGTCGCCGTCGAGACCCTGCGAGCCGGTGGCTACGCCTTGGTGGTGCGTGAAAGCCCGGCTGACGGTCACCAGGCCATTTTCTGCGGCAACTTGAGCTGAACAACTACCGATCCCTGTAGGCGCGAGCTTGCTCGCGAAAAAATCAAGAGCGCCGCTGGTCATCTGGGCTTACGCGTTATCGTTGACGATTTTCGCGAGCAAGCTCGCTCCTACAATGGATAGGTGTTGTACCCATAAAAAAGGCGACCTCCGCAGGTCGCCTTTTTCGTTACCGCCCAGTCATTACTGACCGCTGTAGATCTGATCGAAAACCCCGCCATCATTGAAGTGGGTCTTCTGTACGGTGCGCCAGTCACCGAAGGTCTTCTCGACCGACAGGAAGTCCACTTTCGGGAAGCGGTCGGTGTACTTGGCCAGCACGGCCGGGTCACGCGGGCGCAGGTAGTTCGCCGCAGCAATCTCCTGACCTTCCGGCGACCACAGGTACTTCAGGTATTCCTCGGCGGCGGCGCGGGTGCCTTTCTTGTCGACGGTCTTGTCGACCACCGATACCGGTGGTTCGGCTTCGGCGGAAACGCTTGGGTAGATGACTTCGAACTGATCACGGCCGAACTCGCGGGCGATCATTTCTGCTTCGTTCTCGAAGGTCACCAGCACGTCGCCGATCTGGTTGGTCATGAAGGTGGTGGTGGCGGCACGACCACCGGTGTCGAGTACCGGCGCTTGCTTGAACAGCTTGCCGACGAAGTCTTTGGCCTTGTTCTCGTCACCGCCGTTTTTCAGCACGTAGCCCCAGGCCGAGAGGTAGGTGTAGCGGCCGTTACCAGAGGTTTTCGGGTTCGGGACGATGACCTGAACGCCGTCCTTGAGCAGGTCCGGCCAGTCTTTCAGGGCTTTCGGGTTGCCTTTGCGCACGATGAATACGGTGGCCGAGGTGAATGGCGCGCTGTTGTTCGGCAGGCGTGTGACCCAGTTGTCCGGCACCAGTTTGCCGTTGTCTGCCAGGGCGTTGATGTCGGTGGCCATGTTCATGGTGATGACATCGGCCGGCAGGCCGTCGATCACCGAGCGCGCCTGTTTGCTGGAGCCGCCGAAGGACATTTGCAGAGTGATGTTTTCGTTGCGCTCGGCTTGCCAGTGTTTCTGGAACGCAGTGTTGTAGTCCTTGTAGAAGTCGCGCATCACGTCGTAGGAAACGTTGAGCAGGGTCGGTGCGGCTTGAGCCACGCTGGTCAGTGCCAGGCCAGCGGCCAGAAGAGAGGCGCCAAAGAGTTTTTTCACTGCGCAATCCTTGTTCTATTTAAAAGATGGGGCATTTTGCCAGCGACTATAACTGGGCTCGCATAGTCCCTTAAAGATTAAAAAGCTCTTTGCTTATTCCAGTTTTTTGAACAGTGCATTGCCGCAACGGGAGCAGAACGCGGCGCCGTGTTCGTGACTGTTTTTCTTGCACACCGGGCAGTCGTGTTGAAGTTGATCGCCGCGCATGGCGTTGGCCAGTTCAGCGGTGAAAATGCCGGTTGGCACGGCGATGATCGAGTAACCGGTGATCATCACCAGCGACGAAATCACCTGGCCCAGCGGCGTTTTCGGAACGATGTCGCCGAAGCCTACGGTGGTCAGGGTCACGATCGCCCAATAAATGCCTTTGGGAATGCTGGTGAAACCGTGTTCCGGGCCTTCGATCACATACATCAGCGTGCCGAACACCGTCACCAGAGTGCAGACACTGACCAGGAATACCACGATCTTCTGCTTGCTGCCGCGCAGCGCCGACATCAGGTAATTGGCTTGCTTGAGGTACGGGCTGAGCTTGAGTACGCGGAAAATCCGCAGCATCCGGATGATGCGGATGATCAGCAGGTACTGCGCATCGGCGTAATACAGCGCGAGGATGCCGGGCACGATGGCCAGCAGGTCCACCAGCCCATAGAAACTGAAGGCGTAGCGCAGGGGCTTGGGCGAGCAATACAGGCGCAGGATGTACTCGCCGAGGAAGATCACCGTGAAACCCCACTCGATATAGGCGAGTACATCGGCGTAGTTGCGGTGAATGCTGTCGATGCTGTCGAGCATCACGATCACCAGGCTGGCGAGGATGATCAACAGCAGGATGCCGTCGAAGCGCCGACCCGCCTGGGTGTCGGTCTGGAAAATCATGACGTAAAGGTCTTCACGCCAGTGTTTGCTGCTGTCCATGGATAACGCCTGACTCAATGATCAGCGCAGCCTAGGTTGATTCTCCCCGGTAGCGCAAGGCGCGCTTTCGACCGTGGCCTTGCCGAGCATTTGCACAGCGCAGCGGATCAGCCAGCCGGCAAGAATGAACGGTGCGGTCAGCGTGGGCAGGCCGATGGCGGCAAACACAGGCGTCAGCAACAGCGCCAGGCCGATGCCAACCAGCGGCAGCCACGGTTGGCGACGCTGCGAGCTGAAGGCGAGGGCGGCGAGTACGGCGTTATAGCCACCGAGGCCGAGCAATGCGGTGTAGAAGTCATGGTGCAGCAGGCTCCAGCCCATGCCCGCGACAGACGCCAGCATTGCCCAGCAGAAGGCGCGGCGATCGGCGATCAGCAAACCGGCGGCAATCATCGCACCGGCCAGTGGATGCCCCAGGAACATCACCTGACCAATACCTTTGAGTGGCGCGGCCAGCATGTTCAGCGTGCTGACTTCGATCAAGTGCGCCTCTGTCGAGGGCGTGGCGAAGCACAGCAGCAACCAGCCCAGTCCAACGAAGGGGGCGGTGTAGGCGGGCAGGCATTGGCTGAACCGGACGCGCTTGAGCCACTGCTGGGTGATCATCGCGCTCAGGCCACCGGCGGCCAGAATCAGCGGCGGCATCATCGCCGACCAGGGGAAATACAGGCTCAGCAACAGACCGAGCAGCACGCCGTTGTAGCTGTATAGCCCGGCCTGACGATCAGCCTTGGCATAGTTGCGGCGTTGCGCGGTGAGCAGCCCGGCGACACCGCCGAGCAAGGCGCCGCCGAGCAGGGCGGGCGCGGTGAACAAAATGGCCGACAGGCACAGCAGGCCGCACAGCGGATTGCGCTGGAGAAAGATCTGGCTGAAGCCGTTGAGCATCGCTTCGGCCCAGTCGGGGCAGTGGGTGTTGAAATGGTTGGCAGGCATGATGAGGTCTGGGGGCAGTAGGAAAAGCCATGGTCTTGCAAAAGTCTGTGGCGAGAGGGCTTGCCCCCGTTGGGTCGCGAAGCGGCCCCAAATCCGGTGAATGCGGTTTCTCTGTGGAACCCGTCATGCCGAAAGACGACTGCTACGCAGTCGAACGGGGGCAAGCCCCCTCGCCACAAAAGCGGTTCTTTAAATCAGCGTTTCAATACGCAAAGAGTTAGTCGATCCCGGCTGCCCAAAGGGCACACCGGCGGTGATCAATAAGGTGTCGCCACGCTGCGCCATGCCCTGGGCCTGGGCGATCTCCAGCGCTGTGGAGCAGACTTCGTCAACCTGGCGCAGGCGATCGTTGACCACCGAGTGCACGCCCCAGGCCACGGTCAGGCGACGGGCGGTTTGCAGGTTCGGTGTCAGGTTGAGGATCGGCACGGTCGGCCGCTCCCGCGCGGCCCGCAAGCTCGACGTGCCTGACTCGCTGTAGTTGACCAGCACCGCCACCGGCAGCACGTTGCTGATGCGGCGAATGGCGCAACTGATCGCGTCGGAAACGGTCGCCTCGGCCTTCGGCCGGCTGACGTCGAGTTGGGTCTGATAGTCCGGACCGTTTTCCACCTGGCGGATGATTTTGCTCATCATCTGCACAGCTTCGAGCGGGTACTCGCCGGACGCGGTTTCCGCCGACAGCATCACCGCGTCCGCACCTTCGGCGACCGCGTTGGCGACATCGGTGACTTCAGCGCGGGTGGGTGCCGGTGAGAAGCGCATCGATTCCAGCATCTGCGTCGCCACCACCACCGGTTTACCGAGCTGACGGCAGGTGCTAATGATGTTTTTCTGAATCTGCGGCACGCTTTCGGCCGGCACTTCCACGCCCAGGTCACCACGGGCGACCATGATCGCGTCGCTCAATTCGGCGATCTCGCGCAGTTGTTCAACGGCCGACGGCTTCTCGATCTTGGCCATCAGGAACGCCTTGTCACCGATCAGGCTGCGGGCTTCGCGGATGTCGTCCGGACGTTGCACGAACGACAGCGCCACCCAGTCCACACCGAGTTCCAGGCCGAAGGTCAGGTCGCGGCGATCCTTGGCGGTCAGCGGGCTCAGGTCGAGCACCGCTTGCGGTACGTTCACGCCTTTGCGGTCCGACAGTTCGCCGCCATTGAGCACGGTGGTGTCAATGGCGTCGGCGTACTTGGTCACTACCCGCAGGCGCAATTTGCCGTCGTCCAACAGCAGGTCCATGCCGGGTTCCAGCGCGGCGATGATTTCCGGATGCGGCAGGTTGACCCGGCGCTCATCGCCCGGCGTGGCATCCAGGTCCAGGCGCAAGGCCTGGCCGCGCACCAGTTGCACCTTGCCTTCGGCAAACTTGCCGACCCGCAGTTTCGGACCTTGCAGGTCCATCAGAATGCCCAATGGATAATTCAGCTGGCGCTCGACTTCCCGTATCCACTGGAAACGCTGGGCGTGGTCGGCGTGATCGCCATGGCTGAAGTTCAGGCGGAAGATATTGACCCCGGCCAGCACCAGCTCACGGATGTCGTCGATGCCGTCGATGGCAGGACCCAGGGTGGCGAGGATTTTGACCTTTTTATCAGGCGTCATGTTTAGTGCTCTCAAGGATCAGAATGGCGCGGAAGTCGTTGACGTTGGTACGGGTCGGCTCGGTGACGATCAGCGCGTCGAGTGCCTCGAAGTAGCCGTAGCCATTGTTGTTGTCCAACTCGTCGCTGGCGCTCAAACCCAGCGCAGCGGCGCGGGCGTAGCTGTCCGGGGTCATGATCGCGCCGGCGTTGTCTTCGGAGCCGTCGATGCCATCGGTGTCGCCGGCCAGCGCGTAGACGCCGGGCAGGCCCTTGAGGCTGTCGGTCAGGCTGAGCAGGAACTCGGCGTTGCGCCCGCCACGGCCATTGCCGCGTACGGTCACGGTGGTTTCGCCACCCGAGAGAATCACGCAGGGTGCCGCCAGCGGCTGGCCGTGCAGGACGATTTGTCGTGCGATGCCGGCGTGGACTTTTGCCACTTCGCGGGATTCGCCCTCCAGGTCGCCGAGGATCAGCGGACTGAACCCGGCCTGACGGCATTTCACCGCCGCCGCTTCAAGGGATTGCTGCGGGCGGGCGATCAACTGGAAATGACTGCGGGCCAGGCTCGGATCGCCGGGTTTGACGGTCTCCGACTCGGGGCTTTGCAGCCAGGTGCGCACCGAGGCCGGAACTTCGATGGCGTAGCGCTTGAGGATCGCCAGGGCTTCGGCCGAGGTGCTCGGGTCGGCCACGGTAGGGCCGGAGGCAATGACCGTGGCGAGGTCGCCCGGTACATCGGAAATCGCGTAGGTGTAGACGGTGGCCGGCCAACAGGCTTTGCCCAGGCGGCCGCCCTTGATCGCCGAGAGGTGCTTGCGCACGCAGTTCATCTCGCCAATGGTGGCGCCGGACTTGAGCAGGGCTTTGTTGATCGACTGCTTGTCGGCCAGGGTGATGCCTTCGGCCGGCAGTGCCAGCAGGGCAGAGCCGCCGCCGGAGAGCAGGAAGATCACGCGGTCGTTTTCGCTGAGGTCGCTGACCAGTTCCAGCACACGCTTGGCCACGGCCAGGCCGGCGGCGTCCGGCACCGGATGCGCGGCTTCGACCACTTCGATTTTTTCGCACGGGGCGCCGTGACCGTAGCGGGTCACGACCAGGCCGGATACTTCACCCTGCCAGCAGCGCTCGACCACCTGGGCCATGGCGGCAGCAGCTTTGCCGGCACCGATGACGATCACGCGACCGCTGCGATCGGCGGGCAGGTGGGCTTCGAGAACTTGTTGCGGATGCGCCGCGTCGATGGCTGTGGCAAACAGCTCGCGCAGCAATTGTTGCGGATCGACCGACATGGCGGGCTCCCGGAATTCTTGTTATTTGAAGGGCAATTCGGGTTTCTGTGGAAGCGGGCTTGTGTGGCGAGGGGGCTTGCCCCCGTTTGAGTGCGCAGCACTCACAAAATCTTTGGTGTTCAAGAGATTTTGGGGCCGCTTCGCAGCCCAGCGGGGGCAAGCCCCCTCGCCACAGTCTTGCTCCCACAGGTTTGATGCGGTTGGGGCAGGGCTTACTTCTTGTCGCGAATCGAGAAGTTCGCCATGTGTTCCAGGCCCTTGATCAGTGCCGAGTGGTCCCAGTTGCTGCCGCCGATGGCCGCGCAGGTGCTGAACACTTGCTGGGTGTTGGCGGTATTCGGCAGGTTGATGTTCAGCTCCTTGGCGCCTTGCAGGGCCAGGTTCAGGTCCTTCTGGTGCAGGCTGATGCGGAAACCTGGATCGAAGGTGCCCTTGATCATGCGCTCGCCGTGCACTTCGAGGATCTTCGAGGAGGCGAAACCGCCCATCAGTGCTTCACGCACCTTGGCCGGATCGGCACCGTTTTTCGAAGCGAACAGCAGGGCTTCGGCCACGGCCTGGATGTTCAGGGCCACGATGATCTGGTTGGCCACCTTGGCGGTCTGACCGTCGCCGTTGCCACCGACCAGGGTGATGTTCTTGCCCATGGCCTGGAACAATGGCAGGGCGCGTTCGAAAGCGTCGGCATCGCCGCCGACCATGATGCTCAGGGTCGCAGCCTTGGCGCCGACTTCACCACCGGAAACCGGGGCGTCGAGGTATTGCGCGCCTTTTTCGTTGACCCGGGCCGCGAAAGCCTTGGTGGCGGTTGGCGAGATCGAGCTCATGTCGATCACCACTTTGCCTTTGCCAACACCGGCGGCAACGCCATCGGCACGGAACAGCACGTCTTCGACCTGCGGGGTATCCGGGACCATGACGATGATGAATTCGGCTTCCTGGGCGACTTCTTTCGGGTTCGCCAGGGCAACGGCGCCACCGGCAACCAGGTCGGCAGGGGCGGCGTCGTGGTGCGCCGACAGGAACAGGCTGTGACCGGCTTTCTGCAGGTTCAACGCCATTGGGTGGCCCATGATGCCGGTGCCGATAAATCCGATTTTAGCCATGAGAAAATCCTCTTGTTTTTATTGCAGCTTCAAACAAATTGGGGACGACCTTTGTAGGAGCCGGCTTGCTGGCGATGGCGTCGCTGCGGTGTGCATGACAGACCGAGTTGCCTGGATCGCCAGCAAGCCGGCTCCTACAGGGGGGCGTGTTAGATTGCGTTATGGGTTTTCAACCAGCCCAGGCCGGCTTCGGTGGTGGTCAGCGGTTTGTATTCGCAACCGACCCAGCCCTGGTAACCGATGCGGTCCAGGTGTTCGAACAGGAAGCGGTAGTTGATTTCGCCGGTGCCTGGTTCGTTGCGCCCCGGGTTGTCCGCGAGCTGCACGTGGTTGATCTCGCCCAGGTGCGATTGCAGGGTGCGGGCCAGATCGCCTTCCATGATTTGCATGTGGTAGATGTCGTATTGCAGGAACAGGTTGGCGCTGCCGACCTGCTCGCGAATCGACAGGGCTTGCGCGGTGTTGTTCAGGTAAAAGCCTGGAATGTCACGGGTGTTGATCGCTTCCATCACCAGTTTGATGCCCGCCGCTTGCAGCTTGTCGGCGGCGTACTTGAGGTTGGCGACGAAGGTTTTCTCCACGGTGGCATCGTCAAAGCCCTGCGGACGAATACCGGCCAGGCAGTTGACCTGGGTGTTGCCCAGTACTTGCGCGTAAGCGATAGCCAGGTCGACACCGGCACGGAACTCTTCGACTCGATCCGGCAGGCACGCGATACCGCGCTCGCCCTTGGCCCAGTCACCGGCCGGCAGGTTGAACAGCACTTGGGTCAGACCGTTGGCGTCGAGCTTGGCCTTGATTTCGGCGGAGCTGAAGTCGTACGGGAACAGGTATTCGACACCACTGAAGCCGGCCTTGGCGGCCGCTTCGAAACGGGCAAGAAAGTCCTGTTCGGTGAACAGCATGGACAGGTTGGCTGCGAAACGCGGCATGGTGGTCTCCCGTAAATTTTTGAGTGTCCCCCGTAGGAGCCGGCTTGCTGGCGATGGCGGTGAATCAATCGACTTAGATGTGTCTGACACACCGCTATCGCCAGCAAGCCGGCTCCTACAAAGGGAGCGGTCAACAGTTAATCGAGCAACGAAATCGCCGTCGGTGCGTCGTTACCGACCAGCGCCAGGTCTTCGAATTCGTTGACGGCGTTGATCTCGGTACCCATGGAAATGTTGGTCACGCGCTCCAGGATGATCTCGACGATCACTGGCACCTTGAACTCTTCGATCAGTTCCTGAGCCTTGCGCAGGGCAGGCTGGATCTCAGCCGGTTCGAATACGCGCAGCGCCTTGCAGCCCAGGCCTTCGGCCACCGCGACGTGGTCGACACCGTAGCCGTTGAGTTCCGGCGCGTTCAGGTTGTCGAAGGACAGTTGTACGCAGTAGTCCATGTCGAAACCGCGCTGTGCCTGACGGATCAGACCCAGGTACGAGTTGTTCACCACAACGTGGATGTAGGGCAGCTTGAACTGCGCACCCACCGCCAATTCCTCGATCATGAACTGGAAGTCATAGTCCCCCGACAGGGCCACGACTTTACGGTCCGGATCAGCCTTGACCACGCCCAGCGCTGCCGGAATGGTCCAGCCCAACGGGCCTGCCTGACCGCAGTTGATCCAGTGACGCGGCTTGTAGACGTGCAGGAACTGCGCGCCGGCAATCTGCGACAGACCGATGGTGCTGACGTAGCAGGTGTCTTTGCCGAACACCTGGTTCATTTCTTCGTAAACCCGTTGCGGCTTGACCGGCACATTGTCGAAGTGCGTCTTGCGCTGCAGGCTGGCTTTACGCTGCTGGCAGTCTTGCAGCCAGGCACTGCGGTTCTTCAGCTTGCCGGCGGCTTGCCATTCGCGAGCGACTTCGATGAACACGGTCAGCGCGGCAGCGGCGTCGGACACGATGCCCAGGTCCGGGGTGAACACGCGGCCGATCTGAGTGCCTTCGATGTCGACGTGGATGAACTTGCGGCCTTCGGTGTACACGTCGACCGAACCGGTGTGACGGTTGGCCCAACGGTTACCGATGCCCAGCACCACGTCGGATTTCAGCATGGTCGCGTTGCCGTAGCGGTGCGACGTCTGCAAGCCAACCATGCCCACCATCAGCGGGTGATCGTCCGGGATGGTGCCCCAGCCCATCAGGGTCGGGATGACCGGGATGCCGGTCAGCTCGGCGAACTCCACCAGCAGATCGCTGGCGTCGGCATTGATGATGCCGCCACCGGCGACCAGCAATGGGCGTTCAGCCTGATCCAGCAAGGCCAGAGCCTTCTCGACCTGAACGCGGCTCGCGGTCGGCTTGGCCAAAGGCAGTGGCTGGTAAGCGTCGATGTCGAATTCGATCTCGGCCATTTGCACGTCGAACGGCAGGTCGATCAGCACCGGGCCTGGACGGCCGGAGCGCATTTCAAAGAACGCTTTCTGGAACGCGTAAGGCACCTGGCCTGGTTCGAGAACGGTGGTTGCCCACTTGGTGACTGGCTTGACGATGCTGGTGATGTCGACAGCCTGGAAGTCTTCCTTGTGCATACGGGCGCGGGGTGCCTGGCCGGTGATGCAGAGGATGGGAATCGAGTCGGCCGAGGCGCTGTAGAGCCCGGTGACCATGTCGGTGCCGGCTGGGCCGGAAGTACCGATGCACACGCCGATGTTGCCGGCCTTGGTGCGGGTGTAGCCCTCGGCCATGTGCGAGGCGCCTTCAACGTGGCGAGCGAGTACGTGATCGATGCCGCCGACCTTTTGCAGGGCGGAGTACAGCGGGTTGATGGCGGCACCCGGGATGCCAAAAGCGGTATCGACCCCTTCACGGCGCATCACCAGAACGGCGGCTTCGATTGCTCTCATTTTGCTCATGGTTTTGTGCCTCTTTACGTTTTGTAATTGTATACAAGTGGCTTTGCGCAGAGTGTATTCACGGCGGACGGCGCAGGTCAATCCATTTTCTCAAGCGCTTGTTTCATTCGTCGGAAGCCCGTTCTACTGTGGCTTTTCGTCGCATGTGGCGCCTTTCGAGAATTATTGTATACAAAAAAATAATTCATTGTGTTCTATTTGTTGCATCGGGCTGCGGCACAACGGCGCAGCCCAACGGCTTTCCGAAAAACAAAATGAGGACGGCACCATGAGCGCTTTAACCTTGAAAGTCGCAGTCAACCTGGTCAACGAAGCCATTAGCGCCGGGCGGGCAATTTCCGCGGCGCCCCTGACCATTGCGGTACTGGATGCCGGCGGGCATCTGATCACCCTGCAGCGCGAAGACGGCGCCAGCCTGTTGCGCCCGCACGTCGCCATCGGCAAGGCCTGGGGCGCCATTGCGCTGGGCAAGGGTTCACGCCTGCTGGCGCTGGACGCCCAGCAACGCCCGGCGTTTATCGCCGCCTTGAACAGCCTGGGGCAGGGCAGCGTCGTGCCGGCACCGGGTGGTGTGCTGGTTCGGGATCAGGACGGGAACGTGCTGGGGGCGGTGGGGATCAGCGGCGATCTGTCGGATGTTGACGAGCAGTGCGCGATCAATGCGATCGAGGCGCTGGGGTTGGTGGCGGATGCGGGGGTAGCGGCTTGATCTGTAGCGCCTGATCAATCGCCTTCGCGAGCAGGCTCGCTCCCACATTTACCCTGTGTTCGCAGGACCCTGTGGGAGCCTGCTCGCGAAGGCATTCTCCCAGTCACATCCAGCTAAAAGTCTGCATTACCCTCTAGCATTTCCGGGGCTAGCCTTTTCATGACTTCATCATGAGAGTGGCAAGGGAATGCCCAAGTTGTCTGTCTCACATCGCCTGCGCCTCGGCCGCTTCACAGAACAAAACCGCATCTACCTATTGACTGCCAATACCTTCGAACGCCGACCTGTCTTCAAGGATTTCACCTTGGGCAGATTGGTCGTTGACCAATTTCGTAATGCTCAGGTGCAAGGTTGCGCCAAGTCATTGGCGTGGGTCGTCATGCCTGATCATTTTCATTGGTTGGTCGAGTTGCAGCGGGGTTCACTGAGTGGATTGATGCAAAGAACTAAGTCGCTAAGCACCAAGGCAGTCAATCGGTCCGTCGGCCGGAAGATCTGCCTTTGGCAACAGGGTTATCACGACCGAGCACTGAGGCGAGATGAGGATTTGGTGAAGATGGCGCGGTATGTTGTGGCCAATCCGTTGCGGGCTGGGCTGATCGAGAAGCTGGGCGACTATCCACTGTGGGATGCTGTTTGGGTTTGAGCTGAAACCGTGGTGCCGCTATTCGCGAGCAGGCTCGCTCCCACAATGGATCTCCAGTGTTCACAAATCCTCTGTGGGAGCGAGCCTGCTCGCGAATAGCGGCGATACGGTCTACCGCTCTGGCTCACACCCCTTCAACACCAACCGGATAATCGTCTGCGCCGCCGCTTCGTAATCTTCTTCATCCAGCTTGGCCTTGCCGGTGATGGCGGTGATCTGCCAGTCGAAGTCGGCGTAGGTCTGGGTCGCGGCCCAGATGCTGAACATCAGGTGGTTGGGGTCGACAGGGGCGATTTGCCCGCGGTCGATCCAGGTCTGGATGCACTCGATGTTGTGCTTGGCCTGGCCATTGAGCTGTTCGACCAGGTCGCTGCTCAGGTGGGGGGCGCCGTGCATGATTTCGCTGGCGAATACTTTGGAGGCGAAGGGCAGGTCGCGGGAGATGCGGATTTTCGAGCGAATGTAGCCGCTGAGCACTTCACCAGGCTCGCCGTCCGGATTGAACGGTGTCGAAGCCTGCAGGATGGGCTCGATGATGCTTTCCAGGACCTCGCGGTAGAGGTTTTCCTTGGATTTGAAGTAGTAGTAGACGTTGGGCTTGGGTAATCCCGCCTTGGCTGCAATGTCACTGGTTTTGGTCGCAGCGAAGCCCTTGTCGGCGAACTCCTCACTGGCGGCACGCAGGATCAGTTGTTTGTTGCGCTCGCGGATAGTGCTCATAAACCCGGTGATTCCTTGCCTGTTCTGGCGGTTGCGCATGGTATCACCGGCCTCGCGCGGCGCTCAAGAATGCACCACAGCCCGTGATGCCGCGCTATGCTGCTGCGCATTCATTGCAGAAGGAAACCCGATTCATGGCAGGAAGCAGTTTGCTGGTGCTGATTGACGACATTGCCGCCGTACTGGACGACGTGTCATTGATGACCAAAATGGCCGCCAAGAAAACGGCCGGTGTACTCGGCGACGACCTGGCACTCAATGCCCAGCAAGTCAGCGGCGTGCGGGCCGAGCGGGAAATACCGGTGGTCTGGGCGGTCGCCAAGGGTTCGTTCATCAATAAATTGATCCTGGTGCCGTCGGCGCTGGCGATCAGTGCGTTCATTCCGTGGCTGGTCACGCCGCTTTTGATGGTCGGCGGTGCCTATCTGTGCTTCGAAGGCTTTGAAAAACTCGCCCACAAGTTCCTGCACAGCAAGGCTGAGGATGTCGCCGAGCATGCGCAGTTGGTCGAGGCTGTGGCTGACCCTGCCACCGATCTGGTGGCGTTTGAAAAGGACAAGATCAAAGGCGCGATCCGCACCGACTTCATTCTCTCGGCAGAAATCATCGCCATCACCCTCGGCACCGTGGCCGCTGCGCCTTTGAGCCAGCAAGTCATTGTGCTGTCGGGGATCGCAATCGTCATGACTGTCGGCGTTTATGGCCTGGTGGCGGGTATCGTCAAGCTGGATGACCTTGGACTCTGGCTGACGCAGAAACCCGGGCAGATGGCGAAAGGTATCGGTGGTGCCATTCTGCGTGCCGCTCCGTACATGATGAAGAGCCTGTCGGTGATTGGCACGGCGGCGATGTTTCTGGTCGGCGGCGGCATCCTGACCCACGGCGTGCCAGTGGTGCATCACTGGATCGAAAGTGTTGGCGCAGCGGCAGGCAGTGGCGGATTTATCGTGCCGGTGTTGCTCAATGGCGTGGCGGGGATTGTCGCAGGGGCGGTGGTGTTGGTTGGCGTCATGGCTGCCAGCAAGATCTGGAAAGCGCTGAAAGGCTGAAGGCAACACATAACAACTGTGGGAGCGGGCGGCTTGCTCCCACAGTGTTTTTTCGGTCGTCAGGTTTACTCAGCGATCTGCAACTTGCGCGCTTCGGTGTACACGTAGCGCACTTTCTCGTACTCGAACGGCGAGTTCATCTGGCCATAGCGGAAGCTGGTCTGGTTGCGCTTGTCGATGCCGCGCAGGATCCAGACTTCCGGATGGTTGGAGCTGACTTCGGCTACGTTGAGGAAGTTGATCGCATTCTCGGCCGTGTAATCCACCAACAGGCCGCCGGTGTCACGCAGGTTCGACGGACCGAGGATCGGCAGGACGAAGTAAGCGCCGCCCGGCACGCCGTAGAAGCCCAGGGTCTGGCCGAAGTCTTCGCTCTGGCGTGGCAGGCCCATGGCGGTGGCTGGGTCCCACAGGCCGGCGATGCCAATGGTGGTGTTGAGCAGCAGGCGGCCGGTGGTTTCCAGCGAGCGCTGGCCCTTGAGTTGCAGCAGGCTGTTCAGCAGGTTCGGCACGTCGCCGAGGTTGTTGAAGAAGTTGCTGACGCCGGTGCGCAAGAAGCTCGGGGTGACGTAGCGGTAACCATTGACCACTGGCAGGAACACCCATTGGTCGAAGCGATAGTTGAAGTGATAGACGCGGCGGTTCCACTCCTCCAGCGGATCGTAGACAGCCAGCGCGTTGAGCGTCGATCGCTCGAACTCACGCTGATCCAGGCCCGGATTGAATTTGAGTTTGCTCAGCGGTTCCTTGAAGCCGTCACTGTCGACGACCACGGGGGCGTTGGCTTTGCTGTTGTCGGCATTGGCGACGCCTGCACAGAGTAACGCTGCGAAAAGCAGGAGATATTTAGCCACGGAAGAACTCCAGCATGGCGTCGCTGTTGACGCGGTAGTTGATGTTGCCGCAGTGGCCGCCATACGGGTAAACGGTCAGGCGATCACCGAAGGTCTTGCGCAGGAAACCCAGGTCGCCAGGGCCGAGGATCACGTCATCGGCGTTGTGCATCACAGCGATTTTCGGGCTTTCGTGCAGATAGTCCTTCAGCGCATACAGGCTCACCTGGTCAATCAGTTGCAGCAGGCTGCCGCCGTCAGTGCGGGCGCGCCACATCGGGATTACTTGTTCGGTGATGTAGCAGTCGAAGTCGCACTGCAGCGCACGCTTGAGGAATGGCGTGAGGCTGGTGCCCTCGGTGATCGGGAACTTGGGTGGGGTGATCAGGCCGCGACGGTTGACCAGGTCCGAAGTGAAGGCAATGTCGGCCGCCGAAAAGCGGAACGAGGTGCCGATCAGCATGGCCATCTGCTCGTTGCTCAGGTGCTGCTTGGACTGCTGGAAGTCGTAGAGCAGGGCATCGTTGAGGTCGATGTAGCCCTTCTGCTGGAAGTAGCGGGTCAGTTTGTCGAGTACCAGTTCATAGAACGTGGTGCTGGTGTTGATGCCCTTGACCTCGGTCTGGACCAGCTTGTCGAGGTTGGTGATCGAGGTGTAGAGATTGACCGGCGGGTTGAGCAGCAGGACTTTCTTGAAGTTGAAGCTGCGGCGGGTTTCGTCCAGGTGCGAGACAAACGCGGCATCCAGTGCACCCAGGCTGTATCCGGTCAGGTAGTAATCGGTAACCGGCATTTTCGGGTTCTGTGCCCGTACGGCCTGCATCACCCGGTACAGATCTTCGGCGTCTTCCTTGGAAACACCCGGCGTGGCGAAGCGTGATGCGGCGCTCATGAAGTCATAGCTGGTGGGTGAGGACAACTGCACCACGTGGTAGCCGGCTTTGTAATAGAGCTTCTTCAGGTATTCGTTCAGGGTGCTGTCATAGCGCGCGCCAGTGCCGGCGATCAGGAAAATCAGCGGCGCGGCGTGATCCTGCGTGGCAATGCGATAGTCGAGTTTCTTGACCGCCCAGAAATTGTCCGGCAATTCGAATGCCCGCTCCGGACGCAAGGTGACGCTGCGCACGGTCTGATCGATGTCGTCGTCCAGGGGCAACTCCGGACGCAAGTCCGGCGGCGTGGTCGCGATGGTCGCCTCGAACGGGTTGGTCAGGGGGTAGCCATAACTGGCGGCGTCAATGTCGACCGCCAGTGCGGACGCACTCAAGATAAGGCCGCCAAACAGGGCGGCGAAGCGCAAGGAACGGAGCATGACTAAATCCCTTAGAAGGAGGTGCCGATTGAATTTCGCAGGCTATGACCATCGGATTTGCGCCAAAGTGCCAACCATCGGCACCAAACAGGCCTAATGACGAAGTAATAGTAGCTGGACGATACACTTTGCAGCGATTGAATGACCAGTTAACAGTTGTTATCGCTTGCGAAACGCTTTCGGGCGATTAAGCTGGCCGCCGTTTTTCGCCAATTGGAGTGTTTCATGTCTCGCCGCCTGCCCGTGATTCTGCTGCTTGTTTTACTGCCTGTATGGCTGGCCGCCAGTTATGGCGCGCGTTATGGCTTCATGGAGGATGCGCAGTGGGTTGGCATTTGCGTGGATGAGGCAAGTCGCTGGGAATGCCAGGTGCGTTCGAACCTGGGGCTGATGATCCACTTCGGGGTACTGGGCTGGGCTGCGCTGGGCGCGGCGGTCATCGGCTTTGTTGTGCCGGGACGGGCAGGGTGGTGGCTGGCGGTGTTGGCGCTGGTGTTCGGGTTTCCGGCATTGGCGTTGTACAACACTACGCTGGCGGTTTTTGCGGTGGTGATTGCGGGGTTGCGGTTGGTCAGGGCTTCTCGCGGCGTTTAAAAGTCTGTCTTCGCGGGCAAGCTCGCGCCTACAGTAGATCTTCAGCGAACACAAAATTTGCGTGCGACAAAGATCAAATGTGCGAGCTTGCGATGATGCCAGTCAGGTTGCGAAAGAGTTAAGCCTTGCGAACACGCAGGCAACGCCACAACGCCGCCACCATCAACACACTCACCAGCGCCCAGCCCCAGGCCTGTTGGTTCTGCAAGCCTTCACGGAACAGCTGCGGCGCAATGCCGGCACCAATGATGAAGGTCAACAGGGCAATCTCGCGGCGCGGCACATTCACCGGGCGGCACAGATAAACCAGCGCCGGGACGATGAACGCGACACTCGGGAAGCTGCGATAACGCGGATCGAACACCAGTTCCAGCATCATGACTGCCGCCGTGAAACCTGCCGTGGCAACCAGCCAGCCAGCACGTTGTTCAAGCCAGTTGAAAACCCGTCCGCGCCAACCGGAACGAGAACTCAACGTCAGTGCGGCATGGGCCAGTACCAGGAGATTCAGAGTGGTCAGCAATACGACCCACAGCCATTCGCTGGTGAAGCGTGTAGTGACTCGTGCCAGGTCGCCCCAAGCGCCAATCGAACACGCTGCCAATGCACCGAGGAGCGGCAACACCAGCGCCGCGCGCGTCGTGCGAACCCGTCCACCGAGCAGCAAGGTGCCGATAAAGATCAAGCCACCCACCGCCAGCCATTGCGACCAGTACGGTACGTTTGTCACGGGACCGGCCAGCACCCCCTTGTCCTGGCGATTGGCATCGAACAATCCCCAGTAACCGCCGACCGCGCCTTCACTGGCACGTTTCCATGGCTGGTCGAAGGCTTCGATCAGGTTGTAGTGCCAGCCCTGTTGCTCGGCCATGGCGACAAAACCGCGAATGAACCGGGCTTCATTGACCCGGCTCGGCAGGGCGGTTTCGCGCTGGCGGCCTTCGCTGGGCCAGCCGGTTTCGCCGATCAGCACATCCTTGGGTGCGAACTTGTTGCCGAACACCTGGCGCACTTCGGCCACATGCTGCAGGGCGGCGTCTATGTTCGACGGATCGTCTTCCCAGTACGGCAGCAAGTGAATGGTCAGGAAATCCACGGCGGGGGCGATTTCCGGATGCTTGAGCCAGAACTCCCAGACGTCCGCATAGGTGACAGGCTGTTTGACCTGGCTCTTGACCTTGTTGATCAGCTTCGCCAATTGCGCGCCAGTGACTTCCTTGCGCAGCAGGGTTTCGTTGCCGACGATCACTGCGCTCACCACATCAGGGTTGGCGTTGGCCGAGGCAATCAGCAGGTCGACTTCTTTTTCCGTGTCCACCGGATTGCTGTTGACCCAGGCGCCGATCATCAGCTTCAAGCCATGCTTGCGCGCCAGATCCGGCAGGGCTTCGAGGCCGGTCATGGAATAGGTGCGGATGCATTCGAAGCTTTTTGACAGCAGCGCGAGGTCGGCGTCCATGCGCTCGGGACGCAGGTTCAATGGCACGTCGAACGGCGATTGGTCTTTATCGAATGGGGTGTATGAGGCGCATTGCAGCTTGTGTGTCGCACTGGCGACATCCGGCAGGATCACCGGTTTACCGAGGCCGTACCAGAAGCCGCCAAGGGCAAAGACCCCCAACAGGCAAGCGAATAGATAAGCAGCAAAAGGGAAGCGGGATGTCGCGGACATGGTCAGGCCGTGTGGGAGCAAAGCGGCGCATGTTACCTGCATTTACCGCGTGCTTGGTGGCCTGCATGATTTTGATATGCAAAGTTCGGGCGGAATGTCCGGTACGTTGGTCGTGCTCAAGATTAATGGCTTTCTGATGTCGTTTCTCGATGGCTTGAGGTCGCTGGCAGAGCAGGTCGCCAAGAGCGTCAGGTTGATTATCGGAGGCGTCAGTACTCCGCTGATGTTCGCACGAGTTTGCGGTAAGGCGTGATGGGGGCGCTGTGCACCATAACAATACGTTTAAGCGACTCGGCATCCGTCGAGCGCAGCACTTTCGGGGAAGTAACGATGAAGATGCGACGACTCTTGGGCGCAGGTGCCGCTTTGGTGCTGGCGATCAGTTCTACCGTGGCCAGTGCCGCCGGCAAGGAAGTGACTCTCGGTTATGTCGACGGCTGGTCGGACAGTGTCGCCACGACCAACGTGGCCGCAGAAGTGATCAGGCAGAAACTCGGTTATGACGTGAAGCTGCAGGCGGTCGCTACCGGGATCATGTGGCAAGGCGTGGCCACCGGCAAACTCGACGCCATGCTGTCGGCCTGGCTGCCTGTGACCCACGGTGATTACTGGACGAAGAACAAGGATCAGGTCGTCGATTACGGCCCGAACTTCAAGGACGCGAAAATCGGCCTGATCGTGCCGGAGTACGTTAAAGCCAAGTCCATCGACGATCTGAAAACCGACGACAGCTTCAAGAATCGTATCGTCGGCATCGACGCCGGTTCAGGCGTGATGCTCAAGACCGATCAGGCCATCAAGGATTACGACCTGACCGGTTATCAACTCAAGGCCAGTTCCGGTGCCGGCATGATTGCCGAGCTGACCCGTGCCGAGAAGAAAAACGAATCCATCGCAGTGACCGGCTGGGTGCCGCACTGGATGTTCGCCAAGTGGAAACTGCGCTTCCTCGAAGACCCGAAAGGCGTATACGGCGCGGCTGAAACCGTGAACAGCATCGGCAGCAAAGGCCTGGAGGCCAAGGCGCCGGAAGTGGCCAAGTTCCTGAAGAACTTCCAGTGGGAATCCAAGGATGAAATCGGTCAGGTGATGCTGGCGATTCAGGACGGTGCCAAGCCTGAAGCCGCGGCGAAGGATTGGGTGGCCAAACACCCTGAGCGTGTGGCTGACTGGACCAAGTAATTTGAGCTGACGCGTCTGGTCAGCACCTTCGAGGGCCGCTCGGCATTTTATGCCAAGTGGCCCTTTGCTTTTCTGTAGGAGCGAGCTTGCTCGCGATGGACGTGAACGTTAACGCGTGCTGTCTGAAAAATTGCGGTGCCTTCAAATTCATCGTGAGCAAGCTCGCTCCTACAATTGGCAGATATGTCATGTGGCTCTAAGACTAAGGTCGTCTGGAACCTGCCCCGCAGCCGCATAGAGTGGATACCGTTCCAACTTAATCTGTGCTGCGAGGATAAAAACAATGAACGACAGCATTTACCTCTCGATTCAAAACAGCCCGCGCTTCAAGGAGCTGGTTAGCAAGAGGGAACGATTCGCCTGGATTCTTTCGGCAATCATGCTAGGGCTTTACTCCGGATTCATCCTTTTGATTGCTTACGGGCCGCATGTACTTGGGGCGAAAATCAGCCCTGAGTCCTCGATTACCTGGGGCATACCGATCGGTGTGGGGCTGATTGTTTCGGCCTTCATCCTGACTGGCATTTACGTGCGACGCGCCAACGGCGAATTCGACGACCTGAACAATGCGATTCTCAAGGAGGCTCAGCAATGATCCGGCGTCTAATGGCTCTTTTGAGCATCGCAGCATTCGCGCCTGGCGCCTGGGCCGCTGACGCCCTGACCGGCGCCGTGCAGAAGCAACCCCTCAACGTGTCCGCAATCCTGATGTTCGTCGTCTTCGTCGGCGCGACCCTTTGCATCACCTACTGGGCGTCCAAGAAAAACAAGTCGGCCTCCGACTACTACGCGGCGGGCGGCAAGATCACCGGTTTCCAGAACGGTCTGGCGATTGCCGGTGACTACATGTCGGCGGCGTCCTTCCTGGGTATTTCCGCGCTGGTGTTCACCTCCGGCTACGATGGCCTGATCTACTCGATCGGCTTCCTGGTGGGCTGGCCGATCATTCTGTTCCTGATCGCCGAGCGCCTGCGTAACCTGGGTAAATACACCTTTGCCGACGTGGCGTCCTATCGCCTGGGGCAAACCCAGATCCGCTCGCTGTCCGCTTGCGGTTCGCTGGTGGTGGTGGCGTTCTACCTGATCGCGCAAATGGTCGGTGCCGGCAAGCTGATCCAGTTGCTGTTCGGTCTCGATTACCACGTAGCGGTGATCCTGGTCGGTATCCTGATGTGCATGTACGTGTTGTTCGGCGGCATGCTGGCGACCACTTGGGTGCAGATCATCAAGGCTGTGCTGCTACTGTCCGGCGCCTCCTTCATGGCGCTGATGGTGATGAAGCACGTCAACTTCGACTTCAATGCACTGTTCTCCGAGGCGATCAAGGTTCACCCTAAAGGTGAGGCGATCATGAGCCCGGGCGGCCTGGTGAAAGATCCAATCTCGGCGTTCTCCCTCGGCCTGGCGCTGATGTTCGGTACCGCTGGCCTGCCGCACATCCTGATGCGCTTCTTCACCGTGAGTGACGCGAAGGAAGCCCGTAAGAGCGTGCTGTACGCAACCGGCTTCATTGGTTACTTCTACATCCTGACCTTCATCATCGGCTTCGGCGCTATCCTGCTGGTCAGCACCAACCCGGCCTTCAAAGATGCGGCTGGCGCACTGTTGGGCGGTAACAACATGGCGGCGGTGCACCTGGCCAACGCGGTGGGTGGCAGTATCTTCCTGGGCTTCATTTCGGCGGTGGCATTCGCGACCATTCTGGCAGTGGTTGCCGGCCTGACCCTGGCCGGTGCTTCGGCGGTGTCCCACGACTTGTACGCCAGCGTGATCAAGAAGGGCAAGGCCAACGAGAAGGACGAGATCCGCGTCTCGAAAATCACCACTATCGCCTTGGCGGTGCTGGCCATTGGTCTGGGTATCCTGTTCGAAAGCCAGAACATTGCGTTCATGGTGGGCCTGGCGTTCTCCATCGCTGCGAGCTGCAACTTCCCGGTGCTGCTGCTTTCCATGTACTGGAAAAAGCTGACCACTCGCGGTGCGATGATCGGTGGCTGGATGGGCCTGATCAGTGCCGTGGGCCTGATGGTGCTTGGTCCGACCATCTGGGTGCAGATCCTGCATCACGAGAAGGCTATCTTCCCGTATGAGTACCCGGCGCTGTTCTCGATGATGATTGCCTTTGTCGGGATCTGGTTCTTCTCGGTGACTGACAAGTCGACCGCTGCTGATAACGAGCGGGCGCTGTTCTTCCCGCAGTTTGTTCGTTCGCAGACCGGGTTGGGGGCGAGTGGTGCTGTTTCGCACTAAGGCTTCAACGCTTCAGGTATAAGTTGCACTGACATTGAATGCCCCGGTCGAGAGATCGGGGCATTTTTTGTTGGGCGGTAATCGACCTGAATTTCGTGGATGTGTTCGATTTACTGTAGGAGCTGGCTTGCCAGCGATGGCGGTCTGCCGGCCGACCGAAACTTTGCAGAGAATCACGCCAGCAAACAGGCCGGTCGGTAGGCCGCCTCGGGCACTCTTCCAAAGTGACTCGCCGTAAGGGCAGAGCCCTAAGTCGCTGTTACCGCAAAAGGAATATGCCCCCAATCAAAGATCTTCAAACCGCACAAACAAAAACGGCCTCTATATAAGAGGCCGTTCCCGGTACAACTTAACACGCTACAGCAAGACTGATCTTACTTGCGGTCTTCCAGCTTGGTGATGTCACGCGACTCGTAGCCGGTGTACAGCTGGCGCGGACGGCCGATCTTGTACGGGCTGGAGAGCATTTCTTTCCAGTGGGAGATCCAGCCGACGGTCCGCGCCAGGGCGAAGATTACGGTGAACATGCTGGTTGGAATGCCGATCGCCTTGAGGATGATCCCCGAGTAGAAGTCGACGTTCGGGTACAGCGAGCGTTCGATGAAGTACGGGTCGGTCAGGGCGATCTCTTCCAGGCGCATGGCCAGTTCGAGTTGCGGATCGTTCTGGATGCCCAGTTCCTTCAGTACTTCGTCGCAGGTCTGCTTCATGACCGTGGCACGTGGGTCGCGGTTTTTGTAAACGCGGTGACCGAAGCCCATCAGTTTGAACGGATCGTTCTTGTCCTTGGCCTTGGCGATGAACTTGTCGATGTTCGAAACATCGCCGATTTCATCGAGCATGGTCAGTACGGCTTCGTTTGCACCGCCGTGGGCAGGGCCCCACAGTGCAGCGATACCGGCGGCGATACAGGCGAACGGGTTGGCGCCCGAAGAGCCGGCCAGGCGGACGGTGGAGGTCGAAGCGTTCTGCTCGTGGTCGGCATGGAGGATAAAGATCCGGTCCATGGCCTTGGCGAGTACCGGGCTGATCGGTTTGATCTCGCACGGGGTGTTGAACATCATGTGCAGGAAGTTTTCCGCATACGACAAGTCGTTGCGTGGGTACATCATGGGTTGGCCCATGGAGTACTTGTAAACCATCGCGGCCAGGGTCGGCATCTTGGCAACCAGGCGGATCGCGGAGATTTCGCGATGCTGCGGGTTATTGATGTCCAGGGAGTCGTGGTAGAACGCCGAAAGGGCGCCGACTACGCCGCACATGACGGCCATCGGGTGGGCGTCGCGACGGAAGCCGTTGAAGAAGGTCTTCAGCTGCTCGTGAACCATGGTGTGGTTCTTCACGGTGCTGACGAACTGGGCCTTCTGTTCTGCGGTCGGCAGTTCGCCGTTGAGCAGCAGATAGCAGGTTTCCAGGTAGTCCGACTTTTCAGCCAACTGTTCGATCGGGTAGCCGCGGTGCAGCAGAATGCCGTTGTCGCCGTCGATATAGGTGATCTTCGACTCGCACGAGGCGGTCGACATGAAGCCTGGGTCAAAGGTGAAACGGCCCGTGGCCGTCAGGCCCCGAACATCGATAACATCGGGACCAACGGTGCCGGTTAAAATGGGCAGCTCGACGGGGGCTGCGCCCTCGATGATCAACTGCGCTTTTTTGTCAGCCATGTGGCCTCCTATTTATGCTTGAAATCATCAGACAGACCCCCCACGCAGGGCCCGCACCACTATAGTGAGATAAATTCGAATGTCAATTTGCCTAAAGTCTTGCTCCAGAAGGCTTTAACCGGACTTTTTTCTCGAAATTGGCTGCCATTTACGCCTTTTATGTCAGTTGCGCAATCAGCTGTTTGGGTTAGGTGTTTGCGTTGTCATTAGTAGCCTAACTGTCTATACTCGGCCACCGACCGCCAAGGGCTTTTGGGCTTGCTTTCATTGGGGGTCGCATCCCTGGGTGGTGGTTACCTGACCAGTGCACTCCCCAACAACTTTGCCCTGATTGTTAGGGGCTCTTCAGTGTGAAAAAAAAGCCGTGAAAAGCCAACGACCTGTAAACCTAGACCTAAGGACCATCAAACTCCCAGTCACTGCTTACACGTCCATCCTTCACCGTATTTCCGGTGTCATCCTCTTTGTGTGCCTTGCCATCATGCTTTATGCATTGGACAAGTCGCTGAGCTCCGAGGAAGGCTTCGGTCAGGTGAAAGCGTGTCTGACCAGTCCGCTAGCCAAGCTAGTGACATGGGGCATCCTGTCCGCTCTGCTGTATCACCTGGTAGCCGGTGTGCGCCATTTGATCATGGACATGGGCATCGGTGAGACGCTGGAAGGCGGCAAGCTGGGCTCGAAAATCGTTATCGCCGTTTCCGTGGTGGTAATCGTTCTGGCAGGAGTTTGGATATGGTAACTAACGTCACGAACCTGTCGCGTTCGGGCCTCTATGACTGGATGGCGCAACGCGTGTCTGCGGTCGTTCTCGCGGCTTACTTCATCTTCCTGATCGGATACATCGTGGCCAACCCTGGCCTCGACTACGCCCAGTGGCATGAACTGTTCGCCCACAACGGAATGCGTATTTTCAGCCTCCTGGCCCTCGTTGCCCTCGGCGCTCACGCCTGGGTCGGCATGTGGACCATCGCGACCGACTACCTGACGCCAATGGCGTTCGGCAAGTCCGCGACCGCTATACGTTTCCTTTTCCAGGCAGTCTGCGGCGTTGCGATGTTCGCTTACTTCGTCTGGGGCGTGCAGATTCTCTGGGGTATCTGAGTCATGGCTAACATTCCAACGATTTCTTTCGACGCCATCATTATTGGTGGTGGCGGTGCCGGCATGCGCGCAGCGCTGCAACTGGCACAGGGCGGTCACAAGACTGCCGTGATCACCAAGGTTTTCCCGACCCGTTCGCACACTGTATCCGCTCAAGGCGGCATCACCTGCGCAATCGCGTCCGCTGACCCGAACGATGACTGGCGCTGGCACATGTACGATACCGTCAAGGGTTCCGACTATATCGGTGACCAGGACGCTATCGAATACATGTGTCAGGAAGGCCCGGCTGCCGTTTACGAGCTGGACCACATGGGTATGCCATTCTCGCGTACCGAGCAAGGTCGTATCTACCAGCGTCCATTCGGCGGTCAGTCCAAGGACTACGGTAAAGGCGGCCAGGCTGCGCGTACTTGCGCTGCTTCCGACCGTACCGGTCACGCACTGCTGCACACCCTTTATCAGGGCAATCTGAAAGCCGGTACTGTGTTCCTGAACGAGTACTACGCTGTCGATCTGGTGAAGAACGGCGAAGGCGAATTCGTCGGCGTGATCGCCATCTGCATCGAAACCGGTGAAACCACCTACATCCGCGCGAAGGCCACCGTGCTGGCGACCGGCGGTGCAGGTCGTATCTACGCTTCGACCACCAACGCCCTGATCAACACCGGTGACGGCGTTGGCATGGCGCTGCGTGCTGGCGTACCGGTACAAGACATTGAGATGTGGCAGTTCCACCCGACCGGTATCGCCGGCGCCGGTGTACTGGTTACCGAAGGTTGCCGTGGTGAAGGTGGATACCTGATCAACAAGCACGGCGAGCGTTTCATGGAGCGTTATGCTCCGAACGCCAAAGACCTTGCCGGTCGTGACGTTGTTGCCCGTTCGATGGTTAAAGAGATCATCGCTGGCAACGGTTGCGGCCCGAATGGCGACCACGTAATGCTCAAACTCGACCACTTGGGCGAGGAAGTGCTGCACAGCCGTCTGCCAGGCATCTGCGAACTGTCGAAGACTTTCGCACACGTTGACCCTGTTGTCGCTCCAGTACCGGTTGTTCCGACCTGCCACTACATGATGGGCGGCGTTGCCACCAACATTCATGGCCAGGCGATCACTCAGGACGCTGACGGCGTTGATGCCATCATCCCTGGCCTGTTCGCAGTGGGTGAAGTGGCTTGCGTATCGGTTCACGGTGCCAACCGTCTGGGCGGCAACTCGCTGCTCGACCTGGTGGTATTCGGCCGCGCTGCCGGCCTGCACCTGGAAAAAGCACTGACCGACGGTATCGAGTACGACGACGCCACCGACGCCGACATCAATGCGGCCCTGGCTCGCCTGTCCGCTCTGAATGAGCGTACCGAAGGTGAAGACGTCGCTACCCTGCGTCGCGAGCTGCAAAACTGCATGCAGAACTACTTCGGTGTATTCCGTACCGGTGAATACATGCAGAAGGGTATCGCCCAGCTGGCTGACCTGCGCAAACGTATCGCCAACGTGAAGATCAACGATAAGTCGCAGGCGTTCAACACTGCACGTATCGAAGCGCTGGAACTGCAAAACCTGCTGGAAGTGGCCGAAGCTACTGCCATCGCCGCCGAAGTGCGTAAAGAGTCCCGCGGTGCCCACGCCCGTGAAGACTTCGAAGATCGTGACGACGAAAACTGGCTGTGCCACACCCTGTACTTCCCGGGTGACAAGCGCGTAACCAAGCGTGCCGTGAACTTCTCGCCGAAGACTGTTCCGACTTTTGAACCTAAGATTCGGACTTATTAAGGGTGGCAGCCATGTTGCAAGTCAGCGTTTATCGTTACAACCCTGATCAGGACGCCGCGCCGTTCATGCAGGAATTCCAGGTCGATACCGGCGGTAAAGACCTGATGGTGCTGGACGTGCTGGCCCTGATCAAAGAGCAGGACGAAGGTTTCTCCTATCGTCGCTCTTGCCGTGAAGGTGTTTGCGGTTCCGACGGCATGAACATCAACGGCAAAAACGGCCTGGCGTGCGTCACGCCGCTGTCTGCCGTCGTAAAAGGTAACAAGTTGATCGTTCGTCCTCTGCCAGGTTTGCCGGTTATCCGTGACCTGGTCGTCGATATGAGCATCTTCTACAAGCAATACGAAAAGGTTAAGCCATACCTGCAGAACGACACGCCGGCCCCGGCCATCGAGCGTCTGCAGTCCCCTGAAGAGCGTGAAAAGCTCGACGGTCTGTACGAGTGCATCCTGTGCGCTTGCTGCTCGACCTCTTGCCCGTCCTTCTGGTGGAACCCGGACAAGTTCCTGGGTCCAGCTGCCCTGCTGCAAGCGTACCGCTTCCTGGCAGACAGCCGTGACACCAAGACGTCCGAGCGTCTGGCTTCGCTGGATGACCCGTTCAGCGTATTCCGCTGCCGCGGGATCATGAACTGCGTCAACGTATGTCCGAAAGGCCTGAACCCGACTAAGGCCATCGGTCACATCCGTAACATGTTGCTTTCTAGCGGCGTGTGATTCAGCTGCTGTACCCGCTGTACCCGTAGATGCTACGGCGCAGGCTTCAACCGGCGCCGTAGTTTTAACCTGAGCAGCAGCTTAAAAGGCTGCGGCTCTTATTTTGAAGAAATGAGACAAGCAGGGGCATCCGGGCTGGTACCCGGACTATCAGTGTGATCCTAGTGGCTTGTTTTGGTCGCTGCATTCGGACTTCTGCAAGTTTGCTCGGTGTCGACACCGATGGTGTTCCCCTAACCGAGGGTGACCAAGCATGCAAGAAAGCGTGATGCAGCGCATGTGGAACAGTGCCTACCTATCCGGTAGTAACGCTGCCTATGTGGAAGAGCTTTACGAGCTCTACCTGCACGACCCTAACGCTGTGCCAGAAGAGTGGCGCACCTACTTCCAGAAGTTGCCTGCTGACGGCAACTCTGCCACCGATGTTTCGCACTCCACAATTCGCGATCATTTCGTCTTGCTGGCAAAGAACCAGCGCCGCGCCCAACCGGTTTCCGCCGGCAGCGTGAGCAGTGAGCACGAGAAGAAGCAAGTTGAAGTGCTGCGATTGATCCAGGCCTACCGTATGCGTGGCCACCAGGCAGCCCAGCTTGACCCGCTGGGACTGTGGCAGCGTCCTGCACCTGCAGACCTGTCGATCAATCATTACGGCTTGACCAATGCCGATCTTGATACGACCTTCCGTGCCGGCGACCTGTTCATCGGCAAAGAGGAAGCGAGCCTACGCGAAATTCACGAAGCGTTGCAGCAGACATATTGCCGCACCATCGGCGCTGAATTCACGCATATCACCGATTCCGAGCAGCGCCAGTGGTTCCAACAGCGTCTGGAAAGCGTGCGTGGCCGTCCGACGTATTCCGCCGACATCAAGAGCCACCTGCTTGAGCGCGTGACCGCCGGTGAAGGTCTGGAAAAGTACCTGGGTACCAAATACCCGGGCACCAAGCGTTTCGGTCTGGAAGGCGGCGAGAGCCTGATTCCGATGCTCGACGAGCTGATCCAGCGTTCCGGTTCCTACGGCACCAAGGAAATCGTCATCGGCATGGCCCACCGTGGCCGTCTGAACGTGCTGGTCAACACCTTCGGCAAGAACCCGCGCGAGCTGTTCGACGAGTTCGAAGGCAAGAAGAAGGTCGAGCTGGGCTCCGGTGACGTTAAATACCACCAGGGCTTCTCGTCCAACGTGATGACCACCGGCGGTGAAGTTCACCTGGCCATGGCGTTCAACCCGTCCCACCTGGAAATCGTTTCCCCGGTGGTCGAGGGTTCGGTTCGCGCCCGTCAGGACCGTCGTAACGATCCTACCGGTGAGAAGGTTCTGCCGATCTCCATCCACGGTGACGCTGCGTTCGCAGGTCAGGGCGTGGTCATGGAAACCTTCCAGATGTCGCAGACCCGCGGTTTCAAGACCGGCGGTACCGTGCACATCGTGATCAACAACCAGGTCGGTTTCACCATCAGCAACCCGCTGGACTCGCGCTCCACCGAGTACGCGACCGACGTTGCGAAAATGATCCAGGCGCCGATCCTCCATGTGAATGGTGATGATCCGGAAGCCGTATTGTTCGTGACCCAGCTGGCCATCGACTACCGCATGCAGTTCAAGCGTGACGTGGTGATCGACCTGGTCTGCTACCGTCGTCGCGGCCACAACGAGGCCGACGAGCCAAGCGGCACCCAGCCGATCATGTATCAGCAGATCACCAAGCAGCGCACCACCCGTGAGCTGTACGCTGATCGTCTGACCCAGGGTGGTGTTCTTGACGCAGAGCGTGTTCAGGCGAAAGTCGACGAATACCGCAACGCGCTGGACAACGGTCTGCACGTGGTAAAAAGCCTGGTCAAAGAGCCGAACAAAGAGCTGTTCGTGGATTGGCGTCCGTATCTGGGCCACGCCTGGACCGCCCGTCACGACACGCGTTTCGATCTGAAGACCCTGCAAGAGCTATCCGCCAAGCTGCTGGAAATTCCGGAAGGCTTCGTGGTGCAGCGCCAGGTTGCGAAGATCTACGAAGACCGTCAGAAGATGCAAGCTGGCGGCCTGCCGATCAACTGGGGTTACGCCGAAACCATGGCCTACGCGACCCTGGCGTTCGAAGGTCACCCGATTCGCATGACCGGTCAGGACATCGGCCGCGGTACGTTCTCGCACCGTCACGCTGTGCTGCACAACCAGAAAGACGCGGGCACCTACATCCCGCTGCAGAACCTGTACGACGGTCAGCCGCGTTTCGACCTGTACGACTCGTTCCTGTCGGAAGAAGCGGTACTGGCATTCGAATACGGTTACTCGACCACCACGCCGGATGCGCTGGTGATCTGGGAAGCCCAGTTCGGCGACTTCGCCAACGGTGCACAGGTTGTAATCGACCAGTTCATCACCAGCGGCGAGCACAAGTGGGGCCGTCTGTGCGGTCTGACCATGTTGCTGCCACACGGTTACGAAGGTCAGGGTCCTGAGCACAGCTCGGCACGTCTTGAGCGTTACCTGCAACTGTGCGCCGAGCACAACATTCAGGTAGCCGTACCGACCACGCCAGCACAGATCTACCACTTGCTGCGTCGTCAGGTGATTCGTCCGCTACGCAAGCCGTTGATCGTGCTGACGCCGAAGTCGCTGCTGCGCCACAAGCTGGCCATCTCGACGCTGGAAGATCTGGCCGAAGGTTCGTTCCAGACCGTGATCCCGGAAATCGATGCTCTGGACCCGAAAAAGGTCGAGCGCGTGGTTCTGTGTAGCGGCAAGGTCTACTACGACCTGCTGGAAAAACGCCGTGCCGAAGGCCGTGAAGATATCGCCATCGTGCGTATCGAGCAGCTGTATCCATTCCCTGAGGACGACTTGAAAGAAGTCCTGGCTCCTTACACCAACGCCAAAGCTGCCGTTTGGTGTCAGGAAGAGCCGATGAACCAGGGTGCCTGGTACTGCAGCCAACACCACTTGCGTCGCAGCATCAGCAACCTCAACAAGTCTCTCGTACTCGAGTACGCGGGCCGTGAGGCTTCTGCTGCACCTGCATGTGGATACGCATCGATGCACGCCGAACAGCAGGAAAAACTGCTGCAAGACGCCTTTACTGTTTAACGCCTTCGCGCACCTGAAACCGAATTTAAGGAACCACAGACAATGGCTATCGAGATCAAAGCCCCCACTTTCCCGGAATCGGTTGCCGATGGCACCGTTGCCACCTGGCACAAGCAACCGGGCGATGCGGTCAAGCGCGACGAACTGATCGTCGACATCGAAACCGACAAAGTCGTGCTGGAAGTGCTGGCTACCGCTGACGGCGTGCTGGGCGCTATCGTCAAGAACGAAGGCGAAACCGTTCTGTCCGACGAAGTCCTGGGCTCCATCGTTGAAGGCGGCGCTGCTGCCGCTGCTCCAGCCGCTGCTGCTCCGGCCGCTGCACAAGCTGCCGCCCCGGCCGCTGAAGGCGAAGACGATCCTGTTGCTGCTCCTGCTGCCCGCAAGCTGGCTGAAGAAAACGGCATCAACATCGCTTCCGTTGCCGGCACCGGCAAAGGCGGTCGTGTGACCAAGGAAGACGTGGTTGCAGCTGTTGCTGCCAAGAAAGCCGCTCCGGCTGCCGCGCCTGCCAAGGCTGCTGCTCCTTCGGCTGCCGCTCCTGTGTTCGCCGCTGGCGACCGCATCGAGAAGCGTGTTCCGATGACCCGCGTGCGTGCCACCGTGGCCAAGCGTCTGGTTGAAGCTCAATCGAACATGGCGATGCTGACCACTTTCAACGAAGTCGACATGACCGAAGTCATGGCGCTGCGTTCGAAGTACAAGGACCTGTTCGAGAAGTCCCACAACGGTGTGCGCCTGGGCTTCATGTCCTTCTTCGTGAAAGCGGCCACCGAAGCGCTGAAACGCTTCCCGGCAGTCAACGCCTCGATCGACGGCGGCGACATCGTTTACCACGGCTACGCTGACGTCGGCGTTGCAGTTTCCAGCGATCGCGGCCTGGTTGTTCCGGTTCTGCGTAACGCCGAACTGATGAGCCTGGCTGAAATCGAAGGCGGCATCGCCACCTTCGGCAAGAAAGCCCGCGACGGCAAACTGTCGATGGACGAAATGACCGGCGGCACTTTCACCATCACCAACGGTGGTACTTTCGGTTCGATGATGTCGACCCCGATTGTCAACCCGCCACAAGCAGCCATCCTGGGCATGCACAACATCATCCAGCGTCCTATGGCCATCAACGGTCAGGTCGTTATCCGTCCGATGATGTACCTGGCACTGTCCTACGATCACCGTCTGATCGATGGCAAAGAAGCTGTGACCTTCCTGGTGACCATCAAGAACCTGCTGGAAGATCCGGCTCGTCTGTTGCTGGATATCTGATAGAAGCAGCCGTGAGCTGCAAGCTCGAGCTGTCGGAAAACCCGCAGCCTGGCTTGCCGCTCGCGGCTTGAAGCTTTTCGCTAAAGAGGATTTTTTGAATGTCGCAGAAATTTGACGTAGTAGTGATCGGCGCGGGCCCTGGCGGTTACGTGGCTGCCATCAAGGCCGCTCAGCTGGGCCTCAGCACTGCCTGCATCGAGAAGTACACCGACAAGGAAGGCAAACTGGCTCTGGGCGGTACTTGCCTGAACGTCGGCTGCATTCCATCCAAGGCGCTGCTGGACAGCTCCTGGAAGTACAAGGAAGCCAAAGAAGGCTTCGCGATCCACGGTATCAACCACGCTGGCGTGACCATGGACGTGCCAGCAATGGTTGGCCGCAAGGCCACCATCGTCAAAGGCCTGACCTCTGGCGTTGCGACCCTGTTCAAAGCCAACGGTGTGACTTCCATTGAGGGTCACGGCAAGCTGCTGGCCGGCAAGCAAGTTGAAGTCACCAAGCCAGACGGCTCGGTAGAAATCATCCAGGCCGAGAACGTCATCCTGGCGCCAGGTTCGCGTCCGATCGACATTCCACCGGCTCCGGTCGACCAGAATGTGATCGTCGATTCGACTGGCGCACTGGAGTTCCAGACCGTACCTAAGCGTCTGGGCGTGATCGGCGCTGGCGTGATCGGTCTGGAACTGGGTTCGGTCTGGTCGCGTCTGGGTGCAGAAGTGACTGTACTGGAAGCCCTGGACACCTTCCTGATGGCCGCTGACGCAGCTGTTTCCAAGGAAGCGCTGAAAACCCTGACCAAACAGGGTCTGGACATCAAGCTGGGCGCTCGCGTGACCGGTTCCAAAGTGAACGGCGACGAAGTCGTGGTGAACTACACCGATGCCAACGGCGAACAGAACATCACTTTCGACAAGCTGATCGTAGCCGTTGGTCGCCGTCCGGTGACCACTGATCTGTTGGCTGCCGACTGCGGCGTGACCCTGGACGAGCGCGGTTTCGTGCACGTTGATGATCACTGCGCCACCACCGTGCCGGGCGTCTACGCCATCGGCGACGTGGTTCGCGGCATGATGCTGGCACACAAGGCCTCGGAAGAGGGCATTATGGTTGTCGAGCGCATCAAGGGCCACAAGGCCCAGATGAACTATGATTTGATCCCTTCGGTTATTTATACTCACCCGGAAATCGCGTGGGTTGGTAAAACCGAGCAGGCCTTGAAAGCTGAAGGCGTTGAAGTTAACGTCGGCACCTTCCCGTTCGCAGCCTCCGGCCGTGCCATGGCTGCCAACGACACCGGTGGTTTCGTCAAGGTCATCGCAGATGCCAAGACAGACCGCGTACTGGGCGTCCACGTGATTGGCCCAAGCGCTGCCGAACTGGTTCAGCAGGGCGCGATCGGTATGGAATTCGGCACCAGCGCTGAAGACCTGGGCATGATGGTTTTCTCCCATCCGACCCTGTCTGAAGCCTTGCACGAAGCTGCTCTGGCAGTGAATGGCGGCGCCATTCACATCGCCAACCGCAAGAAGCGTTAAGACATAATAAGAAACCACGGCGGTTTGGCCCGTCGTGAGCCTTGCATGCAAGACTCACCGCGGAATATCCGCTGGACGCAGTCTTGCATAGCTGCACCGGGTATCCGGAAAAGCTATGCAAGCAGCAGTCACAGGTGGTGCGGCACTTGAATGAGTGCAGCACCGAATGCGCAGTACCTAACGAAGACGGTAATAAGCATGAATCTTCACGAGTATCAGGGTAAGCAGCTGTTCGCTGAGTACGGCCTGCCAGTTTCCACCGGTTACGCGGTAGACACCCCGGAAGCAGCAGCAGAAGCTTGCGACAAAATCGGCGGCAGCGAGTGGGTTGTCAAAGCCCAGGTCCACGCCGGTGGTCGCGGTAAAGCGGGCGGCGTAAAGCTGGTTCGCAGCAAAGAAGACGCCAAAGCCTTCGCACAGCAGTGGCTGGGCAAGCGTCTGGTGACTTACCAGACTGACGCCAATGGTCAGCCAGTCACCAAGATCCTGGTTGAATCGTGCACTGATATCGCTAAAGAGCTGTACCTGGGCGCTGTCGTTGACCGTTCGAGCCGTCGCATCGTGTTCATGGCTTCCACCGAAGGTGGCGTGGACATCGAGAAAATCGCTCACGACACTCCAGAAAAAATTCTGAAAGCCACTATCGATCCACTGGTTGGCGCTCAGCCATTTCAGGGTCGCGAGCTGGCATTCCAGCTGGGTCTGGAAGGCAAGCAAGTTGCTCAGTTCGCCAAGATCTTCGTAGGTCTGGCCAAGCTGTTCAAGGATCACGACCTGGCCCTGCTGGAAGTGAACCCGCTGGTGATCAAGGCTGACGGCGATCTGCACTGCCTGGACGCCAAGATCAACATCGACGCCAACGCCATGTACCGTCAGCCTAAGCTGAAGACTTTCCACGATCCGTCGCAAGACGATCCGCGCGAAGCGCACGCTGCCAAGTTCGAACTGAACTACGTAGCGCTGGAAGGCAACATCGGTTGCATGGTCAACGGTGCTGGCCTGGCCATGGGTACCATGGACATCGTCAACCTGCATGGCGGCAAGCCAGCCAACTTCCTCGACGTGGGCGGCGGTGCTACCAAGGAACGCGTTACCGAAGCGTTCAAGATCATCCTGTCCGACACTAACGTCGCTGCAGTACTGGTCAACATCTTCGGCGGCATCGTTCGTTGCGACATGATTGCCGAAGGCATCATCGGTGCAGTGAAAGAAGTCGGCGTGAAAATCCCGGTTGTTGTTCGCCTTGAAGGCAACAACGCTGAGCTGGGCGCTAAAGTACTGGCAGAAAGCGGTTTGAACATCATCGCTGCTACCAGCCTGACCGACGCTGCTCAACAAGTTGTCAAAGCTGCGGAGGGCAAATAATGAGCGTCCTGATCAATAAAGACACCAAAGTTATCTGCCAGGGCATTACCGGTTCGCAAGGTAGTTTCCACACCCAGCAAGCCATTGAGTACGGCACCAAGATGGTTGGTGGTGTAACTCCGGGCAAAGGCGGCACCGAACACCTGGGCCTGCCAGTGTTCAACACCGTTAAAGACGCAGTAGCTGCCACTGGCGCTACCGCCAGCGTGATCTACGTTCCGGCTCCTTTCTGCAAAGACTCGATCCTGGAAGCGGCTTTCGGCGGCATCAAGCTGATCGTCTGCATCACCGAAGGCATTCCTACCCTGGACATGCTGGACGCTAAAGTTAAGTGCGACGAGCTGGGTGTTACCCTGATCGGCCCTAACTGCCCAGGCGTGATCACCCCAGGCGAATGCAAGATCGGCATCATGCCAGGTCACATTCACTTGCCAGGCAAGGTCGGTATCGTTTCCCGTTCCGGCACCCTGACCTACGAAGCTGTTAAGCAGACTACTGACGCCGGTTTCGGTCAGTCGACTTGCGTCGGCATCGGTGGTGACCCGATCCCGGGTTCGAACTTCATCGACATCCTGAAGCTGTTCCAGGAAGACCCGAAGACCGAAGCGATCGTAATGATCGGTGAGATCGGCGGTTCGGCTGAAGAAGAAGCGGCTGCCTACATCAAGGCACACGTGACCAAGCCAGTTGTTTCCTACATCGCTGGTGTGACTGCTCCTCCGGGCAAGCGCATGGGCCATGCTGGCGCAATCATCTCTGGCGGCAAAGGCACTGCAGACGAGAAATTCGCTGCTCTGCAAGACGCAGGCGTCAAAACCGTGCGTTCGCTGGCAGACATCGGCAAGGCCTTGGCCGAGCTGACTGGTTGGGCTGTCAAGTAAGCCTCGCGCTTAGCTGACGCTTCACCAAACAAAGGCCACCTTCGGGTGGCCTTTGTCGTTTCCGGGATTTGTGTTGACCGTGCGGACGCCATCACGAGCAAGCTCGCTCCCACAGGGATTTGTAGTGCACATTCGATTTGATTCACACCGCAAAAACTTTGAGAGCGAGCTTGCTCGCGATGACGGAGTTACAGGCACCAACCATTTACATGCATAAACGCGACACGAAAATGTCGTAGATCGGAATGTTCGCCCTCTAACAGTGCGTTTATAGGCCAAATTCGTTAGGATACGCGCCATTTTTGCGTCCGCCGCCCACAAGGCAGCAACGCGCTAAACGGGTCAGTCCCATACGGACTGACAGCATTTCCCTCACCCATAGGGAAGTCCCTCTCTAAATTCCGATTCAGTAGTGTGGTATTTCCTTAATGAAAGTGTTGAAAGGCCAGGACATCCTGGCACTTGGTTTTATGACGTTTGCCCTGTTCGTTGGGGCTGGCAACATCATCTTCCCGCCTATCGTCGGTTTGCAGTCCGGGCCTAATGTCTGGATGGCGGCGCTGGGTTTCCTGGTCACCGCGGTCGGTCTGCCGGTGATCACCGTTGTAGCCCTGGCCAAGGTCGGTGGTGCAATGGATGCATTGAGCAGCCCGATCGGTAAAGTGGCAGGCGGCCTGTTGGCGGCAGCGTGCTATCTGGCCGTGGGGCCGCTATTCGCGACGCCGCGTACCGCGACGGTTTCGTTCGAAGTGGGCCTGGCGCCACTGACCGGTGAGAGCCCGCTGGCGCTGTTCCTGTACAGCTCGGTTTACTTCCTGCTGGTGTTCTTCATCTCGCTGTATCCGGGCCGTTTGCTGGATACCGTAGGGCGCTTCCTCGCTCCGCTGAAGATCATTGCCCTGGCCGTGCTGGGTATCGCCGCATTCGCCTTGCCGGCCGGTGACATTGGTCATGCAACCCCTGAGTACGTGGCTGCACCGTTTTCCCAGGGCTTCATCAACGGTTACCTGACCATGGATACCCTGGGCGCCCTGGTGTTCGGTATCGTCATCGTCAACGCCATCCGTTCCCGCGGCGTCGAGTCGCCAGCCCTGATCACTCGCTATGCGATCATCGCTGGCCTGATCGCCGGCGTGGGCCTGGCACTGGTGTATGTCAGCCTGTTCCGCCTCGGTTCGGGCAGCCATGAAGTGGCCGCTGGCGCTACCAATGGCGCGGCGGTATTGCACGCTTACGTGCAGCATACCTTCGGTTCGTTGGGCAGCGGTTTCCTGGCTGTGCTGATTTCGCTGGCGTGCCTGGTGACCGCGGTCGGCCTGACCTGTGCCTGCGCCGAGTACTTCAGCCGGGTGCTGCCACTGTCCTACAAGACGCTGGTGATCATCCTCGCGGCATTTTCCCTGGTGGTGTCCAACCTGGGCCTGACCAAGCTGATTGCGTTCTCGATCCCGGTACTGACCGCGATCTACCCGCCGTGCATCGCCTTGGTGGCCCTGAGCTTCTGCAAGGACTTCTGGCATGAGCAAGGTCGCATCGTCGGTCCAGTGATGCTGGTGTCGTTCATCTTCGGTCTGATCGACGCCCTGAAGGGGGCCGGTCTGGCGGACTGGATGCCGACGCAACTGGCACACCTGCCGCTGAGCGAGCAGGGTCTGGCCTGGTTGGTGCCGTCGGTGATGACGCTGGTGGTTGCCGTTGTCTGCGATCGTATGCTGGGCAAGCGCGAAGAAGCGCTGGCTTAAGCTTTACCGGTCCGTCACAAGCGGGCCTGTGAACAAAACAGAAATGCCCCGTATCAATCGATACGGGGCATTTTTTTATGGGGTGATGCGGTGTCTTTTCTTCTGCGCTAACGTCGAAAGACTGCGCAACCCCCTTGTAGGAGCGAGCTTGCTCGCGAAGGACGCGAATCATGGCACGTATTTTCTGGATAAACGCGTTGCTCTCAGGTTCTTCGCGAGCAAGCTCGCTCCTACAGGGGGACGGTGTTCCACCACTCCATCACAAGGACCTGCATGTCGTTCATCCACGCCAACCTGATCCACATTCTTGCCGCTATCTGGTTCGTCATCTGCTGGGGCGGGTACACCCGCTATGCCACCTGGAAAGGCCGTGACACTGCGTGCCTGGCCAGTGTGCTGCACCTGTATCGCGAGGACTGGATGCGCCGCATGCTGTTGCGCGACAACCGTATCGCCGATGCCAGCGTGATTGGTAACCTGGAGCGCAATGCTTCGTTCTTTGCCTCCAGTACATTGATTATCCTGGCCGGTATTCTCACGGTGCTGGGGGCTTCGGAGCGGGCGGTATCGTTGCTGGCGGATATCCCGATGGTGCAACAGGCGTCCCAAGGCATGTCGGAAATCAAGTTGCTGTGCCTGGCGCTGGTGTTTGTCTATGCGTTCTTCACATTCAGTTGGTGCATGCGCCAGTACAACTTTGCGGCGGTACTGGTGGGTTCGGCGCCAATGGTCGGTGAGCGTCTTGTGTCCGAGCAAGAGCGTAAAGCCTTTGCTGCCCGCGCAGCCCGTGTCATCTCCATGGCCGCCAACCAGTTCAACTTCGGGCTGCGTTCCTACTACTTCGGCATGACCATGCTGGCCTGGTTTGTCAGCCCATGGTTATTCATGTTGATGAGTGCTGGCGTGGTGTTTGTGTTGTACCGCCGCGAGTTTCATTCCGACGTTCTCGACGTGATGGTCTATACCCCTACAGAGGCGCCATTGCCGGAGTCGATCAAAGAGGCTGCTTGATGAGTATTCCATTCTGGTGCGTGTTTATCAGTGCGGTGTTGATTTACCTGGCGCGCATGCCCGTGACCACCGCCATGAAAGAGCTGGGCGGCTACGATAACCACTTGCCGCGCCAACAGCAGACGCAACTCACGGGCCTGGGGGCCCGGGCTCTGGCGGCGCATCAGAATAGTTTCGAAGCATTCATATTGTTTGCGGTGGGTGTGTTGATGGCGCATACCACGCAGACGGCCGGTTGGCTCATCGATTTGCTCGCGATCATCTTTGTGATCTCGCGGATCATTTATCTGGCGTGTTACTGGAAAGACCTGACCTGGCAACGCAGCCTGGTTTGGCTGGTGGGATTTATCTGTTCGATGTTGCTGATGATTAGTCCGACTTTTAGAACGATTTTGCTCTAACCGTTTTTTAAGGACAAAAGAAAACCCGCACTTGGCGGGTTTTCTTTTGCCACGCTAAAAACCGTATTAGTTCTTAGGTGCTTCCGGAGCGGCTGGAGCGGCCGGAGCAGCCTCTTTTGCCGCTTCCGCGTTCGATTCAGCCTGATCTTTGGCAGCTTCGGCGTTTTCTTTCGCGGCGTCGTTCACTTTATCCTGAGCTTTGCTCATGTCTTGCTGAGCTTGCTCAGCATGTTTGGCAGCATCTTGAGCTTTGTCCTCGGATTTTTTATCGCAGGCAGCGAGACCGAGGGAAGCGGTCAACATCAAGGCAATAGCTAAAGTCTTACGCATGGGGTATTTCTCCTGATGAAAAGCATCTACTGGCCTTAAGAACCCACGCATCAGGGTTAAGTTCCTTAATTCTTTCAGATATATAAGTTTTATTCTAATGCGGAACTTTTACCCGATCCGCCAACGCGCTGTATGGGTATAAACAAGAGTGTTTATCAAATGGCTGAAAACCCCATTTTTGAGCGTGCGATGCGCTTTCTGTCGGCGCTGCGACATTGTCAGGTACTTGGACTAAGCGTTCACAGCGCCAGCAGCGAAGGGCTGACGATTGTGCTGCCGTACAGCCCGCAGATCGTCGGCAATCCCGAAACCGGCGTGATTCATGGTGGAGCCCTGACCTCGTTGATGGACACGGCCTGTGGCATGGCGACCCTCTGCGTACTCCCGGAGTTCGAAGTCTGCCCGACCCTCGACCTGCGCATCGACTACATGCACGCCGCCGAGCCACATAAGGATGTCTACGGCTTTGCCCAGTGCTATCGGGTCACCACCGACGTGATTTTTGCCCGTGGCTTCGCCTATCAGGACGACCCCGGGCAACCCATTGCCCATGTCATGGGCACTTTCATGCGCATGGGCAAGGGCATCAAAGGCACCAAGGGCTTTGGTGGCGTGGTAGCCGGAGGGGCGCAATGAGCGAGTCTTTGAAGGACCAACTGCAAAAGGCCCACGAGCAGGGCGATTACGCCTCGCTGCTGGATTTGATTCCCTATGCGCGGCTGATCGGCGTCGAATGTTCACGGGTGGGCGATGAGTTGCTGTTCAAGCTGCCAGCGAACAAGGACAACATTGGTAACCCTTTGTTACCGGCCATTCATGGCGGTGTGATCGCCGGTTTCATGGAATTGGCCGCCGCGATGCACCTGTTGGTGTTTACCGGGTCGCCCGGGGTGCCGAAGATTATCGACTTCTCTCTGGACTACCTGCGTGCCGGGCAGTTTCGCGATACCTGGGCCCGATGCCAGGTCTGGCGCCAGGGTCGCCGGGTCGCCAACGTGGCAATTACCGCCTGGCAAAGCACCGAAGCCGAGCCCATTGCCACTGCCCGTGCCCATTTCAAACTCGAAGAGCCCTTGAAATCCAGAACTCAGCCCCAAACTCAGATGACAACCCGCCGCCGACCGCTCAAGGTCACGGCCAATGCCATCTGATTGGAGTTTGATGACCATGAGTGTGGAAACTCAAAAGGAAACCCTGGGCTTCCAGACCGAGGTGAAGCAACTGCTGCACCTCATGATCCATTCGCTGTATTCCAACAAGGAAATTTTCCTTCGCGAATTGATCTCGAACGCCTCTGACGCTGTCGACAAATTACGTTTCGAAGCCCTGGCCAAGCCAGAGTTGCTGGAAGGTGGCGCCGAACTGAAAATCCGCGTGAGCTTCGACAAGGACGCTAAAACCGTCACCCTCGAAGACAACGGTATCGGCATGAGCCGCGAAGACGCGATCACCCACCTGGGTACCATCGCCAAGTCCGGCACCGCCGATTTCATGAAGCACCTGACCGGCGACCAGAAGAAAGACTCGCACCTGATCGGCCAGTTCGGTGTCGGTTTCTACTCCGCATTCATCGTCGCTGACAAAGTCGACGTTTATAGCCGTCGTGCTGGCGCCTCTGCCAGCGAAGGCGTGCACTGGTCGTCCAAGGGCGAAGGTGATTTCGAAGTTGCGACCATCGACAAGGCCGAACGCGGCACTCGCATCGTCCTGCACCTGAAATCCGGCGAAGACGAATTTGCCGATGGCTGGCGCCTGCGCAACATCATCAAGAAGTACTCCGACCACATCGCCTTGCCGATCGAGCTGCCGAAAGAAGTGGCAGCCGCTGAAGGCGAAGAGAAGCCGGCTGTTGAATGGGAAACCGTCAACCGCGCCAGCGCTCTGTGGACCCGTCCGCGTACCGAGATCAAGGACGAGGAATACCAGGAGTTCTACAAACACATCGCTCACGATTTCGAAAACCCGCTGAGCTGGAGCCACAACAAGGTCGAAGGCAAGCTGGAATACAGCTCGCTGCTGTACGTGCCGACCCGAGCTCCGTTCGATCTGTACCAGCGTGAAGCGCCCAAAGGCCTGAAGCTGTACGTGCAGCGTGTGTTCGTCATGGATCAGGCTGAGTCCTTCCTGCCTCTGTACCTGCGCTTCATCAAAGGCGTGGTCGACTCCAATGACCTGTCGCTGAACGTGTCGCGGGAAATCCTGCAGAAAGACCCGATCATCGATTCCATGAAGTCGGCGCTGACCAAGCGCGTTCTGGACATGCTGGAAAAACTGGCGAAGAACGAGCCTGAGCAATACAAGGGCTTCTGGAAAAACTTCGGTCAGGTCATGAAAGAAGGCCCGGCAGAAGATTTCGCCAACAAGGAAAAAATCGCCGGTCTGCTGCGTTTCGCATCGACCAACGGCGACGATGGCGAGCAGATCGTCGGCCTGGCCGAGTACCTGGCGCGCGTCAAGGAAGGTCAGGACAAGATCTACTACCTGACCGGAGAAACCTACGCACAAGTCAAAAACAGCCCGCACCTGGAAGTCTTCCGCAAGAAAGGCATCGAAGTGTTGCTGTTGACCGATCGCATCGACGAGTGGCTGATGAGCTATCTCAGCGACTTCGACGGCAAGAGCTTCGTTGACGTGGCGCGCGGTGACCTGGACCTGGGCAACCTGGACTCCGAAGAGGACAAGAAAGCCGCGGAAGAAGTCGCCAAGGCCAAAGAAGGTTTGGTTGAGCGTCTGAAGGCCGCGCTGGGCGAATCCGTTGCGGAAGTTCGGGTCTCCCATCGTCTGACCGATTCGCCAGCAATCCTGGCCATCGGCGAGCAGGACCTGGGTTTGCAGATGCGCCAGATTCTGGAAGCCAGCGGTCAGAAGGTTCCGGACTCGAAGCCGATCTTCGAGTTCAACCCGGCTCACCCGCTGATCGAGAAACTCGACAACGAGCAGAGCGACGAGCGCTTCGGCGACCTGTCGCACATCCTCTTCGATCAGGCGGCCCTGGCGGCCGGCGACAGCTTGAAAGACCCGGCGGCCTATGTGCGCCGTCTGAACAAGCTATTGGTTGAGCTATCGGCTTAACTGCGTTGCAAGAAAACCCGCTTCGGCGGGTTTTTTCATTCTGGTGTTCAACAATCAGGAGTCAGAAATGAGCCAAATCACTGTACGTTCCGTCGCCTATCAGATTGACGGCCAGGCTTACGAAAGCCGTCTGGCCTTCGATGCCGACCATAAAGGTCCGCGCCCGGGTTTGTTGATGGCGCCGAACTGGATGGGCGTCAGCGCCGGTGCCGAGGAGATCGCCAAGTCTGTGGCAGCCAAGGGCTATGTGGTACTGATCGCAGACCTTTATGGTCAATCGGTTCGTCCGACGAACAATGATGAGGCGGGCGCGGCGATGATGCCGTTGAAGAATGACCGTGCGTTGCTGCGCAAGCGCATGCAAGTGGCGTTCGAGCAGTTGCAGAGTCAAGGCGAGGCGGCAGTCGATACATCGAAGCTGGCGACCTACGGTTTCTGCTTCGGCGGTTGCTGCGCTCTGGAGTTTGCCCGTACCGGCGCGCCAGTGAAGGCTGCGGTGTCGTTCCACGGTACGCTGGACACGCCGAACCCGGCTGATGCGAAAAACATCAAGGGTAAGGTACTGGTACTGCACGGCGCCTCCGATCCATTGGTGCCGAAGGAACAGTTGCCAGCGTTCGAGGATGAAATGAATACGGCCGGTGTCGACTGGCAGTTGCTGAGCTACGGCGGTGCGTTCCACTCGTTCACCGACCCGCACGCCAACGTGCCGGGCATGATGATGTATGACGCGAAGATTGCCACTCGGGCGTTCACGTCGATGCACAATCTGCTGGATGAAGTGTTCAAGGGTTGATAACAAACCTGTAGGAGCCGGCTTGCCGGCGATGGCGTTCTCGGGGCCGCCATCGCTGGCAAGCCAGATCCTACAGTTAACCGAGTCGTTGGCGAATAATGTGTATGACACTATTCCCTTGTAGGAGCCGGCTTGCCGGCGATGGCGGCCTGGCAGGCAATACAGAACTTAAGGTAGCTCGATCCGCTCACTTTCCCCCGGCACCGTCGGCCAGTCCCCGGCCGCCCAGCGCCGGCGTGCTTCATCAATTGCCGCCGGATCGCTTGCGACAAAATTCCAGTTGATCCGCCGTGGCCCGTCCAGCGCAGCACCGCCAAACAACACGGCGTGACTGTCGCTTTCAGCAAACAGGGTCATTTCTTCCCCGGCAGGCAGCACCACCAGCGAAAGCGGCTCCAGCGGCTCGCCATCCAGTTGCATCTCACCGCTCAACACATACAGTGCACGTTCTTCATGCTCGGTGGGGATGAGCAATGTCGTCGCCGTTTGCAGGTGCAACTCCGCGTACAGCGTAGGAGACAGCACCGGCACTGGCGAATCCAGGCAAAAGCCTGACCCGGCAATCATGCGAATCTTCACCCCCAGGTTGTCGCTGACCGGCAAGGTGGACGCCGGGTGGTGGCTGTAATGCCCCGGTCCTTGTTCTTTGTCCTTGGGCGATGCCAGCCAGATCTGCAAGCCGTGCATCGTGAAACCGCTATCTTTCAGGGCCTCGGGCGTACGTTCGACGTGGGCGATGGCGCTGCCGGCCGTCATCCAGCTGACATCGCCAGTCCCAACCACTTGATCGGAACCGAGGCTGTCCTTGTGCTGGATCTGCCCCTGGAACAAGTAGGTGAGGGTGGACAGGCCAATATGCGGATGCTGGCGAATGTTCATGCCTTTACCCGGTGGGTAACGGGTTTCCAGCATGTGGTCGAAAAACACGAATGGCCCGACGCTGCGGCACTTGGCGGATGGCAATGGGCGCAGAATCGGTTGGCCTTCGACATCTTCGGTGCGGGGGCGGATCACGAGCGGAGTGTTCATGGTGCGTTCCAGGCTGAGCGGGTGATGCGTTCGAGCATAACCCGCTTGCGCAGCCCTTGCCGCTATTGGCTGAACGCGCCTTCGGACAAATGCGTTTCGATGCTGACTTCAGACGTGGTCATCAGCTTGTGGATCGGGCAACGATCGGCCACGCGGTGCAATTCTTCGCGCTGGGCGTCAGTGAGTACGCCCTTGAGGGTCAGTTTGACGTGAAGCGCGTACTGGCCTTTCTGTTCCAGGCTGTTGTCGCGCTTGACCTCGACGCCGACTCCGGTCAACGGGATGTCCTTCTTCCTCGCATACATTTTCAGAGTCAGGGCTTTGCAGGCACCCAGCGCCGCATCGAAATAATCGTGCGGTTCCGGCGCCGAGCCTTCTCCACCTGCGGTGACGGGCGCGTCGGCGAAGAGTTCATGGTCATCGATTTGTACGCTGTGGCGCAAACCTTCGGCGGAGACAGTATTGACGGTAACGGTCATGGCAAACCTCGCAAGCAACAGGACATTAATTCGATCAAAAAAAGACCTTGAAGGTATAGAGCATGGTGCCGGATGTGCGTTCCAGTTTTCTTGTACCGGTGGGGCTTTTCGCTGAATCGTTACCGTAACAGTAATGGTGTTTTGATATCACTTTTTCGTCTTACACAAATTTTCAACAGTCCGATACCGTCTAAAGAACCAGCTGCCTGACGCAGCGCTTTTGGAAGGAACCAGGGGAATGAGTATCAGAAGTCTCAATATTGCGCCGCGCGCGAGTCTCGGTTTTGGCCTGTTGGCGTTGATGGTTTTTGGCCTGGGGGCGTTCGCCCTGCTGCAAATGTCGAACATGCGGACGCAGTCCGATCAGGTCGATGACAACTGGCTACCCAGTGTGATGGCGGTCGGGGATATGAGCCAAGATATGCTGCGGCTGCGGGCATTGACCATGCGTCTGCTGATCAATCGCGAGTTACAGGCGCAGGCGCAGAACGTCAACAAGATCAACGAACTCAAAAGTGTTCTCGAAGAGGCCCAGCAACGCTACGACAAGCTGATCGTGCTGCCGCAGGAGCGCGTATTGTTCGATCGGTTCAAGGCTGCCGAGGGCAAGTATCTGCAGTTTCAGACTCAGGTGATGGCCCAGGCAACCCAGGGGCGGGTGGAAGAGGCTGCAGCCATCCTCAACGGTGAAATGAATCCGTTGGCCGATGAGATCGCGGTCACTCTCAGGGAGCTGGTCGAACTCAACCGGCACAACGCCAATCTGGCAACCGAAGCGGGACGCCTGGTATTCAACCAGTCGCGGATCTGGGTCGGGGTGATGATTGGTGTGACCGCGCTGATAACCATTGGCCTGGCACTGCTGCTGACCCGTAGCATCGTGTTGCCGCTGTCGCAGTCGTTGAAAGTGGCCGAGGTGGTAGCGGGCGGCGACCTCACGGCAGCGATCAGCATTTCCGGCAAGGATGAACCAGCGCGGCTGCTGCACGCACTCAAGAGCATGCAACAGAATTTGCGTGAAACCATCCGGCGTATATCCGATTCCTCTAGTCAATTGGCCTCGGCTTCGGAGGAACTCGGTTGCGTCACGGAAGACGCCACTCGCGGCTTGCATCAGCAAAGCCTGGAGATCGAGCAGGCGGCCACGGCGGTCAACCAGATGACCGCCGCCGTGGAGGAAGTGGCGAGCAATGCCGCGGCAACGTCGCAAGCATCGCGCGAGTCCGACCGCATTGCCCGGCACGGTCGCGAACAGGTGCACCAGACGGTGCTGTCGATCGAGTCGCTGGCTGCAGACGTCACCACCAACGTCACTCAGGTCGAAGACCTGGCGCAGAAGGTGTACGGCATCACTACCGTGCTGGACGTGATTCGTGCGATTGCCGAGCAGACCAACTTGCTGGCCTTGAACGCGGCAATCGAAGCCGCGCGAGCCGGGGAAGCCGGGCGCGGGTTTGCGGTGGTGGCCGATGAGGTGCGGGCCCTGGCGCATCGCACCCAGCAATCGACCCGGGAAATCGAGCAGATGATTACCGGTATCCAGCAGGGAACCGATCTGGCTGTCAGCTCGATGCAGCAGAGCAACACCCGGGCACGCTCGACGCTGGAAGCGGCCAAAGCGGCGGGCGCTGCCTTGGAAGATATCGCCTCGGCATTCACCGTGATCAATGAGCGCAACATCGTGATTGCCAGCGCCTCGGAGGAACAGGCGGCAGTGGCGCGGGAGGTGGATCGCAACTTGATGAACATCCGTGACCTGGCGCAACAGAGCTCGGCCGGAGCCAACCAGACCAGTGCGGCAAGTCAGGAGTTATCGCGCTTGGCGGTAGACCTGAATACGTTGGTGGCACGGTTTTCGGTCTGAATGACAGGCGAAAAAAAGCCCCGCGACTGCGGGGCTTTTTGTATCGATCCGGATCAGCTGCCTTTGACCGTCTTACCATTGACCTTGCCGTCCAGGAGCATGATGTTGTACTCCTTGCCGTCGGTTTCGACCTGTTGCAGGCGGACCAGCAGGTAATCCCAGTCCTTGGCGAACCACATCACAGTGATGCGTTTGCTTTGCGTCGGGTCGCGTACGCGCTCAACCTTGATCGCATCGATCTGGCCAGCCTTGGTATCGACTTTTTCCGAACCCAACACGCGGAAGTCATAGGTGTCGACTTCGCCGCCATCGACCACTTGATAGCTCATGGTCTTCTTGCCAGCGGCGACATCGTGTTGCAGCGCCAGTTGGTAGGTGGATTTGTCGACCATGCCACGGTTGAGGGGGAGCTTGACGGCGTCACCGCGATCGGTGCCGGTGATCATCTTGGTGTTCCAGTCGAAATCCAGGTCCGATTTCTTGGCCTTGCCCAAGCCGCCACGTTCAAAGTGATACGACTCTGGAAGCAGCGTGTCCTTGTCCAGGGTCAGGGTGCTTTCCTCGGACAGGCTGGCGATCATCATCGACGCCTTGAAACTCAACTTCCATTTGCCGTCGCTGGTTTTTTCGAGGCTGCGCTCGGCAGTGCCACTCATGGGCAGCTGTTTCCAGTCGGCGGTGTAGCTGGCGGAGAAGGGTTGAAGTTCTGTCGCCTGTGCGAAGGGCAAGGCGAGCAGAGCGCAAGCGAAGAGCAGGGCGCGACGCATAAAATCTCCTAGTTTCGAATCAAGTGGCCGCTGGCCGCGAGTAGCTGTCCATCCAGTAAAGCACCTTGCTCGCTGAGGGCCAGACGACCTTCGGCAAACCAGCGTACGGCCATCGGGTAGATCAGGTGTTCCTGAACATGGACCCGCTGCGCCAGACTCTGCGGCGAATCCTGCAACTCTACCGGTATTACAGCCTGTACGACCAGTGGCCCGCCATCGAGTTCCTCGGTGACGAAATGCACGGAGCAGCCGTGCTCGGCGTCGCCGGCCTCCAGCGCGCGCTGATGAGTGTGTAACCCTTTGTATTTTGGTAGCAGCGAGGGATGGATATTGAGCAGGCGACCCTGGTAGTGGCGCACGAAGCCAGCGCTGAGAATGCGCATGAATCCGGCCAGTACCACGAGTTTTGGGTTGAAGGCGTCGATCAGTTCGATCAGCGCGGCGTCGAAGGCCTCGCGACCTTCGAAAGCCTTGTGATCCAGGGTGCGGGTGTCGATGCCCGCGTCCCTGGCGCGTTGCAGGCCGTAGGCGTCGGCGCGGTTGGAAATCACCGCAGCGATGCGGACCGGGCTGTCGCCGGTCCGCGTGCTGTCGATCAGGGCCTGCAAGTTACTGCCGGTGCCGGACAACAGCACCACCACATCACAGGTTGCGGACATTAATGAGCCTTAAGGTTCTTCAGTTCTACCTGGGCCGCGCCTTCGGCAGCGGTGGCGATCTGACCGATGACCCAAGGCTGCTCGCCGGCTTCACGCAGTACATTCAGCGCGGTTTCAACGTGCTCTTGAGCAACGCAGATGACCATGCCAACGCCGCAGTTCAGCACGCGGTGCATTTCGTTCTCGTCAACGTTGCCTTTCTCTTGCAGCCAGTCGAACACTGCCGGGCGGTTCCAGCTGGCCACGTCAACCACGGCTTGCGCGCCTTTTGGCAGAACGCGCGGGATGTTGTCCAGCAGGCCGCCACCGGTGATGTGGGCCATGGCTTTGACAGCGCCGGTTTCCTTGATCAGCTTGAGCAGCGGCTTCACGTAGATGCGGGTCGGGGCCATCAGCAGATCGGTCAGCGGCTTGCCGTCGAGCTGGATGTTTTCGATGTCGGCACCGGATACTTCGATGATCTTGCGGATCAGCGAGTAGCCGTTGGAGTGCGGGCCGGAAGACGGCAGGGCGAGCAGGGCATCGCCAGCAGCAACCTTGGAACCGTCGATGATTTCGGATTTTTCCACGACGCCGACGCAGAAGCCGGCCAGGTCGTAGTCTTCGCCTTCGTACATGCCTGGCATTTCAGCGGTTTCGCCGCCGACCAAGGAGCAACCCGACAGTTCGCAGCCAGCGCCGATGCCGGTCACCACCTGGGCAGCGGTGTCGACGTTCAGTTTGCCGGTGGCATAGTAGTCGAGGAAGAACAGCGGCTCGGCGCCGCACACCACCAGGTCGTTGACGCACATGGCAACCAGGTCGATGCCGATGCTGTCGTGCTTGTTCAGGTTCAGTGCCAGGCGCAGTTTGGTGCCGACGCCGTCAGTGCCGGAAACCAGCACAGGCTGCTTGTAGCCGGCCGGGATTTCGCAGAGGGCGCCGAAACCGCCCAGGCCGCCCATGACTTCCGGGCGCGCAGTGCGCTTGGCGACGCTCTTGATGCGTTCGACCAATGCTTCGCCGGCGTCGATGTCTACACCGGCGTCCTTGTAGCTCAGGGAGGGTTGCTTGCTCATGATCCAGGCCTTTAGGGGGGGATTTCTGGGTAACGACCGAGTCCGTCGGGAGCGCCGAAACTGCGTAGGCGAGAACCATGCGCGCTATTCGGACACTACCCGGCTGTTGCCGGTCTGCGAAGGCGCGCGATTTTATCAGGCTTGAGCCGCAGCGGCCATCCTCAGGCCGACAGCAGGGCCATATCTGCTCAAAAAAAACCGTTGATGCGCGGTGTTGGTGGCATCCTGCATGGCTGTATAAGGTATCGCGATTAACGGTCTATCGTTATGACAGTGCGAAAACTTACCCGGGACGTGTGAATGTTTTGCGTCGGGCAATGGTCACAACCTTGCTCGATCGTCTTCATGCGGTCTGTTCCAGCCGCTCTTGTCGTCAGGAATCTTCCATGCGTTTTTGTAAATTCTTGCTTGTGAGTTGTTTGTCCGTGGTCAGCCTGGTCAGTCATGCCGAAACCGTCAAAGGCCTGTATCAGGTACGCGAGCCGGTGAGTGGCCAGTCACCCGAGGAGCGCGATCAGGCGACTCAACGTGCGTTGGACACCTTGGTGTTGCGCCTGACCGGTGACCCCAAGGCGGCACAAAGTCCGGGGCTGGCAGCGATTCGCAAAGATCCGCAGCAGATCATCAGCCAATACGGCTTTGATGCCGGGCCACCGGAAGTTCTGAAAGTCGATTTCGATCCAGGCACCACCGAGCAGGCTTTGCGCCGCGCCGGCCTGGCCATGTGGGGGGCCAATCGGCCGTCGATCCTCGGCTGGTGGCTGAATGATTCCGCCGAGGGTTCAAGCCTGGTGGGCGATGGCCAGGCCAGTGCCGCACCGCTGCGGCGGGCTGCGCAGCACCGTGGTTTGCCATTGCGTTTGCCGCTGGCGGACCTGAACGAGCAGATCGTCGCCACTGCGCCAAATCTGGAGGGCGCAGATCCCGCGCCGTTGCATGCGGCTTCGGAACGTTACAACGCCGACGCCTTGCTCGCGGTACACGCCAAGGAAGAGGGTGGGCAGTGGCAAGCCAAGTGGCAATTGTGGCTGGGGGACAAAAAAGAGGCCGGCAGTGTGCAGGGCGCTGATCAGGCCGCCGTGGCCGATGCGGTGATGCTGGCGGTCAACGAGCGCCTGGCGCCGCGGTTCGTCGCCAAGCCCGGTGCTTCCAGTGCGCAATTGCTGGAAGTGCAAGGCATGAATCTTGAGCATTACGCTTCCCTTGGGCGCTTGCTGGAGCCATTTGGCGGGCGTGTGCAAAGTGTCGATGGCGACCGGATCGTCTATCGGGTCAATGGCAGCGCCGATCAGCTGCGTGCACAACTTTCGCTGGCGAGGTTGCAGGAAGCGCCAGCGGGTCAGGCTCCGGCTCTGGCAGTGCCGGTTCAACCCGCCGCCGGAGGTGCGGTACCAGCCCCGGTGCCGGCCCCGACGCCGCAGCTGCGTTTTCGCTGGTAGTTTTTCTTTCTTTATATAGAAGCAATGGAGTGGTTCATGGCCGATACGCGGCGTTGGTTCTGGCTCGGTGGAGTGGTTCTGCTTTGTGGGTTTGTCTGGTTGTTGCATCCGATCCTGACGCCGTTTCTGGTGGCCCTGCTGTTGGCCTACCTGTTCGACCCGCTGGTGGATCGACTGGAGGCGGCGGGTTTGTCTCGAACCTGGGGTGTAGTGGCGGTGTTTACGCTATTTACCTTGATCTTTACCGCGCTGCTGCTGGTATTGGTGCCGCTGCTCGCCAGGCAGCTGTTTCGTTTATATGAGTTGGCTCCGCAGATGCTCGACTGGATACAGCACACGGCGTTGCCCTGGGCGCAATCGAAGTTCGGCCTGTCGGACGGTTTCTGGAAGTTCGACAAGCTGAAGGCAGCCATCAGCGAGCACATGAGTCAGACCACCGATGTGGTCGGCGTGGTACTGAGTCATGCCACTGCCTCGGGGCTGGCGTTGATCGGCTGGCTGGCAAATCTGGTGTTGATTCCGGTGGTGAGCTTCTACTTGCTGCGCGATTGGGACCTGGTGATGGCCAAGATCCGCGGCCTGCTGCCCCGTGAGCGTGAAGAGCGTGCGGTGTCGCTGGCGGGTGAGTGCCATGAAGTGCTGGGAGCGTTCGTTCGCGGGCAGTTGCTGGTGATGGTGGCCTTGGGGGTGATCTACGCAGCCGGCCTGATGCTCGTCGGGCTGGAGCTGGGCTTGTTGATTGGCGTGATTGCCGGTCTGGCGGCGATCGTGCCCTACATGGGGTTTATCATTGGCATTGGCGCGGCGCTGATTGCGGGGCTGTTCCAGTTCGGCGGCGATCTTTACCCGATGCTCGGTATTGTCGCGGTATTCATGGTCGGCCAAGCGTTGGAGGGGATGGTGCTGACGCCGTTGCTGGTGGGGGACCGGATTGGTCTGCACCCGGTGGCGGTGATTTTCTCGATTCTGGCCGGTGGTGAGCTGTTTGGCTTTACCGGTGTACTACTGGCATTGCCGGTCGCGGCGGTGATCATGGTGCTGGTGCGGCATATGCATGATTTGTATAAGGATTCTGAAATCTACGGTGGGGGCGACGAACCGGAGCGGTAAGGGGCGTCGAGGGGTGATGGCGGGTTACCCGGGTTCGCGCCGGGTCAGCCTGCCTGCATCGTTCAACTGTCACATGCACCGCCAAAGAAACTGTCATAAAACCAGTGCATTAACGCAAACCTTTGATTTTGCTTGTGGTCTGTCGCATTGTGCCGACCCGGCTCACGGGTATAAACTTCGCAAACTTTACACAGAGGCCACTAACGGTTCCTTTGGAACTGTTCAGTCAGCATGAAACCGATTCAGCTGCCCCTAGGTGTGCGTCTGCGTGACGACGCCACCTTTATCAACTACTACCCAGGCGCCAATGCCGCTGCACTTGGCTATGTCGAGCGGCTATGCGAAGCCGACGCCGGGTGGACCGAAAGCCTGATCTATCTCTGGGGCAAGGACGGGGTGGGGCGCACGCACCTGTTGCAGGCTGCCTGCCTGCGCTTCGAGCAACTGGGGGAGCCGGCGGTGTATCTGCCGCTGGCCGAGTTGCTGGATCGCGGTATCGAAATCCTCGACAACCTTGAACAGTACGAACTGGTCTGTCTCGATGATCTGCAGGCGGTTGCCGGCAAGGCGGATTGGGAAGAGGCGCTGTTCCATCTGTTCAATCGCTTGCGCGACAGCGGCCGACGGTTGCTGATCGCCGCCTCGACATCCCCTCGAGAATTGCCGGTGAAACTGGCGGATCTGAAGTCGCGCCTGACCCTGGCCTTGATTTTCCAGATGCGTCCGCTGTCTGATGAGGACAAATTGCGTGCCCTGCAATTGCGCGCATCCCGTCGCGGGTTGCATCTGACTGATGAAGTGGGGCATTTCATTTTGACTCGCGGTACCCGCAGCATGAGTGCGCTTTTCGAGCTGCTCGAGCGTCTCGATCAGGCCTCCCTCCAGGCTCAGCGCAAGCTGACTATCCCGTTTTTGAAAGAAACCCTCGGCTGGTAAACCCGCTGAAACCGGGGCTTCTAGCGATTTTGGCAAAATTCAGGCGCCAGAAATCCCGCTTTCCTGCAAGGTTGCAGGCCGCGTGCACGTTTAAAATGGGCTTAAGCGCTTAGATGTAAACGAGAAACCAATAAGTCACAAAAAGATTGATTGAATTTGCAAATGAGGTCGATAGCGGGCATAGTCTCGACTTCTTTACAACTTCAGCCACGGTCGTGCCCATGCTAAATCGCTTCGCACCCCTCGTGCCTCTCGCACTCGTCACCCTGCTGTTCGGTTGCGCTGCCCACACTCCAGTGGTCCAGCAAACTCCGCAACCGCAGGTTCAACACTCGGCTACTGCCCAGTCTTCCGCTCTCTTTCAGGAAGAGCTGGCTACCGAAAAAGAACTCGCAGACTTCGCTGGCGGCAAGTCCTACCAGCTTCCGGTTCTGGCCGACAGCATCCTCGAACGTGGCATGTCCCTGATCGGTACCCGTTACCGTTTCGGCGGTACTTCTGAAGCCGGCTTCGATTGCAGTGGTTTCATCGGTTACCTGTTCCGCGAAGAGGCGGGCATGAACCTGCCACGCTCTACCCGCGAAATGATCAACGTGGACGCTCCGCTGGTCTCGCGCAGCAAGCTTGAGCCGGGTGACCTGTTGTTCTTCGCAACCAATGGTCGTCGCGGCCGCGTCAGTCACGCCGGGATCTACCTGGGTGACAATCAGTTCATCCACTCGAGCAGCCGCCGCAGCGGTGGCGTGCGGATCGATAGCCTGGGCGACAGCTACTGGAGCAAAACCTTCATCGAAGCCAAGCGCGCCCTGGCAATGGCACCTACCGCGTCGCCAATCGTCACTGCTCGTAAATAAGCGCAAAGTTTGTAAGGCAAACTTAAAGTCTTACTTGAAGTTTGCCATATAAGCGCTAGAATCCTGATGTATGAATGATGGCAAACCGCCTGCGTCCCGCGCAGGCGGTTTTCTTTTCTGTATTCCCGGCAGAAAAAGCCGCAGCCAAATCAGGATGCTCTGCTTATGACGACGTCGGCCCGCCTCGCAATCATGTTCTTCGCAGCGCTGCTCAGTGCCTGCGCCAGCCGCACACCACCTCCTGCTCCGGTGGTTCGCGCTCCCATCGTATTCGGCTCCCCGCAAGCTTTTTCGCCCGAAGCGGAAGACGTGCTGTTTCGCGCGCTCGGTCTGGTGGGTACGCCTTATCGCTGGGGTGGCAATACGCCGGATTCCGGATTTGATTGCAGCGGTCTGATCGCCTACGTGTACCGCGATGTCGCCGGTATTGCCTTGCCGCGCACCACTCGCGAAATGATCTCCATGCAAGCGGCGAATGTGGGTAAGGAAGGCCTGCAAACCGGTGACCTGATTTTCTTCGCCACAAACGGCGGTTCCCAGGTCAGTCATGCGGGCATCTACGTGGGAGAAGGACGCTTCGTCCACGCCCCGGCTACCGGCGGCACCGTGAAGCTCGACAGTCTGTCCAAGACCTATTGGCAAAAAGCCTATCTGAGCGCCAAACGTGTTCTGCAGCCTGAACATCTGGCGCGCAACCCGTAACGTCCGGAGCTGCTGGTCATGACTGCTCGCACGCTTAATCTTGACGACGCCCTGTACCAATATCTGCTTGATGTTTCCCTGCGCGAGACGCCATTGCTCAAGCGTTTGCGCGACGAGACCCAGGCGCTGCCGATGGCGCGTTGGCAGGTGGCGCCGGAACAGGGGCAATTTCTCGCCTTGTTGGTCAAGCTGACGGGCGCCAGGCGCCTGCTCGAAGTCGGCACCTTCACCGGTTACAGCGCCCTGTGCATGGCGGCGGCATTGCCCGCTGACGGTTCGTTGGTCTGCTGTGATATCCCTGGCGACTACAACGCCATCGCGCTGCGCTACTGGCAGGAGGCGGGGCTCGCGGGGCGGATTGACTTGTGTCTGGCCCCGGCGCTGGAAACCCTCGCCGAGCTTGAGCGACAAGGGCGGGGCGAGCAATACGACCTGGTGTTCATCGATGCTGACAAGGCCAACTATCCCGGTTATCTGGAGCACGCCCTGCGTTTGCTGCGGGTCGGTGGGCTGGCGGTGTTCGACAACACCTTGTGGAGCGGCCGCGTGCTTGAGAGCAGCCCCGAGAGCGCGGACACCCAGGCGATCCAGGCGCTCAACCGGGCCTTGAAAGACGATGCGCGGGTGGATCTGTCGTTGTTGCCGTTGGGTGACGGGCTCACTCTCTGCCGCAAACGTTGATGCTAAACCCACAGGTCAAGTGACTCATTTGACTGCCGACACCCGCCACACCTTGTTCCCCACATCATCGGCCACCAACAGATCACCCTGCTGGTCGATCACCACACCTACCGGCCGACCCATGGCTTGTTCCTTGTCGTTGAGAAAGCCGCTGAGCACTTCAATCGGTTTTCCTGCAGGTTTGCCAGCGTTGAACGGCACGAAAATCACTTTGTAGCCACTGTGGGGCTTGCGGTTCCACGAGCCATGCTGACCGATGAATGCCCCTTGGGTGAACGGTGCCGGCAGCTTGCTGTTGTCGGCAAAGGTCAGGCCCAGTGACGCGGTATGCGGGCCGACGGCGTAGTCCGGGGCGATCGCCTTGGCCACCAGGTCCGGGTTTTGCGGCTCGACGCGAATATCGACATGCTGGCCGTAGTAACTGTACGGCCAGCCATAGAATGCGCCGTCTTTCACTGAGGTGATGTAGTCCGGTACCAGATCGCTGCCGATTTCATCCCGTTCATTGACGGCGGTCCACAGCACGCCAGTGTGGGATTCCCAGGCCATGCCGTTAGGGTTGCGCAGGCCGGAGGCGAAGATCCGGTGCTGGCCGGTGGCACGGTCTACTTCCCAGATCGCTGCGCGACCTTCTTCCTTGTCCATGCCGTTTTCGGCGACGTTGCTGTTGGAACCCACGGTGACGTACAGCTTGCTGCCGTCCTTGCTGGCGATGACGTTTTTGGTCCAGTGATGGTTCAGCGGGCCACCCGGCAGGTCGATCACCTTGATCGGTGGTGACTTGATCTGCGTATCGCCGTTTTCATAGTGAAAGCGCAGCAGGCTGTCAGTGTCGGCGACATACAGGTCATTGCCGACCAGCGTCATGCCGAAGGGCGAGTTGAGGTTTTGCACAAACACCGTGCGGGTTTCCGCGATGCCATCGTGGTCCTTGTCCCGTAGCAACGTGATGCGGTTTGGGCTGGGCACGGTAGATCCGGCACGCCCCATGACTTTCTTCATGACCCAGCCGCGAATGCCTTTGCCGTCTTCGGGTTTGGGGGGCGCGCTGGTTTCCGCCACCAGTACGTCGCCATTGGGGAGTACATAAAGCCAGCGCGGGTGGTCCAGATCTTCGGCAAACGCGGCCACTTGAGTGCCCGTGGCGGCGACGGGTTTCGCACCCTGAGGCCAGCCAATAGCCGGGGCGATGTTCAGGGTCGGGATCAGGGTTTTGTTGGGGTTCGGCAGTTGGGGCGACGGACCGGTGCCATCGGAAACTTGCAGTGTGGAGGTCTCGCCACAAGCGGCGAGACCTCCGCTGAGCGCGATAACGAGAACGAGCGGGATCTTGCGCATGCTGATGTTCCCTATGAATGCCTTGTTCTAATCATAGAGGCGCGTTGTCGTGCGATGGTTCAACCCTTCAGCCGCGAGCCTCCTTGAACAGCACGGCAATCCCGGGGTGATAGTTGCCGGCTTCGTTGCGCAACTTGCGATAGGCGTAGGGGAAATACCAGGCGACCGCGCAACTGTGTTCCTTTTGCAGGTCGTCGACCATGTCCTGGAGTTCTTCCGGCGTGGCACCCTGTTGGGCTTTTTGCGGGGTGACGAACAGGCAGCCGAGTTTCAGGTCGCTGGCGTGGCTCAGGCGCTTCGCATCGCTGGCGATGTCGAGCAGGGCCTGGGTCAGGTTGAGGCTGTTGACGCGTGGCCAGCGTTGGCTGGTTTGGAGGTAGGCGCGGGTCTCGGTCGAGGCGAGGAACAGGTCTGCGCGGCTGTTGCGTTCGCCTTCTTCGGTCTGTTTTCGAGTGGGCGTCTGTTGCAGTGTGACCATATCGGCCATCCAGGCGGCGGCAGACAGCAGGCCAAGATTGGCTTTTTCGTCGTGCCAGTACGGTGTGTCGCCATCGCCGCGGATGGTGTTATAGCGGTCGATGCATTCGAACCAGCGTTCGAGCACCGGGCGCAGGAATTCCAGCTTTGGATTGCTGATGATCATGCCTTGCATGGGCTCACCCTTGTTATTGTGTTGTGGGGTTGTGGCTCTTTGATATCATCGCTGAGGGCGTGACACAAGATTGACGTCAGTTTATTGATTGGCGGGCGATATTCGGCAGATGGCCTCCCGGCTTTAATTGACGCTCCACCACCAACCCTCTAACCTTCGCGACTTGTTTCAGGTGCTCTGTGACTTGGGTCGACAGAGTGAAACAGGGAAGCCGGTGAGCGAGTCCTTCTGTTGGTCGAAGGCCTGCAATTCCGGCGCTGCCCCCGCAACGGTAAATGAGTGAAAACTGTGTGTGATGCCACTGTGTCGATTCGATGCGGGAAGGCGCACAGTCTGGCCGCGCGCCACTCATGAGCCCGGAGACCGGCCTGATTCATCCAGCGGCATCACGGTGGGCGATGCCAGGCTTGTTGCCTTCTATTCTTGTGCCTGCCCGCCGTTATTCCTGCCTCAACGGAGAGCTCCCCCATGACTGATACCCCCGATCGTGACGAACGCCACCTGGCGCGCATGCAGCGCAAAAAAGCGGTGATTGACGAACGCATCGCCAATTCCCCGAACGAGTGTGGCCTGTTGCTGGTACTGACCGGTAACGGCAAGGGCAAGAGCAGTTCGGCGTTCGGCATGCTTGCTCGCGCCATGGGGCACGGCATGCAATGCGGCGTGGTGCAGTTCATCAAGGGCCGCAACAGCACGGGGGAGGAGTTGTTCTTCCGACGCTTTCCCGAGCAGGTGCGCTTTCATGTGATGGGCGAAGGTTTTACCTGGGAAACCCAGGACCGTCAGCGCGACATTGCCGCCGCCGAAGCCGCCTGGGCGGTGTCGCAGGAACTGCTGCGCGATCCTTCCATCGGTCTGGTGGTGCTGGATGAGCTGAACATCGCCCTCAAGCACGGCTACCTCGATCTCGATCAGGTGCTCAGCGACTTGCAGGCCCGGCCACCGATGCAACACGTGGTGGTCACCGGTCGTGCCGCCAAGCCGGAAATGATCGAGATGGCCGACACCGTCACCGAAATGGGCGTGATCAAACACGCCTTCCAGGCCGGTATCAAGGCGCAGAAAGGCGTCGAGCTGTGAGTCGCATTTTATGAATAACCCTCGTCAATGCCCAGCCGTACTGATTGCCGCGCCGGCCTCCGGCCAGGGCAAGACCACCGTCACCGCGGCGCTGGCCCGATTGCATCGCAATCAGGGACGCAAGGTTCGCGTGTTCAAGTGCGGCCCGGACTTTCTCGATCCGATGATCCTCGAACGCGCCAGCGGTGCGCCGGTGTATCAGCTGGACATGTGGATGGTCGGCGAGCAGGAGAGTCGACGGTTGCTGTGGGAAGCCGCCGCTGAAGCCGACCTGATCCTGATCGAGGGCGTCATGGGGCTGTTCGACGGTACGCCGTCGAGCGCCGATCTGGCGCGGCATTTTGGTGTGCCGGTGCTGGGTGTGATCGATGGCACTGCCATGGCCCAGACCTTTGGCGCACTCGCCTTGGGGCTGGCGCGTTATCAGCCGGACTTGCCGTTCGCCGGGGTGTTGGCCAACCGTGTCGGCACGCTGCGTCACGCGCAATTGCTCGAAGGCAGCCTGACGGAAGGGTTGCGCTGGTACGGCGCGCTGTCCCGGGAAACCGGGATTGAATTGCCGAGTCGACACCTTGGCCTGGTGCAGGCAAGCGAGTTGAACGATCTCGATGTGCGCCTCGATGCAGCGGCCGATGCCCTTGCCAGCAGTTGCCAGGTCGCGCTGCCGCCGGCAGTCGAGTTCGCCGCCCCTGATGTCATCGTTGCCGAGCCGTTGCTGGCCGGTGTGCGCATTGCTGTGGCCCGTGATGAAGCTTTTGCGTTCACCTACGGCGCGAGCCTGGATTTGCTGCGGGCGATGGGCGCCGAGTTGTCGTTTTTCTCGCCGATCCGCGACCGTGCATTGCCGGAGGCGGACAGCCTGTATCTGCCGGGTGGTTACCCAGAACTGCACCATGTTGCGCTGGCGCAAAACACTGCGATGCTCGATGCGATCCGCGCCCACCACCGGGCAGGCAAACCCTTGCTTGCCGAGTGTGGCGGCATGCTGTATCTGCTCGATTCCCTGACCGATGTCGAGGGCACGCGCGCCGAACTGGTTGGCTTGCTGGCCGGTGATGCGGTCATGCAAAAACGTCTGGCGGCGCTGGCGTTGCAAGCGGTGGAACTGCCGGAAGGTTCGCTGCGTGGGCACACCTATCACCATTCGCTGACGACCACTGAGCTGGAGCCGATTGCCCGGGGCTTGAGCCCGAATGGCGGGCGCGGAGCGGAGGCGGTTTACCGTGAAGGGCGGATGACTGCCTCTTACGTGCATTTTTATTTTCCGTCGAACCCCTCGGCGATTGCCGCGCTGTTTGCGCCGGACCTTGAGGCCGTCATCGCTTCCATAATGGATCACCTGACTCCTGTGGGAGCGAGCCTGCTCGCGAAGAGGCCATGAGCGACAACGCATTCTCCGAAGCCGAACGCGCAGCGGTCTATCGCGCCATCGCCGAACGCCGCGACATGCGCCACTTCAGCGGCGGTACGGTCGAACCCGAATTGCTGCGGCGCCTGCTCGAGGCCGCACATCAGGCGCCCAGCGTCGGCCTGATGCAGCCCTGGCGCTTCATCCGCATCAGTGATCGCGCCTTGCGCGGGCAAATCCAGGCCCTGGTGGAAGAGGAACGTATCCGCACCGCCGAAGCCCTCGGCGAGCGCAGCGATGAGTTCATGAAGCTCAAGGTCGAAGGCATCAACGATTGCGCCGAGGTACTGGTCGCCGCACTGATGGACGATCGCGAGCAGCATATCTTCGGCCGCCGCACCTTGCCGGAAATGGACATGGCCTCACTGTCGTGTGCGATCCAGAACTTGTGGCTGGCGTCCCGCGCCGAAGGGCTGGGCATGGGCTGGGTGTCGCTGTTCGAGCCGCAAGCCCTGGCCGATCTGTTGAGGTTGCCACCAGGCGCCAAACCGCTCGCGGTGCTGTGCCTGGGGCCTGTCAAAGAATTTTATCCGGCGCCGATGCTGGTGCTCGAAGGCTGGGCGCAGGCGCGCCCGCTACATCAATTGCTGTATGAAAATTATTGGGGAGTGAGTCAATGAGTGTGGCGTTGTTGAGTGTCGCCGCGGTTGCGCTGGATGCGCTGCTGGGCGAACCCAAACGCTGGCATCCGCTGGTGGCGTTCGGCCGTTTTGCCGACCGCATCGAGCAACGCTTCAATGGCGGCGGTCGCGGCTGGCGCAGCCATGGCGTCACCGCGTGGGTGATCGCCGTGATGCCGCTGGTGCTGTTGGCCACGGCATTTTCCTGGGCGCCTTACGTCGGCTGGATCGTCGAGATTCTCGCGCTCTATTGCGCCCTCGGCATGCGCAGCCTCGGTGAACATGTCACGCCTGTGGCCAAGGCCTTGCGCGGCGATGATCTTGATGAAGCACGCAAACGCGTGAGTTATCTGGTCAGTCGTAAAACCAGCGATCTGGATGAAACCGAAGTCGCCCGTGCCGCCACCGAGTCGGTTCTGGAAAATGGCAGTGACGCGGTGTTCGCCGCGTTGTTCTGGTTTGCCGTGGCCGGTGCGCCGGGCGTGGTGCTCTATCGCCTGAGCAACACGCTGGATGCAATGTGGGGCTATCGCAATGAGCGCTTCGAACGGTTTGGCTGGGCGGCGGCGAAGATCGACGACGTGCTCAATTACATTCCCGCGCGCCTGGTAGCACTGACCTACGCGTTGCTGGGTAAAACCCGGCTGGCGCTGAAATGCTGGCGCACCCAGGGCCCGACCTGGGACAGCCCGAACGCCGGCCCGGTAATGGCGGCAGGGGCGGGTGCCCTGGGCGTCGAGTTGGGCGGGGCGGCGATTTATCACGGCGAACTGCATCAGCGCCCGCAGTTGGGCGAAGGCGTGCCGGCGGATGCCGACTCCATTGAGCGGGGCTGGCAACTGGTCCAGCGCGGGGTATGGTTATGGCTGCTGATTCTCTGCATAGGGGCCGAGTTTTATGCTTGAGCACGGTGGACGATTGCGCAAGGCCGCGCTCGAATACGGCATAGATGAAGCTGACTGGCTGGACTTGTCGACGGGCCTTGCGCCCTGGCCGTTTCCGGTGCCGGATATTCCGCTACGGGCCTGGGCCCGTTTGCCGGAAGCGGACGACGGTCTGGAGCAAGCGGCCTGTGATTACTACGGCACCTTGCAGGCATTGCCGGTGGCCGGCTCGCAAATGGCGATCCAGTTGCTGCCGCGATTGCGTCGGGCGGGCAAGGTGGGTGTGTTGTCGCCGTGTTACGCCGAGCACGCCGAAGCGTGGCGCCGCAACGGCTACATTGTGCGTGAAGTACTGGAGCACGAAGTCGACTTCTTTATCGACAATCTCGACGTGCTGGTGGTGGTCAATCCGAATAACCCCACAGGCTTGAGCCTGACGCCCGGTCGCCTGCTCGACTGGCACGCGCGGCTGGCCCAGCGCGGCGGCTGGCTGGTGGTGGACGAAGCGTTCATGGATAACACGCCGCAACTGAGCCTGGCGCCGTTTGCCCATCAAGTCGGGTTGATCGTCTTGCGCTCCTTCGGCAAGTTTTTTGGCCTGGCCGGTGTGCGCCTGGGGTTTGTGCTGGCCGAGCGAAAGTTGCTCAAGTTGCTGGCTGAACAAGTCGGACCGTGGGCTGTGAGCGGGGCAACCCGGGTAGTTGGCCAGGCCTGCCTGCGCGATGCGCAGGGGCAGACGCGGCAACGGCTGCGCACTGAGGCGGCCAGCGAGCGCCTGGCATCGTTGCTGGAGCTACACGGGTTCCAGCCGCAGGGCGGTTGCGCGCTGTTCCAGTGGCTGATCACCGAGCGCGCCGAAGAGCTGCATGAATTCATGGCCCGGCGCGGCATTCTCCTGCGGTTGTTCACGCACAACAGCAGCCTGCGATTCGGTCTGCCCGGCGACGAGATCGCCTGGGTGCGACTGGCGCAGGCGTTCGAAGATTTCACCAAGGAAAACCAATGACCACGCTGATGGTGCAGGGCACCACATCGGATGCCGGTAAAAGCACGCTGGTGACCGCGTTGTGCCGTTGGGCCATGCGTCAGGGCACAAGGGTGGTGCCGTTCAAACCACAGAACATGGCGCTCAACAGCGCGGTGACCGCCGACGGTGGCGAGATCGGCCGCGCCCAGGCGGTACAGGCCCAGGCGGCGCACCTCGAACCGCACACCGACATGAATCCGGTGCTGCTCAAGCCCAACAGTGATACCGGTGCCCAGGTGATCATCCATGGCCGCGCTGTCACCACCATGAACGCCGTCGCCTATCACGACTACAAAACCATCGCCATGCAAGCGGTGCTGGCCTCCCACGAACGCTTGAGCGCGACATATCCACTGGTGATGGTCGAGGGTGCAGGCTCGCCGGCGGAAATCAATCTGCGGGCCGGCGACATCGCCAACATGGGGTTTGCCGAGGCGGTGGATTGCCCGGTGCTGCTGATCGCCGATATCAATCGCGGCGGGGTTTTCGCGCATTTGGTCGGTACATTGGAGCTGCTCTCGCCGAGCGAACAGGCGCGGGTCAAAGGCTTCGTCATCAATCGTTTCCGGGGCGACATCGCGTTGCTGCAACCCGGTCTCGACTGGCTCGAAGAGCGCACCGGCAAACCGGTGATTGGCGTGTTGCCGTACGTGATGGACCTGCACCTGGAGGCCGAGGACGGCATCGATCAACGCCAGACCGATAAAGCCGATCAGGTACTCAGAGTGGTAGTGCCGGTGCTGCCGCGCATCAGCAATCACACCGATTTCGATCCGCTGCGCCTGCATCCGCAAGTGGACCTGCAATTCATCGGCCCAGGCCAAGCGATCCCGCCCGCCGACCTGATCATTCTTCCCGGCTCGAAAAGCGTGCGCAGTGACCTCGCGTATCTGCGGGCCAATGGTTGGGAAACCGCTATCGCCCGGCATCTGCGTTACGGCGGAAAACTGCTGGGGATTTGTGGCGGCCTGCAGATGCTCGGTGAGCAAGTGCATGATCCGCTGGGCCTTGAAGGTGCACCGGGTTCCAGCGCCGGTTTGGGGCTGCTGGCGTTCCAGACACTGCTCGAACAAGAGAAGCAGTTGCGCAATGTGCGTGGTCACCTGGCGCTGGAAGATGCGCCTGTTGCGGGTTATGAGATTCATGCCGGCGTAACCACCGGACCGGCCCTGGAACAGGCCGCCGTGCATCTGGATGACGGGCGCTGTGATGGTGCGCAAAGTGCTGACGGGCAGATTTTTGGCACCTACCTGCACGGGTTGTTCGAATCACCGGCGGCGTGCAGCGCACTGCTGCGTTGGGCCGGGTTGCAGGATGTGCAGGCCGTGGATTACCACGCCTTGCGCGAGCGTGATATCGAGCGGCTGGCGGATCTGGTAGAGAAGCATCTGGATACCGGGCTGTTGCGGCAGCTCTGTGGGATTTGAGGCGCCTGCCATGGCCTCATCGCGGGCAAGCCCGGTCCCACAAAATTGTGGGCAGCACAAATCCCCTGTAGGAGCGAGCTTGCTCGCGATGGCTTAAGCCGCCTCACCGAAGATTTTAAGGAATAAGCAATGCTCCAACTGATCCTCGGCGGTGCCCGCTCCGGCAAGAGTCGCCTGGCTGAAAAACTCGCCATCGACAGCGCCCTGGCCGTGACCTACATCGCCACCAGCCAGCCACTGGACGGAGAGATGAGCGAGCGGGTGGCCCATCACCGAGCCCGTCGCCCTGCCGAATGGGCATTGATCGAAGAACCGGTGGAACTGGCCCGGGTGCTGCGCGAATCCGCCCGGGCCGATAGCTGCCTGCTGGTGGATTGCCTGACCCTGTGGCTGACCAATCTGCTGATGCTCGACGATGCCGAGCGCTTGCAAACCGAGCGAGATGCGCTGCTGGACTGCCTGGCGTCGCTGCCGGGTGAAATCATTTTTGTCAGCAACGAGACCGGAATGGGTGTCGTGCCGCTGGGCGAATTGACTCGCCGCTATGTCGATGAAGCCGGTTGGCTGCATCAAGCTCTGGCTGAGCGTTGTCAGCGTGTCGTCCTGACCGTCGCCGGCCTGCCCCTGACCCTGAAAGGAACTGCGTTATGACTCAATCCTGGTGGCTGAACCCCTGCAAGCCGGTCGATACCCAAGCGGTCGAACAGGCGCAGGCGCGGCAACAGCAACTGACCAAGCCGGCCGGTTCCCTCGGCCAGCTGGAGTCGGTGGCGGTGCAACTGGCGGGTTTGCAGGGGCGGGTCAAGCCGAGTCTGGAACAGGTGTGGATCGCGATTTTTGCCGGCGACCATGGTGTGGTCGCCGAGGGTGTGTCGGCGTTTCCCCAGGAAGTGACCGGGCAGATGCTGCACAACTTCGTCAGCGGTGGTGCCGCGATCAGCGTACTGGCGCGGCAATTGGGCGCTTCCCTTGAGGTGGTGGACCTCGGCACGGTAACGCCTTCGCTGAACCTGCCGGGCGTGCGGCACCTGAACGTCGGCCCGGGCACGGCGAATTTTGTCCGGGGACCGGCCATGACCGAGGCCCAGGGGCAACTCGCCTTGCAGGCCGGCCGTGACAGCGTGCAGCGGGCAATGGCCAGCGGCGTGCAGTTGTTTATCGGTGGCGAAATGGGCATCGGTAATACCACCGCCGCTAGCGCCCTGGCCTGTGCGCTGCTCGATTGCCCGGTGGTTCATTTGACCGGGCCTGGCACCGGGCTCAACGCCGAAGGTGTCAGCCATAAAGCCCGGGTGATCGAGCGTGCCCTGGTATTGCATGGCGCGCAGCGTGGCGATGCCTTGCAGACGTTGTTCAACCTCGGCGGTTTCGAGATCGCCGCGCTGGTCGGTGCCTATCTTGCCTGTGCCCAGGAGGGTGTCGCGGTGCTGGTGGACGGCTTCATTTGCAGCGTTGCGGCGTTGGTCGCGGTGCGCTTGAATCCTGAGTGCCGTCAGTGGCTGTTGTTCGGCCATCGTGGCGCGGAGCCAGGGCATCGCCATGTGCTGGAAACCCTGAGTGCGCAGCCGTTGCTCGATCTCGGCCTGCGCTTGGGCGAAGGCAGTGGCGCGGCAATGGCAGTACCGCTGCTGCGCCTGGCGTGCGACCTGCACGGGCAGATGGCGACCTTCGCCGAAGCCGCCGTGGCAGATCGTCCGGCATGACCTTGCGCCTGGATCTGTTGCGTCACGGTGAAACCGAACTTGGCGGTGGCCTGCGCGGCAGCATCGATGATGCTTTGACCGACAAGGGCTGGGCGCAGATGCGCGCCGCCGTGGTCGGGCAAGGGCCGTGGGACCGGCTGGTCAGTTCACCCTTGCAGCGTTGTGCGCGGTTTGCCGAGGAGCTCGGTGCGCAATCGGGCGTGCCGGTGCAACTGGAAAAAGACCTGCAAGAGTTGCATTTCGGCGCCTGGGAAGGGCAGAGCGCGGCGGCGCTGATGGAAACCGACGCACAGGCCCTGGGTTTATTCTGGGCCGATCCTTATTCGTTCACGCCGCCTCAGGGTGAGCCGGTTGCAGACTTTTCGGCGCGGGTGCTGGCCGCGCTGGAGCGGTTGCACGCGACCTGTTCCGGTGAGCGCGTTCTGCTGATCAGCCACGGCGGTGTGATGCGTCTGTTGCTGGCCCAGGCGCGTGGGCTGCCGCGTGAACAACTGCTCAACGTTGAGGTCGGGCATGGCGCACTGTTTTCGCTGACGCTGGAGCCTGCGGGCTTGTTGAAGGAAGTGCTCTGACCATGCTGCCATTCTGGATCGCCCTGCAATTTCTCAGCAGCCTGCCGATTCGCCTGCCCGGCATGCCTGAGCCCCGGGAACTGGGGCAGTCACTGCTGTTTTATCCGCTGGTGGGATTGCTGTTTGGCGCGATTCTGTGGGCATTCAACTGGTTGCTGCTGGGCACGCCGACGTTGCTGCACGCGGCGCTACTGCTGACTGTTTGGGTACTGCTCAGCGGCGGGTTGCATCTCGATGGCCTGGCCGACAGCGCCGATGCCTGGCTTGGCGGTTTTGGCGATCGTGAGCGCACGCTGACCATCATGAAAGACCCGCGCAGCGGGCCGATCGCGGTGGTGACGCTGGTGCTGGTGTTGTTGCTTAAATTCACCGCGCTGCTGGCGCTGATCGAGCAACAGCACTCGCTGGCCTTGATTATCGTGCCGTTGATTGGTCGCAGCGCCTTGCTCGGCTTGTTCCTGACTACACCCTATGTGCGTGCCGGTGGCCTGGGTCAGGCATTGGCTGATCATCTTCCGCGTTCGGCAGGCAGGCAGGTGTTGGCGGTCAGTGCGCTGGCCTGTGTGTTGATCGCCGGTTTGAGTGGTGTGTTGGCGGTAGTGTTGGCGGCGCTGGGGTTTGTCTGGCTGCGCCAGCTGATGCTGCGGCGCCTGGGCGGCACGACGGGGGATACGGCGGGCGCGATGCTGGAGTTGCTGGAAGTTGCAGTGCTGGTAGGCTTGGCGCTGGCCTGATCGGGTTGTGTTGAATGTTCCGGCCTCTTCGCGGGCAAGCCCGCTCCCACATTGGAATGCGATCAACTGTGGAAGCGAGCTTGCTCGCGATGGCGATCTACAGGACACCGCTCAATCACTGAACAAAACCCATGTCACTTGATTTAACCGACTCGCGGGTATATACACGCACCATGCTCGATTCCCAATGTTTATGCATCAACCTGCGTCGCGCCGCCCGTGGCGTCAGCAGGCATTACGACGGCGCTCTCGACGGCTTCGGGATCAACGTTGCGCAGTATTCTTTGCTGTGCAATCTGCAGCGTCTGGATCAACCGAGCATCTCGACCCTGGCCGAGGCCATGGGCCTGGATCGCAGCACCCTGGGGCGCAATTTGCGGGTGCTGGAGGGGGAAGGCCTGGTGACACTGGTCGAGGGTGAGGACATGCGTAATCGCATCGTCTTGCTGACCGAGGCCGGGGCGCAGCGCTTGAAGGCTGCCTTGCCGGCCTGGGAAGCCGCACAGCAACGCTTGATCGATCGCCTGGGTGTCGAGAAGCGCGAAATTTTATTGAAGCTGCTGGACGAACTGGCGTGACGCCGGTTTTTCCGATTATAAGCGGGTATATACCCGCTACCGGAGAACAACAATGACATCGATGTGGCGTACGTGCGGCTGGGTTCTGTTGGGGAGTGCGCTGATCCTTGCGTTGTCTCTGGGGGTTCGACATGGCTTCGGGCTGTTTCTGGCGCCGATGAGCGCCGAGTTCGGCTGGGGTCGTGAAGTCTTTGCCTTCGCCATCGCCTTGCAAAACCTGATCTGGGGACTCGCCCAGCCATTTACCGGCGCGCTGGCCGACCGCTTCGGCGCGGCGAAAGTGGTGCTGATCGGTGGCGTCCTGTACGCAGCCGGACTGATCTGCATGGGGCTCTCTGACTCGGCGGTGACCCTGTCCCTGAGCGCTGGCCTGTTGATCGGTATCGGACTGTCCGGTACGTCGTTCTCGGTGATTCTGGGGGTGGTCGGGCGCGCGGTGCCGCCGGACAAACGCAGCATGGGCATGGGGATCGCCAGTGCTGCCGGTTCGTTCGGCCAATTCGCGATGTTGCCCGGCACGCTCGGTCTGATCGGATGGCTTGGCTGGTCCGCCGCGCTGTTGGCGCTGGGCTTGCTGGTAGCGCTGATCGTGCCGCTGGTGAGCATGCTCAAAGACAAGCCGCTGCCCGTCCTGGGTCACGAACAAACCCTTGGTGAAGCGCTGCGTGAAGCCTGCTCCCACTCCGGATTCTGGCTGCTGGCGTTCGGCTTTTTTGTGTGCGGATTCCAGGTGGTGTTCATCGGTGTGCACCTGCCGGCCTATCTGGTGGACCAGCATCTCCCGGCGACGGTCGGCACCACGGTGCTGGCGCTGATCGGCCTGTTCAATATTTTCGGTACCTACACGGCAGGATGGCTCGGCGGGCGCATGTCCAAGCCGCGTTTGCTCACCGGCCTGTACTTGTTGCGGGCGGTGGTCATTGCGTTGTTCCTGTGGGCGCCGGTGACTACCACCACGGCATACCTGTTCGGCATGGCCATGGGCTTTTTGTGGCTGTCGACGGTGCCGCTGACCAACGGTACCGTGGCGACCATGTTTGGTGTGCGAAACCTGTCCATGCTCGGTGGGATTGTTTTCCTGTTTCACCAGCTCGGTTCGTTCCTGGGCGGCTGGCTGGGTGGCGTGGTGTACGACCGTACCGGCAGCTATGACTTGATCTGGCAGGTCGCGATTCTCTTGAGCCTGTTGGCCGCCGCCCTGAACTGGCCAGTGCGTGAACGGCCGGTGGCGCGCCTGCAAACACAAATGAGTGCAACATGAACCGCCTTTGGCCACGCATCACGATTTTTGCCGTCTGCGCCTTGCTGCTCGCCGTGGTGTGGTGGGGCTGGCATCAGGGCGGGCTGTCTCTTTTGCAGTTGGGCATGAGCATTTGCTAGTAGCAGGCTTGCTAGCGTGCGGGGATGGCGAGTAACGTCGAATTTTGACGATTGCTCAAGGATGCTCGAGATGCTCAAGCGTTGGTGTGCTGTTCCCGCGTTGCTGATGGCGTTGTCCGGAATGGCGTGGGCCACTGATTGTCCGGAGGTGCTGCAGGGCTCGCTGCCGAAGTTGCGGGCCAAGGAGTCCATCGACCTGTGTCAGCGGTACGCCGGCAAACCGTTGGTGGTGGTCAACACCGCGAGCTTCTGCGGCTTCGCCCCGCAGTTCGAGGGCCTTGAGGCGCTCAATCAGCGCTACAAGGGGCAAGGGCTGGAAATACTGGGTGTGCCGTCCAACGACTTCAAGCAGGAGTCCAAGGACAGCGCTGAGACTGCGAAGGTCTGCTATGCCAACTATGGCGTGACCTTCACCATGACTGAACCGCAAAAGGTTCGTGGCGACGATGCGACGCATTTGTTCAAGGTCCTCGCCAGTCAAACCAGCGCGCCCAAGTGGAATTTCTACAAGTATGTGGTGGACCGCCAAGGCAAGGTGATCGCCAATTTCTCCAGCCTGACCAAGCCGGATGATCCCGAGTTCATTGCTGCGATAGAAAAAGCCCTGGCTTCGCCACCGCTCGTTTCGACCCCCTGACCTGTGGGAGCGGGCTTGCTCGCGAAAATCTCAAGGCGCCTCGTTCATCCAGTCAGTACGAGTCATCGTTCGCGTCCATCGCGAGCATTCGAGCGTCGACCGGCTGCTCCCACAAAAAAAGCCCCGCTTCCGAGAGGAATGCGGGGCTTTTTTGATTCGGGTGGCGAGCGGTTCAGGCTCGCCGGGAATCATTAGAAACGGTAGGTCGCGCCGAGACCGAAACCGTTCGCGTAGTTTTCATACTTGGCGTTGTAGTTCTGGCCACGGTCGTTGCTGTTGTCGACCTTGACCGACTCTTCGCGCAGGTACGAATACGCCAGGTCGATGGTCAGGTCGTCGGTCGGGCTCCAGCCGGCACCCACGCTGAAAATCTTGCGATCGCCGGTCGGGATGCGTGGGGAACGGTCAACGTTGTTGGTCGGTGCCTGGTCAATGGACAGACCAGTACGCAGTACCCATTGCTTGTTCAACTGGTAGGACGCGCCGATGGCGTGAGCCCAGGTGTCGTGCCAGTTCTGTTCTTCGGTGATGGTGCCGAACTGGCCGTTCAGGATGGCCGGAACGCCCTTGTTTTCAACGGTGATTTCTTTCAGGCGGCTCCAGCGGGTCCAGGTGCTGCCTGCGTAAAGAGTCCACTTGTCGTCGAGCTGGTGAGTGACCGAGAAGTCCACCGACTCAGGCGTGGTCAGGTCCAGCGAAGCATCGTACTTCTGGCTTGCGCTCTGGCCGATCAGGCCCAGCACACCGTAGTTGACCTTGGTGTCGCCTTCGAGCTTGTACTTCACTTTCGAGTGATAGGTCAGGCCGACGCGGGTGCTGTCGGTGGCTTGAACGAGCACGCCGATGTTGTAGCCCAGCGCGGTGTCGTCACCCTTGATCTTGACCTTGCCATCGGGCTGGGACTGGGTGATCGACAGGTTCGATTCCAGGGTGCCGTCGATGCGGTTGATGGTCGGGCCGAAACCGATGGACACCTTGTCGTTGAAGGCGTAGCTGACAGTCGGTTGCAGGGTGACGATTTTAACTTCGCTCTTGCTGCCGAAGTAGCGGCCGGCAAAGTTGTTTTCGTAGTCGGTTACCAGGCCGAACGGTGCATATACGCCCACACCGAAGGCCCACTTGTCGTCGATTGGCTTGACGTAGTAGCCCATGGGTACGGCGATGAACGGAACCATGTCGCCGTCGTTGCTGCCGCTATTCGGGCTGGAGCTTGCGTGGCTGATGTCAGTGTGTGCGTCGAGCATCGCAACACCGCCGGTGACTTGTTCGCGCTTGATGCGCGACATGCCGGCAGGGTTGCCAAAAATGGTGCTTGCGTCATCGGCAGCGGAAGATCGCCCGGCAAAACCTGTACCCATCCCGCTGATGCTTTGTTCGTTGATGGCAAAGCCACTTGCGAAAATCTGGGTGGATGCCATGGCAACGGCGAGGCTAAGGGTGGTTTTGAGCATTACTTTTTTCATTATTAGAACTCCTGGTGATCACCGGGGCGAAAATTACCAACATTTTCGCCCCGGCGCCATAGGCTGTATGCCTTGATTTAGAGCGGTTTTGTAGGACAATCCGACCAGAATCGCGACGTGTTACGCGATGTTTGGATCCACAAGTGTCAGCAGGCTACCTGATTCAGAGGTGAAACACAGGTTTGCCAGGCGCAAGTGAAATCACGCAGGCGTCCCTGGGGCTGAAAGGTCTGGCGCCAGATTCTGGCCATGCCCAACAAATCATCAGGGGCGGGGAGGGGGGTGTTCTGTTCTTCCACCAACAGCCAGGCGATGGCTGTGGCGTAACGCAGGTTGACGGTCAATTCGAGATGCGGGCCACTCAGAAACGCATGCTGGCTGGCCAGGCCGCGGACCAGGCTTGCACGCTCTGGATCAAGGGCCAGGTAATGGTCCCAAAGGGCCTGGTGACGGGGCTCGGCGATGCGGTACAGGCCGTGCCCACGGCGGTCATGCAGGGCGGAACCAAGGGCTGACTGGCTGGCGGCAATGCCCAGCAGCAGGGATTCGGCAGTAGCGCTATGGCGTCCGAGGTAGATCAATGTCGGACGAATCACGTAGCGGCACAGTTCGCTGGCAGCGATACCCATATAACCCTCGAAACCTGAATTGGACGGCGACCTGAAGGGGGGGCTTGGCAGCTGTGAATCGGCTCAGGCTCGCCGCAAGCGGGTCAAGCCGCTTGAGTTGAAGTGTAGTGTCATATTCGCGCTGTAAAGGCCTGTTTTTAAAATATTTCCGGCGGCCAGTTATAACCGTTATATCGGATCGTGCTTAGTCGTGATTCGAGGGAAGGGAAACATCGGGCAATAAAAAGCCCCGCTTTTCGGGCAGGGCTTTTGGTTTTTCAGCCTTTCTGGCGTTTCAGGCAACCAGTGCCTGACGGGTGCGCTCGATCACGGCCTGCAGCGGCTCGGCGCTGGAGTATTGATCGGGGTACAGGCGTTCGCTGTGACGAGCGATGCCGTGTTCGTTGACCAAGGTGAAGCTGAAGCAGCCTTTGCGAGCGGCCATGATCAGGCAGTTCATTGGAGCAAAAGCGTTGGTTAGGGTGCGAATGGCATCCTGAGTCTGGATTTGAGTAGACATTATTGGGTGTTCCTACAAATGACACGGATAAGAACCGTGCAACGTTAAAACGTTCCAGTAACGTCGATCACCATTGATCGAACGAAGAACCCGACTGGAACAAAGCAGCCAGTTTGAAGCGCTGATAAGTTGGCGCGCTTGGGCTGGCAGGTAGGTACTTAGGAGGGCAGGCAACACATCGAGGGCAAAGGTTCTGGGCCCGGGGTGAAGATCCTGATCAATTTGCAGGTTGGTTCGAGCAGAGCAAGCAGGCGGAGCAACACCCTTTGCTTTCGATTCAAAGGTTGTGTCGGCGCAAGATTTACCTGGAAACCATCGAGGTGGTCGATCCCGCTTGTTCGGTGGAGGCTTCCGTTGGGAAGGCTGACCGGGGGGATTTGTTCGACCAGAATTGACTTTCAGCTTGGTACTAACGCCGCGGATAGTAACGGATTGAACTGGCCAAGGGAAGTGTGTTAGCGAAAAGAAATTCCCGGCAGGTGCCTGATCGGGCAGTTTTGCCCTTAGAGGTGTGCATAAATTTGCGTTGCCCGGGTTTGATACGCCCTGTATCCGGGCAAAATCCGACCACCGGTTATCGAAGTTTGTAGCCGGGCAGCCGTCTAGACACCGGGTTTGCCCAGGCTTATCCCCAGGCACTCCCAAAAAAAGCGCCGAAAAAGTGCATCGATATAACCGTTGCAAAGGCACTTGTGCACATTAGTTGCGCGGCCTGTCACCCCGCTGTCATCTCATGTTCAAGCGCAATGGCTGCCTGTAACCAAAATTTAAGTCAATGAAAAACATCGCTTTTTTTTACTGGTGAAAAAATCGTCAGTTTGACTGCGAGCCCCATTCCACAGGGCTTTGAGCGAGTTCAGGGGCGGTTGTCCACTGAGTTATCCACAGCTTCTGTGGATTGTCCCGAGCGCTTGCTCTAGGACGGGCGTGCCGGGATATTTTCAGCTTTACCTGTAGGAAAAAGAGAGTAAAGTTGCGCGCCTTCCGATCTGCCCCACAGTGCTTTATGAAGTTTCGCTCAGCCCCCGTTTCCTCTACCTCCACGCCACCTTCTGCTGCACCTACCAAGCGCTTTTCCATGCGCGTGGCGGAATGGCTGTTGGACAGCCCGCATCTGGGTGAAAACCGTAACGTCAAACACATCGCCGGACGCCTGCTCAAGCAGCCGGCCCGTGAGGGCGTGGTGGCTGCACAAAGCCGCCTTGGCCAGTTGATGTGCCGCGAATGCGGGAATGCGCGGGACCGCCGGATCGGCCAGGACCTGCTGCGTCAGGCCGCCCGGGCAGGTGATTTGCGCGCTCAACAGGAACTGGGGCTGATCGAAGACTGAGCTGTCCAAGACCGGACGCCTTGGTTAACCTTCAGGCTTTATCCGAATGGCAGGAGTGGCTATGGCAATGGACTTGACCAGCGTATTGCTGGGTCTGGCAGCGGCTGCGTTGCCGTTGCTGGTATTGGCCTGGCAACTCCAGCGTCGGGCCAGCACCACGCAGGCAGACGTTGCACTGCTGCAAGAGCGCCTGGCCACGGCTCAACTGGCGCAGGACGGATTGAATGCACAGCTCGAATCCAGCCGCGACGAAATCGGTGACCTGACCCAGGCCAACGCCGCGAAACAGGCTGATCTGGCTGCGCTGCGTCGTGAGGTCGAACTGCTGCAGATCGAGCGCGACGACGCCCGGGACGCCGCCCATGCCTGGAATATCGAACGCGCCGGCAAAGAAGCCGAATTGCGTCGCCTGGATGCCCAGGCTGCGTCGCTCAACGCCGAATTGCGCGAGCAACAGGACAGCCATCAGCAGCGCCTCAACGACCTGCAAGGTTCGCGGGACGAGTTGCGCGCGCAATTTGCCGAGCTGGCGGGGAAAATTTTCGATGAGCGCGAACAGCGTTTTGCCGAAACCAGTCAGCAGCGCCTGGGGCAGTTGCTCGATCCTCTCAAGGAGCGCATCCAGTCCTTCGAAAAACGAGTCGAGGAAAGCTATCAGAACGAGGCTCGCGAGCGTTTCTCCCTGGCCAAGGAGCTGGAGCGCCTGCAACAGTTGAATTTGCGCTTGAGCGATGAAGCGACCAACCTGACCCGCGCTTTGAAAGGGCAGAAGACCCAGGGCAATTGGGGTGAACTGATTCTTGAGCGTGTGCTTGAGCATGCGGGGCTGGAGAAGGGCCGCGAGTACCAGACACAGGTCAATCTCAAGGGACCCGATGGCGAGCGCTTCCAGCCGGACGTGATCATTTATCTGCCGGGCGACAAGCAGGTGGTGGTCGATTCCAAGGTCAGCCTGACGGCCTATCAGCAGTACGTGGCGGCTGAGGACGAGGCCATCGGCCAGATCGCCATCAAGCAGCACGTGCTGTCCTTGCGAAATCACGTCAAAGGCCTGGCGGGCAAGGATTACAAGCGCCTCGATGGTTTGCACAGCCTGGATTTCGTGTTGCTCTTCGTGCCGATCGAGGCAGCGTTTTCTGCCGCGTTGCAGGCTGAGCCGACGCTGTTTCAGGAGGCATTCGACCGCAACATAGTGATCGTCAGCCCCACCACGTTGTTGGCGACCCTGCGCGTCATCGACAGCCTGTGGAAGCAGGAGCGCCAGAGCCAGAATGCCCGGGAAATCGCCGAGCGGGCCGGGTGGCTGTATGACAAGTTCGTGCTGTTCATTCAGGATCTGGACGAGGTCGGCAATCGCCTGCAGCAACTGGACAAGGCCTACAGTTCGGCACGCAACAAGCTGACAGAGGGACGTGGCAACCTGGTCAGTCGCAGTGAACAACTCAAGCTGCTGGGCGCGCGGGCGAGCAAGAGCCTGCCGGCGGACTTGCTGGAGCGGGCGATGACCGATGTCGATGGGCTGGTAGAGTTGCCGGAGTAGTCCCGGGCGAGCGTGGACCCTGTGGCGAGGGGGCTTGCCCCCTCGCCACAGGGATTTGAGTTGCCGCGCTACAACGGTATGTACCGGCTCAACAACGCCCGCAACGCCGCCGGTTTCACCGGTTTGGCCAAGTAGTCCAGCCCCGCAGCGTGCACCAGGTCGACCGTCTCCGGCCGGCCATCGGCGCTGATGACTACCCCTGGAACCGGCTCGCCCATTTGGGTGCGCAACCAGGCCATCAAATCGGTGCCGGTCTCGCCATGATCGAGGTGGTAATCCACCAGCGCCAATTGCGGACGCACGCCTTCGTCCAGCAACGCGGCGCATTCCTCGCGATTGCGCGCGGTCCAGACCTGGCAACCCCAGCGGCTGAGCAGGCTGTTCATGCCGATCAGAATGCTGTCCTCGTTGTCGATACACAGCACCTGCGCGCCATTGAGCAATTTGCCATTGAGTTCGGCGACGTTGACTGGCGCAGCGGTCTGCGTCCGGGCCAGCGGCACGCTGACGCTGAACACGCTGCCGCGCCCCGGCCAGGAGCGTACGCGCAGGGTATGACCGAGCACGCGACAAAGTCCGTCGGCAATAGCCAGGCCCAGGCCGAGGCCTTTTTCGGCCCGTGTCTGGTGGCTATCGAGTCGCTTGAACTCTTCGAAAATCACCTGCTGTTTATCTTCTGGAATACCCGGCCCACGGTCCCAGACTTCCAGGCTCAGTTGTTCCTTGTGCCGGCGAACCCCCAGCAGCACCGGCCCTTTACCGTAGCGGAAAGCGTTGGTCAGGAAGTTCTGCAGAATCCGCCGCAGCAATTTGATGTCGCTGTCGACCCGCAGCGCGCTGCCGCGTACGCGGAACTCCAGTTTTTGTTCTCGCGCCAGCGCCTTGAACTCGTTGCCGAGGGTGTCGAACAGTTCGTTGAGCGCGAACGGCTGGCGATTCGGGTTGATCTTGCCGTTCTCCAGGCGGGAAATATCCAGCAGGTCGCTAATCAAGTCCTCGGCCGAGCGTAGCGAGCTGTCCAGGTGCTCGACCAGTTTCTGCGCCTCGCCAGTCAGACTATCGCCCTGATGGGAGAGGGCGGCGGAGAACAGTCGCGCCGCATTCAGTGGCTGCATCAGGTCATGGCTGACGGCCGCGAGGAAACGGGTCTTGGACTGGTTGGCCGACTCGGCGGTGCCCTTGGCTTCGGTCAGGGCGACGTTGAGCTGCGACAATTCGTGGGTGCGTTCGGCGACCCGTTGCTCCAGGCCTTCGTTGGCCTCGGTCAGCGCCTGCTCGGCTTCGCGGAACGCGGTGATGTCGGTGAAGCTCATGACGAAGCCACCGCCAGGCATCGGGTTGCCGATCAGCTCGATCACCCGGCCATTGGGGAACAGTCGTTCGGACGTGTGCGCGCGGCCCTGGCGCATCCAGTGCAGGCGACGTGCGACGTGAACTTCGGCTTCGCCGGGACCGCACAGACCGCGCTCGGCATTGTGGCGAATGATGTCGGCGATGGGCCGGCCGACCCTGATCAGGCCATCCGGGTAGTTGAACAAATCCAGATAGCGACGGTTCCAGGCCACCAGTTTCAGCGACTGGTCGACCACGCTGATGCCCTGGGTGATGTTCTCGATGGCGCCTTGCAGCAAGGCACGGTTGAACTGCAGCACCTCCGAGGCTTCGTCGGCGATGCGCACAACGTCCTCCAATTGCATCTCCCGGCCTTCAATGGCGGCTTTTACCACTGCGCGGGTCGAAGAGGCCCCGAGCACACCGGCCAGCAAGCGTTCGGTATGGGCAATCCATTCGCTGTCGGCGTTCTGGTTCGGGTTGAAGCCTTTGCCTTGGCGATAAGCAAAACGGATGAAGCTTTGACGGGCGCGTTCTTCGCCGACAAAGCGCGCCGCCAGTTGCAGCAGGTCGTCGATCTGCACTGCCAGCATCGAACGTGCGCTGGGGCGGGCACTGATTTCCTGGCCGATGAAGCGGCCCGCCTGCCAGTGCTCGGAAACCCGGGTGCGCGACAGCACCGAGACCCAGGCGAACAACGTGAAGTTGCCTGCCAGCGACAGCACCACGCCTTGGGTCAGAGGGGTGATCGGCAGGTTCAGTGGATTGCTGTGCAGCCAGGCCAGGCCCGGGAATGTGCTCAAGGACAGGCCGAGGCTGAGGGCGGCAATCGGCAGGATCAAGGTGTAGAACCATAGGAACGTGCCTGCGGCGAGGCCTGCGAAAACGCCGCGGCGGTTGGCCTGTTTCCAATACAGTGCACCGAGCATGGCGGGGGCCAGTTGGGTCACGGCAGCGAAGGCGATCTGGCCGATGGTCGCCAGGCTGGCGGTCGAGCCCAGCAGGCGATAACTGACATAGGCCAGCAGCAGAATGACCACGATGCTGACGCGTCGCACCGACAACATCCACTGACGGAACACTTCGAACGGGCGTTCGGCGTTGTTGCGACGCAGCAGCCAGGGCAACAGCATGTCGTTGGACACCATGGTCGACAGCGCCACACTGGCCACGATCACCATGCCGGTGGCCGCCGAAGCGCCCCCGATAAACGCTAGCAAGGCCAACGCCGGGTGCGCCTGGGCCAGGGGCAGGCTGATGACAAACGAGTCGGGCAACACCGAGCTGGGCAACAACATCTGGCCGGCCAGGGCGATCGGCACGACAAACAGTGCCGCGAGGGCGAGGTAGGCCGGGAAAACCCACTTGGCCAGGCGCAGATCCTGGGGATCGATGTTCTCGACAACAGTCACGTGGAATTGTCGCGGCAAGCAAATGATCGCCATCATTGCCACACCGGTCTGCACCACCATCGACGGCCAGTTGATGGTTTCCTTCCAGTACTGTTCGAGCCGCGGCGCAAGCATGGCCTGGTCGAACAGGTCGTCGAAACCGTCGTACAGGCCGTAGGTCACAAAGGCGCCGACGGCCAGAAACGCAAACAGTTTGACCAGCGATTCGAAGGCAATCGCCAACACCATGCCGCGGTGGTGCTCCGTGGCGTCGAGGTTGCGGGTACCGAAGACGATGGTGAACAGCGCCAGCACCAGCGACACAATCAGTGCGGTGTCCTGGGCGCGGGTGCCCATGGCGTCGGCACCGGCGCCGATCAGCAGGTTCACGCCGAGCACAATGCCTTTGAGCTGCAGCGCGATGTAGGGCAACACACCGACCAGGCAAATCAGCGCCACCACCACCGCCAGTGACTGGGATTTGCCGTAGCGTGCAGCGATGAAGTCGGCGATGGAGGTGATGTTCTCCTGTTTGCTGATCATCACCATTTTTTGCAGGACCCATGGCGCGCCGACCAGCAACAGGATTGGCCCGAGGTAAATCGGCAGGAACGACCAGAGCTGTTCGGCGGCCTGGCCCACGGCACCGAAGAAGGTCCAGCTGGTGCAATAGACCGCCAGCGACAGGCTGTACACCCAGGCCCGCACTCGCGGCGGCAAGGGCGCACTGCGACGGTCGCCATAGAAGGCGATGGCGAACATGATGGCCATATAGGCCAGGGCGACGGCGGCGATCAGCCCGGTGGACAGCGACATGGGGACTCCAGACAAAAGACATCCGAGCCTCCCGCCCGGACAGACAGTCTCGCACGACCGCCAGCGTTAGTCAGTGTCGACCAAGGTCGTGGCGTGGCGGGGTGTCGCAGGTTTGATGTCTGGTAGATCTTCAGTGTTGAGGCGGCCCATTCGCGAGCAAGCCCGCTCCCACATTTGATCGTGGTCCAACAGAAAAACACGGTCGAATGTGGGAGCGGGCTTGCTCGCGAATGGCGGTATTACTGACTGAATGCAATCTCGATCAAGCGATGCAGCTCTTCAACCTCAAGCGGTGCCTCGGAAAACAGGATGCGGAACACGATGGGCGCCGCGATCAGGTTGATCAGTCGATCGACACCCGGTACGGGTTCGTTGGGATAACGGTCGAGGATTGTCTGCAACTGCCCGCCAATGATCGTCGCGCAGTAACTCGGCTTCAACGCCGCCTGCACGTCGTACAGCATGTTGCGGCCAGGCTCGGAGCTCATTTCGTCCAGGTACTGTTCCGCCCAGGCCCGAATATCGCCGTGCAGGCTGCCGGTATTGATCGGCTGGTTGTCGGGCTGCATGCGGGCGAGGGCGACATCGGCCAGCAGCGCCGACACATCACCCCAGCGTCGATAGATGGTTGACGGCGTGACGCCCGCGCGGGCGGCGATTTGCGGCACGGTCACGCTGGCGCGATCCTGCTCCTCGAGGAGCTGGCGCACGGCCGCATGAATCGACTCTTGTACCCGCGCACTGCGCCCGCCTGGGCGTAAGGTTGGAGCTGTCATCCAGTGATTCCTGTAAAAGCCATGCTCCGGACCTTAACACAAAGAATTTGCTTTAAGAGAAATCCAGTAGCACACTCCGCAAAAGCAAAAAGTTAGCTTTTGCGGAGTGTTCCCATGTCCAGTTCTCATTCAAACCGTGCCAGCCTGTGGTTTCTGGCGATTACGCTGCTCAGTTTCCTGGCCGCCTCCACTGCGCCGACGCCGCTGTATCACCTGTATCAGGAGCAGATGCAGTTTTCGGCAGCAACGCTGACCCTGATTTTCGCCGTATACGCCCTCAGCCTGTTGGCAGCGTTGCTGACGGTCGGCTCGCTGTCGGATTACCTGGGGCGCAAGCCGGTGATTTTTACCGCGGTGGTGCTGAACATTCTGGCGATGCTGCTGTTTATCTACGCCGAAAGCGTCGCCTGGTTGATCAGTGCCCGGGTTCTGCAGGGCTTCGCGACGGGCATGGCGACTGCGGTTTTGAGTGCAACGCTGCTCGACACCGACCGACAGCAAGGGCCGTTGGTCAATAGCGTCGCACCGCTGCTCGGCATGGCTGCGGGCGCGTTGGGTTGCGGTGTGTTGGCCGAGTTTGCCCCGGCGCCATTGCATTTGACCTTCTGGTTGCTTCTGGTCCTGTTTGTGATGCAGGCCGTGTATGTGTGGCGATTGCCGGAAAGCGTCTCGCGCCAGGTCGGTGTGTGGGCGTCATTGCGGCCGACCTTGCATGTGCCGGTTCAGGCGCGCGTCACTTTGTGGCGGGTGCTGCCACTCAACACGGCGACCTGGGCGCTTGGCGGCTTTTATGCATCGCTGGCACCTTCGCTGGTGCGCACGGCGACGGGGTCGACCTCGAACCTGATTGGTGGGGCGACTGTTGCTGCGTTGACGGTGACGGGCGCGTTGATGATTTTCACCTTGCGCAACCGGTCTGCCACCCAGGCGCTGCAGTTGGGCGCCAGTTTGCTGCCGACGGGCCTCGTCCTGGTCTTACTGGGTGTGCATGGCGCCAGCCTGTCGCTGTTTTTCCTTGGCACCCTCGTCGCCGGTTGTGGCTTCGGTGCCGGTTTCCTCGGTGCCGTACGCAGTCTGGTGCCGCTGGCTTTGCCCCATGAGCGCGCGGGCCTGATGTCGGCGTATTACGTGCTCAGTTACCTGGCGTTTTGCCTGCCGGCGCTGTTGGCGGGGAACCTGGCGCGCACTTTTGGGCTGGTGGCAACGACCGATGGTTATGGCGCGGTGTTGATTGTGCTGGCGCTCAGCGAAATGGCGAGTTTACTGCGATCACGTTCGGCCAGCGCCTGTGAGGCCAACCTGTAAAATTGAGTTAGCCTTGGCGCTCTCTCTGCTCAATCGAAGGATCGGACCATGAAGATCATCCGCAGTAAGTCGTTCACGGGCGAGCGTGCCTGGGCCGCGCTGGACATCGCCAACATGAACGGCATCACCACGCGGCTGCACTGGACCGATCAACCCTACAAATGGCACACAAACGATGGCGAAGAAGTGTTTGTCGTACTCGATGGCCAGGTGCAGATGCGTTATCGCGATTTAGGGGTGGAGCGGGAAGTCTTGCTGGAGGTCGGCGACATTTTTTATGCCTCGGTTGGCACGGAACATGTGGCGCATCCTGTAGGGGCGGCTCGGATATTGGTGGTCGAATCGGAAGGAAGTGTCTGACTCTATATAAGTAATACCGATAAGATATAGAGAAATTACCCGTTATATAGATATTCGATTCGGATCTAACATGGGCTCCACCTCACGAGAGGACAGGAGTTCGCCATGACATGCGCCAATAGCATCAAGCCCGGAATCAAACCTTTCACTCACCTGCAGCATCCCCGCGAGGTGATCCGCCAGTTCACCCCGAACTGGTTCGCGGCCACCATGGGCACCGGCGTGCTGGCGTTGGCGCTGGCGCAATTGCCGGTCGCCGTGCCTGCCTTGCACGCCTTCGCCGAAGCCCTCTGGCTGTTCAACATCGCACTGTTTCTGCTGTTTACGGCGCTGTACACGGCGCGCTGGGTGCTGTTTTTCGACGAGGCACGACGGATCTTCGGCCACTCCACGGTCTCGATGTTTTTCGGCACCATCCCGATGGGCCTGGCGACCATCATCAACGGCTTCCTGGTATTCGGCCTGCCGCGTTGGGGTGAAGGGGTGATTCACGTCGCCGAAGTGTTGTGGTGGCTGGATGTGGCCATGTCGCTGGCCTGCGGCGTGCTGATTCCCTACATGATGTTCACTCGTCAGGAGCACAGCATCGACCAGATGACCGCCGTCTGGCTGTTGCCTGTGGTCGCGGCAGAAGTCGCGGCCGCCAGCGGTGGCTTGCTGGCACCGCACTTGGTCGACGCCCACTCGCAACTGGTGGTGCTGGTGACCAGCTATGTGCTCTGGGCCTTTTCCCTGCCGGTGGCTTTCAGCATCCTGACCATTCTCTTGTTGCGCATGGCCCTGCATAAGCTGCCCCACGAAAACATGGCCGCCTCAAGCTGGCTGGCCCTTGGCCCGATCGGCACCGGTGCATTGGGCATGTTGGTACTGGGTGGCGATGCACCGCTGATTTTCGCGGCGAACGGTTTGCCGGGTGTCGGTGAGATTGCTGCAGGGTTGGGCCTGGTGGCCGGCATCACCCTGTGGGGCTTCGGCCTGTGGTGGATGCTGATGGCGCTGCTGATCACCGGACGCTACCTGCGTGCCGGCATTCCCTTCAATCTCGGCTGGTGGGGCTTCACCTTCCCGTTGGGTGTCTACTCGCTGGCGACGTTGAAACTGGCCAGCACCTTGAGCCTGACATTTTTCAGTGTGTTTGGCTGTGTGCTGGTGGCGTTGCTGGCCATGATGTGGCTGATCGTCGGCAAGCGCACGGTGCTGGGCGCCTGGCGAGGTGAGCTGTTTGTCTCGCCGTGCATTGCCGGATTGAAGAAATAACCGGTAAAGATTAGGTAATGTGTGGCCTGGATCGATTTTTGATATTCCAATAAAGGAATCCCGGCCACTCGTTACCTAATTCAGGGAAACATGGAAGATGAGTCACCCCTCACAGTTCACCTTGCTGCGCACCCGGCGGTTCCTGCCGTTCTTCATCACCCAGTCCCTCGGGGCGTTCAACGACAACGTGTTCAAGCAGTCGTTGATCCTCGCCATTTTGTACAAACTGACCATCGAAGGTGACCGCTCGATCTGGGTCAATCTGTGTGCGCTGCTGTTTATCCTGCCGTTTTTCCTGTTCTCGGCCCTGGCCGGGCAATTCGGGGAAAAGTTCGCCAAGGACGCGTTGATCCGCCTGATCAAGCTGGGGGAAATCGCCATCATGGCGGTCGGCGCCGTTGGCTTCATGTTCGATCACCTGTCACTGATGCTGGTGGCGCTGTTCGCCATGGGCACCCATTCGGCGCTGTTCGGGCCGGTGAAGTACTCGATCATGCCGCAGGCCCTGCATGAAGACGAGCTGGTGGGCGGCAACGGCCTGGTGGAAATGGGCACTTTTCTGGCAATCCTCGCCGGCACCATTGGCGCCGGGGTCATGATGTCCTCGGCGCACTACGCGCCGGTGGTGTCCACGGCAATCATCGGCATTGCCGTACTCGGTTACCTGGCCAGCCGCAGCATTCCTCGCGCGGCGGCCGCCACGCCGCAAATGCGCCTGAACTGGAATATCTTCAGTCAGTCCTGGGCTACGTTGAAACTCGGCCTGGGGCAAACGCCGGCGGTGTCTCGCTCGATTGTCGGCAACTCGTGGTTCTGGTTTGTCGGGGCGATTTATCTGACGCAGATCCCGGCCTATGCCAAGGAATGGATGCACGGTGACGAAACGGTGGTAACGCTGATTCTGACGGTGTTCTCGGTCGGCATCGCATTGGGTTCGATGCTTTGCGAGAAACTCTCCGGGCGCAAAGTCGAAATCGGTCTGGTGCCGTTTGGATCGTTTGGCCTGACCGTATTCGGCCTGCTGCTGTGGTGGCATTCCGGCGGAATTCCGGACAGCGCCGCCGGCCATGGCTGGATTGAAATCCTCGGTTTCGGCCATACCTGGCTGGTGTTGCTCGACATCCTCGGCCTGGGCGTCTTCGGCGGCTTCTATATCGTGCCGCTGTACGCGCTGATCCAGTCACGAACCGCGGAGAACGAACGGGCGCGAGTGATTGCCGCCAACAACATCCTCAACGCGTTGTTCATGGTGGTATCGGCGATTGTCTCCATCGTCTTGCTGAGCGTGGCCAAGCTGTCGATCCCGCAACTGTTCCTGGTGGTCTCGCTGCTGAACATCGGCGTCAACGCCTACATCTTCAAGATCGTCCCCGAGTTCACCATGCGTTTCATGATCTGGCTGCTCAGCCATTCCATGTACCGCGTCGAACACCGCAACCTGGATCTGATCCCCGATGAAGGCGCGGCGCTGCTGGTGTGCAACCACGTGTCGTTCGTCGACGCCTTGCTGATTGGCGGCGCGGTGCGTCGGCCGATTCGCTTTGTGATGTATTACAAGATCTACAACCTGCCGGTGCTGAACTTCATCTTCCGTACCGCGGGGACGATTCCTATCGCAGGGCGTCATGAAGACATCCAGATCTACGAAAAGGCCTTCACACGTATTGCCCGGTATCTGAAGGACGGTGAGCTGGTGTGCATCTTCCCCGAGGGTAAATTGACCGTTGATGGTGAGATGAATGAGTTCAAAGGCGGCTTGACGCGGATTCTCGAAGAGACGCCGGTGCCGGTGATTCCGCTGGCCTTGCAGGGGTTGTGGGGGAGTTTCTTCAGTCGCGATCCGGGCAAGGGGCTATTTCGTCGCCTGTGGTCGCGGGTGACGCTGGTGGCGGGGCCGGCGGTGGCGGTTGAGGCAGCAGAGCCTGCGAAGTTGCAGGTGTTGGTGGGGGAGTTGCGCGGGGCAGTTAGATAGGGCCGTACTGGCCTCATCGCTGGCAAGCCAGCTCCTACAGTGGATGCGTATCCCTGTAGGAGCTGGCTTGCCAGCGAAGGCGTCAGTGGCCTAAGCGCTGACCTTCAGGCCAACGAGCCCGGAAATGATCAACGCCACGCTCGCCAGCCGCACCAGCGCCATGGATTCGCCAAACAGAATGATCCCAGCGATCACCGTGCCAACGGCGCCGACACCGGTCCAGATCGCATAGGCCGTACCCAACGGCAATTCCTTCATTGCAAGGCCGAGCAGGCCAAGGCTGATAGCCATGGCCGCAACGGTCAAAACAGTGGGGAGGGGGCGGGTGAAGCCGTCGGTGTACTTGAGGCCGACGGCCCAGCCCACTTCGAACAGGCCGGCGAAAAACAGAATGATCCAGGACATGAAGACCTCCATCGTCTGACGGGGTCGTCCCCTGATTAATGACTCGATCGAGCCGCGAGGTCGTCCTCGCGATGCGCAATATAGTGCCCAGCATTAACCCGGGGATCAAGTTTTCGATCAAGATCGCGGATCAAGATCGCGAGTCAGTCGCTGACCTGTTGAGCGGCCATTTCCCGATCCTGTTTCTCACTCATGCGGCGGAAATACGTCGAAAGCAATGCCCCGGAAATATTGTGCCAGACGCTGAACAGCGCGCTAGGCACCGCCGCCAGCGGAGAGAAGTGCGCGCTGGCCAGCGCGGCACCCAACCCGGAGTTCTGCATGCCGACCTCCAGGGCCAGGGACTTGCGCTGGGCCAGAGGCAGTTTGAACAGGCGTCCAGTGAAGTACCCCAGCAGGTAGCCGAAGCTGTTGTGCAGCATGACCACGGCCATGATCAACAGGCCGGATTCGGCAATCTTCGCCTGGCTGGCGGCAACCACGGCGGTGACGATGATCACGATGCTCACCACCGACACCAGCGGCAAAACGTCCACCGCATGACGAACCTTGTCGCCGAGCATCCGTTGGGCAACAACGCCCAGCACGATTGGCAACAGCACCACTTGCAGGATCGACCAGAACAACTCCATGAACGACACCGGCAACCAGGCCGAGGCCAGCAGCCAGATCAGCGCTGGCGTCAGCAGCGGGGCGAGGAGGGTGGTGACGGCGGCGATGGCCACCGACAGCGCCAGATCGCCGCGGGCTAGCCAGGTCATCACGTTCGACGAGGTGCCACTAGGGCAGCAGCCGACCAGAATCACGCCGACGGCGATTTCCGGCGGCAAGTGGAATGCCTGGCAGAGCAACCACGCCACGCCGGGCATGATCACGAAATGTGCAACCACGCCCAGGGCCACGCGCCATGGATGGCGAGCGACTTCGGCGAAGTCTTCGAGTTTGAGGGTCAGGCCCATGCCGAACATCACCAGCCCCAGCAAGGGTACGATGGCGCCTTTGAGGCCGAGGAACCATGCCGGCTGCAGAAACGCCACGACAGCGAAAATCAGTACCCAGTAAGCGAAGGTGTTGCCGACAAAACGACTCAATGCAGCCAGTGCGCGCATGGCTTGATCCTTGTTATTAAATTGCACCATTAAAACCAATGTGGGAGCGAGCCTGCTCGCGAAAACGGTCGTTCCATCAACATCTATGTTGAATGTGAAACCGTCTTCGCGAGCAGGCTCGCTCCCACAGTAGTGATCACAGGCTTTTAGATCCCCTGCGGCGTCTCTTCGCCACCCAATGCTTCAACCAGTGCCGGCAGGAAGTCGCCGAAGGTCAGCATCATCAGGGTGAAGCTGGCGTCCAGTTGACCCAGGGCCTCGTCACCGCCGTCTTGTTCCGCCTGGTCTTGCAGCAGGTCTTCGAACTTCAGGCGCTTGACCACCATCTTGTCGTCGAGGACGAACGACAGTTTGTCCTGCCAGGCCAAGGACAGTTGAGTGACCACTTTGCCGGTGCTCAGGTGCAGCTGGATTTCTTCGCTGGTCAGGTCCTGGCGCTTGCAACGCACAATGCCGCCGTCTTCGTGGGTGTCGCGCAGTTCGCACTCGTCCAGCACAAAGAAGTCGTCCGCGGCTTTCTGCGTCGTGACCCACTCGGTCATGGTCGCGGTCGGGGACATTTTTACTGTCAGCGGACGTACCGGCAGGGTGCCGATCACTTCACGCAAGGTGGACAACAAGTCTTCGGCGCGTTTCGGGCTGGCCGAGTTGACCAGAATCAGACCCTGTTTCGGCGCGATGGCGGCGAAGGTCGAGGAGCGGCGGATAAAGGCGCGGGGCAGGAAGGCCTGGATGATTTCATCCTTGATCTGATCGCGTTCCTTTTTATAGACCTTGCGCATTTGCTCGGCTTCGATCTCTTCGACCTTTTCCTTGACGGCATCACGCACGACGCTACCCGGCAGAATGCGTTCTTCCTTACGGGCGGACACCAGCAGGAAGTCACCGCTGACGTGCACCAGTGGCGCATCTTCGCCTTTGCCGAACGGCGCGACGAAACCGTAGGTGGTCAACTCCTGGCTTGCACATGGGCGCGCCAGTTTGGTGGCCAGTGCAGTTTCCAACGCCTCGGCATCAACAGGCAGATCTTGGGTCAGGCGATAGATAAGCAGGTTTTTGAACCACATGGGGTGAGTCTCTCCTTTATACAAAGGGGGGCATTATTGTCTTCGCCGTGCCATAGGCCAACCTTTCTCTAAGCCTTTGGAAGGGCTCGGAAAATTATTTTAAAAAGTGCTTGCCAGAGGTTAGGTCGCTCCGTAGAATGCGCGCCACACCGAAGCGAAGGGTGATTAGCTCAGCTGGGAGAGCGTCTGCCTTACAAGCAGAATGTCGGCGGTTCGATCCCGTCATCACCCACCATTCGTTTTCAGTGTTATGCGCAGCGGTAGTTCAGTCGGTTAGAATACCGGCCTGTCACGCCGGGGGTCGCGGGTTCGAGTCCCGTCCGCTGCGCCATATTCGGTAACCTGGAACACTGAACGCCAGGTCACCACGGAAAAGCCCGCTTATGCGGGCTTTTTTCTGCCTCACGTTTGACTGTTGTTCCTGTGGGTTGCATCGTTTCACCGGTTTTTAGATTTTTTGAAAAAAACTTCAAATAAATCAACACTTTATAAAAACCTGTGGCATAATGTGCCCCGCAACGAAGGTAAAGGGTGATTAGCTCAGCTGGGAGAGCGTCTGCCTTACAAGCAGAATGTCGGCGGTTCGATCCCGTCATCACCCACCACTTTCAACGCTACGCGCAGCGGTAGTTCAGTCGGTTAGAATACCGGCCTGTCACGCCGGGGGTCGCGGGTTCGAGTCCCGTCCGCTGCGCCATATTCGGTAATCTGGAACACTGAACGCCAGATCACCACAGAAAGCCCGCCCAGTGCGGGCTTTCTGCTGTCTGGGATTTGGCTTTCCTCGCCCTCTGTAGGAGCGAGCTGGCTCGCGAAAGTCGTGAACGATAACGCGTAAATTCAGATACCCAGCGGCGCCCCTGGCTTTTTCGCGAGCAGGCTCGCTCCTACAGTCCGGCATTGCGAGCGTGACGGTAGTCGCTGACGGCTTCATACACGGCTTTGCGCAGGCGATTGATCCCGCCGATGGGGCGGTGCGCTTCGATGCCGAACCAAGGGTTGAACGACTGGTTGTCGCATTGCAGGCTCAACGCCGGTGTATCGAAGTCCTGCGCTGGCACTTTGATTCGCGCCACCGTCTCGAAGGGCGCATCGCTTTCGCGCCACTCAATGCTGGTGTCTTCAATCGGCATGTACTTGTTGGCGTCCTGTCGCTGGATCTGCAGGACAAAACACGCGGGCACCCGATCGGTCGACAGCTGCTGGTTCAGCGCACTGCGCAGAAAGTTCGGCAACTTGCGATTTTGTTCCGGCAGGTTGTAGGCCGGGCAACTGTCCGGATCGGGGGCGACCCGGAATTTCACATTGGCTGCACCAAATTTGTAGGGCGAAACCGAAAAGTAGGTCGTCCGGGTTGGGCTTGGCGGGGCAGGGGATAGCGTCGCCAGGGCGATAAACAGGTGGCGAACCTGCCAGGCGCGTGGATCCCAGCCGGGGAAGAAGGCCATCATCTTTTTACCGTCGGCTTGAGCGGCGACGTTCTGACGGTACTCGGCGACATTACTGACAAAGAAGTTCGGGTGGCTGAACATCACAAAGTCCTGTTCACCTCGCCCCGACTGATCGCTCAACAGTTGTTTACCCGGCACATCGAACAGTTTGATCGCCATGCCCCGGGCGTCGCGGATGCTGTCGAACTGCGGGTAGGCATTGCCGTTGGACAGGCGCATCGTTGCTTGCCAAGTTTTGCCCGGCTCGCTGAATACGCCTTGGCGCAGTTCACCAGGCAGTTGCGGCAGCACCTGAACCTCGGCCTTCACGCAGCCGTGGGCCTTGGCATGGGCATCGCGCAGGTAGCGGGTGTTTTCGCGGTGCTGGTCGACGATGCGTACGGCGGTCTGGATGATGTCCTGGTTCATCGCGGCTTCACCGTCGGGAATCAACTCCTGCGCCGAGACCGGTCCGCGCTGCTGCCAGGCAAACCAGGCGGTGGCCAATGCCCAGCCAAGCACGCCGAGACCCAGAAACCACAGCAACAACTTGCCGAGGAAGGCGCCCAGTCGCAGCCAGAGTGTAATTAGCATGTGAGCATCCTTTTGACTGAGGCTGTGGTCATGGCAATTGATCTTCCAGCGGGCCGCCCAGCACTTTCAGGTATTCCAGCAGCGCCCAGCGTTCTTGCGGCAGCAACCAGCGGCCAATCACACCATTACCGAGTTTGCCGGCACGGAATTCATGACCGCTGTTGTGGTTGCCGGTGATTCGCGTGTCGAACAGAAAAGCGTTGGTAAAGGCTTCGGTGTCATACCCCAGATGCTGTGGGTCATATTCGAAAGTGCCTTTGTAGAACGTGGTCGCACGCTCATCCTGAGGCGACAGCAGTTGATAGATGCTCGGTACCGAACCGTTATGCAGAAACGGCGCTGTCGCCCATACCCCCGCCAATGGCCTGGCCTTGTATGAGCGCAACTCGCGCACTCCGATTGGCAGGCCGAAACCGTCCATTTCCGGGCGCTCGGCAGGGGTGACTTGGGCGTCTTGATAGGCTCGGTCCTGGACATAGGCAGTGACATAGGCCAGCCCCTTGGCCACGGACATTTTGCTCAGGTCCAGTGGTTCGGTGGGTTTGGGCTCGACATCAAGTTTTTCCAGTTCCGGCTGCTTCCATTGCAGCGCTGTCAGGTCGAAGCGGTGGTCGGCAATGTTGTTGGCCGCGCCGGGGTCGGTGCCAATATATTCCATCGGGATCATTTTCAAGTGCTGGACATACCGCCCCTCGCCCTGGGTAGTACGCGGCACATGACAACCCGCGCAGTTTTCCGCAAACAAGGCGCGACCCTTTGCTGCCAGAGTCTTGTCGACCGCGCCCAACAGATCTTCCGGCCAGGCCGGAGGCGCGAGGCGTTGCAGGGTTTCTTCGATCAGGTGCAGGTCGCGCACACGGACGCTGGAGGGGTAGCGGGCGTCTCCCATCAGCGGTTGGCCGCTCTTGTCGAAGAAATTCAGTGTGGCACCGACGCCCAGCGCCTCGCCGATGTTGCGCGCCATTGGTTGTTTCGCCGAGCCGTTCCACTGCACCCATTCGAACGTCCACATGTCCCACAACTGCGGATAATCGACCGGGGCATTGGCCACGCGGTAGTTATCGGGGGAGATCGCATCACCGAAGCTGGCGTTGGCAATGCGCCCGAAGGCATCTGTGCGTCCCGGACCTTCCTCGGTCGGATAAAGCCCGCGATGGGTGTCGTTCCAGGCCACCTTGAGGAACGTATCGAGTGAGGATTTGAACTCTTTGCGCAACGCTTGGTGGCGGGCGTCGTAGTCCTCGCCCAGCACATTGCGTGCGAAACGTTCGAACTTCCACGGGTTGTAGTAGGTGGAGGCCAGGCTGGCCACCAGTGCTTGTCCGAAACTGCCCCCTTTGAGTGTAGGAACACTGGACGGCAGGACATGCTGCGCCGAGCCGCCGTCGATACGCACGGCTTGCCCTTTGAAGCGCAGTTCACCGGTATGGCAGGCCGCGCAGGTGATATCCAGAAATATACCCGGGCTTCCCGCATTCTGATGTCGAGTAAAGCCGACCGGTAGGTTTCCGGGGTTGTTCACTGTCGGTTTCTGGCCGGGGTCCACCAGAAAACCGAAGCGGGCGAGGTACTCGGGGGCGGCGAAGCGTTGCTGCGAGAAGGGCAGTTCGAGGGCGGTGAACCAGTCATAGTGCAAGCCTTTGACCTGAGTGCCCTGGGGGGTGAAGTAGTAGGTTTCGCGGTCGGCCGCGCTCCATTGCTCCAGGTAATGCACCTGCTGTGCCGGCGACCAGGCCGGCAATTTCGGGTTGGCGACGTAGTAAAGCACCACGGCCATGATCAGCCCGAGCAGTGCTGCGATGAGAACCAGCAAGCGAATGAAGAGGCGCAAGATGAACATCCTTGTCGAGTTATCATGCCGTTATGCCCGAGTGCCCAAGGTGCGGCAAGAGGCCATTACGCCAGATGTTGTAGGTTCAGGAATCAGTCTGCGTCGGAACAAGATGAAAGAAGCTTCATCAGCCGAATTGTGAAATGCGTTTAAACACCTGAACTTATCAAATGTTTCCGGCTCTCATGCCGGTAGCCATTGGTCGTGGCGGCCTGATAAGCTCGCGGCTTTACTCGATTGCCCTTTAGGCGCATGAACAAGGAAATAGCATGAAACAGCATCGGTTGGCGGCGGCGGTGGCCCTGGTTAGCCTGGTACTCGCGGGTTGTGATTCGCAGACCAGCGTAGAGCTGAAAACTCCGGCGCAAAAAGCTTCCTACGGAATTGGCCTGAACATGGGCAAGAGCCTGGCTCAGGAAGGCATGGATGACCTGGATTCCAAAGCTGTAGCCCAGGGCATTGAAGACGCCGTCGGCAAGAAAGAGCAGAAGCTCAAGGACGAAGAGTTGGTTGAGGCGTTCGCCGCACTGCAAAAGCGTGCCGAAGAACGCATGGCCAAGATGAGCGAAGAGTCGGCCGCTGCCGGCAAGAAGTTCCTCGAAGAAAACGCCAAGAAAGCCGGTGTGACTACCACCGCTTCGGGCTTGCAGTACGAAGTCGTGCAGAAGGCCGATGGCCCTCAGCCAAAGCCGTCTGACGTAGTGACCGTTCACTACACCGGCAAGCTCACCAACGGCACCGTATTCGACAGCTCCGTCGAGCGCGGTAGCCCGATCGATCTGCCGGTCAGCGGCGTGATCCCGGGTTGGGTCGAAGGCCTGCAACTGATGCACGTTGGCGAGAAGTACAAGCTGTACATCCCTGCTGACCTGGCTTACGGCGCTCAAAGCCCGAGCCCGGCGATTCCAGCCAACTCGGTGCTGGTATTCGACCTGGAACTGCTGGCCATCAAGGATCCGGCAAAAGAAGACGCCGCTGCCAAGTAATCAGCGCCTGCTTCGATAACAACGCCTCGCTTTTGCGGGGCGTTGTTGCATCTGGCGTTCGGTACGGGTAAACAAAACGAACAGACGCTCTAGGTCGGAGTCTTAGCCATAGTAGCCTCGGCGGTAGACGCACAAGGCCGCCAAGTCAATGAAATTATGGGGTTTTTTTGATGAGTAAAAAACGCCCGATCTGAACGCAGGCCTTGTAAAACGGGGCTTTCAGCGGTGAAAAGCAGCTCTGTTCACAAGGTTATCCACAATTTGTGTGGATAACATTTCAACGGGAGGAATGATGAAAGCACCCTGGAATTTCGCTCGTTTCCTGCCGCTGGCCGGACGCCTCCTGGCACGCGGTCGATTGCCGACCCTATTGTTCGCGGTCGCCAGCAAAGGCGCGAGCCAGGGCTATCGACTGGGCAAGATCAAGGACGATTTGAAACTGTTGCAGGCACTCTGCCTGGCGTACTGGCGTGGTGAGTATCGTGCCATCAGCCCCAAGGCGCTGATTTCTGTGGTCGCGGGCCTGATGTATTTCCTCAGTCCGGTGGATGCGATCCCGGATTTCATTCCGGTTTTCGGCATGTTCGATGACATCGCGGTATTGGCGTGGTTGATGAAAGTGCTCGACGACGAACTCAATGCCTTTCGCACCTGGCGTAAACGGCAAGCACCGGAGAAGCTCGCGGTGGTCGAGCGTCTGCCTGCTACCCCCGAACAACTTCAACTTCAGGGACCGAAAAAACACTGAGTCGATTTCGACCTGTTCACAGATTGATGCCCCCCGCGACCTTGGCCGCTGTTAGGATTACACTTCTAGGGAAAAGTGCCGACTCGCTAAGTGTTGTTGTCCTACGGGGTAGTCATGGATATTCAGATAATTACACGCGAAGGCGAGCCCGAATACGCGGTTCTGCCATGGGCTCAGTATCAGGCGTTACTCAAAGCAGCAGGCATCAAGGAGCAAGTGTCGCCGCCAGCCACGAAGCTTTCGGCGGCAACACCAGACGCGATTCTTCCGGGTCTGGATCAACTACGCAGTTTGCGCGAAGGGAAGGGCATCGTTATCGAGGCGCTGGCCCGCACGGTAGGCATCAGCCCGTCTTACCTGGCCATGATCGAAAGTGGCGAGCGTCTGCCCGACGCCGCGATTCGCCGCAGCCTGGCGTGGGAATTGACGGTGCCTGGGTGGAGGGACGAATCGTGAGCGTACGCATCAGTCGTCAACATTGGGACGGATTGTTGGGCGAACTGGATCAGGCGCGCCGCCAGCGCCATCTGTTGACGTATCGGGCATTGCTGGAGCGTTTGCAGTTGCCGACCCCGGCCATGCAGACCCTGACGGCGGCCCTCGAGCATCTGGCGGCACTGGATGCCAAAGCGGAGCAGCCATTGCGCAGTTCACTGGTGATCAGTCAGGGCGCCAGCCGTTTGCCGCGCACCGGATTCTTTGAGTGTGTCGAACGCCTGGGACGTTTCTCCGGGCCGTCGGACGGCGTTGCCGCCGCGTCCTGGCACGCTTCGGAAGTGGTGCGGGTGTTCGAGTACGAATACCCGGAATCGGCCGAGGCCTGAGTGTTCCTACAACTCAAGGCGCGGGCCGGTTACTGGCTCGCGCGCCGTTTGTTTCACTGGTCGTGGTTTGTCCGTCAGCCACGTGGCTGGCTCTGGCTTGAAGGCCAGTTCGCGCGCATGGCCAACCTGGGCGATGTCGGCGCCCAGAGCTTCTATGGGCACATCCTGACGTTTCGCGGCGTCGGCCTTGGTGCTCGTGAGGAGGGCGTGCGTTTATTGCGCCTGGCGGCGTTGGCGGGCGATGGCAAGGCGGCGTATCAAGTGGGCGTGATCAGTCTGGCCGGGACGGCGAGCAAGGCCCCGGATCCGGTTGAGGCGGCGCGATTCTGGGAGATCGCGGTGAAGGCCGGGCATCCACTGGCGTCGATCAAGCTCAATGAGTTGAAATCTTCCCTGGCGCCTCGTTGATTGGCGTGAAACCGAAAAGCTCCCTTATCGATGCCCTGAAACGAGCGCCTCTTCAACAGGCGACAGCGCCAGGCTATCAATCACATGCACGCTATAGCCCTGCACATTCTTCGCATTGTGCTTGGCCTGTGATGCCATTTCGGCCAACTGGCTCGCATCGAGTTGTCCACAGGCCTGCGGGTGCAGATGCACCACCCCGATCGACAGCGATAACAGCGCAAACTCCTGCCGTATGCCCTGGCGGTTCGGTGCGATGAAGCAACCGGCTTCCAGGTGCTCGCTGCGGTAGAAGCGCCGGCACTGGCTCTGGAAGTCGTCGAGCAACTGGTTCAAACGTTTGCGCCAGTCTTCCGGGCCTAGCACCAGCAGGAAATCATCACCGCCAATGTGGCCGACAAAATCGCGGGACGGGTCGACGCGGTCGTTCAGGCATTGCGCCAGGCACAGCAGGACTTCGTCGCCGCGGCCGTAGCCGTAGATGTCGTTGAAGGGTTTGAAGCTATCAATGTCCACGTAGCAGATCACCGATTCCCGTTGCTGTTGCAGCAACCGCGTCAGGCATTGCTGGATCGGTACGTTACCCGGCAGCAAGGTGAGCGGGTTGGCGTAGCGGGCTTGCTGGATCTTCAGTTCGGTGATCAGTTTGAGTACGTCTATCACGCGGCCCAGCCCGAGATAGCCGCCATTGAGGGTGATGATGAAATCCTCTTCGATGCGCTGGCGGGCGCGGCTGGTGATCAGGCGGCTGACCTGTTGCAGCGATTGGCTCAGCTCGACGGCGAGGAAGTCATCGTTCATCAAGCGGCTGATGGGCTTGCGGGCGAACAGGTCGGTGGCAAAGGGCTTGAGCAGGACGTCGGAGAGCGAATGCCGATGGACAATGCCACAGGGCTGACCCTGTTCATCCAGGACCGCCAGCGAGTTCAGGTTGGCCTGCCGGCGAAAGGCTTCGAGTACCGTGGCGGTCGGGGTGTCCCGGTTCACGGCGGGATGCTCATTGAGCAGGGCGCTGAGGTCACTGCCGTCTTCGCTCAGTACAACGGCGGTGCTGTCCTGTCGGGGCATCAATGCCCGGGCATCCCGTGGCGGGTGTTCCTGGGGGCGGCAAAGCAGATAGCCTTGTACCAGGTCCACGCCCATTTCGGTCAGCACTGTGAGTTCTTCGGCTAGCTCGATGCCTTCGGCGATGACTTGCGCCCGTGAAGCCTTGGCGATTTGCAGGATCGAACCGACGAACTCGCGCTTGAGCGCATCCTGATGAATGCCATCAATGAAATGCCGGTCGATTTTCACGTAATCCGGCCGCAGTTCCGACCATAAGCGCAAACTCGAATAGCCCGCCCCCAGATCATCCAGCGCAATTGAAAATCCCATCGCCCGATAGTGATGCAGGGCGGTTTGCAGCAACTGGAAATCATCCGTCGGCGTCTGTTCCGTGAGCTCGATGACCACCTGGCTCGGGGGAATGCCGAAGTCTTGCAGTAATTGCAGGGTGCGCCCCGGTTGATGGGCCGCTTCGAGCAGGGATTCCGGAGATACGTTAAGGAACAACAGGCCAGGCAGTTGCTGCTCCTTGAAGCGTCGGCAAGCGCTTTCGCGGCAGGCAATTTCCAGCTCGCTCAGGCGTCCGGCCTGGCGGGCGACGGCGAACAGGGCGACAGGGGAATGTAGAGGGCTGTTGGAGGGTCCGCGGCTGAGGGCTTCGTAGCCGAGAATGCGCCGTTCAGAGAGGCTGATGATCGGTTGGAACAGGCTGTGCAAACCACTTTGAGTCAGGATTGAGCTCAAGGCACTCAGCTGTTCGGTTGTGGTCATGGCGATCTCTGGCGATAAAAAAAGGACCGGGCGTGCCCTTGGTAAAAGAGCACGCCCGGTCCTTTATTTCACGACAGAATGATGACTGTTTGATGACGCTCCGGGGAGCGTTAGCATTAAATTGCCATCAGTTGCGTGTGAAAACTCAGTGCTTGGCCACTGCCGTGTTGAGTTTCAGGTAGTCCAGCAGAATCCGCCCGGTTTCGCTCAGGTAGGCATCGTCTTCCGGTTTGGTCTTGTCATCCTCGGCGGCAATGGCGTCCTCGTCCTCTTTCTTCAGCTCTTTGAGCGGTTCTTCGCCCTTGGCCTTGCGACGGATGTTTTCCATGGTCAGCTGTTTGGCTTCGATGTCGGCATGCTGTGCACGACGCTCGGCTTCATTGAGGCTGACGGTTTTTTCAGCCATCAGTTTCTGCGCCAGGGCCAGCTTGTCGCGGATGAACACGAACTCCGCGTCCTTGGCCGTGCGCATGTCATGCTCGGACTTGAGCTGCGAAAGGTATGGCTTGAACGGGTCGGCCGCAGGCTTGATCGCCGCCTTGATGGTGTCCCACGGCATGGCTTCCGGCAGGGCGCTTTCACCGATTTCCTTGGTGTCGATGATCGACGGGTAGTCGATGTCCGGCAGGACGCCCTGATGCTGGGTACTCTGCCCGGAAACCCGGTAGAACTTGGCCAGGGTCAGTTTCAGTTCGCCATGGTTGAGCGGCTGAATGGTCTGCACGGTGCCTTTGCCGAAGGTCTGGCCGCCGATGATCAGTGCGCGGTGGTAGTCCTGCATGGCGCCGGCAAAGATCTCCGATGCCGAGGCGGACAAGCGGTTGACCAGCAACGCCATCGGACCTTTGTAGAACGCGCCCGGGTTTTCATCTTCCAGGACATCGACCCGGCCATCGGCATTACGCACGAGCACGGTCGGGCCTTTGTCGATGAACAGGCTGGTCAGTTCGGTGGCTTCCTGCAAGGAGCCGCCGCCGTTGTTGCGCAGGTCGATGACCACGCCGTCGACTTTCTCTTTCTGCAGCTCGGTCAGCAGTTTCTTGACGTCGCGGGTGGTGCTCTTGTAATCCGGGTCGCCGGCACGGAAGGCCTTGAAGTCCAGATAGAACGCCGGGATTTCGATGACGCCGAGCTTGTAGTCCTTGCCGTCCTGCTTCAGGTTCAAGACCGATTTCTTCACGGCCTGGTCTTCAAGCTTCACCGCTTCACGGGTGATCGGCACGATCTTGCTGGTCTGGTCATTCGGCGCATTGCTGGCCGGGATGACCTCCAGACGCACCACTGTGCCCTTCGGACCACGAATCAGCTTGACCACTTCGTCCAGGCGCCAGCCCACCACATCGACCATCTCTTTGTTGCCTTGGGCAACGCCGATGATCTTGTCGGCCGGTGCAACCTGCTTGGTCTTGTCCGCCGGACCTGCCGGCACCAGGCGCACGACTTTCACCTGGTCGTTATCGCTCTGCAACACGGCACCGATGCCCTCGAGGGACAGGCTCATGTTGATGTCGAAGTTCTCCGCGTTATCCGGCGACAGATAGTTGGTGTGCGGGTCGTAGGACATGGCGAAGGTATTGATGTACGCCTGGAAGATGTCTTCCGCGCGGGTCTGGTCCAGGCGCGCCAGCTGGTTCTTGTAGCGCTTGGTCAGGGTTTCCTGGATTTGCTTGGAATCCTTGCCGGCGATCTTCTGACGCAGGACTTCGTCCTTGACGCGTTTGCGCCACAGGTCGTCGAGTTCTGCGGTGGATTTGAGCCAAGGGGCGTCCTTGCGGTCGATCAGCAAGGTTTCCTTGGTGGTGAAGTCGATCTTGTCGACGCCCTTGTTCAGCTCGGCAAGGGCGAAGTCCAGGCGCGCTTTGACGCGGTCCAGGTAGCGCTTGTAGATGGTGAACCCGGCGTTCAGGTCGCCGCTCTTGAGGAAATCGTCGAACTGCGTCTTCCACTTGTCGAATTCGGCAATGTCGCTGGCCATGAAGTAGCTGCGCGACGGATCCAGCAGCTTGAGGTAGCTGTCGTAGATGATCACCGAGCGCGCGTCATCGAGTGGCGGCTTGCTGTAGTGGTGGCGTTTGAGCAACTCCACGACGTTCAGACTGGCGATCACTTCGTCACGATCGGGTTGAAGCTTGTCCCAGCTATTGGCTGCGAATGTATTGCTCGACATCGGCAGCAAGCCGATACCGATGAATAAGGCGAGGGCAGTGCTGGGGAACAGATGCTTCATGCTGATTCGACGCGGGGACAATTGATAACGCATATTAGGCCGTCTTTGAAGTCGCCGGATCTTTGGGAACCGGTCGCATAATGCAAAAAGCCCGACGCTATAGCTTCGGGCTCAGTCCAGACTCACTATGGAGGCACTGTGAAAGCATTGCAAGGCGTTGACGGTCAAGTGGTGTGGGTTGATGAACCGAGTCCTGCATGCGATGTAGGACAAGTTCGTATACGAGTGGCGGCATCGGGCCTCAATCGCGCCGATTTGTTGCAGAAAGCGGGTCTTTATCCACCACCGCCAGGGGCCAGCCAAGTGCTCGGTCTAGAGTGCTCGGGGGTGATCAGCGAGGTCGGCGCCGGGTCCTCCTGGCAGGTTGGCGATCGGGTTTGCGCCTTGCTGGCCGGGGGCGGGATGGCTGAAGAGGTGGTTGTCGACGGGCGGCATGTGCTGCCGGTTCCCGACGGAGTGTCACTGGTCGAAGCGGCGGCATTGCCCGAAGTTTATGCAACAGTCTGGTTGAATTTATTTCAACTGGCGGCGCTCAAACCGGGTCAGAAAGTTCTGCTGCACGCCGGAGCAAGTGGAATCGGTTCAGCGGCCATTCAGCTGTGCAAGGCCTTCGGCAACCCGTGCTGGGTCAGTGTCGGTTCCGCCGAGCGACTGGCGTACTGCGAAGCGTTGGGCGCCCAGGGTGGCGTTTTGCGTGATGGCGATCTGGAGAGCCTGAGGGATCTGGGGCCTTTCGACGTGATTCTCGACCCGGTGGGCGGCAATTATGCGGCGTTGAACCTCAAGCTGCTGGCCCAGGATGGCCGCTGGGTGTTGATCGGCCTGATGGGCGGCCGCGAGGCCAAGCTGGATCTGGCCCAGGTGCTGGCCAAGCGCGTACAGTTGCTGGGCTCGACCCTGCGCAGCCGTGACGATCAATTCAAGGCTGATCTGTTCAGTGATCTACGCCTGCACGTGTGGCCGTTGTTTGCCGAGGGACGCTTGAGCCCGCAACTTGCCAGGACCTTTGCGATCAAGGATGCCGAGGCGGCGTTTGCCGAATTGGCGAGCAATACCGTGGCAGGGAAGGTGGTGCTGGTGATTGACGAGAGTCTGAGCTGACAACACCAAAAACTGTGCGAGCTTGCTCGCGATGGCGTCGAGTCAGTCAGTACATTATTGAATGACACACTGCTATCGCGAACAAGCTCCCACAGGGGATGCGGACTATTTCCAGTCGTGGATCGGCCACCCGGACTTTTCAGCCTGCTCGCGCAACACCGGATCCGGGTTCACCACGTGTGGGAAATCCACTTTCAGCAACAGCGGCAGGTCATTGCGTGAGTCGGAATAGAAACTCGCACCTTCGAGGTTTTCCTCCTCTGCATCCAGCCACTCGAGCAAGCGGGTGATCTTGCCTTCGCGGTAGGTCAGGGTGCCGACGGTATGGCCGGTGTAAACGCCATGAGCCACTTCCAGTTCGATGCCGAGAATCTCGTCGATGCCCAGGCGCTCGGCGATGGGGCCGACCAGGTGGGTACCCGAGGCGGAAATCACCAGAATCCGGTCACCGGCCTTGCGATGGGCCGCAATGGTTTTGGTGGCGTCACTGAAGATGATCGGTTCGATGAAGTCTTCCACCCATGGACCCACCAGATGCTCGACCTCTTGCGGCGTGCGGCCGATCATCGGTTCCAGGCTGAAGGTCATGTAGTCCTCCATGCGCAGTTTGCCGTGGCTGTAGGCGTCCATCATTTCATTGTTCTGCCGCATGAACGACTCGGAGTCGACCCAGCCCAGGCGGCCCATCTGTTCGCTCCAGAGGGTGGCGCAGTCGCCGTGGATCAGGGTTTCGTCCAGATCAAAAATTGCCAGGGCCATCAGTGCAGTTCTCTCTTCAGGATAAGCAAAGGCATCAGGCTACCTCACACAGGGCCGTCGGATCGATGGAAAGCGCCAGGCGCTGACCATCGGGATGAAGGTCGGCCGCCGAACGGTTGAGCACATCCACCACCAGTTCCACGCCCCGGGCTTCGACCCGGTAGCGGATTACGTTGCCCAGCAGGCTGTGGCTGCGTACCTGCGCGTCCAGTTCGCCGTTGAGGCTCAGTTCGATGGCTTCCGGGCGAATGGCGATGCGCTTGTTGATAGGTCGCTGCAGCAGCTTCGAGGCGCTGTCGGCGTCCAGCAGGTTGTAGTTGCCGATGAATCCGGCAGCGAACACATCCACCGGCGCAGTGTAGAGGGTTTCGGCGTCGCCGCTTTGTACGATTTTTCCCTGATTCATCAGGAAAATCCGGTCAGACATGGTCAGGGCTTCTTCCTGATCGTGTGTGACGAAAATCGTAGTCAGGCCCAGTTCGCGCTGGATCTGGCGGATCTGTTCGCGCAGATGCTTGCGAATGCGCGCGTCCAGCGCAGACAGCGGTTCATCCAGCAGCAACAGGCGTGGTCGCGTTACCAGGGAGCGGGCGAGGGCGACGCGTTGGCATTGGCCGCCGGACAGCTGATGTGGGTAACGGGCGGCGAAATCTTGCAGCTCCACCAGTTTCAGCACCTCGGCGACACGCTTCTGGCTGTCGTCGGCGTTGACCTTCTGCATGCGCAAGCCGAAGGCGACGTTCTGTTCCACGCTCATGTTGGGGAACAGGGCATAGCTCTGGAACACCATGCCGATTCCGCGTTTCTGCGGGCTCAGGGGCACGATGTCCTGGCTTTCGAGCAGGATCTTGCCGCCATCCACCGAGGTCAGGCCGGCGATGCAGCGCAGCAGGGTGGATTTGCCGCAGCCGGAGGGGCCGAGCAGGGTGACGAATTCGCCCTTTTGGATTTCGCAGTTGATGTCGCTGAACACCGTGGTGCCCGCATAGTCTTTTTTAAGGTGTTGGACGCTGACGAAGCTCATTGGCTTTTGTCCTTGTTCAAGATGTTGGCAGCCCAGGTCAGGACCAGCACAAAGAAGAAGTAGGAAATCACCAGGGCGCTGGTGAAATGACCGCTGCTGTTGCGCATGTTGTTGAGGTAGACCTGCAGGGTTTCGTAGCGGGTACCGACGAGGATGTTGGCGAACACGAACTCACCGAACAGGAACGAGAACGACAGCAGCAGCGCCACCATCAGGCCCTTGCGCAGGTTCGGCAGTACCACCAGGAAGGCGGCTTGCCAGGTGCTGGCGCCGAGCAACTGGGCGGCGTCCATCAGGTCGCGCAGGTTGATCGCTTGCAGGTTATTGGTGATCGCCCGGTACATGAACGGCAGCGCCACGGTGAAGTAGCAACCGATCAGGATCCACGGCGTCCCGACCATGGCGAACGGTCCGGAACCGTAAAGCTGCAACAGCCCCACCGACGACACCACCGGCGGCACGGCGAAGGGCAGCAGGATCAGGATGTTCATCAGCGCGTCGAGTTTCGGGAAGTGGTAATGCACCACGAACAGCAGGGGCAGAATCAGCACCACAGAAAGAATCAACGAACCGACGCAGACCAGCAGCGATTGCCCGAACGCATGCAGGAAGCGCGGATCACTCCACAACTGGATGTACCACTTGAGTGTGAAGCCGCTGGGCAGAATGGTCGCCGACCAACTGCTGGCGATCGAGTAGATCAGCGTGCCGAGCAGCGGCAACAGCAGGATGGCAAACAGCAGGTACACCACGACGCGATGATAGACACCGGCGGGCCCCAGTTCAGCGCGAGACATGGTAGCTCCTCTTCAACAGCAACTGATGCACGATGGTCACCAGGGTCATCAAGGCCACGAGCACCACGGCCAGGGCGCTGGCCAGGTTCGGGTCCAGGGAAATGTCACCGGACACCATCGCCGCGATGCGGATCGGCAGCACGTTGAAGTTGCCGGTGGTCAGGGCGTACACCGTGGCGTAGGCACCGAGGGCGTTGGCCAGCAAAATCACGAAGGTGCCCAGCAATGCCGGTGTCAGCACCGGCAAACCGATGTGCCGCCAGAACTGCCAGCCGCTGGCACCGAGCAGTGAGGCGGACTCGCGCCAGTCTTCGCGCAAGGCATCGAAGGCCGGGTATAGCAGCAGCACGCCGAGGGGAATCTGGAAGTAGGTGTAAAGAATGATCAGACCGGTTTTCGAGTACAGGTTGAAATCCTGAATGATGCCGGCCTGCTTGAGCATGATGGTGAAGCTGCCGTTGAAGCCGAGCAAGATGATGAACGCGAAGGCCAGGGGCACACCGGCGAAGTTGCTGGTCATGTTGGCGAAGGCGTTGACGAAGTTGCGCAGTTTCGAATCGACCTGGCGCAGGGAATAGGCGCCCAGTATCGCGATGACGATCCCGAACACGCTGGACCAGAAACTGATCTCGAGGCTGTACTGGATGGCCTGCAGGTAAAACTTCGAGCTGAAGATTTTGTTGAAGTTGGCCAGGCCCCAGCCGAACTCTTCCGACTCCAGGCTGTTGATCATCACCCACGTCAGTGGGGCAATTTCGAACACGATGAAAAACAGTGCGAAGGGCACCAGGCACAGGGCAGCGAGCCATTTACTGCGAGTCATGGCATTCACTTGAGCAACTCCCGGCAGACCGGTTTGTCGTGGGGCGCGCCCAGCAACTCGCAGACGGTGCCGCAGATGTCGGTCTGTTTCGGCGCGGCGTCGGCGTCAAAGCTGAATGCGTCACCGAGAACGAACAAAGGCACTTCGCGCTCTTCCGGCAGCAGGCCGTTGTGGGAGCGGTCGTTGTTCATGCCGTGGTCGGCGGTGACCAGCACCTGATAACCGGCATCCAGCCAGCCTTGCAGGTAGTCGGCCAGGATGATGTCGGCCGAGCGGGCGCTGTTGCGGTACTGCGGTGTGTCGAGGCCGTGCTTGTGCCCGGCATCGTCAATGTTCATCGGATGGATCAACAGGAAGTTCGGCGCATGGCGCAGGCGCAAGCTTTCGGCGTCGGCGAACAGGTGCGAGTCCGGGTAGTGATCGTTCCAGTAGAAATGCCCGTGCTGGATCGGTAGCTGCGGGTCATCGGTGTGACGGTCCCGGGCCGCCACGAAGGGCGAGCGGTTGTACAGTTCACTGACCCAATGATAGGCCGCTGCTGCGGTCACAAGGCCGGCGTCGGTGGCGTAGTGATAGATGCTGCGCTGGTTGGACAGGCGCGAGACGTTGTTGTGGACGATGCCGCTGTCGATGGGCGCAACGCCGGTCAGGATGCATTCGTACAGCGGGCGGGACAGGGCTGGCAACTCGCACTCCAGTTTGTACAGTGCGGCACGTCCTGCACCGACGTAAGCCTGAAGGTGCCCCATGGCGTGGCGGGCGACCTCATGGTTGAGGCCGTCGAGCACGACAAGGATGACGTTGTGCTTCATAGGGGCAAAACTCCGTGAATCGTAAAGTGTCGTCAAACCTGTAGGAGCCGGCTTGCCGGCGATTGCATCGCCGCGGTGATCAAACAGACCGCAGTGTCTGGATCGCCAGCAAGCCGGCTCCTACAGATGCAGCATTACTGCATATTGATGATGACTTCTTCCTGCCACTTCTGAGGAAGGGCCTTGGAGGTCTTTTCCCAGGCATCCGCGTCTTTGATCGGCGTCACTTTCTTGTACTGCTCGTTAGGCAGCAGCTTGGCCTGCACCTCGGCTGGCAGGGTCAGGTGCTCGGCACGGATCGGACGGGCGTTGCCCTTGGCCAGGTTGATCTGGCCTGCGTCGCTGAAGATGTATTCGCGGGTCAGCTTGGCGGCGTTCGGGTTTTTCGCGTACTTGTTGATGATGGTGGTGTAGCCGGAAATCACCGAACCATCGGACGGGATCAGCACCACGTAGTCATCCGGGTTGGCCATCTTGGCCTTGTAGCTCAGACCGTTGAAGTCCCAGACCACGCCGACTTCGACTTCACCTTTTTCCATGGTGGCGATCGTCGGGTTGGCCATCGACAGGCGACCTTGCTTGGCGATGTCGGCGAACAGCAGCAGGGCAGGCTGCAAGTTCTTCTCGTCGCCACCGTTGGCCAGTGCCGCGGCCAGTACGCCGTTGGCTGCCTGGGCCGCGGTGCTCACGTCGCCGATGGAGACTTTGTATTTGCCGGTCTTGAGGTCAGCCCACTTGGTTGGGGCTTCGGAGCCGTGCAGCAACTTCTTGTTGACGATGAAAGCGATGGTGCCGGTGTAGGCCAGCGCCCAGTTGCCGTCCTTGTCCTTGGCCCAGGCTGGAACCTGATCCCAGGTCGAAGGCTTGTAAGGCTGGACCACGCCTTGCTTGACCGCGATAGGGCCGAAAGCGGCACCGACGTCGCCGATGTCAGCGCTGGCGTTGTCTTTTTCAGCGGCGAACTTGGCGATCTCCTGGGCCGAGCTCATGTCGGTATCGATATGTTTGAGGCCATAGGTCTTGGCCAGGTCTTCCCAGGTGCCTTTCCAGTTGGCCCAGTCATCGGGCATGCCGACGCTGTTGACGGCGCCTTCCGCTTTCGCAGCGGCTTCCAGGGTTTTCAGATCGGTGTCGGCCGCCATGGCGGCGGTGCACATTGCAATGGTCGAGCCTAACAGTGATGCCAGGAAAAACTGTTTCATTCCGAAGCTCCTTGGGTCGTGTTCAACGCTGCGATTGCGGTTTGTGTTGGTCTAGGTCAGCAATACCTGAGCCAATTTAAGGGGCCTGGATGACACTTTGATGTCGTTCGTCGCCCGGAATGACTATTTGTTCGGCGGTATCGCCAGTGGCCTGCTAAGCGTAGACCATGGTCAAGGCCCCGGCTGGCAAGGGAGATGGCCGATGAATTGCAAGTCGTCGGAGGGCGAGGGTGGCGACCGTTGGGCGCCTTTGTCACACCTCGGTCATCTGCACTGCCTACGCTTGCAGGCTATTGAGTGAACCGGTTTACGCTGCGGTTCTGCCCTGAATTGGTGCTGGTCTAGTCCAGATAGGAAACGTTGATGCGTGACGAGGCAACAAAAGCGGTAACAGCCATCGGCCAGGTGCTTCAGGAGCAGATCGACCACGGACTATTGACTCCCGGCAGCAAACTGCCGGCCGAGCGCAAGCTCAGTGAATTGTTCGGCACCACGCGAATCACGTTGCGTGAAGCGTTGTTGCAATTGGAGTCTCAGGGGCAGATCTACCGCGAGGAGCGTCGCGGCTGGTTCGTCTCGCCGCCACGCCTGGCCTACAACCTGATGCAGCGCAGCCACTTTCACGCGATGGTCAGCGCTCAGGGGCGGGAGCCGTCCACCGAGGTGATTTCGGCGCGATTGCAACCGGCATCGGCGGCGGTCTGTGCCTGGCTGCAATTGCCGGCGCTGTCGAGCGTGATCCAGATCTGCCGATCACGGCGCATCGACGGGCGACTGGTGTTGTATGTGGAGCACTATCTGAACCCGCAGTACTTTCCCGGGATCCTCGATTTCGATTTGAATCAGTCAATCACCGAGTTGTATGCGCGGCATTACGATTTGCACTACGGGCGGGTGCGTTTCGAGATTGTGCCCACGGCGCTGTCAGTGGATGCGGCGGCGGCGTTGAAGGTGTCGGTGGGCAGCCCGGGCTTGCGGATTGCCCGGGTCAACTATGACCAGCATGAACGGTTGATCGACTGCGACCTGGAGTTCTGGCGGCATGATGCAATTCATGTCGGGGTGGATGTTGTCTAGTGTCCGACCTTCCTGTAGGAGCGAGCTTGCTCGCGATGGTCGTTAACGATTACGCGTGTTTACTGGCTAAACGCGGTGTTCTTGAGTTCATCGCGAGCAAGCTCGCTCCTACACGTGCTATTCATTCTGCGGGCCACCACTTGCGGTGATCACCTGGATACTCATCCGCGGTGTCGCCAGATCCAGTCCGGCTTCATCCATGTGCCGCTTGAGTGACAGGTTGAAAGCTCGCGACACCTCCCACTGCTTGATTGGCGCAGTCTTGAACCGGGCGCGAAGGATTGCGTTGCCCGACTCGAAACTTTCCACCCCCTGGAACTCCAGCGGCGACCAGATATTGCGCCGTTGCAGCGGATCGGTGCGCATTTTCTGGGCGACTTCGCGCATCAGTTTGATGGCGTTGTCGATGTCCATGCTGGCGGGCACAGCGACCCGGAAGATCGCGTAGCCGAATTCCCGGGAGTAGTTCTTGATGCTTTTGATTTCGCTGAACGGAATGGTGTGGACGATGCCGTCGATGTCCCGCAAGCGCACGGTGCGGATGGTCAGGCCCTCGACCGTACCGAGGTGGCCGCCGACATCCACGTAGTCGTCGATGGCCAGGGAGTCTTCGATGATGATGAACAGCCCGGTAATCAGGTCCGCGACCAATGACTGCGCACCAAAACCGATGGCCAGGCCGATCACGCCGGCACCGGCCAGCAGTGGCGTGACGTTCATGCCCATGTTCGCCAGGGCGACAATCAGCGCGATGATGAAAATCGCGATGAACAGCACATTGCGGATCAGCGGCATCATCGTCTGTGCGCGGGCATTGGCCAGGCCTTTGCGCGAACGGGTCAGGGCGTGATGCACGGCGGTGTCGCTGAGTATCCAGATCAGCCAGGCGAACAAGAGCGTGCCGGCGAGGCTGAACAGTTTGACGCTGACTTCGTGACCGTCGCCTTCGGTAAAGCGGATCAACGACATGCCCCAGACACGCAGGCCGAGTTCGATAAAGGCCAGCCACACCAACAGGTGGACGATGGTGTAAAAGAAGTTTTTCAGCCGTTCCGAATACACGGCGTAACGCCGGATACCGCGCTGGGGTTTGAGGGCATGGCGGCGTACCAGGCCGTTGATGACCATGCACAGCACCAGCAAAACGGTACAGATCAGCGACTGGCGCAGGGCGGTGCTGGTATCACCGGCAGAAATGAACGTCGCGAACAGGGAGATGGCCACCAGCACCAGCGCCGGCACGTACCAGAAGGTGCCGAGAATCGACAGGGTATCGTTGAGGGCGCGTCGGGTCAGGCGCCGGGACAGAGGTTGATTGCGGATCAGGTGGGCGATTGGCCGGCGGAAACGCAGGATGAACCGTCCCGTGGACAGCGCAGCCAGGACATTGGCGACGGTCGCGGCGGTATGGGCCAGATGGCTACCGAGGCTGTCGACCAGTTGCGGATCGCTCAGCGCTTCGCCAAACGCGGCGAAGCTGCCGATCAGCCACAACGGCCGAAACGCCTGGTGACGCAGGATGTATAAGGCGCGATGGCGGTGTGGGCCGTCGAGCAGGGAAAAGGCAATTACGCAGATGGCCGAGAAACAGGTGCCGACCACCAGTGCATAGGCCAGCACCATGGCCAGGCTTTTGCCCAGGGACGAGGGCAGGGCGTAACTCATGTAGACCGTGATGACCAGGGCGATCAGCCATGGCCCGAGTTTGCGCAAGGCGAAGCGCAACATGTCCAGGGCCCGGGGGTGCTGCGGCAGTTCTTCGGTCAGACCGAAACGCATCCGCACGCGGTGGCTGATCCAGATCAGGGCGGCGGCCAGCAGGCTCCAGACCATCAGGATCATGGCAAAGGCGAACAGCATGGGCAGCCATTCATTGGCCGGCAACGCCAGCGCCACCAGTTCTTCCTTGGCCTGATCGAACTCACTGGACCAGCGCATGAGGGGGCTGTCGTCGCCGGAAAACTTCTTCTCGAAACTGGCCAGGGTCCCGCCAATCAGGCCCAGCACGCCTTCTTCGGTAATCGGCTGGGCCTGCTTGGTGGTGTCACGGAGCTTTTTCAGGTCGGCCAGCAGCTTGCTGCGTTGCTGGTCGTTTTCCAGTGACTTGATCACTTCGTCCAGGGATTGCCCAAGCGGTTCCTGTGCTTCGGGCTGCGCCTTGGCTTGGTTGAGCAGGCCTGGCAAGCCGGCCGCCTGGGCGGGCGACACTGACAGCAGCATCATCAGGCAGACAAGGGCAATACACGGGAGGGCAAAAAGACGAGCGAGCACTAGGCGGTCAACCTCACAAGGAGCGGATCGACCGAGTGTACGAGCCCGTCAAAATCAATGCGAGCCAAGGGCGATGAATTATTCGTTGAGTTTGGCGAGGATCTTGATCACCACGGTCGCGAGAATGGTCAGCATGCCGATCCACATGGCGAACACACCGGCATTTTTGTCGCGAAAGTTGAAACCGACGGCCAGCAGGAGCATCCCGGCAAGAATCGGGATCAGCATGGCGTGGAAGGTAGACATCGAAATCATGGAGACAGCCTTGTCGAAGGGGTACTTGAAGTCTAGGCCGCTTTTGACGCGGCCTGTGTGATGTGTGTAGGAGCGAGCTTGCTCCGGGCGGCGATCCGACGATGGACTTGAACGTTGACGGAGCCTGCCGGGATGATCGCGGCGCCCTGACGTTCATCGCGAGCAAGCTCGCTCCTACAGGGTTTTGTTACGGCAACTCTCGGCAGGCGTAGAACGCGCTCAGTACCTTGACCAGATGCGCCAGGTCATGGCTGCCGCACAGTTCGCGGATCGAGTGCATGGCGAACGTCGGCAGGCCGATGTCCACGGTGCGCACGCCCAGGTGACTGGCGGTGATCGGGCCGATGGTCGAGCCACAGCCCATGTCGCTGCGCACCACGAAACTCTGCACCGGCACTTCTTCAGCCATGCACAGATGACGGAAGAACCCGGCGGTTTCGCTGTTGGTGGCGTAGCGCTGGTTGCTGTTGACCTTGATCACCGGGCCGGCGTTGAGCTTCGGGCCGTGGTTGGCATCGTGTTTGTCGGCGTAGTTCGGATGCACGCCGTGGGCGTTATCCGCCGACACCAGCAGGGATTTCTGAATGGTGCGTACGAATTCATCACCTTCCGGCAGCAGGCGGCGCAAGGTTTGTTCAAGCATCGGGCCGTCGGCACCACAAGCCGAGCAGGAACCGACTTCTTCGTGGTCATTGCAGACCAGCACGCAGGTTTCGTCGGTGTCGGCCGTCAGCAGCGCTTGCAGGCCGGCATAGCACGACAGCAGGTTGTCCAGTCGCGCGCCGGCAATGAAGTCGCCATGCAGGCCAATGACCGCAGCGCTTTGGGTGTCGTAGAAGCTCAGCTCGTAATCGAGCACCACGTCAGCGTTCAGGCCGTGTTCGCGGGCGAGTTGATCGGTGAGCACGGCACGGAAGTCCACGCGTTCGTCACCGGCAAATTGCGCGAGGATCGGCGGCAGTTCGGTCTGGGCGTTGATGGCCCAGCCCATGTTGGCTTCACGGTTGAGGTGAATCGCCAGGTTCGGAATGATCGCGACCGGAGCCTTGAAGTCGATCAGCTGGCTCTCGACCTTGCCGTCACGACGGAAGGTTACGCGGCCGGCCAGGGACAGGTCACGGTCGAACCATGGCGCGAGCAGCGCGCCGCCATAGACTTCGACACCCAGTTGCCAGAAACCCTGGCGCTGCAGCTCCGGTTGCGGCTTGACCCGCAGGCACGGGCTGTCGGTATGGGCGCCGACCAGGCGGATACCACCGTGCAGCGGCGAATGACGGCCCATCTTGATCGCGACAATCGAAGAGTCGTTGCGGGTGACGTAGTAGCGGCCGTTGGCTTCGGTATTCCACGGCTCGCGCTCGTCGAGGCGTTGATAGCCCGCCGCTTCCAGGCGCTGAACGAGGCTGGCGGTGGCATGGAACGGGGTAGGGGAGGCCTTGAGGAAATCGATCAGGCCTTGGTTCAACTCTTCACGCATAAAGTAGCTCCAGACAGCAATGGCGCCAGTTTAACGTATTAGTCAGGGAATTGGCGGTGGGCTGATGTTGGGGTGGCCTCTGGTATTGAACCTGTAGGAGCGAGCTTGCTCGCGATGAGCCCGAGAACGCCGCGGGGCGCCAGGCTTCCCGCGTTATCGTTGACGACCATCGCGAGCAAGCTCGCTCCTACAGGGTCTGCTTTCGCTCAGAACGGTGCAGGACACTCGAAGCGCAGGCGCTCGCCACTTTGCGGGTGAGTGAAGCTGAGCATGCTCGCGTGCAGGCACAGGCGCGGCCAGGCTGCCAGCGCCTGCTCGTGGGCGTAGAGCCCGTCGCCCAACAATGGATGGCCAATCGAGAGCATGTGCACGCGCAACTGGTGGGAACGGCCAGTGATCGGTGTCAGTTCAACGCGGCACCAGTCGCCGCAACGTTCCAGAACTCGCCAGAAGGTCAGCGCGTGCTTGCCGAATTCGTGATCGACCACATGCCGTGGCTTGGTCGGCGGGTCGTAGCGCAAGGGCAGATCGATGCTGCCGCTGTCCAGTTCCGGCTGACCCCAGCACAGGGCGGTGTAGGCCTTTTCGGTTTCGCGGTCGTGAAATTGCCGGGACAGTTCGCGATGGGTATCCGGATCGCGGGCCAGCAGGATGATCCCGGAAGTTTCCCAATCCAGTCGATGGACGATTCGTGCTTCCGGGTAGCCGTTTTCCTGCAGACGGGTAATCAGGCAGTCCTTGTTGTCATCGGCCCGGCCTGGGACGGAGAGCAGCAGGGTCGGTTTGTTCACCACCAGTACGGCGGCGTCCTGATGGATGATGTGGATGTTGGACAACGGCATTAAAACAGCCTCGTAACAAACGCCAACGGCGGCTCAATCATTCTCACGCCCCTCTTTGTAGGAGCCGGCTTGCTGGCGATGCAGGCAACGCGGTCTGACTGTTACAACGCGTTGAAGCTATCGCTGGCAAGCCAGCTCCTACAGGGAGGGCGTTTCGAATGATCGAACCGCCGTGGCTCCAGCCGGATCGACTCAGCGATCAGGCAGGGTGATATTGAGTTCCAGAATCGAGCAGCTGCCCTGGCTTTCCAGTGCGACATGCACGTCATCGGACCCGATATTGACGTACTTGCGGATCACCTCGACCAGTTCCTTCTGCAAGGCCGGCAGGTAGTCCGGGGTGCTGCGTTGGCCGCGTTCGTGCGCCACGATGATCTGTAGACGCTCTTTCGCTACCGACGCGGTGCTTTGCTTTTTGTTGGCACGAAAGAAGTCAAAAAGGTTCATTGCTTAGTTGCCTCCAAACAGGCGCTCGAAGAATCCCTTCTTCTGTACATCGAGGAATCGATGATCCACGGTCTTGCCCAGCAGGCGGTCAACGGTATCGCTGTAGGCCTGGCCGGCATCGCTCTGGTCGTCGAGAATCACCGGAACACCCTGGTTGGATGCCTTGAGCACCGCCTGGGATTCAGGGATCACGCCGAGCAGGGCCACCGAAAGGATTTCCTTGACGTCTTCTACGCCGAGCATTTCGCCTTTGCTCACACGTTCCGGGTGATAGCGGGTAATCAGCAGGTGTTCCTTGATCGGGTCTTCCCCGCGTTCGGCACGACGGGACTTGCTGGCCAGCAGGCCGAGCATGCGGTCGGAGTCACGTACCGAGGAAACTTCCGGGTTGGTCACGACGATCGCTTCATCGGCGAAGTACATGGCCAGGTGGGCGCCTTTCTCGATGCCTGCCGGGGAGTCGCAGACCACGAACTCAAAGTCTTCCTTGAGTTGCATCAGGACTTTTTCGACGCCTTCGACGGTCAGCGCGTCTTTGTCGCGGGTCTGGCTGGCGGCCAGTACGTAGAGGTTTTCCAGGCGCTTGTCTTTGATCAGGGCCTGTTGCAGGTTGGCTTCGCCGTTGACCACGTTGACGAAGTCATACACCACGCGGCGCTCGCAACCCATGATCAGGTCGAGGTTACGCAAGCCCACGTCGAAGTCGACGATAACTGTTTTGTGACCGCGCAGAGCGAGGCCGGTACCGATAGCGGCGCTGGTGGTGGTCTTACCCACACCACCCTTGCCGGATGTAACCACGAGAATCTTGGCCAAGGTGTTTCACCCCTAAGGAAGAAGGACTTTCCAGCCCCTGAAAAACATCTCCTGAAAACTACTGCAGTCGGACAGCCTTGGCTGGAATCCGGTTTTGAGCGGCGTTTACCCCCGGTAAACACTGCTTTCGGCCTTTTTCCTACTTCGTTTGAGCCGTTTTCGCTACGTTTTAGAGATGCTTGGAAAATGCGGCAGTATCCGTTAAAGCCGAATGATGTTCAACACGTCGCCGGACAGGCTGACCTGCACGCCCGAACCCCATAGAGGGTCGCGGCGCAGATCTTCGGAAACCTTGTAATGCCCGGCGATTGAAATCAGTTCAGCACTCATTTGCTGACAGAAAATCCGCGCCTTGGTGTCGCCCTTTACGCCGGCCAACACGCGACCACGCATCGGGCCGTATACATGGATGTTGCCATCGGCGAGAAGTTCCGCCCCCGGGCTGACCGAGGAGATCACCACCAGATCGCTGCCCTGGGCATAAATCTGCTGACCACCGCGTACTGGCGAAGTGATGATTTTCGTCGGTTTGATTGTCGGCTCGGGCGGTTTTTCCGGTTTTTTCTTCGGTTCGCCTTCGGTCAGGTCCAGTGGACGCTCCCGGGCACCCGACGGTGGCAGCACCGGCAGGTCGACCGCAATGGCGGCGGCGATGTCTTCGATGCGGCTGGCGCGGATCGCCAGGGTGCGCAGGCCGTGCTGGCGGCAGATGCGCATCAGGCCGGGGAGATCGACTGCGCCTTCGTTGGCCGGGAGTTTGTCCAGGGCCAGTACCAGTGGCGCGTTGCTGAAGAAGTTGGGCGCCTGGGCGACCTTGGCGGCCAGTTGCCGATCAAGGCTTTCGAGGTCGTTACGGGCCAGTTCCAGCACCGTAATGGCCAGCATGCTGCCCTTCAACTGGAACACGGGATCTTGGTCTAGCGGTTCGGTTTGGCTCATGGTCGGCATACAACGACTTGTCACTAAAAGTGCCGAGACTTATAACGAGAACGCCCGCAGGCCGCAAGCCGGGTCGAACGATGTAGAATGCGCGGCCATTGTCATTCCGGAAGCATTAATGGACCGCCCGCGTTTTCGAAAAGCATTTCTATCTCCACGTTTCTGGCCGCTGTGGTGTGGCCTGGGGCTGTTGTGGCTGATCGTCCAGTTGCCGTATCCGGCTCTGCTGTGGATCGGGCGCTTCCTGGGCTCTTTGATGTATCGCGTGGCCGGCGACAGACGGCGCATTGCCAAGCGCAACCTGGAGCTGTGTTTTCCTGAAAAGACCGCCGCCGAACGCAAACGGCTGCTCAAGGAGAACTTCGCCTCTACCGGCATCGCTTTTTTTGAGATGGCGATGAGTTGGTGGTGGTCACGCAAACGCCTGGCAACCCTGGCTCATATCGAGGGACTGGAGCATTTGCAAAAGGCCCAGCGCGAGGGCAAGGGCGTGATCCTGATGGCGCTGCACTTCACGACACTGGAAATCGGCGCCGCATTGCTCGGCCAGCAGCACACCATCGACGGTATGTACCGCGAGCACAAGAATCCGCTGTTCGACTACATCCAGCGCCAGGGCCGCGAGCGGCATAACCTCGACTCGCTGGCGGTGGAGCGCGAAGACGTGCGCGGCATGCTCAAATTGCTGCGCTCGGGCCGGGCGATCTGGTACGCACCGGATCAGGACTACGGCGCCAAGCAAAGCCTCTTCGTACCGCTGTTCGGCATTCAGGCTGCGACCGTCACCGCCACGAGCAAGTTTGCGCGGTTGGGCAAGGCGCTGGTGGTGCCGTTCACCCAGGAGCGTCTGGCGGACGGCAGCGGTTATCGCCTGGTGATCCATGCGCCGCTCGAAGGCTTCCCCGGCGAAACCGAAGAAGAGGACTGCATCCGCATCAATCAGTGGATCGAAGGCGTTCTGCGCGAATATCCCGAGCAATACCTGTGGGCGCACCGTCGCTTCAAGAGCCGCCCACCGGGTGAGCCGAAGCTCTACGCCAAACGTCGTTGAATCCCGAGACGCTGTAGGAGCGAGCTTGCTCCTACAGGGGGAATAGGTCGAAACAACGAAATCCCATCTAGCACCATGGAGAGTTGCGTATGAGTCCAAGCGAACCGGTTACAGGGTTGATTCTTTCCGGTGGCGGGGCTCGGGCGGCCTATCAGGTGGGCGTGCTGGCGGCGATTGCCGAATTGATGCCGCCGGGGGCGAGCAACCCGTTTCCGGTGATCGTCGGCACCTCGGCGGGCGCGATCAACGCCGTCAGTCTCGCCAGCGGAGCAATGGACTTTCGTCACGCCATCGAGCGCCTGACGGCCTTCTGGCAGGGCTTTCGCAGTCATCTGGTGTTGCGCAGCGACTGGCCCGGGGTCATTCGCCAGGCCAGTCGTTTTGTCAGCCACAGCCTGCTCGGCATCGGTGCCCAGATGCCGGTGGCGCTGCTCAATAGTTCGCCGCTGCGGGATCTGCTCAACGACAAACTGCACATGGGCGGCATCGCCGAAGCGATCGCACAGAAGCAATTGCACGCGGTGGCGGTCACGGCGTTCGGTTATGAGTCCGGTCAGGCAGTGACCTTCTATCAGGGCGGCGGCAAGATCGATGCCTGGTTGCGCCATCGACGTATCGGCGTTCCCACCCGACTGTCGGTTGAACACTTGCTCGCCAGTTCGGCGATTCCGCTGCTGTTCGCCCCGGTGAAAATCGGCGAAGAGTATTTCGGTGATGGCGCGGTGCGGCAGTCGGCGCCGATCAGTCCGGCGTTGCATCTGGGCGCCAGTCGTGTGTTGGTGGTGGGCGTCAGCGGCAACCCGCGCGGGGTCGATCCGCAACAACCCTTACTGCGCAGCTACACCGGTCAGCAGCCGACCCTGGCGCAGATCGGTGGGCACATGCTCAACAGTACGTTCATTGACAGCCTGGAAAGCGACATCGAGCTGTTGCAGCGCCTGAACCAGTTCAGTCACCTGATGCCCAACGGCACGCCGACCCGGGCATTGGGCGTGGCGCCCGTGGACGTTCTGGTGATTTCACCAAGCCAGCCAATCGACGAGATTGCCGCGCGCCATCGCCAGGAGTTGCCGCCGGCATTGCGTCTGTTCCTGCGTGGCCCGGGCGCGACCAAGACCAGCGGGGCAGGGGTGTTGAGTTACCTGCTGTTCGAGGCGGGGTATTGCAGCGAATTGATCGAACTGGGGCGGCGCGATGCCTTGGCCAAGCGCGGGGAGTTGTGCCGGTTTCTGGGGTTGGAGGAACCTGTGGTTTCGGCTTGAGCCAGGCGGTCTGCAGGAGCGAGCTCGCTCGCGATGGACGTTAACGATGACGCTGGGAGCCTGATGCCCCGTGGCGCTCTCAAGTCCATCGCGAGCAAGCTCGCTCCTACATGATCAGAAGTGAACCTTAACCAGGAAGCTGGTCACGCTCTGATCAGTCTTGAAGCCCTGGCTGTCTTCAATCCCGTACTTGTTTTTCCAGTAGTCATACTCGACACCGACGTACAACTGCTTGGCACCCAGGTTCAGCGCCTTGCCCAGGTCATATTTGACCTGCGGATTGAAGTGCAGGTTGGCGTGGTACTCGCCCTTGCTGTTGACATCGTTGTCGACGACCCAGTCCATGAAGCCGTCGATCAGCACATCCGAATCACCCACCGGGATGGTGTAGGACCAGACCGGCGTGACCTGCCAGATGTTGTCGCCCGGGCGGTCGCCTTCGGTGTGACGGTTGTAGAAGTTCAACTGGAAGTAGTCGAAGCCCGGGATGGCCAAGTCGAAGCCAGGGCCGATCAGGTACGACTCGGTGTCGTCTTCACCGAACTCGTAGGTCATGGCCAGCAGCACATCCTTGATCGGGCCTAACTCGAACTTCTGGTCGAAGATCTTGTTGAACGACAGGCGCGGGCTGAGCTCTCCGTAGTGGGTGTTCTTACCCGCGAATGCGTCTTCCTTGCCGTTGTAGAAGATCTTGTCGATGAAGAAGAAGTTGTCGCCGTACTTCCAGCCATCGGCGTGTTCGAAGGTCACCGTCTGCTGGATGCGCGGGTTGACCTGGAAGTCCTTGCCATACAGATAGGTCAGGCTGTTGTTCTGCCACTGCAGCAAATCGCCGGCCATGGCCTGGCCCCCGGCCAGCATCGATCCCGCCAGCATCAGGCTAGTGCACGTACGTTTCATTCGGTTGCTCCCAAAAAGTAGGTGGTTCCACGTTATTTTTTTAAGATCGGCGCTCTGGTGTGGCGCCTGTTTCTGAAGCGGTAAAAAAATCATCCATTCGGTCAGCTTTAGTGCTGTTAGCAATAGCTGGGCCAAGGCTTTCAAAAAGCCAAAAAACTCCCGTTCGGCAGCTCAAGAGCGGTCGATTGAGAGGGGGTTTGGAGTGCCTTGGTACCTGCCAGCGCCGGGATAAGTTGGCCTTCTGGTCAGGTTTTACATCCGGGCTTTTTTTTAAACCGGATTCGGGCGGCCGCGGAGAATACTGACTCCTCGGCCAGGTCTCAAGTGCTCCGCAACGGCGCACCGACGACAGGTGTGGGGCACGGTTGCGGGGCAGCATCAGAAATGCACCTTCACCAGCAGGCTGGTGGTGTTTTCATTGGTGTCGAATTTGCCGCTGTTTTCGATGCCGTATTTGTCTTTCCAGTAGCTGTATTCGACGCCGACGTACACCTGTTTCTCCCGCCAGCCCAGGGCCTTGCCCAGGTCGTACTTGACCTGCGGGTTGAAGTGCAGGTTGGCGTGATAGGTGCCATGGGCGTTCTGGTCGTTATCCACCACCCAGTCCATGTAGCCGTCGATCAATAGGCTCGAGTTGCCCAGAGGCAGGGTGTAGGACCAGGCCGGCGTGATCTGCCAGACATCATCCCCAGGACGCGAGCCTTCGGTTTGGCGGTAATAGAAGTTCAAGGTGAAAAAGTTGAAGCCCGGCACTGCGAGGTCAAAACCGGGGCCGATCAGGTAGGCTTCGGTGTCGTCTTCGCCGTTCTCGTAGGTCATGGCCAGCAGCACGTCCTTGATCGGGCCGAATTCGAAACGACGGTCGAGGATCTTGCCGAAGGAGAGGCGCGGGCTGAACTCGCCGTAGTAGGCGTGAACGCCTTTGTTGCGGTCTTTCTCGCCGTTGTAGTAAGTGCTGTCGATGAACATGAAGTTGTCGCCGTACTTCCAGCGGTCGGCGTGTTCGAAGGTGATCGTCTGCTGGATCGACGGGTTGACCGCGAAATCCTTGCCGTACAAGTAGCTCAGGCTGTTGGTCTGCCACAGCAGTAAATCACCGGCCATGGCTTGACTCGCGACCAGCAGGCCAGCACTCAACAGCAAGTTGGTTTGTGTCCGAATCATCTGTTGCTCCCTCTTGTTTTTATTTTTGCGAGGCGCAGGCAACCCCAAATCCTGTAGGAGCGAGCCTGCTCGCGATGGTCGTCAACGATTACGCGCGTTATCTGGATAAACGCGGTGTTCTCAGGTTCATCGCGAGCAGGCTCGCTCCTACAGGGGGTTGTGCGTTTCTGTCTTAGTGGGCGTGGCAGTCGTTGACGGCCGCGCGCTCGGCGCCGCCAAGGATGTTGAACAGCAAGTTCAGCGTCAGCGCGCTGAGGGTGGCCATGGCAATGCCGCTGTGGGTGATCGGGCTCATCCATACGGGCAAGTGGGCGAAAAACTCTGGGCGCACCACCGGGATCAGACCCATGCCAATGCTCACCGCCACCAGCAACTGATTGCGACGGTCACCGATATCGGCTTCCTGGAGAATCTTGATCCCGGTGGCGGCAACCATGCCGAACATCGCTATCGCAGCGCCGCCCAGTACCGCTGGCGGAATCGAGGCCACCAGGAACGCGGCCTTGGGCAGCAGGCTCAGCACGATCAGCAAGCCGCCGGCAACGATGGTCACCGAGCGGCAGCGCACGCCGGTCATCTGCACCAGGCCGATGTTCTGGGCGAAGGAGGAGTGGGTGAAGGTGTTGAAGAACCCGGCGAAGAACGAGGCGCCGGCATCGCACAGCAAGCCGCGACGCAGCATCCGTGGGCAGACTTCCTGGCCGGTGATCTTGCCCAGTGCAAGAAACATCCCGGTGGACTCGACGAAAATGATCACCACCACCAGGCACATCGACAGGATCGGCGCGAGTTCGAATTTCGGCATGCCGAAGTGCAGCGGGGTCACGAACTGCAGCCATGGCGCCTGAGCCATGCCACTGAGGTCGACCATGCCGAGCACGCCGCAGAGCACGTAGCCCAGGCACATGCCGATCAGCACGGAAATATTGACCCAGAAACCGCGCATGAAGCGGTGCACCAGCAAGATGGTGCCCAATACCAGTGCGGCGATGGTCAAGTAAATCGGTGAACCGAATTGAGTGGCGTCAGCACCGCCGCCGGCCCAGTTCACGGCCACGGGGAACAGCGATAAACCGATCGAGGTGATGACCGTGCCGGTCACCAACGGCGGGAAGAAGCGCACGACCTTGGACATGAACGGGGCGATGATCATGCCGAAGAACCCGGCGGCGATGGTTGCGCCGAAGATCCCTTGCAGGCCGATACCGGGCATGCCGGCCATGGCGACCATGCTGCCAACGGCAGCGAAACTGGCACCCATCATCACCGGCATGCGAATGCCCATGGGGCCGATGCCGAGGGATTGGACGATGGTGGCGATGCCGGCGACCAGCAGGTCGGCATTGATCAGGAAGGCGATTTCTTCACGACTCAGGCCAGCGGCCTGTCCGATGATCAGCGGCACCGCGATGGCGCCGCCATACATCAGCAGAACATGTTGCAAACCGACCAGGATCAGTTGCAAGAGGGGCAAACGCTGAATGGCGGGTGCGTCGGGGATGCGCGCTGCGGATAGCTCGGACATGCAACACCTCGGATCTTTTTTATTCTTTTGATTTTGTGCATCAGGTTGACCGCGGCGCGGCCAATCGCTGGCAAGCCAGCTCCTACAGGGTTTCGGTGACCTTGTAGGAGCTGGCTTGCCAGCGATGCTTTTTCAGCGATTAATTGGTCTGGGCTCCCTGAGCAATCCAGGCACCAATCAGGTCACGTTCCTGCTGGGTCATCTGCGTGATGTTGCCCAGTGGCATGATCTGGCTGGTGACGGCTTGCGCCTGAATCCGCGGTGCGTTCTGGCGGATCTGCTCGGGGGTGTCGAACATCACACCGGCAGGAGCCGCACTGAACAGCGGGCTGGTTGGCTTGGCCGAATGGCAAACCGAGCAACGTTCCTGAATCACGCTGTGCACTTTGTCAAAGCCAGGGCCTGCGTTGGACGCTTGCGCCGGTGCGGCGGCTGGCGCTTCTACGGGTTTGGCTTCAGCGGGTTTCAAACCACCGCCCACTGCTGTTTCCGGCAGCGGCTGGTATTCGATTTTCGCTGGGGCCTTGGCCACTTCCGGGCTGTTCAGCGGCGCAGGGCCGGTGACGTAGGCCAGGCTGATCATGCCGACAGCTGCCACTGGAAGCGTCCAGGCAAATTTGTGGCTGTCGTGACGGGTGTTGAAGTAGTGACGCACCAACACCGCCAGTACCGCGATCCCGGCCAGGATCAACCAGTTGTACTGGCTGCCGTAGGTGCTCGGGAAGTGGTTGCTGATCATGATGAACAGCACCGGCAAGGTGAAGTAGTTGTTGTGACGCGAACGTAGCAGGCCTTTGGCCGGCAGCGCCGGATCCGGCGTGCGGTTCTCGGCAATCGCCGCCACCAGTGCGCGTTGCGCCGGCATGATGATGCGGAACACGTTGCCGACCATGATGGTGCCGATGATCGCGCCGACGTGCAGGTACGCACCCCGACCGCTGAACACTTTGCTGAAGCCGTAGGCCGCGCCGATGATCAGGACGAACAGGATGAAACCCAGCAGGGCAGGGCGTTTGCCCAGGGCCGAGTCGCAGAGGAAGGAATAGACGAACCAGCCGATGAACAGCGAGCCGATACCGATGGCCACGCCTTCAGGACCGCTCAGGGTGCTGCCCGGAGCCAGCAGGTAGAGCGTCGGATTGGAGTAGAACACCACGCACAGCAGCGCGATACCCGACATCCAGGTGAAGTAGGCTTCCCATTTGAACCAGTGCAGGTTGTCCGGCATGGTCGGTGGAGCCAGCTTGTATTTTTCCAGGTGGTAGATACCGCCACCGTGGATTGCCCACAAATCACCGGCCAGGCCGGTTCTCGGGTTGACCCGGTTGAGGTTGTTTTCCAGCCATACGAAATAGAACGATGCGCCGATCCAGGCCACACCAGTAATCATATGAACCCAGCGCACGCTCAGGTTCAGCCATTCCAACAGATGTGCTTCCACAGTCTTTACCTCTCGCCTGTCACTCTGTTGTCGAGTGATCAGACCTTCTCTTATTGGTGGGGGGCGAGGATCAAACGCTCATCCTCTTTGAAAAAATGCTCATCGCAGTTATTGCCTGTGCCACTGCGATCAACCACCAGGAAGTCATCCCGCTTTTCGATCGTCAGCACCGGGTGGTGCCAGACGCCGCGATGGTAATTAATGCCCTGCCTGCCGTTGGTGACGAAGGCGCGGACCAAGCCTGATACAGGTTCATCGCCAAGTGGCGCGACCACGATCAGAAAGGGGTTGCCGAGCAGCGGTATGAAAGCCTGGCTGCCCAGCGGATGGCGTTCCAGCATGCTCACGGTCAGCGGCATGTCCTGCGCGTCGGCGCGGAAGATGCTGATGATCGCGTTGTCCTCTGGCTTGGCGGTTTCTACCGTGGCCAGTTTGTGGAAGCGCATGGTCGAACCGTTGTTGATCATAAAGTGATCGCTGCCGTCGGTTTCGATCACGTCACCGAAAGGGGCGAAGGCTTCTTTGGTCAGCGGTTCAATCGTCAGTGTGCGCATGCTGTTCTTCTTAATCTCAAATGTGTTGGTGTGTTGCTTTTGTAGGAGCCCGGCTTGCCGGCGATGGCGTCGGTGAGGGCGCCATCGCCGGCAAGCCGGCTCCTACAGGGCTCAGCATTACTTCGCGACCTTGCCCAGTACACGCAGGCGGCTCACACCACCATCCGGGAACACGTTCAGGCGGATGTGGGTGATCGGGCCCAGTGCCTTGATCTGCTCGGCGAAGGCGTGTTCGGCGTGCATTTCCAGCTTCTGGCTTGGCAGCAGTTCGCGCCAGAACAGCGACTGGGTTTCGATTTGGCTGTCGGTACCGCCCTTCACGAAGGCGCCCTGGATCGAGCAGCTGTCCGGGTAGTTGCCCTTGAAGTGCAGGGTGTCGACGATGACTTTCTCGACTTCACCGGCATGACCCAGCGCGACGATGACCCAGTCATTGCCCGGGGTACGGCGACGCGCGGTTTCCCAGCCGTCGCCCATGTTGATGCCACGGCCCGGGTTGAGGATGTTGCTCATGCGGCCGAAGTGTTCGTCGGAGCAGGCGAGGGCGCGACCACCGTTGAGGGCAGCGGCCAGGTCGACTTGCTCGTTGTCGCCGATCGCCGACCAGTCACGGAACGGCACGCCGTACACGCGCAGACGGGCCACGCCGCCATCCGGGTAGATGTTGAAGCGCAGGTGGCTGAAGGCCTGGTCGTTGTTGATTTCGTGGAAGTGGTGGCTGTTGCCTTGCAGCTCGACGGCCGACAGCACTTCAGTCCACTGGGTGTTTTCATCAGGCTCGCCCGACGCCAGGAAGCACGCTTCCAGAGAGGCCGATGGCGGGAAGTTGCCGGTGAAGAATGAAGTGTCGATGTCGACGCCCTTGATCGAACCCGGTACGCCCAGGCGGATTACGGCGCTGTCGAAGCCTTCGAAGCGCTTGCGGCGCGATTCCCAGCCATCCATCCACTTGCCGTTGTCATCGAACACGCCCTCCTTCCATACGGCCGGGGTCGGTTGGAACAGGCGATTGGCGTCTGCGAACCAGTCATCGGTGACCGAGATGATTTTGGTGCCCAGGCGGGCATCGGCCAGGTTGACGAACTTCTCGAAAGGTACGGCGTAAGCTTTCATTCTTCTTGTCTGCCTTTAAATAAGTGGCTTGGGATGCTTGCGAGGCCCTTGGCGGTTCCGGCGTTCTTGAATTCGCTCAGGCCAGGCTTGCTATAGGGTCAGTAATCGGAACAGGGCGATCTTGTTGATCTCCGCCAGCGCGCACTTGAACTCGGTGTCGACCGGGTTGTGGATGCGCGTTTCGAACGCTGCGAGGATCTGATGCCGGTTGCTGCCTTTTACCGCCATGATGAAGGGAAACTTGAACTTGGCTTTATAGGCGTCGTTCAGCTCGGTGAAGCGCTGGAACTCTTCGGCCGTGCATTGGTGAATACCGGCGCCAGCCTGTTCATGGGTGCTGGCCTCGGTAAGCTGGCCCTGGACGGCGGCTTTGCCGGCCAGGTCCGGGTGAGCATTGATCAGGGCCAGTTGGCTTGCGTGATCAGCACTCAACAGGATGTCGCTCATGCGCTGGTGCAGGGTTTCGATCTCGTCGATCGAAGCGTCCTGGCCCAGGCCGAAGGCCTTCTCGGCCACCCATGGCGAATGTTCGTAGATGTCGGCGAAAGCGGCGACGAAGGCGTCGCGGCTCAGAGTCGAGGGTTTTACTGTTTGAAAGGTGCTCATTTGGCAGCCCCTGTGTACGGGTGGGTTTCGTGCCAGTGGCGTGCGATGTCGACGCGACGGCTGAACCACACCTGTTCATGACTTTTAGCGTATTCGATAAAGCGCTTGAGCGAAGCCAGACGCGCCGGACGGCCGATCAGGCGGCAGTGCAGGCCGATCGAGAGCATCTTCGGTGCTTCGGCGCCCTCGGCGTAGAGCACGTCGAACGCATCCTTGAGGTATTCGAAGAAGTCGTCGCCCTTGTTGAAACCCTGGACTTGGGTGAAGCGCATGTCGTTGGTGTCCAGGGTGTACGGGATCACCAGGTGCGGCTTGCCGGTCGGGTTGTTCGGTTCCCAGTAGGGCAGGTCGTCGTCGTAGGTGTCGCAGTCGTAGAGGAAACCGCCTTCTTCCATCACCAGGCGACGGGTGTTCGGGCCGGTGCGGCCGGTGTACCAGCCTAGCGGGCGTTCGCCAGTGATTTCGGTGAGGATGCGGATCGCTTCGAGCATGTGCTCGCGTTCCTGGGCTTCGTCCATGTACTGGTAGTCGATCCAGCGATAGCCATGACTGCAGATCTCGTGGCCGGCATCGACCATGGCGCGGATCACGTCCGGGTGACGCTGGGCGGCCATGGCCACGGCGAAGATGGTCAGCGGAATGTCGAATTCCTTGAACAGCTTGAGGATCCGCCACACGCCGGCACGGCTGCCATACTCGTAAAGGGATTCCATGCTCATGTTGCGCGCGCCTTGCAGCGGCTGGGCGGAAACCATTTCCGAGAGGAAGGCTTCGGACTCTTTGTCGCCGTGCAGGATGTTGCGCTCGCCGCCTTCTTCGTAATTGAGTACGAACGACAGGGCGATGCGGGCATTGCCCGGCCAGTGTGGGTGCGGAGGGTTACTGCCGTAACCGACCAGGTCGCGTGGGTAGTCAGCGCTCACTGCAGGCTTCCTTCTTATTCGATGATGACGGTTGGTGTGACGCAGCTGAAGATTGGTTGGCAGGCTGGCGTCACAGCGATGGGCTGATTGTATACAACTTTATATTCACTTTGTAAGCCTGAATTTTCGCATTTTTCACCGACTGTCATCTTTTACTGCTATTGGCGTGAGCCTGCAAGAAATCTGCCTGATTGGTCAGTAATTTGCTGAGGGGTTCATAGGCTGTGCGGTTTGGCGGGAAATCGGCAGAAAATGGGCAAATGGCGGGGGCAGGGTGAAAAATGTCGTTTTTATTGTGTACAATTTTTTTCAAAAGTGTCTTAATCAGTCGCTCGCCGCAGCTTTTCGTGCTCCGAATCGGTGCGGTCTCCTTTTCAACTGACTTCGGGAGGCGCGAAGTCTGACTGCTCCATGCAGGCAGGCGCGCAGAATCAATGGGACGTTTGACTACACACGTTTTGGACGCAGCACACGGTTGCCCGGGCAGCTCGATCAAAGTCGAGTTGTACCGCGTTGAAGGTTCGCAGCTGGAACTGGTCGCCACTGCAGTCACCAACAGCGATGGCCGTGTCGATGCACCGCTGCTGCAAGGCGATGACTACCGCACCGGGGTCTATCAGGTTCAGTTTCATGCTGGCGATTACTACCGCGCCCGTGGCGTCAAGTTGCCGGAGCCTGCATTCCTGGATGTCGTGGTACTGCGTTTTGGCATCTCTGCCGAGCAGGATCACTACCATGTGCCGTTGTTGATTTCGCCTTACAGCTACTCCACCTATCGCGGCAGCTGATCCCCCAAGCAGCTGCCGCACCCTGGAAGCGACTGCGCATATAGCTTCTTTGGTCTTTCGCCCGCTCACACTGCGGGCTTTTTTTCGCGTTGAAAAAGGGCTGTCAGACATGACGCCATCGCTTGCAAGCCTGCTCCTACAGGTTATGCGAACCCTTGTAGGAGCTGGCTTGCCAGCGATGCTTTTAGCGGCTCAGCAGGGACGCAGCCCCCGCACCACCAAACAACCCCGCACTGATCCGGTTGAACCAGCTCTGCCCCTTGCCGCTGCGCAGATAGCGCGCCGCACCATGGGCACCGAGGCCGTAGGCCAATTTGCACAGCAGATCGAGCACAGTCCAGGTCGCAATCATCACCAGCAACTGCGGCAGGAACGCTTGTTCGGCGTTCAAGAACTGCGGCAGGAAAGCGGCGAAGAACAGGATGTCCTTCGGGTTGCTGGCGCCGAGCATGAACGCGCGGCCGAACAGCGCACGAAAGCGAGGCACTGGCGCTGCCTGTGGCACTTCAGCGCCGTGGGAAGGCTGGCGCGATTGCTGCCAGCTTTGCCAGGCGAGGTAGAACAGGTACAGCGCGCCAAGCATCTTCAATGCGCTGAACAGCTGTTCGGAAGCCAGCAGTAACGCACCCAGGCCCAGCGCCGACGCACTCAACAAGCAGATCGAGGCCGATACGCCGCCGAGAAAGGCCGGGTAGGAGCGGCGCAGGCCGTAATTCAGACTGTTGCTGATCATCAGCAAAGACAGTGGTCCCGGGATCAGGATCACAATCAGCGCAGCGCCGCTGAACAGCAGCCAGGTTTCCAGACTCATCACTTTCCTCCATTTGCACAAAAGCCTCACCCGACGGGGTGAGGCTGTTTTGAAGCGAGTTCCGCGTAAGGTTTACAAGAAGATGAACTTGGCGATGAAGATCGCGCAGAGCACCCACAGACTCACGGAAATTTCCTTGTACTTGCCGGTGCCGGCCTTCAGCGCCACGTAGGTGATGAAGCCCAGCGCGATGCCGTCAGCGACCGAGAAGGTCAGTGGCATCATGATCGCGGTAACGATGGCCGGAATGCTGTCGGTCGCTTCGTCCCATTCGATGTGGGCCATGCCGCCCATCATCAGCATTGCCACATAAATCAGTGCGCCAGCGGTGGCATAGGCGGGAATCATGCCGGCCAGTGGTGCGAAAAACATTGCGGCTATAAATAGCACACCAACGGTGACTGCGGTAAGACCAGTCCGACCACCTGCGGCCACGCCGGCAGCACTTTCTACATAGCTTGTCACTGGCGGAACACCCACCACCGCACCGAATACGCTGGAAGCGCTGTCGGCTTTCATTGCGCGGGAGAGGTTTTCGATCTTGCCGTCAGCGCCGACCAGGTTGGCGCGCTGGGCAACGCCCATCAGGGTACCGGCGGTGTCGAACATGTGTACGAAGAGGAACGCAAGGACCACGCTGATCATGCTGACGTTGAACACGCCGGCGACGTTCATGGCCATCCAGGTCGGAGCCAGGCTTGGCGGGGCCGACATGATCCCTTCGTAATGCACCAGGCCCAAGCCCCAACCGGCGAGGGTCACGGTGATGATGCTGATGAGGATTGCACCGAAGACCTTGTGGTAGCTGAGGATGGCGATCATCAGGAAACATACGGCGGCCAGCAGCGGGCCGGGTTCGCGCAGGGAGCCGAGCTTGATCAGGGTGGCTGGGCTATCGACGACGATACCTGCGGTTTTCAGGCCAATCAGCCCCAGGAACAGACCCACGCCAGCGCCCATGGCGAAGCGCAGGCTGACCGGGATGCTATTGAGCAGCCATTCGCGGATTCGCGAGAAGGTCAAGATCATGAACAACACACCGGAAACGAACACCGCACCCAGGGCGGTTTCCCAGTTGTAGCCCATGGTGCCGACCACGGTGTAGGTGAAGAAAGCGTTCAGCCCCATGCCCGGTGCCAGGCCGACCGGCCAGTTGGCGTACAGGCCCATCAACAGGCAGCCGAGTGCGGCGGCGATGCAGGTGGCGACGAATGCGGCACCGTGATCGATCCCGGCGTCAGCCATGATGTTGGGGTTGACGAAAATGATGTAAGCCATGGTGATGAAGGTTGTCAGACCGGCAATCAGCTCGGTCTTCACCGTGGTGCCATGCAAGCTGAGTTTGAACAGACGTTCCAGCAAGCCATTACGTAATGGCGGCGAGAGGTCCAGCGTCGATGCTTCGGATTTGCGGCTTTCCACAGCGAGTACTCCTCAAGAGTTTTATTTTTATTTCCAGGGCCGGATCCGAGAGGGGTGGCAGCGGCCCTTTGAGGTGCTTGCGAATTTGTTGACCGCTTGGTCAGGAACTCGCACGAAGTGGATTATGCTTTTGTATACAAAGAAAGCAAATAATGTTTTTGGTTTTGTCGACGAAATATTTGGCTTTAGGGATATATCGCCTGTCCGACGCCTTCGCGAGCAAACCCGCTCCCACATTTGCCTGTAGGAGCGAGCCTGCTCGCGAAGGACTTTCGGGTTCAGATTTTTTGTTGATCCTCCCCAAGCGCCAGATTCACCGCCAACCAGCCATTCACCGCCTGTTCCCCTGCCTCGCCAAACACCCGCTCCAGCAATTTCACCTGTTCACGCCGCAATGCTTGCTCGAAGCGAGCGCCTTCTGCAGTCAGTTCCAGCAGTCGCTTACGCTTGTCAGTTTCGGACGCGACGCTGTCGACCAAATGCATCTCCAACAATTGTCGCAACGGCATGTTCAGCGCCTGCTTACTCACGCCGAGCAAAGCCAGCAACTCCTTGACGCTCAGGTTCGGATAGCGGGCGATGAAAAACACGATGCGCTGATGAACCCGGCTCAGGCCGCGACGTTCGAGCATTTCATCGGCCTTGGCGGTGAAGGCCTGGTAGCCGAAGAAAAACGCTTCCATGGCTTGTCGTTGGGATAGCGGGTTTTTAAGGTCAAGCATATTGACGTATCCAATCCGGAAAGCGTAATTTCGGTCAATAAGTTTGACTCATTTTCCTCATGCCTTGCTACCGGTGATCCCCATGGCTTTTTCCGAACGTGTCTCACGCCTTAAAAGTTCTTTGATCCGTGAAATCCTCGCCGCGGCTCAGCGTCCGCAAGTGATGTCGTTCGCCGGTGGTTTGCCGGCTGAAGCCATGCTGCCGAAGGTCGATTGGGCCCAGATGCCGGTCTCCATGGGCCAATACGGCATGAGCGAAGGCGAGCCGGCGCTGCGTGAAGCGTTGGCCGCCGAGGCGCGTGCGTTGGGAGTGGCCTGTGAGGCAAGCCAGGTTCTGGTGGTCAGCGGCTCACAACAAACCCTGGATCTGGCGGCCAAGCTGTACATCGACAAGGACACCGAGATCCTGCTTGAGGCGCCGACTTATCTGGCGGCACTGCAAATATTCCAGCTGTTTGGTGCCGATTGCCTGACCGTGCCGCTGGAGGCTGACGGCCCGAACCTGACGCAGCTGCGCGATCGCCTGGAACAACACCGCCCGGCCTTCATCTACCTGATCCCGACGTTCCAGAATCCTTCGGCGGTTCGCTACAGCGAAGCCAAACGCGACGCGGTGGCAGCGCTGCTCGACGAGTTTGGCGTCACTCTGATCGAGGATGAGCCCTACCGAGAACTGACCTTCGATGGCGGTAGCGCTACACCCATTGTCAGTCGCTTGAAAAACGCCAGTTGGATCTACACCGGTACTGTGTCGAAAACCCTGTTACCGGGTTTGCGCGTTGGCTATCTGATCGCCAGCCCGGACCTGTTTCCTCATCTGTTGAAACTCAAGCAGTCGGCGGATCTGCACACCAATCGGGTTGGCCAGTGGCAAGCGCTGCAATGGATCGGCAGTGAAAAGTACCGGCAACACCGCAGTGAGTTGCGCGACTTTTACCGCGGGCGTCGGGATGCGTTCCAGGTGGCGCTGCAAACCTACTTTGCTGATCTGTCGGATTGGAACGAGCCGCAGGGCGGATTGTTTTTCTGGTTGAAGCTCAAGCAGCCGCTGGACACGCGAACTTTGCTCAATGCGGCGTTGGCCGAAGATGTGGCGTTCATGCCGGGCGAGCCGTTCTTCCCCGAGCCGGACAAGCATCATGGGTATTTGCGGTTGAACTTCAGCCACATCGACCCGGCGCGGCTGGATGAGGGGCTCAAACGGTTGGCGGCGGTCGTGCGACAGGCGCAGGCGGCGCAAGCGGCCTGAAAACAATTAAACCGGCTCAGGGGCCGGTTTATTTTTGTCTGGGTTTTATAGTGTCTGGGCCGGCCTCTTCGCCAGCGAGCCGGCTCCTACAGGGGGGGGCGGTGGTCACAACTCTTGTGTACGCCGCCACTTTGTAGGAGCCGGCTTGCTGGCGATGGCGTCCGCAACGCCACTGCAAAAACCTCAGGCTGCAGCAAATCGCTTGTCCAGATAATCAATGATCACCTTGGACTCGTACATCCAGGTGGTCTGGCCATTCTCTTCAATGCGCAGGCACGGCACCTTGATCTTGCCGCCTTGCTCCAGCAGGGCCTGGCGATCCTGTTCGTTGTTCTTCGCATCGCGAAGAGCCACCGGCACATTCAGGCGGCGCAGGGTGCGGCGGGTTTTCACGCAGAACGGGCAGGCGTGGAATTGATACAGGGTCAGGCCCTTGGCGGCGGATTCGACTTGAGCCTGAGCAGCGGCGGGGCGCTTCTTTTTGCTGGGGCGAGTGATGAAGTCGATGAAGATGATCAGTTGGCCAAGGCCGACACGAAGCGCTTTTACGAACACGTTGAAAGCCTCACGGTGCAAAGAAAGAAAGGCGCGCAGCTTACCTGATTTTTTACCGGCGAAAAAAAACCGGCGATGAATGCCGGTTTTCTTCGTGCCGCGAATTACTTGATGAGGCTGAGGAATTCGCTGCGGGTGGCTGCGTTCTCACGGAATTCACCGAGCATCACCGAGGTGATCATCGACGAATTCTGTTTTTCCACACCGCGCATCATCATGCACATGTGCTTGGCCTCGATCACCACTGCAACGCCCAGGGCGCCGGTGACTTGCTGGACCGCATCGGCGATCTGGCGGCTGAGGTTTTCCTGGATCTGCAGGCGGCGAGCGTACATGTCTACGATCCGCGCCACCTTCGACAGGCCCAGGACCTTGCCGCTCGGGATGTAGGCAACATGCGCTTTGCCGATGAACGGCAGCAGGTGGTGTTCGCACAGCGAGTACAACTCGATGTCCTTGACCAGCACCATTTCGCTGTTATCGGAGCTGAACAGGGCACCGTTGGTGACCTCTTCGAGTGTCTGTTCATAGCCGCGGCAGAGGTACTGCATGGCTTTGGCGGCACGCTTGGGCGTGTCGAGCAGGCCCTCGCGGGAGACGTCCTCGCCCAGTTGGCCAAGGATCGCGGTGTAATTCTGTTCCAGGGACATGAAACTACCTGTGGGATTTTACGCAAAGGGCAAGGGTACGGTGGCGGACACGACGCTGCAAGCGTGACGCGTCAGCTTTACTCGTCGCGACCTTCCATCATGGTGCGTTTGAGCATCACATAAACCGCACCGGCACCGCCATGTTTGGCCTGGCACGAGGTGAATCCGAGCACCTGTGGATGTTGGCGCAGCCAAGTGTTGACGTGGCTTTTGATCATCGGCCGCTTGCCGTCCAGGCGAACAGCCTTGCCATGGGTGACGCGCACGCAGCGGATTTCGAATTGGGTCGCTTCGGCCAGGAAAGCCCAGAGGGTTTCCCGAGCTTTTTCCACGCTCATGCCGTGCAGATCGAGGCTGCCTTCGAACGGAATCTGGCCGATCTTGAGCTTGCGTATCTGGCTTTCCTGCACGCCGTCACGTGCCCACATCAGCTCGTCTTCAGGGCCGACGTCGATGACGAACTGATCGGACAGACCGTCGACGGTGGTGGATTCGGTGCGCACAGTGGCCGCCTGACGCAGCTTGGCGATCTGCGCGCGGTCAGCCTTGGGTTTGCCGGTTTCGGCGCGATCGTGCTTGATCGGCTTGACGCCTTGGATCGCGCTTTTGAACAGAGAAAAATCGTCGTCTTGCATGTCAGCCTCCGCGAAGGGCGGCCAGTTTACCCAACTCGAAGCGAATCGGGCGCGACAAAACGCACGGGGCTCGGTCTCGACCCTGGTCTCAGTCGTGTTTTTTCATCAGGTGCGGGGACATGGCCAGCTCCCGCGATTGCCGCGAGCGGCGCCGGCAACGACGCCACAGCCACACGCCGAGGTACAGCACGAACAGGCCAATCGCCAGGATCACTGCCGCGCCGGCCCGGTTGGTGTTCAACTCGCCCAGGGCAGGTGCATGGCCGAACAGGGCGGCGGCACCGGCCATGGCGAGCAGCACTCCACTCATTGCCAGCAACGCAGCGAATGCTGCGCCGATTCTAAAACGCCAGTTGCGTTGGCCTTTGGGCCGCAAGCGGCGAGCGTCAAAACCATCGGATAACTTCATTCCGACCTTCCTCAATGGGTATCGGCCCTTCGACCGGGAGTTGACCGGGATGTTCCTGAGGCTAAGACAATTACGGCTAATGAGAGGCTTTTGCGGATGAGCGGCGTTTTTGACCGCTCATGGGGCGCCGATCAGACCAGTTCGTGGGTCATGGCGAGGGTGGCGAAGTTGTCGCCCATGATCGCCATTTCGGTCTGATGAACGTGCTCGGCGCTCAGGATGCCGCCTTTGTAAGGCAAATCGCGAGTGGCGCAGGCGTCTTCAATGAGTGTGCAGCGGAAGCCAAGGTTCTTCGCTGCGCGTACGGTGGTGCTGACGCTGGAGTGACTCATGAAACCGCAGACGATCAGGTCGAGGGCGCCCAGGTCCTCCAGGCGTTTGGCCAGCTCGGTGCCGTGGAACGCGCTTGGCAGCAATTTACCGATGACGGTTTCGTCGCTCTGCGGCTCCAGGCCCGGAATGAACTCACCACCTACGCCTTGCGGGTTGAACATGCCGCCGAGGGTGCCGAGATGGCGCACATGCACGACCGGTCGGCCGGCGGCACGGGCAGCGGCGAGCAATTGCTTGATGTTCGCGACGGCCTCATCCATGCCGCTGAGGGCCAGTGGCCCGCTCAGATATTCTTTCTGGGCATCGATGATGATAAGGGTCGCGTGGCTCAGTTTGGCTGCCGGATAACCGCGGCCGCTGAGTTGAAACATCGTTTTTGGAACGGACATTCTGGGGCTCCTTGGAGTGGGGCTTTTGCGACATTGTCCTCTGGCTGAGCGTTTCTGTGAATCGCTACGATCGTAGGTGCCGCCGTTGCTGGCCTGTAGCCTTGTCAATAGTTGCGTTTTGTTCAATAGCGTTGCGAAAAAATGGATAACTCCTACATTTGAACCGGTTGTTTTCCCGCGTCGTCGTGACGCCGTTTGACTGGTAGAATCGCCCGTCGATTTTTCTGGAGTTTGCCGTCGTGATCACTTCCCGCCTTCGTACCCTGCGTGACCATATCCGTTGGGCCGTCAGCCGCTTCCATGGGGAGGATCTGTTTTTCGGCCATGGGACGGACAATGCCTGGGACGAAGCCCGTCAACTGGTGTTGGGGGCGCTGCACCTGCCGTGGGAAATTGCCGACAGCTACCTCGACTGCAATCTGGAAGAAGACGAACTGGTCCACTTGCAGTTGCTGCTCAAGCGCCGCATCGAAGACCGTGTGCCGACCGCTTACCTGCTGGGTGAAGCCTGGTTCTGCGGCATGTCGTTCATCGTCGATGAGCGTGTGCTGATCCCGCGTTCGCCGATTGGCGAGCTGATTGAAAATCGTTTTACCCCGTGGCTGGCTAACGAGCCGGCGCGGATTCTCGACCTGTGCACTGGCTCCGGCTGCATCGGTATCGCCTGCGCCTACGAGTTCCAGAACGCCGAAGTGGTGTTGGCCGATCTGTCGTTCGAAGCGTTGGAAGTGGCCAACCAGAACATCGAGCGTCACGGTGTCGATGAGCGTGTCTACACGGTGCAGGGCGATGGTTTCGATGGTTTGCCGGGTCAGCGTTTCGACCTGATCGTGTCGAACCCGCCGTACGTCGACGCCGAAGATTTCGCCGACATGCCGGACGAGTACCAGCACGAACCTGAACTGGGCCTGGCCTGCGGTGATGACGGTTTGAACCTGGTGCGGCGCATGCTTGCCGAAGCGGCGGATCATCTGACCGAGAAGGGCTTGCTGATTGTCGAAGTGGGCAACAGCCAGGTGCACGTCGAGGCGTTGTACCCGGAAGTCGACTTCGCCTGGCTGGAGTTCGAGCGTGGCGGGCACGGCGTGTTCATGCTGAGCGCGCAGCAGTGCCGGGAGCATCAGGCGTTGTTCGCTTCCCGCGTTTAACCCCTGTAGGAGCGAGCCTGCTCGCGATGGGCTAAAGGGCGACGCGTTTTTCCAGAAAACACGCGTCATCGTTAACGTCCATCGCGAGCAGGCTCGCTCCTACAAGGAATGGCCGCACCGCCAACTATCGGTGCGTGGCAATCCAGATCAGCAACCCCGCCTGAAACACCGCAAACGCCACCAGACACGTAATGGTGAAGCGCAACCCGGCGTCTTCGCGTTTGTATTTGCTGACTTTCTCTTCGTGGTTCTTGAGTTTGACTTCCTGCTCGGCCAGGTTCTGCTCGGCTTGCTGGAGCATTTGCGCGGCTTCGAGAATTTCCACGATCTGCAGTTTGTCGCTGTTCCAGTCACCCAAGAGGTCGCCGACCTTGACCGGCTTGACGCTGCCTTTCAAATGCTGGGCATCGGCATACACCACATCGAAACCGTGCACACGCAAAAAATGATCGCGGCGCAGGCGGGTGTCTTCGTTCAGTGCATCCTTGTTGTTCAGGTCAAAGCCGTCGACGGTGTAGGTCGGCCAGCGCTTCTTCGCCCAGTTGATGCCCTGGGCCGCCAGATAGCGGCCAATGCCACGGTTGAGCGGTTCAATCTGCAAGCCGCTGTCAGGGCCGAAATGCACGCGCTTTTCGGCATGATCGACCCACACGTCCAGATGATTCTGTTCCTTGCGTACGCGCTGGCCGGGCAGGGTGATGCTCATGCGCATCAGGCTACGCGCCTTGTCGTTGCGCTCGGCATAGCCTAATTCGACAAAGCGCAACGGGCGCCCGCCTGTATTGCGGTCAGTCTTCAGCGGCGCCAGACGGAGCATTTTGTGGTGCTCGACGTGGACGTCCGCCCAGGGCAGCTCGACCGCTGGCGGTGCGTCTGTTTCAGCGGTGGTGTCGGGTGAAGTCTGGGTGTCAGTCATAACGGCGAGATCCTGTCCAAGCTCAACTTGTCGCCAACCAATGCGTGGGCGACAAAGGCTTATCGGCCGTTTTCTTCAAGACTGGAGGGCCAGCGGGGCGTTCTCACCAGTTTTCACGTGTGAAAACTGGTGAGAACGCCTCCCAGTAGCGCTTAACTGGTGCGAAGTCCGTCAATAAAACCGAGAATTCGCGTGCCCAGTTCCGCCGCCAGGGGCAATTGTGGGTCTTTATAGGAGGCCAGCTGGCGTTTGACGTCGTTGGGCACGATGCGCATGACGTGGTTCATGCCCTCGATCAGCGCCAGTTCGGCGTCCGGCTTGGCTGCCTTGAGCAACCTTGCGTCATTGACACCGACCTGGATGTCGTTGCTGCCCTGGATGATCAACGCCGGCATTTTCAGCTTGGCAAACGCCGCGGCCGGGTCCTGGCGGAACAGGGAAATCAGGTAAGGCTGCACGCTCGGACGGAAAATTGCCTGCAAGGGGGGCGGCACATTATCGTCGGGTTTCCCGGCCTTGAGGCTGTCGAGCAATTCATTGCTGCGCAGCATCAGCGGTGGGGGCAGGCGATTGCCCAGTTGCTGGCGGATGACCTGATCGACCGGCCTGGCGCTACCCGAGACAGAAATCACCGCGTCGGCATCGAGGCCCGGCGCCGCGAGGCTGGCGATCAAGGCGCCTTCGCTGTGACCCAGCACAATCAGTTTGCCGAAACGCGGATCAGTCTTGAGCTTGCGGCCCCAGGCTTGCGCATCGGACACATAGGCCTCTACCGTCAGGTTGCGTTCGTCCGGGGTCGCGGCCAGGCTCGCGGCCACGCCACGCTTGTCGTAACGCACGCTGGCAATGTTGTGTTTGGCCAGCACCCAGGCCAGGCGCTTGAGGCTGTCATTGCGCCCGCCGTCGGGGTTGTTGCCGTCGCGATCCGTAGGGCCGGAGCCGGAAATGATCAGGACAACCGGCACCGGATTGTCGGATTTTGGCAGTAACAGCGAGCCGAAAAGCTCGCCAGTGCCGGTGTCCAGCGTCATCGGCCGTTGCAGGACAGTCGCCTGGGCGAAGCCGGAAATCAGGGTAAGGCTCAAGGCTAGAACTCGCAGCATCATCGCGCCATCATCAAGAAGATGCCGGTTGGACTCACAGGCACCCATAAGGTTCGAGGATGAACTACTTGGGTAGCCTGCGTATACTGGCGCGGATTACGTATTCAGGTTCGATTTCACGGAGCGCCCTGCATGTCCGGCAATACCTACGGCAAGCTGTTCACTGTCACCACCGCGGGCGAAAGCCATGGTCCGGCGTTGGTCGCCATTGTCGATGGCTGCCCACCGGGCCTGGAGATATCCCTGGAGGATCTGCAGCGTGACCTGGACCGCCGCAAGCCCGGCACCAGCCGCCACACCACCCAGCGCCAGGAAGCCGACGAAGTCGAGATCCTCTCCGGCGTGTTCGAAGGCCGCACCACCGGTTGCGCCATTGGCCTGTTGATTCGCAACACCGACCAGAAGTCCAAGGACTACTCGGCGATCAAGGATCTGTTCCGCCCGGCCCATGCCGACTACACCTATCACCACAAATACGGCGAGCGCGACTACCGTGGCGGCGGTCGCAGCTCGGCCCGCGAAACCGCGATGCGCGTCGCGGCCGGTGCGATTGCGAAAAAATACCTGGCCAGCCAGGGCATCGTGATTCGCGGCTACATGAGCCAGCTCGGGCCGATTGAAATCCCGTTCAAGACCTGGGAATCGGTGGAGCAGAACGCCTTCTTCAGCCCGGACCCGGACAAAGTGCCGGAACTGGAAGCCTATATGGATCAGTTGCGCCGCGACCAGGATTCGGTCGGCGCGAAGATCACCGTGGTCGCCGAAGGCGTGATGCCGGGCCTGGGCGAGCCGATTTTCGACCGCCTCGACGCCGAACTGGCCCATGCGCTGATGAGCATCAACGCGGTCAAGGGCGTGGAAATCGGCGCCGGTTTCGCCAGCGTTGCCCAGCGCGGCACCGAGCATCGCGATGAGATGACCCCGCAAGGTTTCCTCAGCAACAACGCCGGTGGCATTCTCGGCGGTATTTCCTCCGGTCAGCCCATCGTTGCGCACCTGGCGCTGAAGCCGACGTCGAGCATCACCACGCCGGGCCGTTCCATCGACATCCATGGCAACCCGGTGGAAGTGATCACCAAGGGCCGTCACGATCCGTGCGTTGGCATCCGCGCCACACCGATTGCCGAGGCGATGATGGCCATCGTGCTGATGGATCACCTGCTGCGTCACCGTGGGCAGAACGCCGATGTGCGTGTGAGCACGCCGGTGCTGGGTCAGTTGTAAATGGCTGACCTCCTGGTCGCAGCCGTCTGATGGCGGCTGCGGCGCTCCCGTACTGGCGGCTTTCCAGTTTCTATCTGTTCTATTTCGCCTTGCTCGGTTCGACAGCGCCTTTTCTGGCGCTGTACTTCGATCACCTGGGCTTTAGTGCCGCACGCATCGGAGAGCTGGTGGCGATCCCGATGCTGATGCGCTGCGTGGCGCCGAATATCTGGGGCTGGCTGGGCGATTACACCGGCCGAAGGCTGGCCATCGTGCGCTTCGGTGCGGTGTGCACGCTGCTGACCTTTTCGCTGATTTTCGTCAGCAAGAGCTACGCCTGGCTGGCGATGGTCATGGCCTTGCATGCGTTTTTCTGGCACGCAGTGTTGCCGCAGTTCGAAGTCATCACCCTGGCTCACTTGCAGGGCCAGACCTCGCGCTACAGCCAGATTCGCCTGTGGGGTTCAATCGGTTTCATCATCACCGTGGTCGCGCTGGGTCGGCTGTTCGAATGGCTGAGCCTCGATATCTACCCGGCGGCGCTGGTGCTGATCATGGCCGGTATCGTGCTCAGCAGTCTGTGGGTGCCTAATGCCCAACCGGCGCCGGGCAACCGGGTGGCGGGGGAGGGGTTTCTCAAGCAGCTGCGCAACCCCGGCGTATTGGCGTTTTACGCCTGCGTGGCGCTGATGCAGATGAGCCACGGGCCGTATTACACGTTTCTGACCCTGCACCTTGAGCGTCTGGGTTACAGCCGTGGCGTGATCGGCATGCTCTGGGCGGTCGGCGTGGTCGCCGAAGTGCTGATGTTTTTGGCCATGAGCAAGATCCTCGCGCGGTTTTCCCTGCGCCGGGTGCTGATGGCGAGTTTTCTGCTGGCGGCGCTGCGCTGGTTGCTGCTCGGTTCGTTGGCCGAATTCCTTTGGGTCTTGTTGTTTGCCCAGGTGCTGCACGCGGCGACATTCGGCAGCTTTCACGCCGCTGCCATTTCATTCGTGCAACGTAGTTTCGGTGCGCGCCAGCAAGGCCAGGGCCAGGCGCTGTATGCCGCATTGGCCGGCACCGGCGGTGCGTTGGGCGCGTTGTATTCCGGCTATGGCTGGAATGCTCTCGGCGCCGCATGGACATTTAGTATTGCCAGCCTCGCAGCCGTCGCGGCTGCCGTTATCATTGCCACATGTATGCAAGAGGACAGGCCATGAGCCTTACCCGTGAACAACTCGCCCAGGAAATCATCGACGCCGGGCGTTTTCTCTATGGCCGCGGTTGGTCGCCGGCCACCAGCAGCAATTACTCGACCCGTCTGTCGCCGACTGAAGCCTTGCTGACCGTGTCCGGCAAGCACAAGGGGCAACTGGGCATGGACGATGTACTGGCAACCGACCTGTCAGGCAACAGCCTGGAGCCGGGCAAGAAACCGTCCGCCGAAACCCTGTTGCACACGCAGCTTTACAGCTGGCGCCCTGAGATCGGCGCGGTGCTGCACACTCATTCGGTGAATGCCACCGTGCTGTCGCGCCTGACGCCGCAGGACTTCATCGAGTTCGAAGACTACGAACTGCAAAAAGCCTTCAGCGGTGTGACGACCCACGAATCCCGGGTGCGCGTGCCGATTTTCGACAACGATCAGGACATTGCGCGCCTGGCCGCCAAGGTGCAGCCTTGGCTCGACGCCCATCCTGATTGCGTCGGTTACCTGATTCGCGGCCACGGCCTGTACACCTGGGGTGCGCGCATGAGCGATGCCCTACGGCAGATCGAGGCCTTTGAATTTTTGTTCGAGTGCGAGTTGAAGACGCGCTCGCTCTCGAACCTTAAAGCATGAACCGTTAAGGAGTTGCCCTGATGAGCAGCCTGTCCGTTTATCACGTCTCCAGCCCTGAGATTCCCAACAAGGTGCTGACCCATTTCGAAGACATCGCCTCGACCCTGGCCGAGCAGGGCGTGCGTTTCGACCGCTGGCAAGCGGCGGCGAAGATCCAGCCGGGCGCCAGTCAGGAAGAAGTGATTGCCGCCTACCAGGAGCAAATCGACAAGCTGATGACCGAGCGCGGTTACATCACCGTCGACGTCATCAGCCTCAACAGCGATCACCCGCAAAAAGCCGAACTGCGCGCCAAGTTCCTCAACGAACACCGCCATGGCGAAGACGAAGTACGATTTTTCGTCGCCGGCCGTGGCTTGTTTACCCTGCACATCGATGATTACGTCTACGCGGTGCTCTGCGAGAAGAACGATCTGATCTCGGTGCCGGCCGGTACCAAACATTGGTTCGACATGGGCGAGCACCCGCATTTTGTCGCGATCCGTCTGTTCAATAACCCGGAAGGCTGGGTGGCCAATTTCACCGGCGAAGACATCGCCAGCCAATTCCCGTGCCTTGAGGACTGAGTCGATGCCGATCAAAGCGATTCTCACCGACATCGAAGGCACCACCAGCGCGGTGAGTTTTGTGTTCGATGTGCTGTTTCCTTACGCGGCCAGGCATCTGCCGGACTTCGTTCGTGAGCATGCCGGGCGCGCAGACGTGATCGCACAGCTGGACGCCGTGCGCCGGGACAGCAACGAGCCGGACGCCGACGTCGAGCGCGTTGTCGAGATCCTGCTGGGCTGGATCGCCGAAGACCGCAAGGCCACGCCGTTGAAAGCGTTGCAGGGTATGGTCTGGGAGCAGGGCTATCAGGCCGGCCAGTTGAAGGGGCATGTGTACCCGGACGCCGTTGAAGCGCTCAAGCGCTGGCACCAGAGCGGCTATCAACTGTTCGTTTACTCCTCGGGCTCGATCCAGGCGCAGAAGTTAATCTTCGGTTGCTCGGAAGCAGGGGATTTGACGCCGCTGTTCAGCGGTTACTTCGACACGACGTCGGGGCCCAAACGGGAAGCGCAGTCCTACGCCAATATCACCCAGGCGATCAACATCGAGGCGGGGCAGATTCTGTTTCTGTCTGACATTGTCGAGGAGCTGGATGCCGCGCGTGCGGCGGGGATGGCCACGTGCGGTCTGGCTCGTGAAGGCGGCGAACTGGCGGGGCATGTCACCGTGGACAGCTTTGCACGGATAGAACCCTCAGCTTTCTAAGCACCGGATAACCTGTGGGAGCGAGCAGGTTCGCTCCCACAGTGTTTTCAGCCTGGGTTTACAGCGAGTGATAGGTCGGCAGCGCAAACCGTTGCTGGCTTTGCAGCAGGGAGATCTGCGGCAATTCACTTGCTTGCTCGGCGAGGTCGCGGCGAATGGCACTGATGACCCACGTCAGTTGGTCGCCATTGTGCAATTGCTGGTAGGAGATCGAGCGTTTGAATTCTCTGCCGTCGTCGCTGCGCAAGGTCAGCAGAATCCCGCCATCAGGACGGCCCTGGGTAGTGACTGCGAAGTTGGAGAACAAGGACGAAAATTTTTCCTGGATGAGGCTCATGTCGTTCAGCTCCGTCATGACTTGAATGGCAAGCGTGGGGAGACTGGTGCAGCCTTTGTGCCAGTATTTTTAATTGTATAATTTTAAGCAAAATCAACAAGTTACGATTTTTGGTGATTTTTGCTTTCGTGCAATCTGCATGAATGGCCATCGTGCATCCTGCATTTTGCAGGTACGTCGGCGACTCGATGGAACCAATGGGTGTGCACGGGATCACCTTCGCGCAACGCTGTCGTAGATCTTGATCGCCGATCAAGATCGCAGATACAAAACATTTCAAAAACCGCGTGTACAGCTCAAGAACCGTTGACGTATTTTCGGGCTCAGTCATCGCCGCCCGACAATAAAAAGATCGAACGGGAGCATCATGAGCCGCACGTCGCACGACACGATTACCTGGGGCATGATGCTCCGCAAGCTGCCTTCCATCGCCAAGGCCATCCCACGGGTGGTGAAGGGCATGAAGGTCGCCAACGTCAAGGACCCGACCCAACCGTGTGGTTTGGGTTGGAGTTTCGAGCAAGCCGCGTTGCGCAACCCGGATGGCCCGGCGCTGTTGCAAGGCGACGTGGTGCTCAGTTATTCCGAGGTCAACCAATGGGCCAACCGCATCGCCCATCACCTGACCGGCCAGGGTATCGGCAAGGGTGATGTGGTAGCGGTCTTCATCGAGAACCGCCCCGAACTGCTGGTGACGATTCTGGCGGTGGCCAAGGTCGGCGCGATCAGTGCGCTGCTCAATACCTCGCAGACCCGCGACACCCTGGTGCACAGCGTGAATCTGGTGGCGCCGGTGGCGATCATAGTCGGTGAGGAGCTGGTCCCGGCGTACCTGGCGGTGCGTGATCGGGTGGCGATCACGACTGCGCGCACCTGGTTCGTCGCCGATCAGGATACTTCGCGCCAACCGGGGATTGCGCCTGAAGGTTTCATCAACCTGATGACTGTCAGCCTTGACGACGCCACTGACAACCCGGCTAGCAGCCAGCAGATTTTCTTCGATGATCCCTGCTTCTATATCTACACCTCGGGCACCACGGGGCTGCCCAAGGCGGGTGTGTTCAAGCATGGCCGCTGGATGCGCAGCTCTGCGAGTTTCGGCATGATCGCCCTGGACATGCGCCCGGACGATGTCGTCTATTGCACCTTGCCGCTGTTCCACGCCACAGGTCTTTGCGTGTGCTGGGGGGCGGCCGTCAGTGGTGCCAGCGGGTTTGCCATTCGCCGAAAATTCAGTGCCAGTCAGTTCTGGAACGACGCGCGCAAATACCGGGCGACCACCATCGGTTATGTCGGCGAACTGTGCCGCTACCTGGTCGATCAACCGCCGAGCGCCGACGACAGCCGGCACGACGTGAACAAGATGATCGGCAACGGTCTGCGTCCCGGCGCCTGGAACGAGTTCAAGACCCGCTTTGCGGTGAATCACATCTGTGAACTGTACGCCGCCAGCGACGGCAATATCGGGTTCACCAACATTCTGAATTTCGACAACACCATCGGATTTTCCCTGATGTCCTGGGAGCTGGTCGCGTACGACCACGACAGCGGCGCACCGATTCGTGAAGCCAACGGCCTGATGCGCAAGGTCGCCAAGGGCCAGCAGGGGTTGTTGCTGGCAAAGATCGACGACAAGGCACCGCTGGACGGCTACACCGATCCGCAGAAAACCGCCAAGGTCGTACTCCACGATGTCTTCGAGAAAGGTGACCGCTACTTCAACACCGGTGACCTGCTACGCAACATTGGTTTCGGTCATGCGCAGTTTGTCGACCGCCTGGGCGATACCTACCGCTGGAAGGGCGAAAACGTCTCGACCACTGAGGTCGAAAACATCCTCTTGCAACACCCGCATATTTCCGAGGCCGTGGCCTATGGCGTGGAAATCCGCAATACCAATGGTCGTGCCGGCATGGCGGCGATCACGCCCGCCGAATCCCTGGCTACCCTGGATTTCAGTGAGCTGCTGACCTTTGCCCGTGAGCAAATGCCGGCCTATGCGGTGCCGTTGTTCTTGCGGGTGAAAGTGAAAATGGAAACCACCGGGACGTTCAAGTATCAGAAGACCCGACTCAAGGACGAAGCTTTCGACCCGGGTAAAACCGGAGACGACCCGATCTATGCCTGGCTGCCGGGGACCCAGACTTACGTGCAGGTCACGGAGCAATTGTTGTCCGACATTCATGACGGCAAGTACCGCTATTGAATCTGGCTATGGCGGCCCATGAGAAAAAACAAGTGACAGTGCCGGGACCGCTCGGGAAACTGTCGGCTTTTACGAATGACAGAAAAGGGAGTGCCCAATGTCAGACAATAGCCGCCAGATGACCCCCGAAGAAGCCGCCGAATTTGCCGAACAGGTATTCAACAAGGCACGGGAGGGCGATGCGGCAATGATGGCCGCGCTGCTGACCAAGGGTTTGCCGCCTAACCTGCGTAACCACAAGGGCGATACCTTGCTGATGCTGGCCGCGTACCACGGTCATGTGGACACGGTAAAAGTCCTGCTCGAGCACAAGGCCGACCCGGAGATCCGCAACGACAACGGCCAGAGCCCGATTGCCGGTGCCGCCTTCAAGGGCGACCTGGCAGTGATCAAGGCCTTGGTCGACGGGGGCGCGCAGGTTGAAGGCTCGTCCTTCGATGGCCGCACGGCGCTGATGATGGCAGCGATGTTCAACCGCGTCGAAGTGGTCGATTACCTGATCAGCAAGGGCGCCGACCCGAAAGCCAAGGACGCCAATGGCATCACCGCGCTGGACGCGGCCAAAACCATGGGCGCTTCCGATACCGTTGCTCAGCTTGAGAAACTGCTGGGCTGATACCTGCGAAATTGTGGCTGATGATTCCTTTGTGGCGAGGGGGCTTGTCCCCGTTCGGTCGCGAAGCGGCCCCAATGGCGGAATTCAGATAAACCGCGTCTGCCGGGTGTACGACTGCTGCGCAGCCGAACGGGGGCAAGCCCCCTCGCCACAGGTCCGCATTTCACTCAGTAATGCGCTATCCTTCGCGGCCTCAAAATTCTCCTCGCTACAGGATCCTCCTCCATGAAAGCCGCACTCGTCGAACTCATCAGCAAAATCAGCTCCGGGTGCATGGGCGAAGACGAAATCCTCAAGGTCGCGGACGAAGCGGCCCAGGCATACGCCGACCCGCAGGCCTTTCTGGCCGCCAACCCGGACATCAACTACGACGACACCTTCCCGATTCCGCTGGGTGAGTGGGTCGTGGTCGGCAGCCTGCCCGAGACCGTGCTGTTCCAGGCCGACACCTACATGGACCTGTTCGCGCAAATCGTCGCCTCGTTCGGCCCGGGGGTGGAGTTCAATCTCAAGCCCAAGCAGCTGGCCAAGACCGAAGCCCTGACCGCGCTCAACCGCATCCAGGTGCAGATGAGCAGCATGAACAAGGAAAACGGTGGCTATACGCTGGTGAACTTCAGCCAGTTGCTCGATGACGAGTTGCAGGTGGTCCTGGTCTACGGCAATGACGTGCCACGCGTGCTGGAATTGTGCGCAGAAGTCGGCATCGCCGCCGCGCCATCCCTGGAAGCCCTGAAAGTGGCGATCCACGTCTGATAGTCAAATACTGTCAATAAAAGGGAACCCTCGCGACGACCGTCTATCCTAAGAGGGCAAATCACTCTTAGGGAGCGTCACCATGGGTTCCACGTTCAACAGCCTGGTTGCCTTGATCATTTTTGCCTTGGACATCTGGGCCATCATCAATGTATTCAAAAGTAGCGTCGGGACCGGGGCGAAAGTTCTCTGGGTGCTGTTGATCGCGCTGTTGCCGGTGCTGGGGCTGATCATCTGGGCCATTGCCGGGCCGCGGGGCAATGTCAAACTCTGAACAAGCGACACTAAACCTGTGGGAGCGAGCCTGCTCGCGAAGAACGATGACGCGCAGTCACTGAACACCGCATCGCCTGCTTCGCGAGCAGGCTCGCTCCCACAGTGTTCTGCGGTTACTTAGATGAGGAAGGTTCGACCTGTCATGTTCCGCGACGTAGAATGCGCGCCTTTCCCGGTCAATCGAGACATTCGAATGGCCATCATGGGCGGGTAACCGTCCGTTGCCACCCGCATTCATCGGAGCACTTCCCATGAGCAACATCCCGACCAGCGACTACCTGGAAACCCTCTACGAAGGCTACGGCCAGCGTTTTCGCATGGAAAAACTGCTGCACGAAGTGCGCACCGAACACCAACACCTGGTGATCTTCGAAAACCCGCGCATGGGCCGGGTGATGGCGCTGGACGGCGTAATCCAGACCACCGAAGCCGACGAATTCATCTATCACGAAATGCTCACCCACGTGCCGATCCTCGCCCACGGCACCGCCAAGCGCGTGTTGATCATCGGCGGCGGCGACGGTGGCATGTTGCGAGAAGTGGCCAAGCACAGCAGTGTCGAACACATCACCATGGTCGAGATCGACGGCACCGTGGTCGACATGTGCAAGGAGTTCCTGCCGAACCACTCCAAGGGTGCATTCGATGATCCACGTCTGAACCTGGTGATCGACGACGGCATGCGTTTCGTCGCCACCACCACGGAAAAATTCGACGTGATCATTTCCGACTCCACCGACCCGATCGGGCCGGGCGAAGTGCTGTTCTCGGAAAACTTCTACCAGGCCTGCCACCGCTGCCTGAACGAAGGCGGCATCCTGGTGACCCAGAACGGCACGCCGTTCATGCAGATCGAAGAAGTGAAGACTACCGCCGGTCGCCTGCGCAGCCTGTTCCCGGACTGGCACTTCTATCAGGCCGCTGTACCGACCTACATCGGCGGCTCGATGACCTTCGCCTGGGGCGCGACCAATACCGCTTATCGCAAGTTGTCCCGCGAAACCCTGCAACAACGCTTCACGGGCAGCGGCATCATCACCCGCTACTACAATCCAGAAATCCACATCGGCGCGTTCGCCTTGCCACAATACGTGTTGCAGGCAGTGAACAAGCCAAGCAACGACTGATGGGTTGAAACACAGACCTGTAGGAGCGAGCCTGCTCGCGATGGACGTGAACGATGACGCGGGATGTCTGATTTAACGCGGCGTTCTCAAGTTTTTCGCGAGCAGGCTCGCTCCTACAGAGATCTGCGATGGGTGCAGATCCACCGGAACAATTAGCCAGCTAACAAGGTCGAGATAGAGGTAAGCCCATCCATGGGTTTTATCGAGGAGGCACCAATGCAAAAGTGGAGAATCACTTTCGTGGATGATCATGGCGAAACCATCAACGAAGTCTTTGAGTGCGACGAGTGCCCAGATAAAGAGCAGGCTGCCAAGCTCATCAAGGCCCGGCTTCTTCCTGTCGCCGCTGAACTGGATCTGAACGATCTGGAAGGGCGGACCGCTGATGCGAGCGTCAAAGAGCTCAAGTCCCAGAACAGCATTCAAATCCTCGGCATTACTCCAATCTGAACGACAGCTGTCGCATTCACATCCAGACCTTGGCAGAGGCTCTATCTTAGGGCTACTCTGCAGGCGAGATCAGCGAATGAATCGCTAAGGTCTGGTCTTGTCAGCTCCATGCTTGTTTCCCGCCGGCACATCGGTTGCCGTCGCTCGCGCTGTTCGGTTGCGGGTGAGGGAGTACGGAAAGTCTATCCATCGTTTTGAGGAGGACGTTTCATGAGCACAGCCTATCAAGAAGACATCAGCAGCAGCGTTCTGCGCCGCATGAAAGAAGGCGGTTTTGACTTTTCACGGTTTCATCCCATCGAGTTCTACGCCATTTTCCCGGACGAGGAGCGGGCGCGCAGGGCGGCAGGTCATTTCCACCGTGGTGAATCCCTGGATGCACAAGTCAGTGTGCGTGACGACGGTGCCTGGGCACTGGAATTATGCAAAGTCATGTATGCCACCTACGACGACATCGGCGATTTCGAACAGGGTTTCGAAGCTGTCGTTGAGCCGCTGGGCGGCATCATCGAAGGCTGGGGTGTGAAACAGGAGGTACGAGGGCGACTCGCATAACATTATGATCAGTGACAAACAGCGTTGACGGCTGACCCTCGGGTTGGCCGTTTTCATTTTCGCCGCCAGGAAAATGAACACCACTCCTGTAGGAGCTGGCTTGCCAGCGATGGCGTCCCGAAGAGCAACGCATGACTTAATGACCCCTTGGCCGGCAAGCCGGCGCCTACGGACTATGCTGCTGATAGGCGACTATCACGCCTTGCAATGAAGCGGGGGCAATCAGGTTGGGGCATTTACCGCACAGGATTGGTGCGGCGCGTGCGCATTGATTATCCAACCGATTGAAATTTAAGCGTTTATGCCGATGGCACGGGCCTTGCGAAGGTCTGGACGTCCGAGTGACAAGGAGTACGGCATGATCCGCACCTATTTTGATGAAATGTACGATGCCGGCGGCCAGGTCCGCCCGCACTATCGGGAGTTTGCCCGTTGGCTGGCCGAGACGCCTGACGAGCTTCTGGCACAACGGCGACGCGAGGCCGATTTGCTGTTTCATCGCGCCGGGATAACGTTCACGCTTTACGGGGACGAGCAGGGCACTGAGCGCCTGATTCCCTTCGACACCATTCCCCGCAGCATTCCCGCCAGTGAATGGCGGGTTGTCGAGCGCGGCTGCATCCAGCGGGTCAAGGCGTTGAACATGTTCCTTGCTGACCTCTACCACGAGCAGCGCATCATCAAGGCCGGCATCATTCCGGCCGAGCAGGTGCTGGCCAACGAGCAGTATCAGTTGGCGATGCAGGGTCTGGATTTGCACCGCGATATCTATTCGCACATCTCCGGCGTCGACCTGGTGCGCGATGGCGATGGCACTTATTACGTGCTCGAAGACAATCTGCGTACACCCAGCGGCGTCAGCTACATGCTCGAAGACCGCAAGATGATGATGCGCCTGTTCCCCGAATTGTTCGCGGCGCAACGCATCGCCCCAATTGACCATTACCCGAACCTGCTGCTCGACACCCTGAAAAGCTCCAGCCCGATCGATAACCCGAGCGTGGTGGTGCTGACACCCGGCCGCTTCAACAGTGCGTTCTTCGAACATGCGTTTCTGGCGCGGGAAATGGGCGTGGAACTGGTGGAAGGCGCGGACCTGTTCGTGCGTGACGACAAGGTCTACATGCGCACCACTGACGGGCCGAAAGCGGTCGACGTGATTTATCGTCGCCTCGACGATGCGTTCCTCGATCCGCTGGCGTTCAACCCGGAATCGATGCTCGGCGTGCCGGGGCTGCTGTCGTCCTACCGTTCCGGCAACGTGGTGCTGGCCAATGCCATCGGCACGGGGGTGGCGGACGACAAGTCGGTGTATCCGTTCGTTACCGACATGATCCGTTTCTACCTTGATGAAGAGCCGATCCTGAAGAACGTGCCGACCTGGCAGTGCCGTAATCCGTCTGAACTTTCCCACGTACTGGCCAATCTTCCAGAACTGGTGGTCAAGGAAACCCAGGGCTCCGGCGGGTACGGAATGCTGGTGGGGCCGGCGGCGACGGCGGCGGAGATCGAAGCCTTTCGCGCACGCATCATCGCCAAGCCCCATGCGTATATCGCGCAACCGACGCTGTCGCTGTCGACCTGTCCGACCTTTGTCGAAAACGGCATTGCGCCACGCCACATCGACTTGCGGCCGTTTGTCCTGTCGGGTCGTGAAACCCGGGTCGTGCCCGGCGGCTTGACCCGTGTCGCCCTGCGCGAAGGCTCCCTGGTGGTCAACTCCTCCCAGGGTGGCGGAACCAAGGACACCTGGGTGGTCGAGGATTAAAGGAAGCCTGCCATGTTAAGTAGAACTGCCTCGGATTTGTATTGGATGTCACGTTACCTGGAGCGCGCGGAAAACCTCGCTCGGATGCTCGACATCAGTTATTCGCTGTCGCTGATGCCGCAAGACGGTCGTGGCGACGGTTTGCATGAACTGGCCATGCCGCTGTTGATCACCGGCACCCTTGACGATTACCTGGAGCGCCATGGCGAATTGCATGCCGAACGGTTGCTGCATTTCTTCGCTCTGGATGCGGCCAACCCGGCGAGCATCTACAGCTGCCTCGGTGCAGCAAGGGCCAGTGCCCATGCGGTGCGTGGGCGCATCACCGCCGACATGTGGGAAAACATCAACGCCACCTGGCTGGAAATTCGCGGCATTGCCGAGCAGGGGTTGAGTCGCTACGGCATGAGCCGTTTCTGCGAGTGGATCAAGGAGCGCTCCCACCTGTTCCGGGGCGCGTCCTACGGCACCATCATGCGTAACGATGCGTTTCGCTTCATTCGTCTGGGGACCTTTATCGAACGGGCGGACAACACGTTGCGCCTGCTCGATGCTCGCTACGAAATGGCCGGCGATCAGGCCGAAGCGGTCAGCGATGGCACCGCTCATGCGTATTACCAATGGAGCGCGTTGTTGCGGGCGTTGTCGTCGTTCGAGGCCTACACGGAAATCTACCGAGACGCTCCCGGCGCCCGGCATGTCGCCGAATTGCTGTTGCTGCGCGCCGACGTACCGCGCTCCCTGCGCGCCTGCACCGAAGAGATCGACCAGATCCTCGCGCAATTGCCCGGGGCCAACGGTCGTCCCGCACAACGCCTGGCGGCAGAAATGGACGCGCGCCTGCGTTACACCGGCATCCATGAAATTCTCGAAGAAGGCCTGCACGCCTGGCTGACCGAATTCATTCCGCTGGTGCGCCAGTTGGGTAACGCGATTCACAGTTCTTACCTGGAGGCGGCATGAGACTTTCCATTAGCCACGAGACCACCTATCACTACGAAGACAAGGTGCGGGCGAGCATCCAGTACTTGCGACTGACACCTCACGACAGCGAGCGCCAGCACGTGCTCAGTTGGCAGCTCGATCTGCCGCGCCCGGTGCGGGCGCAACTCGATCCGTTCGGCAACATTCTGCACGTGCTGACCATGGACGAGCCGCACGAAGCAATCATCATCGGCGCCCGTGGCCAGGTGGATATCGACGAATTGCGCGAGGCCGAACACGAGAGCCAGTCGGCACTGCCGTTTCTGCGCTTCACCCGTTTGACCGAGGCCGACGCGGCCCTGCGGGCGTTCGCCGAGAAGGCATGCAAGCAGCGTCGCGACCGCACGGCGCTGATCGATCTGATGCATGGTCTCAACCAGCATATGACCTACACGCCGGGCTCCACGGAAGTGGACACCAGTGCGGCCCAGGCCTTTGCCGGGCGTTCCGGCGTGTGTCAGGACCACACCCATGCGTTTCTCGCCTGCACCCGCAGCCTGGGGGTTCCGGCGCGTTACGTGTCGGGTTACCTGTACAGCGAAAACAGCGAACACCTGGCCAGCCACGCTTGGGCCGAAGCCTGGCTGGATGATGCCTGGTACAGCTTTGACGTGACCAACGAACTGGCCCGGCCGGAACGTCACCTGAAACTGGCGGTGGGCCTGGATTACCTGGATGCTTGCCCGGTGCGCGGGATGCGTCGGGGCGGCGGGTGTGAGCAGATGCATGCCAAGGTATCGGTTTCGCCGACACCGGCACCGGCACCGGCACCAGTGATTTCCGTGCAGCAACAGTAACCGCGATCTTAATTTAGACACCAGCCACTGTAGGAGCCCGGCTTGCCGGCGATGGCGCTCTCAAGGACGCTATCGTCGGCAAGTCGGGCTCCTACGGTGCGCGGTTCATCAGGGTTTGCTCGCGGAAGTAACTTTGCGCCCAGCCATATGCTTCAAATATCCCACCAACATCCTCAGATCCCCCTCCGGCAACACCTCGGTCGAAAACCCGGGCATCTTCGCCTGCGGCCACTGGCGCAAACTCTGTGGATCGCGGATATAGCGCTTGAGGAAGTCCGCGCCGAAATACTCGGTCGGGTTGTACGGAATATTCAGGTCCGGCCCGAACTGCGCGTCCCCGGCACCATTGAGTCGATGGCACGCCAGGCAGTTCTTCTGGAACAACGCAAAACCCTTGTTCACCGGATCATCCGCCTTCAAGGCCGGATCGGGCAGCAGGGCAGGAAAGCGCTCGGCCACGGGCGCCAGGCGCTTGATGCTCGCCACCTGGAACGGCCATTGTTCGGGGCTGATGTTGCCGGCCTGCGGGTTGGTCCAGACCAGATAGAACGGCCCGGCCCCCGGCTTGTCTTCGGATAGCGGTGGCCAGGGGGTGGCCGGGTCTTCAATCGCCAGCCACGCCCGCGCGCCCTGGGTATTGAGCAGCGGCGCAGCGGTCATTTCGGCGGCAAAGCCATCCAGGGCCACGGCTTGCAGGTGGTCGTCAGGCTTGATACCGGTCAGCAGTGCGGACAGAGGCACGGCGCGGTAGTTCATGTCCCGTTTGTAGGAAACATCGTTGCTGATGCTGATGGTTTGAACCTGAGGGTGCTTGAGCAATTCCTCGGTCTGCCAGGTGCGACTGTTCGCGCCCAGCTCCAGGTTCAGCTGTGCGGCATAAAGGGGCGAGCCGAACAACAGGGCCCCGAGCAGAATAAGCATTTTCAAGTGATTGCCGTCCATGTCGTGGAAGTGCCGTCAAGGTTGGCACAGCCACGCTGGCCCGGGTAGCGGGCCAGTCACATTTTGATAGTGGCAATTCAAAACCTGTGACGCCGTATCTTTTAGACGCGACTAGCCGATTACCTTGGTCAGGTTCGGCAGTATCAACAACAGTGTGGTGGCAAAAAGGATGAGCCCGGCTTGACGTACTTTCGATTGTTTGAACATGGCTTGACCGCCTTTATTGTTATTTCCTGATGCCTGCCTGCATATCTCCATGTCGGCAGCGCGTTGCACTTCCTGTAGTGACGAGCGCCTCGGCAAAACCCGACGACAACTTCGTACAAGTTCACATTAGAGCCCGCGCTGCGCTTGGTTTAGATCCATTTCGTATGGTGTCGTTACGAATTGCTTTAAAAAAGGCATGAGGCCTATTGCCAGCTTCTTTGGCGCCCGTTGGCTAGACAGCTTGGTGTCCTGAAACGGTTAAACCGGTAGCTGACTACCGTCCGTCTGAGCGTGTGCGTCAACGTCTGTGAGCGCTGCGGTCATTGAATCAAACGCGGCTCGGGCCAAGAGTGGGCACTCGGAATTTATCCACCTGCACTGCGGTTCGAGGATGTCATGACCCAAGCATTGATTTTCGACGCGTTACGCACGCCCCGTGGCAAAGGCAAGGCCGATGGTGCCTTGCACAGTGTCAAACCGGTGAACCTGGTTGCCGGTTTGCTTACCGCACTGCAACAGCGCACGGCGCTGGACACCAGCCAGGTCGATGACGTGGTGCTCGGTTGCGTGACGCCGATTGGCGATCAGGGCTCTGACATCGCCAAGACCGCCGCTCAGGTGGCCGACTGGGATGTCAGTGTGGCGGGCGTGCAGATCAACCGTTTCTGTGCTTCGGGGCTGGAGGCGGTCAACCTCGGGGCGATGAAAGTGCGCTCCGGTTTTGAAGACCTGGTGGTGGTCGGTGGCGTCGAGTCGATGTCCCGGGTGCCGATGGGCAGCGACGGCGGTGCCTGGGCGCTGGATCCGGCGACCAATCTGCACAGTCACTTCACGCCACAGGGTGTGGGCGCCGACCTGATCGCCACCCTTGAAGGCTTCAGCCGTCAGGACGTCGATGCCTACGCCCTGCATTCCCAGCAAAAGGCTGCGCGGGCACGGGCGGATGGCTCGTTCAACAAGTCGCTGGTGCCTGTGCAGGACCAGAACGGCATCGTCCTGCTCGATCACGATGAGTTCATCCGCGCCGAATCGACCCTGGAAGGCCTGGGCAAGCTCAAGCCGAGTTTCGAGATGATGGGGCAGATGGGCTTCGATGCCACCGCACTGCGGGTGTACAGCCATGTGGAGCGGATCAATCATGTGCACACCCCAGGCAACAGCTCCGGGATTGTCGATGGCGCGGCGCTGATGCTCATCGGCTCCGAAGCAAAGGGCCGGGCGCTGGGCTTGCAGCCACGGGCGCGGATTGTCGCTACGGCGGTCACCAGCACCGATCCGACCATCATGCTCACCGGCCCTGCGCCGGCGACCCGCAAGGCGTTGGCCAAGGCCGGGCTGCGGGTCGAAGACATCGATCTGTTCGAGGTCAACGAGGCGTTTGCTTGCGTGGTGCTGAAATTCATCAAGGACATGGCCGTCGATCCGGACAAGGTCAATGTCAATGGCGGTTCCATCGCCATGGGGCATCCGCTGGGCGCCACAGGCTGCGCCATTCTCGGCACGCTGCTCGATGAACTGGAAGCCCGACACCTGCGCTACGGCCTCGCGACCCTGTGTGTCGGCGGCGGCATGGGCATTGCCACCATCATCGAACGCCTCTGAGCCCGGACTTCAAGGAACCTAGATATGAGCGAAGCCATTCGTTACGAAAAAGGCCAGGACCAGATCGTTGTCCTGACCATCGACATGCCGGGCCAGAGCGCCAACACCATGAACGCGGTGTACCGCGAGGCCATGGCTGACTGTGTTGCGCGCCTGGTGGCCGATAAAGACAGCATCGCTGGGGTGATCATCACCTCGGCCAAGAAAACCTTCTTTGCCGGCGGCGACCTCAACGAACTGATCAAGGTCGGCAAGCCTGAAGCCAAAGCCTTCTACGACATGGTGCTGACCCTCAAGGGGCAGTTGCGCACCCTGGAAACCCTCGGCAAACCGGTGGTCGCGGCGATCAACGGCGCGGCACTCGGCGGCGGCTGGGAAATCTGCCTGGCCTGCCATCATCGCGTGGCGCTGGACAATCCATCGGTGCAACTCGGCCTGCCGGAAGTCACCCTTGGCCTGTTGCCGGGCGGCGGTGGCGTGGTGCGCATGGTGCGCATGCTCGGGATCGAGAAAGCCCTGCCGTATCTGCTCGAAGGCAAGAAAGTTCGCCCGCAACAGGCATTGCAGGCGGGGTTGATCGACGAACTGGCAGCGGACTCCGAAGAGTTGGTGGCCAAGGCGAAGGCGTGGATTCTCGCCAACCCGGTAGCGGTTCAACGCTGGGATGTGAAGGGCTACCAGATTCCGGGCGGTACACCGTCAAGCCCGAAAGTCGCACAGATGCTGGCGATTGCGCCGTCGATCCTGCGCAGCAAAACCCAGGGCACGATGCCCGCGCCGGAGAAAATCCTCTGTGCAGCGGTCGAGGGCGCCCAGGTGGATTTCGACACGGCGCACCTGATAGAAACCCGCTACTTCACCGAACTGACCACCGGCCAGGTCTCGAAAAACCTGATTGGCACGTTCTGGTTCCAGCTCAACGAAATCAATGCCGGTGGCTCGCGGCCTAAAGGGGTTGCGCCTTATGTCACCCGCAAGGTCGGCGTGCTCGGCGCCGGGATGATGGGCGCTGGTATTGCGTTTGTCAGCGCATCGGCCGGCATCGAGGTGGTGCTCAAGGACATCAACCTTGCCGCGGCGCAGAAGGGCAAGGCGCATTCGGCGGCGCTGCTGGACAAGAAAGTCGCTCGTGGACAAATGAGCATCGAGCAACGCGACACCGTGCTGTCACGCATTCAACCTAGCGAAAGCGATGCCGATCTCGGCGGTTGCGACCTGATCATTGAGGCCGTGTTCGAGGATCGTGAGTTGAAGGCCAAGGTCTCGCTGGCCGCACAGAAAGTCGTCGGCGCGGACGCGGTGATCGCCTCCAACACCTCGACCTTGCCGATCAGCGGCCTGGCGTGCGCCGTGCCCGATCAGGGCAAGTTCATCGGTCTGCATTTCTTCAGCCCCGTGGAAAAAATGCCGCTGGTGGAAATCATCAAGGGCGCCAATACCAGCGAAGAAACCCTGGCCCGCGGGTTCGATTTCGTCCTGCAAATCAAGAAAACTCCGATTGTGGTCAACGACAGCCGTGGATTCTTCACCTCAAGGGTGTTCGGCACCTTTACCAATGAAGGCATCGCCATGCTGGGCGAAGGCGTGAGCGCGGCGATGATCGAGACCGAAGCGCGCAAGGCCGGCATGCCTGTAGGTCCGCTGGCGATCTCTGACGAAGTTTCCCTCAGCCTGATGAGCCATATCCGCCTGCAAACCGCCAAGGACCTGCAAGCAGAAGGCAAACCGCTGATAGAACATCCGGCATTCGCCGTGATTGATTTGCTGCTCAATGAATACAAGCGTCCGGGCAAGGCTGCCGGTGGCGGTTTCTACGCGTATCCGGCGGGCGGCCAGAAACACCTGTGGCCTGAATTGAAGACCCGTTTCGAGAAAGTCGATGGGCAGATTTCGCCGAAGGATGTACGTGATCGCTTGCTGTTCGTGCAGGCCATCGAAACCGTGCGCTGTGTGGAGGAGGGCGTGTTGACCTCGACGGCGGATGCCAACATTGGCTCGATCTTCGGCATCGGTTTCGCCGCCTGGACCGGCGGTGCGCTGCAATTCATCAACCAGTACGGCGTGCGGGATTTTGTTGCCCGCGCCGAGTATCTGGCCAGGCAGTATGGCGAGCGGTTCGCGCCGCCCGCATTGCTGCTGGAGAAGGCAGCCAAAGGGGAGGCGTTCTAAGGGAACGATGACGCATTTCGGGGCTTGCCTTGTCACAGTGTTTCAAGGCAGGCTCTGGGGTGTGCATTATTCCCATCACGTGTCAGGTATTTTTTATGTCGTTACGCATCTGCATTCTGGAAACCGACCACCTGCGTCCGGAATTGGTTGACCAATATCAGGGCTACGGGCAGATGTTCAAACACCTGTTTTCGCAGCAGCCGATTGCCGCCGAGTTCACGGTCTATAACGTGGTGCAGGGTGAGTACCCAAGCGACGACCTGACGTTCGACGCTTACCTGGTGACGGGCAGCAAGGCCGACTCCTTCGGCACCGACCCGTGGATCGAAACCCTCAAGAAATATCTGCTGACCCGCTACGAGCGCGGCGACAAGCTGCTGGGCGTCTGCTTCGGTCATCAGTTGCTGGCACTGCTGCTCGGTGGCAAGAGCGAGCGTGCAACCCAAGGCTGGGGTGTCGGCACCCACAACTACAAGCTGGCCGCCAAGGCTCCGTGGATGAACCCGGTGCGCGAGGAACTGACGTTGCTGATCAGTCACCAGGACCAGGTCACGTCGCTGCCGGAGAACGCCACGGTCATCGCATCCAGTGATTTCTGTCCGTTTGCCGCCTACCACATCAACGATCAGGTGCTGTGCTTCCAGGGGCATCCGGAGTTCATTCACGACTACTCTCGCGCCCTGCTGGAGATTCGTCAGGATGCACTGGGCCAGCAGATTTACTCCAAAGGCATTGCGAGCCTGGAGCAGGAGCACCACGGCACCACGGTTGCCGAGTGGATGATGCGGTTTGTCGCGCACAAGCCATCAGCTGTTTAAAGTTAAAAACATCGCGAGCAGGCTTGCTCTCACAGTGGATCTTTGGTGTTGCACAGATCAATGTGGGAGCGAGCCTGCTCGCGAAGGTCGTGAACGATAGCGCGTTGAACCAGGTACACAGCGGCGCCCTTGGGTGTTTCGCGAGCGAGCTCGCTCCTACAACCACCCCGACTTCTTGAAACTTGCCCACAACCCCACGCATCCCACCGTAATAAATCCCAGCACCCCGAAATACCCGTAGTGCCAAGTCAACTCCGGCATGTTCTGGAAGTTCATCCCGTAAATTCCCGCCACTGCCGTCGGGAAGGCCAGAATCGCCGCCCAGGCTGCAAACTTGCGTTGCACCACACTCTGGCGTGAGGCCTCCAACAGCACCCCGACCTCAATCGTCTGGCTGGCAATATCCGCCAAGGTCGTCAGGTCTTCCATCTGCCGCGTTACATGGATCTGCACATCGCGAAAGTACGGACGCATGTTTTTGTCGATAAACGGGAAACTCAGCTTTTGCAGTTCCTCACCGATTTCCACCATCGGTGCCGCAAACCGGCGCAAGCGCAATACATCGCGGCGCAGACTGTGCAGCTTTTGAATATCGCGCTCATTCAGCGCACTGCACATCACGTTGCGTTCCAGTTCATCGATCTCGGCGTGGATCGCTTCGCCCATCGGCTGGTAGTTTTCAATCACGAAATCGAGGATGGCATAGAGTACGAAATCTTCCCCATGCTCAAGCAACAGCGGACGCGCCTCACAACGCTGGCGGACGTAGGCATAGGACGCCGAATGACCATTGCGTGCGGTAATGATGTAGCCGTTACCGGCAAAAATATGGGTCTCGATGAACTTGAGTTTGCCGTCTTCCTTGATTGGCGAATACGTCACGATGAACAGCGCATCACCGAAAGATTCCAGCTTCGGCCGGCTGTGCTTTTCCAGGGCATCCTCAATAGCCAGTTCGTGCAGGTTGAACTGGCGTTGCAGGTTGTAGAGTTCCTCGGCGTTCGGCTCCTCGAGGCCTATCCAGACAAAGTGCCCGGGCTTTGCCGCCCAGGCTGCGCCTTCGTCGAGGGTGATATTGGTGACTTTCTTACCGGCGCTATAAACCGCAGCAGCAACAACTCTACCCATGATGGTGGTTCACTTCTTTTGGCAGCTTTTAATTGGCAACAGATGCAATGGCAGTGTTGATCAGCTTAGCCTCGCAAGTGTTTGAGAGTCAGTTAAATCTGCCGAGTTCGCCGGTAAAGTCTCGCAGGCAAAAGAAAACCCGCATCGGGCGGGTTTCCAGTTCAGGCGGCTTGCAGTTGCCGGTCCATCGAGTCGATGCATTCACGCATCTGCTCGCGGCACTGGGCAATCAGCATGGGCATGTCGTCCAGAGTCAATCCGGCGGTAGGAATCGCCGGCAACGAACGAATCAGAATTTTCCCGCTGCGCCAGCGGTTCAATCGCATGTGTTTGACGTAACTGCTGACACACACCGGCACGATCGGCACCCCGGCGGCAATGGCCATCTGGAAGGCGCCTTTCTTGAACGGCAGCAAGTCTTCACCCAGGTTGCGCGTGCCTTCCGGGAAGACCCAGATCGAGGTGTCCTTGTTTTGCAGGGTGTGAGTGGTGGTCAACATCGATTCGCGAGCCTTGCGCGCATTGCCGCGGTCGATCAGCACATTGCCGGCCAGCCAGAATAACTGCCCGAACAGCGGCACCCACTTCAGGCTTTTTTTGCCGATGCACACGGTACGACGGGGCACCACGTTGCCAAACACAAACAGGTCGTAGTTGGACTGGTGATTGGCGATGATCACGCAGCTGTCAGGTTTATCCATCAAGGGACCGACTTCGGCCTTCACCCGTAAACGCAAAATACACATGGCCGGCCATGCGTACAGGCGTGCGCACAGACGGCTGTTGTCCGGGTTGAATGGCCGGCACAGGCCGAGAATCACCCCCAGCACACCCGCGACGATAAAGTGCAGACCCATCAATGACATACGGAACAAAAACAGCATTTACAGGCCCCACCGGGACAAAAGGTGGCGCAGTGTACGGATGTGCACTGTTTTCGGCAATTGCCGCCAGGGAAGTGGGAGATAGCCGATGTTTGTGCTGATGTTTCCGACTAATCGGTCAGATGCTGTTTAGAGCGGTTACAGATGTTTAACACAGAGGTGTATGAAAAAGCCCGACACGACGGTCGGACTTTTCGTTGCAGCAGATCCGGGCTTAGCCCAGATGTTCCTGGTCCTGGATGATCGCGTTGTCCAGGGCCTCCAGCAGCGCTTTGCGCACTTTCAATTTGGTGTTCTTGTGTGCGGTCATGTTGATCTTCTTCAACTGACGAGCTGCCGCCAGCGCTGCGCCTTGCAGTTCCTCGGCCGACACCACGACATCAAGGAAACCGGCAGCTACGGCGCCTTGTGGATTGAACATCTCGCCGTTGACCACCGAACGCTGCAGCGCCACTTTGTTCAGGCGATCACGTGCGATCTCGATGCCCGCGTGGTGCATGGTCATGCCGATCTGCACTTCGTTAAGGCCAATGCTGAACGCGCCGTCTACGCCGATGCGATAGTCGGCCGACAACAGCAGGAACGCACCCTTGGCCACCGCATGTCCCGGACACGCCACAATCACCGGGAAGGGGTGCGACAGCAGACGACGTGCCAAGGTCGAGCCGGAAGTCACCAGCGCCACCGCTTCTTTAGGGCCAGATGTCATCACCTTCAGGTCATAACCGCCGGAGAGAATGCCCGGCTGGCCAGTAATGATCACCACTGCACGATCGGCTACGGCCTGATCCAGCGCAGTGTTGAACGCGGCAATCACGTCCGGGGAGATGGCATTGACCTTGCCATTGCTCAAGGTCAGGGTCGCGATACCGTCTTCGAGATGGTAGGAGATCAACTCACTCATGACGCTATTCCTTTCAATAAAGTTGGGCAGACGTTACCCACCGCCGTAGGCCAGGTAAAGCGCCGTGACTGACCCGCCAGTCACCCTTTGCCCGCCCGCCAGGCGTAACCCGCCACGCCTGCCGCGCATTGCTCTCTATATAGAAGAGGGCACGAAGCCGGAGATTGGCCGGTTTGCCATGGCCCGGAACGACCGCAAACGCTGAATCGCGTTAACCGCATGAAAATTCTGAAAAAAATGTTTGCCATCGGAAAAGCTTTCGACTACATTAGCGCGCCTCGACAGACAGAACATGTTTGAAGAGATACGGTGAAGTGTCCGAGTGGCTTAAGGAGCACGCCTGGAAAGTGTGTATACAGGAAACTGTATCGAGAGTTCGAATCTCTCCTTCACCGCCACATTCTGAAAAGCCCCGCAGCTCAACGAGTTGCGGGGCTTTTTATTTTCCGACTGTACCGCTCAGCGCATCCCGCCTTTCGTCACTCCCATCTAATCCCTTCGCCGCCCCGTTTTCTTCGTTTCGATCGCAAATACTTGCGATCACTCCGGTTAGTCCTTTCGCGCCTGTAGACATCACGCACTTGGGTCTACTTGATCTTGTGAGACGGTGAATCATGTCACTCAAAAAAGTGCCTCCAGGCCACGTCCCGTGTGTCTTCATTACGTTAGCTCAAGGCGCTCTAACGCATAGTCCTTACCTGCCAGGGTAAGTTCAAAAGTGGTGGCGCCGAACGTACCTCGTGTCACTTTCTGCTTCACAAGACCTTTAACCTGGAGTTGCTTCAGGCCGTCTTCAACTTCCAGCTTGCTGAGTGAGACAAGTTTGCAAATTGAGTCTAGATTTGCAATTTTTCTGAAGTTTGCGTGATAGGCCAAGGCCTCCATCAGCAGCGTTTGGTTATCTGTCAACTGCGGAAACTGAGGGTTGTTGTTTTTGTAAATTTTTCGCTCTATCTCATGTAACTCGGTGTTAGTTCCGTCAGTGGTGCGGTAGAAGTAAATCGCTACAAACAGAGTGCAGGTTAAAATCGCGATCATCATCAGCAGCGACCAGTTCGGCATGGGGGTTTCTGACAGAAGCCAGCTCCACGCACGTAGCAGCCAGTCCTTGGTATCTGTCAGTAACGTCAGGTCGAAGTAAGTGTCGAGCACTTTTGTGGCAGCCCAAGTAACAAGGAGGCCTCCAGCCAGGCAGGCCATGGCTTTGAAAATGAATGGAGAACGCTTGCTTTCTACTGCCATGCTGCTCGTCTCCAGTGCAGGAAACACATCTTATTAGCATAGCAGTGGAAAAGTTGAGCTCTGGCATTGGTGCGGGTAGGGCAAGCAAGGGGCGTTTCCGGGGAAGCGGTGACCAAGCCGATCCGGCTGTTAGACTGCTCTATCTCCTCGAATGGAATCGACCTCATGCTCCATCCTCGCATCAGCTTTCGCGGCGCAGCCAGGCTCATCATGGCTGTACCGCTTGTTGCCATGTCCTCACTGGCTCTCGCTTACGCACCCGCAAACTTTCCTGATGCTCAAGCCAGTGACCCGGCCAGGCTAGGCTGGATGGTCGGCTCTCCACCCCCCGCTGATCGCACCGTGCGTTTTGAAGACGGCAGCTATTTCCAGTTTCCGGCAATGCGCTGGAGTGTTTCGAACTTTCGGCAGTTGATGCCGACGATCAACGTTTCTCGTGGCCTGGGTGCTCCGGTCCCACTGGAGATAGCGCTGCGCAAAGATATCGACGGGATCAGTTTCGTCCCGCTCGGCGCCAAGGCGCCGATGACCTGGGAGCAATCCCTCGCGGCGACCTACACCGATGGCATTGTGGTCTTGCATCGCGGAAAAGTTGTCTACGAGCGCTACTTCGGCGTGTTGAAACCGGACGGCCAGCATGCCGCGATGTCGGTGACCAAGTCTGTGGTAGGCACGCTGGGCGCCATGTTGGTGGCGCAGGGGCATCTCGATGCTGGCAAGCGCGTTGCCGAATATGTACCGGAGCTGACTGATTCTGCGTTTGGAGGCGCCACGGTACGGCAGGTGCTCGATATGACCACGGGCCTCAAGTACAGCGAGGACTACGCGGACCCGGATGCCGAGGTCTGGGCCCATGCCAGGGCAGGCAGCCCGTTGCCCAAACCCAAGGATTATGAAGGCCCTCGCAGTTACTACGAGTTTCTGCAGACGGTGCAACCGCAAGGTGAGCACGGTCAAGCGTTTGCCTACAAAACCGTCAACACCGACGTGTTGGGCTGGGTCATCGCCCGCGCCACCGGTCGCAATGTTGCGCAACTGCTGTCGGAGAAAATCTGGAGCCGATTGGGCGCCGAACAGGACGCTTATTTCACCGTGGATTCCATCGGCACGCCATTCGCCGGTGGTGGCCTGAACACGGGGTTGCGGGATCTGGCGCGGTTTGGCGAGATGTTGCGTAACGGCGGTCGGTTCAGTGGTCAGCAGATCGTACCTGAGGCAGTGATCGACGATATCCGTGGCGGCGCTGATAAACAGGCGTTCGCCAAGGCGGGGTACACCTTGCTCAAAGGCTGGAGTTACCGCTCGATGTGGTGGGTGACGGACAAGGAGGGCGGGGCGTTTATGGCGCGTGGGGTCCATGGGCAGCGCATCTATGTCGACCCGAAGGCCGAAATGGTCATCGTCCGCTACGCATCCCATCCGGTGGCCAGCAACTCGGCCAATGATCCCGTCACTTTGCCGGCGTTTGATGCGCTGGCTGAATATCTGAACAGGAATAAACAGCAATGATCACAACGACAACCCACTCCATCGAAGGCCGGCAAATTACCGCCTACCTGGACATCGTCAGCGCCGAGTCCGTGCAGGGGATCAACGTTGTTCGCGACGTGTTTGCAGGGATGCGCGATTTCTTCGGTGGGCGCTCCCAGACACTGGAGCGAGCGTTGAAGGAAGCACGGATTCAGGCCACCGATGAGATCAAGGAGCGGGCACGGGCGCTTGCAGCGGATGCAGTGATCGGGCTTGATTATGAGATAAGCATGCCAGCCGGCAAAGGCGGGATGGTCGTGGTGTTTGTGACCGGGACTGCGGTCAAGTTGAGGTGAAAGGTGAGAAGCCATTCGTCGGTCCAGGAGAGATCTGAACGACAGGTCCATTAGTGACCGGCTAGTCTCAATCGCCTTGGCGATCGATATTCTTTCAGGCAAAGGGCTTGCCGGTGTCGATATCGCTTTTTTGAAAAGGGGTGAAGAGATGGCTGATCCGTATATCGAGGACGATGGCGCAGAGTTTCCGATCAACAATTCCGTGCGGTGTGGCCAGACCCAGTATGTGGCCAGTTTCGGCGAGGACCAGACCGAGGTCGACAAGATCAAGACCAGGGCGTGCCGGGTACTGAAGGGCAAATTTTTACCCAAGGTGACAGCACCGGTCAGGAAGTAAGCGAACGTAGTAAACCCCGTCATTGAACGGGTTTTTTCATGTCTGAAAGGGTTTGATGACAAGTTTTTTAAGGTGTTGATCTTTCACAAACTTTTCACAATACCCTCGGTAGTCTCGACTCATCCGTTAGAAAGCAACACCTGGCCCGTTTCCCCAGCGGGCTTTTTTTTGTCCGCGATAAAACCTTTTCCATAAAAGCTGTCCAACCGTCGCCAATCGCGAAGTTGTCCGCGCAAAAGCATTCAATCTCGCCCCTTTTTTGTGTACCCCTATTTTTTGAGGTTTTTGTCATGCGTTTAACACTGCCTGCTCTGGTTCTGGGGCTTCTGGTTGCTCAAGGTGCAATGGCTGGTGATGGCACTGCCGCGCTGGGCGGTGGCCTGGGCGGCGCATTGGGTAACGTGGTCGGCCAGAAAATGGGCGGCAGCACTGGCGCAGCGATTGGTGCGGGCGTGGCTGGCGCGGCGGGCAGCGCCGTTGCCGCCAAAAAAGGTCATCGCACCAGCGCTGCTATCGGTGGCGGTGTCGGTGCAGCCGGTGGTTCGGTGATCGGTAACAGCCTTGGTGGCAAGTCCGGTGCCACCATCGGTGCAGGCCTGGGCGGTGCATTGGGCGGCGGCGTGGGCAGCAACCTGGCCAAAGGTCACAAGCGTCACTGATCCTGATCCTGATTTGAAAAGAGCCCGGCTTGATGCCGGGCTTTTTCGTATCTGAACGTTTTACGCCGCAGCGGCTCAAATCTTCCGTACCCATTGAAGAATGTGAGGCGTGCCATGAACCAGGAAACCAACAGCAAAAAAAACGCAAGCCAGAGTGCTCGACGCTTAATGTTGCCTGCGATTGTTTTTGGATTGCTGGTCTCTCAGGCGGCGCTGGCGGGCGGTAACGGAGATGCCGCGGTGGGCGGTGGTCTTGGCGGGGTGCTGGGCAACGTTGTCGGCGGCCAGGTGGGCGGCAGCACGGGTGCCGCGATTGGTGCTGGCGTCGGCGGAGCGGCCGGCGGTGCGATTGCCGCGCCCAAGCGCAGTCGCACTGAGGCAGCGATAGGCGGTGGTTTGGGCGCGGCGGGTGGTTCGGTGGTCGGCAACAGTCTTGGCGGTTCGACCGGATCGGCCATCGGCGCAGGTCTTGGCGGTGCGGCGGGCGGCGCGGTCGGCAATAACCTGGGGAGTGACAGCGGCCATTCCCATTCCGGTGGCGGTCATAAACATTCGAAAAAGCACCACAATAAGAATCACTAGTTAAGCGAGGCATACCATGACTCCGAAAACCGAAGGCAAGGACGAAAAAGGCCCGGGCGGACTGCCGTTTATCAACGATCCCGGCAATGAAGACCCGGGGTCGCTGATGGATGATGCGACGGTGCCGCTTAACGATGCTGATGATGCGGGCGATGTGGGCAATATCGAGTTTGAAGATGAGGAAGAGGACGAAGACTGATCGAACCGTGTTGCAGCATTGACCGGTTGTCTACTTGATCGAACGCGTCCATCGCCCAGTCCTCGATATTCTGTGGCCTGCACTTCAGGTCGCTCGAGAGGTGCGAAATGAACACTGATCCGAAAGTCTTCGACGTGGATGAAACACCGGAGTATCCGCTGCCATCACCTACTGACTCCTTGAGCCGTGACCAACGACCGCCGGACGATGATGATGCCGGCGTGGAGCAAGTTCCGAGCGACGACAATATTGAGGCAGACCCAGAAGATCGAGACGATGCCGGCGGCGAAGGCTCGGATGAGCCGGCTATTTCGCCACGATAGTGAGGAGCCGCGAGTCCCGATCACTTCTTCAAGGCGTCGAGCCGATAGGGTCATATCCGGTTCCGGAGACTTCCCGGGACCCCCGTGATTCTCCGCGATACAAGTATTTGTTTCGAGGTTTTGGAGAGGACGCATCAGGCTCGCCTTCATCAACCTTTGCCACGCTCTCCCGGTCCGTCACCGAGCATCCCGGTTCTTTTGCCGGCGGGAAACTCCCGCTCAACCCCCATGGATTCACCCACCCCGTCGGGTTCCGGGTGTACTGGTACGGGGTCAACCCAGTGGCCAACCTGAGCGGATTTGGCGTCAGGTAACGACCAATGTCCGGATCGTAGTAGCAATGTCGGCTGTTGTGCAGGCCGCGCTCGGCGTCGAAGTATTGCCCCTGAAGCCGTAGTGGTTGTTCGAGTCGTTCGCCGTTGCCGTGGGCGTTGTATTTGGCCGACCAGACGATGATGGCGCAGCTATAGCTGGTCAGCTTCTGCGGGGTGCCGAGGGTCGCTTTCGGCGACGAACTGTGCGGAGGATCTACAAGGAAAGAAGTCAGGAAAGTTCGTATTTGGTGTAGGGCGATTCGCTAGATCGTGCAGAGCCATTCAGCGCGGATCGGGATTTCATCGTTGCTCCAGGCCCGCGGCGCTCGTTATGCTGCTGAATCCTTTAATCCATTCGGGAGCGGGCTTCACCTGCACCGCCCGGGATGCCTCAGAAAACGGATCAGATGCGATGAATGCACCCCTGACAGCATTCGGCCCGATCAAGGCCGTGATTTTCGATATGGACGGCTTGTTGCTGGACACGGAGGGCATCTACACCGAAGTCACGTCCATCATCGCCGCGCGTTACGGCCGAACGTTTGACTGGAGTATCAAGCAGAACATCATTGGCCGCGGTGCGGGTGATCTGGCGTGCTATGTGGTTGAAGCGCTGGACCTGCCGATTACCGCCGAGGAGTTTCTGGTGATCCGCGAGCCGCTGATGCGCGAGCGCTTTCCTACCGCGAAAGCAATGCCTGGCGCACAGGAACTGGTACGGCATCTGAAGGCCAACAACATTCCCATTGCCGTCGGCACCAGCTCTTCGAGTCAGTCGTTTGGCCAGAAAACCACCTTGCACCGCGACTGGTTCGCCTTGTTCGACTTCATCGTCACCGCCGATGATCCGGAGGTGGGCGCGGCCAAACCGGCACCGGATATTTTCCTGACGGCGGCGCGGCGCCTGGGCGTCGCGCCCGAGGATTGCCTTGTATTCGAGGATTCGCCCTTTGGGGTCACCGCGGCGAAAGCGGCGGGGATGACGGCGATTGCCATTCCGGATGCGGCCATGGCCGACGCCAGGTACGCACACGCTGATGGCATTCTTCGTACGTTGAAGGCGTTCGAACCGGGCGCTTTTGGTTTGCCGGCGCTGGAATAGGCCTAGCTTAAAAGACTGGTTGATACTGGAAAATGTGGGAGCGAGCCTACTCCCACAGTTATTGCAATTGGCTGACACGCATCAGGCGCCAAAACCACCGTCGATGGTCAGGCTGGCCCCTGTGATGTAGCCGGCTTCAGGGCTGACAAGGTAGGCAACGAAGCTGGCGATCTCTTCAGCCTTGCCGTAACGGCCCACGGCCATCAACGGGATCAGGCTGTCCGCAAAGTCACCGTGGGCCGGGTTCATGTCGGTGTCGACCGGACCTGGCTGCACGTTGTTGATGGTGATGCCTTGCGGGCCGAGATCACGGGCCAGGCCTTTGGTCAGGCCGACCAGTGCCGACTTGCTCATGGCGTACGGGCCACCACCGGCGAAGGGCATGCGGTCGGCGTTGGTGCTGCCGATGTTGATGATGCGACCGCCTTCGGTCATGTATTTGGCGGCGGCCTGGGTGGCGATGAACACGCTGCGCACGTTGATGGCCAGGGTCTGGTCGAAGTCTTCGAGTTTGAACTCGGCCAGCGGTGCGACGGCCAGTACGCCAGCATTGTTGACCAGGATGTCCAGGCGACCGAAGGCCTCGACCGTGGCGGATACGGCGCCGCGGATGGCGTCGGCGTCGGCGCTGTCGGCCTTGATGGCCAGGGCCTTGCCGCCCTTGGCGGTGATGCTGTCTTGCAATTCTTCAGCCTTGGCCGTCGAACTGACATAAGTGAAGGCAACGGTCGCGCCTTCAGCGGCCAGGCGCTTGACGATGGCTGCACCGATACCGCGGGAACCACCTTGAATCAATGCCACTTTGCCGCTGAGGTTCTGAGTAGTCATGTCGATCTCCAAGTCCCGAGGCGAGATGTCCCGGTTGATGGAGCCTAGTATCGATTCAGGATTACGTGCTGTGTAGACCATAATTACGATAGTCTGTGTAAACCAAAAGTTTATAGTGGCGCCTATGGAAACCTTCAGCAGTATCGAATGCTTTGTGCGCAGCGCCGAGGTCGGCAGCTTCGCTGAAGCCGCTCGGCGCTTGAGCCTGACACCGGCGGCGGTGGGCAAGAGCGTCGCCAAACTCGAAGCGCGCCTGGGCGTCAGACTGTTCCAGCGCAGCACTCGCAGCCTGACGCTGACGGAGGCCGGCCAGTTGTTTCTCGGTGAAGTCAGCGGCAGTCTGCACACGATCCAGAATGCCGTGGCCAATCTTGCCAGCGCCGGTGGGCAGCCAGCGGGCACCTTGAAAGTCAGCATGGGGACGGTATTTGGCTGCCTGTACATTGTGCCGATGCTCGGCGAGTTTCTGCGGCGATTTCCGGCGATCAACCCGGATTGGCACTTCGACAACCGCCAGGTTGATCTCATCGGGCAGGGTTTCGATGCGGCAATCGGTGGTGGCTTTGAACTGCCCCAGGGCGTGGTGGCGCGCCGGCTGAGTCCCGCGCATCGGGTGTTGGTGGCTACGAGGAACTATCTGGATACACATGCGGCAATCAGCGAGCCGGATGACCTTAAGCACCATGACGGGATTCTGATCCGTTCGCCGCAGACCGGTCGGGTGCGCTCCTGGCAGTTGACCCATCGCAATCAGCAACATAGCCCGCTGACGCTCAAGGCGCGGATGACCATGAGCGATTCCGAGGCCGCCTGTGCCACGGCCGCGCAGGGACTGGGCATTGCGCTGGTGAGCATGCCGTTTGCTGCGGGCTATCTGGAAACAGGAAGGTTGCAGCGGGTATTGCCGGACTGGTACATCGACGACGGCTACACCTCTATCTATTACGCCGAACACAAACTGCTGCCCGGCAAGACCCGGGCGTTCGTCGACTTCATCATTGAGCAGTTTGCCGAGCGGGGGTTGGGGCAGAGGTTCAGTGCGGTTTGAGGCAGGCTCTAGACCGAGGTGTGGCTTGCCCGCGATGAACGATAACGCGGTCTACCGGGCAAACCGCGCCGGCCAGCCAATGATGTTTTTCGGCCGCGGCGTCGCATAGGTCCGCACTTTCGAGGTCGACAGGCCCAGTCGCACCAAGGACTCGGCAATGGTCACTGCCGCCGTCACGCCATCCACCACCGGCACGCCAGTACGTCGGCGAATCTGCTCGTCCAGCCCGGCCATGCCGCCACAGCCCAGGCAAATCACTTCGGCCTTGTCCTGAGTCACCGCCAGTTCGGCCTGATGCACGATGGCTTCCAGTGCACGCTGCGGTTCGTGTTCCAGTTCCAGCACGGCCAAACCACTGGCCCGTACTGAGGCGCAGCGATCCCAGAGGCCGGAGAGCTTGAGGCGATCCTCAATCAACGGCACGGTGCGGTCGAGGGTGGTGACCACGGAATAGGCGTGACCGAGAAACATTGCCGTGCTGGCGGCGGCGTCGGTGATGTCCACCACCGGCACGTTGAGCAGCTCCTGCAAGCCTTCACGGCCGTGCTCGCCGTAGCCGGCCTGGATCACCGCGTCGAAAGGCTGATCGTAGGACATCACCCGGTCCATGACCGCGATCGCCGCCAGGTAACTTTCGAAATTGCCCTCGATGGAGTCGGCGCCAAAATGCGGGGTGAGGCCGACGATTTCCGTGCCAGGCGAAGCGACGGCCTGCGCCGAGCGGGCGATGGCCTGGGTGATGGATTCGGTGGTGTTGACGTTGACCACGAGAATGCGCATGGAGAGTCCTTACTGCAGAGGGTTCTGCGGCCCGACAACGTCGGGCCGCGACGGGATTAATGACTGACGTTGTCGACCGCGATGGCTTCGCCACTGACATCGGCGTAGTAGGGTTGGCGTTTGGCGATGATCAGGTAGAGCATCCCGGCGATGCTGGCACCAATCAGCCAGGAGAACGGCGATACGCTGTGGAACCCCGGCACCAGGGCCAGGACGATGGCGATCAGGGCGGCGGGAATGAACGCCGCCACCGCGCGCAAATTGACGCCGCGGCTGTAGTAATACGCGCCGTTGGGGTCTTCGCTGTACAGCTGCGGCACGTTGATCTGGCCTTTTCGTACCAGCCAGTAGTCGACCATGATCACGCCGTACAACGGGCCGAGCAGGGCACCGAGGCCGGACAGGAAGTACACGATCACCAGCGGGCTGTTGTAGAGGTTCCACGGCAGGATCAGCACGGCGATGGTCGCGCTGATCAGCCCGGCGCGGCGGAAAGTCAGGTACTTCGGCGCCAGGTTGCTGAGTACGAACGCCGGGGCGACGAAGTTGGCCATGATGTTCACCGCCACGGTGACGATCAGGAACGCCAGGCAACCGAGCACCAGGAAGAACGTATTGGGTATAGAGGCGATGATTTCGGTCGGGCTTTCGATAATCCGGCCATTGATCTGGAATTGCGCGCCGCACAGCAGGACGGTAATGCTGGCGAACACCAGGATGTTCACCGGCAGGCCCCAGAAATTTCCGACCTTGATGGTCTTGCGGCACGGCGAAGATCGGGCGAAGTCGCAGAAGTTGAGGATCAACGTCCCGTAGATCGCCAGCCACAGTGCGCCACCGGCAAAGATGTTGCGCCACATCTCACCACCGGTCAGCGGTTCGCGGATCGACCAGGCGATGGTTGCGTTGGCCTGGAAGTACATCCACGCGGCGAGGGCGGCGACGGTCAGCAGAATCACCGGGCCGGCAAACGCCTCATAGCGCCGTACCATCTCCATGCCATAGGCAAGGATCGCCAGTTGCACGAACCAGATCGCGACGAAACACACCCAGCCCAGGGTCGACAGGCCGAGGATTGAGTCGTGGTCGTAGTCGGCGAACCCGGGGTGGACCGCCGTCAACAACACGCGAAACACCACCGAGGCTAGGTACGTCTGAATACCGAACCAGGCGATGGCGATCACGGCGCGTATCAATGCGGGAATCTGCGCACCGTGAATGCCGAAACTGATCCGGCTGATGACCGGAAACGGCACCCCGGTTTTCTGTCCCATATAGCCAGACAGGTTCATGAAGAAATAAACCAGCGCTGCGCCGATCCCCAGGGACAGGAGGATCTGCCAGCCACCCAGGCCTAAAGCGTACAGACCGATGGCGAACGAGTAGTTGGCAATGTTGTGAACGTCGTTGGTCCACAGGGCAAAGATGCTGTAGCGGCCCCAGCGCCGACCTTCGGACTTGGTCGGTGCCAGGTCCTTGTTGTGCAACCTGGGACTGAGTACCACGGGGGCGTGATGCGCCTGATTATCGGCGGTGTGGGTGGAATGGGAGGAGGGTAGATCCAGCGCGATATTGTTATTGGAGAGACTAGTACGCATTCCGGCAGGCTCCTGATGCTCGACATCGCGATGACTGTGCATGAGCGTTGGCTCGACAAATCTTCGTCGCGGGCGGCGAATATCATTGGTTACGGGGCATCTGCAGCCTGTACGGGATAGGGCGCTTCAGGCTTGCGGATCTAAAGTGTGTGTATGTTTTGATATAATTGTATACAAAACATGTATGCACTTAAGCCAGATCCATGCCAGTCGGACGTTCTATGAAATGCGCTGCTCATTTCGTTTTGTTATGACTTTTCGCCAAGTAACTGAAAAATCGAAAATATAAATTGACCGATTGAACAGGTATTTATTTTAAGGCGGGGATTTAGAAGGGTGTGGCGGGGCAAGTCAGGCGCGGGGATGTAACTTTTGGGGGCGTAGAAACAACAAGTGCACACAGAAATGGCACCGATGGTGACATTTGTGTGTACACATTTTTTGAAGTTGCAGATAACACTGTAGGAGCGAGCCTGCTCGCGATGGTCGTCAACGATAACGCGGGGTGCCAGATACCCCGCTGCGTTCTCGGGTTCATCGCGACCAGGCTCGCTCCTACAGTGGGCTTAGGCTTTGGATTTGCTGATGATATTCCCTGCATGCAGCCCGCATTCCTTCTGCGTCGCTTCTTCCCACCACCAGCGGCCTTCACGCTCATGCTGGTTCGGCAGTACCGGGCGGGTGCAGGGTTCGCAGCCGATGCTGATGAAGCCGCGTTCATGCAGGCTGTTGTACGGCAGCTCCAGCATGCGGATGTAGCCCCAGATCTCTTCGCTGGTCATTTGTGCCAGCGGGTTGAACTTGTACAGGGTGCGTTCCGGTGTGGAGAACGCGGTGTCGATTTCCATCACCGCGACGGCGCTGCGGGTGCCGGGGCTCTGGTCCCGGCGCTGGCCGGTGGCCCAGGCCTTTACGCCGGACAGCTTGCGACGCAGAGGCTCGATCTTGCGGATGCCGCAGCATTCGCCATGGCCGTCCTTGTAGAAGCTGAACAGGCCTTTTTCCTTCACGAAGGGTTCGAGTTTGGTGTAGTCCGGCGACACCAACTCGATGTCGATCTTGTAGTGCTCGCGCACCTGATCGATAAAACGGTAGGTCTCGGGGTGCAGGCGGCCGGTGTCGAGGCTGAACACCTTGACGTTCTTGTTCAGCTTCCAGGCCATGTCCACCAGCACCACGTCCTCGGCGCCGCTGAAAGATATCCACAGGTCATCGCCGAACTCGGCAAACGCGAGTTTCAGGATGTCCTGGGCGGATTTGTTGGCATAGGTCGTGGCGAGTTCCACGACGTCGAACGTTGGGCTCATCAGGGCGGCTTCCTACAGGTCGGTGGCGCTGGGCGCTCTATATGGGGCCGATGGTAACAAAAAGCTGCATGGGCCGGGGCATCCTCTGCGTTGCGCAGGCAGGCCCGAGTCGCTAGAGTTCGGCAGTCTTTTTGCTCGCTCGACTCAATAATCAATACAAATGGGAGTGTCTTGTGGAAATTGCCTGTCTGGATCTTGAAGGTGTGCTGGTCCCGGAAATCTGGATCGCCTTTGCCGAAAAAACCGGGATCGAATCCCTCAGGGCCACCACCCGGGACATTCCCGACTACGACGTACTGATGAAGCAGCGCCTGCGGATTCTCGACGAGCACGGCCTGAAGCTCTCCGACATCCAGGAAGTGATCGCTACGCTCAAGCCGCTGGACGGTGCGATCGAGTTCGTCGACTGGCTGCGCGAGCGCTTCCAGGTGGTGATCCTGTCGGACACTTTCTATGAGTTCTCCCAGCCGCTGATGCGCCAACTGGGATTCCCGACCTTGCTCTGCCATCGCCTGATTACCGACGACAGCGGGCGAGTCACTGGCTACCAGCTGCGTCAGAAAGATCCAAAACGTCAGTCGGTCCTGGCCTTCAAGAGCCTCTACTACCGGGTGATCGCGGCGGGGGATTCCTACAACGACACCACGATGCTGGGTGAGGCCGATGCCGGGATTCTGTTCCATGCGCCGGATAACGTGATTGCAGAGTTCCCGCAGTTCCCGGCGGTGCACACGTTTGAGGCGTTGAAGCAGGCGTTCATCAAGGCTTCGAACCGGACCTTGAGCCTGTAACTCGATCCCCTGTGGCGAGGGGGCTTGCCCCCGTTCGGCTGCGCAGCAGTCGCAAACCGGTACACGTGTTCTATCTGGGGATGCGCGGTCTTAGGTATTGGGGTCGCTTCGCGACCCAGCGGGGGCAAGCCCCCTCGCCACAAAGTCCTGCGTTACAGGTTTTGCAGCGTATCGAGCAGCACCTTCACCTTGGTGATCGACTCCTGATACTCGGCCTGCCATTCGGAATCCGCGACAATCCCGCCGCCGCCCCAGCAACAGACCTGGCCATCCTTGACCAGTAAGCTGCGAATCGCGATCGAGCTGTCCATCTCGCCGCGCACGTCCAGGTACAGCAAAGAACCGCAATACAGCCCGCGTCGGGTCGGCTCCAGTTCGTCGATGATCTGCATCGCCCGAATCTTTGGCGCGCCGGTAATCGAGCCGCCGGGGAAACTGCCGGCAATCAGGTCCAGGGCATCGCGGTCATCCGCCAGTTCGCCGGTGACGCTGCTCACCAGGTGATGCACGTTTGGATAGCTTTCCAGGCTGAACAATTCCGGCACCCGAACTGAACCTGTGCGGCAGGTCCGGCCGAGGTCATTGCGCAGCAGATCGACGATCATCAGGTTTTCCGCGCGGTCCTTGGGGCTGGCCAGCAGTTCGGCGGCGTTCGCGGCGTCTTGCTCAGGCGTCAGTCCACGAGGTCGAGTGCCCTTGATCGGGCGGGTTTCCACATGGCCCTGGCTGACTTTGACGAAGCGTTCCGGCGACAGGCTGAGGACAGCGTTGCCGTCAGGCAAGCTCTGGAAGCCGGAAAAAGGCGTCGGGCACGCTGCGCGCAATGCGCAGTAAGCGGCCCACGAATCACCCTGGCAGGCCGCGCGAAACCGTTGGGCGAAGTTGACCTGATAGCAGTCACCGGCCTGAATGTACTGCTGGATGCGCTCGATGGCCTGCTGATACTCGCCTGCGCTCAAATCGGCAGTCATCGGGGTGAGCAGTTTGAAGGGCGCGACCGCTTCAAGTGTCGGTTGGCTGAACAGGTCGATCAGGCGCTGACGTTCGCTGGCAGGCAGTGTCGGATGGAACACCAACTGGCTGGTCAGCGAAAGGTGGTCGCTGATCAATGCCCAGCCGTACAGGCCGAAACGCGCGTCAGGCAGTTGCAGGTCATCTCGGGCCTGGCTCGGTAGGCGCTCCAGATGTCGGCCGAAATCGTAACTCAGGTAGCCGATCAGCCCGCCGGCAAACGGCAACTCATAAGGTGCTGGCAGAGAGGCTTCGCCCAGGCGTGTCAGGTTATCGCGCAGGCGTTGCAGGAAATCATCGCCGCTTTCGTCGGGCGATACCGTCAGTTGTTCCAGCGGCCAGGCGCTGAGCAGGTCATAGCGGCCCCGGTCGGCACTAGGGCGACCGCTGTCGAGCAGCACGGCACCGGGGGCGTGGCGAATCGCCGCGAAGTATTGGGCGGGGTTGGCGCGATAGGGCAGCGGGTGTACGGAACAGGTCAACATGGGCGGGGGAGATCAGCCATCGAGGCGGGGTGGCGATTGTAGTCCTCTGTAGGATTTGGTCCTAGAGGGATGTCGGAAAGAGCTAAGTTTGCAGCGGCTGTATGAAACCTGTGGCGAGGGGGGTTGCCCCTGTTCGGCTGCGCAGCAGTCGTGAAATCGGCTGGCACGGTCTGCCTGATACTCTTGAGTCGGATGGTTTTTGGGGTTGCTTCGCAACCCAACGGGGGCAAGCCCCCTCGCCACAAGGGATCAACCCTCAACCGCAGGAATATGCCCAAACATCTCCTGTACAAACGCTATGCGTTCCTCGACGGTTTCGGTCACGCCGCGAGCCTTCAGTTCTTCCAGGCGAGCCTCGACGGCATGGGTTCGCAGCGTCAGCCCGCAATCGTTGGCAATCTGAATGTTCAAGCCCGGACGGGCGTTGAGCTCCAGAATCAGCGGGCCTTTTTCCTGGTCCAGGACCATGTCGACACCGATATAGCCCAACCCGCACAACTCATAACAGCCCGCGGCGAGTTTCATGAAACCGTCCCAGTAGGGCAGTTGCACGCCATCCACCGCGTTGGTGGTGTCCGGGTGTTTGTTGATGATGTTGTTCAGCCAGGTGCCGCGCAGGGTCAGGCCGGTGGCCAGGTCCACACCGACACCGATGGCGCCCTGGTGCAGGTTGGCCTTGCCGTTGGACTGGCGCGTCGGCAGGCGCAACATGGCCATGACCGGGTAGCCCATCAACACAATGATGCGAATATCCGGCACGCCTTCGTAACTGATGCTCTTGAAAATCTGGTCCGGAATCACGCGGTACTCAATCAGCGCCCGATCGCGGTGACCGCCCAGGGAGTACAGGCCGGTCAGGATGCTGGAAACCTGGTGTTCGATTTCTTCGTGGCTGATGATCTTGCCGGACACCGTGCGGTACCGTCCCTCGAAGCGGTCGGCAATCACCAGGATGCCGTCGCCACCGGCGCCCTGGGCCGGTTTGATCACGAAATCGTTGCGTCCACCGATGATCGCCTCGAGATTGTCGATTTCCTTCTCGGTGGAAATCACGCCATACAGCTCGGGCACATGGATGCCGGCGGCGATGGCGCGCTCCTTGGTGATGATCTTGTCATCGACGATCGGGTACAGGCTGCGTTTGTTGTACTTGAGCACGTAGTCTGCGTTGCGCCGATTGATCCCCATGATGCCCCGGGCTTCCAGGGCCTTCCAGGTCTTCCACAAGCCGAACATCAGGCGTCAGCCTTCTTCAGGAAAGCCTTGAAACGCACCAGTTCGGTCAGGCGATACCCGCGATAACGACCCATGGCCAGCATGAAGCCCACCAGGATCAGCAGGATTGCCGGGAAAGTGAACACGAAGTACACCAGTTCCGGAACGGTCATGATCAGGTGCGCCAGGGACGCGGCGAACAGCGTGCCGATGGCCACTTTCATGGCATGGCCGCCGCCACGTTCTTCCCAGGTGATCGACAGGCGTTCGATAGTCATGGTCAGGATCACCATCGGGAACAGCGCCACCGACAAGCCGCGCTCCAGGCCGAGTTTGTGGCTGAACAGGCTGATCGCCGCAATCAGCACCACCACGAACGTCAGTACCACCGACAGCCTCGGCAGCATTTGCAGCTTCAGGTGTTCGAGGTAGGAGCGTAGCGACAGCCCCAGCGCCGTGATGATGGTAAACAGCACGATGCCGAAGCCGAGCTGGGTTTCGCGGAAGGCCAGGGCGATCAGCACCGGAGTGAAGGTACCCAGTGTCTGGATGCCGACCAGGTTGCGCAGGATCAGGATCACCAGAACGCCGATCGGGATCATCACCATGATCATGAAGGTCTGCTGGGTTTGCAGCGGCAGACCGTACAACGAGTACTCGAGGAAGTTGGCATCGGTGTTTTCGTCGGTCAGCTTGGCCAGGCGAATGGCGTTCATTTCGCTGTTGTTCAGGCTGAAGGTCACGTTGGCTTTCTTGCCGCCATCGACGGTGATCAGGTTTTCGTCGCCGGTCCACCACAGCAGGCGGTCGGTCGGCAGGCCTTGTTCGCCGGTTTCAGGGTTGAAGTACAGCCAGTCGGTGCCGTTGAAGCTGCGCAACCAGAGTTCCGGTGTTTGTGGCTGGTCGGCCACCAGGCGGATGGTGTGGACCTTCTCGATCGGCACGTGGGCGATGGACAGCAGCAGCTCTACGATTTTCGCCTTGTGCGCGGTGGACGGATCACCGGCCAGCAACAGTTTCACGTTGTCGTCGTTGACGTTGCTGACGCGCTTGATCGCTTCGCCGACGAAGGTTTCGACGTCGGCCGAGTGCTGGCGAATAGGGGCGAGCAGCGCTTCGGCGGCGATTTTTTCCGGGCCCTCGATGGCGACGCTGTCACGGAAGGTCGGGCCTTTGATCTTGGCTTTCTCACCGGAGTAACGCTTGGTCAGTACCAGGCGGTAATACAGCGTCTGATTGCCTTTGGCCCGGCGTGCCGACCAGGTGACCTTGCGGTTGCCGTCGACCCGGTTCACGGCCACGCCGTAGTTATTGGAGATGAAGCTTTCGTTGAGGCTGACGAAGTCGCGGCTCAGCGGCGGCACGAACATCTGGATCTTGACCGGGTCCTTGGCGCTGGCGACGAACTCGACCTTGGCGTCGATGTTCCACAGGTCGTCAGTGGCGTCTTCGGTCACCGGGATGCCCAGCACGAAGATCTGATAGGCCGTAACTGAAATGCCCAGCACCACCAGGATGGCGATCAGCAGTTTCAGATGAAGGGTAAGAGAGCGCATTTGAATTACTCGGCGGTATGAGCGTCGGTGGTGCAGGCGGGTTTGCCGGCAGCATATTTAAGGCTGGGGTCGACCAGTGCATCGAAGCGTTTGAGCGCTTCGGAGCCAATCAGTAGCGGGTATTGGAATGCGCTGCGATCGGTCAGGTTCACTTCGATGCTGCGCAGGGCCGAGCCCATGCAGATGTCCAGTTCGATCACCGGGCGGGCGGTGTACTTCTTGCCTTCTTCCGGGTCGTAGTCGCCGGCCCGGCGCTTGATCTTGCTGACACGGGCCAGCGGGCGTTCGATCGGGTGCGAGTGGGCGGCGTCGATGGCCAGGTAAAAGCGCACCCACGACTCGCCGTTGCGTTTGAAGCGTTTGATATCCCGTGCACTCAGGGAAGCGGTTTTCGCCCCGGTGTCGAGCTTGGCCGCCACTTCCAGATCGATGCCATTGAGCGATGCGTACTCATTCAGGCCATACACGGTCTTTTCCCCGGCCATTGCGAAGCCGGGCAAACATAAGAAATAAAGAATGGTAGGGAAGGGCTTGAGTCTCATAAATCCTGGTGCGCAGCGGTCCGACTTGATTCAAGGCCCTGGCATCGCTGCGCAAGCTCCCTCGTATGCCTATCAGGGTTTTATGACAGACAGTGCAGATGTGACAAACAAATGCGGGCGGCATTCTAGCACGGTGGTTTGATGGCGCCAGCGCTGGCCGGTGGCTATAAATAGACGGGTTGCTTCGTTATGGTGCAACCAGTTATCAGAAGATTGTCGACAATATCTATTTATCCTTTGACTGCAACACCTGTATTCGTTAGTTTTTACGGCACTAGCTTACAAGGTGTCGACAATATGCTGGATCAACTCGATCCCCCGGTTTCTACGCAAGACGATACGGAGACGCTTTCCGAGAACGTCTTCCGCCGCATTCAGGCGGCTATCGTCAAAGGCGATATCGCCCCGGGCAGCAAAATCTCCGAACCGGAACTGGCGCGCACCTATGGCATCAGCCGAGGCCCGTTGCGCGAAGCCATCCACCGTCTGGAAGGCCAGCGCCTGCTGGTTCGCGTGCCGCATGTCGGCGCACGGGTGGTGTCGCTCAATCACGCCGAATTGATCGAGCTATACGAAATCCGCGAATCTCTCGAAGGGATGGCCTGTCGCCTGGCCGCCGAGCGCATGAGCCTCGAAGAAATCGACGAGCTGCGTCGGGTCCTGGAAACCCACGAGCGCGATGAGGCGTTTCAGGCCGGTCGGGGCTACTACCAGCAGGAAGGCGATTTCGACTTCCACTACCGAATCATCCAGGGCAGTGGCAACCGCACGCTGACCCAAATGCTCTGTGGCGAGCTGTATCAACTGGTGCGCATGTACCGCATCCAGTTTTCCACCACGCCCAATCGCCCGCACCAGGCGTTTGCCGAGCACCACCGAATTCTCGATGCCATCGCCGACCGTGACGGTGAACTGGCCGAGTTGTTGATGCGTCGTCACATCGGCGCCTCCAAACGCAACATCGCCCGTCATTACCAGGACGGCGCTAACCCGACAGCCAAACGAGGTGAGTCATGAGTTTGAACAAGAGCACTCCAGGCCAGCGTTTCCGCGATGCGGTCGCCAGCGAGCATCCATTGCAAGTGGTCGGCGCGATCAACGCCAATCATGCGCTGCTGGCCAAGCGCGCCGGTTTCAAGGCGATCTACCTGTCGGGTGGTGGGGTGGCTGCCGGCTCCCTGGGCGTGCCTGACCTGGGCATCACCGGTCTGGATGACGTGCTGACTGACGTGCGCCGTATCACCGACGTTTGCGACCTGCCGCTGCTGGTGGACGTGGACACCGGTTTCGGTTCTTCGGCGTTCAACGTCGCTCGCACCGTCAAGTCGATGATCAAGTTCGGTGCGGCGGCGATTCACATCGAAGACCAGGTCGGCGCCAAGCGTTGCGGTCACCGCCCTAACAAGGAAATCGTGACCCAGCAGGAAATGGTCGACCGCATCAAGGCCGCCGTCGATGCGCGTACCGATGACAGCTTCGTGATCATGGCCCGTACCGACGCCCTGGCGGTGGAAGGCCTGGAGTCTGCCCTGGATCGCGCCGCCGCGTGCATCGAGGCCGGCGCCGACATGGTGTTCCCGGAAGCCATCACTGAACTTGAAATGTACAAACTGTTCGCCAGCCGCGTGAAAGCGCCGATCCTGGCCAACATCACCGAATTCGGCGCGACCCCGCTGTACACCACCGAGCAGCTTGCTGGAGCGGATGTATCCCTGGTGCTGTACCCGCTGTCGGCGTTCCGCGCCATGAACAAGGCCGCGGAAAACGTCTACACCGCAATCCGTCGCGATGGCACGCAACAGAACGTCATCGACACCATGCAAACTCGCATGGAGCTTTACGATCGCATCGACTACCACACCTTCGAGCAGAAGCTCGATGCGTTGTTTGCCCAAAAGAAAGGCTGAACCTAACCCTGTACCTGTAGGAGCGAGCTTGCTCGCGATGGACGTCAACGATAACGCGGGAAACCTGTTATCCCGCGGTGTAGCGTCCACCATCGCGAGCAAGCTCGCTCCTACAGGAGGAGGTTTCCCTAATAAATTCAAGAATGCTGGAGACAAAAAATGGCCGAAGCAAAAGTACTCAGTGGCGCCGGGCTCCGTGGCCAGGTAGCCGGGCAAACCGCACTGTCCACCGTGGGCCAGTCGGGTGCCGGTCTGACCTATCGTGGTTATGACGTTCGTGAACTGGCGGCTGACGCACAGTTCGAAGAAGTCGCCTATCTGCTGCTGTACGGCGAACTGCCGAGCAAGGCGCAACTGAGCGCCTATATCACCAAGCTGAGCAAGCTGCGTGACCTGCCGCAAGCGCTGAAAGAAGTACTGGAACGCATCCCCGCCGACGCCCACCCGATGGACGTGATGCGCACTGGCTGCTCGTTCCTGGGCAACCTGGAGCCTGAAAACAACTTCTCCGAGCAGCACGACAAGACCGACCGTCTGCTGGCCGCATTCCCGGCGATCATGACCTACTGGTATCGCTTCAGCCACGAAGGCAAGCGCATCGAGTGCGTGAGCGACGAGCAGTCCATCGGTGGCCACTTCCTGCACCTGCTGCACGGCAAGAAGCCGAGCGAGCTGCACGTCAAGGTGATGAACGTTTCGCTGATCCTCTACGCGGAGCACGAGTTCAACGCCTCGACCTTTACCGCCCGTGTTTGCGCCTCGACCCTGTCCGACCTGTACTCGTGCATCACTGCGGCCATCGGCTCGCTGCGCGGCCCGCTGCACGGCGGCGCCAACGAAGCGGCGATGGAAATGATCGAGCGTTTCTCGTCGCCGGAAGACGCGATCAAGGGCACCCTCGGCATGCTCGAGCGCAAGGACAAGATCATGGGCTTCGGCCACGCGATCTATAAGGACAACGATCCGCGCAACGAGGTGATCAAGGGCTGGTCGAAAAAGCTCGCTGACGAAGTGGGTGACAAGGTGTTGTTCCCGGTGTCCGAAGCCATCGACAAGACCATGTGGGAGCAGAAGAAACTGTTCCCGAACGCCGACTTCTACCATGCCTCTGCGTACCACTTCATGGGCATTCCGACCAAGTTGTTCACACCGATTTTCGTCTGCTCGCGCCTGACCGGCTGGGCTGCACACGTGTACGAACAACGCGCCAACAACCGCATCATCCGTCCAAGCGCCGAATACACCGGCGTTGAACAGCGCAAGTTCGTACCAATCGAACAACGCTGAATGGTGGAGGCTGGCACCGGGATCTGAGATCAACGCAGATCCCTGTAGGAGCGAGCTTGCTCGCGATGGAATGTCATTCACATTGGTGTCGGCTGACACACCATCGCGAGCAGGCTCGCTCCTACAGTGGACTGTGTTCACTTCAAGTCCGGTGCCAGGCCCCGCCTTTTGTAACTACCGTGACCGAGTCCTGACGATGAACACTCAATTCCGCAAACCGCTGCCCGGCAGCCACCTGGATTACTTCGATGTCCGCGCAGCGGTCGAGGCGATCCAGCCTGGCGCTTACGACACCCTGCCGTACACCTCCCGTGTGCTGGCGGAAAACCTTGTGCGTCGCTGCGACCCGGCCACGCTTACCGAATCCCTCAAGCAATTCATCGAACGCAAACGCGACCTCGATTTCCCGTGGTTCCCGGCCCGCGTGGTGTGTCACGACATCCTTGGTCAGACCGCGCTGGTCGACCTCGCCGGCCTGCGTGACGCCATCGCCCTGCAAGGCGGTGACCCTGCGCAAGTCAACCCGGTAGTGCCGACTCAATTGATCGTCGACCACTCCCTGGCCGTCGAGCGTGGTGGCTTCGATCCGCAGGCGTTCGAGAAGAACCGCGCCATCGAAGACCGTCGCAACGAAGACCGCTTCCACTTCATCAACTGGACCAAGAAGGCGTTCAAGAACGTCGACGTGATCCCGCCGGGCAACGGCATCATGCACCAGATCAACCTGGAGAAAATGTCTCCGGTGATCCAAGTGCGCGACGGCGTGGCTTTCCCTGATACCTGCGTCGGCACCGACAGTCACACCCCGCACGTCGATGCGCTGGGCGTGATCGCCATCGGTGTCGGTGGTCTCGAAGCCGAAAGCGTGATGCTCGGCCGCGCATCATGGATGCGTCTGCCGGAAAGCGTTGGCGTCGAACTGACTGGCAAGCTGCAACCGGGCATCACCGCCACCGACATGGTGCTGGCGCTGACCGAGTTCCTGCGCAAGCAAAAAGTGGTTGGCGCATGGCTGGAGTTCTTCGGTGAAGGCGCATCAAGGCTGACCCTTGGCGACCGCGCGACCATTTCCAACATGGCCCCGGAATACGGTGCCACCGCGGCCATGTTCTATATCGACCAGCAAACCATCGACTACCTCAAGCTCACCGGCCGTGAAGACGAGCAAGTGCAGTTGGTCGAGAACTACGCCAAGCAGGTCGGCCTGTGGGCTGACAGCCTCAAAGGTGCGCAATACGAGCGCGGCCTGACGTTCGACCTGTCCTCGGTCGTGCGTAACATGGCCGGCCCGAGCAACCCGCACGCCCGTGTAGCGGTTTCGGATCTGGCGGCCAAAGGGATCTCCGGCCAGTGGGACGATGTACCAGGCCAGATGCCGGACGGCGCGGTGATCATTGCCGCCATCACCAGCTGCACCAACACCAGCAATCCGCGCAACGTGATCGCCGCCGGCCTGCTGGCGCGCAACGCCAACAAGCTCGGCCTGACCCGCAAGCCATGGGTCAAGTCGTCCCTGGCGCCGGGTTCGAAAACCGTGGCGCTGTACCTCGATGAAGCCGGTTTGACCGATGAGCTGGACAAACTCGGCTTTGGCGTCGTGGCCTTCGCTTGCACCACTTGCAACGGCATGTCCGGCGCACTGGACCCGGTGATCCAGCAAGAGATCATCGACCGCGACCTGTACGCCACTGCGGTGTTGTCCGGTAACCGTAACTTCGACGGCCGGATTCACCCGTACGCCAAGCAGGCGTTCCTCGCTTCGCCGCCACTGGTGGTCGCTTACGCCATCGCCGGCACCATCCGTTTCGACATCGAAAAAGACGTGCTGGGCGTGGTCGATGGCAAGGAAATCCGCCTGAAAGAAATCTGGCCGAGCGACGAAGAAATCGACGCAGTGGTCAAGGCATCGGTGAAGCCGGAGCAGTTCCGTCAGGTCTACATTCCGATGTTTGCCATCCACGAAGACACCGGCCCGAAAGTCGCGCCGCTGTACGAGTGGCGCGAGATGAGCACCTACATCCGCCGTCCGCCGTACTGGGAAGGTGCGTTGGCCGGAGCTCGTCCGCTCAAGGGCATGCGTCCGCTGGCGGTGCTGCCGGACAACATCACCACCGATCACCTGTCGCCGTCCAACGCGATCATGATGGACAGCGCTGCTGGCGAGTACCTGGCGAAAATGGGTCTGCCGGAAGAGGACTTCAACTCTTACGCGACTCACCGTGGTGACCACCTGACCGCACAGCGCGCGACCTTCGCCAACCCGAAACTGTTCAACGAAATGGTTCAGGAAAACGGCAAGGTCAAGCAGGGCTCGCTGGCCCGTGTCGAGCCGGAAGGCAAAGTGATGCGCATGTGGGAAGCGATCGAGACCTACATGGATCGCAAACAGCCGCTGATCATCATCGCCGGTGCCGACTACGGTCAGGGTTCGTCCCGCGACTGGGCGGCCAAGGGCGTGCGCCTGGCGGGTGTGGAGGCGATTGCCGCCGAAGGTTTCGAGCGCATTCACCGCACTAACCTGGTGGGCATGGGCGTGTTGCCGCTGGAATTCAAAGCGGGCACCAACCGCCATACCCTGGCCATCGACGGCAGCGAAACCTACGACGTGATTGGCGAGCGCACCCCGCGTGCCGAGCTGACACTGGTGATTCATCGCAAGAACGGTGAACGCGTCGATGTGCCGGTGACCTGCCGCCTCGACACCGCCGAAGAAGTGTCGATCTACGAGGCCGGCGGCGTGTTGCAACGCTTCGCCCAGGACTTCCTCGAAGAGTCGGCGGTTGCCGTTTAAAACAAGCTGTGCAGACGCGGGACTTCAAGTCCCGCGTTTGTTTTCAAGCTAAGGAGTAAGTAACACCATGGCTCATGCACCGCAGATCAAGATTCCCGCGACCTACATGCGCGGCGGCACCAGCAAAGGCGTGTTTTTCAGCCTGAAGGATTTACCTGAAGCAGCACAGGTCCCAGGCCCGGCCCGCGACGCGTTGCTGCTGCGCGTGATCGGCAGCCCCGATCCGTATGACAAGCAAATCGACGGCATGGGCGGCGCGACCTCCAGCACCAGCAAAACCGTGATCCTGTCGAAAAGCATCAAGGCCGATCACGACGTTGATTACCTGTTCGGTCAAGTCTCCATCGACAAGCCATTCGTGGACTGGAGCGGCAACTGCGGCAACCTGTCGGCGGCCGTCGGTTCGTTCGCGGTCAGCAACGGTCTGGTGGACGCCAGTCGCATCCCGCAAAACGGCGTGGCCGTGGTTCGCGTGTGGCAGGCCAACATTGGCAAGACCATCATCGCTCACGTGCCGATCACCCATGGTGAAGTGCAGGAGACCGGCGATTTCGAACTCGACGGTGTGACCTTCCCGGCGGCCGAAGTGCAGATCGAGTTCCTCGATCCGGCGGCGGAAGAAGAGGGGGGCGGCGGTTCAATGTTTCCTACCGGCAACCTTGTGGATGATCTCGAAGTGCCCGGCGTCGGTACCTTCAAGGCGACCATGATCAACGCCGGCATCCCGACGATTTTCGTCAATGCCGAAGACATCGGCTACAAGGGCACCGAGTTGCAGGGCGCGATCAACGGCGACCCGAAAGCCTTGCAGATGTTCGAAACCATTCGTGCTTATGGCGCACTGCGCATGGGCCTGATTGCCAGCGTCGACGAAGCGGCCAAGCGTCAGCACACGCCGAAAGTGGCGTTCGTGGCCAAGCCGGCGGACTACGTGGCGTCCAGCGGCAAAGCCGTTGCGGCAGGCGATGTCGACCTGCTGGTGCGTGCGCTGTCCATGGGCAAGCTGCACCACGCAATGATGGGCACGGCGGCAGTCGCAATCGGCACGGCGGCGGCAATTTCCGGCACTTTGGTGAACCTCGCGGCAGGCGGTATCGAACGCAGCGCGGTGCGGTTTGGCCACCCGTCCGGCACCTTGCGCGTTGGCGCCGAGGCCAGTCAGGTCAACGGCGAATGGACCGTGAACAAAGCCATCATGAGTCGCAGTGCGCGGGTGTTGATGGAAGGGTTTGTGCGGGTGCCGGGGGATTCGTTCTGATCAGCGCATGACCCTGTAGGAGCGAGCTTGCTCGCGATGGAGTGTCATTCACATTGGTGTCGACTGACACTGCGCCTTCGCGAGCAAGCCCGCGAAGGCGCTGGAGCAGGCGCCGCAGAACTACTTGAAGCGCCGCTCCACACCTTTCTCCACGAGAATTTTCGCGGAGATTTCTTCCACGGAGAAATGCGTGGAGTTGATGTTCGGAATGTTTTCGCGGCGGAACAGGTTTTCCACCTCGCGCACCTCGAATTCGCACTGGGCATAGCTCGAATAGCGGCTGTTGGGTTTGCGCTCGTTGCGGATCGCGGTAAGGCGGTCCGGGTCGATGGTCAGGCCGAACAGCTTGTGCTGGTGGGCGCGCAGGGCGGACGGCAGTTGCAGGCGTTCCATGTCGTCTTCGGTCAGCGGGTAGTTGGCTGCGCGGATGCCGAATTGCATCGCCATGTACAGGCACGTCGGCGTCTTACCACATCGCGACACGCCCACTAGTATCAGGTCGGCCTTGTCGTAATAGTGCGTGCGGGCGCCGTCGTCGTTGTCGAGGGCAAAGTTCACCGCCTCGATGCGCTCCATGTAATTGGAGTTGGTGCCGATGGAGTGGGATTTGCCCACGGTGTAGGAAGAATGCTCGGTCAGTTCCTGTTCAAGCGGTGCCAGGAAAGTCGAGAAAATGTCGATCATGAAACCATTCGAGGTGGCGAGAATCTCACGAATGTCCTGATTGACGATGGTGTCGAAGATAATCGGACGGAAGCCGTCGGTTTCGGCGGCTTTGTTGATTTGTTGTACCATGGCCCGCGCTTTGTCCACGTTGTCGATATACGGCCGCGTGACTTTGCTGAAGGTAATGTTTTCGAACTGCGCCAGAAGGCTTTGACCCAGGGTTTCGGCGGTAATGCCGGTACCATCGGAGATAAAGAAAGCAGATCGTTTCATTTGCACCTTGGGCCTTAAGCTAGTGACGAATCTTGGATATGATAGGCGCGATTTGCCGGCCGCCAATGGCCCGCATTCTCACTTATTTTCCAGGTCCAGGCCATATAGCCGGCAAATGCTCACTTAAGCAGCCGGTTTCTGAGCTTTTCCAACACAGTTAGTGGAGAGATCACCTTGGTAGAGTACGTAGTTTCCCTCGACAAGCTCGGCAAAGACGACGTTGAGCACGTGGGGGGCAAGAACGCATCCCTGGGCGAGATGATCAGCAACCTTGCAGGTGCCGGTGTATCGGTGCCCGGTGGCTTCGCCACGACCGCTCAGGCGTATCGTGATTTCCTGGAACTGAGCGGCCTGAATCAGCAGATTCACGACGCGCTCGATGCTCTCGACGTCGATGACGTGAATGCCCTGGCCAAGACCGGTGCCCAGATCCGTCAATGGATCATGGAAGCCGAGTTCCCTGAAAAATTGAATGCCGAAATCCGTACCGCGTTCGCCACGCTGTCCGCCGGCAACCCTGACGTGGCAGTGGCCGTGCGTTCTTCCGCCACCGCCGAAGACTTGCCGGACGCTTCCTTCGCCGGCCAGCAGGAAACCTTCCTGAACATCCGTGGTGTCGAAAACGTCATTCGCGCCGCCAAAGAGGTGTTCGCCTCGCTGTTCAACGACCGCGCCATTTCCTATCGCGTGCACCAGGGCTTCGACCACAAGCTGGTTGCCCTGTCGGCTGGCGTGCAGCGCATGGTCCGATCCGAAACCGGCACCGCCGGCGTGATGTTCACCCTCGATACCGAATCGGGTTTCCGTGACGTGGTGTTCATCACCGGCGCCTACGGCCTGGGTGAAACCGTCGTACAAGGCGCAGTGAACCCGGATGAGTTCTACGTTCACAAAGGCACGCTGGCCGCCGGTCGCCCTGCGATCCTGCGCCGCAACCTGGGCAGCAAGGCCATCAAGATGATCTACGGCGACGAGGCCAAGGCCGGTCGTTCGGTCAAGACCGTCGATGTGGACAAGGCTGAACGCGCACGTTTCTGCCTGACCGACGCTGAAGTCAGTGAGCTGGCCAAGCAGGCGATGATCATCGAGAAGCACTACAAGTGCCCGATGGACATCGAGTGGGCCAAGGACGGTGACGACGGCAAGCTGTACATCGTGCAGGCCCGTCCGGAAACCGTGAAGAGCCGCACCCAGGCCAACGTCATGGAGCGTTACCTGCTCAAGGAAACCGGCACCGTGCTGGTGGAAGGCCGCGCTATCGGCCAGCGCATCGGCGCTGGCAAGGTCCGCATCATCAAGGACGTGTCCGAGATGGACAAGGTCCAGCCAGGTGACGTACTGGTTTCCGATATGACCGATCCGGACTGGGAACCGGTCATGAAGCGCGCCAGCGCCATCGTCACCAACCGTGGCGGCCGTACTTGCCACGCGGCGATCATCGCCCGTGAACTGGGTATTCCAGCGGTAGTAGGTTGCGGCAACGCCACCCAGCTGTTGAAAGACGGCCAGGGCGTGACCGTTTCCTGCGCTGAAGGCGACACCGGTTTCATCTTCGAAGGCGAGCTGGGCTTCGACATCAAGAAGAACTCCGTCGACGCCATGCCGGATCTGCCGTTCAAGATCATGATGAACGTCGGCAACCCGGACCGTGCCTTCGACTTCGCGCAACTGCCGAACGCCGGTGTGGGCCTGGCCCGCCTGGAGTTCATCATCAACCGTATGATCGGTGTGCACCCCAAGGCGTTGTTGAACTACGACGGCCTGCCGCTGGAGATCAAGGAAAGCGTCGACAAACGCATCGCCGGTTACGACGATCCTGTCGGCTTCTACGTCGAGAAACTGGTCGAGGGCATCAGCACCCTGGCGGCAGCGTTCTGGCCGAAAAAGGTCATCGTGCGCCTGTCGGACTTCAAGTCCAACGAATACGCCAACTTGATCGGCGGCAAGCTCTACGAGCCGGAAGAAGAAAACCCGATGCTGGGCTTCCGCGGTGCGTCGCGTTACATCAGCGAATCGTTCCGTGACTGCTTCGAACTCGAGTGCCGCGCCCTCAAGCGTGTGCGCAACGAGATGGGCCTGACCAACGTCGAAATCATGGTGCCGTTCGTCCGTACCCTGGGCGAAGCGAGCCAGGTGGTCGATCTGCTGGCGGAAAACGGTCTGGCTCGCGGTGAAAACGGCCTGCGCGTGATCATGATGTGCGAGCTGCCGTCCAACGCTATCCTGGCGGAAGAATTCCTTGAGTTCTTCGACGGTTTCTCCATCGGTTCCAACGACCTGACCCAGCTGACACTGGGCCTGGACCGTGACTCCGGCATCATCGCGCACCTGTTCGACGAGCGTAACCCGGCGGTCAAGAAGCTACTGGCCAACGCCATTGCCGCGTGCAACAAGGCCGGCAAATATATCGGCATCTGCGGTCAGGGCCCTTCGGACCACCCGGACCTGGCCAAGTGGTTGATGGAGCAGGGCATTGAAAGCGTTTCGTTGAACCCCGATTCCGTACTGGAAACCTGGTTCTTCCTGGCGGAAGGTCAAGCTTCGGCTTGATCCTGTGTAAACGGACCGCTCTCTCTCTGTAGGAGCGAGCTTGCTCGCGATGGATGTCAACGATAACGCGGTTATCCTGGATAAACGTGGTGTCTTGAAGTTCTTCGCGAGCAAGCTCGCTCCTACAGGGGGTGGCGGTTTTAGAGACTCAAGCAGGGCGGGCTCCTCCGGATGCCGCCCTTTTTTGTGCAAGAGATTATGCAAAGCAGCAGCAACCTATTTCCTGTCGCCCTGATCAGCGCCGAACGTCGCGGTGATCTGAGCGAAGATGTGTATCGTTTGAAACCTGGCAACAGCCCCGACTTCACTGTCGAACTGGCTGTGACTCGTCTGGGCATGGCCGATGAGCCGTCTTCCCGAGGCGTACCGGTGATCCTGCTGCACGGCAGCTTTTCCAATCGCCGGTTCTGGTTTTCTCCCAAGGGCCTGGGGTTGGGCGCTTATCTGGCCCGCCTGGGATTCGACGTCTGGATTCCGGAAATGCGCGGTCACGGCTTGTCCCAGCGTAACCACGACTACCGCAAGAACTGTGTCGCCGACTACGCTCGCTATGACCTGCCGGCCATTGGCGCGTTCGTGCGTGAACAGAGCGGGCAGGTTCCGCACTGGATCGGTCATTCGCTGGGCGGTATTACATTGGCGGCGGCGCTGGGCGGCGAGTACATCGGTGAGCCGGTGGTGGCCTCGGCCGCGTTTTTCGGCACCCAGGTCAGTCGCACCTACTGGCCTTTGAAGATTCCGCCGGTGGAGTGGAGCGGTCGCTTCATTCTCAAGCGGTTTGCCCAGTTGTCCGGCTCAAGGCTCAAGCGCGGCCCGGAGGACGAGCCGATCGGCCTGGCCCTGGAAAGCATGCGCTGGTTCGGTCTGTTCGGGCGCTTTGGCGATGCCGATAAAAACTGGTGGGCCGGTTTGGCCGAGGTCAAGTTGCCGGTGCTCGCTGTGAGCGCGGCGGGTGATCATCAGGATCCTGCGTGGGCGTGCCGTAAACTGTTCGAACAGTTCGGTTCCGAGCACAAGCAGTTTATCAACCTGGGTCGAGATCAAGGTTTCACCGACAATTTCGGTCACGTTGAAATGCTCGTCAGCAAACCTGCCCAGGCCGAAGTCTGGCCGCTGGTGACCCGCTGGCTGGCGGATCAGCAGGCACCACTGTTGGGAGATCAGCGGGATTTGGCTGCGGCGGTTTGAGCCTGACGCTCTAACAAGGGCATTTCGCTCTGACCAGCTTGCGGCTAAGATATGACGCATTGAGCTGTTCCGGTCACTTTGCGTGACCGAGTCATCACTGATGTTCGTGCTGTCTTTCTCTTTAACAGGAGTTTCTCGATGATCCATTACCTCACGCCTGACCTGTGCGACGCTTATCCGGAACTGGTGCAGGTACTGGAACCGATGTTCAGCAATTTCGGCGGCCGTGATTCCTTCGGTGGCGAAATCGTGACCATCAAGTGCTTCGAAGACAACTCGCTGGTCAAGGAACAAGTCGAACTCAAAGGCAATGGCAAGGTTCTGGTGGTCGACGGCGGTGGCTCCCTGCGCCGCGCGCTGCTAGGTGACATGCTCGCCGAAAAAGCATCCAGCAATGGCTGGGAAGGCCTGGTGATCTACGGCTGCATCCGTGACGTCGACGTCATCGCGCAAACCGATCTGGGTGTTCAGGCGCTGGCCAGCCACCCGATGAAAACCGACAAGCGCGGTATCGGCGATCTCAACGTTGCCGTGACCTTCGCTGGCGTGACCTTCCATCCGGGCCATTACATCTATGCGGACAACAACGGCGTAATCATCTCGCCAAGCCCACTGAAAATGCCTGAATAAAGCGCTGGCCGACTAAAGGAGTGCGGATGTTCGAGGAAGAAAACGCGCAATGGGGGCTGGTGCATGCCCTGGTGCTTGACGGTAGAGGCGGCGCGCGTTCGATTGCCCGGACTGAACTTGACGACTTGCAACTGCAGGCTCATGAAAGCCTGTGGTTGCACTGGGATCGCAGTCATCCGCAAACCCAGACCTGGCTGCGCAAATCCAGCGGTCTGAGTGAATTCAGCTGTGACCTCCTGCTTGAAGAAAACACCCGCCCGCGACTTTTGCAGCTTTCGGACAGCGAACTGCTGCTATTTTTGCGCGGGATCAATCTGAACCCCGGTGCCGAGCCGGAAGACATGGTGTCGGTGCGAATCTTCGGTTCCGCACAGCGTGTCATTTCCCTGCGTTTGCGTCCGTTGCGTGCCACTGAAGAACTGCTGGTGCAGCTGTCCGAAGGCAAGGGGCCGAAAACTGCCTCCGAACTCATCCTTTGCATGGCGCAGTACCTCACCAACAGGGTGCAGGATCTGGTCAGCTGTCTCTCGGAAGTTGTCGATGAGGAAGAAGAAAAGCTGGATGCCGACGAACGGTATACACCTGAGCACGGATCGGTTTTGCAGATTCGTCGCCGGGCGGCTGCGTTGAAGCGTTTTCTTGCTCCGCAGCGGGATATTTTCGGGCAGTTGACGCGAATCAAGTTGCCCTGGTTCGTCGAGGACGATGGTGATTACTGGAACGAATTGAACAACAGCCTGACCCGTTATCTCGAAGAGCTGGAGTTGACCCGGGAGCGGGTGGGGCTGGTCCTGGAAGCTGAAGACCGTCGCTTGAGCGTGCGCATGAATCGCACGATGTATCGCTTCGGCATCATCACCGGGATCTTTTTGCCGATGAGTTTTTTGACCGGGCTTTTGGGGATCAACGTCGGTGGAATTCCGTTCTCTGCCAGCCCTTATGGCTTTCTGATCGCCTGCCTGATGATGGTCTCGGTGGCGCTGGGGCAGTGGTGGTTATTCCGACGTTTACGCTGGGTCTGAGGGCAACCATGTGACCCGACCAAAGCTGACCGCGTCTCCCACAGACATCACGAGAGGTGCGTATGCACGATCCGTTTGAACAGTCTTTACGCGACATGCTCAATGCCTCACCGTCCACACGGGACGACGATGCGTGCCTGGGGCGCGTGCTGAAAACCGCCAACCGCCAGGTCGGTGCAGGTGATCTGTTCAGCCTGCTGGGGCGCTGGTTGCCCGCACTGATGATTGCCCTTAATAACGGATCGGCCCATGTCGCGCCGGTATCCCGTCTTCGTAAATCCGCTGCCCGCACTGCTGATAAGGCTGATTGAATATGGAACTTGATCTCTGGACTCAGAGCCTCGTCACTGCAATGACTGCGTTGTGGACCAAGGTTGCGAACTTCATTCCGAACCTGTTTGGCGCACTGGTTGTGCTGCTGTTGGGTTTTGTCGTGGCCAAACTGCTGGACACCTTGCTTTCCAAATTGCTCGCCAAATTGGGCCTTGACCGCTTGATGGGCGGTACCGGCCTGACCAAGCTGATGTCCCGCGCTGGATTGCAAGTTCCTATTTCGACCCTGATCGGCAAGATCGTCTATTGGTTCGTTCTGCTTATTTTTCTGGTTTCTGCCGCAGAATCCCTTGGACTCGAGCGAGTTTCAGCTACGCTGGACATGCTTGCGTTGTATTTGCCAAAAGTATTTGGCGCCGCGCTGGTGTTGCTTGTAGGTGTTTTGCTGGCGCAACTGGCCAACGGCCTGGTGCGCGGAGCGGCAGAAGGCGTAGGTCTGGACTATGCTTCGGGGCTTGGACGAATTGCTCAGGGCCTGGTGATCATCATCAGTATTTCGGTGGCGATCAGCCAGTTGGAGGTCAAGACTGACCTGCTCAACCATGTGATCGTGATCGTGTTGATAACCGTTGGTCTGGCGGTAGCGCTGGCCATGGGGTTGGGAAGCCGGGAAATTGCCGGCCAGATTCTTGCGGGAATCTACGTGCGTGAGCTGTACCAGGTTGGGCAACAAGTGCGTGTTGGCGAGGTCGAAGGCCAGATCGAAGAGATCGGCACGGTTAAAACCACATTGCTGACCGATGAGGGTGAGCTAGTCTCTCTCTCCAATCGGATCCTCCTCGAGCAGCATGTGAGTAGCCGCTAACCCGGCAAACCCTGCTAATGTATGCCGCCGCAAAATGCCAGCTGACGCTGGCTGCGGAGGATATTGACCTGACTGTCGGCCCGACTTGTTTTGAATAAAGCTCAATCGCTATCCATGCGCTACGACCCCCGCGAGCTCTCTGATGAGGAGTTGGTCGCGCGCTCGCATACCGAGCTGTTTCACGTAACGCGCGCCTACGAAGAACTGATGCGGCGTTACCAGCGAACATTATTTAATGTGTGTGCAAGATATCTCGGGAACGATCGCGATGCAGACGATGTCTGTCAGGAGGTCATGTTGAAGGTGCTTTATGGCCTGAAGAACTTCGAGGGCAAATCGAAGTTCAAGACATGGCTATATAGCATCACGTACAACGAGTGCATCACACAGTATCGGAAGGAACGGCGAAAGCGTCGCTTGATGGACGCATTGAGTCTTGACCCCCTTGAGGAAGCGTCCGAAGAAAAGACGCCGAAACCTGAGGAAAAGGGTGGACTTGATCGCTGGCTGGTGTATGTGAATCCGATTGACCGTGAAATTCTGGTGCTACGATTTGTCGCAGAGCTGGAGTTTCAGGAGATCGCAGACATCATGCATATGGGTTTGAGTGCAACAAAAATGCGGTACAAACGCGCTCTAGATAAATTGCGTGAGAAATTTGCAGGCATTGCTGAAACTTAGTTCAGCGCAAATATCTCTTACGTGTAGGCAAGTTCTGATAGACTTGCCGCCGAGTTGTCCCCCGGTTTGCGGGACTGCTTCACAATCACCAGATGGGGATTTAACGGATGAAACTGAAAAACACCTTGGGCTTGGCCATTGGTACTCTTATTGCCGCTACTTCGTTCGGCGCATTGGCACAAGGCCAAGGCGCAGTTGAAGGCGAGCTCAACTACGGGAAGAAGTACAACGACAGCGTTAACAACGTTGAAGACGGCTACACTCCTGGCGCCTCCATCGGTTACTTCTTGACCGACGACGTTTCGTTGAACTTGACCTACAACAATGACGACCACACCCGTTCGAACAACGGTACTGGCCATCAGAAAATCGAAGGCGACCAGTTTGGTCTGAATGCTCAGTACCACTTCAACAACGCTGGCGACGCTCTGCGTCCTTACGTTCAAGGTGGTGTCAAGCACGGCAGCATGACCAACGTAGCTGCTGACGGCCACACCGGTCGTGACCAGTCGACTTTCCTGACTGCTGGCGCTGGCCTGAAGTACTACTTCCTCGAAAACGTCTACGCTCGTGCTGGCGTAGAAGCTGACTACAAGCTGGACAACGGCCGTTGGGACTACATCCCATCCGTAGGTCTGGGTGTTAACTTCGGTGGCGGCAACAAGCCTGTTGCTCCGGTTCCAGCTCCAGAAGTCTGCTCCGACAGCGACAACGACGGCGTTTGCGACAACGTTGACAAGTGCCCGGACACCCCAGCCAACGTAACTGTTGACGCTGATGGCTGCCCAGCTGTTGCTGAAGTTGTTCGTGTAGAGCTGGACGTGAAGTTCGACTTCGACAAGTCGGTAGTCAAGCCAAACAGCTACGGCGACATCAAGAACCTGGCTGATTTCATGAAGCAGTACCCATCCACCACCACTACTGTTGAAGGTCACACTGACTCCGTCGGTCCTGACGCTTACAACCAGAAACTGTCCGAGCGTCGTGCAAACGCCGTTAAGCAAGTTCTGACCAACCAGTACGGTGTTGAATCGTCCCGCGTTCAGTCTGTTGGCTACGGCGAATCCCGCCCAGTTGCTGACAACAAAACTGACGCTGGTCGCGCTGTTAACCGTCGCGTAGAAGCGCAGGTTGAAGCTCAAGCTAAGTAATTAGCTCGCAGCTCTGAAAAGCCCGGCTCAGGCCGGGCTTTTCTTTGTCTGCGATTTGGTGAAACAGCTGAAACTACGCAGACTGATCTGCCGCCATCACAGGCAAATCACACGCCCACAGGGACTGAGTTGCACAGGCTGCCACGGCACCGATCACCAGTATGGCAGGGCTTTTCAGCTGGAATCGGAAGGCAGCTTCATCCATCGCTGAGAGAGTGCTCAGACATTCCCGCTGCTGGGGCAAGGACGCGTTTTCAATCATGGCCACGGGTGTGTCCGTTGCCATGCCGCCAGCCAATAGCTGTTCACGGATTTCACTGAGCTTGGCCACGCCCATGTAAATCACTAGCGTCGTTCCGCCTTGGGCCAGCGCCTGCCAGTTCAATTGGCTGTCGTCTTGGGTATGTGCGGTGACCAGCGTCACGCCGCGGGCCACACCGCGCAAGGTCAGCGGGATATCGCATTGCGTTGCCCCCGCCAGTCCGGCAGTGATGCCATTGACCAACTCGGCTTCGACTCCACGCTCACGCAACCACTGCGCCTCTTCACCTCCACGACCGAAAATGCACGGATCGCCACCCTTGAGCCGGGCCACACATTTACCCTGCCGGGCATAACGGAGCATCAGGCGATGGATGAACGCTTGCGGGGTGGAGCGGCAGCCGCCGCGTTTGCCCACCGGGATGACACGCGCCCGGGGGCAATGCTCGAGTACCGCGACATTGACCAGGTCATCGATCAGCACCACATCGGCTTCCCGCAAGGCGCGTACCGCCTTCAATGTGAGCAACTCCGGATCACCCGGGCCCGCACCTACCAGCCAGACTTTTGCACTCATAGTGTTTTCCTCACGAGAAGACGGTGATTGGCCGCGCCTTGGCGGCCAGCAGGCGTTTGATTTCCGGAACGCAGGACCCGCATTGCGTGCCGCAACCCAGTTCTTGCTTCAGTCCCTGCAAGTCCAGGCCACGGCCGATGCCGGCGCAGATCTCGTTCTGGCCGACGTTCTTGCAATTGCACAGGATCTTGTTCGTGTTAACGGGCGCGTCGAGGTTGCCCGGCGGTGCGCTCAACGGCGCAAGCAGCCAGCGCCGCAGTTGCTGGTCCGCGCGACCCTCGAGCCACAACCCCTGCAACCAGTGTTGGGCAAGGGTTTCACCGGCCAGTCGAATGGCAGTGATCCGACCATTTTCGATGCGTACGCGCTTGCCAATGGCCCGTCGAGGATCGTCGTAAGCCAGCACCGGGCCGTCATCAAGCGCCAGGCTTTTATCGATTTCGCTGAGCAACTCTGCCGAAGGCGCTGAAGTATTGGCAGCCCGTACAAGCAGAGCAGGGCGTTCACGACCAACCAGGCTGAGGCTGACGTAGGAAAACGCCTCGCAGAGCGGTCGTAGCGTCTCAAAATGCCGTTGAACATCGCCCTCGATCAGTGCGAACAGTTTCCAGGGCAAATCCACCGGGTCCAGGCGAACACCGCTGTGTTTGAGTTCGGGCTGTTTCGACAAAGGATCGAATGCGGGCAATGTGAGGTTGTTCACCCCGCCCTTAAGAAAGCGGTCGCCCCAATGCATCGGCAAAAAGGCCTGGCCCGGGCGCACGCAGTCATCGCTGGCAACCGCAACGATGACTGCGCCGCGCCGGCTTTTCAGGCTGACCAGATCCCCAGGCTGCAAGCGATGGCGGCGTAGTTCATCCGGGTGCAGGCTCACCTGTGCTTCGCTGACATGGCCGAACAGTTGCGCGGCGGTGCCGGTGCGGCTCATGCCGTGCCATTGATCGCGCAGGCGCCCGGTGATCAGGGTCAGCGGGAAGCGTGCATCGCGTTGCTCCTTGGCGGCGCGGTATGGGTCGGCCACGAACTGCGCGCGCCCATTGGCAGTGGCAAATATCCCGTCGACGTACAGCCGTGCCGTGCCTTCAACGGCACCCGCAGGGAAGGGCCACTGCTGCGGGCCGAGACGATCGATCAGCGCATGGCTGATACCGGACAGATCCAGATCGCGACCTTGAGTCAGTTGTTTGTATTCATCAAAGACCTGAGCGGGATTATCAAACCCAAACAGGCTGGCTTGGCCAGGACGCAGGTATTTCTCCAGGCGTTGTGCGAAATCTATCGTAATTGCCCAGTCCGGCCGCGCCTCGCCCGGTGCGGCGATTGCCTGGCGTACGTGGGAAATGCGCCGTTCGGAGTTGGTTACGCAACCTTCCTTTTCCCCCCAACTGGCGGCGGGCAGCAGAAGGTCGGCGAACTTCGCGGTTTCAGTGGTGCGAAAGGCTTCCTGCAACACCACGAACGGGCAGGCCTGCAAGGCGGCGCGCACGGTCGTCTGGTCCGGCATGGATTGCGCGGGGTTGGTGCAGGCGATCCACAATGCCTTGATCTTGCCGCTGCGCACTTGCTCGAACAGCTCGATCGCGGTGAGCCCGGGATTTTCCGGTAGTTGCTCGACGCCCCAGTAGGACGCCACTTGCGCACGATGTTGTGCATTGGCGGCATCACGGTGGCCGGGCAGCAGGTTGGACAAACTGCCGGTTTCCCGCCCGCCCATGGCATTTGGCTGACCGGTGAGGGAGAAAGGTCCGGCGCCGGGGCGACCGATCTGCCCGGTGGCCAAGTGCAGATTGATCAGTGCACTGTTTTTCGCGCTGCCGGCGGTGGACTGGTTCAAGCCCATGCACCACAGCGACAGAAAGCTTGGTGAGGTGCCAATCCATTCGGCACATTGCTGCAATTGCTCGACGCTGATTCCGCAGAGCTGCGAAACCATTTGCGGCGTGTAGTCACGCACCAGGTTTTTCAGTTCGGTCAGGCCGTCGGTGTGGTCCCGGATGAAGTCACGATCAACCCAGTCTTCCCACAGCAGCAGATGCAAAATCCCATGGAACAAGGCGACATCGGTACCCGGCAAAATCGCCAGGTGCAGGTCAGCCAGATCGCAGGTGTCTGTACGACGCGGGTCAATGACGATGACCCTCATCTGCGGCCGGCGGGATTTGGCTTCTTCCAGCCGCCGGAACAGCACCGGATGGGCGTAGGCCATGTTGCTGCCGACGATCATCACGCAATCGCTCAACTCCAGGTCTTCGTAGCTGCAGGGCGGCGCGTCGGCACCCAGGCTGCGCTTGTAGCCGACCACCGCCGAGGACATGCACAGGCGAGAGTTGCTGTCGATGTTGTTGGTGCCCACCAGGGCACGTGCCAGCTTGTTGAAGGCGTAGTAGTCCTCCGTCAACAGTTGCCCGGAAATGTAGAACGCCACGCTGTCCGGCCCATGTTCGGCAATGGTCGCGGCAAACACGCTGGTGGCGTGATCGAGTGCGGTATCCCAGTCGGTGCGGTGGCGGGCCAGGTCTTTGCCGAGGCGCAGTTCGGGGTACAGCGCCCGCGCCGTCAAGTCGCCGGTCAGATGCAGGGTCGAGCCCTTGCTGCACAGTTTGCCGAAATTGGCCGGGTGCGTCGGATCGCCGCTGACGCCGAGGATGCGTGAACCGTCGTGCTCGATCAGCACGCCACAGCCGACCCCGCAGTAACAGCAGGTGGATGCAGTGATCTGGCGGTCCATCAGCCTGCATCCCGCAGGGCCAGCATCACTCGGCCATTTTCAACCCGGGCGAGATGGTGATGGGCACAGCCGATGTCCGGGGCCAGGGCTTCGCCGCTTTGCAGGTCGATTTGCCAGTTGTGCAACGGGCAGGCCACCCGCTTGCCGTAGACCAGACCTTGGGACAACGGGCCGCCCTTGTGCGGGCAGCGGTCGTCAAGGGCGAACACTTCGTCGTCGCTGGTACGAAAAATCGCGATGTCTCCCTTTGGCCCGGCGATGATCCGCGAGCCCAGGGCATTGATCTCTTCCAGTGCGCAGATATCCAGCCAGTTCATGCCAGCACCTCCAGGTTTTTCACGGGGATGACGTCGAATTCTTTTTTCAGCTGGGGCTGTTCCAGGCGTTCCTTCCACGGGTCCTGTTCGAACGACAGGGAGAATTGCAGGCGATCGTTGAGCGCCTTGCGACGTTCCGGATCTTCCAGCACGGCTTTCTTGATGTGTTCCATGCCGACCCGTTGCAGGTAGTGCACGGTGCGTTCGAGGTAAAAGGCTTCTTCGCGATAGAGCTGCAGGAATGCACCGTTGTATTCGCGGACTTCTTCGGCGGTTTTCAGTTTGACGAAGAACTCCGCGACTTCGGTCTTGATCCCGCCGTTGCCACCGATGTACATCTCCCAGCCGGAGTCCACGCCGATAATTCCCACATCCTTGATGCCGGCTTCCGAGCAGTTGCGCGGGCAACCGGAGACAGCCAGTTTCACCTTGTGCGGCGACCACATGTTGAACAGGTCATGTTCCAGTTCTATGCCCAACTGTGTGGAGTTCTGCGTGCCAAAGCGGCAGAACTCGCTGCCAACGCAGGTTTTCACTGTGCGGATGGATTTGCCGTAGGCGTGGCCGGACGGCATGTCCAGGTCTTTCCATACTCCCGGCAGGTCTTGCTTGCGGATGCCCAGCAAGTCGATGCGCTGGCCACCGGTGACCTTGACCATCGGCACGTTGTATTTGTCGGCAACGTCGGCAATGCGCCGCAGCTCTGAAGGATTGGTCACGCCGCCCCACATCCGCGGGACGACCGAATAGGTGCCGTCTTTCTGAATGTTGGCGTGGGCGCGCTCGTTGATCAGGCGCGATTGCGGATCGTCCCTGGCTTCCCCTGGCCAGGTGGAAATCAGGTAGTAGTTGAGCGCCGGCCGGCAGGTGGCGCAGCCGTTGGGGGTGCGCCAGTTCAGGTAGCTCATGGTGCCGGCGATGGTCAGCAGGTGTTGCTCGCGGATGGCCTGGCGGATCTGCCCGTGGTTGAGGTCGCTGCAGCCGCAGATGGCTTTTTCGCTTTTCGGTTTGACGTCCGCCGCGCCGCCCACGGTGTTGATCAGGATCTGCTCCACCAAACCCGCGCACGAACCGCAGGAGCTGGCAGCCTTGGTGTGTTTCTTCACTTCGTCGACACTGAACAGCCCGTGTTCCTGAATGGCCTTGACGATGGTGCCTTTGCACACGCCGTTGCAGCCGCAGACTTCGGCCGTATCGGCCATGCTCATGGCTTTGTCCTGGCCCTGATGTCCTACGTCGCCCAGGGCGTTTTCACCGAACATCAAGTGATCGCGGATCTCGCCGATGGCGTGGTTTTCACGGATCTGCCGGAAATACCAGCCGCCATCGGCCGTATCGCCGTACAGGCAGGCGCCGACCAGCACGTCGTCCTTGATCACCAGTTTCTTGTAGACCCCGCCAATCGGGTCCGAGAGGGTGATGGTCTCGGTGCCTTCACCGCCCATGAAGTCGCCGGCGGAAAACAGATCGATGCCGGTGACCTTCAGCTTGGTCGAGGTCACCGAGCCCTTGTAGGTGGCAAAACCGAGTTGGGCGAGGTGGTTGGCGCAGACTTTGGCCTGTTCGAACAGCGGCGCCACCAAGCCATAGGCGATGCCGCGGTGGCTGGCGCACTCGCCGATGGCGTAGATCCGAGGGTCGTAGGTTTGCAGGGTGTCGTTGACCAGAATCCCGCGGCTGCACGGAATGCCGCATTTCTCCGCCAGTGCGGTATTGGGGCGAATGCCGGCGGCCATCACTACCAGGTCGGCGGGGATGATGTCGCCGTTCTTGAATTGCACCGAACCGACCCGGCCGTTGCCCGCGTCGTGCAAGGCCTGGGTCTGTTCGCACAGACGAAAGTGCAGGCCGCGAGATTCCAGCGCGCTTTGCAGTAGCTGGCCGCTGGTCTTGTCCAGTTGCCGCTCCAGCAACCACTCGCCGATATGCACCACGGTCACGTGCATGCCCCGCAGCATCAGGCCGTTGGCGGCCTCCAGGCCGAGCAGGCCGCCACCGATCACCACGGCGTGCCGGTGGGTTTTCGCGGTGTCGATCATGGCCTGGGTGTCGGCGATGTCGCGGTAACCGATCACGCCGTCAAGGGTGTTGCCGGGAATGGGCAGGATGAAAGGCGTCGAGCCGGTGGCGATGAGCAGGCGATCGTATTCGGCTTCGCTGCCGTCTTCGGCAATGACCCGGCGCTTGACCCGGTCGATTTCCACCACTTTGCGGTTGAGCAGCAGCTTGATGTTGTTGTCCAGGTACCAGTCCAGGTCGTTGAGCACGATCTCTTCGAAGGTCTGTTCGCCCGCCAGCACCGGCGACAACAGGATGCGGTTGTAGTTGGTGTGGGGTTCGGCACCGAAGACCGTGATGTCGTACAGCTCTGTGCTCAGCTTGAGCAGTTCTTCCAGGGTCCGGACCCCGGCCATGCCGTTGCCGATCATCACCAGTTTTAGTTTTTTCATCAGGTTCTCCGGGGAGCTCAGGTCTGCCTCATCAGGGTTCAGGCCATGCTCGAGAAATTTTGCGCAAACAAAAAAAGGCGTCCCGCTAGTTGCCTAGCGAGGACGCCTTTGTCCTGGTCCCGTTTTCTCGGGAAGTGCGGCCTTCGTCGTTGAAGCCCGCGCTTTATGTCTGTTGCATGAGCTAATGCAGCGGTTGTGCCAAGTCGCTCAGGCCCCTTGTTTGTTGGCTTTTATCCCGTTCGCAAGGGCAGAACCGTGAGGGAATGCACCGATTCAAAGCGCGTTGCCCGCTAATGGAGCGCAACCACCAGCAACACAAGGTTGAGCAGCAACGATACCAGGGCCAAGGTCCGCCAGACTTTCAGCGGCTCGCGTTCCAGCAACGGCTTGGGGCGCACACTCAAACTGCGCCTTTCGCCCTGTTCGATCAGTAGTAACCATTCTTCCGCCGTTTCGAAGCGTTGATCGGGGGCTGCCGCCACGGCGCGCTCCAGGCTATGGGCGATCCAGTCCGGCAGGTCGGGCCGGTAGCGGCTGGCGTTGACCGGGAGACCAAACCTGGGGCGCTGGAACGCTTCGATTTCGCCATAGGGATAGTGCCCGGTGAGGAGGAAATACAGGGTCACACCGACAGCGTACAAGTCCTGCCGTGGTGTCGGCATTTCGCCGCGAAAGGCTTCGGGTGCGATGTAGCTGGGTGTGCCCGGCAGTGCCCAGGGCAGGTCTTGCGAGAGGCCGGGGCAGTAGGCGAGGCCGAAATCCAGCAGGCGCAACTCACCGTCGTCCCCCAGCAACAGGTTTTCCGGTTTGATATCGCGATGCAGAATCTGCCGCCGATGCAACAGACCGACCGCCCGCAGCAAGCGCTCAGCGATGTCTTGCCACTGGGGCAGCGGCAAGGGGCCGCTTTGCTCATGCTGTTGCGCCAGGGTAGCGCCCGAATATTCACGCATCACGTAGTACAAATGCTGACGCTGACTGGCGGCATGGACTTCAGGGAAATGTCGACCGGCCACGCGTTTGAGAAACCACTCTTCCGACAGTAACGCTTGCCCGGCCTGGTGATCGTCGTGCAGGCGCCCCGGCAGGGTTTTCAGCAGCCAGGGTTGTTGCTGACTGTCGCGCACGCGATAAAGAAGCGATTGCTGACTTTGCGCAACGATCCCTTCGACCTGCCAACCCTCGAACGCCTGACCCGGTTTCAGGGCTGGCGGCAGTGGCCATTGCTGCAAGTGAATCAACGCATCGCCAATGCTCGCTTCACCCAGGGCATCAACCCGCACCAGTAAGGCGCTGGCGTTGTCCTGACTGCCTGCCAGATGCGCGGCACTGACCAGGGTTTGCGCGGCGCTGTGCAAGTCCGGTTGATCACGCAGGATCGCGGCGATGGCGGTATCGCCCAGGACCGCCCAGATGCCGTCGCTAAGCAGGACGAAGCTTTCATCGGGGCGCAATTCACCGTCGAGAAAATCAAGCACCAGATGTTGATCGAGGCCCAGTGCCCGTTTCAGCACATGTTGCATGCCCGGTTGGTCCCAGACGTGATCCTCGCTGATTCGCTGCAACCGATCGGCATGCCAGCGATACACCCGACAATCGCCGACATGGGCCAGGGTAAAGCGCCGGCCGCGCAGGACCAGCGCACTGAGGGTGGTCAGCAGCGGTTGTCCGCCGCCATTGGCCTGCAACCAGCGGTTCTGCGCCAGTAGCAGGCGATCAAGTGCCTGTGCCACGCCCCAGGTTTCCGGCGTGGCGTAGTAATCCAGTGCCAGGGCCTGCAGCGTCGAGCGGGCAGCCAGGCCGCCATCGGCGCACTGGCTGACACCGTCGGCGATGGCGAACAGATATCCTTTGCTCGCCGCCAGCGCCGGGCCTGGCGTGACCAGGCGCAGGGCATCCTGATTTTCCTCGCGCGGACCGATGGCGCTGGCTTCGGCGAAACTCAGTTGCAGGCTCATCGAGACGTCAGACCCGCGCAGCCGTCACGGCGGCCGAACCCCAGGTGGTTCTCCAGCGCCGTTTTACACCGTGCAGACCGAACCAGGCCAGTACGCCAAGGCTGGCGAACAACCACAGCGCCAGTTGATAGCTGCCGGTGCTTTGTTTGATCGCACCCATGCCGGCCGCGAGGGCAAACCCGCCGATGCCGCCGGCCATGCCGATCAGGCCGGTCATCACGCCGATTTCCCGGCGAAAACGCTGCGGCACCAACTGGAATACCGCGCCATTGCCTGCACCCAGACCGAGCATGGTGCAGACGAAAAGTGCGAGGGCGGCGTAGGAATTCGGCAGGTTGAAACCAACTGCGGTAATGCAGATCGCCGCGACGGTGTACATCGCCAACAAGGTTCGAATGCCACCGAAACGGTCGGCCAGCGCACCGCCCAAGGGGCGCATCAGGCTGCCACCGAACACGCAGGCGGCGGTGTAGTAACCGGCAGTGACCGGGCTCAGGCCGTACTGGTCGTTGAAGTAACCGGGCAGGGCGCTGGCCAGGCCGATGAAGCCGCCGAACGTCACGCTGTAGAAAAACATGAACCACCAGCTGTCACGATCACCCAGGGCCTTGAAGTAGTCAGCCATTGACTTGGCTTTTGGCCGCTCGGGAGCGTTTTTGGCCAGCCAGGCGAAGACGATCAGGGCCAGAATCAGCGGAATCAGGGCAAACCCGAATACGTTGCTCCAACCAAACGCCGCCGCCAGCACCGGGGCGATCAAGGCGGCGAACACCGTTCCTGAGTTCCCCGCGCCGGCGATACCCATGGCCTTGCCTTGATGCTGCGGCGGATACCACTGCGAGGCCAGGGGCAGGGCGACGGCGAAAGAAGCGCCGGCCATGCCGAGGAACAGACCCAGCAGCAATGCTTGCTCGTAGCTGTGGATACCGAGTTTCCAGGCGCCGAACAGCGCGCAGATCACGATGACCTGACCGATCAGGCCGGCGGTTTTGGGCGACAGCCGATCAGCCAGCATCCCCATCACGAAGCGCAACACCGCCCCGGCGAGAATGGGCGTGGCGACCACCAGCCCGCGTTGCTGTGTCGTCAGGTGCAGGTCGGCGGCGATTTGCACCGCCAAGGGGCCGAGCAGGTACCAGACCATGAAGCTCAGGTCGAAATAGAGGAAGGCTGCGAACAATGTGGGGGTATGGCCGGATTTCCAGAAGCTTGAATTCATCGCGCACCTCAGCTGTGAAGAGTCTCGGAAGGAGTCATGAGCTTGCAGGTGGGGCGCCGCTACGGCCGCACCACCGGCCCCGTGCTGTGGGGCCAAAACGAAAAAACGCCGCCACCCGATCCGCCAAGGGCAAATGAGGTGAGCGACGTCTTTGTCGTAGGTGGGGCAACCGCCGTTGGTTACCTGTATCGATTACTTAGCGAGATTTGTGCCAACACTCGAAATCGAGCCGCTGCCATTCGCGAGCAGGCTCGCTCCCACAAGGGCGTTGCGTTGAACACAAATCACCTGTGGGAGCGGGCTTGCTCGCGAAGGCGATAGAACATTCACCACAGGGTTTCAACCGAGCAATTCACTCATGGCAATAATCTGCTCCGCCACTTGAATCAGCTTCTGCTGGCGGCTCATCGCCTGGCGGCGCATCAGGGTGTAGGCCTCTTCCTCATTGCAGTCCTTCATTTTCATCAGCAGCCCTTTGGCCAGCTCGATGCGCTTGCGCTCGGCCAATTGCTGGTCGCGGGCATGCAATTGGGCTCGCAAGGCCTGGTCGCTTTCAAAGCGCGCCATGGCCACATCGAGAATCGGCTGCAGGCGTTGTGCGTGAATGCCTTCGACAATGTAGGCACTGACCCCGGACTTGATCGCCTGGCGCATCACATCGGGGTCATGTTCGTCGGTAAACATCACAATCGGTCGTGGCTGGTCGCGAGTCACCAGCACCACTTGTTCCATGACATCGCGCCCCGGTGACTCGGTATCGATCAGAATCACATCCGGACGCACCGTTTCGACGCGTTCGGGCAAGTCGATGGTCAGGCCGGATTCATCGATCACTTCGAATCCGGCCTCGGTCAGGGCGGCCTTCAGGCGTCCGACTTTTTTCGCGGTGTCGTTGATCAGCAGGATACGCAGCATGTTCGTGGTCTCCTGTCAGCGGCTGGCGGATCGGTGCGAGCTGTCGCTCATGGCGTGCAGTTTGAAGCTGCGGGCATAACCGGCCGGGTCCGAGCCGTCCCAGATTTTGCCGTCGATCAACTGACTGCTGCGCATTTCCTCGGCTGACGCATTGACGCCGACGGCACTGGCAGCCTCACGGTAGAGGTCCAGTTGCTGCACTTGCCGGGCCACCGCGAGATAGTCAGGGTCCTCACGTAACAGGCCCCAACGGCGGAACTGGGTCATGAACCACATGCCGTCGGACAGGTACGGCAGGTTGACCTCGCCATTCCCGTGCAAGCGCAGCGCGTGCGGGTCTTGCCAGCGATGGCCAAGACCGTCGGCATATTCGCCCAGTAGGCGCGGTTCGATGCAGTCCAGTGGTGCGTCAAGGTACTGCTCGGCACTGAGCAATTGTGCAGTGCTGCGACGGTTCTCGGTGCTTTCTTCGATGAAGCGACTGGCCTCCAGAACCGCCATCACCAATGCCCGGGCGGTATTGGGGTATTGCTCGACGAACGCGCGGGTGCAGCCGAGGACCTTTTCCGGGTGATCGGGCCAAAGGGTCTGGGTTGTGGCCAGGGTAAACCCCAGCTCCTGCTGCACGGCGCTGGCAGACCAGGGTTCGCCGACGCAGAACCCGTCGATACGTCCGGCTCGCAGGTGCGCGACCATTTGCGGTGGCGGCACCACCACGCTGTCGACATCCAGTAGCGGATGAATGCCCTGGGCGGCGAGCCAGTAATACAACCACATGGCGTGGGTGCCAGTAGGAAACGTCTGAGCGAAGGTGAGTTTTGGGCGAGTTTGGTGCACGTGCCGGTCCAGTGCCTCAGGACTGGTCACCCCCAGTGCTTGCAAGCCGCGGGACAGGTTGATGCTCTGGCCGTTCTGATTCAGGCCCATCAACACGGCCATGTCGGTCGCGGCCACGCCACCAATGCCCAGGTGTACCGCGTAAATCAGACCATAGAGGCTGTGGGCGGCATCGAGTTCGCCGTTGACCAGTTTGTCCCGCAGATTGGCCCAGGACGATTGGCGCTTGAGGTTCAGGGTCAGGCCATAGGGTTGGGCGAAACCCTGAGTGGCGGCGACCACCACCGAGGCGCAGTCGCTCAAGGCCATGAAACCGAGATTGATTTCGGTTTTTTCCGGGGCATCGCTGCCATTGACCCAGGCCAGAGGGCCGGCTGACGGTTCGTTCATCGATTTCACACCTTGCAAAAAAAACGTCGTTCCAGATCCTGCACGAGCAAGGCCGGGTGACGACGTCATTGTCCTGGTACGCATTCCGCCATTGGTTTGCGTGCTGATGCGTGAAAGGGTGCAAGGCATATGCCAGCCCGGATTTCATCATGTTTGCATCAGGATTCGACACGCCCCGTCCTACATCCTGCCGGCCTACATTGTCAGGCCGCGAAAGGAGGTTGGCGTGCCCATCCAATCACTACACGCCACACGTGCCACTCATACCCGCTCCTGCGAGCGGCTGCTGCATCTGCATGTAGACCAGTCCGCCGTTTGTCTGGCCCCGGCGCAGTGCGTCCCGGCCTGCTGCCTGCCGATGGGCTGGGAAGGGCTGATTGCGGTGACCAGCGGATTTGAGGTCAACGGCAGTATGCCGACCCTGCCCATTGCCCAGGCACCGCTGGTGAAATTGCAGGTGTTCATCGATCTGGGCCATGGGCCGATCACTCAACGAGACCGTCAGGCACCTTGGGCGGCATTGCCAGTGCCTTTTTCACAGGTTCAGTCGGAACAGGCGCTAGAGCGCTGGTACCTCGAGCAGGCGATGGCTGGCAGTGCGGCCTACCAGGCTTTTGCCAGTGTGTTGCGGCGGACTGAGAGATACGGGCTTGTGCGCTTTTTGCTGGATCAGGGCACCCACAGCGAAAAACTGACCAACCTGGCGCCGCGCTATGGGGTGTCGGTGTCGCATTTTCGTCGATTGTGCCGGCAGGCGCTCGGTACGGCGCCCAAGCCTGCATTGCGCGGTTGGCGGACGGCCCAGGCGCTGTTGAATATGAGTCTGCAAAACAGTTCCCTGACGGATCTGGCGCTGGAGTTCGGTTTTGCCTCTTCTTCGCATTTCTCCAAGGAAGTTCGCGAACTGGTGGGTTTCACCCCCAGCAGCCTGGCCGACATTACCTACCTTCCAGGCAAGTGAACCGATGAACCACGCCGTTCAATCCTTGTATGTTTTGCCCTTCTGGCTGGCTGCCCTATTGATGCTGGTGCCCTGTACGGTGCGGGCGAATGCCGATCAATACGTGGCTCGCGAACAGAGTGTGCGCACGTTTTTTTCGGAGTTGTCCGGGCCGTTGGGCAAACCGGTGATCATCAGCAAGGCTGCCTCGGCCAAGCGGATCTCCGGCAGCTTTGACCTGCGCGCGCCGCAACGGACCTTCGAGCGGGTCAGCGCACAGATGGGGTTGATCTGGTACAGCGATGGCCAGGCGATCTATCTGTATGACGCCGCGGAAGTGAAAAGCTCGATGATGTCGCTGCAGACCCTGACCGTGGCCAGGCTCCAGGCGTTTCTCGAGCGGTCCGGGCTGCTCGATGGCCGTTATCCATTGCGCCATGACGGCCAGCGTACGTTCCATGTGTCGGGACCGCCGATGTATGTCGATCTGGTGGTGCAAGCGGCCGGTCTTATGGATAACCAGCGCTCGGAACTGTTGCTGGGCAGGCAGCAGATCGGTGTTATCCAGGTGCACAACACTTTTGTCAGTGACCGTAAATACGAGCTGCGCGATGACAAGGTGACCCTTCCCGGGCTGGCCACCGTGATCGAGGATCTGTTGCGCGGCGAGAAGCGCGAGGTCGAGCCGGCCGTGGCGCAAGCCCCGACACAGCGAGCGCAGGGGGCGATGCCGGCGTTTCCCCTGGAAGGCCTGGCGACCACATCCTCCGATCAGGACCCGACCGCACCGCAGATCATTGCCCGGGAGATGGCGGCCGGAAACATTCGCGTGGTGGCCTATCCGGACACCAACAGCCTGCTGGTCAAGGGCTTTCCGGAGCAGGTGCGCTTTATCGAGAATCTCGTGAGTGCACTGGACACGCCGAAACGACATGTGGAGTTGTCGTTGTGGATCATCGATTTGCACAAGGACGAACTCAATCAGTTGGGCATTAACTGGCAGGGCGCATTGAAGTCCAGCGGGACATTCACTGTATCGCTCAACGCCGGCTCAGCGACCACCCTTGATGGCGCTTCGTTCGTCGCCCAGGTCATGGCCCTGGAGCGCACCAACCGAGCGAATGTGGTCTCGCGTCCGGTGATCCTGACACAAGAGAACGTGCCGGCGATCTTTGACAACAACCGCACGTTTTATGCCCCGCTGGTGGGGGAGCGCAGTGTCGATTTGCAGCACGTGACCTATGGCACGCTCGTCAGCGTTCTGCCCCGTTTCGCCCAGGCGGACGAAATTGAAATGTCACTCAATATCGAAGACGGCAACGAAGTAGAAAAACCTGACCGGGACAAGCAACCCGGCAGTTTGCCAACGGTCGGGCGCACACGGATCAGCACGGTGGCGCGGGTGCCCCAGGGCAAGAGCCTGTTGGTCGGCGGTTTCACCCGCGATGACAACAGCGAGCAAATCGGACGGATACCGGTACTGGGTTCGATTCCGTGGATCGGGCGATTGTTCAGTTATCGGCAGAACCGCTCGGCCAATACGGTGCGGGTGTTCCTGATTCAGCCCAAGGAAATTCTCGACGCCCTTGAGACCGCCGCGGTTGAGCCGGACGCGCGATTGCTGAGCCCGCAACAGCATGAACGGGTGCGTCGATCCTTTTTCCGGGCGACAGAAAAATGATCCTGCCACCGATTTCCACCGGTGGGCGAGCGGCCCAGGCACGCTTGAATGCCGAGAAGGCCGCTCAGCATCCGCAACCGCAGGTCGAGGCAGAGCTTGATCTTGACGACGGCACAACGGTCGACGTGGCCCGGCGCTTTGTACAGATCAGCGATGAAATGTCCGCAGCCTTGACCCAGTTCCGTGGCCGGCGGCAGTTCGAACTCAAGTCCGATGCATTGACCGACTCCTTCGAAAGAGTCCTGGAGGACGATACCGTGCCCAAGGCACGGCAGGTGCTGAGCCTGGCGCGGCTGGCGGACAAGTCCAACAGCTGGTTGCTGCAGATGGTACGCAACCTGTTTCCCGACGATAGCGACCTGGCATTGGTGCTGCGCGAACTGCTGCGCCGGAAAAAGCTCGAGATACGGACTCGTCAGCGGCTTGAAATGTTGCTGCAGACGGTGGTTGCCCAAGGCTCCCCCAAGCGCATGAGTGCCGGGATCAATACCGCCCTCAAAGCCAGAATGTTCGGTGCGAGCATGACGGTGCGCGCAGACATGTTGCGCGAGACCTACCGGGATTTTATCGAGTCCGACAGCGGGTCGGTCAGTTGCTATCAGGACTGGATCGCGTTGTACGGTCCGTCGCAACGCAACGCAGCGCTGTGCTGGCCTTCATTGAGGCCGCATTGCTGACCGACATCAGCGCCCAGGACCCCAGTTGTTCGCACGTGGAGTTCGGTCAACTGCTGGCCCGGGTGAACGACCTCAAACGCCTGCGTTCAGCCGATGACCTGTTTATCCGCGGCCTGCTCGGTGATGCACTCATCTGCCGGCACAACCCCGATGAGCCCGACTGGCTGGTATTCCTGTTCGGTGTGCTGACCTACCCCGATGATCTCGACCAGCTGTTGCTCGGCGTCCTGGGCGAGCGCGTGCTGTTGAGTGCGCACCATGAGCGTTCGATGGTGCTGCACAAAGTGCGCCGGCTCAGCCTGCAATTACCGGCGCCGCTGTTTGCCGATGAACAGGCGCCGCTGCGTCTGGCAGAGCAGTTCACGCGCCTGGCTGACATTGCCTATGCCCTCGAATGCATTGAGCGGCGTCGTCCCGGCGGCAGCTCATGACTTTTTCCCGGAACTGACCCGTCATGCTCAATGTGTTTTTGCGCAACGTCAGCGCTCGCCCGGAGCTGCTGATCCTGTCGCTGATGGTGATGATCATCGCCATGCTGATCATTCCGCTGCCGACGATGCTGGTGGATTTTCTCATCGGCCTGAACATCGTGATTTCGCTGCTGGTGTTCCTGGGGTCGTTCTACATCGAGCGCATCCTCAGTTTCTCGACCTTTCCGGCGTTGCTGCTGTTGACCACCCTGTTTCGCCTGGCGCTATCGATCAGCACCAGCCGGCTGATCCTCAGCCAGGCTGATGCGGGGGAGATCATCGCCTCCTTCGGTGAGTTCGTGATCGGTGAAAGCCTGGTGGTGGGCTTCGTGATCTTTTCCATTGTCACTATTGTCCAGTTCATCGTGATCACCAAGGGCTCGGAGCGGGTGGCCGAAGTCGCGGCGCGGTTCTCGCTGGACGGCATGCCCGGCAAGCAGATGAGCATCGACGGCGACCTCAAGGCTGGCGCCATCACGGCCGAGGAAGCCAAGGAAAAGCGCAGCGTGCTGGAGCGCGAAAGCCAGTTGTACGGCTCGTTCGACGGCGCGATGAAGTTCATCAAGGGCGACGCCATCGCCGGCATCATCATTATTTTCGTCAACTTCATCGGCGGCATGGCCATTGGCGTCGGGCAGATGGGCATGGACCTGTCCACAGCGTTGTCGACCTACACCCTGCTGACCATCGGCGATGGGCTGGTGGCGCAGATTCCGGCGTTGCTGATCGCCATTGGCGCCGGCTTCATCGTCACCCGCGTCAACGGCGATGATGCCAACCTGGGGCGCAACATGCTCGCCCAGATGCTGGGTCATCCGTTTGTGCTGGGGGTGACGGCGCTGCTGGCGGTGGGTGTCGGCCTGTTGCCCGGCTTTCCGCTGCTGACCTTCCTGCCCATCGCCGCGGCCCTGGCACTGCTGCTGTTCGTACGCCGACGCCAGGCCTCCAGGGCCGAGGGCCAGGGTGACAGCCGGCCATCGTCGACGCAGGGTGAAGCGTTGCAGACCAGCTCGGGCCTGCTCGAGGACATCGACAATATTGCCACCGAAACCATCCCGCTGATGTTGTTGGTGCCCACCGCGCGTCTCGACGAATTGACCAGGGCCCGTTGGGCAGCGCGTTTTCGCAGCCAGTTTTTCGTCGATTACGGACTGCGCATTCCTGAGCCGCAATTGCGCGCCAGCGAAGCCTTGCCGGCGCATCAAGTGGCGGTGCTGATCAACGAAGTGCGCGCCGAGCAATTCGATATCCATTTCGATCACTGGCGGTTGCTCGACTACTCGCCGGAACTGGAACCCATGGGCTTTGCCCTGGTGCGCGGCAGTGACAGCAATCGCCTGGGCGGGGTGTGGGTCAACGCCACCGACCGGGAACGGGTGCAGCAATTGGGCTATCACCTGCGCCCGGCGGACGAGGAATGCTACCGCTGCCTGGTCACCTTGCTGGCGCGCAACATCCAGGAGTTTTTCGGCGTGCAGGAAACCAAGCAACTGCTCGACGAAATGGAAACCCGCTGCCCCGATCTGCTCAAGGAAGTCTATCGTCACGTCACCGTGCAGAAGATCACCGAAGTGCTGCAGCGCCTGGTCGGCGAGCGCATTTCCGTGCGCAACATGAAGCTCATTCTTGAGTCCCTGGCCCATTGGGCGTCCCGGGAAAAAGACGCGTTGGCGCTGGTCGAGCACGTTCGTGGCTCGCTGGCCCGCTACATCAGCAACAAGTTTGCCCAGGGTAATGACTTGCGGGTGTTGCTGTTGTCGGCTGAGTTCGAAGAGGTGGTGCGGCGCGGGATTCGGCAAACCTCGGCCGGCAGTTTCATCAACCTCGAGCCGGCCGAATCCGAAGAGCTGATGGATCGCCTGAGCGTCGCCCTGGACAGTGTGCACATTGCTCAAAAGGACATGGTGCTGCTGTGTTCGGTCGATGTACGGCGCTACATCAAGAAGCTTATCGAGGGGCGTTGTCGCGAGCTGGACGTGATGTCGTTCGGCGAAGTCTGCGAGACCGTCTCCGTCAATGTGATCAAAACCCTGTAAGGAAACCCCGCAAATGATGTCAATGGATATTGCCGATCTGTTGCGCGAAGCGCTGCGTCATAGTGGCTGCATGGACAGCCAGATAGGGCATTTTGATAGTCACAGCACCATCGAAATGCAGATGAAGAATCTGCCCGATATCAACGTGGGGATGGTCGATGGCGATGCCTGGGTCTGGACGACAGTCGCAGAAGCGAACCCGGGTGCAATGAACCATTGTGCCGTCGATTTGATGCAGTTTTTGTTGGAGGGCAATGCTTTTTCCCGCACCGGGCAATTGCACCTGTGCGTCGTTCAGGAACGACTCGAACTGCGTTTGATGGCCAATGCCCACGCCCTCGGCGACGCTGAACACTTCGCGCAAGCCCTGGATGCTTTCGTGCAGGCAACCGAAACGCTGTGCGAACTGTTACGTCGATGAACGCCCGGCTGGAAAGGCATGCGGCCCATCCCTTGCGCTTGAGCGGTCCCTTGATCGAAGCCGCTTTGGGCGATGTGGTAGTGGGTGAGGTCTGCGAAGTACGGCGGCACTGGCGCCTGCCTCAGGTCGTGGCCAGGGCGCAGGTCATCGGCTTCAAACCCGACGCTGTTCTGCTCACCTTGCTGGGTGATGCGAAAGGTTTGTCCAGGGAATCGATGATTGTGCCCACGGGCTCGACCCTGCAACTGGCCTGCAGTGACGCCTTGCTCGGCAGCGTAGTCGACCCTCAGGGCACTATCGTCGAGCGTCTGGCACCGTCTACGGCACTGGCGCAACAGGACTATCCGGTGGATGCCGACCCGCCGTCGTACCAGCAGCGGCGCCCGGTGGCGGAGCCGCTGCACACGGGTGTTCGAGTGATCGATGGTTTGTTGACCTGCGGTGTCGGTCAACGCATCGGCATTTTCGCCGCCGCCGGCTCCGGCAAAACCACCCTGATCAATATGCTGATCAATCACACGGATGCGGATGTTTTTGTCATCGGCCTGATCGGCGAGCGCGGCCGCGAAGTGACCGAATTCATCGAGCATCTGCGTCAGTCTGCAATACGCTCACGCTGCGTGGTGGTGTTCGCCACGTCGGATTTTTCTTCGGTGGATCGCTGCAATTCGGCGCTCCAGGCCACCGCCATCGCCGAGTATTTCCGTGACCAGGGCCAGCGTGTGGTGTTGTTGCTGGACTCGTTGACGCGCTATGCCAGGGCCCGTCGCGACCTGGCCCTGGCGGCGGGTGAAGCACCGGCGCGACGGGGCTATCCGGCCTCGGTGTTCGATGCCTTGCCGCGCCTGCTGGAACGACCGGGTGTGACCGCGTCCGGCAGCATTACCGCCTGGTACACGGTGCTGCTGGAAAGTGACGACGAGCCGGACCCGATCGCCGAGGAGATTCGTTCGATTCTCGACGGACACATCTACCTCAGTCGAGCCTTGGCGGCCAAGGGGCACTACCCGGCCATCGATGTGTTGCGCAGCGTCAGTCGCGTGGCGACGCAAGTCACCCCTCCGCAGGTGCAGCAACTGGCGGCGGCGACTCGGGATACGCTGACGCGGCTTGAGCAGCTGCAGGTTTTTCTCGACATGGGCGAGTACAGCCCAGGCGCGGACACCGCCAATGACCAGGCACTGCAACGCCGCGCAGCCCTCGATCAGTGGTTGCGCCAGCCCACGGGCGAATGCTGTGAACCGGACGAGGCCCTGGGCCAATTACAGGGGCTCATGGCATGAATCCACTAGCCGATCCTCTTCGCCTGTTGGCGCTCAGCCAGTTCCGTCGGCAACGCGCGGAACTGCTGATAACGCGTACCCGGCAGCAACTGCAGCCGCTGGTGCAGGAACGGGCCGCTTTCGACGGACAAGAAGCGGCGCTAAACAGTTTGTTGGCCAGCCATCGCGCCAGTGACTGTGTGCTCGATCACGGGCAACTATTGGCGCTGTTGCGCAGGCAGGCGGTCATTCGGCGGCAGATCAATCTGGTGCGCCTGGAGCGCGACCGGGTCGATCAGCAGTGCCGGGAGATTGAGCAAACGTTGCAGGCGCAGCGCGAGCAACTGCGGTTCGCGCAGCGCAAGCACGACAAGTACGAGGGGGCTGTTCAGCAGCTGTTACGCAGGCAACGGCTGGAGCAGGTGCGCCGGGATGAAAGAGAAGTCGAAGAGATGAACGGAGTTTCGCGATGCGCAATGTATCTTTAATTTCGCCCTTGCCGGTTCAACCCTTGGACCCCGTCACCGAACAACCGATGGATGAGTTGCACGACAAGCTGTTGCCGGTGCAGGAAGAAGAGTTGCCACAAGGTGTTCTGGAGCTGATGGCGCCGTTGATCCTGCGTCATCGGCCCCTGATGGACACAGGTCGCGCAATCACTGTGCAGGCGATGGTCGCGCTCCCGGAAAAGCTGGCAGCTGAACTCGACGAAGTACGGCCGCTCACACCGGCGTCTCCTCCACAAGCGCAGCCGCTGTTGAGTAAACCTGTGCAGCCTCGGTTGTTGTCACCTCTGGCTGACGTTGCGCCTGTTGTCGACAGAATTGTCGCGTCGGCACCGATAAACCTGGCGACTCCGACCATTATTGAATCAGGGCCGATCCAGCCCTCATCAAACATCGTCGAACCGCTCCCGGTCGAACGTGCCGCCAGTGCAGGTGAGCCCCAGATACCTGAGTTCGAAGGGCAAAGGCCCGAAGCCTTATCAAGCCTCCCGACCGCACGCCATGTGCTGACAGTTGCATCACCCGCGGCCTCGGCGCCCGCAATGCCGCCGGCACCTGATGCCCTCGACCCGATCATCGAAACCTTGTTGGTTGCCGACCGGGGCTTGCTGCAGGTTCCGTTCAATAAAGGAACTGTCAGCGGGCGAGTGACGATCAGCCGTGTGGCCGATGAGCCCACCCGCAACCTGCAACTGAGCCCGAGCAATACCCAGGTTTTCGAACAACTCAAAGTGTCGCTGGAACACGTCCGCGAACCCGCCTGGCGCCTGACCGATAGCGACGGCGAACAGCAGCGCCAGGGCTCGCGGCAGCCGCCGGACGACGAGCAGGCCGAAGACGGGCAGGGCGCATGAGCGCACTGAAGTTGCGCCGGATCGACGCTCGGGCGCATGCCGCCGCGCAAGCGATACGACGCTGGCGGAGCGCGGATGTCGACGCCGGTTCAGGTCATCCGCCAGGGCAATCGGGCTACCTGTGTTTTCGCGCATCAGGCGAGGGTGGGGAATGGTGGGGTTTGATCGACGCCCGTGACTGGTTGCATCGATCACTTCCGGGTTTGCGGTCGTTACTGACGGTCGAGTGCTCGCTGATGAACATCGTCGAACTGTTCCGCGCGGTGCCGCAACCCTTGCTGCTGAAGGTAGACGACTTGCACTACCAGCAAGTATCCGACGTCGAAGGCGTCCTTCCCGGGCAATTGCCGGCGCAAGAACTGCCATGGCTCGACACGCCTCGTGGGCGCCTGTGGCTGACCCGATTGCCACCGGTACGGGCCGCCAGCCTGCCCCTGGACGCCGACTCATGGCTGAGCGATTTGCCGCTGCGCCTGGAGCTGATGCTGGGGTCGAGTCACCTCAGGCATGGGATACGGCTGAAGGCGGGTGATGTCCTGCGAATCATTCAGCGTTCGCAACGATGCTGTCTGGGGCATCAATGCCTCGGCGTTTTCACCTTTACTGAACAGGGGATACACATGCAATCGACCGCGACCGGCGCCCAAGGCTCGGCGGATTCCGATCCCGATGTTGACCTCGGCGCTTTGCCGGTGCGTCTGCAATTCGTCCTCGCGACCCAGGACATCGACCTGGCCACGCTGTCGCGGATCATCGGAGGACAACTGATCCCGCTGGCGGACGATGCGGCGCGGCACATCGAAGTGCTCGCCAATGGCAAGCCGGTGGCCCGTGGCGAACTGGTGCAACTGGAAGAGCAGTTGGGTGTGGAGTTGCTCGAGGTCTATCGCGACGGCTCACTGGACGGAATGCCGCGATGAATGACGTTTCGCTGATCGCGCTGCTCGCGTTCGCTTCACTGCTGCCGTTTCTGGTGGCGGCCGGCACTTGCTACATCAAGTTTTCCATTGTCTTTGTCATCGTGCGTAACGCCTTGGGCTTGCAGCAGGTGCCCTCGAACATGGCCCTCAACGCGATTGCCTTGATGCTGGCGATTTTCGTGATGACACCTGTGATGAAACAAGGCTATGGCTATTACAAGGAAGAGCAGGTGGCCTTTACCGACATCGAGTCAGTAGTCAATTTCGCCGAGAACGGCTTGGGCGGATACAAGGATTACCTGCGTAAATACACCGACCCGGAGCTGGCGCTGTTCTTCGAGCGGGCACAAGCGGTGCAGAGTGAGTCCGACAGCGGTCTGCCCGCCGATGAAGAACTCATGCCGTCGCTGTTTTCCCTGCTGCCGGCCTACGCATTGAGTGAAATCAAAAGCGCCTTCAAGATCGGCTTCTACCTGTATTTGCCGTTCGTCATCGTCGATCTGGTGATCTCAAGCATCCTGCTGGCGCTGGGCATGATGATGATGAGCCCGGTGATCATTTCGGTACCGATCAAATTGGTGTTGTTTGTTGCACTGGACGGTTGGGCGCTGCTGTCCACCGGGCTGGTCAAGCAATACCTGACTTTGCTGGCGTAGGGGCGGTCCATGAACGATCTGGTCTATGCCGGCAATAAAACCCTGTACCTGATCCTGTTGATGGTGGCTTGGCCGATCATTGTCGCCACGGTGGTCGGCCTGGTGGTCGGGTTGATTCAGACCGTGACCCAATTACAGGAGCAGACACTGCCGTTCGGTTTCAAGCTGTTGGCGGTCGCCGCGTGCCTGTTCCTGCTTTCGGGCTGGTATGGCGAAACCCTGCTCGATTTCAGCCGTGAAGTCATCCGTCTGGCGTTGGGTTAGCGCGATGTCGGTGACATTGTTTTTTGACCTGCACGCCTGGTTCGCTGCCGCCATTCTTGGGGTTGCACGCCTCGCGCCGATTTTTTTCATGCTGCCGTTTCTCAACAGTGGCGTGCTCACGGGCGTGCCGCGCCAGGCTGTCATTGTGCTGGTGGCGACGGGATTCTGGGCCTATGTGGGTGTGCCACTGCCTGCGCTCGATGGATTGGCGTTCTTTGGTCTGGTGTTGCGTGAGGCTGGCATTGGCGTGCTGCTTGGATGCCTGCTGTGCTGGCCGTTCTGGGTATTGCACGCCATGGGCAACCTGATCGACAACCAGCGCGGGGCAATGCTCAGCAGCACCGTAGACCCGGCCAACGGCGTCGATACGTCGGAGTTGGCAAATTTTCTCCAGTTGTTCGCCGCGGTGGTTTATCTCGAAGGCGGCGGCATGTTGCTGATGCTCGAAACCGTTGGCCACAGCTACCGTATTTGCACGCCGGCCAATGGTTGTGAGATGCACCTGCCATCCGTCCTGAGCCTGCTCGATGCACTGGTGAGCAAGACGCTGGTGATCAGCGCACCGGTGGTGGCCACGCTGCTGGTCAGCGAAGCGTTGCTTGGCTTGCTCTCGCGGTACGCGCCGCAAATGAACGCATTCTCGGTGTCGCTGACGGTCAAGAGCCTGGTAGCGCTGGTGGTGTTGATGCTGTATTTCGGCGTGCACCTGCCGGATGAAGTGCTGCGCATGGGCATGAAATCCCATGGGCTGGAGCGCTATCTGGGTACCGACGGGGAGGTCGCCGATGTCGTCCAGCGCCTCGAAAACTGAGAAGCCCACCGCCAAGCGACTGCGCGATGCGTCACGCAAAGGGCAGACGTTCAAGGCCAAGGATCTGGTGGTCACCTGCCTGACCCTCTGCGGCATCACTTACATGGTATTCAACAGCTCACTGTTCGAGGTCATGGAAGTCTATCGGCGCATCATCGCCAGTGACTTTGACGCGGACCTGCAAGCGTACTCGGCGATGCTGGTGTTGGTCGGGATAAAGGCATTGCTGCCGTTGTTGCTGGTGTGCGTGTTGACCAGCGCATTGCCTGCGCTGTTGCAAAGCGGCTTTGCGCTGGCCAGCGAGGCCTTGAAGCTCAATTTCGGTGCGCTGAACCCGATCAATGGCTTCAAAAAACTGTTCAGCCTGCGCACGGTCAAGGACACGGTCAAAGCGTTGTTGTACCTGGGCAGTTTTGCCATGGCGCTGTGGATCGTCTGGATCACGCAGCGGCAACTGTTGTTTGCCCAACTGTTCACTCAGGCACCGGAGTTGTTCGCAATCTGGGGGCACTTGTTACTGGTGTTGGTGTTGGCGTTCCTGGGATGCGTGCTGCTGATCGTCGTGCTGGATGCGCTGAGCGAATACTGGCTGTTCATGAAAGATCAAATGATGGACAAGGATGCGGTCAAGCGCGAACACAAGGAGCAGGATGGCAACCCGGAAATCAAGGGACGCCGTCGCGACCTGCACCGGGAGCTGCTGTCGGAGCAAATCAAATCCGATGTGCGCAGCTCACGAATGATCATCGCCAACCCGACCCATATCGCCATCGGGGTGTACTTCCGTCCGGAAATCACCGTGTTGCCGTTCATCTCCCTGATGGAAACCAACCAACGCGCCCTGGCGGTACGGGCCTATGCCAAAGAGGTCGGTGTGCCGGTGATCAACGACATTGCCCTGGCCCGACGAATCTTCAAGACCCACCAGCGCTACAGCTTCCTTCAGGTGCAGGAAATCGAAGAAGTATTGCGTCTGTTGATCTGGCTCGAGCAAGTCGAGAACGCCTGATTTCCACCTTTTTCTTTTTCTTCCGAACGTTGGCATGAGCGCAATTTGGCAGCGTGCTCACCCGCGCTTTGGCTCAATGCAGTCGTCAGCAGCGCTGACGTTTTTCAGGAGTGTGGCTGATGAGTCGCGACAAACAACAAGATGAACAACTGGCCCTCGACGTCGTGGATGCAGTGCTCGGTGGCGCGGCGTTGAAAGACGTACAAGGCATCAGTGACGAGCACATGAACAGCCTCTACGCCTTCGCTTTTCAGTTCTATGAACAGGGACGGCTGGATGATGCCGAGAAGTTCTTTCACTTCCTGTGCATCTACGACTTTAACAACAGCCATTACTGGATGGGGTTGGCCGCCGTACATCAACTCAAGCAGAACCACCAGAAAGCGATTGATCTGTATGCGATCGCCTTCGCCCAAGGCAAGAACGACTACCGGCCAATGTTGCATACCGGCCAGTGTCACCTGGCGCTGGGCAAGATCGGCAAGGCCAGATTGTGTTTCGAGTATGTGCTGGAACAGGCCACAGAAGACGATCTGCGCGAACAGGCTCGGGTGTATCTCGACACCTTGAGTCACATTGAAAAGGACTGTTCGGAGACTGAACATGAGTGAAATCAGAAGTACTTTCAACCCGGTATTTTCGGGCCCGATAGCTCGAAACGAGGCCTTTGAAAAATATGGCAAGGCCGCCAGCCAGGTCGCCAGGACGGCCGATTATCAGAAGGCCGGCCAAGACGCGTTGGCCCGCCTGATGTCGGTGAGTTACGAAGGCCAACACGGTGCAGCCAACGCCAATTCGGGCCGGCCCGTGCTGCACGCCCCACCACCACGCGCCGATGGCAACAAACAGGAAACCAACGGTGATCTGTTCACGCTATTGATGGCGATGATCAGTGAGCTGCTCGGCGAGGTCGACGTCAACAAACTGAAAAATCGCATGGCGATGTTGCAAAGCATGGCCGGTGCCAGGCAGCAAGGGCATGAAAAACTGACGGCTGAATACACCGCAGCCGTCGAGGCGCTGGAGGCTGCCGAGGGCGAGATCGGGAGCAGCCAGGAACGTCTCGATCAGTTGCAGGAACGGGTTCGGCAGGTCCAGGGACAGCTGGATGAGAGTGAAGGACGGCTGGCGGGGCTTGATCCTGAGTCACCGGAATACGCGAGCGAACTGGCGCTGCGCGACAAGCTCAAGAGTGAGCTGACGGGCCATACCCAAACACTGCAAAAGGCGACGGATGCCCACCTGAAACTGATCGAGTTCGCCAACGCCTGCGCCAGGACACTGGCCGTGGTGGCGGTGAAGGTGCAGGAAGCCGGGCTCGGCGGACCTTCGGTGAAGGAGGCCAACGAAAAGGCGCTGAGCAGCAGCGCACTGGCACTGCTGAACCGCTTGAAGATCATCGAATTGCTGGGTGATGCAGCGCAGAACAAGGAGGAGGTCAATCAAGAACTCTTCCTGGAGCTGCAAACCAGGCTTCAGGAGCACATGAAGCTTGAGTCGGAAAAGTATCTGGAAGAAGTCCGCAAGGCCGAGGCGTTGCAGAAGACCATGGGCTGCATTGGCAAAATCGTCGGTGCGATTTTGACCGTCGCGACCATCGCCGCCGGCGTGTTGACGGCCAACCCGGTGTTGATCGCGGTGGGTGTGATTGGCGCGGCGATCATGATTTCCGACGCCGCGGTTCAGTCAGCAACCGGTGTGTCGTTCATGGCCGAAGCCATGAAGCCGCTGACCACGGTCATGCAGGAAGCCATCAAGCTGTTCACCGAGATCTATACAAAATTGCTGGTGGCATTTGGTGTCGACCCAGAGACCGCGAAGGACATCGCACAAATCGCCGGCATGATCCAGGGCATTGCCGCAACACTGGCTGCCGTTGCATTGGTGGCCGTGGTCGGGGCACAGGTGATTGGGCCGATGGTCGGCGCCATCGCCTCAAAACTGTCTTCGATGATTGCCAATGCCGCGCCCGCCGCCATGCAGGCGTTCAAACAGGCGGCTTCTTCGGTCGGTAACTCACTGACCCAGATGCTGACCCAGTTGCGCGGCTTCATCACCCATGGCGCCGATGCCGTGTCCCTGGCCCGTTACGGAGCCAATCTGCAGATTGCCCAGGCCGTTACCGAGTTCGGCAATGTGGCCGTGCAGGGCGGTTTGCAGGTTGCTAGCGGCCATCACCAGGCCCAGGCCGCCGTGCACTTGGCTGACGTGCGGGTGCGCATGGCAATCAGCGAAGAAATCTCGGCTTACCTCACTCGATTGGTCGAAGACTACGGCCAGGCGATGCAGGTCCGTACTCGACAAATCGAACAGGTCTTTGCCGACATGCAACGCAGTCATACCGTCAGCCTGCAAATGGCCCGGCACGTTTGAATCAATGATTAAAGGAAATTTGGCATGTCTACCATTCACACCACGATCAGGCCTGCTCCAACGGTATTGACTCACGACCCGGTCAACGATGCAGGGCTGAGCGAGTTGGTCGCTCAGGAGCAATTTTCCAAGGACCTTAAAGGCAAGCGTCTTTCTGGTTCGGCAATCGATCAACTCGCGGCGAAGCAGGTACTCCAGAACATTAACCTCACGGCCCCTACGGCTGCGGAACTCGAAAGCGCCATCGACGCCTACCAGCCGAGCGAAGCGGACTGGCAAGATTTCGCTTCGGCTTCGATGATGCTCCCTGATGAAGTGCTCAACGATCTGATGTTCGATCCAGGCGCTTGGGAAAAACATGCCAATGTATTGATCGCTGCAATTATTGCGCTGAACATCGCCAGGGTCGTCAACGCTCAACTGCGTGGGCATTTTGGTGTGATGGCGGCCGAGGCGGCCGAGGCCCAGGGCGCGGCCATTGTCGAGTCCGGCAATGCGGCCTTCTACAGTGCCGTTACCGCCGCCGTCGGGTCCGGAGTAATCGCCGGTGCCGCCTTCTTGAAAACGGGTCAAGGTCTGGGGCTCAAACATGCGGATATCAACCTGCACAAACGCAATGCCCTGGATGCCGGCAATATCAAGAGTGACCTCGAGCAGCATCGCTCCCGCAATGAATGGGACCCGCAAGCCACCTACAAGATAAAAACCTTCGATGATGTCGGCCGGTCGACTTCAGTCGATTTCAAACCCAAGGGCTCGACCTTGACGCCTCAGGAGCAGGCATGGTTCGACGGGGAAATCCTCAAGGCGCAAAAGGTTGGTCAAACCTCCGACTGGCTGAGCCAAATGGGCAGCAAGGGCATTGAGAAGAAACTGGAAATCGGTCGCTCGCTCAGCGCCATGTCGATGAACCTGGGCCAGGTTGTGTCCAGCCTGGTTCGTATGGCCGAACACGCGGCGCGGGAGAAAGAAGTCGTGCAGCAGAGTGCACAAAATACCCAGAAAAGCTTGAGTGACGAGGTCGGTCAGAAAGACTCGGCCGATGCGGCTCTCTTGCAAAAAATCATGGACATCGTGATGCAGCTTTTTCAATCACGCCTTGAAATTTTTAGAAACTTCTAAGTGAGGAAACAGCATGAGAATCGCAGAGCCCTCACTACCGGCAAACAGCGTCCCTGCTGACTTCAATGCCATTGTTGATGCGCCGTTGCCTGCCGAAATGCCTGTCGAGGTCCACGCCGGGTTTTCCCTTACGCAATTGCTTGAGCGCTCGGTCAAGGCGCTGAATCGTAATCTGGAAAATATGCTCAAGTACCCGGCAGGCGTTCCAAGAGCGCTTCAAGGCTCGCCTGCGGAGGTTTTGGCGCAGTATTTTTCGTCTGCCGAGTTTGTCGACCCGACTCACGCTAAACAGATTCGATCGCTGATGTTGATACACCAGATACAGCAGAGTGGAACGGTATTCACTCATTGCCTCGAAACGCTGCCAATGGAGCAACGTCAGCAACTCTACGATGAGAAAGATCGTATTCTCGATGAGCTGAGACAAATGTCGATGCCGGATGAGATCGCTGACGAGTTTGACCTGGAAATTAATGCTTCAAATGAGTTCTTTGACAAACTGCTCGAGCTGATTGACCTGATCAAGAACCGTTACCTGGCCGGTTATGAGCATATCATTGCAGCCTATTCGAACTTCTTTTCCGACTTCAATGCGGACATTACCGCGAAGTTGAAAGACTGGATTGAAGGCGCCAATGAGGGCAAAGAAGTCAAGTTGAATGTCGGTGCGCTGAGAACAGCACTCAATGACCTGATCGCTAAGTACAGCCATCCAAATTCTGCATCCGTGCTGTTTCCCCAACCCGGAAAAGGAGGCACGAACAGGGCGGAAGCAGAAAAGTGGCGAGAAGCGCTGGGGCTGCCTGCAAGTTGCCTCAAGCAAAATCCCGACGGCAGTTACTGCGTAGTCATCGACACCGGGCCGCTATGGAGAATGCGCGAGAGTCTTCCATCCGGCGGCTGGGTTACTTGGGATACCGCCAAATTCCAGGCTTGGCAAACCGGCTTCAATGCCCAGGAAGAGCGCATGAAGAACACATTGCAGTCCTTTACCCAAAAATATTCGAATGCCAACGCTTATCACGATAACTTCAATAAGACCTTGTCTTCACATCTGAATCAGTTTGCAGATATGTTGAAAGCTATGTTGAATTTTTGAAGCGGAGCTGTCGCATATCAGTAAAAGAATATTCTTGAAGCGGGCGTGGTACTGGCTTGTCCGGGCTGGAGTCGTGCCCGGATTTTTTGTTGGAGGGAGTAATGTCGGGTTTCATGAGTGATGATCTTGAATGTCAGGTTATACAGGTGCTGTCAGGTTATTTGCGGGTTGATCGACGGACGATCAAGTCGGATTCACGACTGGTGGAAGATTTGTGCGTTGATTCCGTGGGTGTTGTAGAGATTGTTATATCCATCAATGAGGCGTTTGGTATCGATCTACCGGATGCTGATGTGACGGCGTGGCGTACGGTCGGTGACATTTGTTGTTTGGTGAGAAAGTGCAAGTGGGGGTGAGCGTTTAAAAACAGTCTGCCGTTACGATTGTAAGGCGTGTTTTTTCATTTTGTGAGAGTCGTATTTCTTTGCTACGGGTTACGGGTCGATGCTTGATTTTTAAAGAGAGCTTACTGATTGTGTCGTACTTTCCTACGTCACAGGGTTACTAGTCCTACGGAATCCTCCTACTCAACTTCCTATAGTCACGCGGCTTGTCATCTCGAGCCTGATCACCCACAGCGCTTGATTGCGCTTGAGTAACTTTCTATAGAGAAATTTCAAAATATGGACAGTGCAACTGATCAATCGCCGGTCAACTCATTCGTTTTTGACCACTGGCTATTGCAAGGCGATGGAACGCTGATGCGAGATGGAGAGGGCGTTCACGTCCCACCCAAAGAGTTGAACGTACTGCGCCTGCTGCTGAAGTCGGCGGGGTCGGTCGTCAGCAAGGATTATTTGCTGGACCATGTATGGCCCGAGATGGATGCAGCCGAAGAATCGTTGACCCGCTGCATTTACGCATTGCGCAAGCTACTCAGGGAAAACAAGGATTTCATTGCGACCGTGTACGGCCAGGGTTATCGATTTACCTGTGCGGTTGTCGAACTCGACACATCTGCTCAGGCGAGGACTGTGGCGCCTTCGCTGGCTGTTCTGCCGTTTCGCAATCTGGGGGAGACGGCAGCGCTGGATCTGCAAGATGTGATGATCCGTCAGTTGACCACGGCGTTCGGCGAGGTATTGCACGTCATTCCCTCGGGATTGATAGCGGCTTATGCACAACCCGTCGACGTGCGGTCGCTGATCGGGCAGTTGTCCGCGGACTTCTGTTTGAGCGGGCGTTGTAGCGGCCCGAGCGATCAGCGGCAATGGTCGGTCGAGTTGATCCGTGGCCGCGATCACTTTCTGCTGCATGGGCAGACACTGGATGCCCGTGATCTCGGGGCGGCGCTCGGGGCATTGACGTGTCTGGTTGCGCAGCGTGCTCCCGGCTTGCATCTGGTTGGTGATGCCTGCTCCTCATACCCGGCCGCGGTGGCGTACCTGCGTGGTTTGTGCAGCGTGCAGCAGCACACTCCACAAAGTCTGCGCGATGCGCTGGTGCAGTTTCGCCAGTGCCTGAAGCTTGATGCCGGTTACACACTGTCCTGGTGTGGTTTGGCGGATGCGTGGCTGGGGCAGGCAATGATCGGGTTGTGTTATCAGGGCCGGGCAATCGATGAGGCACAATCGGCGATTTCCAATGCCTTGGCATTGGACCCTGGCAACATCCCTGCATTGGCTCGCCTGGCGTTGCTCACCAGTCTGCGCGGCTGCGAACAGGCGGCCCAGGTGCTTTTCCACCGCTGTCTGCTGGCTGCCGATCAGGCAGACGTTCATTACTTTCATGCCTGGCATCACTGGTTCTGGCGGCGCAACGCGCAGGCTGCGCAAAGTATCGACAATGCTCTGCGGCATGATCCTGATTGCGTACGGGCACAGGTCTTGCGTATGCGCATTGCGCTTGCCGCAAGTCCCGAGTCGGCCGTGCTGATGGCTCGTCGAGCTCTGCAACAGGGCGCCTCGGGCAATTCGTTGCTGGTGATTCTGTATGTCGTGGTGTTGGCTTACTTTGGCCAGCACACGGCAGCCTGGGACGAGCTCGAACAGGCTGGGCTCTGCGAAAGCGCAGTCGGTGAACAGGGACTGGCTGCCTGGAATGTGCTGTTCGGCGTCAATCCATTCAATGCCCGCGACCTGTATGAGAACTGGCGGGCTCTGGCCAGGCTGCGATCCGTTGATGGCATTGCGTTGTCGCGTTGGTCCGGTTTGTCAGGTGTTCCGGTGGTTGAGCCGCTCTGGAGTTCTTTGCAACGAGCGCCTCATGTGCACTATCAAGCCTCGACGCAGGATCATCCTGTTCGCGAGCGACCGACGCTGGTCAGCGAGCGGCGTCTGGCATGACGCCGCGCAGCATCAAGTGGCTAACGGTGCTGGTGTGCCTTGGCGCGAGCCAGGCGCAAGCCTGGTGCTGGAGTCAGGCGGGGACGCGACATGCGATCGAACCCGAACTGCTTAGAGCGATTGCCGATGTCGAATCGGGACAGAATCCGAACGCAATGAACTACAACAAGGACGGTTCGCGAGACATCGGGCTCATGCAGATCAATAGCCATCATCTACCCCGTTTGAGCGCTCAGGGCATCACTGAGCAGCGCCTGCTGGATGATCCTTGCCTGTCAGTTGAAGTCGGTGCCTCGGTGCTTGCCGATTTTATCGCGCGTTACGGCTACAACTGGACGGCAGTGGGTGCCTATAACGCTGGCAATTCTGCTCAACGGCAAGCCGCGCGCCTGCGCTATGCGCACAAGGTCTGGCAGCGTTACCAGGTGTTTTCCCTGGCTCGACAATGAGGGTGCCATGAGCGCTGGCGCAAGATTCTGATCCTGTGCAGGGCGCGATCAGCAGAATTCGATCATGAAGCCTGCCGCCAGACTTTCTACCATGCCCGCTCATTTCATAGCCCTGGAGCTTGAACGGTGACAGTTCTGCCGGCCCCCGACCCGCAACCTTGCGTTCTACGGATACTCAATGGCGCGCTGCAAGGTTGCGAATTCCCCCTCGGTGAAAGCACAACCCTGTTCGTGGTAGGGGCTGTGGAACTGTTGGGAGAGGGGGTACTGACTGCCAGCGTCCCGGCGGATGCGATCTTCGTTCCCCTGGCGTCGGGGGGATGCAATTTTGAAGTATTGGCCGGTCAAGTCACGCCGCAAGGCCTGCCGCTGCGGGTGCTCGATGAGTCAATGGAAATACGCCACTGTGCTTTCCACACCAGGGTGCAGATCGGCGGCCTGCAAATCGCCTTGCGGCCTGAAGAGCAGCCCTGGGCACCTGAACTTCTCGGGCTACAACCTGACGCGACCTCTGAAGCCGCCGCTGTCGTGTGGTGGCGTGCCCCTTGGTCTGGATGGGTCGCCAGCGGCCTGGCGCTGGCTGCCCTGGTCACCGCGGTCGGCGTCTGGTCGGTGCCTGGACCCACACCTGAAACCGATGTTCGCGCGTTGATCACCGGAGCCAGTGACGAAGCCAAGGTGTTGAGTGGTCGTGACCATGCGATCTATGTGTTCGTGGCTTCCGAACGCGATGCGGGTTGGAGTCGGCAAGTGCTGGTGCGCCACAACACGCTGAGCGGCAAAGTGCTGGTGATGGACCAGGAGCGTCGTCGGCTGGAGCATTTACTGGTTGACCATGATCCACAACTGGCCTGGCACTCCATTGATCTGAAGGAACCATCGGTACCGCGACTGTTGCTAAGTGCACAACGCAATCTGCTCACACCTCAAAAACAGGCAAAGCTGCTCGATGCACTGCTTTCGGCCGCGCCATATGCCCAGAACATAACGGTGCAAATGCAGGATGACAGCCTGCTCGTCGATCTGGCGCAAGAGGGGTTGCAGCGCCTGTCACTGGCCTTCAGCCGCATTGAGCATGAGGACAGTGTCACGTTTGCCGTTGCAGGCAATTTGCAGGATTCCGAACTGGCGAACGCTCGCCGGTACATCGACAGCTTTTACCGGCAGTGGGGTGATCGCTACGTGCACTTCACCGTCGAGCTCAAGGACGACTTGCTCAAGGACAAGTCGTTCCAGACCGGCCCACAGGGCTACATCAAGATGACCACGTCATCCTGGCATTTTCCTACACAACACTAAAAGGTGACTCATGGCCGACATTGGTATCCCCATCGACTTTGCCGATGACTTTCTCGGGCGTCAGGCCGAGGCATTCGAAAACGGTGCATCCAAACTCAAGGACGCATTGGACAAAGCGCTGGATGACTTGAAGAAAGATGCATCGGACCCTGGTCTGCTGGCGGCTTATCAGGCCGCGTTTTCGTCCTACACGGTGTTTCGAAACGCTCAGACCAATACGATCAAGGGCTTCAAGGATATCGACATGGCGATCATCCAGGCAGCTCGCTGACGCTTGCTTTTTGACCGGCCATTGGTACGCGTCAATGGCCATTTTCATGAGTGCATTGCATGGCTATTCAAAACATTTCTCTGTCTGGCGTCGGCCGATCGGTCTTTACGGAATTGCGCGGCCCCCACGAAGGCCCGATCGTATCCCTTGAGTCCCGATTGATCGAAGCGTTTGCCGGTTCCGCGGTCAATAGCGAGCAGGACGTTTCAGCCATCAATCAGATGCTGCAGCGCCCGGATATCACCAATCCCGAAGTACTGGCCCAGTTACAGGAGCTGACCGGGCAATACAACGTGGACATCAACTTGCTTAACGTACTGGTCCGCAAAGCAGTAGGCACTGCCGAAACCCTGCTGCGTGCCTCATGAAGCCAGGCGTTTTGCTGATGCTGTTGTGCCTGGCGCTGTCGGGGTGTCGCCAACCCAATCTGCTCGAAGGGCTGGATCAGCAGCAGGCCAATGAAGTGCTGTCGGTGCTGCAGCGCAATAACATTGCTGCGGTGAAAGTCGATGCTGGCAAAACCGGCTATGCGGTGAAAATCAATCAGGTCGATTTTTCCGCGGCGGTCGATTTGCTCAACCTCTATTCCTTGCCTTCGCGGCCGCGCCTGCAAGTGGCGGAGATGTTTCCTGCCGACTCGCTGGTGGCCTCGCCCCGCGCTGAAAAAGCCCGGCTTTATTCGGCGCTGGAGCAGCGCATCGAACAGTCGCTGGGTGTACTCGAAGGCGTGGTGTCGGCGCGAGTGCACGTCAGTTACGACCTGGAGGCCGGCGAAGGCGGGCGCAAGAAGCCGCCCGTCCACCTCTCGGCAGTGGCGATCCATGAGCTCGACGTCGATCCGCAATTGCTGATCACCGACATCAAGCGTTTTCTCAAGAACAGTTTTGCGGCGGTCGAATACGAGAACATCTCGGTGGTACTGTCCAGGCGCTCGCCGACCCAGCATATCGCGCCGTCCGCGGCCGCCACGCAAGGGCATTCGCACTGGATCTCGTGGTTGTCCGCGGTGACCGCATTGCTGTTGGCCAGTGGCGCAGCCTGGGCTTACCGCCAATCAAGCGCAGGGCAGCGTAATGTCGCACGCTGAGTGTTTATCGGAGATTCTCGCCGAGCCCCTGAGCTATCTGCATCCGCAGCGCCTGCCTTTGCCGGAGGAATTTACCGGGCCTGAGGCACGCGGTCTGCTCAACCGAATACTGCTCGAAGGTCTTGAAAAACGGTGGGCGTCGCCTGCGACTCCGCTGACGGCCGTGGCACGGCAATGGGTTCGCCATTGGCGACAGTTGCCTGATATCGCAAGGCTGATGGGCGCTTATCGCTTGATGCCCGATCTGGCGCGAGGCGCGACGTTGCTTCGCCTGCCATTGCCTCTACGTCGGTTCGCCGGTTGCAGCCTGGGTGTTCGATGCGCCCTGCCGATCGGGAACTCGCCTGTTTCGATAGAACAGGTCGAAGCCGCCGGCCTCAATGCGTTGTGGAGTTGGTACGAGCAGGTACCGCCAGTCTTGCTCGAACGCCTGCCCCTGCAATTTTCCGAACCGGTTGTTCGCCTGCACAGGCAGTGGCCGGTCACGCAACCCGATACAGCTCTTTTCTTTTTGGCGGTGCAACATGCTCGACGCTATCCGAACCCTGACTGACCTTCCCGTGGCGAGCGATGCGCTTGTGTCCCGCGAAGACATCGTCGCCGCACGTCGGCGTCGAGCGTTGCAGCAACAGGCTCAGCGCTGGGCCCGTGATTGTGTAGAGCAGGCTCGGCGTGACGCCGAAGCGGTTCACGCCCATGCCTTTTCGCAAGGCTATGCCGACGGCATCTTGCGCGTCATGGAGCATCTGGCTAACGGCTTGCTGGCGTCGCAGGCGTTGGGGCAGCAATTGCGCAGCGACCTTGCGCAGTCCGCTCGCGATTTGCTCACAGACGCGCTGAAGCGTCCCGAATGGCTGGACGAAATGTTAGAGCGTTGGCTGACGACACAACCGGCCGGCACCGGCGCAGTGTTGCACGTGTTGCTGCCGATGCATTGTCGGCCGCAGGGCAATGAACTTCGCGAGCGCTTGAGCAGGCTCTGGTCCGGCGAACTGGTCATCGACTATCACCCGCAAGAGCGCTATGTGGCGAGGCTTGCGGATCAACTGCTGGAATTCGATCTTGAAACGACGAGGCAACGACTGGAGCCGCGCTTGCTGGCGTGCGTGGCGAATCTGCCGGAATCGGTGCGCGCTCTGGACCGGGCTTCCATGCAGGCGCTCACGGATCTGTATTCGACCTTTGCCGAACGCTCGGCCGGTTGCACTGAAACTGCCCCGACCGAGGTTCGCCATGAAGATTGAAAGCGGTTTGAGTCTGCGCACGGTTGAGCGCGGGGCGCGCGCAACGGTCGAGTCGCTTGAGTCTCGTGTGCTTGCGGCCAGCCAGAACGTGCCTGAAAACAAGCGCCCGGACCCCGAATTCGAGCGCTTGTATGAGCGGCTGTCAGCCATGGAGGGGCAGGGAGAAAAGGCCATCCATGCGTTTCTCCGTTCGCTTCGAGGTGCAGATGGAGAGTCACCCGCGTACCCCACTGCCAAGGCGTTGATGGCAGTCACACTCCAGGTGCTGTTTCGATTGAAGGACGACGGTCTGGAAAAGTCGCAGCTTTATAAGGAAATCAAAGGGGCCAATGGCCTGGCGTTCGCCATGGACGCCTTCGTCAAGGGCTTCATGCGTGAGGTGTTTCAACCGATGGAGGATGAGGCTTGGGAGAAGAGTGAGTGGTGAGGCCGAGCAGTAAACATTTATTTAGCTGATCAGGGAAGCGACGATGATTGACTCGATTGGTGGTTCAACTGGAAATATCTTTGCTATTTCGGGCAATGACACTTCACGTGTCAGTTCAGCGAGCAACCGTTTGATAGACGCTCCTGATATCGCAAGCCCGGGTTTTCAAGCGCGAGCACTGGGATCCCCCAGGGAAGTAGCCGCGGGGATGACGCTCCTGGAGCGCAGGGTTGCGATTGAGTTGCAGGTGATCGAGGCAGGGCAGGGCGAGACAGACCAAACTTTGGCGACAGCGGTGCGGGGCTTCATTGAGGGGGAGGGCTTGCCGAGAGAGGGGGAATCTAGTGAGTTATTCACTAGAGCCGCCGAGTTGAATGCTCTTGATACCCAGCAAACCCGCGAAAGTCGAATGCAGTCCATTGTTGATGCGGGCTTGGAGTTGCTTGAGAGCGCCCGAGGGCCCGGGCTGAACCTGCTTAATGTTACGGCACGCACAGGCCTGGTCGTCGCGCTGACCACAGTATTACGTCAGTTGGTCGGTTATTACGTGGAGAAAGCTATCCGGGAGGGCGACTCACCCGAGGCATCTCGCGCATGGGAGGTGGCCGCCATAACGATGATTGGACCCGCGATGAGTCTGATGGGCGCCATCCGCGACGAGTGCGCGGGAACGGCCAGCCTTCAGTCACGACTGGGGCGCGTTTGCATGGCCAGCATTACGATGGGCGCGCTGATTGCCGCGCACGTGACCGGTGCTTCGAGCACCATGCTTTCGAGCATCATCAATACCAATATCTATACGGTGGCTCGAGATCTGGGCAACGCCTTCTTCCCTTTGCAGGACAACGCAGGCGCAGCCAGTGCCGGCGCTACCGGGGTAACCACGGTAGCTTTTGGCACAGTGCAATATCTGCTGGCGGAGCTGGGAGCCTTGATGCCGCTGAGCGGTCCGGGTCGATACGCGGCCGAACTTGGCTACAGCCTGGGCGCGGATGTCATCCAGGGGGTACTGAATGCCACGGGCGCTGTCATTGACGATTTCATCTTTATCCTGTGCAGAAGCTGGCCCTTGCTGTCTCCTTCGGCTGGACTGGACTCAGTGCTGTCCGACCCGGAGTCACTGCAGCAAAGTGTGCTGCAAGTACGTGCCGGGGCACGCCTGCCGTCAGGTGAGCAACTGGCCAGTGCATTTCTCAATGTCAACGCGTCCCGAACCTCGGCGTTTCAGGCCCTCAATCTTGCAGTGGCCGCGGCAGCCGTCGAGTTGGCCTTGACTGATCTGGGTGAGGGTACTCAAGGTCATGTTGTGAATGTCTGTGTAATGCTGATGCTGATGCTCATCTACTTTCCGTTCATCTGGAGTTGTTCCCAGCGTACTGACAATCAATGGTCGCCCGAGCAATTGCGCGAGAATCCTGCGCCGTAAAGGCTTTGCCTGGTGTCGTCAAGAATGTGGAGTGGGGCAGGGCTCATACATGTCCTCGCCTGTCCCCCTCCACCCGGCTATAATCGCCGCCACTTTTCACCGCCCTGAGTCAAACCCGCCCATGTACACCCTGGCCCGTCAGCTGTTGTTCAAACTTTCCCCGGAAACCTCCCACGATCTGTCCCTGGACTTGATCGGCGCGGGCGGGCGTCTTGGGCTCAACGGCTTGCTGTGCAAGGCCCCGGCGAAAATGCCGGTGAATGTCATGGGCCTGGACTTCCCCAATCCGGTGGGGCTGGCCGCCGGCCTGGACAAGAATGGCGCGGCCATCGATGGTTTCGCCCAACTGGGTTTCGGTTTTGTCGAAATCGGTACCATCACCCCGCGTCCGCAGCCGGGCAACCCGAAGCCACGCCTGTTCCGTTTGCCGGAAGCCGAGGCAATCATCAATCGCATGGGCTTCAACAACCTCGGCGTCGATCACCTGCTGGCCCGCGTGGCGGCAGCCAAGTACAGGGGCGTGCTGGGCATCAACATCGGCAAGAACTTCGATACGCCGGTCGAGCGCGCCGTGGATGATTACCTGATCTGCCTGGACAAGGTTTACGCCCACGCCAGCTATGTGACGGTCAACGTCAGTTCGCCGAACACGCCGGGCCTGCGCAGCCTGCAATTCGGTGATTCGCTCAAGCAGTTGCTGGCTGATCTGGCCGAGCGCCGCGCGGAACTGGCCTTGCGTCATGGCAAGCATGTACCGCTGGCAATCAAGATCGCGCCGGACATGAACGACGAAGAAACCGCACAGGTTGCGCAAGCGCTGATCGAAACAGGAATGGATGCGGTCATCGCCACCAACACCACCCTGAGCCGCGTAGGCGTCGAAGGCATGGAGCATGGAGACGAGGCTGGTGGTCTGTCCGGCGCACCGGTTCGCGACAAGAGCACCCATACCGTGAAAGTGTTGGCTGCGGAGTTGGGTGGTCGCCTGCCGATCATCGCTGCCGGTGGCATTACCGAAGGCAAGCACGCGGCGGAGAAAATCACCGCAGGCGCGAGCCTGGTGCAGATCTATTCGGGCTTCATCTACAAAGGCCCGGCGTTGATTCGTGAGTCGGTAGACGCCATCGCAGCCCTGCGCTGAAGAATAGGCAAACTGTGGCGAGGGGGGCTTGCCCCCGTTGGGCTGCGAAGCGGCCCCGAAACCAAACGACTCGGTGTGCCAGGAAAAACACGACTGCTTCGCAGCCGAACGGGGGCAAGCCCCCTCGTCACAAAGGTTTGTCGCGGTGTTTCTGGCAGGCATAAAAAAGGGCTCCTTGAAGGAGCCCCTGGGCCGGAGCCCGCGGTCCGGATGGGACACGCATGGTTAATTCAGTACAAAATCAAATTGTCGTGTCGGAGTGTTGTGCCCTGTAATTAGCCGACGGCGTGAAGTTCGTTGAGTCTGTGGATTCCTGCAGTGCCGGTCATACCGTCCCAGTTGTCGCCGCGTCCTTCTCGCCAGCCGTTAATCCAGGCTTGACGTACCGACGGTAGAGTAAATGGGCAAAGCTCACGGGATTTACCACCAACGCCATATTGATATCCGCGCAAAAATGCTCTTTCCAACGGATCACGCTTAAGTCTTCTCATAGGGTGTAGCCCTCACTTGTTGACTGTATTCATCGCGTCGACCTCTAAAGAGGTCTGGCAGAAAAACTCTGCCGTTGGGGCTCGTTGCCGGCGTGACGAGCCAAGGTGTTGGCGTCATTGCGGCGCCAACCTGTATTGAGTTCTAACCAATGCGTCACATCGAGGGAATGATCGTTTTGTCATAAGGACGTAACTATTGATGTGTTAAGGCCATAAGTAACAGTGTGTTTTTAGCGTATTTATTGGCCAAACCCCGGTATGATCGGCCCTGCACTGGATGATGGGCTTAATCCTTTAGTGAGAATGGCTCCCGTTGCCGGGAAGCACTATTCGACGAAGGGTCGACTTATGACATTTTATTGCATCAACTTTTTTATCTGTCCTTGCATCTAAGCTCATTTAACCCGAGCAGCAGGGGTGGAACGGCACACCTTCGTGCCACGCGGGCGCTCTTCGAGAAAAGCGCCTGATTGAAAACCGGACCGGCAATGCGTTGCCCGGTCACTCAGCTAAAGGTTCTGGAATTCCCATGTCCGATCATTTCGAACTCTTCCTCACTTGCCCAAAAGGCCTCGAAGGCCTGCTCATCGAGGAAGCCGTCGGGCTTGGCCTTGAGGAAGCGCGGGAACACACCTCTGCCGTGCGCGGCATGGCCACCATGGAAACCGCTTATCGCCTGTGCCTGTGGTCGCGCCTGGCCAACCGCGTGCTGCTGGTGCTCAAGCGTTTCCCGATGAAGGACGCCGAAGACCTGTACCACGGCGTGCTGGACATCGAGTGGCAAGACCACATGCTCAATGACGGCACCCTGGCCGTCGAATTCAGTGGCCATGGCTCGGGTATCGACAACACCCACTTCGGCGCGCTGAAGGTCAAGGACGCCATCGTCGACAAACTGCGCACCCCGCAAGGCGACCGTCCGTCCATCGACAAGCTCAATCCGGACCTGCGCATTCACCTGCGCCTGGACCGTGGCGAAGCCATTCTGTCCCTCGACCTCTCCGGCCACAGCCTGCACCAGCGCGGCTATCGCCTGCAGCAAGGTGCGGCACCTCTGAAGGAAAACCTCGCGGCCGCCATCCTGATCCGTTCCGGCTGGCCACGTATCGCGGCCGAAGGCGGCGCACTGGCCGACCCGATGTGCGGTGTCGGTACCTTTTTGGTCGAAGCGGCGATGATCGCCGCCGATATCGCGCCGAACCTGCGTCGCGAACAGTGGGGCTTCACCGCCTGGCTCGGGCACGTACCGGCGCTGTGGAAAAAACTCCATGAAGAAGCGTCCGAACGCGCCGCTGCCGGTCTGGCCAAGCCGCCGCTGTGGATTCGCGGTTACGAAGCCGACCCGCGCCTGATTCAACCGGGCCGCAACAACGTCGAGCGTGCCGGACTGAGCGAGTGGATCAAGATCTATCAGGGCGAAGTCGCGACGTTCGAGCCGCGTCCGGACCAGAACCAGAAAGGCCTGGTGATCTGCAACCCTCCGTACGGCGAGCGTCTGGGCGACGAGGCGAGCCTGCTCTACCTCTACCAGAACCTCGGCGAGCGCCTGCGTCAGGCCTGCCTGAACTGGGAAGCGGCGGTGTTCACCGGCGCGCCGGACCTGGGCAAGCGCATGGGCATCCGCAGCCACAAGCAGTATTCGTTCTGGAACGGCGCCTTGCCGTGCAAGCTGTTGCTGATCAAGGTGTTGCCGGACCAGTTCGTCACCGGCGAGCGCCGTACCCCGGAGCAGCGCCAGGTCGAGCGTGAGCAAGCCGCCTACGATCAGGCGCCAAACGAGCCGCAGGAACGCAAGTTCAACAAGAACGGCAACCCGATCAAACCGACGCCGGCACCGGCTCCGGTGGTCGAGCAACCGCGCCTGAGCGAAGGCGGGCAGATGTTTGCCAACCGCCTGCAAAAGAATCTCAAGACCCTGGGCAAGTGGGTCAAGCGTGAAGGCATTGACTGCTACCGCGTCTACGATGCCGACATGCCGGAATACTCCATGGCCATCGACCTGTATCACGATTGGGTCCATGTTCAGGAGTACGCCGCACCGAAATCCATCGACCCGGAAAAAGCTTCGGCCCGCATGTTCGATGCCCTGGCGGCGATTCCGCAGGCGTTGAACATCGACAAGAGCCACGTGGTGGTCAAGCGCCGCGAGCGTCAGAGCGGCACCAAGCAGTACGAGCGCCAGGCGGCGCAAGGCAAGTTCGTCGAGGTCAATGAAGGCGGCGTGAAGCTGCTGGTGAACCTCACCGACTACCTCGACACCGGCCTGTTCCTCGATCATCGGCCGATGCGCATGCGTATCCAAAAAGAGGCGGCCGGCAAACGCTTCCTCAATCTGTTCTGCTACACCGCGACGGCCAGCGTGCATGCGGCCAAGGGCGGCGCGCGCAGCACCACCAGTGTCGACCTGTCGAAAACCTATCTGGACTGGGCGCGTCGCAACCTGTCGCTGAACGGTTTTTCCGACAAGAACCGCCTGGAGCAGGGCGATGTGATGGCGTGGCTGGAAGCCAGTCGTGACGAGTACGACCTGATCTTCATCGACCCGCCGACGTTCTCCAACTCCAAGCGCATGGAAGGCGTGTTCGACGTGCAGCGCGATCAGGTGCAACTGATCGACCTGGCCATGGCGCGTCTGGCGCCTGGTGGTGTGTTGTACTTCTCCAACAACTTCCGCAAGTTCGAACTGGAAGCCAACCTCGGCGAGCGCTATGCGGTCGAAGAGATCACCGCCCAGACCATCGATCCGGATTTTGCCCGCAACGCCAAGATTCATCGCGCCTGGAAAATCACGGCTCGTTGATACCTGGATCCCTGTAGGAGCGAGCTTGCTCGCGATGGACCCGAAAGCGCCGCGTGTATTCAGAAAGCACGCGTTATCGTTATCGACCATCGCGAGCAAGCTCGCTCCTACGGGGCCCTTCAGCGCTAGCCAAATTAGTGGCTAATAGCTATAACTCAACTCATGGCCAAAGGGCTTCCCCGCACCTGGCGTTTTGAGTTTGCGTTCTATGTCGTTGCACGCCGTGCGCCCCAAAATCCTGGGTTTTATCAGCGAAGATGTCTCGGCCTGGCTGGTCGCGATGCTGGTATTGCTTGTCGGCGGGGTGCTTACGGGCTTGCTGGCGTGGTCGACGCTGAATCTGTTTCACCATCAATTGCGGCAACGTTTCCAGCTGCTGGCCAGTGAGCGTTACAGCCGTATCGAAGAGCGTTTCGAAGATCAGGAGCAGCGCCTCGATGGCCTGCGCCGTTTTTTCGCCAATTCCGATTCGGTTTCCCGAGCGGAATTCGACGGCTACACCCAACCTTTGCTGCTGCGAACCCAGGCGTATTCCTACGCCCAACGGGTCTCCCGTGACGAGCGTGCGGCGTTCGAGCGTCGAGCGCGTGAAGAAGGCTTGAGCAGCTTCACGCTGAAAGAACTCAGTGCCGACGGCCAATTGCAACGGGCCGGCGAGCGAGATGAGTACGTAGCGGTGCTGTATAGCCAGACGCAAAGCAAACTCGGCGCTCCCCTCGGATACGACTTGCTGGCCCAGCCACAGCGGCGTGCCACGCTCGAACGGGCCGATCAGCATGGCGGTATGGCGGTATCCCAACCGATGCATCTGGTGAGTATCGAGCCGGCCTATGCACGAGGCGTGTTGCTGGTCGCGCCGGTCACTAAGCGCAACAGTCAGGACCACGAGGCCGCGAAGCCCTACGGTTATGTCATGGCTGTGATCAGCATGCGCCAGTTGCTGGCGGACGGACTGCCGGAAGCGAGCCGTGACTATCTCTCGGTGCGTATCCTCGATTTGTCGACCGTCGACCAGCACGAAGTGCTGTTCGAGTCGCCCAACCCGCCGGCCATCAGCGAGTTGTCCGCCACACGCCTGTTGCGCATGGCCGACCATGACTATCAAGTCGATATCCAGCCCAGCGACGCGTTCGTGCAGGCCAACCATTCCTCGGTAACCAGCCTGGTGGTGTTGGGTGGATTGCTCAGCGTGATGCTCAGTGCCTTGCTGTATGTGTTGGTCAGTCAGCGGCAGCGGGCGTTGAGGCTGGTCGAGCAACGCACCCAGGAGCTGCGCGATCGAGAGCAGGAGCTGCGCGGCACCCATGGTCAGTTGCGTGGCGTGCTCAATGCCGCCACCCAGGTTGCGATCATCGCCACCGACCTGCGCGGCGTCATCAGCACCTTTAACGCCGGTGCCGAGCAGATGCTTGGCTATAGCAGTGCCGACGTGGTCGGTCATATGACCCTGGAGAACCTGCACCTGCCCCGGGAATTGGTCGCTCGCTCGACGGAGTTGAGTGCGCGCTATGGCAAACCGGTGCCGACCTGCCAGGCGATGCTGGTCGAAGGCGGCGTGGAGGGCGGCCACGAGGCGCGGGAGTGGACGCTGGTGCGCGACGATGGCAGCCATTTGATGGTCAACATGCTCGCCACACCGGTGCTCGACGAGCAAGGCCTGTGGGTCGGGCACCTGGCGGTGTGCATCGACATCACCGAACGCAAACGGGTCCACGAAGCGCTCGCGGCGCGGGATCTGTTGTTGAAGAAACTCAGCGCCCATGTGCCCGGTGGCATCTACCAGTTCAAGATGGAGTTCGACGGGCGTTTCAGCGTGATTTACGCCAGCGACGGCATTCGCGAGATCTACGAACTGGAACCCGACGTGCTGCTGCTCAATGCCGAGTCGATCTTCACCCGGATTCACCCTCAGGACACCACCCGTGTCCGCGCCTCGATCCGCGCCTCGGCCGACACCCTCAGCCCCTGGCGCGAGGAGTACCGCGTGCAACTGCCGCAACGTGGTCTGCGTTGGGTTCGCGGCGAAGCCACTCCGGAGGAACTGCCCGGTGGCGGTGTGCTGTGGCACGGCTACATCTCGGACATTTCCGATATGAAGCGGGTGGAAGAAGAGTTGCGCGCGTTGTCGGTCACCGATTCGCTGACAGGCATCCACAACCGGCGTTATTTCCAGGAGCGCTTGACCACCGAAATGGTCCGGGTGGAGCGCGGCGGTGGGGATTTGTCGGTGATCATGCTCGATATCGACCACTTCAAGCGCATCAATGACCTGCATGGCCATGCCATCGGTGATCGGGTGTTGCAGGCGGTCTGTGAACGGATTGGTCACCGGCTGCGTCGCACCGATGTGTTCTGCCGCCTGGGCGGTGAGGAGTTCATGGTGCTGTGTCCGGATATCAGTGGTGAACATGCCTATGTGTTGGCCCAGCAATTGTGGCAAGGCCTGCGCAGTTCACCCATTGAAGGTGTCGGTACGGTTACCGCCAGTTTCGGGATTGCCAGTTGGCGGGTCGGAGAGGGCGCCGATGCCCTGCTGTTACGCGCGGATTCGGGGGTGTATGCGGCGAAACAGGCGGGAAGGGACCGGGTTGAGGAAGAGATGAACTAACCCGGGTTGTACGCTGACCCTTGTAGGCGCGAGCTTGCTCGCGATGGATTCGAGAGCGCCGCGTACATCCAGTATGTCCGCGTTATCGTTATCGACCATCGCGAGCAAGCTCGCTCCTACAAGGGGGCAGAACGGTGCTTTACAACACCGAAGCCGTCTGCGGCACTTTCGGTTGGCGGTATAGGTCCAGCAGTACCTGATCAAGCACCGAAGAAGCACCGAACGGGGCCTTGTCGTTGAGAATCGCCACCACCGCCCAGGTATTACCGTTAACGTCGCGACTGAAACCGGCAATCGCCCGCACGGTGTTCAGGGTGCCGGTCTTGACGTGGGCTTCGCCGCGCATCGCAGTGGTCTTCAGGCGCTTACGCATGGTGCCGTCGGTGCCGGCAATCGGCATTGAACTGATGTACTCGGCGGCATACGGGCTGTGCCATGCCGCTTCGAGCATCGAGGCCATTTCCCGGGCGCTGACGCGCTCGGAACGGGACAGGCCGGAACCGTTCTCCATCACCAGGTGCGGTGCGGTGATGCCCTTCTTCGCCAGCCACTGACGCACGACACGCTGGGCGGCCTTGGCGTCGTCACCATCGGCATCGGTACGGAAGCGTTGGCCGAGGCTCAGGAACAACTGCTGGGCCATGGTGTTGTTACTGTACTTGTTGATGTCGCGGATGATTTCCGCCAGGTCCGGCGAGAACGCCCGGGCCAGCACCTTGGCGTCTTTCGGTGTAGGTGCCAGCACATCTCGGCCCTGGATGCTGCCACCCAGTTCCTTCCAGATCGCGCGGACAGCGCCAGCGGTGTAGGTCGCATGGTCGAGCAGCGACAGGTAAGTCTGCGAGCTGCAGCCTTCACCCAGTTGACCGCCAACGGTAACGGCTACAGTGCCATCGGCTTGTGCCACCGGGTTGTATCGCACGCCACCGGTGCACTGCTTGGAATTGAGGGCTTTGACCTGGTTGTCGATGCGGATGCTCGCGATCGGCGGCTCCACAGAGACCAGTACCTTGCCCGAGTCATTGCGTGCGACGAAGCGCAGCGCCTTGAGGTTGACCAGCAGCGAGTCGGGTTTGACCAGGAACGGCTTGTTCTCGTCGTTGCCGTCGTCATTGAACTCCGGCAGTTGCGGTTGCACGAAGAAGGTTTTATCCAGCACCAGGTCACCAGTGACCTGGGTGACACCGTTGGCACGCAGGTCGCGCATCAACAGCCAGAGTTTTTCCATGTTCAGCTTCGGATCGCCGCCACCCTTGAGGTAGAGGTTGCCGTTGAGGATGCCGCCACTCAAGGTGCCGTCGGTGTAGAACTCGGTTTTCCACTGGTGGTTCGGGCCGAGCATTTCCAGCGCCGCGTAGGTGGTGACCAGTTTCATGGTCGACGCCGGGTTGACCGACACGTCGGCGTTGAACACCGTCGGGGTGCCGGGACCGGTAAGCGGGATCATCACCAGCGACAGGGCGTTGTCCTGCAACTTGCTGGCTTTAAGGGCTTTTTCAACGTTGGGCGACAACGCGGTATTGATTGGAGCGGCGGAAACAGAGAGGGCCAGGGGGAAAAGAAAACCAGCCAACAGCAATGGACGCAAAGATTTGATCATCTGAAATAAAACCCTACAGCCGAGGGGAAATAAGATGAGGGCATGAAGATAAATTCCCTCAATGGTCATGAAAGTGTCGGCATTATGCCCCAAGGTGTCACGAGTTGTGCCGCGCGCGGGCTGTCTGATCGGCTATTTTTTTACCGACGGTAGGCGTGGAGGCCCAGAGAGTCGGGCAATCGGCGGCTTAAACTGCTAAAGTGCCGCCCGTTATTACTTAAGAGGATTGTTCCAATGGCGACTAACCGTTCCCAGCGTCTGCGCAAAAAACTGTGCGTCGATGAATTTCAAGAGCTGGGTTTCGAGCTGAACCTGGATTTCAAAGAAGATTTGGCTGATGAAGCCATTGATGCTTTCCTCGATGCGTTCCTCAAAGAAGCCATGGAAGCCAACGGCCTGGGCTATGTTGGCGGCGACGACTACGGTCTGGTTTGCCTGCAGAAGCGTGGCTCGGTCAGCGCTGAACAGCGCGCTGCCGTTGAAGCCTGGCTCAAAGGCCGCACCGAGCTGACCAGCGTTGAAGTCAGCCCGCTGCTGGACGTCTGGTACCCGGAAAAGCCGATCAATCCGGTAGCTTGATGTTCAAAAAAACGGCGACCTGAGGGTCGCCGTTTTTTTTGCTTTTTTTTTGTAGGAGCGAGCTTGCTCGCGATGGTCGTCAACGATAACGCTGGAAACCCGACACCCCGCAGTGCTCTCAGGTTCATCGTCGGAACGCCGCCCGGAGCAAGCTTGCTCCTACAGGGCCTTGCGCCAGTTCAGAATCACCAGCGTCACCACCCCCGCGACAATCCCCCAGAACGCCGAACCGATGGAAAACAGCGTCAGCCCCGATGCCGTGACCATGAAGGTGATCAGCGCCGCTTCCCGCTCCTTCACTTCGCTCATGGCGATGCTCAAGCCGTTGATGATCGAGCCGAACAGCGCCAGCGCCGCGATCGACAGCACCAGTTCCTTGGGCAGCGCGGCAAACAATGCCGCGAGCGTCGCGCCGAACACCCCGGCGATCCCGTAGAAAACCCCGCACCAGACCGCTGCGGTGTAGCGCTTGTTGCGATCCTCATGGGCGTGCGGCCCGGTGCAGATCGCCGCGCTGATCGCCGCCAGGTTGATCCCGTGAGAACCGAACGGCGCCAGCAGCAAACTGGCGATGCCGGTGGTGGTGATCAGCGGCGAGGCGGGCACCGTGTAGCCGTCGGCGCGCAATACGGCGATGCCGGGCATGTTTTGTGACGTCATGGCGACGACAAACAGCGGGATGCCGATGCTGATGGTCGCGGCCAGGGAGAAGTGCGGCGTGGTCCAGACCGGCGTGGCCACTTCCAGGTGGAAACCGCTGAAGTCCAGCAGCCCCATGAAGCCTGACAATGCGGTGCCAATCAGCAATGCCGCCAACACCGCATAGCGTGGGGACAGGCGCTTGACCACCAGATAAGTGACAAACATGCCCAGAACCAGGGCGGTGCGGTGTTGTGCGGCGACGAAAATCTCGCTGCCGATCTTGAACAGGATCCCCGCCAGCAGGGCGGCGGCCAGGGATGCCGGTATCTTTTTCACCAGCCGTTCGAAGCTGCCGGTCAGCCCGCAAATCGTCACCAGCACCGCGCAGGTAATGTAGGCACCAATGGCTTCGCCGTAGCTCACGCCGCCCAGGCTGGTGATCAGCAGCGCGGCGCCGGGGGTCGACCAGGCGATGGTGATCGGCGTGCGATAGCGCAAGGACAGGCCGATGGAGCACACCGCCATGCCGATCGAGATGGCCCAGATCCACGAAGAAATCTGCCCGCTGCTCAGACCCGCCGCTTGCCCGGCCTGAAACATCAGCACCAGGGAGCTGGTGTAGCCGGTCATCATGGCGATGAACCCGGCGACGATGGCCGAGGGCGAGGTGTCGGCCAAGGGGCGGAGCTGCGTGTGGGTGGCGTCGTTCATGACGGTGGTGTTCCTTATACAGATGAAGATGTCCGCTGCAACGCAACCCTCTGTAGGCGCTGGCTTGCCAGCGAGGGCGCCCTTGAGTCTGGCGCAAGCCTCAAGACCGAATCGCCGGCAAGCCGGCTCCTACAGTGATGCAAACGCTGCGGATTCTGCGTTAAAGCCTAAACTCAAACGTATTGGATCGTTGCGATACAGCGGAAGTGACAAACAGCCGTACAGTCGTGTTGCTACTAAGCATTGTGTACAATCGGCATGTTTTTTACGCGATACTTGCCAGCGACCCACTGTGCCGTATTACAGTCACGGTCAATTCGCCGCAGTTCTTCCGACTCGAGTGCCCATGAACGAACAGTTGCAACCCCTAAAGAAACAACCGCGAGCAGGCAAAGCCGGCCGCAGCGGTACCCAGGACGATATTGTCTACGCGCATATCTTCGAGGCCATCCTCGAACAGCGTCTGGCGCCCGGCACCAAGTTGAGCGAAGAAGCGCTGGGGGAGATTTTCGGGGTCAGCCGCACCATCATTCGCCGCGCCTTGTCGCGCCTGGCCCATGAAGGCGTGGTGTTGCTGCGTCCGAATCGCGGCGCCGTGGTCGCCAGCCCGAGCGTCGAAGAAGCCCGTCAGGTGTTCATGGCCCGCCGACTGGTGGAGCGCGCGATCACTGAACTGGCTGTTCTGCACGCGACCGCCGAGCAGATTGCCGAATTGCGCCAGATGGTCAACGACGAGCGCGACAGTTTTTCCCGTGGCGACCGTGGTGCGGGCATCCGCCTGTCGGGTGAATTCCACCTGAAACTGGCCGAAGCGGCGAAAAACGCCCCGTTAATCAGCTTTCAGCGCAGCTTGGTGTCGCAAACCTCGCTGATCATTGCCCAGTACGAAAGCGGCAACCGCTCCCACTGTTCCTACGACGAGCACACCCAGTTGATCGACGCCATCGAGAAGCGCGACGGTGAGCTGGCGGTGAACCTGATGATGCATCACATGGATCACATCGACAGCAAGCTCAACCTCGACGAGGAAAGTGCGTCGGATGATCTGCATGCGGTGTTCTCGCATTTGTTGCAGACCAAGAAACCAGGGCGCTCGCCAGCGAAAATCTAACACCGCCCCCTGTAGGAGCGAGCCTGCTCGCGATGGTCGTTAACGATTACGCGGGAAGCCTGACACCCCGTGGCGCCCTCGGGTTCATCGCGAGCAAGCTCGCTCCTACAAAAAATCCCCCGTAATCTGACGATTGCGGGGGATTTTTTATGCCCGGAAACCTTAGCGCTGATGCACCAGATTCCCCGCCGCATAGGTCTGCAGCACAGTCCGGTCATCCCCCAGCGTCATCAACACAAACAACGTCTCGGCAATGTTGTTGGCCTGCTGCAAGCGATAGCTCAGCAGCGGCGTAGCGTTGTAGTCCAGCACCAGGAAGTCGGCGTCGGTGCCCGGTTGCAGGTTGCCGATCCTGTCTTCCAGGCGCAGTGCGCGGGCGCCGCCGAGGGTGGCCAGGTACAGCGACTTGAACGGGCTCAGGCGCGCACCTTGCAGCTGCATGACCTTGTAGGCTTCGTTGAGGGTTTGCAGCAGCGAGAAACTGGTGCCGCCGCCCACGTCGGTGCCGATGCCGACGTTGAGCTTGTGCTTCTCGGCCATCGGCAGGTTGAACAGGCCGCTGCCGAGGAAGAAGTTCGAGGTCGGGCAGAACGAGATGGCCGAACCGGTTTCCGCCAGTCGCGCGCACTCGTCATCACACAGGTGTACACCGTGGGCGAACACCGAGCGCTCGCCGAGCAACTGGTAGTGATCGTAGACGTCCAGGTAGCCTTTACGCTCCGGGAACAGTTCCTTGACCCACTCGATTTCCTTGAGGTTTTCGCTGATGTGGGTCTGCATGTACAGATCCGGGTATTCGGTCAGCAACTGGCCGGCCAGGGTCAGTTGTTCCGGGGTGCTGGTCGGTGCGAAGCGCGGGGTGACGGCGTAGTGCAGGCGACCCTTGCCGTGCCAGCGCTCGATCAGCGCCTTGCTTTCGACGTAGCTGGATTCGGCGGTATCGGTCAGGTAGTCCGGGGCGTTGCGGTCCATCATCACCTTGCCGGCGATCATCCGCAGGTCCAGCTGCTCGGCGGCTTCGAAGAATGAGTTCACCGATTGCGGGTGCACGCTGCCGAACACCAGCGCCGTGGTGGTGCCGTTGCGCAGCAGTTCCTTGATGAAAATGTCCGCGACCTGGTCGGCGTGGGCCTTGTCGGCGAACTGGCTTTCGCACGGGAAGGTGTAGGTGTTGAGCCAGTCCAGCAATTGCTCGCCGTAGGCGCCGACCATGCCGGTTTGCGGCAGGTGGATGTGGGTGTCGATGAAGCCGGGGGTGATCAGCGCGTCCTGGTAGTGGGTGATTTCGATATCAGCCGCCAGGGTCGGCAGCAGTTCGCTGGCGTGGCCGAGGGCGCTGATCTGGCCGTTATCCACAACCAGCAAGCCGTCTTCGAAATACTCGTAGGAGGCTTCGATACCCACTTCGGCAGGGTCGGCGATGCTGTGCAGGATGGCGGCGCGGTAGGCTTTGCGAGTCAAAGGCATGTGGGTTCTCAATGTCTGGCTTGTCAGTTCGAGGCAGCTTGCTTCGAAGCGTGGCTGCGGCGTGAAGCGGGCAGCAGTTTGGCAATCGGTTCGGCGCTGGACGTTTGCTGGCCGAAATTGGCGTTGTAGGTGGCGATGATCTCGCCGGCGATGGAGATGGCGATTTCCACAGGCAACTTGCCTTTGACTTCGCCGATGCCCATCGGGCAGCGCATGCGTTGCACGACGCTGCTGTCGAAACCGCGGTCGCGCAGGCGATGTTCGAACTTGACGCGTTTGGTCTTCGAACCGATCAGGCCGAAGTAGGCGAAGTCGTTGCGCTTGAGGATCGCAGCGGTCAGTTCGAGGTCGAGTTGATGGTTGTGGGTCATCACGATGCAATAGCTGCCAGCAGGCAGATCATCGATTTCATCCACAGGTTCTTCGGAAACGATTTTGCGCACGCCATGGGGGATCTGCTCGGGGAACTCCTCTTCCCGCGAATCGATCCAGCGCACCCGGCAAGGCAGGCTGGCCAGCAGCGGCACCAGGGCGCGGCCTACGTGACCGGCACCGAACACGGCGATCTGCGCTTGAACCTGTCCCATCGGTTCGAACAGCAAAACGGTTGCACCACCGCAGCATTGGCCGAGGCTGGCACCGAGGCTGAAACGCTCCAGATGGGTGTCCTGCTTGCCGCTGGCGAGCATCTCGCGGGCAATCTGCATGGCCTTGTATTCCAGGTGCCCGCCACCGATGGTGTCAAAGGTCTGGTTCGCGCTGATGACCATCTTCGAGCCAGCGTTGCGCGGCGTAGAGCCGAGCTCTTCGATGATGGTGACCAGCACGCAGGGTTCACCGCGGTTTTGCAGGTCGGCGAGGGCGTCGATCCAGTTGTACATGTTCACCTCGACATCTTTGTTGTCTGTCAGTCCGCTATCGCTGGCAAGCCAGCTCCTACAAGGGCAGCGCAAAACCTGTAGGAGCCGGCTTGCCGGCGATCCAGGCGCCTCGGTCTTAGAGCGGAGCCAACTCGGTCTCCGCCTCGACAGCCTTCGCCGCCTTCAACTGGCGCATCTGCTCACAGCCCCACAACACCCGCTCCGGGGTCGCCGGTGCGTCGATTTTCGGTTGATGTTTGTAATCGCCCAGGCTCGCCACGGCGTCCTTGATCGCACACCAGGAGGCGATGCCGAGCATGAACGGCGGCTCGCCCACGGCCTTGGAATGGAACACCGTGTCCTCCGGGTTCTTGCGGTTTTCCACCAGCTTCACCCGCAGGTCCAGCGGCATGTCCGCCACGGCCGGGATCTTGTAGCTGGCCGGGCCGTTGGTCATCAGCTTGCCCTTGTTGTTCCACACCAGCTCTTCCATGGTCAGCCAGCCCATGCCCTGGATAAAACCGCCCTCGACCTGACCGATGTCGATGGCCGGGTTCAGCGAGGCGCCGACGTCGTGGAGGATGTCGGTGCGCAGCATCTTGTATTCGCCGGTCAGGGTGTCGACCAGCACTTCACAGCACGCCGCGCCAAAGGCGAAATAGTAGAACGGACGGCCGCGAGCCTGGCTGCGGTCGTAGTAGATTTTCGGGGTCTTGTAGAAACCGGTGCTCGACAGCGACACCTGGGCGAAATAGGCCTGCTGGATCAGTGCTTCGAAGGTCAGGATGTGATCGCGGACCCGTACGTGGCCGTTGTGGAATTCAACGTCTTCTTCACTGACCTTGTATTGGCGGGCAGCGAATTCCACCAGGCGTTGCTTGATGGTTTCGGCGGCGTTCTGCGCGGCCTTACCGTTCAGGTCGGCACCGCTGGAAGCCGCGGTCGGCGAGGTGTTCGGCACTTTGTCGGTGTTGGTCGCGGTGATCTGCACGCGGTCCATTTCCACCTGGAACACTTCGGCCACTACCTGCGCGACCTTGGTGTTCAGGCCCTGGCCCATTTCGGTACCGCCGTGGTTCAGGTGGATGCTGCCGTCGGTGTAGACGTGCACCAGGGCACCGGCCTGGTTGAGGAAGCTGGCGGTGAAGGAGATACCGAATTTCACCGGGGTCAGCGCCAGGCCTTTTTTCAGGATCGGGCTGTTGGCGTTGTAGCGACGGATCGCTTCACGACGCTCGGCGTACTGGCTGCTTTCTTCCAGTTCGGCGGTCATTTCTTCGAGCATGTTGTGCTCGACCGTCTGGTAGTAGTGGGTGACGTTGCGCTCGGTCTTGCCGTAGTAGTTGGCCTTGCGCACGGCCAAAGGATCCAGGGCCAGATGGCGGGAAATGGCGTCCATCACTTCTTCGATGGCGACCATGCCTTGCGGGCCGCCGAAACCACGGTAGGCGGTGTTCGACGCGGTGTTGGTCTTGCAGCGGTGACCGTTGATGGTGGCATCGCCCAGGTAGTACGAGTTGTCCGAGTGGAACATCGCGCGGTCGACGATGGACGCCGACAGGTCAGGGGAGCAACCGCAGTTGCCGGCCAGTTCCAGGTTGATGCCGTGCAGGCGTCCGGTGCTGTCGAAGCCGACGTCGTACTCGACATAGAACGGGTGACGCTTGCCGGTCATCAGCATGTCTTCGACCCGTGGCAGACGCATTTTGGTCGGTTGGCCGGTGAGGTGTGCGATCACCGCGCACAGGCAAGCCGGGCTGGCCGCCTGGGTTTCCTTGCCGCCGAAACCGCCGCCCATGCGACGCATGTCGACGACGATCTTGTTCATCGACACGTCCAGCACTTCGGCCACCAGTTTCTGCACTTCGGTGGGGTTCTGCGTGGAGCAATAGACGATCATGCCGCCGTCTTCGGTCGGCATCACCGAAGAGATCTGGGTTTCCAGGTAGAAGTGTTCCTGGCCACCGATGTGCAGGGTGCCCTGTATACGGTGCTCGGCGGTGGCCAGTGCCGTCGCCGAATCACCGCGCTTATGGGTATGGCTGTCGAGTACGAAATGGCGTTTACGCAGGGCTTCGACGACATCCAGCACTGGCTCGAGGTCTTCGTATTCGATGATCGCGGCCATCGCGGCCTTGCGCGCGGTTTCCAGGTCTTTCGCGGCAACGGCGACCACCGGTTGACCGACGAATTGCACCGTGTCGATGGCCAGCAGCGGATCGCCGGGCATCAGTGGGCCGATGTCTTTCAGGCCCGGTACGTCTTCATGGGTGATGGCGATGCGCACACCTTCGAAGGCGTAGCAGGGCGACGTGTCGATGCTGATGATCCGGGCGTGGGCGCGGTCCGACATGCGCGCATAAACGTGCAATTGGTTCGGAAACTCCAGGCGATCGTCGATGTACTGCGCTTCACCGGCCACATGCTTGGCGGCGCTGTCGTGCTTGACGCTGCGGCCGACACCGGTGGTCAGGTCCTTGGCGAACAGTTCAGCCAATTCGGCTTGGGTCTTCTCTACGGCATGATGATTAGACATAAGCGGTCACCCGAGTCTCGATGTGCGGTGTTTGCAGTTCGATGAAGTATTTGCGCAGCAGGTTCTGCGCGCTGAGCAGGCGGTATTCCTTGCTGGCGCGGAAGTCCGAGAGCGGCGTGAAGTCTTCGCCCAGGGCAGCGCAGGCGCGTTCAACGGTGGCGTTGTTGAATGGCGAGCCAAGCAACGCAGCTTCGCAGGCTGCGGCGCGTTTCGGGATGGCCGCCATGCCGCCGAAGGCGACGCGGGCTTCAGCGACGACGCCGTTTTCCAGGCGAATGTTGAAGGCGGCGCAGACTGCCGAGATGTCGTCGTCCAGGCGTTTGGAGACCTTGTAGGCGCGGAACAGTTTTTCGACGCTGGCGCGGGGCACGATGATCTTCTCGATGAACTCGCTTTCCTGGCGCGCAGTGACGCGGTAATCGATGAAGTAATCCTCCAGCGCCATGGTGCGGCGGGTTTCGCCCTTGCACAGGACGATTTGCGCGCCCAGGGCGATCAGCAGCGGTGGCGAGTCACCGATGGGCGAAGCGTTGCCAATGTTGCCACCCAGGGTGCCCTGGTTGCGGATCTGCAAGGACGCGAAGCGGTGCAGCAATTCACCGAAGTCCGGGTACTCGGCGTTCAAGGCCTCGTAGCAATCGGAAAGGGACGTGGCGGCGCCGATTTCCAGGCGATCGTCAAAGCGTTCGATTCGCTTCATCTCGGCGACGTTACCGACGTAGATCATTACCGGCAGGGTACGGTGGAACTGCGTGACTTCCAGGGCCAGGTCGGTACCGCCAGCCAGCAGGCGAGCCTGTGGATAAGCGTCGTAGAGGTCGGCCAGGTCGGCCACGGTCAGCGGCACCAGGCAGCGTTTGTCGCCGCTGTTGAGTTCGCCGATATCGGTCGGGGCAATGGCTTTCAGGCGCGCGATGGTCTCGGCCTCGCGGGCATCGAACTGATCCGGTTTTTTGCCACAGCAGGACTGCTCGGCGGCTTCCAGGATCGGCCGGTAGCCAGTGCAGCGGCAGAGATTGCCGGCCAGTGCCTCGTGGGCCTTGGCATGATCCGGTGCGTCGCTGTTCTTTTGCAGGGCAAACAGCGACATCACGAAACCGGGGGTGCAGAAGCCGCATTGTGAGCCGTGGCATTCGACCATGGCTTTCTGCACGCTGTGCAGTTCACCTTTGTGCTTGAGGTCTTCAACGCTGATCAGTTGTTTGCCGTGCAGGGACGACACGAAGGTCAGGCACGAGTTGAGGCTGCGATAGCGAATGTGTTCGCGGCCGTCATCATCGGTCTGCAATTCGCCGACCACCACGGTGCAGGCGCCGCAGTCACCGCTGGCGCAGCCTTCTTTGGTGCCGGGTTTGCCCACATGGTCGCGCAGATAATTGAGCACGGTCAGGTTCGGGTCCAGGGCGTGCTCGCTACGGAGTTCCTGGTTTAGTAAAAACTGGATCACGGAAGGCCTCGCAGACTCATTATTGTTGTTAACCGATAGGACCGAATTTAGCAGGTCTGACTTTTCGGTCAATGATTTTCTGACTTAAAGGTCAGGAAAATGCATTTTGTCGATCAACCACCTGTTCGTTAATTATTGTCGCTGGTTCGTTAGCCTGCCTTTTTGCTTGAATTTGCTTGAATCGTGCCAAAAAACCTCCGGGCGGGCACTCCGCCCTGATGCAGCAATTGCGCTACACTGCGCCGCTTGTGCAGATCGAAGAGTTTGAAGGACAACCATGACGTTCAAGGCGCCGGACAGCCTCGCCGAGCAAATCGCTCACCACCTCGCCGAACGCATCATTCGCGGCGAAATGAAGCCCGGGGAGCGCATCCAGGAACAGAAGGTCACGCTGGCCCTCAATGTCAGCCGTGGTTCGGTCCGCGAGGCTTTGCTGATCCTCGAGCGTCGGCACCTGATCGCGATCCTGCCGCGCCGTGGCGCCCATGTCACCGAGCTCACGCCGCACAAGGTGCAGAGCCTGTGCACGCTGATGAGCGAGCTCTATATTCTGCTCGGTAACTCGGTGGCCAGCGGCTGGAAAACCCAGGCCGACATGGCGCCGTTCGTGCAGATCCAGCAACGCCTGACGGCCAGCTACGAGCGTCAGGACATCCGCACTTTCGTCGACGACAGCTTCAATGTGATGCGCGCCGCGTACCCGTTCGCCAACAACCCGTACCTGCAGGAAACCGTCGAGAACCTGCAACCGGCCATGAGTCGTGCGTATTTCCTCGCCTTGGACCTGCGCAAAGCATCGATGAGCGAATTCCTCGAGCTGTTCGAACGCTTGCTCGCGGCCGTGCTAGCCCGTGACTTTGCACAGATTCGCGTGGTGCTGACGGCTTACGCCCAGCGTAGCTGCGATCTGGTGATCTCCGCTCTGACGGACGCCTGATCTTGCGGCTCAAGTGCATCAAGCTGGCGGGGTTCAAGTCCTTCGTCGACCCGACCACGGTGAACTTCCCCAGTAACATGGCAGCGGTGGTCGGGCCCAATGGCTGCGGCAAATCGAACATCATCGACGCCGTGCGCTGGGTGATGGGCGAGAGTTCGGCGAAGAACCTCCGTGGCGAGTCGATGACCGACGTCATCTTCAACGGCTCGACCAGCCGCAAACCGGTGAGCCAGGCGAGCATCGAACTGGTGTTCGATAACTCCGACGGCACCTTGCTCGGCGAATACGCCGCCTACGCGGAAATCTCCATTCGCCGCAAAGTGACCCGCGACAGCCAGACCACCTATTACCTCAACGGCACCAAATGCCGGCGCCGCGACATCACCGACATTTTCCTCGGCACCGGTCTTGGCCCGCGCAGCTACTCGATCATCGAGCAGGGGATGATCTCCAAGCTGATCGAGTCCAAACCCGAAGACCTGCGCAACTTCATTGAAGAGGCCGCGGGGATCTCCAAGTACAAGGAGCGCCGGCGCGAGACGGAAAACCGTATTCGCCGCACCCACGAAAACCTTGAGCGCCTGACCGACCTGCGCGAAGAACTTGAGCGTCAGCTCGAACGCTTGCACCGCCAGGCCGAGGCCGCCAAGAAGTATCAGGAACTCAAGGGCGAGGAGCGTCAGCTCAAGGCCCAGCTGTCGGCCCTGCGCTGGCAGGCGCTGAATGATCAGGTTGGCCAGCGTGAAGCGATCATCGGTAATCAGGAGGTTTCTTTCGAAGCCCTGGTGGCCGAGCAACGCAACGCCGACGCGAGCATCGAGCGTCTGCGTGACGGGCATCACGATCTGTCGGAACGCTTCAATCTGGTGCAAGGGCGCTTCTACTCGGTCGGCGGCGACATTGCCCGGGTCGAACAGAGCATCCAGCATGGCCAGCAGCGTTTGCGCCAGTTGCAGGATGATCTGAAGGAGGCCGAGCGCGCGCGCCTGGAAACCGAATCGCACCTGGGCCACGACCGCACGTTGCTGCTGACCCTGGGCGAAGAGCTGGACATGCTCACCCCTGAGCAGGAAGTCACCAGCGCCGCCGCCGAAGAGGCCGCTGCCGCGCTGGAAGAATCCGAAACCACCATGCATGGCTGGCAAGAGCAGTGGGAGGCGTTCAACCTCACCGCCGCCGAACCGCGCCGTCAGGCCGAAGTGCAGCAGTCGCGAATCCAGCAGCTGGAAACCAGTCTGGAACGCCTGGCCGATCGCCAGAAGCGTCTTGGCGAAGAGCGCGCCTTGCTCTCGGCGGACCCGGAAGACGCGGCGATCATGGAACTCAGCGAGCAGCTCGCGGAATCTGAAGCGACCCTCGAGGATTTGCAGACCAGCGAAGAAGCCCAGGTCGAAAAACTCGAGCAACTGCGCCAGCAACTACAGCAAACGCTGACGGCGCAACAGCAGGCCCAGGGTGATTTGCAGCGCCTCAACGGTCGCCTGGCTTCGCTCGAAGCCTTGCAGCAAGCCGCGCTCGATCCAGGCACCGGCACCGCCGAATGGCTGCGCGAACAGAATCTCGCGGATCGCCCGCGCCTGGCCGAAGGCCTGAAGGTTGAGGCCGGTTGGGAGCTGGCGGTGGAAACCGTGCTCGGCGCCGACCTGCAAGCGGTGCTGGTGGATGACTTCAACGATTTCGATTTGTCGGGTTTTGCCCAGGGCGACCTGCGTTTGCTCAGCCCTGCCAGCGATGGCGCGCGGGTGCCGGGCAGCTTGCTGGACAAGGTCGAGGCGCAGCTCGATCTGTCGCCATGGCTGGGGCAGGTCAAACCGGTGGACAGCCTCGAACAGGCCCTGGCCTTGCGGGGCCAACTGGCTACTGGGCAGAGCCTGATCAGCCGTGACGGTTACTGGGTCGGCCGGCACTTCTTGCGTGTGCGCCGGGCCAGTGAGGCCGAAAGCGGTGTGCTCGCCCGGGGGCAGGAAATCCAGCAACTGGGCCTTGAGCGCGAAGAGCGCGAAGCCACCGTCGAAACCCTGGAAACCCAACTGCAAAATCTCAGGGCGCAGCAGCGTCAGCAGGAAAACGGTCGCGAACATTTGCGCCGTTTGCTGCAGGACGAAGCCCGTCAGCAAGGTGAACTGAAAGCGCAACTCTCCGCCGGTAAAGCCAAGGCCGAGCAGTTGACCCTGCGCCGCATCCGTCTTGACGAAGAGCTCACCGAGCTGGACGAACAGCGGGCCCTGGAGCACGAAAACATCGGTGAAGCGCGTCTGCAGTTGCAGGAAGCCCTCGACAGCATGGCCCAGGATACCGAGCAGCGTGAGCTGCTGCTGGCGCAGCGCGACAGTTTGCGCGAACGCCTGGACCGGGTGCGTCAGGAAGCACGGCAACACAAGGATCACGCCCATCAGTTGGCGGTGCGTCTGGGCTCGCTCAAGGCGCAGCACGATTCCACGCGCCAGGCGTTGGAGCGTTTGGAGATGCAGTCCGAACGCCTGACTGAAAAGCGCGAACAGTTGAGCCTCAATCTGGAGGAGGGCGAAGCGCCACTGGAAGAGCTGCGTTTGAAGCTCGAAGAGTTGCTCGACAAGCGCATGACCGTCGACGAGGAGCTCAAGACCGCGCAGATCGCCCTCGAAGATGCCGACCGCCAATTGCGCGACGCAGAGAAGCGCCGCAGCCAGGCCGAACAACAATCCCAGTTGATTCGCAGCCAGCTCGAAACCCAGCGCATGGAATGGCAAGCCCTGACCGTGCGCCGCAAGACCTTGCAGGACCAGCTGCTGGAAGACGGCTACGATCTCCATGGCGTACTCGCGACGTTGACCGCCGAGGCCAGCGAGAAGGACGCCGAGGAGGAGCTCGAGCGCATCGCTGCGAGGATTCAGCGCCTCGGTGCGATCAACCTGGCGGCCATCGATGAGTACCAGCAACAGTCGGAGCGTAAACGTTATCTGGATGCGCAGAACGACGACCTGGTCGAAGCGCTCGAAACCCTCGAGAACGTGATTCGCAAGATCGACAAGGAAACCCGTAACCGTTTCAAAGATACCTTTGATCAGATCAATGGCGGTTTACAGGCACTTTTCCCAAAAGTTTTCGGTGGTGGCCGCGCGTATTTGGAACTGACGGGCGAAGATCTACTCGATACAGGGGTAACGATCATGGCGCAGCCGCCAGGAAAGAAGAACAGCACCATCCATTTGCTCTCCGGTGGTGAAAAAGCCCTGACCGCATTGGCCCTGGTTTTTGCGATCTTCAAGTTGAATCCGGCGCCGTTCTGCATGCTCGATGAAGTTGACGCACCACTGGATGACGCTAACGTTGGACGCTACGCACGGTTGGTAAAAGAGATGTCACAGACAGTGCAGTTCATCTATATCACCCACAACAAGATCGCCATGGAAATGGCCGAACAACTGATGGGTGTGACGATGCACGAACCCGGTTGTTCTCGTCTGGTGGCGGTGGATGTGGAGGAGGCGATGGCGATGGTGGATGCCTGAGTCGTGATTACAGGAAGGGGTGTTTACGGGTTGTAAGACTCATTTACTGACTTCGACTTGCTGGCCAATCGACATATTCGCGATAGCCAACGTGGTAGACGGTGTAAAGTTGCCTTTGGTCGTGCTAGTTTAATGTCAATTTTTCGTATACGTGGGCAAAACGCCTGTCAGAACATAGAGTTGGCGCCACGTTTTAAAGCGGTTTGCAGGTTGTAAACCCCTTATTTTTCAGCATTTTTTATAGAGGCACGGGATTACATGGAAATCGGTCTGCGCGAGTGGCTGATCGTCATCGGCATTATTGTCATTGCCGGTATTCTTTTTGATGGCTGGCGCCGGATGCGCGGCGGCAAGGGAAAACTGAAGTTCCGTCTTGATCGAAATCTGTCCAACCTGCCGGACGAGGACAGCAGCGCCGAGCTGCTGGGCCCGCCGCGTGTGCTGGATACGCACAAAGAGCCGCAACTGGACGAGCAGGATCTGCCGTCGGTGAGCATGCCGGCCCGTGAGCCTCGCGAGTCGGGTTCCAAGCGCGGCAAGCGTGGCCATAGCGAGCCTTCCCAGGGCGACATGAACCTCAGCCTGGATCTGGACGGTGGCCCGAGCTTCAGCAGCCGCGACGACGACTTCCCGGATGACACCAAGTCCTCGCCATCGCTGGGCGACAAAGATCAGCCGCAAGCTGAAGAAGTGCTGGTGATCAGCGTGATCTGCCGCGACGCTGCCGGCTTCAAGGGCCCGGCGCTGTTGCAGAACATTCTCGAAAGCGGCCTGCGTTTCGGCGAGATGGATATTTTCCATCGTCACGAAAGCATGGCGGGCAACGGTGAAGTGCTGTTCTCCATGGCCAACGCCGTCAAGCCGGGCGTTTTCGACCTGGATGACATCGACCACTTCAGCACGCCGGCGGTGAGCTTCTTCTTGGGTCTGCCAGGCCCTCGCCATCCGAAGCAGGCCTTCGACGTGATGGTGGCCGCGGCGCGCAAGCTGTCGCAAGAGCTGAACGGCGAATTGAAAGACGATCAGCGCAGCGTACTGACCGCGCAAACGATTGAGCACTACCGTCAGCGCATCGTCGAATTCGAACGCCGCGCATTGACCCAGAAACGCTGATCTAATGGCTGGGCAGGCTTCTGTGGCGAGGGGGCTTGCCCCCGCTGGGCGGCGAAGCCGCCCCAAAACCATTCCCCTCGTTGTGTCAGGTTCAGCACGGTTGCAGGATTTACGGCGGCTTCGCCACCGAGCGGGAGCAAGCTCCCTCGCCACAATGAACATAGCCTTGAGCTAATGTATTTAGAAAATTGAGCAGCCTCGGCTGCTCTTTTGCTTTATGAGAGAACACCCATGACCGCCGCCAAGAACCGTATTTTAGAGCTGCGCGCTGAGCTGGATCAGCACAACTATCGCTACCACGTGCTGGACGAGCCGAGCATTCCGGACGCCGAATACGACCGCTTGTTCAACGAGCTCAAGGCGCTGGAAGCGGCCAATCCCGAACTGATCACCAGCGACTCGCCGACCCAGCGAGTGGGCAGCGCGGCGCTGTCGGCGTTTACCCAGGTGCGTCACGAAGTGCCGATGCTCAGCCTCGGCAACGCTTTCGAAGAAACTGACATGCGCGAGTTCGACCGCCGGGTGACCGAAGGCCTGGACTTGCCGGCGGGCGACCTGTTCGGTGGCGGCGCAACCGTCGAATACAGCTGTGAACCCAAGCTCGATGGCCTGGCCGTCAGCCTGTTGTATCAGGATGGCGTCCTGGTGCGCGGCGCCACCCGCGGCGACGGTACGACGGGCGAAGACATCAGCGTCAACGTGCGCACCGTACGCAACATCCCGCTCAAGTTGCACGGCACCGGTTGGCCGGCGACCCTGGAAGTGCGCGGCGAAGTGTTCATGTCCAAGGCCGGTTTCGAGCGGCTCAATGCCACGCAACTGGAAGTCGGCGGCAAGACCTTCGCCAACCCGCGCAACGCGGCGGCCGGCAGTTTGCGCCAGCTGGACTCCAAGATCACCGCCAATCGTCCGCTGGAGTTTTGCTGCTATGGCATCGGCCAGGTGTCGGCGGACATTGCCGACACGCACATTGGCAACTTGCAGCAACTCAAGGTCTGGGGCATGCCGATCAGTCATGAGCTGAAACTGGCGCAGGGTATCGCCGAGTGCCTGGATTACTACCGCGACATCGGTGAGCGCCGCAATGCGCTGCCGTATGAAATCGACGGCGTGGTGTTCAAGGTCAACAGCATTGCCTCCCAGCGCGAACTGGGCTTTCGCGCCCGTGAGCCACGTTGGGCCATCGCCCATAAATTCCCGGCCATGGAAGAGCTCACCGAGCTGCTCGATGTGGAATTCCAGGTCGGCCGCACCGGGGCGGTGACGCCGGTGGCGCGCCTGAAGCCGGTCAAGGTCGCGGGTGTCACGGTGGCCAACGCCACACTGCACAACATGGATGAAGTGGCGCGTCTGGGGCTGATGATCGGCGACACCGTGATCATTCGCCGTGCCGGTGACGTGATTCCGCAGGTGGTGCAAGTGGTCATGGAGCGTCGTCCGGAAAGCGCCCGGCCGGTGCAGATCCCCGAGCAGTGCCCGGTGTGCGGTTCCCATGTCGAGCGCACGCAACTGATCAAGCGCAGCAAGGGCCGCGAGACGGTCAGCGAAGGTGCGGTGTACCGCTGCGTCGGCCGCCTGGCCTGCGGCGCGCAACTCAAGCAGGCAATCATTCACTTCGTTTCCCGTCGCGCCATGGACATCGAAGGCCTGGGTGAGAAGAGCGTCGAGCAACTGGTCGACGAAGGGCTGGTGAGCTCGCCGGCCGATCTGTACGCCCTGACTTTCGAGCAGATCGTCGACCTGGAAGGCTTTGCCGAGCTGTCGAGCAAGAACCTGCTCGGCGCCATCGAAGACAGCAAGAAGCCGGGCTTGGCGCGATTCATCTACGCCCTCGGGATTCCTGATGTCGGCGAGGAGACGGCCAAGGTGCTGGCGCGTTCCCTGGGTTCGCTGGAGCGGGTGCAGCAGGCCTTGCCGCAGGTGCTGACGTACTTGCCGGATGTTGGCCTGGAAGTCGCGCACGAGATCCACAGCTTCTTTGAGGATGCGCATAACCGGCAGGTGATCGCTGATTTGCTCAAGCATGGTTTGCAGATTCAGGATCAGGGCGAGTTGGGCGCCGAGTTTTCGGCGAGCACCACGCTGGGTGGTTTCCTCGACAAGCTGCATATCCCCTTGGTCGGTCCGGGTGGCGCGCAGAAACTGGCGGACAAATTCGGCTCGCTACAAGCGGTGATCGGTGCGGACTGGCTGGACATGCGCCAGGCGCTGCCGGAGAAACAGGCCAATTCGGTGCGCGAGTTTTTTGCGCTCGAGGCCAATCGCCAGTTGGCCGAAGCGGCCGAAAAACAACTGGCCGATTTCGGCATGCACTGGCAGAGCGAGAAGAAGGTCGTCGAAGGCCTGCCGCTGGCAGGGCAGACCTGGGTGCTGACCGGCTCGCTGGAACTGATGAGCCGCGATGTGGCCAAGGACAAGCTCGAAAGCCTGGGTGCCAAGGTAGCGGGTTCGGTGTCGGCCAAGACTCATTGTGTGGTGGCTGGGCCGGGTGCCGGTTCGAAGTTGACCAAGGCCAATGAGTTGGGGTTGAAAGTGCTCGACGAGGAGGCGTTTGTTGAAACATTGCGCGGGTACGGCAAGGTAGATTGAGCAGCAATTCAACCTGTAGGAGCGAGCCTGCTCGCGATGGTGGATCAGGCGCATTGATGTCGACTGACACTCCATCGCGAGCAGGCTCGCTCCTACAGGTGTTGCGTTCGACCTGGGAACGATCCTCCTTGGGAAATGATCTAGTCTTGGCAAGCCCCAGGGAGAGATCGCCATGTACCGCTTCTTCGAACAGCTCAGCTCGCGCATCGCCGCACCCTTCATGGGTGAAAGTTCGCGCAACAGCAAGGTCTGGTCCTGTCGTTGCGGGCAGTCGCTGTTCTTTCGCAACAGTCAGTGCCTGGCCTGTTCGGCGGCACTGGGCTATCAGCCGGAGCAGAGCCGCTTGTCCTCGCTGCAGCCGGGTGTGCCAACGGGCACCTGGTTGCTTGATGTCGACCCCCAGGCTGGCCTGGTTCGGCGCTGCGCCAACCTCGATTCCCCTGCAGCCTGTAATTGGTTGCTGCCCGCCAATGAGCACGACGTGTTGTGCATCGCCTGCAGCCTCAATCGCACCATTCCTGATCTGTCGATAGCCGAAAACCACGAGCGCTGGCGCAAGGTGGAAACCGCCAAGCGGCGTCTGGTCGCGCAGCTGGTCAGCCTGGGGTTGCGGGTGATTCCCAAAGCAGTCGATGAAGAGACTGGCCTGGCCTTCGACTTCATCGGCGTCGACCTCGAAGGCAAGCCGCCCACCACCGGCCACGCCAATGGCCTGATCACCCTCGATATCAAGGAAGCCGACGACGCGCACCGCGAGCAGGTACGGGTGCAGATGCTCGAACCCTATCGCACGCTGCTCGGGCATTTTCGTCATGAGGTCGGGCACTACTATTGGGACCGGTTGATCGCCAATAGCCATTGGCTTGAACCCTTTCGCCTGTTATTCGGCGATGAGCGCGCCAGTTATGCCGAAGCCCTCGATCGGCATTATCAGCAGGGCGCACCGGCCAACTGGCAGCAGCACTACGTCAGCGCCTACGCGACCATGCACCCGTGGGAAGACTGGGCGGAAACCTGGGCGCATTACCTGCACATGATGGACGCCGTGGATACCGCGCTCGGCTTTGGCATGAGCGCCCGGGAAATGGACTTCGACTATCAGCCGTTTCCGATGGATACCCTCTACGATCCACAGCATCCCGGCGGCGCGGCATTTCTGTCGTTCGTCAATGCCTGGATCGAACTGGCCGGCATGCTCAATGAACTGTCGCGCAGCATGGGGCAACCGGATTTCTATCCGTTCGTCCTGCCGTCAGCCGTCATTGCCAAGCTGCACTTTATTCATCTGGTGATTCAACAAGAGGGCGGCAGGGCGGACGAGGTGCTTGAGGCGCAATAGCAAGTGCTTGAAGCCCCTCATGTTTTTATTCCGAAACCAACGGTTGTAACTTCGCCTCAGATAGGTACAATGGCGCGGCTCGCCGACAGGTGAGCATCGTTATGGTGACCCTATCGGTCCCCCCGCAACGATCAGCCGTGAACCCGGTCAGGCCTGGAAGGGAGCAGCCGCAGCGGTGACATTGTGTGCCGGGGTGTGGCTGGTAGGGTTACCACCTTAACGCCACGCGAGTGTTCTCTCGCGTTATTTTCTGAAAAGACTTTTTGTTAGCTGCCAGGGTTTTGCCCAGGGCGGTTTTTTGTCGTTTCCGATTTGTCGGCAGCAGGCACGCCACCGATGTACAGCCGAACGATCGCATCGATTTCCCCAGACATTTTCATCTGCGCCAGCGTGCGCAGAATGCGTTGCACCGGTACTTGCGGGTCATTGCGCACGTAGCAGCCGACATTCTGTTCCTGCAGCACCGCCACGCTGCGCAGCTGTTGCGCCGGCAGCAGGCGTTGATTGAACCAGTCCAGGCTCCATTGATTGCTGACGGCATAGCGGTTGCGGCCGGCGAGGAGTTTTTCCAGCACCTGTTCCTGGTTGCGCGCGTCGTCGCGATGCAATTGATCGGTTTCGAACAGTGGTTGCAGGGTCGGGTAGCTATAGCCCAGCACGGTGCCGATGGACTGATGGGACAAATCCGCCGGATTGACGGCGGCGGGGCGCGCATGCCGGGTGATCAGCAGGTCGGGCTGGGTAAAGAGCGGGATGCTCCAGAGGTAGTCGCCGGTCTGGTGGGGCAGCCACGATTGCGCGGCATAACAGCGGACATCGACCTCGCCGTGGTCCATGGCGTTTTGCACCCGTGCGCGGGGCAGCACATGGAACTCGGCCGGTACGCCGACCTGGGTCGCGAGGCTGAGCATCACATCAAACAGGATGCCCTGGGTCGGTTTGCCCCGTTCCAGTTGCACCATGGGCATGGTCCAGCTGTCGGTTATCGCGAAGCGCAACGGCGCATCAGCGGCTACGCCATCCAGGCTGATCAACAGCAATGCTCCCAAGGCCAGCCGCATAAACGCTCCGTTAAATGCCTTCGATGTGCAACTTGGCCAGAATACACGAGCGCACCGGATGCAATTTGTGCCTTGCTCCGCTAGCATTAGCCGCTTCTGCTTCCTTCGCTGCGACGGTTTTCGATGAGTTATCAGGTTCTTGCACGTAAATGGCGTCCGCGCTCGTTCCGCGAAATGGTCGGCCAGACCCATGTGCTCAAGGCTCTGATCAATGCCTTGGACAGCCAGCGGCTGCACCACGCGTACCTGTTTACCGGTACCCGCGGGGTCGGCAAGACCACCATCGCGCGGATCATTGCCAAATGCCTGAACTGTGAAACAGGTATCACTTCTTCGCCCTGTGGCGAGTGCTCGGTGTGCCGTGAAATCGACGAAGGCCGCTTTGTCGACCTGATCGAGATCGACGCCGCGAGCCGCACCAAGGTCGAAGACACTCGCGAGTTGCTCGACAACGTGCAGTACGCCCCGAGCCGCGGGCGCTTCAAGGTCTACCTGATCGACGAAGTGCACATGCTCTCCAGCCATTCCTTCAACGCGCTGCTCAAAACCCTCGAGGAGCCGCCACCCTACGTCAAGTTCATCCTGGCCACCACTGATCCGCAGAAACTTCCTGCAACGATCCTGTCACGGTGCCTGCAGTTCTCCCTGAAGAACATGACGCCGGAGCGCGTGGTCGAGCACTTGACCCATGTACTGGGTGTCGAGAACGTGCCGTTCGAGGACGACGCGCTGTGGTTGTTGGGGCGTGCCGCCGACGGGTCGATGCGTGATGCCATGAGCCTGACTGACCAGGCAATTGCCTTCGGTGAAGGCAAGGTCATGGCCGCCGATGTGCGGGCAATGCTCGGGACCCTCGATCACGGCCAGGTCTACGACGTCCTGCATGCGTTGATCGAAGGCGATGCCAAGGCGTTGCTCGAAGCCGTCCGCCACCTGGCCGAACAAGGCCCGGACTGGAACGGCGTGCTTTCGGAAATTCTCAATGTGCTGCACCGCGTCGCCATCGCCCAGGCCTTGCCGGAAGGTGTCGATAACGGTCATGGCGACCGTGATCGCGTGCTGGCACTGGCCCAGGCCTTGCCGGCCGAAGACGTGCAGTTCTACTACCAGATGGGCCTGATCGGCCGCCGCGACCTGCCGCTGGCGCCGGATCCCCGGGGCGGATTTGAAATGGTGTTGCTGCGGATGCTGGCGTTCCGGCCCGCAGACACCGCGGACGCCCCAAGGCAACCGCTAAAGCCAGTGGGGATCAGCCAGGCCACAGTTGATTCCGCAAACTCAGTGGCTGCCGCGCCGGTTGTTGCGCCGGTAGTCGCCGCGGCTGTTGCACCGGTAGCGACTGCGCCAGTGCCTGCACCGGAACCGGTGGCGCCGGTCGTTGCGACTGTGCAAGAGCCTGTGCCTGCGCCTGTGGTTGAAGCGGTGGTGGTCGAAGAGGTTGTCGACCTGCCGTGGAATGATCCGGTCGAGCCAGCGCCCGTTCAGCAACCGGCGGTGGAGCCGGTGCTGGAAACCGCCAGCGAACAACCCGAATTACCGCCGATGCCGTTGCCGACGCCGGACAGCGTGGTGCCGGACGCCCCGGAGTGGGCCGCCACGCCGATCCCGGAACCTTCGGTGGCCGAGGTCGATACCGCGACGCCGGGCATGGACCTGGATGACGAGCCGCCGCTGGACGAGGATTACATCGAGCCGGACATGGATTCGGCCTACAGTTACCTCGACGAACTGGCCAGCGAGCATGCCGCCGACCCGGCTCCCGAGCCCGAGCCGGAACCCGCGGCAATGCCGGCCACCGGTCTGGCCCTGCAATGGCTGGAACTGTTCCCGAAATTGCCGATTTCCGGCATGACCGGCAGCATCGCCGCCAACTGCACGCTGATCGCGGTGGATGGCGACAATTGGCTGATGCACCTGGACCCGGCCCACAGTGCCCTGTTCAACGCCACTCAGCAGCGTCGCCTCAACGATGCGCTGAACCAGTATCACCAGCGCACGCTGACCCTGAGCATCGAGCTGATCAAGCCCGAGCAGGAAACCCCGGCACAGGCCGCTTCACGCCGCCGCGCCAACCGTCAGCGCGAGGCGGAGGAATCGATCCACGGCGATCCGTTCATCCAGCAAATGATGCAACAGTTCGGTGCGGTGGTCCGTAACGATACTATTGAACCTGTCGACGTCCTGGTCACTCAGGGCTAATAACTGAAGGCGTCCGGCCGCATGGGCCGGGCGCTGTTTTAATCCAAGTACTTTTGAGGTGATTACCATGATGAAAGGTGGCATGGCCGGCCTGATGAAGCAGGCGCAGCAGATGCAGGAAAAAATGGCCAAGATGCAGGAAGAACTGGCCAACGCCGAAGTCACCGGTAAAGCCGGTGGCGATATGGTCACCGTGGTGATGACCGGTCGTCATGACGTCAAGAGCGTGACCATCGACCCAAGCCTGGTTGAAGGCATGAGCGAAGACGACAAAGAAATGCTCGAAGCGGTCATCGCCTCCGCGGTCAACGATGCCGTGCGCAAGATCGAAGCCAACAGCCAGGACAAGATGGGCAGCATGACCGCCGGCATGCAACTGCCACCGGGCATGAAACTGCCATTCTGATTCGCCTTCAGGCGGCAGATGAGCTACAAAAAATGCCAGGCATCGCGCCTGGCATTTTTGTTTCTGCTTTTAGGTCTATGTCGGCTGTGCCGGCGCCTTCGCGAGCAGGCTCGCTCCCACAGGGAGCGCATTCCAAGTATGGGAGCGAGCCTGCTCGCGAAGAATTCACCCCGGTCCAACTGAAAACACATCGAACGCCATACCGCCACAAAGGTCTGCTCCCTATATCACCGAACCCCATCGATCAAAGGAGACGCTGCCATGTCCGACCCCATGACCCTCAATCAACGCATTGTCCTGGCTTCTCGCCCGGTAGGCTCGCCAACGCCGGAAAACTTCCGCATGGAGCGGGTGGCGCTGCCGGATCTGGTCGACGGCCAGGTGCTGCTCAAGACCGTTTTCCTGTCGCTCGATCCCTACATGCGCGGGCGCATGAGTGATGCTCCGTCCTACGCCGCACCGGTGGAAATCGGTGAAGTCATGACCGGGGGCGCGGTCAGCCGGGTCGAGCGTTCGCTCAATCCGAAGTTCCAGGCAGGTGATCTGGTGGTCGGTGCCACCGGTTGGCAAAGCCACAGCATCAATGACGGGCGCAGCATCATCCCGGTGCCGTCGGGATTGCCCAGTGCGTCGATGGCCCTCGGAGTCCTGGGGATGCCGGGCATGACCGCGTACATGGGCCTGATGGACATCGGCCAGCCCAAGGCCGGCGAAACCCTGGTGGTGGCGGCCGCGTCCGGCGCGGTGGGCTCGGTGGTTGGCCAGGTGGCGAAGATCAAGGGCCTGCGCGTGGTCGGCGTGGCCGGCGGCGCGGACAAGTGCCGTTATGTGGTCGACGAGTTGGGCTTCGACGCCTGTATCGACCACAAGAGCCCGGACTTTGCGGACGAGCTGGCGCAGGCCTGTCCCAAGGGTATCGACATTTATTATGAGAACGTCGGCGGCAAGGTGTTCGACACCGTGGTGCCGTTGCTCAATCCGAAGGCACGGATTCCACTCTGCGGCCTGATTGCCTCCTATAACGCCCATGAAGCGCCGAGTGGACCGGATCGCCTGCCACTGTTGCAGCGCACCCTGTTGACCAAGCGCGTGCGCATCCAAGGCTTCATCGTGTTCGATGACTATGGTGATCGCCAGCCGGAATTCCTCAGTGCCATGGCGCCCTGGGTGCGCGATGGCAAGGTGAAGTTTCGCGAAGATGTGGTCGATGGCCTGGAACAGGCGCCTGATGCGTTCATCGGCCTGCTGGAGGGGCGTAACTTCGGCAAGTTGGTGGTGCGGGTTTCCCGTGACTGAGTAATTGACGCTGCAATTTGACGCTCAACCGAGGCGCGGGTATAAACCGCGTCTCGTTGTTTTGTCGGACTTTTCCACCATGAGCTTCAGCCCTTTGATTCGCCAACTGATCGACGCCCTGCGAATTTTACCCGGCGTGGGTCAGAAAACCGCCCAGCGCATGGCGTTGCAGTTGCTCGAGCGTGACCGCAGCGGCGGCTCGCGACTGGCGCTGGCCCTGAGCCAGGCCATGGAAGGGGTCGGTCACTGCCGTTTGTGCCGTACGCTGACGGAAGATGATCTGTGCCCGCAATGCGCCGATACCCGTCGCGACGACACCTTGCTCTGCGTGGTGGAAGGCCCGATGGATGTCTATGCGGTGGAGCAGACCGGTTTCCGCGGACGCTATTTTGTGCTCAAGGGCCATCTGTCGCCGCTCGACGGTCTGGGTCCGGAGGCCATCGGCATCCCGCAATTGATGGCACGGATCGAAGAGGCCAGCACGTTCACCGAAGTCATCCTGGCCACCAACCCGACCGTGGAAGGTGAAGCCACCGCGCACTACATCGCCCAATTGCTCAGCAGCAAAGGCCTGATCGCCTCGCGCATCGCCCACGGCGTGCCGCTGGGTGGTGAGCTGGAGATGGTGGATGGCGGGACGCTGGCGCATTCGTTTGCGGGGCGTAAGCCGATCACTCTGTAATGGGGGTGTCTTGGCTGACGCTATCGCTGGCAAGCCAGCTCCTACAATTGATTTGTGTGCACCGCAGATTTCTGTAGGCGCCTCGGTCTATCTGACTCGCACAATCCTGTTGAAAACCAAGCAAGCGCTCGGTTAACTTCACTGACCCCTTCAGTGGAGCTCGCCGATGTCTGCCTTTCAGGAATACTTCGACCCCGACCACCAATTGGTCCGCGACAGCGTCAGACGTTTCGTCGAGCGCGAGATTCTTCCTGATATCGAGCAGTGGGAAGAAGCCGAAAGCTTTCCTCGCGAGCTCTACCTCAAGGCCGGCGCCGCGGGGATTCTCGGCATCGGTTATCCGCAAGCTTACGGAGGCAGCCACGAGGGTGATCTGTTCGCCAAGGTGGCCGCCAGTGAGGAGTTGATGCGCTGCGGTTCAGGCGGGCTGGTGGCCGGCCTGGGTTCACTGGATATCGGCTTGCCGCCCATTCTCAAGTGGGCCCGCCCCGAAGTGCGGGATCGCGTGCTGCCCCAGGTGCTGTCGGGAGAGAAGATCAGCGCCCTGGCCGTTACCGAGCCCGGTGGCGGCTCCGACGTCGCCAACCTGCAAACCCGTGCCGTGCGCGACGGCGACTTTTACCGGGTCAGCGGCAGCAAGACCTTTATCACCAGCGGCGTGCGCGCGGACTTCTATACCGTCGCGGTGCGTACTGGCGAGCCCGGATTCGCCGGCATCAGCCTGTTACTGATCGAGAAGGGCACGCCCGGTTTCACCGTAGGACGGCAACTGAAGAAAATGGGCTGGTGGGCGTCAGATACCGCTGAATTGTTCTTCGATGATTGTCGGGTGCCCGTAGAAAACCTCATCGGCGCCGAGAACATGGGCTTTGCCTGCATCATGGGTAATTTCCAGAGCGAGCGCCTGGCCCTGGCGCTGATGGCCAACATGACCGCACAACTGGCGCTGGAGGAGAGCCTGAAGTGGGCGCGCCAACGCGAAGCCTTCGGCAAACCGATCGGCAAGTTTCAGGTGATCAAGCATCGCCTCGCCGAGATGGCAACCGCGCTGGAAGTGTCCCGGGAGTTCACTTACCGCCAGGCCGCGAAAATGGCGGCGGGAAAGAGTGTGATCAAGGAAATTTCCATGGCCAAGAATTTTGCGACGGATACGGCAGACCGGATCGTGACCGATGCGGTGCAGATACTCGGAGGTCTGGGGTACATGCGTGAAAGCCTGGTGGAGCGGCTGTATCGCGATAACCGGATTCTGTCGATTGGCGGCGGGACGCGGGAAGTGATGAACGAGATCATCAGCAAGCAGATGGGGCTTTGAGTTTGGCGGTGTAGCGGCTGACGCTTTCGCGAGCAGGCTCGCTCCCACAGTGGATTGCATTCTTCCTGACAGATCGCGGTCGAATGTGGGAGCGAGCCTGCTCGCGAATGACGCCGGCCAGGCGCTGCTTACTTGTCGGTAAGGGCAAACTGCGTCAGGCAGAAGGTAGGAATGCCCATGTCTTCCAGGCGCTGCGAACCGCCCAGCTCCGGCAGATCGATGATCGCCGCCGCTTCATGCACCCGGGCGCCCATGCGGCGGATCAGGTTGGCGGCGGCAATCAGGGTGCCGCCGGTCGCGATCAGGTCATCGAACATCACCACCGAATCGCCCTCGCACAGGCTGTCGGCGTGCACTTCAAGGAAGGCTTCGCCGTACTCGGTCGCATAGCCCTCGGCCAGTACGTCAGCCGGCAACTTGCCTTGCTTGCGGAACAGCACCAGTGGCTTGTTCAACTGATAGGCCAACACCGAACCAATCAGGAAACCACGGGCGTCCATCGCACCGATGTGGGTGAAGTCAGCCTCGACGTAACGGTGAGCGAAGCTGTCCATCACCAGGCGCAGGGCCGTGGGCGACTGGAACAGCGGGGTGATGTCGCGAAAGATCACGCCCGGTTTCGGGAAGTCGGTGACAGGGCGGATGAGGGATTTGATGTCGAAGGAGTCGAAGACCATCGTCGTGGTGTCCTGGCAGGGCTGCAAACGACGCATTATAACGGCGGCTGAACCGTTTCGCTCAGCCGCAACGATTTGTATCAGCTTTCCAGTGAACCGCCCGCCAGGGCGCAGAGTTGGATCGGGTCGATAATCCGGATTTCCTTGCCTTCTGCCGCGATCAGTTCGTTTTGCTGGAAGCGCGTGAAGACGCGGGACACGGTCTCCACCGCCAGGCCCAGGTAGTTGCCGATCTCGTTGCGCGACATGCTCAGGCGGAACTGATTGGCGGAAAAACCCCGGGCGCGGAAACGTGCCGAAAGGTTGACCAGGAAGGTGGCAATGCGTTCGTCGGCGGTCTTCTTCGACAACAGCAGCATCATCTGCTGATCGTCACGGATTTCGCGGCTCATCACGCGCATCAACTGACGGCGCAACTGCGGCAGTTGCAGGGCCAGTTCGTCGAGGCGTTCAAAAGGAATTTCACACACCGACGTGGTTTCCAGGGCTTGCGCCGACACCGGGTGCTTTTCGGTGTCCATGCCTGACAGGCCGACCAGTTCGCTGGGCAGGTGGAAACCGGTGAGTTGTTCTTCGCCGGTGTCGCTCAGGCTGAAGGTCTTGAGGGCGCCAGAACGGACCGCGTAAACAGAATCGAAGGTATCGCCCTGGCGAAACAGAAATTCGCCTTTTTTCAGCGGCCGGCCGCGTTTGACGATTTCGTCCAGCGCGTCCATGTCTTCCAGATTCAGCGAAAGTGGCAGGCAAAGAGGGGCCAGGCTGCAATCCTTGCAATGGGCTTGATTATGAGCGCGCAGTTTTACTGGCTCGGACATTTCTTCAATCCTTGTGGGAAATCACACATAAGACGTAAGGGTAACTCACCATAGGATATCGGGGCCAGTCTGGGTCGCTTGCTTGCAGAATTAGATTACGCGTGAAAAGCGCTGGCGACTGTGTTGTTCCAGGTACGCGTCGAAAACCATGCACACCGAGCGGGCCAGCAGCCGCCCGGCGGGCAGGATAGTGATCCTGTCGCGATCGAGTTCGATCAGCCCGTCTTTGGCCATGTCTTGCAGTTGGGGCCAGAGATCGCCGAAGTAGCCCTGGAAGTCGATGTTGAAGGCCCGTTCGATATCAGCGAACTCAAGGCAGAAATTGCAGATCAATTGCTGAATGACCGCGCGCCGCAGCCGGTCATCGGCATTGCACAGCAGGCCGCGGCTGGTGGCCAGTTGCATTGATGCGAGAACGTTCTGGTACTCGTTCAGGTCGCTGCTGTTCTGGCAGTACAGGTCGCCGACCTGGCTGATCGCCGAGACGCCGAGACCGATCAAATCGCAATGACCATGGGTGGTGTAGCCCTGAAAATTGCGTTGCAGGGTCGATTCTTCCTGGGCAATCGCCAGCTCATCGTCAGGCAGGGCGAAGTGGTCCATGCCGATGTAGCGGTAGCCGGCGCTGATCAGTTGCTCAATGGTGCGCTGCAGCATTTCCAGCTTCTGCGCGGGCGTCGGCAGTTCATTGCTGTTGATGCGCCGTTGCGGCATGAAGCGTTCCGGCAGGTGGGCATAGTTGAACACCGATAACCGGTCCGGTTGCAGGCGGATGACCTCATCGACCGTGCGGGCGAAGTTCTCCGGCGTCTGTCTCGGCAGGCCATAAATCAGGTCGATATTGATCGAACGAAACTGCAAAGTGCGGGCGGCGTCGATTACCGCGCGGGTTTCTTCCAGGCTTTGCAGGCGATTGACCGCGCGCTGAACCGCCGGGTCGAGGTCTTGCACGCCGATGCTGACCCGATTGAAGCCCAGTTCGCGCAGCAGGCCCATGGTCGACCAGTCGGCTTCACGCGGGTCGATCTCGATGCCGTAGTCGCCGGAGTCGTCGTCCAGCAAATTGAAGTGGTTGCGCAAATGCGCCATCAACTGGCGCAGTTCATCGTGGCTGAGAAAGGTCGGCGTGCCGCCACCGAAGTGCAGTTGCTCGACTTTCTGCGCAGGGTCGAGGTGGCAGGCAATCAACTGGATTTCCTGTTCCAGGCGCTGCAAATAGGGCTGCGCCCGGCCGCGATCCTTGGTGATGACCTTGTTGCAGGCGCAGTAGTAGCAAATGTTCGCGCAGAACGGCACGTGCACGTACAGCGACAACGGGCGTTGGGCCTTGCGGCTGTCGCGCAGGGCATGAAACAGGTCGAAGGTGCCGACCTGGCTGTCGAATTGCACGGCGGTCGGGTACGAGGTGTAGCGGGGTCCCGCCAGGTCATAACGGCGGATCAGATCGGTGTCCCAACGAATGGCGTCGAGCATCATGCGGGCATTCCCCCGGATTGGCTGGCAGTGTCAGCCACTTTATGCGAGGGCGGGGCGGGGCATCTTGATTTGCATCAAGGGGGTTGTTGGCTTTGATGGGTTTTTGTGGCGAGGGAGCTTGCTCCCGCTGGATTGCGTAGCAGGCCCATCTCTTTGGGGCCGCTTCGCGCCCCAGCGGGAGCAAGCTCCCTCGCCACAGGATCTAGTGCCCCATCAGCCAATGCTGATGCGGCCCCGGTAAGGTCCAGATGCCGAACAGCATCACCAGCAATCCGCCCGCCATCCGTACGCTGCGCTTGCGTAACAGTGCGGTGATGCGCTCGGCGGCAAGGCCGGTCGCCAGCAGCACCGGCCAGGTGCCGAGCCCGAATGCGAGCATCAACAATGCGCTGTCCAGCGCGTTGCCCTGACTGGCCGACCATAGCAAGGTGCTGTAGACCAGGCCGCACGGCAGCCAGCCCCAAAGCGCACCCAACAGCAACGCACGCGGCACGCTCGACACCGGCAGCAAGCGGTTGGCGACTGGCTGGATGTGTCGCCATAAGCCTCGACCGAGGCTTTCGATACGGGTCAGGCCGCTCCACCAGCCGGCCAGGTACAGGCCCATGGCAATCAACAGCAAGCCGGCGAGGATGCGCAAGAACATCGCTGCCGGGCTGCTGGCCACGGCCCAGCCGGCCAGGCCGATCAGCAGTCCGGCGCAGGCATAACTCAGAATCCGTCCCAGGTTGTAGGCCAGCAGCAGGCGAAAGCGGCGGCTGCGTTGTTCTTTGGGAATGGCCAGGGTCAGCGCGCCCATCAAGCCGCCGCACATGCCCAGGCAATGGCCGCCGCCGAGCAAGCCGAGGATCACCGCCGACACCAACAGTGGCGCCAATTCAAGCATGGGGCGGGGCCTTGTCTTGCGGCTTGGTCGGTTGGCCGCTGGCCTCATCGACGGCGGCGGTGTGGTTCGGGTCCTGGTCGTCGAACAGGATGCTGTGGGCCGGGCCGTCGAGGTCGTCGTACTGCCCGCTGTCGACCGCCCAGAAGAAGATATAGACGGCGATGGCCACGATCAGCAACGCAGCGGGAATCATTACGTAAAGAGCTGGCATCTGGACTCCATGCCCACGCGGCTCAAGCCGGCAGCGGGCGGGTTTCTGGCGTGCTGGAGAGGGCGGGCGCGCTCGGCATGCGAGTCAGGCGCAGCGCGTTCAACACCACGGTCAACGAACTGATCGACATGCCCACCGCCGCCCAGACCGGAGTGATCCAGCCGAGGGCGGCGAAGGGCAGCATGAGGCCATTGTACAACCCTGCCCACAACAGGTTCTCGATAATGACCCGGCGGGTGCGCCGCGCCAGGCTGAAGGCTTGCACCAGCGCCTCGAGGCGGTTGGACAGCAACACGGCATCGGCACTGGTTTTCGCCAGGTCGGTGGCCGAGCCCATGGCGACACTGATGTCCGCAGCCGCCAGCACCGGCACGTCATTGACCCCGTCACCCAGCATCAACACCTTGCGACCTTCTTTGTGCAGTTGTTGCAGGACCTGCAGTTTATCGTCCGGACGCAATCCGCCACGGGCTTCATCGATACCCAGTTCCGCCGCCACGCTGGCGACCATCGGTGAACTGTCGCCAGACAACAGCAGCGTGCGCCAGCCACGCGCCTTGCACGCGGCCAATAGCGCAGGCGCATCGGCACGCAAGCGATCATCGAGGACGAACCAGGCCAGCGGTCCCTGGCTGTCGCCGAGCAGCAGCCATTGGCCGGCTTCATCGGGCATCGACGGCACCACGGCGGCGCTGAGCTCGCAAACGAATCCCGGTTGGCCGATGCGCAGGCGTCGCCCGTCAACCAGTCCCTCCAGGCCAAGGCCCGAGGTGCTGTGGACTTCTTCGGCAGCCATCGGCGCGCGTCCGAATGCACGGGCGATCGGGTGTTCGGAGCGATTTTCCAGGGCGGCGGCGAGGCCCAGGCATTGATCGCTGTCGAGCGTGCCGAGAGGGCGGATCGAGCGCAGCGCCAGGCGTCCTTCGGTGAGGGTGCCGGTCTTGTCGAAAATCACCGTGTCGATCTGGTTCAGGCCTTCCAGCACATGGCCGCGGGTCAGCAGCAGACCGAGTTTGTGCAAGGTACCGGTGGCAGCGGTGAGGGCGGTTGGTGTCGCCAGTGACAGGGCGCACGGGCAGGTCGCCACGAGCATCGCCAGCACAATCCAGAAAGCTCGCGAGGCATCCAGTTCCCACCACAGCAGACCAATGGCGGCGGCAGCGATCAGCGACAACAGCAGGAACCATTGCGCGGCGCGGTCGGCGATTTCCGCCAGGCGCGGCTTTTCGGCCTGGGCACGATCGAGCAGGCGAACGATGGCCGAGAGGCGAGTGTCCTGGCCCAAGGCCTGAACCTCGACGGTCAGCGCGCCTTCGACGTTCAGGGTGCCGGCAGTGACCGCATCGCCAAGAGTGCGCGGTTGTGGCAGGTATTCGCCGGTCAGCAGCGACTCGTCGACACTCGACTGACCGTCGAGGATCTTGCCGTCAGCCGGGAGAATGGCGCCCGGATGAACCAGCACTTGATCGCCGACACGCAGCTCGCTGAGCAGAATGCGTTCGCTCTGGCCGTCAGGCATTAATCGCAGGCACGAGGCGGGCAACAGATTCACCAGCTGCGCGGTGGCGGCAGCCGTGCGCTCGCGGGCGCGCCGTTCCAGATAACGCCCGGCGAGCAGGAACAGGGCAAACATGCCGACGGCATCGAAATACAGTTCGCCAACCCCGGTGATCGACGTCCAGATCCCGGCAATGTAGGCGCTGCCAATCGCCAGCGACACCGAAACGTCCATGGTCAGGTGGCGGGTGCGCAGATCGCGCATGGCGCCTTTGAAAAACGGCGCGCAGCTGTAGAACACGATCGGGGTGGTGAGGAATAGCGCGACCCAGCGCAGGATGGTGTGCATTTCGGGGCTGAGGTCGATGTTGAATTCAGGCCAGGTGGCCATGGTTGCCATCATCGCCTGGAACCACAGCAGCCCGGCCACGCCGAGTTGGCGCAGGGCCAGGCGGTTTTCGCTGGCCAGTTGTTCGCTGGCGCGGTCGGCCTGGTACGGGTGTGCGGCGTAACCGATGTGGCGCAGTTCACTGAGGACCTGGCTCAGCGGTAATTGCCCATCGGCCCAGCGTACGTGCAAGCGGTGGTTGGACAGGTTCAGGCGTGCTTCGGCCACCGCCGGCAAGGTGCGCAGGTGTTTTTCGATCAGCCAGCCACAGGCGGCACAACTGATGCCTTCCATCAGCAGCGTGGTTTCGGCGAGTTCGCCATCGTGGCGGACAAAGGGCTGCTGCACATCGGCGCGGTCGTACAGCGCCAGTTCGTCCACCAGTTGCACCGGCAGCGCTTCGGGGTTGGCCGAGGCTTCGCTGCGGTGCTGGTAATAGCTTTCCAGGCCGCCAGCGACGATGGCCTCGGCCACGGCCTGGCAACCCGGGCAGCAGAACTCGCGGGACTCCCCGAGCACGACGGCGGTGAAGCGGCTGCCGGTCGGGACGGGCAGGGCGCAGTGGTAGCAGGGTAGTGGGGTGGTCATGGTTGATCTATGGCGTCTGGGTGGGCCTCATCGCCGGCAAGCCGGCTCCTACAAAGTTCGCGTGATTCTGTAGGAGCCGGCTTGCCGGCGATGCGCGAAGCGCGGCTTTATTTCTTCAGGTCTTCCGCGCCTTGCAGCGGTTCGTCGCCCAGCAGCAGGTCCTTGTCATGGCTGACCAGTTCCTCTTCGAACATGCGCCAGATGTGCTCGTCCTGAGTGCCGAGCAACTCGACAAAACGCCGGCCTTCGACTTTGTCGCTCAACTGGCCGATGTAGCGGCCCTGTTCGGTTTCGCTGCGGCTCAGGGTGATCTTGCGGTCTTTTTCCGGCTGGGTTGGCGAGATCAGGTTCAGCTCCAGGGTCTTGGGCTGGCTGTCGCCGCTCAGGCGCAGGTCAACTTCGCCGGTCACGCCATCGAGATGAACACTGGCGCGCATTTTCAGGGTCTGGGCCAGCAGCTCACGGTCGAGGGAGCGGTTGATGCCTTTGCCGGCCTCGTAGTAGTTGTCGTTGACCAGGTTGTCCGGGTTCTTCACCGCGATGGTCACCATGGACAAGGTCAACGTCACCGAGCAAGCCAGGATCCCGATGATGATCCACGGCCAGAGGTGCTTGTACCAGGGACTTGCGGCATTTGCAGCGGGCATGTTCAGTTCTCTCAACGATTTTGTGGGCCGATGAACCGGCTCTTGGCTTCAATGTGGACGCTGTCGTCATCGGCATCCTTGAGGATGAATTTCACCTCGTTAGTGCTCGACGGCAGTTTTTCCGGTGCGACGGACAGCTCGGCCGGCTGGCTGACGATCTCGCCGGCCGCGACCTTGATCTCGCGCCGGCCCTGCAATTTGAGATCCGGCAGGCCAGAGGCTTCGAGCAGGTAGGTATGGTCGCGCTGGTCCTTGTTCATGATTTTCAGGCTGTAGACGTTTTCGATCCGGCCTTCGGCGTTTTCGCGGTACAGCACGCGGTCCTTGCTGACATCGAACCCCACCAGCGAACGCATGAAGAATGCGGTCACCAGCAAGCTGATCATCGCCAGCAGCACCACGGCATAGCCGATCAGGCGCGGACGCAGTTTATGGGTTTTCTGCCCCGACAGGTTGTGCTCGGTGGTGTAGCTGATCAGCCCGCGCGGGTATTCCATCTTGTCCATGATGGCGTCACAGGCATCGATGCAGGCGGCGCAACCGATGCATTCGATTTGCAGGCCGTCGCGGATGTCGATACCGGTCGGGCAGACCTGGACGCACATGGTGCAGTCGATGCAGTCACCCAGGCCCTGGGCCTTGTAGTCGATGCCTTTCTTGCGCGGGCCACGGCTTTCACCACGGCGCGGGTCGTAGGAAACGATCAGGGTGTCCTTGTCGAACATCACGCTCTGGAAGCGTGCGTACGGGCACATGTAGATGCACACCTGTTCGCGCAACCAGCCGGCGTTGCCGTAGGTGGCGAGGGTGAAGAACCCGACCCAGAAGTACGACCAGCCATCCGCCTGGCCTGTGAAGAAGTCGAACACCAGTTCGCGGATCGGCGAGAAGTAGCCGACGAAGGTCATGCCGGTGACGAAGCCGATCAACAGCCACAGGGTGTGCTTGCTGAACTTGCGCAGGAACTTGTTGGCGCTCATCGGCGCCTTGTCGAGCTTGATGCGTTGGTTGCGGTCGCCTTCGGTGACTTTTTCGCACCACATGAAGATCCAGGTCCAGACGCTTTGCGGGCAGGTATATCCGCACCAGACCCGTCCGGCGTACACGGTGATGAAGAACAGGCCGAACGCGGCGATGATCAACATGCCGGACAGCAGAATGAAGTCCTGGGGCCAGAAGGTGGCGCCGAAAATGAAGAACTTGCGCTCGGGCAGGTTCCACCAGACGGCCTGATGGCCACCCCAGTTCAGCCACACCGTGCCGAAATACAGCAGGAACAACACGGCGCCGCCGGTCATCCGCAGGTTGCGAAACAGGCCGGTGAAGGCGCGGGTGTAGATTTTTTCCCTGGAGGCGTAGAGGTCGACGCTGTTGTTCGCGTTCTTGCTGGGTGGCGTGACGTCGTGTACCGGAATCTGGTTGCTCATCATTGCATCCCACGGCAGTGGAAAAGTGCCTCGGTCAGTACGTGCCGACCGCGGTCAAAAAGGGGTGTTGCAGTGGCTCAATGATACGCCTGTCGCTCTAGCCTGCGGGTGCGACCTTTGGTCACGTTTGGCAAAATCATTTGATGGTGTAATGACTTGAATCAATTGACTTGGGAATTATGGACGGTTTTCAGGTGCGGGCGGAATCAAATCTATGATGACTGCTCGCTCAGGGTTGAAGTCGATGTTGTCTTCAGGCAACGCAACAACCTGTAGGAGCCAGCTTGCTGGCGATGGAGTCAGGTGCGCCGCGTTGAACCAGAGCGCACGCGTTGTCGTTAACGACCATCGCCAGCAAGCTGGCTCCTACAGGTTCCCGGGAATGCGTGAAGAACCATAAAAAAGGCCCCGCCAATTCTCATTGGCGGGGCCTTTTTTGTTGCTTCAAGCGTTTGCCTTACTGGGCGTCCGCTGCCTTCTCACCGTGAGACAGGCTGTAGACGTAAGCGGCCAGCAGGTGAACCTTGTCGTTACCCTGCATCTGCTCTTGCGCAGGCATCTGGCCCTGACGGCCATAACGGATGGTCTGCTGCAGTTGAGCGAAGCTCGAACCGTAGATGAACGCGGCCGGGTGAGTCAGGTTAGGTGCGCCCATCGCTGGCGTGCCTTTGCCTTCCGGACCATGGCAGGCCACGCAGTTGGTGGCGAACAGTTTCTGCCCGGCAACCGGGTCGGCCTTGGTGCCTTCCGGCAGCTTGCGGCCATCGAGGTTGGTCAGGACAAACGCGGCCACATCGGCCACGCCTTGCTCGCCGATCACTTCAGCCCACGCCGGCATCACGGCATGACGACCGCCCATGATGGTGGTCTTGATGGTTTCCGGCTCGCCACCCCAGCGCCAGTCGGCGTCGGTCAGGTTAGGGAAGCCATAGGCGCCCTTGGCGTCGGAACCGTGGCAAACCGAGCAGTTGGAGGCGAACAGGCGGCCACCCATCTTCAGGGCTTGCGGGTCCTTGGCCACTTCTTCGATTGGCATGGCGGCGAACTTGGCGAAGATCGGACCGAACTTGGCATCCGACTTGGCCATTTCCTTTTCCCACTCGTGAACGCCGGTCCAGCCGGTCTGGCCGTTGGCGAACGGGGTCTGCTTCTCGTTGTCGAGGTAGCCGTAACCCGGCAGTAGGCCCTTCCAGTTACCCAGGCCCGGATACAGCGCCAGGTAGCCCAATGCGAAGATGATGGTGCCCACGAACAGCATGAACCACCATTTCGGCAGCGGGTTGTCGTACTCCTCGATCCCGTCGAAGGAGTGCCCGACCGTCTCGTCTGTCTGCTCGGTGCGCTGGCCCTTGCGGGTGGACAGCAGCAGCCAGGTCAGGGCGAAGATGGTGCCGAGACTGAGGACTGTGACGTACAGACTCCAGAATGTAGTCATTCTTTGTTACTCCTAGAAGCTTGCTCGACGTGCTTGATGGCTTCGGGATCATCCGCGAAAGGCAGCAAGGTCGCGTCTTCAAACTCCGACTTGCGCTTGGGACTGAACACCCACAGTGCCAGTCCAATGAAGGCCACCATCACGACAACGGTGCCCAGGCCACGAATCATCCCGATATCCATCTAAATCACCGTTTGCTTTTGATGATGGTGCCCAGGCCTTGCAGATAGGCCACCAGCGCGTCCATTTCGGTTTTGCCCTTCACGGCATCCTTGGCACCGGCGATGTCTTCGTCGGTGTAAGGGACGCCGAGCGTGCGCAAGACTTCCATTTTCTTCGCGGTGTCCTTGCCGTCGAGCTTGTTTTCCACGAGGAACGGGTAGGCAGGCATCTTCGACTCCGGCACGACGTTGCGCGGGTTGTACAAATGCGCACGCTGCCAGTCATCGGAGTAACGACCGCCGACGCGGGCCAGGTCCGGACCGGTACGCTTGGAACCCCACAGGAACGGGTGGTCCCAGACGCTTTCACCGGCGACCGAGTAGTGGCCGTAGCGTTCGGTTTCGGCACGGAACGGACGGATCATCTGCGAGTGGCAGCCGACACAACCGTTGGCGATATAAACGTCCCGGCCTTCCAGCTCAAGGGCGGTGCGGGGCTTCATGCCCTCGACCGGCTTGTTGGTGACATCCTGGAAAAACAGCGGAACGATCTGGGTCAGACCGCCGACGCTGACGGCGATGACCATGAAGAAGGCCAGCAGGCCAATATTCTTCTCGACTGCTTCATGCTTCATCAGTGAGCTCCAACTACGGCAATCTGTTCGGCGGCTTTGGCTTCAGCCGGGTTCGAGGCACGTACGGTACGGAAGACGTTGTAGGCCATGAACAGCATGCCGGTGGCGAAGAACGCACCGCCCAGGGCGCGAACGATGAAGCCTGGGTGGCTGGCTTGCAACGCTTCGACGAACGAGTAGGTGAGGGTGCCGTCGTCGTTGATTGCACGCCACATCAGGCCTTGGGTGATGCCGTTGACCCACATCGATGCGATGTACAGAACGGTACCGATGGTTGCGAGCCAGAAGTGGGTGTTGATCAGGCCGGTGCTGTGCATCTGCGCACGACCGAACAGTTTCGGGATCATGTGGTAGATGGCGCCGATCGAGATCATCGCCACCCAGCCCAGAGCGCCGGCGTGTACGTGGCCGATGGTCCAGTCGGTGTAGTGCGACAGCGAGTTGACGGTCTTGATGGCCATCATCGGGCCTTCGAAGGTCGACATGCCGTAGAACGCCAGGGACACGACCAGGAAGCGCAGGATCGGGTCGGTGCGCAGCTTATGCCAGGCGCCCGACAGGGTCATCATGCCGTTGATCATGCCGCCCCAGCTCGGCGCCAGCAGGATGATCGACATCGCCATGCCCAGCGATTGAGCCCAGTCCGGCAGCGCGGTGTAGTGCAGGTGGTGCGGGCCGGCCCAGATGTACAGGGTGATCAGTGCCCAGAAGTGCACGATCGACAGGCGATAGGAGTAGATCGGACGCTCGGCCTGTTTCGGCACGAAGTAGTACATCATCCCCAGGAAGCCGGTGGTCAGGAAGAAGCCCACGGCGTTGTGGCCGTACCACCACTGGATCATCGCGTCCGTCGCACCCGAGTAGGCCGAGTAGGACTTGAACAGGCTGACCGGCAGCGACATGTGGTTGACGATGTGCAGCATCGCGGTCACGACGATGAACGCGCCGTAGAACCAGTTACCCACATAGATGTGCTTGGTCTTGCGCTTGACGATGGTGCCGAAGAACACCAGACCGTAGGTGACCCAGACAATGGCCAGCAGAATAGCCAGGGGCCATTCCAGTTCCGCGTATTCCTTGGTGGTGGTGAAACCCATCGGCAAGGTAATGATCGCGCCGACGATCACCGCTTGCCATCCCCAGAAGGTGAAGGCGGCGAGGCTGTCGGAAATCAGTCGCGTTTGGCAGGTTCGCTGCACGACGTAATAAGAAGTGGCAAACAGTGCACATCCACCGAAGGCAAAAATCACCAGGTTGGTGTGCAGCGGGCGCAGGCGTCCAAAGCTCGTCCATGGCAGACCGAAGTTCAACTCCGGCCAGACCAGTTGCGAGGCGATGAAGACACCGAGCCCCATGCCAAGGATCCCCCAGACCACCGTCATGATGGCGAACTGGCGGACTACCTTATAGTTATAAGCAGTCGGACTGATTGCTGTGCTCATTCTAAGGTTCCACGGTTTGGGTGTTTTATTAGGATTAAAAATCGGCCGCAAGTATGGAGAAAGCAAGGGGTCATTGCAACGCGCCATGACCTGGGTCAATGCTTTCAAATGCTGATTCTGCGGCCTTTCCATGCACCGCGTAAGGACAAAATTGCCCGTGGGCAAAATGTCCTGGCGAACTCGAAAGGCGAGGGGTTCAGGTCACATGTAACGAGGTGTGTTGAAACGCAACGATCGGGTGACCAATGGCAAATGGCGCGACAGCCGGTATTACCGGCCTTTGCGGCCTGTCATCGGGCAGAATCGTCGAACACCTCGCTTCAGATCGACCTGGAACCGGTGCTTGCCGGTCCGCATCGGAGGAAGCTTAGACCTGAATCCGGGGAACCGAAAGGAACAGCCAAAGAGGGTGCGACAATGCGTCGCAAAGAGGCGGGGAGGCTGCCGCATTCGGGTGAATGCGGCAGTAGAGCGGTCAGGATTTATTCGCCTTTGTCTTTGGCCAGCAACGGTTCTGAACCGGTTGCGTGCGACAGGCTGTAAACGTACGCGGCCAGCAGTTGCACCTTGTCATTGCCGAGCAGTTCGTTTTGCGCCGGCATATGGCCCTGGCGACCATGGCGAATCGTTTGTTCAAGCTGCGTCAGGCTGGTGCCGTAAATGAAACCGGCCGGGTGCGTGAGGTTCGGCGCGCCCATGGCTTCGGTGCCCTGGCCGTTTGCCCCGTGACAGGCGACGCAGGTGGTACTGAATGCTTGCTGTCCGGCCTGAAGGTCGGCTTTGCTGTCGGCAGGCAACGGCAGGCCGGCCAGCTCATGACGCACATAAGCAGCGACGTTCTTCACACCGGCTTCGCCCAGGACTTCGCCCCAGGCCGGCATCATCGCCATCCGGCCGCCCATGATGGTGGTCTTGATCGTTTCGGCCGCGCCGCCCCAGCGCCAGTCGCTGTCGGCCAGGTTGGGGAAGCCGAATGCGCCCTTGGCGTCCGAGCCGTGGCACACCGAGCAATTGGAGGCAAACAGGCGGCCGCCCATTTTCAGTGCCTGCGGGTCCTTGGCCACTTCTTCCACGGGCATCGCCGCGAATTTGGCGAAGATAGGCGCGAACTTCGCGTCAGCCTTGGCCATCTCCTTTTCCCATTCGTGCACGCCGGTCCAGCCGTTTTCATAGCCGGGGAGGATGCCTTTCCAGTTGCCCAGGCCGGGATAAAGGATCAGGTAGCCGACGGCAAACACCAGCGTGCCGGCGAACAGCATGAACCACCATTGCGGCAACGGGTTGTCGTACTCCTCGATGCCGTCGAAGCTGTGGCCCATGGTCTGGTCGACACTGCCCTTGGTTTCACCCTTGCGGGTGCCGATCAGCAGCCAGGTCAGGCCGATCAGGCTGCCGATGGTCAGTACGCAGATCCACGTACTCCAGAAGGTGGTCATGGCCGGGTACTCCTTGTTGCAGATTCTTCGGTGATGTCGGGTTGTGGCTCGTCGGCGAACGGCAGCAGGCGCGCTTCGGCGAATTCCGGATTGCGCTTGCCGTTGAACACCCACAGGGTCAGGCCGACGAAGGCGATGAAGACAACGACAGTGCCCAGGCCGCGGATCATTCCAGTGCTCATCTCAACAACCATGGCTCACCTCTTGCTCTTGATGGCAGTGCCGAGCACTTGCAGGTAGGCGACCAGCGCGTCCATCTCGCTCTTGCCTTTGACCGAGGCCACGGCGCCGGCGATGTCGTCGTCGGTGTACGGCACGCCCAGGGTGCGCATCGCGCGCAGCTTGGTGTCGGTGTGGCTGCTGTCGAGCTGGTTGGCCACCAGCCACGGGTAGGCCGGCATCTTCGACTCCGGCACGACGTTGCGCGGGTTGTACAAGTGCGCACGGTGCCAGTCATCCGAGTAGCGCGCGCCGACCCGGGCCAGGTCCGGCCCGGTGCGTTTCGAACCCCACAGGAACGGGTGATCCCAGACGCTTTCGCCCGCCACCGAGTAGTGGCCGTAACGTTCGGTTTCGGCACGGAACGGGCGGATCATCTGCGAGTGACAGCCGACGCAGCCTTCGCGGATGTAAATGTCGCGACCTTCCAGTTGCAGCGCGGTGTAGGGCTTCATGCCTTCCACCGGCTTGTTGGTGACGTCCTGGAAGAACAGCGGGACGATCTGGGTCAGGCCACCGATGCTCACGGCCAGGATCATCAGCAGCAGCAACAGGCCGACGTTTTTCTCGATAGTTTCGTGTTTCATGGCGGACTCCTCAGGCCATCTGCGCGGCAGCGGCGACGTCGGCAGGCTGCGAGGCCCGCACGGTGCGCCAGGTGTTGTAGGCCATCAGGAACATGCCACTGAGGAAGATCGCACCGCCTACCAGCCGCACGACGAAGCCAGGGTGGCTGGCCACCAGGGTTTCGACGAAGGAGTAAGTCAGCGTGCCGTCCTCGTTCACCGCACGCCACATCAGGCCCTGGGCAATGCCGTTGACCCACATCGAGGCGATGTACAGAACGGTGCCGATGGTGGCGAGCCAGAAGTGCGCGTTGATCAGGCCGATGCTGTGCATCTGCTCGCGTCCGAAGACTTTCGGGATCATGTGGTACAGCGCACCGATGGAAATCATTGCCACCCAGCCGAGCGCGCCGGCGTGTACGTGGCCGATGGTCCAGTCGGTGTAGTGGGAGAGGGCGTTGACTGTCTTGATCGCCATCATCGGCCCTTCGAAGGTCGACATGCCGTAGAACGCCAGGGATACCACGAGGAAGCGCAGGATCGGGTCGCTGCGCAACTTATGCCAGGCGCCCGACAAGGTCATCATGCCGTTGATCATCCCGCCCCAGCTTGGCGCCAGCAGGATCAGCGACATCACCATGCCCAGCGACTGCGCCCAGTCCGGCAGCGCGGTGTAGTGCAAGTGGTGCGGACCGGCCCAGATGTACAGGGTGATCAGCGCCCAGAAGTGCACGATCGACAGGCGATAGGAATACACGGGGCGCTCGGCCTGTTTCGGCACGAAGTAATACATCATCCCGAGGAAACCGGCGGTGAGGAAAAAGCCTACGGCGTTATGCCCATACCACCATTGCACCATCGCGTCGGTGGCACCGGAGTACAGCGAGTAGGACTTGGTGAAGCTGACGGGCAATTCCATGTTGTTGACGATGTGCAGGATCGCCACGGTGATGATGAACGCACCGAAGAACCAGTTACCGACGTAGATGTGCTTGGTCTTGCGCTGCATGATCGTGCCGAAGAACACGATGGCGTAGGCGACCCAGACGATGGTGATCAGGATGTCGATCGGCCATTCCAGTTCCGCGTATTCCTTGGAGCTGGTGTAGCCCAGCGGCAGGCTGATGGCTGCCAGGAGAATCACAAGCTGCCAGCCCCAGAAACAGAACGCGGCGATTTTCGGCGCGAACAATTGCGTCTGGCAGGTGCGTTGCACCGAGTACAACGAACTGGCGAACAGTGCGCAGCCGCCGAAGGCGAAGATCACCGCGTTGGTGTGCAGAGGGCGCAAGCGACCGAAGCTGGTCCACGGCAAATTGAAGTTGAGTTCGGGCCAGACCAATTGAGCCGCGAGAAAAACCCCGAGCCCCATGCCGACGATGCCCCACACCACCGTCATAATGGCGAATTGGCGGACCACCTTGTAGTTGTAGGCGGTACTGATAGAAGTGTTCATGGTTCCCCATCCACGGTTCAGCCGAAGTGAGCGAGTAGCGCAAGGCAACGCACCCTTCGGCCGGAGTTATAGGCAGACTAAAAGCGAGGCAAGCATGGACAAAGAGCACAAGGCCAGTATTGACGGGGATCAATGGGCGCAGTGCGTGCGGGATCATGGATGGTTGTGGACTGCCGCCGCTGGCAAGGCTTCGGCGACGCTAATCCTCGCCCATGGCGCCGGCGCACCGATGGACAGCGACTGGATGAGCGACATGGCTGCACGCCTTGCTGCACAAGGCGTGAACGTATTGCGCTTCGAGTTTGCGTACATGGCGCAACGGCGCATCGACGGCGGCAAGCGCCCACCAAACCCGGCGCCGAAACTGCTGGAATGCTGGCGTGAGGTGTATGCCCAGGTGCGACGCCATGTCACTGGGCGTTTGGCCATTGGCGGCAAGTCCATGGGCGGGCGCATGGCCAGTTTGCTGGCCGATGAGTTGGGCGCGGATGCGCTGGTGTGCCTGGGCTATCCGTTCTATGCGGTGGGCAAGCCGGAAAAGCCAAGGGTCGAACATCTGGCGGGGCTGAAAACCCGGACCTTGATCGTGCAGGGCGAGCGCGATGCGCTGGGCAATCGCGAGGCAGTGGAAGGCTATGTGCTGTCACCGAATATCGAGGTGTTCTGGCTGGTGGCGGGGGATCATGATCTGAAGCCGTTGAAGGCTTCGGGGTTTAGCCATGAGCAGCATTTGGCGGCTGCGGCGGGGAAGGTGGCTGCGTTTATTGAATGAGGTTTGCAGTGATCGTCAGGGCCTCATCGCTGGCAAGCAAGCTCCTACAGGGGATTGCGGTCTCTGTAGGAGCTGGCTTGCCAGCGATGGCGGTATCAAGGCCTAGCGGTTAAACCGCTCCACCAACGAGTATTGCGTGTTGGCGGTTTTGGTCAGCTCTTCACTCAACAACGCCGAGTTCTGCGCCTGTTCCGAAGTCTGGTCCGCCAGCTCCGAGATGTTGCTGATGTTGCGGCTGATTTCTTCAGCCACGGCACTTTGCTCTTCGGTCGCGGCAGCGATCTGGGTGGTCATGTCGGTGATGTTGGCCACCGCCTCGCTGATCCCCACCAGCGCCTGGTCCGCTTCCAGTACCCGCGCCACGCCTTCTTCAGCCTGACGATGCCCGGCTTCCATGGTCTGCACGGCGGTGCTGGCGGTTTGCTGGAGCTTGGCGATCAGCGCATGAATCTGCCCGGTGGACTCGCTGGTGCGTTGCGCCAGCTGACGGACTTCGTCGGCCACCACCGCAAAACCACGACCCATCTCGCCGGCACGGGCCGCTTCGATGGCGGCGTTCAGGGCCAGCAGGTTGGTCTGGTCGGCGATGCCTTTGATCACGTCGACCACGCCACCGATCTCGTTGCTGTCCTTGGCCAGTTGGGTCACGGTCACGCCGGTTTCACCCACCACCACCGACAGGCGCTGAATGGCTTCGCGGGTTTCCCCGGCGATGTCACGACCACGACCGGTCAGGCGATTGGCTTCCTGGGTGGCGTCGGCGGTGCGTTGTACGTGGCTGGCGACTTCCTGGGTAGTCGCGGCCATCTGGTTGACCGCGGTGGCCACTTGCTCGGTCTCGACCCGTTGACGTTCCAGGCCGCTGGAGCTGTTGTGCGCCAGGGCATCGGATTGTCTGGCCTGATCGGTCAGGTGTTCGGCCGTGTCCTGCAGGCGCGTCAGGCAGGTTTTCAGGCGCGCTTCCTGACTGAGGATGGACATCTCCAGTCGTGCCTGATCGCCGCGACTGTCGGTGTACATCTGTGCGATCAACGGGTCGGACGTGGTCTGCTCGGCCAGGCGCAGCAAACGCTTGAGGCCACGCTGTTGCCAGCGAAGGCCCATCAGGCCCAGTGGCACCGAAAGACCGGCCGCCAGGGCAAAACCCCAATGGGAGTTCAGTGATGCACCGATCATGAAACTCAACTGGCTGACCAGAATGAACGGCAGCCAGTCCTGCAGGATCGGCACCCATTTATCCGAGGCGGGAATGGCCGACTTGCCCTGGTTGATGCGTTGGTAGAGCGCTTCGGCGCGGCGGATCTGTTCGGCGGTGGGCTTGACCCGCACCGACTCGTAACCGATCACCTGATTGCCTTCGAAGATCGGTGTCACATAGGCGTTCACCCAGTAATGATCACCGCTCTTGCAGCGATTCTTGACAATGCCCATCCATGGCAAGCCTTGTTTCAGCGTGGCCCACATGTGTGCGAACACCGCAGCCGGGACGTCGGGGTGACGGACCAGGTTGTGCGGTGCACGGATCAGCTCCTCTCGGGAAAATCCGCTGATTTCGACGAAGTCGTCGTTGCAGTAGGTGATCATGCCCTTGGCATCGGTGGTGGAAATCAACCGTTGCTGAGCCGGGAACGTCCGCTCGCGTTGTGTAATTGGCTGGTTGTTACGCATGGCGTTTTCAATCCGTGAGGCTTTGACAGGGTGTCGGCGGGGGAGGGGAATTGTTGAGTTTATTTTTTCAACAGCCGACGTTGTGCCAAGGGGTGTACACAAAACCACTGTAGGAGCGAGCTTGCTCGCGATGGTCTATCAGACAACATCGATGTCAACTGAACGAAAATCGTCGGAGCGCCGCCCGGAGCAAGCAAGCGCCCACAGTGGGAAGGCTGGCGCATTACGACGCCAGCTCAGTCGCCTTCTTGAGCTTGGTGTTGCGATACCCGCGCCACGCCAGAATCACCAACATACCGCACGTCACGCCCGTGGCATTGGCCACCATGTCACCCCATGACGCGCTGCGCAGTGGCATCAAGCTCTGTTCCAGCTCAATCACCATCGAGCCCACCAACGGCCAGAACAGCAACCAGACCAACCGCGTGCCGGGGAACGCCAGATAGGCACTCACCGTCAGGCAGGCAAAACCTGCCCAGTGATGCAGCTTGTCCTGGTTCTCGAACACCTGGGGCACCGGCTCACCGCGCATTCCCGCGAAAACCAGCACCAGCAAGATCACGAAAAACGCGAGCTTGGGCAGGGCTTGCAGGAATCGCTGCTTCATTCGGTGACCTTGTAGAAGTTGTTGTGGAACAGGTCGATGTTGCGACGCTCTGTCAGGGAATACAGCGAGTAGCTGCGCGCCAGTGCGGCACCACCGTCACGGGTCAACGGCGTCCACGCCAGGCTGGCACGGCGGGTGGTGGAGCTGGCCATCAACTCATCGAATGGAATCGAGAAGTAAATGCCCTTGCCGAAACTACCTTCGCCGTACTCTTCCTTGGTCGCGTTGGTCACCGTCACCCAGCCACCGAAACGCACGCCATTGTTGAATTCACGGGACAGGTCCAGGGTAACCCCGTAGTCCTTGGCCAGATAACGCCCAACGCTGACCGCACCAAGAATGTCCTGGAACGCACTGCGGTAGTAAAGCGTGGCATTGCCGGTGACGGTGCTGTAGTCACGCAGACCAAAGCCCTGATCGAACTCACGCTGCTTGACCCAGTTCATGTCCACACCCACGGCCCAGCGTTCGCCCATCGGACGATACAGCGCTTCGCCACCGACACCGGCAAACATTGACTCCAGATAACCGCCATACAGCATGCCGTAGAGGTCTTCATCCAGCTGCTTGACCTTGTTCATCTGGAAGGTCGGCATGGTGACTTCCGACGTCGTCATGTACTGACGCAGGTCGGTACGCACACGCGGCAGACCGCTAGGTGCGTCGTACTTGAACTTGTCGAAGTTGTTCGCCAGGTTCGCGCTCAGGGTACCGCTCCACCACAGGTCGGGCTTGAAGCGATACTCGCCATTCAAGTCCGCACTGAATTGGTACAACAGGAACCCGTCGGGGCCGCCGACGTTTTGCTTGTAGCCCAGGCCCAAGCCATAGCTGAGCGGGTCAGGCTTTTGCTCGAACAGGGTCTTCTCCTGATGCGGTACCGGGACGTTCATCTCGGTCACCCGACGCAGGTCTTCCAGCGGACGATCCTCTTGCACCACTTCACGGAAGGTGTCGCGTGGCAGGCTGACTTCCTCGACCGGCAGGCTGTAGCGCGTGTCGACCATCGTGAACCAGTCGATCTCGTCGTTGACGCTGTTGTCCAGAATGCGCGAAGCGCGGCCGACGGCTTTCGGCGTGTGGAAATAACGGCCTTGCTCGCCATAAACAATGACTTCGGAATCCCGCTGGGTGATGCGCGAAACCGTGTAGCCGGCATTGTTTTGCAGGCGCTTGGCGACACCGGCCCACTGCACATCTTGCGGCGCGACCATGGGTTTGGTGTCGGACACAGGCTCGGGCTTGGGGTCGAAGCTCTTGGTCGGCGCCTTGCGGGTGGCGAAGTTGGTGTGCATGGTGATGCCGAACATCGCGGTGTTGCCGCGTTCCCAGGCAGCATGCAGATCGATCCAGTCGTTGGCTTTGAAAACGAAGCCGAGGTTGATGGGCGAGTCCTGGATTTGGTTGTTGTTCAGAGGTTCGTGTTGGTAGTCGTTGCCTTCATATTCCAGCTTGAGCGACAGCGGGTCCCAGGGAGTTTGGTAAGTCACGCCGCCGAAGAAGGAGGGTGAGCCTCGGAAGTAGCTGTTTGCGTTGAAGCTACCAGACGTGTCAACCAAACCCGTCGAATCCGGACGGGTGTCGAACTTGTCGTCAATCCAACCCAGGGGGTTGTCCATGTCACCACGATTGCCGATGTAACCCCAGGCGAGCCCGAGACTGAGATCGAAATCGCCGAACCGTTTGTTGCCTACAAAGTATTCGCTGGAAAACAGACCAGTACCGCCGATGTCTCGTGCACCCAGCGCAACTTGCGGTATCCAGTGGGTTTCTTCGAGCAGGCGCACCTTCGCGTCAATGGCCTTATCCTTAAAGCTTTGGTCGCCACTTAATTCTTCTGAACCGTAATCGCGGTTAGAAATAGCGGTGTAGCGAAACGACCCCTCCAACCAATCAAACGGCTGAAACGACACGCTATAACGACTGTAAGGATCAGTACGGTTAGCGTTCAAAGACAATTCACCCGCAGGCGCCATACGCGCAGTAGGCGTTTGCAGCAGACCCACGCCACCAAAGTCATTCTGGGTATAGCGCGGCTCTGCCACCGCCCACGTGCTGCAACCCAGCAACAAGCAAGGGATCAACTGATACTTCATGGTTTCACCTCCAGCAATGGCTGGGTGGCAATGAAGGCAGCCAATTCGGCATTCAAGTCAGGTGTGGGATCACCTTGTTTGCTGTTATGCACCGGCACATAAATGCGTGCGCCCGGAGCCGGAGGTACGGATGTGGTTTCGTTCCACAGAGCCACGCCACCCTTGAACACTCGCCCGTCAGGCTGAATCACGAACAGCCAGTCGGCGTCGGCATTTGGATCGAGTGGGCAAGCCTTGAGATAGTCGACCGCTGCTTGTAACGGTTGGAATGGCAATTCGCACTCACCCAGCACCGCGCCTTCGACCCGAACCGTGGTTGGGCGAAGCGGGTAAAGCAGTACATCGCCATCACTCAGGAAGCGGTTATTAACGCGATTCAACTCAATCTGCACCGGGTCAAGTTGGGCGACCTTGCGCCCGGTCACCGGCATGGCCTGCACCTTGTCGCGAAGGCGCGCGGCAAGCGTTGCCAGCCCAACCTGATCGCCCGCTAGCGCATTACTGTGCAAGGAAGACAGATCAAAAAGAACGCCGACTTTCAGGCGCTCTTGCGCATCACGCAGAGGGGTATGCAACCAGGCTGCGCCGAGCAGATAAGCCTTGGGGCTTACTTGAGCCTGCAACAACACGTCATGCAGGCGCGTGCCGGCCACGAACGAATAACGCCCGGGCTTGGCGGCATCGCCCTGTACCGTGACCAGTGAGTCAGCATTTGCGGCAAAAGTCATGAGCAGGCTGCAGCAAAGCAGCCAGGAAGAGCGAAAAATCATTGCACTACCGGCTTATTCGGGCGCACTTGAACAATGCGTAGGGGCAATTCGGGGGTGAGGTGTTGCACGCTGGCCATAATGAAACCGTCGGCCGGATCGACCCAATATCGGTTCTGCGCGGTGAAGCCCAGGCCGTCCATTGAGATCTCTTCGTCCACACGCAATAACTCGACGTCGCGGTCGAGGATGTGCACGGTCTCCAGGCCCTTCTTGTTGAAGCGGCTGGTCACGCTGACACCCATTCGATAGCCGTCGGTAAAGTCCACCTGGCGTCGGGTTTGCAAGCCATCGGGAATACGGTGCAGTCCGGTCTTGAACGGCGACGCGCCGTCGAAGCGAGTGCCATCCAGATTGTCGTTGAAACCGACACTGCGAATGGCCAGGCCGTCTTCAAGCATCAGGATCTGGCGGGTCGAAGCCATCCAGAAGCCGACACCGTCCTGCAGACGCACCAGTGCCATCACGGCTTCACCCGTAGGCGCCTCGATGGTGATCTGGTAGTAAGGCGTAGCATCGACCTGCTGGCGTGTGAGTTCCAGAGGCTCAGGCCCTTCGAAAGCGGCTTTCAGCGTGTCCATGGAAGCGGTCATCAACGGGTTGCAGGCGCTCACCAGCAAGGAGGCCACCGTCAGGGTGGCCAGTCGCAGATATTTCACAAGAATTCCAAATCTTAGTTTTCGCTGCCCATGTCATCTTGAATAGCAACACCCGTACGCAACAGGTTGGCAGTTGGGAAGACCTGGCTGATAAAGCGGTTCCAGCGGGTGACATCGGCCGGGCCGACATAAACCACATCCTGGGGCTTCAGTTTGAACTGCTGGGCAACGGCAAACGCAGACGGCGACTTCAAGTCGATCTGGAACACCTTGACTGGTTCGTCTGCCAGGTTCTCAACTCCACGGATGACATAAACCTCCTTGCCGCTGGAGGTTTCCTGACGTAGGCCGCCAACACTGCCAAGTGCGTCAGTTAGGTTCATGTTGCTACCCTTGAAGATAAGGGAGCGCGCAGAGTTGACTTCACCCAGCAAATAGATCTTTTTCTGGTCGTTGTAAGGCAGGTGCAGTTGGTCGCCATCTTTCAGGTAGATATGGTGGAGATTCGAGTTCTTGCGGTTGAGTGCGTCGAGGTCGATCAGATATTCATGACCATCGCGTTTGAGCACCAGACCGGAAATGTCCGCAGTGCCTGTTTCAACTGAACCCTGACCTATGGCCTCCAACAGGCTCAATGGTGTGTTATTAATTGGTAGCTGTCCCGTTTTGGCAAACGCTCCCGAAAGAATAACTTTTTGGCTTACGAAGCGAAGAATACTGACATCTACTTGGGGCTCGGCGACGACCTTGGCCAAGCGCGAAGAAATAACAGAACGAAGTTCCTCAATGGTTTTTCCGGCTGCTTTGATTGTGCCTACATAGGGGTAAAACAGTGAGCCATCCGGGCGAACGAGGCGTCCATTTGCTTCAATTTGCTGTTGTTGACCAGAAGGTGCGGTCAGTTCTGGATGATCCCAAACAGTGATGTAAATCAGGTCGCCAGCACCAATGCGGTACTCAGCAGGCTGGTAGCGCAGCAGTTCGGGGGGGACGATGTTCGAATGGTCCGCGGCCGCTTCAATGGCCACCAGTTTAGGTGTAATCGGAACCAGCTCGATACGGCTGCTTTCCGGGGAACCTTCACGTACCAGATTGCCCGTGTCCATGTGCTGACCAGGGGAGAAAATGCAGCCTTGCAGGGTCAGGCCAACCAGCATGGCCAAGGGAAGCGCGCGATTCATTGTAGAAATTGCTCGAAGGGAATAGGCAAAACAAAACCTCCCAGCAAGGCTGGGAGGTTAGCGTATCGAACTTTAAGCGGGGGTCTGTTACCGAGTGGTACCAGTAGTGCCGGTAGTACCAGTGGTGCCAGTAGTACCTGGGGTACCGTCGTTACCACCGCCGCCACCGCTGTTGGAAGCAGCAACGCCAGCAGCGATTACGCCTGCGCCGATTGCCAGACCAGTACCAACGGTTACACCGCCAGCGATTGGAGTGGACAGGGACAACTCGGAAGATGCTCCAGGTTTTGCAGCAGTAGACGGCGCCTTTGCTGGAGTGGTTTCAGCAGCCATCAATGGCAGGCTGATAGAGGTGGCGAGGGCGATGGCGAGTAGCTTTTGCATGTGCATGCTCCTTGAATGGGTAATCCCTGAGGGTTCTAGGATGTAAGGGTATTGCAGTAGGTGATTAAATTGCAAGCTAGAGGTGATTAGGATTGGTTTTTTTTACGATGTTTTTGCTCCTAAGGTTGGGGCTTGCGCCGGAGAGTATGGCTAGCTGTAGATTAGTAAAAAGCGAGCTGAAATTACCGATTATGCTGAGGGCATAGTGAGCAAAGGGGGCGGCTTTCGATGACAGAAAAAAATATGGTTAATGCAAGAATGAGCGTATGCCTAAAATCAATTTGTCCCGCCTATAGTTGGCTTGCGCTCAACGTAATTTTTGCACACTACGCACTATCAGCGTTTGAATTTCTCTTTGATAAGCAACCAAGCGAACTTACTATTTGTCGTTAAGTAGCGTCGCCACATTCTGCGAGGCTCTTGGAGTACACGATAGAACCACTCAAGTCCATAGTTTTGCATCCATTTTGGAGCGCGAGTTACTTTGCCGGCGACTACGTCGAAAGTGCCGCCAACTCCCATAACGAATGCGACACCAAGTTCGTCTTGCCATCGATTAATGAAGTTTTCTTTCATAGGGGAGCTTATTGCGACAAAGAGCAGTTTCGCGCCAGAGTTGCGGATTTGTTTGACTAGAGATATTTCGTCATCCCAGAAGTAGCCATGGTGGTACCCTGCAACTTCCAACCCAGGATAAAGATTTGCTACTTTGCCGGCCGTGCTGGCAACAACATCTTCTTCCGCCCCAAGCAAAAATACAGAAAAATTGTTAGCTGCACTCATTTTCAGAAGTTCATGAAAAAGATCAACACCTGCCACCCTTTCCGCTACAGGATGACCTAGAAATCGTGCGCCTAACACAACTCCCATGCCGTCTATATTTATTATGTCGCAAGAGCGTACGGATTCATTCAGTTGAGCATCTGTTCGCATGTTTACTATTTTTGCGACATTCACCACGACGTGTTGTGTGAATCGGCCCTCAGTTATTGAGTTATGAATACTCTGGACAGTGTCGCTCATGGAGGCGACGTCCATTGGGCACCCTAAAAATTCAATTCTTTGCATGGTTGATCTCGTCACAGTAAAAGTCTATTTCACAGGTGGTGATACAACAAAATTCTCGGCTCTTAACACGGCAACTGAAAATGTTTGAATCATATTTTTAAAGCCATGAAATTTATGGTTCGATATGATTTTTGTTGAAGGTGTTTAGGTGGGAGCGTAATTCTGGTTCGCTTTTAGTACAGTCGTGCCTTATATTTTTATCGCAAAACCATTCGTCCATAGCTTCAATGGTTTGAATGTTTCGAAATTTATTAAGTTGAATTTTGTTGTAATTTGAATCATCCCTTATACGAATGGGAGAACCACAGAGATTTGTGAAGGTATTTCGTTTTATGAGGTTTTCACTTGAGTGATGCGCTAAGTAAACTGCGTGTAACAGTCCACAGCTTTGCACGTTCTTGATGTTGATAAATTCGTTGCCAGAAACATCGTTCTGACGAGAATTTACAAATCTAATCACAGCAGTGCTCGGAGGTGAGTCGGGTGAGGTTTGACCAATATTTTCGAAGCGCATGTTGTATATTTTATTGTGAGCGTTGAATTCTCGTTGGTTCTCTCTGTTGCCTTCGATGGATATCGCTGTTAAATAGTTTCTAATATGCAGGTTGCCGATGATTACGTTGGATCCATAACCATCTTTCGATAAAACTCTGAGCCATGTTAGTTGCTCGCCGTTACCATCAAACATTGGCAGGCGCAAATTGCTTGGCTCGGAAGTAAATTCATAGTGAACACCTTGTTTCGGGCGCAAAATTGCTGCCTGTTTATTATAGGTGCCTCCATGAATCAAGAATTTTACAGTGGAAATGTTCGAAGAAGAAAGTTCGTAAGAATGGTCAATCGCTTGCTGCAAGGATAAAAATGTAGTGACTCCATTGATTTCATTTTGGGCTATATGGATTTCAATAATATTTACTTTGCTGGTGATGTCTGCGACAGAAATAAGGGGGATTTGCAGTAAAATAAATAACAAAAATTTAAACACGTGGAGAATCCTGGCGGCATAATATTGGTTTAGCTGTTAAAGTGTGCTCCGGTACAGTTCAAGATATTTTTCCCCGTTTTTTGACCAGAGACGTTCTTTCGTAACGAAAGCAAAACCTTTATTGATTAAATCAAGATGGTTGTATCTGTTTAGATGCTGCGTCAAGATTGCTTGTGCTAGTAACGACGGATTATCTGCCTGTATGAATATAGCATGGTCACCATCAAGAATTTCCTTATATCCACCTACATTTGAACATATAAGATTTTTTCTATGGAGAAGAGCCTCTAAAGGTTTTAACGGGGTAACTTTTTCGCTGACTTCTCCCGATTTTCTATAATTTATAATCGTATCTAGTTGGTTATATATATTTAGTGCTTCGTCTGGGTGGAATTTCCCATGGAAATGAACGGATACCCCTAGGCTGTCGCTAAGAGATTCGAGAGCTTTCCGCGAGCTTCCATCTCCATATATATGAAAATCAATTTCGACGCCCTGATCACTTAGAATTTTTAGAGCGTGTATCACATAATCTAAGCCTTCAAGTTCAATAACGGATCCCACATATCCGAATCGTTGTTTTAAATCTCTATTTTGAAGGGGGGCGCATGTAGTTATAGAATCGTCGTCAATCCCATTTTTAATGACGCTGACTGAGCGTTGTTTATTATTTTGTGGGAGCGCCTCTACATAATTTTTAAGGCCGTCTGAAATGGTTACTATTTTTTGACAGTTGTTGAGGCAGAATTTTTCTAATGAAGCTGCTAGGCGTTTGGTTAGGTTGCTAGCTTTGAAGTTATCATTTTCAAACCAAAGACTTCTTAGTTCATATACAACTGGTTTTTTAAAGAGCCAACCCCAAAAAATTGTCGGGGCTGCACAAAGGAAGGTTGCGTGGGCGTGCAAAATGTCAGGATTTTCTCTTCTTATAACGTGCGCAATACGAAAGAAAAAATAAGGGAGGGTGATTATTTTTTTTATTTTTATAAAGGTACTGCTCTTTAATCCTACACTCAGGTTTTTGAAAATATAACTCCGGTAAACCTTAACGGCAATTTTTGGAAACAGCTCTATTTTTGTAGCTAGTTTTTTCTCAAATGGCTCTTGAAATGGTGATGTTAGAGCTACATTCTCAATTCCAAGAGTTGAGGTCCATTTTAATATTAGGTTTGTACGGGTTGATGATCCGCTTATGTTGGGTGATGATTGATGTAGTATGTGAAGAACTTTAAGCATTGTTTTTTCTCAGAAAGAAGAAGGTGTAGAAAAAAGCAATAATAATGAATGTTAAGTACTCTGGCTTCGGAAAGCCTCTGTGGAAAAGATGGATGAATTGAAACACTAAGATTGAGTACACAGCTGCGTATTTAGGGTTCTTAACCGTAGCTGCATAACTTCTAGTTAGAATTGTGGCGAGGATAATCATTCCAATAATGCCGTAATACTTGAAATCCAAAAACAGTCCGCCAACGATGCCGGGAGTTAACCCACCCCCGCCGATGCGCCCTATCTCGTCACCAAAAAGTTTCCCGGCCGCATCATGATTTCCTGGTAATAGTGTATAAAAGTCTGAAAAGAAAATATTGCTGACTAGCTCTAAGTTGTTGTTTATTATCTGATTTGCAAGTCCTGTTGTTTCTTTGAAAGCTAAGTAAAACGGTAGGATGATAAAAACAAAAATCGAGTCGCTTTGAAAATATTGCTGTGCGATGTCTCCTGCTGAAGACCAAGTTTGGCTATTGTATCGCCTGATATAAAATCCAGATGCAATAGTTATAAAAAACGCTAAAGAGGAAAAGCCAAAAATCTTGAGAAATTTTTTACTTCGAAGTGTTGATTTTTTAATTGATTCGCGGGTTCGTCGATTAATAAGCCCGATCATTACGAGTAATGCGTAGGAGGCTATAAAAGAAACTGCTGTTCCCCTCGCACCAATAAATACACTTGGCAGGGAGATCAGTGCGAATAGGAAAAGTTTTCGTCGTTGGCTATATGGAAGAAAATATAGAATAGGGATAATAGGAAGCGGGCTTCTGATAACATAGCCTAGCCAAGCAGGGATATTGAATCTTAAATCCTGATTCAGGAAAATGTTCCCCGTCGTAACGAGTACTAGACCTAGTGCTGCATAAGCAACTGCTAGGTGTGCTAAGAGTAAGGCTTGGAAAGTCCCATTGCGTACTGTTTTTACTTTTTCAAGAGGAGGGTAGCGTGTGGGGATTTTAATACTGAGCAATAGGTTTGTAATAGCAAATGCGCCGAGGAATAAGTGGAATGCATACATTCCTTCATCTGTTATGAATCCTCGGTAGTTAGATATGTTTAGGAGCGAAATTCCATAATACCCAAGTATAAAGTACAGTATTATCTTTGAGTTTATGTCTCGGGCGAAGTATAAGCAGGAAATCAGTGTAGCCATTAATGATATGTAGTAGAAATAATAATTTCCGTTGCAAAGCGCTGAAATCAAAAAGAAGAAAGGGAGAAAGATGTATATCAGCGTTCTCAAGATCTATGTCCTATTACTTTTGCTGGGACTCCGGCAACTATTGTATAGGGGGGGGTGCTGTGGGTTACAACACTACCGGCAGCAATAACACATCCGTTGCCTATGGTTACTCCTGGTAGCAATATTGCGTTACATGCAATCCAAACATCAGTGCCAATTATAACGGGTTTTCGTTCGTAGCCTTGTTGTTGAATATCGATAGACATGTCTTTGTATAAATGATTTTGAGAGTAGATTGTTACGTTGGGGCCGATTAAAGTTCGGCTTCCTATTTCTACACCTCCGCCAGCATTGATTAAGCAGTTTCTGTTAATTGAAATATTGTCGCCTAGCTGTAGTTTTGATGGGCTATCAATATGAATGCCATCCCATATTTTAACATTTATCCCGCGCTTGTAAGGGAGTGCCGCATTTCTTATATGGCAGCCTATGTTTCCTGGGATTAAAGAGGTTAGTTTCATTGTCCATAGAATTAATTCATATTTGATCATTTTTTTTCTGAGAGCACCGTATGCGTAAAAATAACTGCCCTAGAAAGCCACAGGGCAATAAAGAGTGTCAGTAGGCTATTCGTTGTGATGTCGTAACTGAGCGTGGAGAAAATTGCGAAGATAGCAATGATTGCCGTGGCGGAGTAAATATTTGATTTCCATATGTCCTTAGCAGAAGCTCTGCTTCCCATTACGGAGGAAAGCAAAGAGTAAATGCACTTTATGGATACCAGGAAGTAGCTCAGTAACATGTTTAGCCAGGTTATTTTTAACTCAATAAGTGGTGATATTAAATAAATGCATCCACCAAATAAGAAAAACGCTGTTGTTATTTTTATCAGCAGTGTCCGTGTCTTGTGTATAAATAAATTATTTGAGAAGTTGGTTTTGAAAAAAATTGCCTCCCTAAATCCAATATAAGAAGCGATCATGTTGAAGGGGAAAATTAAAATCATGGAAAAATAAACATATTCGGTAAATAGGGATTGGCCCGAAAATTTTTCAGCCAAAATTCGATCGAAGCTACCTAGTACGGTCATTATTGCCAGAGAGAAAGAAAACGCTAGTGCGGTGCTAAGAGGTGATTGGTTTGATCTGATTATTGCTAGTGATTTCGCGTTTTTTAAAAAATAATAGATATTTAATAATCCAGCGAGTGCAATTGTTGTTAATAAGGCGCTCTCCAGGGCTGAGCTTAAACTGAGAATGCAAATTAAGACGCCGAGGAAAATTGAGAATTTCCAGGCGCCAGAGATAAGCTGAGCTTCCACAAAACTACTTTTTATTCTAGAAATATTGTAGTTGATCAGTGAGAGACAGAAAGTAAGAGTAAGTAGTGAGATCCAGAGCGTGCTGAGTTGGTTGGGGAAAATAACTTTAGTTATTATTGGGCTAAAAGTAACTGATATTGCTATTCCTATGCCAGTGCAGCATGCGGAGGTTTTGTCGATTTCAAATTTGTTGTTGTTGTATCTCCCGTAGCGAATTATTAGTTGTTCCATTCCGCCGAGTGCGAATGAGCTTAGTATGGTGGTAATTGTAATTATGTAAGATAAGGATAAGTAATCTGAGGGTGTTAAAAATTTTTTTGTTAGGATGTTTGAGAGGAATAACGCTCCGGACCCTGCACACATAATAAGAAAGGATAAGTGGGTTCGTAATATTAAAAATAGCGTATTCATATTTGCTTTTGCTAGAGGTGAATAAAAAGTCGATAGGTTATTTGTCTGTCATAGAGGGTTGTGTTTTTATTAAGTGTTGCGAGTGCGTGCTTAGCTGTCTTTGAATATTATGTAATTTATTGTTGTAGTGGATGTGTTGCTGGTATTTAGTGTGGCGATGGCTAATTGGTAGTGGTAGGGAAGGATATTAAAGTAGTGAGTGCTATAGAAGGCGGTTTTTGTTGGTTTTATATGTTGTGAGTTTGAGGTGGTGGTTTTCTCGCGCGATTATTTTTATCTGGCTTGAAGCGCTGAGTGAATAGTTCTTTTGCCCCAAAAAGCCCCGTTAAACGGGGCAGGTTTTGAGGTGATGCTTCGCTTTTTTTGAACTCGTAGATTGAGTTGTTAGCCCTGCAGAGTCTAACTAGGTATCTATCTTTGGGGGCTATTTATGTCGGGTTCGCGAAATTATCTTTGAGCGTAAATTCCGCGTGTATCTACGAAGGAATGTTTTTGAATTGTGCTAGAAGGTATTTCTTTGAACTCTTTATGATCCACGAGTATCAAAAGAATATCTGCTTCTGATAGTGCGGTTTCCACGCTCGTCAGATTTAGCTTGCCTGACAATTCCTGCGGTAGCTCGCTGATGTTTGGTTCTATCGCGAGTACTGGGCCGGGGTGAGTCTCACAAATTTGTTGGGTAATCGCTAGAGCAGGGCTTTCACGCAAGTCGTCAATATCTGGCTTAAACGCTAGTCCGAAACAAGCAATTGTTACGTCGCGTATTGTCTTATCAGGATTCGTCTGCAGGAATTCAAAAACCGCCAATTTTACCTTGTTGATCACCCACTGTGGCTTGCTGTCATTCACTTCTCGAGCAGTACGAATTAAGTGTGCTTGCTCTGGTGACTTACTGACAATGAACCACGGATCGACGGCGATGCAGTGCCCACCCACACCGGGTCCAGGTTGTAGGATATTGACCCGCGGATGTCGATTCGCCAAGCGGATTAGTTCCCATACGCTGATGTCCAGTTCGTCACAGATCATTGAAAGCTCGTTCGCGAATGCAATGTTAACATCGCGAAAGCTATTTTCAGTAAGCTTGCACATTTCCGCAGTGCGAGCATTAGTTACAATGCACTCGCCCTGGACAAAGATTTTGTAAAGGTTAATTGCTGACTCGCAACATTTGGGGGTCATTCCGCCGATCACGCGATCGTTTTGTACTAATTCACGTAATACATGCCCGGGTAACACTCGTTCAGGGCAATGAGCGATGCGAATATCCGACTTTTCACCGTGAGTTTGTGGAAAACTCAAATCCGGGCGAGCGTCGGCCAACCAAGCAGCCATCTGCTCTGTAGCTCCTACAGGGGAAGTTGACTCAAGAATTACCAAGTCACCTTTTTTTAGAACTGGTGCAATGCTTTTACTAGCGGACTCAATATAGCCTAAATCCGGTTCGTGATCGCCCTTGAATGGAGTGGGTACTGCAATCAGGAAAGCATCAGCAGGTTCTGGTTGCGTAGTCGCACGCAGATAGCCTTCAGTTACCGCGGCATGTACAACCATGTCTAGATCTGGTTCTACAATATGAATCTGACCGCGATTGATGGTATCCACCGCGTTCTGATTAACGTCGACGCCTATTACTTGTTTTTTACGTGAGGCGAAGACTGCCGCCGTTGGCAGGCCAATGTAACCGAGGCCAATAACCGAGATAGTTGCAAAGGGCATTGAGCGTCCTTGATATGTGTTTTTAGGATCAGATAACCACAGCTAAAAGCATGGCGTTTTATTTGGTGGCTTGATAGTTAAGTAACGACTCAAGAATTCGCTGGCAAGCTTTACCGTCACCGTATGGGTTATGGGCAAAACTCATCGTCCGGTAGGCTGTTTGGTCTGTCAGTAAACGATTCAGTTCCCTGACGATGTTAGCGGTTTCAGTGCCAACCAGTTTCACCGTACCCGCGGCCACTGCTTCTGGCCGTTCTGTTGTATCGCGCATCACCAGTACCGGCTTACCCAAAGATGGCGCTTCCTCTTGAATGCCGCCAGAGTCGGTCAAAATGATGTGAGAGCGGGTCATCATGTGAACAAACGGAAGGTAATCCAAAGGTTCGATCAAATGAACATTGTCGATGCCGGTAAGCAACCGGTTGACGGGTTCGCGAACATTGGGGTTGAGGTGCACCGGATAAACAATTTCAGCCTCAGGGTTTTGCTGAGCGACTTCAATCAACGCATTGCAGATTCGCTCAAATCCGTCGCCGAAGCTTTCTCGGCGATGTCCGGTCACGAGAATCAATTTCCGGGATGGGTCGAGAAATGCACCCGGTGCGGCGGCTTTTTGATTGAGTTCCTCGTCCTTATCAAGTCGCGCCACTACGTCCAGCAATGCATCAATTACAGTGTTGCCTGTAACGATGATGCTTTCGGGATTGACGCCTTCGCGTAGCAGGTTCGATTGTGAGGTTTCGGTCGGCGCGAAGTGCAGGCTGGCCAGGGCACCAGTCAACTTACGATTGCCTTCTTCAGGCCAGGGCGAATAGAGATTGCCGGTACGCAGGCCCGCTTCAACGTGCGCAACTGGAATTTGTTGGTAGTAGGCCGCGAGGCTCGCGGCAAAGGTGGTCGCGGTATCACCGTGGACCAGCACAATATCCGGTTTGAATTGTGCAAATACGCCTTTCAAGCCCTGCAGGATGGCTGTGCTGACATCGGTCAGGTCCTGGCCGGACTTCATGATATTCAGGTCGAAGTCTGGGGTGATCGAAAACAGGTCAAGTACCTGATCAAGCATTTCTCGGTGCTGGCCTGTGACACAAACCCTCGCATCGAAGCGTTCGTCAGAGGCTAGAGCGAGAACCAGAGGGGCCATCTTGATAGCTTCGGGCCGAGTGCCGAAGACGCAGAGGGTTTTCATAAAGTACGGACCATTATTTTGGTGAGTCAAGAGTGCGGGGCGAAAGAGCGTTCTGCAGCGAAGGACGTAAGTAGACGTCAGTAGATATTTTTTGAGAGGAGCGTGAAGGGCGTTTTGATCAGGATCTTGATATCCAGCCACAACGACCAGTTGTTGATGTACGCGAGATCAAGCTCTACACGCTTTTCCATCTTGTCGATGGTCTCTGTCTCGCCACGATAACCACTGATCTGAGCCAAGCCAGTAATCCCCGGTTTGATCCGATGTCGAGCCATATAGGCATCGATTTTTCCGGTGTAGTAATCGTTGTGCGCCACGGCGTGAGGACGAGGGCCTACCAGTGACATGCGGCCTTGCAGGGCATTGAACAGTTGCGGCAGTTCGTCGAGGGACGTACGGCGGATGAACTGGCCGACGCGGGTGACTCGAGGGTCGTCACGGCTGGCCTGTTTGACTTCCTGGTCGTCGTGCATGCGCATCGAGCGGAACTTCCAGACCTTGATGATCTTGCCGTTCCAGCCGTGGCGTTTCTGTTTGAACAGGATCGGGCCAGGGGATGAGCATTTGACGGCGATGGCGGTGGCCAACAATACCGGACTGAGGAGAATGATCGCGATGAGTGCGACGGTCCGGTCCATGATCGCTTTAGAGGCGGCGGCGGTGGGGTAGGACGTCAGTGGGCTCTCATTCAGGTGAATGGCGGGAAGGCCTTCGATATCACTGACGGAGTGGTTGAGCAGGATCAGGCTTTGCAGGTCTGGGGTCCAGATGACGTCGACGCTGGAGTCCAGCAGGTCGATGTACAGGCCTTCGATCTGTTCGGCTTCTGTCAGCGGCAAGGCGATGTAAAGGCGGCGAATCTGGTGGGTTGCGATCAGGTCCCGCAAGTGGGCAAGGCTGCCAATCACCGGGTACAGGCCATTGCTGGGCGAGGGCCGGTCGTCCGCGGCTACCAGGCCAACCAGTGGTTCGTTTCTATTGCGAACCAATTTGTCCGCGAGTTCTTGGGCCAGGTCGCCGGTGCCGATAATCAGCGAGGTGCGGGCGGCTTGCAGCTTTTGCTGGTAGCGCCGGGAGAAGTTATGCAGCGGCACATAGAGGCAGGCTTGAAGTGCGAAACCGGCAAACGCGAGAATGATGATGACTTCGCGGGAAAAAAGCTCGCTGGTTTTGGTGACGAACGCAACTACGGTAAGGCCAGAAAGAAGTGTCAGCCACCCGGCCAGTAAGCGACCAAGTCCTACCAGGTAACCATGGTGTTTATGGTAGACCTGCATCATGGAGTAGGCTGGGACCGAGCCGAGGAGTATGAATGCCGCAAGTATGCGGTAGTGGGCCTCGACTTCTCCGGTCTTCATCGTTGCCAAAGCACACAGCAGGAGGATGAGGACGGAGATTGCAGCTAGCCATTGGGTCCAAAAAGTAAGACCTCGATTGTCTGGTAGCTTGGTGTTGCGCTTGCGAATCAAAATAATGTCCCTTGCGTCGATTTGGGCATAGCCTTCCTGGGTATGCCTGCTGTCTGGAGTGTTCACTCCATGCCGCTTTAGTTGCTGTTTGAGCCTCTCGCACAAACCGCTCGGTGTCGTGGCGTTCCCATTTCCGTGGCAGGGAACGCACTCGCCTTGGCCAATATCAAGGTTTTGGGCACGCTACCGCCCCAGGATTGACCGTTGGTTTCCTGAGAACGTGCGCCGTGGGTGCGACGAATGAGCCGATGCGCGAGCGCTGGCAATTTATTGTGGGGCGAGGGGGTAATCGGGCAGGCCGAGCCATGGCTCGGCAGAGGACTATGCGTCTATTCCTTGACTGCTGCACAACGGGGGCTGTGCAAGGCATCCTGCCTGAATGAAGTGGTTAGCCTCAGCCGGGGGTGCATTCTACCGAATTCGTAGGAAAAGTGAAGGCGGATTTGTAGGACAGAACCAACAAAAAGTGGCGTTTTTATTGGGCAAGGAGCGGTTTCCAACCAGTTTTGCCGTGGTTCGGGCAGGGTTCGATATTGCAAGCAGCTTCAGCACTCACAAGTCGGTCATTGATTTTTATTTTTGTTGTTTCAGGTGAGCAAAACGATGGGGGGGATCAGGTTTTTTCTATTGCGTCGATCGGGACGCTGAGGGTGTGTTCGCGGTGCAGGAGCTGGAGCAGGATCACGATGCGTTCGGCACCGTCGCGGGCCAGGAAAATCGCTTCCAGTTCCTTGTAGCTGCCGCGGTTGATGCGCACCCTGTCGCCGGGCTCGAATGTTGCGGACGCTACGGGTGCCTCGTTGAGTTGCTGTTGCAATTGCTCGATGAGTTCGTCGGCGACCGCAATCGGTAGTTTACCGAACGTCACCAGTTGGTTCACTCCGCGGGTAGAGCGGATCGGGTGCCAATTATCGTTGAGTTGGTCGAGTTGGATAAAAAGGTAGCCGGGGAAGAGAGACTCTACTGACGTGTTGCGGCGACCGCGCTGAATACGTTCGATCCATTGGGTGGGTCGGTAGCAAGTGAAGCCCTGGCGAATCAGGTTTTCCTCGGCGCGGGCATCTTGCCGGGGTTTGCACTGGATCAGGTACCAGCGTGGGGGCGGGTGCGGGCGAGGCATGCTAAGGGCTCTCATGGGGGAGTCAGGGCAGTTGTACTGCCCTGATGTCCGCTGTCACTTTTTGTCCGAGGCGTATTCATATTGATAGTAGCTGTAGCTACCGTAGCCGTACGCTGAAGCTTTGCGTTCCACGGCGTTGAAAATCGCACCCTTGACCACGATACCGTTCTGTTCGAAGCGACGCTTGGTGACGGCGATTTCCTTGGCGGCGTTGACGCCAAAACGGGTCACGATCAGGCTTGTGCCGGCCTGACGGCCCACCAGGGCGGCATCGGTCACTGCGAGGATTGGCGGGGTGTCGATGATCACCAGGTCGTACTGGCTGCTGACTTGCTCCAGGAACCGGGTGAAGTTGCTGTGCATCAGCAGTTCGGATGGGTTTGGCGGGATCTGGCCGCGGGTGATGACGTGCAGGTTGTCCACTTCGGTGGAGTGGGTGGCCTTGTCCAGATCAATCTTGCCGGCGAGCAGGTCGGACAAGCCGCTGTTCACGTCCATGCGGAACATTTTGTTCAGGTAGCCTTTACGCATGTCGGCGTCAACCAGCAGCACCTTTTGTCCGGTCTGGGCAATGATCGCGGCCAGGTTGCTCGAGACGAAGGATTTACCGACGGCCGGGCTTGGGCCGGAGATCATCAGGATGTTGTTCTTCGCTTCAAGGGTCGCGAAGTGCAGGCTGGTACGCAGGCTGCGCAATGATTCGATGGCGAGGTCGGCGGGGTTGTTCACGGCCAGCAGCAGTGAGCCTGAAGAGGCGCGGTTGTTGCCCTTCAATGTGCCTTCAATCTGGGACTGGCCCTTGCTGAGAGGGATCGACGCGTAAACCGGGATGCCAAGTTGCTCGATGACCTCTGGGTCTTCGACGCCACGATTCATCGCTTTACGAACCAGTACGTAGGCCACGGCAATCAGGCCGCCGAGCAGCGTTGCGATCAAAACGATCAGCGCTTTTTTCGGTTTGACCGGTTTTTCGATGTTCGCATCCGCCGAGTCGATCACGCGGACGTTACCTACTGTACCGGCTCGGACAATATCCAGCTCTTGGGTTTTATTCAGCAACTGCGTGTAGATGTCGGTGGTGACTTGCGTGTCACGGGTCAGGCGCAGTAGTTCCTGCTGGGTTTCTGGCAGGTTCTTGACCTTCTTTTCCAGCCCGCGTTTCTGCTGATCGAGCTGACCCATTTGGGTCATCAGTGCCTGGTAGGACGGATGTTCGCGGGTGAAGCGGTGTTCCATCTCGGCTTGCTTGAGCTTCAACTCGGAAATCAGGGTTTCCAGGGCTACGATCTGATCGAGCACAGCTTTGGTTTCGATGGTGATGTCTACGGAACGAGCACTGCTCTGGTAGGCATTCAACTGACCTTCGGCCTTCTCAAGTTGCTTTCGTACATCCGGCAACTGGGTGCGCAGAAACTCCAGGCTTTGTGCGGCTTCGGCGGAGTTACGCTGGACGTTCTGCAGTACGTAGAGCCGGTTGATCTCGTCCAGCACCTTGTTGGCCAGATCGGGATCTTCGCTTTCCAGCGACAGTGCGATGATGCCGGATTCCTTGCCACGTTCAGCAGCCGACACATCTTCTTGGTACTTGAGAATGGTATTGAGGCGACGCTGCTTGGTGACAGTGAATAGAGCGCCAGTATTGGCATTCAGTGTCGAAACTTGCAGTTTGAAGCCATTTTGCTCCAGTTTCTCACCTGCTTGACCATGAAGGAGGACTTCGTCATCGTCATTCAGCAGAGTAAAGGCACCATTCCCCTCAGCGCGTAGTGTCAACCCCTTGCCCAGATAGTTATCTGGTACTTCCAGTTGGAAGATGTCGAGTTTTTCTCCGCCCCATGTATAGCTGTTCAATCCGAAAAATGGCGGGGCCACTTGGTTTTCACCAGTGGCTTGAAAGCGTCGGCTAAAGAAGCGGCCAATCATCGGGAAGTAATTTGGCTCAACATTAATGTCGAGCTTCAGGTTTTCCACCGCCTTACCCAGAACCGCCCGAGATTTAAGCAGTTCAATCTCCGTCACCGCCGGGGAGGTGGTACCAAACATCTCACTCATTTCCGCCATGCCGCCCAGCGCAGCCATGCCGCCTTTTTTCTCTTCAACCTGCACCAGCGCATTTGCCTGGTAAACCGGCGTCGACAACACGGCATACGCAACACCCATCGCGCAAAAGAACGCAGTGATGCCAACAATGATCCACTTGCTATCGATCAAGGTGCCGAAGAGTGCGAGCAGATCGATGTCGTCATCGTCGTCGCGGTGTTCCTGGATGGGGAGGCTGTTTGGGCTTTGCATGCGGGGTACTTTTACAAGGGGTGATTATAGTTTTTGCGACCAGCTGTCGACGCCTTGCGTCATCAGTTGGTAGACGTGTTCGAAGGCGACCTTCTGTTGGCGATAGGGGTCGGGGATTTCCTGGTTGTTCTGCCACTTGCCCAGCAGGAACGTTTTGCCCTGTGCTTCCGGTGCCATTTGCACGATGCGTTTAACGTGGCCTGTTTCCATGGTGAGGATCAGGTCCGCCTGTTGCAGCAGTTCGCGGGTCAGTTGCCGGCCTTTGTGGTCCGGGTGGTCGCCATTGTGCTCGCGCAAGACTTCCAGCGCGGTGCTGTCCATGGGTTTGTCCACCAGGGCGTGGATGCCTGCTGAACTCACATCAATGCCGCGCTCGGCCAGTCTGCTTTTAAGCAGGGCCTCTACGGTGGGGCTTCGGCAGATGTTGCCGATGCAAACGACCAGGATTTTATTGAACATAGGGGCTGCGCACGTTGCGATATCAAGTGTGAAAACCGCACAGGCAGGAGGAAGGAGAGAGTGTGGATTCCATTCCAACGCAACTGTACGGCTATCGCCGGTGGCGTACTGCTACCGGGGCCATTTTAAAAGCGTGCACTCTAGTGTCGAAGGGGAGGGGGGTCAAGGCTCGGCTGTTACTTTCTGTCATACGGTTGTTTGGTTCGTTGCGGTGACTATCCCGCCATCGGGTAGGTGAACAGTGCGAAGTGCATCAGGTTCAAGCCGAAGTGGCTGAGGATGGCAGCGCCCAAGCCACCGAAACGGTAGGCTAGGCCGTACCCGACCCCGGCCAGGCTCGCCAGTACCACCCATTGCCAGCCGGCCCCCGCGTGGGCCAGGCCGAAAATCAGAGACGCCAGCAGCAGGGCGAGGTTTTCACCCTGGGGCAGGTTTTTCATGATCCGGCTCAGGCCGCCCTGGATATAGCCGCGAAACAACGCTTCCTCGACCAGGGTAACCAGCAGCAGGTTGTTGAGCATCCACAGCCAGCCTTGGTCTGGCCATTTCGGCGCCCAGGCGATGATGCCCATCAGCAGGGCGCCGCCCAGTGCCAGCACGGAGCTCAAGGTCAGTGCCAGTGCGGTGGCATATAGGAAGGAGCGTAACGAGCAACGACCGACAATCCATGGGCAGGCCAATAGCAGCCAGAAGCCGATGAGCGGTTTGTCCAGGTTCAGGAACATGGAAAACGCCATGGCGTTTTCGCTGAAACGCTGCAGGGCAATGCCGCGACCGTTATGGAAGCCCGGTAGCCAGTGCAATGCGAGGGCCAGCGCCAGGACGATGAACAGGCCATGGCCGATGATGCGTAGACCAGGAATTACGTGCTGGCGAACGGTGAAGCCTGCGATCAACAGCAGCATGACCGAGATTGCCGCCTGCCAATCGAGGTGACCGTAGGTCAGTGCCAGCCCGTAGCCGAAGGCGAGCAGGGCCAGAAATGTCCATGGCAGGGCAAGCATGTGAAGTCCTTGTGGGAGCGAGCTTGCTCGCGATCGGTCGATACATTCAGCATCAATGTTGCCTGACACTCCGTCATCGCGAGCAAGCTCGCTCCCACAGGTTGTGTGTAGGCCACAATATTGGGGGCGATACCTTTCACGTGGCGCGCGATTATAGGGATGTAGGCGATATAAACAAAAACACCGCCCGAGGGCGGTGTCTGTCTGTGTATTGCTCGTCAGTTACGAAGCAATCAATTGCCGCAACACGTAATGCAAAATCCCCCCCGCCTTGAAGTACTCCACCTCATTGAGCGTATCGATGCGGCACAGCACCTCGATCTTCTCGCGGCTGCCGTCTTCGCGAGTGATGACCAGCGTCAGGTTCATCCGAGGCGTCAGCTCGACGCCGGTCAAGCCGAGGATGTCGAGGGTTTCACTGCCGTTGAGCTTCAGGCTCTTGCGGTTCTGATCCAGCTTGAACTGCAACGGCAGCACGCCCATGCCCACCAGGTTGGAGCGGTGAATCCGTTCGAAGCTTTCGGCGATGACCGCTTTGACCCCCAGCAGGTTGGTGCCTTTGGCCGCCCAGTCGCGGCTCGATCCGGTGCCGTATTCCTGGCCGGCAATGACCACCAGCGGCGTGCCCGAAGCCTGATAGCGCATGGCGGCGTCGTAGATCGGCATTTTCTCCCCGGTGGGAATGTAGCGGGTGTTGCCGCCTTCTTCGCCGCCGAGCATTTCGTTGCGTATGCGGATGTTGGCGAAGGTGCCGCGCATCATCACTTCATGGTTGCCGCGTCGCGAACCGTAAGAGTTGAAGTCCCGCGGCTCCACGCCTTTGTCCCGCAGGTATTGTCCGGCCGGGCTGTCGGCCTTGATGTTACCGGCCGGGGAGATGTGGTCGGTGGTCACCGAGTCGCCGAGCAGCGCGAGAATGTTCGCTGCGCAGACATCCTTGACCACTGGCGGCGGCCCGCCGATGTCGTCGAAGAACGGTGGGTGCTGGATGTAGGTCGAGTCGCCCTGCCAGACATAGGTCGCCGCCTGCGGGACCTTGATCGCCTGCCATTGCTCGTCACCGGCAAACACTTCGGCGTATTCCTTGTGGAACATGGCGGTATTGACCTGGTTGACCGCATCGGCAATTTCCTTGCTGCTTGGCCAGATGTCCCGCAGGTAAACGGGTTTGCCATCCTTGTCATCGCCCAGCGGCTCGCGACTGAGGTCGGTGCGCACCGTGCCCGCCAGCGCGTAGGCCACCACCAGCGGCGGGGAGGCCAGCCAGTTGGTCTTCACCAATGGATGCACCCGGCCTTCGAAGTTGCGATTGCCCGAGAGCACCGATGCCACGGTGAGGTCGGCTTGCTGGACGGCTTTTTCGATGGCGTCCGGCAGCGGCCCGGAGTTGCCGATGCAGGTGGTGCAGCCATAGCCGACCAGGGCAAAGCCCAATTCGTCGAGGTAATGGGTCAGGCCGGCCGCTTTATAGTAGTCGGTGACCACTTTCGAGCCGGGGGCCAGGGAACTCTTCACCCAGGGTTTGCGTTTCAGGCCTTTTTCCACGGCCTTCTTCGCCACCAGCCCGGCCGCCATCATCACGCTCGGGTTGGAGGTGTTGGTGCAGGAGGTGATGGCGGCGATGACCACAGCGCCGTTTTTCAGGCGATAGGTCTGGCCTTCGTATTCGTAATCCGCTTCGCCGGCCAGATCGGCGTTGCCGACGGCGACGCCGCCACCGCCTTCACTTTCCAGGCGACCTTCTTCCTTGCTGGTGGGTTTGAATTGCAGGTCGAGGAAGTCACTGAACGCTTGCGCGACGTTCGGCAGCGAAACCCGGTCCTGCGGACGTTTCGGCCCCGCGAGGCTGGCTTCGACGCTGCCCATGTCCAGCGCCAGGCTGTCGGTGAACACCGGTTCCTGACCGGGCAGGCGCCACAGACCCTGGGCTTTGCTGTAGGCCTCGACCAGTTGCACCGTTTCGGGGGGGCGGCCGGACAGGCGCAAGTAGTCCAGGGTGACGTCGTCCACCGGGAAGAAGCCGCAGGTGGCGCCGTATTCCGGGGCCATGTTGGCGATGGTCGCGCGGTCGGCCAGTGGCAGGTCGGCGAGGCCATCGCCGTAGAACTCGACGAATTTGCCTACCACGCCCTTCTTGCGCAGCATCTGGGTCACAGTCAGCACCAGGTCGGTGGCGGTGATGCCTTCCTTGAGCTTGCCGGTGAGTTTGAAGCCGATGACCTCCGGAATCAGCATCGACACCGGTTGCCCGAGCATCGCCGCTTCCGCCTCGATACCGCCGACGCCCCAGCCGAGTACGCCGAGGCCGTTGATCATGGTGGTGTGGGAGTCAGTGCCCACCAACGTGTCTGGGAAAGCATAGGTGCGGCCGTCCTCGTCCTTGGTCCACACGGTGCGACCGAGGTATTCCAGATTCACCTGGTGGCAGATCCCGGTGCCCGGTGGCACCACGCTGAAGTTGTCGAAGGCACTCTGGCCCCAGCGCAGGAACGCATAACGCTCGCCATTGCGCTGCATTTCAATGTCGACGTTCTGCTCGAACGCGCTGCTGCTGGCGAATTTGTCGACCATCACCGAGTGGTCGATCACCAGGTCTACCGGCGACAGTGGGTTGATCCGCTGCGGATTGCCGCCGGCCTTGGCCATCGCCGCACGCATGGCGGCCAGGTCGACTACGGCGGGGACGCCCGTAAAGTCTTGCATCAGCACCCGTGCCGGGCGGTACTGGATTTCGCGGTCGGAGCGACGCTCCTTGAGCCACGCGGCCAGTGCCTTGAGGTCGGCGCCGGTGACGGTTTTTGCGTCCTCCCAGCGCAGCAGGTTTTCCAGCAGGACTTTCAACGACATCGGCAACTTGTCCAGATCGCCCAGGCTCCTGGCGGCATCGGGCAGGCTGAAGTAGTGGTAGGTCTTGTTGCCGACTTGCAGGGTCTTGAGCGTTTTCAGACTATCGAGGGACGGCATTACGATCACTCCTTTGAGTCCGCACGGCTACGGACTGAGGGGACGGGCAGAGCATTAAACCTAGCCCTGTTTTCAGTAGCTGGCTAATAACTGGACTCTATGGGCAAGTCCGGGGTTCCGAAGTCGGCTATCATGCGCGGGTTTTCGTGACAGGCTTTGCTTCAACGCAAGCGGTCTCTCTGTGTGGGAGCGAGCCTGCTCGCGATGGACGTTAACGATAACGCGTGTTTCCTGAATAAACGCGCCGCCCTTGAGTCCATCGCGAGCAAGCTCGCTCCTACAGGGTCCAGGAGTAAGAATGAACACCCTATTCATGCATTGCCGGCCGGGCTTCGAAGGCGAAGTCTGTTCCGAGATTTCCGACCTTGCCGCACGGCTGAACGTGGCCGGATATGCCAAGGCCAAGGCGGCAACTGCCTGCGCCGAGTTTGTCTGCACCGAAGAAGACGGCGCCGAGCGCCTGATGCGCGGGCAGCGTTTCGCCGAGCTGATCTTCCCGCGCCAGTGGGCCCGGGGGATTTTCATCGATCTGCCGGAAACCGACCGCATCAGCGTGATCCTCGATCATATGGCGGACTTTCCGCTGTGCGGCAGCCTATGGCTGGAAATGGTCGACACCAACGACGGCAAGGAACTGTCGAACTTCTGCAAGAAATTCGAAGTGCACCTGCGCAAGGCGCTGATGGCCGCCGGCAAACTGGTGGAAGATGCGCACAAGCCGCGTCTGTTGCTGACCTTCAAGAGCGGCCGCGAAGTGTTCATGGGCCTGGCCGAGTCGAATAACTCGGCCATGTGGCCGATGGGCATTCCCCGTTTGAAATTCCCCCGCGAGGCACCGAGCCGCTCGACCCTCAAGCTGGAAGAAGCCTGGCACCACTTTATCCCGCGCGACCAGTGGGACGAGCGCCTGCATGGCGACATGACCGGCGTTGACCTCGGGGCCGCCCCCGGTGGCTGGACCTGGCAACTGGTCAATCGCGGCATGCTGGTGACCGCCATCGACAACGGCCCGATGGCCGAAAGCCTGATGGACACCGGACTGGTGCAACACTTGATGGCCGACGGTTTCACCTTCAAGCCCAAGCAGCCGGTGGACTGGATGGTCTGCGACATCGTCGAGAAACCGGCGCGCAATGCCGCGATGCTGGAAGAGTGGATCGGCGACGGTCATTGCCGCGAGGCGGTGGTCAATCTCAAACTGCCGATGAAGCAGCGCTATGCCGAGGTGAAGCGTTTGCTCGAGCGCATTGCCGATGGCTTCAAGGCGCGGGGCATCAAGGTCGAGATTGGCTGCAAGCAGCTGTACCACGACCGTGAGGAAGTGACCTGCCATTTGCGTCGGCTGGACGTCAAGAAACCGAAAGCCCGCTGATCACCCCCCCCTGTAGGAGCTGGCTTGCCAGCGATGGTGGCCTTGAGTCATGCATCGAACGTGCGGACGCTATCGCTGGCAAGCCAGCTCCTACAAAGGGCGGTGCAGGTCACAGATGACGTTACACCCGGCAATGCGCGACAATGCCGGCCAGTTTCAGGAGTGAACCATGAGTGAAATGCTTGATACGCCGGTAGACGGCACCCTCGACGCCACCGGCCTCAATTGCCCGGAGCCGGTGATGATGCTGCACCAGCACATCCGTGACCTGGTGCCCGGCGGCCTGCTCAAGGTGATCGCCACCGACCCGTCGACCCGTCGCGACATTCCCAAGTTCTGTGTGTTTCTCGACCACGAACTGGTGGCGCAGCACGAAGAGGCGGGCACCTACCTGTACTGGATTCGCAAGAAGTCCGGTTAATACCACCCCGGGATACCCCGCAATACCTGTAGGAGCCGGCTTGCCGGCGATGGACTCAAGTGCGCCGCGTTTATCCGGGTTACACGCGTTATCGTTAACGACCATCGCTGGCAAGCCAGCGCCTACAAGAAACCGCGTCCTGGTCGAAAACGAAGTGCCCCCCCCCCCCAACCGTGAAAGCCCCAAAAAAAGACCTGCAAAAGCAGGTCTTTTTGTTTGTGCAGTCAACCCGCCGGGCGGCTGTTGCGAATCCGCCGGCGCGCACTGAGCGTCAGGCGGATGGACAGCATCAGCGCCGCACAGCTCAAGCCGGCAATCAGTCCTTCCCACAGTCCGCTCGGGCCGCTGGCCGGACCGAACCAATCGGTCAGTCCCAGCACGTAGCCGACCGGCAGGCCAATGCCCCAATAGGCGAACAAGGTCAGGACCATCGTCACCCGGGTGTCCTGGTAGCCACGCAACGCGCCTGCGCAGATGACCTGGATGGCATCGGAAAACTGATACAGCGCGGCATAGACAATCAGCATCGACGCAATCTGGATCACGTTCTGGTCAGGCGTGTAGATCGAGGCGATCGGTTCGCGCAGCAGCAGGATCAGGCTCGCCGAAAACGCCGCGAACACCAGTGCCGCGCCGAGGCCGACCTTCGCCGCGAAGCGCGCCTGCCAAGGATTGCCGGCCCCCAGTGCCTGACCGACCCGCACGGTCACGGCCATGCCCAGCGAGTAAGGAATCATGAACAGCAACGAGCTGATATTCAGGGCGATTTGATGCCCGGCCACTACGGTAGAGCCGAGACTGCCGATCAGCAGGGCGATGACCGCGAAGATGCTGGACTCGGCGAAGACGGCGATACCGATCGGCAGGCCAATGCTGACCAGGCGCTTGATCACAGCCCATTTCGGCCGGTCGAAGCACACCAGTACCCGGGTGCGGGCATAGAAGGGGGCCCAGAACGTCCAGCCGGCCATGCTCAACGCCATGAACCACATGACGATGCCGCTGGCCCAGCCGCAACCGACGCCACCCAGGGCCGGCGCGCCGAAATGGCCATAGATCAACGCATAGTTCAGCGGGATGTTCAGTAGCAGGCCGCACAAGCCAATGACCATGCTTGGACGGGTACGACCCATGCCATCGCTGTAGCAGCGCAGTACGTAATAAAAAGCCATGCCCGGAAAACCGAAGGCGATCCCGTGCAGGTAACCCATGCTCGGCTCGATCAATTGCGGGTCGACTTTCATCCAGTGCAGGATCGGTTCGGCGCCGAGCAGCAGGCCACTGCCGATCAACCCGACACACAGTGCAAGCCAGAGTGCCTGGCGTACCAGCGGGCCGATCTCGTCAAACTGCCCGGCGCCAAAGCGTTGCGCGACCTTGGGTGTGGTGGCCAGCAGGACGCCGGACATCAACAGGTAGACCGGAATCCAGATCGAATTGCCCAGGGCTACCGAGGCCAGGTCCCGTGGGCTGACGCGCCCGGCCATCACCGCATCGACGAAGCCCATGGCCGTGGTGGCCAGTTGCGCGATCATGATGGGCAGGGCCAGGCCGAGCAGGCCCTTGAGTTCCAGGCGTACGGGTGTTGTCCGCGCAGGCGCAATGGCGGCGGTATTTTCGATGACAGGATTCAATGGCGAAACGTCCAAAAGGTTTTGAAGCACAGGCGCGCATTCTACGCGTTGACGCGGCAGTCAGGAAAAGACCCGTGTTACCGATTTGTAATCAACCCTCTGTAGGAGCGAGCTTGCTCGCGATGAACGTCAACGATGACGCGGGATGCCTGAATGAACGTGGCATCCTTGCGTTCATCGCGAGCAAGCTCGCTCCTACAGAGAGATGTGTCTAGGCGCGATGCGTCATCTACGCCTAAACTGCCGATCCGCCAAAGGAGCCTGCCATGCTGATTGTTGCCGACGAAAATATCCCCCTGCTCGATGCCTTCTTTGAAGGCTTCGGTGAGATCCGCCGGGTGCCGGGGCGCGCCATTGACCGCGCCATGGTCGAGCAGGCCGATGTGCTGTTGGTGCGCTCGGTGACCAACGTCAATCGCGCGCTGCTCGAAGGCAGCAAGGTGCGTTTTGTCGGTACCTGCACCATCGGCACCGATCATCTGGACCTGGATTACTTCCAACAGGCCGGTATCACCTGGTCCAGCGCGCCGGGCTGCAATGCCCGCGGCGTGGTCGACTATGTGCTCGGCAGCTTGCTGACCCTGGCCGAAATCGAAGGCGTCGACCTGACCCGGCGTACCTACGGCGTGGTCGGTGCCGGCGAAGTGGGCGGACGGCTGGTCAAGGTCCTGCAAGGCCTGAGCTGGAAGGTGCTGGTGTGCGATCCACCACGACAGGCCGCTGAAGGGGGGGACTACGTCAGCCTTGAGCAGATCGTCGAGGAATGCGACGTCATCAGCCTGCACACGCCGTTGACCAAGCAGGGCCAACAGTCGACCTGGCATTTGTTCGATGAAAAACGTCTGAATCAACTCAAATCCGGCACCTGGCTGATCAATGCCAGTCGCGGGCCGGTGGTCAACAACGCCGCCCTGCGCGATGTATTGCTGGAGCGCGAAGACCTACAGGCGGTGCTCGATGTCTGGGAAGGCGAGCCTGAAGTCGACGTAGCGCTGGCCGAACTGTGCGTGCTGGCAACGCCGCACATTGCCGGTTACAGCCTCGACGGCAAGCAGCGCGGGACCGCGCAGATTTATCAGGCGTATTGCGATTTTCTCGGGCAACCAGCCCGCGTCAGCTTGAGCGATTTGCTGCCGGCACCTTGGTTGTCGCACGTGACCCTCAATGCGCAAAGCGATCCGGCCTGGGCGTTGGCGATGCTCTGCCGTGGCGTGTATGACCCGCGTCGCGACGATGCGGATTTCCGTCGCAGCCTGGTCGGCAGTGTCAGCGAGCAGCGTGCGGCATTCGATGTGCTGCGCAAGCAATATCCGTCGCGCCGGGAGATCGACGGGTTGCAGGTACGGATCGAGGGGGATGCGCCTGAGTTGCAGAGGATTGTGGCGGCGTTGGGGGCAACACTGGTTTAAAGACCGCATTGGCCTTATCGCGGGCAAGCCCGCTCCCACACTGGATCTTCATGCACCACAAATCCCCTGTAGGAGCGAGCCTTGCTCGCGATGTACCTGAGAACTCCACGGGGTGTCAGGCTTCCCACGTCATCGTTGACAACCATTGCGAGCAGGGCTCGCTCCTGCAGAGAGGTAATTGCCTTTTTTGCCGGCAATAAAAAACCCGGCCAACAATGGGCCGGGTCATGAAGACGGTGGCTATATCACTCTTGTTCGGCAGGCTTGACCAATCGCTTTTCCAGTTCGCTGCAAGCTTTCTGGATCATCTCTTCAGTGATCGGTACTTCGCGACCCTGCTCGTCAATAATCGAGCAACCCAGAGACTGGTCTGGTTGTGTGCGGATCACTTGAATTTTGTCATCGCTGCTGTGTTGCAAGGACATGGCCTGTCTCCTCATCAGGTTGTGTGCTTACTGTAGAACCGCCAGGTGACCGGGCTATGACAACTCCCTGCGATCTTTCCGGGGGGACAGAACCAGTGCAGCAGAAATGCCTTCGCGTGGCTACCCGAACTTTAGACCAATAGCGTCTAGCCTCTAGTGTGGGTGGACATAATTAACCTGACTCATTGTGATTTGCAGCGAGCCACCCCATTGAGCGGTATAGGCTGATCCTAATGACTGCTTTGTCCTGGAAGAATGCGATGTTCTCTGCCCGTCACCGCCGTGCTGTTCGCCTGGCCATTCGTTTCATTGCGCCGTATCGCTGGCAGGCCTTTGGCGCCTTGCTGGCGTTGATCGTCACTGCGGGCATCACCTTGTCCATGGGGCAGGGCATCCGTCTGCTGGTGGACAAGGGGTTCATGACCCAGTCACCGCATCTGCTCAATCAGTCCATCGCTCTGTTCATGCTGCTGGTGGTGGGACTGGCACTCGGTACGTTTGCGCGCTTTTACCTGGTGTCGTGGATTGGCGAGCGCTGCGTGGCGGATATCCGGCGTCAGGTGTTCAATCATCTGATTTACCTGCATCCGGGATTTTACGAAGACAATCGCAGCTCGGAAATCCAGTCACGCCTGACCGCCGATACCACGTTGCTGCAATCGGTCATCGGATCTTCCCTGTCGTTGTTCCTGCGCAATCTGTTGATGGTGATCGGCGGGATCGTCCTGTTGTTCATCACCAACCCCAAGCTCACCAGCATCGTGGTGGTGGCCTTGCCCCTGGTGATCGCACCCATCCTGATCTTCGGACGCCGTGTGCGTAACCTCTCACGCCTGAGTCAGGACCGGATTGCCGATATCGGCAGCTATGTGTCGGAAACCCTGGGACAGATCAAGACCGTGCAGGCCTACAACCATCAGGCCCAGGACGAGCAACGGTTTGCCGTGACGGTGGAGGAGGCGTTCAACACCGCGCGCAAACGCATCTTCCAGCGGGCCTGGCTGATTACCCTGGTGATCGTGCTGGTCTTGGGCGCGGTCGGGGTGATGCTCTGGGTCGGCGGCATGGACGTCATCGCCGGGCGAATTTCCGCGGGCGAGCTGGCGGCGTTCGTGTTCTACAGCCTGATCGTCGGCAGTGCGTTCGGCACGTTGAGCGAGGTGATTGGCGAACTGCAGCGGGCAGCCGGCGCGGCCGAGCGGATTGCCGAGTTACTGCGTTCGGAAAACATCATCCTGCCGCCGGTGGCGGGCGCGGTGACACTGCCGGAGCGGGTCAATGGCCAACTGCAACTGCACAATGTGCGTTTTTCCTACCCGTCGCGACCGGAAAGTTATGCCGTCGACGGTTTGAGTCTGACCGTCAATGCCGGTGAAACGCTGGCGCTGGTCGGGCCATCAGGGGCCGGCAAATCGACGGTGTATGACTTGCTGCTGCGTTTTTACGACCCGGCCGAGGGCCACATACTGCTCGACGGTGTGCCGTTGACTCAGCTCGATCCGCTGGATCTGCGCCGCTGCTTCGCCCTGGTGTCGCAAACCCCGGCGCTGTTTTTCGGCAGCATTGAAGAAAACATCCGCTACGGCAATTCGAAGGCGACCCTGGCTGAGGTACAGGAAGCGGCAAAAATCGCTTACGCCCATGACTTCATCGAGGCCATGCCCAACGGGTACCAGACGCATCTGGGGGATGGCGGTCTCGGCTTGTCCGGTGGCCAGCGCCAGCGCCTGGCCATCGCCCGGGCGTTGCTGGTGGACGCCCCGATCCTGCTCCTCGACGAAGCCACCAGCGCCCTCGACGCCCAGAGTGAACACTTGATCCAGCAGGCGCTGCCGAGCCTGATGAAAAACCGTACCACTCTGGTCATCGCCCATCGCCTGGCCACGGTGAAAAACGCCGACCGGATCGCGGTGATGGATCAGGGGAAGCTGGTGGCGGTGGGCACCCATCAGGAGCTGATTGCCAGCAATGCGTTGTATGCGCGGTTGGCGGCGTTGCAGTTCAACGACGACAAGGTCGTCGTTGAACTGTAGGAGCTGGCTTGCCAGCGAAGGCTATTAAACATTCAACGACGATGTTGAAAGTGCCATCGCCTTCGCCGGCAAGCCGACTCCTACAGGATCATTGATCGTCGAAAAACCGCTCATGCCAATCCACGATCGGCTGTGGCGAATTGAGCTTCTCACCGTAGATCACTGAGTACGACAGCACGTTTTGCACGTACTGGCGGGTTTCGTCGAACGGGATGCTTTCCACCCACACGTCGAAACTCAGGTGGTCGGCGCCACGCAGCCATTGGCGTACGCGGCCGGGGCCGGCGTTGTAGGCGGCGGAGGCGAGGACGCGGTTGCCGTTGAACTGGCTGTGCACTTGGCTCAGGTAGGCGGCACCGAGCTGGATGTTCTTTTCCGGATCCAGCAGTTGCTGTGGCGAGCTATAGGGAATGCTGAACTTGCGTGCGGTTTCCTTGGCGGTAGCGGGCATCAGTTGCATCAGGCCCGAGGCGCCGACCCCGGAGCGGGCGTCGTCCATGAACGCGCTTTCCTGGCGGGTGATGGCGAACGCCCAGCTCGGATGCAGGCCGCGATTCTTAGCCTCTCGCACCAGCGTATTGCGGTGAGCCATCGGGAAGCGGATGTCCAGGTCATCCCAATACTGCGCCTGGCTGATGGTGCGGATCGCCGGGAAGTACCATTTCAGGTCGTAGGCCAGTTTGGCCTGGGCGACCATTTCGTCGCGGCTGAAGTGACGGCTGACGTAGTACCACTCGCGCCGGCCATCGACGATCTGCCCACGGGCGTGCAGCTCCAGGGCACGGCGCACCCCGGGCGTGTTGCGCACCTTGTTGATGGTGGCCTGGCTGAGCACCAGCGGTTTATTGAGCAAAGAGTAGGGCGACTGCGAGCGATCGGCGGCGAGGAAACCATAGAAGTCGCGTTCGCGGGCCAGGCTTTTATAGAGTGTCTGCGCTTCCGGATTCTGCGGTTGCGCCAGTTCCAGGCTGCGGGCCTGCCAGTAGCGCCAGCGGTTGGTGGTGGCCAGGTCCTGGGGCAGGCGGCGGGTCAGCTGATAGGCATCGTCCCAGCGCGCCAGGCGCAGAAGCAGGCGCAAGCGCCATTCGGAAACCGTGTTGTCGCGCAGCTCCGGGTCGTATTTGGTCATGACATCCAGCGCACGGCTGTCGAAACGTCGTGCGAGGGTCAGGCCGATTTCCCGGGCGATCGCCACTTTTTCATCCCGGGAGAAGTGCATGCTGTTGGCATAACCGTCGAGCAAGGCCATGGCCTTGTCCGGGTCCTGGCGGGCCAGCCGGCGCAGGCCGAGGCTGACCACGTCGGACATGGCTTCATCGGCCGGGGTGAAGCGTGACGGCTGGTTGAGCAGTTCCGGTTTTTGCGCGACGTCCACCAGCAAGCGACCGCGAGGGGCGAGGGTGGTCATGCCGTTGACCAGGCTGTTGGCCAGCGGGTAGTTGCGCGCCTGGGCGGCGAGTTTGGCGCGCTCCCAGCGTTTTTGCTCGGTCAACTGGCCATCGGCGGCCCACATGCCGAACAGGGTGTCGCAGGCGTCGGGTTGGGATTTACCGGTCAACCAGAGCTTTTCGGTGTTGGCGTAACCTTCGGACTTGAGGTTGTGGCTGATCTGGTACTGCGCATTCAGGCAATCCAGTTCGGTGAAGTTCATTTTCGGGTCGTAATACTTGACGAAGGTCGCCCAGTCGCCCCGATCCGCCAGCCAGCGCAACCAGCGCAGTTTCATCCAGTTGGCCTGGGGCAGGTCGCCGTGTTCGGCGAGGAATTTCTCGATTTCGGCGTTGCTCGCGGTTTTCAGGCGCGCGGTCAGTTCGTCGTAAGCCAGGTAGGGTTCCAGCGGATAATCGGCGAGGGCCTGGCTGTAACGGAAATACGGGCCGCTGTCGCCTTTGGCCAAGGCGCGTTTGGCTTCATCGTAATACTGGCGTTGGGTGGACAGGTCCACCGCCTGGGCGGATTGAACGGCAGCGGCAGACAGTAAAAAAGCAGACAAAAGATTGAAAAGGCGACTGCGCATGAGACATCCGTGCAGAGAAATCATGACAAGTGCGGGCCAGGGCCCGCACTGAATTGTTTGTAGCTTAGCCTTTTGCCAGCAGCCGGCGAAAGCTTTGCGGTTCTTCCCGCATCAGTTCGCAACATTTGTCATTCAGAGTGCTACGACAGTGAAATTGCCGGCCTTCTGAAGCCTCAAGTCAGGTAGAATGCGCGCCCGGTTTTTGGAGAAGCTCATGACCCTGCTCAAATTCAGCGATGTGTCCCTTGCTTTCGGCGCTATGCCGTTGTTGGACAAGGTGTCCTGGCAGATCGCCCGTGGAGAGCGGGTGTGCATCATCGGCCGCAATGGCACTGGCAAGTCCAGCATGATGAAGCTCGTCAAGGGTGACCAGAAGCCCGATGACGGCTCCGTTTGGCGCGCACCCGGGCTCAAGATCGGCGAATTGCCGCAAGAATTGCCGGTGGCCGACGAGCGGACAGTGTTCGACGTGGTCGCCGAGGGGCTGGACGGTGTGGGCGAATTGCTCGCGCAATACCACCACCTGAGTCAGAACTGCGTTACCGAAGCCGATCTGGACAAGCTGATGCACGTCCAGCACGACCTCGAAGCCCGCGACGGCTGGCGTTTACAGCAATTGGTCGATAGCACCCTGAGCCGCCTGCAACTGCCGGCCGACAAGACCCTCGCCGAGTTGTCCGGCGGCTGGCGTCGTCGCGTCCTGCTGGCCCAGGCCCTGGTGTCCGAACCGGACCTGTTGCTGCTCGACGAACCGACCAACCACCTGGACATCGGTGCCATCGCCTGGCTTGAAGAGGCGCTGAAGGATTTCCAGGGCGCCGTGCTGTTCATCACGCACGACCGTTCTTTCCTGCAGAACCTGGCCACCCGCATCCTCGAACTGGATCGCGGCGGCCTGATCGACTGGAACGGCGACTACGCCAGCTTCCTCGTGCACAAGGAAGCCGCGCTGGCTGCCGAAGAAACCGCCAACGCGCTGTTCGACAAGCGCCTGGCCCAGGAAGAGGTGTGGATTCGTCAGGGCATCAAGGCCCGCCGTACCCGTAACGAAGGCCGCGTACGTGCGCTCAAAGCCTTGCGCGTCGAGCGCAGCGAGCGCCGTGAGCGTACCGGCAAGGCCAATATTCAGCTGGAAACCGCCGATAAGTCCGGCAAGCAGGTGATGGTGCTCGAGGACGTGAGTTTCGCTCACCCGGGCGGGCCGTTCCTGATCAAGGACTTCTCCATGGTGTTGCAGCGCGGCGACCGTATCGGTCTGCTCGGCGCCAACGGTACCGGCAAGACCACCCTGCTGAAACTGATGCTCAGCGGTCTGCAACCGACCAGCGGCAAGGTGGAAGAGGGCACCAAGATCGATGTCGCCTACTTCGACCAGTTGCGCCATCAGCTGGATCTGGAAAAAACCGTCATCGACAACGTCGCCGAAGGTCGCGACTTCATCGATATCGATGGCCAGAGCCGCCATGTGCTGAGCTACCTCGGCGACTTCCTGTTCAGCCCGCAGCGTGCCCGTACGCCGGTCAAGGCGCTGTCCGGTGGTGAGCGTGCCCGTCTGTTGCTGGCCAAGCTGTTCAGCAAACCGGCGAACCTGCTGGTACTCGACGAACCGACCAACGACCTCGACGTTGAAACCCTCGAACTGCTCGAAGAGGTCCTGCTGACCTTCAACGGCACCGTACTGATGGTCAGCCACGACCGGGCATTCCTCGACAACGTGGTCACCAGCACCCTGGTCTTCGAAGGTGAAGGCAAGGTTCGCGAATACGTCGGCGGTTACCAGGACTGGCTGCGTCAGGGCGGCTCGCCGCGCCTGCTGGGTGTGACCGAGAGCAAATCCGGCAAGGCTGACCTGAATTCCGCGGTGGTGAAGGCTGAGCCTGCGCCGGTTGCGGCAGTCGTCGAAGCGCCTGCGGCGAAGAAAAAGCTCAGCTACAAGTTGCAGCGCGAGCTGGAAGCGTTGCCGGGGCAGATCGAGGCCATGGAGCAGCAGATCGCTGCTGTTGAAGCGCAGATGGCGGATGCCGGTTTCTACCTGCGTCCTGCTGCCGAAACCGCTGCGGTGATCGCCCAGCTGTCGCAGTTGCAGGCTGAACTCGACGTCATGGTCGAGCGTTGGGCCGAGCTGGATGCCTGATTGACCCTGCAATAAAAAAGCCCGGCGTCACACACGTGAACGCCGGGTTTTTCATATGCAATTGGATCAAATCGATCCCCTGTAGGAGCGAGCTCGCTCGCGATGAACCTGAGAGCGCCGTGGGGTGTCAGGTTTCCAGCGTCATCGTTGATGACCATCGCGAGCAGGCTCGCTCCTACAGAGGGTGGCTTCAGGATTTGTTCTGTAGGCGCACCGCCAGCACATCGCAAGGCGCGCCATGCAGCACGTCATTGGCGGTGGAGCCCAGCAACAGTGCCAGGCCGTGCCGGCCGTGACTGCCGACCACGACCAGGTCGCATTGTTGCTCCTTGGCGAAATGGTGGATTTCCTGGCGTGGCTGGCCGTAGGTCAGGTGGCAGTTGGCGCCTTCGAGTTCGGCGTATTTGTGCTTGAGGCGCTCGAGGCGCTCCTTGGCCTGATCGAACTGCTGCTGTTGCAGTTGTGACAGGTCCATCGGCACGTCGCCACCGAAGGCCATCGCCATCGGCTCGACGATGTGCACCAGTGACAATTTCGCACCGTTGCTCACTGACAGTTCGCGAGCGCGGTGGATGACAGGGTCGCACTCTTCGGTCAGATCTACAGCGACCAGAATATGGTTGTAGGGCATGAGGTGCTCCTCCTGAGGATTGCAATATTGGTAAGTATGGCTGGTTTCAAGCGCATTGGTTCCAAAGTGACACAATGGGCTCGTCAAGAATCGGGAGTACAGATATGACGGTCTGGATAGTGGTGTCAATCCTGTTGGTGGTACTCAGCCCGCTGGCATGGTTGCGCCCCTCACGTGCCCAGAGTGGGCGTATCGCCCTGCGGATGGAGGCCCGGCGCATCGGCCTGGCCATGCAACTGGCACCCCAGGAATGGCCGCACTGGCTGAGCCAGGAGCCGCCTAGCCCTTGTGCCCAGTACCATCGCCCGCGGCGTGGCAAACAGCCGGCGTGCTGGAGTTACTGGCAAAAATCACCGGGTATCTGGGTGAATCAATGGCAGGAAATCTGTGAAGACCGGATGTTGCTCAATCATTTCGAAAAATTGCCGGACAATGTCTACAAGGTTGAGGCTGACAAGCAAATGATCGCCTTGTATTGGGGTGAGAAGGGCGAGGCCGACGTGCTGCAACAAATCGATGTCACCCTCAAGGCGCTCGCCTGAAACCCGATCCCTTGTAGGAGCGAGCTTGCTCGCGATGAACCTAAGGCCGCCGCGGGGTGCCAGGCTTCCCGCGTCATCGTTGACGTTCATCGCGAGCAGGCTCGCTCCTACAGGAAGCGATCAGGCAATAAAAAGCCCGACAACATCATCGGGCGGGTTGGCCAGGCAGGCCGGTAATTCGCTGTAGGCTGATCTTACGCTGGGCATTCGCCAACGCGTTCAATTTTTCCCTTGGTTCCGCCAGCGTAGCTTGTTAAACGCGGGCTGCAGCGAATTAGGGCGACATTTCTAATAATTGATTCTATGAATGGCCGTGCATGCCTAGGCGTGTTTAAGGTCTTCGCAGTACGGATATGACCGGAAAGTCGTGTTTCAACCCGTGTTTCAGGCGATTGACAATTGTCGGAAATTCCGTGAAGGTGACGTACCCAAATCAAACGGGCGTATGAATTGAGCGTTTGTATTTCAGACCGCTCCTACAGAATCCCGACTATCGCGTTGGCGGGTGTGCCGGGTGGATAGGCGTAGCATCGACGATTGACGTCCCTGCCAAACCATTCGCCTGCGTCCGACGTGTACTGTTCAGCTTCCATATCGTGGAGATCAGTTGATGATTTACGAAGGTAAAGCCATCACGGTTAAGGCTCTTGAAAGTGGCATCGTCGAATTGAAGTTCGACCTCAAGGGTGAGTCCGTCAACAAGTTCAACCGTCTAACCCTGAACGAACTGCGTCAGGCCGTAGACACCATCAAGGCAGATGCTTCGATCAAGGGCGTGATCGTCAGCAGTGGCAAGGACGTATTCATCGTCGGCGCCGACATCACCGAATTTGTCGACAACTTCAAGCTGCCGGATGCCGAGCTGGTTGCAGGCAATCTCGAAGCCAACAAGATTTTCAGCGATTTCGAAGACCTCAACGTCCCGACTGTAGCCGCGATCAACGGCATCGCACTGGGTGGCGGTCTGGAAATGTGCCTGGCTGCGGACTACCGCGTCATGTCCACCACGGCCAAGATCGGCCTGCCGGAAGTCAAGCTGGGCATCTACCCGGGCTTCGGCGGTACTGTGCGCCTGCCGCGCCTGATCGGTGCCGACAATGCCATCGAGTGGATTGCCGCCGGCAAGGAAAACCGTTCTGAAGACGCGCTGAAAGTCGGCGCTGTCGACGCAGTGGTTGCTCCAGAGAAGCTGCAAGAGGCCGCGCTGGAACTGGTCAAGCGCGCCATTTCCGGCGAGTTCGACTACAAGGCCAAGCGCCAGCCGAAGCTGGAAAAGCTGAAGCTGAACGCTATCGAACAAATGATGGCTTTCGAAACCGCCAAAGGTTTCGTGGCCGGTCAAGCTGGCCCGAACTACCCGGCGCCGGTTGAAGCGATCAAGACCATCCAGAAAGCTGCGAACTTCGGTCGCGACAAAGCGCTGGAAATCGAAGCCGCCGGTTTCGTGAAGCTGGCCAAGACCTCTGCCGCGCAGAGCCTGGTCGGTCTGTTCCTGAACGATCAGGAGCTGAAGAAAAAGGCCAAGGCCTACGACGAAATCGCCAAGGACGTGAAGCAGGCGGCCGTACTGGGCGCTGGCATCATGGGTGGCGGTATCGCCTATCAGTCGGCTTCCAAAGGCACGCCGATCCTGATGAAGGACATCAACGAGCACGGTATCGAGCAGGGGCTGGCCGAAGCCGCCAAGCTGCTGGTTGGCCGCGTTGATAAAGGTCGTATGACCGCTGCGAAAATGGCTGAAGTGCTCAACGGCATTCGTCCAACCCTGTCGTACGGTGATTTCGGTCACGTGGACCTGGTGGTGGAAGCGGTCGTCGAGAACCCCAAGGTCAAGCAAGCCGTACTGGCCGAAGTGGAAGGTCAGGTCAAAGAAGACACCATCCTGGCGTCCAACACTTCGACCATTTCCATCACCTTGCTGGCCAAGGCCCTCAAGCGTCCGGAAAACTTCGTCGGCATGCACTTCTTCAACCCGGTGCACATGATGCCGCTGGTGGAAGTGATCCGTGGCGAGAAGTCCAGCGAGCTGGCTGTTGCCACCACCGTTGCCTACGCCAAGAAAATGGGCAAGAACCCGATCGTCGTCAACGACTGCCCGGGCTTCCTGGTCAACCGCGTGCTGTTCCCGTACTTCGGCGGTTTCGCCAAATTGGTCAGCGCCGGTGTGGACTTCGTCCGTATCGACAAGATCATGGAAAAATTCGGCTGGCCAATGGGCCCGGCCTACCTGATGGACGTGGTCGGCATCGACACCGGCCACCACGGTCGTGACGTGATGGCTGAAGGCTTCCCGGACCGCATGAAGGACGACCGTCGTTCGGCCGTCGACGTGCTCTACGAAGCCAAGCGCCTGGGCCAGAAGAACGGCAAGGGCTTCTACGCCTACGAGACCGACAAGCGCGGCAAGCAGAAGAAAGTCGCCGATCCTTCGGTGCTGGAAGTGCTCAAGCCGATCGTTTACGAGCAGCGCGAAGTCACCGACGAAGACATCATCAACTGGATGATGATCCCGCTGTGCCTGGAAACCGTGCGTTGCCTGGAAGACGGCATTGTCGAAACCGCTGCCGAAGCCGACATGGGTCTGGTCTACGGTATTGGTTTCCCTCCATTCCGTGGCGGTGCGCTGCGTTACATCGACTCGATCGGTGTGGCAGAGTTCGTTGCCCTGGCTGACCAGTACGCTGATTTGGGCGCGCTGTACCACCCGACCGCGAAGCTGCGCGAAATGGCCAAGAACGGCCAGAGCTTCTTCGGTTAAGCGCCCCCAACTAGAGTGAGAGTGAACTTATGAGCTTGAATCCTAGAGACGTCGTGATTGTCGACTTCGGTCGTACTCCGATGGGCCGCTCCAAGGGCGGCATGCACCGCAACACCCGCGCCGAAGACATGTCGGCGCACCTGATCAGCAAATTGCTGGAACGCAACGTCAAGGTTGACCCTAGCGAAGTCGAAGACGTGATCTGGGGCTGTGTGAACCAGACCCTGGAGCAAGGCTGGAACATCGCGCGCATGGCGTCGCTGATGACCCAGATCCCGCACACCTCGGCCGGCCAGACCGTCAGCCGCCTGTGTGGCTCGTCCATGAGCGCCCTGCACACTGCCGCGCAAGCGATCATGACCGGCAACGGTGACGTGTTCGTCGTTGGTGGCGTCGAGCATATGGGTCACGTGAGCATGATGCACGGTGTCGATCCGAACCCGCATATGTCGCTGTACGCGGCGAAAGCCTCGGGCATGATGGGCCTGACCGCGGAAATGCTGGGCAAAATGCACGGCATCACCCGCGAGCAACAGGACGCTTTCGGCGTGCGCTCCCACCAACTCGCCCACAAGGCGACCGTGGAAGGCAAGTTCAAAGACGAAATCATCCCGATGCAGGGTTACGACGAGAACGGTTTCCTGAAAACCTTCGACTACGACGAAACCATTCGTCCGGAAACCACCCTGGAAAGCCTGGCGGCTCTCAAGCCAGCGTTCAATCCAAAGGGCGGCACCGTGACAGCCGGTACCTCGTCGCAGATCACCGACGGTGCTTCGTGCATGATCGTGATGTCGGCGCAGCGCGCGCAGGACCTGGGTATCCAGCCTATGGCGGTGATTCGCTCGATGGCAGTGGCAGGTGTGGATCCGGCAATCATGGGCTATGGTCCAGTACCGGCCACACAAAAAGCACTGAAGCGCGCGGGTCTGGGTATCTCCGACATCGACTTCTTCGAGCTCAACGAAGCTTTCGCCGCACAGGCCCTGCCAGTGCTGAAAGATCTGAAAGTGCTCGACAAGATGAACGAGAAGGTTAACCTGCACGGCGGCGCGATCGCCCTGGGCCACCCGTTCGGTTGCTCCGGTGCGCGTATCTCCGGCACTTTGCTCAACGTGATGAAGCAAAATGGCGGCACCTTCGGGGTGGCTACCATGTGCATTGGTCTCGGCCAGGGCATCTCTACCGTCTTCGAACGCGTTTAAGCGTCTCGTTGATGGAAGCCGGGGCCAAGTGCCCCGGTTTTTGTTTTTTCGGATTTATTTTTGTTTTTATTTTGAAAAATTTGAGTGAGGGCCAAAACATGCCGATACAACCAGGGCTCTACCAACATTACAAAGGTCCGCAGTACCGCGTATTCAGTGTTGCGCGGCATTCGGAAACCGAAGAAGAAGTGGTCTTCTATCAAGCCCTGTATGGCGATTACGGCTTTTGGGTGCGTCCCTTGAGCATGTTCCTGGAGTCCGTCGAAGTTGACGGCGAACAGGTGCCACGCTTTGCTTTGGTGCAGGCCGAAGAAAGCCTTTTTACCAAGCCATAAGCTGAGTGCGCGCAAAACCCTGCGCTTGACCTCACCTTGTTGCCACTATATATAGCGGTGCCGCGTCAGGCGCCAATCGCCTTTCACTTCTCGAATTCAGGAATTTTCTGATCCATGGGCAAATCGCTGGTCATTGTGGAATCCCCGGCTAAGGCCAAGACCATCAACAAGTATTTGGGCAACGAATACGTGGTGAAGTCGAGTATCGGCCATATCCGAGACCTGCCCACCAGCGGTTCGGCTAGCGCCAGCAAAGAGCCAGCCGCCAAGCGCGGCAAGGCTGCTGCGGGTGAAGCGCCGGCACTGTCGCCGAAGGAAAAAGCGCGCAAGCAGTTGGTCGCACGCATGGGTGTCGATCCCGATCATGGCTGGAAAGCCAAGTACGAGATCCTCCCGGGCAAGGAAAAAGTCATCGAAGAGCTGCGCCGGCTCGCCAAAGATGCTGACACCATCTATCTCGCAACCGACTTGGACCGCGAGGGGGAAGCCATTGCCTGGCACCTGCGCGAAGCCATCGGTGGTGATGACAGCCGCTACAAGCGCGTGGTGTTCAATGAAATCACCAAGAAGGCGATTCAGGAAGCCTTCTCCCAGCCGGGCGAGCTGGACATCGACCGCGTCAACGCCCAGCAGGCGCGTCGCTTCCTCGACCGCGTCGTGGGCTACATGGTTTCGCCGTTGCTGTGGGCGAAGATCGCTCGCGGTTTGTCCGCCGGGCGCGTGCAGTCGGTTGCCGTGAAGCTGGTGGTTGAGCGCGAACGTGAAATCCGCGCGTTCATCCCGGAAGAGTACTGGGAAGTGCACGCCGACCTCGGTACCGCCAAGGGCGCAACCGTGCGTTTCGACGTGGCTCGTGAAAAAGGCGAGGCCTTCAAGCCGCTCAACGAAGCCCAGGCCATGTCCGCGCTGGAGAAGCTCAAGGCTTCCAGCTACAGCATCGTCAAGCGCGAAGACAAGCCGACCAGCAGCAAGCCGTCGGCACCGTTCATCACCTCCACCCTGCAACAGGCGGCGAGCAACCGCCTGGGCTTCGGGGTGAAGAAAACCATGATGATGGCCCAGCGTCTGTACGAAGCCGGCTACATCACTTACATGCGTACCGACTCGACCAACCTCTCGGTCGATGCCGTGGCGATGGCGCGTACTTATATTGAAGGCGAGTTCGGCAAGAAGTATCTGCCGGAAACGCCGAACGTCTACAGCAGCAAGGAAGGCGCACAAGAGGCTCACGAAGCGATTCGTCCGTCCGACGCCAACACCGAGCCAAGCAAGCTCTCGGGCATGGAGCGTGACGCTGAGCGTCTCTACGAGCTCATCTGGCGCCAGTTCCTCGCTTGCCAGATGCTGCCGGCGCAATACCTGTCGACTACCGTCACTGTGGGCGCTGGCGACTTCGAGCTGCGTGCCAAGGGCCGCATCCTGAAGTTCGACGGTTACACCCGCGTGATGCCGCAAATCGCCAAGCCGGGCGACGACGATGTGCTGCCGGACATGGCCCAGGGCGACGTGATGAAGCTGATCAAGCTTGATCCGACCCAGCATTTCACCAAGCCGCCGGCGCGTTACTCGGAAGCCAGCCTGGTAAAAGAAATGGAAAAACGCGGCATCGGTCGTCCTTCAACCTACGCTGCGATCATTTCGACCATCCAGGACCGCGGCTACGTGGCACTGCACAACCGTCGTTTCTATTCGGAAAAGATGGGCGACATCGTCACCGAGCGTCTGGCCGAAAGCTTCTCCAACCTGATGGACTATGGCTTCACCGCCGGCATGGAAGAGCATCTCGATGACGTGGCCCAGGGCGAGCGCGACTGGAAAAACGTGCTCGATGAGTTCTACGGCGACTTCAAGAAGAAGCTCGAAGTAGCCGAAAGCCCGGAAAACGGCATGCGTGCCAACCAGCCGGTGATGACCGACATCCCGTGCACCACCTGCGGTCGTCCGATGCAGATCCGTACTGCGTCGACCGGCGTGTTCCTCGGTTGCTCGGGCTACAGCCTGCCACCGAAAGAGCGCTGCAAGGCCACCGTCAACCTGGTACCGGGCGATGAAATCGCCGCGGACGACGAGGGTGAATCGGAATCGCTGGTACTGCGTGGCAAGCATCGCTGCCCGATCTGCAGCACGGCGATGGATGCCTACCTGCTCGATGAGAAGCGCAAGCTGCACATCTGCGGTAACAACCCCGATTGCGATGGCTACGAAATCGAAGAGGGTACTTATCGCATCAAGGGCTATGAAGGTCCGAGCCTGGAGTGCGACAAGTGTGGCAGCGAGATGCAACTCAAGACCGGCCGCTTCGGCAAGTTCTTCGGTTGCACCAATGCCACCTGCAAGAACACTCGCAAACTGCTCAAGAGTGGTGACGCGGCACCGCCGAAGATGGATCCGGTGAAGATGCCTGAGCTGAAGTGCGAAAAGGTCAACGACACCTACATTCTGCGCGACGGTGCATCCGGCCTGTTCCTGGCGGCCAGCCAGTTCCCGAAAAACCGTGAGACTCGTGCTCCGCTGGTGATGGAAATCATCCCGCACAAGGATGAGATCGATCCGAAGTATCACTTCCTCTGCGAAGCGCCGAAGAAGGATCCCGATGGCCTCCCGGCTGTGATTCGTTACAGTCGCAAGACCAAGGAGCAGTACGTGCAGACCGAAGTCGACGGTAAACCGACTGGCTGGAAAGCGTTCTACGACGGCGGTAAGTGGAAAGTCGAAGATAAGCGTCCAGCTGCGAAAGCGTAAAGCTTCGCGGTACTGAAGAGGCCGCGTGAGAACCTTCGGGTTTTCATGCGGCCTTTTTGTTTCTGCTGCTTTTTCTGTAGGAGCGAGCTTGCTCGCGAAAAACTCAAAGGCGACGCGTTTTTCCAGGATGTACGCGTCATCGTTGAGGTTCTTCGCGAGCAAGCTCGCTCCTACAGTATCGGCATCGGCAGAGGACTTGCGGTTTGCCTGGCTGATCCACGACACTGTCTGACCTGCTAGAAGCCCTTATTCGTTGTGGAGGCTGCCGTCATGGCCCACGAACTTTATACCCGCACCAATCAGAAGATTTACTTCGCTGGCTTGTCGCTGGAAGCACTGGCCCGTACTGAAGAGGGTCGGGCGATGAATTCGTTGGCGCTGATCCAGGCCGGACGCGAATCCGCGCTGTTTCACCTGTATGGTGCGTTGTTGGGCCTGTGTCATGAAATCGCTGGCTTCTATCGCCTGCCTCAGGCCAATGCGCCCCGTGCAGAGTTGTTGCTGACGCGCGAAGTGCTGGAGACCATCGCCATTCCGGAAATGGCTGAGCTGGTCGAACTGGCCAATAACCCGGAAACCTGGCTGGCCAAGCTATTGGCCGCTCATGCTGCGCTGTTCCAGCCGCCACGCGCGCCGCACAAGCCGAAAGGTGACGTGACCCAGCCGCTGATTCAGGCTGTCAATCTGGATGAAGAGGACGCACCGGAGGATTTGAGCCGGGAGGAACTGGAGAGTTGGCGTCAGAACCTGAAAGGATTGGCGATCCGGTTTCGTGAAGGGTTGAACGAGTGTTGATACAAGCAGTTGGATCATGACATCTGGTCAAGATCCCAAGCGAAGCCCGAGCGATGCCTATATAATCCCCGCCTTTCGTGGAGAACAGTCCTTTATGCCAACGTCCTTTCTAGAAATTGTCGAGTTACCAGACGGCCGTATCGAGCTGCGCAGGGCCGAGGACGAGGGTTCTCTGGTTACTTTGGATTTCTCCGAGGACGCCAAAGCGTTCCTGCAAGGGCAGCACGTGGAAGTCGCCAAGGCGATGTTGAGCGTCGGTGTTCAGATGGCGGGGCGCCTGGTTGAAGGCGAATTCGACAAGGATGAGGGTACACGGGTTCTTCATTGATCCCCGTTCGTCGTTTTCCTGGAATCGCTACACATCGGCTTCTCTGCCCTTGGAGAAGCCTGGCGGGGTGAAGCTCGCACCCTGTCTGTCAGTTAGCCCAAACGAATATTCAGGCTCTGAGCGTCCCCGGTCCGGGCGGCGCTGATCAGTTGTTGCCGCGATTGGGAGCTCAGCGGGTTGATCCAGCTGACTACCGTGTGGCTGCGACCCAGGCGCAGGGCTTCGCAGGTCAGTTGCTGGGCGCTCTGGGTGCCTCTTGGTTGCAGCAGCAGAATGCGTTCGCGGTTGAGGCCGGCATCTCGCAACCAGGCTTGGGTCAGGCTGGCCGGCGGTGCAATCAATGTCAGCCAGCGTGCGTCCTGGTCCTGGCTCAATTCCCTGAGGATCGGTGCCAGAAGGCTCAGGCAGTTCCCGGCTGCACCACGCAGTGACAGCTCGCTGAAAACGTCGGGTTCGGCGCTCCAGGGGGACTCGACTACGTCTTTCAGAATCGGCGCCAATGGCTGAGCCATGAACGCTTCGAACAACGGCAGTTGGGTTTGCTGTGGTGATGTCTGTGGGAACTGCATGGTGCCTCCTTTAGCGGCGAATAACGCCGACACTCAAGCCTTCGATCACCAGTTCCTGGTCTTGAAGGTTCACTTCAATAGGGTCGAACTCGGGGTTCTCGGCGATCAGCCATACTTTGCTGCCATCACGCTTGAAACGCTTGACGGTCACTTCGTCGCCGATTCGCGCCACCACGATCTGGCCGTTACGGGCTTCGCGGGTGGTGTGGACCGCCAGCAGGTCGCCGTCGAAAATGCCGATATCCTTCATGCTCATCCCGTGGACGCGCAGCAGGTAGTCGGCGCGCGGATGGAAGAAGGCAGGATTGATGTTGCAGGACTCTTCGATGTGTTGCTGCGCAAGAATCGGGGCGCCGGCTGCGACCCGGCCAATGATCGGCAGGGTGGAATCGTCGGCCTTGGCTTCGAAGCCCGGGATGCGAATGCCACGGGAGGCGCCAGGCGTCATCTCGATTGCACCCTTGCGTGCCAGAGCCTTGAGGTGTTCTTCCGCCGCGTTGGGCGACTTGAAACCCAGTTCCTGAGCGATTTCCGCACGGGTCGGCGGGTAGCCGTTGTCTTCCAGGCAGCGCTTGATGAAGGCCAGAATCTCGGCTTGGCGTGGCGTCAGCTTTAGCATATTGATCGCTCTGTTTTTTTATACAGTGACTGGGATTATATACAGTGAGGCGGTCTTGGCAATGCTCCATTTTTCAGTGGCCGCCGGACGGTCAATCAGTCAGTGGATTGAAGCTTTGCTGTTGTGTGGTTAAATGTCTGACCGACCATTCCCAAAACGAACTGCCAGACTTGACAAGGCACAGGCTGAAACGTATGTTTCAAACAAGTGTTTGTCAGGCGGAGTAGCCATGGCCCAGTCGGAAACCGTTGAACGCATTCTTGATGCAGCCGAGCAATTGTTCGCGGAAAAAGGTTTCGCCGAAACCTCGTTGCGCCTGATCACCAGCAAGGCTGGTGTCAATCTGGCGGCGGTGAACTATCACTTCGGTTCGAAGAAGGCGTTGATCCAGGCGGTTTTCTCGCGGTTCCTCGGACCGTTCTGCCTCAGTCTCGATAAAGAGCTGGAGCGGCGTCAGGCCAAGCCTGAAATCAAGCCGACACTCGAAGAGCTGCTGGAAATCCTTGTCGAGCAGGCCCTGGTGGTGCAGCCGCGCAGTGGCAACGACCTGTCTATCTTCATGCGTTTGCTGGGATTGGCGTTCAGTCAGAGCCAGGGGCACTTGCGTCGTTATCTGGAAGACATGTACGGCAAGGTGTTCCGCCGCTACATGATGCTGGTCAACGAAGCGGCGCCACGCATTCCACCCATCGAACTGTTCTGGCGCGTGCACTTCATGCTCGGTGCCGCGGCGTTCAGCATGTCCGGTATCAAGGCCTTGCGCGCTATTGCTGAAACCGACTTCGGCGTGAACACCTCGATCGAGCAGGTCATGCGTCTGATGGTGCCATTCCTGGCTGCCGGCATGCGCGCCGAATCCGGTGTGACTGACCCGGCCATGGCCACGGCTCAGTTGCGTCCGCGCAGCAAATCGACACCGGTTGCCGCCAAGGTTTAACCGCACACGGGTGGGCGCGGCAGCTGACATCCGCTAAGCTAGCCGCCCATGCCGACTCTCGTTCTGAACCCGTTCCCCATCGAACTCGCCAATCTGCCGGGCCATGCCCTTGGCGGCGAATTCGTGTGGACCGGGTTTTCTGTTATCAAGGAATTCTTATGACTGCTGGCTTGCAAGGCTCGTTGATGGTGGACGTCGCCGGTACCTGGCTGACGGCTGAAGATCGCCAATTGTTGCGCCAGCCCGAAGTGGGCGGCCTGATCATCTTTGCTCGCAATATCGAGCATCCACGGCAGGTGCGCGAGCTGTGTGCAGCCATTCGCGCGATCCGCCCCGATTTGTTGCTGGCTGTGGACCAGGAGGGCGGCCGCGTACAGCGCCTGCGCCAGGGTTTCGTGCGTTTGCCCGCCATGCGCGCCATTGCCGACAACCCGAACGCCGAATACCTGGCCGAGCAGTGTGGCTGGATCATGGCGACCGAAGTGCTGGCCGTTGGCCTCGACCTTAGTTTCGCCCCGGTGCTCGACCTCGATTACCAGCGCAGCGCCGTGGTGGGTACCCGTTCGTTCGAGGGTGATCCAGAGCGTGCCGCCCTGTTGGCCGGTGCGTTCATCCGCGGGATGAACAACGCGGGCATGGCGGCCACCGGAAAGCATTTCCCTGGCCACGGCTGGGCTGAAGCGGATTCCCATGTCGCGATCCCGAACGATGAGCGCGGTCTCGATGAGATCCGCGCCAACGACCTGGTGCCGTTCGCCAAACTGAGCAAGCAGCTGGCTGCGGTCATGCCGGCCCACGTTATTTATCCACAAGTCGATTCCCAACCTGCTGGTTTCTCCCGTCGGTGGTTGCAGGACATCCTGCGCGGCGAGTTGCAGTTCGATGGCGTGATTTTCAGTGACGACCTGTCCATGGCGGGCGCTCACGTGGTCGGCGATGCTGCCAGCCGAATCGAGGCGGCGTTGACTGCCGGTTGCGACATGGGCCTGGTGTGCAACGACCGTGCGGCCGCCGAGCTTGCCCTGAGCGCTGCCCAGCGTCTGAAGGTCAAGCCTTCCGAACGCATTGCGCAGATGCGCGGCCAGTCGTTTGCCAGCACCGATTACCGTCAGCACCCGCGCTGGCTGGCCGCTGTCGGCGCGCTCAAAGAAGCTCAATTGATTGATTAAGGACTGTTCGTTATGACGGTTTACGCGATTATCGGTGGCACTGGCCTGACTCAGCTCGAAGGCCTGAGCATTCGCCAGTCACTGGCAGTGGACACGCCTTATGGTGCCCCTTCGGCTGAAGTGCAGATCGGCGAATATGCTGGCAAGGAAGTGCTGTTCCTCGCACGCCACGGCCATCCGCACCGTTTTCCGCCGCATCAGGTCAACTACCGAGCCAACCTCTGGGCGCTCAAGCAAGCCGGGGCGCAGGCGATTCTGGCGGTCAACGCCGTGGGTGGCATTCATAGCGCCATGGGCACCGGACATTTCTGCGTGCCACATCAGTTGATCGACTACACCAGCGGTCGTGAGCACACCTACTTTGCCGATGACCTGGAACACGTCACCCATATCGACTTCAGCTATCCCTATAGCGAACCGTTGCGTCAGCAACTGATCGCGGCATTGGCGGCGGAAGGTGTGGGTTACAGCACTCATGGGGTGTACGCGTGTACACAGGGGCCGCGGCTGGAGACGGTGGCTGAAATCGCCCGGCTGGAACGCGATGGATGCGACATCGTCGGCATGACCGGTATGCCGGAAGCTGCCTTGGCCCGCGAGCTGGAACTGGATTACGCCTGTCTGGCGCTGGTGGTGAATCCGGCGGCGGGCAAGTCGACGGCGGTGATTACCATGGCCGAGATCGAGCAGGCGCTGCATGACGGCATGGGTAAGGTGAAGTCGACGCTGGCGCGGGTGCTCAAGGGCTGACCCCACCTGATACCGGGTTGACCTCATCGCGAGCAAGCTCGCTCCTACAGGTTCAGTGGCGTTCGTAGAATTTGTGTTCGACGCGGTCACTGTGGGAGATTCTATGTTTGGGGGGAACCCCCAAGCATAGAATTAGGCTTGTATTCACTTTGGTTTTTCATCAACGCGAACATCACTCTGGCCAGCTTGCGTGCCAGGATAACCAAGGCTTGAGTACCTTTTAGGCCTCTGGCCAGATAACTCTCGTAGTACGGTTTCCAGATCGGCGAACGGCTGGCGGCCATGGCGCTGTTGTGAAACAGGCGCCGGAACTCCGAGTCTCCTCGCTTGGAGAGTCGACGCCTTTGATCCTTTTGTCCTGACTGCCTCACCCGCGGATCCATGCCGAGGAAGGCCACGTATTCGTCGCTGTTAGCAAATTTTCCACGCAAAAACGCTGTGGCCGCTGCTGTGGCTGTCAGGAGCCCGACACCCTCGACGGCCTGGCAGCGCTTCACCTGATCCTGCATCCCGGCGTCCTCAGCAATCTCCTTGAGTGTTTTCTGAATCGTTTTTTCGAACTGGGCAATGGCGGCCAGAAGCTGCTTGAACTGTTCTTTGAGCAGGGGTTCGTTTTTCCAGCTTTGCTTGAGTGCGACACAGCCCCGGACCAACTGAGCCCGGCGACGAAGCAGGCTTTTGAGTTGGGTGTAAGCCTTCGGCGGAGGACTCCAGATCCTCAGTCTGTCGGACTCCCTGCTCAAGTAACGCGCCAGCAGTTCGGCATCCAAGGCATCTGTTTTCGCCCTCATGCCTATTCCGTCGCGGTATTTGTTGAGGCGACAGCCATCGATGACATAAACGTCATGGCCCATTTCATGGGCTATTTCCGTTGTATCAAGGTGATAGATATTGGTCGCTTCAAGCGCGATAGCGCTGTTCGCAGGTAGCGTCTTGAGCCATTGCTTCAGGGCTGATCGCTTGTTCGCGACATTTCGGGTTCGTTCCAGGTCGGATCGATAGATAACAATCTCGTCCTTCGCCACATCCACACCAACGACCACCTGAGAATCAAGGATTGTCATGGCCCACCCTCCGAGCTAGGGTTTAAAGACTTGTTGGGGTTCACCGTTGCGCTGGCTTGTTTCTATCGTCGGTCCGAGCCGATGCATTCCTTATCGGCGCATTAGGTGAAGGGGTGGGACGAAGTCTCCCACGGTCTGTACTGGTCAGAGTCAGATGACGAGCTTTAGTCCCACCCACCCCTTCAAGTCTAAACATACAAGCGAGCTTGCTCGCGATGGCGGACTAAAAAGCGCCGCAGGTCTCAGCGCTTTTCGAGGTTTTCCGGCAGCGGCGCAAACAGCGCCTCAATATCATCGTTTTGCAGTTTCCAGTCCCCGGCCTTGCGCCCATCCAGTACGCCGGCCGCGAGCTCGGATTTTTCCTTTTGCAGGTGCTGAATCTTTTCTTCCACGGTGCCGCGTGCGATCAGTTTATAAACGAACACCGGCTTCTCCTGACCGATGCGATACGCCCGGTCGGTCGCCTGGTTTTCCGTCGCCGGGTTCCACCACGGGTCGTAATGAATCACCGTGTCCGCTTCGGTCAGGTTCAGGCCAACGCCGCCGGCCTTCAGGCTGATCAGAAATATCTGACGCTTGCCGCTCTGGAATTCCTTCACCGGCGTGCGGCGGTCGCGGGTCTGGCCGGTCAGCAGGGCGTAGGCCACACCGCGTTTGTTCAGTTCGTCTTCGATCAGCGACAGCATTGAGGTGAACTGCGAAAACAGCAGGATCCGCCGACCTTCCTCAAACAACTCTTCGAGCATTTCCATCAGGCTGTCGAGCTTGCCTGATGTGCTGCCACGGCTTGGCGGGGTTGCCTCGTTGACCAGGCGCAAATCGCAGCACACCTGACGCAGCTTGAGCAGCGCTTCCAGAATGATGATCTGGCTGCGGGCCACGCCTTTGCGGGTGATTTCGTCGCGGACTTTCTTGTCCATGGCCAGGCGCATGGTTTCGTACACATCGCGCTGGGCCTCGTTGAGTTCGACCCAGTGGATGATCTCGGTTTTCGGCGGCAGTTCGGTGGCCACCTGTTCCTTGGTGCGACGCAGCAGGAAGGGTTTGATCCGGCCATTGAGGTGCTGGAGCCTGACCTCGCTGGTGCGCTTTTCAATCGGCACGCGGTAATCGCGGTTGAAGCTTTTGACGTCGCCGAGCCAGCCGGGCAGGAGGAAGTGAAACAGCGACCACAGCTCGCCGAGATGGTTTTCCAGTGGCGTACCGCTCAGGCACAGGCGCTGCCGGGCATTCAGCTCGCGGGCGGCCTGTGCGGCCTTGCTGCCTGGGTTCTTGATGTACTGCGCTTCATCCAGCACCAGTATGTGCAAAGGCTGCGCCGCCAGGCGTTCGACATCCTTGGGCAGCAGTGCATAGGTGGTCAGGATCAGATCGTAATCAGCCAGCTTGTCGAAGTATTTTTTGCGACTGGCACCGTAGAGCGCCAGCACTTTGAGCTGCGGTGTAAAGTGCGCCGCTTCGTCGAGCCAGTTGGGGATCAGGCTGGTCGGCATCACGACCATGCACGGCCGATCGAGGCGGCCGGCGTTTTTCTCGCTCAGAACGTGGGCCAGTGTCTGTAGGGTTTTGCCCAGGCCCATGTCGTCCGCGAGAATTCCACCCACTTCCAGCTGTCGCAGCGATTGCATCCAGCTCAAACCTTCGAGCTGATATGGCCGCAGCGTCGCATTCAGGCCATCCGGAGCGGTGGCCGTGTGGTCCTTGATGTCGCGCAGGCGCTGGGCAAAGGTGCGGATCTGTTCTCCACCCTCCCAGAGCAGTGGCATGTCTTCCAGCGAGTTCAGGCGCGTGGCATCGGCCTTGCTCAGGCGCAGCGTGGTGTCGCCGGGCTCCTGCAGGTAGAACTCGCCGAGGGTGGCCAGCACCGGCTTCAAGCGACCGAAGGGCAGGGCGACTTGCAGTGGCCCGTGTTCGGAGTTCGGGCGATTGGGGATGTTGACCAGGATCAGCTCGTCATCTCGTCGCCGGGCAAGGCGCTCTGGGTTGAGGATCTCGGTGTGGGAGCGCATCAGGTTGAGCAGGATCGGCAACAGGCTCAGGCGTTCGCCGTTGACGATGATCCCCAGTTCCAGGTCGAACCAGTCGCGCTCGGGAGCCTGTTCGACGGTGGCGTACCAGTCGTCGACCGCTGTCAGGTCGAAACCGAAGTCCTCGTCGATCTGCAATTCCCAACCCTGGGTGCGCAACTTCGGCAGTTCATTGAGGGTAAAGGTCAGCCAGGCGCTGTCATTGACCATCTCGAACAGCTCGCCGGCACTTTCCGGCAGGGCCTTGCTTTGCCGGGTGGCGATTTTGAAACCGAGGATTCGCAACTGTTCCCGGTAGGACTGTTCCACTTCCGGGTGGCGTTTTATCCGCAGTGTCTGGGTTTCCTGGCGAATCAGGATGTCGGAGTTTTTCTGCCCGGAAACGTACTCGTCCAGGTAACTGAAAGACAGCGCCGCGCGATGCTGAATGTACCGCTGCATTCGGCCATTGCGCGGCTCGAATGCGCTGAACTCGATGCTGGCCAGCCACAGGCGCGGTACCGGCTGCACATTGTCCACCAGTACTTGCGGTGGCGCTTTCGGGCAGCGGTTTTCCAGGACAGCCTGGAGTTTTTCCAGGAGTTCGGCGTCTTTGGCGGCAGCGGGGTAGTCGAGGGTTTCCTGCACTTGCAGGAGCACTGCTGCGCAATGTTTGCAGTTGTTGTGGACCGGGCAGGAGCATGTGGCGTCGACCATCAGCAACGTACCCTTGGCTGACTCGCGCAGGCGAATGGTCTGACGGTAAACGTTACCGCCAGAGCCTTCACACGCGGCAACTATGGTTGCGTCGCCGGCCTCAACGATCCTGACCCGATTCTCCAGTGCGTAGCGGCGGCCACGCTCCAGGCTCTGTTCCTTGAATCGACTGACCCAGGACGGTGCCAGGGGTTTGCTCAGGGGCGCGGACATGGGGAATCAGTCCGGAATTTCTTCGGGAGCTGCTCGGGGGGCGGGGGCGGTCAGCGAGGTGATCTTGATCAACAGGCCCAGGTGGCCGTTGTCGAGGAAGTTCAACTGACCGTTCTTGGTGTGGCTTTCCTGTTTCAGGCGCTCGCTGGCAGTCACCATGCCATTGGCATCGATCTGGTTGACCCAGAAATCGGCGTCGACGTCGGTAAAGCGTCCCAGTTTCATGTTCAGCGTGCCCTCGATCGGGAACTGACCATATTGTTCCTTGCCGTCGCTGATCGCCACTTTGCTGGCGGTTTCACCGAGGGGCTGTTGCCAGGCCTTGTGCAGCAACACCGTGTAGTCGGCGCTGGCGGTGAGTTTTGCCACTTCGCCATTCAGGCTTGGCGTACGCAGGCTGTCGGAGCTGACGGGTTGGGCGCCGGCAGCCCAATCTTCCGGCGCGGCGCGGCTGACAATCGCCGGCACCGCGTTTTGACGGACCAGAATCATTTCGACCTGATACAGGTCATCGGCAAATGCCGTGGGTGCGACCAGTACTGGAATCAGCAGGGTCAGCAAGGTCAGAGAGCGAAACAGGCGCATGCGGCGTCCTTCAAGCAGTTTTCGGAACGAGGCGCTCGAACAGCGCCTCTACAGTATTAAAGCGCTCTTCCGGGCGCTCCATCGGAACCATGAACTTGAACATCGTGGCGCCTTCGAACTTGTAGCGTTTTGGCTGGCTCTGGATCAGCTTGATCAGGGTCAGCGGGTCCACCGGCGTCTGTGCCGCGAACTCGACGCGACCGCCTTGCGGGCCGCCATCGACCTTCTTGATGCCCAGTTGCTCGGCCTGCAATTTCAACGCAGTGATGCGGATCAGGTTCTTGGTCGGTTCCGGCAACAGGCCGAAACGATCGATCATCTCCACCTGCAAGTCCTTGAGGCCGTCCTCATCGGTGGCCGAGGCAATGCGCTTGTAGAGAATCAGGCGGGCGTGGACATCCGGCAGATAGTCCTCGGGGATCAACGCCGGTACGCGCAAGTTGACTTCCGGACCGCCGCCGAGCGGTTGATCGAGGTTCGGTTGCTCGCCTTTGCGGATCGACTTCACCGCGCGCTCAAGCATTTCCATGTACAGCGTGAAGCCGACGGCCTGGATCTGCCCGCTCTGACCATCGCCAAGCAGTTCGCCGGCGCCCCGGATTTCCAGGTCGTTGGTGGCGAGCACGAAGCCCGCGCCGAGGTCCTGGGTGTTGGCGATCGCTTCCAGACGCTTTTCCGCGTCCGGGGTAATTTGCTGGCGCGGTGGAGTCAGCAGGTAGGCGTAGGCCTGGTGGTGGCTGCGTCCGACGCGGCCGCGCAACTGGTGCAACTGCGCCAGGCCGAACTTGTCGGCGCGCTCGATGATGATGGTGTTGGCGCTCGGCACGTCGATACCGGTCTCGATGATGGTCGAGGCGATCAGTACATTGAAGCGCTTGTGATAGAAGTCGCTCATCACCTGTTCGAGTTCGCGTTCGCGCATCTGCCCGTGACCGATGCCGATCCGTGCTTCCGGCACCAGTTCGGCCAAATCGGCGGCGCATTTCTCGATGGTCTTCACGTCGTTGTGCAGGTAGTAGACCTGGCCGCCACGCAGCAATTCACGCAGCAGGGCCTCTTTGACCGTGCTCTTGTTCTGTTCCATGACGAAGGTGCGCACCGACAGGCGGCGGGCCGGCGGCGTGGCGATGATCGACAGGTCGCGCATGCCCGACACCGCCATGTTCAGCGTGCGCGGAATCGGCGTGGCGGTCAGGGTGAGGATGTCGACTTCGCTGCGCAACGCCTTGAGCTGTTCTTTCTGACGCACCCCGAAGCGGTGTTCTTCGTCGATGATGACCAGCCCGAGGTTTTTGATCTTCACGTCGTCCTGCAGCAGCTTGTGCGTGCCGATGACGATGTCGATCTTGCCTTCGGCCAGGTCCGCGACCGCCGCATTCACTTCCTTGGCCGATTTGAAGCGGCTCATCACTTCCACGGTCACCGGCCAGTCGGCGAAGCGGTCGCGGAAGCTGTTGTAATGCTGCTGGGCGAGCAGGGTGGTCGGCACCAGAATCGCCACCTGGCGACCGCCGTGGACGGCAATGAACGCGGCGCGCATCGCCACTTCGGTCTTGCCGAAGCCGACGTCGCCGCACACCAGGCGGTCCATCGGCTTGGGCGCGAGCATGTCTTCGCGCACCGCTTCGATGGTGGTTTGCTGGTCGGGGGTTTCTTCGAACGGGAAACCGGCGCTGAAGGTCGCGTAGTCGGCTTTCGGATCGGCGAAGGCGTAGCCTTCACGGGCAGCACGACGGGCATAGATGTCGAGCAACTCGGCGGCCACGTCACGGACCTGTTCGGCGGCCTTGCGCTTGGCTTTCTGCCAAGTCTCGGAGCCGAGGCGATGCAACGGGGCCAGGGCATCGTCGCTGCCGGTGTAGCGGGCGATCAGGTGCAGGTTGGCCACCGGCACATAAAGCTTGGCGCCTTCGGCGTATTCCAGGGCGAGGAACTCGGCGGTCTGGCTGTCGATCTCCAGGGTTGCCAGGCCCAGGTAGCGGCCGACGCCGTGGTCGATGTGCACCACCGGCGCGCCTTCACGCAGCTCGGTGAGGTTCTTGATGACGGCATCGTTGTTGGCATCGGCGCGCTTTTCGCGGCGGCGGCGCTGCATCACGCGCTGGCCGAACAACGGGCTTTCGGCGACGAGGGCCAGGGCCGGGTCGTCGAGCTGCAGGCCTTCATCAAGTGGTGCGATGGTGATCGCCAGGCGTTCCTTGCCGGCGACAAAGTCCGGCCAGCTGTCGACAGTTTTCGGTCGCAGCTTCAGGCGTTCCAGCAGTTCCAGCAGCACTTCGCGGCGGCCTGCGGATTCGGCGGTAAACAACACGCGACCGGGGAACTGATCGAGGAATTGCGCCAGTGCCGCCATGGGCTGAGTGGCCTTGGCTTCGATGGCCAGGTTCGGAAGTTCCTGCGCGGGGAAACGCTCGCGGCCGACGCCAGGCTCCACGTCCTGCTGACTGGCGACCACCCGTGGCCAGCTTTTGAGGCGGGCAAAACAATCTTCTACCGGCAGGAACAACTCGTTCGGCGGTAATAAAGGGCGGGACGGGTCGACGCGACGCTCTTCGTAGCGATTGCGCACATCGTTCCAGAAGTTTTCCGCGGCCTGCTCAATGCCCGGCAGGGAAAACACTTGCGTGTCCTGGGGCAAGTAATCGAACAGCGTCGAGGTCTCTTCGAAGAAAAGCGGCAGGTAGTACTCGATACCGGCCGGGGTAATCCCGCTGCTCAAGTCCTGGAAGATCGGGCAGCGGCGGAAGTCGACGTCAAAACGCTCGCGGAAGCGCGCCTTGAAGCGGGTGACCGCTTCTTTTTGCAGCGGAAACTCCTTGGCCGGCAACAGTTTGACCGAGTCGACTTTGTCGATGGAGCGCTGGTTCTCCGGGTCGAAGGTGCGCAGGGTCTCGATTTCGTCGTCGAACAGATCGATGCGATACGGCAGCTTGCTGCCCATCGGGAACAGGTCGATCAGCGAGCCGCGAACGGTGAACTCACCGTGTTCATACACCGTATCGACGTAGCGATAACCCGTGGCTTCAAGCCGGGTGCGCATTTGCTCGACGTCGAGTTTCTGGCCGATATCCAGCACCAGGCTGCTGCCGAGCAGGAATTTGGTCGGCGCGAGGCGGTGCAGTGCAGTGGTGATCGGCACCACCAGCACGCCATGGCTCAGTTCTGGCAGCCGGTAAAGGCTGGCGATGCGCTGGGAAATGATGTCCTGGTGCGGTGAGAACAGGTCGTAGGGCAGGGTTTCCCAGTCGGGAAAGTGCAATACGGGCAAATCCGGGGCGAAGAAACCCAGCTCCTGTTCCAGCCGTTCGGCACTTTGGCTGTCGGCGGTCAGCAGCAGGGTAAAGCGCTTGGCAGCGCTGGCGGCCTCGGCGATGGCCAGGCTCAGGGCGGCACCGGGCAGGTTGCCCCAGTGCTGTTTACCTGCCGCGGCAGGGAGAAGCGGTAGACGCAGAACGGGCACGGAAGGTTGAGCTCCAAGCGTTGCGACAAAGTCGGTAATTGTAGCGGTCTACGATGCCGCCTGTCAGTTGCTGACTGCGTCTAAAGCGCTGGTTTGGCGAAATGTAGTGGTAAAGACAATATTCGGCGGTTTTTTGCCGGAAATTACTGAATATGTAGTGGCAAAAACAACGAGTGTTACGGAGGGTTACGGATAAGCAGGCGTGACCTCCAAAAAATTGACTGCGCTGCAAGCCCCGGTTTTATTGGGCTGGCGCGAGACGTAATTTTTTTGAACGACGAATTGTTACGTAAAGCACGACGGGCGCGCATTGCTACCGCTGTCACTCGGCGGCATAATGTAGCCCCTTTTTTCTGCCCCTACATGTGGAAGGTTCCCGTGACTCAGAAGCCCGACCAGTGTCTTGGTGAATGGATCGACCGTGAAGCACTCGCAGAAGCGATGATTCCGCTTATCGGTCAGCTCTACCGCAATAACAATGTGGTGAGCTCGATCTATGGCCGCAGCCTGATCAATCGTTCAGTCATTGCGATTCTCAAAGCTCACCGCTTTGCTCGTCACCGTCAGTCCGACGAAAGCGAGCTGTCCGTCCACGAAACATTCCCGCTGATCAAGGCGATGAGCGAACTCAAGCTCGGCGCCGCTTCGGTGGACCTGGGCAAGCTGGCGGCCAAATTCAAGGCCGAAGGCAATGGCCGTACTGCCGAGCAGTTCGTCCGTGAAGAACTGGCTGACGTGGTTGGCCAGCAAAACGCATCCGCCCGCAAAGGCACCGACGTTGTCCTGTATGGCTTCGGTCGTATCGGCCGTCTGCTGGCGCGCATCCTGATCGAGAAAACCGGTGGTGGCGATGGCCTGCGCCTGCGCGCCATCGTGGTCCGCAAGGGCGCCGAGAACGACCTGGTCAAGCGTGCCAGCCTGCTGCGCCGTGACTCGGTCCATGGTCCGTTCGATGGCACCATCACCATCGATGAAGCCAACAACACCATCACCGCCAACGGCAACCTGATCCAGGTTATCTACGCCAAGAGCCCGACCGAAGTCGACTACACCCAGTACGGCATCGAAAACGCTCTGATCGTCGACAACACCGGTGTGTGGCGTGACGCCGACGGCCTGGGCCAGCACCTGGCCTGCCCGGGCGCTGCCCGCGTGATCCTCACCGCACCTGGCAAGGGCGCGCTGAAGAACATCGTGCACGGCATCAACCATGGCGATATCACTCCTGACGACAAGATCATCTCGGCGGCGTCCTGCACCACCAACGCCATCGTGCCGGTGCTCAAGGCAGTCAACGACAAGTACGGCATCGTCAACGGCCACGTCGAAACCGTTCACTCGTTCACCAACGACCAGAACCTGATCGACAACTTCCACAAGGGCAGCCGTCGTGGCCGCGCCGCGCCGCTGAACATGGTAATCACCGAGACCGGTGCCGCCACCGCAGCCGCCAAGGCGCTGCCAGTGCTCAAGGGCAAGCTGACCGGCAACGCGATTCGCGTGCCTACGCCGAACGTGTCGATGGCCATCCTGAACCTGAACCTGGAAAAGGCCACCACTCGCGAAGAGATCAACGAGTACCTGCGCCAGATGGCCATGCACTCGGACCTGCACAAGCAGATCGACTACGTGAGCTCCCAGGAAGTGGTTTCCACCGACTTCGTTGGCTCGCGCCACGCAGGCGTTGTGGACGCGGAAGCGACCATCACCCAGGATAACCGCGTTGTTCTGTACGTTTGGTACGACAACGAGTTCGGTTACAGCTGCCAGGTGGTTCGCGTGATGGAAGACATGGCCGGTGTAAACCCGCCAGCATTCCCGCGCTAAGCCTTTAGCTGCACATGAAAACGCCCCGGCCTTGGTCGGGGCGTTTTTGTTTGGGCTGCTTTTGTCTGTTGGGGGGTGTGTTGTTCGGACTGGCCTCATCGTCGGTACGCCGCCCGGAGCAAGCCCACTCCCACAGTTCTATCGCATAATGGCTGGCCCTGGCGGCGTGTCAGGGGATGTTTCGGGGAGTTGGGGAATTGTTGATCAGGTGGCAGGGGGTGGCATTGTTGCTGCTCGGCGCACTATCAGGCTGCGGCAACGGCAACACTCTGGAAAGCTTCGGCGGTCCGACCATGGGCAGCACTTATTCGATCAAGTATGTACGCCATGCCGGCCTTGCGGCGCCGGACGAAGTCCGCGTTCAGGTCGAGCAGATCCTCGCTGACATTGACCGGCAAATGTCGACCTACCACAGCGACTCGGACATCGAGCGCTTCAATGCATTGCCGGCCAACCGCTGTCAGGCAATGCCGGCGTCGATCCTCGAACTGGTCCGCGTGGGTGAACAACTGTCAGTGCAAAGTGACGGTTCCTACGATCTGACGGTGGAGCCGTTGCTCAATCTCTGGGGGTTCGGTCCGCAGGCCCGGGAAGAGAAAGTCCCGAGCGCCGAAGCCCTCGCCGAAGTCCGCCAGCGCGTCGGTCACCAGCACTTGCGCATCGATGGCGACCAGTTGTGCAAGGACGCCGCCGTTGAGGTCGACTTCAACAGCATCGCCGCTGGTTATGCGGTGGACACGATCGCTTCAAAACTCGAGGCGATGGGCATCCACGACTACCTCGCCGAAGCCACGGGTGAACTCAAGGCGTCCGGCAGGAAGGCTGACGGTTCGCCATGGCGCATCGCCCTGGAAGAGCCGCGGGATGATCGACAGGTGGCCGAGCGCGTCATTGTTGTCGACGGCTATGGCCTGTCCACCTCCGGCGACTATCGTAATTATTTCGAGCAGGGCGGACAGCGTTTTTCCCATACGTTCGATGCGCGCAGCGGCGCACCGGTCTCACACAACCTGGCGTCCGTCACGGTGATTCATCCTTCAGCGTTAATGGCCGATGGCCTATCGACGCTGTTGCTGATTCTCGGCCCGGAGCGCGGTTGGGACTACGCAGAAAAACACGATATCGGCGCATTTTTTGTGATTCGTGCCGATACAGGTTTCGTCACACGCAGCAGTCACGCTTTTGAACGCCTCAGTGGCAAAAAAACCGAGTGATTGTGGCGATTTGAGCATTGAAAACTGGCGTTGTAGTGCAGGCAAAAGTAGCCTACGACGCGACCAAGGGTTAATGTGCGCGGCGTTGACGCTTCTATAGACTGTGTCCGGGTTCTGCACTGGCCCCAAATTGTTCCTTCATGCCACTCATTGGCGTGATTTAGCCGCAGGTGCCGAGGGTGCCGCGGCCTGTTCTGAGGAGTACGCATGGCTGTCTACAACTACGACGTGGTGGTGTTGGGTTCCGGCCCGGCGGGGGAAGGCGCGGCAATGAACGCCGCCAAGGCAGGGCGCAAGGTCGCGATGGTCGATAGCCGTCGCCAGGTCGGCGGCAACTGCACTCACTTGGGCACCATCCCGTCCAAGGCACTGCGTCACTCGGTGCGGCAGATCATGCAGTTCAACACCAACCCGATGTTCCGGGCCATTGGTGAACCGCGCTGGTTCTCGTTCCCGGACGTGTTGAAAAGCGCCGAGAAAGTCATCTCCAAGCAAGTTGCATCGCGTACCGGCTACTACGCCCGTAACCGCGTTGATGTGTTCTTCGGCACCGGCAGTTTCGCCGACGAGCAAACCATCGAAGTGGTCTGCGCCAACGGCGTGGTCGAAAAACTGGTGGCCAAGCACATCATCATTGCCACCGGTTCGCGTCCTTATCGTCCGGCGGACATCGATTTCCACCACCCGCGTATCTACGATAGCGACACCATCCTCAGCCTCGGCCACACCCCGCGTAAACTCATCGTTTATGGCGCCGGCGTGATCGGTTGCGAATACGCCTCGATCTTCAGCGGCCTGGGTGTATTGGTTGAGCTGGTGGACAATCGTGGCCAGTTGCTGAGTTTCCTCGACTCGGAAATTTCCCAGGCCCTGAGTTATCACTTCAGCAACAACAACATCACGGTTCGCCATAACGAAGACTACGACCGCGTCGAGGGCGTGGACAACGGTGTGATCCTGCACCTCAAGTCCGGCAAGAAGATCAAGGCTGACGCCTTGCTCTGGTGCAACGGTCGTACCGGTAACACCGATCAGTTGGGTCTGGAAAACATCGGCGTGAAGGTCAACAGCCGTGGCCAGATCGAAGTCGACGAGGCGTACCGCACCTGCGTGCCGAACATCTACGGTGCCGGTGACGTGATTGGCTGGCCAAGCCTGGCCAGTGCCGCCCACGACCAGGGTCGCTCAGCTGCTGGCAGCATCGTCGATAACGGCAGCTGGCGCTTTGTGAATGACGTGCCGACCGGCATCTACACCATTCCGGAGATCAGCTCGATCGGCAAGAACGAGCAGGAACTGACCCAGGCCAAGGTGCCGTACGAAGTGGGCAAGGCATTCTTCAAGAGCATGGCGCGTGCGCAGATCGCCGGCGAGCCGCAAGGCATGCTGAAGATCCTGTTCCACCGTGAAACCCTGGAAGTGCTGGGCGTTCACTGCTTCGGTTATCAGGCGTCGGAGATCGTGCACATCGGTCAGGCGATCATGAACCAGCCAGGCGAGCTCAATACCCTGAAGTACTTCGTCAACACCACGTTCAACTACCCGACCATGGCCGAAGCCTATCGGGTAGCGGCATACGACGGCCTCAACCGGCTTTTTTGAGCGGCTCCGGCCGGTGGCCTGAGCCGGCCGGGGAGACCGATTTCAGCAATTCTCGAGCGTGGCAGTGGCCAAACCGGGAAAGTCTGTAATCAGGCTGTCAACGCCGAAGTCGGCGAGTCTGCGCATCAGCGCAGGCTCGTTGACGGTCCACACCGACACATGCAGCCCCTGACGCTGCGCCTTTTGCAGGCGTTCCGGCGTGCACAGGGTCCAGTTCAGCGCAAGAATCTCACAGCCATAGCTGGCCGCGACCTTCAGCGGGTCGAGCCAGGCGTATTCGGCTACCAACCCGCGGGATATGTCCGGCACCAGCTCCAGCGCCGCCTTGAGCACTTCACGGGAACTCGAGGTGATCGTCACCTTGTCCATCAGGCCGTGACGCTGCGCCATCTCGCGAATCGCCAGCACGGTGGTCGCGGCACGCATCCGTGATGCGCTTTTGACTTCCAGCTGCCAGTGGTCGAAGTCGCACTTCTCGAACAGTTCTTCCAGCGTCGGAATCGGGCATGGCTTGATCCAGCCCGGGCCTCCCTTGCGTGCGTCATACGTCACAAGCTCGGCCGCCGTGTGTTCGACGACTTTTCCGCGACGGTCGGTGGTGCGCTTGAGGGTCGGGTCGTGGATGACCATCAGCTCGCCGTCCCTGGACAGGTGCAGGTCCAGTTCGCAACGGCGCACGCCGTGCTTGAGACATTCCTGAAAGCTGGTCAGGGTGTTTTCCGGTGCTTCGCCCTTGGCGCCGCGATGGCCGTAGATGAGGGTCACGGTTCTTCCTTAAATTAATTGCCTGGTTCGAGTTGTTCGCGGGCCAGACGTCGTTCCTGGGCCTGCTTTTGCAAAATGTGGCGGGCCAGCAATTGGCGCTGGGCATCGGTCAGGTGTTCGAACTCGGTGCCAACGTCATAGCCTTCGCCCTTGCGGTCGCAATGGGTGGCGCGGGCGCGCAGCAGCAGGCCCAGGGCTTGCGGCATCAGCACCAGCTTGACCGACAGGCGTGCGCCGATGGCGATGGGCGAGGGATGCTGAAAGTCGATGCCGCCTTCGGAGATGATCACCGGCTGCGGTTCGCCGATCTGCCCGAGCACGGTGATGGCGATCACCTGGCTCAGCAAGTCGATGCGTTTGTTCTGGGATTTGAGGAACGCCGCGATGTTCCGGTCGCGTTCGCTGATCTGGCGCAACAGGTGTTGCGACTCGAATTCACTCAGGTGCAGTTCGCTGAGCAAGTTGAAGAGTGGAGAAGCATCCTGCAACACTTCCTGGCCTGTGGCTTCGGTAGCGGACAGGGGCCGAATTTCCAGTGCGATCGTATCCTCGATACGGTAGTATTCGCGGCGATCTTCTTCATCTAATGTCGACATGGCGAACCCATGGTAGCGGCGGTGGTCTGAGTGTAAAGCTGGTTATCGACCCCCGCCACAAGGACGTTCCTTTTCCCTCCGAACAAGCCCCGACATGTTCAGACCTCTCTTCGTATTTATCGGCACGCGTTACACCCGTGCAAAGCGTCGCAATCATTTTGTGTCATTCATTTCCCTGACTTCGATGATCGGGCTCGCCCTTGGCGTGGTCGTGATGATCGTGGTGCTGTCGGTGATGAACGGCTTCGATCATGAGATGCGCACCCGCGTGCTGGGCATGGTGCCCCACGCGACCATCGAGTCCGGCGAGCCGATCAGCGATTGGCAAAGCCTGGCTGCCAAGGTCAAGCAGAACCCGCAGGTGACGGCCGTGGCGCCGTTTACGCAAATGCAGGGGCTGCTGACCAATAACGGCAAGGTCTCGAAAGTCCTGCTCAATGCCATCGACCCGGCGCAAGAGCGCCAGGTGTCGATCATCGATCACTTCATGACCCAGGGAAAACTCGACGACCTGGTGCCGGGTGAGTTCGGCATCGTCATCGGCGACAAGGCCGCGGCCAAGCTCGGTGCCGCGATCGGCGACAAGCTGACCTTCGTCGCGCCGGAAGTCACTGTGACCCCGGCCGGGATGTTCCCGCGCATGAAGCGCTTTACCGTGGTTGGCATCTTCCATGTTGGCGCCGGTGAGCTCGATGGCTACCTGGGCGTCACCAACCTGCAGGATCTGGCCCGGTTGCACCGCTGGAAACCGGATCAGGTGCAGGGCCTGCGCCTGAAGTTCGACGACCTGTTCCAGGCACCACGCACTGCGTGGAGCATCGCCCGTGATCTCGGTGAAGACCGCTTCTACGCCCGCGACTGGACCCGCACCCATGGCAACCTGTACCAGGCAATCCGCATGGAAAAAGCCATGATCGGCCTGTTGCTGTTGCTGATCGTTGCCGTCGCGGCATTCAACATCATTTCAACACTGGTGATGGTGGTGAACGACAAGAAGGGCGATATCGCGATCCTGCGCACGCTGGGCGCCACGCCGGGCACGATCATGCGTACGTTCATGGTGCAAGGCACCGTCATTGGCGTAGTCGGTACCGCGATCGGTGCCGTGGTCGGGATCTTCGCCGCGCTGAACGTCAGCGCCGCGATCTCGGCCCTCGAAGGCCTGATCGGGCACAAGTTTCTCAACGCCGATGTGTACTTCATCGATTACCTGCCGTCGCAGGTGCAGAGCCAGGACGTGGTGATGGTCTGCTCCGCGGCGTTGGTCCTGAGTTTCCTCGCCACCCTGTATCCAGCCTGGCGTGCCGCGCGCACCCAGCCTGCGGAGGCGCTACGTTATGAGTGAGTCGGGCATGAGTGATAAAGCAATCTTGAGCTGCCGCAGCCTGGGCAAGTCCTACGAGGAAGGCCCGGAGTCGGTGGAAGTGTTGGCCGGCCTGCAACTGGAGTTGCACCCGGGAGAGCGAGTGGCGATTGTCGGCAAGTCGGGTTCGGGTAAAAGTACTTTGCTCAACTTGTTGGGTGGCCTCGATACGCCGACCAAGGGCAGCGTCTGGCTCGACGGCGAAGAACTGTCGGCGTTGAGCGAGAAGAAGCGCGGCCTGCTGCGCAATCGCGCCCTCGGCTTCGTGTATCAGTTTCACCACCTGCTGCCGGAATTCACCGCCCTGGAAAACGTCTGCATGCCGCTGCTGATCGGCAAGACCGCGATCCCGGAAGCACGCCAGCGTGCCACGGCGTTGCTGGAGCGGGTAGGGCTGGGCCATCGCCTGGAGCACAAGCCGGCCGAATTGTCCGGTGGTGAGCGTCAGCGCGTGGCCATCGCCCGCGCCCTGGTCAACAATCCAGGCCTGGTGATGCTCGACGAACCGACCGGCAACCTCGATTCCCACACTGCCCAGGGCATTCAGGACTTGATGCTGGAACTCAGCACCTCGATGCGCACGGCGTTCCTGGTGGTGACCCACGACATGAACCTGGCCCGCCAGATGGATCGCGTCCTGCACTTGCAGGAAGGTTGCCTCACGGCCATCTGACTGGCTGAAACCCGATGCCTGAAAAGGCGTCGGGTCTTTTATTTTTATACGGTGCCCCAGCGAATGTTCAGACCGTTATCGATCTTTATCGGCACGCGCTATACCCGCGCCAAGCGCCGCAATCGCTTTGTCTCCTTCATCTCGATGACCTCGATGATCGGCCTCGCCCTGGGCGTGCTGGCGATGATCGTGGTGCTGTCGGTGATGAACGGCTTCCAGCGTGAAATGAGCTCGCGCATCCTCGGCATGGTGCCCCACGCCACCATCGTCGGCGTCAACCCGATTGACGACTGGAAGCCCGTGGCAGCCGCCGCGATGAAAAACCCGGAAGTGACGGCGGCGGTGCCGTTCACCGAGATGGAAGGCATGCTGTCCTACAAGGGTACGATGCAGCCTATCCAGGTCAGCGGTGTCGATCCGGCGCTGGAAGGCCAGGTGTCGATCGTCGCCAAGCACATCGTCCAGGGCAGTCTCGAAGCCTTGAAACCTGGCGAATTCGGCGTGGTGATCGGCGAGATCACGGCGCGCCGCTTCCGCTTGAACGTCGGCGACAAGATCACCCTGATCGTGCCGGAAATCAGCAATGCGCCGGGCGGCATTACCCCGCGCATGCAACGGCTGAATGTGGTCGGGGTGTTCAAGGTCGGCGCCGAGCTGGATGGCTCGATGGCGCTGATCCACATGGCCGATGCCGCGCAGATGCAGCACTGGGAGCAGAATCAGGTGCAGAGCGTGCGCCTGGCGGTGAAGGATCTGTACGCCGCGCCGCAAGTGTCGAGCGACATCGCCACGGGGCTGGGCGCCGCCTACAAGGCTGATGACTGGACCCACACCCAGGGCAGCCTGTTCAGCGCCATGAAGATGGAAAAAACCATGATTGGCCTGCTATTGCTGATGATCGTCGCGGTGGCGGCGTTCAACATCATCGCGACCCTGATCATGGTGGTGAACGACAAGGGCGCGGACATCGCGATCCTGCGTACCATCGGCGCCACGCCACGGCAGATCATGGCGATCTTCGTGGTGCAGGGCACGGTGATCGGCATCGTCGGCACCTTGATTGGCGGTGTGTTGGGCGTGATTGCCGCGCTGAACGTCAGCCAGATCGTAGGCTGGATCGAGCGAGTCAGCGGGCAGCATATCTTCAGTTCCGATGTGTATTTCGTCAGCAACCTGCCGTCCGAACTGCAAGGCGGGGACGTGGCGTTGATCTGCACGGCGGGATTTGTCTTGAGCTTCCTGGCTACCGTTTACCCGGCATGGCGGGCGGCGAAGATCGAGCCGGCTCATGCACTGAGATATTCGTAACCCGTAACACCGCCATCGCGAGCAAGCTCGCACACAGGGATCTGCGTCGTACACAGATTATGTGAACGCCACAAAACCCTGTGGGAGCGAGCTTGCTCGCGAGGGGGCCCGAACTACTGGCCTCAATCTCTTTTTGGTAACTCAATCACAAATCTGGTCCACCCCTTCTCCGATTCACAACGAATCTGCCCGCCATGGGCACGGATGATCGACTGGGTGATCGCCAGTCCCAATCCGGCATGTTCACTGCTGCCTTCACGGCGCGCTGGATCGGCCCGGTAAAACCGGTCAAACAGGCGCGGCAATAGATCTTCTGAAATCTGTTGGCCCGTGTTTTCAACGGTCAGGCGCAACTGTTTTGGCTGATCGACGATTCGCACCCGAACCTCGCCCTCGGTCGGGGTGAAGCGCAGCGCGTTGTCCAGCAGGTTCGACAACGCCCGCCGCAACATGCTGCGATCACCCTCTATGCGACCCGGGCCTTCACGGGTGAGCGTGACCCGGGCGTCTTCCGCCAATGGTGCAAAAAACTCCAGAAGCAGATCCGTTTCCTGTCCCAGTTCCAATGGCTCGCGTTTGGGGATCAGCAGTCCATGGTCAGCCTTGGCCAGATAGAGCATGTCATTGACCAGTTGCGCCATCCATTGCAGCTCCTCGAGATTGCTGTGCAATGCTTCGCGATAGTCCTCGATCGGGCGGGGGCGGGTGAGGGTGACCTGCGTGTGGGTTAGCAGGTTCGACAGTGGCGTACGCAGTTCATGGGCAATATCGGCGGAGAACGCGGACAGACGCTGAAACGAGTCGTCGAGGCGTCCGAGCATGGCGTTGAAGTTGTGGGCCATTTCCGCCAGTTCCGGCGGCATGTTTTCTTCAGGCAGCCGCGAGTTCAGCGATTGCGCGGAAACACCGCTGGCCACCGCGCTGATGCGCCGCAACGGGCGCAAGCCGCTGCGTGCCGCCCAGGCGCCCAGCAGCGCGGTGGCCAGGGCTGACAGGCCGACGGTCAGCCAGATCAAATGCTGCATGCGTTGCAGAAAGTGCTGGTGGTGGGTGATGTCCAGCAACAGGGTCAGTTGTGGCGAATCGGGTTTGTTCGCAAAAAGCGGCGCATTCAGTACGCGGTAATCCGTGCCTTCATGGCTCACCGTCGACAATCCGGGCCGGCGCGGCAATGCCTGCGGAATGTTGGTCGAGCTGTCATACCAGCGCTGGCCGTCGCTGCCGGTGATTCGCAGGGAAAGGTCAGCCTGCCGGCTCAGTTCCTCCGCCAGCTTCGCCTCGCTGTCACTCGACTGATAGTCGTGCAGGGCCCGACGCAAGCCAATCAACTTGCCGTCCAGCAGTTGCTGGTCGAGCTCAATGAAGTGCGCCTCGCTGGCGCGGCTGAACAGCACTCCGGCGAACAACGACACCACGGCGGTGCAGGCGGCAAACAACAGCGCCAGGCGGTTGCTTAAGGACAGTCGGCGCATCAGGCGGGGCGCTCTTCAAGGACGTAACCCATGCCGCGCACGGTGTGAATCAGTTTGTTGGGGAATTCATCGTCGATCTTCAGGCGCAGGCGACGGATCGCCACTTCGATGACATTGGTGTCACTGTCGAAATTCATGTCCCAGACCTGGGACGCAATCAGCGACTTGGGCAGGACTTCGCCCTGGCGGCGCAGGAGCATTTCCAGCAGGGCGAATTCCTTGGCGGTCAGGTCGATACGCTGGCCGCTGCGTTCGACCCGGCGACGGATCAGGTCCAGGCGCAAATCGGCCAGTTGCAGGCTTGTCTCCTGAGGCGTGGCGCTGCCGCGACGCAACAGACTGCGGACCCGGGCCAGCAGTTCGGAGAAGGCAAATGGCTTGACCAGATAATCGTCGGCGCCCAGTTCGAGGCCGTGAACCCTGTCCTCCACGGCGTCGCGGGCGGTCAGGAACAGTACCGGCGTGTCCAGGCCGGCGCTGCGCACCGCTTGCAGAATCTGCCAGCCATCACGACCTGGCAGCATCACATCAAGAATCAGCAGGGCATACTCACCGCTGAGGGCCAATTGCTGACCGGTGTTGCCGTCGGCCACCAGTTCCGTGTTGAACCCGGCCTCGGCCAGGCCCTGGCGCAGGTAATGGCCGGTTTTCGGTTGGTCTTCGACGATCAGCAGTTTCATGGGCGACTCTTGGCAAATGGTACGAACGCTTTATACCGTGGGCAGCGTTCATAGAGGTCAACCTGACGAAGTTGTAATCTGGCTGTCAGGTTATGGGCAGTGGCAGCAGTTTAGAGTTTTGCGCATGCTGAGCCTTATCTTGTTGGAGTACGACGATGTTTTTACGCAAATCCGTGGCACAAATCGTGTGTTTGCTGGCGCTGAGCTCACCCGTTTGGGCGGACGCCGGGCATACCTACGATTTCGGCCAGCCGGCCCCGGCGGACCAGGCGACCCGCAGCGTCGAGGTGGTCATGGGTGACATGTCCTTCACGCCGAAAGCCATCGATATCAAGGCCGGGGAAACCGTGCGCTTCGTGCTGGTCAATAAAGGCCAGTTGTTGCATGAGTTCAACCTGGGGGATGCGGCGATGCACGCCAGACACCAGCAGGAAATGTTGCAGATGCAACAGAGTGGCATGCTGACGCCCACCGGCATGAAGGCCATGGATCACGGCAATATGGCCGGCATGGATCACAGCAAAATGGACCACGGCATGAAGCATGACGACCCCAACAGCGTGCTGGTGGAGCCGGGCAAAACCGCCGAGCTGACCTGGACCTTCAGCAAGGCCACCAACCTGGAGTTTGCCTGCAGCATCCCTGGCCATTACCAGGCCGGCATGGTCGGCAAACTGACTGTCAGTCAGTAAGCACTCAAAGGCGGGAGCAAAGGCTGATAGAATCTGCTGATTCTTCAGTCAGGTTTCCGCCATGCATCCCGCAGCCGAACACTCGCCGCTGGGCAAGTCCAGCGAATACATCGCCACCTATACGCCGTCCCTGCTGTTCCCGATCCCGCGCACCGCGAAGTGGGCGGAGCTGGGCCTGACGGCGCAAACCCTGCCGTACAAAGGCGTGGACTTCTGGAACTGCTTCGAACTGTCCTGGCTGCTGCCGTCGGGCAAGCCCGTGGTGGCGATCGGCGAATTCAGTATTCCGGCGGATTCGCCGAACATCATCGAATCGAAGTCGTTCAAGCTGTACCTCAACTCCTTGAACCAGACCCCGTTTGCCGACACTGCGAGCCTTGAAGCCACGCTGGCCAAGGACCTGTCGGCGGCTGCCGGCAAGCCGGTGGGCGTGCGCATCCGCAGTCTCAAGGAAGTTGAAAGCGAAGGCGTCGTGGCCTTGCCGGGCGTGTGCATCGATGAGCTGGATATCAGCGTCAGCAACTACGAGCACCCGCGGCCGGAACTGCTGCGTTGCGATGATTCGCGCATTGTCGAGGAGAGCGTGCACAGCCATTTGCTCAAGTCCAACTGCCCGGTCACCAGCCAGCCGGACTGGGGCAGCGTGGCGGTGGAGTACCGCGGTGCGGCGCTGGATCACGCGAGCTTGCTCGAATACATCGTCAGCTTCCGTCAGCATTCGGACTTCCATGAGCAGTGTGTGGAGCGGATCTTCCTCGACCTGCAGCGGTTGTTGAAGCCGGAGAAACTGACGGTGTATGCGCGGTATGTGCGTCGTGGCGGGCTGGATATCAACCCGTATCGCAGTACTGAAGAAGTGCAACTGCCGAACCATCGCCTGGTCCGTCAGTAACGTAACCCTGTAAGAGCGAGCCTGCTCGCGAAAGCGGTGTGTCAGTCACCATCGATGCTGAATGTCATGACGCCTTCGCGAGCAGGCTCGCTCCCACAAGGGGCTGCATTGCCAGTCGTAGAAACGAAAAAGCCCTGCTAGCGATAGCAGGGCTTTTTTTCATTCAGGGTAGGGGCGTCAGACTCCCATGCTGACCAAGGCATTCACGATGTTGCGCAAGGTGCCAGCGATGGCGGGGTGATCGACTTCAAAGCGCTCAACGGCCAGGTTGACGCCGTCGGCGAGGCTGGAGTCTTGGGTTTTGGTTTCAAGCTCAAGCTTCAATTCAATCTGCTGCATGAGCTCGTGCAGTTCGGCGCGCTCTGCTTCAGACAACGGAGGATTCTGTTCCAGTTGCTCGCGCAGGGCATTGAGCTGTTCTTGCAGTTCGCGGGCAGGCATGGCGTTCTTCCTTATATCGATAGGCACTGGCATAGACCATGGCGAGAGGCCAAAGGTCGATGGCTGACCTTTAGATTAATCCACTCGCGCGCAACGTGCATGATCTCGATCAGGGCTTTTCGCCCTTGAGCCGACGCAAGCTGATATCGGCCAGGCAGGTATCGAGTTCACCGAGGTGATCGATCACCGAGTGCACGCCCAGACCGAACAATTGCATCGTGGCCCTGGCGCGTTTGATGTCGCGCTCCTGCTGGGTCAACGTTTGCCATTGCCGGGGCGTCAACCCGCACAGCGAGCCGCAGGACGCCAGGCCGATGGTCCACAACCCGGCATTGAGCCCCGCTTGCAGCAGGCGGGGCTCGCCGCTCACCAGTACACAGCCGTCGAGTCGTGCGACGTTCAGAGTCATCAAGGCTTGCCAGCAGGCATTCGGGGCGGGCCATGGATTGTTTGTTGCTGGATATTGCGAAGGTTTGATCCATTCCGGCAGCGCAGCGGCCAGGGATTGGCTGAGGGCAGGGGGCAGTTCATCGAGCCAGGCGCAGGGTATTTGCTGGCGCTGCAAGCTGCGCAGGCTATCGAGTGCGCCGGGCGTGGCCTCGGCGTGTTCGGCTGAGTGGCTGCCGTGCCGGTGCGTGTGTGCGCCGAAATCCACCAGGCAGCCACTGAGACCGAACAGTACGGCAGTCAGGCTGGGTGCGGTTTGGGGCAAGGCTTCGGCGAGCGGCATATGGACGTCCCTGAAATAGTCTGAAGGCTAGCGGGTGACGGTGACACTTGAGTGACATGGATGTGAATGGCTCACAATTGGCACGATTCCTGTGGCGCGGGTTTAGTGCAAAGTGCCTTAAACGGCGTTTACGTCTTATACTTGCCCACTTATTGCCCGGGGCAAGCGCCCGAGCCGGTACAAACCAAGGAGTTTTTTCTATGCGCTGGAGCAATCATCTAGCCAGGATTTGTGTATGCGCCAGTGTGATGCTGGTCCCGTTCGTTGCCCAGGCAGCCACGGAAGATGATCCTTGGGAAAGCATCAATCGCCCGATTTACAAGTTCAACGACGTGATCGACACCTACGCGCTGAAGCCACTGGCCCAGGGCTACCAGTATGTGACGCCGCAATTTGTCGAAGTCGGTGTTCATAACTTCTTCCGCAACATCGGTGATGTGCGCAACCTGGCCAACGATATCCTGCAGGCCAAACCTCGTGCCGCAGGCGTTGATACTGCACGAATCATTTTCAACACCACCTTCGGCTTGCTGGGCGTGATTGATGTCGGCACCAAAATGGGCCTGCAGCGCAATGACGAAGACTTCGGTCAGACGCTCGGTTACTGGGGTGTCGGTAGCGGCCCTTACTTGATGCTGCCACTGCTGGGGCCAAGCACCTTGCGTGATGCGCCTGCCAAGTTCGTCGACAGCTATACCGGCGCGTATCGTTACGTAGACGACGTGCCTGTGCGTAACTCGTTCTACGCCCTGGACATCATCGATACCCGTGCCAACCTGCTGTCGAGCGAGAAACTGATCACTGGCGACAAGTACACCTTCATCCGTAATGCGTACTTGCAGAACCGTGAATTCAAGGTGAAAGACGGTCAGGTTGAAGACGATTTTTAACGTCGACCGGTAAACTGAAAAAGGCGGCCCTCTAGGCCGCCTTTTTTATTAGCGATGGGTTTACTTCATCTTCAGGATTGTAAGGCCGAGTTTCTGGGTGCCACCGTCCTGTTCCTTTACCCACACCACTTCGGTGTCGGCTTCAAGGCCTTTGAGGGCAGCATGATCGGAATCGATCCGCACATTGAGCCGGTCGCCGACCTTGAGCAAACGAGGCGCCTGGAGCTGCATACGACTGCTGGAAAGGTCAATGCAGACGGCGGGCACCAGATCCCCCTCATGAATCAGCGACACCTCGGCATCGACTCGCATGCGGATGAAATCACGCTTTTCGCTGTAGTCCCGAGCGGTTTGGCTCATGGGTTAGATCCTTCCATTGGGTTTCAGATTTGACTGTTCTTATAACTCTCGGTGATTTGACAAGTAAAGACGTCAAGCGACCATCGGCGTGAGCTTGAAACGCCCCGCGGATGGGAGTACCGTCTGCGCCTTAGAAGGGCACCTCTGGTGTACATGTGTGTAGGGCAAATGCCCGAATGCGGTGCGTCAGAGAGGCTAGAAAGCGAATCCAGTAGTCAGCGCCGGGTCAAATTCCCCGCCTGCTACGCCAACCTAATTCTGGCGCCGTTTGCCCACATGCCAAAAACCAGTGCCACGCTGCTGATAATCGATGATGACGAAGTAGTGCGCGCGAGCCTCGCCGCCTATTTGGAAGACAGTGGTTTCAGCGTCCTGCAGGCCAGCAATGGTCAGCAGGGTCTTCAGGTATTCGAGCAAGACAAGCCCGACTTGGTCATCTGCGATCTGCGCATGCCGCAGATGGGCGGACTCGAACTTATCCGCCAGGTGACCGACCTGGCGCCGCAAACGCCGGTGATTGTGGTGTCGGGTGCGGGCGTGATGAACGACGCGGTCGAAGCCCTGCGCCTGGGCGCGGCGGACTATCTGATCAAGCCTCTCGAAGATCTGGCTGTGCTCGAGCACTCCGTGCGCCGGGCCCTGGATCGTGCGCGCCTGCTGCTGGAGAACCAGCGCTACCGCGAGAAGCTGGAAAAGGCCAACCGCGAGCTCGAGGCCAGCCTGAACCTGCTCCAGGAAGACCAGAACGCCGGTCGCCAGGTGCAGATGAACATGCTGCCGGTCAGTCCCTGGACCATCGACGAGTTCAAATTTGCTCACCAGATCATCCCGTCGCTGTACCTGTCGGGTGATTTCGTCGACTACTTTCGCGTCGACGAGCGTCGGGTAGCGTTCTACCTGGCGGACGTTTCCGGTCATGGCGCCTCTTCAGCCTTCGTCACCGTGCTGTTGAAGTTCATGACCACGCGCTTGCTGTTCGAATCCAAGCGCAGCGGCACTTTGCCGGAATTCAAGCCTTCAGAGGTTCTTGGTCATATCAACCGGGGCCTGATCAGTTGTAAGCTGGGTAAACACGTCACAATGGTCGGTGGAGTCATCGACGAGGAGACCGGTTTGTTGACCTATAGCATCGGCGGTCATTTGCCGTTGCCAGTGTTGTACACGCCAGACAGTGTTCGTTATCTGGAAGGGCGTGGTCTGCCGGTGGGCCTCTTCAACGAAGCCACCTACGAAGACCATGTGCTGGAGCTGCCGCCGACCTTCAGCCTGACGCTGATGTCTGATGGCATTCTGGATCTTTTGCCAGAACCCACACTCAAAGAAAAAGAAGCGGCATTGCCCCAACGGGTCAAGGCTGCGGGCGGCACCCTGGATGGGCTGCGGCAGGTTTTTGGATTGGCCACGCTAGGGGAGATGCCGGATGATATCGCCCTGTTGGTGTTGAGCAGGAATCTTTGATGAGTACCGGTAGAATCCAGTTCGCCGAGCAGGATGGCACCTTCGTCCTGAAGTTCGTCGGTGAAGTTCGCCTGACCCTGTGTTCGGCGTTGGATGCGACTATTGAGCGGATCTTCAGCGCGTTGAATTTCAATGCGATCGTGATCGATCTGACCGAAACCCGCAGCATCGACAGCACCACGCTTGGCCTGCTGGCCAAGCTGTCTATCCTCTCGCGGCAGAAAGTCGGCCTGCTGCCGACCGTCGTCACCACCCACGAAGACATCACGCGGCTGCTGCAGTCCATGGGCTTCGAGCAGGTCTTCAATATCGTCGACAAGCCGGTGCCATGCCCGGAATGCCTGGACGACCTGCCAGACCAGGATCAGTCAGAAGAAGTGGTGCGGATCAAAGTGCTCGAAGCGCACAAGATCCTCATGGGCCTGAACGATACCAATCGTGAAGCCTTCCATGACCTGGTGAATGCGCTGGAGCGGCACTGATCCCCTGAGTTGATGTGGCCTTGGCTGGCCTCATCGCGAGCAAGCTCGCGATGGCGTCCTGACAGTCACCAAACAAAAAGGGCGAACCTGTGAAGGTTCGCCCTTTTTGCATTACACCCGCTCAGATCACAGCTTGGCCTGCAACAACGCCTCAAGCTTCTCCTGATCCCGCGCGAACTGACGAATACCTTCAGCCAGTTTCTCGGTCGCCATCGCATCTTCGTTGGACAGCCAGCGGAACTGCGATTCGTTGAGGCTCAGGCGCGCTTCACCGGCATGGCCCGGCGCGAGTTTGCGCTCCAGCTTGCCGGTATCCGCTGCCAGTTTGTCGATCAGGTCCGGGCTGATGGTCAGGCGGTCGCAGCCGGCCAGTTGCTCGATCTGGCTCAGGTTGCGGAAGCTCGCCCCCATGACCACGGTCTTGTAGTCATTGGCCTTGTAGTAGTTGTAGATGCGCGTCACCGACTGCACGCCCGGATCATCCGCGCCGGTGTAGTCGTTGCCGTTGGCTTTTTTGTACCAGTCATAGATACGGCCCACGAACGGCGAAATCAGGAACACCCCGGCATCGGCACAAGCGGCGGCCTGAGCGAAGGAGAACAGAAGCGTCAGGTTGGTCTGGATGCCTTCCTTTTCCAGGATCTCGGCAGCGCGGATGCCTTCCCAGGTGGACGCGATCTTGATCAGCACGCGCTCGCGGCCAATACCGGCCTTGTCGTACAGCTCGATCAGGCGATGCGCACGCTTCAACATGGCGTCAGTATCGAACGACAGGCGCGCATCCACTTCGGTGGAAATGCGGCCCGGGATCACTTTGAGGATTTCTTGCCCCACCGCCACGCCAAAACGGTCGCTGGCCAGGCCCACATCGCCCTTGCAGTCGTTGACGCTGGCGTTCAGCAGCTCGGCATACGCGGGAATGGCCGCGGCCTTGAGCAGCAGGGAAGGGTTGGTGGTAGCGTCCACCGGTTTCACGCGAGCGATCGCTTCGAAGTCGCCGGTATCGGCAACCACGGTTGTCATTTGTTTGAGTTGTTCCAGCTTGGAAGTCATGGGCGTGCTCTGTCCTATGGGTCTGATGACATTACCCGAGCGCTGACAGCCACTCAAGGGCGCGTACGTGTATCGATGGCCCCTGCGGCAACAACCTGAAAACGGCTGTTTGAAAGGCGGGGCGCGGTATCGAAGAATTCGATGCCGAAACGCCCCACAGGTTCAACACGACCGAGCGTTAACGCCCTTCAAGCAACGCCGCCGCCTGATCCAGCAGCGCCAACGGATCTTTCGCCTTGTGAATATCCACCGACAGCAGCTGCCGGAACTTGCGCGCCCCCGGAAACCCTGTGCCCAGGCCCAGTACATGTCGGGTGATGTGGTGCATCGAACCACCGGCATCGATATGCGCCGCAATATAAGGCCGCAACTGCGCCAGTGCCTCGGCGCGGCTGATCACCGGTACCGTGCTGCCAAACAGCTGTTGATCCACTTCGGCCATCACATAAGGGTTGTGATACGCCTCGCGGCCCAACATCACGCCGTCGAAGGTCTGCAAATGCTCGTGGCAGGCCTCCAGCGTCTTGATCCCGCCGTTGAGAATGATCTCCAGCTCCGGAAAATCCGCCTTCAACCGTGCTGCCACGTCGTAGCGCAGGGGCGGAATGTCGCGGTTCTCCTTCGGCGACAAACCCTCCAGAATCGCAATCCGCGCGTGTACGGTAAAACTGGTACAGCCGGCATCCCTCACCGTACCGACGAAATCACACAACTCCTCGTAACTGTCCCGCCCATTGATCCCGATCCGATGCTTGACCGTCACCGGAATCGACACCGCATCACGCATCGCCTTCACACAATCGGCCACCAACTGCGGATGCCCCATCAGGCACGCGCCGATCATATTGTTCTGCACCCGATCACTCGGGCAGCCGACATTCAGGTTCACCTCGTCGTAACCATGCTCCTGTGCCATGCGCGCACACGCCGCCAGGTCCAGCGGCACGCTGCCGCCAAGCTGCAACGCCAGCGGATGCTCAGCCTCGTTATGCCGCAGGAAACGCTCGTGATCACCATTGAGCAGGGCACCGGTGGTGACCATTTCGGTGTAGAGCAGGGCGTTTTTCGACAGCAAGCGCAGGAAAAAGCGGCAGTGGCGGTCGGTCCAATCCATCATGGGTGCGACGGAAAACCGGCGGGAGAGCGGGGCGGGTGTAGCGTTGGCTGCGGACATTGGGGATCTGGAATCGGTGAGGCTGGGAGGTGGGGGAGTTTATCAGGATTGGGCAAATCAAGGCGCAATAGGGAATGGCGTTGCGTTGCTTACTTGCACGATAGCCTTGCCGGAATGCGCCGCTGCAAAATTCCGTTTCCCCGAATCGCTTACAAAACGGCTACACGTCCGACGGACGCGCTAGCATTTTGATGGCGCGGATCTATTCTCAGACTCTTAAATCTTCCTGTCTTGCCTCGTCCCCTTGCAGAAGGAGTGTGCCATGCCAAATTTTGGTGAAACTCTGATTAACACCACGACTCTAGGCGATCAGGAAGATCCGAATATCTACGGGTTGATCGATGGTGGTTTTGTCATCGCCTGGCATGGCAATGGTCTTGGCGATGCCACTGGAATATTTACCCAGCGCTATAACGCCAGCGGTGCCAAGGTGGGGGGCGAGACGCTGGTCAACACCACGCTTGCGGGCGAGCAGAATCAGCCTTCGGTGGTCGGGTTGCTTAATGGCGGTTACGTTGTGACCTGGTCCGGCCTTAATACCGGGGGGCTGCAGTGCATCTTTACCCAGCAGTACAGCGTCAGCGGGGCCAAGGTCGGTGGCGAAACTGTTGTCAATACAACCACGGCAGGCTCTCGCGACTCCCCTGAAATTACCGCCCTGGCCGACGGTGGTTATGTGGTGACCTGGGGGGCAGAGGAAACCGCTGGCGACTTCGGGTCTTATCTGCAGCGCTTCAATGCCAGCGGGGTCAAGGTTGGTGGGGAAGTTCACATCAACACCACCACCGTCGGGCCTCAGGATTTTCCTCAGATTTTCGGTGTTCCCGACGGTGGTTACCTGGCGGTGTGGGAGGGGAGTGGGCCGGGAGATGACTACGGCATCTTCACCCAGCGCTTTAACGCGGCTGGCGCCAAGGTCGGTGTGGAAACCCTGGTCAACACACCCTCTGCGGAAATCCAATCCGAGCATATGGTCGCTGTGCAGGCCAACGGCAATTACCTGCTCGTCTGGGAGTCTTACCCTAATACGGTTACCGGAGTGGAACAAAGAGACGTATTTTCCCAGCTCTATAACTCCGCAGGTGGCAAGATCGGTGCCCAGACCCGGGTCAATACCACAACCACTGGTTCTCAGGGAGAGGCTCACGTCTCGGCAATGTTCGATGGTGGCTACGTGGTCACTTGGGTGGGTAACGGCCCAGGTGACGCCTCCGGCGTTTTCACCCAGCGTTTTAATGCCAGTGGCGTTGCGGTCGGTGCGGAAACCCGGGTCAATACGACGGTGGCGGGCGACCAGGTCATCTCGCGGATGACCACGCTGGCTGATGGTGGTTATGTGGTTGCCTGGGAGTCGATTGGCCAGGACGGGGCAAGTTTCGGCACGTACTTCCAGAGGTTCGATGCAAGCGGCAACAAAGTGACCGGCCTGTCGGGCGATGCCGCGGCCAACGTGCTGACCTGGGCGGGTGTGGGAAGCGTAGTCATCGATGCCGGTGCGGGTGACGACACTCTTATCGGCGGCAGTGCAAACGACCATCTCAACGGCGACGCTGGCAACGACACCCTCAACGGCGGTGGCGGCGCAGACCGGATGACCGGTGGCGACGGCTCCGACACCTACTTCGTCGACAACCTGTTCGATGTCGTCAGCGAAACCAACGCCGTTGCGGCTACCGGTGGCATTGATACCGTCAACAGTCTCCTGGCGACGAACATCCTCGGCGCCAACGTGGAAAACCTGCGCCTGCTGGCAACGACTGCCGCGAACGGTACCGGCAATGCCTTGAACAACACGATCTTCGCCGGTGCCGGCAACAACGTCCTCAATGGTGGCGCTGGCGTCGATACCGCTTCCTACGCTTTTGCCACCAGTGCGGTGACTGTCAGCCTGGCTGTTACCACAGCCCAGGCCACCGGTGGCTCCGGCAGCGATACGCTGCTGGCCTTCGAGAACCTGACCGGCAGTAACTTCAACGACACCCTGACCGGCAATGCGGGCGCCAACACCCTCAACGGGGGCGCGGGCAATGACACTCTCAATGGCGGTGCTGGCGTAGACACGCTGGTGGGTGGCGACGGTTCGGACTCCTACGTTGTCGATAACATTGGCGATGTGGTCAGTGAGACCAATGCGGTCGCCGCCACCGGTGGCACGGATACCGTCAGTAGCTCCCTGGCCGCCTATACCCTGGGCGCCAACGTGGAAAACCTGCGCCTGCTGGCCACAACCGCCGCAAACGGCACCGGCAATACGCTTAACAACACGCTGTTTGCCGGGGCCGGCAACAACATCCTCAATGGCAGCGATGGTATCGATACCGCGTCTTATGCCTTTGCTGTCAGTGCGGTGGTGGCCAGCCTGGCTGTGACGACCGCCCAGGCAACGGGGGGCTCGGGCAGCGATACGCTGCTGGCCTTCGAGAACCTGGCCGGCAGTAACTTCAACGACACCCTGACCGGCAATGCGGGTGCCAATACCCTCAGTGGCGGCGCGGGCAACGATGTCCTCAATGGCGCCGCCGGCAATGACACTCTCGATGGTGGTGCCGGTGCAGACACGCTGGTCGGTGGCGACGGTTCGGACATTTACATTGTCGATAACGTCGGTGATGTGGTCAGTGAAACCAACGCTGTTGCCGCTACCGGCGGCACGGATTCTGTCTATACCACCCTGGCTGGCTATATCCTCGGCGCCAACGTGGAAAACCTGCGCCTGATGGCTACAACCGCTGCCAACGGTACCGGCAATACCTTGAACAACACGCTGTTTGCCGGGGCCGGCAACAACATCCTCCATGGCAGTGATGGCATCGATACCGCGTCTTATGCCTTTGCCGCCAGTGGGGTGGTAGCCAGTCTGGCGGTCACCACCGCCCAGGCCACGGGCGGCTCGGGCAGCGATACGCTGCTGGCCTTCGAAAACCTGGCGGGCAGTAACTTCAACGACACCCTGACCGGCAACGCGGGTGCCAATACCCTCAGCGGCGGCGCGGGCAACGATGCCCTCAATGGCGCTGCCGGCAATGACTCCCTCGATGGCGGTGCCGGCGTAGACACAATGGTGGGGGGCGACGGTTCGGACATCTACGTTGTCGATAACATCGGCGATGTGGTCAGTGAAACCAACGCGGTTGCCGCCACCGGCGGTACGGACACTGTCTATAGCTCGCTGGCCGGTTATACCCTGGGCGCCAACGTGGAAAACCTGCGCCTGCTGGCAACCACCGCCGCCAACGGTACCGGCAACACCTTGAACAACACGCTGTTTGCCGGGGCCGGCAACAACATCCTCAATGGCGGCGATGGTGTCGATACCGCGTCCTACACCTTTGCCGCCAGCGCGGTGACTGCCAGCCTGGCGGTCACCACCGCCCAGGCCACCGGCGGTTCGGGTAGCGATACGCTGCTGGCCTTCGAAAACCTGACCGGCAGCAATTTCAACGACAGCCTGACGGGCAATACGGCTGCCAACACCCTCATCGGGGGCGCGGGCAATGATGTGCTCAATGGGGGTGCCGGTAACGACCTGCTGATCGGCGGGGCGGGGGTTGACCAGCTCACTGGCGGTGTCGGAGCCGACCGCTTCGACTTCGATGCCTTGAGTGACATGGGCCTGGGCACATTGCGCGATGTGATCGGGGATTTCAAAACCGCCGAGGGGGACAAAATCGACCTGTCGACCCTGGACGCCAATGTCGCCACCGCCGTCAATGATGCCTTCAGTTTTATCGGGGCGAACGCCTTCAGTGCTAATGCGACCGGACAGGTGCGCTTCGCCGGCGGCATCCTGTTCGGCAGCACCGATGCCGACACGGCGGCGGAGTTCGAGATTTCCTTGGTCGGTGTTGCGACGCTCGTTAACACAGACATTATTGCCTGATGGTGCGTCGCTGGGGCTCTATGGAAGGGGCGAATATCGTCGGGCGCACAGCGTTCCTGAACCAACGCTGTCGCCCTGCAAAACTTCATGATGTCCGGTACAGACGAGGCATAGGATGGCAGCTGAATGGCACGTCCCCCGCGCCTCAATCCACAGGAATAAAAAATGATCGCAAACCTGATCAAAGTCTCGCTAATCGCGGGTGCCGTGCTGTTGAGCGCCTGTTCGGGTGTGAGTTCTCATCGCGATTATTCGGCCGACTCGGTGCAGCCGGCCGGCTTTGGCCCGGGGCCTGCCAACAGCAACGCCAACAGGATGAATTTCCATGGCAGCGCGCTGGGCAATAGCTTTGGCGAGTACAGCTCGGGTTTGCTGCACGACGACTGATACGCGGACCGCAATGAAGAAGGGCGCTCCCTCGGAAGCGCCCTTTTTTGTGCGACAAAAGCGATACGTTAATTCGCGTCAGGCACCGCCAGCCATTGCCGCAGAATCTTCTGATAATTGCCCGTCGTCTTGGCCAGGTGCAGCCACTGATCGACGTATAGCTTCCAGGTGATGTCGTCGCGGGGCAGCAGGTAGGCTTTTTCGCCGTATTGCATGTAGTGCGTCGGGTTGACGGCGCACAGGCCCGGTTTGAGCTTCTGCTGATACAGCGCCTCTGACGCATCAGTGATCATCACGTCGGCCTTTTTATCCAGCAGTTCCTGGAAGATGCTCAGGTTATCGCGCAGCCGCAATTGCGCCTGGGGCAGGTAGGCGTGGACGAACGCTTCGTTGGTGCCGCCGGCGGGTTCGACCAGGCGAACCGAGGGCTGGTTGATCTGTTCGATGGTCTGGTACAGCGCCTGGTCTTCGCAGCGCACCAGGGGGATTTTTCCGTCGACGTCCAGGGTGGTGCTGAAGAAGGCTTTCTTCTGCCGTTCGAGGGTGACCGAGATGCCGCCCATGGCGATGTCGCATTTGCCGGCGAGCATGTCGGGCATCAGGTTTTTCCAGGTGGTGGGCACCCACTCGGCCTTGACGCCCAGGCTGTCGGCCAGGGCGTGGGCCATGGCGATATCAATGCCGGAATACTCGCCGTCTTCGGCCTTGAAGGTGTAGGGCTTGTAGTCGCCGGTGGTGCAAACGCGCAGTTGTCCCTGTTGCATCACGCTGTCCAGATGCGAAGGTTCTGCCTGGGCGCCAAGGGAGAGTGCGAGCAAGCCGCCGAGCATCATTGCTCTGTTGTTTTTCGTCATTGTTATCGGGCTTTTGTGCTGGAGTGGTTTTGAAGGGGGGAGTGTAGTGAAATTTTCACCGGGGTGAAAAATCAACGCCCCCTGAAGATGACTCATTCCACTTCCGGGCTCAAGGTCCCCAACCACGCCACCAACCCCACAATCAATACCGCCGCGACCATTTCCACCACCACACTGCGCCGAAGTGCATGGGCCGCCACGCGATGTTGGCCTTCTCGCAACGACCGCTCCAGCGCGGGCCCAAGATGAAAGCGGTTCAACGCCGCCAATATAAGCATCCCGGCAAACAGCAGCACTTTGATCGCCAGCAGCATTCCGTATTGGCTGAGTAGGACGCCATCTAGCTGCGGCCCGACGATGAACAGGTAGTTCACCACCCCGGTCACAGTGATGATCACCACGATCAGCGCACCGACGAGTTCGAATCGTTTAACGGCGCGGGCCAGCAAGCGAATGTGCACTTCGGATTGCAGCACCCGGATTTGCGCCATCAACCCAATCGCAAGCAACGCGCCGAGCCAGGCGCCCGCCACCAGCAGGTGCAGGATGTCTGCCGTGAAGTGCCCGTAACGACGGCTACCTTCGTCCATGGCGCCATGCCCGCTCCAGGCCAGGCTGGCGAGGGCGATGCCGCCGGCAGTGGCGGCGATCACCAGGCTGATGCCGGGGGCGCGTGGGTTTAGCATCACGGCCAAACCTGCGACCGCTAACGCAATCATCCGCACGGCCCAGGCCATCCCGATGTCTGTCTCGAACAACATCATCTCGAGGTGAGGGCGCAGTTCGGTAACGTCTGGTTCGCTGCTCATGGCGCGGACCATCAGGACCATGCCGGCGATGGACAGCAGCGCACCGAGGCCGGCAGTTCCCGTCAGCAATCGGCGAAAGGGCAGCGCCGTCCCGGATAGCCGTTCCTGTCCTTTAAAGCTGTAAAGCCCGAACAGGGCCACGCCAAACAACAGCATCAAATCCACATACAACACAAACCGCAGCACGACGTTGGCCGAGTCGCTCATCGATCATTTCACTTTGAAGGTGACGTTGCCGGTGATCGGGTGGGTGTCCGACGACACCGCGCGCCATTCAACCTTGTAAGTGCCGGCAGTCAAGGGCGCTGTCGGAATGATGAACATGGTCTTCGGATCACTGCCGCCACTGACTTTGGCCTTGACCGGCATCGGGGCGTGGGCCATGCCGGGCATTTCGGTCATCAGCAGTTTTGCGCCGGAAAACTGGGTGACGAGGTTTTCGGAAAAGTGCAGTTCTATCTTGGCGGGTGGCGCACCTTCTGCGCCTTCCGTTGGGGTAGAGGCGAGCAGTTTGGGATGGGCTTGAGCGAGGCTGTTCATAAGCAGGCCGCTGAGCAACGCGATGACGGCAGCGGTGGGTTTGATGAGGCGCATGCAAGGTCCTTTACCGCTTGAAGCGGTTGTTATTGGTTTGGGGTGAGTCTGTTCAGAACCACAGCCGAACACCGAGCACCAGGCGTGCTTCGCTGCGGTCCTCGCCTTCGTCGTTGGCGTAGTCGGCGGTGTTGCCGTAGGTACGGTTCCAGCTCACGCCGAGGTAGGGCGCGAACTCCCGGCGGATTTCGTAGCGCAGGCGCAGGCCGGCCTCGGTGTTGGACAGCCCCGCGCCGATGCCCCGCTGCGGGTCGTTTTTGCTGTAGGCGTTGAGTTCGACGGTCGGCTGCAGGATCAGCCGATTGGTCAGCAGGATGTCGTAGTCGCCTTCCAGCCGCACGGCGCTCTGTCCGCCTTCGCCGATGAAGGCCGTGGCTTGGGCTTCGAAGTTGTACAGCGCCATGCCTTGTACGCCGAACGCGGCCCAGGTTTGCGGGGCGCCGGGTTTGAAGTCCTGGCGCACGCCGCTGACGACGTCCCACCACGGGGAAATGGCGTGGCCCCACAGGGCCTGGATTTCCGCGTCTTCGGTCACACCGTTGCTGCGTTCGCCTTCGGAGCGCAGCCACAGGCGATCAATGTCACCGCCGATCCAGCCGGACAAGTCCCAGGCCAGGGTGCTGCCGTCATCGGCATCTTGCCATTCGAGTTTGTCGGCGAGGAAAAAGCTATTGAGCGTGCTGTCATGTACGCGGTGACCGGCGGGATCGACATACACCGCAGCGCGATCGGCATCGGTCAGCACCGGGATCGGCGTACGGCTTTCGCCAGGCGCGGCGGGCTGCATCTGGCCTTCGTCCATGCTGTGCATCTGGCCGTGGTCCATCTGGCTGTGATCCATGCCCTGCATGCCATCGCTGGCGGCCATCGCCGTCGAAGTCACGAGTGCGAAAAAAAACGGGGTGAATCGAATCATGGGGTGAGCCTCATTCTTCCACGCGAACTTCACGGAACATGCCCATTTCCATGTGGTACAGGAGATGGCAGTGATAGGCCCAGCGGCCGAGCGCATCGGCAGTGACCCGATAGCTGCGCCGGGAACCGGGTGGCATGTCGATGGTGTGTTTGCGCACCATGAACTGGCCGTTCTCGTCTTCGAGGTCGCTCCACAGGCCATGCAGGTGGATGGGGTGCATCATCATCGTGTCGTTGACCAGCACGATCCGCAGCCGCTCGCCGTACGTGAGGCGCAGCGGTTCTGCATCAGAGAACTTCACACCGTTGAATGACCAGGCGAATTTTTCCATGTGTCCGGTCAGGTGCAGTTCGAGGGTGCGGCCAGGCTCGCGGCCGTCCGGGTCTTCGAAGGTGCTGCGCAGATCCGAGTAGGTGAGGACTCGGCGTCCGTTGTTGCGCAGGCCCATGCCGGGGTCGTCGAGCTTTGGTGAGGTGGACATGGCTTGCATGTCCACCAGCGGGTTGTCGGTTTCCGTGGCCGGGTGGGACTGCATGCCGGGCATGTCGCCCATGGCCATGTTGCTGTGATCCATGCCCGCCATGCCGCCATGGTCCATACCGCCCATGCCCATGTCATCCATGGACACCAGTGGGCGTGGGTCCAGTGGTGGCAGCGGCGCAACCAGTCCGGCCTTCACCGCCAGGGTGCCACGTGCGTATCCGGTGCGATCCATCGCTTGGGCGAACAAGGTGTAGGCCGCCTCGGTCGGTTCGACGATAACGTCGAAGGTTTCCGCCACGGCAATGCGAAACTCGTCGACGCTCACCGGTTTGACGTGGAGGCCATCGGCGGCGACCACGGTCATTTTCAGGCCGGGGATGCGCACATCGAAATAAGTCATGGCCGAGCCGTTGATGAAGCGCAGCCGCAGTTTTTCCCCCGGGCGGAACACACCGGTCCAGTTCATGTCCGGCGTCTGGCCGTTCAACAGGTAGGTGTAAGTGGCGCCGCCGACGTCCGCCAGGTCGGTGGGATTCATCTTCATCTCGGCCCACATCGTGCGATCGGCGACAGTCGGCCCCCAGCCTTTTTCGCTGACGTCGTGGATGAAGTCGCCCACGGTGCGTTTGTTGAAGTTGTAGTAATCGGACTGTTTCTTCAGTGTCTTCATCAGGCCGACCGGATCTTCGTCGGTCCAGTCGCTGAGCATTACCACGTAGTCGCGGTCGTACTGGAACGGCTCCGGGTCCCTGGCGTCGATTATCAGCGGGCCGTAGACGCCGGATTGTTCCTGAAACCCCGAATGACTGTGATACCAGTAGGTGCCGTTCTGCCGCACGGTGAACTGGTAGACGTACATGCCGCCCGGTTCGATGCCCTTGAAACTCAGGCCCGGCACGCCGTCCATGTTGGCCGGCAGCAAGATGCCGTGCCAGTGAATGGAGGTGCTGTCCTTGAGTCTGTTGCGTACCCGCAACGTCACCGTATCGCCTTCACGCCAACGCAGCAACGGACCGGGAATGCCGCCGTTGATGGTCATCGCGGTGCGCGGGGTGCCGGTGAAGTTGACCGGGGATTCGCCGATGAACAGGTCGAAATCATGACCGGCCAACACCTGTGGTTCGCCAGGGCCGGTGATCGCCCAGATCGGCGTGCGCCATAACCCGAGGCCGCCGAAGAGCCCGCCGATGGCCAGCCCTTTGACGAAGGTGCGTCTTGAAGTGTGGGAGTGCATGCCGTCTGTTCCGCCGTCAGCCTGTTGAACTTGTCGACGAGGCTAGCGGGCGGTGCCTTTCAGCAGGCTGAGGCGGGGATTACAGTTTTGACAGGTTGGACGTCGCTTTCTGGCTTGAAGTGGACTTTTCCATTGAGGCCACGGTGCCGCCGCCGCAGTTGATGTAGGAGGACGACTTCAACCAGCGCTGGTCCGGGTAGTAGGAAAACAACAACTGCCCGTCCTTCATCGAATCGATCAACCGATGGGCAATCGCCGGCCGGACGGCGGGGCAACCCAGGCTGCGGCCAATCCGGCCATTGGCGCGGGCCAGCACCGGGCTGACATAGGGCGCGCCGTGAATGACGATGGCGCGGTCATAGGCGTTGTCGTTGAAGCCGGGCTCCAGGCCTTCCATGCGCAAGGAGTAACCGTTCTGGCCGCGGTAGCTCTCTTGTGTGCGGAACAGGCCGAGGCTGGTGGCATGGCTTTCATTCTGGTTGGAGAACAGCGTGGCCATGTTTTCACCGCTGTTGCGGCCATGGGCGACCAGTTCGTGAAACAGCAACTTGCGTTGTTTAAGGTCGAAGACCCACAGGCGTTGTTCGGTCGAGGGCAGGGAATAATCGATCACCGCCAGTCTTTGCGCCGGGGCGATACCTTGGGCACGGCTGCATTGGGTTGCGCGAACGGCCAGGGCAATCACTTTGGCGTCGGCGCCTGGTGCTGCTTTGACCAGCGCGTTTTCAAGCGAATCGGCGTAGGCTGACGGTACTGAAAGGCACGTCAGTAAAATGGCAAATAAAAGGCCTAAGCGGTTTAGCGCCATAGTCGGGTCTCATCATGATAATTTCGAGTCTAGCTAGCGGTGAGCGGAAAGCTAGCCGTTTGAAACGGAGGATTAAGGATTATCCATGGTGCAATTAACAAGGTCATTCGTCATAAGCCGCATGTTTTTTATGGGCTTTCTGATCAGCGGTGCAGCGTTTGGGCAAACTTCGCCGATTGAGCCGGTATCTGCGGCAAGCAGCGAAATCGATGCTGCGGCGCCCGACGATGCGGTCGGCCAGGCGATTCAGGCATCGCTGGAACCGCTGCGCTCGGCCTTTCCGCCGTTGCTCACGGCCAGGCGCCATCAGCGCGTGGATGTCAGCCGGGTGGTGCTGGATTTCTATATGCATCGTAACTATCGCGCCGCGTGGACGGATGATAGTGACGTGGCCCAGTTACTCAAGAGCCTTGAAGATACCCGGATCGACGGCCTGACCCCTGCGGATTTTCGCATCTCCGAACTGGCCCAGGCCCATGAATCGCTGGTAGCCGCCATGCCTTCCACGGCGCAACGGGCGATGTTCGACATGGCGGCGACTCGCACGTTCATCACCGCACTGTTGCAACTGCGGCGGGGCAAGGTCGATCCGTCGCGGCTGGACATTCACTGGAATTTCGAACCTGCCGGCGGCAATGCCCGCGAGGACATGAACACCCTGTTCGCCGCCCTTGATGCCCATGACGTGGCGCGTGCATTCGCCGATGCGCCTCCTCAAGAAGCGATTTACCGCAATTTGCGTGAGGGGCTGGCCCGTTTGCGCCAGATCCGTGATGCGGGCGGCTGGCCGAAAGTCGCGGTGGGGCAATCGCTCAAGCCTGGCATGGACGGGGTGGCGGTCGCACAATTGCGTGCACGCCTGGTGGCGGGCGGTTACCTGGACGCGCACCTGTCGACAAAGGCCGGTTACGACGACAAGGTCATTGCCGCGGTGAAGAGGTATCAGACCGAGCAATACCTGGGGGCCGATGGTGTGGCCGGGGCGGCGACGCTGGCGGCGTTGAACGTGCCTGTCGAGGCGCGGATCGATCAGGTGCGGGTCAACATGGAGCGCGCCCGCTGGCTGTTGTACAAACTCCAGGGTACGTTCGTGATCGTCGATATCGCCGGGTACAAGGTGGCGATGTACCGCGACGGTCTGCCGATCTGGCATTCGCGGGTGCAGGTCGGTAAGCCGGTGCGCAGTACGCCGGTGTTCCAGGCCGAAATCACTTACATCACGTTCAACCCAACCTGGACCGTGCCCCCGACCATCCTCAAGCAGGACGTGATTCCAAAAGTCCAGAACGATCCGGGTTATCTGGCGGCTAACCGGATTCGCGTGCTTGACCGCGAAGGCAATGTGCTTGATCCATCGAGCGTTGACTGGAGCAATCCGCGGGGCATCCACCTGCGTCAGGATGCCGGGCCCGACAGTTCGCTGGGGCAGGTGGTGATCCGCTTCCCCAACGACTATGCGATTTACCTGCATGACACGCCGCACCGCGAGCTGTTTGCCAAAACGGTTCGGGCCACTAGCTCAGGCTGCATCCGCGTGGAAAACCCGCTGCAACTGGTCGAGTTGTTGTTCAACGACCCGGTGCGCTGGAACAGTGCCGGCATTCAAAAGCAGTTGGCCAATGGCAGGACCGAGAACGTTCCGCTGCCGGTGAAAGTGCCGGTGCTGTTGGCCTATTGGACCGTGGACTTGAGCAAGGATGGGCGGGTGACGTTTAAGCCCGACATTTACGATTACGATGCCAGGGTGCTGCAGGGCTTGAGCCAGCCTACCAAGTTGCCTGCGCTGGACTTGCGTCGGGCAGAGGTGCCGCTGGTGGTGACGGGGCAGAACCAACTGTAATGAAGATCGAAAAAGGGCGCCTCTGAAGCGCCCTTTTTTGGGGCTTTGACTGGTTTGGAAGGTCACGGTCCCCTGTAGGAGCCGGCTTGCTGGCGATGGTCGTTAACGATAGCGCGTGTGAACTGAATAAACGCGGCGCACTTGAGTCCATCGCCGGCAAGCCGGCTCCTACAGTTTGGCGTTCACATCATTTCGACTCGGTGCCTTGTAGGAGCCGGCTTGCTGGCGATGGTCGTTAACGATAGCGCGTGTGAACTGAATAAACGCGGCGCACTTGAGTCCATCGCCGGCAAGCCGGCTCCTACAGTTTGGCGTTCACATCATTTCGACCAGGACGCGGTCCCTTGTAGGAGCCAGCTTGCTGGCGATGGTCGTTAACGATAACGCGCATGAACTGAATAAACGCGGCGCACTTGAGTCCATCGCCGGCAAGCCGGCTCCTACGGGTATGTGAGCCCTTGGGCAAACACCCTAAAGCGCCAATCCTTGTTGCACCACGACAAGCAGATCGCTTTCCGTCAGCGCCACCGCATCCAGTTGCGCGGTGGCCTGTTCGATCGTTTGTAGCCACCAGTGTGTCTCGCCGTGTTCGTCCACGGTTCGCAACAGGGCGAGTTCGTTGCCTGTTGTGTGGATCTCGACCCGCCCCTCGCCATCTGCCGTGAAGCGTGCAACCGGGTCAAAGGTGAGGCTGCGTTCGTTGCCAGTGATCACCAATTGGTCGATGGCGTAATCGTAAGCGTCGCCATCGGGGTGACTCTCGAACACGTGAGTGGGATTGCGCCGCAGGACCAGGCCCGCTTCGGTCAAGGGTAGCAGCCAGGTCTCTATCCGTTGATACAGTTCGTAGACCTGGCCGGGCCAGCCATCGATCGCCTGATCCGCGCCGGTAAGCCGTGTCTGTTTCAATTTTGCGGCGAGCTCGTCTGCCTTGCTCATGTCGATTCCCTGTATGGAGGTCTGTCTAATCGTAGCTCGTTGACGCGCAGTCAGCCCTGCCCTGGGTCAGGTTTTCAGCACAGGCAGGGTGCAGGCGCCGTGCTCGGGCAGTACCGCCGGGCAAACGTGACCACTGGGCAAGTGGTCACCCATTTATCCTGGATAACCCCGTAGACTACGCCCCACAAAGACTGAGGGCTTTGGGGCATTGCCCATGCCTTGCCCCGACAGGACTGACTTTTGCCCACACGCTTTAGCCACCCGGACCACCCCCCTGGCGTCGCATTGAAACGCATCCCGCTGCGCAAGGCCGCGGTATTGTTCATTGCCACGGTGTGCCTGTGCCTGTGCGGTTTGCTCTACCTGCAACTGGAGCAGTCCCGTCGCCATGATTTGAGCCTGGCGCAAGTGGCGTCTTCGAACCTGACTCGGGCCATGGCGCAGCAAGCCGAAGACACCTTCATGAAGGCCGACCTGGTGCTGACCAGTCTGGTGGACTGGATTCAGGCCGACGGTTTCGGCCCGGCCCAGCGACCACGCTTGCAGCAGACTTTTGCCCGGCGGGTGCTGGCGCTGGATCAATTGCACGGCATCCTGCTGTTCGACCAGAAGGGCCAATGGGTGGTGACCTCGTTTGAAAACCTGCCCAGGGGTGCCGGGGTGGCGGATCGCGAGTACTTCAAGTATCACCAGCAGAACGTATCGTCGGTGGCGCACATCGGCCCGGCCATCCGCAGCCGGGAAAACGGCGAGTGGATCATTCCGGTTTCCAAACGGATCAACGACAGGAACGGGCATTTCCAGGGCGTGTTGCTGGCCGGGATCAAGATGTCGTACTTCGACCAGTTCTTCAAAAGCTTCAACCTGGACGACAGCGGCTCGATGTTTCTCGGTCTGACCGATGGCACGTTGTTGGCGCGGCGACCTTTTGTCGAGGCACAGATCGGCGCGTCATTGAGCCAGAACGAGATTTTCCAGAAGTTCCTGCCGCTGACCACCTCCGGCAATGCGATGTTCACATCCATCATCGACGGCGTAACGCGCCTGTATGGTTACCGACAACTGGAGGCGTATCCGCTGGTGGTCGCCGCTGCGTCGTCCACCGAATCCATTCTCGCGGGCTGGTACGACACGGCGTTTCGCTCCAGTCTCATCGTTGCCCTGGTGTTGCTGGGCGTGGGGTTGTTCGGTTGGGTGTTCATTCATCAGGTGCGTGTTGGCGAGCGGGTCGAGTCGGATTTGCGCAGGGCCCAGGAAGCGCTGGAGCTGATTGCCACCCATGACAGCCTGACCGGGCTGGCCAACCGCCGATTGTTCGAGCGGGCGCTGGACATCGAGTTCGGGCGCGGCGCCCGGCAGGCCAGCCCGTTGAGCCTGATCATGCTCGATATCGATTACTTCAAGCGCTACAACGACACCTACGGCCATGTGGTGGGGGATCATTGCCTGGCTGAAGTGGCGCGGGCGCTGAAGAGTTGCTGCCATCGCAAGGCCGATCTGGCGGTGCGTTACGGCGGTGAAGAGTTTGCGGTGCTGCTGCCTGACACCGACCTTCACGGCGCCATGACGATTGCCGAGCAGATCCGTCGCAGCGTCATCGACAAGAACATCAGTCACACCGGCTCGCCCAATGGCTACGTGACGGTCAGCCTGGGTTGCTACTCGTTCGTGCCCTCGGGCCGTGACAGCATGGACGTGTTTGTTGAAAGGGCGGATGCGGCGTTGTATCAGGCCAAGCATTCGGGGCGGAACCGCGTGGCAACGTTGTCGATGGCCGGCGGTGCCGAGGCGTTGATGCGCTCCGACCGTTGAGGTGCTTTTACTGCCGGTGGTCCGTCTTTCGGGACAGTCAGAATTGATCGTCTAGAGTTCCGTTAGCGCTGTCGAATCCGACAGGCTCCCCTACGCACGGACGATCGCCAACATGTTGCTACCTCAAGCGTTGACAGCCGTTGCTCTGACCGTCGCAGCCGCTGCAGTTTTCCCGCTGGCCAGCCAAGCACAATCGAAAATCACCGCCGAAGAAGCGCATGCGATCGGCGTGGATGCCTACATTTATTTTTACCCGCTGCTGAGCATGGACGTCACCCGCAAGCAATTCACCAACATCGAGCCGGGCAAGGAGTTCGGCAAAGGCCCGATGAACACGTTTGTCAGTGTGCCGCAGTACCCGCCTGCAGAGTTCAAAGGGGTGGTGCGCGCTAACTTCGACACTTTGTATTCGATTGCCTGGCTGGATTTGACCAAGGAGCCGCTGGTGATCGCTGCGCCGGATACCGACGGGCGTTTCTACCTGCTGCCGATGCTGGATATGTGGACTGACGTGTTCGCCTCGCCGGGCTGGCGCACCACGGGCACCGAGGCCGGACAATTCCTGGTGACGCCGCCGGGGTGGACCGGCACGGTGCCCGCCGGGATGAGTCATCTGCCGGCGCCAACTCCGTTTGTCTGGGTCATCGGCCGTACCAAGACGGACGGTGCGGCGGATTACGCGGCGGTTCACAAGATCCAGGCCGGCTACACGGTGACGCCGTTGTCACGGCTGGGCAAGGAACCTGAAGCCGTTACCGTGAAAGTCGACCCGGCGGTGGACATGAAAACGCCACCGAAGATTCAGGTCGACTCCATGTCGGCGGCCAATTACTTCACTTACGCTGCCGAGTTGCTGAAGGTGAACCCGCCCCATAGCACCGACCAGCCAATGCTGGCGCAGATCAAGCGTCTTGGCATCGAAGCCGGCAAGCCGTTCAGCATGGACGCGCTCGACCCGCAGATCCAGGCCGCGCTGCAAACGGTGCCGCAGGATGCGCAGGCCTTGATGGCCTGGAAAGTGCCGACCCTGGCGCGGGAGGTCAATGGCTGGTCGATGAACACCGACACCATGGGCGTCTACGGCAACTACTACCTCAAGCGCGCCATCGTTACGCAGGTGGGGCTCGGTGCCAACTTGCCCGAGGACGCGATTTATCCGCTGAACATCGGCGACAGCAATGGCAAACCACTCGACGGTGCGAACAAATACGTGCTGCATTTCAGCAAGGGCGAGACGCCGCCGGTGAGTGCCTTCTGGTCGATCACCCTGTATGACCCTGAAGGTTTCCAGGTCGCTAACTCACTCAATCGTTTTGCGGTCAGTAGCTGGATGCCGTTCAAGAGCAACGCCGATGGTTCGCTGGACCTGTATTTCCAGAACGAAAGCCCCGGCAAGGATCTGGAGGCCAACTGGCTGCCGGCGCCTAAAGGCTCATTCAATCTGACCATGCGTTTGTACGGGCCGAAACCCGACGCGCTGAATGGCAAGTGGAACCCGCCGGCGATCAAGCGGCTGTAAACCCCTGGCGACAAAAAGCAGCCAACGACGGCATGTCATCGGCTGCTTTTGTTTGTCCAACTGCCCGTCCCGCCGCCAGCGCCGCCTGTTCCACCTCCGGGGGCGCCGGTGCCACCGCCCGCGCCGCTGCCCGGACCATTGACGCCGGTGCTGCCGATTGACGAGCCGGAGCCATGACCGCGGCCATTGTCGCCCGAGGGGGCGCCGGGCCGGTTGTTGTCAGGCAGCATGGTTGAGTTGCGAGTGGCGCCGTGTGCCGTACCGGTCGAGCCAGGGCCATCGCCGGACGCCGCCAAGGTGGCCAGGGGCATCGTCGATAACAATCCCGCCAAAAGCAGCGAAGTCATTCTGATGTTCATCATGGTCGTCTCCAGGGATGAGCCGTTACCTGATATGGGTGTGAAAGGGCGCACGGTTGGTGCCGGCCAGATGGGAGCGTGACGGGCACTGGGTAGATGTGTGCCGCCGATCCATGGTCAAGCGGGGACCCTGTGGGAGCGGGCTTGCCCGCGATGGCGGCGGGTCGCTCCCAAACTGGTCTCATGTCAGTCAAATCGGTGTTGGCGAAGGTTTCTGCCAACGTGCCGCAATCCAGTTGCTGCCGATTTCGAGTTTGCGATTGATTCGGTCAATTTTCCAGAAGCGCGTTGAACCGATGAACTCACCGGTGGGCCTTTCAGCGGCGTATCCATGAGGTTGATGTTCTCGGCAGGTTGGGCGTGCGTGGGGGTGTCTGTTACGCCGTAGCCGGGGCAGCTGGTGCAACCACCGAAACGTGCAGGTGTCACACGTCAGGCACCTCGTCCTCAGGAGTGTCCGTTCATGAAGAAGCTGCGGGTTGCCACATTCAACGTCAATGGCCTGCGCGCACGGCTGCCGAATCTGCTGGCCTGGCTTGAGCGGGAAAAACCGGACATCGCCTGCTTGCAGGAGTTGAAGGCGGTGGACGGCGCATTCCCGGCTGCAGACCTTGAGGCAGTCGGCTACGGCGCGATCTGGCAGGGTCAAGCGTCATGGAATGGCGTGGCGATTCTGGCGCGGGATGCGCAGCCGCTGGAAAGCCGACGCGGGTTGCCCGGCGATGACAGCGACAGCCAAAGTCGTTACCTGGAAGCCGCCGTTCATGGGGTTCTGGTGGGTTGCCTGTACTTGCCCAACGGCAACCCGCAGCCGGGGCCGAAATTCGAGTACAAGCTGGCGTGGTTCGAGCGACTGATCCGCTATGCGCAGACTCTTCAAGGCAGCGAACATCCGGTGGTACTGGCGGGTGATTACAACGTAGTGCCCACCGATCTGGACATCTACAACCCGCGTTCATGGCTCAAGGACGCCTTGCTACAACCGGAAAGTCGCGAGTGCTACCAGCGGTTGCTGGACCAGGGCTGGACCGATTCATTGCGGCATCTGTATCCGCAGGATCGGCTCTACACGTTCTGGGATTACTTTCGCCAGCACTGGCAGAAAAACTCGGGGCTGCGTATCGACCACCTGCTGCTCAACCCGGCCCTGAGTCCTTATCTGCAAGACGCCGGGGTGGATGCGTGGGTGCGCAACGAGCCCCATGCCAGTGACCACGCGCCGACCTGGATCGAACTGGGTTCGCGCAAGCGGCGTTGATGATGCGCACGGGCGATTGGCGAAATCAATTGTCGGCAGTAGCGGTATATCCCTTATACATAACGCCCATCGGCGGAGTGATCCGCAGCGACCGTGCAAAAGGATTGAACGATGAGCGAGCCACGCCTGACTGACCGTGCTTTGTACCTGCGACGCCTGGGCTTCGATGCGCCTCCGGCACCCACCCTGGATACCTTGCGCCAATTGCAGTTGCGCCATACGGGCGTTTTCCCGTTTGAAAACCTCACCACGCTATCTGGCGAGCCGGTGCTGATCGACTTGCCATCCATCGAGCAGAAAGTCCTGCATGACGCTCGTGGCGGTTACTGCTACGAACTCAACAACCTGTTTCTGGCCTTGCTTCAAGAGCTGGGTTTCGACGCTCGCGCCATCAGCGGCCGGGTGGTGATGGGCCAGCCGGAGGGTGCCTGGACTGCCCGTACCCATCGCCTGAGCCTGGTCATCATCGACGACGTGCGCTACATCACCGACGTCGGTTTCGGCGGCATGGTGCCGACCGCGCCACTGCTGCTCGACTCCCGCGCCGAACAACTCACCCCGCACGAGCCGTATCGCATCGACCTGCACGTCGACGGCTTTACCCTGCGCGCCAACGTCGCGGGCGAATGGCGAGCGATGTACATCTTCGACCTGCAGCGCCAGGAAGATATCGATTTCGCAGTCGGTAACTGGTACGTCTCGACCCACCCCGACTCATCTTTCGTCAGGCAGTTGATGGTGGCGCGCACCGGGGAAGGGTGGCGCCGTACGCTCAACAACGGCAGTTTCGCGATCCACCGGATTGGCCAGGACAGCGAGCGGCGGCAGGTGGCGGATGTGCAGGAATTGATTGGCTTGCTGGACCGCGAGTTCGGCATCCGCGTACCGCAACAGGCGCAATTGGCGCGGACGCTGGAGCGATTGATTGCATCGCCGCAATAGCGGGCTGATCGTAGACATCTGACTGATCGGCCCTTTGTGTTTCAGGGCCGAACACCCGGCTCCATTACCCGTTGAATTTCGCGCAAGGCCTCTGCCAGTTTCTGCTCCAGGCCCTTGAGCTCGGCAGGGGTGAGGGTTGGTTTCAGTTTTGCGCTCTTGCCTTCGTTGAGCAGAGCCCGGCGCAGCGTATTGTTGATCGCCGTCTGGTAGCCATACCCCTCGCGTTCTGCCAGGGCTCGGGCGGCTTCGATGACAGCATCATCGAGCATGATGGTAATGCGGGTCTTGCCTTTGGCGGGCGCCACGGCCCCGCGCCTGGCGTCACTGAAGTCGTATTCGTCTTTCATCGGTCATGCCTCCAGATACTGACGGCGCTCGCTTTTGGTGGCGATGCGCGCGGAAATGATTCAAACGAAATTCGGATCGCGGTAGGTGTGCGCGACGACCAGCAAGCGGCCTCTGGCATCCAGCCCCATGGTGATCCAGCGTTGCTCATCATGGTGGTTGTCCTCAATGGTCAGCGCTCGTTCGTCATGGAACACCGGTTCGGTCTCAGCGAGGCTGATGCCTTGGTGCTTGAGTTTGTTGGCTGCGTTCTTGGCCTTGTGGAACTGAATTTCGAATGGCTTCATTATGCATACTTTATATGTATAAAAAAGAGGCGGGCCTTACCGATGGTCGCCAGGAATTCGAAAGACTAGTCAGCACCGGGGGGTGGACAGCGAGGGATGTATTTCAAGGTTTATAGGAGGGCTACGCTTGTGGGTGGCAGGGGGAATGGACGTGTATCCATTTTGTGACTGATAAGTTGTATACAACTCTATAGACATTTGTCCTGAATATTGAATACAGTGTGCGCATAACAAAAACCAGGGAACCCCCTAACATGAAAACGCCCCATGTTTCACACCAACGGCCCGAGGACGAAAACCTAGGGATCGGCGCGAATATGGCTTATGGCCTGCAACATGTTCTGACCATGTATGGCGGTATCGTCGCGGTGCCATTGATTATCGGCCAGGCGGCCGGGCTGTCACCGGCGGACATCGGTTTGTTGATTGCTGCTTCATTGTTTGCGGGGGGGCTGGCAACGCTGCTGCAAACCCTGGGTTTACCGTTTTTTGGTTGTCAATTACCGCTGGTACAGGGTGTGTCCTTCTCCGGCGTCGCGACCATGGTGGCGATTGTCAGCAGTGGCGGGGAGGGCGGGTTTCAATCGGTGCTGGGCGCGGTGATAGCGGCGTCTCTGATCGGATTGCTGATAACCCCTGTGTTCTCACGTATCACCAAGTTCTTCCCGCCGCTGGTGACCGGCATCGTGATTACCACCATCGGCCTGACGCTGATGCCGGTAGCCGCGCGCTGGGCCATGGGCGGCAACAGTCACGCGCCGGACTTCGGCAGCATGGCGAACATCGGTCTGGCGGCGGTGACGCTGGTACTGGTGCTGCTGCTGAGCAAAGTCGGCAGTGCGACTATCTCCCGTCTGTCGATTCTGCTGGCCATGGTCGTCGGCACGATCATCGCGGTGTTCCTCGGCATGGCTGACTTCTCGTCCGTAACCCAGGGCCCGATGTTCGGCTTCCCTACGCCGTTCCACTTTGGCATGCCGACTTTCCACTTCGCTGCGATCCTGTCGATGTGCATCGTGGTGATGGTGACGCTGGTGGAAACCTCGGCGGATATTCTGGCGGTCGGTGAGATCATCGGCACCAAGGTTGACTCCAAGCGCTTGGGCAACGGTCTGCGTGCCGACATGCTGTCGAGCATGTTCGCGCCGATCTTCGGTTCCTTCACCCAAAGCGCCTTCGCCCAAAACGTCGGGCTGGTGGCCGTTACCGGCATCAAGAGCCGCTATGTGGTGGCCACTGGCGGTCTGTTCCTGGTGCTCCTCGGCCTGCTGCCGTTCATGGGTCGGGTCATTGCCGCCGTGCCGACGTCGGTGCTGGGTGGCGCCGGCATCGTGCTGTTCGGCACCGTTGCGGCCAGTGGCATTCGGACCTTGTCCAAGGTCGACTACCGCAACAACGTCAATCTGATCATCGTCGCGACCTCCATCGGCTTCGGCATGATCCCGATTGCTGCGCCGAGCTTCTATGACCACTTCCCGAGCTGGTTCGCGACCATTTTCCACTCGGGCATCAGCTCGTCGGCGATCATGGCAATCGTGCTGAACCTGACCTTCAACCATCTCACCGCCGGTAACTCCGATCAGCAATCGGTGTTTGCGGCGGGTACCGAGCGGGTGCTGCGTTATCAGGATCTGGCGGCGTTGCGCGAAGGGGACTACTTCAGCGACGGTAAGCTGCACGATTGCGACGGCAAGGAAATTCCGGTGCAGGAATCGGAGCACGGCGTGGCAGAGCCACGGGCGGCGCACGCGAAAAGCAGTGAACATGTCTGACGTTCACGGCGAGTGAAAAGGGCCGATCTGTCGAATAGACAGATCGGCTTTTTGCTTTTCAGTAGATGGCTTTTCAATCGGCCACAAAAAAGCCCCTGAGTCTTTCGATTCAGGGGCTTTTCGATGTTGCTGTCTGGCTCCACGACCTGGACTCGAACCAGGGACCCAGTGATTAACAGTCACTTGCTCTACCAACTGAGCTATCGCGGAATGGCGCCTATGTTACTGATTCAAAAAGAGAAGTCAAGCATCGAATAGCAAATTGACGGATTCATGGGGACGGGCGGTGGTTTAGCGGTCATTGGCGGTTACCAGAATCACACCAGAGGTCTACCATGGCCGCCCGGAAGTGGTGTCACGCGCTGCCGGCCATTCCGCCGAAAAGGTACGCGCCATGAATCATTTGAAACTTACACCTCGGCATTGCGGGGTGCACCCATGAGTGTCTCTCAGATCAGCCTGCCCAAAGGTGTCGCCCCGCATGCCGAAAAGCTGTTCGACGCAATCACTCAGGCCGACACCGCAGAAGCATTGAACCGTGCGGGCGGCAAGGCTGAAGGCTTCGTCCTGGGGTTGGAAAGCACCAAGGCGATCAAGAGTCAGGTCGCCGAATCGCTTTATGTCGCCTATGACGATGCGGCCAGTCAGCGTGCGAGTGAGCTGGCTTAACCGCCGAAGGTAATCGTGCCAAGCATCAGTTTGGCATACAGCATCGTGGCACCCAGCTGCACCAGCCACAGGGCCAGGCCGCCGAGGAATACACCGGCAGCGACTTGCATTACCAGGTTGTTGCCGCGTTTTGTCGGGGGGCGGGGGATGAAGTGATCCAGGTCATCCAGGTCATCGCGGTCGGCCCGCAGGTCATCGTTTTTCATAAAGGGGTTCTCGCAGAATACTCAGGCAGACATAAAACCTGTAGGAGCCGGCTTGCCGGCGAAGAACCAATGGCATTCATGTTGGCCGATAGACCGCCATCGCCGGCAAGCCGGCTCCTACAGGGTAGATGTGTGCAGTCTAGAGGGCTGGGTCGGTGCTTTGAAAATTATCTGAAGCAAATAAAAAACGGGAAGCCCAAAGGCTTCCCGTTTTTTCAGGTCAAGGCTCAATCAGATGACTTGGACGATAGCGTCCGTCACAACCTGAATGTTGCTCTGGTTCAGCGCGGCCACGCAGATGCGGCCGGTGTCCAGGGCGTAGATGCCGAACTCGTTGCGCAGGCGGTGAACCTGCTCAACGCTCAAGCCTGAGTAGGAGAACATGCCGCACTGACGACCGACGAAGCTGAAATCGCGCTGAGGCGCTTTTTGTGCCAGCAGGTCGACCATCTGGGTACGCATGCCACGAATGCGCAGGCGCATTTCGGCCAGTTCGGCTTCCCACTGGGCGCGCAGTTCCGGGCTGTTCAGCACCGCCGCGACGACGCTGGCACCGTGGGTCGGCGGGTTGGAGTAGTTGGTGCGGATCACGCGTTTGACTTGCGAGAGCACGCGCGCGCTTTCTTCTTTCGACTCGCTGACGATCGACAGGGCACCTACGCGCTCGCCGTACAGCGAGAACGATTTGGAGAACGAGCTGGAGGCGAAGAAGGTCAGGCCCGACTCGGCGAACAGGCGCACGGCAGCGGCGTCTTCGTCGATGCCATCGCCGAAACCTTGATACGCCATGTCGAGGAATGGCACGTGGCCTTTGGCTTTAACGACTTCCAGGACGTTTTTCCAGTCCGCCGGGCTCAGGTCCACGCCGGTCGGGTTGTGGCAGCAGGCATGCAGCACAATGATCGAGCCGTTTGGCAGCGCGTTCAGGTCTTCCAGCATGCCGGTACGATTCACGTCGTGGGTCGCGGCGTCGTAGTAGCGGTAGTTTTGCACCGGGAAACCGGCGGTTTCGAACAGGGCGCGGTGGTTTTCCCAGCTTGGGTCGCTGATTGCCACAACGGCGTTCGGCAGCAGTTGCTTGAGGAAATCGGCACCGATTTTCAGAGCGCCAGTACCGCCAACGGCCTGGGTGGTGATGACGCGGCCAGCGGCAAGCAGTGGCGAATCATTGCCGAACAGCAGCTTTTGCACGGCCTGGTCGTAGGCGGCGATGCCGTCGATAGGCAGGTAGCCGCGGGAAACGTGTTGAGCGGCGCGAATCGTTTCGGCTTCGACAACGGCGCGCAGGAGTGGAATTCGCCCCTCCTCGTTGCAGTAAACACCGACTCCCAGGTTGACTTTGTTGGTACGGGTATCGGCGTTGAATGCTTCGTTGAGGCCCAGGATTGGATCGCGTGGTGCCATTTCGACAGCGGAGAACAGGCTCATTATTGCGGCGGCTCTGAATGGAGAGTGGAGGGACGTGTCGCGCTCCAGCCGAATGCACTAGAGCGGTGCACAAACGGGGAGCTAGTATAGAGGCCATCCGCGATCAATGGCGACAGGCGATTCGGCTTTTAAGGTAAGTTTTTCCGATTATTTTTCGACCGTTAGTCGATTGACGTCGTCAAAGGCTTTACGTGTTGTAGGACGTTTGCCTTGAAAGCGCTGGCAATCGGCTCCACATTGAGCACAATCCAGTTTTTTCTTCGGGCGACATCGGTCGTTTGCGGTCTTTCTCGTTCGTGCCGGTTTTACCGGCAAGAGTGATCCAGAGGTTTTTCATGTCTGAATTCCAGCTAGTCACCCGTTTCGAGCCCGCCGGCGATCAGCCGGAAGCCATCCGCCTGATGGTCGAGGGCATCGAGGCCGGGCTGGCGCACCAGACGCTGCTCGGTGTGACCGGTTCGGGCAAGACGTTCAGTATCGCCAACGTCATCGCTCAGGTGCAGCGCCCAACCCTGGTGCTGGCGCCGAACAAGACCCTGGCGGCGCAGTTGTACGGTGAGTTCAAGGCGTTCTTCCCGAACAACGCGGTGGAATATTTCGTTTCCTACTACGACTACTACCAGCCTGAAGCCTACGTACCGTCCTCGGATACCTTCATCGAGAAAGATGCCTCGATCAACGACCACATCGAACAGATGCGATTGTCTGCGACCAAGGCATTGCTTGAGCGCAAGGACGCGATCATCGTCACCACGGTGTCCTGCATCTACGGCCTGGGCAGCCCGGAAACCTATTTGAAGATGGTATTGCACGTGGATCGCGGCGACCGGCTCGATCAGCGTGAATTGCTGCGACGCCTGGCCGACCTGCAATACACCCGCAACGACATGGATTTCGCCCGCGCGACCTTCCGCGTGCGAGGCGATGTGATCGATATCCACCCGGCGGAATCCGATTTCGAGGCGATCCGCATCGAGCTCTTCGACGATGAAGTGGAAAGCTTGTCGGCGTTCGATCCACTGACCGGTGAAGTCATCCGCAAATTGCCGCGCTTCACCTTCTACCCGAAAAGCCACTACGTGACGCCACGGGAAACCCTGATGGGCGCGGTCGAAGGCATCAAGGTTGAGCTGAAGGAGCGCCTGGAATACCTGCGCTCCAACAACAAGCTGGTGGAAGCCCAGCGCCTGGAGCAGCGCACCCGTTTCGACCTGGAGATGATCCTCGAGCTGGGCTACTGCAACGGCATCGAAAACTACTCGCGCTATCTGTCCGGCCGCGAAGCTGGCGCACCGCCACCAACGCTGTATGACTATCTGCCGCCGGATGCCTTGTTGGTGATCGACGAGTCCCACGTCAGCGTGCCGCAGGTTGGCGCCATGTACAAAGGCGACCGCTCGCGTAAAGAGACGTTGGTCGAGTACGGTTTTCGTCTACCGTCGGCGCTGGACAACCGGCCGATGCGTTTCGATGAGTGGGAAAGCATCAGCCCGCAGACCATTTTTGTCTCGGCGACCCCCGGCAACTATGAAGCTGAGCACGCCGGGCGCGTCATTGACATGGTGGTGCGTCCGACCGGGCTGGTGGATCCACAAATCGAAATCCGCCCGGCACTGACCCAGGTCGACGATTTGCTGTCGGAAATCACCAAGCGCGTCGCTCTGGAAGAGCGGGTGCTGGTCACCACGCTGACCAAGCGCATGGCCGAAGACTTGACTGACTATCTGGCGGATCACGGCGTGCGCGTGCGCTACCTGCACTCGGACATCGACACCGTGGAGCGGGTCGAGATCATCCGCGATCTGCGCCTCGGTACTTTCGATGTGCTGGTGGGGATCAACCTGCTGCGCGAAGGCCTGGACATGCCGGAAGTGTCGCTGGTGGCGATCCTCGATGCCGACAAGGAAGGCTTCCTGCGTTCCGAGCGCTCGCTGATCCAGACCATCGGCCGGGCGGCGCGTAACCTCAATGGCCGGGCGATTCTGTATGCCGATCGCATCACTGGCTCCATGGAGCGCGCGATCGGTGAAACCGAGCGTCGTCGTGACAAGCAAATCGCGTTCAACCTGGCCAACGGCATCACGCCAAAAGGCGTGTTCAAGGACGTTGCCGACATCATGGAAGGCGCCACCGTGCCCGGTTCGCGCAGCAAGAAGCGCAAAGGCATGGCCAAGGCCGCCGAGGAAAATGCCAAGTACGAGGCCGAATTGCGCTCACCGAGCGAGATCAGCAAGCGGATTCGTGCGTTGGAAGAGAAGATGTACCAGCTCGCTCGCGATCTGGAGTTCGAAGCGGCGGCGCAGATGCGCGACGAGATTGCCAAGTTGCGTGAGCGCCTTCTGACGGTCTGAACTTAAAATGCGGTCCCTGTGGCGAGGGGGCTTGCCCCCGTTGGGTCGCGAAGCGGCCCTAAAACCTACCGCTGCGTTGTGTCAGTTGTACATTGTTAGCAGGTTTTACGACTGCTGCGCAGTCGAGCGGGGCGGTGCGGCGATCCGACAAGTCCCCTCGCCACAATGTTGTGGATGACTCGATATCAATGCGCCTCACCCGCCTTCAACCCCACCGGCAACTTCCTGGTCAGCAACACCGCCAGCATGCTGATCCCCAGCGCAATTCCGACAAAATGAAACGCATCGTTGTAGGCCATGATCGACGCCTGTTGGTGAGCAATCTCGCTGAGTTTGCCCAATGCCGCTGTTTCGTTGCCCAGCCGATCGGTCAGCGAGGCGATGCGTTCGGCCACCTGCGGATTGCTCGGCACGATGGATTCGCGCAGGTAGTCAAAGTAAACCTTGGTCCGCGCATCCAGCAGCGTGGCGAGCAGGGCGATGCCGATGGCACCGCCGAGATTGCGCAGGATGTTGAACAGGCTCGACGCCGATCCCGCATCCTGAGGCAGGATATAGGAGGTGGCGATCAGCGAGATGGTCACCATGATCAGCGGTTGTCCCAGGGCGCGGATGATCTGGATCTGGTTGAACTGCGGCCCGGCAAAGTCCGGGTTCAGCACCCCTGAAGAGAAACTCGCCAACCCGAACAACCCGAATCCCAGGGTGCACAGCCATTTCGGCGAGATGAACTTCATCAGCTTGGGCACCAGCGGAATCAGAAACAGCTGCGGCACGCCCATCCACATGATCACTTCACCAATCTGCAAAGCGTTGTAGTTCTGGATCTGCGCCAGGTACAGCGGCAACAGATAGATCGAACCGTACAACCCGACCCCCATCCCGACGCTGGAAATACTGGATAACCCGAAGTTGCGGTTGCCAAGGATGCCGAGATTGATCAGCGGATTGGGCTTGGAAAACTGCACGATCACAAAGGTGATCAGGCTCACCAGCGCGATGCTGCCCAGGGTCACGATCAGGTTCGACTCCAGCCAGTCCTTGCGGTGGCCTTCCTCCAGAAACACTTGCAAGCAGCCGAGCCCGACGCCGAGGGTGAGAATACCGGCGTAGTCGGTGCTTTTGAGCAACTCCCAGTGCGCTTCTTTTTTCTCCAGGCCGTACATCAGGCCGGCGATCATGATCAGCCCGGGCGGGATGTTGATGTAGAAGATGTACTCCCAGCCCCAGTTTTCCGTCAGCCAGCCGCCGAGTGTCGGGCCGATGGAGGGGGCGAAGGTGGCAGTCATGGCAAACATGGCCATGCCCTTGGCGCGATGGTGTTCCGGCAGTTTGATCAGGGTCAGGGTGAACGCCAGCGGAATCAGTGCGCCACCGGTAAACCCTTGCAGGGCGCGGAACACGATCATGCTCTCCAGGCTCCACGCCATGGAGCAGAGCAGGGACGCGGCGAGGAATCCGAGGGACACCCACACGGCCAGGCGCCGTGCCGAAAGCAACTGCACCAGCCAGGCGGTGAGGGGGATCATGATGATTTCCGCCACCAGGTACGAGGTGGAAATCCACGAGCCTTCTTCCAGGGTTGCCGACAGCGCGCCCTGGATATCCTTGAGCGAGGAGTTGGTGATCTGGATGTCGAGCACCGCCATGAAGGCACCGAGCATCACGCTCATCACCGCGATCCAGTCGCGCCGGGTCGGTTCGCCGACCGGGCGGATCAGTTGATCACCGGCCATCGTCAGCGGCGTCTTTGCTGCTCAATTTAGTGGTGGCACCGTCAGGGGCGTCCTTGATGTTCACCTTGGCGGTTACCGACATGCCCGGGCGGATCTTGCCGCGCAGCGGGTTGTCGGCGGCGAATGTCAGTTTTACCGGAATCCGCTGCACGACTTTGGTGAAGTTGCCGGTGGCATTGTCCGGCGGCAACAGGCTGAACTGTGCGCCTGAGGCGGCGAACAGGCTGTCGACCCGGGCTTCGATGGGTGTGTCGCCGTAGGCGTCGAAGGTCAGCTCGGCTTTCTGCCCGGGTTGCATGTGGCCGATCTGGGTCTCCTTGAAGTTGGCCTGAATCCAGATGTCTTCATCGGGCACGATCGACAGCAGGTAAGCGCCGGCCTGTACGTATTGGCCTTCGCGGGCCGCACGCTGGCCGATCAGGCCGCTGATGGGGGCGTGGATTTCGCTGCGGGTCAGGTTCAGTTCGGCCTGGGCGAGGTCGGTTCTGGCATTGGCGATCTGCGCATCCAGGCGCTTTATTTCGGCGGTCAGCGCGTTGACTTGCTGGCGCTGGCCCTGGGCATCCGCCTGGGCCCTGGCCAGTTGCGAACGGGCAATGTGGTTGTCGGCGGAGAGGGTGGTTACCCGTTCTTCCGAGACATAACCTGGCTTGCGCAAGGTCTCGGCGCGGGTCAAATCAATCTGCGAACGGCCCAGGCTAGCCTGACTGGACGCTACTTGCGCTTCGCTGGCGGCAATCAGGCTGGCCTGCTGGGTCAGTTTGCTCTGGGCTTGCAGGCGTTCGGCCTCGCGGGTGGCGAGGGTTGCGTTGGCGCGGTCGACAGCGAGGTGGAAGTCGTCGCCTTCGAGTTTGATCAGCAACTGGCCCTTCTCGACATGCTGGTTGTCCTGCACCAGCACCTGATCGATGCGCGCACCCAGTTGGCTCGACACACGGGTGATCTCGCCCTGGACATAAGCGTTGTCGGTGCTTTCATAAAACCGCCCCTTGAAAAACCAATGGGCAAACAGGCCCCCGGCAATCAGCAGGACGATCAACAGGAAAATGGACAGGCGACGCTTGAGTTGGGCAGGCATGGGGCAAACTGTAGTCGAGAAATTGTAAGGGAAGGTATCAGCAGGCAAATCTGGCATACAGCCGATAAACGGTAAATGCCATCGGTTGATATTCGCCCATTCACCACCTCATACGGGTGTTCCAGACGCAACCTTGGCTTAAATGCCCTGCTCACTGGAGCGGGGCGGGTGTCGCCTGTTACCATTCCGCTCTTGTTTGATGTTCTGTTTGAACTTCGCTTTTTATTCTTTTCGAGACATGCCATGACCACCGTCCGCACTCGCATCGCGCCATCGCCTACCGGGGACCCCCACGTAGGTACCGCCTACATCGCCTTGTTCAACTACTGCTTTGCCAAGCAGCACGGCGGTGAGTTCATCCTGCGGATCGAAGACACCGATCAACTGCGTTCGACCCGCGAGTCCGAACAGCAGATCTTCGACGCGCTGCGCTGGCTGGGGATCGACTGGAGCGAAGGTCCGGATGTCGGCGGCCCGCACGGTCCATACCGTCAAAGCGAGCGCGGTGACATTTACCAGAAGTACTGCCAGCAACTGGTCGACATGGGCCATGCCTTCCCGTGCTTCTGCACCGCCGAAGAGCTGGACCAGATGCGCGCCGAGCAGATGGCCCGTGGCGAAACCCCGCGCTACGACGGCCGCGCACTGTTGCTGTCCAAGGAAGAAGTCGCCCGTCGCCTCGCCGCTGGCGAACCGCACGTGATCCGCATGAAGGTGCCGAGCGAAGGCGTCTGCGTGGTGCCGGACATGCTGCGCGGCGACGTCGAGATCCCGTGGGACCGCATGGACATGCAAGTCCTGATGAAGACCGACGGCCTGCCGACGTACTTCCTGGCCAACGTGGTCGACGATCACCTGATGGGCATCACCCACGTATTGCGCGGCGAAGAGTGGCTGCCATCGGCACCGAAGCTGATCCTGCTTTACGAATACTTCGGCTGGGAACAACCGGAGCTGTGCTACATGCCGCTGCTGCGTAACCCGGACAAGAGCAAGCTGTCCAAGCGCAAGAACCCGACCTCGGTGACGTTCTACGAGCGCATGGGCTTCATGCCTGAAGCGATGCTCAACTACCTGGGCCGCATGGGCTGGTCGATGCCGGACGAGCGCGAGAAGTTCTCGTTGCAGGAAATGGTCGACAATTTCGATCTCAAGCGCGTGTCCCTCGGCGGGCCGATCTTCGACATCGAGAAGCTGTCGTGGCTCAACGGCCAGTGGCTGCGTGACCTGCCGGTGGAAGAGTTCGCCGCGCGCGTGCAGAAGTGGGCGTTCAATTCCGAATACATGATGAAGATCGCGCCGCACGTGCAGGGCCGGGTCGAAACCTTCAGCCAGGTTGCACCGCTGGCCGGGTTCTTCTTTGCCGGTGGCGTGAATCCGGATGCCAAGCTGTTCGAATCCAAGAAGCTGTCGGGTGATCAGGTTCGTCAGTTGATGCAGTTGATCCTGTGGAAGCTCGAAAGCCTGCGTCAGTGGGAGAAGGACAGCATTACCGCGACCATCCAGGCCGTGGTCGAGTCCCTTGAGCTGAAGCTGCGTGACGCCATGCCGCTGATGTTCGCCGCGATCACGGGCCAGGCCAGTTCGGTATCGGTGCTCGATGCGATGGAAATCCTTGGGCCGGACCTGACCCGTTTCCGTCTGCGCCAGGCGATCGACCTGCTGGGCGGTGTGTCGAAGAAAGAAAACAAAGAATGGGAAAAGCTGTTGGGCGCTATCGCCTGACACGCTTGATGAGGGACTGATGGCCATTGTGTGTGCCCGTCGTTGGGCGCGCAGTGGTCCTCAGACCCCGATTTTTCGGGGCGAGGGTGGTAAGTGATTGTTATGTCGGCAAAAAATTTTAAATTTTTTGAAAAATAAGTTTGACAGGCTTTCGATACGCCCTTAAGATTCGCCCCGTCCTCAGCGATGACATCAACGATGAGGGGCTATAGCTCAGCTGGGAGAGCGCTTGCATGGCATGCAAGAGGTCGACGGTTCGATCCCGTCTAGCTCCACCAATTTACACTTAAAGGTCTGGCCACACCGGCCTTGAAGCGATCAACACTCAGCGTTGATCAGTTGTATAGAAGGGTTTGCGTCCCCTTCGTCTAGTGGCCTAGGACACCGCCCTTTCACGGCGGTAACAGGGGTTCGAGTCCCCTAGGGGACGCCAGTTTTACAGAAGCGATGTTGCAAGATGTCGCTCCGCCGCGAGGCGAAAAATCCGGGGCTATAGCTCAGCTGGGAGAGCGCCTGCATGGCATGCAGGAGGTCAGCGGTTCGATCCCGCTTAGCTCCACCAATTTACAGTTCAAGGTCTGGCCACACCGGCCTTGAATCGATCAGCTCTCAGCACTGATCAGTTGTATAGAAGGGTTTGTGTCCCCTTCGTCTAGTGGCCTAGGACACCGCCCTTTCACGGCGGTAACAGGGGTTCGAGTCCCCTAGGGGACGCCACGATTACCCGCTCTGCGGGATTTTATAAGGGTCATTCAATTATTGAATGGCCCTTTTGTTTGTCTGGCGTTTGGCCAAATTCCTCCATTTCCAAAAAAACTGTTCTTCAGACCAGCGGTCACACCCATGACTTGCTAAAATTTATTATGAGAATAATATTTCAATCGTAATATTCGGAGGCAACGATGAACGATAAAAAAGCTCAGACCCGCGAACGCATCCTCAAGGCTGCCAGCGCCGCGCTGATTCAGCGCGGCCCGGCCGAGCCAAGCGTGGGCGAAGTGATGGGCGCGGCGGGCCTGACCGTCGGCGGCTTCTACGCACACTTCGAAAGCAAGGACGCGATGATGCTCGAAGCGTTCAAGCAATTGCTCGGTCATCGGCGCGACCTGATTGCCGATATGGACGCGCAATTGACCGGCGAGGAGCGTCGCGCGCTGGTGGCGGCGTTTTACCTGTCGCGCAAGCACCGTGATTCCTCCGAATCGGCGTGCCCGATCCCGGCTTCGGTCGGCGAATTGGGGCGGCTGCCGGACGCGTTTCGTGTCGCGCTGAATGAGCATGTGGAAATGATGGTCGCGCAGTTGGCGTCCAGTCCTGAAGAAACCGATAAAGCCCTGGCCGATATGGCCTTGATGGTGGGTGGATTGGCTCTGGCGCGGGCGCTGGGGCCGGGAGAATTGTCCGATCGATTACTGCGCGCCGCCAAATCGGCAGTGCGTTGACCTGAAGGCTGCGGCCTGAGGAGAATGCGATGAGCGCGTTAAAGTGGGTTCGTGGCGTTAATGGCACCTTGGGCTGGTTTGCCCCGAAACTGGTCGCTAGCAAAATGCGACTGGCCTTCATGACACCGCGGGATCTGCCGCCCCGTGACTGGGAGCTACCGCTGTTGGCGAGGTCCGAGCGGATCACCTTGCGCTTCGGCCTCTCGGCGTTGCGTTGGGGCCAGGGCCCGGCAGTGTTGCTGATGCACGGTTGGGAAGGGCGGCCAACGCAGTTTGCCAGCCTGATCACGGCATTGGTCGATGCCGGTTACTCCGTGGTCGCCCTCGACGGTCCGGCTCATGGCCGCTCGCCGGGCAGCGAGGCGAATGTGGTGCTCTTCGCGCGGGCCATGCTCGAAGCCGCCGCCGAATTGCCGCCACTGCAAGCGGTCATCGGCCATTCCATGGGGGGTGCCAGCGCCATGCTTGCGGTGCAGTTGGGCCTGCGCACGGAAACCCTGGTCACCATCGCCGCCCCGGCGCGGATTCTTGGTGTGTTGCGTGGGTTCGCCCGCTATGTCGGGCTGCCACCCAAAGCCCGTTCAGCGTTCATACGTCAGGTCGAGAAAGACGTCGGCATGCGCGCCTCGACGCTGGATGTCGCTCACTATCAGCTCGATATGCCCGGCCTGGTCGTCCACGCCGAAGATGACAACATGGTGTCGGTCAAAGAGTCTCAGCTGATCCACGAGTCCTGGTTCGACAGTCGTTTGTTGCGCCTGCAAGAAGGCGGGCATCAGCGGGTGCTGGCTGACCCCAGGGTGATTGATGGCGTGTTATCACTGCTGTCCGGTCGCCGACTGCAATCGCGCCAATCAGCCTGAGCTTCCGTTACACTGCCCCGGTCAAATCGAGATGACCGGGAGTGGGGCATGGGCTGGGATCGGGAAACGCCATTTATCATTGATCTGCAAGTGGATGCCGAGGACATTGACGGGTTGGGGCACGCGAACAACGCGGTCTACGTGACCTGGCTCGAACGCTGTGCCTGGCGCCACTCCCAACGCCTTGGCCTGGATCTGGTCGAATATCGGCGACTGGACCGGGCGATGGCGGTGGTACGTCACGAAATCGACTACCTGGCAGCGGCCTACGAAGGCGATGAGTTGCAATTGGCGACCTGGATCGTCGATTGGGACCAGCGTCTGAGAATGACCCGGCACTTCCAGTTGATCCGCCCCAGCGACAATGCAACGTTGCTGCGCGCGCAAACCACGTTCGTCTGCATCGAGCTGTCTTCCGGCAAGCCCAAGCGCATGCCGGCGGAGTTCATCGAGGGTTATGGCCCGGCTTTGCTATCGCTCTAACCAATGTAGGAGCGAGCTCGCTCGCGAAAAACCTGAGACCGCCGCGGGGCGTCAGGCTGGTCGCGTTAACGTTGACGACAATCGCGAGCAAGCTCGCTCCTACAGGGGATCTGCGATGTTCTGCAGATTTTCTCTGAACCCAGTAAACTGCCGCACGTTTTTCCTCGAGTGTGTTTTTCATGCAAATTGCTTTGGCGCCCATGGAGGGGTTGGTCGACGACATCCTGCGCGATGTGCTGACCCGCGTGGGTGGTATTGACTGGTGCGTGACCGAGTTCATTCGGGTCAACGACCAGTTGCTGACACCTGCCTATTTCCACAAGTTCGGCCCGGAGTTGCTCAACGGTGCCCGGACGGCCTCCGGCGTGCCGCTGCGTGTGCAACTGCTCGGTTCCGATCCGGTGTGCCTGGCAGAAAATGCTGCGCTGGCTTGCGAGCTGGGTTCCGAGGTGATCGACCTTAACTTCGGCTGTCCGGCCAAGACCGTCAACAAATCCCGGGGTGGCGCGGTCCTGCTCAAGGAGCCCGAGCTGCTCAACCAGATCGTCGAGCACGTCCGTCGTGCCGTCCCCGCGCACATTCCAGTCACCGCCAAGATGCGTCTGGGCTTCGACAGCCCGGACGGTTCGCTGGTGTGTGCCACGGCCCTGGCCGAAGGCGGCGCCGAGCACATCGTGGTGCACGCACGGACCAAGGTCGACGGCTACAAGCCGCCGGCGCACTGGGAGTGGATTCCGCGGGTACAGGCCGTGGTCAAGGTGCCGGTGTTCGCCAATGGGGATATCTGGAGCGTCGAAGACTGGCGTCGTTGCCGCGAGATCAGCGGCGTCGAAGACATCATGCTCGGTCGTGGCCTGGTTTCGCGCCCCGATCTGGCCAAGCAGATCGCCGCTGCCCGGGCGGGTGAAGAGGTCGTGGAGATGACCTGGAGCGAGCTGCTGCCACTGATCCAGGACTTCTGGTTACAGGCCAAGGCGCAGATGACACCACGCCAGTCGCCGGGCCGTCTGAAGCAATGGCTGGCGATGTTGACCCGCAATTATCCCGAGGCGGTAGAGCTCTTCACCGTCCTGCGTCGTGAGACCGAGTTGGACAATGTCTCGCGTTTGTTGGGGCTGTCGGTGGCGGAAGCGGCCTGAAGCTTTTTCAAAAAAAGCAGAAAGTAATCTCTTGAAATGCAATCAGCGATCCCTATCTAAGGGGTACGCGATGCCGAATTCGGGTCGCGGAGACAAAAACCTTGCTGATTGTTTTCAGGAGATTTGAATCATGACTACTGCATTTTCCCTGGCCCCACTGTTCCGTTCCTCGGTAGGTTTCGACCGTTTCAACGACCTGTTCGAAACCGCCCTGCGCAATGAGCCAGGCAGCACCTACCCGCCTTACAACGTGGAAAAACACGGTGACGATCAATACCGTATCGTCGTAGCCGCCGCCGGTTTCCAGGAAGATGACCTGGAACTGCAAGTCGAGAAGGGTGTGCTGACCATCAGTGGTGGCAAACGTGATGCCAACGAAGGCGTGACCTTCCTGCACCAGGGCATTGCCCAGCGTGCATTCAAGCTGTCCTTCCGTCTGGCCGATCACATCGAGATCAAGGCTGCTGGCCTGAGCAACGGTCTGTTGAGCATCGACCTGCTGCGGGTGATTCCGGAAGAGGCGAAAGCCAAGCGCATCCCGATCAACGGGGTGCAAAAACCGGCTCTGCAACACTGAGTCGAGCCTGATGCCGGGTGTTGTGATTGATCAAACGGCCGGCTAAAACAAAAAGACCCCGACTTGTCGGGGTCTTTTTTTTGACGTTTCTTCATTTTCGACCGGGACGCGGTCTCCTGTAGGAGCTGGCTTGCCAGCGATGGTCGTCAACGAAAACGCGTGTGAGCTGGATAAACGCGGCGCACTGGAGTCCATCGCCGGCAAGCCGGCTCCTACAGGTGAAGGTCAACGCGGTCCCTTGTAGGAGCTGGCTTGCCAGCGATGGTCGTCAACGAAAACGCGTGTGAACCGGATAAACGCGGTGTACTTGAATCCATCGCCGGCAAGCCGGCTCCTACAGGTGAAGGTCAACGCGGTCCCTTGTAGGAGCTGGCTTGCCAGCGATGGTCGTTAACGAAAACGCGTGTGAGCCGGATAAACGCGGCGCACTGGAGTCCATCGCCGGCAAGCCGGCTCCTACAGGTGAAGGTCAACGCGGTCCCTTGTAGGAGATTCTATGTTTGGGGGGAACCCCCAAGCATAGAATTAGGCTTGTATTCACTTTGGTTTTTCATCAACGCGAACATCACTCTGGCCAGCTTGCGTGCCAGGATAACCAAGGCTTGAGTACCTTTTAGGCCTCTGGCCAGATAACTCTCGTAGTACGGTTTCCAGATCGGCGAACGGCTGGCGGCCATGGCGCTGTTGTGAAACAGGCGCCGGAACTCCGAGTCTCCTCGCTTGGAGAGTCGACGCCTTTGATCCTTTTGTCCTGACTGCCTCACCCGCGGATCCATGCCGAGGAAGGCCACGTATTCGTCGCTGTTAGCAAATTTTCCACGCAAAAACGCTGTGGCCGCTGCTGTGGCTGTCAGGAGCCCGACACCCTCGACGGCCTGGCAGCGCTTCACCTGATCCTGCATCCCGGCGTCCTCAGCAATCTCCTTGAGTGTTTTCTGAATCGTTTTTTCGAACTGGGCAATGGCGGCCAAAAGCTGCTTGAACTGTTCTTTGAGCAGGGGTTCGTTTTTCCAGCTTTGCTTGAGTGCGACACAGCCCCGGACCAACTGAGCCCGGCGACGAAGCAGGCTTTTGAGTTGGGTGTAAGCCTTCGGCGGAGGACTCCAGATCCTCAGTCTGTCGGACTCCCTGCTCAAGTAACGCGCCAGCAATTCGGCATCCAAGGCATCTGTTTTCGCCCTCATGCCTATTCCGTCGCGGTATTTGTTGAGGCGACAGCCATCGATGACATAAACGTCATGGCCCATTTCATGGGCTATTTCCGTTGTATCAAGGTGATAGATATTGGTCGCTTCAAGCGCGATAGCGCTGTTCGCAGGTAGCGTCTTGAGCCATTGCTTCAGGGCTGATCGCTTGTTCGCGACATTTCGGGTTCGTTCCAGGTCGGATCGATAGATAACAATCTCGTCCTTCGCCACATCCACACCAACGACCACCTGAGAATCAAGGATTGTCATGGCCCACCCTCCGAGCTAGGGTTTAAAGACTTGTTGGGGTTCACCGTTGCGCTGGCTTGTTTCTATCGTCGGTCCGAGCCGATGCATTCCTTATCGGCGCATTAGGTGAAGGGGTGGGACGAAGTCTCCCACGGTCTGTACTGGTCAGAGTCAGATGACGAGCTTTAGTCCCACCCACCCCTTCAAGTCTAAACATACAAGCTGGCTTGCCAGCGATGGTCGTCAACGAAAACGCGTGTGAACCGGATAAACGCGGCGCACTGGAGTCCATCGCCGGCAAGCCGGCTCCTACAGGTGAAGGTCAACGCGGTCCCTTGTAGGAGCTGGCTTGCCAGCGATGGTCGTTAACGACAACGCGTGTGAGCTGGATAAACGCGGCGCACTGGAGTCCATCGCCGGCAAGCCGGCTCCTACAGATGTTGCGTTATTGGTGCTTCCCGGGATGGCGTGAAGCGTTCAAGTCCAGCCGTAGCGCACCAGGTGAAAGAAGATCGGCGCAGCAAAACACACCGAGTCCAGCCGGTCGAGCATGCCACCATGGCCTTCGATCATGTGCCCCCAATCCTTCACGCCACGATCGCGTTTGATCGCCGACATCACGATACCGCCAGCGAACCCCAGCAAGTTGATCAGCAAGGCGATGAACAGTGACTGCCAGGCGGTGAACGGCGTGATCCACCACAAAGCGCAGCCGATCAGCGAGGCCAGCAGAATGCCACCGACAAAGCCTTCCACTGTTTTCGACGGCGACAGTTTCGGTGCGATCTTGCGTTTGCCGAACAGCTTGCCGCACACGTACTGCAGCACATCCGACATCTGCACCACGATCACCAGATAGGCGATCAACAGCAGATTTCGACCTTCATAGCCGGCGATGTCCAGGGTCAGCAGTGCGGGTACGTGGGACACGCAGAACACCGCGATCATCAGGCCCCATTGGACCTTCGAGGCACGCTCGAGAAAGTGCGTGCTGTCGCCGCCCAGGGAAGCCAGGATCGGCAGCAGCAAAAACACGTAGACCGGGATAAAGATGGAAAACAGCCCGTACCAATCGTAGTAAATCAACAGGTACTGCAGCGGTAGCGCCAGGTAGAAAGCTGCCACCAGGGCCGGGTAGTCACTGCGGCGGGTCGGCGTGAGGGTCATGAATTCGCGCAGGGCGTAGAACGACACCATGTAGAACAGCAGGATCACCGCAGTGGTGCCGAGCCAGAAGGCTATCCCGATCACCAGCACCATCACCCACCAGGCGTTGATCCGGGCGTTGAGGTTGTCGATCACCGGGTTGGGGATGCCCTGGGTGCGTCGTTTGAGTACGAAACCGATCAGCGAGGCCAAAAGCAGAAACGCGCCAATACCGGCAAACAACATCAAGGTCTGTCTGTCCATGTCAGGCATGCTCCCCGGCCAGGTTCAGCAGCGCTTCGCGACTGCGCTCGAGAAACTGCGCCTTGCTTTCAGCTTCGTCCAGGGCCAGCGCGGCGCCAAAGCTGATGGTGCATAACAGCGGCAGCGGCAGCACGCGCCCCTTGGGCATGACTCGGTTGAGGTTGGCGATCCACACCGGAATCAATTGCGCCTGGGGGTACTGCTTCGCCAGGTGATACAGCCCGCTTTTGAAAGGCAGCAGGCCGTCTTCGGGATTGCGCGTGCCTTCGGGGAAGATAATCAGCGAATCGCCGTTTGCCAGGGCATCGAGCATCGGCTGCAAGGGATTGTCGGCATTGTCCTTGCGCTCCCGGTCAATCAGCACACCATTGAACACCCGGTTGATGATGTACCGGCGCAGGGGGCTTTTCAGCCAGTAATCGGCGCCGGCGACCGGTCGGGTGATGTCGCGCAAGGCCGGCGGCAACGACGCCCACAGCAGCACGAAATCGCCGTGGCTGCTGTGGTTGGCGAAATAGATGCGCTGCACTGCTTGCGGCGCGCAACCGAGCCACAGGCTGCGGGCGCCGGTAAGGAGGCGCGCGGCAGAGGTGATGAGGGTGGCAACCACGGGTTCCAGCATGAGAACTCCTTATCCCGCTACGGCCAGCCAGGGGCCGGCGAAGATGAAAACCAGGGTCAACAGAACTTGCGCCGCCACCAGCAATGCCTGGCGGCGCAACAGCGTCAGAGCGCCGGCAATACGTTGGTTCCAGGGGCGGTCGGAGCGATCGGCGGGCTGTAGATTCAGCGCGGTCAGGGCTTGATCCAGGGCCTGGGTGCGCTCGTCGAGATTTGCAGCCCTTTGGGCAAGGTGCTGGAACAGATCGGCATCGAAAGCAACCCGCACCGCCCAGTATTTCTGCCACAGGCCGAGCACCAGCAGCCCGCTGCCGCAGGTCACGCCCCAGACCCCCGGGTTGCTCAGGACGAATTGACTGAGGCCGAGCAAGGCGCCCAACAGGGTGAGCCCGGTGGACAGCCGATCCAGCGAGTCGCCACGACGCAACAGACTGGCTGTCACCTGCAGTTGCATATCAATGGACAATGCTGCTCTCCATGCGGGTCGCTACCTGCTGCAGGGCTTTTCGGTGACGGGGGCCCAGCACTATTCCTGGACGTGCGCACTGGATCAACTGGATGGCGTCATCGACGCTCGTGGCCCGCCCGGTCTTCAGCAGCCAGGCGGCCACCGCGGTGGCGCTGCGCGAATAGCCCAGGGCACAGCAGACCAGCAACGGCCCTTGCTGACGCAGGTTTTCGATGGCCAGCGCCGCTTCCTCGCATTGCGCGGCGTCAAGTGTCGTAAGGTCCAGGACCGGCAGTGAACGGTAGGCAATGGAACCAGGGTTGAGCGAGAGTTCGGCACACAGGTCGAACACTGCAGCAAAGGCACTGTTCTCGAGTTCCCGCCGAGTCGGTATGCGCCCGAGCCAGACGTTGTCGAGTACCCGGTCGGGATCTGGATTCTTGCGGGTCCATAGGCGCGAGTTGAGCCAGGCGGCGGCCAGATAGGGGGCCAGTAGCCAGCGGGCGGCGGCTGAAAGGCACCCATTGGCGCGCTTCTGAAAGCCGTCCGCGTCCAGCACGGCGTAATTGAACGCCACCAGCAGCAGCGCCAGCGCCGGCCAGAGCAGCCACAGCCAGATGCCCCCCGAGGCAAAAGCCGGGACAGTGAAAGCGGTCGCCCCCAGCAGGTAATACAGCGCCAGTTTCCAGCGTTTCCCCCGGGGTGCCAGATGCGCGGTTTGCAGGAGGGAGCGGCCCTCCAGCGGCCATAGCCAGACACACAGCCAGCCGAGCATCGCACCGGTGGGCAGGTCGATGAAGTGGTGCTGGTAAGTGGTCAGTACCGAGATCCCGATCAGGGCGAACCAGCCATGCATCGCCATGCGCCAGATGCCCTGCAAGTGTCGCTGATAGCAGGCCCAGAGGATCACCAGCAAGGCGATGTGCAGCGATGGCGCTTGATTGAACGGTTTGTCAAAGCCGGCGAGAACGTCGAACAACCAGCCAAATACGCCATCCAGTTCCGGTCGGGCGAAAGTGAAGCGCAGCGGCCAGATCAGAAAACAACTGACGGCAATCACCTGCGCGGTCAGCAGGCGCAAGGCATGGCGTTTCAGTTCTTCGCGGCTGCGCGGCAGCAGCAGGGACAAGCCGTACAGCAGGTCGATGGACCAATACGGGACAATGGTCCAGGCCCAGAATGGCATGTGGCTTTCCCAGCCGAACACCAGGCTGCCGACATCGCCGCGCTGGGTGGTGACCCAGGTGGCGAAACCGTAGGTGCCGAAAAACAGCGGCGCCAGCAGCAATAGCCAGAGCACCGCCGATTTGCGCAGGCCAGGCTCGCGTGCCGCCGTTGCAGTGAGCTGCATCACGACACCCGTTGCGCGAGGGCCACGCTGAAGATGCCCCACTCATCGACGCGCAAGTCGATTCTGCGAAAGCCGGCGGCCTCCACCAGTTGGTCCATTTCCGCCTGGGTGCGCCGGCGCATGACCCAGGCTTGGCCTTCGCGGTGGCTGGTCAGGGCGCGGGCAATCAGTTCCAGCTGCGGGTGCCAGGGTTGACCGGTATAGACCAGATAGCCACCGGGTTCGACGGCGTCGGCCAGCCCGGCGAGGGAGGCGCCGACCATTTGATTGTCGGCGAATAACTCGTACAAACCGGATACCACCGCCAGGGTTGGCTTGGGGGCCAGTGCGGCCAGATCGGCGTGGTCGAAGGCATCGCCCTTGACGAATCGAGCGATCCCTTCCAGGCCTTTTTCGCGGATCAGCGCACTGCCGTCGCGCACATTGATGTCGCTGTAGTCGCGCAACAGAATCGACTCGGGCAGCGGGCTGACGCCCTGCAAGGCTTCGAGAATGTAGCGCCCGTGTCCGGCGGCGATGTCAACGATGCGCACTTCGTGTCCTCGGTCGCGCAATTGCTGCATGGCCAGGCGCAGCAATTCCTCGACGTGCAGTTTGCGTTGGCGAATGCCGCGCCAACCGATGGAATCCAGGTAATTGCGGTCGATCAGGCGGCCGAGACCGGATGTGCCGGTGGGCGTATTGCGATAGACGTAGTCCAGGGTGCTGCCGGAGTCGAAGCCGGTGTCGAACCCCAGCTTGATCCCCGACGACAGCTGACTGCCCAGGCGCATGCTGGCGCGGGTCATGCGCCAGTACAGATCGCGCAGGGAGTTGCGCGGCAGCGGCGCGGCCAGCGATTCGGACTCGGCGCAGGTCAGGCCCAGGCGATCGGCGGCCAGTAGGGAAGGGCGGGCGTTCGGTTGGGCGAAGTTTTGCAGGATGAAGCGGCGTGCGCTGGCGACCGCGGGCCCGCGATGTTTTTCACCCAGGGTGTCGTGGAAGAACCCCGGCAGCACATGTTTTTCCTTGTGCAGGCTGCCCAGGCGATCGAAGAACTGTTCCTGAGGATGGCGATGCACGACGAAATCGGCGCCGGAGATCAGCAACTGAACGGGTATCTGAATCGCCTGCGCATCAGCCACGACCCGTTCGGCGGCTTCGTAGAGGCCGAGCAAGACATTCACTGAAATGGCTTTGGTGATCAGCGGGTCATTGTCGTAGCTGGCGACGCGTTGCGGGTCATGACTCAGAAACCGCGCCTTGACGTAGCTGTTGACGAAAAAGTTGCCGCGCCACTGGCGCAGCAGTGACAGCCCCTGGCGGGCGAAGGGTACATAGAGCTTGACCTTGAACGCCGGCGACGCCAGCACCAGCGAGCGTATGCGTGGCGCGTAATCGTGGGCCCAGGTGGCGACGATCACCGCGCCGACGCTCTGGGCGATCACCGCGAGATTTTCCTCGTCTATCTGGTAAGTCGTCTTCAGGTGCTCGCAGAAGGTCTGCACGTCGCGCACGCTGGTGGCAAAGCCCGGGCTGTCGCCACGGGCGCCCGGCGAGAGGCCATGGCCCCGGGCATCCCAGGCAAAGAAGTCGTAGCCGGGCAGGTCCAGTTCATCCACCAGATGGGCAATGCGTCCCGAGTGCTCATGGCCGCGATGAAACAGCAGCACAGCCTTGCGCGCCTCGTCTGGGGCAGGGTTGCCTGGCCAATATCGGTAGAACAGTTCCACGCCATCATGGGTGGTGAATGTCTGCTGGCGAGCTTCGCGCATTGCCAATTCCTTAGGCTGAAGAGCCGTCTTGTTGTACTTCCTTGAGGCCCTGGCGGACCCGGTTTACCAGTGTGCAGAGCAACAGCACCGCGATGATCGCGAACACGCCATTGATCCACAGGGCGCTGATCCAGCCCAGTGCGATGCCGGCGGCCACGACTCCCAGCACGAAGGCCCGGTCACTCTTGCCCATGGGCCCGTCATAGCGTCGCGAGGCACCGACCATGGGCCCCAGCACGCCGCTGTACTCGGTGAACAAGGCAAGCAGCGTCACCAACAGCACCAGCCACGGGCTGACATCCGGTAACAGGGCGAAAGGCAGGATCAGCGCACAGTCGGCGGCGATATCGCAAAGTTCATTGAGGTAGGCGCCCAGGCGCGACTGTTGGCCGAATTCCCGAGCCAACATGCCATCGATGGCGTTGAGCGCCATGCGCACGATCATCCAGACCGGTACCAGCACAAATACCCAGGGGTGATGCGCGAAACCGGCGATCACCGCGCCCACCAGCACCGAACCAATGCCCGCCAGCACCGTGATCTGGTTGGCCGTGGTGCCGTTGTCGAACAAGCGTCGGACCAAGGGGCGCAGGAGGTTTTGGAAGGCGGGTTTGATCTGGTAGATGCTGGGCACGTTGATGGATCTCAATCAGTGGCAGAGGGGGGGCGTGATTGAGTGTAGATGGCATCTTGCGAGGTCGGGGTAAGGCCCGGCAGCCTCTCGATCGGTGCGGCAGGGTCATTGCTCTTGCAGATCCGGCACGACCTTGAGGGTGTCGTCGACGGTTCTGGGTTCAAGGCATGAAGCGGATCCCTTGCCGCTTCTTCCTACTTGAGCAACAACTTAAACTCTTGCACAGGCAACGGCTGACTGTGTAAATACCCCTGGTAGAAGTGACAGTCCAACCCCTGCAAGAACTCCAGTTGTTCCGCTGTTTCCACCCCTTCGGCAATCACTTTCAAATCCAGGCTGTGGGCCATGGCGACGATGGCGCGGATGATCTCGGCGTCGTTCGGGTCGCTGGTGGCGTCGCGGATGAATGACTGGTCGATTTTCAGGGTATCGACCGGCAAGCGCTTGAGGTAGGTCAGTGAGGAGTAGCCGGTGCCGAAGTCGTCCATGGCGAAGCTCACGCCGAGTTTTTTCAGGCGGCGCATTTTGTTGATGGTGTCTTCCAGGTTCTGGATCACGATGCCTTCGGTGATTTCCAGCTTCAGCAACGTGCAGGGCAGCCCGTAGGTGGCGAGGCTGTTTTCGACCCGTTCGACGAAGTCGTTCTGGCGGAACTGGCGCGGGCTGATGTTCACGCACAAGCTGAATTTGTATGGATTCACCAGGCCGTCGTCGATCAATTGTTTGAAGGCCTGGCAGGCTTCGTCGAGGATCCAGGTGCCGACCTCCAGAATCAGTCCGCTGTCTTCCAGTACCTTGATGAACTCAGTGGGTGACTGCGCACCGAGGTCTGGGTGATTCCAGCGCACCAGGGCTTCGGCGCCGACGATGCGGTCACCCCGGGCGTCGACCTGGGGTTGGTAATGCACGCGAAACTCACCCCGGGAAAGCGCCAGGCGCAAGTCGGTTTCCATGCGCAGGCGTTCGCTCGCGGCCTTCTGCATGGTGTTGTGGTACATCTGCGCGGTATTGCGGCCCGAGTCCTTGGCGCGATAGAGCGCGATGTCGGCGCGCTTGAGCAGGTCGGTCGGGGTCGAACCGTGATCGGGAATCAGTGCAATGCCGATGCTGGGTGTCACTTGCAGGCGCTGACCGTCGAGGAACATCGGTTCGGACAGCAGTTCGCGAATGGTGTCGGCCACTTCGCGAACCTGATCGCTGACCTCGTTGCGCGAGCCTTCGAGACCGCTGAGTAGCACTACGAATTCGTCACCGCCCAGGCGCGCAACGGTGTCCTCCATACGCACGCTGGCCTCCAGGCGCGCGGTGATGATTTTCAGCACGGTATCGCCCACCGGGTGCCCGAGGGAGTCGTTGATGTGCTTGAAGTGGTCGAGGTCGAGAAACATCAGCGCACCACGTAAATTGTGGCGTTTGAGCAGGGCAATTTGCTGACTGAGCCGATCCATCAGCAGAGCCCGATTGGGCAGGTTGGTCAGTGGGTCGTGGTAGGCCAGGTGGCGAATCTGCGCTTCGGCGTTTTTCAGCAGGCTGACGTCTCGCGCGGTCAGCAGCAGACAGGCTGTTTCGTTGAGGGTGATCGGCTCCACCGACACTTCGACAGTGAGCAGTTCGCCGCGCTTGTTGCGTCCGAGCATTTCCTGGTGATGAACCCGCCCCTTGATCTGCAATTCCGCCAGTAGCGCCGAGCGTTGTTTTTCTTCAGCCCAGATCCCGACCTGGTACACCGTGCGGCCCACCACTTCCTCGGCGCGGTAACCGGTCAGGCGGCAGAAACCATCGTTGACCTCCAGATAGCGTCCGGTGTCGCGCTCGGTGATGGTGATGGCGTCTGGGCTGGAGTGAAAGGCCTTGGCGAATTTCTCTTCACTGGCCTTGAGTGCCGCTTCCGAGCGCTGTTGTTGGGTGATGTCGCGCAGCGTGGTGACGATGCAGGGCTGATCGCCGACGCTGATCTGGCGGCTGGAAATCACGCAGGTCAGGACCTGTCCGTCCTTGTGCTGGACGAGAATGGCCACGTTGTTCAGGCCTTGTTCACGGATCACTTGTTCGATCCGTCGCAGGCTTTTCGCCGAAGCGTCCCACAGGCCGATTTCGTCGGCGCTGCGGCCGATCACATCGGCGGTGCTCCAGCCAAATGTCTGGGTGAAGCTGGAGTTGATTTCAATGAACTGGCCGGAGTCCTGGTGGGTGACGCAGATCGGATCGGGGCTCACCTGGAACAGTGTGGCGAATTTCTCTTCGGAGGCCACCAGCCGTTGTTCGCGTTCCACCTGGTCGGTGATGTCGAGCAATGTGCCGGCCATGCGCACCGGCACGCCGTTTTCATCGCGGTAGAGGCGGGCGCGGCTTTCCAGGTAGCGCGAGCTGCCGTCGGGCAATTGCACGCGGTAGGTCAATTGGTAGTTGCCGGCCGGGCCTTCACGCAGGCTGCGGTAAGCGTCGCGCATGGTGTCGCGTTCTTCGCCGGGCACGCCTTCGAAGAACTCGTCGAAGGACTCGTGGAAGGGTTTGGCGTCCAGGCCGTGCAGTTGGGCGGCCCGTGCCGAACCGTAGAGCATGCCGCTGGGAATGTGCCAGTCCCAGGTGCCGAGTTGCGCCGAGTCCAGGGCCAGGTCGAGGCGTTCCTGGCTGTCCTTGAGGGCATGTTCGGCGATTTTGCGTTCGGTGGTGTCCAGGAAGGTGCTCAGCAGATAGGGCTGGCCTTCGAGCTCGACCTTTTGCGCACTGAGGATGCCGTCGTGGATCTGGCCGTTGCTGGCGCGAAACTGCACTTCCATGCTGACCAGGTCACCTTTGGCTTTGGTGGCCTTGACCAGTTCGGCCCGTTGTTCGGGATGCACCCACAGCCCCAGCTCCAGGGTGGTGCGGCCGATTGCATTTTGCACCGGCCAGCCGAACAGGCTTTCGAAATACTGGTTGGCTTCGGTGATCAGGCCGTCGTCCTGGCGGGTCAGCAGGACCATGTTCGGGCACAGGTGAAACAGGGTGGCGAAGCGTTTTTCCGAGCTGCTCAGTGCCTGTTCACGCTGGCGCTGGTGGGTGATTTCACGGATCACACCGATCATCCGTGGCCTGCCGTGCTTGTCCGGCAACAGGCTGCCGCTGATCTCCAGCCAGTGCAGGCTGCCATCGGGCCAGCGGATGCGATGGTGCATCATTTGTTCCAGCGGCGCGCCAGCGATGACCGCATGGAACGCGCGAACGGTTTTCGCGCGATCTTCCGGAGGCAGCAGGTCGAGGTATTCCAGATCCGATGGCAATGGTTTGCGGGGGTCGAAGCCGAACAGCGCCTGCGTACCCCGGGACCAGCTGATCTGCCCGCGCTCGATGTCCCAATACCAGGCGCCCAGGCGCGCGCCGTTGAGCGCGGCCAACAATTGCGAGGCACTCTCCCAGCTCTGTTCGGAGTTTTTCGGGTCAAGTGCCTGTATGCGCGGCATTGGCGGAATACGGTCAACAGATTTGGGCATTGGCAAGCCTTAGGCTGAATGGGCGTTTTGTACAGGCATTCGCGGCTCTATAGGAGTAGCACAAGTTAGCCTTGAGTCCCTGGCGGATCGAGTTGAGCGTCCAGCAGGGCCATGAAAGCCCGGGCAGCATTCGACAGCGTCCTTTCCGTGTGCAGGATATAGCCTAGCTGGCGAGTGAGCTGTATGCCCGGCAAAGGTATGCGCGCCACCTGATCGTCGAGCATGGTGCGCGGCAAAACACTCCAGGCCAGACCGATCGAGACCATCATCTTGATGGTTTCCAGGTAGTTGGTGCTCATGGCGATATTGGGTGTGAGGCCCTGGGCTTCAAACAGCCGCTGCACAATATGGTGGGTAAAGGTATTGCCGCCTGGGAAGACCGCCGGGTGTCGGGCAATGTCCGCCAGGCTGACCTTGCCGTTGTTGAGCAGAGAGTGCTCTGGGGCGACCACGAAATCCAGCGGGTCGTCCCACACCGGGGTGGCCTTGACCAGTGCATGGGGTTCCGGCGCCAGGGTGATGACCGCCAGTTCGGCGCGGCCATGGAGAATTTCCTCGTAGGCCACTTCCGAATCGAGGAACTGAATATCCAGCGCCACTTGTGGGTAGCGTCGGGTGAATTCCCTCAATAAGGGTGGCAAACGATGCAGGCCGATGTGGTGACTGGTGGCCAGGGTCAGACGACCGGTCACTTCGCCGGTGAGGTTGGTCAGGGCGCGGCGCGTATCATCGAGGACATTCAGAATCTGGTAGGCCCGCGGCAGCAGGGCGCGCCCGGCCTCGGTCAGGCCCACTTCACGGCCCAAGCGATCGAACAGTCGCACCTTCAATTGCTGCTCCAGCCCGGCGATGCGTTTGCTGATCGCTGGCTGGGTCAGGTGCAGCCGCTCCCCGGCGCCGGAGAAGCTTCCGGTCTCAGCGATGGCAATAAATGCATTGAGGTTGGCCAGGTCCATGGTTGTATTCCAGTTGGTTATCCAAAGCATAAAAAATATGAATTTGAGTTATTTAATGTAACCCCATAGGATCAGCCTCACAAGCCAAAGGGTTATTGAGGCATTCAAAACCCGGGGCATAGAAACAAGCTGATGAGGAACCGTCTGATGGCCGGCAAAACGCTCTACGACAAGCTCTGGGATTCGCATTTGGTCAAGCAGCGCGACGATGGCTCTGCGCTGATCTACATCGATCGTCACATCATTCACGAAGTGACCTCGCCGCAAGCCTTCGAAGGCCTGCGCCTGGCCGGGCGCAAGCCATGGCGTATCGATGCCAACATCGCGACCCCGGACCACAACGTACCGACCACGCCGGAACGCAAGGGCGGCATCGACGCCATCGTCGACCAGGTCTCGCGCCTGCAAGTCCAGACCCTCGATGACAACTGCGACGAATACGGCATCGTCGAATTCAAGATGAACGACGTTCGCCAAGGCATCGTCCACGTCATCGGCCCGGAGCAGGGCGCCACCTTGCCGGGCATGACCGTGGTCTGCGGCGACTCCCACACCTCGACCCATGGCGCATTCGGCGCATTGGCTCACGGTATCGGCACCTCCGAGGTCGAGCATGTGCTCGCCACCCAGTGCCTGGTCGCCAAGAAAATGAAAAACATGCTGGTGCGCGTCGAAGGCCAATTGCCTTTCGGTGTGACCGCCAAGGACATAGTGCTCGCCGTGATCGGCAAGATCGGTACCGCTGGCGGTAACGGCCACGCCATCGAATTCGCCGGCAGCGCGATTCGCGAGTTGTCTGTCGAAGGCCGCATGACCATCTGCAACATGTCCATCGAAGCCGGCGCTCGCGTAGGCCTGGTGGCTGCGGACGAAAAAACCGTGGCATACGTCAAGGGCCGTCCGTTCGCTCCGAAAGGCGCGGAATGGGACCTGGCCGTCGAAGCCTGGAAAGACCTGGTTTCTGACGCTGATGCCGCGTTTGATACCGTGGTTGAGCTCGATGCCGCGCAAATCAAGCCGCAAGTCAGCTGGGGCACCTCGCCGGAAATGGTCTTGGCGGTCGACCAGAACGTGCCGGATCCTGCCAAGGAAATGGACCTGGTCAAGCGCGACTCCATCGTCCGTGCCTTGAAATACATGGGTTTGACCGCCAATCAGGCGATCACCGACATTCAGCTCGACCGTGTGTTCATCGGTTCCTGCACCAACTCGCGGATCGAAGACCTGCGTGCTGCTGCGGTGATTGCCAAGGGCCGCAAAGTGGCCTCGACCATCAAGCAGGCCATCGTCGTGCCGGGCTCGGGTCTGGTGAAGGCGCAGGCCGAATCGGAAGGCCTGGACAAGATTTTCCTCGAAGCCGGTTTCGAATGGCGTGAGCCGGGTTGCTCAATGTGCCTGGCGATGAACCCGGACCGTTTGGAAAGTGGCGAGCATTGCGCCTCGACTTCCAACCGCAACTTCGAAGGCCGTCAGGGCGCCGGTGGTCGTACTCACCTCGTCAGCCCGGCCATGGCCGCCGCCGCCGCTGTGAACGGTCGTTTCATCGACGTCCGTGAATTGATCTAAAGGAGCGCAGCATGAAAGCTTTTACCCAGCACACTGGACTTGTCGCGCCTTTGGATCGTGCCAACGTCGACACCGACCAGATCATCCCGAAGCAGTTCTTGAAGTCGATCAAGCGCACCGGTTTCGGTCCGAACCTGTTCGATGAATGGCGCTACCTGGATGTGGGGCAGCCTTATCAGGACAACTCCAAGCGTCCGCTGAACAAGGACTTCGTCCTCAACGCCGAACGTTACCAGGGCGCCAGCGTATTGCTGGCCCGCGAGAACTTCGGTTGCGGTTCCAGCCGCGAGCACGCGCCGTGGGCGCTGGAAGAGTACGGTTTCCGCAGCATCATCGCGCCGAGCTATGCCGACATCTTCTTCAACAACAGCTTCAAGAACGGTTTGTTGCCGATCATCTTGAGCGATGCCGAAGTCGATGAGCTGTTCCAACAGGTCGAGGCCAATCCGGGCTATCAGTTGCAGGTTGATCTGCAAGCCCAGACCGTAACCCGCCCTGACGGCAAGGTGTTGAGCTTTGAAATCGATGCCTTCCGCAAGCATTGCCTGCTCAACGGCCTGGACGATATCGGCCTGACCTTGCAGGACGGCGACGCGATCGCGACGTTTGAAGCCAAGCACCGTGCGAGCCAGCCCTGGTTGTTTCGTGACGCTTGATTTTGCATAAGGCGCGATGACGCCATCGCTGGCAAGCCAGCTCCTACAGTTGAAATGCATTCCTTGTAGGAGCCGGCTTGCCGGCGATGACGCCCGCCCAGGCACCACAAGACTCACCCCAAAAAAGGAAGTCCCCATGACCCGCACCGCCCAGCACACCCAGGTAGTCCAGAAGCAATTCGGTGAACAGGCTGCGGCCTACCTGAGCAGTGCCGTACACGCTCAAGGCACTGAATTCGCGCTGCTACAGGCCGAGCTGGCCGGGCAGGGCGAGGCGCGGGTGCTGGATCTCGGTTGCGGCGCCGGTCACGTGAGTTTTCATGTGGCGCCGTTGGTCAAGGAGGTGGTGGCTTACGACCTGTCGCAGCAGATGCTCGATGTCGTGACCGCTGCCGCTGTCGATCGTGGCCTGAACAACGTCACCACAGTCAACGGTGCCGCCGAGCGCCTGCCGTTCGCCGATGGCGAGTTCGATTTCGTCTTCAGCCGCTATTCGGCCCACCATTGGAGCGATCTGGGCTTGGCGTTGCGGGAAGTGCGCCGGGTATTGAAGCCGGGCGGTGTCGCGGCGTTCATCGACGTGTTGTCACCGGGTAGCCCGTTGTTCGACACTTACCTGCAAAGCGTCGAAGTGCTGCGCGATACCAGCCATGTGCGCGATTATTCCGCCGGCGAATGGTTGCGCCAGGTCAGCGAGGCAGGGCTGCACACCCGTACTACCACCCGTCAGCGTCTGCGCCTGGAGTACAACAGCTGGGTCGAGCGCATGCGCACACCTGAAGTGATGCGCGCCGCGATCCGCGCGTTGCAGCAGTCGATGGGCAATGAAGTACGCGAATATTTTGAGATTGAGGCCGATGGATCGTTCAGTACAGATGTACTGGTCCTGATGGCTGAGCGATAGAATTTTTCCGGGCGCGCCTGTGGGCGCACCGACTGATGACATGAGGAAAGCATGAGCAAGCAGATTCTGATTCTCCCAGGTGACGGTATTGGCCCGGAAATCATGGCCGAAGCGGTCAAGGTTCTGGAATTGGCCAGCGACAAGTTCGCACTGGGTTTCGAGCTGAGCCACGACGTGATCGGTGGCGCCGCCATCGACAAGCACGGCGTGCCGCTGGCTGACGAGACCCTGGAACGTGCCCGCGCGGCCGATGCCGTGCTGCTCGGTGCCGTTGGCGGTCCGAAATGGGATGCTATCGAACGTGACATCCGCCCTGAGCGCGGCCTGTTGAAAATCCGTGCGCAACTGGGCCTGTTCGGCAACCTGCGTCCGGCGATCCTGTACCCGCAGCTGGCCGAGGCTTCCAGCCTGAAAGCGGACATCGTTGCCGGCCTGGACATCCTGATCGTTCGCGAACTGACCGGCGGCATCTACTTCGGCGCGCCACGCGGCACCCGTACCCTGGAAAATGGCGAGCGTCAGTCCTACGACACCCTGCCGTACAGCGAAAGCGAAATCCGTCGTATCGCCCGTGTCGGTTTCGACATGGCCATGGTCCGCGGCAAGAAGCTGTGCTCGGTGGACAAGGCCAACGTACTGGCCTCCAGCCAGTTGTGGCGTGAAATCGTCGAGGAAGTGGCCAAGGATTACCCGCAAGTCGAACTGAGCCACATGTACGTCGACAACGCCGCCATGCAGCTGGTGCGCGCACCGAAGCAGTTCGACGTGATCGTCACCGACAACATGTTCGGTGACATCCTGTCCGACCAGGCCTCGATGCTCACCGGTTCCATCGGCATGCTGCCGTCGGCGTCCCTGGACACCAACAACAAGGGCATGTACGAGCCTTGCCACGGGTCGGCGCCGGACATCGCGGGCCAAGGCATCGCCAACCCGTTGGCGACCATTTTGTCGGTGTCGATGATGTTGCGTTACAGCTTCAACCAGCAGGCTGCGGCCGATGCTATCGAGAAAGCCGTCAGCCTGGTGCTGGATCAGGGCTTGCGTACCGGTGACATCTGGTCGGCCGGTTGCACTAAAGTCGGTACGCAGGAAATGGGTGACGCAGTAGTCGCCGCGCTGCGGAATCTGTAATCTCTCGGGCCCGCTGCCAAATTCAAGACAAAGCAGCGGCCCACATTTCAAGAAGGTGTAGTTGCGATGAAACGTGTAGGTCTGATCGGTTGGCGCGGCATGGTCGGTTCCGTGCTCATGCAGCGGATGCTGGAAGAGCAGGATTTCGATCTTATCGAGCCGGTGTTTTTCACCACTTCCAATGTCGGTGGCCAAGGCCCGTCCGTGGGCAAGGACATTGCTCCGCTCAAGGACGCTTACAGCATTGAAGAGCTGAAAACCCTCGACGTGATTCTGACCTGCCAGGGTGGCGACTACACCAGCGAAGTCTTCCCCAAGCTGCGCGAAGCCGGCTGGCAGGGTTACTGGATCGACGCCGCTTCCAGCCTGCGCATGCAGGATGACGCGGTCATCGTTCTGGATCCGGTCAATCGCAAGGTCATCGACCAGCAGTTGGACGCGGGCACCAAGAACTACATCGGCGGCAACTGCACCGTCAGCCTGATGCTGATGGGCCTCGGTGGCCTGTTCGAAGCTGGCCTGGTGGAGTGGATGAGCGCCATGACCTATCAGGCGGCGTCCGGTGCCGGCGCGCAGAACATGCGTGAGCTGATCAAGCAGATGGGCGCGACCCACGCCGCTGTTGCCGATCAACTGGCCGATCCGGCCAGCGCGATCCTCGACATCGACCGTCGTGTTGCCGAAGCCATGCGCAGCGATGCGTACCCGACTGAAAACTTCGGTGTGCCGCTGGCCGGCAGCCTGATCCCGTGGATCGACAAGGAACTGCCGAACGGTCAGAGTCGCGAAGAGTGGAAGGCCCAGGCCGAGACCAACAAGATCCTCGGTCGCTTCAAGAGCCCGATCCCGGTCGATGGCATCTGCGTACGCATCGGCGCCATGCGCTGCCACAGCCAGGCGCTGACCATCAAGCTGAACAAAGACGTACCGATCGCTGATATCGAAGGGCTGATCAGCCAGCACAACCCTTGGGTCAAGCTGGTGCCGAACAGCCGCGAGACCAGCATTCAGGAGCTGAGCCCGAACAAGGTCACCGGCACCCTGAACATCCCGGTTGGCCGTCTGCGCAAGCTGAACATGGGTTCGCAGTTCGTCGGTGCGTTTACCGTCGGCGACCAGTTGCTGTGGGGCGCGGCCGAACCGCTGCGTCGCATGCTGCGGATCCTGCTTGAGCGTTGATCGACTGAAGCAATGAAAGAACCCGTGCCTTGAAAGAGGTGCGGGTTTTTTTATGGGCAAGGGTTGTCCATGAGGCCGCCATCGCTGGCAAGCCAGCTCCTACAATTGACGCGTACCCTGTAGGAGCTGGCTTGCCAGCGATGGGGCCGCTATGAGCACCGCCGAATTGCCTGTGTGTCACTCACCCGGTAAAGTGCCGCTCCCCCGTTTCGCCAGAGGTCAAACCATGAGCCAGTCCATTGATATTGCCGTGATCGGCGCCACCGGTACTGTCGGCGAAACACTCGTGCAGATTCTCGAAGAGCGCGATTTCCCGATCGGCACCCTGCACCTGCTGGCCAGCAGCGAATCGGCCGGCAGTTCGGTACCGTATCGCGGCAAGAACGTACGGGTACGGGAAGTCGATGAGTTCGACTTCAGCAAGGTGCAATTAGCCTTTTTTGCCGCTGGCCCGGCGGTTTCCTTGAGTTTTGCTTCCCGCGCGACTGACGCCGGTTGCTCGGTGATCGATCTTTCCGGTGCCTTGCCGGCGGAAAAGGCGCCGCAGGTCGTGCCTGAGGCCAACGCCCAGGTGCTGGCAGGCTTGAAAAAACCCTTTCAGGTCAGCAGTCCAAGTCCGTCGACCACCACACTGGCGGTGGTGCTCGCGCCACTGATGGACTTGCTCGATTTGCAGCGAGTCAGCCTGACCGCCAGCCTGGCGGTATCGGCACAGGGCCGCGAAGCGGTGAGTGAGCTCGCCCGGCAAACCGCCGAGCTGCTGAATGTGCGGCCGCTGGAGCCGAAATTCTTTGACCGGCAGATGGCCTTCAACCTGCTGGCCCAGGTCGGCAAGCCGGATGAGCAAGGTCATACCCTGCTGGAGAAACGCCTGGTGCGTGAGTTGCGGCAGGTCATGGCGCGACCTTCATTGAAGATTTCCGTCACGTGCATTCAAGCCCCGGTGTTTTTTGGCGATAGCTATAGCGTGACTCTGCAGTCCGCGAGTGAAATCGACCTGGCGAAAATCAATGCGGCCCTGGAGGATGCACCCGGCATCGAGCTGGTAGAAGCCGGCGATTACCCGACGCCGGTGGGCGATGCGGTAGGGCAGGACGTGGTCTACGTCGGTCGGGTTCGCCATGGGGTCGACGACCTGTCGGAACTTAATTTGTGGCTGACGTCAGATAACGTACGCAAAGGCGCCGCGCTCAACGCTGTGCAGTTGGCCGAGTTGTTGATAAAAGACCTGCTGTAAAAGATACTTTGCAACAATTTGTCGAATGATTCCGGGCGAGCCTATGCTTGCCGGAGTGCTGAAGGCGAGCCACTCTGCGGGGCTTTCCGGGCATTAATGAAAAGATCGCGCGCGACGACCCTCGCCGTTGCGCGCAATGCCTTACGGCAGCGGCTATCAATACCTTCTCGCTGGCCGAGGAATGTTCAAACTAAGGATGAGCTAATGGTTCAAGTTCGCAAACTGGTGTTAGCAATAGCGGCCGCCTCGGCGCTGTCCTCCGGTATGGCGCATGCCCTCGGGCTCGGGGAGTTGACCCTGAAATCGACGCTCAACCAGCCACTGGTGGCGGAAATCGAGCTGCTCGATGTCAAGGATCTCACGGCTGCCGAAGTGGTGCCGAGCCTGGCTTCGCCGGAAGATTTCGCCAAGGCCGGTGTCGATCGCCAGGCGTTTCTCAATGACTTGACCTTCACCCCGGTGCTGAACGCCAGCGGAAAAAGCATCCTGCGCGTGACCTCCAGCAAGCCACTCTCCGAACCCATGGTGAAGTTCCTGGTTCAGGTCATGTGGCCCAATGGCCGTTTGCTGCGCGACTACAGTGTGCTGCTCGATCCATCGAAATTCTCATCGCAAACCGCCGAGGCGGCTGCGCAGCCCGCACCGACTTCGACCGTCGCTGCGCCGGTGACCGGTGCGACCAAGCCGTCCCAGTACACCACCACGCCGCGCGATACCTTGTGGGAAATCGCCGCGAAGGCGCGTAATGGCGGTTCGATCCAGCAAACCATGCTGGCTATCCAGGCGCTGAACCCGGACGCCTTCATTGACGGCAACATTAACCGCCTGAAAACCGGCCAGGTGTTGCGCCTGCCGGATCAGGTGCAGAGCACCGGCCTACCGCAACCCAAGGCCATTGCCGAAGTGGCCGCACAGAACAAGGCCTGGCGTCAGGGGCGTCGTTATGTGGCGAACCCCGGGGCAGGGCAGCAACAGCTTGATGCCACCAATCGCGCTCGTACCGAGGGTGCTCCGGCTCAAGAGGCCAGCGACAAGCTGAGCCTGGTTTCTGCCGAGTCCGGCAAGAACCGTGGCAAAGGGGCTGCCGGCGATGCCAAGGCCCTCAGCAACAAGCTGGCGGTGACTCAGGAGAGCCTCGATGCCAGTCGTCGTGATAACGCCGAACTGAAAAGCCGCGTGGCTGATCTGCAAAGCCAGATGGACAAGCTGCAACGCCTGATCGAGCTGAAGAACAACCAACTGGCCAAGTTGCAGACCGAGGGTGCAAATGGTGCGCCAGCTGCTGCGACGGAACCGGCAATGTCGGCCGAGCTGGCCCCGAATCCGGCAGCGCCTGCTCCGGCAGACGGGGCGCCGGTTGCCCCTGCGGCAGCGCCCGAGGCCACTCCGGCACCGGCCGAGAAGCCCGTCGAGGCGACACCAGCGGCATCCGACGATCAGAAATTCAATGAGTTGCTGACCAATCCGGTGCTGCTGGGCCTGGTGGGCGGCGGCGCGGTGGTGCTGTTGCTCCTTCTGCTGTTGTTGGCGCGTCGTCGCAAGGCCCAGCAAGAAGCCGAGAAGCATCTGCGCATGGCCCGTGCCTTGGCCGAAGAGCAGCAGTTCCCAACCGATCTCGACTTGCCGGAAAGCAGCTTCGAAGGCCTGGAAGTGCCACCGCCGAGCATGAAGCTGGCAACTGCACCGACGCCTGCTCCCGCCCCAGCGCCGGTAGTCGCTCCGGTGGTGATGACCACGCCGATTGCCGCGCCATTGGTGGCGCCGGCTGCCGAGCGTTCCGATGACGTGCTGGGCCAGGCTCAGTCGCACATCAATGCCGGTCGTTTGAACCAGGCCGCTGCGTTGCTGGAGGACGGCGTCGAGCGAGAGCCTCAGCGCAGCGACTTGCGCCTGAAGCTGATGGAAGTCTACGGCCAGCAAGGCGATCGCGATGCGTTCGTTGGCCAGGAGCGTAAGTTGGTGGCCAATGGCGACAACTACGCCCAGGTTGAAAAACTCAAAAGCCGTTTCCCGGCCATGGCGCTGGTGGCTGCCGGTGGCATAGCCGCAGCCGCCGTTGCTGCCGAGCTGGACGCGCAATACGTCAAGGATCTGCTGCTTGACGAGCCGCAAGCACCAGAGCCGGCTTCGGCACCGCTCGAGGACGACCTCGACAGCGCCTTCGACCTGAGCCTGGATGATCTGGACGCGATTACGCCTGTGGCGCCTGCACCTGTGCCGGAGCCTGAAGTGACTGCGCTGGCGGATCTGGACGAATTTCCGCTGGACGACGATCTGAGTTTCGGGTCGGTGTTGGAGCAACAGACTGAAATCAAGGAAAACCTCGACGATCTGTCGGACTTCGATCTGGATCTGGATCTCGGTGCTGAACCGTCACCGGCGATTCTGGCTGAAGACGATTTCCTGCTGGATCTGGATCTGGATGAGGGTGTGAAGGATTTTCCTGTCGCTGAAGCCCCGGCCGTTCCCGAGGTCGCGCTGGATGATCTGGAACTGCCGGCTGATTTCGATCTGTCGCTGGCCGACGAAATACACACCCCGGATGTACCGGACGCGTTCGTGGCAGAGCTGGATGATGTCAGCGCCGAGCTGGAGAGCCTGTCCAACAGCATCGGCGAGCCGACGTTTACCGAGGCTGATGCCGCACTCGATGGCGATGATGACTTCGACTTCCTCTCGGGTACTGACGAAGCCGCTACCAAGCTCGACCTGGCTCAGGCCTATATCGACATGGGCGACAGCGATGGCGCCCGCGACATCCTCAATGAGGTTGTGAGCGAAGGCAATGCCGAGCAGAAGGGTGAAGCCAGGGAAATGCTTTCGCGCCTGGCTTGAGTGATCTGTAGGTTGTAAAAAAAGCGGCAGCCCATTGAGGCTGCCGTTTTTGTTTGGCCGGTGATGCGTTGGTGTCTGCGAAATTGCTATCGCGGGCAAGCCCGCTCCTACAGGGTTCGGTGGCGTTCACAAAACCTGTGGGAGTGGGCTTGCCCGCGAAAGGGCCGGAACAGTCAATGGAGATCCCTCTGGCATCCCCGCCCGGCGGCCTTATAATGCCCGCCTTTGGTACATCAGCAGGCTGTCCTTCCTTGGCAAATATAGATAACCCGGCCGCCGAAATGGCAGCCGACGGCTTTTTCCGGATCGCGCTGGGCGTCGAATACAAAGGCTCGCGCTACCGCGGCTGGCAGCGCCAGGCGTCCGGGGTGCTCACCGTGCAGGAAACCCTCGAAAACGCCTTGTCCAAAGTCGCCGACTCCCCCGTTTCGCTGATGTGCGCCGGGCGTACCGACGCCGGGGTGCATGCCTGCGGACAGGTGGTGCATTTCGACACCCAGGTCGAGCGTTCGATGAAGGCCTGGACCATGGGTGCCAACATTAACTTGCCCCACGATGTCAGCGTCAGTTGGGCCAAAGTCATGCCGGCGCATTTTCATGCGCGGTTCAAGGCCATTGCCCGGCGTTATCGCTACGTGATCTACAACGATCAGATCCGCCCGGCGCACTTGAACGAAGAAGTGACCTGGAACCACCGTCCGCTGGACGTCGAGCGGATGGCCGAGGCTGCCCAGTACTTGCTCGGTATCCATGATTTCAGCGCATTCCGCGCCGGCCAGTGCCAGGCCAAGTCGCCGATCAAGGAGTTGCATCACCTGCGCGTCACGCGCCACGGCAAGATGATCGTGCTGGATATTCGCGCCAGCGCCTTCCTGCATCACATGGTGCGCAACATTGCCGGCGTGCTGATGACCATTGGCACCGGTGAGCGCCCGGTGGAGTGGATGAAAGAAGTGCTGGAGAGCCGGATTCGCCGGACCGGTGGCGTGACGGCGCATCCGTTCGGTCTGTATCTGGTGCAGGTCGAGTACCGTGACGAGTTCGAATTGCCCGAGCGTTACATCGGTCCACACTTCCTGACCGGCTTCTCGGAACTTGGCGGCTGACGCCCTCGAATGCTTTTGTTACCATCCGGGACTTTCCCGGATTTGTCTTGGAGTTGTGTCGACATGTCAGCCGTTCGCAGCAAGATCTGTGGGATTACCCGCATGGAAGATGCGTTGGCAGCCGTCGAGGCCGGGGCGGATGCCATCGGATTCGTGTTCTACGCCAAAAGCCCTCGTGCGGTGACGTTCCAGCAGGCGCGCTCGATCATCCAGGGGCTGCCGCCGTTCGTGACCACCGTGGGCTTGTTCGTCAATGCCAGCCGTTGCGAATTGGGTGAACTGCTCGATGCGGTGCCCCTGGACCTGCTGCAGTTTCACGGCGATGAAAGCGCGGCAGAGTGTGGAGGTTGGCACCGTCCGTACATCAAGGCGCTGCGGGTCAAGGCGGGTGATGATATCGCCGCGGCCTGTGATGCCTATGCCAGTGCCAGCGGAATCTTGCTCGATACCTATGTCGAAGGCGTTCCTGGAGGAACCGGTGAGGCATTTGACTGGTCACTGATACCGCAAGGCTTGAGTAAGCCGATCATTCTGGCCGGCGGTCTGACACCGGATAACGTCGCCGAAGCGGTAGTGCGCGTTCGGCCTTATGCCGTGGATGTCAGCGGCGGGGTAGAGGCGAGCAAGGGCATCAAGGATCACGCAAAGATTCAGGCATTTATCAAAGCGGTACGCGGTAGCACCTGTTGATGTGACGGCTGGCAGACTGCCGCCGTCCACTGCACTGTACAAAGCGGATGCACTGCACACAGCAGGCAAATCCGAGGGTTTGTGGTTGCACGCAGGTCATGTTTCGCGCTGACCGTGGCAGTCCATCGACCGTCGTCGCACACATGAATTTAGCGCTAGGGCATACACGGGGCTGCGAACCAGAGCGTTCGGGCCGCCGGTACTGGAGAAAGAAAGCATGAGCAACTGGTTAGTAGACAAACTGATCCCTTCGATCATGCGTTCCGAGGTCAAGAAGAGCTCGGTGCCTGAAGGTCTTTGGCACAAATGCCCGTCTTGCGAGGCGGTGCTGTATCGTCCGGAGTTGGAAAAGACCCTGGACGTTTGCCCCAAGTGCAACCATCACATGCGCATTGGCGCCCGCGCCCGTATCGACATCTTCCTCGACGTTGAAGGCCGTACCGAACTGGGTGCTGACCTGGAGCCGGTTGACCGTCTGAAGTTCCGCGACGGCAAGAAGTACAAGGACCGCCTGACCGCTGCACAAAAGCAGACCGGTGAAAAAGACGCGCTGGTTTCCATGAGCGGTACTTTGCTGGGCATGCCGATTGTAGTTTCGGCGTTCGAGTTTTCCTTCATGGGTGGTTCGATGGGCGCCATCGTCGGTGAGCGCTTCGTTCGCGCCGCCAACTACGCCCTGGAAAAACGTTGCCCGATGGTCTGCTTCTCCGCCTCCGGTGGTGCGCGGATGCAGGAAGCGCTGATCTCCCTGATGCAGATGGCCAAGACCTCCGCGGTGCTGGCGCGTCTGCGCGAAGAGGGTATCCCGTTCATCTCCGTGCTGACCGACCCGGTCTACGGTGGCGTTTCGGCCAGTCTGGCGATGCTGGGCGATGTGATTGTCGGCGAGCCGAAGGCGTTGATCGGTTTTGCCGGTCCGCGTGTGATCGAGCAAACCGTGCGCGAAAAACTGCCGGAAGGCTTCCAGCGCAGCGAGTTCCTGCTGGAGCACGGTGCCATCGACATGATCATCGACCGTCAGGAGTTGCGCCCGCGTCTGGGTAACCTGCTGGCGCAAATGATGGGCCTGCCGACGCCGAAGTTCGTGGCTGCGCCTATCGAGCCAATCGTGGTTCCACCGGTACCTGCCAGCCTATGACCCAACGTACCCTTGGCGAATGGCTCGCCTACCTTGAGCAGTTGCACCCTTCAGCCATCGATATGGGGCTGGAGCGGTCGCAGCAGGTAGCGTCCCGCATGGGGCTGGGCAAGCCGGCGCCTCGGGTGATTACGGTGACCGGGACCAACGGCAAGGGTTCTACCTGTGCGTTCGTGGCGTCCTTGCTGCGGGCGCAGGGCTTGAAAGTGGGGGTTTACAACTCCCCGCACCTGCTGCGTTACAACGAGCGGGTAACGGTCAATGGCGTCGAAGCCACGGATGCCGAGCTTTGCGAGGCCTTTGCCGCGGTAGAGGCTGGTCGCGGCGATACTTCCCTCACCTACTTCGAGATGGGCACCCTGGCGGCATTCTGGCTGTTCCAGCGCTCCGGGCTCGATGCGGTGGTGCTGGAAGTCGGTCTGGGCGGTCGCCTGGATACGGTCAATGTGGTGGACGCCGACATGGCGCTGGTCACCAGTATTGGCGTCGATCATGCGGACTACCTCGGTGATACCCGAGAGTCCGTGGCTTTCGAGAAAGCCGGTATTTTCCGTCAGGGCGCTCCGGCGCTCTGCGGTGATCTGAATCCTCCACAACCCCTGCTGGATAAAGTGCGCGAGCTCAATTGCCCGTTTTTCCTGCGTGGCCGCGATTTTGACCTCGGCGTCACCGATCACAACTGGCAGTGGCGAGGTGTCGATGCGCAAGGGCGTGCAGTCGAGTTGCGCGATCTGCCGCTGCTTGATCTGCCGATGGAAAACGCAGCGCTGGCGTTGCAGGCTTACCTGTTGCTCGGTCTGCCTTGGGTGGATGCGCAGATTGTCGAAGCGCTGCGGGCAGCGAAGGTGGTCGGTCGCCTGGATCGCCGCGAGATCGAGTGGCAAGGCAAACGTTTGAATTTGTTGCTGGATGTGGGGCATAACCCGCATGCCGCGGAGTATCTGGCCCGTCGTCTGGCCAGCCGTCCACCGGTCGGCAAACGTCTGGCGGTGTTCGGGCTGTTGGCAGACAAGGATCTGGATGGTGTTGTCGGCGAATTGAATGCTAGTGTCCAGCACTGGGCTATCGCACCACTGGATTCGCCTCGAGCGCGTCCGGTTGCGGATCTGCGCGATGCGTTGCAAGGTCTTGGTGCTTCGGTCGCGTCTTACGAAAGTGTGGCGGCGGCTCTGGAAGGGCAGTGCGCGCAGGCCACGAGCGACGACGAAATCCTGTTGTTCGGATCATTTTATTGTGTCGCCGAGGCCCTTGAATGGCTGGCCCGGCGCTCCACGGAGGACGCGGCAAATGGCATTGCTGGATAAGGCATACAAGCAGCGCATGGTTGGCGCCCTGGTGTTGGTCGCGCTGGCGGTGATTTTTCTGCCGATGCTGTTTTCCCGCCAGGACGAACAGCGCCAGGTGACGGTCGAAGCGCCGGCGGCTCCGCAGGCGCCTGCGATGCCCCAGGTGCAGGTCGAGCCCGTGGCGGTGCCTGAGCCGCAAGCCTTGCCTCAGGAACCCGTGCCGAGCGATGACGACATCGCCCAGCAGGAATCGACGGCGCCAGTTGCGCCAGTTGCGCCAGTTGCGCCGGTGGCTCCTGCGCCTGCTGCCAAACCGGTTACACCGCCACAAGCACCGGCGCCGGTCCCGGCTCTGGCCGCCAAGCCTGCGACCGCGCCTGCCCAGCCCATCACAGCGGCACCTGGCAAGCCGGACACCACGCAAAGCCGTGTCGATGCCAATGGCTTGTCTGTCAGTTGGTCGGTGCAACTGGCCAGTCTGTCGAATCGTGAAAGCGCGGAAAAACTTCAGAAAACCTTGCGCAGCCAGGGTTACAACGCCTACATCCGTACCGCCGACGGCAAAAATCGGGTGTTTGTCGGGCCGCTGATCGAGCGTGCCGAAGCCGACCGGCTGCGTGACTTGCTTAACCGCCAGCAGAACCTAAAGGGGTTTGTCGTGCGCTTTCAACCGGAACGTGGCTAAAACTATCGCCCCGATATGAAATGCACTGACAATCGCAGCTTACCGATAAGCATGGGCTCTGCTAAAATGCGCCGCCTTATCCGTCTGTAGGCTGTACTGTGCCATTTACCTGGGTTGACTGGGCGATCGTAGCAATCGTCGCCATCTCCGCATTGATCAGTCTGAGCCGCGGCTTCGTCAAAGAAGCACTGTCGCTGGTGACCTGGATCATCGCAGGAGTCGTTGCCTGGATGTTCGGTGGTTCACTGTCCGAGTACCTCAGCGGGTACATTCAAACGCCATCAGCCCGTATAATCACGGGCTGTGCCATCATGTTTGTCGCCACTTTAATCGTAGGCGCCATGATCAATTATCTTATCGGCGAACTGGTTCGCGTCACCGGGCTCTCCGGGACGGACCGATTCCTCGGCATGGCCTTCGGCGCCGCGCGTGGCGGGTTGCTGGTGGTTATCGCCGTCGGGCTGTTGAGCCTGGGGCCGGTACAGCAGGACGGGTGGTGGAAAGAGTCACAGCTCGTGCCAAAATTTCTATTGGTCGCCGATTGGTCCAAAAACCTGATCCTCGGGTGGAGCAGTCAGTGGCTTGCCAGCGGAATCAGCGTACCCGCTGATATTCCGTTCAAGGAGCAACTCTTGCCGACGGCCAAAACGCCTCAGTGAGTAGTGCTCAGTTCAGATCCATTAAGTAGGGGTTGCGTCGCATGTGTGGCATCGTCGGTATCGTCGGTAAGTCGAACGTCAATCAGGCGCTGTATGACGCGCTAACCGTCCTCCAGCACCGCGGCCAGGACGCTGCCGGTATCGTGACCAGTCATGATGGCCGGTTATTCCTGCGCAAGGACAACGGCCTGGTGCGTGACGTGTTCCAGCAGCGTCACATGCAGCGCCTGGTCGGTCACATGGGCATTGGCCATGTGCGTTATCCGACCGCGGGCAGCTCGACCTCGGCCGAAGCTCAACCGTTTTACGTCAACTCGCCTTACGGCATCACCCTGGCGCACAACGGTAACCTGACCAACGTTGAACAGCTGGCCAAGGAGATTTACGAATCTGACCTGCGCCACGTCAACACCAGCTCCGATTCGGAAGTGCTGCTCAACGTGTTCGCGCACGAACTGGCCCAGCGCGGCAAGTTGCAGCCGACCGAAGAAGACGTGTTCGCCGCCGTCACCGACGTGCACAATCGTTGCGTCGGTGGTTATGCCGTCGTAGCGATGATCACCGGCTACGGCATCGTCGGCTTCCGCGACCCGCACGGCATCCGCCCGATCGTTTTCGGCCAGCGTCACACCGACGAAGGCGTCGAGTACATGATCGCCTCGGAAAGCGTTTCCCTGGACGTGCTCGGTTTCACCCTGATTCGCGACCTGGCGCCGGGCGAAGCGGTCTACATCACTGAAGAGGGCAAGCTGTACACCCGTCAGTGCGCGACCAACCCGTCCCTGACCCCGTGCATCTTCGAACACGTCTACCTGGCGCGTCCGGATTCGATCATCGACGGCGTATCGGTCTACAAGGCCCGTCTGCGCATGGGTGAGAAGCTGGCCGAGAAGATCCAGCGCGAGCGTCCGGATCACGACATCGACGTGGTCATCCCGATTCCGGACACCAGCCGCACCGCCGCGCTGGAACTGGCGAACCACCTGGGCGTGAAGTTCCGCGAAGGCTTCGTGAAGAACCGCTACATCGGCCGGACCTTCATCATGCCGGGCCAGGCCGCGCGGAAAAAATCCGTACGCCAGAAGCTCAATGCCATCGAACTGGAATTCCGCGGCAAGAACGTGATGCTGGTGGACGACTCCATCGTTCGCGGTACCACGTGCAAGCAGATTATCCAGATGGCCCGCGAAGCCGGCGCCAAGAACGTTTACTTCTGCTCCGCGGCGCCAGCGGTTCGCTACCCGAACGTCTACGGCATCGACATGCCGAGCGCTCACGAGCTGATCGCCCACAACCGTTCGACCCAGGACGTGGCTGACCTGATCGGTGCCGACTGGCTGATCTATCAGGATCTGCCTGACTTGATCGAAGCGGTCGGTGGCGGCAAGATCAAGATCGACAAGTTCGATTGCGCGGTGTTCGACGGCCAGTACGTGACCGGCGACGTCGACGAGGCTTACCTGAACAAGATCGAACAGGCACGCAACGATGCCTCCAAGGTCAAGACGCAGGCAGTCAGCGCGATCATCGATCTGTACAACAACTGAGTAATTACCGGCCCTGAGGGGCCGGTTTTGTATCCGGCTTTTAATTTACGAGAATAGGGAAAGGAGTGACAGCATGAGTCAGGATTGGGATGCCGGTCGGTTGGACAGCGACCTCGAAGGCGTAGCGTTCGATACCCTGGCCGTACGTGCCGGTCAGCACCGTACGCCGGAAGGCGAACACGGTGATCCGATGTTCTTCACTTCCAGCTATGTATTCCGCACCGCCGCCGACGCAGCCGCGCGTTTTGCCGGGGAAGTACCAGGCAACGTTTACTCGCGCTACACCAACCCGACCGTACGCGCCTTCGAAGAGCGCATCGCCGCCCTGGAAAGCGCCGAGCAAGCCGTGGCCACGGCCACTGGCATGGCTGCGATCATGGCGGTGGTGATGAGCCTGTGCAGCGCCGGCGATCACGTATTGGTGTCGCGCAGCGTGTTCGGCTCGACCATCAGCCTGTTCGAGAAGTACTTCAAGCGTTTCGGCATCGAAGTCGATTACGTGGCCCTGGCGGATTTGTCCGGCTGGGACGCGGCGATCCAGGCCAACACCAAGCTGCTCTTCGTCGAGTCGCCGTCCAACCCGCTGGCTGAGTTGGTCGACATCGCCGAACTGGCGAAAATCGCTCACGCCAAAGGCGCGATGCTGGTGGTCGACAACTGCTTCTGCACCCCGGCATTGCAACAGCCGCTGAAAATGGGCGCGGACATCGTCGTGCACTCGGCCACCAAGTTCATCGACGGCCAGGGCCGTTGCATGGGGGGCGTGGTCGCCGGTCGCAGCGAGCAGATGAAAGAAGTCGTGGGCTTCCTGCGTACCGCAGGGCCGACCCTGAGCCCGTTCAACGCCTGGATTTTCCTCAAGGGCCTGGAAACCCTGAACCTGCGGATGAAGGCGCATTGCGCCAACGCTCAGCAGTTGGCCGAATGGCTGGAGCAGCAGGAAGGCATCGAGAAAGTCCATTACGCCGGCCTGAAGAGCCATCCGCAGCACGAACTGGCACTGCGTCAGCAGAAGGGCTTCGGTGCGGTCGTCAGTTTTGAGGTGAAGGGTGGTAAAGAGGGTGCCTGGCGCTTTATCGATGCCACGCGCCTGATTTCGATCACCGCCAACCTGGGCGACAGCAAAACTACCATCACGCATCCGAGCACCACGTCCCATGGTCGCTTGGCGCCACAAGAGCGTGAAGCGGCGGGCATTCGTGACAGCCTGATCCGCGTTGCGGTCGGTCTGGAAGACGTGGCGGACCTGCAAGCCGATCTGGCGCGCGGTCTGGCTGCGTTGTGATCGAGTTGTCGGTGCCGGCCACCGGCTCAAATGGCCGTGTAGCACTGGTGACCGGTGCTGCGCGCGGTATCGGCCTGGGGATCTCGGCCTGGCTGATCAGCGAAGGCTGGCAAGTCGTGCTGACGGATCTGGATCGGGAGCGCGGTTCGAAAGTGGCGAAGGTGCTGGGCGACAGCGCCTGGTTCATCGCCATGGATGTCTCGAATGAAGGGCAGGTCGCGCTGGGCGTGGCCGAGGTGCTCGGCCAGTTCGGGCGCCTGGATGCACTGGTCTGCAATGCTGCGGTTGCCGATCCGCACAACATCACGCTGGAAAGCCTGGATCTGGCTCACTGGAATCGGGTGTTGGCGGTGAACCTCAGTGGGCCGATGTTGCTGGCCAAGCACTGTGCACCCTATCTGCGTGCTCACAGCGGTGCCATCGTCAATCTGGCCTCGACCCGCGCCGGGCAGTCTGAGCCCGACACCGAGGCTTATGCGGCGAGCAAGGGCGGCTTGTTGGCCCTGACTCACGCATTGGCCATCAGTCTTGGCCCGGAGATCCGGGTCAATGCCGTCAGTCCTGGCTGGATCGATGCGCGCGACCCTTCGGTGCGGCGTGCCGAACCATTGACCGAGGCCGATCATGCCCAGCATCCGGCGGGCAGGGTGGGGACAGTCGAGGATGTGGCGGCGATGGTGGCCTGGCTGCTGTCGAGGAATGCCGGATTTGTCACCGGCCAGGAATTCGTGGTCGATGGCGGCATGACCAAGAAGATGATTTACAGCGCGTAGGTCGAGCCTTTATCAAGACGTTGGCGTTAGATGTACCATCGTCTTCGCGAGCAAGCCCGCTCCCACATTTGGAATTTATTCCCCTGTGGGAGCGGGCTTGCTCGCGAAAGCGGTCTTACTGCATATACATAATTTTGTCTTTTTTAGAAAAACTTCAATCCTGCTATTGACTTAGGTTCGCTACCTGCGTAAATTTCGCGGCCTCGGAGATGCAAACGGGTGATTAGCTCAGCTGGGAGAGCGTCTGCCTTACAAGCAGAATGTCGGCGGTTCGATCCCGTCATCACCCACCACTCCCGAGATACTTGCGAAAGCAAGAGGTAGGCTGAAATGCCTCCACCGACGCGCAGCGGTAGTTCAGTCGGTTAGAATACCGGCCTGTCACGCCGGGGGTCGCGGGTTCGAGTCCCGTCCGCTGCGCCATATTTTCCGAGTCAGGCTTGCCCTGCTTCGAGATTGAAAAGCTACTGAGTTTTCAATCAGACGAGTTACTTGGACGCAAGTCCAAAGCGATACGCAGCGGTAGTTCAGTCGGTTAGAATACCGGCCTGTCACGCCGGGGGTCGCGGGTTCGAGTCCCGTCCGCTGCGCCATATCTGCCCCGAGGCCCACTGAACGCCTTGGAGCTACGAAGAAGCCACTGGTTACTTCGAGTCGATAGCAAAGACCCTGGTCGAAAGGCCGGGGTTTTTTGTTTCTGCGATTTGGCTTTTCTCCTTCCTCGCGACCCTCAGGGTTTCCCATCTGCTGACCTGGCGCGGATGCCCGATGACTCCCGAAAATCTCTCTCAATAACCCGCAGCCTCGTCAAGCCGGCGCCTGCGCGGCCGAAATTCCTGCCTGTCATTAAACAACTCAAGCATTTACCAGGTGCAATTCGCACAAAGGGCTTGGTTTGCCCTCGCAACACTAATTAGAATGAGTCGCATTTAAAATGTTTCTTCGCCCAGGGTTTCTTTAGATGAGTGATGCAGCGATGCCGCCGGAGCAAGCCTTCCACGACCTGTATCGCGACCATCGGGGCTGGCTCGAAGGCTGGTTGAGACGACGCATGAGCAATGGCTGCGATGCGGCGGACCTGAGCCAGGACACCTTCGTTCGTATACTCGCCAGCTCTCAGCGCATCGCCGACCTACAAGAGCCTCGCGCCTACCTGGCGACAGTCGGCAAGCGGCTGCTGGCCAACTTCTACAAGCGCCGCAGCCTGGAGCAAGCCTATCTCGATGCATTGGCGTTGCTGCCTGAGGAATGCGTGCCGTCCCCGGAACAGCGCTGGATCCTGCTGGAAACCCTGCAAGCCCTGGACGAATTGCTCGATGGATTGCCGGGCCTGGTACGCCGAGCGTTTCTCTTGAGTCAGCTGGAAGGCCTGGGCTATCAAGAGATCGCCGAACGTCTGCAAGTCTCGGAACGTACGATCAAGCGCTACATGGCTCAAGCCTACGAACATTGCCTGCTGGTGGAACTGTGAGCGGTTCACCACCTTCGGCCCAGGCCCGACAAGTCGTGCGGGCTGCCGCGCAGTGGCTGGCCCTCATGGAATCCGGCTGCGCCAATGAGCAGGACCGGGCGCAGCTGCAGAGCTGGCGCGATGGTCATTCCAGTCATGAGCAGGCCTGGCAGAAAGCGCAACTCTTGCGCCAACGTTTTGCCGACCTGCCATCGACCCTTGCCATGGCCAGTCTGGACCGGCCGCAAGCCAGTCGACGCGCAGTGCTCAAACGAGCCGTCGGGGCGGTGGCGTTGCTGCCGACCGCGTGGTTGATCAGCCGGCAGTTGCCTCTGGATATCTGGAGTGCCGACCTGCGCACCGCCACAGGGGAAAGCAAAAAGGTCCCGTTGGCCGATGGCAGCTCTGTGCAACTGAACACAGCCAGTGTCGTCGATATCGACCTCAAGAACCGGCGTCTGAAATTGGTAGAAGGTGAAATCGCACTGAATGTGCCAGGGACTTCGCCGCTGACGATCCTCACGCGTTTCGGGCAAGTGACTGTCAGTCAGAGCGAAGTGTGTGTTCGTCAGGGGCAGACGGGCTGCAAGGTGTCAGTGCTTCGAGGCTCGGTGCAGTTGCAGCCTCTGCACGGGCCGGTCTTTTCGTTGCGCGGCGGCCAGCAAGTCATCCTCCAAGCGGCGGGTGCTGGCGCTGTGGAGCCATTCGACGTGCTGGCTCCTGGCTGGCGTGAGGGTGTGCTGATGGCGCAAAACCAGCCCTTGGGGGATTTCCTGCGCGAACTCAGCACCTATCGTCCGGGCGTGTTGCGTTGGGAGCCAGAGCTGGAATCGCTGCGCATCACCGGCAGCTTTCGCCTGGAAGATACCGATCGCATCCTTGCGCTTCTGGCGGTCAGCCTGCCGCTGGAGGTGCATTCGCGTACGCGTTATTGGGTAACGCTGGTGCCGCGCAAAAATAGTGTTTAACGCGTGTCCCCTTTTTTCGCGCCGCTTGTCATTCAAGGCAGGTGAAACGAAATCAGAGAGATTCTCAATGACCGCAGTGATGTCTAGCAGTATGCGTCCGGCTCCATCCAGGTTGCGCCCGTTGTTGCACTTGAGCCTGTTGTTGAGCCTCAGTGCCTGTCCGTTGTTTATCACTACCGGTTGGGCTGAAGACGCGCCACGCCGCAGCTATCAGGTGCCAGCCGGTAGCCTCGGCGCTGCGCTGACCCGTTTCGCGGGGTTGGCCGGGGTCAATCTGTCCGTGGACCCGGCACTGGTGAGCGGGCGCACCAGCCCAGGCCTTTCCGGCGACTTCGCGGTGGAGGAGGGCTTCGCCCAGCTGCTGCAGGGTTCGGGTCTGCAACTGCAGCCGGTGGGGGAACAGGCGTACATGCTGACCCCGGCGCCAACAGGCAGCACCCTGCAACTGGGCGCTACCTCCATTTATGCGACGGCGGACACGGCGCACGGTGATCCGTATGTCGGCGGGCAGGTGGCACGCCGTGGATCGCAAGGCTTGCTGGGCTCGAAAGATTTCATGGAGACGCCGTTCAGCGAGACCACCTACACCAGTGAGTTGGTGAAAAACCTGCAGGCTCGTACCTTGGGCGATCTCGTCGCCAGCGATCCCTCGGTTCGCGCCACCAACCCGGCGGGAGGGCGGTATGAGCAATTCACCATTCGCGGGCTCAGCCTGTTTAACAGTGATGTCTCCTACAACGGTCTGTACGGCATTCTGCCGACGTACACCATCGACATGGAGATGGCCGACCGCGTCGACATCCTCAAAGGCCCGAGCCAGCTGATCAATGGCATCTCGCCCCGGGGCAGCGTGGGTGGCGGGATCAACGTGGTGCCAAAGCGCGCCACCGACGTGCCGATTACTTCGTTTACCGGCAACTATGCTTCCGACAGCCAGGTCGGCGGGGCCGTGGATATCGGTCGGCGCTTTGGTGAGGGTGACATGTTCGGTGTTCGTTTCAACGGCGTGAAGCAGTCCGGCGACACCGAATGGGATCACCAGAGTGTTGATCGCGAGATGGCTGTGCTGGGTCTGGATTTTAGCGGTGAACGCCTGCGGCTCTCGACGGACATCGGACATAACGAGCGTGACACCGACGCCCCGCAGGAGCGTGTGCAGGTGGGCGCCAAGGCTGAGGTTCCGCACGCCAGCGATGTTCGCCACAACTATGCGCAGTCGTGGAGCAAGGCGCGTACCAGGGACACGTTCGGTACGGTGACCGGCGAGTACGATGTCAGCGATTCCGTCATGGTGTACGGCGGTGCGGGCGCGCGTAAAAGTAATCATGACTTCCTTCGGCACGCCGTAGCGGTCAGCAACAACGCGGGCGATTTCAGCGTTCAGCCACGTGACTTCACCCGTGACGAAAATGTCCGCACGGCCAATGCCGGGGTGCGCAACTGGTTCCATACCGGTCCGGTGAGCCATGAAATCAACCTGGCTGCCAGCTATTTCTACATGGACTTCGAAAACGGCGGCGCCCGTTATGCCGCCGCCCCGAGCAACATCTACAACCCGGTGCAAACACCGACACCCAACACGCCCACGCGCCTTGATTCTGAGGTGTATACCGAGAACCGTTCCAGCAGCGTGGCGTTGGCCGACACCTTGGGGTTCTTCGATGATCGGGTACTGCTGACCATTGGCGCCCGCTGGCAGCGAGTGCAGGTTGATGACTGGACGGATAATGTCAAAGGCGACACGGGCTACGATGAAGAAAAGATTTCACCCTCGGGCGGCATTCTGTTCAAGGCCACCGATAAGCTGTCGTTGTATGCCAACTACATGGAAGGCCTGAGCCAGGGCAAGATCGCGCCGTCGACCTCGGTGAACGAAGACGAGATCTTCCCGCCATTCATCAGTCGGCAGGTCGAGGTCGGTGCCAAATATGATGCGGGTGCGTTCGCCATCACCACCGCAGTGTTCCGGATCAAGCAGCCGGCCTATGAAACCAACGCCACGACGCGAGTGTTCGGCCCGAACGGCAAACGCGAAAACACCGGTGTTGAAGTCAGTGTGTTCGGTGAGCCGCTCGACGGTTTCCGCCTGCTCGGTGGCGTGATGTACATCGACAGCGAGTTGACCAACACCACCAACGGCACCTTTGACGGCAACCGCGCGCCCGCCACGCCGGAGTACAACGTCAACCTCGGTGCCGAGTGGGACGTGCCAAACGTACAAGGCCTGACCCTGACCAGCCGCGGCATGTATTCGAGCTCGCAGTACCTGGACCAGTCCAATAACAAGGAAATCGATGCCTGGACGCGTATCGACGTGGGCGTGCGCTACGCCTTCAAGGTCGAAGAAAAGAACATCACCCTGCGCGCCAATGTCGAAAACGTGGCCGATAAGCGCTACTGGAGTTCGGCCGGGGCTTCGGATGACAGCGAGCCTGGATTGACGCTCGCGACCCCACGAACCTACCTGCTTTCGGCGACCGTCGACTTCTGAATCGATTCAACCGTGGGTTGCGCCACAGGGAAGGGCGCTACCGAGTTGTGTCATGAATCGATTGCAGAGGACCAAAGCATGCTCGGCCTGACTTACCCGCTCGAGAAAGAGCCGCTCAACACGCCCTCCAGGCGCACGCTGCTGCGCCTGTCCCTGGGCCTGCTTGCACTGAGGTTGACCCCGTCGGCGTGGGCTCGCGCCGACGCCGCGACGCTGCGGGTGATCACCCTGTTTCAGGGGGCCACGGACAGCGCCGTGGCGTTGGGCATTACACCGTGCGGCATCGTCGATTCCTGGAGTGAAAAACCCACCTATCGGTATCTGCGCTCGGCGCTGGAGCCTGTGCCCCATGTCGGACTGGAAACCCAGCCCAGCCTTGAGGACATCGCGCTGCTCAAGCCGGACGTGATCATCGCCTCGCGCTTTCGCCATGAACGCATCGCACCCTTGCTCAAGCAGATCGCCCCAGTGGTGATGCTGGAGGAAGTCTTCGAGTTCAAAAAGACCCTGGCGTTGATGGGCCTGGCCTTGCACCGCCAGCAGCGCGCCGACGAGGTGTTGGCCCGCTGGCAGCTGCGCACGGCACAACTGCGCCAGCAACTGCAGCACAAGTTCGCCGGGCGCTGGCCGCCCACGGTGTCGATTCTGGATATTCGTGAAGACCATATCCGCAGTTATTTGCCGGCCAGCTTTCCAGGTTCGGTGATCACCGAACTGGGGTTCGGCTGGAGTGAGACCAGTCGGGCGGCGAGCGGGGTATCGATCAAACTCACCAGCAAGGAAAGTCTGGCGGTGGTCAATGCCGACATCTTCTTTGTCTTCTTGCGCGCGGAGAAACCGGCAGTGCAGCGAAACTATGAAAGCCTGGTGCAGCATCCGCTGTGGCAGCAAATGCGTGCGCCGCAACAGGGCCTGGTGTGGCGGGTCGATGGGGTGGCCTGGAGCCTGTCGGGCGGGATGCTCGGGGCGAACCTGATGCTCGATGACGTTGCGCGGCTGGTCACGGCGGACGTGTCCGGATGAGCAATGGTTTGAAGTTGTGCTGTGCCGCCGTCGTGTTGCTGCTCAGCGGCGTGTTGAGCCTGGCGGTCGGAGCCACCTGGATTCCGTTGTCGCACATTGCTGCAGCGTTCGTGCATCCCGATCCGCTGAGCGTCAGCCATGTGCTGGTGACCACCACGCGCCTGTCGCGCACCTTGATGGCGATGGCCGTGGGCGCGAGCCTGGCAGTGGCGGGGGCCTTGATGCAGGCGCTTACGCGCAATCCGCTGGCGTCCCCCGGGTTGTTCGGGATCAACGCCGGCGCGACTTTTTTCATCATCCTGTGCTCCTCGCTGTTTTCCCTGTCATCCCCGGATGCCTGGCTGTGGAGTGCATTCATCGGCGCGGCCGTGGCTGGCAGTCTGGTGTGGCTGATCGGCAACATGGGGCAGGGCAGTCTCAGCCCGTTACGCATTGTGCTGGCGGGTGCGGCGATGGCGGCATTGTTCTCCGCGTTCAGCCAGGCGTTGCTGGTGGTCAATCAGGATGGGCTGGACACGGTGCTGTTCTGGCTGGCGGGCTCGTTGACCGAACGCAGTCTGTCGGTCGCCGCGCCATTGCTAGTGTGTGGCGTGCTCGGGCTGCTCGGCGCGATGTTGCTGGCGGGGCAGGTCAACGTGCTGAACGCGGGAGAGGAGATTGCCACGGGCCTGGGTCAGCGGACCGGTTTGATCCGCCTGCTGATGAGCGTGCTGGTGGTCTGTCTGGCGGGCAGTGCCGTGGCATTGGCCGGCAGCATCGGCTTTATCGGCCTGCTGGTGCCGCACATGGTACGCAAGGGCCTGTCCATCGATCATCGCTGGTTGCTGCCGGGGTGTGCGCTGCTCGGCGCGATTGTCCTGCTGCTGGCCGATACCTTGTCGCGGGTGTTGATCCTGCCGCAGGAGGTCCCGGTGGGCGTGATGACGGCGCTGTTCGGCGCACCGTTCTTCATTCTGCTGGCCCGGCGTGGAGGTCGTTATGGATAAGGTCCTGACCTGGCGCCGTAGCGGTTTTTCCCGGCGGATCAATGTCGCCACATTGTGGCGGTTGCTGGCGGCGTTGATGGTGACGGCGCTGATCATGCTCGGCTCGCTGTCGCTGGGTAAAGTCATGCTGTCGCCGTTGGAGGTGCTGCGGATTTTGCTGTCAGGCCAGGACGCCAGTCTGACGTTCATCGTCGAGCAACTGCGCTTGCCGCGCATGCTGTTGGCGGCGTTGGTGGGGGCGGCGTTGTCGGTGTCGGGGTTGATTCTGCAAAGCGTCATCCGCAACCCGCTGGCATCACCTGACCTGCTGGGTATCACCAGCGGCGCCAGTGCGGCGGCGGTGCTGTACCTGTCGTTTTTCTCCGTCACGCTGGGTCAGCAGTATCTGCCGCTGGCGGCGATGCTCGGCGCGGGGCTGGCGGCATTGGCGATCTATCTGCTGGCCTGGAAGCAGGGGGCCTCACCGCTGCGCCTGGTGTTGATCGGGGTCGGTATCAGCGCAATGTTGACCGCCGCGACCACCTTCATCCTGGTCTTCAGTCCATTGACCACGACCCTGTCAGCCTATGTCTGGCTGACCGGCAGCGTGTACGGCGCCAGTTGGCCGGAACCGCTGGCGCTGGGGCGCTGGTTGTTGGGTATTTGCCCACTGCTGGTGCTGCTGGCCCGGCAGGTGATGGTGCAACAACTGGATGACCCTCTGGCCCGGGGCATTGGCGTTCGCGTGCAGTGGCTGCGCGCCGGGTTGTTGCTGGTGAGCGTGGCATTGGCCGGTGCCGCGATTGCCTGGGGCGGGGCGATTGCGTTTGTCGGGCTGATTGCGCCGCACATTGCCAAGCGTCTGGTGGCCCCGGGTTTCGGCGGTCAGGCGGTGATGGCGGCGTTGGTTGGGGCGAACCTCGTGGTGCTGGCCGACCTAGCGGGGCGCGTGCTGTTTTTGCCGCTGGATCTGCCGGCCGGGATTTTTGTCGCCGTGCTGGGCACACCCTTTTTTCTCTATTTGTTGATTAAACAGCGTCATTAAGGAATTCAACGTATGACGTCGATTGCAAGTCGCGGCCTGACCCTGAGTTATCAGCGCCAGGTCATTATTGACGCGCTGGACATGCAACTGCCCCAAGGCAAGATTTCGGTACTGATCGGCAGCAACGGCTGCGGCAAAAGCACATTGCTCAAATCCTTCGCCCGGCTGCTGAAGCCACAGCAGGGCTCGGTGATTCTCAACGGTGTGGATATTCAGCAAAAGTCCACGGCTGCCGTGGCTCGGGAGTTGGCTATTTTGCCGCAAACTCCCAGCGCGCCGGAGGGCATCACCGTCCGGCAGTTGGTGGCGCTGGGGCGTTATCCGTATCAGAGCTGGATGCAACAGTGGTCGGTGCAAGATGAAGCCATGGTCAACCGCGCGCTGACGCAAACCAGTTTGCAGGCCCTGGCGGATCGACCGGTGGACGCGTTGTCCGGCGGGCAACGCCAGCGCGCGTGGATCGCCATGACCCTGGCCCAGGACACCGGCATCGTGCTGCTCGACGAACCCACCACCTTTCTCGACCTGGCGCACCAGATCGAAGTGCTGGACCTGCTGCGCGACCTGAACCGGCTCGAAAACAAAACCATCATCATGGTGCTGCACGACCTCAACCTGGCCTGTCGTTACGCCGACCACATGGTTGCGGTGCACAACCGCACGGCCTTTGCCCAGGGGCGGCCCGATGAGGTGTTGACCGAGCCCTTGGTCAAAACCGTGTTCGACCTCAACTGCCGGATTATTGCCGATCCGTTCTTCGGGACGCCGCTGTGTATTCCGTTTGGCCGGGAATTGCCGCAATGAGTCTGGCGCGTCATTTCACAGCGTCGGAGTGGGCGGTGTTGTCCGGCGGCTTGCGGCTCAAGGACAGCGACGAGCGCGACCCGTTGCGTTCACTGATGGCCCGGGACTTGTTGCGGGAAGACGTGTGCGAGCAACTGCTGGACACCCTGGGCCCGGTGATCGGCTCGCCGACCCGGGCGATTACCGCCTCGCTGTTGGGCAAACGCTTGTCGTTTCTGGCGACCGGTGCTTGTTTGTATGCGATGTCGGTGTATGACAAAGGGCTGCTGCTGACACTCGACAACACGGTGATCGAATACAGCCATGATGACGGGGTGTGGACGTCTTCGATGCCGCTGCATCACGGTCAGCCGCTGACGTATGGGAGCAATGAACGCGAGGTCTGGCGGGAAACCTTGGTGCAGGCGTTGTTCGCTGGGCTGCTGCAGCCGTTGTGGCAAACCTTCAACCGTGTCACCGGTGTTTCCCGGCGCATCCTCTGGGAAAACACCGCCGTGCGCGTTTATTCGCTGTATGAAAAACGCATGGCGAAAATCGACGATCCATCAATACGCGAGCGTTGCGAAGCGGACTTTCAGTGGCTGATGACCCAGGCCGAACCGGCGCTGTTCGGCCTCGATTACAACCCGCTGAGCCATTTTCGCCGACCGCCGACGCTGGTGGACGAAGGTCAGCGCAGCATTCGCTTTCGCCGCACCTGTTGCTTCTACTACCTGGCCACCGAGCCTGCTGAATACTGTTCGACCTGCCCATTGCTACGCCCGGGGAAGTGCCGCTGACTGACGCGATCATCATGCTGTCGGAAACCGCATTGCGCGACTATCTTGAAATGGGACTGGTGGTGGCGCTGCCGGTGGAGCTGGCTGTGTAAATGGCACCATCCGGACTGCTGTTGCGCAAGGGCGAACACATCAGCCGGGAGTTGGGGTTGTTCATCGATCTGCTGCGTCGAAAAGTCGCGGTTTTTTGATTCCTTGGTCAGTTTTTAGTTTTCCGCGAAGGCATAAGCCTATAAACTTAACCTTTCGGTCAGCTTTGCACTGTCAACAACAGCCCTTTGCATCGTCGAAGAGGGCTTCAGCAAGACTCGAGATTTCCAGTACATAACCAGAAGGGCGGGCCCATAACCGCCCAGAGGATGATCCATGTCCAACCGTGATATATCCCGGCGCTCGTTCCTTCAGGGCGGGCTGGTAGCGGGTGTGAGCGTGACGCTCACACCATTGAGCAGCCAGGCGCTGGCCGCCTTGATGGAGAACAGCGTGACCGTGCCGTCCGAGCAGTGGCTTGGCAACAATGGCAAGGCGCGCGCCCGTAACGATGCCTTGTCCAAGGTCTGCGGCAGCAAGGTCTTTGCCCGCGATATCCGCGCCAAGGACATGCCGGGCTGGCCAGAGCAACAAGGCCACGCCATGCTGCTGAAAACCATCAAGGCCGACCACATCTTTGCAGGCATCGACCTGTCGTGGCTCGATGCCGGGTTGCAGCCGGACCGCATCGTCACTGCCGAAGACCTGGTCAAGGACGGTATCGTGTTCCCTGAGGAGCACGCTCCGGATCCACTGCTGCCGGCCGGCAAGGTGCCGATGTTCATCGGTCACCCGGTGGCGATCCTGATCTGGAATGACTTCGAGCGCTTCCGTCAGGCCAAGAACCAACTCAAATTCAATGACAAGGCAATCCGCTACGGCGAGAAAGCGCCGTTCTACGAAGGCGATCCCTACGGCAGCTTCCGCTACGTGCGCGTCGGCGGTGCGACCTCGGCCGACGAAGATGAGTTCGCCAGCCTCAAGGATTCGATCCTGTTCCCGATGCTGAAAAACCGTCGTCCGGTGTGGAACTCCCAGCCGAACCTGCACGGCAACCTGACCGAGCGCGGGTTGTTCTACGCCGACCGCATGAAGCAGCAGATCGATACGCCGCCGGATAACTGGCTGGTGTTCGACGAGCGCTACAAGACGCCGTCGATCGAGCCGGCCGCCCTGGAGCCGGACAACGGCAACGGCTGGTACGACCCGGCCACCAAGACCCTGCATTTCGTCGTCGCCACCCAGTGTCCGCTGGAAGCCGCGACCGAAACCGCGAAGATGATCGCGCCGTCGCGTTTCGGCCTGGCCAACCTGAACATGCACCCGGGTTACACCGTTGGCTACGGCTCCAAAGACCACAACATTTTCGTCTACTACGCTGCGTTGGCGGCGTTGTACGGCGCCGGTGTGCCGGTGCGCCTGGCCAACGACCGCTATGAGCAGTTCCAGAGCGGCATCAAGCGTCACCCGTTCGACATTCGCTACCAATTGGCAGTGGACAAGAACGACCACAGCTTCAAGATCTTCCGCGCTGAAATGAGCGTCGACGGTGGCGGGCGAATCAACTACAGCCCGTCGGTGGCTGCGGTGGGTGCCACGGCCGCGCAATCGATCTACTACATGCCGCAGAACGACCTGCAGGTCACCGCTTACCATTCCCGCGCGGTAGAAGCCGGGTCGATGCGTGGCTATGGCACCCTGCAGAGCATGGCGTCGACCGAAATGATGGTCGACGAAATCGCCGATCGCCTCGGTGTCGATGCCATTGAGCTGCGTCGTAAAAACGCACTGCGCTCGGGCATGAAAAACACCCAGGGCGCGATCCCGGCCGGTGCCTTGCGCCTGCACGAGATTCTCGACAAGGCGGCCGTCCACGACACCTGGAAAAAACGCGACGCGATCAAAAAGCAGCGCGAAGCCGCCGATCCGGACAACTGGTACGGCGTGGGTTTCGCCATCTGCCAGAAAGACTTCGGCACCGGTTCCGAAGCGCCGATGGCCAGCATTGAATTCACCGCCGAAGGCCGCATCAGCCTGCGCCACATCGGTATCGAAATCGGCACCGGCATGTCCACCTCGCAGGCCATGGTCGTGGCCGATTTCCTCGGTATCCCGGCGCACGAAGTGAAGACCGGCGAAACCGAATGGAAAGAGTTGCAGCTGATCAGTGGCGGCAACCCGTACATCATGAGCCAGGCCGAGCAGGACAACTTCCTGCGCAATCCACGCTGGGTCGGCAAGGTGGCTTCGGCTTCGTCGGCCACCAACTCGGCGTACTACTTCAGCCACGCCACCCGTGAAGCGGCGCGTGTGCTGTTCAATCACGGTTTGTGGCCGGCGGCCATGGAAATCTGGCGCCAAGGCCCTTACGGCGGTCAGGCCAACCCTTACGTGGTGCGCCGCGAAGACGCCCATTGGGTCGACGGCAAGCTCACCGCCAACGGCATGGAGCCACTGCCGTTCGCCATGCTGGCCAAGCGTGTTCACGAACGTGGCCTGGTGAGCGGTGCCACCGTGCACGGTTTCAACCGCTGGAGTTGGGCTGAGGCCGAGTACAGCATCGACGGCGTGCGTGAGCGCTTGCCGCTCGACGGCCTGGCCGTGAAGTACGGCGACGGTGCCCCGAATGCGAAGAAGGCGCAGATGAACAGCGCCGGTTTCCATCTGCTGGACCGGCAGAACATCGCCTACCCGGCAACCCAGCTGAACAACGCGGCGGTGACGTACTACAGCCCGGTCGCGACGCTGGTGGAAGTCAAGGTCAACAAGGGTTCGAACGAAGTGTCGGTGCTCAATCATCACTCGTGGGTCGAGTGCGGTCGGGTGCTGGTGGAAGAACTGGTCAAGGGCCAGCTCGAAGGCGGCATCGCCATGGGCATCGGTCATGCGTTGATGGAAGAGATGCCGCTGTACGAAGGCGGGCCGGGGGAGGGTGACTGGAACTTCAACCGTTACCGCCTGCCGATGGCGCGTCACGTTGCCGTGTGGAAACAGACAGCGGACATCCTGCCGCCACTGTCGCCAAGTGACCCGTCCAAGGGCATCGCCGAAGTGGTGATGATCCCGGTGGTTGGCGCCATTGGTAACGCCGTGGCCCATGCCATCGGTAAACGTGTCCGCGACCTGCCTATCACTTCTGCACGCATCAAGGAGGCCCTCAATGGCTAACCGTCCGCTTCAACTGACCCTCAACGGTCAATCCGTCGGCCCGGTGGACATCCCTGATGACCTGCCGATGATCGACTACCTGCACGAGTACAAGAACCTTACCGGTTCGCGCCTGGGCTGCGGCCAGGGCATCTGCCACGCCTGCGTGGTGATCGTCGACAACCCGGACGGCACCAGCGAGGAAGTACGCACCTGCATCACTGGCGCGCACTACTTCGAAGGCAAGAAAGTACGGACCATCGAAGGCCATGCGACCCGCGACGAGCAGGGCAAGGTCACCGAGCTGAACCCGATCCAGCAGCGCTTCGTCGACGAATTCGCCTTCCAGTGCAGCTACTGCGCACCGGGTTTCGTCAATGCCGCGACCGTGCTGGTGGAAAAGCTGCAGCGTCAGCCGATCGTCAAAAGCCAGCTGGAAAAAGTCATCGAGGACAGCCTCGGTCATCACATCTGCCGTTGCACCGGGTACGTGCGCTACTACAGCGCCACCCGCAACGTGCTGACCGATCTCGGCCTGGTCAAGGAGGGTTAAGCATGAAGCTTCTACTTAGCCGCCTGGCGTTGGCGGTTGGTCTGGCTGCGCCTGTGGTGGCGGTTCACGCGGATGATGCGCAGGTCAAGCAAGGCGAATACCTCGCCCGCGCTGCCGACTGCATGGCCTGCCACACCGCGCCGGGTGGCGCGCCCTATGCGGGCGGTCTGCCGATCGTGTCGCCGTTCGGCACGATCTACGGCACCAACATTACCCCGAGCAAAGAGCACGGCATCGGCCTGTACAGCGATGACGAGTTCTTCGCCGCGCTGACCGAAGGCAAGCGCCGTGATGGCGCGAACCTGTATCCGGCGATGCCCTACACCTCGTATCACCTGATGCCGCGAGCAGATTCCGACGCGATTCATGCCTACCTGAAAACCGTCGAGCCAATCGAGCGTGCGGCGCCGGTCACCAGCCTGAGCTTCCCGTTCAACGTGCGCCTGGGCCTGATGGGCTGGAACATGATGTACGGCAAGGACGTGAAGCTGGAGCCTGCCGAGGGTAAGAGCGAAGCCTGGAAGCGCGGCCAGTACATGGTCGACGTGCTGGGTCACTGTGGCGAGTGCCACACACCACGCGGCTTGCCCGGTGCGATGCAGCAGGACAAACGCATGACCGGTGGCATTCTCAATGGTTATCTGGCGCCGAGCCTGCTGGCCACTGACCTGGCGGCCCGTGGCTGGAATCATCAGGACCTGAGCTCGTTCCTCAAGCACGGGATGAGCGCCCAAGGCACGATGTTCAACGAGATGTTCCCGGTGTTCCACAACAGCACCCAGGGTCTCAGCGATCCGGATCTGGCGGCGATGGCGACTTTCCTGCTCGGCGATCAGCCACCCGCGGCGAAAGTGCTCACTGAAGTGCCGTTGGACAAACTGAGCCCAAGTGCCCAGCGCGGCCGTCAGGAATATTTGAATGTCTGCGCCGGTTGCCACGCGCCAGGTGGCGAAGGCAAGCCGCACATCGCCGTGGCCATGCGCGGCAACACCACGCTGCGTCTGGAAGATCCACGCAACCTGGTACGGGTCATCGACGACGGGATCGGTGAGCAGAAGTTCTCCGGGTTCGAGCACATGCAGCCGATGCCAGGGTTCGCCAAGAAGTTGAGCGACGAGCAACTCACGGATCTGCTGAACTACCTGCGTCAGGGCTGGGGCGGTCAGCCGAATGATCTGGCTGTGAATGACGTGCAAAAGTTGCGGGCCGATGCGCCGCCGCTCGAGCACAAGGCCCACTGATATGCAGCATTTGGATCTGCAAGTGGTGCGCCGGGCGCTGGAGTGGTCGGCGGCCGGTCAGCGCATCTGGCTGTGTACGGTGCTGGCCACTTACGGCTCGGCGCCGCGCGCACCGGGTTCGCTGCTGGCGGTGAACGCTGGAGGGCAATGGATTGGTTCGCTGTCCGGTGGCTGTGTCGAGGAAGACTTTCTCGAGCGAGTCGCCGAGGGCGCGTTTCTGGAACCGGTCAGCGTTGTTCGTTACGGCGAAGGTGACGATCCGCGCTCGCGCGTCAGCCTGCCATGCGGCGGGGTGCTCGATGTGCTGGTCGAGAGGCTGGATGCCGAATGTGACGTACAAGCGCATCTTCGGGAGCTGGAGTCGGCACTGTTGGGCCGGCGTCGGTTGATCCGTGAAGTCGATCTGCAGAGCGGTGCGCGCAGTCTGTTCGATGATCGTGAGCAGGGTGTGCGTATCGAGCGTGAAATCGACCGGGTGCGTGTGCGCGTTGGCGCGGCCCAGCGCTTGCTGCTGGCCGGGTACTCCAGTGTCGCTCAGGCCTGTGCGGAGTTTGCAGTGGGCCTGGGCTTCGAGGTGATTCTGTGTGACCCGCGGGACGAAGTGCTGGAAGGCGTCGTGCTGGAAAACGTAGAGATTCGTCGTCAGCTGCCGTCGGTGTTCATCGCCGATGGTGGTTGTCACAGCGATACCGCGGTGGTGGCGTTGACCCACGATCCACGTATCGATGACTTGGCGATGATGGAGGCGGTGCGCACCGAGGCGTTCTATATCGGCGTGATGGGCTCCATGCAGACCTCGCAAAAGCGCTTCGAGCGCTTGCGGCGCATCGGTGGTCTGGGGGATGTCGAGTTGGGGCGGATTCACGCGCCGATCGGGCTGAACCTGGGCAGCAAGACGCCAGCGGAAATCGCTCTGGCGGTATTGGCCGATATCCTGCGGATTCGAAGCGGTATCGCTCGGGACCGGTTGTAAAACACCGCTGAACAAAAAAGGGCCACCCTGTGCGTGACCCACTGTAGGAGCGAGCTTGCTCGCGATGGTCGTTAACGATGCCGCGAGTTTACTGACTAAGCGCAGCGCTCTTGAGTCCATCGCGAGCAAGCTCGCTCCTACAGTGGGTCACATGCATGGTGGCCCTTTTTGCATCTGTCGGTCACATGCCGAACTTGTCGCGCAATCCGTAGTACCAGGCACCCAGCGCCGCGAACGGCGTACGCAACATTTGTCCTCCGGGAAACGGGTAGTGGGGCAGGTCGGCAAAAGCGTCAAAACGCTCGGCCTGGCCGCGTAGGGCTTCGGCCAGCACTTTGCCCGCCAGGTGCGTGTAGGTCACGCCATGGCCGCTGCAGCCCTGGGAGTAGTAGATGTTGTCGCCCAGCCGCCCGACCTGGGGCAGGCGCGACAGGGTCAGCAGGAAGTTGCCGGTCCAGGCGAAATCGATCTTCACGTCCTTGAGCTGCGGGAATGCCTTGAGCATCTTCGGTCGAATGATCGCTTCGATGTTCGCCGGATCCCGCGCACCGTACACCACGCCACCACCGAAGATCAGGCGCTTGTCTCCGCTGAGGCGGTAGTAGTCGAGCAGGTAATTGCAGTCTTCGACGCAGTAATCCTGAGGCAGCAGGGTCTTGGCCAGTTCTTCGCCCAGTGGCTCGGTGGTAATCACTTGAGTGCCGCAAGGCATCGACTTGGCGGCCAGCTCCGGCACCAGATTGCCCAGATAAGCGTTGCCGGCGACGATGATGAATTTGGCCCTGACCTTGCCTTGCGGCGTGTGCACGACCGGATTGGCACCGCGCTCGATACGTACGGCCGGCGACTGTTCATAGATCGTCCCGCCCAGGGATTCGACCGCCGCGGCTTCACCCAGCGCCAGGTTGAGCGGATGAATGTGGCCGCCACTCATGTCGAGCATGCCGCCGACATATTGATCGCACGCAACGACTTCGCGGATGCGGCGTTGATCCATCAACTCGAGCTGGGTATGACCGAATCGCTCCCACAGGCGCTTCTGCGACTCCAGATGACCCATCTGCTTGGCGGTCATGGCGGCGAACACGCCACCGTCCTTCAGATCGCACTGGATGTTGTACTTGGCGACCCGCTCACGAATGATCCGGCCACCTTCAAAGGCCATCTGTCCCAGCAACTGGGCTTGTTTGGGGCCAACGGTGCGCTCGATGACATCGATGTCGCGGCTATAGCTGTTAACGATCTGCCCGCCATTACGCCCGGACGCCCCGAAACCCACCCTGGCGGCTTCGAGCACCGTGACCTTGAAGCCGTTCTCCAGCAAGAACAGGGCAGAGGACAGCCCCGTATAACCGGCGCCAATCACACAGACATCGGTCTCGACGTCATCCTGCAACGCCGGGCGCGGCGGAACCGCATTGGCCGATGCGGCGTAGTAGGACTCGGGGTAGGGAGTATTAGCCATCCGGCAGCCTCTGTTTAATATATTTTACGAGTGCGTTGATCCTACCCGAGTTGAAAATGGCTCGCCAGCCACCCGGAAAATCTTATTTGCACCGGCAAAATTAAATATTTTGCATATTCATAGGGTTAGCGCGAAAAAAGGTGTTGACACCCCTCCGGAATTCCGTAGAATGCCGCCTCACAGCAGGCACGTAGCTCAGTTGGTTAGAGCACCACCTTGACATGGTGGGGGTCGTTGGTTCGAGTCCAATCGCGCCTACCAAACAAAATCCGCTCTGCTGGGCGGTCTAGAAGGGCCCACCGAAAGGTGGGCCCTTTTTTGTTGTCTTCGATTTCTTCAGAACATTCACAATTTATAGGCTTCGTTCACACTGGGCAATTTGAACGCTGTGAAATCACGTTTGCTGTAAAAGAGAAACTGATAAACCGAATCTTCATCGGCAAACAGTTCACCGTAGAAAGGCGGACTGGATTGATGGCGGGCGCCCTGAAAAATTCTTACGTCACCGACCCGCAAGTCATTGACTACGGATCGACTGAGAATAGCTACAAGGCCGTAGCGACCATGCGAACAGATCAGGGAGCGGGAGTCGGCTCCAGCATCTATGCACTGACGATAAATGAGTATGACGAGGGCGACAGAAAGCCCTTCATCTTCCTGCAAAACGACGAAGCGTTTCTCGGTTGGTGCGAACATTTCTGAACTGTGGCTGATCGCAATGCATGCCGATCCCTTCTGTTTTGCTATGGGTTTCGCCGTCGATTGGATCCGTTGTGCCGCGTAGAAAGCACCTACACTGGACGCGTTATCTCTGCCTATTTCGGAGTTCGAACCCGATAAAGGAGCCATGCGTGTCCAGAGAATGGGGAAAGCTATCGCTGGTATTGGGATGGGCGGCCGTTGTTGAGGGCGACCCAGCAATTCGCAAATTGGTAGTCGGTATCTTAAACGAGATCGGTGTCCCTTCCGTGGACTTCGATTCTGCCGATGACGCTTTGATCTACCTACGGAGCATGCCGGACGGTTGCCCACTGGTGATCGTGGATCAAGATTTGCGAGGTCAACTCCAAGGTGCGGAATTCATAAAGATGGTGAAGGCGAAATGGCCCGCTACCGCTACGATTCTCACCTCCGGTTGCTTGCTGGATGCCTCAGTAGTGCCCTACTCAACTACGTATCTGACTAAGCCCTGGTCTAGTGATGATCTGGTGATGGCAGTAGTAAACCTACTTCAGCCTGATCGCCCCCTCAAAAAACACTAAACTACGAAACGCCCGCTGAATGATTAGGCCAATCTGTTGTGTCGACCGGTTGAAGCCACAGCCGATTGCAACTCTTGGCTATAGGAGGCTGGCGCCCCATTTCGGGCGTTGAAAATTGTTAAAGTGAACCTCCAAGGAGGGAGTGGAGCTCAAGAATTATGGAGTATTTCGTGTGGCCAGAAGGTTGACCGATTTACGTATCAGCGATGCTGAACGCTTCCTATCCTCCATGTTTAATCCACTTGACAGAGTCCATACTCTCGGTGATATCGTTTTGATATTATCTCGGCATAGGGGCCGCATGAAGAGTAACAGCCGAAAAATTGCTGCTGATCCATTCTGAGCAATGAGGTCAGGGTAGTCAGGTGTAGTGGAATGGCGTCAAAAAGCCCCTACGGCACCAACGTACGGGGCATTTTATTTTCCAAAACCAATGTGGAAGTCGGGTCGACTTACGCCCCAACTTGCCATCAGCCATCTTTTAAACTAAGCAAGAGTTTGACATGAGCATGTATGAGGATGGGTTGCGCCTCGAGTTACTGCTTGGAGTTTAGCCTGTGGCAGAAGTCGCTTTTTTAGCAGTAAAGACAGGAGAGTCTAAGTGGCAACAGTTAATGGAAAGACGGTAATCGGGTCCACCATCTATGGAACCACCGGCTACGATATAATTTATGGCCGCAACATCGCCGAAGTGATTTATGGCGAAAATGGTGACGATACCATTTATGGCGATGATGGTAACGATACGATCTATGGTGGCAGTGGGGCGGACGACCTGTATGGCGGCAACGGCAACGATACCCTGGACGCTGGCACTAGCAGTAATAACGTCCTTACAGGCGGCGCAGGGGCAGATACTTTCGTCATAAATCGTGGAGCCAATTATATAGAGCAAACCATCACGGATTTTGACGTATCCGCAGATCGGCTGGATCTTCGTCAGGCTGGCATCTCCGACATCGAGACGCTTAATCGCCTGTTTGAAGTCGATTACTATGACAAACTTTTATTAACAATCAATACTAACGGTTATTATTCGACGACCACGCTGAACAATCTTTGGGCCACCGGGGTCGAGGAGTTGGACGCGTCCAATGTGCTTCTCAATACGACCGTCAAAGACGATATTCTGACCGCAACCTCAAAGAGCGACCTGTTCGGCGGGTTGGGTAATGACAGGCTTACAGGTTCCTCATCCAGCGACCGCCTTTTTGGCGAAAGCGGCAATGACACTCTCTTCGGCATGAATGGGAATGACCTTTTGGTCGGTGGTGCCGGCAACGATACCCTGAACGGTGGTGCCGATGGAGATGTGCTCGAAGGCGGTAGTGGCAACGATATCCTGAACGGTGGCACCGGGAGCGATGAGCTCATCGGCGGAGCTGGTAGCGACGTATTCATCGCCCAGCGGGGGAGCAATTACTACGACTCGACCCGAGTCATCGATTTCAGTCTCGCGGAGCAGGACAAGCTCGATGTCCGCACGTTCGGGATCAGTGATATCGATAGCCTCAAGCGCTTGGTTGAGACGGTGGACAACAAAGGTGGCGATGTCATCACAAATTGGAGCGGCGGCTACTCGGCTGAGCTGGCGCTCACGGGAGTATCGGTCGCCAACCTGACAACGACCAACCTGCTCCTCAATACGAGCACGGCCAACTCTAATCAGTTCGCCACCGGCAGAAGCGACTTGTTCGGTGGCCTTGGCAACAACCGTCTAGTTGGCTCCTCGTCCAGCGACCGCCTGTTCGGTGAAGGCGGCGCTGACACCCTGGAGGGGGGCAATGGTTACGACCTACTGGTGGGTGGCAGCGGTGACGATAGTTTGTTCGGTGGCAATGGTAACGACACGCTAGAGGGCGGCATTGGCGACGACAAGCTCGATGGTGGCGACAACTATGACATCCTCAAGGGGGGCGTCGGTAACGATACTCTGAATGGCGGACTGGGAGACGACGTATTATCGGGCGGCACCGGTAATGACTTGCTGATCAGCAGTCTTGGCGACGACTTTCTGGATGGTGGTGAGGGCATCGATACCCTGTCCTACGCAGAAGAGGGATTGGCGCTCAACGTCAATCTCAACCTCACGGGCGAGCAGCGTGTCCTGGCATCCCGTTACGAGGATGATCGAATTCTCAATATCGAAAACGTTATTGGTGGTTACGCGAACGATCGCCTGGTGGGCAATGCCTATAACAACAGCCTCGATGGAGGCAGCGGTGACGATACACTCAGTGGTGGACTTGGTAATGACACCCTGCGTGGTGCGGCTGGCAATGACACCATAAATGGGGGTGGCGGCGTGGACACGGCTACCTACGAGGGGGCAGCTTCTGCGGTCAAAGTCGACCTGAACATTACAACTGCCTCCCAGAATACACTCGGTGCAGGTGTCGATCGCCTCCTCTACATCGAAAATCTCACCGGATCCAGCTACGCCGATACTCTGAAAGGCGATGCGGCAGCCAACGTGTTAATGGGCGGATTAGGCAAGGACACCCTCATCGGCGGCGCTGGCAGCGATATTTTCGACTTCAACGCCCTCAACGAGACGGGGCTGACCAGCACTACCTGGGATGTCATCAGCGACTTCGTGCGCGGTAGCGACAAGATTGACCTGTCGACGCTGGATGCCAACACTGCCACGAGCGGCAATGACGCCTTTAACGCGGTCATCGGTAGCACGGCCGCCTTTACTGCTGCCGGGCAATTGAAGGTTGCGAATGGCGTGCTCTACGGCAACACGGATGCGGACAACACCGCCGAGTTCGCTATTCAGATCACCGGCGTCACGAGCCTCTCGACTTCGGACTTCATACTTTGAGCGTGGGGGGCAAATAGCCCCTCATCGAACCAAGGTTCTAAACGACCCTGACAATTTCATCAAGGTTCTGAAGGTTGCGCTTCTGTTCTCGATGAGTTCCCGTTGAGTCGCTACGTAGTTCTCGCCGGAAACTATGGGGTGAGGCCCGCGGTGAAAGCCTGAATGGCCAGATCTCAGTAGTCTGGCGTCTCGCACTAATGCGACGCCACCATGCCAAAGGCGCCGACTTGGATGAGGGGCGCCACTGAGGCCTTGAAGCTGGGCCATCACGTATCCTTCAAGGATGTGCCATGAATTTTATTTAGCTGCTCATCCTCTTTACATAGTGGTCAGAAAGTAACTCAATAGTAGTTGGAGAGTATTATTCTTGATAGTAGTGGTGTTCGTCGCATTTTATTATTTAAATCAAAAATTTCGGAAAAAAACCAAGAAGGATTAGGTGCTGGTGTACATAAATAGCGGAGGTGATTTTTGTCATCATTAATTAATGAGCCAATAGAGGCTCATTTTTTTTGTTCTCAATACTGCCACTTTTCAGGCGCCAAATATTTGTGTTTGATGGGATGGATCAAAAAGCGATTGGTCTTAGCAGAATTAGTTCATACGCTCTATTACAATCTCAGCCATAAATAATATTGTGTGCAGCTAGGTAAGGCGGTGAAGAGAACTACAGGCCCACAAAAGACTGATAACAACAAAAAAACAATCGCATACTCCCTGTTAAGTCGGTGATACATCATGATCAAGATCATGGCCTACTTTGTAATAGGAGCAGTCATTGCAGGATGCAACGGAATTGTAAAACCCGACTTGTCGGGGCCTGGTAACAATTCTTACTTTGTAGTCTACTCAGGCTTTCCGTTTCCGTATTTATATATGGCCTCGGCCGTGCAATGGAACGAGGACTACGCCGTCACCACTCGCCACACTCCGTTCATCCCTGATGTGAAATACAGCTGCAGCACAGGCTGCGACCTCGTCTTTATCCAGCACAAGGCCAACGGCCACTACCCGTCATGGCGCGCACCGCGTGTGGGCGAGAACATAACTGCCGTGGGGGCGAGTCCGTACCTGACGACTGTCACCGGGAAAGGCAAGGTTTATCCAGCGCCTTTCATCAATACCGATGAAAGCAGCGGCGATCTCTATGCCATCCATGATGCCCCGACGGTCAAGGGAATGTCGGGGGGGCCAGTCATTGCCAGTGACGGAAGTGTTGTCGGCATCAATATGGGTTTCTACTCCACCACACTGCACGATGTGAGCTATCACCCGGGCGTAAAGGGCGCTGAGAGAATCAGTATCTTTGTCCCTTACTCAATCATTCAGCGTGAGTGGAGTCTGTTGCAGGCAAAGCTTAACGATCCGCGTGGCACGAGGTATACCGCGATGTAGGGTGGTTTCATTGGCTTGAAAGGCGCTTATGCTCGGTCTGGAGGGGCTCATCGAAAGGTGGGCCCTTCTTGTTGCATTGAGTTTTTTACAGTGCGTTACATCGCCGACATTCATGCGTTGTTGAGTTGGGTCATAAAGGCGCGACGATTGCTGAATGGATGCCGGGCAATCCGTGATTGCCGAGTAAATCGTTCAGGTCGTCGCCTCCCTCAATACCCGTCAAAGGGCAAAGGTCGCCGCAAGGCCATGGTGGCCATCTTGTGCTCCAGCGATCAGGTGCATTGGGATGTTCTGTTGTGCATCAATGGACGGTACCTCGAAGCTTCCTACAATCTGGAGGTGTCGCTCGCTCAGTTCGGTCGACTCTGCTGCCTTTTCCTTAGCCATTCTCGCGTGATTCATTGCGATTTCGTTGAGCGTTGACACGTTACATCTCCCGGTGACTGACCAAGCGTATCGCTGGAGTCCTTAAGCATTGATTGATTGGCTGTCGCGTCAGAACTTTGTCGTTCCGGCGCTGCTAAGCGCGATCTCTGCAATCCTCAAGCCACGGGGGCGGTTGAATTCCTCGTAGTGTTTTCGCAGGCGACGAATGGCGGACAACGGTGGATGATGCTCCGGATTCTTTGCCATTCAGGCGTAAACTAGTGGGGCTGCCTCATTGAAAGGAGCCGCCTATGAACGTCGATCAAATCAGTCAGCAGGCATCAGTGGACAAGGCTGTTTGGGATCATTACTTCTGCGCTGCATTGATTGCCGAAAGCAATCTGACAGCCCCGGTTGTGGGTGGTGCTACGCACGAAGACAGGCAAAACCTGTTGATCGAGAGGGCCAGAGCCCTGGCCGACAAAATGATGGAAAACCGGAAGTAACCAGAGCCCAGCCATCGCGCTGGGCTCTTTGCATGTGCGCCCAGCATGGGCGCGATCTTGTGGGTGAAAGTCCCGCCGTGAGCTGACCACAGCGAACGAAGTGAAGCGCAACTGCATGAGGGCGACCGAGTGTGGGGAGCAAGCGTGGAGCGAAACCGTGAGCCGATGTACAAGAACCGGATACAAGGCGATGCCGACCAGGGCGAGCGGGCATGTAACTGCGAAGCTCTTGTGGTCAACGGGCGGCAACGTAAATCCGGCGGTTGTGCGGGGAAGGATTGCGTTCTTACCTGGGGCGATCTCGCCTCGTGCCTGAAAGGGTGACGGTGCAAGCCGGAGCGAGAAGTCAGCAGAGGTGGCCGCAGCTTGCAACAAGTTGTCGACCGATTAAGGCCCTACATGCTGGGCTGGAAGGGATATTTCGGCTTGTCGTAAACCCCCAGAATCTGGCGTGAGCTGGACGAATGGTTACGACACCGACTACGAGCAATCCAACTCAAGCAATGGCGGCGCAGTCCAACGATCTATCGAGAGCTACGCAGGTTGGGTGCAAGTGAGGTTACTGCTCGCAAAGTGGCGGGAAACTCTCGCTGCTGGTGGCGCAATAGCGCTCTTGAACTCAACCGAGTGCTCGATATAGCGTGGTTCGACAGAACGGGTTTACCGCGTCTCTCCTGACCTCAATCTCTCGAACCGCCCGGTGCGGACCCGCATGCCGGGTGGTGTGGCAGGGGAACGGCCTGTGAAGGCCGTCCCCTATGCCGATGCGGAGTTGTGCTCCGATGCGGGTGATGTGTGTGTTGCGGTTCAAGCGATCAGCTCTACCTTGCCGCTCGCCAGGCGATAGATACCTCCCACGATTTTCAGCATGCCCTTGCTCTGAGCATCGGTCAGCAAGGGTGAAGCCTGTTTCAGGCTGTTGACAGAATTTTTGACGTTCTGCGCGGTAGCGTTTTCCATCAGGCTCCCGGGTTGCTTCAGCACTGTCTCGATAGCCGACTTGAGTGCGTCGGTCAGTTTCGGGATATGGCCGGGGAAAATCGTCTGATCCTTGACGGCCTTGATACCGGCCTCGATGGCGCCGCAGCTCTCATGACCGAGTACGAGAATCAGCGGTGCGCCAAGCACGGCAACCCCGTATTCAAGACTGGCCAGGCCTTCCGGGGTCACGAAGTTGCCCGCGACGCGGATGGAGAAAAGATCGCCTCGCGCGGTATCAAACGCATATTCCGGGGCGATCCGCGAGTCAGAGCAACTCAGTACTGCCACGAACGGATTTTGACCGGACACCAGGGCCTCTCGCTCAGCCTTGAAATCATGAGTCGTGGAAGTGCCGCTTACATATCGCTCATTGCCCTCCATCAGTCTTTTCAACGCCATATCGGGACTGATTACATTTTGTGGTTTTGGTGGGGCTGTCGCTTTTTCGGCTGCCTGGATGATCTTGCCGGGCAGCGTGCCGGTCAGCAGCAGGGCGCCTGCGCTCAATCCGGCAAATTGAAGAAAACGACGACGACCTGTTGTGTTTGAAGCAGAGCTTGAATCACATGATTTACACATGATTTTGTTTACTCAGTTCAATGCGGTGAGAGTGAGTTGCGGTTGGGGCTGGTGTTGCCACGGACGCTCAAAACCAGCGCAGTGGAGTCTAGTTGGTCTGTCATATTGTGTACCGGACATTGTCCGCAGGTGCCGTGCAAGCTGCCATTTCATGGGCTACTACTGACTGGCTCACACAAATTCGACATGGCAGGAGTTTCTCGATGCTCACTCACTGGTTTCTGGCGGCGGTTCATCTTCTGGCATTGGCCTTGGGACTTTGGGCGGTACTGGTTCGGGGCACGGGATTTCGGCGTCTGGCCGATGGGGCCGCCGAAGTGCGCAGTGTATTGATGGCGGACAATGTCTGGGGTATTTCAGCTGTCGTTTTGCTGATCAGCGGGGGGATGCGCGCCTTTGGCGGGTACGAGAAAGGCTCCGACTATTACCTCCATCAGCCGCTGTTCCATTTGAAGATGACGCTGTTCGTCCTGATCCTGCTGCTGGAGATTGCGCCAATGGTGACGCTGATCAAATGGCGGATAGCGCTTGCCCGTAAAGTGCCTGTCGATGCCGCCCATGCGAAGCTGTTTGCACGGATCAGTCATGTCGAGGCGATGTTGGTGCTGTTGATGGTGGTGGCGGCGACTGGAATGGCGCGTGGCGTGATGTTTGGTTGATCACGCAGCGAACGCATCCTTCCTTGGGATAAACCGGAAAAGTCTGATAACCAGGGCATTGAGCTTGCCGCTAGTATCGAACCCCTTGAGGTTTGCAGGGGGGGGGCGATGCTGAATCTTTAGCCAGCCGTGGTTCCAGACTGAACGGGCTGGCTACTGACTGCAGCAGGATTCAGGATTGCGGCTTTTCCGGAGCGGTCAGGCCGGCCTGAATACGCTGATAAATTTCTTCACGATGCACTGCAACGTCCTTCGGGGCGTTGATGCCGATCCTGACTTGCTGGCCGCTTACGCCCAGGATGGTGATCGTAATGTCATCACCGATATTTATGCTTTCACCGACTTTGCGGGTGAGTATCAGCATGGTCTTCTCCTTGATTGCTATGTGGGGCACCTGATTCGGACAGTGCAGAGGTCGGTGGTATGTATAGATTAGTGCGAAGTCTCAGAGTTTGGGTGCCTCTTTCTGACGCGCAGATGCGGCATTAATTCCCAAGGCGTAACTATACAGAGGCCGCAACCATGATTCTCGTTGTTTTGAGCCCATTTTACGGCACTCGTGAAGTATTCATGGATGTTAAAATCCCCGCTTTAAGCATTTAGAGGGAAGCGCCGTGCGCAAAATGGTCTTGGTATTCGCGATATTGGCACTGGCGGGATGTGGTGAGGGCAACAGCGTGGATGCGCCGAAGCCTAAACCGGCCATGGCCGCCGTGCCCGCACCGGTGTCCGGCCCGCAATGGGATCTTGAAGTGCGAGGTGAAACCCCTCAGGCGGTTAGCGATTTGAGTGGCTGGCTGATCGAGCACAGTTTCATGTCCAGTATCGTCAAGGAAAATGGCAAAACACGAATCTTGATGGGTCCGTTCAATTCGAAAGCCGAGGCGGAAGCCAAACAGGATGAAGTCCGTGCGGCGCTCACTCGCGCGAAGAAACAGAACATCGAACTGCTGGTGCTTGAACGACCGGTCGTTCAATAACGTTCGGTAGTGCGAACGTTGAAGAAACAAAAAGGCCTCGGGTGTTTAGCCGCGGGGCCTTCGTCGTTTCAGGTGTTCTGTTCTGGATTCAGCCGCAGGCCTTCATGTCTACCGGGCCGACGAACTCGTTGCCGCGCCCCATGACGCACCCCACGCTCTGGTTGCGTTGGCGTTCCCAGGCCTGGACCGGATAGGTTTTGTCCCAGGCTTCGTACAGTTGCCGATCCTGTTTCGACAGGCGCAAGCCATACTGCTTGCTCATATAGAAGTAGGTCCGGGCGATCATGCCGCGAATGGAAGGGCGGGGCATGACTTTCTTGGCCTTGAAGTCGATCTGGGTGAGGCACGAACCATACTGTCCCGATTGTTCGGGCAGCCAACCGAAACTGAAGTTGCTGCGATCGCCATTGACCTCGCCAATGCTGGGCACCAGGTTGTGCAAATCAGCTTCGGCCTTCTGATAAACCGGATCGTAGCGGGTGCAGTTCTTGCGACCGCCCTCCTGCCAGCACTGACGTTGATGGCCGATCTGCCAGGCCGGAACGATATGCTCCCACTCGATGCGGGATGCGCGCTTGGCATTTTTACGTGGCACATAACCGCAGGCGGCCAGGTTCACCCGGTTGCCGGTGTACTTGCAGCCGCAGTAAAACTCGGTGGACTGGGGGGCATAGAGCTTCCACGCGACCGTTTTCGCTTCGGTGAAGGTGCGCGGAGCATCGGCTTGCGCGCCCATGACAAAAAACAAAAACAACAAAGCAAACCAGCGGGCACTCATCGACTCAATCTTCCTTCGGCACAACCCAGAAAATCTGCACGCCGCCATCGTCGCGATAGGCGAGGGTGACGTTGTCGTTCTCGTCGATTTCTTCCAGCAAGCGTTCCCAATCATCCACCGGCTCATCAGGAAGGCGGAAGATCAGTGCTGCCCTGGCCTTTTGTGCAGTGGGGGAGTTGATGATTTTCTGAACGCGCAGGCCCATGCGTACATAGGTGTCAGGAGAGGCTGAGGTGGTGTCCACGGAGTTATCCTTATTAAGCTGTACGTGCATACAGTATTTAACTGTAGGCCATTTCGCAACTGCTTAAAATTCAAGAGAATCCTCTGACAGCGGTTTGCTCTATTTGGCGTAAGGGGAAGGAAGTTTTTTTGTCAGATCGAGCGGCGCCACTCGCCAGGACTGGCGAGTGGCGCACGGGGTGCCCGACCGGATCGGTCGGGCGAGGGCGTATCAGTATTCCCAGAACATCCGCTGCAGCTCTTTGCTGTCATTGGTTTTGGTCAGTGCGACCATCGCCAGGATCCGCGCCTTTTGCGGATTCAGATCGTGGGCCACGACCCAGTCGTATTTATCGTCAGGCTGTTCGGCGTTGCGCAATACAAAGCCGCCAGCGTTGACATGGGAGGAGCGAATGATCTGCACGCCATCCTTGTGCAGGGCTTGCAGGGCAGGGACTACCCGCGACGATACCGAGCCATTGCCGGTGCCGGCGTGGATGATGGCTTTGGCGCCTGATTGAGCGAGGGCCTTGTAGGCGGTATCGCTGACGTTGCCGTAGGAGTAGGCGATCTCGACGTCAGGCAGGCTCTTGATGGTCTTGATGTCGAATTCGGAATCCATGGTGTGGCGCTTGGCTGGCAAACGGAACCAGTAGGATTTGCCTTCTACCACCATGCCCAGCGGGCCCCAGGCGCTTTTAAACGCTTCGGTTTTGATGTTGATCATTTTGCTGACGTCGCGACCCGACTGGATTTCATCATTCATGGTCACCAGTACGCCTTTGCCCCGCGCATCTTTGCTGCTGGCCACGGCCACCGCGTTGTACAGGTTGAGCATGCCATCGGCGGACATCGCCGTGCCCGGGCGCATGGAGCCCACAACGATGATCGGCTTATCGGTTTTTTCCACCAGGTTCAGGAAGTAGGCTGTTTCTTCCAGGGTGTCGGTGCCGTGAGTAATCACGATGCCATCGACGTCTTTGCTGTCGGCCAGTTCGGCTACGCGGCGGCCCAGTTGCAGCAGGTTTTCGTTGGTGATGCTTTCGGAGGCGATTTGCATGACCTGTTCGCCGCGAACGTTAGCCAGTTGGCTCAGTTCTGGAACGCCTGCGATCAGTTGTTCAATGCCGACTTTCGCCGCTTGATAGGTCGCGCTGTTGGCGGCGCTGGCCCCTGCGCCGGCAATGGTGCCGCCGGTGGCGAGGATCACCACGTTGGCCAGTTTCTGTTGGGTTTCGGCTTCTTTGGCCTGAAGGGCAGTGGGTAGAAGCAACAGCAGGGCCAAGGCGCCCGGAACGAAGGTCTTGAGTGCAGATGTCATTATTTTTCTCTTCTAGTTGTGAGACGGTGCAGATGCAGGTTCATCTAGATGCGCCCCGGGCGAATCTGAACGCCGGAGGTGCGAGGAGAAGAGCAGGATCTGTACCAAGAGCACTCTGAATCTAAAAACACAACTAACATAATGATTTATAAAGGTATTTTAGTTTGTGGTCGGAGGCGGCTTCGGGTCCGGCGTCCGGATTGCCGAACATGTTTGTCTTTTGCGTTCGGCTCTCCGAAACGGATGGCTGTCCTGTTTAGGATTTAAACGCGTCAAACCGTCATTAACGACTAAAGAAAAGCGTGCGTCGGTCGATGCTCCCTCAAGGGAGCTTTTTCTGCAGGAGTTCACATGTCGTTATCAATTGGCTTGCCGAATGCCGCGGGCATCGCCATCGGGGGGAAGCCTGCGGAGGCCATTCGCGCTTTGGGCGATGCAACAGAGGATGCGGCTGCCAAAGCGTTGGGTGTAAGGGAGGGCGACGGCACCCAGGTTAAAACCGGTCCGGCAGGCTTGGGAGAGAGTGCTGGCGCACAGGTCGAGTCGGAAACGAGCGATAACACCAGCGTGACGGTGAGGGCCCTGCTCAAGCGTCTGAAGGAACTGCAACAGCAACTGCGTGAGCAACAGCAGCAATTGGCGCAGGCCCAGGCAGCGTCCTACCCGAGTCCGGAAGCCCAGACCACCGCGGTATCAGCCATTCAGATGCAGATTGCCGAAACCAACGGCGCCATCCTGCAAGTGAGCGCGAGTCTAATCAAAGAGCTGAACAGGGCTTCTGGCACGGGATCGGTGGTCAACACCACGGCATGAAATGAATGCCGTTTTTCGCTGAACATCTCTGCAAGCACTTTTCAGGTCGTTGACAAATACCGGCAGGGTTCGCATAGTTTGGTTCACGCAAACGTTTGCGCGCCCAATAAAAATGGCATTCCATTACGGTTGGGCGTGAAGCTTACGCCAGCGCAAGCGTTGCTCACAATAATCATAAGATCGGAGTGAACCCATGAAGCTGCCATTCGCTGGACGTCTTCTCGCTGTCGCTATGCTGGCTGCCGCATCCGCTGCGTTGCCTGTCTCTTCGGCCTTCGCTGAAACCACTGAAAAACCGAAAGTCGCCCTGGTCATGAAATCCCTGGCCAACGAGTTCTTCCTGACCATGGAAGACGGTGCCAAGGCCTATCAGAAAGATCACTCCGGCGAATTCGACCTGATTTCCAACGGCATCAAGGATGAAACCGACACCGCCGGCCAGACGCGGATCGTCGAGCAGATGATCCTGGCCAAGGTCAATGCACTGGTGATTGCGCCAGCAGACTCCAAAGCCATGGTGCCGGTGATCAAGAAGGCCATCGATGCCGGTATCACCGTGATCAACATCGACAACCAGCTGGACCCCGCCGTTGTCAAAAGCAAAAACATCAATGTTCCGTTCGTAGGCCCGGACAACCGCAAGGGCGCGCGGCTGGTGGGCGACTACCTGGCCAAACAACTGAAGGCCGGTGATGAAGTCGGCATCATCGAAGGCGTGTCCACCACCACCAATGCCCAGCAGCGCACCGCGGGTTTCAAGGATGCGATGGAAGCGGCGCAGATCAAGGTCGTGTCCCTGCAATCCGGTGACTGGGAAATCGATAAGGGTAACAAGGTAGCCGCGTCGATTCTCAGTGAATACCCGCAAACCAAGGCCCTGTTGGCCGGCAACGACAGCATGGCGGTCGGTGCGGTGTCTGCGGTGCGCGCCGCGGGCAAGGCCGGCAAGGTGCAGGTGGTCGGCTACGACAACATCAACGCCATCCAGCCAATGCTCAAGGATGGTCGCGTGCTGGCCACGGCGGACCAGTTTGCGGCCAAGCAAGCTGTGTTCGGCATCGAGACGGCATTGAAAATTCTCAAGGGCGAGAAGGTCGACGGCGGCGTCAATGGCGTGATCGAAACGCCGGTAGAGTTGATCACCAAAGAGCCGGTCACCCAGTAACCTTCTGGCGACGCAACGGCGCTCGTCCAGCCGGACGGGCGCATGGAGAGTTTTTATGTCAGTTCGCGCTGCGAACGCTGTCCTCTCGGTCAGCGGAATCGGCAAGACCTACGCCCAACCGGTATTGACCGGCATCGATCTGACGCTCATGCGCGGTGAAGTGCTGGCGTTGACCGGTGAGAACGGTGCAGGCAAAAGCACGCTTTCGAAAATCATTGGCGGGCTGGTCGCGCCGACCACCGGCCAGATGCAGTTTCAGGGGCAGGACTATCGCCCGGGGAGTCGGGCTCAGGCTGAAGGCCTCGGTATCCGCATGGTCATGCAGGAGCTCAATCTGCTGCCGACCCTGTCGGTGGCGGAAAACCTGTTTCTCGACAACCTGCCCAACAGTGGCGGCTGGATCAGTCGCAAACAATTGCGCAAGGCTGCCATCGAGGCCATGGCTCAGGTCGGACTCGATGCCATTGACCCGGACACCCTGGTCGGCGAACTGGGCATCGGCCACCAGCAAATGGTGGAGATTGCCCGCAACCTGATTGGCGATTGTCATGTGCTGATTCTCGATGAGCCGACGGCGATGCTCACTGCCCGCGAAGTTGAAATGCTGTTCGAGCAGATCACCCGCCTGCAGGCGCGCGGCGTATCGATCATCTACATCTCCCATCGCCTCGAAGAACTGGCGCGGGTCGCACAGCGCATCGCCGTGCTGCGCGATGGCAACCTGGTCTGTGTCGAACCGATGGCCAACTACAACAGCGAGCAGTTGGTCACCTTGATGGTCGGACGCGAGCTCGGCGAACACATCGATATGGGGGCGCGCAAGATTGGCGCTCCGGTGTTGACGGTCAAGGGGCTGAGCCGTGCCGACAAGGTCCGTGATGTGTCGTTCGAAGTCCGTGCCGGAGAGATTTTCGGGATTTCCGGTTTGATTGGCGCGGGGCGCACCGAGTTGCTGCGTCTGATCTTCGGTGCAGATGTCGCCGACAGCGGCACGATTGCCCTGGGCACGCCGGCGCAGGTCGTTAGCATCCGTTCGCCGGTCGACGCGGTGGGCCACGGCATCGCGTTGATCACTGAGGATCGCAAGGGCGAAGGCCTTTTGTTGACGCAGTCGATCGGCGCCAATATCGCCTTGGGCAACATGCCCGGCATCTCGAGCGCTGGCTTTGTCGATAACGTTGGGGAAAGCGCCCTGGCCCAGCGTCAGATCGATGCCATGCGCATTCGCAGTTCCGGTCCGGCACAGTTGGTGTCCGAGCTGTCCGGTGGCAACCAGCAGAAAGTCGTCATCGGCCGTTGGCTGGAGCGCGACTGCTCGGTGCTGCTGTTCGACGAACCGACCCGCGGCATCGATGTCGGCGCCAAGTTCGATATCTACAACTTGCTCGGTGAGTTGACCCGCCAGGGCAAGGCGCTGGTGGTGGTCTCCAGCGACTTGCGCGAGCTGATGCTGATTTGTGACCGGATCGGTGTGCTCTCGGCGGGGCGCCTGATCGATACATTCGAGCGCGACAGCTGGACCCAGGATGAGTTGCTCGCCGCTGCTTTTGCCGGCTACCAAAAACGTGATGCGCAGCTCTTTGAGGCCGCGCCTAGGGATCTTCCATGAAAACCGCTTCCTCCGCCGGTAAACGCAGTGGCAACTTTTACGGCCTGGGCACTTACCTGGGCCTGGCGGGTGCCTTGCTGGCGATGATCGTGCTGTTCTCGGTGCTGAGCAGTCACTTTCTGTCGTACGACACTTTCAGCACCCTGGCCAACCAGATTCCGGATCTGATGGTGCTGGCGGTTGGCATGACCTTTGTGTTGATCATCGGAGGCATCGACCTGTCGGTCGGCTCGGTGCTGGCCCTGGCGGCCTCGACGGTCAGCGTGGCGATACTCGGCTGGGGCTGGAGCGTTCTGCCCGCAGCGTTGCTCGGGATGGTCGTCGCGGCGCTCGCAGGCACCATCACCGGTTCGATCACGGTGGCGTGGCGGATACCGTCGTTCATCGTGTCCCTGGGCGTGCTGGAAATGGCTCGCGGAGTGGCGTACCAGATGACCGGTTCACGTACGGCCTACATCGGCGATGCGTTCGCCTGGTTGTCCAATCCGATCGCCTTCGGCATTTCGCCGTCGTTCATCATTGCGTTGCTGATCATATTCATCGCCCAGGCCGTGTTGACCCGCACAGTGTTCGGTCGCTACCTGATCGGTATCGGCACCAACGAGGAGGCCGTGCGGCTGGCGGGGATCAATCCGAAGCCCTACAAAATCCTGGTCTTCAGTCTGATGGGATTGCTGGCCGGGATTGCCGCGCTGTTCCAGATTTCTCGCCTGGAAGCCGCCGACCCGAATGCGGGCTCCGGTCTTGAGTTGCAGGTAATCGCAGCCGTCGTGATCGGCGGGACCAGCCTGATGGGCGGGCGTGGCTCGGTGATCAGCACGTTTTTTGGCGTCCTGATCATTTCCGTACTGGCCGCGGGGCTGGCACAGATCGGGGCAACCGAGCCAACCAAACGCATCATTACCGGCGCCGTGATTGTGGTGGCGGTGGTGCTGGACACTTATCGCAGTCAACGCGCAAGCCGGCGGACCTGAGTCATGGCGACTATCAAAGATGTGGCAGCCCTTGCCGGCATTTCCTACACCACGGTTTCCCATGTGGTGAACAAGACCCGTCCGGTCAGCGAAGAGGTCCGGATCAAGGTTGAAGCGGCGATCAAGACCCTCGACTACGTCCCTAGTGCGGTGGCCCGTTCGCTCAAGGCCAAGACCACGGCGACCATCGGCCTGTTGGTGCCCAATAGCCTCAACCCGTATTTCGCCGAACTGGCCCGGGGTATCGAGGATTACTGCGAGCGAAACGGTTACTGCGTCATCCTGTGCAACTCCGACGACAATCCGGACAAGCAGCGCAGCTACCTGCGTGTGCTGCTGGAAAAACGCATCGATGGCCTGATTGTCGCCTCGGCCGGCGGCGACAGCGGTCTGGCCCAAGGCCTGAAGGGCGTCCGCACGCCCATGGTGATCGTCGACCGCGGACTGGACGGTGTCGATGCGGACATGGTGCGCATCGACCATGAATACGGCGCGTATCTGGCGACCCGGCATCTGCTGGAGCTAGGCCACCGGGACATCGCCACGATCAGCGGGCCGGAAAACACCAGTGTGGCGCAGATGCGTCTGGCGGGTTATTGCCGGGCCTTGAAAGAGGCGGGCGTCGAAGTCTCTTCCGGGCGCGTGCTGGCAAGCGATTTCACCAGCACCGGCGGTTACAGCGCTGCCGCGATTTTGCTGGAAAGCCATCCGCCTACCGCCATTTTTGCCGCCAACGACATGATTGGCATCGGCGTGCTGCGGGCCGCCGCCGAGCGCAATATTCGCGTACCTAGCGAGTTGTCGGTGATCGGCTTCGACGATATCCAGATGAGTCGGTATGTCTATCCGTCGTTGACCACGGTCGGGCAATCGATCTTGCAGCTCGGAGAAATGGCGGCCGAAGTGCTTTTGCGACGGATCGCCACGCCAGGACTGGTGACCGATCAGCGCATCGTGACGCCGAGTATTGTCATCCGTGAATCGACGGCGCCGCTGGCCGGCGTATTTACCCAGTTCCGTTGAAAACCGAACGCCGCTAAACCAACAGCGCCACCGAAACAGAATCGATGAGTAGCAATGTATGTCAGCAAAAGTAGTGGTGATTGGCAGCTTGAACATGGATCTGGTGACCCGGGCGCCACGCTTGCCCAAGGGCGGTGAAACGCTGATTGGTCAGTCGTTTTCCACCGTGTCCGGCGGTAAGGGCGCCAATCAGGCCGTGGCTGCGGCGCGGTTGGGAGCGCGGGTGTCGATGATCGGCTGCGTGGGTAGCGACGCTTATGGTGAGGCGCTGCGTGGGGCGCTGTTGGCCGAGCAAATCGATTGTCAGGCGGTCAGTACCGTTGAAGGTTCCAGCGGCGTGGCGTTGATTGTGGTCGACGACAACAGTCAGAACACGATCGTGATCGTCCCCGGTGCCAACGGTGAGTTGACTGCTGCAGCCATTGACCGTTTTGATTCGGTGATACAGGCGGCGGACGTGCTCATCTGTCAGCTGGAAGTACCTGATGCCTCCGTTGGCCATGCGCTCAAGCGTGGTCGCGAACTGGGCAAGACGGTCATCCTCAACCCCGCACCGGCCAGCCGTCCCTTGCCAGTGGATTGGTACGCGTCTATCGATTACCTGATTCCCAACGAGAGCGAAGCGTCGGCCCTGAGCGGAGTGTCCGTGGACTCCCTGGAATCCGCGCAAGCCGCGGCGACCCGCCTGATTGCCTTGGGCGCCGGTAAGGTGATCATCACCCTCGGTGCTCAAGGTTCGCTGTTTGCCGATGGCCAGCGCTTCGAACATTTCCCCGCGCCCGTCGTGAAGGCTGTCGATACCACGGCGGCTGGCGATACGTTCGTGGGCGGTTTCGCTGCGGCGCTGGCCGCGGGTAAGGATGAAGTGCAGGCAATCCGCTTCGGGCAGGTGGCTGCGGCGTTGTCTGTCACCCGGGCGGGTGCGCAACCGTCGATTCCCGCCTTGAGCGATGTGCAGGCGTTTAAAACCCCATGAAAAAGACACCACTGCTCAACATTGCTTTGTCGCGGCTGATTGCCTCATTGGGGCATGGCGACATGGTCGTCATCGGGGACGCGGGGTTGCCGGTTCCTCCAGGCGTTGAATTGATCGACCTGGCCTTGACCCATGGCATTCCGGATTTTGCCAGCACCTTGAAGGTGGTGCTCAGTGAGATGCAGGTCGAAAGCCATGTGCTGGCTCAGGAGTTCTTCGATAAAAAGCCGTCGCCCCTGGTGACGCTCGATGAACTGAACGGCGGAGGCGCTTTGGGGCGACGTGAAGTGCTCACCCGTGAACAATTCAAGGTCCTGAGCCGACAAGCCAGAGCGATTGTTCGTACAGGCGAGTGCCAGCCGTACTGCAACATTGTGCTGGTCGCCGGGGTAACGTTTTGACTGGCTGTTCGCGTTCTGATTTTCCTGGCGCAAGGAGCGCGCCCAGTATCGCTATGCTCAGAAACTGCACCAACTGCTCAGGAGTCTGCTGCTTTTGTCCCTGATTACCGCAACGAACGCCCAGGCGGCACAAAAAATCGACCTGATCATCGACACCGATCCGGGGGCTGACGATGTCGTCGCCCTGTTGTTCGCCCTGGCATCGCCGGATGAACTGGATGTCCGGGCATTGACCACCGTTGCTGGCAACGTTCGCCTGGACAAGACCTCGCGCAATGCGCGACTGGCCCGGGAGTGGGCGGGGCGCGAAGAGGTGCCGGTCTATGCGGGGGCGCCCAGGCCCCTGATGCGCACACCCATCTACGCCGAGGACGTTCATGGCATGGAAGGGCTCTCGGGCATTGCCGTGCATGAGCCCAGGCAAGGCCTGGCCAAGGGCAGCGCCGTCACTTATCTGATTGATACCCTGAAATCGGCCAGGCCCCACAGCATTACGATCGCCATGCTTGGCCCGCAGACCAACCTGGCCCTGGCGCTGATCCAGGAGCCGGGTATCGTTCAGGGCATCAAGGAAGTGGTGGTCATGGGCGGCGCGCACTTCAACGGCGGCAACATCACGCCGGTGGCCGAGTTCAACCTCTTCGCCGATCCGCACGCCGCCGAAGTGGTACTCAAGAGTGGTGTGAAGCTGACCTACCTGCCGCTGGATGTGACCCACAAGATCCTTACCAGCGAAGCGCGCCTGAAACAAATTGCCGCGCTGAACAACAACGCCAGCCGGCTGGTGGGTGACATTCTCAATGAATACATCAAGGGCGACATGGAGCACTACGGCATTCCCGGTGGCCCGGTACATGACGCCACGGTTGTCGCTTATCTGCTCAAGCCGCAGTTGTTCAGTGGTCGCTCGGTCAACGTGGTGGTCGACAGTCGCGAAGGGCCGACCTTTGGGCAAACGATCGTTGACTGGCATGACGGCTTGAAAGCGCCAAAGAATGCCTTCTGGGTTGAAAGCGGTGATGCCCAGGGGTTCTTCGATCTGCTGACCGAGCGTCTGGCCCGTCTGAAGTAATCGTCATGCCCCGCTGGTGTCTGTCTGCGGGGTTCACTCCCGCCCGCTGACCGCTTAGGCCTTTTGGTCCGACAGATGTTTCTCGAATATCTGCTCGATGAACGATTGGGCGGCTTCGGTTCCAATATCCCTGACCAACAGGTCAATACCGATGATGGCAAGCTCTTCCGTGCTGCTTGGGCTGTAGGAGCTGTGGCCGTCCTGCCACTTGGCCTTGATGTCAGCGTCGATGCTTACGGTGGTCATGTTGGCACTCGTGAGGTCGGGGAGGTCTGAGTGCCGAGTTAACCATTTTGCGGGGCTTTTGACACGCCGACTTAGGCAGCAAAGGTGGGCTATGCGACACTTGGTCTTTGATGAATATTCAAGGAATGCGCCGTGCAGATCGATTTGAATTCTCCAGATGGCCTCACCCTTGAGGCCGTGCGTCAGTTGCTGGCCGGCGCCAGTGACGATGAGCACACCCAGTTGCGGGTCACCAGAGGAGGCATTGCCTATATCTCCTCGGGTGTCGTGGGCGGTACCGATATCGACGGCTTGTTGTTTCGTCTCGAAACATGGGCCAAGGGCTCCGGTTATGTCGGGCGGGTCGCGGCCAGCGATGAAGTCTGGGTCATGCAAATCTTCAATGCCTTGAAGGAGAACTGGCCCAATCCGCCTTACGACTATATCGACGTCTATTGAGCGTCGTTCATATTCAGTCACGATTCAGTGATTAAGGGGAAGGCGGTGCTCAGGCAGAATCGCGGCTCGTCCGGATTGCGGGCAGGGTGCTAGCGCTGCCGGTGAAACCAAACGCCAGTCTGGTTGTCGCACGATCTCAGCTTAATCATTGAATAAGGAGGCTTCATGCCTTGGAAGCTCGCGTCATTGGGTACTTTGCTGGCCGTTGCCACGCTGGCCGGTTGCAGCACTACCTCTACGGAGTCGGCATCCGCTGATGTTGCGACGACTGACACGGGTCGCAGTCGCTGTGAAGCAAAGGCTGCCGAGTTCACCATTGGCAAACAGGCATCGCCGCAGCTGCTTGAGCAGGCGCGTACTCGCGCAGGGGCACAAAGCGCACGGTTCCTGCTGCCAACCGATATGGTGACGCTGGAGTACCGTTCCGATCGCCTGAACCTGAGCACCGATGCCGGCCGGGTGGTAACCCGAGTCAACTGCGGCTGATCGTTCGCTTTTGTTTCAGCCATAAAAAACCCCGTCACATGGACGGGGTTTTTTTAGTGCGCCTGGAAATTACTCTGGGCGAACTTGAGCAGCTTGCATACCCTTTTGGCCTTTCTCAGCCACGAAGGAAACAGTCTGGCCTTCTTTCAGGCTTTTGAAACCGTCGCTTTCGATAGCTTTGAAGTGTACGAACAGGTCGTCACCGCCACCTTGAGGAGTGATGAAGCCGAAGCCTTTTTCATCGTTGAACCATTTAACGGTGCCGGTTTGGCGATTAGACATGGTGTATCTCCAAGAAACATATATTTTCAGTAGTACTGTGCTGCTCAGGCCAACTGGGCACACCCGGGTATCATAGTCGAAATGTTCGGTTTGGGAGCCCCCCAGACGCGTTGTTTGCTTTCATATAGCACGTCTTTCACCGCGATGAATGGCTGTGAGCCCCGGTTTCAGCGGGTTTGCGCTGCTAAAAAGGGGATTAAAAAAACCCGTAAAAGCTGCGTAAATTATGTGAGTCAGCCGATATTTGGCTGTTTTAGGCCCCCGGAATACTCAAAAAACGCCCTGCAAAGCTCTATTTCTGAACTCTGCACACCGAGATTTCTTTCAGCGCGCGCTGGCTCAATTCAGGACCAGGTGGATTGTTTTTGTCCATCAACTGCGCGATTTCTTGGGTGGTAAATTTCTTCTCGAGAACGTCGGCGCCGCATGCACAGTGCTTCTTCGCTTCGGCCGGGTTGACACTTTGGCTGGCAGCTTTTGTGCAATCGCCCATGTACTGGGCTTTCACGCCGGCTGGCCAGGCAGCGTGTGCACTCAGTGGCAGCAACAGGGCAAGCGGGGCGGCGAAGGCAAAAAGATGGATAAGGCGCATGACAGGAACTCCTTGGGGTCGATATCTGTGGCGATTCTCAGTCAATTTGAGGCGGCTCGTATATCGCAAGTTCACTCTGCGCCATAAAAGTGAGGAATTTTTCACCGTCTGATTGCGTGCAGGCCGATTACCGTTCATCTGTGCTAGCATGCCCCGCTCGGGCGTTTGCAGGCTCCGACGGACCTTCAGTCCCGGTAGCGGCAGATGTGCGATTAACCCTGATTTGAATCCCAGTCACTCTGGTTCGGTTTTCCGGTTGGCCGCAAGGCTCCTGCCGCTGTAAGGCAGGCGTTCGTCATTGAATGGCCTGGACCGGATCTTGTACTGGCTCATCCCAACCCACGTGACCTTTGGTAGGGGTCACCACTAGGAGAGGAGGCGCCATGCCAACTATTACTCTTCCCGACGGCAGTCAACGTTCATTCGATCACTCGGTCTCCGTAGCCGAAGTCGCCGCATCCATCGGTGCAGGCCTGGCCAAGGCCACCGTCGCCGGCAAGGTCAATGGCAAGCTGGTCGACGCCAGCGACATCATCGACAGCGACGCGTCGCTGCAAATCATCACGCCAAAGGATGAAGAGGGGCTGGAGATCATTCGCCACTCTTGCGCCCACCTGGTTGGCCATGCGGTCAAGCAGTTGTACCCGACCGCCAAGATGGTCATCGGTCCGGTCATCGACGAAGGTTTCTATTACGATATCGCCTTCGAGCGTCCTTTCACCCCGGACGACCTGGCCGCCATCGAACAGCGCATGCAGCAGTTGATCGAAAAAGATTACGACGTGATCAAGAAAGTCACTCCGCGTGCCGAAGTGATCGAAGTGTTCAAGGCCCGTGGCGAAGACTACAAGTTGCGCCTGGTCGAAGACATGCCGAACGAACAGGCCATGGGCCTGTACTATCACGAAGAATACGTCGACATGTGCCGCGGTCCGCACGTGCCGAACACGCGCTTCCTGAAGTCCTTCAAGCTGACCAAGCTGTCCGGCGCCTATTGGCGCGGTGATGCCAAGAACGAGCAATTGCAGCGCGTCTACGGCACCGCATGGGCGGACAAGAAGCAACTCGCCGCTTACATCCAGCGCATTGAAGAAGCGGAAAAGCGCGATCATCGCAAGATCGGCAAGCGCCTGGGCCTGTTCCACACCCAGGAAGAGTCGCCGGGTATGGTGTTCTGGCACCCGAACGGCTGGACTTTGTACCAGGTGCTTGAGCAGTACATGCGCAAGGTTCAGCGCGACAACGGCTATCTTGAAATCAAGACGCCGCAAGTCGTTGACCGCAGTCTGTGGGAGAAATCCGGGCACTGGGCCAACTACGCCGACAACATGTTCACCACGCAGTCAGAAAACCGCGACTACGCGATCAAGCCAATGAACTGCCCTTGCCACGTGCAGGTGTTCAATCAGGGCCTGAAGAGCTACCGCGAGTTGCCGATGCGCCTGGCCGAGTTCGGTGCCTGCCACCGTAACGAGCCATCGGGTGCCTTGCACGGCATCATGCGCGTGCGCGCATTCACTCAGGACGACGCCCACATCTTCTGCACCGAAGAGCAGATGCAGGCCGAGTCAGCCGCGTTCATCAAGCTGACCATGGATGTCTACGCCGATTTCGGCTTTAAAGATGTCGAGATGAAGCTGTCCACTCGTCCGGAAAAACGCGTCGGTTCCGACGAACTGTGGGATCGCGCCGAAGCGGCATTGGCTGCAGCCCTTGATAGTGCTGGCCTGCCGTACGATCTGCAGCCGGGTGAGGGCGCCTTCTACGGTCCGAAGATCGAATTCTCGCTGAAAGATTGTCTTGGTCGGGTCTGGCAGTGTGGTACCCTGCAGCTCGATTTTAACCTGCCAGTGCGTCTGGGAGCCGAATTCGTCTCCGAAGACAACAGTCGCAAGCACCCGGTGATGTTGCACCGGGCGATCCTGGGGTCCTTCGAGCGTTTCGTCGGAATCCTGATCGAGCACTACGAGGGTGCATTCCCGGCGTGGCTTGCTCCGACCCAGGCAGTGGTGATGAATATCACCGACAAACAAGCGGATTTCGCCGCCGAGGTTGAAAAAACCCTCAACGAAAGCGGATTCCGTGCCAAGTCTGACTTGAGAAATGAAAAAATCGGCTTTAAAATCCGCGAGCATACTTTGCTCAAGGTTCCTTATCTCTTGGTTATCGGAGATCGGGAAGTCGAGATGCAGACTGTCGCTGTGCGTACTCGTGAAGGTGCTGACCTGGGCTCGATGCCCGTCGCCCAGTTCGCTGAGTTTCTCGCGCAAGCGGTTTCCCGGCGTGGTCGCCCAGATTCGGAGTAATTATTATTAAGCGTGAAATGAGACAAGATAAACGAGCTGCACCGAAAGCCCCGATCAACGAGAATATCTCGGCCCGCGAGGTTCGGTTAATTGGTGCTGAAGGTGAACAGCTTGGGATTGTGTCAATTGAAGACGCGCTTCTTAAGGCTGAAGAGGCCAAGCTGGATCTGGTGGAGATTTCCGCCGATGCAGTACCACCTGTTTGCAAACTGATGGACTACGGCAAATCGATCTTCGAAAAGAAGAAGCAGGTTGCTGCGGCCAAGAAAAACCAGAAGCAGATTCAGGTTAAAGAAATCAAGTTTCGTCCAGGGACGGAGGAAGGGGATTACCAGGTAAAACTGCGCAACCTGGTACGTTTCCTGAGTGACGGGGACAGGGCCAAGGTATCCTTGCGATTCCGCGGCCGTGAGATGGCCCACCAGGAGCTGGGGATGGAACTCCTCAAGCGAGTTGAAGGTGACTTGCTCGAGTACGGTTCGGTCGAACAGCATCCTAAGATGGAAGGACGCCAGCTGATCATGGTCATCGCCCCGAAAAAGAAGAAGTAATCAACAGGGCACGGCAGGCCTTCTGATTATGTTTATCAACTGAATGCGGAGTATCCGAACATGCCAAAAATGAAGACCAAAAGTGGTGCTGCTAAGCGGTTTCTGAAAACTGCTAACGGTATCAAGCACAAGCACGCTTTCAAGAGCCACATCCTGACCAAAATGTCGACCAAGCGTAAGCGTCAACTGCGCGGTAGCAGCTTGCTGCATCCGTCTGACGTGGCAAAAGTCGAGCGCATGCTGCGCCTTCGTTAATTTTAGTCAAGAATAGAGGAAGTAACTCATGGCTCGTGTAAAGCGTGGCGTCATTGCCCGTAAGCGTCACAAAAAAATTCTGAAACTTGCTAAAGGCTACTACGGCGCACGCTCCCGCGTATTCCGTGTTGCCAAGCAAGCGGTAATCAAGGCAGGCCAATACGCCTACCGTGACCGTCGTCAGAAAAAACGTCAGTTCCGCGCTCTGTGGATCGCTCGTATCAACGCTGGTGCTCGTATCAACGGTCTGTCCTACAGCCGTTTCATCGCCGGCCTGAAAAAAGCGTCCATCGAGATCGACCGTAAGGTTCTGGCTGATCTGGCAGTGAACGAAAAAGCGGCGTTTGCTGCGATTGTCGAGAAAGCTAAAGCCACCTTGGCTTAAGTACCCCCGACAGTCACCCGGCCTCGCATCTGTGGGGCCAGGTGTTAAACGTCATAAATAGGGGAAGAGCCTTCAAGCTCTTCCCCTATTTTGTATCTGGAGTCTGTACATGGAAAACCTGGATGCGCTCGTCTCTCAAGCTCTAGAGGCTGTGCAAAGCGCTGAAGATATCAATGCCCTGGAGCAAATCCGGGTTCACTACCTTGGCAAGAAGGGTGAATTGACTCAGGTGATGAAGACCCTGGGGAATTTGCCGGCAGAAGAGCGTCCGCAGGTCGGTGCTCTGATCAACGTTGCCAAGGAGCGTGTCACAGAGGTCCTTAATGCGCGCAAGGCATTGTTTGAAGAAGCCGATCTGGCTGCCAAACTCTCCGCCGAGTCCATTGACGTGACCCTGCCTGGCCGTGGTCAGACCTCCGGTGGTCTGCATCCGGTTACCCGCACTCTGGAACGCGTCGAACAGTTCTTCACCCGTATCGGCTACGGCATCGCCGAAGGCCCTGAGGTCGAAGACGATTATCACAACTTCGAAGCGCTCAACATCCCAGGCCATCACCCGGCCCGGTCGATGCATGACACCTTCTATTTCAATGCGAACATGCTGTTGCGCACCCATACCTCGCCGGTACAGGTCCGCACCATGGAGTCCAAGCAGCCGCCGATCCGCATCGTCTGCCCAGGCCGCGTATACCGCAGCGACTCCGATATCACTCACTCTCCGATGTTCCACCAGGTCGAAGGCCTGCTGGTCGATCGCGACATCAATTTCGCCGACCTCAAGGGCACCATCGAAGAGTTTCTGCGGGTGTTCTTCGAAAAAGAACTGGCCGTGCGTTTCCGTCCTTCGTACTTCCCGTTCACCGAGCCATCCGCAGAAGTCGACATGGAGTGCGTGATGTGCAGCGGTAAAGGCTGCCGCGTCTGCAAACAGACTGGCTGGCTGGAAGTGATGGGCTGCGGCATGGTTCACCCGAACGTGCTGCGCATGTCCGGTATCGACCCGGAAGAGTTCTCGGGCTTTGCCTTCGGCATGGGCGTTGAGCGTCTGGCCATGCTGCGTTACGGCGTGAACGACTTGCGTCTGTTCTTCGACAACGACTTGCGGTTCCTCGCGCAATTTCGCTAGTCGTAACGAATTTTTAGGAGAGCAGGATGAAATTCAGTGAACAATGGCTGCGTGGTTGGGTTAGCCCGCAGGTAAGTCGCGACGAGCTGGTTGCTCGTCTGTCGATGGCCGGTCTTGAGGTCGATAGCGTTACGCCGGCCGCCGGTGTTTTCAGTGGCGTGGTAGTGGGCGAGGTGCTGAGCACCGAGCAGCACCCGGACGCCGACAAGCTACGCGTATGCCAGGTCAGCAACGGCACGGAAACCTTCCAGGTGGTTTGCGGTGCGCCAAACGTGCGCCCGGGCCTGAAGATTCCTTTCGCCATGATCGGCGCCGAACTGCCGGGCGACTTCAAGATCAAGAAGGCCAAGCTGCGTGGCGTTGAGTCCAACGGCATGCTGTGCTCGCAATCCGAACTGCAGGTCGGTGAAGGTAATGACGGTCTGATGGAGCTGCCGGCCGATGCGCCGGTGGGCGAAGACTTCCGCGTTTATCTGGATCTGGAAGACGCCAGCATCGAGGTCGACCTGACCCCGAACCGTGGTGACTGCCTGTCCCTCGCCGGTCTGGCTCGTGAAGTTGGTGCACTCTATGCCACTCCAGTGGTCCGTCCGGAGGTGGCTTCGGTGCCTGCCGCGCACGACGAAGTGCGCTCAGTAGAAGTGCTGGCGCCGGCCGCGTGCCCGCGTTACCTGGGTCGTGTTATTCGTAACGTTGACCTGTCCAAGCCTACGCCGCTGTGGATGGTAGAGCGTCTGCGTCGCGCGGATGTGCGCAGCATCGACGCTGCCGTCGACATTACCAACTACGTGATGCTTGAGCTGGGTCAGCCACTGCACGCCTTCGACCTCGCCGAAATCAACGGCGGCATCCGTGTGCGCATGGCCGAAGAGGGCGAGAAGCTGGTGCTACTCGACGGCCAGGAAGTCACCCTGCGTAGCGATACGCTGGTGATTGCCGACCATTCCCGCGCACTGGCAATCGCCAGCGTTATGGGTGGCGAACACAGCGGTGTTTCCGCGACCACACGTGATGTGTTCCTGGAAAGTGCCTTCTTCGACCAGATCGCCGTAGCAGGCAAGGCCCGTTCCTATGGCCTGCACACCGATGCATCGCACCGCTATGAGCGTGGCGTGGACTGGCAACTGGCGCGCGAAGCCATGGAGCGCGCGACTGGCTTGCTGCTGGAAATCACCGGTGGTGAGGCGGGTCCGATCATCGAGACCGTCAGCGAACAGCACCTGCCGAAAATTGCTCCGGTCACCCTGCGGGTCCAGCGCATTACCCAGATGCTGGGTATGGAAATGGATTCGGCTGAAGTTGAGCGTCTGCTCAGCGCTTTGGGCCTGACCATTACTACCGCCGGGGCAGGGCAGTGGCGTGTAGAAGTGCCAAGCCATCGCTTCGATATCAGCCTGGAAGTCGACCTGATCGAAGAGCTGGCACGGCTGTACGGCTACAACCGTTTGCCGGTTCGTTATCCGCAAGCGCGTCTGGCGCCGCAAGCCAAGGCAGAGGCGCGTAGCGACCTGCCTGAACTGCGCCGTCTGCTGGTTGCCCGTGGTTACCAGGAAGCCATTACCTACAGCTTTATCGATCCGAAACAGTTCGAGTTGTTTAATCCGGGTGTGGAGCCGTTGCTGCTGGCCAACCCGATTTCCAACGATATGGCCGCCATGCGTTCGTCCTTGTGGCCAGGTCTGGTCAAGGCGCTTCAGCACAACCTGAACCGTCAGCAAGATCGCGTGCGTCTGTTCGAAAGTGGCCTGCGTTTCGTGGGTCAGCTCGAAGGCCTGAAGCAAGAGCCGATGCTGGCTGGTGTGGTTTGCGGCAGCCGTCTGCCGGAAGGCTGGGCGCAAGGCCGCGACACCGTCGACTTCTTCGACGTCAAGGCTGACGTGGAAGCGGTGCTGGGCTTCGCCGGTGCCCTGGATGCGTTCACTTTCGTGCCAGGTAAACACCCGGCGCTGCACCCGGGCCAAACCGCGCGCATCGAACGTGATGGTCGTCTGGTCGGCTTCATTGGCGCGATCCACCCCGAATTGTCGAAAACCCTCGGTCTCGACCGTCCGGTCTTCGTCTTCGAACTGGTTCTGGCGGAAGTCGCGTCGGGCAAAATGCCAAAATTCCACGAGTTATCGCGCTTTCCTGAAGTGCGTCGTGACCTTGCACTGATTGCGCACAAAGACGTGGCAGCCACGGCTGTACTGGACGTAATCCGTGAAAATGCAGGCGAATGGCTGACAGACCTCAGGCTATTTGACGTGTATCAGGGTAAAGGCATTGATCCTGATAGAAAAAGCCTCGCAGTCGGCTTGACCTGGCAGCATCCATCGCGCACTCTTAATGACGATGAGGTGAATACCGCAACGCAAAACATCCTCACCTCGCTCGAACAAAGGTTGAACGCCACGTTAAGGAAGTGACGTATGGGGGCTCTGACGAAAGCTGAGATGGCGGAACGTCTGTATGAAGAGCTGGGCCTGAACAAACGGGAGGCTAAGGAATTGGTCGAACTGTTTTTTGAAGAAATCAGGCACGCGCTCGAAGACAACGAACAAGTCAAATTGTCCGGTTTCGGCAATTTCGACCTTCGGGACAAACGCCAGCGGCCTGGCCGCAATCCGAAAACGGGGGAAGAAATCCCGATCACGGCTCGCCGTGTGGTCACCTTTCGTCCAGGGCAGAAGTTGAAGGCCCGAGTTGAGGCTTATGCTGGAACCAAGTCATAACGACGAGCTCCCCGTCATCCCGGGCAAACGCTACTTCACCATTGGAGAAGTTAGCGAGCTGTGTGCGGTAAAACCACACGTGCTGCGCTACTGGGAGCAGGAGTTTCCTCAACTCAACCCTGTCAAACGCCGCGGAAACCGCCGGTACTATCAGCGCCAGGACGTGCTGATGATCCGGCAGATCCGCGCGCTCCTTTATGATCAGGGGTTCACCATCGGCGGAGCGCGCTTGCGTTTGTCCGGTGATGAAGCCAAAGACGACACCACCCAATACAAGCAGATGATCCGCCAGATGATCGCCGAGCTCGAAGATGTTCTGGTGGTACTCAAGAAATAAATTCCTGCTTTTAAATACTTCCAGTTTTCAAAAGCTTGCGATATATTCTTGAGCGTTCCTCGAGATGAGGAACAGGTTTCACGCCTAGTCGGGGCGTAGCGCAGTCCGGTAGCGCACTAGCATGGGGTGCTAGGGGTCGAGTGTTCGAATCACTCCGTCCCGACCATTTATTCTTAAAGAAATCCAGTCACTTAGCGGTGACTGGATTTTTTTATGATTTATTGTTTTTTCGCGGAGCTGATTTTTGCCCCACTTTTTGCCCCACCGAGGATTTCGATTATCCGCTGGTCGAGAGGGAGGGGAATTAACGTAGAGTGCTGCAACGCGGGGTGTTCAAGAGCATCGGGTTGCGAGGCGTGCACGAGTGCATCGTTAATAGGGAGGAACGTTTTCCTCTTCGGGTATGAACCGCCACGTATCCGCCACATATCTCCAAGCACAGCCCGTAAGAGGCTGGCTCAAAATCTCTACCGCGGGTGGCAGTGAGCGCTCTTTCAGGTAGCTGAAGCCATGACGGGTACGCAGGGCAGGGTCATGGGCGGGGAACGGCACGATTGCCCCTGCGCTAGTTTCCTGCTCAAAAGTGCCTTCGCAAAGAGGATTTCTTGTGCCCGAGCTGGTTGCACGCCTCAGACCATCTTTCCACCAGGCAATACGCTCGAATAGTCAAAGCTTGGGTGACAGCCATTGGCCTTGATCCAACCATGTACGGAACCCACACGCTAAGGAGAACCAAGGCTTCGTTGATCTATCGCAGGACGAAGAACCTGAGAGCAGTCCAACTCCTGCTTGGTCATACGAAGCTTGAAAGCACTGTCAGATACCTGGGAATCGAGGTCGATGATGCCTTGGAAATGGCGGAGCAGACGGAAGTCTGACCATTCATTGCGACGGTCGTGCTAGGCCGTCGCTACTCGTCCCACTATCGGTCAAATGTGCCTATAAAATCAGAGACCGATTCAGATCAGAGGGCAACCTTAGACTGCACTGAGTGATCTAAGACTGGCGTATCCTCATTATGGAATCTGTGATGGCTTGAGCATTTGTGTCCAGCGTTTCCATGGCCGACATCGCATTAGCGGCGACGCTGCCTACTCCATTTTCTGAGAGCCACTTGGTTATTTCTTCTATCGCTGCACTTAGGGCGTGCTGGTTGTGGAGGAGCAATGTCAGAGCGTCCGCTGTGGCGATCTTGCAATCTGAGTTATCTGGCATGACTGTCGTCCTTGAGTAATGATGCCGGAAGCCTAGCTCATCTCGCCGTTGGCTTAGACTGGTGGCCAATTACCCAGATCTACCCAGCTGTTTGCATTCAACAGTCACCTGAATTGCGCTTGCTCACGCTCCTGATTTTTGACCGGCAGAGGACGACCCAATATGACGGTGGTGAGAAGAGAAAGAGCTTGGACAAGGGTAACGTTTGACACTCGATGAGGACATTGCTCAAGCACCGCGCCGCCGGGTCGAGTAAAAGTTCAGCAACACCTAGTGTTTGCTAGAAACGGTGATTGTTAATGCTTAGTCTCGTCGGGTAATCAGATCGCGTATCCAGACTGGCCTCATAGGCGATCTCTTACGAGATGCTTAATTAACCTCCGGGATTCCACTATCCTGGGCAGACGTTTGAGAGGCCGCCTCTATCCCCTCTTCGAGCTGGGCAATGCAAGAGTTGGATTGCCAAGCTCTTTGTCCAGCGATAGATCAACGATGCCTTGGTTCGCCGTAGCGTGTGAGTATTGACCGACCTTTCCGCGCAGAGCTCCTGGCGTGGTGGCCGGCTCGAATAAGCAAAATTGTGGCCCTAAGCTATCATCCTGATATTCAGGACTCACATCAGCGAACTTTGGGGGACGTGTATGCGTTTAGGTTTAGGCCCAACCTCTGTACTATCGATTAGCTTGCTCACCGGCTGTGTTAACCCTTACCCCCTCCCCATAAATGAACCAACGGAGAAAGATTCCGTCCTTCAGCCCGAACGAGCAAAGGGGGCCAATGGAAAGCCGAGCGCTGTTGTTCGTACCACGCGCGAAGCCAACCCCGACCGACCAGGCGGTTTGGCTTCTGCCTTGATGAAACCAGAAACTCAGCACGACTTGAAGCTGAACCTGCTCATTTACCGCGATCACTATTTCAAGGCCCATAGCGATCTAATCACCGCTAACAACGTGACAAAGGACACCACAGTGGCTGGTGGGATCATCGGCGTAATCGGTGGCCTGGCTAAATCCACCTCGACCGTTTACACCGGCGGAGCCATTGCCGCCGGCTCCTCGATCTACGGGCAGCGCTATGAGTTCACGATCCAGGCCTCGAACTACCGGAAAGCCAGCACAGCGATGGACTGTATGCTGGGTGTGGTCGCGCCACTCAAGGATGTAAACCCCCTCTCCAATGCAGGCATTACAACTGCATCTGAGAATATCGAAGATATTCGGCAAAAACTATACCAAGCTCAGTCTGCGGTAGTTCTGAAAGATCCTGATTTAAAGCAGCTGAAAGAAGCGTTGTTAGTAGAGGAAGAAGCTGATAAAAGCTTTCGCACATACGCTGGCGCGGGACCGCATGCCCTCGCCGCAGGCGCTAATCTTGCGAAGGAAGAAGAGGCTCTGGTACTGGCTAGGCTTGATGAGTGCGCAAAATCATTCTAAGTCATTGATGTAGTCAAAGCTTGTGATTCAAGCAGTTACACTTGTAATCACAAGCATTTGAACCTTCAGTTACCAAGACAAGCAAGCATTTTATCAATTTTATCTTTGGTGTATCCCGACTTATCCGCCTTGTCCTTTATAGACGTAACTGAAACTTCCTCCTGAATAACTCTCCCTATTGTTGGAAAATTGGCTTGTCCAAGAATCACAAAATCCAACTTATTTACTATGCCGGTGTAGGCTCGAATATCACTTTGAGATTTAGCTGTATAACCAGGCTGGCAGCGGTCATCAACAAGGTCAGGTCGTGATTGAAAGGGTGGACGTAAGCTAAGCTCTCCAGGCCCACACCGGTCTTTTTTGGCGATGGGGCCAGTCTTCTGTTCAGCAATTGCACCGGTTCGCAACAGTTGATGAAGCGCTATGGAACCCTCACCGAATGCCGGCCCCTTGTCACCGATCAAGGCGAAAGTACTCGTGAGCCCAGCTCCACCCACCCAGACGACCTTGCCGAGTAGGTCAACCCTCGGCGTAACAGCTATTGGGAGGGATTCGGAGTCCAAATGCTGCTCGGTGCCATTAACCAGGTGCTTCCTAGAGGTGGTAGAAACGTATGATTGGACTTGCTGCCCCGTTACAGTCTCTAGCATGCCACCCAGTTTCAGTCGCCCCTTACCGTTCCCGACAATGATTCTCCCGGGCCCGCACGAGATCAAATCACGGCCAGCCTTAAGTGGTTCGGCTTCCATCGCATATACGCAAAACTCTGCTGTGCCTGCCTGGAAGCCTTTTACTTCAGCTTTGGCGAACTCTTTTGAGCACTTTAAATCACACCCATCTGCCTTACCATTTCGCAGGATTGAAAGACCATTTGCAATATATGTGAATCCGTGATCACCAACAGTGTAGGAGCCCGCCCCACCGTCAGGATTCACCGCAAGCCCTGCACGGACTGCTATTGAACCGTCGTTAAAAAATCGAGCTTTCAGATCAACTTTTTCTTTCTTCACTTGATCGCCAACTCGTTTTTCAACGTTGCCTACGATCGTGCCTGCCACCCCGCAGTCATCCGCATAAATTGGAACCGTAGCGCTTAACAGCAACAGTGCACCACCCAGCTTGGTGAGAATTCGCATACAGTTTCTCCTAAGAAATAATAGTTAAAAAACCATGGGCACAATCTGACGGATGCTCAGTTTTGTATTAGTTCCCCCTAGTGCAGACGTACGATTGCGCTACGTCAAGGAAGAAAAATGGCATTAACCTAATAGAACCTATCGCGATTGTGCCTACAGACCATTTTGAAACGACTGTGATGCTGAACTAAGCTGAGTCGACCATACGACTCGGTGGATACAACATGTTTAAGACAATGCTTCTGCTGATGGGACTCTCTTTGGGAGTGTCAGCTGCTGATCTTGAGGAAGTGTTGAAGGGACGCGGCGTTTGGTGGAAGAGTCCCGCGAAGTATTCAGATACCTTGATCCAAAGGCTCGATGACATGGGCGTACGCCGAGTCCACATCATGCTGACTAAGGATCCCGTCGAGGCTACGGAGTGCCCCCTCCGACAACCAACTTCCCTGAGTAAGGAGCGCCAAGCGAGGATGCCAGTACCCCTGGCTAGGTTGGACCAAGTTGAGAAGCTGGTGAAGGCTCTTCGAAATAAGGACATGCATGTCATTGCGACTGTTTACTTGCCACCAACGAAGGAAGCGGTTGATGACCTGCTCGATTCAAGCTCGGACCTCGTACCAGCTTTACTAGCAGGGGGTATCGATGCGGTTGAACTGGATCTTGAGGGCGTATGGAGGCGGAGCGTGTTATGCGGCTACAAGAACCATGCCGAGGCGTTTGCTGACTTCAAAGATCGGGTGAAGACCATGAAGCCGGGTGTGCCAGTTGGCATTACTACCCATGGGGGCCACATTGGTGCTAAGGAAATACCGCTGGACGCGGCCGACTTTGTCTCAATGCAGGCGTACAGCAAGTGCCAGGATGACTGCAAAGCATTCGATGACAACAGGACAGGTTCAGGTAATCGGCAGCGCTACATAGTAGGCAAAATGAAGGACATCAAAGGCCCGATTGTGCTCGGCCTTGCGGCCTATGGTCAGCAATGGGATGGGTATACCTGGGACGCGGCGATGGAGAAGGCCTTGTCTGCCACCGAGGAAATCATGGCCAAGGATCCTCGTGTAGTCGGGTATTCCTACTGGTCAAGCATGTCTTTTGACGGATCCGGTACCGGAAATAAACCGTACCAGTTTCTGTTGAAACACCAGCCAAAATAGAATTCTGGCCAGCGCCCTACCGTGTGACATGTAAGGCGCTGGCTGCTTATTCAGAGTTAAACTCCTACATCCGGCTCGGCACAGCTAGGCCCGACTGATTCGAGCATCCGCATCACACCCCTCAAAATGGTTTTGCGCAATGTGAACCCATTTGCATTCAACCTGAGCAGTCATTTGCCTCACATTCGTTAGAATGCTGCATGGCCATGATCGGCAGTGAACGACCCAAAACAGCCACTTGCGAACGGCATTTATCGACCGATTCTGTTGAAAAAGTCGGCCATGGTTTCCACGGTAGAAAAGTATGCGCTTGAGATTGAAATCGTCACTTCGAGCAGAGGATTCGGGGCTCAGATTTCGCATAGAGACGCGCAAAAAAGACGTTTTCAGCGGTCATTATGGGGGCAGTCTGGACGAACCGACTTTTTCAACAGAATCGACCCATAGCGGCCAGCGGCTAACTGCAATAACCGCCCCTAGCTTTATCCCGAGCGACTCTCTAGCTCTAGACGTATGCCTCGCTGCTTGTACATGAACGCCGGCATGCCAATATCCTGCACACCTATTTCATTCTGTGCTTGGATGGCAGCAATCAAGAATTCGTACATAGTCTCAGCAGTACGCTTTCCTAGTGCAACGGCCTCAGCAAAAGCCGTGTTAGCGTCCTCCTCATGAAATGCTCTCATTCCAATAACAGCGACTCTACCTTGAGGAATTTCTTCCATGAAAACCACTGCGCCTTCAACCGCGCTCGGGAGTATTTCGTATTGATAGATATGATAATTCCGAGTTTCCGGGCAACAAACACCCAGAATGAAATCAGCCCGGTATGCCTCGAAAAACTGCTTCATACTGTCATGTTTTTTAGCCTGGATTAAAACGGATTCAACTGAGTGTTTGACGACAGACGCAATAAACGCCGCTGTCAGTAAGTGGTTTACACCCAGGTCGTGGCTCAAAAACATGTCCGTGTCGTAATAGCCATTGAGAAATTTTTTAGTCTCGCAAGGCATGGCCAGCTGGTATTTACCATCAAGATATGTAGGCTTTAGGTCGGATAGGTGGTTCTTTATAGAGTTCAAGATGTGTTGAGCGACCAATGTGCTTCCTGCAAAGGCTATCGCACATCCGCCTTCGTAGCGATATCCCAAATAACCATTGAACCAATCATCGAGGAAATTCAGCCCGGCGACTCGAACAGGAGTCTCTATCACTTTTTTGAAACCGCTGACTAATACACTTCCTTGTTGAGTGATATTGCTATCAGCTACAAAAAATATCCCATCGCAAGAGGTGCTTTTCATCCTCGAAAATCCACTTTTTTGGAGCGAGTGGCCTGAAATTACCAAAGTCAATTTTTGCTATCTCCCCATTGATAAGCGGCAGGTTAAAGCAGGCACGATGTGAATCCAACCTACGTGCCGTCAGATTCGTGCTTTAAGCAGTCTTAGGATGAGCGCGAGCTTCTGGCTGGTTTTTCCGTTGAGTCAAAATGTCGGCTAATTTCCGATCGCTGCCGAATTCAGTCCCAGGACTTTATACCCTTGTAGACGTTAAAATTCTTTCTAAGGACCTTTGGAGCTGCCGACTAGGGCGACCGGCGTCACCCGGCTGAGGCTGTGTAAAAATGTTTTAGATCATACTCCTGAGCGGGATCACTCGAAAAGTTGTGCCCCTAGGAAAATTTCAGGTCTGCTGAGCAGCTGATCGTCAGTAGATTTCGCGTAGGAACGCATGCATCAACAGTGGCTGCGTGATTCATACAGCTTGGAGCCAATGCAGGCGTTCACGGAGCATCTACGAACTCAAAGGGCGCCTCCTGCGGGTTGTCAGGGTGAATATAAGCTAAATGTTCCAGCTAACAAAATTGTGATCAGTGACTGGCACCTCCTAAAATACCGCCTAAGCTATTAAATTACCTTAAGGAAATCATTGTTGTGGAATGACCTTCGTTATTCTTGATTCAATGTGGGAGTAAGAAGATGTTAATTTCAAACAATAAAGGTTGCGAAACTTTTAGTCATGTTTGGCGCTATCCAGCGATAAGGGTGTCGGTAAGAAAGAGCTTTTTAAGTATATGAGGTGTGAGGCTGAACAATAATGAACAAAAATTATGTTGGCCAGTTCGTTGGTGTTGTACCCCCTAGTGCATTTGCAACGCAGGGATACCCGAAGCAGTTGCTGTTGATGTTTGATAGTCTTGCGTTAGACTGGGGAGCAGCGGGGATGAGCTTGGAAGATAGAAAAATAATTAAAGACGCCACGACCGACATAAATTGGCTTTTGAAATCCGAGATGCTTACTTTATTGTCTGGGCTTCAGGCAAGTAACGAGCTAAGGCCAAGCGCGGAAGCAATTCAGCATGCGAGAAATACTCTCGGAGTCAGCCAAGTCACGCATGAGAGGTTCAATGCTTATTTGTTGAGAAAAAAGGGGATTGATGCCGTACCAATAATGAGTCCATTTGAAGACCTTGACATCGACTCAGAAGCTGATAGGGATGCAGTTATTCGTCTTACAATAAGATCCTTTCCAGTGCCGACAGATGTAACTCCATGGGAAGCTATCGCAGATTTTAGAAGTGACAAAGACGCAAGGGACAAATTTTGGTCTCTGAAACAGTGGATAAACAAAGTAGGTAAGAATGGCTTAAAAAATTATGAGGTGACGGATGAGCTAAAAAATTTATTGAATGAATATAATCAAAGCATGAGCCTTCATAAGCTAAAAAATGAAATGGGTGTTTTTGAAGTGTTAGTAACTACTACGGTTTCCGTGGCTGAGGATTTGGTTAGGTTTAAATGGTCTAATATTGCTAAGTCTGTATTTCAGGTCCATAAGCAAGGTGTAAAGCTCCTTGAGGATGAGCGAGGTTTACCGGGAAGAGACGTTGCCTACATTGCTAGGGCGATAGAAAGGTTCAAATGAAACCATATTTTGGTGAGGGGGTAGGAAAGTGGAACGTGCCTATATAATTATGTCGGATGGTGAGGATTTCGACTTCCCGCGCTCAGTTTGTATGTCTGATTTGTTTCCAGAAAACTATTGTCCAGCTGTCTCCTCGAATCAAACGGTTGTCAACATAAAACTTTTTGGTGGGGAGGCGAGATTCATCTTCGGAGAGGCTGAGGTCGAATGTTATTTTGATTTCTATGAGCAAGATGAAGAGCTATTTGAAGACACAGGTTTTGAGGGCCAGGATGATTATGTTCGCGGTCTACTCAATTATGTCGCAAAAAGGATTGGTGAGGCTTGTGGCAGGGAGGCGGAGTGGAATGGTACTTAGTATGCTGTGAATCGGTCCAGCTTTTTCGGACGTTTCTATCCGACCGGTTCTGGCCGATTTCTGCCGGCCACGAGGGGCAGAAAACCACCCCAAGCGGACTGCCAACAGTCCTCAAACGCGGCAACGAATCGTTGCCGCACTCTCCACGAATTGTCATTCCTGCATGCCCGTTGGCACTACTCACTTGTGGAGGGGTGTCATACAACACTGGCTAACAGTTCTGACTGATCAAGCGTGGCGAAGTGAAAACTGCCATCGATGCGCCTGAATAGTGATAGATGTCGAGGGATAAGCATTACGGAACATTGTATCGATGTTGGATTCAGGAACACCGTAAAGGCGTCATAGACATATCTACCAGGCGATCGCTGATAGATGTGCACGTCCAATTTGCAGGTGGCGATCTGAATGGCGTCGCAGTAGGATTTTTCCAAGCTCACTGTGCAGGGTTGTCCACGTTCTGGCCTTGCTGTTGCCAGGCAGCGAGAAAAGCGTTGAATAGTAGGCATTCGAGCTGACCGGGGCGGAATGAAATAAACGATTATGTCATCTACAACAGCATCGGCCACTTGGTGAGGTCGCATGCTTAACTAAGGCGTTACCCACTAACCTCGCAGAGAGATCTTCACAATTTTCAAGCAGACTTCTGCAGGTCCAGCTAACCTCGAAGTTAGACTGTAGTCGGCAATCCTTTCCGATTAGCCTATTTAGGAGTCAGTTATGGGGACAGCTCGAATCAAGCCATTTTTTCTTACTACAATGCTCCTCTTTCTTCTGGCACCGTCCAGCACATGGGGATTTCAAATCAGCCCATGCTTACGCATTTTGACCTATAAACCCGGAGAACTCGGGCAGGTTCCGATCAATCTGTATAACCAATGCGCTTTATTCCCCCAGAAAACGGGTTTGGCCGTCCATGAGCATCTTACCAATTTTGCCATTGATGAATATCGAGGACACGGTTTTATTAGGACCGCTCAGGTTCTATCAGCGACTCATTCAATCGCAAAACAAAAAAATGAATATAGAAGAACGCAAAATGACTGGTATATAAGAAACCCTGAAAGACTTCACAGCACCTCCGATCTAATTTATGGCTCTTGGTGGAATGATGACCCGCTTATGTTGTTGTGGGGGGAAGGGGGTGATCTATATACGGGGAGTAAAGCGTTTGCCAAGTTTTTCGATGGGCCTACCCAGTCGCATTACCCAGGCGGCGTCGAATATTGTAAAGTCCCTCGAGCCCAAAGCCTTGGGTGGAATACACACTTTGGTGCACTCCAGCATCTGCACTTCATGTCGGAAGCTGTTAAAGCAGATACGACAACTGATCGTATAGACGATACTCTTGGAAAATCACTTGAGTGGATTGAATATGCGTATAAGGTTGCGACACTTAAAATCGCATTTGACGCCAAGCTCACCTCAGAAGATCTTGCAAAACTACGCCTGCCATCCATAGTTGCCAACCTTTGCCTTAAAGATGATAGATATGTAACTGTTCGCACACTATTTTCACGAGTCGATTTTCAAGATGAACGACGAAAAAAAATGGTCCCTGATGTCGCACTTGGAAGTATTTTTCACGTGTTGCAAGACTCGTTTTCTCCAGCCCACACCTGCCGAGTTGAAGAGGCGGTTAACGGAAAACAATATGCAACATTAATCGAGGTATATAACTACAATGATCAAGTTAAAGAAAAAAATGGAAAAGAGAATCACACCAAACTAGATCTTTACCCTCAGTGGCTATTGGATTATTCCCGCACAGGCGTTCACAAATACGAGAATGATCCGGTCAGTGTCGGTGCTTGGCTTCTGGATGCTGTTGATACGGGAAAGGAATGGCCGGAGGTGAGAGATCACCTTCTCAATACCGCCTTCAAGAAAGCCAGCAGCCAACGTCTTGAAGGGGTTAGTTGTATTGGTACATGAGCCCATGGGTCTGTTGCGTCTGTTGTCGCAACACAAATATCCGCTGGCTCCGGTTCGGAATTCCCAGGACCGACCACAACAGATTAGTGTCCGACCAGTGTTAGGGAGAATGGGACCAAGCCGATACGTTTGGTGAGCAGGCGCGTTTTGCCTAGGGTTTGTACGAAAAGTCGCCGAGCGGCGATCAGGCAAGGCGAAAACAGGCAAGGAACGGTCTGAGTCGCGCTCGATTTTACGGGTTATAAATGAGCATTCCGAGCCTGTTTTCAACGCAGCATAATCGTCGCGCAGGCACTTTTCGTACAAAGCCTAAAGTCGGTGTGCTGACAAATTCCCGATCCGGTTGAGCTACGCTCCATCGAAGATCAGCGCGCCTCGTCGTAGTGCAGTGGGACGCCCTCCTCATACCAGTCATATTGTGGAGTGTCGTTATGAAGGTATCGACTGTTGCTTGGGTTTTGGTGTGCGCTTCCCCTGTGTTACCAGCATTTGCCATGGCCGACGAGGATCAGGTGGCCTTGCGGGTGGCTAGCGTGACCTGGCCTGCGAATTACACGGGAGCGGCGGCCCCGTTACCCGACCCGCGCCTGGCACAGGTCGGCAAGGTCTATTTGCCTGTGCTGATACCCAAGTCGTTTCTCGTCGAGAAAGACCTGCAACTCGTAGCACAGCCGACCAGCTACACCTTCTCGAGCAGCAGCAATGGTGCCGAGCTGGTATTCAGCGGCACTCGGATAGTTACCGATCTTCCAGGGAAGCCCCCGATTTCCGCAGAGCAACCCGACGTTGCGACGCAAGTCACCCTGGCAGAACAAAACGCTCTGGCTACCACTGTGCGTGCAGGCGCTACTTATCTGGCCAGTGTGGAATGTCGTTCGCAGGCTGACACGCGCTGCGCGGACGGTCGCTTCGTCACATCACTTGTCGACAGTGCCGTGTTTCTAGGGGGCGCCAAGGGAGAACCCCAGGCGCAGTCTGGGGCCGCGGCGCCTTTACCGCCGGCCAAGCCTTTCGATCCGAACTTCACCTACAGACCTGCAGGCGAGCTTGTGTCTGGCAGTGGCCAGGGCGTTGCATCGATGCTCAACCGTGCGCCCGGGATGCGGTTCCCTATCGAGCGCCCCCCGGCTTATCTCAATTCGCAGGTCTGGGGGGTGGGGGGCTCACACGGCGCCAAGGGTTCATGGCGAGATGGGGCAAACTACACGTACCCTTGGCGAGACACGTTCTGCGAGTCGCGTTCTCGGGCGACGCCCATTTGCCCTGCAGGTAAGGGGCATCAAGGTGTCGATATACGTCCTGTGGACTGGGCCAGGGGCAAATACTGGGTCGTGGCAGCCGAAGATGGCGTGATCTCGGATATCGGTACTTACACCGTCACGCTGCAAGCCAAGGGCACCCGCTATCGCTATCTGCACATGCAGATGTCCAAGCTGGCGGTGAAGGTTGGCCAGGCTGTCAATCGAGGTGATCATCTGGGCCTAGTGTCCAATGATTTTGGCGACACTTCGACCACGGTGCATCTGCATTTCGAAATGCTGCAGAACTTGTCGGGCAAGGGGTGGGTGCATGTCCCACCTTACCAGTCGTTGGTTGTCGCTTATGAAAAGGGGAACTGACCATGGATTGCCGCCCCAGCGCCCCTGCTGCGGCACTGTGCGCGATACCCCTGTCGCTGGTGCTGGGCATGGTGCAGGCCGCTGAGCGTACCGAGACCAGCGACAAGCAGATACTGGCCATGCGTAAGGTGCAGCCACAGAGCTATGTCGATCTTGCCCGCCTCTGGAAGGGCGGTTTACCCATCCCCGTCTGCTGGGAGGCGGATGTCGCCCCGTTTGCCGAGCAGAAGCAATGGGTCGAGGACATCATCAGGCAACGCCTGGAAAACCCGACAGCTGTTCGCTTCAAGGGTTTTGCAGTGCAGGCTAAACGCTGGCCGACGTGCAGTGCAGCGGCGCTGGGCATCCGCATTTCTGCCACCGAAGGGCGGCCGCGTAGCGATGTGGGCAAGCAATGGAGCCCTGGCCCCTTAAACCCGAAACGTCAGCAGTTTCCAACCCGTGTACAGCTGGACTTCAAGCTTGGCGGTGCATATGAAAGTTACTGTGGCGGCCAGAAACGCAAGTGCCTGGAAGTGATTGCCTTGCATGAGTTCATGCATGCCATAGGCTTTCTCCACGAACACCTTCGCGACGACGCCCCGCAGGCGTGCCGAGAGACGTTTGGCCACGAGGGTGATGACACAGGCATTCACCCAAACAAGTTCAGCGTCATCTATGACCGTGCCTCGATCATGACCTACTGCGAATCGATCTATGACCGCCCGATTCGGCTGAGTGCCGAGGACATTGCCGCAGTCAATCACTTCTATCAGACGCAATGAGGGGCCCCAATGAAGCTGCTGCGAGCGTTGGCGGTATGTCGGGCCTGCCTCTCTGCACGCCGTCTGGGTGTACTGTTGGTGATGGTAAGTTTTCTCGTGGTCAGCGCCGACAAACCAGGGCGTCGACTCTGGACAGATGCGCGCATGAACGCCATGGTCAGGGTCGAGATCTTTTCGCAGGATGCAGGCGCATCGGTCGGCAGTGGGTTCCTGGTGCAGGGGATCGATCGTGTCTATGTCCTTACATCGGCACATGTGTTTGGCAGAGAGCTGGAAGATGAGGGGGAGAAGGAGTGCGTACCCTTTTCCATCGAGATTAAGCTGTATCAGAGGGAGCGCAGCGGCGAACGGCTCGAACACGACAACTGTGCCTGGCTGTTGGGGCGTGACCTCGCCCTGGTTCCAGTGCATGAACGCTCCAATGGCTATCCCACTCTGGAGCTGCGCACACGGGAGTTCCATCAGTGGGACGACATCTACATCGCCGGTTACCCCAACGGCTACGAGCTGGACACAACCACTGCGGGCATGGTCAGGAGCGTGCACGCTGTCAATGATCTGGTAATGACCAATGCCTTGTCGTTGCCCGGCATGAGCGGCGGCCCCTACTTGTCTGAAAGTGGTTACACGGTGGGGTTGCATACGGGGGGCTTGGACTTCGTTTCGGGCGCCGCCCATTTCACTTCCCTGAAACGGGTGCGCGAGCGCCTGGAACCGTACCTTGGCCCGCTGCAGGAAGAGCCGGCGGTTACGTCCGATCCACGTTCAGTCGCAGACAGTGTTGCCGTGAATGCCGAGCTGGGACAGTTGGTGGCCTTGCGTGCGGTGTCTGATGGCGAGAAGAGGGTGCAACTGTGGCAGACCTTTTTGGGCCGATCTGCGTCATTGCAAGAAGTGCAACTCCTGACATCGTTACCAGTAGCCAGGGTCGAAGGTATAAAACCTGCTGCATTGGCAGTGTTGGAAAAAGATACCCAGCAAGACCGGCTTGCCATTGCCGGCAGCCTGGTGTCCATCAGTGTTGCCACGCAGGCAGCCTGTCTGGGCGGCTCCATGAAGCTGGTGGATGGCATTCTTGAATGCGGCGGCATCTCCAACTATCTGCCGACAAAAAATGCTGGCGCCAGTATCGAACCACAGTTGATCGTGCTGCATAGCACGCTTACCCGCAGTTTGAAGCGGACGGTGGAAACGCTGCTCGACAGTTCGATGGGGGCTTCGGTGCATTTTCTGATCGACCGCGATGGTGCAGTGGTGCAGCTTGTGCCAACCAACCGTGCAGCCAGCCATGCCGGACGTGACTCCCGATGGGGCGAGTTCAAAGGTCTCAATCGCTACTCTGTCTCGATCGACTTCATCAACTTGGGCCAGTTGGTCAAAGATGGTCAGGAAACGTTCAAGGACTACACCGGTGCTGTTGTTTCAGCGGACGATGTGCAGGCTATCGACGGCCCGTTCGAGACCACCTATTGGCAGCGGTTCACCGGTCCGCAACTGGCGATTGCTCAGGCGCTTGCTGGCGAACTCGCCAAACATTACAAGATTCAGGCTATCGCCGGGCACTGCAACGTGTTGCCCGAACGCAAGGCTGACCCCGGGCCGGCCTTCCCGATTGAGGTGTTCGGCAACACTGTGCTGGGCAAAAGCGAGCCTGACTGCGCGCCGGTTGGCAGCCGGTATTGATAAGCCTGATCAGCGGATTTCCACACTGACCCGTCCTGCAGCCATAGGGGCGGAGACCGGCAAGTTGAAACGCATCGGCGGCAGCGCCGTGTAATGCCTTGGCGTCTTCTTCGCGTTTCTTGATAGTACTGGCGAACGCGCTTTTGGTTGCGGGGCTGAACCTACTCAAGGCTTGTCGCACTTGAGCCTCCTTCGTCCATCCCGCCTGGTAAACCTGGTTGGTATCGAAGAGGTTGCCGGTGGTCGGCAAATCATTCAGCAGTCCGGCAATCTGTTTTTTTGCGCTGCAGTCGTAGGCGTCATGTAGAGCCACCACAAGGCTCCCGCCTGATCGACCGAGAGCGTGCCCGGTGGATTGAGCAACGCGCCCAACTCGGCAAGTGCAGCCTCGTCAGCCCTCGCTGCCAACGGTTGCTCATAGGTGCGATCTACCGTGGGTTTGACGTCCCCCTTCTTGATGGCTTGGCGCACCAGGGCCAGTATCGATGCGGGTGTGCAGATGTTCTGGTTGTCCAACAAGTGGACGCTGGTGCTGGCATAGATCAGGGGTGTCTGCTCACGTGCGGCATCGCTGTGTACGTTCAACGCATGGGTGGTCAGCTCGCGTACCGCATCGACGTTCTTTGCGGCGAACAAGAAGTTCTTGGTGTAGATATCCAGCCCAGAAAACGTGAGCCCGGTAGCCAGAGCCACATTGGCAACGGCATTGTTGCTGGCACCGTGTAGGGCCATCACCGACGCTGCCAGGGTGCCAACTGCGCCCACGGTATGGCGGGTGACCATCAACCAGCGCTGAGTCTGCCCTGCAGAGGTGAAGAACAGATCGCAGTTTGCGTAGATGAGGGCAAACCCGTCTTCAAGCATCTGACGGGCAAGGAAGTCGTCGGACTGCGCGTGACGAGCGGCAGATTCCGAGGTGGCAAAGCGACCGGTGACGAATGACTGCTTTTGGCCGATTCTGTTGAAAAAGTAGCTCCCCTGTCTGGCCTGCGGCAAAATCTCTGCATTGGCCAGCAGGGAAGCACGCAGCATGATGGGACAGTTATCGAGTGGGCAAGAACGGCTGTTTTACTCGTTCAACCTTGAAGAGCACATCCCCGCCAATCACCTTCTGCGCAGCATTGATCGGTGTCTCGATCTGAGCGACTTGCGCCATTACCTCGCCGATTTTTACAGCCCGATTGGGCGTCCGTCGATTGATCCTGAGCTGATGAACCGCATGCTGATCGTGGGCTATTGCTACGGCATTCGCTCAGAGCGTCGGTCGTGCGAAGAGGCCCATTTGAGCCTGGCGTATCGCCGGTTCTGCCGGTTGAGCCTAGAAGATGAAGTCCCTAACCACTCGCCGTTTTCCAAAAATCGACACGGTCGTTTTCGGGACAGCGAACTATTTCGCTGGCACTCCACGTGCGCATGGGGCTGCCCTTGCGGTGTTAATAAGTAAGATTGAGGAAAGGATTGTCAGTAGGGACAGGGCTCAGAAGAGTTTCAGCATTTTGCAACATGTAGCCATTGAGGGAAGCCTTCCGGCGAGGGCCCTGGACTGTGCAAGTCCATATGTTCTGCCCGTTTGGTCGTTTGAGATGTACGCCTAAGTGCTCAAAGTGACGTTGAGTGCGCCGCCAAGCATCGGTCTTGTCGTCCCCTGCAGATAGCTCAGGGTGCTCCGAAGCGTAGAGCTGGAAAATGCCGGGTGTGACCAGGTAGAACGTGCCGTCGACTATGTGAATCTTTGCCTTACAGTCGTTGACGAGCAGACGATGGCTTTGGATCCCCTCGCGTAGCCAGTCGACAAAGGCCAGCCCTGGTGCCTCGCGGGGTGAAGCAGTTGAGGATTTCAGTCCTTGAGCGCTCGATTCATCCTCGTGCTCAACCGTCTCTTGCAACATATCCATCAAGTCATCGAGATAGTCGAAGTCATGGTTCGGAGGTAAGGGCTCTGGCGTTTCCTTGGCCGAAGTTGCTTGTGGCCGATCCAAGGCCGACTCGATAGCTTCACCTCTCGGCACGGTATTGTCAGCAACGAGCTCAACTGTTCCTTCAAAGCATCGGGGCCGGCTTTCATCGGCCCAGATCAGGCTCGGTTGGAGACGCAAGAATGTGAAGCGATGCTGCCACCCTTCGTCTGACACGGTTGCGCTCCATACCGCTTTGCCTTCTGGCGTGGTGTCTACCAACCCGTGCGATTGCAGTTCATCGAACATGGCAATGTTGGAGGAGGGGATGCCATTTACTGCCTGGGCCAGGAGGTAAGCGCGAAGTTTGTCAGTTGCGGTCTTGCTGACTAGCCACAGATGATTTTCGGTGAGCCAGCCAGCAGCCCCGGGCTGATTGAGTTTGAACTCGTTCTTGACCAGATGGCGTAAGCCAGTCAACAGGTGATGCTGAAGCGACCGAGTGGGCGCCTGTAGTGCCTTGGTGGGATTGGCTCCGATGTTCTGTGCGGTAGATACCCGGTCAGCTTGCAGCACCAGCTCCCCCAGCGTCGCGGCGTATTCATAGTGGTTGGCCAGCAACGACAGCAGGTTGCCCCATAGAGTTGGGTAACCGCTGAGCCAGTCGAGCAGGCGCGGCGTCAGTATTTGGGTGTAGAGCAGCCCAGCGGCCGCAGCATGTAGCTGGTAGTCGCGCCCTGTCACGTAGCGGAAGCGGTAGGGCTTGTTCAGGGGGCCGTGCCACGGATGCCAGAGCTCACCATTCTGGTACTCCACCTGCAGGTCGACGGCAATCTTGCCGATGTCATGGAGCAGGGCGCCATAGGCGATGGCGGCGCTCCAGGCGTCGGTCTGCGCGGCCTGGTCTTCGGGCGCGGCGCCGCTGGGTAGCAGGTACGACTGGCGCAGTTTCAGGCTGCAGGCCATCAGCTCCAAACCGTGGTCCAGCATGCCTCCCGGATAGGCATGATGATGGCTTTCGCTGGCAGGTAGTTGCTGTACATACTTGGCGTAGCGGTGGATTGGATCTAGATAGAGCTGATCGAACTGAGGTTGGGAAAGGGCGGTGTATTGGCAGATGCGCTCGAGCAGCCGCTTCCGGTGATCGGCGGCAAGGAGCGATTCTGATGACTCAGGCAAGAAGTAACCTTCGGCGACAAGTGCTGGCGCGGGGCTAGCGGCGTTGCCTTTTTCATGTTTGAGCCACCAGCGCATCATCGCAATACCTGCTTTGTACCTGGGAGGTCCTTTTGCCTTTTCGGATAAGCCTCTTACCCTTGCAATCCCTTCCATTGGCGCCGTTATCCTTTACTGCCTTTGTCCTTTTCGCGAACGCGAAAATCCGAAGGCGGGAGCGTCGAGTTAGTCGGTCGAACGGGATGGCCGTTGCCTTTTACAGCTATTAGACTGGCCGGCATCATCTTTCGGAGCAGGGGGGCTGATGACGCTTACCGATGCAGTGTTGATCGTGTTACTGGTCGACCGGATTCATGGGACTGACGTTGCCATTCGCTCAGCTGCTAAGCGTTGCGCGAAACAGCTGCCACGTAGTCAGCGCGATATCTTGTTCAAAATTGGGAATAGCCCTGCACCTTGGCAACTTGTTGGCCACCTGTGCCAATACTTGGCAGAGTGAAAAGTCAGGCAGATCTGTTAAAGCTGGACACCCGACGAGCCGCAGAGAGGATCAAAACCTCGGCTAAAGAGCGGGTCTCAGATACTATTCCCACACTTGTTTCATACCTAGGAAGAGCCCATGTCTAAGCTTGCCGAATTCAAAGCGCTGGAAGCGCAACTGGCCGTGCAACTTCAACAACTGGATGCGATGAAAAACGATTCCGGGTTGAAGCAGGAAATCGAGTTTGAACAAAAGCTCAAGGCCTTGCTGGAAGAGTACGGCATGAACCTGCGCCAGGTGATCACCATTCTTGATCCTTCCAAGGGGGGGAGCGTAAGTGCCGCCGGCGCCTCCAGTAGCGTCCAGCGCAAGCCTCGTGAGATCAAGCGCTACAAGAACCCGCACAGCGGTGAAGTCGTGGAAACCAAAGGCGGCAATCACAAAGTCCTCAAGCAGTGGAAGCTGGAGCACGGCTCCGACATTGTCGAGAGCTGGTTACAGTAATCGGTCGTCCAGTCGCAACGGCGGATGACCGACGTTGCAGGCAAAACAAAGGCCCCTTTTGGGGCCTTTTTGCTGCTTGAGTGAAGTCATGCCGTTAGCCGTTCTATCATCTCGGTGCCTTGATCCGACTGCAGTGCTAGCAGGTACTCGGAGGCCTCCCGTGCTTGGCCGCTGGCGCGGAAGATTGCACGCTTATCCTCCTTGAGTATCTTCAGCCAAGACGCCAGGTACTCTTCGTGCCGTAACTCACCTTGGGTGCCGGTCAGCGCACAGAGGAATGCGGCGCCCATTTCCGCTACCAGCTCCTCGAAGGCGTACTCCGCGGAACCAAATGCGTGACCGCCAGTAATACCATCGCGGTTGAGACGTGAAAGGTGACCCGACCAGTGCGTCAGCTCATGAAGGGCCGTCGCGTAGTAGCTGCCGACGTCTTCGAATTGACCCTTGATGGGCAGCTGGATGAGATCCCGCACCGGCTGATAAAACGCTTGATCTCCGTAACGATGCTCGATGCGTGCCCCGCTCGCGACCAGCAATTGCTCGGCTGGGGCATGATCAATGAAGGCCGGCTGGTCGTCACACTCATCGTATATTTGCTCTTCGGCAGGCAAGTCTTCGGTCTGCTCGATGTTGAACAGGCAATGCGTTCGCAGTAGCGCGAATTGCACCATTTTGATGTTGCCCTGTTCATCACGAACGACCTGACCGTCCTCGTCATGCGCCTCCTTGCTCATCGGTTTGTACAGCACCGCGAGGGTTGATTGCTCACCCTTGCGAACATGGCCACCGGCCTTGCGTGCCTGGTTGAACGTGAGCCAGCGATCCTGGCGGAAACCACGCAGGCGTGCCTCGGCCCACAGCAGCGGAATGTTGATACCGGCGTAGGGCCGTCGGCTGATGGCGTTGATCGGGAAAGGGCAGTCAGCACTCGAGCTGGCGGTTGTCCAAGGTTTGATCCAAGGGATAACCCCTTGACTCAGGGCGCTGACGATTTTGTTGGTGACGTCCAGGTAGATATCGGACATGACGTTCTCCGGTTATGAAGGGGGAACGCTGCCCGGCCGGGAAGGGTTCCCGGTGGGGTAGAGGGGGCATTCGATGTGCTGGCGGTGTCAGATGGCGGCAATGTCTACAGCGATCTCACTGGGCAGCCGGATAAGCAGAAAAGTCGGGCCTCTGCGTGGAGTGATGCGAGCCAGCTGTAATGGAGATGAGTGAGCGACTACTGATGTGTCGTCGCTCTGCGGGTGATCGAACGGCAGATCGACTGGGAACTGCAGGACATGAGGGGCGAAAGTCAGGGCGCTGTTGAGCAGCGCTGCCAATCGCTGTGCTGAATGTCCAACAGGGGCGTTGCCTGCATCAGGGTCGATGACGTGTTGCCACGCACCAGGGCTCAGCACAACGGCAGTCGAGAAGAGTTTCATCCTGGACATCGGAGCCTCCGGGTGGTTGATCCCACGACACCTCTGGCGAGGATCTTGCGCGGGCTTTGCACTCAGCGAGACGTGGAGTGTCTGTGTATTAAAACGCGTTCGAATGTGGGGTCAATCTCCCATCCAGACCACATGCAAGCGTGTCTATCCAGTGCGTTCCAGGGAAGAATATTGGCCTCAGGTTCCAGATAAACGGCGATCTCTAATCGCTTGGAGAGTGGCGCGAAAGATGTTCCAGAAAGGCTCGGATAAGGAGCCCCTCCGGAAATTTGACTGACTCACATTGGCGTTCAAGATTTTGTCGTCGGGCCAACCTCGGCAGCTAGATACAAGTGGGTGGAAGTTGCCTCCACCACCAGCGACCCTGCTGTCCCGTAAAGACTTGCCAGTACCGGATCGTCGATGTCGAAGTACTCGACAAAATCATCGCCACCCAATTCATCTTGTGCGCGATTCCACCAAGAATCGAAGTCGTCGACGTATGGGTCGCAGCCGGCGGCGTAGACTACGTGTTGTCGGCCGCCTCCATCCGGTTTGTTCTCGCCGATCTCGGACATAAAGTAGACACCATGGTCCTTGACCAATATCAATCTACAGCCATTGATACCGGCCTCGGCCAACACAGTGTGGAGTGCAGAACCTGTGAAGCGCAGCATAATGAGATCCTCCAGAGGGTGCGGAGGAATGCCACCCGTGCGGGGGAATTCCCAGCACTGGAATGGATTGAGAAGGGTTGCATCGAAGACGCAGGCTCAGTGAGCCTGGATATTAGAAGGCGTTCATCACCGCGGGAGCGATGACCGTGCGAGCTGCCGAACGCGAATCGCATTTGGGGAGAACCATCACGAGAGTGACGTAGCCTTGAAGGTTATGACTACCTGGGGTGCTGGAAACCAGCAATTGCACAGTCGGTTTATCAAGCGGAACGACGTAGCGTCAATGGTGTTTTTAGGGGGAATGAGCTGCTTCGATCCATGCAGTCCCACTGACGATCATCAGCGCAGTCCAGGTGATCAACGGTCATGGGAATCAGCGGAAGAGGAGTAAGCTAATGCTTGGATCCAAATTATTGGTAACTCTTTGGCCGTGAGTGCAGAGAAGAAAGGGAGGCACTCAAATGACTACTCCAGCTTCTTCTACATCCAGCCGTACCCCATTCGGCAAGTCTTTAGTTCGTGCGGTAGTCCGTGCGGGTCGCCTGGTGAATCAGCTCGAAACGGGAATTTTGTACTCCCGTGTGTTGGCTGCCGTGCCCTTTAAGTATCGGCAAATCGGCTTTCAGAGTTTCAAGGTAATGTTTGTGCTTGCCGCTGCGTCTGTTGCGATTCTCTTGGCGATCGGAATGATTGCTGTATGGACCATTGCGGCTCTGCCCATTAGTGCTGATAGGCAACCTCGTATTCACGAAGTGAGCCACCCCCAACATCAACTCAAGTATCCCGAACTGTACGACGATAATGGGGCGCTCAGGTAACAGGCTATTTTAACCTCCGGGCTCCAGAAATGAGCTGAGAGGAGCCCTTCTCTGCTTGGACCTGAGCAGCTTCTGTTCCTCGAGTGAGGAGCGTTTGGACGCCACTGCCCACGTTGTACCCCGCCCAGCTCATCGCGCCGAGAAAGAACATCGGCAGTACCAAAAACATCGCGCCCATGACGTACTCGATCACTTGTGCGGTCACCGTCCCATCCATGAAGCCAGCGGTCGGCAACGACAAGAGTGCCTGGTCTGTGGCAGACACCTGGTTGTACAGCGTCTCCAGCATGCTCGAATCGATCCAGCGTGCCAGCTCCCACCAGAACGTCAGCATGTGCAGGGTAAACAGCGCGAACGTGACGGTCATCAGCGCCTTGAGCTGATAGGTGCTGATCAGCAGCACCAGCGGTAGGCTGATGATCGTGCCCATGATCAGAAAGGCCTGGACCATCGGTAGTGCGGCGCGCAATGCGTTCATCGCCGGGAAATTGCTGAACGAGCCCAGGGCCAAACCGGTGTTCGTGGCCAGGTTGTTCAGTCCTTGCGTCAGTGATCCGCCCCGGGCGCTGCTGCCGTAATCCTGGAACACCTGCCCTGGCGCCATGCTCAACGATTGCTGCCGCGGGCTAACCAATTCGCGAAGGGTGGCGTCTTCGATCTCGCCTGTGGTACGCCCGGTTAACCAGCCTCGCAGGCGCGAAATCAGCGACGGATCGACCTCGGCGACCAAACGATCACGCAGCCCGATCGTGGCATCGCTCCACCATTGTCTGCAGGTAGGGTAGCCAGCACCGTTGGCGAGTTGGGGAAGGGAGGTATCCCGGGTCTCGTCGTACGGCCAATCAATCCTGGGCGTTCGCGAGCGATCGGTGTCGTAATAACCTGGCGTGTTAAGCATGTACGTCGAGCCAATCCAGGACGCGTCGTAGCTCTGCGACTCGTCCAGTTCGGGGCGATTGGTGAACAGCCGCGAGCGCGAGAAGCCGTAACAATCCCGGGTAAAATCGGCGACTTCCTGCAGCAGCACCTGGTCGTTGATACGCGAGCTGTCGATCTCCATGCGCATCGCACGGATGTCGGGCGCACACGGAATCGATGCGGTCGCGGCGGCCGTGATGCCTTTGCTCATGGCATGCACGAGAAACCACCACACCGGCACATTCGCTGATTTTTCGCCGATGATGTTGAAGGTTGTGCCCCAGGCCGTTTCGGCGGGCTTGGCCATGGAAACGCCGCAGCGTTGGCTCGCCGTATCGTCGAAGGTCACGGAGGACAGATTCAAGGGGAAGAACGGCATGCAGCCAAATAAGATGACCACGTAACTCATCCACAGCCGGTTCTCGACGCGAGGGATCGACAGCAAACCCTTGTTGCCCTCGTCAGCGCCTTGTTGGCGAGCGGACAGCCACTCCTGGAGGATGATCGCGCCGAAGGGCGCGGCGAACAGCCCGGTGTCTGCCAGTGTGTTCCAGATGCCGTTGTTGATGATCCAGGCCAACAGCGACAGGTAGTACTCGAGGTAGCTGTTGGTGCTCATGCTCATGATTGCACCTCACACGCGAAACAGTTCGACCAGGATGATTGAGCTGAAGCCGATCAGCCCCAGGCGTTTGAGCCGTTGCTGGTCTGCAGGCGCCGGCCGCAAGCGCAATGCCGCGGTCCAGCCTGCGAGGATCAGGGCATACAGCAGGGCACGCCAGGAGGCGAGGTAGGGCGTAGCGGTGCGCGCCTGCCCGAACCAATCAAGCTGGGCACCTGTCAGCTGCAGCGCCATCCAGGCAATCAGGAGCATCAAGGCCATGGCGCTGAGGATTAGCAGCACATGGGCAAGAGTGGACTTCACAGAAAACAGCATCATGGTGTGCTCCTACCCTGGTCCGCGCGGTGCAGCCGGTCCGGCTCCGGATCGCGCTGATCGATGCTGCGGGAGGCGTCGGCACCGCCAGCGTGGCGATCGAGGACCAGGCTGGCGGTGTTGGTGGCCAGCGACTGGCGTACCTGTAGCTCCGTTTGCAGCAGGCGGATCTCACGTTCCAACGTTTCGACGTTGCCATTGAGGGCGGTGGTGGCGGGCTGCGCCGACGCGACATTGGGCTCATGACTGCCGGCCAGGAGCGTGCGCTGTAGCAGCATCGCCTTGTAAATCACGCTCGACAGCGCGGTCTCGCTGGCCAGGCGCCGGGCCAGCAGGTTCTGGTCGGGATCGTCGCGCAGGCCCTCGATGACGCCTCGTGAGACCTGCAGCAAGGGACTGGAGACTTTGCCAAGGTTCTCCGGCGTGGGTTGCTCGGTGCCCGACAACATTCGTTGCAGACCCTCGAGGTGTTCTGTGTAGGTTTCCTGGATCAGCGGCGAGAGGCCTGCCCCGGCGGTAACGCGCAAAGTCTCGCAGTCATCGCAGGTTGCCACCTCGGTTTCACCAAGCACACGGGTGGCCCATTCTGAGGCCTCCTCGGGGCTCGACCAGGCCTGGCAGATGGCGCCATTCTGGCAACCGGAACCGACGGCCGACGTATCCTCGATCGCGCGGTTGTGCAGTAGGTTGTAGCCCGCTTTAACGACGTCCGAAGTCACCCGGATGGGTTCCTGACCGTTACCACCGGCTTTCTGCCCACCGACCCAGCTGACGCCGTTGTTGCCGTTGTTCGATTCGGTGTCCTTCACCGCCATCACAGCATCACCGTCGGACTGTTCGAGGTTGTGCTGCATCTCCTGGTTCTGCGCCAGTGCGCCCCAACCGGCCTGGTCGACCTTGTCGGCCATTTTCGCCGCCATCGCCTGGCAGGTGAGCTTTGAGCGGTCAAAGTCGATGCGCCCCTGCAGCACGCCGTTGCTCAGCAGCTCATACAGACCGGGGTTGGCGCGCTGAATGATCATCGCCGGCAGGGACATCACGGCCTGTGTGGCATTCTCGATCACATTACCCATGATCTGCTGGAAGCCTTGGGTGGCGCCATTGAGCTGATTCTGCAGGGTGTTGGAGAGGTTCATGTTTCCGCACATCATGTTCGCGCGCCAGGACATGCCCACGCCAAGGCCATTGGGGCGGTAGAGCGAGGAGGGGGATCCCGTCGCCGATCCGCCGCCGATGGTGTACATCACGCGGTCATCCAGGACCTGGGCCTGGTCACCAAGGTGGTAGCCGTTTTCAGCGGCATGGCCGACGGCACTTACGAGGGCGCACACCAACCCGAGCGAGAGGGTATTCATCATTGGCCTCCATCAAAGTCGATGCTGAACAGGAAGGTCTGGCCCATCCGCTGGCAGCAGCGGTAAGGGCGCCATAGCGACCAGGCATAGGCGCCGTCGGCGCTCTGGATCGTCGGGCTGGGAAAGATGGCGCAGGTGGTCTGGATCACCGGGGCGAGCAATTGCCAGCGGTGGTTGTTGATGTTGTTCTCCATCACCGGCTGCGGCGGCCAATAGCCGGGAGATGGCATCGGTTGCAGCGGCAGGTAGACATGCGGCTGGCCGGCGCGCGTGATGAAGTCGCTGGCACGCTGGGCCATGACGGCGGATGCTTTGAAGTCGTCAGGCTGCACCAGAAATCCGTGCCGCGGATAGACACTGCCCCACATGTTCCCCAGTGCCTGACTGCCAATCTCGCGCATGCCCGGAATGAGCGCTTGTGGATAGACGGATTCGGGAACGGCCTGACGCCAGGCCAGCGGGTCGAGCGTGCTGAGGTAATAAGGCGTAAGGGGCGTCGCCCCAGTTGGACATGCATAGCCGAAGCCATGCGCAAGGGCCGTCAGCGCCGAACTGCCCGGATACCCGATACCGTCAACATTCTTGAACCGGGACAGATTATTGCGCTGCGGCGAAGGCGTGATCAGGTTGCCACCCCCTTTTGATGCCGGCGTGGGCATCGACAGTGCGGACATCTCGCCCCAGGGATTGCCGCCGGTGTCGGAATAGCTCGACACCACCAACTCGGGAATAAAGTGGCGGACCTTGGGTGAGGTCTTCACCGTGCAGCCAAACGGTGTACAGAGTAGCCAAAAGCAGATCCCGACGACCCGGTACTCCAGGCACTGCAATGAAGTGACGGAGGCGATGATGGCGGGGGTGGTCAGTGCCAAGCACTGCTCAGCCGCGACAAACAGTACAGCCGCGGTGAAGGCTCGGCTATGGCCAATCTTCCTGGACTTTGGCGATCTGAATCGGGTGGTGGCGGTCACTTTCATGGGCAGCGCTCGACATGCGGCAGCGGTGTGCGTCCGTGCGCCAACTTTCAGCATCCAGGATCCGAGCGGAGAGGGCGACGGACAAACCGAGGCCGAATTGATCGGTTTTGCCAGTCGCCGGCTTGAGGGCCGCGCGTTGTGCAAAATCACCGATGGAGAACAAAAATGTACTCATGCCGGTTTTTTATTGATTGAAAGGCGTTTGAAAGTCGCCGACGCTCGGGTGTTCACGACATGCCGCGTAACCGATCGATCTCCGCCGCGACTTGGAGGGCGGCGTCCAATTCGGACTGCTGGCGTTCTTCCATCAGTCGCCAGCGCTGGGCTTTTTCCTCCGGCTCGGTCATGGCCAGGGCGAGGTACAGGCTCGGCGGCACCGCGCGAAACAACATCTCCAGGTTCTTCGACAGGACCACGCCCTCGGTGTATTTGCCCGAGGCCTTGCTCGCGGAAAGCAGCAGGGCTTTCTGAGCGGATGTGAGCTTTTTGAAGCGGGCAATCTCTTCGATTTCTGCCGGTGGCATGTTCAGGCAGATCCACCACTCGATCATGTTGAGCATGGTCTGCGCTGCATCGGGGAAGTCGGCCAGGTTCTGCGTCGCCATCCAGAACCACGCGCCAAGTTTGCGCCACATCTTGGTGCCCTTGACCACAAAGGGCGCCAGCAGCGGGTTCTTGGTGATGATGTGGCCCTCGTCAGTGACCATGATGATCGGGCGACCGAGGTACTGGTCGCGTTCGGCGAGGTTGTTCACCGTGTTCATCAGGCTGATGTAGCTGATCGACATCTGCGCCTCATAACCTTCACGGGCATAGGTGGCGAGGTCAACGATCGTCACATCGCTCTCCGGCCAGGGTGTGCCTGGCCGGTCGAAGAGAGCGCCCTCAAAGCCCTGACAGAACAGATCGATGGACTCGGCCATTTCCTGCGCCCGCTCGCGACGCTTGTCGGGCAGATGGGCGTCGCTGGCGACCTGGCGCAGTGCATCGCGAACGTGGCGTGTCATGACCTGCTGCTCGGTGGCTGTGCAGTGTCTGGCGGCATCCAAGATGCACTCGCGGATCAGGCTGCGGTCTGCCCGCGTCAGCCGCGCCTCTTCCTTGGCTTCGCCGCCGGTGATCATTAGGCGGGCCGTGATTTCCAGCTCGCCCAGCACGTCGCGTTGCTCATCACTGTCCGTGACGGCTTCATCCAAGTCCTCGGTCGACAGGCTGGTCACCTGGTCGGGGTGCTCGATCAGACGGCGAGCATCGGCGAAAGGCGCCAAGCTCAAGCCACTGCCGGGTTTGAGCTGAACCTTGTTGACGGACAACCCTAGGGTGGCGAAGTAATCGCCCTGCAAACCGAAGGAATTACCCGCTTCGACAATGAACAGCCGCGGTCGATACATGGCCATGACCTGCATCAGGATCGAAACCAAGGTGGCCGACTTGCCGGCGCCGGTCGGACCGAACAACAGCAGGTGGCCATTCATGGATCGGTCGAAACGCGACAGCGGGTCGAACGACAGGGGCGCACCACCACGGTTGAAAAAAGTGATGCCCGGATTGCCGGTGCCGATGCTGCGCCCCCACAGGGGCAGCAGGTTGGCGACATGCTGGGCAAACAGCAGGCGGGTGTACCAGTTGCGCGTGTCTCGAGCCGGGTTGTAGACCATGGGCAACCAGCGCAGGTAGCTGTTGCACGCCGCGACTTCATCGCCCTCGCGCACCGGCTGCAGGCCCGCGCCGAACAGTACGTTGGCGGCCTGGGTTGAGCGCTGGCGCAGTTGCTGTTCATCGGCACCGCGCAGGTACAGCGCCAAGGTGCCGCGGTACAGCTTGTGCTGGCGGCCGATCAGCGCGCGGGCCTCTTCCACGTCCTGGCGGGTTTGGGTCGAGGCGAGGTTCTCACCGATGGCTTTGCGCGCCAATCGGTTGAGCTGCTCCTCGAGCACATCCTGAGGCGTGATTACCAAGGTCAAACACATGACGGCCTGCTCGGGCAACTGATCGAACAAGGCGTTCAAGGCCTCGCCCTTACGCGTTTCGCCGGTGAGCTGACCGATATGGGGCGGTCTGCGCAGCTTGTCGACCACCATCACGGCATGCGGCTGCTGATCGAAGTACCACAGGCCCTGGTCGCTATCCGAGCGTGGCTCCTGAAAGAACAGTCGCTCGGCAAAATTGTGGTCGAACGGCAGCGGCAGTTCATCGCCGTCATCCTCCTCGGGGTAGGGCACCCGCCGATAAAACGCTGCGGGTGATTCGCCGGTGAGGGCAGGGGCCGGGTTGAACCAGGGCAGCAACCAGGTGTAGAAGTCGCGCCCGGTCAGACGCCGCGGGCTGACCCCGCAGGCCTGCAACGAGGCCGCAAGACGGTCACACGTCCGACTCAACAGCTGAGCCGGGCTCTGCGTGTCGTCGTCACCTTGATCCCCCCGCCAGCGATAGACCACCAGCCGAATCCGTCGATTGCTGCCGCGCCAGGGCAGGTGAGACACGACATGGTCGTCGAACAGTCCGCCCGGTTTGGCGATGGCGTCGAGGTGACGTTGCATCGACGCGAGAAAGGCCTCGGTGAACGGCGTGCCTCGTGCCCGCGGCGCGATGTAGTGCTCCAGGCGTTCGAGGTACGGGGAAAAGTCACTGTCGTCCTGGCAGAAGAACTGCACCACCCAGGGCGCCTGGTCGAGCTCGTCGAAGCTGTCCTGCAGTGCGTCTTCCAGGGCGTCGCGCGCCGCCATCAGCCACTCGGGCTCACGGCCCTCAGTGCCGATCGGCTGCAGCTCAAACACGGCGCCCACCGAGCGATTGTCATCGAGGAGAAAACACTGCTCGTCCTCGAGGTATTCGACCCAGGGCAAGTGGTCGGTGAAACTGGGATTGTTAGCGTACTGGGCAGCCTCATCGGCAAGGGTGGCGCGCCGATGTTGCGCTGCGCGCCAGGGCTTCCAACGCGACGGCTCGCGACTCGTGTCATCGACCATCACAGGTCTTCCAGGCGCTCGCCGGGCAGCGCGTACTGGACCTTCTCGTACAGCGGGAACACGGTCGAGTAGCCAGGCACCGGCGTCTGCTGGGTGCCGGTCAGGTGCGGGTAGACGTACATCACCAGGTCGGGGTTGGGCAGGCGCGGGAACTGGTTGCGGATCTCGTTGGCGGCCGTGCGCGTGTAAGCACTCTGATCGCTGATCAGCCGCTCCGGATCGAGCACCGGCCTGCGCAGTTCGCCGCGGGCTTCCTGCAGCTGTTGCTGAGTGCCGACCGAGCCACTGCCGTTCCAGATGTCCAGCATGGTTTGATCGCCATGAGGCAGCATTTCATCTTTGCTGGTGGAGCAACCGGCCAGGTGCAGGCTGAGCAGCAGGCTAATCCAGATCCAGTACCGAAATGGATGGGTTTTCATGATTCACTCTCCGGCCTTTGGGTTCGTAGTCGATGCTGATTTCATGGTCCAGGTGCAAGGCCACCTTGGCCCCGGGTGGGACGTAAATGGCCGCAAAGGCTTCACCGTAGAGCTTGTTGATCCAGTCACGGATGTCGCCAATGCCACCGCTGATGACCGAGTTCAACGCGCTGTTGCCGCTGTTCTGGGTCAGGCCTAGGTTGCCGCTGGCCGAGTTGATGAAGGAGGTGTTGGTCTGCTCACTGCCCAGGGCCGCAGCGAAGCCGGCACCGGCCGCAGTGATCAGGCTCTGGCTCCCCAGGTACTGCTGGGCGTTGGAGCGGCGTTCGCCGGAGATGCAGGGAATGCCGTAGGGATCTGAGATGTAGCCCAAGCCGCCGCGGATCTTCTCGGTGTCCGAGGTCTGGGCGCTGCTGCGATTACGGCTGACAACTTTTTGCGGCTGCGGCACCGTGCGGACGGTGCCGTCGCTGAAGACAAAGGTGATCGACTCAACCTGGCCGCGTACGCAGGACAACGTCCAGTCGCCTGCGGCGGTGCCGCTCATGACCGCACCGACCACGTCCGGCAGGTCGATGCCATTGGCGGCGAGGTTGTCCGGTCCCACCAGCACCTTGAACGGATAAGGATCGTTCACCGTGCCGTCCACCGGCACCCGGCCAATCAGGGCGGTCATGGCGATGGAACCCATTAAGGTCGAGTTTTCGGGGATGGTGTAGACGGGCCTGGCACCTTCGGTGCGGTCCTGGGCGCTTTCCAGGTCGCGCTCGCCCTTGGCGACGGCACGCAAGTGGTCCTGGCCACGGTCGATCGCGTTGTTGTCCAGACCGTGCAAGTCCTTGAATTTCGACGTGAGTGTCGACAGCGGACCACTGGCTTTCGTGGCGTCCTCTTGGCTGGCGCGCGCATTCGACGGTTCGATCCACTGCACCACGTCAGCCGAGGCTTGCGCGCCCGAAAATTGCTGCTCGTCACCTGGCTCGAGACCAAAGCCCACGGGCACGTCGGACTTCGTTGTAGGCTTGTCGGCGATCTGGTCCTTGAGCCTGGACAGCAGCCCTTGGGTTTCGCGATGTTGCTGCTCGGCCTTCTGCCGGGCATCATTGGCCTGCTGGCGCTGTTCGGTGACCTGCTGGGTGACACTGCTCAACGTGCTCTGGATGCGGCTGTCGATATTGCCTTCGCGCGTGCGTAGCCGGGTGTTCTCTGTCTGCAGCCCATCGTTGCCTTTCTTCAAGGACAGCATCTCGCTGCGCATCGCCTTGACCTGCCCGATCAGCGTGGCCACGGTGTCGCGCGGGGTGTCGCCAGCGATGCCAAGGGCCTTTGCCTGTTCCGGGCTGAGTGTTGCCTTGTCGGGATCGTGAGCAGGCTGGCTACCAGGCACGACCACCCAGGATTTGCCGATGATTAGGACGATCCCCAGCAGGACGCCGGGTACAAACCACTTCAGCAGGCTGTTAGCTTTCATGATCGGCAGCCTCCGGCGTCGGCGGGGGCAGCAGCAACGCGTGCTTCAGGTCGCCACCGCGGGTGACGAGGTAGACCACGGTGGTGTCTTCGGGCGTGCCGGCGTGGCCGAGGTACGCGTGCTGGAACGTAGCGGCGTACAACGTGGCCTGCAGGTGACGCGGGTCGAGCGTGACTTTGCCGGGTCCGCGATTTACGATCTTCACCGCAGTCACCCAGTAGTCGCCGAGGCGCCAGGCCGCCAGCCCCTTGATCGAAACCCGTTCGGTAGGCAGTAGCGTGCTGAAGGCGATGGAGTCGCTCAGCGGCATCCGACGTACACCGGGCAGTGGTGCCACCGTACGCAAGGGCGCGTACAGGTTCTGCGCCGCATAGCGGGTGAGCACGACCGGTATCGGGGTCGCTGCAGGTGCTGAGCCCGGTGCGGTTTCCACCTCTGGCGCCTGGGCCTGGGCGACGATCTTGACTGGCTCCAGCGACTCACTGCCGTCACGTGCTTCGATGTCGATCAGAATGATGTCCCCCGACTTCACCGACTGCAGTTGTATTCGGGTAGGGGGAAGGGCTTCCGCGGCGCGCAGGTAGACCGTCCCACCGACGGACTGTACGCGCAGCTTGTTGGCGATCGCACTTGGCAGCCCGACACGGACGTCTTCGTCCAGCATCAGGATGCGCTCCTGACCCACCGTAAGCGGGACGGCCAACGGCAGGCGGTCCCAGTATTTGACCTCGACGGCGCCCGCGGCTGAGCACCAGGCGGCGGTGGTCACGAGTATCAGGATCAAGACACGCATCATGATGCGCCTCCAGGCAGCGTCAGCTTCTGCGGTGTGCCTTCGTAGCAGTCCAGGGCCAAGCCCCACTTGTTGTGCTCGGGGTCGACGTCGAAACGCACCACCCGTAGCGGATAGCGCACCACCACGCGTTTCACCGGCTCGGCGGCGTAGTATTCGTCGGCGTTGAGGTCGAGCTTGACCAGCCAGCTGTGCTTATCCAACTGCTTCACTCGCAAGTTGGGATCGTCGCTGAAGCCGCGGCCCAGCACCTCGTACACGCCGCGCACTCGGCCGCGCAGTTCGCCTGCCGCCTTGCGGTACTCGAAGTCGCCGTCGAAGAAGGACTTGCACGCCGGGGTGAGGTAGGGCTGCAAGGCGAAGATGGCGCGGTGGTAGTCGACCTCGCCATCCGTGGGCCAGCGGTTGAGCTGGCCGAAAATGTACAGGGCGAAGGCATAAATGTTTTCGGGCGGTACGTCCCACCATTTGCGCGTACTGCCGGAGCGCAGGTCGGGCGGCACGTGTATGGTCAGCTCAGACGGTGCAGTCTGCCAGCCGTACCAGAACCCTGTGCACAATAACGCCAGGATCGCCACGGCCAGACGCAGGCTGAGGATATGCGCCTGCTGCGCGTCCACCTTGTTGCGGAAGCGGCTCATGTGGCGGCCCTCACATGCCGGCGCGTTCGCCGGACGGTCCAGGGACCGGAATGCACGATCAGCTGGTGAGCACCGATGCCCCAGCGCACCGCCAGGTGCCACTGCAAGCGCCGGTACAACCAGGTTTCGGGACGGGCACGCTTGGCCCGGCGCAGTAGCTTGCCGCCGCCGAGCAACACCAATGCCATGCACAGGAACATGCAGGTAGGGAGGGTGGCAATGGAGACAGTGGCCACCGCCAGAGGCGCGCCTAGGATCACACCGAGCGTGGCGCCGGCAATCAGCGCAACCCACATCTCGTCGTTGGTGAGGCCACGCAGGACGGCCGGGCCACGGTTGAGGCGCTCCGGCAGGAAGGTCAGCGTGCCGTCAGGCAGGGTGGTAGGGGTGTCGGACATAGTGACCTCACAGAATCGTGGCGGCTTTGGTCAGAAACCACAGGATCACCACCACCAGTAGTGCGCCGACACCGACCACAGCGCCGAGGTCTTTCCAGGTTTTGCGCTGGTTCTGCACGTCGGCGTAGACGGTGAGCGAATGCCAGGCCACACCCAGGAACGCGAGGGTGGCGATCAGCAGCCCAAGCAGAATGCCGCCGTCGTAGGCGTAGTTTTTGATGGTATCGATCAGCCCCGAACCTTCGCCGCGGGAGGGCGCTTCCATGGTCGGCAGGTCAGCCCAGGCGAGCGTCGAACTCAGCAGAACCAGGCCGCCGAGCAGGGCTTTCGAACAAGTGCCCCGCAGCATGGCGAGCGGGCGGTAGCAACCACGGGAGAAGTTCATGGCAAGGTCTCCTGATTTACGACAGCATGAAAAACATCAGCACGATCAAGGCGAGGGCGAGGCGCAAAGTGCTGCCGCCAAGCGCGCCGAAATTAGTGTTGCCGGCCGCCCAGCCGCGGTAGCCGCTCCACAGCGCCCAGGCGCACCAGAGCAACGCCAGCACCAGAACCGAGGAGCGCCACAGCACCGAACTGAGCTGGGGGGTAAACCCGGCCACTGCGGAGAACGCGGTGAGTTGGGCGTCAGTCATGCTCATCGTGCGAACTCGGGTGAGGCGCTTCAGCGCGATAGTCACTGGTCAGCTCGGCTAGATCGGTCGGCTGCGCTCGGGAGGGCGACAGGTACTTGCTGATGCCGCGGCGCATATGCTCGAGGTCGGCTACGAACCTCGGGTAGTCGAAGTGATACCGAGACGTTTCGACATCGACCTGGCTACTGCGCGCGCGATCGGCCAACTGCTCGATGACAGTGATCTGCCGCTGCATAAGGCCTAGGTCCGAACGCTCGCGAGCATCCTGTGCAGCGGCAGATAGCGTCACAAAGCAAGCAAGCAGCAGCGGATAGCGTGAAGAGATCATGGCGAAATCCAGCCGAGAATCTGGCATTCACCTTGATGTATTAGGCAGGTGTTGACATGACCTTAAAGGATTGTCGGGCCATCGATTTACAGGGGGCTTGATAGATAGGTTTCGAGGCAAACCGGTGCGCGGGAGATAATAAACAGGCCAGCTAATTGACCGGTATGCGAATTTTTCTGTGTGTAACTGTGCGCTGGACACTGCAAACCTCAAATGCACTATTTCGTCAGCTTTTAGAGGTAAAAGGTGAGTGATCAGAGGTATTTTTTGAAAGTCGCAGCAGTAATGGCGACCATGCAGCCGAGTAGCGTAGCGCATGGGAGCAGCACCCAGTTGGGATTAAGCGACCAAGGTAGAGAAAGATAGATTACCCAGGGGCTCACCGTCAGCGGCAGTAATGTTCGCTTCGCTCGGTGGTAAACAAAGCTGCTCTCCCGGTCGGCTCCGAACTTACGAAGGTCGCGTCGCATCAAGCCATCGACGGCACCGGTGATCACGGCGAGCAGGAACAGGGGCATGGCCAGGATGAGGACGGCCAGGCGAACCACGAAAGTGAAGACCGTGAACAAGGCTGCCAGCAAGTAGTCCTGCAGCACGACGTATGCTTGGGCAAACTGCCCCTGTAGTGACGACTCTCGACTGAGCAGCTTCAGTTGGGCGTCGGATTGTGCCCATCCGGAGCGGACCACGACCCACTCGTTGAGGTGTTGAAGTACTTTGGCGGTTGCCTGCGCCGGTTCTTGCACGAGCAGGGAACTCTTGAAATGGCCGCTCAACCAGCCCAGCTCACTCAGCCACATGGCATGGCTGTGATGCCAGCCCTGTTCCGGCCAGAACCACAACAGGCCCACGAACTCCAGCACGATGGAGAACAGCAGCGAAGCGAACAGCAGGCCGAGCAACCGTAAGCACAGTTCGACCGTGCCGAAGATGAGGCCTGGACGTGGTGGTGCAGGCGGTGGGCTGGTCTGAGGGGTAGGCATATGGGCTCCGCAGTGTTCGCTTGCTGGCGGAGCGCTTACGATGCGCGTCTACGCCCAGGCGGTGGCATTTCGGGATCGAAGTCGACGGTCGGCGCACCTCCTGCGCTGGTCCACCAATTACCCGCATTGGCGTTGTACGAGTCGCGCATGCAAGCGGCCAGGGTCTGTAGATCCGCCGGCATCGCATCGTCGCTGGCTGGTGTGGGCAGCGGCATGCGCACCTTCCACAGTTGCCCGCCTTCCTGGAATGAAAACATCTGTCCCTTGGGCAGGGCGATAATGTGTGCGGGTTCGATCAGCGGCACGGCGGTGGTGGTGACACGGTCTTGCGAAGAGGAGGTGAAGTCCGTACGGGCTTCGGGATCCGCGGTGTCCGTCGCCCCAGAGACCAAAGTCCGTGTCTGCACATTAACCTTCGGCAGTTGATTGGTCAGCAGTTCCGCGGTGGCGGTTTCCCGTACACGAAGCATTTGCAGCGTGTTGAAGTTGCCGATGACTTGGCCAGCTTTGGCCCGGCTGCCGATGCGCGCCTCAATGTCACTCAAGGTTTGGGTGTAGGCAGTAACCTGGATACCCGCACCACCGCCCTTGTTGATCAGCGGGATGAATTCATCCCCCATCAGCTCGTTGAACTCATCGGCATGCAGGTTGATCGGCACCTTGTCCGCCGCGCTGGAGGAACCCGGCAGGCCGTGGTCGATGCCGTGCTTGTAGATATGGCCAGCGACGGAGACCAGATCGGCGAACATCGAATTCCCGACAGCGGCGGCGACTTCAGCGTCGGACAGGGCATCCAGGCCGACATAGACGATGCCGCGTTTGCGGATGATCTGCAGCCAATCGAAGATCGGCCGCGGATCTTCCAGGTCGGCGTAGTTGGGGGCCAGCAGTTGCGCCGTCTTACCACTGGTGAGCTTTTCCAACAGGGGCAGTAGCGAGGCGACGATCTTGTCGAAATAGGTGCGGTCATAACGCACGGCCGAGCGCAGACCATCCATCACCGGGTCAAAGATGCGCTTTGCAGCCAGGTACTGCTCGATGGCGACCACGCGCTTTTCCCGGCCAATCATATGCCGCGGCACATTCTTCTCGTTGAGGCGACCCTCGATTTGCACGATCGTTTCCCAGGCCTGCGCGTCGTGGTGGGCGAAGAAATGTTGGGCGTATTCGATGAACAGTGCGTCGATGTTCACCACATGGCGCTGGATCTGCAGGTAGTCTGGACGCCGGCCCAGTTCGATCAGCGCCCGGGCAATGATGTTCACAAAACGCCAAGCGAACTCGCGAAATGCTGCGGAGTTGCCTTCGCCGCTTAACTGTCCGGCGATACGGGTAGCCACTTCCGAGATGCGACCGAAGCGGCCGATGGCGTTGTAGCGTGCGGAGATTTCCGGCCACCCGAGGTGAAAGACGTAAAATTCGTGTTCGCGGCCGGCGCGCCGTGCCTCCACGTACATGCGCTTGAGCAGGTCGGCGTCGCCCTTGGGGTCGAAGACAATCACCACCTCTTGGGTTGGCCGGTGGATGTCCTGGGTGATGTAGACCTCCGCCAGACGCGTCTTGCCGACCCGGGTGGTGCCCAACACCAAGGTGTGCCCAACACGCTCACCCAGCGGCAAGGTGGCTTCCTGCTCACTCGGCTCGACGCCGTGCAGCAGCGGCGAGCCCCCAACCGGTGGCAGCGGGCGTACCGGATTGAGTGGGTTGTCCCAGGCGGTCAGGCGGGGCAACAGCGAGAGCCCTGAAGGCGCCTTTTCCAACAGACGCTCTAGGCGCCTGGCCCACCGATAGGCAACCGATTGGTTCACATAGCAGGCCAGCGCCGGGTCCTGAGCCTCGAGCAGGCGCTGGGTGTGCAGGCGAGTCCAGCGGAAACCACGCCCCATGAACAGACGCTTGCGGCTCACCGGAATCTGTCGACTGGTCAGCGAGTAGCGCGGCAGGCGACGGATGTTGTGTCGATAGCGCAGGACAATCCGGGCCTCGTTGAGCCGCTTGATGCCGAACGCGGTGTAGGCCAGGGCCATGCCCATCCCCACCTCGGGCGACAGTGCCACCGCCCAGGGCGAGTGTAAGCAGAGAGCGCCGGCACCGGCGCAGATGCCCACGGTGTACAGCTCAACTGCAGGGCGCAGCAGTGACTCCATCGCATGGTCGCCCATGATGATCCCTCATTGTTCCAGGCCAGTGGGCGTGATGAGCACCGGGTAGTGCCCCAGTTCCAGCCGTTCGGCGATGTCGTCGCCACTCACCGGCCAGATGTTCAACCCGGGGGCCGCCGCCTGGATGCGGCGCAGGCCCTGAGCGTCTGCGACCTCGACCGCCAGACCGCTGGCGCGCAGGTCCTGCAGGGCCTGCGCGTGCCGCGACAACCAGTCCAAAGAGGCGGGATCCTGCCCGACCAAGAACAGTGGAGTGATGCCCGGCAGGTCCAACGTTCTATGTGGCACGGTGCCCGGTGTGAGGCGCGCGCTGTGCACCGGCAGCACCCAGTTCAGCGCGCGTGGATCTGGGGCTTTGTCGGGGGCGGGCAACTCCAAGACGGCATCGGGCAGGGGATTGGCGGGGGCATCGAACGCGGTGAGGGACAGCCACTGACAAATGGCCAGCGCCGCCAAACGCGAGAGACTCATGGCTGTGACCCTCCGCGAAGGGACGCGATCGCTTGGATGCGCTGCCAGTGCCGACTGAACTGTGTACGGTAGCGCGCCGCGGGCGCACCGCCGGCCGGTCGGTGATAGCGCCCAGCAGCCACGACCCAGTCACCCACCTCGGCATAGTGCGCACGCAGCAGCTCGGCGGTGACGGCCAAGTTCGCCCGTGGATCGAGTGCACTGCAGGCGCTGGGGTAGCGGTCCGGGTGGTAGCCAAGGTTGGTCTGCCCCAGACCGACATCGATGCGCTTGGGGTCATAGCGTGTGAGTTCCAGGCTGAGTGCAGCACAGGCCTCATCGCGACTGGCAAAACGCTGCGGTGTGCCGGCGACATTCAAGGTCCAAGGCCAGGGCATGATACGCCCGCGTAGCGGGGTGCCGCTCTCCTGCAGGGCGATGGCGAACAGCACCGAGGCGGGGATGCCAGCCCGCGCGGCGGCCAACTGGTACGCGGGCGGAGGCAGGGCGTCCGCCCGGGCGACGGCTACGCTGATCAAGGCCAGCGCGAGGATCAGTCGATGCGCTGCCATTTCCCGTCCACCTGCTGAAAGCGCGCCGGCAACGGGCGGGTGGCGCCCAGGGCGAACCACCGGCCGCGGTCGTGGTTTAGGGTGACCTGACCGCTGCTAACCTGGGCTGGAGTAATGCCTGCGCCACGCGCCCAGTTTCTGAGATTCGCGTCGTCACCCTGGCTGCCGACCAGGTACACGTCCAGGCGGGCGCCGGCACGGAGCCACTGCTGGGTGTTGGTCGCGCAGGCCGGGCAGCGTTCTTCCACGAACAGGGCATAGCGGGTGTTGCTCGACGTTGCAGACTCATCGGCCAGACCCTGCACCGGCAGCATTCCCGGAAACAGTCGTGCCCACGTGGCGGTGTAGGCCTTCTGGTAAGCCAGCTCGCGTTCGGCGCGTTTGGCTTCGAGGCGAACCTGCAGTTCGGCGTAGCGTTGCCGCTCCTGCTCAGAGTCAGCCTCCACGCCCAGGGTGGTGAGAGGGTCGAGCTGCGGCGACCAGTAGTGGCGAGGCCCGGCCTGCAGTTGCTCAAATTTGGCCCATTCGTCATCCGTTAGCCCCCACACTTTGGCCTGTGTCGCGTCCGAAGGCTGGCGATCCAGTGGTGCCTGCTCGCTGTACTGCTGGTCTGAGCCGAGCCTGTTCGGTGCACTCCATCTTGGCTCTGCCAGCAGGCAGGTGGGGAGCAGGATCAGCGAGAGGGCGGAGAGTCGCAGCATAAGCACCTCTTCACGGCAGGGGCAGTGTGCGATCGCCATGGCCGGGGACGTGGAACACGGCCTCGTCCTCGCGGATCGTGCGCAGCTGCCAACCGTTCAGGCTGTCGCCGGGCTGCAGCAGGTGCACGGTCGACAGCGAGTGGGCACCGGTGGGCAGGGCGGCAACGAACCTCACCACGCCTCGGGTCTCGATACCCAGCAGGGTTAACGGCGGCGCCGGGGCTTTGGCCTTGGCTTTCTGGCCCACGGGCGCCGCCGGTCGTGTGTCGGCCGCTGGCACGGAGGCTCGTGCCGACAGGGTCTCAAGCGCAACTTCTGTCCTGCCAAGCCTCTGTTCCAGTGCACTGAAGTCGGCGCTGCTCGGCCCACTCGGTGCCGCTTGAACGGCCTTAAGCGACACGGCCATCTCATCCAACTGCTGGCTGATCGTCGTCTGCGCCGAAGCGTGCTGACCTTGCGCGTCTCCCAGCGCCGCCACCTGCGGTTGCAGTGTCGCGAGGGTATTGCCGAGCGCATCGATGTCGCGCCGCAAGGCGGGCGCCGGGTCGGCGGGGGCAGCGCGGGCTGCGGCCTGGAGCTCGGCCAGTTGCTGGTGTTGGTTGTACGTTTCGCCAGCCAGCACGGCGGCGCCAAGGCATAGGCCGCCGATCACTAGGGCCTGAAAACGGTCGACCTTCATGGCGCAATCTCCGATGTCGAGAGTGGCGGTTTGGGCTGTGGCGAGCGGAGGGTGTAGCAGACGGTCCGGTCGACCGGATCGATGTTGATCCTCCAGGCGGGACCGCCGATGATGGTCAAGGCGTCCAGCAGCGAAATCGGTCCGAGTTGGTGGTGCACGGCGGGTAGTGGGCGGCTGAACAACCGATCTACCGCTGCGCTGTCGGGGCAGAGTGAGTAACCCGACCGTTGCAGCACGTGACGCAGTGCCTCCCCGACATTCGCGTGCAGAGCAGGCGCGATCTGCACGTTAATGAGCTGATACAACGGCTGGCGCTGCTCCAGGGTCGGCTGTGTATTAGCCAGGGTGTATCGGTCCTGGCGGACCCATAAAGGTAGCGTGGGTTTCTGCTTCTGCAGTGAGGCCGGCGATATTGATGGCGCTGCTGGGGCGGGCGCCGGTGGCGACGTGTTGCAGCCGGCCAGCGCGATCATCAGTCCGAGGGTGGAGAGTGTGGGGGTATGCATGTCCGGGTCTCGACAGAAGTTGCCGATACCTTGGCGAAAGTGCGAGCCGCGCTCCTACCGAAAAACCGAATCTGGCCGTCCGGATTACCGAGAAGCACTCATGAAAAAGGCGCCCTGTGGGGCGCCTTGGGTCAGTCTTCAGTGAATTGGGACAACTCCGGGAGTGGCGCTGCGTCGGGGTCAAAGATCAGCAAGCGGGTGTCGGCGTGACCTGCCAGCAGCAACAGCTGTACAACACGGGCGGGACATCGTCATCGCGCATGCGGGTGCTGACTTCGCTGGCGCTGCAGCCGCAGTGCCCTTCGGCCTCCATGCTCCAGGAGGTCGAGTACAGCTTGCACCCCACGGCATGGCTGCTGAGTTCGAAGCACTCGAAGAAGCCTGTCGGTGAAGGGTGTCAAGCGCGCTCTTGCAGGTACTCGAATTCCGTCGTTGGCAGGTGGGCAGAGCTGATCTCCCAACTGCGGCTGTAGTGCCCCGTGGAAAAGGCCAACAAGTCGATCAGGGTCCGTGCTGCCTCTTCGCTGGGGAGGTCACCAAGATGCATCGGGCATCCAAGTTGATGGCCGATGGTCTGTTAGATCACGCTACTCCCCAGGCCGGCGCCCAGGCAGCGCATGCGGACAAATCTGGGCACGCTTCGGCCGTCGGTGATGACCGCGCAGTTGTCATCGAACAGGCAGGGTTGGAATTGATGCCCTCATTGGGCAGTTGGATTTGCGCCGGGTGCAGAGGGCGGTAGCAGGGTGGACAATTGTCGGCCTAGCTGATTTGGACGACGCGTTCGTAGCTCAGGTCGCGGAAACCGCGAAGGAAGGGATTGCGAAAGGATGGGGGCATGATGGTTCTCAAGAGGCGCAGAGGCCACCCCGAACTGGCGGTGACCTCCTGGGAGGGAGTGGGCTGTCAGATCCAGCCATTTTCGGCGAGCGAAAGCGGGGTGCCTGAGCCGACGATGATGTGGTCCAGGACGCGCACCTCAACCAGGGCCAGGGCCTCGGTCAGGCGTTTGGTGAGTACCCGGTCGGCGGGGCTCGGTTCCGGGCAACCGGAAGGGTGGTTATGACAGAAGATCACGGCGGCGGCGTTGTGCTCCAGCGCCTTGATCACGACCTCGCGTGGATAGACGGAGGCGCCGTCGATGCTGCCGGTGAACAGTTCGTCAAAGCTGAGCACGCGATGGCGTGAGTCCAGGCAAAGCAGCGCGAACACCTCGTGTTGGTAAGGGGCGAGCCGCAGTTTCAGGTAGGCTGCAGCGTCGGAGGGGGTCAACAGCAGTTCGCCGCGCTGGAAGTAACGTTGATCCAGCAACTGCAGGGCTTCGGTGATCAGTGCATCCTCATGGGCGCGTTGGGCCAATGCCGGGTCGAGCGCGTCGACCAGGTTCAGGGCAATGTTCATGGGCAATTCCTCGTAGGAGATGGAGCGCCCCCTGGGGGAGTGCCCCAGGCTGGTGAAGTGCAGGATTCACAGACGCGTGAAGCGATGACGCGCACCGTGTAGCGGGCTTTGGCATCCCTCGCACGCTCGGGTGGAAAAGGACTCGATGCCGGCGCCGTTCTGCAGATCGAAATCGGCGCTCAGTGGCATCAGGGCCTGCAGTTCGGTGCGCAGGTGCGCGATGCGTTGCTCGATTTCAGCCTCGCTGTAGTACAGCGAAAGCGCGCTGAAATCGTCATGCGCGACCGCTTGCAGGCATTCCTCGCAGAGCCAGAAACTTTCCATGACGGCCTCCGACGTGAGTGGATAACAGGCGCTCGTGGGAGCGCCTGTTGGTGGCGGTCAATGTGCCTCAGGCAGACTGACGTGCTGCGGTGGAATTGCGCGCGGGGGCAGAGGCGGGTTGGTGCTGTTCGGCGACGGTGTCGGCTTGGTCCGATTCCGCTGCAGCGTCGATAGCGGCGGGGGAGTCGGTGCGAGCAGGTGCTCGGTAGCTGAACTGGCCATCGACCTTGATCCACTCGATGAAGATCAGCCGGCCTTTGAGGCTGGCACCGGGTTGGCCTTTACGCTCGCCTTTTTCGTAAAGAAAGGGGTCAACCCAAAGGTCGCCAATGCGAAACGCGATCAGGACCTTACGTTCAGCACGGACGTCTTCCAGGTGTTCACGAATCAGCCGTTCGGCTTCACCGCTGGAGACCTTGCAGTCGAAGCGCGTGTACTCGACGTCGTCCGAGGCACCGTGTAAGGCGGCAATGTCACAGGCCATGAACGGTTGCCCGCGACGTACAGGGACTTCGCGAACGCGGTTTAAGTAACCAATGCCTTGGGTGTGCAGGTTGAAGTAGGTGGTGGGAGCATTATTGCTTGCAGTGGTCATGGTGGATCTCCTGTTCAGCAGAAACGCGGATATCCACCGGCCCTGGCGGCTGGTGAGTTCCGCAAGGTGGAGGTGCAAAGAAAGCGTGATCGGTAGAAGGGCGCTCATCACCGAAAGTTCGGTGACCGTGCGAGCTGCCGAGCGCTGATCGCACTGGGGGAGAACCACCCGAAACGGGCGTAGCCTTAAAGGTTCCAGCTACCTGGACGCTGTCAACGACAGCGGTGTGCAGTTCATCTATAAAACGGCGCCAACGACTCGTCAACAGTCGATTGGGGGAGGCTTGGACGGGCGGAAGTGGGTGGCACTCAATGGATTCTGGGTGACGAAAAAATAGCCCGACGGTCATCAGGCTAGGAAGAGCTAGACCACCCTTGACCCGGTAACGTGACACCGGAGTCCATCGCAAAACCTCCGCTGTCGATCCACCTGGATCAACCGACCCTTGTCGTGGCCTGGGCCGAAATCAACTGGCGCGCATCCGCGCACAAAAGGTGCCCAGTGTTTCGCCGGCGGGCACCGGTGCTGAGCATCGTCGCCGAAGCGGATGACCCCTGAGACCTGACACAAGCCGCACGGGTCATCCACCTTGGGGACCTGAAACGCTGGGGAGAAATCCGAAGAAAAAGTGAAATGCGGCTCCGAACTCTTCGAGTCTGACCGAGCTGCCCGGAGCGAATCGGTCTGGGGTCGCCAAGCGGCGACGGACCTGATCACTACACCAGTGCTGCCGTACGCCGTCAAGTCACACATGCCCGCTCAGAAGGCGCCTGGCTGCTTGGTGCGCTTGGGTTTGGCGACCGGCTTGGTGCCCTTGCACTCCGGATAGCGGGTGCACGACCAGAAGCTGCCGGTGCGGCCTTTGCGCTGGCGCATGGCGCTGCGGCACACGGGGCAGCGCGGGCCTTTGGTAGCCGGTGGCTGCAAGGTGAGCGAGGCGTGGCCACGCACCAGCCGGGTCAGCCATTCCGCCTGCCTGGCGAGGAAGGTTTCGACGCTCAGCTGTCCCGTCTCAATACGATCAAGCGCCTGCTCCCAGAGTGCGGTCAACGCCGGATCGGCGACCTCCGCTGGCACGGCCTCGATCAAGGTGTGTGCTGCCGCCGAGGCGACCAGGCTGCGTTTTCTCTTGGTCAGGTACCCGTGATCGATCAGGCCCTGGATGATCGCCGCTCGGGTGGCCTCGGTCCCGAGGCCGCAGCTGTCCTTGAGTTTCTGTTTGAGTCGTGAGTCATCCACCTGGTTGGCGATGGTTTTCATGGCCTTGACCAGTGTGCCTTCTGTGTAGGGCTTGGGGGGCTGTGTGCGCTGCGCGTTGACCGTGGTGTCGGTCAATGCCACCGCTGCCGACTCGCGCAATGTGGGCAAGTGTTGGGTTTGCTCTACAGGTTCGTTGCCATCGGCCTCGTCGATCACCGCCTTCCAGCCGCGTGCCAGGATTTGCTTGCCGCGCGCCAGTAACTGATCTTCGTCACTGTGCAACACCACCTGGGTTTTCAGGTACTCATGGTCGGGCAGAAATTGTGCGAGGTAACGGGCGCGAATCAGTGTGTAAACCGCTCGCTCGCGCTCAGAGAGCTGAGTCAGATCTAGCGTCACAGCCGTGGGGATGATGCCGTGGTGGGCGGTGATCTTGCTGCTGTTCCAAGCCCGGGAGCGTCGGCTGGGGTCAGCCTCCGTCAGCCATTGTCCGAGTGATGGAGCGGCCGCCGCCAGGGCGTGGAGTACGCGCGGCACCTCATCCAGCATGCTTTCCGGCAGGTAGCCGCAGTCGGTGCGTGGGTAGGTCGTTGCCTTATGGGTTTCATACAGGGCTTGGGCCACCGCCAAGGTTTCCTGGGCTCCGAGGCCAAGCTTAGCCGAGCAGATCTCCTGCAGCGTGCCCAGATCGAACGACAGCGGCGGGCCTTCGCGCACGTGCTCGACCTCGATGCGGCGGATCTGGGCAGTCCCGAGTTGGCTCAAGCGCCGCGCCGCGCTCTGTGCGACCGCTTCGTGAATGCAGTGACCGGCTTCGTCACAGGCTGCGGTCGGTGGCTGCCAGCGCGCCTGAAAGAGCGTCCCGTCCGCCTCCAGCTGCGCATCGACGGTCCAGAACGACTGAGGCTCAAAGCCCGCTATCGCTCGATCGCGCTGGACCACCAGGCGTAGCGTCGGCGTTTGCACACGCCCCACCGGCAGCAGGCCGTCGAAGCCGGCGCGGCGCCCGAGCAGGGTGAAGAGCCGGCTCAGGTTGATACCCACCAGCCAGTCCGCGCGTGAGCGTGCCAAGGCGCAGTGGTACAGCGGCAAGGTCTGCTCACCTGGGCGCAGCTTGCCCAGTGCGCGGCGAATCGAGGCATCGTCGAGGGCGGAGAGCCACAGGCGCAGAGTCGGTCCCTGGTACTGGCAGCGCTCAAGGATTTCCCGGGCGATCATCTCGCCTTCACGGTCGGCGTCCGTGGCGATGACCACCTCGGAGCAGGAACGCAGCAGTTGCTGGATGACCTTCAGCTGGCTGGCGACCTTGGGTTTGACCACCAACTGCCAATGGGCGGGGATGATCGGCAGGTCCTCCAGCGACCAACGTTTGTAATTACCATAAGCCTCAGGTGGTGCTGTTTCTAGCAGATGGCCCACGCACCAGGTGACGGTGGCCCCCTGGCCTTGCAAACAGCCATCGCCACGCCGGGTGGCCTGCAGCACACGGGCGATGTCGCGGGCTTGAGATGGTTTTTCGCAAATAAACAGGCGCATACATCGGCCCTCTCGGTGAGGTACCGATAGGGTGGCGGTGTGGCGTGAGAGAACCAGCGAAAACCTGAATGCGCCGAGATCATATCGGCGGTTCAATGGCGGTGAAAGGTTACTTCCTTCGCGCGAGGTGAGCGGCCAGCGTTTGCAGAAACTCCAAGGCAAACTTTTTATCTGCTTCGCCAAGCTCGTTGATCAGGGACGCAATTCTCTGGCCTTGGTCCTGGGGGCGAGGACTGATGGCTAGCAGCAGCTCATCGGCGGGACAGCCGTACATATCGGCCAATTGCAGCAGCTTGTTGACGGTCAGTTCGACCACGCCGCGTTCAAAGCGCGATACGGCTTCGGCGCCGATTTCCAGACACTCGCCGACTTGCTCTTGGGTCAAACCACGTGCGCGGCGATATTTCGCCAACTGGCGACCGATGTGTTGTGGGCTAGGCTCTTTGACTGGCAACGGGGGCGCTCTCCAATTCGACCCGTATGGTTGACCAGCAACCCGAATATATGAACGCCTTGTAAGGTTGACTAGCAACCCTATGAGGCGTATCACTCAAATTGAGTGTGATAACCCACCTGTCAAAACGGAGGTTACGGCTTGGACGGATCTAACGAGCGTGAGGCAGATGCGTTAGCGCTCAAGGCCTACGAGTTGTTCATGGCAACCCACCTGGAACCGGACAATCCGAAGGCGCGCGCGAGGTTGATCGCATGGGTTCAGGAAAGCCAGGCGCACTGGCGGGCATTTCTTGCTCTGGACCAGTACCTGGCTGAGGTGACGCAGCTGCTGGATGCTGATCAGCGGGGAGAGCCCCGGCGGCATTGAACCACCTGCAGTATCCAGCGTTGCGCGCCGAGCGGGCAGCGAGTCCTCAGGGGTATCTCGCTGCAGGCCGTGATTCCTCTGAGGACCACCCGCTTAGCCGGTCTTGCGTGGGGTCTTCTTGCTAGCCCCCTTGCGTCCGGAGCCGCTGCTTTCATTGGCCTTTTCGCGCATGGACACCGAGGCCAGACGGTGGGGCAGGATGCCGATGCGTCGGGCCTCCACCTTGAACGTCACCCGCGCGTTGTCCTCGCTGTCCTCCCATTCATCCTTGACCGTCCGGCCCTCGACCAGGATGCGCATGCCTTTCTGGTACAGGGTGCTCCAGTGCTCGGCGTCCCGGTGCCAGAGCTCGACGGGGGCCCAGTAGCCGCCGCGATCCTCGTAGCCGCCTTCGCGCGGTACCGGATTGTCGAAATAGACATTCAGCCGCAACAGGCGTCGCGGTTCATCCGGGGGGTTGTTGAACTCCTGAAACTCCGGGGCGCTGCCGATGTTGCCTTCACCAACAAAAAACGTGCTCATGCTTGCTACTCCTCGGTGGGGGAACGGGATAGATCGAAGAGGGTCTCGGCGGCGTGCAGCTTGCTGACGCCGGTTTCGGCCTGGCGATACAGTGACTGCAGGCTACTCATCTGCAGGTTCAGGGTGACGCGGTTGACCTCCAGTTGGTACAGCGCCTCCCGCAGCGAAGGCGCCAGATGCGGAAGCGCCATCGCTTGCTGCCACACCTGTACCCCCATGCGCTGGAAGTCCGAGCTGCGCCAGCGCAGGAAATCGGTTCCGGAGGCGCTGTGCTGGACGACCAATCGCAGGTCCAGCAGCGAGAAGGGAGACTGCGCCATGATGGTCAGCATCACCCCCATCAGTCCGGCGACCCGGGCGCGCAGGCGCAGGATCGTCTCGGCGAACTGCTGCAGATCCCCCTTACCCTTAAAAGGCTTTAAAAGGCCTTTTAGGGAGGCACCTTGTTCGAACTCGCGATAGGCATCCGCTGACAAACGCCGGGCGATTGCCTCGGCCAAGGTCATGCTTCACCCCCTTCAGACGGAACGTCCTGTGCGGGCTGAGCCTCTGCCTGATCCGGCTCATCGCGAATCGAGGCCGTGGAGCCGCGCGCGATGGGTGGGGCAAATTGGGAGCGGCGGCTGCCCTCGAGAATGTTTCGCGGTGGCGTGCCGAACTTGTCAATGGCCTCGCGGGCGCGGGCGTTGTTCGCGGCCATGTCATCCCGGCTGACCCCGGCCAGGCGGTAACGCTGCGCTAAACCGAACAGGCTGCGCAGCAGATGGGCGCCACGATCGATCCAGACCTCCATGTCGCTGCGGCCGATCAAGGCGGTGTGATGGGCGAGCAGCACGCGGCGCACCAAGGTGTCGTAGTCGGTCAGCAGGTAGACCGCGAGAAAGCCGAGCTGGCTGCCGATGAACAGCGGCAGAGTGACTGGATGGATGTTGAGGTTGTCGCCGACATCGACTTGGGTGGGCAGGTCGCGTTCCACCTGGCTGATCTGGCTGGTCAATGTAAGCATTTCGGCCTTGGCCTGCAGCAGCTTGTCTTCCAGCTGGAGCATGAACCAGTCAGCGAATGGGTCGTCCTGGCTGCTCGCGTGCTTGAGCAGGTTGGTGACGCTGATGTAGCCGGCCATGCCCATGATGGGGTGCACACCTTCGCGGGCCATGCGGCCTTGCCACAACCGCGCGGCATGATGGGTGTGCAGCGTGAGGGTGATGCTGCTGCGCAGGGAGCCCAGGTTGAGCTGATAGTGATCGACCATCGCCAGTACCTCGCCGTCGGAATGACGCAGACAATGGGCTGTTCAGTGAGGCACGGCGCGGATCAACGCGAAGGTGGTTCACTCGCATTTACAGGCAGTGGATTTCCCTGGATTTGATGGCACCGGCATTGATTCCGCTGACGTCCAGTCTTAAGGCGCTGCGCCTATGCCGCGACAACGTTGCTTCAGTTCCTCCAGGCAGGCCAAGGCGAGTGGAGAGGCCGTGCGTTCGCCGCTACGCCGTGGACGCTCGCAGGGCGGTTCCACCTTCGGATCGCGGTGGGACGTGGTCACTGGTGTAGTCGTCTCGGCACGGGCCGCCCACAAGGTAAATTCCCCTTGGCATGCGCGCTTGATCAAGCCCATCAGGTAGGCAACCGGTTTGCGGATCTCGCCGCGGGCGCACCGCACCGACGCTTCGTTGATCACTGCTTGTTGCTGTTCAGGTTCGAGCTGGCGCATCGCCTGGATGGCCATGCGTCGCTCGGTTGGGCTTAATGGTAGGTCTTCTGGCCATCGGGCGTGGCCGAACTCCACCTGCGCCAGTACCGTACTTGTTTTGCTTTTCTCTTTTTGTACTGTACGGCCGGCGTCGGCATTCCGAATCACAGTCGAAATCGGCGCGTTGCTGCAGGGTTCGGAATCCGCTGGCGATGCGCCTGCAGTTTGAACCTGGTGGCTTTTTCCAGGTTCGGAATTTTCCGCACCTTCGCTGATTAGGGGTAGCGATTGCTGCTGAGCTGGCATAGCAGGTGAGGCGAGTTTCTCCTTATCGACCGCCGCCACTTGTGGGTCTGCGTAAATTTCCTCAATCACATGCTGCGCCACGTCACGCACGCCTTTCGTGGCGTGGGTGAGGTTCTGCTGGAGCAGCAATGTGTAGCCGCCGTCGAGCTCAAGCTGTTCGGCGGGAGTCAACGGGTCACCGTGCAGCACGTAAATGCAGCCCCGCAGGCAGCCTTGCGCATCGCGGGAGCGGTCGACCAAGCTGAGCCAGCGGGTAGTACGGAGTACGTTGAGCGCTCGGGCGATGGTTTCACGTGATGCCTGGGAACCGCAGGGGCTGGTGGCCAGGTAGGGCTGCAGGTCCTGGTAGCGAGGCGTTTTCACCCGGCGTTCGGTGATCAGCCAGCGCAACACCTGCCAGGTGTTGCGCTCCAGCGGCGTCAGCCGGCGATCAAGCAGCAACGCTTGGGGCAACGGATCATTGTCGCCATAGTAGATGGTCCGTAGCGGTGCCTCCGCAGTGGAGGCAGCCATTTGGGCCTGTGACGCCTGCCACTCCAAGCGTCGCCGGAGCGCGTCGTAGCACTGGCGCACCACATCCTGCCAGTCGACCTGGTAGAAGTTCAGCATGGCGCACCTCCGTACAGTTCAATCTGCTGCCAGATCAGGGTCAGGCTGATGTGTTGTTCCTCCGCCAGCATCATCATCGCGTCCAGTGGATCGTTGTCCGGATCGTCTCCCCGCAGTTGGCTCCAGCGGTTCCACACGGCATGTTCTTGCGCTTCGCTGAGCTGAACCGGCCGACCGCGGTGGGTCTCGATTTTAAGCACGCGACGACGCAGCGCGGTTTCCGAATGATCCAGGCCAAAGCAGCGGTACATGATGCTGGAACTCGCGCCCAACTTGAGCGCACGGTTGATCAGCCGCTCGTTTTGTTCGTCCCGTTCGGCCTGGGCGATGAGGCGTCGCAGCACCGTCGTGTCGACTTTGACCTCCACCCAGGCTATGGACGAGTGCGCCAGATGGGACAAGGTGGTGGGTGGCAGCGACTGCAGTACCTCGATGTCTTCATCGGCCAGCCCCAAGGCCCTGCACCGCTGCAGGCGTCCATGGCGCAGTTCATACAACACCTGGTTCAACATGGCATGGTTCAATAGGTTAAAAGTCGTGGTCATGAGGCAGTTCCTCACGTTAACGAGTGGGCGACAGCGTCATATCGATCAGCCGCCGGGTGTGGCGGATCAACATAAATAGTTGCTCCAGCTGGGCATCGGGGAGCCGCTCGAGGCCAACTGTCAGAGAGGGGCGTTCGGCAAATGGCAGGTCGTAGGCCCCGATCAGCAGCTGACCAAACAACGCGGCCGGCAACTGCTGACGTTGTTCCCAGGCCACGTCATCTTGCAAACGCAGCAGGGCTGAGAGCAGAAGCTGAATGCCGGTGTATCGCGGGCTGAGCCGCTCGCGGTGCTCGAGTGACAGGGTGAAGCCCAGGCCGTCAGCTTGCGGCCTGACCAATGCACTGGCGTCGGCATATTTGGCTAGATCGGTCGCCAGTGCAGCGCAGGTCTCGCGCAAGCCACGGATGCCATCCAGCACGGTGGTGTGTGGTGTAGCTGAGCTCACCGGTGACTGAACGTCATGAACACCGCCGGGCTGCTTCACAGCCGGCAGCTCGTCACTCAGCGCCTGTCGGATATGGGAAAGGCGGGGTTCTTTCGCCGAGGAAGGGTCACCGCCACTTCGCCGTTGCTCGGGACTAGACGACTCGATTGATGTTTCGGAGGCGTCCACGTTTTCTGGTGACGGGTGTGGAGGATCGTCTTCCACGCTTTGAGGCAGAGGGTGAGCGTTGTTTGCTGCGTGAGGCGGCACACGCTGTTCCTGGTGCATTTCCAGGGCCAGCAGGCGGGGTGTCTGGTTCAGGATCACTGCCATTTTGGCGATCAGCTCGTCCTGCAGCTCACTCGCATCCAGTTCGGATTTTTCACCGTCGAATGTCGACAACACCTCTAGCCACAGCAGAGCGAATTGTTGAGCATCACCAAAATACTGGTTCCAGGTCGACTCCGCTCGGCGCCGCAGTGTGATGAGCCGCTCGATGGCGGGCTTGCCGAGACCTGCATAGAGGACCTGTGGAATTGCAGGTAGCAGATGCTCGAGCGCATCGAACATTCGGCTGATATGAGATTGCGAGACAGGGTACCCACCTTGGTTCAAGCGTGCGGAGAGCTCACGTTGGCTCAGGGGGGCGCCAGGCTCTTGAAACATTTCCTCGAGCTTCGCCACAGCTAGTGCTCGCTCGATGAACGTGAGCTGGCCATGCAAATCGCTCTCGGCCAAGTGCCCAAGCAAGGCATGTGATTCGGATTGCCAGGGACGGAACAGGCAATGGATACGAAAGAAACGCTCTTCTCGGGTTTCCTGCCATAGCTCACCGAGGATGCTCAATCGGGTGTTGCCGCCGTTGCGGATGATGAAATGCTGCTCATTTGGGCGACGCGTTATGGAAGGCGGCTGGTCCAGGCCGCGTTCGCGTATCGAGGCTTTGAGCTCTGCATAAAGCGGGTTGCGGATGACACGCGGATTGAGCTCGTAGGGATGCAGTTGCTCGAGGCTGACGACCATCGGCGTGTCGCCGACAGGAGCGGCCGTGACCTCACGGTCCGGCTTCCGCGGGAAATGGACTTGCTGCAGTTGACGCGTGATTTCTTCGGAGGTCGGCGGCTTCATCACAGATCCTCGGATCAACTGCGACGGATAAGTCGGCTGTCAGTTGTTGACGTTAGGCTAGGCTCGCTCCTAGGCGATGAGCTCAGCTGGTCGGTCCACTCTGGAAACAACTCGACCGCCAAAGCGCGCATTACGTCAGCTGCGCAAGGGCTATTGCTACCGGATGGTGGGGCGAAGTCGACGCGGTGCACGGGGAGCCCCAGTGAGGCCGCATTGAGATAGGCCACTCGATCGGGAATCACCGTGGCGCAGACGCTGACATGAGGATCGGTATTGAAGGATGCTTTCAGGCTCTCCATGATCAAGCGGGTATCGCGGCGATTGGTATTGACCTGGTTCATCAACAGCTTCACTGACGGCAATGCTACCCCCAGGTAGCGGTACGGCTCCAATTCCTCAAACAGCCCAAGCGTGCCGCGCCTCAGCTCGCGCGCTGCAAGCATTTCCGGCGGGACTGGGCAAAGTGCACAATCGGAGGCGAGGATGGCCATCTCCACCACGACGCTGCGCGCGCCTTGGGTATCGACGATGAGCACATCGTAGCGATCCTGGAAGGCTGGCAGCAGGTTGCGCAGTCGAAGGCGGCCATCGTCCGCTTGCATCAGCAGGGCGTTAATATGCCCGGCACGGTCGTTGGACACGATCAATTCAAGGTGTTGAATGACGGTGGTAGTGATCACCTGCTCGGGAGCAGTGAGCCGTTGCGAGATAAGTTCGTAACTGCCGGCCTCTCGGGGCTTGCACAAGGCGAAGTAGCTGGACAGCGTCGGTTGGCTGTCCAGGTCCAGCAGCAACACCCGCAAGCCTGAGTCGGCGAGCAATCCACCAATATTGGCGGCGACGGTGGTCTTGCCGGCGCCACCCTTGGTCGAGATCAACGAAAGAACTTTCATGCCGCTAGGCTCCTGTCGACAAGCGATCCTGAACCCACTGCTCAATCTCTAGTGAGTCCCAACCGACGGCACGCGTGCCGATGCGGCGGCATTGCGGGAACAGTCCGGCTTTCATCAGGTTGTAGATGTGTGAGCGTTTGAATCCGGTTTTTTGTTCGACCTCATCACGACGCATGATGTGGCGATCGGCAGGGTTGATAGGTTGCACGGTGTCACTCCTTAGCGCCGGATGGCGCGTGGTGGGATGTGACACTCAGTGAAGGCCGGCAGAGGAGAGAAATCATTGCCAGGCAATGGCACCCATTGCCTGGCAATTCGCTCTTAGACCTGTAGGGCTTGGACCAAATGACGGCGACCTTCGGCAAATTTCCGATCAAGGGTGCGTTTGCTCAGACCAGGAAGACCAGGGAACTGCTCGGTAATGGCCTCGACAACTGCAGCCTGATTCTTGTAAATCGACCGCGGTTGGCCGCTTCTGGATTTGCCCAGCATGACCGCCAGTAGGGCGCCAATGATCGTGTAGTGCACGAATGCGGACGCTTCGGAGGGAACCTCAAATGCGCCAAGCTGCGCGGACAGCCCCTGGTGGTCGAGGGCGAGAGCCGCCGCCTCGTCGGCGATTGCCGTGTGCGCTTGGCGTAGTTTTTCAATTTCGCGGGCGCCGGCGTCTCGCTCCGCTTGCAAGGCCAGATGCGCAGTCAGGCTTACGCATTCGGAATGGTCGATATTCTGGGAAAATAGGAACGCTGGCTTTTCTTCTGGGTAATTGCGTGCAAACCAAACCCGGAGATCAGAATGGCGAATGGACCAATAGACACGTTCAGCCTTGTCATTAGAAGTGATTGGGCGTCCAAGGTAGGTCGCGGACAACTCGCCACAGAAGATAGCGTCGTAGATACATTCGGCGTAGGCGTGAAGAAAGGGCCATTGCGGGAAATGCTTGAGCAGACTACCGGGGTGAGAGAGATCTACCTGCAAAATTTCGCCTTGGTGGTCGGCGAGGTCGCACCAGAGGATCGCGGCATCGATAGGGTGGTAGGAGTTTCTGATCGAGACCATGGTAAACAGCCTCCTGCTGAATTTGTCATAAATTCGCTGGCGGGGGCTATAGCTCTAGGCCTCTGTCGAGCGAACCAGATTCCTAAAATCAATTTTGGATCCAATTATGGTGACAGCTCTACATGGGGATAGTTCGCTCACAATAGACGCGTTAGCGATAGTTTTTGGAGTAAGGCAGGAGGACAGCGCTAAACATTGAACACGCAGTTGCCTTAGAGGCATTGCAAACTCCGGCTTGAGCGCCTCGATCGCATTGCGACGCGGATGAGTCAAAATGACTGCGTAGCGACGATTTCGTACTGCACTACGGCCTGCGTTACTACAGCTGTACAACGTGGTTGTTCGGCTGGTGAAGTCAGCGATTTAACATGTGTGAGAAACCAAGATTCTCAAACCTTATCGGCGTTTGCGGGCAAAGCAAGCCAATAGGCGGTACGCCAAGCGCCCACAGGGCGATTTGCAGCTTCTTAATGTCAGCCACTTGAGCGTAGGCGATGAGCCTCACGATGCAGGTCAGTCATGTGGCCGCGGTCTGCGGGACTCAGCAGCAGCGGAGAGCAGGTGGTTGTTTCTCTCCTATACTGTCTAGAATTACTGACGTAAAGTGCGAGCATGCCAGTTAATGTCTAGGAAAGCAGACGCTATGCGACTTCGCGTCCAATCGGATCAAGTTCTTGGAGCCACAATAGGGGCACACCTTCAAACGCTCCGATTGAAGAGGAACATCAGCCTCGAAACGGTGGCGGAGAACGCGGGGATCAGCCGTCAGACCCTGCACCTGTTGCTCAATCAGGGTAAAGGCACCTTGATCAACCTAATCGCTGTTTTGCGGGCCCTTGGCGAGCTGGAGCGTCTGAGTTCGTTGTTGGAAGATGTGATGCCCAGCCCCCTACAAATCGTGCGCATGGAAGGCAAAAAGCGTCGACGTGCCTCCGGTCGACGCGGTGCCTCCGACGAAGCCGGGGCCGCTCGCTCCAGCAAAAAACCAAGCAGCGATTGGTGATGATAAAACCGGCATCACCAGTGCCTGCCGGCGAAGTCATATTGAACGACAGACCCAACACCAGGTCGGCTTCGGCAACACCAAGCAGAAGAGGGAGGCAAAAATTTGCCACGCGGTTTCGGCGACCAGTACAAGGCTCGTAGGGCCGGCGTCAGTACCCAGGATATCGCTCGGGCCCTGCAGATACGAAATGACGGCTTGTAAGCATCCTCCATGCAGGATGGAGAAACGGCGGTTGCGATTATTGTTCGTGAGCCGGCAACGTCCAATACGCCGATCAACGATCTTGAAAGCACTCTCATCTATCCTTCGGGCGGTGGCGCAGCTTTACCTCTTTCTGCAGTCGCAACGCTGAGACCGGAGGTGGAAGCATCCAGAATTCAGCGGCGCAATCTTGAGCGTGCAATCACTGTGACGGGGCATAACCTATCGTTGACCGCCAGTTCGATTGTGGAACGGTTAACGTCTCAAGTGGGGGGCGATTGAATTACCGAGTGGCTACAGAATTGAGTTAGGCGGTGAGATCGAGGATTCGGCTTCGGCCAATCAAGCCCTTCTTCAATATTTACCCCATGCGCTAGTGACGATGTTGCTGTTTGTCTGGCGGTTCAACTCGTTCCGAAAACTGCTGATTGTCATATCAAGCGTGACGTTTGTACTGATAGGTGTCGCTGTCGCCCTGATGCTTACAGGATATCCGTTCGGCTTCATGGCAACGTTTGGGCTGCTTTCGCTTGCGGGCATCATTGTCAACAACGCGGTACTCTTGCTTGAACGCATTGATGTCGAGCGAGCTGAGGGCTTATCCGTTCATGACGCCGTGGTGAGGGCCGCTGTTATGCGCCTAAGACCAATTGTGATGACTAAATTGACCTGCATCATTGGTCTTGTCCCGCTAATGCTGTTCGCCGGTCCGCTGTGGAAAGGAATGGCGATTACCATCATGGGTGGCCCGGCGCTGGGGACGCTGGTTACACTGGGTTTAATCCCTGTGCTGTAATGGCTGATTTTCGAAAAAGTACCACGGTTTGTGGAAGTCAAATCAAGTTAACGATTATGCGTTCGCGATGACAACCCTTGACGTGGTTGTCATCGCTACGACACGTTGAAGCACGTGGATTCGCCATCCCATTTGGTATCCAACCCACAGAACTTTTGCACGGTTAACTCTAGAACCACCGGTACGGAATCAAGGGGCTGTGTATTCGAACGAAACGGCTGAGCAGCGTACGTAACGCGATGGTTTCGGGCACCCCCAACTGACGCATCATCTCCTCTTCTACCAGAACGCTTTCCTTCAGCATCTGCTCGACCATTTTTTGGCCTTCCTGAGTCAGATAAATACGGGTGTGATCTCCGTTGAGGCCGGTGTCGGCTTCTTCCACAGTATCGTCCTCAATACGGATCAGGGCTCTGGCCGCCAGGTCATCAATCGATTCAGGGCCAACAGACCGACCGGAGTAGGCTGCCAATGTGCTCAGCTCGCGGTAGGTGCGGCCCTCGCGGGCACCCAGGGCGTTCACGATGAGGTGTTCGATATCGTTCAATTCCATCGAGCTCGCTTGCTCACGCATTTTTGCGTAGAAGTGCAGGTAGGCACTGGCTAGCAGATAGCCCAGCGAACTTGTTTCGCTGACATTACGAGGGTCCTCTCCTGGCGGCGGCTGGATGGTCTGCGCAGTGCTCGTTGCAATGGCATAGTTACCACTTTGAAACACGAGGGGTGGTGTGTCGCACTGTTCGAATTTTATAACTTCACCCAACAGGATTATGTGGTCACCGCCATCGAAGATATTGGCGGTACGGCACTCAAGCCTTGTCGTGCATCCTGAAAGCAAGGGGGCCGCGCCATGACCGTCCTCGCAAATGACCCCGTCGAATTTTTCTGCCCCACTGGTGCTTCGGGCAAATCTTGCGGACAGCTCACCTTGATCGTGCGCGAGAATATGTACAGCCCAATGACTTGCTTCTTCAAAGACAGGCAAGCTCTGCGATTTACGCGCCAGGCTCCACAGTACCATCGGGGGGTCCAGGGATACTGAGTTGAAACTGTTAGCCGTTACACCCACTGGAGAACCGTCCTTCCCCCGAGCCGTTACAATCGTCACCCCCGTGGTGAATGTCCCGAGAGCCTGGCGGAACGCCGTGATGTCCAGAGGGGGGGCGGTGCGCGACTGCTGGTTCGGTTCATTGCGCTTTGCATTTTCAATCATGTCGCTGTTCCTCTGGTGGTATAAGCAAATTCTGTAGGGTGAATTGTGTTACGCCTGAGGGGCGCTTGCATGATCTGAATGGACGATAACTGACGTCGAAGATGCATTAAGTTTCGTACTTTCAAGGTTTATCGGTTGTCGCGCAGCTATAGAAATGGTCACAAGTTAATTGACCGTTGCTTGCTTTAGGCCTGGCCGCATAAGTGGATGAATCCTTCCGAAAAAAAGTATCCCTTAGCGTGAAATAGAGGGTAAAAAAAGCCCCCAAATAGGAGGCAAGGTGAAGTGGATTACCCAAAACTGTCTGCTGCTCAGGCAGTGAGACCTCGCTCTCGCGCCATATCCAGGGCAAGGTCTTCAATCATGTCTTCTTGTCCGCCGACGGTTTTGCGGCGGCCCAGCTCGAGCAGAATTTCATGGGACGGTACGCCATACTTGCTCTCAGCCCGCTTTGCAAACAACAGGAATGAGGAGTAAACGCCTGCATACCCCAGCATGAGTGAGTCGCGGTCGACCCTCACAATGTGCTCCATCATTGGGAAGACTCGTTCTTCCGCAACATCGGCGAGTCTGAACACGTCGACGCCCGTAATGATGCCCATGCGATCGCACACGGCATTGAACACTTCTAAAGGCGTGTTACCGGCGCCAGCGCCGAGACCGGCAGCAGAGCCATCGATGCGGTTGGCGCCAGCTTCAATCGCTGCTAGCGAGTTGGCGATTGCCATGCCCAGGTTGTGATGGCCATGGAAGCCTAATTCAGTTTCCGGATTGAGCGCCTGGCGGACCGAGTCGATGCGAACTCGCACATCCTCGGGCAGCATGTAGCCGGCTGAGTCGGTAACGTATAGGCAATTGGCTCCGTAGCTCTCCATCAGTTTGGCCTGTTTGACCAGACTCTCAGCGTCGAGCATGTGCGCCATCATCAGGAAACCAACGGTATCCATGCCTAACTTTCGGCCATACTGAATGTGCTGTTCAGACACATCGGCTTCGCTGCAGTGGGTCGCGACACGAATCGTATGGACACCACAGTCGTACGCCATCTGCAGGTGATCGACGGTGCCGATGCCAGGTAGCAGTAAAGCTGAGACCTTGGCTTGCTTCATCTTTGGAATAACGGCTCGCAGGTATTGCTCGTCGCTGTGGGCGGGAAAGCCATAGTTGACGGAAGTGCCCCCTAGGCCGTCGCCATGGGTAACTTCGATCAGTTGAACGCCGGCAGCGTCCAGCCCCGTGGCGACATTGACCATTTCCTCCAGGGTGATCTGATGCCGCTTCGGATGCATGCCGTCGCGCAATGACATGTCGTGTAGTTTAATTTGTTTGCCGCGTAGGTCGGTCATGGCATTTTCTCCTCTGGAGTGTTTAAGACTTGAGCATGTCTTCGGCAAACATTTCCGCTGTGCGGGCCGCCGCTGCCGTCATGATGTCGAGATTGCCTGCGTACTTGGGTAGGTAGTCGCCAAGGCCTTCAACTTCCATGAAAATCGATACGCGGTTACCGTCAAACACAGGGCCATTCTTCAGGGTGTATCCGGGCACATACTTTTGTACTTCTTTGATCATGTCGTGCACCGACTTTGTAATCGCGTCACGATCTGGCTCGGTTTCGGTCAGGCAATGGATGGTGTCGCGCATGATCAGCGGCGGTTCTGCAGGGTTGATCACGATGATTGCCTTGCCTTCTTTTGCGCCACCGACCTTGACCACTGCACCTGCGGTCGTTCGTGTAAATTCGTCGATGTTCTTGCGTGTACCTGGGCCGACCGAACGTGAGGACACGGTCGCGACGATCTCACCGTAGGCCACTGGTTGTACCCGAGACACTGCGTTGACCATGGGAATGGTCGCCTGTCCACCACAGGTCACCATGTTGACGTTCATGACTTGTTTACCCAGGTGCTCGACCAGGTTGACTGCCGGTACGCAGTAGGGCCCGATGGCCGCTGGCGTGAGGTCAATCATCAGAACGCCCAACTCATTGAGCTTGCGCGAGTTCTCGGCGTGAACGTAGGCCGAGGTGGCATCGAAAGCAATTTGGATGTTGTCGGCTTTTACGTGTTGTAGCAGCCCATCAACGCCATCGGCGGTGGTTTTGAGCCCCATCTCTTGTGCGCGTTTCAAGCCATCGGAATTGGGGTCGATGCCCACCATCCAAACCGGTTCGAGTACTTCGCTGCGTTGGAGCTTGTAAAGCAGGTCGGTGCCGATGTTGCCCGGACCGATCAAGGCGCATCTGATTTTGCGTGTCATGGTCAGTTATCTCGCTTGAGTGAAGGGAAGGCTCATTCAATGAAACGAATCGAGGCAGTGCCGATGCCGCTGATACTCAGGTCAAAGCGATCACCAGCCTGAACCGGCACGAGTGGGACCAACGATCCGGAGAGGATGATTTCACCGGCGCGCAAAGGCATGCCGAATGCGCCAAGCGTATTGGCCAACCAAGCAACGGCCTCTGCCGGATGGCCCTGCACAGCCGAGCCCAGACCGCTGGAGTGCAGTTCACCATTACGGTTCATATCCAGGCGCACATTGGCGAGGTCGAGGTCGCTAGGATCGATCCGGTTTTGCCCCAGTACAAAGACACCGCAGGATGCGTTGTCCGCGATGGTGTCCTGGATGGCTATCTTCCAGTCCTTGATGCGTGAATCGACTATCTCGAAACACGCCACCACTGATTCAGTGGCGCGCAACACGTCCTGCTGGGTGATACCAGGGCCGAGAAGTTCATCTTTTAGGATGAAGGCAATCTCGCCTTCCGCGCGTGGCTGAATCAGGTTTGCCTGTTTAATGCTGATGCACGCGTCATCTGCAAACTGCATCCGATCGGTCAGGAAACCGAAATCGGGCTGATGAACACCGAGCATTTCCTGGACCGGCTTGCTGGTAACACCAATCTTTTTGCCGATGACGATCTCGCCGTTCGCCTGGCGCATCTTCAATATCTGAAGCGAGATGCCATAGGCTTCTTCAATGCTCAGCGAGGCGCTGCTGGTCAGGGGCGCGATCGTCGAGCCTTCGCGCAGAGCTTGGTACAGGCGCTCGGCAAGTGGATGCGGCTCAGTGGTGTCTTGAGGGTGGGCATTCTCTATAGGTTCAATTTCAGGTGGCATTCGACTGTCCTCTTGTCAGGCCTGGTCGAATCATGACGCAAGCGCATCAGGCCGCCCTGATCAGCTTGGATTACATTTTGAATTTTTTAGGCCTAAAACTCACTCTGTCGATGTGCAAGGCCGTGGTGATTTTTCCAAGGTTTCCCTGGTTTTAATCTGAATTGACGAGGCGCGGCAGGAGAGGGCGCGTTCAATATCAATTTAAATTAACGGGGAGATGCGGGTGAACAGCCTTTCTGAAACTGATTCACCACTTGAGCTATCGACGCAGCAGCGAGCCCGGGCCATGTTGGGCGTGTATGCCGTGCTGTTCTTGCTCGGACTGGAAACCACCATCGGTGGCAGCATCCTTCCACTGGCAGCGAATGAGCTGCATGGCCTTGAGCGTTTCCCGCTGACGGGCACTTTGCAGATGCTCGCGTCCGCGTGTGCTACGCCCATCACTGCACGGCTGGGTGATATGTATGGCCGCAAGCGACTGCTGCGGGGATCAATCGCATTGCTTTGCCTTGCCGGTATCGGCAGTGCCATGGCGTTGTCGATGGATCAATTGTTGGCGATGCGCGTGCTCAATGGCATCGCTCTTGGCATGATGGCAGCCACGGCCTTTGCTGTGCCGGCGGATGTCTTTCCAGATCCTGCGCAACGAGTCCGTTGGCAGAGCGTCAGCGGTATCATGTTCGCCTTGTCGAGCAGCATCGGGCCTTTACTCGGCGCCACGCTTAGTGATGCGTTCGGTTGGCGCTCGTCGCTGTTTGTGGTGCCCGTGGTAGGCATTCCGGTGCTGATGGTGCTGTGTTTTATTCCACCTAACAGAACAGTGCATATTCAGCCTCAGCGGTTTGATGTGCTCGGCGGCGGCTTGCTGTGTGTCTTCATCGTTTCTTCACTCATGGCTTTGCAAGAACGTTTGGGAGATGTCCGGTCCATAGCATCCTTTGTGGGGTGGTGGCTGCTGTGCGGTCTTGTACTGACGAGTCTTTGGCGACACCAGTTGCGGGTAGCGCAGCCAATTCTGGCGCTTGATATTTTGCTCAACAGAGGCGCCCGACAGATCATATTTTCGACGTTGCTCAGTGGGGCGGTGCTGTTCATTCTGTTCTTCTACAGTCCGACCCTGCTGCATACTGTCGGTGGGCTGAGCATGGTCGAAGCCGGCGTGGCGATGATTCCAATGCTGGTAGGCATGCCCGTTGGCAGCGTACTCAACGGCCTGCTATTCCGTCGCCAGCGTCGACCACAGCGGTTGATGGCATTGGGCGCATTGTTGCTGTTCTCAGGATGCGGGCTTCTATCACTATTGGCGCCGGGAAGTTCGTCGGGCTACATTTTTACCAGTTTTGGTTTATGTGGCCTGGGATTGGGTGTCATTAATCAAAATCAAATGCTGTTCATGCAGATGGCCGCGCCTGCGCAGCATGTTGGTAGTGCCACAGGCCTGATTTCAACGGCGCGCACTTACGGCGGGGCGCTTGGCAGTGCGCTACTGGGATTGGCGCTGGGGGTAAGCGCCATTGATCATGCACTGAGTGTGGGCCTGCTTTTTTCGGTGATAGCGTCGGCATTGCTGATCCCTCTCAGCCTGAGATTGCATCTGCATTGAGGCATCAACGCTGCGTTAGCATTACGCGTTACTGCAGTGAGCAATGCCGTTCGACGCATCGACGTTGTACGGCATTGAGAACCTACGACGTTCTGGGAATTTCCTACAGGGTCTGGATCAAGTGAGCTCGGGCATTTCGATGTCTCCTGGCCCAAAGTAGGCACGCATCGAGTTGATTAGGCCTTCTTCGGTAAAGGTCATGACGTCGATGACCTTAACTCGTCCTTCCCCTTGAGGGGTCGTCACTACGGCATCGAACGCCATGGCCGCAGCATCGCCGTGGGAGGCACGGATGGGGGCAGATAGCCTCAGGACTGAACCATAGGCCATAGAGGCACGGTAGAACGCCTCGATCTGCACCTTGCCGCTTTTGGCAGGCGTGCCGTAGGGGTCTTCGACGGTTGCGTCGTCGCTGTACAATGCGACAACGGCGTCCAGGTCGTTACGATTGAAGGCGTCGATGTAGGACTGCATGGCGTTCTTCATCTGTGCTTCGGTAGGCATATCAGCTTCCTTGTTAACCGGCTTCTGGGGCGGGTAATTTCTGCATGTTTGGGGTGAGTTGCTCGAAGTCCACTCCAGTCAGCAGGACCGAAGTCTCCCACAGCCACGTGCTCATTTCAGCGGCCAAGGCGCTGGCAGCGATTTTGGCCGGAGCGGGGGAACCTTTCATTTCGCCGAACCCGCGCGGGCCGTAAAACCCGCCGGGGTCAATGGGGGCCACGGTAGCGCCATACAAGAGGGGCAGGGTGCCCTGTTGGGCGTCCTGACCGAGCAGCGGCATGACGACGGAAAGGGCCAGATTCACCAAGCGATCCTTCCAGCGCAGAGTGCCCTGGCGGTTACGGTTGGCGCCGATGTTGGTACGAGCCACACCCGGGTGAGCGGCAACGCTGGTCAAGGTGACTCCCGCCTGATTGGCACGACGTTGCAATTCACGGGCAAACATCAGGTTAGCCAGTTTCGTCTGGCTGTAGGCGCGTTGCGCTTCGTAGTTGCGCTCTATTTGCAGGTCACTGCGGTCGAACCAACCTTGCTTGTGAACCAAGCTGGAGGTCGTGACGATGCGTGCAGAGGGGGTAGCGAGCAATAGCGGAAGCAAGCGACCGGTCAGGGCAAAGTGACCAAGGTGGCCAATGCCAAAGGTCAACTCAAAACCATCCACGGTAGTTCGTCGTGTACTTAGCGGATGGATACCCGCGTTGTTGAACAGTATGTTCAAGGGTTGGCGCTGTGCAAGCAACTGGTCGCTGAAATGCTCGATTGATCTTAGGTTACCCAGGTCTAGGACCTTGAAATCGACCTTGGCGCCTGCGCGCAGGTATCGGATACGTTTGACTGCGGCGGCGCCTCCCACTTCATCACGGTCGACCATCAGCACCTGCGCACCTGCCAATGCCAAGGCACGTGCTGCCTCGTAACCAATACCACTGGCCGCGCCTGTCACAAGTGCGCGTTTGCCGGCGAGGTTGGGCATCTTTGACTCCCCCCAATCATCCATTGGTACTCTCCTCATTTTTTTTGTGTGGCATGGCGAAGGACATCAGGCCGGCCAGTGCGAGTAACCCGGCGGTGCAGCCCAGTGCAAGTGCGTAGGAGCCGTGCTCGGCAATCAGGCCAATGAGGATTGGCCCAATGACCATCCCCAGGTCAGCGGACATTTGATAGCTGGCGATTACGGTACCTCCGCGACCATCAGCGACGTCACCGGCGATAGCCGCAGCCGATGTTGCGCAGAAGGCTGTGCCTAGCCCCATGAGCGCCATTCCCGTCAGATAAGTCGACAGCGACTCTCCGATCAGGATTGTCAGAAAGCTGCACAGGACCAGCGCCAAGCCCAGCATCAGAGTCGGTTTTCTGCCCCACGTATCGACAAGTTGCCCGGAATTGGGCAAGAGAATTGTCTGTGCCAGCGCGCCTATTGTCAGACCTATGCCAATCCATTTGGCTGGTTGTTGTAGTACCACCAGCAGAAACAGCGGAAGAATTGAGACCCTGACACCGTACACGGCGAAGCCGATGGCAAAGTTGCCGGCGATGGCGGCACGGTAGGTTGGCAAGCGCAGCGCTTGAGCAACACTGACAGGCCGCTTGCCGGTCGTCAGTTGCGCTGACCTTTGATGACGTAGGTGCCGAAGCAGAATCAGCGCAACGACACAGGCGGCGCCCGCGCCAGCACCATAAATAAAGAACGGCAGGCGTACCGACATGCCTACGAACAGGCTGCCAATCGCCGGCCCAGTAACAGTCCCGACGTAGTACGCGCCCATGAACAGCCCCGAAGCACGCCCCCGGTGACTTGCGTCAGTAGTACGCAACATCAGGCTCATCGCAGATATGCTATAGAGGATCGAGCCGACTCCGCAAAAGCCGCGAAACACCAGCAGTTCGCTGGCCGAGGTAGCCATCCCGGCACCGACACTACTCAGTGCCAGTACCGCCAATCCTCCGCAGAGTAGGCGGTACTCGCCCAGCCGATTCACGAGGCGTCCTCCTGGCCAGGCCATCAGCAGTCGGGCGAAGGGGAAGGACGCGATGATCATGCCGATCATTGTGCTGCCCACGCCGAGTGACTGGCCGAAGACGGGAATCGCAGGTGACTGTATGCCAAAGCCCACGGCGGAAATAAAACTGATGACACACAGGCAACGCACTTCCCCGGAAATGCCACTCAGCCAGCCCGAGCTTGTAGGGCTGCGACTCATATCAACGGCCATGAAAGGTGGCGGAGCGTTTCTCCACGAATGCGCTAGCCGCTTCGATGTGGTCGTTGCTGAGAAAGGTGGCCGCCTCTAGATGCAATCCAGTCTCCATAACGAGTTCGCTACGATGCTTGAGAATTTTGTTCAGGGTGCGTTTGGTGCCCTGCAGGGCAAGCGGTGGTAGCGCGGCCATGCGCTGGGCAATGGCGATGGCTTGCTCCTGAAGCTCAGCGCAAGGTACCGCACGTAACGCCAGTCCCAGGCGAGCAGCTTCGACACCGTTGAGGCGATCACCGGTCATCAAGTAGTACTTGGCGGCGCCTAAGGGCATTGCCAATGGCCAGATGAGCGCACCACCGTCTCCGGCGACCAGACCGATGGGGACGTGAGTGTCGGCGATCTGTGCGTCTTCGGCCATGATCACCACATCGCACATCAGTGCGAGTGTTGCGCCGAGCCCCATCGCGTAGCCGTGTACCGCTGCCACGATGGGTTGTGGAACCGCCACAAACAACTCAATCAGGCGCGCCGCGCTCTCGGTGACCAAGGCAATGTCTTCGTAGGGTGTGCGCTCTACCTTCGGAGCGTCAGCGAATGCTTTGACATCCCCCCCGACACAGAAGGCGCGACCGGCGCCACAGAGTACCACGGCTCGAACGCTGACGTCATGGCGCAGGTCTGCGAGTATCGTTTCCAGTCCTTCGTGCATGTCATCGCCAATCGCATTAAGGCGGTCGGGGCGGTTGAGGGTCAGGGTCAGTACCCCCTCTTGTTGTTCAGCGAGGATGCTGCGAAAACGTCCGTAATCGGGCATGAGAGACTCCTTGGAATGAGAGGAACCGGGGTTAACGACGTTTGAGTTTTTCCTGCATCGCGGCTCGGGCTTGAGCGCGTTCAGGGCAGAGCAGGGCCAGGTTCTGCATCGTGACTTCGGCCTCCAGTTGCTCTGCGAGGCTGTGCTGTGTGGCTTGCGCCAAGAGTCGTTTGGTCAGGCCGACGGCGCGTCCGGGTTTGGCTGACAGTTCGGCGGCCATGTACAGGGCGCGGGCCAGCAGTTGGTCAGGTTCCAGGATTTCGCATACCAGCCCCCAGGCCAGTGCTTCATCCACGTTGAGTCGGTGATTACTACTCAGCCAGGAGAACGCTTTGGTATAGCCGAGCAGGCGGGTGATATACCAACTGCCGCCCGCATCGGGCACCAGACCGATGTCGACGAACGCCGGAACGAATTTGGCGTTTGTTGAGGCTATACGGATATCGGCGGCACAGGCCAACGAAAGTCCCGCACCTGCGGCTGCACCGTTGATAGCGGCAATCACAGGCTTGTCTAGCGCCGCCATGGCTAACGTGTGGGCGTTGAAGGTATGCCTTAGCGTGTTATGCCCCGCATCCTCGGTTTTATGTACGGCATTGAGATCGGCGCCGGCGCAGAAGCCGCGGCCATTACCGGTGAGTACGACCGCACGAATGTCCGGGTAACTTGCTTCGTGCCAGGCGTCGGAGAGCTCGCGGTGCAGCTCGCTGTTGAAGGCATTCAAAGAGTCAGGGCGATTGAGCGTGATCAAAAGAACCGGGCCATGCCGCTCGCGCAGAACCACATTCATAACGTGGCCTGCGTGCCGAGGATGGCGGTGACCTGGCTGGAGAATTGACCACCATTGCCGTGCGCGAGTGCGAGTTCAACGTTGTTTTGTTGCCTTAGCCCGGCTTCTCCGCGCACCTGGCGCACCGCTTCGATGATCGCAAAAATCCCGTACATGCCCGGGTGGCAATAGGACAGGCCACCCCCGTTGGTATTGACTGCCAGTTCACCGCCAGGAGCGATCCGACCATTGCTGACGAACGCACCACCTTCGCCCTTGGCGCAAAAGCCCAGGTCCTCAAGAAACATGATGGTATTGATTGTGAAGGCATCGTAGAGCTGCAGTACGTCTACATCGCGGGGTCTGACACCGGCCATCGCATAAGCGCGAGCAGAGGATTGGGTGGCTATCGTTGTGGTCAAGTCCGGCATCTGCGAGATGGCTCGATGCGAATGGGCTTCGCCGGCACCGAGCAAATACACCGGCGGCTTGGATAGATCACGCGCGCGATCGGCACGTGTCATCACCACGGCACCGCCTCCGTCGGTCACCAAGCAGCAATCTCGCACGCTCAAGGGGCTGCAAACCTGCTTGCTGTTTAGTACATCTTCAATGCTTAGCGCGCCCTTGTCATGACAGAAGGCGACTGGGTTGAGCAATGCCCAGGCACGCGCAGCGACGGCAACTTCTGCCAATTGCTCGCGTGTTGTGCCGTATTGGTGCATATGGCGCGCAGTGGCCAGCGCGTAGCCGGATACCGGATGACGAGGCTTGTAAGGGGCTTCGTAGTTTGGCCTTTCTATCAGTCCACCGGGGGAGAGTTTGCGATGACCGTCCGCGCGCGGTGTACTGCCGTAAACGATCAGTGCGGTGTCACATAACCCCGCTTGTAGTGCGACGGAGGCGTGCAGCAAGTAAGACACGAACGAGCTGCCGCCGATATTGCCGCTGTCGCTATAACGGGGGCGGATTCCCAGGTATTCGCCCAAGTCAAGGTTGGACATGAACCGTCCGGTTACACAGCCGAAAAGTCCGTCGACGTCTTGCATGCCAAGACCAGCGTCTGCCAGGGCGCGGACGGCGGCTTGTCCGGCGAGCTCGATCGAGTAGCGTTCTGGCCCGACATCACCCAGGTCGGACTCGGCGATTCCAACGACTGCGGCAGCGCCGCGAAGATGATGCGCACTCATGCGACGACTCCTTCGATCAGTTCGAACACCACGCGAGGTTCTTGCCCTGCCAGTTGCTCAACCCGTCCCTTGACTCGTGCACCGATGGCGGGTGCTTCGCAGTCTACGACTGTACTCATCATGCGAAACCCCTCATCCAGGTCGACCAGCACGATGTTGTAGTTATGCTCTTTGTCGTAGATGACACTGGACGAATAGAGCGTGCCCAGTCGTTGGCTGTCGCGCAGTACCAATTGCACCGAGCCACATGCAGGACAGCAGGGGCGCAGGTAGAACACTGCCCGTTGGCAGCCTTTACAGTGTTGATAAACCAAGGCGCCGCGAGCCAAACCTTCCAGGTAACGTTGGTATGGTGCTCTCTCGTGAATATCAGTCATGGGTGATCTTCCAGGTATCCCGGTAGGTCGCCAATGCCTTGGCAGCTAGCACATCCTGGCGTTGCCCATTGGCGGCTTCGCGCTGTACCAGCAACTCGCAGTTCACTTGCGTGCCACCTGTGGCTATCTGCTCAATGGCGATGACACGTCCGCTGAGGATCAGGGTGTCGCCAGGCCACACCTGGGATACATAGCGCACCGAGTACTTGCTCAAGGCGGCCAGGCTCAGCCACGACGCCGTGTAAGCTGAGAGAATGCCGGCAGTGAGCAAACCATGAGCAAACACGCTGGTATAACCAGCTTTTTGCGCGAATTTTTCGTCATGGTGGATAGGGTTGAAGTCACCGCCTGCGCCGGCGTAGCGGACGATGTCGGTACGCGTGATCGGGCCGACGCGGCGTTCGGGGGCCGCGTCACCGAGTTGAAAACGTGGGGAAACACGATTGGCGATGCTGTTCATGTGGGCAAGACCTCGTATTCATTCAATGTAGGAACAGGTGGCATCTCGATAATGGTGCTGCGCGCGATCAGTGCAAGTTGCTCGTGCTGGTCAAAAAAACTCATCTCCCGCACGATCAACGTCATCAAGCCTTTTTTGCCCTGTTTCTGGCTGACGTCGGCGATGACAGTACGAACGACGAACTCCTCTCCAGCCAGCATCGGGCGCAAGTATTCCCACTCGTTGCCGCCCGCCAAGACACGTGAAAGGTCGAGGTTCAGGGGATTGCCTTCTGCTTCGGGTTGCCAGTGCAGACTCACCGTGCTGAATGTGGGCGGTGCCGGTCGTTCGGAGAACCCCTGTTGCAGGGCTGCATTGGGATCGAAATAACAGGCATCTGTGCAGTGCGTAGCCTTTGCAAATTCAACGAGTTTGCCTTCTTCGACCTTGAAGCGAAAAGGCGGAAACTGGTAGCCGATAAGCGATTGGTCTGCCATCGCGTGTACTCCGTCAGTGGTCTGTTGATGACGTGCTGGCTAGCACTACCAGTGCGTCAGCGGCAAATGCGAGGCCGGCATCGACCCTGATCGGGTTGACGTCGACTTCCACGACTTCCTCCAGTTCAAGGGCCAGGTTGCCAACGCCGATCATGATTGCCGCGACCTGGTCCTGCTCCTGATCTGACAGGCCGCGACGGCCCTGAATCAACCGCCCTTGCAGGAGTTGAGCGAGCGCCGAGCGTGCCGTTTCCCTGTCGAAAGGGGGACGCAGCAACGCTGTTTCCGCCAGTTGCTCCACCAACACCCCCCCCAAGCCAACAGCCACCATTGGCCCGAACACCGGGTCGCGCTGCAGGCCGCACGTTAGCTCCATGCGCGCAGGTACCATTTGTTGTACCAACACGCCGTCCAGAGTGGCGTGCGGAGCGCGCTGCCCGACCTCGGCAAGCATCTCCCGGTAACCCTCGCGCACGACAGCATCACCCTGCAGTCCCAGTCGGATGGCGCCCACATCGGATTTGTGAGGAAGCTGATAAGACATAACCTTGAGTACTACTTTTCCTCCAATTCGCTGAGCAGCGGCCACCGCTTCGTCTTCGCTGTGCACCCATTCTTCACGGGTTAGCGGGATACCGTATTCAGCGAACAGCCGTTTACCCTGAGCCTCCATCAGCACATGTTCACCGGTAGGCAGTTGCAGATGACGGCGTGCACGCTCCGCGCGAGTAGAGTCCAGTTGCAGAGTGCTTGGGGCACTCAACGGCAGGCGCGTAGAGTGGCGATAGAGCGCTGCCAGTGACTTCGCGACACGTTGTGGGTCGGTGTAGGTTGGGACACCTGCCTGCTTCAGCTGCTCTACCAGATCAGTGGAGAGCACTGCCAACGGCTTGTCGATACGTTGGTAGAACGCTGCCAATTCCTCTGCTGCGCCGGTTGCACGCGCCCAGGTGACGGAGGTGATCATATCGACCGAGGGGCTGTCGGCGATCAGGTTCTGCAGCATGCCGATGGCGTCAGGGCGTACGGCGGCGGTGGTGTCAACGGGATTTGCCACGCTGCCGAAGAATGGCGTGTGCAGGACGTTGAGCATGTTGGCTTGCTCGTTTTCGGGAAAGGTCGGTACGGCCAGCCCGCTCATTCCGGCTTCATCCGCTAACAGCACTCCGGCGCCTCCGGACGTTGTCATGATGGCCAGGCGATTACCCCTGGCACGGCGACCGTCCTGGAAAATCATCCCAAGATCGAGCATCTCTTCCATGCTGCTGGCGACGATCACACCGTATTGCCGACAGACAGCGTCAAACACATCGACGGCACCGACCACTGACGCGGTGTGGCTCATTGCGGCCTTGGCGGCAGCTTCCGAACGGCCTGCTTTTAGAATCACCATGGGTTTGTCGAGCGCGTGAGCGCGACGGGCCGCTGCGATGAATACGTGCGGGTCTCGCAGTGTTTCACTGAAGGCCAGCAGAACGCGAACCTCCGGGCGCTCCACCAGATAGCGCAACACCCCAGCAATGTTGACATCCAGTTCGTTGCCTGTGCTGACGAACCAACCCAGGCGCAACCCAGTCAGCAAACCTTTGGTAGTCAAGTAGGAACCGAAGCCGCCGCTCTGAGACACTAGGGCCACACCGCCACCCGGCGGGAGGGGTTCATCGGGCGTCAGCGCAAAGTTTGCCATCACACCGCCGCCAATATTTAGGTAACCGATGCAATTCGGACCGATCACTCGGATACCCGCCGCCTTGGCCATATCAGCCACACGTTGCTGTAAGGCAATGCCTTCGGCGCCGGCCTCAGCAAAACCTGAGGAGAGCAAGACGACACCACCGACGCCTTTGCTTGCTGCCTGCTCCATGATCCCTTCAACGGCATGACTGGCAACTGCGATGACAACGAGGTCGACCGTTTGTGGCATATCGTGAAGGCTGGCGTAAGCCCGGGAACCCTGCACATCGGCATCCTTGGGATGGATCGGATACAGCGTACCGGTGAAACTTCGTTTGAGATTGGCGAAAACCAGCCCACCAATGCTGTTCAAATTGTTGGAAGCACCCACCATGGCGATCGATCGAGGAGACAGTAAGCGATCGAGATCTGGTGTAGTCGTGTCGAGACTGGTCATTTTTATTATCCTGTTTTTTCGAGTCAAACCGGCTGGTGCTCAACGCACCATCATTGAGCCGCCATCCACCGACAGCACTTGGCCGGTGATGTACGAAGACTCGTCACTAACCAGATAGAGGAAGGCCGGGGCGATCTCGGCCGGTTCAGCCGAGCGGCGTAGCGGGTGCTGTTTGAGTGCGGCTTCGCGGGCATCGGCGAACTTCGGATCAGTCATGACTGCCTTGGTCATTTCTGTGGCCGCCGCGGGAGCGATGGCATTGACCAGGATGTTGTGCTTGCCCAGTTCGCGAGCAGCCGTGCGCATCATGCCAAGCATTGCGGACTTGGCCGCGGCATAGTTGATTTGGCCGATCGAGCCGTTCTGGGCGGTGGAAGAGCTAGCGAAGACGATGCGACCCCACTGGCGCTCGATCATGTCGTGGACGACTGCTTGCAGCCAGTAAAACGAGCCGTGAAGGTGCACGTCGATAACCTGGTTCCATTCGCTGTCGGTCATCTTGTGCAACATCGCCGGCCGGGTAATGCCGGCGTTGTTTACCAGAATATCGATGGGGCCGAGACTGGACTTGATCTTGGCAGCTGCGGCATCGACTTCGCTCCGCCGCGCGATATCACAGCTGACGAATAGGGCAGTGCCACCCTCGGCGTTGATTTGCGCTGCGGCTTCCTCGCCTGCGGCGACATTGATATCGACAATGGCGACCTTGGCGCCTTCTTTGGCGTAGAGGTTAGCGATGCTCCGGCCAATGCCCTGTGAGGCACCAGTGACGACGGCGACACGATTTTTCAAGCGCATGATGTTGCTCCGTGGTGGGTCAACGTGGCATGTCGAGCATGCGGGCGAGGATGTTTTTTTGTATTTGCGAGGAGCCGCCGTAGACACTGACCGGGCGCGAGGTGAAGTACTCGGCCAGCCAACGCGGGGCATTGCCGGTCAACGCGTCTGCACCGAGAACATCAAGCGCAACATGCATCGTGTACTGCGCAGCTTTGGACCACAGCAGCTTGCCGACCGAACCTTCTGGGCCCGGGTCGCGGCCGGCCAGGCGGGACGACAATTGCTGGGCAACGTTGAGGCTGAGCGCCTCGATGTCGACATGAGCGCGGGCCAGTTTCATCCGTGTATTCAAATCGTTGAGCAATCCTTTTTGATGAGCGATCTGTTCGAGTTCGCGCAACTGGCGACGTAGTACTGAAATGGAACCTGTGTCGGATGCACCGCGCTCGTACGACACAGTGGTCATCGCGATTCGCCAGCCTGCACCGGGTTCTCCAATACGCTGCGTCACCGGGATGTGCACGTCGTCGAAGAACACCTCAGCTGTTTCCGGTTCGCCGCTGTGCAAAACGATCGGATTAACGGTGATGCCGGGGGCATCGAGTGGGGTGAGCAGGCAGGAAATTCCTTTGTGTTTGGCCGCGCCACTGTCAGTCCGGGCCAGCAGTAGACACCAGTCGGCTTGCAGCGCGCCGCTGGTCCACATTTTCTGACCATTGACAACGTAGTGATCACCCTGCAGATCAGCGCGAGTACGAAGCGAGGCCAGGTCGGAGCCAGCACCTGGTTCGCTGAACCCTTGGCACCATTGCACTTCACCGCTCAATAGAGTGGGCAGGAAAAGTAATTTCTGCTCTTCAGTGCCGTAGGTGAAAATCGCTCGTCCCAGGTAGTTCACCATGCCTGGCAGTCGTGGCGCCTCGGCACGTCCAGCCTCATCATTGAGAATGGCGTCGAAGCTAGGCGAGAGTCCTTGTCCGCCATACTCCTTGGGCCAGTTCAGCCCCATGTAGCCATCGGCATAGAGCGCTTTGTGCCAGCTCTTGGCCAACGCCCGCAGACCTTCACCATCAGTGATGTCGCGCCAGTTGGCAGGAATATTGTGTTTGAACCATTCGCGCAGCTCGAGGCGGAACTTGGCTTCTTCCGGCGTATCTCGGTAATCCATTTACTGTGCTCCCAGGCGTGCGTCGGCAATCCGTTGCAGTTGATAGGTTTCATCGCCAAACAGGCGGGCGTTGACCATGGCGCGACGGGTGTAGACGTGAGCGATGTGTTCCCAGGTCTGGCCGATACCGCCGTAGACCTGCATGACGGCTTCGGTCACAGGCAGTGCGACCGAGGCCGCATAGGCCTTTGCGGTGCGTGCAGCGAGCAACGCTTCGTCCGCGTCCAATTGATCCACACCCCAGGCGGCGTAGCAGTTAATGCTATGGGCTGCCTGTGCCTGAACCAGCATCTCTGCGCACAAGTGCTGGATTGCCTGAAAACTGCCGATCAGCGCGCCGTACTGAACGCGTTCCCGGGTGTACGCCACCGCACCTGCCTGTGCAGCCGTGATGGCACCCACGATGTCGGCGGACACTGTCACCAGAGTCAGGGCGAGCCAACGCTTGATTTTTTCCGCACTTAGAGGTTCGCCGATGGTTTCTGCGGGTGTGGTATTCGCACGGCGATGGAGCAGGCCTCGAGTGAGATCAGCGACTTCCCGAGCAGGCTCAAACCCCTGAGCGAGGCTGATCCGTACCACTTGGTTCTGGATCAGGCCGAGGGCGTAATGTGCGCCATCGGTGTCCCAGGCGATGCAGTCTGCGTCATCGGGCGCGGCGAGGTTTTCGAATGATCGATCAAGCAGCAGGCCGTAGCGGGTTTCTCCTGCAACCAACTCTTCGATCAGTTCATCAGGAGCATTCGCCAAGGCGAGCAACTCGCCGGCCAGTACCGCCGAGATGAAGGGCTGTGGCGTGAGAGTTTCACCCAAGGCTTGGGCGGCGATCATCACTTCCACACCTGATGCAAGGGGAACTCCATTGTCACGCATGCGCAGACCAAGCAGGCCGACATCTGTCAGCATCTGCCAGCCATGTGCCCGGTCGTTCGTGTTCAGGTCGTGAGGGTTGGTGATACCGATGGATTCCGCCAGGCGCTTGGCCGTGCTTTCAAACATTTGTTGTTCTTCGTTGAATAATGCGAGCACAGGTAGGCTCCTCCAATGGTTAGGTGTTGGAACGACTGCTGGGACGCAGGTTTTCACTTAGCGGGCCCGGCCCGGTGCTGCAGCCAATTATCTTGACCGCAGGCTCGATCGGCATGCCGCAAACTGATTACAAAATCAGTTTTCAGGCATGAATAGTCGGGGAGGCCGCAAGCACTGTTTTGTGTTGGGCGCTCTGAGCGATGTGGTTGGCAGCGCGGTAGCCAAAGGTCAGGGCAGGGCCGAGTGTTCCACCTGCTCCTGGGTATGAGTCGGCAGTCACCGCGCCTGACGCGTTGCCGATCGCATAAAGCCCGGGAATAGGATTCCCCGCCAGATCCAAGACGTTGGCATCGCTATCGACCTTCAGACCGCCTTTGGTGCCAAGATCGCCCAAGTCGACCCTGATGGCGTAGTAGGGTGGCCGGTCGAGTGCGCCCAGGCTGGGGTTGGGCTTGTGGCGAGGGTCGCAGTAGAATCGGTCGAAACTGTAATGTCCGCGATTGAAGTCCAGGTCGATGCCCGTTTTGGCGTATTCGTTGAAGACCTGGATAGTGTCGTTGAGCGTGCCAGGTGAAACGCCAATCTTGTTGGCCAATGTACTGATCGAGTCCGCGCGATAAAGTACGGTATCCCACCACTCTGGGGGCAGGCTGGAGTCCGGCATGATCGAACCGGGCATGATGCGTCCGAGTATGTTCTTCTTGCGATAACTGGCGTCAAAGATAAACCAGCAGGGCGCATTGGCTCCGGTGACGGAGTTATCCTTGAGCATCTCGTGGCCGAAATCGTTGTAGGACATCGCTTCGTTGGAAAATCGTTTGCCGAGTCTGTTGACGCACAGGCTATGGGCGTAACTGCGCTCGATAAAAAGAGCGCTGCGCATGTTCACGTTGGGTGTGTCTGCAGCAGGAATACGCACCGTAGGCGCCCACCAGGCTTCATGCATAAACTCGGTATCAGCACCAATGCTCTCGCCTGCGAGCAGCGCATCACCGGTGTTGTTGTGCATGGGGGTGACGCTCCACTCCGCCTGAGTCGGTAGCGGCAGGTGGGTGGATCGAAGAGTCTGGTTCTGCTCAAAGCCACCGGAGCCGACGATGACTGCATGGTTGGCATGGATGGAGAACTCGTTGCTGTCCCGGCTCACAATCGCGCCGGTGACCATGCCATTCTCAACAATAAAACGTTCCAGACGCGTATTCAGCAGGATCGGAACTTTACGCTCCTTGAGGCCTATACGCAGGCCGGCAACCAGTGCGTTACCCATGGTCACGCGACGATCACGACGAGTCTTGACGCGCCAGGCCAGGTCCGACCAGTAGTTCCAAATCAGTGAAAAAATCTTGCGCTTCCAGCCCTTGGCTCGAGCGCCGAGCAGTTGTCCGTCGTAATAATCCAGCGCAATGCGACCAAACAATTTGGCGCCCATGTCGGCTTCGCGCAATGCGAAGAAATCTTCGCCAAGAATGCCCGCATCCACCGGCTCCACAAACATGGTGCGCCCCGTGTCCAGAGCACCGGGAAGTTGCTGGCAGTAATCGGAGTAATTTTGAACCGCATTGTATTTGACGCCCACTTGATTGCGCATGTACTCGACCATTTCCGGGGCCGAATCAAGGTAAGCGCGCAGCTTGTCTTCCGAAACAAGACCGTGGGTGCAAGCTTTGAAATAGGTCAACGCATTGTCGAAATTGTCCTGGTTGCGGATGTCCCTGTTGTTGGGGATCCAGATGCCTCCGCCAGACAATGCCGAGGTGCCTCCATAGCGATCACTCTTTTCGATAACGATGACATGCAGGCCCAAGTCATGAGCTCGGTTCGCCGCGAGCAATGCACCGGCACCAGAGCCAACAACCAGCACAGCGCATTTCTTGTTTTCGATAGACACTTTCATGGACATGCGAGCTCCGTAATCAAGCACAGCCGTTGAGGCCGTGATTTTTTTGTTTTCGGAAATGAAAAGCCAAGCAGGTCTGCTCTGTCAGGCTCTCTTGTCGCATAGCTTCACCGCGAACGAGCGAGTCCAGCATGCTCAGAATTGATTAGGCGGCTGCCAGTCTTGGTGGCGGGATAGACGATTGTGCGAGTGCTTCAGGTTGGCTAATCAATATAGGGCATGCTGGCGCTGTGCTTTGCGCTGAAACTAGCCGTGACGTCGAGGAGTGGGGGTCGGCCAGCCCTAGCCTGTCACCAAGACAAGCTGAACAACAACAAAACCAGACTTGGACTTGCGGAGCGCAACATGCACAAGAAAAAGAGTACTGCAGCCAATAGCGGTTACAGGTTTCTGGCGCCGGTGTTGCTGGCCGGTGCGATTGTTAGTCCTTTGGCTCATGCCATTTCTATCAATACCGGCAACCCTGATTTGCAGATCAACTGGACCACCGACTTCCGTCTAGGAATGGGCTGGCGTACCGAGGGGATTGCCTCGGCTATTGGTAATGATCCTACGAACCATCAGTCTGACTATTCAGCTGAGCGCGGCGATATGTGGAAACGTCGTCTTGATGTCTTGACCGAAATGGACCTGGTCTACAAGGATGACTACGGTGCGCGGATCAGTGCCACAGGATGGTATGACAATGCCTATGACGATCATGATCTGAAAAGTAATCCCGATTTGCGGGGCATATCTGCCTACCCCGACGGCAAGTTATCGCGAACAGCGCAGCGCTACTACAACGGGCCGTCCGGTGAGATTCTCGACGCATTTGTCTTTGGCACGTTCAACTTGGGCGATACCCCGGTTTCGGCCAAGCTTGGGCAACACTCGCTCATCTGGGGCGTTTCTCAAATCGACTCAACCGATGCGATTTCCTGGAATCAGCAGCCGAGCAACTTGCAAAAAGGCGCGGAAACGCCAGGTGCGTCGCCGAAAGAGTTGGCCATGCCTCTGCCGCAAATTTCCTTCCAGAGCCAACTGAACGAGATGTTTTCCGTGGCGGGCTATTACCACTTCGACTGGAAGCCTAACCGGCCGAGTGAAGGCGGAACTTTTCTCGGGGGGCCGGACTTTCTCTACGCTGGTGACGGGCGCATTTTCGTAGGTTCTGCGCCAGGGTTGGGTAACTTCTATATCAATCAAGGAGAGGTTATCGAACCGAGGGACAAGCAGAAGGGCAACTTTGGCTTGCAGCTCAATATAACGCCGCAGTGGTATTCCGGGACCATAGGTCTGGTGTATCGGCGTCTGGACGAAATGCAGCCTTGGCCCGTCAATTTCGAGGCCGATCCTAGTGATCCAATTACGGGATTGCGTTTCCACCAGGTCTATAACCGCGGCGTCGATCTGTTCGGTGCATTTACGAACTTCAACTGGAAAGATGTCAGTTGGGGAGCTGAGATTTCTTATCGCCGCGGTACGGCGTTGGACAGTACAGGCGGCCCGCTTCTCAATGGCAACCTCGATGGAGCGACCGGTAATACCTGGCACGGTTTGTTGAATGCCCAGGCTTCTATGCCGAAATTGCCGCTGTATGACACTGGGGTTGTGATTGCTGAGCTGGGTTATACCTACCTGGACAAGGTCACCCACAACGAGCAGGTCTACAGCAATTGTGAAGACGCAACGGATGGCCCAGGTTGTGGAACTCGTAACTCCAGCAGTTTCTCGCTGGTGGTCTTGCCAACTTGGCTCCAGGTACTGCCCGGAGTTGATTTGACCGGAAACCTGACCGTCGCCGGTTACGGGATTCACGGTAATTCGCCTGTCTTGATGGGCTCGGCAGAACGCGCGTTCGCCTGGGCGACAGGCGTCACGGCCGACATCGACATGAAGTACAAGGTCGGGTTGCTCTACTCAGATGCCGTCGACGTTGAAGACCGCGTTGGTGCGATGGGCAGCACGGATCGTGGACGCGTCACCCTGACTTTCCAAACCAGTCTTTAAGGGCTCCTTCAGGTCCCGCTTTTGCGGGGTCGTAGAGGGGGTGCACTTGCCTGCCAGCAGTGCTCCAAACGGAGAAAGAAGATGAAAAAGACTCAACTTGCAGTGATTTTCACCCTTACCTTTTCGATATCGGCATCAGTTCTTGCAGCGGTTTCAGTCGATGAGGCTGCACAGCTTGGAGGTGAAAAATTGACCGAGTTCGGTGCTCAAAAGGCCGGTAATGCCGATGGCAGTATTCCCGCCTGGAAGCCGGGCTGGAAGGGCCCGGCCATGCCGGAAAATGGCGGGATTTACCCTGATCCGTTCCCGGACGAAAAGCCGATGTTCACCATTACAGCAGCGAATGTCGAGCAGTATGGCGACAAGGTCAGTACGGGCACTCGAGAGTTGTTAAAACGCTGGCCTGACTACAAAGTTGAAGTTTATCAAAGCCATCGTGTTGTGGATTTTCCGGACTGGCTAAAGGCGGACACCATCAAGAATGCTACTCGAGCCAAGAGTACATTCGATGGGGAGGATCTAGAGGGAGCAATGGGTGGCTACCCGTTTCCGATTCCTAAAACGGGCAGTGAAGTCATCTGGAATCACAACTTGCGTTATTACGGTCCTGCGTACCGTTCGCGATTTGCGGGTTACATGATCGACTCCGCCGGTAACCGCATCATGACCCATGACCTTGATAACTACACTGACTCGCCTTACCACGACAATCCGGACGAGGAGCAGCAGTTTTACCAGCGTCGTCTAGCCGCCTATGTTGGGCCAGCACGAAACGTAGGAGATAAGTCGCTTACCTACATGGTGATGCATGCAAAAAAAGATGGTAACAGCAAACAGTGGGTCTATACGCAAGGGCAGCGCCGGGTTCGCCAGGCCCCAGAGTTCGGCTACGACAGCCCGATGACAATCGCGGGCGGTGCATACTTCAACGACGAGTTGGGTATGTGGGAAGGGCAGTTGGACCGTTACAACTTCAAACTGGTCGGCAAAAAAGAGTTCTATATTCCTTACAACAATTACAAATTTCTGATGCATACGTCGGCTGATGACGCGTTTGGCAAACAGTTTGCTAACCCGGACAAAATGCGTTGGGAATTGCACCGCACTTGGGTGGTGGAGGCGACTTTGAAAACCGGCATGCGCCACGCGCAAAGCAAGAAGGTGTTCTATGTCGATGAAGACAGCTGGTCTATCGTGCTCTATGAGGGATATGACCAAGCCGGTAAATTGATGCGTACCGCACAGGGCCTCTTCACCTATGACTGGAATACAAAGTCTGTCCCTAATACGCCGATGATCATTTATGACCTGGTGAAGGGGCAGTACTGCAGCTCCATGCACATGACTGATGGCACTGGCTATGTGCGAGTTGCTCGCTGGCCTAACGGTAAGCTCTCTCCGGACTCTATGGCTGGTAGTGGCATTCGCTAAATAAGTTCACCCCTTCAGACAAGCCGCAAACCCAACGGTGCATGCATCGTTGGTTTGCGGCTATCCAAAATGACGCAGGACAGAACCTGCGCCCGCTTTTTCTGTTGGCAAACAAGGCCGTCTGCACCGCCCATGATAGGCAAGCGTGCTGCTTGAGAAGCTCATGGGCTGTTCGTAGCGTTTCTAATCAAGATGAGGCATGCCAACGATTCGCGAGCAGCGGAAACTGGTTTGGCGTCCAGTGCATGTTCCCAATCATGACCAGGACCGCAATTGCAACTCTCTGAACAAGAACAACAGCAGACTCGATCTTGCGGAGAAAGAAAGTGACAAGGGAGCCCTCATGCCTAGCCTGATATTAATGAAAAAGTCGTGTGCATTACTGCTCGGGGCGGCGTTACTCACGTCACCTTTTGTAGTCAATGCCGGTTCCTTTATTGATCCGCTTGATCAGCCCGTCGCCGGTGTGCGCCAAGCCGACAAGAAGCCCATGCGCGATATCGCAAAAGCAGGCAAGCGCCTGGTCGCGGTTGGGGATAACGGGATCATCATTTTCTCTGATGACCAAGGTTTGAATTGGACCCAAGCGAGTGTCCCCGTCGGCGTTGATTTGAACGCCGTGTTTTTTGCTGACGATCAACGTGGTTGGGCTGTCGGTCACGGCGCCGTTATTTTGCGCAGCACAGACGCGGGGGCTAGTTGGACAAAGCAGCTCGACGGGCGCGGCCTGGAAGCGATCATTGTCGAGTACTTCAAGGGGAATTCCGGGCTCGATGAGCAAAGCGCCTCGAGTTATCTGTCTGCCATTCTCAATATGACCCGGCCCGGACCTGCTCAATTTTTCATGGGCGTCTGGTTCGATTCCGCGGGCAACGGCTTCGCTGTCGGCCCCTTTGGTTTGATCATGGCCAGTCGCGACGGCGGGGAAACCTGGCAGCCTTGGAATACGCAAATCGACAATAACGACTTGCTTCACCTGACGTCGATTCGTGAGGTGGATGGGGCTCTGTTTATTACCGGCGAGCGTGGCCGGGTATGGCGCCAGGATTCACGAACAAAACGCTTTGTGGCGAGCGAGACGGGTTATGAAGGAACTCTTTTTGGACTGACCGGCGGCAGCGGAAACCTGCTGGCATACGGATTGCGAGGTCATGTGTTTCGCAGCGTGAATGGCGGGCATTCCTGGAGCGCGGTGACGAGTGACTTCAAAGGTAGTGTCACCGCTGGTGCTGCACTGGAGCGTGGCGGCTTTGTACTGGTGAGCCAGTCGGCCCAGGCCGCTATAAGCAGTAATGGCGGCGCAACATTCAGGCCGCTTGCCGTCAAGAGTGCGACTTTGTTCACCGGTGTGATTGGGCTGACGGCCAATCGACTGGCGCTGGTTGGTCTGAACGGCGTGACGATTATGGATACCCCATAGCGCATTGGTTGTACTGGTGGGTTGAGCACTACTGAGCCTGGGTGAGAGGAATAATAAGATGGCCACCTCCGTGGAAAACAACGCAACACCTGTTCTCGAAGATCGGCAGCAATTCGACGTCCGTTCTGGAAGTTTTATCGAACGTCTGATTTTCAACAACAGACTTCTCTTTATTCTGTTGTGTACCGTTTTGACAGTGTTGCTGGGATACAAGGCGACGCAACTACAAGTGAACGCAAGCTTTGAACGAATGATGCCGAGCTCTCATGAGTTCATCCGCAACTACCTGAACAACAAAACAGATCTCGCGGCATTGGGTAACTCTGTGCGGGTAATGGTTGAAAACCCGCGCGGCACTATCTATGACCCAGCCTATCTGCAGGCGTTGCAGGAGATCAACGACAAAATCAATCTGGCGCCTGGCGTTGATCGGGCATGGATGCGCTCATTGTGGATGCCTTCTGTACGGTGGAGTGAAATCAACGAAGTCGGCATGGAAGGTGGGCCGGTCATGCCCAATGGCTACGATGGTTCCCCGGCCAAATTGCAAGAGCTGCAGCTGAATGTTCTGCGTGCAAATCTCGTCGGTGACCTTGTCTCTTTGGATATGCGCTCTTCGGTAATCCTGGTGCCACTGCTGGATAAGGATCCGGCGACTGGCGCCCCTTTGGTTTACCAACAATTCGCAGACTTTCTGGAAAAAGATATTCGTGGTCAGTACGAAGTACCCGGACCGGACGGCCAGTTGAAAGTACGCGTACACATCATTGGGTTCGCGAAGCTGATCGGTGATTTGATTTCCGGCTTGACACAGGTCATGGGTTTTTTCGCCATCTCAGCCCTCATCGCCGCCGTGATTATCTTCGGTTACACGCGTTGTATCCGCAGCACCTTGTTACTGTTGGTGGCTTCATTAAGTAGCGTGGTCTGGTTGCTCGGTTTGATGCAACTGCTGGGTTACGATATCGATCCGTACTCCATTCTGGTGCCGTTCCTCATCTTCGCGATTGGCATGTCCCATGGCGCGCAAAAGATGAATGGAATCATGCAGGATATCGGCCGCGGCACTCACAAATATGTGGCTGCGCGCTATACCTTTCGCCGGTTGTTCGTCGCCGGGCTCTCGGCACTGTTGGCGAATGTTTTTGGCTTTGCCGTACTGATGGTGATTGATATTCCGGTGATTCGCGACTTGGCGATTACTACCAGCATCGGTGTTTGCGTACTTATCTTCACACAGCTGATTATGGTGCCGGTGATGTTGTCCTATTTAGGGGTCAGCCGATCGGCTGCACGTCGAAGTGTGCGCAACGAATCCGAGCTTGCGGCGGGGAGCAAAAGCAACCCGTTCTACAAGGCTGTTGGCACGTTCCTTATTAAGTGCACCAGCCCGTCCTATGCTCGGGTGCTGGTGGTGTTGGCATTGGCGGTCGGCGTTGGCGCATTTATGGTGCGTAGTGGCTTGCAGATCGGAGATCTGGATGCCGGCGCGCCGGAGCTGCGCCCGGGATCGCGCTACAACCAGGACGTGGTGTTTTTCAATCAGAGCTTTGGTCGCTCCACCGATCAGTTCGCCGTGATCGTCAAGACCAAGCCGGGTGCCTGTTCCACTTTCGAAACCCTGACCGAGATTGATCGCTTAACACAGATGCTCCGGGATGTACCAGGAGTGCAAACGGTCGCGAGCCTGTCCAGTTCGGTACGATTTATCAACTCAAGTTACGGTGAGGCGAATCCCAAGTGGATGAGTATCCCACGTCAAGATGAAGTCTCTGCACAGGCTTCTCAGTACGCCGCCTTGCAATCGCCTGAACTCAGCAATTTCAGCTGCTCCGTTTCTCCGGTAATCGCATACCTTGCAGACCATCGTGCCGGCACGTTAAACGGTGTTGTCAGCGCCGTTCAGGCGTTTGCTGCGCAACATAATACCGAAGACCGACAGTTCCTCCTGGCGGCAGGCCCAGCGGGGATTGAGGCAGCTACAAACCTAGTGGTTGCCGACGCAAACCTGACGGTCCTGCTGTTGCTCTATGCATCGGTCGTAGTGTTGTGCCTGATCTCATTCCGTAGCTGGCGTGCTGTGTTAGTGGCTCTGATCCCGTTGGTTATAACCTCGCTGTTGTGCGAGGCACTGATGGTGTTCATGGGCATTGGTGTCAAAGTCGCCACGCTGCCAGTCATTGCGTTGGGCGTTGGTGCAGGCGTCGACTACGCGTTGTACTTACTCAGTGTCCAGTTAACACTGCAACGTCGCGGTGCCAGCCTGGAAGAGGCTTACAGCGGTGCGTTGATGTTTACCGGCAAAGTGGTTGCCTTGGTCGGCCTGACACTGGCCACCGGCGTGTTGACATGGGTATTTTCACCCATCAAGTTCCAGGCCGACATGGGGATCCTGCTGACCTTCATGTTCCTCTGGAACATGCTCGGCTCGCTTGTGTTAATCCCGGCACTGTCCCACTTCTTGCTGCGTGGAGAAACACGCGTCCGGACACCTGTGCAAGAGCAGGCTGTGGCCGATTACAGCGATGAACAGACCGCAAGCTCAAACAGGGCTGCCAAGCGCACTGATGCACCGGCCTCAGCAACTAACATTTAGCGATTAGGCGACTGGAGCGTGGCGAGTGCACCTGCGTTCCTTTGCACCCTGGGCACTGAATTACCTGATAACGACTTAACTCAAATAATAAGGACTTCAATCATGACTTTTGCATCTCGCTTTCAGAACAAAAAAATCATTGTCACAGGTGGGGCATCCGGCATTGGACGAGCAGCGGTCATTCGCCTGGTCTGTGAAGGCGGCACCGTGCTTGCAGTCGACCGTAATGCTGAAGGGCTCGCAGAGACTCTGGACGAGGCTAATGCCCTGGCTGGTTATGGTGGTGTAGCGTTATCGGCACAGGTTTCGGTGACCGATGAGCAAGAGGTTCGTGAGGCAGTTCAGGGTTTTGTACGAGAGCAGGGGCGGTTGGATGCATTGGTCAATATGGCTGGCATCCTGCGCTCCACCCATACCACCGACACCTCCTTTGAAGCGTTTATGCAGATTGTCCAAATCAACCTGGGCGGTACGTTCCTGTGCTGCCGAGAAGCTCTGCCTTATCTGTTGCAGAGCAGGGGCAACATCGTCAACGCCGCTTCTACATCGGCATTCTTCGGGCATGCGTATATGGCGGCCTATTCGGCAAGCAAGGGCGGTGTGGCCGCGCTGACACAGGCACTTTCGCGCGAGTACATCAACCGTGGTGTACGAGTGAACGCCATTGCCCCAGGAGGAATTGGAACGCCGATGGTCGCCGCCCAGGCCAATGGTTTTCCCGAGGGAACGGATTTCACTTTGTACGGGCACCTTACCCGTCCTGACCGGCAGTTGGGCGAGCCTCAAGAAGTCGCAGCGGTGATCGCGATGTTGGCATCTGAGGATGGTGCGTTCGTAAATGGCGCGATACTGCGAATTGATGGTGGCACCCACGGCTGAGGGAGCGTTCAGTATGACGATTTCCGATATCGGGAAGACCTCTCCATTCTCACCACTTAAGGTTGGCCCGATTACTTTGCGTAATCGATTTATCAAGGCCGGGGCCAACGAGGGAATGACACCGGACGGAGTGCCGACCAAGGCACTGGTCAAGCACCACAGAGAGGTTGCTGCTGGAGGCGTGGGCATGACAACCGTCGCTTATGGGGCGGTGTCGCCAGAGGGGCGAACATTCCGGCATCAGTTTCATATGTCTCGAGAGGTGTTACCGCATCTGCGGGTGTTGACCGACGCCGTGCATGCCGAGGGCGCCGCTGCTTGTCTGCAGATCACCCATGGTGGCTCTTTCACCATGCTGCGCGCTGAGAGCGGCTATCCGCGGACAGCGTCATCAGGTTTCAATGCCTTTGGCTTTCTGAATGGCATTTGGTTCCAGCGCGCTATGCGCGAATCGGATATGAACAAGGTCGCTGCGGAGTTTGCACAAGCGGCGCTCCTGGCCAGGGAGGCAGGATTCGATGCGGTTGAAATTCACATGGGCCACGGCTACCTGCTGAACCAGTTCTTGTCGCCATTGAGCAATCGCCGCCGTGATCAATACGGTGGCAGTACGGAGAGTCGCAGCCGTTTTCCTGCCCTGGTACTTCATCGAGTCAAAGATGCAGTAGGTGGTCGGATGGCGGTGGGGTGCAAGCTCAATCAGACCGATGCTGCGCGCGGCGGCATCGATGCCGGGCAAGCCGCAGTTACAGCGAAGATTCTGGAGTATGAGGGGGCGGACATCCTCACCTTGAGCGGCGGGCACAACATGTATAGCCCGTGGGCTCTGTTTGGCAGCCCCATGCCAATTGACGATATGAAAATTCATGCCAAGGGGATGGCACGTTTAGGGCCCTGGGCTTTGAGTTTTAAACAACCCAAGGACCTGAAATTTCGTGAACTTTACTTCCTGGAGCATGCGCGCCAAGTGCGTCGAGCGGTACGCATGCCTCTGGCCCTGGTCGGCGGCGTAAAGTCATTGGCGACGGCGCAACAGGTTATCGATGAGGGTTTTGAAGGCATAGCGCTGGCAAGAGCCCTTATTTACGATCCGTCGTTCGTCAACAAGCTGGCAAGTGGGATGCTCACCCAGTCAGGCTGTAACAGCTGCAACCGATGCGTAATGGGGATCTATGACCCCAACGGAGTGCGTTGCGTGTTCAATGGACCTAATGATCCGCTGCTCAGCAAGGCGTTCGCGGCAGATTGACCAACTGATGAGATAGGCGTAATTAAACACCTGCTGATAATGAGAAGAATAAGAGGTGATTTCATGCATGCAATGAAGAAGTCGTGCGCGGGAAACTTACTGAAATCTGGTTTGGCCGCTGTTCTGAACACACAACCTGCTACTGTTTCGCGGCCTGGTCTACCGGAACTTTTCGCGCGAGACAAAGCCCAGGAGGCCGCTTTGGGGTGTGTTGACCAGAACAGAGTGACGCTTTCGATCTATCAGAGTCTGCTCTCCAGTGAGCCATGGCGGGACACCTCTTGTCACCTGGCCGCGTACATGCGCGCATCAGCAATCATCGTTATTCGACCATCGACCAGTACGGACTTGGGATTCCTGGTCTGTCACCCGCGTAATCCCGAAATCGAGCATGCGTACCGGGCGCATTATTGGACCCTGGATCCGTTTCTTGAATTACCCATTGATCAGGTCCTGACAATCGATGAGTACCTGGGGGCGAGCACTTGGCTGAACTCTGAATTCTACAAACGCTTTATCGGGGAAGGCGGTGTTCGTCATGGGCTAGGCGTCAATATAGTGTCCAAGAATGGTACGGTCTGTCGCCTCCGCTTGTATCGCTTGCCCGATCAGCCGGCATTCACCGAGGAAGACAAATTGCGCTTGCGTGCACTGATTCCGCATTTCGCGCAAGCGCTCAGTCTGGCGGCTCATCTGGAGCGTCATGAGACTCAAAGCGAGCTTTATGAAGGGGCGCTCAATCGGCTTCACATCGGTGCGATTGTTCTGGATGAGCGCCAGCATCTGCTGCGTTGTAATCAGGTTGCCCAAACCATGCTTGATGAGGAGGATGGCCTCAAGTTAGTCGCTGGTGGACTGGAAGCGCACTACAAGACGGAGCGAAGCATTCTGCACGATCTGATTTCTTCAGCGGGTACAACCGCTCAAGTGATGTCTATCTCCCGCCCCTCCGGTAAACGCAAATTCGGGTTAGTAGCCAGAAGTATTCCACTGCGTGCGGAGTCCGAGGGAAAATGCCGTCCCGCCTGGGTGATATTCATTTGTGATCCGGATGCCCAGACAACCGCGCCTCGAGAGATCCTGCGCCAAGTGTTCGACTTCACCCCGGCAGAGGCAACGTTGACAATGGAGTTGGCGAAGGGACTTGCACTTGATGAGGCCGCCGAGTTGCTGGGGATACGCCTCAATACCGCCCGCACTCATTTACGCTCAATCTTTGCCAAGGCCGGTGTCACTCGACAAGCAGAGTTGGTCAGGATCGTGCTGAACGGTGTCATTGGTCTTTCCAGTCTGAGCCCCGTCGACTGACGTGCTCCCCGTTGTTAGATGATGCGCAAAAGTTCTTCTTCCGCTCGAATGCGTCCCGGCATCTGGTCGGGAACTGAGCCAACAGACGGGGATGTGCAATAGGGCCACCAGCCAGCACGCTGGTTGCCCTAGGCCTAGCTCTTGCCCGCTATTCGATCTCAATGCACCTGGCGCACGCTTGTCCTGCGTTCTCTTCTATTTGCCGAAGACCACTGTTGATCGGGCTGAAGCAGCACCTAGTGGTTCACCTGCAGGTGGATGCGGCTGCCAGCGGTATTTCCCCATGATCGCGCGTTCGTCCTTTTGTCTGCATTCAAGTTGAACGCCTAATCTATGTTGAGCATGCAGGGCCAATAACGAAGCCTCATATTCAGGACATAACAACACGTGGAGAACGGTTATGTCCTCGCAACCTGCTGTCTCGTCTTCGCCGATCCCGGTTGGCCAGTTTCTTGATGTCCAAGATACTTACCGTCTGCACTACCACGAAGTAGGCAAGCCTCGCGCTGATCGGCCCACTTTGGTTTTTCTACATGGTAGTGGGCCGGGTGCCAGCGGCTATAGCAATTTCCATCTGAACTTTCCGTTCTTTGCCGAACAGGGCTTTCACGTCCTGATTCCCGACTTCCTGGGCTATGGACTGTCCGACAAACCAGACGATATCGAATACACCTCCAGCCTGCATGTCGAGGTACTGCGCGAGCTACTGCAGAAAAAAAATGTGGTACGTGCCGTGCTGGTCGGCAACTCCTTGGGGGGCGCAGTCGCCTTCCAGTATGGACTCACTTACGCCGATCAGGTCGCCAAACTGGTGGTCATGGGCCCAGGTGGTGTGGAGGAACCCGCGCTATGGGCGGGGCAGATGAGTGGACTGCGTTGCATGGGCGCATTTGTCCAGGCGCGTAAGACCGATAGGGACTCTTTTCGTGAGCTGCTACATCACATCGTGGCCTCGCCAGCGACGATCACTGACGAAGTGATCGATTCACGTCTTCCTGTCTGGCTGGAGCAGCCCCCAGCCGTTTTCAGCACCATCAAGGTCGAAGTATTCGCTGATCGACTATCGGAACTGAATATGCCGGTGCTGTGCCTGTGGGGACAGAAGGACAACTTCTTGCCGGTTCGCCACGCGCTGATCGTAGCGGCGTTGGTAAACGAGGCACGGGTGGTGATTTCAACTCGCTCCGGGCACTGGTTCATGCTTGAAGAGCCTGACTACTTCAATCACGAAGTGCTGAATTTTCTCGGTTGAGCAGGGGGTGCTCGTGGCACGGGTGAATCACCAGCGAGTACCAGGTGGAGTGTGACTCCTTTGTTTTCGCAAGAGTTATGGCTATGTCGAAATCCCTTTATCACCTGCTGCGGGTTGCAGACGTCATCCAGGAAACGCACGACAGCAAGTCGATTGTGTTTGCCGATCCAGGAGACAGCAAAGCTTTCGCTTACAAGCCCGGTCAGTTTCTGACTTTACGTATACCTACTCAGGACAAACCAGTCGCGCGTTGTTACTCCCTAGCGAGTTCGCCTGTGGCTGATGGTGCGCTCAAGGTGACAGTCAAGCGTGTGCAGGATGGGTTGGGCTCCAACTGGGTGTGCGACAACGTGCGTGTAGGCGATGAGCTGGAAGTCTTGGCGCCGGCGGGGGTGTTTTGCCCATCTTCATTGGACGTGGATTTCCTCCTGTTCGCGGGTGGCAGCGGCATTACGCCGGTGATGTCGATTCTCAAGTCGAGCCTGCGGCAAGGCAGTGGTCGTGTGTTCCTGTTTTATGCGAATCGCGACGAGCAGTCGGTGATTTTCCGCGACGAACTGTTGCAACTGGCACAGGCCTTTCCGCGACGATTGACGGTCATGCATTGGCTGGAGTCAGTGCAAGGGCGTCCCACTCTTGAACAACTGGGCAGTCTTTGTTCTGCGCATATTGATTCACATGCTTTTGTGTGTGGCCCCGGCCCTTTCATGGGCGCAGTGGAACAGGCGCTTATCGATTTGAAAGTCGACCGTACGCGCATTCATGTCGAGCGTTTCGTGTCCTTGAACAACGATCCAGGTGTGCTAGCAGATGTTCCAGTCAATGCTAACTATGACGCACCTGGCATTGAACTCAACGCTCAGCTCGACGGGGTCACTCACACACTGTCTTGGGCGCCGGGCATTGATTTGTTGGACGCCATGCTAGGCGCGGGGGTGATGGCGCCTTTTTCCTGCCGCGAAGGCCGTTGCAGCGCCTGCATGTGTCGAGTCAGCGAGGGCGAAGTGAGCATGCGGCACAACGAAGTTCTGGGTCGAGAAGATCTAGCGCAAGGATGGGTGCTTGCCTGTCAGGCGCGTGCAGTCAGTGACAAAGTTTCGATCAGTTTTGACGGCTGATGGCGGCCCTCGCGTTAGCAACTATCAGGACAACAAAAAGCCCGAAGGGGGATGGAGATGAGCATCAATCAACTGGCATACGTGGTAGTCGAATCCACCGATGTCGAAAAATGGCGATTCTTCGGTACGCAGATCATCGGCCTGGCCGAACTGCCGGCAGAGGACGGCGCAATCTATCTGAAGGCGGATGGCCGCCATTATCGAATTCTGGTGGTTCCCGGTGCCCGCGACGGGCTTTATGCCTCGGGCTGGGAAACGACCTCTGAGGAACAGTTCCTCGCCGTAAAAGAAACGGTTGCCAGGGCCGGTGTCGAGATCATTGAGTCAACTCCACTTGATCGTGGGTTACGCAAAGTCACCGGCCTCTTTTCCTTCGTCGACCCGTCTGGAAACCGACAGGAAGTGATATGGGGCCCGATCTCCGACTTCGCGCCGTTCGTGTCGCCTGTCGGCGTGGAGCGCTTTGTCACCGGCAACATGGGGATGGGGCATGTGGTACTTCCGTCGATGAACTTCGATGCCTCATTGAGCTTCTGGCGAGATGTGTGTGGCTTTGGGCTCTCCGACATCCTGCATGCGCAGTTGTCTCCCGAGCATCGTGCACGCATTCATTTCATGCACTGCAACCCTCGCCAGCACAGCCTCGCCTTGGCGGAAATACCTCAACCGAGTGGCTGTGTCCACATCATGTTGGAGGTGCCCGGCCTGGACGACGTGGGACGTGCGCTTGACCGTGTCTCCGCGCATAACGTACCGCTCGCGAGCACCCTTGGCCGTCATGTCAATGACGATATGGTCTCGTTCTATGTGTGGACACCCGGTGGCTTTGCTCTTGAGTTCGGCTGCGGTGGTGTGGTCAAGGATTGGGAAGGAGACCACTCGGTTTTCGAAACTACCCGGGGCAGCCATTGGGGGCATCAATGGGCGCCGCCGCCTGGGCGGTAGCTCGCTCCCGGAATCCTGAAGGGCGGGGCGCTTGTTGGTGACCTGCAGAAAATTGGTTTCACTACTTCGGAAGACAAGAACCATGCAAACAGTCGAAATGAAACAGCCAGCAATGGACATCCCGAGCGGCGAAGAGTTGATCAGCCGCGCACGCGCCCTGATCCCAATACTGCGTCAACGCGCTGTGTTGGGTGACGAGCGCAGAAGTTTACCGCAAGAAACCATCAATGATCTTCAGGCGGCGGGCCTGTTCCGCATCCTGCAGCCCAAGCGCTATGGTGGGTACGAGCTGAGTCCCAAGGTGTTCTACGACGTGGTCATGGCGCTCGCCGAGGGTGATATGTCAGTTGGTTGGGTCTATTCGGTGGTGGCTGTGCATGCCTGGCAGATGGCGCTGTTCGATGATCGGGCCGCTCAGGAAGTGTGGAGCAAGGACTCCTCGACCCTGATTTCGTCTTCTTACATGCCGACCGGTCGTGCCACTCCTGTCGAGGGTGGTTTCCTGTTCAGCGGGCGTTGGGGCTACTCCAGCGGCTGCGATCATTGCGAGTGGGTGTTTCTTGGTGGTTTGGTGCAGCAGCCTGAAGGTCAGCCGATTGATGCGCGGACCTGGCTGATTCCGCGCAAAGACTACGAAATCGTCGACACCTGGCATACCGCGGGCCTGAAAGGCACCGGCAGCAAGGACATTGTCATCAACGAGGTTTTCGTCCCGGAGCATCGCACCCACAAGATGTACGACGGTTTCACCTGTAACAGCCCAGGTAACCAGTGGAATACCGCGGCGCTCTACCGGATGCCTTTCGGGCAGGTGTTCAGTCGGGCGGTTTCCACTGCGGCGATTGGTGCGTTGCGCGGCATGCTCGACTGCTTCCTGGAGACCGCCAAAGTCCGGGTCAATGTCATGGGCGCCAAAACCAACGAAGACCCGTCCGTTCAACTGATCATTGCAGAAACGGCCAATGCGATCGATGAGTTGTCCCTTGTGCTCAAGCGCAACTTCGATGCGCTGGAGGGTTATGCCGAACGTGGGGAGGCTCCGCCTATCGAAGAGCGTGTGAAGTATCGCTTCCAGGCGAGTTTTGCGCCGGAGCGGATTTCGCTTCTGGCCTCCCGTCTGTTCAAGGCCGCCGGTGGCGCAGCGGTATTCACGACCAATCCCTATGGTCGTTTCCTGGCGGATATCAATGTCGGGCGCCAGCATGCCGCAAACCAGTTCCAGATGTTCGGTGCCAACTGGGCGAAGGTGCAGATGGGGCAGCAGAGCCTGGACTTCTTCCTGTAATGCTTCGGGTCGTCGGCGACACGCCGACGGCCTCATAGTGACTTGTACTGGAGGCGTGTATGTCCGTTCCTTATCCCGCGAAGGGTGCTCAGAAGCTCAAGGTTATTCGTACCGTTGAGGGGCAGGTGTCGGGGTGCTTGGAGTGCTCGGTCTTTTTGGACTTTGGTGCGCAAAAGCAGCTCGTTCTGGAGGAAACCTTGGTGGGCGTACCGGTCGGCTATGTCCTCAATCCGCAAGACGGGATTTTCTTCGCCGACGAAGTGCAGCGTGCAATGCGTTTGGGTATCGCCCAATGGCTCTCGCAAGAACTGAGTCTTGACCGAGTATCTGGCCGCAAGCTCAGCAGCGATGGTGTTAATTGGCACGTCTCATTCCGCCTGTCTGCCTGTGACGGTAACGATTGTGAGCTGCATGTCTGTGTCGACGCCGCCACGGCGCTCGATCTGGTTGAGCGAGCGGCATTGCAGTGGGTGGAAGGCTGGATTGCGCTACAGCTGCGACGACCGCTCGACGCTGAGCTGGTTGAGATCCTGGCGCAAATCAATCTGCTTGATGCCCCGCATTTGCGCAGCGGCCTCGCCCTGACAAATCCAGACGTCTGTACTACCTGAAACAACATGACAGTGGGCGATGCGCATTGTCAGTGGCCTGAAAAAAACAAAAATAGAATGGAGGTTTGTATGAGTAATCTGGTCAATAGCCCGGCTGAGAAAGCGCACATCATTGTCAGCGACCTGAGTGAGCGTTTTGCTCGCGGTTGGCACTGCCTGGGACTGAGCGATCAGTTCAGAGACGGCAAGCCGCACACCCTCGAAGCTTTCGGTACCCAACTGGTCGTCTTTGAGGGTGAGCACAGCAAGAAACTCAACGTACTTAATGCGTTTTGCCCGCACCTGGGCGGAAACCTGGGGGAGGGTACCGTCAAGGGCGATAACATAGCCTGCCCATTCCACGACTGGCGTTGGGCGGGTGACGGCAAATGTGCGGCGATTCCGTATGCCAAGCGAGTTCCGCCTCGCGCTCGCACGCAGAGCTTCATTACCTGTGAAGAGAACAAGCAACTGTTTGTTTGGCACGACCCCGAAGGAAACCCGCCGCCAACGGATGTGATCATTCCTCGTTTGGAGGGCGCGTTTAGTGATGGCTGGACTGACTGGTCATGGACAACTGAAGCAGTCAATACCAACAGCCGAGAGCTGGTCGACAACCTGGTAGACGTTGCGCACTTTTTCTATATACATGGGTACGGTAAAGGTGGCGGCAGTACCTATTTCAAGAACGTCTTTGAAGGTAACTTTGCGACGCAGTACCTGGAAACCGGTCCGCAAACCGAACATTCCAGCTATCAGAAGGATGCGACCTACACCGGCGATATTGGCGACCTGGCCTGTATGTCGCGCGGTGAGACGACCTACCATGGGCCGTCTTACCTTGTGTCACGGCTGATGGTGAATTTCACTGGCGATGATCCTGTCGAGACCTATGAAATCCTTGCTCACTATCCGGTGAATGCAAACAAGTTCGTCCTTCACATGGGCTTTATCACCCGTAAGCGTGCTGATCTTGATGCCGAAAAAAATGCAGCGCGCGCGGCGATGGTGAACGAGATCCTGCGCATAGGCACTCTGCAGGACGTGGCCATCTGGAAGACCAAGGCGCGCATCGACAACCCACTGCTGTGCGACAGTGATGGTCCGCTCTATCAACTGCGCCGTTGGTACCAGCAGTTCTTTGTCGACGTGGCGGAAATCAAGCCCGAGATGATCAACCGCTTCGAAGCTGAAACCGATACTCGCCATGCGTTGCCAGTGTGGGACCAACAAGCGGCAGAGAAGATCGCTCAAGAGGCTCGCGAGGCTGCTGAAAACGCAAACGCGTGATTCGAGTTGAGTACTGCGTCGCTCAACGATGACGCAGTACCTCCTGTACGCATATGAGTCATCTGCAATTCAGCTTCACGGAGGTTCAGTATGTCACTTGAGTTTGGGCCCGATTCGCCGCAATGGTTTAGCAAGGTCGAGTCGCCAGAGCGAGTCGAGAACTCCGAGGATGTGGAGTGGGATTTCACCACGGATTTTGCGGTGGTTGGTTATGGTGGGGCTGGTGTGAGTGCGGCACTCCAGGCTGCAGAAATGGGCTTGCAGGTTCTCGCGGTGGACGCGTTTGGCGGGGGGGGAGCGACGGCGATGAATGGCGGTATCTTCTACGCCGGTGGCGGCACCTCCATCCAGCGTCAGGCGGGGGTGGAGGATACCGCAGAGGAGATGTACAAATATCTACGCATAGAAACCCAGGACGTGGTGAGCCCGCAGACACTCAATCGGTTCTGCGCGGGTAGCTCAGCAGATCTGGATTGGCTGGTCGGTCATGGGGTTCGTTTCGATAGCACCTACTATCCGAAAAAAACCTTTTATCCACCCGCCGGCAGTTTTTTATATCACTCAGACAGCGCGTTGGCGGCCACACACGCGGCCATCGCCAAGCCGGCACCCCGAGGGCACAAGTATTGGCATGAGCCGTCCAATCAGTCGGTTGGATTCGGCATACATTTGACTGAGCCATTGCAGGCCCGGGCGGCTGCGTTGGGCGTCGAATTTTGGCCACGCACTGAAGCACGCCGACTGATCGTGTCGGTCGACGGTGACGTATTGGGCGTCTCAGTGATCCGAATAGCACCCGAATCACCGCACTTTGTGGCTTATGCCGAAGCCCAGGAGAAAGCCCGGAAGATCCTCCAGAAACTGCCAACATCAATGCCAGGGTTCGCGCGGCTTGAACGTAAGGCTCAACAGTTTTGGCGCAAGGCTGATGAGCTGCAACGCGAGCATGGAAAACATTTTCGCATCCGCGCGTATCGAGGCGTTTGCCTGAGCGCAGGGGGGTTCATCTGGAACCGCCAGATGGTCGAAAGTCATGCGCCCAAGTACGTTACCAGTATGGCCATGGGGTCCCCAGGTGGTGATAACGGCAGTGGCATCCGATTGGGGCAGAGCGTAGGGGGGGCAGCGGCACTGATGGAGCGGATGAGCAGTTGGCGATTTATCAATCCGCCCTCGCAGTGGCCCAAAGGCATCCTGATCAACTCCAGGGGGCAGCGCTATGTCAATGAAGAGCTGTATGGCGCAGCCATTGGTTTGGCCATGAATGAACATCAGTCCGGTGAGGGCTACATCCTCCTTGATCGCGCACTATATCGCGGCTCCTGGCGTGAGGTAGTGCTCGACAACCTGTTCCCTTTCATGCGCATTCCGCTGGTGCTCGCGTTGCTCTTCCAGGTCCGCAAGGGCCGCACATTGGGGGCGTTGGCGAAAAAATTGAAAATTCCCGAGGCTGCCCTGACTGAAACTGTCGCCCGCTACAACCGAGGGGCGGATGGACTGGAGGCCGATGAGTTCGGCAAGAGTCGCTCAGAGTGTAACGCCCTGCGAGAGGGACCTTTTTATGCCGTGGACGTTTCTCCTTCCAGCAAGATGTTTCCCTGCCCCGCCATGTCGGTAGGAGGGCTGCGGGTGAACGAGCAAAGCGGACAGGTTTTACGTGCCGATGGTTCCCCGATTGTTGGACTCTATGCGGCTGGTAGAACCGCGATTGGCTTGCCGTCAAATTTGTATGTCAGTGGGCTTTCTGCGGCTGATTGTGTGTTCTCCGGGCGTCGGGCCGCGCTGCACGCCAGTTGCTAGTTTCGAGTGTCTCGACGGTATCGCGCCGGGGGTGGCCCGAAAATATGTTTCTCCGCTGGTTTCAGCCTGACCAATGTCGTAAGTGGATTCCAACAACTCAGCCCTTCAAGGGCTGTCCAGTCAGTCAGCTATGAGGAAACGATGAAAGTACTGGTTTCTGTAAAACGCGTTGTGGATTACAACGTCAAGGTCCGCGTCAAGGCGGACAATTCCGGCGTCGATCTTGCCAACGTCAAGATGTCGATGAACCCGTTCTGCGAGATCGCCGTGGAAGAAGCCGTACGCCTGAAAGAGAAGGGTGTTGCGACTGAAATCGTCGTCGTCTCCGTAGGCCCGTCCACCGCTCAAGAGCAACTGCGCACTGCGCTGGCTCTGGGTGCCGACCGCGCCATCCTCGTCGAGTCCGCCGAAGACCTGACTTCCCTGGCTGTTGCCAAACTGTTGAAAGCTGTTGTCGACAAGGAACAGCCTCAGCTGGTGATCCTTGGCAAACAGGCCATCGACAGCGACAACAACCAGACTGGCCAGATGCTCGCTGCATTGAGCGGTTACGGTCAGGGCACGTTCGCTTCGAAAGTCGAAGTCAGCGGCGACAGCGTAGCTGTAACCCGTGAAGTCGACGGCGGCGCGCAGACGGTTTCCCTGAAACTGCCGGCCATCGTCACCACCGACCTGCGTTTGAACGAGCCGCGCTACGCGTCTCTGCCAAACATCATGAAAGCCAAGAAGAAGCCTCTCGAAGTGCTGACTCCGGATGCTTTGGGCGTTTCCACCGCCTCCACCAACAAAACCTTGAAAGTCGAAGCGCCGGCTGCACGCAGCGCGGGTATCAAGGTCAAGTCGGTGGCTGAACTGGTCGAGAAACTGAAAAACGAAGCGAAGGTAATCTAATCATGACTATCTTGGTAATCGCTGAACACGACGGCAAAGCAGTGGCCCCGGCCACCCTGAACACCGTGGCTGCTGCCGCCAAAATCGGTAGCGACATCCACGTTCTGGTCGCTGGCCAGGGTGTGGGTGCCGTGGCTGAAGCCGCTGCGAAAATCGCTGGCGTGAGCAAAGTATTGGTAGCTGACAACGCTGCCTACGCGCACCAGCTGCCGGAAAACGTCGCTCCGCAGGTAGCAGCTCTTGCCCAAGAAGCAGGGGCTGCGGGCTACAGCCACATCCTGGCTGCCGCTACTTCCAACGGCAAAAACATCCTGCCGCGCGTTGCCGCTGCACTGGACGTTGACCAGATCTCCGAGATCATCTCGGTCGAAAGCGCTGACACCTTCAAGCGTCCGATCTATGCCGGTAACGCCATCGCTACCGTACAATCGTCGGCTGCCGTGAAAGTGATCACCGTGCGAGCGACCGGTTTCGATCCGGTGGCAGCTGAAGGCGGTTCTGCCGCGGTTGAAGCGGTCTCTGCTGCTCACGACGCGGGCACCTCCAGCTTCGTCGGTGAAGAACTGGCCAAGTCCGATCGTCCGGAACTGACCGCTGCCAAAATCGTCGTTTCCGGCGGTCGCGGCATGCAGAACGGTGACAACTTCAAACACCTGTACGCCTTGGCCGACAAGCTGGGCGCTGCCGTCGGAGCATCGCGCGCCGCGGTCGACGCAGGTTTTGTTCCGAACGACATGCAGGTCGGTCAGACCGGTAAGATCGTTGCGCCACAGCTGTACATCGCCGTCGGTATCTCTGGCGCGATCCAGCACCTGGCCGGCATGAAAGACTCCAAGGTGATCGTTGCGATCAACAAGGACGAAGAAGCGCCGATCTTCCAGGTGGCCGATTACGGTCTGGTGGATGATCTGTTCGAAGCCGTGCCAGAGTTTGAAAAGATGTTGTAAACGGTGCTATAGGCGACGAGGTGACTATGATGATCGAATCTCCGTTCAAGCCCCGTCGAGACCTTCTGCTGAGGGAGTCCTTATATACAAGCTAGCGGATGAAGGATTCGTCGTTTCGCTTTATAACGACAATCGATTTCTTTTTCGTGCTGCCACCATTGGACACTTCGATGAGCTTTCGTCACTTCGTTCCATTAATCCTGCCACTTGCAAGCATTACCCATTTGTAATTCATGACATAGACATAGTGGTTTGTCCCTGATGTAAATTTTTCGATGTGTCGCGCGGGATCAAGGGCCTCAGCCCAAGATGAAAAATACTTTTCGTACCTGCGTAAGATTCTCCCAAGTGATTTGAAATCCCTTACCGATGACGAAGGAATCGCCAGGGCCATAAGAAACTCCGGCGATGCGTCGGACGATGATGGTTGCCAGTGCCCTGGGAGCTGCTACGTAGCGACTACCAGGGTTTTGTAAGATACTAAGCTTTATCGAGGAAAGAGCAGTTTAGTTCGGTGCTCTTCGTATCTATCCAAACATAGAGGCTCTACATGTCAAAACTCGCCGAATTCCGCCAACTCGAAAAGCACCTGGCCGAACAACTCCAAGCCCTCGAGGCGCTGAAAGGCGACGCGGGCCTCAAAAAAGAAATCGAATTCGAATCGAAGCTGCGCGCTTTGCTGGCAGAGTACGGCTATAGCCTGCCGAATGTGATCAACCTGCTTGATCCGCAAGCGAGCCGTCGTGCTCCAGCCGTCGATTCCAAAACCGGTACGCGTAAGCCACGCCAAGTGAAGATTTACAAAAATCCGCACACTGGCGAGCTCATCGAAACCAAAGGTGGGAATCACAAAGGCCTGAAAGAATGGAAAGCAGAACACGGCTCCTCGACCGTTGAGTCCTGGCTGACCAAGTGAATTTGGTTTGAGTACAAAAAAGGCCTGCGACAGACTGTGTGAAAACCTAGCAATCTGCGCACGGCTCAAAGAAAATGCTCCGTATCGAAAGATACGGAGCATTTTTCGTTATGGCTTACATCCAAGGAGAGTCCCGCAGCCAGACCAGTCTGTTTCCGGTCTCGCTGGAAGAACTGATCCCCGAGGATCACCTCGTTCGGGTTATTGACCTGTACGTCGCCAAGTTGGATCTGGTGCAACTGGGCTTTGATAAAGCGCTGCCCAAAAGCACAGGTCGCCCCTCTTATGATCCTGCCGATCAGCTTAAACTCTACCTCTACGGCTATTTTCAGCGGATCCGCTCATCGCGGCGGCTCGAAGCCGAGTGCCAGCGCAACATCGAAGTGATGTGGTTGATCAACCGACTCAAGCCCGACTTCAAGACCATTGCCGACTTTCGCAAAAACAACAAACCGGCCTTTGTGGCGACGTGCCGGGCCTTCGTCCGGTTTTGCCGCACCGCCGGGCTGATCGCAGGAGACTTGGTGGCCATCGATGGCAGCAAGTTTCAGGCGATCGCTTCCTCGCGGCGCCATATGAACCTCAATCCAGGCAGTCAGGAAGAGCCACTCTTTGAGCGAAAAGACTTTGCCTACGACCCCCAACAAGATCGCTACCAGTGCCCGGCGGGCAAGTGGTTAACGCTCAAGCAACGCAACAAGGGTGATCGGATCTATCAGGCAAATGTCAGCGACTGCGCTGCCTGCCCGCTCAAATCCCAATGCACTGGCGCCCAACGCCGCTATGTCTCACGCCACGCCCATGAGGAAGCCTTTGAGCGAATGGAGCAACGAATGCTGGCCCGTCCGCAGATGATGGCCAGCCGAAGATCTATCGTTGAGCACCCCTTCGGCAACCTGAAGCAATGGGTGTTTGGCAACGCTCGCTTCCTGCTGCGCCAACTGGAGGGAGCGAGAGCGGAAATGGCCCTGGCAGTGAATGCCTACAACCTAAAACGTGCGATTAGTTTGCTCGGGGCCCGCCAATTGATGACGCTAATGGGCTGAAAGGCCTTTTTTTCGTCTGTCGCTCGCACAAAAACAAACGCCCCGAACAAGTCGGGGCGTTTGTTGGGCTGGCCTTCAGTGCGTTTTCACACAGTCTGAGAAGGGCCTTTTTTTGAAGGAGGTCAGGGTATCTGGTTTGGTGTGAATCAGTGCCTTCAATCAGCGGGCCTGCCACTCCGAGGCCGCCAACCATTAACATCGTTCGGACATCCTTGCGCGCTGTAAAGGGCACACCGTCGGCAACGAATAACGGGCTGCCGAGCACAGCAGCAAGCGAATGGCTACAACGTGGCTAAATTACTCTATGACCAACTTGATTTACTGGTCAACAATTGAGCCTGATGGTTACCTCATCAGAGACTGAAGTCTGTACTCGCACAACAAAAAAGAGGCATTCGCCTCTTTTTTGTTGTGCGTCGATTTAAGCCCTCAGTTGCTTGAATTTGAGCCGGAATTTATGCAGTAGAGGTTCGGTATAGCCGTTGGGTTGGGTTTGCCCTTTGAACACCAGATCACGAGCCGCTTGAAACGCTAAGGACTTATCGAAATTTGGAGCCATCGGAGTGTAGTGTGGATCCCCCACATTTTGCTCATCGACGACGTGGGCCATCCGTTGCAAGATTTCCAAAGTCTGTTCCTCAGTGATCACTCCATGCCGCAACCAATTAGCCATGTGTTGACTGGAAATGCGCAGGGTTGCGCGATCTTCCATCAAGCCCACGTTATGAATATCGGGAACCTTTGAACATCCAATGCCTTGTTCTACCCAACGCACCACGTAACCCAACAAACCTTGTGCATTGTTTTCGACTTCCTGGTGTATCTCATCGGTCGACCATGATTTGTCGGTGGCGACGGGTACGCTGAGCAATCCGTCTAAAAGGGTCTGTCTGACTTCACTGAAGTCTGTGCCTTCAAGAGACTCTTGGACAGCTCTCACATTGATCTGATGGTAGTGAAGTGCGTGAATTGTGGCAGCGGTAGGAGACGGCACCCAAGCTGTGTTCGCACCAGCTTTCGGGTGATCGATTTTCTGTTTCAACATGTCAGCCATCCGATCCGGCATGGCCCACATACCTTTACCAATCTGAGCTCGGCCGCGCAGGTTGCAGTCAAGACCAACCAGTACGTTATTGAGTTCGTAAGCTTCGATCCATGGGGTATTTTTCATGTCACCTTTGCGCAGCATTGCACCCGCTTCCATAGATGTGTGCATCTCGTCGCCGGTACGATCCAGAAAGCCGGTATTGATAAACGCTACCCGCGAGGATGCTGCTGCAATGCAGGCTTTGAGGTTAACGCTGGTACGCCGTTCTTCATCCATGATGCCAATTTTTAGCGTATGGCGTGGGAGCTTTAGCAGATCCTCTATTCGGCAAAACAATTGGTCAGCGAAAGCCACTTCGGCTGGGCCGTGCATTTTTGGTTTAACGATGTAGACGCTGCCAGCTCTCGAGTTGCCCCTACGCTGCAAATCATGGAGGGCAATCAAGCTGGTGATAACGCCATCCAGAATTCCCTCTGGAATTTCCAGTCCGCCATTATCAAGAATGGCAGGGCACGTCATCAGATGCCCGACGTTGCGGATGAACAGCAACGAACGTCCAGGTAGTTTCAAGGGGGTGCCATCTGCCGCAATGTACTCCCGATCTGGATTCAAGCGTCGTGTGATGGTCACACCATTTTTTTCTAGATTTTCCGAGAGATCCCCCTTCATCAAACCTAGCCAGTTGCTGTAAACCTGCACCTTATCCTCGGCGTCGACTGCGGCCACTGAGTCTTCACAATCGATGATGGTGGAGAGTGCTGCCTCGATCAGTAGATCTTTAACACCAGCATCATCGCCTTGGCCGATGATGCTTTGCCTGTCGATTTGTAACTCAACATGCAGATCGTTGTTTTTGAGCAATATGGCTATTGGGGACGCGGGCTGGCCCTGATAACCAATATACTGTGTAATGTTCGAGAAGCTCGTGTGGGTACCATCTTTCAAGGTGGCTCGCAGTGTCCCGCCTTCAATCTGATATTGAGTTACCCCGCTATGAGAGCCGTCGCGCAAAGGAAATGCCTTATCAAGAAATGCACGCGCAAAAGCAATGACCTTGGCTCCCCGCACTGGATTGTAAGTCCCGTTCGGTATAGCACCATCTTCTTGAGGGATTACGTCTGTACCGTAGAGTGCGTCGTAGAGTGAACCCCAGCGTGCATTGGCGGCATTTAGGGCATAGCGGGCATTGACGGCCGGGACGACGAGTTGTGGCCCGGCTTGCACACTGACTTCTGTGTCAACGTTGCTAGTGGTGACCTTCACCTCGCCAGGTTGTGGTTGCAGATACCCGATACCAGTTAAGAATTTTTGGTATGCAGGCATGTCTGCCACTGGCCCTGGATTGGTTCGGTGCCAAGTATCCAGCTCGAGTTGCAAACGATCACGCTCAGCCAATAACGCCCTGTTCATGGGGGCGAGCTCATGCACTAAGTTGGCAAAGCCACTCCAAAACTCTTGAGGGGAGAGTCCAGTACCTGGCAGTACCTGCGAATCCACAAAGCTTTGCAGGACAGGGGCGACCTTAAGGCCTTGGCAGTTCACAAAGTCGATCACTTTTTGCGTCTCCATCATTCGAGTATTTAAGGTGTTGTATTCAGCTCAAGCACTGCGCACCGGCCTTTGCTACTTGAGCATCTTGCTCGGCTTTTACCCCGGATACCCCGACAGCTCCGACAACCTGGCCATCGACCATAATCGGCACTCCACCTTCGAGGGAGGTAAGCAATGGCGCTGACAAAAAGGCTTGTCGCCCACCGTTGACCATCTCTTCATAGCCTTTGGATTCGCGTCGCCCCAGTGCCGCTGTTCGCGCTTTTTCGGTCGCTATGTACGCGCTGATCGGGGCGCACCCGTCGAAGCGTTCGAGAGCCAAGGGGTGGCCCCCGTCATCGACTATTGCGATGGTCACTGCCCATTTGTTGTTTTGTGCTTCGGCGCCTGCAGCGCTGAGGATTTGGCCGATTTCGACCTGACTCAATACGGCTTTGCTTTTCATAGAAAATCTCCAGGGCTCAGGGCAACGAGGATTCGACCAGTTCGATCCAGTGCCGGACAGGGGTACGTCCCGCGCCATCTAGGTGGGTCTGACAGCCAATGTTTGCGGTGACAATGACTTCGGGATTTCCGCTTTCCAATGCGTTGAGTTTGTTGTCACGCAACTGCCGGGAAAGTTCGGGTTGGGTCAGTGAGTAGGTGCCCGCTGAGCCGCAGCACAAGTGGCTGTCGGGAACGGTCGTAAGGTTGAATCCAAGGCGTCCCAGTAGTGCTTCAACCGCGCCACCGAGCTTTTGTGCGTGCTGCAAGGTGCATGGACAATGGAATGCTAGGCGTTGAGCGCTTTTTATTCCGAGCTGCTCCAGTGGCTCGTCGCGCAACACCTCAACCAAGTCCTTGGCCAGTGAGCTAACTATTTTGGCCTTGTAGGCATACGCTGGATCGGTACTGAGAAGGTGGGCATATTCTTTGATGAACGCGCCGCATCCGCTTGCAGTTTGCACAATCGCCTCAGCACCACTTTCAATGCTTGGCCACCAAGCATCAATATTTCGACGGGCACGATTGAGCCCGGATGCTTGTGCGTCTAAGTGATAGTCCACGGCTCCGCAGCAAACAGCCTGTTGGATTGAAGTGACGCTAATGCCTAGCTGATCAAGCACCCGGACGGCTGCGGCATTTGTGTTGGGCGAAAGGCTTGATTGAACACAACCTTCGAGGATTAGCATCTGTCTGTCATGAATAGCAGTCGGACGTTGTTTGGCTGGACTGGCGTTTCTAGGTAATTTTGTTTCTAAATTGCTCGGCAACAATGCTCGGAACATCTGACCGCTGCTAACAAGCCCTTTGAATAGACCAGGGTTGGGAGCAAGGGTGCGCAAACCCTTACGCAGTAGTCGCTGACTCAGGGGTCTCTGCACTGCCGCATCAACTACTGCGCGGCCAATGTCCAGCAGGTTGTGGTAGTCGACCCCCGAAGGGCAGGTGGTTTCACAGTTCCGGCAAGATAAGCAGCGATCCAGGTGTTGCTGGGTCTTTTGCGTGACATCGTTGCCTTCCAGTACCTGTTTGATCAAATAGATACGGCCCCGTGGCCCATCCAGTTCATCGCCGAGCAACTGGTAGGTTGGGCAGGTGGCGTTACAAAAACCGCAGTGCACACAACTACGCAGGATGCGCTCAGCTTCAGCGGCGCGAGGTAGCAGGCTTGCGAATTCACTCAGAGTGGTCTGCATGGATCAAAGCTCCTCGTACAGGCGTCCGGGATTGAAGATGCCCTTTGGATCGAGTTGTTTCTTCAGGTTCCTGTGGACGCGCGACAGGGCATTTGGTAACGGCTGGAATGGGCTCTCAGCCAAACCATGGCTGTAGCAGGTGACATGCCCGCCAACTTCATCGACCACCTGGCGAATGAATGAATCTGGAGCATCGGATTTGAGCCAACGCTGGCTTCCGCCCCAATCGATCAGTTGCCTGCCGGGCAGTGATACCTTTGGTACGTTGTTAGGCAAAGATAGGCGCCAAAGCGGCTCATCCTGGCCGAAGAATTCCAGACGATGTTCGTTGAGATCAGCCCAGTAGGAAGCATCCAGCCGTTCGCCACCGAGGCGATCTTGGGCCGCCGCTACCGAACCTTCACCGCCTTCTAGGCGCAAATGAAGACGCTCACCGTCATGGCATGCAGCACTGATCGGCAACGGTTGCTGGCCCCATTCCGCCAGGCGGAGCAAGGCGCGGTCGATGTCCATCTCCAGGCTGATGCTCAGGGATCTGCGGGGTTTTGGCAGCACTTTGAGCGAGACTTCGGTAATCAGCCCTAGGCAGCCGTAACTGCCGGCCATCAGGCGCGACAGGTCGTAGCCAGCAACGTTCTTCATCACCTCGCCACCGAAGCGCAGGTGCTTGCCATAGCCGGTGATCAACCGGGTTCCCAGGACGAAGTCACGTACTGATCCTGACCATGGGCGACGAGGCCCCGAAATGCCAGCGGCAATCATACCGCCGACAGTAGCGCCGTCTCCGAAACCGGGCGGCTCACAGGGCAGCATCTGTTGTGAGGCGTCAAGCACTTGCGCCAGCTCGGCCAACGGTGTGCCACAACGCACCGTGACCACCAGTTCGGTCGGATCGTAGCTGACGATGCCGCGGTGCGAGCGCGTATCGATTAATTCTCCTACTGTCGTGCGCCCAAGAAACGCTTTGCTGTTTGAGCCCTGGATACGCAACGGCGTAGCGTTTTGCAGCGCCCGATTGACCTGTTCTAGTAGGGCGTCACTGTTATCAGTATCGTGTGCACTGCGCATCAGAAACGCTCCAGTTCAGGGAAAGGCATCTGACCCATATGGACGTGCATGGCACCAAATTCGGCGCACCGGTGCAGCGTTGGAATGTTCTTGCCGGGATTGAGCAGACCACCAGGGTCGAAGGCCGCCTTGACCGCATGGAACAGAGTCAGTTCGTCGCTGTTGAACTGCGCGCACATCTGGTTGATCTTCTCGCGGCCGACACCATGTTCCCCGGTGATGCTGCCTCCGACCTTTACGCATAACTCAAGAATTTTTCCGCCCAATGCTTCGGCGCGATCCAGTTCGCCGGGTTGATTGGCATCAAATAGAATCAGCGGATGCATATTGCCGTCACCGGCGTGGAACACGTTGGCCACGCGCAGGTCGTACTCGGCCGACAGTTGCGCGATGGCCTGCAGCACGCCGGGTAGTTCGCGCCGCGGAATGGTGCCATCCATGCAGTAATAGTCCGGGGACAAGCGACCTACCGCGGGGAAGGCGTTCTTGCGCCCGGCCCAGAAACGCACGCGTTCGGCCTCATCCTTGGCTAGACGCACTTCAGTGGCACCGGCCATTACCAGCACCTGGCGTACACGGTCACAGTCGTCATGGACATCGGCTTCAACGCCGTCAAGCTCGCACAGCAGTATGGCTTCGGCCTCCACCGGGTAGCCGGCGTGAATGAAGTCTTCGGCTGCGCGAATGGCCAGGTTATCCATCATCTCCAGGCCACCGGGGATGATGCCGGCGGCTATGATGTCGCCGACCGCGCGGCCGGCCTTTTCCACGGAGTCGAACGCTGCCAGCAGTACTTTGGCGGTCTGCGGTTTGGGCAGCAACTTGACTGTCACTTCGGTGATCACCCCGAGCATGCCTTCAGAGCCGGTGAAAAGGGCCAGCAGATCAAGGCCCGGCGAATCGAGTGCGTTGGAACCTAGGGTTAGGGATTCGCCGTCTACGGTAAGGATGTCGACCTTGAGGACGTTATGCACGGTCAGGCCGTACTTCAGGCAATGCACGCCTCCGGCGTTTTCGGCGACGTTGCCGCCGATGGAGCAGGCGATTTGCGAGGAGGGATCTGGCGCGTAATACAGGCCGAAGGGTGCCGCTGCCTGGGAAATCGCCAGATTGCGCACACCGGGCTGAACCCGTGCGGTACGGGCGGCTGGGTCGATGCCCAGGATGTTGTTGAAACGCGCCATCACCAGCAGCACGCCTTTTTCCAAGGGCAAGGCTCCGCCAGATAAACCGGTTCCTGCGCCACGGACGACTACTGGAACTTGCCTGTCGTGGCACACCCGCAGCACGCCTTGAACCTGGGCTAGTTCCCGTGGCAACACTACCAGCATTGGTGTAGTGCGGTAGGCCGAGAGGCCGTCGCATTCGTATGGCTTGAGCTCTTCCTGCTGATGCAGGATTTCCAGCTCGGGCATTTGCGTTTGCAGGGATACCAATAGCGCGTTTTTGTCGACGTCAGGCAGGACGCCGTCAAAGCGTTCATCGTAAAGAATATTCATATTCGGGTGACGACCCTCGTTTGTTTTTATTAGAGGTCTGTTTCCGGACACTGCTGGCTTGCATCATTGGCCTGAGGCGTTTTACTGTCTATGCGTTGTTTTGCTGGTCGAACCAGTTTTTGAAAGTAGATACTTCCGGAACTGGATAAAAATGTATTAAAAACAAGAAAGTATGATTGTTATGTTCTTTGTCTGATTTTGATTTTTAACTGGTAGTACCAGTTGGGGGCGTGGATGGGCAGCACAGATATAACCCGAAACCCTCAGGTCGCGGACGTAGTCTGCGAACGGATAGAGCGCCTGATCGTGGACGGTGTATTCAAGACAGGGCAGTTACTACCATCGGAGCGCCGCCTGGTAGAAAAGCTCGGAGTCTCTCGAACTGCGCTTCGGGAGGGGTTAAAGCTGCTGCGTGCTCGCGGAATTATCGACACAGAGCATGGCAAAGGATCTTTCGTGGCTGATCTTTCGAGTCATAGTGCTGGGTCACCGTTAATGCATCTTTTTGCATCACAACCACGGACGCTTTACGATTTGTTCGAGGTGCGTAGCCTGCTTGAAGGAGAGTCTGCACGCTTAGCGGCTTTGCGCGGTACGGAAGCAGATTTTGTGCTCATTACTCGCAGCTATCAGGCGTTAGTTGATGCCCACTCCCGTAGTCTAGATGCCAGAGAACATGCCAAGCTTGATCATGCATTTCATTTAGCAATTTGCGAGGCCTCCCATAACCCTGTGCTGGTGCAAACGTTGCGCTCGTTAACAGATCTGCTGCTCACCACGGTGTTTGCATCGGTGAACAATCTCTACCATAGAGAACCGCAAAAACGTCAAATCGACCGTCAACATGCAAAGCTTTACAACGCAGTGACCGGCCGTATGCCAGATCAAGCGCGTAAGGCTGCCATCAAACACATCCAGAGTATCTGTGAGAATCTCAAAGAGATTGAAGTCGAGGAGCAGCGCCTGGTACGTGCGACGTTGCGTCTTGAGGGCTGGGCGTGACATCACTGATGTGGCTGAGCGGCTTGGTGGAGTTGACTCCGAGTCGGATTAGAGTAGTGCTCAGTCGTACCAGTAGGGGAGCCGGTTTCAGTTATTTGACTGTTGGGCTCTTACAGAGATAAAGCTCATCACCCGCAGTACCCAGCCATCTCAGTGTGCGGTGTGTGCCCGAAGGTAACGTCTGTTCGAGCGCACTCCCATATCTTGCTTCTGCCCTACACCTTTCCAATCTGCTGACGTTCAGCGCAACCGACTGAAAATACGAGACACGATACGCGCCAATGAGGTGCAGGCTATCGACATGATGCCTGCAGTTTCTTTATCTAATTCGCGCTGATTTTTTTGCGTTGCACCCACTGGTTTTGGGCTGATGCCAGCCATGCCACAGCCGAATCCGTCAGGCATTTCGTTCTGGATACGATATTTCCTGATGCCGGCGATTGAGTTAAGTGAGTGCATAAAAACCTCGAATGCGGGAGAATATGAAAAGGATTACAGAGATCGAAATGCAAAACCTTTGCCAAGACTTCACTTGGCGATTTTCCAGCCCTAGCATCGGCAGATCCCATCTCGTTCAATCGACAGATTGAGGGGCGCTGTCCTTCGCCTGGTGTTCTCCCACCGCATGAGCCCAATCCCTGGGCCCAGTGATTCAGGTTTGCAAATGTTATCTAGCGTCACCATAAACCAGTCCGCCTCAGAAAAAACTGCTCAGTTTTCGACCCGTCTCGCATTTTTCATTTCCGGATTCTGTATGGCGTCTTGGGCGCCTCTAGTCCCATTGGTCAAAGCCCGCACTGGAATCGATGAAGGTGTCTTAGGACTTCTTTTGTTGTGTCTCGGGGGCGGGTCAATCACTGCAATGTCAATCTCTGGCTATCTGGTGGGACGCTATGGGTGCCGGCGTGTCATCGTGGTTGCGGCGTTACTCATGTGCCTCTCTCTCCCGCTGCTGGCGTGTCTTTCCAGCATTCCTACATTGGTCATCGCGATCATAGCTTTTGGTGTTGGCATGGGTGCAATTGGCTGTGCGATGAACATACAAGCAGTAATCGTAAATGACGCAAGCCAACGCCCAATAATGTCCAGCTTTCATGGGCTCTTTAGCCTGGGGGGGATTCTCGGCGCAGTGGGGATGACTGCGATGCTTGGGGTGGGTCTTTCCCCTGTAGGTGCCTCGCTGTGTGTGGTTGCGGTTACCCTGGTTTCGATCATCAACGCAGCTCCACATTTATTGCCATTTGGAGGAGGGGGCGGAGCGCCCGTTTTCGTGCTCCCCAAAGGGAAGGTGCTCATCCTGGGCGTGATGTGTTTTATCGTTTTTATGGCAGAGGGGGCCATGCTTGATTGGAGTGGTGTGTTTCTGGTCTCGCTTCGCGGTATGGACGCGGCGTATGGCGGGCTAGGATATGCAGCTTTTGCAGCCACCATGACCATTGCGAGGCTGACGGGTGATTCAGTCATTAGCCGCTTTGGAGCCATACGAGTATTAGCCGTAGGAAGCGTATGTGCTTCATTGGGAATTGCGTTTTCGCTCTGTAGTTCTAGTTGGCCGTTGGCGCTGCTGGGTTATGCGCTGGTGGGGGCGGGATGCGCAAATATCGTTCCTGTCTTATTTACGGCGGTTGCTCGTCAAACCGATATGCCGCAAGCCTCCGCTGTTCCTGCAATGACTACATTGGGCTATGCAGGCGTATTGATGGGGCCAGCGTTCATTGGATTTGTTGCCCATGCCAGTAGCCTAGTCGTCGCCTTGGCAGTGGTGGCAGGAGCTCTTCTCATCGTAGCTGTCTGCTCGAGATCAATTCGGATCTAACTCAGAGCTTCGACCAGTGCTTGCCTGTTAGCTCTGTAAAGGTTTACATTTGGTTCTCCTTCGGTGTCCTTGCAGCGCTCGCTGGTCGATAAGGTCTGTACCCGAAATTTGTCAGGCCTCCGCACCATTCGCTTAGCGCGATAGGAGTAAATAAATGACAACAAACGAACAAGACTCGATTGAATACGGTGACATTCTGGTTCCGGGAGCCGATGTCGGAAAATATTACTGGCCGTGGCTCATTCAGCCAATTGGACTGGAGATTTTCTTCAAGGGCAGTGGAATGGAGAAGTATCCAGGTCATCCTGCCCCAGAGCACTTTCCACGACCGAAAGATGTCCTTGATATCGAAAAAAAACACGGCATTCTGGCTGCCTCTCAAAGATTCTTAGAGGCCCCTTGTCTTAATTATCTTGAGCTCTAAAGGAACTATATTCCTTCAGATACACTTGTTTAAAGTTTAAGGGTTTTTGATGGCTAGCTATATCGGGATAGAGCAAGTTGATTTTGTGGGAAAAAAATTTGGAGCTCGTTCTGCATTTTTCATTTCCGGATTTGGTATGGGCTGTTGGGCACCACTGGTTCCCTATGCTCAACAGCGAACACAAGTAGACGATGGGCTTCTTGGAACGCTACTACTTTGTTTAGGGGCCGGTTCATTTTTAATGATGCCAGCAACTGGCGTCATAACTGGAAGATATGGCTGTCGTATAGCGATGTTCATTGCAGCGGCGTTGATTTGCTTATCGCTGCCAATTTTGGCGACTTCGAACTCATTCCTAGTGCTTATGATCGCGTTATTTGTGTTTGGTGCCGGGGTTGGGATGGGCGATGTCACCATGAACATTCAGGGGGCGTTGGTAGAGCAAGAAATTGGGCGACCATGCATGTCTGGATTTCATGCATTGTTTAGCGTGGGAGCGCTGACCTCAGCCGTATTGGTGACTGCGATGCTGTGGATTGGACTTACGCCATTAATCTCGATCTATTGCAGCATCTTTTTTATAGCTTTGGTTCTGTTCGCAGGGTCGAAGCACTTTCTCAGTTACGGCAAGCATGAAGAGTCATCGGGATTTTCGTGGCCGAGCATGAGGATTTTAGCGATCGCCCTCTGCTGCTTTATTTGCTTTTTATCAGAGGGATCCATGCTCGATTGGAGTGCGGTTTTTCTGACGAGTTTTCGTGCGCTTGAGGCCGCTCAAGCTGGAGTTGGCTATGCGGCATTTGGAGTGGCAATGACCGTAGGAAGGTTCTATGGCGATTGGTATGTAGGGCGTTTTGGCGCGCGTGCTGTGCTTCTGTTCAGCGGAGTCGTGGCAGCAGCTGGTTTCGGTCTCACTATTGGTGTGAATCAATGGGGTGCTGCATTGGCCGGTTTTGCACTGATCGGAATCGGCGCGGCAAATGCTGTGCCTATCCTCACCACATTAGCGAGCGTCGACAAATCAATGCCATCTAATATTTCTGTGGCAATTGTGACATCAATCGGTTATCTCGGCATTCTTGCTGGCCCGGCAGGGGTCGGGTTTGTTTCCGATGCCTGGGGACTGTCGACAGCGTTTTTTATGGTGGCGATTCTTATGCTGGGAGTCGGTATCCTGGCGCCGCGCCTCTATCAAAAATGATCTAGCGGCTAGTTGTGTTGCAACCGCATAAAAAGCCTCGCGCACGCAGCATGAAGTTCGGTCAGAGTGCAAGCAGTATTCATATGTGTTGTTCGATGCAACATGCTGACCGAGTTTGTCAAAGTCCTTGAGTGTGTATCCCTTTAACGGGGCAATTTTTTGATTGCCGACGTAAAGCATCATTGCTGTTATTGCGGTTGCTAGCGTAGCCTCTAAGATAACGGCTCCGTTGAAGTTGTAATAATCCACAACCATTCCGCCAGTAAACGCACCGACTGCGATGGAGATCTGCCCCAATGAGACCGAGACGGAAGCGATGCTTTCTTTATGGCTGGGGGCGGCACTGAATACATACAGCTGTGTCGTGAGAGGCAGGGCACCGAAGCATATCCCCCACCCAATGATCCCAAGCCACCCTGTGACTAGCGATTCACTAACCAATAGTGATAACAGGGAAAGCGACATACCTGTTGCGGCAACCATGATTGCGCATGTCAAGTTTCGATCGAAGTACCATCCTCCAAGCCAGCTTCCTGCAAAGCCCGCAACTCCGTAGCTCAGTAAGTATAGGCTCAGTAGCGTTCCGCTCACTCCGAATGATTGATCGAGAAGCGGCGCTATGAATGTGTAAGCGCAAAGTGGCCAATCAGCATCAAAATGATGGATGAGAGACCAACACGTATTTTCTTGAGCCGGAGCAATTCCGGGATGTTATTCAACCTGGTACTGGGCAGGGAAGGAAGAGGAGGGAGAGACCACATCAGACCGAATAGGGCGGCGAGTCCTATAACACCCCAAGCGCTAAACGTCATGAGCCATCCCAGCCACTCACCCAGCAGAGTACTGGCTGGCACACCGGCGACGGTACCCATCGAAACTCCAGAGTAAATGATAGAGGTTGCACGCAATGCTTGATCCGGCGGACGTAAACGGGATCCTACTGATGTCGCGATCGTCCAAAAGCCTCCAAGACTGACGCCCAGCAATACTCGTGCGGCGAAGACAGGGAATATACTGGTCGATATCGCCACGACGAAATTGGACAGCGAGAGTGCTAGAAGCAGCCCGCAAAGAATGAGGCGGCGATTGACCTTTCCTAATAATGCAATGCTAAAGGTGCTGCAATAGCAGCCATGACATCTGGAAAGGTGATCAGTAGGCCTGCCTCTCCTTCGGTAATTTGAAGGTCTTGTGCAATCTGTGAAAGCAAGCCTATGGGGCGCATACTGAGCTTACAAGCACGAATGCCTCAAGCGAAACTGCAACGACGGATGGCTACGATCCTTCTGAAGGCACGGTTTTTGTGGCATTGAGCGAAGGAGATGGCATCTGGCTACTCATTGGTAAACGTTTACATGATCTGTGATATAGCACAGATTAGGTTGTCGTCGGTAAGCGCTGTATTTCTACTAAAATGCCCGGAAATACTGATCATCTATGGAAATCATTCAAGCGCTCTCGATTCGGACAGGAAGAAAGTTTTCGCACCAAATTGAAGCTCTTCATGTGAGAGCTTAGGAAACACCGGTGTTACCAAAGCAGACATGGTGTATCGGATTTCCCCTAGTGTTTTCGGGCGCTTACCACGGCGATAGAGGTCTGAATGGCCCAGCCTCGGCCTTTCCAGCGACGTTATGAAATGTTGGCATGAACGCTGCTTTGTAATCCTTTACAGAGGGCCTGAATGTCAGCACGTGACCAGGGGAGGTTCGAGGTTACCGACGCAGTCGCGTCGGAAGCGTGCTGAGCGGATGGCCTTTTTTTGCAGTTGCTTTGTAATCCATTACATTGTGATTGCTCCATTGATCGTTCTCGGTAACGAGAGCCCCACCACAGCCGCTTAGCCAATGCGCGGATGTGTGCCCAAAGAGAGGCCAATGATGGACGTCGAAAAAAGAAGCATTGAATTTGTACCCCTTTCAGAACGCTACGGTCATCCGCGGCGACTCTTCACCATCTGGTTCAGCGCCAACATGCAGGTAACAACGCTTGTTGTAGGTACCTTGGGTATCGTCGCTGGTTTGAGTCTGGCCTGGACGTGTATCGCGCTAATTTTGGGCTGTGCCATCGGAACGGTTTTCATGGCTGCCCACTCGACCCAAGGGCCACACTTGGGCATCCCTCAAATGATTCAAAGTCGTGCGCAGTTCGGCGTCTTAGGGGCCGGATTTCCCCTTCTGATTAACTATGTTTCCTTCATCTTGTTCACAGCCGCCAATGGGGTGGTGATGAGGGATGCGATCAAATCCTTCATGGATGTAGGTGATAACACCGCCATCGTTCTGTTTGGACTGGTGTCCTTCATCATCGGATTCATCGGCTATGAACTGATTCACCGTCTTGGTGCGATCATGTCGGCTCTTTCCGGGATCATCTTTTTGGTGGTCGCAGTGCTCGCACTCCAGAATCCGTTGCCGGTAGGTGCCATGGATCTAAACCAAGGCTTTACTCTGGCTGCGTTTGCACTGACTGTGACTCAAGCCGCATCCTGGACGCTTGGTTTCGGCCCATACGTTGCGGATTACTCTCGATACCTGCCTGCGAATATTTCAAGCAAGCAAACCTTCTGGTTTAGCTATGTGGGCAACCTTCTGGGAGCTGGTTTGGTGATGTTGTTGGGTGCTGTCTTGGCCACGATGTTCACTGACGTTACCTCCAACCCAGGTAACGCGATCGCCAGCTTCTTCGGCCCATGGGGCAAGGTAGCAATGGTGGTCGTCGTGTTAGGTGTTCTGGAGATCAACTCGCTTAACCTCTATAGCGCTTACATGTCCGCGATGACCATTTTCTCAGGTTTGCGCGGTATGACGCGGATCAGCCGTAAAACTAAATTCATCGCAATGGGCTTCTCGGCGGTGGCTGCAACCGCTATCGCGATAGCTACCCAATACGACTTCAACGCCTATTTTGCCGACATCCTTATCGCACAGATCTATTTCCTGGTGCCTTGGAGCTCGATCAATCTGGCTGACTTTTATCTGGTCAAAAAGGGCAAGTACATCGTGGAAGACATGTACAACGTCGACGGCTCCTACGGTAAATACAACGTGTCCACCATGGTGATTTTCTTGATTGGCGTGGCTTCGACAGTGCCGTTTATGGATATGTCGTTCTACCACAGCTATTTCGCGAAAATGATTGGGGCAGACGTTTCCTGGGTGCCAGCTCTGATTGTTCCAGCGGTGCTTTACGTTGGTTACGCTCGTTACAAAGCCAATCGTCCGTCTGCAGCGGTTCGCCAACCGGCCTAACGCCTTCCGATGAATCGTCACTAACAGGTGTCGCGAAGTAGAATATTTTTTGGTATCGTCTGGCTTGCTTTGTAATCGTTTACGAGTCTGTCAGAGTTATCAGCCTTCTTTGCGTCACCGGCAGGGCTGAAGCATTGAGTTGATGAGTCGATCAGAGCCCGATGAGGGTTTCCAGCTCAAGTATTCAGGCATATCGAGATTAATTTGAGGAGCGTGTGATGAAATTGAAAGACAAGGTAGCCCTGATTACTGGCGCAGGTGCTGGCATCGGTGAAGCAACTGCTCGACTGTTTGCGAGTGAGGGTGCAAAGGTAGTGGTCGCGGATCGCAACATTGAGCTTGCGCTTGCGGTGGCGGAGTCAATCGGCCCGCGAGCTTTTGCTGTGCAGGCTGATGTGGCAATTGCTGCGGAAGTGAAGGCGATGGTTGAAAAATGCGTATCGCATTTTGGTGGGCTGGATATTCTGGTTAACAACGCAGGTTTCGGAACGCTGGGTACAGTCGTTACCTTAGAAGAAGACACTTGGGATCAGGTTATCGACGTCAACCTCAAAGGCGTGTTCTTGTGCTCTAAGTTCGCCATTCCAGAGATCGTACGCCGCGGTGGTGGGGCAGTAGTTAACTTGGCATCGACCATTTCTGTAGTCGGTATCAAAGATCGCGCTGCATATGTGGCTGCAAAGGGTGGTGTTGCGGCGCTAACCCGAGCCATGGCACTTGACCATGCGTTGGAAGGTGTACGTGTGAACAGCGTGGCGCCTGGTGTTATCGCTTCAAGCTACTACGACAAGATCTTTGAAAGCGTCCCAGATCCAGTTGAGTTCAAGAAAGGTCTCGAAGCGCGTTCCCCCCTCAACAAGATGGGTGAGCCGATCGATATCGCGAATATGATCCTGTTCCTTTCGTCTGATGACTCAAGCTTCGCGACAGGCGCGATGTTCACCGTTGACGGTGGCTACACCGCCTGGTGATTTTCTGCGAGCCACTACAGTGGTGGCTCGCGTCTCCAAACAATGCCTATGATTAGGGCATTTTCAATTTCAAACTAGGTTCTGCTTGCGATCCGATATGTAATCGATTACATATAAACCTAGTGTTCAACCCCTCTAGTAAAAACAATTCTCAGGGGAGAAAGCTGTGCCTGCTATTTTCGAAAGTCCTACCCCAGCTCTCATCGAGCGCCTCTTGATACCACCCTTTTTGACCAATGGTTAGATCTCTTGGAACAGAACGTGCTGTGTTATCGCATCTCTCGCTGAGCGCGCCGCTCAAAGCCGAGATTGATGCCATTTTTCGCACCTGAATGACTGTCATAGTCATCGGTAAGGCAATGCTCTTTCTAGTCATTGTCGTGTATGGATACCTAAGAGGTAACGATGCTGAATTCCAAGGTTTTAGGACGGGCAAGGGTAGCCACGTCTGTAATGTTCTTTGTCAACGGTACGGTGCTGGCGATCTGGGCGACAAACATTCCAGGGATGAAACAGGCGTTAGCCCTCACAGATTCGGAGCTAGGCTTTGCTTTGAGCGCATTTGCAGCGGGAACCATGCTGACGATGTACTTAGCTGGGGTTCTAGTGACGCGCTTGGGTAGTCGCAAAACTCTTCTAATGGGCGGCCTTCTAGTGGCGTTGTCGCTCCCGCTTTGTGCTATGGCAGAGTCGGCAGTCGCTCTGGCAGCAACAATCTTTTTACTAGGCGTAACCAATAGCATTCTTGATGTTTCGATGAACACGCATGGGGCGGTGATCGAGGCGCAAAAAGGGCGCCCATTGATGTCTTCCTTTCATGCCGTATTCAGCATTGGTGGCTTGGCTGGAGCATCTACAGTCGCAACGTTATTGTCGGATAAGCTCGGTGTGATTCAGTGCCTTTCCATCGCCGGAGCGTTGATGGCAGTAGCGACATTGGTTGTTGCACGATCGCTTGGAAATCTCCAGCCAGAGGTGACGGTTGGTGAGAGGGCGGCGGTGCAAAAAAGCTTTACCTGGCCAAACCGACTGTTGCTATGCATTGCTGGTTTGACGTTTCTGGCATTGTTCATCGAGCGCACTGTCATTGATTGGAGCTCGCTCTACCTGACCGATGTGAGCCATAGCAGCACGAATATCGCTGCTTTCGCCTTTGGTGCTTTCAGTCTGGCAATGGCCATTGGGCGTCTGTCGGGTGATTTCATGATCCGCCGATTTGGCATTAATTGGGTACTTACAGCGTCTGGGGCAGTAGGGGCTTTGGGTTTGGTGCTTGCCATACTCATACCTCAACCTGGGACTTCAATCGTTGGCTTTATCCTGGTGGGGATTGGACTGTCGAATATGACACCCCTGCTTTATAGCCAGGCGAGCCGCGCATATCCTGGAGCACCAGGGTTGGGTTTAGCCATGAACGGCACTTTGGGATACGCTGGTTTCCTGCTGGCCCCACCCGTAATTGGCTTTATGTCGGACTCGGTGGGCCTAAAAATGGCGATGATAGTTCCTGTGATTGCGTTCATGATGCTGATGAGCAGTCATCTGCGAAAGACCAGAATTGATCGTCGCGGCGCACAGACTCGGTTGCTGCGTTCGGCTTGATTTTATTCGGTAGGTCAGCCTCATGCCTCGTTAGTCGAAGGCATCATTTCCGATTTTTAGGGGATGGTTTTGGATTATCTCGCGGCACTAACGGCCTTTGTTGAAGCAGCCAATGGCAACAATTTTTCTCGAGCTGCGGAGCGGCTCGGGATAAAGGCCTCCACGGTCTCGCGCTATATCAAGGATCTCGAGCAGGATCTCGGCATCGCCTTGTTCAATCGATCTACTCGCACTCTTCATTTGACCGAGGGTGGTCAGACGTTCCTTCATCACGCACGACGGGTGCTTACAGAGCTGGATAATGCCAAGGCGGCAACTTCAGCCCTTAATCAGCACCCGAGGGGCGTACTTAAACTCAATGTGCCGCCTGCGTTTGCCAGACACCATTTGCTTCCAGTCCTGGGCAGTTTTCTTGAAAAATTTCCTGAGATCAAAGTCGACCTGACGCTGGAAGACGCGCACGTGAATTTGATCAACGCGGGCGTCGATCTTGCTATCAGAATCGGTGTCCTTCCCGACTCTAATCTCAAGGCACGGAGGATCGCGGAGGAGCAGATGGTGTTGTGCGTGAGCCCTTCATTTTCTGAGAGCCATGAGTCTCCAGTTACTCCTAATCATCTAGATGCGTATCCGCTGATTTGCGCGATGGCATCTTCTTTCGATGTTGCATTCGTGTGCGGGAATGAAACAGTCGACGTTATGCTGACGACAGAGTTGCGAATCAACGATCTGGATGCGCAATTGATAGCTGTGAAGGGTGGGTTAGGGGTGGCATTACTACCCAGTTGGCTTGTGGCTGAAAGCCTGAAAGAAGGTGAGCTAATCCAATGGATGCCCGAATGGAACTGCCAGCTCGCTCCGACTCCTGCTTCACTGTGGTTTATTTATCCACCTAAGCGAATAGTCTCTTCGAAAGTCCGTTGCTTTATCGACTTTATGGTCGAGCGCATCGGTGATCCGCCCTATTGGCAACAATAGGCCCCGGCTCAGAAAAGATTCAAACCGGGGCTTTTTGTTAGCTGAATCGGATGTCCAGGGAGCGCAAGTGCGTCTGCAGTCCGGCGTCCTGGATCGGGATCAGATATGCCTCGGTATCCGACTCATTGAAGTGGGCGTGCCAGTAGCCAGGCGGTGTAACAAACGCTAGTCCAGGTGTCCAGTCGACTCGTGTCGGGTTGCGAATTTGACCGTTACTATCCAGTTCAGTGCCTACCAGGGTGTAGCAACCCTCTGGGCAATCAATGATGAAATCCAGAGCGATCGATTGGTGCCGATGAGGTTTCTGGATCGAGCCCGCCGGCAGGATTCCGTACATTGCCCACAGTACGTGAGTCACAGTACGAGTCTGGGGGAAATTGCGATTACCCAGCAGAATACTGATTCGGCTTCGATCCTGAGCGCGGGGATCAGCGGCCGCTTCACGCAGTTTTGCGTTTGCCACGTCCGCAGGATAAAGCGTCGCATTGAAGCGATCTTCAGTAACCTTAACGCCCAGATAGCGAAGCAGCGGCTCATCATGCACATAGTAAAAGCGAGCGTCCGACGATGCCTTGAGCTCGGTGTGGTGCATTCCGGGCAACGCGATAAAGCATCCTTTTGTCCAGTCGAAGGTTTGATCTCCATAACTCAGACTTCCGTTGCCATCTATCACGTACAACACTTGTGACGTCGCATTGGGAGCCAGGGTCAACGTATCGTTGGCGTTGAGCCTGATAAAGTTTGCGCACAGGCCAGGGCCAGTGGCTGGGCCTTCGCACCCCAAAGACTCACTGAGGTCGAGAGGTAGCAGTCGCGACGGGCCAGAGTCGTATAGCGATGATGGAAAGCAGTGGTAAGGAATTCGGCTGATCAGATTTGCGCTGATTGGGTTTGCCGCTTTGCTGTACTCAAAATATTCGGCTTCAAGTTCGTGAGCAGCTAGCTCGACGCTTTGGGCAGGTTTAATTGCAGTGTTCATTTCGCTTCACTCGTAATTAGAAAGTGATCATTACGCCGGTGTTCCAGCGCATCACGGTGAGATCACTATACGAACGTCGCTAGGAGCCATTAAGCGCCGCAGCGGAACAGGTGTTGTGCGAAAAAAGGCGTTGTCATTGCGCCTAGCCTGTCTTTTCGAAGGGGAAAGTGGTGTTAGGGGCAGCAAGAGATAGGCATGTCGCAGCTGCTTCTTGTAAATCGTCAACTTCAATTCGGCATTTACTTGGTGGTGATCAAGTCAAAGAGCGCCCACGCAAATCGACCGTCGTGATTCGGTTCGATAAGCATTGGGTAGCAGGAGGTCAGGCGGGACGAGAGATGCCCGCCCTGAAGGTCAGTATATGGGCAAAAAGTCTACGAAACAGCCGGGTGTGCGGGCACTCGAGTATTTTGGGATGTGGCTTGGAAAAGCCAGTTTTCTATCTCGGTGACCATATATCTGATTACCTGCCGATGGGAAGAGTCGTTGGGGATATCGTGGTAGCCGCCTGGTATTTCAATAGCCGTCGCGTTAGGCATCGTTTTGGCCCACGCTCGCGCTAATGCCGGCGGAGCAATTACATCGTGCTGACCATTGATTAGTAGAACTGGAACCCTTAACTGAGCCAAACCTGATTTCAGAGTTTTGGTCATCGCGGAAATAGCCTCCCACATCGAGGGTTCTGCCGGGCCAGTGTCAAACTTGTACGGGTCATGTTGGAGCGCATCTAAGTAACCAGGATCTTGCGACATGATCAGTTCGATCTTATCGTCGATAACAGGTGGGCCTTCGAACGGAGTTCCTGTCAGCACAATGCCGATGGGCTCGGGCTCCAGCTCAAGTGCAATACTTGCCGCGGTGATGCCGCCCAAGGAGTGTCCACAAATTACTAGCGGCAATCTTGGGTACAAATGTCGAACAAGCCTTGTGAGGCTATTTGCGTTTGCGGACAACTGATCAATGGAGTCGAAGCGGCCAGATACGCCACCTGTTAACCCATGTCCTACATGATCAAGTGCCCAGACATCAAAGCCTGAGTGTACCAGTGCTGCGGCGAATCGGTGGTAGTGACCGCTGTGTTCGCCAAAACCATGCAACAACAAAACAGCAGCGCGTGGTGTCTCACAGTCCCAATGTCGATAGTAAAAGCTACCGTCTGCATCGTGGTGAAATGGCATATGTTCAGACCTTCTTGTTCTGCGCTTGGCGCAAGTCTTCAAACCAGGTTGGTCATGTCAGCCACTCAACTGGGATAGGAGGGCTAGGGCATGAGATCGTTTATAGATCAATGTAAACGATTTCATTGTTTTTTAGCAGCTTGTTAAACAGCCCGTCAAGCGCCGATTTGCACAATCAGTTTTGACGCAAAGAAGGATTGAAGCGGTCGAGGGAGGGCGGGCGGGGCAAATGACCTATGGGCTAGGCCATCGAATCCGCCGGCCAGGTTTGGCCGGCAGCGGAAAGAAGTTTTGGACTGATAAATTATACTAGATTGAGTGGCTGGACTGACGGATCATCAGTTGTGTCCCGAGTAGTAACGGTTTGATTTCAGTACCGTTTTTTAGATTTGCGATCAGTGCTTCTGCACTACGCAGCCCCATTTCTCCAGCGGGTATTGCAAGGGTCGTTAGCGGCGGCTCCAAATACTCGGCGAATTCAAGATTGTCATAGCCCACGACCGACATTTCCCTAGGCACGTCTATACCCAGTTTTTTGCAGGCTGATAGCACCCCAAAAGCGATGACATCACTGTTGCAAATGATGGCAGTGACCTCCGGACATTCCAGGCGGATTCGGCGAAGCGTCTTCTCTCCGAACTCAATGGTGTACCCTCCGGCACTTTCATAGGTGAAGTGAGTGCACTTGGATTTGTGTTCCTTGAGTGCATCCAGAAATGCACTATGACGTGCTTGCTGGCGATCATTGCCTTGCATGGGGCCCGTTAGCATTGCCATATTTCGGTGCCCAAGTCCCAGCAAGTACTCGGTCAATTGCTTTGTTGCCTGATAATTGTCAAAGCCAATGAATGGGAAAGACCTGTCCTCAAAATAGGAATATGTGCATACCACAGGCATGCGGTATTCCTTGAGGTAACGAGTCAGGTCAGGATCAGCAACATCGCCAACAATCAAAAGCGCCTCAGCTCCACGTTCCACTAGAAGCCTTACGCTCTCGTAAATCGAGTTTGAATCAAACCCGCAGCTCAGCACGTACACGACATACCCATACTCGGCGAGTTTGTCCTGGAAGCTTTTGACCATCGTTGCGTAGATCGAGTGATCGAGTGTAGGGATGATTGCCCCAATAACATTCGTTTTTTGTAGTCTCAGAGCTTTGGCGGCAGAGTTGGGTGTGTAACCCATTTTACTCGCCGTCTGTAGGACTTTTTCCCGAACATCGTCTCGAACGTGATGGGGTAGGTTGAAGCTACGGGACACGGTAGCCACCGAAACACCTGCAGCTTTTGCCACATCAGTGACGTTCACACGTCCTGATGGTTTTCGCTTAATACTCACACATATTCCTCATGATGGCGCATGCAGTTGAAGACGCGGAGTTTAGGACGGTACTGATATCGTTTTCCGCTCAACACTGCTACTCGCTCCCTGGCGCTTTTCCAAGCTATATGGTTCGATTTTGCGACATCCAGCCTTTTCCCGCATCAAAAAAATGCGAACGATTACATTCGATCCTCACTCTCAATTGCTAGGTGCTGTTTTACGCTAGGAGCATGGCTCCGTCACCGAGTAAATCGAAAAAACGGGAGATTGATGAATGACACAGCACGACGAAAATTACACCGTGTGGTTGGTGAGTCAATCCATGCTTCAGGCCGCCAAAGACAGGGCCAGGCTGTATTCCGGGCAAGGTCGGCTATGGGCACACCCATATGCCGAGGGACGCCCTAGAGACGCAAGTGCTATCGCCTCTGTTTGGCTTACTGTTTATCCCGAGTCGATCATCGTTCCTGAGGGGGGGACGGTGCTGGGTGCGCTTGGTAATGATCAGCTCTGGCGGAGTCTCTCCGAAATTGGCGTTCAAGGTATCCATACCGGCCCTCTCAAGCGTGCAGGAGGCATTAATGGTCGTCAGTTGACTCCCAGTGTCGATGGCAATTTCGACCGAATCAGCTTTGAGATAGATCCTCGGTATGGCAGTGAGGAGCAGCTCATACAAGTCAGTCGCGTAGCTGCTGCTCACAATGCAGTGACCATCGATGACTCGATCCCTTCGCACACCGGCAAGGGGGCTGACTTTCGGCTAGCTGAAATGGCTTACGGAGACTACCCGGGTATTTACCATATGGTGGAAATTCGGGAAGAGGACTGGGGGCTATTGCCCGAAGTGCCCGAGGGGCGGGATGCTGTGAACCTTACTCCCGCACTCTGTGATGAGCTCAAAGAGCGGCACTACATTGTCGGTCAACTGCAGAGGGTTATTTTCTTTGAGCCTGGAGTCAAAGAGACGGATTGGAGCGCGACTTCGCCGGTTAAAGGCGTCGATGGCAAGGTTCGGCGTTGGGTCTACCTACATTATTTCAAGGAGGGTCAGCCGTCATTGAACTGGTTAGATCCGTCGTTCTCAGCTCAGCAATTGATCATTGGCGATGCCCTCCATGCGATCGACGTATTGGGTGCTAGAGGGCTTCGTCTAGATGCAAATGGCTTTCTAGGTGTTGAGCGTCGAACGAACGATACGGCTTGGTCGGAAAGTCACCCTTTATCGGTTACTGGCAATCAGTTGCTTGGCGGTATGATTCGTAAGGCTGGCGGCTTTAGTTTTCAAGAGCTGAACCTGACCTTGGATGACATTGCTAGCATGTCCAAAGGCGGTGCCGATTTGTCGTATGACTTCATCACTAGACCGGCATATCAACATGCTTTGCTGACTGGCAATACAGAGTTTCTGCGTTTGATGCTGCATCAGATGCACGATTATAAGATTGACCCTGCATCGCTCATTCACGCGCTCCAAAATCACGACGAGCTAACCCTTGAGCTTGTGCATTTTTGGACGCTTCATGCCCATGATATGTACCTCTACAAAGGGCAGACCTTTCCTGGAAGCATCCTGCGTGAGCACATTCGGGAAGAAATGTACGAGCGCCTCGCCGGCGAGCATGCCCCCTACAATCTGAAGTTCGTCACAAACGGTGTTTCATGCACAACGGCAAGCATTATTACCGCTGCGTTAGGCATCCGTGATCTCAGCTTGATCACTGAGATCGAAATCAGCCTGATCCAAAAAATTCACCTCCTGTTAGTGATGTACAACGCAATGCAGCCTGGCATTGTTGCCGTGTCTGGATGGGATTTGGTGGGAGCCTTGCCGCTCGAAGCGGAACAGGTGCTGCATATGATGCAAGACGGTGACACACGCTGGATTCATCGAGGTGGCTATGATCTGGTCGACCTGAATCCAGATGCTGAATTGTCTGGAGAGGGGATGCCGCGTGCGCGATCTCTCTATGGCAACCTTATTGATCAGCTTCAACGTCCGGAATCGTTCGCATCCATGGTTAAAAAGATATTGGCGATTAGGCAAGCCTACTCAATCGCAAGTAGCCGCCAGATCCTTATTCCGGACGTGGCAAATCCTTCACTCTTGCTGATGGTGCATGAACTGCCAGCAGGGAAGGGCATTCAGGTTACGGCATTGAATTTCGGCCCAGAACCTATCACCGAAGATGTCCATTTGCACGGTATCAGCCCTGGAGTGGTGGTCGACATGATCAATGAGCGGGTGGAGGGCGATCTGACAGAGGCCGGAAAAATGATAATCAATCTAGACGGCTACGAAGGGCTCTCGCTGCGTATCGTGCACAGCACTCCGTCAATGTAATCCTTTTCAGAAAACGTTACCAAATTTCGCACAGATCGGGTGCGGTAACACTTCAGGGGCAGCATTTTGGTGCGGCTTGTGGAGTGCTGAATGCTCTACAAGGCGTCTGAGGCAAAAATTTTCTGCTGTTCTCCAACTAGGCATGCCATTTGCTTCATAGAACCCTACAGACGCAGAAAAACTGTAATGTTCTTCCCGAGAAGATTATTTTTGTTATTCTGTGCTTCAGTTTGTAAACGATTACAGCGGTGATGACCGCGGTTAACCGACCTCCAGGTGAAAAAATGCGTGATATCAATGGGCGTAACATCTCCAATGTCTATGACTACATCGTCATCGGCTCCGGATCCGCTGGCAGTGTTATAGCGGGCCGCCTTTCGGAGGATCAGGGGCGATCCGTTTTGATGCTGGAGGCTGGGCCGTCAGATAAGAGCATCTTCATCCAAATGCCTGCTGCCTTGGGCTTTCCTTTGATGAATGATCGCTTCAATTGGTACATCCACTCAGAGCCAGAAAAGGAGTTGGATGGCCGCACCATCTACGAGGCTCGTGGACGGGTATTGGGTGGTTCGTCTTCCATCAACGGGATGAACTGGGTTCGTGGTAATCCATGGGACTACGACAACTGGGCGGCAATGGGTCTGAAAGGTTGGAGCTACGACGAGTGTCTGCCGTACTTCCGCAAGGCGGAAACGTTCGACCAGGGCGGCAATGACTATCGTGGCGATTCTGGCCCGATGCACATCCAAACGTGCGCAGCGAACAACCCTCTATACAAGGCATTTATTGAGGCTGGGGTGCAGGCAGGCTACCCCTACATGCAGGATCACAACGCGTACCGTCAGGAAGGTGTTCACATCACTCAGCGGAACGTGCACAAGGGTATTCGTTGGAGCACTTCGCAAGCGTACATTCACCCGAATAAACATCGCGAAAACCTGCATGTCTGTGACAAGGCCCAGGTCACCCGAATCGAGTTTGCAGGCAAACGCGCGGTCAGAGTTCACTTCCAGCGCGATGGGAAGCCCGAAGTCCTAAGCGTCAACAAAGAAGTTATCTTGTGCGCTGGAGCTATTCACTCGCCACACCTCCTGATGCTGTCCGGTATCGGTAATGCTGAACATCTGGCCGAGTTCGGTATCAAATGTGTTGCGGATCTGCCGGGCGTGGGCGAGGGCATGAAAGACCACATTGCCGCTCCTGTTCAGTACCGCGCCACTCAAAATGTTTCCATCGCCAAGCAACTCACTCCTATCGGAAAGTTCAAGCTGGGAGCCATGTGGACGCTGTTCAAAAAAGGTCTCGGTGCCACCAACTTCTTCGAGGTCGGTGCCTTCATTCGCACCAACGACGATATCAAGGTGCCCAATGTGCAGTTTGAATTCATCCCAATGCTGGGTGAGTTCCAGCACGGCAGCGTCAAGCTGGAGAATGGCTTCCAATACTTTTTTAGCCTGATGCGCCCAACCAGTACAGGCCGTGTATGGCTGGGGTCGGCGGATCCGCTTGCAGCGCCGAAATTCAATTTCAATTTCCTTTCGACTCAAGAGGATCGTGACGACGCTGTTGCCGCGGTCAAGGCGATTCGACATGTCGTATCTCAGCCTGCATGGGATCCGTACCGCGGGGAAGAAGTGACGCCTGGCCCATCCGTACAGACTGACGAAGAAATCCTACAGGCATTACGTGGTCTTGCCGGCACTAACTATCACCCGTCGTGTACCTGCCGTATGGGAACAGACGAGATGAGCGTTGTTGATGCTCGTGCACGAGTGCATGGCATCGAAAACCTTCGGGTCGTTGACGCTTCGATCATGCCGGAGATTGTGAGCGGTAACCTCAATGCTCCAGTGATCATGATGGCGGAAAAGATTGCTGACGATATTCGTGGAGTCGCTCCCCTTACCAAAGCAAAAGCCAAGTATTACTCGCCGGCGTGAGATGGCAGGGCTTTGCCGCGAAATCTAACCAATGATGCTTTATCGATACTTGAAGGAATCGGACAATGAAATTGCAAGACAAAGTTGCACTCATCACGGGTGCTGGTGCAGGAATTGGTGAGGCTACTGCCAAATTGTTTGTGAGTGAGGGGGCGAAGGTTATCGTCGCCGATCGCAACATCGAGCAAGCTTTGGCCGTGGCAGAGGCGCTGGGTAGCCAAGCATTTGCTGTACAGGCGGATGTTTCTGACGCTGCTCAAGTTAAGACAATGGTTGAAAAAGCAGTCGCTCATTTCGGTGGTATCGACATCCTCGTGAACAATGCTGGCTTCGGCACCTTGGGCACGGTCGTCACCGTTGACGAAGACACTTGGGATCAGGTTATCGACGTCAATCTCAAGGGTGTGTTCCTGTGCTCAAAATACGTCATCCCTGAAATTATTCGACGAGGTGGCGGAGCAGTTGTAAACCTAGCGTCCACGATTTCTGTAGTTGGTATCAAGGATCGAGCGGCTTACGTCGCTGCGAAGGGTGGCGTAGCCGCTTTAACGCGTGCAATGGCACTGGATCACGCTCTCGAAGGCGTTCGCGTTAATAGCGTGGCTCCAGGTGTGATTGCGTCCAGTTATTACGACAAGATGTTTGAAACCGTTGAGGATCCAGTAGCGTTCAAAAAGGGCCTGGCGGCGCGTTCCCCGTTGAACAAAATGGGTGAGCCAATTGATATCGCAAACGTGATTCTGTTCCTGGCTTCCCAGGATTCGAATTTTGCGACTGGCGCCATGTTCACTGTGGATGGTGGCTACACCGCCTGGTGAGGACATGTCGATGATTGACGAACTGCGCGAATATCAATTCACCACACAAGCTTGGGAAAAGTATTGGGGTCTTTTCGAGAGCCTTTGCTTGCCTATACGCGGTGATGAATATGGCAAGTTACAGGGGATGTGGCAGGAGCGGGTAGGGGACAAGGTCACCTTTCGCCATATCTGGCGTTACGACTCTCTGGATGAGCGTGCTCGTTTGAGGGGGGAGCTAATCAAAGTCGACGCCTGGCGGGAGTCTTTTCTTCCTCAGGCTGCCCCACAGGTAAGCAAGCAGTTCTTGCAGGTTCTCACACCTAAGCTTGAGACAAATCTCGACAGCCTAGCCCCCGTGCGTTACCTGCATGTCTATCGCTGCCCAACTGGTAAGGCCGGAGCTGTGATTCAGCAAATTAGCACCGCTATCGCTCAGGAGCGTGTTCAGGTGTGCGGTCTTTGGGCAACTGAGTTTTCTGATCCCAATCAAGTGGTTGTCATGGGGCCAAACGCCGAAGCGCCTCCGGTCGACATCCAATCTTCCTTGGTCATCGAAACTCGTACTCTCAAGCCATTGGGGATTCAGGCCGCTTGATGCCAGCCTGACTGCCGCTTGCCCCAAAAGGCTTTATTTTTTTTTGAATAGCTTGTAAACGTATACAAAGCTCAAATTTAGAGGAACCACTAATGACTCTCAGAAAGTACACCCACTGGATCAATGGCGCTGAATGCGCTCCCAATGGGCATGAATACATCGAGCGTGTATCGCCTGCTCACGGCGGTCTGATCGCAAGCTTTGCTAGCGGCAACGAAAAAGATGTCGATGTCGCAGTTGAGCATGCATTCAAGCTGCATCAGTCCGGCACTTGGTCGTCAGTACCAGGTTCTGAGCGTGCAAAACTGCTTAACAAATTGGCTGATCTGATCGAGCGTGATGCCGATCGTTTGGCGTTGATCGAAGCTGAAGAGGTGGGTAAACCAATTTCCTATGCAAAGGGAGAAGTCTTGTGGTCGGTTGAATTGACCCGCTTCGCTGCATCCCTCGCATGGCAGATCAAAGGCGAGGCCTATAACCATTTGGGTGATGACAAACTGGGCTTGGTAACCCGTGAAGCTCGTGGCGTGGTTGGCTTGATCGTGCCTTGGAACTTCCCTATGGTTTGCCTTTTCCAGAAGCTTCCTTACGCCCTCGCTGCGGGTTGCCCAGTAGTTATCAAGCCGTCCGAGCTGACCTCCGGTACTGCTCTGGAAGTTGCTAAATTGGCAGCTGAAGCAGGCTTCCCAGCAGGTCTGATCAACATTGTGACTGGACGCGGTTCTATTGTTGGCGAACGTATGACTCGTCATCCGAACGTTTCCATGATTTCGTTCACCGGCTCGACTCGTGTAGGTAAGCAACTAGCTGCAACCGCTGCCTCCGACCTTACCCGTGTTGCGCTGGAGCTGGGCGGCAAGGCTGCGAACGTCGTCTTTGCGGATGCTGATCTTGACGCTGCTTTGGATGGCGTTCTTTTTGGTGTGATTCTCAACCAGGGCGAGGAGTGCGTTGCCGGCACCCGTCTTTTGATTGAAGAGTCGGTGGCACAAGATTTCGTTGCCAAGCTGGTTGAGCGAGCCAACAAAGTCGTTGTGGGTATGCCGTTGGATGAAAGTACCCAGATTGGCGCGCTCATCCACGCCCAGCACCTGGAAAGCGTTTTGAACTACATTGAGATTGGCAAGCAAGAAGGAGCCAATCTGGTTTGCGGTGGTAATCGTCTGACAGATCGCGGTTTAGATGCTGGGTACTTCGTAGGCCCAACTATTTTTACTGGCGTTGAGCGTCATCACCGTATTTTTCGTGAGGAAATCTTCGGCCCTGTATTGACGGTGACTACCTTCAAAACTCTGGAGGAGGCGGTCGAGTTGGCCAACGACACAGAGTACGGTCTGGGTAATGGCATTTGGACGAAAGACATCGACAAAGCTTTGAAGGTCTCTCAAAAACTGCAGAGCGGTACAGTTTTCGTGAATACGTACCTGGAAACCTCACCACAGCTGCCTTTCGGTGGTTACAAGCAGAGTGGCTATGGGCGTGAGAATGGCGTTGATGGACTCAACGAATTCCTTGAAGTGAAGTCGACCTTTATCAAGATGGGAGTTCGCTCGCCGCTGCTGCCTAATACCGTCGGCTGAGTCAGTTTGTCAGTAGCACGTGATGAGCGTGCTGCTGACCACATCGGCTAGATCGCTTCTCACTAACTCAGAAAAGTGACTTATGAAATTCAAGCGAATGATCAATGTTGTCGGTGCTCACGTTGCTGGAGAGCGCAATGATGTGATTACCGGCGGTGTCTTGGACGTACCTGGTGAGACCATGTTCGACAAGATGAAGTATCTGGAAACGCAGGGTGATGATTTGCGTAAATTCCTGCTTCAGGAGCCACGAGGGACGGTGACCCAATGCATTAACTTGGTACTGCCTTCGTCGCATCCGGAGGCTGACGCTGGCTTCGTAATTATGGAGTCAGAGTTCTACCCTCCAATGTCGGGCAGCAACACGATCTGTACTGTGACGGCTCTGTTGGAAACCGGCATGATCCCAATGGTTGAGCCTATTACTCGCTTGACCTTGGAAGCACCAGGTGGCCTCGTTCGTGTTGAAGCTCGCTGCCAAGACGGTAAATGCTTGAGTGTTAAGTTTTCCAACGTCCCTTGTTTTGTGTTTGCTCTGGACAAGCACATTGAGGTACCTGGCTTGGGTACTATCAAAGTCGACGTAGCTTATGGCGGGATGATTTACGTCCTGGCAGATGCCCAATCGCTTGGGTTTGACATTACACCTGACGAAGCGGCGACACTGGTTAGCGTTGGCGAGACCATCAAGGCGGCTGCTGCAGAGCAAATTCCAGCGGTTCATCCTGAACAGCCAGAGATCCATACCATCAATCAAACGCTCTTTGCGGGGCCGATGCGTGATGACCCTCAGGGTAAGCGTTCGCGAAACGGGGTGATTGTTTCACCAGGTCGCCTTGATCGCTCCCCATGTGGTACTGGTACGAGTGCGCGTCTAGCTGTCATGCATGCGCGAGGGCAAATCAAGCCTGGTGAAAAGTTAATTCACGAATCCATCCTGAGCACTGAGTTTGTTGGAGAGATCGTTGAGACGCTAACCATTGGCGGTCGTCCGGGGATTCGACCGACTATTAGTGGTCAAGCGTTCCTTACCGGCTTCCACCAGTATGTTCTTGATCCAAACGATCCATTTCCGACTGGGTACACCCTAAGCGATACCTGGCGCAAAAATAACTAATTCGCCCCTGGTGCCCGGTCGCAATGACCGGGCGTCAACCATCTCGTACTTCCTGCCAGATTTTTCAACACAGGTGATGTCCTTACTCCAATGATGCAGCAGACCAATGTCTGTCGTGCGAGGCATCTGTACGTCTGTGTTGCTTGAAAAGGATTTTAGTCATGAATGTCCAAAGCGACCTTGCAGTAACTACACGCCAAACTCCATCGCTACGCGGTATGCAGATCACCACCATGACGATGCTGATTTTCGCGGGCCTCATCAACAATCTCGATCGTAGTGCTCTTTCGATCGCGAACCCATTGATCAGTCAGGAGCTTCAAATCAGTGCTGCCGGCATGGGCGTATTGATGTCAGCGTTCTCGCTGGTCTACGCGTTTTCCCAGCTACCGATAGGCATCATTCTAGACCGACTGGGCGCGCGCCTTGTTCTTGGGTGCGGACTGATCATATGGTCTTCGGCGCAAGTGTTTTGTGGATTGGCAAACAGTTTCAGTCACCTCTTCATTGGCCGTGCGTTGCTCGGAGCAGGTGAGTCCCCCCACTATCCCGCGAGCGCAAAAGCGGTCAGTGAATGGTTCACCGCGGAAAAGCGTGGTGGGCCAACAAGTCTCTTTTTGATCGCGGGAACGATTGCACCAGCCATGGCACCACCGCTACTGACGCTCTTGATGCTCAGTCGTGGGTGGCGTTGGATGTTCGTCGTGCTTGGTGTAATAGGCATTCTTTTAGGTCTTGCTTGGCTCGCTTTTTATCGGAATCGTGCTGACTTTGATCAAGCGGTGGCAAAAACCGATGCGCCGGTAATCGTGAAGGAAAAAATCTCGTTACGAGAGTGGGGTAGCCTTTTTCGCCAGCGGAATACCTGGGCGATGATCTTCGGATCAGCTGGAGTCATCTACATGATCTGGTTGTACATGTCCTGGCTGCCAGTCTATTTGCAGAATGAACGTCACGTGAGTATCGCCCTGACAGGATGGTTGGCAGCTATTCCTTATGCGTTAGGCACTTTAGGCCAACTCAGCTGCGGGGTGCTTATCGATTGGCTCGTACGTCGAGGATGGTCAATTTCGGCAAGTCGCAAGCTGCCGATTTGCGGTGGTCTGTTCGGCGCTGGCATCGCGACTCTGTGTGCTGTGTTCGCTCCGACAACGACTGGAGCGTTAATTGCTATTTCTGCTTCCATGTTCTTCATCTATTTCGCAAACGTTGGCACCTGGGCTTTGGTCGGTGTAATGGTCGATACGCGCTTTGTTGCGACAATGGGCAGCTTGCTTACTTTTGGTGGTTATCTTGGTGGATCCGCGGCGCCAGTGATCACTGGCATCTTGGTCGATCAAACACATTCCTTTTCCATAGCCCTGAGCATCAGCGCTCTTTTGGCGTTCGCCGCGGCGCTGATCTATTTGTTCGGAATTAGGCTAAATCCCACCATTAAGAAATAGGTTTTCCATGGGGGGTTCAAAGGAGAGTGTGGAGCGTTTTGCGTCTGAGCACCTCGGCTAACAAGCTCAAGGTGGACTGCTGTATCGAAGAAGCTATAGCACCGTTGAAGAGAATTCATACCGGAGCAGATGGATGAGGCGCGCAAGCATTGGTAGTCATACCTTGCGGCGCCTCGCGCTCACCACATCAAACTTTAAAATTGCCCATTAGCGTCTGCTGCTGATTCGCCAGCTCATTCAGTGACTGGCTAACACTTGCAGACTCACGTGCCTGCGCTGCAAGTAACTCGGTCACGTCTCGGATTGCGGACACGTTCCGGTTGACCTCTTCAGAGACAGCGCTTTGTTCTTCGGCCGCGCTCGCGATCTGTATGGTCATATCGTTTATCACTTCAATACTTTGGCTTACTCGTGCGAGCGCTATCACAGCTTTTAGCGCATGCTCAGCACTTGAGTCGGCTTGGCGGTGCTGTGACTCCATCGCATTGACTACACCTCGTGTGCCGTTCTGTAGATTTTCTATGACACCCTGAATTTCACTCACTGAGTCTTGTGTTCGCTTGGCCAAGTGACGAACTTCGTCAGCCACTACCGCGAAGCCACGACCGGTTTCGCCTGCGCGTGCCGCTTCGATCGCAGCATTGAGTGCCAGTAAATTCGTCTGCTCTGCGATGGAGCGAATAACGTCAAGGACACTGCCAATTTTCTCGCTGTTGTCGGAGAGTTGATGAACCTCTTTCATCGCATTCCCCATATTTTTTGCCAGCGATTGGATTGAACCTGTTGTGGCTTCAATAATTTCTTTGCATGACTGAGTAGCACCGTCGCCATCGCGCGCGGCCCCGGCAGCCATTGAGGCATTCTTTGCGACATCTTGCGAAGTGGCGCTCATCTCGTGAGCCGCGGTGGCGACTTGTTCGACCTCTCGAAGCTGTTGCTGCATACCAGTACTGGTTTCATTTGCTACTGCTGCGGCTAGGGTGGCGGTACTACGGGTTTCTCCCGCGGCTTTACTCACTTGGGCAATGATGGGTTGAAGCTTGTCTAGAAAGGCGTTGAACCAGCCAACCAACTCTCCCATTTCGTCGCGTCGCTCAAAATCAAGGCGACGCGTGAGGTCACCCTCACCATTTGCGATGTTTTCAAGCATGGCAGAAACTCGAATAATCGGTTTGCTGATGCTCGCGGCGAGCAACCACATCAGAGTGAGACCTGCTATTGCGACCGAGCTTCCAATGATGATTTGTTTGCCAATGCCTTCAGCATTAAATTGCTGAAGCGTTTGCTGTAGCTCCTGCGCCGGTGCCATTAGAGTCGCTTCCGGGACACTGATGATGACTTGCCAGGGTGATGCGCCCTGTACAGGTGAAAAAGGGACAGCGATCATCAATTCACCATCACTGGTAGTTTCTGTCACCGACGAACCATCTTTACGAGCCTGCTCTATTGTGGTCGTTGTTCGTACAGGTTCGACTGTCTTCAGGGCTTTACCTAAAGCATCTGCGGCATTGCTTTTTCCTGCAATGATCCCTGAGGCGCTGACAAAGGTCACTTGGGATTGACCCTCATAGAGGCTCGAACTGGCTTGGATTGCCAGGCTTTGAAGGCTCTCTAGTGTTAGGTCAATACTGATGACCCCTATAACCTGCCCCTTATCAATTATCGGCATGGCGATGCTCGACATCAGCGTCGGCACGCCATTGAGAGGGTAGGTGTAGGGTTCAATTACACACGTTTTTTGCGTCTTTTTCGGGCAGTTAAACCAGAGTTTTGTCGCATCACCGTCATCGATAAGGTCAGCTTCTGGGATCGTGAAGTTTTCCTTTGACGAAGCATATGCCGCAAATCGGCCGACTTCGTTCCCCGCATGATCTGGGGCGTTGATCGCAGCAGAGTCAGTGTTATCCAGCTTGTCCTTATCAAAAGCCACAGCGATGCCGAGGATTTCCGGAGTAGCGTTTACCTGTGCTTGCATCAACTGAAATAGGTGAGTGCGCAGCACATTGCCAGGTAGGCCATCCTTCATTGCTTGGTCGCGCATTACGACGATTTGACTTGCGACTGTTCGAGTAAAGACGTTTCCGCTCACGAACCGCTCTTGGATGACATCGGCCTGTTGTTTTGCTGCGGCGTTCAGGTATCGAAGGGCGCCATCCTTCAGTGAGCGCGTTCCTGATTCATCAACCAAATATGACGTTTGCCGTATGTGATCAATGGAAAAAAATACCAAACCAATGATCACACCAAGGAGGCAGAGACCGGAAACCAAGATGATTTTTGTTTTTATTGCTAGGTGAGAGAAGTGCATGAAAGCGCCTCGCATAAGGGAGTAATCTCTTAATCGGCAAGGTAAACGATTACATTAGGGTGTGGTCTTGATTTTACGAGGCGATGTATGGCTTAAAAATTCCAGTTCAGATGGTTGACATGAAAACTCGTAAACGATTACATTTGGTTTGTCAGCGAGATCTTCCAGATTTTACCGAGGGCTGGAAGGGTCAAGGCAATTTGCTTCACGGCAAATTTTTCGGCTCTGAATGTAATTTTTACAGTCAGGTGCCAGCTCAAGGCACGGTTTGGTCACCCGCTTTGGTGCAAGGTTGTAATCCTTCGTTAGGGTTTTGTTTCATGTTTTGACCCGCTGATTTCAGCGGGTATTTTTTCTTTGTTGGTGCTCTTCCTCACCCGCTTTCACACCGGCGGGTTTTTTTTACGTTAAGAAAAGGGTCAGTCATGGGGCGTTGGGTTGCGATGTCGGAGGGCGGGGGAAGTGATTTTTCGGGTTACCTCTGTGTACCTCCCTCTGGCAGAGGCCCAGGCCTTCTGCTAATCCAGGAAATCTGGGGGGTAAATGCCCATATTCGTGCGATGGCAGATGCCTATGCTGCCGAAGGTTTTGTGGTGCTCGCCCCAGATGTCTTTTGGCGTCAACAAGCCCGTATTGACCTGACCTATGACGATGCAGGTATTGAGCTGGCCTATAAACACTACAACGCGCTGGATATGTATCAGGCGTGCGATGACCTTGGTCGAGCTGTCGAATATCTGAAAGGTTGTGAGTTCGTCGAGGGTAGGCTCGGTGTGCTGGGCTATTGCTTGGGTGGCACCTTGGCCTACTCCCTGGCAGCTAACGAACACTTGAGTGCCGGTGTCAGTTATTACGGCAGCGGGATTGGTGGGATGCTAAACAAAACTCCGCGGATGGCTTTTCCTTTCCTTTTTCATTTCGCCGGAGACGACCACCTCATCGCGATGGAAGAAGTCACCAGGCTTAAACCTCTTCTCAGTGCTACCGGTGATGCCACTTTTCGAATTTATGAGGGGCAACGCCATGGCTTTAATTGTGTGGAGCGAAATAGCTATTCGATGAAAGCAGCGTTGTTGGCTAAGGCCGACACGCTCCGGTTTCTTGCTCAACACCTGGTGCGCTGAGTCATGCGTGCCAGCTTAGCGCTTGATGCAAATTCTACAGCGTCCCGACAGAGCGCCGCGCTTCTGGTATGCATGGCAGCACTCTTTCTCGCCATCCATGACGCAATGGCCAGGCACCTGATCGCCACGCTCCCTGTAGTGATGCTGATATGGGGTCGTTATTTTTTACAGGCGGTCTTGATGTCCGCTTGGGGATGGGCTCGATCAGGCCCTGCAGTATTCAGCACGCGGCACCGAGGATTGCATTTTTTAAGAGCTCAGTGCCTTGTGGCGTTGAGTGTTTGCTTTATTGTCGGATTGAAGTACGTACCTCTCGCAGAGGCTACGGCGTTGAATTTTTTATCGCCTCTGTTCGTGCTTGTGATTAGCAGGCTTGTATTGCGTGAGTCAGTCGTGTTTTCTCAGTGGGCAGCTGTTGCTGCGGGCCTGGTTGGCGTGCTGATGATCGTAAGGCCAGGAGGGGAGCTATTCGTCCCTGCGGCGTTACTGCCTTGCTCTGCAGCTTTCTTCTTGAGCATCTATCAGTTGGTGACACGAGCGGCATCAAGGTTTGATTCGCCGGCGACATCCACTATATGGCTCGGCATTTTTGCTTTCTTGATCGCAAGCTTAGCTCTTCCACTTTTTTGGGTGACCCCGACGCTCGATGATTTGTCCTGGATGCTTCCTATGGGGTTGGCGGGCACAATTGCCCATTGGCTATTGGCTTCTGCATATCAATCTGCGAGTCCCTCATTTCTTGCGCCGTTCAGCTATATCCAAATCGTTTTCTCGGTTTTTTTGGGCTTCGTTCTGTACTCGACCTTTCCTTCGTTTGCGGCGCTAGGTGGGGTTTTATTGATCTCGATCAGCGGATTGATTGCAATCAAACGTTATAAATAACGGGCTTTCGAGAGACACGAAGGCGAATCCACAGTCCTCGGTAGATAAGGTGCGCTGGTTGTTCTGACCAATGGCGTGAAAATCGCTTGCGAATTGGCTAGTAAACGATTACAAATAAAGCACCTTCATATGTTGTGGTTATCCGTATGAGCTCGAGGTTAGGGAATCGCAATGCTTAGTAGGTTCCATGGATCGCTGGTTTATTCGGGGAATGCCTTGTCGTAAGGCGGCTGATAGCGGATGTACGTAGTTTTTTGTTTTGAAATGTAAACGATTACGAGCCTTGAAAGCCAAGTATTGGCAGGCTCGCCCAACAAGCTTGACGGAGGTTTTTGTGACTAATACAGCAATCGATTCGAACGAACCCGCAGAAGCTAAAGGGACTCTGGTCTACGTCACTCGTGAGACCGAAGTCAGCTACTGGCAGCCGAAGCCTGCAAACGGCTATGTCTCTGTGGCGGTATCACCTCAGTTGTTCAAGATGAACCGTAACTTCTCCGTGGGTACGCAAATGCTGCCTCCTGGCGGTCGTGTTCGTGAACATGCGCATGCGGCTAACGAAGAAGTCTTGCACTTCGTATCTGGCACCGGCACCGCAGTTGTCGATGGCAAGGTGTACAAGCTTGAACCAGGCGTGACCCTGTTCTTGGGTGAACACAACTCTCACACGTTCAGCAATGACGGCGAAGTAGATCTGCACTGGGTATGGTTCATGAATCCAAGTGGCTTGGAGACTTTCTTCCGTGATGTTGGTCGCCCTCGTCAGCACGGTGAGCCTGCTCCGGAGCCATTTGAGCGGCCAGCAAATATCGAGCAGATCGAGTCCAGCGGTATTTTTGCCTACACCAAAAACTGAGATTGATGACATGGCAGAAAAGATCTACGCCCAGGAGAGGGGGTCGGGTATCCCTGTAGTTTTGATCTCAGGATTGGGTGGGCTGGCCGAGTTTTGGCAGCCGGTTGTCGATCAACTCAAAGATGACTACCGGGTGATTACGTTCGATCACCCCGGAGTAGGTCGAAGCGAAATTGAAGGGTCGCCAAACATTCTGGGCATCAGGGACGCCTTGCGCAGATTGTTAGATGAAAAGGGCGTTGAGTCGGCTCATATAGTGGGGCACTCGACCGGATCATTAGTCGCACAAAGCATGGCGCTGGATCACCCCGAGCGGGTAAAGAGCATCGTACTGAGTTGTGGCTGGGCTATGCCTGACAAGCGCTTCAAGGACTTTTTTGCCTATCGTCAGTATCTGCTAACCAAGCTGGGTGGCGTGGCTTACAACGCGCTCACGCGCTTGGTTGCTTATCCATCGCAATGGTATGGCGACAATTTCGCAATCGATGATCCGCTCGATTTTGAAGAGGTTTCATCGGTAGATATCGAGATGACTTATGCACGAATGGAGATGCTTCTGAACTTCAGTCGTCGCGATGAGTTGTCGTCTCTCAATCTGCCTGTGTGGGTCATTGGCGCTCAAGATGACTACATCATTCCTTTTCATCATTCACAGGAGCTGGCCAGCCTCATTCCTGGTTCCAGCCTTGTTGAGCTGAGTGGTGGTCATTTTCCACCGGTTACACGCACCAAATATTACACCGCACTGCTTCGTCAATTCTGGGAGTCCATAGCATGAGCACTAATAAAATCAGCCGCGTCGGGATCATCGGACTTGGGGCAATTGGTAAACGCGTCCTGAATGCCTTGCAAACCCAGCACCTTCCACAGGCGTCCTACGCTGCAATTGATCATGCCCCTCATACTGACGACTTCGTCAAAGAGCATAAGCTGGAGCTTTTCACTGAAGCCCAGCAACTGATCGATTGGAAGCCAGACCTGATTATCGAATGTGCAGGTCACGGTGCGGTCGTTCATGCAGTCCCTGTGTTCCTTAGTGCAGGTATTGACGTCGTAATTGCTTCTATCGGCGCACTCGCTGACAAGTCGTTGGCTGCAGATCTTGAGCAAGCAGCGGAATCAGGTGGTGCACGATTGATCCTCGTCTCTGGCGCGATCGGTGGCTTGGATGCCATGCGCTCTGCTCGAGCTGCTGGCCTGGACGAAGTGTTGTACGTAGGTCGAAAACCACCGCAAGCGTGGGCTGGAACACCTGCCGAAGAAGAGTTCGACCTTGATCAAATCAAGGTGCCAACGACGATCTTCCGTGGTACTGCTGCCCAGGCATCCATTCGTTTTCCAAAAAATGCGAACGTGACGGCTGCTGTTGCTTTGTCTGGTGTTGGTTTCGACGACACACAGGTTGAGTTGATCGCTGATCCGACTGTTGGAAAGAACGTGCACGAGGTTAATGCCAAGGGAGCATTTGGTGAGTTGTCGATTCGACTGATCAATAACCCGCTGCCTGACAATGTGAAGACATCCTGGTTGGCGGCATTGAGTATTGAGGAAGCCGTCAGTAAGCAGCTTCTGACCACCGTATTCTAGTATTTGATTGAAAATGTAATCGAATACATAAAGGTGATGTTCTTGTGACTTCATTTGAGTCGCGGATAAGAATTTCTTGTTTCTGTCACGGGTCTCAAGAACAAAGCCTTTATGGCGAAGGAAAAGTCGGCGCTTGCGCCGCTTTTTCGTCATGGTTTTTAAATAGCCAGAGGTGGTCGATGTGTTTCTATCGATACCTTATCTGACGATCTCAGCCTGAGTCATTGCTCCTCAGCCTCCTATGGTTTTGCGCTGATTCCATAGCCTATCTCAGCGCAAGGTATGGGCAGTCAAAGCATGGACTGAGGGCATCAAAGAATTTTGATTTGTTCCTGAGTTTCGTGCGTGATCGAAGCCCGGGTTGGAGACTGTTTTGACAAATTTTTCGCCTGCCACTTATACCGACCTCAGTGTCGAATGTTTGATAAATGAAGCGATTCTTCGCAAAGAGGGCGAATTGTCCGATACCGGCGCACTGGTTGTTCGTACCGGTCACCGTACCGGCCGTTCGCCAGTCGATCGTTTCATCGTTGAAGAGCCAAGCACCCAGGCCGCCATCGCCTGGGGCCCGATCAACCGCAAGTTCCCGGCCGACAAGTTCGACGCCCTGTGGGCTCGCGTTGAGGCATTCAACAACGCGCAAGAGCATTTCGTTTCCCACGTGCATGTAGGTGCGGCTTCCGAGCACTACCTGGCCGTGAAGATGACCACCCAGACTGCCTGGCAGAACCTGTTCGGCCGTTGCCTGTTCATCAACCCGGCTCAGTACAACCCGGCGGGTCGTGACGAGTGGCAAGTGCTCAACGTTGCCAACTTCGAGTGCGTGCCAGAGCGTGACGGCACCAACTCCGACGGCTGCGTGATCCTCAACTTCGCCCAGAAGAAAGTGCTGATCGCCGGCATGCGTTACGCCGGTGAAATGAAGAAAGCCATGTTCTCGGTGCAGAACTTCCTGCTGCCGGCCGCCGACGTGCTGCCAATGCACTGCGCGGCCAACATCGGCGAAGAGGGCGACGTGACCCTGTTCTTCGGTCTGTCGGGTACCGGCAAGACCACCCTGTCCGCTGACGAAAGCCGTTACCTGATCGGTGACGACGAGCACGGCTGGGGCGAGGGCGTGGTGTTCAACATCGAAGGCGGTTGCTATGCCAAGTGCATCGACCTGTCCGAGAAGAACGAGCCGGTTATCTGGAAAGCCATCAAGCACGGCGCAGTGCTGGAAAACGTCGTTATCGATGACGCCAAGCACGCCGACTACACCGATGTCAGCCTGACCCAGAACAGCCGCGCCGCCTACCCGCTGGAGCACGTTGCCAAGCGCTCCGAGAAGAACCTCGGTGGCGAACCGAACGCTGTGATCTTCCTGACCTGCGACCTGACCGGCGTGCTGCCGCCAGTGTCGATCCTCAACGAAGAGCAAGCGGCCTACCACTTCTTGTCCGGTTACACCGCTCTGGTGGGCTCGACTGAAATGGGTTCGGGCAGCGGCATCAAGTCGACTTTCTCCACCTGCTTCGGCGCACCGTTCTTCCCACGTCCGGCTGGCGAATACGCAGAGCTGCTGATCAAGCGCATTCGCGGCTTCGGCTCCAAGGTCTACCTGGTCAACACTGGCTGGACTGGCGGCGGCTACGGCGTCGGCAAGCGCTTCAGCATCCCGACCACCCGTGCGGTGATCGCAGCGATCCAGAGCGGCGCGCTGATCGGTACCGAGACCGAGCACCTGGACACCATTAACCTCGACGTGCCACTGGCCGTGCCAGGCGTTGAGACTGGCCTGCTGAACCCACGTAACACCTGGGCCGACGTAGCCGCCTACGACAAAGCCGCCAAAGCACTGGCCGGCCTGTTCATCGAGAACTTCAAGAAGTTTGATGTCAGCGAGTCAATCAGAACGGCAGGCCCGGCCTGCGTTAAACCGCAATATTCTGGGAGTTGCGACTATGTTTAACCATGTTCAAGCCTATGCCGGTGACCCTATTTTGTCCTTGATCGAAGCCTTTGAAAAAGATCCGCGGGCAGACAAGGTCAACCTGAGTATTGGCCTTTATTACGATAATCACGGTGAGATACCTTTACCATCTGCTGCGCGTGAAGCAGAGATGAATCTCTTCGAGACTGGGCAGCATGCATCTCTGTACCTGCCTATGGAAGGTCTCGCCGAATACCGTGAGGGTGTGCAGGGCTTGCTGTTTGGTATGGGGCATCCCGCGGTCAAATCGAATAGGGTTGCAACGGTACAAACGATTGGGGGCTCCGGCGCGCTCAAGATTGGCGCTGACTTCCTCAATCGCTATTACCCCAATTCACAAGTTTGGGTCAGTGATCCGACCTGGCAAAACCATCATTCAATATTTGCTGGCGCTGGCTTTAGGGTGAATACCTATCCCTACTTTGACGCTGCTTCAGGGACGGTAGATTTCGCAGCGATGGTTCAAGCTCTGGAACGTCTTCCAGCGCAAAGTATTCTCGTGCTTCATCCTTGCTGTCACAACCCAACGGGTGCTGACCTGACCCCTGATCAATGGGATTTGGTGACGTCGATCGTAAAAGCAAGAGAGTTAATTCCTTTTCTGGATATTGCCTACCAAGGGTTTGGCGTTGGTATGGACGAGGATGCGTATGCCATTAGATCAATGGCTCAAGCAGGTGTCAGCTGCTTGGTCAGCAACTCTTTCTCGAAAATCTTTTCCCTATATGGCGAGCGAGTAGGGGGGCTTTCAGTGGTGTGCCAGGATGAGCCTACAGCTGACAAGGTTCTGGGACAGCTTAAGGCAACGATTCGGCAAAACTATTCGAGCCCACCTCGACATGGGGCGCAGATCGTCTCAGCAGTCTTGGCTCAGCCGGAACTCAAAGCGTCCTGGATTGCGGAGGTGGAGACTATGCGTCTGCGCATCGTCGAAATGCGCAAAGCGTTAGTGGCGAGATTGAGTACTGCTTTACCTGATCGAGATTTCAGTTTTTTTCTGACTCAGCAGGGTATGTTTAGCTATACCGGCTTCAACGCCGATCAGGTGATGCGCCTGAAGGTCGAGCGCCGTGTTTACCTTATCGGTAGTGGTCGGATCTGTATGTCTGGATTGAATCCTCAAAATATTGATCAGGTTGCTGAGGCAATGGCCAGGACATATGGCATTCGAGAATGCGCTTGATTGTGTAGATCTGAGGTTGAGTATGACCGAGCCCGTTTTTACACGGGCTCGGTCAATTCTATTGCTGTAAAAGGCTCCTCCATCGTCATCCAGTTACCGTCGAGTCTTGGATCGTGTACCAAGGCCTTACCATTTACCTAGTCAGGTGTGCTTCTATCGGAAGCAATTTACCTTGGAGGCTTGCGCCTCAGCATTGGAAGGGCAGGCAATGTTTGATTCGTGCCAGTGGCTTAACGAGCCCAAGATCTGGTCAACCGATGGACGTGAGTTGTCCGTCACGACGGATGCCAATACCGATTTTTGGCGAGGTACCTACTATGGGTTTTTTCGTCATAGCGGCCATTTCTTTGGAGCCAAGGTTATCGGCGATTTCACAGCGCAGATCCGTGTAAAAGGCGATTTCAAAGAGCTATATGACCAAGCTGGGTTGATGGTACTCATCGATGACCAGCGCTGGATCAAAGCGGGCGTGGAGGTGAACGACGAAGCAGTCGTGAGCAGCAGCGTATTGACTAATGGCCTATCAGATTGGGCTGTTAGCTCGGCATTGACACGTGGTAATGAGTTTTGGCTCCGCATCACGGTAGCCCAGGGTTCTGTTCGCGTTCAGATTTCTGAGGATTATATTGTTTGGCCGCTAGTGCGGCTCGCGGCGTTCCCGGTTGCAGAGCACTATCTGGTAGGCCCCATGTGCTGCACACCTGAGCGAAGGGGACTGCGCTTGAGCTTCAGTGAGTTCATTGTCGGGCCTGCATTGAAAAAAGAGTTACATGATCTCAGCTGAGAGATGCGGCGACGCCATGAAGGTTGCGTCGCCGTCGCTCCCTAGTCAGTGAATCTGATGGGAAAGGAATTGCTGCGTCCGTTCATTTTTGGGTGAATCGATCACCTGCCTTGGTGGGCCAATTTCTGCGATCTTTCCGGCGTCGAAGAATGCGACCCGGCTGGAGACCTCTCGCGCGAAAGCGATTTCATGAGTGACCAGCACCATCGTCATCCCTTCCGTCGAGAGCATCAACAGCGTATCCAGAACCTCACGTACCAGTTGAGGATCAAGCGCTGCAGTGACTTCATCAAAAAGCATGTAGCGGGGTTGCATCGCTAGCGCTCGAGCAATTGCCAAGCGCTGTTGTTGTCCTCCAGAAAGCTGAGTGGGGGACATCGACGCCTTGTCGCCCAAACCTACTTTTTCGAGCTGCGCGTACGCCACTTCCTCTGCGCTTTTTCGTTTCATCTTGCGCACAACTTTGAGAGCCAAGGCGGCATTGTCGAGCACCGAAAGGTGAGGGAAGACATTGTATTGCTGGAACACTATTCCCACGTTTGCTCGCAGCGCATTGAGATCGGTGGCTCGCGAAAAAACATTAACACCATCGACGCAAATATTGCCGTCACTGATGCTTTCCAATCCATTTATGCACTGAAGCAACGTTGATTTTCCAGATCCGCTCGGGCCGATAATGGACACGACTTCACCCTTTTCAACGCTCATGTCGACACCCTTCAAAATGTTCAGGTTGCCGTAGGATTTGTGGACGTTCTTGATTTCGATCATTGACCCAGTCCTTTTTCAACTTTGGCGCCCAGGCGAGCGATGGGGTAGCACAGCAGGAAGTAAAAAATACCGACGATGAGTAAGACCAGTAGGGGCTCCTGGGTTCGGGTGACGATGATTTGTGATCCGCGAAGAAGCTCGATGTAGCCAATAACGGCTGCCAATGAAGTGTCTTTGAGCACGCCCAAAACAATACCGATCCAAGATGCAAATGTGCGTCGAAGCATGATCGGTACCGTCACATTGGCGAACGCTTGGAGATAGCTCATGCCGAGTGAGCGTGCTGCCTTCTGCAGGTTTTGAGGTACTGATTCAAATCCTCCTTTGTAGATCTCCGAGCAGAACGAAGCCATATACAGAGTCAGCACGACAGCACTGCAGTAGAAGGGGCTTAGGGGATAACGAAAGGCGGCAAGAGCCGCGTTCAATACGATCAATTGGATGAGTAGGGGAACGGAGCGAGATACATCCACCAACACGACGATCAGGCTATTTCCGACTCTGGATACCGATCTGAGCCAGCCCATCAAAAATCCCAGTACGGAGCCTAGGACGATTGCCCATAGTGCTAACCAGAGCGTGTGTCCGGCACCCTGGAGAAGGAAGATAAGGTCGTTTGGCTGAAGGCCAGAAAATAGCGGCACACTGTTCATGCTTGAACCCTCCTTTTTCCGCCATACAGTCGTGCCGCACCGTAAAGCGCCAAGGTCACGAGTTTGGCCAAGGCGTAGTAAACGATTGCCGTTGCGATGAAAAATTCAAATGAACGGAAAGTTAGAGACTGGGCTGTATAGGTTGCGCCTGTCAGTTCCTGAAGACCCACCACCATACCCAACGAGGTATTGAGAAGGCTCCAGATCAACTGATTGCCTGCGCCAGGAAGAATCAAGGGCACCAATTGTGGAAGGATAATTCGGCTGAATGTTTGCCAGCGGTTCATCCCCAATGCGGCACCCGCCCGATATTGCCGCGGATCCACGCCGTCGATTCCTCCGCGAATAACCTCGGCCAGGTAGCCCGCGGTGTTGAACGTAATGGCTCCTAGCACTGCGTAGAAGGAGTTCACATCCACACCAATGGCACCCAGCCCGAAATACGCCATGTAGATCTGGAACAAGCACGGCGTGTTTCGCGCGATCTCAATCCAGGTGACACACACTGCTTTCGCGGATTTGTTACTCGAAGACTTGCCCCATGCCAGCACAAACGCAATCAAAGCCCCCAGTGCAAATGATAGGAGCGTCAATTGCACAGTCATGATCAGACCGGGTAGTAAGTCAGGAAAAGCCCGCCACACCGGTGTCCATTGGAAGTGATAATTCATAGCGTCGCTCCTCGTTCATTAAGGTGCGAGCTTGCGGCTCGCACCCTCTACGTGCTTAAAGCTTGTCTAAGGCAGGAGCGTCTGCCTGGTACCACTTTTTGTAGAGCTCGGTATATCGGCCGGTGACTTGCTGCTGATGCAGGAAAAGGTTTGTGAAGCGAAGGAAGTCGGTGCTATCGCGGGTCACCATCATTCCGACGGTGTCTTTGGGGAAAGGGGCATCGCAGCAAGTATGAAAGGCTTGGAACTGAGGCAGCTTAGTCAACTCAATCGCGGCTTGGACGTTGACGATGAATGCGTCAACTTTTCCTTGGGCCAAGGCCAGGTTCCGGTCGCTATCATTACTGACGGTTAGATACTTGCCCTCTGCATCATTCCATTGCTTAAAGTAAGCTTGGAACAGAGCATCTTCAGCAGCGCCGCGCACACCAGCGACCTTTTTTCCTTTCAGGTCATCAAAGGATTTGATGTTGGAGTCTTTGCGTGAGACTACGACGAAACTATAGGAGGAGTAGGGAGTCGTGAAGGCAACCGTTTTCGCACGTTCGAGTGTGATGGTTGCGCTCGCAATCGAGATGTCTACCTGGCTCGACAGCAGCGCTGGAATCCGCTGCGGAGATGACGTTTCAACAATCATCGGTTTGACACCAAGAGCCTTGGCCAGATCCAGGCAGTACTCAACGTCATAACCAGCTGGGTTGTTTGCAGAATCCCTGAAGCCATTAGGTGGATAATCCAGCATGACCCCACATTTGAGCTCTCCTGAAGAGATCACATCGTCTAGCTTGTCGGCCATTACAGGTGTCGCAACGGTCATGATGGCGACCATGGCGGCGGTGATGCTCAATTTCTGACTTGCTTTCATGACTTAGTCCCCGCGTTAGTGTTACCGCTTGTAAACCATTACATTGTAGATAGCAGAACGTGTGCCAGATCTGCTGAAGCAGTGACGCCAGACGGTCAGTTACGATGTTTAGTCATGATTTTGTAATCATTATCTCATTGTTTTTAAAAGGATTTAGCGCAATCAGGTTTTCTTTTAGTTTTTTGCGAGAGGGCTAACCGCAGCCGCCCGTCGTAAATTTGCGCGCTATATTGGTGCATGATTGTGTAAACGATTACTAAGGTGGGCGCTTGAATGGTCAATTCGTAACACCGTCATGTGCGCTGCGCGATGAGAGGAACAGGACATCACTCATGGCAGCTCCAAGAGATTTGGATGCGCAAGATCTAGGGAACACTACACACCCTGGATCGTCCGGAGAGGTGGGGGGCACAATAGAAATGCTTTTGTACCTTTTGATCCCGGGCGTTCACGGCTATAGGCAATCGACATCGGTCGTTAGAAAGAACCACGTGCGACCCAGCTGACGACATTTTCCAGCGAATGCCCAGCGCGCGCTCAGGTCAGAAGCTGTGCCCCAATATCTGTTTCTGAGTGATCAAAAAACACCGGAGCTAAGCGCGCCTATTATGTATGGCGCACCACTTGGTAATTCCCCGGCCCATTCAAATTTCCAAGAGCGCGGTCTGAGTAATAGCGAATCGTCACATTCCCCCCTACGAAAATTTAATTGGGAACGCTCAAGAACTGCCTGAAAACTTGTGCTGTGCTCAATTTTTTACCGCTGAACCAACTCTGCAAGAAACTCCGTCAAAGCTGTTTGCCTGTCATCCTCTTCTGATACCAGCATCTCTATCCCCCAGTGTCCGAGCACCTCTTCTGCCACTGGATTAGGTCGGTTGGTGAACAGATATGACTTCGGTCGCGCCGGAGCGCGAGCATGATTGCCCCACATTTTGGTCAAGCGGTAAAAGAGCAATCGAATGTTGAGGTCGGAAATGCTGTACCCGATGAACAGCACCGAGTTGCCCAACACATCGTGGCGCAGCTTGATGTCGAGCGGTGACTCAAAGTCGAGCCTTTCGTAGTAGCTGGTTTCATCGAGTACGATTGAGGCGTCGTCATCAAAGTCGCCGTGGAATTTAACGATTTCGCGACAACCTTCTTGCGCCGTGACCAAGTCCGCCACGCTTGCCACCTTGGTATAAGGAATGCCGTAATAATCGTGAGCAAGCTCAAGCCACCGGTCGTAATTCGTCGTGTAGATCTTCGAGAAATTCCCTTGGGCGATGAGTCGGTGAATTTCTGAGCCTCCGATATCAATGCCCTCTTTATGCCACTCCCTGTCCATCCAACTTCGAAGCGGCCCTAAGGTGCCTTTTTTTCTGCGATAGAACTCAGCTAGGGCGAGATGGTTGCCATACGATGCAAATATCTCCGGGTCATATCCCAGCTCATTGGCAAGCCTGGAAGTGAGCTGGCTCCATGAAGGAAGCCCGAGATTCGCGGAAACCCCAGCACCTGCGAACAGGACGAGCTTGCCGGTCTGATATGCGTGCCGCAGTTGAGCTTTCATGCCATTCCCTTTTCTGACTTAAGGAACTCTGCGAAGGCATCCAATGCTTTGCGCCTCATCGAGATTTCGTTTTTACGCTCGCCCATTTCAGCAAATGTCTCGGTATGCCCATTTGGAATGAACACGCAATCCCACTGAAAATCTCTTGGCCCTGCTGGCGCTGCAGGCACCGTCCCCTGAACCTCACCTGAGAACATGTGAATTTGTCGACCATCACAATACCCAAGAACAGTTTTCGCGGTTACTGAGGCATCACCCAATCCTCGCACCAGGGCCGTGAATTTGTCAGCTTCGAGCTTGTCCCAAAAAATCTGGGTAAGGCCTGCAGGAAGGCCGTTCATTCCCGCGAGGTACAGTCCTGTGTGCTCGACAAACAGAGGTCTTCCAATTATTGAAAACGCCTTTGAAAGCTTGTCACGAACAAGGCGCTCGACGTCCTCCGTCTGAAGCTCCTCAATTTTCTCTTTGACTGCGAGCACCTCAACGCCGGCAGGCTCAAGAATTTTTCGTACCTCTTCGAGCTTGTGCTGGTTGCCTGACAAAAATCTTATCTTCATGACTAACCTCTGATGAGGGGATAGCGTTCATGCAACTGCGTGTTGCTGAACGATTTGCAACTCCTCAGCCTAATGCGGACATGTGATCTTCATTCAATCTACGCTCGATTGTTGCTAGCTGATTTGAGCAGATAACAAACGGTAGTCCATGCTTGCCGAAATCGCTCCTTCGGGCCCGGGCCCGGCCGAACCCAGCATTCCGAGGTGCGCATTCTGAGTGTCCAGATCTTGGAAGACCGCCGATTGCGGCTTCTGTGTCAGCTCTTCTTTCGGCAACCGTAGCCGTGCCTTTGAAACGCAGACGAAACATTTCGGCCATATGATTCGCGTCACTGAAAATTGAAGGGGCAAGGGATGAATCGACCGTCAAGAAGCATGCGCAAGTTGCTCGACTCAGTCGCCACCAACAATGAGGTCGCTGCGCTTGACGTGATGCGCGCAGCTGAGCCGCTTCAAGACGAGGTATTACGTCAGCGATTGCATAACTTGATTCACAGGCTCAATCAGGACGCCAATGACTTGCGAATGGCGCGTGATGATATCCAAGGTGGTGCCATCAAACTCGCCTGACCGGCCTCAAGCAATCTGACTGCAGTAATCGTGACGCTGCTCAGAAGGCATACCTCGGCAACTGCGGTGGGTAGTCGTTGCAGTGCTGTTCAGGCAGATCTAAGTGCCGATAATGTCGGTCGTAAATTAATGGCGAAGTCTGGTCTAGCCGAGTGACTTGTTGCTTGCAGGCTCATCACCTCCTGTAACATGCAACAAAACCCACTACGAGCTTTGAAAATGGAGTTTCACTCGATTCTTGCTTTTACCTTGGTCGCTGCGATTGCCATTGCGAGTCCAGGGCCTGCGACCCTGATGGCGATCAACAACAGTCTGGCCCATGGACAGCGCAGCGCAGTGTGGTCGTCTTTTGGTAATGCTAGTGGTCTGTTTTGCCTGTCGGCCGCTGCTATGCTGGGCTTGGGGGCGTTGCTTGCCAGTTCCGAATGGCTGTTCAATGCGGTGAAGATCATCGGTGCCGGCTACCTGTTCTACCTGGGGCTAAGGCAGTTGTTCACAAAGAGCCCGATGCTCGCGGACGGTATGCAGGATGGCTCGAAGAAGAGCAGGCCTACTCGCTTAAAGTTGTACAAATCGGCTTTCCTGACGGCAGTGACCAACCCTAAGGCGACGATGTTCTTCACTGCGCTGTTCCCGCAATTCATCGACCAGAGCGCGACGTTGCTGCCACAATTCCTGATCCTCACCTCGATCTTCATGGCGTTGTCGGTTGCGTCGCTGAGCCTGTATGCCGCGCTCGCCTCCCGAGCCAAGGGCGTGCTGACGCGGCCTGACTTGTCCCGGTGGGTCAGTCGGGTGGTAGGGTCGACGTTCATCTGCTTCGGGGCCGCCATCCTGACCATGCGTCGACAGGCTGCATAAGAGGAGGGCAGCTAGTCGCTCCTTCGGGCCAACAAGGCCCGGCTAGCCAACCTAACTCGAGAACTACTCACTCTGGCGTCATGAGCACCGCAAGCGTCATATTGATGGACTCTTCGTTCTTGCTGATGGTGTCCAAAGCACCGCGCACGTTGCTGGCGACCTCTGCTGATCCGCGCTGCTCGACCCATAGCGTCAGCTCCATAATGGCAGCCTCAAGTGCGAGTTGGTTTTGATAGATTTTGGACAGTAGGGAAGGGAGCAGGTCAGCGTTCGACATTGTGATTCCTCCGTGGAAGAGGTCAGCGTAGCAGGAGGAAAAATGAGGTGGGACGCTTTCAGAAGGGCGGAACACAATCTTGAGTCCGCGTGACCCCACTAGCTGGAAACTGATCGCGGCTTTCCCGGTGATGTAGTGCTCACGGGACACTCGGCATAGGTCAACATCGAAGTGGGGCATGCTCAACCTCTCCAGGTACTCTCGCAACATTGCACGGAGTGTTGAGGGCCTCTGTTATAGGTAATCCACATCACTCAATGCTCATGGGCATGTGAATGGATGGTCAGGGCACCAGGTACCTTGGTGCGTTCGAGCCCCCCACGCTCGAGCCACCGGAGGGTCTGCGTATAGGCGCGCTGCAGCAAAGACTCGGTCTGGTCAAAGTTGAACACCGAGACATCCACAGGGCACAAGGGCGGGACGATGTGCAGGCTGGTGAGAGTGCGGAAGTGTTCGATGTCGCTCACCAGTTGGCGCATGCTCATCAGATTGACGGTGTGCAGGGCTAAGGCGACCAGGCCTCGAGGCGGTTGTGTTAGGGCGCAACTCACGCCGGTGGGGAGTACCACGATGTTGGTGGCTCCCAAGGCTAAGGCAGTTGAGATAGGTGTATTGCTTGCCACGCCACCGTCAATCAGGAATTGATCGGCAATCTTTACGCAGGGGAACACCAGCGGGATGGCAGCACTAGCCAGTAATGCCTGTCGGAGTTCGCCACTGGACAGAACGGTCTCGGCACCGCTCAGCAGGTCAGTGGTGACGATGTGCAGGGGCAACGCCGCATCCTCAATGCGGTGTATAGGCAGTGCCTGATCCAACAGTTGGTTCAAAGACGCCGGCTGCAACAGAAAACTACGCCGTTTGATCAGTCCTCTACAGGTATCGAGCCAGGACAGGGGAAAGATGTCTGTTTTACGTAGGCCCCGCCAGAAATTGGCGAGCGCCTCGACGCCTTCGGAATCGGGTCTTGCGGCAAAATAGGCACCGTTGATGGCACCCACCGAAGCGCCCACCACCATGTCGAATGGAATGTTGGCCTCGACCAAGGCCCGCAACATACCCACTTGGACAGCACCCAAGCTGCCGCCGCCAGCGAATACGATTGCGGTTTTGGTCGCCATGGTCGAAGTCTCTGTGCAGAAATGTATCGAATCAGTGTAGCTGGCGGGTCGGCGTTACTTCCGGGTGCTCGCCAGATGATCGAGACGTCGCAAGCTTGGAGTTCCGGACGATGCTGAATCCCAATGGAAACGGGATCAATGCGTAACGGAGCGCGGTTCTACTGCGAGACTGCGTCCATAGGAATGAACGTCTATGACAACGAAGAGAAACTACGTCTCAAGAACACCTATCAGGCTCAAGAGGAAGCCGAGTTTGAGAGTCAGCGACTTAACCTGGAGCGCCTTCAAAACCTACTTTTTGAACGGGAATCCACGACTGCGCTATCTAACAATTCTTAAGTCGGTGCACACCTATCCCATCCAAGGTTTCACATGCCGAAACTGTCATTTGCTTGGCTGCTTGTGACGAGCGTACATCACTGCCGTGCCACCTGATGTGTCTCTGGCTTGCAGCTCAAACGCTTGCGGGTAGCCTTTGATGAGGTCGCTTAGTTTTTTGTAGCCATGAGTGCGTGGGTCAAACTCCGGACGTAGTTTCGTAATGTTCGCGCCCAACGCGCCTAAATGTGCCCAGCCATCCTCGTCAGCAATGTCGTCCATGATCTTGGCGATGAAGCCCACCGGTGCTTTAGGCTTTTTGGAAGGCTCAGCAACTGCTGGTTTTGCCACATCAGGGGCCGCAGCGGAAGCGGTACTAGGCTCACCGTTGGTGGGCGCAACGACATCCTCACGGAGTAACTCGATGTAAATGAATTTGTCGCATGCGGCCACGAACGGCTTGGGTGTTTTCTCTTCGCCGAACCCGTAAACGGTTAAACCCTCTTCACGTAATCGAGAAGCCAATCGAGTGAAATCGCTGTCGCTCGATACTAGGCAAAATCCGTCGAAACGGCGGGTGTATAGCAAGTCCATGGCATCGATGATAAGCGAGCTGTCGGTGGCGTTTTTGCCTTTGGTATAGGCGAATTGCTGGATGGGCTGAATCGAGTGATCGAGCAGCACTTTCTTCCAACCTCCGAGATGTGGGCCAGTCCAGTCGCCGTAGATGCGTTTGACACTGGCGACACCGTACTTAGCAATTTCTTCAAACAGTCCTTCGACGATTGCTGCTGGGGCATTGTCGGCGTCGATCAACACTGCGAGGCGCTTCTGAGCGTTATTGGAGGTATGCGTGGCCATGGTTCATCCTTGAGTGAAAGTGTCACCATACCTGCAAACGAGGGACTAATCTTGGTTTCGGTCGCTCGTATTCCCACCCACTAAGAAGTACGCCCGGATCAACGCTGTAGCGCTGCCAGATTGAAAGTGTTCCAACTCGTCCCTTGGGTGAACTGTAATCCTCGCAGAAATCCAAGCTGTCGCAAGTCATTGAAAAGCGTGAGCACCCAGTCGTTGATTTCAACCGGCATGAGGCCGTTATAGATTCCGTTTCAGGACTGATTTCGGGCGATCGTCATTCGTGTACCAAGCGCGACCTCCTTCAGCATCTTGTAGAACAAACTTTTTATCTTTGGGGTCAGCTACGCTAAAGACCTGTGACCTCATTCGCCTTAAATAATTACAACTTGGACGTAGGAGAATGGATATGGAAAATTTGGTGATTCTCATCGTACTGCCATTGGTTACCTTCATCGCGGCTTGGGCGATCGCCAGTTGGCGTGCCCAGCGCAACCACCAGCAGCTACGGACTGATCTGGAAGTGACACAGGCCGATTTGACGCGTGTCCAGGCAGATTTATCGGAACAGCAGGCCACACTTGGCACCTTGTCTAGAGAGAAAGCAGCACTGGATATTGCTTATGGACGGTTGACTCCCCAAGTAGACGCCAGAAATGTATCTGTTCAAGATATTATTTTTCTGAGCTCCACTGAATGCTAATTAATTGGGGAACAGAGGCAGTTGATCGCTAGAAGTAGTTGCGAAAATTTTTTCAAGACGTACCCCTAGCAATCTCCAAGCCTCGGTTTTTTCCTTGGCATAATCATGATGAAGATAATGTCGACGAACCTTTGATCCACCAAGTACATGATTTTGGCAGCGATCAATTATCTCTATTGTTATACCGAGCTCTTGCATCATAGTTGCGCCTGTTCGGCGCAAATCGTGAGGGGTCCATTCACCTTTGCTTCCCTTGTTGAGCACCAATGAGTCATCGTGGTGGCGGCCAATAAGTGGTTTACTGCGTTTTTTGAATCGGCACTGCCGGTCACCGATTAACTTGCTAACTGTCTTCGTATCGACATGGCTTTTCTCGACTTTGCTGGGGAAGCAGTACGGCGTATGTCCGCTTTCCCTTTGCAATAGCTTGAATTGTGTCAGCACGAAAGAGGACATAAACACGTGGTGATCCTGACGTCTGCCCATATGTCCTTTGGTGGATTCGGCTGGAATGAGCCAGGTCCCTTTTTCCAGATCCACGTATCTCCATTCAGACTTGAGCAGTTCTCCGATGCGGCAGAGGGTACCCAGACAGATCCAGACTGCGCATTGCACGCGTGGGTTTACTGGGCGGATACCAGAGTATTTCTGGCCGGCGGGTAGGGCGTCATAGTCGTGTGCCAGACGCGCGAAGATGTCGCGCAACTCGCGAATTTCATCAGGAGAAAGTACGCGGTCGCGTTGTTCTTGGTAGTCGTGATCGAGCAGTTTGTTGGCGTCTATCAAGTAGGCCGGATTTCCATCGACCATTAGGGTGCGCCACGGCTTGCGTTTCTCAGCCCAGCGCAGCATCTGGCCGATGTCCTTACTGCGAATCACAACGGCGCGGTTCAGGCCGCGGGCTTTGACCGAGCGTAGGACAGTGAGCAGATCTTTCTCGGTGAGGTTGCGCAGCGGCTTATCGCCAATGACTGGTAACACGTCTTTGGTGAAGCTGCGGCGCAGTTCAGCGTTTCCGTCCTGGCGGGATACGCCGTCGCGAATCCACTCCTCGAAGAGATCAGTGACTGTCTTGTTCTCTCCCGCCTGACGTTCGGCCTCGGCAATGGTGGCGACAATGGCAGCCTGGGCTTCGATTCTGGCGGCCTTGCGGGCGGTGATGGGGTCTATGCCTTTAGTGATGCTCACTCTCATTTCGTCACGCTCGGCACGAATTTGCGCCAGCGATTTCTTCGGCCAACTGCCCAAACGGTGATCACGTTTGGTTCCGTGCAGTTTGAACTCGTAGCGAAATAGGAGAGTAATGCCGCGTACACCGGCGCGAACCTTGGCAGTCAGGCCACCGTCTTCGCGTAGCGTCCTCCCGTCATCCGCGGAGGTGAGCGCCTCCAGTTGCTTCGCCGTTAGTTTTGCCACTGTCGACCTCATGTCTGATTCCAGCGTCTTGAAATTTTGCCCCACTTTTGCCCCACCGAATCACTTGGCTGTCGATGGATATTAGTGGATCGTTATAGACGTTAATATAGCCTGAATCCCCGTAAATTCTAGGTTAAAGCGTTCCATGAGAGTGTACGTTCGTCCATGGAATTCCAGGTCTTAAGTGTATGGGGTGCTAGGGGTCGAGTGTTCGAATCACTCCGTCCCGACCATATAATTCAAGGGGTTGCGAGATTTTATCTCGCGACCATTTTTATTTTTAAGTGTTTTTACCCCCACAAAAAGACGACTCTGGGTGGAATCTTCAGCTGATACCCAATTCGGAATTTATCCCAGGCAGGGCTTTGGCCTCAGCGTACTGAGTGAATTGATGACGGCTTTGGGGGGCATTGCTTTCGTTCATTGCCGACGCTATTGGTCGATAGTTGTTGGTCGCGATGACGATGGTGGATGTTTCACTGAGTGGACGTTTGATCCAGCGATCTCGGGTCGATCCAGCCTGTCGGCGATTGAGGCCAGTGTCCAATGGGTTGTTGTGCTGATGAACAACATACAGTACCTCTCAGTCCGTGAAGTTGAGGTTACAGGTCATAACGAGGCTAGTGCGGCCTCGCTATCGTTGTGCATTGATAGGCGGGTTGCCGATCAGGGTGACAATGCCTTGAGGTCGAAGGATGTTGCGCCTGGCAAGGTTGGCCATTTGTGTGGACCTTCCATGATCTCTTGCGGGGTCAGCAGACAGGCGTCCAATTGCCGCTTCAAAATATCCAGGTCGATACCCTGGCCGATGAAGACTATTTCCTGTCGGCAATCCCCGGTGATCTCGTCCCATTTGGCCATTATCCCTTCGCGGCGATAGTCATCCTGAGGCCATTGCGATTGCGCAATGAATGTCCACCAGCGCCCGACATAGTCCCAACGAAACTGCCCGCCACTTTGCACCAGCATGCCAATGTCCAGATGCCGACTGGCAACCCAGAAGTAGCCTTTGCAACGCAGTAGGCGCCCGTTTTGCCACGGCCGCTGCAGGAAATCCAGCAGACGTTGCGGATGGAATGGCGCACGCTCCTGATACACCCACGAAGCAATCCCATAGGTGTCCGACTCGGGAGGACGCTCGTCACTCGACTCCAGGCTTTTCATCCAGCCGGGCGACTGCACCAGACTCGGCAAATCGAAGCGGCCGGTGTCGAGGATCTTCGACAGATCGACGGCACCGTACGCCATGGGCAGGATTTCGGCCTGCGGATTGAGACCCGCGAGAACGGCGCTCAGTTCCAGAAAGCCTTTCTCGCCTATCAGGTCCAGCCGGCTGACGAGGATGACGTTGGCGTACTCCACCTGTTCGATCAGCAGGTCGGACAAGTGGCGTAATGGCGTGCCCATTTCGTCCTCGTCGCCGACCGTATCCCGCGAGGCCAGCAGCGCCTGAAAGTTGCTGCCGTCGACAACGGTGACCAAGGTGTCGAGCCGCGCCAGTTCGCTCAGGCTGAAGCCTTGCGAATCGAGGAAGGCGAAAGTCTCGGCGACCGGCATCGGTTCGGAGATCCCGGTGGACTCGATCAGCAGGTAATCGAAGCGCTGCTGACGCGCCAGCAGGCTGATCTGCTCAAGCAGATCAGCGCGTAGCGTGCAGCAGATGCAGCCGTTGCTCATCTCGACCAGTTCATCGCTGCCGCGGTGCAGCGACACGTTGCGTGCCACGTCCTCGGCGTCGATGTTGACTTCGCTCATGTCGTTGACGATGACCGCCACCCGCATGCCTGCGCGGTTGCGCAGGATGTGGTTGAGCAGGGTCGTCTTGCCCGAGCCGAGGAAGCCCGAAAGGACCGTCACCGGCAACCGGCACGACAGGGCCCCGTCAATCATGCGGCCACCGTTTTCGCGTCGACGGCCTTGTCCAGGTAGCTTTCGAACAGGTCGACGACCACGAAGCCATCGTCCGCGGCATCACCCCACAGATCCTTTACCTGGAATTCAACGTGATAGGTCGGCTGGTGCGCCGCGCTCAAATCACCGTGACCGATGGCATCCGGGAACGGCCATTTTTCCGAGGTGCGGTGTCGGACGATACCTTCCTTGCCGCGTACATAGGCCGGCATGCGTATGTGGCCGGCCACGTATTCGTCGCGAACCACTACCCGATCGCCAACTTCAAATGGCGGGCGGCCGGTAATGGCGGGGCGGCCCTTGTCGTGGGAAGGGTTGGCCAATTTGAAGGGTGAACCCAGCGCCTGATCGAGTTCGTCCTGGGTAATAACGCCGGTTTCGACCAGCAAGGTGGCCGTGGCAATGACGTAGCGTTCGTAATATTGCGTGCCAACGTGCTGGCGGACATCAAGTCGTTCGACGGCGTGACGGATTTCGTCGACGCTGAATTTTTTCAACTGGTCGGCGCCGATAAACATCAGGCTATAAGCCAGGTGCTCCCATTCCTGTTTGAATACTTGCTTGTAATCCTGACTATTGATGACATGGGGAACCTTGCCAAAGCCTTGAAAACCGCCGAGATCGTGAAAGCCATCCATAATGAAAACCTCCGAAAATTAGAAGATGAAGAGTCTTTTGGGTCAACGTACGCGGGGCAGGGCAACCCCGATCAGCACATCCTTGGTCACCAGTTTCTGAAGCTCTTCTTCACTCATGTGCTCGGAGCCTTCGGGCCTCAAGGGCAGGACCAGGTAGCGGCTTTCTGCGCTGGTATCCCAGACTTTGACGACCACATCGCTTGGTAACTCTGTGCCCATCTCACGCAGCACGGTGCGTCCTTCACGAACCAGACGTGCACGGAACTCAAAACCCTTGTACCACTCCGGCGGCAACCCCAGGACCGGCCAGTTGGTGCAGGAGCACAGGCTGCAGACGATGACGTTTTTCAGCTGGGGCAAGTCCTCCAGGGCCACGATGTATTCGCCTTGCGGACCGGTGAAACCGAACTGCGCACACGCTGCGGTGCCGTCTTTGAGCAACAGCTCCCGGAACTGCGGATCGACCCACGCCTTGGCGACTACACGGGCGCCGTTTTCCGGGCTCCATTGATGCACCATCAATTCGGTTAGTTGCTCGATATAGCCCTCTGGAATCAGTTCCTTGTCTTTCATAACCTTGAACAACGCCCAGGCCCGCTCGCTGGGCGTCGAAGTGGATGCTGGGGATACAGTGGCGCTCATGGTGTAACTCCTCATCGGTTTAACACGGTCAAAAAAAGTGAAGAACTGCTCCCCGGTTTTTTATTGATGTCCGGGAGATTGGGTGAGGTGGGCTTACAACGTCTTCCAGTCGACAGCGGCCTCGAACGCTGCGGCCGCTTGGTAAATCGTGCCTTCGGCATAGTGCTTGCCAACGAACATCAGCCCCACCGGCAGGCCGTCCACCAGACCACACGGGATCGACATGGCCGGATGCCCGGTAATGTCCTGCGGCGCGGTGTTGCCGATCATTTCCAGCGCACGGGCCACGTATTCGGTGATCGAACAATCGGATTCGGGGTGAGGCTGGGCGATGATCGGCACGGTCGGCATGACCAGCAGGTCATAGGTCTCCAGTGCCTTGTCGTAACCGGCCCGGGCAAAGCGTGCGATGTTCTGTGCCTTGGCGTAGAAACGACCGTTGTAGCGTTCCAGGCCGTACTGGCCGACGAACATGCACAGCTTGAGCGACGCGGACAATGCGTCCGCTTGTTCGCGCCAGCCGGCCTGTTTATCCAGCAGGCCGACGTCGTAGAGGCCCTTCCAGTTAAAGCCTGCACCATTGCCATGCATCATCTGCATGGTCAGGCCTTCGCAGCCGATGGGGTGCCACAGCGAACCCGCCAGGTTGTGCTCGGGGACGGAGACTTCCTCCACGCGAGCGCCCAAGACCTCAAGTCGGGCGATGGCGCTGCGTACCTTGTCGGCAACACGTTGGTCCTGGTTGGCCAGCTGGAAACCTTCCAGCAGGATGCCGATCCGCAGCCCGCTCACACCTCGCTCCAGATAGTCGCAGTAGGCGTCGACCTGAGGAGCGGCCTGGCGAGGGTCGAGTCCGTCGGCACCGGCCATGACTTCCAGCATCAGTGCGTTGTCACGCACGTTGCGGGTGATGGGACCGGCATGGTCGATGGTGGCTTCGATTGCCATGATGCCGGTGTAAGGCACCAAACCGTGGGTCGGCTTCATGCCATAGGTGCCGCAGAACGCAGAAGGGATGCGGATCGAGCCGCCCTGATCACCGCCAACCGCCAGATCTACCTCGCCGGCTGCTACCAACGCAGCGCTGCCGGAGGAGGAGCCGCCAGCGGCGAAACCATGCCGATACGGGTTATGTACGGGCGCCGGATCAGACGTGTGGCTGCCACCGGAGAGGCAGTAGTGTTCACAGGTCGCCTTGCCCAGAATGGTGACCCCGGCGTCCAGCAAACGGGTCACCACGGTAGCGTCGAACTGCGGTACGAAGCCTTCCAGTGGGGCAGCGCCGTTCATCATCGGGACGCCAGCCAGGGAGATGTTGTCCTTGAGCGCAACAGTCTTGCCGGCAAGCTTGCCCTCACGGGCGCCATTCACCTCAGTCCTGTAATACCAGGCGTTGAGCAGGTTTTGCGGGTTCGACGGGCGATAGCCCGAACTGCGGTCGTAGCGCACCGGTGGGGTGAAATCCGGCAACTCGTCGATCAGGTCATAGGCATCGAAACTTGGCTGCATAAGTGCCAGGTATTCCGCTGCCTGCTCGTGGGTCAGCTGCATATTCAGCCGGCCAGCGATGTCCTGCAGTTGGTCGAGGGTAGGGCGAACAATGGCCATGATTTTCCTATTCTTTTTGTCTGTGATCGACGACGGGGCAGCCAGTACGGGAGCGTTCGACGTTGTTCGCAAACACCACGCGCCGGGTACCTGGAGCGACATCAATCGATGTGGGTAACAGGGTTCAAGTTAGGCATCCCTCTCGGCATTTGCTTGGTTGAGAAGGACAGCCACTTGGTTGAAAAGGACAACCTGCTGAGCGTGGCGCGCTCAGAACACCTTCAAGACGCGCAGGTTCAGGCGTGCCCCTTCCTTGAGGCCTTGTTCGACCTCGATGTCGGTGCCGATCTGGGCCTGAATCTGCAGCGTGGGCTCGATGAAGTGCGTGACGGTGAAGCGCCCATAGGAGGTGGAGACCCCGTCGTGCTGATCAACCCCGTTGACGGTGGTCGCCGAGCCAGTGACGTAGCCGCCGCCAACGGCGAAGGTGGTGCTCGGCGTCCAGTTGTAGCGCATGGCGGCCTGGTACTCGTAACGGGTGTTTTCTTCCAGCTTCGCCCCGGTCGGGCCGAAGTCATTGTTGGCCGACACCCATGAGGCTTCAGCCACCGTGTCCAGCGCCCATTTCGGGGAGAAATGGTGGATGTACGCCGCCTGTAGCGTGGCGCGCCAGCGGTTCTCGCCGAGGTTCAGGGCATCGTTTTTATCGTAGCTCCCCACCGGAAAGGACAGGTAGGGTGCCAAAGCGAAGATGTCCTTGTTCGCGGTGGGCAGCGTCCACTTCAGCGGCGCTGTGATGATCGGGTCGCCGATGCCTCGGGTATCGCCCAAGGCGCCGATATCTCCAGAAGCGTTCAATTGGCCGAAAGGCAACAGAATCTGCGGTTCCCATGAGAGGTTTTCTGACAAGCCGATGGCGTGCACATAACGCAGGATGCCGATGTCCGAACTGAGCCTGGCGTCGTCGGAGATCTTGTGGCCGTTCTGGTACAGATTCGAGCGGTCGGCGTGCTGGTAGTAGAGCAGCAAGGCGTTGGCGCCGGCCGGCAATGGTTCGAAATCACCGGGAGCTACCTCGATGGCCTGGCTTTTGACAAAGGGCAGCATGCACAGCACGAGTAAAGAGTGACTCAACTTCATGATCGATTTCCTGGCAAAAGGGTCCCCAACCCCATGCGCTAGAGATGGGGGGCCAAAAATTATTCGGGGGGGGCGGTCAGTGTCAGGGCGAAATCCGGATCAAGACCGCCCGTGGACGCCGGGTAGCGTCAGACGTCAGGTTTTCGTGGGCGCCGCGTCACGCAACATGCCGGTTTGCGGGTGGCAGTTGATGTACTCGAACACTTGATCCTTGGCGTCGGATACCGAGACTTCGTGATAGAGCCGTAGCTTCGACAGGCTGGTGGCCACGCGAAAGAAGGTCACGAAGATTCGCAGATGGGTCGGATGGGATTCGGCCCAGCGCTCGAGTTTTTCCAGGGAGCGCCAGTGACCGATGTTGTAGCTCAGGTTCAGAAAGTTGCCGTCCAGGTCGATGTAGTTCACGAAGCGATTGCTGTAACAACCCAGGTCCTTGCCATTGTCACGCAGGAAGTCCATGCCCGCCTGCAGCGTCGGCAGAATTTCGTTGAGATAGAGCGATCGTTCTTCTTCGCCGGCATCCGCCCAGTCCTGGCCGGAGCGGATGAGCGCGACATTGTCGTGGCCTTGCACGACCACACGCCCACCTGTGGCGGGGTCGCCGGCGATGACCGTCAGTTCACCGGAAGGAACCATCCAGTCGGTCTGGGAAATCGGGAAGCGATCACGCATCGATCCCCAGTAACCGTGTTCTTCGATGTCGTCACTGATGGTGTCCATCACGGCGCCAACGCCGGGTAACTCATCGCGAAAGCCATACAGCGTCTCGAACTGCTCGGCCCGCGGCGCGACAATTTCCCGAAAGTAACCGAGACCGTCGCTCAGGCGATCCTCGGAGGACCACCATTCGATTACCTCAGGCGTGCGCAGCCAACGGCAATACGCGGCGGGGTCTTTCCAGTAACCGACGATCATCAGGTTGTCGTAACCGCTGTTGTCGGTGTGGTGGGTCAGGTCATGGCTCAGAGGGCCATCGGGCAAACTCAGGCTGGCGGCAATGTGGCGCATCGCGCGCAGAGCTGCTTCACGCTGGTCCTCCCCGCGGTATTGCACACCCCAATACCCCATCACTACTTGTTCCAGTCGCTCATCGGCGCGTCCGACCCACATGGGGAAGGGGGGCTGGTATTCATCGGGGACGCGACGAGACAACGTCCGCGGGCATTTGAGGTGCTTATCGATCGCAGATTCCATGGTGGGCTCCTTGGTTTTATTTTTGCTATGCGGTGATCTGTTCAACGTTTCAACGGGCACGGGTGCCTGGAGGTTGGCGCAGCCAGTCGACGCCGCAGCGCCAGAGTCCCCAGCTCTAACAGGTAGGTGGCGAACTCTTCAGGTGCCAGGTCGCGCATCTGCAAAAGCCAGGATGAATCGGACTGTCTCTGCTGCTCTGGCAGTTGCATGGGACACCTCGTCAGTTGTGGTTGGAGGGGCACGGTGTGGGGTAGAAGTTAGGCGGGGACGGCGCAGTGCGCTTGGCTCGTACGGACAACCGTTTGGCTAGAAAGGACAGGCTCTGAAAACAGGAATACGATGAGCGGAATTGGTGCGCGCACTCCGTCAGGCGGCGAATGCATGTATCGATAACGGGCAGGAGTAATCCGTGTGAAGCGTTAGCGGGATTCGCTCACGCAGCCTCTATCACGAGCGTGCGAGCGTCTGGCATTTCAAGCGCACATGACGTTGGCACCCCGAAAGGGGAGTGGCCTGCTATTTGCTAAGCAGGGAACCAACGTTACCGTCACCCTTATTGTTCAGTCGCCGCCGTGAGGTGAATGCCATGAGCCATAGCAATCAGTATTCAACCCTCGCCGTTGCGGCTCCACGTCGCTTTGATTACTGGAAAGAAGTGGTGTGCCGTCATTGTCTGGCGGCGGACAGCAAACCGTTGACGCAGAGCGATTTCGACGGGGCGCTGGAGGTGAACGGCATGGGGCCGCTGGACATCTGTACGCTGTCCTCGCCACTGCATTATTGGGAGCGCGCGCCCCGGCACTTGCGCAGCGGTCCGGATGAGGATCTGTGGCTGGGTTTCACCCGGCGAGGCTATGGTGAACTGGAACAGGCAGGGCGCAAGGCAACGCTGGCGGCGGATAGTTTGTTTCTTTATGACGCATCCCAAACGTTCCGATTCAGTCTGGGTGGTACCGAGAACCACCTGGTCCGCATTCCGCGACAGTTGCTCAGTCAACGGTTGCCAGGCGTATCAGGTTGCACCGCCGTGGTGTTGGACGATCGCCGTCCAGGAGTGATTCCGTTGCGCGAGATGTTGCATCAAGCGGCGAGCATTCCTGCGAGTTTTCAAGATGAGGGACTATCCAGCCGCTTTTCCAACACCCTGCTTGACCTACTTGCGATTAGCCTGGAACTCCAGGACTTGAAGACGACCCATGACGAGCTGGATCTTTATGGTCGGATCATGAACTACATCCGCCAGCATCTAACCGATCCGGACCTGTCGATCGAACGCATCGCTCAAGTGCATTATGTGTCCACGCGAACCGTCACGCGCGCGTTCGCCCGTTACCAGAAAACGCCAGTTGCAGAGATCTGGAAGGAGCGCCTGATCGCCAGTCGCGAGGCTATAGAACGCGGGCAGGTACGCAGCATTTCTCAAGCTGCACTGGATTTCGGATTCTCCGATTTTTCCCATTACAGTCATGCTTTTCGCAAGGCTTTTGGTATGGCTCCTCATACACTCTTGCGCCGGAATTGAGCAAGGCCGCTCGCAATACTCCAGAGCCAAAACCGTTGAGCCTCCCAACGCTTTCCTGCTCGGAATGCTGAGTGATATCCCAGTCGTGCATCATGCACATTCTCTGATTGAACAAACCCAGGCGCATCAAGGAAAACCTGGGAGCGGTCAACTCATTCCGATCAGCAACATTGGCGGTCAGCGACTCGAGTTCTCTGATGGTAATTCTGGACATGAAATGGATTTCCCCTACTTTTACCCCCACAAAAACGTCGGCGCTCGATGGACGTTCCTGAACTCTCGTAGAGCAGAACAACGTTGGAGCTCAAGTAAATGCTCGCTTGAAAAACTGGCGGCGGCAAACCAACTGGCAACCAATGCGCTGCATCTGCTGCCTGCTCAAGGGGAGCGCGTCGTTGTTTTGTGATCGTTGACTGAGGGAAAGGATCTGCATATACAGTCCGTTCTTTCAAATTTGTTTCGGTAAGTCATGAGCGAAGAACGAGATATTCCCGAGCCTGAGCATGATCACCTGCTCGATCATGAGTTCCATGATGACGAATCATGGGTCGAAGACGATGCTCAAGAAATTTTTGACCAAGAAGAAGCAGAGGATGATGACGTTGATTTTCTGGATCAGATAGATCAAGAGGACTGACACGGCAAAACCCAATGGTTTCACGACACGCAAGTTACCGGCATGGCTGTTCAGGTCGAAACACACGCAGCGGGCATGCACTTCAGGCGTAAACTGAACACGGTGCAGCATGCATTGAAAAGCGTGCACCAAGAGGTGATGTCATGCGCTCAATAACCGTCCGCTCCTCGATCGCACTGCTGGCGTTGTTTATGGTGCCACTTGTCACCGCAGCGCCTTCAGTCGAAGTCGTCTTCAAGGACCCCGAAAAACTCACCGATGCCAGCCTGGATAGTCCGGGCAAAGTTACTTACAGCCCATAGCCCGCGAGATTGAGGCGCTGCTCCACCGCTGAGTCAGCGATTTGCAGGTGATCGTATTGGTTTTTGCTACAGCATTCAGCGGCGAGCGCCAGTTGCTTCTGGTCTGTCCTCGTCATGCACGCTGCCGAGTCAAATCTGAATCGTAAATGTAAGAGTCGCCCAGAATGCTGTCGTATCGGACCAGCATTCTCACTCTCTCTCTGGCCTGGAGGAAGACTACGCCCGGATCACCGTCCGCGAGTACGATTGAGAAAGTATTGAATTTCTTATCCGGTGGAATGAATTTCCCCACGATAAACATATCGGTACTAATTCCAGATGTTGTATCTCCAAGCACTTTCCTTGCGCCAGGGGCCGGGGTTCGGAGCCCATTTGCGCTGGGGCATGCTCAGCTATTGCTGATGCAGGGAGTATAGGTGCAGAGAAGATTGCGCGATGCGAGCAGCAAGCAGGGGAAAGGCAAGCGGATCGGTAATTGACGTCTGGCCAGTGGCAAGGGCCAGTAGAAGCAGGCCGCCGAACAGGGGTAAACCTTCGACACAATTAGCATGGGCTCGCGCCAGGCGTTGCATGAAGGGTGAAAGATTGGAGTTATCCGGTTTGAACTCGGTTGTGGGAATTCGCTTGAGGACAGCAAGCCCTCCGCGCAGGAGCTCCATGAGAATCAGCAGCGCCAATGTCCACCCAATAAAGCCAGTCATAGCGATAGCCGTCGGGCTGGTCATATCTGTTACACCCACTCATCAAGGAAGTAATGCGATACGAAACCGGAGTGCTATTTCGTGCCATCAGAATAGACACAAAATGGTTCTGCATCGGGTAGCCATCCTTTCGACTAACAAGCGGACAGGGTAAGGGGGCATTGCAATAGAGACATCGTGGTTGGCGGGCTTTGATTTTTCGGGAGAGTGTTAGTCCTCAGGATCAATCTCCTCTTCGGGCTCGCACCTGGCACTTAGTTCGGCGATGGTTTCGGCAATGAAGCTTGCATTCCCGGTGATCACGGCCCAGTGGGCCTCAATACGGTTGGACACTTCCGTAGAACCACGTTGGTCTATCCAGGTGCGTATTTCTTCAATGGCGCAACCCAGGGCCATGATGTTCTGATTGAATCGGCTGAGTAGGGCTGGGGTAGGATCATCTGGCAGGGGCATGGCCGCTTCTCCTTTGTCTGAGAAAAGCGTAGCAGGCAACAAAAAGCCCGCTCAGTGGCGGGCTTTCCATACGGGGTCAAATCCTTTTGTCCGTTCAATCTGCGCTTCATTATGTGAGCGTTTCGTGAAAAACAGGTCGCTGATACGAAAAAGCCCAGGGTGCTACGGTGCCCTTAACGCCGATCCAGCCAAACCGTCTGTGCATTACAGAATTCGCGCACGCCGAAGTGCGAGAGCTCACGGCCAAAGCCGCTCTTCTTCACGCCACCAAAACTGACTCGCGGATCGCTGGCGCTATAGCCGTTGATGAACACGCCGCCGGTTTCAAGTTCGTTGGCCATTTGTTGTGCAAGTTCGGCATTGCGCGTGTAGATCGTGGCGGTGAGGCCGAACTCGCTGTCATTGGCCAGTTCCAGCGCATGGGCTGCGTCTCGGGCTGTGATGATTGATGCCACTGGGCCAAACAATTCCTGTTTGAATGATGTCATCCGGTCGGTCACGTTGCCCAGTACGGTGGGTTCATAGTAGTTGCCGGTGCCTTCAGCCTTTTTTCCACCCATCAGCAGCGTTGCGCCTTCTTCAAGTGTGTCGCGCACTTGTTGGTCCAGTTCGTCGCGCAGATCGAAGCGAGCCATCGGGCCGATGTAAGTGTTGGTGGCGAGTGGATCACCGACAACCAGTCGTTGGGTAGCCTCGACGAACTTGCGGGTGAATTCCTCGACAACGCCTTGCTCGACAATCAGGCGTTTGGCTGCGGCGCAGACTTGTCCGGTGTTTTGATAGCGCCCGATCACGGCGGCTTTTACCGCCTCATCGAGGTCCGCGTCGTCGAGCACGATAAATGGGTCGGAGCCCCCCAGTTCCAATACACATTTCTTCAGTGCTGCTCCGGCCTGGGCACCGATGGCCATGCCCGCACGGACGCTACCGGTGAGGGTGACCGCCGCGATACGTGGATCGGCGATTGCCCTGGATACACCCTCCGGCGTGACATTGATGACTTCGAAAACGCCTTCGGGAAAGTCCGCTTGCTTGATGGCCTCCAGCAGCAGGTAGGCGCTGCCCATGACGTTGGGCGCGTGCTTGAGCACGTAGGTATTGCCGGCCAGCAGGGTGGGGACGGCGCCGCGCAGTACTTGCCAGATGGGGAAGTTCCACGGCATGACGGCGAGAATCGGGCCGAGCGGGCGATATTCAATGCGTGCCTTGCCGCCTTCAACCTGGGTCGGTTCCGGGCTCAGCATGGCGGGACCGTGTTCGGCGTACCACTCGCAGAGCTGCGCGCACTTTTCAATTTCACCGCGGGCCTGAGTAATCGGCTTGCCCATTTCCAGGGTGATCATGTTGGCCATGGCCTCTGCATTGTTGCGCAAGGCGTGGCTGAGGTTGATCAAAAGCTGCGCACGTTGTTCAACCGGTTTGCTGCGCCAGGCTCGAAACCCGCTAGCGGCCCGCGTCAGTGAGGCCTGCAATGCTGAATCGGAGTCGAAAGGGTACTGGCCGATCTGTTCGCCAGTGGTCGGGTTGATCGAAATGGCATGGGTAAGGCTGGATACGTTGGTCATGGCACCGTCCTGCAGGGTGGGAATGTGCTCAGGTTATGGTGGTATATGTTTTATAGAAACTGAATAATACTGAGCATAATATTCACGTTTGGAGAATGATTTGGATCTGGTTCAGCTCGAAATTTTCAAGGCTGTCGCCGAGCACGGCAGCATTAGCGTGGCCGCCCAGCATATCCACCGGGTGCCTTCGAATCTGACGACCCGAATCAAGCAGCTTGAACTGGACTTGGGTGTGGACCTGTTTATTCGCGAGAAGAGTCGCCTGCGCTTGTCGCCAGCCGGTTGGAGTTTTCTGGATTACGCTCGACGTATTCTCGACTTGGTTCAAGAGGCGCGCGCCACGGTGGCGGGTGAAGAACCGCAAGGCGCATTCGCCCTGGGTTCGCTGGAAAGTACCGCAGCGGTACGGATTCCGGAACTGTTGGCCGCCTACAACCAGAAGCACGCCAAGGTCGAACTGGACCTGTCCACCGGCCCCTCTGGGACCATGATCGACGGGGTGCTGTCGGGGCGCTTGGCCGCGGCTTTTGTTGATGGTCCGGTGTTGCATCCTGCACTGGAGGGCGTACCGGCATTCGAGGAGGAAATGGTCCTGATCGCACCGCTCAACCATGAGCCAATTCATCGGGCGAAGGATGTGAATGGCGAAAACATCTATGCCTTCCGCTCCAACTGCTCCTATCGTCATCATTTCGAAAGCTGGTTCGCCAACGGCGCGGCGGTGCCTGGCAAGATTTTCGAAATGGAGTCCTATCACGGCATGCTGGCCTGCGTCAGTGCCGGGGCCGGTCTGGCATTGATGCCCCGCAGCATGCTCGAAAGCATGCCGGGATGTACGACGGTCAGCGTCTGGCCGTTGTCGGAGTCTTTCCGTTATTTACGCACCTGGTTGGTGTGGCGTAGGGGGACGGTGTCGCGGAGCCTGACGATGTTTGTGCGCTTGCTTGAGGAGCGTGGTGTCGTGTTGATCGATAAATAGTGGAAAGTTAACGGTCTGTGCTGAAAAACCGGATAATGGCGGCCAAATCGTTTAGCTCGTTATTCTGGTAATCGCACATGGAAATCAAGGTCAACTTTCTCGACAACCTTCGACTTGAAGCTAAGTTCGACGACTTCACGGTGATTGCCGATCAACCCATTCGCTACAAGGGCGATGGCTCGGCGCCGGGGCCGTTCGATTATTTCCTGGCTTCGTCGGCGTTGTGTGCGGCGTACTTCGTGAAGCTGTATTGCGAGACTCGCAATATCCCCACCGAAAATATCCGCCTGTCGCAGAACAACATTGTTGACCCGGAAAACCGGTACAACCAGATTTTCAAGATTCAGGTCGAATTGCCGGCGGATATCTCCGCCAAGGACCGTCAGGGGATCTTGCGCTCCATTGACCGTTGTACGGTAAAGAAGGTGGTGCAAACCGGGCCTGAGTTTGTGATTGAAGAGGTCGAAAACCTCGACGCCGATGCCCAGGCGTTGCTGATGCCGCACTCGACCAGCGAAGCGGGCACCTACATTGTGGGCAAGGACCTGCCGCTGGAGCAAACCATCGCCAACATGTCGGGCATCCTGGCCGACCTGGGCATGAAGATTGAAATCGCTTCGTGGCGCAATATCGTTCCCAATGTGTGGTCGCTGCATATTCGCGATGCGCACTCGCCGATGTGTTTTACCAACGGCAAAGGCGCGACCAAAGAAGGCGCGCTGGCATCGGCACTGGGCGAGTTTATCGAGCGGCTCAACTGCAACTTCTTCTATAACGATCAGTTCTGGGGCGAGGAAATCGCCAACGCTGCGTTTGTACATTACCCGGACGAGCGCTGGTTCAAGCCTGGCCCGAAGGACGAACTGCCGTCTGAAATCCTCGACGAATACTGCCTGAAGATTTACGACCGGGACGGCGAGTTGCGTGGTTCGCATCTGTACGACACCAACTCCGGCAACACCCAGCGCGGTATTTGTTCGCTACCCTTTGTGCGCCAGTCGGACAATGAGGTGGTGTACTTCCCGTCTAACCTGATCGAAAACCTGTTCCTGAGTAATGGCATGAGCGCTGGCAATACGCTGGCCGAAGCGCAGGTGCAGTGCCTGTCGGAAATCTTCGAGCGCGCGGTCAAGCGCGAAATCCTTGAAGGCGAAATGGCCCTGCCGGATGTGCCGCAGGAAGTGCTGGCGAAGTACCCGGGGATTCTGGCCGGTATCCAAGGGCTTGAAGAGCAGGGCTTCCCGGTGCTGGTCAAGGATGCGTCGCTGGGCGGGGAGTTCCCTGTGATGTGCGTCACCTTGATGAACCCGCGTACCGGTGGCGTATTTGCCTCGTTCGGCGCGCACCCAAGCCTGGAAGTGGCGCTGGAGCGCAGCCTGACGGAACTGCTGCAAGGCCGAAGTTTTGAAGGTCTGAACGATCTGCCTCAGCCGACATTCGAAGGTCAGGCGGTGACTGAACCGAACAACTTCGTGGAGCACTTTATCGACTCCAGCGGTGTGGTCTCGTGGCGCTTCTTCAGTGCCAAACCGGATTTCGAGTTCGTTGAGTGGGATTTCTCCGGTCAAGGCGAAAACTCCAATGTCGAAGAGGCCGCGACGTTGTTCGGCATTCTCGAAGACATGGACAAAGAAGTGTACATGGCGGTCTATGAACACATTGGCGCCAAAGCCTGCCGCATTCTGGTGCCGGATTACTCGGAAATTTATCCGGTAGAAGACTTGATCTGGGATAACACCAACAAAGCGCTGCAGTTCCGTGCTGACATCCTCAACCTGCACAGCTTGAGCAAGGTCGGCCTGAGAACGCTGGCCAAGGGTTTGGAAAACAGCGAGCTGGATGATTACACCGACATCACTACCTTGATCGGCATCGAGTTCGACGACAACACGCCCTGGGGCAAATTGACGATACTGGAGCTGAGGCTGCTGATTTATCTCGCCTTGCAGAAGTTTGACCAGGCGAAGGATCTGGTGGAGGCCTTCTTGCAATACAACGACAACACCGTCGAACGCGGCTTGTTTTATCAAGCGGTGAACGTCGTGCTGGAAATGCAGCTGGACGATGATCTGGAGCTTAGCGACTACGAGGTCAACTTCCGTCGGATGTTCGGTAACGAGCGGATGGACGCAGCGATAGGGTCGGTGGATGGCAGCGTACGTTTCTACGGTCTGACGCCGACGAGCATGAAACTGGAAGGCCTCGACAGGCACCTTCGCCTGATCGACAGCTACAAGAAGCTGCACATGGCGCGGGCGAGGGTGGCGGCTTTGTCCAGCTGATATTCAACAAAAAAGCACCTTGGGTGCTTTTTTGTTTTTTGGGTGGTCAGTCAATCGTCTGTGCGCGGTGGGCTGATTTTTTGGCTGTGACATGGGCTGTAGCTGCCCATGAGGAAGCTCTTCTATATAGAAGGGCGTCTTGGCGCTTCTATATAGACGTCCTTTGGGGTGTTTTGCTGGTTTCTGCAGGTTGTTGATAGAAAACCTAAATCACTGCTTGACGGCAGATTTCAGATGTCTATAATTCGCCCCACTTCCGGCGCAGTCGAAACGGAAAACTCCTTGGTAAACAATGAGTTATGCAGTTTTCGACAGTGGGTCGCTTCAGTTCATCGAAGCCGAAAGGGAGTTGAAAAAGAGGTGTTGACAGCAGCGTGTAACGCTGTAGAATTCGCCTCCCGCTGATGAGAGATCTGAAGCGCAAGTGGTTG
>NZ_MUJK01000004.1 GCF_002906155.1 Pseudomonas laurylsulfativorans
GGGCGCTACCGGGTCAAGTTCCTCTTCGACCGCGACACCTGGCCCGCCGGCCGCGAAAGCAAATGGCTGCGCCAGGCCCGCGCCTACGCCGGCGACACCTACGGCCTGCACCTGCCACTGATCGCCGGCACCGAAGTGGCCATCGCCTTCGAACAGGGCGACCCGGACCGCCCCTACATCGCCCACGCCCTGCACGACGATCAGCACCCCGACCTGGTGACCCAGCGCAACGACCACCGCAACGTGCTGCGCACGCCGGCCAACAACAAGTTGCGCCTGGATGACACGCGGGGGCAGGAGCACATCAAGCTCAGTACCGAGTATGGCGGCAAGAGTCAGCTGAATCTGGGGCATCTGGTGGATGGCCAGCGGAAGAAACGTGGTGAAGGGTTTGAGCTGCGTACGGATGATTGGGGCAGTTTGCGCGCGGGCAAAGGCCTGTTCATCAGTGCCGATGAACAGGTCAAGGCCACTGACGATGTACTCGCCATGGCGCCGGCCACCAGCCAGATCGAAGGCGCCCGGCAGCAAATGGCCGATTGGCAGGAAATTGCCCAGTCCCATCACAATCGCCCCCCCGCCATCGACGGTCTGCACCAACTACAAGCGGACGCCAAAGACTTGTCCGCCCCGGCCATCCTCCTCAGCGCACCCAAAGGCATCGGCGCGGTCACACCGGCCGGTCTGTTGCTCAACAGCGGCGATGCGATGTACCTGCAAAGCCAGGACGAAATCAATCTCGCCGCCGACCAACGCCTGTCGGCACACGCCAGGAAAAGCATTTCCCTGTTGAGCCAGGAGGAAGGCATGCGCCTGGTCTCCGGCAAGGGCCCACTGGAAATCGAATCCCACGGCGATCTACTGAATCTGATTGCTCAGCAGGACATCACGATGCAGTCGGTGCAGGGCCATCTGCTGTTGACGGCCGCTAAAGGCATCACGTTGGCCAGTGGAGACAATTTCTTCCGCATCGACCCGAGCGACGGCATCACTCAGGAAAGCTCCACCAAGCTGACGTCTCGTGGGCAGCATATCTGGGAGGGGCCTGGCGGCCAGAGTTTTCCGTTGATGGTGTTGCCGAAGTCGGTGTGTGAAGAGTGTCTGAAAATTGCTCAAGCCGAGGCTGCCGGTGCAGTTATGCGCACGGTCAGTGGGAGATGATAAATGCAAGAAATTTATGAACAGTGGATCGACCAGTTGGAAGGCCTGTGCCGTGCAGCGGACCTCGATCATGTTGATTTAATCGTCGACCAAGCGGGCTCCGATATTTCCTTGCTGCCAGCACTTGAAGCCATCGAACCAGCCATTCCCTGGTTTTCATTTTTCAGTGCCACTCCAGAAGAAACGCTGTTACCTCATGCGCCGATCCTGATGCGCATCAGCCTGAACGATTGGCACCATAAAGCCTGGCTGGAAGAAATCATTGAGCAGATGGGACACATGCCGAGGCTCATGTTGTTGATTTCCCCCATTCCGTTCGATGTTCTGACCAAGACCCTGCAAGGGCTTTCACAGCTTGAATGGGGAGGACAGTCTGGCTTGCTGCGTTTCTACGACCCGCGTGTGCTTCCGCAATTGTTCGCAAGCGTCCTGGACTCGGAACAGAAACAACGGTTTCTGAGCCTGGCGCTGTTCTGGAGTTGGCTGGATCGGGATCAACGGATCGCCTGGCAACCGGGCACTTATGGCTCGGATCAGGTGCTCGAGGAAGTAAACACTCCGGTTGTACTGACGGATACGCAATTTGATCGGTTGGGCTGCATCAGTGATGCGCAAAAGTTGATCGGTATTGCAGTGAAAGCGTTTTCACAACTATCCAGTGAGGAGTGTTTTGTTCGTTGTTACCACGTTGTGCTTCAAGCAAGTTGCGAAAATTATTTCGGGGATTTGAATGCTTATGCGGTGGACAAATTTGCTGTGTTGTCTGGTGCGATTGGAGATGAACAAGAGTGACTAAGTTTATAGCGAAATTAATATTGGTGGGGCTGCTTGTCTCATCTCTTATGGGGTGCGGAACAAATGCGGCACGGGTTGAAAACTTGGGTTTGCCAGCGATGCAGATTATTACAGGGGGGTAGTAACAGATGTTTAGGTACTAACATTTAATGCGGATCTTGCATCCGTGCTTTGTTATATAACAATTGTTTGTCCGGTTGTCGTGCTGGCCAGTATTCCAGTCGATCTGGCAGTCGATACGCTGAGCATTCCCCATGACTACGCGCGTGCAGATAGAAAAGAAGAAATGACTGATATTCAGGCGAGAATGGAGCCGAATCATGGGTATATCAAGTTTGACTTTGGTGGTTCAAAAAGCTTCCGATCTTCTGCACAATCAATTAGGTATGGGGTAAGGTATAAGAATGGCACTAAAAAAGACCTGATATTATATGTTGAGGGTGCTTCCCTTGTTGATGCTTCGATGGCAGCTTATATACCGGCCTTCAAAGGGTACTTGCCTGATTCAATGTGGATGTATTATGGAGAGCGTTATGATGATGTAAAAATTAGGTTTATTTTTCCGGATAAGTTTTCTGCGTCTTCTGCCAATAGCTCAAAAGTAAACGATTGGCTGCATTCAAATAATAATACTTTTGTTTTTTATGATGGTAGGCAAGGGGTAGAAGACAAGGAAAGTAAAGTTTCAATTTCGCCAGCTATAAAATATCTGGATGTAAGGTTTTCGGTTGAGCCGCGCTGGAGTCCAAGTTCACATACGTATTAAGTGGGCGGGTTGTCTGTGGTTTAAAGGGTGTCTGTATCTACGCGTAGCCAATGTGTTTGTTGCGGGTATATGTAGGTTTTAAGCGAAAAAAATCATTCCAGGTGTTTGTCGTACGCGATTTAATAAACAGGGAAGCGTTTAATGAGTAAAGAAAAAGGGAATGTCAGGCGGCAATGGGCTGTCGGTAGTTTGCTGTTGTTACTGGCCGGGTGCTCTCCGGGGACGCCAAAATATTTGGGCGGTAATTTGAATGCGGTTAACCATACGTCCGCAGCCATCAATAGTTTTTCGGTAAATGGTTACGGGGGGGGCAATGCCAGTCCTAATGGGTACGGGGGGGGAGTGTGTTGTGTGATGTTGCCCAGCCAATGGTCGCCGGGTTTGAAGTTCAAAGTGGAGTGGGAAACCGACCCGAATCCAAACGCAAAAATAAAACGTAAAACATCGGGTTATGGATTCGATCCAGATGCATACGCCGAACATAAGGCCAAGTACCAGCAATACACTGCGATTGTGGAACTTCCGCCTTATGAAACAGAGAGTTTGTGTTCGTTAAAAATTCATTTTTTACCCTGTAATCAGGTTAGGGCCACCACGGCATGTATGGCTTACGGCCAGCCTGGATATCCAATTAACGATCCTTTAAATATGAAGGAGCCAGCCGTATGTCCGAAGTAAAGAATCGTGATTCTGTACATGTCCCGGCCCTGTTTCCCAACGCAGGACGTTTGCCCTGCGACCCTGAAACGGTGAGGGCCAATTACCAACGGCAAACGGCTGAGGTGGAGTTGTACCGTCAAAAATTAAATGCCCAACGCGGGTTTCGCGGCGCCTCCACCTGCGCGCGCGCCTTGCACATCAGCCTGTTTTTCGATGGCACCAAAAATAACGAGCCCTACGACACCCACAAGGCCAAGCCGCCCCATCCGACCAATATTGCGCGGCTGTTTCACGCCAGTCTGGATCGACCGGAAAACGGTTATTTTGGTTACTACATCCCCGGCGTGGGCACCCCCTTTCCTGAGATTGGCGAACTGGACTTCAGTACCATGGGCATGGCGTTCGCCAACCGGGGCGAGGACCGGATCAACTGGGGACTGCTGCGCATTGCCGATGCGTTGTCCTTCAGCCTCAACAACCAGCAGCGGCTGGATCTGCCGGTCGCCCAGACCAAGCTCAAAGCCATGGCCACCACCTGGCCCATGACCGCCTTGGGCAAAAGCAGCCGTCGCCAGGCTATGGCTTCGTTGCTGGAGCCGTTGCGGGCCAAGGTCGCGACGGCGCAACCCACGGTGCTGGCGATCAAGTTGTTCGTTTATGGCTTTTCCCGGGGGGCCGCCGAGGCGCGCACCTTCGTCACTTGGTTGAGCGAGCTGTTCGACACCCCGCAAGGCGCCGAACGCCCGGAGCAAAAGCTGTTGGGCCTGCCGTTGAGCATCGAATTCCTCGGCCTGCTCGACACCGTGGCCTCGGTGGGCAGCGCCCGTGCCGCGCCCTTTGCCGAAGGGCATATGGACTGGGTCGATGGCACGCAAGCGCTGCCCGATGTCGGGCGTTTCCCCGAATGGATCAAGGACTGCCGGCACTTCGTCGCCGCCCATGAGCAGCGTTTGTGTTTCCCGTTTCAAGAAAAGGTGGTGAACGAAAGTTGCCTGTCGCAGGCATTTTTCGTGCGCAACTTAATAAACAGGGAGGATTTTAATGAGTAATGAGAAAGGGAAGGCTGGGCGGCAGTGGGCTGTCGGTAGTTTGCTGTTGTTGCTGACCGGGTGCTCTCCGGGGACGCCAAAATATTTGGGCGGTAATTTGAATGCGGTTAACCATACGTCCGCAGCCATCAATAGTTTTTCGGTAAATGGTTATGGGGGGGGCAATGCCAGTCCTAATGGATACGGGGGGGGAGTGTGTTGTGTGATGTTGCCCAGCCAATGGTCGCCGGGTTTGAAGTTCAAAGTGGAGTGGGAAACTGATCCAGCCCCCTATGAAAAAATTAAACGTAAACCCGATGGGTTTAATTTTGATGAATCTGCATTGGCTAAACATGAAGCCAATTACGGAAGACACACTGCCATCGTGGAGCTTCCACCATATGAAGCAGAGAATTTGTGTTCGTTAAAAATTCATTTTTTACCTTGTAATCAGGTTAAGGCTACCACTGCCTGCATGGCTTATGGTCAACCTGCCTATCCGATCAAGGAACCTCTGAACATGCAGGAGCCAGCCGTATGTCCGAAATAAAGAATCGTGATTCTGTATATGTCCCGGCCCTATTTCCCAAGGAGCGGCGTTTACCCAGCGATCCTGAAGCGGTAAGGGAGAATTACCAACGGCAAACGGCTGAAGTGGAGTTGTATCGCCAGGAGTTAAATGCCCAGCGCGGATTTCGTGGGGCTTCCACGTGCGCGCGCGCGTTGCACATCAGCTTGTTTTTCGATGGCACTAATAACAACGAGCACAACGACACCCGTGTGGCCGAGCCGCGACACCCGACCAATGTTGCACGGCTTTTTCACGCAAGCATTCTTCAGCCGGAAAGCGGCTACTTTCGCTATTACATCCCTGGCGTGGGCACCCCCTTTCCTGAAATCGGCGAGCTGGATTACAGCATACTCGGCATGGCAGCCGCTAACCGTGGCGAGGATCGGATCAACTGGGGATTGCTGCGCATTGCAGATGCGTTGTCCTTTAGCCTCAACAACAAGCAGCGGCTGGATTTACCAGTCGCCCAGACCAAGCTCAAAGCCATGGCCACCACTTGGCCCATGACCGCCTTGGGCAAAAGCAGCCGCCGCCAGGCCATGGCTTCGCTGCTGGAGCCGTTGCGGGCCAAGGTCGCGACGGCGCAACCCAAGGTGCTGGCGATCAAGTTGTTCGTCTATGGCTTTTCCCGGGGCGCCGCCGAGGCGCGTACTTTCGTCACCTGGTTGAGCGAGCTGTTCGATACCCCGCAAGGCGTCGAACTCCCGGAGCAAAAGCTGTTGGGCCTGCCGTTGAACATCGAATTCCTCGGCCTGCTGGACACCGTGGCCTCGGTGGGCAGCGCCCGTGCCGCGCCCTTTGCCGAAGGGCATATGGACTGGGCCTATGGCACGCAAGCGCTGCCCGATATCGGGCGTTTCCCCGAATGGATCAAGGACTGCCGGCACTTCGTCGCCGCCCATGAGCAACGTCTGTGTTTTCCGTTTCAAGAAAAGGTGGTGAACGAAAGTTGCCTGCCGCAGGCATTTTTCGTGCGCAACTTAATAAACAGGGAGGCGTTTAATGAGTAATGAGAAAGGGAAGGTTGGGCGGCAATGGGCTGTCGGGAGTTTGCTGTTGTTGCTGGCCGGGTGTTCTCCGGGGACTCCGAAATTCCTGGCCGGGGATTTGAATGGGGTTAATCACACGTCGGCGGCTATTAATTACTTCATGGTGAATGGTTATGGGGGGGGCAATGCCAGTCCTAATGGTTATGGGGGGGGGGTGTGTTGTGTGATGTTGCCCAGCCAATGGTCGCCGGGTTTGAAGTTCAAAGTGGAGTGGGAAACTGATCCAAACTCTAATGCCCGATTACCACCCTTGGGAACTGATGAGTATCGGGCTGCTTATGCCGAGCATAAAACCAAGTACCAGCAACACACTGCGATTGTGGAACTTCCGCCCTATGAAGACGAACTGTGTGCGTTGGAAGTGCATTTTCTACCTTGTCATCAGGTCAAAGTGTCCACTTCCTGCTGGCGCTACCCGTCACCCAACAGTCCGATCAAGGAACCTCTGAACATGCAGGAGCCAGCCGTATGTCCGAAGTAAAGAATCGTGATTCTGTATATGTCCCGGCCCTGTTTCCCAAAGCAGGGCGTTTACCTAGCGACTCTGAAGCGGTAAGGGCTAATTACCAACGGCAAACGGCTGAAGTGGAGTTGTACCGTCAAAAATTAAATGCCCAACGCGGGTTTCGCGGCGCCTCCACCTGCGCGCGGGCCCTGCACATCAGCCTGTTTTTCGATGGCACCAATAACAACGAACCCTATGATACCCACAAGGCAGAGCCGCCTCACCCGACCAACATCGCGCGGCTGTTTCACGCCAGTATTCTTCAACCGCAAAGCGGTTATTTCCGCTATTACATCCCCGGCGTGGGCACCCCCTTTCCTGAAATTGGCGAACTGGACTTCAGTACCATGGGGATGGCGTTTGCCAACCGGGGCGAGGACCGGATCAATTGGGGATTGCTGAGAATCGCCGATGCGTTGTCTTTTGCGCTAGATAACAAGAAGGGCTTGGCGCTGCCGGTTGCCCAGACCAAGCTCAAAGCCATGGCCACCACCTGGCCCATGACCGCATTGGGCAAAAGCAGCCGCCGCCAGGCCATGGCTTCGCTGCTGGAGCCGTTGCGGGCCAAGGTGGCGACGGCGCAACCCACGGTGCTGGCGATCAAGTTGTTCGTTTACGGCTTCTCCCGGGGGGCCGCCGAGGCGCGCACCTTCGTCACCTGGTTGAGCGAGCTGTTCGATACCCCGCAAGGCGCCGAACGCCCGGAGCAAAAGCTGCTGGGTTTGCCGTTAAGCATCGAATTCCTCGGCCTGCTGGACACCGTGGCCTCGGTGGGCAGCGCCCGTGCCGCGCCCTTCGCCGAAGGGCATATGGACTGGGCCGATGGCACTCAATCACTGCCCGATACCGGGCGTTTCCCCGAATGGATCAAGGACTGCCGGCATTTTGTCGCTGCCCATGAGCAGCGTCTGTGTTTCCCGCTGGATTCGATCCGTTATGCCGATGGCCGTTACCCGCCCTATGCCACTGAAGTGGTTTACCCCGGCATGCATTCGGACGTGGGCGGTGGTTACCCGCCGGGGGATCAGGGCAAGGCCCGTGGCGGAGCAGGCGAGTTGTTGTCGCAGATTGTCCTGCACGACTTGTATGCAGCGGCCTTCGCAGCGGGTGCGCCATTAACAGTGCCCGAGGCAATGGTTCCAGATGAGCTGCAGCAGATTCAGCCATCGCGAAAGATGGAACCCGGTACCGGTAACGAATTCGACTTCAGCCCAACGCTTGTCAACCGCTTCAACGCCTGGCGCACCACCCTGGCTCTCGACGAAGACCCTACCTCACCTCCAACCACCAGCGACCCCCTTCGCCTTGGCCACAACCTGGAAGACACCATGGCCGCGCAACTGGCCTGGCTCACCGGTTGGCGCATCGAGCGTTTCGCCCGGGGCAGTTATGCCAATCAGCCTTTTTACGGCCAGGCCGTGCAAACCAACGCGACACTGCAAGCCGAGCAGAAAGCCAAACGGCAGGAGGAAATAGACAAGGCCAAAGAGGCCCGCGCGCGCGTCCGAGGCCAACCCGTCGAAACGCAAAATCTGGCCACCATTGCCGGCCGACCGCCTTACGAACCGGTGCTGGACCAACAGCAAATCCGCGAGGCCGCCGTCGAGTTCGAGCACGACTATCAGCAGTGGCGCCGCGATCAGACCAGCTTTGGAGGATTGGTATTCGATGGCGTGCTGAGGGACACGGTGTATCTGCTCAGCGAGGATGATGAGCAGCGCGAGTACGCGCAGATCAAGGCGGCCGGAGAGTTGCGCGCCAAGGAACTGTTCACCGAACACTGGGCCAATCAGTTTGAAGTGAGTGACTCAGCGCCAATGGCTGCGTTGGTCGCCTTGTTCGACGATCAGGTACACGACTCCCGCGCCTGGTTCCTGCATGACTTCATGAGCTCGCGGGAGATGTTTGGTGATTACTTCCGTTATCGCGCGGTGTATTTCGGCGATGAATCCAACAAGCGCCTGACGCCGGTCGTGGTGGCTGGACGCATGGTGGGCATTGCCCTGGTGTTGGGCGGGGCGTACAGCATTCGTCGTTACGGCGGCAAAGCCTTTGCCGGGACGATGGTCGCGGCATCAGTGGGTTATCAGGTGATCAACGCCGCCACCGGCGAGGTGGAACCCTTCCTGCCGGGCGCGGAGCAGATCCTGAAATCGACCTTGGCCATCGGCCAGGTCGTGGCGCAGCAAAAGCAGGCCATCATCAAAGCCGAAGACGCGTTGCGCATGGAGAACATGCTCGACTATCTGACCCGCAGTGGCGGGTTGGTCGAGCGGGTGAAGGAGGTGGTGTCATGATGCCCCTGGTGCGTAGGGGCGATCCGCTGCGCCCTTATGGCGGCGAGGTGCTGGAAGGTCACTTCGAAGCCTTCGGCATGCCGGTGGCTTGTATGGGCGACAAGGTGCGCTGCGACAAACACGGCATGACGCATATCAGCGAGGGCGCCTCGGGTTTCATCATGGAAGGCAAACTGTTGGCGCTGGATGGCTACCGCTGTGACTGTGGCTGCCGGTTGGTCAGCACCCTGGCGGTCTCTTCAATCGGGGTGGTGCCATGAATCGGCCCCCGGAGTACCCCGAAGTCGTGGCGCCCAGCGCGCCACGGTGGCGGCGCTGGTGGTTGGCTTTGCTGTGGCTATGGGGCGTGCAGGCGGTCGTCTTGCTGACGCTGTGGCCTGAGGAGCACCCACGGCTGGAGCTGTGGTTATGGAGCGCCGTGCTGCCGTTGTGTTGGGCGTTGGCATTGGCCCTGCGCGTGTTGGCATGGCAAATCGACCTGTTCGGCAACGGCGTGTATCACCGTACCGTGGACGCCTCGGTTCAGCGCTGGTGGAGGCGCCGCAGTCTGGGCTTGCCGGTGCAGCGGGTGTGGTTGATTGGTCCGGCGGGCGATGTTCAGGAAAATTACCAAGGGTTGATGTCGGGCACTTCTTTGCCGAAGCCATCGAAACTGCGGGAGGCCTCACAGGTACGGCTTTGTTGCCCGCTCTCGCTGAACAAAAACGCCCTGCGTGGCCCGGCGTTGGCTCGCTACCTGGCTCGGATGACCCTTGAACTTCCTGAATTGAAAGAACGTTGGCCGACATTGCGAGGTGTTGCCTGGATGGGGGATGAGGGCAGCCAGACCGCGTTCACAACGGCACTGGGCAAGGGGGGCGTGGTGCTGCCAGAAGTGCGCTTATCTTTGGGCGATCTGACCGATTTGGACGCCCTGATCGATGCCTTTTACCACGATTGTCGTGACAAGGATGATTGGGTGCTGTGCGCTGGCGTGATGTCGGTCGAAAGTGCTGAAGGCACAGTACTGCCCGGCGAGGCGGGCTTTCTCTGGCTGGTGAGTTGGCAGGGGCGCCAGGTGTTGCACCGGGGAGAATACTTGAATGAGACGCACCAGACAGCCATCGGCCTCTGTACACAAATGCAGCGATATGCCGGGATCGACTCGGCCCCCCCAGCCTGTCTTGCAATGGATAAGGAAAGCCAGGAAGCCTTCGTGGAAGGAGGGTGGTCCGCAGGTGAACATCAATTGGCAAGACACTGGGGGTTACTGGCGCATATCGCACCATTCATTGGTATGTCCCTGGCACTGTTGCAGGCGGGGAAGGCCGGACAGCCTTGCGGTTGGCTGAGTCAGGATGGAAACAAGCGATTGGCTATTGGAGTGGCGGTGCCTCATGGCAATGAATAACGCAAAGTACAAGGGTTCTTTGATTCGCGTGGGATTGGGGTATCTGCTGATCCTGGCATTACTGGTGATACTGGGTTGTCTGTTGTATGCCTTGAGTGGCACCCACTTCGGCTGGCCGCAACTGTCGCTCAAAGACTTGGCGCTGTACGGTTTCGGCATCTGGTTTGCCATCGGCTGGACCTGCCCGGCCATTCTGCTGGCTTGGGATCGGCTGGCAGTGACTCGGTCGAATCGGATAATCGGAACGGTCGCTGAAACACCGGTTCCACCCTTGAGCAAACCGACCGATTCCCCCGACATTTCGTGGCTCCCCGAATTAAAGGAGCACCTGCGCGAGAACTACAGTTTTCTCAAACGGCCAAAGGTCCGCTTTCTGTTGGTCGTCGGCGAATCCGAGCAGGTCGAAGCCATCGCCCCTGATCTGAAAGCAAAAAAATGGCTGGCCGGCCACGACACCATCCTGCTCTGGGGCGGCAATATCCAGAGCGAATTCGATGATGATCGCTTAGCCCCGTGGCAAAGCCTGACCCGCTGGCGCCCCCTCGACGGCGTCATCTGGGCCCTCAACAAACCACAAAGCGCCGACCCTCGCGCCATGGACCACGGCATACGCCACCTGCAAACCCTGGCACGCCGGCTGCGCTGGCAGCTGCCGCTGCACCTGTGGCAGGTCTGCGACAGCAAATGGAAACAGGACAAGCGCCCGACTCAACCGGTCGGTTGCCTGCTGCCCATCCCCGTGACGCCGCAGGCGGTGGAAGGCGCTCTGGACAACCTGGTACAACCCCTGCGCAACGCCGGCTGGGGGCAGATGCAAGATTCGATGGGTAACGACTTTCTGGTGCGTCTGGCCCGTGATCTGCAGGTCGAGGGCATTGCCCGCTGGCGTCAGGCGTTGGTGCCGATGTTTCGCATCTTTGCCCGGGGCGTGCCGCTGCGCGGCGTGTGGTTCAGCCTGCCGTTGCCGGCCGACGGGAAAGATGCCGGGCGTCTGTGGCATGTCACGCCGCCTTGGGAGGGCGTGCTCGGCGACAAAGCCGTGCACCGCCGCCGTCTGGGCTGGGGCGCCGTGCGCATCGGCTACGCAACGGTGTTGGGTCTGGCAGTGATCTGGGGCGCCGGACTGCTGCTGTCGTTCGCCACCAACCGCGTGCAGATCGCGCAGGTGCAGACCGTATTGACCACCCTTGAACAATCGCAAAGCGCTGATGAACAATTCCTCGCGTTCAATGAACTGGTGCGCGAGCTCGGGCGCCTGGATTACCGCGCCGAGCACGGCGCGCCGTGGTATCAGCGTTTTGGCCTGAATCAAAACGATGCGCTGCTGGCCGCGCTGTGGCCGCGTTACGTCGAGGCCAATCAACGCTTGCTGCGCGATCCGGCGGTGGCCCACTTGCAGGCGCGGCTCGACGCGCTGGTCAAACTGCCGCCGGACAGCCCCGAGCGCAGCAAGCGTGCCGGTGTGGCCTACGCGCAACTCAAGGCCTACCTGATGCTGGCGCGCCCGGAAAAATCCGATCCGGCGTTCCTGGCCCAGGCCCTGACCGACGCCGAGCCGCAACGCGCCGGGTTCTCGCCGGGGCTCTGGCAGGGCCTGTCGCCGACCCTGTGGCAGTTCTACGCGCAGCAACTGGCGCGCCATCCGCAGTGGCGCATCGAAGCCGACCCCCGGCTGGTGGCCCAGGCCCGCCAAGTACTGCTCGGCCAACTCGGTCAGCGCAATGGCGAAGCCAGCCTGTACCGCAAAATCCTCGATGACGCGGCCAACCATTATCCGGCGCTGAGCCTGCCACAGATGGTCGGCGACACCGAGGCAGCGGCGCTATTTACCACATCGGCCGAAGTGCCCGGCGTGTTCACTCGCCAGGCCTGGGAAGGCCAGGTGCGTCCGGCCATCGCCGCCATCGCCGAGGCCCGTCGCGAAGAGATCGACTGGGTGCTCAGCGACAATCCCGCCAGCCTCGCCGTCGAATTGAGCCCGGAGCAACTGCGCGAGCGCCTGACCGAGCGCTACTTCCAGGACTACGCCAACGCCTGGCTGGATTTCCTCAACCACCTGCGCTGGCAACCGGTCGACAGCCTGGGCGAGGTGATTGATCAACTGGCGCTGATGAGCGACGTGCGCCAGTCGCCGCTGATCGCCCTGATGAACACCTTGGCCTGGCAGGGGCAGGCCGGCACGCGCGGCCAGGCCTTGGGCGATTCGTTGATCAAGTCGGCGCAGAAGCTGATCGCCCAGGACGGCGTGCCGCCGATCGAGCAGTCGCTCGGCGGTCCGGGCGGTCCGCTGGACGCCACCTTCGGGCCATTGCTGAGCCTGCTGGGCAAGGACGTCGAGCGCACCAACGACAGCGAGCGCCTGAGCCTGCAGGCCTTCCTCAACCGGGTCACGCGGGTGCGACTGAAGCTGCAACAAGTGAGCAACGCGCCGAACCCGCAGGCGATGACTCAAGCCCTGGCGCAGAGCGTGTTCCAGGGGCATAGCGTCGACCTCACCGACACCCAGGCCTACGGCAATCTGCTCGCCGCCAGCCTCGGTGCAGAGTGGGACGGGATCGGCCAGACCCTGTTCGTGCAGCCGCTGGAGCAGGCCTGGCAACGGGTGTTGCAACCGTCAACGGCGGGCCTCAACAGCCAGTGGCAACGGGCGATCGTCAAGGACTGGCACGGCGCCTTCGCCGGTCGCTACCCCTTTGCCGCCACCGGCAGCGACGCCTCGCTACCGATGCTCGGGCAGATGATCCGCGCCGACGCCGGGCGCATCGACCAGTTCCTCCAGCAGCAACTGGGCGGCGTGCTGCGCAAGGAAGGCAGTCGCTGGGTGGCCGACGCCCGGCACAGCCAGGGCCTGCACTTCAACCCCAAGTTCCTCGCGGCGATCAACCAGCTCAGCCACCTCGCCGACGTGCTCTACACCGACGGCGGCATGGGCCTGAGCTTCGAGCTGCGTGGCAAGCCGGTGCGCGACGTGGTGCAGACCACCTTCATCCTCAACGGCGAAAAACATGAGTATTTCAACCAGAAGGAACGCTGGCAGCGCTTCAGCTGGCCGGGCTTCAGCCAGCATCCGGGCACGCGTTTGCTGTGGATCAGCGTGCTGGCCAACGAGCGCCTTTACGGCGATTACGAAGGCACCTGGGGCCTGATCCGCCTGCTCGAACAGGCAAAAATCACCGCGCTGAACGACACCGACAGCCAATACCGCGTGCAGCTTCGGGCCCCGGACGGCCTCGACCTGACCTGGCACCTGCGCACTGAGCTGGGCGCAGGGCCGCTGGCGTTGCTCAAGTTGCGCGGCTTTGAGTTGCCTGCGCAGATCTTTCTGGACAAGGGGGAAAAGGCGCCGCTTTGATTTCGATTGGTGGCAGCCGGTTTACGGCGAAGTCGGTGATGTGGTGGGTAGCGATCTCATCAGTCACTGGCCGCGCGGAACGGCTGCGTGTTCTGGGGGCGAATCCAGGGAGCGGATTGACGAAATGCGACTTGTTGGCGGGTAAATACATCAAGGAGAAATGCGCGATTGCGCTCCGTAGGAGCCGGCTTGCTGGCGATAGCGGCCTCAGGGTCGTGTTGTCCTTGAGGTCGTCATCGCTGGCAAGCCAGCTCCTACAGTTTTGCGTAAGGCAGGGTGATTACACGCGCTCGAAAATCGCCGCAATCCCCTGGCCACCACCGATGCACATGGTCACCAGTGCGTAACGGCCGCCGGTGCGGTGCAGTTCGTGGATGGCCTTGGTGGCGATGATCGCGCCGGTGGCGCCCACCGGGTGGCCCAGGGCGATGCCCGAACCGTTCGGGTTGACCTTGGCCGGATCAAGATCGAGTTCCTGGCTGACGGCACAGGCCTGGGCGGCGAAGGCGATGTTGGCTTCGATCACGTCCAGGTCGGCGACGCTCAGGCCGGCGCGCTTGAGCGCCAGGCGGGTGGCCGGGATCGGGCCCAGGCCCATGAATTCCGGTTCGACGCCGGCGTGGGCGTAGCTGACCAGGCGGGCGAGGGGTTTCAGGCTGTTGGCCTGGACCGCGTTGCCGCTGGCCATGACCAGTGCGGCGGCGCCATCGTTGAGGCCCGAGGCGTTGCCGGCGGTGACCGAACCGTCCTTCTTGAACGCCGGCTTCATGGCTGCCAGTTGTTCCAGGGACGTGGCGCGCGGATGTTCGTCGACGTTGAACAGCTTGACGCCTTTGCGGTCCTGGATTTCCACGGTCGCGATCTGCTCGCTGAAGTAGCCGTTGGCAATCGCATGGGCGGCGCGTTTCTGGTCTTCCAGGGCCAGGGCATCCTGCATTTCGCGGGTGATGCCGTTGCGCGCGGCGACGTTCTCGGCGGTGATGCCCATGTGGATGCCATGGAAGGGGTCATGCAGGATGCCGAGCATGTAGTCGATGACCTGGGCGTTGCCCATGCGCGACCCCCAACGGGCGGACGGCATCAGGTACGGGCCGCGGCTCATGGATTCGGCACCGGCACCGACGACGATGTCGGCATCGCCGAGCATCAGGGTCTGGGCAGCGTTGATGATGGCTTGCAGGCCCGAACCGCACAGGCGGTTGACGTTGTAGGCCGGGGTTTCCTTCGGGATGCCGGCGTTCATCGCCGCGACGCGGGAGATGTAGGCGTCGCGGGTTTCGGTCGGGATCACGTTGCCCATCACCAGATGGCCAACGAGCGCCGGGTCCACGGCGGCCCGCTCCAGGGCGGCTTTCACGGCCGTGGTCGCCAGGTCGGCCAGTGGTACGTCCTTGAGCGAACCGCCGAAGGTACCGATGGCGGTACGGGCGGCGCTGACGACGTAGATTTCTGGAGTGTTCATGGCTGGTTTCCTTTCGGTGGATTCTTATCTGTACTGCGATTGAGCAGGGCGTTCAAGGCGGTTTTCGCCTCGTCGGTGTTCAGGCGCTGAATGAACAGCGTGTTTTCTTCGCGCAGGGTGGCTTCCAGTTCGGCCAGGGAAGCCTGTTTCATCAGCTGCCGGGACTGGCGCAAGGCTTGCTGGGGCATGGCCAGAAAGCGCTGGGCGATCTTGAGGGCCGCCGCCAGGCACTGCTCGCCGTCGTCGAACGCTTCGTTGGCAATGCCCCAATTGACCGCTTCGTTGCCGTCCAGGCCGTTGCCCAACAGCAGCAGGCTCGCAGCGCGGGCATGGCCAAGGCGGCGTGGCAGCAACAGGCTGGCGCCGAATTCGGGGCACAGGCCGATGTTGACGAACGGCATGCGCAGCTTGGCGTTGCGGGTGACCAGCACCTGGTCACAATGCAGCAGCAACGTGGTGCCGATGCCGATGGCCGCCCCGCAGACTGCCGCGATCAGCGGCTTTTGCAGGCGCGTGACGACTTTCATCAAGTGGAACGCCGGGGCGTCCAGATGAGTGGGCGGATTCTGGAGGAAGTCCACCAGGTCATTGCCGCTGGTGAAGCAGGTCGGGCCGCCAGTGATGATGATCACGCCGGTCTGCTCGTCTTCGTCGGCGGCCTGCAGCAGGTCGGCCAGTCGCGTGTACATGGCGTTGTTCAGCGCGTTGAGCTTGTCCAGGCGGTCGATGGTCAGCGTCAACACGCCGTCGCGTTGCTCGTGTTTGATCAAATCTGTCATCGCAGGCTCCGCAGGGTCGGTTCAGGCTGCCACTTTAAGCGCCGGACCCAGCCCGATCTATGGCAAAACGGTTCAACTGCGCTGCCGCTTTTTGCCATGCCGGTGTGCCAAAAACGACACACACCCATTCGGGGTATGGTTGCGCCGGGTGAATCGACCAATAGTGAGGGCATCCGCTCATCCAGAGCCGAACTCGCTATAAGGTGCATTGGCTATGGGCAAGACACTGCTTAAGGTGATTTCCAGTCTGTTTGTTGTACCGCTGACCCTGAATGCCTACGCCGCTCAAGTGGACGAGGGCAATACGCTGCGGCTTTACAACTGGGCGGACTACATCGGTGAAAAAACCATCGCCGATTTCGAAAAGGCCACCGGTATCAAGGTGGTCTACGACACTTTCGATTCCTATGAAACGGTGCAGGCCAAATTGCTCACCGGCCATTCCGGTTATGACCTGATCGTTTTGAACGCCTCCCTGGCGCCGCCGCTGATCAAGGCCAAGGTGTTCCAGCCGCTGGATAAAAAGCAGTTGCCGGGCTGGACCAACCTCGACCCGCAGATCCTCGAGGACCTGCAAGGTTATGACCCGGGCACCCAGTACTCTGCGCCCTACACCTGGGGCAGCAACGGCGTCACCTACAACGTCGACAAGATCAAGGAGCGCATGCCGGACGCGCCGATCGGCTCGCTGGCGATGATCTTCGACCCGAAGATCGTTTCGCGCTTCGCCGATTGCGGCGTGACCCTGCTTGATGCACCGACCGAAGTCATCCCGATGGCCTTGACCTATCTGGGGCGCGACCCGAGAAGCGCTGCGCCCGCGGACCTGAAAGCCGCTCAGGAATTGCTGCTGTCTGTGCGGCCGTACATCCGCAAATTCGACTCGGTCAATTACCTGACCAGCCTGCCCAACGGCGACGTGTGCATGGCCATGACCTGGTCCGGCGATTACGCGACGGCCATGGCCCGCGCGGCGGAAGCCAAGAAGCAGATCAACCTGGCGTACTTCATTCCCAAGGAAGGCTCGCTGATCTGGTTCGACAACATGTACATCCCGGCCGACGCGCCCCACGTCGCCAACGCCCACAAGTTTCTCGAGTACCTGATGCAGCCGCAGGTGATGGCCGATGTGAGTGATTTCATCAATTACGCCAACAGTAACGCGGCGGCCACGCCGTTGTTGAACGCCGATGTACGCGACAACCCGGCGATCTACCCCGATGCCCAGACCCGCGAGCGTCTGTTCCCGCAGAAAACCCAGGATGCCAAGGACATGCGGGCGATTACCCGGGTCTGGAGCACCGTGAAAAGCGGCATCTGATTTGTTCGATCGTTAGTCAATTTCGGTTAGAGGTTTATTTATGGCGACGCCAACACGCACCGTTTTTTCCCCAGCGGACGAGTCCCGGCTGGTCAAGGCCGACAAGGCTCACCATATGCACGGCTATCACGTGTTCGACGAACACGCCGAGCAGGGCTCGTTGAACATCGTCGCCGGTGATGGCGCCTACATCTACGACACTCAGGGCAACCGCTTTCTCGATGCGGTGGGTGGCATGTGGTGTACCAACATTGGCCTGGGTCGCGAGGAAATGGCCGAGGCCATCGCCGATCAGGTGCGCCAGCTGGCCTACTCCAATCCGTTCTCCGACATGTCGAACAATGTCGCCATCCAGTTGTGCGAAAAACTCGCCAGTCTGGCCCCCGGCGACCTCGACCATGTGTTCCTGACCACCGGCGGCTCCACCGCCGTGGACACCGCGTACCGGCTGATCCAGTACTATCAGAACTGCCGGGGCAAACCCGAGAAGAAGCACGTCATCGCGCGTTTCAACGCCTATCACGGCTCCACCACCCTGACCATGTCGATCGGCAACAAGGCCGCCGACCGCGTGCCGGAGTTCGACTACGCCAACCCGCTGATCCACCACGTCTCCAACCCGAACCCGTACCGCGCGCCGGACGGCATGGACGAGGCACAGTTCCTCGAGTTTCTGGTCAAGGAGTTCGAAGACAAGATCCTCTCGATTGGCGCGGACAAGGTCGCCGGCTTCTTCGCCGAGCCGATCATGGGCTCGGGCGGGGTGATCATTCCGCCCCAGGGTTACCTCAAGCGCATGTGGGACGTGTGCCAGCGCTACGACATTTTGTTCGTCGCCGACGAAGTGGTGACCTCGTTCGGTCGTTTGGGCAAATTCTTTGCCTCCTACGATGTATTCGATGTGCAGCCGGACATCATCACCACCGCCAAGGGCTTGACCTCGGCTTACCTGCCGCTGGGCGCGTGCATCTTTTCCGACCGCATCTGGAAGGTCATCGCCGAGCCGGGCAAGGGCCGCTGCTTCACCCACGGCTTCACCTACAGCGGCCATCCGGTGTGCTGCACGGCGGCGCTGAAGAACATCGAAATCATCGAACGGGAAAACCTGCTGGCCCATGTCGACACGGTGGGTGCCTATCTGGAAGAGCGCCTGGCAACCCTGCGGGATTTGCCGCTGGTGGGGGATGTGCGCTGCCAGAAACTCATGGCCTGCGTGGAGTTCGTCGCCGATAAACGCACCAAGGCGCTGTTTCCCGACGCGATCAACATCGGCGAGAAAATCCACGTGCGGGCCCAGGCCCGGGGGTTGTTGGTGCGGCCAATCATGCACCTGAACGTGATGTCGCCACCGCTGATCCTGACGTTTGCCCAGGTCGATGAAATCGTCGAGACCCTGCGCGAGTGCATTGTCGAAGTGGCAGCGGAGCTTCAGGCCAGCGGTCAGTATGGCGGCCAATGAATTCGCCACACAGGCTGTTACCAAGGGGCTGCACTCCCGCTAGACTGCGGGGCATGAGCAAACCAAACGACGATACGCTGATCGCAATGCCCTTCGGGGCATTGCACAAATGGCATGGGGGAATGCGCGAGGCATTCGCCCATATCGATGAGCCTGACGCCCTGCAATACCTGGCGTCAGCGTTGGCGCAGCTGGTGTCCGTCGAGTCGATGATGATCAGCCTGGAGCGCAAGGACCGCGCGCCACAGTTGCTGCATCAGCGCGGGATTGCGCAGGAATATCAGGTCTCGATTCTTGAACGCTATTTTGCCGGGGGCTATTTGCTCGACCCGTTCTGCCTGGCGGTGGAGCAGGGATTGGCGCAAGGCTTCTATCACCTGGAGGAAATTGCCCCGGACAATTTCTTCGACAGTGACTATTACAAATCCTATTACCTGAAGGCGGGCTGCTCGGAAGACAGCTACTACATCGTCGATACCGGCAATGACACGAAGATCTCCGTCAGCCTCTATCAGGGTTTCGGCGGTGAATGTCTCAGCGTCGAACAGTTGAATCTGTTGCGCGCCGTCGAACCGCTGGTGCGCGAATTCATCAGCGAATTCAGCCAGCGCGGGATGCTGCGCAGTCACGAGATCCAGTGCGATAAAGACCAGGGCCTGCGCGATGATCTCAAGCACCGGGTGCAGTCGGCGTTCGAGCATTTCGGCAGTGACTTGCTCACCGAGCGCGAGCGGGAAGTGGCACACATGATCCTGCGAGGGCATTCGGTGAAATCCACCGCCAGCCAGATGAACATCTCGCCGGAAACCGTACGCATGCACCGCAAGAACCTGTATTTGAAGCTGGAGGTGGGCTCGCAGTCGGAATTGTTTGCGCTGTTTATCGAGTGGTTGCGCAAGCACTGATCACAACCCAGAGCCAACGTAGGAGCAAGCTTGCTCGCGAAAAACCCAAGAGCACCGCGTTCATCCAGAAAACGCGTGCCATCGTTCACGTCCATCGCGAGCGCTCCTACAGTTGTAATTGATCGACCACAGATTTTTCAGCCATCCCGGAACCCTGTAGGAGCGAGCTTGCTCGCGAAGAACCTGAGAACAACGCGTTCATCCAGAAAGCGCGTGCCATCGTTCACGACCATCGCGAGCAAGCTCGCTCCTACAGGTGTAATTGATCGACCACAGATTTTTCAGCCAACCCGGAATTCTGTAGGAGCGAGCTTGCTCGCGAAGAACCTGAGAACAACGCGTTCATCCAGAAAGCGCGTGTCATCGTTCATGACCATCGCGAGCAGGCTCGCTCCTACAGTTGTAATTGATCGACCACAGATTTTTCAGCCAACCCGGAATTCTGTAGGAGCGAGCTTGCTCGCGAAGAACCTGAGAACAACGCGTTCATCCAGAAAGCGCGTGCCATCGTTCACGTCCATCGCGAGCAGGCGTTGCGTCAGTCTTCGCGTTTTACGACCAAGGTGAGAATGTCATAGCTCGCCACCAACTCACCCAACTGGTTGGTCACTTCCACATCCCACGCCACCACCCCTTGCGGGATGCCCTGCGGGCTCTTCTTGCCCTGGTCGATCTTGCGTTTGCAGGTCAGGCGCGCCTGGATGGTGTCGCCGATGCCTACCGGGTTGATGAAGCGCAGGGTGTCCAGGCCGTAGTTGGCCAGTACCGGGCCGACGCCAGGGGAGACGAACAGACCGGCAGCCGCCGACAGCACGAAGTAGCCGTGGGCGATGCGCTTGCCGAACTGCGATTCCTTGGCGGCGATGTCGTCGAAGTGCATGTAGAAGTGGTCGCCCGACAGGCAGCCGAAGTTCACCAGGTCCGCTTCGGTGACGGTGCGGCGGTGAGTCAGCAGCGATTCGCCGATCTGCAGGTCCTGGAAGTAGCGACGGAACGGATGCACGTCGGTCTCGATGACCTTGGCGCCGCGCACGAACTCGCCGGTGACCGCCGCCAGCATGGTCGGCGAACCTTGCACCGCCGCGCGTTGCAGGTAGTGCTTCACCGCACGCAGGCCGCCGAGTTCTTCGCCGCCGCCGGCACGACCCGGGCCACCGTGCTTGAGCTGCGGCAACGGCGAGCCGTGGCCGGTGGATTCGCCGGCGCAGTTGCGATCCAGCACCAGCAGGCGCCCGTGCAGGGCTGCCGCCACCGGAATCGCCTTGGCGGCGATTTGTGGGTCCTTGGTCACCAGGCTGGCCACCAGGCTGCCTTTGCCGCGAGCGGCCAGGGCCAGGGCTTCGTCCAGATCGTCGTAGGCCATCAGGGTGCTGACCGGGCCGAATGCTTCGATATCGTGGGCACCGCCCTCGGCATGCGGGTCGCGGGCTTGCAACAGGGTCGGGGCGAAGAACGCACCTTTGTCGACATTTTCACCACGCGGTTCAAAACCGTCACGGGCGCCGAACAGCATGTCGCTGCTCTGCAACAGGGCTTCCAGACGCTCGGCCACGTCTTTCTGCTGATCGTGGGAGGCCAGCGCGCCCATGCGCACGCCTTCCACCGACGGATCGCCAACCACCACCTTGGCCAGACGATCACGCAGGCGCGTGGCGACCGCATCAATGTGCTTGGCCGGGACGATGGCGCGGCGGATGGCGGTGCATTTTTGCCCGGCCTTGGTGGTCATTTCCCGGGCGACTTCCTTGATGAACAGCTCGAATTCTTCGTCATCCGGGGTCACGTCCGGGGCGAGGATCGCGCAGTTCAGCGAGTCGGCCTCGGCGGTGAACGGCACCGAGTTGCGGATCAGGTTCGGGTTGACCCGCAGCTTGGCCGCGGTGTCGGCGGAACCGGTGAAGGTCACCACGTCCTGGCCTTGCAGGCGGTCGAGCAGGTCGCCGGTGCCGCCGATGATCAGTTGCAGGCTACCCGCTGGCAGCAGGCCCGATTCGTCCATCAGGCGCACCACGGCTTCGGTCAGGTAGCTGGTGGCGCTGGCGGGTTTGACGATGCACGGCATGCCGGCGAGGAAGCTCGGCGCGAACTTTTCCAGCATGCCCCAGATCGGGAAGTTGAAGGCGTTGATGTGCACCGCCACGCCACCGCGCGGCACCAGAATGTGCGTGCCGGCGAAGGTGCCCATTTTGCTCAGCTGCAGGGCCGGGCCTTCGTGGACGACATTGCCCGATGGCAGTTCTCGCGAGCCGAGACTGGCGTAGGTGAACAGCGTGCTGTTGCCGCCTTCGATGTCGATCCAGCTGTCGGCGCGGGTGGCGCCGCTGTGGTGGGAAATCGCGTAGAGCTGTTCCTTGCGCTCGCTCAGGTACAGGGCCAGGGCCTTGAGACGCTGGGCGCGCTGCTGGAAGTCCAGTGCCATCAGGCCGCTGATGCCCTGGCGACGGCCGTGCTCGACTGCCTCGGCGAAGTCCGGGCGCTCCTCATGGGTGCGGGCGATTTCATGGCCGTCGATGGCGCTGCGCAGCACTTGTGCGCCGTGTTGGCCGATCCAGCGACCGGCGATGAAACTCTGCAGGGTAGGGGCATGCAGTGTAGGTGAAGAGGACATCACGATTGCTCCTGATTGTGAACGGTTGTGGCGCGGTCGCGACCGCGCCCTTTCGGAATTACCAAAGCGCCAGGGTGTAACCGACGATCAGCCGGTTTTCATCGAGGGCGGTCGTCAAGCCATCGCCGGAGCGGAAGGTCACGTTGCGCCAGCGCAGGCTGACGTTCTTCAACACACCGCTCTGGATGACGTAGCTGATATCGGTGTCGCGCTCCCATTCGCTTCCGTTGTCGACGCTGCCTGCCTTGACGTGGCGGCCGTCGGTGTAGCGGGTCATGAAGGTCAGGCCGGGAATGCCTTGCGCTGCGAAGTCATAGTCGTAACGCAGCTGCCAGGAATCTTCTTCGGCGCGGGTAAAGGTGTTGAAAGTCACCAGGTTGACCACGTACGGATCGCCGCCGTTGAGGAACGGAAAGGCGCTGTCGCCGGACAGTTGCTGGTAGGCGGCACTGACCTTGTGGGCACCGTGGGACAGGGTGAACATGCTGTTGAAGTTGCGGTTGTCGATGCGCCCGGCCCGTTCGGCACCGTCGCTCCGGCTGTCGAAGTAACGCAGGTCGCTGCGCAGGTTGAAGCCGTTGCCCAGTGGCTGCGTATGCACCAGTCCGGCGAATTGCTGGCGATAGATCTGGTCGAGCTTGCCGTAGTAGTAGCTCAGGTTCAGTTGCGGACTGAACGCGTAGCTGCCGCCACCGAAGTCGAAGTGATCGCTGCTGGCGGCGGCGTAGCCGATGTCATCATTGCTGGACGAGTCGCGCAGGTTGGCCTTGGTCAGGCGTCCGGCATTCACCGTCAGGCCGTCGATTTCCTGGCTGGTCAGCAAGCCACCTTCAAAGGTCGAGCCCAGCAGGCGTGTGTCGTTGTAAGTCGCCACTGGCAACAAGGGTTGCAGGGTGCCGAGTTTCAACACGCTCTTGGATACCCGCACTTTGCCGGTCAGGCCCAGTTCACTGTACTCGTCGTCGGGTTCGTGGCTCTGCGGGCCGAACGGCAGCAGCCCGGTGCCACGGCGATCCGGGCTGGAGTCGAGTTTCAGCCCCAGTTCGCCCAGCGCGTCGAGACCGAAACCGAAGGTGCCGTCGGTGAACCCGGATTCCACACGCGCAGTGAAGCCTTGGGCCCATTCTTCGGCCTTGGATTGTGGGGCGTTGTCCTGGCGGAAATCGCGGTTGATGTAGTGGTTACGCATTTCGATACGGGCCTTGCTGTCGCCGATGAAGTCGGCCATGGCGCTGGTGGCGACCATGGGCAGACTCAATGCGGCGGCCAGCGAAAACAGTGATTCAAAAGGTGCAGTACGAGCGGGTCTCATTATTTTTATTCCCTGCCAACTGGTCGGTCGTTGTTAGTGTTTGCTGGCGCCGGAGGCACCGATGCCGGTCATCGAACGGATGAACTGCGCCAGGTAACGGCCACGCTCAAGGGCTGCACGGGGCGAGGTGTCGGTGACGGAAAACAGCCATGCACTGAAGAACGCCAGGCTCATGGAAAACAGGGCCGGGTTGGAGTACGGGAACAGCGCCTTATCGTGATGCATTACGTTGACCCACACCGCTGGGCTCAGTACCAGCAGGACAATCGCCGAGACCAGTCCGGACAGACTGCCGATGACTGCGCCGCGGGTGGTCAGGCCTTTCCAGTACATCGAAAGGAACAGCACCGGGAAATTCACCGACGCGGCAATGGCCAGCACCAGGCCGGAGAGGAAAGCAATGTTTTGCGATTCGAACAGCAGGCCGAGGATGATCGCCAGCACACCGATGCACAGGGTGGCGATACGCGATACGCGCATCTCTTGTTGCTCGCTGGCCTGGCCCTTGCGTATCACGCAGGCATACAGGTCATGGGACACCGCCGAGGCGCCGGACAGTGCCAGCCCGGCAACCACCGCCAGGATGGTGGCGAAGGCGACCGCCGAGATGAAACCGAGGAACAGGTTGCCACCCACGGCCTGGGCCAGGTGTACAGCAATCATGTTGCCGCCGCCGATGATCGCACCGCTGGCGTCGCGGAACGTCGGGTCGGTGCCGACCATGACGATGGCGCCGAAGCCGACGATGATCAGCAGCAAGTAGAAGTAGCCGATGAAACCGGTGGCGTAGAACACGCTTTTACGCGCTTCCTTGGCATCGCTGACGGTGAAGAAACGCATCAGGATGTGCGGCAGACCAGCGGTGCCGAACATCATGCCAAGCCCTAAGGAAATCGCATCGATCGGGTTGGACAGCAAACCGCCGGGCGCCATGATCGCGTTACCCTTGGCGTGCACGGCGGTGGCGCCGGCAAACATCGCTTCAGTGCTGAAGCCGAAATGCTTGAGCACCATGAATGCCATGAAGGTGGTGCCGAACAGCAGCATCACCGCCTTGATGATCTGCACCCAGGTGGTGGCGAGCATGCCGCCGAAGGTTACGTAGAACACCATCAGCACGCCGACCAGCATCACTGCATAGAGGTAGTCGATGCCGAACAGCAATTCGATCAGCTTGCCAGCGCCGACCATCTGCGCCACCAGGTACATCAGGGCCACGGTCAGGGTGCCGAAGGCCGAGGTCAGGCGCACCGGCGTCTGTTCCAGGCGATAGGAAACCACGTCGGCGAAGGTGTATTTCCCGAGGTTGCGCAAACGCTCGGCAATCAGGAACAGGATGATCGGCCAGCCGGCCAGCACGCCCAGGGCGTAGAGCAAGCCATCGTAGCCATTGAGGAACATCATCGCGGAAATGCCCAGGAAGGACGCCGCCGAGATCATGTCGCCGGCAATCGCGAGGCCGTTCTGGAAGCCGGTCATGCCTCCACCGGCGGTGTAGAAGTCGCTGGCGGAACGGGTACGCAGTGCCGCCCAGCGCGTCACGCCGAGGGTGAACAGTACGAATACCAGGAACATGCCGATGGCGTTCCAGTTCAGTGGGCGGGACGCGCCGTCGGCGGCCAGCGCAACATCAGTGACCACCGCCAGCGGCAGCAGGAACAAGGCAAGAAGGCGGCTCATCGGGCGCACTCCTGCTTGAGTTTTTCATTCAGCGGGTCGATCACGTTGTTGGCGCGATAGACATAGAAACCCGTCAAGGCAAAGGCCAGCACCACGATCACCACACCCACCAGCATGCCTACGGTGGTCACGCCGCCGCTCAGGGATTGGCCGAGGGTGGAGGGCGAGAACGCCACCAGCAACACGAAGCCGAAGTAGATCACCAGCATGATCAGCGACAACGACCAGTAGAGTTTCTGCTTGCGTCGCACCAACTGGATGAAGTTGGGGTGTTGGTGGATGAGTTCTATGTCTTGCGGGCTCATGGTGACTCTCCTTTGTTGTTTTTGTTGTGGGTGAAACGGTGTATTCGGGTTGGAACCGGACCCCTGTAGGAGCGAGCCTGCTCGCGATGGACCCGAGATCGCCGCGGGGTATCAGGCATCCAGCGTTATCGTTGACGACCATCGCGAGCAGGCTCGCTCCTACAGGGGGTTGTGTTGTTTCAGAGCTGATCGAAATCCAGCACAACCTTGTCGCTGATCGGGAAGGCCTGGCATGACAGCACGTAGCCGGCGGCCACTTCGTAGTCTTCCAGGGCGTGGTTGCTGTCCATTTCCACTTCGCCTTCGATGACCTTGCACTTGCAGGTCGAGCACACGCCGGCCTTGCACGAGTAAGGCAATTCGGCGCCTTGGGCGTTGCCCGCGTCGAGGATGCTCTGGCTGTTGCGCGGCAGGTCGAAGGCCAGCGCGCGGCCGTCGCTGATGACGGTGATCTGGCTGACCGCTGAATCCACTTGGCGCGCCGCCTCACGGGCTTCGCGTTTTTGCTGGCTGCCGGCGGCGGCGAACAGTTCGAAATGGATGCGCTCAGGCGCCATGCCCTTGGCCTTGAGGCGGTCGCGCACGGTCTCGGTCATTTCCTGCGGGCCGCAAATGAAGGCGGCGTCGAGGGTTTTGACATCGAGCCAGCGGCTGAACAGTTGCTCGCACTTCTCGGCGTTGATCCGGCCGTTGTACAGGTCGACGTCCTGCTGCTCGCGGCTGAACACGAAGATCAGGTTCAGGCGTTGCAGGTAGCGGTTCTTCAAATCTTCAAGCTGCTCGCGGAACAGCGCGCCGGAGCTGGAACGGTTGCCGTACAGCAGGGTCACGCGGCTGTGGGGCTCGGTTTCCAGGGTGGTCTTGATGATCGACAGGATCGGCGTGATGCCACTGCCCGCCGCCACAGCCAGGTAATGACCGTGGCGTTGCGGGTCGAGTTCGACGCAGAAGTGCCCGGCGGGTGGCATCACTTCCAGGACGTGCCCGGCCTTGAGCTGATCGTTGGCAAACGCGGAAAAACGACCGCCGGCCACACGTTTGACGGCGATGCGCAATTCACCGTCGTTGACTCCGGTGCAGATCGAGTAGGAGCGGCGCACTTCTTCGCCGTCCAGTTGCGTGCGCATCACCAGGTGCTGGCCCTGGGTGAAGTGAAAGCTGTCTTGCAGGTCCTGCGGAATGTCGAAGGCGATGGACACCGCGTCACGGGTCTCGGCGCGCACGTCCTTGATGGTCAGGCTGTGAAATTTGCTCATTGTTGTTCTCCAGCTGGGACGGCCGATTCGCCGCTCAGATGCACTTGAAATAGTCGAACGGTTCCCGGCAATCGACGCAGCGGTACAGGGCCTTGCACGCGGTGGAGCCGAACTCGCTGAGCACCTCGGTGTGGGCGCTGCCGCATTGCGGGCACACAACCTGCGGGCTTTCGCCAAGCAGGCTGCGCTTGCTGGTGCTGCCTTCGGGCGGCGCAATGCCATAGGCGCGCAGGCGCTCGCGGCCGCTGTCGCTGATCCAGTCGGTGGTCCAGGCCGGGGTCAACTTGCGCTCAAGTAGCGGCGCCTTGAATCCGGCGAGTTCCAGGGCTTCGCGGATATCGCTCTCGATCACTTCGGTGGCCGGGCAACCGGAGTAGGTCGGCGTGACCACCACGTGAAGGTGACCGGCCTGCCAGTCCAGGTCGCGGACGATGCCGAGGTCGACCACGCTGACCACCGGCACTTCCGGGTCCATGACCTCTGCCAAAATCGCCCACGCGGCGGCCAGGTCGGTCGGTTGAGCCGGCCGGGCGCCGAGGTCGCTGGCGATCAGCTCACCAGGTTGCATCGGGGTACGCTCGTGGCAGGAACTGCATTTCGGCCAGCAGGATGCCCAGGTGTTCGGTGTGCAGGCCCTTGCGTGCATTGAGGTAGAAATAGCTCGGTGCGGCGGGCAGGGGCAGGGTGGCGCTGGTGAAGATCTGCTGAACCTTGGCCTGCCACTGCGCGGCGACGCTGGCGATGTCCGGCGTGATGCCGGCGTCGCACAGGCGCTGTTCGCTGTCGTCGGCGGCAATCAGTTCGACGGTGAAACGCCAGACTTCGGGAATCGCCGCGAGCATGCGCTGGTGGCTTTCCTCGGTGCCGTCGCCCATACGTTCGATCCACTCGCCGGAGCGGCGCAGGTGATAGGTCACTTCCTTCACGGCTTTGGCGGCAATCCCGGCAATGCGTTCGTCGCTGGACTGGCTCAGGCCCTGCAGCACCGGCAAATGCCAGGCGTCATAGAGGAACTGCTTGAGCATGGTCACCGCGAAGTCGCCGTTGGGTTGTTCCACCAACAGCAGGTTGCGGTAGGCGCGCTCGTCACGACGGAACGCCAGGTGATCGGCATCGCGGCCGTCGTCCAGCAGTTCGGCGGCGTATTCCAACCAGTTGCGTGCCTGGCCCACCAGGTCGAGGCCGACGTTCATCAGCGCCAGCTCTTCTTCCAGTGCCGGGGCCTTGCCGCACCATTGGCACAGGCGCTGGCCCTGGATCAGGGCGCTGTCGCCGAGGCGCAACAGGTATTCGATCAGATCAGTCTTGTTGTCCATGGTCGACCTCACATGTGCCCGACTTCGGCCGGCAGCTCGTAGAAGCTGGCGTGGCGGTAAACCTTGTCGTCCGATGGATCGAACAGCGGGTCTTTTTCATCCGGCGACGAAGCCGTGATCAGTGCCGAAGGCACCACCCACAGGCTTACGCCTTCGCTACGACGGGTGTACAACTCGCGCGCGTTCTCGATGGCCATGGTGGTATCGGCGGCATGCACGCTGCCGACATGCTTGTGGTTCAGGCCGTGCTTGCTGCGCACGAAGACTTCGAAGAGGGTCCACTCGGACATTTCAGTTACTCCACATCAGGTGGCCGGATCAGGCGGCGTTCTTGTTTTGTTTTTTGCGGGCGTGGGCGACGGCGGCTTCACGGACCCAGGCACCGTCTTCAATCGCCTTGCGGCGGGTGGCGACGCGTTCCTGGTTGCACGGGCCGTTGCCCTTGAGCACTTCGTAGAATTCGTTCCACTGGATTTCGCCGAAGTCGTAGTGGCCGCGTTCGGCGTTCCACTTCAGGTCCGGGTCGGGGCAGGTGCAGCCCAGCAGCTCCAGCTGCGGGATGGTCTGGTCGACGAAGCGCTGGCGCAGTTCGTCGTTGCTCTGGCGCTTGATCTTCCAGGCCATGGACTGGGCGCTGTTGGGCGAGTGTTCGTCGCTTGGACCGAACATCATCAGCGACGGCCACCACAGGCGGTTGATCGCGTCCTGGACCATGTCTTTTTGCGCCTGGTTACCGTGGCGCATCATGGTCAGGAGGATTTCGTAGCCCTGGCGCTGGTGGAAGCTCTCTTCCTTGCAGATGCGCACCATGGCCCGGGAGTAGGGGCCGTAGGAGGTGCGCTGCAGCACCACCTGGTTGACGATCGCCGCACCATCCACCAGCCAGCCCACCGCGCCCATGTCGGCCCAGTTCAGCGTCGGGTAATTGAAGATGCTCGAATACTTGGCCTTGCCGCTGTGCAGCTTGGCGACTTCTTCATCACGGTCGGCCCCCAGGGTTTCCATGGCGCTGTACAGGTACAGGCCGTGGCCGGCTTCGTCCTGAATCTTGGCCATCAGTTGCAGTTTGCGTTTGAGCGACGGCGCGCGGGTGACCCAGTTGCCTTCGGGCAGCATGCCGACGATTTCGGAGTGGGCGTGCTGGGAAATCTGCCGGATCAGGGTCTGGCGGTAGGCATCTGGCATCCAGTTCTTTGCTTCGATCTTGATTTCTGAATCGATTTTTTCCTGGAAGGCGCGTTCCTGTTCGGACATTTCCGAGAGGTCCTTGATGCGCTTTACGCCTGTTTCTACTAGCTGTGCGTACATTTTGAGTTCCCGCCTTGAATCTGTTCTGGGGCATGGGGAACTTTATAAGCGATACATAAATTAATATCAAACACAAAATGACGTGTCGTATTTGTTTTTTGTATCTCTTTGGGGGAGTGGTCTGTTTTTTTTGGGGGGGCAGGGTGGTCGGTGTACATATCCATTCCTGCGGTAACGGCGGCTTATGGTTTTGCCCTTACGGCGAGTCCCTTTTGGCAAACGCCGAACGCCACAAAAGGAACCAAAAGGTCTCGCCCCGAACGTACGGCCCCTCGCTAAGGCTCGGCGTTCCTTCGCTCCGGCATTCATCCGGGGGCATCGCCCTCCGGTTGGCTTCGCTGGCACCTACATGCGATGAGTTCGACTGCGTCGAACGGCGCTGCGCGCCAATCCCCGGATGAACACCGGAACGAGGCCTTCCGATGGGGCGGGTGGATCAAGATCAAGAGCTGCAGGCGAGCTAACGCTCGGCCTGTTGAGTGGTGAGGAGCGTCTGTTTACGCCGATCTGCTGTGCTCTTCTGTGGGAGCGAGCCTGCTCGCGAAAAACGTCCGGACAACGCGTGCTTCCAGACAGTTCGCGTAATCGTTGACCTCCATCGCGAGCAGGCTCGCTCCCACAAGGGATGTGTGTCGCTCACAAGACCTGTAGGAGCCGGCTTGCCGGCGATGGACTCCCGTGTGTCGCGTTTGTCCGGTTCTCTCGCGTCATCGTTGACGACCATCGCGAGCAGGCTCGCTCTCACAAGGGATGTGTGTCGCTCACAAGACCTGTAGGAGCCGGCTTGAACTGGTCAAGTAATCCCGGACACCGATTACGGTGTTTATGCCGCTTTTTGCTCCATAGCTATTGGCGACAGGTAGTTGTTATAGCTGTGGAGCCTGGTGCGGTTGTAGTACATGAAGAAGCGCACCATGTCGGTTTTTGCTTCCTCGACCATGCTGTAGCCGCTGCGGGGAACCCATTCTGATTTCAGTGTGCCGAAAAAACGCTCTGTTGGAGCGTTGTCCCAGCACTGTCCGCGATGACTCATGCTTTGCAAAATGCCGTGGCGGGCCAGTTCTTCTTGAAACTTGCGGCTGGTGTACTGACAGCCCTGATCCGAGTGGAACATCAGCCCCGGCGGGCAGGTTCGTACCTCTGTCGCCATGCGTAGCGCCTTGCTGACCAAGTTGGCGTCATTGACTAGAGAGAATGCCCAGCCAATGACTCGACGAGCAAACAGGTCAATTACGATGGCCAGGTGAACCCAGCGCTTGCCCACCATCAAACTGGTAACGTCGCCACACCAGACCTGATCAACAGCAGTCGGTTTGAAGTTGCGTTTGAGTCGATTAGGCGCAACAAATGCTTCAACCCCCTTGGACCTGAATGGATGCGGCTGGCGTTGTTTACTGACAATGTTTGCCTCCCTCATCAGCGCTCTGACAAGACTCCTTCCGACCGCTATGTTTTGCGAATTCAGGCCCTTGCTGATCATCCTGGAGCCCATGGCTTCACGGCTTTCGCTGTGAAGCTCAACCACTTTCAGCTTGAGCTCCTCGCGTCTGACCTGCGGCTTGGCGAGCCGCTGAAGCCACTCATAAAAGCTGCTGCGCTTCACATCGAAAACACGACACAGCAAGGCGGTCGGGAATGACTCTCTAAGCTCCGCAATCATCGAAAACGATCGGGATCCGACATCAAGAGAGCGGTAGCCTTTTTTAAGATCTCGGCTTCCATCTCCATGCGCTTGATCTTGGCTTTTAACTCCTGGATCTGGCGCTGATCCTCGGTAATCGCCTTGGTGCCTTTGACTGGCTGTCCCTCGCGTTCCTTGCGAACCTGATCGACCCAGCGCCGTAAAGCGGTGGGCCCAATATCCAGCGATGCACAAACATCTGGAACCGGACAGTTATCATCAAGCACCATGCTGGCAGCCTGAAGCTTGAACTCGCGGGTGTAGACCTTTCTTTCGTTCATGGAACCTCCAAGTTGGCGAAATCATATCGCCCTTAAGAGGTGTCCGGAATAATTAGGCCAGTTCAGCTTGCCGGCGATGGACTCCCGTGTGTCGCGTTTGTCCGGTTCTCTCGCGTCATCGTTGACCTCCATCGAGAGCAGGCTCGCTCCCACAAGGGATGTGTGTCGCTCAAAAGACCTGTAGGAGCCGGCTTGCCGGCGATGGACTCAAGTGCGCCGCGTTTGTCCGGTTCACACGCGTCATCGTTGACGTCCATCGCGAGCAAGCTCGCTCCCTCAAGGGATGTGTGTCGCTCACAAGACCTGTAGGAGCCGGCTTGCCGGCGATGGACTCAAGTGCGCCGCGTTTATCCGGTTCACACGCGTTATCGTTGACGTCCATCGTGAGCAGGCTCGCTCCCACAGAAAAACTGATGGGTGTGCACCCAATGCCCAAAAAAAGCCCCGCAAAAGCGGGGCCATAAAGGGTGCAGCAGTCATGCTTTAGGAAGTCATGCTTTCGGACGCTTATCCACCACGTGGCAAGCCTTGCCTTCCGAGCGCTTGATCGAATGGAAAGGCTGCAAAACGATCCGCGAACTGATCCCGATATACGTCTTGATGTGCTTGCTCAACTCCCCACAAACAGCCTTCTGCTGCTCATCGGTCAGGTGCTGATGCTCAGCCTTGAGCTCAACATGCACATCAACGCTGTCCAGGTTGCCATTGCGATACAGATGGATCTCATAGCACTCGGCAAGTTGTTTAACTTTGAGGACCTGTTCCTCGATCTGCGTCGGAAACACGTTGACCCCACGGATGATCAGCATGTCATCGCTACGCCCGGTGATCTTGTCGATACGGCGCATCGGCCGCGCCGTACCCGGCAGCAGGCGGGTGAGGTCGCGGGTGCGGTAGCGGATCATTGGCAGGGCTTCTTTGCTGAGCGAGGTGAACACCAGTTCGCCCATCTGCCCGTCGGGCAGCACTTCGCCGGTCACCGGGTCGATGATTTCCGGGTAGAAGTGGTCTTCCCAGAGGGTCGGGCCGTCCTTGGTTTCGGCGCATTCCATGGCGACACCTGGCCCCATGATTTCCGACAGACCGTAGATGTCCAAGGCGGTGATGCCCAAGCGTTGCTCGATGGCGCTGCGCAGTTCGGCGGTCCACGGCTCGGCACCGAAGATGCCCAGGCGCAGGGCCAGTTTGTGCGGGTCGATGCCCTGGCGCTCGATTTCATCGGCGATGTTGAGCATGTAGGACGGCGTGACCATGATGATGTCCGGCTGGAAATCCTTGATCAATTGCACTTGTTTCTCGGTCTGGCCACCGGACATTGGAATCACCGTGCAACCCAGGCGTTCGGCGCCGTAGTGCGCGCCGAGGCCGCCGGTGAACAGGCCGTAGCCGTAGGAGATGTGCACCTTGTCGCCACGGCGGCCACCGGCGGCGCGGATCGAGCGGGCGACGACGTTGGCCCAGGTGTCGATGTCGTTCTGGGTGTAGCCGACCACGGTCGGCTTGCCGGTGGTGCCGCTGGACGCGTGCAGGCGCACGATGTCGTTCATTGGCACGGCGAACATGCCGTAGGGGTAGTTGTCCCGCAGGTCGGATTTGGTGGTGAAGGGGAATTTCGCCAGGTCGTCCAGGGATTTGATGTCATCCGGGTGCACGCCCAGTGCATCGAAGCGCTGACGGTACAGCGGCACGTTGTTGTAGGCGTGGTTCAGGCTCCAGCGCAGGCGCTCCAGTTGATGCTGGCGCAGCTCGTCGATGCTGGCGGTTTCCAGCGGGTCCAGCACAGGGTTCAGCACGGCTTGGGCAATTGGCATGTTCATGTGTTCACTCGAATTGTTTTTGTGTTCCAGCCCTTTTGCACAAGGGCTTTGAGTGCATGCCCCAAGGATACCTCTCGGCTCCTTGGGAATCGCGATTCTTTAGTGGGATAGACGCTCGATGATCAGCGCGATCCCTTGGCCAACGCCGATGCACATGGTGCACAGGGCGTAGCGGCCATTACGTTCTTCAAGCTCATGCAGGGCGGTGGTGACCAGGCGTGCGCCACTCATGCCCAGCGGGTGGCCAAGGGCGATGGCGCCGCCGTTGGGGTTGACCCGTGGATCGACGTCGCTCAAGCCCAATTCGCGCAGTACGGCAAGGCCCTGTGCGGCGAAGGCTTCGTTGAGCTCGATCACGTCCATGTCGGCCAGGCTCAGGTTGGCCACTTCCAGTACTTTGCGGGTCGCGGGTACCGGGCCGATGCCCATGATCCGGGGTTCGACACCAGCAGTGGCCATCGCCACGACCCGGCCACGGGCGGTCAGGCCGTGGCGTTTGGCGACTTCCGGGCTGGCCAGCAATAGCGCGCAGGCACCGTCGTTGACCCCGGAGGCGTTGCCGGCGGTGATGCTGCCGCCTTCGCGGAACGGCGTGCCGAGTTTCGCCAGCTGTTCAAGGGTCGTGTCGCCGCGCGGGTGTTCGTCGTGCTCGACCACTTTGGCCGGGCCTTTGCGCTGGGGGATTTCCACCGCGACGATTTCCTTCGCCAGGCGTCCGCTCGCCTGGGCGGCGGCGGCGCGTTGCTGGCTGCGCAGGGCGAAGGCGTCCTGGTCGGTCCTGGAGATGTTGAACTGTTCGGCGACGTTCTCCGCCGTTTCCGGCATGGAATCGATGCCATAGGCCTTTTTCATCAACGGATTGACGAAGCGCCAGCCGATGGTGGTGTCGAAGATCTCGGCCGAACGGGAAAACGCCTGCTCCGCCTTGCCCATCACCAGCGGCGCGCGGGACATGGATTCGACGCCACCGACCAGCATCAGCCCGGTTTCGCCACTGCGAATCGCCCGGGCGGCGGTGCCGATGGCATCCAGCCCGGAGCCGCACAGGCGATTGAGGGTGGTGCCTGGCACGCTGACCGGTAACCCGGCCAGCAGCGCCGACATGCGCGCGACGTTGCGGTTGTCTTCACCGGCCTGGTTGGCGCAGCCGTAGATCACATCGTCGACCGTGTTCCAGTCCACTTGCGGGTGACGGCGCAGCAGTTCGCGCAACGGCACCGCGCCGAGGTCGTCGGCACGCACGCTGCTCAGCACGCCGGCGTAGCGGCCAATCGGGGTGCGGACTGCGTCGATGATCAGGGCGTCATTCATTCGGGGTCTCCTGCGTCAGCACCGGGCCGCGCACTTTGTAGGATTTGCCATGGAACAGGGCGATCAACTGGCCCTGCTGGTTTTCGATGCGCACGTCGTAGTTGCCGGTGCGACCGGAACGGCTCTGCTCGATGCAGTCGGCGTTCAGCGTGTCGCCCAGGCGGGCCGGGGCGATGTAGTCGATGCTGCAACCGATGGCCACGGTGGCTTCGTTGTAGCTGTTGCAGGCAAAGGCGAACGCCGAATCGGCGAGGGCGAACAGGTAGCCGCCGTGGCAGGTGCCGTGGCCCTGGACCATGTCGGCCCGCACCGTCATGCCCACTCGCGCGCAGCCGGGGCCGGCGCAAAGCAGGCGCATGCCCATGGCCTGGCTGGCGGCGTCGCGCTGGAACAGCGATTGCGCGCATTCACTGGCCAGGGACATGGCTTCATGGTTAGTCATGGAAGTTTCTCCCTTCGGCAACCCGGCGGCGCAACAACAGCGACGGCCGGTAACGTTCTTCGCCATAACTGGCTTGCAGGTTTTCCAGCGTTTTAAGAAGGTGCGACAGGCCGATGGCATCGGCCCAGGCCAGCGGCCCTTGTGGGTAATTGACCCCGGCGCGCATGGCCAGGTCGATGTCGGCGGCCGAGGCCACGCCTTGCAGCAGGGCGTCGGCGGCTTCGTTGGCGAGCATCGCCACGGTGCGCAGTACGGCGAGGGCCGGGCTGTCGCTGAGCAGGCTGATCTTGAGGCCGGCTCGTTGCAGCAGGGCAACGCCTTGTTCAAGTGCCTGCGGGTCGATACCGGCCGCGTAACTGATCGCGATGCGCTGGGCTTTGCCGAAGTCGAATGCCAGGTCCAGCAGGATCAGATTGCGCAGCCCGTCTTCGCGAGCCCGCTGGCAGGCCATGCGCCCGTCGCTCAAGGCCAGCACGGCGTCACCGACGCGCAGCAAGCCTTGACCGTCGCGCTGGATGATCTCGACGCCTTGTTCACGCAAGCGAGCAATCAAGCCTTGGGCGATGCCCAGGTCGCCTTCGACAACGCACGCGTCTACGGTGGCATCGCTACTGATTTGAGCGGCTTGCGGTCGCTGCGCGCCTTGGGCGTAGCTGTAGAAACCCTGACCGCTCTTGCGCCCCAGACGCCCGCCGTCCACCAGATCTTTCTGGATCAGCGACGGCAGGAAGCGGGTGTCCTGGTAATAGGCGTCGAACACCGAGCAGGTCACGGCATAGTTGACGTCGTGGCCGATCAAATCGGTCAGTTCGAACGCGCCCATGGCAAACCCGCCGGCTTCGCGCATCAGCGCATCCAGGGTTGGGCAATCGGCAGCGCCTTCCTGCAACAGCCGCAGGCTTTCGGCATAGAACGGCCGGGCCACGCGGTTGACGATGAAACCCGGCGTCGAACGGGTGTGTACCGGCTTTTTACCCCAGGCCTTGGCCGTGTCGTACAGGCACTCGGCGAGTGCCGGATCGCTGGCCAGCCCGGAGACGATTTCCACCAGCGCCATCACCGGCGCCGGGTTGAAGAAATGCAGGCCGAGCAAGCGCTTCGGATGTTCAAGCTGCGCGGCGATGCTGGTGATCGACAGCGACGAGGTGTTGCTGGCCAGAATGCAGTGTTCGCCGCAGATGCCTTCGAGCTGGCGGAACAGCGCGCGCTTGACCTCAAGGTTCTCAACGATGGCTTCGATGATCAGGTCGCAGTCGGCCAGGGCCTCGATGGTTTCCACGGCTTGCAGGCGAGCAATGGTTGCGCTGCGCGACTCGGCGGACAGCTTGCCACTCTCGACCCGTTTGCCCAGTTGCCGATCGATGCCTTCAATGCCCTGAGCGGCAGCGCCTGGGCGATTGTCCAGCAGCAGCACCGGATGCCCGGCCTGTGCCGCGACCTGGGCAATCCCCGCGCCCATGGCTCCGGCGCCGATCACCGCGATGCGTGCAGAAGTGTTCAGTGCAGTCATGACTCAGCGTCCCTTGAAACTTGGGGTGCGTTTTTCCATGAAGGCGCCGACGCCTTCGCGATAATCCTCGCTGCGCCCGGCCAGGCGTTGCAGGTCGCGCTCCAGTTCCAGCTGTTCGTCGAAGCTGTTGCTCAGGCTGGCATTGAGGCTGCGTTTGATCAGCGCCAGGCCGTAGGTCGGCTGAGTGGCGAGGTGACGGGCCAGTTTCAAGGCTTCATCGCGCAGCTCGGCGTCTTCCACGCAGCGGTAAATCAAGCCCCATTGCTCGGCTTGTTCAGCGCTCAGGCGATTGCCGAGCAAAGCCAAAGCCTTGGCGCGGGCCATGCCGACCAGGCGCGGCAGGGTCCAGGTGCCACCGGAATCCGGGATCAGGCCGATCTTGCAGAACGCCTGGATGAAACTGGCCGAACGGGCTGCCAGCACCAGGTCGCAGGCCAGCGGAATGTTGGCGCCGGCGCCAGCGGCAACGCCGTTGACCGCGCAAATCACCGGCAGCGGCAGGTCGCGCAACTGGCGGATCAGCGGGTTGTAGAACTTCTCGATGGATTCGCCCAAGTCCGGCACGGCGCTGCCTGGCGCGACATTGCGGTCGCTCAGATCCTGCCCGGCGCAGAAACCACGGCCTTCGCCGGTCAGCAGCAGTACGCGCACGTCCGGGTTTTGCCGCACTTGCTTGAGCGCTTCCTTCACTTCGCCATGCATCTGGGTGTTGAAGCTGTTGAGCTGGTCTGGCCGGTTGAGGCTGAGCAGGGCGACGCCGGCCTCGATGGAAAACAGGATGTGTTCGAAGTTCATGGTCTTGGCGCTCTCTTGGAGGTCATTCGAATTCGGAGTTCAGTGGCCGCTTTATTGCCCGGTGAAAGTCGGGCTGCGTTTTTCCTGAAAGGCTGCAATGCCTTCATCGCGGTCGCGGGTGCCGGCCAGCACGGTGAAGGCATGGCGCTCGAAGCGCAGGCCGCTGGCCAGGTCGGTGTCCATGGCCTTGAGCAGTGCTTCCTTGGCCAGGCGCACCGCCAGCGGTGCCTTGGCGGCAATGCTGCGGGCGATGTGCAGGGCGCGCTCGACGGTGAACTCCGGCTGGGTCACTTCGCTGACCAGGCCGGCGCGCTGGGCCTGGCGAGCGTCGATCGGCTCGCCAGTGAGCACCATCTGCATGGCCATGGATTTACCGACGGCGCGCAGCAGGCGTTGGGTGCCGCCGGCGCCGGGCATGATCCCGAGGTTGATTTCCGGCTGGCCGAAGCGCGCGTCTTCGCCGGCAATGATGATGTCGGCGTGCATCGCCAGTTCGCAGCCACCGCCGAGGGCGAAGCCGTTGACGGCGGCGATCAGTGGTTTGCTGAAGCGGGTGATGGTTTGCCAAGAGGTCTGGCGCGGGTCGTCGAGGATGCCGACCAGGTTGCGTTCGGCCATTTCTTTGATGTCGGCGCCGGCGGCGAAGGCCTTGCGGCTGCCGGTGAGGACCACGACGCGGGTGTCCGGGTCGGCTTGCGCGATGTTCAGTTCATTGGCCAGCTCGCCCAGCAACTCGGTGGTCAAGGCATTCAGGGCTTGTGGGCGCTGCAGGGTAATCAGGCGGACGCCAGGCTCGATCAATTCGATGGCAAGGGTTAGAGGCATGGCGGATGCCCTCACGGTGCACGCTCGGCGTGGTGCCGGCTCGTTGTTGGATCGGCCGCAGGGGCCGGTTTTGCCCAAGTATAGCTATAACGTGATACGTAAAAGCAATACGAAAATAGATTTAATGTGTCTTATTGGTGAGGGTTTCTATTTTAATGTCTGCTGTTCTATCGGCGCTTGTAGTGGTTTTTACTCAGTGTTTATTGGGTTTTATCTCGATTTTTGCGCCTTGTTCGCATTCGTCGGAAAGCGCTATTTTAAGTGATACGCTTTTTAGTCTTTGTGCTTGTAAAAGTGATGTGATACAAAATGAGTCATTATTTGCATCGCTTTGTGAAGGACGCTTTCATGACCTGTTACAGCCTTGATGGCCTGACTCCAGTGGTTGACCCGAGCGCCTATGTGCATCCATCCGCCGTATTGATCGGTGACGTGATCATCGGCCCCCATTGCTATGTCGGTCCGCTGGCCAGCCTGCGCGGGGACTTCGGGCGGATCGTGCTGGAGGAGGGCGCCAACCTGCAGGACACCTGCGTGATGCACGGTTTCCCCGAGAGCGACACCGTGGTCGAGCGCAACGGTCACATCGGTCACGGCGCGGTGCTGCACGGTTGCCGGATCGGCGCCGACGCATTGGTGGGCATGAATGCGGTGGTCATGGACAACGCCCGGATCGGCCCGCGTTCGTTCGTTTCGGCGGCAGCGTTCGTCAAGGCCGGCTTCGAATGCCCGGAACAGTCGCTGGTCATGGGCGCACCGGCCAGCATCAAGCGCCGCCTCAGCGATCAGGAAGTGGCTTGGAAGCAGGCCGGCACCCGGGAGTATCAGCAACTGGCCCAGCGTTGCCTTGAGCAGATGCAGGTGTGTGAGCCGCTGAGCGAACCGGAGCCGGATCGCCCGCGTATCAGCGACAGAGGGTTGCGGCCAAAGGGCAGCGCCTTGTGAATACGGCCCCTTGTAGGAGCGAGCCTGCTCGCGAAGGTGGGTCAGCTACCCTGGCGTTGGCTGACACACCATCGCCAGCAGGCTGGCTCCTACAAGGGATTGGGCTTAACGAGCTGGCATTCGGTATATTCCTTTTCTTTTTTCGCACGGAACGCCCATGTCGTCCCTGACTCCCTTGAACCATCTGATTACCCGCTTCCAGGAGCAGACGCCGATCCGCGCCAGTTCCTTGATCATCACGTTGTACGGGGATGCCATCGAACCCCATGGCGGCACCGTGTGGCTGGGCAGCCTGATTCAATTGCTCGAACCCATCGGCATCAACGAGCGGTTGATCCGCACCTCGATTTTTCGCCTGACCAAGGAAGGCTGGCTGACCGCCGAGAAAGTCGGCCGCCGCAGTTACTACAGCCTGACTGGCACCGGTCGCCGGCGTTTTGACAAGGCGTTCAAGCGGGTCTACAGCACCACGATGCCGGCCTGGGATGGTTCCTGGTGCCTGGTGATGCTCTCGCAGCTGACCCAGGACAAACGCAAACAGGTGCGCGAGGAACTGGAGTGGCAAGGCTTCGGCGCGATTTCGCCGGTGGTTCTGGCCTGTCCGCGCAGTGACCGTTCCGATGTCAACGCGACCCTGCTCGACCTGGGCGTCCAGGAAGACACCATCGTCTTCGAAACCACTGCCCAGGACGTGCTTGCCTCCAAGGCCCTGCGCCTGCAAGTGCGCGAGAGCTGGAACATTGAGGAGTTGGCCGCGCACTACAGCGAATTCATCCAGTTATTCCGGCCACTCTGGCAAGCCCTGCGCGAGCAGGAAAACCTGCAACCGGCCGACTGCTTCCTGGCGCGGGTGCTGTTGATTCACGAGTACCGCAAGCTGCTGCTGCGCGACCCGCAACTGCCGGACGAGTTGTTGCCCGGCGATTGGGAAGGCCGCGCCGCTCGCCAGTTGTGCCGCAACATTTACCGATTGATTTACGCCAAGGCCGAGGAATGGCTGAACGCTGCTCTGGAAACGGCCGACGGCCCGTTGCCGGATGTCGGTGAAAGTTTCTATCGGCGTTTTGGCGGACTGAAATAGCACGTCATTGTTCAGGGACTGGTGCGGTTCAGGAGACTCGAAGCATCCGATGTCGTGTGGATTGACGTAGACAATAAAAATAAGCCTGCGTGAGGCCTGACATGATTTCTACAACAGCACAGCGCCATGATGGGTTCGACCAGTGGATCCATCAGATCAACCAGATCTGTGGCGCCTTCAACGCACAACCCCTGGGCAGCGAATTTGCCGGGCGCATCCGCGAATACCAGAGCGATGCGCTCAAGCTCAGTTTCGTCGATGCATGCCAGGCGCGGCTGTTCCGCACGCCGCAGGAAGTCGCGGCGGGCGAGGGCGGCAAGTACTTCGCGGTGTTCCAGCTCGACGGCACGGCGGGCATGGCCCAGGGCGACGACAAAGTCCTGCTGTCCCCCGGCGACATCACGCTGATCGATGCTGCGCGGCCCAGTGACTTCACCTACAGCGAAAACTCCCGGCAGTTGTCGCTGATCCTGCCGTATCAACTGGTCGAGCAAACCCTGCGCTTCAATCAGGTCAAGTGCGGCCACCGGATTGCCGCGACTTCGCCCATCGCGATGCTCTCGCACCGGCTGATCCTCGATGCCACTCGCCAGCCGCACCTGACCCGACAGGAAAGCGAAGCGACCCTGGAGGCGATTGTCAGCCTGCTGCGCCCGGCCATCAGCCAGGCTGAGGATGGCGAGGATTCCCATGAGCGCATCTTCCGCAAGACGCTCACCTGCATCGACGAAAACATTCGCTCCGAAGACCTGTGCCCGGAATGGCTGGCGCGCGAAGTGGGCATGTCCACCCGCGGCCTGTACCGGATGTTTGCCAAGAAGGGATTGGTGGTGGCGCGCTACATCAAGAACCGTCGCCTGGACCTGTGCGCCGAATCCCTGCGCCGCTCAGGGAGGGAGCAGAAGTTGTCGGTGCTGGGGTATTCGTGGGGCTTTTCCGATTCGAGTTACTTCTCTACCGCGTTCAAGTCGCGCTTCGGCATTGCGCCGGGGGAGTATCGCAAGCGGTATGCTTGATCGGTTGCCTGAGCACCGCATAACCCTGTGGGAGCGGGCTTGCCCGCGCGGACCGGGCTCAACAGTGGGCTCTTTTGTAGCAGGCGTTCGGGTCGGCCACGGCGTCGAAGCGTTGCAAGGCTCCGGCACCGCTATCGGCCTGTTGTGTCCCCCTCAAGGTTTCGCTGAGACGACTGTGCAAGTCGAGGAATACCCGGTTGCGTATCAGTTCGAAGGAGCCGTGCTTGGCAGGAAAAAACGAAGCTCAGCCAGGGGGGTGGCCTCCAACACACAGTGTGAGCGGTATCGGGTGCAACCCGTCGATGCGAATCCCCCCTCGGCATCGCTCAGGCCAACGTATTCCGGCGCACAGTCTGCCCGGGTGGCATCGTTCACCGCTGGATAAGGAGAATTCGCCAAGGGGGCACCATACTCATCCAGCAACTGAAACTCGATCCAGTGCTGTATTTGTTTGCCGCAAACAACCGCCTTGTTTGGGTTAAGTGTATCCGTACGGTGGAGGGTGTCGTTCATGTTATCCATTCATGAATATATATGTTCAGCCACTAAATGCGGCCACACTTCATGGCGAGCATGCTCTGGTATTAGGGCGCTTAAAAATTATTCAGGTGTGCGCCTATTTTTTTTGGCATCGCAGAATGGAGTAATCGTCACTCCGTCAGGTAAATGGGTATATTCAAAATACTTGAAGCCGCCACCGTGGTTTTCCCCGGCACAAAAGACCACTCTGTAAGTATCGTTCGTTCCAGAAGACTCGGTTATTCGAAAAACATAAGTTCTATTTTCTTCAAATTTTAACGCGCGCTCATTCAATCCAAGACCTTCTAACTCGTACTCCTCCGGCACGGCGCCGTATACAAAACACTCACCCGACCTCAATACTAATGGGCTCGCATTTAATTTAAGTGCCACCCCCCAAAAACCTCCTTTCTGCGCGTAGCTTTCGGATATTACAGCCCACCCAACCGAAAACGAACGCTTTGCATCGGATGGCAAGCATATAGCCGGATTACCATCAACTGATTCGAAAACACCATATACCGTGCGTCCTAAGGGGGTTGCATGCGCTGAAAACCCAACCACACCGCACAGCCAAGCAACTATCAATGTATAAAGATTCATATATAAACAAACCTACTCCGGAAGATTTGATTTATCGAATGGATTTGCAAGAAGTTTTTCAAGCGTGGTGGTAAGTAACTCGCGACTCATCCCTGTATTGCTTCTATTCCAAACACTGTCTGGCTTACCCTCGATACTTATCATGTAATAATCGGAAATGATTTCGCCTTGCTGTTCCATGTTGTAATCGGACAGCTTTCCATTTTTTTTCAAAGAGTACCTATAAGCCTCCGCCCCCCGGCTGGACACCGTCAGGCCAGCTTTCTTGACCGGATAACCCAGTTGGTACTGCCACACATGAGTCATTTCATGCATGAACAGCGCCTTATCTCTATGGTCATCTGAGTTATAAAAATCATCCTTGTAGAGCTCAGTACTTTCCGGAAAATACATCTCCCCATTCGGCGTCACCGCCGTGTTCTGAAACCCGACAAACAACCACCATCCGCCGTGATGCACTTTGACCTTGCTGTAATTGACCGCATCTTTAAAGACGGTTCGGGCCATGGCAATTTCGCCAGACGTCAGAGAGCGCTTCTTGCCTTTAGGCAGGGGAACATCTTTTGTCGAGCGGCCCACGTCCGTATCGTTGGTCGAAACATCACTGGAGGTCAGGTCAATCTGCATCGGCGTTTGGGCGTTCTGCGCCGCGCAGCAAAATGGTTGCGCATCCTCTGGGGGAAACAGCAGCAATTGGGTGATCTGCGTCGGCTGCTCGGTCACCAACCGCTGCGTGTAACCTTGCTCATCAGTCACCCCATCCAGGATTCGGCCGTCAGCCAATGTGGCCGAGTACTTGAGGTTGCTTGCCAATTCGCCGTTCGGGCCGAGCAGTCGAAGTTGTTCGTCATAGAAGGTGGAATCCGGAAACTCAATCTTCAGCCCACCCGGCAACAAGGTATGAGCGCTCATGGTTCGCCCTTCCTTGTCGGTTACGCCGTTAAACACCTCGCCCTGTTCAGTGGTGATCCGGTAGCGTGTATATGCCAACGGTGCCTGGGCCTCATCTTTCAGGACGTATTTCGCGGAGTAACCTCCGGGTAACGGTGTTGCCGGCGTATCCAGCCTGGCGCTGCCAAGCTTTTGCACATGCTTGGCCCGTTGATAGATATTGCCGGGGGCGCCCTGGTCGAGGTCGCCGTCTTTCAAGCGGACGAAGACCCCTCCGCATTCCAATATCAGCTCTTTCTCAGCGCGGATGTGCACCCGGCCATCCACGCTCTCAATCTTGATGTCGCCCTTGGCCAGGGCGTGCAGAAGGCCTTCCAGAGCATGCAAATCGATGTTGCCCTTGGCCGCCTTGAGCTGCATGTCCGCGCTGTGCGCGAGCAGGCTGATGCCGTCCTCGGCGGTGGCGGTGATGTTCTGCCCGGCGCTGAGATCGATGTTGTGCGCGGCGACGATGCCCACGCTTTCGCTTCCCGAGGACAGGCACACCGCCTCCGGGCTGACCATGCCTATACCTGCCGGGGCGTGCAGCAACAGACCCGGTTGCTTCAAGCCATCGAGGACTTGTCTAAGCCGTTCCTGGCTGGCGGTGTCGCCGGGAGTGGCTTTGGTCGCGCGAGCCGCATCGGCCAGAGAACGCGCCAGTGACAAGGCACTTTCCAATTGGGCGACGGCAGCCTCCATGTCGAGTTGCGCACCTTGGGCTTTCTCCTGTTTGTCCGCGCTGATGAAAAGGCCCTTGCCGCCACGAATGGCGCCCCAATCATCCGTACGCAGCTCAAACCCTTCCCCCCGCTTCTTCCGCTGACCATCCACCAGATGCCCCAGATTCAGCTGACTCTTGCCGCCATACTCGGTACTGAGCTTGATGTGCTCCTGCCCCCGCGTATCGTCCAGGCGCAACTTGTTGTTGGCCGGCGTACGCAGCACGTTGCGGTGGTCGTTGCGCTGGGTCACCAGGTCGGGGTGCTGGTCGTCGTGCAGGGCGTGGGCGATGTAGGGGCGGTCCGGGTCGCCTTGTTCGAAGGCGATGGCCACTTCGGTGCCGGCGATCAGCGGCAGGTGCAGGCCGTAGGTGTCGCCGGCGTAGGCGCGGGCCTGGCGCAGCCATTTGCTTTCGCGGCCGGCGGGCCAGGTGTCGCGGTCGAAGAGGAACTTGACCCGGTAGCGCCCTTGCATATCGATTTCGGTGTACAGCGGGTTGCTCTGGGGGTGGGTGATGCGCGCCGGCAGGGTGCCGGCGATTTGCGGTTTGGCTAGCAAGGGTGGGCGAAAGCACAGGCGCAGGGCGTAGGGCATGGCTTCGAAATCGCAGGTCAGGCTGCGGTCGCGGGCGGCGCGGATGGTGGTCTTTTTGATCACCACGCGGGGGGTGAAGGCCTTGGGTACGTCGCCGCTGATGGTCAGGACCTGACCCGGGGCCAGGGTGGCGCTGCTGCTGGTGCCGCTGAGGTGGGTCTGGTTGTTGAGGTAGCGTTCGTGGCGCAGGCGCGCGTAGAAAAAGCCGCTTTCGCTTTGCAGGTCTTCGTCGCGCAGGTGGGACTTGCCGAGCACGCGGTAGGGTTCGGCGTAGTGGTAGGCCTCGCCGTAAGTGTTGTCGGCGACGCCGCGGGTCGTGGCCACGCCGTGGGTGGTGGGCTCGCCGAGGGTCTGGTCGACCTCGCCGTCGAGGTAGGCGCGGCTGTCGTCGGGGTGATAGGCGCGCACGCTGACGTGCTGTTCCACCACCCGATGGCGGGTTTTCAGGGCCCAGACGCTGTCCTCGACGCTGTTGCTGAAGCCCGACGGCGAGCGCAGCGGCAGTTCGACGTCGAACTGGTAGCAGCGCTGGTCGTCGCAGAACTCGACGACGTCGAAGGCGAGCTCTTCGTGCTGGATACAGCGGTACCAGATGCCGACGTCGGCGAGGATCCGGCTGATGAAAGCCAGGTCACTTTCCTGGTACTGCATGACCTGCTCGCGCGGCGGGTACTCGCGCTTGAGGTTGAAGCGAAAGTGCCCGGTGTCGAGACCATGGCGGTCGCGCAGGATGCTTTTGACGATGTCCGGCACGGACTGGCGCTGATAGATCCGCGTTTGCTGGCCGCGATCGAGCAGGGCCAGGCGCGGTTGCAGGGTGACTTCGTAGCGGGCTTCGTCGATTGAGCTGGACAGGCGCTGGCAGGCAGTGATGCGGCCATACAGGGTGCGCAACGGTGTGGGTGGCTTGGGCACTTCCCAGTCGAACACGGGTACGTTGGAGGGGGCGGCGTACAGGCTGAATTCGGCGTACTGGCCGATGATTTTTTCCGCGCCGATATCGAGGTCGCTGGCGGTGAATTCGATGCGGTAGAGGTAGGGTTGGCTAAGGTACTCATGGCCCTCGAAGGCGAGGACGTCGAGGTGGGTGTCGAGCTGGTCGATCTTGAGTGTGTGGCGGTTGTGGTCGAAGAAGACGGGCAGAATGGTGTTCAAGTACGGACCTCCCTGGGACATTGGGGGAGGCTTCATTTCCATCCCCGTTCAAGCGCTCGACAGCTTTCAGGAAGGAAAAAAAGGTTGATATAGGATGCTTCCGGCGCACTCGTAGGATGTGTCCGAGTGTTGACGCCCATAACCTGTAGGACCGTTCGCCATCTTGTCGGCGCCCAGTGCCGCGGCTGCTATTTGACCGGGTTAAACCGTTCGGGTCGAACGCTACTCCAGAGCGCAAAACCTGCTTGTTTAAAAGGCCTCAAGGTTACTTCGTGAAAGCCACAGCGCCTTGCGTCGTTGCCTACACATACTCCAGAATCCGCCGGCTTGTGCGCTTGGGGGGCGCTCGGTAACTTGATTCGCGTCACCGATTGTCGGTGATCGGGTTTAGTAGCCCTAGGTTGTTAGTAAGGTGCATAGCGTCCCCTTCAGTCAGGTATTCATATACCTGTATTCGATGGTGGCTGTGCGCAGGGCGCTTCGGCGCGCCGGTAAATGCTAACTCCCCGGTCTACTAACCTGCGTACAGCCGCCACCCTTCGTTTAGTAGCCAGGTGGTCGCGGCTCCATCCAGGAGTTTGCAAATATGTTCAAGGTCACACCGAATCCGCCGGACACTGATCCGACATCCTCATCAATAGATTCCGACTCAATTTCTCCCGACCGCATCCCCTCAGCCGCCGACATCCGCGCCACTCCACGCAAACTGTGCACGATGTTTTTCGTCAATCCGGAACTCGACATCGAAACCCTGCTAGCCCATGCCTGCGAGTCACTGGCATCGGCAAACGTCATGACCATGGATCTGGCGGATCGTACGGAGGGGACAAGTCGCAATACCCTGCTGGGGATTGCGCAGGTGATCCTGTTGGGGGAACTGGCGGTGAACCGGGTGTTGGATCGGGTGGAGTTGGGTGGGTAGGTATCAAGCATGTTGCCTGAACACCACTAAACCTGTGGGAGCGAGCTTGCTCGCGATAACGGTGTATCAGAGACAATTATGTCGACTGACGCGCCGCCATCGCGAGCAAGCTCGCTCCCACAGGAGTTGCCCCCACAGGTCTTGTGTGTTGCCTGGTTACTTCGGTGCGTTGAGGTTCAGCGTCGGTGTTTCATCGAAGAAGTTCCACGGCTTGAGCAGCACATGCACCCATTCGGTCGGCATGATCGGCCATTCTTCGGCGCGGGCGATGTGGGTGGTGCCGGTGGTCAGCCAGACCACGTCGTCGGTGTTCTCGATGGAGTGGTTGTCCTGGGTGAACTGGCCCAGGCCCGAGTCTTTGTCCGAGCGGTTCGGATACTTGCCTTCCGGGTATTTTTCCTCGGGGTTGTATTGGGTCACCCACAGCTGCTTGTCCATGAAACTCAGGCGGTGGTAGAGCCATTCGTCCTTGCCGAAGTTGGCGCCCTTGGCCACCGGGTGCGTGCCGCCGGCATACGGAATCAGCTGATAGGAAACCGGGTTGCCGACCTTGTTCTCCTTGCTGAAGTTGGTCAGCAGGCGCACGGTCGACGGGTCGAATTTCTGTGCCGCCTGTTGCTCGGTGCCGACCACTTTGGTTTCGGTCTGCATGGTGCTGGTGCGCGGGCCGCCACGGTCGTTGGGCAGCACCACCGGGTTCACTTCCACCAGTGAGTTCTGCTCGCCGTCCACGTCCATGTCGAGGCGGAAGTTGTAGATGTGCTGGTGCGTGGTGCCGACGATGTTGTGATCGAGCAGGGTGCCGTAGCGCGTGTCTTCCTTGGCGGTGTCTTCGTGCATGGTCTTGGACTTCACGCCCTTGACCGCTTCGATGCCAGTGGCGCCGGCGTCGATGCCGATGGTGCCGTTCTGCTGGAAGACCCAGTCGAAGATGTAGTCGTAGTTGCCCACGGTGCTGATCCAGCGCACCACCAGTTCACGACGCTCGGTGCTGAGGTTGGGCTGGCCCATTTCCTGGTGTTTGTATTCCGGCCCTGCATAGCGCTCGAACACCGCCATGGCGCGCGGGATCGCGGTCGGTGCGCCGGTGTAGTCGGCGATGGTGGCGTCCAGCAGCACGGCGTTTTGCGGGGCGTCTTTGCCGCGGGCAATCGGTGAAGTCAGGGTGCCCATGCCGTAGTCGCCGGAGTCGAGGTAGGCCTTGAAGTACCAGCCGATGTCCGGGTCGCCGTAAGGCACGATCATGCCGCCCAGCGAGCCTTCGTACATGATTTTGCGTTTCTTGCCCTTGTCGTCGTAGGTGACGGTGGACAGGATCGGGCCGACCCGCGAATCGAGGCGAACGTGGAAGTCCCAGTTCTGCCAGTGAATGCTGTTGCCGCTGATGGTGTAGTTCTTGCCCTCGGGCTCGATGATTTCCAGCGGTTTGACCGCCACGCCCTGGCGTCCGCGACCGTCATAGGGCGTCGGCTTCATTGGCACCGGAATGAGCGCTTCGTCTTCGATCTTGATCAGTTTCTTCTGTTCCAGGTCGACAATTGCCACCAGGCCTTCGATCGGGTGCGCCCAGTAGTTGCCGTCATCGGTGTTGAGGTAGCTGACGATTTTCAGCAGGCGCTTGTCTTGCGCCAGCCCGTCCTTGCCGTCGAAGTAACCGACGGTCAGCGGCGTGGCCACGACCTTCTTCACGTCATTGATGCCGCGCTTAGCCAGGGCCTGGGCGTATTCCGGACTGTTTTCAACGGCCGATTGCACCGTGGCGAAATCGTCCAGCAGCACCATGCCGTGGGCGCCTTCGATCGGCTTCCAGGACTTCAGTTGTTTAGTGTCCAGATCCACCAGCGCTTCGATCACGTGCTTGCCGTCGAGTACCACGATCGAGGCCTCACGCGGCTGGGTGACGTTCTGCCCGGTAAACACGAAGTTCCACACCTGATCCTTCGGTGGCGCCTTGATCGAGACTTCGGTGAAGCGCAAACCAGGTTTGTAGTTTTCCGATTGCTTGACGATGTCCACGGCCGTGGTGATTTCAGCCGCGCTCAGGGGATTGAGCGGGTTGGGGCGGGTCTCGACGACGAAGGTCTTGTCCAGCCCGGACTGGAACACCTGGTTGATGAAGTCGGTGGACATGAACGCGGTGTGATCCTTGAACACCACCGGCACCGTCAGCTCGATACGCTTGCCGTTGAGCATCGCCACTTTGCTGTTGGGCTTGACCTTGAGATAGACCCCGTCCTTGGCAATGGTGAACAGGTTGGCGTAATCGTCCCATTTCACCGTGGCACCAAATTCCTCAAGACCCGCCTGCAGCGGCACCATGTCGGCGTGACCGCCGTGGGCCTGGGCATTGCCCGCCCAGAAAGGCAGGCCGAGGGTGCTCAGGGTGATGGCCAGCGCGAGCCGGGCAAGCGGGGTTCTTTTGGGCGATGCTTTGGAGCTGAACATGTGTGAATTCCTGGGGAAAAGCCGGGTACGGGCATTCCTGAACTTTGTTACAACTCGTCAATGGATGCTTTTGAATGCCTGCCAGATTTCTTTGGTTGCGTGCCGCCATCCAGCTTTGCTGACGAAATGCACAATGGCAAGCGGACGAAGTGCCCGACCAAGGGGGACTGCTAACCATTGCCTCAAGTTAATAGGAAGCATTACTATTCACGCCCCGTCTCCACAGCACACCGCAATGACCCTCAAGCTGCCCCGCAGACACGGCTTTTTCGAGCATTACGAAGAGTTGGTTGGCACCTGGACCCGTCGCCTGAGAAACCGTCAGCAGGCCGAGGACCTGGCCCACGACACCTTCGTGCGGGTGCTTGAGTCCGATTCGGCGGCGGTGCAACAGCCTCGGGCGTATTTGCACCAGACCGCGCGCAACATTGCCGTGGATGGTTATCGGCGTGAGGACCGGCGGGGCGCCATGGAGTCAGAGGCGGTTGATCTCAGTGAGTCGCCGACCGGCGACCCGGAGCATTTCATGCACGCGATCCAGTTGGCGGATTCCATCGAGCGGGCGCTCACCGAACTGCCGGTCAACTGCCGCAAGGTGTTTGTCTGGCAGAAAATCGAAGGCCTGACCCAGGCCGAAATCGCCGAACGCCTTGGACTGTCCAAGAACATGGTGGAAAAGTATATGATCCGCACGCTTCGGCATCTGCGTGATCGCCTGGACGGGTTGCAGTCATGATTGCCCCTGCCTTCTCCTCCCCAGCCAAACAGGAACTTCCATGATGGATACTCGTGATTGTGCGTGCGGGCAAACTACGGTTCGCGACGATGCGGCGCTATGGTTTGTGCGTTTGCAGGAGCCTGCCGTCGATGTCGAACTGCGTCACCGGTTTCAGGCCTGGCTGGACGAACACCCCCAACACCGAAACGAATTCGAAATGCTCCAGGATCTGTGGCGCGCCGCCGACCTGGTGCCGGCGGCGCGTCTGCGTGCCCTGTGCGAAACCCCGCCAGCCCTGAAAAAATCTCGTCCCGTGCTGCGTTATGCAGTCGCCGCCAGCGTGCTCGCGGTGGCGTTCGGGCTGGGCTTGTTCAGCGCTCTGAATCATCCGGCGCCTTATACCGCCGAGTTTTCAACGACCCTGAATGAGCGGCGCCAAGTGGCGTTGCCGGACGGTTCGGTGGTGGACCTGGACAGCCGCAGCCGAATTCAGGTGCGCTTTGAACAGGACCGACGCAACGTTGAGCTGAGCGAAGGCGAAGCGATGTTCAGCGTCGAGCACGACACCAACCGGCCTTTCGTGGTCGCGGCGGGCAGCGGCAAGGTCACGGTCACCGGCACCCGTTTCGATGTGCGTCGCGGCGCCAGCGAAACCCGGGTGGTGGTGGAGCAGGGCACCGTCAGGGTCCAGGGACGCGACGCCGCCGACAACGACTTCATCAATCTGACCGCAGGCCTTGGCAGCCACGTCGATGCCCGGGGCAAGGTTGCCGCCGCCTACGCGGTCAACCCGGCGGAAATGACCGCCTGGCGCAGTGGCAAACTGGTTTTCAACAACGCCAGCCTGGCCGACGTCGCCGAGCAGGTCTCGCGTTATCGGGAGAAGCCGCTGAAGGTCGCAAGCGCAGCGGTGGGCAATCTGCGCCTGACCAGCGTGTTCAAATCCGACAATACCGACGCGCTGCTCAAGGCCTTGCCGAACATCCTGCCGGTGGCCGTGCGCACCCTTGGCGACGGCAGCCAGGAAATTATTTCTAAATAAAATTCAGGTTTTTTTCGAGTTCATCGTCTTCCTGTTCAACTGCAACTGGTTTGCATTAACAAGCGCACACTCTTGCGATCCACAGGACTACGTTCGACGTGAAAAACTCCACCGCTAAAAACAACAAACTCCCCTGGTTGCCGTTGGCCCTTGCGCTGGCGGTCAACGTTGCGCTGCCCCAGGCCTTTGCCGCCGATGGCATTCACATCCCGGCGCAACCCTTGGGACAGGCCCTGAGTCAGTTGGGCCAGCAAACCTCGCTTCAGGTGTTCTTCAGCCCTGAACTGGTTGCCGGCAAACAGGCTCCGGCGGTGGATGGCAACCTTTCCCCGGAAGACGCGCTGCGCCAGTTGCTGCAAGGCAGCGGCCTGCAATACCAGATCGATGAAGGTTCGGTGACGTTGATGCCTGCGCCGGCTTCGGCGGCCAACGGTCCATTGGAACTGGGCGTGACCGACATCAAGGTGGTCGGTGACTGGCTCGGTGATGCCGATGCCGCCGTGGTGCAGAACCACCCGGGCGCGCGGACGGTGGTTCGTCGCGAAGCCATGATCGAGCAGGGCGCGATGAACGTCGGCGACGTGTTGAAACGCGTGCCGGGTGTGCAAGTGCAGGACGCCAACGGCACGGGTGGCAGCGATATTTCCCTCAACGTCGGCGTGCGCGGCCTGACCTCGCGCCTGTCGCCTCGCTCTACCGTGCTGATCGACGGTGTCCCGGCAGCCTTCGCTCCCTACGGTCAGCCGCAGCTGTCCATGGCGCCGATTTCCTCCGGCAACCTCGACAGCATCGACGTGGTGCGCGGTGCCGGTTCTGTACGCTACGGACCACAAAACGTGGGTGGCGTGATCAACTTCGTGACCCGCGCGATCCCGGAACAAGCTTCGGCTGAAATCGGCACTACCCTGGAAACGTCGCAGCACGGTGGCTGGAAGCACATCGACACCGCGTTCATGGGCGGCACCGCCGACAACGGCATGGGCGTGGCGCTGTTGTACTCCGGCGTGAACGGCAACGGTTACCGTGAAAGCAACAACGGCAACGACATCGACGACGTGATCCTCAAGACCCATTGGGCACCCACCGATGTCGACGATTTCAGCCTCAACTTCCACTACTACGACGCCAAGGCCGACATGCCCGGCGGTCTGACCCAGGCGCAGTACGATGCCGACCCGTTCCAGTCGGTGCGCGACTACGACAACTTCAGCGGCCGCCGCAAAGATGTGTCGTTCAAGTGGATTCGGCAAATCGACGATCGCACCCAGGCCGAAGTGCTGACCTACTACACCGACAGTTTTCGTGGCAGCACCATCGCCGCCCGTGACCAGAAGACCCTCAGCTCTTATCCGCGCACTTACTACACCCTCGGCATCGAGCCCCGGGTGTCCCACGTGTTCGATGTCGGCCCGACCACCCAGGAAGTCAGCGTCGGTTACCGTTACCTGAAAGAAGCCATGCACGAGCAGTCGAGCCGTCTGGCCCTGGTCAACAACGTGCCGGTGGTTACCCCGACGTCTGATGGTCATGTGTTCCAGGACCGCACCGGTGGTACCGAAGCCAACTCGGTCTATGTCGACAACAAGATCGACGTCGGCAACTGGACCGTCACGCCGGGCATCCGTTTCGAACACATCAGCACCGACTGGCACGACCGCCCGGTGCTCGACACCGCGGGCAAGCGCGTGCCGGAGAAGAACCGCAGCATCGAAAGCAACGAGCCGCTGCCGGCCCTGAGCGTGATGTATCACATGTCCGATGCCTGGAAACTGTTCGCCAACTACGAAACCTCGTTCGGCGCGTTGCAGTATTTCCAATTGGGTCAGGGCGGTATTGGCGACAACACCGCCAACGGCCTGGAGCCGGAAAAGGCCAAGACCTACGAAATCGGTACGCGCTACAACGATGACGTGTGGGGCGGTGAGGTGACGCTGTTCTACATCGACTTCGACGACGAACTGCAATACATCAGCAACGATGTGGGCTGGACCAACCTTGGCGCGACCACGCACCGCGGCATCGAGGCGTCGGTGCACTACGACATGGCAGCACTGGACCCGCGCCTCGACGGCCTGACCGCCAATGCCGGTTACACCTACACCCGCGCTGTCTATGAAGGCGATATTCCAGACTTCAAGGGCCGTGACCTGCCGTTCTACTCGCGTCAGGTAGCGACTGCGGGGCTGCGTTATGACATCAACCGCTGGACTTACAACCTCGACGCCTTCGCCCAGTCCAAGCAGCGCTCGCCAGGCGTCGCGGTGAATGCCGACGGTAGTTTCAGCAACAACTACATCACCGAAGGCACCGCCGACGGCCAGTACGGTGACATTCCGGGTTACGTGACCTGGAACGTCCGTGGCGGCTATGACTTCGGTCCGCAGGTGTCGAACCTGAAACTGGGCGCCGGGGTGAAAAACATCTTCGACAAGCAGTACTTCACTCGTTCCAGCGACAACAACTCGGGCATGTACGTCGGCGCGCCGCGCACGTTCTTCGTGCAGGCCAGTGTCGGGTTCTGATAGACCGAGTGCACTTCATCGCTGGCAAGCCAGCTCCTACAGTTGATCAGTGGCGTACACAAATAATGTGTTCGCAGGATCCCTTGTAGGCGCTGGCTTGCCAGCGATGCTTTTCAGACCTTCAACACTCTCCCGCCAATCGCCACCGCCACCAGCAGCACCGCCATCAAGGCAAAGGCAAAACTCAGACTACTGCCATGGGCGATGAAGCCGATCACGGCGGGGCCTGCCAGGATGCCCGCATACCCCAGGGTGGTAATGGCCGGCACGGCGACGCTCTCGGGCATGACCGTCTGCTTGCCGACCGCGGTGTACAGCACCGGCACGATGTTCGAGCAACCGGCACCGAGCAGCGCGTAACCCACCAGCGCCGCCTCCCAGCTCGATGCGAATGTCGCCAGGAACAAACCGGCGGCGGCCGTCAGCCCGCCGAACACGATCACCCGCGTCGCGCCCAACCGCCGTACGATGTTGTCACCGGTCAACCGCCCGGCCGTCATGGTCAAGGCAAATGCTGCATAGCCGAGTCCAGCATAGGCTGTGTCGATGCCACGTTCCTGGGCCAGGAACACGGCGCTCCAGTCCAGCGCCGCGCCTTCGGCAAGGAATACGATAAAGCACATGCCGCCGATGAACAGGACGATGCCATGGGGCACCGCGAACGCCGGTCCCGATCTCTCGCTGCCGTAGGGCAACAGGTGCGGTACGGCCTTGGCCAGCGCGATCAGCAGCAGCACGATCACCACCAGCGTGGCCCCCAACGGTGAAATCCCCAGGCCAAGCAAGCCGCTGACACCCGCCGCGCCGACAATCCCGCCGAGGCTGAACAGGCCATGGAACCCCGACATCATGTTTTTGCCACTGGCGCGCTCGACGATCACCGCTTGCAAGTTGACCGTCGAATCCACGGTGCCGAGGCCGGCGCCGAACATGAACAACGCGGTGATCAGGGCCGGCATCGACGACACCGTCGCCAGCAGCGGCAGGGCGGCGCAGATCAGCAAGGTCCCGCCGGTCGTCACCCGCCGGCAACCGAAGCGCGTGGCCAGGATCCCGGCCAGTGGCATCGCCAGAATCGAACCCACACCCAGGCACAGCAGCAACAGTCCCAGGGTGCCTTCATCCAGCCCGGCCCGAGCCTTGGCATAGGGCACCAGCGGCGCCCACGCGGCGATGCCGAACCCGGCGATGAAAAAGGCGATGCGCGTGGACATCTGTTCCAGGCGACCGGGAACGAAGGTGGTTTGGCTATTGAGGCTGGTCATAACAATCCTTGGCAGAAAGCGTCGCGTCCTCAACGGACAGTGATCGACCGGCGAGGGTTCGATCAGTGCCCGGAAAGTTTTGCGGTCAGACAGGGCAACATCGTTGCACAGCGCCGGTGTGTTTCGCGATATGTTGAGCCATTCCAATGACACACGGAGGGCGCCATGGCGCAGCGGTACGATGCACGGGGCAATATTTACATCGTGGTAGCGCCCGAAGAATTGCGCCGTCAGGGCATCGATTTGCCCGATCAGGCCAGCCAGGCCGCGCAAACCCTGGAAGCCTGGGCGCTCGCGGCCATCGAGGCGTGCTGTAGCTGGGCGCCTGGCACTCAACCACCCGGCAGCAAGGATCATCGCAGTGACGGTTTGCTGGTCGGGCCCTTCCAGTCGTCGCCACCCTTTGATCTGTTGATCGTCAACACAGACGGCACCCTGGCCGAGCGCAGCGGCAACGGGCTGGCGATCTTTTCCCAGGCATTGAGCGATCAAGGGCTATTGCCGGAGAACGAAGCCTGTCTGCTCAGGGTTCACCATGACAAGGCTGATACGCCTTCGCCGGGGCAGACTTCAGTGAAAGCCGCAGAGGTCGATGGCGTGTGCGGTTTCTGGCTCGATCTGGGGCAGCTCGGGTTCGGGCCGTCGGCGGTCAGTGCCCACGGGGTTGAAGCTGTGGTGTTCAACGGTCGTGAACTCAGCCACGTTGAACCATTGGCGGCACTCAATGGCGCATGGTCACGCAGCCAGTTCGCGCGGGTCGGCAATCCCCATTGCGTGACACTGGTGGACAGTGCCGAGGATCTGCCGAGCAACGAGCAGATGCGAGAAGCAGGATTGGGTGAGGGGCTGACGCGAATCGCCTACGCCATGCCGGTCGGTGCAGGCAAACCGTGCCCGGCGGGGATCAATCTGCAATGGGCGATGCGCTTGTCCGAAGGGCATATCGCCGCGCGGGTGTTCGAGCGGGGCGAGGGGCCGACGGCGTCCTCGGGGACCAGCGCCAGTGCGGTGGCCAGTGCGGCGTGGCGGGTGGGTTGGGTCAGTGCCGGGGAGGTGAGGGTGACGATGCCCGGTGGCACGGCGCCGATTTTGCTGGAAGAGGAACGGGGGGAGTTGAGTCGGGTCAGTCTGTTTGGTACGGCTCGAATGGTGGATTGAATGTGATATAGCCATCGCTGGCAAGCCAGCTCCTACAGTGGATCGGTGTCGTCCACAAATCCCCTGTAGGAACTGGCTTGCTAGCGATGGCGTCCGCCCGGTCAACACCAGACTCAGCTCAGTCCAGCGAACTCCACCACCGGCATCGTCCGCTTCATCAACACCTTGCCCTCGCGTATCGAATACAGTGGCAACCCCTGGCTGCGGATCACTTCGTAATCACTCTCCGCCGACAGAATCAGCAGATTCGCCGGCCGCCCGCGCTCCAGGCCATAGCGCTCGCCGAGGTTCATGGCTCTGGCGCTATTGTCCGTCACCAGGTCCAGCGCGCTCTGCAGGTTGCGATAACCGAGCATGTGGCAGATGTGCAGCCCGGCTTCCAGTACCCGCAAAATATTGCCATTGCCCAGCGGATACCACGGATCGACGATCGAATCCTGGCCGAAGCACACGTTCATGCCCGCTTCCAGCAACTCGTTGACCCGGGTCACGCCCCGGCGTTTCGGGAAATTATCAAAGCGCCCTTGCAGGTGAATGCTTTCAGTGGGGCAGGAGACAAAGCTGATGCCGGAGTGCCCGAGCAGGCGAAACAGTTTGGCGCAGTAAGCGTTGTCGTAGGAGCCCATGGCGGTGGTGTGGCTGGCCGTCACCCGCGAACCCATGCCGCGGCTGCGGGCCTCTTCAGCGAGCACTTCAAGGAAGCGCGAATGCGGGTCGTCGGTTTCGTCGCAATGCACGTCCACCAGGCAACCGCTGCGCTCGGCCAGGTCCATGAGGAACTTCACCGAGCTGACGCCCTGATCACGGGTGTACTCGAAATGTGGGATGCCACCGACCACATCGGCGCCCATGCGGATCGCTTCTTCCATCAACTCGCGACCATTGTGGTACGACTCGATGCCTTCCTGAGGGAACGCGACGATTTGCAGATCGACCAGGTGCCGGCTTTCCTCGCGCACTTCGAGCATGGCCTTGAGCGCGGTCAGTTGCGGGTCGGTGACGTCGACGTGAGTGCGCACATGCTGGATGCCGTGGGCGGCGAGGGCCTGGATGGTTTTCTTCGCCCGGGCCTTGGTGTCTTCCTGGGTGATGGTCGCCTTGCGCTCGCCCCAGCATTCGATGCCTTCGAACAGCGTGCCGCTCATGTTCCAGCGCGGCTCGCCGGCGGTCAGGGTCGCGTCGAGGTGGATGTGCGGCTCGACAAAGGGCGGCACTACCAGGTTGCCGCAGGCATCCAGATCGCCAGGGCCCAGGGTCGGAGCCTCGGTCTGGCGGGCGATGCTGCTGATCAGGCCGTTTTCCAGGTTCAACTCATGCAGGCCTTCCTGGTTGCGCAGACGGGCGTTGATGATGTGCATCGGGTGAGTCCTTATAGAGAACCGTGTAGACGATATCCCTACGTTAGCTCGGCATCGGCAATCCCCGCCAGTTCAAAATGTGGGAGCGAGCCTGCTCGCGAAGAGGGAGTGTCTGTCACTGTACATGTCGTCTGACACACCGCTTTCGCGAGCAAGCTCCCACAGGTTATTGGTGATGTCTGAATTACTCACCGCGATAGATGCAACCGCTGGTGCACGTCTCGTGGATACGGATCGCGCTGAGCTCCGGCAGCAGGGGCTTCAATTCCTGCCAGATAAACTTGGCCAACACTTCGCTGGTCGGGTTTTCCAGGCCGGGAATGTCGTTCAGGTAATTGTGATCCAGACGCTCATACAGCGGCTTGAAGATCGCCTTGATTTCCGAGAAGTCGCGGATCCAGCCGGTGTGCGGGTCGAGGTCGCCGCTCAGGTGGATTGCCACTTTGAACGAGTGACCGTGCAGGCGCCCGCACTTGTGGCCGTCCGGTACGTGGGGCAGGCGGTGGGCGGATTCGAAAGTAAATTCCTTGAAGATTTCCACAGTGTTTTCGGCTCTGTTCAGGTGGCGTTCGCCGCAGCGATTCGGGCAGGTGGCGAGTTTATCAGTTTGTCCTGACTAAAGGGTCAGCAAGCGCTCGCCGAGGCGACCGTTGGCGGCCAGTTCGAGGAATTCGTCGCCCATGCGGCGGCTTTCCTCCATGGTCGTGCGCCAGTACTTCTGCCGGCTCGGGGCGTCGCCCATGAAGCGCTTGAAGTCGTTACGGTCAGGCAGTTTGCCGTAGGGCAGGCGCGCCAGATACTCCTTCGACGGCGCCAGCAGCAGCACGTTTTGCAGGCGTGCCGGGCAGGCGCGGCGCCACGGCAGGGTCTTGTCGAACCAGCCGGGAATCACCCGGTCGGTGAAATGCGGGTAAAGCACGATGTCGTTGCCGCTGTAAGGCAGGTCCAGGTGGTAATCCAGCAGGCCGCCGTCGCGGAAAGTGCCGGCGCCGGCACCCGGCAGGTCGCGCACGCCTTGCATCACCATCGGAATCGAGCCCGAAGCCAGCAGGGCCTGGCGCAAATTGCCGGCATTGAGGGCGACGAAGCGCGACGGGAAGTCGTTCAAGGCGTCGACCGGTGGCGCCAGGCGCGGGTCGTGGATGATCAGGCGTTCGAAGTGCCGGGCCAGCCGCGCCCGGCCGCGCAGGTTGTCGGCGATGACCGAGGACAGGCCCAACCCCAGGCGACCGCGATGATCGTCGGCGAGCAGGCCGTGGCTTTTGACCACCATGATGTTCAGGCGGTAATCGCTGTTGGCCAGGATCGAGGCATCGCGACCGTCGAGCAGGTCATTGAGCATGCGCTGGGAGCTCTGGCTGATCTGCGCCATGGTCACGCCCTTGGCGAAATTCTGCTCGGTGTACAGCTGCCCGAGACGCCGGATGCCCTCGGCGGCGTCCGGCAGGCAGGCGCTGGCGAAGCGCCAGGAACCCACCGATGCACCAATCAGCGAGCGTTCCCGCGGTGCGGCCGGCAGCCACTCGCCGAACAGTGCCAGGTCCAGACCTTGAATCCCCAGCGCCTTCGGTCCACCGGCAGCGCCGGGCAGGGTGCCGACCTCGGTGGCGTTCAGGCCATTGGCGCGGATGTGCGCAAAGGCACGCGGACCGGCCTTGAGGGTCAGGGAAGGGAGTTTGATGTGGATGGCGGTCATTGCGGTCTCGATGTGTGGCCAGCGGAGGAATTATACGCAACCCCTGTAGGAGCTGGCTTGGGGGTGGCAGTGATGGCCATTCAGTTTCAATTAAGTTCATCCGGTTAAGGTGTCGCTCACAGGCAAGACCTGAAGAAATACGGAGCCACCCATGAAAACCCTGACAGCCCTGTTCACCGCGTCCATCATCGGCATGATCGCGAGCTTCGCCCACGCCCGCGAACTTGGCCCGGATGAAGCGCTGAGATTGCGCGACGCTGGTACCATTGTGTCGTTCGAGACCCTCAACGCCAACGCATTGGCCAGGCATCCGGGTTCCACCGTCAATGAATCCGAGCTGGAACAGCATTACGGCAAGTACTTGTACAAGGTAGAGCTGCGCGATCCCCAGGGCATCGACTGGGATCTGGAATTAGACGCTGTCAGCGGGCAGGTTCTCAAGGATCATCAGGATTCGTAATGAAGGTGTTTTTATTCAATCGATGCACCGGCAGCCGGATGGCGCTGGTGCTCCTGGCATTTTGTTCGGTCGTGATGGCCCGCGACCTGGACCAGGATGAAGCGCTGCGCCTGCGTCAGCAGGGCGTGATCCTGCCGCTGGAGCAATTGCTGCAGCAGGCGATGGATCGTTACCCCGGCGCGAAACTGCTGGAAGCCGAGCTCGAAGAGAAGCATGACGTCTACATTTATGAAGTCGAGTTGCTGACCCCTGAAGGCGTGGTTCGCGAGCTGGACATCGACGCCACCACCGGCCGTTTACTCAAAGACAAGGAAGACTGATCCATGCGTTTGCTTCTGGTGGAAGACCATGTGCCCCTGGCCGACGAACTGCTGGCCGGCCTCAACCGCCAGGGTTATGCGGTGGACTGGCTGGCCGATGGTCGCGATGCGGTGCATCAGGGCAGTACCGAACCTTACGACCTGATCATCCTCGATCTCGGTTTGCCAGGCGTGCCGGGGCTTGAGGTGCTGGCGCAATGGCGTGCGGCGGGGCTGGTCACGCCGGTGTTGATCCTGACGGCCCGTGGTTCCTGGGCCGAGCGCATCGAAGGCCTCAAGGCCGGCGCCGACGATTACCTGACCAAACCCTTTCATCCCGAAGAGCTGTTCTTGCGCATCCAGGCGTTGTTGCGCCGCTCCCATGGCCAGGTCAACCAGCCGACGCTCCAGGCCGCCGGGTTGCATCTGGACGAAGGGCGCCAGTGCGTTGTTCGCGAGGGTGCGGACATTCAGCTGACCGCCGCGGAGTTTCGCCTGTTGCGGTATTTCATGCTGCACCCCGAGCAGATCCTCTCCAAAAGCCATCTCGCCGAACACCTCTACGACGGTGAAACCGAACGCGATTCCAATGTGCTGGAGGTCCACGTCAACCACTTGCGCCGCAAGCTTGGCAAAAGTGTGATTGAAACCCGTCGCGGCCAGGGCTACCTGTTCGGCGGGCAAGCCCGGTGAGATCGATCCAGCGTCGCTTGAGCCTGGGCCTGATCAGCGTGATGGTGGTCGTTGGCCTGGTGCTGGCGCAAACCAGCCTGTGGCTGTTCGAAATGGGTTTGCAGCGCTACCTCGAAGCCGGGCTGCGCAATGACAGCGAGAACCTGCTGGCGGCACTGGTGCGCGGGCCGCAGGGTTTGCAACTGGATGAGCGACGTCTGTCGCCAGCCTATCAGCGGCCGTTTTCCGGGCATTATTTTCGCATTGATTTCGCCGACGGCCATTGGCGTTCCCGTTCGTTATGGGATCAGGAACTGCCGGCGCTCGATCAACCCGGCCTGCAGGACAACCTGCAACTGGGGCCGGAAGGGCAACAGTTGCTGGTATTGCGTACGGACTATCGACGTCTGGGACTGCCGATTTCCATCAGCGTCGCCGAGGATTACACGCCAATACGCGAAAGCTTCAGGCGTATGCAGCAGATCGGCTTGGGCCTGGGTTTGACCGGGCTGCTGCTGATTCTATTGCTGCAACGGATCACCGTGCGCCGTGCCTTGCGCCCGCTGGAACAGGCCCGCGAGCAGATTGCGCAGTTGCAACAGGGCCAGCGCTCGCAACTCGATGACCGGGTGCCGGTGGAACTGGAACCCTTGGTGGCGCAGATCAACCATTTGCTGGCCCACACCGAAGACAGCCTCAAGCGCTCACGCAATGCCTTGGGCAACCTCGGTCACGCCTTGAAAACGCCGCTGGCGGTGCTGTTGAGCCTGGCTTCAAGCGAGCAACTGGACGCGCACCCGAAACTGCGCAAAGTCCTCAAGGAGCAACTGGAGCAAGTCCAGCAGCGACTCAATCGCGAACTCAATCGCGCACGGTTGTCCGGCGATGCGTTGCCCGGTGCGTTGTTCGATTGCGATGGCGAACTCCCCGGATTGCTGGCAACCCTGAACATGATCCATGGCGAACACCTGGCGCTGAGCTACCGCGCACCGACCGGCCTGCAATTGCCCTGGGATCGTGAGGACCTGCTGGAACTGTTGGGCAACCTGCTGGATAACGCCTGCAAATGGGCGGATGCCGAGGTTCGCGTGAGTGTGGTCGAAACGGCGGGCGGGTTTGAGCTCAGTGTCGAAGATGACGGCCCGGGCATCCCCGCAGAGCGTCGTGATCAGGTGTTCAGTCGAGGGACGCGGCTGGATGAGCAAACAGAGGGGCATGGCCTGGGGCTGGGGATCGTGCGCGACATCGTCGATAGCTGGGGCGGCAAACTGTCGTTGCTGGACAGCGAGTGGGGCGGGTTGAAGGTGGTCATCGAATTGCCCAAACACAGATAATCGCCGTCCTGTAGGAGCGAGCTTGCTCGCGATGATCGTTAACGATGACGCGCCCTTTCTGATTCACCGCGGCGCCCTTGCGTTCATCGTCGGAACGCCGCCCGGAGCAAGCTCGCTCCTACAGTGATTTGTGTCTACCTCAGGTGTGATGAATCTCCCGATCCTTGGTTTCCGGCATGAAGAAGATGCCCAGCACAGCCGTCATCACCGCGATGACGATCGGATACCACAGCCCGTAGTAGATGTCCCCCGTGGCCGCCACCATGGCGAACGCCACCGTCGGCAGGAAGCCACCGAACCAGCCATTGCCGATGTGATAGGGCAGTGACATCGAGGTGTAGCGGATACGCGCCGGGAACAATTCCACCAGCCAGGCGGCAATCGGGCCGTAGACCATGGTCACGTAGATCACCAGGATGGTCAGGAGCAGCAGCACCATCGGGTAGTTGGTCTTGGCCGGGTCGGCCTTCTCGGGGTAACCGGCGTCCTTGAGGGCGGTGGCGAGGGTGGCGGTAAAGGCGTCGTTTTTCGCCTTGAAGTCGGCGGCCGGGATGCCGGTGCCCTCGAAGCTCTCGATCACTTTCTCGCCAATGCGCACCTGCGCAACAGCGCCCGGCTCGGCGCTCACGTTCTTGTAGGGGATGGCCCTTTTGGCCAACACGGTCTTGGCCAGGTCACAGGAACTGGTGAATTTGGCCTTGCCCACCGGGTCGAACTGGAACGAACACTGGTCGGGATTGGCGATGACCGTGACCGGGTTCTTCTCCTGCGCAATGAACACGTCGGGGTTACCGTATTGGGTCAGCGCATGGAAGATCGGGAAATAGGTCGCGGCCGCTAGAATGCAGCCGGCCATGATGATGCCCTTGCGCCCGATGCGATCGGACAGGCTGCCAAAAATGACGAAGAACGGTGTACCGATCAGCAGCGAGCCGGCAATCAGCAAGTTGGCCGTCTGCGGGTCGATCTTCAGGGTCTGCAGCAGGAAGAACAGCGCATAGAACTGTCCGGTGTACCAGACCACGGCCTGGCCGGCGGTGCCGCCGAGCAGGGCCATGATCACGATCTTGAGGTTGTCCCAGCGAGCGAATGACTCGGTCAGAGGCGCCTTGGAGGCCTTGCCTTCGGCTTTCATTTTCAAGAACACCGGCGACTCGCTCAGTTGCAGGCGGATGTACACCGAGACGATCAGCAACAGGATCGACAGCAGGAACGGAATCCGCCAGCCCCAGGCCTCGAAGGCTTCGGTGCCGAGGACGGTGCGGCAGGTGAGGATCACCAGCAGCGACAGAAACAGGCCGAGTGTCGCAGTCGTCTGAATCCACGAAGTGAAGAAGCCGCGCTTGCCCTTCGGTGCATGTTCGGCCACGTAGGTCGCTGCTCCGCCGTACTCGCCGCCCAAGGCCAGGCCTTGCAGCAGGCGCAGGCTGATCAGGATGACCGGAGCGGCCACGCCGATGCTCGCATAGCCGGGCAGCAAGCCCACCACCGCCGTCGAGACACCCATGATCACGATGGTGATGAGGAACGTATGTTTGCGTCCGATCATGTCGCCCAGCCGACCGAACACGATGGCGCCGAAGGGCCGAACAGCGAAGCCGGCGGCGAAGGCGAGCAGGGCGAAGATGAAGGAAGTCGTCTCGTTGACGCCGGCGAAGAAGTGCTTGGCGATGATCGCCGCGAGGGAGCCGTACAGGTAGAAGTCATACCATTCGAACACGGTGCCCAGGGATGAGGCGAAGATAACCTTGCGTTCCTCCCTCGTGATGCCGCGGTTGGGCGTGCTGCCCGTGGTGGTGTTGTCGATGGCCGCCATGAGTGTTCTCCGTTGTTATTGTTGTAGGCCGGAGCACCTCTCAAATGTTGCCGCACCCTGGCCCTGGGGCTGAAGTCGTCGGACTACGCAAAGCTTGCTTTGAAGTTGACGTTGCTGATTGCTGCGAGGTTCCCTGAAGCATAATCAGGTTCTGCTAGATATCCACTCGCCATCATGCTGGAGGCACACAAACCTGTAGGAGCGAGCTCGCTCGCGAAAATCAACAACGATGACGCGGGGAATCTGATTCTCCGCGGCGCCCTCGGGTTTTTCGCGAGCAAGCTCGCTCCTACAGTTAAAGTTGCAGTTGCGGGTTTAAACGCGGAACTGGTCCATCAAACTCTGCTGCTGGTTCGCCAGGCTGTTGAGCGACTGGCTGACTCGCGCCGATTCATTGGCCTGGCCCGACAGCGACTCAGTCACGTCGCGGATGGTCGCGACGTTGTTGTTGATCTCCTCGGCCACCGCGCTTTGCTCTTCGGCGGCACTGGCGATCTGCATGTTCATGTCGTTGATCACGGTCACCGCGTCGCCGATCTGGCGCAGCGCCGTCACGGCCTGGCCAACCTGCTCGACGCTACCCTGGGCCTGACGATGGCTGTTGTTCATCGAACCCACCACCTCCTGCGTACCGTTTTGCAGTTGTTCGATCACCACACGGGTTTCTTCGACGGATTCCTGGGTGCGCCGCGCCAGGTTGCGCACTTCATCGGCCACCACGGCAAAGCCGCGCCCGGCCTCACCGGCACGGGCCGCTTCGATCGCGGCGTTGAGGGCCAGCAGGTTGGTTTGTTCGGCAATCGCGCGGATCACTTCCAGTACTGTGCCGATCTTCTCGCTGTTGGCTGCCAGGCCTTCGACTTGAACCATCGCCGCGCTCATGTCGGCGGCGAGGTTGTCGATGCTGGTGGTGGTGCGGTCGATCACGGTCAGGCCCTGACGGGTCGCCTGATCGGCATCCCGTGCGGCATGGGCCGCTTGCGCGGCGCTGCGGGCGACGTCCTGGGCGGTGGCGCTCATCTCGTGGGAGGCAGTGGCGACCTGATCCACCTGACGGTATTGCTGCTCCATGCCGGCGCTGGTCTGGGTGGCGATGGCGGACGACTGGTCCGCGGTGCTGCGGGCGTCCTGCACCGAGCGTTTCACTTCGGCAATGATCGGTTGCAGCTTGTCGAGGAAACGGTTGAACCAGCCGGCCAGCTGGCCCAGTTCGTCCTTCTTGTCGTAAGCCAGGCGGCGGGTCAGGTCACCTTCGCCGCTGGCGATGTCTTCGAGCATGTGTGCCACGCCGAGAATCGGTTTGGTCACGCTACGTGCCATCAGCCATACCAGCACCAAGCCCAGCAGCGCGGCGAGTACCCCCAGGCCGAGTTCGACCAGCGTGCCGGCGGTGTTGCTGTCATCGAGTTGCTTTTTCAGGGCTTCGGCGGGGCCGACCAGGACTTTCTCCGGCACGTCGAGCAGCACGCCCCAGGATTTGCCGCCGGGAATCGGCTGGAAGGGTGCCAGTACTTTCAGCTGTTGATTGCTGTGCAGGCTGGCGGTTTTGCTGCTGGCGCCGAGCATGCGCAGCAGTTCGGCACCGCTGGCCTTGTCCACGGCATCCAGGCGCTGGCTGAGTTTGCTGGCGTCCGGGCTGTAGCCGGCGAGCAAACCGGCCGGGCTGATAATGCTGACACTGGTCTGGCCGTCGTAGAGTTTCTTGCTTGCGCCCAGGCTGACCGCTTGCAGGCTGTTGAGGTTGATGTCCACCGACAGCGAGGCGATGACTTTGCCGTTGACCATCAGCGGGAAAACGATGCTGGTCATCAGCACGCTCTGGCCGTCGATCTCATAGAAGTAGGGCTCGATCACGCAGGGCTTGAGCGTGGTGCGCGGGCAGGTAAACCAGGCGTTGGCCGCTTCGCCGCTGGGGCCGGTGCTGGTGTCGGCCATGTCCTTTTCCGGTAGCGCCATCGAGGTCACCTTGCCCGGTGTCGGCTGCGACCAGTAGAGGGCGAAACGGCCCTTGTCGTTGCTGCCCAGTTCGGCCTGGCCGGCGAACAGTTCGTCCTTGCCGTCCAGCCCGTTGGGCTCGAACACCAGGGACAGGCCGAGCAGCTCCGGATTGGCCTGCAGGGCCGACTTGACCTGGCGGGTCAGGTCTTCGCGCAGGTCGAAGGCATCAAGAAAGCGCTTTTCGGCCTGGTCACGCAGGAACAGCACCTGCCGCGAGAAACCGTGGCCGTACTGATAGGCGTCCATGAACTGCTGGCGAATCCCCAGCGCCTGGTTTTCGCCCTGGGACTCGATCCGCGCCTCGGCCGCTTCGGTCAGCATCTCCATGCTCGAGGCTTTCACCAGCGCGGAACTGTGCTCCATGCGATACAGCGAAAGACCCACCAGCAGGGTCACGATGCCCGCCAGGCACAGCCCGGCCAGCAGGGTGATTTTCCATTGGATGGAAAGTTGTCTGAGCGACATGGAGGCGTCCTTATTCGATAAATATCTGAGACTTTGCCCTGTAACGGCCGCGATCGGGTTTTCTTTATTCAAACGTTCAAATAAGACTTGTTACCGCATTTGTGGCGAGGGAGCTTGCTCCCGTTGGGGCGCGAAGCGGCCCTGAAACCTGAGATTTCCGTTCTCCAGACCCACCTCTTGTCCCGGGTCTGCGACTGCTGCGCAGCCGAGCGGGAGCAAGCTCCCTCGCCACAGGGGGGGCAGTCTGAGCTCTACTGCTTTGACACCGCGCCCGGTCTACGGCAAAGTGCGCGCCCTCTAATAAGACCCATTCCTTTTATCCGCTGGCGGCTCACGCAGACTGCCGGACGGACTCTTTTCGCTTGCCCAGAGGTATGACAATGAATGCAGTAATTGCCGCGGTCGGCATCATGCTGGTACTCAGCCTGTCCCGTGTGCATGTGGTGATCGCCCTGATCGTCGGCGCGCTGGTCGGTGGTCTGACCGGCGGCCTGGGTATCGAGGCGACGCTCAAGGCTTTCAACAGCGGCCTCGGTGGCGGGGCGACGGTGGCGTTGTCCTACGCTTTGCTCGGCGCTTTCGCCGTGGCGATTGCCAAGTCCGGCATGGCCCATGCGCTGGCCGACAAGGCCCTGGCGATGGTCGATCGCCAGCACGCCAGCGGCGGTGGCCAGGTCAAATGGCTGCTGATTGGCCTGCTCTGGGTCGTGGCCATCGCCTCGCAGAACATCCTGCCGATCCATATCGCGTTCATTCCGTTGCTGGTGCCACCGCTTCTTTATGTGCTGACCAAGCTGCAATTGGACCGTCGCCTGATCGCCTGCGTCATGACCTTCGGCTTGATCACGCCCTACATGTTCCTGCCGGTGGGCTTCGGCAACATCTTCCTCAATGAGATCCTGCTGGCCAACGTCGCCCGCAGCGGTGTGGACATCAGCGGCATCAATGTGACCCACGCCATGGGCATTCCAGCCCTGGGCATGGTGGCGGGCCTGCTGATCGCGTTTGTCAGCTACCGCAAGAAGCGTGTCTACGACCTGGCAAAGATCGAACAAGTCGAGCAAGTGGCGGTGCAATACAACCCGCTGAGCCTGATGGTCGCCGGTGTGGCCATCGCGGCGGCGTTCATCATTCAGTTGCTGCTGGATTCGATGATTATCGGTGCACTGGTCGGCTTCCTGATTTTCTCGGTGTCGGGCATCGTCAAATGGCGCGACACCGATGACCTGTTCACCGAAGGCATGAAAATGATGGCGATGATCGGCTTCATCATGATCGCAGCCTCGGGGTTCGCCGAAGTGATGAAGGCCACCGGTGAAGTGCAGACGCTGGTCGAGTCGTCGGCGGCGTACATCGATCACAGCAAGGGCATCGGTGCCTTGCTGATGTTGTTGGTGGGGTTGCTGGTGACCATGGGCATCGGCTCGTCGTTCTCCACCGTGCCGATCCTGGCGGCGATCTTCGTGCCGCTGTGCGTGCAACTGGGCTTCAGCCCGTTGGCGATCGTGTGCATCGTCGGCACGGCCGGTGCCTTGGGCGACGCCGGCTCGCCGGCTTCGGACTCGACCCTGGGCCCCACCTCCGGCCTGAACATCGACGGCCAGCACCATCACATCTGGGACACCGTGGTCCCGACCTTCCTGCATTACAACCTGCCACTGCTGGCGTTCGGCTGGGTGGCCGCGATGGTTCTTTGACTTCACTTGTAGGAGCCGGCAAGCCGGCTCCTACAGTTTTGGTTTTTGGTGCCGTTAAAGCTTTTAACCACGCCAACAAAATCAAAAGAGTGAACGTCATGCGCATGAGCCTCAAGGCCAAAGTCCTGTCCCTTGCCGTCCTCCCGGTGCTGCTGTTTGCGCTGGTCATCAGCCTGACCACGCTGTTCATTCTTCAGGATCAGGCGCGCAAGGAAGTCGAGCAGACCCGCGAGCGCCTGCTCAGCGATGCCAAGGCGACCCTGCAAAGCTACGTGGCCGTGGCCATGACCACGATCAAACCGCTTTACGACGCCGCCGCCCCCGGCGATGAGGCGGCGCGGGCCCAGGTGATCAAGCTGCTGTCGAGCATCACCTATGGCAAGGACGGTTACTTCTTCGGCTACGACTCCAACACCGTGCGCCTGTTCAAGGCCAATAGCCCCGAGGGCGTGGGCCAGAGCTTCAAGGACAACCGCGACCCGAACGGTGTCTACGTCAACCGCGACCTGGTGAAGGTGGCGAAGGACGGTACGCACTACCTGCAATACAGCTCGCCCTTGCCCGGCAACACCCAGGTGCTGGTGCCCAAGCTCGGTTACACCGAATACCTGCCGAAATGGGACATGGCGTTCGGTACCTCGGTCAACCTCGATGGCATCGAAGCGCAAGTGGCGGTGGTCGAAACCAAGGTCCAGGAGCGCATGCAAGGCATGGTGCTGAGCATCGTCGGCGTGGCGCTCGTGGTGCTGCTGGTGATCGCCGCTGCCGGGATGTTGCTGGCCAACACCATTCTGCGTCCGCTGCATTTGATGAAAGCCAATCTCGACGACATCGCCGCGGGCGAGGGCGACCTGACCCGTCGCCTGACCATCACCAGCCAGGATGAACTCGGTGAACTGGCCGGCTCGTTCAACCGTTTCGTCGACAAGATCCACGGCCTGGTGCGGCAGATCACCGAAATGACTTCGCAACTGACCGGGCTGGTGAATCAGGTGTCCGACCAGGCCAATCGCTCGGATCAGGCCATGGAACGTCAGCGCCACGAAACCGATCAGGTGGCCACGGCCATCAATGAAATGTCGGCGGCGGCCCAGGAAGTGGCCAAGAGCGCGCAGAACGCCGCGGTGGCAGCCCAGCAGACCGATGAAGAAGGGCAGGCCGCCAAGCGTGTCGTGGCCGGCAGCATCGAGAAAATCCATGCCTTGGTGGACGACATCCGCAGCAGTGGCGTGTCCCTCGACAGCCTGCAAAAAGACGTGTCGTCGATTGTCAGCGTGCTTGGGGTGATCCGCTCGATTGCCGAGCAGACCAACCTGCTGGCGCTCAACGCTGCCATCGAAGCTGCCCGCGCCGGCGAGGCCGGGCGCGGCTTTGCGGTGGTGGCCGATGAAGTGCGGGCGCTGGCCAGCCGCACGCAAATCAGCACCCAGGAAATCCAGGGCATGATCGACCGCTTGCAGGCCGGCACCCAGTCGGCGGTGGAGGCGATGCGTCGTTCCAGCGAGGCCGGCGATGGCACCTCGGCCCAGGCCAACGAGGCGGGGGCTTCGCTGGACACCATGGCTCAGTTGATCGCCACCATCAATTCAATGAACGCGCAGATCGCCAGTGCCGCCGAAGAACAGACCGCCGTGGCCGAAGAGATCAACCGCAGCGTGCATCAGATTGCCGTGGCCGTGGATAACGTCGCCGACGAAACCCAACTCGGCGCACAGACTTCGCGCAGCCTGGCCGACCTCGGTCAGCGCCTGGGCAGTCTGGTGGGGCAGTTCCGTATCTGACAGAACAACTTTTTGTGGCGAGGGGGCTTGCCCCCGTTTGACTGCGCAGCAGTCACAAGCCCGGTCATTGCCATAAGTCAGGAACAACGCAGTTGCCAGGCTTTGGGGTCGCTGCGCAACCCAACGGGGCGGTGCGGCGGTCCGACAAGCTCCCTCGCCACAAAAGATCGCAGCCTGCGGCAGCTCCTACACTTACGGTGTGCATATAAGCACTGGCGACCACACAAGAGGAGTCAGCGCCATGATTGACCGCGAAAGTATCTGCGATTGTCCGAAATGTTCCTGCAAACTCGGTGAACATCCGATTGCTCGCCACGGCAAGCACTACTGCTGTGAAGCCTGCGCCAAGCACCATGAACACGGCGAGGAATGCACCCATAAAGGCTGCAAGTGTGCGCATGGCTGACCGTCGCGAATGAAACAGTGGAGCCTAATCCGGCTCTACTTCCAGCCTGAGGCTGTCATCTTCCAGGCGTTCGCAACGGCGAACGGTGCCCTGCAGGCGTCGCCCTTCGACCCGCACCACCAGGGTCTTGGTTTGCTCTAGATCTTCCGGCAGTGGCGGCGGCACGCGTATGGCGAAGCAAAATGGGTCATTTTCAACCGGCTCCAGTCCGATCCGGCACTCGGCGCTCCTGGTGATGCGGCCCGACAACGTGTTCAGACCGTAGTCCAGTTGTGCAGGGCTGGTGACGGGTGTCGCGGTCATTTTCCTTCCCCCCGAACCTGATGGTTGCCAGAGATTAGTTCGCTGGCCGCCACTTGACGTTTTCCACGCCGAATTTTTCCGCCATCGGCTTGCTGGTCTTTTGCACCTTCTCGCGTCCAAATCGGGGGATTCGCCCCACCCCCGCGTCACAGCTCGCCCAATGCCAGGCTTCTGCGTTATCCATTTTTTCCAATCGGATAATGAATGACTTCGCAGCGCCATGGAGGGTGTACTCGATGACGAATAATTTTGCACTGTTCATAAAGCCCCGGTTCCTCCCTGTTGTACATAGAAGGATCGCGCGCCATCAGGAAAATTCACTCTGATTTTCGTACGGCGGCGGTTGCTGGCGACAAGTCTGGCACCTAGTTACCATGCAGGCTTGCCAATCCCCAATGAACATTGACCATGGCCCTTGCCGCACCGCCTGACCTGAGTGACACCGATGTGCCCGTGCAACCACTGGCCCGCACCTATCCGCGCGGGTTGTACATCGAGCCCCATGAGCACGTCTGGGGCCAGTTGCTGTATGCAATGAGCGGGGTGATGTGGGTCGAGACGCCGCACGAGGCGCTGGTGGTGCCGCCGCAGCGGGCAGTGTGGTTACCACCTGGCGTGCCCCACGGGATTCGCGTGGTGTCTGACCTGCAGATGCGCAATATCTACCTGCGCCCGTCCCTGGCGGCGACTCTGGATGACAGTGTGCAAGTCATTGAGGTCGGTGGCTTGCTGCGCGAACTGATTGTCGGCCTGGTGGAGCAGGGCAACGACGGGCCGCCCGAGTATTACGACGCGCTGGTGGGCCTGGCGCTGCTGGAACTCAAGCGGGCCAGGCGTTCGCTGCTGAAAATCCCGCTGCCGGACGATTCCGACCGACGGCTGATGAACCTGTGCCAGGCGGTCATGTCCGCGCCCTCGCTGGATATTCCGTTCGAACAGCATGCAGAAACCGCCGGTGCCAGCGTGCGGACCCTGGCGCGGCTGTTCAAGGACGGTCTGGGCATGGGGTTCGCCGAGTGGCGGCGTCAGGTGCAACTGGCGACGGCGGTGGCCGAGCTGATCCAGGGCGTACCGGTCAGCGCGATTGCCCGGGACCTGGGCTATTCGCCGAGCAGCTTCAGTGACATGTTTCGTCGTGAACTGGGTGTTGCCCCCTCGCAGTTTCCCGCGGCACAACGCCAGGACTGAATTCGCCGGCACCCTGCTTTGGCCGAAATTCAGAAGTACTTGGCCGATGCTCAAAGGCGTCGCCCTCTAGACTCAGCGCATACCTCAATTGCCCCGGAGTCTGCGATGAACCTCCTCCTGTCACTGGTCATCGGTCTGGGCGTCGGACTGCTCTACGGCGCCCTGGATTTTCGTTCCCCCGCACCCCCGGCCATCGCGCTGGTGGGCCTGCTCGGCATGCTCGCCGGCGAAAAGCTCTGGCCGATGGGCCGAGCGCTGGTGGCTGGCTGGATCTCCTGAACCCTTTTTTGACTCGACGGATACGCCCATGAAAGCTCTGCAATTCGATAAAACCGGTGATCTCTCGGCCCTGCGCTACGTCGAGGTGCCTACGCCGGTGCCCGGCGCCGATGAAGTGTTGGTCGAGATCAAGGCCGCGGGCCTCAACCCCAGCGATGTGAAGAACGTGCTGGGACGCTTTCCCTACACCACCTTGCCGCGGATTCCCGGGCGTGATTTTGCCGGTGTGGTCGTCACCGGCCCGCAGGCGCTGATCGGCCAGGAGGTTTGGGGGACGGGGCGGGAACTGGGCTTTTTCGCCGACGGGTCCCACGCGCAGTTCGTCAAGCTGCCGGCCAATGGCGTAGCGCTCAAACCCACGCACCTGAGCTTCGCCCAGGCCGCCAGCCTCGGCGTGCCGTACACCACGGCGTGGGATGCGCTGGAGCGCAGCCTGGTGACGGCCGAAACCCGGTTGCTGGTCATCGGTGGCGGGGCGGTCGGCAGTGCCGCGCTGGCCCTGGCCAAGGTGCGCGGTGCCCGGGTGCTGGCGGCCGCGCGGCGTGCCGAGCAGGTCAAGGACTTGCAGGATCAGGGCTACCAGACCCTGCAACTGGATAAACCCGAAGACCTTGGGGCTCAGGTCAACGCCGTGTATGCCGGCGGTGCCGACGTGATTTTCGACACCACCGGGTTCTGGCTGCCGGCCTCCGTGCCTGCCCTGGCCGCGTTCGGCCGCATCGCGATCATTGCAGCGCCCGTGGACGGTCATGTGCAGTTACCGGCCCTGGCGTTGTATCGCAAGGGGGGCTCGGTGGTGGGCATCAACTCGTTGCTGTATGGAGTGCAGGCGTGTGCGGCGATGCTCGAGCAGTTCGGCCGGTACTTCGATCAGGACCTGTTGCCGTTGCCGCAGGGCTTGTTCGAGTCGCCATTGGCCCAAGGGCTGGAGCGTTACGCCGAAGTGAATCAGGGCAGTGGCGAGAAGGTGATTCTGCTGCCATAACTGCGATCAGCAGGCTCGCTCCCACAAGGTCCGTGGCACAGGCCTCGCTCTGCTAGAATCGGCCCCATTGACCCAATGAGGTGCCCCTATGAGCGAGCCGATTCGCCTGACCCAATACAGCCACGGCGCTGGATGCGGCTGCAAGATTTCCCCTCAGGTGCTGGAAGTGATCCTGGCTGGCAGCGGGGCGCAGAACCTTGACCCGAAACTCTGGGTCGGCAACGCCTCGCGTGACGACGCGGCGGTGTATGCCATCGACGAGGAACGTGGTGTGGTCTCGACCACGGACTTTTTCATGCCGATCGTCGACGATCCCTTCGATTTCGGCCGAATTGCCGCCACCAATGCCATCAGCGACATCTACGCCATGGGCGGCGATCCATTGATGGCGATTGCGATTCTGGGTTGGCCGGTGAACGTGCTGGCCCCGGAAATTGCCCGGGAAGTGATCCGCGGCGGCCGTTCGGTATGTGACGCGGCGGGCATCCCGCTGGCCGGTGGACACTCCATCGACGCGCCAGAGCCGATCTTTGGCCTGGCCGTCACCGGTCTGGTGGAGAAGCGCCACATGAAGCGCAACGATACCGCCACCGCCGGTTGCCTGCTCTATCTCACCAAGCCCTTGGGTATCGGCATCCTTACGACGGCCGAGAAAAAGGGCAAGTTGCGCAATGCCGACATCGGCCTGGCCCGGGACTGGATGTGCACCCTGAACAAACCCGGCAGTCGCTTCGGCAAGCTCGATGGCGTGACCGCGATGACCGACGTCACCGGTTTCGGCCTGCTCGGGCACCTGGTGGAAATGGCCGACGGCAGCCAGCTCACCGCACGTATCGAATATGACCGCGTCCCGCGCCTGCCGGGCGTCGAGTATTACCTGGAACAGGGCTGTGTACCGGGCGGGACGCTGCGCAATTTCGACAGCTACGCCAGCAAGCTCGGACGCCTTCAGGAGCTGCACAAACGCGTGCTCTGCGACCCGCAGACCAGCGGTGGCCTGCTGATTGCCGTGACGCCCGAGGGCAACGAGCAGTTTCTTGCCGTGGCCGCCGAACTGGGCCTGAGCCTGGAACCGATCGGTGAACTGGTTGAGCGACAGAGCAACGCGGTCGAGGTGTTTTGATGTCTGTCGATTACACCGATTACCGCGACATTTTTATCAACGACCGGCCGATGATGGACGCCCGCGCGCCGGTCGAATTCACCAAGGGCTCGTTCCCTGGCGTGATCAACCTGCCGTTGATGAATGACCATGAACGCCAGCGGGTCGGCACCTGCTACAAGCAGCACGGCCAGCAAGCGGCCATCGTGCTCGGGCATCAACTGGTGTCGGGCGCGGTCAAGGCCGAACGCATCCAGGCCTGGGCCGATTTCGCCCGGGCGCATCCCGATGGCTATCTGTATTGTTTTCGCGGCGGCCTGCGCTCGCAGATTGTCCAGCAATGGCTCAAGGACGAGGCTGGCATCGATTATCCGCGGGTGGGCGGTGGCTACAAGGCCATGCGTACCTTCCTGTTGGATACCCTCGATCAGGCGGTTGCCCAGTGCGATTTCGTCCTGTTGGGCGGGATGACCGGCACCGGCAAGACCGAGGTGCTCACGCAACTGAACAATGCCGTGGACCTTGAAGGTCATGCCAACCACCGCGGCTCCAGTTTCGGCAAGCGCGCCACGGGCCAACCCTCGAATATCGATTTCGAAAACCGCTTGGCGGTGGACGTGCTGAAAAAACGCGCCTGGGGCATCGAGCAGTTCGTACTGGAAGACGAAAGCCGCGCGGTGGGCAGTTGTGCGCTGCCGTTGCCGCTGTACCAGGGCATGCAGCAGTTTCCGATGGTCTGGCTGGAAGACAGCCTGGAAGGTCGGGTCGAGCGGATCCTGCGCGATTACGTGGTGGACCTGTGCGCCGAATTCATCGACGTGCATGGCGAGGAGGGCTTTGCGCTGTTTTCCGAGCGCTTGCTGGCGAGCCTGAACAATGTGCAGAAACGCCTGGGTGGCGAACGTCATCGGCGCATGTTGATGTTGATGGAGGAAGCGTTGGCGGAGCAGGCCCGCAGTGGCGCGGTGGATCTGCACCGGGGCTGGATCGATGGCTTGCTGCGCGAGTATTACGATCCGATGTACGCGTTCCAGCGGGAGAAGAAAGGCGCACGGATCGAGTTTGCGGGGGAGCGGGGGGCGGTTCTCGAGTATCTGCGTGAGCGAGTGAATCAACGTAAGTGATGTCGGTTTTACTGGCCCCATGGCGAGCAAGCTCGCACACATTGGATTTGCAGTGTGATCACGAACGCATGAGCACCACTGAACCCTGTGGGAGCGAGCTTGCTCGCGATGGGGCCTGATCAGACATGGCAGGTATCAGGTCGGGCAGGTTTCAGCGCCGTTATCCAGGCCCTGCTTGTACACATGGCTCTGCAAGCTGGCCTTGCCGTTGTGCCAGGTCAGGGTCAGTACATACAGCGAATCGTAGTCGCTGGACTCCCAGTCTTCGGTGATCTTCATTTTCTTGCCCGTGGCGTCGCCGGCGACCTTGTTGATCAGTTCTGGCAGGTAACCGTGGGACCAGGCGGTGTAGATGACCGAGTTGTGATACTTGTCGTGGAGCAGTTCATCGGCAAGGTCACTGGTGTCATTGGCGGAAAAATTGATGTTCACCGGCAGGCCGAGCTTGATGGCGCTGGGGCTGATGGTCATCAGGGGGCGGATGTAGCTGTAGGAATTGTCGAACTCGCCTTCCTCGACGTTACGGGTCGGGTTCGCCGCAAACACATAGTTGGCCTTGCCGAACTTTTCCGGCAGCAGCGTGGCCAGGTCGATGGCGCGGTTGAGTCCCTGGCAATTGAGCTGGCCCAGGCCACCGTCGGGTTTTTCCCCGTGGCGCAGGAACACCAGCGTCTGGGTGCCATCCATCGGTTGGGCGCGACTCAGGCCGGATTCCAGCAACAGGAACACCGCGCTGACCAGCAGCAAGGCGGGCAATAGCAGGTAAGTGCGATGTTTAAAACGTTTGGCAATGTTGAACAAGGTCATGAATAAAAGGTTCTTCAGCGCAATTCGGTTAAGGCTGACAAACCTTTACACCACGATTTTCCTGCATCGGGTGTTTTCCATGTCGTTGAAACCGGTCCGTTCTAAAAGCGGTGCTGCTCAGAGTCCTCTGAGCCCGTTTGGTTCGATTCCGGTCGAGAGCGCAGCAATGTACCGGTAACCTTCAACGGGTTGCAGTGAAGGTTATCGACAGGATGTTGCGGATTTATGGACAGGTTACACGTGATGGTGTTGAAACCGTCGCGATCTCTTTTGATCTCCTCTATCAGTGAGATTGATGGTTCCAAGGGGTCGCTGAGCCGATATCTCCATTATGATCGTCACTCTCAATGTCTTCGTGGATCCAGCCCATGACCGATCTGTCCGCATTCCCCATCACCCGCAAATGGCCTGCCCAATACCCTGAGTGGATTCAGCTGTACTCCTTGCCGACCCCCAACGGCGTCAAGGTCTCGATCATGCTCGAAGAGATCGGCCTGCCGTATGAACCGCACCGGGTTGGCTTCGACACCAACGACCAGATGTCCCCGGAATTTCTTTCCCTCAATCCCAACAACAAGATACCGGCGATCCTCGATCCCCACGGTCCGGACGACCAGCCGCTGGCGCTGTTCGAGTCGGGAGCGATCCTGATCTACCTGGCCGACAAGAGCGGGCAACTGCTGGCCCAGGAATCGGCGGCGCGCTACGAAACGATTCAGTGGCTGATGTTCCAGATGGGCGGTATCGGTCCGATGTTCGGCCAGCTCGGCTTCTTCAATAAGTTCGCTGGCAAGGACTACGAAGACAAGCGTCCCCGTGACCGCTACGTCGAGGAGAGCAAACGCCTGCTCAAGGTGCTCGACGGCCGGCTCGAAGGGCGGGACTGGATCATGGGCGAGCGCTACACCATCGCCGACATCGCCACTTTCCCGTGGGTGCGCAACCTGATCGGCTTCTATGAAGCTGGCGATCTGGTGGGCATCCAGAATTTCCCTAACGTCACGCGGGTGCTGGAACGCTTCCTGGCACGGCCGGCGGTGGTGCGCGGGTTGCAGATTCCGAGTGCGGTCACTGGCTGAAATCATCCCCTGTAGGAGCTGGCTTGCCAGCGAAAGCGGTGGGTCAGTCACTATAAATGCTGCCTGACACTACGCCATCGCTGGCAAGCCAGCTCCTACAGGGGGGGATGTTGTATGTAGGGATTGTTGCCCAGCCTGCAAGAGTTTGTTGATCACCCAGGGTTTGTACCCCGCGCCGCACAGGGCATAAGCTTCGCTTCCCTACGATTTTCGTCTTGTCCTCTGAATTTCAGGAATACCCATGTCCAGTCAGTTCCCCGAAGCACGCCCACGCCGTCTGCGCCGCAATGCGAGCCTGCGCAGCCTGTTCCAGGAGACCGAGTTCAGCCTGAACGACCTGGTGCTGCCGATTTTCGTCGAAGAAGAAATCGACGACTTCGTGCCGATCAAAAGCATGCCCGGCGTGATGCGCATTCCCGAGTCGAAGTTGGCCGGCGAGATCGAGCGCTATGCCCGTGCCGGGATCAAGTCGGTGATGACCTTCGGCGTGTCCCATCATCTGGACAGCAACGGCAGCGACACCTGGCGCGAGGACGGCCTGGTCTCGCGCATGTCGCGCATCGCCAAGGACGCAGTGCCAGAAATGATCGTGATGTCCGACACCTGTTTTTGCGAGTACACCGACCACGGCCATTGCGGCGTGCTGCACAACCATGAAGTCGACAACGACCAGACCCTGATCAACCTCGGCAGGCAAGCCGTCGCGGCGGCCCGTGCCGGAGCCGATGTGATCGCCCCGTCGGCGGCCATGGACGGGCAGGTCCAGGCGATTCGCCGGGCCCTCGATGACGCCGGGTTTACCCAGACGGCGATCATGGCCTATTCGACCAAATTCGCCTCGGCGCTCTATGGCCCGTTCCGCGAGGCGGGCGGCAGTGCGCTCAAGGGCGACCGTAAAAGCTACCAGATGAACCCGATGAACCGCCGCGAAGCCGTGCGCGAATCGTTGCTCGACGAACAGGAAGGCGCCGATGCGTTGATGGTCAAGCCGGCCGGTGCGTACCTGGACATCATCCGCGACATTCGCGAAGCCTCGCGCCTGCCGCTGTCGGCTTATCAGGTGAGCGGTGAGTACGCGATGATCAAGTTCGCCGCCCAGGCCGGGGCCATCGATGAAGACCGCGTGGTGCGCGAGAGCCTGGGGGCGATCAAGCGTGCCGGGGCAGACCTGATCTTTACCTATTTTGCGATGGATCTGGCACTGGCCGGGATCTGAGGACCACCGCATTACCCTGTAGGAGCGAGCCTGCTCGCGAAAAACGCAAGGGCAACGCGATTACTCAGACAATGCGCGTTATCGTTTACGACCATCGCGAGCAGGCTCGCTCCTACAGGGGATCTGTGTTGAGTCAGGACGCGCCAAAAAACGACCGGATCCCGTGATCGCGGAAGTACCGTTCAATCACTTTCGGGTCTGAGCACGTCTCGGCGATCGCTACATAGGTATCGGGGCGCAACAGATAAAAGCCATTGCGCCCCAGGCCCGCCACTTCGAACGCCGGTCGCCAGTCGAACACATGCAGCGGCAGATGGTGCTCCTGGCACCAGGCGATCATCTCGTCACTGGTGTCGCCATAGACATGCACCTGCCAGGTCAGGCATTTCAGCGATTCAAAGTTATCCCCCTCACCGTCATGGGCCCAGGGCAGGCGATCACCGCCATGCACATGCCCGGCAACGCCTGTGCTCAGCGGCATTCCACGATAATTCAGGGTGATCTGCGAGACCGTGCGAAACAGGAACTGGCGGGAGGTTTCGAACGAGGTCATTTTCGGTATCAAGAACGGGGCCAGGCGTGTACGCAGCAGATCGGCAATCGGCCCGTCGGCGGTGACGAAAGTGAAGACCCGGTCGGTGGTGGCCACCAGTTTGCGGGCGAAGGCGATGCGCTCGGTTTCATAGGTGTCGAGCAGTCCGCCCTCGGCAGCGCCACTCAATACGGCCGCGAGTTTCCAGGCCAGGTTGATGGCATCGCCAATCCCGGTGTTCATGCCCTGGCCGCCCGCCGGACTGTGGACGTGGGCAGCATCGCCCAGCAAAAACGCCCGGCCGTTGCGAAAGTGATCCGCCACCCGGTGATGCACGCGGTAAGTCGAAAACCAGTTCAGTTGCTCGATCTTCACGTTCATGTGCTCGATGGCCCGCCTGCTGACGTCCTCGAAGCGCAGGGTCTCGGCGTTTTCGGCGCGCTCGTCGCGCACGGTGCCGATCAAGCGCGCGCGACCGCTGCCGGCCAGCGGGAATACGGCGAGGAAATCCGCCTCGTCGAGATCCACATGCAGTTCGCCGTTGAAGGTCGGGCCGCTGCCCTGCACGTCGGCGACGTAGAAAATCTGCTGGTAAGTGCCGCCGGGAAATCCGGTATCCAGGGTCTTGCGTACAACCGACCGCGCTCCGTCGCACCCGGCCAGGTAACAGGCCTGACAGATTTCCTGCTGGCCGTCGGGCAGATGCAGCGTGGCCGTGATGCCGTCTGCGGTTTGCTCGAAGCCTGCCAGTTCGGTGTTGCGTTCCACCGAGATACCGAAGGCTTCCAGGCGCTCGATCAGCAGCCGTTCGTGTTCGTCCTGCGGGAAAATTTCGAGGAACGAGTAGGGTGTCAGCCCTTCGCCAACCTGGCTCAGTGGCAAGTGCGCCACAGGTTCGCCCTTGACCCAGAAGTTGGCGGCCGCCACCCGATGGCCGTTTTGCACAACCGCGTCGGCAAGCCCGAGCTGGCGATACAGCTCGAGCGTCCGCGCCTGGACGGCCAGCGCCCGGGACGTGGTGCCCGGAGCCGAGGCCTTGTCGACAATCCGCACGCGCACGCCCAGTTTGCTCAGCCACAACGCCAGAACCAGCCCGGTCGGGCCGGCGCCGATGATCAACACGTCGCTTCTGTGCATGATCCTGTCCTTCTCGCTGGGTAGAACAAGTATGGACGACTCGGCCCTGTAGGAGCGAGCTTGCTCGCGATGGACGAATGGGCGCCGCGTTAATCCTGAATGTACGCGTTATCGTTAACGTCCATCGCGAGCAAGCTCGCTCCTACAGGTACAGGTACAGGTACAGGGCAGGGGGATCTCAATCAGAAGTCGATGGTCCCTGACAACTTCGCCGTGCGCGGTTCGCCCTGGGTCAGGTAACCACCCTGGGCCGATTCCCAGTAACTCTTGTTGGCGACGTTTTCGACCCCGAAGCGCACGGTCACGTCCTTTTCCTGGACCTTGAATGCATAGCGAGCGCCAGCGTCGAAGCGGTTCCAGGCCGGCAGGCTGAGGTTGTTCGCTGCGTCGGCGTATTGGCCGCCGGTGCGCAACATCCGTCCGTTCAGGGCTACGCCAGGCAGGCCCGGTACGTCCCAATCCAGGCTGGCATTGAACTGGAAGCTCGGTACGCCGATGGCTCGATTGCCGTCGTTGAGGCCGCCCTGGGTTTTCTTCAGTTCGGTGTCCATCACGGTTACACCGCTGAGCAAGCGCAGGCCGTCGATGGGTTCGCCGAACACATTGAGTTCCACGCCTTTGTTGACCTGTTCACCGTCATGAATGAACACGGCGGTGGTGTCGTCGATGACTTGGGTGTAGCCGTCAGCCGGTTGTTCGATGCGATACACACCCAGGGTCGCACCATAGGTGCCCATGTCGACTTTGACACCGGCTTCGACCTGTTTGGAGCGCGCCGGTGCAAACACCTCATTGCCGTTGACCACGACCCGGTTGCCAGAGGTAGTCGGAGCCGTCGGCCCTTGGGCCAGACCCTCGATACGGTTGGCATAGAACGACACGTGGTCCCACGGCTTGAACACGATGCCGTACACCGGCGTCGTGATCGACTTGTCGTAGTTGGACGTGCGGTTCTGGGTGTTGTAGTCGTACCCTTGAACGACCAGCTGTTGACGGCGCACGCCCAGGGTGACCAGCAGGCGATCATCGATAAAGCCCAGGGTGTCGGACACGGCGGCGCTGCGCATGAAGGTTTTGCCGGTGATGCCCGGATCGCCCAGGTCGCCGCCGGAGAAGCCGCCCGCTGGCGCCGGAACGTCAATCGGGTGGTAGATGTTGTTCGGGTACTGGGTCAGATCGAAATCGAAGGCGTTGCGCTGTTGCGTCCAGATTCCAGCCAGGCCGACGTTGAGTTTATGGGTCACCGGGCCAGTGGTGAAGCGGCCATTGAGGCCGGTCATGGCACTGGTGTTGTCTTCATCGTGGGGAATGAACGAACCGCTGGTTACCGAGCTGCCATCGTTGCCTACCAGGGTGGTGGAATCGTAGTTGCCGACTTCGCGGGTGTGCTTGGCGCCTGCAGCGGCGTAGGCGGTCCAGCTGTCGTTCAGGTCGTATTCGGCGCGCAGCATGCCGAAGGTGTCTTCGATCTCGCTGAAGCCCCACTTCTGTGCGTAGTTGGTGTCGGCAGAGGGCGCATCCGGGATGTGCGTGGCGTCGCCAAGGTTGACCGAGCTGCGGCCACCGTTGACGCGTTCCTTCGAATAGACGAAATCGCCGGACAGGCGTAGCGCATCGCCGCGGTAATCGAGGCCAAGGGCGAACAGTTTGGAGCGCTGGTTCTCGTCGTCGATAGCGGTGTCGCCTTCGCGTTGGGACAGGTTAAGGCGAGCGCCGAAGCGGTTGTCCTCGCCAAAGCGCTGACCGATGTCCAGGTGTTCGCCGATGCGCCCGTCGTCGCTGATGTCGGTGGTGAACCGTCGCAGCGGCACGTCACCCGCGCGCTTGGGTTGCAGGTTGACGCCGCCGCCGATGCCGGAACCGGTCGGGGTTACACCGTTGATGAAGGCGTTCGGGCCTTTGAAGACTTCCACGCGCTCCAGGGCATCGGTGGAAATGATCTGCCGCGGCAGGATGCCGTACAGTCCGTTAAAGGAAATATCATCGCCGTTCAGGGGCAGGCCGCGAATCATGAAGGTCTGGGCCTGATTGGAAAAACCGGAAGCCTGACGCACCGATGAATCGTTGAGCAGCACATCGCCGACGGTTTCGGCTTGCTGGTCGCGGATCAACTCTTCGGTGTAGGACGTCATGGTGAACGGAACGTCCATGATGTCCTGGTTGCCCAGGATACCCAGTTGACCACCACGGGCGACCTGGCCGCCGGCGTATACCGGGGGCAGGTCGTAGGGCGTCGGGGCCTGAGCGTTGACATTGACATCGCCGAGCACCAGGGGTTTGCCCTGGCTCTCGGTTGTTTCGGGCGTTGCGGCATGGGCCGTCAAGGACAAGGCGCAAAACAGGGCGAGTAGCGTCGGACGAAAAGGCACACGGAGTCTGGCTGGAGTGGTCATGTTTCGTTCCTGGGCGGCACGCGGCCGATTGGGAAAAGGGGGCGGCGCGGGAACTCCTTGCGCAAATGCGACTCCAGGAGCAAATGGTAGTTGTTCTCAGTAACGTTTCGCAATGCGTTTTTGTGCAAGGTACGCAGGCATTTTCTGCACGTGCAGATGTCGGATAACGGGGCTTCAGGGCCGTTTCAGCGGCAAATAAAGGCAAGTGGTGGTTACGGTCATAGCCTGTGCCATGCCGTTGCTCGTATGGTTAAGCCGGACCAATGGACTAGATGGAACGACATGCAAGCCAATCGATTGATCTCAAGCATCGCCGCTTTGTTGGTACTGGCCGGTTGCGGCAGCCAACGGACCCAGGAACCGGCGGCGCGCAATCCGGCCCAAGTGAGGGCCGAGATTGTGCGTTTGCTGCCGGCGAAAGCGGCCGATCCCCAGGGTTGGGCCACGGATATCCAGGTGGCGTTCACCGCGCAAGATATCTCGCCGACCACGCAAAACCTCTGCTCGGTGCTGGCCGTGACCGAGCAGGAGTCGACCTTTCAGGTCGATCCGAGCGTACCGGGGCTGGGCAAGATCGCCCGCGACGAGATCGACCGTCGTGCCGCCAGGGCTCACATTCCCGGTCTGCTGGTCAGCGGTGCGCTAAAGCTCGATTCGCCCAACGGCAAAAGCTACAGCGACCGCCTGAATGCCGCGCGCAGTGAAAAGGAACTGAGCGCCATTTTCGACGACTTCATCGGCATGGTTCCGATGGGCAAGACCCTGTTCGGTGGCTTCAACCCGGTGCATACCGGCGGGCCGATGCAGGTCAGCATTGATTTTGCCGAGCAGCAGGCCAAGGGTTATCCGTACCCGGTGCAGGGTTCCATTCGACATGAGGTGTTCACCCGGCGCGGCGGCATGTATTTCGGCATTGCGCATCTGCTTGGGTATCCGGTGAGCTACCCGCAGCCGCTCTACCGTTTTGCGGACTTCAACGCGGGTTGGTACGCCAGTCGCAACGCCGCGTTTCAGAACGCGGTGAGCCGGGCTTCCGGTATCTCGTTGGCGCTGGATGGTGACCTGGTGCGCTACGGATCGATCATGCCCGGCAGCACGGAACTGGCCGTGCGTACCCTCGGCAAGCAACTGGACATGCGCAATCCGACGATCCGCGAGCAACTGGAAGAGGGCAATACCCTGGCGTTCGAAAACAGCAAACTCTATCGACGGGTTTTCGAACTGGCTGAAAAGGCCGAGGGCCGACCGTTACCCCGGGAGGTGTTGCCCGGGATCGTGCTGCAAAGTCCGAAAATCACCCGAAAACTCACCACCGCGTGGTTCGCCAAACGGGTCGATGAACGTTATCAACGCTGCATGGCCCGGGCAGGAAAGTAATCGCGGCGGGGAAAAAAGCTTCATCACGGATTGCCGGGAAAACTGTAGGAGCCGGCTTGCTGGCGATGGACTGTAGGAGCCAGCTTGCTGGCGATGGACTCAAGTGCGCCGTGTTTATCCAGTTCACGCGCGTTATCGTTAACGACCATCGCCAGCAAGCTGGCTCCTACAAGGGACCGCGACCTAATCGAAATGATGTGAACGCCAAACTGTAGGAGCCGGCTTGCTGGCGATGGACTCAAGTGCGCCGCGTTTATTCAGTTCACACGCGTTATCGTTAACGACCATCGCCAGCAAGCTGGCTCCTACAAGGGACCGTGCCCACGCTGAAAATAACCAGTGAAAGCCCCCAAAAAAGCATAAAAAACCCGGCGGGTGAGGCCGGGTTTTCATTGAGTCCTGCGGTCAAGCACTGCATTCAGACAGCGCGGCTTTCGATCAGACGATCCGAACCGCCTTCAGCGACGCGGTTTTGCAGGAGCTTGTCGGAGCCACCTTCAGCGACACGGTTTTGCAGGAGCTTGTCGGAACCGCCTTCAGCGACGCGGTTTTGCAGGAGCTTGTCGGAACCGCCTTCAGCGACGCGGTTTTGCAGGAGCTTGTCAGAACCGCCTTCAGCGACACGGTTTTGCAGGAGCTTGTCGGAGCCGCCTTCAGCGACGCGGTTTTGCAGGAGCTTGTCAGAACCACCTTCGGCAACACGTTTTTCCAGCAGGCGATCCGAACCACCTTCGGCCACACGACTTTCAATCAGACGATCCGAGCCGCCTTCAGCGACCACAGGTTGAGCAGAGGTAGCAGCGAAAGCGTTAACTGCGAAAACCGAGAAAGCGATGCTGAGGAGGGTTTGGCGTTTCATGATGGTGTGCTCCGGGGGTGTTTATTGGTTGGTATGGAGCAGATGTTACGCCGGGGATTTTTTATGAGAACTTCATTGCGGTGATGGTGAACATCGACGGCAGTGATAGGACCGATGCCATACCCCTTGTGAGCTTGATGGTGCGATCGTCGGATGGTCGCTGTGGGGCAGGTGGCGGCTTCTACACTGGATAGCTGGCGTGTTTCTCTGCCGAGGCGGTTGATGAGGCACTGCGGCGATCGCGGTGTGTAAGGAGACGATTATGTACCAGCTCTACGGCCATCAGAACTCCGGGGCCGCGGCCATCGAGGCCGCCCTTGAACTCTGTGATATTCCTTATCGCTTCATCGATGTCGAAACGTCCGCGGAGGCGGCCCTGGCACTGGAGAAGCTCAACCCGCTCAAACAGATTCCGACCCTGCAGCTGCCTGATGGTGGCGTCTTGACCGAGAGCGCGGCGATCCTGATTCACCTCGGGCTGAGCTTTCCCGCATCGGGATTGTTGCCGTCCGACCCGGCCGAGCGGGCCCAGGCCATTCGCGGCATGGCGTACATCGTCAGCAATTGCTATGCGGCCATCGGCATCATGGATTACCCCGAGCGCTGGCTGGCCGAGGCGGACGAGTCATCCAGGCAGAACCTCATGGATGGCGCCCGTCGGCGCCTGCACTGGAGTTGGGAGGTGTTTGCCGATCAATTCTCGGGCGAGCTCTATCTGGGCAGCGAAAAACCGGGGGCGCTGGACGTGCTGGCGGCGGTGATCTCGCGATGGGCGGGCAGTCGGGAGCATTTGCGCAATGCGCGGCCGGGTTTTTTCGCCTGGCTGGAACGCATCGACCGCCACCCGGCGCTGGCACCGGTGTTCGCCCGGCATTGGCCGGCCTGAAAACACAGCTTACCCTGTGGGAGCGAGCTTGCTCGCTCCCACAGGTTTTCGGGTGAATGTTGTGCCCGACTTACTCCCCGCGAATGTACTGCTCCAGCTGCTTGATCAGCTCCGCCTGTTCGGCAATGGCTTCCTTGACCAGGTCACCGATCGACAGCAGGCCGATCAGTTTGCCGCCTTCGACCACCGGCAAGTGGCGCAGGCGTCTATCGGACATGATGCCCAGGCAGGTATCCACGGTTTGATGGGTGTCGACGGTAATCACCGGCGACACCATGATGTCGCGCACCGGCGTGCCCACCGAAGAGCGGCCGTGCAGCACCAGTTTGCGTGCATAGTCCCGTTCGCTGATGATGCCCAGCACTTCATCATTGTCCACCACCAGCAAGGCGCCGACGTTTTTCTCGGCCATCTTCATCAGCGCTTCGAGCACCATGTGATCGGGTTTGATCTGGTGCACTTCCTGATTCTTCTGATCTTTGAGCTTGAGCAGTTGGGCGACGGTTTTCATGGTGGTTACTCGGGTGTTGTCGTTGTTCTTGAAGAATCGTAGACGCAAGCCTTCAGGGCAAGGGCGAAAGCGGCAGATAACACGCAAAAAACGTCATTCGGCGGTTTTTCTTTGGCAATCCCCACATTTCCGGCCAGGACCCTACCTGTGGGAGCGAGCCTGCTCGCGAAAGCGGACTGTCAGCCAACAAGGATGTTGAATGTGCTGGCCCCTTCGCGAGCAGGCTCGCTCCCACAAGGGGGGGCTGCCTGATAGGCCTGCTATCCCTGCTGATGACAGGTAGAATCCCCCTCTGAATAAACGTTGAGGTTTACAGTGGTGGATCTACAGCAGGGCTTCGTCCTGACCCGGCATTGGCGCGATACCCCGGCCGGTACGGAAGTCGAGTTCTGGCTGGCGACCGACAGCGGTCCCCGGCGTATCCGCCTGCCCCGCCAACCGTCGGTGGCGTTCATCCCTGCCGAGCAGCGTCAGGCGGCCGAAAGCGTTTTGCACGACGAGAAGAACGTCGAGCTCAGGCCCTTGGCCCTGCTGGATTTCGAACATCGCCCGGTCCTCGGTCTTTACTGCCAGCAACACGGCCAGTTGATGCGCCTGGAAACCGCGCTGCGCCGGGCCGGTGTCGAGGTGTTCGAAGCTGACGTGCGCCCACCGGAACGCTACATGATGGAGCGCTTCATCACCGCACCGGTGCGCTTCAGTGGCACCCAAAATGCCGAGGGCCTGCTGCTCGACGCGCAGATGAAAGCCGATCCCGACTACCGGCCGAGCCTGAAACTGGTGTCCCTGGACATCGAGACCACCGCCCAGGGCGAGTTGTATTCCATCGCCCTGGAAGGTTGCGGCGAGCGTCAGGTGTACATGCTCGGTCCGCCCAATGGCGACGATAGCCTGGTGGATTTTCAGCTCGAATACTGCGATTCGCGGACCCTGTTGCTGAAAAAACTCAATGACTGGTTTGCCCGGTTCGACCCCGACGCGATCATCGGCTGGAACGTCGTGCAGTTCGACTTGCGGGTGCTTCACGAACACGCCCGGCGCCTGGCGGTGCCGTTGAAACTGGGGCGTGGCGGCGAGGAAATGCAGTGGCGCGAACACGGCAGCGGCAACCATTACTTCGCGTCAGCCGCTGGTCGCCTGATCATCGACGGTATCGAGGCCCTGCGCTCGGCGACCTGGAGTTTCCCCTCGTTCAGCCTGGAAAACGTCGCGCAAACCCTGCTCGGCGAGGGCAAGTCGATCGACAACCCGTACCAGCGCATGGACGAAATCAACCGCATGTTCGCCGAGGACAAACCGGCGCTGGCCACATACAACCTCAAGGATTGCGAACTGGTCACGCGGATCTTCGCCAAAACGCAGTTGCTGACCTTCCTGCTGGAGCGGGCCAGCGTCACCGGTTTGCCGGCCGATCGCATGGGCGGTTCGGTGGCGGCCTTCACTCACTTGTACATGCCGCTGATGCACCGTCAGGGTTTCGTTGCGCCTAACCTCGGTGGCAAGCCGCCCCAGGCCAGCCCCGGCGGTTTTGTCATGGATTCGCAACCGGGACTGTACGAATCGGTGCTGGTGCTCGACTACAAAAGCCTCTATCCGTCGATCATCCGCACCTTCCTGATCGACCCCGTGGGGCTGATTGAAGGGCTCAAGCACCCGGACGACAGCGAGTCGGTGCCGGGTTTTCGCGGCGCGCGCTTTTCGCGCACCCGGCATTGCCTGCCCTCCATCGTCGCCCGGGTGGCCGAAGGCCGGGAAACCGCCAAGCGCGAACACAACGCGCCGCTGTCCCAGGCGCTGAAAATCATCATGAACGCGTTCTACGGCGTGCTCGGCTCCAGCGGATGTCGCTTCTTCGACACGCGCCTGGCTTCGTCCATCACCTTGCGCGGCCACGAAATCATGCTGCGCACCCGCCAGTTGATCGAGGCCCAGGGCCATGCGGTGATTTATGGCGACACCGATTCGACCTTCGTCTGGCTGCGTCGCGCCCATGGCCAGCAGGAGGCGGCGCAGATTGGTCACGCGCTGGTTGCGCACGTCAATCAGTGGTGGCGCGAGCACGTGCAGCAGGAGTACGGCTTGCAGAGCGTTCTCGAGTTGCAGTTCGAGACCCACTACAAGCGCTTTTTGATGCCGACCATTCGTGGTGCCGAAGAAGGCAGTAAAAAGCGTTATGCCGGGCTGGTCACCCGTGACGATGGCAGCGACGAGATGGTCTACAAAGGCCTGGAAACCGTACGCACCGACTGGTCGCTGCTGGCCCGGCAATTCCAGCAAGAGCTGTATTCTCGGATCTTCCTGCGCAAGCCCTATCAGGATTATGTGCGTGACTACGTGCGCAAAACCCTGGCCGGTGAGTTCGATGACCGGCTGATCTACCGCAAGCGCCTGCGCCGCACGCTCGATGACTATCAACGTAACGTGCCGCCCCATGTGCGCGCGGCGCGCCTGGCCGACGAGTACAACGACCGCCAGGGCCGCCCGCGGCAATACCAGAACGGCGGCTGGATCAGCTATGTGATCACCGTTGCTGGCCCTGAGCCGCTGGAAGTGCGCAGCGCGCCCATCGATTACGACCACTACATCACCCGGCAGCTGCAACCGGTGGCGGACGCGATACTGCCCTTTGTCGTCGACGACTTCTCAACCCTGATTGGTGGGCAACTGGGCCTGTTTTGAGTCCAGCAGCGACAAGGTCCAGTCATCCAGGATGCCATGGAAGTATTGGTTCAGGGCTTGCTGGAAAAGGCTGTCAGCGTCGGCGACCTGGGCAAACAGGGTCATCGAGGAATGAAACTTCAGGTCGTCGGGATGACCGAAAATCCCGGCCACCGAGCGCTCCCTGATGTTCAGCACTTCCTGGGTGCAGGTGCGTAGCCGGGCGCCCAGCAACGGGTGCTCAAGGTAGGCCAGGGCTTCCTCCCGCGAGCGGATGGCAAAGCGGCGCGACATCTCGCTGCCGCCAAGCCCGGAAAACTGCGGAAAAATGAACCACATCCAGTGACTGCGCTTGTGCCCGTTGTTCAGCTCGGTTTGAACCCGGTCGAACACCGGGTCCTGAGCCTCGAGAAAACGTTGCAGGTTGAACGGGTCCAGGTGGTCGGTGCTTCTCATGGCGAAGCTCTCTGACAGACTGCGGTGGTTCAGACCATGGCCAGCCGCTGCTTGCGTTGTGGCGCGTGAAACGCTTGGTCCAGCGCCTCCAGATCCCCGGCGTCGAGCTGCAATCGGGCAGCTTGGGCATTTAGCCGTATATGCTCGGGACGGACCGCCTTGGGGATAGCGATCACGCCGTCCTGACGCAGAATCCAAGCCAGCGCGACTTGTGCCGGCGTCATGTCGTGTCGGGCGGCCACCTGTTTGAGCGTGGCATTGGCGAGCATTTTTCCACCCTGGCCGATCGGGCAGTAAGCCATGACCGGTAGCCGCTGCTGTTGGCTCCAGGGCAATAAATCAAATTCTATGCCGCGCTGCTCCAGATTGTAGAGCACCTGATTGGTGGCGCAGGCGGGGGCATCCAGTTCCTGCAGGTCGTCGAGGTCGAAATTGGACACCCCCCAACGGCCAATCTTGCCGGCTTCGCGCAGGCGTTCGAAGGCGTCTACGGTTTCTTCCAGGGGGTACTGGCCGCGCCAATGCAGCAGATACAGATCGATGTAATCGGTGCCCAGCCTGCGCAGGCTTCGCTCGCACGCCTGGGCAATACCCTGGCGGCTGGCGTTGTGCGGGTACACCTTGCTGACCAGAAACACGCTGTCGCGCTGGCCGGCGATGGCATCGCGGACCACTTCCTCGGCACCGCCTTCGGCGTACATTTCAGCGGTGTCGATCAGGGTCATGCCCAGTTCGATGCCCAGGCGCAGTGCCGCGACTTCTTCGGTGTGCCGTGAGCGGTCTTCACCCATCTGCCAGGTCCCCTGGCCGATAACCGGGACCCGGGTGCCAGCCAATTCAAGCGTGCGCATGCAAACCTCCTTCATGAATGCCGATGGTTATTTCAGTGGGCAGCAGAATAGTCCATCGGTTCCCCCGCAGGGCTTGCCGCGGGCTGCGATCCTTAGGGCTGCACCTTGCCGGTGATCGATTGCTCTGCGCCGAGACTGCACTTTTTCGAAATGTCCGGCTCTATCCATGGCAGCCTGCGGCGATCCCCACCGTCGGCCCATGCCCAAGTCAAAGAACCCATGGCTCGAGTTTCACTTGCGATCAACACAATAATCCGTCGTCAATGCCTGCTGCTGGCCGGTCTGTCGATGTTTTTCGTCACCGGGTGCAGCCAGCAGCAGGGCGGCGACATCTTCACCCAGATGCGCGAAGGCAATCCTCGGGAGTTCCTGCAAACCAGTGTCGACCGTATGGCCACCCTGACCATGCGCGACAACCTCGACAGCCTTTACCTGCTGATGAGCAAGCTCTACCTGCGCAACCCCGACGAGCTGAAAAAATCCGGTTTCCTCGATGCTCGCACGGCCGGCAAGCAAGTGCGCATGGCCATCGAACAACAGCAGCCGTTACCGACCCTGGGTGGCAAAAAGGACCTGGCGGCCTTGCGATTCGCCATGAGCCCGGAATTTCTCGGTGATCGGGTCGGAGCGTTCATCTATGCCATCGGCAGCATGCTGGTGACCGCCCACGGCAACCGTACCGAGTTCTACATGACCGATGCGATCAACCCGGTATTCGTCAGCAACGCCGCGCGCAACATCGAGATCGCTACCTGGATCCTCGGCCAGCGGCAGAACAAAGAGGGCCAGCCCTTGTTGTTCTCCAACGAAATCTCGGAGGAGGGCAGCAACCTGAGTTTCGCCGTCGAGTTCGGCAAGATCGTCGCCCGGCTGGACCTGTTGACCCAGATGCTCGACGAACGCTACCGGCGCATCGGCCTGAATTATGCGCAGAGTTTGCTGTTCCTGAATTTCCTGCCGGTGCAGTGAATCCAGCAGATAACCCTGTAGGAGCGAGCTTGCTCGCGATAGCGGTTTATCAGCTGACATGGATGTCGACCGACACTCGGTCATCGCGAGTAAGCTCGCTCCTACAGGAATAAAGATAGATCGCATCGATATAACTGGTTATATGAAATATCGCTATGCTGCGGGCCAGATTTCCCCTGCGATCGTTGTGGACGTATTCATGGATTTAATGAACATCGGGTTGGTCGTGGCCGGGTTGGTGGTTGGCTTCATTGTCGGCATGACTGGCGTCGGTGGCGGGTCGCTCATGACCCCTATCCTGCTGTGGTTCGGCATCAATCCGGCGACGGCGGTCGGTACCGACCTGCTGTACGCCGCCATCACCAAATCCAGCGGTGTACTGGTGCACCGCAAGAACAACAACATCGACTGGGCGATTACCGGTTGGCTGACCCTTGGCAGCGTGCCGGCGGTGGCACTGACGTTGTGGTTCCTGAGCAGCTTGCACTCCAGCCCCGATGCGATGAACGCGATCATCAAGCAGGCCCTCGGCTTTGTGTTGTTTGCCACGGCGCTGGCGATTCTGTTCAAGAAACGTCTGCTGGATTTCGCCCACAAACGTGCCGGCGGCAACTACAACCCCAGCGGGTCGCGCCTCAATGTCCTGACGGTCATCACTGGCCTGGTCCTCGGCACCATGGTCGCGCTGACGTCCATCGGTGCCGGTGCACTGGGCACCGTGGCTCTGTTCATTCTCTATCCGATGCTGCCAACCCGCCGCCTGGTAGGCACCGAAATCGCCCACGCCGTGCCGCTGACCCTGGTCGCAGGTCTTGGCCATGCCAGCATGGGCAACATGGACTGGCATGTATTGGGTTACTTGCTGGTGGGCTCGTTGCCGGGGATTTACCTGGGCAGCCACCTGACCGGGCGCATCTCCGACGAAGTGCTGCGCCCTTGCCTGGCGACCATGCTGTTGTTGATCGGTTACAAGCTGGCGTTCTGATCCAGGCCGCCACGCCAGCTTCATTCGCGGGTGAATATTTCCAGCAGATGCCCGTCCGGGTCATCGAAATACACCCGCCGTCCTCCCGCGTAATCATTGACCTCCCTCGGACGCTGTTTGCCCGGGTCCTCACGACGGACCAAGCGGGTTGTCATGAGTCTTCAGATTAGCCCAGGCTGTTGCGCAATGACCGCCCTGACCTAAGCTTGGGACAAGGCGAGAAATATTTGCGGTACGTCACCCGGAACGATCGCCGCGATGCGCAATCATTAGAGCGTGGATATCAAAAGGAGATGCGCATGCTCATCAGGTCACTGACCCTGGCTACTTTGCTGGCGATTGCCGGCACCTCGTTCGCCGCTGATGGCGACTCACCGCTGGACATGGACAAGGGCAGGGCCCGACCTCTGATCGTCATCGCTCCGAGTACTGTTGATCCGGCTTGGGTCAGCCTGAAAAAGTCGCTGGATGAGCCAGCCAATCGCAAGGGTTTCACCGACCGCAACATGGTGCTCTACACCGTGCTCAGCCTGATGGGCCAGCGCGATGGCAAGGACCTCGGTCCACAAGACACAGCGGCACTGATCCGCTCGCTCAAGCTGGGTGCCGGCGCCAAGACCAAGGTGATTCTGGTCGGCAAGGACGGCGAGAAGAAGCTGGAGCAGTCGGACACTTTCAAGCTCGACGAGATTTTCAGCGCTGTCGATCAGCTGCCGGCGGCCGAGAAAGAATTCACCGCGACAGTGGCCGCTCCCGTTACGACTCAAGCCGAACCGGCTGCCAAAGGCACCAAGCCCGCAAAAAACAGCAAACCGGCCAAGCCCGCGAAGCCGCCTGAAATGCCGGATGATTGATCCTCAATCTTGTGGCGGTGGAAGGCTTTTCTGTGGGAGCAAGCTCGCTCCCACAGATGGATTAGCCATTATTGGGAAAGGGCGCTCAAAATCCGATGAGCAATCCTGACTCGCTGCGCATTCGGATAATTCTTGTTGGCCAGCATCACAATGCCGATGCCCTTCGATGGCACGTACGCCACATAAGCACCAAAGCCACCGGTTGAGCCTGTCTTGTTGATCAGTACGTTCTGCGGCTGCACTTGCGGCGGGTTCAGCCATTGGACCTTGTGCGCCTGCATGGCCATCGGCGTGGAGTTGCCGTCCAGCAAGCGATCCAGGGTGATCGGGTAGCGATACATCTCCCAGCCCAGGCCTTGGGTCATATCGCCAACGGTGTAGTAACCGCTATGAGTCAAGGCGATGGCTTGCTGCAAAGGCTTTTCCAGAGACGCCGGTTTCATGTTGGCTTCAACATAGCCCAACAAGTCCGCCGCGCTGGTTTTCACGCCGTACGCCTCGGAATCCAGCGCTCCCGGCCCGACCCGCACGGGTTTGTCATCCTTGTTGTAGCCCTGGGCGTACAGCGCCATCTGGTCCTGCGGCACATGCACGTAGGTGTGCTTGAGGCCCAGTTTTGGCAGCAGGGTTTTCTCCATCAGGTCATCAAACGGCTGGCCCAGGCTTTGAGCGGCGAGGTAGCCGAACAAGCCGAGGCTGGGGTTGGAATACAATCGGTGGCTGCCGGGGGCGTAGAGCGGTTTCCATTGTTTGTAGTAGCCGAGCATTTTGTCGGCCGAATCAGATTCAGCCGGGAATTGCAGGGGCAGGCCGCCAGCGCTGTAGGTGCCCAGTTGCAGCACGCTGATGTGGTCGAACGCACTGCCGCGCAAGGCCGGCAGGACCTGGCTGGCCTTGTCCGACAGTGACAGCTTGCCCGTGGCCTGGGCGTAGGCGGCGAGGGTGGCGGTGAAGGTTTTGCTGACGGAGCCGATCTCGAACAGGGTGTCTTGCGTGACAGGGCTGCCGGTTTCTGTCGAGGCGACGCCATAGTTGAAGTAATGCGCCTGGCCGTTGACGGTGACCGCCACGGCCATGCCGTGAATGCCCTCGGCTTGCATCACCGGTTGTACAGCGGCGTTCACCACTGTCTCGATTTGATCCTGTGCCACGCACTGGCCCGCGGCGAATATCGCTATGCAAGCGGCGATGGTTTTCAGCCTGTCCATGTTGGTTTCATCCGTCGTTGATTCAGTTGCGCGCCATTTTAGGGGGTTAAGCGCCATGCTCCGAGCGCTTTTTAGAATCGGCCGCCAACAGGCGGCCACGCGCAACCTTTGATTCAACGCACTTGCCGATTCAACGCACCAGGCACGGCCGCTTGTTATCGAACTTCCAGCCGGGAATCAGGAACTGCATCGCCACGCTGTCATCCCGCGCGCCCAAGCCCATGCCTTTGTATAGCTCGTGGGCCTTGGCGACTTGATCCATGTCCAGTTCGACCCCCAGCCCCGGTTTCTGCGGTACCTGCACGCAGCCGTCGACGATTTGCAGCGGGGCCTTGGTCAGGCGCTGGCCGTCCTGCCAGATCCAGTGGGTGTCGATGGCTGTGATCTCGCCCGGCGCGGCCGCCGCGACATGGGTAAACATGGCCAGGGAAATGTCGAAGTGGTTGTTGGAGTGCGAACCCCAGGTCAGGCCCCATTCGTGGCACATCTGCGCCACGCGCACCGAGCCTTGCAGGGTCCAGAAGTGTGGGTCGGCCAGGGGAATGTCGACCGATTGCAACTGGATCGCATGACCCATCTCGCGCCAGTCGGTGGCGATCATGTTGGTCGCGGTCTTCAGGCCCGTGGCCCGGCGGAATTCGGCCATGACTTCACGTCCCGAGTAACCGTTTTCCGCCCCGCACGGGTCTTCTGCATAGGCCAGGACGTGGTGCTGATCGCGGCACAGGCGGATGGCTTCTTTCAGTGACCAGGCACCGTTGGGATCAAGGGTGATGCGTGCATCGGGGAAGCGTTCGGCGAGGGCCGTGACCGCTTCGATTTCGGCATCGCCACTGAGCACGCCGCCCTTGAGTTTGAAATCCTTGAAACCGTAACGGGCATGGGCCGCCTCGGCCAGGCGCACCACACCTTCGGCGGTCATGGCTTGCTCATGCCGCACGCGGAACCAGTCGTTGTCGGCGTCGGGCTCGCTGCGGTAGGCGAGGCCGGTTTCGTTGCGATCACCGACATAAAACAGATAGCCGAGCATCTTCACTTCATCGCGCTGCTGGCCTTCGCCGAGCAGGGCGGCCACCGGCACGTCCAGGTGCTGGCCGAGCAAGTCGAGCAAGGCGGCTTCCAGGCCGGTGACGGCGTGGATGGTGATGCGCAGGTCGAAGGTCTGCAAGCCGCGGCCACCGGCATCGCGGTCGGCGAAGGTCTGGCGCACCTGATTGAGAATTTTTTGATAGGTGCCAATCGGGCTGCCGACCACCAGGCTGCGTGCGTCTTCGAGGGTCTGGCGAATCCGCTCGCCCCCCGGTACTTCACCGACGCCGGTGTGGCCGGCGTTGTCCTTGAGGATCACGATATTGCGGGTGAAAAACGGTCCGTGGGCGCCGCTGAGGTTGAGCAGCATGCCATCGTGGCCGGCGACCGGAACCACTTGCATGCTGGTGATGATCGGGGCTTTTGCAGTGTCTTGTGCGTTCATTTTCCAATCCTTAAAAAAGCGCAATTCAGGCGTGGTTGGGCGAGGGTTTGCCCAGCGCCACGGCGGGTGCGGGTTTCGGTGTGTTGCGAGCGGCGAAGACGATGATGGCGGCGATGATCGAGGTCGCGGCCAGGCCGTACAGCCCGCCCTGAATCGAACCGGTGTTTGCTTCGAGCAGGCCGAAGGTGGTCGGTGCAACGAAGCCACCGAGGTTGCCCACCGAGTTGATCAGCGCGATGACGCCAGCCGCGATTCGCGCATCCAGGTAGGCCTGGGGAATCGGCCAGAACAGCGACGAGGCTGATTTGAAGCCCAGCGCGGCAAAGCAGATCGCAACGAAGGCGAAGACCGGCCCGCCAGTGGTGGACATGAACATCCCGGCGGCCGCAATCAGCAGCGCGGCGGCGACCCAGGCCTGCTGGTGTTTCCATTTGGCGGACAGGGACGCAAAGGCGTACATGCCGACAATCGACAGCAACCATGGAATCGAGTTGAACAGCCCGACCTGGACGTCGCTCAGGTCGCCCATCTTTTTGATGATGCTCGGCAGCCAGAAGGTCGCGGCGTAGATGGTCAGTTGGATAAAGAAGTAGATCAGGCAGAACAGGATGATCTGGCGGTCCTTGAGCAACTTGCCCAGTGACGGCTTGATCGGCGTCGCCGCTTCCCGGGCCAGTTGTTCATCGTCGATGGCCTTGACCAGCGCGTCCTGCTCTTCGCGGCTCAGCCATTTGGCGTCGTGGGGTTTGGAGTCCAGCCAGAACCAGACAAACACGCACAAACCCACCGAAAACATGCCCTCGATGAAGTACATCCATTGCCAGCCGTGCAGGCCCAGCCCTTCGATTTGCAGGAGCAACCCGGACAGCGGGCCTGAAATCAACGACGCGATCGCCGAACCACTGAGGAAGATGGCAATCGCCTTGCCACGCTCCAAGCCGGGCAACCAGCGGGTGAAGTAGTAGATCACCCCGGGGAAAAACCCGGCTTCGGCCACGCCCAGCAGAAAACGCAGGATGTAGAAGTGGGTTTCGTTCTGGATGAACGCCATGCCCGCGGCGACCAGGCCCCAGGTCAGCATGATGCGGGTCAGCCAGATACGCGCGCCGACTTTTTGCAGAAGGATGTTGGAGGGCACCTCGAACAGCGCGTAACCGATGAAGAACAGCCCGGCACCCAGGCCGTAGGCGGCAGCGCCAATACCCAGGTCGTGTTCCATATGGGCTCGGACGAAACCGATGTTCACGCGATCAATGTAATTGACGATGAACATGATGACGAACAGCGGCAAGACGTGGCGTTTGACTTTGGTGATGGCGGACTTCAGCGCTGAATTGGCGTCGTCGTGCATCCCGGAGATGGATGTATTCACTGCGTTTTCTCCCACTCGTTATTTTTATGCGGGGTGAAGCTGGGGGCTGCTTTGTTGATAGACATCATACAACTAGATTTTTTCATCCTGCAACCCTGGTAATCCAACAAAATGGCGCTTATGCAGAGGGTTTTTATTCTGGTGGCGGTGCTGGTTAGCGTGTTTCGTGACCAGAAATAGGCTTTTTGTTGAGTGTTGTCATACAAGTTGAGCGAGATTTCTCAAGATTCCCGCCTGGCGCGGTGCTACGATTCGATAGCCCTGATTTGCGGACACCCTCATGCAAGAAGACCTCGAAATACCTGCTCGCAAGCGCAGCCATAACCTGGCCCATGACCTGGTGGAGAAGCTGACCCAGCGCATCCTGCTCGGCCAGATGTTGCCCGGTGACAAGTTGCCGTCGGAAAACACCATCGTTCAGGAGCACGGGGTCAGTCGCACGGTGGTGCGTGAGGCGATCTCGAAGTTGCAGGCCTCGGGGCTGGTGGAAACCCGCCATGGCATCGGCACGTTTGTGATCGAGCGTGCTCCGGAGCAAGGGCTGCGGCTGAATGTCGATACGGCGTTGGGTGTGCGCAGCATTCTGGAGTTGCGCATGGGCCTGGAAACCCAGGCGGCCGCGCTGGCGGCAACGCGCCGCAGCGATCTGCAACTGGCGCAAATGCGTGAAGCGCTGGATGACTATCAAAGCCTGCTGGCCAACAACGACAGCTGTGTCGAAGCGGACCGGCGTTTTCATCTGTTGATTGCCGAGGCCACCGGCAACCTGTGCTTCACCGAGATCATGCAGCACCTGGGCCACGCCATGATCCCGCGCACCCGGGTCAATGCCGCCGAGCGTGGCGCAGTGGACTTGAGCAAGCTTGGCCAGTTGGCCAACCTGGAGCACGAGGCGATCCTCAATGCCATCAAGCGCCAGGACCCGGACGCGGCGCGGGCGGCGATGTGGCTGCACCTGACTAACAGTCGCGACCGGTTTTCGCCCAGTTGATGGTCAGGCTCCCACAGGGTTACCGGGTGTACGCAACATCTACGGGTATCCAAAAAATCATTGTGGGAGCGAGCTTGCTCGCGATAGCGCCAGGCCTGACAGCGAAAAACCTGAATCAGACCCTGACAGCCTGAACAACCACAGCCCGCCGCTCCAGATTCAACGCCAGCACACTCGCCAACACCACCAGCCCGCCGACCACGATCATCAGCGTCGGCCGCTCGCCAAGCGCATAAGACGCAATCACCATCGCCGTCGGCGGTGTCAGGTACAACGTCATCGTCGCCCGGCTCAAGTCCACATGCGCCAGCACATAGGCCCAGGCCAGGTACGCGAGGGCGCTGGGGAAAATCCCCAGGGCGATCACCGCGAACTGCACGTGCATCGGCGCAAGGGCGACCTGGTCCGCAAGGCCAGGCAAGTAGACCAACAACAGCACCGTCCCGGACCACACGGTGTAGCAGACCAGCGTCAGTCCGTCGTAACGCCCGGTGTGGTGCTTTTGCAGGGCAAAGTAGAGGCTCCAGGACACCGCCGCCAACAGGATCAGCAAACCGTGGGCGTCGATGCTGCCCAGACCGTGATCACCGGCCACCACAATCAGCACGCCAAACAAACCGAGCAGCACGCAACCCCAGCGCCACAGGCTCACTCGATCCTTGAACACGAAGCGCGCAATCAGCGTGCTGAACAGTGGCGTGGTCTGGGCCAGGACGCTTGAAGCGCCAGCGCTGACACCCTGCTGCCCGAAGTTGATCGCCACGTGGTGCAGGCTTACGGCAAAGAAACCCAGGCCGAACATCAGCGGCAGATCGCGCAGGCTCGGCAGGCGTATGCCTTTGAATATCGCGACCACGGCCATGAACACCGAGGCCAGCAGGAAGCGCAGGAGCGCCAGGTGCACGGGGTCGTAGGCCTGCAAGCCGATATGGATGCCGGTCGGGGAATAGCCCCAGCACGCCACGACAAACGCCATGGCCAGGATGATTTTCCAGGGTGAAACGGGGGAGGGTGTGAGCGGCTTCATGGCGGTGCACCTGTGGGCGGATGCACCGAGTATCAGAAAGCGCATCGTTCGCCACAACTGACTTATAATGCGCCAATCATTCACTTATGGTGATGTATGGAGCTGGCACAGATTCGCATGTTCAAGACCGTGGCCGACGTCGGCAGCATCGCCCGCGCGGCCGAAGTGCTGCATTGCGTGCCATCGAACATCACGGCCCGCATCAAGGCCCTTGAGGCTGAACTGGGTGTCGCGCTGTTTCTGCGTGAGGGGCGAGGGCTGCGCATCAGCCCGTCGGGGCAGACCTTCCTGGCCTACGCCTCGAAAATCCTTGCCCTCACGGCCGAAGCCAAGCGCGCGGTCGACCCTTCGGCAGAGCCCTCCGGCCCGTTGCGCATCGGGGCCATCGAGTCCTCGGCCACCGGGCGCTTGCCGCGCCTGCTGGCGAAATTTCACAAGCGTTTTCCGCAGGTGGCGCTGGAGCTCACCACCGGCACCTGGGCTCAATTGCTCGATGACACGCTCAATCACAAGCTCGACGGTGCAATCGTTGCGGTCGACGTCGAACGTTCGCACCTCAAGCGCACGCCGATGTACCGCGAAGAGTTGCTGTTGATCGCCTCAACCTCCCTCGGACCGCTGCATGAAGTGGCGGACCTGCATGACAAGACGATGTTCCTTTGGCCCCAGGGATGTCCGTACCGGGCGGCGATGGAGCATTGGTTATTGCGCAATGGGCTGGCGTTGCCGATTGTCAGCCTGGCCAGCTATGGCGCGATTGTCGGTTGCGTCAGCGCTGGGGCCGGGGTGGCGCTGGTGACAAAAGGGGTATTCGATCAATACGCCAAGGGCGCCGGGTGCGTGGCGTTTGAGTTTCCCGAACTGACGGCCATCGAGAGCCTGTTTTACTGGCACGAAAACGCCGGGGTCCACCCGGCGCGAGAGGCGTTTGTGGCGATGCTCCACGAAGAATTTGCCTGACGCAGAACCTGTAGGAGCTGGCTTGCCAGCGATAGCGATCGACCAGTCACTACAATGTCGACTGGTAGACCGCAATCGCTGGCAAGCCAACTCCTACAGGGGTTACGGCATGTTGATATCTCGCATTAGCAGGCCAAAACCTAAATCCACCGCATCCGGTATCGGCAAGTACACGGTGTGCCCATCCCCCGGTGCAACGTCGATCGCTTCGCCCTTGGCGTTTTGCAACTGATGCAGGTCGAAGTGGAAGTTGCCCTTGGGCGTCATCAGTTCCATGTGATCGCCCAGGCCGAAACGGTTTTTCACCTTGATCTCGGCCAGGCGATCCCGGCGCTGTCCCGTCAGTTCACCGACAAACTGCTGGCGCTCCGACACCGAGCTGCCGTTCTGGTAGTTCTGGTATTCGTCATGCACATGCCGGCGCAGAAAACCTTCGGTGTAGCCGCGCTGGGCGAGGGATTCCAGGTCGGTCATCAGGCCACGGTCGAAGGCGCGGCCCGCCACCGCGTCGTCGATGGCGCGGCGATATACCTGCGTGGTGCGCGCGCAGTAAAAGTGCGACTTGGTCCGGCCTTCGATTTTCAGCGAGTGCACGCCCATGCGGGTCAGACGCTCGACGTGCTGCACGGCGCGCAGGTCCTTGGCGTTCATGATGTAAGTGCCGTGTTCGTCTTCGAAGGCCGGCATCTGTTCGCCGGGTCGATTGGCTTCCTGCAACAGGAACACCTGCCCGGTGGGCGCGCCGATACCCAGGGTCGGTTCTGGCTCGAATGTCTGCACGATCTCGCCAAGCTGGTTTTCCGTGGCCGGTTGCGCCGAATATTTCCAGCGACAGGCATTGGTGCAACTGCCCTGATTGGCATCGCGCTTGTTCATATAGCCTGACAGCAGGCAGCGCCCGGAATAGGCCATGCACAAAGCGCCGTGCACGAACACCTCCAGTTCCATGGCGGGCACTTGCTCGTGGATCTCTGCGATTTCTTCCAGCGACAACTCCCGCGACAGGATGATCCGGCTCAGGCCTTGCTGCTGCCAGAACTCGACACTCGCCCAGTTCACCGTGTTGGCCTGCACCGAAAGATGAATCGGCATCTGCGGGTAGTGCCGGCGCACCAACATGATCAGGCCGGGGTCGGACATGATCAACGCATCCGGGGCCATGGCGATCACCGGTTCAAGGTCCTTGAGGAAGGTCTTGAGTTTGGCGTTGTGCGGCGCGATGTTCACCACCACGTAAAAGCGCTTGCCCAAGGCCTGGGCTTCGCGAATGCCGAGGGCCAGGTTGGCGTGGTCGAATTCGTTGTTGCGCACCCGCAGGCTGTAGCGCGGCTGCCCGGCGTACACGGCATCGGCGCCGTAGGCGAAGGCATAACGCATGTTTTTCAGGGTGCCGGCGGGGGCGAGCAGTTCTGGCGCGGTGAGGTTCATGGCGGTGTCGGTCGCAAAAGCCGCACAGGGTAAATGCCCTGTGGCGAAGGTTTATTGACCTGGATCTATGCCTGATCAACAAAGCGATGGCACTCGCGCGAGCTGTAGCGGACTAAACATCAGGGCGGAAGTTTTTCGTCCTGGCTGCCTGGCGCGGATCAAACATGAACGAATCGACCCTACAAGACAAATCGCTGACGATTTTGCTGGTGCTGGTGAGCGCCGCCTTCATCTGGATCTTGCTGCCATTTTACGGCGCGGTGTTTTGGGCGGTGATCCTTGGCATCCTCTTTGCGCCGCTGCAGAGCCGGCTGCAACTGAAGTTCGGCTGGCAACGCAACCTCACGTCGCTGTGCACATTGAGCATTTGCCTGGTGATTGCGATTCTGCCGGTGATCATCATCAGCGCCTTGCTGGTTCAGGAGGGCGCGATGCTGTACAAAAACATCGAGAGCGGCGAACTGGACATTGCCGGGTACGTGTCGCAGTTCAAGCACAGCCTGCCGCCGTATTTCCAGCACCTGCTGGATCGCTTTGGCATGGGCGAGTTGAACGGGCTACGGGAGAAAATCGTCAAAAGCGCGATGACCGGCGGGCAGGAGTTGGCGGCGCAGGCCTTCATTTTTGGCCAGGGTACGTTCGAGTTTATCGTCAGCTTTTTCATCATGCTGTACCTGCTGTTCTTCTTCCTGCGCGACGGCGCGGAACTGGCGCGCAAGGTGCGTGCGGCGGTGCCATTGCAGGAACAGCAGAAGCGTCGTTTGCAGCTCAAGTTCAATCGTGTGGTGCGGGCCACGGTAAAGGGCAACCTGCTGCTAGCCATCACCCAAGGCGCACTGGGCGGTCTGATGTTCTGGTTTCTGGACATTCACAGCGTATTGCTCTGGGCGGTGTTGATGGCGTTTCTGTCGCTGCTGCCGGCGGTGGGGGCGGGAATAGTCTGGGTGCCGGTGGCGGTGTTTTTCCTGCTTACCGGGGCGATCTGGCAAGGCGTGGTGTTGGGACTGTTCGGGGTGTTCGTGATCGGGCTGGTGGACAACCTGCTCAGGCCAATGCTGGTGGGCAAGGACACCCGGATGCCGGATTACATGATCCTGGTCTCGACCCTCGGCGGCCTGGCGATTTTCGGGCTGAACGGCTTTGTCATCGGCCCGTTGATCGCGGCCCTGTTCATGTCGAGCTGGGCCATTTTCATTGAAGCCAAGCCGCGGGTGCAGCTGCCTTAGGCGCTGAGCCTGCCGGACTGGCCGCTGCCGATTCGTTGCGACAGCGCCTGGGCGGCAGGCAGCGAAGTGAGCGGGCCGCTGATCTGCACGCCGTCCTGCACCAGATACCAGCAGGCGAGCATGCCCAGCTCTCTGAGCTGTGGGGGGACGGCGCTACCGATAACGGACATGATCTGAACCTTGGACATGATAAGTACCTCCATCAATCTGTGGAGCTACTTTAAGGTCCGGGTGCCGTGACGGGTAATTAACGCTCTCAATAGTGGTCATTGATGCCAGTGGGGGCAAACTACCGTTGGTCGGTCAGCTGACCACCTGATCGAGCATATGAACCACTTCCTGCTCGTTGAGCAGGCCCTTGCGCACCAGGCTTTGCGTCAGCAGCGAAAGAAACTTGGCGCTGCGATGACCTTCCAGGTGCTTGAGTTCGGTCAGTGCGTTGTAGACCTTGCTGGAGGTGCACAGACCGACGATGCGGTGCGGGTTTTGCGTTGGCATGTGGTCGTCCTTGTTGTTATCAATCTGTTTTCGACGGACAGCAGCGAGCTTGCGCAACTGTCATGACAAAAATATGACCGTTTTTCGCCGCACGGCTGAAAAACTGTCGAGTCCATCTTGCCCATTTCCACCGCGCGCACTGTCCCGATAGCGACCTTGGCGAGATTTATCCAGACCATCGCCGACGAACGGGCATAAAAAAAGTTCTTCATGCAATCCCTTGTAGGAGCCAGCTTGCTGGCGATGGTCGTTAACGATAACGCGTGCGAACCGGATAAACGCGGCGCACTTGAGTCCATCGCCGGCAAGCCGGCTCCTACAGGTATTGCGTGTTTCGACCGGGACGCGGTGTCCTGTAGGAGCTGGCTTGCCAGCGATGGTCGTTAACGATAACGCGTGCGAACCGGATAAACGCGGCGCACTCGAGTCCATCGCCGGCAAGCCGGCTCCTACAGGTATTGCGTGTTTCGACCGGGACGCGGTGTCCTGTAGGAGCTGGCTTGCCAGCGATGGTCGTTAACGATAACGCGTGCGAACCGGATAAACGCGGCGCACTTGAGTCCATCGCCGGCAAGCCGGCTCCTACAGTTTCCTGGGAATCTGTGAAGTACAAAAAAGCCCCGCTGATTCAGCGGGGCTATATGAGTTCGTTACCAGCGACCGTAGTGAGGGCCGTAGTAGCCGCGTGGCGGGCCGTAGTAACCACGGGGTGGTCCGTAGTAAACCGGAGCCGGGCGGTAGTAGATCGGTTGTTGCACGTAGACCGGGGCCGGCTGGTAGTAGACCGGAGGCGGTGGTGCGTAATAAACCGGAGGGGGTGCTGCGTAGACCGGTTGCGGTGCGACATAGACCGGGCGATTGGCGTTGATCAGGGCCGAGCCGACAATGGCAGTACCGACGATCGCGCCAAACACCGCTGGGCCCTGCCAGTAATTACCACCACCATGGGCTTGCGCCTGTCCTGCGATAGCGAGGGCGCCGATCAGCAAGGCTACTGTGGGGATTTTACGGATCATGATAGTTCCTCGGTTCTTCAGCCCGGCGCTTGTGTCTGCAATAGACCCAAGGATTGTCGCGGGGATACTTCTAAGACAGCGTTTTTCTGAAAATCGGCACGGCCGTTGGGTAAATTTTGTGTAAGGTCTGTACCGACTTTCTTACCGACCTGTGTAAGCCCATGTAATCAAGCTTATATGATCGAACAGAACCCGATGGGGGGCTAATCCCGTCCATCCGAAAAGTGCATTTGAAGGAGCTTTCCCATGCAGATGAACCCCAACAAAGACACCCAGCTGTGCATGTCCCTTTCAGGGCGCCCCGGGAACTTTGGTCTGCGTTTTCACAATCATCTGTATGAACAACTGGGCCTGAATTTTTACTACAAGGCCTTTGCCAGCCAGGATCTGACGGGCGCCGTTGCCGGCATTCGTGCCCTGCGGATTCGTGGCTGTGGCGTGTCGATGCCGTTCAAGGAAGCCTGCATTGCCCTGGTCGATGAACTCGACGCCTCTGCCGCCGCCATTCAATCGATCAACACCATCGTCAACACCGAGGGGCATCTCAAGGCCTATAACACCGATTACATCGCCGTTGCCCAGTTGTTGGAAAAACACCAGGTGCCCAGGGACTCGACCTTTGCCTTGCGTGGCAGCGGCGGCATGGCCAAGGCCGTGGCGAGCGCCTTGCGCGATGGCGGCTATGAGAACGGCCTGATCGTGGCCCGCAACGAGCGCGCCGGACAGGCGCTGGCGCAGTCGTTGGGGTATGAGTGGCAGCCGGAGCTGGGGAATCGTCGTCCGCAGATGCTCGTCAACGTCACGCCGATCGGCATGACGGGTGGACCGGAGGCCGATCAACTGGCCTTTGAACCTGACGTGATCGAAAAAGCAGGAACTGTGTTCGATGTGGTGGCGATTCCCTCGGAAACACCATTGATCGTGCGTGCTCGTGCCGAAGGTAAACGGGTCATCACCGGGCTGGAAGTGATCGCGATCCAGGCACTGGAGCAATTTGTGCTCTATACCGGAGTGCGGCCAACGGATGAGCAATTCCACAAGGCAGTGGCGTTTGCCCGCAGCTAGGAGGTGTCCATGCATCCCCCCATTCTCAATGTGAACTCGGTCGAGCTTGAACCGCTGCCCGAAGCGTTTGCACCGACCGGTGAAACCGCCGGTCGCTATCAACAGCGTCAGGCCCGTGTCGGTCAGCAACTGGGGGCGAAAAAGCTGGGTTATCGCCTGTATGTACTGGAGCCGGGCATGCGCGGCAGCCCGTTCCATAGTCATCGGGTCAATGAAGAGATGTTCTATGTCGTGGCCGGGGAAGGGGAGGTCCGCTTGGGATCCGAGCGCTTTCCAATCCGCGCCGGTGATGTGATCGCCTGTCCACCTGGCGGGCCTGAAAAGGCCCATCAGATCATCAACACCAGCAACGGCGAGTTGCGCTACCTGGCCGTCAGCACCCAGCAATCGCCGGAGATCTGTGAATACCCGGATTCCGGCAAATATGCCGTGATGGATGACTTCAAGGTCGATGCCGAGGGAAATGCCTCGGGATTTGTTGCGGTGGCCCGCCAAGCCGATGGGGTGGATTACTGGGACGGCGAGTAGCGGTACAGGATGGCGGTTACTTTGTGGCGAGGGGGCTTGCCCCCGTTGGACTGCGCAGCAGTCCCATTTTTTGGGGCCGCTTCGCGACCCAACGGGGGCAAGCCCCCTCGCCACATAAGCTCGCGCCTACAGGTTTTGTGTCAGGCAAACATCCAGGCTATTCGAGCCGGGCCAGCCTTTCTTCCAGTGCCGCAATCCGTGCTTCCAGCTCTTCGATGCGTTCTACCGAAACCCCGCTGCTGCCGCGTTCGGACGGGTTTTGCCGCGCGGCCATGATCGCCTCGATATCCGCCGGGTCGCCCAAGGCGTGGGTATAGCGGTCTTCGCGCTGGCCGGCCTGACGCGGTATCAGCACGGCCAAACCCCGGGCAATCAGGCGTTCGAGCTGATGCACCACCTGTTCGGCGTCTTCGAATTCATGCATGCGGCCGCTGCGGGTCAGCAGTTCATTGACGGTCTGCGGGCCGCGCAAAAACATCAGCCCGATCAGAATCACCTGCGCCGGCACCAGTTCCAGGGCCTTGTCGACCTTGTGTTCCCAGCGGTCGGCACGGCTGCCCATCACCAGCCTGGTGAAGCCGCGTCCTTCGAGGGCGCGCAGGCTCTGGCCGACCTGGCCAGGCGTCAGGTTCATCACCGGCTCTCGGCTGGTTTTCTGGTTACAGGCAATCACCAGGGCATTGAGGGTCAGGGGATAGGTTTCCGGGCTGGTGGCCTGTTTCTCGATCAACGAACCCAGAATGCGGATTTCCGTACTGTTGAGCCGCGGTTCGTCGAAAGTCGTCTCTTGCTCAGTGCTCATGGTTCTGCATCCTTAGCCGATTCATGTTTTTCACTTGCGTAGACGCACTTTGACATCGCCCGTTCGGACTAGGCAAGGCTAACGATTCTGCCGCGTCCGGGCGGCGCCAAACTTCATGCTCAAAGGGGTGTTGCGCCACGCGCGCCCCGCCAAACGAGCAGAAGGCGCCGCGATGGAGTTTGCATTCAGCGACGAACAGGAAATGATCCGCGAGTCGGCCGAGGGCTTCCTCGCCGATGTCTCGGATTCTGCCGCCGTGCGCGCGGCAATGGTCAGTGAACGGGGTTTTGACGAAGCCCTCTGGCAGCGTCTGTGCCAGGAAATGTACTGGCCAGCCATTCATATCCCCGAAACCTACGGCGGCCTGGGCCTCGGCTTTGTCGAGCTGACGATCCTGCTGGAACAGATGGGCCGGCGTTTGCTGTGCTCGCCGTTTTTCGCCACCGCCTGCATGGCCACGCCTGCACTGTTGCTGGCCGCCAATGATGAACAGAAGCAGCGCTGGTTGCCGTCGATCGCCGACGGCAGTGTGACCGCGACCCTGGCGTTCAGCAGTGCCAATGGCTGGTCCGCCGACGACGTCCAGGCAACGGTGGTGGCCGAGGGCGATGGCTTTGTCCTCGACGGCACCCTCAAGCATGTGCTCGACGGCCATGGTGCCGACCTGTTGATCATTGCCGCACGACAACCCGCAACCGCTGGCGAAAAGGGCATCAGCCTATTTGCCGTGAACGCGGAGCGGGCCGGCATCGAACGGCAAATGCTGCCGACCATGGACCAGACCCGGCGCCAGGCGCGGATCCAGCTCAAGGGCCTGTACCTTGAAGCCGACTGCCTGCTGGGTGAATTCGGCAACGGCTGGACGCACCTTGAGCGGGTCCTGCAACTGGCCTGCATCGGCCTGGCCGCCGAGCAGACCGGCGGTGCGCAGCAGGTGCTCGACCTCAGCGTGGCCTACATGCAGGAGCGCCAGCAGTTCGGTCGCCCGATTGCCAGTTTCCAGGCCCTCAAACACCGCGCCGCCGACATGATGCTGCAAGTCGAATGCGCGCGTTCGGCCAGTTATTACGCCGCGTGCGTGGCCCAGGAAGTCCTCGACCCCCAGGGTGATCCGCAGGTCGCGGCCGAACTACCGCTGGCGGCGGCGCTGGCCAAGGCGCAGTGCTCTGAAACCTACTTCTGCTGTGCATCCGAGTCGATCCAGTTGCACGGCGGCGTCGGATTCACCTGGGAATACGACCCGCACCTCTACTTCAAGCGCGCCCGCGCCAGCGAAAGCTTCCTCGGGTTACCGGCCTGGCATCGCGAGCGCATTGCCGCGGTGATTCTTGGAGAGCAGCCATGAAAATCAGTTTCAGTGAGCAGGACGAACGCTTCCGTCAGGAAGTCGCCGACTGGATGAGCGCCAACCTTTGCGGTGAGTTCGAGGCCTTGCGTTTTCGCGGTGGTCCGGGCGACGAGCACATGTTTCCCGAGGAGCGCAAAGCCTGGGAACGCAAACTCGCCGAGGGCGGCTGGACCTGCGTCGGCTGGGCGCCGGAGCATGGTGGGCGTGGCCTTTCGATCACCCAGCAAGTGATTTTTCACGAGGAATATGCCCGCGCTGGCGGCCCTGGCCGCATGGGCCATATCGGCGAAGGGCTGGCGGGGCCGACCATTGCCGCGTTCGGCACGCTCGAACAGCAACAGCGCTTTTTGCCGGGGATCGTCAGCGGTACGTCGTTCTGGTGTCAGGGCTATTCAGAGCCGGGCGCCGGTTCCGACTTGGCCAACGTCAAGACCCGCGCAACGCTGGATGAGGCGACCGGCCAATGGCTGATCAACGGGCAAAAAGTCTGGACCTCCCTGGCCCACGAATCGGATTGGTGCTTTGTCATCGCCCGCACCGAACCGGGCAGCGTCGGCCATCGCGGCCTGTCGTTCCTGCTGGTGCCGATGGCCCAGACGGAAATCACCGTGCGGCCCATCGAACAACTGACCGGCACCTCGGAATTCAACGAAGTGTTCTTCGACGATGCCCGCACTGACGCCGCCAACATCATCGGCGCGCCGGGCGAAGGCTGGAAGATCGCCATGGCGCTGCTCGGTTTCGAGCGAGGTGTCTCGACGCTCGGCCAGCAGATGCAGTTTCAGAACGAGCTCAACGAAATCATCGCCATCGCCAAGTCCAATGGCGCGGACCGTGACCCGATCCTGCGTCAGCGCCTGGCCGAAGCCTGGAGCGGGCTGCGGATCATGCGCTACAACTCGCTGCGCATGCTCTCGGGTAACCAGGACGGTTCGCTTCGCAAGGAGGCAACCATCTACAAATTGTTCTGGTCGACCTGGCACGCCAGCCTCGGCAAGTTGGCGATGGACGTCCTCGGCGCCGAGGCGGAATTGCTCGAAGCCGCGCCCTACCAACTGACCCGATTGCAGTCGCTGTACCTGTTCAGTCGCGCCGACACCCTGTACGGCGGCAGCAACGAAATCCAGCGCAACATCATCGCCGAGCGTGCCCTGGGCATGCCCAAAGAGCCGCGTCCGCGCGCCTGAAAGGAGAGAGTTCATGTCTGTACCTCAATATGTTGAAGGTCGCGGTCTGTTGCGCGGCAAGTCGGTGCTGATCACCGCGGCGGCGGGTGCCGGGATCGGTTTTTCCGCCGCCGTGCGTGCTGCCGAGGAAGGTTGTCGCGCGTTGATGATCAGCGACATCCATGAAGGCCGATTGGCCGAGGCGGTGCTGAAAGTCCGCGAAACCACCGGGCTGCAACAGGTGTTCGGCCAGGTCTGCAACGTCGCCGATGAAGCCCAGGTACAGCAATTGATCGCTTGCGCCGAGCGTGACCTGCAAGGCGTCGATGTGCTGATCAACAACGCCGGCCTCGGCGGCTCGCGCTTGCTGGTGGACATGGCCGACGAGGAGTGGAATCGAGTCATCGACGTGACGCTCACCGGCACCATGCGCATGACCCGCGCCATGCTGCCGAAAATGATGGAGCGGCGTGCCGGGGTCATCGTCAACAACGCCTCAGTGCTGGGCTGGCGTGCGCAGAAAGAACAGGCGCACTACGCCGCCGCCAAGGCCGGGGTGATGGCGCTGACCCGCTGCGCAGCGGTCGAGGCCGCCGACTACGGCATCCGCATCAACGCGGTCAGCCCGAGCATTGCCCTGCACGATTTCCTGCGCAAATCCGCGCCCCAGGCGGTGCTCGATCAACTGGCCGCCAACGAAGCTTTCGGTCGCGCCGCCGAAGTCTGGGAAGTGGCCAACGTGATGATGTTCCTGGCCAGCGACTACAGCTCCTACATGACCGGCGAAGTGTTGTCGGTGTCCAGCCAGAGGGCGTGACCATGCCACGTATTTTTGACACGCCGATGGCCTTGTTCGACGCCGTGGGCGAATCACTCGGCGTCAGCGACTGGCTGCTCCTGGAACAGGACCGCATCGACCAGTTCGCCGACGCCACCGGCGATCACCAGTGGATTCACGTCGATCCGCTCAAGGCCGCCAGCGGCCCGTTTGGCGCCTGCATTGCCCATGGCTACCTGAGCCTGTCGCTGGTCAATCTGTTCCTGCCGCAGATCGTCGAAGTCCGTGGCCTGGCCATGGGCGTCAATTACGGCTGTGAGCGGGTGCGCTTCCCCTCGGTGGTGCGTGTCGGTTCGCGAGTGCGCGGCAGTGCGCAATTGACCGCGGTCGAGGAAGTGAAGGGCGGCGTGCAAGCGACCATCCGCGTCAGCGTCGAAATCGATGGCGAGGAACGTCCCGGCTGTGTGGTCGACACCATCAGCCGTTACTACCCCGCCTAAGCCTGTCAGCAGAATTTTCGAGGAACTGAACATGAAAGAAGCCGTCATCGTTTCGACCGCCCGTACTCCGATCGGCAAGGCCTTTCGCGGTGCCTTCAATGACACCGAAGCCCCGCAACTGGGCGGCCACGTGGTGCGCGAAGCCGTGCGCCGCGCCGGTATCGAGCCAGGTGAAGTGGACGACGTGATCATTGGCGCCGCCGCACAGCAGGGCACCCAGTCCTATAACTTGGGTCGCCTGTGCGCGATTGCCGGCGGCTTGCCGGCATCGGTTGCCGGGATGGCCGTCGAGCGCCAGTGCTCGTCGGGCCTGATGAGTATCGCCATGGCCGCCAAAGGCATCATGTGCGACGAAATCGACATCGCCGTGGCCGGTGGCCTGGAGTCGATTTCCTTGGTGCAGAACAAGCACAAGAACCTCTATCGCAACCAGTCCGGGCTGGTGCTCGACCTCGATCCGCACGCCTACATCCCGATGATCGAAACCGCCGAGATCGTCTCCGCACGCTATGGCATCTCCCGCGACGAGCAGGACGAGTACAGCTACCAGAGCCAGCTGCGTACCGCACAGGCCCAGAGCGCCGGGCGCTTCGACCGCGAACTGGCGCCGCTGACCAGCCGCAAGGCACTGTTCGACAAGGCCACCGGTGAAACCAGTTTTGAGTCCGTCACCTTGCTGCGCGACGAGTGCAACCGTATCGACACCACCCTCGAGAGCTTGAAGGCGTTGGAGCCGGTATGGCCGGGTGGTCAGTGGAGCGAAAAGGGGCGGTTCATCACCGCCGGCAATGCCTCGCAGTTGTCCGATGGTGCGTCGGCTTCGGTATTGATGAGCGCGAAAATGGCCGAGAAACGTGGCCTGGAACCCCTGGGGATCTATCGCGGCATGGCGGTCGCCGGCTGCAACTCCGACGAGATGGGCATCGGCCCGATCTACGCGATTCCCAAGTTGCTCAAGCGCCACGGCCTGACCATGGATCACATCGGCCTCTGGGAGTTGAACGAAGCGTTCGCCTGTCAGGTGCTGTACTGCCGCGACACCCTGGGCATTCCGGCCGAGCGTCTGAACGTCAACGGCGGGGCGATTTCCATCGGCCATCCATTCGGCATGTCCGGGGCGCGCATGGTCGGCCATGCGCTGGTCGAAGGTCAGCGTCGCGGCTTGCGTTACGTCGTGGTGAGCATGTGCATCGGTGGCGGCATGGGCGCGGCAGCCTTGTTCGAGGTGGTCTGAATGATCAGCGCACAACAAATCCAGGCGACCATGGGGCGTTATGTGGAACTGGTGGATGCCGGCGACATCGAAGGCATCCTCGCGCTCTACGCTAACGATGCCACCGTTGAAGACCCGGTCGGCCACGCGCCATTGCAGGGTATCGACGCCATCGCGCGCTTTTACCGTGAAGGGTTGGGGGCGATGAAGGTCTCCGCGACCCAGACCGGGCCGGTGCGCGCGACGCTCAACGGTTGCGGCGCGATGCCGTTTCGGGTCGACATGGAGTGGGGCGGGCAACCGTGCTCGCTGCATGTGATCGACGTGATGGAGTTCAACGCCGACGGCCAGATTCGCTCGATGAAAGCCTTCTGGAGTGAGGTCAACGTGACGGCGCGAGGTGAAGTATGAGTCTGGAGCAGCGAATCGCCCGGCTGGAAGCCCTTGAAGAGATCCGCCAGCTCAAGCATCGCTACCTCAATGCCTGCGATCTCAAGCAGGTCGAGGTGATTGCCGACTGCTTTGCCGACGGTGAAGTGCTGATCGATTACGGTCCGTTGGGGATTTTTCGTGAGCGCGACAGTTTTGTCGCGCTGTACCGCGAACTGGCCTGTCATGAGCGGGTGATCGACCTGCATCACGGCGCCAATCCCGAAATCGAGGTCCTGAACGAGAATCAGGCCCAGGGTCGTTGGGCCCTGTGGTATTTCAACCTGGACGGCGAGAGCGGGGCGACGCGGCAGCTGGGTGGGTTCTATCAGGACCGTTACCAGCGTATCGCCGGGCAATGGAAGATTGTCAGCACCTGCTTCCGCGCTCACTCGGAAGTGGCGCGCTCCTGAAGAGCGCCGCAATCCCTGTAGGAGCTGGCTTGCCAGCGATGACGGTGTGTCAGGCAACATTGATGTTGGATGTGCTGACAGCCATATCCGGATTCTGCGTGCGGCCGGTTTCGTAGAAGGCCTTGAGGTTCTCGGCGATCTGCTGCACGACCTTGTTGAAGGCCTTGGCCAGCAACTTTTCAAACAGCCTGCCACCGCGCAGGCTGTAACTCATTTGCAGGGTGATGCGGGTCGCGTTGCCTTCGGCTTGCAAGGCATAACTGAAACTCGCCTCGCGAAACGGAAAGGGCGAGTCATTGCTGCCCTTGTGCAACCGCAGCACGAACCCCGTGCCTTCCCGCCACTGCACCACACTTTCATCCAGATACTGACCGCCCTTGCGCAACACCCGGCGGCTGGCGCCGACGCCTTCGTGATCGCCGGGATGAAACTGGCAACCGGTCAACCCCGGCACATAGTGCGGGGCGAGGCTCAGGTCGCGCAGTTTGGCCCAGGCTGCTTGTGGCGTGAGGTTCAGCAATACGCTGTGGCTGGCTACGGGCATGTCGAAAGTCCTCTTATGAATGGGATTGGGCCGCGTCGAGAAACGCCGGACGCTCACCCGCGCCATGCACTGCGATATCCGCGCCGCTGACGTAACGGGCCAGCTTCGAGGCCAGGTACAGGCAGGTGTCGCCAATGTCTTGCGGGGTGGCCAGGCGTTGCAGCGGAATGGTCGCCGCCACCCGGGCAATGCCCGCGTCGTCACCATAATGCATGGCTGCCTGCTCGGTGAGAATCAGCCCGGCGGTCACGGCGTTGACCCGCACCTTCGGCGCCCATTCCACCGCCAGCGATGTGGTCAGGTTCAACAGCCCGGCCTTGGCTGCGCCATAAGCGGCGGTGCCGGGGGAAGGGCGGGTGGCGCTGACGCTGCAGATGTTGATGATCGCACCGCCATCGGCCTGGGCCTGCATCACCTGGTTGGCTTGCTGGCACAGGTTCAGTGGCGCGATCAGGTTCAGACGGATGATCGCTTCGCTGAAACGCGGCGAGGCCGTTGCGGCATCGGCATTCGGCGAGCCACCGGCGTTGTTGACCAGCACGTCGAGGCGACCGAAGCGCTCGACGATCTGTGCGATCAGGCCTGCGGATTGCTCGACATCGCGCAGGTCACAGGCCAGGAACAACGCTTCGCGCCCGCCGCTGGCAGGCAAGGTCTGCGGGGCTTCGCGACCGCAGATCACCACCTCGGCGCCGCATTCGAGAAAGCGCTGGCTGATGCCGCGACCCACACCTTTGCCACCGCCGGTGACCAGTACCACTTTGCCGCGAAAGTCCATCGGATCAAGCATGGGGATTCTCTTTTTCGTCGCTCGGGAATGCCGTCGATGCTAGGTCGGCCGTCTTGGCAGGCCTACGTCCGATGAGACTAGAAACGGTGTAGGAGCGAGCTTGCTCGCGATGGACGTCAACGATAACGCGTAAAACCTGATACCCCGCGCTGTCCTGGCCTCCATCGCGAGCAAGCTCGCTCCTACAGGTGGGGGGGTAGTCCTGTTGGACGATGTTGATGGCCCAGGCCCTCGGAATAATTCGAGCTACAACAACAGGCCGGGAGGACACCTTATGGGCGCTTCAGCGCAAGGGCACTTCGTTACGCTGCCGGATGGTTTGCAGCTGCGCTATGTGGATATAAGCGGGAAGGATGGCGGCAACGGCGAACCCGTGATTTTCATCCATGGCAGCGGGCCGGGCGCCAGCGGTCACAGCAACTTCAAGCAGAACTACCCTGCGTTCGCCGAGGCCGGTTACCGGGTTATCGTTCCCGACTTGCCGGGCTACGGCGCTTCGGACAAGCCCGAGACCCTCTACACCCTGGATTTCTTCGTTGCCGCGCTGAACGGTCTGCTCGACGCCCTGGACATTCAGCGCTGCGTGCTGGTCGGCAACTCCCTGGGCGGCGCGATCGCGATCAAACTGGCCCTCGACCAACCGCAACGTATCAGTCGTCTGGTGCTGATGGCGCCCGGTGGCCTGATGGAGAAAGAACAGTATTACCTGCAAATGGAAGGCATCCAGAAAATGGGCGCGGCCTTCGCCAAAGGTGAACTGAACGACGCGGCAGGCATGCGTCGCCTGCTGGCCCTGCAACTGTTCGACGAAAGCCTGATCAGCGACGAAACGGTCAACGAGCGCGTGGCGGTGGTGCAACAGCAACCGGTGTGCGTGCTGTCGACCATGCAGGTGCCGAACATGACCACGCGTCTGGGCGAGCTGCAGTGTCCGATCCTCGGTTTCTGGGGCATGAACGACAAGTTCTGCCCGTCCTCCGGGGCCCAGACCATGCTCGATAACTGCTCCGGCATCCGCTTCGTGATGCTCAGCGAGTGCGGGCATTGGGTCCAGGTCGAGCACCGTGACTTTTTCAACCGCCAGTGCCTGGCATTTTTTCAGGAGGCCCGCGGATGAGCGTGCAATTGCGCCGTGAGTTCGGCGAAGAGCTTTATCAGGCGCTGCTCAGCGGCTCCACCCTGGCGCCGCTGACCGAGCGCTGGCCGTCGATCAGCATCGAAGACGCCTATCACATTTCCCTGTACGCCATTGAGCGTCGGGTGGCGGCCGGTGACCAGATCGTCGGCAAGAAAATCGGCGTCACCTCGGCGGCAGTGCAGCAGATGCTCAACGTGCATCAGCCGGATTTCGGCTTCATCACGCGGCAGATGTCGTTCGATGACGACGCGCAGATTTCCCTGTCCGCCAACAAACTGATCCAGCCCCGCGCCGAGGGCGAGATCGCCTTCAAGCTCAAGCATGATCTGGTCGGCCCAGGCATCACCGAAGCCGACGTGCTGGACGCCACCGAATACGTGATGCCGTGCTTCGAGATCGTCGACTCGCGGATTCACGATTGGCGCATCCGCATCCAGGACACCGTGGCCGACAACGCCTCCTGTGGTGTGTTCGTGTTGGGCGACAGCAAGGTCGATCCCCGTGAACTGGACCTGCCGAACTTGCGCATGCGCGTGTTCAAGAACGGAGAGCCGCTGAGTGAAGGCCTGGGTTCGGCAGTGCAGGGCAACCCGTTGACGGCCGTGGCCTGGCTGGCCAACACCCTGGGCGCTTTCGGCATTCCGTTCAAGGCCGGGGAAATCATCCTCTCCGGCTCCCTGGTACCGCTGGAACCGGCCCGTGCCGGCGACCTTTTTTCGCTGACTATCGATGGCCTGGGCAGTGCCCGGGTGTCTTTCTGCGCCTGACTTTTGGAGTTTGACCCCATGAGCAAAAAACTCAGAGCGGCCATTATCGGCCCGGGTAACATCGGCACCGATCTGCTGATGAAAATGTGCCGATCGCAATGGATCGAGCCGGTGTGGATGGTGGGTGTCGACCCCGAATCCGAAGGCCTGAAACGTGCTCGGGAAATGGGCATCAAAACCACCGCCGGTGGTGTCGATGGCTTGTTGCCGCACGTGCTCGACGATGACATTCGCATCGCCTTCGACGCCACCTCGGCTTACGTACACGCGGAAAACAGCCGCAAGCTCAACGAGCTCGGGGTGATCATGATCGATCTCACGCCGGCGGCCATCGGCCCGTACTGCGTGCCGCCGGTCAACCTCAAGGAGCACGCGTCGAGCCTGGCGATGAACGTCAATATGGTCACTTGCGGTGGCCAGGCAACCATCCCGATGGTGGCGGCGGTGTCTCGGGTGCAACCGGTGAGCTACGGCGAGATCGTCGCGACGGTGTCCTCCGGTTCGGTCGGCCCGGGCACGCGGCAGAACATCGATGAATTCACCCGCACCACCGCCGGTGCGGTGGAGAAGATCGGCGGCGCTCGACGCGGCAAGGCGATCATCGTGATCAACCCGGCCGAGCCGCCGCTGATGATGCGCGACACCATCCATTGCCTGACCGATGACGAGCCGAACCAGGACGCGATCCGCACCTCGGTGCTGGAGATGGTCCGCGAGGTGCAGCGCTATGTGCCCGGCTACAAGCTGATCAACGGGCCGGTGTTCGACGGGCGCAAGGTGTCGATCTTCATCGAGGTCGAAGGCCTCGGCGATTTCCTGCCCAAGTCCGCCGGCAACCTCGACATCATGACCGCCGCCGGTTTGCGCACGGCCGAGATGTTCGCCGAAGAAGCCCACAAGGGCACCCTGCAACTGCCCGTCCGTTGAGTGGAGAATCCCGATGAATTTGCAAGGTAAGAGCGTCCGTCTGCACGACATGAGCCTGCGCGACGGCATGCACGCCAAACAGCACCAGATCAGTATCGAACAAATGGTCTCGGTGGCCACCGGCCTCGATGCGGCCGGCGTGCCGCTGATCGAAATCACCCATGGCGATGGCCTCGGCGGGGCGTCGCTTAACTACGGTTTCCCGGCCCACAGCGACGAGGAATATTTCGCCGCAGTGATCCCGAAGATGAAGCAGGCCAAGGTCTCGGCCCTGTTGTTGCCGGGGATCGGCACCCTCGATCACCTGAAAATGGCCCATGAGCATGGCGTCTCGACCATTCGCGTGGCTACGCACTGCACCGAGGCGGACGTGTCCGGCCAGCATATCGGCATGTCAGCGAAGATGGGCCTGGACACCGTCGGCTTCCTGATGATGGCGCACATGGTCAGCCCGGAGAAACTGCTGGAGCAGGCGCGCCTGATGGAAAGCTACGGCGCCAATTGCATCTACTGCACCGACTCGGCCGGCTACATGCTGCCCGATGAAGTGACGCAAAAGATCGGTGCCCTGCGCGCCGGGTTGAATGCCGGGACTGAAGTCGGTTTCCACGGTCATCACAACATGGGCATGGCCATCGCCAACTCACTGGCGGCCATCGAGGCCGGTGCTGCGCGGATCGACGGCTCGGTGGCAGGCCTTGGCGCGGGAGCGGGCAACACGCCGCTGGAAGTGTTCGTCGCGGTGCTGGAGCGCATGGGCGTCAACAGTGGTGTCGACCTGTACAAGATCATGGACGTCGCCGAGGACCTGGTGGTGCCGATGATGGACCAGCCGATCCGCCTGGATCGTGATGCCCTGACGCTGGGTTATGCCGGGGTCTACAGCTCGTTCCTGCTGTTCGCCAAACGGGCTGAGCAGAAGTACGGCATTGCTGCCCGTGAGCTGCTGGTGGAGTTGGGGCGGCGTGGCACGGTGGGTGGTCAGGAAGACATGATCGAAGACCTGGCGTTAACCTTGTCGCGGGCGCGGGGCGTGTTGCCGACCTGATTATCGCGGCCATAAAAAAACCACCGATGATTCGGTGGTTTTTTTATGGCCGGTGGAAACCGTGCTCAAGGCAGCAGATTGCGCACCACTGGCGGATAACAATTGATCGCCGTGCTCGAACAGCTGAAGTAGGCCGTGCTCGGTCGGTAGGCTTCGTTCTTGAACAGTTGGCACAGACTGGTGGAAGCACCGGCACAGAGGATGATGAACAGAGCACAAGTAGATTTGCGCATGATGAGTCTCGACACGGTTTTATTGTTGTAGAGACAGGTTATGGCGGCGGCGCGGGAGTGGCTTCGTCCGAATGGACTAGGTGATCGATTTGAAGCTGTCCCGCCCCCTGTAGGAGCTGGCTTGCCAGCGATGGCGGCATGTCAGGCAACATTGATGTTGGGTGTGCCGGCCTCATCGCAGGCAAGCCAGCTCCCACCCGGGATTTGTGCCTGGCGCCAGTCCCCTGTAGGAGCGAGCTTGCTCGCGATGGCGGCATGTCAGGCAACATTGATGTTGGCTGTGCCGGCCTCTTCGCGAGCAAGCCCGCTCCCACAGGATTCTACGGTGTGTCAAACGCGCCGGGCGAGGGCACCCATGGCCATGAACAGTGCGGCAATCGCCCGTGCTTCATGCAGTTCGCCACGGGCTACCAGTTCGGGGATTTGCGCCAGGGGGACACGCAGGCACTCCAGGGGTTCGGGTTCGTCACCCTCCAGTTGGCAGGGGGTCAGTTGTTCGGCCAGTACCACCCGGTAGCGGTGGCACAGGTGCCCAGGTGCCAGGGTCAGTTCGCCCAGTTCGGTGAGGCGTTCGGCGCGCATGCCGACTTCTTCGCTCAGTTCGCGCTGCGCCGCCTGCAAGTAGTCTTCATCGGGCTCCGCGCCGCCCTTGGGCAGGCCGAGTATGGTTTTTTCCACACCGACCGCGTATTCGCGCACCAGCAACACGTGCTGTGGATCGGGCATCGCCACCAGCATCACCGAGCGATAACCGGTGCCGCGCAGGCGTTCATAGACCCGCTGCTGGCCGTTGCTGAATTGCAGGTGCAGGGCTTCGATCTGAAAGTGGCCACTTTGCGCCAGCAGTTCAGTCTTTAGGATGGTTGGGCAGTTGCGCATGGGGCAGTCCCCTGTTTGGGATAAGGACACTGTGCGCTGTACAACGGGGGCCGCCATCGTCCGAGCGGACGAGGGCGGCATTGACGGCTAGCCGAGGGTCGCCACGCTGCGCAGGATCAGGCGCACCAGCATGGTCTGGCGAGTCACGCCGGTCTTGGAGAAGGTCGAACGCAGGTGTGCCCGCGAGGTGTTGCGGCTGATGCCCAGCTCTTCCGACGCTTCGTCGAGGGTCAGGCCGTTGGCCAGCAGCATCGCCAGCTGGGTTTCCGCCGGGGTGAAGTCGAACAGCGCGCGAACGATCTCCTGCGGCGCGGTCGACTGTTGTTCCGGGTCGCTGATGAAAATCACCACGGTGGGGCACTGCTTGCCTTCGCTCCAGTCGGTCAATGGCACCGAGCGCACGATGATCCCCAGGTCCGCTTTACCGGACGGCCGCTGCACGCGCAGGGCTTCGACCACCGACGGGTTGCTGCTCTTTTGCGACAGCAGCGACTGCTTGACCAGTCGACGGAACTCCTGGGTATCGCGCGCCGTACCGACCTGCAGGCCATCGTTGACCAGTTTGATGCCGTCCTTTTCCTGGATCAGCCGGTCGGCGACCTGGTTGGTCTGCAGCACCTTGCCAGACTCATCGAGGATGATCGTGCCGACCGCCATCTGGTTCACGGCGCCGGCGTACAGGTTGCGCTCGGCTTCGATGCGGTTGAGCTGCATGTGGATCTTGATCGAACGTTCCAGGTGCGCAATGAAGTGCGTGAGCATGGCCTTTTCTTCATTGCCGAAAGGCTTGTCGTCACGTCCGCGACTGATGCGAATGCGGCACTGGGCGCCGTCGACTGTATTGATGTCGGCACCGAGGATGTGGAACACGTCCACAGGTTCAAGGAAATTCTTGTAGAACTCGGAGTTCTGCCAGTCGTCGTTGGAGACGAACTCGGCGAGGGTCACGACCTGGCGGTTGGGCAGGTCGACAAACGGGTCGAGGCTGAAAAAGTGCTTGTTGTACGACGCGGTCGCCTCGGTCGAGGTGCCGGTGGTGTTGACCATCAGGCCGTCCACGTGGGCGCTGGGCGGACGCAGGATGAAGGTCACGTACTTGCTGTTCAGATGCACATTGAGCTGATTGAGAAAAGTAGCCCAGGGAATGTTTTCCAGCGGACCCTGATAGAGGTTGCCGATCAAATCACTGAACGTATCGAGGGTGAGGCTCTGCTGCATAGGAAAAACCGTTTTTATTTTTAGCGTTGGCGGTGGCCGAGAATAAGCGCCGATATCGACTCCTTGCAACGCTCGGGCTCAGGGCCTGACGGGCGGCTGCCGGTCAGGCCCGGGGCGGGCGAAAAGTCGCGACTTCAGACCGTTTCGCCGGCGCGCACGACAAACTTCTTGTGGTCCTTTACGTCCGCCGATAGCGCCTCGACGTCGGTGTAGAACTGTTCGTACCAGCGGCGCAACTGGTAGACCGGACCGTCGCCGTCACACAGCAGCGGGTTGTCGACGCGGGTTTTGCTGTGCCAGATGGCCACGTCTTCGTAGAAGGCTGCCTGCGCCTGTTGCACGTAGGCCTGGGCCATCGCCTGGTTCTGCTCTTCGCTGAGCCCCGGGATCTTCTTCACCAGCACACCGTAGCGCAGGGTGAACCTGTCGAGGTCGATCGGCACGTGGCAGTTGAGCAGGATCGAATGGATCGGCTGACCGTTCATGGCACCGGTCATTTCGGTGATCTGGTAGGCCGGGCCGTAGTAGGTGGCGACCGTGGTCAGCACGCTGTCACCCGACAGGCGCTCGCTGCGAGCGCGCATGATCTGCGTGGCCAGATGGCCTTCGAAGACGTTGCTGAACTCATCGATCGGCGCGCCGTGCACGGTATCGAAGTGCGCCATGTCGGCGACGTTGTCGATCAGTTCGCGGCAGTTTGTATCGATCTGCAGTTCGGCAACTTCCCAGGCCGCCCACTCGTCACTGAAGCAGGCGTCGATGCGCGGGATGCGCTGTTCCGGCAGTGGCGGGTTGCCTTCAGGGTCGTTCCAGACGAACAGCAGCTGGTTCTCCTCCATGATCGGCCAGCTTTTGATTTTGGCCCTTGGCGGGATGCGTTTGGCATAAGGGATGTCATCGCACACGCCATCGGCGCCCCAGCGCCAGGCGTGGAACGGACAGCGGATAGAGTTGCCTTCGACGCAACCGGTGCTCAAGTCGGCGCCCATGTGCGGGCAGTAGCCATCCAGGATGTGCAGTTCGCCGTCTTCACCCTGGAACGCCACCAGACGGGTGCCGAACACCTCCAGGCGATGGGCCTTGCCGTCGCGGTATTGCGCGGCCAGGCCCAGGCAGTGCCAGCCACGGGCATAGCGGGCTTCCAGCAGTTTGGCTTCGATGCGGTGCAGGGTACTCATCTTATTATTCTCCCAAGGGATCACGGGGTTGGCGCATGTAAGGGATTCTGCCGGCCCTGTAAAAGCGGGCATCGTCTGAATGGACGATGGCTGCTTTAAGTAGGCCCGCTCTACTGGCGCCATTGGACCCATGGCAGGAGTAGGCGATGAGTAATGAACAAGGGCCGGTAGCGGTGATTACCGGGGCCGCCAGTGGTATTGGCCGAGGCCTGGCCGAACACGCGGCGACGCTGGGCATGCGCCTGGTGCTGGCGGATCGGGATGCAGCGGGCCTGCAAGCCCTCTGTGATCAATTGCAGGCCAGCGGTGTGCAGGCGATTGCTTGCGTCACCGATGTCGGTGATGTGACACAGGTCGAGCGCTTGCGAGACCAAGCTGTCGAGCACTTTGGCGGGGTCGACCTGCTGTTCAACAACGCTGGCGTGATGCAGACCGGTTTCAGCTGGGAAATCACCGAGGCGCAATGGCAGCGCATGCTGGACGTCAACCTCAACGGCGTGATCAACGGCATTCGCAGCTTTGTACCGCTGTTGCTCAGTCAGGGCCGGACAGCCCATGTGATCAACACCGCGTCCCTTGCGGGTTTGGTCAGTAGCCCGTTGATGGCACCGTACAACGTGACCAAACAGGCCGTGGTCGCGCTCTCGGAAACCTTGCATTACGAACTCGCCATGCTCGGTGCACCAGTGTCGGTTTCGGTGCTGTGCCCGGGGCCGGTGGCCAGTGAAATCATGGCGTCGAACCAGGTGGTGGACACCGCCGGCTCCGATTTCAGTCAATTGCTCGACAGCACCATTCGCCAGGGCATGACCCCGGCGGAACTGGCCGCGCAGGTGTTTGACGCCGTTGCGCAAAAACGCTTCTGGATCCTGCCCCACAAGGGTTTCAAGCCAGCCTTTGAGCGCCGGGTACAAAGCATCCTGGGCGAGACCAATCCGCAGTTTCAAATGGCCGATGTAGAGGACGATGCCCATGCCGCTCGATAAGCAGATCGCTGGGGTTCTCCAGCAGTTTCGCGACATCCCGGAACCTGATTTCAGCCAGGTGGATGCTGCTCAGTACCGGCAGTTCTCCGACAACCTGATGCCGGCCATCCCCGGCGATCCGATGAGCGAGGTTCGCGAGCTGAAAGTGGCCGGCGCGGACGGTGATCTGGATGCACGGCTGTACCGGCCATCGGAAGAGCCCAACCTGCCGTTGCTGGTGTTTTTCCATGGCGGCGGGTTTGTCATGGGCAATCTCGATACTCATGACAATCTCTGCCGCTCACTGGCGCGCCAGACCGAGGCGGTGGTGGTGTCTGTCGCCTACCGACTGGCCCCGGAACACCCGTTCCCGGCAGCGCCACTCGATTGTTATGCGGCCACCTGCTGGTTGGTCGAGCACGGGGCTGAACTGCGCGTCGATGGCAGCCGGCTGGCCGTTGCCGGTGACAGTGCCGGGGGCAATCTGGCGCTGGCGGTCAGTCAGTTGGCGGCACAGCGCCAAGGGCCGAAGATCAGTTATCAGTGCCTCTTCTATCCCGTTACCGACGCAGGTTGTGACTCTCAGTCCTTCGAAGACTTTGCCGAGAGCTATCTGCTTTCCGCCGGGATGATGCGCTGGTTCTGGCAGCAATATCTGCAAGACGTCGGGCAGGCGGAGGATCCATTGGCCTCGCCGTTGCGCGCCGAGAGCCTGGCGGGATTGCCGCCAACGACACTGATTACCGCCGAATTCGACCCGTTGCGCGATGAGGGCGAGGCAATGGCCGAGCGCTTGCGCGAGGCGGGTGTGCCTGTGCGGGTACAGCGTTGTGACGGCATGATCCACGGCTTTATCAGCATGGCTGCATTTGTCGAAGGGGCGGCACAGGCCTTGTCCGATGCGGCGGCCGACCTGCGCGGGGCACTCAAATGAGCGGCCTGGCTTTCAACACGGTGCCGCAATTGATCGAGGCCATCGGCATCGGTCAGATGGTGGTGATCACCGACGACGAACACAACGGCGAGGGCTCATTGCTGATGGCCGCCGAACAGGCCGGGGCCGAGGCCGTCACCTTCATGGCGGTGCAGGCACGGGGGCTGATTTGCCTGGCCCTGACCGAGCAGCGCTGCCGCGCACTGGGCCTGGACCTGATGGTGCCCAATTCCCGGGCGCAACATGGCGTGGGTTTTACTCGCTCGATCGAAGCCGCCACCGGAGTGTCCACTGGCATCTCGGCGGCAGACCGGGCGCGGTCGATCCAGGTGGCGGTCGACCCGGCCAGCGGCCCGGCGGACCTGGTGCAACCGGGGCATATCTTCCCGGTGCAGGCCTTGCCCGGTGGCGTGATGCAGCGCGCCGGGCATGTCGAGGCCGCTTGCGACCTGACGCGGCTGGCGGGGCTGCAACCGGCGGCAACCCTGGTGGGCATTCTCAACGAAGACGGCGAACTGGCCCGTGGTGCCGAGTTGCATGAGTTCGCCCGGCGTCACGGCTTGCGAATCGGCACCATTGCCGACCTGATTCACTACCGCATCCTTCACGAAGGCACGATCGAGCGCGGGGGCGAATATCCGTTGCATACCCGCCACGGCGAGTTCCAGGTGACCACCTACCAGGACACCTACCAGGGCTCGTTGCACCTGGCGCTGGTCAAGGGCCGGATCGACAGCAACCAGCCAGTGCTGGTGCGGGTGCAAAGCATCGAGACGTTGCGTGATGTGCTGGGCTGTGAAAGCGAGAGCGGGGCGCAACAGTGGACGCTGGAGCGCTCACTGGCGAGCATCGCCGCCGCCGGTAACGGCGTACTGGTGTTGTTAGCGCAAAAGGAAACCGCCGATGGCGTGCTTGAACAGTTGCGCCAGCGCAGTGGCGGCAAGCAACGTACACCGCAATTTCCGCAACGGACCCTGGGCATCGGTGCGCAGATCTTGCGAGACCAGAACGTACGCAAGATGCGCCTGATGAGCTCGCCGGTGCCGTACAAGGCCGTGTCCGGGTTCGACCTGGAAGTGACCGAGTTTGTGCCGTTTCAACCCTCAAACTAAAGCTAACTACTATCCCGTCGGGAGCGGGCTTTTGTGGCGAGGGGGCTTGCCCCCGTTCGGCTGCGTAGCAGTCGTAAAATCGGCGAATGCGATCTCACTGAAAAAAACGCGAACACTGATTTTAGGAGCGCTGCGCGCCCCAACGGGGGCAAGCCCCCTCGCCACAGGTCAGTGTGTTCCCACAGATTCAGCTTAAGGCTTGATCCCGTCCAACATCTTCTTTGCCTGATCCTGCACCGTATCCGGGGCGGTCATGTTGCCGTCGATCACGGTGATCACCGCGTGGCCCTGCCAGAGTTGATAGGCATCGGCCTTTTGCTGGACTTCGGTCGGTGTCGACGGTGGGGCCAGGTTGACGTGGACCACACCGTCGGCACCGCGTTGCGAGGTGAAGTTCACGCGGTCCCAGTTACCGATCGGGGCGAAACTCACGCCTTTGACCTCATCGGGTTTCAGGGGCGGGTAGTTGAGGTTCAGGCCGCTGACGCCCGGTAGGCCGAGCACGTTCAAATCACACTGATGTTTATTTTTGGCGCAGGCCTGTCTGGCTTCGGTGCCGGCCAGGCTCGCCTGTTCGATCACCTTCACGGCAAAGCGCGCCGTGTCGTCCATGGCACTAAGAGTCTTGCGATAGCCTGCCTGTTGGTCACGGATGATCAGGTCCATGTCGATACCCGTGGACACCGCCACCGCGGGAATCCCCTTGAACATCGCGCGAACGGCGGCGTTGAGGGTGCCGGACATTTGCGTCAACGGGCCGACGTTTTCACCGAAATTGCTGCCGGATACCACCAGGTGCGGCGGCGAATCCTTGAGGATCACGTCGAGGCCGACGTTGACCGCATCCACTGGCGTACCGATAGCAGAGGTCTTGCCGACAGGCGGGGTGTAGCCCTCTGGCGGCCCGACGCAAAATTTGCCCGGCGCCAGTTCGGTCACCGCCAGGGCCTGGCCAGGCACGACCACGCTGGCGGCGCTGATGCCGCTGCTGTCGTTCAACGGCCCGACCAGCGTGACCTTGTGCCCGGCGGCAGTCAGGGCGCGGTACATCGCATCGATGCCGGGCGCGCGGCAGCCATCGTCGTTGGTCAGCAGGATGTTCAACGCATTGGCTTGCATCGACAGGCCAACGCTGGCCATGGCGATGACGCCGGTGAGGAGTTTGTTCATGGGGGAGTCTTCCGTGGGAGGAGCGGATTCTACAAAGCATAACGCCCCGACCGAATAAATCGGTCGGGGCGTCATGGTTTTAGCGGGTGCCGAGTTTGCGCAGGTTGCCAGGGGTGAATTCGTCTTCGGTGAAGGCGGTGGCGTTGAGCTTGGCTGGTTTCTGATCGATCAGCATCCGGTCAACCAGATACGAACCGGCGATCAGGTCGTGATAGATCCCGAGGCGGGCGTGGTAGCGCTGCATCTCGTAGGCATAGATCGAAGTCTGCATGTTGGTGCGCCACAACTGGCCACGGCTGTCGTAGTTGTCGGCCAGGGTCGCGGCCCAGGTGTCTTCATCCAGGTACATCACACGCTTGGCGTACACGTGACGGGCACCTTCCTTGAGGGTCGCTTGCAGCACCCAGACGCGGTGTTTTTCATAGCGCATGTACTGCGGATCGATGTGGCCGGTGGTGGCCAGGATCTGATCGGTGCTCACGCTCGGATCATCGATCTTGTAGTTGTGATAAGGAATGTAGATTTCCTTTTTGCCGACGATGGTCCAGTTGTAGCGGTCCGGCGCACCGTTGAACAAACGGTCTTCGTCGTACACGCGAAAACCTCCCGCGCCGGTCGGCGAGTCGTAGCCCACAGTCGGCGCGCGACGCACACGGCGCTGACCCGGGCTGTACTGCCAGGCCTGGCGCGGGGAGGCGGTCGGGTTGATGAACTCGTGGCCAACGACGATCTCGCCTTTCTTGCGCACCGGTTCCAGCGTGGTGATCAGGAAGTTGGTGAGGATGCCGTTGGAGGTTTCCAGGGTTCTGTCCGGGTTGGACCAGATCGAGAAGATCTTGTAGTTGACCTCTTCGAGCACTCGCTCCTTGTTGGCGTACACCACGGCCTGCCGGTAGTTGGCCTCTTCGGCGGCGGCACGGCCGGCGAGGGTGTGGTTGAACATCAACTCGCTGCCGTTCTTGGGAATAGGGAACGGTGAACCGGCCCAGGCGTTTTTCGTGTCGTTGTTATCGTTGGCCAGCTCAGCGTTGACGGCGTTGTGCTTGACCGCCTCTACCAGTTTCGGATCGACGCGGAAATCACGGTGGCTCGGGTACACCGGGATCTTGAAGGTGTCAGGGTAGCGTTTGAGCAACGCCTTTTGGCCATCGGTGAGGTTGTCGGCGTACTTGTCCATGTTCTTGGCGTCGATCACGAACAGCGGTTTTTCCGCCGCATACGGGTCCGGGTAGGGCGTGCCGGGGCCGTCGAATTTGAGGCCCGGCGGCAGGCCAAGCCATTTGCCGCTCCAGGCCGGAATGCTGCCATCGGCGTTGCCGGCTTTTTCGGCGCCCATCGGGGTCAGGTCCTGGCCCAGGCGGGCGGCTTCTTCGGGGCTGACCTTGGCGTAGGCCAGGCCACTGCCGAGCAGGCCGACGGTCAGCGCGGTGCTCAATAATGTTTGGGTGAATCTGGACATGCTGTGCTCCTCCGATTGGGGAATCAGAACCGGTACTTGAAGTTGAGCGCGACGTTGTCGCGGTCGGCCAACGGGCTGTTGTTGGCGTTGCCGAGATAGGCGTTGTAGCGGGCTTCGACGGTGAAGTTGCCCAGGTAGCGCCACGAACTGCCGATGCTGGCGCGGTCGTCGTGTTGACCAGAGTTGATCGAACCGACCATTGAACTGTCGCCATTGGCTGCAGCGCTATAGGTGATCGGCACCGACATGTCCCAACCGCTGAACACGTCGTTGTAGTCAAAGTTCGCCTGCACCGTGTAGCCCCAGGCATCGCGGTCGTAGACCAGGCTGTCGGTTCCCGGCAGCGCGAAGCCCGGCGCCAGGGTTACCGGCTGCGACTTGTCGTTGCTGACCACGGTGTTGTAGACCAGCTCGCCGGTCAGGCTGGTGTTGTCGGCGAAGGCGGTCGGGCCCAGCACGTAGATCATCGACGTTTGCGCCTGCACGGTCTTGCCACGCACGGGGCTGGAGAAACCGTTGTTGACCATCACCGGTGTACCGTCGCGGTAGCTGACTTCACCGGCCCAGCTGACGTCGCCCAGCACGGTGGCGAAACTCGCGCCGAACAGGTCGATGTTGTCGAAGTAGCGCACCTGGTAGCGGCCCAGGGTCGAGGCGAAGTCCAGTGACGGGGTTTTGTCGTGGTAACGCGAGTAGTAGATGCCGAACTCGGTGTTGTTCAACGACTCGGCGGCGTAGGTGAAAGCCAGACCGTACTGGCCGCTGTCGCTCGGTTTGTCGTCCTTGAGGCGGGTGACGAAACCGGAGGCGTCGTTGAAGCCGCCTTCGTCGATGAAGTCGGTGGTGGAGAAGTAGCTACCCACGCCGAACAGCTCGGTCTTTTCCCACTTGTATTGGTAGTAGGCCTGGATACCCAGGCTTTCGGTCAGGGCGAACTGGGTGAACAGTTGGCCGACCGGCAGCAGGATTTCCTTGACCTCGACACCCGGAGTGGTCGCCTTGGTCGCGTCCACCGGGCTCTGGGCCGCGGAGATACCCGGGTAGAACAGGCTTTCACCCCAGCTCACCACCTGGTTACCCAGGCGCGCGTTGAGGGCGTGGCCGCTCACGTCCCAGGTGCCATAGGCGTAGTAATCGAGCATGCGCAATTCATTGCGATGCTGGTCGATGGTGTCCTGGGAGAAGCGGTCAGGCTGGCTGCAATGACCGCCGGCGAAGCAGTTCGAAGTGCCGGTGGTGTTGTCGTTGTCCTGATCGTAGACGTTGTCGTAGAAGCCGGTCGCCCGGACAAACACGCCGTAGTTGTCTTGCCACTTGATGTTGGCTTCGGTGAGAAAGCCGCTGCGGTTGTTGATCAGGCTGCCTTTGTCGAACGCGTTGTCGCCGTCGTTGCCGTTGGCGTTGGCAGTCAGTTTTTGATCGCGAGCCTCGGTCCGCCAGGCGAGGCTGTACGTCAGTGTGGTGTCCCAGTCGATGCTCAAGTCTTCGCTTGGCTGAAAGCTCATGGCGTTAACGTGAGCGCTTAGTCCGCCAGCCAGCAACAGCAATGCCAGCTGTACGCGAGGGTGCTGTGTTGGTGGGGCGATTATTGTTTTTATCATGTCGTCCTCATGGCCCAGGTCAGACCTGACCGACCTGCATTTCAGGGGGATTGTTGGTGCTGTGGGCGACTATGGAGTCACGACTTGCGCGCAACATCGTCCAAGCGGACTAAGCAATTTGCACGTCTGCAGGAGCCGGCTTGCTGGCGATAGCGTTGTGTCAGATTTCATAAATGTTGATTGATGCGCCGCCATCGCCGGCAAGCCGGCTCCTACAGGGGGTAGTCGTCTTTGCCTTAGTCTTATCGGACGATGAACACCCGGCGCGCGCGGCGAACAATCCCGAGACCGACTGCACCGGGCGAAGATCCGGCGGTGGCGGTTTCTGCCTGATGGGCGCTGAACAAGGGTGATCGCATGAACGCTGCCGGGATCAAATGGGACGAGTGCTGTGATGTGTTGGTGATTGGCTCGGGAGCCGGGGGCATGACCGCTGCGCTGCGCGCCCACGACCTGGGCCTGAATGCGTTGCTGATCGAGAAAAGCGGCGAATATGGCGGCACCTCGGCGGTGTCCGGCGGCGGCATCTGGATCCCCGACAACCATCGAATCAAGGCCCTGGGTGGCAGTGATTCGGCAGCCGAAGCGATTGCCTACATCCGTGCGGTGACCCACGGCGAAATCGACGACGGGCGCATCGAAGCCTACGTCGAGCATGGTCGGGAAATGGTCGAATATCTGGAGAAACACACCCGGGTGCACTTCGAGGCCCAGCCTCGTTACTCCGATTACTACCCGGAAGTCGAAGGCGGAAAACCGGGCTATCGCTCGATGGATCCGCAACCGTTCGATGCCTCCGAACTGGGCGAAGAATTTTTGCGCATGCGCGCACCGTCCCCCGGCACCCTGATGATGGGGCGCATGGCGATGACCATGAAAGAGGCGCAGGTGTTGCTGTGTCGTGGCCCCGGCTGGTTGCGCCTGACCCTGCGGGTGATGTGGCGCTACTGGCGTGATCGCGAGGGCCGGCGCTTGTCCCGTCGCGACCGCTTCCTGACCCTGGGCAATGCCTTGATCGGTGCTTTGCGCTGTTCGCTGCAGGATCGCGGTAAGTCGCTGTGGCTCAACTGTGCGCTGGAAGAATTGATACTGGTTGGCGACCGGGTCGGCGGAGCGCGGGTCAATCGCAACGGCCAGGTGCTCAACGTCAAGGCACGCTACGGCGTGATCATCGCCGCCGGTGGTTTCGAGCGTAACCAGGCGATGCGCGAGCAGTACCTGCCGCAGCCGTCCCAGGCGACCTGGAGTGCCACGCCGCCGAACAATACCGGCGACGGCATTCGTGCCGGCCAGGCCATCGGCGCGCGGACCGCGTTGATGGAGCACAGCTGGTGGGCGCCGACCACTTACGTCAAGGGCGAAGAAAAGCAACGTGCATTGTTTGTCGAACGAACCCTGCCGGGGTGCGTGATGGTCAACGCCGCGGGCGAACGCTTCGTCAATGAAGCGGCACCCTATACCGACATCGTTTACGCGATGTACGCCAACAACCGCGAAGGTGCCGCGAGCGTGCCGTGCTGGATGGTGTTCGACGCCGAATTCCGCCGCAAATACCCGTGCGGCGCCTTGCTGCCGGGTTATGCCCAGCGCGATTGGCAATTGCCCGAACATCTGCGCGACTACTTCCACAAGGCGTCGAGCCTGGAAGAACTGGCGACGAAGATCGGCGTCGACGGCGCCGGACTGGTCCGCACCGTGCAACGCTTCAACGGCATGGCCGTGCAGGGCGTCGACGAGGATTTCCACAAGGGCGAATCGCTATTCGACCGCTACTACGGCGACCCGAACGTGCAACCCAATCCTTGCCTGGCGCCATTGCTAAAAGGACCGTTCTACGCGGTGCGCATCGATGCCGGGGACATCGGCACCAAGGGTGGCCTGCTGACCGACGTGCACGCCCGCGTGCTGCACGAGGACGGGCAACCGATCAATGGCCTGTATGCCATCGGCAACAGCGCCGCCTCAATGATGGGCCGCACCTATCCGGGCGCCGGGTCGACCATCGGTCCGGCCATGACCTTCGGTTACCTGGCCGCCAATCACATCAAGCGCCAGAGCGAAACCGCTTCGGCGAAAACCTTGTTCGGGAGTGTTGAATGAATCAGCCACGTCAACAAATCGCTGTCGTTACTGGCGCCAGTCGCGGAGTGGGGCAAGGCATTGCCCTGGCCCTTGGGGCGGCGGGCATGACGGTGTATGTCACCGGTCGTGCCCCGGCACAAGGTGGGTCGAATTTGTACGGCCATGCCTTGAGTGGTTCGCTGGAGGACACCGCCGCCGCGATCACCGCCGCCGGTGGGCGCGGTATCGCGGTGGTCTGTGATCACGCCGATGACGCGCAAGTCCAGGCACTGTTTGCGAAGGTCGAAGAGGAGTGCGGGCATCTGGATCTGCTGGTGAACAACGCAGCGTTCATCCATGACCAATTGATCGAACCGGGGCCGTTCTGGGCCAAACCGCTGGAACTGGTGCGCATTCTCGACGTCGGTCTGCGCTCGGCCTACATCGCCAGTTACTACGCAGCGCCGCTGTTGTTGAAAAGTGCACAAGGCCTGATTTGCTTCACTTCATCATTCGGCGCCGGCTGTTACATGCACGGCCCGGCGTACGGCGCGCAAAAGGCTGGGGTCGACAAGTTGGCGGCCGACATGGCGATCGATTTCGAAGGGCAGGGTGTGGCGGCGTTGTCGCTGTGGCTCGGCCCGCAACTGACCGAACGCACGAAGATTGCCGGCGAGCAGCATGGCGAGCAGTACCAGGCGTTCCTGGCCCACGCCGAAACCCCGCAATTCAACGGGCGGGTGATTCATGCCTTGCTCAATGATCCGCAGTTGATGGCGTTGTCCGGGCTGACCCTGATCACCGCCGAAATCGCCCCCGGCTACGGGATCAGCGAAGCCGAAGGTCGCCAGCCACCGTCCCACCGCGCCATGCTGGGCGACCCGCGCCAGCAGCATCCGGCGCGGGTCGTCTGACTCGTCGACAAAACTCAAAGCCCTGTGGGAGCGAGCAAGCTCGCTCCCACAGGTGATCTGTGTCGGGCGCGAAACTTGTGTACACCCTCGAACACTGTAGGAGCGAGCCTGCTCGCGATGGTCGTTAACGATAACGCGTGTTCACTGACTAAACGCTGCGCTCTTGAGTCCATCGCGAGCAAGCTCGCTCCTACAGGGGGGGCGTTTAGTCGGTGGGCTGCAATGCCCACTCGCGCAACACATTCTTGGTCACTTTTCCCGCCGCATTGATCGGCATCTTCTGCAGCACCTGCACCCGGCGTGGCACCTTGTAGTTGGCCATCTGCTCGCGGCACCAGGCGAGGAAGCGTGCCTGCTCGATCTCGATGCCGGGCGCGGGCAGCAGGAAGGCCATCGCCACTTCTCCCATGCGCTCATCGGGAATACCGATCACCGCTGCCTGGGCCACACCCGGATAGGTCAGCAGGCATTGTTCGATCTCCGCCGGGTAAACATTGAAGCCGCCGGTGATGAACATGTCCTTGAGGCGATCGGTGATGCGCAGGTAACCCTGTTCATCGAGCATGCCGATGTCGCCGGTGTGCAACCAGCCGTCGGCGTCGAGTATTTCCTGGCTGGCTTCGGGGTTGTTGAGATAACCCTGCATCAGGTTGTAGCCGCGAATCTGCACTTCGCCGGGGATGTTGGCCGGCTGGCTGCGACCGCCGTTGCCGACACAACGCACTTCTACGCCAGGCATGGCCCGGCCACTGGTGTTGGCGACCCGTTCAGCCGAATCGCCGGAGCGGCAGATCGTGGCGAAACCGCAGACTTCCGTCAGGCCATACGCGGTGACGATGGTGGCGAAGCCCAGTTCGTCGCGCATGCGGTGGATCATCTCCACCGGAATCGCCGCCGCCCCGGTCACGGCCACGCGCAAAGAACTCAGGTCGAATTCGTTGCGTTGCGGATGGGCCAGCAACGACTGATACAACGTCGGTGGCCCGGGCAACACGGTAATGCGTTCGCGCTGCACACATTCGAGCACGGCCTGCACGTCGAACACCTGCTGCGGCAGGATGGTGCAGCCGCGCATCAGCGCCGCGAGCCAGCCGGCCTTGTAGCCGAAGGAATGGAAGAACGGATTGACGATCAGGTAGCGATCGCTCTCGCGCAAACCGACGATATCGCTCCAGTCGCGCACGATGCGCAGGTTCTGGCCGTGGCTGGTCATCACGCCTTTGGGTTTGCCAGTGGTGCCGGAGGTGAACAACACGTCGGACAAGGCCTGCGGGCCAACGCTTTGCTCTCGGGTGCGCAAGGCCAGGTGCGGCACGTCGGCCGCCAGATCCATGAACCGCTCCCACGCCAGGGTGCCCGCATTGGCGCCGCGCACGCTGACAATGTGGCGCAGCTCAGGCAAGTCTTCCGAGGCCAGCATCCCGGGGTAGTCCGCGCCGAGGAATTCGCCAATGGCAAACAGCACGCAGGTGCCGCTCTCGCGCAGGATGTAGCCGGCCTCGCTGCCCTTCATCCGGGTGTTGAGCGGTACCAGGGCCGCGCCGACACTTTGCAGGGCGCCAGCGGCAACGATCCATTCCCACACGTTGGGCGCCCAGATTGCCACGCGGTCTCCGACCTGTACGTCGAGGGCCAGGAGCGCGCGGGCAGCCTGGCGGCGCAATTGGTCGAGTTGTCGGTAGCTGATGGTATGGCCCGCGTCCTCGATGGCCGGGCGGTCGCCGTAGGCCTGGGCAGCGTTGGCGAACAGTTGAGCAATGGTCAATGCGGTGGCGACAGGCGGCATGGGGCCTCCCCGGTTAGAAGACAAGTACGAAAAAGGGAGTAGGCCGGGCAGGGCGCCCGGCCGGATCGTGAATTACTGGGCGGGCGGGGCGAAACGGCGGCCGGCGGAGAAACCGCCGTCCACGGCGATCATCTGGCCGCTGACAAAGGACGCTTCGTCGGACGCCAGGAACAGCGCGACGTTGGCCACTTCTTCCGGTTGCCCGGAACGGCTGAGCATGTGCTGCGAGGCGAAAAACGCGTGGAACGCGTCATTGTCACGGACCATGCTGGTCATCGGCGTTTCGATCAGGCCCGGGCACAGGCCGTTGACGCGAATGTTGGCGTAGCCGTAGTCGATGGCCATCGAGCGGGTCAGCTGGTTGATGCCACCCTTGGACACGTTGTAGGCCACGTTGCCATCGCAGCCTTGCAGGCCGAAGATCGAACCGACGTTGATGATCGAACCACCGCGCTGCTCAACCATCGACGCCAGCGCGTATTTGCTGGTGAGCATGCTGCCGGTCAGGTTGATGTCCATCACCCGTTGCCAGTTGGCGGTGGTGGTCTGGGTCACGCTGCCCTGATCGGCGACGCCGGCGGCGTTAACCAGTACATCGATGCGCCCGAAGCGGCTGATGACTTCTTGCATGACCTGCTGGACCTGCGCTTCGTCGCGCACGTCGAGGGTCATGAACAGGCCGGGGAAGTCCGCCGGTGCGCTGCCGATGTCCAGCCCGACGACTTGCGCGCCTTCGGCCGCGAAACGGCGCACGCAGGCCAGACCGATCCCCGAAGCGCCGCCGGTGACCACCGCGACCTTATTCTGCAAACGAGCCATAACTGCACCTCTTTATTGTTGTGGGCTAATGCTGTGGCCGAGTCTAACCGCAGACCGGGCCCGAGTGATCGTCCAATGGGACTAAGGCCAATATTGGTCGGTCAGCGGAAACCTGTGGCGAGGGGGCAAGCCCCCTCGCCACAGGTACAGTGTTTATCCTGAGCATCAATCCGGGAATTTCAGGCGTACTTTCGCCCCGGTCGGGCGGCTCTGGCAGGCCAGGGTCCAGCCGTCGGTCAGTTCCTTGGGCGTCAACACATCATTGCGCGCCAACTGGACTTCACCTTCCTTGACCACGCACATGCAGGCCCCGCAGAAACCTTCTTCACAGGATGACGGCACGTCCAGGCCGGCAGCCTTGCAACTTTGCAGCAGGGTGTCACCCGGCTGGCAGGCAATTTCGTGTTGCTGGCCATCGAGTTCGACAATCAGCGCTTCGCACTGCGAACCCATCGCGGCCTCGCGGGCGAGAGCTTCTTCGGCCAACAGTTCGTCGGGGTCCGGCGGCGAGACGAAGCGTTCGACATGAATCCGCTCGGCCGCTTCACCCAGCGCCAACAGCGTGCGCTCCACGGTGTCCATGAACGGGCCCGGCCCGCAGATGAAGTAGTCGCCGCCGGCCGATCCGCGCAGCAGATGACGGACCTGATGGTCCGTCAGGAACCCCTGCACCGAATCGAGGACGTGCACCACGTGCAGTTGATCAGGATGCGCCTTGATCAACCGGCACAGCTCGTCCTTGAAAATCACCGACGCTTCATCGCGGTTGGCGTAGATCAATTTGACCGGCCGCCGGCTGCTGTGCAGCACCGACTTGAGAATGGAGAACACCGGGGTGATGCCCGAGCCACCGCCGAACAAGACCAAGGGCTTTTCGGTGTCCGCCTGCGGGTCCAGGCAGAAAAGCCCGGCCGGTGGCAGGACCTCCAGCCAGTCGCCGACCTGGACTTCGTTCATCCAGTTCGACACCCGGCCACCGTCGACCCGTTTTACCGTGACCTTGGGCAGTGCGTCCGCGAGGGGCGAGCTGGCCATGGAATAGCAACGGGTCAACAGTTTGCCGGCGAAGGGCACGCGAAAACTCAGGAACTGGCCCGGTTTGTAGCGAAAGCGCTCACGCAGGTTTGGCGGTACGTCCAGCACCAGCGAGCGCGCGTCAGCGGTCTCGTCGATCACCGCGCACACTTGCAATGAGACGCTTCCCGTCGTCGATTCAGCCGGGGTCAGGTTCTGTTGTTGCGTGCCCATATTCACCTCGGCCTCAGAGCCCGCTGATCAGTTGGGCGTTGTCGACGCGGATCTCGGCACCGTTGACGAATCGCGACTCGTCGGTGGCGAGGAACAGCACCACATTGGCAATGTCCCGTGGCGCGGCCATACGGTTCATCGGGTCCTGATCGAGGGCTTCCTGCGGGATTGGCTGACCCCCGGCCAGGGCCTGGGTCATCGGTGTGTTCACGCCATCGGGGTGCACGCTGTTGCAGCGGATGCGGTAGCCCTGTTGCTTGCAGTGCAAGGCGATGGAACGGGTCATCGCCGCCACCGCGCCTTTGGAAGCCGAGTAAGCGCAGAACATCGGCATGGCGCCCAACGCCGCGACCGACGACATGTTGATGATCGAGCCGCCACCGGTTTCCTTCATGGCCTGGATCGCGTACTTGCAGCCGAGGAAGTAGCCTTCGCCGTTGATCTTCTGCACCTTCTGCCACAGCTCCAGCGTGGTGTCTTCGATACTGCCCAGGGCCAGGATCGCGGCGTTGTTGACCAGTACATCGAGGCGGCCGAAGTGTTCGACAGTGGTTTTGATCACGTGTTGCCAGTCGCTTTCGCTGGCGATGTCGTGGCGGATGAACAGCGCATTGGCGCCGATTTCCGCAGCGGCCTGGCGACCGGCCTCCTCATTGAGGTCGGTCAGTACCACTTTGGCGCCTTCGCGGGCCAGCAGCAGGGCGTCTTCGCGACCGATGCCGCTGGCGGCGCCGGTGATGATGCAGACTTTGCCTTCTACACGTTGCATTGTTGTTCTCCTGATCGTGCGGTTTGAAGTGCGAATTGGTCGGCCACGTGGGCAGCAGCCCGGCGACCGGAATAAATGCAATCGGCCAGGGACAGGCCGGAGACATACAGATTGGAAGCGACCCCGACCGCAGTGCGGCCAGCGCTGTAGAGACCGTTTATTGGCTGGCCGGCGTGGTCCAGCACCCGACCGCTGGCCTCGCAGACCTTCAGCCCGCCCAAGGTGATGACCGGGCAGGGAAAGAGTTTGCTGTCGAAGGACAGGTCGAGGGCGTACCACGGCCCCTGATCGAGATCGGCGAGCATCGCCGCGGACTTGCCGTACTCGTCGGCAACCTCGCCTCGTGCCGCGCGGCTATAGCGCTCGACACTCTGGCGCAGCAGTTCCGGCGGCAGATTGCAGCGCTTGGCCAACCCGGCCAGGCTGGTGCTGCGTTTGGCGTTGAACACCAGGTTGAGCAGCACCGGCAGGCGCTGGAAATTCCACACCTTGCCCGGGCCGACCTGACGCAACGCTTCACCTACCAGCGCACGATTGAGTACCAGGATGGCGCGGCCGTCCTGCTCTTCGACCATGGCGTGGCCGAGGGTCGCGCCGTAGATTTCTTCGTTGGCGTAACGCTGTCCGCGGGCATTGACGATCAACCCGCGGGCCCAGGCCAGTGGCGGGTTGATGAAGCGCCAGGCGCTGACCTTGTCCATCCGCGCCACGCTGCCGCCGGCACTCTGGCCCAGGGCGATGCCGCTGCCATTGCATCCGGTGGCGCCCAGCGGCAGACCGGCCAGGTACTGCGGCGCGTGCTGGCGCACCAGCTCGCGATTGAAGATAAATCCACCGCTGCTCAACAGCACCGCCTGTTCGGCGCGAATCAACTGCCGAATGGCGCTGCTTTGTTCGATGCGCCGCTGACGGACGCGCAAGCGGTCGGCCAACGCCGGAGCGTACATATGAATGGCAGCGGCCCAGCGCGACAGGCGCGCATGTTGTTTGGCGGCGCGGCTACCGGAGGGTAGTTGCCAGGCTTCGACGCCGATGACCTTGTCGTCGAGGTCGAGCACCAGCCGCCGCACTTCGCACTGGCTGCGCAGGCGTGCACCGTGACGCAGGGCGCTGGCCTTGAGCGGTGCGAACAGGCTCGCGCCGGACATGCCCGGGCCTTTGGTGCGATGGCCGCGAGGTGCCGGTTTGGCGCTGGCGGCATAGGCCGGTACGGCTTCGTTGCCGGAGTAATAGAGGTAGTACTGGTCACTCGGGTACGAGGTTTTATGCGGCGGCACGCTGGCTTCGAACGCGGCGCCTTGTCGCTCCAGCCAGGCCAGTTGCTCTCGGCTGTCTTCGCAGAACGCCCGCAATGTCTCGTGGCTGACGGCTTCGCCGACTTCCTGGCGCAGGTAATTGAACATGGCGTCGCTGCTGTCTTCATAACCAGCCTGACGCTGATACGGCGTACCACCGCCGGCATAGACCACGCCACCGCTGAGTGCCGTAGCGCCGCCACCTTCGAAGCGATCCAGCGCGAGCACAGACAGGCCACGAGTGCTGGCCTCGATGGCGGCACAGGCGCCGGCTCCGCCAAACCCGACGATCAGCAAGTCGCAGCGGTCATCCCATGGCAACTGGTCGGCGCTGTTCACTCGCAACGCCGTCAACCCGTTCAGGTTGTTCATGTTCAGCTCAGCCTGCAGCCGCTAAGGAGGGTGCTGGTTTGGCGGTGGTGGTGTAGCTGCCGTCGAGGTAGACCAGCGGGGTGATGGCTTCAGTGGTGTGGATTTGCAGGATGCGACCGATGAACACGGTGTGGGTGCCGTAGCTGAAGTGGCCGTCCTGACGGCAGAGGATCGCCGACTGTGCGTCACCCAGGTAAGGGATTCCGCCGGGGCTGGTGAGCCAGTTGCCACGGTCGAATCGCGCTTCGCCCTTGATCGCGCCGCTGCACAGGTTGGCCAGGTCCTGTTGTTCGACGCCGAGGATGTTCACGCAGAAGTCCGCGCCGGTCGCCAGTGCGGCGTGGGGCGAGGCGGTCTTGTTGACGCAGATCAGCAGTGACGGTGGCTCGGTGCTCAGGGAGTCGACGGCTGTGGCGGCCATGGCAAAGCGTTCGGAGCCGTTGCTGGTGCTGATAATGGTGACGGACTTGGCCAGGCGGCGCATGGCCTGGAGCATGTCGGCTTTGAGGTTGGCGTCGTTCATCGCACTGGGCCTTTTTGTTGGTTGGGGAGTGCGATGGATTCTTGCTCTGGCTCTTGTCTGGGGCATCGTCCGAGGGGACTAGGCCTTGGCGGCCTCTGGGCCGACCAGGCTGCCGGGTTGATTGAGTACATATTCGTTGCTGCGGTAACGGCGGCTTATGGTTTCGCCCTTACGGCCATCCCTTTCAGATACCCCCCCTGATACCTGTTCCCCAATCCCACATGGTCCGTTTGAGGGATGTCCCCTGCGTTGCGCATTGTTTGAATGCCAGTGTAGGGGCGCTACACCCGCCCCGTTGCACGCGCGCCCCGGCGGATGGGGTGAACAAAGGAGAACAATAAAAATGCTCAACCAAGACCTGATTCGCCAGCGTCTGAGCCAACGTGCCCGCGAGTTGGTGCCGATCCTGCGTGAGCGCGCCCTGAACGCCGCGCAAGCTGGCCAGTTGCCTGAAGAAACCCTGAAGGATTTCCAGGACGCCGGGTTCTTTCGCATCCTCCAGCCGTCGCGCTGGGAAGGCTATGAGCTGGAGCCCAAGGATTTCTTCGACGTACAGATGACCCTGGCCGAGGGCTGCATGTCCTCGGCCTGGGTGCTGGGGGTGGTGGCGATCCACAACTGGCAACTGGCGCTGTTCGACGACCGCGCGGCCCAGGATGTCTGGGGTAGCGATTCCAGCGTGCTGATCTCTTCTTCCTACATGCCGGTGGGCAAGGTCGAGCGGGTCGACGGTGGCTTCAAGTTGAGCGGACGCTGGGGTTTTTCTTCCGGCAGCAAGCATTGCGACTGGGCGTTCCTCGGTGCGCTGGTGCCGCCGGCAGAGGCGGGCGGGGCGCCGGATTACCGGACGTTCCTGGTGCCGCGCAGCGACTATCAGATTCTCGACAACTGGAACGTCATGGGCCTGGAAGCCACTGGCTCCCACGACATTCTGGTGGAAAACGCCTTCGTTCCCGAGTACCGCACCCATCGCGCGTTCGACGGCTTCATGCAGAACAGTCCGGGCAACGCGGTGAACACCGCACCGTTGTTCCGTTTGCCGTTCGGGCAGATTTTCGTGCGTGCCGTTTCGTCGTCCGCCATCGGTGCCCTGCAAGGCGCGGTGGATCAATTTGTCGAGCACAACCGCGCGCGGGTCGGGGTCAATGACGGTCGCAAAATGGTCCAGGACCCGGCTGCGCAATCGGCGCTGGCCAATGCAATGGTCTGCGTCGATGAGTGCAAGACCGTGTTGCATCGCAACTTCTCCCTGATGCTGGAGCGCGCGCAAAAAGGCGAGCCGTTGAGCATGCCCGAGCGGGTGAAGATGCGTTACGACTCAGCACTGGTGGCCGACAAGTGCGCCAAGGCCGCGGGTGACCTGATGTTCAACAGCGGCGCCTCGACGATCTTCCGCAGCCATCCGATCAACCGTGCGTTCCGCGATATCCACACCGGTCGCGCCCACGTTGCCAACAGTCCGGCCAAGTACGCCTGGAACCTTGGCGGCGTGAGCATGGGGCAGGACAGCAGCGATTTTTTCCTCTGACGCTTCCCTACAAACCGGCTAGTCCGTTTGCGTGATTCGAGCGCCCCGTCGATGCACGAGCATTGACGGTAAGGCGAAGGTCTACGGCGCCGACTGCGCATCCAAATAAGCACAAGGATCAACCATGAAATTTTCCCTGATTTACGAAGCCCAGACGGTGGACTCCAGCCGCGAAGGCGACCGCAAGATTTTTGAAGACACCGTTGAGCAGGCTGTGCTCGCCGACAAGCTCGGCTTCGACACCTTCTGGTGCGTGGAACACACCGCGCTGAGCAACTACTCGCACATGTCCGCGCCGGAAACCATGCTGGCTTTCGTGGCCGGTAAAACCGAGCGCATCGGCATCGGCCACGGCGTGGTCTGCCTGCCTCCGGCGATGAACCACCCGGTTAAGGTCGCTGAGCGCATCGCCACCCTCGACCTGTTGTCCAAGGGCCGTGTGCACTTTGGCGTGGGCAAGGGCGGCACCCAGCAGGAAGCCGGCACTTTCGGCTACGACCTGGCGACCTTGCAGCCGCAAATCGACGAGATGATGTACCTGATCCCGAAGATGTTCGTGCAGGACGAAATCGAGCACAACGGCGACTTCGTGCAGATCCCGAAACGTCCGATCCATCCAAAGCCGTATCAGGACCCGCACCCGCCGATGTACCTGGCGTGCACCAACACCGAGTCGCTGAAAAATGCCGGTGGCCGTGGCATGGGCGCTCTGGTGCTGGGCTTCGGTGGCCCGGAAGAAATCGCCAAGAAGGTTGAGGTGTATCACTCGGCCTACGACAACCGCGATGAGAAGAAGCAAGTGGGCTTCCGCCCTAACCGCCACATCGCCGCGTTGTGCCCGGCCATCGTGCTGGACGACAACGCAGAGGCACGCCGCATCGGTATCCGTGGCCAGCGTTATTTCATGGAATCCCTGGGCTACTGGTACGGCGGTGGCGAGCGTCCAGACCCGGAGAAGTGGAAGGACGACACCTTCGTCGACGGCAACGGCCAGAGCGTGATCAAGTCGCGCTTCGCCTCCGAAGAAGTCAGCGTCGACTTCTCCGACCCGACCATGGCCATGATGAACCCGAACCACGCCTACGGCACCGTCGAGGATTGCATCGGCTACGTGCAACGCCTGATCGATGCCGGCGCCGACGAAATCCTGTTCATCTGCCAGATGGGCACCGTGCCGCAGTGGGCGCAGCTGGAGACCTTGAAAAACATTGGTGAGAAGGTGATTCCGCACTTCCGCAAATCCAAGTGATTGGTACGCCCCTGTAGGAGCCGGCTTGCTGGCGAAAGCTGCGACTCGGTGTGCCTGACGTACCGCCATCGCTGGCAAGCCAGCTCCTACAGGGCTGCCAGTGGGACAAGCAAGGCGATTTTCAGGCCTGGCACGGACGCCAGGCCAACTTTCCAACGGGTCCCCAAGGCCCGTTTTTTTATGCCTGCCGATTTCTCCCCGGTCGATTGACCTGTGTATAGCCGTCACCCCTTGTTTAACTTCGAGAAAATCGCGGTCAGCGATAATTCCTACGGGGGATTCCGAACCTTCTTGAAAATGTCTGCGGCAATTGTTGCAAATATATGCCAGGTATTGTTAGTGGCTGATATCGGTCCTATATTCCATCCGCTGATCGCAGTGATCAATTTCCACGACAACAAAAAACAAGCGTCACCTCTAAACTCATCGAGGAATTATTCCATGCGAAAATGCAACTCAATGTTTATAGGTTTACTCTTCGCCGGATTACTCAGTCCACTTGCCAGCCATGGAAAGCAGATGGAGGCTAAGTCTGATATTCAAGCATTGGCCTCATCGCCTCAATGGCTGACAACCAAGGTTTATATAGAGGGAGCCCCTGAAGTAGATGTGAAGGAAAAGTATCCGGGTGTTGTCGGGATTTCAATGTGGGATCCCGGCCGCAATCGTTATGAGTTTTTCTATACCGATACCGGGTTATCAAAGTATGACAATGGTGGTGGCGGTTACTTCCTTGTCACCGGTGACAAAACAACACATATCCTGGTGCCTGATCAAGGAGCGGTCAGGACTGTGGTCAGAAGGCTGGAAAAATTGGATAACGAAGAGTTCACCTATTCACGAGAGGTGCCTCGCGACATGGTCGATGCCAATGCGCCTGTCCGGATTTATGTGGTCCATGCGCCCTACAAAGGCCCTCTGAAGACCTCGATGTCGCACTAAAAACTTCCTGCAGTATTTTATCAGTTCATTGTTTCGATATACCAAGGCGTCGACTTTATTGATGCTGTCCTGAAATAACATCCGTAGAAAATAAAAAAAGGCACAACATGATTATTGAATTCAGACCGCTATTAATGTCTATGTTACTGCTGGCTGGAATGTACTCGGCTGGCGCCAATGCACAGCCGGCAACGCCTTCGATCTCAAAAGAAGCTGTCGCCACGCCAGATAATGCACTCATGCTGACTGTTTTCCTGAAGCACGATCAGTCACGCCCATTAGGAGAGTTGAAAGCGCAACTCGCCAAACAGGAATTTTACAAGGTGTTCCCTCCTGCCGGGGTGGAGGTTGTCAGCTGGAATATAACCATGGGCATAGGACAGGTCATCGTTCTGCGCTTGCCTGCGTCGCGTCTCGCAGCGGTAAATCTCGCACTCGAGAACACCGCGTGGGGAAGTTACCGGACAGAATTCTTTCCTACCTATGATTTCAAAGAAATAGCTCTGGCAGAGCAAAACAAAGTGCGAGAAGCCAGATCTAGCCAGTAACTACAGAGCAGATGTGCAGGGTCTCGAGCGCGTAGGATTTACTTCAGATCCGAACACAATCGCACTCTCCTCAAACGGGCCATTTATGGCCCGTTTTTTTATGTCCCACCATTCCTTTCCGCTAGTCCCATTGGACGATGTTGCCCCTCCCCGAACCCGTTTGAATAGGCCCTACATAAAGTCTCCCCCGGCAGTCGCCGAAGGGCGGCACCGCCTGAGAAAAACGAGGAGTGCATCCATGGATATCCGCGGTCTGGGTTACGTCACCCTGTTATCCAGCGACCTGGCGCAATGGCGTCACTACGCAAGCCAGGTGCTGGGCATGATGGTCATCGGCAGCGATGACGACGAGCACCTGTACCTGAAGATGGACGAGCGCCACTACCGCATCCTGGTGCAGAAGAACGCCGTGAACGGCTTCGGTGCCTGCGGCTGGGAAGTCGCTGGCAAGGCGGCGCTGGAGCAGGCGGTCAGCGAGTTGCAACAGGCTGACGTGCAAGTGACCCGTGGTACTGCGGCCGAGGCCGAGTTGCGCAAGGTCCAGGAGCTGGTGCACTTCAGCGACCCGGATGGCAATCGCCACGAAATTTTCTGGGGCCCGTTGCAGGACTTCGCCCGTTTCGTTTCACCGGTGGGCGTCAAGGGTTTCGTCACCAATGACCTCGGCATGGGCCACGTCGTACTGCCAGCCCCGGCCTTCGAACGCTGCCGCGACTTCTACGAACAGGTGATGGGTTTCGGCCTGTCGGACCTGATGAAAGTCCGCTTCAGCCCGGACCCGGCCGAGCCGCAAAAGCGTATTCACTTCCTGCACTGCAACAATGGCCGCCACCACTCGTTGGCGATTTTCGAGTGCCCGATGCCCCACGGCTGCGTGCACATGATGGTCGAGGTAAACGCGCTGGACGAAGTCGGTCGCGCCTTGGACCGCGTCCACGCCAACGGCGTGAAGCTGTCGGCCACCCTTGGCCAGCACACCAACGACCAGATGATTTCTTTCTATATCAAGACCCCGTCCGGGTTTGACCTGGAGTACGGCTGCGATGGCCTGGTGGTCGACTGGGACCGCCACACACCGTTCGAAAGCACCGTGGTCAGCCACTGGGGCCACGACTTCAGTGTCGGTCGCCAATGAGGAACAAGACGATGGACAAGCAAATGACCACCGCCGAGATCGTCGGCCAACTGCGTGACGGCATGACCATCGGTATCGGTGGCTGGGGCCCTCGCCGCAAGCCGATGGCGCTGGTGCGCGAGATTCTGCGCTCGGACCTCAAGGAGCTAACTGTTGTTGCATACGGTGGTGCGGACGTGGGCATGCTCTGCGCCGCCGGCAAGATCAAGAAACTGGTGTTCGCCTTCGTTTCCCTGGATTTCATTCCGCTGGAGCCTTACTTCCGCAAGGCGCGCCAGGAAGCGGCACTGGAAGTGATGGAGATTGACGAAGGCATGTTGCTGCTCGGTCTGCGGGCGGCGGCGATGAATGTGCCGTTCATTCCGACGGCGGTGGGCCTGGGCACTGACGTGCTGCGCCATAACCGCCAGATCAAGTTGATCGCCTCGCCCTATGCCGATGGCAAGGATTGGGTCGCCATGCCGGCACTCAAGCTCGACGCGGCGCTGGTGCATGTCGACCGTGCCGACAAACGCGGCGTGTGCCAGATCAGCGGTCCGGATCACTACATGGACGACCTGTTCGTACGCGCCGCGACCCACAGCTACGTGACCTGCGATGAACTGGTCGACAGCGAGTATTTCCATCAGGACAGCGCCCACGCCCACCAAGTGTTCTGGGAACGCAACCTGACCACCGCCGTGGCCCACGTGCCGGGCGGGGCGCACCCGTCGTCCTGTGCGCCGCTGTACGGTTTCGACGTCGCGCACTTCAAGGCCTACAACGCCACGGTGCAGGCGGCCGATGGCTGGGAGGGCTACATGCGCGAGTACGTCGACTGCACCCACGAACAGTATCTGGACAAGGTTGGCGGCCTGGCTGCGATCCGTGAACTGCCGTTGCCGATTTTCTAAGGAGCCTTCCGATGAGCACTACTGATTTCAGCCTCGCTGAGTTGATGATCTGCGCGGCCTCCGAAGCCTGGCGCGAAGACGGCGAAGTATTGGCCTCCGGCATCGGCGTGATTCCGCGTCTGGCGGCATCGCTGGCCATGCTGACCAGCAACCCGCAGCTGCTGATGACCGACTCCGAAGCCTACATGGTCGCCGAACCGGTGCCCTTGGGTGCGCGCAAAGGCTATGAACCCAAGCGCGATAGCTGGATGGGTTTCTCGCGAATTTTCGATAACGTCTGGGGCGGCAAGCGCCACGCACTGGTCGGCCCGACCCAGATCGACCGTTACGGTCAGGCGAACATTTCCTGCATCGGCGACTACGCCAAGCCCAAGGCGCAGATGCTGGGTGTGCGCGGTTTCCCCGGCAACTCGATCAGCCACGCCAACTCGTTTTGCGTGCCGAGCCACAACCGCCGGGTGTTCGTCGAAGGCGAGGTCGATATGGTCGCCTCGGTCGGCTACAACCCGGCCCGTCTGGCGCGAGGCTGGTCGTTGGACGATATCGATATCCGCCTGATCATCACCGATCTCTGCGTGCTGGATCTCCAGGGTCCGCAACGACAAATGCGCATCCGTTCGTTGCACCCCGGCGTGACGGCGGCGCAGGTCCAGGACAACACCGGGTTCGAGCTGCATGTACCGGACGACTGCCCGACCACCGCGGCCCCGACGGTCGAGCAATTGCAACTGATCCAGCGTCTGGACCCGCACAACCTGCGCGCCCTGCAACTCAAAGACAACCCGCCAGGCCAACGCTGAGCAACGCGTTGCGGAGAAAAGTGATGGCTGAAAATAACGATAAAGACCCGGCCGACGTGGTGCTTTACGAAGTGCAAGGCGCGGTGGCCCTGGTCACCATGAACCGCCCCGAGTACCACAACGCGCAGAACTCGCAGATGACTTACGCGCTAGACGCGGCGTTTCGCCGGGCCTGCGATGACGATGAAGTGAAGGTCATTGTATTGCGTGGCGCCGGCAAGCATTTCTCCGCCGGGCACGACATCGGCACCCCGGGCCGCGACGTCGACAAGAGCTTCGATCGCGCCAGCTTGTGGTACGACCATGTGAACAAACCGGGCGGTGAGTTTCTCTATGCCCGCGAGCAGGAAGTCTATCTGGGCATGTGCCGTCGCTGGCGCGAGATGCCCAAGCCGACCATCGCCATGGTCCAGGGCGCGTGCATTGCCGGCGGGTTGATGCTGGCCTGGGTCTGCGACCTGATCGTCGCCAGCGAGGATGCCTACTTCGCCGATCCTGTGGTGCGCATGGGCATTCCCGGGGTCGAGTATTTCGCCCACGTGCATGAACTCAATCCGCGCATCGCCAAGGAGTTTCTGTTCCTCGGCGAGCGCATGCCGGCACCGCGTGCCTATCAGATGGGCATGCTCAATCGGGTGGTTGCTCGCGACGAGCTGGAACAACAGACCCTCGACATCGCCGGGCGCATCGCGCAGATGCCGCGCCTGGGCCTGCAACTGAGCAAGCAAGCGGTGAACAACGCCGAAGACTTGATGGGCAAGCGCGCGACCATGGACATGGTGTTCGGCCTGCATCACTTTGCCCATGCCCACAATGAACTGGTGTCCGGTGACCGTCTCGGCGGCTACGACGCCAAGGCCATGGCCAGTTCGCAACGTAAAACGGGCGGGGCGTGAGCATGGCGATCTCGTTGAATACCCGTTTGACACAACTGCTCGGGTGCCGTTATCCGATCATCCAGACCGCCATGGGCTGGGTCGCCGACCCGAAACTGGTGGCGGCCACGGGCAACGCCGGTGGTTTCGGTTTTCTCGCCGGGGCGACCATCGAACCGCAGCAGATGGAAGCGGCGATTATCGAAACCCGGCGCCTGACGGATCAGCCGTTTGGGGTGAACTTCCACATGTACCAGGCCAATGCCAGCGAGATTGTCGAGCTGGTGTTGCGCCACAAAGTCCGGGCGGTCAGCTACAGCCGTTCGCCGGGCAAGCAGATGATCAGTCGCCTGAAGGACGCCGGCGTGGTGTGCATTCCCACGGTGGGTGCGCTCAAGCATGCGCAGAAAGCCGTGGAAATGGGCGCCGATGCAGTGACCGTGCAGGGCGGCGAGGGCGGGGGGCACACCGGTTCTGTGCCGACCTCGTTGCTGCTCGATCAAGTGGTGAACGCAGTCTCGGTGCCCGTGGTGGCGGCGGGCGGTTTCAAGGACGGCAAGGGGCTGGTTTCGGCCCTGGCCTACGGCGCCGAAGGCATCGCCATGGGCACGCGGTTCCTGATGTGCGCCGACAGTCCGGTACCCCAGGCGACCCTGGCGCGCTACCTGGCGGTCAAGGACCCGGCGGCGATCATCATCAGCCGCGCCATCGACGGCATGCCGCAACGGATGATCCGCAACGAATTGCTCAACCAGCTGGAAAACAGCGGCGGCCTCAAGCGCCTGTTGCTGGCGTTGCAAAGTGGCCTGGCGTATCGCCGCCACACCGGCATGAGCCTGACGCAACTGCTGACCAGCGCGCTGAAGATGCGCGGCAGCGGTGAGCTGACCGCCGCGCAAAGCATCATGGCCGCCAACGCGCCGATGGTGATCCAGAAAGCCATGGTCGACGGGCAACCGGCTGCGGGCGTCTTGCCCGCCGGGCAGATCGCCGCATCCATCGACAGCTTGCCCAGTTGCGCCCAATTGATCGAACAGATCGTCCTCGACGCCGAAGCGCGCCTGGGCGAGCTGTGCCGGCGTGTGTCGTAAGGGGCCATGCATTGTGAAGGAAAGAAACCATGAAACCATTTAGCGTCAGCATCGAACACGGCATTGCCGAACTGGTCTTCGACCGACCGCCGGTCAACGCCTTCAACAACCAGGGCTGGGCCGATATCGCCAGCGAGATCGAGGGCCTGGGCCGCAACAGCGACGTGCGGGTGATCGTGATCCGTGCCGAAGGACGTGGCTTCTGCGCGGGGGTCGACATCAAGGAACTGGCCGCCGACGGCAACCTGATCGTCGCGGTGAACAAGGGTAACTACGACAGCTTCAAGGCGATCCACCGCAACCCGAATCCGGTGATCGTGGCCGTGCACGGCTTCGTGCTGGGCGGCGGCATCGGCATCTGCGGCGCCGCCGACATCATTGTCGCGTCCGAGTGCGCCACCTTCGGCGTGCCGGAAGTGGATCGCGGGGCCATGGGCGGCGGCGCGCACTTGCAGCGGCTGTTCCCGGTGCAAAAGGTCCGCCACATGTACTTCACCGGCGAAGCCATCGACGCCGCCGAAGCGTACCGCCTGGGCGCGGTGGAGCGGGTGGTCAAGCGCGAAGACTTGCGTGACGCCGCGTTGCAGATCGCCCGCACCATCGCCGCCAAGAGCCCGGGCATGATCAGCCTGGCCAAGGAAGCGTTGACCGGTATCGAAGACGGCAATCTGGAAGACAAATACCGCTGGGAGCAGGGCTTCACCCTCGAAGCCTACCGCTCACTGGACTCTCAGGAAGCACGCGACTCGTTCGTCGAGAAACGCGATGCCCGATTCAACGGCTGAAGGCATATCCATGGACCTGACCTATACCCCGGCCCAGCAGGCCTTTCGCTTTGATGCGCGGACCTGGCTGGCGGCCAATGTACCGAGTGAACCGCTGCAATCGTTCGACACCGAACAGGGCTTTGCCCAGCACCGCGCCTGGGAAGCCAAACTCAACGAAGGCCGTTGGGGCATGGTCACCTGGCCGACTGAACTTGGCGGCCGTGGCTGCGACCTGATCGAGTGGCTGATTTTCGAAGAGGAATACTACCGTTCCGGCGCACCTGCTCGGGTCAACCAAAACGGCATTTTCCTGCTCGGCCCGACCCTGATGGAGTACGGCAGCGAAGAACAAAAGGCCCGGTTTCTGCCGCGCATGGCCACAGGCGAAGACATCTGGGCCCAGGCCTGGTCCGAGCCGGGCGCCGGCTCCGACATGGCGGCGATCCGCTCCAAGGCTGAACGGGTGGGCGACCACTACGTGATCAACGGCCAGAAGACCTGGTCGACCCGCGCGGTGTGGGCCGATTGGGCGTTCGGTATTTTCCGTACCGACGCGCAGTCCCAGCGTCATCACGGACTGACCTTCATCCTGCTGCCGCTGGACACACCGGGGATCACCGTACGGCCGATTCCGCAACTCAACGGCTTGCCGGGCTTTGCCGAGATTTTCTTCGACGACGTCAAGGTGCCGGTGGAAAACGCTCTCGGTGGCGAAGGCATGGGCTGGCACGTAGCGATGTCCACCGCCGGTTTCGAGCGCGGTTTGTTGCTGCGTTCACCGGCGCGCTTCCAGGAAACCGCCAAGCGCCTGGTGCAGCTGTACCTGGCCAACCGCGAGCAGGCCGACCGCGACCCGGCCATCGGCGAGGCGGTGATGCGCGCCTGGCTCGATGCCGAGGCCTACACCCTGAGCACTTACATGACCGCTTCGCAACTGGTGCAGGGCGGCAAGATCGGGCCGGAATCGTCGACCAACAAGATCTTCTGGTCCGAACTCGACCAGCGCATGCACGACACCGCCATGAGCATTCTCGGATTGCGTGGCGAGCTGCTGCCAGATGCCCCCGCCGCCGGTGACGTCGGCCATTGGCTGGAAGGTTTCCTGTTTGCCCAGGCCGGGCCGATCTACGCCGGCACCAACGAGATCCAGCGCAACATCATTGCCGAACGCATGCTCGGCATGCCGCGAGCCTGAGGAATAGACCATGGACTTTAGTTTCAGCCGCGACCAACTGCTGTTTCAGGACAACGTCCGCAGCTTTCTGATCAACGAGGTCACCCCGGAACGTATTCGCGAACTGTGGCAGAGCGACAGCGGGCGCAGTGAACAACTCTGGGCGCAACTGGTGGAGTTGGGCCTGACCGCGCTGACCGTGCCCGAGGCGCAGGACGGCATGGGCATGAATGAGCTGGACTTCGTGCTGATCGCTCAGGAGTGCGGTTACGCCGGACTGCCCGAACCGCTGGTGGACACCATGCTGGTCGGCGTGCCGTTGCTCGCAGCCCTCGATAAGCAACATGCAACGCTCCAGCAATACTGGTTGTCGCGGGTCGCCGAGGGCAGTGCGCGGCTGGCGGTTGCCGAGCCGGGCAACCCGCTGGTCAGCGATGCCCATGTCGCCGACTTGCTGTTGTTGGCCAATGGCGATGAGGTGCATGCGCTGGAGCGTGATGCCGTGCGCCTGACCCGCAACGAGTCGGTCGATCCGAGCCGCCAGTTGTTCCAGGTCGAGTGGACGCCAACGCCCGCCACCTGTGTCGCCAGCGGCGAACAAGGCCGGGGTTTGTGGGTGGCCGCCTGCAACCGTGGCGCCCTCGCCAGTGCCGCGCAATTGTTGGGGCTGGCCAAGCGCATGGTCGACCTGGCGGTGGACTACACCTTCGAGCGCAAACAATTCGGCAAACCGGTCGGCTCGTTCCAGGCGGTCAAGCACTTGATGGCCAACGTTGCGGTGCAGATCGAGTTCGCCAAAGGCCCGCTCTACCGGGCCGCTTATGCGGTGGCTGAGCAGCAACCGGGGCAGGACGTGCTGGTGTCCCACGCCAAACTGGCAACGGCGGAAGCGGCGATGCTCGCGGCGAAGAACACCATCCAGGCCCACGGCGCGATGGGTTACACCTGGGAAGTCGATTTGCATCTGTTCATGAAGCGCGCCTGGGCGCTGGACAAGGTTTGGGGCGATCGCGGCCATCACAAAGAGCGGATTCGCGCGGCGTTGTTTGAAGGCAACCCAGAGCTGGGTGCGGGCAGTACGTTTTAACCCGTCAGTAAGGGCGACTACACCCCTGTGGGAGCGAGCTTGCTCGCGATGAGGCCGGCACATCCAACATCGATGTTGACTGACACTGCGCCATCGCGAGCAAGCTCGCTCCCACAGGTTTTTCGGCGCCCTCAATACCAGATTTCAACTTTTACACCGAGGTAGACCATGCCTGAAGCTTATATCGTCGACGCCCTGCGCACGCCCACCGGGCGGCGCAAGGGTGGTCTGAGCCAGATCCACGCCGCCGACCTGGGCGCCCACGTATTGCGTGCACTGGTCGAGCGTAACGACATTCCCGACGAGGATTACGACGATGTGATCTTCGGTTGCGTCGACACCATCGGCCCGCTGGCCGGTGACATCGCTCGCACCAGCTGGCTGGCGGCCGGCCTGTCGCAATCGGTGCCGGGCACCACCATCGATCGCCAGTGCGGTTCGTCCCAGCAAGCGGTGCACTTCGCCGCCCAGGCGGTGATGAGTGGCACCCAGGATGTGGTGATCGCCGGTGGCGTGCAGACCATGACCCAAATCCCGATTTCCTCGGCGATGATCGCTGCCGAGCCGTTGGGCTTCACCGATCCGTTCAGTGGCTCCGAAGGCTGGGTGCGGCGCTATGGCGCGCAACCGCCGACCCAGTTCCGTTCGGCGCAGATGATCGCGGAAAAATGGGACCTGTCCCGGGCACAGCTTGAAGCCTACTCCCTGGAGTCCCATCGACGTGCCTTGCAGGCCATCGAGCAAGGTCGCTTCAACCGCGAGATCGTGCCGTTGGCCGGTGTGCTGCATGACGAAACCCCGCGCCAGACCAGCCTGGAAAAAATGGCCGAGCTGGAATTTTTGTTCGGCTGCGACCGGGTGACCGCCGCGGTGTCGAGTCAGACCTGCGACGCGGCCAGCGCGATGCTGATCGTCTCGGAGGCGGCGCTCAAGCGTTATGGCCTGACGCCACGGGCACGCATCCACCACCTGAGCGTGCGCGCCGAAGACCCGATCTGGATGCTTACCGCACCGATCCCGGCCACCGCCTACGCGCTCAAGCGCGCCGGCATGAAGCTCGAAGACATCGACCGCGTGGAGATCAACGAGGCCTTCGCTTCGGTGGCCATGGCCTGGTTGAAAGAGACGGGTTACCCCCATGAACAGACCAACGTCAACGGCGGCGCGATCGCCCTCGGCCATCCGCTGGGCGCCACCGGCACCCGCTTGATGTGCAGCCTGCTGCATGAGCTGGAACGCAGCGGCGGTCGCTTCGGCATGCAGACCATGTGCGAAGGCGGTGGTCAGGCCAACGTGACGATCATCGAACGTTTGTAACCCAGGATGCCACCGATCCTGTAGGAGCGAGCTTGCTCGCGATGGTCGTTAACGAATACGCGGGGTTTCTGGATAACCGCGTCGTTCTTGAGTCCATCGCGAGCAGGCTCGCTCCTACAGGGGATTGTGTCGACCCGTGATGAATTTGAAGGAAGTAGAACATGAAAATCTGTGAAAACCGCGTCGTGATCATCACCGGTGCCGGCGGTGGCCTGGGCCGCGCCTACGCGCTGGCTTTCGCCGCCGAAGGCGCGAAAGTGGTGGTCAACGACATCAACCGCGAAGCAGCACTGGCGGTGGTCGGTGAGATCCTCGGTCAGGGTGGCAGTGCCGTGGCCAACAGCGACGACATCACCCGCTATGACTCGGCAGGGCTGATCGTGCGCCAGGCCATCGAAACCTTCGGCGACCTGAACGTGGTGGTCAACAACGCTGGCATCTGCCGCGACCGCATGTTCGCCAGCCTCAGCGAATCCGACTGGGACGCCGTGGTGGCCGTGCACCTCAAGGGCCACTTCTGCATTTCCAGCCATGCCGTGAAGTACTGGCGTGAGCAGGCCAAGGGCGGCGCGAAGGTTGATGCACGGATCATCAACACCAGTTCCGGCGCCGGTTTGCAGGGCTCCATTGGCCAGTCCAACTACGCGGCGGCCAAGGGCGGTATTGCTTCGCTGACGCTGGTGCAGGCTGCTGAACTGCGCCGCTACGGGATCACTGTCAACGCCTTGGCGCCGGCCGCGCGCACCGGCATGACCGAGCAGGTGTTCGCCGACACCATGAAAAAGCCGGAAGAGGGTTTCGATTACTTCGCCCCGGAAAACGTCGCACCGCTGGTGGTGTGGCTCGGCTCCGAGGCGTCCGCCGAGGTGACCGGGCAGATGTTCGAAGTCGAGGGCGGCAAGTTGTCGATTGCCGACGGTTGGCGCCGTGGTCCGCAACTGGATCGCCAGGGTCGCTGGGCGGTGGGCGAGATGGGCGAGGCCGTTGCGCAACTGCTGACGCAAGCGGTTCCGGCGGCCAAAGTGTACGGAAGCTGAAAAAGTCCGGCCTCGGGAGGGCGGCGCGCGGCTATAATCGGCCCACGCTCCAAAGCCGATCACCTGTGGGAGCGAGCAAGCTCGCTCCCACAGGTGGACGGCGTTTCCCTCCGTCACCACACGAGACCTGCCATGACCATTTCCCTGTACGACGCTTCCGTGCCTGTTTTCCAGCAAATGCTCAACGCCCTGAGCGATGTACTGAAAAAGGCCGAGGCTCACGCCACCGAAAAAAACATCGACCCTAACGCCTTCCTGCAAGCGCGCCTGTTCCCGGACATGTTCCCGCTGGTGCGTCAGGTGCAGATCGCCGTTGATTTCAGCAAGGGCGTTAGCGGCCGTCTGGCCGAAGTCGAACTGCCGAAGTACGACGACACGGAAACCACCTTCGCCGATCTGCAAGCACTGATTGCCAAGGCCCTGGCCTTCATCGGCAGCATTACGCCTGCGCAGATCAACGGCAAGGAAGGCATCGAGATCGTCACCCGTCCGGGCACGCCTAAAGAGAAGCGTTTCAGCGGCCAGTCGTACCTGCTGACCTACGGCCTGCCGCAGTTCTTCTTCCACGTCACCACCACTTACGCACTGCTGCGTCACAATGGCGTGGAAGTGGGCAAGCGCGACTACATGGGCGCGTTCTAAACCGTCCAGGTACAAAAAAGCCCGCCAAGGTTTGCGCCTTGGCGGGCTTTTTCATACATGACTCATGCAGTGCAGACCTTTGTAGCAGCGAGCTTGCTCGGGAAGAACCCAAGCGCAACGCGTTAATCCAGAAAGAACGCGTTATCGTTAACGTCCATCGCGAGCGAGCTCGCTCCTACAGTAGGGGGAGTGTCAGGCCAGACGTTCTGCTTTTGCCTCTTCACCCAGGCAAGCCGCCGCGGTGAACAGCACGTCGGTGGAGGAGTTCAGTGCAGTCTCCGCCGAATCCTGCAACACACCAATGATGAAACCGACCGCCACCACCTGCATGGCGATTTCGCTCGGGATGCCGAACAGGCTGCACGCCAGTGGAATCAGCAACAGCGAACCACCGGCCACACCCGAAGCACCGCAGGCGCAGATCGCCGCGACGACGCTCAGGAGGATCGCGGTGGGAATGTCCACGGCGATGCCTAGCGTGTGCACCGCTGCCAAGGTCAGTACGGTGATGGTGATCGCCGCGCCGGCCATGTTGATGGTCGCGCCCAGCGGGATCGATACGGAGTAGGTGTCTTCGTGCAGGCCCAGGCGCTTGCTCAACTCCAGATTGACCGGAATGTTAGCCGCCGAGCTGCGGGTGAAGAATGCGGTGATGCCGCTTTCGCGCAGGCAGGTGAGCACCAGCGGGTACGGGTTGCGACGCAGTTTCCAGAACACGATGAGCGGGTTCATCACCAACGCCACGAACACCATGCAACCGAGCAGTATAGCCAGCAGGTGCGCGTAGCCGATCAGTGCGCCGAAACCGGAAGTGGCCAGGGTCGAAGCCACCAGGCCGAAGATGCCCAGCGGGGCGAAGCTGATCACCAGACGCACGATCACCGTCACGCCGTTGGACAGGTCGCCCAGCACTTCACGGGTGGTGTCGCCGGCGTGACGAATGGCGATGCCCATGCCGATGGCCCAGGCCAGAATGCCGATGAAATTGGCGTTCATCAGGGCGCTGACCGGATTATCGACCACGCTCAGCAACAGGCTTTGCAACACTTCGCCAATCCCGCCTGGCGCTGTGACCGCGACGTCCTGGGTCGACAGCACGAGGCTCGACGGGAACATCATGCTGGCAACCACCGCGACCACGGCGGCGGCGAATGTGCCCAGCAGATACAGAAACAGAATCGGCCGGATGTGGGTTTCCTGACCGTGCTTGTGGTTGGCGATGGAGGCCATGACCAGCACGAACACCAGAATCGGCGCGACCGCTTTCAGTGCGGAGACAAACACTTTGCCGATGAACGCTGTGGATTTCGCCGCGTCAGGGGCAAGCAGGGCCAGGGCAATACCGGCAATCAGGCCGATCACGATTTGTGTGACCAGGCTCAAGCGTTTCAGGCGTTGCAATAGAGAAGGGGATGAAGCAGTCATAAAACGGCATCTCTGATTTTTTAGGTGCAGGGTTTCGCAGGTGCAAAGCTACAAACAGGGCAGGCCGCAGGCAGGAAACCGAGAAGGAAACACAGGGTGTACGTTTTTCAGGGCGCGGACTTTATCACAGCGCAGGCACGATCTTTCAGACCTGTGACGAACTGCCACCATGGCATTCAACGAGATAGGCAGGTTCGTGCAACCGCGCGCGGAAACACTCTGTTAAGATTCGCCATCCTCATTTTCATGTCTGCCAGTGGGCCTTCGGGCTATCGCTGGTGTCGTCGTTTTTTCTGGAGTTCTGCATGCTGTTGCCCATTCTTCTGTTGTCTGCCGCCGGATTCACGGTGCTGACCACGGAATTCATCATCGTCGGCCTGTTACCGGCCATCGCCCGGGACCTGGACGTCAGCATCCCGCAGGCCGGTTTGCTGGTGACCTTGTTCGCCTTCACCGTGGCCGCGTTCGGGCCGTTCCTGACGGCGTACTTCGCCCGCTTCGAACGGCGCAAGCTGTTCATCTCGGTGCTGATCATGTTTGGCCTGGCCAACACGGTGGCGGCGCTGGCGCCGAACATCTGGGTGATGGCGTTTGCCCGGTTGATTCCGGCGCTGGGGCTGCCGGTGTTCTGGGCGCTGGCCAGTGAGACGGCGGTGGACATCGTCGGGCCGGATTACGCCGGGCGCGCCATCGCCAAGATCGGCTTCGGCATCGTCTGCGCCACGGTGTTCGGCATTCCGGTGGGCACGCTGATTTCCGATGCGTTCGGCTGGCGCAGTGCCTTTGCGATTTTGGCGGTCATCGCCTTTGCCAAGGCGTTGCTGCTGTTTATCTACCTGCCGAAAACCAATCTGCACCAGCATCAGGTGAGCTTGCGGTCACAATTCAAGATCCTGCGCAGCCCGCTGATGCTCGGTCACGTGCTGCTGTCGGTGGTTGTGTTCAGCGGCATGTTCACGGCTTATACCTACCTGGCCGACATTCTCGAACGCCTGGCCGGTTTCAACGGCACGGTGGTTGGCTGGTGTCTGATGGGCTTCGGCGCGGTCGGGCTGATCGGCAACTCCCTGGGTGGCCGGGCGGTGGATCGTCATCCGCTGATGGCGTCGATGATGTTCTGTGCGTTCATGATTGCCGGCCTGGTGGCGCTGGTGCCGAACATTCATTCGCCGGTCGGCCTGGCGGCGGCTATGGGCATCTGGGGCGTGACCCAGGCGGCGTTGTTCCTGGTCAGCCATGTGCGCCTGATGAAAGCCGCGCCCGAAGCGCCGGCGTTCGCCGCGTCGCTGAACATCGCCGGGGCCAACCTCGGTATCGGCCTGGGCGCGATGATTGGGGGGCGGGTGATCGACAGCGTCGGCCTGCAAGGCCTTGGCTTCGCCGCGGCGGCGTTTATCCTCGCCTCGATCCTGCTGGCGATTGCGCTGATGACCTTCAAACCTCGGGAAGTCTGCGCCTGAGGCGTTAAAACGCGGTAAACAGCTCGCGTCGGGCACCTTCGGTAATGGCGACAATGCCGGGGTGCTTGACCTTGCGCTCCACTGAGATGGCATAGAACGACTCGCTCACGGCGTCGGTCTGGCCGATCACTTCCACGCCATATTGGCGTTGCACTTCATCGGCAATCACGCTCGGGCCGATGAATATTCCGCTACCGGATTGGCCGAAGGCCTGCATCAGTGCGCTGTCGTCGAATTCGCCGACGATCTGCGGCTGGATCTGCTGCTCGGCAAACCAGCGCTGCAAGCGGCTGCGTATCACGGTTTCCGGGCCGGGAATCAGCAGTGGCGCACCGTGCAGATTGCGCGGGAAGTCATGTCCATAACGTGCCGCGAGCTCAGGGGTGGCGAAAAAGCTAATCCCGCACTCACCGAGTTTCTGGCTGTAGCCCTTGATGTCCAGGTGCGACGGCATCGGGCTGTCGGATATCACCAGGTCCAGGCGCTGGATCGCCAAGTCGGCCAACAAACGTTCGAGCTTGTCTTCGCGACACGTGATGCGCAGCGGTTCGCTCAGCTCCATGGTCGGTGCGATCAGGCGATAGACGATGGATTTGGGCACCACGTCGGCTACCCCTACGCGAAACAGGATCTGCTGTTCATTGGGTTGTGCCCGCAGCATGAGTTCCAGTTCGCCCCCCAACTGAAACATTTGCTCGGCATAGGGCAACGCCTGGCGTCCGGCCTCGGTCAGTTCGAGTTGCCGTCCGACGCGCCGAAACAACTCGATACCAAAGGTCTGTTCCAGTAATGAAATCTGCCCGCTGATGGTTTGCGGCGTGAGGTTCAGTTGCTCGCAAGCGCGCACGATGCTGCCGGTCTTGGCCACCACCCAGAAGTAATGCAATTGCCGATAGTTGAGCATGGCGATCTACAGTTCGTAAAAACCGAAGTATAGCCGCTGAAAATACGAATTTTCCTGAAGTATTCACTTCCCTAGAATGCATCGCTATCAACGGGCCATCGTTCAGGTCCCGTTCGTTCTATCGAGGAATGCATCATGAAGCTGAAAACCACGGCACTGCTAATCACGTCTTTACTGGTACTGGCCGGTTGCGACCAGGCCGAGAAAAGCGCGCAGCAGTTGATGGGCAAGGCTGCCGAAAGCGCCAAACAGGCGATTGACGATACTCACAAGGCCGCCGAACAAGCGCTCAGCGATGCCACCGGCAGTAGCAAAAAAGAATCATCGGAAAAAGATGCGGAAAAATCCGAATCTTCCTCCCAGGAAATCTAAACCGCATTACAACGAGTCAGGACTGACCCATGGATTACCTTTTACAACTTGCCGCCAGCCCCACCGCCTGGGTCGCCCTGGCCACCCTGGTGGTGATGGAAATCGTGCTCGGCATCGATAACCTGATCTTCATCTCGATCCTGACCAACAAGCTGCCCGAGCAGCACCGGCAGAAGGCGCGACGTATCGGTATCGGCATGGCGCTGATCCTGCGACTGGGCCTGTTGAGCACCATCGCGTTCATTGTTCAGTTGACGGCTCCAGTGATCGAGATTCTCGGCCACGCGTTCTCCTGGAAGGACATGATCCTGATCGCTGGTGGCTTGTTCCTGTTGTGGAAGGCGACCACCGAGATCCATCACAGCATGGACCCGGCCCCGGATGATCCGACGTCGAAGACATCCACCGTGACCTTGGGCTTTGCTGCGGCGATTGGTCAGATTCTGATGCTGGACATGGTGTTCTCCATCGACAGTATCATCACCGCAGTCGGCATGACCGAGCACTTGCCGATCATGATCATCGCGGTGGTGGTGTCGGTGCTGGTGATGTTGTTCGCGGCTGATCCGCTGGCGAAGTTCATCAACGACAACCCGACGGTGGTGATGCTTGCCCTGGGCTTCCTGATCATGATCGGCATGACACTGATCGCCGAAGGCTTCGGCGCCCACGTACCGAAAGGCTACGTCTATGCGGCCATGGCTTTCTCGGCTTCGATCGAGGTGCTCAACATGATGTCCCGCCGGTCCAGGGAGAAGCGCTTAGCCACTGAAGCTTAAGCGTCGCTGCAAAGAAACGGCCGCCTGAACTCCCAGAGTACAGGCGGCCGTTTTTGTTGGTGTCGGGTAAGCGTGTTGGTCAGTGGGCGTTGGCGTGTTGACTTGGCGACTTGTCCTCTTGCGGTGCAGGTGCTGGCTGAACAGGGTGGTGGTGGCGGCGAGTAATGCGCAGCACGCCCCACAGCATGGCGGCGGCTACCGCCAGCCATCCGCAAATCAACATCGCAATGATCATGGTCAGGCTCATCTGTGCCTCCTCTTTGCCCTGCTGCGGGCACACACGCTTCGCTGTCGTCTCTCTAGGGGACAGTCTAGCCGTTGCTGTATTTCAGGCTATTGACCGAAAGTCGGCAGACACCAACCAGTTTGCTCTATCGAACGTACTGGACTGCCGTTTAAAGCTATACCGTAGCGGCGCGGCGCCCTATGATCGACGACCAAGCCGGGAATGGGATTGCCTGGCGTCTGAACCTGAACAAGAGAGAGATGATGGTGCGGGTATTTTCTCGAATTTTGTCGACCCTGCTGATCGCCGGTTGCGTGGCAAGCCTGGCGGGCTGTGCCGGGAGCGTGGCGCCCGAGATCAAGCGTTTACCGGAGCGTGTCGAACTCAGCGGCCGATTCTACCGGGGCGATGCCAATCAAAGCGGGCCCCAGGTACTGGCCAGCATGCTGTCCCAGCAGGGCATCGTGATCACCCCGGGTTTGCTCGACAAGCCCTTGCATTTGCCGGGGGGCGAAGCTCAGTTGCAACAGAACATGCAGAACCTGGCCCGCGAGTACGGGATGGTCGTTTATCCCCTCGACAGCAACCTTGCGGCTTTGTTGACGCAAGTCGCCGCCGGTTATCCGGTGATGGTGCGCTTTACCGAGGGCTCGGCCATGTGGGCCGAACCGCGTTACGCCATCCTGGCCGGCTACAACCGCCAGAAACAGACGGTCCTGTTGCGCGCCGGAATGAATCGCCGCGAACTGATGAGTTTCAGTTCCTTCGAGTCCGCGTTCAAGGATGCCGGTGGTTGGGCCGTGCTGATCCAGAATCCGACGCAAATCCCGGCCAATGTCGATCAGCAGCGTTGGCTCAAGGCCGCCAACGATCTGGCTCAGGCCGGCCAGGAGCAAGCGGCTGCGAAGGCTAAAAAAGCCTTGGCCGCACACTAAGTCCGTTGGTCACCCGGCGGGCACCATCGCTCGCCGCCAGCCTCTGATCTTCAAGGGCCCGGAACATTCGGGCCGAGATCAGGAGGCACCCATGGCTCATTCCACTACGCCCGTCGGTCCGCACTCGTCTGAACATTCGTCCGGCGATGAACTGGGTTTCGATCCAGATTCTCCAGACCTTGCCGATCCACAGGTCGACCCGATCGGGCCCGCCAAGGCACCGAGGGATGTGAAACCGGGTGACAACCCCAAGGCTCCGGCCAAGCCCTACGATCCACTGGGTGATCTGAAACCCTAGGTCCAATGGAGGTGCGTATGTCTACCGATTCCAGTTTTGACGACAAACGTCCGGAAACTGTCCCCACAACCCCCGAGCAAAGCACTGATCCGGTGATGGATCCGGACAGCCCGTTGAGGGACCCTCTGGCGCGGCCAACGGTGGTGCCCACTGAGCAGCCGAAGGGTTGGAGAGATCCGAGTACCGGTGACGGGATACCAGACGATGACCAGATGCCGCTGCCGAACGATTGAATCTCAGGCGAAAAAAAGCCCCGAATGATCGGGGCTTTTTCGTGCATGGCCGTTTTGTTATTTCGAGGCTTCAACCACGCCGCTTTGGCGTTGCTTGAGGTTCTTGTCTGCCTTGTACTGCAAGGCTACGGAAGGCACGTCCGCGCTCTTTCCGCTCTCTACCCAATTACGCATGCGCGTGGCATCGGCGAAGTGGGTGTACTTGCCGTAGGCGTCAAGGATCACCAGGGCAACCGGGCGGTTAGCCATCCGGGTCACCAACACCAGGCAGTGACCGGCTTCGTTGGTGAAACCGGTTTTCGTCAGTTGAATGTCCCAGTCTGGCTTGCGGACCAAATGGTCGGTGTTGCGAAAGCCCAGGCTGTAGTTGGGTTTACGGAACGAGACGGTTTTTTCCTTGGTTGTGCTCAGCTCGGTCAGAAGCGGGTACTTGTGCGCGGCGATCAACAGCTTGCTCAGGTCGCGAGCGGTCGACACGTTGCGCGGGGAGAGACCGGTCGGCTCGACGAAATGCGTGTTGGTCATGCCCAGTGCCCGGGCCTTGGCGTTCATTGCAGCTATGAACGCGGCATAGCCGCCCGGATAGTGGTGCGCCAGAGTCGCGGCGGCGCGGTTTTCCGAGGACATCAGGGCAATCAGCAGCATTTCCCGGCGCGGCAGTTCACTCCGGAGCTTGACCCGGGAGAACACGCCTTTCATTTCCGGTGTGTCGCTGATGTTGACGTCGATGTATTCGTCCATGTTCTGCCGAGATTCAACCACTACCAGGCCAGTCATCAATTTGCTGACGGAAGCGATCGGCACCACTACGTCAGGATTGCTGGCATAGATGACTTTGTTGGTCTGCATATCCAGCAGTAAAGAGCTGCCGGAAGCGAGTTTGAGTGTCTTCGTATCTCGCGGCGCTGCGGTGGTTTCGCCAGCGCTGGCGAAGGGCGTGATGAAAGTCCCTGTAATTACTAAAAATAGGCTCAGGATGGAAAGACGGATTTTCACGCTGGCAGACTCATAAAGGGTGTTGATAAGCCGTTTTGTAACGGGCTGTTTCCTGAAAAGCGCGACATTCTGGAGTATGGCTGAATAACTGTCGATGGTTGTTCAAGTAACAGGTGAAAGTCCTGAGAAACATGAAAAAAAAGTCATTTTCCGGCGGGCGGTCTGTGTTTCTCGCAGGCAAAAAAAACCCCGCCAGGGCGGGGTTCCTTATCACGCTGTGACGGTGTCCGCGTTGAAACTCAGCTGTGCAGGGTTTCGGCGGCGTACAGGGTGTTTTCCAGCAGGCAGGCACGGGTCATCGGGCCTACGCCGCCCGGTACCGGAGTGATCCAGCCGGCGCGGGGCAGGGCGGTTTCGTAGATAACATCACCGACCAGCTTGCCGTCGTCCTGACGGTTGATGCCGACATCAATCACGATCGCGCCTTCCTTGATCCATTCGCCCTTGACCAGGCCCGGCTTGCCGGCGGCGACGACGACCAGGTCCGCACGGCCGACATGGCCGGCCAGGTCCTTGGTAAAACGGTGGGTGACGGTCACGGTGCAACCGGCCAGCAGCAATTCCATGGCCATCGGGCGGCCAACAATATTGGATGCACCGACAACCACGGCATCCATCCCGTAAAGATCGGCCCCGGTGCTTTCCAGCAGGGTCATGATGCCTTTGGGGGTGCATGGGCGCAGCAGCGGAATGCGCTGAGCCAGGCGACCGACGTTATAAGGATGGAAACCGTCGACGTCTTTATCCGGGCGAATGCGCTCCAGCAGTTTGGAAGCGTCCAGGTGTTCAGGTAGCGGAAGCTGAAGCAGAACACCGTCGATTGCGGGATCGTCGTTCAAGCGATCGATCAGTTCGGTCAGCGCTTCTTGAGTGGTTTCGGAAGGCAGGTCGTAAGCTTGGGATAGAAAGCCGACCTCTTCACAGTCTTTACGCTTGTGCGAGACATAAACCTGAGAGGCAGGATCGCTGCCGACCAGGATCACCGCAAGGCCGGGCGTGCGCAGGCCTTGCTGGCGACGCTCGGTGACACGTTGGGCGATCTGCTGGCGCAGGCTGGCGGCGATCGATTTGCCGTCGATTAGTTGTGCAGTCATTGCGCGTGATTAACCATCGAGAGGGGAAAAAAAGAGAACGCATTCTCGCATGTCATGCGGTGAGGGCAAAGGCGCTTGGTCTGCAAATTCCCCTAACTCCTTTAATTAAATGAATTTTTTTTAAAAATGATTTGACGACCTTCAGGGGGCTCTATACTATTCGTCGCACTTGTCGGGCACAGCCTAGCACTGGTTAAGAAGGTTGAGCGGAATTACGGTTCTGCGAGACTGGAAAGCACTTAGTTTGTAGTCCTCCAAGGTTACAACTAACAAGGCGCCCGTAGCTCAGCTGGATAGAGCATCCGCCTTCTAAGCGGATGGTCGCAGGTTCGAGTCCTGCCGGGTGCGCCATTAGGCAGCTTTGGCACAAGTAGCGCGATATGGTGGGCGTAGCTCAGTTGGTAGAGCACGGGATTGTGACTCCCGTTGTCGTGGGTTCGATCCCCATCGTCCACCCCATATTTCGAAAGGCGCCGGATTAACAGTCTGGCGCCTTTGCTTTAAAAGCTTCATCCGCGGATGTGGTGGAATTGGTAGACACACTGGATTTAGGTTCCAGCGCCGCGAGGCGTAAGAGTTCGAGTCTCTTCATCCGCACCAAATAAAGCTTCACTCAGGTTATTGGCCTGGCTGGAGCTTCATAAAGAAGTTGTTTGGCTTCTTTAACAGGCAATATGGTGGGCGTAGCTCAGTTGGTAGAGCACGGGATTGTGACTCCCGTTGTCGTGGGTTCGATCCCCATCGTCCACCCCATATTTCGAAAGGCGCCAGATTGAAAAGTCTGGCGCCTTTTTTGTTTCAGCGACCGCAGGTTCCGGGTCGCAGGGGTAGGGCGTTTCGTCGTATTTATGTTTCTCGATGATGCCGTCCTGTCCGCCGGCCTTGCTTGCGAGATCGGCTGTCAGGGAGATGATTGGCGACCTCTTCTATATACGAAGGGTTGGCGCAGAGCCCTGGCGTGATTGGTTGTATTTGCCATCGGGGCGAGGTGCATTCGTGCATTCGCACCTATAAATTGCCCGCTGCTTTTTTACCCGTTTTCAGTAGGGTGACTTCTTGAGTTTGACCCACTAGAATGCATGCCCTTGATTCTGGGGTCGGAAACGGCCGGCTAACGTCTGTGCAACGAGGAATATCCATGCAAGTTTCTGTTGAAAATACTACTGCTCTTGAGCGCCGCATGAGCGTCACCGTGCCGGCTGAGCGCATCGAGAGCCAGGTCAACAAGCGTCTGCAGCAGACCGCCCAAAAGGCCAAGATTGCTGGCTTCCGTCCAGGCAAAGTGCCAATGAGCGAAATCAAGCGCCGTTTCGGTGCTGACGCTCGCCAGGAAGCTGTAGGCGATGTGATCCAGTCTTCCTTCTATGAAGCTGTGGTTGAGCAGAAGCTGAACCCGGCTGGTTCGCCGTCGATCGAGCCTAAATCCCTGGAAGCGGGCAAGGACCTGGAATACGTAGCCGTATTCGAAGTGTTCCCAGAGTTCACCGTTGCCGGCTTCGACGGTATCACCGTTGAGCGCCTGAGCGCTGACGTGGCTGATGCCGATCTGGACAAGATGCTGGAAATCCTGCGCAAGCAGAACACCCGTTTCGAAGTGGCTGATCGCGCTGCCCAGAACGAAGATCAGTTGAACATCGACTTCGTCGGCAAGGTTGACGGTGAAGTGTTCGCTGGCGGTTCCGCCAAGGGTACTCAGCTGGTTCTGGGTTCCGGCCGCATGATCCCTGGTTTCGAAGATGGCCTGGTTGGCGCTAAAGCCGGTGAAGAGCGCGTTCTGAACCTGACTTTCCCAGAGGACTATCAGAACCTGGACCTGGCTGGCAAAACCGCCGAGTTCACCGTGACCGTCAACACTGTTTCCGAGCCAAAGCTGCCAGAACTGACCGAAGAATTCTTCGCTCAATTCGGCATCAAGGAAACCGGTCTGGAAGGCTTCCGCGCTGAAGTTCGCAAGAACATGGAGCGCGAGTTGCGTCAGGCGATCAAGTCCAAGGTCAAGAATCAGGTAATGGATGGTCTGCTGGCCACCAACCCGATCGAAGTGCCAAAAGCTCTGCTGTCCAACGAAGTTGATCGTCTGCGCGTGCAGGCTGTTCAGCAGTTCGGCGGCAACATCAAGCCTGACCAACTGCCGGCCGAGCTGTTCGAAGAGCAAGCCAAGCGTCGCGTAGTACTGGGTCTGATCGTGGCTGAAGTGGTCAAGCAATTCGACCTGAAGCCTGACGAAGCCCGCGTTCGCGAGATGATTCAGGAAATGGCTTCGGCCTACCAGGAGCCTGAGCAAGTTGTGTCCTGGTACTACAAAAACGACCAGCAACTGAACGAAGTTCGTTCGGTTGTGCTGGAAGAGCAAGTTGTGGATACTGTTCTGCAGAAAGCTAGCGTGACCGACAAATCGGTCTCTTACGAAGAAGCGGTCAAGCCGGTAGAAGCACCACAAGCCGACTGATCACTTTTGCGGTAAGAAGCAAACACCATAAGCCAGCCTTCGTGCTGGCTTATGCGTATTCAAGACATAACTATTTGGGAGTGACTGCAGAGCATGTTCCGTAATTCGTATATTCAGCAGAACTCAGATATCCAGGCCGCAGGTGGCCTGGTCCCGATGGTTGTCGAGCAGTCCGCTCGTGGCGAGCGCGCCTACGACATCTACTCGCGCCTGCTCAAGGAGCGAGTGATCTTTCTGGTTGGTCCGGTAGAGGACTACATGGCCAACCTGATCTGTGCGCAACTGCTGTTCCTTGAAGCGGAAAACCCGGACAAGGACATCCATCTCTATATCAACTCCCCGGGCGGTTCGGTGACGGCGGGCATGTCGATCTACGACACCATGCAGTTCATCAAACCCAACGTGTCGACCACCTGTATCGGTCAGGCGTGCAGCATGGGCGCATTCCTGCTGACGGCTGGTGCCCAAGGCAAGCGTTACTGCCTGCCTAACTCGCGTGTGATGATTCACCAGCCGCTGGGCGGTTTCCAGGGGCAGGCGTCGGATATCGAAATCCATGCCAAGGAAATCCTCTTCATCCGTGAGCGTCTCAACACGCTGATGGCCAAGCACAGCGGGCGCACTCTTGAAGAAATCGAGCGTGACACCAACCGCGACAATTTCATGAGTGCGGACGCCGCGCGTGAGTACGGGTTGATCGACGAAGTGATCAGCCAGCGCCCTGTTTAAAATAAGCAGCTCAAAATAGGGTTGGTCGGCGGGTCCGATCACCAGCGGGCTTGAAAAAGCCCGCAATAGCCTTCATCTTGTGTTGCAAGCCTATCGGATTTGGATCGAACGAATGACTGACACCCGCAACGGCGAGGACAACGGCAAGCTGCTCTATTGCTCCTTCTGTGGCAAAAGCCAGCATGAAGTACGCAAATTGATTGCCGGCCCCTCGGTCTTTATCTGCGACGAGTGCGTCGACCTGTGCAACGACATCATCCGCGAGGAGGTGCAGGAAGCACAGGCCGAAAGCAGCGCGCATAAATTGCCTTCGCCTAAAGAAATCAGCGGCATCCTTGACCAGTATGTGATTGGTCAGGAGCGTGCGAAAAAGGTTCTGGCCGTAGCGGTGTACAACCACTACAAGCGCCTTAACCAGCGCGACAAAAAGAATGACGACGTCGAACTCGGCAAGAGCAACATTTTGCTGATCGGCCCGACAGGCTCGGGTAAGACCCTGCTTGCCGAAACACTGGCCCGCTTGTTGAACGTTCCATTCACCATCGCTGACGCAACCACCCTCACCGAGGCGGGTTACGTGGGTGAAGATGTCGAGAACATCATTCAGAAGCTGCTGCAGAAATGCGATTACGACGTAGAAAAAGCCCAGATGGGCATTGTCTATATCGATGAAATCGACAAGATTTCGCGCAAGTCTGACAACCCGTCGATCACCCGGGATGTTTCCGGTGAAGGCGTGCAGCAGGCCTTGCTCAAGTTGATCGAAGGCACGGTCGCTTCCGTTCCGCCTCAAGGTGGCCGCAAGCATCCGCAGCAGGAATTCCTGCAGGTCGACACCCGTAACATCCTGTTCATCTGCGGTGGTGCGTTCTCTGGTCTGGAAAAGGTTATTCAAAACCGTTCCACCAAGGGCGGCATCGGCTTCAACGCGGAAGTACGCAGCAAGGAAGAAGGCAAGAAAGTCGGTGAATCCCTGCGTGAAGTCGAGCCTGACGATTTGGTCAAGTTTGGTCTGATCCCGGAATTCGTCGGTCGTCTGCCAGTCCTCGCGACGCTGGACGAGCTTGACGAGGCTGCGTTGATGCAGATCCTCACCGAGCCGAAAAATGCTCTGACCAAGCAGTATGCCAAGCTGTTCGAGATGGAAGGCGTTGATCTGGAATTCCGTTCCGACGCTCTGAAGTCGGTCGCCAAGCGTGCCCTGGAGCGTAAAACCGGTGCCCGTGGCCTGCGTTCGATTCTCGAAGGTGTATTGCTCGACACTATGTATGAAATCCCCTCTCAATCGGAGGTGAGTAAAGTAGTGATCGATGAAAGCGTGATAGAAGGCAAGTCCAAGCCACTGTATATCTACGAAAACAGTGAGCCGACCGCCAAGGCCGCGCCAGACGCTTAAGCGTCACGCAGCTTGAACAAAGAAGGGGCCTTCGGGCCCCTTTTCTTTTAGTGCGTTTTAACACTGTCTTTGCGCTTGTTTTTTTTGAAGGCAGCCCCCATCTTGGTTTCAAGCTTACTTCCATCTGTTTACGGCCTTACGGCCGCCGTAGAGGCGAAATCATGAAGACAACCATCGAATTGCCTCTCCTGCCATTGCGTGATGTAGTTGTGTATCCGCACATGGTTATCCCGCTGTTCGTGGGGCGCGAGAAATCCATCGAAGCCCTCGAGGCTGCGATGACGGGCGACAAGCAGATTTTACTGCTGGCCCAGAGAAACCCGGCTGACGACGATCCCGGTGAAGACGCCCTGTATCGCGTTGGTACAATTGCCACTGTTCTGCAACTGCTCAAGCTGCCTGACGGAACGGTCAAGGTTCTGGTCGAAGGCGAGCAGCGGGGCGCCGTGGAGCGCTTCAGCGAAGTGGACGGCCACTGCCGTGCCGAAGTCTCCCTGATCGACGAAGTCGACGCGCCGGAGCGCGAGTCGGAAGTATTCGTTCGCAGCTTGCTGTCTCAGTTCGAGCAATACGTGCAGTTGGGCAAGAAAGTCCCGGCTGAAGTCCTGTCGTCGCTCAACAGCATCGATGAGCCAGGTCGCCTGGTGGACACCATGGCCGCGCACATGGCCCTGAAGATCGAACAGAAACAGGAAATCCTTGAAATCATCGATTTGTCGGCCCGGGTCGAGCACGTCCTCGCGTTGCTGGATGCCGAGATCGATCTGCTGCAAGTTGAAAAGCGCATTCGCGGCCGTGTCAAAAAGCAAATGGAGCGCAGTCAGCGCGAGTACTACTTGAATGAGCAGATGAAGGCCATTCAGAAAGAGCTCGGCGACAGCGACGAAGGTCACAATGAAGTCGAAGACCTGAAAAAGCGTATCGATGCCGCTGGTCTGCCAAAAGACGCGCTGGCCAAGGCGACAGCCGAACTGAACAAGCTCAAGCAAATGTCGCCGATGTCCGCGGAAGCGACTGTGGTGCGTTCGTACATCGACTGGCTGGTTCAGGTGCCGTGGAAGGCCCAGAGCAAAGTGCGCCTGGATCTGGCGCGAGCAGAAGATATTCTGGATGCAGACCACTACGGCTTGGAAGAAGTCAAAGAGCGCATCCTCGAATACCTCGCCGTGCAAAAACGCGTGAAGAAAATTCGGGGGCCGGTGTTGTGCCTGGTCGGTCCTCCAGGGGTGGGTAAAACGTCCCTGGCTGAGTCGATTGCTCACGCCACCAACCGCAAGTTCGTGCGCATGGCCCTCGGTGGCGTGCGTGATGAAGCGGAAATTCGTGGTCATCGCCGTACTTACATCGGTTCGATGCCAGGAAGATTGATTCAAAAGATGACAAAAGTGGGTGTTCGCAATCCGCTGTTCCTGCTCGATGAAATCGACAAAATGGGCAGCGACATGCGCGGTGATCCGGCATCGGCGTTGCTGGAAGTGCTCGATCCCGAGCAGAACCACAACTTCAACGATCACTATCTGGAAGTCGATTACGACCTGTCCGATGTGATGTTCCTGTGCACCTCGAACTCGATGAACATCCCGCCTGCGTTGCTGGACCGGATGGAAGTGATCCGTCTGCCGGGTTACACCGAAGACGAGAAGATCAACATCGCCGTCAAATACCTTTCGCCAAAGCAGATCACGGCCAACGGCCTGAAGAAAGGCGAGCTGGAATTTGACGCAGAGGCGATCCGCGACATCATCCGCTACTACACCCGTGAAGCCGGTGTGCGTGGGCTGGAGCGTCAGATTGCCAAGGTTTGCCGCAAGGCTGTCAAGGAGCATGCGCTGGAAAAACGCTTCTCGGTGAAGGTCACCGCAGACATGCTGGAGCACTTCCTGGGCGTGCGCAAATTCCGCTACGGGCTGGCCGAGCAGCAGGATCAGATCGGTCAGGTGACCGGGCTGGCGTGGACTCAGGTGGGCGGCGAGCTGCTGACCATTGAAGCCGCTGTGGTGCCGGGCAAGGGCCAGTTGATCAAGACCGGTTCCCTGGGTGACGTGATGGTCGAGTCGATCACCGCTGCCTTGACCGTAGTTCGTAGCCGGGCGAAAAGCCTGGGCATTCCCCTGGACTTCCATGAGAAGCGCGACACGCATATCCATATGCCGGAAGGGGCGACCCCGAAAGATGGTCCTAGCGCCGGTGTGGGCATGTGCACGGCCCTGGTTTCGGCATTGACCGGCATTCCGGTACGCGCGGATGTGGCCATGACCGGTGAAATCACTTTGCGTGGTCAGGTACTGGCGATCGGCGGTTTGAAAGAAAAACTGCTCGCAGCACACCGTGGCGGAATCAAGACGGTGATCATTCCTGAAGAGAATGTGCGCGATCTCAAAGAGATTCCGGACAATATCAAGCAGGATCTACAGATTAAACCGGTTAAATGGATTGACGAGGTCCTGCAAATTGCGTTGCAATACGCGCCGGAGCCCTTGCCGGACGTGGCTCCGGAGATAGTCGCGAAGGATGAGAAACGCGACGCAGATTCTAAGGAAAGAATTAGCACGCATTAGTACGTATTTGCCTGGGGGGCTTTCTTGACAGCTTTTTAGAGCCCTTGTTATAAAGCGGCTCTTAAGTGTCTGTAGGCCATTCAGCACTCGTTTTTGCTTTCATCAAAAAAACTTAGAATCATACTCAAATAGATATAAGGGGACTTAGAGTGAACAAGTCGGAACTGATTGATGCTATCGCTGCATCCGCTGATATCCCGAAAGCTGCTGCTGGCCGTGCGCTGGACGCTGTAATCGAATCCGTCACTGGCGCTCTCAAGGCTGGCGACTCTGTTGTTCTGGTTGGTTTCGGTACTTTCTCCGTAACTGATCGCCCAGCTCGCATTGGTCGTAACCCACAGACCGGTAAGACGCTGGAAATCGCAGCAGCCAAAAAACCAGGTTTCAAAGCCGGTAAAGCACTGAAAGAAGCTGTCAACTAAGTTCGATTCAGGTTTTTACCCATCCGGGTCGGGGTCATGCCTGACTTGGCAGCGGAGCGGCAGTCCTGACTGCAGGTCGCCGGTTCAAGACACCGAGGGTCGCCAGTTCGAACCCTCGATCCGCTCCGCCAGTTACGAGAAGGCGCATCCTCGGATGCGCCTTTCTTCTATCCGGATTCTACCCACGCTCCACGGTTGCCTAATTTTGAAGTTCAACCGTTTCTGGGGGACGCATGCTGCAGAATATCAGGGACAATTCACAAGGCTGGATTGCCAAGACTATTATCGGGGTCATCGTTGCACTGATGGCCTTGACCGGTTTCGACGCCATTTTTCAGGCCACGACGAGCAAGAATGAAGCGGCGAAGGTCAATGGTGAAGAAATCAGCCAGAACGAGCTGAGCCAGGCGGTCGATATGCAACGCCGTCAGCTCATGCAACAGCTGGGCAAGGATTTCGATGCTTCCTTGCTGGATGAAAAAATGTTGCGCGAATCGGCTCTCAAGGGCCTGATCGATCGCAAACTGCTGCTGCAAGGCGCAGAAAAATCGAAGTTCGCTTTTTCCGAAGCAGCGCTTGATCAGGTCATCCTGCAAACACCAGAGTTTCAGGTTGATGGCAAGTTCAGCTCCGAGCGTTTTGACCAGGTGATTCGTCAACTCGGCTATAGCCGCATGCAATTCCGCCAGATGCTGGCTCAGGAAATGCTGATCGGTCAGCTGCGTGCCGGCCTGGCAGGTAGCGGTTTCGTGACCGATGCACAGGTACTGGCGTTTGCCCGTCTGGAAAAACAGACCCGCGATTTCGCCTCCCTGAACATCAAGGTCGACCCGGCAGCCTTGAAGCTGACCGACGATGAGGTCAAGGCCTATTACGACGAACATGCCAAGGAATTCATGACGCCGGATCAGGTGGTCATCGATTACCTTGAGCTGAAGAAGGCCTCCTTCTTCGACCAGGTCAGCGTCAACGACGAAGACCTGCAGGCGGCTTATCAGAAAGAAATCGCGAACCTGTCCGAGCAACGCCGGGCTGCGCACATTCTGATTGAAGTGAACGACAAGACCACCGAGGCGCAAGCCAAGGCGAAGATCGAAGAGATCCAGGCCCGTCTGGCCAAGGGCGAGAAGTTCGAGGCTCTGGCCAAGGAGTTCTCCCAGGATCCGGGTTCGGCGAACAACGGTGGTGACCTGGGTTATGCCGGTCCTGGCGTCTACGACCCAGCGTTCGAAAAAGCCCTGTATTCGTTGGCCCAAGACCAGGTTTCGGGACCGATTCGCACTGACTTCGGTTTCCACCTGATCAAGCTGTTGGGTGTGGAAGCACCAGAAGTGCCAACGTTCGCCAGTCTGAAAGACAAGCTGACCCGCGGTCTGAAGACCCAGCAGGTCGAGCAACGTTTCGTTGAGGCGAGCAAGCAACTGGAAGACGCCTCGTTCGAAGCGTCCGATCTGGCCCAGCCTGCTCAGGACCTGAAACTGACCGTGCACACGTCCAAGCCGTTTGGCCGTGAAGGCGGTGAGGGTATTGCGGCCAATCGTGCCGTGATCACTGCCGCGTTCAGCCCGGAAGTCCTGGATGAGGGCGCGAACAGCACCGCCATCGAGTTGGATCCGGAAACCGTGGTCGTCTTGCGAGCCAAGGAGCACCTGAAGCCTTCGCAACTGCCGCTGGAAAGCGTCTCTGCCGCGATTCGTGTGCAATTGGCCAAGGAGCACGCCAGTGCTGATGCCAAGACCAAGGCTGAAGCCCTGATTGCCAGCCTGCGCAATGGCAAGACCCCGCTGGACCAGGCGGTCGATGGTCAGGCCTGGAAAGTCACTGAAGCTGCGACTCGCGCTCAGGAAGGGGTTGACCCTGCGGTGCTGCAAGCGCTGTTCCGCATGGCGAAGCCGGCGGCCAAGGACAAGCCGACCTTCACCAGCGTAACGCTGGCGGATGGCAGCCTGATGATCGTGCGCCTCAATGGCGTGAACGAAGCAGCGGCGCCGACCGAAGAAGAGAAAGCACAGTACCGTCGCTACCTCGCTTCGCGCATCGGCCAGCAAGACTTTGCGGCGTATCGCAAGCAGCTGGAAAGCCAGGCGGACATCAAGAAATACTGATGCCTGAATAGGTTTAGCGCTGCACAGGAGACCCCGGCCGAAACGCCGGGGTCTTTTTGTTTGGCCGTACGTCATTTGCCGCGGTGACGTTTGCCCAAAACCGGGGTCAATCAGCCTGTAACTGTTTTAAGACACGATCGATGCTCCGCTAAGCATCGATCTGTTGCACAATATGCCCCGAACCGTTTTCCTCAGGATGTTCAATGTTTAAATCATTTCCCATGCGGGTAGTCGGGCTGGCTGCCGTGCTTGCCACTGCGGCTGGTTGTTCATCGAACAAAACCGCCATCTATGAGCATGAGAATTTCGACGATTCCGGAACCTTTTCCCGCAACTATCCGGTTACCGATACCCAGAGCTGTGAAGCCGCCCGTCGTGCCTTGCTCAGCCAGGGTTACATCATCACCAGCAACGATTCGAAGCTGGTGAGCGGTCACAAGAGCTTCCAGCAGACCGGCGAGAACCACATGGAGATCAGCTTCAGTGTGGTCTGTACCGATGACGGCAGTGAGGGGCATCACGCGACTGTGTTTGCCAACGCCCTGCAGGATCGTTATGCACTGAAGAAAACCAACAACTCCGCCAGTCTCGGTGTGGGTGTGCTGGGCTCGGTGTCGATGCCGATCGGCTCTTCTGATGACTCGATGGTCAAGGTTGCCAGCGAAACCGTATCGTCTGCCAAGTTCTACGAACGCTTCTTCGCCCTGGTGGAGCTGTTCCTGCCGCCGGAAGCGAAAAAAGCTGCGCACATCACCGAAAAACCGAAAACAGACCTGGGCATGCCTGAAGCCAAGGCAGCTGTGGCACCACTGGCACCTGCCCCGGCGGAAGCACCCGCTATCGAGCCAGCAGTCTCTGCACCTGCACCCGCCGAAGCGATGCCTGTCTCCTCCGAGCCGGTTGCCCCGCCTCCAGAAGCAGCACCGATCACACCCGCCGAGAGTGTCGCGCCCGTACTGTCCCCGGAAATCGTCACGCCACCGTCGAACCCGACTGACTTGCCACCACCGAGCGAACCCATTCCGGTGATGCCCGTCTCCGGCCAGTGAGGGTGGCACCACAGGCTCGGGTCAGATGATCCAAGCCTGTGGTCACTCCAATGATTGACCCGCATCAAGCAAGTCCACCGTTCTGCGATTTCCCGCTAGAAAACCAATGATAAATTCCTGACCAACTGCTACGTTTTATTCAGTAGCGACGGAGTGTCGTGTCCGCGTCATTTTTCTTTCACGCGGGCACTTTATGCTCAGTGAATTGGTCATGTGTTGAGACGTTTTTCAATCAGGTTGGGGGATTCAGAAATGGACGATTATCAAGAAGAGCTGCTCGAGTACCAGGCTTTCGAACTGGATCCACTGGAGCCGGCGGAAGACGCTACCGAGTTGTAAGCATCAAGCGGATTGGCGATGGCTGCGGCGAAATTCGCCGGGTGTCTGCCCGTTCCAGCGTTTGAATGCGCGTTGAAACGCTTCGGCTGAGGCGAAGCCCAGCAGGTAAGCGATCTCTCCAAACGCCAGTTCTGTGTCGCGTATGTAAGTCATGGCCAGGTCGCGGCGGGTGTCGTTGAGAATCGCACGAAATTGTGTGCCTTCTTCAACGAGCTTGCGGCGCAAGGTCCAGGTGGGCAGCTTCAGGCGTGCCGCCACCTCCTGAAGGTCGGGTTCCCGGCCGCCATTGAGCAACGGTCCCAGCAGCGCAATGATGCGTTCACGCAGGCTTCGGGTTCGTGTCAGTTGCTCCAGCTCCTGCTCACACAGTTGCAGCAAATGCCGCCAGGTGCTCGGGCAATGCTCGGGGTTGCGTTGGGCGAGGCTTGCCAGGCTCAAGCGCAGTTGATTGCGTTCGCTGCCAAACTGAATCGGACAGTCACCCAAAACGTCATAGGCTGCGCGGTAACCGGGTTCTTCGAATTCGATCTCGATACGTTCGGCGCGCAGCGGGGCAGGGCTGACACTGGATAACTGCTGCAACCAGCCGGCGATGATCGAATCGACCACGAAGCGGTTGTAGGCGTTATAGGGGCTGATCGAATAGAAACGCAGCCAGGCGCCCTGAGGGTCTTCGTGAAAGCTTGATTGACCCCGATAATTTGAACCATACAAGGCTTCGAAGCGAATCAGGCAGCGCGCGGCTTCACGCACTGTCGGTGCCTGGGCGGCCGTGACCCCGGCCAGGCCTGCCTGGCTCAGGCGACTGAGCTGACCCATGCGCAAGCCGAGGGCCGGGTTGTCGGTCAGCTGAATGGCGCTGTGGCCCAGGCGCATGTAGCGCGGTATCGACAGGCGGGCACCGGCTTCGCTCAGGCGCGCGACATCAAGACCGTATTGATCGAGCAGTGGCTGCGGATCGACGCCATGACTGCGCACGGCATCGGCCAGGCTATGAACAAAGCCCACCGACAGATCGCCGAGGCGCATCGGCTGCGGTTTCATGGCTTACAACCAGAGGTTCAGCAAACGCGCACCCTGGGCGCTGCTGTCGGCAAAGTGCTGGCCGTTGCGGCTGAGGAAGCTGTGCCCGGCGCTGCCCTGATCCCAGAACTGACCCCGCAGGAACACACTCATGCCAGCGACAGCCTGACTGGCCGGTATTCGGGTCGTGAGGGTCAGGCGCTGCCAAGCCTGGCCTTCACTGACTTCTCCAGGCTTCAAGTTAACCGAGGCTGGCTCTGATGAACCCCTGTAGCCATGCCACGGCTGATCCCAGGTGCCACGGCCGGCAACAAAGGCTGGTACCGCAACCAGTTGTACGCTCTGGTCGTTGAGCTTGAGGTAGTTTTCCGGGTACCAGCTGTCGTGGCCGATCAATACGCCCAACCTTCCTGCGGGAGTATCAACGACGTTGAGCGAGTGCTCGCCGTTTGCCTTGATCCCGTTCTGTTCTGCGAAGAACGGGTGCATCTGGCGCTGGGGCTGGCCGATCGGCTGGCCATCGTTGTTGAACACTACACTGCTGTTGTACAGCGCACCGCGGCCGATTTTCAAGGTGCCGTCGATGATGCTCGGTTCGGGCAGAACGATGGAGCCGGCGACCAACGTCACGTGGAATTCCCTGGCCAGCCCTCCGAACAATGCCTGGTAATCTCTGGCCATGGCCTTGGCTTTCATGCGCAGATGGGCATCGTCCAGACGGTTGCCACCTTCGGCGCTGATCAACGCCTTGGCGAACTTCAGGGGATTGCTCACCGCCAGCCAGTTCATGGCCTCCTTGAGGGTGCTGGCCTGGTACAACTCATCCTTCTCGCCGCTGACCATCAGCCAGGTACCGACGTGTTCCGGCAATACGACGACAGTCTTGCCGTTCAACAACCCCTGGTCCTGGGCTGCTTGCAGATAGGCCGCGAGCTTGCGGTGTAAACGCTCGGGGCTTTGATAATCGGTAGGAAACAGTTCAGGCTGAATGCCCAGGAGATTGCCACGATCGGCCGGTGTACCCTGGTCGACCGCCAGGTCGATCCGCAGGTCCGAAAGATAATGGCCCACCGGCCGGTCCGCAGCCCACATCGCGTAGGTCGTGAGGCTGGCGAGCAATGCCATGGAGAATGTCAGGTACAAAAGTTTGCGCATGGGGAAACAGTTTACAGGCTGGAGCCGGGCGTGGCTTTTGATTTGGAACCGGATCGAGCATAAAGGGAATCAAGGGCTTGGTGGGCAAATTTCAACGCTGACGTATTTTTTGGCTGGAGGTCACACGGACCCTTGTAGGAGCGAGCTTGCTCGCGATGGACGTCAACGATAACGCGTGTGAACTGGATAAACGCGGCGCACTTGAGTCCATCGCCGGCAAGCCGGCTCCTACAGGTATTGCGTTACTACTTGGTGACCAGCAGTTCCGGGCCGAGGTAGTTGTTGATCTGGTCGATATCGTCATCGCCCAGGCTGCCCACCGAAGAGGCCAGGCGCAGGCGCGACATCAGATAGCGCAACTTGGCATCGAACAGATCGTGGCGTGCAACGAAGAGCAGCTCTTCGGCATTGAGGACGTCGGAGTTGGTGCTGGTGCCGCCCTCCTTGAAGCCCTTGCGTGTCGAAAGCAGTGAGCGTTCGTTTGACGCTACGGCCTTCTCCAGTGCGCGAATGCGTTTGGCGCCGCTCAGAATGCCTTGATACTCACGGGTGGTTCCGGTGATGACTTCCTGTCGCGCGGCGTCAAGTTCATCCAAAGCCTTGTCGCTATTGGCACTGGCCTGGCGTGTCAGAGCGCTGACGCCGCCACCGCTGTACAACGGAATATTGACTTCCAGCCCGACCGAGCCGTAGTGGTTGCGTTGATTCAACTCGGAAAGCGACTGGCTCTCACCCGCGGTGTAGCCGGCGATGAAATCCAGTGTTGGCCAGTGGCCTGCGCTGTTGCGCTTGACTTCCTCTTCGGCGAGGTCGCGGCTGTAGCGGCGTGCAATGATCAGCGGGCTATCGGCCTGGGCCTTGACCAGCCAGTCCTGCAGGTTGCTTGGTAGCAGCGGTGGTGTATCGAAGGTCGGACGCAAGGTGGTCAGCGATTCTGGGGTTTCACCGATGTATTCCTCGAGCTTGCGGCGCGCGTTGACCAGATTGTCCTGTGCTTCGATCAGTTCGGCTTCGGCGAGGTCGCGGCGAGCGGTCGACTCGTCGATGTCGGTGACGGTGCCAGCCCCCAGTTCCATGCGCCGTTTTGCCGAGGCGAGTTGCTCATCGAAGGCGGTCAGCTTGGACTTGGCCAGGGTGATGGTTTCGCTGGCCAGGAGCACATCGAAATAACTTTCGGCCAGGCGCACCGCAGCGTCCTGGCTCTTGGCATCGAATACCGCATTGCTGTAGTCGGCACGCTGCTGACCCTGGCGGTACTCGGCCATTTTCTGTTTGTTGAACAGCGGCTGACGCAGGCGCACGTTGGCGCCTTTGGAGTCGTAGTGGAGATCATTGTCGATGTTGTTCTGGCTCTGGGAGCCATTGACCTTGTTGTTGTAGGCCGAGGCATTGATCTGCGGTAGCAGACCGGCCTTGCCGATGGCGCGGTTTTCGCCGCCGGCTTGTTTTTCATGCACGGCGGCCTTGTAGATAGGGCCCTGGTACTGCAACAGATCCCAGGCTTGCTTGAGGTCCATGGCGTTGGCCGGCAGGGCCAACCCCAGCAGGCAGAAAAGCAGGCAATGACGGTCCATTTCATTGTTCCTTGAATGAGCTGTCCACACGTTCGAGCATTGGTTTAAGAAGATAGCTCATCATGTTGCGTTCGCCGGTCTTGATGGTGACGCTGGCGGGCATGCCGGGGCGAATGTGATTGCTGCCAAGCAGGCTCATGCCGTCGGGCGTGACTTCCACCTGGGCCAGATAGAACGGTTGCTTGCTTTCCTCGTCCATCAGGCGATCGGCGGAGATGGTCTTCACGCGGCCGGGGATGTTGGGCGTCTTGGCATGGTTGAAGGCCGGGAAGGAAATGTCCACGGGCAGGCCGGGGACCATCTTGTCGATGGCCTGCACGGGAATCATCGCGTCGACCTGCAGCGGTTGGTCGAGGGGAACGATTTCCATGATCTTGAAGCCGGGCTGAATGACCCCGCCGACGGTGGCAATGCTCAGTCCCTGGACCATGCCGTCGATCGGCGACCGAATCACCGTGTGGGTCACTTCATAGTCGAGTGCGCGCAAGCGGTCGGCCAGTGTGGTGTTTTCCTTGGCGGTTTCAGTCAGCTGCGATTCGACTTCCTTCAGGTAATCGTGCTGGCGCTGCAGGATGCGCAGCTTGATTTCGGTGGTCTGGCTACGTATACGGGCGATGTTGTTGAGGTTCTCGGCCTGGCCGGCGGAGAGGTCGGCGTTGCTGCGCTCCAGTTCGAGCAGGCGGTTGCGTGGCACATAGCCTTCGGCCGACAGCACGCGGGTGCCTTGCAGTTCCTGATTGAGGAAGTTGATCTGCGAGGCGCGGGCGGCATAGACCTGCTGCAGGCCCTTTTGTTGCACTGCCGATGCCGCCAGGTTCTCCTGCAGAATGCTGATTTCGCCAGCGAGACCGGCACGGCGGGTGTCCAGCAGGCGCTGCTGCAGGTCCATGGCGGCCTCCAGGCGGTGATCACCCTTGAAGCGATTGAGCAGATCGGGATCGTAGGTCACCACATCGCGACCGTCCCGTTCCGCTTCCAGGCGGTTTTCCACGGTCTTGCTGACGATGTACTGGGCGCTGATCGCACCCTGTTCGGAAGCGGCACGCAATGAGTCGAGACGAACCACCTCCTGACCTTTTGTCACGAGATCGCCTTCGCGAACGAGAATGGCCTCCACGGTACCGCCGCTCAGATGCTGTACGGCTTTGCGATTGCTGGTGACTTTGACCGTGCCGGTCGCGACCACGCCGGCATCCAGCGGCGCCAGCCAGGACCACAGCAGGAAGCCACCGAAGCCGGCGAGCACCAGCCACACGCCCCACCGTGCGGGTTTGCCGACGTCCAGGTCGACGACGCTGCGCGGATCGGCAGGAATCATTTCGGTGTGTTGGCTCATTTGCATGATCGATCACTCCCGTGCTTTGACGGAGGCCAGCGGAGTCGACGCGCCTGCAGGCATCACACTGGCCTTGCGCAGCGCTGCGAATACTTCATCGCGCGTGCCAAGCATCTGCACGCCGCCGTCACGCAGCATCAGCACCTTATCGACGGCGCAGAGTACGTTGGGACGGTGGGAAATCAGAATGACGGTGGCGCCACGGGCCTTGAGTTCGGCCAGTGCATCGACCAGGGCCTTTTCGCCGACATCATCAAGGTTAGCGTTCGGCTCATCCAGCACGATCAGGTTGGGTTCGCCATACAACGCGCGAGCCAAGGCGATGCGTTGCTTCTGGCCACCGGAAAGCGGGCTGCCGTCGGTGCCAAGACGGGTGTCATAACCCTGCGGAAAACGCAGGATCATCTCGTGCACGCCAGTGATCTTGGCTGCGCGGATGACCGCTTCGCTGTCCACTTCGCCAAAGCGCGCAATGTTGTCGGCGATGTTGCCCTCGAACAGCTCCACGTCCTGTGGCAGGTAGCCGATCCAGGGGCCAAGTTCGCCCTTGTTCCAGGTGAATATGTCCGCGCCGTCCAGGCGTACCTTGCCGGCCTGCGTCGGCCAGACGCCAACCAGCAGGCGGGCGAGGGTGGATTTGCCCGAAGCGGATGGGCCGATAATGCCAAGGCTTTCGCCGGGAACAAGGCTGAAGCCCACGCCGCGCAGTATCGTGTTGTTGGTACCTGGGGCGCCGGCATACACATTCTCCACCGCCAGCATGCCCTGCGGCCGCTGCAGCGACATGCTCGGTGGCCGGCGCGGATAATCAGCCAACATCTCATTGAGCCGGCCCCAGGCCGAACGGCAGCCCAGCAGTTGCTTCCACGACGCGATGACCTGTTCCACCGGGCCCAGTGCGCGGCCGGTGAGGATCGAGCAGGCAATCATCATCCCCGGGGTGATCTTGCCTTCGATCGCCAGCAGCGCGCCGGCACCGAGGATCAGTGACTGCAGCGTGATACGCACGAAGCGCCCGGTGCTGCTGATCAAGGCCGCGCGGTCGGAGGCCAGGGTCTGCATTTCCAGGATGCGCAAATGGCTCATGTACCAGCGCTTGCTGATCGACGGCAGCATGCCCATGGCCTCGATGACCTCGGCATTGCGCAGGTTGTTGTTGGCGTATTGGGCGGAGGACATGGCGGCCTGATTGGCTTCGGCCAGCGGCTTCTGCGTCGCCTTTTCAGTCAGATACGCCAGGCCCATCAGAATCAGCGAGCCGACCAGCGTGAGCAGTCCGAGCAATGGGTGGATCAGATAGGCGACCAGCAGGTAGATCGGCGTCCACGGTGCATCGAAGAAAGCGAACAGGGAATTGCCGGTGACGAACTGACGAACCTGGGCGAGGTCTTGCAGAGCCTGGGCCGGATTGCCGCCGGCGCGGCTCAGGTTGCGCTCGAATGCTGCGTTGAAAACGCGCCGGTTGAGATCCATGTCGAGGCAGTTGCCGACCCGGATCAGAACACGGGTGCGGATCATCTCCAGCGTGGACATCAGCAGGAACAGACCCACTACCAGCACAGTCAGCATTGTCAGCGTCGTGACGTTGCGACTGACCAAGGCTCGATCATAGACCTGCAGCATATAAATAGCTGGCGTCAACATCATGACGTTTATGACGCCGCTGAACGCTGCCAGCGAGTAAAAGCTGCGGCGCATGCGAAAAAGGGCATCGGCCAATTCGGAACGGATGCTCGACTGCTTCGGCATGGTGATCCTCCCACTGCGAAAAGCCGGTTGCCCTTGTGGCGCAACAGGTAACAGTAAATGTAGTTCCTTTAACAGCTTATGCACGCGCAGGCTGGTCGCTCTGTGAATGGCGAGTCTTCCGAAATCGCTGCGTTGCTCCCTTATGCAGAAGCGTAGGTGGCGGAGAAACACTCCGAAATAACATTTCGCTCTATACCTGCACTCAACTTTCTATATGTCTTTAAAAAACAGCTAGTTGTGCACCTCAACACCAGTCGTCTGTTTTAACGACGTAATATTGACAAAGTTTTGCTATGGAACTTTAGTCTTAGTTATCGGGGGGCCCGCCCGCCTGAAGCTTGCCATCGCTTTGGCAATGCAAGGCGCGGTGATTCTCCCGGGAGGAGCAGAACATGTTGATCATTTCGTTCTTTTGCAGAGTGAAGGGGCTTACCAGCAAGTTTGCCTTTACCTCCTGTTTCCATGGCCCGCCCAGGGCGCGAACCCGCTCTGCCTGATCGCGCGGCGAGCAATCCATTACGCGAATTCCAGGCGCGTATCCCGAGTTCCGGGTAACGCCAGCTCTCGCTAAAAAACAAAACCAACAAACTGCACAAGCCAGCACTTGACTTGGCGCGGAAGGATCTTCTCGTCCCGCGCCTTTACCCAGACAGATCGAGGGCAATCCAAAATGGCCAATTTCAACAAGTCGGACCTGGAGTTCATCCTCAAGCAAATCTTTATCGCCGAAGCGAATGCCGACGGCGCCAGCCTCAGTGATTTGCTACCCAACAGTCAGGTGCCATTCGGTCTGCGTACCGTCGATGGCAGCCTCAACAACCTGGTCACCGGCCAGAGCGAGTTTGGTGCCGCGGACAACGCTTTCCCGCGCCTGCTTGAACCTTCGTTCCTGCCGGACTATGTCGGGACAGGGACGGTGGTCGACCCGCAACCACGGATTATCAGTAACCTGATAGTCGACCAGACCGCCAACAACCCGGCGGCCTATGCCTCAGCTTTTGACCCCGGCCTGGACGGAGTGCTCAACTTCGGCGTGGTAGGCGCGGGTAATGACGACGTACTCAAGGATGGCGTAGAGATAGTCGCCAGCCCCGGTCTGGATGGGGTGTTCGGCACGGCCGATGACAAGGATGTGTTCTTCTTTCCCAACCAATCGGCGGACGCCGGCCTGACCGCTGGCTTCAACTCGTGGATGACCTTCTTCGGCCAGTTCTTCGACCACGGTCTCGACCTGGTCACCAAGAGCGCCACCGACATCGTGTTCATTCCGCTGCAACCGGACGATCCGTTGTTCGTACCGGGCAGCCCGACCAACTTCATGGTGCTGTCGCGTGCTGTGCGTACCGCCGGCGCAGACGGAGTAGTCGGCACGGCCGATGATGGCCAGACCAATACCACCTCGCCGTTCGTCGACCAAAGCCAGACCTATAGCTCGCACCCCTCGCATCAGGTGTTCCTGCGCGAGTACGTCCTCAACGCGGCAGGTGACCCTGTTGCAACGGGGAACCTGATTACCAACCGCGATCTCGGTGCCGATGGCATCTTCGGCACTGCCGATGATGGCGCCGGTGATGGCATGGCGACCTGGGCAGTGGTCAAGGCCCAGGCCCGTGACATTCTCGGCATCAACCTGACCGACGCCGATGTGCACAACGTGCCGTTGCTGGCAACCGATGCCTACGGCAACTTCATCCGCGGGCCTAACGGCATGCCGCAGGTGGTGATTCGCGTCAGCAACGGTGCCGACGGCATCGCCGGCACGGCTGATGACGTTACTCAACTGGTCGAAGGCAACCGGGCAGCTCCAATCAGCCTGGCCAATGCCGTGAGCACTGGGCATGCCTTCCTCGACGACATCGCGCACAATGCCGCGCCGGTCGTCGTCGGCGGGGTTCTGCAGGCGGATGGCGACGCCCTTGTCGGCAATGCTCAGCCCGTTGGTCCGACTGGCAACAACCTGACCTATGACAACGAACTGCTCGACGCCCACTACATTGCCGGCGACGGCCGGGCCAACGAGAACATCGGCCTGACTACCGTGCACCATGTGTTCCACTCCGAGCACAACCGTCTGGTCCAGCAATCCAAGGACACCATCCTTGCCTCCGGCGACCTGGCCTTCCTCAATCAGTGGCTGGCTGACGACGTGACCGCGATTCCGACTACACCTGCCGGTATCGCGGCATTGGTGTGGGACGGTGAACGCCTGTTCCAGGCCGCCAAGTTCGGCACCGAGATGCAGTACCAGCACCTGGTGTTCGAAGAGTTCGCGCGGACCGTTCAGCCGCAGGTCGATGAATTCCTTGCGCCCAACGGCTACGACACCTCGATCAACCCGGCGATCCTCGCCGAGTTCGCCCACGTGGTGTACCGCTTCGGTCACTCGATGTTGACCGAGACCGTTGATCGCTTCGACCCTGCGTTCAATCCGCTGCTCACTGACCCGAATAATCCGGACTCGCAACTGGGGCTGATCGCGGCCTTCCTCAACCCGCTGGCGTTCGCCGGCAGCGGGGCGACCGCTGACGAAGCGGCAGGGGCGATCATTCGTGGTGTGACCCGCCAACTCGGCAACGAGATTGACGAGTTCGTCACTGAAGCCTTGCGCAACAACCTGCTCGGTCTGCCGCTCGATTTGCCGGCCCTGAACCTGGCGCGTGGTCGCGACACTGGCATCCCTACATTGAATGAAGCGCGTCGTGATATGTACGCGTCCACCGGCGACAGCCAACTGAAGCCGTACATCAGTTGGGCTGACCTGGTGGACCACCTCAAGCACCCCGAGTCGCTGGTCAACTTCATCGCGGCCTATGGCACCCATGGCACGATCACGTCGGCAACCACGCTGGCAGAGAAACGCGCAGCAGCCCTGGCGCTGGTATTCGGTGGCGCAGGTTCGCCTGCCGACCGCCTGGACTTCCTCAATAGCACCGGTGCCTGGGCCAACGTAACGCAGGTCGGTGCGGATGGGGTACTGGGTACCGCAGACGACGTGACGGGTGTGACGATCACCGGGCTCGACGATGTCGACTTCTGGGTCGGTGGCCTCGCCGAACAGAAAATGCCGTTCGGCGGCATGCTCGGCTCGACCTTCAACTTCGTGTTTGAAACCCAGATGGAGGCGTTGCAGAACGGCGACCGTTTCTACTACCTGTCGCGTGTCGCGGGCCTGAACTTCGGCACTGAGCTTGAGAACAACTCCTTTGCCAAGTTGATCATGCTCAACAGCGATGTCACCCACCTGTCCAATACCGTGTTCCAGACGCCGACCTTCACCCTCGAGGTGAATCAGGCGAATCAGTTCACCGGCCTGGGCGCGGACGGCCGTGCCGATCCGACCGGCGGCATCATGATCAACGGCGTGGAAGTCGTGGCGCTGGTGATTCGCGACAACCCTGACACCGTAGGTCCGGACGCCAATTACCTGCAGTACACCGGTGAAGATCATGTCGTCATGGGCGGCACTGCCGGCAATGACATCATCATTTCCGGTGAAGGCGATGACACCCTTTACGGCGACGGCGGCAACGACCGCCTCGAAGGTGGCGCGGGGAACGATGCGGTACTGGGCGGCGCGGGTGATGACATCATCAGCGACTCGTTCGGTGACAACCGTCTGGAAGGTAATGCCGGTAACGATGTGATCATCGCCGGCAGCATGGCGGCTTTAGGCAACCTGATCCTGGGTGGCGATGGCCAGGACTTCATCATCACCACCGAAGACATCAGTACCACCTTCGGCGGCCAGGGTGACGACTTCATCCTCGGTGCCAAGACCAACCTGCCACCGACCGGTAACGAAGGTGATGACTGGATCGAGAAGGGCACCCAGGACGGTGCGCCAGGCGATAACTTCTCGCCGCTGCTCAATGACGACATCATCGGCAACGATATCTTTGTCGGTGGCGGTGGCTTCGACGAAATGATCGGCGAGGGTGGCGATGACATCTTTGTCGGCAGCGATGCCCAGGACAAGATGGACGGCATGTCCGGCTTCGACTGGATCACCTACAAGAACGACAGGATTGGTGTGACCGCTGACCTGAGCCTGGCCGCGCTGGCGCAGCCACACGGCAACGCGCCAAACCAGAACGCCGGGGTGTTCAATCCGGTCGGCGCCTCGCCGGCCTCGATACTCGACCGTTTTGCCGAGGTCGAGGGTTTGTCCGGTTCGAGCTTCGGCGACGTGCTCAAAGGCGATGATGTCGATGCCGACACCATCATCAACCACGGTGGTGCCACGGGCAGTGCACTGACCAATGTCGCGTTGATCCGCGGACTGGATCAGTTCCTGGCCGATGCCGGCTTGCCGGTTACCGGCTTTGCCACTGGCAACATCATCCTTGGCGGCGATGGCAGTGACCTGATCGAAGGCCGCGGTGGTGACGACCTGATCGACGGTGACAAATGGATCAACGTCAGGATTGCCGTTTATGCCCCTGGCGACGTTAACCATACGGGCCCTGAGGTCGCCTCCTTCGACAGCATGGTCGATATGATCCCGTTCATGATCGACGGTACCATTAACCCCGGTCAGCTCAAGGCCGTGCGGGAAATCATGCCGGGTACCTCGACGGGCGGGGCGGCGTTCGACACCGCCATTTACTCCGGGGTTGCCTCCGAGTATACGGTTACCGTTGATGACCGCGGCACGGTCGATCTGGCGGACGATGTCTATACGGTGACAGATAGCGTAGCGGGCCGCGACGGCACCGATACCCTGCTGCATATCGAACGCCTGCAGTTCGCCGATACCCAGCAGGTGTTGGTGGATGGGCTCAATGCCCAACCGACTGGCCGTCCGGCTGTCATCGATGGCAACGGCGGTGCGATAGTCGTGGGCGACACGCTGACGGTCAACGTGAACGCGTTGCGCGATGCCGACAACATCACGGCGGGTAATCCGCTGGGCTTGATCAACAGTTCGGTTTCCTACTACTGGCAGTTCGAGGCAACTCCAGGCAGCGGCGTTTTCGAGGACATCATCCTCTTGCCGGCTGGCGACCTGGCGTTCCAGAGTGCCGACGGCACCACGTTCAAGGTCTCTCCCGACCTTGCCGGGCTGTCGTTGCGGGTCAAGGCGATCTACCAGGATGCTCATGGCACGACTGAAGTAGCGTTCTCGCAGCCGACTGCCGTAGTAGCACCCGGCGCGCCGGTCGTACCGACGGCGCCAGTACCGGTAGTCGATGCCACCGCCGGTGGCGCGGGCCTGCACATGGTCCGCTCCGACCTCAACTTCATTCTTGACCAGATCAAGATTGCCGAGGCTGATGCGGCCGGTCAGGACATCCTCTCGCTGATCCCGAACATCCGCGCGCCGTTGGGTCTGCGTACGGTCGACGGATCGAACAACAACCTGTTGAACCTCAACGGCAACAATCACACCGAGTTTGGTGCCGCCGATAACCTCTTCCCGCGCGTGAGCGATCCGGTCTTCAATCCGGCGGAAGGGGGAACGTCGTATACGCAGAACAGCGGCCTTGTGATTGACTCGCAGCCGCGCACCATCAGTAACCTGATCGTCGACCAGACGGCGAACAACCCGGCGGCCTATGCCACGGCTTTCGACCCGGGTGCGGACGGTGTGCTCAACTTCGGCTTGGCGGGTAATGATGACGTGCTCAAGGATGGCGTAACGATCGTTGCCAGCCCCGGGCTGGATGGACAGTTCGGTACTGCCGATGACAAGGATGTGTACCTGTTCGAGAACACCACGGCAGACGCGGGATTGTCCGCGCCATTCAACTCCTGGATGACTTTCTTCGGGCAGTTCTTCGATCATGGTCTGGACCTGGTGACCAAAGGTGGTTCGGGCACCGTCTTCATTCCGCTTCAGCCGGATGATCCACTCTTTGTCCCAGGTAGCCCGACGAACTTCATGGTTCTGACCCGTGCGACCAACCAACCAGGGGCGGATGGCGTTCTTGGCACGGCCGACGACATCCATGAGCACACCAACACCACCTCGCCGTTCGTGGACCAGAACCAGACCTATAGCTCGCACCCGTCGCATCAGGTGTTCCTGCGCGGTTATGAACTTACTGGCAGTGGCCCCGAAGCGACAGGCCGGTTGATCACTAACCGTGACCTGGGGGCGGATGGCACGTTTGGCACCGCTGACGACGTTGAAATCGGTGGTATGGCAACCTGGAAGGTGGTCAAGGCCCAGGCACGCGACGTGCTCGGCATCAATCTGACCGACGCCGATATCGACAGCGGCCCGCTGCTGGCGACTGACGCCTATGGCAACTTCATCAAGGGGCCGAACGGCTTCCCGCAGGTTGTCATTCGTGTCAACAACGGGGCGGATGGCATTGCCGGCACCGCCGATGACGTCACTACGCTTGTCGAAGGCAATCCGGCCAGTCCGGTCAGCCTCGTCAACGCGGTGCGCACCGGCCATGCCTTCCTCAACGACATCGCCCACAACGCCGTGCCGGTGGTTGTCGGCGGGGTTCTGCAGGCAGATGCCGACGCCGATGTCGGCAATGCGCAGCCCGTTGGCCCAGGCGGTAACAACACGACCTATGACAACGAACTGCTCGACGCTCACTACATCGCTGGCGACGGCCGGGTCAATGAGAACATCGGCCTGACCGCGGTGCATGCGATCTTCCACTCCGAGCACAACCGCCTGGTCCAGCAGACCAAGGACACCGTGCTCGATTCGGGTGACGTGGCCTTCCTCAACGAGTGGCTGCTCAATCCGGTGGTTGCGTTGCCAACCACCCAGGCTGAGTTCGATGCGCTGCAGTGGAATGGCGAGCGCTTGTTCCAGGCTGCCAAGTTCGGCACCGAGATGCAGTATCAGCACCTGGTGTTCGAGGAGTTTGCGCGGACCATCCAGCCCAACATCGACCTGTTCTTCGCACCGACCCAGGTCTATGACGTCGACCTCGATCCTTCGATCGTCGCCGAGTTCGCCCACACCGTGTACCGGTTTGGCCACTCGATGCTGACCGAGACTGTCGATCGCTACGATATCGACTTCAACGTGGTGGGCGATCCGAGCAGTGCCAATCCCGATCAGCAACTGGGCTTGATCGCGGCGTTCCTCAACCCGTTGGCGTACGCCGCCAGTGGCGTATCACCAGAGGATGCGACCAGTGCGATCATCCGTGGGGTGACCCGGCAAGCCGGTAACGAAATCGATGAGTTCGTCACCGAGGCGCTGCGCAATAACCTGCTCGGCCTGCCGCTCGACCTGCCGGCGATCAACATCGCCCGTGGCCGCGACGTGGGGATTCCTTCACTCAACGCGTTCCGCCGCGACATCTACAGCCAAACCGGTGACACCCAACTCAAGCCGTACAACAGCTGGGTCGACCTGGTGCAGCACCTCAAGCATCCAGAGTCGTTGATCAACTTCATCGCGGCCTACGGTACGCACACCTCGATCACGTCGGCGACCACGATGGATGCCAAACGCGATGCAGCCATGGCGCTGGTCTTCGGTGGTGTGGGGGCGCCGGCTGACCGCCTGGACTTCCTCAACAGCACCGGTGCCTTTGCCAACGTGACGCTGCCCGGCAGGGATGGGGTGGCGGGCACTGCCGATGACCTGAGAAATGTCACGATTACCGGCGTCGATGCCATCGATATGTGGATTGGCGGCCTTGCCGAACAGAAAACGCCGTTCGGCGGCATGCTCGGCTCGACCTTCAACTTCGTGTTCGAGAACCAGCTGGAAAAACTGCAGGACGGCGATCGCTTCTACTACTTGGAGCGTACCTCTGGCCTGTCGATGAATGCCGAACTTGAAAGCAACTCGTTCGCCAAGCTGATCATGGCCAACACCTCGGCCACGCACTTGCCGGGCCTGGTGTTCTCGGACCCTGGCTTCTACCTGGAAGTGGACCAGGGCAGGCAGTTCAACGAAGGCCTGGTCTCCGTCGATCCGCTCGGCGCGAATGGCGAGCAGGTGGTGTTCCGCGACAACCCGCTGACCGTGGGGGCAGACACCAACTACATCCGCTACACCGGTGACGAACACATCGTGCTGGGTGGTACCGACAACGCCGACATCCTCATTTCCAGCGAAGGCGATGACACTGTCTGGGGTGATGGCGGCAACGACCGCATCGACGGCGGTGACGGCAACGACCAACTGCGTGGCGGCGCTGGCGACGACATCATCACCGACACTGGCGGCGACGATAACATCCAGGGTGGCGACGGCAACGACGTGTTGCACGGAGGCAATGGCGTCAACCTGATCATTGGCGGGTTCGGCAGCGACTTCATCGTGACCGGTGAGGACGCCTCCGAAGCCATTGCTGGCCAGGGCAACGACTTCATCCTGGGCAGCAAGGCCAACGAACAGGACATGGGTAACGAAGGCGACGACTGGATCGAGAAGGGCACCTCGGACGGTGCACCTGGCGACAACTTCGACCCGCTCGGCAACGACCCTGTGATCGGCCACGACGTATACATCGGCGGCAACGAGAACGATAAGTTCAACGGCGAAGGCGGCGACGACATCATGGTCGGCAGTCTCGGCTTTGGTGACCGCTATATCGGCGGCTCGGGTTATGACTGGGCGACCTTCAAGGATCTCGCCCAAGGCGTGAGCATCGATTTCAGCGACCGCTTCTTCGATGTGCCACCGATGCCGGGTTCGGGCGCTTCGGCGTTGGTGCGTTTCGACATCATGGAAGGCCTGTCGGGTTCAACGCACGGTGACTTCCTGCGTGGTGATAGCGAAGATGCGACATCGCTACCTACCGCGGGTGCAACCGGCAGTGTGCTGACCAACATCAGCCTGATCGACGGTCTGGCGGGCTTGCTGCCAGCCGGTGCGACGTTCTTCGACGGTGGCAACATCATCCTCGGTGGCAGCGGCAGCGACCTCATCGAAGGTCGCGGCGGTGACGACATCATCGATGGTGACAAGTGGCTGAACGTACGCATCAGCGTGCGGGCGAACGCTGATGGTACCGGCGCGGAAATCGCCAGTTTCAACAGCATGGAGCCGCTGGTACCGTTCATGCTCAACGGCACTTACAACCCGGGCCAACTGGTCATCGTGCGGGAGATCCTGACCGGCACTGACAACTTCGACACTGCGGTGTATTCCGGTAATGCGTCGGAGTACAGCGTCACCCTCGACGGCAATGCCGTCATCGTGACCGACCTGGTGGCGGGCCGTGATGGCGTCGATCGCCTGACAGGCATCGAGCGCCTGCAGTTCTCTGACCAGGCGCAGGCGACCGGAGTCGGCACCGCTGTGAACAGCGGACCTGTGGGTCGTCTGGCGATCCTCGACGCTACCAGCGGTGCGCGTGAGGATACGCCTGTCGCCGGCCAGCTGCTGCGCGTCAGCGATCAGTCGATCCGCGATCTGGACAGCGTGAGTGCGACCAATGCGACCGGTGCGGTTACCGGTGCGGTGTCTTACTACTGGCAGGTCGAAAACGTCGCCGGTTCAGGCATCTATGAAGACATCACCTTTATCGCCGCCGGCGAGGCATCGCGGGCGATCGGTACCACCTATCTGGTGGCGGATGATGTCGCCGGTCTGAACATCCGTGTTCGGGCGGTATATCAGGATGGCAATGGCACGCTGGAGTTTGTCTCCTCGTCGGCCAACAACACACCGACGGCAGGGCCGACCATTACCGGGCTTGCGACGCAGAACCAGGTGTTGACCGCAGATCCGTCGAGCATCATTGATGTCGATGGCCTGAGCAATCCGCAGTTCACCTTCCAATGGCAGGTGACCAACGGGGTCACTTTCGTCAACATCGCCGGCGCCACCGGTAGCACGCTCACGCTTGGCCAGGCTCAGGTCGGCAACCAGGTGCGTGTGGTGGTCAGTTACGTGGATGACTTCGGTGTCGCTGAAAGCGTTCCGTCCGACGCCACGGCGCCGGTGGTCAATGTCAACGATGCGCCAACAGGTGCGTTGCTGATCAGCGATACGACACCGACTCAAGGGCAGGTGCTGACCGCGCAGACGGCCGGGATTGCCGATCCAGACGGATTGGGCACATTCAGCTACCAATGGCAGCAAGGTACCGGGACTACCTTCACCAATATCGCTGGCGCGACTGGCGTGAACTTCACCCCGGGTGCGGCGCAGATCAACCAGCAAATCCGGGTGATCGCGCGCTACACCGATGGCTTCGGCACGCTGGAGTCGGTGACCTCGGCGGCGACGGCGCTGGTCGTGCTGCTGGGTGCGGTGCAAACGGGTGACGCCCTGGCGAACACCCTCCTAGGTACCGCAGGTAGCGATGTGCTGTTTGGCCTGGGCGGCAACGATACGCTCATAGGCCTGGGCGGTGTCGACCAGCTGTTTGGCGGCATCGGCGACGACAATCTCAGTGGCGGAGACGGCAACGACTTCATCAATGGCGAGGACGGCAACGACTTCCTCAATGGCGGTGCGGGTAATGACCAGATGCTGGGCGGAACCGGCAACGACACCTACCGCGTCGACTCAGCCGGGGACGTGCTGACCGAGTTGACGGGTGAGGGGGCGGACTCCGTACAGACCACGCTGGCCAGCTTCACACTGGGCGCCAATATGGAGCATCTGCTCTACCTCGGCGCCGCCAACTTCACCGGTAACGGCAACGCGCTGAGCAACGTCATCACCGGCGGGACGGGTAATGACACCCTCAACGGCGGTGACGGCAACGATACATTGATGGGGGGTGCCGGTAACGACGTCCTCACCGGTGGTACGGGTAATGACGCGATGGTCGGCGGAGCCGGCAACGATACCTTCCGCGTCGATGCAGCCGGGGATCTGGTGGTCGAGGCGGCGGGTGAGGGTTCTGATTCCGTACAGACAACGCTGGCCAGTTACACACTGGGCGCCAATGTCGAGAATCTGCTCTACACCGGAACCGGCAACTTCACCGGCAACGGCAACGCGTTGAATAACGTCATGACCGGCGGGGTGGGTAATGACACCCTCAACGGCGGTGACGGCAACGACACCTTGCTCGGTGGAACCGGCAACGACGTCATCACCGGCGGTGCCGGCAATGACCGGATGGTCGGTGGAGTCGGCAACGACACCTTCCGCGTCGATTCGAGCGGAGACCTGGTGGTCGAGACGGCGGGTGAGGGTGCGGACTCCGTACAAACGACGCTAAACAGTTACACGCTGGGCGCCAATGTCGAGCACATGCTCTTCAACGGAGCCGGCAACTTCACCGGCACCGGCAACGCGTTGAACAACATCATTACCGCTGGAGCCGGTAATGACACGCTCAACGGCGGTGACGGCAACGACACCTTGCTGGGTGGCCTGGGCAACGACGTCGTCAATGGCGGTGCAGGGGCTGACCGGCTGGAAGGCGGAGTCGGCAATGATACCTACATCGTCGACTCTGCCGCGGACGGGGTGATCGAGTTGGCGGGTAACGGTGAGGACTCCATCCAGACCTCGCTGTCCAGCTACACACTGGGCGCCGATGCCGAGCATCTGCTCTACACCGGAGTCGGCAACTTCGTCGGTACCGGCAACGCGTCGAACAACGTCATCACCGGTGGGGTGGGTAACGACAACCTCAACGGTGCTGGCGGTAACGACACAATGCTCGGTGGCGCAGGCAACGACATCATCGATGGCGGTGCCGGCAACGACAGTATTGCGGGTGGTGCCGGCAACGACACGATGAATGCCAGCAGTGGCGACGATGTCTTCGTGTTCGCAGCGGGCTTCGGCAACGATCGGATCATCGGCTTTGATGCCAACGCGGCGGGAGGCCAGGATCTGCTCAATTTCGTCGGGCTCAACATCACGGCGGCGACATTCAACACGAGTGTCAACATCGTCGATCAGGGTGCGGATTTGTTGCTCAACTTCGGAGCCGGTTCCATCACCCTGGTAGGAGTGGGCGATCCGAACACCATCTCGGCCACAGACTTCATTCTGGCCTCTTGATGTTCTGACAGGCACTGTCGCAAGGAGCGTGGACCACGGAGGGGAGGGCATGGATGCCCTCCCTTTCTTCTTCCACTTGGTTTTCCGGGTGCCAGCAGCGTACTGGAGCTCGACAAAGCAGGCTGGAACCGAGCTGCGAAATCAAAAAATGAAAAAGGGGAAATTCGGCCGTGAACATTTCAGCCACCTGCCTCTTGATCAGCCTGTTGGCTTCGGTTGCGGCTTCTGCCATCGGAGCTGCTTCGGTGTTCGATCTGGACTTCACCCGATCGGCCCTGGAAACCCTGAAAAAACTGGATATCTACGACGCTTGCATAATCTCCGCTTCAAGTCCTGCCGTGTTTACCTTCTGCCGAAAAGGATCGTCGACGCTCTGGAGGTATCAGGCGCTGGATCTGGAGCAACAGGCGGCGATCCAGATTGGGCACAAGCGGTCTTCGACCGACTATCAACGAATTACCATCGTGCAACTCAACAGCGTTGCTTGCGAGCAGGATCACCTTGCAGCATTGGCGAAACCGGCTATCAGGCGTGGACTTGTGCTTGGCCTGATCACTCTGTTTTTGTTGGTCGGTCTTGGATATACCTACCGGGCAGTCCGGTATGGCTACTATGTCCAGGCCGGTCTTTCGAAGCCCGATGTACAGCAATCCAGCGAATTTCAGTTACCGCAAAACTCAACTGTCATGGCGTTGGTCGCGTGGGGTATGGCGGCCGTTACGGCATTTGTCTACTTCGGCTTTTGAGTTTGGCCGCAGATAGCCGATGTTACCGTCAGCGATCCAGACCTCCATTCCTACATGTTCAAGTAACGTTGTTCATCGCCTGACTGTTTCGCAGGGGCTGCTCATTTCGATCATTAAGTTGTCATTTACAGTCATTGAGCGACGGCGACGCGACTCTTAGTCTGTCGAACATGACTGATGGGGGCCGTAGAGCTCCTGCACTTTCCGTGATCGCTCGATGTGGAGTTACCGATGACCGCCGCTCAATACCCGCACCTGTTGGCTCCGCTGGACCTGGGTTTCACTACGCTGCGCAATCGCACCCTGATGGGGTCGATGCACACTGGCCTTGAAGAGAAACCGGGTGGGTTCGAGCGCATGGCCGCCTACTTCGCCGAGCGCGCCCGTGGCGGTGTCGGCCTGATGGTCACCGGTGGTATCGGCCCGAACGATGAAGGCGGCGTATATTCCGGCGCGGCCAAGCTGACGACTGAAGAGGAAGCGCTGAAACACCGCATCGTCACCCGTGCCGTGCACGATGCCGGTGGCAAGATCTGCATGCAGATCCTCCACGCCGGTCGTTATGCCTACAGCCCGAAACAGGTCGCGCCAAGTGCGATTCAGGCACCGATCAACCCGTTCAAGCCCAGGGAGCTGGACGAGGAAGGCATCGAAAAGCAGATCAGCGATTTCGTCACCTGCTCGGCTCTGGCACAAACCGCCGAGTACGACGGCGTGGAAATCATGGGCTCCGAAGGTTATTTCATTAACCAGTTCCTTGCCGCCCACACCAACCACCGTACCGACCGCTGGGGCGGCAGCTATGAAAACCGCATGCGCCTGCCGGTGGAGATCGTCCGTCGCGTGCGTGAGGCGGTTGGCCCGAACTTCATCATCATTTTCCGTCTGTCGATGCTCGACCTGGTCGAAGGCGGCAGCACCTGGGAAGAAATCGTTCAACTGGCCAAGGCCATCGAGCAGGCCGGCGCGACGATCATCAACACCGGTATCGGCTGGCACGAAGCGCGGATTCCGACCATCGCCACCAAAGTTCCGCGTGCAGCGTTCAGCAAGGTCACGGCCAAGCTGCGGGGTTCGGTCAATATTCCGCTGATCACCACCAACCGCATCAACACGCCGGAAGTGGCCGAGCAGATTCTCGCCGAGGGCGATGCCGACATGGTGTCCATGGCGCGGCCGTTCCTCGCCGACCCGGATTTCGTCAACAAGGCCGCTGCAGGACGCGCCGATGAAATCAACACCTGCATCGGTTGCAACCAGGCCTGCCTCGATCACACCTTCGGCGGCAAACTGACCAGTTGCCTGGTCAACCCGCGTGCCTGCCACGAAACCGAACTCAATTACCTGCCCGTGCAGCAGCTGAAGAAAATCGCCGTGGTCGGTGCCGGCCCTGCCGGTTTGTCCGCCGCGACCGTGGCCGCCGAGCGTGGTCATCAGGTGACGCTGTTCGATTCGGCCAGCGAAATCGGCGGTCAGTTCAACATCGCCAAGCGGGTGCCGGGCAAGGAAGAGTTCTACGAAACCATTCGCTACTTCAACCGCAAGCTGCAGACCACCAACGTCGAGGTGTGCCTGAACACCCGCGTCGACGTGGCCACGCTGGTCGAGGGCGGCTACGACGAGATCATTCTGGCCACTGGCATTGCGCCGCGCGTGCCGGCCATTGCGGGGGTGGAACACGCCAAAGTGCTGAGCTACCTGGATGTGATCCTGGAACGCAAGCCGGTCGGCAAGCGTGTCGCGGTGATCGGTGCCGGTGGTATCGGTTTCGACGTCTCCGAGTTCCTTGTGCATGAAGGCGTCGCTACCAGTCAGGATCGTGCTGCGTTCTGGAAAGAGTGGGGCATCGATACCCACCTTGAAGCACGCGGTGGTGTCGCCGGTATCAAGGCCGCGCCCCACGCGCCGGCTCGCGAGGTGTTCCTGCTGCAACGCAAGAAGTCCAAGGTCGGTGACGGCCTGGGCAAGACCACCGGCTGGATTCATCGAACCGGCCTGAAGAACAAGCAGGTACAGATGCTCAACAGCGTTGAATACCTGAAGATCGACGACGAAGGCCTACACATCCGCATTGGCGAAACCGGCGAACCGCAGCTGCTACCTGTGGACAACATCGTGATTTGCGCCGGGCAGGATCCGCTGCGTGAATTGCATGACGACCTGGTGGCGGCGGGGCAGAACGTACACCTGATCGGTGGCGCGGATGTCGCGGCTGAGCTGGATGCCAAGCGGGCGATCAACCAGGGTTCGCGGTTGGCGGCGCAGTTGTAATTCACGTCTGACAGTAAACCTGTGGCGAGGGAGCTTGCTCCCGCTGGGCTGCGAAGCGGCCCCAAATCGGTAGGCTCGGTACATCAGAAGTATCGGGTGTTCCGGGTTTGCGACTGCTGCGCAGTCGAGCGGGAGCAAGCTCCCTCGCCACAAAGGTGCTGCTAAGATGCTGGATCACTCCAATGATCCGGCATCATGCTTTCTCCTCCTGACAACTGGCTTCCTCAAGTCCCCCTCGAACCCCTTCACCTCGACTGGCTCGCTCACGCTGGCATCGAGTTGGCGATCCTGCGCCTGGACCAGATCGACCCGCTGATCAGCGGTAACAAATGGTTCAAGCTCATCGAACACCTGAGGAACGCCGACCGCGTTGGTGCCGAAGGCATCATCAGCCTGGGTGGCGCGCATTCCAATCACCTCCACGCGCTGGCAGCGGCGGGCAAACGTTTGGGCTTTTCGACTGTCGGCCTGTTGCGCGGACATCCTCAGGAAACCCCGACGGTCAAAGACTTGCAGGCGTTCGGCATGCAGTTGCACTGGCTGGGTTACGCAGGCTATCGAGCAAGGCATGAAGCCGGTTTCTGGCAACCCTGGCAGACCCGCTACCCGACGTTGCATCCGGTGCCTGAAGGGGGAGGTGGTTGGCCTGGCGCCCTGGGTTGCATGCAGTTTCGGGCCGCTGTTTGCGCGCAATTGCAGGGCTTGGGTTGGAGCGACTACGACGGCTGGTGGCTGGCCTGCGGAACGGGCACGACGCTGGCCGGCCTGGTGCTGGCCGAGGCAGGGGATCATCCGGTGTACGGTGCCCTGGCGGTGCCAGGCGATCATGGGGTGGCGCAGCAGGTCGAGACGATCGTGCAGCAGGCCGCTATCGCCGATCCGGTTTATGAACTGTTCGACGCCAGCCGGGGCGGTTTTGCCAAAGTCGATCCTCTGTTGCTCGAATTCATCGAAAAGACCGAGCAGGCCAGCGGTATTCCCCTGGAGCCGCTGTACACCGGCAAAGCGCTGCTGGCACTCAAGCAGCAAGTCGAAGCGGGAAAGTTTGCCCGTGGCACGCGGCTGATCTTCGTTCATACCGGCGGCTTGCAGGGGCGACGGGGATTCAGCCCACAAATCTGAAGCACACATGCAATCTCATGCAGGAGCGAGCAGGTTTTGCCAGTGCCCTCAGGTGTCGCGGTTTACGCTTTTGGGCATCATCCGCAGCAAGGTGTTATCGCCTACCACGTAATGGTGATACAGCGCGGCCACGGCATGCAGGCCGATCAGCCAATAGCCGATGGTGCCGCCGAGCTCGTGCCAGTCCTGGAGTTGTTTGCCCAGTTCCTTGTTTTCCGCTATTGGCATCGGCAGGTCGAAACCGTAGAACATCACCTGATTGCCTTTGGCGCTGGTGACCAGCCACCCGAGAATGGGCGTTGCGATCATGAACATGTACAGCGCCCAGTGCATCAGCCTGGCCAGCGTCGTTTGCCATCGCGGCGAGGCCGGGAAGACCTGTGGCGCCGGGCCGAGACTGCGTGCGAACAAGCGCAGCCAGACCAGAACGAATACGGTCAGGCCGAGCATGAAGTGGGATTCGACGATCAGTGTGCGCCCGCCACTGCCCTTGGGAAACATCCCGCGAAACTCGATACAGGCGTAAACCAGTGCCAGCAGGACCAGCATCAACCAATGCAGCGCTATCGATACGGTGCTGTAGCGCGACTCGGAGTTTTTCCACGGCATAGGGTGTTCCTCAGCGGTCCGGTTTAAAGCCACCGTTCTTGGCCGACGGTGTGCTTTAACTGTAAGCCGGATTCACCGGGTTTGCCTGAGTGGATCGATAGTTGGATGCTCGAATACACAGAAAAAAAACCTGTAGGAGCGAGCCTGCTCGCGATGGTCGTCAACGATGACGCTGGCAGCCTGACACCCAGCGGTGTCCTGAAGTTCATCGCGAGCAGGCTCGCTCCTACAGGGGGGGTGTTGAGTTTTTAGCTCGATTGCGGCATTTCGCCGTTGGCCAGGCGCTTGTTGATGTCGGCGATCACTTCCGGCAGATCGGTGATGGTGTCGATCATGTAGTGCGGACGCGAACCTTCGAACATCCCGTGGATGCGCTTGCGCTCGCTGTCCAGTTGGTCGCTGCCCAGAGCGCGATAACCCTCGTAGTCCAGGCCCAGGGCGTTGCCGGAGCAGATCAGCGCAACGGTCCACATGCCGGCGCGGCGACCTTCGAGGATGCCCGGTACGGTGTCATCGATCTTCACGCACGCGGCGACATCGTCGATGCCCAGGGCGATGACATTGGCCAGTGCCTGGGCAGGCCATGGACGACCATTCGGCACTTCGTCAGTGGCGACCACGTGATCAGCCACGTAACCGTTGGTGGCCGCCAGTTCGACCACTTTGTCCATGACCTGCTTCGGGTAACCGGAGCAGGAGCCAATCTTGATTCCTTGCTGGCGCAAGTTGGCGATGGTCTCCAGCGCACCCGGAATCAGCGCCGAGTGTTCGGCGATTTTTTCGATCTGCAGCGGCATGAAACGCTGGTAGATGGCGGTCACGTCATCGTCGGTCGGCGTGCGGCCGAATACTTTGCGATAACGCTCGGCAACTTCCGGCAGATCGCACAGGGTGCGGATGTGGTCCCACTTGCCCATGCCCATCGGGCCACGGGCCTCTTCGATGGACACCTGTACGTCGAACTCGGCGAAGGCTTCGACGAAAATCTGCGTCGGGGCAAAGGAGCCGAAGTCGACCACGGTGCCAGCCCAGTCGAGGATGGCGGCTTGCAGTTTGGTTGGGTTGGAGTAGTTCATGGTGATCTGAATCCTGTAATAACTGGCTATTGGAGAGCAGCTTTACTGTAGGAGCGAGCTTGCTCGCGATGGTCTTTCATTCAACGAGTGCCGTCTGGTCGGGCCTCATCGTCGGAACGCCGCCCGGAGCAAGCTCGCTCTTACAGGGGAATGCGGTGTTGGTTAGATCTCTAAAACTTCCATCTCGCGCAGCACTTCAGCAATGGCCGCCACCGCTTCGCGCATCTCGGCCGGTTGCACATGACCGATGCAGCCGACGCGGAAGGTTTCGACCTGGGTCAGTTTGCCGGGGTAGAGGATGTAGCCCTTGGCCTTGACCCGCTCGTAGAACTCCTTGAACTGGTAGCGCGGATCTTTCGGGGCGTGAAAGGTGGCGATGATCGGAGCCTGAATGGCCGCTGGCAGGAAGCTGCGCAGCCCCAGCTTGCCCATCTCTTCCATCAATGCCTGGCAGTTGGCGGCGTAGCGTTCGTGCCGCGCCGGCAAACCACCTTCTTCGTTGTATTGCAGCAGGGCTTCGTGCAGTGCGGCGACCACATGGGTCGGCGGGGTGAAGCGCCACTGGCCGGTCTTGGTCATGTAGGCGTGCTGGTCCTGCAAGTCCATGGCCAACGAGTGCGAATGACCGGCGGCGCTGGCCAGAGATTCTTTGCGGGCGAAGACAAAGCCCATGCCCGGCACACCTTCCAGGCATTTGCCCGAGGCGGCGATCAGGGCGTCGAAGGGCACTTGTTGAGCGTCCACTGGCAGGGCCCCGAAGGAGCTCATGGCGTCGATGATCAGGCGCTTGCCGTGTTGCGCAACGACCTGGGCAATCTCTGGCAGCGGATTGAGGATGCCGGTGCTGGTTTCACAGTGGATCAGGGCGACGTGGGTGATGCCGGTGTCGGCACGCAGCAGTCGGTCAACGTCGGCGGCGGTGGTCGGCTCGTCTTCGGCGGTTTCGAAGGTGCTGAAGGAGCGGCCCAGCACTTCGCAGATTTTCGCCAGGCGCTTGCCGTAGGCACCGTTGATCAGTACCAGAACCTTGCCATCGCGAGGCACCAGCGTGCCGATCGCTGCCTCGACCGCGAAGGTGCCGCTGCCTTGCAGGGGCACGCAGTGGTGGGTGGCGGCGCCGTTGATGATCGCCAGCAGTTGCTCGCAGAGGCTGGCGGTCAGTTGATTGAAACGGTCATCCCATGAACCCCAGTCGACCATCATCGCCTGACGGGTACGGGCCGAAGTGGTCAATGGGCCGGGGGTGAGCAGGATGGGTTCGGCAGTACTCATTCTCGTGTCCTCGCAATCGATGGGATGAAGCTATGGGGCTTAAATTGCAATTTGCCGTGCTATCAATCAAATTGTTTGTTGTTATGCCAACCATCAGTGAGGGTTATTCATGAACCTGTTTCAGCTGCGCGCCTTCGATGCCGTGGCCCGGGAGGGCAGCTTTACCCGGGCGGCGGCGCGGCTGTTCATCAGCCAGCCGGCGGTTACCGGGCACATCAAGGCCCTGGAGGAGCACTACCAGATCACCTTGCTGCGCCGCACCGCTCGACGGGTGGAACTGACGGAGGAAGGCACCAAACTGGCGGCCATCACCCGGGCGATGTTCGGCCTGGCCGAGGAGGCGCAGGTGATGCTCGAAGCCAACCGGCAATTGCTGACCGGGCGTCTGGAGGTGGCGGCGGACGGTCCGCACATGGTCATGCCGATGCTTGCCAGCCTGCGCGCGCGCTATCCGGGGATCACAGTGAACCTGCGGCTGGGCAACGCCCAGGAAACCCTGGCGGCGCTGCTGTCCGAACATGCCGACGTGGCGGTGCTGACCGAGGTCGAGCCGCGCAAGGGCTTGCATCTGCAGGCGCTGAACGAGTCACGGATTTGTGCACTGGTGCCCGAGGGCCATCCTTGGGCGCAGAAGACCAAAGGTGTGCAGCTCAAGGAGCTGGATCAGGTGATCATGGTGCTGCGCGAACCAAGTTCGATTACTCGGCGCACCTTCGATGAGGCTTGCGCCCAGGCCAGGGTCATTCCACGGGTGTTGCTGGAACTGGACAGCCGCGAAGCGGTGACCGAGGCGGTGGCCGCCGAACTGGGGGTGGGGGTGGTGTCTTCGGTGGAGGTCAGCCACGACCCGCGAGTGGCGGCGGTGCCGATCATTGGCGAGGGGTTGGTGAACCGGCACATGATCGGGTGCATGGAGCGGCGCAGGGATTTGCGCTTGATCCAGGCGTTTTTTGGGTTGGCGCCCGTCAGGTAGACCGAGTTGCCTGAATCGCGAGCAAGCTTGCTCCCACAGGTATCGGGTCGTACACAAAATCAGCGAGCGAGCATAAATCCCTGTGGGAGCAAGCTTGCTCGCGATAGCGTCGAACCTGCCTACACCAGACTCTCGCGCACCATCTCAAGAAACGTCGCCACCATCCGCCGCGAACTCTGTTCGCGCAGGCACACCAGGGTTTCAGTCAGCCTGCGTTTGCAATCGGTAATCGGCAGTGCGCAAACCCGGGAGTCCGCACCAAACTCGGCGGCCGAGACCACGCCCACACCAATCCCCACCACCACTGCCTCACGCGCTGCCTCGCGACCTTCAACCTGAATCGCCGGGCGGATACGAAACCCGGCACCGGCCATTTCCTCTTCCAGCGTCTGCCTTGTCACCGAACCGATTTCTCGCAACACCAGTGGCGTGTCGTCGAGGTCCGCGAGGGTGATGGATTCGCGGTCGGCCCACGGGTGATTGCGCGACACGAACGCGACCATCGGGTCGTTGCGCAGGGGCAGGGAGATCAGGCGTTCATCGCTGACGTCACGGCCCAGTAACGCCAGGTCGGCCTGATAGTTGAACAGTCGAAACAGCGACTCATCGGTGTTGCCGGTTTCGATCTTCACGCTGATGCCGGGGTAGCGTTCGCAGAAGCGGGCAATCTGCGGCAGCACATGCACCGGCGCGTCCACCGCCAGAATCAGGCTGCCAGTCTGTAAGGCCTGGGAATCCTGCAACAACTCCTGGGCTTCGGCCTCAATCACAAAAAGCCGCTGGGTGACGCTCAGCAGGCGTTCGCCCAGATCGGTCAGGCGCACCGAGCGTTTGTTGCGGTGAAACAGCAGAACGCCATAACGCTCTTCGAGTTTGCGCACCTGGTCGGAAATCGCCGGCTGCGTCAGAAAAAGCCGCTCGGCGGCTTTGGTAAAGCTTCCATGCACCGCCACGGCATGGAAGGCTTTGAGCTGGGCGTGGGAAACCGACACGGGAATCTCCAGTAACAAGCTGAGCTTATTTTGGAAATACGATAAATCGATTTCAATTATTAATCAGTAATTGTTTTGATTCATCTCAGCCCCGGTGACTGGTCAGTCGAACAGCAGCGGGTGCCATGAGTCTGTGCGTGCAACTACAGGACTCATCTGACCGGAATCACCCACAGGGACAAGGTGATTTCGCAGTGCTCAACAATAAAAACACAGGCGTTTTCTTCCAATTCTGCCGGCACACTCACACCCTGAGGTCAGAACCACAATGAACAAGCACATTGGCACCATCAAGCGTTGGCGCGTGCAGATCTTCGCGATTACCTGGCTCGCCTACGCCGCTTTCTACTTCACCCGCAAAGCGTTCTCGGTCGCCAAACTCGGTATTGGCGAAGACCCGACCTTCATGCTCGATAAAATGGCCATGGCCAACCTCGACGCCATCTACCTGACGGCCTACGCCGTCGGCCAATTCACCTGGGGCATCCTCGCCGACCGCTTCGGCCCGCGGGTGGTCGTGCTGGGCGGGTTGCTGATTTCCGCTGGCGCGGCGCTGGTGATGGGCAACTTTGCAACGTTACCGATTTTCGCTACCTGCATGCTGATACAAGGGCTGGCGCAGTCCACCGGTTGGTCGGGATTGTGCAAGAACCTCGGCAGTTTCTTTCCCTCCGAGCAGCGCGGGCGGGTATTGGGCCTGTGGAGTTCCTGCTATGCCTTTGGTGGTCTGGTAGCTTCGCCATTTGCCGGTTGGTGGGCGTACACGCTCATCGGCAGTTGGCATGCGGCGTTTGTTTCCAGTGCGGCGGTGGTTGGGCTGGTCGCCGTGCTGTTTTTTATTTTCCAACGCAACAAACCGGAGGACGTCGGCTTGCCGGCGGTGGAGCCGGAACCTGAGCTGACCGCCGAACAAGCTGACGCGCAAAGCAAAATCAGCATGTGGGAGCCGTTGAAGGAAATCCTGCGCAACCGCACCGTGCTGGTATTGGGATTGGCGTACTTCATGCTCAAACCGGCGCGCTACGCGATTCTGCTGTGGGGACCGGTGATTGTCTTCGAGCAGATGCCTTCGGTGGGCAAGGTCGGTGCGGCGATCATTCCGACCGCCTTTGAACTGGCGGGATTGCTCGGGCCGATCCTGATTGGCCTGGCCTCGGACAAACTGTTCGGCGCCCGGCGCATGCCGGCCTGCGTGATCAGCCTATTGGCGCTGACCGTGTCCCTGGCGTTTTTCATGGGCGCCCTGCATACCGGCAGCGTGCTGCTGGTGGTGGCGCTGCTGTTTGTCATGGGCCTGACCCTCTACGGACCGGACTCAATGATCAGCGGCGCTGCGGCCATCGACTTCGGCACCGCCAAGGCCGGCGCCACGGCAGCCGGTTTCGTCAACGGCTGCGGCTCGGTCGGGGCGATTCTTGGCGGCCTGCTACCGGGTTATTTCGACACCGTTACCGTGTTCATTGTCTTCGCCGTCTGCGCCATGTTCTCAGCGCTGGTGCTGGTCCCGCACTGGAACAGTCGTCCCGGTGGCCTGAAAACCAACTACCCCTTCGTGCCCAATCGGGCGATGAACATCAAACCCCTGCGCACCTGAATCCTGTCCCGCGTCGCCTGCTGCGCCTGCGGCAGGCTCCGGGCAAACTGGTGCGTGGTCTGCGCCGGGTCGCCCTGCAACTGGGCGTGCGAATTCACGAAAACACCGCGATGACCGGGCTGGAAGAGGGCAAGCCGGTGGGCATTCAAACCCCCAACGGCACCGTCCGCGCCGACCGCGTGGTGCTGGCGATGAATGCCTGGATGGCTCGTGCCTTCCCTCAGTTCGAACGCAGTGTGGCGATCATTTCCAGCGACATGCTGATCACCGAACCCCGCCCGGACCTGCTCAATGAAATCGGCTTGACCAGCGGCGTCTCGGTGCTCGACTCGCGGATTTTCGTGCACTACTACCACAACACCCCGGACGGCCGGATCATGCTGGGCAAGGGCGGCAATACCTTCGCTTACGGTGGACGCATGCTGCCGGTGTTCGATCAGCCTTCGCCTTATGCCGGTTTGTTGCAGAACAGCCTGGCGGATTTCTTCCCGGCGTTTGCCGACGTCAAGGTTGAAGCGACCTGGAATGGTCCGTCGGACCGTTCGGTGACCGGGTTGCCTTTTTTCGGACAGATGAGCGCCAGTGGCAATGTGTTCTACGGTTTCGGCTACTCCGGCAGCGGTGTCGGACCCTGTCATATGGGCGGGCAGATTCTGGCGTCGATGGTCCAGGGCCTGGACAACCCCTGGACCCGTTCGCCGCTGATCAATGGCCCGCTGGGGTTTTTCCCGCCGGAGCCGATTCGCTACCTCGGCTCGCTGATGGTGCGCAATGCCATCCGCCGCAAGGAACGCGCGGAGGATCACGGGCGTCGGCCACGGCATCTGGACGTGCGCCTGGCGAAGTTCGCTGCCGCCGCCGGTAAGGCTGACAAGGGCTGAGCGTCAGGGCGCAAGCTCCGAGCGGGTGAGCAGCCAGTCGAACAGCAGGCGGGTATCGCCACGGGGCTCGCGCGGGCGAGGACGATGAGGTTTTGGCCGGGGGCCCAGAGCCGCACAGAGCACCGGACGATCCGGGTCACTGTCGAGGAAAATCACCAGTACCTCACTGCCGGCCACGGGCAAACGGGACGGATCGATCCAGTCCTCGGCGGTGGTCAGTGCCAGCGGTAGCCACAGGCTGTTGGCCCCCTCTGCGGCTGACGGTGTGGCGGGCCAGAGGTTCACCTGAACCCTACCGTCCTCGTCCACCGTCGCCGATTGCCCTACCGGGCCGCACACTCGACCGGGCTGATACCCGGGGATACTCGGCCGGGGTTGTTTCAGCGCTGGCCTGAACACCGTCGACCAAGGGATGGCGCTGAATTGATTGCGGTAACCCGGGGCCATGTCAGGTGTGTCATCGAGCAGAATGGATGATTGATGGCCCTGATGGTGGATTTCGGTAACCAGCCATTGATCATTGAAATTCGCCAGCGGGTGCTCAGCCACCTGCACGATCCGGCCGCATCGTAATGCTCCGTGATTGCTTTGACCGTGGATCTGCAGGTGCCGGCAACGCAGGCGTTCCAGTTGTCGCCGGCCGAGCTGGTCACGATGTTGCTGTTCCCGAACGGGAACCTCTCTCGCCATGGCGAACGAGTGATTGGCTGCGCCGTCGCCGATGTCCGCTGCACCAGGATTCCTCGCACCTGGGCGCACAGGGGAGAGCCAAGCGTCATGGCGCTGGAACAGTTCGCTGATCACCGGCTCCTGGTGTTCGCCGAGGGCGCTGCTGCTCATCGACATGAGCAGCGGTTCCTGGGGAAAACTCAGGCTGTCATCGGCCAGCACCAGCACATGGCCGTCGCGTTGATGCTCGAAGTGGTAGTGGATGCCTTCTTCCTCGCACAGCCGTTGCAGCAACGCCAGGTCGGTTTCATCGTACTGAATGCAAAAAGGCCGCAGGGGATAGTGCCCGGTTGTCAGTTCAAAGCGATAACTGCTGGCGGGCAATCCATGTTCCTCGAACAATTGGCGCAGGATCATGGGCACGCTGGCACGCTGGAGAACTCGTCGGCGAAGCTGCTGTTCCAGCGCCTGGACACGGGGCACCAGCACCAGTTTGTAAGCGACCCGGTGCGCGCTTCGATGTTCGCAACCGGCGCTCTCCAGCACGCCATGAATGCCTTGGTCGTGACCAAATTCGAGGAACGCTGGCTGGTGCAGCAGTCGTTCAAGATTGAGGGCCGGTGCCAGCCCGATGACCTCAATGTCGAATCGATAGGGCTGGTTGAGTGCTTCATGACCGCTGAACCGGACCACCTGGAAACTCAGGTCGTCGTCGAGAAGCGTCAGGGTGGTGGGACTTTCCTTGTCGTTGTGCATCGAACACGCTGCTGCCGTGGAATAGGGTGCAAAGCGTACGAAACCCCAGTGCATTGCGGGCACGCTAAAGCGACATTTCCGAATTGCCCTACAACCGCTGGTGAAGATGTCGATGCAAGTCGGGAATTTTTGGTCGATTGCCAACTTTAGGCCGTATAAACTTGCGCAAAGCGTCGGCCAATAGATGTCTCGGCGCCACAGATGCCACAGATAAGAGAGTGAGAAATGGGCGCACAGTGGAAGGTTAAACACAAAGAAGCGGCAGCCAATGCCAAGGGCAAGATCTTCGGCAAACTGGTGAAAGAAATCACCATTGCTGCGCGCAACGGCGCCGATATTTCCACCAACGCGCATTTGCGCCTGGTGGTTGAACAGGCCAAGAAAGCTTCGATGCCCAAGGAAACACTGGATCGCGCCATCAAGAAGGGTGCGGGTCTGTTGGGCGAGACCGTGCAATACCATCGCGTGACCTATGAAGGCTTCGCACCGCATCAAGTGCCATTGATCGTTGAGTGCGTGACGGACAACATCAACCGCACCGTCGCCGAGATCCGCGTGGCGTTCCGCAAGGGCCAACTGGGCGCTTCCGGTTCCGTGGCCTGGGACTTCAACCATGTCGGCATGATCGAAGCGTCGCCGGACACCCCGGACGCCGATCCGGAAATGGCTGCCATCGAAGCCGGTGCACAGGATTTCGAACCGGGTGAAGAGGGTGCAACCCTGTTCCTGACCGAGCCGACCGACCTCGACGCGGTACAGAAAGCCCTGCCCGAACAAGGCTTCACCGTGCTGTCGGCCAAGCTGGGCTACCAGCCGAAGAACCCGGTTAGCGGCCTGAGCGATGAGCAGATGGCGGAAGTCGAAGCGTTCCTCGAAGGCCTCGATAACCACGACGACGTGCAGGATATGTTTGTTGGGTTGGCGGGTTGATCGAACTGGCTTTGATCTGACTTGTGGCGAGGGGCCTTGCCCCCGTTGGACGGCGTAGCCGTCCCAAAAGCGACGGTTGCTGCGCAACCGAACGGGAGCAAGCTCCCTCGCCACATTGTTTTGTATTTACAGTTTGAACTCAGCTAATTCCTGAACAACTTCATCAAACCCCGGCCGCGCCAGCACTTGCGGCTGACAGCAACGCTGCTCCAGATCCACCAGCACCCCACGCAGTTCATCGCTCAACCCCGAGTCGATTCGCGCCAGCAATTCCCCCAGCAACACCCCGAACGCCCGTACCTCGATCCGCTGCAAGGCACGGCTTTCCAGGCTGTCGGACAAGGCGTGGAACGACGCCGCGCCAAAGTCCCCCAGCAAGCAGTCACCCTGTTCATTCCACAGGATATTGTGCCCATAAAGGTCGCCGTGGGTGATGCCATGGCCGTGCAGATGCTCGGCCACCGAGGCGATTCCCGCGGCAATGCGTAGCGCCACCGCTGCACTGAAGCGCAAGTCGTCGGGGTAAATATCGCGGCTGCACGACGCCAGGCTCGGTAGCGCGGCGAGGTTGCGGTAGCTCGGTGCGATCAGTTGCATCACCAGCCCGGCCGTTTGCTGCGGGTGATCGACAATCCGACCTTCGACGCGAATCAGGTTCGGGTGCAGCCCGGCGGTGATGCAGGCGTTCATCTCGTGCAGTGGCGAACCGTCGCTGGTCATTTCGCCCTTGTAGAGCTTCACCGCAACGGCCATGGTTGGCTTATCGACCGCTTGCCAGACAGCCTGATGAATCACCCCGGACGCACCTTCGCCGAGTTTTTTCTCCAGACGTAATGCTGACCAGTCAATGCGCGGTGTGGCGTCGAGGGCCGCCGCATCGGCTTCGGTTTCCAGCGGGTTACCGGCGTACGCCAGCCAGGTCAGGCTCGGCAGTTCCAGCAGCCATTGTGGCAACCCGGTCAATTGGTTGGCGGCGATGCGGATCAGCTCCAGCCGATGGCACTGGCGCAACGACTCCGGCAGCGTTTGCAAGCGGTTGCCGGCGAGCATGAGCTTTTGCAGGAACGGACGCTCTCCCAGTTCCTCCGGCAAGGTTTCGATGCTGTTGTCGGTCAGGATCAGCCAGCGCAGCAGCGGTGGTAGCGCCGCGGCGGGCACGTGGGCGATGCGGTTGGCCTTGAAGCCGATCATCGTCAGTGCGGTGCATTGGCCCAGGCAGGCCGGCAACTCGGTGAAGCGGTTATCGGAACAGAACAACACGCGCAAACGCGTCAGGCGATGCAAGTCCTCGGGCAGGGTGCTCAACGCATTGCCGCTGAGGTTGAGCACTTCCAGCGAGTCCGCCAGATCGAAAATCTCCCGGGGGAAATCGGTGAGGCCGTCGACCAGATCCAGCCGTGTGATGCCCGACAACTCGCCGGCACGCAATTGAGCAAGGGTATGCATGAACAGATTCGCTATTGATCAAGGAGTAGGCGCGAGGCCCCGCAAATGCGCGACATGATAGCGGGAAAGATGTGGCGACTGTCAGGCCGACCCGCAGACTTCGACCAGTTGCCCCAATCGACTGCGGGTGCGTGCCAGGTCAATGACATCGCCGTCCAGGCTTTCGCGCAGGGTGTGCTGTCCGAGCAGCGTCAGGTGTTTGTCCTGGTCGTACAGCACGTCGATGAGGTTGATGAAGCGCTGTTGGGCGGCGATCGAGCACTCGCCAAGCCGCGGCAGGTCATCGATGATCCAGCGATCGAAGCGGCGGCACAGCTCCAGATAGTCCATCACGGCCGTGGGTTGGTCGCACAGGTCGGTGAAGGTAAAACCAATGCGGCGCTCCTCGCACAAGCGCGCCTGGAAATGCCGGGTGCCGACGGGCAATGACACGGCCGGGGCGTCGCGATCCGGCAGGTTCAAAGACTGACGCTGCGCCACGCTGGCCGGCCATACGTAATGGCCTTGGGTGAACAACTGTTGCGCGTGGCTGCGGATCTGGCTTCGATAGTCGTGCGGCCCGCCGACCTCCATTACCTGCATGCGCGAATTGATCAAGTCGATCACCGGTTTGAAGCGGGCGTGGTACAGCGGGTTGGGCAGCAGGCCTTCGGGCGGGTAATTGGAGGTCACCAGCACCAGGACGCCGCGCCGGAAAAGCGCCTTGAACAACCGGGTGATGAGCATCGCATCGCCGATGTCGTGCACATGGAACTCATCGAAACACAGCACCCGGCAGTCGCTGAGCAGTTCATCGAGGGTGATCGCCAGGGCGTCGGCCTGTTCGCGGTGCTTGAACATGCCTTGATGCAGTTGGGCGAAAAACTCATGGAAGTGCAGGCGTTGTTTTTCCGCGAGGGGAATAGCCCGGAAAAACCCGTCGAGCAGCCAGCTTTTGCCGCGCCCTACGGCACCATGCAAATAAAGGCCGGGAAGGGTATTCGGCGGATTGCCCATGAGCTTGCAAGCTTGCCGTGCCATGCAGTCGATCACGCGCTGTTGGCTGTGACTCAGGGTATAACCCCGAGAATGGGCCTGGTGGCGAAAGTAATCGTGGATGACTTGGCCTGCCGTGCAGCTAACAGCAGCCGGCGCCCTGCCGAGAAGACGACGCAACGTTTGCCAGCGCGATTGGGTTCGCGAACGGTTCGGCGGTCGAGCGGCCACTGGGATATCACCTCTGGTATGCGGGCAGGCTCCCCGAGCTGCGGTGGCATAGTGTAACCAGAGCAGGTAATTTGCTTCCAGCGGTGTCGGCATATCCGGGCCACCAAACACCCCAAACCCTGTGGGATCAGAACTGAGTGGTCTGTTTGAGTATCTGCGCCGCTGGCGTATCCGTCGGGCTGACCATCGCATAGTTGTAGCCGCTTCCCGACCAGTATTCGGCCTGCAACCCGCCATCGCTACGGCTGCCACGGGGCAGAAGGAAGTTTTTCGGCCCTGGCGGGCGCACGTAGAAACTGACTTTCTGCCCACCCTGGTTCTCGTAAACCACCATCGCCGCAGGGCCTTGCTCGGTGCTCAGCAGGCGCCCGCTGGCCGGTTTGAAGCCGGCATCCGAAAGGTCGGGCAGGCGATTGGCCTGAGTGAAATAACGGTCGAGCCAGCCTTGTATATCGCCGTCCTCACCAACCTTGTAATCGGCCGGCAGGATGCCTTGCTGCGCAATCAGGCGATAGGCCTGTAGTGCGTCGGTCATCGGAAGCTGGGGGGGCGCGAGTGTCATCTCCCGCGCTTGCCAACCGCTCAAACCGCCGACGCTGACTGCGATCAACAGGACCGCCGCGCTGGCCAGGTGTCGACGGGACTGGCGTTTGAGGCGTTGGCGAACCACGGCCGGATCAAGGTCCGGGTTGGCTGGCTGCTGCAAGGCGCCACCTAGGGCGGCGCGCAGTTGCTGGGCGTCCAGTTGCCAGGCGCGCACTTGTGCGGAAATTTCGGGATTGCTGGTCAGAAAAGTCTCGACCAGGCGTCGGTCGGTATCGCTCAGTTGGTGGTCGACGTAGGCGTGCAGGTCACGCTCGCTGGGGGGCATGCTGATCATTTGAGTCTCCGCAGGGAAGGGCGGTTGATTTCGCCATCGCTGAGTTGGCGCAGGGCCTGGCGAGCCCGGGACAGGCGGGACATCACGGTGCCGGTGGGTACGTCGAGAATCTCGGCGACCTCTTTGTAGCTCAAGCCTTCCACGGACACCCAGAGCAGCAGCGCGCGTTGTTCGGTGGGCAGTCGGTCGAAGGCGTTGAGGGTCGATTGGGCAATGACGGTGCGCTCCACCGAGGGCTGGGCATCGTCACGGCCGGTGAAAAAATCGAGCATGCGCGCATAGCGCCGGGAGCGGCGGTGTGCATCGAGAAACTGCCGATAGAGAATCGAGAACAGCCAGGCGCGCAAGTCGCCCTCGGCGCGTTTGCTGCCCCAACTCGACAGCGCGCGCTCCAGGCAGGCTTGCACCAGGTCGTCAGCGCTGCTGGTGTTGCGCGTCAACGACACGGCAAAGCGCCGCAATCGGGGAATGATTTCTCTCAGTTGTTCGTCGATATCGTTCATCAAATTCTGACTAGTCACTACGCTTTGGACTAGGAAGACGCCCGGCACTCGAGGTTATTCCACGTCAGAAAAAATAAAAACCGCGCGCGGGAATAAACCTGCATGCGGTTCGTCTGCTTGATTCTTCTCACTTGTGGCCGATGGCCCTGGAGTCTTTCATGGTAGATCGATCATCACCGCCAATCCGGCCGCCCCTGAGCGCAGCCAGCCTGACGTTGCGTCTGGCTGGCATTGCCGTGGTCGTTGCCGCAGTGGCCGGGGCGTTTGCCTATGTCAACGGCACTCTCGACCCACAGCGCCTGACCCCGAAGAAGCTGATCAACGTGCTGGAAACCAACAATGGCGTGCATCCGGGGTTCCGTCGCAATCACTCCAAAGGTGTGTGCGTGGTCGGGCATTTCGAGAGCAGCGGCGAGGCGCGCAGCTATTCCATTGCTCAGGTGTTCAACGACGCGCGGACGCCGGTGGTCGGACGTTTTGCCCTGCCGGCCGGCAATCCTTACGCGCCGGACAGTGCTGTGCCGATTCGTAGCATGGCGTTGCGCTTCACCCAGGCCAACGGACAGCAATGGCGCACCGGGATGAACAGCATGCCGGTGTTCCCGGTGGGCACGCCCGAGGCGTTCTATCAATTGCAAAAAGCCCAGTCGCCAGACCCGGCCACCGGCAAACCGGACCCCAAGGCCGTGCCGGCGTTCTTTGGTTCACATCCCGAGTCCGCACCCTTCCTGGCCTGGATCAAAACCGCCAAGCCGTCGGCCAGTTACGTGACTGAGAACTACAACAGCGTCAATGCGTTCTACTTGGTCAACGCGACCGGCCAACGCCAGGCCGTACGCTGGAACATGGTGCCATTGGCCCAGGACGCACCGGGGGACGCGGCACCGCAAGGCAGTGACTTCCTGGAGAAAGACCTGGTTCAGCGAATTGCCGCCGGCCCGTTGCGCTGGCAGTTGAACATCACCCTGGCCAACCCCGGTGATCCGGTCAACGACGCCAGCAAGGCCTGGCCCGAAGGGCGCAAGGTGTTGAACGCTGGCACTCTGGTGCTTGAAAAGACTCAGCCGCAACTCAACGGTGAATGCCGTGACATCAACTACGACCCGCTAGTGCTGCCTGCCGGGATCGAAGGTTCCGACGACCCGTTGCTCGCCGCTCGTTCAGCCGGTTACGCCAATTCCTACCTGCGTCGCACCAGCGAAGTCAGCCAGTTGCCCGCCGCCAAACAGGAGGCCCAGCAATGAGCACCCAACCGCACCACTTCGCCCCACTGGCGCGCCTTCTGCACTGGCTGATGGCGTTGATGATCATCGCCATGCTGTTTATCGGTGCTGGCATGGTTGCCTCGGTGTCCGAGCGCCATGAATGGCTGATTCACCTGCACAAACCCTTGGGCGTCGCAATCTTGCTGTTGGTGATCGTGCGTCTGGTAGTACGTTTCTCCACAACGCAGCCACCCCTGCCAGCGGATCTGCCGGGTTGGCAGGTTCTGGCAGCCAAGGCCTCGCATGTGTTGCTGTACGCCTTGATGCTGGTCTTGCCGCTTTTGGGCTGGGCGATGATTTCGGCGTCGGGCGAACCGGTAATGCTTGGCAGTTCGCTGCAACTACCATCGATTGTGCCGGCGAACGCGCAGGTGTTTGCGTTTTTGCGCAAAGCGCACGGGTATCTGGCGTATCTGCTGTTCCTGACCGTGTTGCTGCACTTGGCGGCAGCGTTGTTTCACGGTTGGGTGCGCAGGGATGAGGTGCTGGACAGTATGTTGCGAGGGAAAGATCGCGGTTGAGAGGGCACCGGCTAACCCCCTCGCCACAAGTGCGCCGGCGGCGGCGCGTGTAAGTCAACGCAAGGTATCGACCATATCGGCAAGCGTGGTCAACACATCCTTGCCCAGCTGTTTAGAGCGCTTGCCCGACCAACCGGTTTCCGTGTTCGGGTGGTCGTCGTGATCCTTGAACGGCATTTCCAGGGTCAGTGACAGGCAATCGTATTTCTGGCCAACGGCGTTGCAAGCCAGGGTCATGTTGGCCTTGCCCGGTTCGTCGCGGGTGTAGCCGTGTTTGGTCTGGAAGTCTTTGGTGGTGTGCTTCAGGTGGCTGCGGAAGTGCTCTTCGAGCTTTTCGATTCGGGGGGTGTAACCCGGGTTGCCTTCGCAAGCGGCAGTGAACACATGAGGGATTTCCTCGTCACCATGTACGTCGAGGAACATATCGACGCCGTACTTTTCCATCTGCTGCTGTACGAAAAGGACTTCCGGGCTGATCTCCTGGCTGGCGCTCTGCCAGGCACGATTGAGGTCCTGGCCCATGGCGTTGGTGCGCAGATGGCCGTGGAAGGCACCGTCCGGGTTCATGTTAGGCACCAGATACAGGTCGGCGCTGGTCAGCAATTTGTTCAGCACGGGATCGTCGTGTTTTTCCAGGCGCTCGATCACGCCTTCCATGAACCACTCGGCCATGTGCTCGCCCGGATGTTGCTGGGCAATCATCCACACTTTTTTTCGTCCTTCAGCACCAGAGCCTTTACGCAGCAACTGGATGTCACGGCCTTCGACGCTCTTGCCGGTGGCCAGCAGTTCGGTGCCGGCCTTGCTCAGCGCCTGTTCGATCAGCCAGTCGTGGCGGCCACGGCTGTAGGGTTCGAAGTAGGCGAACCAGGCGTGGGTCTGCTCGGCCTCGAGACTGAAGCGCAGGCAGTCGCCTTCGAAAATGGTCGGTACGCGGAACCAGTTGACGTGATCGTAGGACGCCACCGCCTGATAGCCGGTCCAGGCCTTGTTATAGGAGGATTGGCTGGCATTGTTCAGGCGAAACCAGTGCTCCTGGCCGACATGCAGGCCGCTGGCCTTGAAGTGGAACCATTGGAAATGGTTGCTTTTGGTATCCGGGCGGATCGCCAGCAGGGGCTTGAGCGGGTCGCTGAGGTCGATCACCTGGATGTTGCCGCTGTCGAAGTTGGCACTGATGTCGAAAGAAGATTTAGCCACGGCCATAATCGGGTCCTGAATATGATTTTTATGGTGGCTACTTTACACGCAAGAGTGGGATGAAACCGAGGGGAATTGCGGGGTGCGAGGTTGGGGGCGTCCTCCTTGACGCCGTCGCAGCTTAGAGATTATGCGATTGATTCTCAAGTGCTATCTGTCGCTGATTTGAACCAATGATGCCGGGCTTCTCTTGCCAATCGGCATTCTTTTGATATTATCCGCGCCATCGAATTTGCAGCACCCAAAGACTTCATTAGCCTGAAGATACAAGCCAGAAAAACTGGCAAATAAAAGACCCGGCCAAAAGCCGGGTTTTTTATTCCTGAAGCCTTTCTATTCCCTCCATCTAAAAAACGCTTGATGCGTTCTTCCGTGGGCAATGACTGGGTAATTTCCCGGACTAGCCCCTCATTTGCATTCGACCTGACCCGTCATTTGCATCGAATTTGACCAGCACGCTTCGTGGACATGACCGCAGAGAACGCTCCAAAGGCGACTTCCTCAGCGCACGACACGTGCCTGCCCCATGCCTGCGTCGAGCCGGCCTGGACGACTGCTCGTCGGCCCATCGAAAACCCACTCAAGATCGCCTCCTTCAAGCCGATGGAATAAAGGTGCCAACGGGACTCAAGCAGTTCATTAGCGAGGGGCAAAATGCTAGCATCGCCGCCGCGCAATGCCTCCCGGGCAGCAACATAACCGTCGTCTTCCCAACGCTTTTTTCATCTTTCGGACTTTATGCGATTTTTCCTAGATCCCCAGCGAGATATCGATGCAGCGCTGCTACGTTATCGCCGGCTGTTCGGCGTGTTGGCACTGTTCAGCGGGGTGATCAACCTGCTGATGCTGGTCCCGTCCATCTACATGATGCAGGTTTTCGATCGCGTCCTGACCAGCCGCAATGAAACCACGCTGTTGATGCTGAGCCTGATCTTGCTCGGGTTCTTTGCCCTTGGCTGTGTGCTGGAGTGGGTGCGGGGCCAGGTGATGATCAAGATGAGCGCCGGCCTGGACACTCAGTTGGGTGAGCGGGTATTCGATGCGGCGTTCGAGCGTAGCCTGAAGGAGCACAGCTCCAACCCGGCGCAGGTGCTGAGCGATTTGAACAGCATCCGGCAGTTCGTCACAGGTCCCGCACTGATTGCCATCTTCGATGCGCCGTGGCTGCCGATCTATGTCATCGCGACGTTCCTGTTCCATCCCTGGCTTGGGGTGTTCACTGTCATCGGCTCGATGATCCTTGCCGGGCTGGGCGTCTGGAACGAGCTGACCACCCGCAAAAGCATGAGCGAGGCCAACCGTTTGTCCGTGGCGTCTTCCAGCTATGTGAACAGTACCTTGCAGAACGCCGAGGTGATTCAGGCGATGGGCATGCTCGCGCCCTTGCGCCAGCGCTGGTTCAACGTGCAGCAGCGGGTCATAACCGAGCAGGGTGAGGCCAGTGACCGCAGCTCGCGGATCGCTGCGCTGTCTCGCTTTGTGCGCATGACCTGGCAATCGCTGGCCCTTGGCCTGGGTGCCATCCTGGTGATCGAGAACCAGATTTCCGCCGGGGTGATGATCGCCGTGTCGGTACTGCTGGGACGGGCCATGGCGCCGGCCGAAGCGTTGATCGGTTCGTGGAAGCAGATGGGTAACGCCAAAAGCAGCTATGAACGCTTGAACCGCCTGCTCGGCGAATTCCCCAAGGTCGCGCCAGGCATGCCTCTGCCAGCGCCGACCGGGGCCCTTAGCATCGACCGCCTGGTGATCATCCCGCCGGGCATGCACAAGCCCGCGATCAATGGCGTGACCATCAGCCTGGCCAAGGGCGAAGTACTGGCGATCATTGGTCCGAGCGCGTCGGGCAAGTCTTCCCTGGCGCGCGCCATGGTCGGCATCTGGCCCGCCAGGCAGGGCTCGGTACGCCTGGACAGCGCCGAGGTTGGCCAGTGGTCGCGTGCAGACCTCGGCCCGCACCTGGGGTACCTGCCCCAGGACATCGAACTGTTCGATGGCAGCATCGCCGAAAACATCGCGCGCTTCGGCGAGGTGGACTCAGGCAAGGTCATCGCAGCGGCGCAACTGGCCGGTATCAACGAGATGATCCTGCACTTCCCCAAAGGCTATGACACCTTGCTCGGGACTGGCGGGCTGGGGTTGTCCGGCGGCCAGAAGCAGCGCATCGGACTGGCCCGCGCGTTGTATGGCCAGCCGGCGCTGGTGGTGCTCGACGAGCCCAACTCCAACCTCGACGATGCCGGTGAAGCGGCGCTGGTGCAGGCCGTGCGCAAGCTCAAGGCTGAAGGCTGCACCGTGGTGCTGGTCACCCACAGGCCGAGCATTCTCGGCGCGGTCGACAAGCTGTTGTTCCTCAAGGACGGCGTACAAACCTTGTTCGGCCCGCGTGACCAGGTGCTCAAGACCCTGGTGCCAGCGACTCCGGCAAAGGCCGTCGAACCCCGTAATCAAGAAGCCTGAGGCGTCAATGCAAGCCAGTTCGACCGACATTTCGACCCCCGAGAACAAACCCGATGCGGATGCCGCGGGCATTGCCAGGATCGGTGTGTGGTTTTTGCTCCTGGGCCTCGGCGGGTTTCTGCTCTGGGCCTGCCTGGCGCCGCTTGACCGCGGTGTGGTCGGTAGCGGCACAGTGGTGGTTTCCGGCGAGCGCAAGACCGTGCAGTCGCGCACCGGCGGCACGATCGACAACATCCTGGTACGCGAAGGCGACCGGGTGCAGCAGGGGCAGGTGGTGATGCAACTCAACACCGTCCAGGCCAAGTCGCAACTGGATGTCGCCCTGGGCCAGTGGCTCGGCGCCCGCGCCGTCGAGGATCGGCTGATGGCCGAACGCCTGAACCGCGACACTGTGCAGTGGTCCGCGGCATTGCTGGCCCGCGCCAGCGACCCGCGCGCCGTCGCGGCGATGGAGCTGCAAGGCTATCTGTTCGCCACCCGCCGTGCCGAACTGGCCAGCCGCATGCAAATCAGCCGGCACGAAATAGCCTCGCTCAAAGAACAGCTCCAGGGCTTCGAAGAGATCAAGCGCAACCACGCCGTACAGCTGCAATTCCAGCAGCAGGCGCTCACGGGGCTGCGGGAATTGGCCCGTGAAGGTTATCTGCCACGCAACCGGCTGTTCGAAGCGGAAAGCAGTGCGGCGCAGCTGGGTGCCCAATTGGCTTCGAGCGTTTCCGATATCGGCCGCACGCGCCAGGCGATCAATGAAAGCGAGCTCAAGGCGCTGCAACAGGGGCAGGTTTTTCGCAGCGACGCCGAGTCGCAATTGACCCAGGTCGTGGCGCAGACATCGAGCCTGATCGACCAGATCAAGTCATTGGAGTTCGAAGTCAACAGCGCCGCCATCGTCGCGCCTGTCGCCGGCCAGGTGATGGGCATGACCGTGCACACCGTCGGCGGCGTCGCACCGGCGGGCCAGCGCCTGATGGACATTGTGCCGCAAGGCTCCAGCTGGGTGGTCAAGGCGCAATTTCCGCCGATGATGGCCGACCGGCTCAAACCAGAGCTGCCGGTCGATCTGCGTTTCGGTTCGTTGCAACGGGTCCACACTCCGGTGATCGTCGGCAAGGTGCTCACGGTGTCGGCCGACCAGTTGATCGACGAACACACCGGTTCGCCCTACTTCTCGGTGGAGGTCTCGGTCAGCCCCGAGGCGATCATCCATCTGCGCGAGCTGGGCCTGGATGTCAAACCAGGCATGCAGGCCGAAGTACTGGTCAAGACCGGCGAACGCACCCTTGCCAACTACTTGATGCAGCCGGTGACCGAACGTATGGCTGGCGCTTTCAAGGAAGAATGACCGTGTCCGTACGTATCGCCTTGCTACTCTGCGTGTTCTGCTCCTGCCGGCTGCTGGCGGCTGAAGCGCCGTTGTCACTGGTCGCCCTCTACGACGCCTCGCGACTCAACGATGCGACCTACCAGGTTGCCAACCATGACTACGAGGCATCGCGCCAGGAAGAGGCGATCGGCCGCAGCGGCTTGCTGCCTCAGGTCGCCATTAACTCACGCTACGGCCAGGGTGGTCTGTTTGAACACCAGTCATCGACCAATAGCCAGGACGATCAGTACGCTTCCGACAGCATTGCTCTTTCGGTTATCCAACCGCTGTTCGACAAAGGCCGCTGGGCCTCCTACGAGCAGGCCAAGGCGCGTGGGCAGCTGGGCGGAGTCCAGCACGAAGGCGCCGATCAGGAGCTGTTCGATCGCGTGGTTCAGGCCTACTTCGATCTCGCCCAGGTGGAAAACGAACTCAAGCTGACGGTCCAGCAGAAAGCCTCGGTCGAAGAATTGGCCAAGCAATCCCGACGCCTGTTCGAAGCCGGTGAAGGCAGCATCACCGACCTTGAAGAAGCGCAAGCCCGGCTCGATTCGATCCGCGCCCTGGAAATTCAGTTGCAGGCCCAGCATCGCGCGGCCCTGCGCAAACTGGCCGGCCGCGCCGGGATTACCGTCAGCGAGATCCCGCAGATGCAGGAGCAGGCACCGGCTGCCGCCTTGCTTGCCCCCGAGCAGGACCTCGACTACTGGCTGATCAAGGCCGACCAGACTGCGTCTGCACTGGGCATCAGCCGTGCGTCGATCAAAGTGGCCGAAGCCAACCTCAAGCTGCAGAAGGCCGGGCACTACCCGACCGTGGCGCTGAGCGGCCGGCTGGCACGGGTCGGCCAGAGCGATCTCAACGACACGACCCAGCGTCAGTCGACATATTACGTGGGCGTCGTCATCGATATCCCGCTGTATCAGGGCGGCGGGGTCAGCGCTTCTTCCGAAAAGGCCCGTGCTGCCCTGGAGAGTGCCCGGTCCAGCTATGAGGTCCAGCTCCAGCAAATGAACGAGGACCTTGAGCTCAACTACCTGGGAGTGGTGGCGGGCTTCGAGAAGATCAAGGCCCTGGTGACCGCCGTGCGCTCCAGCCAGACCGCCCTGAAATCCGCGGAAAAAGGCTATGAGGCCGGCGTGCGCTCGACGGTCGACATTCTCGACGCCCAGCAGCGCCTGTTCTCTTCAAAGCGTGACCTGCTCGATACCAAGCTGGCGATGCTGCAAAGCTATGTCAACCTGCACACCCATACCGGCCAGATGACCCGCAACGAGCTGGAAAAGGTCCAGGGGTTGTTCTGACCAACTGATCAACTGTAGGCGCGAGCTTGCTCGCGATGGTCGTTAACGATAACGCGTGTTTACTGACTAAACGTGGCGCTCTCAAGTCCATCGCGAGCAAGCTCGCTCCTACACCCGGCCAGGCGCCACACTGCTGATCGCGTCCTCGAAATCCCTGACGAAGCGTGGTGTGTCGAACAGCGCCGAGTGCTCACGGCCCTGGTGCAGACGCTTACGCAAGCCGGGCAACAGATCCGCCTGGGTCGCCAATTCGACGGCACGCTCTTCGTACTCCGCCAGCGTGGTGGTGATCAACTCTGGAAGGTCCAGCGCAGTCAGCAGGCTGCCGGCCATGCGCGAGGCAAAAGTGCGTCCCGAGCGGGTCAACACCGGCAGGCCCATCCACAAGGCATCGTTGGCCGTGGTCCCGGCGTTGAACGGATACGCATCGAGGAACAGGTCCGCGGCACTGTAGCGGGCCAGGTATTGCGCCGGTGCGACCCGCGGGGCGAACAGCAGACGTGCGGGGTTCACGCCATGTGCCTCGGCCCTGGCGCAGAGGTTTTCCTGGGCCCAGGGGTTGTCGGCCAGCAGCCACAACACACTGTTGGGGGCGCGGTGCAGGATACGCATCCAGCAGTCGAATACTTCTTCGTTGAACTTGTAGTTGTTGTTGAACGAGCAAAACACGAATCGGTCTTGCGGCAAGCCGCACTCGGCGCGGGTCGGCAACGCCGCCACGGGTCGCTGGCGGTCGCTGCACTGGTAAATCTGCGCCAGGTACAGCGGTGTTTCGCTGTAGTACGCCTTCTCGCTGTCGGGGATCAGGTAGCGATCGGCGATCACATAATCGATGCCTGGCAGCCCGGTCGACCCGGGAAAACCCAGGTAGGTCATCTGCACCGCAGCCGGGCGGTAAGCCGGAATGTCCGGACGGGCTCCGGACGTCAGCCCATGCAGGTCGATGAGGATGTCGATCTCATGGTCGCGGATGCATTGCGCGGCCGCGGCATCATCCATGGCGTCGATGCGCACGAAGTGATCCATTGCCTGCCTGACCCGTTCGCGCAGGGCCGAACCGTCTTCGCGGGTCCAGCAAAAACCGTACACCTCAAAGCGCTGTCGATCGATCAGCTCGAACAGCTCCACCGTCAGCAACGACACCGCATGCAGGCAAAAATCCGAAGACAGGAAGCCGATGCGCAACTTCTGGTGCCCATAGCCCTGGGCCGAAGCCAGGGCGGGTACCCGTACATTGACTCGCTCCTTGACGAAGTGCACCGCGGCGGCCAGTTGCAGGCCGGGGTCATCGCTGCCGGCGAGCAGTGCCAAGGGCGAGGACGCCTTGAGCAGGTCGCCACGGGTCAAGCCTGCCGGCGGCTCATAGACCGGCCAGACGCATTGTTTCTGGCGCAAGTGCACCCAGTGCTGAATCACCTTGGGTTGATGCGGGTCGGCTTCCAGGCTGGTGCGCAGGATGGCTTCGGATTTGTGCAACTGCCTGGTTTCCTCGAACAGGCGGCCCAGGTTGTTGCAGGTCATCAGGTACAGCTCGCGGCTTTGCGTGGCGTCGACCAGGCGGTCATCGAGCATCGACTGCCAGATGGCCAGCGCCTCCTGCGGTTTGTTCTGACGCTCCAGCAGCGTCCCCAGGTTGAACCACGCCTGGGCGAATTCCGGGTTCTGGGCAATGGCGGCGCGATAGGCTGCCTCTGCGGCCTCGATCTGCCCCAGTTGCGACAGCGTGGTCCCCAGGTTGAACTGGATAATGTAATTGACCGACGAATGGCAGTGCTGCAGCCAGCGCTGGTAGAGCGCAGCGACATCGGCGATGCGCTGCGCGCCATTGAGCCGGTCTGCGGTTTCGAGCAACTTCATCGGTTCTAGAGCGATACCCTCGGCCAACTGCAGGGCTGCGGCCAGCACGATATCGAGGTTCGGGCTCTCAAGATTCTGTCTAAGCATTTGCGCGAAAATCTCTTCCAATAAAAAAATACCGAGCTCTTTCGAGCCCGGTATCGGATCAGTCAAGGTTTACCACTGAAACTCAGTGAATCCAAGTCTGCACATCGGTTGCGACCAACAACTGGACGTCGCCGTCGTTGAACACGTTGTAGCTGGTGCCATCGACCGTGGTGGTCCCGGCAGCCTGCCACTGGCCACCGTCGCCCGTGATGTTGACCGTGTCGTTATGGTCACCGTCGATGATCATCTGCACCGGTGCCGCGGCACCGCTGCCCACATCCACCTGGCCAGCCTGGCCGAGCTTGGCGACTGTCTCGGCATCGACGGTCAGTACGCTGGCCTTGCCGCCATCGGTCGACAGATCGATGGCACCCAGGGAGTGGGCATCGACTGTCGACGAATCCAGCTTGGTCAGGTCCAGGGACTGATTGCCATTGGCGTCGGTGCGGAACCAAACGTCGGCGATCGTATGGCTCTGGCCATCGCTGGTTTCGTAGCTGCTGTCGAGGCCGATCAGGTTGCCATGGTTGAGCTCGGCGATCTTGGCCACATCCAGGTTGAACTGGGTGATGCCCAGCTCCTTGAGGGTGTGCATCTCGCCCTTGTCACTCACGCCATCGTTATTGGCATCGACCCAGACTTGCAGCGCCGCGAACAGCTGGTCCCCCGCGTTGACCGCGCCGTCATGGTTGCTGTCCAGGCTGACGAGTGCCTCGAAGCCGTCCTTGGCCAACGAACCGTCCGGTAGACGGAACGAGGAACCGAACAGCTCGGAGCCATCGTTGACCTGGCCATCGCCATTGAGATCGAGCGCCAGCAGGCCGTCACCGCCAGCGGTCCAGCCAGTGGCTTCCTTATGACCGTCGGCATTGAGGTCGAACTTCACGCCGTTGCTCAGGTGGGTGGTCTGCACGCCATCGCCGTTGAGGTCCAGGACCAGCGGCGTGGACAGGGCCAGTGCGTCGATCTGGGTGGCGGTCATCGCCTGCAGTTGCGCCGTGGTGAACGAATCAACCTGGGTCATCGACAGGTGCGACAGTTGCGCCGTGGTCAGGACGGCGGCTTGCGCCGTGGTCAGGGCCGCGACTTGCGCCGTGGTCAACGCCGCCATGTCGGTGGTTTCGATCGCCACGATCTGCGCGGTGGTCAGGGCCGCTACATCGGCAGTTTCCAGGGCGCTGATCTGGGTCGGCTTGAAGGCCGCGATCTGCGCCGTGGTCAGGGCTGCGACCTGGGCAGTGGTCAACGCTACCAGTTGGGCAGACGTCAGCGCGCCGATATCGGCGGTTTCCATGGCCGCCACTTGCGTGGTGGTCAGGGCTGCGATCTGGGTCACCTTCAGCGCCGCCACTTGGGCGGTGGTCAGGGCAACCACCTGTGCGGTGGTCAGGGCAGCGGTCTGCGCGGCGGTCAGGCTTGCAGTGTTGGTCACTGTCAGCGCGGCGATGTCCGCGGTTTCAAGGGCCGCCACTTGCGTGGTGGTCAAAGCAGCCGCTTGGGCGGTGGTCAAGGCCGCCACCTGAGCAGTGGACAGGGCCACGACCTGGGCGGTGGTCAGCGCCGCGACATCAGCAGTTTCCATGGCGCTGATCTGGGTCGGTTTCAGTGCCGTCACTTGTGCCGTGGTCAGTGCCGCGACCTGGGCGGTGGTCAAGGCTACCAGTTGAGCGGAAGTCAGCGCGCTGACATCGGCAGTTTCCATGGCCGCCACTTGCGTGGTGGTCAGGGCCGCTACTTGCGCGGTGGTCAGAGCGGCCACCTGGGCGGTGGTCAACGCCACTACCTGAGCGGTGGTCAGCGCCGCGACATCGGCGGTTTCCATGGCACTGATCTGGGTCGGCTTCAGTTCCGCCACCTGGGCGGTGGTCAGCGCTGCGACCTGAGCGGTGGTCAGGGCGGCGACGCTGGCGGTGGTCAGCGCGGCGACATCGACGGCCTGCATGGCCGCCACTTGCGTGGTGGTCAGTGCAGCCACTTGGGCCGGTTTCAGCGCAGCCACCTGGGCGGTGGTCAAGGCCACGACCTGGGCGGTGGTCAGGGCAGCGGCCTGGGCGGTGGTCAGCGCGGCGACGCTGGTCACTGGCAAGGCAGCGATGTCAGCGGTTTCGATGGCCGCCACTTGCGCGGTGGTCAAAGCCGCCACTTGCGCGGTGGTCAGTGCAGCCACCTGGGCAGTGGTCAGGGCCACCACCTGGGCGGTGGTCAGCGCCGCGACATCGGCGGTTTCCATGGCACTGATCTGGATCGGTTTCAGTGCCGCCACTTGTGCCGTGGTCAGTGCTGCGACCTGGGCAGTGGTCAACGCTACCAGTTGGGCAGACGTCAGCGCGCCGACATCGGCGGTTTCCATGGCCGCCACTTGCGTGGTGGTCAGGGCAGCCACTTGTGCCGGTTTCAGCGCGGCCACCTGGGCGGTGGTCAGGGCCACGACCTGGGCGGTGGTCAGGGCAGCGGTCTGCGCGGTGGTCAGCGCAGCGACGCTGGTTGCTGGCAAGGCAGCGATGTCAGCGGTTTCGATGGCCGCCACTTGCGTGGTGGTCAAAGCAGCCACTTGCGCGGTGGTCAGTGCCGCCACCTGGGCGGTGCTCAGGGCCACGACTTGAGCCGTGGTCAAGGCGGCCACGTCGGCGGTTTCCATGGCGCTGATCTGGGTCGGTTTCAGTGCCGCCACTTGTGCTGTGGTCAGTGCCGCGACCTGGGCGGTGGTCAAGGCTACCAGTTGGGCAGACGTCAGCGCGCCGACATCGGCGGTTTCCATGGCCGCCACTTGCGTGGTGGTCAGGGCTGCGATCTGGGTCACCTTCAACGCCGCCACTTGGGCGGTGGTCAGGGCCACCACCTGTGCGGTGGTCAGGGCAGCGGTCTGCGCGGTGGTCAGTGCGGCGACGCTGGTTGCTGGCAAGGCAGCGATGTCAGCGGTTTCGATGGCCGCCACTTGCGCGGTGGTCAAAGCAGCCAATTGCGCGGTGGTCAGTGCCGCCACCTGGGCTGTGGTCAGGGCCACGACCTGAGCGGTGGTCAGCGCCGCCACATCGACAGTCTGCAGGGCACTGATCTGGGTCGGTTTCAGTGCCGCCACCTGGGCGGTGGTCAGGGCTGCGACTTGGGCGGTGGTCAAGGCGACGACACCCGCCGTGGTCAATGCAGCGATGTCAGCGGTTTCGATGGCCGCCACTTGCGTGGTGGTCAGGGCCGCCACTTGCGCGGTGGTCAGAGCGGCCACCTGGGCGGTGGTCAACGCCACTACCTGAGCGGTAGTGAGCGCCGCCACGTCAGCGGTTTCCAGAGCCGCGATCTGAGCCGGGGTCAGCGCCGCGATCTGGGCGGTGGTCAGCGCCGCTACCTGAGCGGTGGTCAGGGCCACGACGCCGGCGGTGGTCAACGCGGCGACATCGACGGCCTGCATGGCCGCCACTTGCGTGGTGGTCAGTGCAGCCACTTGGGCCGGTTTCAGTGCGGCCACCTGGGCGGTGGTCAAGGCCACGACCTGAGCGGTGGTCAGGGCCGCGGTCTGCGCGGTGGTCAGCGCGGCGACGCTGGCCGCTGGCAAGGCGGCGATGTCAGCCGTTTCGATGGCCGCCACTTGCGTGGTGGTCAAGGCAGCCACTTGCGCGGTGGTCAGTGCCGCCACTTGGGCGGTGCTCAGGGCCACGACTTGAGCGGTGGTCAAGGCGGCCACGTCGGCGGTTTCCATGGCACTGATCTGGGTCGGTTTCAGTGCCGCCACTTGTGCCGTGGTCAGTGCCGCGACCTGAGCGGTGGTCAAGGCTACCAATTGGGTAGACGTCAGCGCGCCGACATCAGCGGTTTCCATGGCCGCCACTTGCGTGGTGGTCAGGGCTGCGATCTGGGTCACCTTCAGCGCCGCCACTTGGGCGGTGGTCAAGGCCACGACCTGGGCGGTGGTCAGGGCAGCGGTTTGCGCGGTGGTCAGGGCGGCGACGCTGGCCACTGGCAAGGCAGCGATGTCAGCGGTTTCGATGGCCGCCACTTGCGCGGTGGTCAAAGCAGCCAATTGCGCGGTGGTCAGTGCAGCCACCTGGGCAGTGGTCAAGGCCACCACCTGGGCGGTGGTCAGCGCGGCGACATCGACAGTCTGCAGGGCGCTGATCTGGGTCGGTTTCAGAGCCGCCACTTGTGCCGTGGTCAGGGCTGCGACTTGGGCGGTGGTCAAGGCGACGACACCCGCCGTGGTCAATGCAGCGATGTCAGCGGTTTCGATGGCCGCCACTTGCGTGGTGGTCAGGGCCGCTACTTGCGCGGTGGTCAGAGCGGCCACTTGAGCGGTGGTCAACGCCACTACCTGAGCGGTAGTGAGTGCCGCCAGGTCAGCGGTTTCCATAGCCGCGATCTGAGCCGGGGTCAGCGCCGCGACCTGGGCGGTGGTCAGCGCCGCTACCTGAGCGGTGGTCAGGGCCACGACGCCGGCGGTGGTCAACGCGGCGACATCGACGGCCTGCATGGCCGCCACTTGCGTGGTGGTCAGTGCAGCCACTTGGGCCGGTTTCAGTGCGGCCACTTGGGCGGTGGTGAGGGCCACGACCTGGGCGGTGGTCAGGGCCGCGGTCTGCGCGGTGGTCAGCGCGGCGACGCTGGCCGCTGGCAATGCAGCGATGTCAGCGGTTTCGATGGCTGCCACTTGTGCCGTGGTCAGTGCCGCCACTTGCGCGGTGGTCAGTGCCGCCACCTGGGCGGTGGTCAACGCCACCACCTGAGCGGTGGTCAACGCCGCGACATCGGCAGTTTCCATGGCACTGATCTGGGTCGGTTTCAGTGCCGCCACTTGTGCCGTGGTCAGTGCCGCGACCTGGGCAGTGGTCAACGCTACCATTTGGGCAGACGTCAGCGCGCCGACATCGGCGGTTTCCATGGCCGCCACTTGCGTGGTGGTCAGTGCAGCCACTTGGGCCGGTTTCAGCGCGGCCACCTGGGCGGTGGTCAGGGCCACAACCTGGGCGGTGGTCAAGGCAGCGGTCTGCGCGGCGGTCAGCGCGGCGACGCTGGTTGCTGGCAAGGCGGCGATGTCAGCGGTTTCGATGGCCGCCACTTGCGTGGTGGTCAAAGCAGCCACTTGGGCGGTGGTCAGTGCCGCGACCTGGGCGGTGCTCAGGGCCACGACTTGAGCGGTGGTCAAGGCAGCTACGTCGGCGGTTTCCATGGCACTGATCTGGGTCGGTTTCAGTGCCGCCACTTGTGCTGTGGTCAGTGCCGCGACCTGGGCAGTGGTCAAGGCTACCAGTTGGGCAGACGTCAGCGCGCCGACATCGGCGGTTTCCATGGCCGCCACTTGCGTGGTGGTCAGGGCTGCGATCTGGGTCACCTTCAGCGCCGCCACTTGGGCGGTGGTCAAGGCCACGACCTGGGCGGTGGTCAGGGCAGCGGTCTGCGCGGTGGTCAGGGCGGCGACGCTGGTTGCTGGCAAGGCAGCGATGTCAGCGGTTTCGATGGCCGCCACTTGCGCGGTGGTCAAAGCAGCCACTTGCGCGGTGGTCAGTGCCGCCACTTGGGCAGTGGTCAAGGCCACCACCTGGGCGGTGGTCAGCGCGGCGACATCGACAGTCTGCAGGGCGCTGATCTGGGTCGGTTTCAGAGCCGCCACTTGTGCCGTGGTCAGTGCTGCGACCTGGGCGGTGGTCAAGGCTACCAGTTGAGCGGAAGTCAGGGCGCCGACATCGGCAGTTTCCATGGCCGCCACTTGCGTGGTGGTCAAAGCAGCCACTTGCGCGGTGGTCAATGCGGCCACCTGGGCAGTGGTCAGGGCCACGACCTGAGCCGTGGTCAGTGCCGCGACATCGACGGTCTGCAGGGCGCTGATCTGGGTCGGTTTCAGTGCCGCCACCTGGGCGGTGGTCAGGGCCGCGACTTGGGCAGTGCTCAAGGCGACGACACCCGCAGTGGTCAATGCAGCGATGTCAGCGGTTTCGATGGCCGCCACTTGCGTGGTGGTCAGGGCCGCTACTTGCGCGGTGGTCAAAGCGGCCACTTGAGCGGTGGTCAACGCCACGACCTGAGCAGTAGTGAGCGCCGCCACGTCAGCGGTTTCCATAGCCGCGATCTGAGCCGGGGTCAGCGCCGCGACCTGGGCGGTGGTCAGCGCCGCGACTTGAGCGGTGGTCAGGGCGACGACGCTGGCGGTGGTCAGCGCGGCGACATCGACGGCCTGCATGGCCGCTACTTGCGTGGTGGTCAGTGCAGCCACTTGGGCCGGTTTCAGCGCGGCCACCTGGGCGGTGGTCAAGGCCACGACCTGGGCGGTGGTCAGGGCCGCGGCCTGCGCGGTGGTCAGCGCGGCGACGCTGGCCACTGGCAAGGCAGCGATGTCAGCGGTTTCGATGGCCGCCACTTGCGCGGTGGTCAAAGCAGCCACTTGCGCGGTGGTCAGTGCCGCCACCTGGGCGGTGGTCAGAGCTACCACCTGAGCGGTGGTCAAGGCGGCCACGTCGGCGGTTTCCATGGCACTGATCTGGGTCGGTTTCAGTGCCGCCACCTGTGCGGTGGTCAGTGCCGCGACCTGAGCGGTGGTCAGGGCCACGACGCCGGCGGTGGTCAGCGCGGCGACATCGACGGCCTGCATGGCCGCCACTTGCGTGGTGGTCAACGCTGCCACCTGGGCCGGTTTCAGCGCGGCGACCTGGGCGGTGGTCAAGGCCACGACCTGAGCGGTGGTGAGGGCAGCGGTCTGCGCGGTGGTCAGGGCGGCGATGCTGGCCGCTGGCAAGGCAGCGATGTCAGCGGTTTCGATGGCCGCCACCTGGGCGGTGGTCAGGGCAGCGAGCTGGGTGGTTTTCAGCGCGGCGACCTGGGCAGTGGTCAGGGCCACCACCTGAGCCGTGGTCAAGGCGGCCACGTCGGCGGTTTCCATGACACTGATCTGGGTCGGTTTCAGTGCCGCCACTTGTGCAGTGGTCAGTGCTGCGACCTGGGCAGTGGTCAACGCTACCAGTTGGGCAGACGTCAGCGCGCCGACATCGGCAGTTTCCAAGGCCGCCACTTGTGTGGTGGTCAGCGCTGCGACTTGCGTGGTTTTCAGCGCGGCGACCTGGGCAGTGGTCAGGGCGACTACCTGTGCGGTGGTCAGTGCGGCGGTCTGGGCCGTGGTCAGGCTGGCGAGCGAGGCGACCGGCAGCACAGCGATATCCGTCGCTTCGAAGGCGGCGACTTGCGTTGTCGTCAGCGCGGCGATCTGCGTGGTTTTCAGTGCGGTGACCTGAGCGGTGGTCAGGGCTACGACCTGCGCGGTCGTCAGTGCCGGTACCTGCGCGGTCGAGAGCGTGGCAATGTTCGGCGTGGTGATGACCGCGATCTGCGCAGCGGTCATCTGGGCGATCTGAGCGGTGCTCAAGGCAGCAATATCCTGGGTCGCAAGCCCAGCAATGGTGGTTGTACTCAGGGCAGCGACTTGCGCTGGGGTCAACGAAGAAATAAAGCTCATGAACGCATCCTGTTTAGGGGTCATTTACGGCGCTGCCAGCGTTGTCGCCGTAGCCTTGGGCGAAAATTTGGTAGCCCTCGTGTCATTAGCGACACATTCAGTCAAAACATTAAGAATTTTTTTGATGGCTTTTTGCCTTTTGTAAGTTTTTAGTTATAAAAAATCTTTGTGTTATAGGCTCAGACTGTAATGATTAGATGTCATATGGCCATCATTCATGGTTGACGCCATTCTTTGCGCGCTGACCAAACGGCACGCCGTTGTGCTGTCATGACCTTGACCCTTGCCCAGCACTTCCCCTAGTGTGCGCGGGCGTCCGTTGGCAGGCATTGGCCAGCGGAACATGCCCCCATTTCCCCTTTTGCCATCCGGCAAGGGCCTTGATCGAGTAACTGATTGTGAAAACCTTCCTCCATGTAGGTTGCGGTCCAAAGAGCAAGAACAGCACGACCAAGGGCTTCGCCTCGGAGCAGTGGCAGGAGCTGCGCTTCGATATCGATGAGAGTGTCAACCCGGACATTGTCGGCACCATGACCGACATGTCCCAGGTCAAGGACGCTTCAGTGGATGCGCTGTTCTCCAGCCACAACATCGAGCATCTCTATCCTCATGAAGTGCCGGTAGCCCTGGCGGAGTTCAAGCGCGTCCTCAAGCCTGGCGGCTTCGTGATCATCACTTGCCCGGACTTGCAATCGGTGTGCGCCCTGGTGGCCGAAGACAAGCTGACCGACGAGGCCTACCTTTCACCGGCGGGCCCGATCGCGCCTATCGACATCCTCTACGGCCATCGCCCGGCCATGGCCAACGGCAACGTGTTCATGGCGCACCGTTGCGGTTTCACCAAGAAGGTCCTGACCGGCTCCCTGCAAGCGGCCGGCTTCGACATGGTGCTGCCGATCCAGCGTGCCCATCCGGCCTATGACCTGTGGGCGGTAGCGGCACTTGCGCCGATCTCCGAGCAGGAAGTGGTGGCGATCGCCAACCAGCATTTTCCTTCTTGATCCATGCTGAACCGCGGGTCCGACACGCAGGGCCCGCCTTCGCTAAGGCAGATATTGCGGGACGGGCCGCATCGGGATGGCTTGCCTCATCACTGTGTTTCCCAATGAACTCATTGAGTTAGGTCATAACCAGGGTGAGCGTTTGCACAAAGACGCAAAGTGGAAAGCGCCGTGCAATTGATGCCTTATGGAAAAATTCGAAATACGGCGGACAAAAAAAGACCCGGCAAAAAGCCGGGTCAAAAACCGTGATTAGCCTGATGAGGAGATAGTCCAGGAGACCGACCTAAGGTCACCTGGTCCATCGACTGATCTCGCGACCAGTTACTGCAATAATAATCATTCTCGTTTGCAAGTCAAATATTTTTACCTGCTCGATAGGAAAATTCTTTCCTGTCCTCTCGATTTGCCTACTCACCTCAACCGTTTTCATACTTCTCCAGCGATCGATCGACCATCGCTTTGGCCATGTCGATCATGTGCACCGTCGAAAACGCCAGGTCGCGGTTTGCGCCGTGCAGGTGATTGGCTGACTCGTACGCGGTGGCAGCGGCACAGCGCAACAGGTCCAAAGCATGGACCAGCGCCTCTTCGCCGCTGATACTGCGGTTCACATCAAAAAAACGCGGCTCGGCCACCTCCTCCGAAACAGCAGGTTTCAAGTAGTAGTCCAGCGCGCGTTGTGCCGCCGCAGAGTCCAGGGAGGAGGTGAGGGTAGTTTCGATTTGGAAGTCCGGCAGGTCATTGGCAGGTGGGTTCATGGCGATGGCAAGCTCCGTGTTAGATTCAGATCCGTGAATCGATCTTAATACGAACTGTATTTGTGACGATAAATTAAATACTACAATATGTGTTTTGATGGCCGGAGTCGCCCACGTATCGTGCCGCACATGGATAAATGGATTGAATTGGTCAAGGCCAAGATGAGTGAACTCAAAATCACTCAAGAGATACTCGCCGAGCGCCTCGGGATGTCCCAGGGCGGCATTGGCCACTGGCTCAACAAACGTCGTGAACCCGGCATCGAAGACATGAACCGTGTGCTGCGGGCGCTGGGTCTTGAATTTCTCGAAGTGGCGCTGGTGATCCGGGAACCGCAGGCGTCAACGGATGATGAAATTCCCCTGGCACAGAAGTACAACCCGTACTTTCGCTACCCGATCAGTGACTGGCGCGAACCTGCCGAAGTGCGCGACGGTGAGGTCGCGGTGTACGCAAAAGAGCTCTATGAGGTGTCCGATTACCACGCCCGGGGGCGGGCATTCTGGTTGAAAGTGGCGGGCGATGCGATGACCGCACCCAATGGCATCAGCATTGCGGAAGGCATGCTGATCCTGGTGGACCCGGAGGTGGAAGCGGTGCCCGGCAAACTGGTCATTGCCCAGTGGCCGGACAGCGCCGAAGCGACTTTTCGCAAGTTGATCGAAGAGGGCGGGCAGCGTTATCTGGTCCCGCTCAATCCGACGTATCCGAAAGCCTTGTACGCCGACGAATGTCGAATCATCGGCGTAGTGGTTCAGGCAACAGCCAGGTTCTGATCAGATCGGTCCACGCAGTGCGTAGGACCGATCTTCATTTCACGCTTCTTCCAGTTCGACCAGCGCACTGCCTTCGCTGACCATCTCGCCTTCCTGGCAGTACAGCGCCTTGATCACGCCGGCATGGGGCGCGCGAATGCTGTGCTCCATCTTCATCGCTTCCAGTACCACCAATTGCGCCCCGGCTTCGACCGATTGCCCAGCCTCCACCAATACGCGGACGATGCTGCCGTTCATTGGTGCGGTGAGCCCGCCCTGATGACTGTGGCTGGCCTCGACGGCGCTGATTGGGTCGTAAGACTCGATGCGGCGCAATTCGCCATTCCACTGCAGGTATACATATTCGCCACGGCGTATGGCCCTGTGCTGACGGCGCACGCCTTCGTGCTCGGTCAGCAGTTGCTCGCCCTTGAGGCGTGCGCTGTGGGCATGGATGTCGCCCAGCGTCAGCGCACGGTCCTGACCTTCACAACTTAGGTGCAGGGTAATTTCTCTCGGCAAGCCGGCACGCAGCCCGTTAGGGGCAGCCCACGGCGAACTCGGGTCATCGGCGCGGGTTGCATGGGGCTGGCTCTGGGCAAACGCCTGGGCGGCGGCTTGCCAGAAATCCTCACTGAGTTCCGCTGACGCCGGCAGCAACTGTTCCTGATAGCGTGGAATGAAGCCGGTATCGAGTTCGGCAGCGGCGAACGCCGGATGACCGATAATGCGCCGCAAGAAATTGATGTTGGTCTTCAGCCCGCCGATGGCGAATTCGTCCAGCATGCTCAGCAGGCGCAAGCGTGCCTGTTCACGGTCCTCGCCCCAGGCAATCAGCTTGCCGAGCATCGGGTCGTAGAATGGCGAAATCTCATCACCTTCTTCAACGCCGCTGTCCACTCGACGCCCCGGTCCTTGGGCGGATTCGCGATAGAGCTCCAGACGACCAGTCGCCGGCAGGAAATCATTGCCCGGGTCTTCGGCATACAACCGCACTTCGATCGCGTGCCCTACCAGCGGCACCTGATCCTGGGTCATCGGTAACGCTTCGCCGCGTGCCACGCGAATCTGCCAGGCCACCAGGTCGAGGCCGGTGATGGCTTCGGTGACCGGGTGTTCCACTTGCAGGCGGGTGTTCATCTCCATGAAGAAGAACTCGCCCCGCGCATCCAGCAAAAACTCCACGGTGCCAGCACCGACATAGCCAATGGCCTGGGCCGAACGCACGGCGGCTTCACCCATGGCGCGCCGAAGTTCCGGGCTCAAGCCCGGCGCCGGGGCTTCTTCGACGACTTTTTGGTGTCGCCGTTGAATCGAGCAGTCGCGCTCATTGAGGTACAGGCAGTTGCCGTGTTGGTCGGCGAACACCTGGATTTCCACGTGACGTGGCTTGAGCAGGTATTTCTCCACCAGCATCCGCGAGTCGCCGAACGACGACTGCGCCTCACGCTGTGCCGAGGCCAGGGCTTCGGCCAGTTGGCTGACGTCCTCGACCACCTTCATGCCTTTGCCGCCACCACCGGCGGTGGCCTTGAGCAGTACTGGGTAGCCGATGCGTTCGCAGGCGGCGCGGAAGGTTTCCAGGTCCTGGGCTTCGCCGTGATAACCCGGTACCAACGGCACGCCGGCGGTTTCCATCAGGGCTTTGGCGGCGGACTTACTGCCCATGGCATCAATGGCCGAGGCGGGCGGGCCAAGGAAAATCAGGCCGGCCGCTTCGATGGCGCGGGCGAACCCGGCGTTCTCCGACAGAAAGCCATAGCCGGGATGAATCGCCTGGGCACCGCTGGCCTTGGCAGCGGCGATCAGTTTGTCGATCTGCAGATAGCTGTCGGCGGCTTTACTGCCGCCCAGGTCAACGCGAATATCGGCTTCGCGGCTGTGCCGGGCGTCACGGTCGGTGGCGCTGTGAACGGCCACGGTAGTCAGGCCCAGCGCCTTGGCCGTACGCATGACCCGGCAAGCGATTTCGCCACGGTTGGCCACCAGCAGGGTGGTGAGGACAGGTGCGCTCATCAACGGGGCTCCTTGGTGGTTTGTGCTTGCCAGCTTGGCGGACGTTTTTGCAGGAACGCACGCAAGCCTTCCTGGCCTTCGGAACTGACGCGGATGCGGGCGATGGCGTTTTCGGTGTAGCGGCGCAGTGCCGGGTTCAGCGAACCATCGCCGACTTCGCGCAGCAGATCCTTGCTGGCGCGCATCGCGGCTGGACTGTTGAGCAACAGGTTGTCGATCCACTGCTCGACTTTCTGTTCCAGTTCCGCCGGCGGATAGCTCTCCGACAACAAACCGATTTCCCGTGCCCGTTGGCCACCGAAGCGCTCAGCGGTCAAGGCATAACGCCGGGTAGCGCGCTCGCCAATGGCTTGCACCACGAACGGGCTGATCACCGCCGGCGCCAGGCCGATGCGTACTTCCGAAAGGCAGAATTGCGCGTCATCGGCACCAATGGCCATGTCGCAGCAACTGATCAGGCCTAGCGCACCGCCAAAGGCTGCGCCTTGCACTACAGCCAGGGTCGGGACTTTCAGCTTGGCCAGGTTGTACATCAACTCCGCGAGTTCCCGGGCGTCATCGAGGTTGGTGGCGTAATCGAGTTCGGCCGATTGCTGCATCCATGCCAGATCGGCACCGGCGCTGAAATGTTTGCCGCGACCGCGCACGATCAGAAACCGCAGGCTGGCATCGCTCGCGACTTTGTCGAGGGCAAGGATCAGCTCGCGGATCATTTCGGCATTGAAGGCGTTGTTCTTTTCTTCACGGCTGAGCCACAGCGTGGCAAAACCACGGGGGTCGGTCAGCAGTTCGAGGGTGTTGAAGTCGCTCATATTCGTCCGTCTCCACGGTCCTTGTGGGAGCGGGCTTGCTCGCGAAACGATTTTACGATTGCTACGCAATCGAACGGGAGCAAGCTCCCTCGCCACACAAGCCCGCACCCACAGAAAATCACATCCGGAACACGCCGAAGCGGCTCGGTTCGATTGGCGCGTTCAACGACGCGGACAAGGCCAGGGCCAATACTTCGCGGGTCTGGGCCGGGTCGATGACACCGTCGTCCCACAAGCGCGCGCTGGAATAGTAGGGGTGACCCTGTTCTTCGTACTGGTCGAGGATCGGTTGCTTGATCTCGGCTTCCTGCTCGGCGCTGAAACCCTGGCCACTGCGCTCGGCCTGCTCACGCTTGACCTGCACCAGCACGCCGGCCGCCTGTTCGGCACCCATCACGCCGATGCGTGCGTTCGGCCACATCCACAGGAAGCGCGGATCGTAGGCGCGGCCACACATGCCGTAGTTGCCGGCGCCGAAGCTGCCGCCGATGATCACGGTGAACTTCGGCACCTTGGCGCAAGCTACCGCCGTCACCAGTTTCGCGCCGTGCTTGGCGATGCCGCCGGCTTCGTATTTCTGGCCGACCATGAAGCCGGTGATGTTCTGCAGGAACAGCAGCGGGATACCGCGCTGGCACGCCAGCTCGATGAAGTGCGCGCCTTTCTGCGCCGCTTCGGCAAACAGGATGCCGTTGTTGGCGAGGATCGCGATCGGGTAACCGTGCAGGTAGGCGAAACCGCAGACCAGCGTGGTCCCGAACAGCGCCTTGAACTCGTCGAACACCGAACCATCCACCAGACGCGCAATCACTTCGCGTACGTCAAACGGTTGCTTGGCGTCGGCCGGGACCACACCGTACAACTCATCGCTGCTGTAGAGCGGGGCGATCGGCGTGCGTTGCTGAACCTCACCTTGCTTGCGCCAGTTGAGGTTGGCGACGCTGCGACGGGCCAGCGCCAGCGCGTGCTCATCGCTCTCGGCGTAATGGTCGGCCACTCCGGAAATCTTGCAGTGCACATCGGCCCCACCAAGGTCTTCGGCACTGACCACTTCACCGGTCGCGGCTTTCACCAGCGGCGGGCCGGCGAGAAAGATGGTCGCCTGTTCGCGGACCATGATTGCTTCGTCGGCCATCGCCGGTACATACGCGCCGCCAGCGGTGCAGGAACCCATGACCACGGCAATCTGCGGGATGCCCATGGCGCTCATGTTGGCCTGGTTGAAGAAGATCCGCCCGAAGTGCTCGCGGTCCGGAAACACTTCATCCTGACGTGGCAGGTTGGCACCGCCAGAGTCCACCAGATAGATGCAAGGCAGGCGGTTCTGCTGGGCGATGGTCTGGGCGCGCAGGTGTTTTTTCACGGTCAGTGGGTAGTACGAGCCACCTTTGACCGTGGCGTCGTTGGCGACGATCATGCACTCGACGCCCTCCACGCGGCCGATCCCGGCAATCACGCCTGCGGCGGGGACGTCTTCGCCGTACACCTCGTAAGCAGCCAGTTGGCTGATTTCCAGAAATGGTGAACCCGGATCAAGCAAGCGGTTGATGCGCTCGCGAGGCAGCAGCTTGCCCCGCGAGGTGTGGCGTTCCTGGGCCTTCGGGCCGCCACCTTGCGCCACTTGGGCGAGCAGGGTATGCAGGGCGTCGACCTGTTTGAGCATCGCCGCGCTGTTGGCGGCGAACTCCGCTGAACGGGGGTTGAGCTGGGTGTGCAGGGTAGCCATGGGCAGCTCCGTCTCAGCGGGTTTCGTTGAACAGTTCACGACCGATCAGCATGCGACGGATCTCACTGGTGCCGGCACCGATTTCGTACAGCTTGGCGTCACGCAGCAGACGACCAGCAGGGAATTCGTTGATGTAGCCGTTGCCCCCTAGAATCTGGATCGCGTCGAGGGCCATTTGCGTTGCGCGTTCGGCACTGTAGAGGATCACGCCGGCGGCGTCCTTGCGCGTGGTTTCGCCACGCTCGCAGGCCTGGGCCACCGCATACAGGTAAGCGCGGCTGGCATTGAGCTGGGTGTACATGTCGGCGACCTTGCCCTGGATCAGCTGGAATTCGCCAATGCTCTGGCCGAACTGCTTGCGGTCATGGATGTACGGCACGATCAGGTCCATGCACGCCTGCATGATCCCGGTCGGGCCACCGGAGAGCACGACGCGCTCGTAGTCGAGGCCGCTCATCAGCACTTTCACGCCGCCGTTGAGTACGCCGAGGATGTTTTCTTCCGGCACTTCGACGTCATCGAAAAACAGTTCACAGGTGTTCGAGCCGCGCATACCGAGTTTGTCGAACTTGTTGCTGCGGCTGAAGCCTTTCCAGTCGCGCTCGACGATGAAGGCGGTGATGCCGTGGGGGCCCTTTTCCAGATCGGTCTTGGCGTAGATCACGTAGGTGTTGGCGTCCGGGCCGTTGGTGATCCAGGTCTTGCTGCCGTTGAGCACGTACTTGTCGCCGCGTTTGTCGGCGCGCAGTTTCATCGAGACCACGTCGGAACCGGCGTTCGGTTCGCTCATGGCCAGGGCGCCGATGTGCTCGCCGCTGATCAGTTTCGGCAGGTATTTGGATTTCTGCTCGTGGTTGCCGTTGCGGTTTATCTGGTTGACGCACAGGTTGGAGTGCGCACCGTAGGACAGGGCCACCGAGGCCGAGCCACGGCTGATTTCTTCCATTGCGACGACGTGAGCCAGGTAACCCAGGCCAGCGCCGCCGTACTCTTCCGGTACGGTGATACCCAACAGGCCCATGTCGCCGAATTTGCGCCACAGGTCGGCGGGGAACAGGTTGTCGATGTCGATCTGAGCGGCGCGCGGGGCGATCTCTTTGGCGACGAAGGACTGAACCTGATCGCGCAGCATGTCGATGGTTTCACCGAGGGCAAAGTTCAGGGATGGGTAGCTCATGGGTCACCTTTTGGCTTTTTTGTAGGGCGGGGAGGGCCGTGATTGGGTTCTCACCTTTACGTTAACGTAAGCCTGTGACGAATGGCTGTCAATCACCCTTTACGTTAACGTCAACTTGAGCGAGAGTAGAGCCAGTTCAAGATAGAACAGCGGACCAATTCTGTAGGAGCGAGCTTGCTCGCGATGAACTTGAAGGCGACGCATTTTTCAGGCTGTACGCGTCATCGTTGACCTCCATCGCGAGCAAGCTCGCTCCTACAGATCCAGGTATCCGCCGGTAGCCCATAAATAAAGACAATAGGGGTCGTCATGGATCAACCCAGTGCAAGCCCGCAACGCAGTTATACCCGTGGTTCCCAGGACAAAGCCTTGTTGGCGATGACCATCGGCCAGGCGTTCGATAACACCGCCGCGCAATACCCGGACGGGGAGGCGCTGGTGGTGCACCATCAACAGCTGCGCTACACCTGGCGGCAATTGGCGCAGGCTGCGGACCTGCACGCCAGGGCACTGCTGGCGCTGGGGCTGCAAGCAGGAGACCGCCTCGGCATCTGGGCACCGAACTGCGCGCAGTGGTGCATCACTCAGATTGCCACGGCGAAAATCGGCGTGATCCTGGTCAACATCAATCCGGCCTACCGCAGTTCCGAGCTCGAGTATGTCTTGAAGCAATCCGGTTGCCAGTGGCTGGTCTGCGCCGGGGCCTTCAAGACTTCCAACTATCACGCCATGTTGCAGGGCCTGGTGCCGGAACTGGCGGAGCAGTCCATCGGCAAATTGCTCAGCGAGCGGTTGCCGGAGTTGCGCGGCGTGATCAGCCTGGATGTGCAGCCGCCCAGCGGTTTCCTGCCGTGGTCGCAACTGACGGATCTGGCTGGCGGTGTGTCCCCTGAACAATTGCGCGAGCGTCAGGAAAGCCTGCATTTCGACCAGGCGGTGAACATCCAGTACACCTCTGGCACCACCGGTTTTCCCAAGGGCGCGACCCTCAGTCACTACAACATTCTCAATAACGGTTACATGGTTGGCGAAAGCCTGGGCCTGACGGCGGCCGATCGCCTGGTGATCCCGGTGCCGCTATATCACTGTTTCGGCATGGTCATGGGCAACCTCGGCTGCATCACCCATGGCAGCACGATGATTTACCCCAACGATGCCTTCGATCCGCTGCTGACCCTGAGCACCGTCGCCGAAGAAAAGGCCACCGCACTGTACGGCGTGCCGACCATGTTCATCGCCATGCTCGATCAGCCGCAACGTGCCGAATTCGACCTGTCGAGCCTGCGCACGGGGATCATGGCGGGCGCAACCTGTCCTATCGAGGTGATGCGCCGGGTCATCAGCGAAATGCACATGAGCGAAGTGCAAATTGCCTACGGAATGACGGAAACCAGTCCGGTGTCATTGCAGACCGGTCCTTCAGACGACCTGGAACTGCGCGTGACCACCGTTGGTCGTACCCAGCCGCAACTTGAAAGCAAAATCATCGACGAAGCGGGCAACCTGGTGCCGCGTGGCACCATCGGTGAGCTGTGCACCCGCGGTTACAGCGTGATGCTGGGCTACTGGAATAACCCCGAAGGCACGGCAGAAGCGATCGATCAGGCCGGGTGGATGCACACCGGGGACCTGGCGAGCATGAACGACGAGGGTTATGTGTGCATTGCCGGGCGCAACAAGGACATGATCATCCGTGGCGGTGAGAACATTTACCCGCGGGAGCTCGAAGAGTTTTTCTTCACTCATCCAGCCGTTGCCGACGTGCAGGTGATCGGCATTCCTTGCTCTCGTTACGGCGAAGAGATCGTCGCCTGGATCAAGTTTCACCCCGGCCACAGCGCCACCGAGCAAGAGCTGCAAACCTGGTGCAAGGAGCGCATCGCACACTTCAAGACGCCGCGTTACTTCAAATTCGTCGAGGAGTTTCCGATGACGGTAACAGGCAAGATTCAGAAATTCCGCATGCGCGAGATCAGTGTCGAGGAATTGCAAAGCAAGCTGGGCTGACAAGGCCCCTGTAGGAGCGAGCTTGCTCGCGAAGAGCGTCAACGATAACGCGTGCAGCCTGGATAAACGCGGTGCCCTTGAGTTCTTCGCGAGCAAGCTCGCTCCTACAAAGGGCGCATCGGAAATCTCAAATGCCAGACAGCACAAAGGGGAGCCGAAGCTCCCCTTTAATTTGTCGTTGCGCGTGCTCTTTTTTTATTATTGAGGGTCGGTCTGTTGTTGTTTTTGGCAACCGTTGCCCTTTACAGCTGTTTTTGGCGATCCCCATCCGGGATCAAGAGCAAACGTATTTTTTTGAGCGCTGATCTACTTTCTCGCTAAGCGATCCAACCAGTTCGGGAGCTACCTGAAGGTAGTTTTATTATTCTCTGCCCGGTTGCGGGTCACTCCGAAAAGCACCCTGAAAAGCACATCTTCTCCAAAAAAATCTGTTAGCTGCGTCTCTGCCGTGTTGTTTTTGTTATGTCAGAGTCGTTACGTCTTGTTTTTATTAGGTTTGCCGCAATTTTTTTATTCTTGTTATGCGATAGATATAGCAGAAGCCGTGCCAACTTTTTAAAAGTCTTTAAAATCAATGGTTTGAGTTTTAGTAGGGTTTTTCGCTTCAGGCAAAACCCTACATTTTGTTTCCGTGTTACTCGCTTACGCCCACGTTTGAGTCCGTGCGGTAACACCCGGACACACTCAGCGCACTCACTGTGCGCTGCGGGCCCTGGCCACGCGGGAGCCGGTAGGGCGACCCAGTACGGTGCAAATCTGCTGACCGGCGATCATCAAGGCGTCGAGGTCGATTCCGGTGTCGATGCCCAGGCCGTTGAGCAGGTAAACCACGTCTTCGGTCGCGACGTTCCCGCTGGCACCCTTGGCATAGGGGCAGCCGCCGAGACCCGCGATGGAACTGTCGAACACCGAGATGCCTTCCAGCAAACTGGCGTAGATGTTGGCCACGGCCTGACCGTAGGTATCGTGGAAGTGCCCGGCGAGTTTTTCCCGGGGTACATCCTTTGATACCACTTCAAACATTTTCCGGGTTGCGCCAGCGGTGCCGGTGCCGATGGTGTCCCCCAGCGAGACCTCGTAGCAGCCCATGGCGTACAGCTCGCGGGCGACCAGGGCGACCTGCTCCGGGGAGACGTTACCTTCATAGGGGCAGCCCAGCACACAGGACACATACCCGCGCACGGTAATCCCGTGTTGTTTCGCGGCGTCCATGATCGGCGCGAAACGCTCCAGGCTTTCGCTGATCGAGCAGTTGATATTGCGCCGGGAAAACGCCTCGGACGCCGCCGCGAACACGGCCACTTCCTTGACTCCGGCGGCAAGGGCATCTTCAAAACCGCGCAGATTGGGTGCGAGCGCGCCATAAACCACGCCCGGTTTGCGTTGGATTTGAGCAAAGACATCGGCGGAGCCGGCCATTTGCGGCACCCACTTGGGCGAAACGAAACTGCCGACTTCTATATAGCCGAGCCCGGCTGCGGTCAGTGCATCGACCAGTTGCACCTTGTCGGTAACACTGATGGGCTGGGCTTCGTTTTGCAGGCCGTCGCGTGGGCCGACTTCGACTATGCGTACGTGGGTGGGGAGGGGCATGGGGTTCGACCTGTTTTATTTGTCTGAATGAACAGTAAACCCTGTAGGAGCGAGCTTGCTCGCGATGGACTCCCAGGCACCGCGTTTATCCAGCAGGCACGCGTTATCGTTAACGACCATCGCGAGCAAGCTCGCTCCTACAAGGGGGCGGGTTTTATTGAATGACTTCCTGGCTTTTGAGCGTCTGCTCCAACGCCTGCACGCAGCGTTCTTCGGCAGTGTCCAGCTCCAGTTTCATCTGTTCGATGTCCAGCAACTGCTGCTCCAGCTGTTCCCGACGCTCGCTGATTTTTGCCAGCATGCTGTGCAACTGTTTGGTGTTACCGCTGGACGGATCGTAAAGCTCGATCAGCTCGCGGCATTCGGCCAACGAGAAACCGATGCGTTTGCCCCGCAGGATCAGCTTCAGGCTGACCTTGTCGCGGGGCGAGTAAATGCGTTCCTGGCCCCGGCGCTCTGGGCTGAGCAGGCCTTGCTCTTCATAAAAGCGAATGGCGCGGGTGGTGATGTCGAGCTCGCGGGCGAGGTCGGAAATGCTGTAGGTCTGGCTGCTCATGGAAGCGCTCGCAAAAGGTCATGGCGCTAAGCTAATGGCAGGTTGACGTTTACGTCAAGCGATGTGAATTTTCAGTGTTCTTGCGGGCCACTTCGCGAGCAGGCTCGCACACATCGGATCTGCTGTGAGCACGAAATCTTTGTACTACGAAGATTCCCTGTGGGAGATTCTATGTTTGGGGGGAACCCCCAAGCATAGAATTAGGCTTGTATTCACTTTGGTTTTTCATCAACGCGAACATCACTCTGGCCAGCTTGCGTGCCAGGATAACCAAGGCTTGAGTACCTTTTAGGCCTCTGGCCAGATAACTCTCGTAGTACGGTTTCCAGATCGGCGAACGGCTGGCGGCCATGGCGCTGTTGTGAAACAGGCGCCGGAACTCCGAGTCTCCTCGCTTGGAGAGTCGACGCCTTTGATCCTTTTGTCCTGACTGCCTCACCCGCGGATCCATGCCGAGGAAGGCCACGTATTCGTCGCTGTTAGCAAATTTTCCACGCAAAAACGCTGTGGCCGCTGCTGTGGCTGTCAGGAGCCCGACACCCTCGACGGCCTGGCAGCGCTTCACCTGATCCTGCATCCCGGCGTCCTCAGCAATCTCCTTGAGTGTTTTCTGAATCGTTTTTTCGAACTGGGCAATGGCGGCCAGAAGCTGCTTGAACTGTTCTTTGAGCAGGGGTTCGTTTTTCCAGCTTTGCTTGAGTGCGACACAGCCCCGGACCAACTGAGCCCGGCGACGAAGCAGGCTTTTGAGTTGGGTGTAAGCCTTCGGCGGAGGACTCCAGATCCTCAGTCTGTCGGACTCCCTGCTCAAGTAACGCGCCAGCAGTTCGGCATCCAAGGCATCTGTTTTCGCCCTCATGCCTATTCCGTCGCGGTATTTGTTGAGGCGACAGCCATCGATGACATAAACGTCATGGCCCATTTCATGGGCTATTTCCGTTGTATCAAGGTGATAGATATTGGTCGCTTCAAGCGCGATAGCGCTGTTCGCAGGTAGCGTCTTGAGCCATTGCTTCAGGGCTGATCGCTTGTTCGCGACATTTCGGGTTCGTTCCAGGTCGGATCGATAGATAACAATCTCGTCCTTCGCCACATCCACACCAACGACCACCTGAGAATCAAGGATTGTCATGGCCCACCCTCCGAGCTAGGGTTTAAAGACTTGTTGGGGTTCACCGTTGCGCTGGCTTGTTTCTATCGTCGGTCCGAGCCGATGCATTCCTTATCGGCGCATTAGGTGAAGGGGTGGGACGAAGTCTCCCACGGTCTGTACTGGTCAGAGTCAGATGACGAGCTTTAGTCCCACCCACCCCTTCAAGTCTAAACATACAAGCGAGCCTGCTCGCGAAGAAGTCTCCGCGGTATAAAGCCCTACACCTTCTCGAGCTTTTTCTCCTGCGCCGTCACCTGCTGGCACAACTCGATCATTTGCTCGCGCATCCAGCGGTTCGCCGGGTCCTGGTCAGTGCTTTCGTGCCAGTAAAGGTGGGTTTCCACCGGCGGTACATCGTTGACCGGCAGATAAAAGGCGTGCAGGTCGTTGCGGCGGGCAAAGCGTTCCGGCACGGTCATGACCATGTCCGTCTGCTGCAATACTTGCGAGGCCATCAGGTAATGCTGGGAGCGCAGGGCGATCTTGCGCTGGATGCCCATCTTGCCCAGCGCCAGGTCGACATAGCCGAGGCCGCTGCGACGGCTGGAAATATGGATGTGGGTCAGGCCCAGGTAATCATCCAGCGTGAGTTTCTCCTTGCCCGCCAGCGGATGCCCCTTGCGCATGGCGCACACGTAGCGGTCTTCCATCAATTTGACGTGACGCACCTGCGGGTCGGTGTTGAGCGGCGCATCGACCGCGAAGTCCAGGCGTCCGGCCGCCAGTTCCTTGGTGGTTTCACGGCGTTTGGACAGGAAGCTTTCGATGATCACCGTCGGCGCCAGGCGGCGTAGACGCTGGAACAGCGGCGGCAGGATCACCGCTTCGGTAAGGTCGGTCATGCTGATGCGATAGGTCTTGACCGCTTGCTGCGGGTTGAAAATGCGGCTCTCCTGCACAGACACGCGCAGCAGCGAGAGCGCGTTGCGCACCGGGCCGATGATGTTCTGGGCCATGGGCGTCGGCACCATGCCCTGGGCGGTGCGCACGAACAGCGGGTCGTTGAAGGTCTCGCGCAGCCGCGCCAGTGCGTTCGACACCGCCGGCTGGGTGATGCCGACAATCTGCCCGGCACGGGTCAGGTTGGCTTCGGTATAGATCGCGTCGAAGACGATGAAAAGGTTGAGATCGACCTTGCTCAGATTCATTACGCGGCTCTCTTAATGTGTGGGCGGACTGACCGTGACGATCAGTCGATCATATATCGGTGATGAATGTTTATACACGCCGAGAATAGGCTAGGTAAATTATCAACGCTGTTCTAGCATCGATACATGACCTAAAACAACCTCCCCCAAGAAGGTATCTCGCTCATGGATTTCGCTTATTCGCCCAAGGTTCAGGAACTGCGTGAGCGCGTAACAGCGTTCATGGACACTTACGTTTATCCCGCCGAAGCCGTGTTCGAGCGTCAGGTCGCCGAGGGCGATCGCTGGCAGCCGACCGCGATCATGGAAGAGCTCAAGCTCAAGGCCAAGGCTGAAGGCCTGTGGAATTTGTTTCTGCCTGAGTCCGAGCTCGGTGCCGGCCTGACCAACCTCGAATATGCGCCGCTGGCGGAAATCATGGGCCGCTCGCTGCTGGGGCCAGAGCCGTTCAACTGCTCGGCACCGGACACCGGCAACATGGAAGTGCTGGTGCGTTACGCCAACGAAGAGCAGAAACAACGCTGGCTCGAACCGCTGCTGCGCGGCGAGATCCGCTCGGCGTTCGCGATGACCGAACCGGACGTTGCGTCCTCCGACGCCACCAACATGGCCGCCCGCGCAGTGCGCGATGGTGACGAGTGGGTGATCAATGGCAAGAAATGGTGGACCTCGGGTGCTTGCGACCCGCGCTGCAAAATCCTGATTTTCATGGGCCTGAGCAATCCCGATGCACCGCGCCACGCCCAGCACTCGATGATTCTGGTGCCGGTGGACACGCCCGGTGTGAAGATCGTGCGTCCACTGCCGGTGTTCGGTTACGACGACGCGCCTCATGGGCACGCCGAAGTGCATTTCGAAAACGTGCGGGTGCCGTACGAAAACGTCCTGTTGGGCGAAGGGCGCGGCTTCGAAATCGCTCAAGGTCGCCTTGGCCCTGGCCGGATTCACCACTGCATGCGTTCGATCGGCATGGCCGAGCGTGCGCTGGAACTGATGTGCAAGCGCTCGGTGAGCCGCACCGCGTTCGGCAAGCCTCTGGCGCGCTTGGGCGGTAACGTCGACAAGATCGCCGACTCGCGGATGGAAATCGACATGGCACGCCTGCTGACTTTGAAAGCGGCGTACATGATGGACACCGTAGGCAACAAGGTGGCGAAAAGCGAGATCGCGCAGATCAAGGTCGTCGCGCCAAACGTGGCATTGCGGGTGATCGACCGGGCGATCCAGATCCATGGCGGGGCAGGGGTTTCCAACGATTTCCCGCTGGCCTACATGTACGCGATGCAGCGCACCCTGCGCCTGGCCGACGGCCCGGACGAAGTGCACCGTGCGGCGATCGGCAAGTTTGAAATCGGCAAATATGTGCCGAAAGAGATGCTGCGTAGCGGGCACTGACAATGCAGAGTCTTTGTAGTCAGTGAGCTTTTGTGGCGGTGCGGCGTTCCGACAAGCCCCCTCGCCACAGTAAGCTCTCAGTCACATTGTTCGGGGCTCAATTCAATACACCCAAACCTCAACCCGCCGATTCTTGATCCTCCCCTCATCGGCGCTATTGGCCGCCACCGGCATCTCTGCGCCAAACCCGCGGATCTCGCGAAACACCACGCCGCTCTTCACCAACTCCCGCCGCACCGCCATGGCTCGCAGTTTCGACAACAAATCGGCGCGCGCCGGGTCACTCTTGGCATCGCCAAAGCCCACCAGTGTTACCTGGTCATTGGTTTTGTCGTGCTGCTTTATATAGTCGAGCACTCGCCACAGGTCCTGTCGGGCTTTGTTGTCCAAGGTGGCGCTGCCTTCTTCGAAGCGGAAATTCACCGATAGCCGTTGAGCATGTCGACTCAGGGCCTGATAGCCCTCGGGCATCAGCGCATTCGGCGCGACGGCCATGGCCTGGACGGTTTGGGCAATAAATCCGTTGGCGGCGACAATGGCCTGACCCTTGGTGCTCTGGGCAAAGGCCACCAGCGCTTGGGCCCAGGGATTTTTCTCGTTGGGTGGCAGGTAGAAAAACAATCGACGGGACAGCGGATAATCTTCCGTGGCAATCAGGCTGTTGAGCGGCAGCATGGCTTGTGATTGACCGTCGACAATGGCCACGGCTTTGGCCCGGCGCACGTAGGGCAAACCGATGAAACCGATGCCTTGCGGGTCAGCGCTGACCGCATCGGACAGTTGTTCGCTGGACTCGAAACGCTTCGCCGCGCTGCTCAGGGTTTTCCCACGACCACTGAGCACCAGTTCCTTGAAGGTGTCGTAAGTCCCGGACTGATCATCCCGTGCATAGAGATGAATCGGCCCGCCGCGGCCACCGAGGTCTTCCCAGGTTTTCACCTCGCCACTGAAAATGCGCGCCAGTTGCGCGGTGTCCAGTTGGTTCAGCGGATTATCCGGATGAAGGATGATTGCCAGGCCATCGATGGCAATGACCTGTTCGGCGCTCGGACTTTTCAGGTCGCCGAGGGATTGCAGGCTGGCCAGTTCGTTGTCTTTGATCGGGCGCGACGAGGCGGCAAGATCGGCGCTGGCTGCTTTCAGCGCAGTGAAGCCGGTGCTGGAACCATGGGCTGCCACCTCCACCACGACCCGGCGACCCTGAACGGTTTCAGCGACAATGCGCAGTTCGTTGGCGGTGTCCGGGGTTTCGCGGTGAATCTTGCGCAGGCCTTGCTCGCTCAGCAGGCCCTCGACCAGCGCCGGTCCCAATGCCGCGCCGATGGTGTTGGAACCCTGGATGCGCAACACGGGGCCGTGGTCGGGTATCGGCAAGTCGCCGGCCGAGGCCGCCGGTGGCAAGCCCACGCACAGCATCAACAGGAACAACACGCGCAGCATCATGCCGGCACCTTAAATAGCCAAAGGGGGTGCCGGGAGATTAAGTCAGTAAGGTTTCCGAAAAATGACACTTGTAGGAGCGAGCTTGCTCGCGAGGGCGGTGGTTCAGTGACAATGATGTCGACTGACACTCCCTCATCGCGAGCAAGCTCGCTCCCACAGGGGTTAGTGGTTGGTCCAGAATCAGCTCAATTCAAGCCAGATCGGCGCATGGTCCGAAGGTTTTTCCATGCCGCGCAGTTCGTAGTCCACACCCGCGGCCTTCACCCGTGGCAGCAAGCCGTGGGAGGCAAGGATCAGGTCGATACGCAGGCCGCGCTTGGGCTCGTCTTCGAAACCACGGCTGCGGTAGTCGAACCAGCTGAAGGTGTCGGCCACGTCCGGGTTCAGGTGACGGAAACTGTCGACCAGGCCCCAGTTTTTCAGGCGGGCCATCCACTCGCGCTCTTCGGGCAGGAAGCTGCATTTACCGGTTTTCAGCCAGCGCTTCATGTTGTCCGGGCCGATGCCGATGTCGCAGTCTTCCGGGGAAATGTTCACGTCGCCCATCACCACCAGCGGCTGATCGTTCTTGAACTGGCTTTCCAGCAGTTGCTGCAAATCACCGTAGAAACGTTCCTTGGCCGGGAATTTGGTCGGGTGGTCGCGGCTTTCGCCCTGTGGGAAATAACCGTTCATGATGGTCACCGGCACGCTGTTGGCATCGGCGAAGGTACCCCAGATGAAGCGCCGCTGGGCGTCTTCTTCGTCGGTGGCGAAACCTTTGTGCAGGGCCAACGGCTCCTGGCGCGAGAGCAGGGCGACGCCGTAGTGGCCTTTTTGCCCGTGGAAATACACGTGGTAGCCCAGGGCCTGTACCTCGGCCAGCGGGAACTGATCATCGTGGACCTTGGTTTCCTGCAAGCCGATCACATCGGGCTGGTGCTTTTCGATCAGCGCCGCCAGCTGATGGGGACGGGCGCGCAGCCCGTTGATGTTGAAGGAGACGATCTTCATGGTCGGCAGTCCTGGCAAAAGGGCGATGCTAGCTGACATGTGGGAATCGGGCCAGTTCAGGTTACTCGCGAAGACGATTTCATTGCCTACACTGATTGCGGATCTGTAATGAACTGTTTCAGCGCCGATCAGCTCGTAACAACAAGAGCGCAGCCATCCGAGCTGTGCCGGGGAGATCAACCGTCATGCCCGAAACTTCTACCGCCATCGCCGATATTCATATGCTCGACAGCGGCTACGCCCGCGAAGCGCGTTCGCTGCTGTACCAGGCTTATCGACACGAACCGACCTTCGGCTATCTGTTCGAGGCCGAACGCCCCGGTTACGAACAGCGGGTCCGCGCCACCGTGCGCGAACTGGTGACCCAGCATTTTCTCCAGGACCTGCCGGCCATCGGCCTGCTGGTCAACGACCGCCTGATCGGCATCGCCCTGATCGCACCGCCGCAACGTCGTCTTGGGGTCACCGAAAGTTGGGCCTGGCGCCTGCGCATGGTGCTCAGTACGGGGTTTCGCTGCACCCGTCGCTACCTCGAGTATCACGCTGCCGTGGAGGCCTGCGTACCGAACGACTCGGTGCACGTATTGCCGTTGCTGGGGGTTCATCCGCAGTTCCAGGGCAAGCATTTCGGCGAACAACTACTGCAAGCCGTGCACAACTGGTGCGCGGTGGATGAGAACTCACAGGGCGTGATCCTCGACACCGGGAATCCGCGTTATCTGGAGTTCTACAAGCGCCAAGGCTATGAAGAAATCGGTGAGGTCGCGGTAGGACCGATCCGCGAGCACGTGTTTTTTCACCCCAATCCCCAGGTGTTACACACTGCAACGGCCTAGGTGCCGAACTTTCCGGGCATGTCAGGCTCTATCACGCTCTCAAGCTCGTGATAGCATCCGCGCCTATGAAGTTTCCAGGAAGAATTACCAGCGGTGTGCTGATGCTGATGACCAGCTGCGCAGCGCTGGCTCAAAGTGAATTGGATGTGCGGGTCAAACCGTCCAATGATGAGCTGAAAGCCAATATAGAAGGCTACATCGGCAGCCTCGGCGATCGCGACGAACAGGCGTTGCTGCGCTTCAGCCGTGGCGCCGAAGAGCAGGCGCGCAAGGCTGCCCAGGCCTTGGGTTATTACCAGCCGCACATCGACAGCGAAGTGAAGGGTGGTGAGAAACCGCGCCTGGTGCTTACGGTCGACCCCGGCGAGCCGGTGCATCTGCGCAATGTCACGGTGCGAGTCGACGGTCCGGCCGCCTCCCTTAAAGCCTTTCGGGTTCCCAAAAGCGATGTGCTCAAGCCCGGTGCCGTGCTCAATCATGGCCATTACGAAGACGCCAAGCGCCTGATCCAGAATCAGGCTTCGCGTTATGGCTTTTTCAGCGGCCGCTTCACCCGTTCAAAACTGTCGGTCGACCCGCGGGCCGGCGTCGCCGATATCGAACTGATCTATGAAAGTGGTCCGCGCTATACCTTGGGCAAAGTCAGTTTCGAGGGCGATACGCCGTTCGATGACGAGCTGCTGCAACGCATGGTGCCCTTCAAGGCCGGAACGCCGTATGACTCGGAACTGATTGCCGAGCTCAATCAGAACCTGCAATCGAGCGGCTACTTCGAAGGCGTGCGGGTGGACGCGGCGCCAACGGCATCGAAGGAAGATGTGATCCCGGTGGACGTCAAGCTCGAAACCCGCAAGCCACGGACCATGGGGCTCGGCCTGGGCTTTTCCACCGACGTGGGTCCACGGGCCAAGGCCAACTGGACCCGGCATTGGGTCAACGCCCAAGGGCACAGTTATGGCTGGGAAACCGAAGTCTCTGCACCTCGGCAGAACGTCGGGCTGTTCTACGATATTCCGCTGGACCCGCCACTGACCGACAAACTGCGTTTTGCCGGTGGCTACCAGAATGAAGAAATCGCCGATAAGGAAAGCCACAGCAAACTATTGACCCTCGGCCCCGAGTGGCACAGCAAGTTGCCCAGCGGTTGGCAACGGGTGGTATCGCTGAAGTGGCAACGCGAGGATTACCAACTGGGCGACGACTCGGGACTCAGTACCTTGCTGATGCCTGGCGTGAGCCATTCGTACCTCAAAAGCGATAACCGCATCGACCCGCATAACGGCTATCGGCTGCAATTCGAATCCAAAGTGGCCAAGGAAGGTTTGGGTTCCGACAGCAACCTGCTCTACGGCACGGCACTGGTCAAAGGCTTGACCACGGTGTTCGACAAGCATCGTTTCCTCGGCCGGGTGCAGGTCGGCGGCAGTGCCACCAACGGCTTCAAATCGGTGCCACCATCGCTGCGTTTCTTCGCCGGTGGCGACCAAAGCGTGCGCGGTTACGACTATCAGAGCCTGTCCCCGGAAAACTCCGACGGTGATCGCATCGGTGGTCGCTACATGGTTGCCGCCAGCGCGGAATATCAGTATTCCATCGCCGAAAAATGGCGGGTCGCGACCTTTGTCGATCAGGGCAACGCCTTCAACACACTCGAATTGCCAAACCTCAAGACCGGGGTCGGTATCGGCGTGCGCTGGGTATCGCCAGTGGGGCCGATCCGCCTCGACCTGGCCCATGCGCTGGACGACGATGGCGGCATTCGACTGCACTTTTCCATGGGACCTGAGCTGTGAAGCGTGGTTTGAAAGTAACGCTGCTGGCGATAGCGGCACTGTTGATGCTGGTTGTCCTGACGCTGGCCACAGTGTTGGGTACGGCGACGGGCAGCCGCTGGGCGTTGGGCTTTGTACCGGGGTTGACCCTGGACAACTTTCAGGGCCGGCTGGGCGGGCAGTGGAGTGCCGACCGGGTGTTGTGGCAGCAGGACAACAACCGGGTTGAACTGAGCCAGGTGATTTTCGCCTGGTCGCCGTTGTGCCTGACCCGCATGACCTTGTGCATCGAGCAATTGCAGGCCGACCAGGTCAGCCTGACGTTCCCGCCGGGCGCCGAAGAGCCAAATAGTGACCCGATCACGCTCCCGGAACTGAAGTTGCCGTTGGCCATCGAATTGGGCGAGATCAAGGTCGGCAGCCTGTTGTTCAACGGCAGTGAAGAACTCAAGGGTTTGCAACTGGCGGCGCACTGGACCACGGCCGGTTTGAAGATTGACTCGGTGTCACTGCAGCGCGATGACCTGAGCCTGAACCTCTCCGGCCTGCTACAACCGAGCGGCAGCTGGCCCCTGAGCGCTTCCGGCAAACTGACCCTGCTGTCCACGCCTGAACCCCTGGCGCTGGCGTTGAAGATCGACGGCGACCTGCTCAAGACCCTGAACCTGAAGGCCGACAGCAGCGGTTACCTCAACGGGCAACTGAGCGGCGAACTGCAACCATTGGTGGAAAACTTGCCGGCCAAGGTGCGGATCACGGCTGATGGCTTCAAGCCCAGTGCAGATCTGCCAGATACCCTGCAACTCAATCAGCTTGAGCTCACGGGTGCGGGTGACTTGAAAAACGGCTATGCACTTCAAGGCAACGCTACGTTGCCTGCCGAGCAAGGCCCGGTCGCCCTGGCGCTGCAAGGCAAGGTCGACGCCAACGGCGCGCAGATCGCCGCGCTGGACCTGACCGCCAGCGACAAGCAAAGCCTCAAACTCAGCGGTCAGCTGGATTGGAGCAAGGGCCTGAGCGCCGAGGCGAAGATCGACTGGCTGGACTTCCCGTGGCACCGCCTCTATCCGTTGATCGACGAACCGCAAGTAGCGCTTCGCACGTTCACCGGCGAAGTCTCTTACACCGATGGCAAGTACCTCGGTCATTTCAACGCCGCGGCGGATGGTCCGGCCGGTGCTTTCACACTGGCCAGCCCGTTCGCGGGCGACCTGACGAAAATCTACCTGCAACAGATTCAACTCCAGGCCGGGCAGGGCAAGGCCGAAGGGCACCTGAACCTGCAATTCGCCGACGGCATTGCCTGGGACACCGCGCTGGACCTGTCGGCGATCAACCCGGCGTACTGGGTCGCGGAGCTGCCGGGCACCCTGGCCGGGCCGTTGCGCAGCCAGGGCGAGATGAAGAACGATGTGCTCAGCCTCAATGCCGACCTGGACCTCAAGGGCAAACTGCGCGGTCAACCGGCGGTGATCCAGGCCAAGGCCGATGGCCGTGGCGAGCAATGGAACCTCAACGCCCTGCAGGTTCGCCTGGGCGACAACAGCATCAGCGGCAAAGGCAGCCTGCAACAGAAGCTCGCCGGCCAGATCGATCTCAAGCTGCCGCGCCTGGCGCAGCTCTGGCCAGAGCTGCGCGGCCAACTCAATGGTCGCGTGGATGTCGCCGGCACACTCAAGGCGCCCCAAGGCAAGCTTGACCTGCAAGGCTCGCAATTGGTTTTCCAGGACAATCGCCTGCAAAGCCTGAACCTGGACGCCACGCTGGACAGTGCGCAACGGGCGAAAATCGACCTCAAGGGCAGCGGCATCCAGGCCGGTGACACCTCACTGGGTACACTGACCGCCAGCGGCCAGGGCGACATCAAGAACCAGAAACTGAATCTCGATCTGCAAGGGCCGAAGTTGAAACTGGCGCTGGGCCTGGACGGTGCGCTGGACAAAGGCAATTGGCGCGGACGCCTGGCCAGCGGTGATATCCAGGCCGGTGGTCAGGACTGGAGACTGCAGGGGCCGGCAAAGCTTGAGCGCCTGGCGGATGGCAAGATCAACTTTGGCGCCCATTGCTGGGCGTCCGGCCCGGCCAGCCTGTGCGGCGAAGACTCGCGCCTGATGCCTGAGCCCAAGCTGCGTTATCACCTCAAACAATTCCCGATCGACAGCCTCGCGCAGTGGTTGCCGAAGGATTTCGCCTGGCAGGGCCGGCTCAATGCCGACCTGCAACTGGACTTGCCGGCCAGTGGTCCGAACGGCCAGATCAGCGTCGATGCCGGTGGCGGCACCTTGCGTATCAAGGAAAAGGACCAGTGGCTGGACTTCCCGTATCAGACCCTGAAACTCACCAGCAAACTTACACCCAGGCGCATCGACACCGAGCTCGATTTCGCCGGTGGCAAACTCGGTGAACTGATGGTGCAGGCGCAGCTCAATCCGTTGCCGAAGAACAAACCGTTGAGCGGCTCGTTCCGTTTGAGCGGGCTGGACCTGTCGGTGGCGCGGCCGTTCGTGCCGATGGTCGAGAAGCTGGCCGGACGCCTGAATGGCAGCGGCACCCTTTCCGGTGGGCTGCTGGCGCCGCAGATCAATGGCAGTTTGCAACTGAGTGACGGCGTGATTGCCGGGTCTGAATTGCCGATGGAGCTGCAAAACCTGCACGTCCAAGCGCTCATCGCTGGTGAAGGTGTGCAGTTGAACGGCGGCTGGAACAGCGGCAAGGCCGGGCAGGGGAGCTTGAACGGCAACCTCGCCTGGGGGCAGGCGCTGGTGGTGGACCTGGCACTCAAGGGCTCGCAATTGCCGGTCACCGTCGAGCCTTACGCCAAGCTTGAAGTCGCACCGGACCTGAAAATCTCGATGAAGGGCGACGAGTTGGCCATCGCCGGCAAAGTGCTGGTGCCCAAGGGCGAAATCACCATTCGCGAGTTGCCGCCATCGACGGTCAAGGTCTCCGATGACACGGTGATCGTCGGTCAGCAGACCGAGGAGGGCAAGCCGCCGCTGGCGATGAGGATGGACATCGAAGTGGTGGTTGGCGAGGACAAGCTGAGCTTTGCAGGATTTGGCCTGACTGCGAATGTGCAGGGCCATGTGCATATCGGCGACAACATGGACACCCGCGGCGAGCTGTGGCTCAACGATGGCCGATACCGCGCCTACGGCCAGCGGCTTTCGGTGCGCCGGGCTCGTTTGTTGTTTGCCGGTCCCATCGATCAGCCGTACCTGGACATCGAGGCCATTCGCAAGACCGACGACATCATTGCTGGCATTCGCCTCAGCGGCAGCGCCGAGCAGCCGACCACGCAGATCTTCTCGGAACCTGCCATGAGCCAGGAACAGGCGCTGTCCTATCTGGTGCTCGGGCGTCCGCTGAGCAGCAATGGCGAAGACAACAACATGCTCGCCCAGGCGGCTCTCGGTCTGGGCTTGATGGGCAGTTCCGGGGTGACCAGCAGCATCGCCAAGAACCTGGGCATCCAGGACTTCCAGCTCGACACCCAGGGCAGTGGCGATGCCACCAGCGTGGTGGCCAGCGGCAATATTTCCGAGAAGCTCAGCCTGCGCTATGGCGTCGGCGTGTTCGAACCGGCAAACACCATTGCCTTGCGCTACAAGCTGAGCAAAAAGGTCTACCTCGAAGCCGCCGGCGGCGTGGCCAGTTCGCTGGACATCTTCTACAAACGGGATTTCTAGGTCCCGTTCTCCCATCCGGGTGCGGTCCCTGTGGCGAGGGGGCTTGCCCCCGTTGGGCCGCGAAGCGGCCCCAAAACCTGCAATTTCATTCCTCTTGAATTCCTATAAATCCAAAAGCGACGACTGCTTCGCAGCCGAACGGGGCGAGCCCCCTCGCCACAGGGTTTGTGGTAATTCCCGACGCCGTTAGTCAACTATTTACCAAGCATGCTAACTATTGCATTGACATTCGCTGCCTAGGCAGTAACATCTCGACATACATTCACTGCCTAGGCAGCTAATTGGTGGTCAGATGAAGCATTTCTCTCCAGACGATTTCCACAATTGCCATCTCGGCCTGTTGCTCGGACGTGCCGCGCTGCTCAAGGACCGGATCATCGACACCCACATGGAACCCCACGGCATCACCGCCGCGCAGTTCAAGGTGCTGATCATCATGGCCCAGTACGGCGTCGATTCGCCGGGCGAGTTGTGCCGTCACCTGTCCCTGGACAGCGGCTCCATGACTCGCATGCTCGATCGTCTGGAACAGAAAGGTTTTCTCGCCCGTCAGCGCTCTGAAGCGGATCGCCGGCAAGTGCAGCTTGTACTCACGGAAGAAGGGCAGAAGCTCGCCGGGCTGTTGCCGCACATCGGCGCCGAAGCCATGAATGAACTGGCCGGTGCCCTCACTCCAGAGGAGTTGAAAACCCTGGAGTTGATCCTGAAGAAAATTTTGCTGGCAGCCGGTGACGCGATCACCCTGCTGCGGGTAGGTGACAAATGAGCAATAACCCCTTGCGTACCGGCCTGAGCCTGGTGTTGTTGGCCATGAGCCTGGCCGGTTGCGCCAGTTACAGTGGCCTGAAAACCGAAGGCGTCAACCTCGACGCGAAGAGCCTGAAGGCAGGCCAATCCCTCAGCGGCGTGACCCTGTCGCCGGCGGCCTGGCCGAAAAGCGACTGGTGGAAAAGCCTCGGCGACCCCCAACTCGACGGCCTGATCCGCGAGGCCCTGCGCGACAGCCCGGACATGCAGATTGCCGACGCCCGTGCCCATCAGGCCAGCGCCGCCGCTTCCGCCGCCGACGCAGAGCGGATGCCGACCCTGGATGCCAGCGCCGGTGTCAGCCGCTCGCGCCTCGCCCGGGACCAGGACCCACTCGGACAGGGCGACGCGTACGCCACCATTCGCAACATCGGCACCCGTTTCAACTACAACTTCGACCTGTGGGGCGGTCAGCGCGATGCCTGGGAAGCCGCCCTCGGCCAAGCCCGTGCTGCCGAAGTCGACCAGCAGGCCGCGCAACTGACCCTGGCCGCCGATGTCGCCCGGGCCTACAGCGATCTGGGGCAGGCGCACATCGTCTATGACCTGTCCAACGAAGACCTCAAGCGCACCCGGCAAATGCTCGACTTGAGCCAGCGGCGCCTGACGGCCGGGATCGACAGCCAGTACCAGTTCCAGCAGACCGAAAGCCTGGAAGCCACTTCCCAAGCCAACCTGATCGATGCAGAGAAACGCCTGAACAGCGCGAAGATCGCCCTCGCGGTGCTGCTCGGTAAAGGTCCGGATCGCGGCAATGAAATTGCCCGGCCGCACATTCTTCAGCCGAGTGCGGTAGCGCTACCTTCGGTGCTGCCGGCCGAACTGCTCGGGCGTCGCCCGGACCTGGTCGCTGCGCGCTGGCGGGTCGAGGCAGCGAGCAAAAGCATCGACGCCGGCAAGACCCGCTTCTATCCCAACTTGAACCTCAGCGCCGCTGCCGGGGCCGAATCCTTGCTGGGCGATGCGATGTTCGGTTCGGCCAGCCGCTTTTTCAGCATTGCACCGACGATCTCGGTGCCGATCTTCGACGGTGGCCGCCTGCGCGCCGACCTCGATTCGCGCGACGCCGATTACGACCTCGCCGTGGCGCAGTACAACAAAAGCCTGGTGAAGGCGCTGGGGGATGTCAGCGACAGCATCAACCAGTTGCGTGATATCGGCCGGCAGATTGCTGCCCAGCAGCACGCCACCGGAATCGCCCAGGATTCCTACAACACCGTGGTCCAGCGTTACGGTTCCGGCATCGGCAACTACCTGGACGTGCTCAGCATCGAGCAGCAATTGCTCCAGGCCCAGCGCCAGTTGGCCAACCTGAATGCCGAGCAGATCGACCTGTCGATCCAACTGATGCAGGCGCTTGGCGGCGGTTACCAGCCAGAGGCCATTGCCTCGGCCAACGCCACGCCAGCCACGCTGACCCACTAATTCAAGGTACTTGTCATGGCCACTGCCGATACAACCCAACCCCCAGAAAACACTCAAGGCAACCCCAACTCGGGCAAGCGCAAATTCATGCTGTTGGTCCTCGCTGCCGCCGTCGTGCTCAGCGGCGCGGGCGTCTGGGCTTACCACGAGTTTTACGGGCGCTGGAGCGAAAGCACCGACGATGCCTATGTGAACGGCAACGTGGTGGAAATCACGCCGCTGGTCACCGGCACCGTGGTCAGCATCGGTGCCGATGATGGCGATCTGGTCCATGAAGGCCAGGTACTGGTGAACTTCGACCCGAACGACGCCGAAATCGGCCTGCAAAATGCCCAGGCCAATCTGGCGCGCACCGTGCGTCAGGTGCGCGGCTTGTACAGCGATGTGGATGGCATGAAGGCCCAGGTCAACGCGCAGAAGGCCGAAGTGCAAAAGGCCCAGGACAACTTCAGCCGGCGAAAGAACCTCGCCGCCGGCGGGGCGATTTCCCAGGAAGAACTGTCCCATGCCCGCGACGACCTGACCTCGGCGCAAAACGCCCTGGCCAACGCCGAGCAAAAGCTCAAGACCAGCAGCGCGCTGGTCGATGACACTGTGGTTTCATCGCACCCGGACGTGATGGCGGCCGCCGCGCAACTGCGTCAGGCTTATCTGAACAACTCGCGCAGCGTGCTGATTGCACCGGTCACCGGTTACGTCGCCAAACGCTCTGTACAACTGGGGCAACGGGTGCAGCCGGGCACCGCGCTGATGGCGGTGATCCCGCTGGATCAGCTGTGGATCGACGCCAACTTCAAGGAAACCCAGCTGCGTGACATGCGCATCGGCCAACCGGTGGAAATCGAGACTGACCTCTACGGCAGCAGCGTGAAATACAGCGGCACCATCGACAGCCTCGGCGCCGGGACCGGCAGCGCGTTTGCCCTGCTGCCGGCGCAGAACGCCACCGGTAACTGGATCAAGATCGTGCAGCGCGTGCCGGTGCGGGTCCACGTCAACGCCGAGGAACTGGCCAAACATCCGCTGCGGGTCGGCCTGTCGACCATGGTCGATGTGGACCTGCACGACCAGAGCGGGCCGGTGCTGGCGCAACAGCCGCCACAGAAGGCGTCGTTCAGCACCAACGTCTACGACCGTCAGTTGGCCGAGGCCGACGCGATGATCACCCAACTGATTCACGACAACAGCGCCGCGGTCAGCAAGACCGCGCAACGCTGATTCGCCAATCCGTCATCACACCGACCTCTGTGGGAGCGAAATGTGGCGAGGGGGCAAGCCCCCTCGCCACATTTCGCCCCCACAGGGTTAGCTGCGTCTGTAACAGGCGCAGTGCCGATCAGGTTTCAAGGGGTTCACCATGAGCAATAACGCGTCTTTCACGCCGCCCAGCCTGTTGCTCAGCACCATCGGCCTGTCGCTGGCGACCTTCATGCAAGTGCTCGACACCACCATCGCCAACGTGGCGTTGCCGACGATCTCCGGCAACCTGGGCGTGAGTTCGGAGCAGGGCACCTGGGTCATCACTTCGTTCGCCGTAAGCAACGCCATCGCCCTGCCGCTGACCGGTTGGCTCAGTCGCCGTTTTGGCGAGGTGAAGCTATTTGTCTGGGCGACATTACTGTTCGTGCTGGCTTCGTTCCTGTGCGGGATTTCCACCTCGATGCCGGAGCTGGTGGGCTTTCGGGTGTTGCAGGGGGTGGTGGCGGGGCCTCTGTATCCGATGACCCAGACCCTGCTGATTGCGGTTTACCCTCCGGCGAAACGGGGGCTGGCGCTGGCGTTGCTGGCAATGGTCACGGTGGTCGCGCCGATTGCCGGGCCGATTCTCGGCGGTTGGATCACTGACAGCTACAGTTGGCCGTGGATTTTCTTCATCAACGTGCCAATCGGCCTGTTCGCCGCGTGGGTGGTCACCCAGCAGATGAAAAAGCGTCCGGTGGTCACCAGCCGCCAACCGATGGATTACGTCGGCTTGATCGCGCTGATCATCGGCGTCGGGGCGTTGCAGATCGTGCTCGACAAGGGCAACGATGCCGACTGGTTCGAATCCAGTTTCATCGTGATCGGCTCGGTGATTTCGGTGGTAGCCCTGGCGTTCTTCGTGATCTGGGAAATGACCGACGAACACCCGGTGGTCAACCTGCGTCTGTTCGCCCACCGCAACTTCCGCTACGGCACCATCGTGCTGATCCTGGGCTATGCCGGGTTCTTCGGGATCAACCTGATTCTGCCGCAGTGGCTGCAAACACGACTGGGCTATACCGCGACCTGGGCCGGTTTTGCCGTGGCGCCGCTGGGGATTCTGCCGGTGCTGCTGGCGCCGTTTGTCGGCAAATACGCACCGAAATTCGATATGCGCCTGCTGGCGGGCGGGGCGTTCCTCGCCATCGGCCTGAGCTGTTTCATGCGCGCCGGGTTTACCAATGAAGTGGACTTCCAGCACATCGCCTTGGTGCAGTTGTTCATGGGGATCGGTGTGGCGCTGTTCTTCATGCCGACCCTGACCATCCTGCTATCGGACCTGCCGCCAAGCCAGATTGCCGACGGTTCGGGGCTGGCGACATTCTTGCGGACCCTGGGCGGTAGTTTCGCGGCTTCGTTGACCACTTGGATCTGGATTCGCCGGGCGGATCAGCATCACGCCTACCTGACCGAAAGCATCACCCCGTTCGATCCGGCAACCCGCGAGGCACTGACCAACCTGGGCGGGGCAGGGGCCAAAGCTTATACACAGCTGGATCAGATGGTGATCAGTCAGGCGTACATCATGTCCACGGTGGACTACTTCACCCTGCTGGGCTGGATGTTCATGGGCTTGATATTGATTGTGTGGCTGGCCAAGCCGCCGTTTACGGCGAAGGCCGGGCCTGCGGCGTCCGCGGGACATTGAGCCAACGCGATCAATGTAGGAGCCGGCTTGCTGGCGATCGCGGTGTGTCGGATGTCATTGATACACCGTGATCGCCAGCAAGCCGGCTCCTACAGGGGGGTTGTGTTTCGGTTTAGTGTGCCGGTGCAGCGAGTTGCGGTGGCGGAGTGAAGTCAAAGGGCGCCAGCGCAAACCCTTGCCCATCGACCTGCAAGGCCCACCCTTGACGATCCCAATCCCCCAGCACAATGCGCTTGGCCGCTTGTTCGCCCAGCTGCAACTTGTGGATGGCCGGGCGATGGGTGTGCCCGTGGATCAGGGTCTTCACGCCGAATTCCTGCATGATTCGCGGAATCTCTTCGGGCGTGACATCGACAATGTCATTGGCCTTCATCCGTGTTTGCGCACGGCTTTCACTGCGCAGCTTGCGTGCCAGCTTGTGCCGGGTGCGCAGCGGCAAGTGTCGCAGGATGAACAGGGTGATCGGGTTGCGCAGGTAGCGACGCAGCTTCATATAGGCTTCGTCGCGGGTGCAGAGGCTGTCGCCGTGCATCAACAGCACCGGCTCGCCGTTGAGTTGCACGACACTCGGATCCTTCAGCAAGGTGCAGCCGGCTTCTTTGCAGAACGCCTTGCCGAGGAGGAAGTCGCGATTGCCGTGCATCAGAAATATGGCCGTGCCGCTGTCGCTGAGATCACGCAGGGCCTGGCAGATGGAACGCTGGAAGGGTGTCATGGCGTCATCGCCAATCCACACCTCGAAGAAGTCGCCCAGAATGTACAGCGCACTCGCCGAGCGGGCGCGTCCGGCGAGCAAATCCAGAAACGCCCGGGTAATGTCCGGGCGCTCCTCTTCCAGATGCAAGTCTGAAATCAGCAATATCACTCAATGATCTCGGCTTTCTCGATGATCACGTCGTCTGCCGGTACGTCCTGGTGGCCGGACTTGGAGGTGGTGGCCACGCCTTTGATCTTGTCGACAACGTCGGTGCCAGCAGTCACTTTACCGAAAACTGCGTAACCCCAGCCTTGAACGTTCTTGCCGCTGTGGTTCAGGAAGCTGTTGTCCGCGACGTTGATGAAGAACTGTGCGGAAGCCGAATGCGGCTCCATGGTGCGGGCCATGGCGATGGTGTACTTGTCGTTGGAGAGACCGTTGTCCGCTTCGTTCTGGATGCTTGGACGCTTGTCTTTCTTTTCTTTCATGCCTGGCTCGAAACCGCCGCCCTGGATCATGAAGTTACCGATGACACGGTGGAAAACAGTGTTTTCGTAGTGACCGGCTTTAACGTACTCGACGAAGTTGGCCACGGTGATCGGGGCTTTTTCGGCGTTCAGTTCGATGACGATGTCACCATGGTTGGTAGTCAGTTTGACTTGGGTCATGATCAGGACTCTTTTAATGTGAAGCGTACTAGAGAAATTCGTGGTGTTGGAACATCACGTCCCGCCACCGGTTCAGCCTGTTTTGGCCAAGGTGCGCAGTTTAGCGTGCCAGACGCGAATTTCGAGGCTGTTTTTTCATTTACGGCCTATTAAATGCGACGGTTTACAGAGTGCGCTCTGTCAGGTACTTGACGGCATCGGCTATGATAGCGGCTTTGTTTTGTCCGGCCTTCATTACGGCCATGCACTTGTACGTTCAAGGATCCTATGAGCAAGCCCACTGTCGACCCTACCTCGAATGCCAAGACCGGCCCTGCCGTGCCGGTCAACTTCCTGCGGCCGATCATCCAGGCAGACCTGGACTCGGGCAAGCACACGCAGATCGTCACCCGTTTCCCGCCTGAACCCAACGGCTACCTGCACATCGGTCACGCCAAGTCGATCTGTGTGAACTTCGGCCTGGCCCAGGAGTTCGGCGGCGTCACGCACCTGCGTTTCGACGACACCAACCCGGCCAAGGAAGACCAGGAATACATCGACGCGATCGAAAGCGACGTCAAATGGCTGGGCTTCGAATGGTCCGGTGAAGTGCGCTACGCCTCGCAGTATTTCGACCAGTTGCACGACTGGGCCGTTGAGCTGATCAAATCCGGCAATGCCTACGTCGACGACCTGACGCCGGAGCAAGCCAAGGAATACCGTGGCAGCCTGACCGAGCCGGGCAAGAACAGCCCGTTCCGCGACCGCTCCGTGGAAGAAAACCTGGACCTGTTCGCCCGCATGAAAGCCGGTGAATTCAAGGACGGCGCACGGGTGCTGCGAGCCAAGATCGACATGGCCTCGCCGAACATGAACCTGCGCGACCCGATCATGTATCGCATCCGCCACGCTCATCACCACCAGACCGGTGACAAGTGGTGCATCTACCCGAACTACGACTTCACCCACGGTCAGTCGGACGCCATCGAAGGCATCACCCACTCGATCTGCACCCTGGAGTTCGAAAGCCACCGTCCGCTGTACGAGTGGTTCCTCGAACACCTGCCCGTGCCGGCCAACCCGCGCCAGTACGAGTTCAGCCGCCTGAACCTGAACTACACCATCACCAGCAAGCGCAAGCTCAAGCAGCTTGTGGACGAAGGTCACGTCAACGGCTGGGACGACCCGCGCATGTCCACGCTGTCTGGCTTCCGCCGCCGTGGCTACACGCCGAAATCGATCCGCAACTTCTGCGAAATGATCGGCACCAACCGTTCCGACGGCGTGGTCGACTTCGGCATGCTCGAATTCAGCATCCGTGACGACCTCGACCAGAGCGCCCCGCGTGCCATGTGCGTGCTGCGTCCGCTGAAAGTCGTGATTACCAACTACCCGGAAGGCCAGGTCGAGAACCTCGAACTGCCCTGCCACCCGAAAGAAGACATGGGCGTGCGCGTCCTGCCGTTCGCCCGGGAAATCTACATCGACCGTGACGACTTCATGGAAGAGCCGCCAAAAGGCTACAAGCGCCTGGAACCGGCCGGCGAAGTGCGCCTGCGCGGCAGCTACGTGATCCGTGCCGACGAAGCGATCAAGGACGCCGACGGCAACATCGTCGAACTGCGTTGCTCGTACGACCCGGACACCCTGGGCAAGAACCCTGAAGGCCGCAAGGTCAAAGGCGTGGTGCACTGGGTGCCGGCCGCTGCCAGCGTCGAGTGCGAAGTGCGTCTGTACGATCGTCTGTTCCGTTCTCCGAACCCGGAGAAGGCCGAAGACAGCGCCAGTTTCCTGGACAACATCAATCCTGATTCGCTGCAGGTACTCACCGGTTGTCGTGCTGAGCCTTCGCTGGGCAACGCACAGCCGGAAGACCGTTTCCAGTTCGAGCGCGAAGGTTACTTCGTTGCTGATCTCAAGGACTCGAAACCAGGTCAGCCGGTATTCAACCGTACCGTGACCCTGCGTGATTCGTGGGGCCAGTGATTTAGTGTCAAGGAATTAAAGTGCTTACGATCTACAACACGCTCACCAAGAGCAAAGAAGTCTTCAAGCCGCTCGATGGCAACAAGGTGCGCATGTACGTGTGCGGCATGACCGTGTACGACTATTGCCACCTGGGCCACGGCCGCAGCATGGTCGCGTTCGACCTGGTGACGCGCTGGTTGCGCTTCAGCGGCTACGACCTGACTTATGTGCGCAACATCACCGACATCGACGACAAGATCATCAATCGGGCCAACGAGAACGGTGAGTCGTTCGAAGCGTTGACCGAGCGCATGATCGCGGCGATGCACGAAGACGAAGCGCGCCTGAACATCAAGAAGCCGGACATGGAGCCGCGTGCCACGGATCACATCCCTGGCATGCACGCGATGATCCAGACCCTGATCGACAAGGGTTACGCTTACGCCCCGGGCAATGGCGACGTGTACTACCGCGTCGGCAAGTTCATGGGCTACGGCAAGCTGTCGCGCAAGAAGATCGAAGACTTGCGCATCGGCGCGCGGATCGAAGTCGACGAGTCCAAGCAGGACCCGCTGGACTTCGTATTGTGGAAAGCCGCCAAGCCGGGCGAGCCGAGCTGGGAATCGCCGTGGGGCGCCGGGCGTCCGGGCTGGCACATCGAGTGCTCGGTGATGTCGACCTGCTGCCTGGGCGAAACCTTCGACATTCATGGCGGCGGCAGCGACCTTGAGTTCCCGCACCACGAAAACGAAATCGCCCAAAGCGAAGCGGCCACCGGCAAGACCTACGCCAACGCGTGGATGCATTGCGGCATGATCCGTATCAATGGCGAGAAGATGTCCAAGTCCTTGAACAACTTCTTCACCATTCGCGACGTGCTCGACAAGTACCACCCGGAAGTCGTGCGTTACCTGCTGGTGTCGAGCCACTACCGCAGCGCCATCAACTATTCGGAAGACAACCTCAAGGACGCCAAGGGCGCCCTGGAGCGTTTCTACCACGCGTTGAAAGGCCTGCCGAACGTGGCGCCGGCTGGCGGCGAAGCCTTCGTCGAGCGCTTCACCCAGGTGATGAACGACGACTTTGGCACGCCGGAAGCTTGCGCGGTGCTGTTCGAGATGGTCCGTGAGATCAACCGTCTGCGCGAGAGCGATCTCAACGCGGCGGCCGGTCTGGCAGCCCGTTTGAAAGAACTGGCCAGCGTGTTGGGTGTGTTGCAGCTTGAAGCCGATGATTTCCTGCAAGCGGGCGCTGAAGGGCGTGTGGATGCAGCTGAAGTCGAAGCGCTGATCGCTGCGCGCCTGGCGGCACGTGCCGGCAAGGACTGGGCCGAATCCGACCGCATCCGCGACCAGCTCACCGCCATGGGCGTGGTGCTGGAAGACGGCAAGGGTGGGACGACCTGGCGTCTGGCTGACTGATAGCGTTACTGGCTACAAAACAAAACCCGCCTTGTGCGGGTTTTTGTTTTTGAACAGGGGGGATATATGTGGAGTCCGGGCTGACGTCATCGCTGGCAAGCCAGCTCCTACAAGGTCGCGCCGTTCGCCAAAATTATGTACACCACGGGAACTGTAGGAGCTGGCTTGCCAGCGATGGCGCCCGTTCGGCCAACTTGTCATTCAGCCTGGCGCAATCGCTTGTAAAGGGTATTGCGGCTCACCCCAAGCCTGCGCGCCAGATACGAAATATTCCCCCCGACCGCCTGCAACTGCCGGTTCAGATCCTCGACATCATTCAGATCCACGGCCAGCGGTTCCGGCGTCTCCACCGGCTCCATCTCCAGATCGACAAAAAAATCATCCGGCAAATGCTCCGGCCGTATCGGTTGTTCCTCGGCCATGGCCAGGGCGACCTGAATCACACTGCTGACCTGGCGCAAGTTACCCGGCCAGGGATGGCGGCAGAACAGCGCCAACACTTCCTGGCTCAAACCAGCCCATTGTGCGGGTTCACGGTGCTGCTCCCACAGGCGTTTGAACAGTGCCTCCTTGTCGTTGCGTTCACGCAACGGTGGCAATTCCAGGGTCAGGCCGCCGATGCGGTAATACAGGTCCTCACGAAACCTCCCCAGTTGTACCTGTTCGCGTAGTGAGCGGTTAGTGGCGGAGATAATCCGCAGGTCCACCGGGAACAACTCGCTGCTACCGACCGGCTGCACACAACGCTCCTGCAACACCCGCAACAGTCGCGCCTGCGTTGGCAGTGGCATGTCACCGATTTCGTCGAGGAACAGCGTGCCTTTGTCGGCCTTGCGGATCAGCCCGATGCTGCCTTTCTGGTTGGCGCCGGTGAACGCGCCTTTCTCATAACCGAACAACTCGGACTCCACCAGTTCGGCGGGAATAGCCGCACAGTTGACGGCGATGAGCGGTTGTTTGCTGCGAGAGCTGGCCTGATGCAGGGCTTTGACGAACACTTCCTTGCCGACCCCGGTTTCACCATGGATCAGCAGCGGAATGTCCTTTTCCAGCAAGCGCTCGGCCTGACGCACGGCTTTTTCCACGCGGCTGTCGCCGAAGTGCAGGGTGTTGAGGCTGATGGCCGGCATCGCGATGACTGCAGGCTCGGCGCTCCTGTTTTCAGCACTCTTGTTTTCAGAGAATAGCCGCGCCTTGACCGCCACCTGTTTCGGCCGTTTCAACAGGCACTGGAAGCGATTGCGCCCTGAGGTTTGCAGGGCGAAGGGCAGGCCTTCGGGCTGGTTGAGCAATTCCAGCAGCGAGACCTTGAACAGGCTCTCGACACTGACCCGCGACAGGCTGATGCCCAGCAAGTTGTCGGCCCGGCGATTGGCCGACAGCACCTGGCCGGTTTCATCGAAGATCAGCAAGCCGGCCCATTGGCTGTCGAGGTTGTTCAGTCCGGTATTGAACGTCAGTTGGAAATGTTGGCCATGGAACAGGTTGAGGATCAGCCGGTTTTCCACGGTCTGGCTCATCATCTTGACCATGCCCAGGGTGTGGGAGGGCGGCAGGTAGCTGTCACTGGACACGTCCAGCACCGCGATCACCTTGCGCTCGGCATCGAAAATCGGCGCGGCGGAACCGGTCATGAAGCGGTTGGCTTTAAGGAAGTGTTCATCGTGCTCGATATGCACGGCTTGCTCGCACGCCAGGGCGGTGCCGATGGCATTGGTGCCGCTGCAGCGTTCCATCCAGCTGGCGCCAGCGCTGAAACCCCGGGCCAGTTTGGGGTCGATAAAGCGCTGGGTACCCCAGGACGTGAGCACCTGGCCCTGATGGTCGGCGAGCATGATCAGGCAATTGGAATTGCTGAGGATGTTCTCGTAGTAGGGCAGCACTTCCTGATGAGTGGTTTGTACCAGCGAATGCTGGCTCTCCAGCAATTGCGCGATGCCCGCGGCCGGCAATTGGTCGAATGCCGGCGTACTCTGATGACTGAGGCCGAACGCGCGGCACCGGGACCAGGAGTCCTGGATGATGGCGTCGTGGGACAGCGGCGAGGCGGGTGCGGCCATGGCAGTCGATCTCTGGGCAAGCTTTTATTGTTTTTATGGTGACTTCAATAACGCACGGTCCCTGTAGGAGCGAGCTTGCTCGCGATGGACGTTAACGGTGACAAGGGCTGCCCGAGTAAACGAGGCGGACTCAAGTGCATCGCGAGCAAACTCGCTCCTACAGGGGGCGTGAACAATCCATAGAGTGTTGTTCACTATTGTTCACTGTCAATGGGTGAACTGTTCAATTGTTCACTTCCTATTGTTCATTTGTGTTCAGCAACGAACGCTGATTTACCATTTTTTTCTTGAATTTCCATTTGAATCAACAGCTTGTGATTTTTGGCACGGATGTCGCTTTGTAGCTCCGGTCGCTTGACTCCAATAATAAAAAGGCCGAGCCATGTCACTCACCCTGGAGCACGTCAGCCGCACCGTCGAGGGCCAGATCTGGATCGACGATGCCAACCTGAGTTTTGAACCCGGTTCCTTCAACGTTTTGCTGGGTCGCACCTTGTCCGGCAAAACCAGCCTGATGCGCCTGATGGCGGGTCTGGACAAGCCCGACAGCGGGCGCATCCTGATGAACGGTGTCGACGTCACCCAGCGCCCGGTGCGTTTGCGCAACGTATCGATGGTCTATCAGCAGTTCATCAACTACCCGACCATGACGGTGTTCGAGAACATCGCCTCACCGTTGCGTCAGGCCGGTGTATCCAGCGAGCAGATCCAGAGCAAGGTGCTGGAAACCGCAAAGATGCTGCGCATCGAGAAGTTTCTCAAGCGCTATCCGCTGGAGCTTTCCGGCGGTCAGCAGCAACGCACGGCCATGGCCCGGGCGCTGGTCAAGGATGCCGAGCTGATCCTGTTCGATGAGCCGCTGGTCAACCTCGACTACAAGTTGCGCGAAGAACTGCGCCAGGAAATGCGCGAGCTGTTCAAGGCACGCCACACCATCGCGATCTATGCCACCACCGAACCCAACGAGGCTTTGGCCCTGGGCGGCACCACGACCATTCTTCACGAAGGCCGGGTGATCCAGAGCGGCCAGTCTTCCTCGGTCTATCACCAGCCGCAAACGGTGCTGGCGGCCGAGCTGTTCTCCGAGCCGCCGATCAACCTGATGCCAGGTCGCATTGCCGGCAACGAAGTGAGTTTCGCCAACTTCGTGCACTTTCCGTTGAACGTCGATTTGCGTCCGGTGGGCGAGGGCGAGTTCCGCTTCGGCGTGCGCCCCAGCCATATATCGCTGGTACCAAGCAATGATGATGACCTCGAACTGGCGGTGACTGTCGAGGTCGCGGAAATCAGCGGCTCGGAAACCTTCCTTCACGTGCGCAACGAGCATTTCCTGCTGGTGCTGCACTTGCCGGGTGTTCACGAATACGACGTCGATGCGCCGATCCGCATCTACATCCCGACCCATAAACTGTTTGTGTTCGATACGCAGGGGCGCCTGGTCCAGGCGCCGGGCCGGCGTGTCTCGAGGGTTGCCTGATGGCCGAAATCCGTTTGCAGAACCTCGCCCACAGCTACACCAAAACCCCGACGGGACCTGAGGACTACGCGATCCGCGAGATGGACCACATCTGGGAACAGGGTGGCGCCTATGCGTTGCTCGGTCCATCGGGCTGCGGCAAGTCGACCTTGCTCAACATCATTTCCGGGTTGCTCAGCCCGTCCCAGGGCCATGTGCTGTTCGACGGCAAAGCGGTCAACGACCTGACGCCGGAGAAGCGCAACATCGCCCAGGTTTTCCAGTTTCCGGTGGTCTACGACACCATGACGGTGTTCGACAACCTGGCCTTTCCGCTGCGCAACCAGGGCATGGCCGAAGCGAAGATTCACAGCAAGGTCCAGGAAATCGCCGAAGTGCTTGACCTGCAGAATCTGCTGAGCAAAAAGGCGCGCAACCTCACCGCCGACGAAAAACAGAAAGTCTCCATGGGTCGTGGGCTGGTGCGCGACGACGTGTCGGCGATCCTGTTCGACGAGCCGCTGACGGTGATCGACCCGCACCTGAAGTGGAAACTGCGGCGCAAGCTCAAGCAGATTCACGAGCAGTTCAACATCACCATGGTCTACGTCACCCACGATCAGCTCGAAGCCTCGACCTTCGCCGACAAGATCGCGGTGATGTACGGCGGGCAGATCGTGCAGTTCGGCACGCCAAGGGAGTTGTTCGAGCGGCCGAGTCATACCTTTGTCGGTTACTTCATCGGCAGTCCGGGGATGAACCTGATCGAGGTGCAGCCGCAACCGGGCGGCGTCGGTTTTGCCTCGACTCACCTGCCGCTGTCCGAGGCCATGCAGCAGCGTATTGCTGAATCCGAATGGAAAACCCTCAAGGTCGGCATTCGTCCGGAGTTCGTCCATGTGTGGGACGAAGCCTTTGATGACGCTCTGCGGGCACAAGTCGTACACGTCGAAGACCTGGGCACCTACAAGATCATGACCCTGAACCTCGACGGCGCCACCCTGAAGGTGCGCATGGCCGAAGACAAACCGGTGCCGCAAGGCACGGCCTACATCAGTTTTCCAACGCAGTGGCTGATGGTCTATGCCGACGAATTCCTCCTGGAAACCCAAGCCAGCATTGAGGTGCAGCCATGAACAAGGTGCAGAACAACAAGGCCTGGTGGCTGGTACTGCCGGTGTTCCTGCTGGTGGCGTTCAGTGCGGTGATCCCGATGATGACCGTGGTCAACTATTCGGTGCAGGACATCTTCGACCAGTCCAGCCGCTATTTCGTCGGCGCCGACTGGTACAAACAGGTGCTGCTCGACCCGCGCCTGCATGACTCGTTGTTGCGCCAGTTCATCTATTCCGCCTGTGTGCTGCTGATCGAAATTCCCCTGGGCATCGCCATTGCCCTGACCATGCCGACCAAGGGCCGCTGGTCTTCGGTGGTGTTGATCGTGCTGGCGATCCCGCTGCTGATTCCGTGGAACGTGGTTGGCACCATTTGGCAGATCTTCGGCCGCGCCGATATCGGTTTGCTGGGGGCGAGCCTCAAGGCCATGGGCATCAACTACAACTATGCGGCGAACACCATGGACGCCTGGGTCACCGTGCTGATCATGGACGTCTGGCACTGGACCTCGCTGGTGGCGCTGTTGTGCTTCTCCGGGTTGCGGGCGATTCCGGACGTGTATTACCAGGCGGCGCGGATCGACCGTGCCTCGGCCTGGGCGGTGTTCCGGCATATCCAGTTGCCCAAGCTCAAGAGTGTGCTGCTGATCGCCGTGATGCTGCGCTTCATGGACAGCTTCATGATCTACACCGAGCCGTTCGTGCTCACGGGCGGCGGTCCGGGCAATGCCACGACCTTCCTCAGTCAGACCTTGACCCAGATGGCCGTAGGGCAATTCGACCTGGGGCCGGCTGCGGCATTCTCGCTGGTGTACTTCCTGATCATCCTGTTGGTGTCCTGGCTGTTCTACACCGCCATGACTCACTCTGACGCCAACCGTTGAGGCCCGCACCATGAGCAAAAGAAAGCTTATTCCCTTGCTGCTCTACATCCTGTTTTTGCTGGTGCCGATCTACTGGCTGCTGAACATGTCCTTCAAGAGCAACAGCGAAATCCTCGGCGGCCTGACGCTTTTCCCACAGGATTTCACCCTGGCCAACTACAAGGTGATTTTCACCGACCCGAGCTGGTACACCGGCTACATCAACTCGGCGTATTACGTGAGCCTGAATACGATCATTTCCCTGACCGTGGCTCTGCCGGCGGCCTATGCGTTCTCGCGGTATCGCTTCCTTGGCGACAAGCACCTGTTCTTCTGGCTGCTGACCAACCGCATGGCGCCTCCGGCGGTGTTCCTGCTGCCGTTCTTCCAGCTGTATTCCTCGATCGGGCTGTTCGACACCCACATCGCCGTGGCCCTGGCCCATTGCCTGTTCAACGTGCCGTTGGCGGTGTGGATTCTCGAAGGTTTCATGTCCGGCGTGCCCAAGGAAATCGACGAAACCGCCTACATCGACGGCTACAGTTTTCCCAAGTTCTTCGTGAAGATTTTCATCCCGCTGATCGGCTCCGGCATCGGTGTCACGGCGTTTTTCTGCTTCATGTTTTCCTGGGTCGAGCTGCTGCTGGCGCGAACCCTCACTTCGGTGAACGCCAAGCCCATCGCGGCGGTCATGACGCGCACGGTCTCGGCGTCCGGTATCGACTGGGGGGTACTGGCGGCGGCAGGTGTGTTGACTATCCTGCCGGGCATGCTGGTGATCTGGTTTGTTCGCAACCATGTGGCCAAGGGCTTCGCCCTGGGTCGGGTATGAGGAACTGATGATGGAATGGATGAGCTGGACCGTCCCCACGGCGGCATTCTTCAGCGTGATTGCCTTGATCCTGGTGGTCATGACCACTTGGGAATTACGTTCGCCGAGCATCCTTCGGCGTGGTTTTCTGCCGATTGCCACCACCCGTGGCGATCGCTTGTTTATCGGTCTTCTCGGCAGCGCCTACCTGCACTTGCTGGTAATCGGCGTCACCGACTGGAGCATCTGGGTGGCGTTCGCGTTGTCCCTGGTGTGGCTGTTGGCTGTGATGCGTTGGGGCTAGTCGAATCGCTCGGCAATGTTGCTCCGAAACTCAATAAGGAGGTCTCTATGTTCGACAAAAACAATAAGCTGCGACATAGCATTTCATTGGCAGCCATGCTGGCACTCAGCGGTTTGAGCGCTTCGGCCTGGGCCGATGCCTACGAAGATGCCGCGAAGAAATGGATCGGCAGTGAATTCAAACCGTCCACACTCACGGCCGAACAACAACTGGAAGAGTTGAAGTGGTTCATCAAGGCGGCGCAGCCGTTCCGCGGGATGAATATCAAAGTGGTGTCGGAAACCATTGCCACCCACGAGTACGAGTCCAAGGTGTTGGCCAAGGCCTTCACTGAAATCACCGGGATCAAGCTGACCCACGACCTGCTGCAGGAAGGCGACGTGGTGGAAAAGCTGCAGACCGTGATGCAGTCGGACAAGAGCATCTATGATGGCTGGGTCAACGACTCGGACCTGATCGGTACGCACTTTCGTTACGGCAAGACCGAATCGATCACCGACCTGATGGCCAACGAAGGCAAGGACTTTACCTCGCCGACCCTGGACATCAAGGACTTCATCGGCATCTCGTTCACCACTGCGCCGGACGGCAAGATCTATCAATTGCCTGACCAGCAGTTCGCCAACCTCTACTGGTTCCGCGCCGACTGGTTCGAACGCGCGGACCTCAAGGCCAAGTTCAAGGAAAAGTACGGCTATGACTTGGGCGTGCCGGTGAACTGGTCAGCCTATGAAGACATCGCCAAGTTCTTCAGCGAAGACGTCAAGGAAATCGACGGCAAGCGCGTCTATGGGCACATGGACTACGGCAAGAAAGACCCGTCCCTGGGCTGGCGCTTCACCGATGCCTGGTTCTCCATGGCCGGTGGCGGCGACAAGGGTATCCCCAACGGCTTGCCGGTGGACGAGTGGGGCATTCGTGTCGAGGACTGCCATCCGGTGGGCTCCAGCGTGACCCGCGGCGGCGATACCAACGGGCCGGCGGCGGTGTTCGCCACCACCAAATACGTCGACTGGCTGAAGAAGTACGCGCCACCGGAAGCGGCGGGCATGACCTTCTCCGAATCAGGTCCCGTACCGTCCCAGGGCGCTATCGCCCAGCAGATTTTCTGGTACACCGCCTTCACCGCCGACATGACCAAACCGGGTCTGGCAGTGATGAACGCCGACGGCACGCCGAAATGGCGCATGGCGCCGTCACCGCGTGGTCCTTACTGGGAAGAGGGCATGAAACTGGGCTATCAGGACGTGGGCTCCTGGACCTTCATGAAATCCACGCCTGAGAAGCAGAAACTCGCGGCCTGGCTCTACGCGCAGTTCGTGACGTCGAAAACCGTGTCACTGAAGAAAACCATCGTCGGCCTGACACCTATCCGCGAATCGGACATCAACTCGCAAGCGATGACCGACCTGGCGCCTAAACTCGGTGGCCTGGTGGAGTTCTACCGCAGCCCGGCCCGTGTGCAATGGACCCCGACCGGGACCAACGTGCCGGACTATCCTCGCCTCGCGCAACTGTGGTGGAGCCACATTGCAGAAGCCGCCAGCGGCGAGAAAACCCCGCAACAGGCACTCGACGGCCTGGCCAAGGATCAGGACGCGATCATGTCCCGTCTGGAACGCTCCAAGGCACAAGCCACCTGCGCCCCGAAAATGAACCCCGAGCGTGATGCGCAATACTGGTTCGACCAGCCGGGTGCGCCGAAGCCGAAACTGGAAAACGAGAAGCCGAAGGGCGAGACCGTGAGCTACGCCGAACTGCTGAAGTCTTGGGAGGCGGCGCGTAAGTAAAGTGGTTGTACCGTGATACGCGAACGGCACCGAAAGGTGCCGTTTTCTTTTGTGCCTGAGCCACCGCTATCGCTGGCAAGCCAGCCCATACAGATACAGCGTCTGCCGCAGACCATGCGTTGCCCAACGACCCCTGTAGGAGCTGGCTTGCCAGCGATGGCGTTCTGTTGGTCAGCGCAGGAAGAAAGGGTCAGCACTTCTGGTCGAACAAGGGCAACGGTCAGAGCGCAAAAACGGCACCTGAAGGTGCCGTTTCTGTTTGCTGCCGAATGTCGCTTAAGCGATCAACCCACCAGACCCGATTGCTGGACCAGGTTCAGCAGCGGTTGTGGGTAGACGCCGAGGAAGAACGCGACCAGGGCGATGGCCAGCAGCATCACGCCGCCTGCCTTCTGTTCCCAATGCAGTTGCGCATCGTGACGACGCAGGTTCGGTTCGATCAGGTACAGGGTGACCATGACGCGCAGGTAGTAGAACACGCCGATGGCGCTGCCCAGTACCAGCGAGCCGACCAGCCACCATTGGTGCGATTCGACACCGGTGGCGATGATGTAGAACTTGCCGATGAAGCCCGCGGTCAGCGGGATACCAGCGAGGGACAGCATCATCACGGTCAGTACGGCGGTCAGGTACGGACGGCGCCAGAACAGGCCGCGGTATTCGTACAGGGCGTCCGCGTCACGGCCGTTGTACGGCGAGGACATCAGGGTGATCACGCCGAAGGCGCCGAGGCTGGTGATCACGTAGGTGACCAGGTACACGCCGATGGCTTCCACGGCCAGGCCCTTGCTCGCCACCAGGGCGATCAGCAGGTAGCCGAAGTGGGCGATGGACGAGTAACCCAGCAGACGCTTGAGGTTGCTCTGGGTCAGGGCCAGCAGGTTACCGAACAGGATCGACGCGATGGCGATGATGGTCAGTACGTTGCTCAGCACGCCGCTGCTCGCCGCTGGCGAGATCTGGAACAGGCGCACCATCACTGCGAACACAGCCACTTTGGAAGCGGTAGCGAGGAACGCTGCGACCGGCGCCGGAGCACCCTCGTAGACGTCCGGGGTCCACAGGTGGAAGGGTACCAGCGACAGCTTGAACGCCAGGCCGATCAGCATCATGCCCAGGCCCAGTTGCGCCAGCGAGCTTGGCAGGCCGGTAGCCGCCAGCGCCTGGCCGATACCGACGAAGCTCAGGGAACCCGAGTCTGCGTAGAGCAGGGCCATACCGAACAACAGGAACGCGGAACCGGCCGCCGACAGCACCATGTACTTGATACCGGCTTCCAGCGAGCGCTTGTTGAAGAAGGCATAGGCCACCAGACCGTAGACCGGCACCGACAGCAGTTCCAGACCGACGAACAACCCGGCCAGGTGCTGCGCGCTGACCAGAACCAGGCCACCGGCGGCGGCCATCAGGATCAGCAGGTACAGTTCTTCACGGTTGCCCGGGTAACCCGAACCGCCATCGCCGAGGTAGGCGTGGGCGAGGGTGACGCAGGCGAGGGTGGCGACCAGGATCAGCGCCATGTACAGGCAGGCGAAGGTGTCGATCTGCAGCAAAGGCGTCACGGCCAGGGGCGCGACTTTCAAGGCAGGCAGGATCGACAGCAAAGCCAGGTTCAGACCCGCCACGGAAATCAGGAAGGTCTGGGAGTGGTTGCGGCGCCAGGCGATTGCCAGCATCACCACGATAATGGTGAGGCTGGTAATCAACAGCGGCGCTAGCGCGATAAAGTGTTGAGTCGTGAATTCCATAGCGCTCTTACCGGGCCGAAGCGAGTTGAGTGAAGGCGGTGCCGAGCCATTGCTGCACGCCATGCATCGTAGCGGCAGAGGTATCGAGGAACGGTTGTGGGTACACGCCGATGTAAATCAGCAGTGCGGCCAGACCGACCACCATGATCATTTCACGACCGTCCATGCCATGCAGTACCGCGTCCGATTTGGCCGGACCGAAATACGCACGGTGGATCATGATCAGCGAGTAGACCGAACCGAACACCAGGCCGGACGTGGCGATGATGGTGACCCATGGGGCGATCGGGAAGGTGCCGATCAGGATCAGGAACTCACCGACGAAGTTACCGGTACCCGGCAAGCCCAGCGACGCTGCTGCGAAGAACAGGCTGAGGGCAGGCAGGTAAGCGATCTTCGACCACAGGCCACCCATTTCACGCATGTCGCGGGTGTGGGTGCGTTCGTACAACTGGCCACTCAGGATAAAGAGTGCCGCCGCCGACAGACCGTGGGCCAGCATCTGCATCACCGCGCCTTGCAGCGCCAGTTGGCTGCCGGAGTAGATGCCGATCAGTACGAAGCCCATGTGGGAAACGGACGAGAAGGCAATCAGACGCTTGATGTCGGTTTGCGCGAACGCCAGGAACGCACCGTAGAAGATCCCGATCAGACCCAGGGCCATGGCGAACGGCGCGAACTCGGCCGACGCGTTCGGGAACAGCGGCAGTGCGAAACGCAACAGGCCGTAGGCAGCGGTTTTCAGCAAGATACCGGCGAGGTCGACGGAACCTGCGGTCGGTGCCTGGGCGTGGGCATCAGGCAGCCAGGAGTGGAACGGAACCACTGGCAGCTTGACCGCAAAGGCGATGAAGAAGCCGAGCATCAGGATGTACTCGGTGGTCATCGACATCTTGGTCTTCAACAGGTCGGCGTAGTTGAAGGTAATTACGCCTGTGCTGTTGAAGTTGACCAGTACCAGGCCCAGGATCGCCACCAGCATGATCAGGCCGGAAGCCTGAGTGAAGATGAAGAACTTGGTCGCCGCGTAGATCCGGGTTTTCTTGCCGTCCGAAGAACTGTGACCCCAGAGCGCGATGAGGAAGTACATCGGTACCAGCATCATTTCCCAGAAGAAGAAGAACATGAACAGGTCGAGGGCGAGGAACACGCCGACGACACCGCCCAGGATCCACATCAGGTTCAAGTGGAAGAAGCCAACGTGACGCTGGATCTCTTTCCACGAGCAGAGTACCGAGAGCACACCCAGCAGACCGGTGAGCATGATCATCAACAGTGACAGGCCGTCGAGGGCCAGGTGCACGTTGATGCCGAAGCGCTCGATCCAGACGTGCTTGAACTCAAGCGCCCAGGTCGGGTCGGCGCCAGGCGCCGGGGCAAATGAATAGTCACCGTTGGCCCACAGCCAGAGGCCGAGGGAGAGCAACAGGGACATGGTGATCAGCGCAATCCAGCGGGGGAGGGTGGCGCCGAAGCGCTCACCCATCCAGCACAGCAGGCCGCCGATGAAGGGGATCAGGATTAGCCAGGGCAGAATCATGACGGGCTCGTTTCCTTTCGCAAATTCGCAAGGTTCATATCAGACCGCTACCAGCACGACGGCGCCAATTACCAGCACGGCACCAGCAGCCATCGAGGCGGCATACCAACGCAGTTGACCGGTCTCGGTACGGCTCAGGGCGGTGTGACCGCCTTTGGCCATGCGCGGGATCAGACCGATGGTCTGGTCGAGCGGGTCTTTGCGCAGGATGTGGCTGATCGCCAGGTAAGGCTTGACGAACAGTTTGTCGTAGATCCAGTCGAAGCCCCAGGCAGCGAACCACCAGGCCGAGAGGAAACGGCCGATGCCGCTGTTGGCGACGGCGGTGACGAAGCGACGCTTGCCGAGGAACAGCAGCGCGGCCAGCAGGATACCGGCCAGGGCGATGGCGCCCGAGGCGATTTCCAGGCTGTGCTTGGCTTCGCCGCCGGCATGGCCGACGCTTTGCGGCAACACGCCGTGCAGCGGTGGAACGATCATCGCGCCGATGGCGGTGGACAATACGATCAGCACCGACAGTGGTAGCCAGTGGGCAATGCCGTGACCGGCGTGGGCTTCGGTCTTCGCTTCACCGTGGAACGCGATGAAGATCAGGCGGAAGGTGTAGAGCGAGGTCATGAACGCGCCGACCAGACCTGCATAGAGCAGACCGTTGTTGCCGCTGGCAAACGCTTCCCAGAGGATTTCGTCCTTGGAGTAGAAGCCCGCCGTTACCAGAGGCAGGGCCGCCAGGGCCGCACCGCCGACGATGAAGCTGGCGTAGGCCAGTGGCAACTTCTTCCACAGACCGCCCATCTTGAAGATGTTCTGCTCGTGGTGGCAGGCAACGATCACCGCACCGGAGGCAAGGAACAACAGGGCCTTGAAGAAAGCGTGGGTCATCAGGTGGAAGATCGCGCCATCCCAGGCACCAACGCCCAGGGCCAGGAACATGTAGCCGATCTGGCTCATGGTCGAGTAGGCGAGGATACGCTTGATGTCGGTCTGGACCAGGGCTGCAAAGCCCGCCAGAACCAGGGTCACACCGCCAACGATGCCCACCAGGTGCAGGATTTCCGGCGCCAGGGTGAACAGGCCGTGGGTACGGGCGATCAGGTAGACACCGGCGGTCACCATGGTCGCGGCGTGGATCAGTGCCGAAACCGGAGTAGGACCGGCCATCGCGTCCGCCAGCCAGGTTTGCAGCGGCAGTTGCGCGGATTTACCGACAGCGCCGCCCAGCAGCATCAGGGTGGCCATGACCATCCAGAAGTCGCCGGCCTGGAATTTCTGCGGTGCCAGCACCAGCAGTTCCTGGACGTTCAGGGTGCCCAGTTGGGCAAACAGAATGAACAGGCCGATGGCCATGAACACGTCACCGATACGGGTCACGATGAAGGCTTTGAGTGCGGCGTTACCGTTGTTGCGGTTGCTGTAGTAGAAACCGATCAACAGGTACGAGCACAGGCCCACGCCTTCCCAGCCGAAGTACAGGAACAACAGGTTATCGCCCAGCACCAGGAACAGCATGCTGGCGATAAACAGGTTGGTGTACGCGAAGAAACGCGAGTAGCCGTCTTCACCGCGCATGTACCAGGACGCGAACAGGTGGATCAGGAAGCCGACGCCAACCACCACACCGAGCATGGTCAGCGACAGGCCGTCCAGGTACAGGGCGAAGTTCGGCGTGAAGCCTTCCACCGCCATCCACTGCCACAACACCTGGGTGTAGTGGCCGCCTTCCGGCGGGGCGACGTTGAACTGCCAGATCACGTAGGCGGTGACGATGGCAGACAAGCCGACGGAGCCAACGCCAATCAGCGCGGCCAGGTTTTCCGAAATGCGGCCGCGCGAGAACGACAGCAGCAGGAAACCAATGAGAGGGAATACGAAAGTCAGAAAGAGTAGGTTCATCCGCGCATCTCACTGGCAGCGTCGATATCGAGCGTGTGGAAGCGGCGATACAGTTGCAGCAGGATCGCCAGGCCAATACTGGCCTCGGCGGCTGCCAGGCTGATCACCAGGATGAACATGATCTGTCCATCCGGCTGTGCCCAGCGGCTACCGGCAACGATGAACGCCAAAGCGGAGGCATTCATCATGACCTCCAGGCTCATCAGCACGAAGAGGATGTTGCGGCGGACCATCAGGCCGACCAGACCGAGGCAGAACAGGATGCCGGCGACCGCCAGACCATGCTCCATAGGGATAGCAGGCATCGTCATTGCTCCTTGGCTTCGTTACGGCCCAAATGGAACGCCGTGACGGCTGCGGCGAGCAGCAGCATCGAGGCGAGTTCGACCACCAGCAGGTAAGGACCGAACAGGCTGATGCCCACGGCCTTGGCGTCTACGGTGGTGTGGCCGACGGCCTGGCCGCTCTGGTGGGAGAACAGCACGTACAGCAGTTCAACCAGCAGCAGTGCGGCGAGCAGGACCGGGCCACCCCAGATACCGGGCTTGAGCCAGACGCGCTCTTGCTGAACCGAGGCAGGCCCCAGGTTCAGCATCATCACCACGAACACGAACAGCACCATGATGGCGCCAGCGTAGGCGATCACTTCCAGGACACCGGCAAACGGTGCGCCGAGGGCGAAGAACGTCATCGCTACGGCGATCAGCGAAATGATCAGGTAGAGCAGGGCGTGCACAGGGTTGGTGTTGGTGATCACGCGAAGCGTGGACACCACAGCGATACCCGATGCGAAATAGAAAGCGAATTCCATCTTTCTTCCTTAAGGCAGCAAGCTCTTCACGTTGATCGGTTCGGCTTCATTCTGCGCGGAGCCTTTCGGCTTCCCGGCAATCGCCATACCTGCAACACGATAGAAGTTGTAATCAGGGTTTTTGCCGGGGCCGGAGATCAGCAGATCTTCTTTCTCGTAAACCAGGTCCTGACGTTTGAACTCGGCCATTTCGAAATCCGGCGTCAGCTGGATCGCGGTGGTCGGGCAGGCTTCCTCGCAGAGGCCGCAGAAAATGCAGCGCGAGAAGTTGATGCGGAAGAAGTCCGGGTACCAGCGACCGTCTTCGGTTTCAGCTTTCTGCAGCGAGATGCAACCGACCGGGCACGCCACGGCGCACAGGTTGCAGGCTACACAACGCTCTTCGCCGTCGGGGTCGCGGGTCAGGACGATACGCCCACGGTAGCGCGGCGGCAGGTACACGGCTTCTTCCGGGTACTGCAGCGTGTCGCGCTTGCGGAAGGCGTGGCCGAAAATCATCACCAGGCTGCGAAGCTGGGTGTAGAAGCCATGCACGATGTCAAAAATGTACTTCATGATTCTCTATCCTCACTGAGCCGCGACGGCGGGCGTGTTGAGCAACACGATCGCAGCGGTCACCAGCATGTTGACGAGGGTCAGCGGCAAGCAGAACTTCCAGCTGAAATCCATCACTTGGTCATACCGTGGGCGCGGGATCGAAGCGCGCAGCAGGATGAAGATCATGATGAAGAACGCGGTTTTCAGTGCGAACCAGATGAACGGGATCTGCGGCAGGATGCCGAACGGACCGTGCCAGCCACCGAAGAACAAGGTCACCAGCAGCGCCGAGATCAGCACGATGCCGATGTACTCGCCGACGAAGAACATGCCCCATTTCATGCCGGCGTATTCAATGTGGTAACCGTCGGCCAGTTCCTGTTCCGCTTCCGGCTGGTCGAACGGGTGACGGTGAGTCACGGCCACGCCAGCGATGAAGAAGGTCAGGAAACCGAAGATCTGCGGAATGATGAACCACAGGTTCTGCGCCTGGTAGTCGACGATGTCGCGCATGTTGAACGAGCCGACCTGGATCACGATGCCCATCAGCGACAGGCCCATGAACACTTCGTACGACACGGTTTGCGCCGAGGCCCGCAAGCTGCCCAACAGGGCGAACTTGTTGTTGCTCGACCAGCCGGCGAACAGCACCGCGTAGACCGACAGACCGGCCATGGCGAAGAAGAACAGGATGCCGATGTTCAGGTCCGCCACGCCCCAGGTCGGGGTGATCGGGATGATCGCGAAGGCAATCAGCAGGGCGCTCATGGCGACGACTGGTGCCAGGGTGAAGATCATCTTGTCGGCGAATGGAGGCGTCCAGTCTTCCTTGAAGAACATCTTGATCATGTCGGCAGCGATCTGGAACGCGCCGAACGGACCCACGCGGTTCGGACCGTAACGGTCCTGCCAGAGGGCGAGCAGACGACGCTCGACCCAGCTCAGCAGGGCACCGCAGACCACCACGGCGAGCAGAATCACCACGGCCTTGAGGACCGCGATGATCACATCGATCACTTCAGGAGTGAACCAGGTCATTGAGCTGCCTCCTGCAGACCGTCAACGGATTTGCCAAAGATCGCTGGCGGAATGCCGGCGATGCCCGCAGGCAATGCCACCAGGCCTGCGCCCAGTTCTTCATTGATGCGCAGCGGCAGACGCAGGGTCTGGCCGGCCACGTTCAGGCTCAGCATGGCACCGTCGTTGACGCCCAGGCGGTCGGCTTCGGATTTGGCGAGTGCGACGTAAGCCGCCGGAATGCGTTCCTGAACCGGAGCGGCTTTGGAAGAGTTCTCTTCGCTGCCGAGCAGGTGGAAGAACGGCACGACCTGCCAGGTGCCCTGGGCCGGGTTGAACGCACGTGGAACGCTGGCGAACCAGTTCAGCGAGTCACCGGTGCTTTCGATCAGGCGGGTGCCTGGGTCGCCAGCGCGGATGTGACCACCGACTTCGTCCTGGAACTTGTTCCAGGCTTGCGGCGAGTTCCAGCCCGGAGACCAGGCGAATGGCACTTGCTGACGCGGTTCGGCCGAACCCGAGTAACCTTCCATGGAGAAGGCGAACGCGGTGTCCTTGTCCTGCGGGGTACGCGGTTCGTGCACGCTGATGTCGGCGCGCATGGCGGTACGACCGGAGTAACGCAGCGGTTCACGGGCCAGTTTCATGCCCTTGATGCGGAACGCGGCGGACGGTGCGGCATCGACAATGCGGTTCAGAATCGAAGTGCTGGAAGCGACGGCGGCGGTGACGTGGTCCAGTTGGGTCCAGTCGATCGGCTGGTTCAGCAAGGTCGCGCGCAGGGCATGCAGCCAGCGCCAACCTTCGTGAACCAGGATGCTCGCGTCCATGTACTTCGGATCGAACACCTGGAAGAAACGCTGGGCGCGGCCTTCCTGGCTGACCAGGGTGCCGTCGCCTTCAGCGAAGCTGGCGGCTGGCAGGACCAGGTGCGCGCGATCGCTGGTGGCGGTCTTCTGATGGTCGGCGACGATCAGCACTTTGGCGGCGGTCAGGGCAGCATCGACCTTGGCCTTGTCGGTACGGGTGTACAGATCGTTTTCCAGCACGACGATGGCGTCGGCCTTACCGTCGATCACGGCTTGCAGCGCGGCGTCGACCGATTCGCCACCGAGCATGGCCAGACCGAGGCTGTTGGCCTCTGGCACGATCAGGCTGATGGAACCGTTCTTCTCGCGCAGCTTCAGGGCTTTGGCGATGTTGGCAGCAGCCTCGATCAGCGCTTTGGAGCCCAGGGAAGTACCGGCGATGATCAGCGGGCGCTTGGCCGCGAGCAGGGCGTCGGCAATGCGCTTGGCCAGTTCGAGGGCTTCAGCGTCCAGGCCTTCAACGGCTGGAGCGCTGGCGTCGAGGGCGTGAGCCACGGCGAAACCGATGCGGGCCAGGTCGTCGGGAGCGGCGTGAACGCACTCTTCGGCGATGTCGTCGAGCTTGGTTTCAGCCAGGCTGGCGATGAACAGCGGGTTCAGCGCGTGCTGACCGATGTTCTTCACGGCGGCGTCGAGCCAAGGCTGGACACGCATGGCGTCGGCCATGTCTTCGGCCTTGCCCTTGACCGATTGACGCAGGGACAACGCCATGCGCGCAGCAGTCTGGGTCAGGTCTTCACCGAGGACGAACACGGCGTCGTGGTCTTCGATGTCGCGCATGTTCGGCACTGGCAGAGGGCTGTCTTTGAGCACTTGCAGGACCAGACGGATGCGTTCCAGTTCGGATGCTTCGATACCGGAGTAGAAGTGCTCGGCACCGACCAGTTCGCGCAACGCGTAGTTGCTTTCGAGGCTGGCGCGTGGCGAGCCGATACCGACGATGTTGCGACCGCGCAGCAGATCGGCGGCTTTATCCAGCGCTTCGTCGAGGCTCAACTTGGTGCCATTGGCCAGCAACGGCTGACGCGGACGGTCTTCGCGGTTGACGTAGCCATAGCCGAAACGGCCACGGTCGCACAGGAAGTACTGGTTCACCGAACCGTTGAAACGGTTTTCGATGCGACGCAGTTCGCCGTAACGCTCGCCCGGGGAGATGTTGCAACCGCTGGAGCAGCCATGGCAGATGCTCGGCGAGAACTGCATGTCCCACTTGCGGTTGTAGCGCTCGGAGTGAGTCTTGTCGGTGAACACACCGGTCGGGCAGACCTCGGTGAGGTTGCCGGAGAACTCGCTTTCCAGCACGCCGTCTTCAACGCGACCGAAGTACACGTTGTCGTGGGCGCCGAACACACCGAGGTCGGTGCCGCCGGCGTAGTCCTTGTAGAAGCGCACGCAGCGGTAGCAAGCGATGCAGCGGTTCATTTCGTGGGAAATGAACGGGCCCAGTTGCTGGTTCTGGTGGGTACGCTTGGTGAAGCGGTAACGGCGCTCGTTGTGGCCGGTCATTACCGTCATGTCTTGCAGGTGGCAGTGACCGCCTTCTTCACAGACCGGGCAGTCGTGAGGGTGGTTGGTCATCAGCCATTCGACAACACTGGCGCGGAAGGCCTTGGACTCTTCATCTTCGATGGAGATCCAGGTGTTGTCGGTGGCAGGGGTCATGCAGGACATGACGATACGACCACGGGTGTCGTTCTCGTCGGTGTACTGCTTGACCGCGCACTGGCGGCAAGCGCCAACGCTGCCAAGGGCAGGGTGCCAGCAGAAATAAGGGATATCGAGGCCTAGCGACAGACATGCCTGTAACAGGTTGTCTGCCCCATCGACTTCGAGCTCTTTGCCGTCTACGTGGATAGTGGCCATGGTTCAAAGTTCTTCGTTGGCCCGGTGTCAGCGGGCGTGGCTAATGGAATCTTGTTATCCGCGTGAATCAACACAGCCGGTAAAGGCGTCATCACACGAAAAGCGAAGGGCACGGACCCTTCGCCTTTTTTAAGCGTTTACGCGCCGACTACGATCGGCCTTGCCAGAGGCGGGACGGCGGCGCTGACAGGCGCGATACCGGCTTCGAACTCATGGCGGAAGTATTTGATTGCGCTGCCCAACGGCTCCACGGCGCCCGGTGCGTGAGCACAGAAGGTCTTGCCCGGGCCGAGGAAACCGACCAGACCCAGCAGGGTCTCGATGTCGCCTGGCTGACCCTGGCCGTTCTCGATGGCCATCAGGAGCTTGACGCTCCATGGCAAGCCATCGCGGCACGGGGTGCAGAAGCCGCAGGATTCGCGGGCGAAGAACTGCTCCATGTTGCGCAGCAGGGACACCATGTTGACGCTGTCGTCCACCGCCATGGCCAGGCCGGTACCCATACGGGTGCCCACTTTGGCGATGCCGCCGGCGTACATTTGTGCGTCCAGGTGCTCCGGCAACAGGAAGCCGGTACCGGCGCCGCCTGGCTGCCAGGCCTTGAGCTTGTAACCGTCGCGCATGCCACCGGCGTAGTCTTCGAACAGTTCGCGAGCGGTCACGCCAAATGGCAGTTCCCACAGGCCAGGGTTCTTGACCTTGCCGGAGAAGCCCATGAGCTTGGTGCCCATATCCTCACTGCCGACCCGGGCCAACGACTTGTACCAGTCCACGCCGTCGGCAATGATCGCCGGCACGTTGCACAGGGTTTCAACGTTGTTCACGCAAGTCGGCTTGCCCCACACACCAACGGCGGCAGGGAAGGGCGGCTTGGAGCGCGGGTTGGCGCGGCGACCTTCGAGGGAGTTGATCAGTGCGGTTTCTTCACCGCAGATGTAACGCCCGGCACCGGTGTGGACGAACAGCTCGAAATCGAAGCCGCTGCCCAGGATGTTCTTGCCCAGAAGGCCCGCTGCCTTGGCTTCTTCCACGGCACGGTTCAAGTGCTTGGCGGCAGTGGTGTACTCGCCACGCAGGAAGATGTAGCCACGGTAGGTTTTCAGCGCGCGGGCACTGATCAGCATGCCTTCGATCAGCAGATGGGGCAGTTGCTCCATCAGCATGCGGTCTTTCCAGGTGTTGGGCTCCATTTCATCCGCGTTGCACAGCAGGTAGCGGATGTTGATGGATTCGTCCTTTGGCATCAGGCCCCACTTCACGCCAGTGGGAAAGCCTGCGCCGCCGCGGCCCTTGAGGCCGGAGTCTTTCACGGTCTGGACGATGTCGTCCTGAGCCATGTCGGCGAAGGCCTTGCGCGCAGCGGCGTAACCGTTCTTGGCCTGGTACTCGTCGAGCCAGACGGCTTCGCCGTCGTCACGCAGACGCCAGGTGAGCGGGTGAGTCTCGGCCGAACGCTTGATGCGGTTGGCTGGACCGAAAGAAGTCAGGGTCATACGTAGCCCTCGAGCAATTTGGCAACGCCTGCGGGCTGCACATCACCGAAAGTGTCGTCGTCGATCATCAACGCCGGCGCCTTGTCGCAGTTGCCGAGGCAGCAGACCGGCAGCAGGGTGAAACGACCATCGGTGGTGGTCTGACCCAGGCCTATGCCGAGTTTGCTCTGGATTTCGCTGACCACGGACTCGTGGCCGCCGATGTAGCAAACCATGCTGTCGCAGACGCGAATGATGTGACGGCCGACCGGCTGACGGAAGATCTGGCTATAGAACGTCGCCACGCCTTCAACGTCGCTGGCCGGGATGCCGAGGATCTCGCCAATGGCGTACAAGGCGCCGTCCGGCACCCAGCCACGTTCCTTCTGGACGATCTTCAGGGCTTCGATCGACGCCGCGCGCGGGTCTTCGTAGTGATGCAACTCGTGCTCGATGGCCGAGCGCTCGGTTTCACTCAAGGTGAAACGGTCTGTCTGGATAAGCGTGCTGTTCATGCTTAGCGGTCCACGTCGGCCATAACGAAATCGATACTACCCAGGTACGCGATCAAGTCCGCGACCATGCTGCCTTTGATCACCGAAGGGATCTGCTGCAGGTGCGGGAAGCTTGGGGTACGAATCCGGGTGCGGTAGCTCATGGTGCCGCCATCGCTCGTCAGGTAATAACTGTTGATGCCCTTGGTCGCTTCGATCATCTGGAAGGATTCGTTGGCCGGCATGACCGGGCCCCACGAAACTTGCAGGAAGTGCGTGATCAAGGTTTCGATGTGCTGCAGGGTGCGCTCTTTCGGCGGCGGCGTGGTCAGCGGGTGATCCGCCTTGTACGGGCCTTCCGGCATGTTGCGCAGGCACTGGTCGATGATCCTGATGCTCTGGCGCATCTCCTCGACACGCACGATGCAGCGGTCGTAGGCATCGCCATTGGCGGCCAGCGGCACTTCGAATTCGAAGTTCTCGTAACCCGAGTACGGGCGCGCTTTACGCAGGTCGAAATCGCAACCGGTCGAACGCAGGCCAGCACCGGTAACGCCCCATTCCAGGGCCTCTTTGGTGTTGTAGTCGGCAACGCCGATGGTCCGGCCACGCAGGATGCTGTTGTCCAGTGCGGCTTTCTGGTATTCGTCCAGACGCTTGGGCATCCACTCGACGAAGTCCTTGACCAGTTTTTCCCAGCCGCGCGGCAGGTCGTGGGCGACGCCACCGATGCGATACCAGGCCGGGTGCAGACGGAAACCGGTAATGGCTTCGATCACCGTGTACGCACGCTGGCGGTCGGTGAAGGTGAAGAACACGGGGGTCATGGCGCCGACGTCCTGGATGTAGGTACCCAGGAACAGCAGGTGGCTGGTGATCCGGAAGAACTCGGCCATCATGATGCGGATGACGTCGACCTTCTCCGGCACCTTGATACCGGCCAGCTTCTCGACCGAGAGCACGTACGGCAGATTGTTCATCACGCCGCCGAGGTAGTCGATACGGTCGGTGTACGGGATGAAGCTGTGCCAGGACTGACGCTCGGCCATCTTCTCGGCACCACGGTGGTGGTAACCGACGTCCGGTACGCAGTCGACGATTTCTTCGCCGTCCAGCTGCAGGATGATGCGGAACGCACCGTGCGCGGACGGGTGGTTCGGGCCGAGGTTGAGGAACATGTAGTCCTCGTTCGGGCCGGAACGCTTCATGCCCCAGTCTTCCGGCTTGAAGCGCGCGGACTCTTCTTCGAGCTGCTGCTTGGCCAGGTTCAGGGTGAACGGATCGAATTCGGTGGCGCGCGCCGGGAAGTCCTTGCGCAGCGGGTGACCTTCCCACGTCGGCGGCATCATGATGCGCGACAGGTGAGGGTGGCCTTTGAAGTCGATGCCGTACATGTCCCAGACTTCACGCTCGTACCAGTTGGCGTTCGGCCAGATGCTGGTGACGGTGGGCAGGCTGAGGTCGCTCTCGGACAAGGCGACTTTGATCATGACGTCACTATTACGTTCGATCGACATCAAGTGATAGAACACGGAGAAGTCGACGCCGTTCGGCAGCCCTTGACGCTTGGTGCGCAGACGTTCGTCCACGCCGTGCAGGTCATAGAGCATGACGTACGGCTTGGGCAGGTTGCGCAGGAAAGTCAGGACTTCGACGAGTTTGGCGCGGGCAACCCAAAGCACCGGCATGCCGGTGCGGGTAGCCTGGGCGGTGAACGCCTCGGGGCCAAAACGGTTATTCAGTTCGACGACCACATCCTGGTCGTCTGCCTTGTAAGGCGGGATGTACAGAGCACTGCCTGTAGTCATGGTTATTTTATCGCTTTCGGTCAACGTAAAGAATGAAGCCAGATTCTTGTTCTATTAAAGAAGCAGATCTGGATCAGACTTCGTCGGGGCTGCGCAGGTTGGTTACCTGAATACGCTGTTCGCGGCGCTTTTCCTTTTCGGAAGGCATCTCGGCGCGGTACACGCCTTGATCGCCAACGACCCAGGAAAGTGGGCGACGCTCCTGTCCAATCGACTCCTGCAACAGCATCAGGCCTTGCAGGAAAGCTTCAGGGCGGGGCGGGCAGCCAGGCACGTAGACGTCCACGGGCAGGAACTTGTCCACCCCTTGAACGACGGAGTAGATGTCGTACATGCCACCGGAGTTGGCGCACGAACCCATCGAGATGACCCATTTAGGTTCGAGCATTTGCTCGTAGAGACGCTGAATGATCGGCGCCATCTTGATGAAGCAGGTACCGGCGATAACCATGAAATCCGCCTGGCGCGGCGATGCCCGGATAACCTCGGCGCCAAAGCGCGCGATGTCGTGGGGCGCCGTGAAGGCGGTGGTCATTTCCACGTAGCAGCACGAAAGACCGAAGTTATACGGCCACAGGGAGTTCTTGCGCCCCCAGTTGATCGTGCCGTTAAGCACGTCTTCGAGCTTGCCCATGAAAATGTTTTTGTGGACTTGATCTTCTAACGGATCGGAAACGGTTTCCCGTTGGCCAATCGGATACTGCTCGTTAGGAGCATCGGGGTCGATCCTGGTGAGATTGTATTGCATTGCCAAAGCCTCATTGTTTCAGCTTCGCTTGCCGCTTGCGCCGAGCTTCCGGAGCCCAGTCAAGGGCGCCCACTCGGAATAGGTAGACAAGGCCTGCCAACAGAATTGCTATGAAAACGAGAGCTTCGACGAATCCGGTCCAGCCGCTTTCGCGGACGGACACAGACCATGCAAAGAGAAAGAGGGCTTCGATATCGAAGATCACGAAGAGCATCGCGACCAGATAGAATTTGGCTGAGAGCCGCAAGCGGGCGCCACCTGTAGGTAGCATGCCGGACTCGAACGGTTCGTTTTTGCTGCGGCCCCAGGCTTTTGACCCGAGGAGGCTGGAAACGCCCAGCATGAAGGCGCAGAGGCCGACGACGCCTAGAAGGAAAATGGCAAAGCCCCAGTTGTGGGCCATGAGTCCTGTCGCTTCGGGCATGCTGGTAATCCTTAACAGAGAGCAAGGGTCTCTGAGCTTGAAAAGAAACAAAAGCAGTGACGATATGTCGCAGCAATCAATCCCGCTGATTTTATGGCTAAACACCCGGCAAGTAAAATTCCTATAGCGAAATTATTTATAGGAATAAGGACGTGGCGCGCGTGAAAACCCCTGCAGGCCTTGCGCCTTGGGCGTTAGCCGGCATTTCGTCAATTATGTTTTGTAGGGAATGTAATGAACATAGTTGCAGCTAAATGATAATCAATATTGTTTGCCGTGGTTTTTAAACTGCTTATCCTTCGGATGCTCGGGAAGTTGTCTTATTTGTGCGTTACAGCAAGTAGCGGCGGTGAGCGTTTTAGCGGATTTTCGGACGGTGGATGACGCGCTGGATCAATGTTTTTGTCGAGGCTGCCGCCTATCCTTGTAGGAGCGAGCTTGCTCGCGATGGTCGCGAACGATAACGCGCAAAACCTGACTCCCAGTGGTGCTCTTGAGTTTTTCGCGAGCAAGCTCGCTCCTACAGAGGGGCGTTCATTGAATCGCGCGCAAAAAAAACGCCCCGAACCAGGCGGTCGGGGCGTCAGATGTGCGGCGTTGCAGTTTCTAATCGGTCCGCAGCGGCCGTTTACTCAGGCGAAGCAGATCAGTGGAACTGTTCTTCTTCGGTCGAACCGGTCAGCGCGGTAACCGAAGACGAGCCACCCTGGATCACGGTGGTCATGTCGTCGAAGTAGCCGGTGCCCACTTCCTGCTGGTGAGCCACGAAGGTGTAACCCTTGGCGGCGTCAGCGAATTCCTGCTCTTGCAGCTTCACGTAGGCAGTCATGTCGTTACGGGCGTAGTCGTGCGCCAGGTTGAACATGCTGTGCCACATGTTGTGAATGCCGGCCAGGGTGATGAACTGGTGCTTGTAGCCCATGGCGGACAGTTCGCGCTGGAACTTGGCGATAGTCGCGTCGTCCAGGTTTTTCTTCCAGTTGAAGGAAGGCGAGCAGTTGTAGGACAGCAGTTGGTCCGGGTATTCCTTTTTGATCGCTTCAGCGAAGCGACGAGCCTCGTCCAGGTCTGGCTTGGCGGTTTCGCACCAGATCAGGTCGGCGTATGGGGCGTAGGCCAGGCCGCGAGCGATGGCCTGGTCCAGACCGGCGCGCACTTTGTAGAAGCCTTCCTGGGTACGTTCGCCAGTCACGAATGGCTGGTCGTACGGGTCGCAGTCGGAAGTCAGCAGGTCAGCGGCGTTGGCGTCGGTACGGGCCAGGATGATGGTCGGCGTGCCGGCGACGTCAGCTGCCAGACGGGCAGCGGTCAGCTTCTGTACGGCTTCCTGGGTAGGAACCAGTACTTTACCGCCCATGTGGCCGCATTTCTTCACGGAGGCCAGTTGGTCTTCGAAGTGAACGCCGGCGGCGCCTGCTTCGATCATGCTCTTCATCAGCTCGTAAGCGTTCAGTACGCCGCCGAAACCGGCTTCAGCGTCAGCCACGATTGGCGCGAAGTAGTCGATGTAACCAGCGTCGCCCGGGTTCTTGCCGGCTTTCCACTGGATCTGGTCGGCACGACGGAACGAGTTGTTGATGCGCTTGACCACGGTTGGAACCGAGTCCACCGGGTACAGCGATTGGTCCGGGTACATCGATTCGGCGGAGTTGTTGTCCGCAGCCACTTGCCAGCCCGACAGGTAGATCGCCTGGATACCGGCTTTGACTTGTTGAACAGCCTGGCCGCCAGTCAGGGCACCCATGCAGTTGACGAAATCTTTCTCAGGACGGAAGGCCGGCTTGGCACCCTGGGTGACCAGGTTCCACAGCTTCTCGGCGCCCATTTTTGCAAAGGTGTGCTCAGGTTGAACCGAGCCACGCAGGCGGACGACGTCAGCAGCGGAGTAAGTGCGTGTCACGCCTTTCCAGCGCGGGTTTTCAGCCCAGTCTTTTTCGAGGGCTGCAATTTGCTGTTCGCGTGTCAGTGCCATGGGAGATAAACCTCGTCGCGTCTTTATGAAAAGTTGTTCTGCGGTGGAAAATTCCTGCGCTCGCTGACCAGAAGCTTTGATGGTCAAGTCGGATTCGGCGGGGAGGGCGACGGGATGAACGATGGGCTCGAGGGGAAGTGAGCAGGTAAAGGCGAACTGCGGGCGCATTCGGGCGTCGTGGGCCTTGGTACGAACATCAGTGTGCTGCCGGGTTACCTAATTACGCTTCCGTCCCTCGGGACAACTTCGTTCCAGTCGACAACCTCGTCAAACACACCTTGTGGGCGGTACAGACACGAAGCGGTTCGCGGGGGTAGGTTGCGAACATCGCCTCGAAGGCCCTTGCCAGGGCCCCTGATTAGCGGGAGCGAGGCCATCATGCCTTCGCTTTTTTGGCTCGTCAAACGTTTTGTAGTGCTTTTTTTCAGGCACTACATCTTTGGTCTAATACGACTCGTCAGTCAGTTTTTGGTGCTTTAGTCCAAGGTGTCGACTTTCACACGCAAAGTCATGTCGTTGCGGCTCTGGGTTGAGTAGCTGCGGGTCTGGCTCTGTTTGTCGGCCTGGGTCTGGCCATTCACCCCGGCCAGCAGGATCCACTCGCCAAGGTGGCCAGTGACAGTTGTGTCGGTACTTTGTACGTTCACTACATCGGGACGTTCCTGGCTCATGCGGTCACGGTTAGTGCTGATCGACAGGTGAACGATATCGCCGGTGACGTTTGCGGTGACGTAGAAACCCTGGGTGACATTGCGGTATTCAGTCTGGCTGCGCAGGTCGCCGTAGGAGTCGGTTTGCGAACTGGTCAAAGGCACGCTCTGGCCAACCTGGATCAGCGCCGGTGCGCCTTCGCTGGCCTGTACCTGCTGGATGCCGCCGTCACGACTGTCGGTGCTGTAGTTGATGATGCGGGTCTGGCTGGGCTTGGCGCCGTTCACCGAATAACCCTGGTCGCCCTGGAAGTTATTGTCGCTGGTATCGACAGTGATCAGCAGGCGCTTGGGTGCTGTATCGAGTTGCGAAAGAAGAGCTTTAAGTTCGTCGATCTTGCGTTGATCGGCGTTGACGATCAATTGATTGCCGTAGGCGCTGACCTGTCCGTCCTTGCCGATGAAGTCCTGCGCTACCGGCAGCAGGTCGGCACTGGTGTGGTAGTTCAGGGTCACGATTTCGGTGGCTGCCATGGCCGAAAAGCTGCAGGCCACCAGCAGGGTGCTGAGCAGGGTGCTGAGCAGGGTGCGTAGGGACATATCCGTTATCTCCGGCATTATGATTTGTGTAGGAGCGAGCTTGCTCGCGATGGTCGTCAACGATAATGCGTGAAGTCTGACACCCCGCGTCGCCCTCAAGTCCATCGCGAACAAGCTCGCTCCTACAGGTGTTGATAGTGCCAGTTTGTCGGCCCAGGGTGGCACTAGTTGAATCGTAGACAGCAAAACGCCCCGGCATCCGAAAATGGCGGGGCGTTTTGTGGTGTTTGCATGCAGCTTTTGTGGTGAAGGAGCAAGCTCCTTTACCACAAAATCTCAAGCGGAATGGCGAACCATGTCCACATGCGGAATCCCGGCTTCCAGGAACTCCTCACTGACCATGTTGAAGCCCAGGCGCTCATAGAACGCCGTGGCTTGTACCTGGGCGCTGAGCATCTGCTGCTTGAGTCCGCGCTCTTCGGCTTCGCCGATGACCGCTTGCATCAGTGCATCGCCGACCTTCAGGCCGCGCCAATCCTTGAGCACCGACACTCGGCCAACGTGGCCGTCGGGCAGCAGGCGGGCGGTGCCAATCGGAAAGTCACCTTCGTAAGCGAGGAAATGCACTGCATCAATGTCATCGGCATCCCATTCCAGTTCAGGTGGAACTGACTGTTCGGCGACGAACACCGCTTCACGAATGCGCCGGATTTCGGCGTTGTCCTTTTGCCAGTCTGCGACACATACGTGAATCTTATTCATCGGCAAACCCCAGGCTTCCTTGCTTGACCAGTTCGCACAGCAGGCCGCGGCCGTCTTCATCTTTCAGCCATTCGCCGAGGTTGTCGGCGTGCAGCGCGTCGGCGGCGCAGATCATCTTCAACAGTTCGCGCAGTTTGCCAGGCAGATAACGGCTCTGGCCGCTGGCAAATAGCAGCAGGTCGTCGTCGACTTCGGACCACGCCAGGCGTGCACTCGGGTTGCGAATCAGGATCGCGCCTTGCTCCAGCTCGTTCATGAAGTCTTCTTCTTCGACTTCTTCCGGGCCCACCACCAGTTCCGGGTAGCGTGGCTCGGTCATGAACTGGCCGAACCAGGTCAGCAGCAGGCGTTCGTCGCTCATATGCTCGGCCAGCAGGCCTTTCAAGCGGTCGAGTGCGTCGCGCTGGATCTGGTGAGGATCGGCTGTCGGCACCGCGTCGGCGTCGGTGTAGCGTTCTTCGTCCGACAGGAACTGGCTGAGGAAGTCAGTGAAGTGGGTCAGCACTTCAGCAGCGCTCGGCGCACGGAAACCGACGGAGTAGGTCATGCAGTCATCGACGGCGACGCCGCAATGAGCCAGGCGCGGTGGCAGGTACAGCATGTCGCCCGGTTCCAGCACCCATTCGTCAGTCGCTTCGAATTCGGCGAGGATGCGCAGGTCGGCGTGAGCCAGCAGCGGGCTTTCGGTGTTGCACATCTGGCCGATCTTCCAGTTGCGCTTGCCGTGGCCTTGCAGCAGGAACACGTCGTAGTTGTCGAAGTGCGGACCGACGCTGCCACCTGGCGCTGCGTAGCTGATCATCACGTCGTCAATGCGCCAGCTCGGCAGAAAGCGGAAGTTTTCCAGCAGTTCGCTGACTTCCGGTACGAACTGATCCACGGCTTGAACCAGCAGGGTCCAATCACGTTCAGGCAATTTGCTGAATTCATCTTCGGCGAACGGGCCGCGACGCAATTCCCATGGGCGCTCGCCATTCTCGATGATCAGGCGCGATTCGACTTCTTCTTCCAGCGCCAGGCCGGCCAGTTCGTCGGCGTCGATCGGGCTTTCGAAATCAGGAATTGCCTGACGGATCAGCAGCGGCTTTTTCTGCCAGTAGTCGCGCAGGAATTCCCGTGCCGTGATGCCGCCCAGAAGTTGAAGAGGAGTGTCAGGATTCATGTGTAACCTATTGAAAAAATGCACTTTTCATACGGGAATAAAAACGCCCGGCGCTGCCGGGCGTCTTAAAAGGGTCTAGCGGTCGATCAGATGCGTTTGGCTTGCGCTACAGCGTTGCCGATGTAGTTGGCCGGGGTGAGCAGCTTCAGCTCGGCCTTGGCGGCGGCTGGCATGTCCAGGCCGTCGATGAAAGTCTGCAGCGCTTCTGGGCTGATGCCCTTGCCGCGGGTCAGTTCTTTCAGCTTTTCGTACGGGTTTTCGATGTTGTAGCGACGCATCACGGTCTGGATCGGCTCGGCCAATACTTCCCAGCAGGCGTCCAGGTCAGCGGCAATCTTCTGCTCGTTGAGCTCAAGTTTGCTGATGCCCTTGAGGCTGGCTTCGTACGCGATCACGCTGTGGGCGAAGCCGACACCGAGGTTGCGCAGTACGGTGGAGTCGGTCAGGTCGCGCTGCCAGCGGGAGATCGGTAGCTTGCTCGCCAGGTGCTGGAACAGTGCGTTGGCGATGCCCAGGTTGCCTTCGGAGTTTTCGAAGTCGATCGGGTTGACCTTGTGCGGCATGGTCGACGAACCGATTTCGCCAGCGATGGTGCGCTGCTTGAAATAACCCAGGGAGATGTAGCCCCAGATGTCGCGGTCGAAGTCGATCAGGATGGTGTTGAAGCGCGCGATCGCGTCGAACAGCTCGGCGATGTAGTCGTGCGGCTCGATCTGCGTGGTGTACGGGTTGAAGCCCAGGCCTAGCTCGTCTTCGATGAAGGCGCGGGCGTTGGCTTCCCAGTCGATCTCGGGGTAGGCCGACAGGTGTGCGTTGTAGTTGCCAACAGCGCCGTTGATCTTGCCCAACAGCGGCACGGCAGCGACTTGGGCGATTTGACGCTCCAGACGGTAAACCACGTTCGCCAGTTCTTTGCCCAGGGTGGTCGGCGAGGCCGGTTGACCGTGGGTGCGCGACAGCATTGGCACGTCGGCGAAGCGGATGGCCAGCTCACGGATGGCGTTGGCGGTCTGGCGCATTAGCGGCAGCATCACGTCATCACGGCCTTCGCGCAGCATCAGGGCGTGGGACAGGTTGTTGATGTCTTCGCTGGTGCAGGCAAAGTGGATGAATTCGCTGACCTTGGCCAGTTCCGGCAGCTTGGCCGCCTGCTCTTTGAGCAGGTATTCAATGGCTTTGACGTCGTGGTTGGTGGTGCGCTCGATCTCTTTGACGCGCTCGGCGTGCTCCAGAGAGAAGTTTTCCGCCAGGGCGTTCAGCACGGCGTTGGCTTCGGCGGAGAACGCCGGCACTTCGCTGATGGCAGGGTGAGCGGCCAGGCGCTGGAGCCAGCGCACTTCAACCAGGACGCGGGCACGGATCAGGCCGTACTCGCTGAAAATTGGGCGCAGGGCCTGGGTTTTGCCGGCGTAGCGGCCGTCAACAGGGGAAACCGCAGTGAGCGAAGAGAGCTGCATGGGGTGTTCTCGGACAGTCGGGCAACGAAATGGGGCGCGTATCATACATGAAAAAATCCGCCGGTCCGTCGCCAACTGACCGGCGTATTACGCGTATTGCAAAGTTCGGTGCTGTCGATGCGGGTTATTCGTTACGCATCAATGGGTAAAGCTCTTTCAGCAATTTGCGGCGGCTGATCACCAACTGCCAGCGATGACCGCCCAATTGCCGCCACAGGCGTGCCGAACGGATGCCGGCCAGCAGCAGGGCGCGAATTTTCGAGGCGTTGCTCGGTTGTTGCAGGTTGCGCATGTCACCGTGCACCTGGATGCGTTGGCGCAGGGTGCTCAGGGTGTCCTGATACAGCGCGCCGCAGGCGGCGATCACGTTTTCGTGGGCCGGGCCGAAGTGTTCGACCTGGGACTGGATTTGCGGCAGGCGCTTGCCAATTACGTCCAGCATGTCGCTACGCTTGGCCAGTTGGCGCTCAAGGCCGAGCATGGCCAGGGCATAGCGCAGCGGTTCGCGTTGCAGGGCGCTTGGGTCGCGTTCGAGGGCGCCGATCAATGCGCGATAGCCTTCGCGCAGATTGATGTCGTCGCCACCGTAGACTTCCAGCGTGTCCTTGGGGTCGCGAATCAGCAGGCTGCCGAGCATGCAGGTCAGGCCGGCCTCGTGGGTCTGGCCGGTCTTGGCGATCCTGTCCACCAGCACGGCGGCGAGAAACACGCCACCCAGTGCTGTCAATTGCTCCTGGATCGGGCTCATGGGTGCTCGCCTTCGGGAATGTCCTTGCTGGTCCATGGTTCGGCCACTTCGATCACGCCGCCGCCGAGGCAGATTTCACCGTCGTAGAACACCACGGACTGTCCCGGAGTGACCGCGCGCTGCGGATCATCGAAGGTTGCGCGATAACCGGTGGCGGTTTTTTCCAGGGTGCAGGGCTGGTCGCTCTGGCGATACCGCACTTTCGCGGTCAGCTTGCGTGGCTGGCTCAGGTCGACCGGGTTGACCCAGTAGATATCCGAAGCGAGCAGGGCGCGGGAGAACAGCCATGGGTGATCGTTGCCCTGGCCAACGATCAGCTCGTTGTGTTCCAGGTCCTTGATCAACACGTACCACGGCTCGTCGCTGGCGTCTTTCAGCCCGCCGATGCCCAGGCCCTGGCGCTGGCCGATGGTGTGGTACATCAGGCCGTGGTGACGGCCGATGATTTCGCCTTCGGTGGTCTTGATCTCGCCCGGTTGCGCCGGCAGGTACTGCTTGAGGAAGTCGCTGAAGCGGCGCTCGCCGATAAAGCAGATCCCGGTGGAATCCTTCTTCTTTGCGGTCGCCAGCTCGTATTTCTCGGCGATGGCACGCACTTGTGGCTTTTCCAGTTCGCCAACCGGGAACAGGGTCTTGGCGATCTGTTCGCCGCCGACGGCGTGCAGGAAATAGCTCTGGTCCTTGTTTGGGTCCAGGCCCTTGAGCAGTTCGGTGCGCCCATCGATGTCGCGGCGACGCACGTAATGACCGGTGGCGATCAAGTCGGCGCCAAGCATCATGGCGTAGTCGAGGAACGCCTTGAACTTGATCTCGCGGTTGCACAGGATATCCGGGTTCGGCGTGCGCCCGGCCTTGTATTCGGCCAGGAAGTGTTCGAATACGTTGTCCCAGTACTCGGCGGCGAAGTTGGCGGTGTGCAGCTTGATGCCAATCTTGTCGCAAACAGCCTGAGCGTCCGCCAGGTCATCCATGGCGGTGCAGTATTCCGTTCCATCGTCTTCTTCCCAGTTCTTCATGAACAGGCCTTCCACCTCATAGCCCTGCTCGATCAGCAGGAGGGCGGAAACGGAAGAGTCCACGCCGCCGGACATGCCGACAATGACGCGCTTCTTTTGTGTGTCAGAAGGAGCTGGATCACGCATAGGAATTCGATGAGTGTCTTGAAAAAGGACGCGATTCTAACAGGGTCAGGCCCGCAAGGCTAAAGAGAAGGACGGATCAATTCGAGGTCGAAGTGAATGCCTGCCAGATAGTCGTCGATGCAACGGATGATCAGCTCGCTGCGCCAGTTGTCGCGCTGCTCGATTAATTCTTCACGGGTCAACCACTTGGCGCCGACGATGCCGTCGTCCAGTTGATAATCCGCGTGGTGTTTGATCGCTTTGGCGATGAAGCAGACCCGTTGGTAGGTCACGCCGTTGCTCGGGGCAGTATAGAGATAAATGCCCAGTACGCCGGTTGGTTCGACGTCCCAGCCGGTTTCCTCGAGGGTCTCGCGCACGGCGGCTTCGGTCAGGGTTTCATGCGGGTCCAGATGGCCGGCGGGCTGGTTGAGCACCACGCGCCCGTGCTTGAGTTCTTCGACCATCAGGAAGCGGCCGTTGTCTTCGACGATGGTGGCGACGGTGATGTGGGGTTTCCAGTCCATAAAATGCCCTCGATGTTGAAATGCGATCCCTGTAGGAGCCGGCTTGCTGGCGATAGCGGCGTATCAGTCAATGAAGATGTTGAATGATAAACCGCATTCGCGAGCAAGCCCGCTCCCACATGGGATTTGTGTAAGGTCTGAAAACACAAACCCCGGCACAGGGCCGGGGTTTGTGATGTTCCCTTACAACCTTAAACCAGCGCAGCGACAGCCGCGTTGAAGGTTGCGCTTGGGCGCATGGCCTTGCTGATCAGTTCGGCGTCGGCGTGGTAGTAACCGCCGATGTCCACTGGCTTGCCCTGAACGGCGTTGAGTTCGGCAACGATGGTCGCCTCGTTCTCGGTCAGGGTTTTGGCCAGGGTCGCGAACTGCGCTTGCAGTGCAGTGTCTTCGGTCTGGGCGGCCAGGGCCTGAGCCCAGTACAGCGCCAGGTAGAAGTGGCTGCCGCGGTTGTCGATGTTGCCGACTTTGCGCGATGGCGACTTGTTGTTGTCCAGGAACTGGCCGGTGGCCTGGTCCAGGGTCTTGGCCAGAACCAGCGCCTTTGGATTGTTGTAGTTCACGCCCAGGTGTTCCAGGGACGCGGCCAGGGCCAGGAATTCACCCAGCGAATCCCAGCGCAGGAAGTTTTCTTCCAGCAGTTGTTGAACGTGCTTGGGTGCCGAACCGCCGGCGCCGGTTTCGAACAGGCCACCGCCGTTCATCAGCGGCACAATCGACAGCATCTTGGCGCTGGTGCCCAGTTCCATGATCGGGAACAGGTCGGTCAGGTAGTCGCGCAGTACGTTGCCGGTTACCGAGATGGTGTCTTTACCTTCGCGGGTGCGCTGCAGGGTGTACTTCATTGCGTCGACAGGCGACATGATCTGGATGTCCAGGCCGGCAGTGTCGTGATCCTTCAGGTAAGCCTGAACTTTCTCGATCACCACGCCATCGTGGGCGCGCATTGGGTCCAGCCAGAAAATCGCCGGGGTCGCGCTTGCACGGGCACGGTTGACGGCCAGTTTGACCCAGTCCTGGATCGGCGCGTCTTTGGTCTGGCACATGCGGAAGATGTCGCCGGCTTCGACCGACTGCTCCAGCAGCAGGTTGCCCTTGCTGTCGGTGACGCGAACAACGCCGTCAGCCTTGATCTGGAAAGTCTTGTCGTGGGAGCCGTACTCTTCGGCTTTCTTCGCCATCAGGCCAACGTTTGGCACGCTGCCCATGGTGGTCGGATCGAACGCCCCGTTGGCCTTGCAGTCTTCGATGACTGCCTGGTAGATGGTGGCGTAGCAGCGATCCGGGATCACGGCCTTGGTGTCGTGCAACTGGCCGTCGGTGCCCCACATCTTGCCGGAGTCACGGATCATCGCCGGCATCGAGGCGTCGACGATTACGTCGCTCGGCACGTGCAGGTTGGTGATGCCTTTGTCGGAGTTGACCATCGCCAGGGAAGGGCGAACGGCGTAGACCGCCTGGATGTCGGCTTCGATCGCAGCTTGCTGCTCGGCAGGCAAGGCCTTGATGCGGGCGTACAGGTCGCCGATGCCGTTGTTCAGGTTAAAACCGATCTGTGCCAGCACGTCAGCATGCTTGGTCAGTGCGTCTTTATAGAACTCGGCAACGATCTGGCCGAACATGATCGGGTCGGAGACCTTCATCATGGTGGCTTTCAAGTGAACCGACAGCAGCACGCCTTGGGCCTTGGCGCTTTCGATTTCAGCGGCAATGAAGGTGCGCAGGGCGTTCTTGCTCATGACTGCGCAATCGAGGATCTCACCGGCTTGTACGCTGGTCTTTTCCTTCAGGACGGTGGCGGTGCCGTCTTGAGCGATCAGTTCGATTTTCACGGCGTCAGCGGCGTCGATCAGGGCAGCTTTTTCGCTGCCGTAGAAATCGCCGGCGCTCATGTGCGCGACGTGGGACTTGGAGTCCTTGGCCCAGGCGCCCATTTTGTGCGGGTGCTTGCGTGCGTAGTTCTTGACCGACAGCGGTGCGCGGCGGTCGGAGTTGCCTTCACGCAGAACCGGGTTCACGGCGCTGCCCTTGACCTTGTCGTAGCGCGCCTTGGCTTCTTTGTCGGCGTCGCAGGTCACGGTTTCAGGGTAGTCCGGCAGGTTGTAGCCCTGGGCTTGCAGCTCTTTGATCGCGGCTTGCAGTTGTGGAACCGAAGCGCTGATGTTTGGCAGCTTGATGATGTTGGCTTCAGGCGTAACGGCCAGCGCGCCCAGTTCGGCGAGGTGGTCGGCTACGGCTTTGTCGCCCAGTTGCTCGGGGAAGCTGGCCAGGATGCGCCCTGCAAGAGAGATATCGCGGGTTTCAACGGCGATATCGGCCGAAGCGGTGTAGGCCTCGATGATAGGCAACAGTGAATAGGTGGCGAGGGCTGGGGCTTCGTCGGTGAAGGTATAGATGATCTTCGAGCGGGTGGGCATATTCGGATTAACTCTCTCTTCTTTGCTAAAGCGTGCGCAGAAACTCGAGGGCGCCGGGTAAGCGCGTTCGTTCAAAGTCATCCATGAGCCGAATATCGAGGTTTCGTTGCTGTGATGTTGGGTGCATCAGTAGGGTGTCAAGTGGCCGGGCTGCGGTAACAGACCGGTCTAACTGGCGGAAATGCTCGTCGTAGAGCTGTTCAACCTGACGTGACCCTTTAGTCAGCGGCGGCATTATACATAGGAAGCTGGCAATCTGCCGATGGTTCATACGCAACGAATGTCGTCCATTGGTCTAAAGGTCGCAGGGGCGAACAGGGCGTAAGGTCATTCGTCGTGCTTGAGTTTGGCGTTTTTCCCTTTGCTTTCAGGCTTGTAGCTCACGACTTTCAGGGCTTTGCGGCAGTTGAGCGGAACATAGGGTTTGCGCGCCGATTCAACTGGGTTACGCTCGAACCAAGCCAGATGTTCAATCCAATCAATGGAGTTCAGCATGGGTTACAAGAAGATTCAGGTTCCAGCCGTCGGCGACAAAATCACCGTCAATGCAGACCATTCTCTCAATGTTCCTAATAACCCGATCATCCCCTTCATCGAAGGCGACGGCATTGGTGTCGACATCAGCCCGGTCATGATCAAGGTTGTCGATGCTGCTGTTAAGAAGGCTTACGGTGGCGAGCGCAAGATTTCCTGGATGGAAGTGTACGCCGGGGAAAAAGCGACTCAGGTTTACGATCAGGACACCTGGCTGCCTCAGGAAACCCTGGATGCAGTCAAGGATTACGTAGTTTCCATCAAGGGCCCGCTGACCACCCCGGTCGGTGGCGGCATCCGTTCCCTGAACGTGGCCCTGCGCCAGCAACTCGACCTTTACGTCTGCCTGCGTCCGGTGCGCTGGTTCGAAGGTGTACCTAGCCCGGTCAAGAAGCCAGGCGATGTCGACATGACCATCTTCCGCGAGAACTCTGAAGACATCTACGCCGGCATCGAGTGGAAGGCGGGTACGCCCGAAGCCACCAAGGTCATCAAGTTCCTTAAAGAAGAAATGGGCGTTACCAAGATCCGTTTCGATGAGAACTGCGGTATCGGCGTCAAACCGGTTTCCCTGCAAGGCACCAAGCGTCTGGCGCGCAAGGCCCTGCAATATGTTGTCGACAATGATCGCGACTCGCTGACTATTGTGCACAAAGGCAACATCATGAAGTTCACCGAAGGTGCCTTCAAGGAATGGGCTTACGAAGTGGCGGCTGAGGAGTTCGGCGCGACCCTGCTCGACGGCGGTCCATGGATGCAGTTCAAGAACCCGAAAACCGGCAAGAACGTTGTCGTCAAGGATGCCATCGCCGACGCCATGCTCCAGCAGATCCTGCTGCGCCCGGCCGAGTACGATGTGATCGCGACCCTGAACCTGAACGGCGACTACCTCTCCGATGCCCTGGCGGCGGAAGTGGGTGGTATCGGTATCGCGCCAGGTGCCAACCTGTCCGACACCGTGGCCATGTTCGAAGCCACCCACGGTACGGCACCGAAGTACGCCGGCAAGGACCAGGTCAACCCCGGTTCGCTTATTCTGTCTGCTGAAATGATGCTGCGCCACATGGGCTGGACCGAGGCAGCCGACCTGATCATCAAGGGCACCAATGGCGCGATTTCCGCCAAGACCGTGACCTATGACTTCGAGCGCCTGATGGAGGGTGCGAAACTGGTTTCGTCTTCCGGCTTCGGTGATGCGCTGATCTCGCACATGTAAAAAACGCGAGCACACAAAAACCGCCTGATTCAACAAGTTGAGTCAGGCGGTTTTTTTATGACTGGATGACGTTGCGGCGTTAAACCGTAACGGTCTGATCAGTGGCGGATGTCGTTGCTTTTGAAGCATCCACTGGGTTGCCGATGTTGACCGCGTGCAGGCCTTTGGGGCCCTGGATGATGTCAAATACGACAGCTTGCCCGGCTTTCAGGGTTTTATAGCCATCCATTTTAATGGCCGAGTAGTGGGCAAACAGGTCTTCTGTCTTGCCTTCCTCATTGATGAATCCGTAACCCTTGGCATTGTTGAACCACTTCACCTTGCCGACTGCCATACCCAACTCCCTCTGCAACAGACTCCATCACTGGAGTATCATCCAGTACATCCGCAGTCGAATCTGTAAATAAGATTGACTCCGCGGACCTTTTTTACCCACTGTGGGCTCTATTGGTTGTAACACCGTTTTGCCGATAGTCAAGCTGACCCGGCAGTCGGAGTTGAAATCGCTGATAGCCGCCCCCACCAATGTATTTGAACAACTGACGAACCTTTCTTTCCATGCATGCAATCAGCCAGATTCGACTAACATTCAATCAGGATCGCCCTGATTTACACGACGACGATTCCGCAGGCATTGCAGTTCAGGAGGCAAAGCCTGCACTTCAGGCGCCGCCGATGTACAAGGTGGTTTTGTTCAACGATGACTACACACCGATGGATTTCGTCGTCGAAGTGCTCGAGGTGTTTTTTAACCTGAATCGCGAGCTGGCGACCAAGGTCATGCTGGCCGTCCATACAGAAGGACGGGCAGTATGTGGAGTGTTTACCCGCGACATCGCCGAGACCAAGGCCATGCAGGTCAACCAGTACGCCAGGGAAAGCCAGCATCCGCTACTCTGTGAAATCGAGAAGGACGGTTAATCGCCGGACACTTGGGTATGAGGTGAAGCTATGTTAAACCGCGAGCTCGAAGTCACCCTCAATCTTGCCTTCAAGGAGGCCCGTTCGAAGCGTCATGAATTCATGACCGTCGAACACCTGCTGTTGGCCCTATTGGACAATGAGGCTGCCGCCACCGTTTTGCGTGCGTGCGGCGCGAACCTCGACAAACTCAAGCATGACCTGCAGGAGTTCATCGACTCCACCACGCCATTGATCCCCGTGCATGACGAGGATCGCGAAACCCAGCCAACCCTGGGCTTCCAGCGTGTCCTGCAACGTGCTGTGTTTCACGTACAGAGCTCGGGCAAGCGCGAAGTGACTGGCGCCAATGTGCTGGTCGCGATCTTCAGTGAGCAAGAGAGTCAGGCGGTGTTCCTGCTGAAACAGCAGAGCGTTGCCCGTATAGATGTCGTCAACTACATCGCCCATGGCATTTCCAAGGTGCCGGGGCATGGCGATCACTCTGAAGGTGAGCAAGATATGCAGGACGACGAGGGCGGTGAGTCTTCTTCCTCAGGCAATCCGCTGGATGCTTATGCCAGCAACCTCAATGAACTCGCGCGCCAGGGTCGTATTGATCCGTTGGTGGGCCGTGAGCTGGAAGTCGAGCGTGTTGCGCAGATCCTGGCGCGTCGTCGCAAAAACAATCCGCTGCTGGTGGGCGAGGCTGGCGTGGGTAAAACCGCGATTGCCGAAGGCCTGGCCAAGCGCATTGTCGACAACCAGGTGCCGGACCTGCTGGCCAACAGCGTGGTTTACTCCCTTGACCTGGGTGCCTTGCTGGCCGGTACCAAGTACCGTGGCGATTTCGAGAAGCGCTTCAAAGCGTTGCTCAATGAGCTGAAAAAACGTCCGCAGGCGATCCTGTTCATCGACGAGATCCACACCATCATTGGTGCGGGTGCCGCATCCGGTGGCGTCATGGATGCTTCGAACCTGCTCAAGCCACTGCTGTCCTCGGGTGATATCCGTTGCATCGGCTCGACTACCTTCCAGGAATTCCGCGGCATCTTCGAGAAGGACCGTGCCTTGGCCCGGCGCTTCCAGAAGGTCGATGTGTCTGAGCCTTCGGTGGAAGACACCATTGGCATTCTGCGCGGCCTGAAGGGGCGTTTCGAAAGCCATCACAATATCGAATACAGTGATGAAGCCCTGCGTGCCGCCGCTGAACTGGCTTCGCGCTATATCAATGACCGGCACATGCCGGACAAGGCGATCGATGTGATCGACGAGGCGGGTGCCTACCAGCGCCTGCAACCGGTCGAGATGCGTGTCAAACGCATCGAAGTGCCTCAGGTCGAGGACATCGTCGCGAAAATCGCGCGGATTCCACCAAAGCACGTCACCAGTTCCGACAAGGAGCTGCTGCGTAACCTTGAACGAGACCTGAAGTTGACCGTGTTTGGTCAGGATGCCGCGATCGATTCGCTGGCCACCGCGATCAAGCTGTCCCGTGCCGGCCTCAAGTCCCCTGACAAACCTGTCGGTTCGTTCCTGTTCGCCGGGCCTACCGGTGTCGGTAAAACCGAAGCGGCGCGCCAGTTGGCCAAGGCGCTGGGTGTCGAGCTGATTCGTTTCGACATGTCCGAGTACATGGAGCGCCACACCGTATCGCGTCTGATCGGTGCGCCTCCGGGTTATGTCGGGTTCGATCAGGGCGGCCTGCTGACCGAGGCCATCACCAAGCAGCCACACTGCGTGCTGTTGCTCGATGAGATCGAGAAGGCGCATCCGGAAGTCTTCAACCTGCTGCTGCAGGTGATGGACCACGGTACGTTGACCGATAACAACGGGCGCAAGGCGGATTTCCGTAACGTGATCGTCATCATGACGACCAACGCCGGTGCCGAGACCGCAGCCCGCGCTTCGATCGGTTTCACCTATCAAGATCATTCGTCCGATGCGATGGAGGTGATCAAGAAGAGCTTCACGCCGGAATTCCGCAACCGTCTGGACACCATCATCCAGTTTGGTCGCCTCAGCCATGAGGTCATCAAAAGCGTGGTGGACAAGTTCCTTACCGAGCTTCAGGCGCAGCTGGAAGACAAGCGAGTGTTGCTGGAAGTCACCGACGCGGCCCGCAGCTGGCTGGCCGAAGGTGGTTACGACGCGGCGATGGGGGCTCGCCCAATGGCTCGCCTGATCCAGGATAAGATCAAGCGTCCGCTGGCGGAGGAGATCCTATTTGGCGAACTGGCCGAGCATGGCGGTGTGGTGCACATCGACATCAAGGACGGCGAACTGACCTTCGAGTTCGAGACCACGGCCGAGATGGCCTGACGTTCAGAAGCAAAACAAAAAGGCGCCGAGAGGCGCCTTTTTGTTGTCTGCAGGTCATGCACAAATCCAGTGTGGGGGGGGGGGCGCGAAAGCGTCGGCATATCCAGCATCCTTGTGTCAGCCGGATCGCATTCGCGAGCAAGCTCGCTCACATTGTCCGAGTGCGGCAGGTAAATCGCAGACAAACAAAAACGCCCGGCATAAGCCGGGCGTTTTGTGTTGACTAGATTAGTGAGCCGGCCCTACGCCTGTAGGAGCGAGCCTGCTCGCGATGTTCGTCAACGATGAAGCGGGGACTCTGACTTGACGCGGTGCTCTCAGGTTTTTCGCGAGCAAGCTCGCTCCTACCTTAGCGGGCGCGGTAAGTGATGCGCCCTTTGCTCAAGTCATAGGGAGTCAGCTCGACGCGCACTTTGTCGCCGGTAAGAATACGGATGTAGTTCTTGCGCATCTTGCCGGAGATGTGCGCGGTTACGACGTGCCCATTTTCCAACTCCACACGAAACATGGTGTTGGGCAGGGTGTCGACGACAGTGCCTTCCATTTCGAAGCTGTCTTCTTTCGACATGCAGTAAAGCCCTCGGTGTCCAATGAATGGCCCGGTGCAACTGCGCCAGGCAAAAGCGGCGTGCATTGTGCCCGAAAAGTGGGGTTTAAGCCAAGGGGTTTAGGGCCGGCTCTAGTTTAGAACCACCCAGCGCTGATTAATCAGCAACTCAATGGGGCGATATTGAGTCTTGTAGTTCATTTTTTTGCAGTTTTTGATCCAGTAGCCGAGGTAGACCGCTTCCAGTCCCAGCCGTCTGGCCTCGGCGATTTGCCAGAGGATTGCGAAACGCCCAAGGCTGCGACGCTCTTCGGCAGGCTCGTAAAAGGTGTAAACCGCCGAAATACCGTTCGGCAGTAAATCGGTGACAGCGACGGCCAGCAACTGGCCGTTCAGGCGGAACTCATAAAAGCGTGAAAACGGCAGGTCCCGCACCAGGAATGTGGAAAACTGGTCGCGACTTGGCGGGTACATATCGCCATCGGCGTGACGCTGCTCGATATAGCGCTGGTAAAGGTCGAAGTACTCTTCGCTGAAGCAGGGCTTGGCCGGACGCACCTGCAGATCCGCGTTGCGCTTGAAGATGCGTTTCTGTTGGCGATTGGGCGTGAACTGCCCCACGGGAATGCGCGCCGGAACGCACGCATTGCAGTTCTGGCAATGCGGCCGGTAGAGATGGTCGCCACTGCGACGAAAACCCATCTCCGACAGGTCTGCATAGACATGCACATCCATGGGCTGGCTAGGGTCGAGGAACAGGGTTGTGGCCTGCTCCTCGGGCAGATAACTGCAAGAGTGCGGCTGAGTGGCATAGAACTTCAAACGCGCCAACTCGGTCATGATCAACCCTCGGGATAATGCTTTTGAATAAGTGTAAGCCACGCGCGCAAATGTCGCTCAGCAAACCCAGGTGGCAGTGTTGGGTTGGTCCAGGTGCCTGGCCAAATAGTTGGCAAACTCGCGGCGGGGTATCGCCCGGGCACCCAGGCTGTGCAGGTGGTCGGTAGGCATCTGGCAATCGATCAGCACAAAACCCGAGTCTTTCAGATGCCGGACCAATGTGGCAAAGCCGAATTTCGAGGCGTTGTCAGCGCGGCTGAACATGGACTCGCCAAAAAACAACTGGCCCATCGCCAGGCCATACAACCCGCCAACCAATTCGTCCCCGTCCCACACTTCCACCGAGTGCGCGTGTCCGCGCCTATGCAGTTCGATGTAGGCATCCTGCATCGCCTCGGTGATCCAGGTGCCGTCGGCGTAATCCCGGGGCGCGGCACAGGCACGGATGACGGCGGCGAAGTCCTCGTCAAAGGTCACTTGATAGCGTTGCTGGCGCAGCAGTTTGTTCAGGCTGCGCGAGACGTGCAATTCGTCGGGAAACAAGACCGTGCGCGGGTCCGGAGACCACCACAAAATTGGCTGGCCTTCGGAAAACCAAGGGAAGCAGCCGTGGCGATAAGCCGAGATCAGCCGATCGGCGGACAGATCACCACCGGCAGCCAGAAGCCCGTTGGGGTCGCGCATGGCCTTTTCCAGCGGTGGGAAATGCAAGGTACTGCGTTGTAACCAAGTCAGCATGGCATCCGGGCTTGCAGAAGGGGAGGGCGGTGGCGGGTGTTGGCCCGCCGTAAAGTTTGCCTTCAAACGGCAGGAATGTCGTCGAGGTATTTTTCGGCGTCCAGTGCCGCCATGCAACCGGCCCCGGCAGATGTAACGGCCTGGCGATAAACGTGGTCGGCCACGTCTCCGGCGGCAAACACGCCTGCAATCTCCGTAGCGGTGGCATCGCCTTCGCTGCCACCCTTGACCAGCAGATACCCGTCGCGCATTTCCAGTTGGCCGGTGAACAGGTCGGTGTTGGGTTTATGGCCGATGGCGATAAACACCCCGGCCAACTGCAGCTCCCTGGTTTCGCCGGTGTGGCTGTCGCGCAGGCGGGCGCCGGTCACGCCGCTGGCATCGCCGAGCACTTCGTCCAGATTCTGGTTCCAGTGAAGACGGACATTGCCGCTGGCGGCTTTTTCGAAGAGCTTGTCCTGGAGGATTTTCTCCGAGCGCAGTTTGTCGCGCCGATGAATCAGGTGCACCTCCTTGGCGATGTTCGACAGGTACAGGGCTTCCTCGACCGCCGTGTTGCCGCCGCCGACCACCGCAACCACCTGATTTCGATAGAAGAACCCGTCACAGGTCGCGCACGCCGAAACCCCTTTGCCCGCGAAGGCTTCTTCCGATGGCAGGCCCAGGTATTGCGCGGAAGCGCCGGTGGCAATGATCAGTGCGTCACAGGTATAAGTTGCGCCATCGCCAATCAGTTCAAATGGCCGTTGTTGCAACTTGGCCGTATGGATGTGGTCGTAAACGATCTCGGTGGCAAAGCGTTCGGCGTGTTTTTGCATGCGCTCCATCAGCACCGGTCCGGTCAGGCCTTCGACGTCACCTGGCCAGTTATCGACTTCGACGGTGGTGGTGAGCTGGCCACCTGCCTGTATGCCGGTAATGACAACGGGCTTGAGGTTGGCGCGGGCGGCATAAACGGCTGCGCTGTAACCGGCAGGGCCGGAGCCCAGGATAATCAGGCGGGAATGCTTCGCTTCGCTCATAAAAACACCTCATAAGCCTTTGTCACAAAAGAGAATGCATGCTCAAATTGAACAGCATGTCATGTGCTGTTGACTATGCTACACCCAAGGGTCTCAAGCATGGCGTCGTGCGCACAAACCCGTACAATGCCCTGCGTGTTACATATATTCAGTGCGCGCCGTGTTTATAAAAACCGAAGCGCAGTGTTAAAAGTAGTCCCGGTTACACGTGTTAACTTTTTTACCTGCCTGGATTGGGCGGTTTTTGGCAGTTTTTATAGACATTCACCAGATGGACGCGCCTATGGCGCAGGAAAAGAAGCGTTTTGAAGAAATCCACCGCAGCACCTAAACCAGCCGTCGTTCCGCTCTGGCGCCAGCACTTGCACTACCGACTCAAGGAAGGTGCGCTGATCGCCATCGGTGCCTTGTGCCTGTTCCTGATGATGGCCTTGTTGACCTATGGCAAGGACGATCCGGGCTGGAGTCATAACAGCAAGATCGACGACGTGCAGAACTTCGGTGGGCCAGCGGGCTCCTACAGCGCCGATATCCTGTTCATGGTGCTGGGTTATTTCGCCTACATCTTCCCGTTGCTGCTGGCGATCAAGGCGTACCAGATCTTCCGCCAGCGTCACGAACCGTGGCAGTGGAGCGGCTGGCTGTTCTCCTGGCGCCTGATCGGCCTGGTGTTCCTGGTGTTGTCGGGTGCGGCCCTGGCCCATATCCATTTCCATGCCGCGACAGGTCTGCCGGCCGGGGCGGGTGGTGCGCTGGGCGAAAGCCTCGGCGAACTGGCCAGGAACGCCCTGAATATCCAGGGCAGCACGCTGTTGTTCATTGCGTTGTTCCTGTTCGGCCTGACTGTGTTTACCGACCTGTCTTGGTTCAAGGTGATGGACATCACCGGCAAGATCACCCTCGACCTGTTCGAACTGTTCCAGGGCGCGGCCAATCGCTGGTGGGCGGCCCGTACCGAGCGTAAACAACTGGTTGCCCAGTTGCGTGAAGTCGACAACCGTATGGATGAAGTGGTCGCGCCGACTGTCACCGACAAGCGCGAGCAGGCCAAGGTCAAGGAGCGGTTGATCGAGCGTGAGCAAGCCCTGAGCAAACACATGTCCGAGCGCGAGAAGCAGGTGCCGCCGGTGATTGCTCCCGCGCCGCCCAAGCCTGCCGCACCGAGCAAGCGCGTCGAAAAAGAGAAGCAGGCGCCGCTGTTCGTCGACAGCGCCGTGGAAGGCACCTTGCCGCCGATCTCGATTCTCGATCCGGCGGAAAAGAAACAGCTCAATTACTCGCCTGAATCCCTGGCTGCGGTTGGCCACTTGCTGGAAATCAAGCTCAAGGAATTCGGCGTTGAAGTCGCGGTCGATTCGATTCACCCAGGTCCGGTGATTACCCGTTACGAGATCCAGCCGGCGGCCGGCGTCAAGGTCAGCCGTATTTCCAACCTGGCCAAGGACCTGGCCCGCTCCCTGGCCGTGACCAGCGTGCGCGTGGTGGAAGTGATTCCGGGCAAGACCACGGTCGGTATCGAGATCCCCAACGAAGACCGGCAGATCGTGCGTTTCTCCGAGGTGTTGTCGACCCCCGAGTACGACAACTTCAAATCCCCGGTTACCCTGGCCCTGGGCCACGACATCGGCGGCAAGCCGGTTATCACCGACCTGGCGAAGATGCCCCACCTGCTGGTGGCCGGTACTACCGGCTCCGGTAAGTCGGTGGGTGTGAACGCGATGATCCTGTCGATCCTGTTCAAGTCCGGCCCGGAAGACGCCAAGCTGATCATGATCGATCCGAAAATGCTGGAACTGTCGATCTACGAAGGCATTCCGCACCTGCTGTGCCCGGTGGTCACCGACATGAAGGACGCCGCCAACGCCCTGCGTTGGAGCGTTGCCGAGATGGAGCGACGCTACAAGCTGATGGCCAAGATGGGTGTGCGAAACCTCTCGGGCTTCAACGCCAAGGTCAAGGAAGCCCAGGACGCCGGCACGCCGTTGAGCGATCCGCTGTACAAGCGCGAGAGCATCCACGACGAAGCACCACTGTTGCAAAAACTGCCAACCATCGTGGTGGTGGTCGACGAATTCGCCGACATGATGATGATCGTCGGCAAGAAGGTTGAAGAACTGATCGCCCGTATCGCGCAAAAGGCTCGTGCCGCCGGTATCCACTTGATCCTTGCAACCCAACGTCCGTCGGTGGATGTGATCACCGGTCTGATCAAGGCCAACATTCCGACCCGTATGGCATTCCAGGTATCGAGCAAGATCGACTCGCGGACCATCATCGACCAGGGCGGTGCCGAACAACTGCTGGGCCACGGTGACATGCTCTACATGCCGCCGGGTACCAGTCTGCCGATTCGTGTTCACGGTGCTTTCGTGTCCGACGATGAGGTTCACCGGGTAGTGGAAGCCTGGAAGCTGCGTGGCGCACCGGAATACAACGACGACATCCTCAATGGCGTCGAAGAGGCCGGCAGCGGCTTCGAAGGCAGCAGCGGTGGTGGCGACGGTGATGATCCTGAGGCCGACGCGCTGTACGACGAAGCGGTCCAGTTCGTCCTGGAAAGCCGTCGCGCCTCCATTTCCGCGGTTCAGCGCAAGCTGAAGATCGGCTATAACCGCGCCGCGCGCATGATCGAAGCCATGGAAATGGCCGGGGTCGTGACGTCCATGAACACCAACGGTTCGCGAGAAGTCCTGGCCCCGGGCCCGGTGCGCGACTGACCCGAGTTTGAAAGGGGTGGCGTCCATTGGCGCCACCCGCACTCCCACGAATGTTATGAGGACTCCCATGCGTCTGATCCGCATGCTGTTGCTGCCGGTACTGGCTCTGACCACGCTCCAGGCTAACGCCGATGACAAGGACGTGGCGCGCTTGACCCAATTGCTGGAAAAATCCCAGACCCTGACCGCACGTTTCTCGCAACTGACCCTTGATGGCACCGGCACCCAGTTGCAGGAAACCGCCGGCGACATGTCCCTGCAGCGTCCGGGCTTGTTCTACTGGCACACCGATGCGCCGGCCGAACAGACCATGGTTTCCGATGGCAAGAAAGTCACCCTGTGGGACCCGGACCTGGAACAGGCCACCATCAAGAACCTCGACCAGCGCCTGACCCAGACGCCGGCCTTGCTGCTGTCCGGTGACGTGTCCAAAATCAGTCAGAGCTTCGACATCAGCGCCAAGGAAGCCGGCGGCGTGATCGACTTCACCCTCAAGCCGAAAACCAAGGACACCTTGTTCGACAGCCTGCGCCTGTCGTTCCGCAACGGTCTGGTCAATGACATGCAACTGATCGACAGCGTCGGCCAGCGCACCAATATCCTGTTCACCGGGGTGAAGGCCAACGAGCCGATCCCGGCGTCCAAGTTCAAGTTCGACATCCCCAAGGGTGCGGACGTGATCCAGGAGTAACACGCAGAACCTGTGGGGGCGGGCTTTTGTGGCGAGGGGGCTTGCCCCCGTTGGGTCGCGAAGCGACCCCAAAACCTGCTATTGCGTTGTATCAGGCATACCGAATGCAGAATTTTACGACTGCTTCGCAGCCGAACGGGGGCAAGCCCCCTCGCCACAGGGTCTTTGCCAGGCTTTGAGATTTAGTTAGTCACCCGAGGTTTTAAACGTACGCCATGGATCTGTTTCGCAGCACCCCGATCGCCCAGCCCTTGGCCGCCCGCCTGCGCGCGGCCAACCTGGACGAGTACGTCGGTCAGGAACACGTGCTCGCTCGCGGCAAGCCCTTGCGCGAAGCGCTGGAGCAGGGTGCCCTGCATTCGATGATTTTCTGGGGGCCGCCGGGTGTGGGCAAAACCACTCTGGCGCGATTGCTCGCGGAAGTCTCTGATGCGCACTTCGAAACGGTCTCGGCGGTGCTGGCCGGGGTCAAGGAGATCCGTCAGGCGGTGGAAATCGCCAAGCAGCAAGCTGCGCAGTATGGTCGTCGCACCATCCTGTTTGTCGATGAAGTGCATCGCTTCAACAAGTCGCAGCAGGATGCGTTCCTGCCCTATGTCGAAGACGGCACGTTGATTTTCATCGGCGCGACCACGGAAAACCCCTCGTTCGAACTCAACAACGCCTTGCTGTCGCGGGCGCGGGTCTATGTGCTCAAAAGCCTCGACGAAGCGGCCCTGCGCAAACTGGTACAGCGCGCGCTGACCGAAGAACGGGGCCTGGGCAAACGCAACCTGACCCTCAGCGACGAAGGTTTCCAGATGCTGCTGTCGGCCGCCGATGGAGACGGCCGGCGCTTGCTCAACCTGCTGGAAAACGCCTCGGACCTTGCCGAGGACAACAGCGAAATCGGCACCGAGCTCCTGCAAAGCCTGCTCGGTGATACCCGGCGGCGTTTCGACAAGGGCGGCGAAGCCTTTTACGATCAGATATCGGCGCTGCACAAATCGGTTCGCGGCTCCAACCCCGACGGCGCGCTGTACTGGTTCGCGCGCATGATCGATGGCGGCTGCGATCCGCTGTACCTGGCCCGCCGCGTGGTGCGCATGGCCAGCGAAGACATCGGCAATGCCGACCCGCGCGCCCTGAGTCTGTGCCTGGCGGCGTGGGAAGTGCAGGAGCGCCTCGGCAGCCCCGAGGGTGAACTGGCGGTGGCCCAGGCCATCACCTATCTGGCTTGTGCGCCAAAGAGCAACGCGGTGTACATGGGCTTCAAGACGGCATTGCGCGCCGCCGCCGAGCACGGTTCGCTGGAAGTGCCGCTGCACCTGCGCAACGCGCCGACCAAGTTGATGAAGCAGTTGGGCTACGGCGACGAATACCGCTATGCCCACGATGAGCCAGACGCCTACGCTGCGGGGGAAGACTATTTCCCGGAGGAGCTGGACCCGATTCCGTTCTATCAGCCTGTGCCCCGTGGGCTGGAATTGAAGATCGGTGAAAAACTCAATCACCTGGCAAAACTCGACCGTTCAAGCCCTCGGCAGCGGAGAAAATAGTGCTTCCTTTGATCGTTGCGGTTTCCGTCGGCGGGATGGCCGGTACGTTATTGCGCTTTGCCACGGGCAACTGGATCAACGCGAATTGGCCTCGGCACTTCTATACCGCGACGCTGGCCGTTAATATCGTGGGCTGTTTGCTGATCGGTGTTCTATACGGTCTGTTTTTGATACGCCCGGAGGTGCCTATTGAGATTCGCGCCGGGTTGATCGTTGGCTTCCTCGGGGGGCTGACGACTTTTTCATCCTTTTCACTGGATACGGTGCGCCTGCTGGAAAGTGGGCAAGTGCCGCTGGCCCTGGGCTATGCGGCGCTCAGCGTATTCGGCGGGCTGCTTGCCACCTGGGCCGGCCTGTCCTTGACCAAACTTTGATAAACGAGAAACCGACATGCTCGATTCCAAACTGTTACGTAGCAACCTTCAGGACGTAGCGGACCGCCTGGCATCCCGTGGCTTTGTGCTGGATGTTGAGCGCATCGAAGCGCTGGAAGAACAGCGCAAGACCGTCCAGACCCGCACCGAAGCACTGCAGGCTGAACGTAACGCGCGCTCCAAATCCATCGGCCAGGCCAAGCAGCGCGGCGAAGACATCGCGCCGTTGATGGCGGACGTCGAGCGCATGGCGAGTGAATTGAGCGCCGGCAAAGTCGAACTTGACGCGATCCAAACCGAACTGGACTCGATCGTGCTGGGTATCCCCAACCTGCCGCATGAATCCGTGCCGGTTGGCGAAAACGAAGACGGCAACGTCGAAGTGCGTCGCTGGGGCACTCCGACGGCCTTCGACTTCCCGGTTCAGGACCACGTGGCCCTGGGCGAGAAGTTCGGCTGGCTGGACTTCGAAACCGCCGCCAAGCTGTCTGGCGCCCGTTTCGCCCTGCTGCGCGGCCCGATCGCCCGTCTGCACCGCGCCCTGGCGCAGTTCATGATCAACCTGCACGTCACCGAGCACGGCTATGAAGAGGCCTACACGCCTTATCTGGTCCAGGCCCCGGCGCTGCAAGGCACCGGTCAACTGCCGAAGTTCGAAGAAGACCTGTTCAAGATCGCGCGCGAAGGCGAAGCCGACCTGTACCTGATCCCGACCGCCGAAGTGTCGCTGACCAACATCGTGGCGGGCGAAATCGTCGATTCGAAACTGCTGCCGATCAAGTTTGTTGCCCACACTCCGTGCTTCCGCAGCGAAGCCGGTGCGTCGGGTCGTGACACCCGCGGCATGATCCGCCAGCACCAATTCGACAAAGTTGAAATGGTACAGATCGTCGAACCGTCGAAATCGATGGAAGCGCTGGAAGGCCTGACCGCCAACGCCGAGAAAGTCCTGCAACTGCTGGAACTGCCTTACCGTACCCTGGCGCTGTGCACCGGCGACATGGGCTTCAGCGCGGTCAAGACCTACGACCTGGAAGTGTGGATCCCGAGCCAGGACAAGTATCGCGAAATTTCGTCGTGCTCCAACTGCGGCGATTTCCAGGCCCGTCGCATGCAAGCGCGCTTCCGCAACCCGGAAACCGGCAAGCCGGAACTGGTGCACACCCTGAACGGCTCCGGCCTGGCAGTGGGCCGTACCCTGGTGGCGGTGCTGGAGAACTATCAGCAGGCCGACGGTTCGATCCGCGTGCCGCAAGTGCTCAAGCCGTACATGGGTGGCCTTGAGGTCATCGGCTAAATGAAATATCTGCCGCTGTTTCACAACCTTCGCGGCAGTCGTGTGTTGGTCGTCGGCGGGGGGGAAATTGCCTTGCGCAAATCCCGCCTGCTGGCCGATGCCGGTGCGCTGCTGCGGGTGGTTGCACCTGAAATCGAAGCGCAACTGCGCGAGCTGGTTACCGGCAGCGGTGGCGAGTGCCTGGTGCGTGGCTACGCCGAAGCGGATCTGGACGGTTGCGGGCTGATCATTGCCGCCACCGACGACGAGGCGCTGAACGCACAAGTCTCCGCCGATGCCCATCGGCGTTGCGTGCCGGTCAACGTGGTGGACGCGCCAGCCCTGTGCAGCGTGATATTCCCGGCCATCGTTGACCGCTCCCCGCTGATCATTGCAGTGTCCAGCGGCGGCGATGCGCCGGTGCTGGCGCGTTTGATCCGCGCCAAGATCGAAACCTGGATTCCTTCCACCTACGGTCACCTGGCTGGTTTGGCGGCGCGTTTTCGTCATCAGGTCAAAGGCCTGTTTCCGGATGTGCAGCAGCGTCGGGCTTTCTGGGAAGACGTTTTCCAGGGGCCGATTGCCGACCGACAATTGGCCGGGCAGGGCGCTGAAGCCGAGCGCTTGTTGCAAGCGAAGATCGATGGCGAAGCGCCAGTGGCGACCGGTGAAGTCTATCTGGTGGGTGCAGGACCAGGTGACCCCGATCTGCTGACGTTCAAGGCATTGCGACTGATGCAGCAAGCCGATGTAGTGCTGTACGACCGTTTGGTGGCGCCGACGATTCTCGAACTGTGCCGTCGCGACGCCGAACGGGTTTACGTCGGTAAGCGCCGTGCCGATCACGCTGTGCCGCAGGACCAGATCAACCAGCAATTGGTGGACCTGGCCAAACAGGGCAAGCGTGTGGTGCGGTTGAAGGGCGGCGATCCGTTCATCTTCGGTCGTGGTGGTGAAGAGATCGAGGAACTGGCGGCCCATGGCATCCCGTTCCAGGTCGTGCCGGGGATCACGGCGGCCAGTGGTTGCGCGGCCTATGCCGGGATTCCGCTGACCCACCGCGATTATGCGCAATCGGTTCGTTTCATCACCGGCCACCTCAAGGACGGCTCCAGCGATTTGCCATGGGCCGACCTGGTCGCGCCAGCGCAAACCCTGGTGTTCTACATGGGGCTGGTGGGCTTGCCGATCATCTGCGAACAGTTGATCAAGCATGGTCGCGCCGCCGATACCCCGGCGGCACTGATCCAGCAGGGCACCACGGTCAATCAGCGGGTGTTTACCGGCACCCTGGCGGACCTGCCACGGCTGGTGGCGGAGCATGAAGTGCATGCGCCGACATTGGTGATCGTCGGTGAAGTGGTGCAGCTGCGCGAGAAACTGGCGTGGTTCGAAGGGGCTCAGGGGCAGGTCTGATTTGTGGCGAGGGGGCTTGCCCCCGTTGGGGCGCGAAGCGGCCCTGAAACCAGAGAATTAGATCTTGTTGAAAGATCGCGTTCGCTGATTTTACGTCTGCTTCGCAGCCGAACGGGGGCAAGCCCCCCTCGCCACCATTGATCTTGGCCACTTTCAAAATTCAGATCATATTCAGGCCTTGCGCCAAACCCCTTTCCCGCTCAACCGCTCCCGATCATGGGGCGCGGTGAAGTCCTGTGCCGGGCCTTTGGGCACCACACCCGTCGGGTTGATGGTGCGGTGGCTGGCGTAGTAGTGGTACTTGATGTGGGTAAAGTCCACCGTCTCGGCAATGCCCGGCCACTGATAGATCTCGCGTAGCCAGTTCGACAGGTTCGGATAATCCGCAATCCGCCGCAGATTGCACTTGAAGTGCCCGTAGTACACCGCGTCAAAACGAATCAGCGTGGTGAACAGGCGGATGTCCGCTTCGGTCAGGTACTCGCCTGCCAGATAGCGATTGGCGCTTAGCAGCAGCTCCAGGCGGTCCAGTTCGGCAAACACCTCATCGAAGGCTTCTTCATAAGCCTGTTGCGACGTGGCAAACCCGGCGCGGTACACGCCGTTGTTCACCGCCGGGTAGATCCGCTCGTTCAGCGCATCAATCTCGCCGCGCAGTGGCGCCGGGTAGAAGTCCAGGTCATTGCCGGTCAAATCATCGAAGGCACCGTTGAACATGCGGATGATTTCCGCTGATTCATTGTTGACGATGCGCTTTTGCTGTTTGTCCCACAGCACCGGTACGGTGACGCGGCCGGTGTAGTCGGCAGTGTCGGCGGTGTAGCGCTGGTGCATGAAGTCAAAATGGTCGAGTTTGTCGCCGGTCGAACCGAGGTTCTGGTCGAAGGTCCAGCCGTTTTCCAGCATCAACCAACTGACCACCGAGACGTCGATCAGGCTCTCGAGGCCTTTGAGTTTGCGCAGGATCAGCGTGCGATGGGCCCATGGACAGGCTAGGGACACGTACAGGTGATAGCGCCCGGGTTCGGCGGCGAAACCACCGACGCCGGTTGGTCCGGGCTTGCCGTCAGCGGTCAACCAGTTGCGGCGTTGCGCCTGTTCACGCTGGAACGCGCCGTCCTTGCTGCTTTCGTACCACTTGTCCTGCCAGCGGCCATCGACTAACAAACCCATGTTCAAGACTCCCGAAAACCAATAATCGTTGGAGTCGAGTCTATTCCGATGAGTTCGAACAAAAAGCGCAAAGATCGGGCGTGAATGATCGGTTAAATCGATTTATTCCGTGCGGCCCAGTATTGCTCGGCGGTTTCGAATGCCTGTTCGCGGCTCTGTCCGAGACCGCGCAGGGCCAGGGCCATGGTCGAAATCAAGGCCATTTGCGGGTAGCTGTCGACCACGTCGCCACGCCATACCGCTTTCAAGTGCTCGGGATCGAGCGCGGCAGGTTTGACATGACGTTGCGCGGACAATTGCGGCCATTCTTCGTCCCAGCTCTCGCCGCCGGTGGTGCCGTACAGGTGGCTGTCGGCATCCGGATTGATCTCGATTTCACCGCCATCGCCCTTGATCACGATGGCCGTATCACCGAGCAGTCCGCTGGCGTCACGGTGCACGGCTTGATAGCCAGGGTGGAAAATACTCTGCAGGCCGCAGCGCGCGCCCAGTGGATTGAGAATCCGCGCCAGCGAGTGGATTGGCGAGCGCAGGCCGAGGGTGTTGCGCAGGTCGATCATCCGTTGCAGCTGCGGCGCCCAGTCCATCAATGGCATGAAGGCCAGCCCGCCGTTATCCAGTGCCGAACCCACTTGTTGCCAGTTGCGGCACAGCGGAATGTTCAATTCGCCCAGCAGTTGCTCGCTGTACAAGCGACCGGCCGTGTGGGCGCCGCCGCCGTGCATGAAAATCCGCACGCCGTTTTGTGCCAGGCACTTGGCCGCCAACAGATACCACGGCAGATGGCGTTTCTTGCCGGCATAGGTCGGCCAATCCAGATCCACCGCCAGTGCCGGAGGGTTCAGGCGTTCGCGCAAGGCCTCGGTGAAGCCCGCCATCTCCTCGAAGCTTTCTTCCTTGTGCCGCAACAACATCAGGAACGCGCCGAGCTGGGTCTGCTCGACCTTTTCATCGAGCACCATGCCCATGGCTTCGCGGGCCTCATCGCGGGTCAGGTCGCGGGCGCCGCGTTTGCCTTTGCCAAGGATCCGCACGAACTGGGCGAACGGATGCTCGGCGGGCGTTTCGAGTGTCAGTGCTGGGTAATCGGTCATAAGCAATTCGTCGGTTTGGGCAGGCCCGCCAGTTTCGCGGCGAGTTTGGCGGGAGTGCCTTTGAACAGTCGGTTCAGGTGCAGGCTGTTGCCTTTTTCCGGGCCGAGTTTCAGGGCGGTGTACTTGATCAATGGGCGGGTGGCCGGCGACAGCTGGAACTCGGCGTAGAAGCTGCGCAGCAGTTCGAGCACTTCCCAATGTTCGGGCGTCAACTCGATCTCTTCGGCAGCCGCCAGGGCACTGGCCACATCGGCAGACCAGTCACTCAGCTCGACCAGGAAACCATCCTTGTCCAGCTCGATGGCGCGGGCGCCGACCGTCAATGCATTCATAGCCAACTGTTGACCTTGTCGTAGTGAATCGACAGTTCGACGAAGGCCGGGTAATCGATGGCCTTGGCCCAATCTGGAACCGCAAGCGCTCGGGCCTGGGCATCTTCGGCCAGGACGAACAGGTTCAGGCCGCGGGTGCTGAGCGCCGTGAACGGCGCGGTGCCTGGCTGCAACGCATAGGCCGCATCACCGGACAGCAGCAAGCCATCGTTGGCGCCGATCACGCGCAGGCAACTGGTCAGGCGTTCGTCGCCGAACGGGGAATGAGACAACACATGCAAAGTCGACATCAGAGGGTGATCACTTGGTCGTAACGGTCAATGAGGGCGGTGATTTCGTGGGCGGCCAACACCCGGGCCTCTTCCAGCGACAGGCCGCTCGGGTCGAGGCCGCGTTGGGTGAGGCTGTCGCCACAGGCGAACAGCTCCTCGACACCGAACATCGGCAGGGCTTGCAGGTTGGCGCTCAGGTCTTTCTGTTGCAGGGCCTTGGCGTTCTGACCGGCGGCCAGCTGGAACACGCCGTCGTCGAGAAACAACAGACCAATCGGCAAGTCGAAGGCGCCGCCGGCCAGCACGATATCCAGCGCTTCCCGCGCGCTCGGGCCGGACCATGGCGACTGGCGGCTGATGATCAACAAGGATTTGGCCATGTCATGCGCCTCCGAAACAGATCAGGCGGTCGGCATCCTGCGCCGCGTCATGCAATTGGCCGAGGCCGGACAGTTCCCACGGCGCACCGACGGCTACCGCCTCGCGTTGATAGCGCTTGGCTTCTTCCTCGTTCAATACGCCACGACGCAGGGCAGCGGCGATGCACACCACGCCATCGAGTTGATGGTCGCTGACGAATGTACGCCATTGTTTGGGCAGGTCCAGTTCATCCTGGGGCGTGACCACGCTGGCGGATGCGTTGTAGACACCGTCCTGATAGAAAAACAGCCGGACAATCTCGTGCCCGCCGGCCAGCGCCGCTTGGGCGAACAGCAGGGCGCGGCGCGAGGAGGGCGCGTGGGCGGCGGAAAACACGGCGATGGCGAATTTCATGGAGCACTCGATCAGCAAAACTGCGGCCATGATAATGCTTTATCGGCGGTGCGGCTAAAGTGATGTTGTCTGGGCGGGCCTCATCGCTGGCAAGCCAGCTCCTACAGGGTATACGTCGGTCACAGAACCTGTAGGCGCTGGCTTGCCAGCGATAGCGGCCGAACAGGCGATGTAAGTCTCAGCGCGGCATATATCCCAACTGCCAGCGCCGCGGGATCTTCAACGACAACACTCCGAGCGCGGCAGCCAGCAGGCCGCTGGCAAACAACGCCTTTAGCCCCAGGTGATGTTCCAGCACGGCACCGAGCACCGCGCCGGCGAACATGCCGGTCCAGGGGATCAATTGCACGCGCCAGCCGTTACGGCGCTCGCCGAGCATCCAGCGTCCCAGTCCGCGGCCGAAACGCGACAAGGCACCGGTGACGTAGGTCAGGCCTACTGGCAGGCCGTTCACTTCTTCCACCGCGGCGTTGAGCATGCCCATTGCAATGATCGCCGCCAGCAGGGCGGGCAGCTGCGCGTCGAAAGGCCAGGCTGCGGCGGCGCACAGCAGGGTGGCGATGCACAGCAACAAGGGCAGGGCCCGACGGCCACCCAGGCGGCTGACGATAATGCCCAGCGCGTTGCCGACGATGAAGGTAGCGACAAGGATCACCAGGCGCAGGGTCAAGCCAAGGTCGCCAGCGCTGATGGCGACAGCCATCCGGGTGGTATTGCCGCTCATGAACGAGACGAAGTCGCCGCTGGCCATGAAGCCGATGGCGTCGGTCATGCCAGCGAGAACCGAGAGCATGGCCACCAGGCTCAGGCCAATGCGCCCGCGCCATTTCTGCGTGTGCAAATGACCGGGGCTGGCGTGGGTCCTGGTGGTGTTGGGCAGCATCGGTGACGGGGTCCTTGAACAGTGCTTACGGTTTTATCCCATACAACTCGCAATATTCCAGCCAGTCCATACCGGCCATTTCTGCCACTTCCCGGTGCACTTCAAGGCGCTGCGCTTCGTAGTCTTCGGCTGTAGCAGCCGTCAGTTGCAGCGTCAGCTCCCAGGCGAACAGTCCGAGGCGCTCGGCTTCGGCTTCGAAAGCCTCATGCAAGCGTTCGTCGCGGTACTGCGCCTGGGTTTCACCCTTGGCCTGGGCCAGCAACGGGTTGAGATTGTCGAGGTCGTGGCGCAACTGGGGGCGTTCGTCGAGAAAACGCTTCAGTGCCTGCTCATGCTGCTGTTCGCTTGCCGCCATGGTCACTCCTTGAGTGGGGATTACGAAGACTGCTTCTTGCTGGCCTTGGCCGCTGCTGCCAGGCATTCGAGAGCAAACTGCTCGGTGTAGGTCATCTGGATCGGCGTGGTTTCACCTTTGACGGTTCTTTCGCCGTCGAGGATGTACTTGATCCGCTTGTCGGTGACGCCGATTCGCTTGGCGATCCAGGACGGCGTCTGACCGATCTGGCTGATCAGCTTGTCGGCATATTCGGTGGTCGGTTTGTAGAACTCGGCGTTGGGTGTCATCAGGTTTCCAGTCATGTGTGCGATGCGCTGCTATTGGCGCGACAGGGTGCGCGAATCGTCGCGTCATGTCGCGGTATAAATGAAGTAAAGCAGAACGATACGGGCTGCCGGGGTGATAAAGTCCGCTTTTTCCTGATGAGTGTATGCAATGCGAATTCTGATGGTGGCGCTGGCCGTGACTTTGCTGGCGGGATGCGCGGGCTCGGCGATGAACGATGCCCGCACCAAGGCCCCGTACAAGACCCTGAACTCGGAAAAACCGGCAAAAGACGTTGCCCAGTGCGTGCAATTTTCCTGGCAGGACGAGGCTGTGTTCGGCGTCGATGCCGCGGCCTATCTGGAGCCTGGCTCGAAGGGCGGCACGACCGTTTATACCCGTTCGGCAGAGTCGTTTGTGGACGTGACCACCGATGCCTCGGGCACAGTGTTGAGCTACTACGCACAAACGGATGATTTCGTGGCCAAGCGCCGGTTGGCGGCGTTGGCGACTTGCCTGTGACCTTGTTGACTGGCGCATAACCCCTGTAGGAGCCCGGCTTGCCGGCGATGGCGTTTACGAATTCGCCATCGCCGGCAAGCCGGGCTCCTACAATGTCATGCGATGTAGCTCAGGCGCTTCTGGAAAAAGAAGTGCTTGTGCCCCGGCGGGTAATCGGCAATGTGCCCGATCTCGCTGTAGCCGCATTTCTTGTAGAACTCCGGCGCCTGGAATTCAAAGGTGTCGAGCCACAGCCCGACGCAGCGTCGTTCCCGCGCCAGGTCCTCGGCCATCTGCATCAATTTCGAACCCAGACCCTGTCCCCGCGCCTGTTCCGGCACCACCAGCAAGTCGATGTACAGCCACTGGTAAAACAATCGGCCATGCAGGCCGCCGAGGATCTCGTCGTTGTCATCGCGCACCAGCAAGGCGATGTGCTCAGGCACGTTACCTTCGGCCTTCGAGCCGTTATAGGCGCGCAAGGGTTTGAGGATGGCCTGGCGTTGTTCATCCGTGGGGTTTTGCGACAGTTCGATACGCAGGTTCATGGCTATATCCATATGGCATTGAAGCCGCAGCCTATCCCGGTTGCAGCGATTGTTCCATCCCCGGAAAAGTTGAACCGTCGCCAATACGCAGCTGTCATTCCTTAAGACGCGTCACTCCAGGACGCAGCTGATGAGGAGAACGCCCGGTGAACATTTTTGAAGCCTTGCGTGAAAGCCACGAACGCCAACGGACCTATGCCAAAGCCCTGATCCACACCAGCGGGGACAGCCCTGAACGCGTCGAGGCCTACAAACAACTCAAATCTGAATTGCAGGCTCACGCCACGGCCGAAGAGCGGCATTTCTACATCCCGCTGATGGAGTTCGACAACGGGGTCGACCTCAGTCGCCATGCCATCTCCGAACATCACGAAATGGACGAAATGATGGAGGAGCTGGACAGCACCGAGATGTCCAGCCCGGCTTGGCTGGCGACCGCGAAGAAACTCTCGGAGAAGGTGCATCACCATCTCAAGGAAGAGGAGCAGAAGTTCTTCCAGATGGCCGGCAAACTGCTCGACGACGAACAGAAAGAGACGCTGGCCGGGCAGTATGAGAAGGAGTTCAAGGCGCAGCTTGCTTGAGGGGGCCTTTATTCACCTAACATGTGCACCCTCTGACAAAAAACAGGATGCGTTGTCATGTCGAACACGGCCGAGCGGGTCAACATCGTCGAGTCTCAGGTGTTGTCCCACGACTGGTACCTGCTCAAGAAAATCACCTTCGATTACCAACGCAACAACGGCGAGTGGCAACGCCAGACCCGCGAAGTCTACGACCGGGGCAATGGCGCGGCGATTCTCTTGTACAACCGCGAAAAGAGAACCGTGGTACTGACCCGGCAATTTCGCCTGCCGGTGTTCGTCAACGGACACGATGGTCTGTTGATCGAAGTGGCGGCGGGGCTGCTGGAAGGCGCGGCACCTGAAGACCGCATCCGCGATGAAGCGGAGGAGGAGACCGGTTATCGCGTGCACCATGCGCAAAAGGTATTCGAGGCGTACATGAGCCCCGGTTCAGTGACGGAAAAACTGCATTTCTTCATTGCCGAATACGACGCCAGGTCGAAAGTCAGCGCCGGTGGTGGGCTGGAGGCGGAAACCGAGGAACTGGAAGTGCTGGAGTGGGCGTTCGAGGACGCGCTCCAAGCGTTCGACCGTGGCGAAATCTGCGACGCCAAGACCATCATGCTGTTGCAGTATGCGGCGATGAAAAACCTCTTCGCCCAATCCTGACAAACACGAACCTGTAGGAGCCGGCTTGCCGGCGATGGCGTCCTCAATTGCGATGCTGCACTCAAGACCGCCATCGCTGGCAAGCCAGCTCCTACAGGATCACAAGCCTGGCAGTCGTGCGGTGCCAGGCCAGTGCCCGCCCTCCAGTGTCAGCAACAACTCCTTCGCCTCAAGCCCCCCGGCAAACCCGGTGAGCTTGCCCGAAGCACCAATCACCCGGTGACACGGCGCCACGATCGAAATCGGATTCTTGCCATTCGCCGCACCCACCGCCCTGACCGCTGCCGGGTTGCCGATCTGCTCGGCGATCTGGCTATAGCTGCGGGTCTCGCCGAACGGGATGGTCAGCAGCGCCGCCCAGACCTTCTTCTGAAATTCCGTGCCGGCAAAATCCAGTTCCAGTTCGAAGCGATCGCGGGTACCGGAAAAATATTCGCGCAACTGCGCGGCGGTACGCACCAGGATCGGGTTATCCGGCGCCTCGCTCATCGGGCCGAGGCGCACTCGCCCGAGTTTGTCGTTTTCCCAGAGGATGGCTGCCAGTCGTGAACCGTTCGCCACCAGCTTCAGCTGGCCCACGGGTGAAGCCACGGTGGTGCAGGTATAGGTCATGTCAGGGCACGCGTGAAATTGCTGAACAGGTGTTAAGGATACTGTCTCGACAGGGAGGCGCAATACGTAATCCCGACCATACTTGGCTACGGCTTTTGAAGCGTTTTCCTACGTAATAACAAGAAGAGACCGACTCATGAAGTACGAACCTTTTGCCAAATCGCTGATTGCGACCGCATTGGCACTCAGCTGCCTGACTGCTCACGCCGCCTCTGTGGCCCCGGCGACGGGGGAAAACGGCATGGTGGTCACGGCCCAGCACCTGGCCAGTCATGTGGGCGTGGATGTGCTCAAAAATGGCGGCAACGCCGTGGATGCGGCGGTCGCGGTCGGCTATGCGCTGGCGGTTGTATACCCCGCGGCAGGCAACCTCGGCGGCGGCGGTTTCATGACCATTCAGCTGGCGGACGGGCGCAAGACCTTCCTCGACTTCCGCGAAAAAGCACCGCTGGCCGCCACCGCCAACATGTATCTGGACAAGGAAGGTAACGTCGTTCCTGACTTGAGTACCCGTGGCCACCTGGCCGTGGGCGTGCCGGGCACCGTTTCGGGCATGGAACTGGCGTTGTCCAAATACGGCACCAAGCCGCGCAAGGAAATCATCGCCCCGGCCATCAAGCTGGCTGAAGACGGTTTTGTGCTGGAGCAGGGCGACGTCGATCTGCTGGACTACGCCACCGACATGTTCAAGAAGGACATGAAGGATTCCGGTTCGATTTTTTTGAGTAACGGCGAGCCGATGCAGGTCGGCCAGAAACTGGTGCAAAAAGACCTGAGCAAGACCTTGCGGGAAATCTCCGAGAAGGGCACCGACGGTTTCTATAAAGGTTGGGTGGCCGATGCCATCGTCACCTCCAGCCAGGCCAACAAGGGCATCATCACCCAGGCCGACCTCGACAAATACAAGACCCGCGAACTGGCGCCCATCGAGTGCGACTACCGTGGCTACCACGTGGTCTCGGCGCCGCCACCGAGCTCCGGCGGTGTGGTGATCTGCGAGATCATGAACATCCTCGAAGGCTATCCGATGAAGGACCTGGGCTACCACTCGGCCCAGGGCATGCACTATCAGATCGAGGCGATGCGCCACGCCTATGTGGACCGCAACAGCTACCTGGGCGACCCGGATTTCGTGAAGAACCCGATCGCCCACCTGCTGGATAAAAACTACGCGACCAAGCTGCGCGCAGCCATCAATCCACAGAAGGCCGCGGTATCCAGCGAACTCAAGCCCGGTGTAGCGCCCCATGAAGGCAACAACACCACCCATTACTCCATCGTCGACAAGTGGGGCAACGCGGTGTCGGTGACCTACACCCTCAACGACTGGTTCGGTGCCGGCGTGATGGCGAGCAAGACCGGGGTCATCCTCAACGATGAAATGGACGACTTCACCTCGAAAATCGGCGTGCCGAACATGTACGGCCTGGTACAGGGCGAGGCCAACGCCATCGCACCCGGCAAGGCACCGCTGTCGTCCATGAGCCCGACCATCGTCACCAAGGACGGCAAAGTGGTGATGGTGGTCGGTACGCCGGGTGGCAGCCGCATCATCACCGCGACCTTGCTGACCATGCTCAACGTGATCGACTACGGCATGAACATCCAGGAAGCGGTCGATGCGCCGCGTTTCCACCAGCAGTGGCTGCCGGAGGAAACCAACCTGGAAGCCTTCACCACCAGCCCGGACACGGTGAAAATCCTCGAAAGTTGGGGCCACAAGTTCGCCGGTCCCCAGGACGCCAACCACCTGGCGGCGATCCTGGTCGGCGCGCCGTCCCTGGGTGGCAAACCGGTGGGCAACAACCGTTTCTACGGGGCGAACGACCCACGGCGCAATACCGGGTTGTCGCTGGGTTATTGAAGGTTGTGTCCGAAGGGGGACGGGCTTATGTTCGTCCCCTGATCCCTCGACATTTCAAGGAAGGAAATCATGACCACTGCGTTGTTAATCATCGACGTCCAACAGGCCTTGTGTTCTGGTGAGTACGAGTGCTTCGATATCGTACGGGTCATCAACACCATCAATGACCTTTCTGCCCGGGCGCGCCGGGCCGGCATTCCCGTGGTGCTGATCCAGCATGAAGAAGCGGGCAGTCCGCTGGCCCACGACGCTGCCGGCTGGCAACTGGCCGAAGGGCTGGAAACCTCGCCCAAGGACCTGCGCGTGCGCAAGACCACGCCGGATTCGTTCTACCAGACCAACCTGCAGAAGCTATTGCCGAAAGAGGACTTCGAACGCCTGGTCATCTGCGGCCTGCAGACCGACTATTGCGTCAATGCCACCGTGCGCCAGGCGCTGAAACTGGGCTACGACGTGGTGCTGGCAGGCGACGCACATTCCACCGTCGACAACGGCAACCTCAGCGCCGAAGACATCATTGCCGAGCACAACAAGGACCTGGCGCACCTGACAGGTTCCGTGGCGCGGATCGATGTGGTCCCGGCTGCTGAAATCTGCTTCTGATAACACCATTGCGCCCCCTTGTAGGAGCGAGCCTGCTCGCGATGGACGTTGACGATAACGCGGGGGGCCAGATACCCAGCGGTGCCCGGAAGTCCATCGCGAGCAGGCTCGCTCCTACAAGGGTGAACCGAAAATCTCGATCAGTTCGTTCAGAAACGCACTCACCAGGTCCCGCTGGCGTGAGGAATGCCGCACGGCGGCATGAAAGCTGACCTCATAACGCAGCAGGTCCGGGTTCAGCGGGTGCAACTGCCCCAGCTGTTCATGCCGGGTTGCGTAGTGCTGTGGCAGAAACCCCAGGTGCTGGCCGGACAGGATCAGCAGGGCTGCGCCGTCCATGCTGTCGGTGAGTACGGTCAGGCGTTCGATGGACGTGGGGGCCGGCATTTCCGGCAGCGGATGGCTCGGCCAGACCCAGTCAAACCCGCTGACATCTTCACGGGTCAGCGCGCCGACCTGGTCGAACAGCGGATGGGAAGGCGCGCAATAGGCAATCTGGGTTTCCGGGAACAGCGGGAAGTAATCGATGTTGGGCAAGCGGTGCCAGAAGTAACCGATGGCCAGGTCGATATGGCCGTTGATGATTTTTTCTTCCAGCAGCGACGACGACAGCTCGGTGAAATGGAAGTACAGCCCCTCGTGCCGGGCCCGCAAGCGGGCAATGGCCTGGCCGATTTTCTTGTTCGCCACCGGATCGATTTGCCCCAGCAATCCGATGTTGATACTGCCCGAGACCTTGCGGTTGATGTGCTGCACTTCGACCCGGAAACCCTCGGCCGCCGCCAGCAAGCGCCGGGCTGCCTCGATGAACTGAGTGCCTTTGGGCGTCACCGAAAATCCGCCGCGCCCGCGCTCGCACAAGCGGAAACCGACCCGGGCTTCCAGCGTCGCCAGTTGCGCGCTGATCGTGGGTTGCGTGGTGTTGAGGGCGGTTTGTGCCGCCGAGATACCGCCCGCTTCGACGACGGTCAGAAATACCCGGATCAGACGCAGATCCAGCTCCGTTACAGTTCCCAGCATGGGGGCTCCCGATTCTCGCTTACATAGATACCGGTCTATGTGAACAGTGTGCCTGCGATATTTTACTGCCCGGACTCACGCCCTACATTGCCGTGAAACCAGCGTCATCGTCAGCTTTTTATGGAGTTTCACCTGATCTGGACATCGTAGCGAGCGCTGCACCTACAAAAACAACAAACAACAGCATAGGAACAATCGTATGTCAGGTTCCCCAGTGTCTGCGCACGCCGCCGAGGCGAGCGGCGGGTTGGCCATCGAAGGCCATTCCATCGACTACATCCCGGAAAACGAACGCCACGCCAAACTCAGCAGCCAGGGGCCATTCTGGTTCCTCGGCAATTTCCACTTCTTCACCATCTCCATCGGCTTTGTCGGCCCCAGCCTCGGCTTGTCCGCGCTGTGGACCCTGCTCGCCGGGGCCCTGGGCATCATGTTCGGCACCCTCTTCATGGCGTTTCACGGCTCCCAGGGTCCGGAAATGGGCCTGCCGCAGATGATCCAGTCCCGCGCCCAGTTCGGCTATCGCGGGGTGATCCTGGCGTTGATGGCGACGATGTTTGTGTTCGTCGGCTTCAACGTGGTCAACATCTCGTTGATCATGAACGGCCTTGAGCATGTGTTCGGCATCGACCCGACCATCGTCGCCGTGGCCGTGGTGCTGATCGGCGCGCTGTTGTCGATCTACGGCCACGACCTGATGCACAAGGCCTTCAAGTGGGCCTTGCTGGCGACCTTGCCGCTGTATGCACTGGTGACCATCGCCCTGATGTTCGGCGCGGGTTCCGAAGGCGTCACCCCGGCGACCGACCTGGGCTTCAACTGGGTGGCCTTCGCCACGTTGTTCGCCATCGGTGCCAGCTACAACATTTCCTATGCGCCCTATGTGTCTGACTATTCCCGTTACCTGCCGAAAAACACCAGCCGGGCGAAACTGATTGCGGCGGTGTTCATCGGCGCCTCGTTGTCCGGCAGCTGGATGATCGGCCTTGGCGCCTGGCTGGCGCAGGAGTTGAAAGCGGCGGATGCGCTGGTGGCATTGAACCAGGTCGGCTCCTCGATGGTGCCGGGGCTGGGCAATCTGCTGGTGATTGTCTCGGTGGCGGGTTTCCTGCCGATCATCGCGCTCAACACCTACAGCGCCATGTTGACGCTGCTGACCGGTGTCGACTCGATCAAGAAAATCACTCCGACACCCCGTGCCCGTGTGCTGTCTATCAGTGTGATCAGCGTCATTCTGTTGACCTGCGTGCTGTCGATCAAAGGTGACGGCATCGCGCTGTTGAACACTTTCCTGGTGTTGTTGCTGTACTTCCTCGTGCCCTGGACCGCCGTCAACCTGGTGGACTACTTCTTCGTGCGCAAGGGCCGTTACGCGATCCCGCATTTCTTCACGCCGAAGGGCATCTACGGCGCCTGGCAATTTCGCGGCATCGTTTCGTACCTGATCGGCTTCGCTTCGATGGTGCCGTTCTTCTACATCTTCGATGCCGCTGCCGGCAAAGAGGTGTTCGTCGGCCCGCTGGCGCGGGTGCTGGAAGGCGTGGACATCGCCTGGCTGGTGGGCCTGGTGGTTTCGGGGCTGACCTACTACCTGCTGAGCCGCTCGATCGATCTGGCTGCCGAACGCCGGGTGATCGACGCGCTGAGCGAAAGCGACATCGTCGCCATGACCCATTCATCTGCGGAGGCAGGGCGTTGAGCAGCGTTAAAAATACCGTGGTCGCCTGTTGCCAACTGGCGCCGAAAATCGGTGACCTGGCCCACAATCGCACGCTCACCGAGCGCGCGATTCGCCAGGCAGCCTTTCAGGGCGCGCAAGTCATCGTGTTGCCCGAGCTGGTGCAGAGCGGCTATCTGTTTGCCGACCGCTTTGAGGCGCTGAGCCTGGCGGAAACCGTTGACGGGCCGACCTTGCAACTGTGGCAGGCCCTGGCCCGTGAGCTGAACCTGGTGATCGTCGGCGGCTTCTGCGAGCACCTGCCCGGTGATGAGCTGGCCAACAGCGCGGCGATGATCGACGCCAATGGCCTGCGCGCGGTGTACCGCAAGGCACATCTGTGGGATGCCGAGAAGGACATTTTCACCGCCGGCGATGCTCCACCGCCCGTGGTCGAGACGGTGCACGGACGGCTTGGCATGCTGATTTGCTACGACCTGGAGTTTCCCGAGTGGGTGCGTCTTCCAGCGCTGGCCGGGGCCGATCTGCTGTGTGCGCCGGTCAATTGGCCCGACGGCCCGCGGCCGCAAACCGAGCGCCCGGCCGAAGTGCTGCGGGTGCAGGCCAACGCTTCGGTAAACCGCATGTTTATCGCCGCCTGTGATCGCTATGGCCATGAACGCGGAGTCGGCTGGGTCCAGGGCTCGATCATCGTCGATGCCGACGGCTACCCGTTGGCCGGGCCGGCGGAGCAGGGTGGCGAGCAGATGTTGCTGGCCACGCTGAACCTTGCCGAGGCGCGCAACAAGCGCATCAGTGCCCGCAATGACCTGCATCAGGACCGCAGGCCGCAGTTGTACGGGCTGCACAGCACTTTGTAACCGATGATGTCATTGCGTGCTGGACGCCCATCACGGGCCTATGGCATCGTCGAAACGAAAGGCCATGCAGTGAACGGGATCGCCATGATGGAGGAGGGGAACAAGATAGGCGACGACGGGTCGTTGGCCACGCTGAAGGCGTTCAATCATTGCGTATTGCACCTTGGGCGGCTGGCGCGGGAGAGCGGGGCGTCGCGGTTCATCGCCGAGGGTCTGCAGGCATTCGGTCAACTGGTGCCCTTCGCATCTGCCTGGTGGGGCGAAATGTCTGCACCAGGTCCTGAGGTGCCCATGCAAAGCTGGATGCATGGCAGCATCAATCTTCCTGAATCCTTTGCCGCCGAATGGCATCCGGTGGCGGCCAACGATCAGTTCTCCTACGCCACGCTCAATCGTCCCGGTGAGGTGGTGTGCGACACGGGTTTCAACGACCCTTGCGAGGCGGTCAATGATTTCGCCCGGCGCTTCGATCTCTATCACTTGATGAGCATCACCTACGAATTGCCCGAAAGCGGCCTGATGTTTTTCGTCTGCCTCTACCGGGGGCAGGATGAACAGGCGTTCGAGGAGAACGAAGCCGGGCTGTTTTCGGCGTTCTGCGATCACCTGTTCCAGCTGTGGCGGTTTCAGGTGCAGGACATGATTCGCTTCGACAGCGAAAACGGGGCGAGTGATTTTGGCGTCGCGCGCATGGACGGTAGCCTGCTCTATGTGGGGGCCAGGTTGTGCGTCGCCATCCAGCGCGAACTGCCCGGCTGGAGCGGTTCCACGCTGCCACCAGAGGTGATCACGCAATTGTCCAAGGCTCCCTGCGTGATCCGTCTGGGCCGCTGCGCTCTGACCCTGAGCCCCAACGCCGAACACGTCATCCTGTCCCTCGAAGCCCCCTCGGGCGGGGACGGCCTGGCACCGCGGGAGCGCACGGCGGCGATGCTGTTCGCCGCTGGCCACTCCTACAAGGAAATCGCCAGAATGCTCGCCTTGAGCCCGTCGACCGTGCGCACCTACCTGCGCAATTGCTACTTGCAACTCGGTGTGAAAAGCAAGGTGGAGCTGGGTTCGGTCCTGCGTACGCCGGGCGCGCTGGCGGAGTCCGTGCGCCGGGATTAATCCCCGCCGTTTCAACTATTTGCCTGACCCCTCCTCATTTGCAGAGGTCCAATCGAGCGCCGCGCCCTATAGGGTAGGCCCTGTCTATACAAGGGCTTGTGCAGCCGCTCGGGCCGCTTCAAAACAATAAGAACAGGGGTGAGGCATTTGAGACTTTCCAGGTTGTTCATCGCCGTTGCATCGGCAACGGCATTTTCCTGCGTTGCATTGGGCGCGACACCCGCCGACACGGTCATGCGCAATGGCTACGTCTACACGGTCGATGGCCAGAATTCCGTGCAGCAGGCCATCGCCATTTCGGCCGGCAAGATCGTTTATGTCGGCAGCGATGCCGGGGTCGACGGCTACATCGGCAAGCAAACACAACTGATCGACCTCGCCGGGCGCATGCTGATGCCGGGCTTCGTCGACGCGCACATGCACCCGGGGGATGGCGGTCGCGCCATGACGTTGTGCGACCTGAAATACCAGACCATGACCCGCGCGCAGTTTCAGGCAAGCATCCAGGCCTGCCTCGATGCCGAAAAGGACAAGGGCCCGGACGTCTGGCTGGAAGTCGGCAGTTGGGATCGCATGGGCATGACCGGGCTCGACGGCGATGCCGACAAGTCGACCCTGGACGCGCTCAAGACCAAGCGCCCGATCCAGGTGCGCTCCACCGACTTCCACACCGTGCTGACCAACTCTCGCGGCCTGGAACTGGCCGGGATCAACAAGAACACCGCCGATCCCGAAGACGGCAAATACCGCCGCGACAGCGCCGGCAACCCGAACGGTATCTGTGAAGATGGCGCCGCCGAGTCGCTGGCCGCCGTGGTGCCGCCTGCGACCGACGCAGAAAAACTCAACCAGATGCGAGCGGCCCTCGACGCCATGCGCCAGCAAGGCATCACCAGTTTCTTCGATGCGCTGGCGGGGCCGGAAAACGGCAAGGCCTTCACCACTCTGCAAAAGTCCGGCGAACTGACTGCCCGGGCCTTGCTGGCGATCAAGCTGGACCCGGCCGCCGCTGCCGCCGACCCGGTGAAAACCATCGCCGAGGCCAAGGCCCTGGCCAGCACCTACGACCAGGGTGAAGTGAAGGTCGCGCCCGGCGTGAACATGCGCCACGTCAAACTGTTCATGGACGGCATCATCAACGCCCCGGCGGACACCGGCGCCATGTTGACCCCGTACCTGCACAACAGCGGCACCGACCAGGCGCCGAAGTGGACGCCGGGCAAGAACCTGGGCGAACTGTACTTCCCGCCACAAGTGCTCAATCCGCTGGTGCTGCAAGCGGTCAAGGCCGGTCTCGATCCGCACCTGCACGCCACTGGCGAACGCGCGGTGCGCGATGCACTGGACAGTGTCGCCTACGTGCGCAAGGAGCTGCCCGGACAAGACTTCCGCCCGGCCATCGCTCACGCCGAATCAGTCGACCCTGCCGACTATTCACGCTTCAAGGCGCTGGACGTCACGGCCACCATGTCGTTCCAGTGGGCGCAGCAGGCACCGTCCACGGTTGACGGCACCAGTGATCACCTCGGTGCCGAGCGATTCGAGCGCATGGAACCCTCGGGCAGCATCGCCCGTGCCGGTGGTCGCGTGGCGTTTGGCAGCGACTGGCCGGTCGATCCGCTGGATGAGTTCCTCGCGTTGAAAGTCGGCGTCACTCGTTCGGGCGATCCGACCAATCCGCACAGCTATGGGCCCAAGTATGCCGGGCGACTCAACACCGATCCGGCGCTGTCGCGAGCCGAGGTGCTGCGCAGCATCACCCTCAGTTCCGCCGAACAGCTGAAGCTGGACGCGGTGCTGGGCTCGGTCGAAGTCGGCAAGTTGGCTGACCTGATCGTGCTCGACAAGAACTTCATGCAGGTGCCCGAGGAGGAACTGGGTCGCAATGACGTGCTGCTGACGTTGGTTGGCGGCAAGGTCGTGTGGGCCAAAACGCCGTTCCTCGGTTTTGCGCCAAACGTGGTTTCCCAGGCAGTTACTTCCCGATCCGCCCAATAAAAACTAGAGAGCGTTCCGATGCGATTCATTCCAAACCTGTTGGCCGCCGCGCTGGCATTGTCCTCGGTACAAGCGATGGCCGCCGCTGACCTGGTGTTGTTCAACGGCAAAGTGTTCACCGCCGAACCCGGCCAGGCGCTGGTGCAGGCTGTTGCGGTGCAAGACGGCAAGATCCTGAAAGTGGGCAGCGATGCCGAAATCAATGCCCTGGCCGACGCCAAGACCCAGCGAATCGACCTGGCGGGCAAGGTATTGATGCCAGGCATGATCGACACCCACAGCCACCCGGTGGTGGGTGCGTTCGACAGCATGAAGGCCAACCTGCTGGACGAGGTCAAACCCTTGCCGGAACTGGAGCAATGGTTGATCGAAGAAGACAACGCCGGGCGTGCCCGGGCCGGTGATGTGATCAGCGTGGCCGGGGTCAGTTCGGCCTACTGGGAGAAAAGCCGTGAGCTGGGCAAGGTGTTCAACCAGGGCCGCTGGGCGGATCAACCAATTGTCTTCAGCGGCATCGACGGCCACACCGGTTGGGCCAACAACGCGATGCTCAAACGCTTGAACATCGACTCGGCACTGGTGAAAAGCCTGCCGGAAAAAGAGCGCGGCTACATCGGCCATGAAGCGGACTTCACCCCTAACGGCTACTTTGCCGAGTCCCGCTGGGACGTGGTGCGCAACGGTATTCCGGCGCCGAGCCCGGAGGCCATGCTCAAGGCCGCTCGCGAGGCGGTGAAGATCAACAATCAATTCGGCGTCACCGCCTGGATGGACGCGGCGGCGAACGGCGGCAGCGAAGATTCGCTGTTCGATTTCCATGCCACTGCGGAAAGTGTCGGCGTGCTGCCGCTGTACAAGGAACTGGCGCAGAACGGCGAACTCAGTGCCCACGTCGCCGCGTTGATGGTCACCAATCCGAAGAGCAAACCCGCCGACCTGGAAGTGATCGCCACGGTGATGAAGCAATTCGAGGGCGTGCCCAACCTGACGTTCCCCGGCATCAAGGTGTTTGTCGACGGCATTCTCGAATTCCCCGGGCAAACAGCGGCGGTTGTCGTGCCGTACAAGAACAGCCACAAGAACGGCCAATTGCTGACCGACCCGGCGCACTTCGGCGAACTGGTGGTGGCGGCGGAAAAACGCGGCTGGATCGTGCATATGCATGCCGTCGGCGACCGCGCGGTGCGTGAAGCGCTCAATGGCGTGGCCTATGCGCGCAAGCTCAGCCCGACGCCCGTGCCGCACAGCATCGCGCACTTGCAACTGGTCAATCCCAAGGAGTTTCCGCGCTTCAAGCAACTGGGCGTGATCGCCTCGATGCAACTGCTGTGGGCCACCGGCGAGTCCTACACCGTCGAGCTGGTCAAGCCTTACATCAGTGCCTTTGCCTACGGTTACCAGTATCCCGCGCGGTCCTTGCATAACGCCGGCGCGACAATTGCCGGTGGCAGCGACTGGCCGGTGTCGAGCGCCAATCCGTTCAACGCCATTGCCCAGGCCAGCACGCGCAAAGGCCCCTTGGGCGTGCTCAATGCCAAGGAAAGCATCGACCGCCAGACCATGTTCTATGCCTACACCCTCAACGCGGCGAAAACCCTGCGCCTGGACAAGCAGATCGGTTCGCTGGCACCGGGCAAGCAGGCTGACCTGATCATCCTCGACCGCGATGTGTTCAAGGTCAGCGATGACGAACTGTTCGAAACCAAAGTCCTGAACACCTTCTTCGCCGGCAAGCAGGTCTACGCCCCCGCGTCCTGACCTGCGTACATCCGACCCACGTAATCAACGGCCAGCCCCTCGTAACGCGAGGGGTGTGGCATCGCCATGCCTGAAATTCCCCCGTACGCCATAACAACAAGAGAACTGTATGAACGCATTTTCAGCATTGACCCTCGCCGCACTGGCACTGGCCCCCCTGACCAGCCAGGCCCTGACCCTCAACGATGATTTCAGCCTGGACATGACCCTGGGCGTCGTCAGCGATTACCGCACCCGGGGCATCTCGCAGACCCTGGGCGATCCGGCGGTGCAGGGCGGCGCAACGCTGTTGCACAGCAGCGGCCTGTACATCGGTGCCTGGACCTCCAACGTCGATTTCGGCGGCGGCTTTGACACCCGGCAGGAGCTTGAGTACTACGCCGGTTACTACTGGCAGGCCACGGACGCGATCAGCCTGGACCTGGGCTACATCAAGTACGACTACCCGAAAAATTCCGAATTCAACCTGAGCGAAATCTACGCCGTTCTCGACCTGTACGGCGTGAAGCTGGGTGCCTCTTACTCCAAGGACACGCCGAACTTCTTCGGCGAGGACCAGGACACCCTTTACACCTACCTGGGCTACACAATCGATTTGCCGGCCGAAGTCGGCCTGGACCTGCGCTTTGGGCGCAACGATGTGAATGACCCCGCGTTCTGGTCCGCCAGTGGTGATAACCGCGAGTCTTACTACGAGTGGGAAGCCAAGCTGACTCGTGACTTCGTCGGCGTGACCTGGGGGCTGAGCTATGTCGACACCGACTTGTCGAAAAGCGAGTGCAGCAGTTGGTACGGCTATGACGACCTCTGCTCGGCGACGGTTGTAGCCAGCGCCACCAAGACCTTTTAATTTCCGTCCCTGACAACAAAAACAGTTCCTCAAAGGAAACAACGCCATGAGTGCGCAACGCAGTCCCCTGATCGAGACTCGCTCGATCGATTTCATTCCCGAGTCTGAGCGTCACGGTAGTCTCTATAGCCAGTTCACCCTGTGGCTCGGCGCCAACCTGCAGATCACCGCCATCGTCACCGGCGCCCTTGCCGTGGTACTGGGCGGCGATGTGTTCTGGTCGCTGATTGGCTTACTGATCGGGCAGGTGCTGGGCGGTGCCGTGGTGGCGCTGCACGCGGCGCAAGGGCCGAAGCTCGGGCTGCCGCAAATGATCTCCAGCCGAGTGCAATTCGGGGTGTATGGCGCGGCAATCCCGATTGTCCTGGTGTGCCTGATGTACCTCGGTTTCAGCGCCACCGGCGCGGTGCTGTCGGGGCAGGCGATTGCGCAATTGATCAGCGTCAGCGACAGCGCCGGCATCCTGATTTTCGCCGCGTGCATCGCGTTCCTGACGATCTTCGGTTATCGGGTGATTCACCTGGTCGGGCGGGTGACCAGCGTGCTGGGCATCATCGCGTTCGCGTACTTGTTCACCCGGTTGATGACCCTCAACGACATCGGCCTGCTGCTCGACAATCGTCATTTCGCCTGGAGCACCTTCCTGCTGGCAGTGTCCCTTTCCGCGTCTTGGCAGATCGCCTTCGGCCCTTACGTGGCGGACTACTCGCGCTACCTGCCGAGCAAGACCTCATCGTGGAAAACCTTCGCCGCCGTGGGCCTGGGCACAGTGCTGGGGGCTCAGGCATCGATGGTGCTGGGCGTGTTCGCCGCCGCACTGGCCGGGGCGAATTTCCGAGGTCATGAAGTGGCGACCATTGTTGGCCTGGGCAGCACCGGGGTGATTGCGTCCTTGCTGTACCTGAGCATTGTCTTCGGCAAGGTCACGGTGTCCACCCTCAACGCCTACGGCAGTTTCATGTGCATCGCCACCATCATCAGTGGCTTTCGTCGTCGCCTGGAAATCACCGCCCGCCAGCGCATGCTGTTTGTGCTGCTGATTGTCGCGGCGTCCACCACGCTGGCGTTGCTGGGGCAGTACTCGTTCCTCAACTCGTTCAAGTACTTCATCCTGTTTTTGCTGACGTTTTTCACCCCGTGGAGCGCGATCAACCTGGTGGATTACTACTTCATCAACAAGGAGCGCTATGACATCCCGGCACTGTCCGACCCGAGCGGGCGCTACGGTCGCTGGAACGTGCTGGGGATCAGCGTCTATGTGATCGGCGTGCTGATCCAATTGCCATTTGTCGACACCCATTTCTACTCCGGGCCGATGGTTGCGCAACTGGGCGGGGTAGATATTTCCTGGATCGTCGGGCTGCTGGTGCCGGGGGTGATCTATTACGCGCTGGCCAAGCCGTCGATGAGTGGCGTGGTGGTTGAGCGGGGTTAATGCCCGCACCTGTGGCGAGCGAGCTTTTGTGGCGAGGGAGCTTGCCCCCGTTGGGGCGCGAAGCGGCCCTAAAAGATGGGCCTGCTGCGCAGTCCAACGGGGCGATGCGGCGTTCCGGCAAGCCCCCTCGCCACAGGGTTAGCGCTCAGGCAACTTCCAACGCTCACGCAACTGCTCGTACTGCGCTTGCGGCAGTTGCACCAGCACCGGGGATTTGCCCGGGTCCAGCCAGTTGAACAGCCGTGCGATGTTCGCCGGTTCCATGGCCGTACAGCCACGGGTCGGCGCGGTGGGGCCGCGCCAGATGTGGAAGAAAATGCACGAGCCGGCAGATGGAGAGGCCGGTGTGTTGTGCTGAATGACAATGCCTTGGCGGTACAGCTCATCCGTGCGGCGCATCCGTTCGGAGCTGCTCCAGTCTTTGTCGACGACGGCTCCGTCGACCAGTTCGTTGTAGCGTGCCGAGTCGCTGTCATCCACGCATTCGATGGTCGGCGTCAACGGTAGATAAGGCAGGAGGGTTTCGGCCGAAGGCTCATAACCGAACGCCGTTCCCAGCTTGAACATCCCGGCCGGCGCCTTGCCATCGCCTTCCTGTTTGACCGGTCCTTCAGGTTGCCCGATATCGAGCAGCCCCTTGCCCCAACCCATGCCGTTCTTGCCCAGCACCACGGCAAACGGCGCTTCGAATTTTTCAAAGGTCTTGCCGCGCCGTTCATAGCGCTGGGCTGTGGCCTGAATGGCATCCCAACTGTTGCTGGTGACCACGATCAGTTGGTCGCTGCCGTCGAGTCCCTGGGCCATTGCGACCAGTGGAAAAAACGCGACCAACAGGGTCTTGAGCAGAATGTTCATGGCGCCGACGGTGTAACGGGGAAATCCATGACGTCCGGCTTCTGCGCATTCCCGCTGTACGTGAAGTGCCACCACTCGGCCGAATAACCTACAAAGCCTTCCTTGGCCATGGCATGGGTAAGCCGCTGGCGATTGGCTTTGGCCGTGGCGTTGATCAGCGCCGAGTCGGTGTGCGCCCGCTCATCGAAGCAATCGAAACCGGTGCCCATGTCGAGGGCACCGTCGCGCCAGCGCTGGCCGTAAGGGGCGGTGCAATCCACTGGCGTGGCCGAAGGTGTCCAGGTGTCGGCGGGCAGGGCGTCGGGGCTGGTCAGGGTCAGGTCGACGGTGTTGCCCCGGGAATGATTGGACACCCGGGCCACATAACCCAGGCGCCAGAAGTCCTGCTTGTCGACCCGTGGATAGAACTCGGTCTTGAGCGGGTCGCCGGGTTCGCTGGCGAATCGGCCCATGTCCGCCACCGCGCGGGTCGGGCGATAGCAATCGAATACCTTCAAACCGTAGCCCTCGGCCTTGAGTGCCATTTGCACCCGGGCCAGGGCGCTGGCTGCATCCGCCGACAGCAGACATTCTGCCGCCTTGTAGCCGTCGAGCGGGTGCCCGGTGAAGTTGTGGGCGCTGGCGTAGCGGATGTCCTGCTCGATGCCCGGGTCGACGCTGCGCACATACACCATGTGCCCGGGTTTCGACTCGGCGGCCATGCACGGCAGGGCAAGACTCAGGTACAGCATCAACAGGCAGGGTGAACGCGACATCGGGAACGGCTCCATGCATGACCAGTCGACTCATGATGGCTTGAAACCGTCCGTACCTCCATGAAGTTGTTGATCGGCGTGATAGGACGAACGCACCAGTGGGCCGGATGCCACGTTCTTGAAGCCCATGCGCGTACCTTCCTCGGCGAACCAGGCAAAGGTGTCCGGGTGCACGAAGCGCTGCACCGGCAAGTGACTGCGCGAGGGTTGCAGGTATTGGCCGAGGGTCAGCATGTCGATGTCGTGCTCGCGCATGCGCTGCATGACCTCGATGACTTCCTCGTTGGTTTCGCCCAGGCCCAGCATCAGGCCGGATTTGGTCGGCACACGGGGCACCGATTGCTTGAATTTCTGCAGCAGGTCCAGCGACCACTCGAAGTCCGACCCCGGCCGCGCGGCCTTGTACAGGCGCGGTACGGTTTCCAGGTTGTGGTTGAACACATCGGGCGGTTCAGTGGCGGTGATCGCCAGGGCCACGTCCATGCGTCCGCGATAATCCGGCACCAGGGTTTCCAGTTGAATGCCGGGGGACAGCTTGCGGATCTCACGCAAGCAATCGACAAAGTGTTGGGCGCCACCGTCGCGCAAATCGTCGCGGTCTACCGAGGTGATCACCACGTATTTCAGGCGCAGCTCGGCGATGGCCACGGCGAGGTTCATCGGCTCGTTTGCGTCCAGCGGTTTGGGCCGGCCATGGCCGACATCGCAGAACGGACAGCGCCGGGTGCAGATGTCGCCCATGATCATGAAGGTCGCCGTGCCACCGGAAAAACATTCACCAAGGTTCGGGCACGAGGCTTCTTCACAGACGCTGTGCAGCTTGTGCTTGCGCAGCAGTTGCTTGATCCGCTCGACCTCGGGAGAGATCGGCATGCGCACGCGAATCCAGTCGGGTTTGCGCGGGAATTCATCCGTGGGAATGATCTTCACCGGAATCCGCGCGACTTTTTCCGCGCCGCGCAGTTTGGTGCCGACCTCTACTTTGGCCGGGTTAATGGCATTCATCGTTATTTCCTTGTGCACAGACCTGTAGGAGCGAGCTTGCTCGCGATGGTCGCCAACGATTACGCGCGCATTCAGGATTAACGCGGTGTCTTTGGGTTCTTCGCGAGCAAGCTCGCTCCTACAGGGGGTTTGTGTTGTGTGGTCAGTCGCGGTAGACCGGGAAGTCGGCACACAGGGCGGCCGCTTGTCGTGCGACATTGGCCTCGATGTCGGCATCGCCGAGGTGATCGAGGATGTCGCAAATCCAGCCGGCCAGGGCAATGCTTTGCGCTTCCTTGAAGCCACGGCTGGTGATTGCCGGCGTGCCGATGCGCAGGCCAGAGGTCACGAACGGCGACTGCGGATCGTTGGGCACCGCGTTCTTGTTCACGGTGATGCCGGCGCGACCGAGTGCGGCGTCGGCGTCCTTGCCGGTCAGGCCCTGGCGGATCAGGCTGACAAGGAACAGGTGGTTGTCGGTGCCACCGGACACCACGTCATAACCGCGCTCGATAAACACCTGCGCCATGGCCTGGGCATTGCGGATCACCTGCGCTTGATAAGTCTTGAATGCCGGCTCCAGCGCTTCCTTGAAGCACACGGCCTTGGCGGCGATCACGTGCATCAGCGGGCCGCCCTGACCACCGGGGAACACTGCGGCGTTGAGCTTTTTCTCCAGCTCCGGGTTGGCCTTGGCCAGAATCAATCCGCCACGCGGGCCGCGCAAGGTCTTGTGCGTGGTCGTGGTGACCACGTCGGCGTAGGGCAGGGGGTTGGGGTACAGACCGGTCGCTACCAGCCCGGCGACGTGGGCCATGTCGACGAAAAAGTATGCGCCGACCTTGTCCGCAATCTGCCGGAAGCGCGGGAAGTCCAGGGTTTTCGAATAGGCCGAGAACCCGGCGATGATCATCTTTGGCTTGTGCTCGAGCGCCAGGCGCTCGACTTCGTCGTAGTCGATCAGGCCGGTGGTGGTGTCGATGCCGTACTGCACGGCGTTGTACAGCTTGCCGGAAAAGCTGACTTTGGCGCCGTGGGTCAGGTGCCCGCCGTGGGCCAGGCTCATGCCGAGCACGGTGTCGCCGGCCTGCAGCAGGGCCAGGTAAACCGCTGCGTTGGCCTGGCTGCCGGAGTGCGGCTGGACGTTGGCGTAGTCGGCACCGAACAGCTGTTTGGCGCGATCGATGGCCAGTTGCTCGACCACATCGACGTGTTCGCAGCCGCCGTAGTAACGCTTGCCCGGATAACCTTCGGCGTACTTGTTGGTCAGGCCGCTGCCTTGGGCTTGCATGACCCGCTGGCTGGTGTAGTTTTCCGAGGCGATCAGCTCGATATGGTGTTCCTGCCGCGCATCCTCGGCGTTCATCGCCGCCAGCAGTTCGTCGTCATAGCCTTTGATCTGGTCGTGCTTGCTGAACATGGTGTGGTCCTTGTGTGGAAGGGTTGGGCTTCAAGCGTCGGCGTGTTCTGCGGTCAGGCGTTCATAGGCGTCTTGATCCAGTAGATCGCTCAGCGCCTCGATGTCGACCGGTTTGAAGCGAAAGAACCAGCCTTCGCCCAATGGGTCTTCGTTGACCCGTTCCGGGGTGCTCTCCAGCGTCGCGTTGATCTCGACCACTTCACCGTCCAGCGGCATGCCGATACTGCTGGCGGCCTTCACCGATTCCAGCACCGACACTTCAGCGCCTGCATCGAAGGCACCCAGTTCAGGCACCTGAACAAACACCACATCCCCCAGCGCTTGCTGGGCAAACGCCGTGATGCCGACGGTGACCAGGCCATTGCTCTCAAGGCGCAACCATTCGTGATCGACGGTAAAACGCAATTGGCTCATCTCAACTCCTTATTGTTTTAAGGCTCGTGGCGGGGCGACGAGCGGGGTTGGAGGAGTGATAGCAAGGGCGGTGCCAATGTTTTTTATTTGTTTTAAATCAATGGTTTGGAGTTACTTTATTAAGTGCGAGAGATTCTAGCTGTATTGAAATCAATACAGGCAAGCAGGGCTTTGGGCGCAGACGCCGTGATTGCAGGTGGGAAAGGTTTTGTCTTGATTTCGCTACGCTGTATCGATTTACGAACGGTGATCTCGCGCATGACTCAGTCCCACACGGGGGGCAGTATTGCCAGGTAGGATTGGGTCACAGCAAGTTCAGGGCTTGCCGGGAATCCCATACTTGCGCAACCGAATCGCAATCGCGCTATGGGACGTCTGCAACCGCGCCGCCAGCAAGCGGCTGGACGGATAGCTGCGATACAGCTGTTCCAGCAGGTTCTTCTCAAAGTCGCCCACAGCCTCTTCCAGGCTGCCGACTTCGCCGTCGTTTTGCCGCTCCACGGCGGTGCGGGCGATGTCCAGGTCGTCGATGTCCACCAGCGGATTTTCACAGATCGCCGCCGCGCGAAAGATCACGTTCTGCAGTTGCCGCACATTGCCCGGCCAACGGTTGCCGAGCAGGGCGCTGAAGGTGCTTGGCGCCAAGCGACACGTCGGTCGCTGGATCTGCGCGCAGGCCTGTTGCATGAAGTGATTGGCCATTAGCAGGATATCGTGGCCGCGCTCGCGCAGCGGCGGCACTTGCAGGTTGAGCACGTTGAGGCGGTAGAACAGGTCTTCACGAAAACGCCCTTCGGCGACCATTTTTTCCAGGTCGCGGTGGGTCGCGCTGAGCACCCGCACGTTGACCCGCACTTCCTTGTCGCCACCGACCCGTCGGAAGCAACCATCGCTCAAAAACCTCAGCAGTTTGGCTTGCAGATAGGGCGACATTTCCCCCACTTCATCGAGGAACACCGTGCCCTGATCCGCCAGTTCCAGCAGGCCCAATTTGCCGCCCCGTTGCGCGCCGGTGAAGGCGCCGGGGGCGTAGCCGAACAGTTCGCTTTCGGCGAGGCTCTCCGGCAGGGCCGCGCAGTTCAGGGCCAGAAACGGCGCGTCGTGCCGTGGGCTGATGGCATGACAGGCGCGGGCCACCAGCTCCTTGCCGGTGCCGGTTTCACCCTGGATCAACAACGGCGCATCAAGGGCTGCCACCCGTTGCGCGCGCGCCTTGAGTGCGCGGATCGGCGCTGATTCGCCAAGCAATGCATCGAAGCCTTCGGCGTGGTCATGGTGCAGCGCCGACAGGCGTTCACCGATGCGATTGGGTTGGTACAGGGTGAGCAGAGCGCCGGCGTCGGTGATCGGCATCGCGTCGAGGAGCAAGGTCTGGCCGCCGAGGCTGACCTCGTGCATCGGCAGGCGGAAATGGTGAGCGATCAGGGTGCGCTGCAAATCGGCATCGTCGAACAGCGCGGTCAGCGATTCGCCGGCCGGTTCGCGACCGCACAGGGCGATCAGCGCCGGGTTGGCCAGCAGCACATGACCTCGGTCATCCACCGCCAGCACCGGATCGGAACTGGCTGCCAGCAACGCATCCAGTTGCAGGCGCCGCCGTTGCCCCGGAAGGATGTCGACCATGGTCACCGCCTGCACACCACGCACGCCGAAAAGTGCCTCGCGCAACTCCTCCAGCACCTCGGCACCGAGGGTCGGCGCATCGATGTAGACATTCGGCGGCACCATCTCCACGGCGTCCAGATTGAAGCTGCGCCCACCGAGCAGGGCCAGCACTTCCTGGGTGATGCCGACGCGGTCGATGAAGGTGACGTGGATGCGCATGACGGGCCTGCAAGGTTGGCGAACTAAAATCAGTATGCCCGGCAAAATTTGAATTTGGCGAGCGTCACATCACGGCGTGCCGGTTTGACGGGCGCTGGCGGCCAGGTCCTCAAGGAACGCCTGCAGGATCGGCGGCGGTGCCGTGCCGCGCCGGGTGATCACGTCGAACGGCGATTTCAGACGCAAGCTCCCCGGGGCCAACTGGTGCATCTCGCCGCTCTTGACCCACTGGGCGGCGAAGTGCTCAGGCAGAAAACCCAGGTAGGCACCGGAGATGATCAGGATCGCGGTGGCTTCGATATTGTCCACGGTGGCGGCCGCCTTGCTGACGCCCAGGTGTTCCAGGTCGTATTGCTGCATGTAGCCGCGCACGACGATCCGCCCCGCAGCGACTTCTTCGAGCAGCTCCTCACCTTCGGCCTGGCTGCCGTACAACGGGTGACGCCGGCCGCAATACAAGCCCAGGGCTTCCTGGTACAGCGGTGATTGCAGCAACCCCGGCACATGGATCGGGAAGTGCCCGATGGCCAGGTGCAGGCGACCGTCGAGTACCCGTTCTTCGAGTTCCGCCGGGGTGCCGACGTACACGTTCAGGTGCACATCATGGCCCCGTGAAACGAAGCGCTGGGTGGTGCGCGGGATTGGCGAATCGGGGTCGGTGATGGTGGTGTCGATGATGCCCAGGTTGAGCTTGCCGCTGATGTGCTGCTTGAGCACGTCGGCGTCCATGCAGAAGTTTTCCACCGCCGACAACAGGCGCTGGGTGGCTTCATGAATCGCCACGCCTTGTTCGGTCAAGCGAAAACCGCTGCGCCCGCGCTGGCAGAGTTTGACCCCGAGGCGGGTTTCCAGATGGGTCATCTGTTCGCTGATGGTCGACTGCCCGGCGTTGAGCGCAGCCTGCGCGGCCGAGAACCCCCCGCAGCGCACAATCGTGGCAAACACCCTGAGCAGTTTCAGGTCGACATCGTGCAGCTGGATCATCAGGCACCTCCGGCATGTGGATGCATCGGCAATGCCGATATGAGTATCTGATGTTTAGCATTTTTTCCACGAAAACCTGCGCCCATAGTCTCTCCAACGGCGGTCGCCTTGCAGTTCCGCCAAGCCGATAACAAGAAGTGGAGAGGCTAGAAATGTCGAACAACGGTTATGAATCCGGTCGCCTGAACCTGCCATTCGTAGGTCATTGCACCTTTGGCAAATCCCCGGTGTGCACCGATTGGGACGCGCTGGATGCCGACGTCGCGGTGCTCGGCGTGCCCAACGACATGGGCACCCAGTGGCGCTCCGGCGCACGCTTCGGACCTCGCGGGATTCGTGAAGCATCGACGCTGTTTTCCTTCGGCCACGCCGGCGCCTACGACCACGAAGATGACGTGATGTACCTCACTGCATCGGACGTGCGCATGGTCGACGTCGGTGATGCCGACATCGTCCACACCGACATGGCCACCAGCAACAAGAACACCGAATATGCCGTGCGCAAGATCCTCGACGCCGGCGTGATGCCGGTGGTGCTCGGCGGCGATCACTCGGTCCACGCGCCAGTGATCAAGGCCTTCGAAGGTCGCGGCCCGATCCACATCATTCACTTCGATGCGCACCTGGATTTCGTCGACGAACGCCACGGCGTGCGCTACGGCCACGGTAACCCGCTGCGCCGTGCTTCGGAAATGAACCACATTGTCGGCATGACCCAGATGGGCATCCGCAACGTCTCGTCGTCCAACCGCGACGACTACGAAGCGGCCCACGAAGCCGGCTCGAAAATCCTCTCGGTGCGCGATGTGCGTCGCCTCGGCGTTGAGGGCGTGCTGGCGCTGATCCCACAGAACATCAATTACTACATCACCATTGACATCGACGGTTTCGACCCGTCCATCGCCCCTGGCACCGGTACCCCGAGCCACGGCGGCTTCCTCTACTACGAAGTGCTGGAAATCATCCAGGCCCTGGCCAAGCGCAGCAAAGGCAACATCGTCGGCATGGACCTGGTGGAAGTGGCACCGGTCTACGACCCGACCGGCATGACCTCGATCCTCGCCGCGCAACTGTTGCTCAACAGCATCGGTTTCATCTTCCACGAGCGGGGCAAGGTGCGGGCCGCCGCCGAGAGCGAAACCGCTCCGGCCTGACAGCCATTACCGATCATCGAAACCAGTGACCCGGCAGGACCTGACTGCCGGGCAGAGAGAACAAAAATGGACACGATCGTCAAAAGCTACCTGCAAAAATTCGGCGTCAGCGAAGCCACCCAGACCTTCCTCAGCAAGGTCCAGAAGATGTTCATCGGTGGCGCCTGGGTCGAATCCAGCAACGGCGAAACTTCCGATGTGATCGAACCTTCGACCGAAGGCCTGATCACCCGTATTCCCATGGGCACCACCGACGACCTGGACCGCGCCGTGCAAGCCGCCCGCGCCCAGTTCGATGGCGGCGCCTGGCGTCAGGCCAAACCGGCCGAGCGCGAGCGCATGATGCAACGCCTGGCCGATCTGATCGAACAGAACGCCGCTGAACTGGCGGAAATCGAATCCATCGACATGGGCAAATCCGTGGCTTTCGCCAATGACGTGGACATCCAGGGCACCGTCGATACCCTGCGTTACTTCGCCGGCTGGGCCACCAAACTGCACGGCCGTACCGTCGAACCTTCGCTGCCGGGCAACTACCTGGCCTATACCCGCAAGGAAGCGGTGGGTGTGGTCGGCGCCATCGTGCCGTGGAACTTCCCGCTGCAAACCATGGCCTGGAAGCTCGGCGCGGCGCTGGCCACCGGTTGCACCGTGGTGGTCAAACCCGCTGAACTGACCTCGTTGTCGGCCCTGCGTTTCGCGGAGCTGGTGCAGGAAGCGGGTATCCCTGATGGCGTGATCAACATCGTCACCGGGCGCGGTAGCGTGGTTGGTGCGGCCATGGCCACCCACCCCGGCATCGACAAACTGACCTTCACCGGATCGACCCCGGTCGGCCAGACTGTCGGCCGCGCAGCGCTGGATGACATGAAGCGCCTGACCCTCGAACTCGGTGGTAAATCGCCGGTCATCGTCTGTGCCGACGCCGACATCCCGGCCGCCGCCCAGGCGGTCGCCAACGGCGTGTTTTTCAACTCTGGGCAGGTATGCGACGCCGGTACGCGGGCCTATATTCATAGCAGCGTCTACGACGAATTCCTGCGCGAGCTGATCGCCTACACACGCACCCTGAAAATGGCCCCGGGCCTGGACCCGGACTGCTTCATCGGCCCGCTGGTCTCGGCCCTGCAAAAGCAGCGCGTGACCGAGTACATCGAAACCGGCAAGGCCGAAGGCGCCGAACTGGTCTATGGCGGCCAACCGGTCGATGGCCCTGGCTTCTTCGTCGAGCCGACCATCTTCGCCAATTGCCGCAACGACATGCGCATTGTCCAGGAAGAAATCTTCGGCCCGGTGCTGGTCACTGCACCGTTCGACGATGAAGAGGACGCACTGGCCCTGGCCAACGACTCGCCTTATGGGCTGGCGGCGGCGCTCTATTCCAACGACCTGGGCAAGGTGCACAGCCTGATTCCACGCTTGAAAGCAGGCTCGGTCTACGTCAACGCCCACGGCACCCTCGACCCGTCGATGCCGTTCGGTGGCTACAAACAGTCCGGCTTCGGCAAGGACTTGGGCGCCGAGCAGCTTGATTACCTGCTCGAAACCAAGGCGGTGTGGATCACCTTACCAAGCTGACACGCCCCTTGTAGGAGCGAGCTTGCTCGCGATGGTCTCAAGAGCACCGCGTTTAACCAGCAAGCACGCGTATTCGTTAACGACCATCGCGAGCAGGCTCGCTCCTACAGGTTTTGCGTTTTTCCAATAAGGCATCTGCAACAACGCCAGGTAGGCACGGGCAACACTGAACCTGTGGCCCGAAAGAACGCGGTTATCTCGTCATGATCTTCCAACAATAAGAGTCCATCATGAACACTAACGCCAAGTCCGCCACGAGCGTGTCCAGCCCCGACGAAAAATCCGTCGTCGAGTCGCATTCGATCGACTTCATCCCCGAGAGCGAGCGCACCGACAAACTGTCGAGCCAGGGCCCGTTCTGGTTCCTCGGCAATTTCACCTTCTTCACCATGACCATCGGCTTCGTTGGCCCAAGCGTCGGCCTGACCGCGCTGTGGACCACGCTCGCCGGCACGCTGGGCATCATGTTCGGCACGCTGTTCATGGCGTTCCATGGTTCGCAAGGCCCGCACCTTGGCCTGCCGCAGATGATCCAGTCCCGTGCGCAGTTCGGTTATCGCGGGGTGATCCTGGTGCTGCTGGCGACGCTGTTCGTGTTCGCCGGCTTCAACATCGTCAACCTGGTATTGATGATGCAGGGCTTGCACACACTGTTCGGGTTCAACCCCGCGGTGATCGCAGTGGCGGTGACCATACCGGCGGCGGTGCTGGCGATTCTCGGCCATGACTGGATGCACCGCAGCTTCAAGTGGGCGCTGTTCCTGTCGCTGCCGCTGTATGGCCTGGTGACCGTCGCGGTGGTGATGGGCTGGGTACCGGATGCGGTGCTGCCGGCGCTCGCCGAAGGCGAAGTGGCCCGCGAGCCGCTGGGGTTCAACTGGACCGGTTTCATCGCGCAGTTTGCGGCGGCCGCCAGCTACAACATCGCCTACGCCCCGTACGTGTCGGACTACTCGCGCTATCTGCCGAAAAATACCTCCAGCGGCAAGCTGATCGCCGTGGTGTTCCTCGGTGCCTCGCTGTCCGGTGCTTGGATGATTTCCGTGGGTGGCTGGCTGGCCGATCACCTGCACTCCACTGACGTGCTGGTGGCCCTGGGGCAAGTCGGCAACACCGTGTCGCCGCTGATGGGCACGGCGGTGGTGGTCGTCACCATCCTGGCGTTCCTGCCGGTGATCGCGATGAACATCTACAGCGCCAAGCTGACCACGCTGACCTGCGTCGACTCGATCAAGCACATCGAACCCACCCGCAGGGCTCGCATCCTCGCCATCGCGTTCGTGATCCTGCTGCAACTGGGCGTGGCCCTGAGCATCCAGAGTTCCGGCAAAGGCCTGTCGGTGCTGGGCATTTACCTGGTGGTGATGCTGTACTTTCTGGTGCCCTGGACCTCGGTCAACCTCACCGACTACTTCTTCGTGCGCAAGGGCCGCTACGCCATCCCGCACTTCTTCATGCCCCACGGCAACATCTATGGCAGCTGGGGACTGCGCGGCATCGCCGCCTATGCCATCGGCTTTATCTCGATGATCCCGTTCTTCTACATCTTCGACGGCGTTGAACAGCGCGAGGTGTATGTCGGCCCGCTCGCCAAGGCGCTGGGCAGCATCGACATCGCCTGGCTGGTCGGGCTGATCGTCTCGGGCCTGGCGTACTACTGGCTGAGCCGCTCGATCGACCTCAAACGCGAAGAAGTGGTGATCCAGCAGATCGAGAAAAACTCTCCGCAATACACCACTGGCGACACGCTGACCCACAAACAGCAGCCACTGCGGGTACTCACTGAATCGACGGTCGGGAGATAACTATGACCACGCAAAGAATGACCACGCAAAAATACGACTACATCATCATTGGCGCAGGCTCGGCAGGTTGTGTGTTGGCCAACCGCCTGAGCGAAGACCCGGCCACCTCGGTGCTGGTCCTGGAATTCGGCGGCAGTGACAAGAGCGTAGTGATCCAGATGCCGAGCGCCTTCTCGATCCCGATGAACACCAAGAAGTACAACTGGCGCTACGAAACCGAGCCGGAGACTTTCCTCAACGGCCGGCGCATTCACTGCCCACGGGGCAAGGTGCTGGGCGGCTCCTCGTCGATCAACGGCCTGGTGTACATCCGGGGCCACGCGCTGGACTTCGACGAGTGGGAATCCCTGGGTGCTGAAGGCTGGGGCTATCGCAACTGCCTGCCGTACTTCAAGCGCGCCGAGAGCTATGAGTCGGGTGGCGACAGCTATCGCGGGCAGACCGGCCCACTGCACACCACCAACGGCAACCACATGAAAAACCCGCTGTACGGTGCCTGGGTCGAAGCCGGTGCCGAAGCGGGCTACATCAAGACCGAAGACTGCAACGGCTACATGCAGGAAGGTTTTGGTGCCATGCACATGACCGTGAAGAACGGTGTGCGTTGCTCAACCGCCAACGCCTATCTGCGCCCGGCCATGGGCCGTCCGAACCTGACGGTGATCACCCATGCGATGACGCGCCAGGTCATCCTCGAAGGCAAGCGTGCGGTGGGGGTCATGTATGACCACGGTGGTCAGACCCACCAGGTGTATTGCAATCGCGAAGTGCTGATCTCTTCCGGGCCGATCGGTTCGCCGCACCTGCTGCAGCGCTCGGGCATCGGTCCGGCGGACGTCCTGCGCAAGGCCGGGATCGGCGTACGCCATGACCTGCCGGGGGTAGGGGAGAACCTGCAGGATCACGCCGAGGTGTACATCCAGTTCGGCTGCAAGGAACCGGTGACCCTCAACAGCAAGATGGACCCGTTGAGCAAGCTGATGATCGGTCTGCGCTGGCTGCTGTTCAAGGACGGCCTGGGCGCCACCAACCACTTCGAGGCCGGTGGTTTCATCCGCTCGGAAAAGGGCCTGCGCTGGCCGGACATCCAGTTTCACTTCCTGCCGGCAGCGATGCGCTACGACGGCAACAAGCCGATCAAGGGCCACGGCTTCATGGTGCTCACCGGTCCCAACAAACCGAAAAGTCGTGGCTACGTGCGTGTTCGCTCGGCTGACCCGTACGAGCATCCGGAGATCCGCTTCAACTACCTGGAGCGCGAAGAGGATCGCGAAGGCTTCCGCCGCTGCATTCGCCTGACCCGCGAGATCATCGGCCAGAAAGCCATGGACCGCTTCCGCGACGGCGAAATCGCCCCGGGCGCGCAGGTGACCAGCGATGAAGACCTCGATGCCTTCGTCCGTGACAACCTGGAAAGCACCTACCATCCGTGCGGTTCGTGCCGCATGGGCGAGGACGACATGGCGGTGGTCGATTCCGAATTGCGCGTGCGCGGCATCGCCGGCCTGCGGGTGATCGATTCGTCGGTGTTCCCGACCGAGCCGAACGGCAACCTCAATGCACCGACCATCATGCTCGCCGAGCGGGCGTCCGATCTGGTACGTGGCATCAAGATGCTGCCGTCAGCGGATGTGCCGGTGGGGTTGGTCGAAGGCTGGGAGAGCAGCCAGCGTAGCTCGTTGCCAGGGCGTAATGTGCGCGTTTGATTGAAACACACCGACACCCCCTGTAGGAGCTGCGGTGCGGCGATCCGACTTGCCAGCGATGGCGGCCAGCCTGATAGACCGCGTCGCCTGGATCGCCGGCAAGCCGGCTCCTACGGGGGATCTTCGTCGGGAAAATTTTACGTCGCTGTTCCTTCGCCATTGCTAGTCTGTAATTCCTTGAGACCGCAATGGAGCACCCTCATGGCTATTCAGGCCCTGCGCGCCGACGCATCGCACATCGACCAGATCGCCCCTTTGTTTGACGCCTACCGGATGTTCTACGAGCAGCCGTCGAACCTGGCGCAATCACGCGCCTTTATCGCCGAGCGACTTGCTCGGGACGAGTCGGTGATTTTTCTTGCCCAGGACAGCGACGGTGAAAACCTCGGCTTCGTCCAGCTGTTCCCGACCTTTTCCTCGATCGACGCCCACCGCACCTGGCTGCTCGGTGACCTGTTCACCACGCCCGCCGCCCGGGGCAAAGGCGTCGCTACACTGCTGATGAACACCGCCCGGGATTTTGCGACGCTGGCCGGTGGCAAAGGCATGACCCTGGAAACCGCCACCGACAACCTCACCGCCCAGCGCCTGTATGAATCCCTGGGCTGGGTGCGCGACCCCGGTTACTACACCTACTGCCTGGATCTGAAAAAAAGCTGACTCAGCGATCCTGTCAGCCAAACACTGGCCGCATGAATGAACGCTCGTAGCTGAGGATGAATTTCTTTTCCTCGGCGTACTTGAACGCCGCGATGCACTGCGGATCGTTCATCGACTGCTGCCGGTAATGCTCGTACGCCGCCAGGCTCGGGAAGGTGAACAGCGCCAGGGCGATGTTGTTGGCGCCCTCCGATGGCAAGAAGTAGCCGTGGTGCTGGCCACCGAATTTCTCTACCAGTGGAATCCACAACTTGCCGTAGTGCTCGAAGGCTTCGAGCTGATAGGGGTCGAGTACGTATTTCAGGTAGCAGGTCACCATTGTTTCGTTCCTTGATCGGGATTTGAGGGCAGGTGCCACTGTAATGAACCGTGGGCGCCTGGCACAGCCGCTTGTTCGACATTGACCGGTAAGTTTGCGCCAGATGCACTATTGGTTCAGTCAATAGTCACCATCAAGAATCGCAAGTTCTGTTTTTTGCGCAAAGGCGGAAAATTGCCAGCATTGAACACGCTGCTCAAGGAACCTGCGCGATGAAAATCTTGACCCGACTGGCTGTGATTGCCCTGTTGCTGGGCAGTGTTGCATCCACCGCATCGGCCTACGCCGAGGATGCGCGTGCCTGCCATCTGCCGCCCATCACGGGGAGCCAGGGCGGATTGCAATACGGTCAAACGGTCGGGGTGCTCTACAGCGAAAACACCGTGGAAAACCTGCAATACCTGGAGCAATACCACTCGGTGGCCGTGAATGGCGCGAGGAACGCACTGGATGCGCGGATTCGCCAGGCCTTCGTCGACAGCTCCGATCCGCAGCTGGCCGTCGACTGGCTGATGCGTTCGCTGCACAAGACTTTTTTGTCGGTGACGGTCTACGACAACCTTGATGCCCTGGTGCAGGCTCATCCCGATGTAGTGGTGATGCTCGATACCCACAACCAGTTGCTGACCCAGCGTAACGACCGGGTCGAGGCGCGATTCGCCGCGCGGTTCTACGACGCCAACCTGCAATACATCGGCAAGGCCGAAGGCGCGGTGGAAAAACAACTGCCGTCGGTGTGGGTGCATGACAAGGCCGCGCCGGAAATTGCCGCACAAATCGAACAGCAACGCGACCTGCAACTGACCGCGCTGAAACAGTTCGACGCGTCGTTGAAGGCACTGGTATCCGCCGGATTGACCGCAGCAACTAATTAACAGGCCCGACGTCCACTGGGCGGCGGGCAATTCAACGATTTTTTCCAGGACCTGATTGATGCGCGCTTTTTTAACCCTGACTCTGGCAATCGCCTCGTTGCTGCTGGCCGGTTGTGCCACGCCGAACGACCCGACGATGACCTTGCAGACCAGCAAGTCGCCCGAGGAGTACACCCATTGCGTGGTGCCGAAGTTGCAGCACGATGCACTGGCACCCACGGTGTCGCAGACCCAGCGCAGCTACCGGATCGTCGTCCCGAGCAAAGTGGCGGCGGACAACGTACTGGAAACCTACAAAGCCTCGAATGGCGGCAAGGTCTTCCTGTACGAGCGCAAGCTGCTGGCCTCGGCGTTCGTGCCGTCGACGTTCGAGCGTGCGGCGCAGGAATGTTTGTAAGCCAAATTTCAGGCAAAAAAAAGCTGCCGGGAGAGGCAGCGGAAAGATAAAGCACGCATTGGATGGCTTGAGTATAGCGCCCGGTTCATGACGATTCGATGACGGTTTGATGGCCTTTCATCGGGATGCCGGAAATCCTGCTGCGAGTGATTAATCGTGGCGAGGGGGCTTGCCCCCGTTCGGCTGCGCAGCAGTCGTATTTGCCAGAAGATTGCTGGGGTCGCTTCGCAACCCAACGGGGGCAAGCCCCCTCGCCACAGGTCTTGTGTTGAGTCAGTAAACCTCCGGCACGATGATTTCCTGCGGTACAGGCCCCCGCGAATAGTCTTTCTGACGCTCGCGTTGTGGCAATTCGATCACGGGCAGCTCGACCTCTTCATACGGCATCTGGTCGAGCAGGTGATGAATACAGTTCAGACGAGCCTTCTTCTTGTCGTCAGCCTGCACCACCCACCATGGCGCTTCGGCGATGTGGGTGCGCTCGAGCATGATTTCCTTGGCCTTGGTGTAGGCCTCCCAGCGGCGGCGCGACTCCAGGTCCATGGGGCTGAGTTTCCACTGCTTGAGCGGGTCGTGAATGCGGCTGAGAAAGCGCAGGTTCTGTTCCTGATCGGAAATCGAGAACCAGTACTTGATCAGCTGGATGCCGGAGCGGGCGAGCATGCGCTCGAACGCCGGCACGGTGCGGAAGAATTCTTCGTACTGGTCGTCATTGCAGAACCCCATGACCTTTTCGACCCCGGCGCGGTTGTACCAGCTGCGGTCGAACAGCACGATTTCCCCGGCGGCGGGCAAGTGCGAAACGTAACGCTGGAAATACCACTGCGTGCGCTCACGGTCGTTGGGCGCGGGCAGGGCGGCTACCCGGCAAACCCGGGGATTGAGGCGCTGGGTGATGCGCTTGATCACGCCCCCCTTGCCGGCGGCATCGCGGCCTTCGAACAGAATCACCACCTTGTGCCCGGTTTTCACCACCCAACTCTGCAATTTCACCAGTTCGCCTTGCAGGCGAAACAGTTCGGCGAAGTAGCGGCGCCGGGCTTCTTTCTCGCTGCCATCGTCGATGTGTTCATCGAACAGGGCGTCCAGGTTGTGTCCGTCTTCCGATAATTCCAGTTCCAGCTCTTCGTCACTGATATCGAGCAGCTCGCGGTGGATGCGCTGGATCAAGGTGTCCTGATTGGAAAGCATGGTGAGCACTCGGGTCGTGGGTGGCACAGCCGATCCTAGTCACAGTTTGTTACGAAGTGGTGATGGCCACTGGTGTCATCTGGGTGTCATCGAAGCCATGGCAACATCCTTGCAATCCGTCTTGAGTGCCCGGCGGTCGCCAGTCTGCCGGCAGATGAATGTGCAAGGAACTCCCTATGAAAGACGCCCCGCTGTTTGCCGCCATCGACCTGGGCTCCAATGCGTTTCGCCTGATGATTGGCCAATCGGTGAGGCGCAACCAGCAGATGGTCATCCAGGAAGTGAAAACCCTGCGTGAGCCGGTGCGTCTGGCCGAGGGCCTGCAGGGCGGGGCGCTCGATGAGTTGGCGCTGGACCGTGGCTGGCAGGCGTTGGCGCGGTTCGGCAAGAAACTGCGCGGTTTCGAGGCCGGACGCGTGCGGGCGGTGGCCACCAGTGCCGTGCGTGAAGCAGACAACGCGCCGCTGTTCCTGGCCAGTGCCGAGCGTCACTTGGGTTTTCGCATCGACGTCATTTCCGGTCACGAAGAGGCGCAACTGGTCTACGCCGGTGTGGCCCACACCTTGCCGGCGCAAAGCACGCGGCTGGTGGTGGATATCGGCGGTGGCTCCACGGAAATGATCATCGGCCGTGGCGACCAGTTGCTGGTCACCGAGAGCATTGCCATCGGCAGCGGCACTTTCGGCGCGCATTACTTCCATGGCGGGCGGATCGTGGCCCAAGCGCTGTTGGAGGCCGAGCGCGCGGCCACGGTGCAATTCGAGCGCATTGCCCGCCGTTACCGCGCCATGGGCTGGCAGCAGGCGATCGGTTCTTCCGGGACAGCGCGGATGCTGGCCAAGGTGCTCAAGGCCAACGGCTTGAATGAGGACGGCCTGAGCGGCATCACCTACGGTGGCCTGTTGCGCCTGTCGCTGCGCCTGCTGGAAGTCAAACATGTGAAACATCTCAAGCTGGCGGGGCTGCCCACCCATCGAATGAGCATTTTGCCCGGCGGCCTGGTGGTGATGCTCGCGGCGTTCAAGGTGTTCGGGATCACCCATATGATTGCATCGGAACCGGGTCTGCGGTTTGGCGTGCTGCATGGGTTGATGAGTAAACACTGAAACCCCGCAAGATCATCCAGCAGGCCGGCATTCCCGGGAAACTGTAGGAGCCGGCTTGCCGGCGATGGACTCAAGTGCGCTGCGGTTATCCAGTTCATACGCGTTATCGTTAACGATTATCGCTGGCAAGCCAGCTCCTACAAGGGATTTGGGATCTCCCCGGCCTGCATGTTCCAATACCCGGCATCGCCAGACTGGAAACGGAACATGAAGAACATCGCAGCACTGCCCCTCGCCCTGGCGCTTAGCGCTGGCCTGTTAAGCGCACCCGCCCTGGCTGCAGGCGATGCCCAGGCCGGGGAGAAAGTGTTCAAGCGCCTCTGCAGCGGCTGCCACCAGATCGGCGAATCGGCTCGCGCCTTCTTTGGCCCCCAGCTCAATGGCGTGATCGGCCGCCACTCCGCCGTCACCACGGACTACGTGTATTCCGATGCGATGAAATCCGCCAACCTGGTCTGGGACCGCGAAACCCTGATCGCCTACCTTGAAGCGCCGAAGAAGGTGGTGCCCGGCACCCGCATGATTTTCTGGGGCCTCAGTGACCCGGAAAAAATCGAAGACCTGTTGGCCTATCTGCAAACTTTTCCGGCGCAGTGATCACTCGCTGGCCAGGTTGTCGACCAACCATTCGGTAAAGGCCCGCGCCATCGGGATGTTCTCGCTGTCTCGGTGGGTCAGTAGCGCCCAGTTCGGGCCGCGGATGGTTTGCTCCACCATCGGCTGCAACAGCCCGGTGGTCCGCGCCTGCCGACTCAGCAACTGGCTCACCAGTGCAATGCCGAGCCCGGTGCAGGCCGCGTCGAGCAGCAAACCCGGATCGGAAAAATTCAGCCCCTGATCCATCTGCCCCACATCAATTCCCGATTCCACCGCCCAGTGGCTCCAGTCCATCTCCCGCTCGCCATGCAGGGTGGTGCGCTGTTGCACCGGTACGGCCAGCAGGCTTGGGTGGCACGCAGGGTACAGGCGGTCGGCGTGCAGCACCTTGAAGCTGCATTCGGCCTGGGAACTGATGTCGTCGCGCAGCGCCAGATCAATGGTCTGGCTGGCCATGTCGGGCACTTCATTGGTGCTGAAAATCCACAGATCGACCTGCGGGTGCTGGCGCCGGAAATCCCCCAGACGCGGCAAGAGCCAGTGCCGGGCGAACGCCGGGGTGGTGTTGAGCACCAGTTGATTGGGTTTCTGGTACTGCCCCAGCCGGCGAATGCCCACCGCCAATTGCTGCAACAACGCCTGGGTGGTGCTGAGCAAGTCGTGACCGGCATCGGTCAGGCTGACGCTGCGCCCGCTGCGATAGAACAACGGTTGCTCCAGGTACGCCTCAAGGCTGCGGATCTGCTGGCTGATCGCCGACTGGGTGAGGTGCAGCTCTTCGGCGGCCTTGTGAAAACTGCCCAGCCGGGCGGCGGCTTCGAAGCCGCGCAGGGTGCTCAGGGGCGGCCAGTGTTTGAGCATGTCGATAAGTTCCTCTAATCAGTTGCCTGCAAAATCCATCGTTTGTTTGCCCGTTTTACCAGCCGTAGCATGCATGCCAAGACCGCCAAGGCCGTTTTCATTGAACACAATGACTTAACTCAGAGGTACTTGTCATGCAGCAGAACGCAATTCAAAACAGTGGTTGGATGATGCCGGCCGAGTGGGTCACCCACGCCGCCACCTGGATGGTCTGGCCGCACAACAAGACCCTTTGGGAGTCAGGCTGGCGGGTGACCTTGCCACAGGTTCAAGAGGACTTCGCCCGGGTGGCGAACGCCATCGCGCGCTTCGAACCGGTGAAACTGGTGGTCGATCCTTCAGCCGTCGCCAGCGCCAAGGCGTTGTGCGGGCCGAACATCGAGTTGATCGAACTGGCGGTCAACGACAGTTGGTGCCGTGACTCCGGCCCGAGCTTCGTTTGCCACCCGCAGCAAGGCCTGGCCGGTGTGAGCTGGCGCTTCAATGCCTGGGGTGGCAAGTCGGCCCACGATCTGGACGAAAGCCTGGCCCGCCGCGCGCTCAATCATCTGGGCCTGGAATGTTTCGGTACGGCGCTGAGTAACGAAGGCGGCGCCATTCACGTGGACGGCGAGGGCACCCTGATCACCACCGAGTCGGTGCTGCTCAACCCTAATCGCAACCCAGGCGTGACCAAGGCCGAGATCGAAGAGATCTTCAGCCGCCTGCTGGGCGTGAAGAAAACCATCTGGCTGCCGGGCGATCCGGACTACGTGACCGGCGACATGACCGACGGCCATGTCGATGGCGTGTGTGCCTTTGCCCGTCCCGGCGTGTTGCTGGTGGATGCCACCCACGACAAGCAATCGGTGTACGCCGAAGTGGCCCGGGAGAACCGTCGCGCCCTGGAACTGGCCACCGACGCCCAGGGCCGCAAGTTCGAGCTGATCGAACTCTATGAAGCCTCCGATGCGGTGGACACCGAGGCCGAAGTGTTCTGCGCCTCCTACACCAATTTCTACATCGCCAACGGCGCGATCATCATGCCGGCCTATGGCATCGATGCCGATCACGTTGCTGCCCAAGTATTGGCGCAGGCATTCCCCGGACGCGAAGTAGTGCCGGTGCGGATCAACCATCTGGCCCATGGCGGCGGCGGTGTGCATTGCATCACCCAGCAACAGCCGGCCTGGCCGGTGCGGGGTTGAAGCCATGACCTTACTCACCATCGCCACCACCCAGATGCCCTGCACCTGGGACCTGAAACACAACCTCGACCAGGCCGAGCAACTGGTCCGCGAGGCCGCGGCCAAGGGCGCGCAGGTGATCCTGTTGCAGGAACTGTTCGCCACGCCGTATTTCTGCATCGAGCAACACCACAAACACCTGGCACTGGCCGAGGAGTATCGCGACAGCCACGTGCTCCAGCGCTTCGCAGCGTTGGCTAAAGAACTCGGCGTGGTGCTGCCGCTGAGCTGGTACGAGAAAGCCGGCAACGCCTACTTCAATTCGTTGAGCGTGGCCGACGCCGACGGGCGTCTGTTGGGTGTGTACCGCAAGACCCACATCCCCAACGCCATCGGCTATCAGGAGAAGGAATACTTCAGCCCCGGCGACAGCGGTTTCCGGGTCTGGGACACCGCGTTCGGGCGCATCGGCCTGGGTATCTGCTGGGACCAGTGGTTCCCGGAAACCGCGCGCTGCCTGGCCTTGATGGGCGCCGAAGTGCTGCTGTTCCCGACCGCCATCGGCTCGGAGCCCGGCTGCGCCACGCTCGATTCCCGCGATCACTGGCAGATGACCATGCGCGGCCACGCCGCTGCCAACCTGCTGCCGGTGGTCGCGGCCAACCGTGTCGGTCGGGAAGCGGCGACCACCGACCCGGCCTTGCAAATGAACTTCTACGGCTCATCGTTCATCTGCAACCACAAGGGCAAATTGCTTGCCGAAGCCGACCGCGACAGCACTGGCGTGCTGGTGCACAGCCTGGACCTGGCGGCCATGCGCGAAGACCGCCTGACCTGGGGCATCTACCGCGACCGCCGTCCGGACATGTACGGCGCCTTGCTGACCCAGGACGGTCGCCAGATCCACTCACGCTGGGCAACCCAAGGGGTGTGACATGAACACGATCAACACGCTGTGCCTGGCCATGGGGCTGGCGCTGAGCTGTGCGGTACCGGCGTTGCACGCCGAGGAGAAAACCCTGCGCCTGTACAACTGGGCCGATTATTTTGCCGAGGACACCCTCAGCAAATTCACCGCCGAAACCGGGATCAAGGTGATCTACGACGTCATGGACGGCAGTGAAACCCTGGAAGCCAAGATGCTCGCCGGTGGCAGCGGCTACGACCTGATCTTCCCCGGTGACACCGTGGCCGAACGCCTGATGCGCGCCGGCAGCCTGCAGCCGCTGGATCAGTCCAGAATCACCGCTCTGGCCGACGTCGAGCCCGGATTACAGAAGCTGCGCTCGAACTATGAACATTCGAGCAAAGCCACCGTGCCGTACACCTGGGGCACCATCGGCCTGACCTACAACGTCGAGCAGGTCGCCCAGCGTGCGCCGGACGCGCCGGTCAACAGCCTGGACATGCTGTTCAAACCGGAACTGGCGGCGAAGTTTGCTGACTGCGGCATCTCGATGATCGACTCGCCGGACGAAGTGCTGGCGGTGGTGCTCAACTACCTCGGCCGCGATCCGCGCAGCGCCAAAACGGCGGACCTGGCGGCGGCCAGTGAGTTGCTGATGAAGGCACGGCCATACATCCGCAAGTTCCAGTCGCAACCGGTGACCGACCTGGTCAACGGCAACCTGTGCATGTCCCTGGGCTACAGCGGCGACATGACCCAGGCGCAGCGCACGTCTGACAGCGCCGGCAAGAAAACCACCTTCCATTACCGCATCCCCCGTGAAGGCACCACGGTGTGGATGGACACCATGGCCATTCCCGTCGACGCCCGGCACCCGGAATACGCCTACGCTTTCATCAACTTCGTCATGCGCCCACAAAACATGGCGGCCATCAGCAACTTCACTGGCTATCCGACTTCCAACGCCAAGGCGCGGCCGGACGTCGATGGGGCGATGCGCAACAACCCGGACATCTACCTCGATGAAGCCACCTACGCGCGGCTGATTCCCGGCAAGGACATTCCCCAGGCCGACATGCGGGCACGCATGCGCACCTGGACCAAGTTCAAGACCGCTACGGTCAAATGATCACCGGTCGGCCCGAGGGCCGGCCAAACCCCGGTTTTCAGGAAAACACATGCCGACACGTCGAACATTCATCAAACAGGTATCCGTCGTCGCCGGATTGGGCGCGGTGGCGTCCATGGGATTGGGCCTCGGGTCCATGCCGGCGCGAGCGGCGGGCAAAGGCTGGTACATGCCCGATGAAGGGGACAAACACCAGCGGGCCTTCATCGCCTTTGGGGCGCAGGACGCGATCTGGGAAGATTTCACGCCCCATGTGCAAGACGCCCTTGGCTTGATCGCCCGTACCATCGCCGAATACGAGCCGGTCACCGTGTTCTGTCGCCAGAGCGAACGGCGCCTGGCCGAAGCCAAATGCGGCAGCCGCAACACCACCTTCGTGATCGCCGAGCTGGACGACATCTGGATGCGCGACATCGGCGCCAATTTTGTCGTCGACGGCAGCGGCGGCCTCGGCGCCGTGGACTTCAACTTCAACGGCTGGGGCAACAAACAGCGGCATGCAGACGATGCGCAACTGGCCGCCCAGGTCGCGGAAAACGCCAAGGCGGATTACCTGCGCAGCGAGCTGGTGGGCGAGGGCGGAGGCATCGAAGTGGATGGCCACGGCACCGGGATCATGACTGAAAGCAGCTGGATCAACCGCAACCGCAACCCGGACTGGAGCAAGGCCGATTTCGAAGCAGAGCTGAAAGAACGGCTGGGCCTGCGCAAAATCATCTGGCTGCCGGGCATCAAGGGCAGGGACATCACCGACGCCCATGTCGATTTTTATGCGCGCTTCGTCAAGCCCGGCGTGGTCATCGCCAACCTCGACAACGACCCCGAGTCCTACGACTACAAGGTCACTCGCGCCCACCTGCAGATCTTGGAAAACGCCACCGATGCCGATGGCCGCAAGTTGCAGGTGCATACCCTGTCGCCGCCGCCCAACCCGCGCAACAGCCGGTTCAGCAAGGACAACCCGGACTTCGCCGCCGGCTACATCAACTACTTCGTGATCAATGGCGCGATCATCGCACCGCAGTTCGGCGACAAGGAAGCGGATGCCAAGGCCTTCGACCTACTGTCCGAGCTCTACCCGGACCGCGAAGTGGTGCAACTCAACATCGACGCGATCTCCGCGGGCGGGGGCGGGATTCACTGCGTGACCAGTCATCAGCCGAGGGTGTGAACCTGTAGGAGCGAGCTTGCTCGCGATGGACTTAAGAGCGCCGCGGTTATCCAGATACCCCGCGTATTCGTTAACGACCATCGCGAGCAGGCTCGCTCCTACAGGGTGGGCAGGACGTCAGGCTTTGCTAGCCTTCAGGTAAGCACCGAGACGCCGGCCCATTTCCTCACCCAACGCCTGCAAGCCACTGAGCGGGCGCACCATCACTTCAAACTCGACAATCTTGCCCTGTTCGTTGAAGCGGATCATGTCGATGCCCTTGAGCTCTTTCTCGCCAACTTTGGCGCTGAATTCGAGAATCACGCTCAAGCCATCGGCCGTCGCCAGTTCACGGTGATAGGCAAAATCCTCGAACACGCTCACAACCGTGTTGAGGATCATCGACACCACCGGCGCCCCCGGATACGGCGTGTGCGCCATCGGCGAACGGAACACGGCCTGCGGGTCGAGCATTTCGGGCAGGCCGCTCAAGTCGCGGTTGTCGATCATCGCGTGCCACTGCTTCAGGGACGCTGCGACATTGGGGTTCAGGTTCAGCTCAGACATCTTCAACTCCTGTTTTTATTGTTGTGGTGCGAAAGCGTTGGTCGATGACCCTGGCGGCATCGTCGGCCCATTGACGGTAAAGCATCGGCCCCGGGTGAAAACCATCGCTGGCCATCAGGCCCGGTTCGGGCGCCAGCGGGGTGATCAGCATCGTACATTGATCCACACGATCTGCCAGATCCGCCAAATGTGCGTTGAAACGACGCGCCCTGAAACCCAGAAACCAGCGCAGCGGCTGCGGCAGGGCGGGGAACAGGTGCATGGGCGGAAGCGGCGACACCACAATCTGCCTCACCGCGAACTTGTCGCACATCAGCGCCATCAAACGCCGTTGCCGAGCGAGCCAGTGATCAAGTGCCAATGTGCTGGTGACATCGTTGACGCCGATGGACAGCAGCGCCACATCGAACCGCTCCGGGCCGTGCTGTTCGAGCAGCTCCAGCAGCCCTTGCGAATCCAGACCTGAGCGCGCCCAGAGTTTCCACCTCACCCGATAATCCTCGGCCAAACGCTCGACCAGCCGACCGCTGAGCGCTTCACCTTGAGTCGCAGCACCCACACCTGCAGCGGCGCTGTCGCCGACAATCAACAAGCGCAGAACCTCGCCGCTGCCGACCTCGCCCTGGCGTTCACCTTCGGCCTCCGGCAATTTCGGCGTCACCCGCCGCGTGTACAGGCCCTGCACAAGCAGCAACGGCCCGAGCAGTATTTTGGCGAGGGTTTCAGTGTGGCTCATGCATGGGGGCCTGAGACAGGAATGGATTAGCCGGCGAGCTCATCATCAAAAATACTCTCAATGGGCAGTTCAAATGCCCGGGCAATCTGGAATGCCAAGGGCAGGCTGGGATCATAGCGGCCATTTTCGATGGCATTGATGGTCTGCCGCGAAACATTCAATAACGCTGCCAGATCCACCTGCGACCACTTGCGTTCGGCGCGCAGTTCCTTGAGACGGTTTTTCATTGATAGCGCCGTTTGGCAAGCCTGAGCCCAATCATCCACATCAGGCCCATCACGGGCCACACACAGACCCAGGACACGTGTGGAAAACCGACATTCTCCAGAAAGCCATAAGTGAAGGTCAGCAATGCCGAAGCGGCAAAGGCAAAACCAAGCGCTTCGTACTGAATACGCAAATGCATTTCGTCCAGCGTGCGCATATTGCGCACCACCGCCCAACACATCAGCCCCGCAGGAATCACAGGCAGCAGTGTGATGATGATCTTCAGCGCCATGGCCATCTCTTGCTGATCCTTGAGCAGGATGACCGACAAGATCAGCAGTACCGAGTACAGCGCCGCTGCGGCGCCCATTTCCATGTAATAGCGTTTCATTGCTTTTCCTTGATGTAAAAGACCCTTTACATGCTCGTCCGTAACTTCACGAATGTAAAGGGTGTTTTACGTCGCGGTCAGCCGACTGTCTCCGGTTGTCGCGCAGGCGGAGCCTCTTGTGTACGCAACTGATGGCTCATGTCGTTGCAGTTGCGCGACCAGTCCGTCAGCCATGCCGGCATCGACGGTGATTGCTCTGGCAAACCCAGTTCCAGCGCGAATTCACCGGGTGCCACCGTGCCTCTGCCCGCGCGGAACAGACCGCGCATCACCACCACGCCGACCACCCGGCCCTTGCTCACGAAACGGTGCTCCATAAAGGTCCATTTGTTGTCCCAGCCAAGCATGCGGGTATGTATTTCAAAGGCTTCGAACAGGCGCAACTCTCGGCGGAACTTGCCCCAGGTATCGCCGACAATCGGCACGGCCTTATGACGAAGCGCCACGCGAAAGGCACCGCTGCGCAGTACGTAATCCATTCGCCCGATGTCTGCCAGCGTGAAATAGCGACCGTTGGTGACGTGCCGGTTGAGGTCCAGATCCAGCGGCCACACGCGCATGCGCACAACGGTGGTCGCCGAGGCGTCCACGGGTTTGCGCCACGGGCGACGCAACAGCATAAGGAAAAGTCGAAACCAGAGATTCATAAATGCGCCACTGTTGGATTGATGGCTGCACTTTAGGCCGTGGAAATCGGCTAAGGTAGGTGCGCAAATGACATTTTACATGCGGAAAGTGCAATGGAGTCGCTATGCACATCACCTTGTTACTGGCTGATCAATGCTCCGCCGCCAGCGCAACCATGGCCCTGGAAGTACTCAGTGCCGCCAATCTGTTCGCCGATAGCGACCCACCACCGTTCAGGGTGGTCAGCGCTTCGCTCGATGGCGCCGATGTCGCCGCCTGGGGCGGGCAGCGCTTGCATGTGAACCATTCCACTGGCGAGATCCCGCTAACCGATCTGGTCCTGATCCCGGGATTCCTCTTCACCCTCAAGGACGCCTTGCCGGCCTTTTGCGCCTATGGGCCGTGGCTGCGTGAGCAGCACGCCCAAGGTGCGGTGGTGGCTTCCATGTGCACGGCGGCGTTTATGTTGGGTGAGGCCGGGCTATTGAACGGCACTCGTGCGACCACGCACTGGGCTTTTGCCGAGTTTTTCCGTCGCCGCTATACCGAAGCGTTGCTGGACGAAGGGCAAATCATCTGCGAGGACAATCGCGTGGTCACCAGCGGCGGCGCGAGTGCGGCCATGGACCTGTTGCTGCACCTGGTGCGTCGCTTTGCGTCTCTGGAACTGGCGCAAAAGTGTGGCAAGTACCTGTTGGTCGATTCGGTGCGCAGCGAGCAGTCGGTGTATGTGATGTGGTCAATGCCCAAGAGCCACGGTGATGGCGACATCCTGCGGGTGCAAAACTGGCTGGAAGAACGCTTCGATCAGCCGTTGTTGATCGATGATGTGGCCCAGCAATTCGGCTTCGGCGTGCGCAACTTCAAGCGACGTTTCAAGGACGCCACCGGCTACACGCCGATTACCTACCTGCAGACCTTGCGTCTGGAAAAGGCCAAACAGTTGCTTGAGTCCACACGCATGACGCTGGACAGCATCACCTATGCCGTGGGCTACGAGGATGGCAACTCGTTTCGCAGGCTGTTTCAACAACGCGTCGGGCTACTGCCGGCGGCTTACCGCAAGCGGTTTCAAGCGGCGGCGAACTGACGTGCAAAGAGCGTCCATGAAAGCCCGGCTGATTGGGCCGGGCTCTTCGTCTGGATCACTGCACTGTCACCGCCCCACAACACACAACTCACCCGTCGCACGAATCATCGCCTGTCCATGCAGATAATCCTTGATCAACGCAGAGCGTTCGGTGGCCAGCCATTGCGGGCAGTTCGGGTCTTTACGGTAGGGCAGGAACGCGGCGTATTGCTTGAGCAACAGGTTTTGCAGCTTGTCGAGCTTCGGCCGGATGTCGTTATTGAGGTCCGGCCGTGGTGTGTCCGGTGCCTTGTGCGCCGCTTGCCATTGCGCGAGCCGGCCGTATTGCACCAGTTTGCTGGCTTCGATCTGGGCGGCGATCAGGCCGGCAACGTCGTCGGGGTCGAGCTTGCGCTGGGTGGCTTGCGCGCGGGCATTGGCAATGACTTGCGCTTCCCGGGCGTTGTCCTGGATCGGTTTGCCGCTGTCCCACTTGGTCAGCGCCACCAGCTCACTGATGTACAACCGCTCATTCATCGTTGCCAGCAGCGGTTGCAAGGCATCGGGCGCCGGGGGCGTGGTGTTGGCCTGGGCGCCGCCAGCGAGCAAACCGAACAGGGTGCAGGCCAGCCAGTGCGGCAGGCGTGGGGAACGGGGCATGGACGGAGTCTCCTTGGACGCAGCAATCACTCCGGCCTGTGTATCACAAGTGCGACCAGGGAACGATAGGTTGCGAAGGATTCAGGCGAGCAGACGTTCAATCTGCGCCAGTTCCCAGGTGCTGAGCAAACTCACCGGGTCGGTACCGAAGCGCTGCCCGTTGTCGAACGCATATTCGCGGCCATCGGGGCATTGGCCGTGCAGGCAGTGGCGCAAGTGGCCGGCGTCGACGTCGAGCGTCAGGCGCCAGCCGTCGATGTCGACCTGTACATGGCCAGACTCGCAGGCGGCGTCGACTCGCTTGAAGGTGCGAATGCCCTGGGCGGTGTCGCGCAACTGCTGGTAAACCTCGCGGGCGGTGAGGGCGGGCACAGGTGTCTCCGGGGTGGAATCGGGGAGGCACAGGATAGATCATCAGCCTGCAAAAAGGCCCGGACTCTGTAGGAGCGAGCTTGCTCCGGGCGGCGTTCCGACGATGGACTTCAGAACACCGCGCTCATCCAGCGAAGGCGCGTTATCGTTAACGACCATCGCGAGCAGGCTCGCTCCTACAGGGTACTCATTGCTTGCTCTATTTTCGGTTCAACGCCGCCTCCGCCGCGGCGATTTCAGCCTGGCGCCTGACGATCATGTCGCCCACCGGTGGCCCCTGGAAGCGTCGCGCTTCAAAGCCGAACCAGACGATGGCCGTTAGCACCAGAAAGCCGATGGTGATGTACAGCGCCCAATCGTTCGGTGGCTGGATGCCGATGACGAAAATGATGATCATCGACAGGATCGAGAGGATGGCGAACACCGAGTACCAGAAACGTCCCATGTTCCACGGACCCATGGTCGGCCACTTCGACGTGCCGTAGGTAAACAGGCCGAGCACGATGGGGATGGCGAAGGAGAAGAACAGGAAGATCACCGTGCAGGACACCACGATCGTGTAGACCGGCGTTGCTCCGACCGAGATCACCGACGAGCCCCAGTCGAACAGGACGGCAAGGGTGGCACCGGTCCAGATGGCCGCCACCGGGCTGCGAAAGGTCGGCGAGACGGAGGCCAGGGCTTTGGAGCAGGGCAGGCCACCGTCCCGGGAGAACGCGAAGATCATCCGCGATACCGAGGTGACCGTGGCCAGCCCGCAGAGTACCTGCGAGATGAAAATAGCCACGTAGAGCACCAGCTTCAAGGTCGGGTTGACCTGGGTGTTCATGGCCCAGAAAAACACGTTCCAGCCTTGCTTGGCCGCCTCGTCCATGTTCGGCAGCATCAGCACGAACGCGCTGAGCATCAGCCAGCCGAACAGCAGCGACCAGACCACCGACATGACCATGCCGCGCGGCACCGACATGGCCGCGTTGCGGGTTTCTTCGGAGGTATGCGCGGAGGCGTCATAGCCGGTGATGGTGTAGATCGGCAACAGCAGGCCGAGCATGAAAATCCAGCCGTTGGAGACCTGCGGCCAGACGCCGCCACCCGCCTCGCCGGAGTAGTTGCCGAATGTCCACAACCGCGCGAACTCATAGCTGGGTGCCGAGACCAGGCAGACGATGGTCAGCGCCAGCGCCGTGGCGAAGATCAGGTAACCGGAGAAGTCGGTGAGCTTTGCCGTCAGGCCGATACCCAAGTGGTTGCACAAGGCCTGCAGGCCGGTGAGGATCGCCAGGAAAATCACCCGGACCGTGGTCGTGTCCTCCATGCCCAGTGCCGGTCCAAAGGCGCCGAAAAAGAAGTAATAGGTACCGACGTTGATCGCGCCAAGCACCGTGACCAGCCCCAGCAGGTTGAACCACGCGGTCAGCCAACCAGTGAAGCGGTTACCCAGGATCGAGCCCCAGTGGTACAGGCCGCCAGCGGTGGGGTAGGCCGAGGAAATCTGCGCCATGGCCATGGCGAACACCCCGGAGATCAGGCAGCCGATCGGCCAGCCGATGCCGATGGATGCACCCCCCGCGCCCGAGGTGCCCTGGGCCAGCGAGTTGATGCCACCCGAGAGGATGCAGATGATCGAAAAGGAAATGGCGAAGTTGGAAAAAACCCCCATTCGTCGTGAGAGTTGCTGGGCATAGCCCATGCTGTGCAGCACCTTGACGTCATCGTCGTGCGCGTCGGTGCCCGACTGGCTTGCTGGGTTCATCATGTGTGCCCCTTTTCAGGTTTTGGACAGGCCGAACTAAGCCGCCGTAGGCTCGACCTTGGTTTTCTGTAGGAGCGAGCAGGCTCGCGATGGACTTGAGGATGACGCAGGGTGTCAGGCTCCCCGCGTCATCGTTGACGTTCATCGCGAGCAAGCTCGCTCCTACAGACGGCCGTGAAGCGCCGCGTCGAAAATCTTTGCCACGCCATCGCGGGTCAATGGCAGCGGGTTGCCGCCGGCGGAAGGGTCGACAACCGCCATGTCCGCGATCAGGTCAGCCTGTTGGTCATCCACGCCCAGCTCGACCAGGGTATGGGGCACGCCGATGTCCTTGCGCAGCTTGAGGACGAAGGCCTGGAAACTGTCGAACCCCGGGGAGGGCAGGCGCAGGTACGCCGCCAGGCGGGTGATGCGTTCCTCGATGGCCGAGCGATTGAATTGCAGGACATAGGGCATGAAGGTGGCGTTGGTCATGCCGTGATGGGTGTCGTACAGCGCACCCACCGGATGCGAGAGCGCGTGCATCCCGCCCAGGCCTTTCTGGAATGCCGTGGCGCCCATCGCCGCCGCCGCGAGCATTTGCGCGCGGGCCTCAAGGTCCGACGGCGTGTGCACCGCCTTCACCAGTGAGTTGGCCACCAGGCGCATGCCTTCCACGGCAATGCCATCGGCCAGGGGGTGAAAGCCGGGGGCGCAGTAAGCTTCCAGGCAATGGGCGAAGGCATCCATGCCAGTGCCGGCGGTGATTTTCGCTGGCATGCCGACGGTGAGGGCCGGGTCGCTGATCACCACGCGCGGCATCATTTTCGGGTGAAAGATGATGCGTTTGGTGTGGGTGCGCTCGTCGATGATCACCGCCGCGCGACCGACTTCCGATCCCGTTCCCGCCGTGGTCGGCACGGCAATGACCGGGGCGATGCGGCTGTCGTCGGCGCGGGTCCAGTAGTCGCCGATGTCCTCGAAATCCCAGACCGGGCGGGTCTGGCCGCTCATGAAGGCAATGAGTTTTCCCATGTCCAGGCCACTGCCTCCGCCGAAAGCGATCACGCCATCGTGCTGGCCGGTGCGCCAGGCTTCGAGCCCGCCAGCCAGGTTGGCTTCCACCGGATTGGGCTTGAGATCACAGAACAGCGCCACGCCAAGACCGGCGGCACGCAATGCGTCCAGCGCCGCCGAGGTGATCGGCGCGCGCGCCAGGCCGCTGTCGGTCACCAGCAAGGGGCGCTGGATACCCTGGCTGCGACAGACCTCGGCCAGCTCGGCAATGCGCCCGACACCGAACCGAACGCTCGTGGGGTAGTTCCAGTTTCCTGTCAGGTTCATGGTCTACACCTCGTGACGCAGATGAAAGGATTTGGCCCGGGTCAGATGTTCGTAACCCAGTGGCGACAGAGTGACGCCGCGCCCACTGTTCTTCACGCCGGTCCAGGCCAGTGCCGGGTCCAGGTAATCGCAGCGGTTCATGAACACGGTGCCGGTGGCGATCTCGTTGCCCAGGCGTTCAGCCGCGGCGAGGTCCTGGGTCCAGATGGACGCGCTGAGCCCGAACTCACTGTCGTTCATCAAGGCGATGGCTTCTTCATCGCTGGTCACCGGCATGATGCCGACCACCGGACCAAAGCTTTCGTCGCGCATGACCGACATTTGATGGTTCACGTCCACCAGCACTTGCGGTGCCAGGTAGGCGCTGCCCGGTACGTCGGCGGGAAAGGTCTTTGCATCGATCAGTGCCGTCGCGCCCTGGGCCAGCGCTTCGGCGATCTGGCCACGAACGAAGAAGGCGGCGCCCGGTGTCACCAGCGGACCGAGGGTAGTGGCCTCGTCCAACGGGTTGCCCAGCACGTACTGGCGGGTCAGTTCGGCGAAGCGTTCGACAAACTCCGGGAAGATTTTCTGGTCGACGTAGAGGCGTTCCACGGCGCAGCAACTCTGCCCGGAATTGAAGAAACTGCCGTCCACCAGATTTTCCACCGCCTGTTCAAGGTTGGCGTCTGCGCGGACATAGGCCGGGTCTTTTCCGCCGAGCTCCAGGCCCATGCCGAGAAATTGTCCGCTGGCGGCGCTTTCCATGACTTTGCCAGCCTCCACGGAACCGGTGAAGTTCACTTGCTGCACACGCCCGTCAGCAATGATCGTCCCGGTCGACACATGGTTGAGCAGCAAATTCTGGAACAGCCCCTCGGGCAGTTTTGCGCGACGCATGGCCTCGGCGAAACGCTCACCCACCAGCAGGGTTTGCGACGCGTGCTTGAGGATCACGCTGTTGCCGGCCATCAGTGCCGGGATGATGGTGTTCACCGCCGTCAGATAGGGGTAGTTCCACGGCGCGACCACCAGCACCGTGCCCAGCGGCTCGCGTTTGATATAGCGCCGAAATCCTGCCACAGGCACCGGCTCTACGGCGGCCAGGGCTTGCGGCGCGATGGCGATCATGTGCCGGGCGCGTTCGGCAAAACCGCGCAGTTCGCCGGCGCCGTAACGCACCGGGCGGCCCATCTGCCAGGCCAGTTCCGGCACGATGTCGGCCTGCATCGACAGCATCGCGTCCACTGCGGCGTTGCAGTAAGCGGCGCGCTCGCTCAGCGAACAGCGTTGCCATGACGCCTGTGCGTTGGCAGCGGCCGTCAGCGCCTGCTCGACCTGCGCCGCATCGGCCACCTCGCGTTCGGCGTACACCCGGCCATCGACCGGGGAGATCAGTTGAACCTTCGCAGTCATGATGTTCTCAATAGCGCTCGAAACCGCGCTGCAATTCCCAGTCGGTGATTCGCCGGTCGTACTCCTTCTGCTCCCACTCGGCGGTGTGCACGTAATGCTCGACCACCTCGTCGCCAAAGGCCTCGCGCAACATGCCGGAGGCCTTGAGGGCGGCGCTCGCCTCGCGCAGGGTCTTGGACACTTCCGGCAAATGCTCATCGAGGTAGGCGTCACCTTCGAACGGCGGCGCGAGATCAAGCTTCTCGTCGATACCGGCCAGGCCCGCCGCGATCAGTGCGGCAAAGGCCAGATAGGGGTTCAGGTCGGCGCCGCCGATGCGGCATTCGATGCGGATGGACTTGCTGCCTTCTGCACACAAGCGAAAGCCGGCGGTGCGATTGTCGCGGCTCCATACCGCCCGCGTCGGCGCAAAAGTGCCAGCCTGGAAGCGCTTGTAGGAGTTGATGTAGGGCGCAAGAAAACAGGTGATGTCGTTGGCATATTTGAGCTGCCCGGCGACCCAGGCGCGCATCAGTTTCGACATGCCGAACTCGGCTTTCGCGTCGAAGAACAGCGGCTTCTTGGCGTTCTTGTCCCACAACGAATTATGGATGTGACTGCTGGAACCGGCGGCGTCGTAGCGCCACTTGGCCATGAAGGTGATTGCCTTGCCCTGCAACTGCGCGATCTCTTTGCAGGCGTGCTTGATGATGACGTGGTGGTCGGCCATGGTCAGGGCATCGGCGTAGCGAATGTTGATCTCTTCCTGGCCTGGGCCCCATTCCCCCTTGGAGTTTTCCACGGGAATGCCCGAGGCCTGCAAATGCTTGCGAATCGCCCGCAGCACTGGCTCTTCGCGGGTGGTCTGGAGGATGTTGTAGTCCTCGATGTAATGGCCGGCGGTTTTCGGTTTGTGATAGTTGCGCTTGTGGATCGCCTCGTAACTTTCATCGAACAGATAGAACTCGAGCTCCGAGGCAAACATGCCGGTATAGCCGCGCTCGCGCAGGCGCTCGACCTGCTTTTTCAGAATCGCCCGGGGGCTGTGGGGCAGGTCCTGGCGATGGTGATGATCGAGCACGTCGCACAGCACCAGGGCCGTGCATTCCAGCCAGGGCACGCGCCGCAGGGTGGACATGTCGGGCTTGAGCACGAAATCACCGTAGCCCTTGCTCCAACTGGCCGCGGCGTAACCCGGCACTGGCTCCATGTCGATGTCATCGGCCAGCAGGTAGTTGCAGCAGTGGGTTTCTTCGTGGCCGCTGTCGATGAAAAACTCGACCTGGAAGCGCTTGCCGACCAGGCGTCCCTGCATGTCGACCATGCAGACCAGTACGGTATCGATTTCGCCGGCGGCCGCGGCGCGCTTGAGTGCATCAAAGCTGAGGAGGGGCTCTGTCATCACGTCGATCCTGCGTGAAAGGTTTGGGCCAGTCTGAGATCGCTGTTGCAGACGCTCTCCAGAAACACCCAAAACCTGCAGAACCGAGCATCATGAGCAACGAGTTGCTCAAAGCTTAGCCTACTGTTGCAATGTGTGAATTTTGCCCCCTGTAGGAGCGAGCCTGCTCGCGATGGACTTGAAGACACCGCGTTTAATCAGAAAACCCGCGTCATCGTTGACGACCATCGCGAGCAAGCTCGCTCCTACATTTACTCCGGCAACCCCGCCAGCCGTAGTCCATCGACGAAGCGGGCGAAGTCCTCGGGCCGTTGAATGGGCAGCCAGTCCTTGAGGGTACCCAGGCGCAAGGAGGGATCGATTTTTCGCAGACGCTGCATCGCCAGATTCGCTTTATCCATTCGATCGCCGAGCGCATGACTGGCCGCCACGAGTGCCGCCGCCACCAGCAGACTGGGCAGGTTGCCCAGTGCCTTTTCCGCCCAGTCCGCAGCGGCATCGAAGTGCCCGGCGAAGAAATGCGCGAGCGCCATCCCGACCTGCATCCGGAACATTTCCGGGTCCAGCGGACTCAAGCGAACAGCATGGTTCAAATGCTCGATGGCGGCGTCTGTTTCACCGCGCAGCGCCCGCAGGATACCGCCCAGAAACCAGGCGGGGGCGAGGTTGGGATTGAGCAGGCGTGCCCTGTCGAGCAGGGCAATACCGCCGTCGACTTCGCCGGCGAGATGGGCCAGTGCATGTCCACCGCGGGTCAACGCGACGGCATCATCGCGGCCGAGGGTCACCGCCAGGCGTGCCAGCCGTATACCCTCGGCGATTTCCGCAGGCCGATCGGTCATCCAGCCATTGAGCTTGCGCCAGAAATGGCACCAGGCGGCCATGCCATAGGCCGAGGCAAATTCCGCATCGAGTTCGATGGCCTTGTAGAACATCGGCAGCGCCTGCTCGATGGCTTCCTGGCTGCCGCTGTGCAGTTTTGCCATGGCGCGCAGGTAATAGTCGTAGGCGTCCAGGCTTTCCGTCGGCTTGCGCTTGGCGCGTTCGATTTCTGCCCGTTCCAGTTGTGGCGCGATCGCACCGACGACGCTTCGTGTGACTTGGTCCTGCAGCTCGAAGATATTGTCGAGCAGGCCTTCGAAGCGCTCCGCCCAGATGTGCGTCCCGCTCGTCGCGTCGATCAATTGCCCGGTAATGCGCACCTTGTTCCCGCACTTGCGCACGCTGCCTTCGAGTACGTAGCGAACCCCCAGCGCCTGGCCAACACCCTGGGCGTCCACCGCCTGGCCCTTGTAGGTGAAGCTCGAATTGCGCGCGATGACGAACAGCCAGCGGATACGCGACAGGGCGGCGATGATGTCCTCCACGATGCCGTCTGCGAAGTATTCCTGCTCCGGGTCACCGCTCAGGTTCTGGAAGGGCAGGACGGTGATCGAGGGTTTTTCCGGCAGGACAAGGGCAGAGGAGGGTATTTGTTTCGATGCGGCGGTCGAGCCCTCATCGATGTCAGGCTGTTGCGCTTGCCCGGTCGTGTCGCCGTTGATTCGACCAACGAAGCGGTAGCCCTTGCGGGCGACGGTGCGCACCAGGCGCTGCTCCTCACCGGTGTCACCGATGGCCTTGCGCACCGCATTGATGTGGCTGGTGATCGTCGATTCCGAAACGATCCGGCCACCCCACACCGCCTTGAGCAATTCGTCCTTGCTGACGACGCGCTCGGGATTGTTGACGAACAGCAGCAACAGGTCGAAGACCTGCGGTCCGACGGCCACGACCTGCCCACGCAGGGTCAGCTCCCGGCGTTCCTGATCAAGTACGTAGTCTTCAAACGCGAATGGCAAGTTGAGCATCCCCTGGCGAAGCGCCCTCAACTCCGTGTTCCAGGCGGCTGGCGGTTGGTAACAGGGGACGATAATACGGCAGCTCGACACCCGCTGCACCGTCTGCGGCAAGGGCGACGGGAGGAACCTCAGTAGCCTTGGACATAAATCCAAGCGCTCGCCAAGGTAAACCCAAGACCGACGCAAGGACTTGCCCGGTGTGCGCAGGCAATCTCTCTACACCGACGCAATGGTTGCAGTCGACAAGTGGAGAAAAGTCATGAAGATCGTCGTCATCGGAGGCTCCGGCCTCATCGGATCGAAACTTGTGAATACCCTTCGCGGGCGCGGCCATGACGCACTCGCCGCCAGCCCCAGCACGGGTGTGAACAGCATTACCCGCGAAGGCCTGGCCGAAGCGATGGACGGTGCTGATGTCGTTGTCGACGTGGCGAACGCACCGTCGTGGGAAGACCAGGCCGTTCTCGATTTCTTCCAGACGTCCAGTCGTAACCTGCTGGCCGCCGAAGCCGCTGCCGGGGTTCGTCACCATGTTGCCCTGTCGATTGTCGGCAGCGAACGGCTTCCCGACACCGGCTATTTCCGGGCCAAGGTCGCGCAGGAAGCCCTTATCAAGGCGTCCGGCATGCCTTACACCATTGTGCGTGCCACGCAGTTCTCCGAGTTTGCCGGCGGCATTGTCCAGTCGTTCGCCGTTGGCGAGGAAATTCGTGCTTCGCCGGCGCTGATCCAGCCGATAGCGTCCGACGACGTGGTGGCGGCGCTGGTCGATGTCGTGCTGGCAGCACCGGTCAATGGCACGGTTGAGGTCGGCGGCCCGGAAACCATGCCGATCGACGAACTGGCCAGGCGCTATCTGCGAGCGACCCAGGACAACCGCAAGGTCGTGCCGGACGTGCATGCGCGCTACTTCGGCGCCGTGCTCGACGACCAATCGCTGGTCACCGGCGAGGACGCCCGCCTGGGCGCGATCCGCTTCGACGACTGGCTGGTCCGGTCGACAGCGCAGTAACGGATCGCACCTCACCTTTCCCTACCCATCCAGGAGAAATCCCATGGTTACCCGATTGCTAATGGCCGCGGTCTTCGCCGCGCTCTCGATCAGCGCCGCATCGGCCGCCGAGCCGCCCGCCGGCAAGGTGACGGTGGTGTTTGACCGTCCCATTCCCAACATCCCTGGCAAGAGCATGAGAGGCGTGGTCGTGGAGTATGGGCCGGGTGCCGCATCGCCGGCTCACACTCACCCGAAAACGGCCTTCATCTATGCAACGGTGCTGGAGGGTTCGTTCCGCATCAAAGTCAAAGGTGAGCCGGAAAAGATCTACAACGTCGGCGAAAACTTCGTAGAGGAGCCGGGTTCCGTGCACCTGGTCAGCGCCAACGCCAGCGACACCCAGCCGGCACGCCTGTTGGCGGTGTTCGTCCTCGATACCGAGGAAAAGGTGCTCGTGACACCGATCAAACAGTGAGCCACGAAAAAGCCCGGCTGTTGAGGCCGGGCTTTTCTTTGAGTCCTGCGGTACAGCACGGCATTCAGACAGCGCGGCTTTCGATCAGACGATCCGAACCGCCTTCAGCGACGCGGTTTTGCAGGAGCTTGTCGGAACCGCCTTCAGCGACGCGGTTTTGCAGCAGCTTGTCGGAACCGCCTTCGGCAACGCGGTTTTGCAGGAGCTTGTCGGAACCGCCTTCGGCAACGCGGTTTTGCATCAGCTTGTCGGAGCCACCTTCGGCCACACGATTCTCGATCAAACGATCGGAACCACCCTCGGCCACACGGCTTTCAATCAGACGATCCGAGCCGCCTTCAGCGACCACAGGTTGAGCAGAGGTAGCGGCGAAAGCGTTAACTGCGAAAACCGAGAAAGCGATGCTGAGGAGGGTTTGGCGTTTCATGATGGTGTGCTCCGGGGTGCTTATGGGGTGGTATGGAACAGATGTTACGCCGGGGATTTTTTAAGAGAACTTCATTGAAATGATGGTGACTATCGATGCCAGCAATGGATCGAGCACTGCGCCTGAAAGCACCACATTTTTGAGGCAAGGGAATTTTCTGTGGCGAGGGAGCTTGCTCCCGCTGGGTCGCGCAGCGGCCCCAAAATAGAGAATGCTACGCAGCCTGACGGGAGCAAGCTCCCTCGCCACAGGGTTATCGCATGGCAATCAGGCTTCGCTGACCTGACTGACACTGGTGATCTGCCCATTCCAGACCATCTCGTAATGTGCCGCCAGGCAAATAAATTCGCAATGGCAGCAAGTTTCGGAAACACCCTACATACACCGTGGTTACTTTTTAAGAAACTCGCTTCCGAAATTTGGACCGGGCCTCTTCATCCTATGGATCCGGCACCACCTCATGCCGAGCTCAGTTGAACACGGACCATTTGATTGACTCACGGAAGACTTGAAATGTCTGATAGATACCTTCGTACCGATACCATCTGCGCCAAAAAAAATGTTCAGGTAGGCCGTCAGATCCAGCATTGGCTAGAGTTCCAGTTACTCGACGAGCGCGGCGAACCCTTACCTCACCAACCCTATCGAGCGATCAATGAGGCGACCCGCTGTCAGCTAGTGCCCGAATTTAGTGGGCAGAGTGATGCCCAAGGTGTGATCCGCCTGGAGGCCCTGCATCCACTGGCCGTGACCCTGCTGCTCATGGCCAATCCGCTGGCAGAGGTGCTGCAGACCCGCCGAGTGCGCGCGCTGCGTGCCGAACGGCCCGTGTCGACGCCCTTGCAGATTCCGTATCGTTATGAACCTCCACCGGCAGGTTTCTCCCCCGTCGAAAAACAGGCCCTCGATGATGGTCACGGTTATCACTACCTGCGTATCGGTCAATTGTGCGATCGATTTCCTGATCTGAACCCCGCCTGGCCAGAACAGGACAAACTGCCCGCGTTCCATTTCCCCGACCCGGGCTTCAGCGGTTTCACGGTTGACGACGAAAATCTGGACCGCCGCCATGTGCTGGAAATCTGCCCCTTTCGCGCCTGGTCGCTAGTGCTGCACCACCAGTCGGAATACAGCATGGCCAATGCCTACAACCTTGGGTTGATGGCGAATTTGTCGTACAGCGTGGTCACCCAGAATTTGATGACGCATCGGCCGAACAGCGATCCCCGAGATGAGTCGGGCTCGGTGGAGGAGTTCTTTTTTCGACAGTGCCTCGACTTGTCTCGTACACCGATGATGATCGATTCCAAGGGAGATCGTCTGCCGGCTCTGGTGGTGGATGTGCCATTTGACCAGCGCTACACCACGGCGGTCATGCTGGATTCGCTGAAGGCCGAGCTGCCGCCGGGCGAGCCAGTGATACCTTCCCTCATTATCGAAAACACCCAGCTTCTTTATGCCATCAATCAGACAGAGGTGATTGTGGCCTGGCGCGGAACTCAGGAGCCCAAGGACTGGCTGACCGATGTGATGTACAGGCCTATGCCTGCCGATGGAAGTGGCTGCGATTTGAAGACACCGGGCACTTATCTGACGGATATTGGAAAAGTGCATTATGGTTTTTTGCAGGCGTTTGAGGTGGCAAAGAAGTTGTTCGCCAATAGATTCGCTGAGATTAAGAAAACGTTAGTTGGTAAAGAGTTGTTTATTTGCGGCCACAGTTTGGGTGGCGCATTGGCACTGATTCACTCCGCAGAGCTGAAAGACAATACCCCCATACTTTATACGTATGGCATGCCCCGCACGTTCACAGGTAAGGTCTTGGAGCAACTTCAAGGGGTGACTCACTTCCGCCATGTCAACGACGCCGACACCATCACCAGCGTGCCGCCCGAGGCGGAACTGGATAACTGGTTATATGGCGCCTTGGGCCCACTGGGCTCCGACCTTGGCTATGTCTGGTCCGTAGCCCAATTGCTGGCCGGCAAACTAGTGCGCTTCGGCGACCCTTACTGGCATCACGGGCAGATCGTGATGTTCTATCGGGCCGACCAGCACTTGGCATCGCAAGGTTCTTCCTATCCGGCCTATCGCAACAAGGATGGCCTGGGCGCGCCCTATCACAACACCATCACCCAGCGTTTGCCGCACCGCACGCGCATCTACCTGGTACCGAGCCTGAACGATGAGTTCAGCCGCTTCGCGTTTGAAGATCAGAAAACTCTGATCAAGTCGTTAAATCAGGAAAATCTGGCGTATTTCTTCCCATCCCACACTAACCCCGAACGCAGTAACAAGCGCAGCAACCCGATGGATCATTCGATGATCAAGGCCTATCTGCCTTTTTTGCACAATCAACTGCTGGAGCTGAGCGACCCCGAGCGACCGCTGAAGCGCAAGGTGGATCGGGCGAAGTTCGAGCAGCAGATGCAAACGTTGGGAATTCCCGAGCCAGAGCGCCATCGCAATGGGCAGTTCCTGGCCCTGCAGAAATTGTTACCCATGGCGCTGCGCGCGACCCAGGATCTGGAAGGTGGCCCAGAGGCTCTGCAACGTTTCTGCGTCGAACGCGAATTTGGCGTGATGATCGAGATCACCCAGGCCTGAGTCCGCGCTCCGGTGCAAAGCGGCCGAGGTTTTCAACCACAGGGAAAGAGGTAAACCATGAATATTCTGATCCATCCGGCGCAATTTCCAGTGCAAAACGTGACTCATCGGGTCCTCGATGGAAGTGGGGCGATTTCTCCCTACGTCAGATACCGCATCACCACACGGGAACGCAAAGTGTTCGAGGGCGTGACCGACCACGCCGGGATCTCCCAACCTGTCCCCACCCGCTACCCCGAGGCAATGACCATCGAGTTTCCAGACACGCAGGTTCCCAACTCGGAGGAGCAGTGAGCATGAACACCCTCATCAAATGCACTGCCTCCGGGCTGTTACTGTTCAGTCTCAACGGCTGTGCCCTGGATCGTGGCTTGTCGCCAGAGCCGGGCGGCGAGCAGGTCAGCATTACGGTGAAGGTCCCGCAGAATCTTGCAGCGGAGCCCATGCAGGTGATCTACCGTTCGGCAAAATGCCCGATCAAGCGTTCCGGACCGGACTGGTCCAGCTTTGAGGTGGACGGCTACCTGACCACCACGGTTCAGCCGCTACAACAGGGAAACAGCAACCTGTATGAGACGAAGCTGGCAATCAACAGTGGTGGCGGCTGTCAGTGGCAATTGAGCAATGTGACCTTTGGCGTCACCTATGCGAGCACGACGCACTTCGGACAAAACGTTAAGTCGGGTCCTGGAGGGGGAATTATCGTGATGTTTGATCATCATCTACCACAACAACGCTCGGCTTTTGACCCGACTAAAGAGGTCAGTGGTGACCTACTGATTAGAGAGGACTATTACCCATGGGTTAATGAGCAATTCCTTGGGGGACATGAAAAGCTCGCCTGGTTAATCGGCAAGGGCGGCATCTATTTGTATTATCGCGCCAAAAATGCTCGAAAGGTGGAGTTTGAACCCATTCTGCATGCCGATTACATGGTCTATTCGGTGGGGCCGAAGATGAAAAAAAAAGGGAGTCATAACCAGTTCACCTACTCCGATGGTAGCGTAGTGATGGGTGGTAGTGACCCAAGCTTCCAAAAGCTGCAAGCCATTCGCCTGGGACAGGCACAGTGAGAGTTCAATTCACGAAGCCCATCGCCACTCGGTTTCTTAGACCAATGGGGAACGAACGCAAAGTGTTCGAGGGCGTGACCGACCACGCCGGGATCTCGCAGCCTGTCCCCACCCGCTACCCCGAGGCGATGACCATCGAGTTTCCAGATACGCTGGTTCCCAACTCGGAGGAGCAATGAGCATGAACACCCTCATCAAATGCACTGCCTCCGGCCTGTTACTGTTCAGTCTCAACGGCTGCGCCCTGGATCGTGGCTTGTCGCCGGAGTCGGGCGGCGAGCAGGTCAGCATTACGGTGAAGGTCCCGCAGAATCTTGCAGCGGAGCCCATGCAGGTGATCTACCGCTCGGCAAAATGCCCGATCAAGCGTTCCGGACCGGACTGGTCCAGCTTTGAGGTGGACGGCTACCTGACCACCACGGTTCAGCCGCTACAACAGGGAAACAGCAACCTGTATGAGACGAAGCTGGCAATCAACGGTGGTGGTGGATGCCAGTGGCAGTTAAGCAATGTGACCTTTGGTGTCACCTACGCCAATACGACGCACTTCGGGCAAAAAGTTAAGCCAGCGTCTGGAGGGGGAGTGATCGTAATGTTTGATCATCACCTTGCGCAACGACGCTCGGCTTTTGACCCGACTGAAGAGGTCAGTGGTGACTTGCTGATAAGAAAGGACTACTACCCAAGAGTGAGCGAGCATTTCATAGGTGGACATGAAAAGCTCGCTTGGCTGGTCGGCGAGGGTGGTACTTATTTGTATTATCGTGCCCCAAATGCCCGAAAGGTTAAGTTCGAACCCATATTGCATGCCAATTACGTGCTGTATTCAGTGGGTCCGAAAGTGAAGGAAAAAGGCAACTTCACTCGCTATACGTATCCTGATGGTAGCGTGGTGGCTGATCGTATCAGCGATCCGAACTTCAAAAAGCTGCAAGCCATTCGCCTGGAGCAATCTCGATAAAGTGTCAGTGACGCAGCCCCACAGACATCCGTTACCGCACAGGAAGCGTGCTCACATGATGACGGCAGCAAATTGGGCATCAATGCAGACGGCCCTGGAGCTATAACTAATTCGCTCTCACACCAATGGAATTCACCTCACAGATTTCAGGGCAACAAATCGCAAAGTATTCAAGCCTCGCTGATCTGGCTCACACTGGTGATCTGCCCATTCCACACCATCTCGTAATGCGCTGCTTGAACAATCGAAGACACCGGCCTCGGCGTCATCAACGCCCAGCAATGGCTGCCCGGCATGCGCACCGAGTGATAACGCAAACCCGGACAACCGGCATCCCGCACCGCCCGCCCCAGAACACGGGAATGGCTGTAATCGTCCGGCGCATACACCGGATCGGTCAGCGGCAGGGCGGTGGCGTCCTTCATCCCGCCATCGCCAAACGCACAGGCCAACCCGCGAAACACAAACCGCTCATAGTTCAGGCTCGGCACCTTCGACCAATACAGACTCTGGTGATGCCTGACCTCGGCCAGCGCCGCTTCCATCGAATCCGCCAGGTACAACACGCCAAAATTACCATCACTGAAACGCGAACCCGCCGGGTTCACATGAGTAAACGGCGCGATGGCATAAGAGCAGCCTGCAATGCCGAACGGAATCTCGCTACGCGCAATCAACTCCAGCTGACCCACCTCATTCTTCAATCGCGGATTGGTCAGTGCCTGAATCTCGAACAACACCTCGAACTCATCCGCGTCCGCCACATCATCAAACAACGCAATCGGCGGAAACTTCGAATTGACCAGGCGATATGCCTGCAACGACTGACCGGCAAACACCGCCAGCTCACTCGCCATCACCATTGCGCACCCCGCAGCATGTCGATGCGGCGGAAGGTTTCATACAGCGAAATCATGTCGCCCTGAGCCATGATCTCCAACGGGCTGCGGCCATTGAAAAACTCATTGTCATTGGTCATCGAGGCAAAGCCATACACGTTGTCCGGGTTGTCGAACACCAGCCGCAACGTTGCATGCATGTTCAGCACAAAACTGATGCGCTGCATCTGGTCCGCATCCAGCGCCACCGCCCAATCCGGGTCACGTTGGCGGGCGCGGGTGTAGGTGCTGCGGGAAATACGCAGGATGCGACAGGCCTGGTCGCTGGTGGCTTTCCACTTTTCCAGAATGCTCACGGCGGCGCGCAGGCCGGTGACGCATTGGTTTTTAGTGAAGGATTGGGGTTGCAGGGGGACGGCCATGTTCGTGTCCTTGTATCGCGTCTATAGATTCAAATGTAGATAGATTGAATCTGTAGAGCAATGCTGGTGCGACGGATGGGCCCGGCATGCCAATGCAACGAAGAATTCAGCTGGTGGTGAGGGAGGGATCGTCTGCCGGCCAAACCCTGACTGAAAGGTGTCCCAGCATCGCCTCGACAACTGAAGAGTCAGGTCTTGCCTTCGCATTTTATTTCATATGGCTAATCGCTTAAAAAGCCTGATTTTGTTGGCTTTGATGCCGCTTCGTGGAGCTTTTTAACTGAGCCGCCTTCACGTTTTATTTCACAAATTTGTTTGAGAAAAACTCCAGGATTCTGAAGATTCAATCGCCAACAAATACAAGACGGGCTCCGGTATTCAATTACTTCGCTGCGGCGTCCTCATGTACCGCTGCAACTAGCGCGGCCACCGGGTTGCCCGCCTTTTTTTCCCATTGCGAATAAACGCGGTGCCCACGGCTGCATCATTGATGAAACGTGCGCCCCAACGCATCCAGCCGAGTCGCAATAGGCGGCAAGCGCCGACTGCTCGACGCCAGCGTCTGCACATCATCCGCCGTGTTCTGCGCGATGCTCTGCACCGACTGCAAGCGCCCGACAATCTCGACACTCGCCGTGGATTGTTCGCGGGTCGTCGTGAAAATCCGCCCATTGAGACAAATCGTTTGCCGGCATGGTCGCGGTGTATGTGAGAGACCGTGGAGGGCGTAGCCCTTGGCCATCACTCCAGGCGGGTACGACGTCGCCTGTGGAAAACAATGTCCGATATAGAGGCAAGTAATGCTGAAGCGACGGGGAGTACGACAGACTCCGTTGCAAAGCCTGCCGTAAACGAGGTCATTACGATTTCTTCGGCGGATAGTTACCGCGCAAGCCACCGGACGTGTTACCGGTTTTGCTCGGCAGGTTCGGCACGAGCGGGCGTGATCTGGGTTGGGGGTTGGAGCGGCTTTGGGGTTGAGGTTGCTTGCTCATGTTCGCCTCCTGACGTTCAGGGTTACGCGAGGTGTTTTACCCATGAAGTTTAGCTAATCGACTGTGTGCAGGGGCGTTTGGCGTGTTGTGAGCGACCAAAACCCGCTGCATGCGGCGTAAACAAAACGGGCGCCTGATTAGGCACCCGTTTTCGTTTACTCCGCTGCTTGTGCTCGCAAGCTTTCTGTAGAAGGGGAGTGTCGCGGGGCTGAATTCTGGGCTGGATATCCAAGGTGTCGGGGTCAGGATTCAGATAATTGCGCCGACCAGTGTTTCATCTCCTCGGCAATGAAATGGTTAACCAGGTCGCTATACATCTTCGCGATGGCATCCGGGCTCAGGCCTTCGGCCTTAGCCCACTCACGACGAGTCGCAAGCATGGTATTGAATCGTTCCTGGGCACGCACCGAGGCCGCAGATGTCTTGAATTTCGAAGCAGCAATTACGTACTGAAAACGTCTGCCCAACAGCTTGATAACGGCCTGATCGAGGGCATCGATCTCGCGTCTGATGTCCTCCATTCCTGCACACTCTGCAGGTTGCAAATGATTGGAAACTTCCATGTGGGTAACTCCGTTTGCTGAAAAAAACTGTGAGCACTGCTGAAGTGCTGTCAGGGATCTTACTTCCCCCGAGAGTGTGGAGATACAGCCTGGCCTCTGCCTCTCTCTCCAATGTCATAGTCAAATCTGAATGGTTGATTTTGATCAAGAACTGGCGGAGTTTTTAATTAAAGAGCAAAGGGGCCTGATTTTTTTGCCAAACAGACAACGAGCGCATTAATCACCCGCTTTCATTCACTGCGCTGCCTGCGCCCGCAACCTCAGTCCAATCAAATTCATCAAATCACAACCATCGCGCAATGGAATGGCCAGCAGCTTGGAAAGCGCACAACACCGCCGTGTCGCAACCAAGCATCGAATGAATGAAAAAGCGAGACAGAGTCTCAAAAAAACGCCCGGGCCACATTGCGTGGACCGGGCGTCAATCAAGCGGCGCTAGTGCGCGGCTATCGGTGCCTTGACCGACTTGCCGAACGCCGAGGTGATGGTCACCGTCGGGCTGGACGACGGGCCAGCGCCGGTCGTCGTGACCGACACTCGCCAGCGAGCACCCGTGCCGGTTGGCGTGAGGGTGGCCGTGCCGAGGTTCAGCGGCCCTGCCGTGGTCGAGACCGTCACTGTGAGGGTGTTGCCCGTGCCGCGCGACGTCGTGCCGGCCAGATCCCAGGTGTAGCGGCTGTTGCTGCGGGACGTGACGGAAGCGCTGGTGACGATCAGGTCTTCGTTGACGGTCACCGGTGCCGAGACGGCCACGGACACCGTCGCCGGTGCCGACACGGCATCCTTGGCATCACTGGCCTGATAGGTAAAGGTCGCGGTGAACGGCGCAGCAACCGTGGTAGGTGGCGTGTAGATCACGCGCACGCCATCGGTAGTGACCGTGCCTTTGCCGGAGTCTGGTTGCTCCAGTCCTACTACTTTAAGTGGCACGTTGCCGTCAGGGTCGCTGTCGTTGGCCAGAACGTTGATGGTCACCGGTTGGCCGTTGCTGCTGATGGCACTGTCGGGGTTGGCGATCGGTTTTTTGTTTTCGCCTTGGTTATCGTCGTCACCTTTACCACCGGAGCGGAAAGTCGGCAGCGCGGCGGAGTTCACATAGGTGACACCGTCCCAGCCAGGCAGGGGCGTTGGCATCAACTGGAACTGGCCGGGATGCTCGATATCCCAACGCAGTAGCATCGAGTTGTCTTCGTGCTGGGTGTTGTGACAGTGCTCCATGTAGGTGCCAGCGAACTCGCGGAAACGAATGGCCATTTCCACATCCACCGAACTGTCGACTTCCTGGCCGATACGATAGACGTCCTTGCGCGCACCCTTTTCCCATTCCGGTGGTGCTTTACCGTCGCGGCTGAGGATGATCCCTTCCTCAAAGTGCACGTGCACCGGGTGGCTCCAGCCATTGCCGCCGTTCTTGACTTTCCATACTTCGAGGGTGCCGTCGCCAGAGAACCCAGCGTCGGTCGGGCCGGTGGCCAGTTGCGGCGCAGCGTCGATCCGGCGTGGGTCCATGCTGTAACCAAAACCACCGTCAGTCTTGACGGTCCACGGTGCTTCGTCGGTACCGTCGGAGCGGCCGAAGATGAACTCGCGATGCCGGGCCACTTTGAGTTTGGCCTGAACCGCCGGGTCATCACGATTGAGCGTCAACGGGATCATGATTTTTCCGGCTGCTTTACCCGGTTTGGCGGGTTCGTAGTCGGCGGGGTTCATGCTCACGTCCTGGCCACTGTAAGGCTGCACCAGCAGTTGCAGGAACTTGCCCACGACCGGGTCACCCTTGTCCCATTGCGGGCCTTTACTGGTTTGCTTGATCACCGCTTTGTATTTTTCGGAGAGTACGTCGGCCAGACTCACTTCCTCTTTCTGCGGGCCCTTGCCGGTCTGGTGCTCCATGAGGTTAACGAAGTACAGCTTGTCGCCCGGCACGATGCCGTTTTTCGCGAAGTTGATGATGATGTCGTAACGCTCGGCGATCGCCTGCGTCGGCAGGATGGCGTTGTGGCGCTGTTTATCGCCTTCGCCGTCCAGGTCCATGCTGCCGTCGAATGGCACCGCATGTTCCATCAGGTTGCCGTCGTTGCCGATCATGTGAAACGGCACGCGGGCGTATGAAACGCCTGAGCCGGACGGTCCGGGGAATTCGCCACGGTTACCGGCGATTTCGCGCACCACAGCAATCTTGAAGTAACGCGACACCGAGCCGTTGAGGATGCGGAAGCGATAACTGCGCGCGCGCACTTTCAGGCGCGGCTGGTACTGCCAGTTGACCAGGATCTGATCACCGAGGAAGCCGTCGGTGTTGAACGGGTTGAACCACAACTGACCGTTGGCATCCCAAGCCTTGTCCGCGACTACCAGGTTGACGTCGTAATCGCGGTTACCCCAAGGCAATGCTGAGCCGCTAGGCAGGCGCAGGTTGACGCCGTCCTGCAGCGCTTCGTTGCCACGATCCAGGGCGCTGTAGTAGTTCATCATCACCGCGTTGCCCTTGTAGACGTTCTGCGCGGTGAAATCGAGCATATGGTCGTGGAACCAATGGGTACTCATGGTTTCACGCCAGTCGCCACGGATCTTGATGCTGCCGTTGTTGCACGTCTTCAGGCCCGGCGTGGCGTCGTTGACATACAGGGTTTCGCCCGGGGCGCAGGGGAACGCCGCGCGTGGGTCTTCAGCCTTGGTGTTGATGGTGTCGTAGCCGGCCAATTGGATCGGCCAGCGGTAGTCGTAATACTGCCCCGGGAAGAAGAATGCGTTGGCATAGCCATCGCTCTCGGCCGGGGAGTGGCCGTTGTGTTCGTGGGTACTGATGGTGTGCAGGCCAAAACCGGCGTTGGCGGCGGGGTCAATAGGCAGGGCGTTGTAGTGACGCATCAACGTCGGTTGGCCGTAACGCACCATCAGCAGTTTTGGCGGAAAGGTGCCGTCGAAGGTCCACAGTGATTTGTGATTTTGCAGGGGAAAGTTGGGGTGGAAACGGGTGTCGATGCCTTTGGTCGTGCCCGTGGTGGTCGGGATGTCCGAGGTCTGGTAGTAGAGCCCGCCTGGCCCGAACTCACCGACGGCATAGTTGTGCAGTTGCCTGCGGTCGCGCATGCCGCCGTTGAGCTTGGCGCCCGCTTGCACGGTCTTGAAGGCGACCTGTGGGTAAAACTCGTTCCAGCGCTGGTGCGACCAGCCTTTTCCTGGCGGACGCCCCTCGGCTGGCGAGCCGACCGGATGACGGTTGAGGAAGGCTTCGATCTGCCCTTTCCACGGGTTGCGGTCCAGCACGTTGGAAAACTGCGATGGAAACGGGTACAGCCCCGGCTGGCGCATGAAGGCTTCCAGCGCCGTGGCCGAAGGGCCGCTGCGGGCGATGCTGTTCGGGTCCTGCGCCGGTGCCGGGCCGACGGTCGGCACCGGGAAGGTCAGGGGCGGTGCCGGCAGCGTCGGGTCGAGTTTCTCGGTGCCGAACTCCTCGAACAAAAGCAGTTGTTGGGTGAAAGGCAGGGCCCCGAACAATGGGCTGGGTTTGCCATTGGTGGGGAAGTTGAATGAGGTCTGCAGGCTCGGTGGCAGCACGTTGTCGGCCCGCGGCGTGTTGCGATCACCGTACGCGCCATCAGGCAGAGCGATAGCGCCCTGGTTGGCTTCTGGCAACAGCTTCAAGGCTTCCAGGGCGGCGGCTTCATCGGCCGATGGATTGGCATAGGCCGACGGATCGGTAGGCGGTGGTTGGCTGACATCGTCCAGCGGTCCGGCGTTGGCCGTACTCAGGCTCATATTGATCAGCATGAAGGTGGAGAGGCTCGCTCTTCTAAAAAATCCGAGCGACTTGAAGTCAGATGTACTTTCCATGTTGGTTCTCTCGGGGCGCGCCCGTATAGTCGACGCAAGCAAGTCACCCAACGCAAAAGTTGCGCCAATAATTAGTGTTAGAGTAAAAGTTTATTTATATCAATGGGTTGAATAGATGCGCGTAACTTGAGCATGCGAATTTACTTAGAGGGTAACTGCGTGATTGGGTGGGTGAAGTTCCCCATTGCTGGAGATAGAGGAAGTTCTAATTCAGTGTCGTCTTACTCTATGACCTATAAGCCACTTCGGTGGTCGCGATCAATCCATTGAATTGAATAACTGCTCTGAGTTTTTCGCGTTACACGCCGTATCTGCTTGCGCTCGCGTTGAAAATGAAAAGGGGAAGGCGACACTTTTCCTTATTGTCGTAGATGTTGAAGCCAGAAGAGACTGTGCTGGAATAGAAGCGAGCACCGTTTGCAGCCAGCGATCACGCGGTAGGCATTGCCGTCAGATGGGTTGTTCATGGCAATCCACGCCGTGGATCTTAAACACGTTCTTGGCCAGGTCGACCGCAATGCGCATAAGCTTCATGTGTGGACTCTTTCTCACGGTTGCTGCCTCTCGCCAAGGGCTACAGTCGATTGATGCAGTCATTCGTGATCGTCAAGCGGATGCCCTTGTTTCCCCCTTGATCCTTCTCGCATTTTGTCTGCGGGCTATGCCTGCGTATGCCAAAAAGTAACGACCACTGTCCTGTCCTAATCTGCTTGCCCAAGTGATGGGAGGCGACGACCGGACAAGCTAAGTGGCAAATGGCTATATACAATGAATGCCACTTTCTGTGCGGCCGGGCAGTAGAAGGTTGCAAGCGGGCGCAGCCGAGTTTGTCACCCAGTTCACCAGCGCAGCACCTTGGCCATGAGTGAACTGAATGAAAATGAGTGCTGACCTACGTGGCCTCGACGAATTTCGATGCAATGCCCGGCGACTTCACCTCGCCTGTTACTGGTGACAAATAACAACACCGCCGCGTGGGTTGCCACTTGCGGCCCTGAATGAAGGAACAATCACACATGGCCGTGATAACAGGCACTACGAGCAACGATGATCGTTTGGGGACAAGTGAGCCCGACAGCATTACCGGCCTGGCGGGAGATGACACCCTCGACGGTGGTGCGGGCCAAGATACCGCCATCTATACGGGCAACGCCGCCGACTACCGCTTTGGATGGAGCAACGGCCAACTGACGGTCACCGACCTGAATGTCGTGGGTGGCGATGAAGGTACCGATTACCTGCGTAATATCGAAAGCCTGCAATTCGCCGACAGGGTTCTGAGCGTCAAAGCGGGCGGTGAAAGTCGGGTTAGTACGCTTACGCCGTTAGTTCAGGACAGTATCTCCATTACCGGTCTGGCCGACGGTGGGTGGCTGGTGTCCTTGCAGAACAGTGATCCAACCTATGGCAGCGATATTGTAATCCAGCGCTACAACGCTGCAGGCGAGAAGCTGGGCGATGAGATTGCTGTCTCCCCTACGCTACGCGCCCAGGGATATTCCGATGTCGCCGGGCTGGCTGACGGCGGCTGGGTGGTGACCTGGCAGTCCTATGGGGAGGATGGCGACACTGGCGGCATCTATGCCCGGCGTTTCAACGAGGCTGGTGATGCCGTGGGCGGTCAATGGCGCGTCAATACCCACACGATTGACAGCCAGGACAGCCCCGCTGTTACAGCACTGGGTGATGGTGGTTGGCTGGTGGTATGGATGTCGCGGGACGTCGGTGGCAATAACTTCACGATCGAGTCCCAACGCTATAACGCGGCGGGCACGGCTGTGGGGGGTGAAACCCAGGTCAATACGACGACTGGGGATAATCAGATCGCACAGTACAGCTCTGACGTGACTGCCCTGAAGGACGGTGGCTGGCTGGTGACCTGGCATGCGAATCACCCGGGCGAAAGCCGCTTCGATATTTATGCCCAGCGTTACGATGCAACCGGTAACAGGGTCGGCAGCGAAACTCAGGTAAATACCAACACGCTTGATGTCCAGTACATTCCTGCGGTCACGGCCTTGAACGATGGTGGATGGCTGGTGAGCTGGTCATCCTTCATAGCAGGCAATGGTGACGATATCTACTTCCAGCGCTATAACGCTAATGGTCAGGCGGTCGGCGGTGAAACCCTCGTCATAAACAACCCTCACTTTGCCACTCAATCTCAGAGTTTCTCCGATGTAACGGCATTGGCTGATGGCGGCTGGGTGGTGACCTGGGAAGCGGGTGGCGAACAGGATGGCAGTGTGATGGCTATCTATGCCCAGCGCTACAACGCCGCGGGCCAAGCCGTCGGTGGCGAAACCCTGGTCAACACCACCACTGACGGCTATCAGGTTTCCGCCAAAGTCACGTCTCTGGAAGACGGCGGCTGGGCAGTGACCTGGATGTCTGTCGGACAGTCCAGTCATGTTAATGACGGTATCCATGTCCAGCGCTTCAGTGCCGATGGCACCGCGATGCGGCTGGAGGTCACTGGCGGGAGCGGTGACGACACGCTGAACGGTCAAGGCAACATGCTGCTGGCCGGGGGCACCGGCAATGATACTTATGCAGTGGGCGACAGCCTGATTCAACTTCGTGAAGAGCTGGGTGCCGGCACTGACACGGTCAAGTCGGCTGTGAGCTGGGTGCTGGGTGCCAACCTGGAGAACCTGACGCTTACCGGGACTTCAACGATCAATGGCACCGGTAACGGCCTCGCCAACACGCTGACCGGCAACGCCGCCGCCAATACGCTCAACGGCGGTGCCGGCGCCGATGTGATGATCGGCGGCCTGGGCAATGACATCTACTACGTCGACCATGCCAGCGACGTGGTCACCGAAACCTCCGCCACCGGTGGCGTTGACACCGTCGTTTCCAGCGTCAGCCGCACCCTCGGCAACTACCAGGAGAACCTGACCCTCACGGGCAACGCGGCGCTCACAGGCACGGGCAACAGCCTCGCCAACACGCTGACCGGTAACGCTGCCGCCAACCTGCTCTACGGCGGTGCCGGCAATGACTTTTTAAATGGCGGCGCAGGCGTCGACAGGATGACGGGGGATGATGGTTCTGACATCTACTACGTCGACAACGCGGCTGACGTCGTGGTTGAAACCAATGCCACGGCCAGCACCGGCGGCAGCGACACGGTCTACAGCTTTCTCAACGCCTACACCCTCGGCACCCATGTCGAGAATGGGCGCGTCCTCGCCACCGGCATCGCCGCCCTGACGGGTAACGGCCTGAACAACACCCTTTATGCCGGGGTCGGCAACAACGTCCTCAATGGTGGCATCGGCGTCGACACCGCCTCCTACCTCTATGCCGGCAGCGCAATCACCGTCAGCCTGGCCGCGACCACGGCCCAGGCCACCGGCGGGTCAGGCGCCGACACCCTGATCGCCATCGAAAATCTCACCGGCTCCAACTACAACGACAGGCTGACGGGCAACGCCGCCGCCAACCTGCTGAGCGGTGGTGCCGAAAACGATACGCTCGACGGTGGTGGGGGCAATGACGTTTTGAATGGTGGCACTGGCTCCGACGGGATGACGGGCGGTGATGGCTCCGACATCTACTACGTCGACAACGCTGGCGACGCCGTGGTTGAAACCAATGCCACGGCCAGCACCGGCGGCAGCGACATGGTCTACAGCTCTCTCGGCGCCTACACCCTCAGCGACAATGTCGAGAACGGTCGCCTCCTCGCCACCGGGATCGCCGCCCTCACGGGCAACGACCTCAACAACACCCTCTATGCCGAAGTCGGCAACAACGTCCTCAATGGCGGCACCGGCGTCGATACGGCGTCCTACTTCTATGCCGGCAGTGCAGTCACCGTCAGTCTCGCCGTGACCACGGCCCAGGCCACCGGCGGCTCGGGCGCCGATACCCTGATCGCCATCGAAAACCTCACCGGTTCCAACTACAACGACACGCTCACGGGCAACGCCGCGGCTAACTTGCTGAACGGTGGCGTCGGTAACGATACGCTCGACGGTGGGGCGGGCAATGACGTTCTGGATGGCGGCGCAGGCGTTGACAGGATGACGGGCGGCGATGGTTCCGACCTCTACTACGTCGACAACGCTGGCGACGTAGTGGTTGAAACCAATGCGATTGTCAGCACCGGCGGCAGCGACACGGTCTTCAGCTCTCTCGGCGCCTACACCCTCGGCACCAATGTCGAATATGGTCGGGTCCTCGCCACCGGGGCCGCCGCCCTGACAGGCAACAGCCTCAACAACACCCTCTATGCCGGGGCCGGCAACAACGTGCTCAATGGCGGCACCGGCACCGACACGGCCTCCTACGCCTATGCCGGCAGCGCCGTCAGCGCCAGCCTCGCCGTGACCACGGCCCAGGCCACCGGCGGCTCAGGCTCAGACACCCTGATCGCCATCGAAAACCTCACGGGTTCCAACTACAACGACACACTCACGGGCAACGCTGCCGCCAACCAGCTAAGCGGCGGCACCGGCAATGACATCCTGATCGGCGGAATGGGCAAGGATGTTCTCACCGGCGGCGCCGGCAACGACATCTTCGATTTCAACGCCCTCGCTGAAACGGGGCTGACCAGCGCCACCTGGGACATCATCAGCGACTTCGTCCGGGGAGCCGACAAGATTGACCTGTCGACGCTGGATGCCAACACGGCGACGGCCACCAATGACGCCTTTAACTCGGTCATCGGCAGTACCGCTGCCTTCAGTGCGGCCGGGCAGTTGAAAGTGTCAGGGGGCGTGCTCTACGGCAATACCGATGTCGACAGCGCCGCCGAGTTTGCCATCCAGATAGTCGGTCTCAACAGCGCGACCACGGCGGACTTTATGCTTTAACTTGCGAATCTGGCATCTGACAGGGTGGCGCGCAGCGAGTCACCCTTGATTTTCCAGACGCATCTGACTGTTTCCTTTTGGCCGCTTTACTGCTCGGACAAAAATCGGGCGCCTTTGGCGCCCGTTTTCATTCAGTCCGCAGCCTGTGCCCGCAACTGCCGCCCAATCACTTCCATCAAATCGCACCCATCGCGCAAGGGAATGACCAGCAGCTTGGAAAAGTCTTCCAGCACTACAGTGTCGCAACCGAGTTCGGATCGGTAGGCGATGTTTTCCAGCACCTGCGTGACTGCACGAATACGGTAATCCGCCATGGCTTGCAGGGCGTCGAGAGGGGCTTGGGTGTCGATGAGCAGGGATGCCGGAACCTGGTCAATTCCGGTGAGAGGCATGTATCGATTCATTTTGAATGATCTCTTTTAGATGGGCTCAACGCCGTCAGTCGGTCATTCTCTGTTATCAGGTCGCCAAACCCGAATCGCCATTAGGGCGACGGCGCCGACTATAAGCCGCACGGGATCAGCGCGTGAGGTGAGGCATTCCGAGCTTCATGTAGGACCCGCGACGATGAAACTTCAGACCTTTCACCTCAGGTCACTGGAAATATAAACACAGACCTGAGATGGTCTTCGCCCCTTGGTTTCAGTCACCAACGCTATCCTTAATCATCGCTCCCGCCGTCGAGATGGATCTTCGCCCATGCAAACCCCCAACCCCCAACGCCCCCTCTGGAAAACCTACCTGTTTTTCCTCGCCCCGATGGTCCTGTCGAACTTCCTGCAATCGATGTCCGGCACGGTCAACAGCATCTACATCGGCCAGATGCTTGGCACCCAGGCGCTGGCGGCGGTGTCGGGGATGTTTCCCATCGTGTTTTTCTTCATCGCCCTGGTCATCGGCCTTGGCGCGGGTGCGGGGGTGTTGATCGGGCAGGCGTGGGGGGCACGGGAGACGCATCTGGTGAAGGCCATCGCCGGGGCGACGGTGTTGTTGGGGGTGTTGATCGGGTTGGTAGCGGCGGTGGTGGGGAGTGTGTTTGCGCGGTCGGCGTTGGTGGGGTTGGGGACGCCGGCGGATGTGCTGGACGATGCGGTGGCGTATGCCCATGTGATGTTGTGGATCATGCCGTCGCTGTTGGTGTTTGTGTTGTTCACGCAGTTGTTGCGCGGGGTGAGCGATACCTTGTCGCCGTTGTTGGCGCTGGTGGTGTCGACCATTGTCGGTCTGGCGCTGACGCCGGCGTTGATTCGCGGGTGGTTGGGTTTTGCGCCGATGGGGATTCAGAGTGCGGCGATTGCCGGGTTGGTGGGTAACCTGGTGGCGATGGGGCTGCTGGCGTGGCGCTTGATTGGCAAGGGTCATCCGCTGGCGCCGGACCGTGAGTTCTTTGCGGCGATGAAGCTGGACATGGCGATTCTCGGCAAGGTGCTGCGCATCGGTTTGCCCACCGGGTTGCAGATGGTGGTGTTGTCGTTGTCGGAGCTGGTGATTCTGGCGCTGGTGAACCAGCACGGTTCCCAGGCGACGGCGGCGTATGGCGCGGTGACGCAGATCGTCAATTACGTGCAGTTCCCGGCGCTGTCGATTGCGATTACCGCGTCGATCCTCGGGGCGCAGGCGATCGGGGCTGGGCGCATTGAGCGCATCGGGCCGATCCTGAAGACCGGGCTGATGATCAACGTGTGTTTGACCGGTGGTCTGGTGGTGCTCGGGTACTTGTTGTCGAGCTGGTTGCTGGCGTCGTTCCTCACTGAAGAAGCGACACTTAACATGGCCGAGCACCTGTTGCACATCATGCTCTGGAGCCTGTTGGTGTTTGGCTTCCAGGCGATCATCGGCGGCATCATGCGCGCCAGCGGCACGGTGATGGTGCCGGTGGCGATTTCCATTGTCTGTGTAGTTGGGATTCAGTTGCCGGCGGCGTATCTGCTGGACGCGAAGTTCGGGCTGCAAGGGGTGTGGATGGCGTTTCCGGTGGCGTATCTGGGGATGCTGGTGTTGCAGACGCTGTATTACAAGCTGGTGTGGCAGCATCAGAAGATCGAGCGGTTGGTGTAGGCGGGACGCAGCGGGAGGGGCATGCTATTCACTGAACGTTGTGGCGAGGGGGCTTGCCTCCATTCGAGTGCGAAGCGCTCGCAAAAAATTGTACTGATCGCTAGATTTTTGGGGGGCTGCTGCGCAGCCCAACGGGGGCAAGCCCCCTCGCCACAAAGCCTTCGCCACAAAAGGACGGTGTGACTGAAAAAGACAGGCGCCATCGCCTGGGGAGGTTTTCAAATGAGCCCCTTGTCCCATTCCATCCTGCAAGACCGGCCAGCGGCGGGGCGGCGTTTGATTGAGCCGCTGCTGCCTTACGCCAATCGCCCCGATGTGATCATTCTGGCCTTGCCCCGTGGCGGCGTGCCGGTGGCTTATGAAGTGGCCACGGCACTGAAGGTTCGCCTGGACCTGATGCTGGTGCGCAAGCTCGGGGTGCCGTCTCGCCCGGAGTACGCCATGGGCGCGATTGCCAGCGGTGGTATCCAGATTTGTAACGAAGAGGCATTGCGCGTGCACCCGATTGATCGCGCCGCGTTTGACGCCGTGGTCGAACGGGAAACCCGCGAACTGCTGCGCCGCGAGAAGGTTTACCGGGGGGCGCGGGCGCCGGTGCAACTCAAGGATCAGGTGGTGATCCTGATCGACGATGGCCTGGCCACCGGCGCTTCGATGAGGGCGGCAATCCAGGCGCTGCGGGTGCAGGCGCCTTCGCGCATCGTGGTGGCGGTGCCGGTGGCGCCGATCGAGACAGTGGAGGCCTTGCGCAACGAGGTGGATGAACTGGTCTGCCCGCTGATGCCCGAGTGGTTCACGTCGATTGGCCATTGGTACGTGGACTTTTCCCAGACCTCGGATGGCGAGGTGATCGCGCTGTTGCAGCGGGCGTGGCAACGCCGGGAGTGTGGGTAGTGCGGACAGCCAGCGGCAGGTGGTCGCAAATCGCCGTGGGAAGTGGAATAAACGCCGGTTGTTTGCTTTAGTCCATCTGGTGCCAGCTTTCATGTGCGGCACGCCAACTCAAGACGGGAGCCCTCCCGGAGAGTGCCATGAACCTTCGATCCGCGCGTTGCGTCGCCCTGGCCACCACATTGGTGTTCGGCCTGGTGCAGTTCGGCCTGGCGCCGTTCGCTGAAGCCGTGGAATACAAGGAAGTGAACGCCAAGGCCAGCACCTTGAGTTTCACCTATCAGCAAATGGGTTCGCGAAACTACGGTACTTTCGGCAAGTTCGAGGCCAATCTCGACTTCGACACCGATAACCCCGGCGGCGCCCACGCCGCGCTGACCATCGACCTGAGCAGCATCGAAGCCGGCAGCGACGACGCCAACACCGAGCTGCAAAAACCGGCGTGGTTCGACACCGCGACTTATCCGGTGGCAACGTTCGAATCGACGTCCATCAAGGCCCTCGGCAATAACCGCTACACCATCACCGGAAAGCTGTCCCTGCGCGGGCTCACTCGGGAGGTAAGTGTGCCGGTGCTGCTGAAATCGGAGAGCTCCATTGGCATCTTCGTTGGCGATCTGGTGATCAAGCGTGACGACTTCAAAATAGGCGAGGGCGAGTGGGCGAACAGTGTGGTGTCCAACGAGATCAATATCCGCTTTCGCATGGTGGCGCCGCAGCGATGACTGGAGCCTGCTCGCGAACGCGTTCTGACAGTCATCGCAAAAACAAGTTTTTCACGCAATCCCGGGACACCCCCCGATAACGCGATACCTGTAGGAGCCGGCTTGCCGGCGATGGACTCAAGTGCGCCGCGTTAATCCAGTTCAGACGCGTTTTCGTTAACGACCATCGCCAGCAAGCTGGCTCCTACAAGAGACCGCGTGACCTTCAAACCCTGTAGGAGCCGGCTTGCCGGCGATGGACTCAAGTGCGCTGCGTTTATCCAGTTTTCACGCGTTATCGTTAACGACCATCGCTAGCAAGCTGGCTCCTACAAGAGACCGCGTGACCTTCAAACCCTGTAGGAGCCGGCTTGCCGGCGATGGACTCAAGCGCGCCGCGTTTATCCAGTTCAGACGTGTTTTCGTTAACGACCATCGCCAGCAAGCTGGCTCCTGCAAGTGACCGCGTGACCTTCAAACCCTGTAGGAGCCGGCTTGCCGGCGATGGACTCAAGTGCGCTGCGTTTATCCAGTTTTCACGCGTTTTCGTTAACGACCATCGCCAGCAAGCTGGCTCCTACAAGTGACCGTGTGACCTTCAAACCCTGTAGGAGCCGGCTTGCCGGCGATGGACTCAAGTGCAGCGCGTTTATCCAGTTTGCACGTGTTTTCGTTAACGACCATCGCCAGCAAGCTGGCTCCTACAAGTGACCGTGTGACCTTCAAACCCTGTAGGAGCCGGCTTGCCGGCGATGGACTCAAGTGCAGCGCGTTTATCCAGTTTGCACGCGTTTTCGTTAACGACCATCGCCAGCAAGCTGGCTTCTGCAAGTGACTTCCAAATCAGTGAAAGCCCAAAAAAAGCGCCCGGTCCACATTGCATGGACCGGGCGCCGATCAAGCCGCTCTAGTGCACTGGCACTGTCACGGTTTTGCCGAAGGCTGATGTGATGGTCGCTGTCGGGCTAGTCGATGGCGGACTGCCGACGGTCGTCACCGCTATGTTCCAGCGCGCGCCTGTAGCCGTAGGCGTCAGGGTCGCGGTGCCAAGGTTCACCGTACCGGTCGTGGTCGTGGCAGTCGCCGTGATGCTGTTGCCCGGGCCACGCGAGGTGGTGCCGGACAGCACCCAGTAGTAACGGCCGTTGCTGCGGGCGGTGACGGTAGCACTGGTAACGATCAGGTTTTCGACCACCGCTGCCGAGACCGCCACGGACACCGTTGCCGGTGCCGATTCCGCACCCTTGGCATCGGCGGCCTTATAGGTAAAGGTCGCGGTGAACGGTGCGGGGATCGTGGCCGGTGGCGTGTAGATCACACGCAGACCATCGGTGCTGACGCTGCCCTTGCCGGAGTCCGGTTGCTCCAGGCCCACCACTTTGAGCGGCACGTTGCCGTCAGGGTCGGAGTCGTTGGCCAGCACGTTGATGGTCACCGGTTGGCCGTTGCTGGTGGCGCTGTCGGGGTTGGCGATGGGTTTTTTGTTGTCGCCATCGTTGTTGCGTGTATCGCCCGTGCGGAAAGTAGGCAACGCGGCCGAGTTGACGTAGCTGACGCCGTCCCAGCCGGGCAGGGGCGTTGGCATCAACTGGAACTGGCCAGGGTGCTCGATATCCCAGCGCAGCAGCATGGAGTTGTCCTCGTGCTGGGTGTTGTGGCAGTGCTCCATGTAGGTCCCGGCGAATTCACGGAAGCGGATCGCCATTTCCACATCCACCGAGCTGTCGATGCCCTCGCCGATGCGATAGACGTCCTTGCGTGCCCATTTTTCCCATTCCGGTGGCGCCTTGCCGTCGCGGGTGAGGATAATGCCTTCTTCGAAGTGCACGTGCACCGGGTGGTTCCAGCCGTTGCCGCCGTTCTTGATCTTCCACACTTCCAGGGTGCCGTCGCCGGAGAAGCCGGCATCGGTCGGGCCGTTGGCCAGTTGCGGGGCGGCGCTGATCCGCCGTGGGTCCATGTTGTAGCCCAAACCGCCATCGGTCTTGATGGTCCAGGGGGCTTCGTCGGTACCGTCGGAGCGGCCGAAGATGAACTCACGATGCCGTGCCGCCTTGATCTTGGCCTGCATCGCCGGATCGTCGCGGTTGATGGTCAGCGGGATCATGACCTTGCCGACCGGTTTACCCGGTTTGGCGGGTTCGTAATCGGCGGGATTCATGCTCAGGTCTTGGCCGGCATAAGGCTGGACAATCAGCTGGAGGAACTTGCCCACCGCCGGGTCGCCCTTGTCCCATTCCAGCCCTTTGCTGCCCTGCTTGAGCACTGCTTTGTACTTCTCGGACAGGACGTCGGCCAGGCTCAGCGGAGTTTTTTCCGGCTGCTTGCCGGTCTGGTGCTCCATCAGGTTGACGAAGTACAGCTTGTCGCCGACAGAGATCCCGTTTTTCGCGAAGTTGACGATGATGTCGAAACGCTCGGCGATGCCCTGGGTAGGCAGGATGGCGTTGTGGTCCTGCACATCGCCGTCACCGTCCAGATCCATGCTGCCGTCGAACGGCACGGCGTGTTCCATGAGGTTGCCGTCGTTAGCGATCATGTGGAACGGCACGCGGGTATACGACACGCCGGAACCTGCCGGGCCGGGGAATTCGCCACCGGTGCCGGCGACTTCACGCACCAGCGCGAACCTGAAGTAGCGCGATACCGAGCCGTTGAGGATGCGGAAACGATAGCTGCGCGCACGCACTTTCAGGCGCGGCTGGTACTGCCAGTTGACCAGGATCTGATCGCCGAGGAAGCCATCGGTGTTGAACGGGTTGAACCACAGTTGGCCATTGGCGTCCCAGGCCTTGTCGGCCACCAGCAGGTTGACGTCATAGTCGCGGTTGCCCCAGGGCAACGCCGAACCGCTGGGCAGACGCAGGTTGACGCCGTCCTGGAAGGCTTCGTTACCGCGGTCCAGGGCGCTGTAGTAATTCATCATCACCGCGTTGCCCTTGTAGACGTTTTGTGCGGTGAAATCGAGCATGTGGTCATGGAACCAGTGGGTACTCATGGTTTCATGCCAGTCGCCACGAATCTTGATGCTGCCGTTGTTGCACGTCTTCAGGCCCGGCGTGGCATCGTTGACATACAGGGTTTCGCCCGGGGCGCAGGGGAACGCCGCGCGCGGGTCTTCAGCCTTGGTATTGATGGTGTCGTAACCGGCCAGTTGCATCGGCCAGCGATAGTCGTAGTACTGCCCCGGAAAGAAAAACGCATTGGCAAAGCCGTCGCTTTCGGCCGGAGAGTGGCCGTTATGTTCGTGGGTTGTAATGGTGTGCAGGCCAAAGCCCATGTTGGCCGACGGATCGATCGGCAGGGCGTTGTAGTGCCGCATCAGCGTCGGTTGACCGTAGCGCACCATCAGCAGTTTTACCGGAAAGGTGCCGTCGAAAGTCCATAGCGCCTTGTGGTTCTGAACGGGCATGTTGGGGTGGAAACGGGTGTCGATGCCTTTGGTCGTGCCCGTGGTGGTCGGGATGTCCGAGGTCTGGTAGTAGAGCCCGCCAGGCCCGAACTCACCGACGGCGTAGTTGTGCAATTGCCTGCGGTCGCGCATGCCGCCGTTGAGCTTGGCGCCCGCTTGCACGGTCTTGAAGGCAACCTGTGGGTAGAACTCGTTCCAGCGCTGGTGCGACCAGCCTTTTCCTGGCGGACGCCCCTCGGCTGGCGAGCCGACCGGTTGGCGGTTGAGGAAGGCTTCGATCTGCGCTTTCCACGGGTTGCGGTCCAGCACGTTGGAAAACTGCGACGGAAACGGGTACAGCCCCGGCTGGCGCATGAAGGCTTCCAGCGCCGTGGCCGAAGGGCCGCTGCGGGCGATGCTGTTCGGGTCCTGCGTGGGCGCCGGGCCGACAGTCGGAACCGGGAAGGTCAGGGGTGGCGCCGGCAGTGTCGGGTCGAGTTTTTCCGTGCCGAATTCCTCGAACAGCAGCAGTTGCTGAGTGTACGGCTGCGCCCCGAACAATGGGCTGGGCTTGCCGTTGGTGGGGATCTTGAACGATGTCTGCAGGGCTGGCGGCAGCACGTTATCGGCTGTTGGCGTGCCGCGGTTGCCATACACACCGTTGGGATAGGCGATGGAACCCTGGTTGGCGGGTGGCATGGTCAGAAGGGCATCCAGCGCGGCCTTGGGGTCGGCCGCCGGGTTGGAATACGCCGAGGGGTCCGTCGGTGGTGGCTGGTTGACATCGTCCAAAGGTGCGGCGTTGACGGTGCCGATGCTGGCGTTGATCAGCATCACAGCGGCGATGCCCGGTTTGCTGAAAAAATAGAGAGATTTGGGGGCAGGCAGGCTTTTCATCTTGTTTCCCTCGGGGCGCGCCGATGTGGCTGACGTTCGCAAAGCGGTCGATGCAAGAGGTGCGCCAAACGAGGGAAGGTCCGAGGAAAGGCGAAAGCTTGATTTGTATCAAAAGATTAAAGACTGTGGTGATAGCGCCGCAGTGGGTGGGAATCCTCAAAATCGGGGGGCTTCACCCACCCATTTTCCCCACTCACACCATAGACCTGCGTGGACTGGCGAGGGCAGGGGTAATACAGCGGACCGCGGGTGCCAGGCGCGTTATGATAGGCGGCCCTTGCCCCCGGAGCCTGTCACCGCAATGCCCCTGATCAGCCATTTCAAGACCCCGTGCCCCGAGCACATCAATAGCCAGATCCTGCAAATGGTGGTCGACAACCTGACCGACATCAGTATGGTCGCGATCTCGCCCAGCAACCTGCTGTACAACCTCTATCAATACGCGATCGGCTATGAGGTGCACCTGTATCTGGAGGCGCTGAAGGGTGAAAAGGGCATTGCCGTCGAGTTGATCGTCGCCACTGACGAAGACGACCCGGACAAGGTCATTGGTTTTGTACTGTACCTGCCGGTGCAGGACGATTCCGAGGCATGCGGCGTGGCGTACATGGCGGTGCAGGCCGAGTATCGGCGCCAGGGCGTGGCCCGGCGGATGCTGCGGGAAATGGTCGGCCGCTATCCCCATGCCGAGCTGACCTGCGCGGTGGCCAAGGTGCCGTATTTCGAGGCGATGGGCTTTGAGGTGGTGGGCGCGCGCGCGACCCAGGTGTTGATGAACACCCGCGACCACGCCACCGATGGCTTGATGGCGCTGCTGGATGTGGCGTCGATCTACAGCTCGCTGGAAGTGCGGCAGATTCATACCTACCTGCTGCAAAAGCACGGCAAACGGGCCATGACCGATGCGGAAAAACAGCGCGACCGGCATCTGGACCAGTTGACGCGCAAGGCCAATGAGTTTGTGCGGGGCCGCTTGGGTGACGATGCGGTGCCGGCCGCAGGCCCTCGGTTGCGCCTGGTCTGAGTGCTTTTCCCAGCCGATTTCAGCGGTCTTGCCAAACGGTGCCGGCTTCGAAGAAAATGAGAGTCATTATCAAATAACTCTTGTCTCGGGTCGTTTCCATGTCATCCGCTGATTTCTCGCTGCAACACTCCGTGCACACGCTGTACGAGGACCATCACGGTTGGCTATGCGGCTGGCTGCGAAAAAGGCTTGGCTGCGTCGACCATGCCGCGGACCTGGCCCAGGACACGTTCATTCGCGTGCTGACCCAACGCAAGAACCTGGAGTTGCGTGAACCGCGCGCCTACCTGAGCACCATTGCCCGCAGCCTGATGATCGACTCGTTCCGCCGGCGGGCGCTGGAGCAGGCGTATCTGGAAACCCTGGCGGCCATCCCCGAACCCGTGGCGGTGTCGCCGGAAACCCGCGAATTGATCATCGAAACCTTGATGGACATTGACCGTCTGCTCGATGGCCTGGGGGAGCGCACGCGCGAGATCTTCCTGCTGGCGCAGCTCGATGGCTTGAGTTACGTCGAGATCGGCCGGCGTTTGCAGGTCTCGGTCAACACGGTGAAGAAGCATGCGGTGCGCGCCTTGACCCACTGTCTGTTGCTGATCGAGGACTGAAGCGTGGCGCAACTGCAACCACTGGATCACGCCACCCTCGAAGCGGCGGCGCGCTGGTATGTCGACTTGCGCGACGAGGCGCCGGACGGGGCTGTTTGCGAGGCGCACCAGCGTTGGCTGGAACGCGATCCGCGCCATTTGCAGGCGTGGGAACGCTTGGCGCGCTTGCAGGACAAGCTCGGCCAGATCAACCCCGCCATCGGTCGGTCGACCCTGGCCGGCGCCCGGGCCAGGCGCCGTGACGTGCTCAAGGTGTTGTCGATTTTGCTGGTGGCGGGCGGGGCGGGCACGTTGGCCTGGAACACCACGGCAATGCCTGTCCTGATGGCCGATCAGCGCACCGCAACAGGTGAGCGCCGCCGCGTGCGCCTGGACGATGGCACGCAACTGCAACTCAACACCGCGACAGCCGTGGACGTGCGGTACAGCGCAAGCCTGCGCGAAGTACGTTTGCTCAAGGGTGAGATCCAGATCGAAACCGCCCGCGACCCCCAGGCGCGTCCTTTCATCGTGCACACGGCCGAGGGCAGCATTCGCGCCCTGGGCACACGGTTTGTGGTGCGCAGCGAAGCAGGGCGCAGCGAAGTCAGCGTGCAGGAGCATGCCGTGGAGGTGCGCACGGCCAGCCTGTCGGGACCGGTGGTGCGGGTCGATGCCGGTCAGCAGTTGGGTTTTCACCAGAACAGTATTGAGCCCGTGCAACAGGCCAATCCCCAGGCCGATGCCTGGACCCGCGACATGCTGGTGGCCAACGACTGGCGCCTGGGCGACTTCATCGCGCAGTTGCAGCGTTATCGCCCCGGGCACCTGGGGTGTGATCCGGCGGTGGCGGTTTTGCGGATTTCCGGGGCGTTCCATCTGGGCAATACCGACACGGTGCTGGACAACCTGACGTCGACCTTGCCCGTGCGCATTCGTCGGTTCAGTCGCTACTGGGTCTCGGTGGAGCCGACTTGAGTACGATCGAAAAAAAATTCGTCGTGGGTGTTGTTGATTTTGATTCTCGTTCGACTTGGTAGATACAGGCGCAACAGACGCTGCCATTCACTGCCAACGGGCGAAAGGAAACTGCATGACCCCTCGCAATCCCCAACACCGCCATTCACCTGCCCAGTCACCCGTCAAACCCCTGAACCGTGCCGTGCAAGCGGCGTTGCTGGGGATGGCGCTGGCCGTTCCGTTGGGGATGGCGATGGTGGCACAACCTGCATGGGCGCAAACCGATGTCGAAGCGCAATTCAATATTGCGGCCGGCCCGCTGGGTTCGGCGCTGACCCAGTTTGCCTCCATCGCCGGGGTGACCGTTTCCTTCGATCCGGCCCATGCCAACGGCCAGAAAACCGCCGGGTTGCAGGGCCGCTATACCACTGACGCCGGCCTGCGCCAACTGTTGGCCGCCAGCAAACTGGAAGCGGTGCGCCATGACAATGGCAGCTATTCGCTGCTGCCGATCGTGGCCAGCGGTACGGCATTGCAGTTGGGCGCCACGAGCATTTCCGGCGCGCTAACCGAGTCTGCGTATGGTCCGGTGGACGGCTACGTCGCCACCCGCAGTGCCACCGCCACCAAGACCGACACACCGATCCTGGAGATCCCGCAGACCATCAACGTGGTCACCGCCGCCCAGGTGGAGACCCAGGGGGCGCGCAACCTGACCCAGGCCCTGCGCTACACGCCGGGGTTGAACACCGGCGGTTTCACCGACCGTAACTCGATTGCCGACGAGATCACCAGCCGTGGCTTCGCGCCGACGCCGCTGTACCTGGACGGCGCCTACATCCCGTATGCGGGTAGCCTGGGCGGTGCGCCGCAAATCGATCCGTACACCCTGGAACGCATCGAAGTGCTCAAGGGGCCGTCGTCGGTGCTCTACGGGCAGAACCAGCCGGGCGGCTTGATCAACATGGTCTCCAAGCGCCCGACCAGCGAGCAGCGCAACCAGGTCAAACTTGGCGCGGGCAGCTACAACCGGGTCAACGGCGCCTTCGACACCAGTGGCCCGCTCGATGACCAGAAACAGTTCCTCTATCGTCTCGTCGGCGTTGCCGATAAAGGCAATGAACAGGTCGACCACAACAACAGCCAGCGCATGTTGCTGGCGCCGAGCCTGACCTGGAACATGAACGACGAGACCGCCCTGACCTTGCTGGCACAAGTCCAGCGCGACGACGGCGTGCCGGATTATCAGTCGCTGCCGAGGATCGGTTCCCTCGACCGTGGACCGAACGGTGAGCGGATCAACCGCCACTTCTTCTCCGGCGATACGAACTTCAACGATTACAAACGCGATCAGTATGTCTTCGGCTACGACTTCACCCACGATTTCAGCGAAGACCTGAAATACCGCTCCAGCGCACGCTACACCGACGTGCGTGACCGCTATAAAGGTTTCTACCTGCGCAGCTTCGTCACCGAAGGCGGTGTGACCGATTACACCCGGGCCAACCGCGCCAAGGTCGACTGGCACCAGCACAACATCGCGTACACCATCGATAACAACCTGGAATACAAATTCAACACCGGCGCCCTGGAGCACACCACATTGATGGGGGTGGACTATCGCCATTTCACCCGCAAGTACGATGGCTACAACGCCAACAACGTGTTGCCGGTCGACCTGTACGGCAAGAACAACTACGACACCAGCAGCGTGACGCCGACGCTGACCACCCAGTGGGACAACACGCTGCGCCAGACCGGTGTGTACTTGCAGGACCAGATCAAGCTGGACAAGTGGATCCTGACCATTGGTGGCCGCCAGGACTGGGCGGAAATCAACAACAAGGACTTGCTGGCGTCCACCCATGAATCCAAGCGCGACAGCCAGTTTACTGGCCGGGTGGGCCTGACCTACGTGACCGATTTTGGCCTGGCACCGTATGTCAGCTACTCCGAGTCGTTCTTGCCGACCCTGGGCACGGCGGCACCCGAGCGCGGCGGCAAGGCGTTCGAACCGACCAAGGGCGAGCAGTACGAAGTCGGCGTGAAGTACCAGCCATTCGAGAAAACGCTGATTACCGCTTCGGTCTATGAGGTCAAGCAGAAGAACGTGTTGACGGGCGACGTCGTGTACCCGGAGTACATGGCCCAGAGCGGCGAAATGCGCTCGCGGGGCATCGAGCTGGAGGTCAAGTCGAGCCTCGACAACATCGACGTCATGGCTGCCGCCAGCTACATGGACTCGTTCTACACCAAGGACACCTGGGGCAATCAGGACCACCGCAACGAGGCGCAGTCGCCGGTGTCGGCATCGATGTGGGTCGACTATCACTTCACCCAAGCCAACCTCAATGGCCTGACCTTCGGTGCCGGTGCCCGCTATACCGGGCGCAAGCCGGGTGATGCGGCCAACTCGTTCGACGTGCCGTCCTGGGTCGTGTATGACGCCACCGTCAGCTATGACATGAGCAAACTGGATGCGAGCCTGCGCGGTCTGCAGACCCGCCTGAACGTGCAGAACATCTTCGACCGTGAGTACGTATCGGACTGCAACTATTCGTTCGGTTGCTATTACGGACAAGAGCGGGTGGCGTCGGTCGAGATGACGTACGACTGGTAATTGTTGTCGCCGCGAAGGCTGCCCAACACCGCAAATCCCCTGTAGGAGCCGGCAAGCCGGCTCCTACGGTCATCGGTTGTCTGCGAGAGCCCGGGCAGTACTCACGCCAGCTTCACATTCATGGTAATCCGCGCCGTGAACACCTTCTTGCCCTCGGCATCATGAATGTCCACCGGCACGATCTTGTCGCCTTCGGTGGTCCAGTCCACTGCATCTCCTTCGGCTATCGCCGTCACATCGCTCTTGGCCTTGGCCAGGTATTCCACGGTCATGCCTTTGGGAATCCAGCGTGCGCCGGCGGGAATGGACACGTCGGTCATCATCCCGGCGGCGAGTTCCGCGGCGTTGCACATGGCGATCGCATGCACCGTACCCAAGTGATTGGTGATCTCCCGGGCAAATGGCACGTGCACGGTGGCGCTGCCTTTGCGCAAATCCTTGACCAGCGGGTTGATAGTGGAGAAGTAGGGCGCCACCTGGCAGGCCATTTTGCTGAACGCTTCTGGCCCTGCGCTGTTGAACATGCTGAGGAACTGACTCATTTTGATGCCTCTTGAGGATGACGGATTGCAGAATATTGTTCCGTTACAGAATATTGTTCTGTAACGGAACAGTATTCTGTCGAGGAGAAATCTGTCAACCTAGCGCCAATAGTTCGCTGGCCTCCGCCAGCCTCCACCGATGACTTTTCTGGATTGTTTTTCTGCATGGAAACCGCCGATCTGCTCGAACGCTGCTACCCCGGACGACGCGCCGAACTCAAGCGCGACATCTTCAGAAAGGCCCTCGGCCTGTTCAACGAACAGGGGATCGAGGCCACGACCATCGAAATGATTCGCGCCGAATGCGACACCAGTGTCGGCGCGATTTATCACCATTTCGGCAACAAGGAAGGGCTGGTGGCGGCGCTGTTTTTTACCGCCCTCGATGACCAGGCCCGTTTGCGCGACAGCTACCTGGCTGAGGCCCAAACCACTCAAGCAGGCGTGCACGCGCTGGTGCACAGCTATGTGGATTGGGTCGACAGCCAGCCGGAGTGGGCGCGGTTCCAGTACCACGCGCGGTTTGCCGTCACCAAGGGGCCGTTCCAGGAGGAACTCGCCACCCGCAACAGGACGCGCAACAAGCAGTTGCTCGAGTGGCTGGGCGCACACGGCAATGAACTGGGGCGTTTTCCGGCGGAGTTGATACCGTCAATGATTGTCGGCCAGGCAGACAGCTACTGCCGCGCCTGGTTGTCGGGCCGGGTCAAGGGCAGTCCGAAGGCATACCGGGACATGCTGGCGCAGGCGGCGTGGCGTTCCCTATGCCCGACCGAGCCCCAATGAAAATCCCCTTGTAGGAGCGAGCTCGCTCGCGATGGACGCCAACGATAACGCGCGCTATCTGAAGGACCGCGTTGTCCAGAGGTTTTTCGCGAGCAAGCTCGCTCCTACAGGGGAGAAATGTGTGTTTTTCAGAGGCAAAAAAAAGAGCCTCAAAGCTCTTTGATGGGGAGGAAGTAGAGCCCTTGAGGCTCAAGATGCGCATGAATCAAGTGGTGAGCTTGGTAGGGGTTCAGTTCACTCACCACCTACGCAGCGGCTTGAGTTAACAAGCGACTGCGTAAGTTCATCCTAGAAAGACCGAGTGTTTCACTCAAGTACCGCTAGTCGCGTCCCCCGGCCAGCCGGCGCGGCGCAATGCCTTGAGCAAGGTGTCGGCATCCAGCCCCTGTACGCTGTGCCCGTTGCCTTCGGCCGTGTCGGCGGCGAGCAGGGCATTGATGATGGCTTCTTCCACGGCCTCGGTGGCGGCCAGGAACAGCTCGCTGATGTGGTCGTTGTTGACCATGCTCAGGTGGTCGGTGGTTGGCGCTTTCTTGCTCTCGTAGGCCGCCGGTGGCACATCATTACCGGTGGCGAAGGCGATGAAGATGTCGCCGCTGTGGTCTTCATTACCGCCGCCAGTGCGGGCCAGGCCGAGGCTGGCGCGCTGGGCCAGGCGGGTGCACTGGTGCGGCAGCAACGGCGCATCGGTGGCCAGGCAGACCACGATCGAGCCCATGCCTGGATGGGGCAGCGAGGCCTTGAGGAACGGCGAATCGACCTGTTCCATGTAGCGCCCGACCGGGTAGCCGTCGACGCGCAGTTCGTTACGGATGCCATGGTTGGCCTGGACAATCGCCCCGACCGTCCAGCCGCCCTGGGCACTGTTCAAGCGTCGCGACGCGGTGCCGATACCGCCCTTGAATTCGTGGCAGATCATGCCGCTGCCACCGCCGACATTGCCTTCGGTCACCGGGCCGCTCTCGGCGCTGCGCACGGCTTGGGCCACGTGCTCGGGCTTGACGTGAAAACCGTTGATGTCGTTGAGCAGGCCATCGAAGGTTTCCAGCACCACCGGCATGTTCCAGTAGAGGCGCCCGTCATCGGGTTGCTGCTCGCGGTCGAGCACGATCAACGCATCGCGTACCACGCCCAGGCTGTGGGTGTTGGTGAAGGCGATGGGGCTGGTCAGCAAGCCTGCTTCGCGAATCCACTCCAGCCCCGTGGCATCGCCATTGCCGTTGAGCACATGCACACCGGCAAAGCACGGTTGCTGGCTGGTGGAACCGGCGCGCGGTTCGATGACGGTGACGCCAGTGAGGATGTCGCGGCCGTTGGTGGTGCGGCCTCGCACATTGCTGTGGCCAACCCGTACGCCGGGGACGTCGGTGATGGCATTGAGCGGGCCGGGTTGCAGTTGACCGAACTGGATGTTGAGGTCGCGGGCACGTGGTTTCATGGTTTTCTCATCTTCGATTCGTGGCAGAAAAAAGAATATTTGTTGGGCACCACGGCCCCTGTGGGAGCGAGCAAGCCCGCTCCCACAGGGTTTTGTGGTGTCCGGTCATTGACCGTTCTTGACCTTGCTCCAGATCCGCGTCCGCACCCGTTCCGTAGCAGGCGGCAGTGGCTGGAGGGTGAACAAGGTGGCCATGGCTTCGGCTGGCGGATAGACGGCCGGGTTGCTGCGGGTCGCTTCGGCCACCAGCGTGGTCGCGCTGCGGTTGCCGTTGGGGTAGTTGAGGTGGTCGCTGACCGGGGCGATGACTTCAGGGCGCATCAGGTAGTCGATGAAGGCCATGCCTTGCTCGGGGTGCGGTGCGTCCTTGAGCAGCACCAGCGTGTCGAACCACACCGGCGCGCCTTCCTTGGGCAGGCTGTAGGCGATCTTCACGCCGTTGCCGGCCTGCTCGGCGGTGGTCTTGGCTTCGAGCATCGCGCCGGACCAGCCGACCGCCACGCAGATGTTGCCGTTGGACAGGTCGCTGATGAACTTCGACGAGTTGAAGTAGGCGATGTGCGGACGCAGCTTGAGCAGCAGCGCTTCGGCCTTCTTGTAGTCTTCGGGGTTGGTGCTGTTGGGTGGCAGGCCGAGGTAGTGCAGAGCGACCGGCAGCATCTCCGACGGCGAGTCGAGCATGGCCACGCCACATTCGCCGAGCTTGGCCAGGTTCTCTTCCTTGAACACCAGGTCCCAGGAATCCACCGGCGCCTTGTCACCCAGCACCGCGCGCACTTTGTCGATGTTGTAGCCGATGCCGTTGGTGCCCCACAGGTAGGGCACGGCGTACTGATTGCCCGGATCGTTGTTGGCCAGTTTCGCCAGCAGATCGGTGTCCATGTTCTTGAAGTCCGGCATCTGCTCACGGGGCAGTGGGGCGAGGGCGCCAGCCTTGATCAGCGTGGGCAAGCTGAAGTTGCTGGCCACCACCACGTCGTAGCCGCTGCGACTGGTGAGCAACTTGCCTTCGAGCACTTCGGCGCTGTCGAAGGTGTCGTAGACCAGCGCAATCCCGGTGTCACGCTTGAAATCCTGCAGGGTAGTAGGGCCGATGTAGTCGTACCAGTTGTACACATGCACGGTCGGGGCTTCGACGGCAAAGGCCGACAGCGACACCGCCAGGCTGGCGCCAAACCCCAGATTGAAATACAAGCGGTGACGACTCATGATGCGGCACTCCTGGCCTGTTGCGGCCGGTGGTAATCAGGAGTTTGCAGCGTATCGACCGGGGTGACCTTCACCCATTCCCATCATGGGTTACTCAAAAGGGGTAGTGCGTGGACGCGTTGTTGAAAGAGTTGCCGGTGCACCAGGGGCTGGCGCGAGTCTTCACGGCGGTGGGACGGGAAGGTTTCTGGCGGGCGCTGGTCGACACCCTGCGCTTGCTGGTGCCGCTGGACAACGCGCTGGTGGCGCTGATGCGCCCGGGCCATGTGCCACGCCTGCTGATTGATTTCGATGCCAAGGGCAGCGCTGATGAGCAGGAAGAACTGGCGGACTACCGCGCCGGCATGTACCTGCTCGATCCGTTCTATCAGGCCGCCTGCGCGGGTATCGCCGATGGCTTGCACAGCCTCGAATCGGTCGCCCCTGACCAGTTCCAGCACAGCGAGTACTACCTGAGCTACTTCAGCACCGTCGTCGGTGGGGACGAGTTGCAGTTCATGGTCAACGTCGATGGTGCCGTGCTCGGCTTGTCCCTCGGGCGCTCGGTGCGCTTCAGCCTCGAGGAGCAGGGCCGCTTGATTTGCGTGCGTGACTGGGTGTTGGCCGCGATGCGCCGACACCTGGATTTGCTGCCGCTGGAAGGACCGGTCACCGAACCACCGGCCGGCGATCTGGCGACCTTGCTCGATCGCTTCGACGCACGCCTGACGCTGCGCGAGATTGAAACGGCGCGCCTGATCCTCCAGGGTTTCTCCAGCAAGGCCATCGCGCAGCAACTGGGCATCTCCCCGGAAACGGTGAAAGTGCACCGGCGCAACGTCTACCACAAGCTCAACGTCAACGGGCATGGCGAGCTGTTTGCGCTGGTGTTGCAACCGCGTTAATCCGGATTGTCTGGTTGACCAAGCCGTCGCCTTCGCGAGCAGGCTCGCTCCCACAGTTGAACTGCATTTCATTGTGGGAGATTCTATGTTTGGGGGGAACCCCCAAGCATAGAATTAGGCTTGTATTCACTTTGGTTTTTCATCAACGCGAACATCACTCTGGCCAGCTTGCGTGCCAGGATAACCAAGGCTTGAGTACCTTTTAGGCCTCTGGCCAGATAACTCTCGTAGTACGGTTTCCAGATCGGCGAACGGCTGGCGGCCATGGCGCTGTTGTGAAACAGGCGCCGGAACTCCGAGTCTCCTCGCTTGGAGAGTCGACGCCTTTGATCCTTTTGTCCTGACTGCCTCACCCGCGGATCCATGCCGAGGAAGGCCACGTATTCGTCGCTGTTAGCAAATTTTCCACGCAAAAACGCTGTGGCCGCTGCTGTGGCTGTCAGGAGCCCGACACCCTCGACGGCCTGGCAGCGCTTCACCTGATCCTGCATCCCGGCGTCCTCAGCAATCTCCTTGAGTGTTTTCTGAATCGTTTTTTCGAACTGGGCAATGGCGGCCAGAAGCTGCTTGAACTGTTCTTTGAGCAGGGGTTCGTTTTTCCAGCTTTGCTTGAGTGCGACACAGCCCCGGACCAACTGAGCCCGGCGACGAAGCAGGCTTTTGAGTTGGGTGTAAGCCTTCGGCGGAGGACTCCAGATCCTCAGTCTGTCGGACTCCCTGCTCAAGTAACGCGCCAGCAGTTCGGCATCCAAGGCATCTGTTTTCGCCCTCATGCCTATTCCGTCGCGGTATTTGTTGAGGCGACAGCCATCGATGACATAAACGTCATGGCCCATTTCATGGGCTATTTCCGTTGTATCAAGGTGATAGATATTGGTCGCTTCAAGCGCGATAGCGCTGTTCGCAGGTAGCGTCTTGAGCCATTGCTTCAGGGCTGATCGCTTGTTCGCGACATTTCGGGTTCGTTCCAGGTCGGATCGATAGATAACAATCTCGTCCTTCGCCACATCCACACCAACGACCACCTGAGAATCAAGGATTGTCATGGCCCACCCTCCGAGCTAGGGTTTAAAGACTTGTTGGGGTTCACCGTTGCGCTGGCTTGTTTCTATCGTCGGTCCGAGCCGATGCATTCCTTATCGGCGCATTAGGTGAAGGGGTGGGACGAAGTCTCCCACGGTCTGTACTGGTCAGAGTCAGATGACGAGCTTTAGTCCCACCCACCCCTTCAAGTCTAAACATACAAGCGAGCCTGCTCGCGAAGGGTGCTATGCGGTCTTTATTGGTTTGATCCAGCCTTTCAGGCCTGGTGTTCCTGCCAATGCGCCTTGAGGTAATCGATGAACACTTTCACCTTGCGTGTGTTGCGCCGGTGCGCCAGGTACAGCACGTAGATCCACGGCCCGAACGCGCTGGGCTCACGCCAGTACTGCGGCATCAATTCGACCAGCTCGCCGCGCGCCAGATAGGGCGCGGCACTCCATTGCGGGATGAACTGCAGGCCCTGGCCATCAAGCAGGCAGGCCAGCAGAAAGTCGTAGTTATCGCTGGCCACCCGTGGCGTTGGTTGGGTCAGGCGTATGCGTTGTTCACCTTGCTTGACCCACCAGAAGTGCCGATTCAGTAGCGGATGGCGGAAGATCAGCCAGTCGTGCTGCTGGTAATTGTCCAGTGAAACATCCTCGCCTTTGCGCGCTAGGTAAGCCGGGCTGGCGCACAGCAACATCTGGTTTTCCACCACCGGCTGCGCTATCACGCCGGGCAGGTCGATGGGGCCGTCGCGCAGGGCGAGGTCGTAGCCGCCGTCCACCGGGTCTTCGAAGTTATCGCTCAGGTCCACTTCCAGTTTGACCTGCGGATGCGCGGTCAAGAAGCGACAACACACCCGGTTGAGAAACGCCGGTGCGAACGAAGGTGGGGCGGTGATCCGCAGATCGCCGCGCAATTCATGCTGCAACTGCTCCACGTCTTCGGTGGCCAGTTGCAGTTGCATCAACGCCTGCCGTGCGCCTTCCAGATAGATGCGGCCCGCCTCGGTCAGGGCCATGCGCCGGGTAGTGCGGTCGAACAGGCGCGTGCCGAGCTCTTCCTCCAGTTGGGCCACGGCCTTGGTCAGGGCCGAAGGGGTTTTGCCGAGCAGGTCGGCGGCACGGCTGAAATTACCCTGTTCGGCGGTTGCGACGAACATGGTCAGGGCACTCATTTTGTCCATTGATCTATTCCTGATGGGCACAGAAGTTGTGCGGGAGCAGGCATTCAGTTCTTGATTTGGCTTGGATAGTCTTGGCTACAGCCCAACAAAAATAAAGAGCCACCCCATGAAACAGATTCTGACCTTGGCCGCGTCACTCGCTCTGGCCTGTTCCTCGATGGAAAGTATGGCCGCTGTCGATCTCATCCTGCACAACGCCCGGGTGTACACCGCCGAGCCCGGCCAGCCCTTGCAGCAGGCCATTGCGGTCGAGAACGGCAAGGTCGCGGCGGTGGGTTCCGATGCCCGGGTGCTTGGGCTCAAACAGCCGGGCACGCGCATCATCGACCTGGGCGGCAAGGTGCTGATGCCAGGGTTCATCGACTCGCACTCGCACACGGTGAAGGGCGGCCTGCAATTGCGTCAGGCCAATCTGGACGGTGAGTTGCTGCCGCTCGATGAGCTGGAAACGCGCCTGCGTCAGTGGCGCGAAGACGGCAAGGCCAAACGTGGTGACGTCCTCAGCGTCGGCGGTTTGCCATCGACTTACTGGAGCCAGATCGAGGCCCTTGAGCAACGCTTCAATCAGGGCGAATGGGCGGACACCCCGATTCTCTTTCTGGGCTGGGACCTGCACACGGGCTGGGCCAACCGGGCCATGCTCCAGCGTGCCGGCGTCGATGCCGCGCGGGTCAAGGCACTCAAAGATGAAGAGCAGGCGACGATAGGGCATCACGCCGATGGACGCCCGAATGGTTTCCTGGTCGATGCCGGTTTGTACCCGGTGCAGGCGCTGCTTCCACCCCCGACCACCGAGGAGTTGATGGCGGGCGCGCGCGCAGCACTCGACTACTACAAGAGCCTGGGCATCACCGGCTGGATGGACCCGATCGCCAATGAAATTCCCGGCAGCGATGTGAACAATCAGTCGGTGGGCGTGCTGCCAATCTACAAGGCGCTGGCCGAACGCGGCGAGCTGACCGCTCATGTGGCCGCGCTACTGATGGCCGACTCGAAAGCCACGCCGGCCGATCTCGATGAACTGGACAAGGTCCGCCAGCAGTTTCTCGGCGTGCCCAACCTGACCCTGCCGGGCATCAAGGTGTTTGCCGATGGCGTGGCAGAAGTCCCGGCACAAAGTGCCGCCATGCTCGAGCCCTACAAGAACTCGAAGAAATCCGGAGAGCTGCTGATCGACCCGGCGCACTTCGGCGAACTGGTCAGTGCCGCCGATGCCCGTGGCTGGTTGGTGCACATCCACGCGATTGGCGACCGTGCGGTGCGTGAGTCGCTCAACGGCATCGAGCAGGCGCGCAAGGATCGGCACAGTGGTATCGCGCACTCCATTACGCACCTGCAAATGGTCAATCCGAAGGAATTCGCCCGCTTCAAAACCCTCAACGTCATCGCCTCGATGCAGCTGTACTGGGCCATGGGCGATGAGTCGAGCATGGACCTGGTCAAACCCTACGTCAGCGCCATGGCCTTCATGTACTCGTACCCGGCGCGCTCGCTGCTCAAGAACGGCGCGACCATTGCCGGTGCCAGCGATTGGCCGATCACCACGCCGGACCCATGGAAGGCGATCTACCAGGCGGTCAGCCGCAAAGGTCCGAAAGGCGTGCTCAACGCCGCCGAAGAGATCGACCGCCAGACCATGTTCCAGGCCTACACCCTCAACGCGGCCCGCACCCTGCGCCTCGAGGAACAAATCGGCTCGCTCAAGCCGGGCAAGCAGGCCGACATGATCGTCCTCGACCGCGATGTCTTCGCCGTCAGCCCAGAGGCCCTGCGTGATACCCAGGTGCTGAACACCTGGTTCGCCGGTCGCGAAATCTTTGCCCGCACGCAATAACTTCGGGACCTGTAGGAGCCGGCTTGCCGGCGATGACGGCGGATCAATCAACATTGATGTTCCTGCCAGATCCTTATCGCCGGCAAGCCGGCTCCTACAGAGACCAGGCAAAATTATCAACGTAAAACAGGAAAACCTTTCGTGAATCTGCATTGCTTCGTCACCGACACCCAAAACCCACACATCCGCGGCCAGCAAATCGGCGAAACCTGGGCCGCGCAAATCGGCAAGACGGTGGCGCTTTATCTCGACTTCTTCAATCAGGTCGGCGTCTCACCCGAGCAGGTGCGCGCTATTGGCGAAGCCAGCCTGCAAGCGCTGACCGAGTGGAGCCCGAGCCTGGCCCAGGAATTGGTGGCGACGGCCGAAGGTGCCGGGATTCCCCTGTGGCAACTGGCGAGCCTGAACGCGCGCACGGAAATCCTCGCAGTGATGCCGGCCTCGCTCGAAGGTGAATGCTCGACGGCGGTCTATGCGCCGGCGGGATTGGAGTCGCCCAAGACCATTCAGACTTGGGACTGGCACGATTCACTGGTGCCCCACGGCATGCTGTTGCAACTCACGGCCAGTTCCGGGATCACCGTCAAGCTGTTCACCGAGCTCGGCATGCTCGGCAAGATTGGCGTGAACAGCGCAGGCGTCGGGCTGCATTTCAACATCCTCCACCACGCCAGCGACAACGCTATTGCCGGCGTGCCGGTGCATGCGATTGCCCGACGGATTCTGGAAGAGGCTACCAGTGTTGAAGAGGCCATTGCCCTGGCGCGGTCGGCGCGGGTCAGTGCCTCGACGGTGCTGACGGTGTTCTCGCACAGGGATGCGTCGCCACGTGCGGCGAGCATTGAAATGTCCGCCGCCGGCATCGCCGTGGTCCTGCCAGGCGAAGACGGCTGGATCACCCACACCAACCACTTCCTCGACGAGGCGCTGAGCCTTGGCGAGCGCACGCCGGACGCTTCGACCACCTACGCACGCCTGGCCCACGTCAACGCGGCGCGGGTCGACATGATCCATGGCGACCTTAATCGCCGGGCCGCGGCCATGTGCGGTGCCGCCGGCGACGAGGCGCCGATCTGTTTCCATCCAGACCTGAGCATGCCGGCCACCGAGCGCTGGGAAACCCTGCTGACCATCGGCATCGACAGCGAGCACGGCGTGCTGGAATACGCCGCCGGCAACCCGATGCTGCTGGCCCGCGATGGCTTCCAACGCTTCTAAACCGACGTCCTCCATAACAACAAAAAGAGCACTCGATATGGCTAGTTACGGTCATTTCCCGGCGGGTTCGCAATCCGCCCTCAGAACGTTCTTCGTCTCCGGCATGGGCACCGCGCTGGAGTTCTATGACTTCGTCATCTACGGCACGGCGGCGGCGCTGGTGTTTCCCAAGGTGTTCTTCCCGCAGATGGACCCGCTGACCGCCACGCTGTTTGCTTTCGGCGCCTTTGGCGCGGGCTTTTTTGCCCGTCCGCTGGGCGGCATGGTCTTCGGGCACTACGGTGACAAGATTGGCCGGCAGAAAATGCTGGTGATCACCTTGTTGCTGATGGGCCTGAGCACTTTGCTGATCGGCTGCCTGCCGGGCTATTCGTCGATAGGCCTGGCAGCGCCGGCACTGCTGGTGCTGTTGCGGTTGATACAGGGCTTCGCCGCCGGCGGTGAGTGGGGCGGGGCGGCGCTGTTCGGCATCGAATCGGCGCCCCCGGGGCGACGGGGGCTGTGGGGCAGTTTTACCAGCATGGGCATCGGTATTGGCGGCATCCTCGGTGCAGCGGTGTTCGGCATCGTCAGTGTTGCCTCGAACGATAACCTTGCCGATTTCGCCTGGCGCATTCCGTTCTGGTTGGGCGGCGTGCTGGTGTTGATCGGGCTCTATGCGCGATTGCAAAAGCCCGTGGCACAACCCGTCGAACACAAGACGCAGGCACGCATTCCCCTGGTCGCGGCACTGCGGGCACGTCCAAAGGAAATGCTGTTGTGCACGGGGATCGCGTTCGGCTATGTGACCATCGCCTACATCGGCAGCACGTTCTTTCTGTCCTATGCCACCCAGCTTGGCTACGGCAGCACCGATGCGCTGATCTTCGATTTTTCATTGTCGGTGGCCATCGTGGTGACCGCGCCGCTGTTTGCCCTGCTGTCGGACCGGATCGGCCGGCGCAAAGTCATGATCCTCGGCGCAATCATCATGGCCCTCGGGTTCTTCGCCTTCTTCCCATTGGTCGGCATGAAAAGCCTGCTGGTATCGACCCTGGCGTACATCGCGGTCGGCGCGTTCATGGGGGCGACACAGGGGCCGATTCCGGCGTTTCTCGCAGAGCAGTTCCCTCGGGATATGCGCTATTCAGGGATGTCCGCCGCCTACCAGATCGGTGCGGCACTGGGCGGCGGTACGGCGTCGAGCGTGGCCACGGCGATCCTGATTGCCACCGATCACAATGCGGTCGGCGTCGCGGTGTATGGCTCGGTGGCGTTGGCGATTGTCGCGGTGTGCTCGTTCTGCCTGAGGGAAACGGCGCACTTGAGCATGGCGCAGATTGATCAAGCGCCAAAGAATGACGGCGTACCCCTGGTTGCGACAGTCAATCGGTCTGGTGCTGCCTGAACACCAACGCCTTCAACCCACATTCGACATCGGTATCGGGAAACTCCGGCGGATTTTCCAGTCGCTGCTCGAACTGAAGGCTGGGTGCTTCACGGGTGACACCGTCGATCAGGAAGTCGGCGCCGAACGCAGGGTCGTTCATGCAGGCCAGCACGGTGCCATTTTCAGTGAGCAGTTCGGGTAGCCGGCGCAGCACGCGCTGGTAGTCCTTGGTCAGCAGGAAGCTGCCTTTCTGGAATGACGGCGGGTCGATGATCACCAGGTCGTACGGGCCTTTGCCGATCACTTTGCCCCAGGACTTGAACAGGTCGTGGCCGAGGAAGCTCACCTGGCCCAGGTCGTGGCCGTTGAGCCGGTGGTTGTCGCGACCACGGCTCAAGGCCGGGCTGGACATGTCGAGGTTGACCACATGGGTCGCGCCGCCTTCGATGGCCGCCACCGAAAAACCGCAGGTGTAGGCGAACAGGTTCAACACCCGCTTGCCTTCGGCATGGGCGCGGACCCAGTCGCGGCCGTAGCGCATGTCGAGGAACAGACCGGTGTTCTGTTTGCGGCCCAGGTCCACCCGGTACTTCAGCCCGCCCTCGGTGATGGTCATTTCTTCGATGACGTCGCCGAGCAGCCACTCGGTAGTGCTTTGCAGCAGGTAGCGGTGTTGCAGCAACAGCGTATGCGCGGCGGATGTTGCCCACTGTTCAGACTGGGTGATTGCCATCAGCACGTGTTTCAAATTTTCCAGTTGCCCGGCTTCCGGCTCCTTGAACAGTGCCACCAGTACCACGCCCTGCAGCCAGTCCACGGTCACTTGCTCCAGCCCCGGCCAGCAGCGGCCACGGCCGTGGAACAGGCGACGGGTTTCGGCGGGGGCGGCCGCCAGGGCGGATAGCAAATGCTCATGTAGGGTGGCGAGGGCTTCAGGGTTCATTGGATCGGGTCGGTGGCGTGGAAAGGGGCGGCATTTAACCATAAATGCCCATCTTGCGGTCCACACAAAACCCTACAGATTTTGCGGTGATCTTGAGGGCCAGTTATCACATTAAATTTAACTTTACGTGAGGATTTGGCGATCTTCCGGCTCCCATACTCGGCTCCAACGAACAACAAACGGGAGCCGGACATGTCGCAGAGCACTGCTTCACCCAAGGCCAGTCATCCACGCTGGCTCCGCCTGACCCACTGGCTCAACGCCCTGGCGGTGCTGGTGATGGTGACCAGCGGCTGGCGCATCTACAACGCCTCGCCGATCTACGAATTCAGCTTTCCCAAGTCGATCACCCTCGGTGGCTGGCTGGGGGGCGCGCTGCAATGGCATTTCGCGGCGATGTGGTTCCTGGCGATCAACGGTCTGATTTACCTGGCATTCAACCTGTTCAGCGGACGCCTGAAACGGCGTTTCTTCCCGGTTTCGCCCAAAGGCGTGCTGCATGACCTGTGGGCTGCGTTGCGCGGAAAACTGGGGCACGCCGACCTCAGCCATTACAACCAGGTGCAACGCGTCGCGTACCTGTTCGTGATGGTCGACATCGTGCTGCTGGTGCTCTCCGGGCTGGTGTTGTGGAAGTCGGTGCAGTTCCCGTTGTTGCGTGAATTGCTGTTCGGTTACGAAGGCGCGCGCCGTGTGCACTTCTTCGCGATGGCGCTGTTGGTGGCCTTCGTGGCGGTGCATCTAGTGATGGTCGCGCTGGTGCCGAAAACGCTGTTGGCCATGATCGTCGGCCGCAAGGAGCAGGTATGAAAAAGCGTATTCAAATCCCCGGGCTGGACGAGGCGTCGATCCTCACCGATGCCCGCAAGATCCTCGCGCCGCAGATCGAAGATCGCTCGCGCCGCTCGTTCCTGCTGCGCGGCCTGACCCTCGGCAGCGTGGCCATGTTGTCCGGCTGCAATATCACCGACAACGAAAGTGTCGAGACCGCGTTGTCGTCCATGTCGCGCTTCAACGATCGGGTCCAGGGCTGGCTGTTCAATCCCAATGCGATGGCGCCGACCTATCCCGAATCGATGATCACCCGGCCATTTCCGTTCAATGCCTTCTACGGTATCGACGAGGCGCCGACGGTGGAGGAGGAGGGCTATCGCCTGGAAGTCACCGGCCTGGTTGCCGACAAGCGCAGCTGGCGCCTCGAAGAGCTGCGCGCCATGGCCCAGACCGAGCAGATCACCCGGCATATTTGCGTCGAAGGCTGGAGCGCGATCGGCCGCTGGGGCGGCGTGCGCTTCAGCGATTTCCTCAAGCGCATCGGCGCTGACACCGACGCCAAATACGTCGGTTTCAAATGCGCCGACGACTACTACACCAGCATCGACATGGCCACCGCACTGCATGCGCAAACCCTGTTGACGCTGACTTATGACGGCGCGGTGCTGCCGCGCGAATACGGCTTCCCGATGAAGCTGCGCATGCCCACCAAGCTTGGCTACAAGAACCCCAAACACATTCAGGCGATTTTCGTCAGCAACACCTACAGCGGTGGCTACTGGGAAGACCAGGGCTACAACTGGTTTGGTGGCAGCTGATGAACGTGCGAATCATTCACTGTCCACAAAACCGTGCTCCAAGGAGATTCATCATGAAAAAGTTGACCACCGTTGTTCTGTCCATGTGCCTGGCCGTTGGTGCTGCCTCTGTGTTCGCCGCTACTGCTGTTGACAACGGCAGCATGAGCAACGACAGCATGAGCAAGGATTCGATGTCCAAGGATGCGATGAAGAAGACCGATTCAATGTCCAAAGACGCCATGTCCAAGGACGCGATGAAAAAAGACGCCATGTCCAAGGATGCGATGAAAAAAAGCGAAATGTCGCAGTAAGTCCAGACAACAGAAATCCCCCCTGTAGGAGCGAGCCTGCTCTCGATGGTCTGTCAGTCAACACAACAGTGACTGATACACCATCGCGAGCAGGCTCGCTCCTACAGGTTTTTCATTGCTCTTGAAGGGATATGACTTGAAGTCATGCCCTCATGACTTTTAATGGTTACAGCCCTGCCAACCTCCAGTGTTAAAAAATCGCAAACCAGCTCATCAACAACAAAAAAGAGCGTTTGCAACCATGACTCATCATCACAGCCGCGTCTTCGCTAGCTTCCCGCTGCGCTCTTCGAACCCAGACTTTTGCCACGCCAGGCTCCCTGCCTGCGTGCGCTTCTGACCGTCCTAAACATCCCTCTGCGTCCTGACAAGAGTAATGATCATGAAAGAACTCGACCTGTACATCGGTGAAGGCTTCGAAGGCCCAGGCGTGAACGCCGCGCACATCAACATTCTGATCGGCCCGCGCAACGGTCCGGCTGGGCAAGCATTCGCCAACAGCCTGGCCTCGCCAAGCCAGGGTCACTGCCCGTTCATGGTGATCGCCCAGCCGAACATTCCGGTCAAGCCGATGACCCTGTACGTCAACAAAGCCGCGATCGGCAGCGACCTGCACGGCAACGCCACCTGGGGCGCATCCCAGGCCGGTATCGCCAAGGCAGTTCTGGAAGCGCTGCTCGACGGTACCCTGCCGCCGGAAGCCGAAGACGAGTGGGCCATCGTCACCGCCAATTGGGTCAACCCGGCCTGCGACGATCTCGACGCCGTGTACCTGAACAACTACAACGCCTGCCGCACCGCGATCCGCGCCGCCCTGACCGGCAAGCCGGAAACCGCGCAGCTCAAGGATGTGGTCAATCACATCAGCAACCCTTTCTACACGCCAAAAGCCTGAGGTCCGCGCCATGCAATACATTCGTTTGGGCAACTCCGGCCTCGAAGTCTCCCGCCTGTGCCTGGGCACCATGAACATGGGCACCCCGGACTGGAAACCGTGGATCTTCGATGAGAAAAAAAGCGAACCGATCGTCAAGCACGCGCTGGATAACGGCGTGAACTTCATCGACCTGGCGGACTTCTATTCCGCCGGCGTCGGCGAGGAAGTAGTAGGGCGCATCGTCAAGCGCCTGGCCCGTCGCGAGGACCTGGTGATCACCACCAAGGTCGGCTACGGCACCCGCACCGGCGTCAACGCCAGCGGTCACTCGCGCAAGCACATCATGGACAGCATCGATGCTTCGCTCAAGCGCCTGGACATGGACTACGTCGATGTCTTTATGCTGCATTACTTCGACGTCAACACCCCGGTCGAAGAGACCATGAGCGCCATGAACGACATCGTGCGTTCCGGTAAGGCCCGTTACATCGGCGTGTCGACCATGCTCACCGGGCAGTTGGCAAAAATCCTCATGGCCTGCGAGCGCAATGGCTGGGTCAAGCCGATCAACATGCAGCTGCAACTGAACTGCGCCTACCGTGAAGAAGAGCGCGAGATGATCCCGTTCTGCCGCGACCAGGGCTTGGGTGTTTCGGTGTTCAGCCCGCTGGCCCGTGGCCTGCTGACCGGCGACGCTCAGTCGACCCGTAACCAGACCGACTTCTTCACCCAGCAGATGTACAGCGACGAAGCCTCGTTCGAGATCGCCCATTCGGTGCAGCGCGTGGCTCGTGCCCGTGGAGTGTCGAACGCGCAGATTGCCCAGGCGTGGGTGGCCAACCACCCGGGCGTGGATTGCATGCTGGTCGGTGCCGACACCACCGAGCAGTTCGACAGTGCCCTGGCGGCCCTGGAAACAAAGCTCGACGCCGAAGAGCTGTACGAGCTGGAACGCAACTACACGCCGTGCGACGTGATCAACGATTACACCGCCGGTAAACGTATCCTGCGTTCGGCCCGTCCGGGTCTGGAGCGCTTCAACCTGACCGAGGCCGTGGCATGAGCGCGTTGATTCGTCACGGCCATTTCATCGATGGCCAATGGTCCCGCGGCGGTGCGACTTATCCGGTGCTGAACCCGGCCAATGGCGAGCTGATCGCCGAGGTGCAAAAGGCCGGCGCTGAAGAGACTGATTTGGCCATCGCAGCTGCCAACCGCGCGTTGCCGGCCTGGCGCAAGCTGACCGCCAAGGAACGCAGCCAGCGCCTCAAGCGCTGGAGCGAGTTGATGCTGAGCAACCAGAAGGACCTGGCCACGCTGCTCAGCCGTGAACAGGGCAAGCCATTGGCCGAAGCCATGGGCGAAGTGGTCTACGCCGCGAGCTTCCTGGAATGGTTCGGCGAAGAAGCCAAGCGTGCCTATGGCGATGTGATCCCGAGCCACAAGGCCGATGCACGGATCATCGTGGTCAAGGAGGCGATTGGCGTGGTCGCGGCGATCACCCCGTGGAACTTCCCGTTGGCCATGGTCACCCGCAAGGTCGGTCCTGCGCTGGCGGCTGGGTGCACGATGATCCTCAAACCGTCGGAAGAAACCCCGCTGTCGGCCTTCGCCCTGGCGGTGCTGGCCGAGCAGGCCGGGATTCCGGCCGGTGTGTTCAACATCGTCTCCGGTGATGCCGTGGCGATTGGCGGCGCGCTGCAAGCGTCGAGCGTCGTGCGCAAGCTGTCGTTCACAGGCTCGACCCGCACCGGCAAGCTGCTGATGCGCCAGGCCGCCGACACGCTGAAAAAGGTCTCGCTGGAACTGGGTGGCAACGCGCCGTTCATTGTGTTCGACGACGCCGATCTGGACGCTGCCGTCAAAGGTGCGATGGCCTCGAAGTTTCGCAACACCGGGCAAACCTGCGTCTGTGTAAACCGCTTCTTCATTCAGGACGGTGTCTACGAAGCCTTCACCGGCAAACTCGCCGAAGCGGTGGCAGCGATGCGCGTCGGCAGCGCCCTGGACGGTGAAACCGAGCAAGGTCCGCTGATCAATCATGCCGCGCTGGCCAAGGTCGAGCTGCACGTGAGCGATGCGGTGGAGAAGGGCGCCAAGGTTCTGTGTGGTGGCCGTCGCCATGTCCTGGGCGGCACGTTCTACGAGCCGACCATTCTTGCCGAAGCCAGCAGCGACATGCTGATTGCCCAGGATGAGACGTTCGGTCCGGTGGCGGCCTGCTTCCGTTTCAAGGACGAGGCCGAAGTGCTGCAACGAGCCAACGACACACCGTTCGGTTTGTCGGCGTACTTCTACAGCCGCGACATCGGCCGCGTCTGGCGCATGGCCGAAGGCCTGGAAGCCGGCATGGTCGGGATCAACGAAGGGATCATTTCCACGGAAGTGGCGCCGTTCGGCGGCATCAAGGAGTCGGGCCTGGGGCGCGAGGGTTCGAAGTATGGCCTGGATGACTACCTGGAGATGAAATACCTGTTGATGGGTGGTCTCTAACCCCGCGAGCCCCCCTGTGGGAGCGGGCCCTGTGGCGAGGGGGCTTGCCCCCGTTGGGTCGCGAAGCGGCCCCGGCATTTCCGACCTTTAATCGGATGTTCCGGGTTTACGGCCGCTTCGCAGCCGAACGGGGGCAAGCCCCCTCACCACAAAGGCTTGCCCCCACAATTGGAAACCAGCGTTTTTCGTTTCATTTCTCCTTAAATAACAACAATTGGAGATTTACATGTCCGCACAACCGGTAAAAATCGACGACCTGCCCATCGGCCGTTTTCACATCAAGATCGCCGGCCTGACCTTCGGCGCGCACTTCACCGACGGCTACATCCTCGGCCTGATCGGTATCGCTTTCACCCTGCTGAGCCCACAGATGCAACTGGACGCATTCTGGCAGGGCCTGATCGGCGCTTCGGCACTGATCGGCCTGTTTCTCGGCAGCCTGTTCTTCGGCTGGATCTCCGACAAGGTTGGCCGGCAGAAAATCTTCCTCGTCAGCTTTGTGCTGATCACCCTCGCCTCGGTAATGCAGTTCTATGTTGAGTCGGCCATGGCGCTGTTCCTGTGCCGGGTACTGATCGGCATCGGCCTGGGCGGTGACTTCAGTGTCGGCCACGCCATGCTCGCCGAGTTCGCACCGAGAAAGCATCGCGGTGTGTTGCTCGGCTCATTCAGCGTGATCTGGACCTTCGGTTACGTCGCCGCGACTTTCGTTGGTACTGCGATGCTCAGCCTTGGCGATGACGCCTGGCGCTGGATGCTGGCCTCGTCGGCGATCCCGGCGGCGTTGATTCTGATCGCCCGAATCGGTACTCCGGAGTCGCCGCGCTGGCTGGTCAATCAGGGGCGTATCGCCGAGGCCCGGGCCATCGTCAAGAAACACCTGGGCGACCACGTCGAACTCGACGAAACCCCGTCCGGCGAAACCCGTTCCGGCTATGCCGTACTGTTCAGCCGCGAATACCGCAAGCGCACGGCGTTCAACTGCCTGTTCTTCGTGTGCATCGTGATGCCGTACTTCGCCATCTACACCTTTCTGCCGTCGATCCTGCAGAAGATGGGCCTGGCCGAAGGCTTCGGCACCGAACTGATGTTGAACATGCTGCTGATCCTCGGCGCGCTGATCGGCATCTGGTGCACCATCAAGTTCACTCGGCGCGGGTTCCTGATCAACTCGTTCATCATCCTCGCTGTGGCATTGTTCCTGTTGGCGGTGTTGCCGGGTAGCGCGGCGTGGCTGATGGTGCTGGTGTTCGGCGTGTTCACCCTGGTGCTGTCGGCGGTGAGTAACCTGGTGGGCGTGTTCCCGGCAGAAAGCTTTCCGACCGAAGTGCGTGCCAGCGGTATCGGCCTGGCCACGGCGGTGAGTCGCCTGGGTTCGGCGATCAGCACCTTCCTGTTGCCGGTGAGCGTGGCGGGGATTGGCTTGAGCCCGACCATGGGCATTCTCGCGGCGATCCTGGCCATTGGTGCGTTGTTGTCGTGGGCCTGGGCACCGGAGACCAAGTCGCTGACCCTGAGCCAGGCGTGCAAGGCGCAGAGTCCGGTGGAGGGTGGTTCGACGGTGGCGGGGAAAGTGGCTGCTTCGGTCTAACAGGCTGTCGCTGATCCCTGTAGGAGCGAGCTTGCTCGCGATGGACGTCAACTATAACGCTGGGTGCCTGACACACCAATGCGCTCTTTAGTCCATCGCGAGCAAGCTCGCTCCTACACAGGGGCTTCGGCCTATCAGGGATTGCTGACCAATCCCAACCACTCGGTAAACAATCGCACCTTCGACAGGCCCTGCTTGTCATTCGCCACATCCAGCCAATAGCCATACGGCCCGACCACTTCCACCGGGGTGATCGGCAGCAGGCTGCCATTGGCCAGTTCCTTTTCGATCATCTGCCGGTCGATCACCGCCAGTCCGCCGCCCGCCAGTGCGGTGTGGATCACCTGGTCCAGGGTGCTGAATTCCAGGCCTTGCCCCGCATCGACATCCTCCCGGCCCATGGCCGCCAACCAGTTTTCCCAGACCTTCAGGCGCTTGCCGTCGTGCAGGATGTGCAGCAATGGAAATTGCCGCAGGTCCGGCGGCTCGTCGTTGCTGAACAGTTCCGGGCTGGCCACGGCGATGTGCCGTTCCATCACCAGCAAGCGGCTGCTGCAATGGCTGGCCGCTTCGAGGCCGAAGCGGATGTGGCAGTCGATTTCCGCGAGGCTGTCGTGGCCCAGCGAGTTGGTCACGCTCAGGCTGATGTCGGGATAGCGTTGCACGAAAGCCCGCAGGTGCGCCGACAGCCAGCGCGTCGCCCAGGTCGGCGGCGCGACGATGCGCAGGCGCTGGCGCAGATTGGGTATACGTACGGCTTGCAACGCGCGTTCTATATGGTCGAAAGCCTCGCTCAGATGTGGGGAAAGGGCGGTGCCGGAGTCGGTCAGGGTCAGGCCCTGGGGCGTGCGGATAAACAGCGCGACGCCGAGGTAGTCTTCGAGTTGTTTGATCTGCCGGCTGACGGCGCCCTGGGTGACATTCAGGCTCAATGCCGCCTGACTGAAACTGCGATGCCGGGCGACTTCTTCGAAGATTCGTAGCATGTTGAGCGAGGGCAGTTGACGCATGAAAGAAGGGCTCCGCACCGGCCGCCAGTGTTGCGTGGGGCCGGTTGAATGTACGACATTTCCGAAGGCCCTATCTGACTATCAGTGATAAGCGGATGCAAGTGTTGTTTCGGATGACGCCATCGCTGGCAAGCCAACTCCTACAGAGATTTTCGCTGTTCACAAAACCTGTAGCAGCTGGCTGGCCAGCGATAGCGTCCTCAAGGATGCTACAAAGCCCGGATCGATCACCTGGCTACATCTAAAATGAATTTCCGCCGAGCCCGCTGCTCATACCTTTAAGGTAGCGGATTAGAGCCCCGCGAAATCATTGAGGCAATCAGGGAGTGGCACGGTCATGAGTCGAATACCGACGGCGGATGGAGATCTTCCTGGTGGATTGATTCTGGTGGTTGAGGACGACCCGCTGATCCTCGAGTTTCTCTGTGAGATTCTTCAAGAGGAAGGTTTTGTCGTTGAGCCGAAGATCAGTGCGGATGCGGCGATCCTCTATCTGGAACAGCATGCACCCGAGGTGGGCATGCTGTTGACGGACATCACCATGCCCGGCGCGCTCAATGGCGCGGACCTGGCCAACCAGTTCGGCGATCGCTGGCCGGACAAGCCGATCATGATCATGTCCGGTTTCGAAACCCCTGAAAGCGCAGGCGTGCGGCACGTGGTTTCATTCATCAGGAAACCCTGGATGATTGGCGGGCTGCTCGATTGCGTGGGGCAGACATTCAAGTCCAGACGACTCAACTGAGGCGCGCGCAGATGCTACATTGCCGGGCAAATCCGTCCGGCACCTGCGAGGCCATTTTCCTTGTCCGATCACTCTGTATTCAACTCGACCTACCGTGCATTTCTGTTCGACATGGACGGTACGGTCCTGACGTCCATTGCCGCCGCCGAGCGGGTCTGGACAACCTGGGCCGTGCGCCATGGCGTCGATGTCGAGACCTTTCTGCCGACCATTCACGGTGCCCGCGCCATCGACACCATCCGGCGCCTGGGCTTGCCCGGGGTGGAGGCCGAGGCTGAAGCCGCGTGGATTACCGAAGCGGAAATCGAGGATGTCGACGGGGTATTCGAAGTGGCGGGCGCGGCGAAATTCTTGCGGTCATTGCCAGTCAATCAGTGGGCTATCGTCACTTCCGCCCCGCGGAAACTGGCGTTGCGGCGGATGGGGGCAGCGGGCATTCCCGAGCCCGAGGTGATGGTGACGGCCGAGGACGTCACGGCGGGCAAACCCGATCCGGCGGGGTACCAACTCGCGGCCCGGCGCCTGGGTGTCGAACCTGAGCAGTGTCTGGTTTTTGAAGATGCCACGGTGGGGATTCTGGCGGCCGAGGCGGCAGGGGCGGATTTGATGATTGTCACGGCGACTCATGGGCAGCCTGTTGAGACGCGGCATGGGACGTTGGCGAGTTATGAATCTGTGCGGGTTCTGGTGGATGCCGCAGGTCTCATGGGGGTGCACAAAATCTAATGTGGGATAGGGATGCAGTCAGTAAAGTCCTGGGATCAACCTCCAGCTGCGGGCGCAATAGGCCTCGTATTCACTACCGAACTGCGCCTTGAGCAAGGCTTCTTCAGAGTGAATGCGCGCGATCAGCGGGATCAGCGTCAGCGCCACCAATATCAGCCCGACCCCCGAGCGAAACGCCAGCGCCCAACCAATGCCGATGACCATCATCCCCAGATAACTGGGGTTGCGCAGGTTGCGGTAAATACCTTCGGTGACCAGGCGATGCCCCGGCTGGATGGCCACCAGCCCGCTGAAGCGCTTGCCCAGCACAAACACCGGCCACAATCGCAGCGCGCCGCCGACGATGAACAGCAGCGCCCCGAGCCAGCGCACGCCTTCACCACCGAAGGTCCAGAAATCGATGCGGTCAGTGTAGGCCGGCAGGAATCCGCTCAGTAGCCCGATCACGCCGAAGGCCGGAATGACCCAGCGATTGGCCCGGTCTTCGCGTTCCCCCGAACTCAGGTTGACCTCGGTGAACAGTGACGCGACGGCCATGATCAGGGTGGCCAGGGCAACGACGACCAGTGAACCGTGGCTGAAATAGGCCGCGAAACCACCCAGCCCCCCAATCGCCAGGGCGAGGTAGGCGAGGGTGCTGACGACGGCGAAAAACGCCAGTTTGGCCGAGATTTTCATGGTGCCTCCCAAAAAAATTCCGGTATGTTCAAGTGTAGATACCGATGGTTCCCGCGCTGAGCGAGCGTTATCGCCGAGACGATTGCCCCGGGGCCGGGTGAACTAAGCTTGGGAGAGAGGACCGTTCACCACCGGCTCGCGGTCGCTCGACGAGCCGGTGGCGTGTAACAGGAGCCCTTATGCTTCATATCCGCACGCCTCTGATCCTGCATCCTGGCCTGTCGACCCCGACCCGGCGTATCTGGCTGAAACTGGAAAACCTGCAACCTGGCGGCTCGTTCAAAATACGCGACAATCGGGTTGCTGTGCAGCCGGGCGGCGCAGCAGGGCAAGCGCAAAGTGGTCTGTCCTGGTCACGGCCATGGCCGCAGCATGCCTGGGCCTCAAGGCCTGCATCGTGGTGCCGCACACCACCGCGCAAAGCACCCGGGTGAGTATCAACGCGCAGCTCGTGGCCGGGTGGGCACGCATGTCCACTGGCACGCACGGCAAGTAGGGCTGGAAACGCTATCCCGGTGTCACTAGCCCCACCGCTCGCGATGACGATCTTCAGTGATCGGCGGCAACGCCTTCCTGGACGAGAATGGCGCGGGCCAGGTCTTCGTCGCTTGCGTTATTGAGCGCAGGATTGTCCTGACGGACTTTTTTCAACACCGCCTCCAGATAAGCACCACGAATCGCACCGCCACTGGCCACGAAGCTGGAGGCGTCATCCCGGGCGGGAATCATGAGTTTGTGGTCTTTGAACGTCGAGTACAGCGAGGCGGAAACCCCGGCGGAAGTGGCGACGTCACCCGCATCCACTTTGGCCAGAGCCGAACCTGCGGGCAAACAAAGTACCAGCGTAGAAATGATAAACAGACGGCGCATGACGGTGTCCTCCGACAGCATGAAGCATAAGGGAAGTACCACATAGTTTAGGATGCGCGACGGCCACCGAGAGTTCCCTGATGCTGCCGACTCTGCGAATCGACGAGCGGCTACATGGCCTTGCCGCTGGTGATTTTCTCCAGCCTGATCGACTATCGACAGCCAGACAGGTGTGAGAGGGCAGGGACGTTGAACGTCGATATTCAAAGCGTGGTGATCGGGGCGGGTGTCGTCGGGCTGGCCGTGGCCAGGACCCTGGCCATGAGCGGACGCGAAGTGCTTGTGGTCGAGGCCGGTGCGGGCATCGGCGCGGGTGTCAGCTCACGAAACTCGGAAGTGATTCACGCCGGCATCTATTACCCGAGCGGCAGTCTCAAGGCCCGGTTGTGCGTGGAGGGCAAGCAGCGCCTCTACGCGTTTTGCGATGAGCACGGCGTTGAATACCGGCGCGTCGGCAAGCTGATCGTGGCCACTGATGAGCAGCAGCACTCGGCTTTGCAGCGTCTGTTGGAGCAGGGGCGCCTCAATGGTGTCGATAACCTGCAATGGCTGGATGGCGCACAGGCCCGGGCGCTTGAACCGGCGCTGTCCTGCGTCGCGGCGCTGTGGTCGCCCTCCACCGGCATCGTCGATTCCCACGCCCTGATGCTGGCGCTTCAGGGCGATGCCGAGCGGTTCGGCGCGACGCTGGCCCTGCACACGCCGTTGCTGTCGGCCCGTTGCAGGGAGCAGGGCTTCGAGTTGCACATGGGCGGCAGCCAACCCATGACCCTGCACTGCCGCGAATTGATCAACTGTGCGGGGCTGTCCTCTCCCAAAGTGGCGCGCACTATTATCGGTCTGCCTGGGTCATTCATTCCCGAGGCGCATTTGTGCAAGGGCAGTTATTTCAGTTTCAGCGGCCGGGCGCCGTTTCGCCACTTGGTGTATCCGGCCCCGGAGAGCGCGGGACTGGGCGTGCACATGACGCTCGACCTGGGTGGGCAGGCGCGCTTCGGGCCGGATGTCGAATGGGTCGAGCACATTGATTACCGCGTCGAACCCCGTCGGGCCGAGGGGTTCTATCAGGCGATCCGCCGTTATTGGCCGGATTTGCCGGACAACAGCCTGCAACCGGCCTACAGCGGTATCCGCCCGAAAATCACCGGGCCGACGGAACCGGCCGCCGACTTTCTCATCAGCGGATGCGCCGAACATGGCGTGCCGGGACTGGTGAATCTGTTCGGCATCGAATCACCGGGGCTGACCAGTTGCCTGGCGCTCGCCGAGCACGTGGTGAAACGCCTGAACGACCGATGATCAGTGCTGGCGCTGCTTTGCGGCCATCGGGTCTATGCTAGGGAGTGCGCTTACTGCCATCGGAGAACTCTGATGATCACCGTACGCACTGCCTGTATGCTGGCCGATTACAAACGCTGGGCCAATCAGCGCCTGTTTGATAGCCTTGCGGCACTTCCTCCGGGCGAAGTCAAAAAAGAACGGGTGTCGGTGTTCAAAAACATGATCGGCACCCTCAACCACGTCTATGTGGTCGATTGCATCTGGCGGGCGCACCTTGAAGGCCGGGGGCATGGCTTCAAGACTTCACACGACCTGCTGCATGCCAACCTGTCCGAACTGCGCATGGCGCAAAAAGAGATCGATCGCTGGTACTGCGACTGGAGCGCCCGGCAAACCGATGCCTCCCTGGACAAGCCCGTGGAGTTCACTTTTGTCTCGGGCGAAAGCGGCGTCATGAGCGCTGGCGCGATGCTGATGCACGTGGTCAACCACGCCAGCTATCACCGTGGCTGGGTGGTGCAGATGTACTTCGAGATCCCGGCCATGCCACCGGTCACCGACATGCCGGTGTACCTGCGCGAATCTGAACCGGTGGTCCTGCAGTCGATCAATGCCCCGACAGTGGCGCCGCCATGTGCTGTGCAATTTTCGAGCGCAACCAGCGTTCTGCCGGATCGTTATCGTTGACCCCGTTCCAGACCATCGACAGTTCGGACAGGTTGATCTCGAACGGCGCATCGTCAGCCCGTAATTGGCTGCTGCCGTCGATCAACGCACTCGCCGCATAATCGGGCACCGTGGCGAGTATGTCGGTGCCCGCCAGCACCACCCGGCGCGAACGGCCGATCCGCGCCAGGTCATTGTCGATGGCCCCGCTCAAATCCCCGGAAAACGACACCAGCGCGTGAGGGCGTTCGCAGAACTCGTCCAGGGTCAACGGGCCGGGACGATCATCGCCGTGTTTTCAGTAAAGCACCAAACCCTGTAGGAGCGAGCCTGCTCGCAATAGCTGTGGGTCAGTCAATGCTAATGCTGTCTGTGCTGGCCCCTTCGCGAGCAGGCTCGCCCCCACAGGTGTCAGGTTCGGTCAACATCTTGCGGAAGGTTTCTACCAGCGGCCGCAAGTTGATCCGGTGCCACGCCGCCCACAGCGGTCGGGTGAGGGGAATCCATGGCACTTCCCGCAGTACCACGCCTGGCGGTGCGTTGCGGCTCAAGCCTTTCTGGATCATGGCGATGCCCAGTCCCGAGGCCACCAGGGCCATTGCCGTGAAGGGGCCGGTGGCTTCCATGCGGATATCCGGGGTGAAGCCTGCGCGGATACAGGCGCTGACGAAGTTTTCCCGGCTGGTGACATTCTGGTGTTGCACACCAATCCACTCTTGATTGGCGAGATCTTCCGGGGTCAGCACGCTCTTCTGTGCCAGGGGATGGTGCTCGGGCAGGACCAGCAGCATCGGGTCGTCCAGCACCTGGAAACCCAGCAGGTCTGGGTCGTCGTCCGTCGGCGGTTCGCTGACCAGTGCGATATCGAGACTACGCTGGCGCAAGCCTTCGAGTTGTTCGGCGGAGCTCTGGTTGTACAGCGCCACATGCACGTTCGGCCGGTTGACCCGCAACACGCGCAAGGCATTGGGCAACACGCCGGCGTGCATGGCGTTTTCGATGTAGCCGATGCACAAGCCGCCTTCTTCGCCGCGCCCCAAACGCTTGCCGAGGGATTCCAGGCGACTGGCGTGGGTCAGCAGGGCGCGGGTTTCGGCGAGGAAGGTCTGGCCGTCGCGGGTCAGGCGGATGCGTTGCTGGCTGCGCTCGAACAGGGTCAGGCCCAGGCGTTCTTCGAGCTGGGCGATCTGTCGGCTCAGGGGCGACTGGGAAATGTGCAGGCGTTCGGCGGCGCGTCCGACGTGTTCTTCCTCGGCGACGGCGACGAAGTAGCGCAATTGGCGGATGTCGATCATGTCAGACCTTAAGGGACTCAAGTGCTGCAGATTATGTCTTGGACGGTCCGATCCTCGCAATCTAGGATTTGCTCAACGGTCACTGCAAAGCGCTGACCCCTGTAGGAGCCGGCTTGCCGGCGATAGCGGTTCTTCAGGCGACACCTGTGTCGACTGTTCCGGCGCAATCGCCAGCAAGCCGGCTCCTACAGGGTTACCTGATAATCGAGAGGATTCATCCATGAGCTTGAAAGACAAACTGCCCGGTGCACTGGGTTTCGGTACCGCGCCGCTGGGCAACATGTTCCGTGCCATTGCGGAAGAAGAAGCGCAGGCGACTGTCCACGCCGCCTGGGACGCCGGTGTGCGCTACTTCGATACCGCGCCGTTCTACGGTTCGGGTCTGTCGGAGATTCGTCTTGGCGCCGCGCTCTCACGCTACAACCGTGACGACTATGTGCTCAGCAGCAAGGTCGGCCGGGTGATTCTCGATGAAGTCGAAGACGCCGCTGCCCGTGACCTGGGCGAGAAGAGCGGGGTATTCGAACACGGCCTGCCGAACAAGATCGTCAATGACTACAGCGCCGACGCGACCCTGCGTTCGATCGAGGACAGCCTCAAACGCCTGCAAACCGATCGCCTCGACATCGTCTGGGTGCACGACATCGCCCAGGATTTCTACGGCGATCAGTGGCTGGAGTACTTCAACCAGGCCCGTACCGGTGCCTTCAAAGTGCTGACCCGCCTGCGTGAAGAGGGCGTGATCAAGGGCTGGGGCTTGGGCGTGAACAAGGTTGAGCCATGCGAGTTGACCCTTGATCTGAGCGAAGCGCAGCCGGACGGTTTTCTGCTGGCGGGTCGCTACACTCTTCTCGATCATGATCGCGCCTTGCAGCGATTGATGGACGCCGCCCTGGCGCAGAACGTCGAGATCGTGGTCGGCGGACCTTACAGCTCGGGCATTCTGGCCGGTGGCGCACACTTCGAATACCAGAAGGCCAGCCCGGCGATCATCAGCAAGGTCGAGCAAATCAAACGCATCGCCGCGGCCCACGGTGTCGATATCAAGGCAGCGGCGTTGCAATTCTCGTTGGCTAACCCGGCGGTGGCGGCGGTGATTCCGGGTTCCAGCCGCCCGCAGCGGATTGCCGAAGACGTGGCTGCGTTGTCGGCGGTGATTCCCACCGCATTCTGGCATGCGATGCGTGAGGCGAAGCTGGTTTCCGAGCGCGCACCCTTGCCCCTCATTGGAGCTTGAGCATGAAGATTGATTTGAGTGGAAAACTGGCAATCGTCAGCGGCAGCACCGCCGGCATTGGCCTGGGCATCAGCCAGGCGCTGGCCGAGGCGGGCGCCACGGTGGTGGTGATCGGCCGCGACACGGCCAAGGTCGAGCAGGCGCTGGCGAGCATTCGTCAACGGGTTCCCGCCGCGCAATTGCGTGGCGTGACCGCCGACCTCGGCACCGCCGAAGGCGCCGAAAAATTGTTCGCCGCCGAACCTCGGGCGGACATCCTGGTGAACAACCTCGGGATCTTCAACACGGTGGATTTCTACGACGCCCCGGACAGTGAGTGGGCACGCTTCTACGAGGTCAACGTGATCTCCGGCGTACGCCTGTCACGGCATTACACGCCGGACATGATCAAGCAGGGCTGGGGGCGGGTGATCTTCCTGTCTTCGGAATCCGGCGTGGCGACGCCGGCGGACATGATCAACTACGGCGTGACCAAAAGCGCCAACCTGGCCGTGTCCCATGGCCTGGCCAAACGCCTGGCCGGCACCGGCGTGACGGTCAACGCAATCCTGCCCGGCCCGACCTTTACCGATGGCCTGGAAGAGATGCTCAAGGACGCCACGGCCGAATCCGGGCGCAGCGCCCGGGACGAAGCCGATGCGTTCGTGCGCAAGGCCCGGCCGACGTCGATCATCCAGCGCGTGGCGGATGTCGAGGAAGTCGCCAATCTGGTGGCCTACATCGCTTCGCCGTTATCCTCGGCCACCACCGGCGCTGCCTTGCGGGTCGACGGCGGTGTGGTCGACAGCCTGGCCATCTGAACCTTATTGATTAGAGAGAATATTTCATGGCAACTGCATCAGCCTCCATCGACATCCCGGCTTCGGCCGAGCAGGTCTGGCAATTGATTGGCGGTTTCAACTCGCTGCCGGACTGGCTGCCGTTCATTCCCAAGAGCGAGCTCAGCGAAGGCGGGCGCGTGCGCAGCCTGCAAACGGCGGACGGCGCGGTGGTGGTCGAGCGCCTGCAAGCGTTCGACAACGCGGGCCAAACCTACAGCTACTCGATTTTGCAGGCGCCGTTTCCGGCGACTGATTATCTGGCGACGATCAAGGTGGAAGCACAAGGCGAGGGCGCGCGGGTGACCTGGTCCGGGCGGTTTGAACCGGTGGGTGTGAGCAATGAGGAAGTGCAGGCGTTGTTTACCGGCATCTATCAGGGTGGGCTTGAGGCGCTGCGGGCCAATTACCCGGCCTGATCCACGCAGCGCAAATCACCACCAATCCTCTGTAGGAGCGAGCCTGCTCGCGATGGACGCAAGGTCGACGCGTTGAATCAGACTGCACGCGTTATCGTTGACGTCCATCGCGAGCAGGCTCGCTCCTACAGGGATTCAATTTCAGGCCTGCGGAATCAGACTCTCCCGGCAATCAAGCACCAGCCGTGCGCCACCCAGTTCGCTGTGGGCCACTTCCAGCGTAAACCCGTGCAGGCTGACAATCGCCGCGACGATGGACAGCCCGAGCCCGAAGCCGCTTTTCTGATTGCCTGCCTCGGCGCGATAGAAACGCTGGAACACCGCCTCGCGTTCCGCCTCGGGAATACCCGGGCCGGAGTCGAGTACTTCGATTCGCGTGTGCCCGCTGTCATTGACCCCGCGCAAGATCACCGCGCCGCCGGGCGGGGTGAATTTGATCGAGTTGCTCAGCAGGTTCGCCACGGCTTCGAACAGCAGTGCCCGGTCGCCATTGAGGGGGGGCAATGAGGCGGGCAGGTGCAGTTGGAACACCAGCCCGTCGTCTTCGGCCAGGGGCAGATAGAACTCATGCAGCTCTTGCAACAACGCCACCGGGTCCACTTGCACGAATCCGGAGCGGCGCTGGCGGTCTTCCAGTTCGGAAATCCGCAGCAAGCCACGGAAACGCGCCATCAGCGTATCGGCCTCGGCCAGTACCAGGTCCAGTTGCATGGCCTGCGGTGAACCTTCGCCGGCTTGCTGCTGCATGCGGTAAAGCTGGGCGCGCAGACGGGTCAGGGGCGTACGCAGGTCATGGGCAATGTTGTCGCACACGCCCTTGACCTCGTTCATCAGGCGCTCGATGCGTTCGAGCATGGCGTTGACGATGGCGGCGAGCATGTCCAGTTCGTCACGCCGATTGGACAGTGGCAACCGCCGGCTCAGGTCACCCGCGACGATGGCTTCGGCGCTGGCCTGAATCCCGCGAATACGGCGCAACGGCCGGCGTCGCAGCAAGTACCAGCCGACGATGCCCGGAATAATGGTCAGGGTCACCCCCCAGAACAGGGCATGAAGGATGATCCGGGTCACGGCGAACAGCGAGCCGTTGTCGCGCACCAGCACCAGCCAGCGGCCGTCGAGGGTGCGGGTTGCCACGGCGTCGCAACTGTCGGCGGGCAGCGTCTGGTCATCATCGTCGCCGGAGGCATCGCAGTCGCGCAGCATGTGGATCTTGCCATCGAGTGGCAAGCCGTCCGGAATGTAGCGCAGGGCACCGCTGAGGTAGCGATGTTGGGCATCGAACAGGCCGTAGGCGTCGATACCGCGGATGTCGAAGGTCATGCTGACGGCGAGGGCGTCCACCAGTTGCTCGCCCGAAAACCGCGAAAACAGGTGCTGGCGCTGCATCAGCGAGTGCTTGGCCAGGTTGTCCAGGTAAGCGGAAACCTCGTAGTACATGACCCCCATGAGAATCCCGCTCCAGATCACGAACAGCGAACTGTAGAGCGCCAGCAAACGGCTGCTGGAGGAGCGCCAGCCTTTAGACGGGTTCGGCAATGACATAACCCGAGCCTCGCACGGTCCGAATCAGTGGGACATTGCCAGGCGGGTCGATCTTCTTGCGCAGACGGCCGATGTGGACATCGATCAGATTGGTGCCGGGGTCGAAGTGGTAACCCCAGACCTCTTCGAAAATCATCATCCGCGAGAGGATTTGCCCGGTATTGCGCATCAAGAATTCCAGCAGCTTGTACTCGGTGGGCAACAGCGTCAGCAGTTGACCGTCGCGGCTGGCTTCGTGGCTGATCAGGTTCAGCTCCAGGTCCGCCACCCGCAGCGTGGTGGCCTGGGCGGTCACGGTGTTCTGCCGGCGCAGCAGGACTTCGACCCGGGCGGCCATTTCATCGGTGGCGAAGGGTTTGGTCAGGTAGTCGTCGCCACCGGCGCGCAAGCCACGCACGCGCTCATCGACGTCGGACAGTGCGCTGATCATCAGGATCGGCGTGGCCACGCCCATGGTCCGCAGCGTGGTGACAATCGCCAGGCCATCGAGCTCGGGCAACATGCGGTCGAGGGTGATCAGGTCATAGTTGCCGCTGACCGCACGCTCCAGCCCTTCGCGGCCATTGTCGACCCAGTCGACGTCGAGGCCGTGGTTACTCAGTTCGGCGACAATTTCCCGGGCGGTCACGGCGTCGTCTTCGATGGTCAAGATGCGGGTCATAAGGCTGGCCTGATAAGCAGTTCAATACGAAGTTGCAAGCATTTTGCCAAGAATTGTCCGCGACTTAATAAATTAACTTTCATCTGGCCGGGGGCGTTGCTCGCAACATTGATATCATTGAGCCATAACCTCGATAGGGTGCTGCGTTGTGCTTACCTCGATCCGCTGTGGCTGGATGCCGATTTGTCTGTTGCTGTTCAGTGTTTTCAGTTCATCGGCCTGGGCTGGCAATACACCCTGTTCCGGCAAGAAGGGTGGAATCGATCGATGCGACGGCGACCTGTTCCTGTGTAACGACGGCTCGATCAGCGGCTCGAAAAAAAGCTGCTCGGCCATGTTCGGCGGTCAGACCCAGGCACGTCCACAAGCGTTTATCCAGGACACGCAGGGTTGCTCCTGCGGTACCGGTTCGTTTTGTACCGGGCCCAGAGGGGGCGTTTACTGCCTGACCCCAAGTGGCAATAAAAGCTATAAGCGCAAATGACCCATGCATAAAACCCGTCGAAGCAACCTGATCGTTGCAGTTTGCATGGGGCAGAGAAGTTCAAACTTTCCAAGTGATTGAAACAGAACGATTTATTCAAAGTGCGCGACTGGCACGGTGACTGCAATTCCTTCCTTGAAGAGTTGTAACACCATCTTTCTGCCTGGAGCGATAAAACAATGAATAGATCCTCTGATGGTTTCTATCCTGCCATGGACGAGTCCACCACGCTGTCCGGCGTGTCCTGGGGAGCGATTTTCGCGGGTGCCGCTGCGGCGGCGGCGTTGTCGCTGATCCTGGTGTTGCTCGGTTTCGGCCTGGGTTTTTCTGCGGTATCGCCCTGGGCCAATGAAGGCGTGAGCGCCAAAGGCCTGGGGATCTCGACCATTGTCTGGCTGGCCTTTACTCAGATCATCGCTTCCGGACTTGGCGGTTACATCGCCGGGCGGCTGCGGGTGAAGTGGGCGTACATGCATGGCGATGAAGTTTACTTTCGCGACACGGCCCATGGTTTTCTGGCCTGGTGCGTGGCGACGCTGGTGACGGCCACGCTGGTCGCCGGCTCGGTCAGCAGCCTGGTGGGCGGAGGCGTGCAGGCCGGGGCGAACATGGTCGGTGGAGCGGCGAGTGCCGCGACGCAAGCCGTGGGCACTTCGGCGGGCAATACCAATAGCGATCAATACGGTTACTTCGTTGACAGCCTGTTCCGTGATGATCGTCCGGGTGCTGTCAGCGATGATGCGGCCCGGGGTGCCGTCACCCGGATCTTTGTACGTTCCCTGAGCATGGATGGACTGGCCAGCGAAGACCGGACTTATCTGGCGCAACTGGTCGCGCAGCGGACCAACCTGACTCAGGCCGACGCCGAACGTCGTGTCGATGAGGTGTATGCCCGCACCCAAAAAACCGTGGCCGATGCCAAACAAGGCGCACAAGAGGCTGCCGACATAGCCGCCAAAGTGGCGGCGTGGACCACGCTGTGGATGTTCGTTGCACTGTTGGCCGGTGCGTTTTTCGCCAGCCTTGCCGCGACCTTCGGCGGTCGCCGTCGGGATGCGGTGGTGTATCTGGAAACCGGCGCTTACGTCACCACGATTCCTGTTCGCTAACCCAGGAGAATCATCATGCGTTCATTACTGCTGTTCTTTCTCGGCGTGCCAATCCCGATCATTATTTTGATTGCGTTGTTTGTGCATTGAATTGACTGGACGCTTTAAAAGCTTCGCGGGCAAGCCCGCTCCCACAGAAGGACGCAATCGACTGTGGGAGCGGGCTTGCCCGCGAAGATGGCTAATCAGGTGAAAAAAATCACTCAGTCAATCGGCGTGCTGACAAACACCTCAAGCCCTTCGGCATACGCAGTAAATGCGGCGATTCGCGGAAACTGTGCCGCACTCACCTGGTCCGGCACCACCAGATTGGTGAAGCTCCAGGCCACCGCCAACGTGATGCCGTCCTGCTCGATCGCACCGTCAGTCTTCAGCGGCTGTTTTTCCAGCTCCCGCTCCAGCGCCGAATAGGCCGCCACCAACTGTCCTTCGACCCGCTGCACCCAAGGCTCGAATTGAATCTCCGCCGGCCGCAGGTTGCGCTCGTAATAAAGCTGCACGGATTTTTCGCTGGCGGCCAAGGCCAGGCCAACCAGGCGCAACGCGCGTAGGCGCTGGCTCGGTTCGACAGGCATCAGGCTGTTATCGGCCAGGGATTCCAGGTAATCGATGATCAGTGTCGAATCCATCAACACTTCACCGTCATCCAGCACCAGGGTGGGCGCCTTGACCACCGGGTTGATCTGCTGAAATTGTTCGAAGTGGCGGAACACCGAGACCGATTGATGTTCCAGGGCGATTCCCAGGTATTTCGCAGAAATGGCGACGCGCCTGACATAGGGCGAGTCCAGCATACCGATCAGCTTCATGGTCCTTTCCTTTATATGGCCATTTCGTGAGGGACAACCTTAGCTGAGGTTCGCAGCCCTGCAAATGACAGTGAAAAATGCGCGGTGCAGGCCGTTTGTCATCTATATACAGCCGCTCGATTGAATTTCTTGCTATAAACGCACTCCGATTACCGCCTCAAAGCCTGCCGTAGAGCATTTTCAGGGCTTTGTCGGACAAATTCGCTGTCTTTTCAGTTGCTGAGGCCTCAAGTCGGCCTTAGACTGCCGCCCCTCGTAAATTGAGTGCCGGGTGGCGCTTGGAACAAATGGCGCCTTTCCGATGGCCTGCCCAGGTCTGCCGGAACGCTCCCTTATTCGCCTTAATGCACGTTTTTTATAGAGATATCAATGACAAAGGACAAGTTGCTGGCCATGCCGGCGGATGACTACATGAATGCCGAGCAACATGCTTTTTTCTCCGAGCTGTTGCAGAACATGAAAGTCGAAACCCATGAGCGCATCGAACAGAACCGCATCGCCATCGAGAGTCTGGACACCCCGGCCGATCCGGCAGACGCGGCTTCGGTCGAAGAAGAGCGCACCTGGCTGGTAAACGCGATCGATCGCGACCAGCGCATGCTGCCTCAGTTGGAACAAGCCCTTGAGCGTATCAAGGAAGACAGCTTCGGCTGGTGCGACGACAGCGGCGAGCCGATTGGCCTCAAGCGCCTGCTGATCAGCCCGACCACCAAGTACTGCATCGAAGCTCAAGAGCGTCACGAGCAAATCGACAAGCACCAGCGTCAGGCCTGATTCTGCGAGGCAACCCGTTTTAAAGGGGCTGCCCTGAAAAGATCGCAGCCTGCACCAGCCCCTGCGTAATTGAAGCAGGGCGCTGGCGCAGGCTGCGATCTTTGCTTTGTGCCGTCTTCGATTTCCCTCCGGTTCTTCTATTGATCTGCTGCAACGTTCGCGACTAAAGGCTCATGGATAATGGCTTTATGGTGGCGTTAAATGCGAAGACAACAATTAGAAGTTTTCCGGGGTGACGATGATGACGAGAGACGGGTCTCTGGTTGCGGCAGTGCCTGCTGCAGTGCTGTTGCCGAAAAACCGCTGGCTGACACCGACGCTGCAAAGCATCGCCCTGATGCTGTTGCTAAGTGGCATGACGCTGGGCGAATGGTCGCTCTACCTTGGCCTGCCCCTGGCCGTATTGATTATCTGGCTGCCTCGTCTGCGTTCGCGCGCGACCCTGCAGGCTGCTTGCCCCGACAACCCCGATGCCATCGGCGCGTTGACTCGCGATCTTTCCTACACCACCAGCCATAATGCGCTGTCGGCCGCTGGCGTGGCGTTTTCGGTTCGGCAAGTGGCGGACAAACTGCAATCACAGCTCACGGCGGCGGCACAGATCGTCAGCAATGCCGAGGTGATGATCACCACCGAGCAGGCCACCTCGACGCTCAGCCGCCAGGCGCTCAGTGCCGCCAGTGAGGCTCATCAAAGTGGCGCGGTCGGGCGTACGGAGCTGATCGAGTCCATCGCGCGCATGCATCAGCTCAGCCGGCGCGCCAGTAACAGCCGTGAACTGATCGAAGCCTTGAGCGTGCGCAGCGATGATATCCAGCGCGTGACCCTGGTGATTCAGTCCATTGCCAGCCAGACCAACCTGTTGGCGTTGAACGCAGCCATTGAAGCGGCGCGGGCGGGGGAGCACGGTCGCGGGTTTGCAGTGGTGGCCGACGAAGTTCGCGGGCTCGCCGCACGCACGGCGACCGCGACGGGGGAAGTGGGCGAGATGGTGGCCGATATCCGGCAACGCACGGCGCAGGTGGTGGAGCAGATCCGCCAACTGTCCAGTGACCTCGACACCGGCGTCGAACAGGTCGAGCGGACGGGGCAGCACCTGGAGAACATTGCCCGTCTGGCCGCCAGTGTCGAGTCCCAGGTCGGGGAAATTGCCCAGGGCGCAGACACCAACCGTGAGCAACTGGGCAGCCTGTTTCACGCCATTGAACAGATGCGCAGCGATCTGGCGGTCAGCGACCAGCAGACACAACGTCTGGCCCAGGCGGCGGTGCAAATGGAAGGGCAGGCCGAAACCATCAGCGAGCGTCTTGCCGAGGTGGGGCTGGATGACTATCACCAGCGGATCTATGACCTGGCCCGGGAAGGTGCGAGTCAGATCGCCGCGCGTTTCGAGGCGGATATCGATGCCGGTCGAGTCAGTCTCGACGATCTGTTCGACCGCAACTACCAGACTATTGCCAACACCAGTCCGGCCAAGTACCAGACGCGTTTCGACCGCTACACCGATCAGGTTCTGCCCACGATCCAGGAACCGTTGTTGCCGCGTCACGAAGGATTGGTGTTCGCCATCGCCTGCACCCAGCAGGGTTATGTGCCGACCCATAACAACGCGTTCAGCCACCCGCTGACCGGGGACGCGCAAATCGATGCTTTGCAGAACCGGACCAAACGCAAGTTCGCTGACCGCACCGGGATCCGTTGTGGCAGCCATCAGAAGGCCGTGTTGCTGCAAACCTATACCCGCGACACCGGCGAGTTGATGCACGATCTCTCGGTGCCGATCATGCTCAAGGGCCGGCATTGGGGCGGTTTGCGCCTGGGCTACAAGCCGCAAAAGCCGCGCTAGAGCCCCGGGCCGGCAGACGATTGTTGCGACTCCTGCAATGAACCTGTGCAGGGTTTTGCTGTTTCCTCGCCGGAAAACTAATTAGCATATCTATTAATTAGGCTGCTAATGAAGTTCGAGAGGTCGGCGTGCAAAGCAAAGTTGATATCGCGGTCATGATCGGCAGCGGGGTACCTGCCAATCTGCGCTCCATGGGACGCAAGGTCTGCTGGGTGGTGTTGCTAAATGGCGAGCGCCGGGGTACGGCGTTCTCCAGTCGCGAAGAGGCGCAAGAGTGCAGGGCTGCCTGGTTGGCGCAATTGAACGCCGAAAGGCCTGACAGCCTGCATTGAGGTTGTCAGTGTGTCTGGTGCATACGCAGGTTCAGGTCGTCCACCACTCGCGCCCAGTCTGCGTCTTCGCGTAATTGTTCCTTGAGGAAGCCGGCCTGTTGCGGTGACCAGAACTCGGCGTCGATGAGTTTTTTGTCATCGGGCAGGGAATGGCTGGCAATGAAGTCGTCGATCGCTTTCTGGCTGGAGTCCAGGCCGAGCTGGTCGAACAGGCCTTTCAAGTCGTGTGTCGGTGATTCCATCTTCATCTCCTTGCAGGTCTCGGTCGGGTCGAGGGCGAAGCGCGGTACCCTGGATTCGAGGGCGCCGCACGGGCGAAGTTCGAACGCGATGTTCAAGCGCAACGATGAGCATAGACCGCCAAACCGACAATCAGGCTTTCAATGCACCCGCATCGACCGCCGCCTTGAGGTCCCTGGCTGATTCCTGGGCCGCAATGGCGGCGACATCCGGGGTTTTGAACCAGCGATCCTTTTCGACCTGGTGATACGTCACGGTCTTGAGCGGTGGTTTGGCGCGCATGACAATCACGGCCTGGAATTCACCCTCGACTTCTCTGGCTTCGCCCCGGATAAAAAACTCGCCGATATCAAATTCCGTCACGTTGCAGACTTCCCCTGGCAAAGCATTATTGTTGTCAACGCAACCCGAATTTTTGCGGATCCGTTTTGTTGGGCAGGCAGTATGGCAGTAGTTGCCCGTCGACGGCTGAGATAAGTCAACGGGCAGACGAAACGTCGATGGCAATGAGCGTGGTGGGGCATGTCAAGCGTGTGATTCAAGAAACCGGGCAAGGGCACAGGCTTCGTTATGACTGGCTCGGAAACCTCTGACGCAGCCTGTAGAAATATCCTTGATATGAAAGAAGGCATTCCCCGCCATCACCACCTGAAATCGCGGGCGATACGGAGCATCCTGCAGTAGTTCATGGTGGCGGAACCGTATCGCGGGCAGGAACGCTGGCGTTTCTGTGTCAGGCTCCAGGGGATAGGCAAAGTGTGTCAACGTGCACATATGAAGTCCTTTTCATGGTTTTAACGACGTATGTACGTCGTTTTGGCTAGTCTCCAAGAGCATCGCTGCTCTAGAATCACCCTCACTGGTGGGTGAGTGATGTTTATCTAAAGCAATTTCTTGCGGACGATATGTAGGAAAAGATTTTATCTTGATGAGATTTTTCCCCGAAGTTGATAGTCCATAATTTTCTGGCAGCAGGAAGGGTGTTTTCCTTCAGCCTGTGACGAACGCCAGTCAGGACGACGCGAGTGATGTTCCAGTAGTCTTCTCAAGCTTCGTGATGAATGAGCGCACTGCTCATTCAGGACTTCAATCCGGGTTCTTTGGCTACACCGTCGGCATTGCCGCTTTTTTGGCTGTGCGTCTATTTTTCGCGCACGGCACCATTTTTCAGATGTGGGGATGTTTCCTTGGCAGTAAGTAATCTCGATATGCATGCTTTGTTCGTGCTGGGTGATTTGCGCGCAAAGCTGGTCAAGCAGTTTCAGTCACGTTTCGTTTACATCACCGAGCAGAACGCTGAAGGCATTTACATTGCCGAAATCGACACCGAATCAGCCCTGGTGGTGGACGACAAACCCGGACTCAAACTCAAGGTCGGCGATCATTTCAGCGCGTCCGTGCTGCCCAGTCGCGAAGGCGGCAAACTGGACATCAAGTTCCGCGACATCAAGCTGACGGTTTACGGCATTGGCGACTACGCCTTCGTAACCACGGCCGACGGTCAGGGGATCGTGTTCAAGGAAGGTCACAGCGTGGTGATGGTGTTTGCTGCCCATCAGCAGTTGCAGGAAGGCCTGACCAAGACCCTGAAAGCCGTGACCGCCAAAGCGGCCAAGTGGCGCAAGGGCGAACTGGTGACCTTCAAGGCCAGTGAGTGATGACCCTGACCCGCGCCGACTTCCACGAACAGAACCTGGCCAGTGCTCAAGACGAAGCGCGGCGGCTGTTCGAGCAGAAGACCATTCTGCAAGGGGCCTGGCTGAATTGGGTGGCGTCACGGCTTTACCAACTGCAACCGGCGGAATATGCCAGCATGGTCAGACGAGAGCTGATGCGTTTGCAGGAAACTTCCGAAATCTGATCCACGCACCTCGAAAGCAGGAACCTCTACTACAGTCATTGGACTGAGTATTCAGAGGCTTCGCGGTCTACTGCCAGGCCATCCTGCTATTGCTGTGAACAGCACGAGGTGCAAAAGCATGAACGGATTTCGACGGTTGCTGGCCGCTGTCCTGGCCACTTGCGGTTTGCTGGCGACACCCGCCCCGGTGTTTGCCGCCCAGACGCCGATCCATTTCGCCGACCTGAACTGGGAGAGCGGCAGCCTGATTACCGATGTCCTGCGCATCATTGTCGAGAAGGGCTACGGGCTGCCGACCGATACCTTGCCGGGCACTACCATCACCCTGGAAACCGCGCTGGCCAACAACGACATCCAGGTCATTGGCGAAGAGTGGGCCGGTCGCAGCCCGGTCTGGGTCAAGGCGGAAGCCGAAGGCAAGGTCGTCAGCCTCGGCGACACGGTCAAGGGCGCTACCGAAGGCTGGTGGGTGCCGGAGTATGTGATCAAGGGCGACCCGGCCAAGGGTATCAAGCCGCTGGCGCCGGACCTGCGCAGTGTCAGCGACCTGCCGCGATACAAAGATGTATTCAAGGACCCGGAAGCCCCGACCAAGGGACGTTTCCTCAACAGCCCCATCGGTTGGACCTCAGAAGTGGTCAACAAGCAGAAGCTCAAGGCCTATGGGCTGGACGACAGCTACGTGAATTTCCGCAGCGGCTCGGGCGCGGCACTGGATGCCGAAATCACTTCGTCAATTCATCGTGGCAAGCCGGTGCTGTTTTACTACTGGTCGCCCACGCCGTTGCTCGGCCGCTTCAAGCTGATTCAACTCGAAGAACCACCGTTCGACGCCGAAGCCTGGAAAACCTTGACCGACGCCGACAACCCCAACCCACAGCCGACCCGTTCCCTGGCCTCCAAGCTGTCGATCGGTGTGTCCACTCCGTTTCAGAAACAATATCCGCAGATTGCCGAATTCTTCGCCAAGGTCGAGTTTCCGATCGACTCCCTGAACAAAGCGCTGGCGCAGATGAGTGAGAAACATACGCCGCCGCGTCAGGCCGCAGAGGCCTTCATGAAGGCTCATCCGGACGTCTGGCGGGCCTGGTTGCCCAAGGACGTGGCGGATAAAGTCTCCGCCGGAATGTGAGCGGCCGCCGGTATGAACTTTTGATCTTGCACTTGCTCGCGCACTTCAGGAAAAGCCGACTAGCCTGTTCTGTTCAAATCCCTTTCCAGGATCTCTGAATCATGACCTTGCTGTTGGCTCAATGGCTGGTGACGATCTTCGCGGTGATCAGTCTGGTGCATGTGTATTGGGCGTTGGGTGGTGAGTGGGCGGCGGTGGCGGTGGTCCCGCAAGTACCGCAGGAGGGCAGCGCACAACTGAGGCCGGCGTTCAAACCACGAGGCTGGATCACGCTGGTGGTGGCAGGGGGGCTGCTGTCGATTGCCGTGCTGGTGTGCTTGCGCGTGGGTTGGTGCCTGCCACCCTTGCATCACTGGTCGTTGCAGTGGGTGATCAGCGCGATTGCGATTTTGCTGTTTGCCCGGGCCATTGGCGATTCGGAGCTGGTGGGTTTTTTCAAGGAGGTCAAAGGCTCGAAATTTGCCCGGCTCGATACCTGGGTTTACTCGCCGTTGTGTGTGGTGCTGGGGGCAGGGTTGTTGGCGGTGGCCTGGGTTTGATTGATCGACATTCTGTGGTGGCAATACTGGCCTCATCGCGGGCAAGCCCGCTCCTACAGGATTTGTGGGTATACGAAAATTCCGTCAACAACCGCAATCCGTGTAGGAGCTGGCTTGCCAGCGATGAGGCCGGCCCAGTCAATACAAATCCTTGGTCTAACTACCGCTCTCACTCCGCCGACTGCTCACCTCAGCCGGCACATCATCCCCGGCCATGCGTTTGCGGAACAGCGCGGCTCGGGCCAGCAGCAAGGTTGTCACCGGCACGGTAATCGCCAGCAGGATCGGAATCAGCCAGGCGTGCAGTACCGGCGCGGACTTGAGCGCCGAAAAGTAGATGATCGAAGCCAATGCTACGCACCAGGCCCCGAGCGTCGAGGCCAGGGCCGGCGGGTGCATGCGCTGGAAGTAGTCCTTCATGCGCAGCAGGCCCGTGGCGCCGATCAATGCGAACAGGCTGCCGAGCACCAGCAGGACCGCCACCGGGATTTCCACCCACAACGACAATGGCGTATTCATTCGATCACCTCACCACGCAGCAAAAACTTCGCCAGGGCGAACGAGCCGACGAAACCGAACAGTGCAATCAATAGCGCTGCCTCGAAGTACGTATCACTGGCATAACGGATACCCAGCGTCAGCATCATCAGCATCGCGACGATGTACAGGTAGTCCAGCGCCAGGACCCGGTCCTGGGCCGACGGGCCCTTGAACAGGCGAATCAGAGTCAGGATCATCGCCAGGGAAAAGAAGAACAGGCTCAGCAGGATCGCGTTCGACAGCAACGGGCTCATTCGAAGATCTCCATCAACGGACGTTCGTAGGTCGCCTTGAAGTGCTGGATGAACAGCGCCTCATCGTCCAGGTCGAAGACGTGCAACAACAGAATGCTGCGGTCCAGCGCCAGCTCCGACCAGACCGTACCGGGCACCACCGTGGTGATCATCGACAGCGCGGCCAGACCGTTGGCGTCTCGCAAGTCCAGTGGCACCTTGATGAAGCGCGAGCGTGGCGGGCGGCGACCGGCATTGAGTACGTTCCAGGCCACGGCGAGGTTGGACACCAGCACATCACGCCCGACCACCAGGACCAGGCGCAGGATCACCCCGGGACGACGGATGCGCACCGGCAGCGGGCGCAGCCTGCGCATCATCAGCGGCGCACAAAACCCCAGCACTGCCCCCAGCAGCAGATTGCCGGGGCTTGCCGACAGGTTCAGCAACAGCCAAAGCAGCCACAGGGCCAGCGACAGCAAGGGCGCAGGAAACAGGCGCTTCATGGCTGCACCTCCTGCGGGGCCGTGTCGGCCGACGGGTTCGGTTCGACGCGGGTGTCGAGTACCGCCATCACGTATTGCTGCGGGTTGTACAAGGCATCGGCGGCGGCCTGGGTGTAGCGCAGCAGCGGATCTGCCTTGAAGGTCAGCGCAATGCTCAACCCCAACAGCGCGAAGATCGGCGCGCATTCGAAGCGTCGCAGCAGGGGCGAGGGGCGTTCCGCAGGCGTCCAGAAGCGCTGGATACCCAAACGCGAGAACGCAATCAGCGATGCCAGCCCGGACAAAATCAACAACACCAACAGGCCCCACGCGGCGTTGGAAATCGGTTCGTCACCGCTGTTGCCAAGGCCAAGCGGGTTGAGCAGGGCGCCGATCAACCCGAGTTTGCCGATAAACCCGGACAGTGGCGGCATGCCGATGATCAGCAAGGCGCAGGCGATGAAGCTCAGGCCGAGAAACGCCATGGTCCAGGGAATCACCTGGCCGACCACGGCATTTTGCTCGTCGTCGAGGTTGGTGCCTTTGGGCGGATGCAGGGATTCCAATGGTCGGGGCAGCAGTTCGGCTTCATCTTCGAGCAGGACTTCGTTGGCCGAGCGCGAGCGCTCGATCAGTTCGGCCAGCAGGAACAGTGCGCTCAGCGCCAAGGTCGAGCTGAACAGATAGAACAGCGCCGCGCCGACCAGGTTCGGCTGGGCGAAACCGATGGTCGACAACAGAATACCCGCCGACACCAGAATGCTCAGGCTGGCCATGCGCTCCAGGCGTTGCGCGGCGAGGATCGCAATGGCGGCGCAGACGATCGTTGCCATGCCGCCGTAGATCAGCCAGTCACCGCCATAGAATGCCGATGCCCCGGCCTGAGCGGAGAACAGCAGCGTCCACAGGCGCAGCAAGGTGTAGATGCCGACCTTGGTCATGATCGCGAACATCGCCGCCACCGGTGCACTGGCCGAGGAATAGGCCGGCACCAGCCAGAAATTCAGCGGCCACATGCCAGCCTTGGCCAGGAATGCGACGGCCAGAATCCCCGCGCCGGCATGTAGCAAGCCGCGATCGGCTTCGGACACCAGGGGGATTTTTACCGCCAGGTCGGCCATGTTCAGGGTGCCGGTGACGCCATAGATCAGCGCCGCGCCAATCAGGAACAGCGACGAGGCCAGCAGGTTGATCGAAATGTAATGCAGCCCCGACGACACCCGCGCGCGGCCCGAGCCGTGGAGCATCAACCCGTAGGACGCGGCCAGCAACACTTCGAAGAACACGAACAGGTTGAACAGGTCGGCGGTGAGGAACGCACCGTAAAGGCCCATCAACTGGATCTGGAACAGCGCGTGAAAGCTCGAACCGGCGCTGTCCCAGCGTGCCATGGCAAACAGCAGGGCACTGACGCCGATGATGCCTGTCAGCACCAGCATCAGCGCCGACAGGCGATCGACCACCAGCACCAGGCCGAACGGCACTTGCCAGTTGCTCGGCAGGTACACGCCGATGGAACCGGGCACACCGGTGGTTTGTGTCCATTGCAACAGCGCCACGGCGATGCCCAGGCCGAGCAGGCTGGAGAACAGATTGATCTTCGCCTTGAGCGGCCGGTGCTTCTCGCCGAGCATCAGCATGATCGCGGCGGTCAGCAGCGGCAGCAGAATGGGGGCGACGATCAGGTGGGTCATCGCCATCATTCTTTAGGCTCCCGGCCGTCCACATGGTCGGTGCCGGTCAGGCCCCGTGAGGCCAGCAGCACCACGAGGAACAGCGCGGTCATCGCGAAGCTGATGACGATCGCGGTCAGCACCAGGGCTTGCGGCAATGGGTCGGTGTAGTGCAACAGATCCTGCGGCACGCCGTCCTTGATGATCGGTTCCTTGCCGATGAACAGGCTGCCCATGCTGAAGATGAACAGATTGACGCCGTAAGACAGCAGGCACAGGCCCATGACCACCTGGAACGTCCGTGGGCGCAGGATCAGCCAGACACCGGACGCGGCCAGTACGCCGATGGCGATTGCGATGACTTCTTCCATCAGACGGCTCCCTTGGCGGCAACGGATTTGGGCTGGGCAGCGGTTTTGTGACCCCGCACCGACTGGTGGGCGAGGGCGGTGAGGATCAACAGGGTCGAGCCGACTACCACGCCATACACACCGATGTCGAAGAACAGCGCGCTGGCCAGGTGAATGTCACCCAGCAGTGGCAACGAGAAATGCCAGGTGTGGGTGGTCAGGAACGGATAACCGACCACCATCGCACCCAGGCCGGTGGCCGTGGCGAACAATAGCCCGGTGCCCATCCAGCGCAGCGGCCGCAGGCTCATTTGCGCCTCGACCCACTGCGTGCCGGCGACCATGTATTGCAGGATGAACGCCACCGACATCACCAGCCCGGCAACAAAGCCGCCGCCCGGTTGATTGTGTCCGCGCATGAACAGGTAGAGCGACACCACCAGCGCCACCGGCAACAGCAGGCGCACCAGCACCGCCGGTACCATCATGAAGCCGAGCGCGGTGTCGCTGGCGTGACGCGGGTTGACCAGGTCGGTGACCACGTCCGGTGCGAGCAAGCGTTGCTGGGCCGGCAATTGCAGGCTTTCTTTCGGCGGACGGAAGCGGCGCAGCAGGGCGTACACGGTCAGAGCCACGGCCACCAGCACGGTGATTTCGCCGAGGGTGTCGAAACCACGGAAGTCCACCAGCATCACGTTGACCACGTTGCTGCCGCCGCCTTCGGGCAAGGCGCGGCTCAGGTAGAAGGAGGAAATGTCGTTGGGGGTCTGGCGCGTCAGCATGGCGTAGGCCAGCAACGCCATGCCGACGCCGACCGCGGTCGACAGCAGCAAGTCGCGGATACGCCGCACCCGCGCCCGGCGCAGGCTGCCCGGCAGCGGCGAGACTTCTTCGATCCGTCGTGGCAGCCAGCGCAGGCCCAGCAGGATCAGCACCGTGGTCACCACTTCGACCGCCAGTTGTGTCAGGGCCAGGTCCGGCGCGGAAAACCAGACGAAGGTGATGCAGGTCATCAGGCCGCAGACGCTGACCATGGTCAGGGCCGCGAGACGGTGATACTTGGCCTGATAGGCCGCGCCAAGGGCGCAGGCGATGGCCAGCAACCACAAGGTGACGAAGACGATCGATCCCGGGATCTTCGGCCGGTCGCCCCAGTGCAGGCTGCTGTGCAGCATGGGGATCAACCCGGCCAGCACAGCGGCGAGTACCACCAGGAACAACTGCATTTGCAGGCGCCGGGTGCCAATCCGCGGCTCCAGGCGACGGGCCAGGCGCATGCTGGCGACCAGTACGTATTCGAACAGGTGCTTGCCGTCCAGGCGACCAATGACGGGCGGGCGGTTAAAGCGTCCGCGCTTTAATTGATTGCGCAGCAGCAGATAGATCGCAGTGCCGCAGGACAAGGCGATCAGGCTCATGATCATCGGCGCGTTCAGGCCGTGCCAGATGGCCAGGCTGTACTCGGGTAGCGTGCCGCCGACCACCGGTTGCGCCGCCGCCGCGAGCAGCGGGCCGACCACCTGGGCCGGGAAGATCCCTACCAGCAGGCAAGTGAACACCAGCAATTCGACCGGCGCGCGCATCCAGCGCGGTGGCTCGTGGGGCGTGTGAGGCAAATCGGTCGCGGGCGGACCGAAGAACACATCCACGGTGAAACGCAGGGAGTAAGCCACGCTGAAAGTACCGGCAATCGTTGCCACGATCGGCAAGCTCAACTCGACCCAGCGCGTGGCATTGATGAACACGGTTTCGGCGAAGAACATTTCCTTGGACAGGAAGCCGTTGAGCAACGGCACACCCGCCATCGAGGCGCTGGCGACCATGGCCAGGGTGGCGGTGAACGGCATCAGCTTGTACAGGCCACTGAGCTTGCGGATGTCGCGGGTGCCGCTTTCGTGGTCGATGATCCCGGCGGCCATGAACAGCGAAGCCTTGAACGTGGCGTGGTTGAGGATGTGGAATACCGCGGCGACGGCGGCCAGCGGGCTGTTCAGGCCGAGCAGCAGGGTGATCAGGCCGAGGTGGCTGATGGTCGAGTAGGCCAGCAAGCCCTTGAGGTCATTCTGGAACATCGCGCAATACGCACCGAGCAACAGGGTGCAGGCACCGGCGCCGCTGACGATGTAGAACCATTCTTCACTGCCCGAAAGCGACGGCCATAGCCGTGCGAGCAGAAACACCCCGGCCTTGACCATGGTCGCCGAGTGCAGGTACGCCGACACGGGCGTCGGCGCGGCCATGGCATGGGGTAGCCAGAAGTGGAAGGGGAATTGAGCACTTTTGCTCAAGGCGCCGATCAGGATCAGGGGCAACAGGATCGGGTAGAGGGCATGGGCGCGAATCAGGTCGCCGGCGGCCAGGACCTTGTCCAGGTCATAGCTGCCGACCACATGGCCGAGCAGCATGACCCCCGCCAGCAGGCACAAACCGCCCGCGCCGGTGACCATCAGCGCCATGTAGGCGCCGCGCCGTGCATCGGCGCGATGGTGCCAGTAGCCAATCAACAGGAACGAGAAGAGGCTGGTCAGCTCCCAGAAAAACACGATTTGGATCAGGTTGCCGGAGATCACCAGCCCAAGCATGGCGCCCATGAAGGCCAGGAAAAACGCGAAGAAGCGCGGCACCGGATCGTTCGGCGACATGTAGTAGCGGGCGTACAGCGAAACCAGGGTGCCGATGCCCAGCACCAGCATGGAGAACAGCCAGGCGAATCCGTCCATGCGCAGGACGAAGTTCAGGCCCAGGCTGGGCAGCCAGGTAAACTCTTCGCGAATGACCCCGCCATGGGCGATCTGCGGGTACAGGAACGCGACCTGAAGGGTACCGATCAGGGCGATCAGGCCAGCCAGCAGGGATTCGGCGTTACGTGCATTGTGCGGCAACACGGCCGCCAAACAGCTGCCTATGAAAGGCAGAAGCAGTAGAACTATCAGGGACATAGGCTTCTAATCTGCGGAAGTTTGTGAAGCATCATACGTGCCAGCTCCCGGATCGCCAAACGCCAAGCTGTCGCAGAATCCTACACGGTAGACGGAAAAGCCCTGATTCACATTGTTTCTGGTAGAGGGTTTTCGCCTGTGCTGACGCCATCGCGAGCAGGCTCGCACACAGTGGGAATGCGTTTCCCCTGTGGGAGCGAGCCTGCTCGCGAAAGCTATTCAACAAGCAAAGCAGGAGCTACGGCTTAACCCTGTGTTTCCCGCTCCAGTTCTTCTTCGACCGACGCAGCCTTACCCTTGGTCTTCAACTCGCTGACAATCACCGCCGCCACAATCAACCCGGCGCCGACCAGGGCAATCGCCGGCAGGCGTTCCCCGGCAATGCGCCCGACAATCCCGGCCCACACCGGCTCACCGGCATAGATCAGCGTGGCGCGGGTCGGTGACACGCTTTTCTGTGCCCAGTTCATCGCCACCTGGATCGCCGCACTCGCAGCACCAAGGCCCAGCGCGCTGCACAGCAGCAACCAGGAGAAGTCCGGAATCGCCTCGTTGGTTGGCACCACCATCAGGAACGACAGCCCCGAAGTGACTGCCAGTTGCACCGCCGTCACCCGGCGCACATCGACCTGGCCGGCATAGGTGCTAATCAGGATGATCTCCGCCGCAATGGCCACCGCGCTGATCAAGGTGGCGATTTCACCGGAGCTGAAATTGAACGACGCACCGGACGGCCCGGACAACAGCATCAACCCGGTAAAGGCCAGCATGATGCCGATGCTGGGCATCAACCCCGGTCGCCGCCCCAGCACCAGCCATTGCAGCAACGGCACGAAAGGGACGTACAGCGCGGTAATGAATGCCGACTGGCTGCTGGGAATGCTTTGCAGGCCGACCGTCTGCAAGCCGTAGCCGAGCATGATCGCCACGCCGATAAACGACCCGGCCTTGAGTTCGAACAGGGTCAGGTCGCGCAGGTGACGCCAGGAAAACAGGGCGACGATGCAAGCGGCGGCGGCAAAGCGCAGACCGACGAAAAACATCGGGCCGCTGACGGTCATCGCATGCTGTACCAGCAGGAAGGTACCGCCCCAGACCATCGTGATCAGCACCAGCACGCATTCGGCCTTGCTGAACCTTGTAAAACGGGAGGAAGCCTTTGGGGAGTTCACCGACGTCATGACCTTGCACGCTACTGGAGGGGGACGCACAATGCGCCGAATGTTGCGCAGTATACTGCCCAACCCCACTCAGTGAGCAATATAGTGCACAAAGATTCTACCCAACGGGCTTCGGTCCTCCAGCACGTCAGTCAAAACGTCCGTCGCTTGCGTCATGCCGCCGACCTGAGCCAGACGGCGCTGGCCGAAAAGTCTGGTGTCAGTCGCCGAATGCTGGTGGCGATCGAGGCGGGGGAAAAGAATGTCAGCCTGACCACCCTAGACCGGGTCGCCGAAGCCCTCGACGTTGCCTTCAGTGATTTGATCCAGGCGCCCGACGCCCGCGACCCCAGCCGTATCAATGAACTGGCCTGGACTGGCACGATCCCCGGCAGCAAGGCCGTGTTGCTCTCCAAGGCCCAGGCCAGTCGCGAAGTCGAGCAGTGGGAGTGGTGCCTGCAACCGGGCGAGGTGTATCCGTCGGAGCCGGATGCCGATGGCTGGAGCGAGCAGATTTATGTCTTCGAAGGTTGCCTGACCGTTATGCTCGGCGAACAGCCACAGATTATCGCGACGGGTGAATTCTTCATGTTCGCCAGCAACCAGCCGCACTGTTACCGCAACGACGGGGCGGTGGCGGCGAAGTTTGTGCGTAATGTGGTGATCTGAACCGGGAGAGCACGATGGACCAGACCTTGACCAATGATGCTGACATCCTGATTGTCGGCGGCGGCCTCAGTGGTGCGATGCTGGCGGCGCAGTTGATGCGTTTGCCGGGCCAGCGCCGGGTGCTGGTGATCGAGCCCCGGGCCGAGTTGGGGCGGGGCGAAGCCTACAGCGCGGTGGAGCTGGGCCACACGCTCAACGGCAACGCGGCGCGGATGAGTGTCGACCCGGACAACGCCGACGATCTGACCCAATGGCTGACCGAATACATCGCGGCGGGTGGCTGGCCGGAATCGGATCAGCAGCACGTGCCAATCAGCGAACTGTTTCCACCTCGAGGGATTTTCGGCCTGTACGCCCGACAGCGCCTGGCAGAAGCGCAGGCGGTGGGTGCATTGAACGGTTCGACAGTCGAGCATGTGCAGGCCGAGGTGGTCGATTTGCAAGCCAATGCCGGCGCCGTGCAACTGACCTTGAGCGATGACCGATGCTTGCAGGGCGCTTTTGCGGTACTGGCCACCGGAATGTTTCCCGCCGCGCGCACGCCACAAACCCAATCCAGCGGCTTGAACGCCGCCGCCCTCGATCCGTGGGACGTGGCAGCCATGCAGAGGCTCGATCCGCAAGCGACGGTCATGATCATCGGCTCGGGCCTGACCATGGTCGACGCCGTGGTCTCCCTGGAACAGGCCGGACATCGCGGACCGATCGAAGTGTTTTCCCGCCATGGCCTGCTGCCCCATGTGCGCCGCCAGCCACCAGCCTGGGTGGATTTTCTCGCGCAGGACCAGAGCATCCGCACCCCTCGTCAGTTGATGCGCGAACTGCGTCGACACTGCCAGGAGGCCATCGCCCAGGGCATCGACTGGCAGGCACCACTGGACACGGTGCGAGCCCATATCGGCCGCTTGTGGCATCAGGCGACGGATAGGCAGCGGCAGCAGTTCGTGCGGCATGTACGGCCGTGGTGGGAAAGCCATCACCACCGCTCACCACCCTTGAGCGCCGAACTGGTGGAGCGCTTATATAAAGAAGGGCGGTTGCGTATTCACGCGGCTTCGTTCAAGGGGCTTGAGCCTTCAACGGGCGACGGCGTCAGTATCCGCCTTCGACGGCGCGGCGAGGCGCAGACCTGTGTGGTCAGCGGTGCTGCCCTGATCAACTCCAGCGGTATCGAATACGACTGGCGCCGGGTCGCGCGGCCGTTGCCCCGGCAACTGCTCGACCGTGGCCTGGTGCGGCCGGGGCCGCTGGCCTTGGGCATTGCGGCAGAGGTCGATGGCGCGGTGGTGAACGCCGAGGGACAGCCCGCCCGCCGTCTGTTTGCCATGGGCCCGCCGTTGCGCGGCATGTGGTGGGAAAGTACCGCCGTCACCGATGTGGCGAGCCAGGCCAAGGCGTTGGCCGAGCGGCTTGTGCGCTAGCCGTCCATTCTGGACTTCAGCGCGGTGTGTTGGGGCTCAGCCAGCGTTGCTTGAGTCGCTCCAGGCTTCCGTCCTGTCGCATCTGCTCCAGCGCTAGTTGCCAGCGCGCCACCTGGTGGGCATCGGTCTTCAGGGAAAACGCAATGTAGCTGCCTTGCCGCATCAACGAGATCTGGTAGTGCAGTTGGCTGGGCGGCACGCCTTCTTCACGGGCCAGGGTGGCAATGGACAAGGTGTCGGCCACCACATAGTCGGCACGCCCCAGACGCGCCAAGCGCATCATCTGCTCGGGTGTTTCGACGCCATACAGATTGTCCAGGCCCTGCTTCTGCAAATAGTTGTAGGCCAGCCATTTACGCGGCACCGCAATGGCACCGTGACTGCCGGCTTCCAGCAGGCTGCGCACGGGCTGGCGGGTGCTGTCGGCGGAATACAGGGCCGTTTCGACGTCCAGCAACGGGCCGACCCATTGGTACAGGCCATCGCGCTCGGCCGTGCGCAACACGGTGAACACCCCGGTGGCCGGTTCGCTGCTGGCGACATGCAAGGCCCGCAGAAATGGCAGTTGTTGCAGGTGCACGCGATCTCCGGTGCGCTCGGCCAGTGTCCGCACCACGTCCACACCAAACCCCGTCAATTCGCCGCCTTGCTGGAAATGCAGTGGCGGATGGTTGTCGGTCAGCAGGTTCAGGTCAGCCGCGCATGCGCTGAAGGTGAGGAAGTACAGCAGGCAAACGGCAAAGCGCTTCATGAATCGTCCTTGATGAAATGAAGCGCAGAGCTTAGTACGGGCGTGCTGCGGCTGTCCTGCACAATTGTCGGACTTTTTTGGCTGACTTCGGGACTGGCCAATCAGGTTGTGGATCCGGGTACATATCCGTTTTTTAGGAACGGCGGCTGGCGGTTTCGCCCTTACGGCTAGCCACTTTTAACAAGCGCCTAAAAAACCAAGCAAAAAAACGCTCGGTATGACTCGCCCCTGGCGCCCGGCCCCTCGCTCCGAGGTGGCGGGTGGATCAAGCGCTGCAGGCGAGCTAACGCTCGGCCTGATGAGTGGTGAGAGGCGTGGGTGTACGCCGCTTTTTCTTTCGCTTTTCTGTGGGAGCGAGCCTGCTCGCGAAGACGCAGGCACATCCGACACTCATGCCTCCCGCCCCGCAGCCCCCTCGATGATTATTTTTTGTCGGCCATCGCTTGCGTGTCACGGCCGATAGTTGGGCACCGTGTTCGGGCTGAGCAAACCTGACCGGAGCCCAATAATGATAAAAAAACGCTCGGCCACAGCCGGAGTCCGCCAACGACTTCACCGGCTTGGCCATACCCGCCCGCAACCCCTTGCGCTGGCGATTCTTGCCGTATTCACGGGGCCGACCTACGCCACCACCTTTGACCTCAACGAAGACTGGAGCCTGTCGACCAAGACCAGCCTGAGCCTGGGCAGCAGTTGGTCGACACAGAGCCCCGACAAAAGCCTGATGACCCGCGCCAACGCCTTGCAGGCCCAGGGCGTAAATGCCAATGGCAGCAGCGTCAGCGCCGACGACAACCGGCTGAACTTCGAGAAAGGCGACCCTATCTCGCAACTGTTCAAGGGCCTCACCGATTTCAGTCTCGATGGCCAGGGCCAGGGCGCGTTCATCCGTTTCAAATATTGGTACGACCATGCTTATGAAACCGGCAATGGCCGCTTCAAGGATTTCGATGATTCGGGCTGGGATGACCTGGCCAAGTTCAAGGGCTTCCAGGTGCTCGATGCCTACGTCTGGAAAGACTTTCAGGTGGCTGAGCATCCGCTGAGCGTGAAGGTTGGTAACCAGGTGTTGTCCTGGGGCGAAGCGCTGTTGATCCAGAACGGCATCAACGTGATCAACCCGCTGGACATCTCGGCGTTCAACCGTCCCGGCGTGGAGATCAAGGAAGGCCAGTTGCCGGTGGAGATGGTCTCCTTCAGCTTCGGCCTGACCGACACCACCAACCTCGAAGGTTTCTACCAGTACAACTGGCGCCCCAGCGTGCTCGATGGTTGCGGCACCTTTTTCGCCAGCAGCGATGTGATCCAGCCGGGCTGCGGGCCGCTGTAGCTGAGCCAGGTGCAGACCGATCAACAGATGCAGGCCGCCGGTCTGTACGCCACGTCTCGGGGCAACGAATCACCGTCCGACAACGGCCAGTTCGGTTTCGCCTTGCGCCAGATGATCCCGGCGTTGAACGATGCCGAAGCGGCGTTCTACTACATCAACTATCACTCACGCCTGCCGTATTTCACCCTCAATGCCAGGAACACCGCCTTGCCCGGCACCTTTCCCGGTGGCGTCCAGGCGCCGAGTTATGCGGCGGCGTTCCCGGAAAACATTCACCTGTACGGCATCAGCCTCAACGGTGTCGAGCCGGTCACCGGGATTTCCCTGGCGAGTGAGCTGAGCTACCGGCCGAACATGCCGCTTGGAATCAACGCGCCCGACGTCAACGTCGCGGTGATTTCCGGCCCGGGGGGCAGTTCCTGGGTGCAGTTGCCGCCCGGTTTCAGCACCACCAATGGTAGCCAGTTCGATGCGTGGGAGCGCAAGGGTGTCTGGCAGTTGACCGGCTCGGCCACCCAGGCCATCGACAACGTGCTGGGTGCCACGCGCCTGAGCCTGTTCGGTGAAGCCGGTGTCGTGCACATCGACGATCTGGGCGACGAGCGCCTGGGCCGCAACGCCGCGTTTGGCCGCAGTGCCCCGCGTAACGGCACGCCGTGCAACACCGTGGCCTCCGGCGTCACCAACCAATATTGCACCGACAAGGGCTTTGCCACTGATTGGTCGTGGGGTTATCGCCTGCGCGCCAGCCTCGAATACAGCGACGTGCTGCCGGGCATCAACCTGATTCCGGCGGTTAACTGGCGGCATGACGTCTCGGGCTATTCCTACGATCCGCAAGGGCCGTTCCAGGAAGGCCAGCAAGCGCTGGGCGTGAGCCTGACCGGCGTCTACATGAACGATTACAGCGTGGAACTGGCCTACAACGCGTTCTTCGGTTCCAACGACTACAGCACCCTCGACGACCGCGATTTCGCATCCGTCAGCTTCAAGGCAGACTTCTAAGGAGAACCGTTATGCGTATGCAATTGTGCGTGCTGGCCCTGGCCTGCACCGTCGGTCTGGCCCAGGCTAAAGGCACCGATTCGGCGGCTCTGGGCAAGACCCTGACCCCCATGGGCTCGGAAATGGCGGCCAATGCCGACGGCAGCATTCCGGCCTGGACCGGTGGCCTGGCGAGTAACGCCGGTACTGTCGACAGCAAGGGCGGCTACAGCGATCCGTATGCCGCTGAAAAACCCTTGTTCACTGTCACGGCGAAGAACGTGGCGCAGTACGAAAAGTTTCTCAGCCCCGGGCAAGTCGCGCTGTTCAAGCGCTTTCCCGACACCTACAAGATGAACATCTACCCGACCCATCGCAGCGCCAACCTGCCCAAGGATGTGCTCGCGGCGAGCCGCGACAACGTCGCCAAAACCAGCATGGCCGATGGCGGCAACGGTCTGCATGACTACGCCAGGGGCATTCCGTTTCCGTTGCCCACCGAAGGTCTGGAGGTGATGTGGAACCACATGACCCGTTACCGCGGCGGCAGTTACGAGCGCATCAGCAGTTCGGCGCTGGTGCGTGAAAACGGCGCCACCAGCTACGTGCGCAATCAGTCGCTGATCAACTTCGCCGACACCGTGGGCGGGCTGGAACCCAACTCGAACATCCTGTTCATGTTCAAGAGCCGGGTGCTGGAACCGGCGCGTCTTTCCGGCGAAGCGGTGCTGGTGCATGAGCCGGTCGACCAGGTCGCCGAGCCACGTTCGGCCTGGCAATACCTACCGGGGCAACGCCGCGTGCGCCGTGCACCGATGATCGCCTACGACAACAGCGCCCGTTACAGCAACGGCCTGATCACCGCCGACAACATCGACGGCTACAACGGCGCGCCGGACCGTTTCGACTGGAAATTGGTGGGCAAGCAGGAGCTGTTCATCCCTTACAACAGCTACAAGATCGGTAGCCGCGACCTCAAGTACGACGCCGTGATCCAGCCCAACCACGTCAACCAGGATCTGGCCCGCTACGAGAAGCACCGCGTGTGGGTGGTGGAAGCGACCCTCAAACCGGGTGCCCGGCATATCTACGCCAAGCGCCGCTTCTATGTCGATGAGGACAGTTGGCAGATCGCCCAGTCGGACCAGTACGACAGCCGCGGCGAACTGTGGCGCAGCGGTGAACTGCACGCGATTCAACAGTACGACCATGGCTTCACCTACAACGTGCTGGAAACTTCGTACGACCTGATCTCCGGACGCTACTACGCCGGCGGCCTGGCCAACGAAGAGACCGAGCCGATGCGCGTGGGCTTCGCCGCCAAGACCGACGACTACACCCCGTCGGATCTGCGGCGGTGGGCCAAGTAAACCGTTTTCCCAGGAGCACCACAAATCCCCTGTAGGAGCCCGGCTTGCTGGCGATGGCGATATTGCGGACGCCATCGCCGGCAAGCCGGGCTCCTACAGGGAATGGTGTTTACTGATGTTTATCTGGAAGGAGATCTACCGTGCGCAATTGGATATCCGCACTGGCCCTGGGCGCGAGCCTGGGCACTGTTCACGCCGCAAACCTCGATCAGCAGCAAGCGAAAGCCCTGGCGCAGGAGGCCTATGTATTCGCCTACGCCACCGCCGAGCACGACAAAGTGCTCAGCGCCATCGCCGCCAAACTGCCGTTCAACCGGCTCTACAGCGAGGCGCGCCTGCTCGGGCCGCAAGACACCAAAGTGGTGTCGCCGAACAACGACACCTTCTATTCCCGCGCCTTGCTCGATCTGCGCAGCGAGCCGGTGGTGCTCGACGTGCCGGCGGTGCAGGGACGCTACTACAGCTTTCAACTGGTCGACATGCGCACCGACAACCTCGACTACATCGGCACTCGCGCCACGGGCGATCAGGCCGGGCGCTACTTGATCGCCGGGCCGGATTGGCAGGGTGAAGTGCCGTCGGGTTTCAGCGGTGTGATTCGCTCGCCGAGCCGATTGGTATTCCTGTTGGGGCGGACCGAGGTCAAAGGCGAAGCGGATCAGAAAGACGCCGCGCAAGTGCTGATGGGCTACGCCTTGCAACCGCTGTCAAAAGTGAGCGGCGGCGCGACGCCTGAACCGTTGGCACCGCTGCAACTGCCAGCGTATACGGACACCAAACAAGGGCCGGCGCAGGCGCTGTTCAGCACCTTCAATGCGTTGGCACCGCTGCACCAATGGACCGCCGCCGAGCAGAAAAAACTCGCCCGTTTCGCTGCCATTGGCGTGAAACCGGGCGTCGCATTCCAGGCACCGGCGGATTTGGACGAAGCCATCGCCCAAGGCGCCGAAGCCGGTCGCGAACAGGTGCGCGCAGCGTCGAGCCAGCTGTCGGTGGAGCAGCAGGGCTGGTTCCCGTCACCGTCCAACGTCGGCAAGTATGGCGACGATGACCTCACCCGCGGCGCGGTCGCCTGGCGCTACATCTACGCCAACGATGCGGCGGAGGCGTTGTACCCGATGGCGCTGCACGATACCCGGGGGCAGATACTCGACGGCCAGCACGCCTATCGCCTGCATTTCCCCGCCGGGCAATTGCCGCCGGTGAATGCGTTCTGGTCGCTGACCCTGTATGACGGCAAAACCCAGCTGCTGGCCGCCAACCCGGTCCAGCGGTACGCGTTGGGCGATCGCAGCCCTGGTCTACAATACGATGCCGACGGCGGCTTGACCTTGATCCTGCAAGCCGATGCGCCCAAGGCTGCGCCGCAGGGCAACTGGCTGCCGACGCCGCAAGGTCCGTTCAACCTGCTGTTGCGCCTGTACTTGCCCAAAGGCGGGGCATTGGACGGGAGTTATCAGTTGCCGACGATAACGAGGATCGAATCATGAACCTGATTTTCAGTCGCCGCCGGGTGCTGGGCAGCATGGGGGTATTGGGAGGTGGTCTGATGTTTCCGCGCTGGTTGCTGGCTGCTGATTCCGATGACCCTCGGGCCATTGCGCAGCAGGCGTGGATCTACGCTTATCCGATGCTCATGCATTACCAGACCATGGAAAAACAGGCGCTCAACCCGTCCGCGCCGGAGTACGTTGGCGGCTTTAACCGCTTTCGCCACTACAGCGAGTTGTTCACCCCGAGCAACCGCGACATCGTCACGCCGAACAACGACACGCCGTACTCCTGGGCCTGGCTCGACCTGCGCAGCGAACCGCAGGTGTTGAGCGTGCCGGCGGTCGATGACGACCGCTATTACGTGCTTCAACTGGTCGACCAGTACACCCACAACTTTGCCTATGTCGGCGTGCTCAGCACCGGCCGCGAAGCGGGCAACTACCTGATCGCCGGACCCGGCTGGCAAGGCCCGACACCGGATGGCGTCAAGGCCGTGCTGCGCAGTGAAACTGAAATCGTCATGGTGCTGGGGCGCACGGGCCTGAAAAACGCCGGGGACTTGCCGGCGGTGCGTGCCTTGCAGAAGCAGTACGGTTTGCGTTCGTTGCACGAATACATCGGCAGTGCACCGCCCGTGGCTGCGCCGGCGATTGACTGGCGACCCTGGGACAGCAAGACCGGGTTGGGGCTGGAGTTTATTCCGGCGCTGAATCAGATCCTCAGCCTGTGTCCGACGCAACCGTCCGAGCAAGCCTTGCGTGCACGCTTTGCGCGGATCGGCATCGTGCCCGGCCAGGGTTTCGACCCGACGACGTTGCCGCAAGCAACGCGCCACGCGCTGCTCGCCGGGATTCAGGACGCCCAGGCGCAACTGCAAACCGCGGTGAGCCAGGTACGCACCACCCTCGGCCTGTTCGGCACTCGCCAAGCGCTGAACGGCAATTACCTCAACCGCGCCGTCGCGGCGAATGTCGGCATCTATGGCAACAGCGTGGAAGAGGCGTTCTACACCGGCACTCGCCTGGACAATCAGGGGCAACCCTTGCAAGGCGGGCGAAGCTATCGCCTGCGTTTCGCACCGGGACAATTGCCGCCAGCCAGCGAGTTCTGGTCGCTGACCTTGTATGACTTGCCGGACCGGCAACTGGTGGCCAACCCGATCAATCGCTACTGCCTGAGCAGCCGGGATCAACTGCAGATGGACGCGGACGGCGGGATGACGTTGATCCTGCAGAATACCGCTCCAACTGCGCAGAACAACTGGTTGCCGACGCCGGCAAGCGGGGCGTTCAGCCTGGTCCTGCGCCTGTATGGACCCGGGCAGCGGGTGGTCGATCAACGCTGGCAAATGCCGGTGGTTGAAGTGGTGTCTGCTTAAAGAGCATCGCGAGCAAGCTCGCTCCTACAGAGGATTTGCGCCGGTCAAAATCTTTGTGCACAACGGGGACCCTGTAGGAGCGAGCCTGCTCGCGAAGGTCTGTCATTCGACGCTGGCTTGCGGGTGTCCATATCCATTGCTGCGGTAACGGCCACTTAGGGTTCCGCTCTTACAGCGGGTCACTTTGGAAAAGCCGGAATGCCGGCCCAGCCCAAAGTAACCAAAGGGCTCTTGCCCCTGTCGTTCGGTGCCTCGCCTAGGCTCGGCATGCCCTTGCTCCGGTCCTGCTCCGTGGGCCCGCCGCCATCGGCCATCCATGGCCGAGGGCGGCTAACCCGGCATCCATGCCGGGTTGCCCACTGCGCAGAACCTGCGCTCGGCCTCTCGAGGGGGCAAGAAGATCAAAAGCCAAAGCAAAAGCGAGGCGACCTACCGGTCGGCCTGTTTGCGGGTTTCGTTCGCCCGTGATGTATCGGGGCGGCTGCCAGGCCGCCTTCGCGAGCAGGCTCGCTCCCACAGGGTTCCGGGCTGTTCACAGTAATTGTGAATGACACAGATCCAGTGTGGGAGCGGGCCTGCTCGCGAAGGCGGCATCACATTCAACATCATCGTTGCCTGACACACCGCTTTCGCGAGCAAGCCCGCTCCCACAGTTGGTGTGTGTCGTTCATAAATGCTGTGCACGACATGGATCTTTGTGGGAGTGACGGTGCGGCGATCCGACCTGCTCGCGAAGAAGGCGACGCGGTTTCCCGCGTCATCCGCTCAAGGCGTGACGATATTGAACTGCGGCGAAAAGGTATCGAGGCTGCTCATCAACTCCCCAAGCTTCTTGCCATTGCCTTGCAACTTGATCAGGCCTTTGTGGATCGCCGTCGGGAAGTCCAGTTGCTTGAGGCTGATCTGCTCCAGGGTTGCCTTGCTCATGCTCACGCCGGCATCCGCCTGGGGATTGAGCCCGGTGCGGTGGGTCAGCACGCCATTGCGAAGGGTCAGGTTGAAGTCCTTGTTCTGGTCCTCGAAGGTCCAGTTCAGGGTCAGGTCATGGCCCACGGCCTTTTCACTGTCCAGGCGAACCGCCAGGTAGTCGAAGAACATCTCCGGGCTCATCGCCCGCACCATGTCCACCGACACCGAACTGCCAGAGTGCGGCGGCACGCCGGTGCGCAGTTCCATGGCACCGGTCAGGTACATGTTGCGCCAGGTGGCGTTTTCGCTTTGATAACCCAGTTGCTCCAGGGCCTCGGCCTGGGTTTTGCGCGCATCGCCGTTGTCGGGGTTGGCGAACAGTACTTGATTGCCCAGTTGCGCCGCCCAGCGGTAGTCACCCTGGGTGATCGCCCCACGCATTTTCTCCAGCACCGCCGCTTCACCGCCCATGGCCTCGACCGTGCGCCGGGCTGTTTCCACGGGTGGCAGCGGATTGAGGTTGGCCGGGTTGCCGTCATAGAAACCCATGTAGCGCTGATACACCGCGCGGGTGTTGAAACTCAGCGAGCCGTAGTAGCCACGGGTGTACCACTTCTGGTCCAGGTTGCCGGGCAGTTTCTTGATCGAGTCGGCGATTTCCAGTGGCGTCAGGCCCTGGTTCAGCAGGTGCAAGGTGCGGTCATTGAGGAAGGCGTACATGTCCCGTTGGTCGGCGAGGAAGGTGCGGATGCGTTCGCCGCCCCAGGTCGGCCAGTTGTGCTGGGCGAACAACACGTCGCTCTTGTTGCCGTAACGCGCCAGGCTGCTGTCCAGGTACTCCGCCCAGGCCTTGGCATCACGCACTTGCGCACCGCGAGGGGTGAGGATGTTGTGCATCATTTGCGTGGCGTTTTCCGCCATGCACAAGGCACGCAGTTGCGGCAGGTACAGGTTCATTTCCGCCGGTGCCTCGGTGCCCGGGGTCAGCTGGAATTCCACCTCGAGGCCGGCGATGGTGCGGGTTTCCAGTTCCTTGTCGATCAGGTCGGTGGGCGGGATCAGGGTGACGGTGCCGCCATTGGGCGAGCTTTTGCCCAGGCCGGCATCGACCTGGCCATGATCGCCACGGGGCAGCAGGCTGCCGAACTGGTATTGCGCGCGGCGGCTCATGGCGGTGCCGGCGTAGACGTTCTCGCTCATCACGTGTTCCATGAAGCCGGCGGGAGCGAACACCTTGACCTTGCCGGCCTTGACGTCGGCCTCGTCGATCACGCCGCGCACGCCGCCGAAGTGGTCGACGTGGGTGTGGCTGTAGATCACCGCCACCACCGGTTTGTGCGGGCGGTTCTGGTAGTACAGGTCCAGTGCGGCCTTGGCGGTTTCGGCCACTGTCAGCGGGTCGATGATGATCAGCCCGTCATCGCCTTCGATGATGGTCATGTTCGCCAGGTCGAAGCCGCGCACCTGATACAACCGCGGGCTGACTTCGAACAATCCGGCATGGGCGTTGAGCTGGGCCAGGCGCCACAGGCTCGGGTTGATCGAATCCGGGGCCTTGTCTTTGGCGAGGAAATCGTAGGCCTGGATATCCCAGATGACCTTGCCCGAGGCGTCCTTGACCTGGCCCTTGAACGGCGCGATCAAACCCTTGGAGACCGATTCAAAGTCGGTGCGGTCGGTGAAGGGCAGTTGTTGCAGCACGGCGGCGTTACTCGCCGTGGTCTGCGAGCTGGCCGCGACCGGTGCATCGGCGGCGACTACCGATTGCGCCAGGCAGGCGGTGATCAGGCAAGCGAGCAGCCCACGAGGGCTCAAGGTGAAACGAGGCATGGCGTCTCCGTTTTTATCGTTATGGTTAGACCAGCCTCGAGGGTAGGGCGATGGGCGGGCGAGGCGATGATCGTCACCGGACAAAAACCATTCAGGGCCGCTATCCTTGGGCCACGCATATCCAGCAGGTTGACCCATGCTTGAAGTCCACGGCGTTTTCAAAAGCTACGCCACACCGCAAGGGCCGCTGCCGGTGCTGCAAGGTGTCGACCTCACGCTCAAGCCCGGCAGCAGCCTGGCGCTGATGGGCGAGTCAGGCAGTGGCAAAAGCACCTTGCTGCACCTGATCGCCGGGCTGGACAAGGTCGATCGCGGCAGCATCCGCAGTGGCGGGCATCGCCTGGAACAGATGAATGAAGGGCAACTGGCGAATTGGCGCCGTACGGAAATCGGCCTGGTGTTCCAGCAATTCAACCTGATTGGCAGCTTGCGGGTCGAAGACAACCTGGCGATTCAGGCGCGTCTGGCGGGGCGTCATGATCCGCGTTGGCAGGCGCATCTGGTGCAGCGCCTGGGCTTGGGCGAGCTGCTGCGGCGTTACCCGGAACAGTTGTCCGGCGGCCAGCAGCAACGGGTCGCGCTGGGCCGGGCGCTGGCGTCGCGCCCGCCATTGCTGCTGGCCGACGAGCCCACCGGGAGCCTCGACGAAGCCACCGGTGCCGAGGTGTTGCAGTTGCTCCTGGAGTTGCTCGACGACAGTCCCACCGGCCTGTTGATGGTCACCCACAGTCCCGGTGTGGCGGCGCGGCTGGCGGAAAAAGTGCTGCTGTGCGGTGGTCGCCTGGCCGGTGCGGGTGAGCGCTGACATGCGCATCTTCGGCGAAACCCTGCGCGCGCTGCTCAGCCACTGGCGGCAGCATCCGGTGCAGTTTTTCAGTGTGCTGACCGGGTTATGGCTGGCCACCAGTCTGCTGACCGGCGTCCAGGCACTCAACAGCCAGGCCCGCGACAGCTATGCCCGCGCCAGTCAGTTGATCGGCGGCGAACCTCAGGCCAGCCTCAGTGCGCCCGGTGGCGGCACATTCCCCCAGCAATGGTTTATCGATCTGCGCCGGGCGGGGTGGCCGGTGTCACCGGTGTTGCAAGGGCGGGTCACGCTCAAGGGCCGTGAAGAGCAGCGCCTGCAACTGATGGGCATCGAACCGGTGTCGCTGCCAGCGGGTGCGGCGGTGGCCGGGCAGGCCCTGGCGATTGAACAGGTGGTCGATTTTTTCAGTCCGCCGGGCACTACCTGGATATCGTCGCAGACCTTGCAGGCACTGGGTTTGCGCGAGGGTGAACGGCCACAGAACCTTGCGGGTGTGGCGCTACCACCGCTGCATGTACAGGTCGATATGGCACCCGGCGTGCTGCTGGTGGACATCGGTTTTGCCCAGCGGATCCTGGGGTTGCCGGAGCAGTTGTCGCGTCTGCTGCTACCGAAGGATTTCACCGCGTCGCTGCCGGGCGCGTTCAAGGGGCAGCTGCAACTCAAGCGCGCCGGTGAAGAAAACAACCTGGCGCGCCTGACCGAAAGCTTTCACCTGAACCTTGAGGCCCTGGGGGTGCTGTCGTTCGTGGTCGGCCTGTTTATCGTGCACGCCGCCATCGGGCTGGCGCTGGAGCAGCGGCGCGGCTTGCTCCGGACCTTGCGAGCCTGTGGCGTGAGTGCGCGCATGCTGATCGCTTGTCTGGCTGTTGAACTGGGTGGGTTGGCCCTGATCGGCGGCGTGGCCGGGGTGGTCAGCGGCTACCTGCTGGCCGGCATGCTGTTACCGGATGTCGCCGCCAGCCTGCGCGGTTTGTACGGGGCCGAAGTGGCGGGGCAGTTGAGCCTTAGCCCTTTATGGTGGTTCAGTGGCATCGGCCTGAGTCTGATCGGGGCGCTGCTGGCCGGTGCCAACAGCTTGTTGCGGGCAGCGCGGTTGCCCTTGCTGGCGTTGGCCGACCCGCAAGCCTGGCATCAGGCCCATGCCCGCTGGTTGCGCCGTCAGGGTTGGGTGGCGGCAATGGCCGGGGTGATCGGGCTGCTGGCGCTGATCTTCGGCGACAGCCTGATCAGCGGCTTCGTGTTGATGGCGGCGCTGTTGATCGGTGCCGCGCTGGCGTTGCCGGTGGTGCTCAGTTCGCTGCTCGGTTTCGTTTCGCAGCACAGCCGCTCGGTGCTTGGCCAGTGGTTTGTCGCCGATTGCCGCCAGCAACTGCCGGCCTTGAGTCTGGCGTTGATGGCGCTACTGTTGGCCATGGCGGCGAATATCGGGGCCGGCAGCATGACCGCCGGGTTTCGCCAGACCTTCAGCGACTGGCTCGAACAACGGCTGACGGCTGAGCTTTACCTCAACCCACAGAACCCGGCCCAGGCCCGGGAGCTGCACAGCTGGCTCAACCAGCAGCCGCAACTGGCGGCGGTGCTGCCCACCTGGCAGGTGTCGATCCAGTTGCAGGGCTGGCCGACCGACCTGTCCGGAGTCATCGACCACCCGACCTATCGTCAGCACTGGCCGTTGCTCGAAGCCTTGGGCGACAACCCTTGGGAGCGACTGGCCAAGGACGATGCGGTGATGCTCAGCGAGCAACTGGCCAGGCGCCTGCGCGTGCAACTTGGCGATCACCTGACACTGCCGACGCCCACCGGCCCTTGGTCGCCACGGATCGTCGGGATCTACGCCGACTACGGCAATCCCAAGGGCCATATTCTGGTCAATATCAATCATCTGCTGCGCGGCTGGCCGCAATTGACACCGAACCGCTTCAACCTGCGCATCGAACCGGTGTCGATCCCGGCGTTCGTCACCGCATTGCAGGCGCGGTTTAGCCTGGACGACAGCCGCATCGTCGATCAGGCGCGGCTCAAGGGCTGGTCCACGCAAGTCTTCGAACGCACCTTCGCCGCCACCGCCGCGCTCAACAGCCTGACGTTGTGCGTGGCCGGCGTGGCGCTGTTCATCAGCCTGTTGACCCAAAGCCAGAGCCGTCTCGGGCAACTGGCGCCGCTGTGGGCACTGGGTGTGACGCGTCGGCATCTGATGTTGCTCAACCTCGGGCAAACCTGGTTGCTGGCGCTGCTGACCCTGGTGTTGGCGTTGCCGTTGGGCATCGCCCTGGCGTGGTGCCTGGACACGGTGATCAATGTGCAGGCTTTTGGCTGGCGCCTGCCGTTGCGGCTGTTTCCATTGCAACTGTTGCAATTGATGGGGCTGGCGCTGGTGGCGACGCTGCTGGCCTCGGCCTGGCCGTTGTACCGTTTGTACCGCACGCAACCGGCGGATCTGCTGCGGACGTTTGCCCATGAAGATTAAGGCCTGCGTATTGCTTCTGGCGCTGCTGGCCAGCGGTTGCGATAAACCGGCGCCGGTGGAAAAGGGCTTTGCCGGGCTGGGCAACCAGGCGACTGCGTTCACCCCGGTGGTCCCCGGTCGGGTGTTCAGCTTCCCGGCGGATCACGGCCCGCACGACGGCTTTCGCATCGAATGGTGGTACCTCACGGCCAACTTGAAGGACGATCAAGGGCATGAATTCGGCGCGCAATGGACGTTGTTCCGCAGCGCCTTGAAAGCCACCCCCGAGGTGGTGGGTTGGCAGAATCAGACGATCTGGCTCGGCCACGCGGCGGTAACGTCGGCGACGGTGCATCACGCGGCTGAACGCTATGCCCGTGGCGGCGTCGGTCAGGCCGGTGTCAGCCTCACGCCATTCAATGCGTGGATCGACGACTGGCAGTTGAGCAGCCAGGCGACAGCCGACAACCCGTTGGCCGACGTGCTGCTCAGCGCCCGCGACCAGCGTTTCAGCTACCGGTTGCGATTGACCTCCACAGGTCCAATGGTGCTTCAGGGGGAGCAGGGGTTCAGTCAGAAATCCGAACAGGGGCAGGCCTCTTACTACTACAGCCAGCCGTTTTTCCAGGCCAGCGGCACCGTGGAAATCGACGGCAAGCCCTTTCAGGTCAGCGGCCCGGCCTGGCTCGACCGCGAATGGAGCAGCCAGCCCCTGACGAGCAATCAGACCGGTTGGGACTGGTTCTCCCTGCACCTGGACAGCGGCGAGCAGGTGATGCTGTATCGCATGCGACAAAAGGACGGAGCGCCTTACCTCACCGGCACCTGGATCGACGCCCAGGGGCAGACGCAGTTGCTGCACGCCAGCGACATGAGCCTCACGCCGCAGGACAGCGCCAGCGTGGCCGGGCGCGAAATGCCCGTTAGCTGGTCGATCAAAATCCCTGCCAAACACCTTGATATCACCCTCACCGCACTCAATCCCCAGGCCTGGATGGATTTGCGCATACCGTACTGGGAAGGCCCGGTGCGCCTCAGTGGCAGCCATGCTGGGAACGGATATCTGGAAATGACCGGGTATTAGAAAATCAGCGACTCGCGGCGACCACTCGCCGAACAGCGTCTATGCTCATCGCACACATGGCGTTGAGCCTGTCTTCAACGCCGTCTGTCGCCATCTATCACAGGGAAAGTTCTGCTTATGAAACGCCACGCACTGACCAAAGCCATTACCCTCGCAACCTTGCTGTCTGCCGCCAGTTTTGGCGCGGTTGCCGCCGATATCCCCTTGTCCGAAGTCGTGGTGGCTGATCAGGTCAGCACCACCGTCGTTTCGGTTGATACCGCGAACCATTCCGTGGTCCTCAAAGGCCCGCAGGGTAATGAGTTCCCTGTGCAACTGACCGACAAGGCGAAAAACCTCGGCAATCTCAAGGCCGGCGATACGGTCGACATCACGGTCACCAGCGCCGTTGCGGCCTACCTCGACACCGATGTCGACAAAGGCCTGCCCGGCACCGCCGAAGCCACCGGCGAAATCCGCGCAGCGCCAGGTAGCGCCAACCCTGGCGGCGAAGCTTATCGTCAGGTGAAAGTGCAGCTGAAGATTACCCACATTGACTTGGCGAAAAACCAGGTGACCTTTGAAAACCCGGAAGGCAAGTCCAAGACGGTTGACGTCAAGCGACCTGAAGTCCAGGCCAAGCTCAAGGACTTGAAAGTCGGGCAAAGCGTGAACGTGGTTTACACCGACATATTGACGGTGACCAGCAAGCACTAATATTGAGTATCGGCTCTATACGGGTTGATTGTTTTTGTGCAGGTTTTGTACAGGAATAATCAACTCGTATGTTCGAGCTGGTGAGTTTGTGGTTCGTTGCGGGATTGGATTTGAGTCGACATTTTATTAAATATGGTGTCGATAAATTTCATCTTTAGCGCACGGACATATTTAGCCACTTCTACTAAAATACCCTCCGTTCGCCCAGTGTAAGGCTCTTTACCAGTGCATGGATTGCCGAGGCCAGTGCACTGGGCGAACACTTTCCTGGCTGTATTGAAAGTTTCGGATATAAAAAAAAGGGCGACCTGCAGGTCGCCCTTTTTTTTGGGACTTTCACTGGTTTGGAGGTCACTTCATCTTCAGCGTGGTCACGGTCCCTTGTAGGAGCCGGCTTGCTGGCGATTGTCGTTAACGATAACGCGTGCGAACCGGATAAACGCGGTGCTGTAGGAGCTGGCTTGCCAGCGATGTTCGTTAACGATAACGCGTGCGAACTGAACAAACGCGGCGCACTGGAGTCCATCGCCGGCAAGCCGGCTCCTACAGGTATTGCGTTATCTGTCTCTCCCGGGTTGCGTGATTCTCGACCAGGACGCAGTCCCTTGTAGGAGCTGGCTTGCCAGCGATGGTCGTTAACGATAACGCGTGCGAACCGGATAAACGCGGCGTACTGGAGCCCATCGCCGGCAAGCCGGCTCCTACAAGTATTGCGTTATCTGTCTCTCCCGGGGTTACGTGATTCTCGACCAGGACGCAGTCCCTTGTAGGAGCTGGCTTGCCAGCGATGGTCGTTAACGATAACGCGTTCGAACTGAATAAACGCGGTGTACTGGAGTCCATCGCCGGCAAGCCGGCTCCTACAGGTATTGCGTTATCTGTCTCTCCCGGGGTTACGTGATTCTCGACCAGGACGCAGTCCCTTGTAGGAGCTGGCTTGCCAGCGATGGTGGTTAACGATAACGCGTTCGAACTGAATAAACGCGGCGTACTGGAGTCCATCGCCGGCAAGCCGGCTCCTACAGGTATTGCGTTATCTGTCTCTCCCGGGGTTGCGTGATTCTCGACCAGGACGCAGTCCCTTGTAGGAGCTGGCTTGCCAGCGATGTTCGTTAACGATAACGCGTTCGAACTGAATAAACGCGGTGTACTGGAGTCCATCGCCGGCAAGCCGGCTCCTACAGGTATTGCGTTATCTGTCTTTCCCGGGACTGCGCGAAGAACCCTTTTTTTGCCGAGTGGTGAGAAGTCGTTCAGTCATGCTTTTCATTAACGTGAACAACATCGGCCAATGCGGCGAAACACTGCTCGATCGAACGCCGCTGGCTCTGGGCATACAGTTCCAGTTCATCAATCGTCGGGCGCCCCAGGGCCTTTTCGAATGCCTGCTGATTGGAATGCACGCCATAACGGGTTTGCGCCGTATCCCCCAGGTTTGACTGGAAAATCCCCGCCGCGCTGACCGGCAGGAAATCTTCGTACACCAGCGGTTCAACCCGCAGGTAACCGCCGCTGAGCAGGTCTTCCAGGGCGGCGTTTTCCAGGTCGCCCGCAGTCAGGCCTTTTTCCGTCACAAAGTAGCGAAAGTAAGCCAGTTGCTGTTGGCGCATGCCTTCCCAGCTGTCAGGGAATTCGCTGAAGTGCTGGGCCATGAGCGCGTTGTAACGCGCGGCATTGGCTTCGTTGGGGAAGTCCTTGAGTTCATCCCGCGCAGCATTGAGCAAGCGGTCGTAAAGGGTACGGCCTTTGGGCGTGAGGGCGGCACCGCGCTGTTCTATCTCGCCGAAGCGGGCGCTGTGGCTGCCGCGAGCCTCGTTTTGATCGGTGAAGGCAATCGGCTCGTCCAGGGCCTTGAAACTGGTCTGGCGCAGCAGGATCGGGCACTGGCGGCGGGGCGGGCCTTCGATCACCGCCTTGGGGGTGATGCCATGGGCCGGCATTTGCGCCTGGACGATGTCGATGTCCAGGGTTCGTGGTGTCAGGTGGTTGATGTGCGGGCCCTTGAACGCCACCACGTCGGCGATCAAACGATGCTGGGCGCTGAGCTGCTGATACTGCTCGGCAGTGACGGTGGCGCTGTGGTGCCAGCGAAACGTCTCCAGGGCCTGTTGGACGAACGCCGAGGCTTCCGGCTCGGTCAGGCCGCCTTGGGTTTCAGCACGGTCGATGAGGGTGAGGGCCATGGGCGTGAAGATCGAGCGCCGGTCGAGCATCGACTGGGCGAACGCGCGCAGTTCCAGGTCTTCAATCAATTCCAGGCGCAACAGCGAGGTGAACACCCGGAACGGGCTGACCTGCAACGATGCTTCATGCACCGCGCGAAAAGCCGTGGAGTGCACCGGTACGCCGGCCGGTGTCAGGTCGTAGTAGCCCACTGGTTGCATGCCCATCACCGCAAAAAGGCGGGCGAGGGTCGCCAGTTCATCGGCCGTACCGACGCGGATCGCACCATGACGCTCCAGGTCCAGGCGCTCGATTTCGCCGGTGCTCGTGAGCTGTTGCGCGACTTGCGGGTCGCTGTCCAGTACGTGACGGTTGGTCTGTTCCACCAGTTCCATCAACGCGCCGTACAACGGCACTTCCTCGCGATACATGTCGGACATCGCTTTGGAGAAGCGTTGGCGGATCAGGTCAGGGCTGACGAAGTTCGGGTGGTTCATGAACAGGATTCCTGGTGCGGTGACGTAAAGGATGGACGAAAGATCGCAGCCTTACGCGACGCCGACAAACGAAGTTTCTGACGAACTTCATTCTGCAAAGGACTGCGAACGCCCCTAGTGCAGTCTTTGATCCTGTGGGCTCTCCGAACGCAGCGATGCCAAAAACTCGCGATACAGGCGCGCCGAACCGGTAGGCGCTTCCACCATGGGCATGTGCCCGATGGCGTCCCAGATGTGCACGCGTAGATCAACGATGCCCTTGCTCCAGACCGACACACTGCTGACATCGATCAGCCGGTCCTTGCGCCCCCACAGCAACAGCGCCGGGGCGCTGATGTCGGGCAGGTGCGGTTCCATCGGCGGGCTGGCGCGGAAATCCCGGAAGATTTCTTCCAGCTCCTCGCGGGACTGTTCATAGCGCTGGGCCACGGCATCGAGCACCAGCTTCGGTACCCAGGGTGGCGAAGCCATGGTCATGGCGTAGAAACGCTTGAACTCTTCTCGCGAGTGAATCAGGAACGGATTGTGGCCCTTGGCCAGATGCCGCTCCAGATCACTGGGTTCGGGCGCGGTGACCCCGGCCGGGTCGATCAGCGCCACGGACACAATGCGCTCCGGGTAAGTGGCCGCGAGCCATGCGGCCATGTAGCCACCCATGGAGTTGCCGATGACATGGACTTTCTCGACGCCACACACGTCCAACAGCTGGATCATGCGCTTGGCCTGCAGCGGGATGTCGTAGCCGCCACCTGCCTTGAAGCCGGTTTCGCCATGGCCGGCGATGTCCGGGATGATCACTCGATGGCTGCCGACAAAGTGCCGGGCGAAACGCAGCCAGAGGTTCTTGTCGGCGCTGAAGCCATGGAGCATCAGCACACTGCTGGTGGCTTCGTACGGCCCGCCTTGCCAGGTCGAGACGGTCATCTCGGGGATGGGCACGACGATTTTGTGCAGCCGGTACAACTTGGCCTCGGCTGCCATGTTCAAGTCATAGAGCCAGTAGCCGATGGCCGGGTAGGTCAGCCAGCTCCAGGCGACGAACACTGCGAGAACGACGAACAACAAAAGCATCACGCGTCTCCTTTCTATCTGCTCAGGACAAAATGTGATCGGCGGGTTTCAGCGCTCGGGTCAAACGATGAAAGCTGAAGCTGAACCCTGGAAACATGGCAATCACATGACCGCTCTTGCTTTGATACCAACTGTGGCAACCACCAGACTTCCACACGGTACGTTCCATTTCCCGGTGGATCATTTCAGTGTAGGTACGTTCCGCCTCATGGCGAACTTCGATGCTGCGTAAACCTTGAGTCTTCAAGGTGCGAATGCAATCGAGGATGTAGTTCATCTGGGATTCGATGATGAACAGCGCCGAGGTGTGGCCGATGCCGGTGTTCGGTCCGGTGACGATAAACAGGTTGGGAAAGTCGGGCAGGGCAGTGCCGAGGTAGGCCCGTGGGTACTGTGCCCAGACATCCTTCAGGCGGGTGCCGTTTTTGCCCGTGACCGGGTAGGAAATCACCCCGTCGGTGGCGTCGTAGCCGGTGGACCAGACGATCAGGTCCAGGTCGATGTGCTGGCCATCCCGGGTAACGATGCCGGTTTCGTCGATGGACGCGATGCCTTGTTCGCGGCTGTGCAGCGTCACGTTGCGGCGGGCCAGTGCCGGGTACAGCGTGCTGGACAGAATCACCCGTTTGCAGCCGATGGTGTAGTCCGGCGTCAGTTTGCGCCGCAGTTCGGCGTCCGGTACCTGGCGCTTGAGAAAACGCAGGGCCTGGCGCTGGACCATGTGCACTGCCGGCTTTGAATACTTGAAGGCAATCACCCGGGTTTCGAATTGCCAGTAGATGCCCCAGCGCAGCAGCTTGTAGGCGGGTTTGAGCCCCAGCAGCCAGCGCTGGAAGCGCCCGAAGCTGCGGTCAGCCCGGGGTAATACCCAGTGGGGTGTGCGCTGGAATACATGCAAGTGCCCGACGTCCGGGGCAATGGCCGGAATCACCTGGGCTGCACTGGCGCCGCTGCCGACGATGGCCACGCGTTTTTGCCGATAGTCGTAGCTGTGATCCCAGTTATTGGTGTGAAACGTCTTGCCCCGAAAGCGCTCCAGCCCGTCGAAGTGCGGAACCACCGGCTGGCTCAGCGGCCCGGTCGCATTGATCAGGAACTGCGCGCAAAACGTGCCTTTGCCGGCGGTGTAAACGATCCAGCGCTTGCAGGCGTCGTCCCATTCTATGCCCTCGACATTCGTGTCCAGTTCCACCTTGTCCCGCAGGCCGAAATGTTCCACCACATGGCGGGTGTAGCGGTGCAGTTCGGCCTGTTCGGCGAACATTTGCGTCCAGCGATACGGGGCGAAAGACAAGGAATACAGCGGCGAGGGCACGTCGACTGCCGCGCCGGGGTAGGTGTTCTGGCACCAGGTGCCGCCGAAGAACGCCCGGCGCTCGAGCAGGCGAAAATCGTCGATGCCGGCCTTGAGCAAATTGATTGCAGCACATTGGCCGCCAAATCCACTGCCAATGATCAATACTTGAAAGGTCTGCATGGGCCTCCTCTTATGGTCATCGATCATCCCCTTCTTTCATGTATAGCCGTTTCTGGAGACGAGGCTTTTGCTTTTATACGAGCGTGATGTCGCGATATTCAGCCTGCCAGTCGGTGATGGCTATTTAATCTCGCCCTGATAGACTCCAGCGCAAAGGCACAGGCTGTTATCGCATTTCGTCGAGTGGCACAGAGGCCCTATGACAAAAACGGGAGGAAAGGGTTTTTCATTGGCCAGGAGGCTCTATACATCGCGAATTCTGGGGGTGGCCCTGGGATTGGTGTGCGTGAGCGCGGCGATGTATCCACTCGATCCGGCGCCTTGGGTCTGGGGATTCATGTGGTTCAACGGCCTGATCTGGCCGCACGTGGCTTATCAATGGGCGCGCCGCGCCAAGAGGCCTTACCACGCCGAACACCGCAATCTGCTGATCGATGCCTTTCTCGGCGGCTTCTGGATTGCCGCGATGCATTTCAATCCACTGCCCAGCGCGACCACCATTTCCATGATGGCCATGAACAATGTGGCCATCGGCGGCATGCGCTTCCTGCTGGCCGGGACGGCCGCGCAAGTGCTGGGTGTGGGTGTCGGTTTGCAGATTTTCGCCCCGGCGTTCATTCCTGCCACCAGCCCGTTGCAGCTCTATGCCTGTTTGCCCTTGTTGTGCCTGTATCCGTTGGCGCTGGGCTGGATCTGCTTCCGCCAGGCCCATACCCTCGGCCGTCAGAAGCGTGAATTGCTGGCACTGAGCCGCACCGACAGCCTGACGGGCCTGCTCAATCATGGCGCCTGGAAGGATCAGTTGGAGGTCGAGTTTCAGCGTTGCAAGCGCCAGCAAAAAGGCGGGGCGATTGCCCTGATCGACATCGACCATTTCAAGGCCATCAACGACACCTACGGCCATGTCGCCGGCGATATCGTCTTGCGTCAGTTGAGCAAAATGCTCAGGCAGAACCTGCGGGCGACCGACGTGGCCGGGCGCTACGGCGGTGACGAGTTCTGCGTGATTCTCCCGGACCTGCCCCTGAACCGCGCCGCCGTCGTCATGGATGCCCTGCGCGATCGCTTCGCCACCTTGGGTTACGAGCAGAACCCGGCGCTGAAAGTCAGCCTGAGCATTGGCCTGGCGTCATTCAACCCGGCCCACGCCGACGCGACGCTCTGGCTCAATGACGCCGATCATGCGCTGTACGAAGCCAAGACCACCGGGCGCAACCGCGTGATCTGTTGCGGCAATGGGAAACCCCATCGCGAACTGTTCAACTCGGTGTGACCGTCCACGGCAAAACCTGTGGGGGCGAGCTTGCTCGCGATGGCGGTGTGTCAGGCGATGGCAGTGTGTCGGTTAATTCGTCACTCCTTCACGCTCATGAATTCCTCCGCGTAGCGGATGTATTCCTCGGGTTGCGTGTAGGTGTGAGTCAGCTCGGTCGCGCTCAGGTCCGAGGTCTGGGTGAGGATCTGGCGTTGCTCGCGCAGGCTGTCGTAGGTCGCCTTGATCGCGGCGAAGTACGCGCCATGGCCGTCGATGGTCACGCGCACACCCAGCTCGGCCAGGCGCTTGTCATCGCGTAGCAGCGGGTTGCCGTAGGTCACCAGCATCAGCGGCACGCTCAGGTGCTCGGCGATCTGCTCCAGATGGTCGAAGTCCTTGACGCCCACCATGCAGATCCCGTCGGCCCCGGCTTGCTGGTACTGCCGGGTGCGGCTGATGATTTCCTGCACTGGCAGAATCCCGGCGTGGGTACGGGCGATGATTGCCATTTCCTTATCGCAGCGGGCTTCCAGTGCCGCGCGGATCTTGCCGACGCCTTCGGCGACCGTGATCAGGTCGGTGGATTTGCGGCCGAACTGCGCGGGCAGCAGGGTGTCTTCGATGGTCAGTGCGGCGACGCCGGCACGTTCGAGTTCGACGATGGTGCGCATGACGTTCAGCGCGTTGCCGTAGCCGTGGTCGGCGTCGGCAATCACCGGCAACTGGGCGACACGGCCGATGCGGGTAGCCTGTTCAGCGAATTCGCTGAGGGTGATCAACGCAAAGTCAGGAGCGCCCAGCACTTGCAACGAAGCGACTGACCCACCAAGGATCCCGACTTCGAAGCCCAGGTCGGCGGCGATACGCGCTGACATCGGGTCGAACACCGAGGCCGTGTGGTAGCAGGTGTTTGAGGCGAACAGTTGGCGAAAGTTGCGGCGCAAATCTTGATGGGAAAGCCTGGACATATGAGTTCCACCAATGGAATGGAAGGGCTTGAGCAAAAGTGTCAACGCCGAAGAAATAAAAGGCTATCACGCGGGCAAGGAGAGAATGATGACGAATTTACTGGGTAAGGACGATTGACGTCGCAACGATGAAGCTGATAAGTCACGCGGCCACGGCCTGTTGCCGTTGATCAAGCAGTGGCACGGCGCGCACCGAGTCGCCGGGTTGCAGCTGCAAGCGCTTGGCGGTCAGGCGATCAACCACCAGGCTGTTGCCCATCTGTCTGGCCGGGGCGCAGGTGATGCGACAGTTTTCCAGGCGGCGATTATGGATCAGCCAGACGGGCGATTTATCGTCTGGCGAGCCGATGGCCAGCGACAGTGGTTGGCTGTCGCGCACGGTGCGGATCTCGCAAACCGGGGCCTCGATGACCGGTCCGCCGTCGAAGATATCGATGTAGCCCTTGTGGGCAAACCCCTCGGCGCTGAGGATTTTCAGGGCCGGCTCGGTATTGGGGTGAGCCTTGCCGATCACCGCCCGGGCCTGTTCGGTGAGCAGGCAGGTGTACAGCGGCTGGCGCGGCATCAGTTCAGCGATGAACGATTTGTTGCCCAGCCCGGACAAGTGATCGGCGTGGCTGAAATCCATCTTGAAAAAGTGCCGGCCGAGGCTGTCCCAGAACGGCGAGCCACCTCGTTCGTCGGCACTGCCGCGTAATTCGGCGATGAGGCGGTTGCCGAACAGCTGCGTAAACTCGGCCACAAACAGCAAGCGCCCGAGCGAAAGCAAACGGCCGTTGCTGCCCTGGCGCTGATCGGGGCGCAGGTACAGCGAGCAGACTTCCGATTGCCCGGTCAATTCATTGCTCAGGAACAGGGTCGGGATCTGGCGCTGGATCCCCAGGTCCGGTGCCGCGCTGACCGTCAGTCCGAGCCGGTAGTTGTACCAGGGCTCGCGCAGGCCGATGCCACCGGTCAGGGCACTGACGCCCACCACTTGCTGCTCGTCGTCCTCGAGCACGAACAGATAATCGGCATCGGCGCGATCGACCTGCCCGGCGAATGTGCGTTGGGCCCAGCGGATCCGGTGGGCCAGGCGTTCTTCGTCGGCCGGCAGGCTGGTGAGCCCCGGACTGGCCTGACGCACCAGCGTGAACAGGGCGGGCAGGTCGGTGATCTGGACCGGACGGACAATCATGCGGCTGTTCCTTGTTCGCGTGTGCTGGGGCGTTGAATCTGGCGGGCATTCACAGGGCGATCAGCCTGACCGGGCTGCCCTCGGTCACTTTCAGCGCCTTGCACATGGCGGCGTCGAGCGCAACGGGTTGCCCGGTGATGTAATCAAGATCGGCGACGATGGCCCGATAATCCTTCAAGGAATCGTTGCTCACCAGAAAGCTGCCGCGGGCATCGATCACAGGTCCCGGCCGCGTGGCGGCGCACTGGCTGTGGGCGATGGAACGAATGCCCGACGTGCGCGCATACAGGGTTGGGTCGCCATCGAACAGATCGATGTAACTGTTGGTTTCGAAGCCTTCACGTTCAAGGATATCGAAGGCTTCCTGGCCGTCGGGGTGGATGCTGCCGATGCAGTCCTGTGCCGCCTGGGGCAGCATCGGTACGTAAATCGGATACTGCGGCATCAGTTCGGCGAGAAAGGAGCGGCTTTGCAGGCCGCACAGGCGTTCGGCCTCGACGTAGGGCAAATCGAAGAAATGCTTGCCCACGGCGTCCCAAAATGGCGAGTGGCCGTCAGCACTGCTGTAGCCGACGATCTCGGTGATCACGGTTTCGGAAAAGCGCCGGGCGTGGGCGGCGATGAACAACAGGCGCGCCCGGGACAGCAGTTCGGAATGCGCGGTGCGCACCCGCGCGGCATCGATATGGAAGCCCCGCAGCAGGGTGTGGCCACTGAGGTCGTGGCACAACGACAGGGCCGGTACGCCGTGCTCGATGTTCAGTTCCCTCGACGCGCTGGTGAAGTGGCGGTTGCGCAGGCTGTAGAACGGTTCGCTGTACCCCGCCGTGGCGAGGATTTCCGAACAGCCGACCAGGTGTTGCGTCGCCAGGTCTTCGAGCACAAAGAAATAGTTTTCCGGGCCATGACCCTCGACGTCCTTGTCGAACGACGCACAGGAATCGAGGATTTTTCCGCGCAACCGTTCGCTGTCGTCGGGCAGGGATGTGACGCCCACGAGGCTTTCACGAGCCAGCCTCTGCAACTGGGGCAGGTCGGCCAACTCGACTGGACGCAAGACCAGCATGGAGACACCCCTGTATCAAACGATTCGGCGGCTTGAGCCGAACCTGACTATCACTGTCGGTTTTTCCACACATTAAATCGTTGGTCGTCTGAACGTTGTCAGGCGCCACGCTTTTTCTTGTCAGATGCTGCTTGGGATTGACTGCATTAAACGAGGAACGGACGGTTCGGCTGGGGGCGATGCCTGGCCAGACGCATTGATCAGGTGTTCGAGAAGGGGCATCCGGGCTCCTGCTGGATGAGCGGGGGAACAGGTTTTAACAGTCCGTTGAAAGGAGTATTTAATTATCGCGTACTGCCTGTCTAGTTAATTTTTGCGCGGTCTGGCGGTGCCCGAAAAAGGGGCGAAGTGCCTGTGCCAAGGGGCTACGCCGATGTCGTAAAGTCTTGTAGGCAATTACCTTCGTTGCGGTCAGCCATGACAGAAAGCCTGGTAGGAAATGACTGAAGGTATCCGTTTCAAACAAGAAAATTAAACACTCCTCCGGCCTAATGCCTGCCACTTAAACCCCGGACACTGTGGGATTCCCCCCTCGGGCCTGCTTTCTTGCGGCACAATTGCGCAATGGCGCTCGCTTGACGCCAACGTTCCTTTCCACCCATAGAGTGACTCCTGGTGCAGGCAACCCGTTTAACCCTGATTTGCCACGCTCGAACCGTCGCGCAGAAATTGGCGCGTTTTCCTTTGGACGAGCCTCTGGAAATGGATTGGCAAGCGCTCAGGCTTTCCCGTTGCAATCAGTTCAAGGGTACTCCACGGCTTGTTTGTGGTCCGGAATTGCGCACCCGGCAAACCGCTGAGCTTTTCGGCAGCGCACCGGAGATAGTCGATGCGCTGAAGGACTGCGACTTCGGGCGTTGGGGCGGTGTGCGCATCGGTGAGCTACAAAAGACTGAAGCCAAGGAACTCCAGCATTGGTTAGTGGACCCGGCTTCGGCGCCCCACGATGGCGAGTCGGTGCTGCAACTGGAGGAACGTGTGGGGGCGTGGCTGACAACCTTGCAGTCGACGCCAGGGCACATCGTTGCCATTACCCATCCCTTTGTCATCCGCGCCGCGCTGATGCACATCTTGCAGGGGGCATCGTCCAACCTGATCGACGTCGAACCCCTGTCGGCGGTCGAGTTGAGGTTCCATGGCTGCTGGCGGCTGCGGCTGGTTGGCACCGAACCCGAGGACCTGCCGTGATGAAAAAAATCCTGGTTATCGGCATAGGTGCTGGCAATCCCGACTACATCACGATGCAGGCGGTCAAGGCGCTGAATCAGGTCGATGTTTTTTTTCTCATGGACAAGGGCCAGAGCAAGGACAAACTCATCGATCTGCGACGCGAAATCTGCGAGCGCTACATCACCGACCGCGATTACCGTTTTGTCGAAGCCCACAGCCCGGAGCGCGAGCGCGGTGAGGTGGACTACAGGACCAGTGTCGACGACCTGAACCTGGCCAAGCAGCAGACCTTCGAACGGCTTATCAGCGAGGAACTGTCCGACGGCCAGTGTGGTGGTTTTCTGGTGTGGGGCGATCCGGCGCTGTACGACAGCACCATTCGTATTCTTCAGGCGATCCAGTCCTGCGGTGCGTGCGCGTTCGAGTTCGAGGTCATCCCCGGCATTACCAGCGTCCAGGCATTGGCGGCACAGCACAAGGTGCCGCTCAACCAGATTGGCCGCTCCGTTGAAATCACCACAGGCCGGCGTTTGGCGGCGGGGCAGGTGAGCGATGCCGACAGCCTGGTGGTGATGCTCGATGCTCAGGATGCTTACCGTCAGGTGGTGGATCAGGACACCGAGATTTACTGGGGCGCCTATTTGGGGACACCGGACGAAATCCTGATCAGCGGCAAGCTCAAGGATGTGGCGGATGAAATCCAGCGGGTGCGCAAGGCTGCGCGGTTGGCCAATGGCTGGATCATGGATACCTATTTATTGCGCAAGCCTTGAGAGTTGAGGTGACCGGGCTGGCGCCTTCGCGAGCAAGCTCGCACACATTTGAAATGCAGTTCCCTGTGGGAGCGGGCTTGCCCGCGAAGTGGTCCTCGAGAACACCTCAAAAACCAGCACTGCCCCCACGCCCAAACCGCTCCCGATACACCGACGGCGGCACACCGACCACCGTGCGAAACGCCACCCGGAAGCTTTCCACCGAGCGATAACCGCAACGTTCGGCAATTTGCTCGGTGTTCTGGTCGCTGCTTTCCAGCAGTTCGCGGGCGCGACCCAGGCGTTCGTGCTGCAACCAGGTTTTCGGTGACTGGCCACTGGCCTCGGTGAAGCGGCGCAGGAACGTGCGTTCACTCATCGCAGCTTTGTTGGCCAGGTCGCGCACTTCCAGTGGTTCGTGCAAGCGCTCGCGCGCCCACTGCATGACGCGGGAAAGATCGCTGCGCGGTGCTGGACTGACCGGCGTCGGAATGAATTGCGCCTGGCCACCGCTGCGTTGCGGCGACATGACCAGGCGCCGGGCCACGGAGTTGGCCACCTGCGTGCCGAAATCCCGCGCTACCAGATGCAGACAGGCATCGATGCCTGCCGCGCTGCCGGCGGAGGTGATCAATTGGCCGGAATCGACGTACAGCACGTCCGGGTCCACCAGGATGCCGGGAAACCGCTCGGCCAGCTCCGAGGTGTAGCGCCAGTGCGTGGTCGCACCGCGCCCATCGAGCAACCCAGTGGCGGCGAGGACGAAAACACCGGAGCAGATCGACAGCAACCGCGCCCCCCGCGCGTGGGCCTGGCGCAGGGCGGCGATCAGTTCTGCTGGCACCGCGGCACTGCGGTCGCGCCAGCCGGGGATGATGATGGTGCGGGCGTCGGCGAGCATTTCCATACCGCCATCGGCCAGGACCTGGATGCCACCCATGGCACGCATCGGGCCTTGATCGACAGCGACGATACGATGCTCGTACCACGGAAAATCAAACTCAGGTCGTGGCAGGCCGAAGATCTCCACGGCAATGCCGAACTCGAACGTGCAGAGGCCGTCGTAAGCCAGAATCGCGACCAATCCAGGGGGGATGTGCATTTGGCGGAAAGTTCCCGGTGAGTGTCTTGTGCGCCACTTTAGCCGCAAGTGGCTGACGGATAAAGTCTTCCTACACCCACCGATACCTTGGAGTACACAGCATGACCAGTCTGGTTCGCGAAATTCCCGCCGCCCCATCGGCCATCGCCCTGATGCATTTCAGCAACCGTCTGACCTTCGAAACCGATTGTTCCGACGTCCATGCCAGCCAGCAGGGTGGCGAAGTCGATTTCATTCTGGTGGATGTGCGTGGCCCGCTGGCGTTTGAGCGTGGACATGTGCCGGGAGCGATCAACATCCCGGGGCGTTTGCTGACCACCGAAGGTCTGGCCGGTTATCCGAAAAACAGCCTGTTTGTGGTCTATTGCGCTGGCCCCCATTGCAACGGCGCCAACAAGGCAGCGGTGAAACTGGCGGCCCTGGGTTATCCGGTCAAGGAAATGATCGGCGGCGTGACCGGGTGGCTGGATGAAGGGTTTGAGTTGAGTGTCGCCGAGCAGTGCCCGGTGAATGCTGCGATCGGTTGCGAATGCTGATCTTCAAACACCGCTGATCATTGTGGCGAGGGGGCTTGCCCCCGTTCGGCTGCGAAGCAGACGCAGTTTTTGGGGCCGCTTCGCGACCCAACGGGGGCAAGCCCCCTCGCCACAGGAATGTGCTTTGATCTGGATCAGCTGGTGGCGGCCAACCACCACTCATCCAGCGTCGCCTCTAGCCACGCGGCCACCGCTGCGTAATCCGCACTGTCCTGTGGCCCGCGTGGCAACGGCGACTCATCGGCAAAATGCGCATTGAGCATGGCCACCGACTCGGCGTTCCACTCCGGATGAAACTGCAACCCCAGCCGCGCCGGCCCGGCGCGGTACATCTGCTGCGCACAGTGCGCACTGCTGGCCAACAGCTGCGCGGCAGGCGGCAGGTCGATGGCGTCTTCGTGCCACTCCAGCACCTTCAGCGTTTGCCCATCGATAAAGGTCACCGTGGTCCAGCCAGTTTCAGTCTGGTCCATCCGCCGGACATTCCCGCCGAGACTCAACGCCAGCAACTGAGCCCCCAGGCAGATGGCGAACACGGCCCCACCCAGATCCAGATTGCTTCTGAGCCATTGTCGTTCGGCCTCCAGCCAGGCCGGGCCGGCATTGGATTCATAAGGCCCGCCCAGCAGGATCACGGGAGCGGCGCTGACGGGCGGTAACTGGCCGAGGTCGGCGCGAAACACCTTCAGCGTCAGCCCTCGGGACTCGGCCCAAACGGCGATGGCACCCGGACCTTCGGCGCGGTGGTGCTGGATCAAGTTCAACGTGGGCATCGCGCTACTCTCGATAGGACGCAAAGGCGCTCAATGTGCCGTAAAACATCCGGCGTCGCCAGTCGTCCCGTTCTGTCGGATACAGCTGCAAACGCTGTAGGTTTGCTGTGAAAAAGCGGCATGTCCGACAGACTTTGCGCCGTCATGGCCCGTTCACCACATGGGCGCCATCCTGGTGCCACTTTTTTATAAGTAATTGTCGCCTTGGCGTAATTTACCCTCCTGTAGCCGCTCTAGACTGCCGGCCACTTCGGTTTGCGCCCACAAAGCGATGACCGAACGCTGCCAATCGAAGCTGCCAATAAAAGCCTCCGCACACAGGAGTTATAAATGAAGAAGCTAGTGATGTTCGGTGCCCTGGCACTGTCGATGTTGTCCCTGACCGCCGTGGCTGAAGACGCCAAGCCGATCCGCATCGGTATCGAAGCCGGCTACCCACCATTCTCGATGAAAACCCCAGACGGCAAACTCACCGGTTTCGACGTGGACATCGGCGACGCCCTGTGTGAGCAGATGAAGGTCAAGTGCACCTGGGTCGAGCAAGAGTTCGACGGCCTGATCCCTGCGCTGAAGGTCAAGAAAATCGACGCCATCCTGTCGTCCATGACCATCACTGACGATCGCAAGAAGAACGTCGATTTCACCATCAAGTACTACCACACCCCGGCACGCTTCGTGATGAAGGAAGGCAGCGACGTCAAGGACCCGCTGACCGAGCTCAAGGGCAAGAAAGTCGGTGTCCTGCGTGCCAGTACCCACGACCGCTTCGCCACTGAAGTGCTGCAACCGGCGGGGATTGTCCTGGTGCGTTACGGTTCCCAGCAGGAAGCCAACCTGGACATGGTCTCCGGCCGCATCGACGCGCTGCTGGCCGACTCGGTCAACCTGGACGACGGTTTCCTGAAAACCGACGCCGGTAAAGGTTTTGCCTTCGTCGGCCCTGAGTACAACGATCCGAAATACTTCGGTGGCGGCGCCGGCATTGCCGTGCGCAAGGGTGATACCGCCCTGGCCGAGCAATTCAATAAAGCCATCACCGACATCCGCGCCAACGGCAAGTACAAGCAAGTGCAAGACAAGTACTTCAAGTTTGACGTTTACGGCGAGTAAACGAGCGGGCTGAAAAAATGGCAACCGTTGGCGCGGTTGCCATTTTTTTTGTGCAATTTTTTCAGCGCAGAAGAAACCTGTGGGAGCGAGCTTGCTCCCACAGGTTTCTCTGTTTTCAGGAGTTTTTATGCAACGCATCGACCACACACTTCCCTGGAGCCACCTGGGCACCGAACGCACCCTCAGCGTGTTTCGCTATGGCGCGGGCACGCGCAAGGTGTACATCCAGGCCAGCCTGCACGCCGACGAACTGCCGGGCATGCGCACGGCCTGGGAGTTGAAAAAGCGCCTGGCCGAACTTGAGCAACAGGGCCAATTGAAGGGGGTGGTCGAACTGGTGCCGGTGGCCAATCCCATTGGCCTCGACCAGCACCTGCAAGGCAGCCACATGGGGCGCTTCGAACTGGGCAGCGGCAAGAACTTCAACCGCTCGTTCGTCGAACTCAGTGCGCCGGTGGCCGGGTTGATCGGTGATCGCCTCGGCAGCGATGCCCAGGCCAACATCGCGCTGATTCGCCAGGCCATGGGCCAGGTCCTCGACGACTTGCCGGCCGCGACATCGCAGCTCGAAGCGATGCACCGCCTGTTGCTGCGCCATGCTTGCGACGCCGACATCACGCTCGACCTGCATTGCGATTTCGACGCAGCCATCCACATCTACGCGTTGCCGCAGCACTGGCCGCAATGGCAATCCCTGGCGGCGCGCTTGAAGGCCGGCGTGGCGTTGTTGTGTGAAGACTCCGGCGGTAGCTCGTTCGATGAGTCCTGCTCCTCGCCATGGTTGCGTCTGGCCAGGGCGTTCCCGGCGGCGGCGATTCCGCCGGCCAACCTGGCGACCACCCTGGAGCTGGGCAGCATGGGCGACACCCGCGTCGACCAGGCCCAGGCCAATTGCGAAGCCATTCTCGGGTTTCTCGCCGAGCAGGGTTTCATCTCCGGCACCTGGTCGGCGGCACCGGCGGAATGCTGTGAAGGCATGCCGTTCGAAGGCACCCAATACCTGTTCGCACCGCATCACGGCGTGGTCAGTTTCCTGTGTGAAGCGGGGGAGTGGGTGGAGAAGGGCGATGCACTGTTCGAGGTGGTCGACCCGCTGAGCGACAAGGTCACCACTGTGCGGGCCGGCACCAGTGGCGTGCTGTTCGCCATCGACCGGGGGCGCTACACCCAGCCTGGCACCTGGCAGGCGAAGGTCGCCGGGCGGGAGCCGATTCGGGTGGGCAAGTTGATCAACGACTGAGCTGGGGATCTATATCGTCTGTTCGGGCCTCTTCGCTGGCAAGCCAGCTCCTACAAGGTTTCGCATTCTCCTGTAGGAGCGGGCTTGCCCGCGATGACGGCATCCGCCACGCCTGAGATGTTCCTGCCCGATTCACAGTGTTAGGCTCTTGCGCGAATCCTGCATTCCGAGAAGGAAGACTCATGTTAAAGATTCTCGCGCTGCTCACGCTCCTGGCATCCACTGCCGTCCACGCCCAAACCCCACTGCAAACCGACCTGCCGCTCAAGTACCTGGAGCAGGCCAACGCCGATTCGAACCATCAACCCCTGGTGATTTTCCTCCACGGTTACGGCAGTAACGAGCAGGACCTGTTCGGCATCAAGGATGACTTGCCCGCGTCTTACACTTACCTCTCGGTACGGGCGCCAATGGTGATGCAGGAGGGCAGTTACCAGTGGTTTCGCAAGAAGGGCGAAGGGGCCTACAACGGTGAGACCGATGATCTGACGTCCAGCGGCCAGTTGCTGCTGGATTTCGTCGTACAGGCCACGAAGAAATATCACACCGAACCTGAGAAGGTGTACCTGGTGGGATTCAGCCAGGGCGCGATCATGTCCTACGAGGTTGGCCTTCGGCACCCCGAGGCGCTCGGTGGCATCGCTGCGTTGAGCGGGCGGATTCTGCCGGTGCTCAAGGCCGAGCTCAAACCGGATGAAAAGCGCCAGTCGCTGGCGATTTTCATCGGTCATGGCGAGCAGGACAAACGCCTTCCCTACAGCGACGGCACCGAAGCCAACAGCCTGTTGCAGAGCGTGTCACTTGAGCCCGAGTTTCACGGCTACCCCGGTGTCGGCCACAACATCAGCGCCGACGAGATTCAGGATTTGAGCGCCTGGCTGCAGCGTCTGAACCCCTGAGCCTTATTTTCCGCTGACGATCTGTTTGATCAGGGTTTCGTGGGCGGCCATGTCGCCGGGACGGGAGATCACCTGAATCACCGCCATGCGGGTGCCGGATGCCGCCATCAGCGTGGTGGTGAGGGTCATGCCACCGCCCTGGGTGGCGGTGCCGTCGACCTGGCGCAGGCCAAGCCCGGTTTTCTGGGTCAGGCTTTTCTCGCTCAGTTTGTTGTAGTCGGGCAGGGATTTGTGTTGCGCCGAATCGAAGTCAGCCACGGTGCCGTCGAGGAACTCGCCGTCGTTGTCCTTGACGCTGATACCTTTGGGCAGGGTGTTTTCCGCGGCGATCACCACCGTCTTGGTGGTCGCATTGCTGTACAGGGTGCCGCTGGCGCCGTCCGGGCTGGCGGGCAGCGGGTTGGCACTGAAACCCTTGGGCAGGTTGAAGGTGAACTTGCCGCCGAGCATCGAGACTTTTTGAGCCGGCGCATCGCTAGAAGTCGCCGTGGCGGCCTGCGCATTCAAAGCCCCCAGGCCGGTAGCGGCTGCCAGCAGCAGGACAAGGGCTTTTTTACTCAACAATGACATCGGAATCTCCAGGGACGAACGCGCGGTGGGGCGCGATCATCCCACGGAGGTTGTGCTGCATTCCAGCGTGCTCTACCGAGCGGTCACTTCGGCTGAGCAGGGATCTGGGGGGGAGGTGGCTTACCTGTGGCGAGGGGGCTTGCCCCCGTTGGGTTGCGTAGCGACCCTCAAAATCTCGGGAATTGTCGGAGAGCTTGGGAGCGCTTTGCACTCCAACGGGGGCAAGCCCCCTCGCCACATTGGTCACTCATTTCATCACCCTCGAAGGCTGGAACCGGCGGATTACACCTGGTTTTGCGGGAACAGGTTGCGACGGGTTTCTTCGTCGAATTCGGCCTTGAGCACCAGTTTCTCTTTCAGGCGGTGGGCACGCAGGGCGGCCGGGCGGGCGCTGACTTCATCGTACAGGCGCTTGACGTTCGGGTAGGCCGCCAGGCCATTTTCGCCAAGGATGTAGGGTGCGTAGTTGGCCCAGCCCCACAGGGCCATGTCGGCGATGCTGTAGGTGTCGCCGGCCAGGTACTGATGCTTGGCCAGGCGTTCGTCGAGGATGCGGTAGTGGCGTTCCACTTCCTTGAGGTAACGGTTTTTCGCGTAGGGCAGATCTTCCGGTGCGTGGTGCAGGAAGTGCACCGCCTGACCGGAGAACGGCGACAGGCCGGTGCCGATGAACATCAACCACGAGAGCATTTCGGCCTGGCCGGCAGCGCAGGTGGGTACAAAGCGCTGATGTTTGTGCGCCAGGTGCAGCAGGATCGCCTGGGAGTCGAATACGGTGGCATCACCATCCACCAGTGCGGGCACCTTGGCGTTCGGGTTGATCGCCAGAAAGGCGGGCTGGTGTTGCTCGCCCTTGAAGGTGTCGACGCCGATCAATTCGTAGGGCGTTTGCAGCTCTTCGAGCAGCAGGGCAACTTTCATCGGGTTCGGTGATGGGTGGAAAAAGAATTTCATGGTGCAGGCCTCAGTCGGGTAGGGGTTGGAACTGAGGCTGATGTTGAAGCAAAGCCGTTCGATTGACGTGCGAGGTTGTTGTTCTACTCGTGCGAAACCATCGAACGGGTTGCCGGTGCTTTTTCGGGTGCCTGTGCGGTGGCAATCACCGCGCCAGCGATGATCAGTAACGCCGGCACGATCAGGATCGGGCTGGCGTGGCCATGGCCGACGACGATCAGCAGCAAGGTCGAAATCAGGGGCGCCAGATAGGACAACGCCCCCAGCGTCGCCAGGTTGCCGTGCTTGGTGGCGTGGTCCCAGGCAAAAAACGCCAGGCCGGCCGGGCCCAGGCCGAGGACGACAATCGCCGCCCATTGTTTGAAATCGGGCCACACGGTGGTTTCGAAGGCCAGGTGGCAGACCAGCCCGGCGGCGGCCGACATGCCGCAGATTGCGCCGATGATACTGCTCGGCACGGCGCTGAAACGACGGTTGAACACCGAGTAGCCAGCCCAGATCAGTGCGCAGCCGAACGCCGCCAGATAGCCGGCGACCGGCATCGTCGCGGCCGATTGGGTTGCCCGTTGCTGCATGATGAACGCGGTGCCCGCCAGGCCCAGCACCGCGCCGAGCACCTGGCGTTTGTGCAGCTTTTCTCCGGCGGCGAAGGCCGACAGCAGTACCAGCATCAGCGGCCACAGGTAATTGATCAGGCTGGCTTCGGCGGCAGGCGCGACCTTGAGCGCGAAGAAGTACAGCGCGTGATAAACGAAAATGCCGATGAAACCGGTGGCCCACACGGCCCAGGGTTGGCGCCAACTGCTGAACCCGGCCAGACCGTCGCGGCCGAGGGTGATCAGGCTCGCGGCAAAGGCCACGCCGAAACTCAAGGTCAGCAGTTCAAAGGGCGGGATGCCTTCGGTGAGGGTGGTCAACAACGCCAGACAGGACCAGAGGAAGATCGCAATCACGCCCACGGCGGTCGCCGAACGGGCATTGCGCAAGCGAGATACAGTCATGTCTGTTCCTTCAGCGCGTAGAGGCGGGCAACATCCTGGCCCGATGACATCAAGCAGCTTAGCGTTTGATCGCCGTTCCTCCAGTGTCCGTCGTCGGGCTGCCGACTGGCCGCGCCAGCAAGCGTTTGGTCACGCCCAGCATGGCCACCGACACCGCGACACCCAGCACAAACGCGTTCATCCCCAGCGTCGGCAAGGTCAGGGCCAACACCAGGCAGAACGCGGCGAACGAGTACATGCCAGTGGCGGTGGCGCGCAGCAACGCGGCGGTAAAGGCCGGGCCACGGGTTTGCTGGGAGAACACCGCCATCACGCTGCCCAATACCGGGAACACCGCCAGCAGGCCGCTCCAGCGGTCGCCGACAGTACTGGCCAGCAGGGTCACGACCAGCGTGAGCAAGGCACCGGCCACCATGCGCAGCAAGAGCTTGTCAGATTTTGGCGCCGGGCCATTGAGCACCGGTTGCACGGAGGGGAACAGGTACGGCGCGGCGAGCAGCGCGGTGGCGGCGGCGCACACCGAAAACACCAGGGACGTCGGGATCAGCGACAGGACAACCGCCACCGCCGCCCAGACCGACAGCGAGATCAGCAACGCCAGCGGCCATCCGGCCCGTTGTGCGACCTGGGCGTAGGTCACGCAAAACGCAATCATCGCGAACATCGCCGACAGCGCGGCGGTGGCCGATTGCGCGGCGAACACCTCGCCTTGCTCCAGGGCGAGGAATAACAGGATCGGCCCGACCACCACCGGCAACCCCGACAGCCAACCGGCCACGCTCGGCCCCCAGCGTTTGCCAGCCAACGAAATCAGCAGCAGGAAGCCTGGGATCACCAGCAGTTTTAGGATCAACACGCGCATGTCTCCGTCCGATGCGAGGTAGCAACGGTAACATTGCATCGGCTGGATTTTGTATACAAAAATAAAAGCTTCTTCACACAGTCCCGGGAAACACCGATAACGCAATACCTGTAGGAGCCAGCTTGCCGGCGATGGGCTCAAGTGCGCCGCGTTTATCCAGTCCACACGCGTTATCGTTAACGACCATCGCTGCGATGCGGCGACCCGACGAGCCAGCTCCTACAGGAGACCGCGTGTTGATCGAAATGATGTGAGCGCCAAACTGTAGGAGCCGGCTTGCCGGCGATGGACTCCAGTACGCCGCGTTTATCCGGTTTACACGCGTTATCCCTCGAAATTGTACGAAAGGGGCTTTTGCGCCCCCTGAACTTTGCGATGATCGCAACCTGTTTGCGAGCCTTCCCACCTGTTGATGGATCATCGAGTGAAATTCAGTTTTTTGCCCAAGACTGCCACTGCGCCGTTTTGCCCGCCGGAAGTGGCCGGCAGCGTTGCCGTCGACCCTCAAGCATCGTTCTTCAAGCGTGTCCTGCGCTTTGCCGGGCCGGGGTTGCTGGTGTCCATCGGTTACATGGACCCGGGCAATTGGGCTACCGCCATCGAGGCCGGTTCGCGGTTCGGCTACAGCCTGTTGTTCGTGGTGTTGCTGGCCAGCCTGGCGGGGATGGTGGTGCAGTGCCTGTGTTCGCGCCTGGGCATTGCCACCGGGCGTGACCTGGCGCAATTGTCCCGGGAGCGCTACAGCACGCGCACCGCCCGCACCCAATGGTTTCTGGCAGAGATCTCCATCATCGCCACCGACCTGGCCGAGGTACTCGGCTGCGCGCTGGCGTTCCATTTGTTGCTCGGTTGCTCGCTGACCTTCGGCATCGCCCTCACGGCCTTCGACACTTTGCTGGTGCTGGCCTTGCAGAACCGTGGCTTCCGTCGGCTCGAAGCGATCATGCTGGTACTGGTCGGCACCATTGGCGTGTGCTTTTTTGTCGAGTTGCTGCTGATCAAACCCTACTGGCCCGATGTCGCCCGCGGTTTCACGCCGTCGCTGTCGGCCATCGGTGATGCTGCGCCGCTGTACCTGGCCATCGGCATCCTCGGGGCCACGGTCATGCCGCATAACCTGTATCTGCACACCTCCATCGTGCAAACCCGATTGATTGGCAAGGACCTGGCCAGCAAGCAGGACGCGGTCAAACTGGCACGCATCGACACCATCGGTTCCCTGGCACTGGCGCTGCTGGTCAACGCGGCGATCCTGATTCTGGCGGCGGCCGCCTTCCACCAGTCCGGGCACACCGATGTGGTGGATATTCAGGATGCCTATCACCTGCTCGACCCACTGGTGGGTGGGGCCTTGGCCAGTGTGTTGTTTGGCGTGGCGCTGCTGGCCTCGGGGCAGAGCTCGACCTTCACCGGCACCATCGCCGGCCAGGTGATCATGGAAGGGTTCCTCAACCTGCGCATTCCCTGCTGGCAACGGCGCCTGATCACGCGCGGGCTGGCGCTGATCCCGGCGTTCATCGGCGTGTGGCTGATGGGCGATGACGCCATCGGCAAGTTGCTGGTGTTGAGTCAGGTGGTGCTGAGCCTGCAATTGCCGTTCGCCTTGTACCCGTTGATCCGCATGACCAATGATCACTCGCTCATGGGGCCGCTGGTGAACCGGCTGCCGACGCGGGTGCTGGCGTGGGGGTTGTTTGTGGTGATCAGCGGGGCGAACAGTTGGTTGATCCTGCAGTTTGTGGGGTGACAGGTCTGACCCCTTGGCGAGCAAACTCGCTCCCACAGGGGGGACTCGTCTGAAAAAAACTCAGGCAAAAAAGAACCCGGTGTGTGGCGAGGGGGCTTGCCCCCGTTGGGTTGCGCAGCAACCCCAGAATCTCGGCAATAGTCGAGTATTTTGGGAGCGCTTCGCACTCCAACGGGGGCAAGCCCCCTCGCCACAGGGCACCGGGTGTGTTGCCAGACGGCGACAGATCTTCGTGGGTCCCCGCGCCGTCTGTTGAACGCTGTTGGCTTATGCCCGTTCGAGTGCCAGTGCCACGCCTTGACCACCACCGATACACAGGGTGGCGAGGCCTTTCTTGGCGTCACGCTTGAGCATTTCATGCAGCAGGGTCACCAGCACGCGGCAACCCGAGGCACCGATCGGGTGGCCCAACGCAATGGCGCCGCCGTTGACGTTGACCTTGTTCAAGTCCCATTCCAGGTCCTTGGCCACCGCCAGTGATTGCGCGGCGAAGGCTTCGTTGGCTTCAACCAGCTCAAGCTGGTCGATGTTCCAGCCGGCCTTGTCCAGGCAACGACGGGTGGCCGACACCGGGCCGATGCCCATGATCGCCGGGTCGACGCCTGCGTTGGCGTAGGCGGCGATTTTTGCAAGAACCGGCAGACCCAGGGCCTTGGCCTTTTCCGCGCTCATCAGGATCACGGCGGCGGCACCGTCGTTCAGCGACGAAGCGTTGCCGGCGGTCACCGAACCGTCCTTCTTGAAGGCTGGCTTGAGTTTGCCCAGGGATTCGGCGGTGGTGCCGGCCCGTGGTTGCTCGTCGGTGGCGAAGGACAGCGGATCGCCCTTGCGCTGCGGGATCAGGATCGGGGTGATTTCATCGACGAAGCGCCCGGCTTCGATGGCGGCCACGGCTTTCTGCTGCGAGGCCGCAGCGAAGGCATCCTGCTGCTCGCGAGTCAGGCTGTACTTCTCGGCCAGGTTCTCAGCGGTGATGCCCATGTGGTAATCGTTGAACGCATCCCACAGGCCGTCGCTGATCATGGTGTCGACGATTTGCGCGTGGCCCATGCGCAGGCCGGTACGGGCACCGGGCATGACGTAGTTGGCCAGGCTCATGTTTTCCTGGCCACCGGCGATGATCACCTCGGCGTCGCCGCAGCGGATCGCCTGGGCGCCCAGGTGCAGGGCCTTGAGGCCGGAGCCGCAGACCTTGTTCAGGGTCATGGCCGGAACGGCGAACGGCAGGCCGGCTTTGATCGCGGCCTGGCGCGCAGGGTTTTGCCCGGCGCCGGCGGTCAGCACCTGGCCCATGATCACTTCATCGACTTCGGCCGGGTTCAGGCCGGTTTGCGCCAGCAACTGGCGGATCACCGCAGCGCCCAGGTCGACGGCGGACACATTGGCCAGCGAACCCTGGAAACTGCCGATCGCGGTGCGCGTGGCGGCAACAATGACGACTTCTTGCATGGAATGATTCCTCACTGGGCAGCGAACTGCATTTCCGGAACGTGGTCCGGCACGATCAGTTTACCGGCGGTCTTGGCGACGATCTCTTCGACGCTGACACCCGGTGCACGCTCTTTGAGAATGAACGCGCCGTTTTCGATTTCCAGGTAAGCCAGGTCGGTCAATACACGCTTGATGCAACCGGCGCCGGTCAGCGGCAGGCTGCATTGGGACAACAGCTTGGACTCACCGTCCTTGGACGCGTGGGTCATGATCACGATGATGTTGTCGGCACCGGCCACCAGGTCCATCGCGCCGCCCATGCCCTTGACCAGCTTGCCGGGGATCATCCAGGAAGCGATGTTGCCTTGCACGTCCACTTCAAAGGCGCCCAGCACGGTCAGGTCGACATGACCACCGCGAATCATCGCGAAGGACTCGGCGGAGGAGAAAATCGAAGCGCCGATACGCGCGGTCACGGTTTGCTTGCCGGCGTTGATCATGTCGGCATCGATGGTTTCTTCGGTAGGAAAAGGACCCATGCCCAGCAGGCCGTTTTCCGACTGCAGCATGACTTCCATGCCTTCGGGGATGTAGTTGGCGACCAGGGTCGGAATGCCGATGCCCAGGTTCACGTAGAAGCCGTCCTGCATTTCGCGGGCGACGCGTTGAGCCATTTGTTCGCGGGAAAGTGCCATTGTTGTTATTCCTTCATTCGGTCCGGGGGCAGGGGATCACTTACGCACGGTGCGCTGTTCGATGCGCTTTTCGAACGTGCCGCAGATGATCCGGTCGACGTAGATGCCAGGGGTGTGGATCTGCGCCGGGTCCAGCTCGCCGGGTTCGACAATTTCTTCGACTTCGACCACGGTGATCTTGCCGGCGGTGGCCGCCAGCGGGTTGAAGTTCTGCGCGGTATGGCGATAGATCACGTTACCGAAATGGTCGGCTTTCCAGCCTTTGACGATGGCGAAGTCGCCGGTGATGGACTCTTCCATCAGGTACTTGCGGCCATGGAATTCGCGCACTTCCTTGCCTTCGGCAACTGGTGTGCCAACGCCGGTGGCGGTGAAGAAGGCCGGGATACCGGCACCGCCTGCGCGCATTTTTTCAGCGAGGGTGCCTTGTGGGGTCAGGATGACTTCGATTTCGCCCTTGAGCAGTTGCTCTTCGAACAGCTTGTTTTCGCCGACGTAGGAAGCCACCACTTTGCTGATCTGGCGGTCGGTCAACAGTACGCCGAGGCCGAAACCGTCGACGCCGCAGTTGTTGGAGACCACGGTGAGGTCGCGAGTGCCCTTGCGCTTGATCTCGGCGATCAGGTTTTCCGGGATCCCGCACAGGCCGAAGCCGCCAGCGATCACGGTCATGCCGTCTTCAAGACCTGCCAACGCTTGCTCATAGGAACTCACGCGCTTGTCGAAACCTGCCATATGCACCTCTTTTATTCTTTGTGGGCGGCTGGCTAGCCGAATGGGATGGAGTGTCGCGCCGCTGGATTAATTTGTTAAGTTGTTTTTTAAGACGGATTAATTGATAAAGCTCATTAAATGATGGTGTATGTCACCCTGTAGAAGCCGGCTTGCCGGCGATGGCAATGGATCTGATCAATAAAGATATCGACTTTTGTATCGCTATCGCCGGCAAGCCGGCTCCTACAAGGTTCAGTGGTTCATTCATTCTGGAGCTAAGTAACCCATGACCGTCAAGCAGATACGCGCCTTTCTGGCCGTGGCCCAGAGCCTGAGCTTTGCCGTGGCCTGCGAGCGCCTGCACCTGTCGCAATCGGCCCTGAGCCTGACCATCAAGGCGCTGGAGGAGGGCCTGGGCGGGCGCTTGTTCACCCGCAACACGCGCAACGTGGCACTCACCGCCGAAGGCGAATCCCTGGTGCCGCTGGCGCGCCGGTTGATCGCCGACTGGGACAATGTCGAGGATGAACTGCGTCAACGCTTCACCCTGCAGCGCGGTCGCGTGACCCTGGCGGCGATGCCGTCGTTCGCTGGCAACCTGCTGCCGCCGATCCTCAAGACGTTCCGCGCCCGTTATCCGAATGTCAACGTGACGGTCAATGACGTGATCAACGAGCAGGTGCTGGAAATGGTCCGTGACCGCCAGGTGGAACTGGGGGTGGCGTTCGAGCCGACCATGAGTTCGTCGCTGCAATTCACGCCGTTGTACGTCGACCGTTTCGTCGCGGTGGTACCCCTGGATTCGGCGCTGGCCGAACTCGATGACATCGACTGGCAGACCTTGCTCAAGGAGCCGTTCATTACTTTGCAGCGTCCGTCCACCGTGCGGGTAATGCTTGAAGAGCATCTGCAGGCCCGTGGCATGAAGCTGCCGGTGGAGTTCGAAAGCCATCAACTGGCGACGGTCGGGCGCATGGTCGCCAGTGGCCTGGGCGTGAGCGCGGTGCCGGCCCTGTGCGCGGGGCAGATGCGCGAACTGGGGGCGCGTTGCATTACCTTGCGTGACCCGGTGGTGGAGCGGGCGCTGGGGGTGTTGACCTTGCCCGGGGGAGAGTTGTCGGCGGCGGCGCAGGCGTTGTTTGATGTGTTGAAGGAGGAGAACCTTGGGCAGCGATTTTCCTGATTTGAATGCGGGCCACTGTGGGAGCGAGCCTGCTCGCGAAGGCGGTGTGTCAGTCGACATAGAGGTTGAATGTGTGGGCCTCTTCGCGAGCAGGCTCGCTCCCACAGGGATTGGGGCGGTCAGTGGTTCAGGCGCTGAGCCAGTAACGGCAGCAACCGCTCACACGACCCCTCTATCTTCAAATCCAGCATCTCATCCGCCCGGGTCTTGCCCAGGTTGATCGCGATCAACGGCTTGCCCTGGTCCACCACCGCCCGGCACAGGCGAAACGCCGAATAGGCCATCAACGAAGACCCGATTACCAGCAACCCCGCAGCCTGTTCGACGGCGGCCATCGCCTTGGCCGCTGTGGCCTGCGCGACGTTCTCGCCAAAGAACACCACATCCGGCTTCATCCGTTCCCCGGCGCAATGCGGGCAGTGCGGGACCTGGAAGCGTGCCTCGAAGGCCGGGTCGAGCAAGGTGTCGCCGTCCGGCGCCTGCACCGCGTCGACGCCGGCCAGGTACGGGTTCTGTATTTCCATCAAGCGCTGGATCGAATCGCGCTCGCTGCGCCGGCCGCAATCCAGGCACAACACCCGGTGCAAACTGCCGTGGAGTTCGATCACGTCATGGCTGCCGGCCTGGTCGTGCAGGGTGTCGACGTTCTGGGTGATCAACCCACTGATCTGTCGTTTGCCTTGCAAACTGGCCAGGGTGTCGTGGGCTATGTTCGGCTGCGCCTGACGCACCCTCGGCCAGCCGAGCATCGCCCGCGCCCAATAGCGTCGCTGGGATTCCGGGGCCGAGAGAAACTCCTGATACATCATCGGCTGCCTGCCACGGCGCACGCCCTGGTTGTCGCGGTAATCGGGGATGCCCGAAGGTGTGCTAATCCCGGCACCGGTCAGCACGGCAAACGGCGAGTCGGCCATCAGTTGCTGGAGGTGGTCGAGTTGGTCGCGGGTCTGCCGTTCGATCATGCTGGAAAACCTGTAGGAGCGAGCCTGCTCGCGATGATCGTCAACGATAACACTGTAAGCCTGACACCCCGCGGCGTGATTGCGTTTATCGCGAGCAAGCTCGCTCCTACAGAGGGCGGTGTGGGTTATTTACGCGCCTCCAGAATCAGGTTGAACGGCGTTTGCGTGGCCCGGCGAAAACGGCTGAACCCGGCCTCGCTGAACACCTTGCGCAGCCGCGTTTCACCGGCCTGGGCGCCGAGACCGAGGCCGACCTCCTGGGACAGCGAGTTGGGCGTGCAGATGAAGGTCGAGGCGGCGTAGAACAGGCGTCCGACCGGGTTGACGTTGTCGTCGAGCGAGTCGTTGGCATAGGGCTCGACCAGCAGCACCGTGCCGTCGTCTTTCAATGATTCATAAGCATGTTTGGCTGCGCCCACCGGGTCGCCCATGTCGTGCAGGCAGTCGAAGTAGCAGATCAGGTCATAGTCATGGCCTGGGTAGCTTTTGGCCGTGCCCTGAAAGAACCTGGCCCGGTTGGAAACACCGCCTTCTTCGGCGCGCTGGGTGGCGACGGTGACCGATGGCGCGTGGTAGTCGAACCCGACGAAACGCGAATCCGGAAACGCCTGGGCCATGATCACCGTAGACGCGCCGTGGCCGCAGCCGATGTCCGCCACTTTGGCCCCGGCCTCCAGTTTGGCCACCACGCCATCGAGGGCCGGCAACCATTCGGCGATCAAGTGCGCTTTGTAGCCGGGGCGGAAGAAGCGTTCGGTGCCGCTGAACATGCACGGATGGTGATCGCCCCAGGGCAGGGCGCCATTGCCACGCATGGCGTTGATCAGCTTGTCCTTGTCATGGAAAAACGACGCGACCACACCGATGCCCCCGGCGATATAGACCGGTGAGTCTTCGATGGCCAGTGCCAGAGCTTGCTCTTCAGGGAGGCGGAACTGACCGTCACGGTGTTCCATATAACCGGAGGCAGCGTGGGCGCTGAGCCACTCGCGCAGCAGGCGGGTGTTGCAGCCGGTTTTCTCGGCAAGGGTTTCGGGGGTGATGGGCTGGCTGTCGGCCATCGCCCGATACAGGCCGAGCTCTTCGCCTAGGATGACGTTGGCGAGCATCGCCGCGCCGCCCATGTCATTTACCAGTTTGCCCATGAAATCGTTGAGTCTGGCCTCGTCCATCACGTGTGCTCCTTTGGCAGGATCACGGTCCAGAGGCATTGTAGTGGCGAGGCGTTCGCCGCTGGGCGGTGGTCGTGGGAATGTGCAGGACGCTGAGCGGGTCCTGTGTGCAGTAAGTTTAGTCCGGGCCTTGTACCGCGCGGCCTGACGCGACGAAAGCCCCGAGTCTGGCACAACCCTCTGTAGGCGCGAGCTTGCTCGCGAAGGTCGTCAACGATAACGCGCGCTGTCGGGATAAACACGGCGTGCTCGGTTTTTTCGCGAGCAAGCTCGCTTCTACAGGGGTTGGCGTTGTGTATTCCATTGTGTCCAACCCCGGTTTCGATACACAGACACCCATTGTCGCCTCCAGCCGAACACAGTCCCGATACACCCCTTCGATTAACTGTGTCTCAAGGCGGGCACCGGCTCGCGTCCTTGAACCTCTTGTGAGATCGACACCATGCAGACCTCCATTCCCCCCGTAGCCAAGGCCAGCGCAGGGCTTGGCCTGCGTCGCGGTTTACTCAAAGATCTGCAAGCGGCCCCGGCCGGCCATTTCGACTTTCTGGAAGTCGCGCCGGAAAACTGGATCGGCATCGGCGGCGCCCATGGCGCGGCACTGCGGGCCCTGGCCGAGCGCTATCCGTTGTCCTGTCACGGCCTGTCCCTGTCCCTCGGCGGACCGTCGCCGCTGGATGTCGGCTTTTTGCAGGAAGTCCGGGAATTTCTCGATCACTACAACGTGCCGCTGTACAGCGAGCATCTGAGCTACTGCAGCGATGACGGTCACCTGTACGACCTGTTGCCGCTGCCGTTCACCGAAGAGGCGGTGCACCACGTCGCCGCGCGTATTCGTCAGGCTCAGGACATTCTTGGTCGGCGCCTGGCGGTGGAAAACGTTTCCTATTACGCCGCGCCCCAACAGGACATGGACGAGGTGGCATTCACCAATGCGGTGTTGCGCGAGGCGGATTGCGACCTGCTGCTGGACGTCAACAATGTCTACGTCAATTCGATCAACCACGGTTTCGATCCGCAGGCGTTTCTGGCTGGCATCGATGCGGGCCGGGTGGTGGCGATGCATATCGCCGGGCATTTCGACGAGTCCGATACCTTGAAAATCGACACCCACGGTGCCTCGGTCAAACCGGCGGTGTGGTCGTTGCTGGCCCAGGCCTACGCCCGGTTCGGTGCACAACCGACGCTGCTGGAACGCGATTTCAACTTTCCGGTATTCGCCGAACTGGTGGCGGAATTGCAGACCATTCGCCGCCTGCAGCAGGAGGTTTGAACCGTGAGCAAGCCATCGTTGCATCAACAGCAAAGCAGCATGGGCCAGTACTTGCGTGATCCCGAGCATTGCGCGCCCCCCGCGCAAATGGACCCTGCACGGGCGCAGGTTTATCGCGATCTGGTGTTCGCCAACCTGGCGTCGTTGCTCAGTGGCACCTTTCCGGTGCTGGTGAAGATTCTGGGGGATGAACGCTGGCGTTCGCTGGTGCGGATCTTTCTGCGGGACTACCGGGCGCGCACACCGAAATTTGGTGAGATCGCCCAGGAATTTGTCGAGTTTCTCGCCGCCGAGCCTGAGGCGTTGAGCGATGGGGCGTGGCCGCCGTTCATGGTGGAGCTGGCGCATTATGAGTGGGTGGAAATGGTGCTGCAGCAGTCTGACGCAGAACCTTTGTTTGCCGGTGATGTGGCGTTGCTGCTGGATCGGGCCTTGCAGGTGTCGCCGCTGGCCTGGCCGTTGGCGTATGCCTGGCCGGTGCAATTGCTGGGGCCGGATTATCAGCCGGATGCTTTGCCTGATCAGCCGACCCTGTTGCTGGTGCGTCGAGCCCAGGACTGGAGTGTGAGGTTTTCCGGGTTGAGTCCGTTGGCGTGGCGGTTGTTGCAGCGTATTGGTGAGTTTCCCGGGCTGACCGGGCTTGCGCAGTTGCAGGGGTTGGCGGTGGAGGCCGGGATGTTAGGGGCTTCTGAGTTTTTTGAGGGTGGGTTGGTGTTGTTGCGGCAGATGCATGGGGAGGGGGTTGTTGGGGTTGTTTGATCTTTCTATGACTTGGCGGCCTTTGGGCCGACCAGGTTCTTGGTTGATTGAGTACATATCCGTTTTTTCGGTAACGGCGGCTGGCGGTTTCGCCCTTGCGGCATCCCCGGATGAACACCGGAACGAGGCCTCCCGAGGGGGCGGGTGGATCAAGATCAAGAGCTGTAGGCGAGCTAACGCTCGGCCTGATGAGTGGTGAAGAGCGTGGGTGTACGCCGCTCTGCCTTTGCTCTCCTGTGGGAGCGAGCTTGCTCGCGATGACGGCCTACCAGCCGACCATTCTTTATGCCCGGTCCTGCATTCCTCGCCCCTGAACCGAAACGTTCTACCCCGGCAACTTCAACTCCGCACACAACCCGCCACCTTCACGATTGCTCAAGGTCAACGACCCTCCAATCGCGATCGCCAGTTGCTGGGCAATCGCCAGTCCCAGCCCGGTGCCGCCGGTGCTGCGGTTGCGGGAGTTTTCTACGCGGTAGAACGGTTCCATCACTTGCTTGAGTTCTTCCTCGGCGATGCCCGGGCCACGGTCGAGGATTTTGATCGAGAGGTTGCCATTGGCCTGCTTTTCCACCCGCAACTCGGCAGCACCGGCAAATTTCAATGCGTTGTCCGTCAGGTTGACCAGTACCCGGCGCAAGGCGTGTGGGCGGGTGTCGATGACGGCGGCACTCTTGCCTGTGAGCTGAACGTCCTTGCCCACGTCCTGATAGTCGAACACCAGGCTGTCGAGGAATGAGTCGAGGTCGGTGCGGCGGCTTTCTTCGGTGGCGCCGTGGATGCTGCGGGCGTAGGCCACGCCTTCGCGCACCAGGTGTTCCATCTCGCCCAGGTCGTTCCACAGTTTGTCTTTTTCGCTGGAGTCGTCCATGAACTCAGCGCGCAATTTCATGCGGGTGATGGGGGTTTGCAGGTCGTGGGAGATCGCCGCGAGCAGTTGCATGCGTTCTTTCAGGTACGCCGCGATGCGTGCCTGCATCGAGTTGAAGGCTTTGGCGGCGTGGGCGACTTCGGTCGGACCTTTTTCGTCCAGGAGCACGGGATGGGCATTGGGGTCCAGGGTTTCGACGGCACCGGCGAGGCGGGTGAGGGGGCGGATGGCGATTCTGACCGCCAGCCAGGAGCAGGCCAGCATCAACGCCAGTTGCCCGAGCAACACGATGGGCAGCCAGGGCGACAACGGGACCATCGCCGGGCGCACGTCGATGGTCAGCGGGCTGCCATCGGCCAAGTTCAAATGCACTTGAAAATGCTTTTTCGGCCCGGGGATGTCGGTAAAGGTCATCGGGTAATCGTGGCCGATGGCGTCCTTGATCGAGGCAAGGGCAATGGGCGCATCGGGCATGTCGCTGCGTATCGGCGTGCCCGGTGAACCCTCATTGAGCAGGTAACTGTAATTGCGCCGCTCCAGTTGCTGCAGCCAACCGGCGCGCTCATCGGCGGGCAAGCGGTCGAGGATGGCAACGGAGGTGGAAACGTCGGTTTCCAGGTTGCCGAGCATGGTGTTTTTCGAGGATTCGTAACGCTCGTAGTACTGCGCACCGAAGGACAATGCCTGGGCGAGGATCAGGCCGATCAGGAAAATCAGCGACAGCCGCGAGGCCAGGGTCCGCGGCCAATGCAGCGCCAGGGTCATGATTGATCGCCCAGGATTTCCACCGGCAGGGAAAACACATAGCCTTCGCTGCGCACGGTCTTGATGTAGGCCGGTTCGCGGGCGTCGTCGAGCAAGCGCTGGCGCAGGCGGCTGACCAGCAGGTCGATGGAGCGATCGAACAGATCGGCGTCGCGGCCCTGGGTCAGGTTGAGCAATTGATCGCGGTTGAGCACCCGTTGCGGATGATCGAGAAACACCCGCAGCAATCGGTACTCGGCACCGCTCAGGGCCACCATGGTGCCGTCTCCATCGAGCAGGTGACGGGCCGAGGTGTCCAGGCGCCAGCGACCGAAAGCCAGCAGGCGACTGGCTTCGGTCACCACCAGGTTCGGCGGTAGCATGCGGGTGCGGCGCAGCACCGCGTTGATCCGTGCCAGCAGTTCGCGGGCGGCGAACGGCTTGACCAGATAGTCGTCGGCGCCCATTTCCAGGCCCAGGATGCGATCGGTTTCATCGTTGCGGGCGGTGAGCATCAGTACCGGCGTGGCCTTGTGTTTACCCGCGCGCAGTTCGCGGCAAAGCACCAGGCCATCGTCCCCCGGCATCATGATGTCCAGCACGATCAGGTCCACCGGCGTGGTTTCCAGAAACGCGCGCATCTGCCGTCCATCCGCCACGACGGTGGTGCGCAGGCCGTTCTTCTTCAGGTAATTGCCTACCAGTTCGCGGATTTCGCGGTCATCGTCAACGATGAGGATGTGATCAACGTGATCCATTAGGCCAGCCTCTGATAAATGGGGAATGCCACGCAGTCTATCGAGCCCGGGCGGGCTCGCCTGCCGCCCTTTGTATTGCAGTGTATCTGGCTTGCCTGTGGATACACACGAAGGCAAAAAAGCCGGTTTTCAGTGGTTTTGTATTGCTCTGTATCTACGCCCGGTTCTGATACGTACCGATTGATTCGCGCCGATTCCCGACACAGACGAGATACCTCGCAGGCTTTTAATAGGTTCCATCGAGGCAAACCAGACCGCCTCGGCCCAACGAACCAACGACCTGTTGAAACTTTGAGGAATCCGCCATGAACACCAAGTCCATCTACGCCGCTTGCCTGTTTGCCGCCCTGAACATCTGCACCCTGTCGGCCCGTGCCGAAGCCGATGTCGCGCCTAAAACCTACACCTATGGCAGCCACCTTGACATCAAGAAAGTGGTGTCGCTGACCGAGGATGCTACGCCTTCCTGCGGCGTGGTGAATGCCCGGATGACCTACCTCGACTCCCAGTCCGAAACCCGGGTGCTGGATTACAGCAAGTTCGCCGACAACTGCAACTCGCAAAACTGAGTGCTGCGATCAACCACCGCTTAATCCATTTGCAACAGGAAGGACATCATGAACAACGTTTCCCGCTTCTTGACCGCCATCGCCTTTTCCGTCGCCGGTGCGGCAGCCCATGCCAACGCCGCCGTCGAGCAAAGCGCCTGCGGCAGCAACACCTGCTTCCAGCTCACGCCAGTGGCAGAGAAGGGCACCCAGGGCTTCCTGGCGCAAGACGGTGCTAGCCGTACGCCGCAAGGGCAGATGCAGGATAGCCAGACGGCCTGAATTCCAAAAACACGACCGTTTCTTTGTAGGAGCTGGCTTGCCAGCGATGACGGCGGCCCATTCAACATAGATGTGACCGTTAGACCGCTATCGCTGGCAAGCCAGCTCCTACAGGTGTGGGTGGTGCAGACCTCCCCCTATTTTCAAAGGTGATCCCATGTTACTCATCGCTTTTCTGGGCGGCATATTGACCGTCCTCAGCCCGTGCATCCTGCCGGTCGTGCCATTCCTGTTCGCCGGGGCCGACCGCACACGCTCCTCGATCCTGCTCACCCTCGGCGGCATGGTCCTGACCTTCGCCCTGGTCTCGAGCCTGGCCGTGGTCAGCACTGAGTGGGTGATACGGGCCAGCAACACTGGCCGCCACGTCGCCCTGTTCGTGATGGTCTTGTTCGCCCTGTCGTTGATCTCGGCCCGGGTCGGCGACTGGCTGGCGCGGCCTTTCGTGATGCTGGGCAATCGCATTGACCCGGATTCGCGCAAGATGTCCGGACCGCTGGCTTCGATCATGATCGGTGTCGCCACCGGGCTGCTCTGGGCCCCGTGCGCCGGGCCGATCCTCGGGGTGATTCTGACCAGCGCTATGCTGCAGGGCGCGAACGCCGGTACCAGTCTGCTGCTGGTGGCCTATGGCGCGGGCAGTGCGCTGTCCCTGGGCACCTTGATCTTTGCCGGTCGCGGCCTGGTCAATCGCTTGAAACCATCGATTCCGGTCACCGGCTGGTTGCGTCGTGGCGCCGGGGTCGCCGTGCTGGCCGGTGCGGCGGTGATTGCCACTGGCGCCAATGACCTGGTCAATACCTCATCCGAAGGTGTCAGCAGTGTCGAGACGGGCGTGCTGGAAACCGTGCCGAAAGTCGTCGATTACCTGGTCAGCAAGGTCAAGGCCGACAGCACCATGGGCGACGCCCAGGGCGCCATGCCGTCGCTGTCCGGCGCGGTGGACTGGATCAACTCGCCCGCACTGACCAACGAAGCGCTCAAGGGCAAAGTGGTGCTGGTGGACTTCTGGACCTTCGACTGCATCAACTGCAAACACACCCTGCCGTACGTGAAGGACTGGGCGAAGAAGTACGAAAAGGACGGGCTGCTGGTGATCGGCGTGCACACGCCCGAATACGGTTTTGAACGCATCATCGACAACGTCAGGGCCAAGGTGAAGGAATACGGCATCACCTACCCGGTGGCGATCGACAACAACTACGCGATCTGGCGCAACTTCGACAACCAGTACTGGCCGGCGCACTACATCATCGATGCCAAGGGGCAGGTGCGTTACACCCACTTCGGTGAAGGCAGCTACGACACGCAGGAGAAAGTGATTCAACAGTTACTGCAAGAGGCCAAGGCCAGCGCGCCCGCCGCGTAAACCGCTCGATCAATGGCTCACAGGTCTCGCGCCATGAGCCATTGATCTTTGTCCCACGCGCGAAAACGCTCCAGCATCACCCAGCCGCGCCTGGCGTAATAATCGCTCTGGTCCTGGGTGTGCAAGTAGATCCTCGTTTCGCCGCTGGCTTTGGCTTGCGCGCAAATCCCTTCGATCAACCGTTCCGCCAGGCCCTTGCCGCGTGCCTGGGGAGTGACGAACACGCAAGCGAGCCAAGGCCCAAGATCCGGGCGATGGGCCAGGTCGGCCCTGGCCAGTGCCGCGCCGCCCAGCAGTTCATCATGGTCGAGGGCAATCAGGCATTTCCAGTCACCGTTATCTTGGCCTTCGGCGAACTCCCGTTGCCAGTCGGGCAGTGGCTGTCCGGCGTATTCGTAGTGGAACTGCTGGTGGATCCACGAAGCGAATGTGTTGCTGTACTGCATCTGTCGAGCAAGCCAGTCCAGGCGGGGTGTCATGTTGTGAGTCCTTTCAGAGGTCAGTCGCTGGGTAGCGAGAGTAGCGGGCCCGGGTGGTGCTGTCGCCCCCGCTGGCTCAGCGACCGCTCAAGTGATTCGACGCCGCCTGACCGCGCCGCCACGCCGCTGGCGGTGCACCAAACTCGCGACGGAAGGCGCGGCTGAAGGCGGTATCGGTCTGGTAACCGACTTCTTCGGCGATGCGCGTCAATGAGCTGTTGCTGCTGCGTAACAGGTTGGCGGCGAGCAACATGCGCCATTGCGTCAGATACTGCATCGGCGAGATCCCCACCAGTTGCTGGAAGCGTTCGGCCAATACCGATCTTGAGGTGCTGGCGGTGCGTGCCAGTTCGTCCAGCGTCCAGGCGTGGCAGGGTTTTTTGTGCAAGGCGTTGAGGGCGGCGCCGACGATGCGGTCGCGCACACCGGCCAGCCAGCCGGTGCGGCCTTCGCCCTGTTCGTTCATGTACAGGCGCAGCACTTCGATGAACAGCACTTCGGCGAGTTTGGCCAATACCCCTTCGCCACCGGGACGGGGCGAGCGGGCTTCGGCGAGGGCATAGCGCACGGAAGATTCCAGCCAGATACCGGCACTCGAACCGCGCACATTGACCCGCACCACGGCCGGCAAGCCCTTGAGCAACATGCCCGCCAGGCGTGTGTCGCACGCCAGGTAGCCGCACACCAGGCGGGTGACCGCGCCACCGCCGCCATAACTCAGCTGTCGGGGCCGCCGCGCCAGCACCGCATCGAGTCGCGCCCCCGTGGCCGGGGGCAATCCCGGTCGGGAGCACATGCGATGGGCGTCACCCTGGGGGAAGATCACCACGTCGCCCGCACTCAGCAGCAGCGGCGGATCATCGCCCAGTTCGACGTAGCACTCGCCCTCGGTGATCAGGTGAAAGATCACCACCCGTTCCGCATCGGGCTCCAGGAACGGCGCCGCCGTGTCGGCGCTGGGCGACTGGTAGCACCAGGGCGCGGTGAACCGGGCGTTGATGAAAATCGCGCCGACCAGGTGCACGACGCGCAGGGTCTGTGACAGAGCGTCCATAGGGAGCTCCCGTGGAAGGATTCCTGATTGTGAACGCGTCGGCGCGCAACGTGGAATCTCCGGACGATCGGACAGGCTTGGGCGACGATCGGACAGGACGCCAGCGCCCGCCAGGACGATAGTTTGTCTACAGGGTCAGTACCGGTCCTGCCACCCAGAACAAGAAAAGAGAGGTTGCCATGCCGAAGTTCGTCATTGAACGCGAGATCCAGGGCGCCGGAGCTTTGTCCGAAAGGGATTTGAAAGCCGCTTCGCAAAAGTCCTGCCGGGCGTTGCGTGAGTTACCAGAGGTGCAGTGGCTGCAGAGTTATGTCACGGGCGACAAGCTCTACTGCGTGTACATCTCGCCGGACGAAGAGCAGATCAGGGAGCACGCCAGGATCAGTGGTTTTCCCGCCAATCGCATTTCCCAGGTCATGAATGTCATCGATCCGACGACGGCGGAGTAACCGCCGTTAGACCCGACTCGTGTTTCAACCCAGAGACTGTCTTCATGAGTACACCCATTGATCTGACTGCCCTGAAAAACCGCCAGATGGCCTCGTGGGCCAGCGGCGACTACGCCGTGATCGGCACCACCCTGCAAATCGTCGGCGAACAACTGGCCGAAGCCTGCGACCTGTTGTGTGATGAACGCGTGCTGGATGTCGCCGCCGGCAACGGTAACGCGACACTCGCCGCCGCGCGCCGTGGCTGCCAGGTGACGTCCACCGACTATGTCGCGGCCTTGCTGGAGCGCGGCGAAGAGCGGGCCCGGGCCGAACGCCTGAAAGTCGCCTTCCAGGTTGCCGATGCCGAAGCCTTGCCCTTTGCCGACGGCAGTTTCGATGCCGTGCTGTCGACCTTCGGCGTGATGTTCACGCCGGACCAGCCCAAGGCCGCCGCGGAGCTGGCTCGGGTTTGCCGCCCGGGCGGGCGGATCGGCCTGGCCAACTGGACGCCGGAAGGTTTCGTCGGCCAGATGTTCAAGACCCTTGGCCAGCACCTGCCACCCGCGCCAGGCGCGAACCCGCCTTCGCGCTGGGGCACCGAAGCCTGGTTGCACGAGCATTTCGACGAACGGGAATTCCTGCTCCAGGTGACGCGCCGCACCTTCAATTTCCGCTATCGCTCGACGGCGCATTTCATCGACACCTTCCGCAGCTGGTACGGGCCGATGCACAAGGCCTTCGCCGCACTGCCCGAGGACGGGGCCAAGGCACTGGAAGCAGACCTGACCGAGCTGATCAACCGGATGAACCGGGCGGGAGACAAGTCGCTGGTGGTGCCGAGTGAATACCTGGAGGTGGTGATTACGCGGCGGTGATCGACTACGCATAACCCCCTGTAGGAGCGAGCTTGCTCGCGATGGTCTTCCAGTCGCAGCTACTGTGACTGATACACCGCTTTCGCGAGCAAGCTCGCTCCTACAAAGGGCCAGTATTCAGGCCAGTTAAACAACCTCCGCCCCCCGCACCTCCAGCAACTCGCGCAATACCGAACGGTGACAATGCGCTTCATCCTCGCAATAACACCCCACCGCCAGCGAAGTCTGGTGGGACAGCGCCGCCAGCAGGTCCAGCATCTGACTGGCCGCGGGCTGGCCCATCTCGGCCTTGAACTTGCGCCGGAACACCTCCCAGTCCCTGGCATCCTGAGCCGCCTTCGCCTCGGCCATCAACTCCGCGCTGGGTGACAGCAGCGGCTGCCAGACATCATAAAAATCCCGACGGGCGAACTCGGTTTTCGGCACGCCACGGGGAGGGCGGCGTACCGTGCCCAGGCGCAAACCTTCGTCGGGTCGGCGGGGTGAACCGAGTTGAACGATATGGACCGGCATGGCTACTTGAGCCGCGATTCGTCGAGCCACTCCAGCGCCGTGCGCCACAAGCAGATACCCAGGAAGTACGCCGACATCAGTAGCCACAACCCCATCACCAACGGGTTGATCACCGGATGGTTGAGCACCAGCGACAAGCTGCACAGCAACCAGATGGCCGTCACCGCAATGTTGATCGGCATGAACCGGCGCACGCGGAACGGATGCAGGAACTTCATCCGGGTCAGCGTCAGCAGGGCCAGGCCAATGATCGTGATGAAGGTGATCCACGGTGACGGGGCGATGATGTACAGGCACAGGGCAACCACGTTCCAGGCGGCGGGGAAGCCCTGGAAGTAGTTGTCCTTGCTCTTCATGTTGACGTTGCAGAAACAGAACAGCGACGACACCAGAATCAGCGACACGCTCAGCAGCAAGGTGTAGTCCGGCAGTGGAATGTAGCGGTAGATGAACAGGGCCGGGATAAACACATAGGTCAGGTAATCGATCACCAGGTCGAGGATCGAGCCATCGAAGCTGGGCAGCACCGACTGCACATTGACCTTGCGTGCCAGCGCCCCGTCCAGGCCGTCGACGATCAGGGCGACACCCAGCCACAACAGGCAATGGGTCGGCTGATTATCCAGCAGGGACAGGGTGGCGAGGAAAGCGGTGACCACGCCAGTGGCGGTAAAACCATGGGCGCCCCATGCTTTGAGTCTGGCGATGTACAGGGTTGAAATCACAGGGGCGTTCTCCAGTGAATGAAGCAAGCCAGTTGTCACCCCGCGCACGGGGGCGGTGGCAAACCGGGTCGGGTTGCAGGTATCGACCGGGTATCCGGGAATAAGGTTCACCCCTCATGAATTTTAGCTGTGCCGCGAATAAATACCTCGGACAAGTCCTCGTTGGCCCGGGTGCGTCAGCCCAACGGTGCTGGCACATTCGCCTGCGGGGGCTATCGTTGCCTGACTGGATAAACCCCTTCCATAGAGGACAGCGTCATGAACACCAGCGATCTGCTCGAACAATTATTGCGCGCCGGCCAGGGTTCGATGGCGCAACAGGGTGGCGGTGGCGCGTCCGCCCAAGGCGGGCTCGGCGACCTGGGTGGATTGCTCGGCGGGTTGTTGGGCGGTGGCGCCGGTGCCGGTGCTGGCGGTGGTGGCGCAGGATTGGGCGGTTTGCTCGGTGGTTTGCTGGGTGGCGGCTCGCCGATGGGCGGTGCGCCACAAAGCCGTTCCGGTGGCGGCACCCATTATGCGGCGCTGGCGTCCCTCGGCATGATGGCGTTCCAGGCGTATCAGGCGTGGCAACGCAGCCAGGCGTCGGCACCGCAGGAAGCTCCGCGCACGGTGGACTTGCTCGCCGGCCCGGAAGCTGAGGAACACAGCCATGCGATCCTGCGGGCATTGATCGCGGCGGCCAAGGCCGATGGCCGGATCGATGAATCCGAAAAGCAGATGATCAGCACTGAAATCGGTCGTCACACCGACGATCCGCAATTGCAGCAATGGCTGGACGATGAGGTCGCCAAGCCGCTGGACGCCAATGACGTCGCGCAATCGGCCACCGACCCCGGCATGGCCTCGGAGATGTACCTGGCCAGCGTGATGCTGGTAGACGATCAGCAGGACGCCGAGCGCAACTACCTGGATGAACTGGCCGCGGCGTTGCAGATCGACCCGCAGTTGCAATTACATCTGGAGCAACAGGCCAAAGGCACTGCCTGACCGGTTGCATGGCAAAAATCCAACTGTAGGAGCTGGCTTGCCAGCGAAGACGGAGTGTCAGGCGCCATCAATGTTGGAGGTGCCAGCCTCTTCGCCGGCAAGCCAGCTCCTACGGGTTTGATGTAGGGCACATATCCTGCTTATACCCCGCGATACCAGCCCGTCTGTCCGGGCATTTCCCACACCGATTGAATTATTGCGCCGCTCGCCGGCTCTGCTTGGTTAGGAGACGTTTGCATTCGACGTCCTGGCGCGAAGCAGGTGAGCCATGCCCCGCAACTTAGATGACGTGCGCGATTTTTCGGCGACTCGCGAGCCAGCCGCCAAGCGCTCAAGCAAGGAAAAATCATCGCCACTGACCGGTGCGCGCAAAGCCAGGCTGCCGGATCTGCTCAAACCTGAACTGGCGACGCTGGTGGACAAAGTCCCGGACGGCCCGTGGAGTTACGAAATCAAGTTCGACGGCTACCGGATCATGGCCCGCATCGAGCACGGTGAGGTGAAGCTGATGACCCGCAATGGTCACGACTGGACCCACAAACTGCCGGGGCAAGCCCAGGCCCTCGCCGCGCTCGGCCTGGAATCGGCGTGGCTCGATGGTGAAATGGTGGTGGCCGACGATCAAGGTGTGCCGGATTTTCAGGCACTGCAAAACGCCTTTGAGGCGGATCGCAGCGAGGGCATTCTCTACTACCTGTTCGATATGCCGTACCTCAACGGCGTGGACTTGCGCGAAGTCCCGGTCGAAGAGCGGCGGGCCGCGCTTTCGACAGTGCTCAACGCCAACGACCAGCCGTTGCTGCGCTTCTCCGAGTCGTTTGGCGAGGAGCCGCATGCCTTGCTCAACAGCGCCTGCCAGATGCGCATGGAAGGGTTGATCGGCAAGCGCCTGGGCTCGCCTTATGTATCCCGGCGCAGCAGCGACTGGATCAAGCTCAAATGCCAGCATCGACAGGAGTTCGTCATCGTCGGTTTCACCGACCCGAAAGGCTCGCGCCATGCCTTCGGCGCACTGCTGCTGGGGCTGCATGACCGCGATAGTGGCGAGTTGCGTTACGCGGGCAAAGTCGGCACTGGGTTCAACGAGACGACCCTGCGCAGCATCCATGAGCAGCTCAAGCCGTTGCAGGTGAAAAAACCGTCGGTGGTCAATCCACCCGGCGGTTCCGAGGCGAGGGATGTGCACTGGCTCAAACCCCGATTGCTGGCCGAAGTGGCCTTCGCCGAAATGACCAGGGATGGCTCGGTGCGTCATGCCGTGTTCCATGGCCTGCGCAATGATAAACCGGCACAAGGCATCACTGAGGAGCGCGTGAAGACCGTGAAGACCACCACTGGGAAAAAAACCACGCACAAGAAAACCGCGCCCGCACCGTCACAAATCGGCCTGGAGGAGGGCAAGGTGCGCATCACTCACCCGGACCGGGTGATAGACCCCGACAGCGGCACCACCAAGCTGCAACTCGCGCAGTACTACGCAAGTGTCGCCGAGTGGATTCTGCCCGAACTCAAGGATCGCCCGGTGGCGCTGGTGCGTGCACCGGACGGCATCGGCGGCGAACTGTTTTTCCAGAAGAATGCCGAGCACCTGGCGATCCCCGGCATCACCACCCTCGACAAACAACTCACCGGCCAGCCGATGATGCTGATCAACAACGCCGAGGCGCTGATTGGCGCGGTGCAGATGGGTACCGTGGAGCTGCATACCTGGAACGCCACCTCGGACAACCTCGACAAGCCGGATCGCTTTGTCCTCGACCTTGACCCGGACCCGGCGCTGCCGTGGACGCGCATGGTCGAGGCCACGCAACTGACGCTGTCGGTGCTGGATGAGCTGGGGCTCAAGGCGTTTCTGAAAACCAGCGGTGGCAAGGGCATTCACGTGGTGGTGCCGCTGACCCGCAAGCTCGGTTGGGATGAGGTCAAGGACTTCAGCCATGCCATTGTCAGCCACATGGCCAATCTGTTGCCCGAGCGTTTTTCGGCGGTGTCGGGGCCGAAGAACCGGGTCGGGCGGATCTTCATCGATTACCTGCGCAACGGTCTGGGGGCGACCACCATTTGCGCCTACGCCGCGCGCACCCGTGAAGGGCTGCCGGTGTCAGTGCCGATCTTTCGTGAGGAGTTGGCGCAGCTCAAGGGAGGGAATCAATGGAACGTGCACAACCTGCACGAACGCCTTGCAGAAGTGGGGGACGCGCCATGGGCCCAGATGCCCGGGACCCGGCAGGCCATCACCGCCGAAATGCGTCGGCGGGTCGGAATGAAAAAGTAGCCGCAAACGACGACCTCCTGTGGCGAGGGAGCTTGCTCGCGCTCGACTGCGCAGCAGTCGCAAAATGGTCATTGTCGACCGGGTTTTGCGGCTGCTACGCAACCCAGCGCGAGCAAGCTCGCCACAGGGGTGGGTGTTACTTGATGAAGGCCTGGAAGTCGGTACCCAGTTTGTCGATCGCCGCCTTGAAGTCCTTGGCGGTAATCTGCTGGCTTTCGTTTTTCAGTTCGGTGCCGAACACCTTGCGCACCACTTTGGCTACGGTCTGGTTGCTCTTCGCGTCGATGAATTCGGCTTCGATGAACAGGGTGGTTTCCTGGTCACGGTGACCGGTGGCGGCTTGGGTTGCGCCGACTACGGCGGCGATGGGAACCACTTCATACCACTTCATGCCTTCGTTCTCGGCGTTCACCCCGGTAATCGCAGCACGCATGATCAGCGGCCGGGAACCCGCCGGAGCGGCTGACGGGGTGGACACTACGCGGTATTTCTGACCCAGCGTGGTCTTGGCCTTGTTGGTCATGTAGTTCTGAATGTCGGTCAGCGTCTGCTGGTTGACCCGCTCATCGGGCTTAGGCGCCGGGTAAAGCTCCAGTTTGTTGAACACCACCGTGTCATAGGCATTCGGGTTCCACGAAGGGCTGACCCAGCGCATCGCGGTACCGCCGCTCGGCGTTTCCACCTCCTGCAGGTTGTTGTAGTTGGACAGGAAGCCTGAGTACTGCTCCTTCTCCGTCACTTTCGAGGTGCAACCGCCTAGCAGCAGACTGGCCAGCGTGGCGCCGACGAGCAGTTTTCGGGACAGATTCATAGTTGTGTTTACTCCTTGGATGAAATCGTCGTTCTTTTGTCAGCGGTACATCAGAATCGCCAAGTCATGTTCCCGGACAAGGCTTGAATCCAGGCATTATCGAATTGACCGGATACTCGATTGCCCGATACGGATTTGGTTTGCTCGACCGGCATGTCGCCGAGCCAGACCATGGCCCAACTGACGTTGACATCGGTGTCCTTGTTCAGAGCATAGGTGGCTCCTGTGGCAATGCGCCAGGATTCGTTCATCGGCACCACCACACTGCGATTGCTGTCCGAGACGGCGCTGCTGTCGTAGGCCACGCCGAAGTTCCACAACAACTGCTCGGTGGCCTGGTATTGCGCGCCCAGGGAGAGGTGCCAGGTGTCCTTGAAGCCGGCGTCGACAGCTTTTGATTGCGAGCCAAACGCCGTCGTGTCGACCTCTACGGCGATGTCACCGAACTCGGACCAGTCCTGCCAGTTGGCCGAAGCCAGCAGCGCCCATTGCCGGTCCAGTTGCTGGAACAGGCTCAAGGTCACGGTTTGCGGCACCTTCATGTCGAGTTCGGTGTTGGTGTTGTTGATTCTATCGAGCAGACGTCCGTCGCCCTTCACATCGAGACGGTCCTCGAAGTCCAGGTCGACCTGGCTGGTGTAGGTCAGGCCGATGCGCGTGCCGGGTTGCGGGGCGTAGATCACGCCGACGTTGGCGCCATAGCCCCAGTCGTTGTCGCGGTACTTGTACTGGCCGTCAGCGCGGTCAGTGAAGCCGAAAGGAGAGCGATCGATGGCGGTGTCTGCCTTCAACATGCCGTACATGGCCTTGATGCCCAGGCCGACCGACCACTGCTCGTTGAAGCGATACGCCACGCTGGGGACCAGTGACAAACCGAGCAAGCTGGAGTTTTGCGCGAAGTAGCGGCCGGACCAGTCGTTGTCATAATTGAGCGCCAGGCCGAAGTCACCGTATTGGCCGAAACCGACGCTCCAGTGCTCGTCCAGTTCATGGCTGATGAAGAAGCTGCCACCGGGCATTGGATCGAGGGCATTGCCACTGCCGCTGCCCGGGACGTTGGTGCCGGAGTCGCGGTCGAAGCTCAAATCACCGTACAGAACTTGCAGGCCGGCGGTGATTTGCGTACCGGGCAGATAGCTCATGCCTGCGGGGTTGCTGGCGATGGTCGAGGGGCCTTGGGCGCGGGCGGCAGCGCCGGCGTTGGCCAGGCCGGCGTTATCGGTGCCGATTTCATAGAGCATGATGCCACCGGCCCAGGCTTGCTGGCAGCACAGGGCAAGGAGCGTGAAGGTGGGCAGGGCATAGGTTCTTGTCGACATCGAACTACCTCAGCAAATGTCCATTTTTCGAACAAGGGTGGCGTTCACCCGCCACCCGTGAATTCGGCTGACTACTTGGCCATCTCGGCCCGCGCTGCAGCGATCTTGGCTTTGACCGAATCCAGGTTGAAGCTCGCGCCTTTTTGCATCGGCGGAAACTCGATCGCTGTTTCAGCCAGTTTGGCCACCTGTTGCTGGACGAACACGAAGCGCCAGAACTGGAATTTGAACCAGTCGAAGTATTGTTGCGAACCCTGCGCGGCCTGGTTTTCCGGCCAGCCCATACGCTCGAACGGGTCGAGTCGCAGATTGGTCAGGATCGGCACGTCCACAGCAACTTTAGCCCCCATCCATCCACCCGGCTGATCAATGAAGCGATATTTGTAGTCGTCTATGCGCACTGCACCCAGGGCACTCTCTCCAAAGTAGAAGATTTCATGCCGGTTCGACGGACCTTTTCCGGTGATCATTGGCGTTTGATCATAGCCGTCCAGATGAACCTTGTAGGTGGTGTCGCCCAACTGTTTGCCTTTGAGCAATTCGGCGGTGATGTTCGGGTTGCCCGCCGCCGCGACCAGGGTCGGGAACCAGTCCATGCCGGACATGATGCCGTTGGCGATCTGGTTGGCCGGCACCTTGCCTGGCCAGCGGATGATTGCCGGCGCCCGGAAGCCACCTTCCATGACCGTGCCTTTGCCCATGGCGAACGGGGTGGTGCCGCCATCAGGCCAGGTGAAGTTCTCGGCACCGTTGTCGGTGGTGAAGATCACGATGGTGTTGTCGTCCATGCCGTCTTTTTTGAGTTTGGCCATGACGTCGCCAACGATGTCATCGAGCTGCGCCATGCCTGCTTCCTGTTCAGACCAGCCATTCTGCGAGTTGCGCATGGCTTCGTACTTATCGGACAGGTGCGTGACGATGTGCATGCGGGTCGGGTTGAGCCAGACGAAGAAGGGTTTGTTGTCCTGTTTGGCCTTGTCGATGAACGAGAAGGCCTTGTCGCGAATCTCGTCGTCGACGGTTTTCATCCGGTCTGGATAGAGCGTGCCGGCATCTTCGATTTTCTGCTTGCCGACTTTGCCCCAGCGCGGCATCACGGTTGGGTCGTCGGTGGTGGTGGCCCAGCTGTGGACCATGTTGCGGGGGCCGACGCTGTCCAGCAGCTCCTTCGGATAATTGGGGTGTGCCGGGTCTTCCATGGCGTCGAGGTGGTAGAGGTAGCCGAAGAATTCGTCGAAGCCATGGACGGTGGGCAGGAACTGGTTGAGGTCGCCCAAGTGGTTCTTGCCGAACTGGCCGGTGGCATATCCCATGGCCTTGAGGGTGGTCGCGATGGTCACGGCTTCGGCGGGAATACCCACGGGTGAGCCGGCCTGGCCGACGGTGGTCATGCCGGTACGAATCGGTAATTCGCCGGTGATGAAATTGGCGCGCCCGGCGGTGCAACTGGCCTCGGCGTAGTAATCGGTGAAACGCATGCCTTCATTCGCCAGTTGGTCGAGGTTGGGCGTTCTGCCGGCCATCATGCCCTGGTTGTAGACACCGATATTCGACCAGCCAATATCGTCGCCCATGATCACCAGGATGTTGGGGACCTTGTCGGCGGCCAGGGTCAGGCCGGGAAGCGCCATTGCAGACAGCAGCAAGGGTAGTGCGAACATCGTGGATAAGGTTGTCCGGTTCATGTCGAGCTCCTGCGTACTTGCGTGAGTACATCGAGACGAGCCCCCGACCGTCATTGAAATTCGTAGCCCCCCCGCGGAGAGCGTAGATTTGAATGGCGAAATATCCAGTAATGGATAGTCAGAAAGTTGGTGTTTCAAATGTGTTGCAGCGGCACGAAACAAGGGCCAGGACGCCGTTCGGGTCGGGCGGCGAGCGTTACTCGCCGCCTCAGTCTTCATTACCGGGCGGCAGTGGCAGCCAGCAGTGGCGCGATCTGCTCATCGGTCAATGCGGCGTGCACGTCCATGCTCATCAGGTCGTTCCACTGCAGTACCCATTGTTGAATCGGCACGAAGTCACTGGCCTCGGCAATGCCGAAACCGGCCGAACTCCCTACTGCGTGCCAGCGCCCGTGCATGGTGACACCTGCAGGTGGTGCGCCACCGGTCTTGAGAAAACGTGCAATTGCGGCATCACGGTTATCCGGGCTGATTGTCCAACTGACGATGAATAACATCGGCCACCTCCTGTTGCGCATTGGCACCTGTTTGCTGTGCGTACCGGGCTGGTGCCGGGGCCGTGGCCACGCTTGGGGTTCCAGTTCCGTCCTGGCTGGCTTGCGGCAAAATCTCCCATGGAAGGCATAGCAGTGCCCCGCGGTTCATGTATGACCGCTGATCCTGTTTCGGTGCATTCTCGAGGGGGTAACAGACGCCTGTCTCACCAGCGAAACATGGGCAAGGGCCGCAGCGGCGAGCGGATCAATTGCCGGGCGGAAAGCTTCATCAACATCGAGTGAAAACCATGATCGGGAAAGGTCGACTGCACGGTTTTGATGAAGCTTCGGGGCAAGCCGAAACGGACCAGACCCAGGGACACATCCACCAGATCGGCCTGGCGAAAGGGTTCGACGCTGTCGGCACAGGCACCGCGATACCGACGCAGCTTGTGATGTTCAAGTATCAATGCGCTGACTTCATCCTTCAGTTCCGGGCGGTGTTGGCTGTCGAGATATTCAGTGGCCAGGGCAATGGACGGCGGCAGGTAGTCAAGGGTGTCATCGGTCCAGATACCCAGGTCATGAAACGCCGCCGCGATTTGTACGGCGTCCGAGGGCAGGCCTTCGGTACCGTTGAGGGCGGTATAGAAATTCAGCACCCGGTAAATGTGGTTGCGGTAGCCCTGCAGGTCGGCACCGATGGCCAGGGCGAACGAGGTGAGAATCTCGTCGGTGAGGGGGAACTCAAGAATGGGTTTCATCAGGCATCACGCAACAGGTCGTTGGCATTGAGCAGCTCGTAGGCAATCTCCGGGCGCTTTTCCATGGCGCGGCGAATGGCGGCGGGGATGTTGGCGCGGGTCTTTCGGCACAGTCCAGGCAGCTCGCCAACCTGGATGCCGATGCCGCGCATGGTGCGCACTTCATTGAAGCCGGGGGCGATGTTCACGCGAATGCCCAACTGCTCGAACATGCGTCGCTGCACGTGCTCAAGATCGCTCAGGCTCTGCAGGTTTTCCAGGCGTTCGATCAGGCGTTTTTCTTCGTTGCGGGTCAGAAACAGAATGCGCAGGTCAGCCCCTGGTGTTTCCAGCAACGGGTCACGCCCGCAGTCGCAGGCGCCGGGCGGGCAGGGTGAGCGGATTGCAGCGGTGGTGGTCATGGGGATCAATCATAGAGCGCTGTGATTGAGTTTGCCCATAGGGATTTGATGGGTATGCAAAAGCAATGTGGGAGCGAGCTGTGGCGAGGGGGCTTGCCCCCGTTGGGCTGCGAAGCAGCCCCAAAATTTCCGATGTATCGAAGATCTTGTGAGTGCTGCGCACTCAAACGGGGCGGTTCGGCGTTCCGACAAGCCCCTCGCCACAGCCCGCTCCCACAGGGGGGGCGGTGAACTTGTTTAACTTATTTCAGTACCAGCATCCGATACACGCCGTCCTCGACTTCGATCCCGTGGGTGTCATGGGTGAAGCCAGGGAAGGATTTGTCGAAGGCTTCCAGGGCCTTGAGATACGCCAGCAACGGGCCGTCCGCCGGACCTGCGTTCTCACCCGGCATGAGCAACGGAATGCCTGGCGGGTACGGCACGATACCGGTTGCCGCGAGGCGTCCGGCGGCCTGGTCGAGGGTGACCAGTTCGATGTCGTTGCGCACCAGTTTTTCGTAGGCCTCCACCGGGCTGAACTCGGCTTGTGGCAGGGTGCCGAAGGCCTGGGACATGTTGGCGGTGGTCTTGTGTTTCTTCATGGCAGCGAAGATTTCGTCGGCCAGGTCCTTCAGGCCCATGCCGGCATAGCGTTGCTGGTGGGCGTTGTACAGGTCCGGCAGGCACAACTCGAGTTCGGCGTTGTCGTCGTAGTCACGCTTGAAGTCGAGCAGGGCGTTGAGCAGCGTGCCCCACTTGCCTTTGGTGATGCCGATGGAGAACAGGAACAGGATGGTGAAGTCGGTGGTCTTCTCGACCACGATACCCTGACGACCCAGGTAGGCCGTGACCACACAGGCCGGGATACCGGAGGCGAGAAGGTTGCCGTCGTCGCCCATGCCCGGGCTGAGCACCGAGACCTTGATCGGGTCCAGCATGCAGTAGCCTTCTTCGATGTCGCCGAAGCCGTGCCATACCGCGTTCGGGTGCAGGACCCAGCAGTTCGGGTCGGTTTTCAGCGTGACCGGGTCGACTTCATGGAACGGTACGGTCGCTGCGCCCACCTGTACGGTCGGCGGCTGCCAACAGGTGAAGAACCAATTGTCCTTGCTCAGCATCTCGCTGTGCATGCGCGAGAGCACCTGGCGGAAGCTGATCGCTTCTTCGATCGACTCGCTGGTGAGGATCTGCCCGCTCGGTGCTTCCATCATGGCCGAGCTGACGTCGCAGGACGCCATGATCGCGTAGTTCGGCGAGGTCGAGGCGTGCATCATGTACGACTCGTTGAAGCGCGCGTGTTCGATCGGGTTACGGCCGTCGCGCACGTGGATCATCGAGGCCTGGGACAGGGCGGCCAGCAACTTGTGGGTCGACTGGGTGGCGAACACGGTCGGCTTGGACTTGTCGTGGTCGGCCGGATTGCCGTGCATGGCATGGCGCCCGGTGTACAGCGGGTTGAAGCGTGCATAGCCATACCAGGCTTCGTCGAAGTGCAGACGGTCGACGCTCTCGCCCAGCAGGTCTTCGACGCGGGTGACGTTGTAGGTCAGGCCATCGTAGGTGGAGTTGGTGACAATCGCGTGCACCGGCGTCGGGTCGATACCTTTCTTGACCAGCGGGTTGTTGGCGATGGCGGCTTTGACGCCTTCGGCGCTCAGGGTCTGCGGCAGGATCGGGCCGATGATGCCGTAGCGGTTGCGGGTCGGTACCAGGTAGGTCGGAATCGCCCCGGACAGGGTCATCGCATGCTCGGCGGACTTGTGGCAATTGCGGTCGCACAGGGCGATCTGGTTGCGCGTGACGCTGGCCATGAGGATGACGCGGTTGGACATCGACGAACCGTTGGTCACGTAGTAGGTGCGGTGGGCGCCGAAGACCTTGGCGGCATAGCGCTCGCCCTGGCCGATGGGGCCGCTGTGATCGAGCAGCGAGCCCAGTTCGCCGACCGAGATCGACAGGTCGGAACGCAACAGGTTCTCGCCGAAGAACTCGTAGAAGGCCCGCCCCGCGGTGCTTTTGAGGAAGGCTGTACCGCCGGCATGGCCTGGGGTGTGCCACGAGTATTCATAGGTGCGGGCAAACTTCACCAGTGCGCCGAACATCGGCGGCAGGGCGGCCTGGCGGTAACGCTCGATAGCGGCCAGGATGCGCCCGCTGAGGAAGCGCGAGGTGTCCTCGGGCAGCCAGATGAAGTCGTCGGCGTGTTGCATCACCAGCAACGGAATGCTTGAGGCGGTGGTACGGTCGCTGATCAGGAACACCGGCACACGTGTGTTGCGCTCGCGCAGTTTGACCAGCAGTTTGATGCAGTCGGCGTGGCCTTCGCTGGTGTCCATTTCCCATCGGATGAGCACGCATTGAACGGCAGGGTCCGAGCGCAGGATCGATGCGGCATCCGTGAGACTTTCCGAGGCCAGTACACTGACGCCCCGTCCTTCTACGTCGTGGACCAGTTGGTCCAAGGCGCGGCCGAATACCGTTCGCTTGTCCGGCGGACTGCTGACCAATAGCGCCAGCATTCCGAGCGAGTGTTTATATTCCGTCATGATTGAACCTCCACAGTTAATTCAGATTGTTGACCGGCACTGGCTCGGCAGTGAGGTGCTGCGCGCTGACGGTTTGCGTCGGTACGCTGTTGTTGAGTGCTTCGAGGCGGATCAGGCGGTTGTTGACGAAGCCGAACAGGGTGTAGCCGAAGATGGTGGCCACGCCGCCCAGCATCAGGGCCTGCTCACCGGAGCTGTACAGCGCCAGGTAGCTGTAGGCCGCCGCGATCAAGGCAATGATGTTGGTCGCCAGGGCCTTGCTTTCTGGCACGTTGGAGACTTTCTGCATGGTCATCAGTGCGGCCATGGACAGGATGTATGGCACCAGGTTGGTGACCACCGCGAGGTTGACCAAGGTGTCGAACTGCTTGCTCAGGTCAGGACTGATGGTGAGCAGGGCCAGCGCGGTCTGCGCCGCCAGCAGCACGAGCATGCCGATGATCGGCGTTCCCGCTTTATTGCCCTTGGCAAAGATTGGCAGGAAGTAACCAGTGTCCGCCGAGCTTTTGTACACCTGGGCGATGGTGAACTGCCAACCCAGCAGCGAACCGATACAGGCAAGCACCATGGCCGCCATCACGATGTCGCCAACCATCGGGGTGAACATCTTGGCGAATACCAGGCCGAACGGCGCGGTGGACGCGACCAGTTCTTCGTTGCCGACGATACCGAAGATCACGTTGGTGGAGACGATGTAGATCACCGCCGCACCCAGGGTGCCGCCCAGTACGGCAATCGGCACGTTGCGCTCAGGGTTTTCCACCGCGTCGGTGTTGGCGCAAGCCGATTCCAGGCCGAGGAAGGCCCACAGGGTGATCGCCACCGAGGCGCCGGCCGCTTCGAACCAGCTCTTGTCGTGCGGGTTCCAGCCAGCGGCGTAGACGCTGCTGTCGAACCAGAACCAGCCCACCGTGGACACCAGCACCACCGGCGCAATGACACCCCAGACGGTGATCGCGCCGATCCGGCCGGTAATGCTCGCGCCGCCAAAGTTGGCGAAGGTAGTGATCCACAACAAGGCAATGGTTGCGAGACCTACTTGCAGTGAATCAAGTTTTACTCCGAACAACGTCTGTATATAGCCAACCGCAGTGATACTGATCGCCACGTTGGCAATCAATAGCGAGAGTCCGTAGGTGTAGTTGGTGATGTAGTTACCCGCTTTACCGAATGTGTATTCGGCATAACCACCCATGCCGCCGGTCTTGCGGCTGAGCATCCCGCATCGCGCAAAGGCGTAGGCCAGAGCGAGGGAGCCGGTGGCCGTCACCAGCCAGGAGAGGATTGAAATTGCACCGACTTCCGCGAGTTTCGTCGGTAGTAGCACAATGCCTGAACCCAACATGTTGACGGCGGTCAACATTGTCAGTTGCCCCACACTCATTTTCTTTGCGACTGACATTCCGTTGCCTCACTTAGTTGGCGATTGAGAGTCTTAGCTATAGCAAAGGATTGAAAACTCGCAAGAAATGGCATCCGCCATCTCGTTTTTGCACTAGTTTGCAAAAAGGGCAGGATGCTGGCCCCCAAGTTAAAAAATCCCCCGCAAAATTACTTCATTTTCAGATAGTTAAATAGGTCAAGATGCGCAAGATATGGATCGCGTTAATCCCGCTAGTAGTTGCGGGTATTGGCAATTCGGCGCAAGCCAAAGAACTGGCCAGCAATGATAAGTACATGTGCAGCTGGGGTGCGGGCACCGCTGCAAGGGCACAGGAGCTCAAGCTCTCCGGCGTTTCCCTGTATGCCGCCCGGCAGAAAATACAGGTCTACAAATTTTCCAAATCCTGGATGCGCATGATGGCACTTGGCATTACAGAACAAACTTATGACAGTCCGTCGCGATTGAAACCGACTGCCGTACGGCAGAGCTTTTATGAGGACTGCGTCAGGTACAAGTTGGCGCGTAAATGAAGAAGCGGGCGTCGGTCGGATAGACCACGGTGTGGCCCAGTGACGTCTATATTGATTGACCATCCCTGCGACCGGATGGGGTGTTAAACCGGTTTCTTACAACTCAATCAGGAGGTCACCATGAGCCAGATCGATAAAGTGTTGTACACCGCCCAGACCCACACCACCGGCGGGCGCGACGGCGCGTCCCGCAGCTCCGACGGAATTCTCGATGTGAAGCTGTCGTCGCCAGGTGCGGGCGGTGGCGGTACGAACCCCGAGCAACTGTTCGCTGCCGGATGGTCAGCCTGTTTCATCGGCGCCATGCAGGTTGCGGCCAGGGAGATGAAAGTGGCGTTGCCCAAGGATGTGGCCGTCGATGCCGAAGTCGACCTGGGCACCAATGAAGGCGGCTATCTGCTCCAGGCGCGGCTCAATGTCAGCCTGCCGGGGCTGGATCGTGAGACCGCGCAGAAAATCGTCGACACCGGGCACCAGTACTGCCCGTACTCGAAAGCCACGCGCAACAACATCAACGTCGTACTCAAGCTGGTTTGAATCGGCGGGCGTCCACCATTTCTGTAGGAGCTGGCTTGCCAGCGATGGCGACCACGAGATCGGCGCAAGGCTCGAGGGCAAATCGCCGGCAAGCCGGCTCCTACACGGTGTCACGCGTGCATCAATTCATCTTGCTGTGATCGTGCTTCATCGCGCTGTGATCCATGGTGCCGATCGCCTTGGCAACGGCTTCAACCTGAATCGACTCTTTCTCACCCTTGGCGTCTTCCACGGTCAGGGTTAGCGGCACCTTGTCGCCTTCCTTGATCTGGCCCGTCAGGTTCATGAGCATGATGTGGTAGCCGTTGGGATCGAAGCTCACCGCTTTCCCGGCGGGCAGCGCAACGGACTGCACCTGCTGCATTTTCATCACGTCGTCTTTCATGCTCATTTCATGAATCTGTACGAGCCCGGCAACCGGCGTCTGCACGCTCAGCAGTTTGCTGTCGCTGCTCGCAGTGACGGTCATGAAGGCACCGCTCGACGGCTGGCCGGCCACGGTGGCGCGGACCCAGGCGTCCTTGACTTCAGTTTGTGCCGATGCCTGAAAGGCCAGGCCAACCAGGGACAGGCCCAGCGCCAGTTGCCTGCAACGTTGTGCGAAACGGTTTCTAGCCTGCGGTGCATTCATTTCAGCAAACCTCCATCACGGTGAGCAGGTCTTCTGCGCACTCTTGGGCCGTCAGGGACGCGGACAGTCCCAGGCGCAGATTGCCCCGGGAGTCGAAGACATAGCTGGTCGCGGTATGGGAGAGGGTATAGGTATCGCCGCTCGGTACTTTCTCGAAGAACACACCGAACTCCTTGGCGGTGGCAGCGGTTTCTTCCAGGGTGCCGTACAGCGCTTCGAAACTCGGGTCGAATGCCTTGACGTACTTGTCGAGCAGCTCCGGGGTGTCGCGCTCTGGGTCCAGGGTGACGAAGACCACCTGCAGCCTTTCGCCATCACGACCCATCAGCTTCTTGGCCTGCGCGGCGCGGGCCAGGGTGGTCGGGCACACGGCCGGGCATTGGGTGAAACCGAAGAACACCATCGGCATCAGGCCACGATAGCTGCCCAGCATCCGGGTTTCGCCCTGGGTGTCCGTGAGCTTGAAGTTGCGCCCCATGATCTTGTCGCTGAGGTCTTTGCCGTACTTGAACGACAGCTTGCTGCTGTCGTCGCAACCGGCGAGCAGGCCCAGGCTCAACAGGCCCATGCCTTGCAGGACGGTTCGGCGGTTATACAAAGTACTCATGAAAAAAAGCATCCTGTTGAACAGGCTGAACTGACAGCGTGATGGCTGTACAGACGAAAAAATCGCGGGGATGTTAACAAACTGTGCCGGTGGATGAGGCGCGGATGCGACCATTGGACCTTTGCTGCGGCGTGACATAGTGTCGCGCCATCAGGGTGAAAGTGCTCTTGTGGCGAGGGGCTTTTGTGGCGAGGGGGCTTGCCCTCGTTCGGCTGCGCAGCAGTCGCAAAGCCGGTATATGCGGTTTACCTGACAAACTGCATCGCCTGTATTTGGGACTACTTCGTAGTCCAGCGGGGGCAAGCCCCCTCGCCACAGGCAAGCTCACTCGCCACAATGTTTGCGCTTACGTTTAACGACGCAGCTTCGCGCAATGATCCTGTTCCGGCTGTGCGGCGGTGTACCACACGTAATCCGCGCTGTCGGCGGTCACGGTCTTGCCCGCTTCGGCCAGGATCAGCACCGCATTGCCTTCACCGGCACCCAGGTCCTTGAGGTGCAGTGGCACCCCCAGATCCTTGCGCACATGGAAGGCCCCGGCCAGCAGCAATGCAGGTGTCGGTGCGGCCATCAGGCGTTCGGCCATGCGCCGGTCACGCTGTTGCTGCACGGCGAGCATTGCCGGCATCTGTGCTTCGGGCAACAGGCCACAATGGGATTCGCGGATGTCGTCGAGCAAGGTCGCCTGCACCTGTTGGGTGGTGGACGCTTCACCCGTGAGCACCGGGCGCTGTTTATAGATCTGCATGATCTGCGCGCGATCCAGGTTCGCCGCCAGTAGCGGATAGGGTTGGCGCAGCGCGTAGGTGACGAGGGCGCCATAGACGCTCCAGTCCCAATTGGCCTGCCAGGCCAGCGCCGTGAACGCGTCGGCCGGTGGCTGGCCAGCGCGGGTCGCGACCTGCGCGGCATCGACTTTGGCCTGTTGATCGGGGTTGAGCATTTCCATCAGCAGGCTGCCCTGGGGGCGTTGTGCCGCCAGCTCGCGCAGCAACCACAATTGCAGGGCGTGATGGTCCGGGTTGTCGTGCTGTTCACCGACCAGAACCCGCGGTGCGGCGGCCAGGCGCTCGACCAGTTCCTGCGGGGTCAGCGTGCGACCGCTGGCGAGTTCGCGGATGACACCGAGGTCGGCGTGATCGCGTCCTTGCGGGGCAATCGGTGTCGGGGGCGGCGTTACAGAATGGGATTGGCAGGCAGCCAACAGGCTAAATGCACACAGCAACAGAAAGCGCATCGGTTTTCCTTAAATAGATAGAAGCCCCCCGATCAAGGACGGAGGGGGCGGTCTCAGCGCGCGATGATCAACGGGTGGCCACGTTCCGGGTGTTGGTGAATCAGCACTTCCAACCCATACACCGCCGCCAGCGCTTCGGCGGTCAGGACGTCTGCCGGAGGGCCATAGGCGTGGGGCAGGCCTTGTTGCAACAACAGCAGTTGATCGCAGTAGCGTGCGGCCAGGTTGAGGTCGTGCAGAATCACCAGCACGGCGGCCCCGCGCTCGGCGAAGTCGCGCACGGCTTGCAAAATGGTGTGCTGGTGCAGCGGATCGAGCATCGACGTCGGTTCATCGAGCAACAGGGTTTGTCCTTCGGCCCCCGGCCAGAGTTGCGCGAGCACCCGCGCCAGATGCACGCGCTGGCGTTCACCGCCGGACAGGGCCAGATAGCTGCGTTCGGCCAGGTGCAGGGCGTCGGCGCAGCGCAGCGCCTCGGCGACAATTTCGCCATCGCGCACACGACCGCTGGCGTGAGGCAAACGCCCCATGCCGACGACTTCATTGACCGAGAAGGCAAAGTTCAGGCTTGAGCTTTGCGGCAGCACCGCCAGGCGTTTGGCCCGTTCCTGACCCGGCCAGTCGGCAAGCGGACGCTCGTCGAGGCTGACGGTGCCTTCGCTGCTCGCCAGTTCGCCGCACAACGCGGCGAGCAGGGTGCTTTTGCCGGCGCCGTTCGGTCCCAGCACGCCGAGTACTTCACCGGGGCGCAATTGGATATCGATGTTCGCCAGTACCGTGCGGTTGCCACGACGTACCAGCAGGTTGTTTGCCCGCAACATCAGGAACGCCCTCGTACCAGCAGATATAGAAAGAACGGCGCGCCGATCAATGCCGTCACGATGCCGATGGGCAATTCAGCCGGCGCCAACACAAGGCGCGCGGCCAGATCAGCCAACAGCAGCAGGCTGGCACCGGCCAGCAACGACGCGGGCAGCAATACCCGGTGATCCGGGCCGACCAGCAGGCGCATCAGATGCGGCACCACCAGGCCGATAAAACCGATCAGGCCGGCCGCCGCGACGGCCGCGCCGACGCCGAGCGCCGTGCACAGCACCAGCTCAAGCTTGATCCGCTCGATGTCGAAGCCCAGGTGACGGGCCTCCGACTCACCCAGCAGCATGGCATTGAGCGCCACCGCCCGACGTGGCAACCACAACGCCACGCCCACGGTGACGATCAACAATGGCCACAGGCGCGGGTAGCTGGCACCGTTGAGGCTGCCCAGGTTCCAGAAGGTCAGTGTGCGCAGGGTCGCATCATCGGCCAGGTAGGTGAACAGCCCCACGCCGGCACCGGCCATGGCCGTCATCGCCACACCCGCCAGCAGCAGGGTGGCAACGTCGGTTTGCCCGTTGCGGCGGCCGAAGCGATACACCACCGCCGTGACGATCAAGCCCCCGGCGAAGGCACTGACCGACAGCAGATAAGGTTCAACAGCGGGCGGCATGCCCCCCAAAAGGCTGCCGCCGACGATGGCGATGGCAGCACCAAGTGCCGCGCCACCGGAGACGCCGACCAGGCCCGGGTCCGCCAAGGGGTTGCGGAACAACCCCTGCATCGCCACGCCGGACAACGCCAGTACCGAACCCACAGCGATGCCGAGCAGGCTGCGCGGCAGGCGAATCTGCCCCAGGATCAGTTCCGCCTGTTGCGTGTCGCCACCTTCCAGTGGCAACCCGAGCAGACGCATCCCGGCCAGCAGGGTATCGCCCAGCGGCAGGCTGACCGGCCCGAGGGCCAGGGACAACCAGAACACCAGCACCAGTAACAGCAGCAAAAAGATCAACGTCGGACGCGGCCGAAAAATGGCCGTCATTGGCTGATCTCGGCGGCCTGCGCTTTGGCATCCGGGGGGAGCGCGGTGGCGCAGGCCAACAGTGTCTTGATACGCATCGGGACTATTCCTTAGCCGATCAGAGGAGGGGGTATCGAAATCTTCATGGCCGGTGATGATGCCATCGACGCCCGGCTTACGCACACGCCACGGTCCGTTCATGCCAGAGGTTTTCAGGTGCAGGTTGGACATTGGGGCTAGCACGTTGAGCCAGATGTTCATCCAGCGTCGGTTGCGTAGCCCCTACGATCATGAGGAGAACTTGTGATCATCAATATTAAAATGAGTTTGTCTCACTCGCTGGCGCTGTCGACAATGGCCTCATTGAACGCATTGGAGTTAATTGACATGGCTGTGGCTCATTCCCTTGGATTTCCGCGCATTGGTCGCGACCGTGAACTGAAAAAGGCTCAAGAGGCATTCTGGAAGGGCGAGCTCGACGAAACCGGACTGCGTGCCGTGGGCCGTGACCTGCGCAAGACCCACTGGGACTTGCAAAAAAAAGCCGGGATCGAGCTGTTGCCGGTCGGCGACTTCGCCTGGTACGACCAGGTCCTGACTCACTCGTTGATGTTCGGTGTGATCCCTGAGCGTTTCCGCCCGCACGATGGCAAGGCCAGCCTGCAAACCCTGTTCGGCATGGCTCGCGGTGTCAGTGACAGCTGCTGCGGCGGCGCACACGCCCAGGAAATGACCAAGTGGTTCGACACCAACTATCACTACCTCGTGCCTGAATTCAGCGCCGACCAACAGTTCCAACTCGGTTGGGATCAGCTGTTCGAAGAAGTCGAGGAAGCCCGCGCACTGGGGCACAACGTCAAGCCGGTGATCATCGGCCCGCTGACTTACCTGTGGCTGGGCAAGGCCAAGGGCGCCGAATTCGACAAGCTCGAACTGCTCGATCGCCTGCTGCCGCTGTACGGCCAGATCTTCCAGCGCCTCGCCGCACAAGGCGTTGAGTGGGTGCAAATCGACGAGCCGGTCCTGGTCCTCGATCTACCGCAGGAGTGGAAAAACGCCTTCGAACGCGCCTACAACCTGATTCAACGTGACCCGCTGAAGAAACTGGTCGCCACTTACTTCGGTGGACTGGAAGAAAACCTGGGCCTGGCCGCCAACCTGCCGGTGGACGGCCTGCACATCGACCTGGTCCGCGCGCCTGAGCAGTTCCCGACCATCCTCGACCGCCTGCCGGCCTACAAAGTGCTGTCGCTGGGCGTGGTCAATGGCCGTAACGTCTGGCGCTGCGATCTGGAAAATGCCTTGGCTACCCTGCAACACGCTCACGAGCGTCTGGGTGATCGCCTGTGGGTCGCGCCGTCCTGCTCGCTGCTGCACAGCCCGGTCGATCTGGGGCGTGAAGACAAGCTCGATGCCGAACTGAAAAGCTGGCTGGCGTTTGCCGTGCAGAAGTGCGAGGAAGTGGCGGTGCTGGCTCAGGCCGTCAACGAGCCGGAAGCACCGAAGGTGCTTGAAGCGCTGACTCAAAGCCGTGCCGTGCAGGCCAGCCGTGCTGCATCGCCACGCATTCACAAGTCGGCCGTTCAGGCTCGGGTTGCGGCGATCACCGCCAAGGACAGCCAACGTCACTCGCCGTTTGCCCGGCGTATCGAGAAACAACGCGCCGGCTTGAGCCTGCCGCTGTTTCCGACCACCACTATCGGTTCGTTCCCGCAAACCGCGTCGATCCGTCTGGCTCGCCAGTCGTTCAAGCAAGGCAAGCTGACTGAAGCCGAGTACACCGAGGCGATGCACAGCGAGATCCGTCACGCCGTGCTGGTGCAGGAACGCCTGGGCCTGGATGTGCTGGTGCACGGTGAAGCCGAGCGTAACGACATGGTCGAATACTTCGCCGAGCAACTCGACGGCTACGTGTTCACCCGATTCGGCTGGGTCCAGAGCTACGGTTCGCGCTGCGTCAAACCGGCGGTAATCTTCGGCGACCTGAGCCGTCCGAAAGCCATGACCGTGGAGTGGATCCGCTACGCCCAAGGCCTCACCGACAAAGTGATGAAGGGCATGCTGACCGGTCCCGTGACCATGCTGATGTGGTCGTTCCCACGTGAAGACGTGAGCCGCGAAGTGCAGGCCCGCCAACTGGCGCTGGCGATTCGCGACGAAGTGGTCGACCTGGAAGCCGCCGGCATCAAAATCGTGCAGATCGACGAAGCCGCGTTCCGCGAAGGCCTGCCGTTGCGCCAGGCGCAGTGGCAGCAATACCTGGACTGGGCGACCGAAGTGTTCCGCCTGTGCGCCTCTGGCGTGCGTGACGAAACCCAGATCCACACCCACATGTGCTACAGCGAGTTCAACGATGTGATCGAGTCCATCGCCGGCATGGATGCCGACGTGATCACCATCGAAACCTCGCGCTCGGACATGGAACTGCTGGACGCGTTCGAAGCCTTCGCCTACCCGAACGAAATCGGCCCGGGCGTGTACGACATCCACTCGCCACGGGTGCCGGATTCCGCGGAAATGGCCAACCTGCTGCGCAAGGCGGCCAAGCGCATTCCCGCCGACCGCCTGTGGGTCAACCCGGACTGCGGCCTGAAAACCCGTGGCTGGCCGGAAACCGAGGCAGCACTGGTGCACATGGTCAATGCGGCGCGCCAACTGCGTAAAGAATGGGCCTGACGTAAGTAGGCGCTGGCTTGCCAGCGATAGCGGTATGTCGGCGACATCAATGTTCAATGTGCCTCCTACAAGCGCCGTGGCTCGGCCACCAACAGCAGCGACTGTGGCACGGGGCTTTGCGGGTGTTGTGGTTCCTGCAAACTGGCCAGGGTAAAACCGGCCATGTCCAGGGCATTGAGCCAACTGGACAGGGTACGGAAATACCACGGCATCGGCTGCCACTGCCCCTTGAACCCGGCGAAGGTTTCTTCCCGCCAGCCATCCTGATAGTCACCTGCCGCAGCCGTCCACGGATGCAGCGTCTGGATCACCAGCGCGCCACCGGGGGCGAGCAGGGTGTTCATGGCGCCGAGCAAGGGGATGATGTCCTGTTGCAGCAGGGCGAAATTGGCGCAGATCAGGTTGTAGTCGCGGCCGATGTCGACTTGCGCCTCTGCCAGCGCTTCATAACTCGCCACATGCACCGGTGAAGTACCCGCCGCCCGCGCCGCCTCGACCAGCGTCGCATCGCCATCCACACCCACTGCATCGATGGCGCGGTCAGCCAGCGCACGCAACAACCAGCCTTCGCCGCAACCCAGGTCAAGCACACGCTCGGGCTGGCGACCAAGCACCGCCAACAGGATGGCCTGGTCGGTGACCTTTTGGCGGCTTTCGATGGTGCCCGAGCGAATGGCGTCGATCCAGGCCCGGGCGTTGTGGTGCCAGCTGTCGAGGAGGGTGGATTCGGAGGCTGACATGGTCGATGTCCGGCGAAATGGGTTGGATGAAAGGATAGGGCAACAGATGATTAACGGTGGAGCCGGTGTTACCCGGCACCACCGACAGCGCAGACAAGGATGGACGCGTGGCTAGGCGCTTTTTGTGGCCGCCAGATGATAGGCAACCAGCGCATTGGCGTGGCCATGACCCATGCCGTGTTCGGTCTTGAGCCAGGCCACCATCTCCATATGTTTCTTGTCAGCGATGGTTTTGAGCAGGTCCAGCCAATGGCTGATCGGCTGTCCATACTTCTTTTCGATTGACGGGAAGTACGAAGCCGGTCCTTTGGTTTTTGTCTCTTCGGTCACGATGCAAACTCCCTTTCCAATGGTGTGAGTTCGAATGCAGCGCCGATTACGTTACTTATTTGCCGTCAACGCGTCCACCGTCCGAATGGTCGAACCTGGAGCACGTTGTTCTCAATAATTCATCCCGTCATCGATCGCGATGCGCTGGGCACGCATGGCCTTGATCAACTCGCTACGGGTGCCGGGCAGGTTGAGCATGGTCTTGGCCCGTAACGCGGTGACCTCTTCGGCGGTATACGGCTGATAGTCGGCCGGTACGCTTTTGCCTGCCATGCCGTCCTCGCGCATCAGCCAGTTGAGCAAGTCCGCCAGTTGCGCGTTGTTCAACGCCGACTGCGACATACCTGGCACCCGCACGAGGAATTCGCGGCCACCGGGGACTTTCAGGAAGTTGCCGACAAAGCCTTTCATCCGTGGTGTGTCGTTGGCGGCCGAACCCGTGCCGTCGCCCAGGTGGCAACCGGCGCATTGCAGTTGGTAGTTCACGCCGACGCTGTACCCGGCCTGGGCAATCGGGGTTTGCACCGATTCATTGCCCGGCGCGTGCTGCTGGTTCGGGTCAGGAATGGCCCGTGCCTGGGCGAGCGGGGCGCTCAAGGCGCAGACGAGACTGAGAAGTAGCAACTTGCGCATGAAGGGCCTCTCTTGTTGTTGTGGCCAATAAATAAAGAAAAACAGTCAGTGTGATGCCGATTGAACCTGTGGCGAGGGAGCTTGCTCCCGCTTGAGTGCGAAGCGCTCACATGGGGCTGCTTCGCAACCCGGCGGGAGCAAGCTCCCTCGCCACAGGTGGTGTATCAACCGGGTGACTGTGGCTAACCAATAAAAAAGCCGCCGATTGCGCGAGCAACCGGCGGAAATTGCGCGTTTAGACGGCGACGCCGCGGATGACCGAAACGGTGCAGTGGTAGATGTGCGATTTGGCGGCCAGGCACCAGTTCACATCGTTGTTGTTGAACGGGCGGTAAGCCGGTTCTTCACTGTCGTTACGGGTGCAGGCGCACTGGGCGCAGCTTTGCTTACCGCAGCAGTCGTTATAGGAAATGATGTAGTCCTTGCCATCGGCCGGGTTGCGGCAGGTACCGATCCAGGTCACTTGCGAAGCTTCGGTGCCCGGTGGGCAGGAGGTCACCGACCCGCCGCAGCAGCTGCACAGAAAGCCGTCGATGGAGCAGTAGCGCCAGTAGTCGCAACTGTTCGGATCACCCGGGTCGCCAGCCTGCGCCGGCTCCGCGGCCAGGGCCTTGCTGGTGCGGTCCAGCGGCAGCAGCAGGGGCAGGGCGGCACCGGCCACCATCAGCGAACCCATGCGCGACAGCAATTTACGGCGCGACGTGGTGTCGGCCACGCGGCGGGTCGAACGCTCAAACAACAGATCCAGCAGTTTCATAAAGGTCTCCCTGCCTTATCAGTGGCTATGGCCGTGGCCGTGGCTGTGGTCGTGATCGTGGGTGTGCGGCTGGGCATTGAGGTACTGCTGCAGCGTCGCGTGCTTGAGGTGCTCGACCTCGAACAGGCTGTCCAGGTGCTCGCGGGAGTTGACCAGGCCCTTGGCGCGCAGAGTGCCGGCCTTGTCGATCAGCGCGGCGTACGGCAGCTTGCCGATCTGGTACGTCATGCCCACTTCCGGGCCGACCACGTAGGTGGCGTCTTCGAGTTTGTGTTCGCGGATCAGTGCTTGCTGGGCGTCCATGTCGCCGTCGCTGACGAACACCACGTCGAGGTTGCCTGCTTGTTCCTTGGCAATGGATTTGATCGCTGGCAGCAGCGACTTGCAGATCGGGCAGGTCGGCGAGAGGAAGAACAGCAGTTGCGATTTCTCGCCGGCATAACCGAAGTTGACCGGGCGACCGTGACGGTCGGAGGCGGTGATTTGTGGTGCGGGTTCATTGACCGCCACACCTTTGTCGACCATCAGCGCGCCAGCCGGCGCCAGGCGGCCGTGCAGTACGCCAATCTGCCGCACCAGGCCCATGACGACAAACGCCACGGCCACCAGCAGCACCCAGAGCAGAACGTTGGAAACAATCAAGCCTTCCATTTGGATTACCTACCAATCAATTTGAGCAGAAGAGGGGAGTTCGCCAGCAAGCCATCGGCAGCGGCGTAGATGAGCAGCGCAACAGCAGCGGCAGCCAGGGTCACGAAACCATCGAACAGGTTGAGGTCGCGGGCCACCGGCGCCACGCTGGCCACCAGCGCCAGGGCTACCAGTGCGCTGTTGCGCGCCAGCAGCACCGGGCGCAGCGGTTGTGCCTGGTCGGGACCGGCGCAACCGCAGTCGATGTCCGCACGACCGCGCCACAGGTTGATGCCGATGGCGGCGGCGTACAGCGCCAACAGGCTGGCGGCGCTCAACGCGGCGTAGCTACGGCTTGCCGGTACCAGCAGGGCAAAGGCGATGGCCAGTTCCAGCAGCGGTACCAGCCGTGCCGTCGGGCGCACCAGCGCTTGGGGCAGCAATTGGTAGTCCGCCAGTTGCCCGGTGAAGCGGGCCGGTGCGCGCAACTTGTGGGTCGCGGCACTGGCCAGCAACACTGCGATAGCGATGGCGCTGGCAATGATGAAGATCGGATCTGTATGCATGGCCGAACCTCTTAGTAGCTCATGACCTGAGTCGCGGTCTTCGCGACTTTCGGCATGCTGCCGGTGAGCTTGTTGGTCTTCAGATCGAAAATCTGCAAACCGCCTTCCACGTCGGTGCCGAGCAACAGCGGCTTGTCGTCGCCAGTGGCCTGCATGCTCCACACCGGAACCGGGGCTTCCAGGGTCGCTACCTTCTTGTGGGTCTTGAGGTCGAACGCCCAGATCAACGGGCTCGGGTCTTCCCACTTCATGGCTTCGTGGGCGTCGTGCATCAGCACGTACAGGCGGTCCAGCTTCGGCGCCACGGCCATCAACTGCCACCCACCCGGGGCCCAACCGGCTTTCTTTTCTTCCTCGGACACCAGCGACCACGACGGCAGGATCTTCGGCGCATCGGCAGAGAAGTCCACCGGGCGTACGGTGCCGGTGGTGGTGGTGAAGTAGTAGGTGTCGCCGACGTTGACCGCGCGTTCCACCAGTTTTTCCGCGTTCGGATCAAAGAACGGCGTGCGGCTGCGCGCGGTTTCCTGGCCCTGATCGTTGAGGGTCACCACTTGCAGGCTGCCGTCGCCGCACAGCGAGGCGAAGCGGCGGTTGCCGATCGGGTAGTTGAGCACGCAACCCGGAATCGCGATTTCGCCGGCAACGGCCTTGGCCTGGGTATCGACCACGGTGACCGAAGTCGACGGGGTGAAGTTGTAGACGTAGACGAACTTGTCGTCACCGCTTGGCTTGAGCGAATAACGCTGGGTCAGCGACTCGGCGCGCTTGTTCGGGATCAGCACTTCCCAGGCCGGCGACAGGGTCGAGCTGTCCCAGGCGGTCAGCACGTCGGTACGGGTGCCACGGGTGCCGCGCGAGTACCAGATGTCCGCACTGTAGAGAGTCTTTTTGTCATGGCTGAGGGTCGACGGCGCGGCGAAACCGGTCGGCACCATGCCGAGGATGCGCTTCTGGTCCGGGTCGACCACGGTCACGCGGCCAGCCACGAAGCTGTCGAACTCGACGTCAATGACAAACGCGCGGTGAGCTTCGGGTGGAAACGCCAGAACGGTCTGGCCAATCGTACCGGCGGGCAAATCCGCGCGGGCACTGTTCAAACCGAGTACAAGCAGGCTCAGGCCTAGCGCTGACTGTACGGAGATCCTGTTTGTTCGCATAAGGGGAACTTCCTGAATTGTTGGTAACGCGGATCGCGGGTGCTTTGGCAGATTTTTACCCTTTGATTCTGCCGTGCCCCGCGATCGGGAGAATTGCGCTGCCTGCCAAGTGTTTGTGTGTCTGTGCCAGTGTCATGAAACTGGCTGCACAAGCTGATAAGGCGGGGGGTTGAGAGGGGGGCAAAGGAGCTTTTGTGGTGAGGGGGCTTGCCCCCGTTCGGTTGCGCAGCAGCCGCAAAACCTGCTGACATGGTGTGACTGGAAAATGCCGGGGCCGCTTCGCAGCCCAACGGGGGCAAGCCCCCTCGCCACAGGGTTTGTGTAGGTCAGGCGGGATTGGCGAGCGGCAGGGAGAAGCTGAACACCGCACCACACGGCTCCAGGTTCTGCGCCCAGATATCGCCCCGATGCCGGCCGATGATGTTCTTGCACAGCGCCAGGCCAATGCCGTTGCCGCTGACCTTGGACGAGAAAAAGCCATCGAACAGCTTCTCTTGCGCCTGGGCCTGAATGCCACGGCCGCAGTCTTCAATGCGCACCAGGGCTACATCGTTCTCGCGGCTGGCATGGACACGCAACAGTCGCCGTTCGGTCGGCAGGTCGGCCATTTCTTCGATGGCGTTGAACGCCAGGTTGAGGATCACCTGGCCGATCAGCACCTTCTCGCAACTCACCAGCAACGGTTCGGGCGCGGTGACGATCTCCACGCGCACCAGGCTTGGATCGGCGCGCAGGCTGATGAAGTAGCGGGTTTCGCGCAGCAGCTCATTGAGGTCGACCCGTTCTTCGCTCTGCTCCAGCTTGACCACGTAATCGCGCACGCTCTTGATGATCACCGACGCATGCTCGATTTGCCGCACCGCGCTCTGCAAGCCCCAGGTCACGCCGGGGTCGGCATCGGCCACGTTGCCCAGACGAATCACCGCGCCTTCAATGAAATTACGGGTCGCGGCCAGGGGTTGGCTCAGTTCGTGGGCGATGGCCACGGCCATTTCGCCCATGGCGTTGTAGCGCGCCAGGTATTCGAGTTTCTGCTCGCTGACCCGCCGTGCTTCCTCGGCCTGGACTTGCTCGGTGACATCGCGGAACAGCAGCAGATGGCCGACCAGATCGTCCTCGATCTCGATGTAGCGGCAGGTTGCGTCATGCCAACGCCATTCGCCATCGCGCCGCTGCATCTTGTAATGCACGTTGAACGGCGCGTGCTCCGGCGTCTCATGGGCGAGCTGTTGCAGCAGGCGCTGGCCGGATGCGTCGTCGCACCAGGCCAGGAAGTTCTTGCCCATCAGCGTGTGCACTTCGCTGTTGAGCAGGTGCGCGCCGGAGTCGCTGATAAAACGAATATCGCCCTCGGGACCGAGCACTGCCACGCCTTCGGCCAGGTCCTGCATGAATGCCTTGAGCCGGCTCTCGAAACGCTTGAGGTCGCGCTTGACCTTGTCCTCCTTGGAAATGTCGCGGAACTGCACCATCAACACATCGCGCCCGTCCAGGTGCACCAGGGTCGCCACCGCCTCGGAAAGAATCTCCACCCCTTGCTTGGAGCGGTAGCACCACTCGATGGCCCGTTGCCCGGTGCGCGCGGCACCTTCGAGCCAGCGCAAACCCACGGAGCGCCGGTATTTCGGCGCATCGCGGGTCATGTCCGGGGCTTTCAGCGGCGTCAGTTCCTCCAGGGTAAAGCCCAGCGCCGCCAGGGCGGCGGCGTTGGCCCAGAGGATTTCCTTGGTGTGCGCGTCATGAAGAATGATGCACAGCGGCATGGCTTCGATCAGCGCATAAAAGTCGTTCGGTTTTGGCAGGTACATCGCACGGCCCCTGGCGGCAGAGATTTGCAGTATGGCGTTTTATACCTGCTCGCACAGCGCGATGCGCTCAGAGGTAACCGGTGTGGCTCTAGGGGTTTTCTTTAGCGAGGGGGCTGCACGCACCAATAGTTGCGCAGGGATGCGGTTTTTACACTGGACCCCAATGCAAGGGCAACGACACCGCCCTTCCCCTGTAGGAGCGAGCTTGCTCGCGAAAAACGTCTGAACAACGCAGTCATCCAGACTGGGCTCGTTATCGTTGACGTCCATCGCGAGCAAGCTCGCTCCTACAGGGAGAGGGAGCGGTGTAGCCCACTAACAATAAACAAAACGGAGAACTAGCCCATGCTGCGTTCAGCTGTCGCGCAACAAGACCCTGTGTCCGGCCCGGACGTGCCAATGGTCGAGAGTCAGCTATTTCAGCAAGTGCTGGATGAGGTCCGTCAACGCCGCGAGGAATTCGACGCCGGCTCCCACGTGCCTCGGGACATGATAGAGCGCTTCAAACAGGTCGGTATCTACCGCGCCGCCACGCCCAAATGCTACGGCGGCGACGCCCTGGCACCGGCGCTGTTCCTGCAAATGATCGAGCGCATCTCCGAAGCCGACGGCTCGGCGGGCTGGGTGGCCAGCTTCGGCAGCGCCGGCGTCTATCTGGCGGCCTTGCCGCCCGAAACCCTGGCTGAAATCTACGCCGAAAGCCCTGACCTGGTATTCGCCGGCGGCCTGTTCCCCTTGCAACCGGCCGAAGCCGTCGAAGGCGGCTATCAGGTCAACGGCACCTGGAAATTCGCCAGCGGCTGCAAAGGTGCAGACCTGTTGGGTGTTGGCATCGGTGCCGCTGGCGGCAAGCCGCGCACCGCTGTGTTTCGCCCGGAGCAGGTAGACATCGTCGAGAACTGGGACGTGGTCGGTCTCAAGGGCACCGGCAGCCATGACCTGCGTGTTACCGATAAACGCGTTGATGAGCGCTGGACGTTTATCCGTGGCGGTGCCGCAACCATCGACGAACCGTTGTTCCGCTACCCGTCGATCGCCTACGCCGCGCAAGTGCTGGCGGTGGTCAACCTCGGTCTGGCTCGTGCGGCGCTGGACGAAATCAGCCGCATGGCTGGCGGCAGCGGTATCACCGGCGCGCCGAAATTGTCCGACCGCGCTTACGTGCGCATCGAGATTGCCAAGGCCGAAGCCAAGCTGATGGCCGCACGGGGTTTCTTCTACAACGCCACCGAACAGGTGTGGAACTCGATCCTGGCCGGCAACCCGGTGACGCCGGAGCAGACCAGCCTGTTGCGCCTGTCGGCGATTCACGTGTCCCAGGCCGGTGCCGAAGTGGTGCAAGGCGCCTACAGCCTGGCCGGTACCACCGCCATTTACCTGCGGCACCCGCTGCAACGCTACCTGCGTGACTCGATGGTGGTGACCCAGCACGCCTTCCTCAGCGAAGGCCTGTACGACGGCGCCGGCTCGGTGTTCCTCGGCGTCCCGCCGTTCCCGGGCTACATCTGAATTTTCATTACTTTTCCAAGGAATCACCCCATGTCGCAAACAACACAAGAGCCATTGCGCGTCGTCTTCTGCATCGGCATCACCCAGAACTTTTTCGACCTGCCCACCGGCGAAGGCCTGAGCGTGTGGAAAGGCTTCAGCCAGATGATGGGCGACCTCGGCGCGATGCCCGGCATCACCGTGCTCGGCGCGATGGATGACGACCGCCTGATGGTCGGCCCGTCCACCACCTCGCCCTGGACCGTGTACATCATGGCCGACGTTGACTGCCATCAGTCGGTGATCGACGCCTGCAACCTGTTCCGTACCACGCCGGTCGGCGAGTACAGCCTGTGGCGCTACGCCAAGGTCGAAGCACGCATCGGCCGCCCGTTGACCATCCCTGACGCGGCCAAGGTGTAAGCCATGAACGAGGCCTTGCTGCAGCGTCTGGCGAAGCTCGAAGGGGAAAGCGCAGTGCGTCGCCTGATGGCGCGCTACATGGACCTGTGCGATGTGCCGCGGGCGACGATTCACCTGAGCCAGTTGGCGCAATTGTTCACCGAGGATGCGATCTGGGAAGGCCTCGGCACCCAGACCGCACAGACCTTCGGTCAACATCACGGGCGTGCGGCGGTGGCGACGTTTGTCGGTGGTTATCTGCCGCCGTCCGATCACTTCAAGTTGAACCTGCATTACCTCACCAGCGAGTCGATCGTGGTCGACGGTGATAAAGCGCAGGGGCAGTGGATCATGCAGCAGATCTCGACCTACGCCGATGGCCGCAACGAGCTGTTCGGCACGCGCCTGAACATCGATTTCCGTTGTGTCGACGGCGTCTGGCTGATCGCGCATTTCCGTACGCAGCGTTTGTTCAATACGGAGTTGAGTGCATGAGTACCTTCATCAGCGAATTCCTCCTCGGTGGCAATGGCAAACGGGTCGCGATCAAAGACTCCATCGACATCGCCGGGCATCCGACCCGCTCGGGCAGCCGCGCCTTTGCCGACGCACCGGCAGCGACGAAGAACGCCGAAGTGGTCGACGCGATCCTTGACGCCGGCTGGCAGATCGTCGGCAAGACCAACCTGCATGAACTGGCTTTTGGTGTGACCGGCATCAACGACTGGACCGGCACACCGATCAACCCGCAAGCGCCGGATCGCGTGCCGGGCGGCTCTTCCAGCGGTTCGGCTGCGGCGGTTGCCGCAGGTTTGGCAGACATCGCCATCGGCAGTGATACCGGTGGTTCGGTGCGGGTCCCGGCAGCGTGCTGCGGGATTGCCGGGTTGAAGCCGACTTATGGTCGCGTCAGCCGTGTCGGTGCCCATCCGCTGGAGTCGAGCCTCGATTGCGTCGGGCCGTTCGCCAAGAGCATGGATGACCTGATCGCGGCGATGCAGGTGATCTGCCCGGGCTTTGCCGTCCAAGGCTTGCCAAACGATGGCGCCAGGGTCGGCTTTCTTGATGTGGCCTGCGATTCGCACCTGCAAGCCAGCCTGGGTGCCGCTGCCGACCGCGCTGGATGGCGTCGCAGCCACCTGCACCTGAGCGAATTCGAAGCGGCGTTTGCCGCCGGCCTGACCGTGATCAATTTCGAAAACTGGGCGGCCTTCGGTCACCTGACCGGCAAGGGCCTGATCGGCGCTGATGTGGAAGCACGTTTGCTGGCGGCCAGCCGTACCACGCGCGAAGAGCTGGCCCAGGCCGAAGCCGTGCGCACGCGTTTCACGCAACAGGTGGATGCGGCACTGGAAGACTTTGCCGTGTTGCTGCTGCCGACACTGCCGACCTTGCCGCCGACCCTCAGCGAAGCCCGCGCCGGCAGCAAGGCCGTGGCTGGCATGACCCCGCTGGTAAGGCCTTTCAACCTCAGCGGCCACCCGGCGCTGACGGTGCCAGTGGAACTCGATTGCGGCGGATTGAAAGTCGGCCTGCAAATCGTCGGGCGAAAAGGTCAGGACGAATGGGTCTGCGCCTTTGGTGCGCAGCTGCAACAAAGCATGGCCGGTGAACGCGCCGGCGCTAAAAACAAATCATAAAAAGAAGCCATGAGGAGAACCGCATGAGCACTCATGAATACCGGCTGATCGCGACGTCGAAAAGCCCCGAAGACCTGGTCCAGCATGACCGCGTCGACGTCTCGCTGTACAACGATCCGGCACTGTTCGAAGCCGAGCTGGACAAGATTTTCTACCGCACCTGGGTGTGGGTGGCCCACGAAAGCGAAGTGCGCAACAGCGGCGACTTCAAGACCGCCACCATCGGTCGCCGCCCGGTGATCGTCGTGCGCGACAAGAAGAACAACATCAACGTGCTGGAAAACCGTTGCCGCCACCGCGGCGCCACCGTGTGCGAGAAGCACAAGGGCAACGCCACCGGTTTCACCTGCCCGTACCACAGCTGGTCCTATGGCCTGGACGGCAAGCTGCGCGCACTGCCGTATCCGGATGGCTACGAAGGTATCCTGGAGAAATCCGAACTGCCGCTGACCAGCCTGCGCGTTGAAAGCTACGCCGGCATGGTCTTCGCCAGCTACAACGACGAGATCGAACCGCTGGAAGACTTCCTCGGTGGCGCCAAACACTGGATGGACCTGTTCATGAAACAGGGTGCCGGCTACCCGATCAAGACCCAGGGCGAACACAAGTTCAGCTTCAAGGGCAACTGGAAGATCCAGCTGGAAAACACCACCGACGGTTACCACTTCCCGATCGTGCACAAGTCGTTCATGTCGTCGGTGGATGAAGAAACCTCGGAAATGCTCTCGTTCATGACCGACGAACAAGCCGTGACCCACTCGCTGGGCAATGGCCACAGCGTGATGGTGATGGTGCCGGAGCACGTCGACCTCGATCACGACGACGGCACCGAGCAGTTGCAGGAACGCTTCGCCCACGTCACCGAAGAGCTGTCGAAAACCATGCCGGCCGATCAGGTCCGTCGCATCGTGCGTTCGCTGCACGGCGCCGGTTTCAACCTGAACCTGTTCCCCAACGTCGCCATGTCGATGTCGTTCTTGCGCGTGTTGCGCCCGGTGTCGGTCACCGAGACCGAGATCCGTCACGTTGCCCTCGGCATGGACGGCGGCCCGGACATCGCCAACCGCGAGCGCATGCGCATCCACGAACACTTCCAGGGCCCATTCGGTTTCGGCAGCCCGGACGATGCCGAGGCCTGGGACCGCGTGCAGCGCGGCTCGTACGCCGGCGTCGATGCGCCGATCCTGGTCAACCGCGGCCTGAACCGCGAAATCACTGCTGAAAACGGCGACAAGGTCAGCCACGCCACCGACGAAGGCGGCATGCGCGGTGCCTACGACATGTGGAAAAGGATGATGAGCCAATGAGCAATCACGACACCCTGAACGGTTTTTCCGGCCCGTTGGCCCAGGCCATCGAATTCATCTGGCGCGAAGCCGAACTGCTCGACCACAAGCACTACGCCGAATGGGCGACCCTGTGGAGCGAAAGCGGCAAGTACATCGTGCCGATCGACCCGGACACCGAAGACTTCGAAGCGACGCTCAACTATGCCTACGACGATGCACGCATGCGTGACTTGCGCATCGAACGCCTGACCGCTGGCTACTCGCCGTCGGCGGTGGACGCGGCGAAAACCATCCGCACGGTCTCGCGTTTCCGTCTGGTGGAAGCGGCGGGTGACATCGTCGAAGTGAACTCGGCGCAGTTGCTGTATGCCTACAAGCGCGGCGTGCACACGCCGTTCGTGGCCGACCTCAATCACCGTATCCGCTTCACCGACGGCGTGCCGAGCCTGGAGCGCAAAGTGGTGCGCCTGATCAACTCCACCGACAGCCTGAGCGCGCTCGGCTTCCTTTTGTGAGGGCAACATCATGAGTCGAGTAGCCCTTGTAACGGGTGCCTCGCGTGGACTGGGCGAGTGCATCGCCCGCCGTCTGCACGCGGCGGGTTATCGCGTCGGTTTGGCCGATGTGCGTCTTGATGGCGTACAGCAGTTGGCCGCCGAGCTCGATGGCAGCGGCGCCACGGTTGTCGCCATTGAGCTGGATGTGCGCAGCAAGGCCGACTTTCAGCGTGCCCGTGACCTGCTCGCCGAGCGCTGGGGCGGCACCGACATCCTGGTGAACAACGCCGGTGTGTCGAAAGTCGCCGCGCTGATGGACATCACGCCGGAAGAGTTCGACGAGTCGATGGCGATCAACCTGCGCGGCACCTTCGTGGCCTGCCAGGTGTTCGGTGCGCACTTCGCCGAGCGCGGCTTCGGGCGCATCGTCAACATCGCGTCCCTGGCCGGGCAGAACGGCGGCACCGCGACCGGCGCGCACTACGCGGCGGCCAAGGGCGGCGTGGCGACCCTGACCAAAGTCTTCGCCCGTGAACTGGCCCCGCAAGGCGTGACGGTCAACAGCATCTCGCCAGGTCCGCTGGACTTGCCGGTGGTGCGTGAAACCGTGGCGCCGGAGCGTCTGGAGCAGATTCTGAAGATGATCCCGGCCGGTACCCTCGGTGACCCAGCGTTCATCGCCGACAGCGTGTTGCTGCTGATCGCCGATAACGCGACCTCTGTGACCGGCGCGTGCCTAGACGTCAACGGCGGCTTGTTCATGCGCTGAGATGTGCGCCGCGACACGATCCATTGTGGCGAGGGGGCTTGCCCCCGTTGGGTCGCGAAGCGGCCCCAAAAATTTCGGCAGCAACATAGATTTTACGACTGCTGCGCAGCCGAACGGGGGCAAGCCCCCTCGCCGCAAGTGCAATGCATGACTCAGGTTTTTAGTTGTTTGTGTTTAACCGAAATAACAGTATTCAGGTGATGCAATGATGAAGGTGAAGATCGAAAGGATCGTCGACGAAGCGCTGGATATCCGCTCCTTTCGCCTCGTGCGCAGTGACGGCCAGCCGCTCGACACCTATGAACCGGGTGCCCACGTCGACCTCACCGGGCCGACCGGGGTGACCCGCCAGTATTCGCTGTGCAGTCCGCCGCAGGATCGCCGCGCCTATCTGGTGGCGGTGAAGAAAGAAGCGCAGTCGCGCGGTGGTTCCCTGGCGCTGCACGAGCAGGTGCAAGAAGGCATGGAGCTGGAAATGGGGGCGCCACGCAACCTGTTCCGTCTTGATGAAAGTGCCCGTGAACACGTGCTGTTCGCCGCTGGTATCGGCGTGACGCCACTGCTGAGCATGGCTTATCGACTGGCGGAAAGCGGCCAGCCGTACCGCTTGCATTATTTCGCCCGTTCGGCGCAGTACGCCGCGTTTACCGAGCTGTTGGCGACAAACTTTGCCGATCATGTGGAGTTTCACTACGGCGTGGAGCCAGCGGATCTGGACGGCGCCTTGAGCGCATGCCTGGAACGCGCCGGCAGCACCGCCCATGTCTACACCTGCGGCCCGGCACCGTTCATGAACAAAGTGGTGGAGGTTGCCGCGCGCACTCGTGCGGACGACGCCATTCACCTGGAACACTTCGCCGCGGACCCGGCCGCCAACAGCGCGCCGACCGGCAGTTTCGACGTGGAGCTGGCCAGTTCCGGCGTGGTGCTGCACGTGCCGGCTGACAGCAGCCTGGTCGACGTGCTGCAAGCCCACGGCTGCGACATCGACACCGAGTGCCGCGAAGGCATCTGCGGCACCTGCATCGTCGAAGTGCTCGACGGCGTGCCGGAGCACCGCGACAACTGCCTTTCCAACAAGGAAAAAGCGTCCAACAAGCAGATCTGCGCCTGTGTTTCCCGGGCGCTTTCCGCTCGTCTGGTATTGGACATCTAAGACTAAGGAAAGCTGGAAAGCATGCGCCGGAGTCTGTTGAATGGGCGCCCGGCGGCCATCGAGGGAGGCGATGGCTACAGAAACAACGGTTTTGACGAACCGCTCGCTGAAGCGGTCGAAAAATAACAACAAAAACGTGAGGCTTTGCGGACATGATTACAGCATCGACGGTGCGCAACGAGGCGTTCGAAAGTTGGTTGAGCCAGGTGAACCAGGCCTGTGGGCGTTTCGATGCCCGGGCGCTGGACACCGATTTCTACGGCGAACTGGCGGAATTTCGCAGCGGAGCGATCAACCTCAGTGTGGTCGACATGGCGCATGTGCATTTGTATCGCACCAGCAAGGACGTCAGCACCAGCAGCGACGGCCACTACTACGCAGTGTTCCAGATGCGTGGCAGCTCACAGCTGGAGCAGGGCGACAACCGCGCGCAATTGGGCTGTGGTGACATCGCGCTGATCGACGCCAGCCGTCCGAGCGACATGATCTACAACGACGATTGCCGACAGCTGTCGCTGATTTTGCCGCGCCAGGTGGTCGAGCGCGGCTCGCACTTCAATGCCGTCAACTGCGCCACGCGCATCGCGGCCAGCAGTCCCCTGGCGGCCATGGCCAACAAGCTGGTGCTGGAAACCCGCCAGCAGGATGGGCTGGAGATGCAGGAGAGCGAGGCCGTGCTCGATGCCCTGGCCAGCCTGTTGCTGCCGGGCATCAGCGCCCGCGACAGTGGCGCCGATCCCCATGAACGGCAATTTCGCAAGATCATCGCCTTCATCGATACACACCTCAGCGACGAGGAACTGTGCCCCGAACTGATCGCCCGTGAAGTGGGGATTTCCGTACGCGGCCTGTACCGGATGTTCTCCAAGCGCGGCCTGGTGGTGGCGCAATACATCAAGCATCGGCGCCTGGACTTCTGCGCCGAAAACCTGCGCCGCCACGATGTCGAGCAGAAGCTTTCGGCGCTGTGCTATGCCTGGGGTTTCTCGGATTCCAGCTACTTCTCGTCGGCCTTCAAATCACGCTTCGGCGTGTCGCCGGGGGCTTATCGCAAGCGGTATAGCCAGAACTGACAACCGGCATTGATGTTGAGCCTGCTGGCCTCATCGCGAGCAGGCTCGCTCCTACAGTGGATCTCCAGCGAACACATAATTTGTGAACGGCGAGAGTCCCTGTGGGAGCGAGCCTGCTCGCGAATAGGCCTCATGACCGCGCAGATTCCTCAGTGCCGCACCGGCTCATCCACCGGCAAATGCAGCACCTCGCGCACCAGCATGGCGATGCTGGACACGCCCATCTTTTCCTTGATCTTGGTGCGGTGCACGTCAACGGTTTTCACGCTGATGTTCAGCTCCCGGGCGATCACCTTGCTGGCTTTGCCATCGATCACCAGCATCAGCACTTCGCGCTCGCGGCTGGTCAGCAGCGCCAGCTTGCCTTGCAGGTTCTGACGCTGCTGCTGATCGGCCTGGGCATGCACGGCGGTCTTCAGCGCGGCCTGGATGCGGTCGATCATCTGCTGCGGGTTGTAAGGCTTCTCGACGAAATCCAGCGCGCCGTTCTTCATCGCCGTGACCGACATCGGAATATCACCATGGGCCGAGACGAAAATGGTCGGCAAGGTACTGCCGCGCTGATTGAGGATTTCCTGCAACTGGAAACCGCTGGTCTCCGGCATGCGCACGTCGAGCACCAGGCAGGCGGGCTGCTTGGGGTCGTATTGACTGAGGAACTCTTCGGCGCCGGCAAAGCACTGCGCCTGCACGCTCACCGACTCCAGCAACCAGGCCAGGGAAGTGCGCAGGTCTTTGTCGTCGTCAACGATATAAACAATCGGTTTACGGGTTTCCATCGGGGCTGCCACGAAAGTTTTTTAATTATTGTTTTCGCACGCGAACGCGCGGCACGCATCGGCTCATCTTTGTGGAGCCAGTAAGCAGAATACCCACTGTGGCCGGCCCTTGCGATAAAGAAACCACCTAGACGACTAGCGGAAACCCAACCCCGCCATGGGGATCGTCAGAATGGTTGTGCCGCGCCCACCGCCTTAGTCTTGTTCCATCACCTACGGACCGCGCAACGGCGGTCCTCCAGAAGGAAGGGGCATCGACATGGCCGACCTGAGCCAGCAGCAAATCGACTTTCGCAACGCCATGGCGCAGTTGCCGGCGGCGGTGAACATCATCACCACCAACGGCCCGGGCGGGCGCTGTGGCATCACCGCCAGCGCTGTGTGCTCGGTGACCGACTCGCCGCCCACGGTGCTGGTGTGCGTCAACCGCAACAGCGCCACCCACGACGTGTTCCGCACCAACGGCCACCTGTGCGTCAACGTGCTGTGTGGCGAGCAGGAAGAACTGGCCCGGCACTTCGCCGGCATGACCCAGGTGCCGATGGCCGAGCGCTTCGCCTGGGACCTGTGGGACGACGGCGCGGCCGATGTGCCAGTGCTGCGCGATGCCCTGGTACAGCTGGAAGGGCGGATCAGCGAGTGCAAGGAAGTGGGATCGCATTCGGTGATGTTCGTGGAACTGACGAAGGTCGGCGTGCGCGAGCCGCGCGACAGCCTGGTGTATTTCAACCGGTTGTTTCATCGCGTTGAGCATGCCAGCGCGCATTGCTGAGATCCACCCACCCATACCTGTAGGAGCTGGCTTGCCAGCGATGTGGCCCTGAAGACCGCTATCGCCGGCAAGCCGGGCTCCTACAGTGACCGCGTGCGGTTTACCTCGCGGTGATCACCGACAGTTTGGTGATCCCCGCCCGCTCGATCGAAGCCATGGCGCGGGCCACTTCGCCGTAATTCACGCCGTCATCGGCCTGCAATTGCACGCGCACTTCCGGGTCTTTGGCCTTCGCCGCCTGCAGGTTGAACTCCAGCAAGTCCGGCTGGATTTCATCCTTGTTGATAAACAGTTTGCCGGCGCCGTCGATGCTCACCACCAGTGGGTCTTTCTGCTCCACCGGTGCCACGGCTTCGGTCTTGGGCAAGTTGATCGGTATCGCATTGGTCAGCAGCGGCGCGGTGACGATGAACACCACCAACAGCACCAGCATCACGTCTACCAGGGGCGTGACGTTGATCTCGCTGAGCACCTCGTCATTGTCTTGTGTAGAGAAGGCCATATCAGGACGCCTCCTTGATTTTCTGCCCGGAGGTGTTGGCGCCGGATTTACCCACGACAGGGCTCAGCAGCACACGGAAGGCGTGTTTCTGCGCCAGGCTGTAGAAGTCGTGCGCAAAGTCATCCAGGTCTGCTGCCGTCAACTTCAGGCGACGCAGGAAATAGTTGTAGACCAGCACCGCCGGCACGGCGACAGCAATACCGACGCCGGTGGCGACCAGTGCGGCACCGATGGGGCCCGCCACGGTTTCCAGGCTCGCAGAGCCCGCCGCACTGATCCCTTTCAACGCGGACATGATCCCCCAAACGGTGCCGAAGAGGCCTATGAACGGGGAGGTGCTGCCGATACTGGCGAGTATTGCCAAGCCTGTTTCCAACGAGCGCCGTTCACGCACGATCTGCTGGCGCAAGGCGCGCTCAAGGCGGTCTTGATGATTGATCGACTGGCTGAGGTCGGCGTTCTGACTGTCACTGACCTGAATGGCGTTGTAACCGGCAAGCGCAACGCGGGCTGCGGCGCCAGGCAGGTTGTTGGCGAAATCGGCGGCCGATTCAAGGCTCGACGCGGCCCAGAACTGCCGATGGAATTTTCGGTCATGCGCCTTGAGTCGGGTGAACTGCAGTCCCTTGAGCAAGGCCAGGCCCCAGGTCGCGATGGAGAAGACGATCAACAGCCAGATGACGGCGTGTTCGATGGATTCGAAGGGGGAGGTGAGTAGGTTCATGGTCGGGCGCTCCAACAAGGCATTAGATCAGTTGTTGCGATGCGCCTTTTGTCAGGTAGCCCGCGGGTCTCGATAGGGTTGAATTACTTGATTATGAAGTCGATGGGCACGCTGACCCAGCCGTCCAGTGCGGTGTCGCCTTGCTTGGCCGGGACGAAACTCCAGCGTTTGACGGCGGCCAGTGCGGCGTCGTCCAGCGACTCGCGGCCACTGCTTTTCTGAATCTGGATTTCACCGGGTTTACCGCTGGCCAACACATGGACGCGCAACAACACCGTGCCTTGCCAGCCTCGGCGCATGGCCTGGGATGGGTACTCCGGCGCCGGGTTATGCAGGTAACCGGCAGTCGCCGAAGCCGGGGTCACGGGTTGAGGGGTAGGCGGTGCAGCAGGTGCTGGCGCCGCGGCCACCGGTTGTGGTGTTACGGGCGGGGCAGGTTGCGGTGTCACGGGTTTGGCCACCGGTTTCGGCACAGGCTTGACCACAGGCTTGGGCTTGGGTATCGGCTTGGGCGGTGGCGGTTTCACGGCCAATTCATCTTCCACCGGTGGAGGCGGCTCCACCACGGGCTGGGCAATCGGCTCGGGCGGAGGTGGTTCGACAACGGGTGGCGCCGGCTGCGAGAACTCGATGGTCATCGGCGGAATTTCCGGGGGCACCACAGGCAGCGCCGGCGCGGGTATCTGGTTGACCCAGACAATCACCGCTCCATGCAGGACCAGCGCCAACACGCCCAGCAAGACCACCTCGGGACGACTCAACAACCGTTGAGGTGTTCGTTGCAGGCGAGACAGCGCCAAGGGCTCTCGAAAAATCCGGCCAAGGTTGAGCAGTTCACCGAGGTCCGGTCTCTGGAACACTTGCGGCAGACTGGCGGGGCTTTGGACATTGCCCATTTGTTTACTCCTGTGAATCCTGTGTTTTTTCCACGCGTCGATGAACCGGTCCGGGCTTCAATGCCCCACCAGTTCCTCCAGCAGTTGTTCCTTGTAGCCTTGCAGCACGGTTGAAGCCCGATCCCGGGGATGAGGCAAGTCGACTTTGATTTCGTGCTTGATCCGTCCCGGATGGGCGTCCATGACGATCACCCGGTCACCCAGGTACAGGGCTTCTTCGATATCGTGGGTAACCATGATGACGGTGCAGCGTTGTTGCACCCAGATGCGCTGCAGTTCGTGTTGAAGGCGTACCCGGGTCAACGCGTCGAGCGCGCCGAGGGGTTCGTCGAGCAACAGCACTTTCGGTTGGTTGATCAGGGCCCGGGCAATGGCTGCTCGTTGCGCCATGCCGCCGGACAACTGGTGTGGGTAGGCATTCTCGAAGCCGTCAAGGTTGACCAGCGCAATGTGTTCGGCCACCAATCGGTCTTTTTGCGTTTGTGACAGTGGATGGTTTTTCAAGGCCAGGGCAATGTTCTGCCGCAGTGTCATCCACGGGAACAGACGGTGATCCTGAAACACGATTCCGCGCTCCAGGCTGGTGGCCACGACCCGTTTGCCATCCAGCAGAATGTCACCCTCATAGTCGGCCTCCAGCCCGACGATGAGCCGCAGCAGCGTGGATTTTCCGCAGCCGCTGGCACCCACGATGCTGACGAACTCGCCGGGGCGAACGTCGAGGTTGATGCTGCGCAGCACTGGCAAAGGCTGGCCTTCGATCCGATAGGCCTTGCTCAGGCCGCGAATTTGCAGCGCGCCGGACTGTAGCGGGGTGCTGTGGGGCAGGACATGTTGGGCAATTGCGTTCATGGAGTGGCCTTTCAACGAATGTTGCGCCAGCGCAGAAAATGGCGGCTCAGAAGGGTGAATAGCAGGGTCATCAGGTAACCGCACAGACCGATGCACAGCACACTGAGGACGATGACTTCCATGCGTGAGCCGGCTTCGGCGTTCATCATCAGGTTGCCCAGACCGGCTCCCGAAGACAGGAATAACTCGCTGCCTACCGCCGTGACCCAGGCAAACGCAAGCGCATGCAGCACACCGGTGGCGATGCTTGGCAGCGCCGCCGGCAGCAGCACATGACGAAACCGTTGCCAGCGGCTCAGCACCAGCACCTGGCCGACCTCGCGATAGCGCTGCTCGACATGGCTGAAGCCCTGATAGGTGTTGAGAACCATGGGGTAGAAAGCCGCGAGGCTCACGATCAGCACCTTGGAAAATTCGCCGTTGCCGAACCACATGGCGATCAGCGGAATCCAGCCGAGCATGGGCACCTGGCGGATCGAATGAAACAGCGGCCCGATCAACCGATTGGCCGTTCCTGACAGCGCCATCAACACGCCCAACAGGACCCCAAAGAAAATGCCCAGCGCCAGACCGGCGCTGGTGCGTGCCAGGCTGGCCAACAGGTTCACCAGCAGTTCGCCATTGGCCAGCAACTCGAGCAAGGCTGCGCCTATGGTCGACAGCGGAACAAAGGCATAAGCCCCCGCCGCGTCCTGGCGCGACAGGTATTCCCAGCCGCCGATCAACAACAGCGGCAGCAACAGGCCACGGGATTTTGCAATAAGTCCAGACATCTAAGGCTCCTAGCGGGTCTGCCAGCGGAACAGTCGCTGTTCCAGTTGGCGAAAGCTGAAATCCAGGGTGAAACCGATCAATCCGGTCACCACAATCCCGACCATCACCACATCGATGCGTAACATTTGCCGGCTCATTTCGATCATCTGTCCCAGGCCACTGTCGGCGGCGAGCAACTCGGTGGCCACCAGCACCACCCAGGCGCGGGTCAGGCTGATACGGAAACCGGTGATGATTAGCGGCGCGGCAGCGGGCAGGGCGATTTCCCGGACGAATGTCGGCCAGCGCAGGCGATACACATCTGCGACCTCGAAATAGCTGCGTGGAATGGCTTTGACGCCTTCGCTGGCGGCCAACGCGACCGGGAAGAATGCGGTTTTGGCAACGATGATGATCTTGAAGGTTTCATCGATGCCGAACAGCAACACGAACATCGGGATCAAGGCGATGCTGGGAATCTGGCGCAAGGTGTGAAACAGCGGTGAGCAGTAGATCTCGACGTTTTTCGACAAGGCCATGAGCACGCCGAACGCCAGTCCGCACAGTGAACCGATGCCGAACCCCAGCCCCAGGCGCGACAGACTGTTGAGCAGGTGTTCGAGCAGCTCACCACTGGCCGACAGCGCTTCGAAAGTCCGCCATACCTGAGCGGGAGGGACCAGCAGGTTGCGCGGAAAAATCCCGGCCTCGGCTACCACCGCCCACAGCAACAATAGGGCAACAGGAGAGATGAGCCAGCTCAGGGAGGACAACAGACGTTGAGTACGCATGGCGGTTCTTATTTCGGCGAAGTACCGAAGGGGTATCGCAAGAGCTGTGCCAGTGCGGCGGGATCGGGCCGGTTAAATCCGTAGGAGCCGGCTTGCTGGCGATGGCGGCGGTGCAGGCAACGTAGATCTTGCTGACCGCATCGCTGGCAAGCCAGCTCCTACAGGACGTGTGTCGGTGTAATTGATGCCTGATCAGCACCCGTTGCTGCCAGGGCAACACCCCGGCAGCAGTCCACTCAGAAGTCGTAACTGACGCTGGTGTAGTAGAACGCACCCTGGGCGCCTTCAGGGCTGGTGATCGAGTACTTCGGCACGCCGTACAACTGCGCTCCTTCAGCCTTGTCCGGATGGGTATCGAACAGGTTGATCGCCCCCACAGACACTTTCAGCGCCTTGTTGAAGGTGTACGACAAGTCCAGGTCCGTCACCCATTGCGGGCTGTAGGTCTGGTCCAGGTTCGGGTTGGTCGAGTTAAGACTTTTCCATTCGCCATAGCGGCGCTGGGCCACGGTGACGCCCCAACTCTCATACAGCCAGTTGGCACTGAGGATCAGCTTGGATTCAGGAGTGCCATCCTCGATCAGGCCTTGGGTAGTGCGGCCGACAATCTGCGAACCCTTGATGTTGCCGACGTCGCGCAGGGCGGTGATTTTGGTGTTGTTCTGGCTCACTCCCGCACTCAGGTTCAGTTGCCCCCATCGTTGCAGGTCCAACTGATAGTTGCTGGCCAGTTCGACACCGTCGGTGCGGGTGTCAGCGACGTTGGTGTAGAAGGCCGCGCTCTGGATGTTCGCGTAAGGGGTACCGGCGAAAATCGGTGAGACCACTGACGCGGGCAACTGGTCGGAGAGGGTGATGCGGTTGTCGATATCAATGCGGTAGGCGTCCAGCGTCACCGATGCATTGGCCAATGGACGCCAGACCAGGCCCAGGGAATAGCTGGTGGATTCTTCCGGTTTGAGCGATGTCCCTCCCAGCAGTGCTGCCTCTGGACTGTTGGCTCGCAACGTACGCTGCTGCACTTCAACAAAGTTGCCACTGCCGGGCGGCTGCTCCACCACTTGCACGCTGAACGAGGACAGCCCGCTCTGCACCAGGGAGGGTGCGCGATAACCGGTACTGGCGGTGGCTCGTGCGGCGATCTGCGGAGTGAAGTCGTAGCGCAAGGATAATTTGCCGTTGGTGGTATCGCCGAAGTCCGAGTAGTGCTCGGTGCGGAGGGCGACACCGGCCTGGAATTTCTCGGTGATCTGGCCTTCGACGTCGACATAGGCGCCCGCTACGTTGCGGTCCAGGGAGGCTGCATCGACCTGAGTGATGCCCGAGTAGTAGCCCGGGATACGCCGTCGGGTAAGCGGGTCGACCGTGTTGAACAGCGGGCCGTTTTGCCAGCCAGCGGGCTCGCCTGCGCTCAACTCGTAGTTTTCACGGCGCCAGGCCAAGCCGGCGGACAGTGTCAGGGGTTTGAACAGCAGGTCGGTCGGGAAGTCCCGCACCCAATCGAGGGTGACGTTGGTCTGGTCGGCGTCGCGTTCGCCGGTAAAGATTTTTTCCGGGCTGTTGGCGCCCCAGCTGGGGTTGATTGCGTTGCGGTCGGTGGACTTCAGGGTGTTGTCGCCGTGGTTGACGGCGAAGTCGAACTTGCCCAGTTGTTCATTTTCGTAGCGCAGGCCGCCGGTCAACGCATAGTCTTCCAGCGAGTAACGGGTGATCGGTACACGGCCGTCCGGGAAGCGTTGCAACGCGGTGCTGCTGTAGTTGTTGCGCAACGTCGTGGGCGGGTCGAAGAAGCCTTCGGCGTCGGTGTTCTTGTGCGAGTAGGTGGCAAAGCCGTAGGCCGTCAAACCGTCGCCAATGCCCATTTCACTGTTGGCGGCGAAGTTGTACTGGTCCGACACATTGCCCGATCCCCAGCGCCAGGTGCGATAGCGGTTGTTCTGCTCACGGGGCGTGTTGATGCTGGTGGAGCCCGGATAAAAAATCCGGTTGTCCGGGTTGGTGTCGCTGGCCGGGTCTTGGCTGCCGGCATCGAAACTCAGGGTCAGGAAGCCGTCATTGGGCAGGGCAATGCCTTTCCAGCCGCTGAGTTTGCGCTGGATGCCATCGCCCTTGTCGTAGCCGCCGAAGCGATAACCGAGGTTGCCACCGTCGTCTTTCTCCTTGAGCACAATGTTGATGACCCCGGCGATGGCGTCGGAGCCGTACTGGGCCGCCGCGCCGTCGCGCAGGATTTCCACGCGCTGGATCGAACTCAGGGGAATCAGACTCAGGTCGACCGCTGCCGCGCCACGTCCGTTGACCAGGCTTTGGCGGGTGACGTTGGCGCTGGTGTGTCGGCGCTTGCCGTTGACCAGCACCAGCACCTGATCGGATGCCAGGCCGCGCAATGATGCGCCTTGGGCGATGGAGCCGGCGAAGGCGCCCTGGGGCGACTGCGGATAGGTGAACGACGGTGACAGGGCGGTGAGGGCGCCGGACAAGTCGCTGGCACCGGTCTGTTCCAACTGTTCGCTGGACAGCACATCAATGGGAGCGGCGCTTTCGAGCGCAGTGATATCGCTGCGCCGGGTACCGAGTACCACCACGGTGTCCAGGTGATCGCTGCTGGCGGAGGGTTGAGTTTCGGCAGCCACGACAGGCACGGCAAAGCTGCCAATGACCAGCGCGATAGCGCCGGCCAACGGTGTGTGATGGAACATGGATAAATTCCTTCCAGACGAATGAAGACCCCTGTAGGAGCCGGCTTGCCGGCGATGGCGGCCTTGAATGCGATGCAAGGCTTGCGGGCCCCATCGCCGGCAAGCCGGCTCCTACAGCGAATGTGTGGATACCGGAGGCCCGGAAATCAGTGGGTTTTGTGTGGATGCCGGAGGCCCGGAAATCGATGGGTTCTGCATGGATATCGGTGGCCCGGATATCGATGTCCCCTGTAGGAGCTGGCTTGCCAGCGATGACGGCCTCAAGTGCGATGCAAGGCTCGCGGGCCCCATCGCCGGCAGCCGGCACCTACAGGGGAAAGTTTCAGGTCAGAAGCGGCTGGTCACGCTCAGGCCGACGGTACGCGGGTCGCCGTAGGTGATGACGTATTGGCCCAGTGTCCCGTTCGGACGACCGTGGACCTGATAGCGACGGTCGGTGACGTTGTTCACGAAACCGGTGACGCTGAGTTTTTCATCCGGGCTGTACCAGGTCAGGCGAGTATTGGCCAAGGTGTAATGCGGTTGGCTGAGGGTCTTGTCAGCACTGCTCTGGCGATCGGCGAGGAAGTATTCCTTGTCGCGAAAACTCACATCGCCGCCAGCCACCAGCTTGCCACCGACTTCCAACGGGAACGTGTAATCGGCGCCGAGCGCGACCACGTTGCGCGGAGAGCGTACGAAGCTGTTGCCGCTGTAATCACCCGTGACGACCCCGGTGTTGGGGTTGGTGTTCTTGAAGTCGGTGTATTCGGTGTCGAGGAACGATACTGCGGCACGCAGATGCAGGTAATCAGTCGGCTGGGCTTCGAGTTCCAGTTCGGCACCCTTGACCGTACCCTTGGCGCCGTTGGTCAATGCGGTGGTCAGCACCCCGTTGTTGACCGTCAGCAGGTTCACCTGAATATCCGAATAGTCGTAGTAGAAGATGTTGGCGTTGGCGGTCAGGCGATGATCGAACCACTCGGATTTGAGGCCGAGTTCGTAGGCGTCGAGTTGTTCCGGGTCGACCGTGGTCAGCTGAGAAAGGCTGGTGGACAGGCCGGTGTTGAAACCGCCAGAGCGGAAACCGTGGGCATAGCGAAAGAACACGCGCAGGTTGTCGTTGATCCGGTACTCGGGCGTCAGGTCATAGGTCCAGGCTTCCCAGGTCTTGTCTTCCTGGCGATTGCCGTTGGTGCCGACGCCACGCAGCGGCACCAGCGGGCCGTCGGCCGTGATGCGGGTCAGTTGCGTCAGGTCGAGGTCGATGTCTTTCTTTTCCTGGGTCCAGCGCAGGCCGCCAGTCACGCTGAAATCTTCGGTGAAGTCGTAGGTCAGGTTGCCGAACAGCGCGTAGCTGTCGGTCTTGTGGTCATAGCTCAGATCACGAAAGTCGGTGACGCCGCCAATCTGGTTGGAACCGGTGCCGTTAGGTGTCGGGCCAGGTGTGACGATGCGCTGCGCAGAGCTGTCGAGGTCTTCGTGGAAGTAATGCGCGCCCAGCAGCCAGCGCAGGGTTTCCTGCTGCGGCGATGCCAGGCGCAGTTCCTGGGAGTATTGAGCGTATTTGTTGTCGGTAATCGCTGCGCCGTTGACTTCAAACGGCGTGTAGTCGGCGTCGCTGGTCGACTGATTGCGAATGTAGTCATAGGCACTGATGGAGGTCAGGGTGTAGTCACCCAGGTGCCAGTTCAGGGTCAGCGAAGTGCCATCGTGATTGAGCTTGGAGTCTTCATTGACATTGATTGCGATATCGCGCCCGCGAGGCCTTTCGAAGCCGACGTTGTAGTAACGCCCGACCGCGAGCGAGCCGTTGCTGCCATCGCCTTTGAATTCGCGGCTGTGGACCTTGAGCAGTGCCTCAAGATCATCATTGACCTGGGCAAGGAACTGCAGGCGTACGGCTTTCTTGTTGACGTCGCCATAGGTGTTGTCGTCCACCAGGTTCTTCTGGAAGCCGTCACGCTCTTCGGAATACAGCGCGACCCGCGCTGCGAGTTTCTCATCCACCAGCGCTCCCCCCAGGGCGCCGCTGACGATGCGTTCGTTCTTGGTGCCAAACCCGATCGTGCCGAAGCCGTCCGTGTCGAAGGTCGGTTTTTTGGAGATGACATTCACCGCGCCCGCGGTGGTGTTCTTGCCGTACAGCGTGCCTTGCGGACCCCGCAGGATTTCGATGCGCTCGAGGTCGAACAACGGTCCGCCACCGGCAACCGGTGCATTGAGGTAGACGTCATCGGCGTAGATCCCCACCGGGAAAACGGTGGCTGCGCCCGTATCACCCGTACCGAGACCACGGATGTACCAACGCGGCCGGCCATCGCCGTCCGGGTTTTTTGCCGAGGTATTGGGAACGAATGTCGTGATGTCACCCATGTTGCGCACGCCATCGGCGACCAGACTGGTGCCCTGTATCGCTGACACCGCCACCGGAATCTCTTGCAGGGTTTCTTCCCGGTGTTGAGCGGTGACGGTGACGGTCTTGAGTGAAGGCTCGGTAGCGGTTTTGCTGCTGTCGACCTCGGTGGATTCTGCCGCCAGCAATCCCTCGCTGACGCCGCCCCCGGCGAGCAACAACGTTAGCCAGATACTTTTGGTGATTGGATTAAGTTTATGCATTTGAGTCTCCCCCGATAAAGTTTCACTAGAGGGGCTTGAGCAGAGATCGTGCCAATTGCTTTTTTTTGCGCGGTTAGTTTTATCAAGATGTTGAAAACAAAGGATTTATTAAGTGCGTAAGTTGTACGTTTAGCCGAATTTTTATGAGTTTGTTAGTTGGATCCAGTCTGCTGGGAAGTGCCTGTCAGGTATTCGGCAGAAGTTGCTTGGCGGGTGTTGCTGGAGCAGCAGGCGGAACGGAGGAAAGTGTTGCCAGGCCAGCAATTCGTTGGCCTTGTGGACGCCTTCGCCAGCAAGCCGGCTCCTACAGTGTTTGTGTTAAATCATCCTTCTACTTCAACGCAAAACCTGTAGGAGCCGGCTTGCCGGCGATGGCGTCTTCACAGGCGCTGAAAAACCTCAAACTGCCAATCGGGACGTGGAGCCAATGACCTTTTCCAACACGCTGAAATCGATCCAGTCGCGCACATCGAAACGCCGCGGAATAAAGTCCCAGCGATGCAGGAAATCAGTGAAATCCTGCAATGCTTCAATGGATCGTGCATCCAGCGTCGTGCGCAAGCGACGATGAGCGTCTTCGCCGTACGCCGCGGCGACCCAGTACTCGCTGGTGTTGAGTTCCCGTGCGAGAAAACGCCGGGTTTCGTCTGGATTGGCCCATGCCCATTGCTCGGTGCGCAGCACGGTATCAACGATGTTCACACTGGCGTCGAAATGCTCGTGCAGCAGGTGGGTGTCGACGGTCAGGGTCCGTGGCGTGCCGTTGTTCGAGCGGATCAGCGGGTCGGGGTGAGAGCCGGTATCGACGACCACCTGCAATCCGAACTCGTTGGCCAGGTGCACGGCGTGCGCGCCCTTGAGAAAAATCGCATCGATGTCGCCACGCAACAAGCCGATCAGTTCATTGTTGCGACGGCTGACGCGCGTGACATCGAGGCTGACTTCCGACCCGTAGACGTGCTGTTTTTGATCGTCGCTGTAGGTGCCGCCATAGGGGTAGTCCACCAACTCGACATCAGACACCTCCAGGCCTTCGAGCTTGAGGGCGTTTTCCAGGCCGCGCAGGGCCTGGGCGCGAGTGAAGTCGATCTGCACGTTGGCCCATTTTGGCAACCCGAAGCGGCGGTTCTTCAGGTCGCGAATGCTCTTCACACCGGATTCCGCGGTGGTCAGGATCAGCTGCACCTCGTCGCTCCAGGACAGCCCCAGCACCCGGGTCTGTACGCCGCTGGCATAGGCCCAGATGGCCGGGATGTTGCCGCCGTGACGTACCGAGTTTTTCAGGTGATGGTCGTAATGGGCTTCGCGAACTTCCCGCTCACTGGACTCGCGCAGGGATTGGATATTCGTGCCGAACGGCGCAAAGGCTTGCGCCAGTCGACCGGATTGCACGGCGATGCCAAGCCCCGTGGGAACAGGGCTATGGGTGTACCAAAGCGTATCGAGTGGTTTGCTCATAAAGTCCTTCAGTGCCGATCCATGAAACCTGGCGGGTTAGCCTGCCAGTGCGGTAGGTGTTTGCAGCAACGCGTCCAGCGGACGAGGATCGATCCAGTCGCGCACGTCGAAGCTTTTCGGGATGAAGCGCCAGCGATGCAGGAAGTGTGTGAAGTCCTGCAGGGCGTCGATGGCCTGCTCATCCAGTTCGGTGCGCAAGCGCAGATGAGCATCGTTGCCATAGGCGGCGCTGACCCAGTATTCGCTACTGTTGGTTTCCCGGGCCAGGTAGCGGCGGGTGTCTTCCGGATGGGTGTGGGCCCAATGTTCGGCGCGTCGTACGGAGTCGAGAATGCCGGTGGCGACATCGAAGTGGTTATCCAGCAGGTTCAGGTCCACGGCCAGCGTGCGCGGGGTGCCATTGTTGCTGCGAATCAGGGGCTCGGGGTGCGAGCCGGTGTCGATGACGGTATGCAGGCCAAACTCATGGGCCTGCCGGGCGGCGCTGGCGCCCTTGAGGAAGATTGCATCGACCTCGCCGCGCAGCAAACCCACCAACTCCAGGTTGCGTCCCTCAACCCGCTGCGTACTGACCGGCGTGCCGTTTACGGTGCTGACCTGTGGATCACTGAACGTGCCTTCATAGCGAAAGTTCACAAGCTGCACGTCGCCGACCTGCAGGCCTTCCAGTTTCAGGGCGTTTTCCAGCCCGCGCAGGGCCTGGGCGCGCGTAAAGTCGATTTGCGCGCCAGCCCAGTCGGGCAAGCCGAAACGGCGTCCCTTGAGGTCCTTGACGGATTTGATGCCGCTGTCGGGAAGGGTCAGGATCAGTTGCACTTCATCGGCCCAGGACAGGCCAATGACCCGGGTTTCCCGGCCTTGGGCCCTGGCCCAGATGGCCGGGATGTTGCCGCCGTGGCGTACCGAGTTGCGCAGGGTGTGATCGAAGTGCGATTCACGCACGGCCTTGTCGGTGGATTCGCGCAGCGATTGCACTTGCGTGCCCAACGCGCCGACGGTGTCTTGCAGCCAGCCTTTTTGCACGGCGATGCCCAGCCCGGTGGGGACCGGGCAGCGGGTGTACCAAAGGGTGTCCAGAGGTTGAGTCATCAATGATTCTCCCGCAGCGCTCAGGCGCTGGCCTTCAAATGAGTTGCCGGTTGTACGGCAGGGCGTTGGTGCACCAGCGGCAGAACCTCCTGGCCGATGCGCAGGGCTTCTTCCAAGTGTGGGTTACCCGCCAGGATGAAGGTCGAAAATCCAGCGTCGCGGTACTCCACCAGGCGTTCGGCGATGTTCTGGTGGCTACCCACCAGGCCCACGGTTGGCCCCGGTTTGGCTTTGGCGAAACCGGCCCACAGGTTTGGACCGATGATCAAGTCGTCGAAGCGGTCGATGTTCTGGTGGTAGGCGGTTTGCCGTGCGCCACCCACCGAATCCGAACCACTGGTAAAGCCTTTGGCGAGCGTACTGCTCTGGCCTTCGAGCTTGTCGAACTGGCGACGCAAATCTTTCCATGCCAGCTCTTCGGTTTCCCGGGCGAACAGGTCGACCCTGAGACCGAAACGCACGCTGCGCCCCTGTTTGTCTGCCAGTTCGCGCACCCGTTCGATATGCGGCTTGAGCTTGTCGATCGGCTCGGCCCAGTTCAGGTAAACGTCTGCGTGTCTTGCGGCCACATCCAGGGCGGCGTCGGAAAATCCGGAAAAGTACACACCGGGTTTGCGCTCGTTATGCAGGCCGTGGGGCAGAGCGCCGTTCTCCAGTTGATAGATATCGCCGTCGTAGGAAAAACGCTCGTTCTGCCAAAGGCCCTGGATGATGTCGAGGAATTCACCGGTACGCTTGTAGCGCAGGTCATGTTCGAGGAAATCACCGTTGGCTCGCTGACTGGCCGGGTTGCCACCGGTGATGATGTTCCACTCCAGGCGACCGCGGCTGAGGTTTTGCAGGATGGCTGCTTGTTGTGCGGCGTAGGCCGGCAAGGTCCAGGTGGCCTGGAACGCGATCAGGAATTTGATGCGGCGGGTTTCACGGGCCAAGGCCGCTGCGGCAATCCAAGGCTCCGGGCCGGTGGGCAACAAGGCACCTTCAAAACCGGCCAGCTCCGCGGCTTTGGCCACTTGAGCGATGTAGTCGATGTAGGTGAAGTCGTCCGGCTCGCCGTTGGGCAAACGCCCTGGTGCGATGTTGCCGGGACGATAGTGAGGATTGCCGCGGTTGTGTTTGTCCGTGGTCAGTTGCGGACCGTCGGTGCCCAGTGGCAGGCGCCAGAAAAATTCAGTGCTCATGGGTTGCTCCTGATTCAAGTAAGCGGTACGCCGCGCAGGTGCGAGGATGTCTTGTCAGGGGGATTGCAACGGATATGCCATGCTCGGCCCCGTGGATTTTGGCCAACAGGGCCGGGCGTTTGGTGGGGGCGGTAAGTGATTGCCCGCTCCGGGGTGTTTCTGTAGCAGCACCCCGTCAGCAATGATTGCTCGGGGTGCAGCAAGGGGGGGCATCGCACGCGTTTCTGTAGGAGCCGGCTTGCTGGCGATGAGGCCGCTGGATTTCGCGCGATCTTGAGGGCGCCATCGCTGGCAAGCCAGCTCCTACAGGTCCGCGTTGTGAATCCGATTTTGTAGGCGCCGGCCGGCGATGGCGGTCTTGATTACGCCGGTGCTGTGGCGATGATGTCGTCAATCGAGGCACCCGCTTCGGCACTGCGCAGGTACGTCTGGTACAACGCCGCATAGGCGCCATCCTGATCGATCAATTGGCTGTGAGGGCCTTGTTCGACCAGCCGACCGTGGCGGATGACCGCAATGCGATCGGCATCGCGGATGGTTGCCAGGTGGTGGGCGATGATGATGGCCGTGCGACCTTCGCATAATCGGCGAAACGCACGCTGGATGCGGCGCTCGGTATGGATGTCGACGGCCGAGGTCGCTTCGTCCAGGACCAGTACCGCCGGGTCCGCAAGGTAGGCGCGCACCAGGCAGACCAATTGCCGCTGGCCATGGCTCAGGTGTCCGCCCAGTGGTCCGACTTCGGTTTGGTATTGATGCGGCAACCGCTCCAGCACTTCGTCCGCGCCCAACTCCCTGGCGGCGGCGATCAGACTCGCGTCGTCGGCGTCGGGAGAGGCCAAGCGCAGGTTGTCGAGAATGCTGCCGCTGAACAGCACGTTGTCCTGCAGGACAACGCCGACGTTACGTCGCAATGCTTGCTGGGTGAGGTCACGGATATCGATGCCATCCAGTCTCACCGCCCCCGATTGCACTTCGTAAAAACGCGTGAGCAATTGCACCAGGGTGCTTTTCCCGTGACCCGATGGCCCGACGATCGCCAGCACTTCACCGGCACGAATGTGCAGGTCCAGGTCATCGATGACCGGCGAAGGGCTGTCGGCGTTGTAGGCAAACCGCACGCGCTCGAAACTCACGTCCCCTCGGGCTTTGTCGAGGCTGCGTGGCGTGGCGCTGTCGCTGATCTCCGGTCGGGTGTCGAGCAACAGGAAGATCCGTTGAGCCGAGGCCGAACCGGTGGCGTAGCGCTCGAACAGGTCCGACAGCTCCTGCAATGGCCCGAGGAACAGGAATACATAAAACAAACTCTCGGCGATCTGGCCAACGGTCACGTCTGCCTGCGCCAGGCCATAAGCCCCCACCAGCAACAGCACTGCCATGCCGGCCGAGCTGAGCAGGGCGGTGAACGGCGCGAACCAGCTTGATCGCAGGCTGCCGCGGATCAGCGCGTGGTTGAAATCATCCAGCAGACCGCGATAGCGCCGCAGGTTCGGCGCTTGCTGAGCGCACTGCTGCAACATGCGCGCGCCGCTCACGCTCTCCACCAGATGCGCAGTGAAGCGGCTGCGGTTCTCTGCGACCTTGGCCCAGTTACGTTGGGAGATACGCTTGAAACCCCAGGTCGCCAGCACCAGCAAGGGCACGGTGGCGGCGAGGCTCAGAAAGAACCGCGGCTCGATACGCCACAACATCACCGAAGCCAGCCCGCACCGTAGCAAGGCGCCCAGAAGCTCAGGTGGGCCTTGTATCACCAGGGGTTCAAGGGCATCGACATCACGGTCGACACGAGAAATGATCCGCCCGGCCTTGGTCCGGTCGAAGTAGCTGACGCTCAACCCCTGGACATGCGCAAACACCTGCACTCTCAGGTTGTTGAGCACCCGGATTGCCGCACTGCCGGCTATGAACTGCGAGACCCCGGCAAGCAGAAACCGCCCGAGCCAACTGGCCGCCAACCCCAGGCCGAGCCAGAGTACGAGGCGCTCATCGAGCAGCCAGTGATCGTTCTGTTGAATCAGCCCGCGGTCAAGCAATTCACGGACGAACCAGGGCCGCAGGAACACGGTCAACACCAGCAATAACTCAATGCCGATGACCCCGGCGATATGCCGGCGTATGGGTTTCAGCAGCGGCAGAAGACGACTGAACATGCTGCGGTCCAAGGCCTTCCTGGCCAGCATTTCTTCAATTTCGATATCGCTCAGGGCCTTGCCGGCGATTGGGTTAGCCATGGTCGATCCCTAGCAGGTCGCGGTAATCAGGAGAGGTTTTCAACAGTTCTGCATGGGTGCCGCTGGCGGCGATCCGGCCGTCCTGAAGCATCAGCACGCGGTCCGCCAGGAGAATGGTCGAGAGCTTGCTGGAGATCACCAGCAGGGTGGTGGCAGCCCCTTGATCGCGGCGCAACCGACGAATGTTGTTCAGCACCTGGCGTTCGCTGATCGCATCCAGCGCGCTGGTGGCATCGTCCAGGCACAGAATGTCCGGTTCGCCGAGCAATGCGCGGGCCAGACTCAGACGCTGACGCTGGCCACCGGACAGTGTCACGCCGCGATCGCCCAGCGGCGTTGCGAGTCCTTGCGGCAGGCGTTCGAGCACATCGTCGGCGGCGGCCAGGCGCAATCCTTCACGTAGCTGTCGATCACTGGCCTGCGGCGCGGTCAGGCGCAGGTTGGCCGCGAGGGTGTCGGAAAACAAAAAGCTTTCCTGGGGGACTACGTGAACCCGGCGTCTCAGTTCGTCCAGCTTCAGTTGTCGAATGTCTTGCCAGCCGGCGCTGTCCGAACCGATCAACAAGCGCCCGCAGCTGATATCGCTCAGGCGAGGCAACAGACTGGCCAACAGGCTTTTGCCCGTGCCGGTTGCGCCCACCAGCGCGACGATTTCACCAGGCTGCAGGGTCAGTGAACAGTCCTGCAGAATATCCAGCCCGCCGCCCGGAGCGCTGACACTGACGTGCTCCAGCTTCAAGCCCAGCGGTGTGTCAGGCAGGCTGGCATCACCGCTGCGGATCGCGGCCGGTTCGTCCAGCAGTTGCCAGATGCGCTCGGCGCTGGAACGGGCATCGGCGAAGGTCTGCATGACGCGACCGATGCCTTCGATGCGAAACACCAGGGTGGTGGCGATCAGCAGCGAAGTGACCAATTCACCGATGCCCAACCGGTTGGCTGCCACCAGGTGAGCGCCGTAAACCAGAATCCATACATGCCCCAATGCGACGACTGCCTGGGGCAGCGGTATTCGCGAACTGGAGTAGGCGAGGGCGTCACGGGCGTGGTCGGCGAACACCGCTACTTGCGCGGTAAAACGCTGGATGCGGCTGTGCTCCAGGCCAAACGACTTGATCACTCGCACACCGCTGATGCCTTCGCTGAGGTCCTGGTTGACCCGGTCATAGGCTTCGCCAACCACTCGATCCAGGCTGACCAGGCGTTCGGTCTGGCGCACGAAAATCCATAGGCCGAACACGGTCAGCAACAACGGAACCACACCGAGTAGCGGGTTGTACCAACCCAGCAGGCCGACGGTTGCCAACACCACCAGTGGCGTTTCCACTACCTGCCGCCAGAAGCTGATGAGCGCATCGCGAACCTTGTCGGCATCGCGGGTGGTCCGAGTGATCATTTCACCCATGCCGTGTTGCCAGTGATAACCCAGGTGCAGAGTCTGTACCTGTTGCAGGATGCGTTCACGCAGGCGCGTCAGCAGTTCCTGGCTGAGCACCAGCGACAAGACGCTCGCGGCGTATTGCAACACGCCACGGCCCAGGGCCACGGCGAGCATCAGCCACAGCCAGTACCAGCCAAGACTTGCGTCGAAGCTGCCATCGGCTTGCCGGAACACCGCGCGACCGGCGCTGACGTCGTTCACCGCATGCCCGATCAGCCATTGCTGCCAGACCAGCCCGAGGTTCACTGCAATGAACAACGCCGCCACCAGGGCGAACCGCCAGGGCATTTCCCGGTAAATCGCCAGGCTGCGCAATAGGGGGTGTTTTTCGATCATGTAATAGCTCTGTAGGAGCCGGCTTGCCGGCGATGGGGCCATTGGATTTGTACCGGTATTGATGACGCCATCGCTGGCAAGCCAGCTCCTACAGGTCGGTGTGGCGTTCGATTTTGTAGGAGCCGGCTTGCTGGCGATGAGGCCGTCAGGTCTATGCCGGGCGGGTGGCACCCTGTTTTTCCTTGGCGTTGAGGATCGCGGTGTATTCGCCCGGATCGACACCATTGAGGTAGTAGTTACCCACGTGATGCAGGCGCCAGCGGATCGGATCGTGAGTGGTGTGGACCCGGGCGTTGCGCCAGAAGCGGTCGAGGTTCCACTTGGTCAGTGATGAGCTGGCACCGAGCAGGGAGAAGATGTCACTGGAGATTTTCAGCGAGGCCGCGTCGGAGTGGGCGCGGGCGGTGGCCACCGAGAGAATCAGTTCGTCCTGCAACGCTTTGTTGTCGGGGTCCAGTTCGTGCTGGTCGAACACTCGCGCTGCGTCACGCAGCAGTGATTGCGCCCCACGCAAGGCCACGGCGTATTCACCAATCTGTTTGATGATGTGCGGCTCCTGATTGGCGTGGTCGACACCGCTTTCCACCCACGGGCGGGCGTTGTGATTGAGGTACTCCACCGCCGCCGACAGCGCGCCTTCGGCAATACCGGTATCGATGGCGGCGTGGAGTATCTGCGGGAAGGTCAGGCCCGTGCGCTTCATGGGGCCTTTGCGCTGGGAGACAAAGCCTTCGTCGAGTTCGATGTTGTCGAAGATCACCGTGCCACTGACCGAATTTTTCTGACCAAAGGCTTCCCAGTCATCGACCAGCGTCAGGCCTCGGGCGTTGCGATTGAGCAGCACCCCGGCGCCGCCATCGTCGCTGGCGGCCGTCAGGGAAATCCACTCGGCCAGGTAGGAGCCGGTGGAGTAGAACTTGCTGCCGTTGAGGATCAATTTGCCGTCGGCACGCCGTTCGACCCGGGTCTTGAGCGCGAATTTGTTCTTGCCGCCCACTTCAGCCAAGGCGTTGCCGAAACGTTTGCCGGCCAGCACATCGCGGATCAACCGGTCGCGAATGTCGTCGGAGTAACCGGTGAAAATCCCTCGCAGCATGACGTTGTGGATTTGCAGTAACTGACCGACACCGCCGTCGGCGATTGAAATGAGGCGCACGGTTTCGACGATGGTTTCCACCGAGGCACCGAGCCCACCAAAAGCCTTGGGAACGCCAATGGCGGTCAGGCCGCTTTCGGACAACAGTTGCGCTTGACGCCTGGGCAGTTGGCCGTTCTGACTGGCATCGGCAGCTATTTCGGCGATCGCCGTGGCGATCTCCTTCGCCACGGCGATGGCTTGAGCTTCGCTCTGTAGCAAGCGGATGGGTGCTTGCTCTTGGATCAGTTGCCCGGCGGGGTTGTGTTCGACCTTGCTCATTGATGTACCTCTGATAATTGATCTGCTGATGGCCACGGAAATCACACCTATCCCCTGTAGGAGCCGGCTTGCTGGCGATGGCGTCGACGAGATCGGCGCAAGGCTCGAAGGCCAATCGCTGGCAAGCCAGCTCCTACAGGAGGTGTTGCAGTTTTCCGGGCGTTGAGAGGGGCTGAGCAAGTTCTGCGCCAAGGGCTTTGGAGCCTGTTGACGCAGCGTTTATCAGTCTGCGAGAGGCACGGGTGCTGCTGTAGAAGCAGCCCTCTGCTCAATCAGCAGCAGTCGCCGCGCAATGCTGCTGGCAGGCCAGCAATTGAAGGCGGTCGGGCATCCGGGTACAGGCGCAAAGCCCCATAAACCGCGGCTTTCGTTTCTTGGCACGGGCGCTGCAATAGCTCTGGCAACAGTCACTTGCCAACCCAGATGGAGCTGCCCATGACGCTTGCTGCCAAACAGACCCGACTCGACACCACAGCTGAACTCGACCAGATCTGGTTCACCCGTTGCCCGGTGCCGACGGCTTCCGGAATCGCCTACAAACTCGGCTGGCTCAGCGACGAATTCGCTGCCGATGGCCTGCCGGTTTCGACCTTGCAGGAGGCCCGTCAACTGGGCCATCACCACTATGATCACGAGCTGCCGGGGCTGTTTCGCGAAGGCGGAAACGTCCCGGCATTGGCGGCGCGGGCTGCGGGTGCGCCGAGTCGCCTGATCGGCCTGACCTGGATCGAAGAATGGCAGACCATTCTGGTTCGCCCGGGCTCCGGCATCAGCCGTCCGCAGGACCTCAAAGGCAAGCGTCTGGCGCTTCCGGCCTGGGGTGAAACCCGTCCGGGGAGCATCGCCCGGGCCATGAGCCTGCACGGTTACAAGGGCGCGCTGAGCCTGGCCGGGTTAGGGTTCGATGATGTCGAACTGGTGGAAGTCGCCCTGCAGGATCAGGAGCGAGCGGAGAGCCCGCAGGAGGGGTTGCAACGATTGTGGTCGGGCCTCGATTACCTGGTGCGCGGTGAGGTGGACGCGGTCTACGTCAAAGGCGCTTCCGCTGCCGATGCCGCGCGGCGTCTCGGGTTGGTGGTGGGTATCGACCTGGATCTGATCGCCGAGCCCCGGTATCGCATCAACAACGGCACGCCGCGTCCGATCACCGTCCACCAGAGCCTGCTCGACAATCATTTCGACCTGGTGGTGCGCTTTCTCGCACAAACCCTCAGCGCCGCTGATTGGGCCGCCAACAATCGGGAGGCACTGAACGCCATTCTCGAGGAAGAAACCCGCGCCGGCAGCGCCGGGGTCGCCGAGGCCTATCGCGGCGAATTCCACACCACGCTGGCGCCGGATCTGTCCTCACAGCGACTGGAGTTTCTCGATACCCAGAAAGAGTTTCTCTATCTGCACGGCTTCCTGGAGCGCGATTTTTCCATCGCCGACTGGGTCGATCCGCGCCCATTGCATGCCGCCCATGAACTGTTGGCCAAGCGCCGCGCCTGAATCCGGAGAACTGCCATGACCGTACTTATCAACGAACAGCTGATCAGAGAAGAACTGAAGAACTTTATCGACAAGGTGCTGATCGAGGCTGAAGAAGCCTTCACCGTGTTCCGTGAAACCAACACCATCACTGCCAACGGCACCGTCGGTTTCATCGAGCGCGTACCGGGCCAGGAGTTGCTGGTGTCGGTCAACTATGGCGGGCCGTGGAATTACCGCAAACCACTGCAGGCCACAGTCACCGACTTTGAAGGCAAAGTCATCTACGGCAAAGGCAAGGGCGGCTTGGGGCGCTACACCAAATTGTTCCAGCAGCACGCCGACATCACCACCGTGTCCCATGTGCACTCGCCGTATCTGGGGGCTTGGGCGCAGACCCATCGCACACTGCCGTTCCACTACGTGCCGGTGCAGCGTTATCAACTGGCGCGGGAACTGCCGGTGTACATCGACCGACGTCAGCCGGAAGTCGATTTCATTCTCGACAGGATTGCCGAAAGCCCTTTCAACCTGGCGATTCTGGAAGCCAATGGCGGTTCCACTGTGTGGGGCAAGCAAGGCTTGCGCGCCACTGCTGAATTCATCCTGTTGCTGGAAGAGGGCGCGCAACTGCAATTGCTCGCCGATGCCCTGGGCGGCTCCCGTCCCTATGGTCCGGGCGTTCTAACCCAACAATGGAAAATGAGCGGCCTGTACGACAAAGCCACCGAACTGGGCCTGGTACCTGCCATCGACCGCCGCAACTGATCCACCGACCTCCCGGTCACCCCACATCTTGTAGGAGCTGGCTTGCCAGCGATGGCGGCCGTGAGGTCGTCGCAAGGCGCGAAGGCCGCATCGCCGGCAAGCCGGCTCCTGCAAGGGCGTATTCGCAACATTGAACTGTAGGAGCTGGCTTGCCAGCGATGGCGGTCGTGAGGTCGTCGCAAGGCGCGAAGGCCTCATCGCCAGCAAGCCGGCTCCTACAAGGGCGTATTCGCAACATTGAACTGTAGGAGCTGGCTTGCCAGCGATGGCGGTCGTGAGGTTGTCGCAAGGCGCGAAGGCCTCATCGCCGGCAAGCCGGCTCCTACAAGGGAGTATTCGCAACATTGAACTGTAGGAGCTGGCTTGCCAGCGATGGCGGTCGTGAGGTTGTCGCAAGGCGCGAAGGCCTCATCGCCAGCAAGCCGGCTCCTACAAGGGCGTATTCGCAACATTGAACTGTAGGAGCTGGCTTGCCAGCGATGGCGGCCGTGAGGTCGTCGCAAGGCGCGAAGGCCTCATCGCCAGCAAGCCGGCTCCTACAAGGGCGTATTCGCAACATTGAACTGTAGGAGCTGGCTTGCCAGCGATGGCGGCCGTGAGGTCGTCGCAAGGCGCGAAGGCCGCATCGCCGGCAAGCCGGCTCCTGCAAGGGGGCGATGGCGGTCGGAAGGTCGATACACAACTCAAGGAATACCACCATGGCTGTAAAGATTCTCTGGTACCTCACCACGCCTGACGGACCTTATCCGTGGGAACCCGAAGGGCGCTGGAAAACCGATTTCGAGCATTTGAAGCAACTGGCCGTGGCCAGTGATCGCCTGGGATATTACGGTTCGTTGCTGGGCTCCAGCCCTAACGAAAGCCTGGCTGTCTCGGCCGCGTTGATCGATGCCACCCGACGTTTGCGTTTTCTGGTGGCGCAACATCCCGGTGAATTGTCGCCGGCGGTGCTGGCCAAGTGGGCGCTGACCTTCGATCAATTCTCCAACGGACGCCTGTTGTTCAATGTCGTCAACGGCAACGACGCCGGCCTGGCCACGCTCGGCGTGCATTACCCCCACGATGAGCGCTATGACTTCAGTCTCGAATACTGGCGCGCCTTCCAGAACTTCTACGCCGGCGACACTTCGGGGCATGACGGTCAATACGTCAAACTCGCCCCTCGCTCACCGGCTGCTGCCAGTCATCCTCTGGGCGGTTGGCATCCGCCGAAACAGAAACCCGGCATTCCATTGTGGGGCGCCGGCACCTCGGGGCCGGGCATTGCCCATTCGGTGCAGTTGCTCGATGTTTACCTGAGTTTCGCCAATACCCCGCCGAAACTCGGCGAGAAGTTCCGCAAAGTGGCGGCAGAGGCTGCGAAGATCGGCCGCGAGTTGACCTTCGGCACGCGTCTGCAAATCATCGTCCGTGAGACCGAAGAGGAAGCCTGGGCCCACGCCGAAAAACTCTTGCAGAGCACATCGCTGCAAACCGCACGCACGGCCATCGAACGGCAACTGCCCCCCGGCGAAACCCTGGACAGTTTCCGCAGCGACGACCCGCAAATCCAGCGCAACGTCGACGCCGTCCGTGCAGGTCGCCTGCCCAAGGCACGCGATCTGGAGATCTACCCCAACGTCTGGCTCGGTCCGAGCCTGTTCGGCTTCAACATCCTCGGTCCAGCCGCTGGCACTTATCTGGTGGGCAGCGCCGAGCAGGTTGCCGAGCGGATTCGCGAATACGAAGCACAAGGCACGTCAGCCTTCATTCTCTCGGGTTTTCCGCTTATCGATGAAGCACACCGGGTGGCGGACTTGCTGTTTCCGTTGCTCGACCTTGATCACGGTTTCGACGTGCCGCGCCTGCGGGCTGACACGCCAGCGCCGCAACGCGCCAACGTGGTCGAACGGGCCTGAGGAGTTTGTCATGAGCGAAGGATTTTCCCGTCGCAGGTTTCTCGGTAACGGCCTGGCGGTCGGCGGTGGCCTGATACTGGGCAGCAGCCTGCTCACCGGCTGCGACAGTGGAGCCGCCAGTGGCACAGCGACGTTGTCCAGCACTCCGGTCCGGGGCGGGCGCTTGCGGGTCGGCATTATCGACGGTGATCAATCCGGTAACCTCGATGCGCATAAACCGGTGGGCGGCGGGATCATTCGCGGCTGGGCGCTGTACAGCAAGTTCTGGGAGTGGAGCACCGACGTCAGTACGCGCCTGGCCCTGGCGGAGTTCGCCGAGCCCAATGCTGACGCCAGCGCCTGGACCATTCGCATCAAGCCAGGCCTGGAGTTTCATCACGGCAAGAGCATTGGCGCCGACGACATGTTGTTCTCGATCCTGCGCCTGACGGACCCGAAACTGGCTTCGCCCTTTGCCGGGCTGGTGGGGGCGATCGATCGCAATGCCTTGCGCAAACTGGACGGGCGCACCATTGAGATCCGCTTCAAGGAGGGCCAAAGCTTCTACCCACTGGATGAAACCCTGATCAGTTTTGGTGGCATCGTGCCGACCGATTACGACCCCGTTACCAACCCGGTCGGTGCCGGACCTTACAAACTCAAGAGTTTCATCCCCGGTCAGCGCTCGCTCTACCAGCGTTTCGAAAACTACTACAAGCCAGGCCAACCCTATGCCGATGAGCTGGAAATCATCGAATTCAAGGATCAGGTGTCCCGCGTCGCGGCCCTGCGCGCCGGGCAGATAGACGTAGCCAGCGGCGTGCAGGCTGAGCATAGCGCGCTGCTCAAGGCCGACTCGCGACTCAAGTTGTACGCATCGCCGAGCACGTCGTTTACCGGATTCAACCTGAACCTGGCCAAGGCACCGTTCCAGGATCAGCGCGTGCGTCAGGCGTTTCGTCTGCTGGCCGATCGTCGAGAGCTGGTCGAGCGTGGGCTCAATGGTTTCGGGCGGATCGCCAATGACCTGTATTCGCCCCATGACCCGACGTACAACCACAGCATTGCCCAGCGTCCGTACGACCTGGAGCAGGCGCGTTCGCTGTTGCGCCTGGCCGGGCATGACGATTTGCGGGTGGAACTGACGACCACGCCGGGACCGGGCGTCAATGCGGCGCTGGTGTTTGCCCAACAGGCGAAGAAGGCCGGGGTCGAGATCAAGGTCACCCAGGTCGATGGCTCGGTGTTCAACGGTCCGCAACGGGAAAACTGGCTGTTATCGCCAGGTTCCACGCCGGCTCGGGGGTTCCTGGCTTCGGCGCTGCACAACGACGCGCCCCAGGCCATTTACAACCGCAGTAACTTCCACGATGAGCGTTTCACCTCGTTGTACCAACAGGCGCTGGCGCAGCCTGATCTGGAACGGCGCAAAGTGCTGGTGCATGAAGCGCAAAGCATTCAACACGAGCGTGGCGGTCTGTTGATCTGGGGCTTCAATGATGTGCTGGACGCAGCGTCGGTGCGGGTCGGGGGCCTGGCGCCTGAACAGACGACGTTCGCCTCCTGGCGTTTCGATGAAATGTGGGTGAACCATGCCTGAGCCGTCCTGCAACCCGCCACGTACGCCGGCCTGGTTGTCCTGGTTCATCGGGCGATTGGGTTATGGCCTGCTGACTGCGTGGGTCATCAGCCTGGTGGTGTTCATTGCCACCCAGGCGCTGCCCTCAGACCCGGCGAGGGTGATCCTCGGTCCCGATGCGCCGCTGGAAAGCATACTGACCCTGCAACGCCAGTTGGGCCTGGACCGGCCCATCATCGAGCAGTACCTGCGCTGGCTGGGACATGCCCTGAGTGGCGAACTTGGGGTGTCGCTGGACTCCAATGTGCCGGTGGGCAACATCCTGTTCGGCCGCTTTGGCTACACGTTGGCGCTGCTCGCCGGCGTGATTGCGCTGGTGGTGCCCGTGGCGTTGCTGCTCGGCGTGTCACTGGCCTTGCGGCGTGACAGTCGCCTGGATCGCTGGAGCCTGTCGTTGTTGATTTTTCTCAAGGCCACCCCGGGTTTTCTGTTGGCCATTGGCCTGGTCTTGCTGTTTTCCATGCCACACATGGATGTGCTGCCGGCGGTGTCGATCCTTGATCCGGACAAGTCCCTGCTGCGCCAGTTGCAGTTCCTGGTGCTGCCGGTGCTGGCCCTGAGTCTGTCGGCGCTGCCGTACCTGACCCGCATGGTGCGGGCGTCGATGATCGAAGCCCTGGAGTCCGATTACGTCATCGCCGCCAGGTTGCGGGGCATTCCCGAGTGGCGAATTGTCTGGCGCCACACGTTGCCCAATGCGCTCATTCCGGCCATCCAGGGCGTGGCCCTGACCCTGCGTACCCTGATCGGTGGGGCGTTGCTCGCGGAGGTGATCTTCAGTTATCCGGGCATCGGAACCTCACTGAACTCGGCGATCCAGATGCGTGATTTGCCGATGGTCCAGGCCATCGTGCTGTTGATCACGCTGGGCGTGGTGCTGATCAACCTGTTTGCCGATCTGCTGACCGTGATGCTGACACCGAAACTGCGTACCGCCCGCCGGGTCACCATGATTCGACGCAACCGTCGGGGTATCCAGCCCTGGTGGCGACGCTCCCCATCCAAGGCACCTTGAGAGGTTATGCATGACTGATTCGCGAGGCCTTCGTTGGCACAGGTGGCTGGAGGAACCGCAAACCCGCAAGGGCGCGCTGATCACTTTGCTGGTGGTTCTGCTTGCGTTACTGGGCCCATGGCTGGCGCCGCACAGCCCGACTGAGATGGTCGGCTCGGTGTATGGCGCCCCCGTGGGTGCGGCGTTGCTGGGTTACGACTTTCTCGGGCACGACGTGTTGTCGCGCTTGCTCAGCGGCGGGGTGTCGGTGCTGTGGATGTCATTGGCGGCTGCCTCGATTGCGCTGCTGGCGGGTAGCAGTCTGGGCCTGTTGGCGGGGTTTTCCCGGCGTCGGCTGGATCAACTGATTACCTGGCTGGCAGATGTGTCACTGGCGTTTCCTGACCTGATTCTGGTGTTGTTGATCGTCTCCATGCTGGGCCGCGCACCTTGGCTGATCGTGCTGACCGTGGCCATTGCATTCACCCCCGGCGTCATTCGCCTGGCTCGTGGCAGTGCGGTGGCGGTGGCGGGGCAGGAGTTCGTCGAGGCCGCGCAGATGATGGGGTATTCCAGGCGGCGGATTCTGTTCAAGGAGATCCTCCCCAATATCCTCACGCCGCTGTTGGTGCACTTTGGCAACATGCTGACCTGGGGCGTGGGCATGCTCTCGGGGCTGAGTTTTCTCGGCTACGGCGTGGCGCCGCCGACCGCTGATTGGGGGCTGATGATCAACGAGAACCAGGCAGGGTTGCTGGTTCAGCCCTGGGCGGTGTTGGCGCCGGCCATCCTGATTGGCATCTTCGCCTATGGCACCAACATCCTGGCCGAAGGCATCGGCCGCAGCAGCTCACGGATCGGAGAAAAACAGCCATGAACGCCATTGCCGGAATCGAGTCACGCTCCCCTGTGGTGAAGGCGCACGTGTTGCAGGTTCGGGACTTGCGGGTCGAGTTGTCGGAACGGATCGATGTGCTGTCCGGTGTGACCTTCAGCCTTGAGGCTGGAGAAGTTCTTGGGCTGGTCGGGGAATCCGGGTCAGGCAAGACCACCCTGGCCACCGCTTTACTGGCGCATGCCCGGCGTGGTGCGCGGATTGTCAGTGGGCAGGTCGAAGTGTCCGGGCAATCGTTGTTGACGCTGGAGGGCGAAGCCTTGCGCCGGGCCCGTGGCAGCCTGATCGGATACGTGGCCCAGGACCCTGCGACGGCACTCAATCCGGCGCTGCGCATTGGCAGCCTTCTTCGCGAAACTCTGGAGGTGCATCAGATTGAGCTCGATCGCGCCGCGCAACAGCAGCGCATCGTCGAGACCTTGCGCGATGTCGGCCTGCCCGATGATGCACAGTTTCTGCGACGCTTTCCCCATCAACTGTCCGGCGGTCAGCAGCAGCGGGTGATGTTGGCGCTGGCCTTTGTCTTGCGCCCGGCATTGATCGTCCTTGATGAGCCGACGACAGCGCTGGACGTCACTACCCAGGCCCACATCCTCGCCACCCTGCGCCGGTTGTGCAAAAGCCTGGGTATCGCTGCGGTGTATGTGTCCCATGACCTGGCGGTGATCAAGGATCTGGTGGACCGGGTGATGGTCATGTATGCCGGGCGTATCGTCGAGGTTGCACAGCGCGAAGTACTGTTCCATCAGCCGGCTCATCCCTATACCCGAGGTTTGCTGGCGGCGATTCCCGATGTGGCGCAACGTCGGGATTTGCCGGCGATTGCGGGGCATGCGCCGGCACCGGGGCAGCGACCACAAGGATGTGCCTTCGCGCCTCGGTGCCCTCGTCGCGTCGCGGCGTGCTCGGTGGTCGAGCCGCAATTGCGGGCTCTGTCGTCACAGCAGCGGGTGGCCTGCCTGGCCCCGCATCTCCAACCCTTGCAACGGGTTGCCCAGGCTGCTGTTGCACCAGTCACTGACTCGGTGGAGCGTACGCCACTGTTGCAGATCAAGGACCTGAACGTGGCCTACGACCGCCAGGTACTGTTCGATGTTTCTCTGCACGTGGCTACCGGGGAGTGCCTTGCGCTAGTGGGCGAGTCCGGTTCGGGCAAGACCAGCCTGGCGCGCGCCGTTGCCGGGCTGGGGGAAAACGCCGAGGGCGAACTGCTTTACGCGGGCGGGTTGTTGAGCCTGTCGGCGCGACAGCGTGACGGGGCGCAACGGCATCAGATCCAGTACATCTTCCAGAATCCATACCGGGCGTTGAACCCCCGACAAAGTGTTTTCCAGACCCTGAGTGCGCCTCTGGAGCATTTCTTCGGGATCAAGGGCGCTGCCGCACGGGAGCGAGTGCAAGCTGTGCTCAAGCGGGTTTCGCTACCGGCCTCGGTGGCGGATCTGTATCCCCATAGCTTGTCTGGTGGTGAGCGCCAGCGCGTAGCGATTGCCCGGGCGTTGGTCTGCGAGCCAAGGCTGTTGATCTGCGACGAAATCACCTCGGCCCTGGATGTATCGGTGCAGGCGTCGATCCTGGCGCTGTTGCGGCAATTGCAAGGGGAAGGACTGACGCTGCTGTTCGTCACCCATGACCTGGGCGTGGTCCGCGCCATCGCCGACCGGGTGTTGGTATTGAAATCGGGCCGTGTGGTGGAACAGGGGCGGGTGGATCAGGTGCTCGATCAACCCCGGGCAGCCTACACCCGCACACTGCTCGAAAACTCCCCGACCCTGTAGGAGCCGGCTTGCCGGCGATGCGATGTTGAATTTGACGCCGCCATCGCTGGCAAGCCAGCTCCTACAAATGGTTGTTGTGAATACGGTCCCTGTCGGAACCCACCTGCCGGCGATGCGATGGTGAATGTGATGCCGCCATCGCTGGCAAGCCAGCTCCTACAAATGGTCGTTGTGAATACGGTCCTGTAGGAGCCGGCTTGCCGGCGATGGCGTCCGCATAGACACATCCGAAACCAGATACTGCGGATGACATTCATCCTCGCGCACTAGCCTTGTGTTTCTGTCTTGAACACAAGAGGGCAATGGAATGCCTGATCTTCCCCACGCGAGCCGGCTACGCGCCGGGCGTTATTCCCAATCCGGGCAAATCTATTTGCTTACCGCTGTGATCCGGAATCGAGAACCGGTGTTTACCAATTGGCAAACCGGGCGATTACTCGTACGGCAGTTTCAACAGGCTTATACCGCCGACCTGGCTGAATCTCTGGCCTGGGTGGTGATGCCGGATCATTTCCATTGGCTGGTTGAACTGAGGGACTGCACCTTGCCTGCATTGATGTTGGCTACCAAATCCCGCAGCGCTCGAGCCGTCAATGCCCACCTTGGACGCGATGGACGACTTTGGCAAAAAGGCTTCCATGACCGGGCCATTCGGCGTGAAGAGGATTTACTCGCGGTGGCACGTTACGTTATTGCCAACCCCATACGGGCAGGCCTTGTCAGGCGAGTACATGATTACCCGTTGTGGGATGCCAAATGGCTGTAGGAGCCGGCTTGCCGGGGATGCGATGGTGGATGTGCGGCCGCCATCGCTGGCAAGCCAGCTCCTACAATGGGTCGTTGTGAATACGGTCCTGTAGGAGCCGGCTTGCCGGCGATGGCGTCGGTGAGCTTACGCAACTCGCGCCTTTCGACGGCGCGCTTCTTCACGCACCGCCGGAATGATCCAGCGTCCGTAATCAACCGTGTCGTACAGGGGATCGTAGCCACGGTTAAGAAATGTGGTCACTCCCAGGTCAACGTAATCGAGCAAGGCCTGGGCCACGGTTTCCGGGGTGCCGACCAGGGCGGTAGTGTCTCCATAGGCACCGACCGCGGTGGCGGTGGGCATCCATAGCGCACGGTCATGACGATCACCCGCCGCAGCGGCGGCAAGCAAGCGTTCGGAACCGGTGCCCTTGATGCGTTTTTGCCAGGGGCTGCCGGCGGCAAACTGCGGGTTGGCCTTGATCTGATCGAGGATCTGTTGCGCCCGTTTCCACGCCAGTTCCTCGGTCGCGCCAAGGATCAAACGCACGGACAGACTGACCCTCGGCGCCTCCACACCCGCCGCGCTGGCGGCCGCGCGAAGCTTGCCGATCTGCTCGGCGACGCCGCTCAAAGGCTCACCCCACAAGGCATACAGGTCCGCGTGCTTGACCGCGATCTGATAGGCGATATCCGAAGACCCGCCAAAGGAAATCGGAATGTGTGGTTTTTGCAACGGCTTGACCGGTGAGAAGGCGCCTTTGATGTTGAAGTACTGCCCCTCGAAGTCGAAGGGGTCATCCTCGGTCCAGGTGCGCCGGACGATTTCCAGGTACTCATCGGTGCGTTTATAGCGCTCGGTTTTGTCTAGCAGGAAGTCCCCTTCCTGGGGCTCGGCGGTGATGCCGGTAATGGCATGCAGGCGAATCCGTCCGCCGCCCGTGGTGTGATCAAGTGTCGCAAAGGCCCTGGCGGCGACGGTCGGCGCGGTGAGGGCCGGGCGGTGGGCGATCATGAACCCCAGGCGTTCGGTGTGCGCAGCGGCATAGGCGGCGATCTGCAAACTGTCCGCGCTGCCCGGGCCGCTGGCGATCAGCACCCGGTCGAAGCCGGCGTGCTCGTGGGCACGGGCGTGGTGACGGATAAATTCCAGATCAAAATCCGGGCTGCGAACACCTCGGGTCTCGGACCACTGGCGGGGGAAAATCATGCCGACGAATTCAATGGACATGGGAACACTCCTGATTGCGGTAAGCGGGCAGGCCGCTGGCTTAGAATTGGTAATCCACCTGGGCCAGCAACGTGCGGCTGGGCATGGGTTGCAGGAAGGTATTGGTGGAACCGGCCAGACCGCTGACGAAGTTCAGTTCATTGGTCAGGTTGAGCACACGCAGGGTGGTGCTCCACTGCGGCTGGCGGTAGTACACAGCGAGATCGAGGTTGTACTCGTCCGGGATTTTCACGGTCTTGCTCAGGTTCAGGTACCAGCTACTGGTCCACCACCCGGACAGCTCGGCACCAAAGCCTGAATCGAAGCGATAGTCGACATAGCCACTGGCGGTGTATTCGGGTATCTGCACCGCGTCGAAGCGCCCGGACGGTCGCTGGTTAAGGCTATTGTTGTCGCCGAACACCGTGCCGTTGTCGGGAATGAAACCCGCAGAAGCAAACCCGGACTGGGAGGCAAACTCGTTGTAGGCGCTGAGTTTCGAAAGGTTCAACGCCGTGCGCAGGTGATCGTCAGGCTGGTAGCGAATGGTCGACTCCACGCCCTTGATCACCAGTCGCGCGATGTTGTTGTTGCTGTCGGGTGATTGATCCCGCTCCTGCTTGAACGCTGCCAGGCTCATGAACAATTCGTTGGGCACGGCTTCGACTTTCAGCCCGACTTCGTGCAAGACACTCAGGCTTTCGAACGCCAGCGGATTGAGCAGGTTCGCGCCCGCGCCGCTGCCCCAGCCAAGGCCATTGGAGAAGAACCCGGTGTTGACGGCCAGTGAACGATCGAAGGTGTAGTACAGCGTGCTGTTCTCGGTCGGCTTGATGTACGGGCTGACCTGAAAGGCAAACAGTCGGTAGTTGTCGCTGTCCTTGCGCGGGTTGCCACCGGCGAGCACGAACGGGTTATCGATTTCGGCATCGATCCAGCTGCGGCTGGCGCCAATGTTCAGGCCGACACGCTCACCCAATCGCAGGTTGTGCTGGGTGAACAATGTCTGGGTGGTCCAGGTACTTTCGGCGGTGTAGGGCGCGACGGACTCAGCGTACAAGCCATGGCCGGCCGGGTACATCGGCGGCAGGTTCAGCCAGCCATAGAGGTTGGAAAACTGTGGTACGCCAGGCTGGCCGATCCAGGCAGCGTTACCGCCGGCGGGGTTGGAGCCGGTCAGCCCCAGAAGGCTCCCCGGGTTCTTGCCCGAAGGGTCCTGGGTCAGGTCATAGGCGTTGATGGTCGAGCCAAAACTGTTGTTGGCGGCGATCGACTGGTTGAACTCGCGGCGATAGATCAGCCCTGTATTGCTGTCATCACGCAGGGTCAAGCCGCCCAGCTGTGCTTCGTTGCGCGAACGAAACTCGAAGCGGTTATCGAAAATATTGTCCTTGGACTGCACCTGGAAAGACCCAACCGCGTCGGTCATGTCCCGTGAGCGCTGGTAAAACGTGTTGTTGGCCAGGGTGATGGTCGGCGTCAGGTCGGCCTCCACCCGCAGTTGCGTGGTGAAGCGCCGTGAGGTGTTTTCATCCTCATCGCGCTGGCCGGCTTGAGAGGACAGGGAGGTCAGGCCGTTGCCGGCGAGCGACGGGTCGTAGACCCAGCCACGCAGGCTGCCAGGGTTGCTTCGGGTGTTGGGGGAGGCGGTCTGGAAACTGCCGTCGACCACACTGTATTGCCCTTGAGCGTTGCGTTGGCGTTTGACCCAGCCCAGGGTCGGCGCATCGGCCGCGCCGGAGGCCAGCACCGGCGACCACAGGGTGTTGCCGTTCTGGATGATCGGTGTGGCGCGCCCGGCGTAGTATTTGCCGCTGTCCACCAGTTCCTGGTTGGCGCGGTTCCAGCCGTGGGTGATGTTGTAGTCGTAGTAGTCGTCGTAACTGGCATTCCAGTCCACGCGCACGCTGTCGTTGCGCCAGGCCAGCGCGCCGTAGAACGCGTCGAAGTTGTTGTCGACGTTGTCGTAGAAGTCTTCCTGACGTTGTTTGGTGATACTGATCCGATAAGCCAGGTTGTCACTCAGCGGCCCGGTGTTATCGACGCTGAATTTAGTGGCGTCGCGGGATTCACCGTCCGGCACCCAACTGCCCACCTCGCCACTGAGCCTGGTTTTGAATTCACTGAAGTTGGGCTTTTTGCTCAGGTAGTTGACGTAACCGCCGCTGCCTGACACCGAACCATAAGTCACCGAGGATGGGCCGGCGACGATGTCGGCGCCTTCATAGGCGTTGAAGTTGGCTGGATGGCGCACGCCGTAAGCCCGCTGACCGTCCTGGAATACTTCAGAGCCCTGGGCGCGAAATTGCGGCGCGATCCCGGCGTTCTGGCCACCACCGCGAGTGATGCCCGGGGCATATTTGACCAGATCGTCGGAACTGCGGATCGGGTCGTCGGCCAGTTGTTCGGCATTGATCTGGGAGATCGAACGCGGGGTGTCGAGCACCTTGGTTTCGATGCCTCCATAGATCGAAGACTCCGGCCGCGTGGGCAGGGCGTCATCGTCGGAATCGCCGGCGCTGGCCTGAACCGTGACGGTTTGCAGTTGAGTGTCGGCGGCAAAGGTCGCTGTCGACAGGGTAGAAACGATGACCCATGCCAGAGCGTGGCCAGAAGCGGGACGAACGAAGCCGATAGAGGGCATGAAAATGTGCCTCGAAAGATAAAATCATTGAATTGCGTAAACACGCCTACATCGCCCCTGTAGGAGCCGGCTTGCCGGCGATGGCGTCGTAACGGCCACCATTGCCATCGCCGGCAAGCCGGCTCCTACAGGTCACTGGTGTCTGGTTACGCCGTGTCTTTCAACCAGAGTTTTTCAAAGCGCCAGGTGCTGAACAGCGACTCTTCGGCCGCCGCGCCACCGACGCGGTTGGCCACGCTGTCGAGCAAATCGGCGTAACCCCAGATCAACATGCCGCCGCGTTCGTACTGGATCTGCTGGACCTGGTGGACCAGGGTCTTGCGCTTTTCCAGGTCGGGTTGGGCCATGGCCGCCAGGAACAACTCGCTGAACTGGGGATCGTTGAAATGGGTCTTGTTCGATACGGCAAACGGCGCGTCGGTGTGAATCGCGCTGGCCAGGAATGGCGCGCCGATACTGCCGCCGGTACTCAGTGTCCAGTCGTTGCGTTGCGGTCCCTGAAAAGTGGCCAGATCGACCTGCTTGACCTTGAGCGTAACGCCGATGCGCTTGGCCTGTTCAGCCAGCACCAGCGCCGAAGTCAGCCCCGGCCCCGGTGTCGTCACCAGTTCCAGTTCCAGGTTTTCATGCCCGGCTTCCCTGAGCAGTTGCGCCGCACGCTGCGGGTCGTGAGGGCGCGGTCCCAGGGTGTGGTTGAAGGTTGGGTCGCTTGGAGCGTAAAGGTCATTGGCCACACGGCCTTGACCGTTGAGTGCCCGGCGCACCAGTTCTTCCCGATCAGCCAACAGGCGGAATGCCTCGCGTACCCGCGGGTCGTTGAACGGTGGCTTGTCGAGGTTCATGTCGAACGACAACCAGTTGCCGGTCACCGATTTGAGTACCGTGAGCCTTGGATCGCGCTGCAGCACTTGCAACTGCTCGGTGGGCATCACGTTGGCCATGTCGATCTGTCCGGAACGCAGGGCCGCCAGGCGCGAAACCTGATCCTTGAAGTCGATGATTTCAAGCTCATCGGCGTACGGCTTGCCGTCCTTGTAGTAGTTCTCGAATCGCGTGAACAGCGAACGCTGGCCGGGAGTGAAGCTTTTCAGTTTGTAGGGGCCAGCGCCCACCGGGTTGGACACCGGGTGATAATCCACCGGCACGATCCCGCCAAAGTTGACCCAAGTCTCCGCCAGCGGCATGTAGCTGCGGCCTTCGCGAAAGTTCAGGCGCACGGTGCGCGAGTCGAGCTTGACCAGGTTGTCGCGGTCCACCCAGTGCAACAGCGCGGCATAGGGCGAGGCCAATTGCGGATCGGTCAGACGGCGTATCGAGAAGATCAGGTCATCGGCATCGATGGTCTTGCCATGGTGGAACTCCAGGTCCTGGCGCAGACGCAGCGTCCAACTGCTGGCATCGGCGTTCGGTTCGGCGAACTCGGCCAGGGCCAGGCGCGGCTGCATCTGTTCGTCCCACTCCCACAGCTTGCTGTACAGCGCAAAGCCGCGAACGATACCGCTGCCAATGGGCTTGTGCGCGTCGAGGTTACCGCTCTGGTTACCGTCGAGAATGCCCAGGCGCAGGCGTCCGCCATAGCGCGGTTGAAGGTTGGCAGTGGCGTTGACGGTTGGCTTTTCGCTGCTCGGACCGCAGCCGGCGAGCAGTCCGCCTCCGAGCAGCAAGCCACCGCCAAGCAGCGCGCTGTGGCCGAGAAAATCCCGGCGGCTGAACAATGAGTGATCGTCGCTCATGGCATCAGGCTCCACTCGGGCCGTTGGCGGAGCGCAGTTCCAGCGGCGCTGGAGAAGGGCGGTTCAGCTCGCTGCGCTCACTGCGAAAGTGCGGCAGGATGTGCTCGCCCAGGCGATAGGCTTCCTCCAAGTGCGGGTAGCCGGCGAGGAAGAACAGATCGATGCCGATGGCGTTGTACTCGCGAATTCGCGCCACGACATTTTCATGGCTGCCCACCAGCGCGCAACCGGGCGGAATGCCGATATAGCCGAAACCGGTCCAGACGTTAGGGTGAATGAAAAAGTCGTCGAAGCCTTGGGTCTCGGCCTTTTGCGCGAACTGGTTTTCGTAGCTGAGCTTGCGTGCCGTGCGCAGCCCGGCATGTGCGGCCACAGCCTTGACCGCGCCTCTGGCGATGCCTTCGTCGAAGAAGCGCTTGGCTTCGGTGCGGGCCAGTTCCTCGGTCTCCCGGGTGATGACGTCGATCGACAAGCCAAAACGAATGTCGGTGCGCCCGTACTTCAAGGCACGCTCGCGAATATCGGCAATTAGTGTGGCAATCTCATCCGGATGCTCGGCGCGCATCAGGTAGAAGTCGGCGTGTTTGGCTGCGAACTCCCGAGCCGGGATCGATGAACCGGCGGTGCAGATCAGTGGCAGCTCGGCTTTCTTCAATGGCCCGCGCAAACCACCGCCTTCGGCTTTGTAGAACTTGCCCTCGTAGTGGAAGTTCTCGTTGTGCCAATAGCCCTTGACCACGTCCATGAACTCGATGGCCCGGTCATAGCGCTCATCGTGGTCGCTGAAGTCGCCGACCTGCCGCTGAATCGCATCCGAGCCACCATTGATAATGTTCCAGACCAACCGGTTGCCGGTGGCGCGCTGGTAGGTTGCGGCTTGCTGCACGGCCACCCACGGCGTGTAGTGATAGGGCTGGAACGCGGTGACGAATTTCAGCGTGCGGGTTTCCCGGGCCAGCAGCGAGCAGACGGTCCAGGGTTCTTCGCCCGAGGGTGCGTTGACCATCAGGGCGCCGCCGAAGCCGTTGATCTCCGCGGCCTTGGCGATCTGCCCCAGGTAATCGATGTAGGTGAAGTGGTCGCCCACGTTGAACGCCGAGACCGCGCCGGTGCTCGGGCCGCCGCGATGCCAGTCGCCACGGTTGCGCGGGTCGCCGGGGAGGAACTGGGTTTCGCCGTGAAGAGGCAGGCGGGTGAAAAATTCAATGCTCATGTCGAGGGCTCCGTCTCACTGCACGCTGGGGTTGCAGATCGGGCTGATGGGCTGGTCATTGATGACCTTGTGGGCGAAAGGCACCGAGTCCTTGAGGGAGGCGTTGACCGTTTCGCTATGGCCCAGCCCTTTGTAGAGATGGCCTTCGACCACCGAACCGGTTTTGCAGGCGTCCTGCATCAGCGCGACTTGAGTCGAGGCCGCCGGGGTTTTGTCTTCGGCACCGGTGCCGATGAAAATCGGTTGGGCCAGTTTCAGCGTCGGGTAGGACACTTGTTTCTGCCACAGGGCAAGCTGGTCGCCCTTGTAGTCTTTTTTCGCATTGGCCGGGGTCAGGCCGACGCCAACCACATCGCTGACCAGCGCCGCGAGGCAACTGGTGCGGGCTTGCTCGAACAGTGGCAGCGCCTTGTCGGTGTAGAAATCCCTGGGGTTGATGCTTGGGTCGTACTGCTGGGCAGCCAGCAAGGTGTAGAAACCGTAGGCAAGGGAAGCATCGACTTTGTCCGGGTCCTGCTCACCGACGTTTTTCGCCCCCACGGTGTAAATCACGCCGGTACCGATGCTGCCTTTGACGCCGAGGCCGGGCGCATAAGTCGGGGCATAGGCCGCCGAGGCGAATGCACCCGCGCCCCCCTGGGACTGACCGACGATCAGCACCTTGTTGGCCAGCCCCGGAACGCCTGCGATCACTGCCTTGGCCGCATCGAGAATGCCGTAGGCGGCCATGCGATTGTTCAGCAACGGGTGGCCACCGGGAACGCCGAGGCCCTGATAATCGGTGGCGACAATGGCATAACCTTCGTCCAGCCAGCGGCTGAGGTACTGCACGTCGCGATAGGATCGGCCTTGCCAGGACGGCGCACAAACGTCTGCTACACCGACCGTGCCGTGCCCCCAACTGGCAACCGGCCAACCACCGGCGGGCGCCTTGCCCTTGGGCAGGAACAACGTGCCGGAGACCACGATCGGGGTCTTGTTATCAATGCCGTCGGTTGAGCTATAGAGAATCCGCTGGGCGCTTGCCGCGTTGGGCAGACTCAATGTCTTTTGCAATGGCTCGCTGCGCAGAAGCTTGCCCGGTGTGGCAGGAATCACCTCTTGCCAGGTGTAGAACGCCGAGACTCGGCCATCACCTTGCAGCGGATCGGGTTTCGGCGCGTGTGCACCCGCGGCCATGGCACTCATGGACAGCGCCAGGACGCTCAGACCGAAGACGAATTTATGCGGCAGTTTCATCAGGAATTCCCTATTCATGGATTGTTGCTGACTTGGCCACGCAGGGCCGGCCAGTAGTCGGTGAGCTTCAGATCGATCAGCGCCTGGTTGGTGAAACCGGTGGCCAGCGAAGGGGTGATGTCGTAGTTGTCGCGAATCAGGTGATTGGCCAGGGCGTAGGCGGTCAGGGCCTGGTAATGCGCCTTGAGTTGCTGGTCGCTTTTGGGTGCCCAGCGCTCTTTCCAGGCCACGGGATCGTTCAAGTCATCACGACGCAGCACGCTTTCAGCCGTGCCGGCGCGGGAGGACAGTTGGTAATAGGCGTCTTGATTCTGTTCCTGGGAAATCCACCACGCCGCTTTGACCCAGGCAGTCGCCAGTAGCTGAGTAATGTCCGGATGTTGTGCGACGAAACTGTCGGTGCCCCAGAGATCGGACACCAGGCGCCAGTCATTGGCACCTTGCTTGGTTGACCAGATAATCTTGCCCACGCCTTTGTCTTCCAGGGCATAAGCCTCGCTGAGCAGCACCGCCGCATCCACTTTGCCGGCGGATACCGCCGCCGCGCCGACTTGCGGATTGAGGTTGGCGACCTTGAAATCGTCGAGCTTCAGGCCCTTGCTGGCGAGGAAATTGCTGAAGGCGAACTCCCAGGGACGACCGCGATGCAGGGCCAGTCGCTTGCCCTTGAGGTCTTCAATGCTCTTGGCCTCGGAGCCGGCCGGCACCACAAGGTAGATGTTGTTGCCGCTACCACCCGGGACGATCAGCTTGCCCGGCACTCCACCCGCGCCGGCGATCACCGAGGGCAGGTCGCCGCGTACGGCGAAGTCGATGCTGTTGTTGCTGAAGCCTTCGTTGATCTGCGGACCGGCGCCGGCGTGGGGCAGGGCGATCCACTCCAGTTTCACGCCGCGCTGACTCAGTTGCTGTTCAAGCCAGCCATCCTCGATCACCCGGCCAGCGATACCACCAAACACCGGTTTGCCACCTTGGGTGTAAGCGACAATGGCGATCTTCACCGACGTCGGTAGCTGTTCGGCCAGTGCGGTGGCACTGAGTAGAAAACCGGTCAATGCGACCAGGCTGTTGCGCCAGAAACGTTTCATTGAAATCTCCCTGAGTCGACTGTAGGAGCCGGCTTGCTGGCGATAAGGCCTTCGACCCTTGCAGCGCGTTTGCGGACGCTATCGCTGGCAAGCCAGCTCCTACAAAAAAACCACCCGGTACACCTTCCCCCGTAGGAGCCGGCTTGCTGGCGATGAGGCCTTCGACCCTTGCGCCGCTGTTGCGGACGCCATCGCTGGCAAGCCAGCTCCTACAGGTGCGTGTTGTGGATCGGTTGCCGCGGTGTCTGTGTGTTTGTGTTGGGAGGGGAGAGAGCAGATTGCATGCCATAGCATGAGAAAATTGCTGCAGGCCTTGTACTGCGTGGCTTCTGGCGGGAAGGTAGGTCGAACTGATGGGTGACGGGTGCTGATCTGCAAACAGGGGGATGCTTGCCAATTGCTGCTCCAGCAGCAGGCTGGAAGCAAATGCACGTGATATTCGTATTAGGAATATACAAATGCTAATTAATAATTTTTTAGTCTAATGATCTTCATGCACTATTGAGCACGCGCTTTTACTGCCAGGAATGCACCATGTCGCTGATTACTCATCCAAACGCTCGCGAATTGACCAAATCGGTGCGGGCCACCGTCCTGGTGTTCAAGGACCCGCGATCCCAGGAATTACTCAGCCGCATCGAGCGCCTGGCCCCGAGTGAAGCCAATACGTTGATCATTGGTGAAACCGGAACCGGTAAGGAGTTGGTCGCAAGGCATATTCACCACCTGAGCCGCAGGGGGCGTGAGCCCTTTGTTGCCGTCAACTGCGGTGCGTTTGCCGAAACCCTGGTGGAAAGTGAACTGTTCGGCCATGAAAAAGGTGCGTTCACAGGCGCTACCACGACCAAGGCCGGGTGGTTCGAGGCCGCGAATGGCGGGACGCTGTTCCTCGACGAGATCGGTGATCTGCCGTTGAACATGCAGGTCAAATTACTGCGAGTCTTACAGGAGCGAGAAGTGGTGCGCTTGGGCTCGCGCACCCCGATTCCAATCAACGTACGCCTGGTGGCCGCGACCAACGTCAACCTGGCGGATGCGGTGGTTGCCGGGCACTTTCGCGAGGATCTTTTTTACCGTTTGCACGTCGCCACGATTCGCCTTCCACCCTTGCGCGAACGGCCGGGAGACATCTTGCCACTGGCTGAGTTTTTCCTCGAAGAGCATTGCCAGCGACTGGGCTACAACCGTGCCTCTTTGAGTATCGAGGCGGAACGCAAACTGCTGGAGCACAGTTGGCCGGGCAACATCCGTGAGCTGGAAAACTCGATTCACCATGCCTTGCTGGTGTGTCGCAATCAGCGGGTCGCTCCCGCGGACTTGCACCTGGTGGACATGCGTTCCTCGGGCATCCGCCATGAACAGGAGCAAGCGGTTCAAGCGGGCCATGCCGTTGCCGGACCGGTAAATCTGGAGGCGGCGCTCAACGCACTGTTCGAACAGAATATTCCAGACCTGTATGAACACATCGAGGAGACCATCTTTCGCGCAGCTTACCGATTCTGCCATGGCAACCAGTTGCAGACCGGACGGTTGCTGAACATCAGCCGCAATATCGTTCGGGCGCGGCTGGAAAAGATAGGGGAGCTGAACAAGCCTTTGTCGGTCGGGGAGTCGTGAGCAAGCTCGCGATGGCGGTGCCAGTTCGAAGAGCATGTTTAACGGCTGTAGGCGTAACGTCCTGCAAGCTACAGCACCTTGCGGCATTGCCTACAGCTACGCCAGAATCCGCCGGCTTGTGCGCCTTGGAGGCCATCGGTAACTTGGTCCGCGTCACTGATTCCAGTGATCGGGTTTAGTCGCCCGTGGTGATATGAGGCGCATTGGCAGTCCAGACAGTCAGGTATTCCCCATCCCTGCACTCGATGGCAGCTGTGCGCAGGGCGCCTTCGGGCGCGCCGGTTTCGTGTCTCCCCGGTCGACTAACCTGCGTACAGCTGCCACCCCCTTGTTTAGTCGCAAGCCGGTGACGGCTCCAGTCCTGGAGACCGAAGGATGTTGAAGATTACCCCTGATCCACCGGACAACGACGCTTGCCCCAACCCGGCCCTGCACATCATGGCCACCCCGCACAAACCCTCCACCCTGTTCACCATCAACCCCGACATCGATATCGAAACCCTGCGGGTCCACGCTTGCGAATCGCTGGCGTCTGCGAACGTCATGGCCCATGACCTGGCGGGTTTCCTGGAAGGCACGCACCGCAACACCCTGCTGGGTATCGCGCAAGTGATCATGCTGGGGGAGTTGGCGGTGAATCGGGCGCTGGATAACTTTGATCCGCCGGCATAGCGATTTCTGAGGCAGAGGGTAATCCTATGGCGAGGGAGCTTGCTCCCGCTCGGCTGCGCAGCAGTCGTAAACCTTGGCAACGCGGTTCATCTGGATAACCGCATTGATTGGTTTTGGGGCCGCTTCGCTGCCCAGCGGGAGCAAGCTCCCTCGCCACAAAAGCATCGTTACTGCTGCAAATACTCCCGAGCCAACAAGCAAGCCCGCTCGATCAACATCGGCGCCATCTCGATCGCTGTCGGCGTGCCCTGGCGGGTGTGAATCCAGCCCAGGTACGTAGTGCCACGCAGCATCAGGAACAACGCCAGGGTCTTGCGATCCGCCTCGGTCAGCGGCTTGACCGCGTGGTAGCCGTCGAGCAGCGCCGCCTTGATCTGATCAAAGCGCGGGTCATCCAGGCAGAAGTACAGCGCCGTGGCCAGTTCGAACATGTGCCAGCCGAACCCGGCATCGTCGAAGTCGATCAGGCGCAATCGCGGGCCTTCGATCAGCAGGTTTTCCGGCACCAGATCGGCGTGGATCATGCCGAAGTTACCCAGGTGCCGGCCGTATTGGCGCAAGTCCTTGCGCGCCGTACGCCGCGCCTGTTGCAGCAAGTCCCGCTGTTCATCGCTGAGCTGCTCCAGCTCCCAGAAACGCCCCCAGAACGGGTTGGCGCCAATCAAGCCTTCCTCGTCCCAGGCATGCCGGACAAACTCGTCCGGCTGTTGCCACTCGGCCGAATGCAGGTGAATCCGTGCGGCAATCGCCCCGGCTTCATTGAACAGGAAATCGATTTCGGTATCGGCCTGCACACCTGCTTCGGACGTACCGGCAGTCGCACCGGGCAGCCAGGCGAGCATGTCGATGTGGCGTGGTTCGCCGATGTCTTGATGGTTGACTTCGATCAGATGGCTTTGATTCTGCGCACGGATGATTGGCGGCACGGTAATGCCGGCGCCCGCCAGTGCCTCCATCCATTGCAGCTCGGAGCGTAGCGCGGCTTCGCAGTGATAGCCATTGCGATGGATGCGCAGGGCCACCCGCTGGCCGTCGTGACGGCGGGCCGAGAACACCGCGTTCTCGCGGAATTTCACCAGTTCAATGTCAGCGAAATCGCCTTCCCACTGTTGCAGGGCGTGGCGTGCCAGTTCGTGCAGGCGGGCGACTTGCTGGTCATGGGGGAGGGTGTGGAATTCAGTCATGGCAGGGCCTCAGATCGCGCTGAGCGCGTTATCCAGCGTGTCAACGAACAGGTCCGCGTGATCGCGGCCGAACACCAGCGGCGGGCGCAGTTTGAGAATGTTGTCGCCGGCGCCGATCTTGCTGATCAGCACACCGTTTTCGCGCATGTCGTTGACCACCTTGCGCGCCTCCAGCCCGGCCGGCTCCTTGCTGGCGTGGTCACGCACCAGTTCCATGGCGAAGAACAATCCCTTGCCGCGCACGTCGCCGATGATCGAGTGTTTGCCGGCCAGTACTTGCAGGCGTTGCTGCACATAGGCGCCGACGCTTTGTGCGTTTTTCAGCAGTTGCTGTTCTTCGATCACATCCAGCACTGCCATGCCGACCGCCGCCGCCACGGGCGAGCCGCCGAAGGTGTTGAAGTACATGGCGTGGCGACCGAAGGATTCGACCAAGGCCTTGTGGGTGATCAGCCCGGCCAGTGGATAGCCGTTACCCATCGGTTTGCCGAGGGTGACGATGTCCGGCACCACGCCGTGGGCCTGATGGCCCCACAGGTGATCGCCGGTACGGCCGAAACCGGACTGCACTTCGTCGGCGATGAACAGCCCGCCCGCCGCACGGATCAGCTTTGCTGCCTTGTTGACGAAGCTGGCCGGCACCCGGGGCAGGCCTTCGTTGGCGAACAGGGTGTCGATCAGCAGTGCGGCTGGGCGAATGCCCTGGGCCTGCATCGAGGCAATCGCCGCCGCGACATTGGCCGCGTACTGCTCGGCCAGTTGCGCCTCGGTGGTGCCGGCCGGTGCGTGGTACAGGCACGGAATCGGCACAGCCCGGGCATGGGCGGCGAAGGGCTCTGGCGAGGGCAGGGCGGTGGTGACTTCGGCCAGCGACGCCGAGTTGCCGTGGTAGTTGTAGTCACTGACGATGATGCCGGTGCCACCACTGGCAAAGCGTGCCAGACGCAGCGCCAGCTCATTGGCCTCGCTGCCGGTGCAGGTGAACATGGCGGTGTCCAGCGGCTCGGCGAAGGTCGCGGTCAGGCGCTCGGCGTAGCGCACCACTTGCTCATCCAGGTAGCGGGTGTGGATGTTCAGCGTGGTCGCCTGGCGGTGCATGGCCTCGGTCACGTGGGGGTTGCAGTGGCCGACGCAGGGCACGTTGTTGTAGACGTCGAGGTAGCGGCGACCGTCGACATCGAATAGCCAGACGCCTTCGCCACGCACCAAGTGCAGGGGTTTGTCGTAGAACAGCGGCGAGGCGCTGCCGAGCACGCGATGGCGGCGCTGCAGGAGAGTCTCTTCAGGCATGGTCTGGAACCTCGATGACGGTGGTGCGACGGTTGCGCAGCAGGTAATTGAAAATGCACAGGGTGAAGGTCACGGCGAGGGCGATCAGCATCAGCATGTCGAGCTGGAAGCAGGCGGCGATCACCACCAGCGTCAGGGCCAGGCCCAGCCACGCAACCCGTTTGCCGCCGAGCAAAGTGAACGGGCGTGGCAGGTCCGGTTGACTGTTTTTGATGCGCAGGTAAGCGCCGAAAATGAACAGGTAGCAAACGTTGAGCAGCAGCACGACCGCGAGCATCACCGTGGCCGGGTCCACTTCGGACAGCGGCAGACCAATGGCACCGATCAGCAACAGCGCCGGCCAGGGCGTGCCGCGTTTGCCGGTCTTGCCCAGCCATTGCGGGAACAGGCCGTCGCGGGCCATGGCGAACAGTTGACGGGAAGCGGCGTAGACCAGGGAAAAGAAGGTCGCGATCAAGCCGAACACCGCGCCGCAGCCAATCACCTTGGCCAGCCATGAGCCGTCACCGAAGGCGCTGTTGCTGGACATCGCCGCGTACAACGGATCACCTGCCGAACCGACCAACTCGACACCACCGGCACCCGGTGCGCACACCAGCACCACCAGTGCCGTCACGAGCAAAGTGCCGATCGCCGCCAGAATGCCCCGTGGCATGCTGCGGCCGGGGTTGTGCGCTTCTTCGGCGGCCGAGCCGGTTTGCTCAACGGTGATGAACAGCCAGATGGCGAACGGCACGCAGGCGAAGATGCCGCCGAGGCTCACCGGCGTTGCGACGCTGGCGGGCAGTTTCAGCAGATTGGCCAGTTCGACATGGGGGGCCATGGCGACGCCGAACGTGAGCAGGGCGATCACGGCGATGATGCCCGCGATGAAGGTCAGGCCCATGGCCTCACCGACGCCGCGCATGTGGATGCCGACGATCACCGCGAACAGGGCGATCTTCACCGGCCAGCCGCCAAGGCCGAAAATCGATTCGGTGTAGGCGCAGATAAAGGTCGCGGCGGCACCGGTGCCGATGGTCAGCGCCAGTGCGCAAGCCACACCCACCAGATAACCCACGAATGGCCCGAAGGCGCTTTGCGCATAGACGAATACGCCGCCGGCGCTGGGCAATGCGGTGGACAGTTCCGCCACGCATAACGCCAGGCCGCCGCAGAGCAGGGCCATCAACAACGTGGCGATCAGCATGTTCAACCAGCCACCGGCCGCCAACCCGAAGTTCCAGCCGGAAAACTGCCCGGCCACCACCAACGCAATTCCGAGACCGGCTATCTTTGGCCAGCCCAGCGCACTTTTCTTAAGCACAGAAGTCTCCCGCGACCCGAAGGCCGATTTATTGTTTTAGTGAGAAATGGAGGGGTTCAGCGTTGCATTGCAGGGCACCCTGAAGCGGGTTGTGCCCTGAAGGTCGGTTTCGATACTACGCCCGGGGTGCAGCGCGGTATGTGTGCACCCATGCCATGTGGTTGGTTGTGGGTGCCAGATTTATGTTAGCTGGCGTAGATCACTGTGTCCGAGCTTGCTCGCGATGGCGGCGTGTCAGTCAGTGGAGATGTTGGATGTGCCGGCCTCTTCGCGAGCAGGCTCGCTCCCACAGGGGATCTTTGGTGAACACAGGATTTGTGAACGACAAAAAATCCAATTGTGGGAGCGGGCTTGCCCGCGATGGCGGAGTGTCAGGCGACAGTGATGTTGGATGTGATGGCCTCTTCGCGAGCAGGCTCGCTCCCACAGGGGATCTTTGGTGAGCACAGGATTTGTGCACGACAAAAAATCCAATTGTGGGAGCGGGCTTGCCCGCGATGGCGGGGTGTCAGGCAACCCAAATCTCAGATGCGAAAGCTCCCCACCAATTGATTCAATCGCCCGGCCTGTTGTTCCAGCTCGGTACAGGCCCGCAATGTCGCTTGCAGGTTCTCCACTCCTTGCTGGTTCAGGGTGTTGATCCGGGTGATGTCGACGTTCAAGGCTTCGACCACGGCGGTCTGTTCCTCGGTGGCGGCGGCGACGGACTGGTTGACGTTGTCGATCTCACCGATGCGCTGGGTCACGCTGCCCAGGCGGGAGCCGGCGAGGTTGGCGATGGTGACGCTTTCTTCGCTGTGGCGCTGGCTCTCGGTCATGGTGGTGACCGATTGCCGTGCGCCCACTTGCAGTTCCTCGATCATCTGCTGGATCTCCAGCGCCGAGGCCTGGGTGCGTCCGGCCAGGCTGCGCACTTCGTCCGCCACCACCGCAAACCCACGACCCGCTTCACCGGCCCGCGCCGCTTCAATGGCGGCGTTGAGCGCCAGTAGGTTGGTCTGCTGGGAGATGCCCTTGATCACCTCGAGGATCTGCCCGATGTTCACGGTCTTGTCGTTGAGCACTTCGATGTTGGCGCACGAGGCACTGATCTTGCCGGACAGTTCGTTCATCACCTCGATCGTGCGCTGCACCACCTGACGCCCATCCTCGGCTTGCTGTCGTGCAGACGAAGCCTGTTGCGAGGCATCCGAGGCGTTATGGGCGATCTCTTGGGCAGCCGCGCCGAGCTGGTTGATCGCCGCCGCCACGCTGTTGGTGCGGGTGGATTGATCGTCGAAATTGCTCATCGAGGCGTTCGAAGCATCCAGTACGCGCCGCGCGCCTTCATTGACGCCCAGGGCGGCAGACGACACCTCGCGGATTGAATGGTGGATGCGCTCGACAAAGCGGTTGAAGGCGGTCGCCAACTGGCCGATTTCATCCCGCGATTGCACTTGCAGGCGCCGGGTCAGGTCGCCTTCGCCGAGGGAGATGTCCTCCATGACTCGGGTCAGCACTTGCAGCGGCCGGGTGATGCGTTGCGCCGTGTACCAGATCAACAGCAGGCCGAGCAGGGCCGAGCCGCCACCGAGCAGGAGCTCCAGCGCAGTGCTTTGCACGCCTTGGGCATCGAGTTCTTTCTGCAGGGTAGTGACCGGTGCCAGCAACACGCTCTGCGGCACACCGACCAACACGCCCCAGGGTGCGGCGCCGGCAATCGGTGACAGCGGTTCAAGCACCTTGATTTGCCGGGCGTCGACAAACACTTTGGGCTGGCCCTGACGCAGGCTGTCCATCACCTCGGCGTTGTCCATCGGCTGACCAAGGCGACCGACGTCCTGGCTGTTGGCGGAGATCACCCCGCGCGGGCTGACGATGCTGATCTGGCCGTTGCCATCGAACAGCTCACGGGCGCTGGCCTCGCTGTTTTGTTGCAGGGCGGCGAGGTTGATGTCCAGCCCGACCACCGCGATGACTTTGCCGTTCTCCATCAACGGGAACGCCACACTGGTCACCAGTTTGCGGCTGCCGGAGGCCTCATCGAAATACGGTTCCAGGACACAGGCCTGCCGGGTGTCGCGGGCACAGGTGTAGAAGGCGTTGTACGGTGCGCCGCTGGGGCCTGGTTCGGTGTTGGCGAGCAGGCCTTCGTCACCGATCACCGCTTGCAGTTCGCCCGGTTTGCTCTGCACCCAATACAGGGCGAAGCGTCCGGTTTCGTTGCTGCCAAGTTCCGCCTGGTTGGCGAAGTCGGCGTCGGCGCCGTCGAGTCCGCCGGGTTCGAAAATGACATAAAGCCCGAGCAGGTCGGGCTTGTCGATCAAGGCCTGGTGCAGCTGGGTACTCAGCTCCTGGCGCAGTTGGTGGCGGGTCAGGCTGCCCTGTTGTTGCAGCTGTCGCAGGTACAACAGGTACCGCGATAACCCTTGGCCGTATTCGTGGGTCTGCATGAAGGTGCGTTGCACCTGCATGGCCTGCACTTTGCCCAGGGCTTGCATGTGTTCCCTGGCCGCATTGGCGAGCATGTCGCCGCTGGCCTGGGCCACTTGCTGGCTGCTCTTGTGGGTCTGATAGAGCGACAACCCCATCAACAAGCCGACGACCAGCAGCAGGCAGAGGCCGGCGAGGAGGGCGATCTTGCTCTGGATCGCCAGGAATGTTCTGTGCATTGGAAATACCTTTTTCCACGCGGGCAATGGCGTGGCCACTGCCCGCGGCCGAGATTAGAAACCGGTGGCGAACACCACCTGGGCGTAGACGTTCTTGTCGTTGTTACCCAGTTGGGTGCCGCCGTCTTCGGCGCTCTTGTCCGGTTGGTAGATGCCCACCAGTGGCATCACGGTCAGGTGGTCGTTGACGTGCCATTCGGCGTACAGGTCGACTTCGTGGCCATCGGTGTTGCCCAGGTTGCGGTCGATGGTGTCGTAGTTGAAGTACATCGCGCCGACGTTGAGGTTCTCCAGCGGCGAGACTTTCAACGTGACGTTCTGGATGCGCGAGTTGCTGTTGAACGGTCCGGCGTAGTTGCCCGCGACCTCGCCCTGGAACCAGGTGCCGTAGCCACGGCTGAAACCGTAGAACAGGGTGTCGTAGCCTTCCGAGAAGCGGCTGTAGCGGTAGCTGGCGCTAGGTGTCCAGACCGCGTCGGAGAAGGTCCAGCCGGCTTCCAGGTACCAGGCGTCTTCGCTGGAGGTGTTGGGTTTGTCCTGCTTGGCGTACTCACCGGACAGGAACAGGTCTTTCACCCCGGCGTTGCCCGCCGCACGCAGGCTGTAGGTCTTCATGCCGTCGCGTTCGAGCTGGATCGGCGAGGCGTACTGTTCATCGATATCGGTGGTCTTGATGTAGGTCAGGCCGACCGTGCCGGCCTCGGCCACGTGCTCCAGGGTGCCGACGTACATTTCGGTCTTGGCCTGGGCGCGGTTGTCGGATTTGAGCCACATCAGGTCACTGCGCCAGCCTTCCTTGCCGCCCAGACGCAGTACGGCGGTTTCGTCGAAGGCTTTGCGTGCCGCCAGGTAGTAGGCGCCGCCACGGTTGAACTCGCCATCGGCCAGGCCCTTGCCCATGTTCAAGGCATCGCCATCGATCAGGAAGCCATCACCGACCACGATATTCTGGCGACCGAAGGACAGGTCGACGCCGTCCTTGCCCAGGGCGCTGAACAGGTCGGCCGAGCGCCAGCCGAGGTAGGCGTCTTCGAACTTGGTGGTGCGTTCCGAACCATCACTGAAACCGGCGGCATCGCCGTCCCCCCAGGTGCCGGAGCTGAGCATGTTGCCCGCACCGTAAGCCGTGCCCGCACCGCCCAGGCCCTTGTCGAAACTCAAACCATATTTGATGTAGCCCTCGCGCCACGACGAGCTGCCTTCACTCAGGCGGCCGGACAGGGCGTAGTTTTCCTGGCTGTGGAAAATGCCGAACACGGCTTCGAGGGTAGCGTTCAGGTGGCTGTCGTCATCGGCGTAGAGTTCATAGGCACCGGCATTGCCGGCACTGATCATCAGCGCGAGCGTCGAGAGACGAAGCAAGGGGGACTTGAGCATGGTGAGGCATCCGTTCTTGTTCTTGAGCGCAGGTTTGCGGTCTTTTTAGATACTAAGGCCCGACTTTTCTTTGCCCTTTTCCCTGTTTGCCAATTAGTTGGTTGTGCATGCCAGATTGGCCGGTTTGGCAGCCCGGCCAACACAACTGGCACGCAGGGCAAAACCTGCGTGCCGGCGACCACCGACAATCCCTACCAACCTGCCGGAGCACCGTTGCCTCGGCATTTTTAGTGTTGGTGTTCGTCTGCTGACGAACGCGTGGATTTTCAAGGTCGTTTTCCTATGTTCACTTCGTTGCGTTTGCCCCTCATCGGCTTGCTGTCCTTCACCCTGGTTCAGGCGGTGTCCGCCGCCGAGTGCGCCACGGATACCCGTCGTGGTGCCGAAGTGTTTGCCACCGAGTGCAGCGTCTGCCATGCGGTGACCAAGGGCACGACCGGCATGATGGGGCCGAACCTGTTCGGCGTGTACGGGCGCAAGTCCGGCTCGCTGGCGGGTTTCAGCTACTCCCAGGCCATGCGCGACAAAGACGTCGACTGGCAAGCCGAGAACATCACGCAATTGATCACCCAGCCCCAGGCCTTCGTGCCGGGCACCTACATGCCGTACATGGGCCTGGCGTCCGCCGACGACCGCCAGGCGGTCGCGTGCTTCCTCAAAGAACAACACTGATCAGACGGATTACCGCCTGACAACCAACCACCCCCTGTAGGCGCTGGCTTGCCAGCGAAAGCGACCTTGAGTCCTGCACTGCCCGTCAAGACGCTATCGCCAGCAAGCCGGCTCCTACACCTGAATGAAAGGTGAATTATGAGCAACGTTGAAATCCTGCCCCAGGTTGCTGCATTCCTAGAGCGTCGTCATGGCTGCTTCATTGACGGCCAGTGGGTATTTGCCGAGGGCGACAGCATCGCCGTGGTCAACCCGGCCACCGGGCAAACCCTGTGCGAAACCCTGGATGCACCGCTGGACATCGTCGAGCGTGCCGTGCAGTCGTCGCACAAGGCGTTCAAGTCCGGCGTGTGGTCGAGCCTGCGTCCGGCCGACCGTGAACGCATCCTGCTGAACTTCACCCGCCTGGTCGAAGAACACGCCGAAGAGCTGGCCCAGCTGGAAACCCTGAGCCAGGGCAAGTCGATCAACATGGCCCGCGCGCTGGACCTGAACGCCACCGTGGAATTCATGCGCTACATGTCCGGCTGGGCGACCAAGATCGAAGGCCAGACCTTCGATGTGTCGATCCCGCTGCCTCCTGGTGCGAAGTTCACCGCGTTCACCAAGCGTGAGCCAGTAGGCGTGGTGGTTGGTATCGTGCCGTGGAACTTCCCGCTGCTGATCGCCGCCTGGAAACTGATGCCGGCCCTGGCCACCGGTTGCACGGTGATCATCAAGCCAGCGATGGAAACCCCGCTGACCGCCATGCGCCTGGCCGAACTGGCGCTGGAAGCGGGCATCCCGGCCGGTGTGTTCAACGTGGTTACCGGTGGTGGTGCTTCGGTCGGTGGCGTGCTGACCGCGCATCCGTTGGTGAGCAAGGTGTCTTTCACCGGCTCCACCGCCGTGGGCAAGAGCGTCGGCGTGGCGTGCATGGAAAACATGACGCGCTTCTCTCTGGAGCTGGGCGGCAAGAACCCGATGATCGTGCTCGCCGATGCCAACATCGAAAAAGCCGTGCAAGGCGCGATTCTCGGCGGCCTGCTCAATAACGGCCAGGTCTGCGCCGCTGCGTCGCGCTTCTACGTACACCGTTCGATCCACGATCAATTCGTCGAAGCCCTGGCGGCCGCCGTGTCGGCGATGCCGATTGGCGCCGGCATGAACTGCGACGCGGCCATCAACCCGCTGGTGTCGCGCAAGCAACAGCAAAGCGTGCTCAAGCACATCGAACTGGCTCGCCAGGAAGGCGCGCGCGTGGTGACGGGCGGTGAGTTGCTGCAAGGCGACGGTTTCTTCGTGCAGCCGACCATTCTGGCGGACATCGACCACAGCATGGCCGTGGCCCGCGAAGAAGTGTTCGGTCCGGTACTGGGCGTGATGCCGTTCGACGACGAAGACGCCGTGATCGAACTGGCCAACGACAACCGCTACGGTCTGGCTGCGAGCCTGTGGACCAACGACCTGGGCAAGGCCATGAACCTGGTGCCACGCATCGAAGCCGGTACGGTCTGGGTCAACGCCCATGTGCTGCTCGATCCGGCGATGCCGTTCGGTGGCGTCAAGCAATCGGGCATGGGCCGCGAGTTTGGCCGTGCGGTGATCGAGGCTTACACCGAGCTCAAGTCGGTGTGTATCGCCCATTGATCAACCTATGGGAGCGACCGTGCTGGCGAAAAACGTCAGGTTAATGCGGTCTTGTAGGAGCCGGCTTGGCGGCGATGGATTGTAGGAGCCAGCTTGCTGGCGATGGGCTCAAGTGCGCCGCGTTTATCCGGTTTATACGCGTTATCGTTAACGACCATCGCTGGCAAGCCAGCTCCTACAGGAGACCGCGTCCGAGTCGAAATGATGTGAACACCAAACGGTAGGAGCCGGCTTGCTGGCGATGGTCTCAAGGGCGCGGCGTTTATCCGGTTTATACGCGTCATCGTTAACGACCATCGCTGGCAAGCCAGCTCCTACAAGGGACCGCGTCGAATGATGTGAACGCCAAACTGTAGGAGACAGCTTGCTGGCGATGGACTCAAGGGCGCCGCGTTTATTCAGTGCATACGCGTTATCGTTAACGACCATCGCTGGCAAGCCAGCTCCTACAAGGGACCGCGTCCTGGTCGAAATGATGTGAACGCCAAACTGTAGGAGCCGGCTTGCTGGCGATGGACTCAAGGGCGCGGCGTTTATCCAGTTCACACGCGTCATCGTTAACGACCATCGCTGGCAAGCCAGCTCCTACAGGTGACCGCGTCCTGGTCGAAATGATGTGAACGCCAAACTAATGAAATGGCTACCCCCCCGCTGCCCCCTGTGATCGCCCACTAAGCTTTCACAGAGGGCTCATCGGAGATCATTGCCATGAACAACGTAGCTATTGCCGCCATCGACCTCGG
>NZ_MUJK01000005.1 GCF_002906155.1 Pseudomonas laurylsulfativorans
CCCCCCCGCTGCCCCCTGTGATCGCCCACTAAGCTTTCACAGAGGGCTCATCGGAGATCATTGCCATGAACAACGTAGCTATTGCCGCCATCGACCTCGGAAAACATTCCTTTCATCTTCATGCTCAAGATGATCGCGGCCACGAGGTTCACCGCAGAAAGTTTACGCGCGCAGCACTCACCCAATATCTGGCGAAACTGGAACCCTGCACCGTCGTGATGGAAGCCTGTGGCGGCGCCCATTTCATGGCGCAGGAAGTCGCCAAGCTGGGGCATACGCCCAAGCTTATTGCGCCACATCTGGTACGCCCTTACGTGAAGAGCAACAAAAACGACTTCGCTGATGCCGAAGCGATCTGCGAGGCGGCGACCCGGCCCACAATGCGCTTCGTGCACCCCAAAACCCAGGCTCAGCAGGCGCTGGCGATGCTCAATTCGGTTCGTGAGTCGTTCATCAAAGACCGTACCGCCACCGTCAATCGGATTCACGCAGCCCTGCTGGAGGTGGGTATCAGCCTGGCTCCCGGCTTCAAATCCATCAAAGAGCTTCCAGCATTGCTTGAGATGAGTTCATTTTCCGGCTCCATCAAAAAAATTCTGATGGGGTTGCATGAGCACTTCAACTATCTGGATGGGAAGGTCAAAGCGCTGGACAAGGAGGTGGAATGCCAAGCAGCTGAAGATGATCTGGCGGCTCGTTTGATGACCATGCCGTGTGTCGGCCCGATCACCTCCAGCGCCTTGGCTGCCGAGTTGGGCGATGGCAAACAGTTCAAATGCGGCCGAGGCTATGCGGCGTCGATCGGGCTGGTACCCAAACAGCACGGTACGGGCGATAAAACCGTGTTGCTCGGCATCAGTAAACGCGGCGATCGAAATCAGAGGCGCCTGCTCATCCAGTGCGCCCGTGTGTACTTGATACAACTGGAACGACAGAAAGGCGCCTTGGCGGACTGGGTCCGCCAACTATTAGCTTCCCGCCATCACTCCAATCTCGTGGTCTGCGCACTGGCCAACAAGCTGGCAAGAATCGCCTGGGCGATAGCCGCACACCACACTGAATTCGATGCGGGGCCAGCCGCGATGAACGCCTGACCCCGCTGTCACCCGAGCACCACCCACCTGGTTTTGCGATGCTGGATAACTGATGACGTGAACGGCCAACCGGCCTGACGACAACCCTGGGCTCCTACACGGCTGTAAGGCCGTTCAACTAATTAGGGTCGTTGGGCATCGATTCTCATCGAGGCGCGGGGCGACACCCCCACTCAGACGCCGGATAGATGAAAGCAAGCCAAACACGCATCAAATACAGTATTGCAGAAAAGGGGGTAACCATAGATGTAGGAGCGAGCTTGCTCGCGATAAACCTGAGAGCACCGCGGGGTGTCAACTTGGCAGCGTTATCCTTGACGACCATCGCGAGCAAGCTCGCTCCTACAGATTTGCGCTATTTCCTGTGCATCCCCAGCTTGTCAGTTCGCCCCTCGAACGCCACACTAGCGCACATGAAAAACGTCAGCCCCAGCTACCTCAAGCATCAATTCCTGATCGCCATGCCACACATGGCCGACCCGAACTTTGCGCACACCTTGACCTACATCGTCGAGCACACGGCCAATGGGGCCATGGGGCTGGTGGTCAACCGTCCGCAAGAGCTGAGCCTGGCCGATATTCTTGAGCAATTGCGCCCGGATATCGAACCACCAGCGCTCTGCCAGCACGTGCCGATCTTTATCGGCGGCCCGGTGCAGACCGATCGCGGCTTCGTCCTGCACCCCAAGGGGCTGAGCTTCCAGGCAACCGTTGATCTGGAAGACGACTTATCCCTGTCGACCACCCAGGACATACTGTTCGCCATCGCTGACGGCGTCGGCCCGGCAAAAAGCCTGATTGCCCTCGGCTATGCCGGTTGGGAAGCCGGGCAACTGGAAGCCGAACTGGCGCAAAATGCCTGGCTGAACTGCCCGTTTGACGCAGACATCCTGTTCAACACCAGCAGCGAACTTCGCTTGGAAGCGGCGGCCAAGCACCTGGGCGTCAATCTCAGTCTGCTGACCAGCCAGGCGGGGCACGCCTGATGGCCCTGCGGCTGATTCTCGGATTCGACTACGGCACCAAACAGATCGGCGTTGCGGTCGGCCAGGTCATTACCGGCCAGGCCCGCGAGCTGTGCACCCTGAAAGCGCAGAACGGCATCCCCGACTGGAACCAGCTCGAAGCCCTCATCAAAGAGTGGAAGCCCGATGCGGTGGTGGTCGGCCTGCCGTTGAACATGGACGGCACGCCCAGCGACATGTGCGCCCGCGCGGAAAAGTTCGCCCGGCGCCTGAACGGCCGCTTCAACCTGCCCTTTTATACCCACGATGAACGCCTGACCACCTTCGAGGCCAAGGGCGAACGCCTGGCTCGTGGCGGCCAGAAAGGCAGTTACCGCGACAACCCGGTCGATGCCATCGCCGCCGCCCTGCTGCTGCAAGGCTGGTTGGACGAAAACACCGCGCTGTTTGAATCCTGAAGAGCCGCTGCGCGTCTCTCTTAGCTACAACCCGAGCCACTCCCGTACAAGCCGGCTCGGGCCCAAGAAGGAGCAACCATGAGCCTGCCCAATCCCGCCGAACTGATCAGCCAGATGGCCACGCGCCTGAAGGCTCACCTGGAACACCGCGGCATCAGCGACCCGCGTTTCATCGGCATCCGTACCGGTGGCGTCTGGGTAGCCCAGGCCCTGCTCAAGGAGCTGGGCAGCGATGAGCCCCTCGGCACCCTGGACGTATCCTTCTATCGCGACGATTTCAGCCAGAACGGCCTGCACCCACAGGTTCGCCCTTCGGCGCTGCCGTTCGAGATCGAAGGCCAGCACCTGGTGCTGATCGACGACGTGCTGATGAGCGGCCGGACCATCCGCGCCGCCATGAACGAACTGTTCGACTATGGCCGCCCGGCCAGCGTGACGCTGGTGTGCATGCTGGACCTGGACGCCGGCGAACTGCCGATCCGCCCGAACGTGGTTGGCGCGACCCTGTCGCTGGCCGCCCACGAACGGGTGAAGCTGTCCGGCCCGGAGCTCGCGCTCGAACTGCAAGACCTCGCCCTTTAATTCGCCCTATTGAGAGTCCCCCTTGCGATGACGCCTCTAGAAACCAAGCGCCCGCTGCAGCTCAATGATCAGGGCCAGCTGCGCCACTTCCTCTCGCTCGACGGTTTGCGCCGCGAGCTGCTGACGGAAATCCTCGACACCGCCGACTCCTTCCTCGAAGTCGGCGCCCGGGCCGTGAAGAAAGTCCCGCTGCTGCGCGGCAAGACCGTGTGCAACGTGTTCTTCGAGAACTCGACCCGCACCCGCACGACCTTCGAACTGGCGGCCCAGCGGCTCTCGGCGGACGTGATCACCCTCAACGTGTCGACGTCGTCGGCGAGTAAGGGCGAAACCCTGCTCGACACCCTGCGTAACCTGGAAGCGATGGCCGCCGACATGTTCGTCGTGCGTCACGGTGATTCCGGTGCCGCGCACTTCATCGCCGAGCATGTCTGCCCGCAGGTGGCGATCATCAACGGCGGCGACGGCCGGCACGCGCACCCTACCCAGGGCATGCTCGACATGCTCACCATCCGCCGGCACAAGGGCAGTTTCGAAAACCTTTCGGTGGCCATCGTCGGCGACATCCTGCACTCGCGGGTCGCGCGCTCGAACATGCTGGCCCTGAAAACCCTCGGTTGCCCGGACATCCGCGTGATCGCGCCGAAAACCCTGCTGCCGATCGGCATCGAGCAATACGGCGTGAAGGTCTACACCGACATGACCGAAGGCCTGAAAGATGTCGACGTGGTGATCATGTTGCGCCTGCAGCGTGAACGCATGACCGGCGGCCTGCTGCCGAGCGAAGGCGAGTTCTACCGCCTGTTCGGCCTGACCACCGCGCGCCTGGCCGGCGCCAAGCCCGATGCCATCGTGATGCACCCGGGGCCGATCAACCGTGGCGTGGAAATCGAGTCGGCGGTGGCTGACGGCCCGCACTCGGTGATCCTCAACCAGGTGACCTACGGGATCGCCATTCGTATGGCTGTGCTGTCCATGGCCATGAGCGGGCAGACTGCCCAGCGCCAATTCGAGCAGGAGAACGCCCAGTGAAGCTCAGCATTCTCGGTGCCCGCGTGATCGATCCGGCCAGTGGCCTGGATCAAGTGACCGACATCCACATTGAAGCCTGCAAAGTCGTCGCCCTTGGCGCTGCGCCAGCCGGCTTTGTCGCCGTCGACACGATCGACGCCAAAGGCCTGGTGGCCGCTCCCGGCCTGGTCGACCTCAACGTTGCCCTGCGCGAACCGGGCTACAGCCGCAAAGGCTCGATCGTCAGCGAGACCCGCGCGGCGGCGGCTGGCGGCGTGACCAGCCTGTGCTGCCCGCCAAAAACCAAACCGGTGCTGGACACCTCGGCGGTAGCCGAACTGATCCTCGACCGCGCCCGTGAGGCCGGCAACACCAAAGTCTTCCCGATTGGCGCCCTGAGCAAAGGCCTGGACGGTGAACAGCTTGCCGAGCTCGTGGCACTGCGCGATGCCGGTTGCGTGGCCTTCGGCAATGGCCTGGAGAGCTTCCGCAACACACGCACCCTATGCCGCGCACTGGACTACGCAGCGACCTTCGACCTGACGGTGATTTTCAACTCCCAGGATCACGACCTGGCCGAGGGTGGCCTGGCTCACGAAGGTCCGACCGCCAGCTTCCTTGGCTTGCCGGGCATTCCGGAAAGTGCCGAGACCGTCGCCCTCGCTCGGGACCTGTTGCTGGTTGAACAGACTGGCGTACGCGCACACTTCAGCCAGCTCACCAGCGCCCGCGGCGTGGAGCTGATCGCCCAGGCCCAGGCCCGTGGCCTGAAGGTGACCGCGGATGTCGCCCTGTACCAGCTGATCCTGACCGACGAAGCTCTGATCGGCTTCAGCAGCCTGTATCACGTCCAGCCGCCGCTACGCACCCGCGCCGACCGCGAGGGCCTGCGCGCAGCGGTGAAATCGGGGGTGATCTCGGCTATCTCCAGTCACCACCAACCCCATGAGCGTGACGCCAAGCTGGCACCGTTCGGTGCGACCGAGCCAGGCATCAGCAGCGTTGAACTGCTATTGCCGCTGGCGATGACCTTGGTCGAAGACGGCCTGCTGGACCTGCCGACTCTACTCAAACGCCTGAGCACCGGCCCTGCCGACGCCTTGCGTTTGCCAGCAGGCAACCTGGCGGTGGGTGGCGCGGCGGACATCGTGCTGTTCGACCCTACGGCCTCCACCGTCGCCGGTGAAACCTGGTTGTCCAAGGGCGAGAACTGCCCGTTCATTGGGCATAGCCTGCCGGGTGTGGTGCGTTACACGCTGGTGGATGGGCGGATCAGCCACCAGGCGTAACACTGTGGCGAGGGGGCTTGCCCCCTCACCACAATTACCGGCGCTGCGCATTGCGCACGGAAACCTGGTCATTCAACGTCCAGAAGTCATATCGCCCTCCTGCCCCTCCTCCATTGCCTTTCCCCAAACAGCACATCCGCATCAAGAACATTTCTACAAGCGATGGCGAATATAACTATCCAACGAACAGAAATTTCTGGCTTCTCATCATCTGCGCGAAAGGAACTTCGCAACATACAGAAATAGCCTACAAAGTTATTGAATGCAGACTCAACACCCATCATTTAGTATAAAAACAGCACAAGGAAAAATCACTACCCTCCCGAATACAATGATTGTACAAACAAGGAGCAATACATGAAAAATGGACTTACCCTACCTCCTATCGTAACGAAAGGAACAACGGGAAACTCAGGCGGCTTTACAGTTAATCCCGGATTCCGCTGGGGAGCCTATGCGACTGCAGATTGGCAGGGAGCCGGTGAAGCAATCATCACCAACGACGGGCAAACCTACTCTTTACCCCTGTGCGATGGCACCGTCATTTCCTCAGCCGAAATGGATATGTTCCATGCCTGGCTAGAAATGAAAAGTGGTATAAAAGCCTTTACCTATGAACTGCAAATGGTGGGTAGAGCAGTTAACAACGACGCTTTTGGCGCCATTCAAGACCTTTGGAAAATCACGGAGAGTGACAACTACCTACTAAATAATTCTTCGATCGTTACTCATGCCTACTTCAAAAACAAACTCGTAAATTTCAGTCTTGCCGATGCCTTCGCAGCGCAACAAAAACTAAGCAACCTAGACGCCCTGATCAAAGTAGCATCGACAAGCCTGTACAACATCAAGTATGAAACACAAACAACCGAGCTATCAGGGGGGACATTTAGCCCTGTCAAAGCATTCTCTCACTACCTATGGGGAAATGGAGAGAAGCTGCGAGTTGATATAAACAACATAGGCCTAAACGTACAGGCGAATGAAATTCCCCTGTTAGCCAACACTATCGCCAGCACCAGAGAATCCGGAAGGTATTTTTTATCTGACCCAAAAGTACCTTATGCCACTGAAAGCGACAGCAAAGTCACAGGATATTATTTAGGTCGAATCACATTGAAAATCGAAGGAGACTTTACAAGGAAAGAAAACGGATCATGGGTTTTTGATGGAACTGCAAGAGCTTATACAGACACATACGACTTCGACAAAAGTGACAGATCAACACTACCTGAGTTCTTAACCACAGCAGGCAGAGTATTCTCAGGAACGAAATATGAAATCGATATAACGGGAGAGCAAAAAATAAGACTAACGGGAACTGGCTTTCAGCCGGACCTGCACTAGATTAGCCTGTTAGGGTTTCAAACCATCTACTGCACTCAGGAAGAGCCAACATGAAGACTCTCTACAAGCACCTAAACTACATCTACCCAGTGCTTTTAGCGATCACATCCAGTGTAGCAATATTTATTTTAGAAAATAATTTGAGCACAGGTTTTTACAACATAGATCGAGACTCAATTGGAATACCAATAGGTGCAGTCCTGATTGCCGGTTTAACATTACTTACACTTCATCTAATGCAAATGCTCTTATACAAAAAAGCCCGCACACTCCGCACGCACGGAGTCTCAATAAAAGTATTAGCATTGATTATTGCATTTGCATCACTTGCGATTCTCGCTGACAGCATAAATTACTGGGCCACTCCAAACCACCTCATCATTTCAACCTTATACAGCGTCAGTACAATTGCATTTGCAACACTTCAACTTCAGTTGCTAAAAGTATTTCAATAGTCATTCACAGACTATGACTCAAGCAGACGAATAGCAGGATCAGTCACCAGGCGTAACACTCTGTGGCGAGGGGCAAGCCCCCTCGCCACATTTGATCAGCGACTCTGCGCGTTGCGAACGGAAACCTGGTCATTCAACGTCCAGAAGTCATACAGCACCCCCAGAAAGAACAACCCGCCCGTCAGCAGGTACAGCAGCCCACTGATCCATTTCCCCTGATACATCCGGTGCACGCCAAACACCCCGAGAAACGTCAGCAGGATCCACGCCACGTTGTATTCGATGGGACCGGCGGTAAACCGCAGGTCAGCCTCGCGATCCATCGCCGGGATCAGGAAAAGGTCGATCAGCCAGCCGATCCCCAGCAAGCCAAAGGTGAAGAACCAGATCGTCCCGGTCACCGGCTTGCCGTAATAGAAGCGGTGAGCGCCGGTAAAACCGAAAATCCACAGCAGGTAACCGATCACTTTGCTGTGGGTGTCTTGCTGCGGAATAGTCTGTTGATAGGGGTTCATGAATGACCTCGACTCACGCGATAGATAAATATTCTTCATTTCTTTGTGACTTTTTTACGGGCACCCGACGTATGGCAAATGCTACCTTCGCACCTGTCAAAGCCTTGTAACACCGGACTTCTGTCCGACAATTACGCCATTTTGCCGCTTTTTTGCCACCATTGCCCCCCAGGTTGAATCGACCAACGGCCTCGGAAGCGGCAAAAAAGCTGTTATAAAGTTGCGCGCTAACTTATTAAGAGCCTTGCCTAATGCGTTCATTTTTCAAGACATGGCTAACCATTTGCCTATTGATGCCACTGGCCGCCCACGCCACCAATCGTGAGCAACGTCTTCCTAACGTTAATGGTTACACCCCAAAATCCCATGCCTCTGCTCCTTCGAGCAAAGACAAAAAATCCGCTAAACATGCTCCAACCCTGGCCAGCAATAAAAGCGGCCTGGTTCCACCGATGGGCACCAAGGAAAGCAGCGACGTGCTGAGCCGCGCCGTGAACGTCCTTGGCACTCCCTATCGTTGGGGCGGCAGCAGCCCAAGCAAAGGCTTCGATTGCAGCGGCCTGGTGAAATACGCGTTCAACGACGCCACGTTCGACCTGCCACGCACCTCCAACGCCATGGCCAGCGGTCATGGGGAGAAAGTCGATCGCAACGACCTGAAACCTGGCGACCTGATTTTCTTCAACATCAAGAGCCGTCGGGTCAATCACGTTGCCATTTACCTGGGCAACGACCGGTTCATCCACGCGCCACGTCGCGGCAAGTCGGTGAGCATCGACACCTTGAAGAAACCGTACTGGGAAAGCCACTACGTGGTTGCCAAGCGGGTTCTGCCTAAAGAGCCGAATCAATTGCGTGTGGTTCAGCGCTGATTTGACCTACCCGGGTCAGCCTCGGGAATTGCTTCGAATATGATGGCCTCATCGCGGGCAAGCCCGCTCCCACAGGTTTCAGATTGGTTTGCAGATTTGTGATCCAACCTCGATCACTGTGGGAGCGGGCTTGCCCGCGATGGCGTTTCTGGATCATCACAAATTTTCCGGCGACCGCGCTTTCTCCCGCGCATGATCACGACTGATCAACCCCTTGGTCACCAGGTCCTTCAAGCTCATATCCAGCGTCTGCATTCCCAGCGCCCCTCCCGACTGAATCGCCGAGTACATCTGCGCCACCTTGTCCTCGCGAATCAGGTTGCGGATCGCCGACGTCCCCAGCATGATCTCGTGAGCCGCGATGCGCCCACCACCGACCCTCTTCACCAGGGTTTGGGATACCACCGCCAGCAGCGACTCGGAGAGCATCGAGCGCACCATTGACTTCTCGCCCCCCGGAAACACGTCGACCACGCGGTCGATGGTTTTCGCCGCCGACGTGGTGTGCAGCGTGCCGAATACCAGATGGCCAGTTTCGGCGGCGGTCAAAGCCAGGCGAATGGTCTCCAGATCGCGCATCTCCCCTACCAAAATCACATCCGGGTCCTCCCGCAGTGCCGAACGCAAGGCCGTGGCGAAGCTACGGGTATCGCGATGAACTTCACGCTGGTTGATCAGGCACTTGCGCGGCTCGTGGACGAACTCGATAGGGTCCTCGATGGTTAGGATGTGGTGATGGCGATGAGTGTTCAGGTAATCGATCATCGCCGCCAGCGTAGTGGACTTGCCGGAACCGGTGGGACCGGTCACCAGCACCAGGCCACGGGGCGCATCGGTCATTTTGCGAAACACATCCCCCATGCCCAGTTCGTCCATGCTCTGCACTTTCGACGGGATGGTGCGAAACACGGCGCCCGCGCCACGGTTCTGATTGAATGCATTGACCCGAAAACGCGCCACACCGGGCACGTCAAAAGAAAAGTCGGTTTCCAGATGGTTCTCGAAGTCCACCCGCTGGGCGTCATTCATGATTGCATCGATCAGCGCCTGCACCTGTTGGTGGTCCAGGGCCGGCAGGTTGATGCGCCGCACATCGCCATCCACCCGAATCATCGGCGGCAGGCCGGCGGACAAGTGCAGGTCGGATGCACCCTGTTTAGCGCTGAATGCCAGCAGTTCGGTGATATCCATTGCGCCCCTCAATTCCAGTAGAATGCCGCGAACCTTCAGACCGCTGGCGCCTCTTGATGTCCACCATAGCAGACAACATTCTTCAAGTTAGTTCGCGCATCCATGCCGCAACACTCGCCGCCAATCGCAGCGAAAACAGCGTCCATCTGCTAGCCGTGAGCAAGACCAAACCCGCTCAAGACCTGCGGGAAGCCTACGCCGCCGGCCTGCGCGACTTTGGCGAGAACTACCTGCAAGAAGCGCTGGGCAAACAGCTGGAACTGGTCGACCTGCCCTTGATCTGGCACTTCATCGGCCCCATTCAATCGAACAAGACTCGCGCTATCGCCGAGCACTTCGACTGGGTGCATTCCGTGGATCGTCTGAAAATCGCACAACGTCTGTCCGAACAACGCCCCGCCGACTTACCGCCCCTGAACATCTGCATTCAGGTCAATGTCAGCGGTGAAGCCAGCAAATCCGGCTGCACCCCGGCCGATCTGCCTGCCTTGGCCAATGCTATCGACGCTCTGCCGCGCTTGAAGTTGCGCGGGCTGATGGCTATCCCTGAGCCGACTGAAGATCGCGCAGCCCAGGATGCCGCGTTCGCTGCCGTGCAAAGCCTGCAAGCCAGCCTGAATCTGCCACTCGACACACTTTCCATGGGCATGAGCCACGACCTTGAGTCGGCCATTGCCCAGGGTGCCACTTGGGTCCGTATCGGTACGGCCCTGTTTGGCGCTCGCGATTACGATCGGCCATAACCCATGGCCGACTCTATTCTTTATAAGGACCTGACATGAGCAAGACGCGTATTGCCTTTATCGGTGCCGGCAACATGGCCGCCAGCCTGATCGGCGGGCTGCGGGCCAAGGGTCTGGAAGCGGCGCAGATCCGCGCCAGCGATCCGGGCGAAGAAACACGCGCCCGCGTGACTGCTGAACACGGCATCGAAACCTTCGCCGACAACGCCCAGGCCATCGACGGCGCCGACGTCGTCGTCCTCGCGGTCAAGCCGCAGGCGATGAAAGCCGTGTGCGAGGCCCTGCGCCCAAGCCTCAAACCGGGTCAACTGGTGGTTTCAATTGCTGCGGGCATCACCTGCGCCAGCATGAACAACTGGCTCGGCGCCCAGCCGATCGTGCGCTGCATGCCCAACACCCCGGCGCTGTTGCGTCAGGGCGTGAGCGGCCTGTTCGCCACCGCCGAAGTGACTGCCGAACAGCGTCAGCAAGCCCAGGAGCTGCTGTCTGCGGTCGGCATCGCTCTGTGGCTGAACGAGGAGCAGCAACTGGATGCCGTCACCGCCGTTTCCGGCTCGGGCCCGGCATATTTCTTCCTGTTGATCGAGGCCATGACCGCCGCTGGCGTCAAACTTGGCTTGCCGGCGGACATCGCCGCGCAACTGACGCTGCAAACCGCACTGGGCGCCGCACACATGGCCGTCGCCAGCGACGTCGACGCGGCCGAGCTGCGCCGCCGGGTCACCTCGCCTGCGGGCACCACAGAAGCTGCAATCAAGTCGTTCCAGGCCAATGGCTTTGAAGCCCTGGTCGAAAAAGCACTCGGCGCTGCCGCGCATCGCTCGGCCGAGATGGCCGAACAACTGGGTCAATAAGGAGCTTTTCATGATTGGATTGAACACCGCAGCGGTCTACGTGCTGCAAACCCTCGGCAGTCTGTACCTGCTGATCGTGCTGATGCGCTTCGTACTGCAACTGGTGCGGGCGAACTTCTACAACCCGATCTGCCAGTTCGCCGTGAAAGCCACCCAGCCGCTGCTCAAGCCACTGCGCCGGATCATCCCGAGCGTGTTCGGCCTGGACATGTCCTCGCTGGTGCTGGCGATCCTGGTGCAACTGGCACTGATGGCCCTGACCCTGTTGCTGACCTACGGCACCACCGGCAATCCGCTGCAACTGCTGATCTGGTCGCTCATCGGTGTGACCGCTCTGTTCCTGAATATTTTCTTCTTTGCCCTGATCATCAGCGTGATCCTGTCCTGGGTCGCCCCGGGCAGCCATAACCCGGGCGCCGAATTGGTGAACGACATCTGTGAGCCGGCCCTGGCGCCGTTCCGCAAGTTCCTGCCAAACCTTGGCGGGCTGGATCTGTCGCCGATCTTTGCGTTCCTGGCGATCAAACTGATCGACATGCTGGTGATCAACAACCTCGCCGCCATGACCATGATGCCGGAAATCCTCCGCGTGCTGATCTGAACCAGTGAGCTGGTTTCGCTGGGACGGTGACGACCTGATTCTGGAGTGTCACCTGCAACCGGCAGCCCGTAGCGATGATTTCTGCGGGCTGCACGGTGATCGCCTGAAGATCCGCCTGACCGCGCCGCCGGTCGAAGGCAAGGCCAACGCCTATCTGATGGCGTTTCTGGCCAAGGCCTTTGGCGTGTCCAAGAGCCAGGTGAGCTTGATCAGTGGCGAGTTGAACCGGCAGAAGCGGGTGCGGATCTGCTCGCCGAAGAAGTTGCCGGACCTTCCCGACCTGAAACGCTGAACCCACTGTAGGAGCTGGCTTGCCAGCGATCCAGGCAACGCGGTGCATCAGACCCGCCGCCTCGCCGGCAAGCCGGCTCCTACAGTGGGTAAGGGTTAGCTTGCTGCTAAAGGCAGCGGTCTTTAGACTTACGCCTCATTTCAATGAGAGCAGGGTCGATGCCAGCTGCCTTTCCCCCCGATTCTGTTGGTCTGGTGACGCCGCAAGTGGCGCACTTCAGCGAGCCGCTGGCCTTGGCCTGCGGTCGTTCGCTCCCGGCCTACGACCTGATTTACGAAACCTACGGCACGCTGAACGCTGCGGCGAGCAACGCCGTGCTGATCTGCCACGCCTTGTCTGGTCACCACCACGCCGCCGGCTACCACAGAGTCGACGACCGCAAACCCGGTTGGTGGGACAGCTGCATCGGCCCTGGCAAGCCAATCGACACCAGCAAGTTCTTCGTGGTCAGCCTGAACAATCTCGGCGGCTGCAACGGCTCCACCGGGCCGAGCAGCATCAACCCGGAGACCGGCAAACCGTTCGGCGCCGACTTCCCGGTCTTGACCGTCGAGGACTGGGTGCACAGCCAGGCGCGTCTGGCCGATCGACTCGGCATCGCCCAGTTTGCGGCCGTGATTGGCGGCAGCCTTGGCGGCATGCAGGCGATGCAATGGAGCATCACCTACCCTGACCGAATCCGTCACTGCCTGGCCATCGCCTCGGCGCCCAAGCTGTCGGCGCAGAACATCGCCTTCAACGAAGTGGCACGCCAGGCGATCCTCACCGACCCCGAGTTCCACGGCGGATCGTTCCAGGAACACAACGTGATCCCCAAGCGCGGCCTGATGCTGGCGCGGATGGTCGGGCACATCACCTACCTGTCCGACGACTCCATGGGCGAGAAATTCGGCCGCGGGCTCAAGAGCGAGAAGCTCAACTACGACTTCCACAGCGTCGAGTTCCAGGTGGAAAGCTACTTGCGTTATCAGGGCGAAGAGTTCTCCGGGCGCTTTGATGCCAACACGTACCTGTTGATGACCAAAGCGCTCGACTACTTCGATCCGGCGGCGAACTTCGACGATAACCTGGCGAAAACCTTTGAAGGTGCCAAAGCCAAGTTCTGCGTGATGTCGTTCACCACCGACTGGCGCTTCTCCCCTGCCCGCTCGCGGGAGTTGGTGGACGCACTGATGGCCGCGCGCAAGGACGTCTGCTACCTCGAGATCGACGCACCGCAAGGCCACGACGCCTTCCTGATTCCGATCCCGCGCTACCTGCAGGCATTCGGCAATTACATGAACCGCATTACGTTGTGAGAAAGCCATGAGAGCTGATCTGGAAATCATCCAGGAATGGATCCCCGCCGGCAGCCGCGTGCTCGACCTCGGGTGCGGCGATGGCGAACTGCTGACCTGGCTGCGCGACAACAAGCAAGTCACCGGTTATGGCCTGGAAAACGACGCCGACAACATCGCCGAGTGCGTGGCCAAGGGCATCAACGTCATCGAACAGGACCTGGACAAGGGCCTGGGCAACTTTGCCAGCAACAGTTTCGACATCGTGGTCATGACCCAGGCGCTGCAAGCGGTGCACTACCCGGACAAGATCCTCGACGAAATGCTGCGCGTCGGCCGTCAGTGCATCATCACCTTCCCCAACTTCGGGCACTGGCGCTGCCGCTGGTACCTTGCGAGCAAGGGCCGGATGCCGGTTTCTGAATTCCTTCCTTACACTTGGTACAACACGCCGAACATCCACTTCTGTACCTTCGCGGACTTTGAAGCCTTGTGTCGCGAACGTGAAGCGAAGGTCATTGATCGGCTTGCCGTGGATCAACAGCATCGGCACGGGTGGGCCAGCAAGCTATGGCCTAATCTGTTAGGTGAGATCGGAATCTACCGCGTCAGCAGTCCGGGACTTTCCGACCACAAGGTCGCGGTCTGATCCACCCTATTTCAAGGAGAACGATCATGGGTCGTCTAGCGTTGCTTCTACTCACTGCCTGCCTGAGCGTCACCGCCATGGCCGCTGATGCCATCAAGGGCGAGCGCCAGGAAACCTTCGGCGACGTGACAGTGCACTACAACACCTTCAACTCCACCTACCTGACCCCGGACATTGCCAAGTCCGCCGAACTGATCCGCAGCAAGAACCAGGGCGTGATAAACATTTCGGTCCTCAAGGAAGGCAAGCCACAGATGGCCCAGGTGAGCGGCTCGGTCAAAGACCTGACCAGCCAGACCGTGCCACTGCAGTTCAAACAGATCACCGAACAAGGCGCGATCTACTACATCGCGCAATACCCGGTGGATCAGCAGGAAGTCCGCACCTTCGACATCAAGGTGCAGACCGGCGACAAAATCAACACCATCAATTTCAACCAAGAGCTCTTCCCCGGCCAATGATCAACTTCACGCAACTCGTATTGGCCAGCCATAACGCCGGCAAACTCAAGGAACTCCAGGCCATGCTCGGCGAATCGGTGCAGCTGCGCTCGATCGGCGAGTTCAGCAGCGTCGAGCCCGAAGAAACCGGCCTGTCGTTCGTCGAGAACGCCATCCTCAAGGCCCGCAATGCCGCGCGCATTTCCGGCCTGCCGGCGCTGGCGGACGATTCCGGGCTGGCGGTGGATTTCCTCGGCGGTGCGCCAGGCATCTACTCGGCGCGTTATGCCGACGGCAAGGGTGATGCAGCGAACAACGCCAAGCTGCTCGACGTGTTGAAAGACGTGCCTGAAGCCGAACGTGGCGCGCAGTTCGTGTGCGTGCTGGCGCTGGTGCGTCACGCTGATGATCCGCTCCCGATCCTCTGCGAAGGTTTGTGGCATGGGCGCATCCTGACCCAGGCCAGCGGCGAACACGGTTTTGGCTACGACCCGCTGTTCTGGGTACCGGAGCGCGATTGCTCCAGCGCCGAGCTGAGCCCGGGCGACAAGAACCAGATCAGCCACCGCGCCCGTGCAATGGATCTGCTGCGCCAGCGTCTGGGCTTGAAATGACCCGTGAATCATCCGCATCGCCGCTGATCTTCGGTGGCGATGCACAATCGCCTCGGGCGGCCCTGCCTGTGCTGCCGCCGCTGGCGCTGTACATCCACATCCCGTGGTGCGTACGCAAATGCCCTTACTGCGACTTCAACTCCCACACCGCCAGCCCTGTGCTGCCGGAAGAAGAGTACGTCGACGCATTGCTGGCCGATCTCGATCAGGATCTGCACGCCGTCCATGGTCGTGAACTGAGCTCGATTTTCTTTGGTGGCGGCACGCCGAGCCTATTCAGCGCTGATTCACTGGGGCGCTTGCTCAAAGGCGTCGAACAACGCATCCCGTTTGCCAGCGACATCGAAATCACGCTGGAAGCCAATCCGGGGACATTCGAGCAAGACAAGTTCGTGGCGTATCGGAAACTGGGCATCAATCGCCTGTCGATCGGCATCCAGAGCTTCCAGCAGGAAAAACTCCAGGCTCTGGGCCGGATTCACAACGGCGACGAAGCCGTACGCGCCGCTGGCATGGCGCGGCAGGCCGGGTTCGATAATTTCAACCTGGACTTGATGCATGGTTTACCGAATCAATCCCTGGACGATGCCTTGGCCGACCTGCGCACAGCCATTGCCCTGAAACCGACACACCTGTCCTGGTATCAACTGACCCTGGAACCGAACACGGTGTTCTGGAACCAGCCGCCGACGCTGCCCGAAGACGATACGCTGTGGGACATTCAGGAAGCCGGGCAAGCGCTGCTGGCCGAACACGGTTACGTACAGTACGAAGTCTCGGCCTATGCGTTGCCCGGTCGCCCGGCGCGCCACAACCTCAATTACTGGAGTTTTGGCGACTTCATTGGCATCGGCGCCGGCGCCCATGGCAAGCTCAGTCACCCGGACGGGCGCATCATTCGCACCTGGAAGACCCGCCTGCCGAAGGACTACCTGAATCCGGCAAAAAGCTTCCGGGCCGGCGAGAAAGCGCTGGGCAACGATGAAATGCCGTTCGAATTCCTGATGAACGCGCTACGCCTGACTGAAGGCGTCGAATCGCGGCTGTACCCGGAACGTACCGGCATGACCCTGGAAAGCCTTGCTGAAGGCCGCCGTGAAGCCGAACAAAGCGGCCTGTTGCAGGTCGAACCGTCACGTCTGGTAGCCACCGAGCGCGGACAACTCTTCCTCAACGACTTGCTGCAGAAATTTCTGACATAAGGAAATCGAATGGATTTGGTACTCGATCTGCTTGCCACCGTGTCTCGCTGGAGCCGCAGCAACCTCTCGGAAATTGCCCTGGCCCTGGTGGGTTGCCTGCTGGTGCTGTTTGGTGCGGATTTCAAAGGCTGGGTCGAGCAGCGCCTGGGCAGCATCGCCGGCGCCTTGCGCGTACCGCTGATGTCTTTGCTGTGCATGATCGGCAGCGGCGCGGCACTGATCTATGCCACGCCATGGGTCGTGCGCGGCTTGAGCCAGTTCAACAACTACAGTTTGGCGCCGGTGTTGTTGGTGGTGTTGGTGTTGATTGGCGTGGTGGCGGATCGCCGCTGATCCTTACCCGTAAAGCTACTATAGGAGCGAGCTTGCTCGCGATGATCGCTAACGAAAACGCGGGGCATCTGGAGCCCCGCGCTGTTCTCTTGTTTTTCGCGAGCAAGCTCGCTCCTACGACTGCTTCTCGAACTTCAAATCCCACACGCCATGCCCAAGACGCTCGCCGCGGCGTTCGAACTTGGTGATCGGGCGCTCGGCCGGGCGCGGTACGCACTTGCCGTCTTCGGCAAGGTTGCGATAACCCGGCGCAACGCTCATCACTTCCAGCATGTATTCGGCATACGGCTCCCAGTCGGTGGCCATGTGCAGAATGCCGCCGACTTTCAACTTGCTGCGTACCAGCTCAGCGAAGGATGCCTGAACGATACGGCGCTTGTGGTGACGGCTCTTGTGCCATGGATCCGGGAAAAACAGCATCAGGCGATCGAGGCTGTTGTCGGCCACGCAGCGGTTGAGCACTTCGATGGCATCGCAATCGTAGACCCGCAGGTTGGTCAAACCCTGGGTCAGCACGCCATTGAGCAGCGCACCGACACCCGGACGGTGAACCTCGACGCCGATGAAATCCTGATCCGGCGCAGCCGCGGCCATTTCCAGCAGCGAATGGCCCATGCCGAAACCAATTTCCAGCGAGCGCGGTGCCGAGCGACCGAACACCTGGTCGAAATCCACCGGTGCGTCGGCCAGCGGCAGCACGAACAGCGGCGTGCCCTGCTCCAGGCCCTTTTGCTGGCCTTCGGTCATGCGCCCGGCGCGCATCACGAAACTCTTGATGCGGCGGTGTTGGCGCTCGTCGCCTTCTTCCGTCTGGATAGGCGTGTCGTTCGATTCAGTCATCAATGGCTCTTACTTGATCAGACCATCCAGCGGCGAAGAGGCGCTGGCATAGAGTTTTTTGGGCATGCGGCCGGCGAGGTAAGCCAGGCGGCCCGCGACGATCGCATGCTTCATGGCTTCAGCCATCATGACCGGCTGCTGGGCGTGGGCGATGGCCGAGTTCATCAGCACCGCATCACAACCCAGTTCCATGGCGATGGTGGCGTCGGAAGCAGTACCGACACCGGCATCCACCAGCACGGGAATCTTGGCTTCTTCAAGGATGATCTGCAGGTTGTACGGGTTGCAGATCCCCAGGCCCGAACCGATCAGACCGGCCAGCGGCATCACCGCGATGCAGCCGATTTCCGCCAACTGGCGGGCGATGATCGGGTCATCGCTGGTGTAGACCATCACGTCGAAACCTTCCTTGACCAGCGTTTCAGCGGCCTTGAGGGTTTCGATCACGTTGGGAAACAGGGTTTTCTGGTCGGCCAGCACTTCCAGCTTCACCAGGTTGTGGCCGTCGAGCAGCTCACGGGCCAGGCGGCAGGTGCGCACGGCCTCGATGGCGTCGTAGCAACCGGCGGTGTTCGGCAGGAAGGTATAGCGATCCGGCGACAGCACTTCGAGCAGATTCGGCTCGCCCTCGATCTGCCCAAGGTTGGTACGGCGCACGGCGAACGTGACGATCTCGGCACCCGAGGCTTCGATGGCCAGGCGGGTTTCTTCCATGTCACGGTACTTGCCGGTACCGACCAGCAAACGCGACTGGTAAGTACGACCGGCCAGGACGAAAGGCTTGTCGCTGCGAACGATGCTCATGGGAAATCCTCTGTAGGGGTGAGGTACTTGCAGAATTCTGTAGCCACTCGGCCGAGGCTGTTAGCCGCCGCCGATGGCGTGCACCACTTCGACGGTGTCGCCGTCGTTCAGCGTGGTGTCTGCATGCTGGCTGCGCGGGACGATATCCAGGTTGAGTTCGACTGCCACCCGGCGTCCGGTCAGGTCCAGACGAGTGATCAGGGCCGCAACGGTTTCACCGTCGGGCAGTTCAAAGGATTCGCCGTTCAACTGAATGCGCATGCCGGATGCCGCCATCATTTTTAGGGGCAGGCATTCTAGCCCGATCAGTCAGGCCGACCCAAGCCATTCGTCATGAAATGGACCGTTAAGTCAGCTCAGGCGCCAGGCGGCAAGTCCGAGGCAAAACCAGCCCACCAGGAAGGCCAGACCACCGAACGGGGTGATGATGCCGAGCTTGCTGATGCCCGTCAGCGCCAATACATACAGGCTACCTGAAAACAGCAGGATGCCGATGGCAAACGATGCGCCGGCCCAGGTGGCGAGTCGACCGGGAATTTGTGTAGCCAGTGCTGCGATACCGAGTAGCGCCAGGGCGTGCACCAATTGATAGGTGACGCCGGTATGGAAGATCGCCAGGTACTCGGCGCTCAGGCGATTTTTCAGGCCATGGGCGGCAAATGCCCCAAGGCCGACACCAGTGAAGCCGAAAAAAGCGGCCAGCATCAGAAAGCCACGCAGCATGCAGAACTCCAGTCAGTTTCGATCCAAAGGGTCTGTATAATGGCCCGCTCAACGGGTTCGGCCAAGCCATCTCTATGCTGCGTATCTATTTCCGTCATTTCTCCAAGGCCGTGCTCTGGTTCATGGGTGGCAGCGTATTGCTGGTGCTGATCTTTCGCGTGGTGCCGCCACCGGGGACGGCGTTGATGGTCGAGCGCAAGATCGAATCCTGGTTCGATGGCGAACCCATTGACCTGCAACGGACCTGGAAACCCTGGGACGAGATCTCCGATGACCTCAAAGTCGCGGTGATTGCCGGGGAAGACCAGAAATTCCCGGAGCACTGGGGCTTCGATATCGGCGCGATTCAGGCGGCATTTGCCCATAACGAACGCGGCGGCTCGATCCGTGGCGCCAGCACCCTGAGCCAGCAAGTCTCGAAAAACCTGTTCCTGTGGTCTGGCCGTAGCTGGCTGCGCAAAGGCCTGGAGGCCTGGTTTACCACGCTGATCGAAGTGTTCTGGCCCAAACAGCGGATTCTTGAGGTGTACCTCAACAGCGTCGAGTGGGATGACGGCGTGTTTGGTGCCGAAGCGGCAGCCCGGCATCATTTTGGCGTGAGCGCCAAGAACCTCAGCCGCCAGCAATCGAGCTTGTTGGCCGCCGTACTACCCAACCCGCGGGTCTGGAGCGCCAGCCATCCGACTTCCTACGTATCGCGTCGGGCAGGGTGGATCCGACAACAGATGAGCCAACTCGGTGGCGACAGCTATCTGGTCGGGCTGAACGATTCGCGCCGGGCGCCTTGGGCCCAGTAACCGATCACCATTTACTGAAGCACTGAAGCCCCCTATGGGGAGCGAGCGTGCTCACGAGTGCGGTGGGTCATTCAACATTGATATCGACTGAACTGACGCCATCGCGAGCAAGCTCCCACACATTGGTTTTGTGTGGCGCCATAAACAAAAACGCCCCGATCAATGATCGAGGCGTTTTTTATTGCCTACTGGCCAGTTATGCAGCGATCGACAACTTGAGCTTGTTCATCGCGCTCTTCTCGAGCTGGCGAATACGCTCTGCCGACACGTTGTACTTCTGCGCCAGGTCGTGCAGCGTGGCTTTTTCTTCCGCCAGCCAGCGCTGGTAGAGGATGTCACGACTGCGGTCGTCCAGCACTTCCAGCGCTTCGTGCAGGTTGTGGTTGGAGTTGTCGCTCCAGTCGGCGTCTTCCAGTTGACGGGCCGGGTCGTACCGGTGGTCTTCCAGATAGTTGGCCGGCGACTGAAAAGCACTGTCGTCGTCCGCTTCGGCAGCCGGGTCGAAGGCCATGTCATGGCCGGTCAGGCGGCTTTCCATCTCGCGCACTTCACGCGGCTCTACACCCAGGCTTTCCGCCACACGGTGGACTTCCTCGTTGTTCAACCAGGCCAGACGCTTCTTCTGGCTGCGCAGGTTGAAGAACAACTTGCGCTGGGCCTTGGTGGTCGCGACTTTCACAATGCGCCAGTTGCGCAGGATGAACTCGTGGATTTCCGCCTTGATCCAGTGCACGGCAAAGGACACCAGGCGCACGCCCATTTCCGGGTTGAAGCGCTTCACGGCCTTCATCAGGCCGACGTTGCCTTCCTGGATCAGGTCAGCCTGAGCCAGGCCGTAGCCGGAATAGCTACGGGCGATATGTACGACAAAACGCAGGTGGGCGAGCACCATCTGCCGAGCCGCCCCCAAATCCTGCTCATAATAGAGACTCTCGGCCAGTTCACGCTCCTGCTCCGGCGACAGCAATGGAATGCTGTTGACGGTGTGCACATAGGCCTCCAGGTTCGCACCCGGGACCAGAGCATATGCAGGTTGCAAAGAATTGGTCATACGAAAAAACCTCCGACTTACAAACTCGTGCAGTTCAGCACTGCGAAAATTGACCGGAAACCGAAAGACAAGTTCCCTAAAACCCTAAAAACGCTGAAAGGTCAATACGAGCAAAATGATACTACTTAGGCGCAAGCTCCCTCAGGTGGCGTGCGACTGCAATCCATGCACCGATATACCCCAACAGCACCGCGCCAAGCAAGAGAGACAGACCGTCGGCAACTGGCACTCCAGCCAGCGCAAAATCACTGCCGTACAAACCGGCCAGCCCTACCACCGCGTCGTTCAGCCAATCAAGGCCAAACGCGAGTACGCCCCAAGACAGAATCCCCGCACCGAAGCCATAAAGCGCACCCATATATAGAAAGGGCCTGCGTACATAGCTGTCAGTGCCGCCGACCAGTTTAATCACTTCTATCTCTGTGCGGCGGTTTTCAATATGAAGACGAATGGTATTGCCTATCACCAAAAGTAATGCAGAAACCAGAAGCACGGTCAGACCGAAGACAAAACGGTCACCCAGCTTGAGAATGGCTGCCAGACGCTCGACCCAGACTAAATCAAGTTGCGCCTGCTGCACCTTCGGCAGCTCGGATAGTTTTTGTCTTAATGCTTCAAGCGCCGGCTTGTCGACTTCGGTCGGCGTCACCAGGACCACGCCCGGCAGCGGGTTCTCCGGCAATTCCTTGAGCGCCTCGCCAAGACCGGACTGCTGCTGGAACTCTTCCAGCGCCTGCTCGCGACCAACATATTCGGCATCGGCCACACCAGGCATACCCTTGATCTGATCGCGTAGCGATTCGCCTTCGGCCGGCTTGGCCTCAAGGTCCAGATACAGGGAAATCTGCGCCGCACGCTGCCAGGAACCACCCAGACGCTCGACGTTACTTAGCAAAAGTGACAGGCCCATGGGTAAACTCAGGGCCACCGCCATCACCATGCAGGTGAAAAAACTGCCGACAGGCTGCTTGCCCAGGCGGCGCAAGCTGTCGACCATGCTGGCGCGATGGCTTTCGATCCAGGCGCGGAACAACGTGGCAAAGTCCGGCCCGTCGTCATCGTCGTGTTTTTTCTTTTGCGGCTGCGGATCGGCGGCCTTCGGGGCCACACGTTCGGAAACCTTGGGGCTACGTGTTGCGCTCATACGGCCGCCTCCCCGTCACCGATCAATCGACCGCGCTGCAGCGTCAGCATGCGATGGCGCATGCGGGCAATCAGGGCCAGGTCGTGACTGGCGATCAGCACGCTGGTACCCAGGCGATTGATGTCTTCGAACACACCCATGATCTCAGCGGCCAGCCGCGGGTCGAGGTTACCGGTCGGCTCGTCCGCCAGCAGCAAGGCCGGGCGATGGACGATGGCGCGAGCGATACCGACGCGCTGCTGCTGACCGGTTGAGAGGTCGCCCGGGTACAGATCGGTTTTATCCGACAGCGCCACGCGCTCCAGTGCCGAGTCCACGCGCTTGGCGATCTCGGCCTTGGACAGCCCCAGGATCTGCAAAGGCAACGCAACGTTGTTGAACACCGTGCGATCGAACAGTAGCTGGTGATTCTGGAACACCACGCCGATCTGCCGACGCAGGAAAGGAATCTGCGCGTTGCTGATGGTGCTCAGGTCTTGCCCGGCGAGCAGCAACTTGCCGCTGGTCGGACGCTCCATGGCCAGCAACAGCCGCAACAAGGTGCTTTTACCGGCGCCGGAATGGCCGGTGACAAACAGAAACTCGCCACGACGGACTCGAAAGCTCAGCTCATGCAAGCCGACGTGACCGTTCGGGTAGCGCTTACCGACCTGTTCGAAACGAATCATGAACGCTCCCGCTCGGCAAACAATGCCTGGACAAAGGGTTCTGCTTCAAAGGTACGCAAATCGTCGATGCCTTCACCGACACCGATATAGCGGATCGGCAGGCCGAATTGCTTGGCCAGGGCGAAAATCACCCCCCCTTTCGCGGTGCCATCGAGCTTGGTCAGCGCCAGGCCAGTCAGTTCGACGGTCTGGTTGAATTGCTTGGCCTGGTTGATGGCGTTCTGGCCGGTGCCGGCGTCAAGCACCAACAGCACTTCGTGAGGAGCGTCGGCGTCAAGTTTGCCGATCACGCGGCGAACCTTTTTCAGCTCTTCCATCAGGTTGTCTTTGGTGTGCAGGCGGCCGGCGGTGTCGGCGATCAGCACGTCGATGCCACGGGCCTTGGCGGCCTGCACGGCGTCGAAGATCACCGAAGCCGAGTCGGCGCCAGTGTGCTGCGCGATCACCGGAATCTTGTTGCGCTCGCCCCAGACCTGCAACTGCTCCACCGCGGCCGCGCGGAAGGTGTCGCCGGCGGCGAGCATGACTTTCTTGCCCTCCAACTGCAGCTTCTTCGCCAGCTTGCCGATGGTGGTGGTCTTGCCGGCACCGTTGACGCCGACTACCAGAATCACGAACGGCTTGTTCTGCGAGGTGATTTTCAGCGGCTGCTCAACAGGCTTGAGCATGGCGGTCAGTTCGGCCTGCAGGGATTTGTAAAGGGCATCGGAGTCGGCCAGCTCTTTGCGCGCGACCTTCTGCGTCAGGCGCTGAATGATCACCGAAGTGGCTTCGACACCCACGTCGGCGGTCAGCAAACGGGTTTCGAGGTCTTCGAGCAGTTCGTCATCGATGGCCTTCCTGCCCAAAAACAGGCTGGCCATGCCTTCGCCGATACTGGCGCTGGTCTTGGACAGGCCCTGCTTGAGGCGGGCGAAGAAACCGGCTTTGGTTTCTTCGGTGCGCACCGGCTCGACCGGAGTTTCGACGGGAGCAGGAACGGAAGCAGGTGCCGCAACAATCGGGGCTACCGTCGCTACAACGGGTGGAGCCACCGGTTCGGTTACAACCGGTGCAGGTGCAGGCTCAGCCACAACGACTGGCGCCACCACCGGCTCGACCACAGGCGCATGAACCGGGGCCGGAATCGGCGGGGTCACGTGAGGGGCCAGGTCATTCTCGACCAATGCCACCGGTTCCTCCGCCACGGGCAGGGTCAGCCATGGCTCGGCAACGGCGGTCTGCGGTTGCTCAATGATTTCGCTGACAGGCTCGGCAACAGTCTCGACCTGCGCTTGCAGCACCGGCTCGGCAATCGGCAGGACCACCGGCGCGGGCGCTTCTTCTATTACCGGAGCCGCGACAGGCGCTGGCTCAGGAACAGGTTGTGGCTGTTCGACGACGGGTTCCTGCGGCTTTTTGCGCAGCCATCCGAACAGGCTTTTTTTCTCGCCAGCCGCAGCTGGGGTCTTCTTGTCGTCGTTGGAACCAAACATGGAGGACGGCTATCTCACGGTAGCGACGCGCCAATGGCGCCCCGGCAAATAAATATTCGATGCAGAACAGACTGCGATTGACCCAGCTTGTTCACGCGCAACATTTTGTCGAGGAGCCAACGGCGCCTCAAAGGTCGACTAATACGAAGGACTGGAACGGCATCGTCGGCGAAAACGCAGAGTTTAGCTGACAAACTCAAAGTTTCTGCCGGTAACCCATGCAACCCGCAGGCCGGTCAAAGGCCTGATAGGCGTGGCCGCCAGTAAAACGGATCAGTATCCTAGCACCTCCTCACCCGCCTAGGCTAAGACCAAGCGGGCAGCCCCAAAGGTTTAAAAACGAATGAATGCTCTTGCCCGCCGCGCCGCAGGCCTGCTGCTCAGCACAGTTTGCCTGCCCCTTTCGGCCCTTGCTGCCGACCCGCAACCCACCCACGAATTCACCCTCGACAATGGCCTGAAGGTGGTCGTGCGTGAAGACCACCGTGCGCCAGTGGTGGTGTCCCAGGTCTGGTACAAAGTCGGCTCCAGCTATGAGACGCCGGGCAATACCGGTCTGTCCCACGCTTTGGAACACATGATGTTCAAGGGTAGCGAGAAGGTTGGTCCAGGCGAAGCCTCGCTGATCCTGCGCGACCTCGGCGCCGAAGAGAACGCATTCACCAGCGATGATTTCACCGCCTATTACCAGGTACTGGCCCGGGATCGCCTGGGCGTGGCCTTCGAGCTGGAAGCCGACCGCATGGCCAGCTTGCGCCTGCCACCTGATGAGTTCGCCAAGGAAATCGAGGTCATCAAGGAAGAACGTCGCCTGCGTACCGACGACAAGCCGATGTCCAAGGCCTACGAGCGTTTCAAGGCCATGGCCTATCCGGCCAGCGGCTACCACACGCCGACCATCGGCTGGATGGCCGACCTTGAGCGAATGAAAGTCGAAGAGCTGCGCCATTGGTACGAAACCTGGTACGTGCCCAACAACGCCACGCTGGTGGTGGTTGGCGATGTCACCCCGGACGAAGTCAAAACCCTGGCCCAACGCTATTTCGGCCCGATCGCCAGGCGTGATGTGCCGGCCGCGAAAAAACCGCTGGAACTGGCCGAGCCGGGCGAGCGTCAGATCACCCTGCATGTGCAGACCCAACTGCCCAGTCTGATGCTGGCCTTCAACGTGCCGAGCATTGCCACCGCCGACGACAAGCGCCTGGTCAATGCCCTGCGCTTGATCTCGGCGCTGCTCGACGGCGGCTACAGCGGACGCATCCCGACGCAACTGGAGCGTGGAGAAGAATTGGTGTCAGGCGGCTCGTCGAGTTACGACGCCTACACCCGTGGCGACAGCCTCTTCACCCTGTCGGCATCGCCAAACTCGCAGAAACACAAGACCATCGCCCAGGCGCAAGCCGGTTTGTGGAAGCTGCTCGACCAGCTGAAAACCACGGCGCCTACCGCCGAGGAGCTGGAACGCGTACGTGCACAAGTCATCGCCGGCCTGGTCTTCGAGCGCGACTCGATCACCAGCCAGGCCACCGCCATCGGCCAGCTGGAAACCGTCGGCCTGTCATGGAAACTGATGGACACCGAACTGGCCGACCTGGAAAGCGTTACCCCCGAAGACATTCAGAAAGCCGCCAAGCTGTATTTCACCCGCGAACGTCTCAGCGTCGCCCATGTACTGCCTCTGGAGACGACTCATGAGTGAGCGTAAAAAATCCCGCCTGGCCTTGATCAGCCTGGTCGCCGTTACCGTTATCGGTGGCGCCGCGTTCTATTTGTCGCGTTCTGGCGAAACCAATGCCAGTGAAGCCCTGGACAAGGCCAAGGCCAGCCAGAAACTGCAGTCGTTGACCGAACTCAACGGCAAGGCACCGGACCACCGCAAGCTGGACGTGCAAACCTGGAACACCGCCGAAGGCACCAAGGTGCTGTTTGTCGAAGCCCATGAACTGCCGATGTTCGACATGCGCCTGATCTTCGCCGCCGGCAGCAGCCAGGACGGCACTGCACCGGGCCTGGCGCTGTTGACCAACGCCATGCTCAACGAGGGCGTGACCGGCAAGGACGTCGGTGCCATTGCCCGGGGCTTCGAAGGCCTGGGCGCCGATTTCGGCAACGGTGCTTACAAGGACATGGCAATCGCTTCACTGCGCAGCCTCAGTGCCAAGGACAAGCGCGAGCCGGCCCTGGAGCTGTTCGCCGAAGTCATTGGCAAGCCGACTTTCCCTGCCGACTCGCTGGAGCGCATCAAGAACCAGATGCTCGCCGGTTTTGAATACCAGAAACAGAACCCCGGCAAACTGGCGAGCCTGGAACTGATGAACCGACTGTACGGCGATCACCCGTACGCGCATTCCAGCGACGGCACGGCGAAAAGCGTACCGACGATCACCGCGGCACAACTGCGCACGTTCCACGAGAAAGCCTATGCAGCCGGTAACGTGGTGATCGCACTGGTCGGTGACCTGTCCCGCGCAGAAGCAGAAGCCATTGCCGCGCAGGTTTCCAACGCCCTGCCCAAAGGCCCGGCCTTGCCGAAGATCGTGCAACCCGTCGAACCCAAGGCCAGCGTCGGCCATATCGATTTCCCATCCAAGCAAACCAACCTGATGCTCGCGCAACTGGGTATCGACCGCGACGACCCGGACTACGCGGCATTGTCCATGGGTAACCAGATTCTCGGTGGCGGCGGCTTCGGCACCCGGTTGATGAGCGAAGTCCGCGAGAAACGTGGCCTGACTTACGGCGTGTATTCGGGTTTCACCCCGATGCAAGTGCGCGGCCCATTCATGATCAACCTGCAAACTCGCGCCGAGATGAGCGAAGGCACCCTGAAACTGGTGCAGGATGTACTGGCCGACTACCTTAAAACCGGTCCGACCGAAAAAGAACTCGACGACGCCAAGCGCGAATTGGCCGGCAGCTTCCCGCTGTCCACCGCGAGCAACGCCGATATCGTCGGCCAACTGGGCGCCATCGGTTTCTATAACCTGCCGTTGAGTCACCTGGAAGACTTCATGCAACAGTCCCAGAACTTGACCGTCGAGCAGGTCAAAGCTGCCATGAACAAGCACCTGAGCACGGATAAAATGGTCATCGTCAGCGCTGGCCCGACCGTGCCGCAAAAGCCGTTACCGGCCCCTACTGATAAACCTTCCGAGCAACCGCTCGGGGTTCCGGAGCATTAATGGCTACTCATTCGAAAAAACCTGCCCGCAACGTCCATAACGGCGTGAACCAGCTGCGCATCATCGGCGGCGAATGGCGCAGCCGGAAGCTGAGCTTTCCCGACGCTCCAGGCCTGCGCCCGACGCCGGACCGCGTGCGGGAAACCCTGTTCAACTGGCTCGCGCCTTACGTGCCGGGCGCCAAGGTGCTCGACCCCTTCACTGGCAGCGGCGCGCTATTCCTCGAAGCCCTGTCCCGTGGCGCAGCCATGGGCCAGGCGCTGGATGCCAGTAATATCGCGGTGTCCAGCCTGAAAGAGCACCTGGGTACACTGCGTTGCACCAACGGCCAGGTCCAGACCGCCGACGCCCTGCGCTACCTGGAAACCCAGACCGCAACGGCCTATGACCTGGTGTTCCTTGATCCGCCGTTCAACCAGAACCTGCTGCCTGCCGTTTGCAAGTTGCTCGAAGAACGCCAATGGCTGGCCGAAGATGCCTGGGTGTATACCGAAAGCGAATCCGCGCCTTCGACCCTGGGCCTGCCCGAGAACTGGCGCCTGCACCGGGAGCAGAAATCCGGGCGTGTGTATTACTCGCTGTGGCAGCGCCTCACTGAAAAACTTGCTGAGTAAAGCGTACAGGCAGGCCGGTGGCCTGCCTTGCACTCCGACAGTTTCTTAAAACGCAATACATCTGAAGTGGCTTGTTTCTCTCCTCCTGGCTCATCGTAACCGTGCGAAATGTCTCGCATGGATGCAATGGATGATTAACGGATGAACAAGCTAGTGACTGAACGAACGCCCAACCACACCCATGAGTTCACCCTCGACAATGGCCTGAGGGTCATTGTCCGCGAGGATCACAGAACCCCTCAGGTCGGAATCACACTGGTTTTTGCCGTAGGAACTGATGACGAGCGCCCCGAAGACTTCGGGGTCACAGATGTATTACAAAATGCACTGACGCCTGACTATGACGACTTCATCAAAGAGACTGGAGCCATTCATCAAAACCTCGGCGGCTCAAAAGGGCTGAGAGACAGCTTACTGATCGCCGCCGAACACCTGGAAAGTGCTCTCAAAATCCAGTCGACCTTCATGACGGACGAACTATCGGATGATTTGCTGCGCACCCATCTGGACGAGGAAATTCTGCGCAACAAGGAAAATTCCTTGTTCATATCTGCAATTAGTTTCAGCCCGGAAATCGACGCACTGGTAAACACCGGCCACAGTTACTACAGGCCCCACGACGCGATTGCCGCCAATCTTGAACGACTGACCTTTGAACACCTCAGAAACTGGCGCCAGAACCGGTATTGCCCCGCAAATGCCTGCCTGGTGATTGTCGGCGATGTCGAGATTGAGGAGGCAAGACGACTGGTCGAGCGACACTTTGGATCGGAGGACCAGCGCGCAGCTCCCTTCAGATCCTTGATAAAAGGACCATCTGGACCCGGTTACCGCCAGATAACGCAATGTCTGGAAACCGAATACCCGCTGATGCTCGTCATATTCAACACACCGGGGATGGAAAACGCCCCCGACCCGCAATCCGTCAGGGCACTGGAAATCCTGGATTCCCTGTTTGAGTCTTCTACACGCCTGAAGTCATTCGAGAATGACAACCGCTCTACAATTGTTGCGACCGCCTTTCGCCTCAGCCGAGCCAACAATCAATTCATCCTCGCGTTCCACTTCGAGGGTGATCCGCAGAAAGCCGAAGCCGATCTGTGGGCATTACTGGATGACCTCAAGCGCGTGCCGTTCACACCCGAGGACATCGAGCCCGCCATCATTCAAGAAAGTACTACCCGACAGGCGCTCTACGACAACCCTCAAAGTCAGTCGAGTAGTATCGGCTATCTTGTGGGATCGGCTCAGCCATGGCAGTTGATCGATCTTGAGGTCGCGCAATTACGCAGTGTCACGGCGCAGGATATTCAGAACGCCGCCAACGCCTACTTCACTCGCGAGCGCGCAACCGTGGCACATGTGTTTCCCATTGAGAAAAAGACCCCGGCATAACGAAATCCCGGTGCAATCATCAGCCCCTGAAACCGGCCCCTGTGCGACCATTGCACAGGGGCTTCTCTTGCCGGTCGCGAACCCTCGTGGTTTATGGCAAGTTAGCAACTTGCGGCGAGCACGACACGCCCCATGAGTTCCTCTGCATTTCGCAAGCAGCGGTCTGCAATTGAACAGAATGTCTCACTACAAGCCGCGCCCCAATTCCCCATGAAAACCTTCACCCCCGCCTTCGGCATTGGCAACCCGCACTTGCAAACCTTGTGGGGACCGCTGTGGCGTAAAACCGTGCACATTGGCCGTGAACGCGAACGCCTGTGGCTTGAAGATGGCGATTTCCTCGATCTGGACTGGCATGGCCCGCACAGTGCCGAAGCGCCTTTAGTGTTGGTACTGCACGGGCTTACCGGGTCGTCGAATTCGCCGTATGTCGCGGGCATGCAAAAAACCCTGGGTGACCGGGGCTGGGCCAGTGTTGCGCTGAACTGGCGCGGCTGTTCGGGCGAACCCAACCTGTTGCCGCGCAGCTACCATTCCGGCGCCAGCGAAGACCTGGCCGAAACCATCAGGCACTTGCGGGCCAAGCGCCCTCTCGCACCGCTGTATGCCGTCGGCTACTCGCTGGGCGGCAATGTGCTGCTCAAGCATTTGGGCGAAACCGGCAGCGACAGCGGCGTGACGGGGGCCGTGGCGGTGTCGGTGCCGTTTCGTCTGGACCAGTGTGCCGACCGCATCGGCCAGGGTTTCTCCAGGGTTTACCAGGCACACTTCATGCGTGAGATGGTCGCCTACATCAAGAACAAACAGCGACAGTTCCAGCACGACGGACGCGAGGATGGCCTGGCAGCCCTGGCGGCGCTCGGATCACTGGAAAACATGCGTACGTTTTGGGATTTCGACGGTCGCGTCACCGCACCACTGCACGGCTTCGCCGATGCCGAGGATTACTATCGCCGCGCCTCCAGCCGCTATTTCCTTGGCGAAATTCGTACGCCGACCTTGATGATTCAGGCCGCCGACGACCCCTTCGTCTTCCCCCACAGCCTGCCGCACGTCGATGAGTTGTCCGCTTGCACGCAATTCGAACTGCAAGCCAAGGGCGGGCATGTCGGCTTCGTTGACGGCACGCTCAGGCAACCGGGTTACTACCTGGAGCGACGCATCCCCGAGTGGCTGGCCGCCGTAGGGCGTGTTTGAGTCATGGACGCAGATCAAGGCGAGTCGATCCACTTCTGGCAAACCCCGCCACTGGCCGGGGTCGAATTGTTGTCCGCCCGCTACATCGATCACCGCTTCGCCCCGCATGTGCACGACGGCTATGTGATCGGCATGATCATGGCCGGCGCCCAGCGCTATCGCTATCGCGGTGCCGAACACCTGGCGGGCAGCGGCACGCTGGTGCTGATCAACCCCGATGAACTGCACACCGGCCACAAAGGCACCGAGGATGGCTGGCTGTACCGGGCGTTTTATCCCGACAGCGGGCAGATCACCTCGCTGCTGGCCGAACTCGAACTGCCGACCCATCACCTGCCGGCCTTCGGTGCCACGCTATATCGCGATCAGGATCTGGTAAACGGCTTCTGCCAACTCCATCGCTTGCTGGAAAGTCCCGCCACCGCATTGCAGCAACAAACGGTCTGGCGCGAACTGGTGCTGTCGCTGCTGCAGCGTCATGCGGCGGTGCCCGATGCCGATAGACCCGGCAAGGAACACCGGGCCGTGAGCCTGGCCAAGGAATTGCTGCACGCACAACTGGCGGCACCGCCCTCACTGGAGGCGCTGGCGGCGGCGGTCAATCTCTCGCCATTCCATTTCGCCCGGGTGTTCCGCCGGGCCACCGGCATGCCGCCGCACACCTGGCTGATGCAACAGCGCATCGCCCGGGCGCGGGCGTTGCTGCAAAGTGGTTGTCTGCCGCTGGAAGTCGCGATGCAACTGGGGTTTGCCGACCAGAGCCATCTGAGCCGGCAGTTCAAGCAGGTGTATGGGGTTGGACCGGGGGCGTATCGCAGCGCAAAACGGGGACTAGAGGCTTAACCAGATCTCACAAACACCATCCATCCCTGTGGGAGCGAGCAAGCTCGCTCCCACAGGGTTTTGGGATGTTTATTCGCCCGTGGCGACGCCCCGCGCAGGCTCGTTGATCCACTCACTCCAGGACCCGGCATACAACGAACCCAACGGATAACCGGCCAGGCACAACGCAAACAGGTTGTGGCACGCCGTCACACCGGAACCGCAGTACGCCACCAGATCATTCGGCGAACGATCGCCCAGTTTCGCGGCAAAACGCTGCTTGAGCTGATCGGCCGGCAGGAAGCGACCGTCACCACCCAGGTTGTCAGTAAACGCCGCACACTGGGCACCGGGAATGTGCCCGGCCACTGGGTCGATCGGCTCCACTTCGCCCTTGAAACGCGGCATTGCGCGGGCATCGAGCAGGGTCAGTTCCGGCCGGGAGAGGCGCTTTTGCAATTGCTCGGCACTGATCAGCAACGCCGTGTCAGGTTTGCCGGTGAAGGAACCACGGGAGATCGCCGGCGCATCCAGACTCAAAGGCAAACCGGCCGCGTGCCAGGCCTTGAGACCGCCATCGAGAATGAATACACCGTCACGCTTGCCTAGCCAGGCCAGCATCCACCAGGCCCTCGCCGCGTACGCACCCGGACCGTCATCGTACAAAACCACTTCGCTATCGGCGTCGATGCCCCAGGCTTGCAGGCGCTCGACCAACTGTGCCGGTTCGGGCAACGGATGGCGCCCGGTCACGCCCTTGACCACGGCGCCACTCAGGTCACGCTCAAGGTCGGCATAGCTCGAACCGGCAATGTGCCCTTCGGCATAGCTGCGCTGACCGTAATCCGGGTCTTCGAGGGCAAAACGACAATCCAGAATCACCAGCCCCGGCTGGTCCTTTTTCAGGTCCAGTGCTTGCGGGCTGATCAGTTGCGCAATGGGCATAACGGGCTCCTGTGATTAAGTCGGACTTGATCCTACTGTACTTCTTCCAGTGCCTGGGCCAGGGGCACGTAAAACTCTTCGAACAAGGCGTTGACCGCATCGCGGGACTGATCCGTGACGAACCCCGCTTCCAGCACCAGAACCTGATAAACCCCGCGTTTAATGGCCTGTTCGCTCAAGTGACTGGAGTTCTCTCGCGTGGTGCACAGGAAGCGCACCCAGGACGTGAGAATGATCCAGGCATTGAGGGTCAGGGATTCGATCTGCACCTTGTCCATCTTCAAAATGCCGGCGGCGACGAAACCTTCGTAGATCGCCCCACCCTGGATCAGGCAACGCTGGGAAAAGCGTCGATAGCGGTCGGCCAGCTCGGGATCGCTGTCGAGCAAATGTTCGAGATCGCGATGCAAAAACCGATAGCGCCACATCGCCGACAGCAGTTCCTTGAGGTAGAAGCGTTTGTCTTCGACCGTGGCGGCACGGCCCTGGGGCGGGCGCAGGAAGCTGTCCACCAGGCTTTCATACTCGCTGAACAACACGGCGATGATCGCCTGCTTGTTAGGGAAGTGGTAGTACAGGTTGCCCGGGGAAATTTCCATATGGGCAGCAATGTGGTTGGTGCTGATGCTGCGCTCGCCCTGTTGATTGAACAGCTCCAGGCTGTTCTGCACGATGCGCTCGCTGGTTTTGATCCGTGGGGCCATGGCTTGAGCTTTAATTCAGAGTGCGTTGATGGGCATCTTAGATCTATCCGCGAGCGGATAAAACAAAGCTGTTCCAGGATGTCATTTGACTTTCTAGAGCATAGACTCTAAAAAGTGCTTCATTACAATAAATCCGGAGCCGACCATGACTGCTGAAATTTCCTACCTGCAGAACCTACAGCAGCCGCTGGAAGAGCTTCAGGCCTTGTTCGATGCCCAGCGTGCCGCGTATGCCGCCAACCCGATGCCACCCGCCGCGCAGCGTCAGCAATGGCTCAAGGCGCTAAAGGATTTATTGAACAATGAACGCCAGGCCCTGATCGATGCGATCAGCCAGGACTTCAGTCATCGCAGCGCCGATGAAACCCTGCTCGCCGAACTGATGCCCAGCCTGCACGGTATCCATTACGCCAGCAAACACCTCAAGGGCTGGATGCGAGCCTCGCGTCGCAAGGTTGGCGCCGCTTTCCAGCCCGCCTCTGCCAAAGTCGTTTACCAACCGCTGGGCGTGGTCGGGGTCATCGTGCCGTGGAACTACCCTCTCTACCTGGCCATCGGTCCGCTGGTCGGTGCGCTGTCGGCGGGCAATCGGGTGATGCTCAAGCTCAGTGAGTCGACTCCCGCGACCGGTCTGCTGATGAAGCAACTGTTGGCGCGTATCTTCCCCGAAGACCTGGTTTGCGTGGTGCTGGGCGAGGCCGATATCGGCGTGGCCTTCTCGCGGCTGCCGTTCGATCACCTGCTGTTCACCGGCGCCACCAGCATCGGCAAACACGTGATGCGCGCCGCCGCGGAGAATTTGACTCCAGTGACCCTGGAACTGGGCGGCAAATCCCCCGCCATCGTGTCCCAGGATGTACCGCTCAAGGACGCCGCCGAACGCATTGCCTTCGGCAAGACCCTGAACGCCGGCCAGACCTGCGTGGCCCCGGATTATGTGCTGGTGCCGGAGGATCGCGTCGGTGGTTTCGTCGAAGCCTATCGCACCGCCGTCCGCAGTTTTTATCCGACACTCGCCGACAACCCGGACTACACCGCGATCATCAACGAGCGCCAACTGGCGCGCCTCAACGGCTACGTCAGCGATGCCACCAGCAAGGGTGCGTTGCTGATGCCGCTGTTCGACCAGGGTCAGGGCCGCCGCATGAGCCATAGCCTGCTGCTCAATGTCACTGACGACATGACAGTGATGCAGGACGAGATCTTCGGGCCACTGCTGCCGATCGTGCCGTACAAGGATCTGGATCAGGCGTTTGCCTACATCAACCAGCGCCCTCGCCCACTGGCCCTGTATTACTTCGGCTACGACAAGCGCGAACAACAACGCGTGCTGCACGAAACCCATTCCGGTGGCGTGTGCCTGAACGACACCCTCCTGCACGTCGCCCAGGACGACATGCCGTTCGGCGGCATCGGTGCCTCGGGCATGGGCCATTACCATGGCCATGAAGGCTTCCTGACCTTCAGCAAGGCCAAGGGCGTGCTGATCAAACAGCGGTTCAACGCGGCGAAACTGATCTACCCGCCGTACGGCAAATCCATACAGAAGCTGATCCAGAAGCTGTTCATCCGCTAACGATCATCACCGTCGGGTAATAACAATAATGAACCCCAGCCTGTCCGATTCACCCGCGCTGTCACGGCGCGGGCTGCTTAAATTCAGCCTCGGCGCCAGCGCCTTTCTCGCCACCGCCGGATTGGGCGCCAGCCTCAGCGGCTGTTCACCGAGTGCGCCGGCCAGTGGTTTCGTCACGCTGCGCAGCGGCGATCTGCCGTTTCTACGGGCCTTGATTCCGGTCATGCTCGAGGGTGCGGCGCCCTCTGAACGGATGCCCGAGGCGGTCGAAGGCACACTGAAAAGCCTGGACTACAACCTCGCCCACCTGTCACCGGAAATGCTCAAGCTGACCCGGCAACTGTTCGATGTGCTGGGTATGGCCGTGACTCGCGGACCGTTGACCGGAATCTGGGGCAGTTGGGAAAACGCCAGCGCCGACGATATTCGGCGCTTTCTCGATCGATGGGAAAACAGCTCGTTGAGCCTGTTGCGCATGGGCCACAGTTCATTGCTGCAACTGGTGATGATGGCCTGGTACGGCCGCAAGGAATCATGGGCGCATTGTGGGTATCCCGGGCCGCCCACTGTTTAAAACTCTGCACAAAACCTGTGGGAGCGTGGCTTGCCCGCGATGGCGTCAGTTGCCTCACCACTGCATCCAAAATAATAAAGAGAACCTGAAAGATGCCCGTACCCGATCCGTTCCGCGAAGGCATGGCCCGAGGCTGGAAAACCTACAACGGCTCGCAACTGACCCAAGACCTGACACTCGAAGCGGACGTGGCGATCATCGGCAGCGGCGCCGGCGGCGGCACCACCGCCGAAATCCTCAGCGCGGCCGGCTACAAGGTGCTGCTGATCGAGGAAGGCCCGCTCAAGACCAGCAGCGACTTCAAGATGCTCGAAGACCAGGCCTATGCCAGCCTTTATCAGGAAGGCATCGGCCGCATGAGCAAGGATGGCGCGATCACCATCCTGCAAGGCCGGGCGGTCGGCGGCACCACGCTGATCAACTGGACCTCCAGCTTCCGCACTCCGGAGCCGACCCTCGAACACTGGGCCAAAGAGCACAACGTCAAGGGCCACAGCCCGACGGAAATGGCGCCGTGGTTCGAGAAAATGGAGCAACGCCTGGGCGTCGCACCGTGGATGGTGCCGCCCAACGCCAACAATGACGTGATCCGCAAGGGCTGCGAAGCACTGAATTACTCATGGCACGTCATCCCGCGCAACGTGCGCGGCTGCTGGAACCTCGGCTACTGCGGTATGGGCTGCCCGACCAACGCCAAGCAATCGATGATGGTCACCACCATTCCAGCGACACTGGAGAAAGGCGGCGAACTGGTTTACCTGGCCCGCGCCGAAAAGCTCACCATCAGCGGCGACAAGGTCACCGGCCTGCAATGTTCGGCGATGGATGAACGCTGCGTCGCACCGACCGGGCGCTCCATCACGGTCAAGGCGAAACATTTCGTGCTGGCTGGTGGCGGTATCAACAGCCCGGCCTTGCTGATGCGCTCCGAGGCACCCGACCCGCACAAGCGCCTGGGAAAACGCACGTTCCTGCACCCGGTGAACATGTCCGCCGCGTTGTTCGACGAAGTGGTCAACCCGTTCTACGGTGCACCGCAATCGATCTATTCCGACCATTTCCAATGGCAGGACGGCACCACGGGCAAGATGTCCTTCAAACTGGAAGTCCCGCCCCTGCACCCGGCGCTGGCCACGACATTGCTGGGTGGTTTCGGCCAGGAAAACTCCCAGCACATGGCCAACTTGCCACATACCCACGCCATGCTGGCGTTGCTGCGCGATGGTTTTCACCCGGACAGCCCCGGTGGCAGCGTCGAATTGCGCAGCGATGACACGCCAGTGCTGGATTACCAGCTATCACCGTACGCCTGGGATGGATTGCGCCGGGCGTTCCATACCATGGCCGAGATCCAGTTTGCCGGTGGTGCCAAGGCTGTGATGCCGATGCACGCCGATGCCCGCTACGTGAAAACCCTCGCCGAAGCCCGCTCGCTGATCGACGGCCTGAGCCTGGAGTTGTATCGCACACGCCTGGGCAGTGCCCATGTGATGGGCGGTTGCGCCATGGGTGAAGACCCGGCGAACGCGGTGACCGACAGCCTCGGCCGGCATCATCAACTGGGTAATCTGTCGATCCACGACGGCTCGCTGTTCCCCACCAGCATTGGCGCCAACCCGCAGCTGTCGGTCTACGGGCTAACGGCACAACTGGCGACATCCCTGGCCGAACGTTTAAAAAATCCATGAAAATGACGATTATTCCCATCGTCTATAGTGCTTTCTTACCCAACAGGCGACTTGGCCGACCGGGAAGGCTGCGATACCATCCGACTCCCCAACGGATTCCCGCCAGGACGACGCGATGAACCGAGTGTTGTACCCAGGTACCTTCGACCCTATTACCAAGGGCCATGGCGATCTGGTCGAACGCGCCTCGCGCCTGTTCGATCACGTGATCATCGCCGTCGCCGCGAGCCCCAAGAAAAACCCGTTGTTTCCTCTGGAACAACGTGTGGAACTGGCGCGCGAGGTCACTAAACATCTGCCGAACGTTGAAGTCGTCGGCTTCTCGACGTTGCTGGCGCACTTCGCCAAAGAGCAGAATGCCAACGTGTTCCTGCGTGGTTTGCGCGCGGTGTCGGACTTCGAATACGAATTCCAGCTGGCCAACATGAATCGCCAACTGGCGCCGGACGTGGAAAGCCTGTTCCTGACCCCGTCCGAGCGCTACTCGTTCATTTCCTCGACGCTGGTCCGTGAAATTGCAGCCCTGGGCGGCGACATCACCAAGTTCGTGCACCCTGTGGTGGCGGACGCACTGACCGAACGCTTCAAGAAATAATCCCCGCAAACTGTAGGAGCGAGCCTGCTCGCGATGGACGTCAACGATAACGCGGGAAACCTGACACCCCGCGGCGTTCTCGGCTTCATCGCCAGCAGGCTGGCTCCTACAGAACGTCGCACCTGCGTGCAACGCAGGCGCCAATGCGGCACAATTACGCGCATTGGTTTATTGCGCCCGGGCCTGCCGCCCCGGCTGGAGTTAGCATGTCCCTGATCATCACCGACGATTGCATCAACTGCGACGTCTGCGAACCCGAGTGCCCGAACGCCGCCATTTCCCAAGGCGAAGAGATCTACGTGATCGACCCGAACCTGTGCACCCAGTGTGTAGGCCACTACGACGAACCGCAGTGCCAGCAGGTCTGCCCAGTGGATTGCATTCCACTGGACGAAGCCCATCCGGAAACTGAAGAGCAGTTGATGGAGAAGTACCGGAAAATTACCGGCAAGGCCTGAATGTTTTAGTGCTCTTTCGGGCCTCATCGCGAGCAAGCTCGCTTCCACACTGGATCTGTGTCGTTCACAAACCCTGTGGGAGCGAGCTTGCTCCGGGCGGCGTTCCGACGATGAGGCCATCAGCCACGCCGAATCTCTAACGGATTGTCGCCCGTATCAGCTCTGACAGCGCGGGCAAAAAACGCTGGCGCGCTGCCCGAGTTTCACTTCCCGTAGCCCCGTGCCACAGGCCTTGCAGTGTTCACCGCCACGGCCGTACACGAACAGTTCCTGCTGGAAGTAGCCAGGCTGACCGTCACCACCGATAAAGTCCCGCAGCGTGGTACCGCCGCGTTCGATGGCGGCCGCCAGGATGCGCTTGATCTCTATGGCCAGCTTCAAATAACGCGCCCGGGAAATGCTCCCGGCTTCGCGGCGCGGGTCGATCCCGGCGGCGAACAACGCTTCAGTCGCGTAGATATTGCCGACGCCCACCACCACCGCGTTATCCATGATGAACGGCTTGACCGCCATCGAGCGGCCACGGGACTGCTGGAACAGGCGCTCGCCGTCGAATAGATCGGTCAGCGGCTCCGGCCCCAGGCGGATGAGCAACTCGTGATTGAGCGGATCGAGACTCCAGAGCATTGCACCAAAGCGCCGCGGGTCGGTGTAACGCAGCGCCAGGCCCGACTCCAGCTCAATGTCCACATGCTCATGCTTGGCCGCCGGCAGCCCGGCTTCCACCAACCGCAAATTGCCTGACATGCCCAAGTGGCTGATCAAGGTGCCGACTTCGGCGTTGATCAGCAGGTACTTGGCCCGCCGCTCCACCAGCACGATACGCTGCCCGGACAAGCGCACATCGAGGTCTTCGGGAATCGGCCAGCGCAAGCGCCGATCACGCACGATCACCCGGCTGACGCGTTGGCCTTCCAGGTACGGCGCGATGCCGCGACGGGTGGTTTCGACTTCTGGCAATTCAGGCATGGTGCGCTCTTGAAAGAAGAAAGCCCGGTACTCAGCGATGAGTACCGAGGTCGCGAATCGTCTGCTTGAGGGTCTCGAAGTCGTAGTCCGAGAGGCCGACATAATCGAGCACCAGCGGCGCGATGCTGTTCCACTCGTGGTCTTCGGTCTGGTTGCCCAGCACCCGGTACGACGCGCAAATGTGCTCGGCCATCTTCAGGATCGCCAGCAGGTTCTTCAACGAACTGTTGCGCGAAGATTCATCGCTGAAGATCGCCAACGCATTGTGGTGATTGGCGATCGCCGCGCTCACGTGCTCCGGCAGGCGCCACGACTTGGCCGTGAAGTACCCAACCACCGAATGATTGGTATTGAACACCCGATTCTCCGTATCCACCACCCGGCATTCGGCACTGGCGTTGGCGTAGGCCTGCTCCACAACGCCCATGTAGTCGGGGAAACGCTGGAGCATCAAGGGTACGCCGCAGTCGTGGAACAGACCCAGGGCATACGCTTCGTCGCCATTTTCAATGCCGATGCGCTTGGCCAGGGTCAGGCAGGTCATGGCCACGTCCTGAGCGGTGTCCCAGAAACGGTTCAGGGTGACAATGGTGTCGTCGTTCATCTCGCCCTTGATCGACTGTGCGTTGATCAGGTTGATGACCGAGCGGCTACCCAGCAGTTTTACCGCGCGCTGGATGGAGGCAATCTTGTTGCTCAGCCCGTAATACGGCGAATTGACGATCTTCAGCAGCGAACCGGAAAGCCCCGGGTCCTGGGAGATCAGCTTGGCTATGACGTCCAGATCCGGATCGGGCATGTACTGCTCCATCTGCAAATCCACCATGATTTGCGGTTGGGCCGGTACGCTGATGCCCTGCAGGGCTTGTTGGATCTGTTCGGAAGTCAGCTCTTGGGACATTTGTGCACACTCTGGGTCAGGCGGTGATTCTAACCTTTATGAAGTTGGATCCGACATCCCAAATCGCAAGACAACCCTCGCCACATGTCCACTTGCAGGCCAATCCGGGGTCTCAACACGCTATACTCCCGCTCTTTTTTCCGGAGCGACGACATGTCCCTGCCTAGCCTGCGCCTCAAAGCCAACGCCGACCGTCGTCTGCGCAACGGTCACTTGTGGGTCTACAGCAACGAAATCGATGTAGCCGCTACGCCTTTGCACGGTTTCAAGGCCGGCGACCAGGCGATCCTCGAAGCCGCCGGCGGCAAGCCGCTGGGCATCGTTGCCATGAGCCCGAACAACCTGATCTGCGCCCGCGTGCTGTCGCGCGACATCAAGTTGCCGCTGGACAAATCGCTGCTGGTGCATCGCCTGAACGTGGCCCTGTCGCTGCGTGACCGCCTGTTCGACAAGCCGTTCTATCGCCTGGTCTACGGCGACTCCGACCTGCTGCCAGGCCTGGTGGTCGACCGTTTCGGCGACATCCTGGTGGTCCAGATCGCTTCGGCGACCATGGAAGCCCACAAGGACGACGTGATCGCGGCGCTGACCCAGGTGCTCAAGCCGAGCGGCATTCTGTTCAAGAACGACTCCGCTGCTCGTGACGCCGAAGGCCTCACCCGCTACGTCGAAACTGTGTTCGGCCTGGTGCCGGAGTGGGTTGCTCTCGAAGAGAACGGCGTGAAATTCGAAGCACCGGTCATCCAGGGCCAGAAAACCGGCTGGTTCTACGACCACCGCATGAACCGCGCCCGCCTGGCCCCTTACGCCAAAGGTAAACGCGTACTGGACCTGTACAGCTACATCGGCGGCTGGGGCGTGCAGGCTGCAGCATTCGGCGCCAGCGAAGTGTTCTGCGTCGATGCATCGGCTTTCGCCCTCGACGGCGTTGAGCGCAACGCCGCACTGAACGGCTTCGCCGAAAAAATGACCTGCATCGAAGGCGACGTGTTCGAAGCCCTGAAAGAGCTGAAAGCCAGCGAAGAACGCTTCGACGTGATCGTGGCCGACCCGCCGGCGTTCATCAAACGCAAGAAAGACATGAAAAACGGCGAAGGCGCCTACCGCCGCCTGAACGAGCAAGCCATGCGCCTGCTCACCAAGGACGGCATCCTGGTCAGCGCATCGTGCTCGATGCACCTGCCGGAAGACGATCTGCAGAACATCCTGCTGACCAGCGCCCGCCACCTGGACCGCAATATACAGATGCTGGAGCGTGGCGGTCAGGGCCCGGATCATCCGGTGCACCCGGCAATTGCCGAGACTCGCTACATCAAGAGCATTACTTGCCGGTTGTTGCCTAACAGCTAAAACGCAAACCACTGTAGGAGCGAGCTCGCTCGCGATGGTCGTCAACGATAACGCTGGCAGCCTGACGCCCCACGGCGCTCTCAGGCTCATCGCGAGCAATCGACCGTCGACCGGCTGCTCCTACAGAGGTTCCCGGCATCAAAACAGGAAGTCTCCTACAGCGCTTCTGATTGAATTACCTGCACCCCAGACTAGTATCGGTTTCTGGTTTCAAGCATGAACGCTTGATCGCTCCGGAAAACAAAAACAATGTCTGAGTCCTCTTACCCAGCTCTAAGTGGCGACCTGAAACGCCAACGGGCCTCCCGCTTTATCCTCATTACAAATATCTCGTTGATCAGTTTTTTCCCGCTGAATATCCTCCTGCCTTCTTTTCCTGCCTTGGCCGCGGAGTTCAACACTTCAACTGCAGAAATCGCTCTATCCACCAGCCTGTTCACGCTGGTTTTTGCGATGTCTCAATTAATAACCGGCCCGCTCTCAGATAAGTGGGGGCGCAAGGAAGTTCTTCTTGGTTGCATCGTTGTTGCTACGCTCGGCTCGATAGGGTGCGCGCTGGCGACAGACTATCTGGGCTTCCTGCTATTTCGCGTTATCCAGGCAATCGGGTGCGGTTTTTTTTGTGCTGGGTCATGCATTGGTGGAAGACTTGTTCGAAGAACAGGATCGGGCCCGAGTGCGAATTTATTACATGACACTGAGCGGCTCCTTTGTTGCACTGTCGCCACTATTGGGATCATGGTTGCAAACCACGTTCGACTGGCAGGCAAGCTTTTATGGTTTTGCGCTCATGGCGCTTGGCATGTTTATCCATACCCAAGTAATACTGCCCTCCAAAGCAGTCAGCCATCGAAGAAAACCCATTTCCGTTCTACGCACGCTGAAATCCGTTATTGGAAACCGAGACTTCATCCGCTACTGGTGGATAGCCGCGTTAGTGTTTGCTTGCTATTTCGCGTTGATCAGCGTGACACCGCTGATTTTCATGGATGAGTTGAAGTTATCCGAGTACCAGTACGCGCTGGTGCTTATGGTGTATGGGTTGGCCTATTTCCTCGGTGGAATAGTTGCCAGCACCGTGCAGAAACATATCTCCCTCACGTTGCAAATCAACATCGGGCTTGGATTGCTAGGTGTCGCCGGTGTGTTGTTAGCATTAATCGTCAATTATGAAGCGATGACAACTATCACCCTGCTCATACCGATGCTGATCAGTGCTCTGGCAGTCACCCTAGTTCGCCCTGCCGCGATTTCCGCAGCAATGTTGCTGTTCTCAACCAGTGCCGGAACGGCAGCATCCGCAGGCAACAGCATCATGTTCATCACCGCCGCCGTCAGCAGCGCCGCCCTCGCACAAACAGGGGACAATTTGCTGATGACCATTGCTGTCAGCTACATCGTGTTCAGTCTTTGGGGTTTGCTGACGAACACCAGGATCGGACGCTGACTGTAGGAGCGAGCTTGCTCGCGATGGTCGTAAACGAAAACGCGCTCATTCTCGATGAACGCGTTGCCCTCTGGTTCATCGCGAGCAAGCTCGCTCCTACAGATAACCGTTCCATGTGAAGTTCCGCAGGCTTGCCCGCACGTCTTGTGAATGCTGCCTCCACGCTTGCAGCCATTCCCTCCAGCCGCCAGCCGTGTAGAATCGCGAACATTCATCGCCAGTCATCCCCGGCGGGTTTATGAGCTCAAGCTGAAGCGCGCGGCGATCCCGCAAAGTTATCGGCAACTTCCGGACACGCGGCCATTTCTGAGTGTTCCAGACGTCAATAGAAGCTCACTTCCCTTTTGATACCTGATTAGCCGCCCGGAGTGCTTCATGCCTGATTACCGCTCGAAAACATCCACCCACGGCCGCAACATGGCCGGTGCCCGCGCACTGTGGCGCGCCACGGGGATGAAAGATGACGACTTCAAGAAGCCGATCATCGCCATTGCCAACTCCTTCACCCAGTTCGTACCGGGCCACGTGCACCTCAAAGACCTGGGCCAACTGGTCGCCCGCGAGATCGAACGCGCTGGCGGCGTGGCAAAGGAATTCAACACCATCGCTGTCGATGACGGCATCGCCATGGGCCACGACGGCATGCTGTATTCGCTGCCGAGCCGCGAGATCATTGCCGACTCCGTCGAATACATGGTCAACGCCCACTGCGCCGATGCGATCGTCTGCATTTCCAATTGCGACAAGATCACCCCCGGCATGCTGATGGCGTCCCTGCGCCTGAACATCCCGGTGATCTTCGTCTCCGGCGGCCCGATGGAAGCCGGCAAGACCAAACTCGCCTCCCACGGCCTCGACCTGGTCGATGCCATGGTGATCGCCGCCGACTCCAGCGCTTCTGACGAGAAAGTCGCTGAGTACGAGCGCAGCGCCTGCCCGACTTGCGGCTCTTGCTCCGGCATGTTCACCGCCAACTCGATGAACTGCCTGGTCGAAGCGCTGGGCCTGGCATTGCCGGGCAACGGTTCGACCCTGGCCACCCACAGCGACCGCGAGCAGCTGTTCCTGCAGGCCGGCCGCACCATCGTCGAGCTGTGCAAGCGTTACTACTTTGATAACGACGAGTCGGTGTTGCCGCGCAACATCGCCAACTTCCAGGCGTTCGAGAACGCGATGACCCTGGACATCGCCATGGGCGGTTCCACCAACACCATCCTGCACTTGCTGGCCGCCGCCCAGGAAGCCGAGATCGATTTCGACCTGCGCGACATCGACCGTCTGTCCCGACACGTGCCGCAACTGTGCAAGGTTGCGCCGAACATCCAGAAGTACCACATGGAAGACGTGCACCGCGCAGGCGGGATCTTCAGCATCCTCGGCTCGCTGGCCCGTGGCGGCCTGTTGCACACCCAGTTGCCGACCGTGCACAGCCGCAGCATGGAAGAAGCCATCGCCAAGTGGGACATCACCCAGACTAACGATGAAGCCGTGCATCACTTCTTCAAGGCCGGTCCTGCGGGCATCCCGACGCAAACCGCGTTCAGCCAGTCGACCCGTTGGGACACCCTGGACGACGACCGTGAAAACGGCTGCATCCGCAGTGTCGAACACGCTTACTCGCAAGAAGGCGGCCTGGCCGTGCTCTACGGCAACATCGCCCTGGACGGCTGCGTGGTGAAAACCGCCGGCGTCGACGAGTCGATCCACGTGTTCGAAGGCAACGCGAAGATCTTCGAAAGCCAGGACAGCGCCGTGCGCGGCATCCTCGCCGACGAAGTGAAGGAAGGCGATATCGTCATCATTCGCTACGAAGGCCCGAAAGGCGGCCCGGGCATGCAGGAAATGCTCTACCCGACCTCGTACCTGAAATCCAAAGGCCTGGGCAAAGCCTGCGCCCTGCTCACCGACGGCCGTTTCTCCGGCGGTACTTCTGGCCTGTCCATCGGCCACGCTTCGCCTGAAGCGGCTGCCGGCGGCGCGATTGGTCTGGTGCAGGACGGCGACAAGGTGTTGATCGACATCCCGAACCGCTCGATCAACCTGTTGGTCAGCGACGAAGAACTGGCTGAACGCCGGGTCGAGCAGGACAAGAAGGGCTGGAAACCGGTGGAAGTGCGTCCACGTAAAGTGACCACCGCGTTGAAAGCCTATGCCCTGCTGGCCACCAGTGCCGACAAGGGCGCTGTGCGTAACAAGGCGATGCTTGACGGGCTGTAAGCGTTAACCGTCGAACATGAAAATGCCCCGCCAAGTGCGGGGCATTTTTGTTTCTGCCAGTCACCTTTCATCTGTAGGAGCGAGCCTGCTCGCGATGGACTGGAGAACGCCGCTGGGTGTCAGGTTTCCAACGTTATCGTTAACGACCATCGCGAGCAAGCTCGCTCCTACACTGTTACTGGATTTCTTCCGGCTTGACGATCACCCAGTTCTTGTCGGCAGTCACCGTCAACCCTTCCTTGGCCTGGGCCGCCGCGTTCTTGGCCATCATGCCTTGGATCTGGGTCATGTACTTGTCCTTGCGGTTGACCCACAAGTGGATGCCGCCCTTGGCCACGTCAACACTGTGGAACAGCATGTAGCCGTCGCTGGTCGGGGTGTCGCCGCCCACGAGAACAGGTTTTTTCCACTCATCGATGTAAGTCAGGATCGCCGCGTGCTTGCCGGCCATCCAGGTCGCCGGGGTCCACAGGTACGGGGTCAGTTCCAGGCCGAGGTTGGCCTTCTCGTCATATTTACCGGCGGTGATCTGCTTGCGCGCGGTGGTCAATTCGCCGGTTTTTTGATCCTTGAGCAGCAGCGACACGCCGATCACGTTCTGCGGTTTGACGTTGTAGCCGTACTTCGGATCGGCCGCGACCATGCGCACCAGTTCTTCGGAGGCGGCGGTCATCACGTAGACCTCGATGCCGTTCTCCATCAGCTTGTTGTACAGCTCTTGCTGGCCGGTGAAGATCTTCGGCGGATTGACGTCGAGCTTCTTGACCACGTCGCCTTCGTAATAAGTCGCCGGTACCGGTTTGCCGGACGCCATCAGTTCATCGACGTAGCCCTTGAGTTCCTTGAGCGTAAAGCCGGAGAACACCTGGGCGACCCATGGGTAGCAGACCATGTCGTCGACTTCGCAGAGACGGTAGTAGTAGCTGAACAGGCTTTCCTTGTGATCGGCAGTGTCTTTGAACGGCATCAGCTTCAGGGAGGGATCGAGCTTGTCGCGGGTGATCAGGCCTTTGTTCTCCATGAACGGCAGCAACGACTCTTCGAGGTCGTAGCGGTAACTGGTGTTGTCCATGTCGAACACCGCATAGTTACCCTTGTTGGCGTTAGCCGCGATCATCGCGTCCAGCGCCTTGGCCTGATCGGCCGGCCAGTGTTTCAGATCCGTTGCGAGAACTTGGCCGGCAAGGCCGAGGCAAATTGCTGCAGCCAGAAATTTCGGTGCGAACTTCATGTGCATATCTCCCTGAATGAAAGACATCGACGCTAACAAATAAGTGTGACAGTCCTCGTCTGTCAGCGACCGTACGAATCCTTTTTGCGCCAGTTGCATCCCCGACAGCGACATGCGCTTATTCCAAAAACGACAGTCACAAGATGTTTTTGATATTAATTCATTAGTTTTCAAGCTGTTAGGCTTACCGGTTCGCAGCTGCCCTGGAAGGCAGTTGGCACATGTCTAATGGGAGTTCCAATGAATCTGCCGCTGATTCTCAATCTGCTGGTGTTCCTCGCCCTGCTCCTGGGCCTGGCACAAACCCGCCACACCACTTGGAGCCTGGCGAAAAAAGTCCTGCTCGCCCTGGTGCTGGGTGTGGCGTTCGGCGTGGCCTTGCACACTGTCTACGGCGCCGGTAACCCGGTACTGAAAGCCTCGATCGGCTGGTTCGATCTGGTGGGCAACGGTTATGTGCAATTGCTGCAAATGATCGTGATCCCGCTGGTGTTCGCCTCGATCCTCAGCGCCGTGGCCCGCCTGCATAACGCTTCATCGCTGGGCAAGATCAGCTTCCTGACCATCGGCACGCTGCTGTTCACCACGGCTATTGCGGCGTTGATCGGCATTGGCCTGACCAACCTGTTCGGCCTGACCGCCGAAGGCTTGGTGGCCGGCACCCAGGAAATGGCGCGCCTGCAAACCATCCAGACTGACTACGCCGGCAAGGTCGCCGACCTGAATGTGCCGCAGCTGTTGCTGTCGTTCATTCCGCAAAACCCGTTCGCCGATTTGGCGCGGGCCAAGCCGACGTCGATCATCAGTGTGGTGATTTTCGCTGCGTTCCTCGGTGTCGCGGCCCTGCAATTGCTCAAGGATGATGCCGAGAAAGGTCAGAAAGTGATCAACGCCATCGACACCCTGCAAGCCTGGGTGATGCGTCTGGTGCGCCTGGTGATGAAGCTGACCCCGTACGGCGTGCTGGCGCTGATGACCAAAGTGGTCGCGGGTTCCAACCTGCAAGACATCATCAAGCTCGGCAGTTTTGTGGTGGTGTCCTATATCGGCCTGGGCCTGATGTTCGTGGTCCATGGCGTGCTGGTATCGGCCGCCGGGATCAATCCCCTGCGCTTCTTCCGCAAGATCTGGCCGGTGCTCACGTTTGCCTTCACCAGCCGCTCCAGCGCTGCGACGATTCCGTTGAGCATCGAAGCGCAAACCAGTCGCCTGGGCATCCCGCAGTCCATCGCCAGTTTCGCCGCTTCGTTCGGTGCGACCATCGGCCAGAATGGCTGTGCCGGTCTGTACCCGGCGATGCTGGCGGTGATGGTGGCGCCAACCGTGGGTATCAACCCGTTGGACCCATTGTGGATCGCAACGCTGGTGGCGATTGTGACCCTGAGTTCGGCCGGTGTGGCCGGTGTCGGTGGCGGCGCGACCTTTGCCGCGTTGATCGTGCTGCCGGCGATGGGTTTGCCGGTATCACTGGTGGCGTTGCTGATTTCGGTCGAGCCGCTGATTGATATGGGGCGTACGGCGTTGAACGTCAGTGGGTCGATGACGGCCGGGGCGATTACCAGCCAGGTGATGCAGCAGACTGATAAAGAACTGCTGGATGCGGATGAGCATTCGGCGTTGGCGCAGGCTTAAGTAGCGTCAGTCAGACCGCTATCGCTGGCAAGCCAGCTTCTACAAGGGTTGTGTCGTACGCAAATCCGCGATCAACACACATCCTGTAGGAGCTGGCTTGCCAGCGATGCTTTTAGGCCTTCTCCCAAACCTCAAAGTTGTACGCCGGCTTGTCGCCCTCCGCCGGATTCGGAACATTCGAAACCAGTTTCCACTGGCTCAAATCAAACTCCGGAAACCACGCATCCCCTTCCGGGCTCAACGCCACGCGGGTCAGATACAACCGATCTGCCTGGGCCAGTCCTTGCACATACAACTGCGCCCCGCCAATCAGCATCAGCTCATCGACGCCCTGTTCCTTCGCCCATGCTTCGGCGCGAACCATCGCGGCTTCCAGCGACGGGTAAACCTCGGCGCCTTCGAGCACCAGATCCGTCTGACGGCTGACCACGATATTCAAACGACCCGGCAGCGGACGACCGAGGGAATCCCAGGTCTTGCGACCCATGATGATCGGCTTGCCGAGGGTGGTGGCCTTGAAATATTTGAAGTCCCCCGGCAGGTGCCAGGGCATGCTGTTGTCGACGCCGATCACGCGGTTTTCACCGAGGGCCGCGATCAGGCTGAGGGGGAGTGATTTAGTCATGCCGGCGAGGATACCAGAGCCTCGCTTTCGCCGATAAGCGTCACAGCGGTTATGCTCACAGCTCAATTAAGCGACGGGATGCCGCGTGACTGAACTCAATACCCTCTGGCTGACAGAAACCATCCGCCTGCGCGAAGAACACGCAGGCCCCCTGGAAGACCTTGAAGCCAACCGACTGGCCCGCAGCGCGGGCGGCGATTTGCCGTCGCGCATTCAACGCCGGGCCCTGTGGCTGGCTGAACGCGATGGCTTGGCTGCGGCCCTCAAACACTGGCTGCAAGGCGCACGCCTGGCGCTGATCGTTATGGCGGTGCTGGCCGTGATCAGCGGCGCCGGCCTGGCCTTCGCTGCAATGGGCGACGGCCTGCACCCGGTGAACGTGTTCTGGGCCTTGGGCAGCCTGCTCGGGCTCAATCTGATCCTGCTGCTGAGCTGGGCCCTGGGGCTGGTGTTTGCCGGCGAACACGGCGCCAGCCTCGGACGACTGTGGCTATGGCTCAGTGAAAAACTCGCCCGGGATGCCAAAGCCGCACAACTGGCACCGGCCCTGCTCCTATTGTTGCAACGGCAGAAACTCAATCGCTGGGCCATCGGCGTGCTGGTCAACGGCCTGTGGTTGCTGGCGATGCTCAGTGCCTTGGTAATTCTGCTGACACTGATGGCGACCCGACGCTACGGCTTCGTCTGGGAAACCACGATCCTCAGTGCCGACACCTTTATCGCCGTCACGCAGGCGCTTGGCGCGCTACCGGCCCTGATCGGCTTCAGCGTGCCGACCGAGGAGATGATCCGCGCCAGCGGTGATGCCGCATTGAACATCGAAAGCGCCCGGCAGGCCTGGGCCGCGTGGCTGGTGGGGGTGCTGCTGGTCTACGGCGTATTGCCGCGCCTGCTGCTCGCGCTGTTTTGCCTGTGGCGCTGGAAGGCGGGGAAAACGGTCCTGCGCCTGGATTTGAACCTGCCCGGTTACGCACAACTGCGCGAACGCTTGATGCCCACCAGCGAACGCCTCGGTGTCAGCGATGCGGCACCGGCGCAACTTCATCGCGTGGAAAGCGGCGTCAGTGAACAACAAAGCGACGGCGCGCTGTTGGTCGCCATCGAACTGGACGACGACCGCCCGTGGCCACCGCAATTGCCGAAAAACGTGAGCAACGCCGGCATCCTCGACAGTCGCGAATCGCGGCACAAACTCCTCGAACAACTGAGCCGTTTCCCTGCGGCGCGCCTGGCCATCGCCTGCGACCCACGGCGCTCGCCGGATCGCGGCAGCCTGGCCTTGATCGCCGAACTGGCCCGCAGCGCCAGCGCCACCCGCGTGTGGTTATTGCAGGCACCGCCCGGTGAAGCGCTGGACGCCGAGCGCCTGGGTGACTGGCACGTGGCGCTGCAACAGCTTGAGTTGCCCTTTGCCGATTGCGCACCGATGAACTGGCTGGAGACGGGCCATGACTGACACTCGGATGCAGCCTCTGAAACTCGCCGTGGTCGGCCACACCAATGTCGGCAAAACTTCTTTGCTGCGCACCCTGACTCGCGACGTTGGCTTCGGTGAAGTGTCCCATCGCCCCAGCACCACGCGACATGTCGAGGGCGCACGGTTGTCGGTGGACGGTGAGCCGCTGCTCGACCTCTATGACACCCCCGGCCTGGAAGACGCCATCGCCCTGCTCGATTATCTCGAACGCCTGGAGCGCCCCGGCGAACGCCTCGACGGCCCGGCACGCCTGGCGCGTTTCCTCGATGGCAGCGAAGCCCGGCAACGCTTCGAACAGGAGGCCAAGGTGCTGCGCCAGTTGCTGGCGTCGGATGCCGGTCTCTATGTGATCGACGCCCGGGAACCGGTGCTGGCCAAGTATCGCGACGAACTGGAAGTGCTGGCCAGTTGCGGCAAACCCTTGCTGCCGGTGCTGAATTTCGTCAGCAGCGCCAACCACCGCGAACCGGCATGGCGTGAAGCGCTGGCACGGCTGGGCCTGCATGCCCTGGTGCGCTTCGATAGCGTCGCGCCGCCAGAGGATGGCGAACGCCGACTCTATGAAAGTCTCGCCTTGCTGCTGGAAACCGCGCGGCCGCAACTGGAACGCCTGATCGCCGATCAGCAAGCCCAGCGTCTGGCTCGCCAACAAAGCGCAGAGCGATTGATTGCCGAACTGCTGATCGATTGCGCGGCCTGCCGGCGCAGCGTGGTCAGTGAAGCCGAACAGGAACAACAGGCGATCAGCGAACTGCGCAAAGCCGTGCGCCAGCGTGAGCAGCGCTGTGTCGAGTCCCTGCTCAAGCTCTACGCCTTCCGCCCACAGGATGCCGCTGCCAGCGATTTGCCGCTGCTCGACGGTCGTTGGGGCGATGACCTGTTCAACCCGGAAACCCTGAAGCAACTGGGTGTGCGCGTCGGTGGCGGAATCGCTGCTGGCGCGGCTGCTGGGGCCGGGGTCGATTTGCTGGTGGGAGGGATTACCCTCGGCGCCGCCGCACTGGCCGGCGCCATCGCTGGCGGCGCTCTGCAAACCGCGCGCAGCTATGGCAGCCGTTTGCTGGGCAAGATCAAGGGCCAGCGCGAGCTGACGGTGGATGACGACGTGCTGCGCCTGTTGGCGCTGCGCCAACGGCAATTGCTGCAAGCGCTCAATGCCCGTGGGCACGCAGCGATGGACAGTATTCAGGTCGCCACGCCACAGGATAAAACCTGGCGCGAAGGCAAACTGCCCGAAGCGCTGAACAAGGCACGGGCGCATCCGCAATGGTCGTCGCTCAATCCTCATCCGAAGTTGAATCAGGCGGAGCGGCAGGAGCAGATCGAGGTGTTGGCCGCAGAGTTGTAGCGCCTGATCCGACGCCATCGCGGGCTTGCCCGCGATGGCAGCACCTCGGTCTCACATTTCTATGCAGCCAAAAGGCGCAATGCCTTTTCCTTTAAAAGACCAAGATCAATCACCGGCACGTGCATCTCTTTCGCCAGTTCATCCCACTGGCGCATGCGCAGACTCACGGCACACAGTGGATCCTGTTCGAACGCCTCAGCCTCTTCAGCCGTCATCACCCCACCCTGATATTCCAGGGTGCGGCGGCTGGCTTCACTCAAGCGCTCGTAGTACCCCGGCTCTTTCAGCGTCAGATAACGCTTGGCCTGTACGTGGTATTCGACCAGCCGCGCCATGCGCTCGCTGAAGCCAGCGCGACGCAGATAGTCCGCGCCCAGACGCTCATGGCTGACCACGCCAAAGCCGCCCATGTTCTCCGCGCTTTCGGCGCAGATATGCCCGATGTCGTGGAAAAACGCCGCGAGCACCACTTCATCGTCGAAGCCCTCGGCCATGGCCAATTGCGCAGCCTGGGACATGTGCTCGATCTGCGACACCGGCTCGCCGATGTAGTCGCTGTCGCCAAAGCGCTCGTACAAACCGAACACCTCGGCAATCACTTGCTCTTCACGCAGCATCAGATTTCCTCCAATACGGTGGCAACATTGCGTTCCGCCATCGCCGGCCCGACGCTCATGCCGACACCGGTGTGCATCAACGCCACGCTCAGGCCTTCTGCCGGACGCAGGAACGAGAACGGTCCCGGCCCCCGTGAACCATAGACCCCCTGCCAGCGCTCGACCACTTGCACCTTGCAGCCCAGGGTCTGTTCGGCCAGTTCGATCATCCAGTCGTCGACCTGCTCGACATTGAAGGGCGACGGATCGCTGCCGTAATGGTGCGAATCGCCAATGATCAACTCGCCATAGGGCGTCGGGCTGATCAACAGGTGGATGCCGTTTTCATGCAAGTGCGGCGCGTGCCGCAAAATCTCGGCCTGTACCGCTGCAGCTTCCGGCAAATCAGCGAAGGCACCGTAGTGCACGCAACTCAATCCGGTGAGCAATGCATGTTGCAGGTTCAGATTGGTCTGCGGTCGAGCGCGAAGCATTTGAAGACGGCAGATTTGCGGGTCGAGTTCGGCGATCTGCTCGGCTAGCAAGGTCTGATAATCGTGGCCGGAACAGACGATGATCTGCTCGGCATTGAAGCTGCCAGCGGTGCTGTGCAGGCGGCCCGGCTCGATATCGCGCACCAGGGTAGAGAAGTGAAACTTGACGCCCAGGTCGCGTCGCAGGAAGTCGATCAGTGCCGGAATCGCTTCGCGCGAATACAGCTGCTGGTCGTCCATGCCATGCAGCGCTGCACGGTGATGGCGGAACTGACCGCCGTACAAGTCGCGTAACGCGGCGCCGCGCAGCAGGTCGACACGGTAGCCGTGTTCAACCGCACGGCCTTCGCAGAAGGCTTCCAGCAACTGCTCTTGCGCCTCGGTGCGGGCGAACAGGTACGAGCCGTTGCGCTTGAGTTGCAGGCCGGCGAGTTGCGCCCAATCGCCCCAGATTCCGCGACTGGCGCGGGCCAGTTCGAGCATCGGCCCCGGCGGCTGGCCGGTGACCAGTGCCTGGCCGAAGTTACGCACCGAAGCGCCGACAGGCGTTTCGCTGCGCTCGAAAACCGTGACCTTCAGACCGCGTTTGGCGGCGGCATACGCGTGGGACAAACCCAGGATGCCGGCGCCGACGATCAGCATGTCGTTGTGTTGTGTCATCTAGAAGTGTCCTGAATTCAAAACCGCCATCGCCAGCAAGCCGGCTCCTACAAGTACGACGCGAACCCTGTAGGAGCTGGCTTGCCAGCGATGAGGCCCTTTCAGCCGATAAAGATCTTACTTGACCGCCACTTTCTCGGACTTGCCGTCATAGCGCTTGCGCCATTCGGTCAGGATCTCGTCGCGATTCTTCGACGCCCAGGCGAAGTCGTTCTTGATCAGACGCTGTTCGTAGTCCGCCGGCAATTCGGTCTGCGGCTTGGCGATGCCAGGCTGGGCGAGTACGGCGAAGTTTTCTTTGTAGAGTTCCATCGCCTCAGGGCTGGCGGAGAAGTCAGCCAGTTTCTTCGCCGCTTCCTCGTGGGCAGTGCCCTTGATCACGGCAGTCGCTTCGATCTCCCAGCCCAGGCCTTCCTTCGGCAGGATGATGTCCAGCGGTGCGCCCTGGCGCTTGAGTTGAACCGCCGGGTATTCGAAGGAAATACCGATCGGGAATTCGCCAGCCGCCGCCAGTTTGCAAGGCTTTGAACCGGAGTGAACATACTGGCCGATGTTCTGGTGCAGGCCGTCCATGTAGGCCCAGCCCTGCTTCTCGCCGAAGGTTTGCAACCAGGCGCTGACATCGAGGAAGCCGGTGCCGGACGAGGCCGGGTTCGGCATGACGATCTTGCCTTTGTACTCAGGCTTGGTCAGGTCCTGCCAGCTCACGGGCTTGGTCAGGCCCTGCTTTTCGGCTTCGACGGTGTTGAAGCAAATGGTCGCGGCCCAGACGTCCATGCCGACCCAGGCTGGCGGGTTGGCAGCGTCGCGGTAGTTGCCGCCGATCTTGCCCAGGTCCTTCGGCGCGTAGCTCTGCAGCATGCCTTGCTGATCGAGGATCGCCAGGCTGGAAGCCGCCAGGCCCCACACGGCGTCAGCCTGCGGGCGTTCTTTTTCGGCCAGCAGTTTGGCGGTGATGATGCCGGTGGAATCGCGCACCCACTTGATTTCGACGTCCGGGTTGGCCTTCTCGAAAGCCTCTTTGTAGGTCTTCAGTTGTTCGGCTTCGAGGGCGGTGTACACCGTCAACTCGGTTTTCGCCGCAAAGGCGTTCAGGCTGAAAGCGGTGAGGACAGCAGCGGCCAGGGCCATAGGCTTGAACATGATCTTTTCCTGTTTTTTGAGTTGAGGGGTTGTGCAGATTCAATGACCGGGCGCGGTCTGCCGCCAGGCTTGTGAGCGGCGCAGCAAACCGCGCGAAGCCCAGGCCAGCAGCAGGGACACGCCCGCCGAGGTAATCAGGATCAGGGTCGACATCGCGGCCGCACCGCCGACGTTGCCAGCGTCGTCCATGTTCAGCACCGCCACCGCCGCGAGGATGGTGTCGGGGCTATAGAGGAAGATCGCCGCCGAGACAGTGGTCATGGCCGAGACGAACAGGTAGCGCACGATGTCCAGCAACGCCGGCAGACAGATCGGCACGGTGACCCGCAGGTAGTGGCGGTACAGCGGTGCCTTGAGCGACAGCGCGGCGGCTTCGAACTCGGCGTCGAGTTGACGCAGCGCGGTGGTGGCGGTCATTTGCGCGGTGGTCAAATAGTGCGCAATGGTGCAGACGACCAGCAGGGTCATGGTGCCGTAGAGCACATGCAGCGGGTTGCCGGTGAGGTTGAAGAAAAAGACGTAACCCAACCCCAGTACCAGGCCCGGCACCGCCATCGGGACGAAGCTGAGCATGCGCAAGGTCAAGTTCAGGCCGCGCTGACCCTTGGTTTTTTCCATCAGGTAGGCGCCGGTGAAGATCAGCAAGCTGCCGATCAACGCCGTGCCCATGGCCATCTTCAAGCTGTTGCCGTAGGCCAGCCAGCCGCCACCGGCCGTTTCGTTGAACTGGTAATGGTTGAGCGACAGCGACAGGTTGTACGGCCAGAACTTCACCAGGGACGAGAACACCGCCATGCCGAACACCAGCAGCAACGCCGCGCTGATCAGCAGCACGATGGCCAGGTAGCAACCATCACGCAGTTTCGATGGCGCGGGTTTGAACACTTGGGCGCGGCCGCTCATGGAGTCACCATGACGTCGACGCAACCAGGCATCGACCCCGAAGCTGAACAGCGCGGGCAACAGCAACACCATGCCGATCAACGCACCGCGGCCGAACTGTTGCTGACCCACCACAGCCTTGTAGGCTTCCAGCGCCAGCACTTGATAGTCGCTACCGACCACCACGGGCACACCAAAATCGGTGATGGTCAGGGTGAACACCAGGCAGAACGCGGCGAACACTGCCTGACGGGTTGCCGGCCAGGTGATGCTGCGGAATGCTTTTGCCGGACTGGCGCCCATGCTGGAGGCGGCATCGAACAGTCGCGCATCGGCCAGGGACAAGGCCGACAGCAGAATCATCAGGGCATGCGGGAAGGTGTAGATCACCTCACCGAGCACAATGCCCCAGAAGCCGTAGATGTTGTCCGAGAGCAGGCCACGCAACATGCCCTGGTTGCCGAACAGGTAAACCAGTGCGATGCCGGGCAACATCGACGGCGCCATCAATGGCAGCAATGAGATGCCGCGCCAGATGCCTTTGCCCGGAATCAAGGTGCGTTGCAGGGCGTAGGCAAACAGATAGGCCAGCGGTACGACAATGGCGGCGACGCTGAGGGAAACCTTCAGGCTGTTACCGAGCAACCAGTGAAAATTTTCGCTGGTTACCAATTCTTTCGCTGCGAGCCAGCCACCGCCCTGCCCGGCCTCGGCGCTGAAACCACGCCAGAAGATCGCCAGCAACGGCATCAACACGGCGACGCCGAGCAACACCAGCAGCAGGACCTTGCCGCCGACCACGAACAGCCGGTCACCGATCTCGGCACGGGATATCTGCCGAACCTGCTTTTGCGGCAGCGGCAGCGCGATGTTCGCGCTCATCAGGCAAACACCTGCAGGCTGCGCGGCGGCAAGGCAACCATGATCTGCTGGGCGCCAAGGCGCGGCATGGCTTCCGGTGCCAGCTCCGCCAACAGCGCATGGCCCGGCAAATGATCGAGTTCGAAGCTCATGCGGCAGCGGTTACCGAGGAAGGTGATTTCACGAACCTTGGCCGGGAACAGGTTTTCCTCGTGCACCAGCGGGTTGACGTTGATCGCTTCCGGACGGCAGAACAAACGGCCCGACGCGGTCTTGGCGCCGCCATCGGCCAGACGCACGTTCATCCCGCCGACCCGGGCGTGGCTGTCGCTGCTGCGCTGGAACGGCAACCAGTTGCCCTGGCCGACGAACTCGGCCACGAATGGCGTGGCCGGACGGTTGTAGATTTCCTGCGGCGTGGCGTATTGCTCGACCTTGCCGTTGTTCATCACGGCGATGCGGTCGGCCATCAGCATGGCTTCGTCCTGATTGTGGGTAACCATCAGGGTGGTGATGCCGAGGTTGCGTTGCAGTTGACGCAGTTCGGTGCACAGATGCTCACGTACCCGGGCATCGAGGGCCGACATCGGCTCGTCGAGCAGCAACAGTGAAGGCGCCGGGGCCAGGGCACGAGCCAGGGCGACGCGTTGTTGCTGGCCGCCGGACAACTGGCCCGGGTATTTTTTCTCGCTGCCGCTCAGGCCAACCAATTCCAGCATTTGACCGACACGTTGGCGAACCTGATCACGCCCATTGCCCGCGAGGCCGTAGGCAATGTTCGCTTCGACGGTGAGATTGGGGAACAACGCGTAGGACTGGAACAGAATGCCGTAGTCCCGCGCCTGGGGTGCCAGGTGGGAAACGTCGCGATCACCGAGGTACAACTCGCCGCTGTCCTGCTTTTCCAGACCGGCGATGCAGCGCAGCAAGGTGGTTTTGCCACAGCCCGACGGGCCCAGCAGGCACACCAGTTCACCGGCCGCGACATCAAGGGAAACGTTATCCAGCGCCGTGAAAGCGCCAAAACGTTTCTGTACGCCGCGCACCTTCATCGGTGCGCCGGGGTTGGTCAGGGCAGTTGTGATCGAGTTGTTCATGGACGGACCTCATCTAGCAGATGGGGCCATCCTAGAGTTGTAATGAGTCCGTCATGTGGCAGTAAGGCAAAAACTGCCGATAGTGGTATTCGAGGATTTTGGTTCAAGTTCTGTGTTGTCAGGACTGACGCCATCGCTGGCAAGCCAGCTCCTACAAGTTATCGCACTCCCTGTAGGCGCTGGCTTGCCAGCGATGAGGCCAGGACAGGCACCACAAATCTCAGGCCGGCGCCATTTCCTGCGCCAACCCCAGGAACGCCGCCGGTAGCCGCGCGCCTTTGCGCTCCTTGAGGCAGTACAGATATTCGGGTATCTGCGGCGCATTCTCGATGGTCAGCACCCGCAATTGCGGATCGTGGGGCACTTCCTGGCGGGCAATGATGCTGATGCCGATATTGCGCAGCACCGCTTCGCGGATCGATTCGCGGCTGCCGATCTCCAGCAGCGGCCCAAAACCCACTCCAGCGCTGGCCAGCAACTCTTCGGTCAGGCGTCGGGTGGTCGAGCCCGGTTCGCGCATCAACAGGGTATGCCCGGCCAAGGCGCCGAGCGGTACGTGATCGTGAACCGCCAGCGGATGATTGCGATGCACCGCCAGCACCAGCGGATCGCTGCCGAGTACCCGGCGCACCAGCCGCGCATCATCGAGCAGCTGCGACGATGCGGCGACATCGACCCGGTAATCTTCCAGCGCTTCGAGCACCTGCTGGGAGTTGCCGATTTCCACCGAGACCTCAACCTGCGGCAGGCGCTCGCGAAACGTTTTCACCAGGTCGAGGATGTAATACGGCGCCGTGGCGGCAATGCGCAATGTGCCCTGGACCTGGCCGCTGTTACGCAGGAAAAACTCGATGTCGGCTTCCTGCTGCATCAGCGCCTTGACCATCGGCAACAGCCGCGCACCTTCTTCGCTGACGCTGAGACGGCGGCCACCACGGTAGAACAGCTCGACCGAATACTGGCTTTCGAGGTTGCGGATTTGCGTCGTCACCGTCGGTTGGCTCAGGCCGAGCTTTTTTGCAGCCTGGGTAATACTGCCCAGGCGGGCCACCATGTAAAACGCCTTCAGCTCGGCACTCAGCACAACCTTCCCTCATCCTTTATTTGCGCAGAAGGCGCAAACCGTTGAACACCACCAACAGACTCACGCCCATGTCGGCGAACACTGCCATCCACATGGTAGCGACCCCGGCGAAGGTTACCCCAAGAAAGATCGCCTTAATGACCAATGCCAGGGCGATGTTCTGCTTGAGGATGCTGGATGTCTGCCGCGACAGGCGAATGAATGCCGGGATCTTGCGAAGATCATCGTCCATCAGGGCGACATCGGCGGTCTCGATGGCAGTATCGGTGCCAGCGGCGGCCATGGCGAAACCGATCTCTGAACGCGCCAGTGCCGGGGCGTCGTTGATGCCATCACCGACCATGCCAACCCGGTGCCCTTGGGCATAAAGGGCCTCGATAGCCTGCAATTTGTCACCCGGCAACAGGTCGCCCCTGGCCTCGTCGATGCCGACCTGCTCAGCAATCGCTTGCGCGGTGTGGACGTTATCGCCGGTCAGCATCAAGGTTTTGATGCCCAGATCATGCAATTGCCGGATGGCTTCGCGGCTGGACTCTTTTACCGTATCGGCGACAGCGAACAGCGCCAACGGGCCGGACGAATCCAGCAGCAGCACCACCGACTTGCCCTGTTTTTCCAGGGCGAACAGTTTTTCTTCCAGCGCAGGCGAGCACAGCCCCAGATCCTCCACCAGGCGATGGTTGCCCAAATGGTAGAGCTGGCCGTTGATCTCGCCGCGTACACCGCGCCCGCCAAGCGCTTCAAAGTTATCCACAATCAGTCGCGCGATTTGCTTATCCACAGCCGCTTTGGCGATGGCCAGGGAAACCGGGTGATCCGAGCGCCCGGCCAGCGCGGCGGCAATGGCGGGTGCCGATTCGTCCGCAGTCGGGTCCAGCGACAGGTAATCGGTCTGCACCGGTTTGCCGTGGGTGATGGTGCCGGTCTTGTCCAGGGCCAGGGCGTCGAGCTTGTAACCACCCTCCAGATAGACGCCACCCTTGACCAGAATGCCTTTGCGCGCTGCCGCCGCGAGGCCGCTGACGATGGTCACTGGCGTGGAAATCACCAGCGCACACGGGCAGGCCACCACCAGCAGCACCAGCGCTCGGTAGATCCAGTCAAACCACAACGCGCCCATGAACAATGGCGGGATTACCGCCACGGCCAAGGCCAGGACGAACACCGCCGGGGTGTAGATTTTCGAGAAGCTGTCAACAAAACGCTGGGTCGGCGCCCGCGCCCCTTGGGCCTGCTCGACGGCGTGGATGATGCGCGCCAGGGTCGAGTTATCCGCCGCGGCAGTCACCGCGTATTCCAGTGAGCCAGCCTGATTGATGGTGCCAGCGAATACTTTGTCGCCGACGGTTTTCTCCACCGGCAGGCTTTCACCGGTGATTGGCGCCTGATCGATGGTCGAGCGACCGGACAGCACTTCGCCGTCCAGGCCGATGCGCTCACCGGGACGGGTCCGTACCCGCGCGCCGAGCCCAATGGTTTTGACGTCCTGCTCAAGCCAGCTCCCGTCAGCCTGCAACACCGTTGCCGTGTCCGGGGTCATCTGCATCAGGCCGCCGATGGCGTTGCGCGCGCGGTCCAGGGACCGGGCTTCGATCAACTCGGCCACGGTGAACAGGAACATCACCATGGCCGCTTCCGGCCACTGGCCGATCAGCACCGCGCCGGTCACGGCAATGCTCATCAACGCATTGATGTTCAGGTTGCGGTTTTTAAGGGCGATCCAGCCTTTTTTGTAGGTGCCGAGACCACCGCTGAGGATCGATACCAGCGCAATAACCGCCACCACCCAGTTCGGCGCGGAACCGGTGAAGTGGATGACTTCAGCCAGAATTGCACCAATACCGGACATCGCCAGAGGCCACCATGGCTTTTTCCGGGGCACCGGCGTCGGCGTTTCAGCCCCCTGGTCCAGCGGCTCGGCATGCATGCCCAAGGACTGTATGGCCTCGATGATCGGCTCGATACCGGGCAAATCGTGGGTCACGCCCAGCACACGATTAATCAGATTGAACTCCAGCTGCTGCACGCCGGTCATCTTGCTTAGCTTATTCTGGATCAGCGACTGCTCGGTCGGGCAGTCCATCGCTTCAATGCGAAAGCTGCTCAGCCTGGCCCCGGCCGTCGGTGCTTCGTTCAGCATGATTATCGCTGGCGCCGTCGCACTGGATGAACAGCAGGAATCGCCGTGACCGCCGTGGCCATGTTTTTGCACGGGCTTGAGCTTGTGGCTGTGCTCGTGTTCAGCCCCGGGTTTGTGGGAGTGCAGGGAATCGCTCATTGGTTGCGTCCATAAGAGTGCCTGTTGCCAAGTAAAGACCCTGTAGCCACTATAGGGTCAAGCACCCATTTTGGAGATTTGGAGATTGCTTTCATGAAGATTGGAGAATTGGCGAAGCTCACGGACTGTGCCGTGGAGACGATCCGCTACTACGAGCGCGAGAACCTTCTGCCGGAACCAGCCCGCAGTGACGGCAATTATCGCGTCTACACCCAGGCCCACGCCGAGCGCCTGACCTTCATTCGCAACTGTCGCACCCTCGACATGACCCTCGAGGAAATCCGCAGTCTGCTGGCATTTCGCGACAGTCCGCAGGACCAGTGCGAAAGCGTCAACGCGCTGATCGACGAGCACATCCACCATGTAAAGGCGCGGATCGACGGCTTGCTGGCCTTGCAGGCACAACTGCTCGACCTGCGCCAACGCTGTGGCGAAGGGCCGGGTGTCGATCAATGCGGGATCTTGCAACGGCTGGAAGTGAGCGGCGGGGTTGTGGCGACGGAGGTTGAGCATTCTCATGTTGGCCGTAGTCACGGCCACTAAAAACACCAACCACCCCCTGTAGGAGCGAGCTCGCTCGCGATGAACTCAAGGACGACGCATTTTTTCAGACAATACGCGTCATCGTTCACGTCCATCGCGAGCAGGCTCGCTCCTACAGGGGGACGGCGTGAGGCGTTAAACCGCCATCGGCGCGGTCATCGGCGCGTGGTGCTCGTAGCCTTCCAGGGAGAAATCGCCCGGTTCCACCAGCTCCAGCCATTCCGGCTTATACACGCCCGTCTTGGCAAACTCCGGCACACGGTCGGAAATCACCAGTTTCGGCATCGGGAACGGCTCGCGCTTGAGCTGTTCGTTAAGCATGTCCAGGTGATTTTCGTAGACGTGGGCATCACCGATGAAATAGGTGAACCAGCGCGGCGTGTAGCCCGTCAGGCGACCGATCAGGCTCAGCAGCGCAGCGCCTTCGGTGAGGTTGAACGGCGTGCCCAGGCCCAGGTCGTTGGAGCGGATGTAGAGGGTCAGAGAGATCTCTTTGGTCTCGACATTCGGGTGGAACTGGTACAGCAGGTGGCACGGCGGCAGGGCCATTTCATCCAGTTGGGCGCAGTTCCAGCCGTGGAACAGGATGCGACGGCTGCCCGGGTCTTTGATGATGGTGTCGACGCACTGGCGGACCTGGTCGATGGCCTTGTACAGCACCACGTAGGCCTGGCCGTTTTCTTCGCCTTCAGCGATCTGGCGATAGCCTTGCTTCAGGGTCTGCTCGATGGCGGCCGGGTTGCTGAGCGGGATCTGCTTGTACGCCGGCCACTTGCGCCATTGCACACCGTAGATTTCGCCGAGGTCGTCTTCGCCCTGGCGGAACGGGTTGGCCAGCCACTGAGCGTTTTCGTTGGCGTTCTGGTCCCAGACCTTGCAGCCCAATGCCCGGAATTCGGCAGCGTTGTTCACGCCACGCAGGAACCCGCACATTTCGCCGATGGCCGACTTGAACGCCATCTTGCGCGTGGTGATCGCCGGGAAACCTTCCTGCAGGTCATAACGCAGCATCGCGCCGGGAAAACTGATGGTGTTCACGCCGGTACGGTTGGCCTGCTTGGTGCCGTTCTTGATGACGTGGGCGACCAGTTCGAGATATTGCTTCATGAATTACCTGTGTCCTTGAACCCGCAGCCATCGCTGCGGGGTTCGAATTTTATACGGCTGCCGCTGGAGCCGCCGGAGCGCGGCGATACGCCAGCCAGATCAGGAACAGACCGCCGAGGATCATCGGCACGCACAGCACCTGCCCCATGGTCAGCCAGTTCCAGGCCAGATAGCCCAGTTGCGCGTCCGGTACGCGGACGAACTCGACGATGAAACGGAAGATGCCGTAGAACAGTGCGAACATCCCCGAGACCGCCATGGTGGGTCGCGGCTTGCGCGAGAACAGCCAGAGGATCAGGAATAGCGCCACACCTTCGAGGGCGAACTGATAAAGCTGCGACGGGTGACGCGGCAACTGCGCCGGGTCGCTGAACGGCGGGAAGATCATCGCCCACGGCACGTCGGTCGGCTTGCCCCACAACTCGGCGTTGATGAAGTTGCCGATACGCCCGGCACCCAGGCCAATCGGCACCATCGGTGCAACAAAATCCATCAGCTGGAAGAACGACTTGTTGTTCTTTTTACCGAACCACAACGCCGCCAGCATCACGCCGATGAAACCGCCGTGGAACGACATGCCGCCCTTCCACACCTCGAAAATCAGTGTCGGGTTGGCCAGATAAGCGCTCAGATCGTAGAACAGCACATAACCCAGTCGCCCGCCGACGATCACCCCCATCGACATCCAGAACACCATGTCGGAGAGTTTCTCCTTGGTCCAGGTCGGGTCGAAGCGGTTCAACCGGCGGGACGCCAGCAGCCAGGCGCCGCCGATGCCGATCAGGTACATCAGGCCGTACCAGTGGATTTTCAGCGGACCGATGGCCAGGGCCACCGGGTCGATCTGCGGGTAAGGCAGCATTGCGACTCCTCGTTAGAGTTCAAATCTTAAAAATTCCCGGGCGACGCTGCCACCTCAGGATTAAGCCAGGATTGCGCTGCCCGTCAGAGCAGATGCTTCAGACTAGAAAGTTCAGGCCGACGCAGAACAGCAAAGCGGCAAACAGCCGTTTCAGCAACTTCGGCGACAACCTGTGAGCCAATCTCGCGCCCAAGCGGGCGAACACCATGCTGGTCAGGGCAATGCCCAGCAACGCCGGCAAATAAATGAAACCGAGACTATGGGCCGGGAGCAACGGATCGTGCCAGCCCAGAATCATGAAACTTAATGCACTGGCCAGGGCAATCGGCAGACCGCAGGCCGATGAAGTGGCCACGGCTTGCTGCATCGGCACGCTACGCCAAGTCAGGAACGGCACGGTCAACGAACCGCCGCCAATGCCGAAAATCGCCGAAGCCCAGCCAATCACGCTGCCGGCCAAGGTCAGGCCGAGTTTGCCCGGTACGGTTCGGCTGGCTTTGGGTTTTACGTCCAGCGCCAGTTGAGCGGCGATCACCAGGGCGAATACACCAATGAGTTTCTGCAGGTTGGGGCCGGAAATCGCTTCCGCTGTCAGGGCGCCGAACCCGGCACCCATCAAAATGCCGACGGTCATCCACCTGAATATCGGCCAAAGCACGGCGCCACGGCGGTGATGCTCGCGTACCGCGTTGACCGAGGTAAAAATGATCGTCGCCAGGGACGTCCCCACCGCCAGGTGAGTGAGAATCGACGGATCGAACCCTTGGGCCTGGAAGCTGAACACCAGCACCGGGACGATGATGATCCCGCCACCCACGCCAAACAGCCCGGCGAGCACACCTGCACAGGCGCCGAGCGCCAGATAGAGCAGAAATTCCATGGTCGTAGCGCCCGCATCCCCAAAACCGGAGCGGCATGGTAACGGATGCATGGCCTCAAGCTCCACTGTGCAAGGCGATGGATCGATGAGCGATGTCTGCGTAGAGTGAGCAAAAAACACACAAGGACAGCCTTATGTGCCTGATTGTTTTTGCCTGGCGCCCTGGTCATGCCCGGCCGCTGGTCGTGGCGGCCAATCGCGATGAGTTCTACGCCCGCCCCAGCCTGCCTCTGGCACCATGGCCCGAAGTACCGCACGTCCATGCGGGGCGCGACCTCGAGGCCGGTGGCACCTGGCTCGGTGTTGGTGCCAACGGACGTTTTGCGGCGCTGACCAACATCCGTGACCCCCATCGACCACCAGGGCGCAAGTCTCGTGGGGAGCTGGTCGCACGATTTCTCACCGGGGAATTGCCAATTGACGACTATTTAGCCGACGTTGTCGCCCGTTCGATGGAATATGGAGGCTTTAATCTGCTGGTCGGCAATACCAACGAGCTCTGGCACTTCAATCAACGGGAATCGGAAGCGGTGATGCTGGCCCCAGGGGTCTACGGGTTATCCAATGCCGGGCTGGACACGCCGTGGCCGAAGTTGCTCAAGGCCAAGGCTGCATTGAACGAGGTACTGGATGATCCGCGGCCTCAGGCGCTGTTGGCGTTGTTGAGCGATGCGCAGACCGCGCCGTTTGCCGAGCTGCCGGATACCGGAGTGGGACTGGCCACCGAGACGTTGCTGTCGAGTGTGTTCATTGCCAGCCAGAGTTATGGGACGCGGGCGAGTACGGCGTTGATTGTGCAGGCGGATGGCTCACGGCATTTGGTCGAAAGGAGTTTCGGGCCGTTTGGTGGGCATCTTGGGGAAGTGGAGATCAGGCTTTAGCTTTATGTTGCCAGGACGGGCCTCATCGCGAGCAAGCTCGCGATGAGGCCGTCAGCGCTTTAGAGGGGCTTGATCGCCGCCGGATTGATCATCCGCGCCAGCCCGAGGTTCTTCAGCGCCAGCTGCAACGAGCTGTGAATCACTTGCGGGTTGTCGATGGTCATCAGCTCGGCCAGCAACTCCTTGGCCTTGCTCAGGTTGATCTGGCGCAGCATCCACTTCACTTTCGGCAAGTTGGTGGCGTTCATCGACAGGCTGTCGAAACCCATCGCCATCAACAGCACCGCCGCCGCTGGGTCACCGGCCATCTCGCCGCAGATGCTCACCGGCTTGCCTTCGGCATGGGCATCACGCACCACGTTCTGCAGCGCTTGCAGCACCGCCGGATGCAGGTAGTCGTAAAGATCGGCCACCCGTGGGTTGTTGCGATCCACGGCCAACAGGTACTGGGTCAGGTCGTTGGAGCCGACCGACAGGAAATCCACCTGCCGCGCCAGTTCCTTGGTCTGATACACCGCCGCCGGAATCTCGATCATCACGCCAATCGGTGGCATCGGAACGTCGCAGCCCTCGTCACGCACTTCGCCCCAGGCACGGTGGATCAGGTGCAGGGCTTCCTCCAGCTCGTGGGTGCCGGAAATCATCGGCAGCAGGATGCGCAGGTTGTTCAAGCCTTCACTGGCCTTGAGCATGGCGCGGGTCTGCACCAGGAAAATTTCCGGGTGATCAAGAGTGACGCGAATGCCGCGCCAGCCGAGGAACGGGTTGTCTTCCTTGATCGGGAAGTACGACAGCGATTTGTCGCCGCCGATATCCAGTGTTCGCATGGTCACCGGTTGCGGGTGGAACGCGGCCAGTTGTTCGCGGTAGATCGCCAGTTGTTCCTTTTCGCTCGGGAAACGCTGGTTGATCATGAACGGCACTTCGGTGCGGTACAGGCCAACGCCTTCGGCACCGCGCTTCTGCGCGCGCGCCACATCCGCCAGCAGGCCGGTGTTGACCCACAGCGGCATGCGGTGGCCATCGACCGTCACGCACGGCAGATCGCGCAGCGCATCCAGGCCGAGGGCCAGTTGTTTCTCTTCCTCGACCACCTCGGCGAACTGCTTGCGCAGCACGTCACTGGGGTTGGTGTAGACCTCGCCGTGGTAGCCGTCGACGATCATCTGGATGCCGTCGACCTTGGAGTACGGCAGGTCGACCAGGCCCATCACGGTCGGGATGCCCATGGCGCGGGCAAGGATGGCGACGTGGGAGTTGCCGGAGCCGAGTACCGACACCAGGCCGGCCAGCTTGCCTTCCGGCACCTCGCCGAGCATCGCCGGCGTCAGTTCTTCGCTGACCAGAATGGTGTTGTCGGGGTAGACCAGGGTTTGCTGACGCTCTTCCTGCAAGTAAGCCAGCAGGCGTCGACCGAGGTCCTTGACGTCCGAGGCACGCTCGCGCAGGTAGGCGTCGTCCATCAATTCGAAACGGTTGACGTGATCGGTGACCACCTGGCGCAACGCGCCCTGGGCCCACTGGCCGGTCTTGATCACGGTGGTGACTTCGCTGCCCAGCGCGGCATCGTCGAGCATCATCAGGTAGACGTCGAACAGGGCCCGTTCTTCCGGGCGCAACTGCGTGGCGAGCTTGGCGGACAACGCGCGCATGTCGGCGCGTACGCCTTCGATGGCGGTCTTGAACAGCTTGAGCTCGGCGTCGATGTCAGCGATGGCCTTGTCCGGCACCACGTCCAGATCGGCCGGGGGCAGCATGACCACCGCCGTACCGACTGCCGCACCCGGCGAACCCGGCACGCCGACGAACTTGGCTTCCTGGATGCCTTTGCCCTGACGACCGAGACCGCGGATCGAACCGGTGGCTTCGGCGTGGGCGATAACGCCGGCGAGCTGCGCGCTCATGGTCACGAGGAAGGCTTCTTCGCCTTCATCGAACTGGCGACGTTCCTTTTGCTGGATGACCAATACGCCGACAACGCGGCGGTGGTGAATGATCGGCGCGCCGAGGAAGGAGGCGAAGCGCTCTTCACCGGTCTCGGCGAAGTAGCGGTAGCGCGGGTGGTCCGCAGCGTTTTCGAGGTTCAGGGGTTCTTCGCGCGTACCGACCAGGCCAACCAGACCTTCGTTGGGTGCCATGCTGACCTTGCCGATCGAGCGCTTGTTCAAGCCCTCGGTGGCCATCAGCACGAAGCGGTTGGTCTCCGGGTCAAGCAGGTAGACCGAGCAGACCTGGCTGCCCATGGCCTCTTTGACGCGCAACACAATAATCCCCAACGCCGCCTTGAGATCCTTGGCGGAGTTAACTTCCTGGACGATCTTGCGCAGCGTATTGAGCATGGCTCGGGGTCGAACTCCGTCGTCAGTCGCGCGCTAAAAGGCGCGGGGCAAGCTCTTTGAGAGCGCGTCGATACACCTCGCGCTTGAATGTCACCACCTGGCCCAACGGATACCAATAGCTGACCCAGCGCCAGCCATCGAATTCCGGTTTACCGGTCAAATCCATCCGCACCCGCTGCTCGTTGGAGATCAGGCGCAGGAGAAACCATTTCTGTTTCTGGCCGATGCACAGCGGTTGGCTGTGGGTACGCACCAGACGTTGCGGCAAACGATAGCGCAACCAGCCCCGGGTGCAGGCGAGAATTTCAACATCTTCGCGCTCCAGGCCTACTTCTTCGTTCAACTCGCGGTACAAGGCGTCTTCCGGCGTCTCTTCGGGGTTGATTCCCCCCTGCGGAAACTGCCAGGCATCTTGATTGATTCGGCGAGCCCATAGCACCTGGCCGGCGTCATTCGTCAGAATGATCCCGACATTGGGGCGAAAACCATCGGGGTCGATCACGGCAACAACCTCGCAAACGCATGTCGCCGCATTGTTCCACAAAGGTTGTGAAGGCGGCAACGAAGGTTCCTACCTTATGTGCACTCTTGTGAAAAGACCGTATTCTTGTCGCCTTTTTACTGACTTTTCAGCGGGTAACTGCGATGCGCCTGGCTTTATTCGATTTGGACAACACCCTTCTGGGCGGTGACAGCGATCACGCTTGGGGTGACTACCTGTGCGAGCGCGGCTTCCTCGACGCCGTCGCCTACAAGACTCGCAACGATGCGTTCTACCAGGATTACCTGGCCGGCAAACTGGATAACGCTGCTTACCTGAACTTCTGCCTGGAAGTCCTCGGCCGCACCGAAATGACCACACTGGATCAGTGGCACAGCGATTACATGCGCGACTGCATCGAACCGATCATGCTGCCCAAGGCCATCGAGTTGCTGGCCAAGCACCGCGCCGCTGGCGACAAACTGGTGATCATCACCGCGACCAATCGCTTCGTCACCGGGCCGATTGCCGTACGCCTGGGCGTCGAAACCCTGATCGCCACCGAATGCGAAATGGCCGACGGCCGCTACACCGGCCGCAGCACCGATGTGCCGTGCTTCCGCGAGGGCAAAGTGACGCGCCTGAATCGCTGGCTGGAAGAAACCGGATATACGCTGGAAGACAGCTACTTCTATAGCGACTCGATGAATGACCTGCCGTTGCTGGAGCAGGTGACCCATGCGGTAGCGGTCGACCCTGATCCGAATTTGCGTGCCGAGGCCGAGAAGCGTGGTTGGCCGGTGATCAGTCTGCGCGACTGATTACAAAACTGTAGGAGCGAGCTTGCTCGCGAAAAACTCAAGGGCACCGCGGGAAGTCAGGTGCCCCGCGTTTTCGTTAACGTCCATCGCGAGCAGGCTCGCTCCTACACAGGCTTGGCCCCCATCAATCCGGCAATCGCGATAAAACACACAAAGCTGAACAACGCCAAGGCAAAGGTGAATTTCCCCACCCCACCCGGCGCCTTGCGCAGTTTATTGAGCCGCACCAGCAGCCAGAACCACGCCAGCGCCGCCACGGTGTACAGCACGCTGGAGGCCAGCAGCCAGGTCTGCCCCAGCGGCCAGCCCACGAGATGCACCATCCACCAGCCGGTGAACGGCATACTCAACAGCGCCAACCCCATCAGCAGCCAGACAAACACCCTCGGCCGCTGCAGGGTGCGACTACCCGCCGTCGCGTCACCCTTGCGCCGCGCAAGCAAAACCCAGACTCCCAGCCCCAGCGCACAAGCCAACAGCACAACAGTTGCCACCATGTGCGCCGCTTTCAGGGCAGTTAACGTTTCCATTGTCAGATTTCCTTATTACCTGCCCATCAGCGTAGCCCCTCAGCCAAGAAACAGCTGATAGGCCGGGTTATCGCTTTCGTCCCAGTACGGGTAGCCGATTTCTTCCAGCGCCGCCGGCACCAGGTGGCGCTCATCGTGAGGCACTTGCAGGCCCGCGACGACACGGCCATCGGCGGCGCCATGGTTGCGGTAGTGGAACATCGAGATGTTCCAGCGCCCGCCGAGCTTGTTGAGGAAGTTGAACAGCGCGCCCGGACGTTCCGGGAACTCGAAACGCAGGATCACTTCATCGACCACATGCGCCGCACGCCCACCGACCATGTGACGGATGTGCAGCTTGGCCAGTTCGTTGTCGGTCAGATCCAGCACCGGGAAGCCTTGCTCGCTCAGGCTGGCGATCAGTGCGCTGCGCGGGTCGTTTTCCGGGTGCGTCTGCACGCCGACAAAGATGTGCGCTTCGCTGCCGGTGTTGTAGCGGTAGTTGAATTCAGTGATCTGGCGCTTGCCGATGGCTTCGCAGAACGCCTTGAAGCTGCCCGGTTTCTCGGGAATGGTCACGGCGATGATGGCTTCGCGGCCCTCGCCCAGCTCCGCGCGCTCGGCGACGTGGCGCAGGCGGTCGAAGTTGACGTTGGCCCCGGAGTCGATGGCGACGAAGGTCTGGCCACTGACGCCGCGCTGCTCGACATATTTCTTGATCCCGGCCACGCCCAAGGCGCCGGCAGGTTCGGTGATCGAGCGGGTATCGTCGTAGATGTCCTTGATGGCGGCGCAGATTTCGTCGGTGCTGACGGTGATCACTTCATCGACATAATCTTTGCAGATTTCGAAGGTATGCTGACCGATCTGCGCCACCGCGACGCCGTCGGCGAAGATGCCCACGGTCGGCAACACCACGCGCTCGCCGGCGGCCATGGCCGCTTGCAGGCAATTTGAATCATCGGGTTCGACGCCGATGATTTTGATGTCCGGACGCAGGTACTTCACGTACGCCGCAATACCGGCGATCAGGCCGCCACCGCCCACAGGGACGAAAATCGCATCCAATGGCTGCGGGTGCTGGCGCAGAATCTCCATGGCCACGGTGCCCTGCCCGGCAATGGTGTGGGGATCGTCGTAGGGGTGAATGTAGACGTAGCCTTTTTCGTCGACCAGCTTCAGCGAGTACGCCAGTGCTTCCGGGAACGAATCGCCATGCAGTACCACTTTACCGCCACGGGAGCGCACGCCTTCGACCTTGATCTCCGGGGTAGTCTTGGGCATGACGATGGTCGCTTTCACACCCAGTACCTTGGCCGCCAGGGCCAGGCCTTGGGCATGGTTGCCCGCCGATGCGGTGACCACGCCGCGAGCGCGCTCTTCGTCGCTCAACTGGGTCAACTTGTTGTAGGCGCCGCGAATCTTGAACGAGAACACCGGCTGCAAGTCTTCGCGCTTGAGCAAAATGCTGTTGCCCAGCCGCTCGGAGAGCTGGCGGGCAGTCTGCAACGGGGTTTCTACGGCAACGTCATAAACGCGCGAGGTGAGGATCTTTTTGACGTACTGTTCAAGCATCGGAAAGCATCACTGAGCGGGTTGGGCAGGACCATGGAGTCTAACCCGCATTTTGGCCGCACGACCACCTGTTGTAGGAGCGAGCTTGCTCGCGAAAAACGCAATGGCACCGCTGCACATCAATTTTCACGCGTGATCGTTCACGACCATCGCGAGCAAGCTCGCTCCTACAAGGAACGGTCGATCTGCCAATCGGGCAATGACCTTCCCCGCCCCGAAGCCTATAATGCCGGCCTTTCGTCCCCTCCTCGGCACCCCGGAGCCCGCATGAACCAGGATCAACTCAAACAGGCAGTGGCCCAGGCCGCCGTCGACTTCATCCTTCCGAAACTCGACGACAAGAGCATCGTCGGGGTCGGCACCGGCTCCACCGCCAACTGCTTCATCGATGCACTGGCCCAACACAAGGGCGCATTCGATGGCGCCGTCGCCAGTTCCGAAGCCACCGCCGCGCGCCTCAAGGGCCACGGGATTCCGGTGTACGAACTGAACACCGTCAGCGACCTGGAGTTCTACGTCGACGGTGCCGATGAAAGCGACGAGCACCTGAACCTGATCAAGGGCGGCGGCGCTGCCCTGACCCGCGAGAAGATTGTCGCGGCCGTGGCCAAGACGTTCATCTGCATCGCCGACGCCAGCAAACTGGTGCCGGTCCTCGGTACATTCCCACTGCCGGTAGAAGTGATCCCGATGGCCCGCAGCCACGTGGCCCGCGAGCTGGTGAAGCTCGGCGGCGACCCGGTTTACCGTGAGGGCGTACTGACCGACAACGGCAACATCATCCTCGATGTGTTCAACATGCAGATCACCAACCCAGTGGAACTGGAGACGCAGATCAATGCGATCGTCGGCGTGGTCACCAATGGTTTGTTCGCGGCGCGTCCGGCGGATCTGTTGCTGCTGGGTACGAGCGAAGGCGTGAAGACACTGCGCGCCGAGTAACCTGGACGTCCCACACTTTTGTGGGCAGATGAAAAACCTGTGGGAGCGAGCTTGCCCGCGATGGCTGACGGTCAGTTGATATCTATGTCGACTGATCCGCCGCTATCGCGAGCAAGCTCGCTCCCACAGTGCTTTGTGGTTTTGATTAGAGTTGCGATGGTTTTTTGAACACGTAGAACAGGTTCGGCTCACTGACGAGGTACAGCGTACCGTCGTCATCCACGGCGATCCCCTCCGCTTGCGGCACGTTTTTTTGCAGGCCCTGGCGCCCCTTGTTCAATGACATCGTGCTCAGCGGACGCCCGCTCACATCCAGCTCCAGAATCAATCGCGACTCATCCGACAGCGCCAGCAAATGCCCGCTGCGCTCGTCGTATTGCAGGCTCGACAAGTCCCGCACAAACATCCCCGCATCGCGCTTGGGGTCGTTGATCACATGCACCGAGTAGGACTCTTCGGGATTGAAGCGCGGAAAACCGTGCACCTCGTAGATCAGCATCGGGTTGCGCTCCTTGGCCACGAACAGGCGCTTGCCCACTGAATCGTATGCCAGCCCCTCGAAACCCTTGTTGCCGCCCTTATCCATGTGCACGCCCAGGGTCATTTGCTCGGCGTCTGCCGCATCGAGGAACGTAGTGTCCGGCTCCAGACGAACCTTGATCAGCCGCTGCTGGCTTTCTTCAGCGATCACGTAAGTGTCGGCATTAATGAATTCAACCGCTTCCGGATCGCCGAATCCGACCAGTGCCACACGGCGCAAAACCCTGCCGTCCAGGGACAACTCGATCAACTCGCTTCGTTTGTTGGTGACGGTGAACAGGCTTTTGCGCACCGGGTCATAGGTCAATGCCGATACATTGTCAGCCAGACCATCGATCACCTGCGCCTCGGTCACGACCCGATACTGGTCCAGCGCCATGGACTGGGAACTCGCCGCCTGCCACAGCGTATGCAGATTGAACCAGGCACGCTCGAACAGGCGCAGGTATTGGCCGAGCGCAATCAATACGATCAGCGAGATCACCGAAAGGATCAGAATCAGGGATTTGGGGCGGGTAAATCGACGCATTCGGGCATGCTCAGGGTCAAAACAGGCGGATGAAATATCACGCCTGTCTGAACTGAAGCTTAATGGCCACTGGCCCAGTCCTACAACCGAGCGCAAGAAATCCTATAAACCGTAAACGTCAGCGCTGCTTTTCGAAGCGATAGAACAGGTTCGGCTCACTCACCATGTACAGCGTCCCCGCTTCGTCCATGGTCACGCCTTCGGCGCGGGGAATGGTGTTTTTCAGGCCGTTGAAGCCGCGCAGCAGGGCGATGAAACTGACTTGCTCGCCCTTCTTGTCCAGCTCCAGCAACAGGTGCGAATCGGCGGACAGCACCAGCATGTGGCCGGTGCGCGGGTCGATGGCCAGGGCAGACAGGTTGCGCATGTCCAGCGCATGACTGGCCAGCTTCAGCTTGTCGCCGGTAAGGACCTTGCCGTCTCCGCTCCAGGTAAACAATGCCGGCGGGCGCTCTTCGCCCAGCACCAGTTGCTGATTGCGCGGATCCCAGGTGACACCTTCGAAGGCCTTGTTCTGGTCCTTGGAAGGGCCGAGGTCGTATTTGGGGAAATCGGCGATGTTCAGTTCGCGGGTATCGGCATCGACCTTGACGATAACGATCAGATGCTCGCGCTCATCGACTATGGCCAGCCGGCCATCGCCCAGCACGGTGACGCCCTCAGGGTTGCTCCAACCCACCAGCGGCATTTTGCGCAGCACATCGCCCTGCAAGTTCAGTTCGACCAGGAACGGGTTCTTGCCCATGACCGAAAACAGGGTTTTGGTCTGAGGGTCATAAGACACATCCGATGCTTCGTCCTTCTCCATGCCCGGCAACGGCTTGGCATCGATCACCGCCCGATAGTCCGGAAGCCAGATGCTCGCCTGGCGCTCGGCCGGGCTCTTGAATTGCTCTTTCACCCAGAGCGCGGCCCGCGCATCCCAGTGCATGGCAAATGCAACGCCGTAGGCGACAACGGCCACCAGCAGTAGCCAGGTGTGCCAACGCAGGCTGAAGCGAGAGCGGCGAGCAGGTTTAAGCGCGGAGAGCGGAGGAGTGGCCATCGGGGGAATGCGTTCCAGAAATTCAGGCTAGGGGTAATAGCACAATTTGGGGGCGGCTCAGAGGCCGAAAGCCTGAAATTATCCAGACCGAATGTGAAAAAAACGGGAAATGACAGGGTGGAGCTGTGTGGATTCCGAACCTCAGCCCACCACACACTACTGTGGGAGCGCGCTTGCTCGCGATGAGGCCGTGTCAGCCAATAGAGATGTTGAATGACACACCGCAATCGCGAGCAAGCCCGCTCCCACAGGGCACAGCGGTGTTACAACTAGCGGACGCTGCTGGTGAAGCTGCTGGCGCCAGGCAGTTCCAGGACGATCTCGTCACCGACATTCAGCGGACCAACACCCACTGGCGTGCCGGTGAGGATCACATCACCGGCCTGCAGCGAGAAGCAACCGGCCATGTGCTGGATCATCGACACGATCGGGTTGAGCATGGCGCTGCTGTTGCCGTCCTGGCGAACTTCGCCGTTGATGGTCAGGCGGATGCCGATGTCGGTCAGGTCGGCAAAGGTACTGCCAGAGACAAAGGGAGCAATCACCGCCGCACCGTCGAAGGATTTGGCGATTTCCCACGGCAGTCCCTTGGATTTCAGCTCGGCCTGCTTGTCGCGCAGGGTCAGGTCCAGGGCGGGGGCAAAACCGGAAATGGCGTCGAGCACTTCTTCAACACTCGGCTTGGTCGACAACGGCTTGCCGATCAACACCGCGATTTCCGCTTCGTAATGCACCGAACCGCGCTCGGTCGGAATGCTGAAACCGCCTTCCAGCGGCACCACGCAACTGCCCGGCTTGATGAACAGCAGCGGCTCGGTCGGCACCGGATTATCCAGTTCCTTGGCGTGTTCGGCGTAGTTACGGCCGATGCACACCACTTTCCCCAGCGGGAAGTGAATGCGCGTACCGTCGACATACTGGTGCTGATAGCTCATTACCGACTCCTGCTTCGTTGGCTCTTAAAGTTCGAAAATCAAACAGCGAAAATCTTGCCCGGGTTCATGATGCCGTTCGGGTCGAACACTGCCTTGACCGCTTTCATGTACTCGATCTCGACCGGGGAACGGCTGTAGGTCAAGTAATCACGCTTGGTCATGCCCACGCCGTGTTCGGCGGAAATCGAGCCGTTGTACTTCTCGACGGTTTCGAACACCCACTTGTTGACGGTGGCGCACTTGGCGAAGAACTCGTCCTTGCTCAGGTTATCCGGCTTGAGGATGTTCAAGTGCAGGTTGCCGTCGCCGATGTGACCGAACCAGACGATTTCGAAGTCCGGGTAGTGTTCGCCGACGATCGCGTCGATTTCCTTCAAAAACGCCGGGACTTTCGACACAGTGACCGATATGTCGTTCTTGTACGGCGTCCAGTGGGAGATGGTTTCGGAGATGTATTCGCGCAGCTTCCACAGGTTCTGCAACTGGGTTTCGCTCTGGCTCATCACACCGTCCAGTACCCAGCCCTGCTCGACGCAGTGCTCGAAAGTTTCCAGGGCGTGGTTGGCCACTTCTTCAGTGGTCGCTTCGAATTCCAGCAGTGCGTAGAACGGGCAGTCGGATTCGAACGGCGCCGGGACATCGCCCCGAGCCATGACTTTGGCCAGGGCCTTGTCGGAGAAGAATTCAAAGGCGGTCAGGTCAAGCTTGCTCTGGAAGGCGTGCAGCACCGGCATGATCGAGTCGAAATCGGCGGTGCCGAGAACCATCGCGGTGAGGTTTTTCGGCGCGCGGTCCAGGCGCATGGTCGCTTCGACCACGAAACCGAGGGTGCCTTCGGCGCCGATGAACAGCTGACGCATGTCGTAGCCGGTGGCGTTTTTGATCAGGTCGCGGTTCAACTCCAGCACATCGCCCTTGCCGGTGACGACTTTCATGCCGGCCACCCAGTTACGGGTCATGCCGTAGCGAATCACCTTGATCCCGCCGGCATTGGTGCCGATATTGCCGCCAATCTGGCTCGAACCCGCCGAAGCGAAGTCCACCGGGTAGTACAGGCCTTTTTCTTCGGCCACGTTCTGCAGATGCTCGGTGACCACGCCCGGCTGGCAAACGGCGGTGCGGTCGGTGAGGTTCACGTCGAGGATCTGGTTCATGTAGTCGAACGACACGACCACTTCGCCATTGGCTGCCACGGCAGCGGCGGACAACCCGGTACGACCGCCGGACGGCACCAGCGCCACCTTGTGTTTATTGGCCCACAGGACAATGGCCTGGACCTGCTCGGTGGTCTTTGGGAACACGATGGCGGTTGGGGCCGGGGCGAAATGCTTGGTCCAATCCTTTCCGTAAGCATTCAGGGAGTCGGCATCGGTCAGCACCTTGCCAGGCTCAACCAGGGTCTTCAGCTCTTCAATCAGGGCAGGATTGGTCATCGACAGAACTCTCGAACAATTCATGGTCATCCTGAGAACGCTTCACGTCGCAGGAATGAGTGTTTAGCGGGGTGCATATGCTAGCATACCGACCCCGCAGGATAGTGCCCAAGGGCAGTTCTGCGGCGACGGTTTAGTTGCCGTCCGGGTCAGCATCTGTTGACCACTTCCTGCCATTTTTCTCCGGGATACAGGTTTACGCAGATGAGCAAGACTTCTCTCGATAAGAGCAAGATCAAGTTCCTTCTTCTCGAAGGCGTCCACCAATCGGCTGTCGACGTCCTCAAGGCGGCGGGCTACACCAGCATCGAGTACCTCACTGGTTCTCTGCCGGAAGCCCAGCTCAAGGAAAAGATCGCTGACGCTCACTTCATCGGCATTCGCTCCCGCACGCAGCTGACCGAAGAGATCTTCGATCACGCGAAGAAGCTGGTCGCAGTCGGCTGTTTCTGCATCGGCACCAACCAGGTCGACCTGGACGCTGCTCGCGAGCGCGGTATTGCCGTGTTCAACGCGCCGTACTCCAACACCCGTTCCGTAGCGGAGCTGGTGCTGGCCGAAGCGATCCTGCTGCTGCGCGGCATCCCTGAGAAGAACGCTTCCTGCCACCGTGGCGGCTGGATCAAGAGCGCGGCCAACTCCTTCGAGATCCGTGGCAAGAAGCTGGGCATCGTCGGTTACGGCTCGATCGGCACTCAACTGTCGGTCCTGGCTGAAGGCCTGGGGATGCAGGTGTACTTCTACGACACGATCACCAAGCTGCCATTGGGCAACGCCACCCAGGTAGGCAACCTGCACGAGCTGCTGGCGATGTCCGACATCGTTTCGCTGCATGTACCGGAAACCGCCGCCACCCAGTGGATGATGGGCGAGAAGGAAATCCGCGCCATCAAGAAAGGCGGCATCCTGATCAACGCCGCCCGCGGCACCGTGGTCGAGCTGGACCACCTGGCTGCGGCCATCAAGGACAAGCACCTGATTGGCGCGGCCATCGACGTATTCCCGGTGGAGCCACGTTCCAACGACGAAGAGTTCGAAAGCCCGCTGCGTGGCCTGGACAACGTGATCCTGACCCCGCACATCGGTGGCTCTACCGCCGAAGCCCAGGCCAACATCGGTCTGGAAGTCGCAGAGAAGCTGGTCAAGTACAGCGACAACGGTACTTCGGTATCGTCCGTGAACTTCCCGGAAGTGGCCCTGCCGGCTCACCCTGGCAAGCACCGCCTGCTGCACATCCACGAAAACATTCCGGGCGTACTCAGCGAGATCAACAAGGTCTTCGCCGAAAACGGCATCAACATCTCCGGTCAGTTCCTGCAGACCAACGAGAAGGTCGGCTACGTGGTAATCGACGTCGACGCCGAGTACTCGGACCTGGCGCAAGAGAAGCTGCAACACGTCAAAGGCACCATCCGTAGCCGCGTGTTGTTCTAAGAGCAGCTAAAGCAGCAGCTTCAAGCGGCAAGTCGAGTTCGCTTTTGCTTTGACTTGATGTTTATAGCTTGAAGCTCTCAGCTATAAAAAAGGGAGCCCCTCCGAAGGGGCTCCCTTTTTTTATTTCACATTGACGGTGATCTTCTCGGAAACGATCGGCGGATCGAACGGCATGTGGTTGCTATCGCCCAGTTCGAGCTGCAAGGTGTGCTTGCCCGGCGTCAGCGTCACTTCAGCCTGGGTCTGCGCGGCGCCGAAATGCTGGTGGTTGGCATCTTTGGGGATCGGCGCACCGGCGGCTGGCAGCTCATCGACATCGATCAGCAAATGGTGATGACCGGTGTTCTTGGTGGTATTGCCCGCTGGAGCCAAGGCAATGTTCTCGACGGCGAACTTCACGACGACAGTCTGGGGAACCGTCGCGCCGTCCTTGGGAGACACGATGGACACTTCGGCGCCATTCGGAGCTGGCGTTGCAGCACTGGCCAGCACCGAAACACCCATCAACAGGCCAGCCAAAGCAGCACGTGACATAAAGGTTTTCATTCTCTTCTCCAGTTTTTCCGTAAAATCCGCGTGACCATGACAACTTCATGGCCATTTGTTGTCGAAGGCACTCGACAACCATAGCAAAGCGAGCCTGAATCAGAGGGTCGCAATAATAAATTCAAAGGAGTGACCATGCGCTTTCTGCCTGGCCTGATCTGCCTGCTACCCCTTTTGAGCCCGCTGGCTCACGCCGAACTGATTGATGACATCAATGACCGGGGTGAATTGCGCATTGCCGTTGAAGCCAATACCCCCCCGTTCAACTTCAAGGATGACGACAAGCTCACCGGCTTCGAAGTCGAGCTGGGCCAACTGCTGGCAAGTGAACTCGATGTCCGGGCCGACTTTGTCGTCACCGACGGCAGCGATCTGCTGACCGGCGTCGAAAGCGGCAAATACGACATCGCCATCAACCACATAGCAGTGACCCCGGATCTCAAGGATCGTTTCGACTTCAGCGAACCTTACATTCAAACTCATACGCAATTGATCGCGCAGAAAGAAGAGCCGCGCTCTATTTTGCTAGTGCAGTCGCTGACAGAGGAGAAGCCCAAGACCAATCCGGCCGTGAGCCTGGCGATTCCGTTTCAGAAGGGTAATCCGGCGTTCCATGCCAGCCTGGAAAACGCGTTGCAGCGCATCAAGGATGACGGACGGCTGCAAGCGCTGGAGCAGAAGTGGCTGGGGGCGGATGCGGGAGTAATGCCGAAACAATAACCTGTAGGAGCTGGCTTGCCAGCGATGAGGCCTTAACATTCAACGCTTGTGTTGCCTGTTACGTCGTCTTCGCTGGCAAGCCAGCTCCTACAGGGTCTTGTGTGGAGCGTCAGTCGAGTGCGGCCAATGCCTGCGCCGCTTGCGCCAGCTCCAACTCACTGAACACCCGCACCCCATGGCGATTGAGCAGTGCCGCCGTCACGCCCTCTCCGCTGACCTTCACGCCACTGAACGTCCCGTCATAGGTCAGCAGATTGCCGCAGGACGGGCTGTTGGCCTTGAGGATGGCGATGCGGATGCCATGTTTTTGCACCAGTTCCAACGCCTGATACGCCCCGGACAGGAACTGCGCACTGACGTCCTCGCCTTCGCTAGTGATCACCAACGCCTGGCCATCGAGGACTTGCGCGCCCTGCCCGCCTGGAATCTCCGCTGCTGCCCGAGGCGTCGGCAAGCCACCAGCGACCTCCGGGCACAACGGCACGACCCGACCGTCATCAAGCCACTGCTGAAGCTGATCGAACGGCCCGCTGGCCCCGCCGTCGTATCGGACACGGTGGCCCAACAGGCAACGGCTGACGAGAATTTTCTGCATGCTCAGAACGGCTCGTTGCCGCGCCGACGGAACCAGCCGGTCAGAGACAGGCGATCGCGGGTCGCGGGCAGGACTTCGTGGGGGACTTCACCGGAGAGAAACACCACCAGGCAGCCGCCGGTAGGCTGCACGTCGTGGACGCGATCGCTGTCGAGGTACATGCGCAACTGGCCACCGTTTTCGGGAAGCCAGGCGTCATTGAGGTAAACCACCGCCGAAACCATGCGCCGGTCGTCATCACGAAAGCGGTCGACGTGCTTCAGGTAGAAGGCACCCGGTGGGTACATCGCAAAATGGCTTTCGAAATCCTCGAGGCCGAGAAACAGACCGCGATTGATCGCCTCGCGCAGGCTGTCCATCAGGCTCAGGTAGCTGTCGCAAGCCTCGGCCTGGCCGGGGTCGATCCACTGGATATGGTCGCCACGAATCCCTTCGCGGATCTCCGATGACGGCCCACGGCCCACGGCAGCCGGAGCCAGTTCACCCTCGGCAGCACGTTTGCGACACTCGGCCGCCAGCGCCCGGGTCAGATCCAGAGGCAGGAAAATATTCTGCTGCGACCAGCCGTGTTCGGCCAGGTCGTCGACGATTCGCAGCAGCAGCGGGTGATCAGAGGATATTTGCATGGCGCGCATAGTATTCCTGTGCCCGGAAATCCGACAGAGCCGCGCAGCGGGTTGATACGAATTCTCGACAAGTACCGATACCCCACGGAGAATAGTCGCCTGCTGAGTGGAGTCCCTATGCGCCGTTTGCTTTTATCACTGCTGATGTTCTGCGTTTTGCCCGCCTGGGCAGACGGCCACGACCAGTTGTACAAGGTCGCCGGCTGGCCGGAACAACGCGCGCATTTCAGCGACGCCCTCTCGGCTGCCCAACAACGCTATCAGGGCAGCCTGCCTCCGGCGGTGTTTCAGGCACTGGTCAGCAACAGCAATCAACGTTTTTCTGCCCAGGCCGTGGACCAGCGCGCCGAAGCGCAATTGCGCAAAAATCTCGCCGATCCCAAACCCGCGCTGACGTTTTTCCAGTCGCCCCTGGGCAAGAAAATCGTCGCCGCCGAGCTGCTGGCGACACGTCGCGACCAACTGGCGAAAAACGCCAAGGGCCTGCCGAAGATGCAGGCCAGCGACAGCCGCCTGCTGATCATCGGCCATTTGGCACAAGCGCTGCCCGCACGCGAGGCCGGCGCGGAAGTCAGCCTGGCGATTGCCGGCGTTGCCGCCGACAGCTTGAGCTCGATGATCCCGGGGTTGCTTGGTGCAGGTCAGGCCCAGGGTATGCTCAACGGGCAACGCCAGCGCCTGATGGACCAGATCGGCAGCGACCTCAACAACACACTGCTGTATGTCTACCGCGATCTGTCGGACGAAGAGCTGGAAGAGTTCGCGACCTTTGCCGAATCGGCGGAAGGCCAGGCTTATTATCAAGCGGCGCTGGCGGCAATTCGGGCGGGGTTGGCGGTGGGGCAGAGCAATTCGAACCTGACCCAATAATCTTCGTCGGCTGATAGATCGCAATCGCTGGCAAGCCAGCTCCTACAGTGTTTTGAGTCACCCCACAATTTTGTGATCACCGCAAAACCTGTGGGAGCGAGCTTGCTCGCGATGGGGCCGGCACAGTCACTAGGGATTGCGGCCCTTGATCCGCTTGGTCAAAAACCCGAAATACTCCTGCCGCATCACCAGCGTCTCATTCGCCAGATGATGCCGCGCCTCGGGCAGCATCAGCACCTGCGGTCGATCAAACTTGCCCCGCAACACCTCCAGGTTGTGCTCCCAATCGACCGTCATGTCGGCCTGCCCCTGCACGATCAGTGGCCGGCGGGTGCTCATGGGGGCGGCCTCGATGCGTTTGATCCAGCGCGCCAACGCGCCCACCCAGGCGGTCGGCAGACGCAGAGGCTGCAACGGATCGGCTTGCAGGAACGGCAGAAAAGCCGGGTCGTTGGAGTTCTCGCTGAAACGCCGGGCGATGGCTTTGACGAAAGGCTTGAGCACGTAGTAACTCAGTTGCGACCAACCCCAGGCCCGCGGCCGCACCAGCGGCGACAGCAGAATCACCTGCCCCTGGGCCGGACTGTTCGCCCCCGCATTCAACACATGATCGATCACGATCGCCCCGCCGGTACTCTGCCCGCACAGGTGCCACGGTTGCGGCAAGTCGAGGGATTGCGCCTCACTGAACAAGCCTTGCAACGTGTCCTGGTACTCAGCGAAATCCTTGATGCTGGCCCGCTCGCCGCTGGACAGCCCATGCCCCGGCAAGTCGCAGGCAATCACCGCAAAGCCCTGGTCCAGCGCCCACTCGATCACATGCCGGTAGAGCCCGGTGTGGTCGTAGAAACCGTGGATGACAAACAGCGTCGCCTTCGCCTGCTCGGGCCACCAGAACTGGCTGACCAGTTCATATCCATCGACCTCGAATCGCCCAAGGCCACTGCGCACCTGACGCGGGGCAAAATCCAGCCCGTAGAATCGCTGGTAGGCCTGCGCCTGCGCCGACAACGGCTGGCCAGCGGCCAATGGCAGCAGACTTGCACGTAGAAGATCAGGATCGAAAGTAGCCGGCATGGACGATTCCAGAGCGTGAAACGGACTTTATAGGCCTGCGATATTCTTCTGTCGCGGCAAGCATGGCAAGCTAACCGACCTTCGAGGATTGAACCGATGCGCCCGCCCTTTCGCGCCACATTGTTTGCCAGCCTGCTCGCCGTGGTGTGTGCCGGCGTATTGTGGGCGGCCTACGACTGGTTTCAGGGGCGTTACCTGCGGGCATTCAGCGAGCACACGGCGATGTTCTCCGGTGATCCGCTGCGCCTTCCCGATGACCTCGCAGGCCCTGGTGCCATCCGCCTGGTGCATTTCTGGGACCCGGCCTGCCCGTGCAATGTCGGCAATCAACAGCACCTGACCGAACTGGTCGAGCGCTACGTCCCCCATGGCGTGGAATTCTATGCAGTGCAGAAACCCGGCAGTCACGGCCAGTTGCCGGGCACCTTGAGCAGCCTCAAATCCATCGACATCCTGCCCGGCTCCGAACAGATCCCCGCCAGCCCGGCTGTGGCGATCTGGGATCGCAGCGGCAAACTGGCGTACTTCGGCCCGTACAGCGAAGGCCTGACCTGCAACTCCAGCAACAGCTTTATCGAACCGATCCTGCAGGCGCTGGATGAGGGACGTGCGGTGAGTGCAACCCACACACTGGCCGTGGGGTGTTACTGCCCGTGGCCTGTCGGTCCAGCGAAATAGGCAAAGACGCGCCAATACGAATCCCTCCTACGGGCGATGCGTCAGACTGGCGCACCGTGTTACACAGTGCCCTCAGGAATCACAATAACAACAAGGAGTCGCCATGAAACGCAGCCTGACCGCTCTCGCTCTGTTGATCGTCGTGCTGGCCGCCGGGGCCGGCTGGTATCTCTACAGCAAGCAGCCGTCACGGCAGGGCATGGTGGAACTGCAACACCTGCAAGGCTCGGTCAGCGTGCGCTACGACGAGCGCGGCGTTCCGCATATCCGCGCCGAAAACGAAACTGACCTGTACCGCGCACTCGGCTATGTGCATGCCCAGGACCGCCTGTTCCAGATGGAGGTCCTGCGGCGCCTGGCCCGTGGCGAGCTGGCCGAAGTGCTCGGGCCGAAACTGCTCGACACCGACAAACTGATGCGCAGCCTGCGCATTCGCGAACGCGCCGAAACCTATTTCGCGAACCTCGACAAACAGTCGCCCTCCTTCATCGCCATGCAAGCCTATCTGGACGGCATCAACCAGTATCAGGATAGCCACGCCAAACCCGTGGAGTTCGATGTGCTGGGCATTCCAAAACGCCCGTTCACGGCCCAGGACACCATCAGCATCGCCGGCTACATGGCCTACAGTTTTGCCGCGGCCTTTCGTACCGAACCCTTGCTGACATTCGTGCGCGATCAACTGGGCGCCGAATACCTGAACATCTTCGATCTCGACTGGCAGCCTAAAGGCGTGCTCAACGGGGCCGGCACCACCTTGGCCAGCGCCGACTGGAAAGACCTCAACGCCCTCGCCCGCCTGAGCGATCAAGCCCTGGCTGACAACGGCCTGCCCCAGTTCGAGGGCAGCAACGCCTGGGTCGTCGCGGGCAGTCGGACCCAAAGCGGCAAGCCGCTGCTGGCGGGCGATCCGCATATCCGCTTTTCCGCGCCGTCGGTGTGGTACGAAGCGCACCTCTCGGCACCGGGCTTTGAACTCTACGGCCACTATCAGGCCTTGATGCCGTTCGCCTCCCTGGGCATGAACCACGACTTCGGCTGGAGCATCACCATGTTCCAGAACGATGACCTCGACCTGATTGCCGAGAAGGTCAACCCGGACAATTCCAATCAGGTCTGGTATCGCGGCAAGTGGGTGGACATGACGACCAGCGAGCAACAGATCGCGGTCAAGGGCCAGGCACCGGTGACGCTGGTGCTGCGCCAGTCGCCCCACGGTCCGATCGTCAACGATGCCTTGGGCAGCGGCGTCGGCAAGACACCGATTGCCATGTGGTGGGCGTTTCTCGAAAGCCAGAACCCGATCCTGGAGGGCTTCTATCAGCTCAATCGCGCCGACACCCTGGCCAAGGCCCGTGGTGCCGCCGCGAAAATCCAGGCACCGGGCCTGAACGTGGTCTGGGCCAATGCCAAAGGTGACATCGGCTGGTGGGCGGCGGCGCAATTGCCTAAACGTCCGGCGGGGGTACGCCCGTGGTTCATCCTCGACGGCAGCAGCGCCGAGTCGGACAAGGATGGCTTCTACCCTTTCAGCGCCAATCCTCAGGAAGAAAACCCGGCGCGGGGCTACATCGTCTCGGCCAACTTCCAGCCGGTGTCACCGACCGGCATGGAGATTCCCGGCTATTACAACCTCGCCGATCGTGGCCAGCAGCTCAATCGCCAACTCAGTGACAAGGCCGTCAAATGGGACCTGGAAAACAGCCAGAAGCTGCAACTGGGCACCACGACGGCCTACGGCCCACGTTTGTTGGTGCCGCTGTTGCCAGTGTTGCGCGAAGTGGTGAGCGATCCCGCCGAACTCAAAATGGTGGAGCAACTGGCCCAATGGAAAGGCGACTACCCGCTCGACTCCACCAGCGCAACGCTGTTCAACCAGCTCCTGTTCAACCTGGCTGAGGCGACGATGCGCGATGAGCTGGGTAGCGACTTCTTCGAAACGCTGCTTTCGACCCGGGTGATCGACGCCGCGCTACCCCGCCTGGCCGCCACTGCCGATTCGCCGTGGTGGGACAACCGCAACACCCTCGGCAAAGAAACCCGCGCCGATACGGTCAAGGCTGCGTGGCTGGCCTCCATTGCCCACCTCAAGACCACGCTCGGCGCGGACTTCACACAATGGCAGTGGGGCACGGCGCACACCTTGACCCATGGCCATCCGTTGGGGCAGCAGAAGCCGCTGGACCTGGTCTTCAATGTCGGTCCCTTCGCCGCACCCGGCACCCATGAAGTGCCGAACAACCTCTCGGCGAAGATCGGCCCGGCTCCGTGGCCTGTCACCTACGGCCCCTCGACCCGGCGCCTGATCGACTTCGCCGACCCGGCCCACAGCCTGACCGTCAACCCGGTCGGCCAGAGCGGCGTCCTGTTCGACAGTCACTATGATGATCAGGCCGAGGCTTACGTCGAGGGGATGTATTTCCAGGCGCATCTGAATGATGAAGAAGTCACGGCCAATACCCGCACTACCTTGAGGCTGTTGCCGGTGCGGGCTGCGCCCTAGATTTGTTGCTGGCTGGACCGGCCCCTTCGCGAGCAAGCTCGCTCCCACAGGTTTTTCTGTTGTTCACAAAATTTGTGTTCGACAGCGATCCCTGTAGGAGCGAGCCTGCTCGCGATGGGGACCTGACAGACAACAAAAATGTCTGCTCAAACCATCGCCGCAAAATTCAACCTGAACTGCTGCGGCGTCACCCCAAGCCTGCGATTGAACACACTGCGCATATGCTGGGCATCGCGAAAACCGCATTGATAGGCCACGGTCTTGAGCGGCGCGCGAGTGCTTTCGAGCATAACCCTCGCCGCATCGACCCGCGCGCGCTCGACGAACTCGGCCGGGGTGATTTTCGCTTCCTTGGCAAACACCCGGGAAAAATTGCGCGCACTCATGTTGGCCGCGTTGGCCAGATCGGCAATGGTCAAGTCACCGGTCAGGTTGGCCAACACATAATGCTGAACCATCGCCACCGCCGAAGTCGGTTCGGCGTGGGGCGTGAGGAAGGGGCTGAACTGCGATTGCCCGCCCGAACGCTGGGTGAACACCACCAGTCGCTTGGCGACATTCAGCGCCACCTCCGGCCCGTGATCCCGGCCCAGTAGATACAGGGACAAATCGATGCCCGCAGTGACCCCGGCCGAGGTGAACAGGTCCCCGTCCTCTACGTAAAGGCGATCCGCTTCCACCCGGGACGAGGGGCACAGCGCTGCCAGATCCGACGCGTCCTGCCAATGCGTGGTGACCGTGCGCCCCTCCAGCAACCCGGCCCGGGCGAGCATGAAGGCGCCATTGCAGATCGAGCCAAAGCGCTTGGCCCGCCCACAGGCACCGCGCAGCCATGTATCGAATGTCGAGCCGAAACTCATGAACGGTAACTGCGGTCCGCCGGCCACCAGCAACAGGTCATACGCCTCCAGCGCTTCGCTGAAATGTCGATGGGCGTTGAGCGAAAGGCCGTTGGAGCACGCCATCATCCCGCGTTCGACGCCGATCACCTCCAACCGATAGTGGTCCTGCGGAGCAAGGAAACGGTTGCCCTCGGAAAACACATCCATGGGGCCGGTGACGTCAAGCGACTGGACGCCGGCGAACACCAGGATGGCAACGGTTTTACTCATGGTTCGAAGAGCCTCTCATGGCACTGATTGCAACGCACACCTTGTAGGAGCGAGCCTGCTCGCGATGGACGTGAGGGTGCCGCGTACATTCAGGCAGCCCTCGTCATCGTTGACGACCATCGCGAGCAAGCTCGCTCCTACAAGGTATGCATGCACCCTAGCCAATCCACACCCAACAAGCGAGGTTGGCACGATATGCACGCTCATTGGCCGGGATCGCAGCCATGGATCGATTGTCCGGTTTCAGGGGCCGGAACAGACTGGAACCCTCAGCGCCACCAAGGCGTTCACGACGAGGAAAACTCCATGAGCACCACCATCGCCGGCATCAAAATCCCCGACAGCGCATTGGCCAGGGCCACCACCGAATACATCCGCGACATCGAATCGGACCTGCTCTACCACCACTCGCGCCGGGTATTCCTGTTCGGCGCACTGAGCGGTGAGCGCAAGCAACTGGCCTACAACCCCGAGCTTTTGTACGTCGGCGCGATGTTCCACGACCTGGGCCTGGTGGAAGGTCATCGCAGCGACAACGAGCGCTTCGAAGTCGATGGTGCCAATGCGGCCGCGGCGTTTCTCAAGCCTTACGGGTTCAGCGACGACGATATCGAACAGGTCTGGTTATCGATTGCCCTGCACACCACACCGGGCGTACCCCAGCACTTGCGGCCCACCGTGGCACTGGTCACGGCGGGGGTCGAGATGGACGTACTGGGCATGGACTACGCAGCGTTTTCCACCGTGCAGCGTGAAGCGGTGGTGCATGCGCATCCACGGGGCGAGGGGTTCAAGGCGTGCATCATCTGTGCGTTTGCCGATGGCTTGCGTCATCGTCCACAGACCACGTTCGGCAATGTGAAGACCGATGTGCTGATGGATCAGGAGCCGGGGTTCAAGCCGATGAATTTCGTCGAGGTCATTCGCAAATCCCCTTGGGTCGCCTAAAACCCCTGTAGGAGCCGGCTTGCTGGCGATGGTGTGTCAGTCGAAATCAATGTGACTGACACACCATCGCCAGCAAGCTGGCTCCTACAGTGGATTCGGGTTGATCACAAGATCGTGGTCAACCCGATTTCAGGCTTATGCCGCTTCCGGTGCCTGTGCGCGACGCACGTCCGGTTGCTTCCACGAATCGGCTGCCGCTTCTTCGATCGCCAGCTGGATCGCACGCTTGCGGCTTTCTTCGGCGCGGCGGCTGAAGAACCAGACCAGGAAGGTCACGATCGACACCGCCAGCAGAATCAGGCTGGCCACGGCGTTGATCTCGGGTTTAACCCCCAGACGTACCGCCGAGAACACTTCCATCGGCAGGGTCGTGGAGCCCGGACCCGACACGAAGCTTGCCAGCACCAGGTCATCGAGGGACAACGCGAAGGACATCATGCCCCCCGCTGCCAGCGACGGCGCGATCATCGGAATGGTGATCAGGAAGAACACCTTCCACGGTTTCGCACCGAGGTCCATGGCCGCTTCTTCGATGGACAGGTCCAGCTCACGCAAGCGCGCCGAAACCACCACCGCCACATACGCCGCACAGAACGTGGTGTGGGCGATCCAGATGGTGACGATGCCGCGTTCCTGCGGCCAGCCGATCATCTGCGCCATGGCCACGAACAGCAGCAACAGCGACAGACCGGTGATCACCTCAGGCATCACCAGCGGCGCGGTGACCAGGCCACCGAACAGCGTGCGGCCCTTGAAGCGGGTGATGCGGGTCAGCACGAATGCCGCCAGCGTACCCAAGGCCACCGCCGCCACCGCCGTGTAGCAGGCGATTTCCAGCGAGCGCACCACCGAGCCCATCAGTTGCGAGTTGTCGAGCAGGCCGACGTACCACTTGATCGACCAGCCACCCCACACCGTTACCAGCTTGGAGGCGTTGAACGAGTAGATCACCAGGATCAGCATCGGCAGGTAGATGAACAACAGACCCACTACCAGCATCAGGCTGGAGAAACGGAAGCGCTTCATTCTTTACCCTCCATTTCCTTGGCCTGACTGCGGTTGAACAGAATGATCGGCACAATCAGGATCGCCAGCATCACCACCGCCAGGGCAGACGCCACCGGCCAGTCACGGTTGTTGAAGAACTCTTGCCAGAGCACTTTACCGATCATCAGGGTTTCCGGACCGCCGAGCAGTTCCGGGATCACAAACTCGCCCACCACCGGGATGAACACCAGCATGCAGCCGGCGATGATGCCGTTTTTCGACAGCGGCACGGTGATTTTCCAGAAGCTGTTGAACGTGCTCGACCCCAGGTCCGATGCAGCTTCCAACAGGCTCTGATCGTGCTTCACCAGGTTGGCGTAAAGCGGCAGGATCATGAACGGCAGGTAGGAATAGACCACGCCGATGTACACCGCCAGGTTGGTGTTGAGGATCTGCAGCGGTTCGTTGATCCAGCCCATGCTCATCAGGAAACCGTTGAGCAGGCCGTTGTTGCTGAGGATGCCCATCCACGCATAAACGCGGATCAGGATCGCGGTCCAGGTCGGCATCATGATCAGCAACACCAGCACCGTTTGCATTTCCTTGCGTGCAACGGAGATGCCGTAGGCCATCGGGTAGCCGATCAGCAGGCAGAGGATGGTGCTGAACAATGCCATCTTCAACGAGCCGAGGTAAGCGGCGATGTACAGCTCGTCACCGCCCAGCATCACGTAGTTGCCCAGGTTAAGCAGCAGCTGCAGCTTCTGTTCGGCGTAGCTGTAGATTTCGGTGTACGGCGGAATGGCCACGTCTGCTTCGGCGAAGCTGATCTTCAGAACGATGAAGAACGGCAGCATGAAGAACAGGAACAGCCAGATGAATGGAATGCCGATGACCACCTGACGGCCACCGGGAATTATTCGATTGAGGCGGCGTTTGAATTTGCGCATGTTCATGAGCGAAGTACCACGCCGCTGTCGTCTTCCCACCACACGTAGACCTGATCACCCCAGGTCGGACGCTGCCCGCGACGTTCGGCGTTGGCCACGAACGACTGCACCAGCTTGCCGCTTGGCAGTTCGACGTAGAACACCGAGTGCCCGCCGAGGTAGGCGATATCGTGCACCTTGCCGCTCGACCAGTTGTACTCGCAGGTCGGCATGTCAGCGGTGACCAGCAGTTTTTCCGGACGGATCGCGTAGGTGACCGACTTGTCCTGCACCGAGGTGCTGATGCCGTGGCCGACGTAGATCTGGCGGTCCAGGTCCTTGCAGGTGATGGTCGCGTGGCCTTCGGCGTCGTCGATCACTTCGCCTTCGAAGATGTTCACGTTACCGATGAATTCGCAGACCAGACGGCTGGTCGGAGTTTCGTAGATGTCGATCGGGCTGCCGATCTGAGCGATCCAGCCCAGGTGCATGATCGCGATGCGCTCGGCCATGGTCATGGCCTCTTCCTGGTCGTGGGTCACCATGACGCAGGTTACGCCGACGCGCTCAATGATCTCGACCAGCTCCAGCTGCATTTGCGAACGCAGTTTCTTGTCCAGCGCGCCCATCGGTTCGTCGAGCAGCAGCAGCTTCGGTCGCTTGGCCAGGGAACGGGCCAGGGCTACACGCTGACGCTGACCACCGGACAACTGGTGCGGCTTGCGCTTGGCGTACTGGCTCATCTGCACCAGCTTGAGCATTTCTGCCACACGGGCGTCGACTTCAGCGGCCGGGATCTTGTCCTGCTTGAGGCCGAAGGCGATGTTCTGCGCCACGGTCATGTGCGGGAACAAGGCGTAGGACTGAAACATCATGTTGATCGGCCGCTCGTAGGGCGGCATGTCGGTGATGTCTACGCCATCGAGGAAGATGCGCCCCTCCGTGGGCCGTTCGAAACCTGCGAGCATGCGCAGCAAAGTGGACTTGCCCGATCCCGAACCGCCGAGCAGGGCGAAAATTTCGCCTTTCTTGATTTCCAGGGACACATCGTCCACGGCAATCGTCTCGTCGAACTTCTTCGTGACCCGGTCGATTTTGACCAGCACCTGTTTAGGTTGCTGGTCGCCCTCGAGGGCTTTCTTATAGGCGCCGGAGGCAACTGCCATTTACGAAACTCCCAGAAAAAAAGAGTGCAGTTCGCTCAAGGTGAGCCAACCTGGATAGTTTGAGCCTTGAAACTATTTACCCGTCTTGACCGTGGTCCAGCTGCGGGTCATCAAACGTTGAATGTTTGGTGGTAACTCGATGGACACATAGGTCTTGTCGAGAACCTCTTGCGGTGGATAAACCGCTTCGTCGGTGCGAATGGACTGCTCCATCAGTTTGTCCGACCCCGGGTTAGGGTTGGCATAGCCGACGTAATCACTGACCTGGGCAATCACCTCAGGCTTCAGCAAATAGTTGATGAAGGCATGGGCTTCTTTGACGTTTTTCGAGTCTTTTGGAATTGCCAGCATGTCGAACCAGAGCGCGCCGCCCTCTTTCGGGATCGAGTAGGCGATGTTCACGCCCTTCTTGGCTTCTTCGGCACGGTGCTTGGCCTGGAAGATGTCGCCGGAGAAACCGATCGCCACGCAGATATCGCCGTTGGCCAGATCCGCGATGTACTTGGAGGAATGGAAGTAAGTCACGTAAGGGCGCACAGCGAGTAACTTGTCAGTGGCCTTTTTGTAATCTTCAGGGTTGGTGCTGTTGGCATTCAGGCCCATGTAATTAAGCACGGTCGGCATCATTTCATCGGCGGAGTCGAGAAACGCAACGCCACAGCTGTGTAGCTTCTTGATGTTTTCCGGCTCGAACAACACGCCCCAGGAATCAATCTTGTCGACACCCAGCACTGCCTTGACCTTGTCGACGTTGTAGCCGATGCCGTTGGTACCCCACAGGTAAGGCACGGCGTACAGGTTGCCCGGATCGTTCTGTTCCAGGCGCTTGAGCAGCACCGGGTCGAGGTTCGAATAGTTCGGCAATTGCGACTTGTCGAGTTTCTGGAATGCCCCGGCCTTGATCTGTTTGCCGAGGAAGTGGTTCGACGGCACGACCACGTCATAGCCAGTACGCCCGGCCAGCAGCTTGCCTTCCAGGGTTTCGTTGGAGTCGAAAACGTCATAAACCGGCTTGATTCCGGTCTTTTTCTGGAAGTCGGCCAGAGTGGTCTCGCCGATGTAGTCCGACCAGTTATAAATATGCACGGTGCCGGCCGCCTGGACACTGACAGCAATCGTCAGCCCGGCACCGACCAGCATGGCATTGCGCAACATAGAAAAAATAGGCAAGTGGAGGTCCTCTAAATTAGTTGGGCCCAAGTTGCCCCGCGTTACATGACAACCATGGTTGCCCAGCAACAAAACCGGCGCGCAACTTACCCTCGAAAAACCGTTCCAGCAAAACTTTTATGCAGTTACACCTGTGGGAGCGAGCCTGCTCGCGATGGTCGTCAACGATGACGCGGGGTGCCTGGCACCCCGCGATGCTCTCTGGTTCATCGCGAGCGGGCTCGCTCCTACAGGGTTACTTCTTATTTACCCGATTTAATCTTGGTCCAGCTGCGGGTCATGATCCGCTGGGTCGCGGCCGGCAAGTCGGCAATCGCGTACAGCTTGGCCAGCACGTCCGCCGGCGGGTAAACGCCCGGGTCGCTGGTGATGTCTTTATCCACCAGTGGCGTCGCAGCCGCGTTACCGTTCGGGAAGCGCACGGCGTTGGTGATTTCAGCCATGATTTCCGGCTTCTGCAGGAAGGTCATGAACTTGTAGGCGCCTTCGACGTTTTCGGCATCTTTAGGGATGGCGACCATGTCGTAGAAGCTGCCTGCACCTTCTTTCGGAATGTTGTAGCTGACTTTCACCTTGTCACCGGCTTCAGCAGCGCGGGACTTGGCCTGGTAGATGTCACCCGAGTAACCCACGGCCACGCAGATGTTGCCGTTGGCGAGGTCGGAGATGTACTTGGACGAGTGGAAGTAGGCGATCGAAGGACGGACCTTCATGATCAGCGCTTCAGCCTTGTCGATGTCTTCTTTCTTCTGGCTGTCGGTTGGCAGGCCCAGGTAATGCAGCGCCACCGGAATCATCTCGGTTGGCGAGTCCAGCAGGCTGATACCGCACGATTTCAACTTGGCGGCGTTTTCAGGCTTGAAGATCAGGTCCCAGGAATCGACCGGTGCGTCGGCACCCAGTGCAGCCTTGACCTTCTCGGCGTTGAAGCCGATACCGATCGAACCCCACATGTACGGGAAGGCGTGCTCGTTACCCGGGTCGCTCACGGAAACGGCCTTGAGCAGGTCGGTGTTCAGGTTCTTCCAGTTAGGCAGCTTGGACTTGTCCAGCTTCTGGTAAACGCCGGCCTTGATCTGCTTGGCCAGGAAGTTGTTCGACGGTACAACGATGTCGTAACCGGACTTGCCTGCCAGCAACTTGGCTTCCAGCGTTTCGTTGCTGTCGAAGACGTCATAGACAACCTTGATGCCCGACTCGTCTTCAAACTTCTTGATGGTGTCCGGTGCAATGTAGTCGGACCAGTTGTACACGTGCAGTACTTTGTCATCGGCCTGAACCGCGCCCGCCATCAACCCCATCAGCGACATGGCAAGGAGAGTCTTACCAGCGAGCTTTTTACCTAGTGCCTTCATGCGTAATGCTCCAAATTTTTCTTTTTTGAACCACTTGTTCAGCGACCGAACCCGGGCAACTGGAACCGCGGCTAGTCTGGCAAGATCCACATCGGTCTTTCAAGGAAAGGCCACGCTTTCTGACAGCTCTGAGCGAAAGTAGCTGTTTTGATACAAACCTCAGCAACTCACGCTCAGAGCCTAGCACTTAGCCCTGCAATGCACTCAGGGTCAGGTCAAGACACTTGCGAGCCTTGGTCACCAGTTCATCGATTTCCGCCGGTGTGATCACCAGTGGCGGAGCGATGATCATGGTGTCGCCGACCGCGCGCATGATCAGGCCGTTGTCGAAGCAGAACTGACGGCAGATCATGCCGACGCCCTTGCCTTCGTAACGCTTGCGAGTGGCCTTGTCCTGAACCAGTTCGATGGCCCCCAACAGACCCACCCCACGAACTTCACCCACCAGCGGGTGATCATTCAGTTCCCGCAGACGCTTCTGCAAATACGGTGCCGTTTCTGCATGAACGCGCTCGATAATCTTCTCGTCGCGCATGATGCGGATGTTTTCCAGCGCCACTGCAGCGGCAACCGGGTGACCGGAGTAGGTGAAACCGTGGTTGAAGTCGCCGCCCTCGTTGAGCACGTCCACCACTTCGTCACGCACGATCAGGCCACCCATTGGGATGTAACCCGAGGTCAGGCCCTTGGCGATGGTCATCATGTCGGGCTTGAGGTCGTAGAAATCGGCACCGAACCACTCGCCGGTACGGCCGAAACCGCAAATCACTTCGTCAGCCACGAACAGGATGTCGTACTTGGCGAGGATTTCCTTGATGCGCGGCCAGTAGGTGTCTGGCGGAATGATCACGCCGCCGGCACCCTGGATCGGCTCGGCAATAAAGGCTCCGACGTTGTCGACACCGACTTCCAGAATTTTTTCTTCCAGCTGGTTGGCCGCCCATACACCGAATTCTTCCGGGGTCATGTCGCCGCCTTCGGCGAACCAGTACGGCTGGGCAATGTGGACGATGCCCGGGATCGGCAAGTCGCCCTGTTCGTGCATGTAGGTCATGCCGCCCAGGCTCGCGCCGGCCACGGTGGAACCGTGATAGCCGTTCTTGCGGCTGATGATGACTTTCTTGTTTGGCTGGCCTTTGATCGCCCAGTAGTGACGGACCATGCGCAGCATGGTGTCGTTGCCTTCGGAACCGGAACCGGTGAAGAACACATGGTTCATGCCTTGCGGCGCGATGTCGGCGATGGCCTTGGCCAGCTCAAGTACCGGTGGATGCGCGGTCTGGAAGAACAGGTTGTAGTAAGGCAGCTCGCGCATCTGTTTGCTGGCGGCATCGGCCAGTTCATCGCGACCATAACCAATCGCGACACACCACAGGCCGGCCATACCGTCGAGGATCTTGTTGCCTTCGCTGTCCCAGAGGTAAACGCCCTTGGCGTTGGTAATGATCCGCGGACCTTTCTCTTTCAGCTGCTTGAAGTCGCTGAACGGAGCCAGGTGGTGGTCATTGCTCAGGGTTTGCCATTCACGGGTTTGCGGATTGTTGCTGGTCATACGAATCTCCTAAAAAATCAGGTGAAAGCGCCGCCAGGCAGCGGCGGCGCCCGGCGTATCAGACGGCAAAGAGCAGGAATTCCCTTTCCCACGAACTGATGACGCGCTTGAAGTTTTCATGCTCGGCCCGTTTGACCGCGACGTAGCCAGTGATGAAATTTTTGCCAAGGTAACGCTCGATGGTCGCGCTGTTTTCCATGCGTTCCAGCGCGTCTTCGATGGTCAGCGGCAGGCGCAGGTTGCGGCGTTCATAGCCACGCCCCACCACTGGCGCACTCGGGTTCAGGCCTTCGACCATGCCGACGTAACCGCAGAGCAGGCTCGCGGCAATCGCCAGGTACGGGTTTGCATCGGCGCCCGGCAGGCGGTTTTCCACCCGACGGTTCTGCGGCCCCGCATCCGGCACCCGCAGGCCCACGGTGCGGTTCTCCTCGCCCCACTCCACGTTCACCGGTGCCGAAGTGTCCGGCAGGAAGCGGCGGAACGAGTTCACGTTCGGGGCGAACAGCGGCAACAGCTCGGGAATGAGTTTCTGCAAGCCACCGATGTGGTGCAGGAACAGCTGGCTCATGGTCCCGTCTTCATTGGAGAAGATGTTCTTGCCGGTCTCGATGTCGATGATGCTCTGGTGCAAGTGCATGGCACTGCCAGGCTCGCCCGTCATCGGCTTGGCCATGAAGGTCGCGGCCACGTTGTGCTTGAGCGCGGCCTCGCGCATGGTGCGCTTGAACACCAGGATCTGGTCGGCCAGGGACAGGGCATCGCCGTGACGGAAGTTGATTTCCATCTGCGCGGTGCCGTCCTCGTGGATCAGCGTATCGAGGTCCAGCTCCTGCAGTTCACACCAGTCGTATACGTCTTCGAACAGCGGATCGAATTCGTTCGCCGCTTCGATGGAGAACGACTGGCGACCGGTTTCCGGACGACCGGAGCGACCGATCGGCGGTTGCAGCGGGTAGTCGGGGTCGTCACTGCGCTTGGTCAGGTAAAACTCCATTTCCGGCGCCACGATCGGCTGCCAGCCTTTGTCGGCATAGAGTTTCAGGACTTTCTTGAGCACGTTACGCGGCGACAGCTCGATCGGGTTGCCTTGCTTGTCGTAGGTATCGTGGATGACGATGGCGGTCGGCTCGATGGCCCAAGGCACCATGTACACCGCGCTCTGGTCGGGGCGGCAGATCATGTCGATGTCGGCCGGGTCGAGCAGCTCGTAATAGATGTCGTCTTCGACGTAATCGCCGGTCACGGTCTGCAACAGCACGCTTTCTGGCAGACGCATGCCTTTTTCGGCGATGAATTTGTTGGTCGGCGAAATCTTGCCCCGGGTAATCCCGGTCAAGTCGGCGATCATGCATTCGACTTCTGTGATCTTGTGGTTTTTCAACCAATCGGTGAGCTGGTCGAGGTTGTTACTCATAAATGCCTCTAGGCTTGAGTTGTCTGACCTTTTTAAGGTCAGGCGTTGTTTGACGCATCGGCGTCGCGTTGTAGAGCGTTTCTGCGGCAGATTATCGTGTGTGCCAACACTGCTGCAGAGGCCGGGCGTGCAGAATCGCGAGCGGTGCCCTGAACGATGGTCAGGCCGCTATTGTGAATCGGTTCTATATTGAATGGAGTAACCGTAATGGGGGTGCCATCGCGACCGTCCAGAATATCGGACGGGGACGGTCGAACCGTCAGGGACGGAAGGATCATCGCAACCGCTGAAGCCACGGAGCGTACGGTCGTGTCATCACTGATGTGATAAACATGCCGACCGACCTGTCTTGAGCAGTCGATGATGCCGATTATCGGCAGGCGAGACATGAAGCACCCCGGTATTATTGCTGTTATGGGTTTGATTCGAGCTTAGCCTTGTTCATTTTTTTACACAACACCCCCGTAAAAAATACAACACGGCCCGCTCAAGCCTGCGGGCGCCATAGAGGCCAAGGGCATAAAAACGCCCCAAAGTGCCTCAAAAAAGCCACACGGGCGCTTTTTTAGGGCAAAAAAGGCCTCGCTTGACTTCGGCATGCCGTTCGGGTTGACTGAAACCAGAAAAGATCAATGATTGATATTTTTAACAACAAAGGTGTTGCATCATGTCGGTACCCCCGCGTGCCGTTCAGCTTAACGAAGCGAACGCGTTCCTTAAGGAACATCCTGAGGTTCTGTACGTTGACCTTCTGATTGCGGATATGAATGGTGTGGTGCGCGGCAAGCGCATCGAACGCACCAGCCTCCACAAGGTTTACGAGAAAGGCATCAACCTGCCGGCCTCTCTATTTGCTCTGGATATCAATGGCTCCACGGTGGAAAGCACCGGCCTGGGCCTGGACATCGGCGATGCTGACCGAATCTGCTATCCAATTCCCGATACCCTATGCAACGAGCCATGGCAGAAGCGCCCGACCGCGCAACTGCTGATGACCATGCACGAACTCGAAGGCGAGCCGTTCTTCGCCGACCCGCGTGAAGTGCTGGCCAACGTGGTACGCAAGTTCGACGAAATGGGCCTGACCATCTGCGCCGCGTTCGAACTGGAGTTCTACCTGATCGACCAGGAGAACGTGAACGGTCGACCGCAACCACCTCGCTCGCCGGTTTCCGGCAAACGTCCACACTCGACACAGGTCTACCTGATCGACGACCTCGACGAATACGTCGACTGCCTCCAGGACATTCTGGAAGGTGCCAAAGAGCAAGGCATTCCGGCCGACGCCATCGTCAAGGAAAGTGCCCCGGCGCAGTTCGAAGTGAACCTGCACCACGTGGCCGACCCGATCAAGGCCTGCGACTACGCGGTCCTGCTCAAGCGCCTGATCAAGAACATCGCCTACGACCATGAAATGGACACCACCTTCATGGCCAAGCCTTACCCAGGCCAGGCGGGTAATGGTCTGCACGTCCACATCTCGATTCTCGACAAAGACGGCAAGAACATCTTTGCCAGCGAGGATCCCGAGCAGAACGCCGCACTGCGTCACGCGATCGGCGGTGTGCTCGAGACCCTGCCGGCGCAGATGGCTTTCCTCTGCCCGAACGTCAACTCCTACCGTCGTTTCGGCGCACAGTTCTACGTGCCGAACTCGCCGTGCTGGGGCCTGGACAACCGCACCGTAGCGATTCGCGTACCGACCGGTGCCGCCGATGCCGTGCGTATCGAACACCGTGTGGCCGGCGCCGATGCCAACCCGTACCTGCTGATGGCTTCGGTCCTGGCAGGCGTGCACCACGGCCTGACCAACAAGATCGAGCCGGGCGCTCCGGTCGAAGGCAACAGCTACGAGCAAAACGAGCAGAGCCTGCCGAACAACCTGCGCGATGCCCTGCGCGAGCTGGACGACAGCGAAGTCATGGCCAAGTACATCGATCCGAAATACATCGATATCTTCGTGGCCTGTAAAGAGAGCGAGCTGGAGGAGTTCGAACACTCCATCTCCGACCTCGAGTACAACTGGTACCTGCATACCGTTTAATCGGTTGCAGTCGTGAAGAAACGCCGCCGGCCTCACAGTCGGCGGCGTTTTTTTATGGCCGCCTTCGGCGGATCGCTGGCAAGCCAGCTCCTACAGGGGGAATGCATTCAACTGTAGGAGCCGGCTTGCCGGCGATGGCGTCCGGGCAGACAACATCAAACCCTGCTCGTACAATGCCCGCTGCCCCGCAGGAGACTCCAATGACACGCGTTGCCACCCCCCGCAAACCCCGCGCCCGCAGCCAGGCGCGGATCGATTCGATACTCGATGCGGCCCGCACATTGCTGGCGGCCGAGGGCGTGGCCAGTCTGTCGATCTACAGCGTCGCCGAGCGCGCGGAGATTCCGCCCTCCTCGGTCTACCATTTCTTCGCCAGCGTGCCGGCGTTACTGGAGGCCTTGACCGCCGACATCCACGCCGCGTTCCGCGCCTGCCTGCAAGCCCCCATCGATCACCATGCCTTGAACGGCTGGCGCGATCTGTCGCGACTGGTGGAACAACGCATGCTGGACATCTACGCAGAGGACGCTGCCGCCCGCCAACTCATCCTGGCCCAGCACGGCCTGACCGAAGTGACCCAGGCCGACCGTCAGCACGACATCGAACTGGGCGACTTGATGCACAAGCTGTTCGACCATCACTTCGAACTGCCGACATTGCCGAGTGATGTCGACGTGTTCGCCCTGGCCATGGAGCTTGGCGACCGGGTGTATGCGCGTTCGGTCCAGCAGCATGGGCAGATTACGCCGCGCATGGCAGAGGAAGGGATGCGGGTGTTTGATGCTTATGTGGGGTTGTATTTGCCGCCTTACCTGCCAAAGCGCAGCCTTCCAGCCTGACTCTTGTGCTAGTCCCTCTGGCCTCATCGCGAGCAAGCTCGCTCCCACAAGGATCTTCAGTGAAATCAGATTCTGTGAGCGACGGCAGCACCGCTCAGTTCAAGACAAGCACACACAAAAAACCCCGAAGGGCTCAAACCCTTCGGGGTTGTTGTTTACGCATGTGGTTTACAACTTGGCGATCGACACCTCAGTGGATTTCACAAACGCGATCACTTCACTGCCGACCGCCAGCTCCAGCTCTTTCACCGAGCGCGTGGTGATCACCGAAGTGACGATGCCGGATGCAGTCTGCACGTCGATTTCCGACAGCACGTCGCCGAGGACGATTTCCTTGATGGAGCCTTTGAACTGGTTGCGAACGTTGATGGCCTTGATAGTCATGATGTTGATTCCTGTCGTGGGATAAGACTTGAGTTATTGAGCCCAGCGCAGTTGCGTGGGCAAGGGTGAAACAGGTTCCGGTTCCGGCGGCTGGCCGGGCAGCGCCAGCACGCGATTGAGCACTTCGGTTTCCAGCGCCGCCAGCCGATGGGAGCCGCGCACCCGAGGGCGCGGCAGTTCGACGTGCAGGTCGAGGCCGACTTCACCGTCTTCGATCAGGATCACCCGATCGGCAATCGCCACCGCTTCGCTGACGTCATGGGTCACCAGCAACACCGTGAAACCGTGTTGCTGCCAGAGCCGTTCGATCAGCTGCTGCATTTCGATTCGGGTCAGGGCATCCAAAGCCCCCAAGGGTTCGTCGAGCAACAGCAAGCGCGGCTGATGAATCAACGCACGAGCCAAAGCCACGCGTTGTTTCTGTCCACCGGACAACGCTGCCGGCCACTCGTTAGCGCGATCGGCCAGGCCCACCGCTTCCAACGCGTCAAGCGCTTGCGGCCGCCAGTTGCCCTTGAGGCCCAGACCGACGTTGTCGATGATCTTTTTCCAGGGCAGCAAACGCGCTTCCTGAAACATCAACCGCGTGTCCTCCCGCGCCTCACTCAATGGCGCGGCACCGGCGAGCAATTCACCGCCCGTGGGCTGGTCGAGGCCGGCGAGCAATCGCAGCAAGGTACTTTTGCCGCAACCACTGCGACCCACCACGGCGACAAACTGGCCCGCCGGAATGTGCAGGTCGATCTCGCGCAGCACCTGCCGCGAGCCAAAGGTTTTTTGCAGCTTGCGCACCGCCAGCGGAATCCCGCGCAGCAGGCGTAGAGGTTGCTCCGCGATCATGCCGCACCTCCCTTGGTAACCTGATACGCCGGGTGCCAGCGCAGCCACACACGCTCAAGCCCACGGGCCGCGAGGTCGGCCAATTTGCCGAGCACCGCGTACAGCAGAATCGCCAGCACCACCACGTCAGTCTGCAAAAACTCCCGGGCATTCATGGCCAGATAGCCGATGCCGGAACTCGCGGAAATGGTTTCCGCCACGATCAACGTCAGCCACATAAAACCCAAAGCGAAGCGCACGCCGACCAGGATCGAAGGCAGCGCCCCCGGCAGGATCACCTGCCAGAACAGGCTGAAACCGGACAAGCCATAACTTCGCGACATCTCCACCAGCGCCGGATCGACATTGCGGATGCCGTGATAGGTGTTGAGGTAGATCGGGAACAAGGTGCCCAGCGCTACCAGGAAAATCTTCGCCGACTCGTCGATACCGAACCACAGGATCACCAGTGGAATCAGCGCCAGGTGCGGCACGTTGCGGATCATCTGCACCGAACTGTCGAGCAGGCGCTCACCCCACTTCGACAGGCCAGTGATAAAGCCCAGGGTCAAACCGATGCCGCCACCAATGGTGAAACCCAGCGCGGCACGCCAGCCGCTGATGGCCAGGTGCGTCCAGATTTCGCCGCTGCGCACCAGGCTCACGCCGGCTTCGATCACGGCGATCGGTGCCGGCAGGATCCGCGTCGACAACCAGCCCGCCGACACACTCAACTGCCACACCGCCAGCAGCAACACCGGCAACGCCCAGGGCGCCAGGCTGTGGATGATTTTCTTCATGACCGCGCCTCAGCTCTGGGACAAGGCTTTGGGCAGAATGTCGTTGGCCACCATCTCGCCGAACGGGCTGACGTAACCGGCACTTTTCGGCAACTCGGGACGCTCGACATCGAGGTGCGGGAACAGCAGTTCAGCGACGCGGTACGACTCTTCCAGGTGTGGATAACCGGAGAAAATGAACGTGTCGATGCCCAGGTCCGCGTACTCCTTCACGCGAGCGGCTACCGTCGGACCATCGCCCACCAGCGCCGTACCGGCACCACCGCGCACCAGGCCGACACCGGCCCACAGGTTCGGGCTGACTTCCAGATTGTCGCGGCTACCGCCATGCAAGGCGGCCATGCGTTGCTGACCAACCGAATCGAAACGTGCCAGCGAGGCCTGGGCACGAGCAATGGTGTCGTTGTCCAGATGCGAGATCAACCGGTCGGCGGCTTTCCAGGCCTCTTCATTGGTTTCGCGCACGATCACATGCAGGCGAATACCGAAGCGCACGGTGCGGCCAAGCTTGGCGGCTTTGGCGCGGACCTGTTCGATTTTTTCCGCGACGGCGGCCGGTGGTTCGCCCCAGGTCAAAACCATCTCCACCTGCTCTGCCGCGAGGTCTTGTGCCGCTTCCGAGGAGCCACCGAAGTACAGCGGCGGACGCGGTTGCTGGATCGGCGGATAGAGCAACTTCGCACCTTTCACGCTGATGTGCTGACCGTCGTAATCGACGGTTTCTCCTTCCAGCACACGGCGCCAGATGCGGGTGAATTCCACCGAGGCCTGATAGCGCTCTTCGTGGCTGAGGAACAGGCCATCACCAGCCAATTCTTCCGGATCACCGCCAGTCACCAGGTTGAACAATGCACGCCCGCCGGACAGTCGATCCAGGGTCGCGGCCTGACGCGCCGCCACCGTCGGGGAAATGATCCCGGGGCGCAGGGCGACAAGGAACTTCAAGCGCTGGGTCACCGGAATCAGCGATGCCGCCACCAGCCACGAGTCTTCGCACGAACGGCCGGTAGGGATCAGTACCCCGCCGAACCCCAGGCGATCCGCTGCCTGTGCGACTTGTTGCAGATAACCGTGATCGACGGCGCGGGCGCCTTCGGCGGTGCCAAGGTAATGGCCGTCGCCGTGGGTTGGCAGGAACCAGAAGATATTGAGGCTCATGGAGTGGTCTCCTTGGGGAATCGAATTATTGGGCTTTTGCAACGGCAGCCGGCGGCGTCCAGATCACGTCTTTGATGCTCAACGGCTTGGGAATCAGCTTGAGCTGGTAGAAGCTGTCGGCGATTTTCTGCTGCGCGGCGACCACTTCCGGGGTGAGGAACAACGCGCCGTAGCCCTGGCGTTTCACCGAGGTCAGGGTGATATCCGTCGGCAGGCCGAGCAGCGGCGAAACCTGTTGGGTCACGTCTTGCGGGTTAGCCTTGGACCACTCACCGACCGCGCGCACTTCTTCCACCAGGGTCTTGATCACCTCGGGATTTTTCTGCGCATAAGGCTTGGTCGCCAGGTAGAACTGATGGTTGTCGACGATGCCCTGACCATCACGCAGGGTGCGCGCTTGCAGTTGTTGTTCGGCGGCAGCCTGGTATGGGTCCCAGATCACCCAGGCGTCGACGCTGCCACGCTCGAACGCGGCGCGGGCATCGGCCGGCGGCAGGAATACAGTCTGGATGTCGGTGTATTTGAGGCCGGCGTCTTCCAGTGCGCGCACCAGCAGGTAGTGCACGTTGGAGCCCTTGTTGAGCACGACTTTCTTGCCCTTGAGCTCTGCCACCGACTTGATCGCCGAGTCCTTCGGCACCAGGATCGCCTCACTGTGCGGCGCTGGCGGTTCATAAGCGACGTAGAGCAAATCTGCGCCAGCCGCTTGAGCGAACACGGGCGGCGTCTCACCGGTCACGCCGAAGTCGATGGAGCCGACGTTCAAGCCTTCAAGCAGTTGTGGGCCACCGGGGAATTCCGTCCATTGCACGTCAACGCCTTGGGCGGCGAGGCGTTTTTCCAGGGTGCCCTTGGCTTTGAGCAGCACCAGGGTGCCGTACTTCTGATAACCGATTCGTAATGTCTCGGCCTGAGCTTGAGTAATGGCGCCGAAGGTGACAGCCGCAGCAAACAGAGCGACCAGACCACGACGCAAAATGACAGGGCGCATGGCGCTCTCCTTTTTGCAGTTGGGTTTTGGCTGCACCTGCTTGCCCGTTGGCGGGCGAGTAAGGCCAGTACTTCAATTTTTCGGTGGGGCTTAAATGCTCCAGCGAGCACTCAACAAACGTTCATTCAACAGGTTCGGATCGAGCGGCCTGGGCCGTCGCGCCATGGCACCGGAGAACTGCTCCAGCGCTTCATACAAACGTTGCTCCAGCTCCGGCGCCAACTGCGCCTGGGCGCTGCCTTCACCGTAGGCGATCTGGCTGTCGACGGCGAAAATCCCCTGCAGCATTTCCTGGGCCTTCAATGCCGACAGCACCGGCTTGAGCGCGTAATCCACCACCAGCATGTGGGCGATGCTGCCACCCGTGGCCATCGGCAAAACCACCTTGTGGCTCAAGGCGCGTTCGGGCAGCAGATCCAGCAGGACTTTCAGTGCCCCGGAAAACGATGCCTTGTAAACCGGTGTGGCGATCAGCAGGCCATCGGCGTTTTCAATCTGTTGCAGCAGGTCGATCACCTTGGGGCTGTCGAAGCGTGCGTGCAGCAGGTCTTCGGCCGGGAAGTCACGTACCTGATAACTCACTACTTCCACGCCCTGCTCTTGTAACCATTGCCGGGAGCGGTCCAGCAGCACCCCTGAACGAGAGCGCTGACTGGGACTGCCACCGAGTGAGACAACCAACATTCAGAGGATTCCTTGCTCGGCGTTGGCGATTCGCGGTTTGCGATCTCGCTTCAATGGAGTGACCTTAACAGCTGATTTATATATCCATAAATCATATTTATTCATTTGGTTATGCATTTAAGAGATATGCAAGTTCACTTCTTCCAGGCAAAAAAACAGGCCGTCGAAACGGCCTGAAATCCCCTGCTTAGAGAACATCCGAACACATACCTGTAGGAGCTGGCTTGCCAGCGATTGCGGTGTGCCTGAATCACCGCGTCGCCTGGTTCGCCGGCAAGCCAGCTCCTACAAAAGCGATTAGCGATTAGGCTGCGGCGTCAGGCGCAGGTAAGGCTTGACCGCACGATAACCCTTGGGAAAACGCTGTTTGATTTCATCCTCATCCTTGAGCGACGGCACGATCACCACTTCATCACCGTCCTGCCAGTTGGCCGGCGTGGCCACCTTGTAGTTGTCGGTGAGTTGCAGCGAGTCGATCACCCGCAGGATTTCATTGAAGTTGCGGCCGGTGCTCGCCGGGTAGGTAATCGTCAGCCGGACCTTTTTGTTTGGGTCGATCACAAACAGCGAGCGCACGGTCAAGGTGTCGTTGGCGTTGGGGTGGATCAGGTCGTAGAGGTCCGAGACCTTGCGGTCGGCGTCATCGAGGATCGGAAAGTTGACCACGGTGACCTGGGTTTCATTGATGTCCTCGATCCACCTGTGGTGCGACTCGACAGGGTCCACGGACAGTGCGATAGCCTTGACGCCGCGCGCTGCGAATTCATCCTTGAGTCTGGCGGTGAAACCCAGTTCGGTGGTGCACACCGGGGTGAAGTCCGCCGGATGGGAGAACAGCACGCCCCAGCTATCGCCCAGCCACTGATGGAAACGGATGATGCCGGCGCTGGAGTTCTGTTCGAAATCGGGGGCGATATCGCCAAGTCTGAGACCCATGGTGCTGCTCCTTGTGAGTGCTTGATGGGTTCAACTGTGCCTGTGTTTTTTATCTATTAAAAAGAATAAATATCGATTTATTTAGATCATTAAGAAATATTAAAAATCTGTTCACTGGACGTGCACGCGCAACCCGCCGAACATCGGCCACAAGGTTCGAGAAGGCCTTGAGTTGCTGCAAAGAGGGAACTTCAGGGCGGGATTACGGGGGTGAACCCGTCTTGAACATGTAAAAGCCCCGCCCGGTGCAATACCGGGCGGGGTTTTTTTGTCTCGGTTACGCGAGCGCTATTACAACAGCGGGATCGAGTAACTGAGGATCAGGCGGTTTTCATCCTGCGAACGGGTGTTCGGCAGGTCGGTGCGCCAGGTAGCGTTTTTCCACGCCAGGCCCAGGTTCTTCAACGCACCTTCCTGAACGACGTAAGCCACGCTCAGATCGCGCTCCCACTCGGAAGCACCATTGGCTGCCACGCCACCTTTAGAGTTAACGGTGTCGATGTTGTCGCCATGCAGATACACCAGACCCGCCGTCAGGCCAGGTACGCCGACCTTGGCGAAGTCATACGCGTAACGTGCCTGCCAGGTACGCTCGCCAGCACGGCCGAACTTCTGGATTTGTGAATCGGTGATGGTGTAGTTCGACGAACCGTCACCCTGGTTCAGCCAAGGGAAGTCGCTACTGCCGTTGCTGACCTGGTAACCGCCACCGAAGGTATGACCGGCAACCGAATACAGGAACAGGCCGCTGTACAGGTTGTTGTCGACCTTGCCTTTACCGTTTGGCGCGTTGTAGTTGCCAGTGGTGTAGTACAGCGGGTCGTGACCGTTGGCACCATCATCAGAGCTGTTGAAATAACGGAAATCCGACTTCAACACGCCCGGGCCGATGGCCCAGTTGTGCACCAGACCCAGGAAGTGTTGCTTGTAGAACTCTTCCAGGTTGCCGTAGTAGTACTGGGCAGTCAGGTCCTTGGTGATCTTGTAGTCGCCACCGGCATAGATGAACTTGTTGCTGTCGCGGAACTTGGTGCCGCGAGAGTTCGCGCCCGAAATCGACATCTGCTCATTGTTGCTGGAGTTACGGCCTTTGACGGCTTCGATCTGGCCACCGACCAGCGACAGGTCCTTGATCTCGGCGGAAGTGATCTGGCCACCCTGCCAGGTTTGCGGCAGCAGACGACCATCGTTGGTCACGATCACCGGATTTTTCGGCTGCAGGGTGCCCAGTTTCAGTTCGGTCTGGGAAACCTTGGCCTTGGCGGTCAGGCCCAGGCTGGAGAAGTCATCAACCGCCTCGCCGTTGGATTTGCTCGGGAAAACCGTGCCGCCGTAAGAGGTCGCCGTGGCGCCGTTGGTACCGCCGCCCGAATCCAGCTTGACGCCCAACAGGCCGATCGCATCGATACCGAAGCCGACGGTGCCTTGGGTGTAGCCGGAGATGAAGCGCAGATCGAAGCCTTGGCCCCACTCTTCGTTTTTGTTGGCACCGGCACCGTCGCGGTTGTCGGTGTTGATGTAGAAGTTACGCAGCCCCAGTGTTGCCTTGCTGTCTTCGATAAAACCCGCGGCGCTTGCCTGCTGGGCCAATACCCCGACGGCCACAGCCATGGCCAAGGTGGACTTGTTCATGTTTCGCTCCTCTAGTTTCTAATTCTGATGTTCCTGGTCCCGAATCGATTGCCCGGGATCCTGAATGCATAAATTCGCGACAAACCGTCTAAGCCGGTCGTTTGGCGGGCCGCAGGATACATGGCCTTAATGCCAAAAAGTATTTTTTAAGTGTTTTTAATACCACTATGGAATATGACTTCCCACGGCAGAACCGAGGTATCGACGGCAGGGCCGATTCCTTAACCTGATCAATTGTCGAGGGACGAAATTGCCAAATCCGAGCTCAGGGATGAGTGTCGGACAGACGCACTTTAAGCGGGATGGATAAAAACTAAAAAGAATAATAAATAATCAGCAAAGATCATTATGGAATATAAACGTCAGCTCAAAAAAAACCCCGCCGACAGGCGAGGTTTTTCCGCAAGGCTGGTTACAGGAAGCTGTAGGTGTAGTTGAAGATCAGGCGGGTCTGGTCAACATCAGGGTTGTTGGAGACTTCACTGCCACGGTAGACACCATTACGCAGCGTTACGCCGAAGCCTTTGAGAGCGCCCTGCTGGATGGTGTAGTCGACCCGCATGTCGCGTTCCCACTCGGAGCCATCAGGGCCGCGGCCGTTGGTAGCCTTGATGTTGTCGCCATGCAGGTAGGCGATCGAAGTTTTCAGGCCCGGCACGCCCAGTCCGGCGAAGTCATAGGAGTACTGACCGAAGGTGGTGTTTTCACCGGCACGAACAAAACCGTTGATCATGGAGTCGGTGAACAGGTAGAAGCTGGCGCCGCCGTTGCCTTCCGGACGGCCATTGCCATCGACCACGTTGCCCTGGTTCAGGTAGACAAAACCACCGTCATCGTTGACGCGCTGATGACCGAGCAGGAAGGCGTTGCCACCCAGGGTGTAGGTGAACATGGCGCTCCAGGTCTTGTTATCGACCTCGCCCGGGTTCTTGGCGAAACCGTTGTTGTTGTTGAAACGGAAACCCGGATCACCGTTCTTGCCGTCGGAGCTGCTGTCGAAGTAGCGAATATCCGTCTTGAAGGACTGGGTGGCATCGATCGGAAACACGTGGATCAAGCCCAGGAAGTCCTGCTTGTAGTAGTCCTTCAGATTCGAGTGGTAGTACTGCAGGGTCAGGTCCTTGGTGACCTTCCAGTCAGCACCACCGTAGTAGAACTTGTTGCTGTCCTCTGTACCGCCAGCCACGGCCAGGCCCGTGGAGTTCGAAGAGGCGCGCCCCGCCGAATGCTCCAACTGACCTGCGTTGAAGGTCACGTTGTCGATTTCTTTCGAAGTGATGGTGCCACCGTCAAAGGTCTGTGGCAGCAGACGGCTGTCGTTCGCGACCAGGATCGGCAAGTTGGGTGCCAGGGCGCCACCCAGGTGGGCCTCGGTCTTCGAGAAGCGCGCCTTGACGTTAGCGGCTGCACGGCTCCATTCGGACACGGCCGAACCATCGCTGTCGCTTGGGAAGAAGGTGTTGTTGTCTGGGTGGTGACCCTTGCCGCCGTCCAAGTGGATACCCAGCAGTGCCTGGGCGTCGATACCGAAACCGACAGTGCCTTGAGTGAAACCGGACAGATAATCGAATTTCAGGCCTTCTGCGGACTCTTTCTGATCCGCACCGCCTTCACGGTTATCGTTGTTGTAATACATGGTGCGAGAGCTGATGGAAGCCTTGCTGTCTTCCAGGAAACCTGCGGCGCCTGCCTGCTGCGCCAAAACCCCTACGGCCACGGCCAAAGCCAAGGTGGACTTGTTCATTGTGTAGCTCCTCTCGATTCTAATTCTTGTATTCCTGGTCTCGAGTCGTCGCCCGAAATCCTAAGATGCGCGATTAGCGCCAGACCGTGACCCACAAGTCAATCGTAACTTTGTGTGTCTACGACCATGGTCTAACCCCCGATTTTTTGGTCCCTGCAGGTCATGAGTTCGTCATAAGCCTGAAAAGAATTACCCGACTCTTTTCTAATACCCTTTAGGAATTTAGCTCCCCACTGCTCGATCACCCCGGAATACAAGGTTCGGCTCATAAGCTAATTCCTAAACGGTATTTATTTTAGTTTTTTTAGATCGATTAGTTTCAGACGCAATTCGGAAACAAATCCTTTACCGAAAGGCGACCCCATGACGACCAAACGCGCACTATCCAGACCAATTGTTACAGTTTGTGTATCCCTGGCATTTTCTTTCGCGGCTCAGGCGGCGAATCTCACCGTCGGTTACCAAACCGGAATCGACCCCAGCAAAGTCCCCCAGGCCGATGGCCTTTATGAAAAAACCATCGGCCAGCCCATCGACTGGCGGCGCTTCAACAGCGGCCCGGAAGTGGTCACGGCGATAGCCTCGGGCGATGTGCAAATCGGCAATCTGGGCTCCAGCCCGCTGGCCGCCGCCGCCTCGCGCAACCTGCCGATTGTCGCGTTCATCGTCTCGGCCCAGATCAATGCCGCCGAAGCGCTGGTGGTGCGCAACGGCAGCGGCATCGAAAAACCGCAAGATCTGATCGGAAAGACCATCGCCACCCCGTTCGTTTCAACCTCCCACTACAGCCTGCTTGGCGCGCTGAAGCACTGGGGCCTGGACAGCTCGAAAGTCAAAGTGGTGAACCTGCAGCCAGCGGAAATCGCAGCAGCCTGGAAGCGTGGTGATATTGATGGCGCGTTTGTCTGGTCACCCGCCCTGGGGGAAATCCGCAAGACCGGCAAGACCCTGACCGACGCTGCGCAGGTAGGCCAATGGGGTGCGCCAACCTTTGAGGTCTGGGTGGCGCGCAAGGATTACGCCGAGAAACATCCGGAGGTCGTGGCAAAGTTCGCCCGGGTTACCCTGGATTCGTTCGCCGACTATGCCGCTCATAAGGACCAATGGACCGTTGATTCGGTACCCGTCCAGAAAATCGCCAAACTGACCGGTGCCAACGCCGCCGATGTACCTGAACTGTTGGCCGGTTCCGCCTTCCCGGATGCCAAGGCGCAACAGAGCACCGCGCTGCTGGATGGCGGTACGGCCAAGGCCATTGGCGAGACGGCGAAATTCTTGAAGGAGCAAGGGAAGGTTGAAACGGTGCTGCCGGATTACTCGCCGTATGTCAGTGCGAAGTTTGTGCAGGAGTGAATGTAAAACCTTGTGGCGAGGGGGCTTGTCGGAGCGCCGAACCGCCCCGTTCGGTCGCGAAGCGGCCGCAAACCATGCGACTTGGTCGGGCAGGTTTTGGGGCTGCTCCGCAGCCCAACGGGGGCAAGCCCCCTCGCCACAGGGACCTCTGCTGCTCCAACATCAAAGGGCTTTTTCGAAGATCTTCGAATTACGCTGATAGTTGTACAGCGACGCCCGCGCCGACGGCAGTCGGTCGACACTGCTGGGTTCGAAGCCACGTTCGCGGAACCAGTGCGCGGTGCGGGTGGTAAGGACGAACAAGGTTTTCAACCCCTGCGCCCGGGCGCGGGTTTCAATACGTTCCAGCAGCTCATCGCCGCGACCGCCATGGCGATACTCCGGATTGACCGCCAGGCACGCCAGCTCGCCCGCGTCCGAATCGGCGATCTGATACAGCGCCGCACAGGCGATGATCATGCCTTCGCGTTCAACCACACTGAACTGCTCGATTTCGCGTTCCAGCACCTCGCGGGAACGGCGCACCAGGATGCCTTGCTCTTCCAGCGGACTGATCAAGTCCAGCAAACCACCAACATCTTCAATGGCCGCTTCGCGCACCACTTCGAACTGTTCCTGGGCCACCAGCGTACCGCCACCGTCGCGGGTGAACAGCTCGGTCAGCAGTGCACCGTCTTCGGCGTAACTGACGATATGGCTGCGGGCCACGCCGCCACGGCACGCTTCGGCCGCGGCATCCAGCAATTCCGCCTGATAGTTACTGCCCAGCCGTTGCAGATGCGCCGGCACTTGCTGCGGACGCAGCTCGCGCACCAGGCGCCCGTGTTCGTCGATCAGGCCCAGGTCGGCGCCGAACAGCAGCAGCTTGTCCGCGCCCAGGTCGATGGCCGCTCGCGTGGCGACGTCTTCGCAAGCGAGGTTGAAAATCTCCCCGGTCGGCGAATAGCCCAACGGCGACAGCAGCACGATGGAGCGCTCGTCCAGCAGACGGTTGATGCCCTTGCGATCGACCCGGCGCACTTCGCCGGTATGGTGGTAGTCGACACCTTCAAGCACGCCGATCGGCCGCGCCGTCACCAGGTTGCCGCTGGCCACCCGCAGGCGCGAGCCCTGCATCGGCGACGAAGCCATGTCCATCGACAGGCGAGCCTCAATGGCAATCCGCAACTGGCCGACCGCGTCGATCACGCACTCCAGGGTCGCGGCATCAGTGATGCGCATGCCGTGGTGGTAATGCGGAGTCAGGCCACGGGCCGCCAGGCGCGCTTCGATTTGCGGCCGGGAACCGTGAACCAGCACCAGCCGCACACCCAGGCTGTGCAGCAGCACCAGGTCGTGGACGATATTGCCGAAATTCGGGTGTTCAACGCCGTCGCCGGGCAGCATGACGACAAAGGTGCAATCGCGGTGGGCGTTGATGTAAGGCGAAGCGTGACGAAGCCAATTAACGTATTCGGGCATGAACCTGGGCCTGTAATAAATAGCAGCCGAAAAAAGGGCGAAACTGAAAACGCACAGCGGGCTGATGGTTATCGTCGGAACAGGCTTGGCGACACGCGCGCTCTCCTCATGAATACGGGTTTGGACACCGGCAATTTAACTGCAAAACCCTGTAGGAGCGAGCTTGCTCGCGATGGATGTGAGGGCACCGCGTTTATCCAGGCAGCCCTCGTCATCGTTAACGTCCATCGCGAGCGAGCTCGCTCCTACAGGGGGTTCAGGCAATAGTGTTCGATCAGTTGCCTTAATAGATGCACCGTAGGCTGCAAACGTGACATTTCGAGGTATTCCCCCGGCTGGTGGGCGCAGGCGATATCACCCGGGCCAAGCACCAGCGTTTCACAGCCAAGGCGCTGAAGATAAGGTGCTTCGGTGCCGAACGCTACTGCTTCGGCGCTGTGGCCGGTGAGCTTTTCGGCAATTCGCACCAACTCTGCGTCCTCGGCCTGCTCGAAGGGCGGTACTTCAGGGAACAACGGCGCGTAATCGATCTTGACCTGATGTCGTTCGGCTATCGGGTTGAGTTTCTGCAGGATCTCGGCGCGCAGGACCTTGGGGTCCATGCCGGGCAACGGCCGCAAATCGAATTCCAGCGAACACTGGCCGCAGATGCGGTTGGGGTTGTCGCCGCCATGAATGCAGCCGAAATTCATCGTTGGCGTCGGCACGCCAAACTGTGGATTGCGGAATTCGCGCTGCCATAACAAGCGCAGGCCTCGCAGTTCACCGATGGCATCGTGCATGGCTTCCAGGGCGCTATGGCCCAGGCGCGGATCGGAGGAGTGACCGCTCTGACCGAGGATGTCGATGCGTTCCATCATAATGCCTTTGTGCATGCGGATCGGCTTGAGCCCTGTCGGCTCGCCAATCACCGCCGCCCGCCCCAGCGGTCGCCCCGCTTCGGCCAGCGCACGGGCGCCGGACATCGAGCTTTCTTCATCGCAGGTGGCGAGAATCAGCAACGGCTGTTTGAACGGCTGATCGAGCAGCGGTTTGACCGCCTCGATGGCCAGGGCGAAAAAGCCCTTCATGTCACAACTGCCCAGGCCGACCCAACGACCGTCGACTTCAGTCAGTTTCAGCGGGTCGGTTTGCCACAGCGCACCGTCGAACGGCACGGTGTCGCTGTGCCCGGCCAGCACCAGGCCGCCGGGGCCGGAACCGAAACTGGCCAGCAGATTGAACTTGCCGTGGCTGACCTGCTGGATCTCGCAGGAAAAACCCAGCTCGCCGAGCCAGGTCGCCAACAGATCGATCACCGGGCGGTTGGTCTGATCGAGACTGGGTTGGGTGCAACTGACGGACGGTGCAGCGATCAACGCAGCGAATTGTTCTTTCATAGACGGCAATGGCATCGCTGACTCCCGGCACCCGAATTGAAGTCCATCATAGAACCAACCGGTGACAGGAATAAACCGTCGCGGCGCGGACTAACCTTGAGTCCTGTACACTGCACGACCTTGGCAGCCACACATTCCCCCGGCTGCGCTCCCGATCCTGGATTTTCCGGCCATGCAGAAAGAAACCGAAATCAAACTCCGCGTCAGCCGCGAAACCCTCGCCGCCCTGCGCGAGCATCCGTTACTGAAAAAACGCAACAAAAGTGGCTGGGAACGCCGTGAGTTGATGAACCAGTACTTCGACACGCCAGAGCGCGACCTGGCGCAGGCCAAAGTCGCCCTGCGCCTGCGCAAGGATGGCGAAGAAGTGATTCAGACCCTCAAGACCCGCGGCCAGAGCGTCGCTGGCTTGTCAGTACGTAACGAGTACGACTGGAACCTGCCCAAAGCCAAGCTCGACCTGAAGAAACTCGACGGCGAATGCTGGCCCGAAGAACTGGCCGAACTGGACAAAAAAACCCTGAAGCCGATCTTCACCACCGACTTCGTCCGCGAACGCGCGGAAATCGCTTGGGGTCGCGGCAAGACCAAAGTGGTCATCGAAGCTGCGCTGGACTTGGGTCACGTTGTGGTCGGCAAGCAGAAAGAAGAAATCTGCGAGCTGGAACTGGAACTGCGCGAAGGTGAGCCAGCAGCCCTGCTGGAACTGGCCGCCGAACTGGCCGAGAAACTGGCCCTGATGCCATGCGACATCAGCAAGGCCGAGCGCGGTTATCGCCTGTACGACGCCCACAGCTATTCGTTGAGCCTGCCGGCACCGCAGATCACCGCCGAAACGCCGCTGGACGACGCCTTCGCCGCCTTGAGCTGGCATTTGCTGGGCAGCAGCCAGCGCCTTGCCGAGCAGTATCGCTTCAACGGTCACTGGCGCCTGCTGCAGGACTGGGTCGAATGCCTCGCGGAAATGCGCGCGCTGATCAGCAGCCTCGGCCAGGCCGCTCCGCGTCAGTCGACCCACGACCTGCGTGTCGCCCTCGATGCCTTGCTGGAAGACTGGCGTCCGCTGGTCCAGGCCGGTCTGGACGATGAAGACGTGCGCAAAGCCGCGCCCGAGCAGTTCCTCGAAGAACTGGAAGACCCGCGCTGGGGCCTGTTCTCCCTGACCACCTCGCGCTGGTTGCTGGCCCGCACCTGGGCCGCCGACCGCAACACCCGTGGCAATCGCCAGGGCGCTGCACAACTGGGCAGCTGGTTGCCGCGCCTGTTGGGCGAAGAAGCCACATCGTTGCAACTGCAGCGTTACCAGCAACAACCGGAAGATCTGGCCGAGCAACTGCCGCGCATCGAACGCATTCAGGTCTGGCTGCACCACGCGCGCAACGTGCTGGAGATCCCGGAAATGGATCGCCTGTACGGCGAGCTGAACAAGCTGGCGCAACTGGCCAACGAATCGATCACCGATGAAGTCCTGGATGCGCGCAAGCAGCAGGCGATTGCGGTGTATCAGAACCGCGCCTGGAAAATGTTGCTGCGTCTGTAATACCTTGTGGCGAGGGGGCTTGCCCCCGTTGGGTTGCGCAGCGACCCCAAAAAATGGGCCTGCTATGCAGTCCAACGGGGCTAAGCCCCCTCGCCACAAAGGCCCTCAAGCATCATCAGCGCATTACCGGCAAACTGGTGGTCGACTTGATCTCCGACAACGCCACGATCGAATTGACCTCCTGAATCCCCGGCACCATCGACAGCTTCTCAAAGAAGAAACGCTCGTAAGCCTCGATGTCCGCCGTGACAATCCGCAGCAAAAAATCCACCGCCCCCATCAGCACGTAACACTCCAGCACTTCCGGAAAACCGCGAATCGCCTCGGTGAATTCGGTGAAGTTCGAGCGCCCGTGGGCATTGAGTTTCACCTCCGCGAAGATCTGCGTGTTCAGGCCGATTTTCTTGCGGTCGAGCAAGGTCACCTGGCCGCGAATGATGCCCTCCTCTTTCATCCGCTGAATCCGCCGCCAGCACGGCGACTGGGAAAGGCCCACCTGCTCGGCGATCTGCGCGCTGGAGAGCGAAGCGTCCTCTTGCAGCAAGGCGAGGATCTTGCGGTCATAGCTGTCCAGCTCGCTTTGCATAAAAAAACCCTCAACCTGGTAATTAGTGAATTGATTGATTCTACATATCAGCAATTAAGCCAGTCATAGAGAAGAAATACCCGGTACAGGATGTAAACATTTCTCCAGTCATTCTGGAGCCTGACCATGCCGTATCTCGAAGCCGTGAACACCCCTCCCGCCCGCGCCGATGTCTGGAACGTCAGCAACGCCCATTGCCGGGTTCGCTATCAAATGCTGGCCGAAGCAGAGCCGGACCTGCTGTGTCGCGCCCTCAATTTGTTCGCCTTGCAATTGCTCACGCCGGAACAGGTCAACGCGCAGCGCCAGGACGACTGGCTGAGCATCGAGATCGTCATCGACGGTTTGAGCTGGCACCGTGCGCAAGTGATTGCGGAAAAACTTCGCAACCTGATCAGCGTCTGCTCGGTGGAGCTGCAAGAAGCAGAGTCCGCATGGACCGAAGCGGCTCAAGCGGCGGGCTGAAAAACGCCGAAACGGCTTCGTCAGGTAGTGGCCCAGCAATCAACCGGACCATGGCTATCCTTTGCGACTGTCGTTCAAAAGGAGCCCGCATGTCCGTACAACTCGCCTCTCAGGACCGCTGGCTGGATCTCAATGATGTGCTGCGCGAACTGGTCGCCCAGGGCTTTGTCAGCCAGGATTCGGCCGAACACGCACTCAATGCCCGCCGCCGTAACGCCACCCATGGCCAGACACATCCGCTGGAGTTCATCGCCAGCCAACAGCTGGAGGATCTCAGCCGCCCCGGCAAACCGCTGGACCTCGAAAGCCTGACCCTGTGGCTGTCCCGGCAGGCCGGACAGCCTTACCTGCGCATCGATCCGTTGAAAATCAACGTCGCGGCCGTGACCCCGCTGATGTCCTATGCCTTCGCCCAGCGCCACAGGATCCTAGCGGTAGCGATCGATCGCGATGCGGTCACCGTGGCCAGTGCCCAGCCTTATGTCAGTGGCTGGGAGGCTGATTTGACCCACGTGCTCAAATTGCCGATCAAGCGTGTGGTGGCCAACCCGGTAGACATCCAGCGCTTGAGCGTCGAGTTTTTCCGTCTGGCCAAATCGGTCACCGGGGCGAACAGCGCCGACCCGCACGTCAGTACCCTCGGCAATTTCGAACAGCTGCTCAACCTCGGCGCCAGCGACCAGGAGCCGGACGCCAACGATGCACACATCGTCAACATCGTCGACTGGCTGTTCCAGTACGCATTCCAGCAACGCGCCAGCGACATCCACATCGAACCCCGGCGCGAGCAAGGCACGGTGCGCTTTCGCATCGACGGCGTGCTGCACAACGTCTATCAATTCCCGCCCCAGGTCACCATGGCTATCGTCAGTCGCCTGAAAACCCTGGGGCGCATGAATGTCGCGGAGAAACGCAAACCCCAGGACGGCCGGGTGAAAACCAAGACGCCAGAAGGCGGTGAAGTCGAGCTGCGTTTGTCGACACTGCCCACCGCCTTCGGCGAAAAAATGGTCATGCGGATCTTCGACCCGGAAGTGCTGCTCAAGGACTTCGACCAGCTCGGGTTTTCCGTCGACGACCTGCGCCGCTGGCAGGACATGACCCGCCAGCCCCACGGCATCATCCTCGTCACCGGGCCGACGGGTTCGGGCAAGACCACTAGCCTCTACACCACCCTGAAAAAACTGGCGACGCCGGAGGTCAACCTCTGCACCATCGAAGACCCGATCGAAATGGTTGAGCCGGCCTTCAACCAGATGCAGGTCCAACACAACATCGACCTGACCTTCGCCGCCGGCGTGCGCGCGCTGATGCGGCAAGACCCGGACATCATCATGATCGGCGAGATCCGTGACCTCGAAACCGCGGAGATGGCGATCCAGGCTGCGCTCACCGGTCACTTGGTGCTATCAACCCTGCACACCAACGACGCGCCCAGCGCCATCAGCCGCCTGCTGGAGCTCGGCGTGCCGCACTACCTGATCAAGGCCACAGTGCTTGGCGTCATGGCCCAGCGGCTGGTGCGAACCCTGTGCCCGCACTGCAAGGCACCACTGTCGCTGGGCGAAGACGACTGGCAAACCCTGACCCGACCCTGGCAGGCACCCTTGCCGGGCAATGCCCAGCGGGCCGTCGGTTGCCCGGAATGCCGCGACACGGGCTATCACGGTCGCGCCGGGGTCTACGAAATCATGCAGCTCAGCGATGGCATCAAGGCGTTGATCAGTCCCGACACCGATTTGCTGGCCGTGCGGCGGCAGGCGTTCAAGGAAGGCATGCGCAGCCTGCGGCTGTCAGGGGCGCAAAAGGTCGCCGCCGGGCTGACGACCATCGAGGAGGTTCTGCGAGTGACACCCCAGAGCGAGCAGAACTGAGCCCTGCTGTTCTTATCAGGCATCGGCACCGCTACACTCCAGCCATTGCAACTCCACAGATCCACACATCAACAAGGAATCGTTATGCAGATCGGTAGTGTGCTTTTGCTTTTTGTCGGCCTGGTGGTCGCCATTCTGTTCATGGGCTTCAAGGTGGTGCCCCAGGGCTTTGAATGGACCGTCGAGCGTTTCGGGCGCTACACCAACACGCTCAAGCCGGGGCTGAATGTCATCGTCCCGGTCATGGACCGCATCGGACGCAAGATGAATGTGATGGAAAGCGTGCTGGATATTCCACCGCAGGAAGTCATCACCGCCGACAACGCCACGGTGCAAATCGACGCCGTGTGTTTCTTCCAGGTCGTCAACACGGCCCAGGCTGCCTACGAGGTGAACAACCTCGAACACGCCATCCGCAACCTGCTGCAAACCAACATCCGTACGGTGCTTGGCTCGATGGAACTCGACGCCATGCTCAGCCAGCGAGACGGAATCAACGAAAAACTGCTGCGCACCGTCGATGAAGCGACCGCGCCGTGGGGCATCAAGATCACCCGGATCGAGATCAAGGACATCAGCCCGCCCGCCGACCTGATGGCAGCGATGTCGGGGCAGATGAAAGCGGAGCGGATCAAGCGTGCGCAAATTCTGGAAGCCGAAGGCCTGCGCGCTGCAGCGATCCTGACCGCCGAAGGCAAGAAGCAGGCGCAGATCCTCGAAGCCGAAGGCAGCCGCCAGGCCGCCTTCCTGGAGGCCGAAGCCCGCGAACGGCAAGCCGAAGCAGAAGCCCAGGCGACCAAAGTGGTGTCCGAAGCCATCGCCAGCGGCAACGTGCAAGCGGTCAACTACTTCGTCGCGCAGAAGTACATCGATGCACTGGGCAAGCTGGCTTCGGCCAACAACAGCAAAGTGATCCTGATGCCGCTGGAGGCCAGTTCGATGATCGGTGCGGTGGGCGGCATTGGCGAAATCGTCAAGGCCACTTTCGATAACAAGAAAGCCTGAGGCGCGCCATGTGGGCATTTTTTCAGCATCTTTCGTTCTGGGACTGGTTGGCGCTGGGCACGGTGCTGTTGATTCTTGAAGTGTTCGGCGCTGGCGGCTACCTGTTGTGGATCGGCATGGCAGCGGCAGCCGTGGGCGTCTTGACCTTCCTCCTGCCGGGCCTGTCCTGGGAATGGCAGTTTCTGTTGTTCGGCCTGCTGTCAATCGCCACCGCGTTGTACTGGTGGCGGCGTCAGCGCACGGCGACGCGCCCGAGCGACCAGCCACACCTGAATCTGCGCGGCCAGGAACTGATCGGCAAAACCTTCGTGGTACATGAAGCGATTGTCGACGGGCGCGGCAAAATCAAGGTGGCCGACGGCGTGTGGATGGCCCGCGGGCCGGACGCTGCCATTGGCAGCCGCGTACGGGTGGTCGGCCAGCAAGGCGCGATCCTGCTGGTCGAAACGACAGAATAGGCAACCACGGAACTCGATTGGGGGTTGGTAATCCAACCGCGTAGTCAACCCAGTGGAGTCACCCTGTCATGCGTTTCAAACTTGCTGTCGCTACCGTCGCGCTGTTGTCCCTGCCTGTCGGTTCGGCGATGGCCGATACTTTTTGGCGTAACGTTCTTACATCCGGCGCAACCACCGGTTCGAGCTATCTGACGTCCAAGGATCACAAGCTGGTCGTCGCGGCACAGGACGATGCCAGCAGCTTCGTCGCCAGCGACGGTGGGATCCGCGGTCCGTACCTGGAAGCGGCCATGCAGAAAGTCCGCGCCGAAAACCCGGGCCTGCAAGCCACGGACATGGAACTGGCGAATGCGATCCTGGCGAAGAATGCCGTGGCTTCGGAATAAGCGTTGCGAATGAAAAATGCCGCTCAATTGAGCGGCATTTTTTTGCCTAGAGAACACAAACCTCATGTTCACCGAGCCCCCCCTGTGGGAGCTTGCTCGCGATAGTGATGTGACAGTCACTGAAGATTTCACTGACCCACCGCTATCGCGAGCAAGCTCACTCCCTCAGGGGTTAAGTGCAGCCTGAAATGTCAGCGGTAGTCATCGACCGGCACACACGCACAAAACAGGTTCCGGTCCCCATACACATTGTCCACCCGGTTCACCGTCGGCCAGTATTTGTGCGCCTTGGTGTGCGCGTCCGGCGTGACCGCTTGCACGATGCTGTACGGCCGCTCCCACACGCCGGTGATATCGGCCAACGTATGCGGCGCACCTTTCAACGGGTTTTCTTCCGCCGGCCAGTTACCGTTCTGCACCTCGTTGATTTCCGCGCGGATGCTCAGCATCGCCCCGATGAACCGGTCCAGTTCGGCCTTCGATTCGCTTTCGGTCGGTTCGACCATCAGCGTCCCCGGCACCGGGAACGACATGGTCGGGGCATGGAAGCCGTAGTCCATCAGGCGCTTGGCGACGTCCTCTTCGGTGATGCCGGTCAACGTCTTGAGTGGTCGCAGGTCGAGGATGCATTCGTGCGCCACCCGTTCGTTGCGCCCGGTGTACAGCACCGGGAAAGCACCAGACAAATGCCGCGCCAGGTAATTCGCGGCGAGGATCGCCACTTCGCTGGCATCCGCCAATTGCGGCCCCATCATCGCGATGTACATCCAACTGATCGGCAAAATGCTCGCGCTGCCCCATGGCGCCGCGCTGACGGCGCCATTTTGCGGGTGCGGTCCGTCAATCGGCACCACCGGATGGTTGGCCACGAACGGCGCCAGATGCGCCCGAACACCAATCGGCCCCATGCCCGGCCCACCGCCACCATGGGGAATGCAGAAGGTCTTGTGCAGGTTCATGTGCGAGACATCGGCGCCAATATCCGCAGGCCGCGCCAACCCAACCTGAGCGTTGAGGTTGGCGCCATCCATGTACACCTGGCCGCCGTGCTGGTGGATCACTTCGCAGATTTCGCTGATGCCCTCCTCATACACGCCATGGGTCGATGGATAGGTCGCCATCAGGCAGGCGAGTTTATCGGCGGCCTGCGCGGCTTTTTCCTTGAGGTCGTCCAGATCGACGTTACCCGCCTCGTCACACTCGACGATCACCACGCGCATCCCGGCCATTTGCGCCGACGCCGGATTGGTACCGTGAGCCGAGGAAGGAATCAGGCAGATATCGCGGCCGCCCTGTTGCCGGCTCTCATGGTATTTGCGGATCGCCAGCAGTCCGGCGTATTCGCCCTGCGCGCCGGAGTTTGGCTGCATGCAGATCGCGTCGAAACCGGTGATCGCGCACAGCCAGCGCTCCAGCTCTTCGATCATCAGCCCATACCCGGCAGCCTGTTCCTTGGGTACGAACGGGTGCAGGTTGGCGAACTGCGGCCAGGTGATCGGGATCATCTCGCTGGTGGCGTTGAGCTTCATGGTGCAGGAGCCCAGGGGGATCATCGATTGATTGAGCGCCAGGTCCTTGTTTTCCAGTTGCTTGAGGTAGCGCAGCATTTCGGTTTCGCTGTGATGGGCGCTGAACACCGGATGGCGCAGATAAGGCGAGGTTCGCGCCAACCCTTCGGGAATTCCGCCAGGCAAGACTTCGGCATCCAGGTCCTCAATGCGCAGGCCGTGATCGGCCCCCAGGAACACGTCGAACAGTTTCACCACGGTGGCTTCGTCACAGGCCTCGTCGAGGCTCAAGCCCAACTGCCCGCGCCCGAGAATGCGCAGGTTGATCTGCGCGGCCCGGGCACTTTCGATGATCGCCGTCTGGGTTCCGCCAACCTCCAGCGTCAGTGTGTCGAAGAAGTGCCGGTTGACCCGGGTGATGCCTTTGCGTTCAAGCCCGGCGGCAAGGATGCAGGTCAGCCGGTGAACCCGCTGGGCAATCCGCTTGAGCCCTTCCGGGCCGTGGTAGACCGCATAGAAACTGGCGATGTTGGCCAGCAGTACCTGGGCCGTGCAGATGTTGGAGTTGGCCTTCTCCCGGCGGATGTGTTGCTCGCGGGTTTGCAGGGCCATGCGCAGGGCGGTGTTGCCCCGCGCATCTTTCGAGACCCCGATGATCCGCCCGGGAATCGCTCGCTTGTATTCATCGCGGCTGGCAAAAAATGCCGCGTGCGGCCCGCCATAGCCCATGGGTACGCCAAATCGCTGGGAGGAGCCGAACACCACATCGGCGCCCAGTTCACCCGGCGGGGTCAGCAACAACAGGCTCAGCAAATCCGTGGCGACACAGGCCAGGGCCTGTTGCGCGTGCAGGTGAGCAATCAGCGGCCGCAAGTCGTGGATTTCACCGTGGGTGTCAGGGTATTGCAGCAGCGCGCCGAACACCTGGTGCTGCTTCAAGTTATCCACAGCGTCGACAATCAACTCGAAGCCGAAACCTTCGGCGCGGGTCTGCACCACGGAAATGGTTTGCGGGTGGCAGTTTTCGTCGACAAAGAACAGATTGCTTTTGGACTTGGCGACCCGCTTGGCCAGGGCCATGGCTTCCGCCGCGGCAGTGGCCTCATCGAGCAGCGAGGCGTTGGCCAGTTCCAGACCGGTCAGATCGATGGTCATTTGCTGGAAGTTCAGCAGCGCTTCGAGCCGCCCTTGGGCGATCTCCGGTTGATAGGGTGTGTACGCGGTGTACCAGCCGGGATTTTCCAGCACGTTACGCACAATGACCGCCGGTGTGAGGGTACCGTGGTAGCCCATGCCGATCAGGCTGGTCCAGACCTGGTTCTGCTCGGCATAACCGCGCAGCTTGGCCAGCGCGGCCTCTTCATCGAGTGCCGGGGGCAGGTCCAGCGCCCGGTTGAGGCGGATGCCCGGCGGCACGGTTTGCTCGATCAATTCGACCCGGCTGCCCAGGCCGAGGCTGTCGAGCATTGCCTGTTGCTCGGCGGCATCGGGTCCAAGGTGGCGGCGCAGAAAGGCATTGGGGTCGCGTAACTGGCTCAGGGACGGCAACTGGGACATGACGGGCTCTCTCTTGACTGGCGCTCAGCGTCGATGCAACACGGTCAAACCAGCATAGCAGTCGATCTCCCCGTGGATGACGTGGCGCGGTCGACCAATCCGGATCATCATGTCCGGCGCCTACCTAATGTCCGCTGATCGGGTGACTGTATCCATGAGCCAACTGCCTTTCCTGCCGTTTTCCAAACCCACCATCGATGAAGCCACGATCGCCGCCGTCGGCGACGTATTGCGTTCGGGCTGGATCACCAGCGGCCCCAAGGTCCAGGCCTTCGAAGCACAACTTTCGGAATATTTTGGCGGGCGCCCGGTGCGCACTTTCAATTCCGGCACCTGCACCATGGAAATCGCCTTGCGAATTGCCGGGGTCGGGCCGGGCGATGAAGTGATCACCACGCCGATTTCCTGGGTGGCCACCGCCAACGTCATCCTGGAAGTCGGCGCCACCCCGGTGTTTGCCGACATCGACCTGGTGACCCGCAATATCGATCTGGACCAGCTGGAAGCAGCGATCACGCCGCGCACCAAAGCCATCATCCCGGTGTACCTCGCCGGGTTGCCGGTGGACATGACGCGGTTGTACGCCCTGGCGAACAAGCACGGCCTGCGGATCGTCGAAGATGCGGCCCAGGCGCTGGGCTCCAGTTGGAATGGCCAACGCATTGGCTCGACCGGTGATCTCGTGTCTTTCAGTTTCCAGGCGAACAAAAACGTCACGTCCTCCGAGGGCGGTTGCCTGGTGCTCAATACGGCCGAAGAAGTACGCCTGGCAGAGAAATACCGGCTGCAGGGCGTTACCCGCACCGGCTTCGATGGTCTGGATGTCGACGTGCTGGGTGGAAAATTCAACATGACTGACGTCGCCGCGGCCATTGGCCTGGGGCAATTCGCCCATATCGACGCCATCACCGCTCATCGCCGTGATCTGGCCCGGCACTATTTCGCCTGTTTTGGCGAGGATTTCGAAGCGCAGTACGGGGCGCAACTGCCGCCAGCGGATTTCGAAAACAGCAACTGGCATCTGTTCCAGCTGGTATTACCGGAGCGCGCGGACGGCACGCCGGCGCGGGCGACTTTCATGGAGCAAATGCAGGCGTTGGGTGTCGGGATCGGCTATCACTACCCGCCGATTCACCTGTTGAGCCTCTACCGCGAGCGCGGATTCAAGAAAGGCATGTTCCCGGTTGCCGAGCGGGTCGGTCGGCTGATTGTCTCGCTGCCGATGTTCACGGCGATGAGCAAAGCGGATGTCGAGCGTTCGGTAGCGGCGGTGAAAGCGGTACTCAGGCTTAATCCACCCTTGTAGGAGCCGGCTTGCCGGCGATGGCGCCTTCAAAATCGCCATCGCCGGCAAGCCGGCTCCTACGCAGGCGAGCATTATTCGCCGATGGCAGCCTTGTAACCGGCGGCATCCAGCAGTTTTTCCAGCTCGGCGGTGTTGCTTGGCTTGAGCTTGAAGATCCACGCGCCGTACGGATCGGAATTGAGCAGCTCAGGCTCACCGCTCAGCGCTTCATTGACGGCGATCACTTCACCGCTGATTGGTGCATAAATGTCGGAAGCGGCTTTAACCGATTCAACGACACCCGACTGGTCACCGGCAGCAAACACGTTGCCGACTTCAGTCAGCTCGACAAACACCACGTCACCCAGCGCTTCCTGCGCGTGATCGCTGATGCCCACGGTGACGGTGCCATCGGCTTCCAGACGTGCCCATTCGTGACTTTCGGCAAAACGCAGGTCGGCAGGGATATTGCTCATTTTCTGTGTCCTCAGGAAATTGTCAGCAGTCGTTAACCGCTGGAAAAGATTAGATCAAGGTTTTGCCGTGGCGTACGAAGGTCGGTTTGACCACCCGGACCGGGTACCACTTGCCACGGATTTCCACTTCAGCGCGGTCAGCAGTTGCCATCGGCACGCGCGCCAGTGCAATCGACTTGCTTAGCGTAGGAGAGAAACTACCACTGGTGATCTCCCCTTCGCCAACATCAGCGATACGAACCACCTGGTGAGCGCGCAAAACACCGCGCTCCTCAAGGACCAGACCGACCAGTTTGTGCTGCACGCCGGCAGCCTGTTCGGCTTCCAGGGCCTTGCGCCCGATGAACTGCCGGGTGACGGGTTCCCAGGCGATGGTCCAGGCCATATTGGACGCCAGCGGTGAAACATCTTGCTGGATGTCCTGACCGTAAAGGTTCATGCCGGCTTCGACCCGCAAGGTATCCCGCGCGCCAAGGCCGATGGGGGAGATCCCGGCACCGACCAGATCGTTGAAAAAGCCTGGTGCCTGATCGGCGGGCAGAATGATTTCCAGGCCGTCTTCACCGGTATAACCGGTGCGCGCGATAAACCAGTCACCATCGGACAGGCCTTCGAAGGGCTTGAGGAGCTGGATCAGGTTGCCGCGGGACTGGTTGACCAGCTCGGCAATTTTTTGCCGAGCGTGGGGGCCCTGGATGGCCAGCATCGCCAACTCGGAACGTTCGCGAAGTTGCACGTCGAAACCGTCGAGATGGGCTTGCATCCAGGCGATGTCCTGATCGCGGGTGGAGGCATTGACCACCAGGCGATAACCCTCATCGAGACGGTAGACGATCATGTCGTCGACGATGCCGCCCTGCTCGTTGAGCATGGTGCTGTACAACGCACGGCCGGGGCTGTGCAGGCGTTCGACATCATTGGCCAGCAAATGCCGGAGCCAGGCTTTGGCCTGGGGGCCGCCGACGTCGATTACGGTCATGTGGGATACATCGAAAACACCGCAATCGCGGCGCACCTGATGGTGTTCCTCGACCTGCGATCCATAATGCAGAGGCATGTCCCAACCGCCAAAATCGACCATCTTCGCGCCGAGTGCGAGATGAAGGTCATACAGAGGCGTACGCTGTCCCATGGGTTTCTCCTTCCGGGCGTGGCGAAGGTGCGGACAAGTGCTGCACGGACTGAATGCCTGAAACAAAGGGCCTTTAGCCGATTTCAGCTACCTGGTCTGTCAGACGGGCCGCACCGAATGCCGCGCATTGTAGCCGCAAGGTGTAGGACTGACACCTAGCCGTTTCGATGTGCCGAGCGCCGGATCAATCCGATGACCGGTAACAGCCCGACCAGCACCAGCGTCAACGCCGGTAAAGATGCCCTCGCCCATTCTCCTTCGCTGGTCATTTCAAAGATTCGCACCGCCAGCGTGTCCCAGCCAAACGGGCGCATCAGCAGGGTTGCGGGCATTTCCTTGAGCACGTCGACGAACACCAGCAGCGCAGCGCTCAAGGTGCCGGGCAACAACAACGGTAGATACACTTTGAAAAACAGTCGTGGCCCACTGACGCCCAGGCTACGTGCCGCTTCGGGCAAAGATGGCCGTATACGCGCCAGACTGCTTTCCAGTGGCCCGTAGGCCACGGCGATGAAGCGCACCAGATAGGCCAGCAACAACGCAGACAGACTGCCCAGCAGCAGAGGCTTGCCCGCGCCGCCGAGCCAGCTCGAGAGTGGGATCACCAGTTCGCGATCCAGATAACTGAACGCCAGCATGATCGACACCGCCAGCACCGAACCCGGCAAGGCGTAGCCCAGGTTGGCCAGACTGATCCCGGAACGAATGACCCGGGTGGGCGCCAGTCGCCGGGCAAACGCCAGTAACAAGGCAACACTGACGGTGATCAACGCCGCCATCGCCCCCAGATACAAGGTATGGACGATCAACCCGGTGTAGCGCTCGTCGAGATCGAAGCGCCCACGCTGCCAGAACCACACCGCCAATTGCAGCATCGGGATAACGAAAGCGCAGGCAAACACCAGCCCGCACCACGTCGTGGCCGCCAATGCCTTGAAGCCCCGCAGGTGATACAGCGCCTTGACCCGTGGTCGCTCGTTGCTCGCCCGGTTGGCCCCGCGGGCACGCCGCTCGCCGTACAGCACGAGCATCACTACCAGCAGCAACAGGCTGGCCAGTTGCGCGGCGGAAGACAAGCTGAAAAAACCGTACCAGGTCTTGTAGATGGCCGTGGTGAACGTATCGAAGTTGAACACCGACACTGCGCCGAAATCCGCCAGGGTTTCCATCAGCGCCAACGCCACACCCGCACCGATGGCCGGCCGCGCCATGGGCAATGCCACCCGCCAGAACGCCTGCCACGGCGATTGGCCAAGGACCCGCGCCGCTTCCATCAGGCCTTTGCCCTGGGCGAGGAAGGCCGTGCGGGCCAGCAGATACACATAGGGATAGAAAACCAGCACCAGCACCACAATCACGCCGCCCGTGGAGCGCACGCGCGGCAGCCGCAAACCACTGCCGAACCACTCGCGCAGCAGGGTTTGCACGGGCCCGGCGAAATCCAGCAGGCCGACAAACACAAACGCCAGTACGTAGGCCGGTATCGCGAAGGGCAGCATCAGCGCCCAATCGAGCCAGCGCCGACCGGGAAATTCACAGAGGCTGGTCAGCCAGGCAAGGCTGACGCCCAGCAGGGTGACACCCGCACCGACACCGAGCACCAGCGTCAGCGTGTTGCCCAGCAGGCGCGGCATCTGCGTGTCCCACAGGTGGGACCAGATTTGAACATCGATGGTTTGCCAGGAAAGCAGCAGTACGCTCAGGGGCAACAGGACCAGCGCAGCGATGGCGAAGACGACTGGATACCAGCGGCGTTGGGCGGGATGGGCCACAGGCTTGGTTCTCTACTATCTAATGGATGAGATCGACACTGTAGGAGCGAGCCTGCTCGCGATGAACGTCAACGATAACGCGGGGAACCTGACGGTCCGCGGTGCCCTGACGTTCATCGCGAGCAAGCTCGCTCCTACATCGTCAGAGGCGCGCAACGCAAAAACAAACGCCCCGCATAGGCGGGGCGCAGTATATAGGGCGACTCAGTTCCAGCCAGCCTTGTCCATCAGGCGAATCGCTTCCGCCTGACGCTTGCCGGCAATTTCCACCGGCAAGGTGTCGGCAATGAACTTGCCCCAGGCCGCCACTTCTTCGGATGGCTGAACCGCAGGGTTCGCCGGGAACTCCTGGTTCACGTCGGCAAAGATTTTCTGCGCTTCAGGCGTGGTCATCCACTCCACCAGGGCCTTGGCTGCTTCCGGGTGCGGTGCATTCTTGGTCAGGCCGATGCCCGACAGGTTGATATGCACGCCGCGATCGACCTGGTTCGGCCAGAACAACTTCACCGGCAGGTCCGGCTTCTGCTTGTGCAGGCGACCGTAGTAGTAGGTATTGACGATACCGACATCGCACTGGCCGGCGTTGATCGCTTCGAGTACGGCGGTGTCATCGGAGAACACGTCGGTGGACAGGTTCTTGACCCAGCCCTTGAGGATTTCCTCGGTCTTGTCGGCGCCATGCACTTCGATCATGGTCGCGGTCAGGGACTGGTTATAGACCTTCTTCGCCGTGCGCAGGCACAGGCGGCCTTCCCATTGCTTGTCGGCCAGCGCTTCGTACGTGGTCAGTTCACCCGGTTTCACCCGGTCAGTGGAGTAGGCAATGGTCCGCGCCCGCAGGCTCAGGCCGGTCCAGGCATGGGAGGCCGCACGGTATTGCAGCGGAATGTTGGCGTCGATGATTTTCGAGGTGAATGGCTGGAGGATACCCATCTGCTCGGCTTGCCAGAGGTTGCCGGCATCGACGGTGAGCAGCAGGTCGGCCGGCGTATTCGCGCCCTCGGCCTTGAGCCGCTGCATCAGTGGCGCTTCCTTGTCGGTGATGAACTTCACCTTTACGCCGGTCTTGGCGGTGTAGGCATCGAACACCGGCTTGATCAGCTCGTCGATTCGCGAGGAGTAGACCACCACTTCGTCAGCGGCCTGGGCGGCGGTGCTGCCGATCAGGGTCAAGGCCAGTGCGGTCAGTAGACGCTTCGGTGCCAACATGGGAGCGGTCCCTCGATTGAAAAATGAGGCCAAATGATAAGGACTCACATTTGCCTTCTCAATCGAAGCTGGCCGTGGAGGAGTTACTAGATGTTGCGCAGATTCAGCTGAACATTGTGGCGAGGGGGCTTGCCCGCCTCAGGGCTTGGCCAGCGCCGGCAAATCCCCGGTCAACCCCAGCGCTTCACGCACGAATAACGCCTTGGCCTCGGGCATCTTCTCGACCATTTTCAACCCGGTATTACGCAACCAGCGCACTGGCAAAGGATCAGCCTGGAACAACCGTTCGAAGCCTTCCATCGCCGCCATCAGCGCCAGGTTGTGGGGCATGCGCCGACGTTCGTAACGGCTGAGGACTTTCACATCCGCCAGGCGTTCGCCACGGGTTACCGCTTGCAGCAACACTTCGGCCAGCACGGCGGCATCAAGGAATCCGAGATTCACACCCTGCCCGGCCAACGGGTGAATGGTGTGGGCCGCGTCGCCGATCAACGCCAGGCCTTCAGCAACATAACGCTTGGCATGGCGCTGGCGCAGGGGTACACACAGGCGCGGGTCGGCGCTCAGCACTTCACCGAGTCGCCCCTCGAAGGCACGCTCCAGCTCCTTGCAGAAACCCTGGTCATCCATCCCCATCAGACGTTCGGCTTCGCCGGGTGTGGTCGACCAGACGATCGAACACCAATCCTGTTGGCCATCGCGTTCAAGGGGCAGAAACGCCAGCGGACCGTTGTCGGTGAAGCGCTGCCAGGCCGTCATTTGATGCGGTTTGGCGCAACGCACGCTGGTGACGATGGCATGGTGCAGATAATCCCATTCCCGGGTTGCCACACCGGCCAGGCGTCGCACAGCCGAGTTGGCGCCATCCGCCGCGATCACCAGTGGAGCGCGCAGGGTGCGGCCATCGGCCAGGGTCAGCAGCCAGTCATCGCCGGAGCGGCGCATCTGCTCCAGTCGTGCATTGGCCAGCAACCCCAGGTCACAGTCGTGCAGGCGCTCAAGCAAGGCATCCTGGACCACGCGGTTTTCGACGATATGCCCCAGCACCTCGGCATGCACGCTGGCCGCCGAAAAATGGATTTGCCCGGTGCCGCTGCCATCCCAGACCTGCATGTCGGTGTAGGGACTGCTGCGACGCCCGGCGATGCCATCCCAGACGCCGAGGCGCTCGAGAATCCGCTGGCTGGCGGCCGACAAGGCGCTCACCCGGGGTTCAAACGCAGCCTCGGTGTTGAAGGGTTTGACGCTCATGGGGCTGCCGTCCAGCAGCAGGACTTCCAGCCCGCTGTCCTGCAACGCCAGCGCCAGGGCGCTGCCGACCATTCCGGCCCCGACAATCAGCAGATCTGCGCGCATTTCCATGCTTTAAGCCTGTCTCTCTTGCGGCTTGAGCCGCACGTAAAGGGTTTTCCCGACCCGCGCCACCAGGTGGCCGGCGCCGTCATGAATGTCGACCTGCAATTGCGGCAGGTATTTTTCGCCATTCGCCGTCTGCCGGCGGATCTCGTCGAGCAAGGTTTCGTCGATGGTGAAGCGGGCGAATACCGGCCCCTTGCCCGGCGCGATGAAATCGATGTCGGCGGCCTTGTCCCAGACGATGTACTTGCGCCCGAGGTTTTCCATCAGCATCAGCATGAAGAACGGATCGACCATCGAGTACAGGCTGCCACCAAACTGGGTGCCCACGTAGTTGCGGTTGTACCAGCCCAGCCCCATGGAGACCCGCACGTCTCGAAAGTCATCGCTGATGTGCTGCACCCGCACGCCTGCACCCATGTACGGCGGGTAAAACGTCATGAAAAAGCGCATCAGGCGGGCCTTTCCATAGCGGCGGATCAACCAGTTACGCATCCGGTCGCGTCCCCAGCCCCATCGCCTGCCGGGCGAACCAGCGCTTGGCCGGTGGCAACAGGTCGAGACCGAGCAAGCCGATGTTGCGCCCCAGGGACACCAGCGGCTGGGTGCTGCCGAACAGGCGCGTGACCTGATCGGAGAAGCCCACGGTGAGGTTCTGATCGAGACGCTGGCGCTCGCGGTAGGCTTGCAACGTGGCGAAATCGCCCAAGGGTTTTTCGCTGGCGAGCAAGGCATCGGCCAGGGCTTGGGCATCGCGCAGGGACAGGTTGAACCCCTGACCGGCAATCGGATGCAGGCTGTGCGCCGCGTTGCCGAGCACCGCCAGATGCGGACGCACTTGTTCTTCAGCCTCTACCAGTGTCAGCGGATACAGATGTCGCGCGCCCACCTGTTTCAAGGTGCCGAGGCGATAACCGAACACACCCTGCAATTCGCTGAGGAAGCTGCGCTCATCCAGGGCCGCCAGGCGCTGCGCGTCCATACCCAGGCGGGTCCAGACCAGCGCGCAGCGGTTTTCTGGCAGCGGCAGCAACGCCATCGGGCCTTCGTCGGTGAAGCGCTCGAAGGCCATGCCATTGTGGGCTTCGCTCGGGGTGATGTTGGCGATCAACGCGCTCTGGTTGTAGGGGCGCTTGCGGATGCCGATCCCCAGTTGCTCGCGCAGGCCGGAGCGGCCACCATCGGCGAGCACCGCGAGGTCGCATTCCAGGGTGGTTTCATCATTGAGGGTCAGGCGATAACCATCGGTCAGCGGCTCCATGCGGGTGACTTCCGCCGGGCAACGCCAACTGATCACGTCCTTGTCCAGGCCTTGCCACAGGCATTGGCCGAGCCAGGCGTTTTCCACGACATAACCCAGCGCAGGAACACCCTCTTCCATCGCTGACAACCGGGCCGTCGAGAAACGCCCGCGGTCGGAAACATGAATCTGCTTGATCGGCTCGGCGCGGCGAGAGACTTCCTGCCAAACGCCCAACCGTTGATAAATCTGCCGCGAGCCGAAGGACAACGCCGAAGATCGGGCATCGTAGCTCGGTTGATACGTATCCCCCGGGGCGAACGGCTCGATCAGCACGATCTTCCAGCCTCGAGCCTTGGCCCCGGCCTGCAGCGCAAGCGCCAGGCTTGCACCGACCAGCCCGCCACCGATAATTGCCAGGTTGACTCGACTCATGCCGCTTGTGTCCGCGCAGCGGCCATCAGGGCCTCGATCTCGGCGACGGTTTTCGGCACGCCGCCAGTCAATATTTCACAGCCGGTTTTGGTGACCACTACGTCGTCCTCGATGCGCACGCCAATGCCGCGCCACTTCTTCGCCACGTTCTGGTTGTCCGGGGCGATATAGATCCCCGGCTCCACGGTCAGCGCCATGCCGACTTCCAGCACACGCCACTCGCCGCCGACCTTGTACTCGCCGACGTCATGCACATCCATGCCTAGCCAGTGACCGGCGCGGTGCATGTAAAACGCTTTGTAGGCTTCGCCGGCGATCAGTTCGTCGACGTTGCCCTGGAGCAGCCCCAGTTTGACCAGCCCGGCCGTGATGACCCGGACTGTCGCTTCGTGCGCCTGATTCCAGTGCTTGTTCGGGGCGATTTCGGCAAAGGCGGCTTCCTGGGAAGCCAGCACCAATTCGTAAATCGCTTTCTGTTCCGCTGAATACTTGCCGCTGACCGGAAAGGTCCGGGTGATGTCGCTGGCATAGCAGTCGATCTCGCAACCGGCGTCGATCAGCACCAGATCACCGTCCTTGAGCACCGCGTCATTCTGCTGGTAATGCAGGATGCAGCTGTTGCGCCCCGCCGCGACGATCGACCCGTAGGCCGGCATCTTCGCCCCGCCCTTGCGGAACTCGTAATCGAACTCGGCTTCCAGGCTGAATTCGTGCAACCCGGCTCGACAGGCCTGCATTGCCCGTACGTGCGCCTGGGCGGAAATCCGTGCAGCCTCGCGCATCACTTTCACCTCTGCCGCCGATTTATACAGGCGCATGTCGTGCAGCAGATGATCCAGGGCAACGAACTCGTTCGGCGGCTGGGCACCGAGGTTGGCCTTGGAGCGGATCACGTTGATCCACTCCATCAGGTGGCGGTCGAACTCGGGGTTGCTGCCCATGGCCGAATACACCCTGTCACGTCCTTCGATCAGGCCCGGCAGGATGTCGTCGATATCGGTGATGGGAAAGGCGTCGTCGGCGCCGAAGTCGCGAATCGCGCCTTCCTGTCCGGCACGCAGGCCATCCCACAGTTCGCGCTCGGCGTTGCGTTCGCGGCAGAACAGGATGTATTCGCCATGCACGCGCCCCGGCATCAACACCAGTACAGCCTGGGGCTCGGGAAAACCGCTGAGGTACTGGAAGTCGCTGTCCTGGCGGTATACGTGCTCGACGTCGCGGTTACGAATGGCCACCGCGGCGGCCGGCAGGATGGCGATGCTGTTGGGTTCCATCTGCGCCATCAAGGCCTTGCGGCGCCGGCTGTATTCCGATTTCGGGATGTGGATCATGGGCAGATGGGGTTCCCTGGCAAACGATTAGTGCAGCGACGGTTTGGCAGCCGGCGCTTGCGGCTGTTTGGTCTCGGAGAACAGCAGCAGCGGTGCGATGCGCACGTACTCCATGACTTCCATGTAGTCGTTTTCACCATCGTCGGACTCTTCCAGAGCGTCTTGCACCTGGGAAATCGCCGCCAGGTCCTGCAGGACTTCGGTGGCCTCGGTGCTCAGGGCGCTGCTGTCACGGCAGTTCAGGCCGAAACCGCTGAGGAAACCCTGGCACCACTGGCCCAGTGCGGCGGCACGTTCGGTGAGCGGGGCGTCGTCGGTCGGCAACAGCATAACGACAGTCACGTCATCGCCGGTGAGCTCGCCTTTTACCATCTCTTGCAGGCCGATCAGGGCGTTGCGAACGTTGTCCTGCGGCTCGCTTTCGAGCAGCTCGGCGGCGTCGATCAGCCAGCCTTCGGCGTCGAAACCGGCGCCGGCGCAGCTACGGCCGAGCAGCAGGCCGTGCAGTTCGGCAGGCGAGACGTTGTGACCGCTGGAAGTCAGCAGGGTGGCGAAGCCTTGGTACGGGGAATTCTGAATGGTCATGGGCAGCTAGGCGCCAGACGGCGCTATGTCTAGAATGAAGGCCTTGTATCCTACATCGACTACCCCTGTAGGAGCGAGCTTGCTCGCGATGCTCGCCAACGATAACGCTGGGTACCTGACGCCCCGCGGCGTTCTCAGGCTGATCGTCGGAGCGCCGCCCGGAGCAAGCTCGCTCCTACAATCCGACACCCATCAGACAGTGAAGACAATGGAAGACACCGACCTGCAAGCGCTGATGGCCAGACTCGAGTTGCTGATTACCCGAGTCGAGCAACTTAAGAGTCAAAACGCACTCTTACTAGCTCAGGAAAAGACCTGGCGCGAGGAACGCGCGCACCTCATTGAAAAAAACGAAATCGCCCGGCGTAAGGTCGAATCGATGATTTCGCGCCTCAAGGCCCTGGAGCAAGACTCATGAGTTCAAGCAATAGCGTCACCGTGCAGATCCTCGACAAAGAGTATTCGATCATCTGCCCTCAGGAAGAGCGCAGCAATCTGGTCAGCGCCGCCCGTTATCTGGACGGCAAGATGCGCGAGATTCGCAGCAGCGGCAAAGTCATCGGCGCCGACCGTATCGCCGTGATGGCTGCGCTGAACATCACCCACGATCTGCTACACAAGGAAGAGCGCCCCGATATCCAGGCCAGCGGCTCGACCCGCGAACAGGTTCGCGACCTGCTCGATCGCGTCGATCTGGTGCTGGCCACCGATCCGGACGTCACCAAAGGCTGATTCGCGCCGTTGCTTGCGGTATACTCCCCTCACTCCCTGGGGTGTTTGCCAGTTGGCGATGTCCCTGAGCCGATTTGCTATACCCTGGAGGTTGCACGTTGGGCTGGTGTGCATGTCCGCTAGACGGAAAGCCTTAAAGCCTACTGCATCTTCCACCTTGAACTTTCGGGTTCAAGGGCTAAGTCGACAGCGACACATTCGGGGAGCCTGATTCCAGTCCAATGCCGGTTTTGATACCGGCATTGGCGTTTTTACGGGTACGCTTCACGTATCCGCATTGCTGAAGCCCGAATCCATGACCGAACCTGCGCTGCTCCCCCGCCCGCAACTTCGACGCATGCTGCGCAAAGCCCGCCGCGCACTGACCCCCAGTCAGCAACGCCAGGCCGCTCGTGGGCTGTACAAGCAACTGGCCCAGCAACCGCTGTTCCGCCGCGCCAAACACATCTCGCTCTATTTGCCGACCGACGGCGAAATCGATCCGCGCCTGTTGCTGCGTGCCGCACAGCGCCGGGGCAAGGCCACCTATCTGCCGGTCCTGAGCGCCTGGCCGCGAACCAAAATGGTGTTCCAGCGCATCCGTCCCGGGGAAAAACTCAAACCCAATCGCTTCCGTATTCTCGAGCCACGGGCCAACCTCGCCCGGCAACGCAAGATCTGGGCGCTGGACCTGGTGCTGTTACCGTTGGTGGGGTTTGACGATGTCGGCGGACGCCTGGGGATGGGCGGCGGTTTCTATGATCGGAGCCTGGCTTATCTGGCGCGCCGCAATGACTGGCGCAAGCCGATGCTGTTGGGGCTTGCCCATGAATGTCAGAAAGTGGGGCGATTGGCTCAGGCGAGCTGGGATGTGCCGCTGCAAGGAACGGTCACGGACAAGGCCTGGTATTACGCAGGCTAGGCGCCACTTCGATCAGTGGCGCCCAGGCAACAGGATCAGCGCTTGAAGGCTGTCGACTGTTGCTGCAATTCGGCGAGTTCGACCGGTGCATCGGTCTTGTTGGCCCACAGGCTTTGGGCATAGCCAGTGGTCACGACGCCAAGGCCAAACAAAATGACCAAAATCCATAGTAAGTCCGGTTTGCGTTTCATCGATTGCCCCCCAAAGGCATATCAACACGATGACAGCAGCGGTTTCCGTTTGTAGGCCGTGCAGCAGCGTCAATCTTTAAAGGCCGGCATTTTGCGACAACGTGAACCGCTGCGCAAACGCTGACGTCAACCGACTGTCGGTTTGTCATAAAATCGCCGACAAGCTGCTCAATCACCACGCAAGGAGCAAAAGACATGGCCTATTGGCTGATGAAATCCGAGCCCGACGAACTCTCGATCAAAGGGCTGGAAAAGCTCGGCAAAGCGCGCTGGGACGGGGTTCGCAACTATCAGGCACGCAATTTCCTGCGAGCCATGGCGGTGGGGGACGAATTCTTTTTCTATCACTCCAGCTGCCCTGAGCCTGGCATCGCCGGAATCGGCAAAATTATCGAAGCCGCGTATCCGGATCCGACGGCACTGGAGCCAGAGAGCCATTATTTCGACCCGAAGGCGACCCCGGACAAAAACGCCTGGAGTGCGATCGATGTCGCCCATGTCGAGACGTTTGCCCGAGTGCTGAAGCTGGATTACCTGAAGCAACAGACGGCGCTGGCCGAGTTGCCGCTGGTGCAGAAAGGTTCGCGGCTTTCGGTGATGCCGGTGACGGCGGAGCAGTGGGCGGCGGTGGTTGCTTTAAAGCCTTGAGTCATTTATTGCCTGGACTGGCCTCATCGCGCACAAGCTCGCACACAGGGTTCTGCGGTGGACATGTGATTGTGCTTCAACACAAATCCACTGTGTGCGAGCTTGCTCGCGATGACGCCAGCTCAAGCAACAGAAGTCTTACTGGATGATCAGGTTGTTGAACAACAGATCTTCAACCACCGGTTTGCCGGTTTCGTCGTTCATCACCTGCTGGGTCTGCTTCAGGGCTTCCTGACGCAGCTTTTCCTTGGCTTCGACGTTGTTCATCGTCTCGGTAGTCTGCTGGGCGAACAGCGCGACCAATTGATTGCGGATCAAAGGTTCATTGGCCTTTACCGCCTTGGTCGCCTCGTCACCGGTCACCCGCAAAGCCACATCCGCCTTGTAAACCTTGAGCTTGGGCGTGCCATCCAGCCCGTAGTTACCCACGAACGGCGGGCTCAAGGTGATGTAGTTGACCTTTGGCGCAGCTTCACCTTCTTTGGCTTCTTCGGCCACCGCTGCCACAGGCAGAGACAGGGCCAGCAACAACATGATCCACGCTTTCACAATTCGCTCCTTATCCGGTTTGCGGCCTAGCATAGCGACCCACCACGCCAGCACAAGCTTATGGCTGACTATCAGGGCCAGACATGCTCGTTGACCCATCAACTCACACACCTACACTTATCGGCCATCACTCCCAAAGGAATAGCCCTGATGAAAGCCGTGCTGTGCAAAGCCTTCGGCCCTGCCGAATCGCTGGTGCTGGAAGAGGTCGCCAGCCCTGTTGCGAAGAAGAATGAAATCCTGCTGGACGTGCACGCCGCCGGGGTCAACTTCCCCGACACGCTGATCATCGAGGGCAAGTACCAGTTCAAGCCGCCCTTCCCGTTTTCGCCGGGTGGTGAAGCGGCGGGCGTGGTCAGCGCCGTGGGCGAAAAGGTCAGCCACTTGAAAGTCGGTGACCGGGTCATGGCCCTGACCGGTTGGGGCAGCTTTGCCGAACAGGTCGCCGTGCCAGGCTACAACGCGCTGCCGATCCCGCCATCGATGGACTTCAACACCGCCGCCGCCTTCAGCATGACCTACGGCACCTCGATGCACGCTCTCAAGCAGCGCGGCAATCTGCAACCGGGCGAAACCCTGCTGGTCCTCGGCGCCTCCGGCGGTGTCGGCCTGGCCGCCGTGGAAATCGGCAAAGCCATGGGCGCCCGTGTGATTGCCGCTGCCAGCAGCGCGGAAAAACTCGCCGTGGCCAAGGCCGCCGGTGCCGATGAGCTGATCAACTACAGCGAAACCAACCTCAAAGACGAAATCAAACGCCTGACCGATGGCCAGGGCGCTGACGTGATCTACGATCCAGTGGGTGGCGACCTGTTCGACCAGGCCATCCGCGCCATTGCCTGGAGCGGTCGCCTGTTGGTGGTCGGCTTCGCCAGCGGACGCATCCCCGAATTGCCAGTGAACCTGGCGCTGCTCAAAGGCGCGGCCGTGCTCGGCGTGTTCTGGGGCTCCTTCGCCCAACGCCAGCCGCAAGACAACGCGGCGAACTTCCAGCAACTGTTTGGATGGTTTGCCGAAGGCAAGTTGAAGCCGCTGGTGTCGCAGGTCTATCCGCTGGGCAATGCGGCGCAGGCGATCAATGATCTTGGCCAGCGTAAAGCCGTCGGGAAAGTGGTGGTGCAGGTTCGCTGAAGCTCTATCTGCAAAAAAAGCGCGGCCATCCAGCCGCGCTGTTTTTTACCGTCAAAGCAACACCCTTATCTCCTCCGGCAAAAAATGCACGTACCGGCTAGCCGGATGCACATTACAGCGCTGCACGATCGAATGAACGCTGGCATTGAGCTTGGCAATCAGAGCAAGACGTTTCTCCTCCGGCAATTGAGTCGGTGAAAGCGAGTGGGTCAGGTAACTGCGGGTCCGGCTGAAAGCCGGCAGGTCCACCCACGAGGAAGTGGCGATGTTCAACGATGCCCGTGCGATAGCACTGCATTTCAGCCGCTCTAACTCCTTGTTGACATGAAAGGGATGTTCCCAGTCCAGCCTGAAATCCATGGGCGCGATCACGATGACTTGCGCAGGCTGATCCTCGGTAATCTTCCATGGCTTGAACCGCCATTGATTGACGGCTGCCAATGAAGCCTCACCGAGTTCGGGATGCGCATTTTCCAAAATGACGGCCTTGCTGACCGAACCATCGGCCTGCACGGTCAGGCTGACACGTACCATGCCGATAACACCGGCGCGGTAAAGCGCAACTGGATAAACCGGCTTGGGATTATTCTCGGGTATCAGGAATACTTCCCCAGCCCTGACATCCGCAGAGGCCAGCAACAAAAATCCACACAACCACCACCGCATATCCCTCTCCTTTCGCCTGCAATGCCAGACCTGGCAACAGCACAAAGGTTACGGGACGCAGTCGTCCCGCAGAACGTCATGGCTTCCGCTTTGAACGAAGGACCTTTCCCAAAAACACACCCTGTTTTCGGTACTTCAAAGTCCCCGATGCGAAACGGGGAACGCTTCCTACAACGCCCTTCACTTGCACCTAAGCGACATGTTCATAAAGGAACGCGCGATATCCAACATTTCCGCTGTTTTGCCGATGAGAACCGGTGCTATTTTCGGTAACGAAACTGTAACATTCGTATCCGCAGTCAAAACAAGAAATCTGGAGCTCTTGAATGTTTGCTTTCTTTCGTCCTGCCGCACATCAGGCTCCATTGCCTGAAGAAAAAATAGACAGCACCTACCGGCGCCTGCGCTGGCAGATTTTCGCCGGCATCTTCATTGGCTATGCCGGTTACTACCTGCTGCGCAAGAACTTCTCCCTGGCCATGCCGTACCTGATCGATGAGGGCTACTCCCGTGGCCAGCTGGGTCTGGCGATGTCTGCCATCGCGATTGCCTACGGCCTGTCGAAGTTCCTCATGGGTCTGGTGTCCGACCGCTCTAACCCACGTTTCTTCCTGCCGTTCGGCCTGCTGGTGTCGGCTGGGGTGATGTTCATATTCGGTTTCGCGCCATGGGCGACGTCCAGCGTGACCATGATGTTCATTCTGCTGTTCATCAACGGCTGGGCGCAGGGCATGGGTTGGCCGCCGAGTGGCCGGACCATGGTGCACTGGTGGTCGCAGAAGGAACGTGGCGGCGTGGTGTCCGTGTGGAACGTGGCGCACAACGTCGGCGGCGGCCTGATCGGCCCGCTGTTCCTGATCGGCATGGGCCTGTTCAATGACTGGCACGCCGCGTTCTATGTGCCCGCTGCGGTGGCGCTGGCGGTTGCGGTGTTCGCTTTTGTGACCATGCGAGACACCCCGCAATCAGTTGGCCTGCCACCGATCGAGCAGTACAAGAACGACTACCCGGAAGGCTACGACGCCAGCCACGAAGAGGAATTCAGCGCCAAGGAAATCTTCGTCAAATACGTGCTGCGCAACAAAATGCTCTGGTACATCGCCCTGGCCAACGTGTTTGTCTATCTGCTGCGCTACGGCGTGCTGGACTGGGCGCCGACCTACCTCAAGGAAGCCAAGGGCTTCACTGTGGATAAAACCTCGTGGGCGTATTTCTTTTATGAGTGGGCTGGTATTCCGGGCACGCTGCTGTGCGGATGGATGTCGGACAAGATCTTCCGTGGCAATCGCGGCCTGACCGGCATGGTGTTCATGGCACTGGTGACGGTCGCGACGCTGGTTTACTGGCTCAACCCGGCCGGCAACCCGATGGTCGACATGATCGCGCTGCTTTCCATTGGCTTCCTGATCTACGGTCCGGTGATGCTGATCGGCCTGCAAGCACTGGAGCTGGCACCGAAGAAAGCTGCCGGTACGGCGGCGGGCTTTACCGGACTGTTCGGCTACCTGGGTGGCTCGGTCGCAGCTAGCGCAGCGATGGGCTACACCGTGGACCATTTCGGCTGGGACGGCGGTTTCGTGCTGCTGGTCGGCGCCTGCCTGCTGGCGATGGCCTTCCTGGCCCCGACGCTACGGCACAAACAAGTCGCCAGTCAGGGCCGCGAAGCGCTCGCTTGATCGGCCTTTGATTTACAACGCTTGAGCCGCGCCTCCAGATTCCGGTCTGGCATGGCGTGGCTGCGCAGGGCGTGCGCGGTCTGCTCGACATAATCGCGAGTAGTGCCGTAGCGCCCGCAAGCGTTTTCGAACACGTGGCTCAGCACATGGTCCGGCAGGTTGCCGGCATAACTGGGCAGGTGTCGCTCCAGCACAAAGCCCAAGGCCTGAACCTGACTGCCATCTTCGAGCCGGCAGTTGAGCCAGTGCGGGCGGTACGAAGGAAATGGCATCTCACGCTGCCAAAGTGCGTACAGCGAGGCTTCGAGTTGCTCTTCGGGCAGGCGATAGGCGAAACCACTGCAAGAGCCGCCGCGATCCAGGCCAAACACCAGGCCGGGCATTTCCGGGGTGCCGCGATGTTCGTGGGACCACAGGTACAACCCGCGATGGTAGCCATGCACCCGGCCACGAACCCGTTCAACCGCCGTGCATTCAGGGCGCCAGATCAGCGAACCATAAGCAAACAACCATACCGGCCCGCCCTTGTGACGGGCCATGGTCGACTGCATAGAGCTGAGCAATTGTTCGTGAGTAAGCTGCGGCCCCAGATCGAGCCGCGGAGGGTATGCCAGATTCAAAAAAGCAGATTCGATGGCGCTCATGGCGAATAGCGTTCAGCTCCCCGCGGGTGAAGAATTACTTAATAGAACGCACAGCTGTAACAATAAGGCACATAAGTTTTAAGGCAATTTGAATGCCATGGCATCGTTCTTAATTAATTGCCTGACAGAGATATAACCTACCGAAATTTATAAAAGCTTATAAATACCGATAGGCTATATAGGGGGTTATAACCTGTAGGAGCGAGCTTGCTCGCGATGGTCGTTAACGATTACGCGGGGAGTCAGGCTGCCCGCGGCGCTTTTGAGTCCATCGCGAGCAAGCTCGCTCCTACAGTGTGGCGGACAGCACCAGTATCCAGGCTCAAGAGCGCGGCTCAAGAGCGCGGCTCAAGAGCGCGGCGCATACGCAAAAACGTCGGCGCGCATCTGGTGCGCGTCCATCCCCGCGTCCACCAGCGCATCCAGTGTGCCGTAGACCATGGCCGGAGAGCCGCTGGCGTATACGTGCAGGGACTTGAGATCAGGAAAGTCTTCACAGACCGCTTCATGCAACATGCCGCAGCGCCCTTCCCAGCCGCATTGATCGCTGACGACCTTGTGCAGGAACAGGTTGGGCAGCTTCAGCCATTCGCCCCAATGCTCGACCTGATAAAAATCTTCAGGACGACGCACCCCCCAATACAGATGCACCGGATGCTTGAAACCCGAGGCCCGGCAATGTTCGATCAGGCCGTGGACCTGACCCATGCCAGTACCGGCGGCAATCAATACGAGAGGACCGTCCGGCAACTCTTCCAGATGGGTATCGCCAAACGGCAACTGGACCCGCACCATGCTGTTGCGCTGGAGCTGTTCGATCAGGCTCAACGCACTGGATTCGCGCGCCAGAACATGGATTTCCAGGTCGCGCCCGGCATGTGGCGCAGAGGCCAGGGAGAAGGCGGACTTTTCGCCGTTCTCGCGCTCGATCATCAGGTACTGACCGGCGTGGTAGCGCGGCGGTTTGCCAGCCGGAGCGCGCAGACGCACGCGCCAGGTGTCGCCGCCCACGTCCTTGCACTCAATGACCTGACACGACACGCTGCGCACCGGCAGTTCTCCCAGCGCGAGCACGCCATCCCACAGCACGATGCAGTCTTCCAGCGGCTCCGCTATGCAAGTGTAGAACTCGCCATGGTCACGCACATCGCCGGCCTGCTCGACCCGCCCTTCCACCAGCAGCGCCGCGCACACGTGGCAATTGCCGTTGCGGCAACTTTGCGGGCATTCGTAGCCCAGTCGTCGCGCGCCATCGAGAATCCGCTCGCCGGGCAATATCTCAAGCACTGCTCCGGAGGGCTGCAAGGTTACACGCATCAATCTATTCCTAACTGATTCCAGATGGCATCGATCCGTTGGGTCACGGCATCGTCCTTGACGATGACACGACCCCATTCACGGGTGGTTTCGCCCGGCCATTTATGCGTGGCATCGAGGCCCATTTTCGAACCCAGGCCGGACACCGGCGACGCAAAGTCCAGGTAGTCGATCGGCGTGTTTTCGATCATCACCGTGTCGCGCTTGGGGTCCATACGCGTGGTGATGGCCCAGATCACGTCGTTCCAATCCCGGGCGTTGATATCGTCGTCGGTGACGATAACGAACTTGGTATACATAAACTGTCGCAAAAACGACCAGACACCGAGCATTACCCGCTTGGCATGACCCGGGTACGACTTTTTCATGGTCACGACGGCCATGCGGTACGAGCAACCTTCAGGCGGCAGATAGAAATCGGTGATCTCCGGGAACTGCTTCTGCAGGATCGGCACGAACACTTCGTTCAGCGCCACGCCGAGGATCGCCGGTTCATCCGGCGGCCGGCCGGTGTAGGTGCTGTGGTAGATCGGCTTGATCCGATGGGTGATGCGCTCGACGGTGAACACCGGGAAGCTATCGACTTCGTTGTAGTAACCGGTGTGGTCACCGTACGGACCTTCGTCGGCCATCTCGCCGGGATGAATCACGCCTTCGAGGATGATTTCGGCAGTGGCCGGCACTTGCAGGTCGTTGCCGCGGCACTTCACCAGCTCAGTGCGATTACCGCGCAACAGGCCGGCGAAGGCGTATTCGGAAAGACTGTCGGGAACCGGGGTCACGGCACCGAGAATGGTTGCCGGGTCGGCGCCCAGCGCGACGGCAACAGGGAACGGTTGGCCCGGATGCTTTTCGCACCACTCGCGGTAATCCAGTGCACCGCCACGGTGGCTCAACCAACGCATGATGACTTTATTGCGGCCAATCACCTGCTGACGGTAGATACCGAGATTCTGTCGGTCCTTGTTCGGTCCCTTGGTGACGGTCAGGCCCCAGGTGATCAGCGGCGCAACGTCGCCTGGCCAGCAGGTCTGCACTGGCAGTTTCGCGAGGTCAACGTCGTCACCTTCGATGACCACTTCCTGGCAGATCGCGTCTTTGACCACCTTGGGCGCCATCGAGATGATCTTGCGGAAGATCGGCAGCTTGGACCAGGCGTCTTTCAGGCCTTTCGGCGGCTCGGGTTCCTTGAGGAACGCCAGCAGCTTGCCGATTTCGCGCAGTTCGCTGACCGCCTCGGCGCCCATGCCCAACGCCACCCGCTCGGGGGTGCCGAACAGGTTGCCGAGCACGGGGATGTCATAGCCGGTGGGCTTTTCGAAAAGCAAGGCCGGGCCCTTGGCGCGCAAGGTACGGTCGCAGACCTCGGTCATTTCGAGTACTGGGGACACCGGAACCTGGATGCGCTTAAGTTCACCGCGCTGTTCCAGGCCGCTGATAAAGTCGCGCAAGTCGCGATACTGCATGCGTAAGCCTCGTGTTGGCCGTGGCGTTCGGGGCAGGCAGTTTAGCGCCGAACCTTTCGGTTCAGAACCACGAACTGCCGCCTGAGCAAAAATCAGATAGCAAAAAGCCGGGTTTCCCCGGCTTTTTGTGCCTGTTCGACTTACTTGCGTTTCATCGACAGGAAGAACTCATCGTTGGTCTTGGTCGTTTTCAGCTTGTCGACCAGGAACTCGATGGCAGCGACTTCATCCATCGGATGCAGCAGCTTGCGCAGAATCCACATGCGCTGCAGCTCGTCGTCGGCAGTCAGCAACTCTTCGCGGCGGGTACCGGAACGGTTGATGTTGATGGCCGGGAACACGCGCTTTTCAGCGATGCGACGATCCAGAGGCAGCTCCATGTTGCCGGTGCCTTTGAATTCCTCGTAGATCACTTCGTCCATCTTCGAACCGGTTTCAACCAGCGCGGTGGCGATGATGGTCAGCGAGCCGCCTTCTTCGATGTTCCGCGCGGCGCCGAAGAAACGCTTCGGTTTCTCCAGGGCGTGGGCATCGACACCACCAGTGAGCACTTTGCCGGAGCTCGGGATCACGGTGTTGTAGGCACGGGCCAGACGGGTGATGGAGTCGAGCAGGATCACCACGTCTTTCTTGTGCTCGACCAGGCGCTTGGCCTTCTCGATCACCATTTCGGCAACCTGCACGTGGCGGGTTGGCGGCTCGTCGAACGTCGAGGCAACCACTTCGCCGCGCACGGTGCGCTGCATTTCGGTTACTTCTTCCGGACGTTCGTCGATCAGCAGCACGATCAGATGAACTTCAGGGTTGTTACGCGCGATGTTCGCGGCAATGTTCTGCAGCATGATCGTCTTGCCCGCTTTCGGCGGTGCAACGATCAGGCCGCGCTGGCCTTTGCCGATCGGGGCGCACAGGTCGATGACACGACCGGTCAAGTCTTCGGTGGAACCGTTGCCGGCTTCCATCTTCATGCGCACGGTCGGGAACAGCGGGGTCAGGTTCTCGAAGAGAATCTTGTTTTTCGCGTTTTCCGGACGGTCGAAGTTGATGGTGTCGACCTTGAGCAGCGCGAAATAACGCTCGCCTTCCTTTGGAGGGCGGATCTTGCCAACGATGGTGTCACCGGTGCGCAAGTTGAAACGGCGGATCTGGCTCGGCGAGACGTAGATATCGTCTGGACCAGCGAGATAGGAAGCGTCAGCGGAGCGCAGGAAGCCGAAGCCGTCCTGGAGAATCTCCAGCACGCCATCACCGGAGATTTCCTCACCGCTTTTCGCGTGCTTCTTGAGCAGGGAGAAAATCACGTCCTGCTTGCGCGAACGGGCCATATTTTCTATGCCCATCTGTTCGGCCAATTCGAGCAGTTCGGTAATCGGCTTTTGCTTGAGTTCAGTCAGATTCATATAGGAATGACGTAATCATTTATGGAGGGGGGAAATTAAGCTTTTGGCTTAATGAGGCCGCGCCGCGGAGAAGGCGACAGGATCGCGTACTTATTCGAAAAGGAGTGCGTCGGCGACGGCTAGCAGGGGGCAATGGAGAAACCAGTGCGGGGCCGAATGTACCACCTGAGTTTGGGAGCGTCTAGCCCTGAATACGCAAAAAGCCCCGCTATTTGCGGGGCTTTTTCAGGACACTTTGCAGCGACGCTTAGATGTTGGCGTCGAGGAAAGCAGCCAGTTGCGACTTCGACAGGGCGCCGACCTTGGTCGCTTCAACGTTGCCGTTCTTGAACAGCATCAGAGTCGGGATACCGCGCACGCCATGTTTGGCCGGGGTTTCCTGGTTCTCGTCGATGTTCAGCTTGGCAACGGTCAGCTTGCCTTTGTAAGTCTCGGCAATTTCGTCCAGAACCGGAGCGATCATTTTGCAAGGGCCGCACCATTCTGCCCAGTAGTCGACCAGTACAGCGCCTTCGGCCTTGAGTACGTCAGCCTCGAAGCTAGCGTCGCTAACGTGTTTGATAAGATCGCTGCTCATGGAATTCTCCAGGTTGTAAGCAAAAAAACGTGGCCCATCATAGCTGCCCTTCCCTCGTTCAGGAAGGTGCAGATGATTGAGTCTCGCTATGGTGATTCATGAGTTTGGGTATAGCTCAGGTCATGAAGTGACGGGAGCGATGAACGCAATTCCGGTACGCAAGGCGGCATTGCGTACGTGCTCTTGCATGGCCTTTTGCGCGGCGCCAGAGGCTCGGCGAGCCAGGGCACGAAGGATCTTGCGGTGTTCCTGCCAGGTTTCCATGGCCCGTTCAGCCCGGATGAACGGTAGCTTCTGGCTCTCCAGGAAGATGTCGGCTCTGGCCGTCAGGATACTCAGCATCGCCTGATTGCCGCTGGACAGCAGGATGCGCCGGTGGAATTCAAAGTCCAGCCGCGCCGCTGCTTCGAAGTCGCCGCACTTCAGTTCGTTACGCATGGCGGCGACATTGTCTTCCAGCGCATCGAGCTCATCGGTACTCAAGGTCACCGCAGCCAACCCGGCCGCAAAGCCCTCCAGCGCATAACGCAACTGGAAGATATCCAGCGGCGAAGCCTGCGCCGCGAATGGCCAGCCCGGCGCGGCCTCGCCTCGCGGCAGCTCCACCGGCGCCTGCACGAACACGCCTTTGCCCGGCTGGATGCTGATGATGCCCAGCGCGCTCAGGGACGACAACGCTTCACGCAAAGAAGCCCGGCTTACGCCCAGTTGTACCGCCAGGTCCCGTTGCGAGGGCAAGGCATCCCCCGGTCCGAAGCCCTGCTCGGTGATCAGTTTGCGGATGGCTTGCAGCGCCACCTCGGGTACGGCGCGGGAGATCGAGTTCATGGTTTTCCAGACGAACCAGGCCAATGTGCCTCAGTTGTAAAGCTATTCGCGACGCCCGGCAAGTCGTGCCCCATGGGGGTTCGGTGATTTTCACGGCTGCGCCATCGGGGTGCGAAACGCAACCTGACTGTTCAGACCAGTAAGACCGTGCGACGCCAGCAAAACCGCGCTCTGGCGCCCCCAGAACCCTAAGTTGGCATGGCCCATGCTCTGTCGATCCGCAGAAATCACTTCTCGCCGATCCGGAGATTTGCCATGACCCAGCGTTACAGCGCCCTCCTCGCCGCCCTGTTTGCCAGCCTGATGCTGAGCCAGGCACCCGCCCACGCCGACGGCCTGGAGGATGTGGTCAAGCGCGGCGTCCTCAAGGTTGCCGTGCCCCAGGACTTCCCGCCCTTCGGCTCGGTCGGGCCGGACATGAAGCCCCGTGGCCTCGACATCGACACCGCAAAACTGCTGGCCGACCAGCTCCAGGTCAAACTCGAACTGACCCCGGTCAATAGCACCAACCGCATCCCGTTTCTCACCACCGGCAAGGTCGACCTGGTAATTTCCAGCCTCGGCAAGAACCCGGAGCGTGAGAAGGTCATCGACTTTTCCCGCGCCTACGCACCGTTCTACCTCGCCGTGTTCGGTCCGCCAGATGCCGAAATCAAGACTCTGGACGACCTCAAGGGCAAGACCATCAGCGTCACCCGCGGCGCGATCGAAGACATCGAGCTGACCAAGGTCGCCCCCGAAGGCGTGACCATCAAGCGCTTCGAAGACAACAACTCGACCATCGCCGCGTACCTGGCCGGGCAAGTCGACCTGATCGCCAGCGGTAACGTGGTGATGGTCGCGATCAGCGAAAAGAGCCCGAAACGCGTGCCGGCGCTGAAAGTGAAGCTCAAGGATTCGCCGGTCTACGTGGGCGTCAACAAGAACGAGCCGGCGTTGCTGGACAAGGTCAACCAGATCCTCGTGACCGCCAAGAGCGACGGGGCGCTGGAAAAGAACGCCCTGACCTGGCTGAAAGAGCCGCTGCCGGCCGATCTCTGATTCGGCACGCTGGAGACGTTTTATGGCTTATCAGTTCGATTTCCTGCCGGTGGTGAACAACACCGACCTGTTGCTGCGTGGTGCGCTGTTCACCCTTGAGCTGACAGCCATCGGCGCTGTGCTCGGCGTGGGGCTGGGCATCGTCGGGGCGCTGGTGCGGGCGTGGAACATCCGGCCTTTGGCGGGGATTTTCGCGGTCTACGTCGAGTTGATCCGCAACACGCCCTTTCTGGTGCAGTTGTTTTTCATCTTCTTCGGCTTGCCGTCCTTGGGCGTGCAGATTTCCGAATGGCAGGCGGCGGTGCTGGCGATGGTGATCAACCTCGGCGCCTATTCCACCGAGATCATCCGCGCCGGCATCCAGGCGATCCCCCGGGGTCAGCTGGAGGCCGCGGCGGCACTGGCGATGACGCGCTTCGAAGCGTTCCGCCACGTGGTGCTGCTGCCGGCACTTGGCAAAGTCTGGCCGGCCCTGAGCAGCCAGATCATCATCGTCATGCTCGGCTCGGCGGTGTGTTCGCAGATCGCCACCGAGGAGCTGAGTTTCGCCGCCAACTTCATTCAATCGCGCAACTTCCGCGCCTTTGAAACCTACGCCCTGACCACGCTGCTGTACCTGTGCATGGCACTGCTGATCCGCCAATTGCTGAACTGGATCGGCCAGCGGTTCATCGCAAGGAGTAGCCAATGAGCGATTTCACCTTCTGGGACATCGTGCGCAACCTGCTCACCGGCCTGCAATGGACGCTAGCGCTGTCGCTGGTGGCGTTCATTGGCGGCGGGCTGATCGGCTTGCTGATCATGGTCATGCGCATCTCGGATAAATCCCTGCCGCGCAGTGTCGCCCGTACCTACATCGAACTGTTCCAGGGCACGCCGCTGTTGATGCAGCTGTTTCTGGTGTTTTTCGGCGTGGCACTGGCCGGGCTGGAGATTTCGCCGTGGATGGCGGCGGCGATCGCGCTGACGCTGTTCACCAGCGCCTACCTGGCGGAAATCTGGCGCGGTTGCGTCGAGTCGATTCCCAACGGCCAATGGGAGGCTTCGTCGAGCCTGGCGCTGAACCCGCTGGAGCAGCTGCGCTATGTGATCCTGCCGCAAGCCCTGCGCATCGCCGTGGCGCCAACCGTGGGCTTCTCGGTGCAAGTGGTCAAAGGCACTGCCGTCACCTCGATCATCGGCTTCACCGAGCTGACCAAGACTGGCGGCATGCTCGCCAACGCCACCTTCGAACCTTTCATGGTCTACGGCCTCGTCGCCCTCGGCTACTTCCTGCTCTGCTACCCCTTGTCGCTCAGTGCGCAATACCTGGAAAGGAGACTGCATGCCTCTGCTTAGAATTTCCGCCCTGCATAAATACTACGGCGACCATCATGTGCTCAAAGGCATCGACCTGAGCATCGAGGAAGGCCAGGTGGTGGCGATCATTGGCCGCAGTGGCTCGGGCAAATCAACCTTGCTGCGCACCCTCAACGGCCTGGAATCGATCAACGACGGCGTGATCGAAGTCGACGGCGAATACCTCGACGCCGCCCGCGCCGATCTGCGCAGCCTGCGGCAGAAAGTCGGCATGGTGTTCCAGCAGTTCAACCTGTTCCCGCACCTGACCGTGGGTGAGAACGTCATGCTCGCGCCGCAAGTGGTGCAGAAGGTGCCCAAAGCCAAGGCCGCCGAACTGGCGCGACAGATGCTGGAACGGGTCGGACTGGGGGAAAAGTTCGATGCCTTTCCGGATCGACTGTCCGGCGGTCAGCAACAGCGGGTGGCGATTGCCCGTGCCCTGGCGATGTCGCCGAAAGTGTTGCTGTGCGACGAAATCACCTCGGCGCTGGACCCGGAACTGGTCAACGAAGTGCTGAGTGTGGTCCGGCAACTGGCGAAGGAAGGCATGACGCTGATCATGGTCACCCACGAAATGCGCTTCGCCCGGGAGGTTGGGGATAAGTTGGTGTTCATGCATCTTGGCAAGGTGCATGAAGTGGGCGACCCGAAAGTCTTGTTTGCCAAGCCGCAGACAGCAGAGCTGGCAAATTTCATCGGGACGGTTGAGGCGGGAAATTGAGTCATTGTGGCGAGGGGGTTTACCCCCGTTGGGCTACGAAGTAGCCCTTAAACCTTTCGACCGAGTATCAATGACTCGCCGCGCTGAATGGCTTTGGGGCCGTTTCGCGGCCCAACGGGGGTAACCCCCCTCGCCACAGGAGCTGTGTTGGATCAAGGCTTTCAACACTACGCGTTGGCGGCAGCCTTTGATCGTGGCACGATGTCGAGGTTATCGACCGAGACCCCCGACCATGCCGCAATCCCAAGCCAAGAATCTGTCCCTGATCGCCGCAATCGACCTGGGCTCCAACAGCTTTCACATGGTCGTGGCCAAGGCCCAGAACGGTGAGATCCGTATTCTCGAGCGCCTCGGGGAGAAGGTCCAGCTGGCCGCTGGCATCGACGAAGAACGCCACCTCAACGAAGAATCGATGCAGCGCGGGCTCGACTGCCTCAAGCGCTTCGCTCAACTGATCAGCGGCATGCCCTCCGGTGCCGTTCGCATCGTCGGCACCAACGCCTTGCGTGAGGCCCGCAACCGCGCCGAATTCATCCGTCGCGCCGAAGAGATTCTCGGCCACCCGGTGGAAGTCATTTCCGGCCGTGAAGAAGCGCGCCTGATCTACCTCGGCGTGTCCCACACCCTCGCCGACACCCCGGGCAAGCGCCTGGTGGCCGACATCGGCGGCGGCAGTACCGAATTCATCATTGGCCAGCGCTTCGAACCGCTGCTGCGCGAAAGCCTGCAGATGGGTTGCGTCAGCTATACCCAGCGCTATTTCAAGGACGGCAAGATCACCCCGGCCCGCTACGCCCAGGCGTACACCGCAGCGCGGCTGGAGATCATGAGTATCGAGCACGCCCTGCACCGCCTGACCTGGGATGAAGCCATCGGCTCCTCGGGCACCATCCGCGCCATCGGTCTGGCGCTGAAGGCTGGCGGCCACGGCACCGGCGAGGTCAACGCCGAAGGCCTGGCCTGGCTCAAGCGCAAACTGATCAAGCTGGGCGACGTCGAGAAAATCGATTTCGAAGGTATCAAGCCGGATCGCCGAGCCATTTTCCCCGCTGGTCTGGCGATCCTCGAAGCAATCTTCGACTCCCTCGAACTGCAACGCATGGATCACTGCGAAGGCGCCCTGCGCGAGGGCGTGCTCTATGACCTGCTGGGCCGCCATCATCACGAAGACGTGCGCGAGCGCACCCTCACGTCGCTGATGGAGCGCTACCACGTCGATCAGGAGCAGGCGGCTCGGGTCGAGCGCAAGGCGTTGCATGCGTTCGACCAGGTGGCCGAGGACTGGGATCTGGAAGACGGCGTCTGGCGCGAACTGCTCGGCTGGGCGGCCAAGGTCCATGAGGTTGGCCTGGACATCGCTCACTACCAATACCACAAGCACGGCGCCTACCTGATCGAGCATTCCGACCTCGCCGGATTTTCCCGCGAAGACCAATTGATGCTCGCGCTGCTGGTGCGCGGCCACAGGCGCAACATCCCCAAGGACAAGTTCGCCGATTTCGGAGATGACGGCACCAAGCTGATTCGCCTGTGCGTGCTGCTGCGCTTTGCGATCCTGTTCCACCACATCCGCGGCACCCAGCAAATGCCCCAGGTGGAACTGAACGCCAATGGCAACAGCCTGGAAGTGGTGTTCCCGGAAAACTGGCTGGATGAAAACCAGCTGACCCAGGCCGACTTTGAAATTGAAGCGCAATGGCTGACACGGGTCGACATCGTGTTGACCGCTCGCTAGAGCCTCTGTAGGAGCGAGCTTGCTCGCGAAAAACCTGAGGGCAACGCGTTATCCAGGCAGCATGCGTCATCGTTCACGTCCATCGCGAGCAAGCTCGCTCCTACAGAAAAGCAAAAAGGGCGATCCAACTGGATCGCCCTTTTTGTCTGCCTGATCCGCGTTACCGCACAGCCAGAATCGGGCTACCCAACCGCTCCAGCAAAGTAGCCTGAGCGCTGCGTGGGTTCTGGTTGCCGGTCGGTGTGTTACGGATGTAACGCCCGTCCGACTGCAGGCTCCAGCTGTGGGTGTTATCGGTCAGATACAACTCCAGCTCTTTCTTGACCCGCATGATCAGCTTCTTGCCCTCCACCGGGAAGCAAGTCTCGACGCGCTTGTCGAGGTTGCGTTCCATCCAGTCGGCACTGGACAGGAACATCTGCTCGTCGCCGCCATTGAGGAAGTAGAAGACCCGGGTGTGTTCCAGGAAGCGGCCGATGATCGAGCGCACGTGGATGTTGTGGGACACCCCGGCGATGCCCGGTCGCAGGCAGCACATGCCACGCACCACCAGGTCGATGCGCACACCTGACTGGCTGGCCTTGTACAGCGCGCGGATGATCTTCGGATCGGTCAGCGAGTTGAACTTGGCGATGATGTGCGCCGGCTTGCCGTCGAGGGCGAACTGGGTTTCGCGGGCAATCATGTCGAGCATGCCCTTTTTCAGGGTGAACGGCGCGTGCAGCAACTTCTTCATGCGCAGCGTCTTGCCCATGCCGATCAACTGGCTGAACAGTTTGCCGACGTCTTCGCACAAGGCGTCGTCGGAAGTCAGCAGGCTGTAGTCGGTATACAGGCGGGCGTTACCGGCGTGGTAGTTACCGGTGCCGAGGTGCGCGTAACGGACGATTTCACCGGCCTCGCGACGCAGGATCAGCATCATCTTGGCGTGGGTCTTGAAGCCGACCACGCCATAGATCACCACCGCACCGGCCGCTTGCAGGCGGCTGGCCAATTGCAGGTTGGACTCCTCGTCGAACCGCGCACGCAGCTCAATCACCGCGGTAACTTCCTTACCGTTACGTGCCGCATCCACCAGCGCATCGACGATTTCCGAGTTGGCGCCGGAGCGATACAGGGTCTGGCGCACCGCCAACACATGCGGGTCCTTGGCGGCCTGGCGCAGCAGGTCGACCACCGGGGTGAACGATTCGAACGGGTGCAACAGCAGGATGTCCTGCTTGCTGATCACGCTGAAAATGTTCTCGCTGTTCTGCAGCAGTTTCGGGATCTGCGGGGTGAACGGCAGGTATTGCAGCTCGCGCTGGCTGTCCAGGCCGGTGATGCTGAACAGCCGCGTCAGGTTCACCGGACCGTTGACCTGATACAGCTCGCTCTCGCTCAGGTTGAACTGCTTGAGCAGGTAGTCGGACAGGTGTTTCGGGCAAGTGTCGGCCACTTCGAGGCGTACTGCGTCACCGTAGCGACGGGAGAACAGTTCACCGCGCAGGGCGCGGGCCAGGTCTTCGACGTCTTCAGAGTCCAGTGCCAGGTCGGCGTTTCGGGTCAGGCGGAACTGGTAGCAGCCCTTGACCTTCATGCCCTGGAACAGGTCATCGGCGTGAGCGTGGATCATCGACGACAGGAATACGTAGTTGTCGCCAGAGCCACCGACCTCTTCCGGAACCTTGATGATGCGCGGCAGCAAGCGCGGTGCCGGAATGATCGCCAGACCGGAGTCGCGGCCGAAGGCATCGATACCTTCGAGCTCGACGATGAAGTTCAGGCTCTTGTTCACCAGCAACGGGAACGGGTGAGTCGGGTCGAGGCCGATCGGGGTAATGATCGGTGCGATCTCGTCGCGGAAATAGCGACGGACCCAGGTTTTCAGCTTGGTCGTCCAATGGCGGCGACGGATGAAACGGACCTGATGTTTCTCCAGTTCCGGTAACAGAATGTCGTTGAGGATCGCGTACTGACGGTCGACGTGACCGTGCACCAGCTCGCTGATGCGCGCCAACGCCTGATGCGGTTGCAGACCATCGGCGCCCGCCTGTTCACGGGCGAAGGTGATCTGCTTCTTCAGGCCGGCGACGCGAATCTCGAAGAACTCGTCCAGGTTGCTGGAGAAGATCAGCAGAAACTTCAGCCGCTCCAGCAATGGATAGGACTCGTCCAGCGCCTGTTCCAGCACGCGGATGTTGAACTGCAGTTGCGACAGCTCGCGGTGGATGTACAGGCTGCTGTCATCCAGGCCTGGTATGGCAATCGCCGGTGCCGCCACAGCGGCTTCGGCTACCACCACTGGCGGAGCAGGCTCCAGCTCCGGCGGGGTCTCGGCGATTTGCTCCACCACGGGTTGAGCGTCTTGTACGGCAACTTCAGTGAGTCCTTCGGTATTCATCACATGTTCCTGGGAGGGCTATTTCTGCTCTCGTAACAATTGAGCGGCACGAACGGCAAAGTACGTCAGGATGCCATCAGCGCCTGCACGTTTAAAAGCGGTCAGGGATTCGAGGATAACCCCTTCACTCAACCAGCCATTCTGGATTGCCGCCATGTGCATGGCGTATTCGCCGCTGACTTGATAGACAAAGGTCGGCACTTTGAATTCTTCTTTTACCCGACACAGGATGTCCAGGTACGGCATGCCTGGCTTGACCATGACCATGTCTGCACCTTCTGACAAGTCCGCCGCCACTTCGTGCAGGGCTTCGTTGCTGTTGGCCGGGTCCATCTGATAGGAGGCCTTGTTGGCCTTGCCCAGGTTCAGCGCCGAACCGACCGCATCGCGGAACGGGCCGTAATAGGCACTGGCGTACTTGGCCGAGTAGGCCATGATTCGCACGTTGACGTGACCGGCCACTTCGAGGGCTTCGCGGATCGCCTGGATGCGACCGTCCATCATGTCCGATGGGGCCACGACCTGAGCGCCGGCTTCGGCATGGGACAGGGCTTGCCTGACCAGTGCGTCGACGGTGATGTCGTTCTGCACATAGCCTTCTTCATCAAGGATGCCGTCCTGACCGTGGGTGGTGAACGGGTCCAGGGCGACGTCGGTGATCACGCCCAGCTCAGGGAATCGCGCACGCAGCGCACGGGTCGCGCGTTGGGCAATGCCTTGCGGGTTCCACGCTTCGGCGGCGTCCAGGGACTTGAGTTCCGCGGGTGTCACCGGGAACAGCGCCAGCGCCGGTATCCCCAGTTCGACCCACTTGGCCGCTTCTTCCAGCAACAGGTCGATGGTCAGGCGTTCGACTCCTGGCATCGAAGCTACCGCTTCACGACGGTTTTCACCGTCCAGCACGAACACCGGCAGGATCAGGTCATCGACGGTCAGGACGTTTTCACGGACCAGGCGACGCGAGAAGTCGTCACGACGGTTGCGGCGCAGGCGGGTTGCGGGGAACAAACGGTTGGCGGGGGTAAAGCTCACGGCAGACTCCTGAGCCCGCGCTTACGGGCGAGCGTGACAGTTATAAGCGGCCATTATGACGAACGTATTACAGTTATGTGCACGCTGCGACAGGTAGCCGCATTCCATTGTCGTTGTAGGAAATGTTCACGTCGAGACACATTTGGACACTTTCCTGAATGTGCCCGAAGGGTTAGGCTGCGCGTTCATTTCGCCAGCACCCAGACAATGCTCCAACAATTTCTGCATGACTTCGGCTACTTTGCCCTTTTTCTAGGCACGTTCTTCGAAGGCGAAACCATCCTGGTACTCGCGGGTTTCCTCGCGTTCCGTGGATACATGGACATCAACCTGGTGGTGGTCGTGGCCTTCTTCGGCAGCTACGCCGGCGACCAACTGTGGTACTTCCTGGGGCGCAAGCACGGCCGCAAGCTGCTGGCGCGCAAGCCGCGCTGGCAAATGATGGGTGACCGGGCGCTGGAACACATTCGCAAGCATCCGGACATCTGGGTGCTGAGCTTCCGCTTCGTCTACGGTTTGCGCACGGTCATGCCGGTGGCTATCGGGCTGTCGGGCTATCCGCCGGGCCGTTACCTGCTGCTCAACGGGATTGGTGCGGCGATCTGGGCCGCCGCATTGGCGGCGGCCGCGTACCATTTCGGCGCAGTGCTCGAAGGCATGCTCGGCAGTGTGAAGAAGTACGAACTCTGGGTGCTCGGCGCCCTGCTGGTCCTGGGCCTGGTGCTGTGGCTGCGTCGACGTTTCAAGAACGCCCGCCTGGCCAAACAGATCTACGCCGACGAGCAAGCCATGAAGGCCGAACGAACCAAAATCGAAGGTCCTACGACGCCAACCGAGTGATGGGATTTCTACAACAGTAGAGACCGATGCCGCTCAACAGGCTGTACGTGAGCAGGCCGACCCAGCCCAGCGCGCTGGCCGGCCATAGCCCCACCAGCGGGGCCAGCCATACCAATGGCAGATTCAATGCCAGCCGCAGCAGCTCCAGCTTCAACGCCCACGGGCGATTTTCCAGGGCCACGCCCAGCACAAACAGACCGAACGCCACTGAGCCCCAGCCCAACACCAGGGCGGCGACTGGCAGCTTCGGCTCAAGATTCATCAAGTAACTGCCCAGTGCGATGTAGAAACAGAACTGCAACAGCACGTAGAGCTGCTGGCGTCCGTCCAGCGGCACCTCGAATTTGCGGAAAAGCCTCAGGTCCGGCTTGTTCATCGGGTATTTGGCGGCCACATCCGCTGGGCGCCAACCGGTGCGCATGAACCAGATCCGAAGTTTGTCCCAGGTGCTTTCGGCACGCCGTGCATCTGCCCACAATTGCGCATAGAACTGCACATTCGCCCACACAGGATTCCAGCTCGCCAACGGTGTGGTCACGCCGAAGATCACCGGCTCGTTGTCGTCTTCTTCCTGGAACGAGCCGAACAGACGGTCCCAAATAATGAACACACCGCCGTAGTTGCGATCCATGTAGAGAGCGTTCTGTGCATGGTGAGCCCGATGATTGGATGGCGTGACAAAGAACCATTCGAACCAGCCAAGCTTGGGAATGTGTCGGGTGTGCACCCAGAACTGATACAGCAGGTTCAACGCCGCGACACTGACGAACACCAGCAGCGGCACGCCAGACACAGCCATCGGCAGATAGAAGATCCAGCTCAGGAGGAATCCGGTACTGGTCTGGCGCAACGCCGTGGACAGGTTGTAGTCCTCGCTCTGGTGATGCACCGAATGCGCGGCCCAGAGGATGTTGCGCTCGTGGCCCATGCGATGCAGCCAGTAGTAGCAGAAATCGTAGAAGACGAAGGCAAACACCCAGGTCCAGACGCTGTCGGCCGACAACTCGAATAGCGCCAGATGCTTGAGGGCAAAGCCGTAGGTCAGCAGACCCACACCCTTGGTCAACAGGCCCGTGGTGGTCGACAGCACGCCGGTGCTGATGCTGTTGATCGCGTCCGCCACCCGGTAGTTGCTCACCCCGCGCCAACGGTCGGCCAACAACTCGATGGCGATCAGGACAAAGAAAAACGGCACCGCATACAGAATGAAGTCCATGACGCGCCCTGATCGGAATCTAGAGGACAGATGCTAGGTGTTGCCGTGAATTAACCCTATGGCAACGCGTGCCAAATTAGTGGACATTTAACGCCATGAATCTGGAGAAAAGCCCATGAGCAAAAAAGTTGCAGTGATCCTTTCCGGTTGTGGCGTGTACGACGGCGCCGAGCTCCACGAGAGCGTCATCACCCTGCTGCGCCTGGACCAGCGCGGAGCCCAGGTACAGTGTTTCGCACCGAACATCGCGCAGTTGCATGTGATCAATCACCTGACCGGCGAAGAAATGCCCGAATCGCGCAACGTGCTGGTGGAGTCGGCGCGGATTGCCCGGGGCAACATCAAGGATATCCGTGACGCAAACGTCGATGAGTTCGATGCGCTGATCGTGCCCGGCGGCTTCGGCTCGGCCAAGAACCTGTCCAACTTCGCCATCGAAGGCGCCGGCTGCACCGTTCAACCGGATGTCCTGGCACTGACCGAAGCCTTTGCCGAGGCCGGCAAACCGGTAGGGTTGATGTGCATTTCACCGGCTCTGGCGGCGAAGATCTATGGTCCCGGCGTCACCTGCACCATCGGCAATGACACTGACACCGCTGCCGCGATGAACAAGATGGGCGCGACCCATACCGATTGCGCGGTCAGTGACATCGTCGAAGACAAGGCGCGCAAACTGGTGAGCACCCCGGCTTACATGCTGGCTCAATCGATCAGTGAAGCGGCATCCGGGATCAACAAGCTGGTCGACCGGGTACTGGAGCTGACCCACGAAAACGATGCCTGACACGGTTCAAAAATGTGGGAGCGAGCTTACTCGCGATAGGGCCCGGACATTCAACATCAATGTTGATAGATCCACCGCCATCGCGAGCAAGCTCGCTCCCACAGGGTTCGTCACTGGTCTTAAGAATTGCGGGCCAGCCGTGTGAGTATCCGATCCAGCGCATTGGCAAACGCCTGCTTCTCACGGTCGCCAAACGGCGCTGGCCCTCCGCCCATTTGCCCCTGCTCGCGCAGATCGGTGAACAGGTTGCGCACCGCCAGCCGCTCCCCCATGTTCTGCGCATCAAACTCCTTGCCCCGCGGATCGAGCGCAGCCACACCCTTCTTCACCAGACGGTCGGCCAACGGCACATCGCTGCAGATCACCAGCTCACCGGGCACCGCGTGTTCCACCAGGTAATCATCGGCCGCATCCGGACCGCTCGGCACTACGATCAGCTTGACCAGCGCCAAACCTGGCTTGATCTGCGGCTGCCCGGCCACCAGCACCACTTCGAACTGGCGCTTGAGGGCGAACTTCACCACCAGTTCCTTGGCCGGCCGGGGGCAGGCATCGGCGTCGATCCACACACGCATGATTTTTCCTCAATTGAAAAGCATCGCGGGCAAGCCACGCTCCCACAGGATACACATCGTCCATGTGGGAGCGGGCTTGCCCGCGAATATGAGCGAAGCGAATGCTGTTTAAGAAACCTGCACCCGCCGACTCTCAGCCATCCGACTACGCCCATAAAGCACGACAATCGCAAGGATCGCCACAGCCTGGGCACCCAGCGAATACGCATCGGCGTGGATCCCCAGCCAGTCAAATTCAAAGAACGGCACAGGCCGCGTGCCGAAGATCCCGGCTTCCTGCAGCGCTTTCACTCCATGTCCGGCAAACACCACCGACAAGGCGCACAAAAGACCAGCGTTGATGCTGAAGAACAGCGCCAACGGCAGCTTTGCCGAACCACGCAAAATCACCCAGGCCAGGCCGATCAGCAGCACCACAGCGGTCGCACCACCGGCCAGCACCGCGTTATGCCCAGCGGGCCCCGCCTGCAGCCACAGGGTTTCGTAGAACAGAATCACTTCGAACAGTTCGCGATACACCGAGAAAAACGCCAGGGTCGCGAAGCCGAAACGCCCGCCGCCGCCCACCAGGCTGGCCTTGATGTAATCCTGCCAGGCCGCCGCGTGACGACGATCATGCATCCACACGCCCAGCCACAACACCATGACGCTGGCAAACAACGCTGTCGCGCCTTCCAGTAATTCTCGCTGCGAACCGCTGACATCGATCACATAGGCTGCCAGCGCCCAGGTACCCAGCCCCGCCAGAAATGCCAGGCCCCAACCGACATTGACGCTGCGCACCGCCGCCTGTTGACCCGTGTTACGCAGGAAAGCCAGGATCGCTGCCAGCACCAGAATCGCTTCCAGACCTTCGCGCAGCAGAATCAGCAAGCCGGAAATGTAACTCAGCGACCAGCTCAAACCGTCGTTGCCCAGCAGGTCGGCCGATGCCTTCAACTTGGCCTTGGCCGCGTCCAGACGCTGTTCGACGTCTGTCACCGACAGGCCATCCTGCAACGACTGACGGTAGGCCATCAGGGATTTTTCAGTATCTTTACGGACGTTGGCGTCAATGTTGTCCAGCGAGCTTTCGACCAGCTCGAAGCCTTCCAGATACGCCGCTACCGATAAGTCATAAGCCTGATCATGCTCGCCGGCACGATACGCCGCGACGCTCTTGTCCAGCGTGGCTGCGGTGTAGTCGAGCAATTGTGCCGGGCCACGCTTGGCCTGCGGTGGTTGCGCTCGCTGGGCACGAAACGTCGCGGCGGCTTGCGGACCTTCTACAGCCTGTACTTCGGCCGGGGTCTGACGGGCCAGGTCGGCAATGTTGTAGGTTTTCTCGGCACGGGCTGTCGCCGGGTCGACACTGAGGCTGGCGATGTAGGTGGCCAGGTCCCAACGCTGGCGATCATCCAGTTGGTCGGCAAAGGCCGGCATGTCAGTCCCTTCAATGCCCTGGCCCAAGGTGCTGTAGAGCGCGTAGAGGCTCAGTCGATCCAGCCGCGTGGTATCGCGCAGGTTGGACGGTGGTGGCGTCATGCCGACACCCGCCGGGCCGTCTCCGGCCCCCGTGTCGCCATGGCACACTGAGCAATGCTGAGCGTACAGCGGCGCCCCACGCGACGGGTCTGGGGTAATGACCGGGGCCTGGCTGACTTCATAGGCCACGGCCAGCTTCGCACCCAGTTGCCGGGCCTGGCGAGTGACGTCGGCACCGTCCTGACGGGCGCTGATTGAATTTTCCAGCGTGACCAGGCTTTGCTCCAGCGCCGCTTTTTCCGGCTTGGCCGGCAGGCCCGCCATCAAACTTCCCAGCGTCTTGACCGACTCTTGCTGCGCGCGAAATCCGGCCTGATCCATGATGCTGCCCGCCTGCACCGTGTCCGGGTAGTCCACGCCGATGTAATCGAGCAAGTGCAGCGCCTGCGGCGCACCTTCGACGGGTGCGGCCAGTGACTGAAAGCTGCACACCGCGAACAGCGGCAGCACCAGCCAGGCCAGAAAACGGGAGGGGGCAGTCATGAATGAATCTCAATTTGAAAAACGAAGTTACATATTGTTAACGCCCAACCGGTTTCGCTCAAGCTTTGTTGGGGCTTCCTGCGAAATTGCAGGCTTTCCAACGTACTGATACACCGACAAAAAAGGCGACCGCTTGGGTCGCCTTTTCGGATTTCTGCCGATTCAGACTGCGGCTCTGCGCAGCGTTGCCATAAACGCCGCCGCCCCAATGAACAGCCCGGCAAAGGTCCGGTTCATGCGTTTTTGCTGTTTCGGTGTGCGCAGCAGACGCAGCACTTTGGACGCCAGACCGGTGTAGCCGGCCATGACGATCAGGTCGACGCAAATCATGGTCACGCCGATCACCAGATACTGAATCAGCAGCGGTGCATGGGGATCGATGAACTGCGGCAACACCGCCAGCATGAACACCAGCGCCTTGGGGTTGCTGATGTTCACCAGGAAACCACGGAATACCAGGGCCATCGGCTTGCCGATCTGGCGCACCGCCGCGTCATCGCTCATATCGCTGGGCAACGCACGCCATTGCTTGATCGCGAGGTAAACCAGATACGCCACGCCAAACCATTTGATTGCGTAAAAGGCCGTGGCCGAAGCCGTGAGAATGGCGCCAACACCGGCACCGACAATGGCGATCTGCACAGCCAGGCCCAGTTGCAGGCCAAGGGCGTTCCAGTAGCCGCGCCAGAAGCCGTATTGCAGGCCGCTGGACATAGACGCAATGGCGCCGGCACCGGGGGACAGACTGATCACCCAGCAGGCGGCAAAAAACGCCAGCCATGTTTGAAGCTCCATTACACACCTCGACTCAGACTCGTGACAGACGTCTAAGCTAATGCGGCTTTGGATGGATGACTACCGATTTTTTGCAGGATGTGTCGACAGCCGACCAGCGTTTGCGGCTTGAGGGCCTCTTCGCGAGAAAGCGGTGTATCAGGCAACAGCAGGCTTACTTTTCAAACCCGCTGGAAGGAAACACTTCCGTCCCGCGCCAGCGCCGCACCGAACGCTGGAAGAACAGACTGTTGGGCACTTGCACCATGGCGCTGCCGGTGCCGAGTTCTTCAGCCTCGATCAGCGTGGTGTAAAGAAGATTGATCGCCACCACCCGGCCTTTGACGCCGGGCTTGTCGGTGGTATCCACCAGTTCGACCACGTCACCAAGGCGGAACGGGCCGACGGTAAAGATCAGGATCGCGCACAGCAGGTTCGACAGCACGCTCCACATGGCGAAAAACGCCACCGCCGCAACCGCGACGAAACCGGACAATGCGGTCCAGAGCACTGTGGCCGATACACCGAGTCGTTCCAGGACGAAAATCAGCGCGCTGCCCATGATCAGCCAGCGCAATCCACCGCGCAGCGGCAACATCAACTGCGGCGGGAACGGGTAACGCTCACCGAGGCGGGTCAGGCCTTTGGCGACGAAGCGCTGGGTGAAATAGCCGGCGAGCAGGATCAGCAGGATTTGCACGCCAAGCCAGATCGGCTCCGCCCACTCCACCGGCAGCGGCAGCTTGAAGGCATCCATCAGGACAGCGCCTCCAGCTCCGCCTGCATGCTCTCCAGCAACTCCAGGGCTTCCATCCACGCTTCTTCCAGCTCCGCCTCACGCACCTTCAGCTTGGCCTGTTCAGCCAGCAGATCACGCAATTCGTTCTTGCGGGCCGGCTCGTAGATATCGCTGTCGCCGAGGCTGGCATCGATCTTCGCCAGTTTTTCGTGGAGCTTGCCCAACTCGTTTTCAAGCTTGTCAGCTTCGCGCTTGTGCGGTGCCAGTTGCTGACGCAACGCAGCAGCGGCCTGACGCTGGGCTTTCTTGTCGGTCTTGTCCGGATTGACGGGCGTGTTGCTGACCGGCGCATTGCGCTGACGATAATCCACCAGCCACCGGGTGTAGTCTTCCAGGTCGCCATCGAACTCTTCGACTTTGCCATCGGCGACCAGGTAGAAATTGTCGGTGGTGCTTTTAAGCAGATGACGGTCGTGAGAGACCACCAGTACCGCACCACTGAACTCCTGCAGAGCCATGGTCAGCGCCAGGCGCATTTCCAGATCCAGGTGGTTGGTCGGTTCGTCGAGCAGCAACAGGTTCGGTCGGTCCCAGGCGATCAAGGCCAACGCCAGGCGCGCCTTTTCACCACCGGAGAAATTCAGCACCGGCTCGTCGATCCGCGCACCACGGAAGTCGAAACCGCCGAGGAAGTCGCGCAGGGTCTGTTCGCGCTCGGTCGGCGCCAGGCGCTGCAAGTGCAACAACGGGCTGGCCTTGGAATCCAGAGAGTCGAGTTGGTGTTGGGCGAAGTAACCGACCACGGTGTTCTCGCCACGGGTCAAGCGACCGGCCAATGGCGAGAGCTCACCGGCAAGGTTCTTGATCAGGGTCGATTTACCCGCGCCGTTAGGTCCAAGCAGACCGATTCGCGCGCCTGGGGTCAGTTGCAGCTTGACCTTCTCCAGCACGGTTTTGTCGCCGTAGCCCAATCGGGCATCGGACAGGTCGATCAGCGGGCTGGAAATTTTCTGCGATTCACGGAAGACAAAATCGAACGGCGAATCGACATGGGCCGCGGTCAGCTCTTCCATCCGCTCCAGGGCCTTGATCCGGCTCTGGGCCTGGCGGGCCTTGGTGGCCTGGGCCTTGAAGCGGGCGATGTAGCTTTCCATGTGCGCACGTTGCGCCTGCTGCTTCTCGTAGGCCTGCTGTTGCTGGGCCAGGCGTTCGGCACGGGCGCGCTCGAAGGCGCTGTAGCCACCGCGGTACAGGGTGATCTTGCGCTGGTCGACGTGAGCCACGTGATCGACCACGGCATCGAGGAAGTCGCGGTCGTGGGAAATCAGCATCAAGGTGCCGGGATAGCTCTTGAGCCATTCCTCAAGCCAGATGATGGCGTCGAGATCCAGGTGGTTGGTCGGTTCGTCGAGCAGCAACAGGTCCGATGGGCACATCAAGGCCTGAGCCAGGTTCAGACGCATCCGCCAGCCACCGGAGAAATCCCCGACCTGACGATCCATCTGTTCGTTGGTGAACCCAAGGCCAGCCAGCAACTTGCGGGCCCGGGCGTCGGCGGTGTACCCGTCGGCGCTGTCGAGTTCCGAGTGCAGGCGGGCCTGTGCGGCACCGTCATGGGCCGCTTCGGCTGCCGCCAGGTCGCGTTGCACCTGGCGCAGGCGCAGGTCGCCATCGAGCACGTAGTCGACCGCCAGGCGTTCGAGGGTATCGACCTCCTGGCGCATGTGGGCGATACGCCAGTCGGCCGGCAGGAAGCAATCACCCGAGTCCGGGTGCAACTCACCCCGAAGCAAGGCGAACAGGCTCGATTTGCCGGCGCCGTTGGCACCGATGAGGCCGGCTTTGTGGCCGGCGTGCAGGGTCAGCTCGGCGTCTTCTAGCAGACGTTGCGGGCCACGCTGTAAAGTCAGGTTCTGAAGTCGAATCATAATGGCGGCGGAGTCTACCAGCTTCGCTCGCAACTGGCGCGAGTAGCACTATGTCCTCTGACCTGTGGAGCTTTTCCCTGAGCACTTATGCCCGACCGGGCGTTGAGCAGGCATGCCTGCAATTGCAGTCAGCGGGTGTCAACGTGTGTCTGCTGCTGTGTGCTACCTGGTTGGGACAACGAGGCGTGGCCTGCGATGAGCAGCGCTTGCAGCAACTGCGCAGTGTGGCCGTCTCTTGGGACACCGATGTCGTGTGGCCGTTACGCGCCTTGCGCACACACTGGAAGGCCGCTGCCACGGCAGACGCAGATTTGCACAACCTGCGTGAACAAGTGAAGGCACTGGAGCTGGAAGCCGAGCGGCATCTGTTGTTGCGGCTCGAGAGAGCGGCGCAGAGTTGGCCGCAAGATGCGGAGACCGATCTATCGGCCTGGCTGGAAGGTGCGGCGGCGGGTGCCGCCCACCTGCACCGCGACGCGCTGCATCAGCTGCGCGTCGCGGTAACCGGCACTTAGGAAGCGCTGGTTGGGGTGGTTGCTGCGATCGATGCGGCGGCCGGCGTTGGCGCTGGCGTGGCTGTCGAGGTGGCTGCTGCCAAAGCAGACGTTGCTACCGGAGCCGGGTTGGCTGGCTTGGCAATCGGTGCGGCGGCTGGCTTGGCGGCAACCGGCTTTTTCACTGCCGGTTTGGCCGCTGGTTTTGCAGCGGGTTTTGCAGCAGCAGGTTTGGCGGCAACTGGCTTGGCAGCGGCCGGCTTGGCGGCGACTGCTGGTTTTGCTGCAACTGGTTTGGCGGCTGGTTTAGCAGCCGCTTTTACTGCAGGTTTGGCAGCTGGTTTTGCAGCGGCGGGCTTGGCAGCCGACTTGGCTGCTGGTTTTGCAGCGACGGGTTTGGCAGCCGGCTTGGTGGCAGGTTTCGCCGCAGCAGTCCGGGCAGCGGGTTTAGCGGCCGGTTTTGCAGCTGGTTTGGCTGCTGGTTTTGCAGCCGGTTTAGCGGCGGCGGTTTTAGCCACTGCTGGTTTGGCAGCAGCCGGTTTTGCAGCAGCAGATCGTGCAGCGGCGGGTTTGGCAGCCGTGGTTTTAGCGGCGGGTTTTGCGGCGCTGGCAGCAGCCGGTTTTGCAGCAGGTTTGGCTGCGGCAGTTTTCGCCACTGGTTTGGCAGCGGCTGGAGCTTTTGCAGCAGCCGGTTTAGCAGCGGCTTTCTTCGCAGGTGCCGCAGCTGGCTTGGCCGCACGCAGGGACAACGCCTTGCCGACAGCCTCTTGTACACGACCGACACCCTGGGCCAGTTTCAGGCTTTCCTGGGCATCGCGCTTGAGTTGCAGAATGTAGCCACGGGTTTCCGACTGACGATCCTTGAGGGCGTCGAGCAGCTCCTCAAGATCGGCCACTGCGTCCTTGGCCTTGGCTTGTGCCTTGGCTTTTCCGGCCGCCGCAGCGTCCTGCAATTTGGTGCGGGACTTGTGCAGTTTTTCTTGCGCTTTTCCGCGCTGCTTTTCCAGTTTGGCGAGCAGTTTTTCAGCATCAGCCAAGGCTTCGGAACAAGCGGTTTCCAGATGCTCGAGCAGGCTGCCCGAGAGTTGTTGGAGCAGGTGCAACGGAGTGCTTACTGGCTTCTTGGTGGCCGACATGGTTTACCTCCTGGCTGAAGTGAGTGCGGCTCATACTAGACCTCTGCTGCAACCGCCGCTAGGGCATGTTGACACTATCGAAAGCGTTGCGTTGCAAAGGACTGAAAAACTTCTACGTCGGCGCAAAAGCAGTTCACCGTTGCGCGCTTTCTCACTGGCATAATCGCCCGCAATTCAGGTCGGAGAGTGCCCATGTCGCGCTACCTTTTTTTATCGCTGAGCGTGTTTTTTTCGGCGGCTCAAGCCGCCGGAGCAACACCGGAAAATGAAGCCCACGATCTCGCTTACAGCCTGGGTGCAAGCCTTGGCGAACGCTTGCGCCAGGAGGCTCCCGACCTGCAACTCCAGGCACTGATCGAAGGATTGCAGCAGGCCTATCAGGGCAAACCGCTGGCGCTGAAGGACGAGCAGATCGAGCAGATCTTGACCGAGCATGAAGCGCGGATCGCCATGCAGTCAGCCGAGCCGCAAAGCGAAGTGGCACTGGAAAAAGAACAGCGTTTTCTCGCCGCAGAGAAAGCCAGACCCGGCGTACGCGAATTGGCTGATGGCGTGCTGCTGACCGAGTTGACACCAGGCGCTGGCGCCAAGGCCGGACCGAACGGCAAGGTGCAGGTGCTGTACATCGGTCGCTTGCCCGACGGCACGGTGTTCGATCAGAACAGTCAGCCACAATGGTTCAGCCTGGACAGCGTGATCGCCGGATGGCGCAGCGCATTGCAAAACATGCCGGTCGGGGCGAAATGGCGACTGGTGATTCCATCGGCCCAGGCCTATGGCGCCGACGGTGCCGGTGACGTGATCGCACCGTTCACTCCACTGGTGTTCGACGTTGAATTGCGTGGTGCAACCAGCTGACAGCGGAAATGAAAAACGGCGTGCCGTGGCACGCCGTTTGAGGTCTTGCGGGAAGCGACTCATGCCTGAACAGGATCGGCTTCCTTGTGAGCGGTGTGCAGCACCTCGATCAGACAATCTTCCAGTTCGAAGCGTTCGTGCAACAGGCCACCCAGCTCCTTGAACTTCTCCGCAACGCATTTGCCTTCGTCGCAAAGGTCATTGAACGCAAGCAACTTTTCAGTGATGACATCGATGCGCGGATAGATGGTCTCGGCGAGCTCCAGCCCACGCTTGTCGTTGAAGGCCTTGGCCTCCCCCGTCAGTTGCTCGTAGATCTCGAAATGCCCGGCCGATACATAATCGACCAGCACGCCGCAGAACTCCTGCAAAGGCTTACGGTTCTCACCCAACGCCTCAGGCTTTGCGCCAAGAGCGTCATAGGCCCCGATCAGTTCGTGTCGTTCCTGCAACCAGCGATCAATCAGCAGGTGCACTCCACCCCAGCGTTCCTGAGCATTCTGACAACTTTCGAGCATGGTGATCTCTCTTCCCTTGTGGGTCAGCTGCTCTATGCCCGCTCGCCTCTTGTAACATCGGTGGGCGGTCAGGCAGAGCGTCATCGAGCAACATAATTCCAATGACACGTGCGGGCCAGATTATGCCCGCGCGACACTGGCTTCAAGGTACGCACGCGATAAAGTTCATACAAGTGTTTAATCGCCCGCAAAGGCCCGGTGCGACGACTCGCCGCTGAGTGGTCGCTGATAGCTGATCCAGACCAGTCGCAACGATTGGTAAACGGCCAGAACCATCATCGCGACGAAGAACAGCAGACTCCACTCCGTGAGACTCAGATCGAACAGCGTCCAGGAAATTTCCACACAATCGGCAGCGCCCTTGAACACTTGCTGCAGGACGGATAGCCACGGAGAACTGGCGAACAGATCCGCCAGATGGGTCGAGCATGCCGCTGCGTGCTCCATCGGAAGATTTTGCAGCAGAACCTGCCACCACGCCGTGACAGTGCCGGCCAGGCTGCAACCAAGACTGAGCAGCCAATACAGAACGTTTCCGACGCGACCGGGGCCATGGACCGAAGCCATCAGGCAGACAGCGGTCAGGAGCGCCAGGCAAAACCGTTGCGCAAGACACAAGCCGCAAGGCCGCAGGCCGACCGCATATTCAAGGTAGAAGGAAACGCCCATCGCCAGGGCACCCGCAATGAAAGCCATGAAAAACAAGGAGCGTGAGCAGGCCAATGACATGGCTTTTCCGTAAAAGTAGTGACAGACCGTTACGGTAGAGGAAAGCGCGACGGCCTTTCAAGGCAAGTGCCCACAGAGACTTCAGCGCAGGTATAGGGAAATCCCGACGCAAGCGGGAGGATAAAATGCAGTCCTTTGTAGGACTTTGCCTGCGACACGTTTTGGCGACTGCACTTCAACCCATTATCGTACTGCGGCGAGGGCGATTGCTCCCTCGCCGCACTTCGTCGATCAGACGCCCGAGCCTGGCGCCAGTGAACGGGTCAAGCGCGGACAGGTACAGGCAGAGGGGCCGCGAGCAAGCGCTCATCCAGCAACCCCAGGCCTTCCTGAAACAGCTGGTTGCTGCGCTCGGTATCGCCCATTTGCGCCAGCAAGCGTGCCAGCTCCGCACAGGCTTCCGGATTGCGTTGTACACGCAGGCTACTTTCCAGGTAGTCCCGCGCCTTGCCCCACAAGCTGTTTTGCAGGCACAGACGACCCAGTGTCAGCAACAGGCCCGGATCGGCCGGATGGTCCTTGAGCCAGCCTTCAGCGGTCTGCAACTGGCGGATCGGATCATTGCCGCGAACCAGTCCGTAGAGACGTGCCAGATGGCTGTCGTAACCGCGCTTTAGAGCGGTGCGCAGCACTTCTTCGGCCTCGACATGAGCACCCAACTGCCGCAGTTGTTCGGCATACGCGAGCACCAGTTGCGGCTCATGGCGTTGTGCCGAAGTCAGTTGCTGCCAGGCTCGTTCGAGCGATTGCTGCCCCACCGCACCGTCGTCTTCCCGTTGCGCCGCCAGAGACAGGTTCGCCCCCCAGGCCCGACGCTCAAGCTCGGCGAGTTCGGCTGCTGGCAGGATTTTGTCCTTGCGCAGCTCCGGCAACAGGCGAATCAGTGCCGACCAGTCACCACGCTGCTGAAGCAGGCGCTGCAACTGACGCAGGGTCTGTGCGTTATGAGGGTGGCGCTCACGCATGGCTTGCAGGGTAGCAAGGGCACCTTCGGTATCACCGCGGTCAGTCTGCAACTGGGCGTGGTTCAGGGCGATCGCCAACTCGGCCTGAGGCTGACGCTCCAGGGCGCGCTCTAGAAGGTTGTCGCTTTCTTCGTAATTGCCTAGTTCGTTCGCGGCACGGGCCGCGCCGAGGTAATAAAGCAGCGGCTGGCGTTCGGCTTCGGCAGCCCGATGCAAATGACGTTGCGCGCTGGCCCAGCGACCCTCGGCCAGGTCCAGCTGACCGTGTTCGATCGCCACCTGCACCCGACGACTGCGGTTACGCCGTGACCACGGGTTGACCACGCCACTGGAAGCCATCACCAGCTCGACCAGCGACTTGATGCCCCAGATCACCAGCCATAGCACAGCCCCCAGCGCCAAAGTAGCCCATAGGCTCGACTCATAGCGGAAGGTCTTGTAGGCAACAAGCACGTAACCGGAATGCTCGGCAATCGCCAGCCCCAGCGCAGCGGCAGCGGCGACAACGAGGAACACGATCACATAGAGGCGTCTCATGGCATGGCCTCCGGCGCGGTGTTCGCGGCAGGCTTGGCCAGTGGCTTGACCGAGTCCTCGGCGTTGACGTTGCGCCGTTCCAGATACCCCTGCACCGCGCTCAGTGTTCCAGTCATATCCGGAGTGACGACGGTGACGGGTTGCTTGCTCAGCTCGGCCACCTGCTCAAGCATGACTTTGCTTTGCGCGTTATCCGAGTTGAAGTTGCCCTTGAGGATGTCCTGAGCTTCGTCCAGCACCTGGGAGTAAACCGCAGCCTGGCCGTTGAGTGCGGCCCATTGTGCCTGCTCCAGTGCCAGGCTCAGGGCCAGGCGGACCTGACTCAGGCTCTGGCCGGCCAGCAATGGGCGAACGTTTTTGTCGGCATTGAAATCGATACGGATGTAGCGCGAAATCTGATCCCACCATTGCGCCCAGCGACTGGCACCGTCGCCATCGGCGGTCAGGCCCAGCAACGAATCGCCACGGTCCTTGTACTCCGGTGCCAGCTCGGTGAGGCTGGTCACCTGATCGCGCAGCGCGCCCAGACGCAGAAACAGCCCGGTGCGATCCGGTTGTTCGGTACTGCGTAAGGCGATCAGGGTCTTGGCCACTTGTTCGCGAGCGGCAAAGGAGCCCGGATCGTTCTGCTCACGCAGAATTTCGTCGGCACCCTGGACCAATGCCTGAGCGCTGCTGATGTCCTGCAAGGCAGACAGTCGCAGGCTGGCCAGACGCAGCAGGTGCTCGGCCTCGGCCAGACGCCAGTCCTTGCGGCTGGCGCCGAGGACGGTTTCCAGACGCTGGTTCAATCGCTGCTGATCTCCTTGGAGCTGGATCACCAGACGACTGCGAGCTTCCAGTTCATCGGCAGCAGGCAATTGCGCCAGGCGTGCGCTCAGGCGTTCCTCATTGAGCTTGAGGCTCTGCGCCTGGTCGTTCAACGCCTGAACCTGACTCAGTTGCTGCTGATTGTTGGCCTGCAGGTGACGCACCTGCCAGACACCCCAACCGCCCACCGCGACACCGGCCGCACCCAGCAGCAGCGCGAGGATTGCCAGACCATTGCCTCGACGCTGCTCGGCAGCTGGTGGCGGCGGCATTTGATCAACAGGTGCATCAACAGGTGCATCAAGCACCGGTCGCGAGTCATCTTTAGGCAAGGCTGTTTCGCTCACGTATCCATCCTTTGCATTAGAAATCGGGTACGGGATGCTCCCGTAACGCCGTCAGCAAGGCCGCGGCACTCGCGCCGCGACAATCCACAACTGTTTCGGCCCCGGCGGCACGCGCCAGCTCGGCAACCCTGGGGCTCGGTACAAACAACGGCAACCGCGCCAACTGCGGCCAGGCATCGCCAGCCAATTGATACAGGTGCTCGAAACCTTGTCCACTGCTGACCACCAGCCCGTTCAGGCGTTCCGCCTGGATCCGCTGCTGCAGCGCTGCTGGTGGGTAAATCGGCAATGCCCGGCGGTACAACTCCAGATATTCGACACTAGCACCAAGCTCACGCAAACGCTCAGCCAGCAACTCACGTCCGCCCTCCCCACGCAAGATCAACACTCGCGCATCGGGGCGTGCGATGGCCTCGCGCAATCGGGAAAGTTCGAGCAAGGCTTCACTGTCATCGCCTTCTGCCGGGAAGCTCACATCCAACCCGTGATCCTTGAGGATCTGCGCAGTCGCCGCGCCGACGCTGAACCACTTCACACCGGGTGGTGTTGGCCAATACCGTTCGAGCAGTTCGACGCCGACCCGGGCTGCTGGCTTGCTGACCACGATAACGGCGCAGAACTGATTCAGCTCCAGAATCATCTGGCGCATTGTGTCAGTGGCCGCAATGGGCATGATGTCCAAAAGCGGCAGACTGTTACTGAATATCCCCTGCTCGGCCAAAAGACTGCTTAGCGCCGCCGCTTCTTCGGCGGGACGCGTCAGCAGCAAGCGCCAACCGGTCACTCGTGGCCAGCCTCGCCATACACCGCTTTGAGAATGGCGTCGGCACCCTGGCTGAGAAGGTCTTCGGCCACTCGTACGCCCAGCGCCTCGGCATCGCCGCGAGAGGCCCGGGCCTGTGCGCTAAGCAGCAGGCCACCCGCTGGATCGCCCACCAGCCCGCGCAACCAGACCTGTTCGCCCTCCAGTACCGCGTAGCAGGCAATCGGCACCTGGCAACCACCATTGAGGTGTTTGTTGAGGGCACGCTCGGCAGTCACGCGGGTGGCGGTGTCCTGGTGATGCAGGGGCGCCAGCAGCGCATGGATTTCACTGTCGGCGCTGCGGCATTCGATACCCACCGCGCCCTGACCACCGGCCGGAAGGCTGTCATCGACACTGATGGCCGAAGTGATGCGATCCTCAAAGCCCAGACGGATCAGGCCGGCAGCGGCGAGGATGATCGCGTCGTACTCACCAGCATCGAGCTTGGCCAAGCGGGTATTGACGTTGCCGCGTAGGAAGCGGATTTCCAGGTCCGGGCGACGGGTCAGCAATTGAGCCTGGCGGCGCAGACTGGAGGTGCCGACGATGCTGCCCTGGGGCAACTCATCCAGGCTGGCGTAGGTGTTGGAAACGAAGGCATCGCGCGGGTCTTCGCGCTCGCAAATACAGAACAGGCCGAGGCCTTCGGGGAAGTCCATCGGCACGTCCTTCATGGAGTGCACGGCGATGTCGGCTTCATTTTCCAACAGCGCGGTTTCGAGCTCCTTGACGAACAGGCCCTTGCCGCCGATTTTCGACAGCGGTGAGTCAAGCAGCTTGTCACCACGGCTGACCATGGGGACGAGCGTCACCAGCAGGCCCGGATGAGCGGCTTCAAGACGGGCTTTGACGTATTCGGCCTGCCACAGGGCGAGTGCACTTTTGCGGGTGGCGATGCGGATTTCGCGAGAGGACATGGATCAATCCGTACTGAATAGATACGGCGGATAATAACAGCTCAGCCAAATCCACTTTGACTTGTATCAGATACTAGTCGGCCTCCCTGGCCCCGGATGTCCGGCAATCGGGTGTGAAATTCGCCTGCGGACAGCTGTTTAAAGCTGTTGCATCATCTTGCGCACGCCAGCCACATGACGCCGACTGACGATCAGCGCATCACCGTTGAGCCCCTTGAGGAACAACTGAAAATGCCCCAGGGGTGTGCGCTGCAGTCGCTCGATACGCTCGCGGGCGACCAGTGCATTGCGATGGATCCGCACGAAACGGTCACCGAATTCGTCTTCGAGGGCCTTTAGCGGCTCATCGAGCAGCACTTCACCGGCTTCGTGGCGCAAGGTCACGTATTTGTGGTCGGCTATGAAATAAACCACCTGATCCAGCGGAATCAGCTCGATCCCTTTACGGGTCCGGGCGCTGATATGGCTGCGCGGGCCGCTGCCGCTGTCGGCAGCAGGACGGGTCAGGGCCGCGAGCTGGGCACGATTGGGGCGCTCAGCTCTCTTTAATGCGTCATGTAATTGTTCAGTTCTCACAGGTTTCACCAGATAGCCTACGGCGCTGGCCTGTAAGGCTTCCACGGCAAATTCATCGGGCCCGGCGCAGAACACCACGGCGGGCGGAGTTTCGCGTTCACATAACCGCGCAGCCACTTGCAGGCCATCGAGGCCGGGCATGCGGATATCAAGCAGCACGATATCCGGCTTGTGGCTGTCGATCAGTGCTAACGCCTCTTCGCCATTCGTGGCACTAGGCTCCAGGACACTGTACCCCTCGAGTTCGCCAACCATTCGGCTCAGGCGCTCGCGGGCCAAGGGTTCGTCATCAACGATCAGGACATTCATATTGCGCTGGATTCCTGCGTGAGTCTCGCACAAGGATAGCGTAGACAGGTGAAGTGACGTCCGTCACCGCGATCCACGCTAAGACTAGCGCGAGCGTCAAAAAGTGCCGCTGGTCCGGCGGCTAAATTTTCATCTGCCGGGCGATTGGCGGCCCAGGCCCGCATTGGCGACACATCGCCACAGGGTTTGCTGATACGCAATATGAACACCCCACTCTTCTTATAGTCAGCGGCTGCACCGAGAAGTGCGCTGATCCTACTGTCCAACTGTAGACGGTTGCCGGGACGATATAGCTCAATTGGAAAATATCGTTCGGCAAAAATGCACGGGCCTTACCCGGGCCAAGGCTCATCCCTCGGAAAAAAACGTGTCGACCAGTGTCAGCGACAGGATTGGCAACCCTGTTATTATCCGTGCCAGCGTTCCACGCCTTCTTTCTTCAAGCCGATACGAGCGAATTCATGAGCACTGACAAGACCAATCAGTCCTGGGGCGGCCGCTTCAGTGAACCCGTCGACGCCTTCGTCGCCCGCTTCACCGCCTCCGTCACCTTCGACCAGCGCCTGTATCGCCACGACATCATGGGCTCGATCGCCCACGCAACCATGCTGGCCAAGGTCGGCGTGCTGACCGATGCCGAGCGCGACAGCATCATTGATGGCCTGAAGACCATCCAGAGTGAAATCGAGGCCGGCCAGTTCGACTGGCGCATTGACCTCGAAGACGTTCACATGAACATCGAGGCGCGCCTGACCGACCGCATCGGCGTGACCGGTAAAAAACTGCACACTGGCCGCAGCCGTAACGATCAGGTCGCCACCGACATCCGTCTGTGGCTGCGTGACGAAATCGACCTGATCCTGGCCGAAATCACTCGCTTGCAAAGAGGCCTGCTGGAGCAAGCCGAGCGTGAAGCCGCCAGCATCATGCCGGGATTCACCCACTTGCAGACTGCACAGCCGGTGACGTTCGGGCATCACATGCTGGCCTGGTTCGAAATGCTCAGCCGCGACTACGAACGCCTGGTCGACTGCCGCAAGCGCACTAACCGCATGCCGCTGGGCAGCGCCGCACTGGCCGGCACCACCTACCCGATCGATCGCGAATACACCGCCCAATTGCTGGGTTTTGACGCCGTTGGCGGCAATTCGCTGGATAACGTCTCCGATCGTGATTTCGCCATCGAATTCTGCTCGGCCGCCAGCATCGCGATGATGCACCTGTCGCGCTTCTCCGAAGAGCTGGTGCTGTGGACCAGCGCGCAGTTCCAGTTCATCGATCTGCCGGACCGTTTCTGCACCGGCAGCTCGATCATGCCGCAAAAGAAAAACCCGGATGTACCGGAGCTCGTGCGCGGCAAGACCGGCCGTGTATTCGGCGCGCTGATGGGCCTGCTGACCCTGATGAAAGGCCAGCCTCTGGCCTACAACAAGGACAACCAGGAAGACAAGGAACCACTGTTCGACGCCGCCGACACCCTGCGCGACTCGCTGCGGGCCTTCGCCGACATGGTTCCGGCAATCAAGCCCAAGCACGCGATGATGCGCGAAGCGGCCCTGCGCGGCTTCTCCACCGCCACCGACCTGGCCGACTACCTGGTGCGTCGCGGCCTTCCATTCCGTGATTGCCACGAAATCGTTGGCCATGCCGTGAAATATGGCGTGGACAGCGGCAAGGACCTGGCGGAAATGAGCCTGGAAGAACTGCGCAAGTTCAGCGACCAGATCGACCAGGACGTGTTTGCCGTGCTGACCCTCGAAGGCTCGGTCAATGCCCGCAACCACATCGGCGGCACCGCGCCGGTGCAGGTGAAGGCTGCCGTGGCTCGCGGCCAGGCGTTGCTCGCCAGCCGCTAAAAGCTAAAAGCCTCGCTAGCAAGCTCGCTCCCACAGGCATCTCTATCTGCCCTGGACTTGTGATCCATTGCAGAACCCTGTGGGAGCGGGCTTGCCCGCGATGACTGACTTCAGAGCACTACAAAACTTATTTCTTGCCCGCCACCATTGCCATAAACGCCGGCATCGCCGCTTCCTTGTCCGCCGCAATTCGCTGAACGTTCGGATTCTGCTCCAGCCGCTGCAACAGCGCCTTGGCCGCCGGAAACTCAGCCAACAAATCGATGCCAAACAACTTCTTGGCGACCCCACAAGCCAATGGCACGCTGTACAGGAAGTAAAGATCCGCCACGCTCAAGCTGTCACCAGCCACGTAAGGGCTGAATTTTCCGTGCCGGCCCAGCGCTTTCATCCCCAGCAACAGTTCGGCTTTGGTTTTTTCCTTGATCGCTTCCGACACAGTCATGCCGAAAAACGCTTCGGCGTAGCAGGCTCGTCCCGGTAATTCGATATACAGCTCGATTTCCCTGGCCAACGCCAGCACCTGCGCACGCTCGAACGGATCGCTCGGCAGCAGCGGCGTGCCTGCCTGACTTTGCTCGATGTATTCGAGGATCACACTGGTCTCGTTGATGAAGCCCTGTTCTACCTGCAGGACGGGGACCTTTCCACGCGGACTGATGGCCAGCGCCTCGGGGCTGGTGCCGGCGTAAAACGGTACTTCTTCGAAGGGCAGTCCTTTTTCCAGCAGCGCCAGTTTGACCATGTTGTAGTAGTTACTGACGGAGAATCCATAAAGCTTGATCATCACAAAGCCTCCAGGCCGTGCGGGGTGGGCAGTGCGTGTTTATAGAATATCGCCGGGATTCCTGCCAGCAGCATCACGCCGCTGAATGCGGTTAAACTGGCCACCTTTCCCTGAGGAGCCAGCCATGAGCGAGCCGAGCGATATCGACAACGACGAAGAAGAATTCGCCGAAAGCACCCTGATCCAAGCCATCGAAAACCAGATCGAAAGCGACAACCCGCCAGCAGCCAAGGCGACGTTCAACAAGCTGACGCTGGTGGGTTATGAGCGGGAAGAGATCCTCAACCTGATGGCTCACGTTTTAGCGGTAGAAATCGACGCGATTCTCGAAGAAGACCGCGCGTTCAACACCGAATGGTACGAAGCCGCGCTGCGCGCATTGCCTGAGCTGCCGCCGGAAAAGCAGTAAGCCCTACCCGCTCCCTGTAGGAGCGAGCTCGCTCGCGAAAAACCCGAGAGCGCCGCGGGGCGTCAGGTTTCCAGTGTCATCATTGAAGACCTTCGCGAGCAAGCTCGCTCCTACAGAGGAAAAAACCCTCTCGCGAGCACTGGACATGCCGGACAAGCGGGTTCACCTTAGGGGCGCTGTCGTCCAATTCCTAGAAAGTCCGGAGTCCTTATGTCGCTTACCCCTGAGTTGGTTGCAGAACTGGAAATCCTCGCACTCTTCAACCTGGACAGTTCCCAGGAAGGTTTGAAAATTCATCAGACCGCTGCCCCGAAAGCCATTGCCGCTGCCAAACGCCTATTTGAAAAGGAACTGATCGACCAGCCTGATGGCGGCTACCTGACCAGTCTCGGTCGTGACGCCGCGCAAAATGTGCAAACCGTGCTCACCATTCTGAGAGCCGAAGAAACAGCCTGAATTCCCCCCGTATTGCCCACGGAAACCCCTGTTGAAGGATTTCCGCGGGCGCACTTCGTTGCCCGCTTTCGCCGCGCGATAAAAATCTGACGCCAGAAATTCAAAATCAGCTTAAAAGTCCCGAGACCAAGGCGCTAAACTGCCCCTCAACCTGAGACCCACCGTTTCCGAGCCCTGCGAGCCGGTTTGAGCTGACATGACGCGCACCCATGAAATCCGCCCTGATCTGGACGAAGGAATCGACCGCAAGGTTCTCAGCCAGCTGCGCGCACGCTTTCTGAAACTCAACGAAGGACGCATGGCTCGCGCCATGGAAGGGTTGTCGACTCGTCAGCAAGGGGTCCTGACCTTGCTGCCGCTGTTTTTCCACGTTAATCATCCGTTGTTGCCCGGCTATGTTTCCGGCAGCACACCGGCCGGGCTGTCGAATTTCGAGCCGGATGCCAATGTCCTCGCTGAAGCCCAGCGCCTGACCCGTTCGTTTTCCTACAAACCGCGCCACGGCAGCAACCCGCCCCGGCCGATTCACGGACTGTTCCTGATGGGCAGCCTCGGCACCCTGGCCCAGGCCGACCAGAGCGACATGGATGTGTGGGTCTGCCATGGGCCGGACCTGACCGAGAACGAGCTCGCCGAACTGCGAAAAAAATGCCAATTGCTGGAAACCTGGGCTGCCAGCCAGGGTGCCGAGGCGCATTTCTTCCTGATCGACCCGAGCCGTTTCGTCCGTGGCGAACGCGATACCCAGCTGAGCTCGGAGGATTGCGGCACCACCCAGCACTACCTGTTGCTGGACGAGTTCTACCGCACCGCGATCTGGCTCGCGGGGCGGACACCGATCTGGTGGCTGGTGCCGGTCTACGAAGAATCGAGCTACGACCGCTACACCCACACTTTGATCTCCAAACGCTTCATCCGTGCCGATGAAACCCTCGACCTCGGTAACCTCGCCTACATCCCGCCCGGCGAATTCATCGGTGCCGGGCTCTGGCAGTTGTTCAAGGGCATCGAATCGCCCTACAAGTCGGTACTCAAGCTGTTGCTGACCGAGGTGTACGCCAGTGAACACCCCAGGGTCCATTGCCTGAGCCTGCGCTTCAAGCAAGCGGTGTTTGCCAACCGGCTCGACCTCGACGAGCTGGACCCGTACGTCGTGGTGTACCGGCGCATCGAGGAATACCTGATCGCCCGCAACGAACCGGAACGTCTGGAACTGGTGCGCCGCGCGCTGTACCTAAAGGTCAATCGCAAACTGACCGGCAGCAGCCGCACCCAGAGCTGGCAACGCGCACTGCTTGAGCGCCTGGCCCACGAATGGCACTGGGACCAGCGTCAACTGACCCTGCTCGACAGCCGCAGCCAGTGGAAAGTCCGCCAGGTCAGCGCCGAGCGGCGAGCGCTGGTCAACGAGCTGAACTACAGCTACCGCTTCCTCACCCAGTTTGCCCGCCACGAACAAACCGTCAGCCGCATCAACAAGCGCGACCTGAGTGTCCTCGGCCGCCGGCTGTACGCCGCGTTCGAGCGCAAGGCCGGCAAAATCGAATTCATCAACCCCGGCATCGCCCTGGACCTGGCGGAAGACACCCTCACGCTGGTGCACGCGCTGAACAGGAAAGACCCGGGGCAAGGCCAGTGGGGCTTGTACAACGGCAGCCTGACGGCGCTGGAGTGGGAACATTTCGCGCCGATCAAACGCAGCCGCCACTTGCTGGAACTGCTGACCTGGTGCCACCGCAATGGCGTGATCGACAGCAGCACCCGCCTGGCCTTGCACCCCGGTACCAGCGATTTGAGCGAATTCGAACTGTTCAACCTGCTCGGCAGTCTGCAACAGACCATCGCCCTGCCCTTGCCCACCGTTGCCGAAGAACCTCTGCTGCGCGCCAGCGTGCCGAGCGAAGTGCTGATTCTGGTGAATGTCGGCATCGATCCGCTCAAGCACCATCGCGACCTGAACATCCTGATGACTACCGAGCGCACCGATTCCCTGAGCTACGCCGGTGTCCGGGAAAATCTGGTGCTGACCCTGGACCAGGTCACGCTCAACAGCTGGAACGAAGTGCTGGTCAGTCGCTTCGACGGCCCACACGCTCTGCTCGACTGCATCCGTGACTACCTCAACAATCTGCCGGCCGGGCCGCAACAGCCGAAGCTGCGGGTGCGTTGCTTCTGCCATAACCGCGCGCAGTTCATTGCCCAACGGGTCGACGATATCCTCGAAACCGCGCAGAACCTGTTGCTGAGCCGACTCAATCATCGTTACTTGATCCAGGTCCAGCAGCACTACCACGTGCTGGAGTTGGTGCCGGGCCAGGTCCAGCACGTCGCGCTGGCCACTCTGCCGGCGCTGATCGATTACCTGGGCGAGGAAATGGCCAGCTACAGCCCTCTGCACCTGGATCCGAAGGCATTGGAAGACCACGACCTTGCGCTGTTCCTGCCGACGGGCCAGCCGGACTGCATTCAAGTGTTCTATCGGGCCAACGAAGATCAGGCTGATCTGTACGTGCTCGATGAGTTCAATGCCCTGTGGCAACAGCGCCTGCCCTGGCACGATGAGCAAAGCCTGCTGGTGCCGCTGCAGCGCTTCCTGCAATCGATCCAGTACCGTCGCGATGCCCTGCTGCCAATGGATGCAGCCACCCCCCAGAACCTCGACACTCTGTATAGCCAGTTGCTGCCGTCAGGCCCTGGCCGGGCGCGCCGCATCGAAGCCCGGCCGGTACCGCAGACGCCAGTGAACAAACCGTTCTACGACGTGCAGGCGATCGTCGGCAAAGCCGCACCGGGCCAGGTGCAGGTGCAGGTGCAGGTGACGCTGTATTGCAATCAACGGGAGTTTTCCGAGCTGGAACATGGCGACCAGCTGTTCAGCGTGGTCGCCCGGGAAATCGTCGGACAGCGCCGGGAGACCGAACGCTACCGCTGCTACATCACCGACCTCGACCTGTCAGGCCTGCTCGGCGAAGGGCAGAGTTCCACCCATCTGTACCTGCGCTACAAGGCTGACCTGGAGCACGCACTGAACAAGGCGCTCGATCAGGTCTGAGGGGGAAGTCACTCGGGGAAGTCGCCGCCATTGGCCGGCTGCGATTCGACTTCCAGCAACGTCAGCTTCAGGGTCTTGCCGCCCGGAGCCGGCCAGTCGATGTGCTGGCCAACCTTCAGGCCGAGCAGCGCGCTGCCCACCGGCGCCAGGATCGAAACCTTGCCTTCGTCGGCGTTCGCGTCCTTGGGGTACACCAGGGTCAGGTGGTAGTCCTTGCCACTGCCTTCTTCGCGGCAATGCACACGGGAATTCATCGTCACGACATCCGCCGGCACTTCATCGTGGCCGACCAGAGTATCGGCGCGATCCAGTTCGGTTTGCAGCGCAATAACGCCTGGCAGCGTGTCGTCCAGGCTGTCGATCAGACGCTCCAGACGCTGGACGTCCAGACGGGTAAGAGTGATGGAAGGTGCGGTCATGATCTGGGCAGACTCCTTTCTTCTGCACGAAAAAAGCAAAACCCCGCCAGAAAAAGGCGGGGTTTTCATAAGCCTCGGTGGGTTGAGGCATTTCCGGACACTATCACAGCTCAAAAAATAAACAAGTCACGCCATTTGAGGTCGCTTTACCTCTGTGGCGAGGGAGCTTGCTCCCGCTGGGGTGCGAAGCGCCCCTAAAAAAGCTTGCGGCTGCTGCGCAGCCGAACGGGAGCAAGCTCCCTCGCCACAAAAGCCCTTATGCCAGGGATTTGCGGTGGGCAGCCTGCTCGCAAATGACGCGCCGACGTTGATCATCGGCCGAGCGCCATTCGCGGATATCTTCGACATGACGAAAGCAGCCCAGGCAGACCTTGTGCTCGTCCAGTCGGCAAACCCCGCTGCACGGCGACAGCACCGCCGGGCTGACATTGCTGTAAAGCGGCTTGGGCGGACGGACCGGAGCGGGTTGAGTCACGGACTTACAGACCTTCGAAATCGAATTCGACACCGGCCTGTTGCTGGACGATTCGCTCAAGCATTTCACCCAGTTGCTCTTCGCTCTTGTCGCACATCCAGCGCTCACTTTCTTCGTCGTAGTCGAAGTGGAAACCGCCGGACACCGCCGCCAGCCACAGCTGGCGCAACGGCTCCTGGCGACTGAAGATCAACTGGCTGCCGTTCTCGAACTTGACGGTCAGCACACCGGCCGAGCTTTCGAGGTCGATATCCAGGTCGCTGTCGTCAAAGATGTCCTCCAGGGTTTGCTGGGTGGCATCGACCAGGTCATGGAAACGCGCTTCGGACAAACTCATTACGGCAACCTCAAAAAGTGTCTGATCAGGCTCAAGCGCCGCAAGATACGACCGAGCCCTGCTGAATGCAAAGAATAACGACCAGGAACCCACACCTGTGGGAGCGAACCTGCTCGCGAAGACGCCAGTACATTCAAGATTATGGCTGACTGACACACCGCTTTCGCGAGCAGGCTCCCACAGGGATTGCGTGATACCGATCGGCATCGGGCCAAGGCCCGCCAGACGGGCGGTCCGTTGCATAGGCAAGCTGCCGGGTGGCCGGTATACTCCGGCGCAATTAATGCATTTTCAAGGATTTCGCCATGAAGCGCCTGATCTCTTCCCTTGCTGCGCTCCTCGCGGTTGCCTGCCTTGTGTCGGCCTGCGGTCAAAAAGGCCCGCTGTACCTGCCCGATGAAGACCAGGACCCTGCCGAGCAGGCCAAGTCTTCGCAGCAGCAGCCTGCCTCAAAAGCACACAAGCACGACGTCTACCAATAAGGGAACCTCATGGACGCTTTTAACTACCGTGACGGTGAACTGTTCGCGGAAGGTGTTGCCCTGTCTGCCATCGCCGAGCGCTTTGGCACACCGACCTACGTTTACTCGCGCGCGCACATCGAAGCCCAATACCTGGCTTACGCCGATGCGCTGGCCGGCACGCCGCACCTGGTGTGCTTCGCGGTCAAGGCCAACTCCAACCTGGGTGTCCTGAACGTTCTGGCGCGCCTGGGCGCCGGTTTCGACATCGTCTCCCGTGGCGAACTGGAACGTGTCCTGGCCGCTGGCGGCAGCGCTGACAAAATCGTGTTCTCCGGCGTCGGCAAGACCCGTGATGACATGCGTCGCGCCCTGGAAGTCGGCGTGCACTGCTTCAACGTCGAATCCACCGACGAGCTGGAACGCCTGCAAGTGGTCGCCGCCGAACTGGGCGTTCGCGCACCGATTTCGCTGCGCGTGAACCCGGACGTCGATGCCGGCACCCACCCGTACATTTCCACTGGTCTCAAAGAGAACAAGTTCGGCATCGCCATCGCCGACGCCGAAGACGTGTACGTGCGTGCCGCGCAACTGCCGAACCTGGAAGTGGTCGGCGTCGATTGCCACATCGGCTCGCAACTGACCACCCTGCCGCCGTTCATCGACGCTCTCGACCGCCTGCTGGGTCTGGTCGACCGCCTCGGCGATTGCGGCATCTACCTGCGCCACATCGATCTCGGTGGTGGCCTGGGTGTGCGATACAAGGACGAGGAGCCGCCACTGGCTGCCGACTACATCAAGGCCGTGCGTGAGCGTCTCGACGGTCGTGACCTGGCGCTGGTGTTCGAGCCGGGCCGCTTCATCGTCGCCAACGCTGGCGTGCTGCTGACCCAGGTCGAGTACCTCAAGCACACCGAGCACAAAGACTTCGCCATCGTCGATGCGGCCATGAACGACCTGATCCGCCCGGCGCTGTACCAGGCCTGGATGGACGTCACCGCCGTGCGCCCGCGCACCTCTGCTGCCCGCGCCTACGACATCGTCGGCCCGATCTGCGAGACCGGCGACTTCCTGGCCAAGGATCGTCAGCTGGCCCTGGAAGAAGGCGACCTGCTGGCCGTGCATTCGGCCGGTGCCTACGGGTTTGTCATGAGTTCCAACTACAACACCCGCGGTCGTACCGCCGAAGTGTTGGTGGACGGTGATCAGGCATTTGAAGTGCGTCGCCGTGAAACGGTAGCCGAGTTGTTTGCTGGCGAAAGCCTGCTGCCGGAGTAAAACCATGCTGCTGCGTTTTACCAAGATGCACGGCCTGGGCAATGACTTCATGGTCCTCGACCTGGTCAGCCAGCACGCGCATATTCTGCCCAAGCATGCAAAGCAATGGGGCGACCGGCACACCGGCATCGGTTTCGACCAGTTACTGATCGTCGAAGCACCGAGTAACCCGGACGTGGATTTCCGCTATCGGATCTTCAACTCCGACGGTTCCGAAGTGGAACAGTGCGGCAACGGTGCGCGCTGCTTCGCCCGTTTCGTGCTCGACAAACGCCTGACCGCAAAACGATTGATCCGCGTCGAAACCAAAAGCGGCATCATCGAGCTGGATGTGCGTAACGACGGACAGATCAGCGTCAACATGGGCGCCCCGCGCCTGGTGCCAGCGGATATTCCGTTCCAGGCGCCGGAGCAGGCCACCCGTTATCAGGTCGACGTCGACGGCACCCCGGTCGATCTGGCCGCCGTGTCCATGGGCAACCCCCATGCCGTGGTGCGGGTCAGCGATATCAACAACGCGCCGGTGCATGAGCTGGGCCCAAAAATCGAACATCACCCGCGCTTCCCGGCACGGGTCAATGTCGGTTTTCTCCAGGTCATCGACCGGAGCCGCGCGCAGTTGCGCGTCTGGGAGCGTGGAGCCGGGGAAACCCAGGCTTGCGGAACCGGCGCCTGTGCTGCGGCAGTGGCCGCGATCAGCCAGGGGTGGATGGATTCGCCGCTATTGATCGACCTGCCTGGCGGGCGCCTGTCCATCGAATGGGCAGGCCCTGGCCAACCGGTGATGATGACCGGCCCGGCAGTGCGTGTATATGAAGGACAAGTGCGTCTTTGAGTGAGCGAAACCCATGACCGACAAGCCTCAGGTACCCGCACGACAAGCTGACGAATCACCGTCCGAAAGCCTGGAGGCGGCGGCTGTTGCCGCGTACCTGGAGGCTCATCCGGACTTCTTCGTCGAGCACGAAGAACTGCTCCCGTCCCTGCGCATTCCTCATCGGCGCGGCGATACCGTGTCGTTGGTGGAGCGCCAGATGACCATCCTGCGCGACCGCAACATCGAGATGCGCCATCGCCTCTCGCAGTTGATGGACGTGGCCCGGGACAACGACAGGTTGTTCGAAAAGACCCGTCGCCTGATCCTGGCGCTGATGGATGCCGCCAGCCTGGAAGAAGTGGTGATGAGTGTCGAAGACAGCCTGCGCCAGGAATTTCAGGTGCCCTTCGTCAGCCTCATCCTGCTCGGTGACAACGCCATGCCGGTCGGCCGCTGGGCCACTCACGAAGAAGCACAAGTGGCCATCGGCGGCTTGCTCTCGGAAGACAAAAGCGTCAGCGGCAGCCTGCGCGAGCACGAACTGGACTTCCTGTTCGGCGAAGAACAGCGCAAGCAGATCGGCTCCACCGCGGTCGTCGCCATCAGCCACCAAGGCATCCACGGCATCCTGGCCATCGCCAGCCGCGATCCGCAGCACTACAAAAGCTCGGTGGGTACCTTATTCTTGAGCTACATCGCCGAAGTCATGGGTCGCGTGCTGCCACGGGTCAACAACTCCCTGCGCTCGGTACGCTGAACATGGAACGGCAACTGGACGCTTACTGCGAACACCTGCGCAGTGAGCGACAGGTGTCGCCGCACACGCTGTCGGCCTACCGCCGCGACCTCGATAAAGTGCTGGACTGGTGCGTCAAACAAAATATCGGCAGTTGGGCGGCGCTGGACATCCAGCGCCTGCGTAGCCTGGTTGCCCGTCTGCACGCCCAAGGCCAATCGTCCCGCAGCCTGGCGAGACTGTTATCGGCCGTTCGCGGGCTGTATCACTACCTGAACCGCGAAGGCCTGTGCGACCACGATCCGGCCAACGGCCTCGCGCCACCCAAAGGCGAACGCCGCCTGCCGAAAACCCTCGACACTGATCGCGCCCTGCAACTGCTTGAAGGCGGGGTTGAAGATGACTTTCTGGCACGTCGGGACCAAGCAATTCTGGAGTTGTTCTATTCCTCCGGCTTGCGGCTGTCGGAGCTGACAGGACTCAATCTCGATCAACTCGACCTGGCAGACGGCATGGTCCAGGTGCTCGGCAAAGGCAGCAAGACCCGCCTGCTGCCGGTGGGAAAAAAAGCCCGCGAAGCGCTGGAACAATGGTTGCCGCTGCGGGCAATGGCCAATCCGGCAGACGATGCGGTGTTTGTCAGCCAGCAAGGCCGACGCCTCGGCCCGCGAGCAATCCAGGTGCGGGTCAAGGCTGCCGGCGAGCGAGAACTGGGACAGAACCTGCACCCGCACATGCTGCGGCACTCCTTCGCCAGCCATTTGCTGGAATCCTCCCAGGATCTGCGCGCGGTGCAGGAGCTGCTCGGGCACTCGGACATCAAGACCACACAGATCTATACCCACCTGGACTTCCAGCACCTGGCAACGGTCTACGACAGCGCCCACCCACGGGCCAAACGCATGAAAGGCGACGATTCATGAGCATTCAGTTAATCACCTTCGACCTCGACGACACCCTGTGGGACACCGCCCCCGTCATCGTCAGCGCCGAAGCCGTTTTGCGTGAATGGCTGACCAAGCACGCACCCAATCTGGGCGCGGTGCCGGTGGAGCATTTGTGGGCCATACGCGAACGCATCTTGAGCATCGAGCCAAACCTCAAACATCGCATCAGCGCCCTGCGGCGCCGCGTATTGTTCCAGGCGCTTGAAGAGGCCGGTTACCCCCACAAGGAAGCATCCGACCTCGCCGATCAGAGCTTCGAAGTGTTTCTGCATGCCCGACATCAGCTGGAAATCTTTCCGGAGGTGCAACCGACCCTGGAAGTATTGGCCTACCACTACACCCTCGGCGTAGTCACCAACGGCAACGCCGATGTGCGTCGGCTGGGTCTGGCGGATTACTTCAAGTTTGCGCTGTGCGCCGAAGACATCGGTATCGCCAAACCTGATGCGCGATTGTTCCAGGAGGCATTGCAACGCGGCGGTGCAACCGCGGAAACCGCGGTGCACATCGGCGATCATCCGGGTGATGACATTGCCGGGGCGCAGCAGGCAGGAATGCGGGCGATCTGGTTCAACCCGGCGGGCAAAACCTGGGAAGCCGAGCGGTTTCCCGATGCGCAGATTCGCAGCCTGACCGAATTGCCGGCGTTGTTGGCGCGATGGAGCGCTGGCGCGGCCTGACCCGAAACCAAAAAATCACCACAAACCCTGTAGGAGCTGGCTTGCCAGCGATAGCCGCCTCAAATGCCGCACAAGGCTCAAGGGCCCCTTCGCCGGCAAGCCGGCTCCTACAATGGATTGCGCATCGCCCTGGAACTTTGTTTCAGGCATGAAAAAGCCCGCAGCGACGGCGGGCTTTTTCAGCAAGCGGGTAGCAGGCTCAGATAGGCCGGCTGCCGTACTTGTTGTCAGGCTTCTTGGGAGGATCGGCGACCACATTGGCCTCCACTTCCTGCACCTTGCCACCCTTGGCCAAAAACTCCTCCATGGCCCGCGCGAGAGCATCGCGTTCCTTGTTCTTGGCTTCGACACTCGGCAGCTCATCGACCGATACCGCTGCCTTGGCCTTGCCTTTGGCGGTCGGAACCGGCGCATCACCGCCATCGTCTTCAGCGACGTCTTCCGCCGCTGCTTCCAGACCTTCTTCGGTTTCGTCGTCGTCGCCTACTTCGAGGTCGTCGTTTTCCAGATCATCGTCGCTCATGTTCTACCTCATGACTTGCGAAAAGCAGATTAGTTATAGCCCAGCTTTGCCCTCTGTCGAAGACTGCCGGAAAAAAATCAACAGCCGCTGCTGACCAGCGGTTATGCCTCTTCACCGTGCACGGTGGCGAGGACTTTACGGGCACCGCCGTGATCACGGTGCTCGCCCAGGTAAACGCCTTGCCAGGTCCCCAACGCCAACCGGCCTGCCGAAATCGGCAAACTGAGCTGACAGCCAAGCACGCTGGCTTTGAAGTGCGCCGGGAGGTCGTCCAGGCCTTCGTCGTTATGCTCATAGCCGTCTGTTCCTTGTGGGATCAGACGATTGAAAAATCGTTCGAAGTCGCGACGTACCGCCGGATCGGCGTTCTCGTTGATGGTCAACGACGCCGAGGTATGCTGCAGCCACAAATGCAACAGACCGACCCGACACGCCTTGAGTTCAGGCAGGCCGGCGAGTAACTCGTCCGTTACCAGATGAAAGCCCCGGGGTCTCGCCCGCAAGGTAATCAAAGTCTGTTGCCACATACAGTTCTCCGCACGTTCGGGGCGCATTCTAGCGCGCTCTGGGAAAAAACAAAGGCCCTAATACTCCTCGAATCCTGTCAGCCTTCGACCGCACAAAATCACCCGACGCAAACATCGCAAAACCTGTAGGAAAAAACCTTTCAGCTCAGCCTTCAATGACAAATTTCAGACAAAAAAACGCCCGGCAAGCCGGGCAATTTTTTATGCGCGTGCTTACAAGTTGTAGCCGCGTTCGTTGTGAAGCGCCAGATCGATGCCGACCGCCTCTTCTTCTTCGTTGATGCGCAGCCCCATGACCATATCCAGCACCTTGAGGATGATGTAGGTGGCGATCGCGGTGTAGATCACCGTGAAGCCCACGCCTTTGCACTGAATCCATACTTGTGCGGCGATGTCGGTCACGGTGCCGAAGCCACCCAGGGACGGCGCGGCGAACACACCGGTCAGGATTGCGCCGAGAATACCGCCGATACCGTGTACGCCGAAGGCGTCCAGGGAGTCGTCATAGCCGAGCTTGCGTTTCAGGGTGGTGGCGCAGAAGAAGCAAACCACGCCAGCCGCCAGACCGATTACCAGCGCGCCCATCGGGCCAACGGTACCGGCAGCCGGGGTGATTGCCACCAGACCGGCAACCACGCCCGAAGCGATACCCAGTGCACTAGGTTTGCCGTGGGTGACCCACTCGGCAAACATCCAGCCCAGCGCCGCAGCGGCGGTAGCGATTTGAGTCACCAGCATCGCCATACCAGCGGTGCCGTTGGCCGCAGCGGCGGAACCGGCGTTGAAGCCGAACCAGCCAACCCACAACATGGCCGCGCCCATCAGGGTGTAACCAAGGTTGTGCGGCGCCATCGGCGTGGTCGGGAAGCCTTTGCGCTTGCCCAGCACCAGGCAAGCAACCAGACCGGCCACACCGGCGTTGATGTGCACCACGGTGCCGCCAGCGAAGTCCAGAACGCCCCAGTCCCACATCAGGCCGCCGTTACCGGACCAGACCATGTGCGCAATCGGTGCGTAAACCAGGGTGAACCAGATGCCCATGAAGACCAGCATCGCGGAGAACTTCATCCGCTCGGCGAAGGCGCCGACGATCAAAGCTGGAGTGATGATGGCGAAGGTCATCTGGAAGGTGACGAACACCGCTTCAGGGAACAGCGCCGCAGGACCGGTCAGGCTGGCTGGCGTGATGCCGGCGAGGAATGCCTTGCCCATGCCGCCGAAGAACGAGTTGAAGTTAACGACGCCCTGCTCCATGCCCGTGGTGTCGAACGCGATGCTGTAGCCATAAATGACCCACAGGACGCTGATCAGACCGGTAATGGCGAAGCACTGCATCATCACGGAAAGAATGTTTTTCGACCGAACCATGCCGCCGTAGAACAGCGCGAGGCCGGGAATGGTCATGAACAGCACCAAGGCTGTCGAGGTCAACATCCAGGCGGTGTCGCCGGAGTTGAGGACTGGGGCCGCCACTTCGTCTGCCGCCAAAGCAAGGCTGGGCATTACGATGGACAACAGGGCTCCTAGCCCTGCGAATTTACGCAGAGTCATATTGTTTTCTCCTGGGGCGTTGGGTTTGTGGCGGCTTAGATAGCGTCGGTATCGGTTTCGCCGGTACGGATGCGAATCGCCTGTTCCAGATTGACCACGAAGATCTTGCCGTCACCGATCTTGCCGGTGTTGGCAGCCTTGGTGATGGCCTCGATTACCCGGTCCAGATCCTTGTCGTCGATGGCGACGTCGATCTTCACCTTGGGCAGGAAATCGACCACGTATTCCGCGCCGCGATACAGCTCGGTGTGACCCTTCTGCCGGCCAAAGCCTTTGACTTCAGTGACGGTAATGCCCTGCACGCCGATCTCGGACAGCGACTCGCGTACGTCGTCCAGTTTGAACGGCTTGATGATGGCAGTGACTAGCTTCATGAAAACTCTCTCCCGAATTGGTGGACTTGCCCCAGGAAAACAAACCCGTCTCAAGTCTAAGCGCAGTGCCTGGCTTTGTAACGCATCGTCGGCCCTACCTGCCCGTCCGACGCCAGCTAACCGCTCCTTGCGAAACACTCCCCGCGTTTCGCCTGGCGCACTGCATTCGTCACAGCGACTGCATCAGTGCATGGGTCACCAGCAACTAAGCAGAAAGCTTGCCATCTCCACAAAATTGACTGTTTTCAAGCCTTTACCGGCGGATGGTGGATACTTCTCGACAACACCCGGCACGTTACGCACAACAACGGTGCGACGCCGTCCGTCCCCATGCGCGAAAACCGTGCACCACTTGCCCGCGCAAATGACTATAGACACTGCGTGATACACTGCCCGTCATTGTTTCCAGGACATTGCCCATGCTCGCGCCAAAAGACTTCCTCGACGCCTTGACCGGCACCGCCTCTCGCCTCTTCAGCGGCGATACGCCTCTGCCGAAAGCCGAAATCGAAAGCCAGTTCAAAATGTTGCTACAAAGCGGCTTCAGCAAACTGGATCTGGTCAGTCGGGAAGAGTTCGATAGCCAGATGGTTGTACTGGCGCGCACGCGGGCGCGGCTGGAGGCTCTTGAAACGAAGGTCGCGGAAATGGAAGCGAAGCTGAATCCGCCAACCGAGTAACCCATCAATCCCGCTTTGAAACACAGCCCCCTGTAGGAGCTGCCGAAGGCTGCGATCTTTTGATCCCAAGCCCCGCAAAAATCCCGGCTACGTCCTACAAACATCACACCGCCGTCCGATTGCGTCGCGAAGTATCCGATCTCTATGCTCATCCCCAGCTGAATATTCAGCACCGGGTTTGGCGACCTGGATAGCATCCGACACACCGCGACCACATTCGATTCAGGGAATTATCCCATCTCGAATTATGGCGGCTGTGCGTGGGAGACCTTCAGGTCTGCCGGTTTGTCCGGATGCACCGGTTCGCCAACCCGCGCGCAGCTGCCACCCTTTCGTTTGGCGACGAACAGAGGCAGCTTCCTTCATACGCATCCGGAGTTGCAAAATGGAAGAAAGCTATCTAATCCCTCACGTCTTCACCCGCCACAAACTCCACCTCCACGCCCTCCTAATACAAAACCAACCCTGGTTCAGCGCCCGCGACCTAGGGCGACTTCTACGCATCTACCTCAACGACCGCCAAGTCCGAAAACTCGACCCCGACCAATACCAAATAGCCAAAACCCTCATCCACGGACATATCGAAAACACCCTGCTAATCAGCGAATCCGGCGTCTACGCCATGCTCGTCTACCACTACTGCCCCGAATACCGAGCATTGCGTGAATGGCTCACCCACGATGTCGTCCCCGCCCTGCGAGACGCCCAACACCCCACCACAATCGAGCGCCCACAACTGAGCCTGCTCAATTGGCCGGAAATGTCGTTGAGCTTGCTGCACTGGAACAACCAGCCGTGGATTCGGCTGCAGGATGTGCCGCAGATGCTGCCTGATCAGGAGACTTCAAGGCCTGCTATCAGTTCGCCTTGGTGGAAAAGAGCTGCGAAGATGCTTCACGCATTTTGAATAAAAACCCCACGCTTTGGCGTGGGGGTTCAGCCAGAATTCCGGGGTAGTGTCCAGATAGATAGATAACCTCAGAGTCATATCAGCACTGACAGCCCGACGCTGGAGCACGATGTCGTTCACCGTAGGTGTCGACACATTCAACGCTTCCAGGCGATTACCCGGTGGAGATCGAAGATCTACTTGGGGGCGAGACTGCTCGCGATAAAGTCGAAACGACCTTCAGATTTACCTGTAGGAATTGCCGCAGGCTACGGTATTCAAGCCCGCAAGAATCCCGGCAACTTCCTACGAAGGTCTCATTCCCCGTCCGATTGCGCCGCAAAGCTCCGGTTCCTAAGCTCACTCCCAGTTAATTAGTCAGCAACGGGTATGGCGACTCGAGCAGCACCCGACGCACCGTGACCACCTTCAGGCCTACCGGCATTTCCGCAGGCTCCGGTTCGCCAATCCGCTTGAAAAATTTAAGTCCATGTTACATAGCTTAGATAATAGTTTGTAATGATCACAACTTTTAAAATGGAATACTGTTACCAACACCACAAGGAGCAACACCCATGAAAATATCCAAGTCTTTAATTGTCGCTTTCGCATTGACTGCATTTCACATAAGTTCAGCGGTTGCTGGGCCGCCTGTTACAGTCACATTCAAGAACCTTGGAACACAGACTTCTACGTATACCCCCATAACGGACAACGAAGCACCCCTGGCTTTGGCGCAAGCAAAATTCCAAAATGGAATAATACGGCCACGCCTAGTGGCGGGGCGACCTGCACCATAAAGGTAACTAAAACAAATCCGTCCACCTATGCTTGGTCAGTAGTAATCACAATGAAGTAAAGCATGTAGCGGGTCTTAAGGGGCTTGTAAGATCTTGCTAAAGCATCAACAGTCATTAGGCAACCTATCATGTTTTAGTCATCGAACAGGGAGTGGCAAAAAAATGGTTAATTCACTAAACAATTTTGCAGTTTGCAGCAGCCAAACGTCAGCTGAAACAAAAAAATTGACAGAGACTCCCGGCAAAAACCAAGGCGTGAGCCAAAACACACCCCAAGGTCCAATTGGCAACGTACTAGATAGTAGTACCGTTTCCACGCTAGCTAGCCAATTGAGCGAAGCCTCAGTACGTGCACAGGCCCGGGATGCACGCCTAACTAGAACGGAACTGAGTGGGATGGCTAAAAACACATTCAACGAGTTGGACAGCGGTCATTATACTGCCAACAAATCAAAACACGACTCTGAAGTTCCCGACACAGATAATGCCGAATTATTAGCGCGCGCCAAAAGTGCGACAAAGTATACAAACGGGCTCGGAAAGAACCCGTTTTCGGGGATGCCCAGGGATCAGCTTGCTTTAATTACTTACGATGATAGCGGCACCTTTACCGTCAATGAAAGGCGGGCAGCATTGGAAGAATCAGCCAAGCAAGAATTTGCATGGCGACAGAAAGTGGTGGCCGAAGCAGAATATGAATATAACAACACCGGAAAACTCACCAAATTCTTCCAAAGCGTCCTTGATCATTACAAGGGACTTCCCTTAGTGGAGCAAGCACAGTATCCCGACAACTATGAAACAAAACTGCAGGAGTGGATTGATTTGGACTTCAACTATTTCACGCATATTGCAGAAGGCAAAAACAAGCTGGATATCGAAAATTTCGTAAGTAAGGTGCTGACGGGCAACAGCAGTTTATTTGACAACGCGACATCTTCCAAATAAGTCATTACAACTAGTCGACAATTTTTAATCCATTCGAGCATTGCAATAGCTGTGACGAGAGAGCTTGCTCCCTCGCCACAGAGGCTAATACTTTGCCCGTCGCACTCTCGCAACATCCTGCGAACATTCCTTACTCACTCTGCACCACCAATACTTCGCTGCCCGACTACCCTTCACACAACCGTAGGAAGCGGTCCAACGTCAGCTCAAGGAACGCCCATGTCCCTCTCCATCGTCCACAGCCGCGCCCAGGTGGGCGTCGAGGCACCCGCCGTCACCGTTGAAGTCCACCTGGCCAATGGTTTGCCATCCTTGACCATGGTCGGCCTGCCCGAGGCGGCGGTGAAGGAAAGCAAGGATCGGGTGCGCAGCGCGATCATCAATTCGGGGCTGCAATTTCCGGCGCGACGGATCACGCTGAATCTGGCGCCGGCGGATTTGCCCAAGGATGGCGGGCGGTTCGATCTGGCGATTGCCTTGGGGATTCTCTCGGCCAGCGTGCAGGTGCCGACGCTGACACTGGATGACGTGGAGTGTTTGGGGGAGTTGGCCCTGTCAGGTGCGGTACGGGCAGTTCGAGGGGTATTGCCGGCGGCGTTGGCGGCGCGCAAGGCCGGGCGCTGGCTGATGGTGCCACGGGCGAACGCTGAGGAAGCGTGCCTGGCGTCGGGACTGAAAGTGATTGCTGTTGACCATTTGCTGGAGGCCGTCGCGCACTTCAACGGGCATACACCGATCGAGCCTTATGCTTCCGATGGACTGCTCTGCGCCAGCAAACCGTATCCCGATCTGAATGAAGTGCAAGGGCAGCTGGCGGCCAAGCGTGCGCTGCTGATTGCGGCTGCAGGCGCTCACAACCTGCTGCTCAGTGGCCCCCCGGGGACCGGAAAAACGTTGCTGGCGAGTCGCTTGCCAGGGCTGCTGCCGCCGCTGACCGAAAGCGAAGCGCTGGAAGTGGCGGCGATTCAATCGGTTGCCAGTTGTGTGCCCTTACGTCACTGGCCACAGCGCCCGTTTCGCCAGCCCCATCACTCCGCCTCGGGCCCCGCTTTAGTGGGTGGCGGCTCGAAACCGCAACCGGGTGAAATTACCCTCGCCCACCACGGCGTCTTGTTTCTTGATGAGCTTCCCGAGTTTGAACGCAGAGTATTGGAAGTCCTGAGGGAACCGATGGAATCCGGACATATCGTCATCTCGCGGGCGAAAGATCGCGTGCGCTTTCCGGCGCGTTTTCAACTGGTGGCGGCAATGAATCCGTGTCCCTGTGGATATCTTGGCGAACCCACTGGCCGCTGCTCTTGCACGCCGGACATGGTGCAGCGTTACCGCAACAAACTCTCGGGGCCGCTGCTCGACCGCATCGACCTGCATCTGACCGTCGCTCGGGAAGCCACGGCGTTGAATCCCATGGTCAAGCCAGGAGAGGACAGTGCCAGTGCTGCGGCGCTTGTCGCCGAGGCGCGAGAGCGCCAGCAGAAGCGTCAGGGTTGTGCCAATGCCTTTCTGGATTTGCCGGGACTTCGTCGGCACTGCAAGTTATCCACAGCCGATGAACACTGGCTGGAATCCGCCTGTGAACGACTGACCCTTTCACTACGCTCGGCGCACCGTTTGCTCAAGGTGGCACGGACCCTAGCGGATCTGGAGCAAGTTGATGCGATCAGCCGCGTGCATCTGGCGGAGGCGTTGCAGTATCGGCCGGCGACTCAATAAGTGCTGAAACCGAGTCGCATCCCTCGCGGGCAAGCCCGCTCCCACTGACCCTGTGTCGTTCACGCAATGGCATATCGACGCCAATCCTGTGGGAGCGGGCTTGCCCGGCTAGAAACCGAGGAAATCGTTTCAGCTCAGATGCACGACATCCGGCAATTCCATGGACCGGACTTCGTTTTGCAGAAAGTCGCTGAGCCGGCGCATACGCTCGCCGCCAGGCCGGGTTTTCGGCCATACCAGGTAATAACACTCGCCACTGGCAACGGCGGTCGGCCAGGGCAAACTCAAGCGGCCCTGGGCCACGTCCTCGGCCACCATCAGCAGATCGCCCATGGACACGCCATAGCCCCGGGCGGCGGCGATCATGCCCAGCTCCAGGGTATCGAATACCTGTCCGCCCTTGAGCGAGACCTGTTCGGCCAGGCCCATGCGCTCCAGCCAGTTACGCCAGTCACGCCTGTCCGGCGTCGGGTGCAGCAACTCGGTGTTGCTCAGGCGTTCGACATCCCAGGGCTGGTCGCCCCGCAGGGTGGGCGCGCCGACCGGGATCAATTCCTCGGGGAAGAGGTAACTCGCCTCCCAGTCCGGTGGGAAATGTCCATTGCCCAACAGCACGGCGCAGTCGAACGGTTCGTCGTTGAAATCCACCGAGTCGACGTCCATCCACGCACTGGTCAATTGCACTTCGTTGCCCGGCTGCAAGTGGCGGAAGCGGCTGAGGCGCGCCAGCAACCAGCGCATGGTCAGGGTCGACGGGGCTTTCATGCGCAGAATGTCGTCTTCGGCGCGCAAGGTATTGCAGGCACGCTCCAGGGCGGTAAAACCTTCGCGAATACCCGGCAGCAGCAAGCGCGCCGACTCGGTCAGTTGCAGGTTGCGGCCACTGCGATGAAACAAGCGGCAGGCAAAATGCTCTTCGAGCGTACGAATATGCCGGCTCACCGCACTTTGGGTAATCGACAGCTCTTCGGCAGCGCGGGTAAACGAGCTGTGCCGCGCCGCCGCTTCGAATGCGCGCAGGGCATACAAGGGAGGAAGACGACGGGACATTGGGAAAGCTCCTACTGCGGGGTTCGCCCACCCTAGCAGAAACTCTCCAGCATGAGTTTGAATCATGCCATCCATCCTTTTTATCCCTTTGTGCAAACCGCGCAGAGCGCCGAGAATCGGTGTTTTGCTGTTCCCATTGATAATCGAGCGTGATGACCATGCAGCATCCAGCACGTACTGAACTCTGGGCCATCCTGCGGCTGGCGGGGCCGTTGATTGCCTCGCAGTTGGCGCACATGCTGATGGTCCTCACCGACACTCTGATGATGGCGCGCCTGAGTCCCGAGGCGCTGGCCGGTGGCGGGCTCGGCGCGGCGACTTATTCGTTCGTGTCGATTTTCTGCATCGGCGTGATCGCGGCGGTCGGCACCCTGGTGGCGATCCGTCAGGGTGCCGGCGATATCGTCGGGGCTACCCGGCTGACCCAGGCAGGGTTGTGGCTGGCGTGGCTGATGGCGCTGGTCGCGGGGTTGCTGCTGTGGAACCTCAAACCGGTGCTTTTGCTGTTCGGCCAGACCGAAAGCAACGTCCAGATGGCCGGGCAGTTTTTGATCTTCCTGCCGTTCGCCCTGCCCGGCTACCTGAGCTTCATGGCCCTGCGCGGGTTCACCAGCGCCATTGGCCGGGCGACGCCGGTGATGATCATCAGCCTGGGCGGCACCGTGGCCAACTTCCTGCTCAACTATGCACTGATTACCGGAATGTTCGGCCTGCCGAAACTGGGGTTGATGGGCATCGGGCTGGTCACGGCGATTGTCGCCAACCTCATGGCACTTGCACTGGCGTGGCACATTCGGCGGCATCCGGCTTATGAGGCCTATCCGCTGCGTCAGGGCCTGTCGCGGCTGAACCGGCAGTACCTGAAGGAGTTGTGGCGCCTTGGCCTGCCAATTGGCGGTACCTATGCGGTGGAAGTCGGGCTGTTTGCCTTCGCCGCGCTGTGCATGGGCACCATGGGCAGCACACAGTTGGGGGCGCATCAGATTGCCCTGCAAATCGTTTCCGTGGCGTTCATGGTCCCGGCGGGGATTTCCTATGCGATCACTATGCGCATCGGTCAGCATTACGGCGCCGGGCAACTGCTGGATGCGCGGCTTGCCGGGCGGGTTGGCATTGCGTTCGGGGCGGCGGCGATGCTCTGTTTCGCCATGGTCTTCTGGCTGTTGCCAAACCAGTTGGTCGGCCTGTTTCTCGACCACAACGACCCGGCGTTTCGCGATGTCATCAATCTTGCCGTGAGCCTGCTGGCGGTGGCGGCATGGTTCGAGCTGTTCGATGGCGTGCAAACCATCGCCATGGGCTGCATTCGCGGACTCAAGGATGCAAAGACCACGTTCCTCGTCGGCCTGGGTTGCTATTGGCTGATTGGCGCACCGGCCGCCTGGTGGATGGCGTTCCACCTGAACTGGGGAGCGACGGGCGTCTGGTGGGGTCTGGCACTGGGGCTGGCATGCGCGGCGGTGAGCCTGACGCTGGGGTTTGAGTGGAAGATGAAGCGGATGATTCGGCGCGAGCCGCAAGCGGAACGATTCGAAGCCATTCAACCCCAATGAAATCCCTGTAGGAGCTTGCCCTGTGGCGAGGGGGCTTGCCCCCGTTCGGTTGCGCAGCAACCGCAAAACCAGAAAATGCGATGTACCTGACAGAGCTCGGTTGCAGGATAAGGGGCCGCTTTGCGACCCAACGGGGGCAGCCCCCTCGCCACAAAAGCCGGCTCCTACAGGGGATTTGTGGCGCCTTAGCTGACGATTTCCAGTGCCGGCTGCTCGCCGGAGCCAAACGTCAGATACTCCACCAGCTCGGCCAGCGGCAATGGCTTGCTGATCAAATATCCCTGCACCTGATCGCATCCAAACCCGCGCAACAGATCCAGTTGCTCCGGCGTTTCCACACCTTCGGCGACCACCTCAAGGTTGAGGTTGTGCGCCAGGTTGATCATCGCGTGGACCAGTTTGCGGTTTTCCTCCCGTAGCTCCATGCCGCCGACAAAGCTCTTGTCGATCTTCAGCAAGGTGATCGGCAGGCTGTTGAGGTGCACGAAAGACGAGAAGCCGGTACCGAAGTCGTCGAGGGAGAAGCGCACACCGAGACGACCGAGGGCGTCCATGGTCTGCTTGACCAGATCGCTGCGGCGCATGACCGCTGTTTCGGTCAGCTCGAACTCCAGCCACTGCGCCTCGACGCCGCGCTCGGCAATCAGTCGGCTCAGGGTCGACAGCAACTGGCTGTCCTGGAATTGCCGGAATGACAGGTTGATCGCCATGTGCAACGACGGCAAACCCAGCTCAAGCAGGGCCTGCATGTCGCGCAAGGCCCTGGAAATCACCCAGTAGCCCAGCGGCACGATCAGACCGCTCTGCTCAGCCAGCGGCACGAATTCGCTCGGTGGCAACAAGCCACGCTCGGCATGCCGCCACCGCACCAAAGCTTCGAGGCCGACGATCTGACCGTCTTCGAGGTTCAGCCGTGGCTGGTAGTGCAACTCCAGCTCATCGCGACGCAACGCCCGGCGCAGCTCGGTTTCGAGGTCGGCGATGCTGCGGGCATTGCGGTTGATGCGTTCGTTGAAAATGTGAAAGGTGCAGCCCTGGGTGCTTTTGGCCTGCTGCATGGCGATATGCGCGTGCCACATCAGCGGGTCCGCACCGGCCTGGGCCCGGGCGTGGGCAATGCCCAGGCTAGAGCCGATCAGCAGGCTTTCGCCATCGACCCAATAAGGCTCGGCCAGCGCTTCGCTGATGCGCTCGGCCATCCACTCGGCACGCTGGGGAGCGCGGCGGGTGTCGATCAACAGGGCGAATTCATCGCTGCCCAGGCGTGCCAGTTGATCGCCGGCCTCGAGCTGGCTCTTGAGCCGCGCCACCACTTGCAGGATCAGGCGGTCACCGGCCTGATGGCCGAGGGCGTCGTTGGCGTAACGGAAATTGTCGAGGTCGAGATGACCGAGGGCCAGGCCACGACCGTCGTTTTCCGCCAACCGAGCTGTCAAAAGCGTCTGGAAGCCCTGGCGATTGGCGATGCCGGTCAGAGGGTCTTGTTCAGCCAGGCGTTGCAGAGTGTTTTCCAAAACGCCACGTTCGCGCACATGCCGCAGGCAACGGCGCAACATGCCGGGGTCGAGATGGTCGCGCACCAGCCAGTCGCTCACACCGTCGGGCGGGGTCAGTGGCTCATGGTCGAGCAGCAACACCGTCGGCAGGCTACAACGGCCCGGCGCCGGTTGAAGTTGCGCGATGGTCAATAACACCGCGTTGCGGTTGTCATCGAACAGGCTGCTGACCGACTCCCAACTCGGCGCGCTGATGAGCACAGCCGAGCTCCCCATAGGAGCCAGACACTCGCGCAACAACGCTGCCCACGCTGGCTCTTCGGCCAGTAGCAGCAAACGCAAGGGTTCGACAGGCGTAGACAAGCTAGCTCCCTAGACTCTGCAAAGATGTAGGCGACGGGCATTATGCCGCCCCGATAACTAATGACAATGACATCAGTTATCAAAACGGGCCCTTTGTATCTGGAATTACGAACATTAGCCGCAAATTCGTTGCGCATCCTGCGTGAAAGTAACAAAACCGGCAATTACAGATAGCGTGGTACGTCACAAGTCGGACAGAGCAGCACAATTCGCTGAGCCTGTTAAAATGCCGGCCCATTTCGTGACTGACTCCTGAATTTACGTATGTCCCGACTCAATCCCCGGCAGCAAGAAGCCGTGAACTACGTCGGCGGCCCTCTATTGGTGCTCGCCGGTGCAGGCTCCGGCAAGACCAGCGTGATCACGCGCAAAATCGCGCACCTGATCCAGAACTGTGGCATTCGCGCCCAGTACATCGTCGCCATGACCTTTACCAACAAGGCCGCCCGCGAAATGAAGGAACGGGTCGGCACCCTGCTGCGTGCCGGTGAAGGTCGCGGGCTGACGGTCTGCACCTTCCACAACCTGGGCCTTAACATCATCCGCAAGGAACACGTGCGGCTGGGCTACAAACCGGGCTTCTCGATCTTCGACGAGACCGACGTCAAAGCCCTGATGACCGACATCATGCAGAAGGAATACTCGGGCGACGACGGTGTCGACGAGATCAAGAACATGATCGGCGCCTGGAAAAACGACCTGATCCTGCCGGCCCAGGCGCTGGAAAACGCGCGCAACCCCAAGGAACAAACCGCCGCCATCGTCTACACCCACTACCAGCGCACGCTCAAGGCGTTCAACGCGGTGGACTTCGACGACCTGATCCTCCTGCCGGTAAAGCTGTTCGAAGAGCACGCCGACATCCTGGAAAAGTGGCAGAACAAGGTGCGTTACCTGCTGGTCGACGAATACCAGGACACCAACGCCAGCCAATACCTGCTGGTGAAAATGCTCATCGGTAAACGCAACCAGTTCACCGTGGTGGGCGACGATGACCAATCGATCTACGCCTGGCGTGGCGCGCGTCCGGAAAACCTGATGCTGCTCAAGGAGGACTACCCGTCCTTGAAAGTGGTGATGCTGGAGCAGAACTACCGCTCCACCAGCCGCATCCTGCGCTGCGCCAACGTGCTGATCTCGAACAACCCCCACGAATTCGAAAAGCAGCTGTGGAGTGAAATGGGCCACGGCGACGAGATCCGCGTGATCCGCTGCCGCAACGAAGACGCCGAAGCCGAGCGCGTGGCCATGGAAATCCTCAGCCTGCACCTGCGTACCGACCGCCCATACAGCGATTTCGCGATCCTCTATCGCGGTAACTACCAGGCCAAGCTGATCGAGCTGAAGTTGCAGCATCACCAGGTGCCGTATCGCCTGTCCGGCGGCAACAGCTTTTTCGGCCGTCAGGAAGTGAAAGACCTGATGGCCTACTTCCGCCTGATCGTGAACCCGGACGACGACAACGCCTTCCTGCGGGTGATCAACGTACCGCGCCGCGAGATCGGCTCGACCACGCTGGAGAAGCTCGGCAACTATGCGACCGAGCGCAAGATCTCGATGTACGCCGCCACCGACGAAATCGGCCTGGGCGAGCATCTGGACAACCGCTTCACCGATCGTCTGTCGCGCTTCAAGCGTTTCATGGACAGGGTGCGCGAGCAGTGCGCCGGCGAAGACCCGATCTCGGCCCTGCGCAGCATGGTCATGGACATCGACTACGAGAACTGGCTGCGCACCAACAGCTCCAGCGACAAGGCCGCCGACTACCGCATGGGTAACGTCTGGTTCCTGATCGAGGCGCTGAAGAACACCCTGGAGAAAGACGAAGAAGGCGAGATGACCGTCGAGGACGCCATCGGCAAACTCGTCCTGCGCGACATGCTTGAGCGTCAGCAGGAAGAGGAAGATGGCGCCGAAGGCGTGCAGATGATGACCTTGCATGCGTCCAAGGGACTGGAATTCCCCTACGTGTTCATCATGGGCATGGAAGAGGAAATCCTCCCGCACCGCTCCAGCATCGAAGCCGACACCATCGAAGAAGAGCGTCGCCTGGCCTACGTGGGCATTACCCGCGCACGCCAGACCCTGGCCTTCACCTTCGCCGCCAAGCGCAAGCAGTACGGCGAGATTATCGATTGCGCACCGAGCCGCTTCCTCGATGAGCTGCCACCGGACGATCTGGCCTGGGAAGGCAACGACGACACCCCGACCGAAGTCAAAGCCGTGCGCGGAAACAACGCATTGGCAGATATACGCGCGATGTTAAAGCGCTAGAATTGACCACTTTTTTAAAACCTTAGGGCGCACAAGGCGCCAATAGAGGACAGCTTCATGGAAGCCCTGCACCAGAAAATCCGCGAACAAGGCATCGTGCTTTCCGACCAGGTCCTGAAGGTCGACGCCTTCCTGAACCACCAGATCGACCCGGCCCTGATGAAGCTGATCGGCGACGAGTTCGCCACGCTGTTCAAGGACTCGGGCATCACCAAGATCGTCACCATCGAAGCCTCGGGCATTGCACCTGCGATCATGACTGGCCTGAACCTCGGCGTGCCGGTGATTTTCGCCCGCAAGCACCAGTCCCTGACCCTCACCGAAAACCTGCTGTCGGCGACCGTTTACTCGTTCACCAAGCAGACCGAAAGCACCGTGGCGATCTCCCCGCGCCATCTGACCAGCAGCGACCGCGTGCTGATCATCGATGATTTCCTGGCCAACGGTAAGGCGTCCCAGGCGCTGATCTCGATCATCAAACAGGCCGGCGCCACCGTGGCTGGCCTGGGCATCGTGATCGAGAAGTCGTTCCAGGGTGGCCGTGCGGAACTGGATGCGCAGGGTTATCGCGTTGAATCCCTGGCTCGCGTGAAGTCGCTGGCCGATGGTGTCGTGACCTTCGTCGAATAAAGCCGCCACAACGCACATCCCCCTGAGGGAGCGAGCTTGCTCGCGATTGCAGAGTGTCAGCCGACATCTTCATTGGCTGATACGCCGCTATCGCGAGCAAGCTCGCTCCCTCAGTTGTTTTTGGGGGGTAGTTACTGCGCAGTCGCCTTTAGGCCGGTGAGCAGCAGACGTTGATACAAGTCTTCCTTCAGCCCTTCCGGCTTGCTCAACTGCATGCGTTCCAGATGCTCAGGAAACGCCGCAGGCTCCGGCGCATCCAGCGCAGCCTTGCCCAGCTCCAGCACCTCGCTCAGTTTGAACTTGCTCTTGAGCCAGTTCAGCGCCCGCAGCACATCTCGTTCGACCTCGGTGAAATCACAACCCAGTGGATACTCTGGAAACAGCTGCGGATGTCGCGACTCAATCCCCTGCAACCGCTGCGGGCTGTTCTCGGCAAAGCGCGGATCGAGACGGAAATCCTTCGGCAATTTTCCGACTTTCTGCGCCTGCTCGATCAGTCCCTGTTGAAAACGCGAGTCGCTGATATTGAGCAATGCTTCGATCACCGCCGCATCGGTTTTACCGCGAAGATCGGCAATGCCGTATTCGGTGACTACGATGTCTCGCAGGTGTCGGGGGATTGTGCAGTGTCCGTAATTCCAGACGATGTTCGAGCTGACATCACCTCCGGACTCGCGCCAGCTGCGCAGCAGCAACACCGAGCGCGCGCCTTGCAGCGCATGCCCCTGAGCCACGAAGTTGTACTGTCCGCCGACACCGCTGAGCACACGCCCATCTTCCAATTGATCAGCCACAGCGGCACCGAGCAAGGTTACGGTGAACGCGGTGTTGATGAACCGCGCATCAAGACGCTGCAAGCGCTTGAGTTCTTCCTGGCCATAAAGCTCGTTGATGTAGCTGATGCGGGTCATGTTGAATTCGCGCCGCCTGCTTTGCGGCAGCTCGCGCAGGCGCTCATAGTAGCTGCGCGGCCCGAGAAAGAAGCCGCCATGCACCGAGATGCCGTCGGTTTGCGCGGCTTCATCGAGGGTTCCGGCATTGGCCTGCTGTTGGGTCGTCACGTCCGGGTAAACCTTGCGCCGCACGATCCCGGCATCCGCCAGTACCAACAAGCCGTTGACGAACATTTCGCTGCAGCCATACAGGCCTTTGGCGAAGGGCTCGATGCCGCCTTCGCGCTCGATCAGTTGTGCCCAGTGGCTGAGGTTTACGTCTGCCAGCAACGCCTTGTAAGCGTCGCTATCGGCTTGTCGCGCCAGCAGCGCCGCCGTGAGCGCATCGCCCATGGAACCGATGCCGATCTGCAACGTGCCGCCGTCACGCACCAGAGTGCTGGCATGCAGGCCGATGAAATGGTCCTGACAACCCACCGGCATGTTCGGAGTGGAGAACAGCGTGGTGTTGTCCTTCTGGTCGATCAGCAGGTCGAAGGTGTCGATGCCCAACTCCGCATCGCCGGGCATGTACGGCAGATCGTTGTGCACCTGGCCGACCATCAGAATGGTTTCTCCGGCAGCGCGGCGCCTGGCGATCATCGGCAGCAGGTCGAGGGTGATGTCCGGGTTGCAGCTGAGGCTCAAGCGGTCGGGATGTTCGGCATGGCTGGCGACCATTTGCGCCACCAGGTTCAACCCGGCGGCGTTGATGTCCCGGGCCGCATGGCTGTAGTTGCTGCTGACGTAATCTTGCTGCGCCGTGGCACTGTTGAGCAGGCTGCCAGGCTGCATGAAGAACTGCTGGATATGGATGTTGCCCGGCAGCGTATCGCAACGCAGGTCGGCGAGAAACTCCAGCTCTGGATAATCACCGAAAACCCGTTCGATAAAGGGTTCGAGAAAGCACTTTTGCAAACCGTCGCCCAAGGGCGGACGGCCCAGGCACAGCGCGGTGTAGATTGTCAGGCGCCGCTCGGGCATCTGCGCAATACGCCGGTAGAGCGCATTGACGAAGGGGTTGGGTTTACCCAGCCCCAAGGGCAGCCCCATGTGAATGTGGTCCGGCAACCGTGCCAGGACGTCATCGACCGCCTGCTCGATAGAACACAACTGCACCATCGCTTCCTCCCTCACGTTCCATGACTTGGGCCTGGACCGAGCTTGCCGGGTCTTTGCTGCAATGAACAGTCCTGTAGGAGCGAGCTGGCTCCGGGCGGCGTTCCGACGATGGTCGTCAACAATAACGCATAGAACCTGACACCCCGAGGCGCAAGCTCGCTCCTACAGGTGGGCGGCGGTGTTCATTGAGACGGCGGGCACAAAAAAGCCGCTCGGAAGCGGCTTTTCAGCAGGAAGACTCAGGCTTATTTCAGGCCGGACATCTTCTGGATGGCGCCTTTGAGCTCGGCATCAGAGCAATCGGCGCAGGTGCCTTTAGGTGGCATCGAATTGATACCGGTAATGGCTTTGGCCAGGATGCCGTCGAGGCCGCCCTGGTGATCGGCACGTTCTTTCCAGGCAGCGGCATCACCGATTTTCGGTGCGCCCAAAAGGCCTGAACCGTGGCAAGCGTTGCAATGTTTTGCAATCACTTCATCCGGAGTTTTCGCACCACCACCGCCGCCGGCGGAAGCGGCCACTTCCATGCCCTTGCACTCTTTACCCTGAACACAAACCTGGCCGACTGGCTCAAGGCGTTTGGCGATATCGTCGTTGGTCGCAGCCTGAGCGCTGACACTGACAGCCCATAGGGCCAATACGGTTGCTGGTGCAGCCAGCATTTTCATAATTAGGTTCACGCGTTCACCCTCAATGGTGGCTAGTCACGCCTACGGCCACGGTTCGCAGGCGGGCGCAAGTATAGCGGTAAGCCCGTCGCACTGAAACAACCCCAAAGTCGGAGGGGTCTTAGGCCGCGACAGAAAAACAGCCCGGGCGCCTCTGCGATGCTGGCAGGACGCCTCTTTTCTTAGAAATTCGCCGGCGTGGCTGCGCTGATTAGTCGCGCAGGCGCATCGAACGGATTCCGGAAACGGTGTGGCTTGGTACTTTCAAAGTAGTAGCTATCGCCAGCTTCGAGGACAAAAGTTTCGAGACCGACCACCAGTTCCAGTTTTCCTTCGACCAAGATGCCGGTTTCCTCGCCCTCATGGGTGAGCATCTCGTCACCGGTGTCGGCGCCAGGTGGATAGATTTCATTGAGGAATGCGATAGCCCGGCTCGGGTGCGCCCGACCGACCAGTTTCATGGTCACGGCGCCATCGGAAATATCGATCAGCTCGTTGGCCTTGTAGACGATCTGGGTCGGTTTTTCCTGCAGGATTTCTTCGGAAAAGAACTCGACCATGGACATGGGAATCCCGCCCAACACCTTGCGCAGCGAACTGATCGAAGGGCTCACGCTGTTCTTTTCGATCATCGAAATGGTGCTGTTGGTGACACCCGCCCGTTTGGCGAGCTCACGCTGGGAAAGGCCTTTTAGTCTACGGATGGATTGCAGTCGTTCACCGACGTCCAAAGCTTGCGCCTCCAGGATTCAGGATTGTTGGAATAGTGAGCGTTATCATGGCGACAGCGTTCAGTATTTACAACACCTTGCCCTGAATCCTGCTCAGCGAGGCGACTTCCGGTCTGGAGCCTTGCGCACTAAGCCCCGGAATAGAGCAGTGGTACCCGACGAAGGTTGCAGAAAATCTGATAAGGAATCGTGCCCGCGGCCATGGCCACATCACTGGCGAGGATGTTTTTGCCCCACAACTCGACGGTCGAACCGAGACCGGCCTGCGGCACATCGGTCAGGTCGATGCAGAGCATGTCCATCGACACACGGCCGATCAGCTGGCTGCGCTGCCCGGCAACCAGTACTGGCGTGCCGGTCGGTGCCAAACGCGGGTAGCCGTCGGCGTAACCCATGGCCACCACGCCAATGCGCATCGGTTTAGGGGTGATGAATTTGGCGCCGTAACCGACGGGTTCGCCAGCCGGCAACTCGCGCACACTGATCACTTTCGATTCCAGGGTCATGACCGGTTGCAGGCGCGAGGCCACTTCATTGGCTTCTTCGAAGGGCGTCGCGCCATAGAGCATGATGCCCGGACGCACCCAGTCGCTCGGAATCTGCGGCCAGCCCAGCACCGCCGGCGAGTTACGCAGGCTGACCTCGGCAGACAAACCCTTGCGCGCCGCTTCAAATACCGCCACCTGTTCGCTGCTTGCCTGTTCGTGCAGTTCATCGGCACGCGCAAAGTGGCTCATCAGCACCACTTTCGCGACCTTGCCGCAGGCCAGCAGCCGTTTATAGGCCGCCTGATAATCCGCCGGATGCAGCCCCACGCGGTGCATGCCCGAATCGAGTTTCAGCCACACGGTGATTGGTTTGCTCAGCGAGGCTTTCTCGATGGCTTCGAGTTGCCACAGCGAGTGCACCACGCACCAGAAATCATGCTCGACGATCAGCGCCAACTCGTCGGCTTCAAAAAAGCCTTCCAGCAGCAGGATCGGCGCACGGATGCCCGACGCTCGCAGCTCAAGCGCCTCTTCGATACAGGCCACGGCAAACCCGTCCGCCTCGGCTTCCAGCGCCTGGGCACAATGCACCGCGCCATGGCCATAGGCATCGGCCTTGATCACCGCGAGGGCTTTGGCCCCCGTGAGCTCACGGGCGACTCGGTAGTTGTTGCGCAGGGCTTGAAGGTCGATAAGGGCACGGGCTGGGCGCATGGCGGCAGACTTCTGGTCGGGTTATCGGGAAGAAAAACCGGCGCTGGCTGACGGCGTGAACCACCAACAGCACCGGGAGAGGGATTTTTCTGACAGGCTTATGGCAGAGCGGCTACAACCGACAGCTCAACCAGGATTTCCGGTTCGCACAATTTCGATTCAACCGTGGCGCGGGCCGGAGCGACGCCTTTCGGCAGCCACTTGTCCCACACCGCGTTCATATCTTCGAAATGCGCGTCGATGTCTTTCAGGTAAATCGTCACCGACAGCAGATGGTGCTTGTCGGTGCCCGCCAGATCGAGCAAACGCTCGATGTTGGCTAGGGTTTCACGGGTCTGCTGTTCAATCCCGGCGTTCATGTCATCGCCTACCTGTCCGGCCAGGTAAACCGTGCCGTTATGGGTGACGATCTGACTCATGCGCTCATTGGTGAGCTGGCGCTGGACTGACATGCTTTGCAGACTCCTGGGTTTTGTTGCCGTAACGGGAAATATCGAGGCCTTCGGCACTGATCTGCGGCTTTTTCTTCGCCATCAGGTCAGCCAGCAAGCGACCGGAGCCGCACGCCATGGTCCAGCCGAGCGTGCCGTGACCGGTGTTCAGGAACAGATTCTTGAACGGAGTGGCACCGACAATCGGCGTGCCATCCGGCGTGGTCGGGCGCAGGCCGGTCCAGAAGCTGGCTTGGGCCAGGTCGCCGCCCTGAGGATAAAGATCGTTGACGATCATCTCCAGGGTTTCGCGACGGCGCGGGTTCAGCGACAGGTCAAAACCGGCGATTTCAGCCATGCCGCCAACGCGGATGCGGTTGTCGAAACGGGTGATCGCGACCTTGTAGGTCTCGTCGAGAATGGTCGAGGTCGGGGCCATCGCCGGGTTGGTGATCGGCACGGTCAGGGAGTAACCCTTGAGCGGATACACCGGCGCCTTGATGCCCAGCGGCTTGAGCAGTTGCGGCGAGTAGCTGCCCAGCGCCAGCACGTAGCGGTCGGCGGTTTCCAGCTTGCCGTCGATCCATACGCCGTTGATGCGGTCACCGGCGAAGTCGAGGCGCTGAATGTCCTGGCCGAAACGGAATTGCACACCCAGGTTTGCGGCCATTTCGGCGAGCTTGGTGGTGAACATCTGGCAGTCGCCAGTCTGGTCGTTCGGCAGGCGCAGGGCACCGGCGAGGATGTCCGTGACGCTGGCCAGCGCCGGTTCAACGCGGGCAATGCCGTCGCGGTCGAGCAGTTCGAACGGTACGCCGGACTCTTTCAGCACGGCGATGTCTTTCGCGGCACCGTCCAGTTGAGCCTGGGTGCGGAACAGTTGGGTGGTACCGAGGCTGCGGCCTTCGTAGGCGATGCCGGTTTCGGCGCGCAGTTCATCGAGGCAGTCGCGGCTGTACTCGGACAGACGGACCATGCGCTCCTTGTTCACCGCGTAACGGCTGGCGGTGCAGTTGCGCAGCATCTGTGTCATCCACAGGTACTGGTCGATGTCGGCAGTGGCCTTGATTGCCAGTGGCGCATGGCGCTGCAGCAGCCACTTGATGGCCTTGAGCGGCACACCCGGCGCGGCCCACGGCGAGGCATAACCCGGCGAGACCTGGCCTGCGTTGGCGAAACTGGTCTCCATGGCAGCAGCCGGCTGCCGGTCCACAACCACCACTTCAAACCCGGCACGGGCCAGATAATAAGCACTGGTGGTACCGATGACGCCGCTACCCAAGACCATGACGCGCATTTTCATATCCCTCATCGCGGCTAACCGCTGACGTTTGTTATTCAGAGCTTTAGATGCGCGCAGTGTAAAAAAGATTTGCCAGTGCTTTTCACTATATAAGCGCCTATATTTGGCGACAATTCTCGGCAAAAACCCTTTTCACGGAGGCGCATCCCCTATGCGTACCAACACTCAGACCAAACGTGAGCTGGACAAGATCGACCGCAACATCCTGCGGATCCTGCAAGCGGACGGGCGGATTTCCTTTACGGAGCTTGGAGAAAAGGTCGGGCTCTCGACCACGCCCTGTACTGAGCGGGTCCGGCGTCTGGAGCGCGAGGGGATCATCATGGGCTACAACGCCAGGCTCAATCCGCAGCACCTGAAGGGTAGTCTGCTGGTGTTCGTGGAGATCAGCCTGGACTACAAATCCGGCGATACTTTCGAAGAGTTCCGACGTGCGGTGCTGAAATTGCCTCATGTGCTGGAGTGTCACCTGGTGTCAGGGGACTTCGACTACCTGGTGAAGGCGCGGATTTCCGAGATGGCCTCGTACCGCAAATTGCTGGGCGACATCCTGCTCAAGCTGCCGCATGTGCGCGAGTCCAAGAGCTACATCGTGATGGAAGAGGTGAAAGAGAGCCTGACGTTGCCGATTCCGGATTGAGATTTTGCGGTGCCTGTTCAGGCCCCATCGCGAGCAAGCTCGCTCCCACAATGATCGAGGTTGTTCTCAAGATGTGTGGCCACCACCGAAACCTGTGTGCGAGCTTGCTCGCGATTGAGGCAACTCGGTACTCCTGAGATTCGTGGCGCTTAAACCAACACCTGCCGGTTCGAAGCCATATACTCGAACACCTGCTTCTCCACCCGCGGATGAATCAGTTCCACCGGCCCGCGCCCGTTGGGGCACGGCAAGGTCTTGGTGGTGCCGAACAACCGGCAGATCAGCGGCCGCTCGTCATACACCGTGCAACCGTTCGGCCCCAGATGCACACAGTTGAGCTCTTCCATGGCGGCATCCTGCTCGGCGCGGGTCTTGCGCGGCAGGCGCGACATTTCTTCGGGCGAGGTGGTCACCGGCCCGCAGCAGTCATGGCAGCCGGGGACGCACTCGAACGAGGGAATCTGCTGTCGCAATGTGCGGATTGTCTGGCTGTTGCAGCTCATTGCAGCGGTAACCGATAGCGAAATAGAACGGGATTCTGACGCAAAAGCCCTGATCCAGACAGCACCAGCCGACCAATGTTGCCCGTCCGGGAAGGTCCGGCTTATGCTCCGTCAAATTTTCTAAACATCAGAACCAGGATCACGCACATGATTGCCCGTGCTCAACAGCCTGCTGCGGACCACACCGCTTCCTACTACGCCGCCAGCAGCCTGCCGCAGCCCGAGCACCCCGCGCTCAAGGGCGAAGTACTGGCCGATGTCTGTGTGGTGGGTGGCGGTTTTTCGGGGTTGAACACGGCGCTTGAGCTGGCCGAACGCGGCCTGCGCGTGGTGTTGCTTGAAGCCCATAAAATCGGCTGGGGCGCCAGTGGACGCAATGGCGGGCAGCTGATTCGCGGCGTTGGCCACGGCCTCGATCAATTTGCCAACATCATCGGCGTCGAAGGTGTACGACAGATGAAGCTCATGGGCCTGGAAGCCGTGGAAATCGTCCGGCAACGGGTCGAGCGCTTCCAGATCCGCTGCGACCTGACCTGGGGTTATTGCGACCTCGCCAACAAACCCCGTGACCTTGAAGGTTTCGCCGAAGACGCCGATGAGCTGCGCAGCCTCGGTTACCGCTACGAGACTCGCTTGCTGCAAGCCAACGAGATGCACACCGTGGTCGGCTCCACGCGTTACGTCGGCGGCCTGATCGACATGGGCTCGGGGCACCTGCATCCACTGAACCTGGCCTTGGGCGAAGCAGCCGCAGCACAACGACTGGGGATCCAGTTGTTCGAGCACTCGGCCGTGACCCGCATCGACTATGGTCGCGAGGTCAAGGTCCATACCGCCGGGGGTTCGGTGCGCGCCAAAACCCTGGTACTGGGTTGCAATGCCTACCTCAATAACCTCAACCCGGAACTCAGCGGCAAAGTCCTGCCCGCCGGCAGCTACATCATCGCCACCGAACCACTGAGCGAAGAACAGGCCCACGCCTTGCTGCCGCAGAACATGGCGGTCTGTGACCAGCGAGTGGCGCTGGACTACTACCGGCTCTCGGCGGACCGGCGCCTGCTGTTTGGCGGCGCCTGCCATTACTCGGGCCGCGACCCGAAAGACATCGCCGCGTACATGCGTCCGAAAATGCTCGAGGTTTTCCCGCAGCTAAGCGCAGTGAAGATCGATTACCAATGGGGCGGCATGATCGGCATCGGCGCTAATCGCCTGCCGCAGATCGGACGACTCAAGGACCAGCCGAACGTGTATTACGCCCAGGCCTATTCCGGTCATGGCGTGAATGCCACGCACCTGGCGGGCAAGCTACTGGCCGAAGCCATCAGCGGCCAGCACAGTGGCGGCTTCGATCTGTTTGCCAGGGTGCCGCACATCACCTTCCCCGGCGGCAAGCATTTGCGCTCGCCGTTGCTGGCGTTGGGGATGTTGTGGCATCGGCTAAAAGAGTTGGTCTGAAGGATTGGCGGCACCAGAACTGACGCCTTCGCTGGCAAGCCAGCTCCTACAGGGTTCAGCGGTGAACACACATTTTGTGAACGCCACCAATCACCGTAGGAGCTGGCTTGCCAGCGAATGTCGCTAAAGAACACTGCAAAACTCAGGTCCGCCAGAAAGGCTTCAACCCCTCCTCCAGCGCCAGCTCCCGCGTCAGCCCGATATCCTTGAGCTGATCAGTCGTCAGCGCCAGCAACGCCTTGCGCGTATGCAGCCGACGCCAGAACAGATCCCAGCGACTCAGACCGGACGACGCGTTGCCCATTGGCACATTGCGTGCACTGTCCGTTTGCCCTGCCGTCAGTTCCTGACTGTGTAATGTCAGCCGCACATCGCTCAAACCGTTCATCTTGGATGCTCCTGTTTACTTGGGTAGCCAGAGGTTCCATGATGCGTGGGCGCGCAAAAGCATTACAGATTCAAAGCATCTGTATTAAATCCATACAGATTTACCGATTCCGCCACTGAATCCCGATTTTTCGCCCGATCTGTACTGGTTAACCGAATCATCCCTATCGAGGCTGCACAATGACCCTTTACGTCAACCTCGCCGAGTTGCTCGGCACACGTATCGAACAGGGCTTCTATCGCCCCGGTGACCGGCTGCCCTCGGTACGGGCGCTGAGCGTCGAGCACGGTGTCAGCCTGAGCACGGTGCAACAGGCCTATCGAGTGCTGGAAGACAGTGGGCTGGCCACGCCACGGCCAAAATCCGGGTACTTTGTTCCCGCCAGTCGTGAATTGCCGGACTTGCCGGCGGTCGGTCGCCCGGCCCAACGCCCGGTGGACATCTCTCAATGGGATCAAGTGCTGGAACTGATTCGCGCCGTGCCGCGCAAAGATGTGGTGCAACTGGGCCGCGGCATGCCGGACATCACCAGCCCGACCATGAAGCCGCTGCTGCGCGATCTGGCGCGAATCAGCCGGCGGCAGGACATGCCCGGTCTGTATTACGACAACATCCACGGCAACCTCGAGCTGCGCGAACAAATCGCTCGCCTGATGCTCGATTCCGGCTGCCAGCTGAGTGCCAGCGATCTGGTTGTCACCACTGGATGCCATGAAGCGCTGTCCACCAGCGTTCGCGCTATTTGCGAGCCGGGGGACATTGTGGCGGTGGACTCGCCGAGCTTCCACGGCGCCATGCAGACCCTCAAGGGCCTGGGCATGAAAGCCCTGGAAATCCCCACCGATCCGCTGACCGGTATCAGCCTCGAAGCGTTGGAGCTGGCCCTGGAGCAATGGCCGATCAAGGTCATACAGTTGACCCCCAACTGCAACAACCCGCTGGGCTACATCATGCCGGAGTCGCGCAAACGCGCGTTGTTGACGCTGGCACAGCGGTTTGACGTGGCGATCATCGAGGACGATGTGTATGGCGAACTGGCCTATACCTATCCGCGCCCACGCACGATCAAGTCCTTCGACGAGGACGGTCGCGTCCTGTTGTGCAGTTCGTTTTCCAAGACCCTGGCGCCAGGCCTGCGTATTGGCTGGGTCGCGCCCGGCCGTTATCTGGAACGGGTGCTGCACATGAAATACATCAGCACCGGCTCCACCGCGCCACAACCGCAGATCGCCATCGCCGAGTTCCTCAAGGGCGGGCACTTCGAACCGCATTTGCGGCGGATGCGCACGCAATACCAGCGCAATCGCGACATGATGATCGACTGGGTAACCCGCTACTTCCCGGCCGGCACCCGCGCCAGTCGCCCGCAAGGCAGCTTCATGCTGTGGGTCGAACTGCCGGACGGCTTCGACACCCTGAAACTGAATCGTGCATTGCACGAACAGGGCGTACAGATTGCCGTGGGCAGCATCTTTTCCGCCTCGGGCAAATACCGCAATTGCCTGCGCATGAACTACGCTGCCAAACCAACACCGCAGATCGAAGAAGCGGTGCGCAAGGTCGGCGCGGCAGCGATCAAACTGCTGGCGGAAACCGATCAGTTCAGCGACTGACTTTTATTCGGGAATCAGCGTCCATATGCCTATCTGCGCCGCCAAACGGAACGATCCCACGTGAGAGTGAGACAGCCCCTGTTTATTATTCTGCTACTCACCGCGTTCCTGGATGGATGCTCCAGCTTCGACGTTCAGCGCGAACCGAGCCAGGCGCTGCCGGCCTCAGACTCCGCATTCGGCCGTTCGGTCCAGGCGCAAGCCGCACCTTACAAAGGACAATCGGGCTTTCGCCTGCTATCGGACAGCACCGAGGCCTTCACCGCCCGTGCCGAACTGATCCGCAATGCCCAAAGCAGCCTCGATTTGCAGTACTACATCGTGCACGACGGCATCAGCACACGCATGTTGATCGAGGAATTGCTCAAGGCCGCCGATCGGGGCGTGCGGGTGCGGGTTCTGCTCGACGATACCGCCAGCGATGGCCTGGATCGGGTCATTGCCACCCTCGCCGCGCACCCGCAGATCCAGATTCGCGTGTTCAACCCACTGAATCTTGGCCGCAGCACCGGCGTGACACGCACCATGGGCCGGCTGTTCAATCTGTCGCAGCAACATCGGCGCATGCACAACAAGCTGTGGCTGGCGGACAACAGCATGGCCATCGTCGGCGGGCGTAATCTGGGGGACGAGTATTACGATGCCGAACCCAACATGAACTTCACTGACATCGACCTGCTCGGTGTCGGCCCGGTTGCCGAGCAACTCGGGCACAGTTTTGACCAGTACTGGAACAGCGCCCTGAGCAAGCCGATCGACGAGTTCCTGTCGAGCAAACCCACACCCCAGGACCTGGAAAATACTCGGGCCCGACTGGAAGAGTCCCTGGCGCAAACGCGTAAACAGAATCACGCGCTCTACAAGCACCTGATGACCTTCACCACGCACCCGCGCCTGGACATCTGGCGCCGCGAGCTGATCTGGGCCTGGAACCAGGCATTGTGGGATGCGCCGAGCAAGGTATTGTCCAAGGGCGAACCCGATCCGCAGTTGCTGCTGACCACCCAACTCGCACCTGAACTCAATAACGTCAGCAAAGAGCTGATCATGATCTCGGCCTACTTCGTGCCCGGCCAACCGGGGCTGGTGTACCTGACCGGGCGCGCCGATGCCGGCGTATCGGTGAAACTGCTGACCAATGCACTGGAAGCCACGGACGTTCCCGCGGTACACGGTGGTTACGCGCCCTATCGCAGAGCGCTGCTGGAGCATGGTGTGAAGCTTTACGAACTGCGCCGCCAGCCGGGTGAAGGAGGCGGCAGCGGTAGCGGGCCGCATCTGTTTTCCAGCAGCTCCTATCGCGGCTCCGACTCCAGCTTGCACAGCAAGGCGATGATCTTCGACCAGCAGAAATCCTTTATCGGCTCATTCAATTTCGATCCGCGCTCGGTACTGTGGAACACCGAAGTCGGCGTGCTGGTGGACAGCCCGGAATTGGCCGCACGGGTCCGCGAATTGGCGCTGCAGGGTATGGCGCCAGCCCTGAGCTACCAGGTGGAGTTGGAAAACGACCAGATCGTCTGGACCACTGAAGACGACGGAAAAATGCACACCCTGACCAAGGAGCCAGGGAGTTGGTGGCGGCGCTTCAATGCCTGGCTGAGCAATACGGTTGGGCTGGAGAAGATGTTGTAATCTCGGGCCAACAGGGCTTTTGTGGCGAGGGGGCTTGCCCCCGTTGCGCTGCGCAGCAGTGCCAAACCCTGCAATCGCATTTTGTCTGACTTACAGGGTTGTTTGCTTTTACGACTGCTTCGCAGCCGAACGGGGGCAAGCCCCCTCGCCACAGACTCCGCGCTCGTCGCTAAGCCGGCTGTGGCGCACCAAACGCCCCTTGCCGCGACACCACGATCAACACGCCCAAAGCCCCCACCGCCATCAGCAACGGCAACGCATGGCCGCTGATCCACTGGCTGCCGGCGCCCGCCAGCAGCGGCCCGACCAGACAACCAATCCCCCACAGCTGTGCAATATGCGCATTGGCGCGTACCAGTGCGTCGTCGCGATAACGCTCACCAATCAGGATCAGTGACAAGGTAAACAACCCGCCAGCGCTGGCGCCGAACAACACCCACAGCGGCCAGATCAGAAGCGTGTCGATCAGCATTGGAATCGCCAGGCTCGACAGCAGCAAGACTGCTGCGCAGCCGGTAAACAACGCTCGGCGGGACAAGCGATCGGCCAACGCACCAATCGGCAATTGCAGCACCGCATCACCGACCACCACCGTACTGACCATCGCCAGGGCGATTTCCGTGGTGAAGCCCTGGCGCAGGCAATAGACCGGCAACAGCGTCAGAATCATGGCCTCGAACGCGGCGAACAGCGACACCGCCCAGGCAATCGCGGGCAGGCCACGACAGAACTCAAGCAAATCACGCAGGGTCACACTGCTGGCCTCGCTGCTCGGCGCCCCACTGCGGCCCAGCAACAAAAACGGAGCAGCCATCAGCAAACCGACACCGACCCAAAAGCCATAGTCGTGCTCGGTGCCAAGGAAGCCCAGCAATACAGGCCCGGCCAGCTGACTCAATGCGTAGCTGCTGCCATACAGCGCCACCAACCGCCCGCGCCACTCCTCGATCACCAGTTGATTGATCCAGCTTTCACCGATAATGAATACAAGGGTCAGGATCACCCCAATCATCAGCCGCAAGACCAACCAGATCGGATAGCTCGGCAACAGCGCCAGCAAACCGATCGAAACCGCCCCGGCCCACAGGCACAGGCGCATCAGATTGGCCGTGCCGAGTCGCGCCGCCAGATGGCTGGAAATTTTCGCCCCCAACAGGACGCCGATGGCCGGCATCGCGGCCATCACGCCAATGGCAAACGAGCCGTAGCCCCAACTCTCCAAGCGAAATGACACCAGCGGCATACTGACACCCAGAGCCAGGCCGACACTCAAGACAGATGCCAAAACGGCGAAGTAAGTCGCCCAACGCATGTTCCACGCTCCTGTGGATATTTTTATGTGCAACACAAAACATTGTGGGAGCGAGCCTGCTCGCGATGACGGAGCAACATTCAACACTGATGTCGACTGTTACACCGCTATCGCGAGCAGGCTCGCTCCCACAAGGGATCTGCATCGTCCGGGAGACCTGTTACTCAACAGGCCTCCCTCACTGATTTACAACTTGATCCAGGTCGCCTTCAGCTCGGTGTATTTGTCGAACGCATGCAGCGACTTGTCGCGACCGTTGCCGGACTGCTTAAAGCCACCGAACGGAGCGGTCATGTCGCCCCCATCGTACTGGTTGACCCACACGCTACCGGCACGCAGTGCGCGAGCGGTGAGGTGAGCCTTGGAGATGTCGGCAGTCCACACAGCCGCGGCCAGGCCGTACGGCGTGTCGTTGGCGATCGCGATGGCTTCTTCGGCGCTGTCGAATGCGATGACCGACAGTACCGGACCGAAGATTTCTTCCTGGGCGATTTTCATCGCGTTGCTCACACCGTCGAAAATCGTCGGCTCAACGTAAGTGCCGCCAGTTTCCTGGAGCGTACGCTTGCCACCGGCCACCAGCTTGGCGCCGTCGGCATGACCGGACTCGATGTAGGACAGCACGGTGTTCATCTGCTGGGTATCGACCAGCGCGCCGACGTTGGTCGCCGGGTCCAGCGGGTTGCCCGGCTTCCAGGTTTTCAGTGCCTCGATCACCAGTGGCAGGAATTTGTCCTTGATCGAACGTTCCACCAGCAGGCGCGAACCGGCGGTGCAGACTTCGCCCTGGTTGAACGCAATGGCGCCGGCAGCCGCTTCGGCAGCGTCCTGCAGGTTCGGCGCATCGGCGAACACGATGTTCGGGCTCTTGCCGCCGGCTTCGAGCCAGACGCGCTTCATGTTCGACTCGCCGGAGTAGATCAACAGCTGCTTGGCGATCTTGGTCGAACCGGTGAACACCAGGGTGTCGACGTCATTGTGCAGGGCCAAGGCCTTGCCGACGGTGTGACCGTAACCTGGCAGCACGTTCAGCACACCTTTCGGGATGCCGGCTTCGACAGCCAGTTCAGCGATGCGAATCGCCGTCAGCGGCGATTTTTCGGACGGCTTGAGGATCACCGAGTTACCGGTGGACAGCGCAGGACCGAGTTTCCAGCACGCCATCATCAGCGGGAAGTTCCACGGCACGATGGCGCCGACCACGCCAACCGGCTCACGGGTCACCAGACCCAATTGATCGTGCGGGGTTGCAGCGACTTCGTCGTAGATCTTGTCGATGGCCTCGCCGCTCCAGCTCAGGGCTTGCGCCGCGCCGGGAACGTCGATGTACAGGGAATCGCTGATCGGCTTGCCCATGTCCAGGGTTTCAAGCAGGGCCAGCTCTTCGGCATGCTGCTTGAGCAGGCCGGCGAAACGAATCATGGTGGCTTTGCGCTTGGTCGGCGCCAAGCGCGACCAGACACCGGAATTGAAGGTGGCGCGGGCGTTTTCCACTGCGCGCTGGGCATCGGCGGCGTCACAGCTGGCAATCTTGCCCAGCAGACGGCCATCGACCGGGCTGATGCACTCGAAGGTCTCGCCGGAAACGGCGTCGGTGTATTCGCCATTGATGTAGGCGCGGCCTTCGATTTTCAGGTCGCGGGCACGTTGTTCCCAGTCGGCACGGGTCAGGGTGGTCATGCGAGTGTCCTCCTCTTATTGAATACGACACCCGCGTTCTTCGCGGGCGCTGTCAGGAATTCTGCCCGGCCAGCCTGCTTTTCGGCCCAAGGCAACCGTCACCCTAAACCAGCCACCCCTAATGTTTCAATATATTTGACATAACGCCGGCAAACGGCCTTGCGATGTTCATTTTAATAAACATAGACTTTGACCTTTTCTACCACTCGCGCCGCAATCAAGGGAGATAACAACAATGAACATCCAGAACGTCGTCGACTTCAGCCAGGCCACTACCGCCGCCGAACGCTACCGTCCAGATGCAGCCAAAGTACTCAAGGGCGACCCGGAGCAAGCGGTTTACAACCACTACAACAGCCCTTGTGGCCAGTTGAACGCTGGCGTGTGGGAAGGTGCAGTCGGGCAGTGGACAGTGAACTTCACCGAGCACGAATACTGCGAGATCCAGCAAGGGGTTTCGGTGCTGCGTGACAGCGACGGCAATGCCAAGACCCTGCGCGCAGGCGACCGCTTCGTGATCCCCGCCGGATTCAAAGGCACCTGGGAGGTGCTGGAGCCATGCCGCAAGATTTATGTGGCGTTTGAACAGAAGGCTTGAAGAGTTGCTCGCGAAGGGGCCCTGACAGACAAAGCCTAAGCGACAGGCAAAAAAAAGGCCCGTATCTCGCGATACGGGCCTTTTTCGTAAGAGAGAAAAATCAATTACTTGATTTTGCCTTCTTTGTAGATCACGTGCTTGCGAACAACCGGATCATATTTCTTGATCTCGATTTTGTCCGGAGTAGTACGCTTGTTCTTGTCGGTAGTGTAGAAGTGACCAGTACCGGCGCTCGAAATCAAACGAATCAATTCACGCATGATTAGCTCCCTTAAACCTTGCCATCGCGACGAAGTTCGGCCAGCACGACACTGATGCCACGCTTGTCGATGATGCGCATGCCTTTGGCAGATACGCGCAGACGCACAAAACGTTTCTCTTCTTCAACCCAGAAGCGGTGATGCTGCAGGTTCGGCAGGAAACGACGACGGGTTTTGTTGTTTGCGTGGGAAATGTTATTCCCAGTCACCGGACCCTTACCGGTAACTTGACAGACTCTAGACATGCCTCAGCCCTCTAAAACCACATGCCCAACCCGGCATGGGTTGGCCGCTTAATCTCTCAGTCATTTGGCGCCAGGCGCCGCGTTTCTTTAAGGGTCTTACCGGCTACACCTACAGTGAAGGAACCGGGCCCCTAGAAAAGAGCGCTGCTTTATACCAGAAAGACTGGAGAGCAACAACATTCGGTGTGCGTTGAATTCACAAAAAGCCCGTTTTTCTGGCTCCGAGCGCCTTGGACAAAGGCTATCGCCGATGCCGACCGCTCGTCGCAGAGAATCGACCGTCGGGCCAATCCGGGGTTTTGATCAACCGCTGCACAGCAAAATCAGTCGCCTATAGTCCCCTCAAAATGAAAAAGGGGATAGTCATTTGCAAAAGAGCCCACTAGGGTAAGCCTTTTCCAGACTGCACTTGCAGATGGGCCTTCGATCTGTAAAGGAACCGACCATGCGCCTCGCTGCCCTACCGCTGTTGCTCGCCCCGCTTCTGCTGAGTCCACAGGCCTTTGCTGCCGCCCTGAGCGTCTGCACCGAGGCCAGCCCTGAAGGGTTCGATGTGGTGCAGTACAACTCGCTGACCACCACCAACGCTTCGGCCGATGTGCTGATGAATCGCCTGGTGGACTTCGACACGGCCAGTGGCAAAGTGGTCGCCAGCCTCGCCGACAGTTGGGAAGTCAGCCCCGACGGCCTGACCTACGTCTTCAAGTTGCACCCGCAGGTGAAATTCCATCGCACCGAGTACTTCACCCCAACGCGAGACTTGAGCGCCGAAGACGTGATTTTCAGCTTCGACCGCATGCTCGACCCGGCCAATGCGTGGCACAAGGTCGCCCAAAGCGGCTTCCCGCATGCGCAATCGATGCAGTTACCGGCATTGATCAAGAAAATCGACGCTCTCGATCCGCAGACCGTGCGCTTCACACTCGACCACCCGGATTCGACCTTCCTGGCGACCCTTAGCATGGGCTTCGCCTCGATCTATTCGGCCGAATACGCCGATAAGCTGATGAAGGCCGGTACACCCGAGAAGCTCAACAGCCAGCCGATCGGTACGGGGCCGTTCGTGTTCACCCGCTTCCAGAAGGATGCCTCGGTTCGCTACAAGGCAAACCCCGACTACTTCGGCGGCAAACCCTCCGTAGATCCGCTGATCTTCGCCATCACGCCAGACGCCAACGTACGCTTGCAGAAATTGCGTCGCAATGAATGCCAGATCGCCCTGTCGCCCAAGCCCCTGGACGTACAGGAAGCACTGAAAGAGCCAACCCTGAAAGTCGAAAAGACTGACGCATTCATGACCGCATTCGTCGGCATCAACAGCCAGCATCCGCCGCTGGACAAGCCAGAAGTGCGCCAAGCCATCAACCTCGCCTTCGACAAGGCCAATTACATCAAAGCCGTGTTCGAAGACACCGCCGAAGCAGCCAACGGTCCGTATCCGCCGAACACCTGGAGCTACGCGAAAAACCTTCCGGGTTATCCGCATGACATCGCGAAGGCCAAGGCGCTGATGGCCAAGGCCGGGCTCAAGGAAGGCTTCCAGACCACCATCTGGACCCGCCCTTCCGGCAGCCTGCTCAACCCCAACCCGAGCCTCGGCGCTCAACTGCTGCAGTCTGACCTTGCGGAAATCGGCATTCAGGCCGAAATCCGCGTGATCGAATGGGGCGAGCTGATCCGCCGCGCCAAGGCTGGTGAGCACGACTTACTGTTCATGGGCTGGGCTGGCGACAACGGTGACCCGGACAACTTCCTCACGCCGCAGTTTTCCTGCGCCGCGGTCAAGTCCGGGACCAACTTCGCCCGTTACTGCAACCAGGATCTGGACAAGCTGATCAGCGCCGGCAAAACCACCGGCGAGCAAGGCGTGCGTACCAAGCTCTACGAACAGGCACAGTCTCAGATCCAGCAGCAGGCATTGTGGCTGCCGCTGGCCCACCCGACCGCCTTCGCGTTGACGCGCAAGGATGTCGAAGGCTACTCGGTCAGCCCGTTCGGGCGGCAGGACTATTCCAAGGTCAATATCAAATAAACCAACCGCTACACAAAACCTGTGGGAGCGAGCTTGCTCGCGATAGCGGACTTTCAGGCAACATCAATGCTGAATGTGCCGACTCCATCGCGAGCAAACTCGCTCCCGCATGGAAAGCGTGCTTCTCGCATCCTGCCTACATCCACCCATACTCAGCCATCGACAACGGATCGCCGTCCCCGATGATGAAATGGTCGAGTATCCTCACATCGATCAACTCCAACGCCTTCTGCAGGCGCTTGGTCAGCACCCGGTCGGCTTGACTGGGGTCGGTGTTTCCCGACGGGTGGTTGTGACAGAGGATCAAAGCCGCAGCGTTGTTTGCCAAGGCACGCTTGACCACCTCTCGTGGATGAACACTGGTGTTGTCGATGGAACCGCGAAACAGCGCCTCAAACGCCAGCACCTGATGCTTGGAGTCGAGAAACAGACAACCAAACACCTCATGTGGCTCATGGCGCAGCATCGACTTCAGGTACTCACGAACAGCCTGAGGATTTTCCAGTGCCGACTTTTGGCGCGCCCGCTCAGCCAAATGCCGCCTGCTCATTTCTTGAGCAGCCTGCAACTGTGCAAATTTCGCCGGCCCGAGCCCCAACTGCTTGCTGAACGTTTCCTGATCAGCCTCGAGCAACAATCGCAAGCTGCCAAACTGGTTCAGCAGATGCCTCGCCAGATCGACGGCGCTTTTGCCCACCACCCCTGTTCGTAGGAAAATCGCCAGCAATTCGGCATCCGACAGGCTTCCCGAGCCCTGTTCAAGCAACCTCTCCCGTGGCCGCTCCGCCGCCGGCCAATCGCGAATACTCATAGCACCTCCCTGTCTGTGGGCACCGCTGTTCCGTAGCGGTCGCTGTGATATCGTAGCCCATCTTTTTTGCGGGCGAATTCACCCTGGGGAGGGGGTTTCGCCACGTATGTCACCAACGAATTGAAAGGCAGGCCTATGCAGCGGCTGTATCGGAAACGCATTGTTCTGGGCGTCGGCGGCGGTATCGCTGCCTACAAGAGCGCCGACCTGGTTCGCCGCCTGATCGATCAGGGCGCCGAAGTGCGCGTGGTCATGACCCGAGGCGGCGCGGAGTTCATCACCCCACTGACCATGCAGGCCCTGTCCGGGCACCCGGTCCACCTGGACCTGCTGGACCCGGCGGCCGAAGCGGCCATGGGCCACATCGAACTGGCCAAATGGGCCGACCTGGTGCTGATCGCCCCGGCCACCGCCGACCTGATCGCTCGCCTGGCCCAAGGTATCGCCAACGACCTGCTGACGACCCTGGTGCTGGCCACTGACGCCGTAGTCGCCGTTGCCCCGGCCATGAACCAGGCCATGTGGCGCGACCCGGCAACCCAAGCCAACCTGCAACTCCTTGAAAGTCGCGGCCTGAAGACCTTCGGCCCGGCCTCCGGCAGCCAGGCCTGTGGCGACGTCGGCATGGGCCGCATGCTCGAAGCCACTGACCTCGCCCAATGCGCCGCCGACTGCTTCCAGCGTCAGGCTCTGACCGGCAAACACGTGTTGATCACCGCCGGTCCGACCCAGGAAAACATCGACCCGGTGCGCTACATCACTAACCATAGCTCCGGGAAAATGGGCTTTGCCCTGGCCGAAGCCGCCGTGGAAGCCGGTGCCCGCGTGACCTTGATCACCGGCCCCGTGCACCTGCCGACCCCGGATCGCGTCACCCGCATCGACGTGGTCAGCGCCCGAGACATGCTGGCCGCCTGCGAAGCGGCGATTCCTTGTGACCTGTTCATCGCCTCGGCAGCCGTCGCGGACTACCGCCCGGAGGTCGTTGCCGCACAGAAACTCAAGAAAGATCCTACGAATGGTGACGGCTTGTTGCTGCAGATGGTGCGAAACCCGGACATCCTGGCCACCATCGCCACCCGTCCCGACCGTCCGTTCAGTGTCGGTTTCGCCGCCGAGACCGAACACTTGCTCGACTACGCTGCGCGCAAGTTGAAAGACAAGAACCTCGATTTGATCGTCGCCAACGACGTCGCCAACCCGAGCATTGGCTTCAACAGCGAAGAAAACGCCTGCAGCGTCATCGACCGTGAGCTTCACGCCACGCTCTTCGCCCAGACCAGCAAGAGCAAGATTGCTCGCCAGCTGATCACTTTTATCGCCGAACGTCTGAACCAGGTTTAATTTACATGCACGCTTTGCAAGCCAAGATCCTCGACCCCCGCATCGGTACCGAATTCCCGCTGCCTCAATACGCCACACCGGGCTCCGCCGGCCTCGACCTGCGCGCCATGCTGGAACAGGACACCGTGATCAAGCCGGGTGAAACCGTGCTGATTCCCACCGGCCTGTCGGTCTATATCGGTGATCCGAACCTGGCGGCGCTGATTCTGCCGCGCTCCGGGATGGGCCATAAGCACGGCATCGTGCTGGGCAATCTGGTGGGGTTGATCGACTCCGACTACCAGGGCCCACTGATGGTCTCCTGCTGGAACCGTGGCCAGACCGAATTCACCATGCCGGTCGGCGAGCGCCTGGCGCAACTGGTGCTGGTGCCGGTGGTGCAGGCTCACTTCGAGATGGTTGAAGCGTTTGTTGAAACCGAGCGTGGCACTGGCGGTTTCGGTCATACCGGTACTCGTTGATTCAATAGGGATACATTGTGGTGAAGGGTCTGTTCCCTCACCACAAAATTCAAATTGTCATCTGCAAGGTTTAGCTCCGGAAATCAAGGCATTGCCCGGTCAAACCCTTGCCATCGGGGGCGTCATGGCCCTTTCACACCACGAACTCTCTGTGGAAAACGCCGTCATACCCTTCAGTTTGAGCCTGTCGCCGAATGAATCGGCGGCCTGTCCAGCCACTTTCGAGATGGAGCATTCCCACAGATGAACACCCCGGCCAAAATCGCACCCAAGTTCCCTGACAGCATTTTCCGCGCCTATGACATCCGCGGCACAGTCCCGGAATTCCTGAACGCTGAAACCGCTTACTGGATCGGCCGCGCCGTCGGCTCCCAAAGCCTGGCCCAGGGCGAACCGAACGTGTCCGTTGGTCGTGATGGCCGCTTGTCCGGCCCGGAACTGGTCGCGCAGTTGATCAAAGGCATCGCCGACAGCGGCTGCCACGTCAGTGATGTCGGCCTGGTCCCGACGCCAGCGCTCTACTACGCCGCCAACGTACTCGCCGGCAAATCCGGCGTGATGCTCACCGGCAGCCACAACCCGTCTAACTACAACGGCTTCAAGATCGTCATTGCCGGTGACACCCTGGCCAATGAACAGATCCAGGCCCTGCACGACCGCCTCAAGACCAACGACCTGAGCAGTGGCCAAGGCAGCATCACCCAGGTCGAGATCCTCGACCGCTACACCACTGAAATCGTCCAGGACATCAAGCTGGCCCGTCGCCTGAAAGTGGTTGTCGACTGCGGCAACGGCGCGGCCGGCGTGATCGCCCCGCAACTGATCGAAGCGCTGAACTGCGAAGTCATCCCGCTATTCTGCGAAGTGGATGGCAACTTCCCGAACCACCATCCGGACCCGGGCAAGCCTGAAAACCTCGTGGACCTGATCGCCAAGGTCAAGGAAACCAACGCTGACATCGGCCTGGCCTTCGACGGCGATGGCGACAGAGTGGGCGTGGTGACCAACACCGGCAGCATCGTCTACCCGGACCGCCTGCTGATGCTGTTCGCGCGTGACGTGGTGGCGCGCAACCCCGGCGCCGAGATCATCTTCGACGTCAAATGCACCCGCCGCCTGATTCCGCTGATCAAGGAGTACGGCGGCCGGTCGCTAATGTGGAAGACCGGTCACTCGTTGATCAAAAAGAAAATGAAACAATCCGGCGCCCTGTTGGCCGGCGAAATGAGCGGGCACATCTTCTTCAAGGAGCGCTGGTTCGGTTTCGACGACGGCATCTACAGCGCCGCGCGGTTGCTGGAAATTCTCAGCAAGGAAAAATCCTCGGCCGAAGAGCTGTTTGCGACCTTCCCGAATGATATTTCTACGCCGGAAATCAATATCCATGTGACCGAAGAGAGCAAATTCAGCATCATTGATGCACTGCACGACGCGCAGTGGGGCGCAGGCGCCGACCTGACCACCATTGACGGCGTGCGAGTCGACTACGCCAAAGGCTGGGGCCTGGTACGCGCGTCCAACACCACACCGGTGCTGGTGCTGCGTTTCGAGGCCGATGACGAGGCTGAATTGCAGCGCATCAAGGACGTATTCAAAGTCCAGTTGAAGCGTGTTGCACCTGATCTCCAACTACCGTTCTGATTCACCCGGAGCCCTGAATGACCCTCGAACGCGAAGCCGCCGCCAACACCGCCAAGGTCCTGTCCGAAGCGCTGCCTTACATCCGCCGATATGTCGGCAAGACCCTGGTGATCAAATACGGCGGCAACGCGATGGAAAGCGAGGAGCTGAAAACCGGCTTCGCCCGCGACATCGTGCTGATGAAGGCCGTAGGCATCAACCCGGTGGTGGTTCACGGTGGCGGCCCGCAAATCGGTGACCTGCTCAAGCGCCTGTCGATCGAAAGCCATTTCGTCGACGGCATGCGCGTCACCGACGCCGCGACCATGGACGTAGTGGAAATGGTCCTGGGTGGCCAGGTCAACAAGGACATCGTCAACCTGATCAACCGTCATGGCGGTAGCGCCATCGGCCTGACCGGTAAAGACGCCGAGCTGATTCGTGCGAAGAAACTCACCGTTACTCGCCAGACCCCGGAGATGACCACCCCGGAAATCATCGACATCGGCCATGTGGGCGAAGTAGTCGGGATCAACACCGACCTGCTGAACTTGCTGGTCAAGGGTGATTTCATTCCGGTGATCGCGCCCATCGGTGTCGGCGCCAACGGCGAGTCGTACAACATCAACGCTGACCTGGTGGCCGGTAAAGTCGCCGAAGCGCTGAAAGCCGAGAAGCTGATGCTACTGACCAACATCGCCGGCCTGATGGACAAGTCTGGCAAGGTCCTGACCGGCCTGAGCACCGCGCAGGTCGACGAACTGATCGCCGACGGCACCATCTACGGCGGCATGCTGCCGAAGATCCGTTGTGCACTGGAAGCGGTCCAGGGCGGAGTGGGTAGCTCGCTGATCATCGACGGTCGCGTGCCGAACGCGATCCTGCTGGAAATCTTCACCGATACCGGCGTGGGGACCCTGATCAGCAATCGCAAGCGTCACTAAGCGATCGCACAAACAAAAAGACCCCGCTCAGCCTGGCTGAGCGGGGTCTTTTTTTGCACAGATGTTCACCTGATTAACCGCGGTGCTTCAATCGCTGGCAAGCCAGCTCCTACAGAGATATCACCGATTCTGTAGGAGCTGGCTTGCCAGCGATGGCGATTAAACAGGTAACGCCAGTGTCAGATCAAACACCGAATTGGGCGCGGTAAGCTTCCACGGCTGGCAGATGCTGCTTGAGCTGTGGATCATCCGCCAGGAACTCCAGCACCTGGTTCAGCGAAACGATGCTGATCACCGGGATGCCGAAGTCACGCTCGACTTCCTGGATCGCCGACAGCTCGCCGTTGCCGCGCTCTTGACGGTTCAGGGCGATCAGCACGCCGGCGGCCTTTGCGCCGTCCTGAGAAGCGATGATTTGCATCACCTCACGGATCGCGGTACCGGCGGTGATCACGTCGTCGATGATCAGTACGTTGCCGGTCAGCGGTGCGCCAACCAGGCTGCCGCCTTCGCCATGAGCCTTGGCTTCCTTGCGGTTGAAGCACCATGGCAGGTCACGGTTGTGATGCTCGGCCAGGGCCACGGCGGTGGTCGCCGCCAACGGAATGCCCTTGTAGGCCGGGCCAAACAGCACGTCGAAGGGAATGCCGCTCTCGGCAATGGCGGCGGCGTAGAAACGACCCAGCTGCGCCAGGGCCGAACCCGAGTTGAACAGGCCGGCATTGAAGAAGTAAGGACTGGTGCGCCCGGACTTCAGGGTGAACTCACCGAAGCGCAAAACGCCGCGATCGATGGCAAAACGGATGAAATCGCGCTGATACGCTTGCATGAAAAAACCCCAAATACCACGGATTTAGCTAATTAGCTTGACGCCGTGTATCATACACGCACGCGATTTTTGGGGCCATTTATGCGGATCATCAGTGTGAACGTCAATGGTATTCAGGCTGCAGTCGAGCGTGGTTTGCTCAGTTGGCTGCAAGCACAGAATGCCGACGTCATCTGCCTGCAGGACACCCGCGCCTCCGCCTTTGAACTGGACGATCCAGCCTTCCAACTGGATGGATACTTCCTTTATGCCTGCGATGCCGAAGTCCCCGCCCAAGGTGGCGTGGCTTTGTATTCGCGGCTGCAACCGAAGGCTGTCATCAGCGGTCTCGGTTTCGAGACGGCCGACCGCTACGGGCGCTACCTGCAAGCCGATTTCGACAAGGTCAGCATCGCGACCTTACTGCTCCCTTCGGGGCAGAACGGCGATGAAGACTTGAACCAGAAGTTCAAGCTAATGGACGACTTCGCCCGTTATCTGGATAAACAGCGACGCAAGCGTCGCGAGTACATTTATTGTGGCTCGCTGTACGTGGCGCAACAGAAGCTGGATATCAAAAACTGGCGCGACAGCCAGCAATCTCCGGGCTTCCTGGCACCTGAACGTGCCTGGATGGACGAGATTGTCGGCAACATGGGTTATGTCGACGCCCTGCGGGAAGTCAGCCGGGAAGGCGACCAGTACAGTTGGTGGCCGGATAACGAACAGGCGGAGATGCTCAACCTCGGTTGGCGCTTCGACTATCAACTGCTGACGCCGGGCCTGCGCCGCTTCGTACGCAGCGCACGTCTGCCACGCCAGCCGCGGTTCTCGCAACACGCGCCGCTGATCGTGGACTACGACTGGACGCTGACGATCTAAGTGATTTTTCACTGAACAGTCAGACAGATGGTCGAAAAAAGCCCGTATCGCAAGATACGGGCATTTTTTTATGCGCTCTATCCAGAGGTTCCCATCGACCTGAACTTCAAGCCGCGGTGAAAAACGGCAGAGCGAGATACAACTTGATCACAATGACATTAATGATGTCGATGAAGAAAGCGCCCACCATGGGCACCACCAGGAACGCTATCTGCGAAGGCCCGTAGCGTTGCGTCACCGCTTGCATGTTAGCGATGGCAGTTGGCGTGGCCCCCAGTCCAAAACCGCAGTGTCCTGCCGCCAGTACAGCCGCATCGTAGTTACTACCCATGACCCTGAACGTCACGAACATTGCAAACAGCGCCATGACCAGCGTTTGCGCCGCCAGGATAATGAAGATCGGCAAAGCCAATGCGGCCAGATCCCAGAGTTTGAGTGACATGAGAGCAATTGCCAGAAACAGTGACAAACTGACGTTCCCAAGCACGGAGACTTCACGCTCAAACACTTGATACAAGCCAAGCGCTGAAAGCCCGTTTCGCAAAAGCACCCCCACGAACAAGACACAAACGAACGTCGGCAACTCGAATGCGCTTCCGTGGAGCATCTCGTTCAGAAGAGTACCTGCCAGCAGGCTGACGGCGATCAGCGCGAGCGTCTCGATAAACGAAAAAGGTGTGATCGAGCGCTCTTTGTTCGGCTGTTCAAAGCCTTTTGGCACCCGTGGCTTTTCTTGATCAACGCATCCCGGTACTTGTACGCGCTTGATGAGGTGGCGAGCAACTGGCCCACCGATCAATCCGCCCAGCACCAATCCAAACGTCGCAGAGGCCATCGCAAGCTCGGAGGCAGATGCCAGACCGTACTTCTCACTGAACGTAGCCCCCCACGCAGCCCCCGTACCGTGACCGCCGGCCAACGTAACCGAGCCTGTCAGCAGGCCCATCAAGGGATCGAGCCCCAAGAGACTCGCAAGACCGATACCCATGGCATTCTGGACCAGTAAAAGCCCGGTGACCGCCAGTATGAAAACACCCACTACCCGTCCGCCCTTCTTCAGGCTGGCGAAGTCTGCACTCAAGCCAATGGTGGCGAAAAACGCCAACATCAGGGGTGTCTGCAACGAAGTGTCGAACCGGACCTCAACATCAAAGCCGCGCAAAGCCAAGAGAACCAAGGCAACTACCAGGCCGCCCGCTACAGGTTCGGGGATATTGTAGGCGCGTAAAAAGCCGACACGTGTGACAAGCCCACGCCCCAGCAAAAGTACTAAAGAGGCCGCTACTAATGTTCCATAAAAATCGAGCTGAAGCATTCTTGATATTCTTGCTTATATATTCAGGGGCGAACTTTTTACCTGGACACGCCTCTTGAACAGGTTGATGGATCTCAACACTGATTGGTATTAGATTCAGAGGCCGTCAATGGTCTGAATATATCGAAATATTTCTTGATGAATATTACTGGGGGCAACCTTATCAACCGCCAAGTCCAAATGCCAAGCATACAAGCGGCACTGAGCTTTGCAGTTTGTGTCTAAACGTGTAAAAAATATTATGTGCAAGAATTAACTTAGTTTGAATAGCGAGCGACCAAACACGTAATAATAGAGATTAATCTGATTCCAGAAAAACAAATGCCCCGACATGTCTGGGCATTTGTTTTGAGTTGCAGCGAACTACATTTGAAACAGCATCCAGCGCCTTGGATTACTTGATCAACCGCCAAGTGAACGGATACCGATAAGGCTGACCTTCATTGGCCTTCACCCCGGCTATGATCGTCAGCACCAGCGCACCGATCGCGATCAGGCCAAACAAGAAGAACCCGATAATCAACAGCATCAGCAGGAAGCAGATAGCCGAGGCGATCGCGACGGTGATCTGAAAATTCAGCGCTTCCTTGCCCTGGGCATCGATGAACGGGTCCATCTCGCGCTTCATTTGCCAGAGAATCAGCGGGCCGATGATCGTGCCGAACGGAATCCAGATACCCAACAAGGCGGACAAGTGGCAGAACATCGCCCACTGACGCACCTCTTGGCTCGGCGTTGGCAGCGGCAGTTGCTCGTCACTCATGGTGTCCTCCTTGCCTGGAGCAGTCCGGTCAGTCGGCCAAAGCGGCCTTTTGCAGTTCGAAGATTTCGTTCATGCCTTTCTTCGCCAACTCCAGCATGGCGTTCAGCTCTTCAGGCTGGAACGGCGCGCCTTCGGCAGTGCCCTGGACTTCGATGAAACCGCCAGCGCTGGTCATCACCACGTTCAGGTCGGTCTCGGCAGCCGAGTCCTCCAGGTAGTCGAGGTCGAGCACTGGCTCACCCTTGTACATGCCCACGGAAACAGCAGCGATCATTTGCTTGACCGGGTCGCCGCCCTTCAGGCCGCCACGCTTCTTGATGACTTTCAGGGCATCGATCAGCGCAACCATGGAGCCGGTGATCGAAGCAGTGCGGGTGCCGCCATCGGCCTGGATTACATCGCAGTCAACGTACAGGGTGACGTCGCCCAGCTTGGACATGTCCAGCGCCGCGCGCAGGGAGCGACCGATCAGACGCTGGATTTCCAGGGTGCGCCCGCCTTGCTTGCCACGACTGGCTTCCCGCTGGTTACGCTCGCCGGTAGCGCGCGGCAGCATGCCGTACTCGGCAGTCAACCAACCCTGGCCCTGGCCTTTCAGGAAACGCGGTACGCCCGGTTCAACGCTGACGGTGCAGATGACCTTGGTATCGCCGAACTCGACCAGCACAGAACCCTCGGCGTGTTTGGTGTAGTTGCGGGTGATGCGGATCGAGCGGAGCTGATCGGCAGCGCGACCACTTGGACGTATCATAGGGAGTACCTGTACTGGGGACGGAAAACTGCGGAGCATTATAGAGCCGCCGGCCGTCACTGGGCACTTCTAAAAAAATCCGCCGACGACCGAAGGCTCTGCACCGCACGCCGGAGCAGGCCTGCTGCTGTTTGTCATACCGTGTGTTTGGGCGCATCCGCACCACTGCGCTACAATCCTGCGCCTTTGCTGCCAGTCGGCTTTAATTCATTGATATCGGATTCCCGGAACCACAGTTCTGTGCCGATCTGCCTTGCGAGGTACCGCCATGGTGCACAGCATGACCGCCTTCGCCCGCGTCGAAAAAGCCGGCGTCCAGGGCACCCTGAGCTGGGAACTGCGGTCGGTCAACAGCCGCTACCTGGAACCCCACCTGCGCCTGCCGGAGTCCTTTCGCGACCTCGAGGGCGCTGTGCGTGAAGCCCTGCGCCAGGGCGTATCGCGGGGCAAACTCGAATGCACCCTGCGCTTCACCGAAGAGAACACCGGTAAAGCGCTGCAAATCGATCAGGAGCGCGCCGCGCAACTGGTCGCCGCCGCCGAGACCATCGCCAGCCTGATCAAAAGCCCGGCCGCGCTGAACCCTCTGGAAGTTCTGGCCTGGCCCGGCGTACTGGTAGGCGATGCCACCGACCCGCAAGCCCTGAACGCCGAAGCGCTGGCACTGTTCAATCAGGGCCTCAAGGAACTGAAGGCCGGCCGTGAGCGCGAAGGCGCGGAGCTGGCGCGGCTGATCAACGAGCGCCTGAGCTCCATCGAAGAAGACGTGGTGACCCTGCGCGAACTGGTCCCGCAAATGCTCGCCACCCAGCGCCAGAAAGTCCTCGACCGCTTCGCCGACATGAAGGCCGAGATGGACCCGCAGCGCCTGGAGCAGGAAATGGTCATGCTCGCGCAAAAAAGCGACGTCGCCGAAGAACTGGATCGCCTGAGCACCCACATCATCGAAGTTCGCCGGGTACTCAAATCCGCTGGCGCTGCCGGCAGACGCCTGGACTTCCTGATGCAGGAACTCAACCGCGAAGCCAACACACTGGGCTCCAAAGCCTTCGACCCGCGCAGCACCCAGGCTGCGGTCAACCTCAAGGTGTTGATCGAGCAGATGCGCGAACAAGTGCAGAATATTGAGTAAGGCAACCCCGACATGACCCACAGCACTGGCACCCTGTACATCATTTCCGCCCCTTCGGGCGCGGGCAAGAGCAGCCTGGTCAAGGCCCTGACCGACGCCAATCCGGAGATCCGCGTCTCGGTCTCCCACACCACCCGCGCCATGCGCCCCGGTGAAGTGAATGGCGTGAACTATCACTTCGTCGACCGCAGCGAGTTCGTGAAGATGATCGAGCACGGGGACTTCCTCGAGCGCGCCGAAGTGTTCGGCAACCTCTACGGCACCTCGCAAAGCCACCTGCAGCAAACCCTGGACGAAGGCCACGACCTGATTCTGGAAATCGACTGGCAAGGTGCCGAGCAAGTGCGCAAGCTGATGCCTCAGGCCCGCTCGGTCTTCATTCTGCCGCCGTCATTGCAGGCCCTGCACCAGCGCCTGACCAATCGCGGCCAGGACAGCGACGAGATCATCGACGGTCGCATGCGTGAAGCCGTCAGCGAGATGAGCCACTATGTCGACTACGACTACCTGATCATCAACGACGATTTCGCCCACGCGCTGCACGATCTGAAGGCGATTTTCCGCGCCAATCAGCTGATCCAGAAGCGCCAGCAGCAGCGTCACGGCAAATTGCTCGCTGAATTGCTCGGTTAATCAGCTCTTCCCAAAACTGCTGCAAGGGCTTTACATTGGCACTTGCAGCGCGTTGAAGGGCTTGGTCAAAAAATCAGCGCTTCCCTAATCGCTGGTGATTTTTTAAACTGTTGAGTCCGCTCGCCCATCCGGGCAGCGCGCATATTGCATTTGCTACGAGGAAGACCATGGCCCGCGTAACCGTTGAAGACTGCCTAGAACACGTGGATAACCGCTTTGAGCTGGTCATGCTCTCTACCAAGCGTGCCCGTCAACTGGCCACCGGCGGCAAAGAGCCGAAAGTAGCATGGGAAAATGACAAGCCTACCGTTGTCGCCCTGCGCGAAATCGCTGAAGGCCTGATCGACTACGCAGCTATCGCCGAAGCCGAAATCGTTGAAGATGAACCGCTTTTTGCTGCATTCGAGGACGAGTCCAACGAGGCCGTCTAAGCCTATGCCTGGTCGACGTAGCACGGCGCGGGATAAAAGCTTACGGCAGGAGATATCATGCCGAGCATAGACGCCCTCGCCGATCGCTTATCGACCTACCTCGGCAAAGACCAGGTCAACCTGGTCCGCCGAGCGTATTTCTACGCCGAACAAGCCCACGACGGCCAACGCCGCCGTAGCGGCGAGGCGTACGTAACGCACCCACTCGCGGTTGCGAACATTCTTGCCGACATGCACATGGACCATCAGAGCCTGATGGCCGCGATGCTGCATGACGTGATCGAAGACACCGGGATTGCCAAGGAAGCGCTGCAAGCGCAGTTCGGCGAAACCGTGGCCGAATTGGTCGACGGGGTCAGCAAACTGACCCAGATGAACTTCGAGACCAAGGCCGAAGCCCAGGCCGAAAACTTCCAGAAAATGGCCATGGCCATGGCACGCGACATTCGTGTGATCCTGGTCAAGCTGGCCGACCGCCTGCACAACATGCGCACCCTGGAAGTGTTGTCCGGCGAAAAACGCCGCCGCATCGCCAAGGAAACCCTGGAAATCTATGCACCCATCGCCAACCGGCTGGGCATGCACGCCATCCGCATAGAATTCGAAGACCTCGGCTTCAAGGCCATGCACCCAATGCGTTCCGCGCGCATCTACCAGGCCGTCAAGCGCGCCCGGGGCAATCGCAAGGAAATCGTCAACAAGATCGAAGAGTCCTTGAGCCACTGCCTGGCCATCGACGGCATCCAGGGCGAGGTCAGCGGTCGCCAGAAACACCTCTACGGCATCTACAAGAAAATGCGCGGCAAGCGTCGAGCCTTCAACGAGATCATGGACGTCTATGCGTTCCGGATTATCGTCGACAAGGTCGATACCTGCTACCGCGTGCTGGGTGCTGTACATAATTTGTACAAACCATTGCCGGGACGCTTCAAGGATTACATCGCGATCCCCAAGGCCAACGGCTATCAGTCGCTGCACACCACGCTGTTCGGCATGCACGGCGTGCCGATCGAGATCCAGATCCGCACCCGCGAAATGGAAGAAATGGCCAACAACGGCATCGCCGCCCATTGGCTCTACAAGTCCAGCGGTGACGAACAGCCCAAAGGCACTCATGCCCGCGCCCGCCAGTGGGTCAAAGGCGTGCTGGAAATGCAGCAACGCGCTGGCAACTCGCTGGAATTCATCGAGAGTGTGAAGATCGACCTGTTCCCGGACGAGGTCTACGTCTTCACGCCAAAAGGCCGGATCATGGAGCTGCCCAAAGGCTCCACGGCGGTCGACTTCGCTTACGCGGTGCACACCGACGTGGGCAACAGCTGCATTGCCTGCCGGATCAATCGTCGACTCGCGCCGCTGTCCGAGCCACTGCAAAGCGGTTCCACGGTCGAGATCGTCAGTGCCCCCGGCGCTCGGCCGAACCCGGCCTGGCTCAATTTCGTGGTCACCGGCAAGGCGCGCACGCACATTCGCCACGCACTGAAACTGCAACGCCGCTCCGAATCCATCAGCCTCGGCGAGCGCCTGCTGAACAAGGTCCTCAACGGTTTCGACAGCGCGCTGGAGAAAATCCCGGCCGAGCGCGTCAAGGCCATGCTCGTCGAGTACCGCCTGGAACTGATCGAAGACTTACTGGAAGACATCGGCCTGGGCAATCGCATGGCCTATGTGGTGGCCCGCCGGTTGCTGGGCGAAGGCGAACAGCTGCCAAGCCCTGAAGGCCCGCTGGCGATTCGCGGCACCGAAGGCCTGGTGCTCAGCTACGCCAAGTGTTGCACGCCGATCCCGGGCGACCCGATTGTCGGCCACTTGTCCGCCGGCAAAGGCATGGTCGTGCACCTGGACAACTGCCGCAATATCAGCGAGATCCGCCACAACCCGGAAAAATGCATTCAGCTCTCGTGGGCCAAGGATGTCACCGGCGAATTCAACGTCGAGCTACGCGTCGAGCTGGAGCACCAGCGTGGCCTGATCGCCCTGCTGGCCAGCAGCGTCAACGCCGCCGACGGCAACATCGAGAAAATCAGCATGGACGAACGCGATGGTCGCATCAGCGTGGTCCAACTGGTGGTCAGCGTACACGACCGTGTGCACCTGGCCCGCGTGATCAAGAAACTGCGCGCCCTGACCGGGGTGATCCGCATCACCCGCATGCGCGCCTAAGCCCGTCCTTACAAGGAGTCATACATGACCAAGACTGTTATCACCAGCGACAAGGCCCCGGCCGCCATCGGTACTTACTCCCAGGCGATCAAGGCTGGCAACACCGTTTACATGTCGGGTCAGATTCCCCTGGACCCAAAAACCATGGAACTGGTTGAAGGCTTCGAAGCCCAGACCGTCCAGGTGTTCGAGAACCTCAAGGCCGTAGCTGAAGCCGCTGGTGGTTCGTTCAAGGACATCGTCAAGCTGAACATCTTCCTCACCGATCTGAGCCACTTCGCCAAGGTCAACGAGATCATGGGCAAGTACTTCGACCAGCCTTACCCTGCTCGCGCCGCCATCGGCGTAGCAGCCCTGCCAAAGGGTTCGCAGGTTGAAATGGATGCCATCCTGGTCATCGAGTAATGCGTACGGCGCAGCCCCGGGCTGCGCCGACTGCTCTGCTGTAAAGAAAGCTTGAAAGGATTCCACCATGCGCAACGCGCTTGTTCTCTCGCTGCTCGCCCTGTTCCTGGGCGGATGTGCCAGCAACCCTGCCGACCGTGATATCAGCGGCACCTGGATCAACCAGGTGGCGATCGATGCTGCCGCCAAAGGTGTCCCCCTGCGCGAAGCGCTCCAGGCCTATGGCCCGAACCTGGAATGGGATATCAACACCAAGGCCGGTCAGGCCCGCTACACCAACGGTTTTGAAAACGTCGACGGCAAGCTGCTGGGTGAAGAATCCGGCACCTGGAAAGTCGACTTTTATGGCAGCTCGGCCAGTGAGCTGAAGCGCGACGGCAAGCAACTGAGCCAGTCCGCCAGCGACAACGAGCCCGAACAGGTCTTCGACCGCACTCAGGTCCCGGTGCCGGAGGGCGCTCCGATCGGTGCCAGTTTCGAACGTGCACTGTATTCAGCCTACCTGGGCGGCGGCTGGACTATCGCCAGCGGCCCCGGCGAAGGCAGCACGGTTCAATTCCAGGCCGACGGCCAGGTGACCGGCTTGCCGGGTAGCGATCGCTATGCGCTGTGCCTGGCGGGCGATTGCGCATCCATGAGCGGCGGCAACGACAACATGTGGCTGCAACTCAATGGCCAGGGCAACGCCTGGATCTTTGCGCGCAAGGGCAAGGAGCTGGAGATTTTCCAGGCCGTGAACACAGCGCAGGCGGACGAGATGCCTTCGTTTACGCCGGGCGAGCGCAAGTGGCTGCTGGAAAAGCAATAAGCGCCCGTTAAAAGCACCACAAAACAGTGTGGGAGCGAGCTTGCTCCCACAGTTGTTTCAGAGTGCCTGAACGTCAGCAGCGACCTTCCAGAATCGCCGCATACCCCTCGCGAAAACTCGGATACTTCGGCGTCCAGCCCAAGGCTTTTGCGCGCGCATTGCTGCAGCGCTTGCTGCCAGTGCGACGTACGGTGGCGTCGTCGTCCCATTCGGTCACACCCAGATACCCGCGCAACCAGCCCACCACATCCGCCAGCGCTGCCGGCTCGTCATCGACGCCGATGTAGACATCATCCAGCGCCACGCCACGTCGATCCGCCTCAAGCAGGCACGCCATCAACCCTGCGGCATCGTCCGCATGAATCCGGTTGGCATACAACGGTGGCTCGACCGCCACACGATAACCCCGGCGCACCTGCGTCAGCAGCCATTCACGGCCAGGGCCGTAAATGCCGGTCAAACGCACCACACTGGCCGGGATACTGCTCTTGAGCGCGAGTTGCTCGGCTTCTAGCATCACACGTCCGGAATAGCCCGCCGCCACCGTCGGCGAAGCTTCGTCGACCCACTCGCCTTCCTGCTGCCCGTAAACACTGCTGCTGGAGACGAACAGCAGGCGATTGGGCACCTGCCCATAGTCGTTAAGCCACTCCAGCACATGCTCCAGGCCCTGGACATAGGCAGCACGGTAACCGGCTTCGTCGTGATCGGTGGCCGCCGCGCAGTACACCAGGTAATCCACGGCACCGATTGGCCAAGTGGCCGGGCAGTCTTTGTTGAACAAATCACCGGCAACGCCGATGACGCCTTCGGGCAGGCGAGAAACATCGCGTCGCAGGCCATGTACCTCCCATCCCGCCGCCAGCAATTGTGTGGCAAGGCGGCTGCCGACATCACCGCAGCCGGCGATCAAAACAGTAGGCGCAGACATCAGAAAACTCCCATCGCAAAGCCACAGACTAGCGCCGGCAATAGACAGGCGGCTAGCAATGCAGGAAAAAAAGAGACTCTATTACTTCTGTTAACAAGAATTACTTGCAATAATACGCGCCACTTTTGTTCTCGGCCCTTCGAGGCCTGGAAGAACATCACCCGTTTATTCTCTCAGGTCCGGCCAGCATGACACGCAATCAATTCCCCGCTTCGCCAACCAAACGACCTCGCGCCTGGAGCGCAGTGGCCGCCCTGCTCCTCAGCCTGATGCTCGCGCCAGTCGCCGCTTTCGCTGATGCCCAGGCGCCAGCCACACCGGCCGCCACCGCACCGGCTCCAGCCGATCACGCTGCCCCGGCCGCCGATCCGGCCCAGGCCGCACCGGTAGAAGCGCTGGGTGAAGACGTCCCTGAAGTCCTCGAAGCCGACAACACCCTGGGCATGGCCCATGACCTGTCGCCGTGGGGCATGTACCAGAATGCCGACATCATTGTGAAAATCGTGATGATCGGCCTGGCCATCGCCTCGATCATCACCTGGACCATCTGGATCGCCAAGGGTCTTGAGCTGATGGGCGCCAAGCGTCGTCTGCGCGGTGAAATCGCCCAACTGAAAAAATCCGCCTCCCTCAAGGAAGCCAGCGCCACCGCGGCGAAGGAAGGTACCCTGGCCAACCTGCTGGTACATGATGCGCTCGAAGAGATGCGCCTGTCGGTCAACAGCCGTGAAAAAGAAGGCATCAAGGAACGCGTCAGCTTCCGTCTTGAGCGCTTGGTCGCGGCCTGCGGTCGCAACATGAGCAGCGGCACCGGCGTACTGGCGACCATTGGTTCCACCGCACCGTTCGTCGGCCTGTTCGGCACCGTGTGGGGCATCATGAACAGCTTCATCGGCATTGCCAAAACCCAGACCACCAACCTCGCCGTCGTCGCTCCCGGCATCGCCGAAGCCCTGCTGGCCACCGCGCTGGGCCTGGTTGCAGCGATCCCTGCGGTCGTGATCTACAACGTCTTTGCCCGCTCCATCGCCGGTTACAAGGCTCAGGTGTCTGACGCGTCGGCACAGGTACTGCTGCTGGTCAGCCGCGACCTCGACCACCAGCCTGAGCGCAGCTCGCAACCGCACATGGTGAAAGTGGGGTAATCGGCCATGGGCCTGCATTTGAAAGAAGGGGCAGACGACGATCTGTCCGAAAACCACGAAATCAACGTCACGCCGTTCATCGACGTGATGCTGGTGCTGCTGATCATCTTCATGGTGGCGGCCCCGCTGGCCACCGTGGACATCAAGGTCGACCTGCCCGCCTCCACCGCCAAACCGGCGCCGCGGCCAGAGAAACCGGTGTTCCTCAGCGTCAAGGCTGACCAGCGCCTGTTCCTCGGCGAAGACGAAGTGAAGGCCGAAGCACTCGGCGCCACGCTCGACGCCAGGACCCAGGGCAAGAAAGACACGACGATCTTCTTCCAGGCTGACAAAGGCGTGGATTACGGTGACCTGATGAGCGTGATGGATAACCTGCGTTCTGCCGGCTACCTGAAAGTGGGTCTGGTCGGTCTCGAGTCGGCAGTCAAGAAATGATCACGACGCGCCATAAGCTGACGCGTTACAGCGGTAGCCTGGCCGTGGTGCTGGGTGTTCACGCGCTGGCCATCGCGCTGGCGCTGAACTGGTCCGCCCGTCCGCCCATCGAATTGCCTCCCCAGGCAATGCTGGTCGAACTGGCACCGGTTCCTGCCCCGCCACCGCCTGCTCCGCCGAAGGTCGTCACTCCGCCGCAGCCACCGGCCCCGGTTGAAGAACTGCCGATACCCAAGCTCGCTGAAGCGCCTAAAGCTGAAATTGCCGTGCCCAAGCCAGTCAAACCCAAGCCGAAGCCGCAGCCGCCCAAACCGGTAGAGAAGAAACCTGATCCACCGAAGGAAAAACCGGCCGAAGAGAAACCTGCCGAAACGCAGCAGACTCAGGCGCCAACGGAGAAATCCGCCCAGCCTGCGCCAGGCCCTTCGCCGGCTCAACTGGCGGCCAAGGCCAGTTGGCAAGGCACACTGCTGGCGCACCTGCAGAAGTACAAGAAGTACCCGGCCAGTGCACAGGCGCGGGGCAAGGAAGGCATGAACCGTTTGCGTTTCGTCGTGGACGCCGAAGGCAATGTGCTGTCGTTTGAGCTGGTAGGTGCCTCGGGCACTGCCGATCTGGACCGGGCCACCCTGGAAATGATCCGCCGCGCCCAACCTCTGCCCAAGCCACCAGCCGATATGCTGACCAATGGCTCTATCGAAATCGTTGCACCCTTTGTGTATTCGCTGGAAAAGCGCCGACGCTAAAAACGTCGCGCAGCCCTTTGTAGGAGCGAGCTTGCTCGCGATGGTCGCCAACGATAATGCGGCGAGTCTGACACCCCGCGGTGGTGTCAGGTTTATCGCGAGCAAGCTCGCCCCTACAAGCACCCAGTCTGATAACGTGCGTCTATCGATTGCAGCCGGTATGCTTGGCCCGCAACTTCATGGACGCTTGCTATGACCCTCACAGAATTACGCTACATCGTTACCCTCGCCCAAGAGCAGCACTTCGGCCACGCGGCCGAGCGTTGCCACGTCAGTCAGCCGACCCTTTCGGTGGGCGTGAAAAAGCTTGAAGACGAACTCGGTGTGCTGATTTTCGAGCGCAGCAAAAGCGCCGTGCGCCTGACTCCGGTCGGCGAAGGCATCGTCGCCCAGGCTCAAAAAGTGCTCGAACAAGCCCAGGGCATCCGCGAACTGGCCCAAGCCGGCAAGAACCAACTGACCGCCCCGCTGAAAGTCGGCGCGATCTATACCGTCGGGCCATACCTGTTCCCGCACCTGATTCCACAATTGCACCGGGTCGCCCCGCAGATGCCGTTGTACATCGAAGAAAACTTCACCCACGTGCTACGCGACAAACTGCGTAACGGCGAACTCGATGCGATCATCATCGCCCTGCCGTTCAGCGAAGCCGACGTGCTGACCCTGCAACTCTACGACGAGCCGTTCTACGTGCTGATGCCGGCCCAGCACCCATGGACGCAAAAAGAGTCCATCGACGCCAGCCTGCTCAACGACAAGAGCCTGCTGCTGCTCGGCGAAGGTCACTGCTTCCGCGATCAGGTACTGGAAGCCTGCCCGACCCTGACCAAAGGCAACGACGGCGCTAAGCACACCACGGTGGAATCCAGTTCCCTGGAAACCATCCGCCACATGGTCGCCTCTGGCCTTGGGATATCGATCCTGCCGTTGTCGGCAGTCGACAGCCATCACTACGCCCCTGGCGTAATTGAAGTGCGTCCACTCTCGGCACCAGTACCTTTCCGCACCGTGGCCATTGCCTGGCGCGCCAGCTTCCCACGCCCGAAGGCGATTGAAATCCTCGCCGACTCCATTCGCCTGTGCTCGGTGGCCAAGCCAGCGGCACAGGTCGCTGCGGGCTAAGAAACGGTCATGAGCGAGTTGTCGCAAGTGTCGGTGACGGCACTCAAGGGTGTCGGTGAAGCCATGGCCGAGAAACTGGCCAAGGTCGGCCTGGAGAATCTCCAGGACGTGTTGTTTCACCTGCCGCTGCGATACCAGGACCGCACCCGCGTGGTCCCGATTGGCGCATTGCGGCCCGGACAGGACGCGGTCATCGAAGGCACCGTCAGCGGTGCCGATGTGGTCATGGGTCGTCGTCGCAGCCTCGTGGTGCGCTTGCAGGACGGCACCGGCGGACTCAGCTTGCGCTTCTACCATTTCAGCAACGCGCAGAAAGAAGGCCTCAAACGCGGTACGCGGATTCGCTGCTACGGCGAGGCGCGGCCTGGTGCTTCGGGGCTTGAGATCTACCACCCGGAATACCGCGCCATCACCGGCGACGAACCGCCGCCCGTGGATGAAACCCTGACACCGGTGTACCCGCTCACCGAAGGCCTGACCCAACAGCGTTTGCGCCAGCTGTGCATGCAGACCCTCACCTTGCTCGGCCCCAGCAGCCTGCCCGACTGGCTGCCGAACGAACTGGCCCGGGACTACCAGCTGGCGCCGCTGGCGGATGCGATCCGCTATTTGCACAACCCGCCCGCCGATGCCGACGTCGATGAGCTGGCCCTCGGTCACCACTGGGCGCAGCACCGCCTGGCCTTCGAAGAACTGCTGACCCATCAACTGTCACAACAGCGCCTGCGCGAAAGCATGCGCTCCCTGCGCGCACCGGCAATGCCCAAAGCCTCGAAGCTGCCGGCCAAGTACCTGGCCAACCTCGGCTTCAACCCCACCGGCGCCCAGCAACGGGTAGGCAACGAAATCGCTTACGATCTCAGCCAGCACGAACCAATGCTGCGGCTGATCCAGGGTGACGTCGGCGCCGGTAAAACCGTGGTCGCCGCCCTTGCCGCGCTGCAAGCGTTGGAGGCCGGTTATCAGGTTGCCCTGATGGCGCCCACCGAGATTCTCGCCGAGCAGCATTTCATCACCTTCAAACGCTGGCTCGAACCGCTGGGCATCGAAGTCGCATGGCTGGCCGGCAAGCTCAAGGGCAAGAACCGCGTGGCCGCGCTGGAGCAAATCGCCAACGGCACACCGATGGTGGTCGGCACCCACGCGCTGTTCCAGGATGAAGTGCAATTCAAGAACCTGGCGTTGGTGATCATCGACGAACAGCACCGTTTCGGCGTACAGCAACGCCTGGCCTTGCGGCAGAAAGGCGTTGGCGGGCGCATGTGCCCGCATCAGCTGATCATGACCGCCACGCCGATTCCGCGCACGCTGGCCATGAGCGCCTACGCCGACCTCGACACCTCCATCCTCGATGAATTGCCCCCCGGCCGAACCCCGGTCAACACCGTGCTGATCACCGACACCCGGCGGGTCGAAGTCATTGAGCGAGTGCGCAGTGCTTGCGCCGAAGGGCGTCAGGCCTATTGGGTGTGCACGCTGATCGAAGAGTCGGAAGAGCTGACCTGCCAGGCCGCCGAAACCACCTTTGAAGACCTCACGGCCGCCCTCGGCGAATTGAAGGTCGGGTTGATCCACGGCCGCATGAAACCTGTGGAAAAAGCCGCGGTGATGGCCGAATTCAAGGCCGGCAACCTGCAACTGCTGGTTGCTACCACGGTGATCGAAGTGGGCGTGGACGTGCCCAACGCCAGCCTGATGATCATCGAGAACCCCGAGCGCCTGGGCTTGGCGCAACTGCACCAGTTGCGTGGCCGGGTCGGCCGGGGCAGCGCCGCCAGCCATTGCGTGCTGCTCTACCATCCACCACTGTCACAGATCGGCCGTCAGCGCCTGGGCATCATGCGCGAAACCAACGATGGTTTCGTCATCGCCGAAAAGGATCTGGAACTGCGTGGTCCCGGTGAGATGCTCGGTACCCGGCAAACCGGCCTGCTTCAGTTCAAGGTCGCTGACCTGATGCGCGATGCCGATTTGCTGCCCGCCGTACGGGATGCCGCCCAGGCATTACTCGAGCGCTGGCCAACTCATGTCAGCCCGCTACTCGACCGTTGGCTGCGTCATGGCCAACAATACGGCCAAGTGTGACAACCGTCACAGTTTCAGAGGCGTGGCCCCAAACAAGCTGGTTATACTCCTGCAACTGTTTTAGTCCGGATACAGACCATGACCGAAGTTGCCTTCGCACCCGACACCCCGCACGCTCCGTCGGTTATTCGGCTGATGCTGGGCAAGTTTGGCATCGCCTACGAAGAAGTGCTGGACCATCACGGCCTCAATGCCGCACGCAAAGTGCAGGCCGTTCTGCTGGATGACAGCGTGGGCGCGTTGATGGTGCTGTTCCCGCAGAGCCAATTGCTGGACCTCAATCGTCTCACTGAACTCACCGGTCGCCGCCTCACCGCCGTACCGACCGAACGCCTGACAAAAATGCTCGGCAAGCACAATCTCAGCTTGCTGCCGGGCCTGCCGGCGCTGACCAGCTCACCGTGCCTGTACGACGAAAGCCTGCTGCGCGAGCCGAAGTTGCTGATCAACTCCGGTGAGCCGGGCGTGCTGCTGGAAATCTCCAGCGAAGACTTCAAGACGACCATGCTGACCAAGGCCAGTGCCGCCAATTTCGGCGAAAACCTGAGCAGCATTCGTCCGAACCTTGATCGCCCTGATGATGACCGCCAGGAAATCAGCCAGGCCGTTCAAGCATTCACCGCACGACGCATCCAGCAACGACTGGAAGCGACCATCGAAATTCCGCCGCTGGCTGAAACCGCACAGAAAATCATCAAGCTGCGCGTCGACCCCAACGCCACCATCGATGACATCACCGGCGTGGTCGAAACCGACCCGGCGCTGGCTGCACAAGTCGTGAGCTGGGCGGCATCCCCGTACTACGCCTCACCGGGCAAAATACGTTCAGTGGAAGACGCCATCGTTCGCGTGCTGGGCTTCGACCTGGTGATCAACCTGGCGCTGGGCCTGGCCCTGGGCAAAACCCTGAGCCTGCCCAAGGACCACCCGCAGCACTCCACGCCGTACTGGCAGCAATCGATCTACACCGCCGCCGTCATCGAAGGCCTGACCCGCGCCATGCCGCGCGCCCAGCGTCCGGAAGCCGGCCTGACCTACCTGGCCGGCCTACTGCACAATTTCGGCTACCTGCTGCTGGCCCACGTGTTCCCGCCGCACTTCTCGCTGATCTGCCGCCACCTGGAGGTCAACCCGCACCTGTGCCACAGCTTCGTGGAACAGCACCTACTGGGCATCAGCCGTGAACAGATCGGATCGTGGCTGATGCGCTACTGGGACATGCCCGAAGAACTGGCCACCGCCCTGCGCTTCCAGCACGACCCGGCCTACGACGGCGCCTACGCCGAATACCCGAACCTGGTGTGCCTGTCGGTGCGCCTGCTGCGCAGCCGCGGCATCGGCTCCGGTCCGGACGAAGACATCCCTGACGTACTGCTGGAACGCCTCGGCCTGAGCCGCGAAAAAGCCAACGACGTGGTCAGCAAAGTTCTGGAAGCCGAAGTGCTGCTGCGCGAACTTGCCTCGCAATTCACTCAAGGCTGAAAAGCAATCGCGAGCAGACTCGCTCCCACAAGGATCACCAAAACCCTGTAGGAGCGAGCTCGCTCGCGAAAGTCGTCAACGATGACGCGTGCATCCTGGATAAACCCGGAGGTACTTGAGTTTCTCGTCGGAACGCCGCCCGGAGCAAGCCCGCTCCTACGCCTTCTTCGGCTTCAAATACTTGGTCAGCCCCTGGAACCAGATCACCAGCGCCGGGTTGCCCTTGATCTGGATCGACTTGTCCTGAATCCCCGTCATGAATGCCAACTGCTTGTTCTTCGCCTGCATCGTGGCAAAGCCATAAGCCGCGTCCTTAAAGGCAATCGCAAATGCAGGCTCGGCATGCACACCCGATTGACTGGTGATGCGCTGGTCCTTCACGCGGAAATTCCGCGCCACTTTCCCGTCCAGGGTCTGCAGCTGAAACACCAGGTCCTTGTCACCCAACTGCTGCTGAAAAGCCGGATTGGTCCGGCTGGCCTTGCCCATCAACAAACCCAGCATCCACAGCAGAAAACGAAATTTCATGCGCACAGCCTCAAGAGGAAAATGAACGGCTTTGGCAGTTTAACGGCTTCAGAGGAGAACACCAGTATCCAGCTGCATTAGAAGAAGATCATTACCATTACCTGCACGATGACTACCAGGTCACAATTATCCGCAAATCACTTCAGCCTCTCCACATGCCAGTTCTGCACCTGAAAAAACAAATCGGATCATCTGGATGAACCGGAAATGGCGGCGATTCTCGCCAAGCAACAATGCGGGCTCGGCTGATTCGTCATCCACAAAAAATGGGCACCCAACCCTGGTTGGCGTGCCCATTTTTTATTTCACTCCCCCGCTAAGCGGGAGGTGAATACGTATTACGGATTAACGCTGTCTTTCAACGACTTACCTGGCTTGAACGCAACGGTGTTGCTGGCCTTGATTTTGACGGGTTCACCGGTTTGCGGGTTTTTGCCGGTGCGGGCACCGCGATGGCGTTGCAGGAAGGTGCCGAAGCCCACCAGCGTCACGCTGTCTTTGCGGTGCAGGGCACCGGTGATTTCTTCAAGAACGGCGTTGAGAACGCGGTTGGCTTGTTCTTTGGTGAGGTCTGCTTTTTCAGCAATGGCTGCAGCGAGGTCTGGTTTACGCATGTGAGTGAAGCCCCTTTGACGGTTTGTTGTTGTTATGTCCGTGCTGCCCTCTGCGGAGCAGCGCCAAAAGCGCCGCAGATGCTCTACTCTGCGGCAGACGGGAGTGAGGATGGCACGCAGTGAGGCCCCGCGCCAGTATCGGCGCGGCCTTTGTTAGGGCAAAAGGGGGGTGATTCCGACAGAACGACCGGTATTTATGCCAGCAGGGCCGGAAGCTCTTTGTTCAGGGCCAGTTTTTCCATCACGGCGGCACCGGTGAGGGCATAACCGAGCAGCTTGCCCGCGGCATCACGGCATAAAACCTTGATGTCGGCACCCTGCCCTTCGACGGTCCAGATGCCCTCTGTGCCTCGTGGCGGCGGGGACACCACCAACGGGCAGACCGGAGTTTTGACGGTGATCGGCATCGGGCCATAGGTGACGGCGGTCGGGTTGCCGGCGAGGGTTTGCGCCAGCGCTCGCGCACAGCTCATCAGGGGCATCACGTACAGCAGATTCAGCCCGTCGACTTCGGCACAGTCGCCAAGGGCGTAGATGTTGGCGTGAGAGGTTTTCAGGTGCCTGTCGACCACGATGCCGCGATTGACCTGCAGACCGGCCGCAGCCGCGAGGTCAATGCGTGGACGCAGGCCAATGGCCGAGACCACCACATCGCACGGGATCACCTGGCCATCGGACAGGTGCGCTTCGAGGCCGTCCACCACGCGCTGCAGGCGATTGAGCACCGGCCCGAGGTGGAAGCGTGCGCCGAGGCTTTCAAGGCCAGCCTGCACCGCCGCCGCTGCCGCCGGGTGCAGCAGGGTCGGCATGACTTGTTCGCACGGCGCAACCAGCTGCACTTCGTAGCCGCCCAGGGTCAGGTCGTTGGCGAACTCGCAGCCGATCAGGCCGGCGCCGAGCAACAGCACGCGGCGCTTGCCGGCGGCTGCCGCGCGAAAACGTGCGTAGTCTTCCAGGTCGTTGATGGGGAACACGCAATCCGCCGCGTCGCCTTCAATGGGCACGCGCACGGTTTCGGCGCCCCAGGCCAGGATCAGGTCGCGATAGACCACCGCTTCTTCGCCGATCCACAAGCGTTTGTGGCCCGGATCGATGCCGCTGATGCGAGTGTGGGTGCGTATTTCGGCCTTGAGTTGCTCGGCCATGGCGCCGGGTTCGGCCATGCTCAGGCCGTCGGCATCCTTGTTTTTACCGAAACCGGTGGAGAGCATCGGCTTGGAGTAGGAACGCCCGTCATCGGCGGTAATCAGCAGCAGCGGAGTTTCGCTGTCGAGTTTGCGAAACTCGCGGGCGGCGTTGTAGCCAGCCAGCCCGGTTCCCACGATGACCACAGGTGCGTTCATTCCTGACTCCTCTTGTTCTGGATTAGTTGATTTCGATCATTTCGAAATCCATTTTTCCCACACCACAGTCCGGGCACAGCCAGTCTGCCGGGACGTCTTCCCAACGAGTGCCCGGCGCAATGCCGTCATCCGGCCAACCGTCGGCTTCGTTGTAGATCAGGCCGCAGACGATACATTGCCACTTTTTCATACAGGTACTTCCTCAGGGTTCAGGCGTTTTGCCGGCGCGAACGGTCGATGGTTGCAGCGCTGCCGTCCGGCTCAGGGCGTTTTGTACTGATGGGGCCGGGCAGATGCAAGTCTGTTCGGCGTAACGGCGGGCCATTTCAATCAATATCGGTGGCTGACATGTTAAGCTCGCCGCCTCATTTGCTGCCAATAATGACTCATTGTGCAACACACAGAATCCCCCTCCATGCCCCCGCTCTGGCTCCCTCAAAGCCAGCTGACGCCCCTCCCCGACACGTCTATCCTCGACTGGTTGTTCGATAATGGCTCGCTGACCAGACGCCTTATTCATCTGACGAATGATGCTTTCAGCGTCACGCCGTTGTTCGAAGGCTGGCAGCCCTTGCGCGCCGACGAATGTGCAGCGCTGGATCTGGCCGAAGGCAGCGAAGGCTGGGTCCGCGAGGTCTACTTGCGCGGCCATGGTGAAGCCTTGGTGTTTGCCCGCAGCGTCGCGGCACGCAGTGCATTGCAGGGTGACGGCTTGCACATGGACGAATTGGGCAGCCGCTCGTTGGGTGAATTGCTGTTTTGCGATCAAGCCTTTCAGCGCCGGGCCATCGAGGTGTGTCATTACCCTCAAGCGTGGCTGCCGGACGAGGTGCAGGCGCCGGAGTTATGGGGCCGCCGTTCACGCTTTGACCGCGGTGCACTGAGCGTGCTGGTGGCCGAAATTTTCCTGCCGACCCTATGGAATGCCGTCCGCGCCCAATCGGAGAACCGCTGATGTACCAAAGCCTGCTCAAGTCTTTGAACCGCTTGAACCCTCGGGCCTGGGACTTCATTCAGTTGACCCGCATGGACAAGCCGATCGGCATTTACCTGCTGCTGTGGCCGACGCTGTGGGCGCTGTGGATTGCCGGCAAGGGTTCACCGTCACTGGCCAATATCGTGATTTTCGTCCTCGGCGTGGTGCTGACCCGCGCTGGTGGCTGCGTGATCAACGACTGGGCGGACCGCAAGGTCGATGGTCATGTGAAGCGTACCGAGCAGCGGCCATTGGTCAGCGGCAAGATCAGTTCGAAAGAAGCCCTGGTGTTCTTCGCGTTGCTGATGGGCGTGAGCTTCCTGCTGGTGCTGTGCACTAATGCCGCGACGATCTGGTTGTCATTGGGTGGCTTGGCGCTGGCGTTCAGTTATCCCTTCATGAAGCGCTATACCTATTACCCGCAAGTGGTGTTGGGCGCCGCGTTTTCATGGGGGATGCCGATGGCATTCACCGCAGAAACCGGTGAGTTGCCGGCTGCCGCATGGCTACTGTGGATCGCCAACCTGATGTGGACCGTGGGTTACGACACGTATTACGCGATGACCGACCGCGATGACGACCTGAAGATCGGCGTCAAATCCACGGCAATCCTGTTCGGCGACGCGGATCGGGCGATCATCCTGACCCTGCAAGGGCTGGCGCTGGGCTGCCTGTTGCTGGCGGGGTCGAAGTTCGGCCTTGGTGGCTGGTTCCACCTCGGATTACTGGTGGCGGCGGGCTGCTTTGCGTGGGAGTTCTGGTACACCCGAGGAAAGGACCGGATGCGTTGCTTCAAGGCGTTTTTGCACAACCACTGGGCCGGGTTGGCGATTTTTGTCGGGATTGTGCTGGATTACGCGTTGCGCTGAGGATTGAAAGGGTCGTCCGAAGGCTAAAAGGCATTCGGACGATCGTTGTAGTGGCCTACATATGCTCGCGAACGACATGCCAGACATCTTTTTTCTTGTCACCCGTCATGTCTCCGGGTTTTTTATCGTCCTCGTAGTAGTACAGCGGCTTGCCGTCATAGGCCCATTGCATCTTGCCATCGTCACGCTTGATGACTGTCCATTTACCTTCGGCCTTGGCACCTTCCGGCGCCATCATTGGCGGCCAGTATTTGGCGCAGTCGCCGTTGCACATCGACTTGCCGCTCGCGTCCTTGTCGAACGTGTACACAGTCATGCCCTTGTGATCGACCATCATGCCGTCTTTCATCATCGCCGGGTCGGCGGCAAAAGCCAGCGTCGGCAGCGTTAACGCAGCAGTGACCAGCAAAGCCTTCCAGGATTGAGCAATGCAGTTCATGGAAACCTTCCTTTTGCGGTTGTCAGGATTCGGACTTAGAGCTTAGTCCAGGATCCAGCCAATCGCCGGCCAACTAAAATACTGTCACACGACTGCAATAATTCCGTTATCTAATGCGGCGCAAGACAGTTAAATGACAAGAGGATTAAGGGCATGGTTGGCAGGAGCATTCTGATCGTCGACGACGAAGCGCCTATTCGCGAAATGATCGCCGTTGCATTGGAAATGGCCGGCTATGACTGCCTGGAGGCTGAAAACTCCCAGCAGGCCCACGCCATTATCGTCGACCGCAAACCGGACCTCATCCTGCTCGACTGGATGCTGCCCGGCACGTCCGGCATCGAACTGGCCCGTCGTCTCAAGCGTGATGAGCTGACCGGGGACATCCCGATCATCATGCTCACCGCCAAGGGTGAAGAGGACAACAAGATCCAGGGCCTGGAAGTCGGCGCCGATGACTACATCACCAAGCCGTTTTCCCCCCGCGAGCTGGTGGCGCGCTTGAAAGCCGTGCTGCGCCGCACAGGCCCGACCGATGGCGAAGCGCCGATCGAAGTCGGCGGCCTGTTGCTGGACCCGATCAGCCACCGCGTGACCATCGACGGCCGTCCTGCCGAGATGGGCCCGACCGAATACCGCCTGCTGCAATTCTTCATGACCCACCAGGAGCGCGCCTACACGCGTGGCCAGTTGCTGGATCAGGTCTGGGGCGGCAACGTCTATGTCGAGGAGCGCACCGTTGACGTACACATTCGACGCCTGCGCAAAGCCCTCGGCGATGCATACGAAAATCTGGTACAAACCGTGCGCGGCACCGGTTACCGCTTTTCTACCAAGGCATGAATGCAGCGGCAAGCTACAAGCTTAAAAGCGGCGAGCAGAAACACCGCCGCTCTGACTTGCGGCTTGCAGCTTGAATCTTGAAGCTGCGTTAAGGACGACTCGTGAACCAAAACTGGCATGGCACCTTGATTCGCCACATGCTGCTGCTGGTCACCGCCTGCCTGGTGATCGGCCTGATCACCGGCTACTACGGCTGGAGCCTCGCCGCAGGCCTGGCTCTTTACCTGGCCTGGACCCTCAAGCAATTGCTGCGTCTGCACGAGTGGCTGCGCCTGCACAAACCCGATGAAGCACCACCCGACGGCTACGGCCTGTGGGGCGAGGTGTTCGACAGCATCTATCACCTGCAACGCCGCGACCAACGGGTACGCGGGCGCCTGCAAGCGGTGATCGACCGGGTTCAGGAGTCCACCGCCGCACTGAAAGACGCGGTGATCATGCTCGACAGCGACGGCAATCTGGAATGGTGGAACCGTGCCGCTGAAACCCTGCTGGGCCTCAAGACGCCACAGGACAGCGGCCAACCGGTGACCAACCTGGTGCGCCATCCGCGCTTCAAGGAATACTTCGAGCAAGACAGTTACGCCGAGCCGCTGGAAATCCCTTCGCCGACCAACGACCGCGTGCGCATCCAGCTGTACATCACCCGTTATGGCAACAACGAACACTTGATGCTGGTGCGCGATGTGACGCGCATCCATCAGCTTGAACAAATGCGCAAAGATTTCATCGCCAACGTTTCCCATGAACTGCGCACACCGCTGACGGTGATCTGCGGGTACCTGGAAACCCTGCTCGATAACGTCGACGAGGTGAACCCGCGCTGGAGCCGGGCCTTGCAGCAGATGCAGCAACAAGGCGGACGCATGCAAACCTTGCTCAACGACCTGTTGCTGCTGGCCAAGCTGGAAGCCACCGATTATCCGTCGGACAACCAGCCGGTGCCGATCGACGGCTTGCTGCAATCGATCAAGAGCGATGCTCAGCAGTTGTCTGGACAGAAAAACCAGCGCATCACTCTGGAAGCCGACCCAACGATTCTGCTCAAGGGCAGCGAGGCGGAGTTGCGCAGCGCGTTTTCCAACCTGGTGTTCAACGCGGTGAAATACACCCCGGCCGAAGGCAACATCCGCATTCGCTGGTGGGGCGATGACCAGGGCGCGCACCTGAGCGTGCAGGATTCCGGGATCGGCATCGATAACAAACACTTGCCGCGCCTGACCGAACGCTTCTATCGCGTCGACTCCAGCCGCAACTCCAACACCGGCGGCACCGGCCTGGGGCTCGCGATCGTCAAACACGTTTTGTTACGACATCGGGCACGGATGGAAATCAGCAGCGTACCGGGCCACGGCAGTACCTTTACCTGCCACTTTGCCCCCGCTCAGGTCACCAAATCCCGGGTTATCAGCACCGCCGATTGATACCGGCCAGCACGCGCCACTAGGCAACTGGCCGGTCAGCCGCTACATTGGCTGACTTGTGCCTGCCTTTCAGGTGCGGATTTTTCTTCCCTTTCGAATACACGGAACCCGCAAAACTCCATCATGGACCCTTCCCCTGGCTTGACCCTCGCTACAATTTTCGCCGACTTCGGCATGATTCTTTTTGCTCTGATCCTGGTTTTGCTCAACGGATTTTTCGTTGCGGCGGAATTTGCCATGGTCAAACTGCGCTCGACCCGGGTCGAAGCCATCGCTGACAAAAACGGCTGGCGCGGGCACATCCTGCGTACCGTGCACAGCCAGCTCGATGCTTACCTGTCGGCCTGCCAATTGGGTATCACCCTCGCCTCCCTTGGCTTGGGCTGGGTCGGTGAACCCGCGTTTGCCCACATTCTTGAGCCGCTGTTGAGCGCGGTTGGCGTGCAATCGGCCGAAGTGGTCAAAGGCATCTCGTTCTTCACCGCGTTCTTCATCATTTCGTACCTGCACATCGTGGTCGGCGAACTGGCCCCCAAATCCTGGGCGATTCGCAAACCCGAATTGCTGTCGCTGTGGACCGCCGTGCCGCTGTACCTGTTCTACTGGGCCATGTACCCGGCCATCTACCTGCTCAACGCCAGTGCCAACACCATCCTGCGCATTGCGGGGCAAGGTGAGCCCGGCCCGCATCACGAGCATCACTACAGCCGTGAAGAGCTGAAACTGATTCTGCACTCCAGCCGCGGTCAGGACCCGAGCGACCAAGGCATGCGTGTATTGGCCTCGGCAGTGGAAATGGGTGAACTGGAAGTGGTCGACTGGGCCAACTCCCGCGAAGACCTGGTGACCCTGGAGTTCAACGCACCGCTCAAGCAGATCCTGGCGATGTTCCGTCGCCATAAATTCAGCCGCTACCCTGTGTACGACAGCGAACGCCAGGAGTTCGTCGGCCTGCTGCACATCAAGGATCTGCTGCTGGAGCTGGCGGCGCTTGACCATATTCCCGAGTCGTTCAACCTAGCCGAACTGACCCGCCCGCTGGAACGCGTGTCGCGGCACATGCCGCTGTCGCAGTTGCTGGAGCAGTTCCGCAAGGGTGGCTCGCACTTCGCCGTGGTCGAAGAGGCCGACGGCAACATCATCGGCTACCTGACTATGGAAGACGTGCTGGAAGTGCTGGTAGGCGACATTCAGGACGAACACCGCAAGGCCGAACGCGGGATCCTCGCGTATCAGCCGGGCAAGCTGCTGGTGCGAGGCGATACACCACTGTTCAAGGTTGAGCGACTGCTGGGCATCGACCTCGACCACGTCGAAGCCGAAACCCTGGCAGGGCTGGTCTACGAGAGCCTCAAGCGCGTTCCGGAAGAGGAAGAAGTGCTGGAAGTTGAAGGCCTGCGGATCATCATCAAGAAGATGAAAGGGCCGAAGATCGTACTGGCCAAGGTGTTGATGCTGGATTGATCTGCTGCTGAAGGGCCTTTTGTGGCGAGGGGGCTTGCCCCCGTTCGGCTGCGCAGCAGTCGTAAACCCAACTGCGCGGTATATGGATAATCGAGGTGACTGGATTCAGGGCAGCTTCGCAGCCCAACGGGGGCAAGCCCCCTCGCCACAGTTGATCACCGAAAACTTCACTGCTTGCCCAACGCAAAGTTGGGCAGCGCACTGACCGGCTGGTTGAACTGGTACGGTATCGACACCAGCCCCAGCCCGGTATTGCGCTGCACCACGAAGTGCAAATGCGGCCCGGTGCTGTTGCCGGTGTTGCCGGACAACGCCAATGCACTGCCGACCTTCACCCGTTGACCTTCCCGAACGCAGACCGAACCTTTCTTCAGGTGCAGATAAACACCCATGGTCCCGTCATCGTGCAGCACCCGCACGAAATTGCCGGATGCATCGGTGCCGCGCCCGCTCTGGCGATTTTCGGTTTTCACCACCACGCCATCCCGTGCTGCAATGATCGGCGTGCCTTCGGGCATCGCAATGTCGATGGCATAACGGCCCTTGGGGCCGAAGTGACTGTAGGGCCCATTGGCGCCCTGACTGATCCGGAACGGTCCACCACGCCAGGGCAACGGGTAGCGATAGCCCACTGTGGGCCCTGAGGGGTCGCCCAGCGAGTACTTGAATTTCGGAACGTAGGCGAGCGGCCGTCCGGCGTTATTTGCCTTGAGCTGCGCCAGACGAACGCTGCTGCGTAGCGGAATCACGCTTCGAATCGTCCGCCCCGGCGCTCCACTGGCGTTCTTCACCCCGGCAAAACTCAATTCGACCTCTACCGGCGCATACAGGTCATTGCGCACGTATACGCTGTGCACGCCGTTCTTCTTCATGATGATCAGACGCACCTGGCGCTCAAGGTGCTCGACCATGCCATCGCGAAAAATAAACAGCTTGGAGTTTTTGCTGGTGGGGAAGTCGCTGTAGGAGACCACGCCATTGGCATCGGTGGACTTGTAGATCGTCATGGCCGTCGCCGAAGCGGCGGCCACGCACAGACCACAAAAAAGCAGCATTCGCGTGAACATGAGCAAGGATTCTGTCGAGTGAGACCCGGGATTGAGCCTAGCAGCTGCAATGGACCCGGGTAGTCGGCAGATGTTTCAGAAAGGCTGTTCAACAGATGTGCGGTAGAAGTGACAGCCCCTTCGCGACGACTCGACTTGCTCGCGAAGGCGGACTGACAGACGACGCTGGATCAAGCCCCGGGAATGTAGTGCTTCTGCGCCGTACCCCGCGCAATCAGGCGCGAGATGTAATCGAGCTTCTGCGCATCCTGGTCGACAAAGCGGAAGGTCAGTTGCAGCCAGTCACTATCGGGTTTCGGCTCGTGGGCCACGACCGCGTGCAAATAGCCGTTGAGGCGGGCGACTTCGGCATTGTCGCCCTGCTCAAGGTCCAGCACGGCGCTGTCGAGGATCTGCGGCAGGGTCTCGCTGCGCTTGACCACCAACAGGGCTTCCTTGAGGCTCAAGGCCTTGATCACGCATTGCTGGATGCCGTTCGGCAAACGCAGTTGACCCTGGCCACGACCGCCAGCGGCTGCCGAAGAGGCGGCGGGCGCCTTGACTGGCGGGCTGTTGAGCAAGCCTTTGGACGGCGCGGGAGCGGCCGTTGGCGCGACCACGGGGGCATTGCCAGCAGTGAGGGCGGCCAGGGAGTCATTGGCGAATGCCGGCACAGTTTTGGTCGCGGCGACGTTGATCAAGGCGTCGAGTTTGCCGACCTTGTGCAGCGCCTGCTTGACCTTGGTGATCAGTTGCTCGTTGGTGAACGGCTTGCTGACGTAACCGGATACCCCCGCCTGGATCGCCTGGACAACGTTCTCCTTGTCGCCACGGCTGGTCACCATCACGAAAGGCATGGCCTTGAGGCTGTCTTGCTCACGACACCAGGTCAGCAGTTCCAGGCCGGACATTTCCGGCATTTCCCAGTCGCACAGCACCAGGTCGAAGTCTTCCTTGGCCAGCATGGCCTGAGCCTTTCTGCCGTTGATCGCATCTTCGATGCGCATGCCCGGGAAATAATTGCGCAGGCACTTTTTCACCAAGTCACGGATGAACGACGCGTCGTCCACGACCAACACACTGACCTTACTCATCCACCACCCCTTTAAAAAATCCTGGCCAGCATACCGCCTTGCTGATGGCACATTGCCAAAAACCTTCAGTCACGCCGGACTTTTCGTTCGCGGGTGCTGCTTTTCGAATTCGTCAGCCGCAAACAAAAACGCCCGGCCAATAGGCCGGGCGCTTTACTTGGGCAACCTTACTTATCGTCAGTTTTGCCCGGAACATTAGCGGTTTCGCCACTGGTTCCTTCAACTTCTTCCTTCATGCGCTTGAGGCCCAAGTGTCGCACGTCCGTGCCGCGTACCAGATAAATCACCAGCTCCGAGATGTTGCGAGCGTGGTCGCCAATACGCTCCAGCGAACGCAGTACCCAGATGATGCTCAGAACCCGCGAGATAGAGCGCGGATCTTCCATCATGTAGGTGGCCAGCTCACGCAAGGCGGTCTTGTATTCACGGTCGATAATCTTGTCGTACTGCGCCACCGACAAGGCCAGTTCGGCGTCGAAACGGGCGAAGGCGTCCAGTGCGTCGCGGACCATGTTGCGCACCTGGTCACCGATGTGGCGCACCTCGACATAACCGCGTGGCGCTTCCCCTTCTTCGCACAGCTGGATGGCACGGCGAGCGATCTTGGTCGCTTCGTCACCAATGCGCTCCAGGTCGATTACCGACTTGGAGATGCTGATGATCAGGCGCAAGTCGGACGCCGCCGGCTGACGACGGGCCAGAATGCGCAGGCATTCTTCGTCGATGTTGCGTTCCATCTGGTTGATCTGGTCGTCGATCTCGCGCACCTGCTGGGCCAGGCCGGAGTCGGCCTCGATCAGCGCGGTCACTGCGTCGTTGACTTGCTTTTCCACCAGCCCGCCCATGGCCAGGAGGTGGCTGCGCACTTCCTCAAGCTCGGCGTTGAATTGCGCGGAAATGTGGTGGGTAAGGCCTTCTTTACTAATCATCTTTTTCGCTCCGCGAAAGTTGCAAGCTTCAAGCTGCAAGCTTCAAGCAGTTATGTACAAGTCCTGAAATCGCACCGCTTCTTTCTTGCCGCTTGCAGCGTGTAGCTCGCGGCAGCCTCAACTAGCCATACCGGCCAGTGATGTAGTCTTCGGTCTGCTTTTTCGCCGGATTGGTGAACAGGGTATCGGTGTCGCCGAATTCCACCAGTTTGCCCATGTACATGAACGCCGTGTAGTCGGAAACCCGCGCCGCCTGTTGCATGTTGTGGGTCACGATGACGATGGTGAACTTGGATTTAAGTTCGTAGATCAGCTCTTCGACTTTCAGCGTGGAGATCGGGTCGAGTGCCGAGCACGGTTCGTCGAGCAACAACACTTCCGGTTCAACAGCGATGGTGCGAGCAATCACCAGACGCTGCTGCTGACCACCGGACAGCCCCAGTGCCGACTCGTGCAGACGGTCTTTGACTTCGTCCCACAACGCCGCGCCTTTCAATGCCCACTCGACGGCCTCGTCGAGCACACGCTTCTTGTTGATCCCCTGGATGCGCAGACCGTAGACCACGTTCTCGTAGATGGTTTTCGGGAACGGGTTCGGCTTCTGGAACACCATCCCGACGCGACGACGCAGCTCGGCCACATCCTCGCCCTTGCGGTAGATGTTGTTGCCGTAGAGGTTGATCTCGCCTTCAACGCGGCAACCGTCAACCAGGTCGTTCATGCGGTTGAAGGTACGCAGCAGCGTGGACTTGCCGCAGCCGGACGGGCCGATGAAGGCGGTCACGCGCTGTTTCGGAATGTTCATGCTGACGTCGTACAGCGCTTGTTTTTCGCCGTAGAACAGGCTCAGGCCCGGCACTTCGATGGCCACGGTTTCCTGTTCGAGGTTCAGGCTCTGCTTGTCGCGACCCAGGGCAGACATGTTGATGCCGTGGGTATGTGCTTCGTGCTGCATGGGAGGCTCCCTGTGCTAACAAATTCGGTTCGGTGAGCCGCAGGCCTGGCCTGCGGTTACGCAATTCTTTTTGTAGGAGCCGGCTTGCTGGCGATGCAGGCCACTCGGTCCCGCAGGCTCACCGTGGTGATGCCTTCGCCAGCAAGCCGGCTCCTACAGTTCGGTGTTGATCAGCTATCCAGCGCCTTGTACTTCTCGCGCAGGTGGTTACGGATGTACACCGCCGACAGGTTCAACGTCGCGATCACCAGCACCAGCAGCAACGCCGTGGCGTACACCAGTGGCCGCGCGGCCTCGACGTTCGGGCTCTGGAAGCCGACGTCATAGATGTGGAAGCCCAGGTGCATGATCTTCTGGTCCAGGTGCAGGTACGGGTAGTTACCGTCCACCGGCAGCGACGGCGCCAGTTTCACCACACCCACCAGCATCAACGGCGCCACTTCACCCGCGGCACGGGCCACGGCGAGGATCATGCCGGTCATCATCGCCGGGCTGGCCATCGGCAGCACGATCTTCCACAAGGTCTCAGCCTTGGTCGCGCCGAGGGCCAACGAGCCTTCACGCACGGTGCGAGGAATTCGCGCCAGACCTTCTTCGGTGGCCACGATCACTACCGGCACTGCCAGCAGAGCCAGGGTCAGCGAGGCCCAGAGCAGGCCCGGCGTACCGAAGGTCGGCGCCGGCAAGGCTTCCGGGAAGAACAGACGGTCAAGCGAGCCACCCAGCACGTAGACGAAGAAGCCCAGACCGAACACGCCGTAAACGATGGCCGGAACACCTGCCAGGTTGTTCACCGCGATGCGGATCACCCGGGTCAGGGTGTTCTGCTTGGCATATTCACGCAGGTACACCGCCGCCAGTACGCCGAACGGGGTCACGATCATCGCCATGATCAGGGTCATCATCACGGTGCCGAAGATGGCCGGGAAAATCCCGCCTTCGGTGTTCGCTTCACGCGGGTCGTCGCTCAGGAACTCCCAGACCTTGCTGAAGTAGAAACCAATCTTGGTCATGGTGCTCATGGCATTCGGCTGGTAGGCGTGAACCACTTTGCCGATGCCGATTTCGATTTCCTTACCGTTCGCATCGCGGGCGGTCAGGCTGTCGCGGTTGAACTGCGCGTGCAGGTCGCTCAGGCGCGCCTCGATATCCTGATAGCGAGCGTTGAGCTCGGCGCGCTCGGATTCCATGTCCGCTTGTGCGGTGGCGTCGAGTTTGCCTTCCAGCTCAAGCTTGCGACCGTGCAAGCGGATGCGCTCGAGACCGGCGTTGATCGCCCCGATGTCGGTTTTTTCCAGGCTCTTGAGCTGCGCTGCCAGCTTGTTGACGCGGTCGACACGGGTCTGCAACTCAGGCCATGCGGCTTCGCCTTCAGCGACAACCTTGCCATCCTGTTTGACGTTGACCAGGTAACCGTAGAAGTTGCCCCACTCACGACGCTCGATGGCCATCAGCTCTGGCGGTGTGGTCTGATTGGTCAGCCACTCGCCGACGATCCAGGTGAAGTCATTGCCGTTCAGGTCGCGGTTGCCGACCTTGATCAGCTCGCGAGTCATGAACTCCGGACCCTGTTCAGGTACCGGCAAGCCAGCGCTCTTCAAGCGGGCGCGCGGCACTTCTTCCTTCTGTACGATTTCGCCGATCACCAGGTGATTGGCCTGGCCCGGCACGTCGTAGCTGGCGTGCACCAGATCCGCCGGCCAGAAGTGACCCAGGCCGCGCACGGCAATCACTGCCAGCAGGCCAATGGTCATGATGACCGCGATGGACACCGCGCCACCGCTGATCCAGACGCCGGGGGCGCCGCTCTTGAACCATCCTTTCAGGGAGTTCTGTTTCACAGACTTCTACCTTTCTTAAAGCGACGAGTATTTCTTGCGCAGGCGCTGACGAATCAGTTCTGCGAGGGTGTTCATGACGAAGGTGAACAACAGCAGCACCAGCGCCGAGAGGAACAGCACGCGGTAGTGGCTGCCGCCGACTTCCGATTCGGGCATTTCCACCGCGACGTTGGCGGCCAGGGTGCGCAGGCCTTCGAACAGGTTCATTTCCATGACCGGGGTGTTACCGGTGGCCATCAGCACGATCATGGTTTCACCGACCGCACGGCCCATGCCGATCATCAGTGCCGAGAAGATGCCCGGGCTCGCGGTGAGGATCACCACGCGGGTCATGGTCTGCCACGGCGTGGCACCGAGGGCCAGGGAGCCCAGGGTCAGGCCCCGAGGTACGCTGAACACAGCGTCTTCAGCGATCGAGTAGATGTTCGGGATGACCGCGAAGCCCATGGCCAGGCCGACCACCAGGGCGTTGCGCTGGTCGTAGGTGATGCCCAGGTCGTGGGAGATCCACATGCGCATGTCGCCGCCGAAGAACCAGTTCTCCATGAACGGGCTCATGTACAGCGACAGCCAGCCCACAAACAAGATCACCGGAATCAGCAGCGCACTTTCCCAGCCATCCGGGACTTTCAGGCGGATCGACTCAGGCAGGCGGCTGAAGGTGAAACCAGCGACCAGGATGCCGATCGGCAGCAACATCAGCAGGCTGAAGATGCCGGGCAAATGCCCTTCCACATAGGGTGCGAGGAACAGACCGGCGAAGAAACCGAGGATCACCGTCGGCATCGCTTCCATCAGCTCGATCACCGGCTTGACCTTGCGACGCATGCCCGGGGCCATGAAGTACGCGGTGTAGATCGCAGCGGCAACGGCCAGTGGAGCGGCCAGCAGCATGGCGTAGAACGCGGCTTTCAGGGTACCGAAGGTCAGTGGAGACAGACTCAGCTTAGGTTCGAAGTCGGTGTTGGCGGCGGTCGATTGCCAGACGTATTTAGGTTCGTCGTAGTTCTCGTACCAGACCTTGCTCCACAGCGCGCTCCACGAGACTTCCGGGTGCGGGTTGTCGAGCAGCAGCGGTTGCAGCTTGCCACCGGCTTCAACGATCACGCGGTTGGCACGCGGTGACAGACCGAAAATGCCCTGGCCTTCAGCGACCGGCTCAACCAGCAAGGTGCGGTGGGCGGTGCTGTGGAACACGCCAAGCTTGCCGGAAGCGTCCAGGGCAACGAAGCCCTTGCGACGTTCCTCAGCAGTGATTTCTACGATAGGCGCGGTGCCCATCTGGAACGTACGGATCTGCTTCAAACGCTGCTCGCCATCCGGATCGCGAGCCATGAACCACTGGGCCAGACCACCTTTGGAGTCACCGATGATCAGGGAAATGCCGCCCACCAACTGAGTGCTGGCGGTGACTTGCGCTTCACCGTCTTCAAGCAGTTTGTAGCGACCATTGAGGCTCTTGTCGCGCAGGCTGAACACGTCCGCCTGGGCACGCCCGTTAACCACGTACAGCCACTGCTGGCGCGGGTCGACGAAGATGTTCTTCACCGGCTCGGTCATTTGCGGCAGGTCGATGCGCTTCTGCTCGTTGGTAACTTCGCCGGTCATCATGTTCTCTTCGCTGGTCAGCGACAGAACATTGAGTTGCGAACCGGTGGAGCCGACCAGCATCAGGGTCGAATCGTTGGCGTTGAGGCTGACGTGCTCCAGCGCACCGCCGGCTTCGTTGACCGCGATTGGCGTTTCGCCGTACGGGTACTCGATGGCCGGGGTGATGGTTTTCTTGCCTTCCGGGTAGCTGACTTTATAGGTGTGACGGAACACCAGGGCCTGGCCGTTGGACAGGCCCACGGCCACCAGCGGATGACCTGGCTGGTCCTCGCCGATGGAAGTGACGGTGGTGCCCGCCGGAACAGGCAAATCGACGCGCTTGAGTTCGGCGCCACTGTCGATATCGAAGAACAGTGCCTGGCCCTTGTCGGAAACCCGCATCGCCACCTGGTTTTGCTCTTCCAGGGAGATCATCAGCGGCTTGCCGGAATCCTGCATCCAGGCTGGAGCGATCGCATCTTTCGCCGTCAGGCTGGCACCCTGGAACAACGGCGCAACCACGTAGGCGAGGAAGAAGAAGATCAGTGTGATGGCTGCCAGCACCGCCAGGCCGCCGATGAGGACGTACCAGCGGGTGAAGCGATCCTTGAGCGCGCGAATGCGACGCTTGCGTTGTAGCTCAGGCGTATTGAAGTCAATTCGCTTGGGGGGATTAGTAGTCATTGTGGAATTGGCCAGATCATTCATTCGCACACCCTAGCGATCCTGTATGACAGAAAGATGACAGTGCAGTGACGCAACAAATCCGCCGCCAGCGGTCACTGGCAGTGGATAGAGAATTTGGGGGTTGTAGGAGCCGGCTTGCTGGCGATGCAGTCGATTCCATTCGACAGTTTCACCGCGGTGATGCCATCGCCGGCAAGCCGGCTCCTACAGAGTTCGGGGATTAACCCGGACTCAATTTGTTACTTTTTTGCGACTTCAGCGCCGCCTTCCGCCAGACCCAGGTCAGCCAGAGCTTTGGCAGCTACTTTGGCCGGCAGTGGGATGTAGCCGTCTTTCACTACAACTTCCTGGCCCTGTTTCGACAGAACCAGCTTCACGAACTCGGCTTCCAGCGGGGCCAGAGGCTTGTTCGGGGCTTTGTTGACGTACACGTACAGGAAGCGCGACAGCGGGTACTTGCCATTCAGGGCGTTTTCTTCGGTGTCTTCGATGAAGTCCTGGCTGCCTTTCTTGGCCAGGGCCACAGTCTTCACGCTAGCGGTCTTGTAACCGATGCCCGAGTAACCGATGCCGTTCAGCGAGGAGCTGATCGACTGCACGACGGAAGCCGAACCTGGTTGCTCGTTCACGTTAGGCTTGTAGTCGCCTTTGCACAGGGCTTCTTCCTTGAAGTAGCCGTAGGTGCCGGATACCGAGTTACGACCGAACAATTGAACCGGCTTGTTGGCCAGGTCACCGGTCACGCCCAGGTCGCCCCAGGTTTTCACGTCGGCTTTAGCGCCGCACAGACGAGTGGACGAGAAGATCGCGTCGACCTGTTCCATGGTCAGGTGCTGGATCGGGTTGTCCTTGTGTACGAAGACAGCCAGGGCGTCCACGGCAACCGGGATAGCGGTTGGCTTGTAGCCGTACTTCTGCTCAAAGGCAGCCAGCTCGGTGTCCTTCATCTTGCGGCTCATCGGGCCCAGGTTGGAGGTGCCTTCAGTCAGCGCAGGTGGCGCAGTGGCGGAGCCAGCGGCCTGAATCTGGATGTTTACGTTCGGGTATTCTTTTTTGTAGTTCTCAGCCCAGAGGGTCATGAGGTTGGCCAAGGTATCGGAACCAACGCTGGACAGGTTGCCCGACACACCAGTGGTCTTGGTGTAGCTCGGGATAGCAGGGTCAACAGCGGCAACCGCGTTGGCAGTCGCAACGCCAGCAGCGACAAAAGTCATTGCCGCCATCAAACGCTTCAGTTTCATGCCTTACTCCTAGCAGATAGGGTGTGTTATTCGGGGCCAAGTATCAGCAGGCCGTGTGAACACTCTATGGCTGAAATATGACAATTGGATGAAAGGCCAGTATTTGGTTGATGCGGGATAATTCGCGCTGCCCTCATCGCCAGCAAGCCGGCTCCTACGGACTTCTGTAGGAGCCGGCTTGCTGGCGATGAGGCCAAACTAGCGCCCCTTCTTCCAGAGATAAGCCCCCACAAGAATCCCGACCCCACACAGCACCGCCACATAATAGGCAGGCCCCATCGGACTTTCCTTGAGCAACAAGCTGACGATCATCGGCGTCAGACCACCGAAAATCGCGTAGGCGACGTTGTACGAGAACGACAGGCCGCTGAAACGCACCACTGGAGGGAAGGCCTTGACCATCACATAGGGCACCGCGCCGATGGTGCCGACCAGCAGACCGGTGAGGGCATACATCGGGAACAGCCAGTCGGGATGGTCTGCCAGGCTGTGATAGAAGGTCCAGGAACTGGCCAACAGCGCGGTACAGCCGATCACGAAGACTCGCCCCGCACCGAAGCGATCGGCCAGTGCGCCAGCGATGATGCAGCCAAAACTCAGGAACACGATCGCCACGCTGTTCGCCTGCAGGGACGTGGTTGGCGAGAAGTGATAGACCGTCTGCAACACTGTCGGGGTCATCAGGATCAGCACCACGATGGCGGCCGACAACAGCCAGGTCAGCAGCATCGAAATGGCAATCGCGCCACGATGGTCACGCAGCACCGCCCGCAGCGGCACCTCTTCGGCCAGGGCCTTGCGCTGTTGCAGTTCGGCGAAAACTGGAGTTTCGTGCAGCCAGCGACGCAGGTACACCGAGAACAAACCGAACACACCACCCAGCAGGAACGGGATCCGCCAGGCGTAATCCGCCACTTCAACCGGGGTGTACAGGCTGTTGATCGCCGTAGCGACCAGAGAGCCCAGCAAGATGCCCGCCGTCAGGCCGCTGGTCAGGGTGCCGCAGGCGTAGCCGACATGCCGCTGCGGCACGTGTTCGGAAACAAAGACCCACGCCCCCGGTACTTCACCGCCAATGGCGGCGCCCTGGATCACTCGCATCAACAGCAGCAGGATCGGCGCCCACATGCCGATCTGCGCATAGGTCGGCAGCAAACCCATGATCAGGGTCGGCACCGCCATCATGAAAATGCTCAGGGTGAACATTTTCTTGCGTCCCAGCAGGTCGCCGAAGTGCGCCATCACGATGCCGCCCAGCGGGCGTGCGAGGTAGCCGGCGGCGAAGATGCCGAAGGTCTGCATCAGGCGTAGCCATTCAGGCATGTCCGCCGGGAAAAACAGCTTGCCCACCACCGTGGCGAAGAACACGAAAATGATGAAATCGTAGAACTCCAGCGCGCCACCCAGGGCAGACAGCGAAAGAGTCTTGTAGTCGTTGCGGGTCAACGGACGTGCGGGCTGGTCTGGCTGCGCGATGCTCGAGGGCGCTGTGGTCATGGCAAGGGCTTCTCTTATAGTCGGATCTGCAACCTCAACAACGCTGGCGGAGGTTTGGGCAGGTCCGGCACGATAGCAAATTGTTCGAAAAAGCACATAGAGGTGCATTTTTGACAGTCAAAATGAGAACCGGACGGTCGTCGCGGAGTCTACCGACCGATATACTCGCAGCCTTGCTCCGGTTTTTCAGGGGTTGCTGTGCGAAAACGCCTGTCAGGTTCATAGGCGATTTCGCAGAGTTTCCCTTTAGGCGCCTGATGGAAAACGTGACGAACGTTGTATGTTCGGTGTTGAATCGTTTTTCCCGAAGACGGCTACCACCTGCAATACCAACGAAGAGTCACGGGTCAGAGGCACCCCCGGCATGATAGAGCTCGAACAAGAAGATCCGATCCCGCAAGGCGACCTGGCCCTGCAAATCACCGCGCTCCCTCGCGAAACCAACGGCTTTGGCGATATTTTCGGCGGCTGGCTGGTGGCGCAGATGGACTTGGCAGGCACCGCGATGGCCAGCAAGGTCGCCGGCGGGCGCGTTGCCACCGTTGCGATCGACCGTATGGCGTTTCTGGTTCCGGTGGCGGTGGGCGCTCAGCTTTCCTTTTATACACAGGCCCTGGAAATCGGCCGCAGCTCGATCAAGATGATGGTCGAGGTCTGGAGCGACGATCCACTGTCCAGCGAGTGGCGTAAAGTCACCGAAGCGGTCTTTGTGTTCGTTGCCATCGACGGCAGCGGCCGCACCCGCTCGGTTCCGCCCAGGGCTCGATAAAGAGCTTCTAAACCTGGTAGCCGTTTTGCGGTCGATAGTCGTCCACGTTAATGATCGAGAGCTGTCCCATGAACACGCCCAATGTTGAAGCCGTAAAACTGGATGAACTGAACTGCTGGCGCATCCGCCACGGTCAGGCCGAATTACTGGTGGCCCAGCAAGGCGCGCACATCCTCAGCTATCAATTGGCAGGCCAGCCGCCGCTGATCTGGCTCAACGACGAGGCCGTATTCAAGACCGGCAAGAGCATCCGTGCCGGCGTGCCGGTGTGCTGGCCGTGGTTCGGCGTGTTTGACCGCAATCCGCAAAGCGTTCAGGCGATGCGCGTCAGCAAAGAAGCGCCGTCGGCTCACGGCTTCGTGCGAGCGATGGATTGGGAGCTGGGCGGCATCGAAGCCGAAGGCGAAAGCCTGAAGGTTGAATTCCTCCTGCCCTACCCCGAAGGCGGCTTTCCCGGCTGGCCGCACCAGGTGGATTTGAAGCTGAGCATTCGCCTCGACGAGCAATTGCACATCCACCTGACCAGCCACAACCAGGGCGCTGATGCCGTCAGCATCAGCCAGGCACTGCACAGTTACTTTGCCGTCAGCGATGTGCGCGACGTGCATGTCGAAGGCGTGGATGGCCTCAACTACATCGAAACCCTGGATAACTGGAAAACCGTCACCCAGACTGGTGACCTGCGTTTTACCGGCGAAACCGATCGCATCTACCTCGACGCCCCGCCACAGTTAAGCATCGTCGATCCGGCCTGGGAACGGCGCATCGTACTGACCAGCTGTGGATCGCGTACGGCGGTGATCTGGAACCCGTGGATCGACCGCGCCGCTGCGTTCAGCGACATGGCCGACAACGGCTGGCAGCGCATGCTGTGCATCGAGACGGCGAACGTGATGGGCGATGTGGTGAGCCTGGCACCGGGCGCCAGCCATACGCTGGGTGTGAGCATCGCCAGCAAATCGCTCTAACCCACAGGTTTTTTGTGCCAATCCATTTGGCAGCGCGCTACAAATCCGACTCTTTCACCACCCGCACCTTCTCCGCATCCAGCGCATATGCTGCATCGGCCAGGTCGTTACTGACCTTTTCGACTTTCAGCGTGCCGGTGACCCACAGCGGCGTATAGATATCGTTGAGCTTCAGGCCTTTTGGATAGCGCACCAGCACCAGCTGGTTGGGCGGCGGGGGCGGCACGTGGATGCAGGCGCCCGGGTAAGGCACCAGGAAGAACAAGGTACTGCGGCCCTTGGCGTCTGACTCCAGCGGCACCGGGTAACCGCCAATGCGGATATTCCTGTCGTTCATCGATGCAACGGTCTTGGTCGAGTACATCACCGCCGGCAAGCCTTTGGCCTGCTTCATCCCACCCTTGTCGGTGAAAGTGCCATTGGCCTCAGGGGAGTTGTGGTCGATTTCAGGCATGGCCTCGAGGGCCTTCTGGTCCGACTTGGGCATCAATTCGAGCCAGTCGGTTTCCGGCAGCTCGCCAGCATGGGCAAGGCCCGAACCCAATAAAACAAGAGTCAACAAAAGACGGCGCATGAAGGTGCTCGGTAAAGGGAGGAACAGGAAACGCCGAGCATTCTAGCCCTCCCGGCCGCTTTGGCGGAGAGGGCGTTGTCATCTGGATCAGTTCTTTTTGATCAGTCCGTAGATCACCAACAATACAACCGCGCCCACCAGCGCACCGACGAAGCCGGCGCCTTGACCGGCCTGATAGATGCCCAGTGCCTGACCGCCATAGGTAGCCGCCAGCGAACCGCCAATACCGAGCAGGATCGTCATGATCCAGCCCATGCTGTCATCGCCCGGTTTCAGGAACCGCGCCAGCAAGCCGACGATCAAACCGATAAAGATGGTTCCGATAATTCCCATGGCATTCCCCTCTCAATGAAGTAGCTAGTTGAAAGCCTAGTCAGACTTTCGCAACCTGCCATGAGAGAACGGCGCAACCCGAAGGTTCCGCCGTTGCCAGATAAAACTATTCGGCGATGAGCGCTTCAACCTTGAGGATCTGCGCCGCCAGGGTCTCGCGATCTGCACAGCGAAGGTTCGCATGACCGACCTTGCGGCCGACCTTGAACGCCTTGCCATAGTGATGCAGGTGGCAATCGGCGATGTTCAGGACCTTTTCGGCGTCCGGCACTTTGCCAATGAAGTTGAGCATCGCGCTTTCGCCGACCTTGGCCGTCGAACCCAACGGCAGACCGGCAACCGCCCGCAGGTGGTTTTCGAACTGGCTGCACTCGGCGCCTTCAGTGGTCCAGTGTCCGGAGTTGTGCACGCGCGGGGCAATTTCGTTGGCCTTGAGGCCACCGTCGACCTCAAAGAACTCGAACGCCATCACACCGACGTAATCCAGCTGCTTGAGCACACGGCTGGAGTAGTCCTCTGCCAAGGCTTGCAACGGGTGATCGGTGCTGGCCACCGAGAGCTTGAGGATGCCGCTGTCGTGGGTGTTGTGCACCAGCGGATAGAAGCGGGTTTCACCGTCGCGAGCACGCACGGCGATCAGCGAGACCTCACCGGTGAACGGCACGAAGCCTTCCAGCAGGCAGGCCACGCTGCCCAGCTCGGCGAAGGTGCCGACCACATCTTCAGGGGTACGCAGGACTTTCTGGCCCTTGCCGTCGTAACCCAGGGTTCGGGTCTTGAGCACTGCCGGCAGGCCAATGGAAGCCACGGCGGCATCGAGGTCGGCCTGGGACTGGATATCGGCGAACGCCGGTGTAGGAATCCCCAGGTCCTTGAACATGCTCTTCTCGAACCAGCGATCGCGGGCGATGCGCAGAGCTTCGGCGCTCGGGTAGACCGGAACGAATTGCGACAGGAACGCAACGGTTTCCGCCGGAACGCTTTCGAACTCGAAGGTCACCAGATCGACTTCATCGGCCAGTTGACGCAGGTGATCCTGATCGCCGTAATCGGCTCGCAGGTGTTCGCCCAACGCGGCTGCGCAAGCATCCGGCGCAGGGTCCAGGAAAGCGAAGTTCATGCCCAGCGGAGTACCCGCCAGCGCCAACATGCGACCCAGTTGGCCGCCACCGATTACACCGATCTTCATCGTCAACAACCTCAGGCGATGCGTGGGTCTGGATTTTCCAGGACGCTGTCTGTCTGTTCAGCACGGAAGGTTTTCAGCACCGTGTGGAACTGCGGGTGCTTGGCGCCAAGGATACTTGCCGACAGCAGCGCTGCGTTGATCGCACCGGCCTTGCCGATGGCCAGAGTGGCAACCGGAATGCCTGCTGGCATCTGCACAATGGAAAGCAGGGAATCAACACCCGAAAGCATTGCCGACTGCACCGGTACGCCCAGCACCGGCAGGTGGGTCTTGGCCGCACACATGCCAGGCAAGTGGGCTGCGCCGCCGGCACCGGCGATGATCACCTCGATGCCACGCGCTTCCGCTTCTTCAGCGTACTGGAACAGCAGGTCCGGGGTGCGGTGGGCAGAAACCACTTTCACCTCGTAAGGGATGCCGAGCTTTTCCAGCATATCGGCGGTGTGGCTAAGGGTGGACCAATCGGACTTGGAGCCCATGATCACGCCAACCAATGCACTCATCGTCGTGCCTCTTCTCTCTGGGCGCCCGCAGGCGCATCAAAAAACAACAAGCCACGCAGGATGCGTGGCTTGATTGTACGAATTATGGCCGGTCGTAACCGGCCGAAGGCCGCGCAGTATACCTCAAAGAAGCAGATAAACAGCCCCCGTGGCGACCATCTGTCATACGGCGCAAAGCGCCGGTTTTATTGACCGCAAGGTCAATCAAATCCACCCGAAATCCCCGTAGGAGCCGGCTTGCTGGCGAACCAGGCGACGGGGCGTGTCAGGCAGACCGGCGGCGTCTGGATCGCCAGCAGCCGGCTCCTACAGTCCTGTAGGCGTTTGGGCTGCGCCGCCTTCAAGTTTGCGCCACAACAACCGCACGTTCGCCTTGCGCACCAACGCACAGCGATACAGGCGAATTTCCAGCGGCACATGCCATTGCGGGCCGCCGCAGACCACCAACTCACCACGCGCCAGTTCGGCGCGCACGCTCAATTGCGGCACCCAGGCGATGCCCAGTCCCTCCAGGGCCATGCTTTTCAGGCTGTCGGCCATGGCGGTTTCATAGATAGTGGTGAAGCGCAGTGCCCGTTGACGCAGCAGCATGTTCACCGAACGGCCAAGAAACGCGCCGGCGCTGTAGGCCAGCAGCGGCACGCTGGCCTCACCTTCCAGGTCGAACAACGGCTTGCCGTCGGCATCGGCGGCGCACACCGGCAGCATTTCGGTGTGGCCAAGGTGTAGCGAGGGGAAAATTTCCGGGTCCATCTGCATCGCCGCGTCCGGGTCGTAGAACGCGAGCATCAGATCGCAGCCGCCTTCACGCAGCGCATGCACCGCGTCGCCGACGTTGGTCGCCACCAGCCGCGTGGCGATGTTCAAGCCTTCGTTGCGCAACTGCGCGATCCAGCGCGGAAAAAAACCCAGCGCCAGGGAGTGCGCGGCAGCGACCTGCATCACTTCGCCCTGTCCGCCTTCCAGGTGATGCAGATGGCGCAACACTTCGCCGAGCTGCTCGACCACAGTGCGTGCCGTGACCAGAAACAATTGTCCCGCCGCCGTCAGTTCGATCGGTGTGCGCGAGCGGTTGACCAGCGTCAGCCCCAGTGCCGCCTCCAGGCTGCGGATTCGCCGGCTGAACGCCGGCTGCGTCACAAAGCGTCGTTCCGCTGCCTGGGAGAAGCTGCGGGTGGCGGCCAGGGCACTGAAGTCCTCCAGCCATTTGCTTTCCAGATTCATCACGTCCTCCCGGACACGCACCAATTTAGGTCACACGCTCGCCGTCAGGCCGGCGTCACACGGGCATTATGCCGAATGTGCATAGCCTAGTGTTTAACAGCATTGGCCCAAAATTCTGCACAAGCCTAGCATTCACAACGTTCCGGCACAGACCGGGTCCATATTGAGATGATTTCTATCATGTCCTCCGCTGCATCATTCCGCACAGAAAACGACCTGCTTGGCGCCCTCGAAGTACCCGCTCAAGCGTATTACGGCATCCAGACCCTGCGAGCGGTGAATAACTTCCGCCTTTCGGGCGTTCCGATTTCGCACTACCCGAAACTGGTTGTCGGCCTGGCCATGGTCAAACAGGCCGCTGCTGACGCCAACCGTGAGCTGGGTCACCTGAGCGAAGCCAAGCACGCTGCCATCAGCGAAGCCTGTGCACGTTTGATCCGCGGCGACTTCCACGAAGAGTTCGTGGTGGACATGATTCAAGGCGGCGCTGGCACTTCGACCAACATGAATGCCAACGAAGTCATCGCCAACATCGCACTGGAGGCCATGGGTCACCAGAAAGGCGAATACCAGTACCTGCACCCGAACGACGACGTGAACATGGCGCAGTCGACCAACGACGCCTACCCGACGGCGATCCGTCTGGGTCTGTTGCTCGGTCACGACGCCTTGCTCGCCAGCCTCGATAGCCTGATTCAGGCATTCGCGGCCAAGGGTGAAGAATTCAACCACGTCCTGAAGATGGGCCGCACCCAGCTGCAAGACGCCGTTCCGATGACCCTGGGTCAAGAATTCCGTGCGTTCGCCACTACTCTGGGCGAAGACCTGGCACGCCTGAAGACTCTGGCACCGGAAGTCCTGACTGAAGTGAACCTGGGTGGCACCGCGATCGGCACCGGCATCAACGCCGACCCGCGTTACCAGCACCTGGCCGTTCAGCGTCTGGCAGTGATCAGCGGTCAACCGCTGGTACCGGCCGCCGACCTGATTGAAGCCACCTCCGACATGGGCGCGTTCGTACTGTTCTCCGGCATGCTCAAGCGTACCGCGGTCAAGCTGTCGAAGATCTGCAACGACCTGCGCCTGCTGTCCAGCGGCCCACGCACCGGCATCAACGAGATCAACCTGCCGGCACGTCAGCCAGGCAGCTCGATCATGCCAGGCAAGGTCAACCCGGTTATTCCGGAAGCCGTTAACCAGGTGGCGTTCCAGATCATTGGTAACGACCTGGCGCTGACCATCGCGGCCGAAGGCGGCCAGTTGCAATTGAACGTGATGGAGCCGCTGATCGCTTTCAAGATCTTCGACTCGATCCGCCTGCTGCAACGCGCCATGGACATGCTGCGCGAGCACTGCATCGTCGGCATCACCGCCAACGAAGCACGCTGCCGTGAACTGGTCGAGCACTCGATCGGCCTGGTCACCGCGTTGAACCCGTACATCGGCTACAAAAATGCCACCCGCATCGCCGGCCTCGCCCTTGAAAGCGGCCGCGGCGTGCTGGAACTGGTGCGCGAAGAAGGTCTGCTCGACGAAGCCATGCTCGCCGACATCCTGCGCCCGGAAAACATGATTGCTCCGCGCCTGGTGCCTCTGAAGGCATAACCCGACGCGTCACTTGTAGCACTGCTCACCAGGTCGAGGGACTAGACACCTCTCACCTTTTGAGGGCTTGGAGATTACGCTCCAGGCCCTTTTTTTTAACTGTTTGCCAGTGAACACCGTATGTCTGGGGACTGACCAATGTTGAGGCGGGCTTGCTCGCGAAGGCAGCGGCACATTCAACAAAGATGTGTCTGACACACCGCTTTCGCGAGCGAGCCCGCTCCCACCAGGAGCAGCTCCCACATAGCCTGACAACAAAAATATCAGGCGCTTCAAAGGCTTCGCTTCCCCGAATGCACCACGACCGTGCAGACGGACGGCACACTCATCGGTATAGTGCCGCCCCTCTTCGCGTGAGCGGTCGTCGGTAGCGAGGCCACAACCCATGCGAAACCCGAACTAATAACAAACCCGCGATATGAAACCGGGACGAACTTCGACCCGCCTGTTGTGCCATGCGCCAGCTGGTGTAACTCGATGTGTCTGTCCGGCCAGCATTTGCCTACATAAAAAAACAGCGAGGAATAATCCATGCTCGAAGTCATTAACGACTTCCTCTCAGGGAAAGTACTGATCGTGCTCATTGTCGGGCTCGGTAGCTACTTCACGATCCGCTCGCGTTTCGTTCAATTGCGTCACTTCTTCCACATGTTCGCGGTATTCCGCGACAGCCTCAAAAGCAGCGCCGGGCAACTCAGTTCGTTCCAGGCCCTGATGCTCAGCCTCGCCGGCCGCGTCGGTGCGGGCAACATCGCCGGCGTCGGCATTGCCGTGACGCTTGGCGGCCCCGGTGCCGTGTTCTGGATGTGGGTGACCGCATTGGTCGGCATGTCCAGCAGCTTCTTCGAATGCTCCCTCGGCCAGCTCTACAAACGCACCGACTCCGACGGCACCTTCCGTGGCGGCCCGTCCTATTACATCCAGCACGGCCTGCAAAAACGCTGGCTGGGCATGTTGATGGCGTTCCTGTTGCTTGTGACCTTCGGCTTCGCCTTCAACGGCCTGCAAGCCCACGCCGTGACGCACTCGCTGAACAACGCGTTCGGCCTCGACACCACGTACACCGGCATCGGCCTGGCCGTGTTGCTGGGCCTGGTGTTCATCGGCGGGATCAAGCGTATCGCCAAGGTCGCCGACCTGTTGGTGCCGGTCAAAACCCTGGTGTACATCGGCGTGACCCTCTACGTGATCGTGCTGCAATTCGATCACGTACCGGGCATGCTGATGACCATCGTCAAGAGCGCGTTCGGTCTGGACCAGGCCTTCGGCGGCCTGATCGGCAGCGCCATTGTGATGGGCGTGAAGCGCGGCGTGTTCGCCAACGAAGCGGGTCTGGGCAGTGCGCCGAACGTGGCGGCCGTAGCGGCGGTCGAGCACCCGGTGGCACAAGGTGTGGTTCAGGCGTTCAGCGTATTCCTCGATACTTTCGTGATCTGCACCTGCACCGCGTTGCTGATCCTGCTCTCCGGCTTCTACACCCCGGGCTTCGAAGGCGACGGCATTGCCCTGACCCAGAACTCGCTGGCCGCCGTGGTCGGTGACTGGGGCCGGATGTTCATCTCCGTGGCGCTGGCGTTGTTCGTGTTCACCTCGATCCTCTACAACTACTACCTGGGCGAGAGCAACCTGCGCTTTTTGATCGGCGAAAACCGCAAGGCGCTGATCGGCTATCGCGCGCTGGTGCTGGTGCTGATTTTCTGGGGCGCCATCGAAAACCTCGGCACCGTATTTGCCTTCGCCGACATCACCATGACCATGCTCGCATTCGTCAACCTGATCGCGCTGTTCCTGCTGTTCAAGGTCGGCATGCGCATCCTGCGTGACTACGATGACCAACGCGCCGCAGGCATCAAGACCCCGGTGTTCGACTCCGCCAAGTTCCCGGACCTGGACCTGGATCGCCAGGCATGGCCGGCCAATCCGCCGGCTGCCGTGCAGGTGCAAGCCGAGCCGCAAGGCGTGACCGCAGCGCAACGCTGATCGGTTAAAGTGCGGCAATCCCATGTGGGAGCGAGCCTGCTCGCGAATGCGGACTGACATTCAATATTGATGTCGACTGACACACCGCTATCGCGAGCAGGCTCGCTCCCACAAGGAAGTCATCGATTTCGGAGATTCCCATGAATTCCTCGACCTACCCTGCAGCCCAGCACGTCATGGTGCTCTACACCGGCGGCACCATCGGCATGCAGGCCAGCGCCCATGGCCTGGCCCCGGCGTCCGGTTTCGAAGCGCGGATGCGTGAGTATCTGCACAGCCAACCCGAGTTGGTGGTGCCGCAGTGGCGTTTCCGCGAGATGTCGCCGCTGATCGACAGCGCCAACATGACTCCGATGTATTGGCAGCAACTGCGCGAAGCGGTGGTCGATGCGGTGGATGTTCAGGGCTGCGATAGCGTGCTGATCCTGCATGGCACCGACACGCTGGCCTATAGCGCGGCAGCGATGAGTTTTCAGCTGTTGGGGCTGCATGCCCGCGTGTGTTTTACCGGCTCTATGCTGCCGGCCGGCGTGACCGATAGCGATGCCTGGGAAAACCTTGGAGGCGCGCTGGTTGCCCTGGGCCAAGGCCTGGCGCCGGGTGTGCATCTGTACTTCCACGGCGAATTGCTCGACCCGACCCGTTGCGCGAAGGTACGCAGTTTTGGTCGGCATCCGTTCAAGCGCCTGGAGCGTCAGGGCGGTGGCGTGAAAGCGACCTCGATTCCAACGCAACTGAATTACAACCAACCTAAACAATTGGCGAATGTCGCTGTGCTGCCGCTGTTTCCAGGCATCAGCGCCGGGATCCTCGATGGCTTGCTCGACAGTGGCATTCAGGGTCTGGTGTTGGAGTGTTACGGCAGCGGCACCGGCCCGAGCGACAACCCTGAGTTCCTCGCCAGCCTCGGCCGTGCGCGGGATAACGGCGTTGTAGTGGTGGCGGTGACGCAGTGCCACGAAGGCGGGGTTGAACTGGACGTCTATGAAGCCGGCAGTCGCTTGCGCGGTGTCGGCGTGTTGTCCGGTGGCGGCATGACCCGTGAAGCGGCGTTCGGCAAATTGCATGGGTTGTTGGGTGCAGGGCTTGATGTCGCCGAGGTGCGGCGCCTGGTCGAACTCGACCTGTGTGGCGAGCTGAACTGACAAAACACCAAACCTGTGGGAGCGAGCTTGCTCGCGATGGCGTCAGGTCAGTCGACGCAAATGTTGAATGAACAACCGCTATCGCGAGCAAGCTCGCTCCCACAAGTCCTTCACCCGGCACACTACTTGCTCCCAATTCCAGTACCCCCAAGGCTGGAAGTCCCTATGCTCCACTCCCACCTCACCACGCTCAACGCGGTCTCCCTGGTGCTCGATGCCTTTAAGGCTAAAGGCTTGTCCAGCGAGGCGCTGCTGACCGGAAGCGGCATCAGTGCGGCGGATCTGAACCGTGCCGACACACGCATCACCACCAATCAGGAAATGCAGGTCTGTGCCAACGCCGTCGCCCTCAAGCACGACATCGGCCTGGAACTGGGCCGGCGGATGCATGTTTCCTGCTACGGCATACTCGGTTACGCCCTGCTCACCAGTGCCACCTTCGGTGACGCTTTGCGTCTGGCAATGCGGTATCCGGCGCTGCTGGGAACACTTTTCGAACTGAGCCTGGAAGACGATGGCGAGCGCATCTGGTTCGCCGCCGCCGATTACCGCGAGAGTCCAGCCATGGCAGTGTTCAACGCCGAGTTCTGCCTCGTATCGCTGAAAATCACTTGCGACGACCTGCTCGGCCACCCCCTGCCCTTGCTCGGCGCGCGCTTCGAACATGCCGCGCCCGACTACGAAACGAGCTACGCCGAACACTTCAACTGCCCGCTGCACTTCGGCGCGAGCAACAATGCCTTCGCCTTCGACAAACGCTGGCTGGACCAGCCATTACCGCTGGCCGATGTGATCACCCATCAAGCCATGGCCGAACGTTGCCGCAAGCAGAACCTTGAGTTCACTGGTCGCCAGGCCTGGCTGGGTCGAATTCGACAGTTGCTCAGCGCGCAATTGAACGCCGCGCCCGGGCTGGAGGGTTTGGCTGAACAGATGAATTGCTCGGCGCGCACGTTGCGCCGACACCTCAAGGACATGGGCTGCAGCTACCAAGAGCTGCTCGACGAACTGCGTTTCGAACAGGCCAAGCAAATGCTCTGCGAAGATCAACTGCCGATCTATCAAATCGCCGAGGCGCTGGGCTTCAGCGAGACCGCGAGTTTTCGCCATGCGTTTGTGCGCTGGAGTGGTGTGGCGCCGAGTCAGTTTAGACCTTAGGACATGTCATGGCCGGTCTACCGCAACTTGAAGGGGCGAATTTCGGTCAAATGTTTTGGCCATATAGATCCCCTTTTGGCCTTTCCTGCCGTTCTCCAAATCCGTCTACACCGCAAGACTGTGTTCAACCGAATCAGCCTGCGGAGAACAAGAAATGCTGACGATCTACTCGGACGATCACCACCTGCACCACGGCCGTTGCGAATTGATAGACGGGCAACTCAAGCCCTGCTTCGAAATGCCTTCGCGTGCCGACCACGTACTTTCACGGGTGCAAAAACAGAACCTCGGTCCCGTCGAAGCGCCGAAGGATTTCGGCCTCGGGCCAATCGAGCGCATCCACAGCCGCGACTATCTCGACTTCTTCAAAGGCGCCTGGGCCCGTTGGACCGAGTTCAATACCGACGGCGACTTGCTGCCCTACACCTGGCCGGCTCGCACCCTGCGCCGCATCAAACCCACCAGCCTGCACGGCCAGCTCGGCTACTACAGTTTCGACGGCGGCGCCCCGATCACCGCCGGCACCTGGCAAGCGGCGTACAGCGCAGCACAAGTTGCGCTAACCGCCCAAGCTGAAATCCAGCGCGGTGCCCGCAGTGCATTCGCTCTATGCCGCCCACCGGGACACCATGCCGCCAGCGACTTGATGGGCGGTTATTGCTACCTCAACAACGCCGCCATCGCCGCCCAGGCGTTCCTTGATCAGGGCCACAAGAAGGTCGCGATCCTCGACGTCGACTACCACCACGGCAACGGCACTCAATCGATTTTCTATGAGCGCAGCGACGTGCTGTTCACCTCGATCCACGGTCATCCGGAAGCCGAGTTCCCGTTCTTCCTCGGCTACGAAGATGAGCTGGGCGAAGGCGCCGGTGAAGGCTTCAACTTCAACTATCCGTTGCCCGCCGGTTCAGGCTGGGACACCTGGAGTGCAGCGCTGGAACAGGCCTGCAAAGAAATCGAAAGCTATGGCGCCGACATCGTCGTCGTGTCTTTGGGCGTCGACACCTTCAAGGACGATCCGATCTCGCAATTCAAACTCGACAGCCCGGATTACCTGGCCATGGGCAAGCGCATTGCCGGCCTCGGCGTACCGACGCTGTTCGTCATGGAAGGTGGTTACGCGGTCGAAGAAATCGGCATCAATGCCGTGAACGTTCTCGAAGGTTTCGAAAGCGCTTGATGAGGAAGTAGAAGCATGAAAAGTCTTAAGCGTTTAGTCGTGCCTGCGCTGTGCGCCACGGTGCTCAGCAGTGTTGCACACGCCGAAGAACGAACGTTGCGCGTCTACAACTGGTTCGACTACATCACCCCCAAAGCCCTGGAAGACTTCAAGGCGCAGAACACCCTGACCAAACTGGTCTACGACATCTTCGACACCAACGAAGCCCTGGAGGCCAAGTTGTTGACCGGCAACTCCGGCTACGACGTCGTGGTGCCGTCCAACGTGTTCCTCGCCAAGCAGATCGAAGCCGGGGTGTTCCAGCCCCTGGATCGCAGTAAGTTGCCGAACTGGAATCACCTCGACCCCAAGCTGATGAAGCTGATCGAGGCCAACGATCCAGGCAACAAATTCGCCGTGCCCTACATGTACGGCACCATCCTGATCGGCTTCAACCCGGACAAGGTCAAGGCCGCCCTCGGTGCCGATGCGCCGGTAGACAGTTGGGATTTGATCTTCAAGGAAGAGAACATCAGCAAGCTCAAGCAGTGCGGCGTCGCCCTGCTCGACTCGCCGTCGGAAATCCTGCCGCTGGCCCTGCAACACCTCGGCCTGGACCCCAACAGCAAGAAGCCTGCGGACTACGACAAGGCTGAAGCATTGTTGATGAAGATCCGCCCGTACGTGACCTATTTCCATTCGTCGAAGTACATGGCCGACATCGCCAACGGTGACATCTGCGTCGCAGTCGGTTATTCCGGCAGCTTCTCGCAAGCCGCCAATCGCGCCAAGGAAGCCAAGAACGGTGTGATCGTCGACATGCGTTTACCGAAGGAAGGCGCGCCAATCTGGTTCGACATGCTGGCGATTCCGAAGGGTGCGAAAAACACCGAAGACGCCTACACCTTCATCAACTACCTGCTGCAGCCTCAGGTGATTGCGCCGGTCAGCGACTTCGTGGGCTATCCGAACCCGAACAAGGACGCGACGGAACGGGTCGACCCGGCGATTCGCAACAACCCGAACCTGTACCCGACCGATACGGCGATGAGCACGCTCTACACCCTGCAACCGCTGCCGCGTGATGCAGAACGTGCACGGACCCGTGCCTGGACCAAGATCAAGTCCGGTACCTGACACCCGCCTCGCTGCCGTCGTCACCAGGACCTGCGCTTGCGCAGGTCTTTTTTTTGCCCGCGATAATTATTTACCGCCAGTGCCACCTCGCCCGTCACTACCTTGCAACGGATCGCGCATCGACCCTTCCACGGTGCCTGCTGCCCTCACAAAGGATGTGACCATGCCCTATATCACCAGCCCTCCTGTTCTACATCGCCTTTCCGACGACCAGGACGCCCTGCTCACCCAATTGGTAACCGGCCCCTCGATCAGGGAAGTCGCCACCCATGCGCTGCAACCTGCCCTGAAAGCGCTGTACCCGAATGTGCAGATCGACCCTCGACTGGCCATGGTGGTGACGCCGACCTGGACCTCGCACGATGGGCACGTCGAACCTGGGCCACGGCATTTCGAGTCGCTGACAGATGCGCTGGTGCGCCATGGCGTAGCGGAAACACCCGTGACCTACCTCGATGGCGAGCACTACCTCACCCTTCAACCCCGGGAACAGACACCGACGCAACTGCCCGTCAGCATCGACGCCATCGGGCGCCTGCTCAACGAGTTGGCACCGTTGCTGTTTGTCGCGTTCCAAGAACAGCAGGTCGATTACTGGAATCAGTTCACCCGCGCCTCGGCGCCGCGCTGGCAGGAACTGTCCAAATCCTTGCGTGACCTGTGGAACATCGAGGCCAACCCCGACTGGGACAGTGACCAGCACGCCATGGCCGGCAAGCTTTTCGCCTACCCGGACAAAAGCGCCCGCCGTTCGCATGACCCCTATCAGTCGCGCGCCTGCCTGATCGACCTGGACGCCCTGAGCGATGCTGCCTCGACTCACGTCAACATCCTCGACATGGCGGTACTGATCGGAACACTGGGTACCCGGACCCTGATCCTCACTCACACCATCACCCGTGGCTTCCAGGCGTTCGACTCCCTGCAGGAGCTGGGCGCGTCGTTGCTGGCGGACACCGATGGGCGTGTACCGGGCAACGTTCTGCATTGGCGCCTGATCGAACCCCTGGGCAATTACTTCGACCGCCTGGCGTGCAACCTGATCGCCCTGCAAGCCGACGCAATCGGTGCGCTGGCCAACGAACCCGCGGCGGCAAACCCGGACCTGGCGCCACACATCAGCCGTACGACCAGCGAGCTCGACCCGACAGGCAAGCAATCATCCTCGCGATTCAATCGGGTCGAGCAATCGCTGCCAGACTGGATGGCCGATGCGTCTTCCAGCGATCTCACCGCTTACAGTCGTCATCTGATGGATCTGGTGACGGTGCGCAATCAGAACGCCGGCAAATCCTTTCAGGACGGGGTCAAGCCGATCCGCGAGTTTGCGCTGGATCAACTGCGCGAGGCCATGCTCCAGCAGCATGCCGACGCCACACAACTGAACCTGGCGGACATCGAGATCGTGGTCGACAGCGTGGTGGTCTGGGGCAGCTTTGTGCCTCTGGTGGAGCCCGAGCGCACCACCCTGAGCCTGGTCGACCTGGCGCTGCAAAACCTGATTGCCCTGCCGCAGGGCAACAAATCCGTGCGCAGTGTCAGCGCCGCCGCGCTGCCGCAATGGATGACAGTGAGCTATCTGGAGGCGCTGATCGCCCGCGTCGACATCGGCCAGAACTACCCGGCACTGATCAAGCGCGAGCTGCTTGCCGATCCTATTGCAAGCCTGCGGCGCCAGAACCTGTTCACCAGTCATTTGCGCGTCGAGTTGCCGCTGCTGGCCTTGCAGTTGAAGATTCGCAAGCAGAACGGCATCGATGAAACGGGTTATCGCTATGTCGCCGCCGTGGTCCAGGTGCTCGACGCCAATCGCTGGGTGGATGGCCAGGAAATCGTGATTCGCCCACTGGCCTTCAGGCCCGGCTGGCGCATCGGAGGAGCCACCGATGAAGTGACCAACATGTTCGTCATCGGGCCCCGGCAGATGGACAAGGGGCCGTGCTTGCTTTACCGGCCAATGCTGGAGCAGCCGCTGAGCCAATATCCGACGCCCGCCAACCTGATCTACGCCATCAAACACTCGCCGACGTTGCGCCAATCCGTACTCGCCTGGCTGCCTGACGACGCCCGCGCCAACTACGCCAACTATGCGTTCACCGGCGACCGACCTTCGGTCTGGAGCATTTCTCAACTGCTGGCCGATCCGCTGACGTCCCTGCAAATGAGCGGCCCGATTTCCCTTGGCCAGCGGGTCCTCAGCGGCAATTATCTGGCCACCCTGTACAAGGCCAACGTCAATGCACTGATTGAACTGGCACAACGGCAATCGTTGTCCAACGCGCAAAATCGTTGGGCGAGCTACAAGCGCGCAGCCTGGACGCTGCTCAATGCCGCATTGCCCTTTCTCGGTAGAACCGTCGGGACGGCCGCGTGGATCTGGCAAGTACTGGATGACTTGCAGCAAACCCTCGACGCGCCCGACAGTGGCGACCACCAGCAGCAGACATCAGCCATGACCGATCTGCTGCTGACCCTGGCCATGGTGCTTGCCCATCACGCCAGCACGCGCAACCCACCTGTGCGCAGGGTCCGGGAAAAACCGATGGCAACCGCGCTTGAGCACCCGGAAAAACCGGCCCTGCAACCCGTGACCGTGGTGCAATTGCCCGACATCCTCGGCGAGCACCCTGCGGAGCAACATCGCCAGTCAGTGACCACCGACGCGGCCCTGGACCTGACCCAAACCCTGGATCGCTTCACTGTCACGCCACCCGAACCGCTCACAGCGCCCGACAGTGGCAACGGTATCTATCACCACCTCTATCGAAAGGAAAACACCTGTTACGCGCCGGTGGGCGAACGCTGGTTCGAGGTGGCCGTCGAGGACACGGGCGAAGTGTCAATCATCGACTCCCGTCAGCAACCGGCGCGCACCGGCCCGGCACTGATCAGCAATCAACGGGGCGAATGGTTCGTCGACACCCGACTGCGCCTGCGCGGCGGCGGTCTGTCGAGTCGGCGCAAGGCACTCAAACAGCAGAACCGCGAGCGCATTGCCAACCTCAAACGGCAACTGGTCGAGTTTGATCGCGAACGCGAACGGGCACGTACAGAACTGACCGACGCTCACAACGCCATGAAATCGGCCAGCGACGAGTCACTGCCTGCCGCGCAAACGCAGTTCCTCGAGAAGCTCGATCGCCGCACCCAGGAATACGCCCTGCCCATCGAGCAGCTGAAATCGTTGAACCTGCTCGACACCGTGCCCAACTACCGCAGCGCCATGGTCGAGATGATCGGCACTCAGTTGTTCTTCAACCAGACATGGCTCGATCAGCGTCAAGCGACCTTCGCTCAATCCTTGAGGGAAACCCTGACGTTGCTCGATGCCGAAGAAACGGCAAGTAGCACCGGTGACCGCGCGACTTACCAGAAAATGGTCGACCTGACCGAGGGCATGATCGGCAAGATCGAATTCGCCCAATCGCGGTTCCATGAGTTGAGCCGACTCGGTAGAGGCGCTGCGGAAGTGGCGGGCACCTACCGGACAAAACTGCCCGCTTTCAGCCTTAGCGATCTCAAGGCGCTTCAGGTTTCGCTGGCCCGCGACGTCTGTCTGAAAGAAGGTAACAGTGCCGCGCTGAACGATGCCCGGAGCGCATTCGAGCGCCTGCTCGACACCACCAACCTGGTTATCCAGACCTCGCAAGAGCTGATGCTGCAAGACAGTACATGGGCGGCGGGCGAACGCATCGAAGGCCTCAACGGCATGCTCGAACAGTTTGCCGCTATCGAGCAATCCTTCGAAGACTTCAGCCTCAACCACAACGAAGCGGTTCTGGAGCAACCGTTCAAACACCTACGTTCGCGAATCAGCGAATTCCAGCAGGACACCGAAGCCAATCTGGCGCAATTGCTGCGTGAACAACGACCGGTGGAACCCCGCCCCGGGCCTTCAAAGCCCGCGCCGGCATCGCGCAAACGGGTCGTCAAGACGCGCTTCAAGGGCACGGTCGTTGGTGAATTACGCCCCTCGGCATCGGGACAACCGGTCTTGCTGGATGTGAAATCGCCCTTGACCGGCAAAGTGATCGCCACCTTTCACGAAAAAACACCCGGCGTCTGGGTTGAACGCGTGCCCCCCAGACGCCGCCGCCCGACTGTCCAGGCGCCTGACCTCGACAGCCAAATCGCGCAAGGCCAGACACTGCTCGACGGCGTGGACAACTTCATTCGGCAAACCGAAGCGAGCGCGAAAAAAACGGGCCGTATCCCGGTGGAAATCGAAGAGTTATTTCAGCAAAAAGCCGAACAGCTCGACAGAAGCGCGAAGATGCTCGAGCAGACCCTGACCGCGTCGAATACAACCGACACCACGACAACACTGGGTGCTGACTTGAACGTGGCACGTGATCGACTGTATGCCGAGGGCTACCGGATCCGGGTCGAGATGATCAAGCAACAACCACCCACCGCTGCCCGCGTCGAATGGCTGTCGAGCAAAAATGAAATCGATATCGTGCGCAGCGGTGAGCGACGCCGACTCAAAGGCCCGCGTAAGGATTATCTGGAGGAATACGAGATTCGCGAGCGAGGCACCGGGCAACCGTTGTGGTACGCGCATTTCCACTACACCGGCCCCGGCACGCCCGTCGAGGCGTTTACCGCCGCCCACCTGAAACTGCGTGATCAACGGTTGATGGCCGGCGCATCCGACCTGCGTTCGGCCTCCAGCAGCCAGGTGATCGCCATCTATCGCAGCGAAATTAGCCCGCAACTGGCCAATTCACTGTTCTTTTCAAAAGCCTCTAACGTCAAAAAGGAAAATGGCGAGGACTGAGCACCCGGTAACCCGAGTTCACACCCCTGATGTGTGAACTCGGACGGGTTGATCACCCGCCCACTTCAGCGAGCACGCCACACCGAGCGTAATCGCTCCAGTGCCGCCTCGATCGATTTCTCAGGCACTGCCGCAAAGCCCAGCACCAGCCCGGCGCGTTGATCGACCGGGGTGGTGGAGTCCGGCAGCCAATAACTGCTCAAACCATTGATCTCGACATCGACGCCACGTGCCAATTCGATCAGTTCTTGCTCACGCGCCACACTATCGATCGGCACGGTCATGTGCAGCCCGGCCGCGACTGTGGGTAATGGGCCGACGCCAGGCATGTCCAGCGGCCAGCCATTGAGCAGGGTATTACGCCGACTCAGCGCCGCACGGCGCATCCGGCGAATATGCCGCTGGAAGTGTCCCGCCGCCATGAACTCGGCCATCACTGCTTGGGTGCTGACTTCCGAATGTCGGACATCCACTGCACGACGCTGGGCAAAGGCTTCCACCAGACCCGCAGGCAACACCAGGTAACCCAGGCGCAATGCTGGAAACGCCACCTTGCCAAACGTGCCGACGTAAAGCACCCGGCCTTGCCGATCCAATGCCGCCAAGGGCGCCAGCGGTGCGCCGCTGTAGCGGTACTCGCCATCGTAATCATCCTCGACGATCCAGCCCTGGGTGCGTTCTGCCCAGGCCAACAACTCCAGGCGTCGAGCCAGACTCATGACCACGCCAGTGGGATACTGGTGTGACGGCGTGACGTAGGTCAGCCGACAATCACTGAGCTTTGCCAGTTCACTGCAATCGATGCCCTCGCTGTCCACCGCCACCCCATGCAGCCGTGCACCCGCCACGGCGAACGCATGGCCGGCCGCCCGATACCCCGGATTCTCGATCGCCACGCCGTCGCCCGGCTCCACTAGCAACTGTGCACAAAGGCTGATCCCCTGCTGCGCGCCACTGGTGATCACAATTTGCTCAGCCGTGCACTGCATGCCACGGGAACTGCGCAAATACGCGGCGATCATCCCGCGCAAGCGCGCATCGCCGGCCGGGTCGCCATAGCACAGCTGCTGCAAATCCGGTTTGCGCCAGAAAGCCGCATTCAGCTTGGCCCAGACCTCGAATGGAAACAGATCGAACGCCGGAACACCGACCCGAAATGCCCGGGGCGGTCCACTCGGCGGGCTGGGTAAATGGTTGTTTTTGACCCGTGCCAACGGGTCGCTGTGGATAACTTTGCTGGATGGATCCACAGGTAAATCGAGCCGATTTGTGGATAAAGCTGTGGATAACCCTGTTGAAAAGCCTGTGGATACTTTTGTGGATAGTTTTTTTGCCGGCAACGCTGCCTGAGGCAGTTGCGCGACATAAGTGCCATCCCCGACGCGCCCCTCAATGAAGCCTTCGGCATACAGCTGATCATAGGCGCGCACCACGCTGTTACGGGAAATCGCCAGCGCCGCGGCCAGGTCACGACTGGCCGGCAGGCGCGTACCACTGGCCAATCGCCCGTCGAGGACGCGAAGGCGCAAAGCCTGATAGAGCTGACGGCTCAGCCCCTGACGACGATCGAGTTCGATACCGGCCGGGTTGAACGACAAGGAAAGCGGCGTATCCGTCATGGCAATGGACCTATGAAATTGGTCGTTAATGGCTCTTACAACAGACCAATAGCCTGCCTAGGATGCAGACATTCGCCAAGGAAAATATCTCCATGTACACGCCACGCGCTTTTGCCATCGACGAGTTGTCCCAACTGCATGAACTGATCCTCGCCACCCGTCTCGCCATATTGGTGACCCACGGCGAAAGCGGCCTGCAAGCCAGTCATGTGCCGGTGCTGCTGCATTGCGAACAAGGCACGAACGGCACGTTGTACGGGCATCTGGCCAAAGCCAATCCACAGTGGAAAGACCTGCGCGACGGTGCCGAAGCCCTGCTGATTTTTGCCGGTGCCGACGCCTACGTTAGCCCCGGCTTCTACCCGAGCAAGGCCGAACACGGCAAAGTCGTGCCAACCTGGAACTACGTCGCCGTACACGCCTATGGCCGAGCCGAAACCTTTAGCGATGGCGGGCGGCTGCTCGACATCGTCAGCACCCTCACCGACCGTCATGAAGCTGGCCGCGCCCAACCGTGGTCAGTGGCCGACGCCCCCGCCGACTACATCGACGGCATGCTCAAGGCGATCGTCGGTTTCGCCATTCCCATCGACCGTCTGGAAGGCAAGCGCAAGCTCAGCCAGAACCGCAGCCCCGCCGACATCGCCGGCGTACGCGAAGGCCTGGCCGCCAGCCCCGACGTCAACGACCAGACCCTCGCCCAATTGATGCGCTAAGGAAATCACCATGAGTCAAATCGACATTCGCCAAGTCACCGCCGCTGATCACGCGGCCTGGTTGCCGCTGTGGCAAGCCTACCTGCGCTTCTATAAAACCGAATTGCCGCAAACCGTCACCCAAAGCACCTGGCAGCGTATGCTCGACCCGAATGAGCCAACCCACGCCGCCCTCGCCTGGGCCGATGGCAAAGCGGTGGGCATGGTGCACTTCATCTACCATCGTTCGAACTGGGCCATCGAAAACGCCTGCTACCTGCAAGACTTGCTGGTGGTCCCGGAAACCAGAGGCACCGGCGTCGGCCGCCAGCTGATCGAATTCGTCTACACCACGGCCAAGGCTGACGGCTGCAACAAAGTCCACTGGCTGACCCACGAAACCAACGCCACCGCGATCCAGCTTTACGAGCGCATCGCCGAACGCCCGGGTTTCATCCAGTTTCGCAAAGCCATTTAAGGTTCAAGGAGAACAACATGTCGACTTCACTCACGGACTGGAAAGGCGTCCCGGCCCCCACGACTCAACTGATCGAAGGGCGTTACATCCGCCTGGAAAGACTCGACCCCGCACGCCACGGCGACGACCTGTTCAAAGCCCTGCAAGGTCCCGGCGCCGACCCGAAGCTGTGGGACTACCTGCCTTACGGCCCCTTTCCGGAGCGCAGTGTCTTCAACGACTGGCTGAACAACCACGCGGCCAGCAGCGACCCGTATTTCTTCAGTGTGATCGACCGCTCCAGCGGCGAGGTCCAGGGCATTTTGAGCCTGATGTCCATCGTTCCGGCCCAGGGCCGCATCGAAATCGGCCACGTCTCCTTCGGCGCCCCAATGCAGCGCTCACCGAAAAGCACCGAGGCGGTTTACCTGTTGGCCAAGGAATCGTTTGCCCTGGGTTACCGCCGCCTGGAATGGAAATGCAACAACGCCAACGCCCGCTCCAAATACGCGGCCGAACGATTGGGCTTCAGTTTTGAGGGGGTGTTCCGCCAGCACATGGTGGTCAAGGGCCAGAACCGCGATACGGCGTGGTACTCGATCCTCGATTCGGAATGGGCTGCGATTGGAGCCGGATTCGAGCGCTGGTTGAGCGATGAGAACCAGACGGAGTCGGGGCAGGTGAAAACCCTGGCAGAGTGCCGCGGGTAAATCTTTAGCGCCTGGACGGACGCCTTCGCGGGCACGCCTCGCCCCTACAGGGGTTAGTCGTTGGTCACAATGACGTGGCCAACCCAAAACCTTGTGGGAGCGAGCCTGCTCGCGGATGGCTTCACGCCAATTTCTGGGCAAGCACCTCAATATGCTCCGGCCCGATCCCGCAGCACCCACCCAAATGGCTCGCCCCACGCTTCTGCCAATCCGCCGCCCATTGCAGGTAACCCGGCGGATCGAGATCGTCGCGCAACGGGTCCAGCCCATCGTTAGCCGTCGCCTCTTTCGGTTGTGGCGGGAAGGCATTGGCGTACGCGCCGATTTGAATGCTCACCCCCAACCGCTCAAACGTTTCCCGCGCCGCATCAATCGCCGCGCCTATCACCTCCGGCTGGCTGCAGTTGAACAGCAACGTCTCGACGCCCAGCTCAACCGCGGCTGCCGCCGCCTCGGCCACTGGCTCGCCGGAACGCAAACGCGGCACTTCGTCGGTGTCTTCATCCTTCAACGTAAATGACAGCCAGAACGGCTTGCCGTCCTTCGGCAGACCGGCGTGGATCGCTCGTGCCTCGACGACCGAGCTCTGGGTTTCCGCCAGCCATAGGTCAACATGCGGCGCGAGCCCTTTCACGAGTGGCGCCAGCAATTCAGTGACACGTTCGGCGTCGAACAGGTCCGGACGATAAGAGCCAAACAGCGGAGGCAATGAACCTGCCACGCGCACCGGTTTACCGGCCGCATCGACCGCACGTCGCGCCAGCTCACCGGCCAAGGCCGCGAGGGCCTGACCTTCAGCGGCAAAACGCTCTTCGCCAATATGGAATGGCACCACCGCGTAACTGTTGCTGGTGATCACATTCGCACCGCTTTCGATATAAGCCGTGTGCACCGCTTCTACCGCTTGCGGTGCTTCGCTCAAGGCTAGCGCCGACCACTCTGGCTGCCTGAATGGTGCCCCTCGGCGTTGCAGCTCACGGCCCATGCCGCCATCCAGAATCACTGTGCTTCCTGCGCCCATATGCTTTCCACTCATAAGCTTATGAAAAAAAACTCACTATCAGAGTCATTGTTATAACTATTTAATACGCACCATTCGTTTAATAACAACCATTTTTTTATCAGGGATCGACTGTGAAATTTCAACCACTACTGGCCCTGGGCCTGACGATTCTGGCTGCTTCCACCCAAGCCTTTGGCGGCGCCACGCTGGATCGCGTCGAACAAAAGAAAGAACTGGTGGGCGTATTGATGGAAAGTTATCCACCGTTCTCGTTCCTCAACGACCAGAACCAACTCGACGGTTTTGACGTTGATGTGGCCAAAGCCGTGGCCGAGAAACTGGGTGTGAAGCTGCGCCTCGAAACCCCATCCTGGGACGTGATTGCCGCTGGCCGCTGGAGCGGTCGTTACGACATCTGCATCTGCTCCATGACCCCAAGCAAGGCCCGCGCCGAAGTCTTCGATTTCCCGGTCGAGTACTACGCCTCGCCGGCGGTGATCGTGGTCAATGCCAAGGATGAACGCATCCACAACGCCAAGGACCTGAGCGGCAAGAAAGTCGGCCTCACCAGCGCCTCCAGCTACGAAAGCTACCTGAACAAAAACCTGGTGATCGAAGGCGCCGAAGACACGAAATTGCAGTACCCGTTCGAAGACGTGCAGATCGCCCCGTATGACACCGACAACGTCGCCTTCCAGGACCTGGGCCTGGGCGCCGGGGTTCGACTGGACGCGATTCTCACCAACCTGGTGACCGCGCAACCGCGCCTGAACGAAGATAAACGTTTCAAACTGGCCGGCGACCCGCTGTACTCAGAACCGAACTCGGTAGCCATTGAAAAGGGCGACGCCCAGTGGGACGGCAAAGTACGTGAAGTCTTCGCCCAGTTGAAACAGGACGGCACACTGAGCAAGCTCTCGCAAAAATGGATCGGCGCTGATATCAGTAAATGACTTCTTTCCCCAAACCTCCCCAGCCGCCGGCTGAGTCACGGCTGCAACGGATCTTCGGTTTCCGCACGCGGCTGTACTTGACCTGGGCGGCGATGCTCGGATTGTTCGCCAGTTTCTTCCTGAGCTTCGACCTGAAGTTCTCGATCATCCTCGACAAACTGCCCAACCTCGTTGGCCTGCACCTGGCGCCCAACGGCTTTCTGCAAGGCGCGGCGCTGACGTTGTTTCTGTGCCTGTGCTCAATAGTCGCCTCGTCGCTGCTGGGTTTCATCACCGCCTTGGGGCGGCTGTCGAAAAGCGCCGTGGCGTTCGGCATCGCCAGTTTCTACGCCTCGTTCTTTCGCGGCACACCATTGCTGATCCAGATTCTGCTGATCTACCTCGGCCTGCCGCAACTGGGCGTCGTACCGGGCGCCATCGCGGCCGGGATCATCGCCCTGTCGCTGAACTACGGCGCCTACCTGAGCGAAATCTTCCGCGCCGGCATCCTCGGCGTTTCCCACGGCCAACGGGAAGCGTCACTGGCCCTGGGCATGCGCGAAACCGTGATTTTCTGGCGCGTCACCCTGCCCCAAGCCATGCGCACCATCATCCCGCCGGCCACCAACCAGTTCATCTCCATGCTCAAGGACTCGTCGCTGATCTCAGTGATGGGGGTTTGGGAAGTGATGTTTTTGGCGCAATCGTATGGGCGGTCGAGCTATCGGTACATCGAGATGCTAACGGCCGCGGCGGTGATTTATTGGGTGATGTCGATTGGATTGGAGCTGGTTCAGGCAAGGATGGAGCGACACTACGGGAAGGCGTATTTGCATAACCGATGAGTTCACTTAAGACGTGGTGACACCCTAAAAACGACTCGGCTAACAACGCGAACCTTTGTTTGGCCTTCACTGGTTTGGAGGCCGCTTCATTGTCGACTCGGACGCGGTCCCTTGTAGGAGCTGGCTTGTCGGGTCGCCGCATCGCAGCGATGGTCGTTTACGATAACGCGCGTGAACTGGATAAACGCGGCGCACTTGAGTCCATCGCCGGCAAGCCGGCTCCTACAGTTTCCCGGGAATGCGTGAAGAACCAAAAAAAAGGGGAGCACATGCTCCCCCGAGGTATAAAGCGTTGTATCGAGGCTGTTAACTCAGCCTTCGATCTCGATCAGGATTTCGCCCGGGTTCACCCGGTCGCCCTTGGCCACGTGAATGGCGGTGACTTTGCCAGCGATGGCCGCCTGGACTTCGGTTTCCATCTTCATCGCTTCGGTGATCAGCACAGCCTGACCAGCCTTGACGGTGTCGCCTTCCTTGACCAGTACATCGACGATGTTGCCCGGCATGGTGGTGCTGACGTGACCTGGTGCAGAGGCTTGCTTGCGCTTGCTGCTGCCGCCGCCGACGAATTCGTTGAGCGGTTCGAACACCACTTCTTCCGGCATGCCGTCGATGGACAGGTAGAAGTGACGCTTGCCTTCAGCCTTGACGCCTACGCCGGTGATGTCGACGCGGTAGGTTTCGCCGTGAACGTCGATGACGAACTCGGTCGGCACACCTTCGCCGCCCGCCGAAGCAACCTTGCCTGCTTCCGGAATCGGCAACAGAACTTCAGGTGTCAGGGTTCCAGCCGCACGCTCTTCGAGGAACTTGCGGCCGATGTCCGGGAACATGGCGAAGGTCAGCACGTCTTCTTCGGACTTGGCCAGTGCACCGATGTCCGCGCGCAGCTTGGCCATTTCCGGCTTGAGCAAATCAGCGGGGCGAACGTCGATCACTTCTTCGCTGCCAATGGCCTGGCGACGAAGTTGTTCGTTCACGGTGCCAGGCGCCTTGCCGTAGCCGCCTTGCAGGTACAGCTTCACTTCGTTGGTGATGGTCTTGTAGCGCTCGCCGGCCAGCACGTTGAAGAACGCCTGGGTGCCGACGATCTGCGACGTCGGGGTCACCAGCGGCGGGAAGCCGAGGTCTTCGCGAACCCGCGGAATTTCGGCCAGCACTTCGCTCATGCGATTGAGTGCGCCCTGCTCTTTCAACTGGTTGGCCAGGTTGGAAATCATCCCGCCCGGTACCTGGTTGACTTGAACACGGGTGTCGACGGCGGTGAATTCGCTTTCAAACTGGTGGTACTTCTTGCGCACGGCGTAGAAGTACAGGCCGATCTCTTGCAGCAGCTCCAGGTTCAGGCCGGTGTCGAACTCGCTGCCTTTCAGGGCGGCGACCATCGACTCGGTACCCGGGTGGCTGGTGCCCCAGGCGAAGCTGGAGATCGCGGTGTCGATGTGGTCGGCGCCGTTTTCGATGGCCTTCATCTGGCACATTGCAGCCAGACCAGCGGTGTCATGAGAGTGGATGAACACGGGCAGCGATTGCTCGGCTTTCAGTGCCTTGACCAGTTCACCGGTGGCGTACGGGGTCAGCAGGCCAGCCATGTCCTTGATCGCAACCGAGTCGCAACCCATCGCTTCCATCTGCTTGGCTTGCGCCACGAACGCGTCGATGGTGTGCACCGGGCTGGTGGTGTAGGCGATGGTGCCCTGGGCGTGTTTGCCGGCGGCTTTCACCGCCTCGATGGCCACGCGCAGGTTACGCACGTCGTTCATGGCGTCGAAGATGCGGAACACGTCGATGCCGTTGACCGCGGCCTTGGCGACGAAGGCTTTGACCACGTCGTCGCTGTAGTGGCGGTAGCCCAGCAGGTTCTGGCCGCGCAACAGCATTTGCAGGCGGGTGTTAGGCAGCGCGGCGCGCAGTTGGCGCAGACGCTCCCACGGGTCTTCTTTCAGGAAACGTACGCAGGCGTCGAAGGTCGCGCCGCCCCAGCATTCCAGCGACCAGTAGCCGACTTTGTCGAGCTTGTCGCAGATCGGCAGCATGTCTTCGGTGCGCATGCGGGTCGCGAGCAACGATTGATGGGCGTCGCGCAGGATAGTGTCGGTAACGTGGATTTGCTTGCTCATTGTTCTATTCCTCACAGGCCTGCGTGGGCGGCGATGGCGGCGGCGATGGCCAGGGCCAGCTCTTCGGGTTTGCGCTTGATCGAGTAGTTGGTCAGTTCAGGGTGGCTTTCAACGAAGCTGGTATTGAACTGGCCGCTACGGAATTCCGGATTACGCAGGATTTCCTGGTAGTACGCGGCGGTGGTCTTGACCCCTTGCAGACGCATGTCGTCCAGGGCGCGCAAGCCACGGTCCATCGCCTCTTCCCAGGTCAGCGCCCACACCACCAGTTTCAGACACATGGAGTCGTAGAACGGCGGAATGGTGTAGCCGGTGTAGATCGCCGTGTCGGTACGTACGCCGGGACCGCCGGGTGCGTAGTAACGGGTGATCTTGCCAAAGCTCGGCAGGAAGTTGTTTTTCGGGTCTTCGGCGTTGATCCGGAATTGCAGGGCGAAACCACGGTGCTGGATGTCTTCCTGTTTCACCGAAAGCGGCAGGCCGGAGGCAATGCGAATCTGCTCACGGACAATGTCGATACCGGTGATTTCTTCGGTGATGGTGTGTTCCACCTGCACCCGGGTGTTCATCTCCATGAAGTACACCTCGCCCTCGGCGAGCAGAAACTCCACGGTGCCGGCGTTCTCGTAACCCACGGCCTTGGCCGCACGCACGGACAGGTCGCCGATGTAGGCGCGCTGTTCCGGGGTCAGTTGCGGGCTCGGGGCGATCTCGATCAGCTTCTGGTTGCGGCGCTGGATCGAGCAGTCACGCTCGAACAGGTGCACCACGTTGCCGAAGCTGTCGCCGAGGATCTGCGCTTCGATGTGCTTCGGGTTGACGATGCATTTTTCCAGGAACACTTCCGCGGAACCGAAAGCCTTGGTGGCTTCGGAAATGACCCGCGGGAAAGCCTGTTCGAGTTCTTCACGGCTGTTGCAGCGACGAATACCGCGACCGCCACCACCGGAAGTAGCCTTGAGCATCACTGGGTAGCCGATGCGATCGCCTTCGATCAGGGCTTCTTCGATGCCCGACACGTTGCCTTCGGTGCCCGGAGTGACCGGCACGCCAGCCTTGATCATGCTGCGACGGGCTTCGGTCTTGTCACCCATGCGGCGAATGACTTCAGCCGATGGACCAATGAATTTGATCCCGCGTTCGGCGCAGATCTCCGCCAGTTCGGCGTTTTCCGAAAGGAAGCCATAGCCCGGGTGCAGTGCATCGCAACCGGTTTCCACAGCCAGGTTCACCAGCTTGCGCGGGTTCAGGTAACCGGCCAGCGGCTCGGCACCAATGCTGTGGGCCTCGTCCGCACGCTTCACATGCAGGGCATGGCGGTCGGCGTCGGAATAGATCGCGACCGAGCGAATGCCCATTTCGGCGCAGGCACGTACGATTCGTACGGCAATCTCACCACGGTTGGCGATCAGGATCTTTGTTATCACTTGGAGTTTCCCTTGAGCCGGTGGCACCCACGACCTGCTAAACCCAGGTCGACGCGTGACCAAATGTTTCAATTTAGTCGCAGGCCCACACTAGCGCCCACAAGGGATTAACAAAAATGAATAAAAATTGGGTCATGCATAAGTAAAGACTTATAGTTGATGCTCCAGCCAGCGACGAGAGCGACCAGATAATGCGTAAGTCATTGATGCGTATGACTTTGCGGCAATTGCAAATCTTCAACGAGGTCTGTGATTTGCGCTCCTACAGCCGCGCAGCCGAAGAAATGTCGCTCACACAACCGGCCGTCAGCCTGCAGATTCGTCAACTTGAGGAGCTGATTGGCCAGCCCTTGTTCGATTACGTCGGCAAAAAACTCTACATGACCGAAGCAGCTGAAGCGTTACAGCGAGCCAGCCGGGACATTTTCGGGCGCCTGGAAAACCTCGACATGCAGTTGTCGGATATGCAGGGCTCATTGCAGGGGCAACTGAAACTGGCGATTGAATCCAGCGCCAAGTATTTCGTGCCGCATCTGTTTGCCGCCTTCAAACGCCAGCATCCGGAAGTGAACCTGCAACTGACGGTGGTCAATCGCGGCCAGGTGATCCGGCGCCTGTCGGACAACCGCGACGACCTGGTGATCATGTCCATGGTTCCGCAGGACATGGGCCTGGAATTCCTGCCGTTCCTGAACAACCCGATCGTCGCCGTGGCGCCACCGGATCACCCACTGTGTCACATGGGGCCGCTGCGCTTGCAGGACCTCGAGCCCTACACATTGCTGCTGCGTGAGCCGGGCTCCGGGACGCGGCTTGCGTGCGAAGAATACTTCAAAGAGAAGCGCGTGCACTTCAACCAGACTCAGGAAGTCTCGTCCGCAGAAGCTCAGCGAGAATGTGTGCTGGCAGGTCTGGGCGTTGCGCTGCTGACGCGTCACGCCCTGAACCTTGAGTTGGCGACCGGCGGGCTGATCGAATTGCCGGTCGAAGAACTGCCGCTATTCCGTAGCTGGTGCCTGGTGCAGGCCAAGGCAAAGCGCCTGTCACCGGTGGCTCACGCCTTCCTGGCGTTTATCCGTAGCGAACGGATTCAGATCAGCGCGCTGGTTGAGCGTTTCGACGGGAAGCTACGGGAGACGTCTGCCAGAAGTTGAGTTCCAGCTCTGGAAAATCGCCAATCTCGGCCAGAAGCTGACGGCGTTCGCAGCGATCTTCAATGGCGCGACGGAATTCCATGCGGCGCTGATCTTCTTGCTGACGACGGGTTTTGACAGCGCTGTTGCGTTCTTCGTAGGGCATGGCCATTTCGAGTCTCCCAAGGCGAGTACGGGAGTTTCAAGATAGGCGCGGGGGATGACGGTTTGGCGGCTCGATGGTTACAGACCGATGAATGTTTGTCAGGCGACACCATTCCTGTGGCGAGGGGGCTTGCCCCCGCTGGGTCGCGCAGCGGCCCGGAGTATTTTGCGCCTGCTGCGCAGTCGAACGGGGGCAAGCCCCCTCGCCACAGAGTCCGTGTCGGTCTTTAGATCAGTCGTCCAGCGCCTTCACCGACTTGGGCGACAACCGCAAGCTGCGCAGGCTGCGCTTGACGCTCTTGAGGTGGTTGACCAGGCTCGGGCCACGCGCCATGGCCACGCCCATCGCCAGCACATCGATCACCACCAGGTGGGCGATACGCGACGTCAGCGGCGTATAGATTTCAGTGTCTTCATGCACGTCGATCGCCAGATTGACCGTAGACAGCTCGGCCAATGGCGTCTGACTCGGGCACAAGGTGATCAACGAGGCGCCGCTTTCGCGCACCAGGTTGGCGGTGATCAGCAGGTCCTTGGAGCGACCCGACTGGGAAATGCAGATGGCCACGTCAGTCGGCTTCAATGTCACCGCCGACATCGCCTGCATGTGCGGGTCGGAGTACGCCGCTGCGGTGAGCAGCAAGCGGAAGAATTTGTGTTGCGCATCCGCCGCGACCGCACCCGAGGCGCCAAAGCCGTAGAATTCGACACGCTGGGCCTGGGACATCAGCGTCACCGCCCGCTGCAGTTCCAGCGGATCGAGCTTCTCGCGAACCTCCATCAGCGTATGCAGGGTGGTGTCGAAGATTTTCAGGCTGTAGTCGGCGACCGAATCGTCTTCATGGATCGCAAACTGGCCAAAACTCGCACCCGCCGCCAGGCTCTGGGCCAGCTTCAGCTTCAGGTCCTGAAAGCCGGAACAACCGATGGCACGGCAAAAACGCACGATGGTCGGTTCACTGATACCCACGCTGTGGGCCAGGTCGGCCATGGAGCTGTGCATCACGGCCGCAGGATCAAGCAGCACGTGGTCGGCGACCTTGAGCTCCGACTTGCGTAACAGGTGGCGAGACTGGGCGATGTGTTGCAGCAGATTCAAAGGGCTGGACTCTTTGTTATTGGCAGGTGCCGGGGATGTAGCACGCTTGTAGTTATACTACATGAATCGGCTTTTTGCCTCCTCAATGCGTAACTGAACTGCCTTGCTACCTCCCTATTTTGGCGAGACATACACTGTGTAGCAGTTCGCGCAGGCTATGATCGATTGCCGACCAGTCATTGCTTTATGCCCCCCTGAAGCCCCGTCAAGGCTTAATGCAGTTTTGTTAGCGGCAATTAAGAATGTACGTCGGAGTGAAGCAAAGCAGCCCGACTGCCTTAGCCGGTCCCGTAGCGAGTTTCCTCTACATCTCATTTCATTTCATTGTTCGGCCTTCAATAGCTCAACTGCTACAAGCTCTTTCAACACTAACCCGTGGGCTATAGCAAGCGTTATAGGAACGAACAAGTATTGTCTCAGAATGCAAAGTTAGAAAAAATATTGGAGCATTACTCCATCGTGTAACTAACCATCTTCACGCCACTCAAAAACAAGTAAGCCATCATATTTCAAATCTTGCTTTTTTCACAAAAAGTAGATTACAAACAGATTGGAAGCTATCAAGCCGTCCGACACAACGATCAAGGAAGATCCTAACCATGCGTGCAAATAAATTCATCGCTACTGTTTTATTATTAGAAATTTTTTTACATCAGGCTTCGTTAGCAGAAGAATACACATGGCAATTTCCCGCACAACTATTCGATCCACAAATACAGGGAAAGCACTCATCGCCGGAATCAGCTTGTAGATGGGGTTTCGACTATAATTTCCAATACTATGCATTTTATCTGCCCGCCAGGCCTCTTTCTGAGGAAGATAGGTGGTGGTATGATGATGACCTCCCAAATGATAACATTTGGATATGCCCCGTACAAAATGACCCCAAGGATGCAACCGATCAAGATCTGTATTTTGTCGAAAGAAAAGGTAGCTCTTGCCCCCCCGAAAAAGAATTTAACAATTTGACAGGGCAGTGTGAGGCCCAAGCGATAAATAATAGTTGCCCATCAAGCATCACCGGAAACCCAATAGATTTCTTAACTGGGTACAAAATCCAATCAGAAACTGATTTCGCCCCTCGTAATCATCAATCTAATCAAATTGAATTTTCAAGATTTTACAACAGCGCAAATGGCTTATGGATTCATAATTACTCCTCCCGGATTATTATAGAATCAAATCTCACTACCCTTATTCAAACCGACGGTAAAAAACTCATCTTCGAAAAAACAGGAGACACTTACACTCCAAAACAACCAGAATTTGGGGTACTAACAAAACATCAAAACAACTGGAGCTATCATTCACCCGAAAATTTTATTTATGAGTTCGATAATTTTGGTCGACTTTCAAAAATTATAAAACAGGGGATTTCGCAACTAATAAGCTACACCGAAGATGAAATAGTAGTTATCGACGCGTATGGTACATCGATACGAATATCAGAAGACAACAAAAAGCAACCCAAAAAACTCATCGCGAAAAACCTCCAAATTGACTACAAGTACAACAACTATCGACAGCTGATATCCGTGACTCGCACTTACCCTGACAACTATTACAAAAGAAAATATGTTTACGAAGACCCAAGAGACAGCAGGCTTCTAACTGCAATCATCGACGAGCGCGATATGTTATTCGCAACCTGGGCCTATGATGAGCAAGGGCGCGCCATCTCCAGTGAGCACGCCAATGGTGCAGGGAAGGTGCTGATTAGCTACAACGTAGACAGCTCAACGACCGTGACAAATGAACTAGGTAAAAAAACCAAATATTATTTTAAGTACATTTACGGTGCCAAGCGCATTACCGCTATTGAAGGCAAACCCACCCCTAGTTGTCCAAGTAGCAATTCAACTTTTACTTACGATGAGCGCGGCTTACTTGAGACACAGACAGATAACAAGGGAAATATTACGACTTACACTTACAATGATCGCAGCCTGGAGTCTTCTCGTACACAAGCCAGCGGAACACCTCAAGCGCGAACAATATCTACAGAGTGGCACCCCTCATTATTTTTACCGGTTACCGTGACAGAGCCAGGCCGGATCACACAATACACTTACGACGATTATGGAAGACAACTCACCCGTTCCGTGACACCACGCTGATTCAGAAGGATCTGATCATGAACAAATCGATATTTCGGGCCAGGCTGTTTGTGCTCGCCCTAGGCACCATTTTTTCCGCCGCACTCACGCAAGCCGCAGAGCGCAACTGGTCTTTCATCTACAACGCTGCGGGACTCATCGAATCGTCGAATGGACCCCGAACCGATGTGAACGACACCACCCACTACGAATATGATTCGAAAGGAAAGTTGGCACGCGTCATTAATGCACTCGGCCACATCACCGAGTTTTCGGATTACGACTATTTTGGTAATCCACAAACTATAGTTGACCCAAATGGGGTCGCCACAACCTTGAACTATTCGTCACAAGGTTGGGTAACATCAGTGGACACGTCCAACGGTGTCACCCGCTTCGAATACAATGCTGTAGGTGACATTATCAAGACGATCCAAGGCGATAATAGCTGGTTGACTTACACCTGGGATGACGCAAGGCGGCTAATACGTATAACTAACAGCCTTGAGGAGAAAATCGAATTTGATCTCGATCCAATGGGAAACCGCACAGCCATACGATTAAGTGATAGTGAGGGTAATCTAACCAAGCTACATCGAATGGTATATGACGAGCTCGGTCGCTTGCTGAAGTCTGTGGGAGCTGCTGGCCAAATCAGTAGCACTCGGTATGACTTGAATGATAATCCGACTTCCTCAACCAACCAAAATAATTACATACATACCGGATCCTATGACTCACTCGACCGATTTGTAAAGAATACTGACCCGCTAAGCGGAATCACCCGGTTTGAATACGACGCCCAAGATAACCTCACGCAAGTCACTGACCCGCGCGAAGTTAAAACTCGATATCAATATGATGGGCTAGGTAATCTGACGATGATAGACAGCCCTGACAGCGGAACCAGCACCTATAAATATGACACAGCTGGCAACATCATCCAAAAGACAGACGCACGCGGCGTAATCACATCTTTCACCTACGATGCCCTCAATCGTTTGACCGACCGCCGCTATCCGGCAAAACCAGAGCTGGATACTCGGTTCCACTACGACTCCATTATTACCGGCAATAAAGGTGTCGGTCGACTAACTGCTGTGGAAGATACCAACGGCACACAGAATTATGTCTATGACGCACAAGGCAACCTCACAGCCAAATTGCATGCACCACAAGAGAATAAAGCAAATCGCCTGGATAACGTGGGTTATGGGTACGATGCGGCCAATCGCCTCAATCGCATCGACTATCCGACAGGTTTTAGCGTGGTTTATCTGCGCGACTCCACCGGTCAGGTCAATCAAGTACAAATTCGGCGCGACACAGAGGAGACCGCGACCTTAGTCAGCGACATTACGTATTTACCTTTCGGTCCACTCAAGAGTCTGACCTGGAACAACGGGACTACGCTTCGACGTACTTACGATCTGGATTATCAGCTAACGGCACAATCCGTCGCTGGCTGGAGTACAACTTTTACCTATGATGCCATCGGAAGCATCACTAAGGTTAAAGATGGCTCGCTCGGTGAACTGAGTTATAGTTATGACGCGCTCGACCGCCTGACAGAAGAAGCAAATGTCACTAGAAAGCAAGCCTTTACTTATGATGCCGTAGGCAATCGAACCAAAAAAATCCTTTCTACTCTAGTCGAAGGCAACGTACAAAATAGTGCTGTCACGACCTACGAATATGGCGCCAGCAACAATCGCTTGATCAAAATAGACGAACATCTGATGGCCACCGATGATGTTGGCAACCTGATCAAAGACCACTCTGATCGCCAACTCTCATACGATGAACAAAATCGTCTAAGCACAGTGGAGATTGACGGGGTAATACTGGCTCAATTCCACTACAACGCTTTAGGTCAACGAACTCAGAAAATCACCCCGCAAGGCGTAACAACATTTCTCTATGGGCTTGGTGGTGAATTGCTGGGCGAATCACTATTTGACACCCACGGTACGAAACTTACGAGTCAGTTTTATATCTGGCTCGAAGGCTTGCCTTTGGGTGGCGTAAGCGTGAATTACGATAAGACCGGGCTGCTTTCCAATAGCACTCTGTTTTATCTTCACAGCGACCACCTCAATACGCCACGCATCGCAACAAACACCGAGCAGGATGTAGTGTGGCAGTGGGAATCCGACGCTTTTGGCATTGGAAAAGCCGGCGGTGAGCTGACCGTTAACCTCCGTTTTCCCGGTCAGTATTACGATATTGAGAGCGGGTTATACTATAACTACCGTCGTGATTATGAGCCAGAAACTGGCCGCTACATCCAAAGTGATCCTATTGGATTGAATGGCGGTCTAAACACCTATTCCTACGCAAATGGAAATCCCCTTAAGTACATTGATCCGACCGGGCAAAATGCTCTTCTGATAGCAGGTATCGAAGTTGGCGCGGCGGGTGGTACAGTTTTATGCCCTGGAGTAGGAACTGCCATTGGAGGGGCGATTGGTGCCGGCGTAGGTGCAGGTCTGAGTTGGTATCTTGGCACCAATTTATTCAATGAGTCTGGAACGGATGCTGAGAAGAAAAAACCAGTGGCGGGTCTTTCCGGAAAAGATGGGGCAAAAGATATACCCAGTTGGGCGAAAGGTGAGAGACCACTTAAAGGTGAATCTGGAAAAGATTTTGCCGATCGGCTTTTAGGAGCAAAATATGGTAAAAATGATTACGACAAGGGGCCGGCATCGGAGCATAATAAAATAAGGAAGTGGGGGGATCGTGCATTCGAGTAACCATTTAATTGTGGAGATCGCAGTATGAGCATTGTTTATATAGTCACGCACACGCATGAGCTACCAAGCGGCAATGAAGATATTAAATTTATCGGCGTCTATGACTCTCAGGAATCGGCTGAGGAAGCTGTAAAAAGAGCATGTCTTAAGGCTGGATTCTCTGAGACCCAGGATGGCTTCTTTATTGAAAGCTATCAGCTAGGCAAAGACCATTGGACAGATGGTTTTTTTACCTATATGCCAAGTAACGATATTAAAAGCAAATGAACCATGATCTATACATCGCTGAAGCAGGTAAAAAAATTTCAAACCTACCGTAAAAACTAGCGGAAGGTCTAGTATCTCATGAACACTGATGCAATTTGCAACCTAATCAATAGAGAATTAATGATGAAGGAAAGCTCTTTGGGTGCATACCATTAATTTCAAGACCAAGGCAACAAAATCAACATTGGTCGTTTTGACGCTTATATTTTTTACGGCCATTATGATCAAATATCAAAAACCGGTGGACATTGAGCGTGCCTGCAAAGAGGCCTCACCGTCGCTAGCAAACCAAATAAACAGTTGCAGTTTAGTTGATCACGCTTTGAAACATCTTAAGTCGAATGGCTATGATCCTGTTCTGATCGAAAACACTAGGCAAAGTGGCAGATTACTTAGGGCAAAATTTCATCTACAAATATTTGAAATAGACAACTACAGAATAAATGATGATCAAATTATTGGAACCGCCCAGCTTAGTTTCATTAACGGAAGATTGTCATCTATAACCTTCTTCCCTACATCAACAGACTCGATATTCAACCTGTATCCAGAAAACTCGTCGAAAGCGATAACAGTCAGGCACGCAACCAATTACCAGGGAAAGAGATATATTTCATGGCCAAACAATTACCTAGAAGCTTATATTACATGGTGGATATCAAGATATCCATAGCTCTGTAATCGATCAACACAATCTTACAAGATCGCTCTAACTTATTATTCACAATCCAGTCAGGCTTGGTAAATTGATTGCGCAGGAAGCAACTAACTTAACTATGACCATTACAACCAAAGACTGGACCGCACAAATTGACCGCATGCCCGGCGCGGCTTCTTTCCGCACATTTGGCACGGTAACCGTTAACAACTCTGGCATTACGCCGAGGCTGGTAATGAGCGAGATACAGGACAAGTCTTTTGATTTGCGACTCGACCTGGAACTTGAAACAACCCACGAAATTGCATTGCAAGTCCTGACAGACAAGTTCGTCGAATATAAAAAAATGGGGCCATCCAGCGTCACCGGTGTCAGTATCTTTTTCGAAGGAAAGTTACTGCACCATATTGATAAAGTACTGATCACCGATTAAAGAACTACCTGCTGCAAACTTCTCGTCAGACCGCCATGGTCTGACGGGAAGCCATTTCGGTCAATCCACACCATTCTCTCGCAGCAGAACAGCCAGGAACCGCGCCTCGACCGGCCGACTGATCAGATAACCTTGCACCTCATCGCAGCGCTCAGCCTTGAGAAACTCAAGCTGCTCCTGGTGTTCCACCCCTTCCGCGACGACCTTCAGCGACAAGCCATGGGCCATGGCAATGATCGCCCGGGTGATCGCGGCATCTTCGGTGCCCTCGCCCAATCCGCGGATAAACGCCTGGTCGATCTTCACGTAGTCCACCGGAATGCGTTTGAGGTAGCTCAAAGACGAATACCCGGTGCCAAAATCATCGATCGCCAGTTTCACCCCGAGATCACGCAACTGCTGGAAAGTCGCGATGATGTGTTCCACGCTGTCCAGCAACTGACTTTCGGTTAGCTCCAGCTCCAGGTAGCGTGGCTCCAGCCCGGTTTCTTCCAGCACTTGACGCACCAGGCTGACGAGTTTGCCCTGGCGCAATTGATGCACCGACAGATTGACCGACACCCGAATCGCTTCAAGCCCCTGCCGTTGCCACTCACAGGCTTGCCAGCAGGCCTGACGCAGCACGAACTCACCGATCGGGCCGATCAATCCGGTTTCTTCAGCCAGACCGATGAAGTCCCCCGGCGGCACGCGCCCCATGGTCGGATGATCCCAGCGCACCAGCGCCTCGGCAGCATTCAGCTTGCCGGTGGCGAGGCACAGCTTGGGTTGGTAGAACACCTTCAACTGCTTCTCTTCGATGGCTTTACGCAGTTGGTTTTCCAGTTGCAAACGTTCCAGTGTGCTGGCTTGCAGGCTGTCGGTGTAGAACTGGAAGTTGTTGCCACCCAAATGTTTGGCGTGCTGCATGGCCATGTTCGATTGACTGACCAACGCGGAAATTTCCCGCGCGCTCTCCGGCAACAAGCTGATCCCCATCGATGCACTGACCACCAGCTCATGCCCGTCAATGGTCACCGGCAAACGCAACTTGCTCGCCAGACGAGTCGCCACCCGGGCCAGGCTGGAAAGGTTGCCGTAGGAGTTGAACAGCACGGCAAACTCATCACCGGAAAGGCGCGCGATGGTGTCTGCTTCAGGCAATGCATTGACCAGTCGCCGGGCCATTTTCTGCAACAACTGGTCGGCGACTTCATGCCCCAGGCTGTCGTTGAGTTGCTTGAACCGATCGAGATTGATGTGCAGCAACGCCAGGCTACGATACCCGCCCTGTCGCACTCGCTGATGAGCCTCGCTGAGACGTTCGCGAAACATCGCGCGGTTGGCCAGGCCGGTAAGCTCGTCGTAATGGGTCAGATAACGCATGCGCTCTTCGGACTCTCGACGAGCGGAGAGATCAGCGAAGAAGCCCACAATATGGCTCACATTTCCCCGCGTATCGCGCACAGCATTCAGTTGCAGCCATTGCGGATACATCTCGCCGTTCTTGCGGGTTTCCACCAATTCGCCCTGCCAACTGCCTTCCTGCTCCAGCGCCTGATGTATGGCGGCGTAATGCCGACGCGCATCACGACTGCATGGCAGCTCAACGACATTGCGCCCAATCATGTCCTCGATGTCATAACCGGTCACCCGACTGAAGGCTTGATTGATCGCGATCAGGGCGTAGTTCGGATCGAAAATCACGATCCCCTCGCTGGCCGCCTCGAACACGGTCGCCGCCAGTTGCCGCTGCTCTTCCAGACCTTTGCTGACACTGATGTCGCGACGAGTACCAACCATGCGAATCACCCTGCCGTTTTCGGCACGCTCGACCGCCCTCCCGCGGTCCTCGATCCAGACCCAGTGGCCGTCGCCATGGCGCACGCGATACTCGATTTGATAGTCCTCGGTACGGCCCTTCAAATGCTCGACCAGCGCCCTTTTCAGCGCAGGAAGATCCTCGGGGTGAAGACGCGGCTTGAGGTGGCGCAGTAGCGCCGTGACCTGCTCCGGCTCCAGACCGAACAATTCCTGAATCTGCGTGTGATGGACTTCGTCGGTTTGCAGATTCCAGTCCCACAACCCCAGCTCGCTGGCCTTCAATGCCAGCGCCAGGCGTGCCTCGCTCTTGCTCAGCGCCTGGTTGGCGGCGTCCAGTTCCAGGCTGCGTTGAGCAACGCGGTTTTCCAGGTCGACCTGTATCTCTCGCAATTCGTTGTCGGCGCGTCGGCGCTGTTCAATCTCCTTGGCCAGCTTTTGATTGAGCTGATCACTGCAGTTTTGCGCCTGTTGCAGATGCTCGATCAGTGCCTGATTCTGAAAGCGGCGCATCAAGCCCCGATCGATCAATCGATTGACCTGCCAGGCAACCACGCTCAATGCACCGAGCAGGATCAGCCCGAACCAGCCCCAACCCTGCTGCTGTTCGTCCTCCCCAAAAAACATATAGGCGATGGCCGGCAACAGGCAGGGCAAGGTGAAAGACAGAAAGGCCGGCAAACTGACCGCATAAGCCACGCTGGCTGAGAGCGCAGCAGCACCGATGAGACCGAAGACCCAGGCTTGCTGAATGAAGTTGTCGGCGGGAACCAGGGCGATGCCGGCACCGGCAAGGGTCAGACCGGTGAGGCCGGAGCCCAGCCAAAACATCCGTCGCCAAATGGGGTGGGCCTGACGATTGGGAATGGCCGAATCGAAGGCTGCGACCTGAATCACCCGCAATGCCACCAAAGACAACAACCACACCAGCCAGACACTGACCAGGAAATAGCGCTGCGGGCTCCAGAGCAAACCGGCACAGACCAGGCCATTGATCAGCATGAACAACGTGGGCAGCAGCGAGCCTTGATACAGCAGGCGCGTGCGTTCGACCGCCATTTCCATGGCGTACTGTTTACGGATCACCCGGGGCTCCACAGTGGGGCCCGACAGGTCGAAGCTGAGGGTCATAGGCGATGTTCTTGTTCTTATAATGATGAGCATGTGCCCGAAACTGCTCGGAGCATACACAAGCAATTGCCCGGACCAAACTGCTGCTGATCAATAAATCGCCAAATTTTTCAGCCGCCGACGCCACTGAAAATGCTGAAGGCAAGCTCCGCCAACGCCTGCAGCCGATGACTGACCGGTCGTCCTTCGCATAACTTTCATCGGTTAAAGCGAAGCGGGGTTTGCCCGGTGTGTCGCGGCCCCCTAGAATGCCCCGATGCGCGATGATCTCTCCCTTCTGCTGAACTCTCTCAACGATGCCCAACGCCAGGCCGTAGCGGCCCCCGTGGGTCGTCAGTTGGTCCTGGCCGGTGCTGGTTCCGGTAAAACCCGAGTGCTGGTGCACCGTATCGCCTGGCTGATCCAGGTCGAAAACGCCTCGCCCCACTCCATCCTGTCGGTGACTTTCACCAACAAGGCAGCTGCCGAGATGCGCCAGCGCATCGAGCAGTTGATGGGTATCAACCCGGCCGGCATGTGGGTCGGCACATTCCACGGCCTGGCGCACCGCTTGTTGCGGGCGCACTGGCAGGAAGCGGGCTTAAGCCAGACCTTCCAGATTCTCGACAGCGATGACCAGCAACGGCTGGTCAAGCGGGTGATCCGCGAGCTCGGCCTGGACGAACAGCGCTGGCCGGCCCGTCAGGCCCAATGGTTCATCAATGGCCAGAAAGACGAAGGCCTGCGTCCACAACACATTCAAGCCAGTGGTGACCTGTTCCTGGCGACCATGCGCGGCATCTATGAGGCCTACGAGGCCGCCTGCTTGCGCGCCGGCGTCATCGACTTCTCCGAATTGCTGTTGCGCGCCCTCGATTTGTGGCGCGATCACCCGGGCCTGCTTGCTCACTATCAAAAACGCTTCCGGCACATCCTGGTGGACGAGTTCCAGGACACCAACGCCGTGCAATACGCCTGGCTGCGCCTGCTGGCCAAGGGCGGTGACAGCCTGATGGTGGTGGGCGACGATGACCAGTCGATCTACGGCTGGCGTGGCGCGAAAATCGAGAATATCTACCAGTATTCCGAAGACTTCCCGGACGCCGAAACCATTCGCCTGGAGCAAAACTATCGCTCTACCGCCGGCATCCTCAAGGCTGCCAATGCCTTGATCGCCAACAACACCGGGCGCCTGGGCAAAGAGCTGTGGACAGACGGCGGCGACGGCGAAGCGATCAACCTGTACGCCGCTTTCAACGAACACGACGAAGCACGCTACGTGGTGGAAACCATCGAAAGTGCGCTGAAAACCGGCTTGTCTCGCAGCGATATCGCGATTTTGTATCGCTCCAACGCCCAATCGCGGGTACTGGAAGAAGCCTTGCTGCGCGAGCGCATTCCATACCGTATCTATGGCGGCCAGCGCTTCTTCGAACGCGCCGAAATCAAAAATGCCATGGCTTACCTGCGGTTGCTCGAAGGCCGTGGTAACGATGCCGCGCTTGAACGGGTCATCAACGTACCGGCCCGTGGCATCGGCGAGAAAACCGTCGAAGCGATCCGCGACCATGCGCGCCACAGCGATGTGTCGATGTGGGAAGCGATGCGCCAACTGGTGGCCAACAAAGGCCTGACCGGTCGTGCGGCCGGCGCCTTGGGCGCGTTTATCGAGCTGATCGAGAATCTCGCCGCCAAGTGCATGGAAATGCCGCTGCACCTGATGACCCAGACCGTCATCGAGCAGTCGGGGCTGATCGCCTATCACGAAGCGGAAAAAGGCGAGAAAGGCCAGGCCCGGGTAGAAAACCTTGAGGAACTGGTCAGCGCTGCGCGCAACTTCGAAAACAGCGAAGAAGACGAGGACCTGACGCCCTTGGCAGCGTTCCTCGGTCACGCGTCGCTGGAAGCCGGCGATACCCAGGCCGACGAGCACGAAGACAGCATCCAACTGATGACCCTGCACAGCGCCAAAGGCCTGGAGTTCCCTTACGTGTTCCTGGTGGGCATGGAGGAAGGACTGTTCCCGCACAAGATGAGCCTGGAAGAACCTGGCCGCCTTGAGGAAGAACGTCGTCTGGCCTACGTCGGCATCACCCGGGCCATGCAAAACCTGGTGATGACCTATGCCGAAACCCGGCGCCTGTATGGCAGCGAGACCTACAACAAGGTGTCGCGTTTCGTACGCGAAGTGCCCAAAGGCCTGATTCAGGAAGTACGGTTGTCCAACAGCGTCAGCCGTCCGTTTGGTGGCAACCAGTCGATGAGTGGCAGCAGCCTGTTCAGCGGCAGCGAAATTCCACAGACCGGTTTCAGCCTCGGCCAGACTGTCCGCCACTCGGTGTTCGGCGATGGCGTGATCCTCAACTTCGAAGGCGCCGGGGCCCAGGCCCGGGTGCAGGTGAACTTCAGCGAAGGCAGCAAATGGTTGATGCTGGGGTATGCGAAACTGGAAGCAATCTAGCTTTTCTGTAGGAGCGAGCTTGCTCGCGATGGTCGTCAACGATAACGCGGCAAGCCTGGCACCGCGCCGCGTTCTCGGGCTCATCGCGGGCAAGCCCGCTCCCACAGGTTGATCTGACCGAAGGAGCCATGAGATGGGCTCAGGCTTTTTTTCCTCCTGGACATTCTGGGCCCTGCTATCGGCGGCATTCGCGGCAATGACCGCCATTTTCGCCAAAGTCGGCATCGAAAACGTCAACGCCGACTTCGCCACCCTGCTACGCACAATAGTGGTATTGGTCAGCCTGGCCTTGATTTTGTACGCCACGGGCCAATATCAGTCATTAGGATCGATCTCTGCGAAGAGCTACCTGTTCTTGCTGTTGTCGGGCCTGGCCACCGGTGCATCGTGGATCTGCTATTTCCGCGCACTCAAGGTCGGTCCGGCGTCACTGGTTGCCCCAGTAGACAAACTCAGCGTGGTGCTGGTGGCTGTTCTTGGCGTTGTCCTGCTGGGTGAAAAACTCGACCTGCGTCAATGGGGCGGAATCGGCCTGATCACGGCCGGGGTAGTCATGCTGTCCCTGCGACGCTAGGCGACCGTCCTACAGACCCTGTCCACTCATCTGACATATCAAAGTCAAAAGGCCCTATTGCACTGACTGAAGCTGAACACGACCTGTCAGGCAAAAGCCCGAAACACTCTGCCGCTAGCCAGTAACACTTCAGCTGTGCAACATGGCGCGCGTGCCTTCCACAAATGGGAATTCCCTTTATGAAACGTTTTCTTAGCATCGCCATGGCGTTGTGCATTGGCCTGACGATGAGTCTCGACGTCAATGCCGCCAAGCGCTTCGGTGGTGGCAAAAGCGCCGGCGCTGCGCCGACGCACCAGACCAGCCAGATGGCTCCTTCTTCCCCAGGCATGGGCGGCGCCGCGGCGACCGCTGGTGCTGCCGGTGCCGCTGGCGCCGCCGCCAAGGCCGGTGGCGCTTCGCGCTGGCTCGGCCCTCTGGCCGGTATCGCCGCCGGTGGCCTGCTGGCATCCATGTTCATGGGTGATGGCTTCCAGGGCATGCAGATCTTCGACATCCTGATCATGGCCGTCATTGCGTTCCTGGTCTTCCGCTTTATCGCCGCCCGTCGTCGCAAGCAGCAGGAGCACTACGCTCCAGCCGGCCACGCGCCGATGCAACGCGAGGCGTTTGAACAAAAGCCTGCCGGCGGTTCGATCTTCGGTGGTTCGGCAGCGCCTGTTGCCGCTCGTCCAGTGATCAACGCTCCAGCCTGGTTCAACGAAAGAAACTTCGTCGAAGCGGCGCGCAATCACTTCCAGTCCCTGCAACAGCACTGGGACGCCAACGAAATGGACAAGATCGCCGAGTTCGTGACCCCGCAAATGCTGGAGTTCCTCAAGCGTGAGCGTGCCGACCTGGGCGATGGTTTCCAGTCCACCTACATTGATAACCTCAATGTACAACTGGACGGCGTGGACGATCGCGCCGACAAGACCATCGCCACCCTGACCTTCACCGGCCTGTCGAAAACCTCGCGTTTCGACCAGGGCGAAGTCTTCAGCGAAAGCTGGAACATGGAACGTGCACAGGGCGAAAACCAGCCTTGGCTGGTGGCAGGTATCCGCCAGAACGGCTGATTACTCCCCACGTTTCACTTGCTGCAATAAAAACCCCGGCCTCGGCCGGGGTTTTCTATTTCGCGGTTGCATCTATAGCGAGCTACTGTATAAACCGCCCCATATAAACCGCGCCATACAAGCAAGAGGATCCCGGACGTGGAAGAAATCATCGAACAACTGCGTGAAGCCAACGAACCGGTACCGGTCCCCTTGGAATTGCCTGACGAAGATCTGCTGGTAGAAATCGAAGAGCAACTGTTCATCGACATTCCGTTTGTCTTCAGAGAGTTTCTGCTGACCGTCAGCGACGTGGTCTACGGTAGCCTGGAACCGGTCACAGTGACTGACCCGCAATCCCACACCTACCTGCCCGACGTTGCCGCCAACGCCTGGGATGCCGGCGTCGATCGTAGCCTGATCCCGATTTGCCAGGACGGTGACGACTACTATTGCGTCGAAGAGGACGGCACCGTAGTGCTTTGGCAGGCCGAAGAAGAGCTGATCGCCGAAGAAACCTGGGAGTCGGTATGGCACTGGGCACGCGACGTCTGGCTGGAAAGTTGATCCAGTCAACGCCGCAGGGTGGTCAATGCCCGGACGACTCCTTGTGATTGTCGAGGGTTTCCAGCAACGCCACCTGCATCCGCGTATGTACACGAATGAACCAGCGCCATAGCAGAGCCGCCACGGCGGCCGCGACCACGGCGATCAATACCAGCAACTTGTTGGTCGGCAGAATACTGGCCGACAAGGCTGCCAACAGCAAAAAGATCACCAGCAGCGACAGGATCGGAATCACTTCGGCGATTACCCGGCGCACTCGCTGTGTGTGACGCCCGGCCATCTCTGGCTTGACGCCCATTTCCGCCAGCAACATCGACAGTGCTTTGAGCTTGCGGTACGCCGCAATCAAAAAAGGCAGCGACAACAACAGCGCCCCACCCCAGATCAATGCCTTCTGCCAGCTCGGATCGCTGATCCAGCCTTGCAAGTAAGCTGACATGCGTTCGGCGAAGAACGCGCCCGAGAAGAAGATCGCGATCACCAACGCCAGGTTGACCCCAACCTGCAGCAAAATCCTTCTAATCATCGAAGCCAGCAACGCCCCCTCCCCCTGAGGCTGGATGCTGCGCAGCCATTCACCGTACATCCCCAACACTCGCCCCAGACGTTCTGGCATGACGCCCGCGAGCTTGATCGACAATGGATCAGCCGCGCGAATCAGATAAGGCGTCAGCAAGGTCGTGATCACCGATACCGCCACAGCCACGGGGTACAAAAAGTTACTGGTGACCTGCAACGTCATGCCCAGTGCCGCGATGATGAAAGAAAATTCGCCAATCTGTGAAAGACCCATCCCGACCCGCAGCGAGGTACGTCCGTCATTACCGGCGATAAACGCCCCCAGGCCGCAAGACAGCATCTTGCCGAGCACCACGGCTACTGTGATTACGGCGATTGGCCAGGCGTACTGAAGCAGGATCGCCGGATCAAGCATCAACCCGATGGCCACAAAGAAAATCGCACTGAACAGATCGCGAACCGGTTCAATCAAGCGCTCGATTTTCAGCAGTTGCCGGGATTCAGCCATGATCGCACCGATCAGGAACGCCCCGAGGACCATGCTGTATTCAAGCTTGACCACCAGCAGGCAGAAGCCGAAGCACAGGCCCAGCACGGTAATCAGCAGCATTTCGTTGCTGTCGAATCTGGCCACGTAGGCCAGCAACCGCGGCACCATCAGAATGCCGACAACCAATGCGACGATCATGAACAGCGACAGTTTGCCCACGGTAGAAAACACTTCGCCGGAACTGACCGTACCGCTGACGGCGATGCTGGACAGTAGCGCGATGATGCCGATACCCAGAATGTCTTCAACGATCAGCACACCGAATATCAGCTGTGCAAATCGCTCGTTCTTCAACTTCAGATCGTTGAGTGCCTTGACGATAATGGTGGTCGAGGAAATCGCCAGGATCGCACCGAGGAACAGTGAATCCATGGTGTTCCAGTCGAACCAGCGACCAATTTCGTAGCCGATCCAGATCATCAGCACGATTTCCAGGAACGCCGCGATGAATGCCGTGGCCCCCACCTTGAACAACTTGCGCAGGCTGAACTCCAGGCCGAGGCAGAACATCAGGAAAATCACCCCGAGTTCAGCCAGGGTCTTGATGGTTTCTTCGTCATGGATCAGGCCGAATGGCGGGGTGTGCGGGCCAATGATGAAACCGGCGACGATGTAGCCCAGCACCACCGGTTGTTTCAGGCGATGGAAAACCACGGTTACCACGCCTGCGATCAACATGATCACTGCCAGATCCTGAATGAAACTGATGGCATGCATGGCGAGCCGCTCCCTGATTAACGTTGCTCGATTCTCAGACTCAGGAATGGACTGATCGAGTCGAGTAAAAATCTGCTTTGCGCGTAGGAAATGCCCTTATGACGGGGCTTTTTGCAGGGTAACACCGCGACTTCTGGCAGAAAGGCGGTGCAATATATGGAAACAGATCGATCCGGCGTGACGGCGACTCTGCACCCGGCGTCCCGATAACTGTTGGTTTGAAAAAAACCGCCGAGGCACCCGCAGAGGTGCATCCCTCAAACCTGGCCTTGACCCGTGAGAATGCTATGGAACCCGGAAACGCCCAGCTGTCGATGACGGTATTGATGACCCCTGACATGGCCAACTTCTCTGGCAATGTTCACGGCGGCACCCTGCTCAAATACCTCGACGAAGTGGCCTACGCCTGCGCCAGCCGTTATGCCGGCCGCTATGTGGTGACCCTGTCGGTAGACCAGGTTATTTTCCGCGAGCCGATCCATGTCGGCGAACTGGTGACCTTTCTCGCCTCGGTGAACTACACCGGCAACACCTCCATGGAGGTGGGCATCAAAGTGGTGACCGAGAACATTCGCGAACGCTCGGTGCGCCACACCAACAGTTGCTTCTTCACCATGGTTGCGGTGGATGACCAACGTAAGCCTGCCCAGGTACCGCCGCTGCAACCGGACAATAGCGAGAGCAAGCGCCGCTTTATCCAGGCTCAGCAGCGTCGGCAGATTCGTCAGGAACTGGAAAAGCGTTACCAGGAGATCAAGGGCGACGCCTGAGTTGTTCAGGCAAGCTGATGGTGTTCTCTAGAAAGCCTTCGTCGGAACGCCGCCCGGAGCAGGCCCGCTTGCTCCGGGCGGCGTTCCGACGAATGGGTTCAACGCTCAATCAGAGGCTGATCGGGGTCGCCTCGAACCGCACCCGCGGATGGGCAATCCGGTCCTGAGCCCGAACCAGTTCCAACTCGTAGCTGGCACACGCCTGGGTTTCCAGCAGCACTTCATGCACCGCCGACGCCGTGAACTCGAACGCGGCCACCAGGCTGTCACCCAATAGCACACGCGCCAGGAACAGGCCCGACGTCAGATCGCCCACGCCCACCGGCTGACGCGGAAACGCCAGCAACGGGCGCTGCAAATGCCAACTGCCTTCGGCCGTCACCAGCAGCATCTCGAAGACCTCTGCCGGTTTGCCGGGATAGTCCAGATGCTTGACCAGCACCGCTTTCGGGCCCCGCGCCAGCAAGGCACGCGCCATGGCCAGGCAATCGAACAGTGATTGCGGCTTGCGCCCGGAAAAACTGTCCAGCTCCAGTTGGTTCGGGCACATGAAGTCCGCTACGGCGGCGGCCTCCTCCAGCAGAAAATCACTGACTTCCGCCGGAACACTGCAGCCCTTCTCTGGATGCCCCATGACTGGGTCACACAGGTACAGCGCCTTGGGATTCATCGACTTGATCCGCGCCACCCCCGTCAAAATCGCCCGGCCCTGAGCCGCGCTGCCGAGGTAACCGGAGAGCACCGCATCGCAATTGCCCAACTCGCCAATCGCCGCGATGCCTTCGACCAGGTCAGGTATCTGGTGCGGCGCCAGCACTTCACCGGCCCACTGACCGTACTGGGTATGATTGGAAAACTGCACGGTGTTGAGCGGCCAGACATTCACCCCGACCCGTTGCATCGGGAAAACCGCGGCACTGTTGCCGGCGTGACCGAATACCACGTGGGACTGGATAGCGAGCAAATGCGGTGTACGTTTCATGCGGTGGATTTCCGTAAAACGATTGAAATTCTAGCCGCGCAGTATGCGACTAAACGCAGCCTGTACGACAGACCAGCGACGCAGTTAAGCTGACACTATCTTGTTGGAGCACCCTGTTGATGCTGACCCTTGGAAATATATTCGTGCTGATGCTGTTCGCCACTGCCGGCGCATGGCTTTGGCATAACCACGGCTTGCGCGAGCGCGCGCTGGATCGGGTCAAGCAGCATTGCAGCAAACTCGGGATCGAATTGCTCGACGGCAACGTGGCCTTGAAAAGAATCGCGTTCATCAGGGATGCCAGTGGGCGGCGACGCCTGGCCCGCGTGTACAACTTCGAATTCACCGTGACCGGTGAAACCCGCCACAACGGCACCATCACTCAGTTCGGCGCCCACAGCGCACAGATTGAACTGGCGCCCTACCCGGTCCCGTTCGATGAAACCGAACCGGTGGTCGATGTGGTAAAACCTCGCGCAGAAGTGATCGAGCTGAGCCAGTGGCGTCAGGACCATACCAAGTGGCGGCCTTGAGCCGTTAACCCGATTCGGATCGGCACGCTGCCAGCTCACTCTGCAACCGTTCTGCATTCTGCGGCTCACTGAAAATCAGCTCGATACGCGAATCCTGCCGCCATTCACTGGGCTGCCAGTCCAGCACCGAGTTATCCACCGCGTTCGCCGAGATCCACCCATGAATGCTGTGGATAACCAGCTTCGCCCGCTTCCAGCCAAGGCTTTCAAGCCAGCGGCCAACCTGGGCAGCCTCAAACACCTGGCTCGAATGCCAGCGCCAACCAATGCTCCAGCCTCCGTCCTGTTCCTGACTCAAGCAAATCGGCAATGCACGATCGCTCCAGACAGCCGGCAGCTGCGCCAACCCCTTGGGCACGATGAAGTTATCCACACCAGCCAACGCTTTGGCATTCAGTCCCGGCAGCTCGCTCAAGGGTAAAACTGCCTGTTGCGTCCAGTACAAAGGACTCGGTGGCAATTGCCGGGCGATTCGCTGGCGACTGTCTTCCTCGAGGCCTTCAGACTTGTTCAACAGCAGTAATCCCGCATGGCTCAGCGCTTGCTGTTGCGCATCCGGCAACAGTTTTCCAGCGGCGAGCGACTGAGCATCCAACACCAGCACGCAAGGCTGCACAGCCAATACGCCTTGCCACGGCGCTTCGCTCAATTGCCTGAGCAACTGCGCTGGATGGCCCAGCCCCGAGGGCTCGATAAATAGCCGATCCGGTTGCGCCTTGCGCAACAAACGCCCAAGACCAATCTGAAACGGCGCACCGTTGACGCAACACAGGCAGCCCCCGGCCACTTCGCCCAGTGAGATACCATCGGCGTCCCGGGTCAGTAGCGCCGCGTCGAGACCAATCTGGCCAAACTCGTTGATCAACACCGCCCACCGCTCGCCAGCCGGTCGCTGGGCCAACAGGTGCTTGATCAGGCTGGTCTTGCCGGCGCCCAACGGCCCGGCAATGACATGAGTGGGGATACTCTGAAGCATGGTCGATGATTTCTGAGGAGGTGATGGATGCGGTTGATTGGCTTGTCGTTGCTCCTGGCACTCGTTTCAGGCGAGGCGCTGGCCCAGGCTTGTGTGGTTCACAGCCAGGCCGAGCGGCTTGATGTCCAGGTGTGCCAGCAGAACCGCAACATCCCGCCAAAGCTCTTCGCCGATGGTTTCTGTCAACCGAACCTGGCGGGGCAGAAAGTCGAAGTGCAGTATGTCGATCAATGCCCCGGCGGCGCATTTGGTATCTGCAGCAACGCCCAAGTCGCCAATATGCCCTACCGCCAGGATATTCACTATTACGGCGTTGCCACCGACGCGGCGTATTTGCAGCCGTACTGCGAAGCCCAGAGCCAGGGCACCTGGCTCAAGCCTTGAAGCGCCAGTTCAGGATCAGGCTGCCTCTTCGTACCAAGGGCCGAATGGATCAGACAGCAAACCCCAGCCCTCAACGCCCAGTGCCATTTCCTCATCGGTCAGCAGGCAGGCGTCCAGTTCGGCCGTGAGCTGCGTGAAGTCGATGTTCTGGCCGATGAATACCAGCTCCTGGCGACAGTCCCCGCTGTCGGCGGTCCAGTTTTTCATGATCCCGGTGGTACTTTCCGGGTCCTGCGGCCATTGGTTTTTCGGTACGTAACGCCACCAGCGTCCGGCAAAGCCATAGCGCATCAGGCCACCGGCCTGGGACCAGCTGCCAGCGTCCATGTGCTTGCTCGCCAGCCAGAAAAAACCCTTGGAACGCAGCAGCTTGCCGTTGTCCCAAGGGCCGTCGATGAAGCTGAAGAACCGCTGCGGGTGGAACGGCCGACGAGCCCGGTAGGCGCTCGAAGCAATGCCGTATTCTTCGGTTTCCGGCACGTGTTCACCGCGCAGTTCCTTCAACCATCCCGGTGCCTGGGCCGCTTTTTCGAAATCAAAACGCCCCGTGTTGAGAATCTTGTTCAAGGGGATTACGCCCATCGACATCGGAATGATTTCCGCCTGGGCGTTGAGCCGTTCCAGTATGGCGATCAGTTCCTCGCGTTCGTGGCTGCTGATCAAGTCGATCTTGCTGAGCAAAATCACATCGGCGAACTCGACCTGCTCAATCAGCAGATCGGTAATCGAACGCTCGTCCTCTTCCTCAATTGTTTCTCCTCGGGAGGCCAGGCTTTCGGCAGCCTGGTAATCAAGCAGGAAGTTCATGCCATCGACCACCGTGACCATGGTGTCCAGGCGTGCGATGTCGTTGAGGCTCTGGCCGTTTTCATCGCGAAAAGTGAAGGTTTCCGCCACTGGCAGCGGTTCGGAAATACCTGTGGACTCGATCAGCAGGTAGTCGAAGCGACCTTCCTTGGCGAGTTGACTCACTTCCTCCAGCAAATCTTCACGTAACGTACAGCAAATACACCCGTTACTCATCTCCACCAACCGTTCTTCAGCCCGATTAAGGCTGACATCACGCTGAACTTCGGTGCCATCAACGTTGATTTCGCTCATATCGTTGACAATGACCGCAACCCGCAAACCATCGCGATTACGTAGTATGTAATTAAGAAGTGTACTTTTTCCGGCGCCAAGAAAGCCGGAGAGAACCGTCACGGGGAGTCGATTGGACATCTGCATATTCCTCACAGGGATGCCCGGTCGCGGTGTCGGGCCTAAAGCAATGTTATAGTATAACTGTAAAAATTAGCCATCCCCTTACTCAACAGGGCAAAGGACAGGATGCTGAACGCCGCTCCCTTCGTGAGGCTCCCCCAATGCGTAGCATCCTGAAACCTGCATTGATCATGCTTTCCCTGCTGGCGGCTGCCGACGCGATGGCCCAGGCCCCGAGCCTGGCCAAGTGCACTCGCAGCGCCAATCTGCTGGCCTGCGTGGATGCGGACGGCAATACCTACAGCGTCAACACCGCTGGCAGCACCATCTATCTGCGGGGTTTAGAGGCAGCCGGAAAACGCTATTGGGTGCAGACCAACAGCCGCTACGGTCAGCTTACGTTTTTCACCGGCATCGCCTCCGATGGCGAGACCTGGGTTGGCTACAACCAGCGCATCGGCTGGACCACGATCAACCGTTTTTCCAGTTCCGGCGGCAGCAGTGCCAAGTTCACCTGTAGCCGGATCACGGGCTGTTAGGCCTGCCTGTTTTCTGCTCCTGCTGCCAGGCGAGCTAACTGTTGCGTAGCCGCCGCGCCGAAGGGTAAAGCGAAGGCCGCGCTGGCCAGAATCAAGTTGAGCAAGTGGCGTCTGTGCATGATGAAAGCCTGTTCATGAAAAAGGCATCGTCGGATGTGTTGTTATACTATAACATTGTAATTCAACTCCCACGATGGACCTGCTCATGAATGCGCTGACTCTGCCGGATATCGCCGCGCAGGCCTCACGCCAAGCCCTGCCACTGGAGTGGGTGGGCATGTGCGGCATTGCTCTTCCCGTTTTGTTTGATGGCCAACGATTGAATGCAAAGGCCGATGCCGGCGTGAGCCTCGACGATGGCAATGTGCGCGGCATTCATATGTCACGGCTCTATCTGGCGCTTGAGTTGCTAGAGCAGGAAAGCCTTTCTCCGGCTTTATTGCGGCGGGTTTTGCAGCGTTTTCTTGAGAGCCATGAAGGGCTTTCCAGCAGCGCTCACTTAACCATTCACACCGATGTGTTGCTAAAAAGGCCAGCGCTGATCAGCCCATTGGCAGGTTGGAAAAGCTATCCGGTCAGCATCGAAGCGCGGTTGAAAAACGCGATGTTCCACGTGGAACTAAAAATCGAACTGCCTTATTCCTCAACCTGTCCATGCTCTGCGGCCCTTTCTCGACAGTTGATTCAGCAGCAATTCGTCGACGATTTCGCCAACAAGTCACTGCAACACGCTGACGTTTTAGCGTGGCTGGGTTCCACGAACGGCATCGTCGCTACACCTCACAGCCAACGCAGCAGCGCACTGTTGTGCGTACGGCTGGCTGATTTTTTGGACGATTTGCCTCTGATCGCCATCATCAACGATGCCGAAGCCGCACTCGGCACAGCCGTACAAACAGCTGTAAAACGCGCCGACGAACAAGCCTTCGCCTTGGCCAATGGTCAGAACCTGATGTTCTGCGAAGACGCTGCACGCCGTTTGAATCTGGCCCTGAAACGCTCCACAGGCATCAATGCCTTCCACATTCGTGTGATCCACGCCGAAAGTCTGCACGCCCATGATGCCGTGGCCGAAAGCCGTTTCAACTGGGAGGTCGCATGATTGGTTGCCACGCTTTGCGCTGGGGCGCACCGGGTCAGCCTCTCACCCCTGCGCTCGAGCTCGAACTGCCGAGGGGCAGCCTGACCGCTATCATCGGTGCAAACGGCTCAGGCAAAAGCAGCCTGCTGAAGGTCATCGCAGGCTTGCAAAAGCCGTTGGCCGGAAAAGTGCGACTGAGTGTTCCACTCAAGGGCGGCGTGTCATTCCTGCCCCAGCAACAACACCTGGACAGGCAATTTCCGATCAGCCTTCAGGCATTGGTCGCCGCCGGTTTCTGGGGCAACAAACAGTCACCGGAGATCCGTAGCCAACGACTGAATACTGTCCTCGAAAACTGGTGCCTGAACGGTCTGGAAGATCGGCCCTTGATGGCCCTCTCCGGCGGTGAATTGCAACGTGCCCTGCTCGCCCGCTTGAGCCTGACCGACGCACCTTTGCTGCTGCTCGATGAACCCCACGCGGCGCTCGATGAATGGGGTCAAGAGTTGCTCTGGAAGCACCTACACGAGTGGCACCACGAAGGCCGGACACTGATGGTCGTGTGCCATGACCTCGCCGCTGTCCGCGAGCACATCCCACACACATTGCTGATCAAACACAGCGGTTGTGTATTCGGCCCGAGCTTCGAACTGATCCGCCAACAGCCACAAGCGCAGGTGGCCTGATGATCGCTGCCGCGCATCTTTGGCAACCCTTCCACGAATTCGTCTTCATGCGGCGGGCGTTGCTCGGTGGCTTGGTCCTGGCATGCAGCACGGCGCCACTGGGAGTGTTTCTGATCCTGCGGCGCATGAGCCTGATCGGCGATGCCGTCGCCCACGGCATCCTTCCCGGTGCGGCGTTAGGTTTCTGGTTTGCCGGATTGAGCCTCCCGGCGCTGACCATCGGCGGCCTCGGCGCCGGCCTGAGCATGGCGGGCCTCGCGGCCTGGATTACCCGACGCACCGGCCTGCGAGAGGACGCCAGCCTCGCGGCGATTTACCCGATTTCCCTGGCCAGTGGCGTGCTGATTCTCGGTATCGCCGGCAAGCGCCTGGACCTGTTGCACCTGCTGTTTGGCTCGGCGCTGGCGGTCGATGGCCCGACCTTGACCGGCATGCTCTGGGTCTCGGGTCTGAGTCTGATTGCCATGGTATTGATCTACAAACCACTGTTGCTCGACACCCTCGACCCGCTTTTTCTGCAAACCGTCAGCCGGCTCGGCCCTCTGGCCCACGGCGTGTTTCTGACGCTGGTGGTGCTGAACCTGGTCATCGGCTTCCAGGCGATCGGCGCGTTGATGGTGGTCGGCCTGATGATGTTGCCGGCCGCCGCGGCGCGCTTCTGGAGTCGCCGCTTGCCGGTGCTGATCGTCGTTGCCGCGATGCTCGGAAGCCTCTCGGTATGGCTCGGTTTATTAATCTCGTTCTATTTCTCGCTGCCCAGTGGCCCGGCAATCGTGCTGGTAGCCGGCGGTGGATATCTGTTGTCCGTGGTGTTCGGGCCGGTACATGGCTTGCTGCGCCGCCCGCCTTTGCTCACATCCCAATGAGGTGTTACCCGATGCGCGCTTTACTCGTGTTGTTCAGCTTGATGGTGTCGATGTCGCTGTCTGCCGCCGAAAAGCTTCAGGTGGTCACCAGCTTCAGCATCCTGGCCGACATGACCCGACAGGTCGGCAAGGATCATGTCCAGATCACCAACATGGTCGGCCCGGACGCGGATGCCCACACCTACGAGCCGACACCGGACGACGCCAAGGCGCTGCTCAAAGCCAGGCTCATCATCAAGAACGGTTTGGGTTTCGAGCCCTGGCTGGATCGCCTGGTAACGAGCACAGAGACCCGGGCAGCCGTCATCAGTGCAAGCCACGGTGTCATACCGCGTAGTCTGGATGAAGACGGCGATACCGTTCCCGACCCGCATGCCTGGCACAACCTGGCGAACACCGAGCTGTACATCGCCAACATCACCAAGGCGCTGATCGCCGCTGACCCGGCGAACACCGCCGATTACGAGCGCAACAGTAAGGCGTACCTGAAACAGGTCTACGCCCTGCTCGCCGAAGCCAAGGCCAAACTCGGCTCACTGCCACCGGGCAACCGCAGGATCGTGACGTCCCATGACGCCTTTGGTTATCTCGGCCAGGCCTACGGCATCGAGTTCATGGCGCCTCAAGGCCTGTCCACCGAGCGCGAACCTTCAGCCGCCGAAGTGGCCGCACTGATCACCCAGATTCGTCAGGCCAGGGTCAAGGCGGTGTTCATGGAAAACATCAAGGACGCCCGCCTGCTCAAGCAGATCGCGGATGAAAGCGGCGCGCAGATCGGCGGCACTTTGTATTCCGATGCGCTTGCGGCAAGCGGTCCGGCCAGCACCTTCACCGGGTTGTTCGAGCACAACCTCAACACCCTGTACAACGCGTTGAGCAAGCCATGATCCGCAAGAATCCTTCCGGAGATTTACCGCTGATTGCCGAGTCGGCCTATGTCGACAAGACGGCGATCATCTGCGGCAAAGTGGTGATCGGCGAGAACGTGTTCGTCGGGCCCTACGCGGTGATCCGCGCTGACGAAGTCAATGACTCAGGTGACATGCAGCCGATCACCATCGGTGCCAACTCGAACATCCAGGACGGTGTGGTGATCCACTCCAAATCCGGTGCGGCGGTGACCATCGGCGAATTCAGTTCCATCGCCCACCGCTCGATCGTGCACGGCCCCTGCACCGTGGGCAATCGGGTGTTCATCGGCTTCAACAGCGTGCTGTTCAACTGCGCAGTCGGTGACGGTTGCGTGGTACGACACAACTCGGTGGTCGACGGGCGTGACCTGCCCGAGGCCTTCTACGTGCCCTCGACCACACGGATCGGACCTAACACCGACCTCTCGCAATACCCGCCGGTGAGTGTCAGTGCTTCGGAGTTTTCCGAAGACGTGGCGCGCACCAACGTCGATCTGGTGCGCGGCTACAAAGCCCTGCAAAACGAGTTCTGACCATGAGCAGCGTGCTGATTCGCAATGCCCGGCTGGTGAACGAAGGCCGTGAGTTCGAGGGCGATCTGTTGGTGAGCAACGGTCGAATAGTGAAAATCGCTCGCTGCATTCACGATGAAAACGCCAAGGTGGAAATCGATGCCGAGGGCCAATGGCTGCTGCCCGGCATGATCGACGATCAGGTGCATTTCCGTGATCCCGGCGCGCCCGACAAGGGCAGCATTTACACCGAGTCCCGGGCTGCAGTGGCGGGCGGCATCACCAGCTTCATGGACATGCCGAACACCAGCCCGCCGACCCTGACCCTCGAAGCACTGGCCGACAAGAAGCGCCGCGCGGCGATCAGTTCCGTGGCCAACTACGGCTTTCATTTCGGCGTGAGCAACGACAACCTCGACACCGTCGCCGCGCTCAAGCCTTGCGAGGTGGCCGGGGTAAAAGTGTTCATGGGCGCCTCCACCGGCAACATGCTCGTGGACGACCCGGGCATTCTCGAACGGTTATTCGCCGAAGTGCCGACCTTGCTACTGGCTCACTGCGAGCACACGCCCAGCATCGAAGCCAACGCGGCCAGACTCAGAGAACACTTTGGCGACTCCACCCCTCCCGCCGCTCATCCACTGATCCGCGATGCCCAAGCGTGCTTTCGCTCATCATCAATGGCGGTCGACCTGGCGAGAAAACATGGCACGCGCCTGCACGTCCTGCACCTGACAACGGCTCGGGAACTGGCCTTGTTCGAGGACAAGCCGCTGCCGCACAAACGCATTACGGCTGAAGTCTGCCTGCATCATCTGCTGTTCGATGACCGCGATTATCCCGACCTTGGCAACCTGATCAAATGCAACCCGGCGATCAAGACACAAGCTGACCGCGATGCCCTGCGCCAGGCACTGTCGAGCAACCGGCTGGACATCATCGGCAGTGACCACGCGCCGCACACCTGGTCGGAAAAACAACAGCCTTACTGGCAGGCACCGTCCGGTCTGCCCCTGGTGCAACATGCACTACCCGCGCTGTTGGAACTGGTTGCCGAGCAGATTTTGCCAATCACCACGCTGGTGGCCAAAACCAGCCACCGTGTCGCGGACCTGTTCGCCATTCCCGATCGCGGTTATCTTCGAGAAGGCTATTGGGCAGATCTGGTGCTGATCAAGCCCGAACCCGGCGGCGTTGCCGTTTCCATGCAACCGATCCTGTCGCAATGCGGCTGGACACCCTTCGCCCCCCGCAGCTTTCGGCACAGTGTCAGCACCACGATCGTGTCGGGGCAAATGGCCTGGCACGACAAACGTCTAAATGACAGCTGCCAGGGTTTGCCCCTACGGTTCATGCGATAAAGCTCGTTAGAAGCACGTGAGTACGCCGACCATGATCCAGATCACCCTGCCCGATGGTTCATTGCGTGAGTACGACCAACCGCTGTCCGTACATGAGGTGGCCGCCAGCATCGGCCCTGACCTGGCCAGCGCAGCCGTAGCGGGCCGAGTCAATGGTGTACTGGTGGACTGCGAATACATAATCGAGGCGGATGCCCGGGTCAACATTGTCACCCCCCGGGAGCCGGACGGCCTGGAGATTTTGCGCCGCTCCTGTGCCTTGATGCTGGCCATGGCGGTCAAGCAACTCCACCCGCATGCGCAAATGCGCGCGGGCAAGGAATTGGGCGATGGTTTCTTTTACGAGTTTACCGTCGAGCGCCCCCTGACTCCGGCAGACCTGCCCCTCATCGAAGCGCGCATGCAATCACTGGCAGCGACCAATCACTCTATCCGCCGTCGACCCCATCGCGAAGAGATGTCGCTGTACCGGCTGGGGGACACCGAGTACCAGAGCCATGGACCGCATGTCCCCACCACCAAAGTCTTGCAGGCGTTTGCCCTCGATCACATCAGCGGCACGTTGCAACAACGTATCTACGGCACCTGCTGGTCCAGCCACCAGGAACTGCAACAGTGGAGCGTTCCACCGCACGTGGTCGTCGTGAGCATGGATGACCGTCAGGCGACTTATGCTCAAGCAGTGACCGATTCCTTGCGCCAACGGGGCGTGCTCGCCAAGGCCGACCTGCGTAACGAAAAAGTCCGCTACAAGATTCGCCAGCACAGCCAGACCGTGCCTTACCTGGTGGTGGTTGGTGAAAAAGAACAGGCTGGGGGGTTTGTCAGTGTGCGCAGTCGCACGGGGGAGGATTTTGGCCGGATGGCTGTTGAGGCGGCTTGTGAGTGGCTGAGTCAGCCCGGGATTCTGGGCGGCTGAACTGACGCTTTCGCGAGCAGGCTCGCTCCCACATTGACTGTGTGTCGATCACACATCCCCCTGTGGGAGCCGAGCCTGCTCGCGAAGCCTTTAAGCTCTTGGCTTCACAGTGCCGCAATCCTGCCCCAACCAAACGGCGCGGGATTCGAGGCTACCCTTCTGCTGAATACCGGTGGCGTTGAACGTCCCGTTGACCTTGGTGGTGAATTCGCGATCACTGAGGAAAGTCGCCACGCCCGCACCCTGGGCTTTCGGGCAGCTGAAGCGGAATTTCCACTGATTGCCAGAGCGGTCGGTGATTTCCTGTTTGCAGCCCGACTGCGGATCGGTCAGCGGAATGTTATCGGTCTTGACCTGCTCTGGGGTCAAGCACGCCCGGATCCCTTTGCCGCCCATGGTGATGCCCTGTTTTTCCAGCATTGCACGCTGCTCAGGAGTCATCTGGCTCTGGAGCTGGCCGAGGATCAATTGCAGGTCCGGCATATTCTGCTCATCGACCTTCATGTTGCTCGTGGTCAGCTCCCACAATCCCGGTTGCAGCATTTGCGCGTGAGCCGCCACAGGAAGTGCCAAACCCAGTGCCATGGCCAAACCCAGCAGACGAACGTTCATCGAGTAACTCCTGATCAGTAGTGGCCGTTAGACGTCAGCCGCAGGCTTCGGTTCATGGCCCAATTAATTAGCGACATTCTGCACGGAACATGGTCTGTTAAGCACTGAATCTTCAGGAGCAAGGCAGCCCCCATGGATTACTTCGGACCGCATATTTTCGGTTATACCATCGCCCTGTTGCACTCGCTGGGCATGATCGCGGCCATACACGCCGTGTTGACCGTCCGTACCGCCCAAGGCTCTATCGCCTGGGCCCTGTCGCTGTTTTTCATCCCTTATCTCACGTTGATCCCGTACCTGATGTTCGGCCGCAGTACCTTTGATGGCTACATCAAGGCCCGGCGGCAGGCGAACGAGGAGATGCGCAAGGCCGTTTCCGAACTCAACTGGCGACCCTGGGTGGAAGAAGCACTCACTGCTCGCGCTTCGTCTGCATACGCCTCACTCAGAGCGATGCCCAAGCTGGGACACATGCCCTGCCTGGCCAACAACGAGATGCGACTGTTGATCAATGGCCAGTCGACGTTCGAGGCCATTTTCGCGGCCATCAGCCAGGCGAAAGAAGCCGTGCTGATCCAGTTTTTCATCGTTCACGACGACCGCCTTGGCCAACGCCTGCAGACTTTGCTATTGAAGAAAGCCGCCGAAGGCGTGGCGATTTATCTGTTGTATGACCGAATCGGCAGCCACTCCCTGCCCCAGGGTTATGTGCAGGCCTTACGTGATGGCGGGGTCGAGGTCAAAGCTTTTGGCCCCCGTAGTGGCTGGTTCAATCGCTTTCAGGTGAACTTTCGCAACCACCGCAAGATAGTGGTCGTGGACGGCATTCTCGGCTTCGTTGGCGGGCACAACGTCGGTGACGAATACATGGGCGAGAAACCGCCCCTGGCCCCCTGGCGCGATACCCACGTGCAAGTGCGCGGGCCAGTAGTGGCATGCATGCAGGAGTCTTTCGCCGAAGACTGGTTCTGGGTTGCTCGTGAACTGCCGCCACTGATCCTGCCCGAGGTTTATCCGGAAGACGGCGTGCTGTGCCAGTTGCTCGCCAGCGGGCCGGCAGACGCCTGCGAAACCTGTTCTCTGTTCTTTGTCGAAGCCATCCATGCGGCGACAGAACGGGTATGGATTACCAGCCCGTACTTCATCCCCGACGAAGCCGTGTTCGCTGCTTTGCGCCTGGCGGTACTGCGCGGTGTGGATGTGCGCCTGCTGTTGCCGTCCCGGCCCGACCACCGAATCGTCTATGCCGCCTCCAGCCTCTATGCCTTCGAAGCTGTGCGCGCCGGCGTGCGGGTATTCCGTTACCAACCCGGCTTCCTGCACCAGAAAGTGGTGCTGATCGACAGTGAAATCAGCGCCATTGGCAGCGCCAACCTGGACAACCGTTCGTTCCGGCTGAATTTCGAAGTGATGTTGCTGACCGTCGACAGTGCTTTTGCCGCCGAGGTGGAACAGATGCTCAACGATGACTTCGCCAACGCCCACGAAATCGCCAAAGAAGAAGGCCGGGAGACCCGCCGCATCCAACAGGTCGGCATGCGGGTCGCCCGGCTTATTTCACCGATTCTTTAGAGATAGATATCGTCGCGGGTCCATGGCAGTTCATGACTGCCATCGGCATGGGCCTTCACCGCGAGAATCTGGTGCAGGTTGATCCAGCCGCGGGCAAACGCATAAGCGCAACCCGCCAGATACAGTCGCCAGATGCGCAGGGCTTGTTCCGGTACGAGTCTGGACGCCGTTTCGAGGTTGTCCTCCAGGCGTTCGCTCCAGTGATCGAGCGTGCGAGCGTAGTGCAGGCGCAAGCTTTCGACGTCGACGATTTCCAGCCCGGCCTCGCTGATCTCGGCAGAGATCATCGACAAATGCGGCAGTTCGCCGTTAGGGAACACATATTTCTCGATGAACTCACCGGCACCGCGACCCACCGGACGGCCATCATTGTATTTGGCGGTGATCCCATGGTTCATCACCAGTCCGCCCTCTTTCACCGCGCCGAACAGGGTCTTGCAGTACTCGGCCAGATTGGCGTGGCCGACGTGTTCGAACATGCCGACACTGACCACTTTGTCGAAACGGCCATCCTGTGGCAGATCGCGATAGTCGAGCAGTTGCAGTTCGATCATGTCCTCCAGGCCCTCCGCTTTTACGCGTTCCCGGGCCAAGGCTAACTGTTCATTGCTAAGGGTGATACCGAACACTTTCGCGCCAAACTCGCGCGCCGCAAAACGCGCCAATCCACCCCAACCGCAACCCACATCCAGCAGATATTCGCCAGGCTGCAGGCGCAGCTTGCGGCACAAATGACGGAACTTGGCTTGCTGGGCCTGTTCGAGCGATTCACTGCCGGTCTCGAAATAAGCGCAGGAATACGCCATGTCGCTGTCGAGCCACAGTTGATAGAACTCGTTGGACAGGTCGTAGTGGTAGGAAATCGCCTTAGCGTCCATCTCTTTGTCGTGGGCGCTACGAACAGGCTGATTGTCGTCGTCTTCGTTCAGCAACGCCTGGCTCCATTCATCACAGATGCGAATCACATCGCTGATGGAGCCTTCAAGTTCCAGTTTGCCTTCGACAAATGCAGCACCGAGGGCATCCAGGCTTGGATGGGTAAACTGGGTGACCATTTGTGGGTCCTTGACCACAATCGTGACACTGGGCGTCGGCCCCAGGTTGAATTCATGGCCGTCCCAGAGTCTCAGGCGAAGCGGTAATTGCAGATTCTGTAAGGCCGGTGGTAGTTGCGCGAGCATGGATAACCCCCTTGTTTCAGACGTCTGAACAGAGGGTAGACCATCTATGAAAAATAGCTGGCTATCGAATTAATAGCCATTTCCAATGATTCGCTGCGCCAGAACCGGCCGCCGCCAATGCACAAAATGATGTGCCCTCATCTCCAATGACTACGAACCGGGCGCACAGTTCTAAAAAATTGAAACCCCGTGATTGCTTGGTTTAGAGCATTCGACTTCAGGCTTCGTCCTTGATTTTGAGCAGTGGTTCCTGGAACCGCAGCAAACGACCGGCATTGCCCAATACCAACAAAGTGCTGAGGTTATGCAACAACGCCGCAATCATCGCCCCGGCAGCACCGAGCCAGCCGAACGCGGCGAAGACCACAATGGCCAAGGTCCAGCCCAGGCCGATGATCACGTTGACCTGTAATGTCTGGCGGCACTGCCGACTCAGACGCACGCAGGTGCCGAGCCGGCGCAGGTCACTGCCGATCAACACGATGTCGGCCGATGCCAGGGCGATATCTGCGCCGCCTGCCCCCATGGCCACACCGACCACGCCAGCCTTGAGGGCCAGGGAGTCGTTGATGCCATCGCCGACCACCATCGGCCGGAAGCCGCTGTTGATTTCCTTTAGCACGCGATTCAGTTTGTCCTCGGGCAACGCTTGCGCTTCGACGTCGCTGATCCCGACATCCCGGGCGAGCGATTGCGCGACGCTGCGCCGATCACCGGTGAGTAACAACTGACGACCCAATCCGAGGTCGCGCAATTCACCCAAGGCAAACTGCGCCTCGGGTTTAACGCTGTCGGCCAACAACAGCCAGGCGAGGAATTCGCCGTTGAGCGCCAGCCCGGCAATCGGTCCGTCGTGATCGGGAACCGCCGTAGTGCTGATGCCCAGTTGTGCAAACAATTCCGGTCGGCCGAGTGCCGCTTCGCCCTGCTCGGTCATCGCTACCACGCCCAGACCCTGGCGCTCATGAATGTCAGAAAGCAGCAGAAAATGCTCCTGGGTCACCAACCCCGCGAGCGCACGGCTGACCGGATGACTGCTGGCCGAGCCGAGGCTGGCGGCGAGTTTCAGGACATGGCTGCGATCCTCCAGCGGACTGTCGATGGATTGCAGGCGCAAGGTGCCAAAGGTCAGCGTCCCGGTCTTGTCGACCACCAGCGAAGTCAGGTCCGCCAACTCTTCGAGGAATGCGGAACTGCGGATCAGAATCCCGTGGCGTGCCGCCACCGCCACCCCGGCAATTGCCGTGGCCGGCGCCGACAACACCAGCGCACAAGGACAGGCCGCCACCAATACCGCGAGCATCGCTTGAGCATTGTTGGTGATGAACCAGGTCACGGCCGCCAGCAGCAACACCAGCACCATATAGCTGCCGGCGTAACGCTCCAGCAGACGAGTGATCGGCGGCTTGGAGCGCTCGGCGTTTTGCATCAGCGCAATCACTTTGCCGAGGGTCGACTCGTGACCAGTGCGGGTCACTTCGATTCGCAGCAGACCATCGAGATTGATCGCCCCGCCATACACCGACATGCCAACGCCCGCCTCCATCGGTACCGATTCGCCGGTAATGGAGGCGGTGTCCAGGCTCGCCTGACCGGACATCACCCGGCCATCCGCCGGCACCCGGTCACCGGCCCGCACCTCCACCAGATCGCCGGCTTTGAGCGTGCCGTTGTCGACCTCAATGATGGAACCGTCGGCCTGCACCTTGCGCGCGTGGCTGCGGGTCAGTTTACCGAGGGCGTGAATGGCTTCCTGGGAGCCGATCACGCTGCGCTCCTCCAGCACATGGCCGAAGATCATGATGATCGGCAACAGCGCCGCCGTCAGCAGATCCCCGGTAGCCCAGGCACCCAGCATGGCCAATGCAATCAATTGGTCGGTGATGCCGTGCAGACTCGGATAACGCAGGCTGTACCAGGCCGAACGCATGACCGGTACAGCGACCAACAGCGAGGCAACACCCAGCAGCAGTTGACTGACACCCGTTTGCTCCGGTGCCAGCCAACGCCAGATCAAGCCCAGCGCAAGCAGACCCAACGCGAGCATGGCCAGTGTCAGTTGACGCGCGGCGCGGCGCTGTTCGGCCGAAGACAACAGGCTCGGTGCAGCGGTTTGAGCGGTCATTGTGCAGCTCCCTGAATGATCAGGCGGGAATCGTCTTTGGGATCGACCGTGGTGACCGATCCGGCCTGGCCGAGAATTTTCGGCATGCGTTCGCGATAGATGCGCAGCAGCATTTGCGGATCAATGCCTTGCTGTTGTGCTTTGGCCAGGCTCAACACGGTGGCCGTATCAGCCGACGCCTTGGCCAATCGTTCACTCGCCTGGGCATGGGCCACCTGCAGCGTGCGGTCGGCTTGTTCGTTGGCGGCCTGCGACAATTTCTCGGCTTCGGTACGCGCATTGGCGACGGCCTTATCGGCTTGCTGGCTCGCCGTCAGTACCGCGTTGAAAGCGTTCACAGCAGGACTTGGCAGACTCGATTGCACATCGACCCGCGCCACTTCGATCCCCAAGCCCTGCCCTGTTGCACTGAGCTCAGCCAGCCGTTGATTGATACCCTGCACCAGATCACCACGCAGGCGCTCGCGTCGCTCCGCCGCCTGGCTATCGGCGCCGATCAATTCCGGGCGAGCGACCAGGATGGTGTCCAGATCCCGTGCGGCCGTGAGCGCGACCGCGCTGCGGGTCACCAGTCGATCCAGCGCCGGCAACACGTGTTCGCCCTGAAGCACGAATGCGTATGGCTCAGTGACTTTGTAGAACACCCGCACATCGAGTTGCACCACCCCGGCATCACCGGTTAACAGATAGCCGGAGCCCGCGAAGGCATCACTGATGGGCGAGGCAAAACTGGCCACGCGATCTGCCTGTATCGCGGCATCACTGCGCAACAGACTGTCCACACGCCGCTCGATGACCCGGTCCGCGGCTGGCAACAAAGTCACCTGTTCAAAGGGCTGCGGCCAGGCCAATAACAGCCCGGCATTCTGAATACGATCCAGCGCACCGAAATGCATAACCACGGCGCGGTTTTGTGGATCGATTTGCCGCACATTGGAAAACGCCCACGCCAACGCCGCCAGCACCGTCACCGCGTACAGGGCAATAAACGCCAATCGCCCGGCCTGAATCCAGGGGCCGCTCAACTCATTTGTTCCACGTGGAACCAAACTCATGGCTGCGATCCGGACTTATTGTCGAGGCTCGGCGGACCGTCAACCAACACCCGGAACGGTGCAGCATCGGTGCGCAAAATCAGCTTGGTTCCCGGCGTCACCACCGTGCCCAGGGTGTCGAGTGAGCGAAGCAAGTTGTAGAGCTGAGGCGATCCCGCGTAGGCGCGACCGTAAATCTGCGCCGCTTCGACGCGGGATTGCGCTTCGATATCTGCCGCTTTCACCGTGGCATCGGCCTGCACAATTCGCGCATCACGCTCGGCGGCGGAACGGATTTGCGCGGCTTCACGTTTGCCGATGGCCGTGCGCTCAGTGGCGATGGTTTCACGCTCGGCGCGCATCCGGTCGACCGTCGCGGTGAGCGTCACCGAAGGCAGCGTCAACCGTTCGATGCCGACCTGCAACACGCGTACGCCATAAGTGGTGAGCAACTGCTGATCGATTTGCTTGCGCAGTTGTGCTTCAAAATCGGCAATGCGCACCTGGCTGGCATCGGTATTCACCAGGTTCGCCAGATCAAAACTGCTGGCGGTGGTTTCCAGTGCGGAGCCAACAAAGGTACGAATCTGCCGCGCGGCTTCATCAGGCTGGTTCTGCACCGCGCGCATGAAACGTTGCACATTGTCCGGGTCGCCCTGCACCTTCCACGCCACATAGGCCTGGACGATGATGCGCAGACCATCCCGCGTGCCGACATCCTGCAAACCGCTGGACGTGGTTCGCAGTCGCAGATCCACCGGGATCGCCGCCTCGAACGGTGCAGGCCAGCGCCAGCCCAGTCCCGGTTCCAGCAAGACTCGTGAAGGGTTGCCGAAGCGCGTGATCACCGTGGCTTCCCCCGAACGCACCTGCACCAGGCTCGCGGCGGCGACTGCAAACGCCACCAGCAATGCCGCCCACCCCATCCGACGCCATGGGAATGGACCGGCCTCCTGAGGATCGCCGTGGTGATGATGGTGATGGCCGTGGTGGTGATGCCCGCCATGGCCGTGATCGTGGCCGGCGTGGTCATCGTGATCGTGGGTATGGGACTGGTTCAATTGGCAGCTCCTGGCTGAGCGGTTTTACGCGACGGCGCAGGGTCAACCGGCAGCGTGAACGTACGGAGGTCGATGGTCGGCGCATTGCTGCTGCCACCCAGTCGATGATCGAGAACCAACAATTTGGCGTTGGCCAAACCCTGGGACAACTGGCTGAAATACTGCTCCAGCACAAAGGCCTGGCCCGCACTGGCATAGGCTTTTTGCTCGGCGTTGAAATTCAGGTCCGCAGCCTGGGCGCCGGCTTTGATTTCGCGGGCACTGGCCGTCGCCTGATCGCGGGCGATGCTGGCCTGCAACTGCGCCTGGTTGGTGGCTTCGGCAGCGGCGCCACGTTCCCGGGCGATCAAGGCTTGCGCGCCAATCTGCGCCGCTTGCACACCGTGATAGGCATTGGCTGCACCGGCCGGAGGGTGAATCGCCTCGACCACCGTGGCGAGAATCTCCACGCCGCTGTCGAGTTTTTGCAGGTCAGCCTGGACGGCGCGGCCGATGTCTTCGGCCAGCCCTACCCTGTCCTCGCCCAGTAAACCGTCGAGGGTGCGCGAGGCGAAGTCGTGAACCAGGATTCGGCTGGCGGTGCTACGAATCAACATCGGCACATCGGCGCTGTTATAGGTAGCGGCCAACGCCGCCTGATCACTCAGACCGATGCGATAGACGAAGCGCACGTCCATGTTGACGATCTGAAAGCTCTGCTTGTCTGCCCGACTGCTGGCGATCACCTGGGATTTGTCGTTTACATGGCTGGCGTCCCACAGGCGATTGGCAATCGCCGGGGCCGGGCCTTCGGCCGGGTCTGACTGGGCGGGAGCCGAGGTATCACCGACACTGGTAGCCAGTTCGTGAACCACGCCATTCTCGACGCTCAACACCCGGCCCAGTGGCCACGGCAAACCCATATGCAAACCGGGGCCAAACACCTCTACCGGCTTGCCGAATCGCTCGTAGATACCACGGCTTTGCAGGGCAATTTCGTGAATGCCGGTCAGCGACCAGCCAACCAGCGACACCACCGCCAACACCGGCAGCAACGCCCGACGCATGTAAGTAAACGCCCAGATCTGCCGCAGATCGATGCCGAAGCGGTTATGCAATTCGTGCTGCAAAGCCAGCAATGGCTGGGGTGGCCAGCGCAGCATGTCGGCGACGAAACTACGCGCCAACAGCTCCGGCTCAAGGCGCTCGCGGCGTGGGCTGAACAATGACAAAAGCGCACGCAGCAACAGCTCAGCTGCCACCAGCCCCGGCAACAATCCGATCAACACCGCCAGGCGTACGGGCCATACCGACGCTTCATCGGCAAACAACAGACAAAAGGCACCGAGTACCAGGCTGATGATCGCCACGCGAGTCAATTGCGCCAACGCGGCGGCTTCAGGCCATTGCGCGGGGTTTTCCTGCGCCAGATGGCGCTCCATCACCAACAGGCCGAATGCCAACAGCAAGGAGCACGCAGCACCGACAGTGGCCGCCAGGCCAAGTGCTGCCGGGGGTAACGCGAGATTCCAGACCTGTTCCACACCCAACAATGCCAACAATGCCCAGCCACCAAGCCATAGCGTCGGCGCGCCGATTTGCCCGAGCAGGTGCTGCGATTGCCGGCTGATGCGGTCCAGTAAGCGTTCATACCATCCCGAAGGCGCAAAAGATTCGTCGACAGCGACCTCGGGCACGGTGGGATTCATGGCGCGGGCACGCCACCTGGCCACCCACCAGGCCGATTGCAGGCCCGCCATCAACACCAGCAACGCCGCGCTCAGGTTCAATAGCAACGCTGGCCACAGTGTTTGCGACGCAAACAGCCCGGCAAAAAACGCCAGTAGCACACCCACCGTTGCGAGTACGCCCGCACCGGTGGCGAACTTGCGCAAACGCCGCCCTTGAATGAACGCCTGCTGGAAACGCGGCAACCCGGCTAACGGCGTTTCATCAACATCGAGATCGACTTGCATACCACCCCAGAGAGTCTTCGCTTACATGGCAATTCGTTACGATATAACGAAAGTGGTGAAATTTCCGTGCTCAAGCGCGCCATCTAAAGATGCCCAACCTGTCGCTTACCTGAAGCCTTGACCGAAATGCTGTACAACGCACATATTACGATCGTAATTTTCTTCAGAAACTACTTTTAACGATCCCTTTCCCATTCGATCCAGGAGTACAGATCCATGAGCAGTTATGACGTCGTGATACTCGGCGCAGGCCCTGGCGGTTACAACGCGGCAATCCGCGCCGGACAACTGGGTCTGAAGGCAGCCTGCGTGGAAGGACGCGCCACACTCGGCGGCACTTGTCTGAACGTTGGTTGCATGCCATCCAAGGCGTTGCTCCATGCCTCCGAACTGTACGACGCGGCCATGGGCGCGGAATTCGCCAACCTGGGGATCGACGTCAAACCCAGCCTCAACCTTGCCCAAATGATGAAGCAAAAGGATGAAAGCGTTACCGGGCTGACCAAGGGCATCGAGTTTCTTTTCCGCAAAAACAAAGTCGACTGGATCAAGGGCTGGGGCCACATCGACGGCCCGGGCAAAGTCACGGTGACCGATAGCGCCGGCGGCAAGACCCAACTGAGCGCCAAGGACATCATCATCGCCACCGGTTCCGAGCCCACTCCCCTGCCTGGCGTGGACATCGATAACAAACGCATCCTCGACTCCACCGGCGCCCTCGCACTGACCGAGGTGCCCAAGCATCTGGTGGTGATCGGCGCTGGCGTGATCGGCCTGGAGCTGGGTTCGGTATGGCGACGTCTCGGGGCGCAGGTAACGGTGGTCGAGTTTCTCGACCGGATCTGTCCCGGCGTAGACATCGAAGCCGGCAAAACCCTGCAACGCTCCCTGAGCAAGCAAGGCTTGAGTTTCAAATTGAGTTCAAAAGTGACCAGCGCCACCAGCTCCACCCACGGCGTTCAACTGAGCATCGAGCCTGCCGCTGGCGGTACTGCCGAGCTGCTGGAAGCCGATTACGTGCTGGTGGCCATCGGGCGCCGACCTTATACACAGGGCCTGGGCCTGGAGAACGTCGGCTTAGCCACGGACAAACGCGGCATGCTCGCCAACAAGGGCCATCGCACCGAAGCCGCTGGGGTCTGGGTGATTGGTGACGTGACCTCAGGACCTATGCTCGCCCACAAGGCTGAGGACGAAGCCATGGCCTGCGTCGAGCAGATCGTCGGCAAGGCCGGCGAGGTCAACTACGATCTGATCCCCAGCGTGGTCTACACCAAGCCGGAATTGGCCAGCGTCGGCAAGACCGAAGAACAGCTCAAGGCTGAAGGCCGGGCGTACAAGGTCGGCAAGTTTCCCTTCACCGCCAACAGCCGGGCGAAGATCAACCATGAAACCGAAGGCTTCGCCAAAGTGCTGGCCGATGAGCGCACGGACGAAGTCCTTGGCGTGCATCTGGTCGGCCCCAGCGTCAGTGAAATGATTGGTGAGTATTGCGTGGCCATGGAGTTCAGCGCTTCGGCCGAAGACATCGCGCTGACTTGCCACCCACACCCGACCCGCTCCGAGGCCTTGCGTCAGGCGGCGATGGATGTGGCGGGGATGGCTACACAGATGTAAGACCCGAAAGGCTTGGCTGCCTGGTCTATTGGCATCGCGAGCAAGCTCGCTCCTACAGGGTTTGCGCTGTACCTGTGGGAGCCTGCTCGCGAATCAGGCGACTCGGTCTAAAGCGGCAAATGCTCCAGCGGCAACGCCCCCGGCGCCTTCACTGTGTGAATCGCAAAGTTGCTGCGGATGTCGCTCACACCCGGCAGCTTCAACAGACGCCCGGTGAGAAACCGGTCATAGGCACGCAAGTCCGGCACCACCACCTGCAACAGAAAATCCGACTCCCCAGACACCAGAAACGCCGAAATAACCTCGGGCAATGCCGTCACCGCCTGGCGAAAACTTTCGGCTTGTTCATCGTTATGACGCTCGACCTTGACCCCGACAAACACCGTCAGCCCCAACCCCACCTCATCGCGATCCAGATTGGCCTGGTAGCCGCGAATCACCCCCGCCTCTTCAAGCATCCGTACCCGGCGCAAGCAGGGTGACGCCGACAGTCCGATCTCGTCTGCCAGTTGCACATTGCTCAGGCGACCATCCCGTTGCAGCGCGGCGAGAATCTTGCGGTCGTAGGCGTCGAGTTTCATGGTTTGGCAGATCCCGATGGTTTACGCGAAAGAAAGTGGCAGATTATGCCAATTCAGAGCCCGATAGAAGCTGACAACGCAAGCACCTGCCCCGCCCTTCAGCCCTAGACTGGCACCACCAAATCGACAACGAATGGGGGTGCAACATGCAAGGGCTCTGGCTGTTTTTCATGGCATTGGCAGTGGTCTATCTTCTGCCGGGGCCTGACATGATCCTGCTGTTGCAGACCGGTGCCCGCCAGGGCAAAGGCGCCGCGCTGGCCACGGCCGTGGGGTTGGGCATCGCCCGGGGTTGTCATGTGGCATTGGCGGCGCTGGGGTTGGCGGCACTGTTCAAGGCTGCGCCCTGGACCTTCGACGTGGTGCGCCTGGCAGGCGCCGCGTATCTGCTGTGGATCGGTATTCAGTGCCTGCGAACCACGATGCTACCGAGCCTCACCAGCGCTGATGCAACCGGTGAAAAACCGCGCTGGAGCGCAGCCATCCGACGCGGACTGCTGACCAACCTGCTCAACCCCAAGGCGCTGCTGTTCTGCTCTGTGCTGCTACCGCAATTCATCAACCCAGAGGCCGGAGCGGTGCTCGGACAATTTGCGACCTTGGGCGTGGTACTGGTCGGCGTCGGTTTGCTGTTCGACAGCGCTTACGCCCTGGTCGGCGCGGCACTCGGCCGGTGGCTGCAACGCAGCCCTTCAGCCCAGCGCCTGCAACAATGGTTGTTCGGCAGCCTGTTGATCGGTTTCGCCGTACGGCTGACTTTTGTGCAACAGGCTTGAACCTCACTGCGCTTTGCGGCGGCGCTTGAACAGCAACAACGCGCCTGCCGCGAGCGCCAGTACGCCACCGACCTGTAACGGCATCTTGTATGGCCGCAATGACGAACGCGCAGCGTCGGTGACCTGCGTCACGTAGCGTTTGTCGGCGTTCTCGAAGTCGGGATACGGGCACTGGTGGCCGAAGTCGGCGGCCCATTCAACGTATGGCCCTTCTTTGACATAACGCTGATAAATCGCACTTTGCTCTTCGAGGCTGCTGTTCCACCCCGACGCCTCGCACAGCACCGCCGCAAACGCCTGACTGGTGTGAGGCAAGTTATCTGCGGCCTTGCTCGCCAGTGCCGTGGCCACGAAACGATAGTGGTAGCGCTGATCGGGCTGGGCAGCGCTGGCCTGCTGGCGCTTTATTTCGTCCTCGGCCACCAATGGCCCGACTTTCAGTTCGGCATTTTCAAGGATGTAATTGCCCCCGAACGTGGCGTAATCCGGCGCCATCTCGTAGCCCAGAATGTCGATGCCCCACTCGCGTGCCGTCCAGGCCGCATTGAACAGCGCAGCGGCGCGACGGGTCGGCCACCAGGCAGAATCAGCCGCCAGACGTTGCTCGCCATACAACTTGGCCTTGTGGCGCAAGCCGTCATTATCGAAATACGCCAACGCCTCCTCGTAATGCCCCTCGCGCAACAAACGCCGGCCCAACAGATTGCGCAGGCTCGCCGCCACCGGCAAGGGCACGTAGTTGTCGCGCTCCTGCTGGGTAAGCGCCGGCGGGGCCGGCACTTGGGTGTCGACGTAGTGCTTGAGTTCTTCGAGGGTCAATACGCGCTCGGCGACGGTGGCGGCGTCGAGCCAGTAAACGCCTTGGCTGCGATACAACTGATCGAAAGCTTGCAGGTAATCCCCGCGTTGCAGGGCCAGGATCGCACTTTCACCCTCGACCCGGCATTTGGGCTGAATCGTTTCGTAATCGAAGTCCGGGGTCCGCCGTTCGCCCCAGGATTCATTCTGCGGGAAGGCCTGGGCCGCTTTGGCGTAGGCTGCGGCGGCCGCGGTTCTATCGCCATCGCGCACTGCCAGCTTGGCCCGCAGCCACCAGGCCAAACCGCCATCGCCGGCATGTTCGAGGAAGGCCTTGGCGCTGGCGTAATCACCCTGTTGATAATTCATCGCCGCCAGGCGATCGGCATTGTCGAGACTGCCGCGGGTGCTGTTTTGCAGCAGCTTGATCATTTTTTGTTCGTTGGCGGGTTGACCGTCAAATGACAAGCCCAACCGGCTGATCAGCGACGCGGTCACCAATTGCTGCACGGACTGGCCCTTGAGCAATTCGGCCATTTGATCGTCCGGCAGCGCCAGGAGGTCCGCCATCATCACCTTCAGTGAGGTGTAGCCCACTGCGGAGCCGTGCAGATTTTGCGTGGCGTACAGCTCGATAGCGCGGTTCCAGTCGCCGGCGGTGCGATCCACCCGGGCTTCTTCGCCGAGGCTGGCGACGCCCAGTTCCAGTGGATCGCTGAAGCCGTCGATGCTCAGTTGCCGGGTTTGCTCAAAAGCCTTGGCAGATTGCTCGAGCAGATTCGGGGCTGCGTTGGCTTCGGCGCTCATGGCGTACAACGCACGCCCCAGCGAGTAAGCCGCCCAGGTGCTGCGCGAGGCCCGTTGCTCGGCGGGCAACGCCAGCACCTTCTTGAAATACCCGACGGCCAAGGCACGATCACCCGCGCCAAATGCCACAGCACCCGCCAGGTACAACCGGAGCTCGGGCGGCAGTTGCGCCCCTTCGGTTTCAACCTGACGAGCATCGGTCAGGCTGCGCAGATGTTTCACCAACACTTGTTGCTCAGCGGAAAGTCCAGCCTGCTCGGCCTGATCCCGCAGCGCTACAGAGTCAGGTTCATCCGTGTTGTCGGCGCCAGTGGTGACGTTCTTCAATCCTTTGATAGCGTGGCCTAGGCGACTGACTTCGAAGCTGAAGTTACCCTCCGGCAATTCCGCCAGCGAATGGCCACGGTTATCCAGCAGGCGCATGGGGAAGTCCGGGCCGCAGGCCAGCGCCGAGCCCAACGGCAGGCTGAGGCTCAGGCAAAGCAAATGACGCGGCCAGTTACGGGTGAACATTCGAACCTCCTTGATCAATGTGTGCGCAGCGAGCCCAACCAATGGCACGCTGCCCGCCGGCCGGTAGTCGGCCATCGCGCAGGCGGGTGAAGGTAAGCAGATCCGGGCTCTGTTGCAACGCGTATCCGGCCAAGGCATCGGCCCCTTCACAGCCACTGACCCCCAGTGTCAGGCGTTCGGGCCAGGCGCGGTCGAGATTGCCCTGGTTGCTGATGCCGATGTCATAGAGGCCATTGTCGGCCGAGAGTTTCAGTTGCAATTGACTGTCGAGGACATCACCACGCGCTACCGCGCGTAAGGTGGTCAAGCTCCAGGCCCGACGGTCGTTGGCCAATGGCAGGCGAAACCAGATCAGGCCCGCGAGATGCTGGGGTGGATCGGTGCGCAACTCAATGCCGAGGGTGCGCAATGACTGCGGATCGGCGAGCAACTCCCGGCGCAGGCCTTCGCGCTCCAGCGTGACTTCGCTTTCCACCACAGGCGCGCCGCCCGATGACGGCAGCAACGCCACGCCGTAGGCCGGCAGCGCCAGATAGAAGGGTTTCGTCGTGATTCGGCTCCAGGCCTTCGCCCATTGCCGGGCCTGCTCGGCATCGAACAAGCCGCGACGCGGATCGCTCACGGCGTGCACCTGCAACACGCTGCTGTCGACTGTGGATAACAGCGCCGGCAGCTCGCGACTGTCGAGCCAGGACGGCAATGCGGTGATGCTCAGCGGCAGCGAAGTCGGCAACGCCTCACGCAAATGCGCAAGGAATTCGCGGTACGCCGGTAGCCGGGCATTACCCGCATCGTGGTCGATTTCCACACCGGCGAGGTTCAACCCTTGTTTCTGCCAATCGCTGATCACCTGGCGGATCTGCGCCGTGACCTCTTCCTGATCCAGTGACTTGAGCTGCCCATCCAGGCGCACCACTGCAATCACCGGCCGGCCATCGCGCTTGAGCAGTGCCGGGTCAATTCGGGCACGGCTCCAGCCGGCGTTGGGGAAAGCCTGCAATGCCAACACCCGCAGCGTCGAAAAGTCTGCACGGCTGTCCCTGAGGGCGGCGTCATGGGCCGGTGTCCACTGCCGCTGCCATACGTAGAGTTGCTGATCCAGCGGCGGTGCGTCCTGTCTTTCGCAACCGGCGGTCAGTGCCAGCGCCATCAACAAGATGATCGAGCGAGTGAGAAAACACATTGAAACGCCTGTTCCTGAAATGCAGAAAGGGCCTCTGCGGCCCTTTTTCGTTCCGGCCCCACCCTACTCAGTCATCGACCGGTGGGCAATGTTCGCCCGTAATCTTCCTTCAGATATCGAGCACCAACGGCTGCGCCCCCTGCGCCGGAATCGCACAGCAAATCAGCACTTGTCCGTCATCCGGCACCTCCGCTGGCGGCAGTGGATAATGCACTTGGCCGCTGATCAAACGCGTCTTGCAGGTGCCGCAGGAGCCGCCGCGACAACTGAATTCAGGGCGCAGGCCACGGCTTTCCGCCAACTCCAGCAAGCTGCCGCCCTCCGGCTGCCAGCGCGCCTCCTTGGCCGAGCGCTGGAACACCACGGGCACGGACGTAGTGGCGGCTGGCGGTTGCTCGATGACCACGGCATCGGGATCCGGACGCCGGCGCAAAGTGGACGGGCCGAAGGTTTCGGCATGAATCCGCGAATCGCGAATGTCCAGTTCACGCAGGCCGTCGTACAGCGCCTGGGTAAAACTTCCGGGGCCACAGACGACAAAATCCAGTTGATCGTAGTCCTCGACTGTCAGCAGATCCTTGAGTAGCGCGACGTCGATACGGCCCTGAAGGTCGAAGTCCTCACCTGGCGCTGCCTCAGCTTCTGGTTGGCTGAGTAAACGCACCACCCGCACTGCGTCTCCGGCGTCTTCGAGCAAGCGATCCAGTTCCTGGCGAAACGGCTGGTCGGCCAGCGTGCGCGAACTCTGGATGAACAATGTCGGGCGTATACGGCGGGTACGCAGTCCCTGGTAAACCACCTCCCGCAACATCGACAACAGCGGCGTGATACCCACCCCGGCCGCCAACAACACCAATGGCCGCCGCTCATGGGGCGCCACGGTGAAATGCCCTTGGGGCGCACGCACCTCCAACAGGTCGCCGACACGAATCTGCTCATGCAAATGCGTAGACACTCGCCCGTCACGCTTCACGCTGATGCGGAAAAAATCATCGGACGGTGCGCTCGATAAACTGTAGGTGCGGATGTGCACTTCACCGTCAATGTTGAAGCGCAGGGGCAAATGCTGCCCGGCCTGAAACAACGGCAACCCGGCTCCGTCAGCGGGCTCCAGGTAAATCGAGCGGATGTTGTGGCTTTGCGCTTCGATGCGCACCACCCGCAATGGCCGCCATTGATCGCCCAAAGCTCTGGCCTGCAAGCGCGCCGCGGCCTGTTCCCACGTGCCGGTGAGCAAACTGGTGGGCGACACGCCGTCGAAGCGCCAGCGCAATGCCAGTGCGGCGGGACGGCGGACGACGTGCTCGACATCGATTGTCCACAACCGCTCGGCCCCCTGGAACGCCTCGACCTGAGGGCCTTCCAGGATGATGTCGGTGCGTCCGCTGAGCTGCAGCAAATCACCGGTATTGAAATCGATGAACAACAGTCCGGCCCGGGGATTGAGCAGCAGGTTGCCCAAGGTGTTGAAATGCAGGTTGCCAGCGAAGTCCGGAATGGTCAGGCGATTCCCTTCCACCTGTACGAAACCGGTCTGGCCGCCGCGGTGAGACACATCCACCGAACGCTCACCGTCGACCTCTACATAACTGGCAACGAAGAACGTGTCCGCCTCGACGATCATCGCTTTGGCCGCGTCATCCAGTTCGGTGAAATGCTGGGCGGCACGCGTCGAAGGATCGGTCAGCGGCACCGAGCGAAACTGGCGCAACTGAATGTACTGCGGGCAATTGCCGAAGGACTGATCCACCGTCACCCCGAAACCATCCGTCGTCATGGCGCGGACATGGCCATTGATGCGGTTGCGACGACGGGTGTGCAGTTCGATACCCAACAGCCCGATGGCCGAGCCGTCGTGCAACTGCGCGGGATCATCAAAGGCAGGCAGGCTGCGAAATTGCAGCAGGCCTGGCTCTGGCGAGTGGGCGAAACCGGGCTGGCCTTCAAGGATGCTGGCCCAGGGATGACCGTCGGCATCCACCGCCCCGTACAGCATGAACGGCAACTGCTGATAGAACGTGCGGTGCTGATCCGGCATCTCGCTGCGAATCACCTTACGACCGAACACCTCCATTCGCTCGGCAACGCCCACATGCGCCTGCAGTTGTTTCTCGCCGGCATGCCAGGGTGAACGGTCCATACGGTTTCTCCCCTGCGCCAGTGGCGCAGAACGGGGCGGCCCGGCAACTCCGGGCCGCCAGCATCAGGCAGTTTTTTGCAGACCGGCGACGGTGCGCGGCATGCCGACAAAACCTGGCAAGGCTTCGATGCGGGAGAGCCAGGCGCGAATGTTGGCGTACTCGTCCAGCGACACATTGCCCTCCGGTGCATGGGCGACGTAACTGTAGGCGGCGACGTCGGCAATCGTCGGTTCAGTGCCGGTCAGATACGGCGTAGTGGCCAACTCGTGATCGATCACTTTAAGCACGGTGTGGGCGTAGGGAATCACTTCTTCAGCGTTGTAAGGCGCGCCAAACACGGTGATCAATCTTGCCCGGGCAGGGCCGAAGGCAATCGGGCCGGCAGCCGCCGACAACCAGCGCTGAACCTTGGCCGCCCCGACCGGATCAGCCGGCAGCCAGCGACCGTTGCCGTACTTTTGCGCCAGATAAACCAGAATCGCGTTGGAATCGGCCAGTACCACGCCCTGGTCATCAATCACCGGCACCTGACCGAATGCATTGAGCGCCAGAAACGCCGGTTGCTTGTGCTCGCCCTTGGCGAGATCGACAAAGATCAATTCGGTCGGCAATTTCAGCAGGGACAGCATCAACTCGACACGATGAGCATGGCCGGAACGTGGGAAGTTGTAGAGTTTGATCGCTTGCATGGTCGACACCTCGGGTCAGTGGTTCTGTTCAGGAGTGAGATGGGTCGTATCTTCCACCGACAACCAAAACAACAGAATCACCAGCAAACGCAATCCATTATTTCATTGGGTGAAATAGTTCAACGCTCAAGCGCCGGATGCTCGCGCAGCGTCTTCACCGCAAAATCAACAAAACTGCGCACCCGGGCCGGTGCTTTGCGCCCGCCCTGATAGACCACATGGATGGGCAGCGGCGGCAGTTCGAAGTCGGCCAGAATGATTTCCAACTCACCAGCGGCCACCTTGCTCGCCACTTGATAAGACAGCACCCGCGTGAAGCCCAACCCCAGACAGGCTGCCGTGATAGCCGCCTGATTCGCTGTCACCACCAGTCGCGGCTCGGCCCGGACACTCAAGGTTTCGCCGTCTTCAATGAAAGGCCAACTCCTCAGCTGGCCGATAGCAGAGGTCGCGATAATTGGCGCCTGAGCCAGTTCCTGTGGATGCCTGGGCCGACCATGGCTGGCCAGATACTGTGGCGATGCGCAGATCACCCGCCGTACCTCACCCACGCGGATCGCATGCTGATTGCTGTCAGGTAGCTCGCCGATGCGAATGGCCACATCGACGCCTTCCTCGACCACGCTGACCACCCGGTCGACCAGCAGCGCATTGATGCAGACCTCGGGGAATTGCGTCAGGTAGCTCACCATCAGCGGCGTGACAAACAGCTCGCCAAACAAAACCGGTGCGGTGATGGTCAGTTGCCCACGCGGATGGATATGGCTGCCCGCTGCCGAATCCTCGGCTTCCTGCACCTCGGCGAGAATTCTCCGACAGTCCTCCAGATAACGCTGGCCGGCCTCACTCAAATGCACGCTGCGCGTAGTCCGCGTGAGCAGTTGCGTGCCAATACGCTGCTCCAGCGCCGCCACCGCTCGGGTAACACTGGCCGCTGACAGCCCCAAACGCCGCGCCGCCGCCGAAAAACCCTGCTCCTGGGCGACGGCAGCGAAGACCTGCATTTCCTGGAAGCGGTCCATGGGCATGCCCTCCTTTCAGATAGATGAATTGCAATCGAAGGCCGGAGTTTCAGCTAAGGCGTTCAACAACATAGTGGCGCGCCCGACCATCAAGTAAATCAATCGGCTACTGCACTCTAGCGCCTGAGTCGTCAAAGCGAAGCGTGTCACAAGCCTGAAAAAACGGCCCGGGAATTATTGATAATTAATGACGATCATTTTCTTGCGACGGGTGCGGCGGTTCGCAATTATCCGGACCTACCACTGCAACGGCTGTTGCCTGACGGGGAAAAGAGTCACTGGCTCGGCACCCGACCGCCTCCAGGCAAGGGCTCGTCAGCGAACGCCATCCACTGCAGCGCAATTCCATCCTGGTTAAACAGGCGGAATATTCGACTGCTCCTATACTACAAACCACCCTGTTATCTATTGAGTTTTAGTAGGTACCTCGTTGAATTTTCCCTACATGAAATAAGGCGTTAGTTGTTAACGCTTGGACGACTGTCCATCGATCCTGCTTTCAAGATTCACTGAGTAGGAAAGAGTGAACTTCAACTAGCTGGCTAACCTGGTGACACCGAAAGGAGTTCGAAAATGTTGCGCACAAACATTTCCGCAAGAGCACTGTCCGGTGGATTGCTCGATGTACTGATACGCGCCGGGCTGATTACCGTGCTGGTGCTGTTCTGCTTCCAGATCTTCCACCCGTTCCTCAACCTCATGCTCTGGGCGATGATCCTGGCCATTACGCTTTATCCACTGCATGCGCTGATCAAGCGCAAGCTGGTCAACAAGGACGGTCGCGCCGCCACCCTGATTGTGGTGGTCGCCCTGGCCTTGCTGATGGTGCCGATCTACCTGCTGGGCACCTCGATCAGTGAATCGATCCAGGGCACCCTGGCCATTCTCAAGTCCGATACGCTGCAAGTTCCGCTACCCAGCGAAAAAATCGCTTCCCTGCCGCTCATTGGCAAGCCGCTGTATGGCTACTGGATGCAAGCCGCTACCGACATGGGCAGCGTGCTGATGAAGGTGATGCCTTACATCAAGTCAGTCGGCCTGACCTTGTTGGGCAAAATGGCCGACGTTGGCGTGGGCTTTCTGTTGTTCATCGGCGCCCTGATCATTGCCGGCGTGCTCATGGCCTATGGCGAAAACGGCGAAAGAAGCGCCCTTGCCATCACCTCGCGCCTTTCCGGGCCAGAACGTGGCCCACGCATCACCGAGCTGTGCACTGCCACCATCCGCGCAGTCGCCCAAGGTGTGGTGGGTATTGCGTTCATTCAGATGTTGCTGGTCGGTGTGGGTTTCGTGCTCATGGGCGTCCCCGGTGCCGGGCTGCTGGCCATGGTGGCGCTGTTGATGGGGATCATGCAGTTGCCCGTGCTGCTGGTGACTCTTCCGGTGATCGCTTATGTCTTCGCCACCGAAGGCACCACCCTGGCCACTGTTGTGTTTGGCATCTACAGCCTGATTGCTGGGATGGCCGACAACGTCCTCAAACCGTTGATGCTTGGCCGCGGCGTTGATGTGCCCATGCCGGTGATTCTGATTGGCGCCCTGGGCGGCATGGTCAGTGGCGGCTTCATTGGTTTGTTCATCGGGCCGGTTGCATTGGCGGTGGGCTACCAACTGTTCTGGCAATGGGTCCAGGACCAACCCTCTGCCGAGATACTGAGCGAGACACCAGAGATCGAGGCGTTGAACGAGACACGGCAAATAGAGGCAATGAACGATCAGCGTCCCCTCTGAGGAGTGTGCGCTTGATGCCTCGCCCTGCTCGCGTCAGCCGGCTGCTGCTCTTTGGCACCGTCGTTCTGGGGGGCTGCGTGCAACTGGGTCCGGATTTCCAGTCGCCGGCCCAGCCTTGGGTCGAACACTGGAACAGTCCGGCCCTGGAAATTGCCGGGCAAAAACGTGCACAACCGGATAGCCGCCAATGGTGGCGTGTGTTCGACGACCCGGTGCTGGATCACCTGATCGCCGAAGCCGATGCCCATAACGCCGACCTGCAGGTCGCTGGCCTGCGGGTCATGGAGTCCCGCGCGCAATTGGGCATCGCCCTGAGTGGACGCTACCCGCAATTGCAGCAGGCCAGCGCCGACAGCCTGTACCTGAACCGTCGGCAATCGGGCGGCGCCAACCCCCAGGACACGCATTTCTGGCAATACAGCGCCGGTTTCGATATTGGTTGGGAACTGGATTTCTGGGGGCGTTTCAGTCGCGCCATCGAGTCAGCCGACGCATCCTGGTTTGCCGCCCAGGCCAACTATGAAAATGCCCTGGTGTTATTGCACGCGCAACTGGCGCAAAACTACTACGCCTTGCGCACTGCCGAGGCACGCCTGGCCATCGCCCGCAGTAACGCCACCTTGCAAAAACGCAGCTACGAAATCACCGAACGCCTGTTCAAAAGCGGCGCCGAAGCTGAACTCGACCTGCAACAAGCCAAGACCCAGTACCTCGGTACCCTGAGCACCATCCCGGATTTCGAGAGCCAGGTAGCGAGTTTGCGAAACGCGTTGTCCACCCTGATCGGCCAGCCGCCTGGCTCGATCCCTGACCTGAGTCGCAACACCGGGGTAGTGCCGCTGCTCGATACTGCTGTCCTGCAGGATGTGCCGGCCAACCTCCTGGTGCGGCGCCCCGATGTTCGCGCTGCCGAGCTGCAAGTGGCGGCGCAGTCGGCGTTGATCGGTGTGGCCGAGACCGACCTGTACCCCTCCATCAGCCTGCTGGGCAGCATCGTCTGGTCCGCCAGCTCGCTCAACGGTGCGTCCAACACCCTGGACATGGTGGCCGGCCCCAGTCTGCGCTGGGACATCTTCGACCACGGCCGGATCACCAACAACGTCCGCGTGCAGGATGCGCGCTTGCAGCAGTTGATCGTGATCTACCAGGACAGCGTACGCCAGGCTGCACGCGAGGCTGACGATGCCGCGACCGGTTTGATCAAGGCGCTGGAGCGCGACCGGATCCTCAGCGAAGCATCGGTGGCCGCCGAACGTTCGGTGACCCTGGCCAATGCCCAATACCGCGAAGGTTATTCAGATTTCCAGCGCGTGCTGGATGCCCAGCGCGCCCTGTTTGCCCAGCAGGATATCTACCTGGTCAATCGTGGCACCGCCGTCAACAGCCTGATCGCCCTGTACAAGGCCCTGGGCGGTGGCTGGTACAGCGACCAGCCAATGATTGACCCGGCCACCCGCCAACAGATGCAACAACGGACCGATTGGGGCGATCTGCTCGACGAACCGAAGGAAAGTGCCCATGACTGACAGCCAACAACCGGCCGCCGAGAACGCCTCGACCCCCACCGCCGACCCGGCCAAAAAAGCGATCAACTGGGTCGTGCTGCTGATCATACTGAGCCTGGTCTGGTACCTGATGGCCGACCGTTACACGCCCTACACGCAACAGGCACGGGTGCAGGCCTTCATTGTGCCGGTGGCGGCCGAGGTATCCGGCCGAGTGACCAAGGTACACGTACGCAACAACCAGGACGTCAAGGCTGGCGAATTGCTGTTTGAAGTCAATCCGGAGCAGTACCAGATTGCCGTCGATCGCGCCCGCGCCGACCTTGAGTCGACCCGTCGCCAGGTGGGTGCCAACACGGCTGGCGTCGACTCCAAGCTAGCGTCCCTGCGCGCGTCCCAGGCCAACGAACTCAAGGCACGTCAGGACATCCAGCGCCTCGAGCGCCTATACCGCGAAGACCCGGGCACCATCTCGCTGCGACGCCTGGAGATCTCCCGCGCCACCCTGGAAGAATCCATCAGTCAAGTCGCCGCGGCCAAGGCCGAAGTACAACGTGCACGGGAACAACAGGGCGGTAGCGAAGACGAAAACGCCCAGTTGCTCAGCGCCGCCAGCAACCTCGAAAAAGCCGAGCTGGACTTGAGCAATACCAAGGTCCACGCGCGCTCGGCCGGCCTGATCACCGATCTTCGCACCGATATCGGCCAGTTCGCCGCCGCCGGTGCGCCGGTGATGACCCTGATCGCCATCCACGACGTATGGATCAGCGCCGACATGACCGAAAACAACCTCGGCAGTGTCCAGCCCGGGACGCCGGTGTCCATCGTCCTCGACGCCCTGCCAGGGAAAATTTACAAAGGCCATGTGCGCAGCGTCGGTTATGGCGTCGATATCGGCCAGACCACCCAGCCGGGCAGCCTGCCGAAAGTGGAGAACAGCCGCGACTGGCTACGCCCTGCCCAGCGCTTTCCGGTCATCATCGAGTTCGAGCCCGGTGAGTTGACCGGTCCACAAGGCATCCGCTCCGGCGGACAGGCCGAAGTCATGGCCTTCCCGAGCGAAGGCAACCCGCTGAATGTTCTTGGGGGCGTGTTTCTGCGCCTGATGAGCTGGATGTCCTATGCGTATTGAGCGCCCGGCCCGGGTTCAGCGCGCGCTGCGCCTGGGCTTCGGTACGGCGCTGTGCCTGGCGGCGAGCTTCGGCCTGGCCCTGCCCATCCCGTTCCTCGCGCCGATGCTGGCGCTGATGATGCTGGCAGCGATGAACCGACCATTGCCGTTCAAAGCCAGCCTGGGTCTGATCCTGATCCTTATGCTGACTACCGGGACCGGCCTGCTGCTGATCCCCCTGTTGCGTTACTACCCGTTCAGTGGCGTGTTGCTGGTCGGACTGTGCCTGTTCATGGCGTTTGGTTACGGCCTGCGCGGCGGCAACCCGTTGGTGGCGACGTTCCTGGTGGTGGGCTTGACCTTGATCAGTGCGGCCGGAACCGCTGAATTCGCCCTGGCACTTGAGGTGATCGTGGCCCTGGTCAAGGGATTGTTCCTAGCCGTCACGACGCTGACCATCAGCCATTGGCTATTTCCCGACCCCGCCAGCGCCCCACCGGCCAAGCCCGGCCCGAGCCTTTCTCCCACCGAAAGCAGTTGGCTGGCCCTACGGGCAACGCTGGTGGTGCTGCCAACGTTCCTGTTGGCCATGGTCGACCCGGCCAGCTACCTGCCGATCATCATGAAAGCCGTCAGCCTCGGCCAACAAAGCTGCGCAACCAGCGCCCGCAACGCCGGCCAGGAATTGCTCGGCTCGACGCTGCTCGGCGGCTTGATGGCGATTCTTTTCTGGTGCGCGCTGAGCCTGTTCGTGAATCTGTGGATGTTTTTTCTGTGGATGCTGCTGTTCGGTTTGCTGGTGGCCAGAAAACTCTACGGCCTGGCCCGGACCCGACAACCGCCGAGTTTCTGGCTCAACAGCCTGGCGACCCTGATCATTCTGCTTGGCCAATCGGTGCAGGACAGTGCTGCGGGTAAGGATGTCTATACCGCCTTTGCCATCCGCATGGGGTTGTTCATTCTGGTGACCTTGTATGCCTGTGTGATGGTCTATCTGTTGGATACGCGGCGGCGGCGTCGCCATGCCCCCAAGCCGACACCTGAAGAGGGACAGCCCGGTTAATCACACGGTACGAACCGGGAAAGTGTTTTGAATATGCTAGCCCCCCTCACATTCCTCGGGCCCATCCAGTTACTGTAAGAAAACTCTCTAGTCAGTGAAGGCTGTATCCGTAAAAAAAAGATTCTTGAACATCCTGCTTGTGCAGTCGCCCCTATCTGAATCAAAGATACATTCATGAATGGAAATTTTTCAGGTATTACTTGGGCTCTTCCCGATATCGACCGGCGCCTACTGAAACTACAATTCAGCTTTTTGCTAATCACTCTGGGTGGACGGTGCAATCAACTGGCGGTGGCCTGGTGGGCCCTGCAGGAAACAGGCTCTACGACCTACTTCGCCAACATTATTGCCTGCTCCATCGCGGCGGAAGTGTTAGCCAAACCCCTGCTGGGATGGCTGGGCGACAAGTACAACAAGATCCTCCTTATCAAACTGACCTCATGGATCAGCCTGCTGACAGCGTTATTGATGGCGCTGCTGTCCACCGCGGAGGCTTTTAATCCTTGGGCGGTGGGCGTGCTGATGATGCTCAGCAGTACGATCATCGGTATTCGCGACCCGCTCCAGGCGTCGATCATTCCTTTGTTTGCAGACGACGATAAAGTTTCCTTGGCCTTTCGGACCAAAAGTGTGATGTCGTCTTTTTCTATTCTTCTGGGACCGGTACTGGCCAGTGGATTGATTTACGGGGTCGGTATCACTATGGCCTTTGTCACCGATTTTTTTGCAATTTTCATCGCCGGGACATTGATTGCAACCATCCCGAGCCACATCGGTGCAGTTGACCCAAGCGAAAAAACACCACGCGCAAGTGGCTTCAGCATGATCTATTCAGGCTTCAAAGTGGTTTACGGCGTGAAAGTCGAATTTTACCTGGCCATTATTGCGATGCTGATCAATTTCGCGCTGTTTCCATTTTTCACTATATTGATTCCACTGTACGTAAAGGACGTCATCCAATATCCGGTCACTTACATTGGCCTTCTGGATTCGTGCTTCGGACTGGGCATTTTGGCAGGAAGTTACAAAATCATCGGGTGGTTATCCGAACGAGTCCCCCGTGACATGTGCGTCTCCGCAGGTTTTGCACTACTGGGAGGCAACCTTGTGGTGGTTGGCACTATTTCATCGTCGTTCATCGTACCAGCGGCCTTTTTCTGCGGCGGCATCGGCCTGATGTTGATCAATATTCCTACCTCTGCGGTGAGATTGCTGGCGACGCCCACCCTCCATCGCAACCGGATTTTTGCCACGGTTTCATTTCTGTCTGCAGCGGCTAGCCCCGCCGGCAGTTTTGCGATGACCGCCCTGATCTCTTATCTGGGAGTCACACTGACAATTGCGCTGCTCGGCATCATGGTGCTGCTGTTATCACTGCTGGTTCTATTGGTACCGGACTTTAAACTTTTCATGCGCTCCCAAGATACGCAACTCAATGATGCCTACCTGGATAAATACCCTAAGGCGTTTGCGCACTAATGTGCCTCGTTGTACTTACTCCCTTAAAAACGGAGTGGCCGTTCAAGATGCCGGAGTCCAAGGATCGACCCGAACCTGCTCGACATGAACAGATCTGCTAAGGCCAATATTTTGATAACAGGGACAGTATCGGTTTCCTGTGTGATCCGGCTAAGGATCGGACCTCAGTTCTGATGCTAGGGCTTTCGGACCGTGTAGCGCTGGCACCGATCGCAGCCAGCACCAGAGTAATCAGTCTAATAGCCGACGGAGGTGAACTTTGCCACCCCTCAACCGTGTTGAGCTGATGGTCTCAAATAGTTCTTAAGAACAAACAGCTGTGCCCAAACAATTAGGTTTGTCACAGCTAACGGGGAAATTCAAGGCTTTGAGAAGTCGGTGCGACGTCGAAAACAGAAAATAGCCTTGTCACAAGATACTCGCTTAGGATTATTCAGATCGCTTTTGAAACAATTAGGTTTGTCACAGGCTTCAAGTCGCGGCGGTTGAATGTGATCGCGGTTGGATAACAACAAAATCTCAAACAGACGCTAGCCCCTTTCCTCCTTCATTGTGTGAGAGAGGGGCTAAGCGTCTAGTGGTTATTTCATCTTTTTAATGGACACTACTGTCGCTTTCGCGCCCTCAGACCTGAATTCGAAAATCACCTGATCTCCAGGGTTTAGACCCGCCAATTGGTCCGCCGTGGCAGAAAATGCCATTGTCATAGCAGGCCACTGCACCGCCGGTACGGCGCCATGAGCGATAGTCACAGTGTGCTTCTCGGAGTTAATAGCCTTGATCGTGCCCTCCGCTTTGGCTACTGGAGTCTGCTTTACGTCCTGCGTCATTTGCATGCCCTCCATACCGTCCATTTTCATGCCGGGCATGTCCTCCGCCAGGGCAGAAAGAGACAGTGTGACTATGGTGCTTGCAACTGCAATCAGGGTCAGTTTCATACGATTTTTCCTTCACGGATGACGGGTTCAACGGGGAGGTTTCGGCGGCGCATCAAACGATAAGCCGCCGGAATGACAAACAGGGAAAGCAAGGGCGCCGTGACCATACCGCCGACCATCGGCGCGGCGATGCGGCTCATCACTTCGCTACCCGCGCCGCTGCCCAACAGGATGGGTAACAGACCCGCAATGATGACGGCCACGGTCATGGCCTTGGGACGAACTCGCTGCACAGCACCTTCACGTATCGCCGCCACCAGCCCGCGCTCGGAGTTGTCACCAAGGTCTTCACGTTCGGCCCAGGCATTCTTCAGATAGAGCAACATGATCACGCCAAACTCAGCAGAAACCCCGGCCAGTGCGATAAAGCCGACCCCGGTGGCCACCGACAGGTTGAACCCCAGAAGGTAGAGGAACCATGCACCTCCAGTCAGTGCAAAAGGCAGCGTGGCCATGATCAGCAAGGCCTCATCGAAGCGGGCGAACGTCAGGTAAAGCAACACGAAGATGATCAACAGCGTCGCGGGTACTACCAGCTTGAGTCGTGCGTTGGCCCTTTCGAGAAACTCGAACTGCCCTGAGTAACTCAGACTCATGCCGGGCTGCAACTTGACCTGCTCATTGACGACCCGGCGCAGATCGGCAACCACCGAGGCAATGTCCCGACCACGCACATCGATGTACACCCAGCCTGAAGGCCGTGCGTTCTCGCTTTTGAGCATCGGCGGCCCGTCGCTGACCTTGATCTTCGCCACTGTGCCAAGGGTGATCTGGCTGCCTAGCAGGGTGTAGATTGGCAACTGCTCCAGAGCGCCGAGCGAATCCCGCCACTCCCGTGGGTAACGGACGTTTATCGGGAAGCGTGCAAGCCCTTCAATGGTTTCGCCGACGTTTTCACCACCGATAGCGCCGGCCACGATCGACTGCACATCGGCGATATTCAGTCCGTAGCGAGCGGCGGCTTTGCGGTCGATATCCACATCGATATAGCGGCCACCGGTCAGTCGTTCGGCCAGAGCCGAACTGACACCGGGCACGCCCTTTGCCACTCGCTCGACGGCCTGAGTCGCAGCATCGATCTCCGTCAGGTTGGTGCCGGCAACTTTCACTCCGATGGGACTCTTGATCCCAGTGGTTAGCATGTCGATACGGTTGCGAATCGGTGGTATCCAGATATTCGTCAGCCCAGGGACTCGTACCACTCGATCCAGTTCTTCCACCAACTTTTCCTGCGTCATGCCTGGACGCCATTGCTCGTGCGGCTTGAACTGGATAGTGGTTTCAAACATCTCCAGCGGTGCCGGGTCGGTGGCGGTTTCAGCGCGGCCGGCTTTACCGAAGACGTGTTCGACCTCTGGAACGGTCTTGATCAAACGGTCGGTCTGTTGCAGCAGTTGCGCGGCCTTCTGCGCCGACAGCCCCGGCAAAGCTGAAGGCATGTAGAGCAGATCGCCTTCGTCCAGCGGTGGAAGAAACTCACCACCCAATCGAGACATTGGCCACAGCGCACTGACAAAAACCAATAGCGCCACGAACAGCGTTATCTTTGGTCGACGCAAGACTGCGTCCAGGGCTGGCTGATAGATCCGGATCAGCCAACGATTTAGCGGGTTCTGTTGCTCATTGGGGATTCGTCCTCTGATCCAGTAACCCATCAGCACTGGCACTAAGGTCACTGACAATCCAGCCGCTGCGGCCATGGCGTAGGTCTTGGTGAAAGCCAAAGGGCCAAACAGCCGACCTTCCTGGGCTTCCAGTGTGAACACCGGAATGAACGACAGAGTGATGATCAACAAACAGAAGAACAGCGCCGGGCCTACCTCTGCTGCCGCTTCGGTCATTACATGCCAATGACGCTCACCCTTCAGTTCCTCCCCTGGATTGGCCAAGTGCCAAGCCTCAATCTTCTTGTGGGCGTTCTCGATCATTACCACGGCGGCATCGACCATGGCGCCGATGGCGATGGCTATCCCACCCAAGGACATGATGTTGGCGTTGATGCCCTGGTAGCGCATGACGATGAAGGCAATCAACACACCAACAGGCAAGGAGATGATCGCCACCAGGGATGAGCGCAGGTGCCAGAGGAAGATCCCACATACCAACGCGACGACGATGAACTCTTCGATTAGCTTGTGGCTGAGATTTTCCACAGCGCGGTCGATCAGCTTGCTGCGGTCGTAGGTGGTGACGATTTCCACCCCGGCCGGCAGGCTGCTTTTCAGTTCGTCAAGTTTGGTCTTGACTGCCGTAATGGTCTCGCGAGCATTCTTGCCGCTGCGCAAAATCACCACGCCGCCGACGGTCTCGCCTTCGCCGTCGAGTTCAGTAATGCCACGCCGCATTTCCGGCCCCAACTGGATTGTGGCGACATCGCCAAGGGTCACCGGTATGCCACCCGCACCCAGTTTGAGCGGGATCGCCCGAAAGTCATTGAGCGTCTTCAAGTATCCGGAAGCGCGCACGATGAACTCGGTCTCTGCCATCTCCAGCACCGCACCACCGGTTTCCTGGTTGGCCTTGCCGATAGCTTCGGTCACCTCAGCCTGAGTGATGCCGAGGCTGGCCAGTTTGAGCGGATCGAGCTGCACCTGGTACTGCTTGACCATGCCTCCCACGGTGGCCACTTCCGCCACGTTGGGCAGGGTCTTGAGTTCGAACTTGAGGAACCAATCCTGAAGTGCGCGTAGCTGCGCCAGGTCGTGTCCTCCACTGCGATCCACCAGCGCGTACTGATAGATCCAGCCCACCCCCGTCGCATCCGGTCCCAACGCCGGCTTGGCGCTGGCCGGCAACCGACTTTGTATTTGGCTCAGATACTCCAACACCCGCGAGCGAGCCCAGTACAAGTCAGTGCCGTCTTCGAACAGCACGTAAACGAAGCTGTCACCGAAGAAGGAATAGCCACGCACCGTCTTGGCTCCCGGCACCGAGAGCATGGTGGTGGCCAACGGATAGGTCACCTGGTTCTCGACAATCTGCGGCGCCTGTCCCGGAAAAGGGGTGCGGATGATCACCTGAACATCCGAGAGATCTGGCAACGCATCGATGGGCGTGCTCTGCACCGACCAAATGCCCCAAGCCGTGACAAACAGTGTCGCCAGTAGCACCAGGAATCGGTTGGCCACGGACCAACGAATCAGGGCAGCGATCATAGATGGCTCCCCGATTTATCCAGACGTTCAACACGCAAACCATCATCGGTCTGACTCACCGCAACCCGAACCTTATCGCCCGCTTTGAGACCTTGCATCAGAGTCGGATTGGCGAGTGGGAACGTCATCGTCATGCCAGGCATGCCCAGTGTCTTGAAGGGACCGTGGGCGAGCGTGACTTCTTTGTCGTTGATCTCGACGATCTGCCCGTCTGCCTCATGCAAACCAGAGGTAGCTACGTTGGGAGGCGACTCTTGCACTGAACCGGCCACGACCCCCTTGAGACTGGCCTCCGAGTCGAGCAGGAACTGACCCGACGTGACCACTTTCTGGCCCTCTTCCAGACCTCTGATTATGGCTGTCCTGCCATCGCTTTCCTGGCCAAGCTGCACTTCCACGGGGCGATAGCGACCCGCTTCTTCGGCCAGCATCACCAGAGCACGTTGGCCAGTGCGAATGACGGCTTCGCTCGGCACCCACAACACACTTTGCCCGGTCGAACGATTCAGGCGTACCTGCGCGGTCAAACCCGGTCTGAGGCGTCCGTCCGGATTGGCTAGTTCTACCCGCACACGAAGGGTGCGGCTGTCCGGATTGGTCTCGGGCAAAATCGCGCTGACCTTGCCATTGAGCGTTGTCCCTGGGAAGGCTGGCAGACGCGCTTCGACCGCCTGCCCCACGGTGATCGATCCGGCATCCGATTCTGGAACGGCCACGGCTAGCCAGACACTGCTCAAGCCATTGACGCGTGCCAACGTATCGCCAGCCGCCACGGTCATGCCCGCACGTACGTTCAATTCTTGCAGCACACCGGCAATGGGGCTGGTGAGCGTCAGGTAGGGCTGAACCTTACCGTCACGCTCTACCTGAGTAATCAGTGTTGCCGGCATCCCGGTAAGTCGTAGTCGCTGGCGAGCCGCAGCCAACAGGTCAGCATCCCCGTTGCGCTTCAGTGCTACAAACTCTGTCTGGGCAGCGGCCCACTCAGGCACCAGGATATCTGCCAACACCGCGTTGGCTTTGAGTACATCGCCGGGAGCATGGTCATAGACCCGCTCCACAAAGCCAGTGGTGCGTGCCTGAATCACAGCGACATCACGTTCGTTGAACGTCAAGGCACCGGTTACTTCGAGGCTGGAGTCAAAGATCCCACGAGTGACAGTCGCAAAACGCAGACCGAGATTCTGGGTCAGGCTCGGATCGATACTGACGCTCGCACGGTCCCCTGTGCCGCTGGCGTACTGGGGGACCAGTTGCATGTCCATGAAGGGCGACTTGCCCGGCTTATCGAACTTTTGCTGCGGGTACATGGGGTCGTTCCAGTACAGAGCCTTGCGTTCATCCGGTGAACTGAGGCTCTTTTCCGGCGCGGTACCTGGTACTCCGCTCATGCGCTGGTGAGCGAACCAGTAGCCACCAACAACACCCAATGCCAGCGAGATACCTACCAGCAATGCCCCATTCCCTTTTTTAAGGATCATTGGCTGGACTCCCCATAAGCAAAATACAGACGCGCACTGGTCAGCGCTCGCTGCTCTTCCACTTCGACCTGTTTGAGACGGGCTTCGATGAGTTCACGTCGGGCGGCAACAACGGCGTTTAAATCGCCTTTGCCCGACCGGTAACTGGCCATGCTGAGTTCGACCTTTTCCTTGGCCAGTGGTACCAGGCTTTCCTGGTTTCGGCGCACGGCACGATTCAGGCGCTCATAGTCAGCCAGTTCGTTTTCCAGTTGCTGAGTGTGCTCGCGTGACAAGGCTTCACGCTCGGCCTCAAGCTGGCTGAGTTCAGCCTGTTTGGCTGCGATTTTGGGGTTTTGGCGAGAGTCAGGAAACAGCGGCAGATCCCATGAAAACTGCACGCTGACCATGTCGCCAAACTCACGGCCACGGTGCTGGTAATCCAGTTCCCAACTCCAGTCCGACTGCTTCTCCGACACCGCTTCATTAACTTTGGCTTGCGCTTCACGGGTCATCGGCGCGAATGCGGCCAACTCTGGATGGTGTTGCAGTTTATGGGAGTAGCTTGAGGTTTCGACAGGCCATTCAGGCAGGCTGCCCACAGGCTTGTCGTTGGCGGCGGAACCAATCCAGCGTTTGAGGGCTGCTCTGGCCTGCGTTCTCTGGAGCATCAGATCGTCCTGTTGCTCCGCCAGTTGAGCCGCTTCTTGCTTGGGCGTCACCGCATCGGCGGGTTGAGCGCGGCCTCCGGCAATCTGGGCCCGGACGGTATCGGTCAACAGGCGGTTTTCTTTGTAGAAGTCCTGGAACAGCGCGTCTTTGCGCTCAACCGAGTAGCTGCTGATCCAGGCCAACGCCGTGGACTGGCGAACCTTCAGGCGTTCGACTCGACGCTCCGCAGCGGCGCGATCAATGGCCGCATCGGCGACCTCGACGCGCGCTTTGCGCTTGTCACTATTGGGCATCTCTTGCCTGACCCCAACCATTTGCATGGTCATGAAATCCTGGTCGATGCTCCAGCGATCCGGACCGCCAATGGGGTAGTTCTGCACGCCCAGCAGCAGTTTGGGGTCAGGTAGCTCACCGGCTGGAATAGCCGCGCTGCTGGCAGCCTGAATTTTGGCGTCTTGTGCAGTCAGCGACGGTGCATTGTTTTCGGCCAGCCGCAACGCTTCATCGAGTGTCAAGGCGGCAGCGAAGCTCGGCAATACTAATACGCTTGCCGCCAGACCGGCCACGAGGGACCAACCTGTGCAATAGCACTTGGAGTTCATGGTTACGATTCCTGTGATCATCCACTGCGCGCGGAAAAAGACACGCGCGCAGCTAGTCCATCCCGCTAATGCGGAAAGAGGCTCAACGTGGGACAGGAATCAAACGCGAGGCGGTCGCCATACCCCGGACGGGGTCTGTACGGGTAGGGAATCGCTGAAGAAGGAAATCACGACGGGGCTGAGTTCGGTTACAGGAGGCTTGAAGATCGAGACTTGCAGCATGCCGCCTGTCTTGCATTCCTGGCCCGGCTTACAAGGTTTGCCGTGCTCGGTAGGGCTTTTCATGTCGTTACAGCAGTCCATGCCCATGTCGTCCATCATCGCCATGCCCATTGCCTTCATTGGGCATGGTTCTGTTGGTGCCTGAACACCCGCCATCCCGCTGAGGGGAAGCGCCAAGCTGATCATGAAGATGATGCAAAACCGCAGGTAGCGTTTCATGGGCTGGAGTGTAGTCGCTGAAAATGGCTCTTACAATTGGATGAATGTTCTCAGCGGTCTATCGAAAGGCCCTGATCCAGGCGATATCACTGGTTCTAAATTAAGCCAGCATTATCAGTGCGAAATTGAAGTGATTGACGAACTGCGTCCCGATTTATTTCTGCGCCGCTGTCTCGGACTGAGCAGGAAACGCAACGCGCATTTCATCCACCATCGATTTGAGGATTTCTCGTAATGGTTGCTCTCTGCCCAGTTGCTTCGACCACTCATGGAGATGCAGCTCGAAATTGAATTTTTGGGTCATCCGCTCAGAATCAGCTTGTTTAGCCTTCTCCAAGGCTTCTACTAAACCAATTTTTTCGCTTGCTACCAGACTCATCAGCTCTTCAAATTCATGAATCGTGAGGAAGTAAATATTTTCGACGGGGATCAAATGTTGCTCAGCATATTTGGATCGAATTTTTTCGAGCACTGCATCTCCTACAACGGCTGCGAAAGTAACTCCGTTCCCGATGTACAGCTCTTTGTATGTAACAGCCAGCAGGTAGGTAGAGGAGCGCTGACTAATCACGGGATGATCACCGCCCATCGAAGCGATTCGAGCAGCAACCTCATGCCCTTGTTCGAAAGCTTTAATCAAGGACGTTTGGGTCGCTCGACGAACATCCCCCCGTTGAAACGCAACCATACCCCGCTGCGCCATTTCCACACCTTTGGCGTCGATCAGCACATTCGAATCACCATCGGCAACAATGAAATCGACGACTTTCCCTTGACCAGGCAGGACCAGATTCAATTCGCTCTCATTGGCTGTCGGCAACCCTGACTTGCTCAACCAGTCGCCTACATATTTTTCAAACGACTTTCCAAAAGCGTTATTGAACCCGTCTACGTCAGCTCGCTTGAGGTAGTCGTAGATGAAATGTCCCAAGGATCGCTCAAGAACATGATGGGACACACACAAATATTCGGAGCGAACCTTGATGAATGGGAATTTTAGGAAGGGCGTTTGCTGCAAATACTCGTTCGGGTGGCGTCCGTCCTTATCTACCTCTTCTAAGGTGCGATGCAAATCTCCAACTTCGACAGAAACTGTACGTAGATAGGCGTCTACAGCCATCGGTGTAAAGGCTGGACAGAGACCAAAAAGAGTGGCTCGCTGAAGTACAGGACCACTTTTCTTCGTGCTAGCAAGGACCGCAAAAGAAAGACGCAGAAAGTCCCGTATGGAAACCCCGGTGCCATTCAGGAAACGAGTTTTGAAATAATGATTTTCCGGGACTTTTGCGAACAAAAGCTCCTGACGAGCAATATCAACCAAGCCGCTCTCTGTCTGATGAAAAAACTGCTGGTAGGCCACCGCCCGGAAAAAAAGCCGTACGTCTTCGTACTCATCGGGCAGGCTACCGGTTTCCGTCAGATCAAGGACCTTTTGTAGCAACTCAAGCATTTCATTCTGAGAGATTGAGGGGCGCCTCAATGGGCTATTTACTAATGGATCTAGAAAAATCCATTTAATAAACAACATGATCAACCATGGCTGCTTGGATGCCTGCTCAAAGCGATCTTTGGTGGGACTGTATAGATACCTCAACGCCGCTTCCAATAAGCTGAGCGGGTCGTAGTGTCGAATAATGCGTTGAATTTCCGTCAAGCCTTCGTCGAAACTCTTTGCTCTGATCGGCAGCTTCGCCATGAGAGTGGCATCCTTGTTTGAGATCAATGACATTCTCACACAGCGTTCGATTCCAAGCCGCCTTTAGGTTGATTAAAACGCTTCGGCATACCTCGGTAACGCAATAGAGATCAGTGCTGTGAGCAACACGAATGCGCTCGATATCCACGAGCAAGCCTCCAGCCCATACACCTGATAAACCCAGCCGGAGAGCACAGTGCCGATCGGTCGCCCCATTGCGTTCGACATGTAGTAAAACCCCACATCTAGCGACACGCCATCTTCCTTGGCGTAGGACACGATCAGGTACGCCAGTCTCCGGGAGGTCCAGCTCAACCTTTTTGGCTGCATCCCAATCACCTGCCAACGCCGCGACAACTGACCGCATCTGCTCATGCCCCGTCATCAACAAAAATGTAGGCGCCCGGCCATAGCTCTTCATTTCTACAATGAGTAAACGATCCTCGAGATGAGCCAGTCCACTGCACCATGGGGCTGGACCGCAGCGCTGCTGTGCTCATTGGGATCAATGATAGGAGCGATACGCTTTGGTTCGAAGGACCTGGCAGTCAATGCACCTGAAACATGGTTGTCACATCGACTCGAATCGCTGGAAAGATCTAATACAACTGGGAGAGCTCTGTGCATTCCCCCAACTTCAATACTCCGGGGCTGTATCTGCTACCCAATCGATGGCGGAATTGTTCAACACTGTACGATGACTGATTGTATCCATCGAGTTGACACTTCTGTTGGCTGGAATTTTTATCAGCGGCTTATGTATGTTGATTCATAAGCAAAACTCTTTAGCTCGTCTAAACACCCTTTAAAATAATCTTTATCGGGTGGAATCCTACTAACAACTGATAAATACTCATCATGCCACTCCTTATCATTTACTGTTAGCCACTGGCTTATAGTTTCATCATTGAAACGACGTCCCTCTAGGGCCAAAGCATGCCTGCGATAGAACCATACGAGGCTTTTATTTTTCACATCTCCTGGGACTTGAGAAATATCGCGATACTTAACAGCCTCTAATATAGCTAACTGAAACTCCTCAAAACTATTAAAAAAAGCTAGCAGCAGTGCTGAAACTGAAAGACTGCCAGGAAGTAGCTCTGTTAAATCGCGATATACTGACGCTTTAGTAAGCGAATCCACCACCCACCGATTCCTGTGTTTTTTTGGCACTCGGCCACTGAAACCAACTTTTTTCTTTATCTTCCCAGAGCGCCACAACTTATATTCCACAGCTCTAACTAGATCGGAGCGCTTTATTTCAGGAAGATGATTATTCAAAATTTTATGCACAAAATTCGCGACTCTAATTTGAAATTTAGAGCTTGTCGTCTCTACTTCTTGATTGGCAATTTCTTTTAGGCACTGGTAGAAATCTTTCGCACACAAATATATACCACGCACCGGCCTATCTTTAATTTCAATCAACTTCGCATGATGTTCCCAGCAAAAATCAACTAAACTTGGCTGATGAGATCTATGGATATACGGAACACCAAAAACTTCGATATCATTTCTTACGCACATTGGGCAAAACTTTGAGAGTCCGAAGCTTTTAATTAGCCAAACGCCATCTCGAATCGAACCCGAGACATCTCCCAAATGAAAGTTTTTAGTCAACCTATAGTAAGTATGATTTACCAAAAATAAATCAAACTTTCCGCTAGCAACTCCATACAACTTATCTACTAGCACGCGAACATGCTCTAGATTATAACTTCCAGGATACCGGTACGCATTAAACATAGCAATGGATGTGGCCGTCTCACTGTTTGACCCAATGAGCAAGTGATATCTATAAATTACAGACTCTAAACTTTCATCAGGGAACGGACATGGAAATAATTCAATACAGTCTAATTGATTCATTTGTTTTCTGTCATTTTTGTACTCTAGCGAGCACGAAAAAAATAAATACCCATGGCACCTTCTAGAATCCTAACCATCAAAAATATCAACTATCCCGCCCAGGAGAATCTTTAACATTTGAGCTAGGCATCCTGGCCTGTTATGCCATGTATCATGGCTATCTAACTAACACAGTGTTATAAATCGAAAGCAATTATAGCAACGTAAGGTGGCAGGCATAGTCACTGATAGAATGTCTAAACGTATCGAGAGACGCCACTCCAAAGCAAATTGCGTGTTTGGCCTGCGCTCTTCGCTTGTACAGAATCAGCCACCACCGCCCGACTCCAGAGCGTGAAGTACACGACAAGCCTGTTTGGCGCCAATCTCGGTAACGCAAAGCGAAACAGGTGTACTTCCGCCGAGAGCCTTATTCGGTGTGGACATCCACCGAACGGTAGCCGCTCTGCTCTCGAAGATATCCTCAGCAAGGAGACAGACCACAGCAATTCGATCGAGGCGTTCTGATGCGACAGGATCGAGGGGCTTTTGTCTGCGCCGAAACCGTTCCAGCGTTGAGTAGGACGCATTAAAGAGCGTTTCCAATGTGCCCTTCTGAAGATCAAAGGTGTCGCGAACAGCATGGACAAGGTGAGCAGATAAACCTTCCTTGATTTGTAACAACCGTTCAGCTTCCATAAGCGAATTCTGTTTTGAACAGAATTCCCAGAAAGCGGCGACTATTGCTTCACACGGTTTGTTTGTCGTTTCTGCACGTCGCCGAGGCGTTGTTGATGTGGGCATTATTACTCCACCCTGCAATGTGTTTTTACGTCAAATGAAGCATTCGGCCTACGGCAGGGAGACTTCACTTCCCTAGGCATTTTCCGTTGCCTGTGATTATCGACCCCTGAACCGCTAAATCGACTCCGGACATGATTCGGCGAATTGAGCGGTTGGGTCCGTATCTATCTGCTAACAATCGCTCCGCGCGCTAGTGAATCAGCTCGTGGTTGCCCGGTCGGGTTCTCAAGACTGCGTAATTGCATCGCACATGACCACCAAATTGCAATTTTACTGACCAAGCGTTTGCGTTGGTGGTGACCACCGTTTGCATCCGGTGTGCAATGCAAGCACAAGAGACGAGCGGGAGCGAGCGGTCAGGAAAGGAATCGAGTTGGGTAAATGGCGTAGTATCTCGCAGAGTGTGACATTCATCATCCGCCGGCAGCGAAGCGTTGATATCAACATAGATGCCGTCCACTAACGAATTGACGCGCACCAGGAAGATGGGATCAAGAGCGATCAGTCGCTCCGGGGGGCCTCGGGCACCAAACGTGAGGCCAGTAGGACGCTATGCTCTAGAACAACCTATTTACGAGTGCCTCAGTTATGCGTACACACGTCAGCTGTAGCCAAGCTCGCCGGCGACTCCGCCGCCTTTTGGCTCTAGTCGCCCAAGGTCACAGTTTCGTCATAACAAAGAACGGGCGAGAAATTTGCTGGCTGGAGGGTACCGAAGCGATTCAAGTCGGCCAGGCATCTTCTACAAGGTCTCATTGTAAGGCCTAGAGGCGTATATAAAACACAGGGCGACTCAGTAAGACTGAGAGTCGCGGTAGAATGCTCACGCCACCAGCAGAGGTGAAACCAGCCTCTCCACGTACCTCGTAGAAAGATTTTTAGCTCCAGGGCCGTCGATGTGCAGGAGGTGCGTCATGATTGCTGAATCTCTACCTGAGCAAGGGTACGCCGCTTACCGCGCGAATCTCCAACTGTTTCTGGGCATTCCGCTGTCAGCAAGTGACCTAGAGATTCACACGTTGATAACGCACGGCTTCCCGGCCACAAAGTTGATGGATCTTGCCGCCGCCGGGTTAGTCTCAATCTCCCAACGAAGCCAGATAATCTCGTTGCGAGCATTGAAATCTCGAGTCCAAAGCGGACAGTCATTGAACGTCGCTGAAAGCGACCGTCTGTTCAGATATGCGCATATTTTTTCAATGGCCCAGGCTGTCTTTGGACGTCCGGAAAATGCAATGCGTTGGCTCGATAAGCCTAAAGCTCGTTTTAGCGGCCAAACGCCAGCTAGGATGCTGACGACACTTAGCGGCTTAAATCAGGTCGAGTTGATGCTGCTGCAAATCGCAGAGGGCTATGCCTTATAGATGCTCGGCAGTTCCTTAAACATAAGACAGCCGCCTTGGCTCGTTGCCTTACTCCTTACGACGTCCTCAACAGCCATGTGTCTAAGATTCCTATAGGGGCCTCAGAGCACTAAATTCGCCAAGTCTAGCGGTCCGATCTACGGTGCCGCCGAGCCGCAATTCAGCCGGGTAATGGCTAGACGTTGGAATGTTCGGTGGTCTACGTGCCAGATGAGTGGCGAGATTACACCGTTACGTCGACTTGCCAGCGGAGTACGATTGGGAAAAAATCCGAATCGAGGTGGCGTTGTGGAAAAAGACGAGATCCGGTGCAGAATTCTCGCTAGAGAGCAGGAAATGCTCGCTCAAGCCAAGAACGAAATTTTAGGATGCGGCGACTTCTTGCCTGTTAATAGGCTTGCACAGCATCTCAGTGTTCCCGCGGAAATACTTACTCCGGCCTTGGTTGAGTGGGGGGTAGGCAATCGAATTTTCTCGATCGAACATCAAGGCTGTAGTCTATTTCCCTGTTATGCGTTCTCCACTCAAGCTGGGCTCAGCCCTTATCCAGAATTAAAAGAAATAATCTCTATTCTCTCTCCTACCAAAGGCAGTTGGTCGATGGCGTTCTGGTTTTTTTCGCCGAATGGAATGCTCGGTGGCAAACGTCCACGAGACTTGGTTTCCACGGATGCGGTTCATGTGATATTAGCCGCGCAAGACGAGGTGGACGGGATTATTCACGGCTAGATGCGCCGCTGCTTGAATGGATGCCTCAGCTTTGGGGATTCGTGCCGGAAACAGGTTTATCTATCTTCCGACCGCTGTTGGCCCCTTAGCGTGAAGCAATAATCGGCCATTCAACGACGTTAAACCAGATATGGCTCCAAATAGACCGAGACAGAGATTAACTATTCGTAGCCTCACCTATTGACGAGGTGATCCTCCGCCGCGGTTTGGCGGCAGCCTGCTAGACAGCCAATGGGCTCAAACTCAGGCCCATTCGATAAGGCAGAGTCCAAGAATCGGTTGCGCTTGTCAGTGCGCTTCGCCAACACGACTTGAGCCTCAGTTCGGTAGCGCAAAAATATCAGCACTTCCATTCGGTCATTCTTTTTCACTGCTGTCCCTCTGAACGGCGTTATCCAATGGATACTACGGCTCCCCGCCATCACAAAAGGTTTACCCGATCAACGGACACGACTGCCCTCTGGATTGAGCAGTGATCTTCGGTGAGCAGCAGTATGCTAATGCTTGATCTCGACCCCATGGTTGGAGATAGCTGATGAAGATTATCGAGAGAATTGAGGTCGACGCAGTTACGGATATCGTTTGCGACATTTGTCTGTGCTCCACCCGTGTGGACGGTGGCGGACTTCAGTTTGCCATCGTTCAGGCGCACTGGGGATATGGAGCAAAGCATGACGGTGAGCGGTATGAACTGCACCTCTGCGAAACCTGCTTCTTTCAGACGCGTGGCTACCTCAAGCGGGAACGGCGAACCCAAAATCTCTTTAACGATGAGGAAGGGGCTTTTGCCGGCGACGACTTCGGCATGATCGCTAAGGATGATTTCTTCGGCGACTCAAAATAGCGCGGTTGAAAATTGCTCGCAGGATCGTTTCTTGTGAGCGGACTCCACTAAGCAAGGTATGACGCAGACCAAGCAGCCCATATGCAGGTTTGTGGATAACTCCAGCATTGTGAGCCTTGAGCTTACTCGCGCAAATGTAGAGATCCAGTCTGCGATCACTTGAGAAGGTGATTTCATGAATACAGACGATGGACATGAACGCCACGAGTTTTTGGGTGGTCCCCGAGACGCAAGGCATGGAACGTCTTTGGACTTAGAAAAGCTGACAACAATGGTTATCTCACGTTACCCAGCTAAGCCTTACTGCCTAGTCAGAGATTGGACGCTCTTCCTTGCGGACCTCACACCCGAAGAGCTTGAAACCGTCGAAAGGGCCGGCCACCTCCCGCTCTTTGTGTATGCCTTTGAAGTTGTCTACGACAGTAAGGGCCGCTTTCAACCCGGCGATTGGGTCCGTTCCAGCATGTGTGTTCAGTTCCTAGACGGGTTTCTTTTTGAGACGCGAAACACGGTATACGTGCTTGTGGGAGACGGCGCTGAGCAAAAGGCATCATTGATAACAATCTTTTCATTCCATTGATAGGACCTAGCTACCAGCCGTGCTGGTAGGTTGGTATTGCTAGATTGTCGCCTCGTTAGTGGCACATTCGATGTCGCATTGAAGGCAATACCGGCTGCTTTAACCGTTACCCTTATAGTCACCGCATTGGATCTGTCCGGTGAGTTTGATGAGCGCTCGCCCTTGATTACGTACGTTGCCGATCGCTCGGTCAATTTTGAACCATTCGAAAGCCTCCGGAGATTCATCCAGTAGCAGCACCATCTGCTTTGCACTCTCTTTGGGTGTCGCCGGAGACAACCATTCTTGGGCAAGTTTTCCTGGCAGACTCACTGATCGGCGGTCGTGGATATCCATCACTCCGCCGACGCTGCCAGTGATGATGACGAATCCGTCGTGCTCACCTGCTTCATGTTCGGCAATTGGATACTGGCAGATGGCAGCGCAGAGAACCGGAGTTCGTTCGCGATAGCGGATGAGGTAGGGCTGCATCTTTAGCCCGCCTTCGTCGACCCTTTCAAACCAGTTGTCTTTAGCGGTTATTGCCAAAACTCAGAAGTCCTGGACTACACCCACCTGACGAAATTGTAATCCTCCAATCACCTTGGCGTTATCTGCAGCTTGCAACGATGTCACCCGGCGACCATGCCGGCGGGCCTTTTTCCGCCGAACAATAAAACCCACGCCGACGCAGCTTCCAGTTCTGCCGAAACCAAGGAGTGATTGATGCTTAACAATTCAAAAATGTCGATAGCCGCTTTAGCTGTAGTTGTCGGCTCAGGGCCGTCCATGGTGTTTGCGGAAGATAAGGCAGAGGGCTTTATCGAGGACAGCAGCCTGACGGTGCTCAACCGCAATTTCTACTTTAATCGTGATTACCGTAAAGGTCAGTCCAGCCCCACCGGCAATGGTTATTCGGAAGCCTGGGCTCAGGGCATTATTGGCAAGTTCGAATCCGGCTTTACTCAAGGCACCGTCGGGGTCGGTGTCGATGCGTTTGCGATGATCGGTTTAAAGCTCGATACCGGGGATGGCCGCAACGGCGGCCAGAGTTCGTTTGATGTGCTGCCAGTCAACAGTGACGGAGAGGCGCGGGACGAATACACCAAGGTGGGTGGTGCCGCCAAAGTCCGGGCCTTCGATACGGTGGTAAAAGTCGGTGACGTGTTCCCCGCCAACCCCGTAGTGGCCGCGGGTGATTCTCGATTGCTGCCGGAAAGCTTCCGCGGTGTGACGGCTACCAACACCAGCATCGAAGGCCTGTCGGTCCAGGGCGGTCGACTGCACGCGATGAGCCAGCCGACGTCCAGCGACATGCGCGAGAACTTCGCGACCTTCTATGCCGGCCCGGTCAACTCGCCGTGGATCGCATATTTCGGCGGAGACTATTCGCTGAACAAGAACCTTAGTTTCAGCCTGTATTCCAGTCGCCTAAAAGATGCCTGGAACCAGTACTACGCCGGGAACGCTTGGACTTATCCGCTATCGGATGACATTTCACTGTTCGGTGACCTGAACTATTACAAGGCGGTCGACGAAGGCAAACAACTGCTTGGAAAGTTCGACAACAACATCTGGAGCGGCCGGGTCGGGGTGAAACTCGGTGCGCACTCCGTGGCCTTGTCCCACCAGCGCAACAACGGCAACGACGACTTCGATTATCTGCGCCAGTCCGACTCGATCTTCCTCGACAACTCCATCCAGTACAGCGACTTCAACTCACCCAAGGAACGTTCGTGGATGGTGCGCTATGACCTAGACATGGAGAGCTACGGAGTTCCGGGTCTGTCGTTCATGACTCGTTACGCCCGCGGCACCGATGCCGACTACTCCAACGCCAACGCCACGTACATGCGCCGTGATGCCGACGGCAACCCGCTGACCGATCAGAAGCGATGGGAGCGTGACATTGAAGTCAAATATGTCGTGCAGACAGGTTCGCTGAAAGATATGTCGCTGCGGTTGCGTCAAGCCACTACCCGCGCTACGGCATTTGAATCGGATCTGGATGAGGTCCGGGTGATCATCGAATACCCGTTGGCGATTCTCTGACATCGCGGTTGATACAAATTCACCTTTAGAAGCTCCTTGCTCCTTTGGTAAGAGGTGAATCTTTTGGCGTCCTTCGGGGCGCCCTTTTTATTTTCGCGGGTCGCATTCACTGAAGTTGAAAAGTGCAACGTGCTGCAATCTTGCGAACTTGTCTTGAAAATCGAAAAATCGAAGCACTCGACAGTCCTTACGGGGCGATACCGGTTCACCGACCGTTTCTGCGGCATTCGCCTCCTACGGTGTATCTAATGGTGTTGAGCTGTCCTTGGGAGTCCTCATAGGTCATCACGGTAGGGACTGCGGCGCATGAAACTTGCGGTCGCACGGTGCTCACTACTTTGACCACGTCCAACTTCATCCCGTATTCATAGTCTTTCATCACTGGTGCAGGTTTGCCCTGGTTGGCAGCATACTGCTCCATTGCTTTTGTATTTGCGCTGACGGCCCTCTCAAACGTTTTGTCACCACCGCCCTCAGCGAGCGCATTCAGGGACAGGGCCATGACCGCGATGAACGTCATCGACTTGATAAATTTCATATCCATTTCCTTAAGAAGAACCAGCAAAAAAAAGCCCGGCATCGGGGGGCGATGGCAGGCTTATCCAAGTGCGACGCGCTTACATGTCTTGGGCTTTGTCGTCTTTCTTTTCATTTACAACAACGGGATCATGCGTCTTCTCTTTGGCTACAAACAGTTCCATCGAGCGTTCTTTAGCCGCCATCATTTTCTCGAAAGCCCTGTCGCCGCCGCCTTCAGCTAACACCATGGACGACATCACCAACGCTGTTGCAAAGATGCTCAATTGTGCAAGTTTCATGTTTTCAGGCCTCATTTGATTGACGAGGTCAGGGTAACAATCCGAACCTATCGCCACGGTGGCGCGAAAATTACATATCCGTTATGTCGTGGGAGTTGAATTGAATCAGCACCAATGAACTGTGGGAGCGAGCCTGCTTGCGATAGCAAATAGTCAGTTGGCATCAATGCTGACTGACTCACCGTCATCGCTAGCAGGTTCGCTTCCACAAGGGGTACGTCTATTTAACTGGGATGGCCTCTTCATCACGTCGATGCGCCAGCTGATACAGCGCAGGCAATATCAGCAACGTGAGAATGGTCGAGGACAGAATCCCGCCAATTACCACCGTCGCCAACGGCCGCTGCACCTCCGCACCGGTACCGGTCGCCAGGGCCATCGGAATGAAGCCAAGGGACGCCACCAGTGCAGTCATCAGCACCGGACGCAGCCTTGTCAGGGCGCCCTCGCTGATGGCATCGGAGAGGGAACGTCCTTCCTCCCGCAGGTTGCGGATGAACGCGATCATCACCAAGCCATTGAGCACCGCGACTCCCGACAGCGCAATGAACCCGACGCCCGCCGAGATCGACAACGGGATGTCCCGTAGCCACAACGCCATTACGCCACCGGTCAAGGCAAACGGAATCCCGGTGAACACCAGCAGCCCGTCCTTGAGGTTGTTGAACATCATGAACAGCAAGCCAAACACCAACAGCAAGGCCACCGGCACCACAATCTGCAAGCGCTTGGCCGCCGACTGCAATTGCTCGAACTGCCCGCCCCAACTGGTCCAGTAACCCGCCGGAACCTCGACATCGCGCTCGATTACCTCACCCGCTTCTGCGACGAACGAACCGATATCGCGCCCACGCACGTTGGCGCTGACGATCACCAAGCGCTTGCCGTTTTCGCGACTGACCTGATTCGGCCCCAGCACCAGATCAAGGCTGGCAACTTCCTCAAGAGCAATGAAAGCGATCTGATTGGACGCGCCATTCTGCGGTGCCGGCACCGGGATCAGCAGGGTCGACAAACCTTCGATGTCCTTGCGCATGGCATCGGACAAACGCACCACCATGTCGAAACGCCGATCGCCCTCATACATCGTCCCTGCCTGGCGTCCTCCCACCGCTACCGCAATGGTGTCCTGTACATCGCCAACGTTGAGTCCGTAACGTGCAGCCTTGTCACGATCGATGTTGATGGTCAGCACCGGCAAACCTGTAGTTTGCTCAACCTTGACCTCGGACGCACCGTTAACCTTTTGCATAGCAGTGGCAATCTTCGCCGCCGTGGCGTTGAGCACGTCCATGTCATCACCGAAAACCTTGACCGCCACATCGCTGCGCACACCGGAGATCAGTTCGTTGAAGCGCAGTTGGATTGGCTGCGACAGTTCATAGTTGCTGCCCGGTAGCGTCGCGGCGGCTTGTTGCAGTTCGGCCATCAGGGCTTCGCGGGATTTGCCAGGATCCGGCCACTGCTCCTTGGGCTTGAGCATCACGTAGCTGTCGGAAATGTTCGGCGGCATCGGGTCAGAAGCAATTTCGGCGGTGCCGGTGCGGCCGAATACGCGCTGTACTTCCGGCACTTTGTTGAGAATCAAGGTTTCCAGACGCTGCTGCATGTCCACCGACTGCGTGAGACTGGTGCCGGGTACGCGCAACGCCTGCAGGGCAAAATCGCCCTCACTGAGACTCGGTACAAACTCGCTGCCCATGCGACTGGTCATCACGCCGCTGAGCGCGACCACGATCAAGGCCATGCCCACTGCCACGGCGCGATGGGACATCACCCAAGCCAGCGCCGGCGCATAAAACCGGCGTGCGCCGCGCATGACCACGCCTTCTTCTTCCTTGACCTTACCGGTGACAAACAGGGCGATGGCCGCTGGTACGAAGGTCACCGACAACAACATGGCGCCAAGCAGCGCGATCACCACAGTGAATGCCATTGGATGGAACATTTTTCCTTCGACACCGGTGAGGGCGAAGATCGGCAGGTACACGACCATGATGATCAACTGGCCGAAAATCAGCGGTCGCCGCGCTTCTTTGGCCGCTGCGAATACTTCATGGAAGCGCTCGGATCGGGTCAGCAATCGTCCGTGATGCTGCTGTGCGTGGGCCAGCCGTCGCAGGGTGTTTTCAACGATTACCACCGCGCCGTCGACAATAATGCCGAAGTCGAGTGCGCCGAGGCTCATCAGATTGGCGCTGACCTTGTTGCTGAACATGCCGGTGAAGGTGAACAGCATCGACAGCGGAATCACCATGGCCGTGATCAAAGCCGCACGGATGTTGCCCAGGAACAGGAAGAGAATCGCGATCACCAGAATCGCACCTTCGACCAGATTCTTTTTCACCGTGGCGATGGCTTTGTCGACCAAGTGCGTACGGTCATAAACCGGCACCGCGACGACGCCGGTCGGCAGCGAACGGTTGATCTGCTCAAGCTTGCTGGCAACTGCCTGGGAGACGGTGCGGCTGTTTTCGCCGATCAGCATGAATACGGTGCCGAGCACCACTTCGCGACCGTTTTCAGTCGCGGCCCCGCTGCGCAGTTCACGGCCGATATCCACCGTGGCAACGTTCTTCACCCGAATCGGTGTGCCGTCGACGTTAGCCATGACAATGTTGGCAATGTCCTCGGTGCTCGCCACTTGTCCAGGCGCGCGGATCAGCAGTTGCTCGCCAATGTGCTCGATGTAGCCCGCGCCGACGTTGGCATTGTTGCGCTCAAGCGCAGTGATCAGATCGGTGAGAGTCAGTTTGTACGCTGCCAGCCGTTTCGGATCAGGTGCAATCTGATACTCCTTGGCGAATCCACCGATGGTGTTGATCTCCGCCACGCCAGGAACGTTGCGCAGCTGCGGCTTGATGATCCAGTCCTGGATTACCCGTAGGTCCGTCGGCGTATAGGGGGTGCCGTCCTCCTTGAGCGCGCCTTCCCGCGCTTCGACGGTCCACAGGAAAATCTCCCCAAGCCCCGTCGAAATCGGCCCCATCACCGCTTTGGCGCCTTCGGGTAATTGTTCTTTAGCTGTTTGCAGGCGCTCATTGACCAACTGCCGGGCGAAGAACAGATCAGTGCCGTCCTTGAATATCACAGTGACTTGCGACAGCCCCGACCGCGACAGCGAACGGGTCTGTTCCAATGCCGGTAGACCGGCCATGGCAGTTTCAATCGGGAAGGTGATGCGCTGCTCGGTTTCCAGCGGCGAGAACCCGGCGGCGCCGGTATTGATTTGTACTTGGACGTTGGTGATATCGGGCACGGCGTCGATCGGCAGTTTCTGGTAACTGGCGATACCTAGGCCGGCCATGAGTAAAACGGCGAGCAGCACAATGATGCGCTGCTCGATGGCAAACTGGATCAAGCGTTCGAACATGAGAACCTTCTCGTCGAGGGGGCAGATCGGTGGGTGTTGTTAAAGCGCTGTTTCAATGAGAGTGCTCAGCCGAGGCTTTACCCAGTTCCGATTTGAGAACGTAGCTGCCGGCAGCTGCGACCTGAACCCCGGACTCCAGCCCCTTGGTGATTTCCACTTGCCCGTCCGCTCGACTACCCAGCTCCACCGCCTGCGCCTTGAAGCCGTCGTCGGTGCGCACGAATACTGTAGGTTTGTCCTCGACCGTCTGAATCGCGGTTTCCGGCACGGCGACTCTGGCCTCACGGCTGTCGGTGGCTACTAGTGCGTTGACGAACAGGCCCGGACGCCACGCGCCTTGGGGGTTCTCCAGAGTCACGCGCACGGTGGCGGTACGCGTCTGCTCACCGAGCAAGCTGCCCACATAAGCCACGTTGCCAACGACCTCGGCGTTCAGCTCCGGGGCACTGATCGTCACGGGTTTGCCCACCTGCACCTTGGTCAAATCCTTGGGTGAAACGCCGAATGTCACCCAAACCCGGGAAAGATCCGAAAGGATGAACGCATTGCTGGTCACGTCGACCACTTCTCCCGGCGTCAGGTGTTTTTCCACCACAACGCCGTCGAACGGAGCGCGCAGCTCATAGCGATTGCCGCCGGTGGCGACCACGCTGCCGCTGAGTACGCTGATTTTCTGTTGAGCGTTGTTCAGGGCGATTTCAGCTTCTTGCAGCGCCTGTCGAGCCTGGAGGAAATCCTGTTCAGCGGAAATCTTGCTTTCCCACAACTGCTTCTCACGCTCGTAAGTGGTCCGTGCCAGTGTCAGACGCCGCTGCGCCGCGGCCTGTTCACTGCGCTGATCAGAAATCTGCTGACTGGAAATCACTGCCAACAGCTGACCCTTTTTCACCGATTGCCCGAGATTGACCGACACTGACTCGACCACGCCGGGGACTCGAGGCACAACATGGGCCGTTCGGTCTTCGTCAAAACGCACTTCACCGGGGAATGGCAAACCGAGATTGATACTCTGCGCACCGGCTTCGATCAATTGAATACCTGCCGCAGTGATCTGCTCGTTGCTGAGGGTCAGATGTCCCTCTTCACCTGCAGCATGTTCACCCTCAGCTGCGGCGCCATTTTCGGCGTGTTCAGCATGCTCGGCATGTTCCGCCGCTTCATTGGCATGCGCCTCGATGGACGAGTTACCCGTGCGAATCGAACCGATGCCAATACCCAGCGCCAAAGTTGCTACGGCGACAACGATCAGTTTTTTGTTCATGGAAACTCCTCTGCGCCAAGCCATCACGCATTTCTGTGAAAGTTGAAAATCAAGGGCTGACAGCGAGCGCGTCGAGATCGCCGAAAATGCGCTCAATCCGCACCCGCGCGTCTGTCGCCTCTGCAACCGCCTGGATGTATTGGGTGCGGGCGCTGATCAGGGTGCGTTGGGCATCGAGTACATCGAGGAAGCCAAACTTACCCATCTCGAATCCTCGTGTAGCGCTGTCGACAGCGCTCTGCGCGGAGGGCAGGATGGTCTGGTGGAACGCCTTCACTTCACCATTCGCGGTCCGCCATTGCTCCAGGGCAGTCTGGGTTTCCGTGCGCAAACGCAGCTCGGTGGCATTGCGCAAGTCCCGCGCCTGATCTGCGCGTCGAGCGGCTGCCAGTACGTTGCCCTGATTACGGTTGAATAATGGAATCGGCATCGACAGCCCGACTACGTTCACCCGCTCGCGCTCCGTCGCGTCGTACTGGCTGCCGATGCTTACGGTCAGGTCGGGAATTCGCTGTGCCTTCTCCAGCCCCAAAGAAGCCTCACGCTGATTGATCTGCAATTTGGCCAGGCGCATCTCGGCGGTCTCATTCAGGCGTTCAAGTAACTTTGTCGACGGCACGGCGAGCGTTGATTGTCGGGCAACCTGCACATCGACCGAGACCGGCAAAGGGGCACCCATGACTTGAGCCAGTTGCTGATACGCATTGGCCTGGTCGCGCTCGGCACGACTCTGTTCAAGCCGTACCTCAGACAATTGCACCTGCGCCCGCGTCCCTTCGACCGGCGAGGACTTGCCGGCTTGTATACGCCCTTGGGCTACGCGCACACCTTGCTCGGCGAGTTGCAGAGACTGACGAGACAACTGCAACCGTTGCTGCGCTGTTTGAGCGCTGGAAAACGCTTGAACCACATCGGCACGCAACGCGTTGCGCTTGCGCTCCAGTTCGATCCCGGCAGCGTCCTGCGCGCGGCTGGCGACTTCGATACGCGCGCCGCGCTTGCCTCCCAGTTCAATCGGCTGGCTGAGCAGCACCGTAGTAGTGCGCGAGTCACGTCGGGTGTCTTCGGCCTCCAACGACACTGTGGGGTTGGGGATCAAACCAGCCTGTTTTCGGTCACCTTCGGCAATGCCGATGTCCCACTGCGCTGCTGCGAGATCGGGGTTTGCGGCGAGCGCCGTTTGCAGGGCCTGATCAAGGGTCAGTGTCGTTGACGAAGCAACCGCAAAACCAGGATTGGCCATTAAAAAAAAGCCTGTAGTACCCGCGATTCGCAATGCTTTTTTCAGGCGTAATCGCGCCGTCAGTTCTCTTGGACCGGGCAATTGAACACTTCCTTTAAAATAGAGAAATTTCGATACTGCCACGTTATGTTTTTGAACTTATCGACAAGGTGACTGGAACATTACAAATACGTTATCCACTGTTACAGCAAGTTATTTTGATCTAGTATTCGAAACGCTCAAACCTACACAGCAACACCAAGAAACAAATACTCCATGCTTATCCGCCGAACAGCACTAGCTGTGTTTCCGTTCTCATGAAATGAGGACGTGCAAGTCCCAACCTCTGCGACAGGCTGTCGCAGAGGACTGATTTAGAGCCTCCACTCAACCGTTTTCAGTTGACTCTGTAGCCGCTACAGCCTTTATTTTGTGTGAAATCAATCGTTGGCCCTACGTAATGAACAGCAGTAAATTCATTTAACTGTTATTGAATAACATTCGGAAGAACTTATAAAAATAACAATTTTCACGACTTCCTTAATTACTTACCCATTAAATAAAAGTGGTGATTGACCATGCGAATCCTTGTCATCGAGGACGAGCTTAAAACTGCCGAGTATTTGCATCAGGGATTGACCGAGAGTGGTTATATTGTTGACCGTGCGACAACCGGTGCCGATGGGCTGCATCTGGCCCAGCATCAGGTTTACGACCTGATCATTCTCGACGTTAACCTGCCGGAACTGGACGGCTGGGGCGTGCTGGAACAGCTGCGTCGCGCTCATTCCACCCGGGTCATGATGCTCACCGCGCGCGGGCGCTTGGCGGACAAAGTCCGCGGACTGGACATGGGTGCCGACGACTATCTGGTCAAGCCGTTCGAGTTCCCGGAATTGTTAGCCCGCGTGCGCACTCTAATGCGTCGCAGTGAAAACATTCCCGTGCCGCAAGTACTCAAGGTTGCCGACCTGGAGCTCGACCCGGGCCGTCACCGGGCCTTCCGTGGCGAACAGCGCATCGACCTGACCACCAAAGAATTTGCCCTACTACATCTGCTAATGCGCCACTCCGGCGAGGTATTGACCCGGACCCAGATTATTTCGCTGGTGTGGGATATGAACTTCGACTGCGACACCAATGTGGTCGAGGTTTCCATCCGCCGCCTGCGGGCGAAGATCGACGACCCGTTCGACAGCAAGCTGATCCACACCCTTCGCGGTGTCGGCTACGTACTGGAGTCACGGACATGAAGCCAGCCAGTCTTTCGCTGCGCCTTGGTTTGACAGTCAGTCTTCTGGGGGCATTGCTGGTGGTGTTCCTGGCGGTATTGGCTTACTTCGCCCTGACTCATCAACTGAACGCGCTATCTAGGGACAACCTGGAAAAGAAAATGGAGCAGGTGGAACATAGCCTGGCGTTGTACGCCAATGTCGCTGAAATCAGCGGAAAACCGCATATCCTGCTCGATCAGGTCATGGGACATGACAACCTGACGCTCAGCATTTATGACCAGAACAATCTTCGTACACCGCTGCTTAAGTCCGGCTCAGGCATGGTCGATCCGCGCCCGGAACTGAAAGCCGTGCGGGGTATCACCGAGCAACTGGTCTACTCCAGCAGCACCGACGTCGAGGGCACCAATTTTCTCACCGCCTCGAAGCTGATCCGCGTCAAGGACGGTACCCCCGTGCCGGTGCTGATATCGATCGACAACACCCACGATCAAGCTTTGCTCAGCGCCTATCTGCGCTCGACACTGACTGCCTTGCCGCTGCTGTTGATCTTTATCGGCCTCACTGCTTGGTTTGCGGTACAGCGGGGCCTGATACCGTTGCGCGAGTTTCGAAAAGTGGCGGCAAGAGTGACCACGCAGGATCTCGAGCATCGGCTATCGGTGGTCAACATGCCCCAGGAACTCAGCGAATTGGCCCAAGGCATCAATTTCATGCTGCATCGCCTCGACGACGGCGTACAGCAACTGTCGCAATTCTCCGACGACCTGGCTCATGAACTCCGCACGCCGATCAATAACCTGATGGGCAAGGCCCAAGTGACACTTTCCCGGGAGCGTTCGAGCGAGGAGTACAAAGACATTCTGGTGTCGTGCACCGAAGAATTGGAACGCGTCGCGCGGATAGTTTCCGACATGCTATTCCTCGCGCAGTCCAGCCAATCGACGGCGCACGCGCCTTTCGAATGGGTCAATCTTGAAGCCGAGGCGCAGAAAGTGGTCGAACTGTTTTCCCTACCGGCGCAGGACAAGGAGATCAAGCTGAGTGTGGTCGGCAACGCACGGGTGTCGGGCGACCGTTTGATGATTCAACGGGCGATCTCGAACCTGCTATCCAATGCCCTGCGCCACTGCCCACCTCGGAACACCATTTCGTTGGTCATTGAGAGCGGTGCGAAACAGGTTTCACTGTTCGTCAGCAATCCTGGCGCGGGTATCGAGGCACAACACTTGCCACATCTGTTCGACCGTTTCTACCGGGTCGACAGCAGCCGCACCCGTTCCCAAGGCAGTACCGGGCTGGGTCTCGCCATCGTGCGCTCGATCATGAGCTTGCACCAGGGTGATGCTCAGGTTGAAAGTCAACCTGGCGAGTTAACTGTGTTCAGGCTGGTTTTCCCCAAGAGCTAAGCACCACGAACAGCCCAATTGTTGCGATTGGGCTACTTCATGGGTCGACTTTTCGCACAGGCCATTAGCCTATTCGTTGAGTTGTTTGGGCACGCGTACATTTTTACGTACACCGGAAATAGGAGAGCTGAAGCTTCCGATTATTTCGAATGCCCAATTTCCACTTCAGACGGAAAAGACGTGCTCGATTGAGCACACCAACTGTTCAAATAGAAAGGGGGCTGCGTTAGTCGTCGCGCAGCAGTTCCTGTAGATCGGCAGAAAGCGGCATGACACTAAATGCACTGACACGTGCTCTGCCTGTGTTGCCGACTGGCACCCATATCCTGGAAAACAATAACGCAGCAAAAATACGAGGAACCTGGCCCACAACCTCACGCCAATCCCTTGTCTGTAATCCCAGTTTCAACATGAGCCAATGCGATCTCGCATGAGCCAGAGGCATGCGTTGCGCGATGATATGAGCACGCTCCAACCAGAGATAAGCAGCCTGAACGTCGTTGTTCTTACGCGCGGCAGAAGCCTCAAGGAAGGCTTCATTTATTGCAGTACGCAGAATCTCTTTCATCCCAACCTCGGACTTGGATCCGCTGTAATCGTAGCCGGCAGAATCAGCAAGGAGCCAATCTTCGACTTCGGCATATGCAGGCACGCGCAATGCCGAAGTGAAAAATCCATCGCTACGATTTAAAGACAACGCCTGACCAATTAATCGAAGATGTCTCGTAGAAACGATTTTTTATGGTGGGGCTTCTGACCATGATGTCCGCCTTGATTCTGATGGCCACTCTGATGGCCGCTCTGATGGCCGCCATGATGTTCATCCCTCCAACCGCCACTATTATGTCCACGCTGTTCTGTGTAGCTTTGGTCGCCACCATGCTGGTTGTACGCAGGTTGGACATACCCTGTCTGACCCGCTGGCGCCCTATCTGGCGTCGCAATTGGTGAATTCTGTGGGAGAAAACGACCAGCGTCCTGTTGCTGACTGCGCTCAATAATCTTGTCGAGCTCACCTCGATCAAGCCAAACACCACGGCATTGAGGGCAGTAATCGATTTCGATACTTTGACGTTCAGTCATTACCAACGCGATATCTTTGCAAATTGGACATTGCATAATCTTGATTCCTTCGTGCTAATCAGTAATCGAGGGCGCGGCAGTCATATCACCTGCGCAGCAGCCGCAGCCCGTTGAATACGACGAGCAAGCTCGCCCCAACATCCGCAAAAACAGCCATCCACAAGGTTGCGTGGCCAGATAATGCCAGCGCTAGAAAAACGAATTTGATGCCCAATGCCAATCCGATGTTCTGTTTTAGAACCGATGCGCATCGATGACTTAAGCTTATGAAATCAGCGATCTTGCGCGGGTCATCATCCATGATGGCTACATCAGCGGTTTCAAGTGCGGTAGCGGTGCCTGCGGCTCCCATTGCAAAACCGATATCGGATTGTGCCAATGCAGGGGCGTCGTTCACGCCATCCCCAACCATGCCAACCGGGCCATATCGACGTTTGAGTTCAGCGACGGCGGTTTGTTTGTCTTCTGGCATGAGATTTCCGCGCGCATCCTTTATGCCCAATTTCCCGGCAATAGAGTTGGCGGTTGCCGGGTTATCACCCGTCAGCATTACCGGTACAACATTCATGGCATTCAAAGCGGCTACGGCAGCAAAGCTTTCAGCCCGTACGGTGTCAGCTACTGCGAAGATCGCTACTGGACCGTTGGCTGCGCAAAGTACGATTACAGTTTTTCCCGCGTTTTCCAGCAGCGACAATCGAGCCTCAAGCTCTGGGGAACATACGCCCAACTCTTCAACCAGGCGATGGTTACCCAGGTGCCAGGATTGGCCATTGATATTGCCTTTGACACCACGCCCGTTGAGTACACTGAAGTCCTCAACCGGCATAATCGCCCCCTCCGGCTGCTGCAATTTCCAGCCGCTGACCAAGGCCTTGGCTACGGGATGCGTACTATGCTCGTCCAGGCTTGCGGCGATCAGCAAAGCCTGCTCAATGGGCATATCTGTAAACGGCTCAACATCGGTCAGTACCGGCTTGCCCTGAGTCAAAGTACCGGTCTTGTCGAGTGCAACAACCTTCAGAAACCGGCCGCTTTCAAGATACGCACCACCCTTGATCAAGATGCCGTGCCTGGCTGCTGCTGTTAGCCCACTGACGACGGTAATCGGAGTTGAAACCACCAGAGCGCACGGGCAAGCAATGACTAACAGAACCAGCGCCTGATAGAGCCACTCTCCCCAAGCTCCACCGATGAGGACAGGGCCCAGGACAGCTACCAGAACAGCGAGAACTACTACTGCGGGGGTGTAGTAATGCGCGAATTGATCTACAAACCGCTGTGTAGGTGCCCGTTGAGACTGTGCGTCTTGAATCGCTGCTGCAATGCGCGCCAGGGTACTTTCCCCAGCTACTGCCGTGACGGTAGCTTCAACCACACCGTCCGTAACGATGGTGCCAGCGTAAAGCGGATCTCCAATCTCCTTATCAACCGGTAGGCTTTCGCCAGTAATCGGAGCCTGATCCAGTGCCGCACGTCCAGAATCTACCCGAGCATCCAGCGGCACGCGCGAACCTGTGCGAACCCGGATACGACTACCGAGCAATACGCTCGCTACTGGCAGTTCTTTCCAGCCACTTTCAGTCATGACCTCAGCGATTTCCGGCGCCAATGCAGTCAGCGACTTGATAGCGTTGCGCGCCCGCTCCAGAGAAAGTGCTTCGATGGCTTCTGCAATGGCGAACAGGAAAACCACCATTGAGGCTTCAGGCCATTTACCGATGACGAGGGCGCCTACGACAGCCAGCGACATCAGGAAATAGATATTCAATGTGAAGTTTTTAACCGCGATCCAACCCTTTTTAAGTGTTGGCAGACCAGCAGCCAGGATAGACAGAGCAGCCAACACCATCACTGGCCAAGAGCTTTCCTGCCCGGTTGTCCATGCAGTGACTTCAGCGGCGATAGCCGCGACGCCGCTGACGGCCAACAACCCTTTCAACTTTGCGCTCAGCACTGGCGGAAGAGCCGAAGGTGCGGCGCCGGCTTCGATCAAGGTCGGCCCCATGTCCAGTGCAACTAATGCGGTGACGATTGACTGCGGATCATCCAGACGGTGATGCACGGTCAACTCACGATTCAGTAGGTTGAAGTCGAGGCGGACAATTCCGGACATCGGCTCTAGCCGGTTACGGATGAGGCGTTCCTCGGTGGGGCAATCCATTTTGTCGATGCGATATCGAACATTATTGGTCCCCTCGGGAGCCGGATTGGTCTTGCTGGGTGCAAATGCCTCAGTTGCGTGAGTGCCATGAGCACAACAGGCATCGGCATGATCGTGAATGTGCGTGCCATGATCGTGATCGTGCGGGTCGTCGTGGTCGTGGTCGTGGTCGTGGGCATGGGCATGCGCGCCATGGTCGTGATTATGCGAGCCAGGATCATGCTGGTGCGTTTTGTGATGAGAAGGTTCAACCGCATGCGGATGATCGGACCCACAACAATCGTCTTTTTTCACAGCCTGAAGGCGGACGATCGGTTTTGGCTTGCTTTCCTGACTCATGGTGCTTCTACCGGTAAGAACAATGGCACCATTCAACAGCCTGAACCAACTACAGGGTCAAGCAATGAATTGAAGCTATTTCACATTCCAGTAGGGTGGTTTTTTGGTTATCGGTATCGGACATAGAGCTGCGTCTTTGTAGCAGTGCTATTTTTCTAGAGACCTTTTTGAGCTGCAGGCCTTGTAGCGCCTCTCTCTCGATAGCAGGTAGCTGTAAATGAACGAAATTGAGTTGGAACGGCATCCAAAGCACCTGCCTAACCCCTCACAAACATGGAGAACCCTATGAGCGCTGGTCATAGTCACGGTGAAGTACGTGCAGGGCACGAAAAAAAATTGTGGATAGCTTTGGCGCTGACCACGAGCTTCATGGTCGCGGAAGTCATAGGGGCTTTCATCACTGGCAGCTTGGCATTGTTATCTGATGCCGCTCATATGCTTACCGATTCCACCGCCCTTGCAATTTCATTGGTCGCTATTCAGATCGCCAAACGCCCCGCGGATAGGAAACGGACATTTGGCTATGCGCGATTTGAAATTCTCGCGGCTGCGTTCAATGCGATGCTGCTGTTCATGGTGGCGGTGTACATCTTGTATGAAGCATATCAGCGGATTAAGACTCCAACAGAAATTCAGTCGACAGCCATGTTGATCGTAGCGTTGATAGGGTTGGCTGTGAACCTTGTCTCAATGCGGTTGCTCATGTCTGGCAGTAATGAAAGCCTCAATGTCAAAGGCGCGTACCTTGAGGTCTGGAGCGATATGTTAGGTTCTCTCGGCGTGATTGGAGCGGCGCTGATCATTCGTTTTACCGGATGGATCTGGATTGACTCTATTGTTGCTGCGGCGATCGGATTTTGGGTGCTCCCCAGAACTTGGGTTTTGCTCAAAGAGAGCATGAACATCCTTTTGCAGGGCGTTCCGGATGGAATTGATATCGCTGAAGTGGAGCTCAGAATCAGGGCGGTTAAAGGCATTGAGGATATCCATGACCTGCACATCTGGGCTTTAACCAGCGGTAAGAACGTGATGAGTGCACACCTCGTCGTCCAGCACTCCTCAGGCGGTGAACAAGAAATATTGACTGAAGTAACACGATTGATGAGTGATGAATTCCATATTGACCATACGACACTTCAGATAGAAAACTCAGAGTTTCATGCCGGCCTTGCAGAAAACGAAGGTATGCAGCACTAAGAATCAGTTCAAGCGTGTTTCGGGATAGGAATGGACCGCCGCTATGCCACTGGAATATTTTCAGTTGGCGTAGGGGAGATCCGAAGCAGAGACATCCACTGCTCAGGAAACTCATTCCTGACCTTCAGCGCGCCCCAGGCCAAACGATGACAGTGTCAATCGCCGCCCATTAACCCCTACCTCCGCTTGCTCGAATCTCAAAACGCGGTCTGGGCATGTTTACCCAATTCCCCCCCCAAACAGGGGAATCTCCCCAATGTTCATTTTTCCATCCGACGCCAGTGGATTGACCTCCATCACCTACAGAACGTCGGTTCAATGAAGCTTTCCTCATACTTCAAAATTGTTCGTCGTGTCTGGCATGGACTCTGCTTGCAGCCTAAACCAAGGGCAAAGTGCTATCGACACGCAGCATGTATGGCTCACCACCTAATCATGCTGGGAGGCAATGAGGATGAAAACAAATCTAACCCCCCATCCTATCTCGCTCTTTATCCGGCCGGACCTGGCCTCGGCATTGTTGTTGGCGCTCTGCGGGGCGGATGCCGGCGCATCGCCGATTGACGATGAGAGCCAGCCATCTCCCACCGACCCCTCCTACTATCGACCACAGCCTGCCGACCCCGCGGCCGCACTGCTGGAAATCAGGACGCTACCTGAGGCCAACCATGGCTCACTTGCACTGCCTAATGGTGGCCAGGGCAACCGCGATACGCCTCGGACTGAAAACGTCCTGCCTCCCGCTTTGCAGACCTCTTTCAACTTCCCCACCAACGGCAAACCCAGTCCGCTGTTTGGCGCGGAACCCTACACCCAGCAAATGCTCCTGTTCGAAGAGTTCGGCCCTGAGAAACTCGACCCGCAAACTCCACCAGCGCAAATGACCTTCCCCGTGCCGACGGTGGGCCCGATGCCGAGTCAGGATCCTAACAGCTTGGCCCGCAGCGGCCCCTCGGGAACGGCGCTGGAAGCCTTCCTGCGTCAACCGGGGCTGACGCCGTTCCCAACTCAGTATTCCAACGTACTGGACCGAAACCCCTGGAAGGCGCAGATCGAAGCCTTTCTCAACCGTGCCCCGGTAGGCTCCCCGGCCGAGGGACGGCCTGGCGGAAAAGGCTGGTCGCACCAGCGCTGGAACGAGTTTTACCCACAAGCTTCATTCAAGACCGTGCAAGCGGGTGCGCGGCAGAACCTTGGCCTGCGCGATAGCAAACAGATGCACGGCTACACGAAAGGTGAATTTGGTCCTAACGGGCTCTACCACAACACCGCAGGTACTACGGCCACCAATGGCACTACCAAGGGCATCGACATCCGCATCCATCCAAAGATGCCGATCCAGAACCACAACTCCGTATGGACTTTCGACGGTACCCTGCCGCCGAAACTGTTGATGGTTCGTTATGGGCAACCGCTGTTAATGCGTCACTACAACGCCCTGCCCATCGACCCGGCCGCCAACAACGGCTTCGGCTTGCACACTATCAGCACCCACGAGCACAACGGTCACAACCCGGCCGAAAGCGATGGTTATGCCAACGCCTTCTTCTTCCCCGGCCAATACTACGACTACCGCTGGCCGGTGCAATTGGCCGGCTACGACACCATCAACACCAAGGCCGAGGATCCGCGCGCAGCCTTTCCTTGTTCTCCGGGAGAAACCCTCTGGGTCAATGACATGACCCCAGGCCTCAAAACTTGTCAAAACGGCAGCATCAAGATCCGTGGCGACTGGCGGGAAACTATGAGTACCCACTGGTTCCACGACCACATGCTCGATTTCACCGCGCAGAACGTCTACAAGGGCAACGCGGTGATGATGAATTACTACAGCGCCATCGATCGCGGCAACGAGGCATTGGAGGATGGCGTCAATCTGCGTCTGCCCAGCGGTTCAGCCATGCCTTGGGGCAACCGCGACTACGACGTCAACCTGGTGATCGGCGACAAGGCCTGGGATTCCACCGGCCAGCTATGGTTCAACCCGTTCAACACCGACGGCTTCCTTGGTGACCAGATGCTGGTCAACTGGCAGTACCAGCCGTTCCTGAACGTGCGCGCGCGCAGCTATCGCTTCCGTATTCTCAATGGCTCGGTGTCACGCTATTTCAAGCTCGCCGTGGTGCGTGAAATCAAGGGCACCGGCGGTGAATTCCCTGGGCCGTCCGGCTCGGGGGTGTCCTACAACCGCGTGCCGTTCCACATGATTGGCAACGACGGCAACATCATGGAACACGCCATTCCGTTCGACGGCAGCATGGACCTCGATGGCGACGGCGACTTCAAAGACAACAACGGCATCCTGCCAACCCAGGCCATCGCCGAGCGCTACGACATCATCATCAACTTCGCTAAAAACGGGATCAAGACCGGAGACAAGATCTACTTCGTCAACCTGATGGAACACAAGACCGGCAAGGGTCCCGAGAAAGCAGAGCTGTCACTGGCCGATGTGCTGTCAGAGAAGTACAAGGCCGTCCTCAAGCAAAGCAGCAAGGGGCCGCAATGGGACAAGGGCGACCCGGTGGTGGGTAAGTTCCTGCAACTGATCGTCAACTCCTACTCTGGCCAGGACCTGAGCATGGACCCGACCGCTTATGAACCGGCCAAGCCTGGCAAAGTGGCCGGTAAAAAAATGATCCCGCTGACCATCAACCGTGATGATCCGGCCGACAAAGCCAAACTCGATCTGGCCCGGCATCGCAGTTTCACTTTCGGTCGCTCCGACGGTACCGACCTCGCGCCCTGGACCATCAAGACCGACGGCGGCTTTGGCTACAGCATGGACCCACGCCAGCTCACTGCAGCGCCGGCCTTATCCACCGGCCCGACCGATGCCGGCTTCAGTGGCGACGGCACCCTTGAAGTGTGGAACATCAAGAACGGCGGCAACGGCTGGAGCCACCCCGTGCACGTGCACTTCGAGGAAGGGGTGATACTCAACCGCGATGGCAAAGCACCGCCGGACTGGGAAAAATGGGCGCGCAAGGACGTGTTCCGCATCGGCCCGGAAGTCGATAGCTCCACCGAAGTGACCATGGCGATCCGCTTCCGCGAATTTGCCGGAACCTACATGGAGCACTGCCACAACACACAGCACGAGGACTCGTCGATGTTGCTGCGATGGGACATCGAGCACCCGGGCCAATTCGAGCTGATGCCCACGCCGCTGCCAAGCTGGGATGGCGTGGAATACGTCGCAACCGCCGCATTACCGACCTTCCGTACCGGCGGCAAGGGTAGCGGCAGTGATGACGATGAGGACGACGGTGGCGACGACAACAGCACTAACAAGCTGCCGATTGCTGGTCCCGACATTGCCAGCACAACAGCCGGTGTGCCCGTCACCCTCAGCGTCCTGGCCAATGACAGTGACCCTGACAAAAACGTACCGCTCACTGTGGTCGGCCTGAGCCAGCCAGATTCAGGCATGGGTACCGCCACCACCGATGGCACCAGGGTGATCTACACGCCGCCGGCCGCGCTCACCGAGCCGGGCACCGCATCCTTCACCTATGAGGTGCGCGATGCCAAGGGTGGAGTCTCGGCAACGCCAGGCACCGTGACCATTACGGTGACACCGGCAGCGACCAGCAACGAGGACCTGCAAGTGACCAGCGCCATCGTCTCGGTACGCAGCAACAACCGTTACACCTGGGATCTGGCGGGGACCACGTCGCAGACCGGCACCGCCCTGACCGTTACCGCAGCCACTACCGGCGGGCCGCTGGTCTTGGGCACGGCAACCATGACGCCAATAGCCACCGGAGCCCGCTGGCGGATATCGACGAGCACCACCGGCAACGGGCCGGCGGCGACTGCGACCGTGACGATCAAGTCGTCCTCCGGTAAGTCGGTCACGGCGCCTATCTCAGTACGTTGACCTGCACCACCTTGCACTCCAGCCGGTACAGGTGGAGTGCAAGGCTTTCATCAGTATTCAGGACAGGACACAAATCATGATCACTTCACATTGGACCCCGACGATCAAATTTCTCCGCCTGCTGCTGTTGCTTACCTTGGGCATCACAGGCGGCTCGGCCGCCGTTGCCGAAGACAGCGGTTCAAGCACACCTTGGGGACGGGACTACTTCCCCAATACTGAGCTGGTCAATCAAGACGGCCAGAAAATGCGTTTTTTCGATGACATGATCAAGGATAAGGTGGTGGCGATTAACTTCATCTTCACCTCTTGCACCGACTCCTGCCCACTGGAAACTGCACGCCTGCTCCAGGTCCAAAAAGTCCTCGGTGACCGGGTTGGTAAGGATGTATTCCTCTACTCAATTAGCATTGACCCGGAAACCGATACACCGGAAGTGCTGAAGAAGTACACCGAGAAATTCAGGATCGGCCCCGGCTGGCAATTCCTCACCGGTAACAAGGACGACATCACTGCACTGCGTAAAAGCCTGGGGCTGTTCATCGACGGCATCGACAACGGCCGCAACAAGGACCACAACCTGAGCCTGATCATCGGCAACCAAAGTACGGGGCGCTGGATGAAATCCTCGCCCATGGAAAACCCCTACATTCTGGCCGATCGCTTGAGCAAAACACTACAGAACTGGAAAGACGCCAGCACCAACGACCAGGATTATGCCAGCGCCCCAACCCTGCGCCCGCCGAGTGCCGGTGAACAGATCTACCGCACACGCTGCTCGTCCTGCCATACCCTTGGAGACACTCAGAACGCTGGCATCCGCAGCATTGGCCCGGACCTGATCGGAGTCACTCGCCAGCGCGACCCGCAATGGCTGAAGCGCTGGATCAAAGAACCGGATCAGATGCTGGCCGAGAAAGACGCGCTGGCGATGCAGTTGTATGAGCAATACAACAACATCGCGATGCCCAATCTGCGCCTAGGCGAAATAGAGACAAGTGCCGTACTCACCTATCTGGCAGAAGAGACCGAACGGTTGCAACCTGAGGCGCCGATGGCGCAGGACACGCATGACGGAGCCCACCAGCACGCTGGCCCCAAGATTCAGCAACAAGGCGGCTAATCCGAGTGATGGCTCGCTTATTGGAGCACTCTGCGCAAGAAGTCGCGAAGAGTGCTACCAAACTGCGTTTCTCCGGTAAAGGTTGTCCTCAAAACTGTCAATTATTCCCAGCAGGCACAACAGCGAACTATCGCGACTGATCGATTTCCCCGCGGATCAAGTCGTAAAGCGGCTGAGCCCCGAAGTTGGTCAGCGGTTTGCCGTTGACGAAGAATGTTGGTGTTTTGCTCACGCCAACGGCCGTGGCATCAGCCGCATCTTTTTCGACCGTAGCCGTGATATCCGCCGACATCATTTGTTCCCGGGCCTTATCAACATCCAGCCCGGCCTGACCTGCTGCGGTCCATGCAGCCGATGCAGTCGCGTCATCATGCCATTGCCCCTGCGACTCTAGAACGGCCTCCAGTACAGGTACGAATACACCTTGCTTGCGGGCTGTTTCCAAGATCCGGATGGCTTCTTCTGAGCCCTTGTGAAGTCGTACATAACGTAGAACCAGTCGAACATCGGACGGATGCTTGGCCATCATCTGTTTAACGATGGGATAAAAAGCACGGCAGCTTTCACAGGAGGGATCGAAGAACTCAACAATCGTCACGGGTGCATCGGCAGGACCAAAGCTTGGCGAATGAAAGCGCACAAGTGAACTTGCTTTCGGCACGGGAACTTCAGCTTGGGGATCAGTGGATGCTCGATCATAAAAAAAAGCTGCAACTGCGAAGCCGATGATGGCAAACAGACTGACAACAAGAACGACACTACGTTTGCTCATGCGGAAAATCTCCGGCGAATGATGGCTAGAAGAAGGATAAGAAAGCTGAATACGCCCAGCGATAGCAATGGCAATGGAACACTGCTGAAAATGGTCATGTCGGCACCGGAACATGATGGTCCAGCCCCACAGGGTTTGAGACTTTCAGGAATAACCCCGAAATAAAGAAGATTGTGATAAAACGCGATCAACCAGCCCATCACCGCTAAAGGCAATGCATAACGCCAGACACCCGTGTCCGAAATGCAGCAAGCAACCCCGAGCACCAGGACGAGAGGAAACATGAATGCCCGCTGAAACCAACAAAGCACGCAGGGTGCTTGCCCCATGATTTCCCCGATAAACAATACGGCGATGGTTGAAATCAGGGAGAGCAACCATGCACAGAGAAGAAGCATCCATCCATCGGGTTGACGTTGTGGGTTTGTGGTTTCCATCGAGTCAAAGCCTTTTTGTTGTGGTCGTGTGCTTGTAGATGCGGATGGGACAGGCACACAGATACTTTGGTAAAGCGTTCAATGACTGTCCCCTGCTAGCTGAAATTGGGCAATGAACGCTTTCCAAAAAATACAGAAGGCATCGTGAGAATTTTCTAGATACCTGAATAAGGGTGACGACGTTCCGGGCTCAATCCGTGATGCTCCAGTAGAATCGACGATCAGAACGGCGGAGTGTCATCATCGGCAGTTATCAATAACCAGTCCAGCGTCCGGAGGCATGGCCATTCCTAACGGTCAATACTGGAGCTCAACTGAGGGGTGTGGACCACTATCGCGAATTCTCGTGTTGGGTCACTCGGATCCTTCGTTTGAAGCAACTCTTCAAAGGAACCGATCCCAAATATTACCCATGGTTCTGGGAAATGTCGCAGGAGGCGTTTTGCCTGCTGACGAACAGATTCCGGAAGTGTCTGATCTCTGGACAGCTCACGCAAGAACTCACCTGTTTGGACGATACTTCGGGTACGCTCGCAGGGCATGGTCATGTGTCGCACTCCGCTAGAATTTGCGCTTAACCTTAGAAAACCCACCGCCAACGCCAAAGGCGCTGAGGTTTTTAACCATTCGTTTGAATTATAGCAAGCACGCTGTTCGGCTCCTCAGTGGTGGATAGGCCACTCGCGATAGAGCCTGGTTCGAGGTGAATGCTCCTGATTTCCCAGACGCATCTGACTGGCTGCTTCAGTCGATAGCTGCTCTAAAGGAAAGCAGCCTTGGATTGCAGCACTTTCGCAACGGACAGTGAAGCATTCTGAGGTTTGAGGATTGGTACGCGGCCCGAACTCAAGGCTTGCGCTACGCCTGGCGAGAGTCTTCCAGCGATCCTTGAAGCAACATAGATAATTCTGTATCCGATACCCGCCGAATGCGGATCGCTGCTAGTCGCAGCAGATTCGAAGTCGACATTTCCTTAGCTTGTGGATAGGTCGCAAACACCCAGGCGATCTTCCGAAGCTGAAAGTCATGCTCCGTTTCGACAAGGTCCCTCACAGTTTCAATCGCACAAGGGAATTTCGTGGCTAGTCGCAGAAAATCGTAATGGCGTGGAACAGCTCGGGCAAGTGCTGCATAAGAGATCCTAATCGGCCAAGAATGGGATTGGAGAAGGCAATCGCTTGCTTTTTGTAGTTCAACTACTAGTTCGGCATCTCTGGCAGCCCAATCTACATACGGGTACCTGATAGCGGCCATATGATGGGATCTGACATAGTCGGTGAGCCAGATCCGATCATTCCGATATAGCCACATATAGTCAGTCCGATCATGAACCCGCGTTGATTCGGGATATGCGACGAACCGCTCTCGATGAGCGTTCACCTTTAATTCGCCCGGGACGTTTCGCTTCTGGTAAGGAATTTTATTTTCACGAACAAACGTTGATAAGCCTTGATCTTCAAAGGCGAACGCCAAATTGGAAAGCCTTTCGGAATCAAGCCCAAGCAGGTGACAGAGGAAGTAGAAGCGAAATGGATGATGGGACCTTCGCGGAGTACGGAGCAGCCGGAGAACCCACTCATGCCCTTTGGGTTCGCCGGCGTTCAATAGCTGGTACTCACGTGATTGAGGTGCGCCTGCCATAGCGCCATTTAGGTAATCATGAAGCAGTGATAAACGAATGCGATCCCTGTGAAGAATTCCCAGCTCCGCCAGCCGATAGCGAAGCAAACCTCCGGTGAGTAGCTTTGATACTTCTGCTGAATTACGGAACCCCCATGCCGTGAGCTGTGCTACCTCAGTTAACGCTGGTATCTCATTTTGATTTTGAACTGCGTCTTCAAACCCGCGGTCCTTGAGACCATCGGGAAGAAACAAGTACCTCCAGTCATCGAATGGCGGACTCGCGACCTTCAGCACAATCTGATGGTACGGGCACACCAGCACACCAGTTACTTGATGGATTCGATGCCAGTACGCTTGACCTCCATGTCGAATATCACGAGCAACGCAGCGCTCACAAAACTTCAGTGCTCCGAAGCGCTCAAAGCCCGAAGCAGTGAGCCCCACAGACATCTTCAACCCAATTCCCGAAGGTCCAGACATTGCTTTAATTGCAGTGTCCAGCTGACTACTGCTGAGGAACGGTGCGAAAATCGGTAACAGCGTATGTGCCTGGATGAGGTAACTCACTGACAACTTATTAGCCAATTGCTGTGAGAGTGCATCGAGACAGCAAGGAAAGGCCGAGCCACAGGTCCTAGAATACCGACCAAACAAGTCGTAACTCGTCTGGCGATAGCTGGCATTGGCTGCGAGCCGATGGTACCTAGCCGCCAGGCTGTAGATTGTTTCATCAGGGAAAGCTTGCGGAAAAAACTCCATAGCTGTCTCCTGCTAAAGCCCATAAAGGGTGACTACCAAGGCTTATCGTCTATCCATCCTTCTGCCGATAAAGCTGCATCTAGGTCGGATGACTCAGCGATTTCTTTAGCAATATTCGAATCTATTGATTTGCTCACTGGGACCATTGGATTCGCGCTTGGCTCATTGGCCTTCTCTCTCTTGCTTGTCGCATTGATATTCGAAATCAACGCTAGATCAGCCCGTCTTGCCCGACGCGCTGTGTCGAAATTCATCATCTGCGCGATCTGATCTTTCGCAGGCATCATGTCTTCAAAATCTGCGATCTGAAGAGGGTCACCACTGCGAAGCGCTTCGATAGGCTTATGCAACAAACGCATCTGCTCGTTATAAACGCGCTGCAAAATTGCCTCCGATACCTTCGGCAGCCCTTCATAGATCACATATCGCTGCGCCAGTGTGAGCAGCTTTACCAAAAAGTCTGTGTTGCCCTGGGTCAGGTCATAGACCTTATCCTCCAAAGCCGTAGTTAGCGGCTCAGGGGATCCTGTCCAATCATATTCCCAGAGTCTTTGTACGAGGTATCGCCAGTAATCATCGTCCGCGCTGAATCGATCAAACGACACCACTCCCATGCCCACAGCACGTCGTGCGTTCCGCAACACACCTGAGAACAGCGGAACCATGGCATTAGTACCCACATATACCAAGGGAATGCCTGCCTCGTTTGAAAGGGTGACGAAGAAATTGAGCAGCGTCTCCTTACCGTTACCGACACGCGCAGAATTGAGGTGCTGCAACTCATCAATGATCAATGCACCGATAAAGAAACTTCGACACAGCTGCGCGATCCGTTGAAGAAGGATGCTGATGTTCAAGCGCGTGGTCATGAGCTTGCTGTACTGATTCACACTCAACGCTTCATCCAATGCGGCGAAAAATGCGGCACAAAATCCACGTAGAGAACCATCGTGTGGGCACTCAATTTTCAACCATACAACTTGGGTCTGGATGAACGGACGACCAGCATACTCAGCGTGCCTTATGGTCTGTGGATAAAGGCGGGCAATAGCATTCAAAGCGGTAGTTTTACCCATACCGCTGAGACCAACGAGCGTCATTGTCGATGCCGACGACTTGAACCCTGAATGCCTGATATCTTTGGTCGAGGAGGCGTGAAGCATTGCGACTGTATCTCGATGGAAAGGATGACGGCCTGTATATCCATGCCTAAGCAACTGGCTGAAGATGTCCTCCAAATGCAGATGGATTTCCAGCGGAATAACAGCGTCAGTGAGTCTGTTCACTCCATGGACTCTGAGCTTGGCGGGGAGGCTGCGCTCAGCTTCCGTAGGTTTAAGAGGTGAATGGAGAATCATCCGAGCGACATCGTCATCACTGAGGATAGGAGGGAGTGCCTCGATAAGCGGATTGCCATCATAATGAGGCAGACCCGTCGGTCTATAGACCGCGGGTTGGTGTTTTTTTTCACTCATGACCGCTGCCCTTAGATTCTCCGGTTACCAGTTTAAGAAAGCTCCGACCTCGGGAAGATAGTTCGCCTTTTTCAAGGGCGACCGGTTCACGAAGTGATTCAGAACTGCCCGTAGAGCCGGAATGGATTACCTTAAGCTCAACACTATCGCGAGCACGATCCACTGCGAGTTCAGCCTGTCGATTTATACGCTTATCTGCTTTGAATTTTGCTTTGGATGGTGGCTTCCCGGCTTGCTTCTTCATCTTGGTCGCTTCGGCAATAATCTCCTCTCCTCGCTGCTGCAGTTTCACCCGGTCTTGGGTTGCATGAAACGACTCATCAGGTGACACCTGCTTCGTAATGTTCAGCACGTCCAGGATTTCCTCCAGACGATAACCGCTGAATTTGTGTGCCATGTGTGGCACCAGTGTGAGCGGATGAAATTCGGCGCCCACCTTTACCCATGCACTATCTACACAGTTAGGGTCATACCAAACCCGGACATAGCGAGTGGAACCGTTGTGCGAGTTTTCCGCCCATTGCTCTCGCTGCAAAATTTCACACGTAAAATACAGGCCCTGGAAGTAAATCCCGCCACGTTTGATGGGGACTTCGCGAGACGGCAGCAAAGCGATTTTAAGTTCTTCGGCCCCTTTTGTTCGTGCGTTGATAGGACTGTGTTCCATTGCCCATCGCCATATCCCGAGGGGGGTCGGACTCACCTCGTCCGCAATCATCTGCTCAGTCAAGAGATGCGGCAGACGCAGGTTTTTGTTGTGGTTCAACACCGCGAGAATGACCATCTCAGTAAACTGGTCTATGTCTAAGATTGCGTCCAACTCGTAATCGCGATCGCCTCGCTCCAAACGCCGGGCATCGACTCCTCCAGGGTAAAATTTTAGATCAAGTCCTTCGTTGATCAGACGAAATCGGCTCTCGACAATCGATTTCCAGTCGGGTCGAAAAGGAGGAGCGATTTTCAGTATTGTCCCGAGAGTATTGCTCATGGTTTCACCCGCCTCACTGAGCAGCTCAGCCCTATCTGCCGAGAGCTCGAAAGGCAAATGATGGCAAGGCCATTCATCTTCCGAAATTTCTACGTTATAACGCTTACAAAATTCTTGCTTAGAAGTATATGCATTAAATAAAGCATGGCGAGCGCCATTCCAGCTAGGGCCTTCAAGACCGATATGTATTCCTACAATCATGCGAGAATAATTATCGACAACCACATAAATTACTGGACGCCCGATCAACCAGTTACGGTTAATCCGGTGAACCAAATAAACATCAGCGATGGTCGAATCTATCTCAAATCGGTGGCATGGACCGAAAACTCCGTCACTTGCTGACCCAGTTAATGCTCGATAATCTTTATTCCACCGTATAGAACCCCGACGACCTTTTAATACATAAATATCGTCGAAAAGTTTTTTCCCATGATATTTGAACTGAGAAATTGTAGGATAAGTTCCTCTGGCAATCTCTCCAAGCTCACCTCCCGGTAAAATTTTTGTGTAGAATTTTCTTAACATCCAGTCCCATGCGTCACGAACTGTACCGCACTTTCCGCTGGCAAATCGATCATAGGCAATTCTAATGGCTGACCGTTCTTTTTCTCCGAGCATGATGGCCCGGTCTTCATAGACAACACCTAAGTATTTAGGCGGGCGGCCCAGCTGCTTACCAGGAGTGATACTCCGATTTTTGGCTTTACCCCAATTTGTAGAGTTGTTCAAGAAGGCATTTTTTACTTGCCCCATACTCCAGAACCTGAACAATAATCGGTAAATTTGCTTTCGATCGACGCCTACGGCAGACGCATGAGCATTAATCCTGGAACCAAAGCAGCCGCCCGCTAACAACTCCCCAACGGTGCGGCCCTCAACGAGCTCTCGAACTAGGTTCCATCGTTTCTCCCGAAGATCTAACTCTTTTTCTGATATCTCATCATCATCTCGAACTAGAAAATCTGGCACCTGTTCTGGAGATATACAAAGTACTGCTGAATCAAGCTCACTAAGTATTGGGTCAAGATCCTCGACCCAAGGTTTTTTGGAAGAAAATGCATACTCAATTACAATAACTTTTCGGCGTGCCGAATCAAGTTCAAGGAGTCGCACTGGACAGCCGAAAATTGCCGACTCTACACAGGGGGTAATAATGCAGTTAGCAATGAGGTTACGCATGGTCTCGCCTCTCATCACAAATGTTTAGTTCGATAGAACGTGGTGTGAAAACTTTCAAAGGTCGCGCGAGGTCAATTTCTTGATTTTCGAAGTCCATCAATAGCCGTCTTTGCCAAAGCATATGAAAAAAAAGTGATTTAACTACTTTGTAATCTATGAACAATGCTTTCGAGAGCTTAGTTAAAAGTAGCCGCAACGAAATTTCATCTGTCTTTGACTGATCGATGAATTCGGTAACTCTTTGAAAATATTTTTCAGTGGCTAAGAGCGCCGACACTAATGCGTGGCTCCTAAGCTTGACCAGATTTTGAATGTGCAATGGAGAAAGGTGCTCATACAGCACCAGCTTCCAATCAACGCCCCTACGACTCCAATACAACTTCTCAATCGCAAGCTTTTCTAGCAAGCGGGTACGCTCCTTCGGAGAGAGCTCTTCAATTTCTGAGCGATACTTGACCGTTCTAGCAACGATTTTTTCGCCCCCACCCTCGGCAACCTTGGTGATGACAAAATCGGTGGTGAACACAAGTGGGACCTTGGTCCGAGGATAGAAAACTGGCCGATATCCAAGGCTGCATGCGATGGAGAAGGTCTCTGCCTGCGGCAAAAGGGGGAATTGCTCGCGAATATCAATTACTGCGGGATCGTGTTCCAGGATCAGATGGAAGTGGAATTCCGCCTTCGACAGAAGATGGTGGGCTCGCTGAATCTTCACCCCAGGAACAATATGGGAGGAGCCTAGCGATGCGACAGATCGGACTTTGATCCAAGGACGGTACAGCTCCCTTACACCCTGACCAACGCCGGAGGCAATTCGCTTTTCGATCCATTCCTGTGTGACAAGGCGCGAGGGGATACGACGGGCTGGAACGCTGGTTTGCTTGACCATCACTGCTGACCAAGGGTTGATGGAACGCGTCGCCCAAGCTGGAACCTGGTGCGACGCGGTAAATATTTTACGCTCAAGTGGGTTTGTGACAAACCTATTTATTCTGTGACAAAGCTATTTATCTTGTGACAAACCTAATTGTTTCGAAACAACAGCTCAACTTACCTGTGGATAACTTATTCCACAGTAACCGACTTCGCCAGGTTGCGCGGCTGGTCGACGTCGGTGCCCTTGAGCACAGCGACGTAGTACGACAACAGTTGCAGCGGGATGGTGTAGAGGATCGGCGACAGGACGTCGTGGATGTGCGGCATGTGCACCACGTGAGTGCCTTCACCGTTGGTCATGCCGGCCTTTTCGTCTGCGAAGACGATCAACTGGCCACCGCGGGCGCGGACTTCCTGGAGGTTGGACTTCAACTTCTCCAGCAGTTCGTTGTTCGGCGCCACGGTCACCACTGGCATGTCGTTATCCACAAGGGCCAACGGGCCGTGTTTCAGTTCGCCGGCGGGATAGGCTTCAGCGTGGATGTAGGAAATTTCCTTGAGCTTGAGTGCCCCTTCCATCGCTACCGGGAATTGCGCGCCACGGCCGAGGAACAGCGTGTGGTTTTTCTCGGCGAACAGCTCGGAGATTTTTTCCACGGTGCTGGCCATGGACAGCGCCTCGCCCAGACGGGTTGGCAAGCGACGCAGTTCTTCGACCAGCGTCGCTTCGACGCCTTTGGCCAGGGTGCCACGAACCTGCCCCAGGGACAGTGTCAGCAACAGCAGGCCAACCAATTGCGTGGTGAAGGCTTTGGTCGAAGCCACACCGATTTCACGGCCGGCCTGAGTCAGCAGGGTCAGATCGGATTCACGCACCAGCGAGCTGATGCCAACGTTGCAGATCGCCAGGCTGGCGAGGAAGCCCAGTTCCTTGGCGTTGCGCAGCGCGGCCAGGGTGTCGGCGGTTTCGCCGGACTGGGAAATGGTCACGAACAAGGTGTCTGGCTGCACCACCACCTTGCGGTAGCGGAATTCGCTGGCAACTTCGACCTGGCAAGGAATGCCGGCCAGCTCTTCGAGCCAGTAACGCGCGACCATGCCGGCGTGGTAGCTGGTGCCGCACGCGACGATCTGTACGTTGCGCACTTTGGCGAACAACTCGGCAGCCTGTGGACCGAATGCCTGTACCAGCACCTGGTTCTGACTCAGGCGACCTTCCAGGGTGCGCTGCACCACGGACGGTTGCTCGTGGATTTCCTTGAGCATGAAGTGGCGGAATTCGCCCTTTTCAGCGGCTTCGGCGCCATCGCGATACTGCACCGCTTCGCGCTCGACAGCCTGGCCGTCAACGTCCCAGATCTGCACGCTGTCGCGGCGGATTTCGGCGATATCGCCTTCTTCCAGGTACATGAAGCGGTCGGTGACCTGACGCAGGGCCAACTGGTCGGATGCCAGGAAGTTTTCCCCCAGGCCCAGGCCGATCACCAGCGGGCTGCCGCTGCGGGCTGCGACCAGGCGATCCGGTTGCTGCGCGCTGATCACCGCCAGGCCGTAGGCACCGTGCAGTTCTTTGACGGTCGCCTTCAGGGCCACGGTCAGGTCGCTGAGATCCTTGAGTTTGTGGTTCAGCAGGTGGGCGATGACTTCCGTGTCGGTGTCCGAGGTGAACACGTAGCCCAGGGCTTTGAGTTGTTCACGCAGGGCTTCGTGGTTTTCGATGATGCCGTTGTGCACCACTGCCAGGTCGCCGGAGAAATGCGGGTGAGCATTGCGCTCGCACGGTGCGCCGTGAGTAGCCCAGCGGGTGTGGGCGATGCCCAGACGACCGACCAGCGGCTCGGTGGTCAGTGCCTGTTCCAGCTCGCTGACCTTGCCCGGACGACGCATGCGCTCGAGTTTTTCATCGTTGGTGTAGACCGCCACGCCAGCGCTGTCATACCCACGGTATTCGAGGCGCTTCAGGCCCTCGACGAGGATGGCGGTGATGTTACGTTCTGCGACTGCGCCGACAATTCCACACATGCTATTTCTCCTGACTGACAGCCGCGCAAATCAATGTGATGCCGCGGGCCTGAATCTGATCGCGAGCCTCAAGTGGCAGGCGTTCATCGGTAATAAGGGTATGGACACTGCTCCAGGGCAGTTCCAGGTTGGGAATCTTGCGGCCGATCTTGTCGGCCTCCACCATCACGACCACTTCGCGGGCGACTTCGGCCATGACCCGGCTCAGCCCGAGCAGTTCGTTGAAGGTGGTTGTACCGCGAACCAGATCGATGCCATCGGCGCCGATAAACAGCTGGTCGAAGTCGTAGGAGCGTAGTACCTGCTCGGCCACCTGCCCCTGAAAGGACTCGGAATGCGGGTCCCAGGTGCCACCGGTCATCAACAGCACCGGTTCGTGCTCAAGTTCGCTCAGGGCATTGGCGACATGCAGCGAGTTGGTCATCACCACCAGGCCGGGTTGTTGGCCGAGTTCCGGGATCATCGAGGCGGTGGTACTGCCACTGTCGATAATGATGCGCGCATGCTCGCGAATCCGCGCAACGGCGGCACGAGCGATGGCTTGCTTGTACTTGGAAACCGGCTGACCAAGGTCGGCCACCAATTCCTGAGGCATGGTGATCGCCCCGCCGTAACGACGCAGCAATAGACCATTGCTTTCAAGTGCCGCCAGATCCTTGCGAATCGTAACTTCCGACGTTTCGAAGCGCTTGGCCAACTCATCCACACTGACTTCGCCCTGCTCATTGAGCAAGGCGAGGATGTTGTGGCGACGTTGAGGTGTGTTGCGCTTCGACATGAGTGGGTAAGTTTCGTTTCGAAAGATAACGGAAGCAATCAAAACCTATCGGCGAAACTTCGTCAAGCGCCATGCGATAAAAAGAGCTGTGGATAACTTGTAGGAGCGAGCTTGTTCGCGATGGTCGTGAACGATTCCGCATTCCTTCTGGAAAAATGCGTCGCTCTCGAATTCATCGCGAGCAAGCTCGCTCCTACAAGGGAGTTGTGGATAACTCAGCTCTTTTTAACCTTCTCCGGGCGCTTCCAGCCGTCGATGTTCTTCTGGCGAGCACGCCCGATGGCCAACTGGGATTTATCCACAGTCGAGGTAATGGTCGATCCGGCTGCCGTGGTTGCACCGTCCAAGATATCCACAGGCGCTACCAACGAGTTATTGGAGCCGATGAACACATCCGCACCCAGCACGGTTTTCCACTTGTTCACACCATCGTAGTTGCAGGTGATGGTGCCGGCGCCAATGTTGGTGCGCGCGCCTATCTCGGCGTCGCCCAGATAGGCCAAGTGACCGGCCTTGGCGCCTTCGCCCAGGTGGGCGTTTTTCAACTCGACGAAGTTACCCACATGCGCGCGGGCTTCCAGCACGGTACCTGGACGCAGACGGGCGAACGGACCGGCATCGCTGCCTTCACCCAGAATGGCACCTTCGATATGGCTGTTGGCCTTGATGACCACGCCTTTGCGCAGGGTGCTGTCCTTGATCACGCAGTTCGGACCGATCACCACGTCATCTTCAATGACGACCTTGCCTTCGAGAATCACGTTGATGTCGATCAGCACATCGCGACCAACCGTGATTTCACCGCGCACATCGAAACGCGCCGGGTCGCGCAGCGTCACGCCTTGAGCCATCAAGCGGCGACCAGCGCGCAATTGATAGTGACGCTCAAGTTCGGAAAGCTGTTTACGATCGTTGGCGCCCTGCACTTCCATCGCGTCGTGGGGTTGTTCGGTAGCTACCACCAGCCCATCGTTGACCGCCATTTCGATCACGTCGGTCAAGTAATACTCGCCCTGCACGTTGTTGTTGGACAGGCGACTGGTCCAGTCAGCCAGGCGATCTGCCGGGACTGCGAGGATACCGGTGTTGCCTTCGTTGATGGCACGCTGAGCCTCGGTGGCGTCTTTGTGCTCGACGATGGCAGAGACTTTGCCATCAGTGTCACGAACAATTCGGCCATAACCGGTCGCGTCGTCCAGTTCGACGGTGAGCAGACCCATTTGCCCTGGTACGACAAGCTTGAGCAGGCGCTGCAAGGTTTCGACCTCGATCAACGGCACATCACCGTAGAGCACCAGCACGGTATCGGACTGAATGAACGGCACGGCTTGAGCAACGGCGTGACCGGTACCCAACTGTTTATCCTGCAGCACGAAATTCAGGTCATCCGCCGCCAGGCGTTCGCGCACGGCATCGGCACCATGACCGATCACCACGTGGATGCGCTGTGGATCAAGTTGCCGGGCGCTGTGGATAACATGACCGAGCATGGAGTTGCCGGCGATCGGGTGCAAAACTTTCGGCAAAGCGGAACGCATGCGCGTGCCTTGGCCAGCAGCGAGAATAACGATTTCAAGAGACATGACTGGCTACCAATCCTGGGTGGTCAGCGGCTGCGACCAGGTTGTAAAAATCGGAAAAGAAAAAAGGGTAGCCGAGGCTACCCTTTTTAATCAATCACACAACAAGTGCTGCCTTAGTGGCCGAACTTCTTGCGGATCTGCTGGACGGTGCGCAGCTGAGCTGCAGCCTCGGCCAGACGTGCGGCAGCGGAACCGTAATCGAATTCAGCGCCACGTTCATGCAAGGCCTTCTCGGCAGCCTTAACGGCTTCCTGAGCGGAGGCTTCATCCAGATCGGCAGCACGTTGCACGGTGTCGGCAAGTACCTTGACCATGTTCGGCTGAACCTCGAGGAAACCACCGGAGATGTAATACACCTCCTCTTCCCCGCCCTGCTTGACCAGGCGGATCGGACCTGGCTTCAGATTAGTGATCAGCGGCGCGTGACCCAGAGCGATACCAAGATCACCCAGTGCACCGTGCGCAATCACCATCTCGACCAGACCGGAAAAGATTTCCCCTTCCGCGCTGACGATATCGCAATGGACTGTCATAGCCATCTGATTGCCTCAACCTAAATTAGCGCCCGTTGCCGGGCGCCGGGATTACAGTTTCTTGGCTTTCTCGATCGCTTCTTCGATGCCGCCAACCATGTAGAACGCTTGTTCTGGCAGGTGGTCGTAGTCACCGTTGAGGATGCCTTTGAAGCCAGCAATGGTGTCTTTCAGGGAAACGTATTTACCCGATGCACCGGTGAAGACTTCAGCCACGAAGAACGGCTGCGACAAGAAGCGCTGGATCTTACGAGCACGGTTTACCAACTGCTTGTCGGCTTCCGACAGCTCGTCCATACCCAGGATCGCAATGATGTCCTTCAGTTCTTTGTAACGCTGCAGCACGTACTGAACGCCGCGAGCGGTGTCGTAGTGGTCCTGGCCGATTACGTTCGGGTCCAGCTGGCGCGAAGTCGAGTCGAGTGGATCGACCGCTGGGTAGATACCCAGGGAAGCGATGTCACGGGACAGAACGACGGTAGCGTCCAAGTGGGCGAAGGTGGTCGCTGGCGACGGGTCGGTCAAGTCATCCGCAGGTACGTATACCGCTTGGATCGAAGTGATCGAACCTTCCTTGGTCGAAGTGATACGTTCTTGCAGAACGCCCATCTCTTCAGCCAGGGTCGGCTGGTAACCTACTGCCGAAGGCATACGGCCCAGCAGTGCGGATACTTCAGTACCGGCCAAGGTGTAACGATAGATGTTGTCGACGAACAGCAGAACGTCGTTACCTTCGTCACGGAACTTCTCGGCCATGGTCAGGCCGGTCAGTGCTACGCGCAGACGGTTTCCCGGCGGCTCGTTCATCTGACCGTAAACCAGTGCCACTTTGTCCAGAACGTTGGAATCCTTCATCTCGTGGTAGAAGTCGTTACCCTCACGAGTACGCTCACCCACACCGGCGAACACGGAATAACCGCTGTGCTCGATGGCGATGTTACGGATCAGTTCCATCATGTTTACGGTCTTGCCTACACCGGCACCACCGAACAGACCGACTTTACCGCCTTTGGCGAACGGGCAAACCAGGTCGATAACCTTGATGCCGGTTTCCAGCAGGTCGTTACCGCCAGCTTGTTCCGCGAACGAAGGCGCAGGACGGTGAATGCCCCAGCGCTCTTCGGTGTCGATCGGGCCAGCTTCGTCGATTGGGTTACCCAGGACGTCCATGATCCGGCCCAGAGTCGCTTTACCGACCGGTACGGAGATGGCTGCGCCAGAGTCGGTAACTTCCAGACCGCGCTTCAAGCCTTCGGTGGAACCCATCGCAATGGTACGAACCACGCCGTCGCCCAGCTGCTGCTGAACTTCCAGGGTGGTTTCGGCCGCGCTCACTACTTTCAGCGCGTTGTAGATGCTCGGTACGCTGTCGCGTGGAAATTCCACGTCGATAACGGCGCCGATGATTTGAACGATACGTCCGCTACTCATAGCTGGATCCTCTGAATATTTGAACCGTTAAACCGCGGCAGCGCCGCCGACGATTTCCGAGATCTCTTGGGTGATCGCAGCCTGACGCGCCTTGTTGTAGACCAGCTGCAAATCGCTGATCAAATCACCGGCGTTGTCGGTAGCGTTCTTCATCGCGATCATCCGCGCAGCTTGTTCAGCCGCGTTGTTCTCGACCACCGCCTGGTAGACCTGCGACTCAACGTAACGGACCATCAAGCCGTCTAGCAGCTCTTTGGCGTCCGGTTCGTACAGATAATCCCAGTGGTGCTTGAGGTCTTGATCCGGGGTTGCCACCAGTGGAATCAATTGCTCCACGGTAGGCTGTTGCGTCATGGTGTTGATGAACTTGTTGGACACCACGGACAGGCGGTCAATACGGCCGTCCAGGTAGGCATCCAGCATCACCTTGACGCTGCCGATCAGATCATTGATCGACGGCTCTTCACCCAGGTGGCTGATAGCTGCAACGACGTTACCGCCGAAGTTGCGGAAAAAGGCCGCACCCTTGCTACCAACGACACACAGATCAATCTCGACGCCGTTTTCGCGGTTTACCGCCATGTCCTTGACCAGGGCCTTGAACAGGTTGGTGTTCAAGCCGCCGCACAGACCACGGTCACTGCTCACTACGACATAACCAACACGCTTGATTTCACGGTCGATCATGAACGGGTGGCGGTATTCCGGGTTGGCGTTGGCCAGATGCCCAATTACCTGGCGGATACGCTCCGCATAAGGACGGCTAGCAGCCATGCGCATTTGTGCCTTGCGCATTTTGCTGACCGCCACTTTTTCCATGGCGCTGGTAATCTTTTGCGTGCTTTTGATGCTCGCAATCTTACTGCGAATCTCTTTTGCGCCTGCCATGTAACACCTATCAGGTTAGCAAGCGGGAGCCTTGCGGCTCCCGCTGCGGCTTACCAGGTTTGGGTGGCCTTGAACTTCTCGATACCGGCTTTCATGCCAGCGTCGATTTCGTCATTGAAGTCACCTTTCACGTTGATCTTCGCCATCAAATCGGCGTGATCGCGGTTGAAGAAAGCAATCAGCGCTTGCTCGAAGCTGCCGATCTTGGCGATTTCAACGTCAGTCAGGAACCCACGCTCAGCGGCATACAGCGACAGCGCCATGTCAGCGATCGACATTGGTGCGTATTGCTTCTGCTTCATCAGCTCGGTAACGCGCTGACCATGCTCAAGTTGCTTACGGGTCGCTTCGTCCAGGTCAGAAGCGAACTGGGCGAATGCCGCCAGTTCACGGTACTGAGCCAGAGCGGTACGGATACCACCGGACAGCTTCTTGATGATCTTGGTCTGAGCGGCACCACCCACACGGGATACCGAAACACCGGCGTTCACTGCAGGGCGGATGCCCGAGTTGAACATGGCCGATTCCAGGAAGATCTGACCGTCGGTGATGGAAATCACGTTGGTCGGAACGAACGCGGAAACGTCGCCAGCCTGGGTTTCAATGATCGGCAGTGCGGTCAGGGAACCGGTTTTGCCGGTCACTGCGCCGTTGGTGAACTTCTCTACGTATTCTTCCGAAACGCGGGATGCGCGCTCCAGCAGACGGGAGTGGAGATAGAACACGTCGCCTGGGTAAGCTTCACGGCCTGGTGGACGGCGAAGCAGCAGGGAAATCTGGCGGTAAGCCACTGCTTGCTTGGACAGATCGTCATAAACGATCAGCGCGTCTTCACCGCGGTCGCGGAAGAATTCACCCATGGTGCAACCGGAGTACGGTGCCAGGAATTGCAGCGCAGGAGATTCCGAAGCACTGGCAGCCACGATGATCGTGTTGGCCAGGGCGCCGTTTTCTTCCAGCTTGCGAACCACGTTGGCGATGGTCGATTGTTTCTGACCGATTGCTACGTAGACGCAGAAAATGCCGCTGTTCTTCTGGTTGATGATCGCGTCGATCGCCAGAGCGGTTTTACCGATCTGACGGTCACCGATGATCAGCTCACGCTGGCCACGGCCGACAGGGATCATGGCATCGACAGCCTTGTAGCCAGTCTGTACAGGCTGGTCTACCGACTTACGCCAGATCACGCCTGGAGCAACTTTCTCGACCGCGTCGGTCTCGGTGTTGCCCAGTGGACCTTTGCCGTCAACAGGGTTACCCAGTGCGTCGACTACGCGACCCAGCAGTTCCTTACCAACCGGAACTTCCAGGATGCGGCCAGTGCACTTGGCGCTCATGCCTTCAGCCAGAGACTGGTAAGCGCCCAATACAACGGCACCTACGGAGTCTTGCTCCAGGTTGAGGGCCATACCGAAGACGCCGCCCGGAAACTCGATCATCTCGCCGTACATTACGTCGGCCAGACCGTGAATCCGCACGATGCCGTCAGATACGCTGACGACAGTGCCTTCGTTACGGGCTTGGGAGGTCACATCGAGCTTGTCGATGCGGCCCTTGATAATTTCACTTATTTCGGAAGGATTGAGTTGCTGCATTGCTCTGCTGCCCCTTCAAACTCAAGATTTCAATGCTTCGGCAAGTTTCGCGATTTTGCCGCGAATCGAGCCATCGATAACCAGGTCGCCGGCGCGGATGACGACACCACCAATAAGGGCAGCGTCCTCCGCAACTTGCAGGCGCACTTCCCGGTTGAGTCGTGCACTGAGAACCTTGGCGAGTTTGTCTTGCTGTTCTTGGTTCAATGCGAAAGCACTGGTCACTTCAACGTCTACCGACTTCTCTTGTTCGGCCTTGTACAGGTCGAACAGAGCGGCGATCTCCGGCAACAGCAGGAGACGGTCGTTTTCGGCAACGACATTGATGAAGTTCTGTGCCTTGGCATCAAACTTGTCGCCGCACACGTCAATGAACGTGGCGGCCTTTTCTGCGCTCGTCAGTCGCGGGGCCTTGAGCACGCGCTGCATGGTGTCGTCTTGCGACACCGCCGCAGCCAGGCCGAGCATGGCTGACCAATTGGCCAGTTGCTGGTGGGCCTGAGCGTGCTCGAAGGCCGCCTTAGCGTAAGGTCGGGCCAACGTGGTCAGTTCTGCCATGATCGCCCTCGCTTAGATTTCAGCAGCCAGTTGGTTAACCAGCTCTGCGTGCGCGTTTTGATCGATTGTGGCACCCAGGATCTTCTCGGCGCCGCCGACTGCCAGCAAGCCCACTTGGGCACGCAGCGCGTCTTTGACACTGTTCAGTTCCTGTTCGATCTCGGCCTGAGCCTGAACCTTCACACGGTCAGCGTCGATACGGGCTTTTTCAACAGCCTCTTCAACGATCTGGTTACCGCGTTTCTTGGCTTGCTCGATGATTTCAGCTGCCTGAGCTTTCGCTTCGCGCAGTTGTTGACCCGCTTTCTCTTGGGCCAACTCCAGGTCGCGAGCTGCTCGGCTGGCAGCGTCCAGACCATCAGCGATCTTCTTTTGACGTTCGTGCAGAGCCGCAATGACCGGAGGCCATACGAACTTCATGCAGAACAGTACAAAAATCAGGAACGCAACGGACTGGCCAATCAGGGTCGCATTAATGTTCACGCCAACACCTCGCAGTTACGTTGTCCATCACACCAAATTACCCGGAAGATCCGAGTAATTAGCCAGCGATCTGACCAACGAACGGGTTCGCAAAGGTGAAGAACAGAGCGATACCAACACCGATCATGGTTACGGCGTCGAGCAGACCGGCAACGATGAACATTTTAACTTGCAGCATTGGAACCATTTCTGGCTGACGCGCTGCGCCTTCCAGGAACTTGCCGCCCAGCAGGCCGAAACCAATTGCGGTACCCAGTGCGCCCAGGCCGATCAACAGTGCAACAGCGATAGCGGTTAGACCAACTACAGTTTCCATCTTTCCTCCCGACTTTTACGTCGTATGGTTTAGGTTTTTTAGATTAAAGCGGTAAAACAAATCGTTTCAGAGGCCCCGTTAGGAGCCCCTTCCCGTTTGACCGGGAAGGACATCAGACTAGTCGAGACTGGTCTTAATGGTTTTCTTCGTGCGCCATCGACAGGTAGACGATGGTCAGCATCATGAAGATGAACGCCTGCAGGGTGATGATCAGGATGTGGAACACAGCCCACGCCCACTGCAGAACGACGCCCAGGCCGCTGAGCCAGAGCAGACCGCTGCCGAACATCACAGCAATCAGAATGAAGACCAGCTCGCCGGCGTACATGTTGCCGAACAGACGCAGAGCCAGGGAGATCGGCTTGGCGATCAGGGTCACGAATTCCAGCAGGAAGTTCACCGGGATCAGCAGGGCCTGAACGAAGATGTTCTTGCTGCCGAACGGGTGCAGGGTCAGTTCGCCGATGAAGCCGCCGATACCCTTGACCTTGATGCTGTAGAAAATGATCAGTGCGAAAACCGAGAGCGCCATGCCCAGAGTCGCGTTCGGGTCGGTGGTCGACACGGCGCGGAACGGGATGTGGTGGTCGCCGGAGATCAGGATGGCCAGTTGAGGAATCCAGTCGACCGGAATCAGGTCGACGGCGTTCATCAGGAACACCCAGACGAAGATGGTCAGTGCCAGCGGTGCAATCACCGGGCTACGGCCATGGAAGCTGTCTTTCACGCTGCCATCGACGAATTCGACCAAAACTTCAACGAAGTTCTGCAAAGCACCTGGCTGACCCGAAGTCGCCTTCTTTGCCGCCATGCGGAAAAGAAGAACGAAGATCAGACCCAATGCAACCGACCAGCCGAGAGTATCGACGTGGAAAGCCCAGAAGCCCATTTCCTTGGCTTCTGCTGCGGTGTGGGCAAAGCCCCAGCCGCCGGTAGGGTGCTGACCGAAGGTCAGGTTCTGCAAGTGGTGCTGGATATAGCCCGAAGCGGTTGTTTCTGCCATGGTTGCCTCAAACGCCCTAAGGTCTCGAAAGTCTTGTTCTCATCAGCAGGGGAGCGAACCAGCTGACCAGTTGGGTCAGCACGAAGACGCCGAATACAGCTAGCGGCGCCAGTGGCTTCACACCTGCGAACGTCAATGCAAAAAGCACCGCCGTCAAAATCAGTTTGCCCGCCTCGCCGGCATAAAATGACCGGACGATGGCTTGAGCTGCCCGGGCGCCGGAAAACCGAAATGCCCTGTGAGCGAAATAAACATTGGGAAGCAAGGCTATCAGGCCTCCGCAAAGTCCCGAGTACCCGGCAACGACTCCATACCGTTGCCAGAGCGCCAAAGCGGCAATGAGCAGAACGACAAATTGAGCCATTAACACCGGAAAAACTGCCAGGCGATGGAACGGCAAGCGATTTGGCGTGCGGGTTTCCATCACTTTTACTCTCCAATGGTCGGCTGCCGAAATTCAATAACTTGGCATAATTTGTGCCGACAAAATGCGCGCAGAGTATAGGGGCGGTTCAGCCCCTATTCAACTGTCAGGTAGTGATTTCCGACTGCGCGCTACATGAGGAAATGTTTCAGCGGATATGTGCGAGTACGCCTTGAAGCTCATCCAGGGAGTTGTATCCAATGACCAACTGACCTTTACCCTTCTTACCGTGGCGAATCTGCACCGCAGAGCCTAGGCGCTCGGCCAGGCGCTGCTCGAGGCGGGCGATATCCGGGTCCGTTTTTGCCGGTTCAACAGGCTCAGGTTTACCACTCAACCACTGGCGAACCAGTGCCTCGGTTTGGCGCACGGTCAGCCCGCGTGCGACAACATGTCGCGCCCCTTCGACCTGTTGATTTTCCGGCAGACCGAGCAAAGCACGGGCATGACCCATTTCCAGGTCGCCGTGGGACAACATGGTCTTGATGACTTCCGGCAAGGAAATCAGCCGCAGCAGGTTAGCCACGGTCACCCGGGACTTGCCCACCGCCTCGGCAACCTGTTGCTGGGTCAGATGGAATTCCTGCTGCAAACGCTGCAGGGCCACCGCTTCTTCAATCGGGTTCAGGTCTTCGCGCTGGATGTTCTCGATCAGCGCGATGGCGATCGCGGTTTCATCGGGTACATCGCGGACCATCGCCGGGATGGTTTCCTGCCCGGCTTGCTGGCTGGCGCGCCAGCGTCGTTCACCAGCAATGATTTCAAAGCGGCCGCTTCCGATCGGGCGAACCACGATGGGTTGCATGACGCCCTGTGCCTTGATCGACTGCGCCAGCTCTTCGAGCGCCTGCGGATCCATGTCGCGGCGCGGCTGGTATTTGCCGCGCTGGAGCAGATCCAGGGGAAGGTGTTGCAGCTCACGGTGATCAGCTTGCGCCGCTTGTTCTTCCAGCGAGCTGACAGTCGGACCACTCAACAGAGCATCCAGTCCACGTCCGAGACCTCGTTTCTTGACGGCCATGGGGATTCCTTAAGTTGCCTGAGCAGCGGCGATGCGTGAGTTTTTGCGTTGACGACGAACCATTTCGCCCGCCAATGCCAGATAGGCAACGGCGCCTCGCGATGCTTTGTCGTACGCCAGCGCCGGCATGCCGTAGCTTGGCGCTTCGGCCAGACGGATGTTGCGCGGAATGACGGTGTCGTAGAGCTGTTCGCCGAAATGTTCCTTGAGCTGCGCCGAGACATCGTTCATCAGGCTCAGGCGCGGGTCGTACATCGTACGCAGCAGGCCTTCGACCTTGAGGTTCGGGTTCAGTAGTTCGGCGATGCGCTTGATGTTATCCACAAGGTCGCTCAAACCTTCAAGTGCGAAGTACTCGCACTGCATGGGGATAATGACCCCGTCGGCGGCAACCAGTGCGTTCAAGGTCAGCATCGACAGCGACGGCGGGCAGTCGATCAGGATGTAATCGTAGTTTTCCCGGATCGGCGCCAGCGCACTGCGCAGGCGACTTTCCTTCATCTGCATTTCCAGCAGCACCACTTCGGCCGCGGTGAGGTCGCGGTTGGCCGGTAACAACTGGTAACCACCGTGTTCGGAGAAGTGCATGGCCTGGGCCAGATCACATTCACCGATCAGCAGGTCATAGACCGAGTTTTCCAGGCCATGTTTATCCACACCGCTACCCATGGTGGCGTTGCCCTGTGGATCAAGATCGATCAACAGCACCCGGCGCTTGGTCGCGACCAGGGATGCTGCGAGGTTGATGCAGGTGGTGGTTTTGCCCACGCCACCCTTTTGGTTCGCTATCGCGAATACCTTAGCCATTCTTGCTTTTGTTCCCAATCATGCCGTGCGGCGCAGTATCAGCAGATGGCGTTGGCCTTGGCAACCAGGTACGGCCAGGGCGTGTTCGCTATCGAGGTGGAAGTCTGCCGGCAATGCTACCAGTTCATCGGCGGGGTGAACGCCCTTCATTGCCAGCCAGCGTGTTTCGCTATCGCCAAGATGGCGAGTCCAGTTGCTGAAGTTCTCCATGCTGCTGAACGCCCGGGAAATAATTCCGTTGAACGGCTGGGCAGGCTGGAAGGCTTCGACGCGACTGTGGATAACTTGCAGGTTATCCAGCTTGAGTTCGAGTTTGACCTGGGTCAGGAAGCGGGTTTTCTTGCCGTTGCTGTCCAGGCAAGTCACCTGGGACTCGGGAAACAGGATGGCCAGTGGAATGCCAGGCATGCCACCGCCACTGCCGACATCGAGCCAGCGTCCGTTTTCGATGAATGACATCACGCTCAGACTGTCGAGCAGATGGCGGGAGACCATTTCGTCCGGATCACGTACGGCAGTGAGGTTGTAAGCCTTGTTCCATTTTATCAACAGGGCCAGATAACCCAGCAGTTGCGCGTGCTGGGTTTCGGTCAGCGTGACGCCAAGCTGGCGGGCACCTGTGGATAACTCTTCTGCGTGTTGCGAAGTGACCAACGAACTCAAGCGCTTTGCTCCAACTGACGGCCCGCGCCGCGTTTTTTCAAATGAATCATCAACAGCGAAATGGCTGCCGGCGTTACGCCCGGGATACGCGAGGCCTGGCCCAAAGTCTCCGGACGGGTCGCGCCGAGCTTGCTCTGGATCTCTTTGGAGAGACCGGAAATATTCGTGTAATCGATATCCACAGGCAGTTTGGTGTCTTCACTGGCGCGCAAGCGGGCGATTTCATCCTGTTGCCGATCGATGTAACCGGCGTACTTGGTCTTGATTTCGACCTGTTCGGCGACCTGTGGATCGTCTGCTCCACCACCGGTCACTTCGATCAGACCAGCGTAGTCGATTTCCGGACGGCTCAAGAGATTGAGCAGGTTGTATTCGTGAGTCAGCGGCGTGCCGAATTTTTCGGCAATCGCATCGCCCTGTTCGGTGCCCGGGCGGACCCAGGTGCTTTTCAGGCGCTGCTCTTCAAGTTCGATGCTTTCGCGTTTTTTGCAGAAAGCTGCCCAACGCACGTCATCCACCAGGCCAAGTTCGCGACCTTTTTCGGTCAAGCGCAGGTCGGCGTTGTCTTCACGCAGGATCAAACGGTATTCGGCACGGGAGGTGAACATCCGGTACGGCTCTTGGGTACCGAGGGTAATCAGGTCGTCGACCAGCACACCGATGTAGGCCTCATCGCGACGCGGGCACCAGGCCTCTTTGCCTTGGGCGCGCAGTGCCGCGTTGGTGCCGGCGAGCAAACCCTGGGCGCCGGCTTCTTCGTAACCGGTTGTGCCGTTGATTTGCCCGGCGAAGAACAGGCCGCCGATGACTTTGGTTTCCAGGCTGTACTTCAGGTCACGCGGATCGAAGTAGTCGTACTCGATGGCGTAGCCCGGACGCACGATGTGCGCGTTTTCCATGCCGCGGATCGATTGCACGATCTGCAATTGCACGTCGAACGGCAAGGATGTGGATATCCCGTTCGGATACAACTCGTTTGTCGTCAAACCTTCCGGTTCGATGAAGACCTGATGGCTTTCCTTGTCGGCAAAGCGATGGATCTTGTCTTCGATCGATGGGCAATAACGCGGGCCGATGCCTTCGATCTCACCGGCAGCGGAATACATCGGCGAACGGTCGAGGTTCGCGGCAATGATTTCGTGGGTGCGGGCATTCGTGTGGGTAATCCAGCAGCTGACTTGCTTCGGATGCTGCTCTTGGGACCCCATGAACGACATTACCGGGATCGGCGTATCACCCGGTTGCTCGGACATCACCGAGAAATCCACAGACCGGCCGTCGATACGCGGCGGAGTACCGGTTTTCAAACGACCCACACGCAATGGCAGTTCACGCAGACGGTGAGCCAGCGCGATCGATGGCGGATCACCGGCACGGCCGCCGGAAAAATTCTGCAGACCGATGTGGATAAGTCCACCGAGGAACGTACCGGTGGTCAACACCACGGAATCGGCGAAGAAACGCAGACCCATTTGCGTGACAACACCACGGACCTGCTCCTGCTCGACAATCAGATCGTCAACAGCCTGTTGAAATATCCACAGGTTCGGCTGGTTTTCCAGGATTTCTCGGACAGCTGCCTTGTACAGAACCCGGTCAGCCTGTGCACGGGTTGCACGCACGGCCGGGCCTTTGCGGCTGTTCAACACGCGAAACTGGATGCCGCCTTTATCGGTAGCGATGGCCATCGCGCCGCCGAGGGCGTCGATTTCCTTGACCAGGTGGCTTTTGCCGATCCCACCAATGGCCGGGTTGCAACTCATGGCACCGAGGGTTTCCACGTTATGCGTCAGCAACAGGGTTTTGACCCCCATACGTGCTGAGGCCAGTGCTGCCTCGGTACCGGCATGACCGCCGCCGATGACGATCACTTCAAAACGGGAAGGGAAATCCACCACGCACCTCGTGCCTGCTTAAGTAGGTAATTCAGGAATAGTTTGAGCTCAGGTTTTTGGACCTGGTCGACAAGTATAGGGACTTCGCCCTTCCTAAAGAACCCTTTGCACAAAATTTAACCAGCTGTGGAAAAGTCGGAGTTATAGAAATTAAAAAGAGAGAAATATATTAAATCTTTGTTTTTATGTTTATTTCTATGCATACGACTTTCTGTGGATAGATTGGTGGAGGCCTTTATTTTCAATGTGTACAGAGATTCAAAACCCTGTGTTCATGTGCCAATGAGGCCCTTGGATAACCGGTGTAAGCCTGTGGATGAAAGAGGTGGTTATCCACAGTAGCGGTTATGTTCAGTTTTCAGGCCCTGTTATCAACTGAGCTTAGCGGCGGTTATTCACAGGGCTTAATCCACAGAAAAGTGCCGTTCGGTCGAAATTCAGGCACGAGTATTCCGCTCAAGCAGACAAAATCCGCTCAGCACTGGTGTGTTTATTCAGGAAGGAAGGGACAGACAGGCGCGAATGGCCTGTCTGTGAACTGCGAGAAAGCTACTTGCCGATACAGAAGCTGGAGAAGATTCGCCCCAGCAGGTCATCAGAGCTGAACGCTCCGGTGATTTCTCCCAGCGAATGCTGAGCCTGGCGCAGATCCTCGGCCAACAGTTCGCCAGCACCGGCCAAGGTCAATTGGGCACGACCATGCTCGAGGGCGGCACTGGCATGACGCAGCGCCTCAAGGTGTCGCCGGCGAGCGCTGAAGCTGCTTTCGGACGTTTGTTCATAGCCCATGCAGGCCTTGAGGTGATCACGCAACAGCTCCAAACCGACACCACCAGACTTGGCGCTCAGGCTGATGGTGACATGGCCGTCCTCGCTGACCTCCAGGGCAATGGCTTCGCCCGTGAGGTCAGCCTTGTTGCGGATCAGGGTGACTTTCGCCGGATCGGGACGGATTTCGAGAAATTCCGGCCACAGTGCAAACGGATCGAGGGCTTCCGGCGACGTGGCATCGACCACCAGCAATACCCGATCCGCTTCGCCGATGGCTTTCAAGGCACGCTCGACACCGATTTTCTCCACATGGTCATCGGTATCGCGCAGACCGGCGGTATCCACCACATGCAATGGCATGCCATCGATGTGGATATGTTCACGAAGTACGTCACGGGTGGTTCCGGCAATTTCGGTCACGATCGCCGCTTCACGCCCTGCCAGTGCATTGAGAAGGCTGGATTTACCTGCATTCGGACGACCGGCAATCACTACCGTCATGCCGTCGCGCAGCAAGGCGCCCTGCCCGGCTTCACGGATGACGGTGGATAACTCGTCGCGCACTTTGTCGAGCATGCTCAGGACGTGGCCATCGGCGAGGAAGTCGATTTCCTCTTCCGGGAAATCGATGGCCGCTTCGACATAGATCCGCAGGCCGATCAGTTGCTCGGTGAGGTTATGCACGCGTGACGAGAAAGCCCCCTGCAGGGAGCGCAACGCGTTTCGCGCAGCCTGGGCAGAACTGGCTTCAATCAGGTCGGCAATTGCCTCGGCCTGGGCGAGGTCCAGTTTGTCATTGAGGAAGGCGCGCTCACTGAATTCCCCCGGTCGAGCGAGTCGGCAACCCAATTCCAGGCAACGCTTGAGCAACATATCCAGAACGATCGGGCCACCATGACCTTGCAGCTCCAACACATCTTCGCCGGTGAACGAGTTTGGCCCTGGAAAATACAGCGCGAGGCCCTGGTCCAGTACCTCGTCGTTTTCACCGAAAAACGGACCGTAGTGGGCAAATCGCGGCTTGAGCTCGCGACCACTGAAGGCCTTGGCCGCAACGCTGGCCAACGGCCCGGAAATACGCACGATGCCTACACCGCCGCGACCTTGAGCGGTGGCGACAGCGGCGATGGTTTCACGAGGAGCGCTCATAAACCGGTATCCAGACAAAAGTGACAGATAGCAAAACGCCCCACTAGGGGGCGTTTTGAGTGGTTATCCACAGTGTAAATCAGGCAGCTGCTTTGGTAGCCGCTTCGATCTTACGAGTGATGTACCACTGTTGGGCGATCGACAGGCAGTTGTTCACTACCCAGTACAGTACCAGACCAGCCGGGAACCACAGGAAGAAGAACGTGAAGATGATTGGCATCAGCTTCATCACCTTGGCCTGCATCGGATCCGGAGGAGTCGGGTTCAGCTGCTGCTGGATGAACATGGTTGCGCCCATGATGATCGGCAGAATGAAGAACGGATCCTTGATCGACAGGTCAGTGATCCACAGCATGAACGGGGCTTGGCGCATCTCGACGCTTTCCAGCAGAACCCAGTACAGAGAGAGGAAAACCGGCATCTGCACGAGGATTGGCAAGCAACCACCCAGCGGATTGATCTTCTCCTTCTTGTACAGCTCCATCATGGCTTGCGACATTTTCTGCCGGTCGTCGCCATGTTGCTCTTTCAGCGCGGCCAGTTTCGGTGCCACTGCACGCATGCGTGCCATGGATTTGTAGCTGGCAGCCGACAGCGGGAAGAAGATCCCTTTGATCAGCATGGTCAGGAAGATAATCGACCAGCCCCAGTTACCCACAATGGCGTGGATGTGTTGCAGCAACCAGAAAATCGGTTGGGCGATGAACCACAGAATGCCGTAGTCGACCGTCAGTTCCAGACCTGGGGACAACTCTTTCAGCACGGCCTGGCTTTTCGGACCGGCGTACAGAACAGCGCTGGTCTCGGCCTTGGTGCCAGGTGCAACACTCATCGATGGGCCGGTGTAGCCGATGATGTAGTTGCCTTTGCTGTCTTTACGGGTCTGGACGATGTTGTTTTCGCCCTTCGGTGCAACCCACGCCGTTACGAAGTAGTGCTGCAACCAGGCAACCCAACCACCAGTAACGGTTTCTTTCAGCGCCGCTTTGTCCATGTCTTTCATGGACACTTTCTTGTACGGCTCCGAACTTGTCCACAGGGCAGCGCCCAGGTAAGTCGCGGTGCCGGTAGCCGTGGTCGACGAAGGATCGGCGCTGGCGTCACGCTTCAACTGGGCGAACATCGCACCGGTCCAGGGCTGGGCGCTCTGGTTGTCGATCAAGTAGGAAACGGTTACGTCATACAGGCCGCGTTTCAGTGTGAAACGCTTGATGTAGTTGACGCCGTCCTTGCTGAACTTCAGGTCTACGACCAATTGGTCCTGACCGTCAGCCAGTTGATAAACCTTCTTCTCCGAGGAATAAACCGGACGACCGGCCGGGCTTGCGTCCGGACCGTTGGTGCCGATCAGACCGCTTTGCGCCAGATAAGTACGTTCGCCGCCGTTATCGAACAACTGGAACGGAATTTCCGGGTGATCCTGACGACGCGGATACAACGGCAGGGTCAGCTGGGCAACATCGCCACCTTGTGGGTCGATAGCCAGGTCCAGTACATCCGTTTTGATCTGGATGAGGTCCTTGCTCACAGCTACCGGCGTTTCGGCAGGTGCGCTGGTGTCGCTTGCAGCACGTGGAATGTCGTCACTGGCGGAAGCGTTGGAGCCAGATGCCGTATCCGGCAGGCCCGATGCAGTCGTATTGGTGGCAACATTCTGAGTCGGCAGGGCAGCCTGGCCATAGTCCTGGTTCCATTTAAGAACCATAACGTAGGACACGATTGCCAGGGCGACGATCAGGATCGTGCGTTTGATATCCATGATTACTCGGCCATCGAAGAAGAACGGGAGGTAGGGATAGGTGGAACCGGGTCATAACCACCGGGATTCCACGGATGACAGCGACCTAAACGACGAAAGGTCAGCCAGCCACCGCGAAGAAGGCCATGATTTTCGATGGCTTCTAACGCGTAGCAGGAACAACTGGGGTAGAAACGACAGTGACTGGCCATCAGGGGACTAATGGCATAGCGATAAAACTGGATCGGAACGAGTGCCAGTTTACGCATCGGGACTGTCTACCCCTACAGTTTCGGTTTTGACTGCTGGTACCGGCGAACTGCGAGCCAGGCGTTTCCAGAGTTTGCCGAAATGCTGAATCAATTCGGGGTTTTCTACGTCGCCCAAACCTTTGCGCGCGACGATAACAATGTCCCAACCGACCAGAGAATCCTGGTTCAGGCGAAACGATTCGCGCATCAGACGTTTGAGGCGATTGCGCTCGACGGAGAGCTTTACGCTCTTTTTCCCGATAACCAACCCGAGACGGGGGTGATCAAGATCGTTGTTGCGCGCAAGGAGCAGGAGATTTTTCCCCGGAACCTTGCCGGTAGGGGAGTCAAAGACTGCCTTGAAATGCCGGGGGGTAAGCAGACGCTTTTCCCGACTGAAGTCCTGACTCACCTCCAGTGCCGACTTATCAAACTGCCAGACGCGCACGACCTTTGGCGCGACGACGCGACAGAACGGCACGACCGTTCTTGGTAGCCATGCGAGCACGGAAACCGTGGGTACGAGCGCGTTTGATAGTGCTTGGTTGGAAAGTACGTTTCATTGTCGTGTTACCTGGTTCGTCCACAACGGGCCGGAATGGCCCCCGTTTTAAGAGACCGGGGATTCTAGAGAAAGCAAGCCCTCAGGTCAATTTCCAACCAGCGTTTCCTTATAAATAGATCTCCAGACGTTTTGCGCTGAACTAACCGTGGGTAAATATAAAAATAAGAAAGGAAAGTATTTAAAGCTTTTCTATAAAGCTTATAAAAGCTAGGCACGCAACCTTCTGTGGATAAGTCGATTCAGCCCTTGTTTCACAAGCTGTACAGAGAATGACAACTACAGTGGAAAACAGTGTTCAGCCTGTGCTGCGCTGTCGGATAACCTGTGTGTGGAACGGCGGTTTATCCACAGGCCGGTTATCCACCGAGTTTCGCCCCCACTTGTGCAATGACCTTAACCCAGGTTATCCACAGAGCTTATGCACAGACCACTGGTCGTCTTTTTTGCGTATGAAACGGTGATTCTTCTTGGTTGATGAACCACCTACGTGTGGATAAGTCGGCGTCTGGTCGTTACAATGGCCGCTTGTTTTTGCCTCACCGGCTTTCAACTTAGGGGATATCCGTGTCAGTGGAACTTTGGCAGCAGTGCGTGGAGCTTCTGCGCGATGAGCTGCCTGCCCAACAATTCAACACTTGGATCCGTCCACTACAGGTCGAAGCCGAAGGCGACGAGTTGCGTGTCTATGCACCCAATCGTTTTGTTCTGGACTGGGTCAACGAAAAGTACCTGGGCCGTGTTCTTGAATTGCTCGATGAGCACGGCAATGGCATGGCACCTGCGCTTTCCTTATTAATAGGCAGCAAACGCAGCTCGGCACCGCGTGCCGCGCCCAATGCTCCCCTGGCTGCCGCGGCTTCCCAGGCACAGGCAGCTCAAGCGCCCGTCAGTCCACCGTCGCCGGCACCTGCCGCGGCTTCGACCAAGCGTGCCACGCAAAAAGTGGCTGAAGTCACCGAGGAAGAACCTTCCCGCGACAGCTTCGACCCCATGGCCGGTGCCAGTTCGCAACAGGCCCCTGTGCGCGCCGAGCAACGTACCGTGCAGGTCGAAGGTGCGCTCAAGCACACCAGTTACCTGAACCGCACCTTTACCTTCGAGAACTTCGTTGAGGGTAAATCCAACCAGTTGGCGCGCGCCGCCGCCTGGCAGGTGGCAGACAACCCCAAGCACGGTTACAACCCGCTCTTCCTTTATGGGGGCGTCGGCCTGGGTAAAACCCACTTGATGCACGCTGTGGGTAACCATCTATTAAAGAAGAATCCGAATGCCAAGGTGGTCTACCTGCATTCCGAGCGTTTCGTGGCGGACATGGTCAAGGCCCTGCAACTGAACGCGATCAACGAGTTCAAACGCTTCTACCGTTCGGTGGATGCGTTGCTGATCGATGACATTCAGTTCTTCGCCCGCAAGGAGCGTTCCCAGGAAGAGTTTTTCCACACCTTCAATGCCCTGCTCGAAGGTGGCCAGCAGGTCATTCTCACCAGTGACCGCTACCCGAAAGAAATCGAAGGCCTTGAAGAGCGCCTCAAATCCCGCTTTGGCTGGGGCCTGACCGTAGCGGTCGAGCCGCCGGAGCTGGAAACCCGCGTGGCGATCCTGATGAAGAAGGCCGATCAGGCCAAAGTCGAGCTGCCTCACGACGCCGCGTTCTTCATTGCCCAACGCATTCGCTCCAATGTCCGTGAGCTGGAAGGCGCGCTCAAACGTGTGATCGCCCATTCGCACTTCATGGGGCGCGACATCACCATTGAGCTGATTCGCGAATCCCTTAAGGACTTGCTGGCGTTGCAGGATAAACTGGTCTCTGTGGATAACATTCAGCGCACTGTCGCCGAGTACTACAAGATCAAGATCTCCGACTTGCTGTCCAAACGCCGTTCGCGTTCGGTCGCTCGTCCGCGTCAGGTCGCCATGGCGTTGTCCAAGGAACTCACCAACCACAGCCTGCCAGAAATTGGCGATGTGTTTGGCGGTCGCGACCATACAACGGTCTTGCACGCGTGCCGCAAGATCAACGAACTTAAGGAATCCGACGCGGACATCCGCGAGGACTACAAGAACCTGCTGCGTACGCTGACCACTTGATGAACACCAGCGCAGCTTATTAAGGCAAGGGACTAGACCATGCATTTCACCATTCAACGCGAAGCCCTGTTGAAACCCCTGCAACTGGTCGCAGGCGTCGTCGAACGCCGACAGACCTTGCCGGTGCTTTCCAACGTGCTGCTGGTTGTCGAAGGCCAGCAATTGTCGCTGACCGGTACCGACCTGGAAGTCGAGCTGGTTGGTCGTGTTCAACTCGAAGAGCCAGCGGATCCGGGTTCCATTACCGTGCCGGCGCGCAAGCTGATGGACATCTGCAAAAGCCTGCCGAACGATGCGCTGATCGATATCAAGGTCGACGAGCAGAAGCTTGTGGTCAAGGCTGGTCGTAGCCGCTTCACCCTGTCGACGCTGCCGGCCAACGACTTCCCTACCGTGGAAGAAGGCCCGGGTTCGCTGACCTGCAGCCTGGAGCAAAGCAAGCTGCGCCGCCTGATCGAACGCACCAGCTTCGCCATGGCCCAGCAGGACGTGCGTTACTACCTCAACGGCATGCTGCTGGAAGTCTCCGCTGGCGTGATCCGCGCCGTGGCCACCGACGGTCACCGTCTGGCCATGTGCTCGATGCAGGCCGATATCGGTCAGCCGGATCGTCACCAGGTCATCGTGCCGCGCAAAGGTATCCTAGAACTGGCACGCCTGCTCACCGAGCCGGACGGCAATGTCAGCATCGTGCTGGGGCAGCACCACATCCGCGCCACCACCGGTGAGTTCACCTTCACCTCGAAGCTGGTCGACGGCAAATTCCCGGACTACGAGCGCGTTCTGCCGAAGGGCGGCGACAAGTTGGTACTGGGTGATCGCCAGGCGCTGCGCGAAGCGTTCAGCCGTACCGCGATTCTGTCCAACGAGAAGTACCGTGGTATCCGTCTGCAACTGGCCAGCGGTCAGTTGAAGATCCAGGCGAACAACCCGGAGCAAGAAGAAGCGGAAGAAGAAGTGGGCGTTGAATACAACGGCGGCTCTCTGGAAATCGGCTTCAACGTGAGCTACCTGCTCGACGTACTGGGTGTGATGACCACCGAGCAGGTTCGTCTGATCCTGTCCGACTCCAACAGCAGTGCGCTGGTGCAAGAGTCCGACAATGACGACTCGGCCTACGTTGTCATGCCGATGCGTCTGTAATCATGCTCAGCAGAAGCTAGATGTCCTTAAGTCGCGTCTCGGTCACCGCGGTGCGCAATCTGCACCCGGTGACCTTCTCCCCCTCCCCCCGCATCAATATTCTTTACGGCGCCAACGGCAGCGGCAAAACCAGTGTTCTGGAAGCCATCCATCTGCTGGGGCTTGCCCGTTCGTTTCGCAGCACCCGTCTGTTGCCGGTCATTCAATACGAACAGCTTGCCTGTACGGTATTTGGCCAGGTTGAACTGGCAGAGGGTGGACATAACGCCTTGGGCATTTCACGGGATCGCCAAGGCGAATTCCAGATCCGTATCGATGGGCAGAATGCGCGCAGCGCCGCGCAACTGGCCGAGATCTTGCCACTGCAACTGATCAACCCCGACAGCTTCCGGCTGCTAGAGGGTGCGCCCAAGATTCGCCGACAGTTTCTCGACTGGGGCGTGTTCCACGTGGAACCACGCTTCATGTCAACCTGGCAGCGCTTGCAGAAGGCCCTGCGTCAGAGAAACTCTTGGCTGCGGCATGGTACACTTGACGCCGTTTCGCAAGCGGTTTGGGACAGGGAACTGTGCCAGGCCAGCGCTGAAATTGATGAATACCGCCGCGCTTATATCAAAGCTTTGAAACCAGTCTTTGAACAGACCTTGAGCGAACTGGTTGAGCTTGAAGGCTTGACGCTCAGCTATTACCGCGGCTGGGACAAGGATCGTGAACTGAGTGCTGTGCTCGCCGGGTCTCTGCATCGGGACCAGCAAATGGGACATACCCAGGCCGGACCACAACGTGCTGATTTGCGCCTTAGACTGGGCGCACACAACGCCGCGGACATATTGTCCCGTGGCCAGCAGAAGTTAGTGGTTTGCGCATTGCGGATTGCCCAGGGTCACCTGGTCAGCCAGGCTCGACGCGGTCAGTGTATTTATCTGGTGGATGACTTGCCGTCCGAGCTGGACGAGCAACACCGCCGCGCGCTTTGCCGCTTGTTGGAAGACTTACGCTGCCAGGTTTTTATCACCTGTGTAGATCACGAATTATTGAGGGAAGGCTGGCAGACGGAAACGCCAGTCGCTCTGTTCCACGTGGAACAGGGCCGTATCACCCAGACCCACGACCATCGGGAGTGAAGGCATTGAGCGAAGAAAATACGTACGACTCAACGAGCATTAAAGTGCTGAAAGGCCTGGATGCCGTACGCAAACGTCCCGGTATGTACATTGGTGACACCGACGATGGCAGCGGTCTGCACCACATGGTGTTCGAAGTGGTCGATAACTCGATCGACGAAGCTCTCGCCGGCCACTGCGACGACATCAGCATCATCATTCACCCGGATGAGTCCATTACCGTTCGTGACAACGGTCGTGGCATCCCGGTAGACGTGCACAAAGAAGAAGGCGTTTCGGCAGCCGAGGTCATCATGACCGTGCTGCACGCTGGCGGTAAGTTCGACGATAACTCCTACAAAGTATCCGGCGGTCTGCACGGTGTAGGTGTGTCGGTGGTGAACGCACTGTCCAAAGAGCTTGTTCTAACGGTGCGCCGCAGCGGCAAGATTTGGGAACAGACTTACGTCCACGGTGTTCCGCAAGAACCGATGAAAATCGTCGGTGAGAGCGAGACAACCGGTACTCAGATTCACTTCAAGCCATCGGCTGAAACCTTCAAGAATATCCACTTCAGCTGGGACATCCTGGCAAAACGGATTCGTGAACTGTCGTTCCTCAACTCCGGTGTCGGCATCGTCCTCAAGGATGAGCGCAGCGGTAAGGAAGAACTGTTCAAGTACGAAGGCGGCCTGCGTGCGTTCGTTGAATACCTGAACACCAACAAGACCGCGGTCAATCAGGTGTTCCACTTCAATATCCAGCGCGAAGACGGCATCGGCGTGGAAATCGCCCTGCAGTGGAACGACAGCTTCAACGAGAACCTGTTGTGCTTCACCAACAACATTCCACAGCGCGATGGCGGTACTCACCTGGTGGGTTTCCGTTCCGCACTGACGCGTAACCTGAATACCTACATCGAAGCCGAAGGCCTGGCGAAGAAACATAAAGTCGCGACCACCGGTGACGATGCTCGTGAAGGCCTGACCGCGATCATTTCGGTGAAAGTACCGGATCCGAAGTTCAGCTCCCAGACCAAAGACAAGCTGGTGTCTTCCGAAGTGAAGACCGCGGTCGAACAGGAAATGGGCAAGTACTTCTCCGACTTCCTGCTGGAAAATCCGAACGAAGCCAAGCTGGTCGTCGGCAAGATGATCGATGCGGCGCGTGCTCGTGAAGCGGCGCGTAAAGCCCGTGAAATGACCCGTCGTAAAGGTGCGCTGGATATCGCCGGCCTGCCGGGCAAACTGGCCGACTGCCAGGAAAAAGACCCTGCCCTTTCCGAACTGTACCTCGTGGAAGGTGACTCTGCTGGTGGCTCCGCCAAGCAGGGACGTAACCGTCGGACCCAGGCCATCCTGCCGCTGAAGGGCAAGATCCTGAACGTCGAGAAGGCGCGCTTTGACAAGATGATCTCTTCGCAAGAAGTGGGCACCTTGATCACCGCGCTGGGCTGCGGTATCGGCCGTGACGAGTACAACATCGACAAGTTGCGTTACCACAACATCATCATCATGACCGATGCTGACGTCGACGGTTCGCACATCCGTACCCTGTTGCTGACCTTCTTCTTCCGTCAGTTGCCGGAACTGATCGAGCGCGGCTACATCTACATCGCTCAGCCACCGCTGTACAAAGTCAAGAAAGGCAAGCAAGAGCAATACATCAAAGACGACGACGCCATGGAAGAGTACATGACGCAGTCGGCCCTGGAAGATGCGAGCCTGCACTTGAACGAAGAAGCTCCTGGCATTTCCGGTGAAGCGCTTGAGCGTCTGGTGACTGATTTCCGTCTGGTGATGAAGACTCTCAAGCGTCTGTCGCGCCTGTACCCACAGGAACTGACCGAGCACTTCATCTACCTTCCAGCAGTGAGCATGGAGCAACTGTCCGATCACGCAGCAATGCAAGATTGGCTGGCTCAGTACGAAGTTCGCCTGCGCACCGTCGAGAAGTCCGGCCTGGTTTACAAAGCCAGCCTGCGTGAAGACCGTGAGCGTAACGTCTGGCTGCCAGAGGTCGAACTGATCTCCCACGGCCTGTCGAACTACGTCACCTTCAACCGCGACTTCTTCGGCAGCAACGATTACAAGACTGTCGTTTCGCTAGGCGCTCAACTGAGTACACTGCTCGACGACGGCGCATACATCCAGCGTGGCGAGCGCAAGAAGCCGGTGACGGAGTTCAAGGAAGCCCTTGAATGGCTGATGGCGGAAAGCACCAAGCGTCACACCATCCAGCGATACAAAGGTCTGGGCGAAATGAACCCGGATCAGCTGTGGGAAACCACCATGGACCCAAGTCAGCGCCGGATGCTCAAAGTGACCATCGAAGATGCCATTGGCGCAGACCAGATCTTCAACACCCTGATGGGTGATGCGGTCGAACCTCGCCGTGACTTCATCGAAAGCAACGCCCTCGCAGTGTCCAACCTGGACTTCTGATCCCGGTTGTAGGATCACAGAATAGTTGCTTATTTTCACAAATAGATGGTGCGCTATCTGTTTATCAGGTAGCCATTACAAAGAAAGCCCGCTAAGAAAGCGGGTTTTTTTTGCCCCGGTAAAGGGTGAGCTATCGATTTGGCAAGTCTTGGACTCAAAAAGAAGTAACAAAACCGCAGGTCAAACAAATATCTCCGAGAATTAGTAATCCAAGGGCGTTGAAAGTCTGAGCGTATTAATTGACTAAGAAGCGAAGAATTTCAATTACGGATATATGTGAATCGAAAAAATTGATTTGAAGAAATGCACGGTTTTGTTGAAAAACAGCACCTAAAGGAAGTTAGCTATTTTGAGTAATACTATACATTGCTAACTTAGGAAGAATGCAAAAGTTGCCTGCCGAACGCCAAAAAAGTGCAGGTTTTTCGGTGGCAAATCGTAGATTTTACGCGTACCGTGGAATACTATTTGAAGACGCAACTGTCTCAAAAAATCGCAATCTTATAAGGTAAATCAAGACGTTATTTGAAGGTGCTCGAGTGAACCGTAACTCGGCAACAGTTGAAGTCCGCAGGTTTAGAGCGTAACCCTATAAAAAAAATCAGCTTAAATTAAAAAGCTATCAAGCCCAAAGAGGATAAAAATATGAACAATTGGAGGTGTGAAATGTAAAACGCGACCAAAACCAAGGGGTTTTGACCGCGCAGATCTGAAGCGATATTGCAGGCTTGAGAACCGCAATTTCGGCTTTTTTTCAGCGCCTGTCAATCCCCTCCCATCATTTCGACTTTATCGAGGCCGCTCGACGGGGAAGTGTTGCCTGTCGATTGTGGATCTCGAGCACCGGTCTGTACCTGGTTTCTAGGCGCAGCGATGGTGCACGTCTGTGGAGGTGTTCGATGGCAGTACGTAAAGTAGTTACCCGCAGTTCATGTCATTTCAGGGGGTATTTCCCATCCCTGAAAAACGGTCATCCTGTGGCCTGGGAGTCCCAGTTAGAGGGCGGTTTTTTCCGTCTGCTAGAGCTGTCTCCGTTCGTTCTCCGCTATGAAGTACAACCTTCTAGGGAACGACTTCCTTTGGGCGATACATTCCTAGATTACGTTCCCGATCTGCGTGTGTTTCTAGCAAATGGGAGCGAGTGGTGGATCGAAGTCAAGCCATCGAGAAAGCTTCCAATCCTTAGCGTTAAGCAAAAGCTGAGCGCAGCCTCAATACATTTCCCTGCCACCAATCGAAATTTTTTAGTTGTTACGGACGAGCTTATTTGGCGAGAGCCATTAGCGACAAATCTGCAGAAAATTCTATATCACCGACGTGGACCATTGCTTTCGTCGGAGCAGCACGCGGAAGTTTGCTCAAAACTCAATAAATACAAACCTCACGTTTTTCACGACGTTATTTCATTATTTGGGCGAATGGAAGCTTGGCGTTTGTTGGGGCTGTGCGTTATCGGGATAAATCTAGAAGAAACCCTGGTCGAAGAGTCACAGGTCTTTCTTTCAGGAGGACATCGTCATGCAAACATTTTCGCTTAAGTTGAGATTAGTTGTGGTTATCAACCACACGAGAATGACATTACAACGGCGCCTTGTGGACAGACGCTTACTTTTCGTTGATGAACTCGGAGAGCCAACGAAGTTAAAGGAAAGCGAATTCTATATCGGTTATGAGCGCCGTGAGATAGAAATCTGCGATGACCAACCTTATCTCGGAGAAATTCCAGTTATCAGAAACGTAGCACCGGATCTGACTTGTTTTCCACCAAGGCATAGTAAAGAAGCTATACGTCGGCGTAAATATTTAGAAAGCCTTACAGAGGGACAAGATATGTTACCGAGTTTAAGCGTTTTACGAGAAAAAATACTAGAAATAGCAAAAGGCTTGGAAGATATTCGAGTCCCGTCAATATCTACAATTAGAAGATGGTTCTCAAAATTCTCAGGTCGAAACGTTGTAAAGCTAGTTCCAAAACACTCGAAAAAAGGAAGGGTCTCCGTTATATCTGGTGAGCTAGAAGAAATATTGACGCGCGTGATTGATGAGATTTATCTCAAACCTGAACGCCCAGATATCTCGAAGGTAGTTCTCGAGTATCAAAAACGTGTAGATGAGAAAAACGCAACTCGCCTTCCCTCTCGCCACCTGAAAATACCTTGTGGTATGACCATTCGTAGGTACATTGCAAAACTTGATCCGTATGAGGTTGATGTTCATCGATTGGGTAAACACGCCGCGAAAAAAAAACACAGAACGGCAATCGGAGTGCTCACAGTAACTGACATTCTTGATCGATGGGAGATTGATCATACGCTTATGGATGTATTGTTAGTGGACGAAGAAACAGGACTAATTATTGGTCGTCCCTACATCTCTATCGTGCTGGATAAGTTTTCGCGAATGATCATGGGTTACCTGATTCATCTCGCAGCTCCAAATACTGAGACCGTTCTTCGCGTCATCGAACGCTCCATTCGTCCTAAAGCGGAATTGCTAAAACGCTTCCCGGAGGTAGAGGGTGAGTGGCGAGCACATGGACTACCCACGCGAGTCGTTCCTGATAATGCAGCTGAATTCCATGCCGATGATTTGATTGCTGGGTTTAACGAACTAGGGATTGAGATTATGTATCCCCGATCTAGAGGTCCAGAGATGAAAGGTTCGGTCGAAAGATTTTTCCGTACACTGAATACTGGATTGATTCATGGTTTACCTGGAACGACGTTTTCGAATATTCAAGAAAAGGGAGACTACGATTCGGAGAAGCATGCTTGCTTCACATTTGAGCAGATTGAACGAAGCATCGTGAAATGGATTGTCGACGGATATCATCAAACCCCTCACCGTTCTCTTGACGCAAGGACCCCTGCCCAAGTTTGGGCTTCGGCAGAGGCAGATCGGCTCATCAAACTACCCGTTGATCTAGATGAACTTGAATGCATTCTCGCGCGCCGGAGGTCGGTGTGTGTCCATCACTATGGCATTGAAGTAGACGGTCACGGTTACCATTCACTTGAACTTGCGCAATTGAGTATGCGTATGGCACCTGAAGAAAAAATCAGTGTCCGATTTCGTGACGAACTAAGCCATGTTTGGGTGCACGATCGTTTTAGAAATGTCTTTTTACAAGTGCCAGTCAAAGATAAACGCATGCTTGGAGTGAGCCGTGATCTATGGAAATCGGCAAAAAATGCATTGCGAGCGAAAGGTGACGATAAACCAAGTTTTGAAAAGATACATCAGTGCTATCGCGATTTGGAAAAAGACGTGGACTACGCTCGCCATTCTCAAAAGCTACGGCAACGCCGGGCAGTAACTCGTGCCAAGTTAGATAAAGATGGTTGGAAACTCCCAAACGTTAAGTTGCCACTCTCTTCAGTCAGCATGGAATGGTTGGATATGCCCATTGCGACTGATGTAAGCACAACATTCAGAGTTGTTCATCGTCAACCTGCTGGGAGACTGAATAATGAGCCGTCGTGAGGAAGATCAAATCCAGTTTTCGTTGAGGCATCACTTCATCGTTAGTCCGCAAGCGGAGCGGGCCCTGACCAGGCTTATGGAGGTACATGGAGACACACTTCGCACAGGTGCCAGCAAGGGACTTGTTATCCAGGGGCCGAGCGGTGTGGGGAAAAGCACATTGATCACAGAATATGTCAGGGAACTGGAATCTACCAACCCGCCTAAACCTGGCCACCGCGCTGTGCTCAGCGTCGAAATTCCCTCCTCTCCAACCAAGAAGAATTTGGCAACGGCTTTGCTGACCGCAATGAACGATCCTTACGCAGATTCCCGTAGCCATTCTGCGGAAACGAAATTTTCAAGGATTGTTCTGCTTTTGAGTAGTCTCGGCGTTGAGGTCGTCGTTTTGGACGAGGCTCAGCATCTCGTGGATTACAAGCGTAATGATGCATACGAGGCGGCGGATTGGATCAAGAGTTTGATGAATGAAACAAGCATTACGTTTGTCCTCGTTGGCCTAAAGCGAACTGAACGCTTACTTTTGGCGAACGAACAACTACGGCGAAGATTCTCCGCTACAGTCGATTACAACCGGTTCATGATTACTGAAACTTCTTGGGCCCATTTTGCAACGCTGCTCCGGGTAATTCAAGAATTGTTGCCGGTGAAGTCCATTAGTTTTTCAACTAATGAAATGATTAAACGTTTCTATCTAGGTTCATTTGGATTGATAGACTATCTAATTAAGGTCGTAGATCGTTCTGTATGGCTGGTCCAGCATCGCCATGCCGAGGGTATTAACTTGGAAATACTTTCGGAAGCTTTTAAGGATGAGGTTTGGAGCTCTGCGACGAACGAGCGCAATCCATTTGATCCAGCATTTGATTTCAAGGCTTTAACAGGCCAGCGTGAGCCTTTCGAGAACTTTGACACCATTGCAGCTTGATTAAATTCAGCGCCAGGAATTTAGCTCCCGGCGCTGAAGCTTGAAAATTTATCGTCAATACAAAATGAGGAAAATATTCCATGTTTGGCCTTTTGATAAATCCTGAGCCGGAGCATGACGAAAGTTTGCTGGGTTACCTGCATCGCTTAGGGATATGTAATGGCCTATGGAATGGTGAGCTCGTTAAGCTATTCAAAGGTCTTACAGATGAGGAAGTTAGCTCGTGGTTGGGTCAATGTCGTAAGCCACCAAGTTGGTATGATGTAATTAAGGAAATCAGAAAGCCAAAATTCAATAATCAAAAAGTTTGGACGTTATCGTATTCTAAATATTGTCCTGCTTGCCTAGCTTTTAGTTGTTATTGGCGTGAGGTATGGGACTTCACCCTCTATACGGTCTGTACAATCCATGCAGTTGAACTTCTGTATGAATGCCCGATTTGTCAAGCAAGGGTTACGCCAAAAATACTTTATACGAGGACCTGTGAAAACTGTGGGTCATCTGTATTTTCAGAAAAGTCAGCTATTACTGAAGTAGATGAATCGAAATTATGGCTTTCGAAGGAACTTAAAAGGCGTTTGAAGAATAGGTTTAATGAAGTTTCGATAAATATGAATTCCTTAACATATAGTCAGTTCCATTTTTTAGCTGTTCGCTTTGGAGTGCGAGCGTTAAGTCGTAAATGCCATATGAACATGACAGTTGCATCAATGGCCTCTCAAATCGTAGTTCCTGTTCTAGCCAAGTCGGCTGGACAGATTTTGATGGGCTGGCCCGAAGCATTTCATGATTTGCTTACTGATCTAATGCAACGTCGTAGACCAAATCTATCATCAAAATTAGGTGCTGCATTTGGGCTAATCTACAATGACATTTTTTTATCACTGACTGACCGATGTTATGATTTTGTTCGTCTTGAATTCGAGAATTACGTTGTTAAAAACTGGACGGGCCCCCTGGCGATGCGGAATCGGCGGTTGAGCGAATGTACGCTGATTGAACATCGCTGGCTTCCATATAATAAAGCGGCGGAGATAACGGGTCTCCCCAAAAATTTTCTTCGAAGAATGTATTCTTCAGGTGAACTCGACGCTCGTGAATTTAGCTATTCCTGTGGTAAAACTGTTACGGTGGTAGATATTGAAGAGGCACGGAAGCTCTCTTCAATTGCACGTGAGCCCCTAAATTTGCGTGAGGTATCTCGTTTATTATGCCTTAGCAAAAAGCGCGTTGAACAACTTATAACCGCTAAATTATTAAAGTTTGTCGGTGGAGTACCGCAAGCTGGTGAAAGATGGCTTATCGACTATGCCTCGATAGCTGCTCTAGCTCCTGATGAGTTTCTAACATTCGCACGCGATGACTTCAAAACGATATCTCAAGTCGCAAAATACTACCTTCCGACATCTGGTGGTTTGGTAGAATTAGCTAACGCGATTAAGTCAGGTGAAATTTCAGTTTTTTGCAAAGAGGAATCTGAGTTTTTGAATTTTGGCAAATGGCTCATTGATCCTGGCGAGCTTGGACGAAAAGCTATCAAACACTCTATTTCATCACACACACGGAGCATGTCCGTCACCGAAGCGGCGAAGATGCTGGGTGTAAAATCCGAAGTGTGTTACGCCCTCGTCCGTATCGGTCGACTTCGTAGCGAAACTGTTCAATGCTCTAGGCGGGCGGCAAAGGTCATAACGCTCGGAGCAGTACAACATTTCAAGCGTAACTATATTCTTGCCCCGGAAGTGGCGAAGGTCTTGGGGGTATCAGTCGTTAATGCTTTATCTCATTTGCGAAAAAGAGGTTTTTTTCCCGTCGTTGGCCCTTCTCTCTCAGATGCACACTGCCGGCAGTATGTATGGCGTCGAAGCAAAAAACTCGTAGCTTTTCTATCCTCTACAGCTTCGCTTTGCGACCCGCTTGAGCTCCACACACTCACGCCTCGCCTTGCTCTGGACTGACGATCTCACTCGTGGAGTATTAAATGACGATGCCATTTGAACGGACCAGGTCCGTCGCACAAACTCACGCGTTCCTGACGGAGCTTGCTCGCGACACAGAAGTGCCCGAACGCATTAGACGAAACGCTCATTTCCTTTTACGTCACTTTCCCACTAAGCAGGATGTTCTGCAGGCTGGCCGTATTGAAGAGCAAGCGAAAAAATTAGGGATAGGTACATTTGGTCCCGTTTTTTGCTCATCAACCGAAGATTGGTAGACTGCCATCACGACGGGTCGCTACCTACCGGTTCTGTTGAAAAAGTGGGATTTTCAGCTGGCCTGAACCCAGGCGCGGTTACCGCTACGGCGTCGGGCTAGCAGGCCTGCCGGAGCTTGACGATCTCGAGCAATTGTTGCGCGGAGTTATGCCCAGGATGCATTAGGTAGGGGATCAACGGAAAGCTCAGGAGCCGCGCCATTCCCTGTAATGCAAAGCGGGTAGGTAGGAGACGATTGGTACAATGACTGTCATAGAGCAAGCTGTAGACGCATTGCAGAAGGCCAAAAAGGTGGTCTTTTTCACGGGCGCCGGTATCTCCGCCGATAGCGGTATCCCCACGTACCGCGAAAAACTTTCTGGGATCTGGACAGGCTACGATCCTCGGGATTTAGAGACGGCCAAGGCCTTTCGGGAAAACCCAGCATTGGTGTGGGGATGGTATCTGTGGCGGCGTCTCCGGGTTGCTCAAGCAGAGCCCAATGCGGCACATCTTGCGGTATCCCGCATAGCTGACTCACAACGTCAAGTTTCTGTTATCACTCAGAATATTGACGACCTTCATGAGCGAGCCGGCTCGTTGAATGTCGTGCATTTGCATGGCAGTTTGGCATTCCCCAAGTGCTTCGCCTGCCATCGGACTGCGGTAATTTCACCCGATCAATCCGCTTTGCCGGATCACGGAGCTCTGATCGAACCTCCACGGTGTCAGCGTTGTAACGGAAAAATGCGTCCTGCGGTGGTCTGGTACGGAGAAGATCTGCCGTCCCAAGCTTGGAAGGCCGCAGTCCACCTGGTTAAGGAATGCGATCTTCTGATCTCCGTTGGCACCTCTGGGATCGTTATGCCTGCCGCTGGCCTTCCCGACCTTGCGTTGGCGTCTGGCGCTTCGGTTATACATGTGAACAAGGCTGACGTCGCCATGGGTGAGCATAAGGAGTTCATGCTGATGGGGGCTGCCGCCGACGTACTGCCGATGCTGCTCAGAAGGATAGAGACGGGTTAATCCTGGAGATTTGAGCTGTGACGCTGCGTGTCGAGCGCAGATTTCTGATCCGCTCGTTTAGTCCACGACAGGCGTAGGAAAGTGTGTTGGACGCTTACGAATAGGGGTTTTATAGGGGATTATAGAGCGATTATAGAGCGATTATAGAGCGATTATAGAGCGATTATAGAGCGATTATAGAGCGATTATAGAGCGATTATAGAGCGATTATAGAGCGATTATAGAGCGATTATAGAGTGGTACTGGCTGGCACTGCGCCGCTGATATAGGTCTACCCGTAGCCCCGATGTATCACAGACCCAATTTCCCCCCCTCTTCAAATACCCACCCGAAGTGAGGTTCTGACAGGAAGTAGCTCAATCCGGAATCGGCCGTTGGTCACTTCTGACCGATGAACAAAGGGAAAGGGCTCGGAAACCGAAGACTATTCCTCCCGAGCGCTCGCTGTGTTTCTTCAGGCAAAGCTTTGACCTCGCTGGATGCCGTATCGAGATGCTTTCACGAAGAGAAACATGTAGCACGATGATCGGTTGAAATCCATTCAATCAAAAGGTTTCGAATTCCTCTCTTCGTCCTCTAGCGATTTAAAGCTTCTGGGGCGGGCCGGTGGGCCAGACCCGCGAAGTGCTGCCTTTATGGTATCCGCCGCACGCTCAAGCTCCGCAGGGGATGCAGCATAAACAGCTGCTATGAGGCGATTGCGAGCGTGCATTCTAATTTCCAGCGCGTGCAGGAACTCTTGCTCTTCGAGTGACCGCGCTATCTTTATCATTTTCAGGCCTTCGGTGATTACACCAAAATTGAGGCTATCACAGGCACTGCCGGCCCCAGGCGCTGATTTTTGACGAATAACTCCTCACCCACAGAAACCACTGGAGAAAGCAAAGTGAGTGGAGAACACGCCATGATCCATCGGTCTCAAGCCATTTGGTGAGGGCCATTTACGGGAGAAGCATCGGTGCAGAGGAGTACGCACATCCTTTTTCTTGATTTTGATGGCGTCTTACACCCCGACGCCGTCTACTTGTCACGCCAAGGGCCGACACTGAAAGCCGAAGGTACGCTTTTTATGTGGGCGCCAATTCTTGCCAAACTACTCGACGATTTTCCAATGATCTCGTTGGTATTGAGCACTGGTTGGGTCCGGCATCTTGGCTATAAGCGAGCACTTGGCTTTCTACCTCTTGAGTTGCGAGAGCGAGTTATCGGTGCCACGTGGCATAGCTCGATGGCCAAAGGCTGGGTGGATGAAAACCAATGGGACGGGAGGACAAGATACGACCAGATCTGCCGCTACGCTGCCCGCTCAAAGCTTCGGCACTGGATCGCCCTTGATGACGATGTACAAGGATGGGCAGAGGGGGCAGCGCAACATCTCATTGCCTGCGTACCCGACCTTGGGCTCAGCTCCGCCCAGACCCAAACAGAGCTTCAAAGATGTCTGAGGGAAATGTGTTCGTTCCAAGGGTAGCCAAGCAACAACGCATGTCTGGCTCGGGGCCAGTCTCCAATGATTTGATGGGCGACCTAATGGGACAACCTTGCGGTTTCATCGAAACAAATCGCATCCTTGCTTGGCTGCTTGGCTGCTTGGCTGCTTGGCTGCTTGGCTGCTTGGCTGCTGTAGGTGGGCAAAGTTATTTGTCACATCGGTCAAAGTTAAGTGGTTCGACCACAGTTAGTGGCTAAAAAACCCCAGTAGATCTCGTATCTCCTGGGGTTTTTTGGCTGCTGATAGAGGCGTCTATTGGTAGACTGGAAAAATTTTGCGCCCAGACGTGCGCTAGCAGTAATTAAAAGGAATTCTTCATGTCCGCCTTATCTGCCCTGCTCGGCACCTACCGTTCAGCCTCCGTCACCGAACGTGAAAAAGGCACCTACTTCGAAGAGTTGATCTGCGCCTATCTGCGCAACGAGGCCACCTACCGCGACCTCTACGACCAGGTGTGGACGTATGCAGAGTGGGCCAAAGAAAGAGGCCTGAGTGGCAAGGATGCTGGTATCGATCTGGTAGCCAAAACCCGAGGCACAGACGAGTACCATGCCATCCAATGCAAGCTGTATGCAGAGGACTATAAAGTCCAGAAGAAGGACATCGACAGCTTCTTCACCGCCTCGGGCAAAGCGCCGTTCACGCACAGAGTAATCGTCACCACAACCAACAACTGGAGTGAGCACGCCGAGGATGCCTTGCAGGGCCAGCAGCCCCCTGTCAGTAAAATCGACCTGCAAGCACTGGAAGACAGTCAGATTGACTGGGCGAAGTATCAGCCCAAGCAAAGGATTGTGATAAAGGCCAAGAAGCAATTACGCGAGCACCAGCAAACAGCGCTTAATGCTGTGGCAGCAGGCCTCAAGGACGCCGAACGTGGCAAGCTGATCATGGCCTGCGGTACTGGCAAGACCTTCACCAGTCTGAAGATTGCCGAGCAGCAGGCTGGCAAGGGCAAGCGCGTACTTTTCCTAGTGCCCAGCCTGTCGCTGTTGTCGCAGTCGCTTACCGAGTGGACGCAGGAAAGCGAAACCCCGCTCCACAGCTTTGCCGTCTGCTCGGACAGCGACGTTGGTAAGAAGCGCAAGGTTGAAGACGACGCCGTTCAAGTCTTCACTCACGAGCTGCGTTATCCGGCCACTACTAAGGCTGATCGTCTCGCTGCGGAAATGCCTAAACGTCACGATGCGGAACACATGAGCGTAGTGTTTTCAACCTATCACTCCATCGATGTGATCAGCCGTGCCCAGCATGAGCACGGTCTACCAGCTTTCGATCTAGTGATCTGCGATGAAGCGCACCGCACCACTGGCGCGACATTTGGCGAGGATGATGAAAGCACCTTCGTGCGCATCCATGATGCAGACTACATCCGCGCCGCCAAGCGCCTGTACATGACTGCCACGCCTCGTATCTATGGCGACAATGCAAAGATTAAGGCCGAGTCCGGCGAAGTCACCCTCTGCTCGATGGATGACGATGCGCTGTATGGCAAAGAGCTATTCGTCATCAACTTCTCTGAAGCCGTTCAGCGCGGCCTGCTCACCGACTACAAAGTGCTGGTACTCACCGTCGAAGAAAGCGCCATCAGTCGCCGTCTCCAGGACTTGCTGAGAGACGAAGACAACCAGCTCAAGGTCGACGACGCGGCCAAAATCGTCGGCTGTTGGAAAGCGCTGGCCAAACAGGGGCTAGCCGAGCAGTTGGTGGGTGACGGCGAGCCAATGAAGCGCGCTGTGGCGTTCTGCCAAGTCATCTCGCCCAACTACAAGGGCACCAAGCACAAGGTCAGCTCGATCAACATCGCAAGCATGTTTCAGTCGGTGGTGGAGGCTTACCAGGAGTCTGAAGAAATCGACGAAGCTTCGCGAATCATCTGTGAGGCCGAACACGTCGATGGCGGCATGAATGCCAGCCAGAAGGAAGCCAAGCTCAATTGGCTAAAGGAAGAAGCTCCAGCTAATACCTGCCGCATTCTCAGCAACGTGCGCTGCCTGTCAGAGGGGGTGGACGTTCCGGCGCTGGATGCCGTGCTCTTCCTCACTCCGCGTAACTCACAGGTGGACGTGGTGCAATCGGTGGGCCGTGTGATGCGCAACGCACCGGGCAAGAAGCGCGGCTATGTGGTGCTGCCTGTGGTCATTCCAGCTGGCATGGAGCCTCATGAAGCCCTCAACGACAACCAGACCTACAAAGTGGTTTGGCAGGTGCTCCAGGCGTTGCGCTCCCACGACGACAGTTTCGACGCAATGGTCAACAAGCTCGACCTGATCGGCTCAGACCCGCGCAAGATGGAAGTCATCGCCATCACGGACAAGGCTGACAAGAAAGCGAAGAAATCCAGCGGTACTAGCAGCGGCAAGGCCGGCAAAGGCCAGTATGGCATTGGCGAAAAGCGCCCAAAACACGATGCCGAAGGCCAAATGACCCAGCAAGCCGAGTTGACCTACGAAGTGGGGGAAATCGAAAAGGCCATCTACGCCAAGATCGTCGATAAGTGCGGAAACCGCCATCACTGGGAAGACTGGGCCAACGACATCGCCAAGATCGCCCGTACACACATCGACCGCATCCAGGGTATCTTGGAGAACCCGGTTAACACCCAGGAAAAGGTAGCTTTCAACGCCTTTGCCGCCGAGCTGCGTGACGACCTTAACGACAGCGTCAGCGATGGCGAGATTGTCGAAATGCTCGCACAGCACCTGGTTACCAAGCCGGTGTTCGATGCGCTTTTCGACGAACACAGCTTTGCCAATCACAACCCCATGTCCAAGGCTATGCAGGGTGTGCTGGACGCGCTCCATGAACACCACCTGGCCAAGGAAGCCGACACCCTAGATAAGTTCTATGCCAGCGTGCGTCAACGCGCTGCCGGTATCAACAACGCCCAGGGTAAACAGAAGATTATCGTCGAGCTGTACGATAAGTTCTTTCGTAACGCATTCCCCAAAATGACTGAGCGCCTAGGCATCGTTTACACACCGGTCGAGGTGGTGGACTTCATCCTTCACAGCGTCAATCATCTACTGCAACAGGAATTCGGCCAGACCCTCGGCAGCAAGGGCGTTCACATCATTGACCCTTTTACCGGTACAGGCACCTTCATCACCCGCCTGATCCAGTCGGGGTTGATCAAGCCGGAAGAGCTATCGCACAAGTACAAGCACGAAATTCACGCCAATGAGCTGGTACTGCTGGCCTACTACATCGCCACCATCAATATCGAAGCGGCCTACCACGGCGAAGTGATCGACGAGTACACGCCGTTTGAGGGCATCTGCCTCACCGACACCTTCCAGATGTATGAGAAGGACGATCTGGTAAACGCCCTGCTGGAAGACAACAGCGCCCGCCGTAAGAGGCAAAAGGAACTGGATATTCGGGTGATCGTGGGTAATCCCCCGTATTCAGTGGGTCAGGGTGATGCCAACGCTAACAATGCCAATGTGGGATATCCATCATTGGACGCACGTATTCGTGACACCTATGCCGCACGCTCCAGTGCGAACAACAAAAACGCCCTATACGACAGCTATATCCGTGCCATCCGCTGGGCCAGTGATCGTATCGGTAATGCTGGCATCATCGGGTTTGTCACTAATGCCGGTTGGATCGAGGCAAATACCGCCGACGGCCTGCGTAAATGCTTAACCGATGAGTTTTCCAGCCTTTATGTGTTCCACCTACGTGGAAACGCTCGTACTTCGGGTGAAACGCGGCGCAAAGAAAAAGACAATGTTTTCGGCATGGGCAGCCGAGCCCCGATTGCCATTTCTCTTTTGGTTAAAAATCCCAGCGCTACTGAACAAGGCCAGATTCATTTTCAAGATATAGGCGACTATCTCAGCCGCGAAGAAAAGCTGGAAAAGATTGCTAACTACGCCAGCTTGGCCGGTATCGAACAGTGGCGTCATATCACCCCCGACGAACACGGAGACTGGTTGAAGCAGCGTGATAGCAGCTTTGGTCAGTTTATTGTAATCGGGGACAAGAAAAGCGACGGCCTCAAAATATTCGACAACTATTCTGGCGGTGTTCAAACCAACAGGGATGCTTGGGTTTTTAACTATTCAAAAACATCGCTTATACGCAACGTGGGCAGTTTGATCGGAAAATATTGTTCAGAGTTATCTCGATTCAATGCTGTTCATTCCGTTGCCGAAAGGCATACAAGAGAGCGTGTGGCTGCTGATTTCCTTGATAAGGACTCCACACTTATCAGCTGGTCACGATCACTACGAGCTGACGCCATCAAGAACAAACCACTCGGTTTTGATGCCGAACGGATAACAGTCTCGACGTATAGGCCATTTACGAAACAATGGATGTATTTCGACAGACGCTTGAATGAGATGGTCTTGCAAATGCCGAGGCTATTCCCGGTTCCGTCTGCGCAGAATTTGATAATCACTTTCAAAGAGCGCTGGAGTGGTGATGGCCAGTTTGCGCTGATAACCAACTCTATTTTGGAGCAGCAGACAGATGGAGGGGCGCAGTGCTTCCCTCTCTACCTTTACGACGAAGCCGCCCAAGCCTCAAAAGACGACCTCTTTGCCGAGCAAACTGAAGGTGGATTGCGCCGTCGTGACGCCATCACAGATTCAGGACTGGCTCACTTCCAAGGGGCTTATCCTGGCGAGCAAATCAGTAAGGAAGACCTGTTCTATTACGTCTACGGTATCCTCCATTCCTCCGACTACCGCGAACGCTTTAACGACAACCTGAGCAAGGAACTCCCGCGCATTCCAGCAGTGAAGAAAGCCTTCGATTTCTGGGCTTTCAGCAAAGCGGGCCGCGACCTGGCTGACCTTCACCTTAATTACGAAACCGTCGAGCCGTACCCATTGAGCATCGAAGCCAAGGGCACGCTGACCAATGCGGATTACCGCGTGGAGAAGATGAAGTTTGCCAAGAAGGGCGACAAGACCACTGTCATCTACAACCACCGCATCACCATCAAGGGGATCCCCGAGGCGGCGTGGGATTATGTGGTCAACGGTAAGGCTGCACTGGACTGGGTGATGGAGCGCCAAGCTGTGCGTACAGATAAAACCAGCAACATCGTCAATGACGCCAACGATTGGGCCATCGAGACCATAGGCAATTCAAAATACCCGCTGGAGCTGTTCCAGCGCGTGGTGACGGTAAGCCTAGGAACCATGAAAATCGTGCAATCCCTCCCTCCCCTCGACATCTGATTCGCATATGTCACCGGCCATTAGACATGGCTGGTGACATTTTTTCAGGTTGAAAACCTTCTCCCTGTTCTGTAGAACTGTCATTGCTGGGTGTTACCGCCCAGGTGCTCTTTAAACATGGTTATGAATCGGGTTTGCAGTTGGTGGTCGGGAAACTGACCAGCTTTGGTGTTCTCCAGAGCTACCTTCGCCCCACACCTGTCGTCACCCCGATGTGCTCAGCGCTGAGGGTTTCGTGGCAAACGTCACGAGGCTGTCAGCGACGCTCCTTCGGTTAATCGACAGAAATGCGGCGGACGGCTTATCAAGGATTTGATAAGCAGAACTGTGGTTTGTAGCGGCATCTTCAAAGTTCCATTCGGCCCGGAATACCTGGCGGCGGAGTAATCCACCGTAAGGAACTGTAACCATGAAGAAAGTAAAGAAAGCTGTCGGTATTCGTATCGATCAGCACATGCACAACACTGAAGATGCCCGCGTTAAAGTGGAAGCAGCCCCTCAGCAGAAAGATCACAAGTGGGGAAATCGTCTAAAGACTTTGTCTGTCAAGGCAGCCAAAGTGGCCAAACGTATTCCGTACTACATCTGGATTTTGGAAAAGGCTGTGATTGCTTGGGATTGGATCTGCGAAAATGCAGAGACAATTTTTGAGGTAATCTCATGACGCAACAAACCACATCATTCGAATTCTAGTGAGGCCGATCCAGTGATCGGCCTCACGTCATTTCGGGGACAGGAAATGGATGCTCCGCTTTATCCCTTCAAACCGATCTACAGCCTGAAGGCGCTGTCGTTGACCCTTGGCGAACCCGCCGAACTCCTCGAAAGTTTGGCCAAGCGCAGCTCCAACTTGTACCGTCATGTGCCGCAAACCAAGAAAGACGGCACTCCCCGTGATACCTATGATGCCTACGAGCCGTTGAAAGCCATTCAGCGCAAGATCGTTGATCGACTACTGGCTCGCGTTCGCTTTCCAGGCTATCTCCATGGCGGGATCAAGGATCCGGTTAAACGCCGCAGTATTTATTCCAATGCGCACATCCATGGTCGTGCTCAGTGCGTGGTGCTGCAGGACATTAAGGACTTTTTTCCGTCCATCAAGACGCAGCATGTTCAGCAATTGTTCGTGGGCTTGTTCGGGTTTTCCGAAACGGTGGCAGGCATCTTGGCGCTGCTGACCACCCGCCATGGCGTGGTGCCGCAAGGAGCCAGCAGCAGTGGCTATATAGCCAACCTCGTGTTCTGGGATATCGAGCCGGCATTGGTGGCCAAGTTGAATACGCAGGGGCTCAACTATTCTAGGTTCGCGGATGACATCACCATCACATCCACTAAGCCCCTCGATTCATCAGCGCTAACAAGCATCGTCTCGGCAGTCACCAACATGCTGGCGCAGAAGGGCTGCTACCAGAAGCGTTCAAAGCTGCATATTCGCAAGCGCGGACAAACGGTGCTCTCCAAAAATGGATTCGAGCCTTTGACCGTTACCGGCTTGACGATCTTCAACGCAGTCCCAGGCATACCTAAGGCCGAGCGAAAGGCGATTCGGTCAGCCGTGAAACAGTTGGAAGATCAGGCAACGCAGGGTATGACTTGGTCAGAGCTGGAGCCTTTGGTTCGCCGTGTAATGGGCCGTGTGGGGCGCTTGATTGCCTGTGCGCATCCCGAAGGTGACCGCCTGAAACAACGATTGCATGCACTCAAAGCCCGCAGCCAGGTGGCGCTATTGGATCGCTATGCGGCGGCACTGCAAGACGCGACGGTTACAGGTCAGATACCTGGTTAATGCGACTTTCATTAGAGTTCGACCGTCAGCAGCTTGATGCCCACGCCTTCGCAGAACCGTCCCACCGCCGTCAGTGAACGCCAATACCTGATCGGTTCGCGCCGCGAGCGTACCGGTAGCCACTTGGCACCGAGGCGCAATTCCAGGCGCCAGACCTCGCCCTCCCGCAGCACCCGAAACTCGCGCGCCGCCCCGGTTTCGACCAAAGCCTGCAACGTCTCCTGCTCGATGGCCCGTTTCATCACCCGCCCTCGCTTGCCTTAACCAGTCCCCGGTAGTCCGGTATAGCGCAGGTGGCGGCGTGGGTGGCCGATAACTGGTGAGTGGCTGCCACCACCCTGCCGGACGTGGGGGGCAATTGACCATAATCGCCAATTACACGTTGCGCGTTATCGCAGGCGCGCCACCTTCACTAAGTGATAGCCTTTTGCAACTTATCGCTGGGGCTTACGCTCAAGCACCTTCAATGCAGATCAGGGAGCGGTCATTCGTGAACAGTCTTCGCCAAACGGCTCAGCAGGGCGATGCCTCTGCCCAGTACACCCTTGGAGCTATGTACGAAAACGGTGAGGGTGTCGTGCAGAACGTTGTGACAGCGGCCAGTTGGTACCGCAAGGCCGCCAAGCAGGGCGATGAATGGGCTCAATACACCATGGGACGCATTTATGAGTGTGGGCAAGGTGTCCCGCAGGACATGGCGAAAGCGGCCAGCTGGTATCGCAAGGCCGCCGAACAAGGCGTCGACTGGGCCGAGTATGCGCTGGGCGATCTGTACAAAAAGGGCAAAGGCGTTCCGCAAAGTTTTGAAGTGGCGGCAACGTGGTACCAAAAGGCCGCCGAGCAGGCACTTGCGGAGGCTCAGTATGCCTTGGCTCGTCTTTACGAAGATGGCGAAGGCATTACTCAGGATCTGGTCAAAGCCGCCGCGTGGTACCGCAAAGCCGCTGAACAAGGTGATGCTTCTGCTCAGGACTCCCTGGGCGACCTATACAAGCAGGGGGATGGCGTCCGGCAAAGCTTTGAAAAAGCTGGCGCTTGGTACCGTAAAGCCGCCGAGCAGGGACATGCCTGGGCCCAACTTTCTCTCGGTGAGCTCTATGAGAAGGGCGATGGGGTGAAGCAAAGCTCCACCAAAGCATTGGTTTGGTATAACAAGGCCGCCGACCAAGGGAATTATTTCGCGCAACACGCTTTGGGCCGTCTGTATGAGAAGGAAGAAAACTTCGCGCAAGCGGCATCGTGGTATCTACAGGCTGCGGAACAGGACTACGAGTGGGCCCAAGTTGCGCTGGCTCGTTTGTACGCGCATGGACGAGGGGTTTCGCAGGATTTCGCGAAGGCCGTGGGTTGGCATCGCAAGGCCGTCGAACAGGGCGATGCCTGGGCTCAAAATTCCTTTGCGAATCTTTACGGCAAAATTGAGCCCCAGAACTTTACCGAGGCGGCAGTTTGGTACCGTAAGGCCGCTGAGCAGGGGTATGAACCTGCCCAGCATTCCCTTGCTGAGTGTTATGCGGAGGGACGAGGTGTTCCGCAAGACTTTGCCGAGGCGGCAGTTTGGTACCGTAAGGCCGCTGAGCAGGGGTATGAATTAGCCCAGCATGATCTTGCAGAGTTATATACGAAGGGACGCGGTGTCCCGCTGGACTTCGCAGAGGCCGCAGTGTGGTACCGCAAAGCCGCTGAGCAAGGTTATGTTTGGGCGAAGTACAACCTCGCACGCTTGTACAAAAAAGGACGAGGTGTCCCGAAAGACTTTGCACAGGCCGCAGATTGGTACCGCAAAGCCGCTGAGCAGGGGCATGCCTGGGCCCAATACGTTCTTGGGGGGCTGTACAAGAATGGTGAAGGCGTTACCCAGGATTATGAATGCGCCTATGTTTGGCTCTCGCTCTCCATTAAGAATGGCGTTTTTATGAATGGCGTAGGTAAGTTACGGGACGCGGTAGCCAAAGAACTGTCGACTGCGCAGTTTGAAACGGCTAAAGGCGTATTGGCCGAGTATTTTGAGCTGTATCGAGCTCGTCGGTGATCGGCTTGGCAGACGTGCCGGCACATCCACTACACAGACGAATGGCTCATGTCAGCGAAGGTATATCGGCTGGACTAAGCGCATGATCGCGGCTTAACGCCTTTGCAGTGCAATGCGGCCGCCAACTAGCAAGCGATTCACCTGATCAGAACGAGATCACGATGCGATTGAAAGGTGGGGAGTCTACTTCCTGGCCGGCAGGTACTAAGCATGCACAGTGCAGGGATAGTTGGTTGAACTCACTGCAGCTAAGGCTTTTTTTCCATCTCTTTACGGAGCTCGCGCATCGCGTGCATCAGTGTTTGGTTGTCCAATATTGGGAGTAGTTTTTCCATGGCCTGCTCGGCGGAGATCCCTTCAGGCACAAACCATTGAAGCATGATGCCTTGCGCCTGTTCCAAGGTGGACAGAGCAATTTGGCTGGGGGTGGGGATAGTCACGGGCAATGTCCTTTTGGCGTAGGTGACTCGGAGGGTAGCAAGAAAGATATGCACGGTTGAACCATCTACAACGCACAGATGATCGCAAGCTGTCGCTAGACGAGATTAGAGCTGCTTCCATATGGTTGCGACATAAGATGACGCGCTCCTGCGCCAGAATGACGCTACATTCGGTACAGGATATGCCTCATGCCCATACGTCGTCGTTCGGCCAGTTCTACCACCCTTCGCGCATCAGGGCCACACTCCTCCGATACGTGTGCGCTGTCCCTGAAATGGGTGTTTATGCTGATGCTCGATCTCGGCGGACACCGAAACTTCATTCAGCGGCATCATTTCAACGACGATGAAATCGCTGCAGAACTCGGCCTGCAAGAGTTGGTGGATGCCGATGATTTCAGTCCGGCGCCGGCCTTGCGCCGACTCAAGCGCGAGCGCCTCGCCTTCGACTTGGCGTTCCCTGTAGTAGGTTACCCAGACAGGCTGCAGGCGAATGTACAGGCGCTGGGCCAACTGATCGGGTTAGATGCCATCGAGCAGCGCATACTGGCTTTCTGCGTACTACTGCATACCGATCCCTGCCTCAACGATGCCTCAGACCAACTCGGTGCGCTCGGTTTCAACCGAACGATGAGGGTACTGTCCACACTTCTCGATATCCCTCAACAGGATGTTGCTCCCTACCTGGCCAATGAGGGGCGGTTAGCGCGTGCCGGACTGATTGAGGTCAATGCGCGATCCTGCACCGTGAGTACCCTCAGCAGCCGCTTGGTCATTGAAAGCTCTGATTTTCTCCAGCAGTTGCGCTTCAGCCATGGGCAGCCCATTGAGCTGTTCAAGTATGCCTTCCGTCTCAGCCCGCCCGGTCATCTGAGCGAGAAGGATTACCACCATCTGGGACGATCTCTTGAAATTGCCACCATCTATCTGAAAAAAGCCTTAGCCGAAGGCCGTCGTGGTGTGAACATTTTGTTGTACGGCCCGCCCGGCACCGGCAAGACCCAACTCAGTCGCCTGCTTGCCCGCTTGCTCGGGGCTTCGCTCTACGAGATCGCCTGTACCGACAGCGACGGCGACCCAGTCAGCGCCCATCAACGCCTGTGCGCCCTGCGTTCGGCAATGAGTGCGTTGCAGTCGCAGAAGGCCCTATTACTGCTGGATGAAATTGAGGACATCTTTGACACCTCGCCATTGCCTTTTTCTGGCAAGAGCAAAACCCAGAAAGGCTGGATCAATCGCATGCTGGAAGAGAACAGTCTGCCCTGCTTCTGGCTGAGCAACGACATTGAGTGCTTGGACAACGCCTACATCCGCCGCTTTGACGTGGTCATCGAACTGCCCAACCCACCCAAGAGCCAACGGGAACAAATTGTCCGAGAGTGCGGTGGCGACCGGCTGGGCGAGGTACTGGTGGAGAAACTGGTCGAGCATGAGGAGATGACCCCCGCCGTAATCGCCCGGGCGGCTCGTATCGCACGTAACCTGCACCCACGTGCGGGAAAGCGCCTGGATGCCACGGTCGAGTGCCTGGTTGATGCGACGCTGAAAGCCCAGGGCTTCGAACAACTCGGTCGTCACCAGGTGCAGCAGCTGCCGAGCTACTACTCCCCGAGTCTGATCAATGCGGATATTTCCCTCGACGGATTGATTGATGGCCTACGCAAGCACCCGGAGGCGCGCCTGTGTTTTTATGGCCCGCCGGGGACGGGCAAGACGGCCTTCGGTCACTGGCTCGCGCAAGAGCTGAAGAAACCGCTGATGGTGCAGCGGGTGTCCGATCTCGTTTCACCTTTTGTGGGCACGACTGAGCAGAACTTGGCCAAGGCCTTCGAGAAAGCCAGCGATGAGCAGGCGGTATTGCTGCTCGACGAAGTGGACAGCTTCCTACAGGATCGGAAGAAAGCCACCCAGAGCTGGGAAGTCACGGCGGTCAATGAAATGCTCACGCAGATGGAGAGCTATCGAGGGCTGTTCATCGCCTCCACCAATCTGATGCGCGACCTCGACGAAGCCTCGCTGCGCCGATTCGATTTGAAGATTCATTTTGGCTTTCTGAAACCCCTTCAGATCCAGACGCTGTTCAATGCACATCTACAAACCCTAAAACTCAAGGATCCCGCCAAGACCAGCGGCTTGCGGCTCTCGAGGGAGGTCAACCTGACTCCAGGTGATTTCGCCCTGATTGCTCGGCGTGCGCGCTTCAAGCCATTTGCCAGCGCAGAAGAGCTTGCTCAAGCCCTGCTTGCGGAAAGCCGCCTCAAGATGCCTGTGCAGCGTCCTATCGGCTTCGTGAACTAGCTGTTTCTACCCGGTCTTCTGCCACTGGGAAAGGTTGAATGGTCGAGCGAGCGGATGTCCGCGTTAGCTGGTCGCCATAATGTCCAATTGCCACGTATATTGGTGAGGATCATCATGCTTGCCTCACTACAACTGACAGGGAGCCAGTCTTGCCATCTTCATCAGTACACGACGCCACAACCCGGCAATGGGATCTGCTGCAGAAAATCCCTTCTCGTAGCCCTGGGCTTACCACGACGGAATTGCTGGATGGAATGCAGGAGGCTGGTTACCAAGTCAGTAAGCGCACCATCGAGCGTGACCTGGTCGCGCTATCCAGACTATTCCCCCTGCAGTGTAACGATAAAGGCACCCCTTATGGATGGTATTGGGCCGAGGGGGCCAGTGTGAGCTTGCCAGGCATAAGCATGGGCGAGGCCCTGAGTCTTGTCTTGGTCGAAGATGCGATCCGACCGCTCTTGCCAAGTAGCATGTTGAGGGCATTGGAGCCGCGCTTTCGGTTCGCCAGGAAAAAACTGGAAAGCCTGGCGCAGGACAACCAGACAATACGCTGGCTGGGCAAAGTAGCGAGTGTCAGCCCCGATCTGAGCCTGCTGCCACCGAATACGCCGGAAAAAATTCTGGAAACCTTGCAGGCTGCTTTGTTGCAGGAAAAACAACTGCAATGCCGCTATTACTCGGCCCACAACGATAAGGAACGGGAGCTGGTGCTCAATCCTCTGGCCTTGGTGCAGCGGGGCCCCATCACCTATCTAATCGGTACGTCGCCACCCTATGCCGATGTCCGCCAGTACGCTGTCCATCGTTTTCGCCAAGCCGAAACTCTGCCGAGCCCTGCCCTGGGCCTGGATGACTTCAATCTGCAGAAGTACCTGGCCAGCAATGCCTTGCAGTTCGGCAGTACGGTCAAAATCAGCCTGCAGGCCCGGCTTAGTGACAGCCTAGCGCGCTTGCTTCGGGAGACGCCTTTGTCGTCCGATATGACCCTGGAAAAACTCCCGGAGGGTTACCGTCTGCGGGCCACGATCAGTGATACGTGGCAATTGCAGTGGTGGATTCTTTCCCAAGGCGACGCCTTGATAATTGAAGCACCGCAAAGTCTGCGTCAGCAGATCGCCGAAAAACTCAAGCAAGCGTCGACACAGTATGAGTGCGCTCACCAGGTGAGCTTGGAAACCTGAACCTAACGTACAGCCACGATTGGCTCGCTTTCAGCGATCCATACGTTCTACTGCGGCATAAGGCTTTTTTCTGGAGCGTCCAATGAGTGAACTCTTCTCTTTCCTCTCGTCTGCACTACTGGATCGGGGCTTTTTAATCGAAACCGTCGGACAGGATATTTACCTGACTGATAATGCGTATTTGCACGACTACAAGAGCGGCAGTCGCCTTAGTCTTCCAGCCGGCCACGACCAGTCGGATAGTGAGTTTCTTCGGGAAATGCTCGAACAACTCGATCTGGGTGGCCTAAAAAGAACATCGTCCGCCAACCGGCCGTTACGTCTGGATGCAGGTGATCAGCGCCTCGTGCCTTGGCAAGTCGAGAAGCTGTTTTGCTCTCGGCATGTTCAGCGGGAGTCCGGCGGTAATCTGTTCGAGGTACGACCAAGTAACTTCAAACGCCGTATGCATGGCCAGAAGATTTCTGTCGCCGTACTCGACACGCATGTTGCCCTGCTGGTCAAAGGGTTGTCTGCGGTAGGTTGTTTCACCTACTCGGCGTGTGAAGGCCATGAAAACCATGCAATGTGGGGCAACACTCCACTGCATGTGGGGCTCATCAGTGAAGCCAACATGGCTTGGGCCGCGCAGCTATTGGCGGATGCCAATATGGCGGGTATCGAAACGCCAGACTTGCTCATTCAGGGCGACATGTTGCGGGAAGACCAAGTGTCGGTCGACAGCGAGCAGCGCGACCTGCATAAGGTTCGGCAACAGGCTGTCGCTCTGGGCCGCTATCTGTACAGCCACCGGCAGCAACTCCGTAGCAAGCGTTTGTCCTGGGCAGAGCAGTACCAACCTCCTGTTACACAGGATGTCGAGAAAGATAGTGAGCACAGACTGACTGAAGGAAAACCGCGACGGTTTCGTGTCCGCCTGGTCGATGCGGATGACTATGCCATCGAATTCACAATCGACAACTACAAGACTCTCGAGGTGGAGTGCCGAAAAGCATTAAAGGCATGGTTGTTACTCAGACGAGACTCCGCACCTGCCCATGTGTCAATACGGGCCGCCAAGCTGGAGACCACGCTTGAGTGGAAAACCCCGTGGGGTGACTCGAAACCTGTGTGGTTGAAAGTCTCTCCTGTGGAAGCCAAGCAACGTAAAGAAAGTGAGTTGAAAATCCTGACGCGACGCCGGGCGAAGTCAAAAAGTGACTCCAGAGAAACCAGTTGGTTGTTACTGTGGATGGGGATACGGGAAGCCTTTCCTGAGGATTTTGTTACAACATGACGTGTCACGACTCTAAGACCCTTTAGGTTCGTTAGGCTGGGCTTGATCGTACTCTAGATCAACGGCCTCAGTATTATATTAAGTGACCATAGATTACTTTGGTAGGTTCCAAAAGGATGCTTTAACTATGAAGCGGCAACATAAGTCAAATCGTGCAATTCTGGTATTAGAGTGCCCATGGGAGTTGGACACTGATGACTCGAACCGGAGTAGTGTGCTGCCCTTTGTCGAAGGGATTGCTAAGTATGCCGGCGATACTGAAGTCTATCACGCAAATTTTTACGATAAGAGTAGTTTTAAGAAAGCTTTAGCATATCTGTGCAAGTGCCGCTTTGAGAGCACCGTGGTATATATTGCAGCCCACGGCTACAAAAAGAAAATTGCGGGTATTGATATCTTTGATTTGCTATTGGAAATTGGGAAATATTCGAAATCCAGCAATATCACCGGAATCATGCTGGGCTCATGTTTTGTCGGAAAAGAAACGACATCCATTCAAGTTTGCATCGAAGGCACAAACATTAAATGGTGCGCAGGTTATGCCTCCAGTTGCGAATGGCTCACGGGCACCATGATTGACTGCTCAATTATGGCCGCGCTGCTTGAGTTGGACGACGAGGATTTTGGTGACCGGGACAATGTAATTGGAGAGTTGGCTTCTGCCCTCAGCCCCTTTTCGAAAACCTTTGTGATTGGCGATGATTACAAGGGAGCGTCGGTTACCTTGGAGGATTCTATTCAGTTCGTCGTGCAGGCTACTGGACAAGGCAACCGGGCCCGAACGGTTACTGAAGATGTCTTGGACGCTTACGAGTTTTTTCAAGAGTATGAATCTGCATAAAGCATGGTGTTGTGTGTTTCAGCTCGGGACTTATCCATCCAGTGTCTGCTCCTCGGCGCTTTAGCGCCGGGCGGTACTTCGATTCAACAGCTGGTCGTTCGCCCCCTTCCTCGGCAGACTGCCGAGTGCCTACGGCTTCCTCCACGGAGGAAGCACAATGCCCAACTCAGACCTACTGGCTTCAATGCTGTTCAAGATCAACGAAAATCAGCTCGCACTGGAAGCGGCCATCATGGAGCTTACAAATTGGGTAGAGAAGCGCGGATCTGCTGAGGTAGCGGACAATATCCGCAGCGCTCTCGCTGCGATAGACCGAAACGAAGAGTTCATCAACATGACGCTCGCTGTGACTCTGGCATCAGAGTGACTGAATTCTCCGCGAACGGATCCGAAGAGCAGTCCATTTGGTAGGCCGGACACGCAAGTAGAAGGCTGTTCGTCCTATGGTCGCGCGACAGGCAGCGGATGGGCGCACTCAGACGCCGAAGGCGCGTGGCTCACGCCTGCGTTGTCGGCGTCAGCAACTGCGTTTCGATTTGAAACGCCTCCTCCACCGACAAGCCGTTCATGATGTTTTCTATGATGGCCTCTCGCAGGGTGCGAATGCCGCTCGGATAAACGTTCGCCGGGTCGTGGAAATGGGCAGCCATCAGCTGTTTGGCTTTTTCACGGGGTATGCGACGAAGGGGCGTGACCGTTTTTTCGCTGTGCTGGCCGTATAGGTCAAACGCTTGATCGACCGTGGACCAATCGAAAGCAAAACAGCGATGTTGTTCGGCGGGGCAATCGTGCTGCCACATGGCACTGCCGGGGTACTGATTTCCGGCGCTGACGATGATCAAGGTCAAACGCGGCAGGTCGCGCTCCGCCACAAAATCGTAGATCACCCAGAGAATTCGTCCCATCCGCACCGGAATCAGATTGGCCACCCGCTGATCATCCGGGTAACGGGCTTGAGCGCGCTCGATCAACTGGCCGTAGGTCAGGATCTGCTGGGCGGTGGCGAGTTCAATGAGCAGCGGATACAGCAGTCGGGAGAGTTGGATATCCAGCAATGTACGGGCCATGGCGCATTCCGTTGAGGGTGTTGAGTGAGGCAGCACGGTTCAACCGCGCTTTAGTGTGAGCGGGTCACCGTGCCGAGAGCGAATGGGCTATTCCAGGGCCAGCTCAATGGTGACTTTACCATCGGAGGTCTCAAGCTTTACGATAGTGCAAGCGTTGAGGCCGATACCTAACAGGGCCTCCAGTCCCTCTTTGACACAGGTTTGCACCGCCAATGGGGTCACGGCGCGCAAAGCATCGGCGGCGTTGCCTGCGGGCCGGACGGCAGCCCCCGCCGGTGCAGTGATGAGGGTCTGGGCAAAGTTCACCAGGGCTTGGACCCGTGAGGCTTGGCCCGAGTTGTTTTCGCGCCAGCGGCGCACGCCCTGTTCGGTGACACCTGCCTCTTCGCCGATTTTTTTGTAGGAGAGGTGGGTGTGAGATTTGATGCTCTCGACCAATGCGGCGGTGCCATGGATCAGGTCACCCTCGGTGGTGAGTTGGCTCAGTGCGGCTTGGATGGTGTCGACCATGGGGCTTATCCTGTTGGGTAAAGTGTTGATATGGTCGGCACGGTACTTTAGCTGTTGGTGTGTGTCAACACTTGTTTATCAACATGTTGGTTTACACCTGTGTAGTGGTTACCCTGTGACGTGCGAGGCAGGCTTGGGCCCTAGCGTGTGATCCGAGGGCTCGACCGCTGTCTCGGTGCGCTTCTGGGTGGGGCCGGCAGAGTCGAACCGCGCTGCGCATAATCGAGGATCGGTTAAATGGTGGAACGCTATGACCGGGCAACGCTGCTGGAGGAGGTTTGGTCTGAGCCTGTTCAGGTGGTGGCGCCCCGCTACGGGCTGTCCGACGTGGGGCTGAAAAAGCTCTGCACGCGCCTGCAAATCCCCACCCCGCCGCGCGGTCATTGGGCCAAGGTCAAGGCGAGTAAGCGCGTATCCCCGCGCCCCAAACTGCGCGAATACACCGGCTATCCCGGTTATTTATATCGCCCCTCCGCACAACCTTCTGTTCAGGATCCGGCCGCCGGAGTCGTCGATAGCCGACTTCAGCGCGTGCTGAGTTTTGAGCAGCAGCCGGAAAACCAGATAGTGGTACCCGAGCGTATCAAGGTATGGCATCCGGTGGTGACTGCTGCTCGCGAGGCATTATTGCGACCATTCATCGATCAGCGCGGCATGCCGCAGACGCGCGGCAACGGGCTGAATATTTCAGTTTCTCCCGCGCTACAGAGTCGCGCACTGAAAGTGGTGGACACGCTGCTAAAAGCCTTGGAGAAGCGGGGGTATACCGTTCAACAAGGGCAGCACCGAGTTGAGATTCTGATATTTGGCCATGTCCTGCATTTGCGCTTGTTTGAAGCGTCACTGCGCTCCCAATATGAGCCTACCGCCAAGGAGCTAGCGGCCCAGGCCAAAGGGGAATGGAGCTTTTGGGCGAAATGGCAGTTCACACCCTCCGGCAGGCTGCAGGTTTTGGTCAATGAAGGTTACGGAGGGAAAATTGTTGACTCAGACAGCCGGCCAGTGGAGCTGCAGCTCAATAAACTGGTTGGGCTAATGGCCGCCAGAGCGGTGGAGTTTTTAGTCCGCGAAGAGCGTCAGGCAGTTGAAGACGCCGAGCGTCAGCGAGTTCGTGACATTGCGTTGGAGGGAAAACGTCGACAGGACGCCGAAAAGCAGCGGTTGGCGAAACTTGAAATTGATGCGCAGAACTGGAAGCGTGCGCAAGTCATTCGTGAGTATCTCAATGCTCTGGAGCAAAGCGCCGAACGGCAGGAGCTTTCTATGGAGCAACTCGAACTACTCCGTTGGGGACACGCCAAAGCGGACTGGATTGATCCCCTCAAACCGGATGTGGTGGACGTGTTAGACGAAGAGATTGTGATTCCTCGATAGGCAAGGTGTGCTTCTGCAAGGCACGTTAGTCGCTCCGATGTGCGCCTAACGTGCCTCGAGGAGAAAGAGTTCGCCTATAAGCTGCGCCCTTTCTCTTTGTCGCTATTGACTAAAAAGTTCCCAAACCGTCAGCGACTCTCGTCAGTGAAGCTGGGGAGTTCTCAGTCGACTTAACGGATGATCCGCTGGAGTTCATAGGGAGGATTCTGGATCTCACATTCACCAGTCCCATTCTTAAAGCCCTGAAAGTAAACAGTTGTACTGACGTAGTCCGGCTGCATCAGTTTCCCTGTACCACATGGACCAAAATCAGCTGAGACCTCGTAAAGCCGCTTGGAAAAGTCAGCACCCTGTCCGGGAGAAACCGTCCCCTTAGCAGTACGACGGTGGCCGTTGGCATCGACAATTACAAGCTCGATCCATTTGGTCCCACCGCTCTCATAGGCCTGAACGTAATTCCCTTGATTCGCTGGAAACTCAACACGTGCGATTTCGCTCGCTTCACTGGTGCCAGCGAGCATAGCCAGAGGAACAGCCAACGACAACACGGCCTGAAGCATCAAACGCATAGATTTTTCCTCAGTGTGGGGGACAGCGGTGCGCTGGCCCTTCAACACAAGATGGGGGCTACCTGTCTATTTAACCAGTGGTTGAGGAGTTTTTTTGAAGGGGGCGAGCCATGCTGGTGGATGTGCCCAGAAAAACGAAGGGCGATTCAGAATGGCCTTTTGCCTTTCGGATGTGATATTGCTTTGCTCTCAATTTGACTAGCGAAAGGAAATGCGAATGTCTGGTTCTGGCGGTAGCTATCTGGGTCCATCCACACCCACCACTTCCTGCGCGGCCCTTCAGTTTGATACCCAACTTGCTTCACCAAAGGCGCAGGTAGTTGGGCAGTTGAGCGTCAATGACATCCTCGACATTGTCTTTTCGCAGTCTGGCAATCAACAGGTCGTCTCCGCACTGTGGAACGGCGCTGAGGCAGGAGGGATTGTCGACCCCCATCTGAATCAATTGCGAAGCTGCATGAGTCAGGGCGAACAGTACCAGGCACGTGTGCTGCACGTTGGTGGCGGACAAGTACGCCTTCGGGTCTACCACATCTAATTGCGAGCAAGGAGAGCTCTATGATCACCATCGTAGGAGGGGTCTACCGAGAGCGGTGCATGCGCCCGGCGTGGGACGATATTTATGGGTCGGCAGGGAGGGCAGCAACGGCGATTGCCCGTTTCGGTGGACAGGCGGAATTACACGCTTATGTAGATATCAGCACCCAGATCGTCGTTGATGCCCGCGCAGCTGCGGAAGGTTTCCAGTTCAATGCCACAGCTGCGCCGGCGGGGGTGACTTTCGAGTACATCCATGGTCTCGCCAATCCAGATATTCGACGTGGTACTCACGTCAAATCGGAACTGCAGGTTAGCGCCGAGAAGGTGCTTCGATTCGGCATGATCGATGGAACGGCAGTAGTTGATGCTGAGTACGCGGTATTTGATCCACAGAATGCCGACGGTACGGAGTCCTTCAGGGCCAATGGCTCTGAAGCAAAGCACCTGGCTCTGGTCTTGAACCGCCACGAGGCCAATCTGTTGGTGCCCACTTCCAGTGGGTTGACCGCACAAGAGCTCGCAATCTTGCTTGCCGAGCAGGAGAACGCGGAGGTGGTTGTCATCAAGATGGGGCCGTTGGGTGCCTTGGTGTATGACAACGGCGCAATCTCGACGGTACCTGCATACCGCACTGAGCGGGTATGGAAGATCGGCTCGGGAGATACCTTCGCCGCCCACTTCGCATTGGGCTGGATGGATAACGGCCTTTCGGCTCACGATGCAGCCTCGGTTGCCTCCATTGCGACGGCCTTTTATTGCGAAAATCAAGGCTTCCCCGACCAGGCTTTGCTTGCTGGCTTCAAGCCGTACCCACTGCAACCGTCAGCTCGGTATCGCGATGGCTACGCCCCTAAGGTGTACCTTGCAGGGCCATTCTTCACCCTCGCAGAGCTGTGGATGGTTGGGCAGGCTCGCAGAGACCTGCTGGCAATGGGGCTGGATGTATTTTCCCCATACCATGACGTCGGTCTTGGCTCTGCTGAGGACGTGGTCGAAAAGGACCTTGAAGGGGTGCGCGATTGCGACGTTCTGTTTGCAATTGGTGATGGGCTCGACTCGGGCACCATCTACGAGATTGGCTACGCTCGGGCATTGAACAAACCTGTCGTTTTCTACGCGGAAAATGAGTCCGAACAGGACAAGAAAATGATGGAAGGCTCCGACTGCTGCATCACCGATGACTACGTCAGTGCGATCTATCAGACGGTCTGGGAAGCGGTAGTGCTATGAAGACAGGATTATTGTTGTCTGGTGGGATGGACTCTTTGACGATTGCCTGGTGGAAGCGCCCGGACATCGCGTTCACCCTGAACTACGGTCAGCTTGCGGCGCAGGCCGAGATCGAGGCTTCTAGGACGATCTGCCAACAGTTGGAAATCCCTCATCATGTGATTGAGATTGACTGCCGCCAGCTGGGCTCGGGAGACATGGCAGGTAGCCAAGCCGACAGCCTGGCTCCAGCCTCGGATTGGTGGCCGTACCGGAACCAGATGCTGGTTACGCTGGCAGCGATGAAGGCAATCTCGTTCGGCGTGACGCACTTGTGGTTGGGCACCGTGAAATCGGATGGCTTCCATAGGGATGGCTCGCCCGAGTTCATGTCGGCGATCAGCCATCTGCTATCCCTGCAAGAGGGCGGCATGGTGGTGGAGGCACCTGCAATTGAGCTTTCTACTGCCGAGCTTGTCCGTAAATCTGGCATCCCTGCGAGTCTTCTGGCCTGGGCGCACAGCTGCCACAAGTCGCATGTTGCGTGTGGCAACTGCCGTGGCTGCAACAAATACATGGAGGTGTTTCAAGAGGTGGGGTATGACTTGGATCGACTTGGGTGACCCTATTCCAAGGCTGGCTCCTGAGCGGTATGAGCCTCTCGAGTGGGAAATTGGTGATGTCTGCCCGCTCCCTGCTTCCTCGGAGGCATTAGACTGGCCGTTCGGCGAGGTTTTGGATGCGCGTGCGTCGCATCGCGAGTTCGGCGTCGTCCATGACCAGCAGCTCGGAGCCTTCCTCTGGCATGCCTGCAGAACTCGAGGATCCGGTACGTCAAACCTGGGTTTTGATCTGGAGCATCGAGCGGCCCCCTCGGCTGGCGCGATCCACCCTATACACATCGTCGTTAAGCGGCCCGAAGATGATCGATGGTGGATGTATGAGCCCAGGGCCCACCAACTGGTGGAGCTCCGACATGCGACCGGCAAGCTTGCAGGCCTTTATGAGCTCAGTCTGCGGGTTCTGGGCGGTGATGAGGCAACACGCATTCTGTTTCTGGCCGAGCCCGGAAAAACATTGGGTAAATACCAAGATGGTTGCAGCCTTGTTTGGCGTGACGCGGGGGTGCTACTCGCGGTCATGGCATTAACTGCGACAGCCCAAGGACTCAACTTCTGTCCGCTGGGCATCACCGGTGAGCCTTGGGCCAGTACCCTAGCCGATCAGGGAAAGTTGGCTGGGGTTGGCCTTGCTCTTCTTGGGTCTGCTACGAGAACCTGAATCAGGTGCGTGGTGCCCCATGCCCATGATGCTGTGCACCGTTGCGGGCGATGACATCATCTCCAACCACATCAAGGCATCGAGCTCCGATGCCCTGACGCCAAGTCCTTTACTGAAGCGGATGAATTGCTCTTCGAGCTCCAAGTAGTGGCGCTCAACGGTCAAGTTGCTCTCGAAGAACCTACCCAGTAGACCGGCACGGAGAATGTGGATGTCCAAGATTGCCACATCGTCCGCATCCAGCCAGTTACGGGCAACCCATGATGCGGTTTTGTAACCAATGCCTGGAATATCCAGCAGCCAGTCGCGCAGCGCTTTGCCGGAGCCTAATGGAGGCCGTTCAGCAGACAGCTTCTGAAGAGCCGCGCAGAGGTAGCGAGCCTTCTGTGTGGCGAAGCGGTACCGCACTTGGCGACCATCGATAGTTAGCGGCTCTTTCAGCCACTCGAGAAGGCTTTCTTCTGAAGGTGGTTGGTCACCAAAGGCACCGCGTTCTTTGACGTGGTGAAAGGCGGCGAGCCCGACGCTAGCGGGGATGCCATGCCCCCCCAACAAGCACGCGCCAACTTCTTCTTTCAGCGTTGCCCCGAGCTTGTAGTTGATCCGATCGCCAGTGAGACGGCGTGCGTACACTTGGTAGGCCCAGTAGGCAGGAGTTGGGAACGCCTCCATGGCTCCCCACGGGACGCCCGGAATAACTTCTGCGTCTGCTGTGGGCAGCTCGACATTGAAGACCGCTTGGTCCATGAAAATAGCGCCTAATTGCATCAGGCTACCTCCTCGGCAATGCCGTAGTGTTCCTGCATCCATTGCAGTAACTCGTGTCGCTCAATGGGGTCTAGGCTCTCGATACGAGTGCGGAGCCTGGTTTGGCGACGCTGAATGGTTTGGCGGTCTCGGAATGTTTCGCCCATGTATCGACTGTCGTGCAAACGGCTGGGAGGTTCGAAGTTCATCCACACCGTCTCCTCGCGCAGCTCTACATGGGTCTTAGCCGGAAAACTCACCTTGCGCCACCCGATGAGCTCGCGGTTGTAGAGATCACAGTCATAGCCAGAAAGCATTACTTTGCAAGGTAATGCGACCAAGCACCGCAGCAAGCGGGTGTGGTCTTCTTCCGAGTAATCACAGCGATAGACCTTCGCTCGACGGCGGGTTTCCGGAACGTAGGGTGGATCGACATAGACCAGCTCCTGGCCTTCGAACAAGTACCCTTCGAGGAACGCAACCGCGTCGACTTGGTGGAGTTCGCAGGTATCTGGACACTCCGTTCGCCAACGCTCAATGACTTGGGCGTCGAGGTCCAAGCCAATGTTCCGTTGCGCAGCCTTTTTGTTGCGCATGACGGCCCCGCCACCAAGGTGGGATTCGATGTATGTCTGATGCGGTGGCATCAGGTTGATCAAGCGCTGGTAGCACTTGCCTTTTCCGCCTGGATATCTCATGCGCCAAGCATCGTCAGAAATGACGATGATGTCAAGGCGAAGCGCCGAACGGCCAGCATGCATGGAATTCGGTTAAGGTGTAGTCACGAAATGTAGATGGGGCCCGCAGGCCTGCCCCAGCTTTTCAACGGGTCATGCTCAGCTTTTGAGCAGGAGAACGTAGGCTGATCAGATACGGAGTCAGTAACTTGCCTTGGGTCGAATATCAAACGGCAGAGTGGGGGCAACTTCCGATGAGCTCCAACAGAGGTCTCTACTAACCCGCGGCGATTTAATTCAGTTGGGCGCCATTGGTACAATCGAGGCCAGAAAATTCCTTAGATCGGCAATAATCTCAGTTGACAATCGCAGAGTTCAAATTAACTGACAGGGAAGGTTTTTGATGACTGAAAATATTTGGGAAATGCGTCTCTCTGAAGATCCTCGCCGTAGTGGTGAAGTTCGTTCGGAGTGGGAGCGTGATTACGCACGCCTGATTCACTCATCGGCATTCCGTCGTTTGCAATCAAAAACACAGGTCTTGGGCTTGGGGGAGAGCGATTTCTACCGCACGCGCCTTACCCATTCGATGGAAGTCGCGCAGATTGGTGTTGGGATTGTGCGATGGCTTCAAGATCACCATCAGGATGACGACGAAGTCATCAACGCTCTGCCTCGTTCAGCGCTTATGAGTTCTATTTGCTTGGCACATGATATTGGGCACCCCCCTTTTGGGCATGGTGGCGAAGTTGCCTTGAATTTGTGTATGCGAGACTTCGGTGGTTTTGAGGGGAATGGTCAGACATTACGCATCCTATCAAAATTGGATAAATACACTGCCCATCATGGTTTAAATCCGACTCGCCGCCTTCTTTTAGGCATCCTGAAATATCCCGCACCGTATAGTGAACTTGTGGGCGCGACTGCGTACGGCCAAGTCCCAGCCCAGCGCTGGCTGTGTAAGGCTCAAGAGCAGCACCCGCCAAAGTGTTATCTAGATGATGAGCGTGATGTGGTGGACTGGGTTTTAGCACCTCTAACTGAGGCGGAAAAAACTGAATTCACAACGTTTAAAGAACACAAATCTGGTCATAAGAAGCCAATATACAAGGGGCTAGATACGTCGATTATGGAGTTGGCTGATGATATTTCGTACAGCCTGCATGACTTTGAAGATGCTATCTCTTTAGGAATGATCACCAGAAAATCATGGGATGATCAGAATCAAGATAAAGAATATCTGTTCAGTAATTGTGAACTGGATAACAATGAATTAGCGAACAGACTGTTTTCAGAGGAAAGTTACGAGCGAAAGAAAGCAATCGGTGGTCTAGTTCACAAATTCATTCTCAATACAGAGGTAAAACCATCCAGAATGTCATTAGCGACCACAGCGCTTATCAAGTGGAATGCCTATATGGATGACGATCATAGAGCACTGTTGGATCATATCTTCGATCTAGTAAAGACTAAGGTAATTAAGACTCCAAATGTTCAGCAGTTGGAGTTTAAAGGTCAGAAACTGGTAATCGAACTTTTTGATGCGCTGAGCTCTGATCCAGAGCGGCTTTTGCCATCTTCTACGCGGAAACGATATGTCAGCGGAGAAAGTGCCAGCCAAAAGAATCGAGTTATTTGTGACTATATCTCTGGTATGACAGATGAATATGCAACCCGACTGTACGAAAAGATCTATTACCCTCATAAAGGGTCGATTTTTGACAGGTTGTAAATTGGTGCGCAGCTAGATTTTCTCTGCTGACAGAACCCCCGCTAGATTTTTGGATCTGCCGGGGGCACATTTGAGTGGGTATTTATGGCTGGCTTGGACGGTGCAGTTGGTATAATTGTAGGCGCTGATGCAGTTTTGACCCAAGCTGCCGGGTATTATTGACCATTCGAATGCTCAGCAAGTAATGGTCTTGCACGAGATTTCAGAGGCTGCATATAGGTCAGCTAAATAAGTGGCCTGGCTCAAAACTGCATCAGCAGCTAACAAGCTGCCATCAATAGGGACGGTTTCGCCCGTTGTAGATGCGCTTTGAGCGAATAACAATTCGTGCTTTCCTCGACTAGATTCTAAGTGCTTGAGCTATGGCGAAGCGATGACTGTCACCGAGCTCTAGCAAACGACAGGTCGAAGGGATAGTTAACAAAGACTCTGTGGAAGGAAAATAAACTAACAGGTCACAGGGTGAGTCGGATGTTAGCCATCCCAATAAATTCTGTTTGATTAGATAAGGCCTGACACGTTGTACGTCTCGCTTGGTAGTCACCGCACGAGTTGCTTTTCCAAGGCTTTGTACGCTGGTGTCTAGCTTGTTTTTATCCAGCCAGTCAAATATTTTTTTTAAGTACTTTTCTATTTTTATTAGTGGGTTAAAAAGAAGCGCAGAGTGGTTTTTTACTATTTTTGTGCAATATTCATTGTATATAGAAATTGCCGTGCATAAATTAAAGTTCTCAATATCCCTAGAGAAATCATATGGTTGTATTGTGTGGAGTTGTGGCATGCTTTTTAGGTAAGTTGATAGCAGAGGATTTATTCTTGTCGATGAGCCCCCCGGGTCTTTTGACATATCGAGACCGATACGAAACAATGCAGCATGATGCTCTAAAATTCCTAATGGCCATTTTTCAGCTTCTGACAGGCACCTAGCAAAATGCAAGTCGGCGAGATTTCTATCACCATTATGTAATGCCAGCAAGCCTTTTAAAAACGCATTAACCCCTTCGAAGTAAGGCTCATTTCTGAAATCTTTCAATTCTTCATGTAGCTCGATTAATTCCACGTTGCCCAGATAGCCGGTCGCCCCTTTTTTTAAAAATCTATCCAAATGATAAGTATTTTCAGGCGGAGAATAGGCTGAGGTACTATCCAACAGTCCCTGATATGCTGGGCTAGTGAGTGGGCCATGATGGATGCCATACCTAATGTCTTCTGCTTTGTAGAGTTCGAAAAGAAGGTACTCATTCAATGCGGAAATTTCATTTATAGCGCCCTCTGAAAAATTATAGCCGAACATCCTATCTGACAGTGCTATGGTAAATGACTCAAACGCTCTTGGTGACCATTCATCCATAACTTTTTTTAATCTATTAAAAATCATCATGGCACTATATACTCCCGTCACGCTGTCAATAAGACGTCTTCGCGCAGAATAATCGAGAGTTTGGGTCAGCTCTGAATCTAGTGTCTTAAGCTCGGCAGTTTGCGTGGCGGTAAACTTTGACGACGACTGGTCTAGTGAGTTTAGACTTTTCCTGAAGCTTAACTCAGGGGATTTCTTATTCCGTATTGAATAGTTAAGCAGGCAGCGCAGAAGTATTTTGCAGGCCCGGTTTGGCTCATTCCCGTATATCTTTAATGCTTGCAAGCATAAAGGTACATGCTTCAAGGGGCTGTAGGTTTCAAGGTGCTGTTCTATTTCAAGTAAAAGCTGGGCTAGTTGTGGTGCGGCAATCATAACGCTAAGCTCTTCATAAAGCTCACCCTGACTATTACTGCGATATACAAAACTTGATCGCAGCCAAGAGACTAACTGCTGCATATTCGCGAAATAACGGTCGAACAGTTTGATCAAATACTCGTCGTCTTCCGTTTCGTATATGGAGTTACCCGACATGGCTCGGAACAGAGAGCTATGACCCGAAACGAGCTTTTTGTAGCGGTCTTGCTTGGCAGAATAACTGCGGGCAATTGAGAGCATTTCCGACTGGCTACGCCCTACACAAAAAAGCAGGCTGATGGTCTCTACGAATTCATCAACCGTGGGAAGTGTGATCTCGGGAAATTCCCCTGGTGATCGGTCCATGACAGCGGCTCCTTGAAAATCCGGCGAGACGAGCTGGATACCCTACAGCATCATAACCCAGCTCGCCTAAGTCGACGAAGGAAGCCCCAACGCCGGTGGCTGGCGGGAAAAATCAGCAAAACTAGCTCGTGGAGCGTACCTAGATGAAAAAGTTGAAAGGGGTGTTTCTGGATGCGGCAATTACCAGAATTTCCCGGGATTTAATTGCCCTCGAAGGCACGGGCCTCGCAGTAGACGTCGATGAAACGTTGCGAAAGCTCAACGAAAAACACCACATTGTTCCGATTGAGGAGCTGGAAAATCTTCAGAACGATGTCAATTTGAGCATTACGATGGAGCGCGGTCGCAGGCTGAAATCGGCCAGCACGTTTGGGTACGGGAGCTACCGGGCTGTTCCCTATGTCGACAAGGCCGTTGAAGCGATGACGACGCTTGGTGAGGTGGCGGCTTCTCTGAGTAGCGATAAACAAAAGGTTTCATCCTAAATAGGGACGATCATGCCATAGCGCGCCTTCAACGTTGGCTGATGATGTTAAAGAGGCCCGTGAAAAATTGGCGGCTATGGCACGCAGTGCGAGCAACTAGGAAAAATCGCTGCCCTTCTGCCCGCCATGTGCGGGCTTCGTCAGTAGGAGAGGCGCGATTCTCGCGACCCCAAAAGAGAAGGAAATACTCATGAGTAAAACCGTCGAACAAGCTGAGGCCGCACTGAAAGCTGCGAATGCTGCCTACCTGAATGAGTTGGAGCGCGATTGTGAGCGTCGTGACGGAAGTGGCGCTCAAGAACGCCGCCGTGAGGAACATCAGCAGTCGCTACGCGAGGACATTGCTCAGTGCGAGCGCGATCTTGAAGGAGCCAAACGTCGCCAATAGAGGCGAATAGTAAATCGCCCCTGATTTCATAGATACTTCCTCAGCTCGTATTGAGGTTCTGGGCGTGGGACATCTGCTCTATGTAATTTGGTCAATTATGCATAATCGCCCACGTAGCTGAATGAATTCCACTTTAATGGCGGGCTGATACTCGATAAGGTGATTTTGCATAAAGGCTAGGGTGGTTCATGGTGCTGTGTTCGGCAATACATCCGCCGCCCTGTCGCGTAACTGCAGACCTGTCACTAATTGCTCACTACGTTCATAAAGGGACTAGACGTGGATTCAACCTTCATCACCCCAGAAAACTATAAAACACGATTGAGGCAACTGGTTTCCGATGAGGACTCACTTGATGTCGCCGTCGCATTTTGGGGGCATAGTGCTCAGAAGCTAATCCATCCGGATGAATCCAAACCTATCCGGATTATCTGCAACCTGCGTACGGGCAGCACAAATCCTCAAGTGATCGAGCACTTCTTAGAACTGTCCGCCCGACTCGACCGAAACGTGCAGGTTCGGCAGTGCGATCGGTTGCATGCGAAAGTAATTCTCGGAGCAAACCAAGCAGTTATTGGTTCCGCCAATATTTCAGCCAATGGCCTAGGCCTCGAAGATGAGGACTCTGCCCACTGGCTGGAGGCCGGCATGCATATTCGTGAGCGCACCGAACTCGGTGCCATGCAATCTTGGTTCGACGCTTTATGGGACTCGGTGCACGTGAGAGCTATTGATGATTCCGACATCGCCGCTGCGTATTTGGCCTGGCGCCGGAACCGGAAGCCCATGCTAGAGGTGAACTCAGGCAGGGAGGATTACTTCTCGCTAGCTGATTTCACTGCTTCTAGCCTTCGTTGGGAGAAAGTCTATGCCCTTATATATCGGCACAAAAACACTCCAGAGGCGAGATCGAAGCTGAAGGCAATCGAAAGCGAAGTGGGTAACGACAAGGGGGATGTTAAGACCGGCATCAAACTTTGGGGCTACGAGAACTGGCCTGATTTTCCTACTGACGTGGAAGCCGAGTACGTGGACATTCGGTGGGGTCCCATGAAAGGGGTATCTGTGTTCGGACCGTGCCGCTTACTCGGTCAACAGGCGAGCATCCAATACGCCAATTCGTTTGTCGGCACCCTCGATATTGCAAATCCAGTACAAACGTTGCTCGGCACTCCATTCGGAACGAAGGCGAAGCGAGCAATGGAAATGCAGCTCAAAACATGTATGCAAGAAATATGGGATACGACTGGCGATGGTGACGATGTACGGGTCGTTCATTTGGCCGAGCTAGCAGAGATTTTGGAGAAGGCGGCAGGTCGGGCTGAGGCTTCGGATGATGTCGAAGAGCCGGGTCCTGTGGTTCATCCCAGTGACCTCACCGTCGGACAGCGGGATTCGAAACTGCCGGTTGGTGGGACGTTCAACGGGCAGGATGCGGTGGGAGTGCTGGAGTCGCTTTCCAAATATGTAGTTCTTCACGAAAAGGACAAAAAAAACAAGTTCTGGAGCTACAAGATCAGAACCAGGAGGGGAATAGAGTTTGCTTTCGACCCCAAGACTAAGAGAGGTCTCTACGTCAGAGTTGAAAGAGAGCTACCGAATTTGCCCGGAATCGTCGATATCAAGCACATCTTGGCGGATAGCAAATCAACAGCCTTGAATCGGGTGTTCTCCGGCGGGCACCACAGGGCGGTGTACAGCGCCACTATCGAGACAGAGTCCGCGCTACGTGCTTTCGTTGACTATTACTTCACGCTCTAACGGTTCTTTACTAGTGATTAGAGGCTCGCTATTAGAGCTTCGACCCCGTTGATACTGACCGAAGGCTGATCTGTCAGCCGCTTGCAATTTGATCCAGGACGGGCTCCTGGCGTTGTATTGGTGACTCATGTCCCCTGCTCCAAAGCTGAGCTACGCTTCACTCTCCACGGAGGAAGCACAATGCCCAACTCAGACCTATTGCCTTCACTGCTGTTCAAGATCAACGAAAATCAGCTCGCACTGGAAGCCGCTATCATGGAGCTTTCGAATTGGGTGGAGAAACGCGGATCAGCTGAGGTCGCGGACAATATTCGCGGCGCGCTTGCTGCGATAGACCGAAATGAAGAGTTCATCAATATGACGCTCGCGGTGATGATGACACCAGATTGATTTCGCCAGAAGCGGACAGCGTTTACGTATACCCCCGACGGCTCCTGCTCGCGATTAAGCTTTCAGCTATGGGTTTCCAAACCGGCAATCAACGTTGCCGTTTTCCAAGCCATAGCTTGGGAGGTCAAGCAGGGTCGGAGTCAGCAGTGCTGGTTCTGAATGGTTGAGGTGGAAGCTGTGACAGATGCCAAGTTGCTGGCGAAATTACAAGCTGAGAACGCCAGGTTAATTGCCATGCTTGACGCTCATGGGGTTGATTGGCGCCTGCCTGAGCCAGTAAGGATTCAGGTCGCTCAAATCGAGCCTTCGCAGCAACTTAACACTGACGGCAAGGTTGCTTTGTTCAGAAGCCTGTTTCGCGGTAGGGCCGACGTTTATCCCATCCGTTGGGAAAGCAAGGCAGGCAAGTCAGGATACGCCCCCGCCTGTGCTAACGAATGGCGACCTGGGGTTTGTGAGAAGCCGCGAATCAAATGTGGCGATTGCGGTAATCGTCAATTGTTGCCGCTGACCGATGATGTGATTTTTCGTCACTTGGCAGGCGACGTGGTGGTTGGCATCTATCCTTTGCTCCCTGATGACACCTGTTACTTTCTTGCCGTCGACTTTGATGAGGCTGAATGGCGTGATGATGCCCGAGCTTTTGTTCAGTCGGGTCATGAGTTAAATGTCCCAGTGGCATTGGAGATTTCGCGTTCAGGCAATGGTGCTCATGCGTGGATTTTTTTCGACCGTAATGTTTCTGCTTACGATGCACGCCGCCTAGGAGCCGCGATAATCAGTCATGCCTGTGACCGTACCCGCCAATTGGCACTCAGATCCTATGATCGACTATTTCCAAACCAGGACTATATGCCTAAGGGTGGCTTTGGGAACCTTATTGCACTGCCATTGCAAAAGCGTGCCAGGGCCAAAAATAACAGCATTTTTGTAGATGACTCACTGGAACCTCATTCCGATCAGTGGGCGTTTCTGGCCTCCGTTCAGCGGATGAGCCCTGGGGATATTGAGCCGGTGATTATTCGGGCGATGGGCGACCGTGATCCCGTAGGCGTCGCGTATGTCGAGGACGAGGTAGATGCTGAACCTTGGAGAGATCGTGATTCGAGATCGCGCAAATTGACTTGTCCGTTACCTGCGTCTCTCCATATCACATTGGCCAACTTGGTGTACTTCGAAAAATCGGAATTACCGCAGCCCTTGGCAAACCAGCTTGTCAGGCTTGCGGCATTTAAAAACCCTGAGTTTTATAAAGCTCAGGCCATGCGCCTATCGGTCTGGAACAAACCTAGGGTCATTGGCTGTGCGCAAAATCTCCCTAAGCACATCGCGTTACCACGTGGATGCTTGGATGCTGCGCTGGAGCTTCTGGCGGGAAATGGAATCGCTGCTGAATTCCAAGATGAGCGCTTTGTCGGCGACCCCATCGACGTAAGTTTTCTCGGCACTTTGCATTCTGATCAGGAAGTTGCGGTCAGCGCGATGCTTAGTCATGACGTCGGCATCCTGTGTGCCCCGACCGCATTTGGTAAAACCGTGAGTGCCGCTGCGTTGATAGCGAAGCGTAGTGTTAACACGTTGGTGCTTGTGCATAGGACTGAGCTGCTACGGCAGTGGCAAGAACGTTTGCAGGCATTTCTAGGCGTCGGCAATGGCGTTGTGGGGACAATTGGTGGCGGAAAAGCACAACCTACAGGGGTTATCGATATCGCGGTGATGCAGTCTTTATCGCGGAAAGGTGAAGTTAGCGATAAGGTAAAAAACTATGGCCAGATCATCGTTGATGAGTGCCATCACGTGTCGGCGATTTCGTTCGAGGCGCTATTGAAGAGCGCCGCCGCACGGTATGTGGTGGGACTTACAGCAACTCCGGTACGCCGTGATGGGCAACAACCTATCATCTTTATGCAGTGCGGACCGGTCCGGCACTCTGCTGCCCGACCGGCAAGCGCCCCTCACGATCTGTCAGTGGTGCCCCGCTTACTTTCCAAACCTATTGTCGTTCCCGACGGCTCAGGGATTCAGGACGTTTTTCGACGCCTAGCCGACGATATCGAGCGTACAGCCATAATTGTCTCTGAGGTTGAGCTAGCCTTTAGCCAAGGTAGGAAGATCCTGGTACTGACGGAGCGTACTGAACATGTGGACGCTCTCGAGGCGGAATTGCAGGGGCGCGTGCAAAACCTTTTTACACTTCATGGGCGTGTGCCCAAAAAACAGCGAATCTCTCGCATGCGCGAGCTTGGCTCGCTTCCAGCTGATGCCCCACGAGTGCTCGTAGCAACTGGAAGGCTAGTTGGTGAAGGCTTCGATCATCCAGCTTTGGACACTTTAGTGTTGGCAATGCCCATTTCATGGAAGGGTATTCTTCAGCAATACGCAGGCCGATTGCATCGAGCCCATACTGATAAAACCGACGTGCGAGTGATCGACTTCGTTGACGTGGGGAACGCTGCGTTACTTCGGATGTGGGATAAGCGCCAGGCGGGGTACAAAGCGATGGGGTACCGATTGGCTGACTCCCAAGCCACTATGGACCTGCTCTAATTCGGCTCCTTTGAATTTCGATTTTCCGTGAAACAGCTGTGAAACAGCAAAACCCAATCCGCTCTGAAAAGTTGATGCAGCACTGATGGACTCCGATTGAGGAGTAAACCTGAAACCTGCCAATTGAACTGGAAAGGTTATGGCAAAAGCTCAGCAGGAAAAGCTCCCAAAAGAACGAGGCCGACCTCGTCTAGAGAAGCTTCACGCTCGATACGAGATACAGATTACAAGCTGGGATTTCAGCTGGTCGTTTTACCTATCTGGGCCTACAGACCGGTGGCAAGGGCGGAGCCATTTTAGAGAGGTGGCGACCCTGATTTTGATGGGCCGTGTTCTTGCGCCAGAGGGATTTAAGTATCCAGAAGCCCTCCTGCACCTAGTAGCAGATCCGTGGTTGGATAGTTTAGTTGAGCAACCGGCAGCGATCGGCTCGATCCACATCAATGGCAGGCAGTTCACTGGATACGTACCAATTCCCAGCAACCAAATGCCAATGTTGGTTAGCTCGGCGAATCGATTGTTATTCGTTGAACTCTACGGAACGCCATTGCGGTATCGCAAGGCATTGATCAACGAGCTCCATTTAAATACAACGCCGGACTAATCCTTTACCCGCGACTCCCCTCCTGATCCAGAATAAACGTATCATTGTGTCCAGAATTGATTGACCGCTACGTATACAATCTTACTAAGAGTATTTTTCAGAGGCTTCTCGTGACTAGACCTTCTATACCTGTAGAGATTCAGCGCGCCGTTTTGGTCGAATGTGGGCACCGCTGCGCTATCCCCCGCTGCAACCAGACCGACCTTGAATTTCATCATATTGTCCCTTGGGCAGAGTGCAAAAAACACGAGTATTCAAATCTGATCGCTCTTTGTCCAATCTGTCATCGCCGAGCGCATAATAAGGGCATTGATCGAAAATCTCTGATGATTTATAAGGAAAATCTCGCAAAAGAGTTTGGAGCGCGCGATAAAGGTACTTTGGTAGGAGAGATTGTCGAAATCAAAAGGCGACTAAAGGAGGAGGATCGTAGTATCCCCGGCTTTTTGTTTAAATTCGACTTCCCAGAGTTTCCATCTGCTGTAGAACGTATCGTCACGAGGAATATCGAAGCGTGGGGTCATGAGCTGCTCAATAATTTGCGCATAAAGCAAGCTGAATGGGACGCCAACCCACCAGAGATCGAGTTCTTTGATATTCATCCAAGACCAGAGCTAAAAGGCACCTATCGGATCATCCGGCGCGATGATCAAGTTATCAGTGTGCGCTATGCCATTGAGCACGATTATTTAGGGGTAGGTTTTATTGACCGAAGTACTCGAGTGCTCAACTACTTATTGAAACCCTTCCGCCCAATCACGTTAGAGTATGTGCTCGGTGATATAACACAATTACCTTTATTGGCGAGTGTCATTCGACAAAAGCTGGCGAGTAGAGGGTGCTATGATGCAGCGTTGTTAGAGAAAGGAACCAAACCTACTTTGGATAATTTTGCGCTATTTAATGTTGACCATGTAGGCCTCACATTTACGTTTCCAGAGGGCAGCATTGCTTGCAAAACTGAAGGAGAGCAAACGCAATTTGTCTTCCTTGAGGAGATCGCCGAGTTTTGCGACAGCAGTTCCCTACAGAGTTTAAATTCCTGCCCTTTTTAAACTCCTGAGTTAGCCACCGCTCCGGTCGCAAATGAAAAATTGCTCTGATCGTGAGCAAAAGGTCCAGGGTTGTTGGTTCCCTGCTTGAATCTAGGCGCTGCCCAACCTTTCAGCTTAAGGTTATGGCTTTTAACCTCAGTGAGGGGCCGAGGTCGAGGATACGTGTAGCATCACTCAGATGCGTTCCTTTCTTATATACAAACACATTGTATGGGCGGTTGAGCGGCGGAAGGGAGCGCGTTTCCGCTAAACGCATCTTTTCTGTGAAGCGAGTAGTCTTTTCTCATGTATTTTGTGAGTTCCAACCAGCCGGCTCACAAAAAAGATGATTTTCTGCCAGTCTTTGCTGGGGCTCCCGAATCATCTATTTTGTGAGCCTACACCGGTCGATGCCAACGAAAAAAGGCCAATGCATTTGCATTGGCCTTTTTTTGTGGGTGCGCCAGGCATGGCGCGTTGCGCGCAAGCGCAACCAGTTTGGCTGTGGTGGCCACGCTGGTGACTTGGAGGTGAAAGTCCTCTACACACCCGGCAAGGGGAAGTGTTAGCCAGAGGCAAGGGTGTCGTGGGTGACTGCGAATCTGAAGGAAGCCCGAGGCAAAATGCTGGCCTGACGAACAGGAAGCGGATAGAGGCGGCACAGCGGGGTAAGACGGCCCAAACCGTCAAAGCCCGATACTTGCACGGAACGCTGTGACGTAGATCCGACAGGCATAAGCAGGAAGGTCGCGCGAATTACCCTGGGAGATCTGTTGAATACCGAAATGCAGAAATCTCTCCCAGAGAAGACTGTTACTCCGAGTCCCGGACAGAATCCGAGGATGACGGCTGACAGCGCACAGGTATCGGCGGCGTCTATGACGTGGACGAACGCGGAGCCGGACACGCTGATGGAGCGGGTGCTTGCACCCGCCAACCTCAACCGTGCGTATCAACGCGTAGTCAGCAACAAGGGCGCACCGGGTGCCGATGGCATGACGGTCGACCAATTGGCAGGCTACGTGAAACAGTATTGGCCGATCCTCAAGACTCGGTTGCTGGCTGGCGAATATCACCCGCAAGGTGTACGCGCCGTCGACATCCCCAAACCCAAAGGCGGAACACGGCAACTGGGTATTCCCTGCGTTGTGGATCGCCTGATCCAGCAGGCTCTGCTGCAACAGCTCACGCCCATCTTCGATCCTCTGTTCTCGGACTACAGCTACGGCTTTCGTCCGGGCAGAAGCGCTCATCAAGCTATCGAAACGGCCCGTGCCCATGTGGCGGCAGGCCACCGCTGGTGCGTGGAACTCGATTTGGAGAAGTTCTTTGATCGGGTCAACCACGACGTGCTGATGGCCTACATCGAGCGTCAAATCGAAGACAAGCGTGTGCTCACGCTGATCCGTCGTTATGTCGAAGCTGGAACGATGTCAGGTGGACTCGCCAGCCGCCGACAGGAAGATACGTTTGGGAATCGACGAGGCGCGGGCGTGGAAATCGGCGGTCAATGGCCGAGGCCCATGGTGGAACTCGGGAGCGTCACATATGAATCAGGCGCTACCGAAGAAGCTCTGGGATCGACTCGGGCTGGTCTCGATACTGGATACGATAAACCGGCTTAATCGCATAACCTGAACCGCCGTATACGGAACCGTACGTACGGTGAGAGGACGGCGGTTGTGAAACCGCCTCCTACTCGATTCAGTTCATTTTCAGCGTGGGCACCGTCCTTGTAAGAGCCGGCTTGCGGGCGATGATCGTTAACGATAACGCGTGTGAACTGGGTAAACGCGGCGCACTTGAGTCCATCGCCGGCAAGCCGGCTCCTACAGGTATTGCGTTATCGGTGTTTCCCGGGATTGCGTGAAGAACCTTTTTTATTGGCAGCGATTCACTCGCTCGCCGACGCCACACTCTCCAACCGATACCCATACCCATAAATCGTCAGCAACTGCCAACCGCGATCCGCTGTCAGGCCAAGCTTGTTGCGCAGGCGATAGATGTGGGTGTCCAGCGGCCGTGACGACGACATTTCTTCATGGGGCCAGAATCGTTCGTACAGGTAATCCCGCGACAGCGGTCGGCCGAGGTTGCTGAACAGGCAATGCGCCAGGCGGTATTCACGTTCGGTCATGACGATTGATTTGCCTTCGCGAGTGACGGTCAGTTCGGCGTCGTCGAAAACCAGATCGTTGAAGCTCAACACTTCAGCAGCCGCACGCTGCTGACCATGTCGGCGCAGGACTGCGCCGACACGGGCCTTCAGCTCATTGGGGCGGAATGGCTTGCTGACGTAGTCGTCGGCGCCGGCATTCAGGGCCTGAACGATATCGCTTTCGCCGTCGCGACTGGTGAGCATGATTGCCGCAGGTGGCGCTTCCATGTGTTCACGGGTCCAGAGCAGCAATGACAAACCGGTGAGATCGGGCAATTGCCAGTCGAGGATCAGCAGGTCGAAAGTTTCCCGACGCAGTTGGTGCAGCAGGTCTTCGGCCCGTTCAAAGCTGTGCAGCGACCACGGCTGCTCTCCGGCTTCGGCCATCTGTTGCAGGGTTTGTTCGACCCGGCGTAATTCGGCGGGCTCATCGTCCAGAATCGCAACACGCATTCACGGTGATTCCTTGTCGCTTGGGCAGCTACTTATCGACGATAGCGGCTCAATCGATACAGTGAAAGCAAGCGACCCGCCGTTGGTCGCGGCGTCCGCTATGATTCTTGGAGTCGACGCCTCAGACGTAGGAACCATGAAACCATTTCCCCCGCCCTGCCCTGTTGGCCATGTTTGACCAACGCCGTCGTGAAAGCCGAGAACCAAGCCAGGTGCAGCGGTTGTTTCGGCAATTGGTGCGCGAGTGGTTGTGGATAAGTCTTGTGCTGCTACCGCTGACGACACTGCTGTCCTATCGCGCGCAAATCAACCTGGGCGATGCTTCCCCTGGCTTGAGCGCCTTGCTTTCCCTTGGTCTGGTGACATGCGTGCTCGGGCTGTTGCTGTGGCGCCCGCGCCTGGCGCTGTGGCTGACGCTCACGGGAATGGCGTGTGCGTTGCTGACCAGTGCCGGCCTTGCGGAGTTCAAGCGGTGGTGGTGGTCACCGACGCCTGCGGTGTTGGGGATGCTGTTTGGTTATCTGATTTGGAGCTGGCGGCGCCTGAGTGTGGTGCTGACCTATTTCGGTTGGGAGTTGGCGCGGCTGGACAACGAGCCGAAAGTGTTTCCGGAACGCCGTCGTGCCCGGTATCCCGGTGGCGACCGTCTGCAGAAACAAATCATCGCGCTTGAACAAGCCATGAGCCTGACCCGCGATACCCACCGGTTCATCGCCGATGGCCTGGAATATTTGCCGGTGGCCACGTTGATCAGCGATCCACAGGGGCAGATTCTGCTCGGTAACCGCAAGGCCCGTGACCTGTTTGGTGGGGATATGGTCGGTGATGACGTACTCAAGCGACTTGAACAGCTCGGTTATCCGGATATGAGCCGTGGGAGCGGCTCGTCTTTATCGACCCTCCCCCTGCTGGAGTTTCGCGACCTCAAGGAACGCAGCCTGCGTCTGGAGCGTGCAGAGTTGCTGCCGGTAGACGGTGAGATTCCGGTCGGCTGGCTATGGAACCTGACTGATTTGAGTGTTGAACGCGATGCGGAGGAGCAGCGCGCGATCCTGTTGCGGTTCCTGTCTCACGACCTGCGGGCGCCTCACTCGGCCATCCTCGCCTTGCTCGACGTCCATCGTCATCAGGTGGGCGGTGATTCGCCGCTCTTTGATCAAATCGAGCTACAGGTCCGTCGGGCCCTGGAATTGACTGACGGGTTCGTGCAACTGGCGAGGGCCGAGTCCGAGGCTTATCAGTTTCAGCCGAGCCTGTTTGCGATGCTGGTGCTGGATGTGTTCGATCAGGCGCTGCCCATCGCGCAAGTGAAACAGATCGAAATGGTTCACCAAGTGGAAGAGGAGGCGCAGGAAACGCTGGTCCTGGCGGATCAGGCGCTGCTGACTCGGGCACTGTTCAATCTGCTGGAAAATGCCATCAAGTACAGTGTTTCAGGTACACGCATCCGTTTGCACGTCAGTCAACACGACGGCTGGCTGACCTGTGAGCTCATCGATCAGGGCAAAGGCATCGCCGCTGAGGAGTTACCCGAATTGTTCAGCCAGTACCGGCGCTTTTCTTCCGCTCAGGGTATCGATGGCGTGGGCTTGGGATTGTCGATGGTCAAAGCCGTTGTGGATCGGCACGGCGGGCGAATCGAGTGTCTGAGCGAGGTGGGTCGGGGCACGACATTCAGGCTGCAATTTCCGCTGTTTACTGAATAAAGCGTGCGATCCAGGTCGCCTTGTCATGTCGACAGTCAGCGATTGCCCCGGGCATAAAAAAACCGGCTATATCAGCCGGTTTTTTTACGTCCCAAAAAAACTTATGCACGTTTTTACGGTTTTTATCATTCAAATAAATATGTAAAAAAATCATAAACTTACGTGTAAATAACGACGGTTTTCAATGAAACGGTACACAGGTTATCCACAAAATCTCAGACAGCCACTTGATCGTTTGAAACCGGCGCTTGCGGAGCCGGTGGCAGTGAGCCCAATTCCCGTTGCATCTGCTCGTTCCACGCCTGAACCCGGTCGTTCAATTCAGCAATGGCTCGCGGTCCGGTGCCTTGGGCATACATCGGTGCACCAATGATCACGGTGATGACGCCCTGCTTCTTCGCCCAACCGGTTTTTGGCCAGAACTTGCCGGCGTTGTGCGCAATCGGCAGCACCGGCAATTCGGCGTTGACCGCCAATGCACTGCCACCGCGGGAGAACTTGCCGATGGTGCCGAAAGGAACGCGTGTGCCTTCGGGGAAGATCAGCACCCAGACATTGTCCTTGAGCAACTCATCGCCTTTCTGCGCCACATGCTTGAGCGCGGCTTTCGGGTTGTCGCGATCGATGGCGATCGGTCGCAGCATGGCCATGGCCCAACCGAAGAACGGTACATAGAGGAGTTCACGTTTGAGCACCTGGCTCAGCGGTGAGAAGTAAGCAGAGAGGAAGAATGTCTCCCACGTACTCTGGTGGTTCGACTGAATGACGCAAGGCCGTTCAGGCACGTTCTCGGCACCCTTCACTTCGTAGCGGATACCCAGAAACACTTTGCTCAGCCACAAGGCGCAGCGGCACCAGTACACGTTGATGAAGCGATAACGTGCCTTGAAGGGCAGAAACGGCGCGATAAAAAAACTCAGGCTGCACCACAGCAAGGAGCTGGTGCCCAGCAGCAGGTAAAAGAGGAAGGTTCTGATGGCCTGCAATATCGACATGGTGACGTTTACCGTTGCGGGAATTGCCCGCCTGTATAAAGCGCACTCCTGATGGGTCCTTTATCAGGAAGTTCAGAAGCACTCTAATTGTGGATAAGTTCTGCGGCAATCGCCGCCAGATCGTCAAAAATCAATGTGCCTACCGGAAGGGTCTTGCCCAAAGTCTTTTCGCCTTTCCCGGTCTTTACCAAAACTGGCTGTGAATCGACGGCTTTGGCGGCTTCCAGGTCACCAAGGCTGTCGCCGACGAACCAGAGATTGGTCAGCGACACGTTGTAATGAGCGGCGATGGTTTTCAACATCCCGGGTTTTGGCTTGCGGCAATCGCAGCCTTCGTCCGGCCCGTGTGGGCAGTAGACGATCAGCCCGACTTCACCGCCCTGCTCCGCCACCAGCGCGCGCAAGCGCTCGTGCATGGCGTCCAGGGTGGCGAGGTCGTAATAGCCGCGAGCGATGCCCGACTGGTTGGTAGCGACCGCTACCGTCCAGCCGGCCTTGCTCAACTGCGCGATGGCTTCGATCGATCCGGGGAGCGGAATCCACTCCTCCACCGACTTGATGTAAGCGTCGGAGTCGTAATTGATCACCCCGTCCCGATCGAGAATCAGCAGTTTCAACAGCAGTCCCTCAACTCAGCAGCGAAATGTCGGCGACGCCGAGGAACAACCCACGCAGGCGCGCCAGCAACGCATAACGGTTGGCGCGGACTTTTGCGTCCTCCGCGTTGACCATCACGGCTTCGAAGAACGCATCCACTGGCTCGCGCAGTGCAGCCAGGCGTGCCAGGGATTCTCTGTACTGACGCGAGGCGGCCATTGGCTGTACAGCCTGGTCAGCCTGCTGGATCGCCGAGTACAGGGAGAACTCGTTGGCATTGTCGAAGTACTTGGCTTCAACGACGGTAGGCACGTTGCCTTCGACCTTGCTCAGCAGATTCGACACGCGCTTGTTGACCGCGGCCAGGGCAGCGGCTTCCGGCAATTTGCGGAAGGCCTCTACCGCTTGCACGCGCTGGTCGAAGTCCAGGGCCGAGCCTGGCTTCAGGGCACGTACCGACAGGTAGGTGGCGACGTCGACGCCTTCGTCTTCGTAACGGGCACGCAGACGGTCGAAGATGAACTCCAGCACCGAGTCATTGAGGCCGGCAGCCTTGACCTTGGTACCGAATCCATCCACGGCGAAAGCCACGGCGTCGGTCAGGTCCAGATCCAGTTTTTTCTCGATCAGGATGCGCAGCACGCCCAGTGCCGCACGGCGCAGGGCATACGGGTCCTTGCTGCCGGTCGGCAACATGCCGATGCCAAAAATGCCGACCAGAGTGTCGAGCTTGTCGGCGATGGCCACGGCTGCACCGGTCAGGGTGGACGGCAGTTCAGCGCCAGCACCGCGCGGCATGTATTGCTCGTTCAGCGCCAGGGCGACATCTTCCGGCTCGCCGTCGTTGAGGGCGTAGTAGTAACCGGCGACACCTTGCATTTCCGGGAACTCACCGACCATCTCGGTCGACAGGTCGCACTTGGACAGCAAGCCTGCACGAGCGGCCCACGCGGCGTTGCCGCCGATGCGCTGAGCGATGAACGCCGCAAGCTTGGATACGCGCTCGGCCTTGTCGTAGACGCTGCCGAGTTTTTCCTGGAACACCACGTTTTGCAGGCGCAGGTTGAAGTCTTCGAGTTTCTGCTTCTTGTCTTGCTTGAAGAAGAACTCGGCGTCGGTCAGGCGTGGGCGAACCACTTTCTCGTTACCGGCGATGATCTGTTGCGGGTCTTTGCTTTCGATGTTGGCCACGGTAATGAAACGTGGCAGCAACTTGCCGTCGGCATCCAGCAGGCAGAAGTACTTCTGGTTGTCCTGCATGGTAGTAATCAGGGCTTCTTGCGGCACGTCGAGGAAGCGTTCCTCGAACGAGCACACCAGCGGCACTGGCCATTCGACCAGCGCGGTCACTTCGTCGAGCAGGGCTGGCGGTACGATCGCTGTGCCTTCCTGACGGGTAGCCAGTTCTTCGGTGCGTTTGCTGATGATCTCGCGACGTTCGTTGGCGTCGGCCAGCACGTAGGCGGCACGCAGGTCGGCCAGGTAGCTGGACGGCGAACCGATGCGCACGCTTTCCGGGTGATGGAAGCGGTGGCCACGGGAATCGCGGCCGGCCTTCTGGGCAAGGATGGTGCAATCGATGACCTGGTCACCGAGCAGCATCACCAGCCATTGGGTCGGACGAACGAATTCTTCCTTGCGCGCACCCCAACGCATGCGTTTCGGGATCGGCAGGTCGTTCAGGGAATCTTCGACGATGGTCGGCAGCAGGCTCGCGGTCGGCTTGCCGGCGATGCTCTGGCTGTAGCGCAGTTTCGGGCCACTCTGGTCGATTTCGCTCAGCTCGACGCCGCACTTCTTGGCAAAGCCCAGTGCTGCCTGGGTCGGGTTGCCTTCGGCATCGAACGCGGCCTGACGTGGCGGGCCGTCGAGGTTGATGCTGCGATCCGGCTGCTGGGTGGCCAGTGCAGTGATCAGCACGGCCAGGCGGCGCGGGGCGGCATAAACGGTTTTGGTTTCGTAGTTCAGGCCGGCAGCTTGCAGGCCCTTGTCGATACCGGCGAGGAACGCCTCAGCCAAGGTGTTCAGGGCTTTGGGTGGCAGTTCTTCAGTGCCCAGTTCAACCAGAAAATCCAGAGCACTCATTGTGCAGCCTCCAGCTTGGCCAGTACTTCATCACGCAGGTCCGGGGTCGCCATCGGGAAGCCCAGCTTGGCGCGAGCCAGCAGGTAGGCTTGCGCAACGGAACGCGCCAGTGTGCGTACACGCAGGATGTATTGCTGACGCGCGGTCACCGAGATCGCCCGGCGCGCATCCAGCAGGTTGAAGGTATGGGACGCCTTCAACACCATTTCGTAGCTTGGCAACGGCAGCGGCTGGTCGAGCTCGATCAGGCGCTTGGCTTCGCTTTCGTAGAAATCGAACAGTTCGAACAGCTTGTCGACGTTGGCGTGTTCGAAGTTGTAGGTCGATTGCTCCACTTCGTTCTGGTGGAACACGTCGCCGTAGGTCACTTTGCCGAACGGGCCGTCAGCCCAGACCAGGTCGTAGACCGAGTCCACGCCTTGCAGGTACATGGCCAGACGCTCGAGACCGTAGGTGATCTCGCCGGTCACCGGGTAGCACTCGATGCCGCCCGCTTGCTGGAAATAGGTGAACTGAGTCACTTCCATGCCGTTGAGCCAGACTTCCCAGCCCAGACCCCAGGCGCCGAGGGTCGGCGATTCCCAGTTGTCTTCGACGAAGCGGATGTCGTGGACCAGCGGGTCCAGGCCGACGTGCTTGAGGGAGCCCAGGTACAGTTCCTGGAAGTTGTCCGGGTTCGGCTTCAGGACCACCTGGAACTGGTAGTAGTGCTGCAGACGGTTCGGGTTTTCGCCGTAGCGGCCGTCAGTCGGACGACGGCTTGGCTGCACATAGGCGGCGTTCCAGGTTTCCGGGCCGATGGCGCGCAGGAATGTTGCAGTGTGGAAAGTGCCGGCGCCTACTTCCATATCGTAGGGCTGAAGTACCACACAACCTTGCTCGGCCCAGTATTGCTGGAGGGCGAGGATCAAGTCTTGGAAGGTACGCACGGCTGGCGTAGGCTGGCTCACGAAATTCACCTGTTTCTTGGGCTGCGATTTAAAGAGCGGGAGTATACCCGATTCATGGCTGCGCACGCCCCCTGGAGCCTTATGCCACGCTGCTTTTGGTGTTCCGAAGATCCGCTGTACATGGCTTATCACGATCAGGAGTGGGGCACGCCGCTACGCGATGCGCAGGGATTATTCGAGTTGCTTTTGCTCGAAGGGTTCCAGGCCGGGCTTTCCTGGATCACCGTGCTGCGCAAGCGCGAGCATTATCGTCAGGTGATGTTTGGTTTTGATGTCCAGCGCGTGGCGCAGATGAGCGATGCCGAAATCGACGAGTTGATGCTTGATCCCGGCATCATTCGCAACCGCCTCAAGCTCAACGCGGCCCGGCGCAATGCCCAGGCCTGGCTGGCGCTGGAGGACCCGGTGGCGTTTCTCTGGTCGTTCATCGGTGGCAAGCCTGTGATCAATCATTTCAAGGATCGCAGTGAAGTGCCGGCCGTCACGCCGATTGCCGTCGAGATGAGCAAAGGCCTTAAAAAAGCCGGTTTCACCTTCGTCGGACCGACCATTTGCTACGCGCTGATGCAGGCCTCGGGCATGGTCATGGATCACACCCGTGATTGCGACCGCTACGCGCAGCTGGCGAACGGCGGTTAGAATGGCCGACTCGCGCACAGCACAAGATCAGGAGTGACCTGTGGATAAGTTGAAAGGCGCCTTGCTGGTAGGCGCTCTGCGGCTGTTTGCCCTGCTTCCGTGGCGGGCCGTGCAGGCCGTGGGCTCGGCGATTGGCTGGGTCATGTGGAAAACCCCGAACCGTTCTCGTGACGTGGTACGGATCAATCTGTCCAAGTGCTTTCCGGACATGGACCCCGCCGAGCGTGAGCGCCTGGTGGGCCAAAGCCTGAAGGACATCGGCAAGTCCCTGACCGAAAGTGCCTGCGCCTGGATCTGGCCGGCACAGCGCTCCATTGATCTGGTGCGCGAGGTGGAAGGCCTCGAGGTGTTGAAGGATGCCCTCGCCTCCGGCAAAGGCGTGGTCGGCATCACCAGCCACCTGGGCAACTGGGAAGTGCTCAACCACTTCTATTGCAGCCAGTGCAAACCGATCATTTTCTATCGTCCGCCGAAGTTGAAGGCGGTGGATGAATTGCTGCAAAAACAACGAGTGCAGTTGGGTAACAAGGTCGCCGCCTCCACCAAGGAAGGCATCCTGAGTGTCATCAAGGAAGTGCGCAAAGGTGGTGCAGTGGGCATCCCCGCTGACCCGGAACCGGCCGAATCCGCCGGGATCTTCGTGCCCTTCTTCGCCACCCAGGCACTGACCAGCAAGTTCGTACCGAACATGCTCGCGGGTGGCAAAGCGGTCGGCGTGTTCCTGCATGCCCTGCGCCTGCCGGACGGCTCAGGCTACAAAGTGATACTTGAGGCCGCGCCAGAGGCCATGTACAGCACCGACACAGCGGAATCCTGTGCAGCCATGAGTAAAGTGGTCGAGCGTTATGTCGGAGCGTACCCGAGCCAGTACATGTGGAGCATGAAGCGCTTCAAGAAGCGTCCACCGGGTGAAGAACGTTGGTATTGAGTCGATTGGCATGATCTGTGGATAACCTTGAATTCGAGGTTATCCACAACTGTTCACTCAAGGGCGCAGAAGATGTCCGAACACCGCAAATCATTTCGCATCAAGATCAGTCACGAAAGCTTTGGCGAATGCCTGGGCCAGACGCGCAACCTGTCGACCACCGGCGTCTACGTCAAGCATCCGCAACTGTCGGTGCTGCCACGGGGCGCGGTGGTCTATGGGCAGGTGCAAGACTTACCCACAGGTGCGCCGCGGGTACGCATGGAAGTGGTGCTGGTGGATGCCGAGGGCATCGGTTTGCGCTATCTCTGATCAGTGCGCCTGACGCTCAAGTTTCTTCAGGAACACCGTCATTTCCTTCTCTGCCTGCTTGTCGCCATGGCCGCGAGCCGCTTCCAGGCCTTGTTCCCAGGCCTGCCTCGCCGCTGCAAAGTCCGCCAGCGCCAGATGGGCCTTGCCCAGTAGTTTCCACGCCGCCGAATACTTCGGATCGAATTCGACGCAACGTTGAAAATGTTCCGCCGCCTTGGCGTTCTCCCCAAGATCCAGATAACCCTTGCCCAGGCCGAAGCGCAGCAAGGAGTTATCCACACCCTTGGCGAGCATTTTTTCCAGGGATTCGATCATCAGTGGATTCCTTTTCTGCGGGTATCAGGGGATGTTTTTTTCGCCTTTGACGCCGCCATCGCTGGCAAGCCAGCTCCTACAGGTCATGCGCGTGCCTCTGTAGGAGCTGGCTTGCCAGCGATAGGGCCAATGCAGGCACTGAAAAACCCGGATCAGAAGAAGCTCAACCCCACATGGAACAGCTTCTCTACATCGCGAATATGCTTTTTATCCACAAGGAACAGAATCACATGGTCGCCCGCTTCGATCACGGTGTCGTCGTGGGCGATGATCACTTCTTCGTCGCGGATGATCGCACCGATGGTGGTGCCGGGCGGCAGGCCGATGTTCTCGATGGCCTTGCCGATCACCTTGCTCGATTTCGCATCGCCATGGGCAATCGCCTCGATGGCTTCCGCCGCACCCCGGCGCAGTGAGTGCACGCTGACGATGTCACCACGGCGTACGTGAGCCAGCAAGGTGCCGATGGTCGCCAGTTGCGGGCTGATGGCGATGTCGATGTCACCGCCCTGGATCAGGTCGACATAGGCTGGGTTGTTGATAATGGTCATCACCTTCTTCGCACCCAGGCGCTTGGCCAGCAGCGACGACATGATGTTGGCTTCGTCGTCGTTGGTCAGGGCGAGGAACAGATCTGCGTCGGCGATGTTCTCCTCCATCAGCAGGTCGCGGTCCGAAGCACTGCCCTGCAACACCACCGTGCTGTCCAGTGTGTCGGAGAGATGACGGCAGCGTGCCGGGTTCATCTCGATGATTTTCACCTGATAACGGCTTTCGATGGCCTCGGCCAGACGCTCGCCAATCTGCCCGCCACCGGCGATGACAATGCGTTTATAGGTTTCGTCGAGACGGCGCATTTCGCTCATGACCGCGCGAATGTTCGCTTTGGCGGCGATGAAAAACACCTCGTCGTCGGCCTCGATCACGGTGTCGCCCTGGGGCAGGATCGGCCTGTCACGACGGAAAATTGCCGCGACGCGGGTTTCCACGTTCGGCATGTGTTCACGTAACTGCCGCAGTTGCTGACCCACCAGCGGTCCGCCGTAGTAGGCCCGCACCGCCACCAGTTGCGCCTTGCCTTCGGCGAAGTCGATCACCTGCAAGGCGCCGGGATGCTGGATCAGGCGCTTGATGTAGTTGGTCACCACTTGTTCCGGGCTGATCAGCACGTCCACCGGAATCGCTTCGTTCTGGAACAACTGCTCTTCGCGGGTCAGGTACGCCGCTTCGCGCACCCGGGCGATCTTGGTCGGGGTGTGGAACAGTGTGTGGGCGACCTGGCAGGCGACCATGTTGGTTTCATCGCTGTTGGTCACCGCGACCAGCATGTCGGCGTCATCGGCCCCGGCCTGGCGCAGCACGGTCGGGAACGAACCGCGACCTTGAACGGTGCGGATGTCCAGGCGGTCGCCAAGGTCGCGCAGGCGTTCGCCATCGGTATCGACTACGGTGATGTCGTTGGCTTCGCTGGCCAGGTGTTCAGCCAGCGAGCCGCCAACCTGCCCTGCACCGAGGATGATGATTTTCATCCAGTCACTCCATTGAATCCATTTAACCGCGCGCGGCGGCGATCTTGATCAGCTTGGCGTAATAGAACCCGTCGTGGCCACCTTCCTGGGCCAGCAACTGGCGCCCATGGAGCTGCTTGATGCCGGCCGCCGTGGCAAGGTCCAGTTCACGGGCGCCCGGCGTGCGGGCAAGGAAGGCTGCGATGACTTCGGTGTTCTCGGTCGGCAGCGTGGAACAGGTGGCGTACAACAGAATGCCGCCCACCTCCAATGTGTTCCACATGGCGTCGAGCAACTCGCCTTGCAGCACAGCCAGCGCGGCGATGTCGTCGGGCTGGCGGGTCAGCTTGATGTCCGGGTGACGACGAATCACGCCGGTAGCCGAGCATGGCGCGTCCAGCAGGATGCGCTGGAACGGCTTGCCGTCCCACCATGCCTGAGTGTCGCGGCCGTCGGCGGCGATCAGTTCGGCGCTGAGTTTCAGGCGTTCGAGGTTTTCCCGCACCCGCACCAGGCGCTTGGCTTCCAGGTCCACCGCTACCACGCCGGCCAGTTTTGGCTCGGCCTCGAGAATGTGGCAGGTCTTGCCGCCCGGTGCGCAGCAGGCGTCCAGCACCCGTTGGCCCGGTGCCAGATCCAGCAGATCAGCGGCCAGTTGCGCGGCTTCGTCTTGCACGCTGATCCAGCCTTCGACGAAACCCGGCAGGCTGCGCACATCGGTGGCCGCTTCGAGCACGATGCCGTCGCGGCTGTAGACACACGGTGTGGCGGCAATACCGGCATCAGTCAGCAAACCGAGGTAGGCATCGCGGGTGTGATGGCGACGGTTGACCCGCAGGATCATTGGCGGATGAGCGTTGTTGGCGGCGCAGATGGCTTCCCATTGCTCTGGCCAGAACGCCTTCAGGGATTTTTGCAGCCAGCGTGGGTGAGCGGTGCGCACCACCGGATCACGTTCCAGCTCGGCGAAAATCGTTTCGCTTTCGCGCTGAGCATTACGCAACACAGCGTTGAGCAACGCCTTGGCCCAGGGCTTTTTCAGCTTGTCGGCGCAACCGACGGTTTCACCGATGGCGGCATGGGCCGGGACGCGGGTATAGAGCAACTGATAGAGACCGACCAGCAACAGCGCCTCGACATCGGCGTCGGCGGCCTTGAATGGTTTCTGCAACAGCTTGGCGGCCAGTGCCGACAAGCGTGGCTGCCAGCGGGCGGTGCCGAACGCCAGGTCTTGGGTGAAACCGCGATCACGGTCCTCGACCTTGTCCAGTTGCGTTGGCAGCGAACTGTTGAGCGAGGCTTTTCCGCTCAGGACAGCGGCGAGTGCCTTGGCGGCGGCCAGACGCGGATTCATTGAGCGTCCGCCGCTTGACCGAGGACAGTGCCGGTGGCGAATTTCTCACGGCGGCTGTTGAACAGATCGCTGAAGTTCAGCGCCTTGCCGCCGGGCAATTGCAGACGAGTCAGGCACAAGGCCTGCTTGCCACATGCGACGATCAAACCGTCCTTGCTAGCGCCAAGGATTTCCCCCGGAGCGCCTTTGCCTTCGGCAAGATGCGCGGCCAGCACTTTCAGGGCTTCGCCATTCAAGGTGCTGTGGGTGATCGGCCATGGGTTGAAGGCACGGACCAGACGCTCCAGCTCAACCGCCGGGCGGCTCCAGTCGATGCGTGCTTCGTCCTTGTTCAGTTTGTGCGCGTAGGTGGCCAGGCTGTCGTCCTGCACTTCGCCTTCCAGGGTCCCGGCAGCGAGGCCAGCAATCGCCTGGACCACGGCCGGTGGGCCCATTTCGGCCAGTCGATCGTGCAGGCTGCCGCCGGTGTCTGCGGCGCTGATCGGCGTGGTGACTTTCAGCAGCATCGGCCCGGTATCGAGACCGGCTTCCATGCGCATCACGGTCACGCCACTTTCGGCGTCCCCCGCTTCCACGGCGCGCTGGATCGGCGCCGCACCACGCCAGCGCGGCAGCAGCGAGGCGTGGCTGTTGATGCAACCCAGGCGCGGAATATCCAGCACCACTTGTGGCAGGATCAGGCCATAGGCGACCACCACCATCAAGTCCGGTTTCAGTGCAGCCAATTCCGCTTGCGCGTCTTCGTTGCGCAAGGTGGGCGGTTGCAGCACCGGGATGTTGTTTTCCAGAGCTAGCTGCTTGACCGGGCTCGGCATTAGTTTTTGCCCGCGGCCGGCCGGACGATCCGGTTGGGTGTAGACCGCGACGATCTCGTAAGGGCTGCTCAGCAGGGCCTTGAGGTGTTCGGCGGCGAATTCCGGGGTGCCGGCAAAGACAATGCGCAATGGCTCAGTCATGGGTGACGTCTCTTGAAAAGAAAAAGGCTTGCCGCAGCAAGCCTTTGAAGATGGGCATCAGGCGTTCTGGCGATGAAGCTTTTCCAGTTTCTTCTTGATGCGATCGCGTTTGAGCGTCGACAGGTAATCGACGAACAATTTGCCGTTGAGGTGGTCGCATTCGTGCTGGATGCACACCGCGAGCAAATCTTCGGCGATCAGTTCGTATGGCTTGCCGTCGCGGTCCAGCGCCTTGACCTTGACCCGTTGCGGGCGATCGACGTTTTCGTAGAAGCCCGGCACCGACAGGCAGCCTTCCTGATACTGGCCCATGTCGTCGGTCAGCGGTTCGAGCTCGGGGTTGATGAACACTCGAGGCTCGGTGCGGTCTTCGGAGAGGTCCATCACGACGATACGTTTGTGCACGTTGACCTGGGTAGCGGCGAGGCCGATGCCAGGCGCTTCATACATTGTTTCAAACATGTCGTCGACCAACTGACGCACTTCGTCGTCCACTACGGCCACTGGCTTGGCGATAGTGCGCAGACGCGGATCAGGGAATTCGAGGATGTTTAAAATGGCCATAAGCTTGATTAGTGCACGTGTGAAGTAAGGTCGGGTCGATGGCCTGGCGGCTCCGAAGAAATGCAGGCTACCGTTGTAAAACGTAGCTCCCTTCTGTTGACAAGCAAGTTTTGACAAGCAAGCCGGGAGCGAGCCACCGAGGGCTCTGGCGTTTCACGCGAACGCACATAATAAAGGGATTCACCGCATGAGGAAATCACTACTCGCCCTGCCGCTCCTGGTCTCGGCCGGTCTGGCGTACGGGCAAGTGCCACTTCGGGAAGATATTCCCACCATAAAGCTGTCGCCTCAGGTGCGCAGCAGCCCGGTGACCGAGGCTATCCCCAGCATCGCGCTGAAATCGATCAACAGCTTTCTGCTGAGCAACCGCATCGTCGACAAGGCCGACGATTTCGACAAAGCGCCCTACATCGTCGCCGGCGATGCCGAGCGCGTACTCAGCGGCGCAGGGGACCGCATCTTCGCCCGCGGCCATTTCGATCCGGCGCAACCGGTATATGGCATCTTCCGCCAGGGCAAGGTCTACACCGATCCGCAGAGCAAGGAAATCCTGGGCGTCAACGCCGACGACATCGGCGGCGGCGAGGTCGTGGCGATCGAAGGTGACGTCGCCACGCTGGAGTTGCAACGTACGACCCAGGAAGTCCGCCTCGGCGATCGCCTGTTCAGTGGCGAAGAGCGCTCGATCAACTCGACCTTCACACCCAGCGCACCGAGCCACGAAATCAGCGGGTTGATCATCGATGTGCCGCGCGGGGTCACGCAGATTGGCGCACTGGACGTGGTTACGCTGAACAAGGGGCAGCGCGATGGCCTGGCCGAAGGCAATCTGCTGGCGGTGATGAAAACCGGCGAAACCGTGCGCGACCGGATCACCGGTCAGCCGTTGAAAATTCCCGATGAACGCGCTGGTCTGCTGATGGTTTTCCGTACCTACGACAAACTCAGTTACGGGCTGGTGCTCAGCGCTTCGCGCTCTCTGTCGGTCATGGACAAGGTGCGCAATCCGTAAGTTTGCTTCACAAGTTACCAACAGAGTTATCCACAGCTTATTCCCGTTTGTACGGGTGCTCATAACGATCAAGGATGATCCATGTCACTGTCTGTCGTTACACCGGTTTCCCCTGCGGAACTGGAAGCCCGTTTGCGTTTGCATCGTCTACCTGAGCTCGGCCCGGCACGGTTCAAGAAGCTGCTTGAAGCCTTTGGCTCGGCGTCCAAAGCGATCAGCGCACCGGCGAGTGCCTGGCGTTCACTGGGTTTACCTCTGGCGTGTACGGAGGCTAGACGCAGCACTGAAATCCGTGATGGCGCCGCCCACGCATTGGCTTGGCTAGAGCGTCCGGCCCAGCATTTACTGATGTGGGACCAGCCTGACTACCCGGCGCTGCTGGCGCAAATCAGCGATGCACCACCGCTGTTATTTGTTGCCGGCAATCCGGGCATTCTGGAAAAGCCGCAGTTGGCGATGGTTGGCAGTCGTCGCGCATCGCGCCCGGGCATGGACACCGCTGCCGCGTTTTCCCGCAGCCTGGCCGGTGCCGGTTTTGTCATCACCAGCGGTCTGGCCCTGGGCATCGACGCTGCCGCACATCAGGCCGCCCTGGACGTTGGTGGGCAAACGGTCGGTGTACTTGGCACGGGGCTCGAGAAGTTTTATCCACAGCGCAATCGGCGCCTCGCGGACGCGATGATTGCCTCGGGCAGTGCCGTGCTATCGGAGTTCCCGTTGGATGCAGGCCCAAGCGCCAGCAACTTCCCTCGACGCAACCGGATCATCAGTGGATTGTCGCTCGGGGTGCTGGTGGTCGAAGCCAGTGTCGCCAGCGGTTCACTGATCACCGCGAGGCTGGCGGCGGAACAGGGGCGCGAGGTATTTGCGATGCCTGGGTCGATCCATCATCCCGGCGCCCGCGGCTGCCATCAATTGATCCGTGACGGCGCGGTGCTGGTGGAAACCATCGAGCATATCCTCGAAGCCTTGCGCGGCTGGCAACGACTGCCGTTATCCACAGAATCCTATGCCCCTGAAACGACTCACCCCCTGTTGAAGTTGCTGCATGCCGCGCCTCTGACCAGTGAAGCGCTGGCCAACGCAAGCGGCTGGGCCTTGCCGAAAGTACTGGCGGCGTTGACGGAACTGGAAATGGACGGTCGCGCCGTTTGCGAAAGCGGGCGCTGGTTTGCACGGGTGAGCTAGGTTTTATGAACAAGATCGGTAAACTGCGCAGAGCCTTATTCTGGAGAGTTTTTCATGGTCAACAGTTGGCGTGTGCAACAAGCCGCGCAAGCAATTCGCGCCGGGGCGGTGATTGCCTACCCAACCGAAGCAGTCTGGGGCCTGGGTTGCGACCCGTGGGACGAGGAAGCGGTGGAGCGTCTGCTGCTGATCAAGGGCCGGTCTGTGGATAAAGGGCTGATCCTGGTCGCCGACAACATCCGTCAGTTCGATTTCCTCTTCGAAGACTTCCCCGAGTTGTGGATGGACCGCATGGCCAGCACCTGGCCGGGGCCGAACACCTGGCTGGTGCCGCACCAGAACCTGTTGCCTGAGTGGATTACCGGGGTGCATGAGACGGTGGCGCTGCGGGTCAGCGATCACCCTCAAGTGCGGGACTTGTGCGCACTGGTCGGACCGCTGGTGTCGACGTCGGCCAACCCGCAGGGACGCCCGGCGGCGCGTACGCGGATTCGCGTCGAGCAGTATTTCCGTGGGCAGGTCGATCTGGTGCTCGGCGGGATGTTGGGCGGACGCAAGAACCCGAGCGTGATTCGCGATCTGGCGACCGGCACGGTTGTGCGCCCGGACTAATTGTGGCGAGGGGGCTTGCCCCCGTTGGACGGCGCAGCCGTCCCAAAACCAGCGAGCGCGGTGTATCAGGCGAACCGCGTTCAATGGTTTTACGATTGCTTCGCAATCGAACGGGGGCAAGCCCCCTCGCCACAGATCAGGGCAACAAAACAACCGAACCCGTCGTGCGCCGCGCCGACAACTCGGTCTGCGCCTTCGCCGCGTCAGCCAGTGAAAAACGCTGGCTGATGTCCACGGTCAGCTTGCCGCTGATGATCATCTCGAACAACTCGTCGGCCATGCGTTGCAGGTTCTCGGCGTTGTTCGCATAAGTGCCCAGGGTTGGCCGGGTCACGTACAGCGAGCCTTTCCCCGCCAGGATCCCCAGGTTCACGCCGTCGACCGCGCCGGACGCATTGCCGAAACTCACCACCAGTCCACGCGGCGCTGCGCTGTCGAGTGACGTCAGCCAGGTGTCCTTGCCGACACCGTCATACACCACCGGCACTTTTTTGCCGTCGGTCAATTCCAGCACACGTTGCGCGACATTTTCATGGCTGTAGTCGATGGTCGCCCAGGCACCGTTGGCCTTGGCCAGTGCGGCTTTCTCCGCCGAGCTGACCGTGCCGATCAGCTTCACGCCCAAGGCCCTGGCCCATTGGCAGGCCAGGGAACCGACACCGCCGGCGGCGGCGTGGAACAGGATGGTTTCGCCACCCTTGAGTTCATAAGTCTGACGCAGCAGATACTGCACGGTCAGGCCCTTGAGCATCACGCCAGCGGCCTGTTCGAAACTGATGGCGTCCGGCAGTTTCACCAGATTGGCCTCGGGCAAGACGTGGACATCGCTGTAGGCGCCCAGAGGGCCGCTGCCATAGGCCACGCGATCGCCGATCTTGAAGCGGGTCACATCGCTGCCCACCGCCTCGACCACGCCGGCACCTTCCGAACCGACACCCGATGGCAGGGATGGCGGCGGATACAGACCGCTGCGGTAATAAGTGTCGATAAAGTTCAGGCCGATGGCCTTGTTGGTCACGCGCACTTCCCTCGGGCCGGGCTCGGCGGGTTGATACTCCACATACTCGAGCACTTCGGGACCGCCATGGGCGCGGAACTGGATACGCTTTGCCATCAGAACTCTCCATAGGTCGTTTTACCAAGCTCCCTATCGGACTCCTAAGCTTGATCTTCGTCAACTGCGACGGGGTGACTTGCGATGGTATGCTACGGGCCCATTTGCGCTGGCCCCCCGCTCCAATGGAGCGCCGCGTAGTTTTGCCCGATTCAAGGTGATGACATGACGACCCGCACCGAGGCCGTAAAAGCCTATCTGCTCGACCTGCAAGACCGTATTTGCGCCGCTCTGGAAGCCGAAGACGGTGGCACGCAATTCGTCGAAGACGCCTGGACCCGGCCGGCCGGCGGCGGCGGTCGTACCCGTGTGATCGAAAACGGCGCAGTGATTGAAAAGGGCGGCGTCAACTTTTCCCACGTTTTCGGCAGCGGTCTGCCACCGTCCGCCAGCGCTCATCGACCGGAACTGGCTGGCCGTGGCTTTGAAGCCTTGGGCGTGTCGCTGGTGATTCACCCGCACAACCCGCATGTGCCGACTTCCCACGCCAACGTGCGCTTTTTCATCGCCGAAAAAGAAGGTGAAGAGCCGGTCTGGTGGTTCGGTGGCGGCTTCGACCTGACGCCTTACTACGGCAATGAGGAAGACTGCATCCACTGGCACCGCGTCGCCGAACAGGCCTGCGCGCCATTCGGTCCGGACGTCTACCCGCGCTACAAGTCTTGGTGCGACAGCTACTTCCACATCAAGCATCGCCACGAACCGCGCGGCATCGGCGGGCTGTTTTTCGACGACCTGAACGAATGGGACTTCGACACCAGTTTCGCTTTCATGCGCGCCATTGGCGACGCGTACATCGACGCCTATCTGCCGATCGTGCAGCGCCGCAAGAACGATGCGTTTACTGAAAAACAGCGCGAGTTCCAGGAGTTCCGCCGTGGTCGCTACGTTGAATTCAACCTGGTCTACGACCGTGGCACGCTGTTCGGCCTGCAATCGGGCGGGCGTACCGAATCGATTCTGATGTCGCTGCCACCGCAAGTGCGTTGGGGTTACGACTGGAAGGCCGAGCCTGGCAGCGAAGAAGCGCGCCTGACCGAGTACTTCCTGCAAGACCGCGATTGGTTGGCTGAAGCCTGAACGAGGAATCCCGATGGACCGTTATGTCGTATTCGGTAACCCGATTGGCCACAGCAAGTCACCGCTGATCCATCGCCTGTTTGCTGAGCAAACTGCGCATAAACTGGACTACAACACGCTGCTGGCGCCACTCGACGACTTTTCCACTTGTGCCCGGACGTTTTTCCTTGAAGGGCGCGGCGCCAATGTGACGGTGCCGTTCAAGGAAGAGGCCTATCGATTGGCAAACAGCCTGACGGCGCGGGCGCAGCGTGCCGGCGCGGTTAATACCTTGAGCAAACTGGCTGATGGCAGTTTGCTGGGCGACAACACCGACGGTGCCGGGTTGGTGCGTGACCTGACGGTCAATGCTGGATTCAACCTCAAGGGCAAACGCATCCTGCTGCTTGGCGCTGGCGGCGCGGTGCGCGGTGCCCTGGAGCCGTTGCTGGCCGAACAACCGGCATCGGTGATCATCGCCAACCGCACGGTGGACAAGGCCGAGCTGCTGGCCGAGTTGTTTTGCGATCTGGGGCCGGTCTCGGCCAGTGGCTACGACTGGTTGCAGGAGTCAGTGGACCTGATCATCAACGCGACCTCCGCGAGCCTGACGGGCGATGTGCCGCCGATTGCCTCCAGCCTGATCGAACCGGGCAAAACGGTGTGCTACGACATGATGTACGGCAAGGAACCGACCTCGTTCTGCCGCTGGGCCAGCGAACACGGGGCCGCGGTGGCGATGGATGGTCTGGGGATGCTGGCCGAGCAAGCCGCGGAAGCGTTCTTCCTGTGGCGCGGAGTGCGCCCGGATACGGCGCCGGTGCTGGCCGAACTACGGCGGCAATTGGCCCTGTAACCTACTGTAGGAGCGAGCTTGCTCGCGAAAAACCCGAGGGCGCCTTGGGCATATGGTTTTGCGCGTTATCGTTCACGACCTTCGCGAGCAAGCTCGCTCCTACAGGGGGCGGTGTTTCAATCCTCAAACCGGATCGGGCATTTCTCCGCCCCTTCCAGCTTCCTCAGTTCTTCCACCACCTGCGGCCGGGCCCGGCGCAAGGTCAGGCTGCGATCCTGACGCAGCAGGCGCCGCGCTTCCTGGTGCAGCATTTCCACCCCTGAATAGTCGATGAAGTTGATCTGCTGCGCCTCGATCACTACCCGTGCGCCGTGCATGCGTTGCAGGCGTACTTGCAGGTAATGGCTGGCGCCGAAAAAGATCGAACCGCCCACTCGCAGAATGTCTTCCTCGCCATCTCGCACGTGCTGCACCCGTGGTTGCGATGTGCGCTTGAGGTAGAAAAAAAGCGAGGCCAGCACACCGGCGTAGATCGCCGTCTGCAATTCCAGCAGCAGCGTGGCGACGCAGGTCAGGGCCATGACTACAAATTCGGCGCGGCTGACCCGCAACAGCGCGCGAATACCGCGATGGTCCACCAGTCCCCAAGCGATCAGCAGAATACTCCCGGCCATCGCCGGGATCGGGATGTGCGAAATCAGGCTCGCGCCGAAGATCGCAAACAGCGCCACCCACAATGCCGAAAAAATCCCGGCCAGTGGCGAACAGGCCCCGGCTTCATAGCTCAGGCCTGAGCGAGTAAAAGAGCCCGCCGACAGCGATCCGGAAAAAAACGCACCGACGATGTTCGATAGGCCCTGGGCGCGAACTTCCTGGTTGGCGTCGAGCAGTTGCTGCGAACGTGCCGAGATCGAGCGGGCGATCGACAGGCTGGTGACCAGCCCGAGCATTCCGACCGCCACCGCGCTGGGCAGCAGGCGCAGGATCAGATCGAGATCCAGCGGCAACGGACTGAAAGGCGGCAACTTGCCGGTGAAGGCGCTGACCAGATGCACATGGCCGAACATTGATGGCCAAAGCCAGACCAACAATGCGCCCAACACCAGAGTGATCAACAGTGTCGGCCAGCGTGGCAACCACAGCTTGAGGATCACGCCCACCACCACCGTCGCCAGCCCCAGCGCCAACGAAGGTTTGTCCATTTCGCCGAAATGGCGCAACAACGTAATGAAGCTATCCAGCGCGGTGGCCTGGCTGGGCAAATCCAGCCCCAGCAGGTTAGGCAGTTGACCGATGGCAATGACCACGGCAGCACCCAGGGTGAAGCCGAGTACCACCGAGTGCGAGACGAAATTCACCAGTGCGCCAAACCGCAACAAGCCCAGCAGCCACTGAAAGAGGCCGGCCAGAAACGTCAGCAACAGGATCAACATGACGTAGTCCTGCGAGGCCGGAACGGCCAGAGGACTGACGCTGGCGTACAGGACAATCGAGATGGCCGCCGTAGGACCGCAGATCAAATGCCACGACGAACCCCAGAGGCAGGCGATCAGCACCGGGATGATTGCAGCGTAGAGGCCGTATTCCGGTGGGAGGCCGGCAATCAGCGCGTAGGCAATGGATTGCGGCAACGCGAGAATCGCGCCGCTGAGGCCGACGATCAGGTCACGCCCGACGCTGGCGCGGGTTTGCCTGGGCAACCAACTGAGGAAAGGAAAGAGTGAATGGCGGCTTGGCAGGGCCATGGGGCCTCTCGGTTGGGGTTTTGTGAAAGAGTATCAGGCCGACGCAAACATTGTGGTGAGGGAGCTTGCTGTGGCGAGGGGGCTTGCCCCCGTTGGACGGCGCAGCCGTCCTAAAACCAGCAACTGTGGTTTACCAGGTAAACCGTATTCAATGGTTTTGCGACTGCTTCGCAGCCGAACGGGGGCAAGCCCCCTCGCCACAGGAAGCCCCTTTGCCAGATAAACCTGTTCTGACTCAGGTTCAGAGTTTGGCTTTCACGGCCGGCAAAGCATCCTTGCCATCCACGGTCTTCACGCCATCGAGCCATTTATCCAGCACCGCCGGATTGGCCTTGATCCACGCCTTGGCCGCGTCGGCGTTGCTGACTTTCTTGTTCACCACCTCGGCCATGATGCTGTTTTCCATGTCCTGGGTGAAACTCAGGTTGGTCAGCAGTTTGCCGACGTTCGGACAGGCCTGTGCATAACCCTTGCGGGTCAGGGTGTGGACGCTGCCGGTGTCACCGAAGTATTTCTCGCCGCCCTTGAGGTAGTGCATCTTCAGTTGCACGTTCATCGGGTGTGGGGTCCAGCCGAGGAAGGTCACGAATTTCTGTTTTTTCACCGCGCGGGATACTTCCGCCAGCATCGCCTGCTCGCTGGATTCGACCAGCTTCCACTGGCCCATGTCGAAATCGTTTTTCTTGATGATCTCTTGCAGCGAGATGTTCGCCGGCGCGCCGGAGCCGATGCCGTAGATCTTGCGGTCGAACTTGTCGGCGTACTTGTTCAGGTCGGCGAAGGTATGCACACCCGCGTCCCACACGTAGTCCGGAACCGCGAGGGTGAATTCGGTGCCATCGAGGTTCTTCGCCAACTGCGTGACATCACCGTTGGCGACGAACTTGTCGAAGAAGCCCTGCTGCGCCGGCATCCAGTTACCGAGGAACACATCGACCTGGCCATCCTTGAGGCCGCCAAAGGTAATCGGTACCGCGAGGGTGTCGACCTTGGCCTTATAGCCCATGCCGTCCAGCAGAAACCCGGTGATGGCGTTGGTCGCGGCGATGTCGCTCCAGCCCGGGTCGGCCATCTTCACCGTCTCGCAACTCTGATCGGCAAATGCAGATGCACTGCCCAGAGCCAGGAGCCCGACCGTCAGTACTGTGGATAACCTTTGCATGGACTTCCCCTTAACATTATTGGTTTTGGCAGGGTTGTGGATAACGTGCTTTACGCTCCAGATCGTCGAGGTCGATGTGGTTGCGCATGTATTGCTGACTGGCGTCCACCAGGGGCTGGTGATCCCAGCTCTTCAGCTTGCCGAGGGTCAGCGCTTCGGCCACGAAACGCCGGCGCCGCTGGCTGGCGAGCACCTGTTGGTGAATTGCTGGAATGTTCCATTTGGCCCGCGCTTCGGCGAGAAAATCGTCGAAAAACTGGCGATGTTGCGGCGAATGGCTGAGTTCTTCCTGTTCGCGAGGGTCATTGTCTACATCAAAGAGCAGGCAAGGGTCGTCTTCGCTGTAGATAAATTTGTAGGCGCCCCGACGGATCATCATCAGCGGGCCGATGGTGCCTTCGGCCATGTATTCGCCGAACACTTCATCGTGGCCACCCTGCCCTTGCAGGTGCGGGACCAGCGAGCGGCCATCCAACGGCAAGCCTGGTTCCAGCGAGCCGCCGGCCAGTTCGACGAATGTCGGCAACAGGTCCGCCGTGGAAACACTGGCGCTGACCCGGCCGGCGCCGAACTGCCCCGGTGCGCTGATCAGTAGCGGCACCCGTGCGGCCATTTCATACCAGTGCATTTTGTACCAGAGGCCACGTTCGCCAAGCATGTCGCCATGGTCGCCGGAGAAGACGATGATGGTGTCGTCGATCAGACCCGTATCTTCGAGGGTTTGCAGGAGTTTGCCGACGTTGCTGTCGATATAGCTGCAGGCGCCGAAATAGGCGCGGCGGGCATCGCGAATCTTGTCCACAGGAAGCGGCTTGTCCCACAGGTCGTAGACCTTGAGCAAACGCTGCGAGTGCGGGTCGAGTTCATGCTGATTCGGCGTTGTAGGAAGCGGGATGTCGGCATCGTCGTACAGATCCCAGAAAGCCTTGGGAATCGTGTACGGGTCGTGTGGGTGAGTCATCGAAACGGTCAGGCAGAAAGGCTGGTCGCCATCCTCGCGGATATGGTCAAACAGGTACTGCTGGGCCTTGAACACCACCTCTTCGTCGAAATCCAGCTGATTGGTGCGCACGCACGGGCCGGCTTGCAGCACCGACGACATGTTGTGATACCAGGTCGGGCGCACGTCCGGTTCATCCCAGTTCACCGCCCAGCCGTAGTCAGCCGGATAGATATCACTGGTCAGGCGTTCTTCGTAGCCATGCAACTGGTCCGGCCCGCAGAAATGCATCTTGCCCGAAAGGGCGGTGCGATAGCCGAGGCGACGCAGGTAGTGGGCGTAGGTCGGTACGTCGGCGGGGAAATCGGCGGCGTTGTCGTAGGCGCCGATCTTGCTCGGCAACTGGCCACTGACCAGGGTGAAACGCGACGGCGCGCAAAGGGGGCTGTTGCAATAGGCAGAGTCGAACACCACGCCTTGTTCGGCGAGGCGGCTGAGATTGGGCAGTTTGATGGGCGATGGGCCGTAGAACGGCAACATTGGCGCGGCCATTTGATCGGCCATGATGAAAAGAATGTTCTTGCGCTTCATGTGATCGCGGCATTCCATAGTGGATGTTTATGCGAGAGTGCTGGCTTCGAGAATGAAACCCTCGCACTTTGCGGTAAAGCCCATGCACGGCAATGACTAGGATAAGCACAGCTTATGTATGACGCCCTTGGTGACCTGTCACTGGATCTGCTTCGTGCCTTCGAAGCCGCGGCCCGTCAGCGCAGCTTCACCGCTGCAGCGGTTGAACTGGGCACCACGCAGCCGGCCATCAGCCAGCAGATCAAGCGCCTCGAGGAACAACTGGCCACCCGATTGTTCGACCGCATTTATCGCGGTATCGAGCTGACCGAGGCCGGGTTGATACTTTTTGAGCAGGTTCAGCTCGGTTTGCAGAATATCGACGCCGGATTAAGCGCGATCAGCGCACAGCAACAGCATGAGGTGCTGCAGGTCGCCACGGATTTTGCCTTCGCCGCCTATTGGTTGATGCCGCGTCTGCACCGCTTTCACGCGGCCAATCCGCAGGTGGATGTCAGCCTGGTCACCAGTGAACGCAGTCATAACATGCTACGTACCGATATCGATGTGGCGGTGCTGTTTGGCGATGGCCGCTTCAAGCAGGGTGAAAGTCATTGGCTGTTCAGCGAAGAAGTGTTTCCGGTGTGTAGCCCGCAGTTGCTGGACGAGCGCCCCCTGCCGTTGCCGGCCCACGCATTGTTGGAGCTCCCGTTGCTGCACCTGCGTGGGGAACACAGCAGTAACTGGTTCGACTGGAGTGGTGTATTCCGCGAGCTGGGCATCACCTCGGCCCCGGCGCCGGGGCAATTGCGCTTCGACAATTACACCCTGCTGATTCAGGCGGCGATTGGCGGTCAGGGTGTGGCCATCGGCTGGCGCCACCTTGTGGATAACTTGCTGGCGCAAGGGTTGTTGTGCCGACCGATTGCCGAAACGGCGATGTCGAGGCTGGGTTACTACGTGGTCCTGCCCCAGCGCAAACGACGTGGAGCGCTGATCCAGCAGTTTGTGGACTGGTTGATGGCCGAGCAGGCCAGCAGTGCGGAATCGCTGTCGGGGTTGTCATTGCCTTCGATTGCGGTATGAAACGTGAAAAGATCGCCACCTGTGCCATGGGATCTGCTCGACCGGATTTAGAGGATTTCAAATGCAACGCATAACGGGTTACCACGCCCATGTCTATTTCGACGCCAACACCATCGGGCAGGCGCGTGCCTTGTGTGAGCAGGCCGCGCAATTGTTTCCACTGAAAATGGGCCGGGTGCACGAGCGCCCGGTCGGTCCGCACCCGGACTGGAGCTGCCAGTTGGCCTTCGAGCCGCAGGTGCTGGGCGACGTGCTGCCGTGGCTGGCGCTCAATCGCAACGGCCTGGTGGTGTTTCTGCACCCGGACACCGGCGACGATCTGCGCGACCACACCGAGCACGCGATCTGGATGGGCGCGATTCGGCCGCTGGACCTGTCTATTTTTTGATCAGAGTGTTTCTTCAGCCTCGCCGGGTAAGTGTTCGTCCAGATGCAGCCACGGCAAGCGGCTGTCGGTCCAGATGTGCCGCTCGGCTGGTGCTTGCTCGGGATGGTCGAGGGTGGCGATGGTCAGGTCGATGCTGTCCGGACTCAGGTGCGTGACCACCGCCAGTTGCGCCCCGCAGTGACCGCAGAAATATCGCGCGCAGGTGGTGGTGGAGTCGTACCGCGCCGGCGTCCCGGCCAGCCATTTGAAGGCGGAGGCCGGCACGGTGATCCAGGTCGTCACGATGCCGCCGCTGACCCGTCGGCAAATCGAACAATGACAGTGGACGATATCGTGCAGTGGCCCGCTGAATTGATAGCGCAGCTGGCCGCAGTGGCAGCCGCCGGTGTGGATGTCAGCCATGCTGGTCCCTCCTGTTGTGAATTCTCTGACGCCATCGCTTCTCCTCCCTGCCCCGTCCGACGACCGGTTGCACTTCCGGTCAACGCTTTCATTCCCGAAAGCTGGCTGAAAGCTTCCCCGATTAGGATCGCCCCCACTACCGGCAACAGACCGGTCGGCCAAGGCCAGCGTTTTATCGCTCGCACAGCCCATTTAACAACAACAATGGTGATTCTGATGTCCTCTTCTACCCGCCACTTCGCTGTAACTCCGTCCGTACCTCTCGTGCTTCCCGTTCTGCGCTGATCCTGCCCGGTCCGCCCATTCCCTAGCCGCGCTACGCCTGGAGTATTCCCATGCTGACTTTCCTTGGCTTCGCCATGGTCATCACGTTCATGTTCCTGATCATGACCAAGCGCCTGTCCGCGCTGATCGCCCTGATCCTCATTCCAATCATCTTCGCCCTGTTCGGCGGCTTCGGCCCCAAAATCGGTCCGATGATGCTCGAAGGCATCACCAAGCTCGCGCCGACCGGCGTGATGCTGATGTTCGCGATTCTGTACTTCGCCCTGATGATCGACTCCGGCCTGTTTGACCCGGCCGTGCGCAAGATCCTCAAAATGGTCAAGGGCGACCCGCTGAAAGTTTCGGTCGGCACCGCCGTACTGGCGCTCGTCGTTTCCCTCGATGGTGACGGCGCGACCACTTACATGATCTGTGTGGCCGCCATGCTGCCGCTCTACAGCCGTATCGGCATGAGCCCGCGGATCATGGCCGGCCTGATCATTCTCGCCGGTGGCGTGATGAACATGACCCCGTGGGGCGGCCCGACCGCCCGTGCCGCGAGCGCGCTGCATGTGGACCCGTCCGACATCTTCGTACCGATGATTCCCGCGATGGCGGCCGGTGTGGTGGCGATCCTGGCCATTGCTTACTTCTACGGCAAACGTGAACGTGCGCGCCTGGGTGAACTGCACCTGGTGGGCGATGAGATCGACCACAGCGAAATCAGCGTTTCGCAGTTCCCGGATGCCCGTCGTCCGAAGCTGATCTGGTTCAACGGCGCCCTGACCCTTGGGCTGATGTGCACCCTGATTGCCGGCCTGTTGCCGCTGCCAGTACTGTTCATGGTGGCGTTCAGTATCGCCATGATCGTCAACTACCCTTGCCTGCAACAGCAGAAGGATCGCGTCGCGGCCCACGCCGGTAGCGTGCTGGCAGTGGTCGGGCTGATCTTTGCCGCCGGCATCTTCACCGGTATCCTGTCGGGCACCGGTATGGTCGATGCCATGTCGAAAAGCCTGCTGTCGGTGATCCCGGATTTCCTCGGCCCGTACCTGGCGGTGATCACGGCGCTGGTGAGCATGCCGTTCACGTTCTTCATGTCGAACGATGCATTTTATTACGGCGTGTTACCGGTACTTGCCGAAGCCGCCAGTCACTACGGTATAACCGCGGTGGAAATGGCACGTGCCTCGATCGTCGGTCAGCCCGTCCACCTCTTGAGCCCGCTGGTTCCATCGACCTATCTGTTGGTGGCCCTGGCCGGTATCGATTTCGGTGACCACCAGCGCTTCACCCTGAAGTGGGCAGTGCTGGTTTGTATCTGCATACTGATTGCTGCACTGCTGTTGGGGACTTTCCCTGTGTTCAGCACTCTATAAGCCCAAGACTCACCACTTCGGGTCCAGGCTTCGCTGTTTGAAGCCCGGACCCTTTGTGGTTTAACAATCGCTCAAAGGAATACACATGGAATGGCTGACCAACCCTGAAATCTGGGTTGCCTTCTTTACCCTGACCGCCCTGGAAATCGTCCTGGGTATCGATAACATCATCATGATTTCGATTCTGGTCAGCCGCATGCCCAAACACATGCAGGCGCGCACCCGGATTTTCGGTCTGGCGCTGGCCATGATCACGCGAATCCTGTTGCTGCTGTCGATCACCTGGGTCATGCGCCTCACGGCGGACTTGTTCGTGGTGTTCGGTCAGGGTATTTCCGGGCGAGACCTGATCCTGTTCTTCGGTGGTCTGTTCCTGCTGTGGAAGAGCTCGCAAGAGATGTACCACGCGCTGGAAGGTGAAGACGAAACCAACGAAGAGCCTTCGGGCAAGGGCGGCAACTTCCTCTACACCATCATCCAGATCGCGATCATCGACATCGTGTTCTCCCTGGACTCGGTGATCACCGCGGTCGGTATGGTTTCCCACGTACCGGTCATGGTCGCGGCAATCATCGTGGCGGTACTGGTGATGATGTGGGCATCTGGCACCATCAGTGAGTTCATCGACAAGCACCCATCGCTGAAGATGCTGGCGCTGTCGTTCCTGTTGATTGTCGGTACTGTCCTGATTGCCGAATCCCTGGACGTGCACGTGCCAAAAGGCTACGTCTACTTCGCCATGGCGTTCTCGCTGGCGGTGGAAGCGATCAACATCAAGATGCGCACCGCTATTGCGAAAAAGAAGAAACAGCAGGATCCGGTAAAGCTGCGCAAGGACATTCCGGGCCAGTAACCCGGTAATACGCAACACCCTGTGGGAGCGAACTTGCTCGCGATGGCGGTCTGTCAGTCAACATCGATGTTGGAGCTGATGGCCTCATCGCGAGCAAGCTCGCTCCCACAGTGCTTTGTGTGGCTGGAAGATCGCTGTTTTCATGACAGTTTTGTTTCAATCCCTTCTTTGGCTATGCGATGCTGGCGCGCAGACCGTTAGCCAACTACAGCTTAAGTACAGAACGTAGAACGTCGCGCGGCACCGTCAATTTGCTCCTTTGGGGCGCTACACCACAGGGGGTCGGTATGCTCACCCTGCTCAATTTGCTTTCCGCCGTGGCCCTGCTGATCTGGGGCACGCACATCGTCCGAACCGGCATCCTGCGGGTCTACGGCACCAACCTGCGCCATGTCATTGGCTATAACATGTCCAAACGCTGGCTGGCTTTCGTCTCCGGGATCGTCGTGACAGCGATGGTCCAGAGCAGTAACGCCACCGCCATGCTCGTCACCTCCTTTGTCGGCCAGGGCTTGATGGCGCTGACCCCGGCACTGGCCACCATGCTTGGCGCGGACGTCGGTACGGCATTGATGGCGCGGGTGCTGACGTTCGATCTGTCGTGGCTGTCGCCGTTGCTGATCTTTGTCGGGGTGATCTTCTTTTTGTCGCGCAAGCAGACCCGGCTCGGGCAGCTTGGCCGTGTCGCCATTGGCTTGGGGTTGATCATTCTGGCGCTGCAACTGATTGTTGAAGCGGCGCATCCGATTACCCATGCCAAAGGGGTGAAGGTGATTTTCGCCTCGCTCACCGGCGACATCCTGCTCGATGCCCTGGTCGGGGCACTGTTCGCGATGATTTCCTATTCCAGCCTGGCCGCTGTGCTGCTGACCGCGACCCTGGCAGGAGCCAACGTGATCAGCCTGCCGGTGGCCATCGGGCTGGTGATCGGCGCCAATATCGGTAGCGGCGTACTTGCCTTCCTCAGCACCAGCATGCAGAACGCCGCCGGGCGCCAAGTGGCGTTGGGCAGCCTGCTGTACAAACTGATCGGTCTTTTATTGATCATTCCAGTGCTCGATCCGCTCGTGCACTGGCTCGATGGCCTCGATTTCAGCGCTCAGGAAATGGTCATCGGTTTTCACCTGCTCTACAACACCGTGCGCTGCCTGATCCTGCTGCCCAGCCTCGGACCGATGGCCAGGTTTTGTGCCTGGGTGTTGCCGGAGCGCCCGCTGGCCAACGGCACGGCCAAGCCCCGGCATCTTGATCCCACGGCATTGGTCACGCCAGGTTTGGCGTTGGCCAACGCGGCCCGGGAAACCCTGCGCATGGGCGACCTGATCGACAGCATGCTCGAGGCCATGCTCGACGTGTTGCGTGGCAAGCAAACTGCCGTCACCCAGGAAGTGCGCCGACTGTCCGACGATGTCGAAGCGCTCTACAGCGCGATCAAGTTGTACCTGGCGCAAATGCCCCGGGAGGACCTCAGCGATCAGGACAGCCGGCGCTGGGCGGAAATCATTGAGCTGGCGATCAACCTGAAACTCGCCAGCGACTTGATCGAGCGCATGTTGCGCAAGATCCAGCAGCAGAAAACCTCGCAGCGCCGGTCATTTTCCGAAGTCGGACTGGACGAATTGGCCGGTCTGCACACTCAGTTGATTTCCAACCTGCGGCTCGGGATGTCGGTGTTTCTCAGCGCCGATCCGGAAAGTGCTCGCCAGTTGGTGCGTGAGAAACGTCGTTTCCGCGCACAGGAACGGCGCCTGGCTCATGCTCATGTCAGCCGCTTGCAACGTAAAATCGTGCAAAGTATCGAAACCAGTTCGTTACACCTGGAGCTGATCGCCGACATGAAGCGTCTGAATTCGCTGTTTTGCAGCAGTGCCTATGTGGTGCTGGAAACATCCGACACCGGCGCGCTGGTGGTCGACGATTTGACTGACATTACTCATTCACCCTGAACGTCCACAGTTGCCTGAAGTCTGTTGAACTTACGCTGGTCGTATGGAAACCCGTTATGCGTTGTCTGTTGTTCGCCTGCCTGTTGCTTGGTTCATTCCCGTCATTCGCCCTGGATCGCTTTCAGGTCGAGGGCTACACGCTGCGCAACGGTTTGCAATTGCTGCTCAAACCCGGCACTGACCGCGGGCATGTGGCGATCCGGCTGGTGGTCGGCGTTGGCCTGGACGATTTCGGCTGCGAAGAAAAAGAATTGCCGCATCTGCTGGAACACTTGCTGTTCAGCGGCATCGATGCCAGCGGCGAAGGTGGCCTGGAGGAACGCATGCAGGCCCTGGGCGGCGAGTGGAACGCCTTCACCAGCAACGCCGATACGACTTTCGTCATCGAAGCCCCGGCGAAAAACCAGCGCAAGGTGCTCGACCTGCTGCTGGCGCTGCTGACCCAGACCCGTTTCGACGACAACGCCATCAACGCGGCCAAGCAAGTGGTCGAGCGGGAAGACGGCGGCCACTATTCGCACCTGCAACGCTGGCTCGATCGGCAGGACCTTGGCCACACGGCCAGCAACCAGCTGGCCGTTGAACTGGGTCTCAAATGCCCGGAGCGCGCGCAAGTCGATGACCTGAGCCGAGAGCAACTGGAGCAGGTACGCAAAGACTGGTATGCGCCGAACAACATGACGCTGATCGTGGTCGGCGACCTCGACAAGTTGCTGCCAGCCTATCTGGAGCGTGCGTATGGCGCGCTGGAGGCGATCACCCCGGGCGAGCATCCGCCTCTGCCGCAAATCCAGACCAGCGCCGCCCACGAGCGCACGCTGACCCACGGCCTGGTGGGCAACGGCGCCAAATTGCACTGGCTGGTGCCGGAGCCGGTGTTGGAAGACGGGCACGATCAAACCTTCGACTTACTCAAGGATTATCTGGACTGGGCGCTCTATCGCCAGTTGCGCCTGGCTCACGGTTTGTCCTACGGCCCGTGGGCGGAACGCGAGGTGTTCGGCGGCGTGGGTTTCATGAGCCTCAATGCCGACCTTGACCGTGACGACGTGTCCGAGGCCGAACAAGTGCTTGATGGCTTAAAAGCCGGGTTGCTCAGGGACGGCCTGAATGCCGATACCTTCAACCGCCTCAAACAAGCCGCGATTGCCCGCCAGGCCTGGGCCGTACAAGGCAACAGTGCGTTGGCCGACTACTACTGGAGCGCCATTGGCGACTACGAGGACGGCCGGTTCACCAACCCGGCCCGGGAGCTGCAAGGGGTGACGCTGCAGGAGGCGAACAAGGCCGTGCGTGAACTGCTGTTGCAGCCGGGGTATTTGCGGATCGAGAAGCCGTTGTTCAGTTATGACCAGTTGATGTGGCTGTTGGTCGGTGGCGTGGGCTTGATCGTGTTGATGTTGGTGGGCTGGCGTTTGCATCGCAGGAAGTAACCACTCCAACTGGCGAGCGACTAACTGTGGCGAGGGGGCTTGCCCCCGTTGGGTCGCGAAGCGGCCCCAAAATCAGCAACTCCGATCTTAAAGATGCATTGCGGTAATCAGCTTCACGACTGCTTCGCAGCCGAACGGGGGCAAGCCCCCTCGCCACAGGGCCACACGAGCGGTAACCTGTCGAGGTTTTTTCCTACGACTACTGTGAACCCGCCGAATGCAAAACCTGACCCGTTTCGTACAGCGCATCCTCGAATTGATGAAGCGCTACCCTGGGGTCATTGCGCTCGCTGGTTTCATCTCCGGGGTAGGCAGTTTCATTCTGGTCGATCGCCAGCAAGGCCTGGCGAGCTGGATCACCACCATCATGCTGATCAGCTGGATCTGGCTGATGCTGGAAAACAGCCTGACCAAGCTGTTCACGCGCATTTTCAAGCGCGAAATCCCGCAGCCTTTACTGCGTTACGCAACGCAGATGATCCATCAGGAAAGCCTGTTCTTTGTCCTGCCGTTCTTCTTCATCACCACGACGTGGAACAGCGGCCAGTTGTTTTTCACCGGGCTGCTGGGCGTCGCGGCGCTGATTTCGATCATTGACCCGCTCTACTACAAGTGGCTGGCACCACGACGCTGGGCGTTTCTGGCCCTGCACACCCTGACCCTGTTCGCCGCGCTGCTCACCGCGTTGCCGGTGATCATGCACCTGACGACGTCGCAAAGTTTCAAATGGGCGCTGGGTATCTCGGTGCTGCTGTCGTTCCCAAGCCTGGCGTCGATCTTCCCGATTCGTACGGTACGCAGTGCGTTGGCGATCTTGAGCATCACCCTGGGCATCGGTGCTGTCGGTTGGCAGCTGCGTTCGTGGGTGCCACCGGCAACGCTGTGGATGGCCGACGTGGCCATCAGCACGCAAATGCAGGACCGCACCCCGGGCGCCAGCCTCGATGTAGTCAGTACCGAGCAGATTCGCAATGGCGGGCTCTACGCATACACCGCGATCAATGCCCCGCGAGGTCTGGACGAACGGATTTACCACGTCTGGCAGTTCAACGGAAAAGAGGTCGACCGTATTGCGCTGGATATCCACGGTGGGCGCAAGGAAGGATATCGAGCCTGGACCCACAAGCAGAACTTCCCGGGCAACCCGGCCGGCAAATGGCAGGTTCGGGTACTGACCGAAGATGGCCAGCTCATCGGCGTGCTACGTTTCAACGTCACGGACAGCACAGCGATCAAAGAAAAGTGATCCGGTTCGTGCTATTACGTAGAGCTGCGTAATCACTGAACAAGCACGGAGCTTATGATCAGCAGCACGATGGCCGGCAACGCCCGATTGGACACGTCGATTACCCCTGCGCGGTTGCGGGTGACGGGCGACTGGACGCTTGCCCATTACGCCGACCTCAAGCTGTTGAGCGAAAAACTCCACGGCCAGTACGACGCCAACACCCCCATCGACCTCAATGGTCTCGGCGCCCTCGACACTGCCGGCGCCTCGCTGTTGGTGGAACTGCTCGGCTCCGAGCGCCTCGGCCGCTCCGCTGAACATCCGGATTGCACACTTTCCGCTGCCGACCGCGCGTTGCTGCAAACCGTCTACTGCTCGTTGACCGACTTCTGTGTACCGATCAAGGAACCGGAAATCAGCGTTACCGTGCAGTTGCTGACCCGCATCGGCCGCGCGGTGGACATCGTCTGGCAGGACACCCTGCAACTGCTGGGTTTCGTTGGCCTGATCATCGAAACCATTGCCCGAAGCCTGTTCCGTCCCAAGCGCTGGCGTGTCACGTCGACGATCGCGCATATCGAACAGACCGGTCTCGACGCCGCCCCTATCGTTGCGCTGCTGACTTTTCTGGTGGGCGCCGTGGTGGCGTTTCTCGGGTCGACGGTACTGGCCACTTTCGGCGCCACGGTCTTCACCGTGGACCTGGTGGGATTTGCCTTCCTGCGTGAGTTCGGCGTGTTGCTGACCGCGATCCTGATGGCCGGGCGCACCGCCAGTGCGTTCACGGCGCAAATCGGTTCGATGAAGGCCAACGAAGAAATCGACGCCATCCGCACCCTGGGCCTCGACCCCGTGGAATTGCTGGTGGTACCGCGGGTCCTGGCGTTGCTGATTGCCCTGCCGATGCTGACCTTTCTGGCGATGCTGTCGGGGATTATCGGCGGGGCGGTGGTCTGCGCGGTGAAGCTGGATATCTCCCCGGCGATGTTCCTATCGCTGCTGCAATCGGACATCGGCGTTCAACACTTTCTGGTGGGGATCGTCAAAGCGCCGGTCTTCGCTTTCCTGATCGCCGCGATTGGTTGCCTCGAAGGCTTCAAGGTCAGTGGCAGCGCCGAGTCCGTCGGTGCCCACACCACGTCGAGCGTGGTGCAGTCGATTTTCGTGGTGATCGTGATGGATGCGATAGCCGCGATGTTTTTCATGGAGATGGGTTGGTGAGTCGAGTACCCCGAGCGCCCTCCGAGGCCGTGATTGAAGTGCGTGGGCTGTGCAATCGCTTTGGCCGCCAGAGCGTGCACGAGGACCTCGACCTGGATTTGTACAAGGGCGAAATCCTCGCCGTGGTCGGCGGTTCCGGCAGTGGCAAATCGGTGTTGCTGCGCAGCATTGTCGGGCTGCGCGAGCCCAGTGAAGGGCTGGTGAAAGTCTTCGGCAAGAACCTGCCAACCTTGTCCGAGCACGAGCGTTCGCTGGTGGAGCGGCGATTCGGTGTGCTGTTCCAGAAGGGGGCGCTGTTTTCCTCGCTGACGGTGACCGAGAACGTCGCCCTGCCGCTGATCGAACACGCCGGCTTGAGCCGCAACGACGCCGAGCACCTGGCGGCGGTGAAAATGGCCCTGGCCGGGTTGCCGCTGTCGGCGGCGGACAAGTATCCAGCATCGCTGTCGGGCGGCATGATCAAGCGTGCCGCATTGGCCCGGGCGCTGGCTTTGGACCCGGACATCCTGTTTCTCGACGAGCCTACCGCCGGCCTTGATCCGATCGGCGCCGCCGCGTTCGACCAATTGATCCTGACCCTGCGCGATGCCCTGGGCCTGAGCGTTTTCCTGGTGACTCATGACCTCGACACGCTCTACACCATCACCGACCGGGTGGCGGTGCTGGCGCAGAAAAAAGTGCTGGTGGCGGACGCCATCGACAAGGTCTCGGAAACCAACGATCCGTGGATTCACGAATACTTCCATGGCCCTCGCGGCCGCGCGGCATTGACAGCCGCCCAACAGCTCAACGAGGTCTGACATGGAAACCCGAGCCCATCATGTACTGATCGGCCTGTTCACCGTGATTGTGGTGACGGCCGCGCTGCTGTTCGGTCTGTGGCTGGCCAAGTCCAGCGTCGATACCGAATTCAAGGACTACGAGGTCGTGTTCAACGAGGCGGTCAGTGGTTTGTCCAAGGGCAGTTCGGTGCAGTACAGCGGGATCAAGGTCGGCGACGTGATCTCGCTGCGCCTGGACCCGAAGGACCCGCGCCGGGTACTGGCGCGAATTCGCCTGGCCGGTGATACCCCGGTCAAGGAAGACACCCAGGCCAAACTGGCCCTGACCGGCGTCACCGGGACCTCAATCATCCAGCTCAGCGGCGGCACGCCACAGAGCCCGACGCTCAAGGGCAAGGACGGCAACCTGCCGACCATCGTCGCCTCGCCCTCGCCCATTGCGCGCCTGCTCAATGACAGCGAAGACCTGATGGCCGGGGTGAACACACTGATGCATAACGCCAACCTGATGTTCTCCACGGAAAACATCGAGCGCATCAGCAACACCCTGGAGCACCTGGAGCAAACCACCGGGGCCATTGCCGATCAGCGCGGTGATATCCGTCAGGCCATGCAGCAACTGGCGTCGGTGGGCAAGCAGGCCAACACCATGCTGGAGCAGACCACGGCGCTGATGCGCAATGCCAACGGGCTGCTCAACGAGCATGGCAAGGAGGCACTGGGCAGCGCCGAGCAGGCGATGAGGTCGTTGCAGGACAGCAGCGCCACTCTCAACAAACTGATCACCGCCAATCAGGATTCGCTTAATAGCGGCATGCAAGGCCTCAATGGCCTTGGCCCGGCCGTGCACGAGATGCGCGAAACCCTGAGCTCATTGCGCGCCATTACCAAACGTCTGGAGGCCAACCCCAGCGGTTACCTGTTGGGCAGTGAAAAGACCAAGGAATTTACGCCATGAAACTGATTCGGATTGCCCTCCTCGCTGGCTTCACGCTGATCAGTTCGTGCTCGATCCTGCCAAAACCCGAGCCCTTCGAGATGTATCGGTTGCCGTCGGCCCAGAGCAACGCCTCGGCCAGCCACGGCACGCCGCAGCGCTGGTCGTTGCGCCTGAGCAAATTCCAGTCCAGCGAAGCATTGAACAGTCCGAACATTGCCGTGATTCCTCAGGGCGATGTGATCAGTCACTACAAGGGTTCACGCTGGAGCGACCCGGCGCCGGTGCTGGTGCGCAATCGCCTGCTGGACGGTTTTCAGCATGACGGGCGGGTGCCGCTGCTGAGCACCGATGACAGCATTTTCCAGACCGATCTTGAATTGGGCGGCAGCCTGCAGGCGTTTCAGACTGAATACCAGGGCACGAATGCCAGCGTGGTCGTGCGTCTGGATGCATTGCTGGTGCGCAGCTATGACCAGCGCCTGCTTGCCAGCCGCCGCTTTGAAGTGCGCCAGCCGATCAGTGATGTGCAGGTCCCGGCGGTGGTTGCCGGGTTCGGTCAGGCGAACGATCAACTGACCGCGCAGGTGGTGAACTGGGCGGTCGAGCAAGGGCAGAGGCTGGCCCCGCCACCCAGACCTTGAAGAATTACGCATTCCCCCTGTGGGAGCGAGCTTGCTCGCGAAGGCGGTGTATCAGGCAACATTGATGTCGACTGACACTCCCTCTTCGCCAGCAAGCCGGCTCCTACATCTATGGTTACCCCCTTTTCTGCAATACTGTATTTGATGCGTGTTTGGCTTGCTTTCATCTATCCGGCGTCTGAGTGGGGGTGTCGCCCCGCGCCTCGATGAGAATCGATGCCCAACGACCCTAATTAGTTGAACGGCCTTACAGCCGTGTAGGAGCCCAGGGTTGTCGTCAGGCCGGTTGGCCGTTCACGTCATCAGTTATCCAGCATCGCAAAACCAGGTGGGTGGTGCTCGGGTGACAGCGGGGTCAGGCGTTCATCGCGGCTGGCCCCGCATCGAATTCAGTGTGGTGTGCGGCTATCGCCCAGGCGATTCTTGCCAGCTTGTTGGCCAGTGCGCAGACCACGAGATTGGAGTGATGGCGGGAAGCTAATAGTTGGCGGACCCAGTCCGCCAAGGCGCCTTTCTGTCGTTCCAGTTGTATCAAGTACACACGGGCGCACTGGATGAGCAGGCGCCTCTGATTTCGATCGCCGCGTTTACTGATGCCGAGCAACACGGTTTTGTCGCCCGTACCGTGCTGTTTGGGTACCAGCCCGATCGACGCCGCATAGCCTCGGCCGCATTTGAACTGTTTGCCATCGCCCAACTCGGCAGCCAAGGCGCTGGAGGTGATCGGGCCGACACACGGCATGGTCATCAAACGAGCCGCCAGATCATCTTCAGCTGCTTGGCATTCCACCTCCTTGTCCAGCGCTTTGACCTTCCCATCCAGATAGTTGAAGTGCTCATGCAACCCCATCAGAATTTTTTTGATGGAGCCGGAAAATGAACTCATCTCAAGCAATGCTGGAAGCTCTTTGATGGATTTGAAGCCGGGAGCCAGGCTGATACCCACCTCCAGCAGGGCTGCGTGAATCCGATTGACGGTGGCGGTACGGTCTTTGATGAACGACTCACGAACCGAATTGAGCATCGCCAGCGCCTGCTGAGCCTGGGTTTTGGGGTGCACGAAGCGCATTGTGGGCCGGGTCGCCGCCTCGCAGATCGCTTCGGCATCAGCGAAGTCGTTTTTGTTGCTCTTCACGTAAGGGCGTACCAGATGTGGCGCAATAAGCTTGGGCGTATGCCCCAGCTTGGCGACTTCCTGCGCCATGAAATGGGCGCCGCCACAGGCTTCCATCACGACGGTGCAGGGTTCCAGTTTCGCCAGATATTGGGTGAGTGCTGCGCGCGTAAACTTTCTGCGGTGAACCTCGTGGCCGCGATCATCTTGAGCATGAAGATGAAAGGAATGTTTTCCGAGGTCGATGGCGGCAATAGCTACGTTGTTCATGGCAATGATCTCCGATGAGCCCTCTGTGAAAGCTTAGTGGGCGATCACAGGGGGCAGCGGGGGG
>NZ_MUJK01000006.1 GCF_002906155.1 Pseudomonas laurylsulfativorans
ATTTCTTGACGACCATAGAGCGTTGGAACCACCTGATCCCATCCCGAACTCAGCAGTGAAACGATGCATCGCCGATGGTAGTGTGGGGTTTCCCCATGTGAGAGTAGGTCATCGTCAAGATTAAATTCCGAAACCCCTATCTGCGTATGCAGGTAGGGGTTTTGTTTTTGCGCGTTAAAAAACAGGGTTGGCCGTTGCACATTTTGCACAGTTATTTTCAGCTCATGGCACTAGAATAGGCCCAACTTCTTCAGAATCAGAGCCTTTATGCTGGATCCGGTTGACGCCCCAGGGCTGTCAGAATTACCACTAGAAAATCTGGTTGCCTGCCATGAGTGCGATTTGCTCATGCGTAAACCCGAACTCGCCCATGGTGAAAAAGCCCTGTGCCCGCGCTGTGGCTACGAGCTTTATGCCAATAGGTATAACGTCGTACAGCGCAGTCTCGCCTTGGTCATTGCAGCCTTGTTGTTGTTTGTCCCAGCGAACTTTTTACCCATCATGCAACTCAATCTACTCGGGCAATCTTCGCACGACACTGTCTGGAGCGGCGTTGTCGCGCTTTTTGAAACAGGCATGCAAAGCGTTGCAGTGATTGTGTTCCTGTGCAGCATGGGGATTCCGCTGCTCAAGTTACTGTGCCAACTGGCCGTATTGTTGAGCATCCGTTTTGATGTCGGACGCAGCTACGGCTTGTTGCTCTATCGCATTTATCACCACATACGAGAATGGGGGATGCTCGAGGTCTACTTCATGGGCGTACTGGTGGCGATCGTAAAACTGGCAGATATGGCAGCCATCACCATCGGCCTCGGCCTGGCGTGTTTCATTGGTTTGTTGCTGATACAAGTCTGGCTGGAGGTCGTAATGTCACCTCACCAGATCTGGCAAGCGTTATCAGGAGAGGATGCCCATGCGGGCGATTGATGCAGGCATTCTGATTTGCAAGGAATGCCATGAATTGAATAGGCAGGAAGCCGATACCGATGAGCAAGTCTGTACGCGCTGCGGGGCGCTGGTGCATGCCCGTAGCCCCAATAGTCTAGTGCGGACCTGGGCATTGCTGATTACCGCCGCCATTCTTTACATTCCGGCCAATTTGTTGCCGATCATGACCGTGAACTCATTAGGCAAAGGCGCGCCCAGCACGATCATGGCTGGTGTGATCGAGTTGGTGCACTACGGAATGTTCCCCATCGCGGCCGTGGTGTTTATCGCCAGTATCCTGGTGCCCACCTTCAAGCTGGTTGGCATCGCCTTGCTGCTGTTTTCCGTGCAGCGCCGCCAGCCACTTTCGGCCCGCCAGCGTATCTGGATGTACCGCTTCATCGAGTTCATCGGTCGCTGGTCGATGCTCGATATCTTTGTGATCGCCATCCTGGTGGCGGTCGTGAATTTTGGACGGCTTGCCAGCATTGAAGCCAATCTTGGCGCCATCGCTTTCGCCACTGTGGTGATTCTGACGATGCTTGCCGCTGTAACTTTCGATCCCCGACTGATTTGGGATAACACGGAGTCGGACGACGACCATGACTGATTTGCCTGTAGCGAAAACCCGACCGGCCTCGAACTGGTCTGCCATTTGGGTGTTGCCCCTGATTGCCTTGATCATTGGCGGCTGGCTCGGATGGCGTGCTTACAACGAGACCGGCATCGAGATTCAGGTGCGTTTTGAGAGTGGCGAAGGCATTCAGGCCAACAAGACGGAAGTCGTCTACAAGGGCATGTCGGTCGGCAAGGTCAAAAGCCTCAAGCTCGATGATGAGGGCAGTTCCAAGGGGGTGATTGCCAGCATCGAGATGAACAAGGACGTGGAGCAATACCTGCGCACCAGCACACGTTTCTGGCTGGTCAAGCCGAGCGTAACGCTGGCCGGTATCACGGGCCTTGAAACGCTGGTTTCGGGCAACTATGTTGCGATCAGTCCGGGTGAGGGTGAACCGATTCGCAAGTTCAAGGCCCTGGCTCAGGAGCCACCGCTCTCCGATGCCCAGCCAGGTCTGCACCTGACCATCAAGGCCGATCGCCTGGGGTCGCTGAACCGTGGCAGTCCGGTGTTCTACAAACAAATCAAGGTGGGCCAGATCAAGAGCTACGTGCTGTCCGAGGACCAGAGCACCGTCGAGCTCAAGGTCTTCATTGAGCCGACCTACGCCAAGCTGGTGCGCAAACACACACGATTCTGGAACGCCAGCGGCATTAGCATCGACGCCAATCTGTCCGGCGTGAAAGTGCGCAGCGAATCGTTGGCCAGCATCGTCGCCGGTGGTATTGCGTTCGCGACGCCTGAAAACCGCAAGGACAGCCCGCCTACCGACCCGAGCCTGCCATTCAGACTCTACGAAGACTTCGATGCGGCGGCGGCCGGTATCCGGGTCAAGGTCAAGCTCAGCGACTTTGAAGGTTTGCAGGCCGGGCGTACACCGGTGATGTACAAAGGCATTCAGGTCGGCAATCTCAAGGCGCTGAAGGTCGATCCTGATCTGTCCGGGGCCACCGCCGAATTGACGATGGACCCGTTGGCCGAAGATTACCTGGTGGACGGTACGCAATTCTGGGTGGTCAAACCGTCGATTTCCCTGGCGGGGATTACCGGCCTGGAAGCGCTGGTCAAAGGTAACTACATCGCTGTGCGTCCGGGCGACAAGGGCGCCGCCCCTCAACGCGAATTCGTGGCACGGCCCAAGGCGCCACCACTGGATCTGCGTGCACCGGGCCTGCATCTGGTGTTGTTCACCGAAAACCTTGGTTCGCTGGAAGTAGGCAGTCCGGTCCTCTACAAGCAGGTCAAGGTCGGTTCGGTACAGAGTTATCAGTTCTCTCGCACCAAAAAGCAGTTGATCATCGGCGTGCATATCGAGAAGGAATACGAGGATCTGGTCAACGCCTCGACACGCTTCTGGAATGCCAGCGGCATCACGCTCACGGGCGGACTGACCGGTGGGATTCAAGTCAAAAGTGAATCACTGCAAAGCTTGATGGCCGGTGGTATTGCGTTTGAAACACCCGAAGCCAAGGCGCCGCTACAGAAGCGCATTCCACGTTTCCGCTTGTTCGCCAGCCATGACGATGCCACGCAAAAGGGTGCGGTGATCAGCATCAAGATAGACCGCGCCGATGGTTTGCGTACGGGCACGCCAATTCGCTTCAAGGGTCTGGATGTCGGCAAGATCGAGGACGTTGACCTCAGCGAGGATCTGCAATCGGTATTGCTGACCGCGCGGATTACCGAAGTGCCGGAGCGCATCGCCCGGGTCGGTAGTCAGTTCTGGGTGGTCAAGCCTGAACTGGGCCTGATCAAGACGTCCAACCTCGAAACCCTGGTGACCGGGCAATACATCGAGGTGCAACCGGCACCGAAGAATCTGGGGCCGCAGAACAACTTTGTCGCTTTGCCCACGGCGCCGGAAACTGCCAAACAGGAAGCGGGATTGAGTCTGGTGCTCAGTGCCGCTCGTCGTGGTTCGCTGAAGGCCGGTGTGCCGGTGACGTATCGCGAAATCACCGTGGGCAAGGTGACTGGCTATGAACTGGGTCAGACCGCTGATCGTGTCCTGATCCATATCCTGATCGAGCCGAAGTACGCGCCACTGGTACGCAGCGGCACTCGGTTCTGGAACACCAGCGGTTTCGACTTTGATGTTGGCCTGTTCAGGGGCGCAACGGTGCGTACCGAGTCCCTGGAAACGATGATTCAGGGCGGTGTCGCCTTTGCTACACCAGACGGAGAGCGCATGGGCAGCACGGCGCTACCCGAGCAGACGTTTGCGCTGTTCGACAAGTTTGAAGATGAATGGCTGACCTGGGCGCCGAAGATTTCGCTGGGTAAATAACAGGGAATTGATTGGGCGTCTGTGATGACGCCTTCGCGGGCAAGCCCGCTCGTACATTTGATCGAATGTCTTCAGGGACAACCCAATCACCCTTGTGGGAGCGGGCTTGCCGCGAAGAGGCCCTCAAACCCACCGAACCTCTAACCCGGTGCCCACAAAAAAGGCCGCGACCCATTGGATCGCGGCCTTTTTTATTGTCTTCGATTCAAGCCTCAGACCGCATCCAGCTCCGGTTCATCCGCTTGTTCGCTGACCGTCGCCTTTACCTGATCGTGACGACGAATGTACTTCCAGTCCGCCTCGTCGATGTAAATGCCGGCCGGGCCGCTGCCGCCTTCGAGGTCGATGGCGACACTGGCGCAGACCTGCGGCTTCACGCTCGCCAGGATCGGCACGAAGCCCAGTTGCAGGCTGGTTTCCAGCAACGCGGCCTGGTTCTTCTCGTCGATGTCCGCCGCCTCGTCGAGGTAGTACGGCAAGCGCACACGCCCGGCCTGGTCACGGTCCATCAAGTGCAGCAACAAGTACATGTTGGTCAGCGCCTTGATGGTCATGGTGGTGCCGTTGGACGCTGCACCGTCGATGTCGGTGTGGATCACCGGTTGGCCGTTGACCTTGGTGATTTCGAATGCCAGTTCGAACAAGTCCTTGAGGCCGAGCTGGTTGTGGTTGGCTGCCACCAGCCGCGCCAGGTATTCCTTGGCCTCTTCGTTCTTGTTGTCCTGTTCAGCGCTCTGGCTAAGATCGAATACCGACAGGGTTTCGCCTTCCTCGTACTGACCGGCGCTGTGGATGATCTGGTCGATGTGCTTGAGCGCTTCCTTGTTCGGTGCGAGCACGATACGGAAGCTCTGCAGGTTGGAGACCTGACGCTTGTTGATCTCGCGGTTGAACAGTGCCAATTGGTGTTCGAGGCTGTCGTAGTCGCTGCGGATGTTGCGCAGGGTCCGGGCGATGTCCGTCACCGCGGCGCGGCGAGCCTTGCCCAGGGTCAGGGCTTCGTCGGTACGGTGCGCATAGGCGTTGATTAGCAGTTGCAGGCGACGCTCCATATCGTCTTCGCTGTCGAACTTGGCCACGCCTTTGAGGCGCACCTGAGCGTACAGCGCCTCGATCTGGCCGTCTGCCCGCAGCAGGCCCTGCCAGCTGTCCTGATAGTCGTTGAGCAGTGGCAGCAGGTTGTCCATGGAATCGTCGATCGGGTCCATGAACGGTGTGCCGAACGGCAGGTCCGCCGGCAACAACTGACGGCGGCGCAGGGCATCGTCAAGTGTGCGTTGCTTGGCTTCCATGTCGCCGATCTGACGACCGACCAGTTGCAGCTTGGCCGACAGTTGCTGGACGCGCTCGGTAAAAGCATCGCTGGAACGCTTCAATTCGTCCTGAGCGGCTTCCATCTGTGCCATCTGTTCCAGCTTGTCGCCTTCCTCGGCGCTCAGGGTTTGCGCGCGACGGAAATCTTCCAGGGCTTTCTGCGCATCCAGCACTTGCTGGTACAGCACTTCGGTCTGGGTCTTGCTCGCGGCGCGGTCGGCAGCCACTGCTTGCTGGGTTTTCAGTTGCTTGAGTTCTTTTTCCAGGCGCTCTTTCTGGTCGCGCAGGGCCGCGCGGTCAGCCAGGGCCTGTAACGCCGGTGGTTCGATGTGCGAGATGTCGATGGACAGGCCCGGCACTTCGAAACGCTCACCTTTGAAGCCGTCGAGGATCAGCTCAACGGATTTGACCCACTCGCCGTTGTCGTCGAGGGTGATGCCATGCTCACCCAGCGGCAGGCTGAACAGTGCGCTGTTGAACAGGCGCATCAGGCGTTCGACGTCCTGCTGCGAGAACTCCTCGCGCAGACGGGCGTAGCTGTTGTTGTCGGCGTGATCGAGTTGCTGCTTGACCGACTTCAGGCGTTTTTCCAGATCGCGCAGGCGCTCGTCCAGATCCTCGGCGCTGAACTGGCGGGACTGTGCCAGTGCACCGGCCAGTTCGTCGTGGGCATCCTTGGCGGCCAGCAATTGCTGTTCCAGTACCTTGACGTCATCGACCAGGGCAAAGCGATGCTTGAGTACCGACAGCTCGCCGAGCCAGCGCTGGATGCCGGTGATTTCCCGCTCCAGGCGCATCAGTTCCTGAGTGCCGCCGCGCTGGTCGTTTTGCAGGGCGTCCTGTTCGTTGCGGTAGTGCTCGGCCTGAATGGTCAGCTCTTCCTTGCGCGCACTGGCGTAGTCCGACCAGGTGCCCAGCAGCGAGTCGAGCAGCGGCGAGATCCGGTGCAGCTTGCCACGCAGGATGTCACGTTGCTTCACACCGTTGGCCAGGGCTTCGACCAGTGGGCCGGCGGCGACCAGCGAGTTGTAGTCCTGCTCCATGCGGCGTACATCGCGGAACGCTTCTTCGCACGCGGCAATGTAATCGACGCTGCCGGAACGCAGGCTGTGTTCGAAGGCATCGAGGAACAGTTGCTTGAGCTTGGCCGCGGTGATTTCGCGCATATGCAGCAGGTTGATGAACAGCGCACGGAAGGTCTTCAGGCTCTGCTCGCTGGTGGAACGCAGCGGAATCAGTGTCAGGTCCAGCGGGATCGAGGTGTGACCACCGACCAGCAGGCGGCGCAGTTCGTCCGGCTTGAGCTCGTAGGCTTTCAGGCCCTCGCGCTCAAGGTTGGTGAACAACTCCTTCTGACGCAGGCAGGTGTCGTTTTTCTGGTAGTGGGCCAGGTCCAGTTTGCCGGCATAGGCAAAGAACTGGTGACCAAAACCGCCACCCGGGCCGCGGCCGACCACACCAATAACATGTGGACCATGGGGCAGGTTCACTTCGACCAGGATGTAGCTGGTGTCCGAGGCGAAGTAGAAGCGCCGGGATTGTTCCAGGCTGTACTTGCCGAAGCTCATGTCCGACATGCGCGCGAGGATCGGGAACTGCAAGGCGTTGATCGAGGCGGATTTACCGAGGTTGTTCGCGCCGTACACCGACAACGGTTCTTCCAGCGGAAACAGGCCGAGGCTGTAGCCGGCGGTGTTCAAAAGGGCAAAGCGGCGGATGCCGTAACGTTCCTTGCTCATGCGTCGAGCTCCTGTTCTTCGGCGATGGCCCGGGCCAGGGCGTCTTCTTCGCTTTCGTCTGCAAACTCCGCCAAGTCGAGCGGGTCATCGGTCTGCAGCAGTTTTTCGTCGCTGTCTTCGTCGATCAGCACCGGCACCGGCAACGGCAGGACGCTGTGCAGGCTGGCGGCCAGATCGCGGTCCTGCTGCACCGACAGGCACACGTCGAGGAAGCGGTGCATCGGCGGCAGGAAACGGTAGATGCCGTTTTCTTCGCTGGCGAAACCGAGCTGGGTCATGCGGCGCATGATTTTTTCTTCGAGCTCGTCCTGGGTCTGTACTTCGGCCTGGATGAACAGGTCGCGGTACTTTTCCAGCAACGACGGCAGCTCATCGCGGCCGAGGCTGCCGCCATCGAGTACGGAGATCGGGTCGCGGCCCTGATCGGCCAGGTGCTCGACGAGGATGAAGGTGAACAGCGCCAGACGCTGGGCGGTCTTGTTCACCGCCGCCGCCGCGAGGTCGGGCACGAAGTAGTAGAAACCGCGGGTATCGCAGACCAGTTCAAAGCCCAGGGCCTTGAACAGCGTGCGGTACTGGTCCTGGAAGTTCGACAGCTGTGCGTACAGCTCAGGATCGCGGCGGCTGACGTGATAACCCTTGAACAACTCGCGAAAGATCGGCGCCAGCTGAGACAGTTCGGAAAGATCAAGATGCATGAGGAATGCTCGCAGAATTCTCGGCGACATCGCTGACCGAGAGCAGGGCGAAGGAGCGCAGGCTGACCTGGTGCTCGTGAGTATGGTATTCGCGACGTTCCAGACGCTCGCGCTTGAAGCGTTTTTCCCGCGACAGACGCGAGAACCAGTACAGCAATTCGTCGGTGGCGCCGTCCGGTTCCTGCTCCAGCAGCCAGGTCATCAGGTCCGGCATCGGCAGGGCGTCTTCGCAGCGTTCGAGCATTTCCCGAACGGTGCGTGGCGCCCGTGGCGCTTCGCCTTTCTGGGTCTTGTGCGCCTTGGGGAAACGCGCCGGTTTCGGTTCGAAACGCGCCAAGGCGTAAACGTAGGCTTCGACCTGACTGGCGCTGCCCAGGAAGGTGCTTTGCGGGCGGGTGAACATCGGCATGGCCGCTTGTGGCACGGCGTCGATGCCCTTGCGACGGATCATCGACAGGGCCAGCGCCGCGCCACGGGTCACGGCGTTGTGCCGGCGCGCTTCTTCACGCAGCGGCAGCAGCAGTTCGCGGGCATGACGCAGAGTCAGTTGGGCGCTGGTCTGCATTTCGAGGATGCGCGCGTGGGTACGCAGCAGCATGTCATCGTCGACCAGGTGGCCGAGGCGCTGCTGTTCGCTGAGCATCTTCAACAGGACGGTTTCGACCTTGCGTACGCCCTGTTCGAAGGCGCCGTCGGCATTCACCAGATCAATCATCGGCTCGACGTATTCGTCCCAGGTCGCCAGCACTTCAGCGTAACGCTGGCGCAACGGAATCTGCCGGTCGCTGGTTTTTGCCCGTTCGGCGACTGCCACCAGTGCCTGTTCGTCGTTATCGAGCTTTTTCAGCACGTCACGTACGCGCATGTCGAGCAAGCGTAATTGGCGCGCCAGGTCATTGCCGTCGCGAACATCGAACGCATCCTGGATGTAACCGGCCAGACGCTCGAGGTGGCGCAGGTAGGCTTCGATCTCCAGGCACAGTCCCAGACGGTGCTCGCGGCGCAGATAGGCGAGGAAGTCGTGAATCTGCGCATTGAGCTCGAACCGGTTCGGGCTTTTGGCCACGGGAACCAGAATATCGAGGCGAATCCACACATCCAGCAGGCTGGTGATGTCCTGTGGCGTACTGTCGAGTTGCTGGGCGGCCAGTTGCGTGCGCAGTTCGTTCAGGCTCAGTGTGCCTTGGTCGAAGTGCTCGCACAGTGGCTCCAGAAGAGCCCAGTGTTCAGCGAGGGCGCGCAAGACGCGCTTGGGTTCGATCATCGGAATGGCCGGCTGGTTGGCGATTAAAAGCCGCGATTGTACTGCATCGGGCGCGATGCGATTCAATCTCGGGACGGGCTGTCGCATTCTTTCGATAAAGAGCATCGGTCGAGGCTATCGATCAACAGCAAGCGATATTGAGCGAACGGCGGTAGAATCACCGCACTTTAGTTATCCACAAGTGGCCGACCTTTGCTTATCGAGTCCCGTCGTCGCGCTTATCTGGCCGCCATGCAGGTGGTCAACTGGCTGCCGCGCACCGAATTGCCCTTTGCCGCGCCGTCGCGGCCCGAGCTGCTGGAGATCCCCGAGCCGGCTGTGGTCGCGCCTGTCGTGCCGGCTGTCGTGGCTGAGACGCCCGTGGCGCCAGTGGTCAAACCGGCCGAGCGAGTGAAGATCGAGGTGCCGCGGCCATCGCTGGCGAGCACTCGCACCGGTGCCAAACCGGTGGAAGAGGCCGAAGAGGCGCCGGTCGTGGTCAAGGCGCCTGTCGTGCCGCCGCCGCGTTTCGCCCTGCAATTGCTGCGGGCCGGGCGTTGCCTGCTGTTGGTGGAGTTACCCACAGGCGAATCCTTCCAGACTCGCGATCCTGCTTACCTGCTGCTCAAGGACATGCTGCGCGCCGCCGGTCTGCCGGACAGCCCGCAGATCGTCGGCGAGCCGGTGCGCTGGCCGTTGCTGGTGCGTGGCACGATGGACCAGGGCCCGGAAGCGGCCCGCGACTTCGTGCAGGGGTTTCTCTCGGTACGCATGGAAGAAACGCCGTGTGCCTGCCTGTGGCTGATCGGCCTGCCCGCCGTGCGATTTGCCGGCGAAGCGGATGCCGAGGCGTTCAATCGCGAGTTGCAGATAGAAGGCCTGGGCTCGGCCTGGGCAGTGCCGGGCCTGGAATTATTAATGGAAGAGCCACAGCGTAAGGCTGATGTCTGGCAAGCCATGCGTCGGCTGATGGCGCGCTGGAAAGAATCGAATGAGTGACGCAGTATCGTTTCGCCCGATGACCGAGGCGGACCTGGAAGCCGTATTGAAAGTCGAATACGCGGCCTATAGTCACCCGTGGACCCGCGGGATTTTCCTCGATGGCCTGGGCAAGTATCAGATCTGGCTGATGTTCGAGGGTCAGCAACAGGTCGGCCACGGGGTGGTGCAGATCATCCTCGACGAGGCACACCTGCTGAACATTACGGTCAAGCCGGAAAACCAGGGCCGTGGCCTGGGGCTGACTTTGCTTGAGCATTTGATGTCGATTGCCTACAAGGCCGACGCCCGGGAGTGTTTCCTGGAAGTGCGCGACAGCAATACCGCGGCGTTCAAGCTGTACGAGCGTTATGGCTTCAACGAGATCGGCCGGCGCCGGGATTACTACCCGGCGGTGGGCGGGCGCGAAGATGCGGTGGTCATGGCCTGTACTTTGGTGGATTGAGCGTAAAAAACTCTTCGCGAGCAGGCTCGCTCCCACAGGGGATTTGTGTCGTACATAAAACCTGTGGGAGCGAGCTTGCTCGCGATGAGGGCCTGCCAGACACCGAAGATCACCGCTTGCCGTCCATCGGATCGCGCCGCGCCAGTTCCTCCTCATCCAGACCATTACCACCACCAATATCGTCCTCATCGACGATGCTCAGGTCCCAATCCGCGCGGCTGTTATTGCCCGCTTCCAGGGCATCCCGGGCACCATCTTCACGGATCAGGGTTTCCGGGCTCATGTCGTCGTCGGTAGGTTGATGGTCGCTGGTCGAGGCGCCGGTCAGGCCCGCATTACGTACGCGCTGGCCTGGCATCAACTGCTCGCGCTCGCCGTCCGGCAGTTCGTCACCGATCCTGGCGCTGGGTTCTTCGGTTTCGAAATCCAGCTCACGCACCGAGCCCATGCGGTCTTCGTTGTCATCGACGGGTTCCGGTTGCACCGCATCGTACGGACGTCGTGAATCATTCATGGTAATTCCTCATACTGTGGGCCTTACTACGGTTGACCCACGTGGCTACCGAGAATTCCACCGGCATGGAGGCCCGTGTTGCGGATCAGGAAAGCATCTGCATTTCGCGCGTGACCCCGACGGACGGTTGTCAGTCAAAGTTGCGCATCATTCTTGAGGCTTCAAAGCATGAACGAATTACAAGATCTGATTGATAACAACGAGCGTTGGGCCGCTGCGATCAAGGAGGAAGATCCTGACTTCTTCGCCAAGCTGGCGCGCCAACAGACCCCGGAGTTCCTGTGGATCGGCTGCTCCGATGCGCGGGTGCCGGCCAACGAGATCGTCGGCATGTTGCCGGGTGATCTGTTCGTACACCGTAATGTGGCCAACGTCGTGCTGCACACCGACCTCAACTGCCTGTCGGTGATCCAGTACGCGGTCGATGTACTCAAGGTCAAACACATCCTCGTCACCGGCCACTATGGCTGCGGCGGCGTGCGCGCCTCGATGCAGGATCGTCAGTTCGGCCTGATCGACGGCTGGCTGCGCTCGATTCGCGACCTGTATTACGAAAAGCGCGAAGAGCTTGCTAAATTGCCGACTGAAGAAGAGCGGGTCGACCGGCTCTGCGAGCTCAACGTGATCCAGCAGGTGGCTAACGTCGGTCACACCAGCATTGTGCAAAACGCCTGGCACCGCGGGCAGAGCCTGTCGATCCACGGCTGCATCTACGGCATCAAGGACGGTCGCTGGAAGAGCCTGAACGCCACCATCAGTGGTTTCGAGCAATTGCCGCCGCAGTACCGCCTGCGTCCGTTCGAGCCCCTATAAAACCCTTCAGCGCAGACTTTGCCGACGCCACTGTTGCAAAAACAGCTGGCCGTCGGCGTTTGGCGATTCATCGTAGCCGGTGATCCAGCCCCGGCAGTTGTGCGAACCGCAGCGGCAGGCGAATTGGCGCAGCAGTTTGTCTTCCGTGGCGGCGTAGTCCATCGACAGCCAGTCGCCTTTCTGAATGTCTTTCAGCGCCCATAACCACAATTCACTCATGTCGAGAAACACGTTCGGGTCGCAAGAGTGATGCAGCAGCCCGCAAAAGCGCGGGTCGTAAACATGCACCCCGGGCGCCAGTTGCCGTGTATGCCGGCAGCGATAGGGCAGCAAATGCCCCGAGGCCCGGCACATTCGAGTGATTCGCGGGAATTCGCTCCGGGCCGCAATGGCAGTGGCCTGGCCCTTGGCGTTTTCAATGATTTCAAAGTCGGCCAGGGACGGAAATCCCAGGCGAACAGGCAGCTCTGAAAAGGGATAAACACCTTGCGGCGACTGAGGGCGTTTTCCTTGAACGGCTTGAGCTTTCATAACGATCCTTGTCGGCAGGGTGCTGCGACTTCGGTCGGCTGACGATCCTGTCAGTCCTGCAGCACATGGGAGCGTCTTTAGGCTGTCGTAAAAACAACGGTATTTCTACTGTCATAACTGACAGCACAAATACCGTTCATCGTTTTGAAGGGCTGGTGCGGGGGGCTGAAGAGTCGCCCCCCTGGTTGTTTGCGTGATGGTGTTCGTCAGGTCTGTGTTACGGCATTACCGGCGGGGTATAGGCCAACGTCGTCCCCAGTGCCCACAGCAAAAACAGCACGATCGGCGTGTGCACCAGCAACTGCACGAACGAGAAGCCGATCAGGTCTCGCGCCTTCAACCCCAGCACGCCCAGCAACGGCAGCATGTAGAACGGGTTGATCAGGTTCGGCAAGGCTTCGGCGGCGTTGTAGATCTGTACGGCCCAACCCAGGTGATAGTTGAGGTCATTGGCCACCTGCATCACGTACGGCGCTTCGATGATCCACTTGCCGCCACCGGACGGAATGAAGAAGCCGAGGATCGCCGAGTACACGCCCATGAGCAGGGCATAGGTGTCGTGGGAGGCGATGCTGACGAAAAAGGTCGAGATGTGGTGCGCCAGGGTTTGCGCATCGGCGCCCTTGACCGTGGTCATCAATGCGGCGATCGAGCCGTACAGCGGGAACTGGATCAACACGCCGGTGGTGGTCGGCACTGCACGGGATACCGCATCCAGGAAGCTGCGCGGACGCCAGTGCAACAGGGCTCCCAGCATGATGAACAGGAAGTTGTAGGTGTTCAGCCCGGAAATCGCACTGATGGCCGGCTTGGTCGAAAACTCATGGAACAGCCATCCGGCGGCCAGCAATACCAGCAAAATCGTCAGCAGCGGGCTGTGTTCCAGCCATTCGCCGGGGCGGGTGCGCGGTTGCAAGGGCGGCAGGTTGAAGCTCGGGTCCACGCCGCAAGCCTCGGCGTCACGCGCCGAGTTTGGGCCGGGTGCAGTGGCGTAGGCGATGATCAGCGAGATCACGATCAAGACCAGCAACATGGCACCGGACTGCCAGAGGAAAATCGTCTGTGTGAACGGAATCACCCCGGTGATCGACAGAATCGATGGCGGCAGGCTACCCGGGTTGGCCTGCAATTGTGCGGCCGATGACGACAGGCCTAATGCCCACACGGCACCGAGACCCAGGTACGCAGCGGCGCCGGCGGCGCGGTAGTCCATTTTCAGATCGGTGCGGCGAGCGAGGGCGCGCACCAGCAGGCCACCGAACACAAGGGACAAGCCCCAGTTCAGCAACGAGGCGACCATGGAGATCAGCGCGACCCACGCCACGGCGGAGCGGCCGTTTTTCGGAATTTCCGCCAGACGGTCGATCAGTTTCACCGCCGGCGGCGAACTGGCGACCACATAACCGCCGATCACCACAAAGGCCATCTGCATGGTGAACGGGATCAGGCTCCAGAAACCATCACCAAAAGCCATCGCGGCATCGGTGGGCTTGGCACCCATGGCCATGGTGGCCAGGGCTACGATAATCACCGCCAGGGCAGCAAACACCCAGGAGTCGGGGAACCAGCGTTCGGCAAAACTTGAGCAGCGCAGGGCAAAGCGGGCGGAGCGGCTATCTTCGATATCAGCGGCCACGGGAGTACCTCGGATTTTTATGTTTGTTGTGGTCTTCGGGGCAGTAACCGCCCGTCTGGACAGACGCCAACATTAATTCAAGCGCGAGTTTTTTGCGGGGCTGATTTGTGGCTATGGGACTTTGGTCTAACGGGTTGTCCGCCAGCACGTTTGCGTAGACCATGGGCGCCTTGGTTTTTGCCTGTGCCAGAGTTCTTTTCATGACTGCCAACACCGATTCGCGTCCGGCGCCGTTCAGCCGCTCGGACTACAAGACCCTCGGGCTCGCTGCCCTCGGCGGGGCGCTGGAAATCTACGACTTCATCATTTTCGTGTTTTTCGCCCTGACCCTCAGTCAATTGTTCTTCCCTCCGGAAATGCCCGAGTGGCTGCGCCTGCTGCAAAGCTTCGGGATCTTCGTCACCGGCTACCTGGCGCGACCGTTGGGCGGCATCCTGATGGCGCACTTCGCCGACCGTCTGGGGCGCAAGAAAGTCTTCAGCCTGAGCATCCTGATGATGGCGTTGCCCTGCCTGCTGATCGGGATCATGCCGACCTACGCGCAAATCGGATATTTCGCACCCTTGCTGCTGTTGGGCCTGCGCGTCCTCCAAGGCGCGGCGGTGGGCGGCGAAGTGCCGAGCGCCTGGGTGTTCGTCGCCGAGCACGCACCCGTCGCCCATCGCGGTTATGCCCTGGGTTTCCTGCAGGCTGGGCTGACCTTCGGCTATCTGATCGGCGCCTTGACCGCGACCTTTCTGGCGCAGGCATTCACCCCGGCGCAAATCCTCGATTACGCCTGGCGTTACCCGTTCCTGCTGGGCGGTGTGTTTGGGGTGATTGGCGTCTGGCTGCGTCGCTGGCTCAGCGAAACCCCGGTGTTCATGGCCATGCAGGCGCAACGTGAGGCAGCCGACGAACTGCCGCTGCGCACGGTCCTGCGCGAGCATCGCCTGGCCATTTTGCCGGCGATGATCCTCACCTGTGTGCTGACCTCGGCCGTGGTGGTGTTCGTGGTCATCACTCCGACCATGATGCAGAAAACCTTTGGCATGACCGCCAGCCATACCTTCGCCTTGAGCGCACTGGGTATCGTGTTCTTGAACATCGGTTGCGTGCTCGCCGGGCTGCTGGTCGACCGCATCGGTGCCTGGCGCACGGTGATGCTCTATAGCCTGTTGCTGCCGCTGGGCATCGGCGTGTTGTATGCGTGCCTGATCATGGGCGGCGACTGGATCGGCCTGGCCTACGCCGTGGCAGGGCTGGCCTGCGGGGTGGTCGGTGCGGTGCCATCAGTGATGGTCAGCCTGTTTCCGGCGCGGATTCGCGTCTCGGGCATCTCGTTCACCTACAACATTGCCTACGCTGCGTGGGCGAGTATCACACCGTTGTTGCTGATCGGTCTGATGCCGTGGAGTCCCTGGATCTGCGTGATGTTCAGCGCGGTGATGGGCGCGGTGGGCGTAGGCAGCGCGGCGTACTTCGGTGCGCGCATGCCGAGAATTGCTGGCTATTCTGCCGCTGGCGCGCATTGATCGAGCGCGTCGTAACTTTTTTTGTAGGACAAGCCTGAAACACGCTTAAGTAAATGTTTCCAAGGCCGATGGTTAGGCTGTATATCGCTTTCTACCCCTGTCCATCGGTGCTTTCCCATGTTCAATAAACGCTTGAAGCAGGAGCTGTCGGCTCTTCGTGAAGAACTCTCCAGCCTCCAGCAAGTGAAGGAAAGTCTGGAAAGCGAGATGCTGGTGCTGACCCTCGACAGCGACGGGCGGGTCCAGTCGGTCAATCAGAACTTCCTCGGCGAAATGCACTACAAGAGCGGCGACCTGATCGGCCGACATATCGATGACCTCGTCCCGGATCACGTGAAATTCGACGAATTCCAGCAGCGCTTCAAGAACGCGTTGAACCGTGGCGAGCACTTCGCCGGCGCGGTACGCCTGTTGCGCGGCACGGGCCAGGAAGCGTGGTTGCGTTCGATCCTGCAGCCAGTGCGCTCGTCGGACGGTCGGATCAAGTGTTTCTCGATCTTCTCCAGCGACCTGACCCGCACCATCGAGGCCTCCCGCGAACACGAGAACCTGATCGGCGCACTGGTGCGCTCCACGGCGGTGATCGAATTCGACCTCAACGGCAACGTGCTGACTGCCAACGACCGATTCCTCAGTGGCATGGGTTACAGCCTGGCGCAGATCAAAGGCAAACATCACCGCACCTTCTGCCTGCCGGAGGATTACAACAGTGCCGAGTACCAGAACTTCTGGCGTCGCCTGAACGCGGGCGAGTACGTTGCCGACCGCTTCAAACGTGTCGACAGCCATGGTCGTGCGGTCTGGCTGGAGGCGTCCTACAACCCGGTGGTCGATGCCAACAACAAACTCTACAAAGTGGTGAAGTTCGCCACGGTGATTACCGATCAGGTCAATCAGGAGCAAGCCGTCGCCGAGGCTGCCAACATTGCCTACAGCACCTCGCAACAAACCGACCAAAGTGCTCAGCGCGGTAACGCTGTGGTGACCCAGGCCGTGGACGTGATGCGTGACTTGGCCAAACATATGCAAACCGCCGGCGACGGCATCGAAGCCCTGAACGAGCAGTCGCTGGTGATCGGTACCATCGTCAAAACCATCAGCGGCATTGCCGAGCAGACCAACCTGCTGGCGCTCAACGCGGCCATCGAAGCGGCGCGTGCGGGCGAACAGGGTCGAGGGTTCGCCGTAGTGGCGGATGAGGTCCGGCAACTGGCTTCGCGGACCAGCCAGGCCACAGACGAAATCGTCCTCGTGGTGCGGCAGAACCAGGACATGGCGCGCAACGCCGTAGCGTTGATGACCGACGGCAAGCTTCAGGCCGAGCAGGGCCTGGCACTGGCGGCGGAAGCGGGCACGGTGATTGTCGAGATCCAGGACGGCGCACAGAAAGTGGTCAATGCGGTGGGGCAGTTTGCCAATCAGTTGTCCAACTAGTGTTTGATCGTTAAGAGATCGTAGAGTGCAGCAACTCCTACAGGATGTACGCCAATCCAATGTAGGAGCTGCCGCAGACTGCGATCTTTTGATCTTTTGATTTCTATTCGGGCGGATCAATCCGATACAGCGCCCGGTTCACCGCCAGTTCCCCCAGCATGATGACTTGGGCAATCCCCAGCAGGGTATTGCGACTCGTCCCCTCCGTACGATCCGCCAGATCCATGGTCATGACGTTTGCCGAGGCCAGCGACTCGCAGGCATGGGTGAGCAGGGTTTCGGCATGGAGGTCCGTGTTGACGATAAACATGGTGCAGAGCTTGCGTGGGGTGGCGCGGATGTCAGCGGCTGAGGGGATACGTTCGGACGGCTCGTGAAGTGTATTTGAATCGAGGGTTTCTGAAGACGTTTCCGGATCGGTTTCCGGGGGGTTAGGTGTCGGTTTGAACATAGATGAAACTCCATATGGGATTGATGGAGTCATCACCCTCGCTACCAAACGAAAGGTGGTGACCATGCGGAGGTTGGTAGACCGGCCCATATGGCAAACCCGGCGCACCCGAGGGTGCCCTGCGCATGGTCGCCATTGATACAAGTGCCGTAGAAAAGCACCTGTAAATGGTGACGCTATACGCCATTTGAGGACGGGCTACCAAACCCGATCGCTGTTTTTTTCAGCGACCAGCAAACGATAAAACCCAGCCCCAAGGCGTACAAGCCGGCGGATTCTGGAGTATGTGTAGGCAACGACGCAAGGCGCTGTGGCTTTCACGAAGTAACCTTGAGGACTTTTAAACACGCAGGGGTTGCGCTCTGGAGTGGCGTTCGACCCGAACGGTTTAACCCTGTCAAAAAGCAGCCGCGGCACTGGGCGCCGACAAGATAGCGAACGGTCCTACAGGTTGGGGGTGTCAACACTCGGACGCATCCTACGAGTGCGCCGGAAGCATCCTATATCAACCTTTTTTTCCTTCCTGAAAGCTGTCGAGCGCTTGAACGGGGATGGAAATGAAGCCTCCCCCAATGTCCCAGGGAGGTCCGTACTTGAACACCATTCTGCCCGTCTTCTTCGACCACAGCCGCCACAAACTACTGATCGATGGCCTCGACACCCACCTCGACGTCCTCACCTTCGAGGGCCATGAGTACCTCAGCCAACCCTACCTCTACCGCATCGAATTCACCGCCAGCGACCTCGACATCGGCGCGGAAAAATTCATCGGCCAATACGCCGAGTTCAGCCTGTACGACGCGCCGTCCAACGTACCCGTGTTCGACTGGGAAGTGCCCAGGCCGATAATGCCGCTGCGCACCCTGTACGGCCGCATCACTGCCTGCCAGCGCCTGTCCAGCTCAATCGACGAAGCCCGCTACGAAGTCACCCTGCAACCGCGCCTGGCCCTGCTCGATCGCGGCCAGCAAACGCGGATCTATCAGCACCAATCCGTACCGGACATCGTCAAAAGCATTCTGCGCGACCGCCATGGTCTGGACACCGGGCACTTTCGCTTCAACCTCAAGCGCGAGTACCCGCAGCGCGAGCAAGTCATGCAGTACCAGGAAAGCGACCTGGCTTTCATCAGCCGGATCCTCGCCGACGTCGGCATCTGGTACCGCTGCTTCCAGCACGAAGAGCTCGCCTTCGATGTCGTCGAGTTCTGTGACGACCAGCGCTGCTACCAGTTCGACGTCGAACTGCCGCTGCGCTCGCCCTCGGGCTTCAGCAACAGCGAGCAGGACAGCGTCTGGGCCCTGAGAACCCGCCACCGGGTGGTGGAGCAGCAAGTCAGCGTACGCGCCTATCACCCCGACGACAGCCGCGCCTACCTCGACGGCGAGGTAGACCAGACCCTCGGCGAGCCCACCACCCACGGCGTGGCCACGACCCGTGGCGTCGCCGACAACACTTACGGCGAGGCCTACCACTACGCCGAACCCTACCGCGTGCTCGGCAAGTCCCACCTGCGCGACGAAGACCTGCAAAGCGAAAGCGGCTTTTTCTACGCGCGCCTGCGCCACGAACGCTACCTCAACAACCAGACCCACCTCAGCGGCACCAGCAGCAGCGCCACCCTGGCCCCGGGTCAGGTCCTGACCATCAGCGGCGACGTACCCAAGGCCTTCACCCCCCGCGTGGTGATCAAAAAGACCACCATCCGCGCCGCCCGCGACCGCAGCCTGACCTGCGATTTCGAAGCCATGCCCTACGCCCTGCGCCTGTGCTTTCGCCCAGAAGTACCGCCCAAACCGCAAATCGCCGGCACCCTGCCGGCACGCATCACCCACCCCCAAAGCGCGCACAGCGCGGACATGCAGCTCAAGGCGGCCAAGGGCAACATCGATTTGCATGCTCTGGAAGGCCTTCTGCACGCCCTGGCCAAGGGCGACATCAAGATTGAGAGCGTGGATGGCCGGGTGCACATCCGCGCTGAGAAAGAGCTGATATTGGAATGCGGAGGGGTCTTCGTCCGCTTGAAAGACGGCGACCTCGACCAGGGCGCCCCCGGCAATATCTATCAACGGGCCAAGCATGTGCAAAAGCTTGGCAGCGCCAGGCTGGATACGCCGGCAACACCGTTACCCGGAGGTTACTCCGCGAAATACGTCCTGAAAGATGAGGCCCAGGCACCGCTGGCATATACACGCTACCGGATCACCACTGAACAGGGCGAGGTGTTTAACGGCGTAACCGACAAGGAAGGGCGAACCATGAGCGCTCATACCTTGTTGCCGGGTGGACTGAAGATTGAGTTTCCGCAGTCAACAAAATGGATCAGTTTTTCTGCCCCGCCTGAATTGAACTACCAGGGCATAAAGTGCACAGCCACCATGGATGACGGGGCGACTCTGCAAGGTGAATTTGATAGCGAGAATAAGGTGAGCTTTTATTCTTTTTCTGGAAAATCTTGCGTCAAGTTCGAAGTGGAGTGCCCGGACAAGCAAGAAAACACGATCATCAGTGGTACTGAAAAATTGCTAAAGGAACTTGCGGAGTAACTATTATGGATTCTTTTTATCGCTACTATCTTGCTGGAAAAATACACGCAATTGATGATGATACTCTAGAAAAAGCAATTGAAAGCTTTGAGGGGGCGGCCCTAAAGTTTTCTGCGGATTTTATAAGTGACGCTAGGCAGCGTGATAATTACAATCGAAATGTAAGTAGGGTCAAAGATGAAGTTCTAACTCAGGTGAAGTCCGGCAAAGTCTCGGTCAAGGAGGCGGCAGAGTTCTGCTACGAGATGCGAAACAAAATTATGATTGAGGTCCGAGCGAAAACGTCTACGCACGGATTATCCATCGCAGAGCGTAAAAAAATGATTTCTAAAGCCTTAGAGGATCTGTTGGATAGTAAGGCGATTGACAAATTTGGCAAAAGGTTCGTTGATCTGGAAGTTCGTCAAAAAACATCAATTCACTATGAGATTATTGAGTCTTCGGCGCGGCCGAATGCTCAGTACAATACGCGAAATAGGGTGTTGAGGGTCGCTGGCAAGGTATTGATTGTTGTTACTATTACCTATGCTGCATACGAAATCGCGAACGCGGAAAATAAATCGAAAGAAGTGATCAAGCAAGGGGCTGTAATTGGTGGCGGTGTGGTGGGGACTATTTTGGCAGGCAGTGCCGTTATTGCAGTGTGTGGACCAGGGGCACCGGTATGCACAATTGCACTATTGCTTGCAGGGGGCACTTCATTTAGCTGGCTTGCATCAAGTGCGGTGATTTTTTTTGATGAGGAATTAGATGAGTTCACCAAGTGGCAGGTTAACTAATGTCAGTGTCAGTTTTGTTGGGGCGGTGAGCTGGAAAATAGGCTAGAGGGATAGAGGGTAAACAATTGACTTTTACCATTTTGAAATTGTCTTTGTTTTTTGGGCCTTTGATGGTGGCTTTAACGGGTGTTGCTATTAATTGTTATATCGCGTTTCGCGACTTGGATGTGGTGCTGGGTAATTTTAAAAATAGTTACGCAATAACTTCATTTGGGGGTGGCGGACGCTCATTTTTTTCACGCTGTATATTGGCTTCTATTGTATCTGGTGGAGTGCTTTGGCCCAGCAGGCATATACGAAATGGAACGCTTGATCCTGAAGAGTTGGCTCGATTACCCGTCTCAATAAAATGCCGTATGAAGTGGGCTGTAGTGCTCGTTTACTCGGGCGTAATATGCCTTTTTGCGGTATTCATTGGTGCTGAGATTTTCAGGTGGTCGGCTGCATGAGAAAACCAGTCGGACGGCTAAGTGATCTTCCAATAGGACAGCATCGAAATAGAAATTGTTCAGAGAAAGTCGCTTGTCGGCTACCGAATTACCAACCAGCAGGGTCAGGTTTCAAGGGGATGGCCGGTGGCGATAGGCATACCTTGGAGATAATTACCGTGCTACCGGGCGGGCCTAAGTTTGAGTTTAAAAAAGAATCATTAGAGTCGGGTCCGGGGCACTGGGTGACAATTGATCACAATAATGTGCTTGTCGGATATGGCTGTAGGATCAGGAGCAGCTGCGGACGGATGATTGGGGCGCCGTTCATGGCGGCAAGGGCCTTTTCATCAGCGCGGACAAACAGGAGAAAGCCAAGGGTGCGCAACTCGACATGGATGCTGCCGTCGCCCAATTGGAAAGTGCCTTGTCACTGGCGCGTTCTCTGGCCGATGCGGCTCGCGCGACCAAAGCCACTCCCGGCGACACCGCCAGCCAGCAACGGCTTAGACAAGTCCTCGATGGCTTGAAGCAACCGGGTCTGTTGCTGCACGCCCCGGCAGGTATAGGCATGGTCAGCCCGGAGGCGGTGAGCCTGTCCTCGGGTAGCGAAAGCGTGAGCGCCGTTGCCGCGCACAACGTCGACCTCAGCGCCGGGCAGAACATCACCGCCACCGCCGAGGACGGAATCAGCCTGCTCGCGCACAGCGCGGACATGCAGCTCAAGACGGCCAAGGGCAACATCGATTTGCATGCCCTGGAAGGCCTTCTGAACGCCCTGGCGAAGGGCGACATCAAGATTGAGAGCGTGGATGGCCGGGTCCACATCCGCGCTGAGAAAGAGCTGATATTGGAATGCGGAGGGGTCTTTGTCCGCTTGAAAGACGGCGACCTCGATCAGGGCGCCCCCGGCAATATCTATCAACGGGCCAAGCACGTGCAAAAGTTTGGCAGCGCCAGGCTGGATACGCCAGCAACACCGTTACCCGGAGGTTACTCCGGGGAATACGTTCTGAGAGATGAGAGCCAGGCACCGCTGGCGTTTACCCGCTACCGGATCACCACTGAACAGGGCGAAGTGTTTAACGGCGTAACCGACAAGGAAGGGCGAACCATGAGCGCTCATACCTTATTGCCGGGCGGGCTGAAGATTGAGTTTCCAGCGTCCGAGAAATGGATCAGTTTTACTGCACCATCTGATATGAATTATCAAGGTTTGAAGTGCAGTGCCACGATGGATGATGGAACAGTGCTTCTAAGTGAGTTTGATAGTGAAAATAAAGCGAATTTTTGTTCGTTTGTTGGAGAGGCTTGTATCAAATTTGAAATCAGAGGATCTGAATCGAGAGGGTCGTGACTCCAGTGGTGCGGAGAAATTACTGCGAATGTTGGTGGAGTAACTGTTATGGATAATTTTTATCGTAATTACTTAGCTCAAAAAAACCATCCCATTGATGACGATGTATTAAATAAGGCCGTTGAAAGCTTTGAAGGGGTTGCGCTGAAGTTTTCTAACGATTTTTTAAATGATGCGCGGCAGCGCGAAAACTACAATCGAAATGTCAGAAGAGTCAAGGCGGAGGTTTTAAGCCAAGTAAGGTCTGGAAGTGTCTCGGTGAAGGAAGCAGCGGAGTTTTGCTACGAGGCGCGAAATAAAATAATGGCGGAGATTCGTGCCAATACATCGGTCCATGGGTTGGCTATTGCGGAGAAGAAGAAATTCGTTGCTCCTGCCTTGGAGGAGATATTGAACCGGAAGACTGAAGAGAAGTTTGGTAAAAAATTTGTAGATCTGAGTCAGGCGCAAAAAAATTCAGTGTACTATGAAGTCGTTGAGTCTTCGGCAAGGCCGAATATAAAGTTTAATACTGTAAATAAAGTGCTAAAGGTATCAGGGAAGGTTTTGATTGTTGTGACTATCGCCCATGCGACTTATGTAATTGCCAATGCAGATAATAAACCCAAGGAAGCTATTAAGCAGGGTATTACCATAGGCGGTGGATTGGCGGGAGGAGTATTGGCAAGCATGGCTGTATCTACGATCTGTGGACCTGGCGCGCCGTTCTGCGCAATCGGTTTAATGCTGGCAGGCGGGGCTGCGTCTGGCTGGGTGGCTTCGGAAATCGCAGACTCCCTTGATGATGAACTAGAGGAGTTTGCAAGGTGGCAGATCAACTGAACGAAAAACTGTGGTTGGCTTTGTCGGGTGCGTTTGTTGATAGTGAGATTGACTACAAATATATCGCGAGTATCGCAAAAAATTACCCTTTGCCGGATGTCGAGTACGCGTTTTTTGAAAGAGTTGCGCCCGTGTGTATTTACAATCTGCTGGCACCAGTGCCTCCGGTCTGCTGGTTCTTCAATGAGGATCAGCTTTTACGCGATATCGAGTTGTTGATAAAGAAGAGACTCAGTAGAGGTGTCTCGAGTAAGGCGGTTGCCCCGGTTCAAGGGTGGTTTATTCGGTTGGTTTGTAAGGGTGTCTGGGCCGAAATTAAAGCTGAAATAGAGCGAGCAAAAGCTGACTAAAGGACTGCGTCGAGTGAGAGTAAAGTGGCTCTATTGTTCTGTGGGTAGGATGGATGTTTTTTATATTTCCCGGGTCGGTTGTCTCAAATTTTTCCACTAAAAAGGGAGCGCAGGATAATTCGGAATGGGCCTTTAATGCTTGGCAAAAGATCATTAAACGGAACAAACGGCGCCAAAAAGCCCAGGCCTCGCCCATAGCTCCCATCATCGAGTTCTATTTCGGCGAATCCGACCTGTCGGACCTCGACTGATGCGCCGGGTCTTGTTGCTGACATGTCTGCTGCTGGTCGCCGAAATCGTCCCACTGCCACCCGCGCCGTTGCCATCCTGGGACGGCAAGCTCAAATGGCTCGAAGAACGCCTGGCCAATGTCCCCCCTGAAAAACCCAGCGAAACGCTAATCAACCAACTGGCCAAAGCCAAGCTTCTCGACCCGGCCACGGGACAGGGTCTACCGGGATCGCCTGCATTCAGCCAATCTCATTTGTCGGCACCGAACTGCCATAGCGGCCAAGCCTGTCCGGTAAGTGGATACTGGAAGGTGGGCTGGCTTCCCCGCCACCACTCAGTAGACAGGAGCGTCGCTCGGTATTTCGAACAGGGCGAGATCTTGCCGACACAACTGGTCCAGCGCTACCAGATGCGCACTTGGCCCTTTTCCGACAGGATCACACGACACGAACAAGCGGTTGAATGGTACCTGCTCGGGTGATGGACCACTTTGTAGAAGCTATCGCAGGCTGCGATCTTTTCATTTGGGATGTCGTTACAATCGGCTCATTTCCCCCAGGAGCAGACTTCCATGAGCGCTTCCCACCGCCGCCCGGTTCCCTTGTCCAAGGCTTATCGTCTGCTCAATCATGGCCCGACCGTGCTGGTCAGCGCCGCCCACGATGGTCGGCGCAATATCATGGCGGCAGCCTGGGCCATGCCGCTGGATTTCGAACCGCCGAAAATTGCCGTGGTGCTGGACAAGTCCACCTGGACTCGCCAGTTGCTGGAAGCTTCGGGCACTTTTGTGCTGAACGTGCCTTGCGCTGCCCAGGCCGACATCGTGCAGACCGTCGGCTCGACCTCCGGCCTGGAATTGACCCAGGGCCAGGGCCGCGACAAGTTCGAGGCCTACGACTTGCAGACCTTCACCGGCGAGTCGGTCGATGCGCCGATGCTCGAAGGCTGCGTGGCCTGGCTGGAATGTCGTTTGTTGCCAGAGCCGAACAACCACCAGCAGTACGATCTGTTCCTGGCCGAAGTGATTGCCGCTCAGGCTGACGAGCGCGTGTTCAGCGAAGGCCGCTGGCACTTCGAAGGGCAAGATGCCTTGCGCACCTTGCACCATGTCGCGGGCGGGCATTTCCTGAAGATCGGCGATCCGGTGGATGGCAAGACCCTGCAGGCGTGAGCCGGTTGGCGCTCAAATCCACAGATCATTCTCGGCCGTGCGCTCGCCACCTTCGCTGCCGGTATTGAGCACACCCTTGGGTTCGATCAGCAGGAGCTTTACCTCCTGATCGGCGCAGGGTTTGTGTTCGACGCCTTTGGGCACCACATACATTTCCCCTGCGTTCAGCAGCACGTGGCCATCACGAAAGTCGATGCGCAACCGGCCTTCCAGAACGATGAAGGTTTCGTCGGTATCGACGTGGTCGTGCCAGATGAAATCCCCCAGCAGCTTCACCACCTTGAACTGGTACTCGTTCATTTCGGCGATGACCCGGGGTGACCAGTGGGAATCGATCCGGCTGATTTTTTCAGCGAAGTTCAGGCTTTCGTAAGCGTTCATGAAACAGCTCTCGTGGTTGTTGGTGAATCCACGATAGCCAGCGGCTCGATGCGCTTCTTGTACGATTGTGCGTGGCTCAGCGGCGCTGCATGTTCATCCAGCGGGCCGGTGACAGGCCGTAGGTTTTGCTGAATTGCCGAGTCATGTGACTCTGGTCGGTGAAGCCCGCGATCAGCGCTGCGCTGACCAGTGTCTGCCCCTGGATCAGCAGCGCGCGGACCATGTCCAGACGCCGCATGGTCAGGTAGCGGTAGGGGCTGGTGCCGAACAACAGGCGAAAATCCCGCGACAGGCTCCAGCGATCCCGGCCACTGTGCTGTGCCAGTTCATCCAGGGTCACCGTGCGATCAAGGGCGCTGTGGATGTATTCCCGGGCGCGCTGCGCAGCGACGTAGTCGAACCCAGAGCGTTTGGTCGGCCCGCCGGAAACCGTGCTCAAGGCTTGTGCCAGATCGAACAGTGCGTCCTGTTCTTCCAGTGGGTCGAGCGGGCAATCCAGGCTGCGCAGCAGCGCTCCCGTGGCGGCGAACAGGCGTGGGTCGTTCGACAGTCCGGTCTTGATGAACGGCAGCGGCTGACCGCCGAGTATCTGCTGGATCAGTGCGGGTTCGATGTACATCATCCGGTACTGGAAACCGGACTCAGTGCCGGCCTCGCCATCGTGGGCTTCGTCCGGGTGCAGCACTATCGTTGTGCCCGGCAGGCTGTGACGCCTGCCACCGCGATACTGAAAGCTCTGCACCCCGGCAAGGGTGTGGCCGATGGCATAGGTGTCGTGGCGGTGAAGATCGTAGCCATGGCCGGCAAAAAACGCCTCGAAACGCTGCAGCCCGCCGACATCGGGCGCGCGATGGAACCAGTCATTGCGAGGCAGTTGCTTGGCCATGGTGATGATCGTCTTTGGATCGATGTGCAACACGGTAACCCAGTCAGCGACTTCCTGTCTTCTGATCGGAAGGGGACATGTGCGCTAGAAAACCAGGGGTAAATACTGCACTGTGTGGCCATTCTCTGAAGGTCGTTTTTCTATTCGTCAGGTGAGGCCAGGTCATGAGCAAGTTGCGTGTGGGGATCATTTTCGGGGGCCGTTCGGCCGAGCATGAGGTGTCGCTGCAATCGGCGAAGAATATTGTCGACGCCCTCGATCGTTCACGCTTCGAACCTGTGCTGATCGGCATCGACAAACAAGGCCACTGGCACCTCAACGACCCTTCCAATTTTTTGCTGAACCAGGAAAACCCGGCGCTGATTGCCCTCAACCAGTCCAATCGCGAACTGGCCGTGGTGCCGGGCAAAGCCAGCCAGCAACTGGTGGAAACCTCCAGTCAGGAAATGCTCGGTCACGTCGATGTGATCTTCCCGATTGTCCACGGCACCCTCGGCGAGGACGGTTGCCTGCAAGGTTTGCTGCGCATGGCTGATCTGCCGTTTGTCGGCTCCGATGTGCTCGGCTCGGCAGTGTGCATGGACAAAGACATCAGCAAGCGCCTGCTGCGCGATGCCGGCCTGGCTGTGACGCCGTTCGTGACCGTGACCCGCGCCACGGCGGCTCGCACCGGGTTTGCCGAGGTGCGGGGCAGGTTGGGATTGCCGCTGTTCGTCAAACCGGCGAACCAGGGCTCTTCCGTGGGCGTGAGCAAGGTCACCGACGAGGCTGAATACACCTCGGCGCTGGAACTGGCCTTGAGTTTCGATACCAAGGTGTTGATCGAATCTGCCGTCAGCGGCCGCGAGATTGAATGCGCGGTACTCGGCAATGAAGACGCCGTCGCCAGTGGCTGCGGCGAGATCGTGGTGCGCAGCGGGTTCTATTCCTACGACAGCAAATACATCGACGACAAGGCCGCTGAAGTGGTGGTGCCGGCCAATATCAGCGTTGAGGCCAGCGAGCGCATTCGCGCCCTGGCCGTCGAGGCATTCCAGGTGCTGGGCTGCTCCGGCCTGGCCCGCGTCGATGTGTTCCTGACCGACAGCGGCGAAGTGCTGATCAACGAAATCAACTCGCTGCCCGGCTTCACCCGCATCAGCATGTACCCGAAACTGTGGCAGGCCACCGGCATGACCTACAGCGAACTGGTGACCCGATTGATCGAGCTGGCGCTGGAAAAGCATCAGGTTCGACAGGGGTTGAAGATCAGTCGATAAGCGAGCTTGCCGAGAAACTAAGGGCCTACCCACCGGTAAGCCCTTTCTCATTCCCGTGTACGACTCAATCCCCCAGCGCTTGTCCCTCACGCCGCGGATCGGCCCCACCCGTCAGCGACGCTTTCCCCTGCGCGTCCTTCACCCGAACGATCGCCTGGGTTCCGCTGGTCATGTCGATCTCGTTCACGCTGTGCCCTTTGTCTTTCAGCGCCTGAATCAGTGTCGGGCTGAACTGCCCCTGTTCCAGTTCGGTCGGGCCGTTGCGGCTGCCGAAGTTGGGCAGGTTGATGGCGGCTTGGGCATCGAGGTTCCAGTCGAGCAGGCCGATGGTGGATTTAGCCACGTATTCGATGATTTGCGAGCCGCCGGGAGAGCCGACCGTGGCGAGGAATTCGCCGCTCTGGCGGTCGAAGATCAGGGTCGGGGCCATGGAGGAGCGCGGGCGTTTGCCGGGTTCGACGCGGTTGGCGACTTTCTGCCCGTTTTCCTCGGGAATGAACGAGAAGTCGGTCATCTCGTTGTTGAGCATGAACCCCTGAACCATGATGTGCGAGCCGAACGCCGACTCGATGGTGGTGGTCATCGACACGGCGCCGCCGGCGTCATCGACGGCCACCACTTGCGAGGTGGAAATCCGCAGCGGCGAACGGTCCGGCGCGTAGGCCACCTGAATCCCAGGCGGGGTGCCGGGTTTGGCCGTGCCCATGCTGCGTTCGCCGATCAGGGCGGCGCGGCTGGCGAGGTAGGCCGGGTCGACCAGGCCTTTGACCGGCACGGGTACGAAGTCTGTGTCGGCGACGTACTGTGCGCGGTCGGCGTAGGCCAGGCGTTCGGCTTCTGAGATCAGGTGCACGGCTTGCGGGTCGGGCTCGATGCCGGCCGGAGCGGTGGTCTTGACCGGCTTAAGCGGCGCCAGCGCCAGGCGCTTGTCGCGAGCTTCCAGGGCCTGCAGCGTGCCGAGGATCTGCGCCACGGCGATTCCGCCCGACGACGGTGGCGGCATGCCGCAGACTTGCCAACGCTTGTAGTCGGTACACAGGGGCGCACGTTCCTTGGCCTGGTAGTGGGCGAGGTCGCTCACGGACAAGCTGCCGGGGTTGGCGTGACCCTGGACCCTGGCTGCGATCTCCTCGGCGACCGGGCCTTTGTACAGGGCGTCGGCGCCTTCATGGGCGATGCGACTGAACACGGCGGCCAGCGCCGGGTTCTTCAAGTTTGTACCGACGGCTTTCGGGCTGCCGTCGGCATTACGGAAGTAAGCCATCATTTCCGGCGAGCGCTGCATGGAAGAGTCCGCAGCGATCAACTGATGCAATCGAGGTGAAATGGCGAAACCTTGCTCGGCGAGCTGGATGGCCGGTTCAAACAACTGCGCCCAGGGCAGGCGTCCGTGTTTTTGATGGGCCAGTTCCAGGACGCGCAATACGCCGGGTGTACCCACGGAGCGACCGCCAATCTGCGCCTGGTTGAAGCCCATCGGTTGCCCGTTGCTTTGTAGGAAAAGCTTCTCGGTGGCGCCGGCCGGGGCGGTTTCACGTCCGTCGTAGGTGCGCACGGCCTTGCCATCCCAGAGCACGATCAACGCGCCGCCACCAATGCCCGAAGACTGTGGCTCGACCAGCGTCAACACCGCTTGCATGGCAATCGCGGCATCGATGGCCGAGCCGCCCCGGCGCAGCATCTCCCGTCCGGCTTCGGCCGCCAGCGGGTTGGCTGCAGCGGCCATGTATTTTTCGGCGTGCTGGGTGCGCAGATCGGTTCGGAACCCGGAAGCGCTTTCCGGAGCGAGCGGCAGCGTCGGCACCGTAGCGTTGTTGCATGCGGCCAGGCTCAAGGCGCTGGCGAGCAAAACCAGGGCTGGCAGGCGATAGCGGCGCAAAGGGAAGATTGAGAACACGTGGGGCACTCCGTCCGTTGGATCTACGATCAGTGGACTTTATCGGCCGACCGGGAGGGACGCAAACCGGGTCCCACGGCATTGACGTTTTTGCCCTTCATCAATGGCAGGATTTTCTGTAGGGTCGTTGCCAACAGGCAGGCCAGAAAATCAACAAGAGGCAGACATGCAAACCGAGTTTCCCACCCAGCCCAGCTATCGCATCCAGCGTGAACAATTCCTGGCCGCTGCGACCACCGCAGGCGCCACCTTGACTGAGTATCCGCACCCGCTCAAAGGCCCGTTCGGCGAACAGCTGAGCACCGATGTGGCGGTGTTGGGTGATCCGGGCGCCAAGCGGCTGCTGATCGCGTTGAGCGGCACCCACGGGGTCGAAGGCTTCTATGGCTCGGGCTGCCAGATCAAATGGCTGCAGGAGTTGGGCAGGCGCTCCCTGCCAGCGGATGTCGCCGTGGTCATGATCCATGCGATCAATCCCTGGGGCATGGCGTGGTTGCGCCGGGTCAACGAAGACAACATCGACCTCAACCGCAATCACCTGGATTTCCAGCACCCGCTGCCAGACAACCAGGCCTACAACGCCCTGCATGAAATCTATGCCTGCCCACAGTTGCAGGGGCCGGATCGTGAGCGTGCCGATGCCTTGCTCGACGAGCAAATCCGCCAACACGGTTGGTCGGCGGTGATGTCGATTGTCGAGGGCGGTCAGCATGCGCATCCCGATGGTCTGTTTTTCGGCGGGCTGGCGCCGAGCTGGTCGAATCGCACGCTGCACCGGATCGTGCAAAAGCACGTGGCCCATGCCGAGGTCGCCATGTGTTTCGACTTGCACACTGGCGCTGGCGAGTACGGTCATCCGATGTTGTTGACCATCACCGAGTCCGCCTATCCGGCATTGCCGGATGCGCAGGCGATTTATGGCCCGTGGCTCTACAGTCTGCAAACCGGCGCCGGCACGGTGAGCGAAACCGGTGTGGCGGCAACGGCCACCGGCTACACCTCACAGGCGTTGATCAATGCGTTGTCACAGGTACGGTTGATGCCTTTCGTCATCGAGTGCGGGACCTATCCCGGGCCGGACGTTCACCGCCATTTGCGTGATGACCACTGGCTGCATCTGCATGGCAACCCGAGTGACGCGACAGGGCGCGAGATCAAGGTGAATCTACTGGAACAGTTCTATCCGGCGGATAGCGATTGGCAGGCGATGGTCTGGTTGCGTACGTGGCAGATCTGGGAGCGGGCGTTGTCCGCGTTGCCGACAGTGTAGGAGCGAGCTTGCTCGCGATGGTCGTTAACGATAACGCGTGTTTACTGGTTAAACGCGGCGCTCTTGAGTCCATCGCGAGCAAGCTCGCTCCTACAGGCATAAAAAACGAGGCATAAAAAAACGGCTTACCTTGCGGTAAGCCGTTTTTAGTACTTGGTGGCTACACAGGGACTTGAACCCCGGACCCCAGCATTATGAATGCTATGCTCTAACCAACTGAGCTATGTAGCCAAGTGGCGCGCATTATTCACCGGTAACGGGGATGCGTCAAGCATAAATCTAAAATATTTCTCTGCGCTTTCAACCGTTTATCAAAATCTATCCTCTGAGCAGGGGTGAAGGGCAGCGCTGGAACCAGCGACTGGCCTGTTCATAGGCGTGCGCCAATTGCAGGACAGCGAAGTCAGCCTGGTGTCTGCCGATTATTTGCAGGCCCATGGGCAGGCCGCTGGCGTTGAAGCCGACCTGTACGTTAGCCACCGGGCAGCCGGACAAAGTGCCGGGAATCACCACCTCCATCCAGCGGTGATAGGTGTCCATGCTCACGCCTTCAATGGAGGCGGGCCACGCTTGGGTCTTGTCGAACGGGAATACCTGGGCGCTGGGCAGCAGCAGGTAATCGTACTTTTCGAACATTCGGGAGATCGCCCGATACCAGTCGCTGCGCGTCACCGAGGCGGCAAACACCTCGGTGGCCGAGAGTTTCAGGCCGTTTTCGACTTCCCAGCAGGCTTCCGGTTTCAACAGTGCACGCTTTTGCGGGTCGGCATAAGTTGCGCCCAACGAGCCGGCGACCATCCAGTGCCGCAACGTTCGCCAACTGCTCCACAGCTTCTCTGGGGCGAATTCGGACTGTACGGGCTCAATCTGGCAGCCCAGGCTTTCGAAGTCGCCGAAGGCCTTTTCGCACAGCGAGAGGATGCCTTTTTCCATCGGCAGGTAGCCGTTGAAGTCGCCGAGCCAGCCCAGACGCGTGCCTTTGAAGTCCCGATCCAGTGGTGCCGCAAAGATGCTGCCGGGCTCGGCAATGGACAGCGGCGCCCGCGCATCGGCCCCGGCCTGCACCGACAACAGCAACGCCGCATCCCGCACACTGCGCGCCATGGGGCCTTCGTAGCCGAGTTGGTCGATGAACAGGTCGGCACTGTCATCGAAGGGCACGCGGCCCTGGGATGGGCGGAAGCCGAAGATGTTGTTGAACGCGGCCGGGTTGCGCAGCGAGCCCATCATGTCGCTGCCATCGGCCACCGGCACCAGGTGCATGGCCAGCGCCGCCGCCGCGCCGCCGCTGCTGCCGCCAGCGGTCTTGCTCGGGTCGTAGGCGCAACCGGTCGCTCCGAAGATCGGGTTATAGCTTTGCGAGCCGAGGCCGAATTCCGGGGTGTTGCTCTTGCCGATGATGATGGCGCCTGCGGCTTTGATCCGCTCGACCATGATGCCGTCGCGCTCGGGGATGAAGTCCTTGTACAGCGGCGAACCCAGGGTGGTGCGGATGCCACGGGTCAGGGACAAATCCTTGATGGCGTGGGGCAAGCCGTGCATCCAGCCACGGTATTGGCCGCTGGCCAGTTCGGCGTCGCGGATATCCGCCTGGGCCAGCAGGTCTTCCGGCGCTTGCAGGCTCACCAGTGCGTTGACCTGCGGGTTGAAACGTTCGATATGGGCAAGATAAGTCTGCATCACTTCCCGGCAGGAAACCTGGCGCAGGCGGACGCGTTCGGCGAGCTCATGGGCCTGCAACAGGACCAGTTCGCTGATGTTGTTAGAGTTCATTGCAAGCGGCCTTTCAGACGGCTGGAAAAACGCCCCGCCAATGCGTCGGGGCGGTAGAGGTCAACGCATCAGGTTGGTCCAGAGACGGTCGGCCAGGCGGATCGCGCCTTCGCCGCAGGTCTTGCTGAACATCACCGGAGTGCCTTCGGGAATGTGCAGTTCCGGCGCGTCCTTGAGGGCCGCGTCGAGGAACGGTTCCACACCCTTGATCGGGCTCTGGTGCTTGAGGAAGTTCTGGGTCATCGCCGCGTTTTCAGGCTGGCTGAGGAACGCGATGAACGCCTTGGCGTTCGCCGGGTTCTTGCTGCCGGTCGGGATGACCATGTTGTCGACCCAGGCCAGCACGCCTTCTTTCGGGTACAGGTACTTCAGGCTCGGTTTCATTTCCCGGGCGCGCATCGACGAACCGCCCCAGAAGGTCGACATGTCGATTTCACCGGACGCCAGGTTTTCGCGGATCGAGCCAGCCTTGGAGCTGTAGGTCTTGACGAAGGGTTTCTGCGCCTTGAGCAGGGTCAGGACCTGCTGCATCTGCTTGGGATCTTCACTGCACAGAGGGATGTTCAAGTACAGGCTGGCCATGTCCACCACGTCGCTGACCGAGTCGAACATGTTGATCCGCCCTTGCAGCTCGGCGGGTGGCTCGTAAAGCACCTTGAGGCTGTCGGCAGGGCCTTTGTAGCGCTCGGTGTTGAGCACCACGCTGGTGGTGCCCCAGATGAACGGCACGGAGTAGGCGCCTTCCGGGTCCCAGGTGGGTTTTTTCAGGTTGTCGACGATGCTGGCGTAGTAGGGCTCGTTGACCGGGTCGAAACGCTCCAGCAGTTTTTCCTTGATCAGGATCGGTACGAACTGGTGCGACGGGATCGCCACGTCATAACCGGCACCGCCCTGTTTCAATTTCGCCAGCAGGGTTTCGTTGGAGTCGTAGGAGTCGACGGTGACTTCAATGCCGGTTTGTTTCTGGAACTTGGCGAGAATCTCCGGCGAAAAGTACCCGCTCCAGCTCACCACGTTGAGTTTTTCCGCGGCCTGAACGCTGCCGGCCATGGTCAGCGGTAAAGTCAGGAACAACGAAGTGCCGATGCTTTTAATCCACTTGCTCATGCTATTTCCCCACAGTACGTAGAAGGTTCAGGATTTCTTTTTGCCCAGCAGATAGGAAAGGGTCACGAACAGCACCGAGACACCCAGGATCAGGGTCGACACGGCGTTGACGTCGGGTGTCACGCCCATGCGCAACAGGCCGAAGATGAAGATCGGCAAGGTGGTGGTGCCGGCCTGGGAGACCATCATCGAGATCACGAAGTTATCCAGTGAGACGATGAAGGCCAGCATCAGCCCGGAGAAAATCCCCGGCATCAGCAGCGGCAGGGTGACCTTGCGGAAGGTCCGCCATGGGCCGGCATACAGGTCGGCCGAAGCTTGTTCCAGGGACAGGTCCATGTCGTTCAGGCGTGCCCGAATCGGCAGAAAGGCAAAGGGAATACAGAACACCGTGTGCGCGATGATCAGGTTGCCGTAGCCCAGGGACAGGCCGATGGTGGAGAACAGCGCCAGGGTCGCAACACCGACCACGATTTCCGGCAATACCAGGGGTAGCATGATTGCGCCCATGGACAGTTGCAGACCCTTGAACTTCGCACCCCGTGACGTGCCGAGGGCAGCGAGCGTGGCAATGGCCGTGGCGACCATGCTGGCGCACCCCGCGATCAACAGGCTGTTGCCGGCCGCCTGGCGCAGGGCCTGGTTGGCGAAGGCCGCGCGGTACCAGTCGAGGCTGAAACCGGTCCATATCGTTGCCGACTGGTTGGCGTTGAACGAGAACGCCACCAGCACCACGATCGGCGCGTAGAGGTACAGGTAGAACAGGAAACTGAAGCCGCCGAAGCCGGGGAAATCCTGCACGCCCAGCGTGTTGCGTTTGAACAGGCCGATCATCACGCACCTCCTTTGGCGATGCGCTGGCGTTCTGCACGCAAGGCATAAACCGTCAGTACCAACATCACCGCCGCCATCAGCACCAGTGACAGGGCCGCGCCGAATGGCCAGTTACGCGCATCGCTGAACTGGCGGAAAATCAGGTTGCCGAGCATCATCCGCGTGCCGCCGCCGAGCAGTTCCGGGGCGATCATCGCGCCCAGGCAAGGCACGAAGGTGAGGATGGCGCCGGCGAGAATTCCTGGCTTGGCGATCGGCAACACCACCTTGCGCAAGGTGCGCACACGTCCGGCGTAGAGATCCTGAGCGGCCTCGAGCAGGCGGATGTCCATTTTTTCCAGGGTGGCGTAGATCGGCAGCACGACGAAGGGCGCGTAGGTATAAACCAGCCCCAGCAGCACCGCGCCATCGGTGTAGAGCAGTTGCAACGGCTGGTCGATGACCCCGAGGCCCATGAGGCTGTTGTTGATCACCCCGGTGTTGCGCAGCAGCAGAATCCACGCATAGGTGCGGATCAGCAGGTTGGCCCAGAACGGCACGGTGATCAGGAAAATCAGCAGACCACGGCGATGGGCCGGTTGCATCGCCAGCCACACTGCCACCGGAAAACCGATCAACAGGGTGATGAGCGTGGTCACCCCGGCGATGCCGATCGAACGCAGGGCAATGATCAGGTAGGAGTCGGCGAAGGCGAGGCTGTCGTCCAGTTGCCGTTCGAACAGCAGCGAAGTGTAGGCGTCACTGCTGAATACTTTGTTCACCCCGCCGTAGGGGTTGGCCTCCATCAGCGAATAGCCGATGACGATCAGGATCGGCACGATCAGAAACAGGCCGATGGCAATCAGTGCCGGGCTGACCCCGAGGAAACTCTGGAAGGCCCGCCGACGTTCCAGCGTGTTGGCAATCGGTAAAGCGTGCATGGCAATTCCTCGTGCTCAATCGTGCAGGACGCTGGCGCTACCCTGGTCGAACAACAGACCGGCCTGGCTGCCGACGGCGAAGCGCCGGCTCTGGTCGACGCAGTTGGGCGTGCGCACGGTGAGGCGCGAACCGTCGCTCAGGCTGACCTGGTATTGCAGGTCGGTGCCGAGGTAGATCTGCGCTTCGATCTGGCACGGCAGAGCGTTTTCAGTGGTGGCTGGCACCAGATGCAAACGTTCCGGGCGCACGGACAATGCGACGCTGGCACCGACCCGCACATCGCTGCAGTGCTGCGCGGGCAGCGGATGTCCGGCGGGGCCGGCGAACCAGGCCTGACCGTCTTCGGCGCGGGTGACCGTGCCTTCGATGAAGTTGGTTTCGCCGATGAAGTCGGCGACAAAGCGATTGCGCGGGCGCTCGTAGATGTCTTCCGGGCGGCCGACTTGCTGCACTTCGCCTTCGGACAACACGGCGATGCGGTCAGACATGGTCAACGCTTCTTCCTGGTCGTGTGTGACGAAGATGAAGGTGATGCCGGTGCGCGCCTGGATGGTTTTCAGCTCTTCGCGCATGGCTTGGCGCAGCTTGAGGTCCAGCGCCGAAAGCGGTTCGTCGAGCAGCAACACCTTGGGATGCGGCGCCAGTGCACGAGCGAGGGCGACGCGCTGTTGCTGACCGCCGGACAGTTGCGCCGGCTTGCGGTTGGCGAAGCGCTCCATCTGCACCAGGGCGAGCATCTCGCGCACCCGTTCGGCCATCTGCGTTTTGTTCAGGACCTTGCCCATTGGGTGGGATTCGAGACCGAAGGCCAGGTTCTCGGCGATGGTCATGTGCGGGAACAGCGCGTAATGCTGGAACACCGTGTTGACCGGGCGCTGGAAGGGCGGGCGGTCGGCGATGTTTTCGCCGTAGAGCAGAATCTCGCCTTCGGTAGGGAATTCGAACCCGGCGATCATCCGCAGGAGCGTGGTTTTGCCACAGCCCGAAGGGCCGAGAAGGGTGAAGAATTCGTTGTCGCGAATGTCCAGGTCAATGCTTTTCAGCGCCACCGGGCCAGTCTTTGGATCACCGTAGACTTTGCGCACTGAGCGGATGGACACCGCCAGCGTTTGCAGCGAATGCAGGGCATTCATGCGTTACCTCCGATTCCCCCATCGCCCGCGAGCGCTGTAAACAGCTGAGCCGTCGGACCATGGATATTATTTTTCTGGGCAGGATCGAGATTGCGTTCGGGTGTTGTAACCAGCTGTTTTTTTGTTCTGCTGTGAATCGATTATCAGCGAGGGGTTGCGGGGGCGAAACTTCAATTTTAACATAGGGGCTGTTAAAAAATTTAACAGCAAAAGGCGCCCGGAAACCATGCCCGACCACCGTTTGCCGCCGCTCAACGCGGTACGTGCCTTTGATGCCGCGGCCCGGTTGGGCAGCTATGTCGAAGCCTCCAAAGCCCTGCACGTGACCCAGCCAGCCATCGGCCGTCATGTGAAGTTGCTGGAAGACTGGCTGGGCATCCAACTGTTCGAGCGCACCTCTCGCGGGGTCAATCTGACGCTGGCGGGGGAGAAGTACCACCGCAAGATCGCTGTCGCCTTGCAGCTGATCATCGAAGCCGGAAAAGAGGCACAGCCCAAGCACGCCGAGCGCTGGCTGCGCATCATGGTGGTACCGGGGTTCGCCAAGCGTTGGCTGATGCCGCGCATCGAGGCCATGCGTCACCTGCGCCCGGGTTTGAAGTTCGCCATTGAACCCAACTCCACCTTCACCGAAGTCGACGGTAAAAGCGCTGATCTGGGTATCGTCTACGGGTTGGATGGCCAATATGCTCACTCGCGCAGCAGCCTGATTTGCCCTCGGGTATTTCCGATCTGTTCCCCCGGCTACCTGGCCAGCGTCGAGCCCATCGGCAGCCCGGCGGACCTGGTGAAGCACAACCTGATCCACGTCGATGACGGCGAGTGGTGGAACCTGTGGTTTGCCGCCAACGATCTCGACATCCACCTCAATTCGGACATGCTCTACGTCAACAATGACCACGCATTGTCGGTGGCTGAGAGCGGGCAGGGCATTGCGCTGGCCAACGAAGTGCTGGTGCGCGAAGAACTCAATACCGGCAAGTTGGTGCGGGTGGTGGACGCGCAAGTGAAGCTGGAAAGTTATCGGGTGCTCACGCCATCCGCCGAACTCTCGGCGGATGTGGCGTGGTTTATCGACTGGCTCAAGACCGAGCTGGAGCAGGACTTCCCGGAGGCGGTGATCCGCGTCTGAGAAGCCCTGTCGGACTCAACTCAGGCGGAAGCGCCCGGTGTTGTCGCTCAAGGCTTTGCTGCCATGGCTCAGGGTGTCCGCGGCCTGGTTCACCGCGCGGGCACCTTCAAGCAAACGCACCGCCGCTTGATCGACCTGCTGGATATTGCTGCTGACCTCGTCGGCGGTACTGGCCTGTTCTTCAACCGCCGTGGCGATTTGCGCCAGGGTATCGGTGACGCTCTGCACGGCACTGGCGATCTCTCCGAGTCGTTCGCCCAGACCTGTCACTGCCTGCGCATCGGATTGTGCCTGACCACAGGCCGCTTCCATCAGGCTCACGGCTTCGTTCACTGTGTTGCGCAAGCTATCGACTGTGCCGGCAATCTGTGCGGTCGACGATTGTGTACGTTGCGACAGGCTGCGCACTTCATCAGCCACCACCGCAAAACCGCGCCCTTGCTCGCCCGCCCGCGCTGCCTCGATGGCGGCGTTGAGGGCCAACAGGTTGGTCTGTTCGGCGACGCCGCGAATGGTATCGACCACCAATTGAATCTGTTGTCCCTGCTCATTGACCCGGCCCAGCGCTGCTGCCGTTTCATTCAGGCGTTGGTTGAGTTGCTGGATGCTCGCGGTGGTGCGCTGGCTGTCGCGGCTGCTATCGGCGGCAATGCGCCGGGTGTGCTGGGCGCTGCCAGAGGCCTGTTCGCAACTGTGGGCCACCCCTTGTGAGGTGGCGGCCAGTTGCGTCGCCGCCGCCGCAATCTGGCTGATCTGCAGCTGCTGCGCTTCGACTTCACCCAGGGCGTCACTGGCGTGGTGGTTGAGGGTTTGCACCGCGTTACTCAGTTGCAGGGTTTCGTGATCGACCCCTTGCAGGCTGGTGCGCAGTTGCACCACGGCGACGTTCAGCGCGGTGCTGATGACCGCCAGTTCGTCCCGTCCCTGAACCGGTACTTGCAGGCTCAGGTTGCCGTCGCGCAAGGCCTCGGCCAGCACCGTGATGCCGCTGGCGCTGCGGCGGATCGAGGCCTGCAAGCAGATGAACAGATACAGGGCGGCCAGCAACAGGCAACCCAACACGGCGGTCACCATAATGAACTGGCCGATTGCTGAGTCGTGGTAGTAATCCAGACGTTGGTCCAGCGACACCAGCGACTGCTGACGCAACGAGGCGAGGTCGGAGAGCAGGGTATCGAGACTGCGTTCGAAATCTTCCGGCTTGAGGTTGATGCTACCGCCGAACACGCCGTCATCCAGTACCTTCAGGCCTGCATCGAGACGCTTGAGGCTGTCATGGTATTGCCCGGCCCAGGTTTGCAGGGCGCTGGGCAAGCGTGCCTCGAGCAGGCCCGCGGTTTTCACCAGCTGCTCGCGCGCATCGCCGATGCGGCTGCGCAGGTCGCGCAGTTGCAGACGGCTTTGCAGGGTGAACTGCCCGGACACTACCGAAGCCTGGCCCACTGCCGCCAGGCGGCCGACTCGCTCGATCAGGTCGGGGGCATGCTGGGTGGAAATCTGCGTCAGCAAATAAGTCTCAAGCCACGGCGCCAGCGTCAGGCGGTTGTCCATAGCGATCTGCTCGCGCAAGGCTTGCAGGGCGCTCAAGGCATTGGTGAAGCGATCGTAACCATCCGGCCACCAGCCGACACTGCTCAGGCTTTTTGAGTCAAGGCCATTGAGGGCGGTTTGCAGGGCCTGGTAACGGGTCAGCGTCTCGCCTTGCGCACTTTCTTTTTGCAGGGCATTGCCCAACTCGGCGGTGGCCTGGCTGACGGCGGGCTGAACCGCATCGAAGGCGGCCATTGCGGCGAGAGTGGCAGGCGTTGGCTGGCGATTGGTTTCCGTGGCGCGCCAGCGGGCAGCGCGATCACGCTGGCCGGCGAGCAGGTCATCCAGCGCATCAAGAGCCAGCAGTTGCCGCACCCCGGCGCGTTCGCCGGAAATCAGGCTGAGTTTGTCGCGATAGTCCTGGCCAATCATCCACAGGCTGCCCGCCAATGGCAGGATAAACAGCAGAAACAACAGCTGGAATTTGCGTGCAAACCCAAAACGCCCCAGCAGCGCGATCCCCGGTGATAAAAAAGCCTGCATGCCCCATGACTCCTCTGGACACCACGCACTATTGGCGTGCGTCGGAGGTTGTTGCACCGCCGACTCGTGCCCTCTTAAAAGGCCTCGAAAGTTCACCCTTGTCCGCTCTGTAGGCCGACTCTGTGGCGAAACTTCCCATTGTCGGCCTCCTTTGTAAGGAAGCCGCGTTCAAGCAGGCAAGGAAGGCAAGATTCAGACCATGGCTTTGCGCCATCAATGGTGTGGCGATGAAAGTCGAGGTCGTTAGCAAGCTAAGGGGATGGCGTTGCTGCACTGAAAAATGGCACATTGGCGCACCTGCCTGTTTGTACCCACCTGTTGTACGGAAAACCCCATGGCTATCAGCAACGCCCAGACCGGTTCAGTGCCGACGTCCGCTACGCCCCAAAGCAGCCCGCTGGTGATGCGCATCATCGGCGCGGTGGCGCTGGCGCATTTGATCAACGACCTGATCCAGTCGGTGCTGCCGTCGATCTACCCGATGCTCAAGGCCAACTATGGCCTGACATTCACCCAGGTCGGCCTGATCACCCTGACATTCCAGTTGACGGCCTCGCTGCTGCAGCCGTGGGTTGGTTACTACACAGACCGCCATCCCAAGCCGTGGCTGCTGCCGGCGGGTACGGTCTGCACCTTGATCGGGATTCTGATGATGTCGGTGGTCGGCAGCTTCCCGTTGATTCTGCTGGCGGCGGGGCTGATCGGCATCGGGTCTTCGACGTTCCACCCGGAAGCGTCCCGCGTGGCGCGACTGGCTTCGGGCGGACGCTTCGGGCTGGCGCAGTCGACCTTCCAGGTCGGCGGTAACGCAGGCTCGGCGTTCGGCCCGTTGCTGGCGGCGGCGATCATCATTCCTTACGGTCAGGGGCACGTGGCGTGGTTCGGTCTGTTCGCGGTGTTTGCACTGTTCGTCCTCTACCGGATCAGCCGCTGGTACGCCAACCACTTGAACCTGTTCAAGCTCAAGCAAGGTCAGGCCGCGACTCATGGGCTGTCCAAGGGCCGAGTGACCAGTGCGCTGGTGGTACTCGGATTGTTGGTGTTCTCCAAGTATTTCTACATGTCGAGCCTCACCAGCTATTTCACCTTCTACTTGATCGAGAAGTTCGACCTGTCGGTGGCCAGCTCGCAGTTGCACCTGTTCCTGTTTCTCGGCGCGGTAGCGGCGGGGACGTTCTTTGGCGGACCGATCGGCGACAAGATCGGGCGCAAGGCGGTGATCTGGTTCTCGATCCTCGGCGTTGCACCGTTCACATTGTTGCTGCCCCATGTCGACCTGTTCTGGACTAGCATCCTCAGCGTGGTCATTGGCTTCATCCTTGCCTCGGCGTTCTCGGCCATCGTGGTGTACGCCCAGGAACTGGTGCCGGGTAATGTCGGGATGATCGCCGGGGTGTTCTTCGGTTTGATGTTCGGTTTTGGCGGGATTGGCGCGGCGTTACTTGGGCATCTGGCGGACATACACGGCATCGAGTACGTGTACTACCTGTGTTCGTTCCTGCCGCTGTTTGGGGTGTTGGCGATCTTCTTGCCGCGTACCCGGAAGGCGTGAGTAGCAGGTGACCTGTAGGAGCCGGCTTGCTGGCGATGAACGATTACGCGGTTTGACTGGTTAACCGCGGTGTCCGGATCGCCAGCAAGCCGGCTCCTACGGGATACGGAGATGTCAGACACAAAAAAGCCGCGTATCAAACGCGGCTTTTTCTTGGGGGTGTGGCTTACACGTTGAAGCGGAAGTGCATCACGTCGCCGTCTTTGACGATGTAATCCTTGCCTTCCAGGCGCCATTTACCGGCTTCCTTGGTACCGGCTTCGCCCTTGTACTGGATGAAGTCGTTGTAGGCGATCACTTCGGCGCGGATGAAGCCTTTCTCGAAGTCGGTGTGGATCACGCCAGCGGCTTGTGGTGCGGTGGCACCGACGCGGACGGTCCAGGCGCGGACTTCTTCGACACCGGCGGTGAAGTAGGTCTGCAGGTGCAGCATTTCGTAGCCAGCGCGGATCACGCGGTTCAGGCCAGGCTCTTCGAGGCCCAGGGCTTCGAGGAACATGTCTTTTTCTTCGCCGTCATCGAGCTCGGCGATTTCCGCTTCGATCTTGTTGCACACCGGAACAACCATGGCGCCTTCTTCTTCGGCGATGGCCTTGACCACGTCCAGGTGCGGGTTGTTCTCGAAGCCGTCTTCAGCAACGTTGGCAATGTACATCACCGGCTTGGTGGTCAGCAGGTGGAAGCCCTTGATCACCGCCTTTTCGTCGGTGCCCATGTTCTTCATCAGGCTGCGCGCCGGCTTGCCTTCGGTGAAGTGAGCGATCAGTTGCTCCAGCAGGCCTTTCTGAACCACTGCGTCCTTGTCACCGCCCTTGGCGTTGCGCGCGACTTTCTGCAGTTGCTTCTCGCAGCTGTCGAGGTCGGCGAAGATCAGTTCCAGGTCGATGATTTCGATGTCGCGTTTCGGGTCGACGCTGTTGGAGACGTGAATGACGTTCTCGTCTTCGAAGCAGCGGACCACGTGGGCGATGGCATCGGTTTCACGGATGTTGGCCAAAAACTTGTTGCCCAGGCCTTCACCTTTCGACGCGCCGGCAACCAGGCCCGCGATGTCGACGAATTCCATGGTGGTCGGCAGGATGCGCTTTGGATTGACGATGGCAGCCAAGGCTTCCAGACGCGGATCCGGCATCGGCACGATACCGCTGTTCGGCTCGATGGTGCAGAAGGGGAAGTTCTCGGCCGCGATCCCGGACTTGGTCAGGGCGTTGAACAGGGTGGACTTGCCGACGTTAGGCAGGCCGACGATGCCGCAATTGAATCCCATGGTGTTTCCCCTCGGATAAGAGTCAGGCCTTCTGGCTGTGCAGGTTTTTCATCGCGCGGTTCCATTCCCCGGCGAGGATATCCGGCAGCACGCCGAGGGCAAAGTCGATGCTGGCATCGAGTTTTTCCTGTTCGGCGCGTGGCGCACGACCCAGGACGAAATTTGAAACCATACTGGCAACGCCCGGGTGGCCAATGCCAAGCCGCAAGCGGTGAAAGGTATTCTGATTGCCCAGTTGCGCAATGATGTCGCGCAACCCGTTGTGACCGCCATGGCCGCCGCCCTGCTTGAGCTTGGCAACGCCGGGTGGCAGGTCGAGTTCGTCGTGCGCCACGAGGATTTCTTCAGGCTTGATGCGGAAGAAACCGGCGAGTGCCGCTACGGCCTGGCCGCTGCGGTTCATGTACGTGGTGGGAATCAGCAGACGAATATCCTGACCCTGATGCGAATAGCGCCCGGTCAGGCCGAAATACTTGCGGTCCGCCACAAGGTTCACGCCTTGTGCGTTCGCGATGCGCTCAACAAAAAGGGCCCCTGCGTTATGCCGGGTCTGTTCGTATTCAGCGCCTGGATTTCCCAGGCCAACGATCAGTTTGATGGCAGTCACGATAGGGGCCCTTCATTGGAGTGGTGGATAACATCGCCGCAATCAGGGAGAGCGGCGAAAGTGGACGAAAGTTGCTCATTTACCATGATGTAAACTCCGCGTTCTCGCCCGCTTTCTCGCTATGCTCTAGTCCGCGATGTTTCCGGTCACTCCGGCGTACAGAGTAAAATTACTCTGCAGCGCCTTCTGCAGCTTCTGGAGCAACACGTGGAGCGTGGACGTTGGCAACAGCCTTGTCATCGCCGTGTGCCAAGGCCACGAACTCAACGCCTTTAGGCGCTTTGAGGTCCGACAGGTGAATGATCGAACCGATTTCAGCGTTAGCCAGGTCGACTTCGATGAACTCAGGCAGATCTTTCGGCAGGCAGGAAACTTCGATTTCCGAAGTAACGTGCGAGATTTCGCCGCCTTTCTTGACCGGTGCTTCTTCGTTGATGAAGTGCACTGGAACGATAGCGGTCAGTTTCTGGCCAGCTACTACGCGTACGAAGTCAGCATGCAGCACGTGGCCTTTGGCCGGGTGACGCTGCAGGGCTTTGATCACGACGTTCTGCTTGGTGCCACCAACGTTCAGCTCGATGATGTGGCTGTAAGCCGCTTCGTTCTCGAGCAGTTTGGCAACTTCTTTGGCCAGCATGCTGATGGATTCAGGGGCTTTGTCGCCACCGTAAACTACAGCTGGAACCAGGCTTGCGAGACGACGCAGGCGGCGGCTCGCACCTTTCCCCAGGTCGGAACGCACTTCAGCATTCAGAGTAAAATCGTTCATGTTGTATCTCCAAAATAACCACACTCGCCCCAGCGTTTGCGACCAGCGCTAAAGGCGATATGGGCAAAAAAGCCCCGCCCCGACAGGAATGCCGGGGCGGGGCGCTTTTCGTCAACGAGACATTTCGAGAAGGGCAGGGCCCTTAGCGGAACATCGCGCTGATCGATTCTTCATTGCTGATGCGGCGGACCGCCTCGGCAACTACCGGTGCGATATCCAGTTGGCGGATACGCGCACAGGCTTGTGCTGCAGCGGACAGAGGAATGGTGTTAGTTACCACCAGCTCGTCCAGCACGGAATTTTCAATGTTTTCGATCGCCCGACCCGACAGCACAGGGTGCGTGCAGTAGGCGAAAACCTTGGCAGCGCCATGCTCTTTCAGGGCCTTGGCCGCATGGCACAGGGTGCCGGCGGTATCGACCATGTCATCGACCAGAATACAGGTGCGCCCTTCGACATCACCGATGATATGCATCACTTCAGAGTGATTGGCTTTCTCACGGCGTTTGTCGATGATCCCGAGATCCACGCCCAGGGATTTGGCAACGGCACGTGCACGCACGACGCCACCAATGTCCGGGGACACGATCATCAGGTTTTCGAAGCGCTGATCTTCGATGTCATCCACCAGAACCGGGGAGCCGTAGATGTTATCTACCGGAATATCGAAGAAACCCTGGATTTGGTCAGCATGCAGATCAACCGTGAGAACACGGTCGATGCCGACTACGGTAAGCATGTCAGCCACGACTTTCGCGCTGATAGCTACACGTGCGGAACGCGGACGGCGATCCTGACGGGCATAACCAAAGTAAGGAATAACAGCAGTGATACGAGTAGCCGAGGAGCGGCGGAAGGCATCAGCCATCACTACCAGTTCCATCAGGTTATCGTTGGTCGGAGCGCAAGTCGGCTGAATAATGAAGACGTCTTTACCGCGGACGTTTTCATTGATCTCGGCTGTGATTTCGCCGTCGGAAAACTTACCGACAGAGATGTCACCGAGAGGGATATGCAGCTGACGTACGACACGTCGAGCCAGATCGGGGTTAGCGTTCCCCGTAAAGACCATCATCTTGGACACGCGCAGTACCTGAAGGCTGAGGGTAACCTGGATGAGTATAGGAAAATGGCAGGGGCGGCTGGATTCGAACCAACGCATGGCAGGATCAAAACCTGCTGCCTTACCGCTTGGCGACGCCCCTGTATCTGTTGCAACGATTACCCAGTAATCGGTTCCTTTAGAGCAGACTTTGAAGCTTTCGATGCAACATCGAAATGTTGCTTCCTTTTGCTACAAAACCTGTAAGGGTCTCTGTCAGAAGGGCCGAGACTTTATCAGCTTCAGCTTTGCTTGGGAAGCCCCCAAACACACAACTTCCAGTTCCGGTGAGTTTTGCTTCGGTAAATTTACCTAGCAAATTCAAAGCGTTACGTACCTCTGGATAACGCCTTGTTACCACCGGTAAGCAGTCATTTCGACTGTTTCCCTTGGGAACGGGGCGCACTTTAATGGGAGGAGTGTTACGTGTCAACAACGGATCTGAAAAAATTTCTGCCGTACTTACAGAGACTTGCGGCACCAGCACGAGATACCACGGTTCTTCCGGGTCGACAGGGGTGAGTTTCTCGCCAACACCTTCGGCGAAAGCCGCGTGGCCCCGCACGAAAACCGGGACGTCTGCGCCCAGCGTCAACCCCAGGCCAGCCAGGCGATCTTCATCCCAGCCCAATTGCCAGAGATGATTCAAACCCAGCAATGTCGTTGCGGCGTTCGAGCTGCCGCCACCGATGCCGCCGCCCATTGGCAAGATTTTTTCAATCCAGATATCGACGCCCAGCGAACAACCGGATTGCTCCTGAAGTTTTTTCGCGGCCTTGACGATCAGGTTGCTGTCGTGGGGAACGCCCGGGAAATCGGTGTGCAGTCGGATGACGCCGTCATCGCGCAGGGCATAGGTGATCTCGTCACCGTAATCGAGAAACTGAAACATGGTTTGCAGTTCGTGGTAGCCGTCTTCGCGGCGACCCAGAATGTGCAGCATCAAATTGAGCTTGGCCGGCGAGGGCAGTGTCAGGCGATTGTCTGGCATGTCATTGACCCAGTTTGCGCGGTTGCCAGACCTTGATCACCAGCGTGACATCGAGGTCTTTGCCGCTGAGCTTGATGCGCTCGGGCAACCAGTAACCGTTTTGCTCGGTGTAGGCGGTGTAGTCGACCTTCCAGCCATCCTGTTCCAGGCTGGCCAGGCGGCTGTCGCCGTCCAGGGTCAGGCGACTTTTGCTGTTGGGCGCCGGGAGGCCGCGCACCCACCAGGCCAGGTTGGACACCGGCAGCTTCCAGCCAAGCTGTTCTTCGAGCAGCACTTCCGGATTCGGCGCGTCGTAACGTCCCTGGTTGGCGACCTCCAGCGATACCTTGCCCGGGCGTCCGGTCAGGCGAGCCGCGCCGCGACCCAGTGGTCCGGACAGGCGTATGTCGTAGTAATCCTGGCGTTGCAACCAGAACAGCGTGCCGCTACCCGAGTCTTTCGGAGCGCGAATGCCGATCTTGCCGTCGATCTGCCAGCCATCGAGGCCGGTCAGTTGCTGTTTGTGCTCGCGCCATTGGGCGGCGTTGCCATGACCCTCGACCGATTCGCGGGGACCCAGGCCCGCGCAACCGGCGAGCAGGGCGATAAAACTGAAAACGATGAAATGGCGCAAAAACATAATCTTAAAGAGTCTCTGATCCGGTCAGGCGTTTGATGGTGCCACGCAGGGTCGGGCTGTCGGGTTGTTCCTTGAGAAACTTGCCCCAGACTTGTCTGGCTTCACGCTGTTTGCCATTGGCCCACAGTACTTCGCCCAGGTGAGCGGCGACTTCCTGGTCGGGGAAGCGATCCAGGGCCTGACGCAGCAGGCGCTCGGCTTCGTCGAGATTGCCCAAGCGGTAATTCACCCAGCCAAGGCTGTCGAGTACCGCCGGATCTTCCGGACTGATCTGGTGCGCCTGTTCGATCAGGGCCTTGGCTTCGGCGTAGCGCGTGGTGCGGTCGGACAGGGTGTAGCCAAGGGCGTTCAAGGCCATGGCATTGTCCGGGTCGCGCTTGATGATCAATCGCAGGTCTTTTTCCATCTGCGCCAGATCATTGCGTTTTTCCGCCTGCATGGCACGGGTGTAAAGCAGGTTCAAGTCGTCGGGGTATTGCTGCAAGGCTAGTTGCAGAACATTCCAGGCCTTGTCGCCCTGATTGTTGGCGGACAGGGTTTCGGCTTCGATCAGGTACAGCTGGATCGCATAATCCGGCTGCTCGTCGCGTTCCGCCGCCAGCTTGCGTTGCGCTTCGGCGGTCTTGCCGTTGTTGATCAGGATGTCGGCCTGGCGCAATTGCGCCGGCAGGTAGTCGCTGCCCGGGCCAACCTTGGCGTATTCGATCAGGGCGCCTTGCGGGTCGTTTTGTTCTTCGGCGATGCGGCCGAGATTCAGGTGTGCCGAGTCGACGTGGCTATCACGATCGATCAAGTCTTCCAGATAACCCTTGGCCTCATTCCAGGCCTTGGCTTCCAGGCAGACCAGTGCCAGCGAGTAACGCAGTTCGTCGTCTTCCGGGTATTGCTGAACCAGGCTCGAGAACTCGGCCTTGGCATCGTCCATGCGGTCCTGTTCAACCAGCATGCGTGCATAAGTCAGGCGCAGGCGCTTGTCGTCCGGGTATTTCTTGATGCTTTTTTGTAGCAGCGGCAGGGCTTCGTCGCCGCGATCCAGGCTTTGCAGCAGGCGCGCACGCAGCAGGATCGGCGCGATTTCGCCGTCGTCGGGCGGATTGTTTTCCAGCAGGGTCAATGCGCCTTTGGTGTCGCCGTCCTGTTGCATCAGCAAGGCCTTGCCGAAAATCAGCTGGCTGTTGTTCGGATGGCGTTGCAGCAAACGGTCGAAGCTTTTCATCAAGCCGTTGCGGGTGTCCTGGTCGGTGTCGGCCGCGGACAGCGCGAGGAAGTCGAAATGGGTGTCGCCCTTGCCTTGCAGGACTTTCTCCATATAGACCATGGAATCGTCATAACGCCCGGCGCGTGCCAGTTGAACGGCGGCGGCGCGTTGCGCTTCGAGGTCGTCGGGGGCGTTCTTCGCCCAGATCAGCGCGGTGTCCAGGGCTGCTTGATCGGCACCCAGATATTCGGCAATACGGAATGCCCGCTCGGAAATGCCCGGATCCTGAGTGTTGATGGCCTGGGTCACATAGTTGTCCAGGGCAATGTCGAAACGATTGCGCTGGCCAGCCAGTTCGGCGCTCAACAGGCTGAAGACGGTTTCCTCGCTGAATGAGCTGTAGACCTTGGGCTTTTCAGGGGCCGGGGTGCTGTCTTCCACCGGCGGCGTACCGTCCGACGATACGGGTGCCAAGGCCTGGCAGCCGCTGAGGAAGATAAAAGCGAGGAGCAACGCGGAGGATCTATTCATATAGGAAGAGGGCGACTAACCTGCGGTCGGATCATCATGACACAAGCTTTCGGCCAAACATAACCGCCCCGGCATTTTCACATGCACACGGTCCCTGTAGGAGCTGGCTTGTCGGGTCGCCGCATCGCAGCGATGGTCGTCAACGATGACTCGTTTTTACAGAAATACGCGGGGCCTTTCAGTCCATCGCTGGCAAGCCAGCGCCTACAGGGATTGTGTTTAAACGAGAACCGCTCGCAACGTGGGCGCCATCTACCGGCGCGATAGATATCGAGTAGTTGTTCTCCATGTGTCGAAGTAGGACAATTGCCGGCTTCACGTCACCATCAGCGACTTTGAATGGCCTTCCTTGCACTCGGTATTAACCACAAGACTGCTTCAGTAGACGTCCGCGAGCGCGTGGCTTTTACTCCTGAGCAGCTGGTTGAGGCCTTGCAGCAGCTCTGCCGACTCACCGACAGCCGCGAAGCTGCGATCCTCTCCACCTGCAATCGCAGTGAACTCTATATAGAACAGGATCACCTGTCGGCGGACGTCGTGCTGCGCTGGCTGGCCGAATATCATCATTTGAGCTTCGACGAGCTGCGCGCAAGCGCCTATGTGCATGAAGATGATGCGGCAGTTCGTCACATGATGCGGGTGGCTTCCGGGCTCGACTCGCTGGTGTTGGGTGAACCGCAGATTCTCGGCCAGATGAAGTCGGCCTATGCCGTGGCCCGCGAGGCCGGCACCATCGGGCCATTGCTCGGGCGCTTGTTCCAGGCCACGTTCAACGCGGCCAAGCAGGTGCGCACCGACACGGCCATCGGTGAGAACCCGGTGTCGGTGGCGTTTGCCGCGGTGAGCCTGGCCAAGCAGATTTTCAGCGACCTGCAACGCAGCCAGGCGTTGTTGATCGGCGCCGGCGAGACCATCACCCTGGTCGCCCGCCATCTGCATGACCTGGGTGTGAAACGCATTGTGGTCGCCAACCGCACGCTGGAGCGCGCCAGCATTCTGGCCGAACAGTTCGGCGCACATGCCGTGTTGCTGTCGGATATTCCGGCGGAGCTGGTGCGCAGCGATATCGTCATCAGTTCCACTGCCAGCCAGTTGCCGATTCTGGGCAAGGGCGCGGTGGAAAGCGCCTTGAAACTGCGCAAGCACAAACCAATCTTCATGGTGGATATCGCCGTACCGCGCGACATCGAGCCTGAAGTTGGCGAGTTGGACGACGTTTACCTCTATAGCGTCGACGATCTCCACGAGGTGGTTGCCGAGAACCTCAAGAGCCGTCAGGGCGCAGCTCAGGCAGCCGAAGAGATGGTCTCGGTCGGCGCCGAAGACTTCATGGTCCGCCTGCGTGAATTGGCGGCAGTGGATGTGCTCAAGGCCTATCGTCAACAGAGCGAACGCCTGCGCGACGAAGAATTGCAAAAGGCCCAGCGCCTGCTGGCCAACGGCAGCAGTGCCGAAGAGGTGCTGGTGCAATTGGCCCGCGGGCTGACCAACAAACTGTTGCACGCACCGAGCGTGCAGTTGAAAAAGCTCTCTGCCGAAGGTCGCCTGGATGCGCTGGCGATGGCCCAGGAACTCTTTGCCCTCGGTGAGGGCTCATCGGATAGCTTTTCGGATAAAAAACCGCAATGAAAGCGTCACTGCTCAATAAGCTGGATATCCTCCAGGACCGTTTCGAGGAATTGACCGCCCTGCTGGGCGATGGCGAGGTCATTTCCGATCAGAACAAGTTCCGTACCTACTCCAAGGAGTACGCGGAAGTTGAGCCGATCGTGGGCGCCTATAAAGAACTGTTGAAAGTGCAGGATGACCTCGAAGGTGCCCAGGCGCTGCTCAAGGACAGCGACCCGGACATGCGTGAAATGGCCGTGGAAGAAGTCCGCGAGGCCAAGGAACGCCTGGTCACGCTCGAAGCCGACCTGCAACGCATGCTGTTGCCCAAGGACCCGAACGACGGGCGCAACGTGTTCCTCGAGATCCGTGCCGGTACCGGCGGCGACGAAGCCGCGATTTTCTCCGGCGACCTGTTCCGCATGTATTCGCGTTACGCCGAGCGTCGTGGCTGGCGGGTGGAGATCCTCTCGGAAAACGAGGGTGAACATGGCGGCTATAAAGAGGTGATTGCCCGGGTCGAGGGCGACAACGTCTACGGCAAGCTGAAATTCGAATCCGGCGCGCACCGCGTGCAGCGGGTTCCGGCGACCGAATCCCAGGGCCGTATCCACACGTCGGCCTGCACCGTGGCGGTATTGCCCGAGCCGGACGAACAGGAAGCCATCGAGATCAACCCGGCCGACCTGCGCATCGACACCTATCGCTCCTCCGGCGCCGGTGGCCAGCACGTCAACAAGACCGACTCGGCGATCCGTATCACGCACTTGCCGTCCGGCATCGTGGTCGAGTGCCAGGAAGAACGTTCGCAGCACAAGAACCGTGCCCGGGCGATGTCCTGGTTGTCGGCCAAGCTGAACGATCAACAGACCTCCGCCGCGGCCAACGCCATCGCCAGTGAGCGCAAGTTGCTGGTTGGTTCCGGTGATCGCTCCGAGCGCATCCGCACCTACAATTTTGCCCAGGGCCGGGTCACCGACCACCGGGTCAACCTGACCTTGTATTCCCTCGACGAGATTCTCGCCGGTGGCGTCGAGGCGGTGATCGAGCCGTTGCTGGCTGAATACCAGGCCGATCAACTGGCAGCGATAGGTGAGTAAATGACGATCATTGCCAGTTTGTTGCGCGCCGCCGATCTACCCGACTCGCCGACGGCGCGTCTGGATGCCGAATTGCTCCTGGCGGCGGCGTTGGGCAAGTCCCGCAGTTTCCTGCACACCTGGCCGGAGCGCATTGTGCCGAGCGAAGCGGCGCTGACGTTCACCGAGTATTTGCAGCGCCGCCGCGGCGGTGAGCCGGTGGCCTACATCCTCGGCCAGCAAGGATTCTGGAAACTGGATCTGGAAGTCGCGCCACACACGCTGATCCCGCGCCCGGACACCGAACTACTGGTGGAGGCTGCGCTGGAATTGTTGCCGGCCACACCGGCCAAGGTGCTCGACCTCGGCACCGGCAGCGGTGCAATTGCCCTGGCGCTGGCCAGCGAACGCCCGGCGTGGAACGTCACTGCCGTGGATCGCGTGCTGGAGGCCGTGGCCCTGGCCGAACGCAATCGCCAGCGCCTACACCTGAACAACGCCAAGGTGCTGAGCAGTCATTGGTTCAGCGCCCTGGAAGGACAGCGTTTTCAACTGATCATCAGCAACCCGCCATATATCGCAGCGGCCGATCCGCACCTGGTCGAGGGCGATGTGCGCTTCGAGCCGGCCAGCGCCCTGGTGGCCGGTGTCGACGGGCTCGACGATCTGCGCCTGATCGTCGCCCAGGCGCCAGACCATCTCGACGCAGGCGGTTGGCTGATGCTCGAACATGGCTATGATCAGGCCGAGGCCGTTCGCGATTTACTGCTGACCCGCGGTTTTGAAGAAGTCCACAGCCGCACCGATCTGGGCGGTCATCAACGCATCAGTCTGGGGCGCCTGCCGTGCTGAATGATCAGGAGTTGCTGCGTTACAGTCGGCAGATTCTGCTGCAACACATCGATATCGACGGTCAGTTGCGGCTCAAGGAAAGCCGCGTATTGATCGTCGGCCTCGGTGGCCTCGGCGCGCCGGTGGCGCTGTACCTCGCCGCTGCAGGTGTTGGTGAATTGCATCTGGCGGACTTCGATACCGTCGACCTGACCAACCTGCAACGCCAGATCATTCACGACACCGACAGCGTCGGCATGACCAAGGTCGATTCGGCGCTCAAGCGCCTGAGCGCGATCAATCCTGAAATTCAACTGATCGCCCATCGTGCGGCGCTGGACGAAGATTCCCTGGCTGCCGTGGTGGCCGGGGTGGATCTGGTGCTCGATTGCTCCGACAATTTCTCCACCCGTGAAGCGGTTAACGCCGCTTGTGTGGCGTCCGGCAAACCGTTGGTCAGTGGTGCAGCGATTCGCCTCGAAGGGCAGTTGTCGGTGTTCGATCCGCGTCGCCCCGAGAGCCCGTGCTACCACTGTTTGTATGGGCACGGCAGCGAAGCCGAATTGACCTGTAGTGAAGCCGGCGTGGTCGGGCCGTTGGTGGGGCTGGTCGGTAGTCTGCAAGCGCTTGAAGCGCTGAAGTTGCTAGCCGGATTCGGTGAGCCGCTGGTGGGGCGCCTGCTGTTGATCGACGCCTTGGGCACACGCTTCCGTGAGTTGCGGGTCAAGCGCGATCCGGGTTGTAGCGTCTGTGGGTCGAAACATGCGTGAAGCGCCGATTGGCGTGTTCGACTCCGGTGTCGGCGGGCTCTCGGTACTGGCCGAGATCCAGCGTTTGCTGCCCAATGAGACGCTGATGTACGTCGCCGATTGCGGGAATGTTCCCTATGGCGAGAAAACCCCGGAGTTTATCCAGCAGCGTTGCAGCGTGATGGCCGACTTCTTTCAGCAGCAGGGCGCCAAGGCCCTGGTGCTGGCCTGCAACACGGCGACGGTGGCTGGCGTCGCCGACCTGCGTCGCGACTATCCAGAATGGCCCATCGTCGGCATGGAGCCGGCGGTCAAGCCTGCCGCCGCCGCCACCCGCAGCGGCGTGGTGGGGGTGCTGGCCACCACCGGCACCTTGCAGAGCGCCAAGTTCGCCGCGTTGCTCGACCGTTTCGCCACGGACGTGAAAGTGATCACCCAGCCGTGTCCGGGGCTGGTGGAACTGATTGAAAACGGCGATCTGCACAGCCCCGAGTTGCGTCAGCTGTTGGCCGGGTATGTCGAGCCACTGCTGGCCGCTGGCGCGGACACCCTGATTCTCGGCTGCACCCATTACCCCTTTCTCAAGCCGCTGCTGCGGCAGATGATCCCCGACCACATCAGCCTGATCGATACTGGGGCCGCCGTCGCGCGGCAACTCCAGCGGCTTTTGGCCGAAGGCGAGCTGCTCGCCCAGGGGCCGGCCCGTGAAGCACAGTTCTGGACCAGTGCCGATCCGCTTCATTTCAGAAATATCTTGCCGATACTGTGGAATACCGCTGGCGTTGTGCGAAGCTTCAACAGGTAGAAGCCTGTCCGGGGGGAGTACGAAAAATCGGGGTGAACTTCTGATAAATCGCTGACTTCTATAGTTTTGCAGGGCTTGGCAACAAAAAAAACCATACGAAATCGTTCGGAAAAGGAAGTTTCTAGTGAAGCGACTATTCTGCTTGGCCGCGATTGCGGCCGCACTCATGGGGCACACTTTTACCGCGCAGGCGGCTGGTGTGGAGTTCGCGGTCGGTCAGACCAGCGATTCGACCATGACGTATCGACTGGGCATGCAATTCGATTGGGACCAGAGCTGGTGGCAGAGTGACGTGGGTCGTCTGACCGGCTACTGGAGTGGCGCCTACACCTACTGGGAAGGTGACGAGAAATCCAGTAATCACAGCCTGTCGTTCTCGCCCGTGCTTGTTTATGAGTTTGCCGGCCAGAACGTCAAACCCTACATCGAGTTTGGGATTGGCGTGGCGGCGTTTGCCAGCACCGAAGTCGAAAGCAACGATCTGGGCAGCGCATTCCAGTTCGAAGACCGCTTTGGATTCGGTTTGCGTTTTGCCGGCGGACATGAAGTCGGGGTTCGTGCGACGCACTATTCCAATGCCGGGATCACCACGCCGAACGATGGTGTAGAAAGTTACGCATTGCATTACACGATGCCGTTGTAAGCACCACGGTTTCAGCGGATGTAAATCCCTCTGTGGGAGCGAGCTTGCTCGCGATGACGATGTTTCATTCAACATCAATGTTGAGTCTGAAATCGCTATCGCGAGCAAGCTCGCTCCCACAGTGGGGTACGTTGTTGTACTGCTCAGCGATACGCCGTCGAAATTCCCTGGCGTTCGTCGATGCACTCCGGTGCGCCCATCTCGAACTCCCGGCAGATCAGCGGGCGTTTTTCGTAGATGGTGCACATCATCGTGTTGCGATCCAGTGCGGCACACCAGCCGTCGTCCAGGCGCAGCATGACTTCCCCGCCCCAGTCATCGGTATCGATGAACCGTTCAGGCACACCCGTGTCGGTGATCAGCATGACTTCGAGCTGACAGCAGCAGGCTGCGCAGGTCGAGCACGTGACCGCGGGCTCCGCGATTTGCGTATGGGGGATGGTTTTCATGGTGCGCAGTGTAAGGCAGTCAGTCAGCGCTGTGTGAAAGGCCTGACGGGACGCTCATTCATGTTCACCGCCCACCAGGCGCGGTGCCATGGCATGCAGAAGCGGAAACAGCAAAGCCCAGAGCAGCCCCATGCTGATCAGCGTCGGCAGTTGCCCATAGGGAAATTGCACTCCGGCCAGATGCCCGCCGGCGTAATACGACAGCGGACCACCTGCCGCGCCCAAAACACTTGCCCGCCACCAGGGCCTGGCAGACCACGCCAGACAGTGGCGCAAGGTCGTGGCCAATAGAGCCCACAACAGCATCAGCCACAGCGGAATCAAGGGTGAGTGATCGCTGAACCCTAATACCCCCAGCCAGCGCAACGCGCTATCGACCAACGTGCCGACAATCACCACGCTGAGTATCAATCGACCTTCCTCGGCCCAACTACTGATCCACAGCAGGTGAATCACCAGTGCCCCCAGCGGCACTGACAACCACAGGCTGTCGCCACCCATCACACACGCGAACCAGCCGAGCTGAAACAGCGCGGCATTGGCCAGGCGTTCAAGCATCGAAGCGCCCGAGTAGCGGCGCGGTGATCGCTGCCGGTTTAGCCAGCAGTAGTTGTGCGGTGCCGATAGTGCGCTCCAGAAACCCCCCTTCGCAGTAACACAGGTAAAACTCCCACAGCCTCAGGAATTGTTCGTCGTAGCCCAACTCGCCCAGGCGAACCTGCGCACGGCGAAAGTTCACATGCCACAGACGCAGGGTACGCGCGTAGTGCAGGCCGAAGTCCTCCATGTGCAGCATGTTCATGTCGGTGTCGCGGCTGACGGTTTCCAGTATCTTCTGTACGCAGGGCAGGGCGCCGCCGGGGAAGATGTAGCGCTGGATGAAATCGACACTGCGTCTGGCCTGTTCGTAGCGCTGCTCGCGGATGGTGATGGCCTGCAACAACATCAAGCCGTTGCTCTTGAGCAAATGCGCGCATTGCTTGAAGTAGGTGGATAAAAATCGGTGCCCCACCGCTTCGATCATCTCGATCGACACCAGTTTGTCGTATTGCCCACTGAGATCGCGGTAGTCCTTGAGCAACAGTGTGACCTGGTCCTGAAGTCCTAGCGTTTCGATCCGCTGTGCCGTGTAAGCATGCTGCTCCCTGGAGAGCGTGGTGGTGGTCACTTTGCAGCCATAATGCTGCGCCGCGTACAACGCCATGCTGCCCCATCCCGTGCCGATTTCCAGCAAGTGGTCACTGGGTTTGAGGGCGAGCTTCTGGCAGATGCGTTCCAGTTTATTCAACTGTGCCTGTTCGAGGCTGTCCTCGGGGCTCATGAATTGAGCGGCCGAATACATCATCGTCGGGTCGAGAAATTGTTCGAACAGCTCATTGCCCAAGTCGTAGTGGGCGGCGATGTTTTTCTGCGAGCCCTTGCGCGTATTGCGATTGAGCCAGTGCAGTGCCTGGACCAATGGCCGGCCGAGTTTTGCCAGGCCGCCTTCCAGCGCATCGAGCACCTCAAGATTGCTGACGAAGACCCTGATCACCGCCGTCAGGTCCGGCGAACTCCAGTAGCCATGAATGTAAGCCTCGCCTGCGCCGATCGAGCCATTGCTCGCGACCAGTCCCCAGGCCGCTGGGTCGTGGATATGGATCTCCCCTAGCAAGTGACTGCCAACGGTGCCGAACACATGGCGCTCGCCTTCCTCGACAATCACCAGTTGCCCGTGTTCAAGGTGCGCCAGTTGCCGCAGTACGCCCCGGCGCAGCAGCGATCCGCTCAGGCCGTTGGTGCTCAACAAACTGGTTTTGGCCAAGACGCTAGAGGATTTCATGGTGGCGATCCTTGGGCGGAACGATGGCGGTCTGGAAGCTGCCATCGGCAGCCTGATGAGTAAAAATCGGTACGCGCTTGATCAGCAGGCGCAGGGCTTGCCAGTAAATCCCCAGGCAGGTTTTCGCCGTCATCCAGGGAAAACGCCGCAAGTAGCGGTGCAGGCCGGCGCGATCGAGGGCTTCGCGTTGCAGGTTCAGGGTGGCGTCGAACAGCTTCAGATCGCCCTGCCAGTCAGCCATGTGCACGCCCAGCCACTGCGCGGCGGGGCTGAAGCTCATTCGGTGTTCAAGATCCCGGGGCAAAAACGGCGATACGTGAAAAGCCTTGGCAACGGCGAAATGTTGATGGAGGTCGTTGAGGTTCTCCGGCGTCTTGGCGGGCAACACGTAGTGATAGCGTTCGCGCCACGGGGTATTGGTGACTTCGGCGAGAATCGCGGCCAGTTGACCATCGGGTTCGTAGCAGTAGAAAAAACTGACCGGGTTGAACGCCAGGCCCCAGCTGCGAGGCTGGGTCAGCAGGCAGATCGGGCCTTGTGGCGCACGGCCGATCGCCTGGCGGACCTGTTCGCGCACCGCATCGCTCAAGCGCACGCCGCTGGCGGTGAAGGCCTTGAGGTAATCGCTTTCACGAAACGAAAAGGGCGAGAAGCGTTTTCTGCCTGACAAGGGTGACAACGCCAGCACGGCGTCTTGCTCGTCGAGGTCGATGTACAGCAAGCCGATCCGATATCGGAATTCGTGGTTTTTCGGCGAGAACCGTCGATGAGCGATCCAGCCACTGTAAAGGGCGCTGTTCATAACGTTTCACCGAACGAACGGGCGACGCGCAGTGCGCTGACCACGCCATCTTCATGGAATCCGTTTGCCCAGTAGGCGCCGCAATAAAAGGTGTGTTGCGCGCCGTTCAATTCTTCCCAGCGTTCCTGGGCCGCCACGGCGGTCAGGTTGTATTGCGGATGCGCATAGGTGAACCGGCCGAGTACCCGGGATGGCTCGATGGCGGCGCTCTGGTTCAGGCTCACGCAAAAGGTGGTGGCGCTCTCAATGCCTTGCAGGATATTCATGTCATAGGTCACCGCGGCGTGCGTGTGACCGGCGCCGCCGAGGCGATAATTCCAGCTGGCCCAGGCCAGTTTTTTCGAGGGCAGCAGGCGGGTGTCGGTATGCAGTACCACTTCGTTGTCGGCATAAGGCAGGGCGCCGAGAATCGACTGTTCGGCGGCGCTGGGTTTGGCCAGCAAGGTCAGGGCCTGATTGCTGTGGCAGGCGAATACGACCTTGTCGAAGCGTTCGCTGCCCACGGCGCTGTGGATAAGTACGCCGTCTTCATTGCGTTCGACCCGCGTCACGGGGCAGTTGAGTCGGATTTTCTCTTTGAAGCCAGCCGTCAATGGCCCGATATAGGCACTTGATCCGCCCTCGATCACGCACCATTGCGGACGATGATTCACCGACAGCAAACCGTGATTCTTGAAAAACCGGATAAAGCCTCGTAGCGGAAAATTCAGCATGTCGGCCATGGACATCGACCAGATCGCCGCCCCCATGGGCACGATGTAATGCAGGATGAACCGTTCGCCATAACCTCCGGCCTTGAGGTATTGATCCAGCGTGATGTCGTCGCTGATCCGACCTTCGGCCAGGTCAGCCTGAGCTTGTCTATTGAAGCGCAGGATATCGCGCAACATGCCCCAGAACCCCGGCGACAGCAGATTTCGCCGTTGGGCAAAGAGGCTGTTGAGATTGTTGCCGTTGTACTCCAGACCGCTGTCCGGGTCGGTGACCGAGAAGCTCATTTGCGTCGGTTTGAAACCCACGCCAACCTGGTTCAGCAAGCGGATGAAATGGGGGTACGTCCAGTCATTGAAAACGATGAAACCGGTGTCCACGGCATGACGCTGGCCATCGGAGGCCACCTGCACGGTATGGGTATGACCACCGACCCGATCGCCGGCCTCGAACAGGGTGATCTCATGGTTGCGGTTGAGCAGGTAGGCGCTGGTCAGTCCCGAGATACCGCTGCCGATGATGGCGATATTCACGGTGAATCCTTAATGGGCGGATTGCTGCGCACCATTCGCTTGCCGACAGCGAGCTTTACCCGGTTGGGCATTTTCGACAACGGCCACAGGGCCGCCATGAACAGGGCCGGGAAGGCTATCTCCAGCGGACGATGTTGCAGTTTGGCGAAGATATACCGCGCGGCTTTGCCCACCGGCCAACTGAGGGGCATCGGGAAGTCATTTTTCGCGGTCAGCGGTGTGTCGACAAAGCCAGGGCTGACCACGGTCACCTCGATGCCTTCCGGAGCCAGGTCAATGCGCAACGATTCGAACAGGTAGCGCAGCCCGGCTTTCGACGCGCCGTAGGCTTCTGCCCTGGGCAATGGCAGGTAGGTCACCGAACTCGCGACGCCCACCAGATGCGGCGCCAGCCCGACCCTTAACAAGGGCAGGGCCGCTTCGATGCAGTAACTGCTGGCCAGCAGATTGGTGCGTACGACGTGCTCTATGATCGATGAGTCAAACTGCTGGACGTCGACATATTCACAGGTGCCGGCGTTGAGAATCACGGTATCGAGCGAACCCCAGACATCAGCGATGTGCTCACCGATTTCGCGTACGGTCTGGCTGTTGGTCAGGTCGCCGGGGACAATCAGTACTTGCCCGGGATAACGCTGCGACAACACTTTCAGTGGCGCCACCGTACGTGAGCTGACCGCCAGGTGGGCACCGGTCTTCAGTATTTCTTCGGCCAGCCCCGCGCCAATGCCGCTGCTGGCACCGGTCAGCCAATATCGACGCGGAGATGTAAGTCTCATCCCATTCTCCTTTTCAGCCAAGCGATCGCCCTGCCCAATACGGGCAAGTGTTCGTAAAGCAGTGCCCCGGCGTCGAAGTAGTCACGGTGGCGATAAACCTTGTTGCGCCAATGCAGGTGTGAGCAGCCGTCGACCCGTATCAACCGCCCGCCGGCCAGGCGTGGATGTCGGTAGCTCATGACCCAGCGCAGGTAACCTTCGCCTTCAGCCACCTGGTCGTAGCCGTGAAAGGCGAAATGCAGTTCGCTGACGTTGGCGTAGAGCTCGCCGAAGTAACTACGCAAATGCTCGATACCTTGCACGTCATGCAACGGATCAGTGAAACGCACATCCGTGGTGTACAGCTCATCCAGGCGCTGGAGATTGTCTTTGTCCAGGCCGGCGAATTGGTGGGCAAAGCGGCGAAGAAAATCACTCATGGCCACCTCCGGCATCCTGTTGTCGCGATGGCAGGTTTTTGAACGCCGCCAGCGCCCGTGTGCGGGAGGTACTGAGATTGACGATCGGTGACGGGTAATCCGCCACCCCGAACAAGCCGCCCAGGTTCGCCGGGTTGTGCACGTCCTTTTTGTTCAGTCCCACCAATTCCGGCAGCCAGTGCTTGATGAAAATACCGTCGGGATCGAATTTTTCCGACTGGCTCAGCGGGTTGAAAATCCGGAAATACGGCGCCGAGTCAGTGCCCGTGGACGAACTCCACTGCCAGCCGCCGTTGTTCGCGGCCAGGTCGCCATCGATCAGGTGCTGCATGAAAAAGCGTTCGCCTTCGCGCCAGTCGATCAACAGATTCTTGGTCAGGAACATCGCCACGACCATGCGCAGTCGGTTGTGCATCCAGCCGGTTTCCAGCAGTTGGCGCATGGCAGCGTCGATGATGGGCAGCCCCGTGCGCGCTTCTTTCCAGGCCGCCAGTTCTTCGGGGGCATTGCGCCAGGCCAGGGCTTCAGTCTCCGGGCGAAAGGCGCGGTGACGCGAGACGCGCGGATAGCCCACCAGAATGTGTTTGTAGAATTCGCGCCACAGCAACTCGTTGATCCAGGTGACCGCGCCGACCTTGCCACTTTCGAACTCTCCCTGATTGCTTTGCAGGGCCGCATGCAGGCACTGGCGGGGAGAGATGACGCCGGCCGCGAGGTAGGGCGAGAGCTGGCTGGTACCGGGTTTGGCCGGGTAGTCCCGTTCGCTTTTGTAGTAGTCGATCTGGGCGTCGGCAAAGCTGTCGAGGCGATGTCGGGCTTGAGCTTCACCGGCAGGCCAGAGGGCGCGCAGGGCCTCGGTTGGTGTTGTGAAGCCTTTGACGCTGGAGGGGATTTCATCGCTGTCGATGCCCAGCGGCGATTGAACCATGGGCATGTTGACCCGATTCGGCAGTGAGCGGTGCAGGCGCTCGTAACATACCTTGCGGAACTGACTGAAGACCTGAAAGTAGGTGCCGGATTGGGTCAGTATGGTTCCAGGGGCGAACAGCAACTGGTCGAGATAAGCGTGGAATTCCGTGCCGTGGGCCTTCAGGCGTTCGCTGACCGCCGCGTCACGCCGGCTCTCGTGAATGCCATATTCTTCGTTGACGTGCACGGCCTCGATCTTCAGTTTCTGGCAAAGATCGAGCAAGACCTTCGGTGCGTCATCCCAGCGAGGGGCGTGGCGGATCAGCAGCGGAATGTTCAGTTCGCTCAACGCGTGACTCAATAGCATGAGGTTGCGCAGCCAGAAATCCACTTTGCACGGTGCGTCGTCATGCGCCTGCCATTGCTCCGGGCTCAGCAGGTACACCGCCACAACGGGTCCTCTGGCTGCGGCAGCCGAAAGGGCGGTGTTGTCGTTTAGGCGCAAGTCGCTGCGCAGCCAGATCAATTGCATGGGGAGGTCCGCACGATTCATTTAGATAAGTCCGCGTTGAACCAGGCTCTGGTAGGCCGATAACGGGTCCGCGGCCAGGAACAGATCAGCAGTCTCGGAAGTTCTTGCGGACAACTCGGCGTGGTGGATGCACACCGTAGGTCCGACGATCATTTTTGGGCAGCCGACGCCATTTAAAAGTTTCGTCAGCAGGGAGAGGTTCATGGCTTTGCTGGAATACAGCAGTACGCCTCGGGGTTGCAGATGATCGACCGCCAGCGCCAGCTCTCCGGTGGGCAGCGGCCAGTCGAACACTTCCACCGGACAATCGGCGCTGCTGAGCAACCACGCGGTGAGCCATAGGTGAGGTTCCAGTGGCAGGTCGGAATGGTTGATCAACAACAACGGTGAAGTATGTAACTGACGGTTGTTATGGTAGATGCGCGCGCCGAACTTGCTGCGTAACCAGGAATAAAAGAATACGCGCTCCATCTGTGCGCCAAACTGGCCCTGCCAACGTTGTTCCAGCTCCGCCAGCAAAGGCATCAGCAGCTGTTCGCACAAGGTCCGCGGCGGGTACAGCGCCATCATCTGATTAATGGTGTCGTCCAGGCTGCGCTCGGCCAGTGTCGTAACCGCTTGCAGCAATGTCTGACGCAGACGCTGCCAATCGTTTTCGACAGCCTCGTCGCTGGCCTGCGGGGTGTCGAGCAGGTGCTTGACCTGGCTGACGGCGACGCCACGGTTGAGCCAGGTGAGAATTGTCATGATGCGTTGCACATGTTCGGCGGAGAACAACCGGTGCCCCTTGGGCGTGCGCTGCGGCTCGATCAAACCATAACGCCGCTCCCAGGCGCGCAAGGTGATGGCGTTGACACCGGTCTGCCGCGCCACTTCGCGAATCGGCAGCCAGCCCTCGTCGAGGGCTTTCTTGAAGTCCGTGGCAAAGTCTTCGCTGGCACTGCTGTCGAGTTTGGCTTTCATTAAATGGCGTTTCGCAGGCTGAGACTTTCCGGATGCGGCTGCAGGTAAACCTGCTGTGCGATGTAAGGGTCCGGGTGCTGGCGGAGGTGGTGCTTGAGCAGGGTCAGTGGTACCACCAGCGGCACGATGCCGTGACGATACTGGCCAATGACGTGCTGCACTTCCTGCTTGTCATCGGCACTGATCGCCTGTTTGAGATAACCACTGATGTGCTGCAAGACATTGGTATGAGTGCGGCGTGTGGCACATTTTTTCAAAGCCGCCATCAATTCACTGAAATAGCGCAGGCCGAGTTCTTGCGGATCGGTGCGGCCCATATTGCCCAGCAGGTTGCCCAGGGTTTTGTATTGCACCGGGTTGTGGGCCATCAGCAAGTATTTGTAGCGCGCATGAAAATCCGTGAGGCCGCGACGGCTCAGGCCTTCTTGCAGCAGTTGCTGCCAGGCGTGGTAGGCGAATACTCGGGTGAGGAAATTTTCCCGTAGCACCGGGTCGTGGAGTCGGCCATCTTCTTCCACCGGCAAGTTCGGATGCAATTCGCAGAACGCCCGGGCGTAAATGCCCTGGCCACCGCCTTCCTGCGGTGCGCCGTTGGCGTGGTAGACCTTGACCCGCTCCAGTCCACAGGACGGAGATTTCTGCATGAAGATGTAGCCGCAGATATCGCCCAGTTGCGCAGCCATTTGCCGGCCATATTCAGCCAGTGGCTGAGTGACATTGAGCTGGCGATTGATGGTGCCGACCGCTTCGGGCCGATCCGTATCGCCGACCAGCCGGATCGGTTCGCGAGGAATGCCCAGGCCGATGGCGACCTCCGGGCAAACCTGCACGAAATCGAAATAGTCGGTCAGGACGCGGTTGCACAACGGCGATGCTTTATGCCCGCCGTTGAAGCGCACCTCGGCACCCATCAGGCAGGCGCTGATGGCGATTTTCGGTTTGGTGACGGGCAGTGGCATCTGAGCACCTCGGAATCAAAACCTATACAGAAAATAAATTCTGTACAACTTAGGCTCATCATAGATTCAAAGGTGTGCAAGTCAAATTTTTTGTATAAGTTTTTGCGAGGCCGGCTTGTGCAAAAAGAGGTTTACAGCCAGCCCAACCGCCAAGCGCTGCTGTCCTGCAAGGTTTGCCACGCGAAGCGCTCACTGCGTCGGGTCAACACCGCTTGCAACTCGATTTCCCGAACCGTTCCTTCCTCGTCGCGAAACAGTTCGCTCACCAGAAAGTGTTTTTCACGGTTCTGCGGGTGGGCTGCTGTCCATTTCGACAGCAGCAATTTGCTCGGGTTGATGCGGTTCACTGCAGGTGCTCATGCAGGCGGCGGGCTGCTTCCTGGCCGCTGAGCCATGCACCCTCTACACGCCCCGACAGGCACCAGTCGCCACAGGCATACAAGCCCAGGTCGGCATCGGCCAGGGTGCCCCATTCATGGCTGCTGTTGGGACGAGCGTAAAGCCAGCGGTGGGCGAGGCTGAAGGTAGGAGCGGGCATAGCGCTGTTCAGCAGTTCAGCGAACGCACCGTGCAATTGCTCGATCACCGCTTCCTTTGGCAAGTCGATGTGCTGGCGGCTCCACGCGCTGGTGGCGTGCAGCACCCAAGTATCGAGGGTGTTGTCGCGGCCCGGTTTGCTGCGATTGCGTGCGAGCCAGTCCAGTGGGCTGTCTTGTACGAAGCAGCCTTCCATGGGGGTATCCAGCGGGGTTTCGAACGCCAGAGCAACCGCCCAGGTAGGGTCCATTTTCACCCCGGCTGCGGCACCGGCGAGCTTCGGCGCGGAGGCCAGTAACGCGGTTGCCTGAGGCGCCGGAGTAGCGATCACCACATGGCTGAATGGCCCATGGGTAAAGCCTTCGGCGTCTTGCAGGTGCCAGTGTTCTTCACCGCGATAGACCTCGGTGATGCGGCAAGCAAAATGCACTTCCAGATCGCCAAGTAAGGCGCGGGTGATAGCGCTCATACGCGGCGTACCGACCCAACGGGTCTGTTCGTCCGGCGACAGGTTGAGCAGGCCACCATGGAAGGTGTACAGCTGCGGGGTCCATTCGGCGACCCAGCCGTTGGCTTGCCAGCGCTGGACTTCCGTGACGAAGCGGCGATCGCGTGCGGTGAAATATTGCGCACCCATGTCCAGGGCACCCGCATCGCTGCGTTTGCTCGACATGCGTCCGCCACTGCCACGGCTTTTATCGAAAAGTTGAACGACATGCCCTGCATCTGTCAGGGCCTGCGCGGCTGATAACCCGGCAATGCCGGTGCCGATGATTGCAATAGGTACAGTCATAAGGGCCTCGTTTACCTTTCTGTACAGACTACGCCGGGGTTTAAACCTGTACAATATTGTTTTTTGGTATAACTTTTAGCGTTCTCGTTCTGGCAGCTTGGCCTATTGTTAAACACAGAGCCTGCCCGATATCAAAGATCCCTTGCTTATAAAAATAGACTAGTGATCAGGGTAGAACGCCACGCGAGGAAGAAGTCATGCACATATTGCTGACCGGCGGTACTGGTTTGATAGGACGTCAGCTCTGCCGACACTGGTTGAGTCAGGGACATCGCCTGACGGTATGGAGCCGGACACCTGGAAAAGTCGCGAAAGTCTGTGGCGCCCAAGTCCGGGCAATTGCTCGGCTTGAAGACGTGGGGCAAGAGTCGGTAGATGCAATCGTCAACCTTGCCGGTGCGCCGATTGCCGACCGCCCCTGGTCTTCCAAGCGCAAGGCATTGCTGTGGAGCAGCCGGATCACCTTGACCGAAAACCTCCTGGCCTGGCTCGAAAGCCGCGAGCAACGACCTCAGGTGCTGATTTCAGGTTCGGCGGTTGGCTGGTACGGCGACGGTGGCGAACGGGAATTAACGGAGAAATCGCCCCCTGTCATCGATGATTTTGCCAGCCAGTTGTGCATCGCCTGGGAAGAAACCGCGCAGCGTGCCGAGGCCTTGGGTATCCGCGTCATTCTCATCCGCACCGGCTTGGTGTTGTCCGCCGAGGGTGGCTTTTTGTCGCGGTTGTTATTGCCGTTCAAATGGGGGCTGGGCGGGCCGATTGGCAACGGTCGGCAGTGGATGCCGTGGATCCATATCAACGATCAAATCGCCCTGATTGATTTTCTTCTGCATCGCAATGACGCCAGCGGTCCATATAATGCGTGCGCACCGAAGCCGGTACGCAATCTCGAGTTTGCCAAAACCCTGGGCAGCGTGCTGCACCGCCCGGCGTTTATGCCGATGCCTGCCCTGGCCTTGAAAGTGGGGCTGGGTGAGTTGTCACTGTTGTTGCTGGGGGGGCAAAAGGCCGTTCCGGCACGACTGCTGGAAGCGGGATTCACTTTCCAGTTCACTGATTTGCGCGCGGCTCTGGACGAACTGTCCAGCCGCCTCTGAAATAGGACGTTGCATGACCGATCACGCGTTGCTTCTGGTCAACCTGGGCTCACCAGCCTCCACCTCGGTGGCGGATGTACGCAGCTACCTCAATCAGTTTTTGATGGATCCGTATGTGATCGACCTGCCATGGCCGGTTCGGCGCTTGCTGGTGTCGCTGATCCTGATCAAGCGCCCTGAGCAGTCGGCCCATGCCTATGCCTCGATCTGGTGGGAGGAGGGCTCGCCCCTGGTGGTGCTCAGTCGACGCCTGCAACAGGCCATGACTACCCACTGGAAGCATGGGCCTGTGGAGTTGGCGATGCGGTACGGCGAGCCGTCCATTGAAACGTCGCTGCTGCGTCTGGTAGCCGCGGGAAACAAGCGAATCACGTTGGCGCCGCTTTATCCACAGTTTGCCGATAGCACCACCACCACGGTGATCGAAGAAGCGAAGCGGGTGATACGCGACAAAAAACTCGACGTGCAACTGTCGGTGCTCCAACCGTTCTACGATCAGCCGGAATACCTCGATGCCCTGGTGGCCAGCGCCAGGCCTTATCTGCAACAGGATTACGATCACTTGTTGTTGAGCTTTCATGGGTTGCCTGAGCGGCACCTGACCAAACTCGATCCGACCGGCCAGCATTGCTTCAAGAATCAAGATTGCTGCAAGAATGCTTCACCGGCCTCACTGGCGACCTGTTACCGCGCCCAATGCCTGCGTAGCGCGGCTGAATTTGCCAAGCGCATGGGCTTGCCGGATGACAAGTGGTCGGTGTCGTTTCAGTCGCGTCTGGGCCGGGCGAAATGGATCGAACCCTACACCGAGGCGCGCCTCGATGAGTTGGCCAAAAGCGGCGTGAAAAAGATTCTGGTGATGTGCCCGGCGTTCGTTGCCGATTGCATCGAGACCCTGGAAGAGATTGGTGATCGCGGCAAGGAGCAGTTCCGCGAAGCGGGAGGCGAGGAGTTGGTGCTGGTGCCGTGCCTCAACGATGACCCGCATTGGGCGCGGGCGTTGGCGACTTTGTGTGGAAGGGCGCCGTTGGCGCTTTAAAAGCATCGCCGGCAAGCCGGCTCCTACGATTCGATCACATTTGTAGGAGCCGGCTTTAACCGCGATCAACATACGTCAATCAGATCAGCGGCTCATCGGCCTTCTTGTGCTTCCAGCTGTCATTGCCCGGCAGGATCAGGTTCAAGCCAATCGCCACCACCGCGCACAGCGCGATGCCTTTGAGGCCGAAATCGTCCGGCCCAGTGCCGGTGCCGATCAGCACGCCGCCGATCCCGAACACCAGGGTCACCGACACAATCACCAGATTGCGCGCCTCGCCCAGATCGATCTTGTGGCGGATCAGCGTGTTCATCCCCACCGCCGCAATCGAACCGAACAACAGGCACAGAATCCCGCCCATCACCGGCACCGGAATGCTTTGCAGCAGCGCGCCGAACTTGCCGATGAACGCCAGGCTGATGGCGAAGATCGCCGCCCAGGTCATGATTTTCGGGTTGTAGTTCTTGGTCAGCATGACCGCGCCGGTCACTTCGGCGTAGGTGGTGTTGGGCGGGCCGCCGAACAGACCGGCCGCCGTGGTGGCAATGCCGTCGCCGAGCAGGGTGCGGTGCAGGCCAGGCTTCTTCAGGTAATCCCGGCCGGTCACGCTACCCACGGCAATCACGCCGCCAATGTGTTCGATGGCCGGGGCCAGGGCCACCGGAACGATGAACAGAATCGCCTGCCAATTGAATTCCGGCGCAGTGAAGTGCGGGATGGCGAACCATGGTGCTGCCGCAATCTTCGCGGTATCGACCACGCCGAAATAGAACGCCATGCCGAAACCCACCAGCACGCCGGAGATGATCGGCACCAGGCGGAAGATGCCCTTGCCGAAAACCGCGACGATCAGCGTGGTCAGCAGTGCGGGCATCGAGATCATCATCGCCGTCTGGTAATGAATCAGCTCGCTGCCGTCACCGGCTTTGCCCATGGCCATGTTGGCGGCAATCGGCGCCATGGCCAGGCCAATCGAAATGATCACCGGCCCGATCACCACCGGCGGTAGCAGGCGGTCGATGAAACCGGTGCCTTTGATCTTCACCGCGAGGCCGAGGAAGGTGTAGACGAAACCTGCCGCCATCACACCGCCCATGGTCGCGGCCAGGCCGAACTGGCCCTTGGCGAGAATGATCGGGGTGATGAAGGCGAAGCTCGATGCCAGGAACACTGGCACCTGACGCCCGGTGACGATCTGGAACAGGATCGTCCCCAGGCCGGCGGTGAACAGCGCCACGTTCGGGTCGAGGCCAGTGATCAGCGGCATCAACACCAGGGCACCGAAGGCCACGAACAGCATCTGTGCACCCGACAGCACCGTGCGCCAGAGCGGATCGTTGAACTCTTGCTGCATGGTCACGCGTCCTTCTGCTTGGTGCCGAAGATCTTGTCACCGGCATCGCCCAGTCCCGGGATGATGTAGCCGTGTTCGTTGAGTTTTTGATCAATGGACGCGGTGTAGATGATCACGTCCGGGTGAGCTTTCTCGACCACTGCGATGCCTTCTGGCGCGGCGACCAGCACCATGGCGCGGATGTCCTTGCAGCCGGCTTTTTTCAGCAGGTCGATGGTGGCAACCATCGAGCCCCCGGTGGCGAGCATCGGGTCGATGATCATCGCCAGGCGTTCGTCGATCTCCGGCACCAGTTTCTCAAGGTAGGTGTGGGCCTCGAGGGTTTCCTCGTTGCGGGCCACGCCCACGGCGCTGACCTTGGCGCCCGGGATCAGGCTGAGCACGCCTTCGAGCATGCCGATGCCGGCGCGCAGGATCGGCACCACGGTAATCTTCTTGCCGGCGATTTTCTCCACCGACACGGTGCCGCACCAGCCTTCGATATCGTAGGTTTCCAGCGGCAGGTCTTTGGTGGCTTCATAGGTCAGCAGGGCACCGACTTCCTGAGCAAGCTCACGGAAATTCTTCGTGCTGATGTCGGCGCGGCGCATCAGGCCAAGTTTATGACGGATCAGCGGATGGCGGATCTCGAGGATGGGCATGGGAAAGGCTCCGGCGGCGGGCAAAAAAACCGGCCTAGATTAATCTATCCGAGGGTGTTGTCCTATAGACATACAGTACGTTAGTCCACAAACGCTTGATCTGGCCTCGTTGGGTGCGTACCTTTGCCCGCTTTTCCTGAATCCGTCATCCCCTTGGAGAGCGCCATGTCCGCTGATCTCGAGCATATCCGTCAAATCATGCGAGAGGCTGACTGCCTGTACACCGAAGCTGAAGTCGAGGCGGCCATCGCCCGCGTCGGTGCACAAATCAACGAACAAATGGCCGACAGCAACCCGGTGGTGTTCTGCGTGATGAACGGTGGGCTGATTTTCTCCGGCAAGCTGCTGACCTATCTGCAGTTCCCGCTGGAAGCGTCCTACCTGCACGCCACCCGCTATCGCAACGAAACCAGTGGCGGCGACCTGTTCTGGAAAGCCAAGCCGGAAGTGTCTTTCATCGACCGTGATGTGTTGATCATCGACGACATCCTCGACGAAGGCCACACCCTGGGCGCGATCATCGACTTCTGCAAACACGCTGGCGCACGTAAAGTGCACACCGCCGTGCTGATCGACAAAGACCACGACCGCAAGGCCCGTCCGGACCTTAAGGCCGATTTCGTCGGTCTGCCGTGCGTCGACCGCTACATCTTTGGTTACGGCATGGATTACAAAGGCTACTGGCGTAACGCCAACGGGATTTTCGCCGTTAAAGGAATGTAAGAGATGGATACGCCTCGCTTTCTGGATCAGACCTTGTTCGCCGAACTGGCCGGGAAAGCCGCGGCCAATCCTCGTGGGCGCCAGCATCACAACTTCCATCAGATGGAAGACGCCTGCCATCGCATGGCGGTGGGGCTGCAGCCGTCCACGTATATCCCGCCTCACCGGCACCTGGGCGACAACAAGGCCGAAACCCTGTTGGTCCTCAAGGGGCGGCTGGGCGTGTTGATCTTTGATGAGACCGGTACGGTGCTGAGCAAGACCGTGCTTGAGGCTGGCGGCGACTGTGTTGGCGTGGACCTGCCAACCGGTGTGTTCCACGGTTTGGTGGTGCTGGAAGCCGACAGCCTGATGTTCGAATGCAAGGCCGGCCCTTACCGTCCGGTCGGTGAGGGTGAGTTGGCGCATTGGGCGCCGCGCGAAGGCGAGCCCGGTGTTGCGGAGTACCAGGCCTGGATGCACGCGCAGTTCGATTGATTGATTTTGCACCCTGTAGGAGCGAGCAGGCTCGCGATGGACGCAGGAACGCCGCGGGGTATCAGGCTCCCAGCGTTATCGTTGACGTCCATCGCGAGCAGGCTCGCTCCTACAGGGACGCGTTCACCCTTGGAGCCAGCCATGAGTCTTTTGATCCGCAGTTGCGCCGCCCTGTTGCTGACCCTCAGCCTGCCTCTGGCCGCAGCCCCGGCGCCCATGCACAGTCAATTCCTGCCGCCGGACGATCTCACTCTGCGCGATGCCGCTCCCGAACAGCAGCAACTGATGCAGGTCACCGATTATTCGGTGGTGGTCGGCGCTCAGCGCCAATCCAATCAACAGCCGATACCGGTCACTTCGCCTTTGATGATTCGCCTCAAGGGCAAGTCTCTGAACAAGGGCGCTTCCATTACCCAGGTGTTGGTCAACTTCGATGGCGAGAGCAAGAGCCTGAAGAAGCCGGTCTACGACGAGCAGAGCAAGACCCTGACCCTCTATTACCCGCTGGCGCAATACCGGGTAGTGATCGACTTGTTGCGCAACGACACGGTGTATTGCCAGTTCCTCAGCTACGCCAATGGGCATGTCTGGGCTGATCTGCACACCGGTAGCACGCGTGCGCGTTGAGCCTTGAGCCCGCGCGGGGGTAAACTGCCCGCCCCGTGAAATGTCTGCGAGCTGGAGCCGGCAATGCGTAAAGATAAAAAACAAGTGATTGGTGACGAGATCGGCGATGAGCAGATCAAGTTGTTCCTCGATTTCGAACCGGTCGACGCGACGTCTCCGTCTCTGCACAAGCTGGTCAAGGCCTACCGTGGCCTGCGCATCGACGATTTCGAACGTTTCCTGACGTTCTTCGTCGAGGCGGGTTACGACGTGAATGGCAAGGATGAGCATGGCAATGACTTCGTTGCCCTGATCAAGGATCAGCGCAATGCGCCGGATTACATCGAGCTGATCGAAAAAATTCGCGCTTAAGACCTTTCAAGGGTCAAACAAACGCCCCCGAACCGTAGGAGCCGGCTTGCCGGCGATGGCGTCCTCGAAATCATCATCGCCGGCAAGCCGGGCTCCTACAGGACAGGCAAAAAAACGCCCCGTTCTCGAAGAGAGAGCGGGGCGTTTTTTTCATGAGGCCAAATCAAGCGTAGCTTTCGGTCTCGCTGCTGGCTTCAACCAGTTCCAGGGCAACGTTGTTCTGCGTGTTGATCTTGCGATACAGCGCAGCGTCGGTTTCCAGAACCTTTTCCCGGGCCGGGAAGATCTCTGCCAGTTTGGCAGCCCATTCGCCCTTGGCCTTGGTCGGGAAGCATTTTTCGATCAGCTCGAGCATGATCGAAACGGTCACCGAGGCACCTGGCGAAGCGCCGAGCAGTGCCGCCAGGGAACCGTCCTTGGCCGCGACCAATTCGGTACCAAATTGCAGGATGCCGCCTTTTTTCGGGTCTTTCTTGATGATCTGCACCCGTTGGCCGGCCACCTCCAGGCGCCAGTCTTCGGCTTTCGCCTCAGGGTAGAAGCGACGCAGGGACTCCAGGCGCTGCTCCATCGACTGCATCACTTCGCTGACCAGGTATTTGGTCAGGTCCATGTTGTTTTTCGCCACGGCTAGCATCGGGCCGATGTTGCCGGCGCGAACCGACATCGGCAGGTCCATGAAGGAGCCGTGCTTGAGGAACTTGGTGGTGAAACCGGCATAAGGTCCGAACAGCAGGGACTTCTTGCCTTCGACCACACGGGTGTCCAGGTGCGGCACGGACATTGGCGGCGAACCTACGGCCGCTTGGCTGTACACCTTGGCCTGGTGGTGCTTGACCACTTCCGGGTTGTCGCAACGCAGCCACTGGCCGCTGATCGGGAAGCCGCCGAAGCCTTTGCTTTCTTCGATGCCTGAAGCTTGCAGCAACGGCAGTGCCGCGCCGCCAGCGCCGAGGAAGACGAACTTGGCGTCGACTTCACGGGTGTTGCCGCTGTTGACGTCCTTGATGCTGACAGTCCAGCCGCCATTGCTGCGCTTGAGGCCGGTCACGCGCTTGCAGTATTTGACCTGGGCATCGGGTGCGCTGGTCAGGTGCTTGAGCAACTGGTTGGTCAGGGCGCCAAAGTTGACGTCGGTGCCATTGATCACGCGGGTGGCGGCGAGGGTTTCGCCAGCGTCGCGGCCAGGCATCATCAATGGCATCCACTCTGCCATCTTTGCCTTGTCTTCGGTGTATTCCATGTCGTCGAAGGCGTGGTGCTTGCTCAGCACCTTGAAGCGTTCCTTGAGGAAGGACACGCCGCTTTCGCCCTGCACGAAGCTCAGGTGTGGCACCGGGCTGATAAACGATTTGCACGAGCCAAACGTGCCTTTTTTGGTCAGGTACGACCAGAACTGCTTCGACACCTCGAACTGGGTGTTGATGTGCACGGCTTTCTTGATGTCGACGGCGCCATCGGCGGCCTGCGGCGTGTAGTTGAGCTCACACAGCCCGGCGTGACCGGTACCGGCGTTGTTCCACGGGTTGGAACTCTCCGCGGCACCGGAATCCATCAGCTCGACGACTTCCAGCTTGATCGCGGGGTCGAGCTCTTTGAGCAGTACCGCCAGGGTGGCACTCATGATGCCGGCCCCAACCAGTACTACGTCGACTGCTTCGTTATGCGCCATTTAACGCGTCTCCAAAATCTGCAGCACCAAATTGTCGGCATGGCTGCCAGGCGTTCCGGGGCGTGTCAGTGTGGCCCCAGGGTATTCATGGCAGTATCGCCATGTCCGAATCTTCGCAATTTATCGCAACTTCGACGGACGCTACCTGCCGGGCCTATGAGCCATATGAACTCATTTCAGCGCGCGGGAGGCAATTCGACTTATGGTCGATACATCCGTTTGTGCAACCAAATCCGTAGCGGACAGGCTTCAGGCTCCGGTGTTCGAGGAATACTCGGTCCTGTGTCGTTGGGCTGTTGTAGACGCTAATGGTGCATGTTCAGACGCAAAACTATTCATTTGCTCGCCACACTCTTGTGAAGTTGTGAAAACCCGTTTTTTTCACGCTCTTTTGAAGACGTGAACCTCAAAAAGGGCTGTCCCAGCCTGGCACCGTGCCCGAGTGGATTGCCGCCATGGGATGCAGGACGGGCAAAACGGGCAAACAGCTCAGTGACCGAGCGTAATGACAGCTCTGCAGATTCGCGAAAAGTGGAGGTTTTGCTCAACAAAACAGCAAGCGCGCCAGCTTCACTCGATCTGTGTGGGCGGCTCTCTGTGGGCGGTGCGGGGTGTCAATACAAGCGCATTGACGATGCTGCGAGGCCCGATCAGGAGACGTCCTTATAATCGGGGGGAGATTGTATCTAAGAAACGCAGGGAAATGGTCGTGTTTAATGACTTTTATTAGGTGTTTGGTCAGGTTGTCAGCAGTTGCTGTGCACGCGAGCGTGGCTGCTGCTGTTGCGAAACGACGCGGGCGCCGGCCGGCAGCGGCTGGTTCAGCCAGTTCAGGCGGATCTCTTCGACCTCAACCCAGCCCTCGCCCATGGGCTGGAGGCTGCACTGTTTGAAGGCCTGGCAGTGGCCGTTGCGGTCGAGCAGGGCGAAGCAGCGATGCAGTGGGCGTGGCGCGAACAGAGAGATCAGATGGCGCATGGCGAAGTACCGTGTGGGTGACTGCTGAGAAGATTGCCTTCAGGCCGTTACGTGCAAGTGTATGAGTGGTGACATCTGTGTGACAGGAACCGCATTGCCGAGGGGGTGTCAGAGAATTCATCAAACACTGTGAGGTGCTGGTTCCGCGCAGTGGCGCACCGCTATACTGCTGGCCTGTTTGTGCCTGATTCTGGAGAGAAGAGCATGTTGCAACGCCTGTTGTTCGGTTTGATCACTGTGACCAGTTTGACCCTGGTTGGCTGCGCCCACAGCCCGCAACAACTGAGCCCGGAACCCAAGCTGACCGCCCAGTTGGCCCCGGTCGGCCATGGTCAGCCTGTCGTGGTACGTGTAGTGGACGGTCGTCCGTCGCCGACGCTGGGCACCCGTGGTGGCCTGTACCCGGAGACCAGCGCGATTACCGTGCAGGGCGCGCAGATTCTGCCGAAGCTGCAGGCCCAGGCTGAAGCCGCCGTACGTCTGTTGGGCTTTACCCCGACGAACAATGCGATGAATGCACCGCAGCTGACCGTGACCCTGGCAGAGTTGAAGTACCAGTCGCCCAAGGAAGGCATGTACGTGACTGAAGCCACCATCGGCGCGACGTTCCGCTCCGATGTACAGAACGCCAATCGTCGCTATAGCGGTCGTTATGGTTCGTCCCTGGACCAGCGCTTCGGTATGGCGCCGAATCAGGAAACCAACACCAAGCTGGTCAGCGATGTGCTGAGCGACGCGTTGACCCGCCTGTTCAAGGACCCGACCGTGGGTCAGATTCTCGGCGAGTAATGCGAGCCCCTGTAGGAGCGAGCCTGCTCGCGATGGTCGTTAACGATGACGCGGGAAATCTGATTCCCCGCGGCGCCCTCAAGTCCATCGCGAGCAAGCTCGCTCCTACGATCGGTATCAGGCGGCTTGCGAGTAAAAATCCAGCACGCTCACACCGGTCAGCAAATCCGTTTCTGGCAAGTCCGCATGTTGATGCCCACCCAGTGCGCAATACACCAGCCAATGGCGGTCCTGAACGTTGAAGGCGAGGCTGCCGACGAGGGCCTGTTGCTCTTCGCTGGGGGTGATGAGGTAAAGACGATCCTGATTTTCGGCGTGGAGCATGACGTAGTCCGTGTCGGTTTCGAGGCGCGCATGGTCGCCGATTCAGATGACGAAGCCGTGACGCAGGACAGCCATTGCTCAATTGCTTTGTTATTTGTCGGAAACAGAGGGCAGGTGCACAGGCTTTCGGTAGAATCCGCGCCGCGGTCGCCGGTCGGCACCTGCTACCTGTTTTACTTGAGGTTTGTGATGTCGCTGCATTTGATGACGCTGTTTACCGCCCATCCCGCCAAATTGATCAATCTGCTGGCCTTGCTATTTGCCTTCCCGGGCGGCTGGTTGCTGCACGCAACCCGACGTCGTGAAATGCGCGCGATGGCCAGTTTGCAGGCGCAGCGCCAGAGTCGCCCCAATGTAGAGCCCACGCTGGATTGGGCGACCTTGCGCATGAACCGTTTTTTCTACATTTTCGGCTTTGCCTGCATGGGCTTGGCGCTGCTGGTGTCGTGGGTCAGCACGCAAGTCTGAAGTCCTGACGCAGCACCTGTGGCGAGGGAGCTTGCTCCCGCTCGACTGCGCAGCAGTCGTAAGGCCGATAGCCAAGCTGCATCAGGCGTTGGGGCCGCTTCGCAGCCCAGCGGGAGCAAGCTCCCTCGCCACAGGTTATGTGGTGAACAGATACAAAAGCGGCGCCTCTAGGGCGCCGTTTTCACATTTGGCGGAAACCGCTTACAGCGGCAAGCCGGCCTTCACCCGGTACTGATTGCGCACCGGCGTCGCATATTGCAGCACCAGGAATGGACGATGCTCTTCAGGGCAGGCGTCCAGGCGGCGTTGCCATTCTTCCTGGGCCTTGGCCAGTTCCTCGGCCGGGAACACTTGCGCGGCTTTCGGTACCTGCAGTTGCGGATCAGCGTCTTTCCACTGCGCGTAAGCCAGGTAGTGCACCGGAAACAAGCGGTATCCGCTGAGGATCTGCTTGTCCATTTCGATCGCCAATTGCTTGGTGTCTTCGAACAGTTCGGTGATCGGCGCGGCAAAGTTCACATGCACCCGGCCCTTGTAGCCGGTGATGCCCTTGGCGATGCTCACGTCATCCTCGCCTGGCGCCTTGGTGTAGCTGCCGGTAGTGGCGCGGATGTAAAGCTCGCGGGCCTTGGCCTGGTCGCACGGGTCGTACTCGTAGCTGATCGAAACCGGGGTCAGGTTCAGCGACTGAATGACCTCGCCGAACGGCTCGTCCTTGCGGCTCATGTGGAACATCTTGAGGATCGCCGATTCGGTACGGTCGTCACCGTCCTTGGCGCGGCCCTCGGCCTGGGCGATCCAGATCGAGGCGCAATCGTTGCGGATCGAATGGTTGATGTACGCCGACAACAGTTGGTAAGCCGCCATTTTCTCCCGGCGACCGCTGATCGAGCGGTGCACGATGAAGCTCTTGTTCAGGCGCATCAGGTCGCTGACGAAAGGCTTTTGCAGCAAGTTGTCGCCAATGGCGATGCGCGGGGTCGGCAGGCCGGCGTGATACACGGCGTAGTTGACGAAGGCCGGGTCCATCACGATATCGCGGTGGTTGGCGATGAACAGGTAGGCACTGCCGGACTTGAATTGCTCCACCCCGGTATACGTGACGCCGTCGGTGGCGCGCTCAATGGTGTGGTCGACGTAAACCTCGACTTTGTCCTGTAACGTGGCCACGGAAGTAATGCCGGCAAACTCACGGCGCAGCCGATGGGCTATAAGAGGTTTGAGTGCCCAGCCTAAAGCGCCGGCGAAACGCGGGAAGCGGAAGTGGGTGAGGATATCTAGAAACGCCTTGTCGCCGAGCAGTCGTGCCAGCACTGCCGGGACTTCACTGTCGTCGTAAGGTCGGATGGCATCGAATTCGCCCATCATGCTCTCTTGTTAGAAACGGCTAGGGTAAGTAAAGGTTCTGATCGAAAACCGGCGGGGCACGGTCTGAAAAAGTAGCCAGACAAAAATAGCCCTGCAAATAGACCGGCGATTATACGCACAAGTCACCTGGGAGACCGCGATGCTGGAAAACGCGCTGTATGAATGTCCGTATTGTGGTGAGGAAGTCGAGACGATGCTGGATTTGTCCGGTGGCGATCAGACCTATATCGAGGACTGTCAGGTGTGCTGCCGGCCGATAACCTTCGTGTTGCAGGTTCACGAACAGGAATGGCATCTCGAAGTGTTCAGTGAAAACGAATGAGGAGCGTGTATGCAGCGCATCTACGATCCGGAGAACCTGATGGAAGGCGAGTTGCTGCAAGGCATGCTCGCCAGCGAGGGCATTGAGGCGCATCTGATGGGCCGTGATTTGCTCGGCGGTTCCGGGGAGTTGCCGATCTATGGCCTGCTTGGGCTGTCGGTCGAGAACGACCAGGCCGAATACGCCCGTGAGCTGATCACCGCGTACAATGCAGCGCTGCCGCTGTCCGGCGATGAACCGGACAGCTTTCCCGGCACGCTGGTCTGTTAGGCTGGCGTTCGTTTGATCAAGAGTCGTGTTGCCCCATGTGTGGACGTTATGCCCTGTTTCGCTGGAACCCCGCCTTTGCGGCGCTGCCCGGTTTTCCCGCCGATCAGCAGGCGCAGTGGAACATTTCCCCCAACGATTCGGTGTTGATGCTGCGGGCCGGACCTGACGGCCAGCGCACGCTGGCCCGTGCCCGCTGGGGTCTGACGCCGCCCTGGCTGACCGACCTGTCCCGTACTCCGGCCCACGCCCGTGCCGAAACCGTTGCCGAACAACCGATGTTCCGTGAAGCCCTGCGCTTGCGCCGCTGCCTGTTGCCGGCCAATGGTTTCTACGAATGGCGCGGCACGACGCGCAAGCGCCCGTACTGGCTGACACCGGGGGAGGGCTCGTCATTGTTCTTTGCGGCGATCTGGGAAGCGTATCCGGTGCAGGAGCAGGTGTGGCTGAGTACCGCCGTGATTACCCAACCGGCGGCGAGCCAGCGGCGCCCATTGATTCTTGATGAGGCGGGGCAGGCGGCGTGGCTGGATCCCGAGACGCCGTTGCATGCATTACAAGCCTTGCTGGCCAGCGAGCCTGCCGCATTGCGCGAACGGGTGCTGGCCAACATGGTGAATGATCCGAAGCTTAACGGGCCGGAGTGTTTGACGCCGGGTTGAGTTCTTTGGTGGCTGAACCGGCCTCATCGCAGGCAAGCCAGCTCCTGCAAGGGATCTGCGGTGTTCACAAATCCCCTGTAGGCGCTGGCTTGCCTGCGATGAGGTCCTTGAATCAAACCCTGAACTGATTGATCAACCGCCGCTGCTGCTCGGCCAGTTTGGTCAAGTCCGCACTCGCCGCGCTCGACTCATCCGCGCCGCCGGCCACTTCGTTGGCTACCTGCCCGATGTTGATCACGTTGCGGTTGATGTCATCGGCCACCGCACTTTGCTCCTCGGCCGCGCTGGCAATCTGGGTGTTCATGTCGTTGATCACCGACACCGCCTGAGTGATGGTTTCCAGCGCTTCGGCGGCCTTGGACGCGTGCAGTACGCTTTCGTCCGTGCGGTTCTGGCTGTCTTCCATGACTCGCACCACATCCCGGGTGCCCTGCTGCAGTTGCTGGATCATGATCTGGATTTCTTCGGTCGCCTTTTGCGTCTTCTGCGCCAGGTTGCGCACCTCGTCGGCCACTACGGCAAAACCCCGCCCCTGTTCACCGGCGCGGGCAGCTTCGATGGCTGCGTTCAGGGCCAGCAGGTTGGTCTGCTCGGCGATCCCGCGAATGGCGGTGAGGATGGCGTTGATGTTTTCGCTGTCCTTGGCCAGGGTTTGCACCACGCCGACGGCCCGGCCGATCTCCACGGCGAGGGCGCCAATCGAGTTCGAGGTGTCGCGCACGATCTGCATGCCCTGGCTGGCGGCCTGATCGGCATGGCTGGCGGCTTGTGCGGCCTGGGTCGCATTGCGCGCCACGTCCTGGGCGGTGGCGGTCATTTCCTGCACGGCGGTGGCCACCTGATCGATCTCGGCCATCTGCTTGTGCACACCGGTGTTGGTGCGGATGGCGATGTCGGCGGTGTGTTCCGAGGAATCGCTGACGCTCTGCACCGACGTCACCACCTGGGTGATCATCACCTGCAACTTGGCCAGGAAAGTGTTGAAGCCTTTGGCAATTGAACCCAGTTCATCGGCGCGGTCGCTGGTCAGGCGCCGTGTCAGGTCACCTTCGCCCTGGGCGATATCGTCGAGCATGGCGACCATTTGTTTAAGTGGGCGAGCGATGCCGTGACCCACCAGCCAGATCACCAGCAAACCGATACCGGCAATCACGAGGCCGACCATCGCCATGCCGAAGGTGTCGGATTTGCGTTGTGCGTCCAGGTCGGCCTGGAGTTTTTGCAGGTCGGCCATGACCGCGTTCAGCGGCAATTGCAGCATCAGGGTCCAGCGGGCGTCGGTCTGGCCGATGCCGAACGGCAGGTACAGCTCGATCCGGCCCTGGGCCTTGTCGACGGTGTAGGTGACTTCGCCGCGTTTGAGATTGGCCATGTTGGCAATCTGCTTGCTGTCGAGGATGTCGCTGACTTTCTCGCCGAATTTGCTCGGATCCTTGGTGTAGGCAACGATCCGGCCATTGCCGCCGATCAGGGCCATTTCACCGGCACCGCTGTAGAGTTTCTGGTTGGCGCCCAGGAGCATTTCCTGGATGAAGTTCACCGACAGGTCGGCGCCGACGATGCCCTGGAAGGCGCCGTTGAGCATGATCGGCTCAATAAAGGAGGCGAGCATGACGATCTTGTCGCCGACCTTGTAAGGCGCCGGATCGATCACGCAGGATTTCTTGGTTTCTTTCGAGCACAGGTAGTACTCGCTGGCGCGCACGCCAGTGGACAGGGTTTTCTGGTCGTCGACGTCCACCAGTTTGTCCAGGCCCAGGGTGCCGTCATCGTTGCGGAACCACCACGGCAGGAAACGCCCGTTGGCGGCGTCGATGCCGACCACTTGAGTACCGACATAGGCCGCATCGTTGTGATCCAGTGCGCCCTTTTCCCAACCGATGTAGGTGCCGAGGATTTTCGGGTTCTTGACCACGTTTTCCTTGATCAGGCCGATCAGTTGCTCGCGGCTGAGGCTCAGCGCAGGCTGGCCGTCGGCGCCCGGTGTGCCGATCAGGGCGTTGACCCGCACCAGCCCGCCGGCAATCAGCAGCGGTGCTTCGAGTTCACGCTGGATCTGGCTGACCTGGGTTTGCGCCAGGGACGTCAGGCGTTGTTCGATGACTTGCTCGAATTGGGCCTGGGTCCGCTCCTGGACCATGTCTTGCGTCCGGGCGCCGGAAAACAGTGCGTACACCACCAGCGCTGCCACGACACTAAGGACAATGGCGCCGGCAAGGGCCGCCACGGAAAACTGGATCGACTTGAACTTCATGGGGGCTCCGCGCGGGAAAGGACGTTTGCCCAGGTGTATCGGCAGGGGGGCGGGCGGGCATGAGCGCGGGCGGTTGAATTGACCGTTTTTGCATGCCAGATGTCGTAATTGAATCAATGCGCGGCGTGATGGGTTGTGGGTTGTCGTCGTATGTGAATTTTTTTCTACGGCGATGAGAGCTTTGTCCGAATTGCGCGTCTTACGTCCATTGTATCTGGCGTCGATACATTTCCACGCCTAGGATACGCGGCATGTTTTCAGGGAGTTTTTCGATGAACAAGATTTTGGTTGTCAGTGCACTGAGCTCGGCGCTGCTGCTCACCGGTTGCCAGTCGGTCAATACCACCAGTGGCGGTGCCGTAGGCGTTGAGCGCAAGCAGTACATGTTCAGCATGTTGTCCTCGCAAGAGGTCGATCAGATGTACGCCCAGTCCTATCAGAAGACAGTGGGCGAGGCATCCAGCAAAGGCGTGCTGGACAAGACCAGCAATGATGCCAAGCGGGTTCAGGTGATTGCCGACCGGCTGATTGCCCAGGCGCCGAAGTTTCGTCCGGACGCGGCCCAGTGGAAGTGGGAAGTCAACCTGATCAAGAGCGATGAACTCAACGCCAACTGCGGCCCTGGTGGCAAGATCATCTTTTACACCGGGTTGATCGACAAACTGCAACTGACCGACGATGAAGTCGCCGCGATCATGGGGCATGAAATCGCCCATGCCCTGCGCGAGCACGGTCGTGAAGCGATGTCGAAGGCTTATGGCATCGAAATGGCCAAGCAGGGCGCCGGCGCCTTGTTGGGATTGGGGCAGGACAGCCTGGCCCTGGCCGATACCGTGGCCAACTATGGCATGACCTTGCCCAACAGCCGCGCCAATGAAAACGAGGCGGACCTGATTGGCCTGGAGCTGGCCGCCCGCGCCGGTTACAACCCGAATGCCGCGATCACCCTGTGGAACAAGATGAGCAAGGTCTCGGAAGGTGCGCCGCCGGAGTTCATGAGCACTCACCCAGCGTCGTCGAGCCGTATTGCGGCGTTGCAGGCGGCGATTCCGAAGGTCATGCCGCTTTACGAGCAGGCCAAGAAGTCTTGACTGTCAGGCGCTGAAAATGTGGCGAGGGGGCAAGCCCCCTCGCCACAGATTGATTTCAGTACCCGGGTCAAACCCACCCGCTGCTCTGCATCGCCTTGTACACCGCGACAATCGCCAGGATGAAGAACGCCGACGCTGCCAGTCGACGGATCAGGGTCAATGGCAATTTGTCTGCGGCAAAGTTACCGGCCAATACCACGGGCACGTTGGCAATCAGCATGCCGAGGGTGGTGCCGATGATCACCAGCCACAACTCTGGATATTGCGCAGCCAGCATCACGGTCGCGATCTGCGTCTTGTCACCGATTTCCGCCAGGAAGAACGCGATCAGCGTGGTCAGGAACGGCCCGAACTTGCGGGCGGTACTGGCTTCGTCGTCATCCATCTTGTCCGGCACCAGGGTCCACAGGGCGGTCGCGGCGAAGCTCGCGGCGAGTATCCAGTGCAGCATCGTATCCGAGAAGAAACTCCCGACCCAGGCGCCTACCGCACCGGCGGCCGCGTGGTTGGCCAAGGTCGCTGCGACGATACCGGCGATGATCGGCCAGGGCTTGCGGAAGCGGGCAGCAAGAATGAGTGCGAGCAGCTGCGTCTTGTCGCCGATTTCGGCCAAGGCAACGATTGCGGTGGGGACGAGTAGTGAATCCAGCATCAGGGGTTTTCCTAAGGGGCGGGTCGACACGGCTATGACACGTACAGCCTTCCCGCCCCGGGTAAGGTGTTCGTGTCATAGGTCTTGTCAAACCCTGCGATCCATCTGATGTGGATGCTTGGGTCGCATGCGCCATGGTCTTTTGACCAAGTATGTTGACGCATGCCGGACGAGCGTGGCGCTCGTGGGAGACTACTCCCCTAGGACGGAGCGGATTCTGCCTAGGCAAAATTCATTCGGCAAGCCTTCTTTTTCAAAAAAGGTTCAACCGCGTTTGGCCCGGTAGATTCTGAAACCCTGTCCTTCGGCCTTGATCGCACACACGCCAAGATGCTCTTCGATCAGCGGTTGATACTTCAGGAAGCTATTCGCTACCAAGCGAAGTTCACCGCCGTTTTTCAGGTGTTTGGCCGCTTTTCGCAGCAAGTTCTCCGTTGCGAAATAGTCGGTGTGCACGCCGACATGGAACGGCGGATTGCTCAGGATCGCACTCAAGCCCATCGGCGCAGCATCGATTCCGTCACCGGTAATGACCTCGGCTTCCAGACCATTGGCAGCCAGGGTCAGGCGACTACTGGCGGCGGCAAAGGCGTCCACATCCAGCAACGTGACCTGGTTGTGCGGGTAACGACGTTTCACCGCCGCGCCCAGAACTCCGGCGCCGCAACCGAAGTCGAGCAAGTGACCGCCGGGCAGTTTGTCCAGATGCTCCAGCAGCAGCGCGCTGCCGCGATCCAGGCGACCATGGCTGAACACCCCCGGCAGGCTGATGACCTTCAACGGCCCTTCGGCCAATGGCAGTTCGTAGGTCTGCGCCAGGCTTTCCAGCGGTTTGGCTTCAGGCGCGTTGGCCACGGTGACCAGCCAGAGCTGGCAGTGTCGCGCGCTGTCGAGTTTGCGTGGCTTGCCGAACGGGTTGAGTTGTTTGGCGGCACCTTCGATGCCGCTTTTTTTCTCGCCGACCAGGTACAGCTCGCGGCCGGCCAGCCGCGAGGCGAGGGCGTTGAGGATGTAGTCGGTCAGGTCCTTGGCCTTGGGCAGAAACACCACGGCGGCTTCGAAACCACGTTCAGGCGCGTTTACACCAAAATGGCTGCGCCCGGCGAAGCGGGCGTCCAGCGCGGCTTGATCGCCGGCGTGCCAGCTCCAGCCATGAGCTTCGGGCAGGCGGCCCAGCAAGTCGTCGGCGGGCAAACCGGCCAGCAACACTGAACCCTGGAATAACTCGGCCTGACGAAGCAGTACTTCACTGCGCGGATCCATAACTGCTCCCGTGAAAAAAAGTGCCGCAGTTTATCAACTGACGACCCGCAGCGCCTTACCGCTGAAGTACCCCAGTGCGTTTTCGCCCACTTGGCCAACGATTCGCTGGCGCGCTTCGCGGCTGCCCCAGGCGTTGTGCGGGGTGACGATCAGGCGCGGGATGTCGTGGGCCAGTAGCGGATTGCCGTTGACGGGAGGCTCGACGCTCAGCACGTCAGTGGCTGCGCCGCCCAGATGCCCGTTGCGCAAGGCGTCGGCCAAGGCCTGTTCGTCGATCAAGCCACCGCGTGCAGTGTTGACCACGAACGCGCCGGGCTTCATCGCGGCCAGTTCACGGGCGCCGATGAAGTGGCGGGTGTGTTCGTTGAGCGGGCAGTGCAGGGTCAGGGCGTCGATTTGCGGCAGCAGTTCATCCAGTGGCAAGCGATCCGGCCGCGCGGGGCGCCCTGGAATCTGCCCCAGCAGCACGCGCATACCGAAGGCTTCAGCCAGGCGGGCGACTGCGCCACCCAGTTCCCCGTGACCCAGCAGGCCAAGGGTTTTGCCTTCGAGTTCGACAATCGGGTAGTCCAGCAGGCAGAACTGTTTGGCCTGCTGCCATTGGCCTGCGTCGACGGCTTTCTGATAGTCGGCCAGGCGCGTGGCCAGGTTGAGCAGCAGCATGATCGTGTGCTGCGCCACCGACGGTGTGCCGTAGCCTTGGCAGTTGCACACGGTGATCCCGTTGGCGCGGGCAGCGGCGAGGTCGACGTTGTTGGTGCCGGTGGCGGTGATCAGGATCAGCTTGAGCTCAGGGCTGGCAGCCATGGCGGCGGCATCGATCAGGATCTTGTTGCTGATGGCGACGGTGGCGCCCTTGAGGTGTTCGATGACTTGATCGGGCAAGGTCTGGGCGAACAGTTGCAATTCGCTGAAACAGCTGCGCAGCGGGTTGAGGTCAAGGTCGCCGAGGTCCAGGGACGGGTGGTCGAGGAAAACGGCGCGGCGAGTATTCGTCATCAACTGTACCTTTTGTGCATTGAACTGAAGGCGTAATCTGCCGAGCCTACCAGATGAAATAAATAGTTACGCTTGGCCTAAAGGAGCCCCACATGTACTGGACAGAGTTCTTGACCGTTGCCTTGATTCACTTGCTGGCCGTGGCCAGCCCCGGCCCGGACTTTGCCGTGGTGGTGCGTGAAAGTGTTACCCACGGTCGCCGCGCGGGCACCTGGACCGCATTGGGTGTGGGTACGGCGATTTTCCTCCACGTGGGTTATTCGCTGTTGGGTATCGGCCTGATCGTGTCCCAGTCGATCGTTCTGTTCAATGCCTTGAAGTGGGCCGCCGCCGCTTACCTGCTGTACATCGGTTACAAGGCACTGCGCGCGCAACCGGCCAAGCCTGTGGCGGACGATCTGCACAAGGAAGCTGGCGAGCGCACGGCCCGTGGTGCCTTTACTTCGGGTTTCGTCACCAACGGTCTCAACCCGAAAGCCACATTGTTCTTCCTCTCGCTGTTCACCGTGGTGATCAATCCGCACACGCCGCTGGCCGTGCAGGCCGGTTACGGGGTTTACCTGGCAGTCGCAACAGCCGCCTGGTTCTGCCTGGTGGCGATGTTGTTCAGCCAGCAGCGCGTACGCGCCGGTTTCGCGCGCATGGGGCACTGGTTCGACCGGACCATGGGGGCGGTGCTGATTGCGATTGGCGTGAAGCTCGCCTTTACCGAGATGCATTGATTCCGTAGGCGCAACAGACAGCGAGTTTCTGCAAATGCTGGCGCAAAGCCAGTATTTGTGGGGCTCTGCAAATCATTCCTTTGGCTGATTTGGCTGACGATCAAGGGCACTACAGTGCGTACTTTCAGTCACGTCCGTGCAGTCAGAAAAAGGGATTCTTATGTTGCAGACTCGCGTTATCCCCCCGGCCGAAGGCGCTTACCAGTACCCGCTGCTGATCAAGCGGCTGCTGATGTCCGGTGCCCGTTATGAAAAAACCCGCGAGATCATCTACCGCGACAAGTTGCGCTACAGCTACCCGACCCTGATCGAACGGGTGGCCCGTCTGGCCAACGTGCTGACAGCGGCCGGGGTCAAACCCGGGGATGCCGTGGGGGTGATGGACTGGGACAGCCATCGCTACCTGGAATGCATGTTCGCCATCCCGATGATCGGCGCGGTGATCCATACCATCAACGTGCGCCTGTCGCCGGAACAGATCCTCTACACCATGAATCACGCCGAGGACCGCTTTGTGCTGGTCAACAGCGAGTTCGTCGGCCTCTACAAGGCCATCGAGGGGCAACTGACCACGGTCGACAAAACCCTGCTGCTGACTGACCTGCCGGAAAAAACCGCGGACCTGCCGAACCTTGTCGGCGAATACGAACAACTGCTGGCCGCGGCGAGCCCGCAGTACGACTTCCAGGATTTCGACGAAAACTCGGTCGCGACCACGTTCTATACCACCGGCACTACCGGCAATCCCAAGGGCGTGTACTTCACCCATCGGCAGTTGGTGCTGCACACCATGGGCGTGTCGACCATCATGGGCGCGATCGATAGCGTGCGCCTGCTGGGCACCAACGACGTGTACATGCCGATCACCCCGATGTTCCACGTACACGCATGGGGTTTGCCGTATGTGGCGACCATGCTTGGGCTCAAGCAGGTGTACCCCGGCCGCTATGACCCGGAGTACCTGGTGGAGTTGTGGCACAAGGAGAAGGTCACGTTCTCCCATTGCGTGCCGACCATTTTGCAGATGGTCCTCAATGCCAAGGCCGCGCAGAACGTTGACTTCGGCGGCTGGAAAATCGTCATCGGCGGCAGCGCCCTGAACCGTACGTTGTACGAGGCGGCCAAGGCCAAGGGCATCCAGTTGACCGCCGCCTACGGCATGTCGGAAACCGGGCCGCTGGTGTCGTGCGCGCACTTGAACGATGAGTTGATGGCCGGCACCGAAGACGAACGCACCACCTACCGTATCAAGGCCGGCGTGCCTGGGCCTCTGGTGGAGGCGGCGATCGTCGACACCGAGGGCAACTTCCTGCCCGCTGACGGCGAGACTCAGGGTGAGCTGGTACTGCGTGCACCCTGGCTGACCGAAGGATATTTCAACGAACCGCAGAAAGGGGCCGAACTCTGGGCCGGTGGCTGGCTGCACACCGGCGACGTCGCGACCCTGGACAGCATGGGTGTGATCGACATTCGTGACCGCATCAAGGACGTGATCAAGACCGGTGGCGAGTGGGTCTCTTCACTGGACCTGGAAGACCTGATCAGCCGCCATGTGGCGGTACGTGAAGTAGCAGTGGTGGGGATCCCCGATCCGCAGTGGGGCGAGCGGCCGTTTGCCCTGCTGGTAGTTCGTGAAGGTCACGCAATCGGGGCCCGGGAACTCAAGGAACACCTCAAGCCGTTTGTGGAGTTGGGGCACTTGAGCAAGTGGGCGATTCCAAGCCAGATCGCCCTTGTTACTGAAATTCCCAAGACCAGTGTCGGCAAACTCGACAAGAAGCGCATTCGTGTCGACATCAGCGAATGGCAGGCCACCAACAGTACCTTCCTTTCGACGCTTTAAGCGCCTCCCGGCGTGCCCAAAAGGGCACGCCAGCCCCACCAAGCAAGCGCTTGGCTTGTCAAATCGAAATTTTCAGCCATCCTTGCCGTGCCGACGGGCGTCGGACTGGCGAAAGGACTGTTCCAGAGTGGCTGGCAGCTGCAAATCACACTTTAGAGGGATCAAGCGCTACTACCTGCTGGCTATAGTCCGCTCAAGGATTTTTAAGAACGGGGCAACCGCACAAACCGGGGCGATGCAACTTTGGAGTGACTTTGGGATGCCATGGCTCCCGGTTATCCACAGCGTTTTTAGAAGTGCTCATGCCATAAAAATAAAATGCACATGGAGTAGCGTCGATGACATCAGTAAACCAGTTCTGGCGCCGGGCGAAACTGCCCCTGGCTGTCAGTCTTGCCTCTACGCTCGCCGGGCCAGCATTCGGCGTCAGTTTCAACGTCGGTGAAATCGAAGGTCAGTTCGACTCATCCCTGTCGGTTGGTGCCAGTTGGTCTACCGAAAGTGCCAACAAGAACCTCATCGGTGTCAACAACGGCGGCAAGGGCCTGTCCCAGACTTCTGATGACGGTCACCTGAACTTCAAGAGCGGGGAAACCTTCTCGAAGATCTTCAAGGGTATCCATGACCTTGAACTGAAGTACGGCGATACCGGCGTTTTCGTCCGAGGCAAATACTGGTACGACTTTGAACTGAAGGACGAAAGCCGTCCGTTCAAGGACATCAGCGACGAGGGCCGCAAGGAAGGCGCCAAGTCCGCCGGCGGCCAGATCCTCGACGCCTTCGTTTACCACAACTACTCCATTGCCGATCAACCAGGCTCCGTGCGTCTGGGCAAGCAGGTCGTGAGCTGGGGTGAAAGTACCTTCATCGGTGGTGGCATCAACTCGATCAACCCGATCGACGTGTCCGCATTCCGTCGTCCGGGTGCCGAGATCAAGGAAGGCCTGATCCCGGTCAACATGTTCTATGTGTCCCAGAGCTTGACCGAAAACCTCTCGGCCGAAGCGTTCTATCAAATTGAATGGGACCAGACCGTCGTCGATAACTGCGGCACGTTCTTCTCCCAGCCGGACATCGTTGCCGACGGCTGCAACGACAACCTGCGCGTGCTGGCCAAGCGCTCGCAGATTCCGGCCATTGCCTTGGGGCCTTTGGCCGCCAACGGCGTTGACGTCAACAATGAGGGCGTTTTGGTGCGTCGTGGCCCTGATCGCGATGCCCGTGACGGCGGACAGTGGGGCGCGTCCTTCAAGTACATGTTCGATCCGCTGGACACCGAGTTCGGCGCCTACTTCATGAACTACCACAGCCGTGCGCCGATCTTCAGCGCCACCGGCGCGCCGCAGTCGGTCTACAACACTGCAGCATCACTCCAGGGGACCCCGTTTGCCGCGCTGGCGCCATTGCTGGTGGCGGGTAATTCGCAGTACTTCATCGAATACCCGGAAGACATCCGCCTCTACGGTCTGAGCTTCTCCACCACCCTGCCTACCGGTACGGCGTGGAGCGGTGAGATCAGCTACCGGCCGAACGCTCCGGTGCAGCTCAACTCCACCGACATCCTGTTCTCCGGTGTCCGTCCTATAGGCAACAACAACCCGAACAACCCGTTGACCAATGCATCGCTGCTGACCGGCGTGCCGGGTCAAGACCTGCATGGGTATCGTCGCAAGGAAGTCACCCAGTTCCAGACCACCCTGACGCACTTCTTTGACCAGGTCATGGGCGCCAGTCGTCTGACCCTGGTGGGTGAAGTGGGCGTGACCCACGTTGGCGGCCTGGAAAGCACTTCCGACGTTCGTTATGGCCGCGATCCGGTCTACGGCCCGGGTGAGTTGCCAGCCTCTGGCGCGCTCGATACCTGCGTGGCGCTCAACACCAGCACCATCAACGGTGCCGGCCCGGGTACGCCGACCAACAACCGCAGCCGCAACTGCACCGACGAAGGCTTTACCACCGCAACTTCGTGGGGCTACCGCGGTCGCGCCATCTGGGAATACAACGACGTGTTTGCTGGTGTGAACCTCAAGCCGAACGTTGCCTGGTCCCATGACGTGAGCGGTTACTCCCCTGGCCCTGGCGGCAACTTCGAGGAAGGCCGCAAGGCGGTCAGCCTGGGTGTCGATGCCGAGTACCAGAACACCTACACCGCGAGCCTGGCCTACACCAACTTCTTCGACGGCAAGTACACCACTGTGGATGACCGCGACTTCGTTGCGCTCAGCCTCGGCGTGAACTTCTAAGCACAGTATTTTCAGGACGAACACACATATGAAAATAACAAAGAGTCTGTTCCACGCCGGTGTTCTGGGGCTTTCGCTGCTGGCGACCAGCGTCATCGCGGCAGTTCCCCAGGCCGAGGCCGACAAGCTGGGCAAGAGCCTGACCCCGATGGGCGCCGAAATGGCGGGTAACGCCGACGGTTCGATCCCGGCCTGGAAGCCGATGGCGAAGAACGCCGGTACGGTCGACAGCAAAGGTTTCCTGTCCAACCCGTTCGCCAGCGAAAAACCGCTGTTCACCATCACGGCGCAGAACGTCGACCAGTACAAGGACAAGCTCGCCCCGGGCCAGTACGCGATGTTCAAGCGCTACCCGGAAACCTTCAAGATGCCGGTCTATCCGTCCCATCGCGGTGCTACCGTACCGGATGACGTATTCGCCGCCATCAAGCGTAACGCCACCAACACGAACCTGGTGTCCGGCGGCAACGGTCTGGAAAACTTCGAAACCGCCGTGCCGTTTCCGATTCCGAAAAGCGGCGTGGAAGTCATCTGGAACCACATCACCCGCTATCGCGGGGGTAGCGTGACCCGCCTGGTGACCCAGGCCACGCCACAGCCGAACGGCTCGTTCAGCCTGGTGTACTTCCAGGACCAGTTCGTGTTCCGCGACAAGATGAAGGACTACGACCCGAAAAACCCGGGCAACATCCTGTTCTACTTCAAGCAGAAAGTGACCGCTCCGGCTCGTCTGGCCGGTGGTGTACTGCTGGTTCACGAAACCCTCGACCAGGTCAAGGAACCGCGCTCGGCGTGGGTCTACAACGCCGGTCAGCGTCGTGTGCGTCGTGCGCCACAAGTGTCCTATGACGGCCCGGGTACTGCAGCCGACGGCCTGCGTACTTCCGACAACCTGGACATGTTCAACGGTGCGCCGGATCGTTACGACTGGAAGCTGGAAGGCAAGAAAGAGATGTACATCGCCTCCGATGCCTACAAACTCGACGATCCGAAGCTCAAGTACACCGACATCATCAAGGCCGGCCACATCAACCAGGATCTGGCGCGTTACGAGCTGCGCCGGGTGTGGCATGTAGTTGCCACCTTGAAGGAAGGTCAGCGCCACATCTACGCCAAGCGTGACTTCTACATCGACGAAGATACCTGGCAAGCAGCGGTCATCGACCATTACGACGGTCGTGGCCAACTGTGGCGTGTAGGTGAGGCACATGCCGAGAACTACTACGACAAACAAGTACCGTGGTATGCCCTTGAAGCCCTGTACGACCTGCAGTCGGGTCGCTACCTGGCGCTGGGCATGAAAAACGAAGAGAAGTCGGCGTATGACTTCGGCTTCACTGCCACCACCAGCGACTTCACCCCTGCCGCCTTGCGTCAGGATGGTGTTCGCTAAGGTGAGCTGAGTAGAGACTGCACCCTCTGAAAACGCCCCGACTGGTTCGGGGCGTTTTTTTTGCTTGTAGACTTTTTGTAGCCATTTGTAGCAATTACCTTCATTCCCTATCCGTTTACGGCTAGTCTGCGGACATCTGCACGCCGCCACCCGCAATTCAAACAAGAGCCGGCTATGACTGATCTGTCTACACCCTCAGGTTCTGCACACGTTGCTGTCGCGACACTCGACGGGCGCTTCTTCCGCCCGCCGTTGCCCGACGGCCATGTGCTGCGTCCACGTTTGTGCGAGCGCCTGAGTGCCGGGCTCGCAGGCAGGTTATTGCTGGTCAGCGCACCTGCAGGGTTCGGCAAGAGTTCGCTGGCGGTGGAGTTTTGTCAGGGCTTGCCGGCACACTGGCAAAGTCTCTGGCTGGGGTTGAGCCCACGCGACAGTGACCCGGGACGTTTTCTCGAGCGCCTGCTCGAAGGCCTTCAGGATTATTTCCCGCACTTGGGCAGGCAGTCCCTCGGGCTGTTGAAAATGCGCCAGCGCCATCAGCCATTCGCGTTCGAAGAATGGCTGGACGGCCTGCTCGACGAGTTGGCCGTGCACCTGTCCACAGCCGCACCATTGCTGCTGGTGCTGGATGATTACCATTTGGCCCAAGGGCCGGTGTTGGACCGCTGCCTGCAGTTTTTCCTCAATCATCTTCCCGATGGTTTGCTGGTGATGGTCACCAGTCGCCAACGTCCCGACTGGCATCTGGCGCGGTTGCGGCTGTCGCGGCAACTGCTTGAGTTGCATGAACAGGATCTGCGCCTGACCCACGATGAGGCCTTGAGCCTGCTCGACCGGCACAGCAGTTCCTTGCGCGGTGAGGCGCTGGAAAACCTGATCCAGCGCAGCGAAGGTTGGGTCGCGGGGTTACGCTTCTGGCTGCTGGCGGCCTCGGAGGCGGGCACCGATGGCGCGCTGCCGCAATCGTTGCACGGCGGGGAAGGGCTGATCCGCGATTACCTGCTCGAAGAAGTCATCGATTGCCTGCCCGCCGAAGTCCAGTCGTTCCTCTATGACACGGCGCCCCAGGAGCGTTTTTGCAGCGAACTGTGCGATGCCGTTCGCGACGCCCATGACAGCGCAGAGATCTTGCGCTTCCTGCTCGCCCACCAAGTGTTCCTGGTGCCGCTGGACGAACATGGTCACTGGTATCGTTACCACCACCTGTTTTCCGATCTGTTGCGCACGCGTCCGACTTCCCAGTCGATGGTACCGGCCGCGAGCCTGCACCTTCGTGCCTGCCGCTGGTTCAATGCCCAGGGACTGCTCGATGAAGCCGTGGAGCAGGCCCTGCGTGCCGGTCACCTGGACGTCGCGGCAAACCTGGTGCAGAACCTCTCCGAGGAGCAACTGCTGGCCGAGCAGAATGTCGGCATGTTGCTGCGCTGGAAAATGGACTTGCCTGACAGTTTGCTGATCAGTACGCCGCGCTTGATCGTTCTCTATAGCTGGGCACTGGGGATGGCTTGCCAACTGGATGCCGCCGAGGAGCTGGCCAGTCATCTGAGCCGCTTCCTGCCGGCTCCGTCGGCCACCGCGCAGAAGTCCATGCTCGCTCAATGGCTGGCTTTGAGCGGCATCATCGCCCGTGGGCGCGGTAACCGCGAACAGACGCTGCGGTACTGCCGCGAAGCGTTGGAAAGTCTTCCGTCCAAGCGTTACGGCCAGCGCTTGATGTGCCTCTCGACCCTGTCCAACCTGGCTATCGCCGACGGTGATTTGTGGCGGGCTCGGGGGCTGAACCGCGAATCGCTGGAGCTGGCGCAACGGGTCGGCAACCCGTTGTTCGAAGCACTGGCTCATTACGACCGCGCCCGGGTGCTGCAAGCGCGCGGGGAAATCTGTCGGGCGCTGGAGGAGGTCCGTCAGGGCCTGCAACGCCTGCAGAGCCTGTCTGCGCAGCGGCTATATGCAGTTCGCGCCCGGTTAACCTTGTACGAGGGTTTTTTGCTGGCCCTGCGCATGCAACCGCAATTGGCGCGGGTGCGATTGCAGGCCGGGTTGAGCGAGGCGCGCGCCTGTCGTGACATCAGCGTGCTGATCGGCCACTGCGTGATTGCCAGGCTGGAGGGCAGCAGTGGCGAGTTCGCCAAGGCTTTTGCCGAACTGGCCGAAGCCGAACGGCTGATGCACATCTGGGATGTGCCGCCGATCTACTACCTGGCCATGATCACCCTGGTCAAATGTGAGCTCTGGCTGGCCCAAGGGCGCACCGACCTGGCCGAAGCCTGGCTGGCGCGTCTGGGGCAGACCTACAACGGCGAGAACGGGGCGGCACCGCCGGAGTTCCATCCGCAATTGCCGCTGCATATCGAATTGCAACAAGCCTTGCTCGACGTCATCCAGGGCCAACCGATGGTGGCCGAAGGGCGTTTGAATGCGTTGCTTGAGCATGGTCAGCAAAGCGGTCGACAGATGCTCAGTGCCATGGCGTTGACCCAAAAAGTGACGTTGTTGCTGGGCAGTGGGCGGGAACCGGAAGCCCGCAAGGCACTGGCTCAGGCACTGGACGCCGCCAGCGGAGGGGTGCTGCAACCCTTTGAGGGCTTGCTGGCCGAGCACCCAGACTGGCTGCGTGGACAGCTTCAGCTCTATACGCCAACCCCTGTGTCCCTGAGCCTCAGTGAAAAACTGCCGGCATTGGCTGCCCGGCCCGGCCCGGAGTCTTGCGCGGCCGCGGAGCAGCTCAGCGCGCGGGAACTGGCGGTCCTGCGTTTGATCGCGCAAGGCTGCTCGAACCAGGAAATCAGCGAACAGCTGTTTATCTCCCTGCACACAGTCAAGACCCACGCCAGCCATATCAACAGCAAGCTCGGGGTCGAGCGGCGTACGCAGGCGGTGGCGCGGGCCAAGGAGCTGGGGGTCCTGGGTTAAGGAATTTTCACGTTACTTGTCGCGGCCATTGGCTGGATACTCAAGTATGCGAAAATCGCTCGTCCCCGTTTATCGAGCAGGCCCCCAATGTCACAGCAACCCACCCTCATCCGCGAAACCTTCCCCGTCGGTCCTTTGCAGTGCAACTGCACGATCATCGGCGATCCGGTGACGAAAAAGGCCATCGTTGTCGATCCGGGCGGCAATCATGAGCTGATCCTGGCGCGTCTCGATGCCTTGGGGCTGAAAGTGGTCAGCATCATTCACACCCATGCCCACCTCGATCATTTCCTGGCGTCCGGTCAACTCAAGGAGAAAACCGGCGCGACACTGCACCTGCACAAGGAAGACCAGTTTCTGTGGGACAACCTGGAAATGCAGTGCCAGATGTTCGGTGTTCCTTACACCCCGGTGCCGTCCCCGGACCGTTGGCTGGCCGATGATGAAGAACTGGCCTGCGGTTGCGGGGTGGCGCTGCACACGCCAGGTCATACGCCGGGTTCCATGAGCTTCTGGTTTGCCGAGGCCAAGCTACTGATTGCCGGCGACACGCTGTTTCGTCGCGGTGTCGGGCGTACGGATTTGTGGGGGGGCGACCAGGCTACTATCGTGCGTTCGATCAAGCAGCGTTTGTACACCCTCGACGAAGAGGCGACGGTGGTGGCCGGGCATGGTCCGGACACCCGCCTGGGCGATGAAATGCGCGAAAACCCGTTTGTACGGGCATGATTTGTAACGAGCGGAATTTTTATTCCTGGAAGTGATCCAACGCCCGAAAAGGCTAATGCCTTGGTCCGTTGCACCACAGAATGCAAAAAAGTAGGAGCTTTACATGTTCACCACGCGTCGTTTGATTATTCTCGCTACGGCTGTGGCCGTTTTGTCCGGTTGTGCCTCGCCTAACCCTTACGGCGGTCAAGGCCAGGCTCAGGGTCAGGCGGATAGCGGCTCCGAAGGCATGAGCAAGACCGCGAAATACGGTGGCCTCGGCGCTCTGGCCGGTGCGTTGGCCGGTGCTGCCATCAACCACGATAACCGTGGCAAGGGCGCGCTGATCGGTGCTGCGGTGGTCGGTGCTTCCGCCGCCGGTTACGGCTACTACGCCGATCAGCAAGAGAAAAAGCTGCGTGCCAGCATGGCCAACACCGGTGTTGAGGTGCAGCGCCAAGGCGACCAGATCAAGCTGATCATGCCGGGCAACATCACGTTCGCTACCGATTCGGCGAACATTGCCCCAAGTTTCTATCAGCCGCTGAACAACCTGGCTGGCTCGCTCAAAGAGTTCAATCAGAACCAGATCGAGATCGTCGGCTACACCGACAGCACCGGCAGCCGTCAGCACAACATGGACCTGTCCCAGCGTCGCGCCCAGAGCGTGGCAACCTACCTGACCTCGCAAGGTGTCAGCGGTGCCAACCTGAGTGCCCGCGGCGCCGGTCCGGATAGCCCGGTTGCCAGCAACGGCGACGTCAATGGCCGGGCGCAGAACCGCCGCGTAGAGGTCAACCTCAAGGCGATTCCGGGCCAGCAGTATGGTGGTCAGCAACAAGGCACGGTTCAGCAGTACCCTTGATTGTCTGATTGAACCCCAGGCGTAAAAAAACCGCTCGATCCTTATGGGGTCGAGCAGTTTTTTGTGTCGCCTGTTCCGGCGCTTTCGCGAGCAAGCTCGCACACAGTGGGCTGGGTCGCCCACGGATACTGTGGGAGCGCGATGGGGCCAGTACAGGCAAAGAAGAATGCAGAAACAAAAAAGCCCCCGGACAACTAATTGTCCGGGGGCTTTTTGCTATGCGCTAAACCTGATTACTTCTTCAGGCCGTAATGCTCATCGAGCATTCCCGGCGCGTTCGGGGCTTTCGGTGCGTAGTCGCGAGGCGGCTCCTGATCGCGTGGTGGCGTCAGGCGTTCCCTTGGAGCCTGCACCGCGTCGGCGTGCAGGGAGGCCAGCAGGCGTTGGCGAGTCTGCTCGTCCAGGGCCAGACGGTTGGCACCCTCGGCGAGATGGTCCTGCACTTCCTGATAGCTCGCAGTCAGTTTCTTGACCAGTGTCGCAGTGCTGTTGAAGTGGGTCACCACCTCGTTCTGATAACTGTCGAAACGTTCCTGAATATCGTCCAGCTGACGTTGAGTGCTGCTAGGCGCGGCATTCGGCGCAAGGCGAGCGATCAGAAACCCAATGGCGACACCCACAACCAGGGCAAGAGTCGGTAACAACCAAACTAAGAGCGAGTGTTCCACGAGTCCTTCCTCTATAAACGGCTTTGCTTTACGTTAACGGCTCGAACCTGCGCTGTATACCGCGATTCACTCGCAATAGACAGCCACAGACAATTTGCTAGACGAGTCGACCCGATTCGAGGTCACGGAGTTCCTTCCTTGCTTATGCGTGAAACCCCTGTAGTGATTGATGGCCCGGTTGGGCAAATTGAAGCACTGTACCTGGATAATGAGCAGCCTCGCGGGCTGGCGTTGATCTGCCATCCGAACCCGGTGCAGGGCGGCACCATGCTCAACAAAGTGGTTTCGACCCTGCAGCGCACCGCGCGTGATGCCGGTTTGATCACTTTGCGTTTCAACTACCGTGGAGTCGGCGCCAGCGAAGGCACCCACGACATGGGCACCGGTGAAGTCGATGATGCCCAGGCCGTGGCCGAGTGGTTTCGGGCCAAGCATCCAGAATTGCCACTGACGCTGTTCGGTTTCTCTTTTGGCGGTTTTGTTGCGGCAAGTCTTGGCGGACGTCTGGAAGCGCAGGGCGAGCAGCTCAAACACCTGTTCATGGTCGCGCCAGCGGTCATGCGCCTGGGGGATCAGGATCAGTTGCCGCAGCACGGCGAACTGACCCTTATTCAGCCGGAAACCGACGAAGTGATCGATCCACAAGTCGTTTACCAATGGTCCGACAAGCTTGAACGTCCCCATGAGCTGCTGAAAGTGGCAGAATGCGGACACTTTTTTCATGGCAAGCTGACCGATCTCAAGGATCTGATCCTGCCGCGTCTCTCGAATTGATTGCAGTCTGACAAGCGATTACCCATGACGACTCGTACCCGTATCCTCACCGGCATCACCACCACCGGCACGCCGCACCTGGGCAACTACGCCGGCGCCATCCGCCCGGCGATCGTCGCCAGCCGTGACAGCAATGCCGATTCGTTCTACTTCCTGGCCGACTACCACGCCCTGATCAAGTGCGATGACCCGCTGCGCATCCAGCGCTCGCGTCTGGAAATTGCCGCGACCTGGCTGGCCGGTGGCCTGGATGTCGAGCGCGTGACGTTCTACCGCCAGTCCGACATCCCGGAAATCCCTGAGCTGACCTGGCTGCTGACCTGCGTCGCTGCCAAGGGCCTGCTCAATCGCGCCCACGCGTACAAGGCTTCGGTGGACAAGAACGTCGAGACTGGTGAAGACCCGGATGCCGGCATCACCATGGGGCTGTACAGCTACCCGGTGCTGATGGCCGCGGACATCCTGATGTTCAATGCGCACAAGGTGCCGGTCGGTCGCGATCAGATCCAGCACGTGGAAATGGCGCGGGACATCGGCCAGCGCTTCAACCACCTGTTTGGCCAGGGCAAAGAATTCTTCACCATGCCCGAGGCGTTGATCGAAGAGAGCGTCGCCACATTGCCGGGCCTGGATGGCCGCAAGATGTCGAAGAGCTACGACAACACCATTCCGCTGTTCAGCAGCGCCAAAGAAATGAAGGACGCGATTTCGCGGATCGTCACCGATTCCCGCGCGCCGGGCGAAGCCAAGGATCCGGACAATTCACATCTGTTCACTCTGTTCCAGGCCTTCGCGACCCCGGCGCAGGCCGACGAGTTCCGCAGCGAACTGTTGCAGGGCTTGGGTTGGGGCGAGGCGAAGAATCGCTTGTTCCAGCTACTGGACAGCGAGTTGGGTGAGTCGCGCGAGCGTTATAACCAGCTGATCGAGCGCCCGGCGGATCTGGAAGACATCCTGCAACACGGCGCGAAAAAGGCCCGTGCGGTAGCGACACCCTTCCTCAATGAACTGCGTGAAGCTGTGGGCCTACGCTCCTTCGTTGCCCAGACTCAAGTGGCTGCGACCACCAAGAAGAAGGCCGCGAAAGCTGCACGTTTTGTCAGCTTCCGCGAAGACGACGGCAGTTTCCGCTTCCGTCTGCTGGCGGCCGATGGTGAACAACTGCTGCTGTCGCGCAACTTCGCCGATGGCAAGACTGCCGGTCAGGTGACCAAGCAGCTGCAGGCGGGCCAGGATCTGGACGTGCGCAGTGAAGAGATGGGCTTCAGCGTCTGGCTCGAAGGTGAGTGCGTTGCCGACAGCCCGGCCTTCGCCGACAGCCCCGCGCGCGATGCAGCCATCGAAGCTTTACGCATTGCCCTGACGCCGGTTCAGGAATAAACAACGGCCCGGCCCGACAAAGGGCCGATTGCCATTCCTCCGGGCCGTCGCTACAGTGTCGGCCCGTTTTTGTTGCCTTGCTAACGAATTATGACGCCCCTAGAACGATATCAAGCTGATCTGAAACGCCCGGAATTCTTCCATGACGCCGCGCAGGAAACTGCTGTGCGCCATTTGCAGCGCCTGTACGACGATCTGGTCGCGGCCGAGCAAAACAAGCCGGGCCTGCTGGGCAAGTTGTTTGGCAAGAAGGATCAGACCCCGGTCAAGGGCCTGTATTTCTGGGGTGGCGTAGGTCGCGGCAAGACTTACCTGGTGGACACCTTCTTCGAAGCGCTGCCCTTCAAGGAAAAGTCCCGCACTCACTTCCACCGCTTCATGAAGCGCGTGCACGAAGAGATGAAGACCCTGGGTGGCGAAAAAAACCCGCTGACCATCATCGCCAAGCGTTTTGCCACCGAAGCCCGGGTGATCTGCTTCGATGAGTTCTTCGTTTCTGACATCACCGACGCCATGATCCTTGGCACCCTGATGGAAGAACTGTTCAAGAATGGCGTGACCCTGGTCGCGACCTCGAACATCGTACCGGACGGCCTGTACAAGGACGGCCTGCAACGCGCGCGCTTCCTGCCGGCCATTGCGCTGATCAAGCAGAATACCGAGATCGTCAACGTCGACAGCGGCGTCGACTATCGTCTGCGTCACCTCGAACAAGCCGAACTGTTCCACTATCCGCTCGACGAAGCCGCCAACGAAAGCCTGCGCAAGAGCTTCCGTGCGCTGACACCGGAATGCACGGCGGCGGTCGAAAATGACGTACTGATGATCGAAAACCGTGAAATTCGTGCCCTGCGCACCTGCGATGACGTGGCCTGGTTCGACTTCCGCGAACTGTGCGACGGTCCGCGCAGCCAGAACGACTACATCGAATTGGGCAAGATCTTCCACGCCGTGTTGCTCAGCGATGTCGAACAGATGAGCGTCACCACCGACGACATCGCCCGACGCTTCATCAACATGGTCGACGAGTTCTACGACCGTAACGTGAAACTGATCATTTCTGCCGAAGTCGAGCTCAAGGATCTGTACACCGGCGGTCGCTTGAATTTTGAATTCCAGCGTACCCTGAGCCGTTTGCTGGAAATGCAATCCCACGAATTCCTGTCCCGGGCGCATAAGCCGTAGGGAATTTCGGAAAATGAAAGAGGCCTGCAAAAGCAGGCCTTTTTTGTCAGCGCAAATCCTCCGCCCACAGGTTTGTACATTGTTTTGAAGTCAAATGTCTTCGTTGAGATACTGCGCAAGCGCGTGCTGCCGTTGGCAACCAAGCAGCAGCCAAAGCAGAATTCTGGCCTTTCGCGGACATAGAAAGCCCGCCATCGATGCTCCCTTGCGGATCAAATCCATTTCACCACCACCAAAACCGTAAGAGGCACGAGCGGTGGAGCCGGAGCCGGTTCGGGTTGCAATGATCACGGGGATTCGTTTGGCAATATGCTCAATCGTTGTCGCCCAGCGCTGCGAGATGTGGCCGGCGCCGAAACCTCCGATTACCAGCCCGTCGTAATCGAGTGCGAGAATGTTTTCCAGTAGCAGGGTATCGGCCGAAAGTGAGGCCTCAAGCAGCGCAACCTTCTGTGTGGTCTGTTGCGGCAACGGTAACACCGTGCGCTGCCCCGGCGGGCGCAGGTAGCGAACACGATCTTCCAACAGTAGACCTGCGGGCCCCACGACCGGAGAGGAAAACGCCTGCAATGCCAGCGAATCGGTTTTGCGTACGCTGCCCGCTTGATGAATCTGTCCGTTCATTACGACCTGGACACCGCGCTGCTGGCTGTTGTGCGCTAAGGCAACGCGACATGCATCCAGCAGATTGGCCGGTCCATCGGCGCCTGGCTGCGCTGCGGAACGCATGGCACCGGTCAGCACCAAGGGGGTGTCGTAGGGCCACAGGTAATCCAAAAACACCGCGGCTTCTTCGAGGGTGTCGGTGCCCTGGGTAATAACGACCCCAACGGCGCCCTGTTTGACCTGAAACTCAGCCCAGGACAATACGTTCAGCAAAAACTCGAAATCCAGGGACGCACTCGGCAGCAGGCCGAGGGTCTCGACGGTGACTCCGGCCAATGTCGTCAGTTCCGGTATGGAACTCAGCAGGGCTTCGCCGCTGACGCTCGGGATGACGCCTTCACCGGCATTGCTCGCTTGCATGCTTACCGTGCCGCCAAGTGCCGCGATGGACAGTTTGGGCAGGTCCATGGGATACCTCGCTTGTTTGTAATGAAAAGTGGCTGTATCCGCTTTTGAGGCCGCGATACAGCCGAATGGCTTGGGTATTAATCAGCGATCAGAAAACCGATCAGCGGCACGATCAGCAGTGTGCTGATGGCCATCGACAGTACATTGGCGATGTAAGCGTGCATGTCGGACGGTAATTTCCTGGCAATCACACAGGCCAGCGGTGGTGCGAGCAATGCCCCCAGCAGTGCACTTGAGACGATAATCTGCCAGCTGCCGCCATAGGCCAGGATCGCAGCGGGCACCACTGAAACCAGCGGAATGTAAGTGGGATACCAGCCGCGCAAAATCCATTGTTGGCGCCAGATCAGCACGCCGATGGCCGAGGCCAATGCCTGCCCGCCGATGATGTGCAGCAACAGACCCGATCCGTACGCGGGGCTTGAAGGGTTCAAGCTGTACGCCAGCAATGCACCCAGTATCAGGCCTAGGCTGGCCAGCTCATTGCCGAAGAACGGTGCTTCGGAAAAGTCCGCCAGAATCCGGCGCAGGCTCCAGATGACGCCATAGTTGGGCGCCTTGGCGGGGTCGATCGAGGCGGGGGATGTTTCCGATGACCTGGATTTCACCAGGTTCGGCCAATAGCGGCAGAACAGAAACGCCAGGACGCTGGCAACCGCCATGCCCAGCACATTGCCAATCACTGCAGGTAAGGCCAGCGGTTCGCACACGTAGTTGACGATCAGCAGGCACATCGGTGTGACGAGTACGGCACCCATGAGTGCGCCGTTGATCGTGACCCTCCAGCCTCCGCCAAACATCAGCACCATCGCCGCTGGCAGCGAGACGAATGCTACGAATGTGGGTTGCCAGGTTGTGGCTGTCACCGTCCAGCCCCACAGCAGATTGCTCAGTAGCAACCCGAGCAACGAGCTGGTGACCAGCCAGGGCCAAAGTCCGGTTCCATAGGAGATGGCAAACCCTTGCCAGGATTTCCCCGTTCGATTCGCCCAGTAAGCCAGATAAGCGCCCGCTAGCAGGCCGATCGAGGCGAACTCGTGCTTGTAGAAAGCCACCTCGCTGATGTCACCTAACACCCAACGCAACCAGGCAATCGGTTCGGGTAGCAGCGATACCATGTCGCCGTACCCGGGCCAATGCGCTCCCCAGAAAGTTCGGTTGCTGAAAGAGAGCCAGACGATCAGCAGTGTTGCGCCAATCATTAGCAAGGCGACGGCTGTATCAATCGGTGATTTGCGCGATGGGTGGTTTTTGTCAGTTGTAACTTCCATACGATAGGCCTCCTGATCAGCGTGGGAGGCAAGGGTGTTGGGTGTAGCCGAGCATCTGATCGTAGAGATCGGCTCGGCGATCGCGATGCAGATCGTTCAGGTTGTTCCAGATGGGCGCACTGCGGGAGCTGGTCAGGTCAACATCGGCAAACAGGATTTCCTGCCTGTCTGCCGAAGCCACGGCGCCAATCGGCCAGCCGTTGGTTCCGGCAATCAACGAGCAACCCAGGTAACGCGCGCCGCGCTCCTCGCCGATCCGGCTGGCGGCAGCGATAAACACGTTGTTGACGTGAGCGGCGGTCATCGTCAGATATGACGCCATGCACTTACCGGCATCGTCGAACAGCGGCGGCGGTGTCCAGACCCAGTTGTTCAGGCTGCAAATGATGTCTGCGCCTTGCTGGGCGAGGATCCGTGGCACCTCCGGGAACCAGATGTCCCAGCAGATCAACAACCCGATTCGGCCGATCGGTGTGTCGAAAACCGGGAAGCCCAGGTCGCCGGGGGTGAACCAGAGCTTCTCTAGATTCCACAAATGGGCTTTGCGGTACTTTCCGATAAAACCGTCTGGTCCCACCAGAACGCCTGTGTTGAAGAGTCGCATGCCGTCGCGTTCGGCCAGGCCGGCCACGAGGTAAACGTTGTGTTCTCGGGCGAAGTCGATCCAGCGCTGCACGCTTGGCCCGTCGGGAACTGCTTCGGCATGGGCGAAGGCATCCTGCCGATTGCTGAAGAAGTAGCCTGTATTGGAAAGCTCGGGCAGAACGATGAGATTCGCACCGCCTTTTACTGCTTCAAGCGCCAATTCCAGGCTGCGACGCAGATTACCTACACATTTCTCGATGCCGACTTGTGGATCGAATTGCACGACTGCTACACGAACAGGGCTTGTTGGCTCACTCATTCCGTCGTTCCTCTTTTTATTGTTTTTCAAGCTGTTAATTAGCGTGTGTATAAGAGGGGAGTCAGTAATGGGGTGTAAGTCAGCTATTTCCGTTTAGGTCGTAGTCCTTATCCTAAAATGGATCAGAGTGATGTTTGATGGCAGTGTTAACCGGTGCGAGAGGTAGAGCCATGTATTGCGTGCATGGCTCTGGAACAGTGATTTGGTCAGATTTTGAGTTGGTAGTGCGGGTAGTCGCTCAAGGAAAATCCGCCATGGAAGGTCGCGGCGGTTTTATTGCAAATATGAATCACTGCATCGACAGCACCGCGAAAACATGGCTCCGTCCAGCCGGCATCGACGGAAAATGACTCGCCGGATAAATACAGGCCTGATACATGAGCATGGTCCCGGTTGTACTTCATCAGGCTGACAGCATCGTAGTAGGTGCCCGGTCGGTAAAGCTTGGCACAGCCCAGTGCATTTTCATCAGTGATCCAACGCTGAACCACCGCTTGATCAATGCCAATGTAGGGAGAGATTTTTTCGTGGATGTTGGCAGAGTTCATGAGTATGCGATCCAGCTCTTCGGCGCATTTTGATACCAACTCCGTATCGCTGAATGCGGCGAGCTTGGTGGCGTCATCTTCCCAGGTATAACTCAGCAGGATGCAGTCATAGCTGTAGTTGTCGTTGTAGCGGTAGGTATAGACATCGTGGATAAAACTGTCGGTTACGATGGCTTGCGGGATGTTTTTGTTTTTCGAGAGAAATGATTTTTTCAGTGGTGCAAACACTTTGCAGCTAGTTTCCCAGTGTGCGGTTTTGTAGGCGTTAATCGTCTCGAATGGAAGCATCTCCCGAGTGAAATTTTCGAGCTTGATTCGAGTTTCAATCAGCCAGGAGGGTAGTGTCATGATGACCGAGTCAAAGTCATCAAATTGCTCCTGGATTTGCTCGGGTTGACTGTGTTTCCAGTTGTAATAGACGCGTATTTTTTGATTGGTCAGCTTTTCCAGTTTTGTGACGGAAGAGTCGGTGAGAAGTCCATTGCTTCTTTCGAGGCAATGTTCGTAGACGGACTTTCCGGTTTCGTCGGTTTTCACAAACAGCAGGCATTCGTCCAAAGCGGCGAGACCGATGTAGCGGGGCCCGTCGAAACTCAGCCCCATTGAGTCAAAAACGGCTTCGCTATTAAGGTAGGGCGAATCCAGTGGATCGCCGTTGGAGTCCACTCGACCATGTATCAGTTGCAATTGGCTGCTGAAACCGAAAATCGCGGTACGCAGGGGGTAGAGGCAGCAGACGTCGTAAAAAGCTCCCCAGCTACCGTCACCTATACCTATCGCATAAAAAATTGCGGACTCTTGCGCAGACATTCCCATTCCGCCGAAATCCCCGGGTGAGCGGCCATCCCAAGCTTCCAGTGCTGGCATTTTGACCAGATCTCGGAACGAGACACTCTCGTATTTTTCAACGATAGAAGCCCATATGGTTTCCCATTCCTGGCTCCCATAGAACTCGGCAACGTGGCGGGTCATACGATCGGCAAAGGCTTTCCACTTGGAATAAACCTTTTGCAATTCATCGCCGGGAGGTGGTGTGACGCCGTCTTCGTTTTTCCATATCAACATTTGCGGCGCCGATCCGCCGCCCATGCTGCCCTCCCGGAGATAGATACCTGTCGAGTTAACCCATTGGCTACCGGGGTTGGCGAAGTCTGAAAACGCCAATTCAAATTGATTGGCGTAGTAAGCCATCAGCGACCGACCTTCCGTCGGTGGCTCATCGACCCGGTTGAAGAAGGGCATGCGCATGGCGCCCATTTCAAATGGTGTATGGCTTGCTGCCGAGTTTCGGCTACCGGGAACGGTCAGTTGCCCTGGCGATGCCGTTTTCCTGTTCTACCAGTGCACGATAGTCAAAGCACAAATCCGGCGGATTGGGAAAGCGGGCCGCCCATTTGTTTTTAGCCGACCGCTTTGTTCGGGTGGCCTCCTTGGCGATGTGTGAAGGGTAGTTGTAGCTTGATCCGATAGTCATGGTTGATCTTCCCTGATGGTGTTTGCAGGGAGGATGTTGAAATTGTTTAAGGGGCTGCGTCTGTGGGCAGGGTCGGGTTCTCCGGCGCTCTGTATTCTGTTTTTTGCGTAGGAAAAATGCACAGCGAAAGAACTGCGTGGCCGGCGCAAGATTCAATATGGAAGCGAGCAGGCTCGCTCCCAAATTCGGTTGGTGTTCGGCTACGCAGCCTGCTGAAACTGTTGCCGATACTGGTTCGGCGACAATTCTGTGTGCTGGCGGAACAGCCGCGCAAAGAAGCTCGCATCGTCATAACCAACCTCATAGCTGATGGTCTTGATGCTCTTGCGGCTGCCGGACAGCAAGCCCTTGGCGGTTTCGATGCGCAGGCGCTGCAGGTAATGCAGTGGCTTGTCACCGGTGGCGGTCTGGAAGCGGCGCATGAAGTTACGGATGCTCATGCCGTGTTCGCGGGCGACGTCTTCGAAGCGGAACTTGTCGGCGAAGTGTTCTTCGAGCCAGTGCTGGATCTGCAGGATGATCACGTCCTGGTGCAGCTTCTGTCCGCCGAAACCGATGCGCCCCGGCGAGTAGCTGCGCTGTACCTCGTACAGAATGTCCCGTGCTACGGCCTGGGACACATTGGCGCCGCAGAAACGCTCGATCAGGTAGATGTATAGATCGCACGCCGAGGTGGTGCCGCCGGCACAGTACAGGTTGTCGGCGTCGGTCAGGTGCTTGTCCTGATTGAGTTGCACCTGGGGGAAGCGTTCGGCGAAGGCGTTGAAGAAGCGCCAATAGGTGGTCGCTTCCTTGCCATTGAGCAGCCCGGCTTCGGCCAGCCAGAAAACACCGGTGGCCTCGCCGCACAGTACGGCGCCGCGCGCATGTTGCTGGCGCAACCACGGGAGGACTTGCGGGTAACGTTTGCAGAGGCTGTCGAAATCGTCCCAGAACGCGGGAAGAACGATGATGTCGGCGTTTTCCAGTCCGCCATCCACCGGAATCAACACGTCGCTGAAGGTGTTGACCGGTTTGCCATCGGGGCTGACTAGGCGGGTTTCGAACGCCGGTGTCAGGCCCTGGCCCAGCTGTTTGCCGTAGCGCAGGCTAGCGAGGTGGAAGAAATCCTTGGCTTGCATGAGGGTGGAAGCGAAAACCCGGTCGATGGCCAGGATGCTGACGCGCCGCAATGGCGTGGAGGCTTGGTTAGACATAATTCAACTTTATTTTTATAGGGGGAAGTGGTCACCAGACGGCTGGATCGTCTTATTTTTTGTCGGATGTGTCCAGTGTCCTGTATCGGAAGCGAGGCATAGTCTCTGAAGGTCAACTCCTTCTAAAAACAAAGAAAAGGTGCCGCATGATCCCCAGAACCCTGTTCAGTTCCGAGCACGAGCTCTTCCGTGACAGCGTGCGAACGTTCCTGGAAAAAGAGGCGGTGCCGTTCCATGGGCAATGGGAAAAACAAGGCTATATAGACCGCAAACTGTGGAACAAGGCAGGGGAGGCGGGGATGCTTTGCTCGCACTTGCCGGAAGAGTACGGTGGCCTGGGGGCGGACTTTCTCTACAGCGCGGTGGTGATCGAAGAAGTGGGGCGCCTGGGCCTGACCGGCATCGGTTTTTCCCTGCATTCGGACATCGTGGCGCCGTACATCCTGCATTACGGCAGTGAGGCGCTGAAGCACAAGTACCTGCCGAAACTGGTGTCCGGCGAGATGGTTACTGCGATCGCCATGACCGAGCCGGGTGCCGGTTCCGATCTGCAGGGGGTGAAAACCACGGCGATGCTCGATGGCGATGAGTACGTGATCAACGGCTCCAAGACCTTTATCACCAACGGTTACCTGGCCGATCTGGTGATCGTCGTCGCCAAGACCGATCCAAAGGCCGGCGCGAAGGGCACCAGTTTGTTTCTCGTAGAGGCCAATACGCCAGGCTTCGACAAGGGCAGGCGCCTGGAGAAGGTCGGGATGAAAGCCCAGGACACTTCGGAGCTGTTCTTCCAGGATGTGCGGGTGCCCAAGGAAAACCTGCTGGGCCAGGCCGGGATGGGGTTTGCCTACCTGATGCAGGAGTTGCCCCAGGAGCGCCTCACTGTGGCCATTGGTGGGCTGGCGTCAGCCGAAGCGGCGTTGCAATGGACGCTGGACTACACCCGCGAGCGCAAGGCGTTCGGCAAGTCGATCGCGGACTTCCAGAATACCCGGTTCAAATTGGCGGAGATGGCCACAGAAATCCAGATCGGCCGCGTGTTCGTTGACCGCTGCCTGGAACTGCACCTGCAAGGCAAGCTCGACGTGCCGACGGCGGCGATGGCCAAGTACTGGGGCACCGACCTGCAATGCAAGGTGCTTGACGAGTGTGTGCAGTTGCATGGTGGTTACGGGTTCATGTGGGAGTACCCGATTGCCCGGGCATGGGCGGATGCGCGAGTGCAGCGGATTTATGCCGGGACCAACGAGATCATGAAGGAAATCATTGCCAGATCATTGTAGGAGCGAGCTCGCTCGCGATGGTCGTCAACGATAACGTTGAAAACCTGACACCCAGCGGTGTGCTCAGGTTTTTCGCGAGCAAGCTCGCTCCTAAAAGTGGGGGTTACGGCGCCGGGTTCGGGTGATCCTTGTGAATCGCCTCAATCCCTTCCAGTACTTCCTCCGACAGCTTCAAGTCGAAACTGGCGATGTTGCTCTCCAGTTGCTCCACCGTGGTCGCGCCAATGATGTTGCTGGTCACAAACGGCTGCTGCGTCACGAACGCCAGGGCCATTTGTGCCGGGTCCAGACCGTGCTCGCGAGCCAAGGCCACGTACCGGCTGCAGGCAGCTTCCGACTGTGGGTTGAAATAGCGGCTGAAGCGGCTGTAGAGGCTCAGGCGGCCTTTTGGCGGGCGGGCGCCACCTTCGTACTTGCCAGACAGGAAGCCGAACGCCAGCGGCGAATAGGCGAGCAGGCCGCATTGTTCGCGGATGGCGATTTCCGCCAGGCCGACTTCGAAGCTGCGGTTGAGCAGGTTGTACGGGTTCTGTATCGATACGGCGCGCGGCCAGCCTCGGGCTTCGGCCAGGGCCAGGAAACGCATGGTGCCCCACGGCGTCTCGTTGGACAGGCCAATGTGGCGGATCTTGCCGGCCTTGACCTGTTCGTCCAGTGCTTCGAGGGTGTCCTCCAGCGGGGTCAGGTTGGCCTCGATCTTGTGCTTGTAGCCCAGTTGTCCGAAGAAGTTGGTGCTGCGTTCCGGCCAATGCAGCTGGTACAGGTCGATGTAATCGGTCTGCAGACGCTTGAGGCTGGCATCCACGGCTTCGGTGATGTGCTGTCGGTTGTGCCGAAGGTTCTTGTCGCGGATGTAGTCGATGGTGTTGCCGGGACCGGCGATCTTGCTGGCCAGGATCCAGTCGGCGCGGTCGCCGCGGCTCTTGAAGTAGTTGCCGATGTAGCGCTCGGTGGTGGCGTAGGTTTCGGCCTTGGGCGGCACCGGGTACATCTCGGCGGTGTCGATAAAGTTGATCCCGGCACTCTTGGCCCGCTCAATCTGGGCGAAGGCGTCTGCCTCGCTGTTTTGCTCACCCCAGGTCATGGTTCCGAGGCAGATGGCGCTCACGTTCAGATTCGTTCGGCCTAGCTGGCGATAGTCCATCGGGTGCTCCTTGGGCAAAACAATCATAAAAGCAGGTTGAATTATTTTTCGCAATCTGCATAATTGCGCACCTCTTTCTGCAGTGGAAGTGATGCGCCGCCGCCGAAGAATCTTGCCGTTGAACGGACGCGCCGACCCGAGCCCCCGAAAGCGTCTGTATCCGGCTGCCTTTGACTTGTCAAAGTACGCACTATTCAGTAAGATCCGCCGTCTAATTTACAGGGCGGCCCCTGAGGCTATAAAGAATGAAGACTTTTACTGCTAAACCGGAAACAGTAAAGCGCGACTGGTTTGTCGTCGACGCTGCTGGTCAGACCCTGGGTCGTCTGGCCACCGAAATCGCGAGCCGTCTGCGTGGCAAGCACAAGCCTGAGTACACTCCTCACGTTGACACCGGCGACTACATCGTCGTAATCAACGCTGAGCAGATCCGTGTTACCGGTGCTAAAACCACTGACAAAATGTACTACTCCCACTCCGGTTTCCCGGGCGGCATCAAGTCGATCAACTTTGAAAAGCTGATCGCCAAGGCCCCTGAGCGCGTGATCGAGACCGCGGTCAAAGGCATGCTGCCTAAGAACCCGCTGGGTCGCGACATGTACCGTAAGCTGAAAGTCTATGCGGGCGCTGCACACCCACATACTGCTCAGCAGCCCCAAGAACTGAAGTTTTAACGGAATAGTACATTATGTCGGCGACTCAAAATTACGGCACTGGCCGTCGCAAGACCGCAACCGCACGCGTTTTCCTGCGTCCGGGTACTGGTAACATCTCCATCAACAACCGTTCGCTGGATAATTTCTTCGGCCGCGAAACTGCCCGCATGGTAGTTCGTCAGCCGCTGGAATTGACTGAGACTGTCGAGAAGTTCGACATCTACGTCACCGTGATCGGCGGTGGTGTAAGTGGTCAAGCTGGCGCAATCCGCCACGGTATCACCCGCGCTCTGATGGACTACGACGAGACTCTGCGCAGCGCCCTGCGTAAAGCCGGCTTCGTAACCCGCGATGCTCGTGAAGTTGAACGTAAGAAAGTCGGTCTGCGTAAAGCGCGTAAGCGTCCGCAGTACTCGAAGCGTTAATTCGCTTTCACGTTCAAAAAAGAACGCCCAGTTTCCTCGCGGAGCTGGGCGTTTTTTTATGTCTGCGATTTATCAAAGAATTGCGCTGTGACAACTTGCCACATCCGTAGACGCCCTATACTACAAGGCTTGGGGGTGATGGGCTCCGGTAATTACCTTGTCAGAATTGGGGCTTTTCATTACCATTCGGCAAAATTTTTATAAGTACATAGATTTACTTAGTAGATGCCTGATTTAACAGGCCACAAAGCTGATGGGAGAGGACTGAATGAGCAATGACGGCGTGAATACAGGCCGGCGTCGCTTCTTGGTAGCAGCCACATCCGTGGTGGGTGCTGCAGGAGCGGTGGGGGCTGCGGTCCCGTTCGTGGGGTCATGGTTTCCCAGTGCCAAGGCGAAAGCCGCAGGTGCACCGGTGAAAGTGAATGTCAGCAAAGTCGAGCCAGGTCAGCAGATGATTGCTGAGTGGCGGGGCCAGCCGGTGTTCATCGTCCGCCGTACACCGGAAATCCTGGGGAACCTGAAGAAGATCGAGGGCCAGCTCGCTGACCCGACCTCCAAGAGTTCGACACAACCGACTTACGTTGACCCGGAAACCCGTTCGATCAAGCCTGAGGTCCTGCTGCTGATTGGTATCTGCACGCACCTGGGTTGTTCGCCGACCTTCCGTCCTGAAGTGGCGCCTGCGGATCTGGGTAAAGACTGGGTAGGCGGTTATTTCTGCCCTTGCCACGGTTCCCACTACGATCTGGCTGGCCGCGTCTACAAGTCGCAACCTGCGCCTTTGAACCTGCCAGTTCCCCCGCATTCCTATGAGACCGATGAGATCATTATCATTGGCGTCGATACGGAGAAAGCGTGATGAGCAAATTCATGGATTGGGTTGATGCGCGCTTTCCCGCGACCAAGATGTGGGAAGACCATCTCAGCAAGTATTACGCTCCGAAAAACTTCAACTTCTTCTACTTCTTTGGCTCCCTGGCATTGCTCGTTCTGGTCAACCAGATCGTTACCGGTGTCTGGCTGACCATGAGCTACACCCCGTCGGCGGAAGAGGCGTTTGCCTCCGTCGAATACATCATGCGCGACGTCGAGTACGGCTCGATCCTGCGTCTGCTGCACTCCACCGGCGCCTCGGCGTTCTTCATCGTGGTCTATCTGCACATGTTCCGTGGCCTGCTCTACGGTTCGTACCAGAAGCCGCGTGAACTGGTGTGGGTCTTCGGCATGCTGATCTACCTGGCGCTGATGGCCGAAGCCTTCATGGGTTACCTGCTGCCGTGGGGTCAGATGTCCTACTGGGGTGCCCAGGTAATCATCTCGCTGTTCGGTGCGATCCCGGTCATCGGCAACGATCTGACCCAATGGATTCGTGGTGACTACCTGATTTCCGGTATTACCCTGAACCGCTTCTTCGCCTTGCACGTGGTTGCCCTGCCGATCGTTATCCTTGGTCTGGTGGTGCTGCACATCCTGGCGTTGCACGAAGTCGGTTCGAACAACCCGGACGGCGTGGACATCAAGAAGCACAAGGACGAAAACGGCATACCGCTGGACGGCATTGCTTTCCACCCGTACTACACCGTGAAAGATATCGTCGGCGTGGTGGTGTTCCTGTTCATCTTCTGCTCGATCGTGTTCTTCTTCCCGGAAATGGGTGGTTACTTCCTCGAGAAGCCGAACTTTGAAGTGGCGAACGCCTTCAAGACCCCTGAGCACATCGCTCCGGTCTGGTACTTCACCCCGTTCTACGCCATCTTGCGCGCGGTTCCGGACAAGCTCCTTGGTGTAATCGCCATGGGCGCGGCCATTGCTGTTCTGTTCGTCCTGCCATGGCTCGATCGTAGTCCGGTCAAGTCGATGCGCTACAAGGGCTGGCTGAGCAAGATCTGGCTCTGGGTGTTCTGCATCTCGTTCGTGATCCTGGGTGTGTTGGGCGTATTGGCCCCAACCCCTGAGCGTACGTTGCTGTCGCAGGTATGTACCTTCCTGTACTTCGCCTACTTCATTTTGATGCCGTTCTACACCAGGCTCGAGAAGACCAAACCGGTTCCGGAAAGGGTGACTGGCTGATGAAAAAACTATTTGCTGTATTGATGCTTGCTGCGCTGCCAGTGTTCGCTTTCGCAGCTGAACACGGTGGCCCCGAGCTGGAAAAAGTCGATATCGATGTTTCCGATAAAGCAGCGATGCAGGATGGCGCGCGTACGTTCGCCAACTACTGCATGGGTTGCCATAGTGCCAAGTTCCAACGTTATGAGCGTGTTGCCGACGACCTGGGTATTCCCCATGAGTTGATGCTGGAGAAACTGATGTTCACCGGCGCCAAGATCGGCGACCACATGAGCATCGGCATGCAGCCGGCGGACGCCAAGGCCTGGTTTGGTGCGGCGCCGCCTGACCTGACCCTGGTTGCCCGTGTTCGCGGTACTGACTGGCTCTACGGTTACCTGAAGTCGTTCTACGAAGATCCTTCGCGCCCATGGGGTGTGAACAACAAGGTCTTCCCGAACGTGGGTATGCCTAACGTCCTGGCTGGCCTGCAAGGTCGTCAGGTGGTGGGTTGCAAGCAGGTACAGATCGTCGAAGACGGCAAGAAGCAATTTGATCCGTTGACCGGTACGCCTTTGACTCATGAAGCGTGCGATCAGCTGACCATTGTCCCGAAAAGCGGTGCACTGACCGAAGAGCAGTTCGATGAGAAGGTCAAGAATCTGGTAACCTTCCTGGCTTACTCGGCTAACCCGGTTAAGCTGCAACATCAGCGCATCGGTACGTACGTATTGTTGTACCTGGCGTTCTTCTTCGTATTTGCTTACCTGCTTAAGCGCGAATACTGGAAAGACGTGCACTGATAAAGCTTCAAGCTATTGCTGTTAATCGCGCGCGCCCAAGGGCGCCTCTGAAGATGTAGCGAAACTGGTTATCCAGTCGCTGCGGGAGGCGCCCTCTGGGCGCGCTCGTTTTTGAGCTTTCGATAATTTCTACAAGCGAGGAGGATCGCCATGGGCGTGACCAATCGGTTGGCCTGTTACTCCGACCCCGCCGACCACTATTCCCACCGAGTGCGCATCGTACTGGCAGAGAAGGGTGTCAGCGCCGAGATCATTTACGTGGAAGCTGGACGCCAGCCACCTAAACTGATTGAGGTGAACCCTTACGGCAGCTTGCCCACCCTGGTCGATCGCGACCTGGCGTTGTGGGAGTCGACTGTGGTGATGGAATATCTGGATGAGCGTTACCCGCACCCGCCGCTACTGCCGGTTTATCCCGTGGCGCGTGCCAACAGTCGCCTGCTGATGCACCGCATTCAGCGAGACTGGTGTGGTCTGGTGGATCTGATTCTGGATTCTCGGACCAAGGAGGCGGCCCGTGCCGTGGCTCGCAAAGAGTTGCGCGAAAGCTTGACGGGTGTGTCGCCGCTGTTTGCCGACAAGCCGTTTTTCCTCAGTGAGGAACAAAGTCTGGTGGACTGCTGCCTATTGCCAATACTGTGGCGATTGCCGATTCTGGGTATAGAACTGCCGCGGCCGGCCAAGCCGCTGCTTGATTATATGGAGCGCCAGTTTGCGCGTGAGGCTTTCCAGGCGAGTCTGTCTGGTGTCGAACGCGACATGCGCTAAGGCTTAAGGAGCCGCTATGAACTCCAGTCGACCTTATCTGGTCCGCGCGCTCTATGAGTGGATTGTGGACAACGATTGCACCCCTCACATGCTGGTCAATTCCGAGTATCCGTCGGTGCAGGTGCCTCAGGGGTTTGCCAGTGACGGACAGATCGTCCTGAACGTATCGCCACAAGCCGTGCGTCACTTGCACATGGATAACGAGGCGGTCAGTTTCGAAGGGCGTTTTGGTGGCGTACCGCACACCTTGTATGTGCCTATCGCATCGATCCTGGGTATCTACGCCCGGGAGAATGGCCAGGGCATGGTGTTCGATCTGGAATCGCCAATGGGCGAGGACGATGATATCGAACCGGATGACGATCTCCCGCCACCGGACAGCGAGCCGCCGCGTCCTAGCGGTCGGCCGAGTTTGAAAGTGGTGAAATAAAAAAAGGCGATCCGTAAGGATCGCCTTTTTTATTACTGTAGGAGCCGGCAAGCCGGCTCCTACGGGGCGGGGTGGTCCCAGAGGTACCATCGCCATCAGCGCACGGAAGAGCGTCAGTCGATGTACTCGAACAGTTTCACAATCTTCTGTACGCCGGAAACGCCTTGCACCAGGTTGGTCGCCTGCGCAGCTTCCTGTTTGGTCAGCAGGCCCAGCATGTAGACAATGCCGTTTTCAGTGACGATCTTGATGCGTGAACCAGGGATGTTTGCGTCAGCGAGCATCTGGGTCTTGATCTTGGTGGTCAGCCAGGTGTCGTTCTGGCGTGCCAGCAGCGAGGAGGGTGGCAGGATTTGCAGTTCGTTGTGCACCTGCTTCACGCGCTGGACAGCGGCGGCGGCCTGTTCGGCCTTGGCCTTGAGGTCTGCGCGTGGCGTTTGCCCGGCGAGCAGCACGACACCGTTGAAGCTGGTGACGACGATGTGCGAGTCCTTGTCCAGGGCCGGGTCGGCCTTGGCCACGTTCACGCCAACCTTGGTATCGATTAGAGAGTCGTCGATCTTGCTGCCCAGTGTGCGAGTACCGCGGTCATCTTCAATCGGTGCCTCGCGGCTGGCAGTTACCACCGAGGTGCAGCCGCTGATGCCGAGGCACAGGGTCAAGGCCAGTAGGCCAAGGCGATTAGGGGTCATTCTTCACTCCCGAACAATTGGCTGTCGATCAAGTCGCAAAGGCAATGGATCGCCAGCAGGTGGACTTCTTGAATACGAGCGGTGACGTTGGCCGGTACGCGAATCTCAACGTCCTCGGGCAAAAGCAGCGACGCCATGCCGCCACCGTCACGTCCCGTCAATGCTACGACAATCATTTCGCGATCATGTGCGGCCTGGATCGCTTGAATTATGTTGGCCGAGTTGCCGCTAGTGGAGATAGCCAGCAACACGTCGCCCGGTTGGCCGAGTGCACGGATCTGTTTGGAGAAGATTTCGTTGTAGCTGTAGTCGTTGGCGATCGAGGTGATCGTCGAACTGTCGGTCGTCAGCGCGATGGCCGGCAGGCTCGGGCGCTCGCGCTCAAAGCGGTTGAGCAGTTCGGACGAGAAGTGCTGGGCGTCGCCGGCAGAGCCGCCGTTGCCACAGGAAAGCATTTTGCCTTCGTTGAGCAGGGCGTTGACCATGACCTGGCTGGCTTGCTCGATGTGCGGTGCAAGTACTTCCATCGCCTGTTGCTTGGTGTCGATACTGGCCTGAAAAAGCTGGCGAATTCGCGATTGCATGTCCATCTGTGTGACCTTAAGTAGCGCGGCTGTTCGGCACGTGAATGTGCAGCCCGCAAAGCAAAGAGCAAAAGTGTTGGGTGATAGTGTCCGGTTCGCAATGCCGGCGATCAGCCGTCGAAGGCATTCTGTAGCCAGTTCAACTGATCGAGATTGCTGTCGATGGCAATCACGTCGAAGCGGCAAGGGGAATTGGCCCAGTGCGACTCGCACTGAAGAAAATATTGCGCGGCGAAAATCAGTTTTTGCCGTTTGCGCTCATCGATGCTATCGAGCGCGCCACCCCATTGAGTGTTTTTTCTGTAGCGGACTTCAACGAATACTACTGTATCGCCATCTAGCATGACCAGATCAAGCTCACCGCGTTTACACAACCAGTTCTGCGCCAGCAGGCGCAGACCCTGTTGTTGAAGATGCTCGAGCGCATGGCGCTCGGCATCCTTGCCGCTTTGCTGGCGTGACCTGTCAGGCATCAGCGAGCGGTGTCCGGCAGGCGTTGAACCTGGCCATTGATGAACTGGGCCCATGGCAACTGACGCACGACCCGCTGGCTTTGAGTCATGCCAAGGCTGCCCGATTCACCGTCGATGCGGCTGTCCGGCAGGGACTTGAGTTGACCCAGGCGTGGCGCCAGACGATAGGCATCCACGCCCATGGCATACAGGCGCCCCAGGCTGCCGGCGGCTTGTGGCCACTGGGCGGTGACCTGGCGGCGCAGAGGGTCGTTGGTGTCCAGCAACCATGGCGTTTCGCAGAAGCGAATGCCGTTCATGTCGTTGTATTGGTTGACGTCACCGCTGGCGCTGAACACGTGGGAGGTGGCGTAGACCGGCACATCGCCCGCGTACTGGAAGTTCAGGGTTGGTTTGATCTGTTGGGCCTGTTGCGGCGTTGCGGCAAGGAAGATGAATTCGATGTCCTGGCGGCGCGACGGCTGGGCGGCTACTTGTGAGCCAACAGTGCTTTGCAGGCTCTTGGCGCGACCTTCGCTCTGACGCAGCTGGAACATGTCGGCAATCTGCTGGGCCAACTGGACCGGTTGATCAACGCGCTCGGTGGCAACGATAGTGCCGCCATTGGCTTGCCAGTCCTGGCTGAATGCCCTGAGCACGCGGTCGCCCCATTCGCCTTTCGGCACCATGATGGCAGCGCGATGCAGGCCGTCGGCGCGAGCGCGGCGCGACACTTCGCGGGCTTCGTCTTCAGCGGCCAAACCGAACTGGAACAGCTGCGCAGGGCCTTGATCGCCCTCGCTGTAATTCAGTGCCAAGGTGGTGATTGGCAATTGCGGGCGAGTGCTCAGCTGTTTGACCAACGGCTTCTCCAGAGGGCCGACGACCAGTTGCACGCCATCGGCCTGGGCCTTGCGGTAGAACTCGTCCATGGAGGTCAGGCGCGAGCTGTCATAGAACTCGATGGCGGGTGGTTTCTGCCCGGCCTGTTGTGCCTGGTAGTGGGCGGCCATGAAACCGTCGCGCAGCGCTTTGCCGACCGAGGCCAGTTGGCCGTCCTGAGGTAGCAGCAGGGCGATTTTGCTCAGGGGTTGGCTGGCCAGCTCCTTGAGTTGGGTCAGCGATTGCGGCAACTGAATGGCTGCTGGATGTTTCGGATTCTGCGCGCGCCAGTTGTCGATGGCGGCCTGTTGCTGCTCCAGGGTGCCGGCGGATTTCACCGCCAGTGCCAGGGCCATCCAGCCACCGAGATCGTCGGTGCTGTTCGGCTGCAACTGCTCGGTCGGCAGCGAAGCGATCAGGGCCCAGATGGCTTCGTGGTTTTTGCTCGCGGCTTCACCTTTGAGCATCGGGGCGATGAAAATGCGCTCGCGAGCGGCGGCCAGGGTCTGGCCATCGGCTTCAAGGGCACGGGCGTGAACAGTGCCGGTACGAACCTGTTGTTCGACGGGCAGCTCGCTCAAGCGTTGCATGCTCGGATGGCTCAAAGCGGTCAGCGCAGCCTTGGGCTGGTTGCGGGTCATGGCCAGTTCAGCCGCCAGCGTGTTGGCGAAAACCTGTTGGCCCGGCTTGAGCTGTTCGACAGGCACCTGTTGCAGGATTTGCGCGGACTGACCGGCATTGCCCTGGTGATAGGCCAGGTCGGCAGCGCTCAAGCGCAGCAGCGCGGCATCTTCCGGTGATTTGCTTTGGGCAGCCTTCTCAAGCAATTGCTCGATACTGGCGTCCGGTGTCCGTGGAAGTTCGCCAAGGCTGGAGGAGGGCGAGCTGGCGCAAGCCGCCAGCAAGGCAGCGAGGCAGAGGGCAGATAACAGCCGCAGGCAAGCGATCATGTAAGCGTTCCTGATACTCGATCAAATTAGCGTGGAATTGTACCCAAGCACTGGCCGGGGCGCGATGTTAGTGGCGTGAATCGATCAATTTAGCTGGTGTAAATATTGCGCCAGCGCACAAACGCTCGCCGATGACAGGTTTGCTTGCGCGTATCGTGAGCCTCGCTACGCGTTACAATGGCGACTTTTATCGATCATGAGGTGTGCGCTTTGACTGCTCCAGGTGCTTTGAATTCCGCTGCTGGCTCGCTTTATGTGGTGGCGACGCCCATCGGCAACCTGGATGACATCAGTGCACGGGCGCTGAAGATTCTGCGTGAAGTGGCCTTGATCGCCGCGGAGGACACCCGCCATTCCCAGCGCTTGATGCAGCACTTCGGCATTTCGACGCCATTGGCGGCCTGTCATGAGCACAACGAGCGGGATGAAGGTAGTCGCTTTATCACGCGTCTGCTTGCCGGTGACAACGTGGCGTTGATCTCCGATGCCGGGACGCCGCTGATTTCCGATCCGGGTTATCACCTGGTGCGCCAGGCTCGGGCGGCGGGCATCAACGTGGTGCCGGTTCCGGGTGCCTGCGCATTGATTGCGGCTTTGTCGGCGGCGGGGCTGCCTTCTGATCGTTTCATTTTCGAAGGCTTTCTGCCGGCCAAGGCTGTGGGGCGGCGAGCGCGTCTCGAGCAGGTAAAGGAAGAGTCTCGTACATTGATCTTCTATGAGGCTCCGCATCGCATCCTTGAGTGCCTGCAGGACATGGAGCTGGTGTTCGGCCCCGAGCGCCCGGCGCTGCTTGCCCGTGAGCTGACCAAAACGTTTGAAACCCTCAAGGGATTGCCGCTGGCAGAGCTTCGCGAGTTTGTCGAGTCGGACAGCAATCAGCAACGCGGCGAGTGTGTGGTGCTGGTGGCAGGCTGGTCTGCCCCCGAGGAGGAGGGCGCCGTCAGCAGCGAGGCGATGCGCATCCTCAACCTGCTGCTCGAAGAAATGCCGCTCAAACGTGCGGCGGCTTTGGCGGCGCAAATTACCGGCGAACGAAAGAATGTGCTGTACCAGATCGCGCTGGATAAACAGAAGAGTGAGTAAAACCCGACGCGCAGGCGTGCTCAAAGGCGCTTAGCGCTTGTTCTTCGGGCGCTCTGCCGGTAACCTTCGCGGCGGAGAGTCGATCGGACAGTCGCTGCCCTCTATGAAAATTAGGGGGGGGAGGAAAGTCCGGGCTCCATAGGGCGAAGTGCCAGGTAATGCCTGGGAGGCGTGAGCCTACGGAAAGTGCCACAGAAAATAACCGCCTAAGCGCTTCGGCGCCGGTAAGGGTGAAAAGGTGCGGTAAGAGCGCACCGCACGTCTGGCAACAGTTCGTGGCTAGGTAAACCCCACTTGGAGCAAGACCAAATAGGGTTCCAAGGCGTGGCCCGCGCTGGGACCGGGTAGGTTGCTAAAGATGTCCAGTGATGGCCATCGTAGACGAATGACTGTTCAAGACAGAACCCGGCTTACAGATCGACTCTCCACCTTTTTTCTTCTCTGCTTAAATTATTGAGCAGGGTGTTGTAGATAGCTGTTTCCCTCCTTGCTCACTCGTCAGGAGAAGCAGTTTTGTGATATCAATTGGCCTGTACTTGGGGCGGTTGCAGCAACTCCACGCAGTAGCAATTTCCCTCCTTGCACAATCGTCCGCAGAACCACTTTTGTAATACCAAAAAAATCTTACTCTTAATAAATTACTTTAACTTCCGAACGCAGCCTCCTGTGCTGATTCAAGTTATGGGGCAGTTTCATCTGCCGGATTCTCGTTACCCCTCCGTTAATGCTCCTAAATCTCAGTTCTGTAAGGGTTTTCCTTTAATGCGCGCCTTGACGGTGTGGTGGGCGCATTCCTATAGTGTGCGCAAGTGGCGGAAAGTGGCATGAAGTGGGTTTTTTGAACTCAAAACGCTAGAATTTGGAGAAACGCTGACGTGTTTCGCGGAGCCAACGCTATCAGTCTCGATGCAAAGGGCCGTCTCGCCATGCCGAGCCGGTACCGTGACGAGCTCGATTCGCGCAGTTCCGGTCAATTGATCGTGACAATTGATGCCGTTGATCCTTGTTTGTGTGTGTACCCCCTCGATGAGTGGGAAATTATTGAAACCAAACTGCGCGCACTGCCTTCGCTTCGCGAAGAGAACCGCCGCCTGCAACGTTTACTGATTGGTAATGCCGTCGACCTCGAGCTCGATGGCAGTGGTCGTTTTCTGGTTCCGCCGCGTCTTCGCGAATATGCCAAGTTGGATAAGCGCGCGATGTTGGTAGGCCAACTGAACAAGTTCCAATTGTGGGACGAGGATGCCTGGAACGCGGTTTCTGCCGCTGACCTGGCTGCTATTCAACAACCGGGCGCGATGCCTGAAGAACTGCGTGATTTGATCCTGTGACTATTGATAGCGGCTTTAACCACATCACCGTACTGCTTGACGAAGCCGTCGAGGCTCTCGCCGTACGTCCTGATGGCTGTTATCTGGACGGCACGTTCGGGCGCGGTGGACACAGCCGGTTGATCCTCAGCCAGCTCGGCCCCGATGGTCGGTTGCTCGGATTCGACAAGGATCCACAAGCGATTGCCACCGGGCAGACGCTAGCGGCCGAAGACGGCCGCTTTGTCGTTGTGCAGCGCAGCTTTGCCGAGCTCGGTGCCGAAGTGGCCGAGCGCGGCATGAACGGCAAGGTCAGCGGTGTGTTGCTCGACCTGGGCGTGTCTTCGCCGCAGCTCGACGACCCTGAGCGCGGTTTCAGTTTCCTCAACGACGGTCCGCTGGACATGCGCATGGATCCGTCCCGTGGCATCAGCGCTGCTGAGTTCGTCAACACCGCGCCTGTGGAAGAAATCGCCCGAGTGTTCAAGGAATACGGCGAAGAGCGTTTCTCCGGTCGCATGGCTCGCGCCGTGGTCGAGCGTCGCGACGTCAAGCCATTCGAGCGCACCGGTGACCTGGCGGAAGTCCTGAAAGTCGCCAACCCAGCGTGGGAAAAGGGCAAGAACCCGGCAACCCGTGCATTCCAGGGCTTGCGTATTCACGTCAACAACGAACTGGGTGATCTGGAAACCGGCCTCGAAGCCGCGCTGGATTGCCTGGAAGTGGGCGGTCGCCTGGTGGTGATCAGCTTCCATTCGCTGGAAGATCGCATCGTCAAGCTGTTCATGCGCAAGCTGGTGAAAGGCGAAGCCGACAACCTGCCGCGCAACCTGCCGGTTCGGCACGTCGCCTTCGAACCGAAAATCAAAGTCCATGGCAAAGCGCAGACGGCCTCCGACGCCGAACTCAAAGCCAACCCACGTTCCCGTAGTGCTGTCATGCGTGTGGCGGAGAAGCTGCGGTGAGCAGGCTTTTCGCCAAGCCATTGCCCGGCGGAAGCTTCTTCATGCTGCTGCTCTTTGTTGGCGTGCTCGTGTCGGCCATTGGCGTGTCTTATAGCGCCCACTGGAATCGCCAGTTGCTGAACACGCTGTACAACGAATTGAGCGTGCGCGACAAGGCGCAAGCGGAGTGGGGCCGGTTGATTCTGGAGCAAAGCACCTGGACCGCCCACAGCCGTATCGAAGTGCTGGCCACCGAACAGCTGAAAATGCACATCCCTGGTGCCGCTGACGTGAAGATGGTGGCGCCATGATGAAACTCGAAGGCGCACTCTTCCCTTGGCGGTTCCGCGTGGTGCTGGGTTTGCTTGGCGTCATGGTGGCCGCGATCTGCTGGCGCATCATCGACCTGCAAGTGGTCGACCGTGACTTCCTGAAAGGTCAGGGCGATGCGCGCAGCGTTCGACATATTCCGATTCCGGCGCACCGTGGTCTGATCACCGACCGTAACGGCGAGCCTTTGGCCGTCAGTACCCCGGTGACCACGCTGTGGGCCAACGCCAAGGAAATGCAGCTGGAAAAAGACAAGTGGCCGGCACTGGCCGCCGCCTTGGGGCAAGACCCAAAAGCCCTGACCGAGCGTCTTGAAGCACAGGCCAACAAAGAGTTCATTTACCTGGTGCGCGGGCTGACGCCTGAGCAGGGGCAAGCGGTGCTCGACCTGAAGGTCCCGGGGGTCTACGGCATTGAAGAGTTCCGGCGCTTTTATCCTGCCGGTGAAGTCACCGCCCATATGGTCGGATTTACCGACATCGACGATCACGGTCGTGAAGGCGTCGAACTGGCTTACGACGAATGGCTGGCCGGGGTCCCTGGCAAGCGTCAGGTGATCAAGGACCGGCGCGGCCGGCTGATCAAGGATGTCCAGGTCACCAAAAACGCCAAGGCCGGCAAGCCCTTGGCGTTGTCCATTGACCTGCGCCTGCAATACCTGGCCAACCGCGAGTTGCGCAACGCGATCATCGAGAACGGCGCCAAGGCCGGCAGCCTGGTGATCATGGACGTGAAGACCGGCGAGATTCTCGCGATGGTCAACCAGCCGACCTACAACCCGAACAACCGTCGCAACTTGCAACCGGCGATGATGCGTAACCGCGCGATGATCGACGTGTTCGAACCGGGTTCGACCATGAAAGCGATCTCGATGAGCGCCGCCATTGAAACCGGCCGCTGGAAGCCGAGCGACACCGTCGAGGTGTACCCGGGCTCCTTGCAGATTGGCAAATACACCATCAAGGACGTATCGAAGACCGAAGGCCCGGTGCTCGACCTGACCGGCATCCTGATCAACTCCAGTAACGTCGGCATGAGCAAGGTCGCGTTCGATATCGGCGGCGAAACCATTTTCCGTCTGGCGCAGAAGGTCGGCCTCGGCCAGGACACCGGCCTGGGCTTCCCGGGCGAGCGCGTCGGCAACCTGCCGAACTACCGCGAATGGCGCAAGGCGGAAACCGCCACGCTGTCCTACGGCTACGGTATCTCCGTGACTGCGATCCAGTTGGTCCACGCCTTCTCGGCCCTGGCCAACAACGGTCGCCTCGCGCCGCTGACCCTGATCAAGACCGATAAGCCACCGCAAACCACCCAGGTGTTGCCGGAGACGGTCGCAAAAACCATGCAAGGCATGCTGCAACAAGTGATCGAGGCCCCGCGCGGTGTATTCCGTGCGCAGGTGCCGGCGTATCACGTGGGCGGCAAGTCGGGTACTGCGCGTAAAACCTCGGTTGGCACCAAGGGTTATGCCGAGAACTCCTACCGTTCGCTGTTCGCCGGCTTCGGCCCGATGAGCGATCCGCGTTACGCCATCGTGGTGGTAATCGACGAGCCGACCAAGGCCGGTTACTTCGGTGGCCTGGTTTCCGCGCCGGTGTTCAGCCGCGTGATGTCGGGCACCCTGCGCCTGATGAACATTACGCCGGACAACCTGCCACCTACTCAACAAGCGAACGCAACACCGGTCGTTCCGCTGAAAGCCAATGGAGGGCGCGGCTGATGTCTCTGAGCCTGAACAAGATTTTCCCTCACGCCGGCCACGATCTGCTGATTCGCGAGCTCGCCCTGGACAGCCGCAATGTACGCGCGGGTGATCTGTTCCTCGCCGTGCCGGGCGGGAAGTTCGATGGCCGTGCGCACATTGCCGACGCCTTGCAGCGCGGTGCTGCTGCGGTGGCCTATGAAGTCGAAGGCGCTACGGTCCTGCCGATTACTGAAGTGCCGCTGATTCCGGTCAAGGGGCTGGCAGCCCAATTGTCGGACATCGCCGGGCGTTTTTATGGCGAGCCGAGCCATCACCTGAACCTGGTGGGCGTGACCGGCACCAACGGCAAGACCAGCGTGACCCAATTGGTCGCCCAGGCACTGGACCTGCTCGGCCAGCACTGCGGCCTGGTCGGTACGCTCGGTTCCGGTTTCTACGGCGCGCTGGAAAGCGGCCTGCACACCACGCCGAACCCGATTGCCGTGCAAGCGACCCTGGCAGACCTGAAAAAGGCCGGGGCCAAAGCCGTGGCGATGGAAGTGTCTTCCCATGGTCTGGACCAGGGCCGTGTGACGGCGTTGGCCTTCGATGTGGCGGTGATGACCAACCTGTCCCGCGATCACCTGGATTACCACGGCACCATGCAGGCTTACGGCGAAGCCAAGGCCAGACTGTTCGCCTGGAATGATCTGAAATGCCGCGTGGTCAACCTCGACGACGAGTTTGGTCGGCAACTGGCCGCCGACAAGCGCGAGTCGCGGCTGATTACCTATAGCCTGGAAGACTCGGGCGCCTACCTGTATTGCCGCCAGGCGCAATTCGACGACGAAGGCGTGCGCGCCACGCTGGTCACGCCACAGGGCGAGCACCACTTGCGCAGCACCTTGCTCGGTCGCTTCAACCTGAGCAATGTCCTGGCGGCGATCGGCGCATTGCTCGGTCTGGATTATGCGCTGGACGAAATCCTCAAGGTGCTGCCGAAGCTCGAAGGCCCGGCCGGACGCATGCAGCGTCTGGGCGGTGGCTCGCAGCCGCTGGTGGTGGTCGATTACGCCCACACCCCGGATGCCCTGGAAAAAGTACTGCAGGCCCTGCGTCCACACGCCAAGGGTCGGTTGCTGTGCCTGTTTGGCTGTGGCGGTGACCGCGATCGCGGCAAGCGTCCGTTGATGGCCGAAGTGGTCGAGCGCCTGGCCGATGGAGTGCTGGTGACCGATGACAACCCGCGCACGGAAGATCCATCGGTGATTTTCGATGACATCCGCGCCGGTTTTACGGCTGTGGATAAAGTGGAGTTCGTTGCCGGTCGTGGTCAGGCGATTGCCCGGTTGATCGCCAGTGCCTCGGTGGATGACGTTATTGTCCTGGCCGGTAAAGGTCACGAGGACTATCAGGAAATCAACGGCGAACGTCATGCCTTTTCCGATCTGGTCGAGGCCGATCATGCCTTGACCGCGTGGGAGGTGGCTCATGCTTAAAGCCTTGAAACTGAGCGAATTGACCGGCGCGTTGAATGCTCGCCTGGTGTCCGTCGATGCCAGTTTCGACGGCGTCAGCATCGACAGTCGTGCGATCAAGCCAGGGCAGTTGTTTATTGCTCTGACCGGGCCGCGCTTCGATGGTCATGACTATCTGAATGACGTGGCCGCCAAAGGCGCCGTCGCGGCGCTGGTCGAGCGTGAAGTCGCCGACAGCACGCTGCCGCAGCTGCTGGTCAAGGACGCCCGCCAGGCATTAGGGCAGTTGGGCGCGCTGAACCGTGCCGCGTTTACCCAGCCCGTTGCTGCCGTGACCGGTTCGAGCGGCAAAACCACAGTCAAGGAAATGCTTGCGAGCATCCTGCGCACGCGCGGTACGGTGTTGGCGACCCGTGGCAATCTGAACAATGACCTCGGCGTACCGCTGACCTTGCTCGAACTGGCGCCGGAACACACCGCGGCAGTGATTGAACTGGGTGCCTCGCGCCTGGGTGAAATTGCCTACACCGTTGGCATGACCAAGCCGCACGTGGCCATTCTCAACAATGCCGGGACCGCCCACGTCGGCGAGTTCGGTGGGCCGGAAAAAATCGTCGAAGCCAAAGGCGAGATCATTGAAGGGCTGGATGCCGATGGCGTCGCCGTTCTCAATCTCGACGACAAGGCGTTCGCTATCTGGAAAGCGCGCGCCGGTGATCGCAAAGTGCTGACGTTTGCGTTGAGCAACACCAGCGCTGATTTCTATGCCAATGACCTGGCCACCGATGCCCGCGGCTGCCCGGCGTTCAACCTGCACAGCCCTGAAGGTGCGGAGCGCGTTCAACTGAATTTGCTCGGTACCCACAACGTCGCCAATGCCATGGCCGCTGCCGCTGCCGCCCATGCCCTGGGTGTGTCGCTGTTCGGTATCGCTACCGGCCTTGGCGCGGTGCAACCGGTCAAGGGTCGCACTGTCGCGCAACTGGCCAGCAACGGCATGCGCGTGATCGATGACACTTACAACGCCAACCCCACCTCCATGTGCGCTGCCGTTGATATACTGGCCGGCTTTTCCGGTCGCACCGTCCTGGTGCTCGGGGATATCGGCGAGTTGGGCGAATGGGCGGAGCAGGGGCACCGCGACGTGGGCGAGTACGCCCGTGGCAAGGTTTCTGCGCTGTACGCCGTGGGGCCAATGATGGCTCACGCCGTGAATGCATTCGGTCCACAGGCTTTTCACTTCAGCACGCAGGCTGAACTGATCAAGGCCCTGGGCGCTGAGCAAGACACAAACACCACCATTTTGATCAAAGGGTCGCGCAGCGCTGCGATGGAAAACGTCGTCGCCGCTTTGTGCGGGTCCAGTCTGGAGAAACATTAATGCTGCTGCTGCTAGCGGAGTATCTGCAACAGTTCTACAAAGGCTTCGCGGTCTTCCAGTACCTGACCCTGCGCGGGATTCTCGGTGTACTGACCGCGCTGGTCCTGTCGCTGTGCTATGGCCCCTGGATGATCCGCACTTTGCAGAAGCGTCAGATCGGTCAATCCGTTCGAAACGACGGTCCGCAGTCGCACCTGTCCAAGTCGGGCACACCGACCATGGGCGGCGCGCTGATCCTGTCGTCCATCGGTGTCAGCACCCTGCTTTGGGCTGACCTGACCAACCGTTACGTCTGGGTCGTCCTGCTGGTGACCCTGTTGTTCGGCGCTATCGGCTGGGTCGACGACTACCGCAAGGTCATCGAGAAGAACTCCCGCGGCCTGCCAAGCCGCTGGAAATATTTCTGGCAGTCGGTATTCGGCCTGGGCGCGGCGATCTTCCTGTACATGACTGCCACCACTCCGGTGGAAACCACGCTGATCCTGCCGATGCTCAAGGACTACAGTATTCCATTGGGTGCCGGCTTCATTGTCCTGACCTATTTCGTGATTGTCGGTTCGAGCAACGCGGTCAACCTGACCGACGGCCTCGACGGCCTGGCGATCATGCCGACGGTGATGGTGGGCGGCGGCCTGGGCATTTTCTGCTACCTGTCGGGTAACGTGAAATTCGCCGAATACCTGCTGATTCCTTATGTACCGGGCGCGGGCGAGTTGATCGTGTTCTGTGGCGCGTTGATCGGCGCAGGCCTGGGCTTCCTCTGGTTCAACACTTATCCGGCACAAGTCTTCATGGGTGACGTCGGTGCACTGGCGCTGGGCGCGGCCCTGGGCACTATCGCAGTGATCGTCCGTCAGGAAATCGTCCTGTTCATCATGGGCGGCGTGTTCGTGATGGAAACCCTGTCAGTGGTCATTCAGGTTGCCTCCTTTAAGCTGACCGGTCGCCGCGTGTTCCGCATGGCACCGATTCACCACCACTTTGAACTCAAGGGCTGGCCCGAGCCGCGCGTGATCGTCCGTTTCTGGATCATCACCGTGATTCTCGTGCTGGTCGGCCTTGCCACCCTGAAGCTGAGGTAGAAACACGTGTCTCTGATCGCTTCTGACCACTTCCGCATCGTTGTCGGCCTCGGCAAGAGCGGCATGTCCCTGGTTCGCTTCCTGGCGATCCGGGGCGTGGCGTTTGCGGTGGCCGATACGCGGGAAAATCCACCGGAACTGGCCACGCTCAAGCGTGACTATCCGCACGTGGAAGTGCGTTGTGGCGAACTGGACGTCGAGTTCCTGTGCCGTGCCGACGAGCTCTACGTGAGCCCGGGCTTGGCGCTGGCGACCCCGGCCCTGCAGGCCGCCGCCGCCCGTGGCGTGAAATTGTCCGGTGACATCGAGCTGTTCGCGCGTAACGCGAAGGCGCCGATCGTGGCCATCAGCGGCTCCAACGCGAAAAGCACCGTCACCACGCTGGTCGGCGAAATGGCGGCTGCGGCTGGCAAGCGAGTTGCCGTCGGCGGCAACCTCGGCACCCCGGCGCTGGACCTGCTCAGCGACGACATCGAGTTGTACGTGATGGAGCTGTCGAGTTTCCAGCTGGAAACCACCGACCAACTCAATGCCGAAGTGGCGACCGTGCTCAACGTCAGCGAAGACCACATGGACCGTTACAGCGGTTTGCCGGCCTATCACCTGGCCAAGCACCGGATCTTCCGTGGCGCCAGGCAGTTCGTGGTCAATCGCCAGGACGCCCTGAGCCGTCCGTTGATGGGCGAAGGGCAGCCATGCTGGACTTTCGGCCTGAGCAAACCCGATTTCAAAGCTTTCGGCATCCGCGAAGAAGACGGCGAGAAATACCTGGCCTTCGAATTCCAGAACTTGATGCCGGTGCGCGACCTGAAGATTCGCGGCGCCCACAACCAGTCCAACGCCCTGGCGGCCCTGGCCCTGGGCCATGCGGTCGGCCTGCCGTTCGATGCGATGCTCTGGAGCCTGCGCACCTTTGCCGGTCTCGAGCACCGCTGCCAATGGGTCCGCGACCTCGATGGCGTGGGCTACTACAACGACTCCAAAGCAACCAACGTTGGTGCCGCACTGGCGGCCATCGAAGGCCTGGGCGCGGACATCGATGGCAAGGTCGTGCTGATCGCCGGTGGCGACGGCAAGGGTGCCGAGTTCAAGGACCTGCGCGATCCGGTGGCGGCCAACTGCCGTGCCGTGATCCTGATGGGCCGCGACTCCGACAAGATCGGCGAAGCCATCGGCGACGCGGTGCCGCTGATCCGCGTCGGTTCCCTGATCGAAGCCGTTGAGCAATGCCGCGCTGCCGCCCAGCCGGGCGACGTAGTGCTGCTGTCGCCGGCCTGCGCCAGTTTCGACATGTTCAAGAACTACGAAGACCGTGGTCACCAGTTCGTCCAAGCTGTGGAGGATCTGGCATGAGCCTGAAAGGCATCATCAAGCCGTACCCATCGCCGATTATTACCGGACGCGGAATAGACCTCGATTTCCCGATGCTCGCCGGTTGCCTGACGCTGCTCGGCCTGGGGCTGATCATGATTGCCTCGGCATCGACCGAAGTGGCGGCCGTGCAGTCGGGCAGCGCCCTGTATTACATGATTCGCCACCTTATTTACGTGGTGTTGGGCCTGGGTGCCTGCATCGTCACCATGATGATCCCGATTGCCACCTGGCAACGCTTGGGCTGGCTGATGCTGCTGGGTGCGTTCGGCTTGCTGGTGATGGTGATCATTCCGGGAATCGGCCGTGAGGTTAACGGTTCGATGCGCTGGATCGGCTTCAGCTTCTTCAACGTTCAGCCTTCCGAGATCGCCAAGGTGTTCGTGGTGATCTACCTCGCCGGTTATCTGGTGCGCCGCCAGAAAGAAGTGCGGGAAAGCTGGATGGGCTTCTTCAAGCCGTTCATCGTGCTGCTGCCGATGGCGGGCCTGCTGCTGATGGAGCCGGACTTCGGTGCCACCGTCGTGATGATGGGCGCTGCGGCAGCGATGCTGTTTCTTGGCGGCGTGGGGCTGTTCCGTTTTTCCCTGATGGTGGTGCTGGCTGTCGGCGCGGTGGTGCTGTTGATTCAAATGCAGCCGTATCGAATGGCGCGTCTGACCAACTTCGCTGACCCGTGGGCTGACCAGTTCGGTGCCGGCTATCAGTTGTCCCAGGCGTTGATCGCCTTCGGTCGCGGCGAATGGCTGGGTGTCGGCCTGGGCAACAGCGTGCAGAAACAGTTCTACCTGCCGGAAGCCCACACCGACTTCGTGTTTTCGGTCCTGGCCGAAGAACTGGGTGCGGTAGGGTCCTTGTGCACCGTGGCACTGTTCGTCTTCGTGTGTATTCGTGGCATGTACATCGGTTTGTGGGCCGAGAAGGCCAAGCAGTTCTTTGCTGCTTATGTCGCCTACGGTTTGTCCTTCCTGTGGATTGGTCAATTCCTGATCAACATCGGTGTGAACGTCGGACTGCTTCCGACCAAGGGCCTGACCTTGCCGTTCCTTAGCTACGGCGGCAGTTCGTTGGTGATTTGCTGTGCCTGTCTCGGCTTGTTGCTGCGCATCGAGTGGGAAAGTCGAACCCACTTGGGCAGTGAGGAGATGGAGTTCCATGAGAGCGACTTCGCCGAGGAGCCGAACCATGGGCGCTAACGTCATGATCATGGCTGGCGGCACCGGTGGCCACGTGTTCCCGGCGCTGGCCTGTGCCCGCGAATTCCAGGCGCGTGGCTATACCGTGCACTGGCTCGGCACTCCGCGTGGCATCGAGAACGATCTGGTGCCGGCGGCCGGTATCGAGTTGCATCGGATCAACGCCAGCGGTCTGCGCGGCAAGGGCAAATTGTCCCTGCTCAAGGCACCGTTCATGTTGTTCAAGTCGGTCTGGCAGGCACGGGCGATCATTCGCCGTCTGCAACCGGTCTGTGTCGTAGGCTTTGGTGGCTTTGTGACCGGCCCCGGTGGCGTCGCGGCCAAACTGGCCGGTGTGCCGGTGATCGTTCACGAACAGAACGCCGTGGCCGGTACCGCCAATCGGTTGCTGGTGCCGTTGGCCGCCCGAGTCTGTGAAGCGTTCCCCGACACCTTTACCCTGTCGGACAGCCGCCGGACCACTGGTAATCCGGTGCGCACCGAGCTGTTCCTCGAGACATCGCGACCTGCCCTGGCCGGTCGCAAGGCGCGTTTGCTGATCCTGGGCGGAAGCCTGGGCGCAGAACCGTTGAACAAGTTGCTGCCTGAAGCCCTGTCGCAAGTCGCTGCCGATTTGCGTCCGGAAGTGTTCCACCAGGCCGGCAAAAACCACGATGAAGTGACTGCAGAGCGTTATCGCGCGGCTGGCGTCGAGGCGCAGGTGCAGCCCTTTATCAAAGACATGGCCCAAGCCTACAGCTGGGCCGACCTGGTGGTGTGTCGCGCAGGCGCGCTGACCATCAGTGAACTGGCCGCCGCCGGTCTGCCCTCGATGCTGGTGCCTTTGCCTCACGCCATCGACGATCACCAGACCCGCAACGCCGAATATTTGGCCCGTGAAGGCGCAGCCTTCCTGATGCCGCAAAGAACGACTGGCGCGGCGGATCTTGCCGCTCGCCTGACAGAGGTCCTGATGCAACCACAACGACTCAACGAAATGGCTACCGCGGCACGCCGCCTGGCCAAACCCGATGCCACCCGTAACGTTGTCGATAGCTGCCTGGAGGTGGCCCATGGTTGAGAGTCAGAAAGCCATGCCGCAGCCGGAAATGCGTCGTATCCGTCGCATCCACTTCGTCGGTATCGGCGGTGTGGGCATGTGTGGGATTGCCGAGGTATTGCTGAACCTGGGTTATGCCGTTTCCGGTTCCGACCTGAAGGCTTCGCCGGTGACCGAGCGCCTGGAGTCCTTCGGGGCGCAGATCTTCATCGGCCACCGCGCCGAGAACGCCGCTGCCGCCGACGTGCTGGTGGTGTCGAGTGCCGTGAACACGTCCAACCCGGAAGTCGCTACCGCGCTGGAACGCCGTATTCCGGTGGTGCCGCGTGCAGAGATGCTGGCTGAGCTGATGCGTTATCGCCACGGTATCGCCGTTGCCGGTACCCACGGCAAAACCACGACCACCAGCCTGATCGCTTCCGTGTTCGCCGCTGGTGGCCTGGACCCGACATTCGTGATCGGTGGACGCCTGAATGCCGCGGGCACCAATGCCCAGCTCGGCACCAGCCGTTACCTGATCGCCGAGGCCGACGAAAGCGACGCCAGCTTCCTGCACTTGCAGCCGTTGGTGGCCGTGGTTACCAACATCGACGCCGATCACATGGCGACCTACGACGGTGACTTCAACAAACTGAAGAAAACCTTCGTTGAATTCCTGCACAACCTGCCGTTCTACGGTCTGGCGGTGGTGTGCCTGGACGACCCGGTGGTGCGTGAAATCCTCCCGCAGGTCAAACGTCCGACCGTTACCTACGGTTTCGGCGAAGACTGCGACGTGCGCGCCATCAACGTGCGCCAGCAAGGCATGCAGACCTTCTTCACCGTGCTGCGCCCTGACCGCGAGCCGCTGGATGTTTCGGTCAACATGCCGGGCAACCACAACGTATTGAACGCACTGGCGACCATTTGCATCGCCACCGACGAGGGCGTCAGCGATGAAGCCATCGTTCAGGGCCTGTCCGGGTTCCAGGGTGTCGGCCGACGCTTCCAGGTCTACGGCGAACTGCCGGTGGATGGCGGCAACGTAATGCTGGTCGATGACTACGGTCACCACCCGACGGAAGTCGCGGCTGTGATCAAGGCTGTACGCGGTGGCTGGCCGGAGCGCCGCCTGGTGATGGTCTACCAGCCGCACCGTTACAGCCGCACCCGTGACCTGTACGACGACTTCGTCAATGTACTGGCCGACGCCAACGTACTGCTGCTGATGGAAGTCTACCCGGCCGGCGAGGAGCCAATCCCGGGCGCCGACAGCCGCAAGCTGTGCAACAGCATTCGTCAGCGTGGCCAGCTCGACCCTATCTACATCGAGCGTGGTGTCGACCTCGCGCCAGTGGTCAAGCCGCTGCTGCGCGCTGGGGACATCCTGCTGTGTCAGGGCGCCGGTGATATCGGCGGTCTCGCACCAAAACTGTTGAAAAGCGAGTTGTTCGCCGGTGCCGTTGCCGCGCCGGAGAAGGGGAAGTTGAAATGACTGCTACCTACGCCAACCTGGTCTCCACGATCGCGCCGAAAGACTTCGGCCGCGTTGCCGTGCTGTTCGGCGGCAAGAGTGCCGAGCGCGAGGTCTCCCTGAAGTCGGGCAACGCTGTTCTCGACGCACTGCAAAGCGCCGGTGTAGACGCCTTTGGCCTCGACGTGGGCGACGACCTGCTGCAGCGCCTGCTTAACGAAAAGATCGACCGTGCCTTCATCATCCTCCACGGTCGTGGCGGTGAAGACGGCAGCATGCAGGGCCTGCTCGAATGCCTGGGCATTCCGTACACCGGCAGCGGCATCCTGGCGTCGGCCCTGGCCATGGACAAACTGCGCACCAAGCAGGTCTGGCACAGCCTGGGCATTCCGACGCCACGTCACGCGGTACTCGGCAGCGAGGCCGATTGTATTTCGGCGGCGACGGAACTGGGCTTCCCTTTGATCGTCAAACCGGCCCATGAAGGTTCAAGTATCGGGATGGCCAAAGTGAGTTCCGCGTCTGAATTGATCGACGCATGGAAAGCGGCCAGTACCTACGATTCGCAAGTGTTGGTCGAGCAATGGATTCACGGTCCGGAGTTCACCATCGCCACCCTGCGTGACCAGGTGTTGCCACCGATTGCCCTGGGCACGACGCACAGCTTCTACGACTACGACGCCAAGTACATCGCCAACGATACCCAGTACCGCATTCCGTGCGGGCTGGACAGCGCCAAGGAACAGGAACTCATGGACCTCACGGCGAAAGCCTGTGAGGCGCTGGGGATCGCCGGTTGGGGCAGGGCAGACGTGATGCAGGACGCCGAAGGGCAGTTCTGGTTCCTGGAAGTCAACACCGCACCGGGCATGACCGATCACAGCCTGGTGCCGATGGCGGCCCGTGCCGCCGGTCTGGATTTCCAGCAACTGGTCCTGGCCATTCTGGCCGAGAGCGTTGCCGGCAATAAAGAACCAAGAGGTTAAGAGCATGCAAGGCGCACAGCTGAGACATCAGCCCCCCGCATCGCCCGGCCGCAAGCCGGTGCCGCGGGGTGCCAGCCGAATGGTGGCCAAAGAGCCGATGTCCGCGCGCCTGCCGAAAGCCAACTTCGGTTTTCTCAAAGCGTTGTTCTGGCCGGTGCTGCTGGTGGCCTTGGGGTTCGGTACTTACGAAGGCGCGACACGCTTGTTGCCGTATGCCGACCGGCCGATCACCAAGATCAACGTGCAGGGCGACTTGAGTTACATCAGCCAGCAAGCGGTGCAGCAGCGGATCGCCCCATACGTGGCGTCGAGCTTCTTCACCATTGACCTGGCGAGCATGCGCACCGAGCTGGAACAGATGCCATGGATTGCCCACGCCGAAGTGCGCAGGGTATGGCCGGATCAAGTGGTGATCCGTCTGGAAGAACAACTGCCGGTGGCCCGTTGGGGCGACGAATCGCTGTTGAACAACCAGGGCCAGGCCTTTACCCCGCGCGAGTTGGCGAATTACGAACATTTGCCTCAACTGTTCGGCCCGCAGCGGGCCCAGCAGCAGGTGATGCAGCAGTACCAGGTGTTGAGTCAGATGCTCCGGCCTCTGGGCTTCTCGATTGCACGCCTGGAGTTGCGTGAACGTGGCAGCTGGTTCCTGACCACCGGCCCCGGCAGTGCCGGCCCGGGAATCGAACTGTTGCTCGGTCGCGGCAACCTGGTGGAAAAGATGCGCCGCTTCATTGCCATCTATGACAAGACGCTCAAAGAACAGATTACGAACATTGCGCGCATCGATCTGCGCTACGCCAACGGCCTCGCTGTTGGCTGGCGGGAACCTGTAGCGCCCACGGCAGCCCAACCCGCTGTCGCGAAGAATTAAGAAGAGGCAGGACCCATGGCAAACGTGCAAAGCGGCAAAATGATCGTCGGTCTCGATATCGGCACCTCCAAGGTGGTGGCGCTGGTAGGCGAGGTCGCGGACGACGGCACGCTGGAAATCGTCGGGATCGGCACCCATCCGTCCCGTGGCCTGAAGAAAGGCGTGGTGGTGAACATCGAGTCCACCGTGCAATCGATCCAGCGCGCCATCGAAGAAGCGCAGCTGATGGCTGGTTGCCGCATTCACTCGGCGTTCGTCGGCGTGGCCGGCAATCACATCCGCAGCCTGAACTCCCACGGCATCGTGGCGATTCGTGATCGCGAAGTCAGCTCGGCGGACCTTGAGCGTGTGCTCGACGCCGCCCAGGCCGTGGCGATCCCGGCTGACCAGCGCGTGCTGCACACCCTGCCGCAGGATTACGTAATCGATAACCAGGAAGGCGTCCGCGAGCCGCTGGGCATGTCCGGCGTGCGTCTGGAAGCCAAGGTCCACGTGGTTACCTGCGCCGTCAACGCCGCACAGAACATTGAAAAATGCGTGCGTCGCTGCGGTCTGGAAATCGACGACATCATTCTCGAGCAACTGGCATCTGCCTACTCGGTGCTGACCGACGACGAGAAAGAGCTGGGCGTGTGCCTGGTGGACATCGGTGGTGGTACCACCGACATCGCGATCTTCACCGAAGGCGCGATCCGTCATACCGCCGTGATCCCGATTGCCGGTGATCAGGTGACCAACGACATCGCCATGGCGTTGCGCACCCCGACCCAGTACGCCGAAGAAATCAAGATTCGCTACGCCTGCGCCCTGGCCAAACTGGCCGGTGCCGGTGAAACCATCAAGGTGCCAAGCGTCGGCGACCGTCCGCCGCGCGAACTGTCCCGCCAGGCCCTGGCCGAAGTGGTCGAGCCGCGCTACGACGAACTGTTCACGCTGATCCAGGCCGAACTGCGCCGCAGCGGCTACGAAGACCTGATCCCGGCCGGCATCGTGCTGACCGGCGGTACCGCGAAGATGGAAGGCGCCACTGAACTGGCCGAGGAAATCTTTCACATGCCGGTGCGCCTGGGTGTGCCTCACGGCGTGAAAGGTCTGGATGACGTCGTGCGCAACCCGATCTATTCCACCGGCGTCGGCCTGTTGATGTACGGCCTGCAGAAGCAGTCCGACGGCATCTCGTTCTCGGGCATCGGCAGCCGCGACAGCTACAGCAACGAAGAGCCACAGGCTCCGCTGCTGGACCGCCTGAAGAAGTGGGTCCAGGGCAATTTCTGAAGATTTACCGAAACACCGTTTTACCGAAGCACGCAGTAGGCGAAAAAACTAGAGAATGTAAAGGAGAGGGAAAATGTTCGAACTCGTAGACAACATCCCCGCAAGCCCGGTAATCAAAGTTATCGGTGTCGGCGGTGGCGGCGGCAACGCTGTCAACCACATGGTCAAGAGCAACATTGAAGGCGTCGAGTTCATCTGCGCCAACACTGATGCCCAGGCCCTGAAGAGCATCGGCGCGCGCACCATCCTGCAACTGGGCACCGGCGTGACCAAGGGCCTGGGCGCTGGCGCCAACCCTGAAGTAGGTCGTCAGGCCGCTCTGGAAGACCGTGAGCGCATTGCCGAAGTCCTGCAGGGCACCAACATGGTGTTCATCACCACTGGCATGGGCGGCGGTACCGGTACCGGTGCTGCGCCGATCATTGCCGAAGTGGCCAAGGAAATGGGGATCCTCACCGTTGCGGTGGTGACTCGTCCGTTCCCGTTCGAAGGCCGCAAGCGCATGCAGATCGCTGACGAAGGCATCCGTCTACTGTCTGAAAGCGTCGACTCGTTGATCACCATTCCCAACGAGAAGCTGCTGACCATCCTCGGTAAAGACGCAAGCCTGCTGTCGGCTTTCGCCAAGGCTGACGATGTACTGGCCGGAGCCGTTCGCGGTATCTCCGACATCATCAAGCGTCCGGGCATGATCAACGTCGACTTCGCCGACGTGCGTACCGTAATGAGCGAAATGGGCATGGCGATGATGGGCACTGGCTGCGCCAGCGGTCCGAACCGTGCACGCGAGGCCACCGAAGCGGCCATTCGCAACCCGCTGCTCGAAGACGTGAACCTGCAAGGCGCCCGCGGCATTCTGGTGAACATCACCGCAGGTCCCGACCTGTCCCTGGGTGAATACTCCGACGTGGGTAGCATCATCGAGGCGTTCGCTTCCGAGCACGCGATGGTCAAGGTCGGTACCGTTATCGATCCGGACATGCGCGACGAACTGCACGTGACTGTCGTTGCCACAGGTCTTGGCGCTAAAATCGAGAAGCCTGTGAAGGTCATCGACAACACCGTCCACACCTCGATGGCTGCACAGCCACAACAACAGACCCCTGTTCGTCAGGAAGCTCCAGCGGTTAACTACCGTGACCTGGACCGTCCGACCGTCATGCGCAACCAGGCCCAGGCCGGTGCTGCGACTGCCGCGAAGATGAATCCGCAAGATGACCTGGACTACCTGGACATCCCGGCTTTCCTGCGTCGTCAGGCCGATTGATGGAATGTATCAGGGCTATGAAGGTGATTGGTGTTCAGCAAAGGCTCGGTCTGCTATCATCGCCAGCCTTTGTTGATACCAGTTCGCAATTTGCGCTGAAGCGGCCCAAGCCATGATTAAACAACGCACACTGAAAAATATTATCCGTGCCACAGGTGTAGGCCTGCACTCCGGGGAGAAGGTCTACCTGACCCTCAAGCCTGCGCCTGTCGACACTGGCATTGTGTTTTGTCGCGCTGACCTCGACCCTGTGGTGCAGATTCCTGCCCGCGCGGAAAACGTCGGTGAAACCACTATGTCGACCACGCTGATCAATGGCGACGTCAAAGTGGACACGGTAGAGCACTTGCTCTCGGCCATGGCTGGCCTGGGCATCGATAACGCCTACGTCGAGCTCTCCGCGTCCGAAGTCCCAATCATGGATGGTAGCGCTGGACCTTTCGTATTCCTGATCCAATCGGCTGGCCTGGAAGAACAGGACGCCGCCAAGAAGTTCATCCGCATCCTGCGTGAAGTGACAGTGGAAGATGGCGACAAGCGCGCTACTTTCGTCCCTTTCGAGGGGTTCAAGGTGAGCTTCGAGATCGATTTCGATCACCCGGTTTTCCGTGACCGCACCCAAAGTGCAAGCGTGGATTTTTCCAGCACTTCGTTCGTAAAAGAAGTCAGCCGCGCCCGTACCTTTGGTTTCATGAGTGACATCGAGTACCTGCGCAAGCACAACCTCGCACTCGGCGGCAGTGTTGAAAACGCTATTGTGGTCGACGCCGATGGCGTACTGAACGAAGACGGCCTTCGTTATGAAGACGAATTCGTGAAGCACAAGATTCTCGATGCAATTGGTGACCTCTACCTGCTGGGCAATAGCCTGATTGGTGAGTTCAAGGGCTTCAAGTCCGGCCACGCACTGAACAACCAGCTGCTGCGCAAGTTGATTGAGCAGACAGATGCCTGGGAAGTTGTGACGTTCGAAGACGCCAGCACTGCACCGATCTCTTACATGCGCCCGGTTGCGGCCGTGTAAGCAAAAAACCTCTCTAGTTTTTAAAGGCTGCCTTCGGGTGGCCTTTTTTTATGTTTCGAATTTTGTGTTACCTGACTGGCCTCTTCGTCGGAATTTCAACTGGCACAAACAACCCGATTACGCCCCCCGTCCTTGGCCTGATACAGCGCCTTGTCCGCACTGAACAGCAGTTGTTCCAGGTTGATATCACTGGAAGCCGTCCAGGTGGCAATACCGATACTCACGCTCATCGGCGGCTCACCGGCATCCACCAGTGGCAGTTTTTGTACACCCTCGCGGATTTTCTCGGCGATCTGCTTCGCGCCTTCACTGTCAGTTTCGGCGAGGACTACCGAAAACTCCTCGCCACCATAGCGAGCCACCAGGTCTGTGGTGCGATGGACATTGGTGTTGATGACCTCGGCCAATGCCCGTAACGCTTCGTCGCCAGCCTGATGCCCGTGCCGATCATTGAAGGCCTTGAAGTGATCGGCGTCGATCATCAGCAACGACAACGGCTTGCCGCTGCGCTGCGCACGAAACCATTCATGGCGAAGGGCCTGATCAAGGGATCGACGGTTGGCCACGCCGGTCAAGGCATCAGTGGCTGCCAGTTGCGCCAATTCCTGCTCGGCATATTGGCGCAGGCGCAGCTCTCGGCAGAGCAGCCAGGTCAACCACAACAAACCGATGCACAAAACCCCGGTAGCACCGCTGATCACATAGGCCGTGCGGTTCCAGGTGGCGAACACCTCTTCAATCGAAAGGGCCACGATGACGGTCAGGGGCAGATTGCCGACCCGGGTAAAGGTGTACAGGCGCCGTTGATGGTCGACACTCGACACGCTTTCGAAGGTGCCGCTGCGCTCTTGCAGCATGCGAATGACGTTGGGCCGGTTGGAGAAGCTTTTGCCGATGGAGTTTTCTTCCCTGTGCGGTTTCTGCGCCAGGAGAACCCCGTCATCGTTGATGATAGCCAGCGTACTGCCGGTGCCGATGTCGAGGCTGTTGAACAGCTGATCGAAGTAGCTCATGCGCATCGAGGCGACTGCAACTCCCAGAAACTCACCCGTGGGCGAGGAAATGCGCCGGCTGAAACTGACGCGCCATTCGTCGCTGTCATCGCAGTCGCACCGCGGCTTGAACGGTCGGCTGATAAACATACCGGCGTCACGATTGAAGGCGTGGGCCAGGAAATAATCGCGGTCAGCAAAGTTGCCCGGTTTTGGTTCGATCAACGAGGAATCGGCCAGCACGTCGCCGTGCTTGTCCAGCAGCAGAATGTCACCCTTGTATCGCGCGGTGGTGGAGCGGTCGAACAGCACCAGATGACGGATCTGCGGCGAAACCTGTTTCAGGTCGTCCCGTTGGGCGGCGGCAATCAGGCCCTGCAAGGTCATATCGTAGAGTTCGACCGTACGCAGGACATCGGCATCGATCAGTTGCGCAATGGTGGTCGCGCTGCGTGTAGCGGTCTGCTGGGCGTTGGCGTGTTCGCGGATCAGCAGGAAAGTGACGATGCACAGGATCGAGATGACAGTCAGGGTGCTGCCGAAGATCACCATGATCTCGGGTCGCCCGGGCGGGCCTTGAAAATGTGCGGTGCGGCTTGGGGTCATAGGGCTGACGTCTGCTAAAGGGACGTTGTAAGCGTAGTTGCATAAACGTAGCAGCCGAGTGAATCGTTCCTGTTGTTAGAACGATTGATCAACGGCGGGGGAGGTGGTGTCTTTCGTTGCGAAAACTGCAATGAAAGTTGGGTCGCCACCATTATTTTCAGCATGGACATGGTCCCTGTAGGAGCTGGCCAGCGATGGTCGTTAACGATAACGCGAATGAACTGGATAAACGCGGCGCACTTGAGTCCATCGCTGGCAAGCCGGCCCCTACAGTTTCCCGGGATTGCGTGAAGAACTATAAAAAAAGCCGCTGACAGCAGCGGCTTTGACGACAACTTTTCAAAGGGAAGAGCCGATGAGAAGTGTCGATGGAAACAGGGGGGACAGGTGCGGATCAGCTGTCTTTCTCGGCTCCCGAGCGGGCCTGAGTGCTGGATGCTTGCGGGGCCTGGGCGTCTTGCGCAGCCTTGGCCGTCATCTCGACCTGATGCTCTTCGAACGCTACAGCGCGTGCGGTGTTATGCGCGACGAATGTCTGCGATTCTTCCGCCATCGCCAACGGCGACAGGAACAAAGAGGACAAAACGAAAGCGCTGGCAATACCCATACTGTTGGACATCTTTTAAACCTTCTTGCTTGGCAAGTGCTGTTTGGTGCGGGCAAAGATAAGGATATGAGGCGAGGGGAAAAAGAGCGGATTCATGAAAGGACTGTTGCGGTTACGGCAATAGTTGTGATGCCAGGCGCTTTTCTGTGGCGAGGGGGCTTGTCCCCGTCGGGCTGCGCAGCAGCCCCAAAACCTGCGACCGCGATTTACCTGATACACCTTGCATATCTGATTGACGACGGCTTCGCCGCCGAACGGGGGCAAGCCCCCTCGCCGCAAGGGATTGGGGAATCAGAGAGGGAGGTGTATGCCGAAGGTATTCATCCCATGGTCACTGCGCACAAACACATCCCCACCATGCATCAACGCAATAGCCTTGACGATGGCCAGCCCAAGGCCATGGTTGTGGCCGCTGTTGCTGCGCGATGCATCGACCCGGTAGAAACGCTCGAACAGCCGTGGCAGGTGTTCGCGGGCAATCGGTGAGCCGGGGTTGGCGACGCCGATGCTGACTTGATGCTCAGCGGCCTCAATGTGCACTTCAATCACCTGCCCGGGTGCGGTGTGCTGTACCGCGTTGTTCAGCAGATTGATCAATGCCCGACGCAGATGGGCGATCTCGATACGCACCTGCGCATCACCACTGACCTCAACCTGGACCTGGGCGTCTTCGAGAATGAAATCCAGATATTCCAAGGTCGTGGCCACCTCATCGGCCAGCGAGGTTGAGGTGAGCTTGGTCGCCTTGCTGCCCTGATCGGCGCTGGCGAGAAAAAGCATGTCGTTGATGATCGAGCGCAGTCGCTCCAGCTCTTCAAGGTTCGATTGCAACACTTCAAAGTAATGTTCGGCGGAGCGTCCACGGGTCAGTGCGACCTGGGTCTGGCCGATCAGGTTGGTCAGTGGCGAACGCAGTTCGTGGGCGACGTCGGCATTGAACGATTCAAGGCGTGAGTAGGCTTGCTCAACCCGTTCCAGGGTTGAGTTGAACGAGCTGACGAATTGATCGAGTTCCGGCGGCAACGGTGACAATCGCAAGCGTCCTGAGCGCAACGGCGGGGCCAGGCGCTGGGCTTCCTGGGACAATTTGATCAGCGGCTTGAGGCCGATCCGCGCCACCCAGTAACCCAGTGCCGAGGCCAGCAATACGCCGACGATCGCCAGGCTGATCAGAGCGATAAGCAGTTGATGCTGGGTATGGAAAAACGTCTCGGTATCGATGGCGATCATGAAGCGCAGGGGCGGGCGCTGGTCCTTGGCCGGGAACTCGCTGACCAGCACTTTCAGCGGATACGGGTGATCCGGCAGATGCATGTCGCGCGTGCCCAGCGGTCCTTGGGCAAAGGCGCGGATCTGTGGGGTCAGGTTGCCGTATTCGTAGTGCGGATTGCCGCTGATGATCCAGAAACTGATGCGCTTGTCTTCCTCGCTCAGCAGGTTGAGCTTGTTGTTGATCTTCACCCAATGCTCGGGCGTGCCGTAACGGCCGACCGTGGATTCGAGCACGCTGTAGCGTGCATCGAGCTCGGCTTCGGGCAGCAGGCCCAGGCCCTTGTCGACCTGTTGGTACAACGCCCAGCCGATCAGCAGAAAGACTAAAAGCGCCACCAGCGTGAACATCCCGCTCAGGCGCAGGGCGATCGAGTTACTGGACACCACGGCTCTCCAGCACATAACCCATGCCACGGATGGTGTGCAGCAATTTCTCTTCGAACGGCCCGTCGAGCTTGGCCCGCAGGCGTTTGATCGCGACTTCGACGACGTTGGCGTCGCTGTCGAAATTGATGTCCCAGACCATCTCGGCAATGGCGGTTTTCGAGAGGATTTCACCCTGGCGCCGGGCCAGCACACTGAGCAACGAGAACTCCTTGGCGGTCAGGTCCAGCCGTGCGCCACCTCGGGTCGCCTTGCGGCTGATCAAATCTATCCACAGGTCGGCGATGCTCACTTGCACCGGTTCATGACCGCCGCTGCGCCGGGTCAGTGCTTGCAGGCGCGCCACCAGTTCAAGGAAGGAAAACGGCTTGCCCAGGTAATCATCGGCGCCGTCACGCAGGCCCCTGATGCGATCTTCCACACGTTCGCGGGCGGTGAGCATGATCACCGGGGTTTGCTTGCGCGCACGCAGGGCGCGCAACACGCCGAAGCCGTCGAGGCCCGGCAACATCACGTCGAGGACGATCACCGCGTAGTCGCTCTCCAGCGCCAGGTGCAGGCCTTCGACCCCATCCCGCGCCAGGTCCACGGTGTAACCCTGTTCCGTCAGACCGCGGTGCAGATAATCCGCGGTTTTTTCCTCGTCTTCGATAATCAGGACGCGCATGACCCCGCCTCAGTCTGTGGTCGCCAGCGCCGGTACGGGCGAAGGTGCTGGTGAGAGAGTGTGCCTATGAAATAACCGCTCCAGCCACAAGTATATGACCGGCGTGGTGAACAGCGTCAGCGCCTGGCTCACCAGCAAACCGCCAACCACCGCGATCCCCAGGGGTTGGCGCAACTCGGCGCCGGTGCCGTAGCCGAGCATCAGAGGCAGTGCGCCTAGCAGGGCGGCGAGGGTGGTCATGATGATCGGCCGGAACCGCGTGATACAGGCCTTGAAGATCGCTTCTTCAGGTGACAGCCCGCCATTGCGCTGCGCTTCGAGGGCGAAGTCGATCATCAGGATGCCGTTTTTCTTGACGATACCGATCAACAGCACCAGGCCGATCAAGGCCATGATCGAAAAGTCCTGGCCGCAGATCCACAGCATGATCACCGCGCCGAGGCCCGCCGAAGGCAAGGTCGAAATGATCGTCAGCGGGTGCACGAAGCTCTCGTAGAGCACGCCGAGAATGATGTACACCGCCACCAGCGCCGCCAGGATCAGCCACGGCTGGCTGGCCAGCGAACTCTGGAACGCCTGGGCCGCGCCCTGGAAATTACCGCTGATAGCGGCCGGCATGCCGATGTCGGCCTTGGCCTGGTTGAGCATGATCACCGCATCGCCCAACGCCACGCCGGGGGCCAAGTTGAACGACAGGTTGGCGGCGGGGAACATGCCGTCGTGGGCGATGGACAGCGGGCCGATGGTCGGTGCATCGAACCTGGCCAGGGCCGACAACGGCACCATTTCCCCGCTCAGGGGCGAGCGCAGGTAGAAATAGTTGAGGCTTTCGGCCTTGCCCCGCTGCTTGGTGTCCAACTCCAGGATCACGTTGTACTGGTTGATCTGGGTCTGGAACTCGTTGATCTGGCGCTGGCCGAAAGCATCGTACAGGGCTTCATCGACGTCGCTGGCGGTCAGGCCGAAACGGGCTGCGGCGCTGCGGTCGATGCTGATGTGGGTAATGCTGCCGCCCAGTTGCAGGTCATTGGAGATGTCGCGGAAGGCCGGGTTGGCGCGCAGTTTTTCCGTCAAGCGCTGGGTCCAGGTGCTGAGGGTCGCGCCGTCATTGCTCTTGAGGACATATTGATACTGCGCACGACTCGGGCCGGAGCTGAGGTTGATGTCTTGCCCGGCGCGCAGGTACAGGACGATGCCCGGCACTTTCATCAATTGCGGGCGAATCCGGTCGATGAACTGGCTGGCGGAGACGTCGCGGTCGCCGCGCTTTTTCAGGGTGATCCAGAACCGACCGTTGGCGATGGTCTGGTTGCTGCCTGAGACGCCAACGGAATGTGAAAACGTTTCGACAGCGGGATCGGCAGCGACGATTTCGGCCATCGCCAGGTGTTTTTTCACCATGTCGCCATAGGAAATATCGGCAGCAGCTTCGGTGGTGCCGAGGACGAAACCGGTGTCCTGTATCGGGAAGAACCCCTTGGGAATGAAGATGTAACCGGCGACGGCCAGACCCAGGGATAACGCGAACACACCGATCATCGTTTTCTGGTGGGCGAGGGCGCGGCGCAGGCCTTTTTCGTACCACGCCAACAGGCGTTCACCGAAGCCCGGTTTGTCGTGGGCGTGATGCACCGGCGCGCGCATGAACAGCGCCGCCAGCGTTGGCGCCAAGGTCAGGGACACCACCACCGAAATCATGATGGTCGAGGTAGCGGTCAGGGCGAACTCCTTGAACAACCGCCCGACCACGCCCCCCATGAACAGCAGCGGAATGAACGCTGCTACCAGCGAGAAACTGATCGACACCACGGTGAAACCGATTTCGCCGGCGCCTTTGATCGCGGCCTCGCGCATGCCGTCACCGGCCTCCAGATGGCGGTGAATGTTCTCCACCACCACGATCGCATCGTCGACCACAAACCCCACGGCCACCACGATCGCCACCAGCGTCAGATTGTTCAGGCTGAAACCCATCACATACATCAGGGCAAAACTGGCGATCAGTGACACACCGAGTACCGCGGACACGATCAGCGTGGCCGACAGCTGGCGCAGGAACAACGCCATCACCGCCACCACCAGCATGATGGCGATCAGCAAGGTGATTTCCACTTCATGCAGCGAAGCGCGGATGGTCTGGGTGCGGTCGATCAGCACCTTGACTTGTACCGAGGCGGGCAACATCGCTTCCAGCGCCGGTAACGCCGCCTGAATGCGGTCGACGGTCTCGACGATATTCGCCCCCGGCTGGCGGAAGATCACCAGGTTGACCCCCGGTTGCGAGCCAGCCCAGGCCTGGACGTAGGCATCTTCCGAACCGTTGACGACTTTGGCTACATCCTTGAGGTGAACCGGTGCGCCATCCTTGTAGGAAACGATCAACTGGCTGTATTCGTCGGGATGGAACAACTGGTCATTGGTGGACAGGGTCGAGATGCTCGACTCGCCGTACAGCGCACCTTTGGCCAGGTTGAGGCTGGTCTGCTGGATGGCCAGGCGGATGTCGGCCAGGGTCAGGCCGATCGCCGCGAGTTTATCGGCAGACACCTGCACGCGAATCGCCGGGCGCTGCTGACCGGTGATGGAGACCTGGCCTACACCGTCGACCTGACTGAGCTGACGGGACAACAGGGTTTCCGTCAAATCGCTGAGCTCCGGGCCGGGCATCAGCGAAGAGTTGACGCTGAGGATCAGCACCGGGCTGTCGGCCGGGTTGACCTTGCGCCAGGTCGGCAGGTTCGGCATGTCCTTGGGCAGCTTGCCGGCGGCGGTGTTGATCGCTGCCTGGACTTCCTGGGCGGCGGTGTCGATGCTCTTGTCGAGGGTGAATTGCAGGGTCAGGTTGGTCGAGCCGAGCGCGCTGCTCGAGGTCATCTGGGTCACGCCGGGGATGGCGCTGAATTGCACTTCAAGAGGCGTGGCTACCGACGACGCCATGGTTTCCGGGCTGGCCCCCGGCAGTTGCGCGGCGACCTGGATGGTCGGGAATTCCGCTTCCGGCAGCGGCGCGATGGGCAGACGCGGAAACGCAATCGCACCCAGCAGCACCAGAGCAAAGGTCAGCAGAATGGTTGCCACCGGGTGATCGATGCACCAGGCTGAAACCGAACCATGGCCCTTCATGGTGTCGACTCCGATTGCACCACCTGTGGTGGATCGGTCAGCACCTGTACCACCGAACCGGGCTTGAGGCGCGATTGGCCATCGCTGACCAGTTGATCGCCAGCCTGCACGCCTTTGATGATGTTCAAGCCGCTGTCCTGATAGACCATCTGCACGGGCACGGTTTCGACTTTGTCGCCCTTGAGCCGGTAGACGTAATGTTGATCGAGGCCGCGCTGTACGACACTGGGCGGTACGACCAGAGCATCTTTATCCAGGGCTGTCTGAATCTTTACCGTCACCAGCAGGCCCGGCCAGAGCTTTTGCCCCGGATTGTCGAATTCAGCCTTGGCGCGGATGGTGCCGGTGTTGGCGTTGATCTGGTTGTCGATCAGGGTCAAGTGGCCTTCGCCGAGCAGGTTGCCGGTTTCGCCGTCGGTGTCGGCTCCGATGTAGGCTTTGACCTGGGCGTGCTGCGGGTCGTTGATCAGGCCCTGCAAGGTTGGCAGCATTTGCTGTGGCAAGGAAAATTCCACGGCGATCGGATCGATCTGGGTCACGGTAAACAGACCCTGGGTGTCGGTCATGCGCAGGAAGTTGCCTTCGTCGACTGTGCGTATACCGACTCGACCACTGACCGGTGAGCGAATTTGTGTGTAGGAAAGCTGTACCTCGGCGGAGTCAATCGACGCCTGGTTGCCTTGGGCGGTGGCTTTGAGCTGGTTGACCAGCGCCTGTTGCTGATCGTAGGTCTGCTTGGATACGCCATCGTCGACGCTGAGCAATTTGTAGCGCTTGAGATTGACCAGCGCCACTTGCAGTTGTGCCTGGCTTTCGCCCAGTTGTGCCCGGGCCTGGTCGAGACTCGCGCGGATCGAGCGGTCGTCGATGGTGGCCAGCAGGTCACCTTTTTTCACCAGTTGGCCTTCCTTGACCATGATTTTGGTGAGGATGCCGTCGATTTGTGGGCGGACCACGACGCTGTGCAGGGACAGGACCGAGCCGATGCCGCTGACGAAGCGGGGGACGTCTTTTTCGGCGACGCTGACCACGCGTACGGGGATGGCGGTGGGGGCGGCGAGTTTTGCCTTGGCGGGTTTGGTCGCGTACCACAGGCCCAGCGCTGCCAGGGCGATCAGAAGGGCGACGAGCAGGACGGATTTTTTCTGGATTCGCATGCGAGTGGGGCGCCGGGGCTGGTTTTTTGGTCGAAGGGTAGTTTCCTTTATAAACCTGTTTGTTGGTCAGGAGGGTGACGGCTAACTGACGGCTCTGTCAGTTTGGGGGACTTGGCGGCCTCTGGGCCGACCATGTTGTGGGGGGATCGTGTGCATATCCGTTTCTTCGGTAACGGTCACTTATGGTTTCGCGCCCCTTGCGTCCGGCCCCTCGCTAAGGCTCGGCGTTCCTTCGCTCCGGTATCCATCCGGGGATACTGCCCTCCGGTCGGCTTCGCTTCGACCTACATGCAGCGTGTTCGACTGCGTCGAACGGCGCTGTGCGCCAGTCCCCGGATGAACACCTCCACTCAGCCTGCCGGTGAAGAGCGTGGATGCGCGCCGATCTGCTGTTGCTCCTCTGTAGGAGCGAGCCTGCTCGCGATGGACGACAACGATAACGCGGGAAGCCTGATTCACCTCGGCGCCCTCAGGTTTTTCGCGAGCAGGCTCGCTCCTACAGGTATGCACGCCAGTCCCCGTCAGCCTGCCGGTGAAGAGCGTGGATGCGCGCCGATCTGCTGCTGCCCCTCTGTAGGAGCGAGCCTGCTCGCGATGGACGACAACGATAATGCGGGAAGCCTGATTTACCTCGGCGCTCTCAGGTTTTTCGCGAGCAGGCTCGCTCCCACAGGTATGTGCGCCAGTCCCCGGATGAACACCTCCACTCAGCCTGCGGGTGAAGAGCGTGGATTGCGCGCCGATCTGCTGTTGCTCCTCTGTAGGAGCGAGCCTGCTCGCGATGGACGTCAACGATAACGCGGGAAACCTGATTTACCTCGGCGCCCTCAGGTTTTTCGCGTGCAGGCTCCTACAGGTATGCGCGTCAATTCGCCACCCGAACCCCACCCAAACTCCCGCTCAGTTCATACGCCGCCAATTCCACCTGATGCGCCGCCAGCAATTCCGGCAACGATCCACGCAAATACTCGACCCAGGTCTTGATCTTCGCATCCAGGTACTGGCGCGACGCCATCGCTGGCAAGCCAGCTCCCACAGTTTGAACGGCATGGGCACTATTAGCGCGCTAAATGGCGACTTGCCCAGCCGACCTGATCTCAAGCGCATACGTGCTCCGGCAGGAGCTGGCTTACCAGCGAAGGCATCCATGCACTCGCAATAAACTCATGCCGAACACTGCATGCTTCGCCCCGCATGAGACATTTCTAATCCGGGTCAAATAGTCCCATTCCGGACGATTCCTACGCCCCCCTCAGAAGCTTCCTATTTCTAAGTCAGTCAGCTTCTTGAAAGCTCTCCTGCGCTTGAGCACGAGCCCAATCCGGGCTTCGTCGAGGTACCGATCTGGCATGGCGACAACCGCCAGGGCCAACCGGTCGATCAACACTCACGTAAAGGGACTGACATGAACGATAGGCTGCACCGTACGGACACACTGGGCTCCTGCAAGACAGTGATTTGCGGCAAACAGAAAATGCACTGGATCGAGTTCCAGTTGCTCGATGAAGGGGGCGAGCCCCTGGCGAACTTGCCTTATCGCGCGCTGAACGAGGCGACCCGTGTCGACTTCATTCCGCAGTACACGGGTCGTAGCGATGCCGAGGGGGTGATCCGTCTTGACGGCCTGCATCCGCTGGCCATCACCCTGTTGATAGACGCCGAGTCCTTGGCCGAGCAACTGCAAACCCGTCGCCTGCGTGCCGAGCGAGCCGAACCCGCGCGCCCCGGTTTCGCTGATCGCACGCCGCTGTATGGTCCGCAGCGTTCGGGCTTCTCGCCCATCGAACAGCAGGCGGTCGCAGCCGGTCATGGCTATCACTACCTGCGCATCGGCCAGTTGTGCGATCGACTGCCGACCTTCGATCCACCGTTGGCCGATCCGAGGCAGCCGCCGGCCTACCATTTTCCAGACCCGAAGTTTGGCGGCTTTACCATCGGCGACGATCATCTCGATCGCCGGCATGTGCTGGAAGTCTGTCCCCTGCGCGCCTGGTCGCTGACCTTGCATCACCAGGCGGAATACAGCCTGGTCAATGCTTACAACCTGGCGCTGATGAGTATTTTGGCGTACAGCACGCGGCCCGAGAATGCCTTGGGTTCCGTTAAGGAGTTCTTCGAGCGGCAATGTTTGGACTTATCGCGTACCCCCATAATTCTGGACAGCGGTCAGAAATTGCCGTGCGTGGTCACCGATGTTCCCTTTAGCGATCGCTACACCATCGCTGAACCGTTGGACACCACACAGGCTCAACCACCAGAAGGCGACACCCAACTGTTTTATGCCATCAATGCCAGCCAGGTACTGGTGGCCTGGCGGGGCACGGAAATGAGCGGGCTCGCAGATCCGGTTACCGATGCGACTTTCCGTCCGGTGAAGCCGGAAGTGCAGGCCTTGTGCGAGCCCAAGGTGCCCTGTGCTGATCTGACGCCGGAGGGCAGCGTGCATCTGGGCTTTCGCGATGCGTTCGATTTGGCCTGTAGGATTTATACTGAGGAGCTTGGCAAGAAAATTCCTGAAAAAGCTCGAGATAGGAATCTGTTCATCTGCGGCCACAGCCTAGGCGGTGCCCTCGGTCTGGTCCATGCCGCCTCGCTGAAAGAGAGAAATCCACTGCTGTACACCTACGGCATGCCACGCACCTTTACCCTCAAGGCGGTACAGGGTCTCAACGAGGTCGTGCATTTCCGTCACGTCAACGACATCGACCCGATCCCCAGCGTGCCGCCCGAAGCGGAGCTGGACAATCATCTATATAAACTCTACGGCCCCCTCGGCACAACCCTCGGGTTTGGCTGGTCGATGCTGCAGTTGACCGCCAGCCAGTTGTTCCGCCATGGAGACCCCTTCTGTCACCATGGCGAAATCGCCATGTTTTTCAAGGCCGAACAGCACACTCGTCGGCGAGGCTCGCCGTACCCCGCCTACCGCAACAAGGACGGGCTCGGCGCGCCTTACCACACCACCATCGCCTATCGCCTGTCGGAAAAGGTCAAGTTTTACCTGGTTCCGAGCCTGAGCCCCGACGACGACCAGCAGGCCGAGCAGGCGCAGCAGCGCCTCACCACCTCGTTGACCGCCGAAAGCCGGGCGAGGTTTTTCCCGCCCTTCAGCAACCCCAAGGCCGGCCGGTTCGTGGGCATTGGCAATCACTTCATGAGCAATTATCAGCCGTACATCTACGGCCAGTTGCTGGAGTCAATCAACCCGGAGCGCTCGCCGTTGTTGAAGCGGCAACTGGATCGACAGAAATTCGAACAGCAGACCCGGGACAACTACGCAAGCCTTGTCGAAGACGAACTGGCACGCAACCGGGTGTTCCTCGACTTGCAGAGTCGTCTCGGCGAGTCCTTGCGGGTGACACAACAGGCCGATGGTGGCGCCGAAGCGTTGCAACGCTTCGACGCCGTGGCCGACCCGAGCGCCTGCTACGAAAGAACCCACTGTTGAACCCGTCCAGCGCCGTCAAGGATCCGACCATGATCAAGAAAATGCCTATTGCGATACTCACCCTGTGCGTCAGCCTCAGCAGTTGCGCCAAGGATCAGAGCCTGGCGCCGCCACCGGATAGCGAGTCGATCACCGTGACGGTGAAAGTGCCGAAGGAACTGGTAGCGAGGCCGATGCAGGTGATGTATCGCTCGACCCTGTGCACCTTTACCGACCACTCGGCTTTCGGCGAGGCCTATCAACGCGATGGCTATCAACGTACCGATATACAGCCTGTGCGTGAGGGGCAAAGCGACCTCTATGTAGCCAAGCTACCGATCGATGGTGGCGGTGTCTGTCAATGGCGATTGAGCAACGTGACTTTTGGTGTGACCTATGACGATCCGGCTCGCTTCGGCGAGAACGTTACCTATGGTGCGGGGGGCGGGGTGGTGGTGATCTTCGATCACAACAACTCGCCACGCGGTGGCGCGGACATCACGGTCGAAGGGGATTTGACGATCAAGATGGACTATTACCCTTGGGTCGATGAGGAGTTTTTAGGTCCGTATAAAAAAACGGTTAACTTAACTAGTGAAGGTCATATTTATCTTAAGTATCAGGCCCTGCATGCCCGGCAGGTGTATTTCGAGCCCGTCTTGCATCCTGACTTTGTAGTTTATTCGGCCGGGCCAAAGATAAAGAAAGAAGGCAACCACACGGTCATCACTTATCCCGATGGCAGTGTCGAACCGGATGGCCGCTGGGGACCGAATTTCCGCAAATTGCAAGCGATTCGCCTGGCAGCGGAGAGCAAACAGTGAGTTTCATTTTTCCTGCCCTGCACACCCCCTTCGAACTGGCACGCAACCGGGTGTTTCCCGACTTGCAAAGTCGTCTCGGCGACACCTTGCGGGTGACGCAACAGGCCGATGGCGGTGCCGAAGCGTTGCAACGTTTCGACGCCGTGGCCGACCCGAGCGCCTGCTACGAAAGAACCCACTGTTGAGCCCGGCCCGCGCCGCCAAGGATCCGACCATGATCAAGAAAATGCCCATCGCGATACTCACTCTGTGCGTCAGCCTTAGCGGTTGCGCCAAGGATCGAAGCTTGGCGCCACCAGCGGATAGCGAACAGATGACCATCACGGTGAAAGTACCCCATGAACTCGAAACGGAAACCCTGGAGGTGATGTATCGCTCGGCAGTGTGCAAAAACATCACCCATGGGGCGAGCGGCGAGCGCATCGAGTTGGAGGGTTATCACGGCATTGACGTGCAATTGCAACGTCTGGGGGCAAGTGATCTCTACCAGGCAAAGCTGCCGATCGATGGCGGCGGCGCGTGTCAGTGGCATCTGAGCAATGTGATGTTTGGTGTCGTCTATGGCAATCCCACCCGCTTTGGCGAGAACGTGACTTACGGCGCAGGCGGGGGAGTGGTGGTGATGTTTGACCGCAATCGACCCTCCAGAAGTTCCGGGTTACCTATCAAAGTAGATGGCGATTTGACGATCAAGAAGGACTATTACCTTTGGGTTGATGAGGAGTTTTTAGGTCCCTATAAAAAAACTGTCAACTTAACAAGTGATGGCGATATTTACTTGATGTATCAGGCCCTGCAAGCCCGGCAGGTGTATTTCGAACCCATCTTGCACCCTGACTTTGTAGTTTATTCGGCCGGGCCAAAGATAAAAAAAGAAGGTAACCACACTGTCATCACTTATCCCGATGGCAGTGTCGAACCGGATGGTCGCTGGGGACCGAATTTCCGCAAATTACAAGCGATTCGCCAGGCAGCGGAGAGCAAACAGTGAACCTCGTTTTTCCTGCCCTGCGCACCCCCTTCGAACTGGCACGCAACCGGGTGTTTCCCGACTTGCAAAGTCGTCTCGGCGACACCTTGCGGGTGACGCAACAGGCCGATGGCGGCGCCGAAGCGTTGCAACGCTTCGACGCCGTGGCCGACCCGGAAGCCTGCTACGAAAGAGTCCACTGTTGAGCCCGGCCCGCGCCGCCAAGGATCCGACCATGATCAAGAAAATGCCCATCGCGATACTCACTCTGTGCGTCAGCCTTAGCGGTTGCGCCAAGGATCGAAGCTTGGCGCCACCAGCGGATAGCGAACAGATGACCATCACGGTGAAAGTACCCCAGGAACTCGAAACGGAAACCCTGGAAGTGATGTACCGCTCGGCGGTGTGCAAGCACATCACCCATGGGGCAAGCGGCGAGCGCATCGAGTTGGAGGGTTATCACGGTATTGACGTGCAATTGCAACGTCTGGGGGCGAGTGATCTTTACCAGGCCAGGCTGCCGATCGATAGTGGCGGTGCGTGTCAGTGGCATCTGAGCAATGTGATGTTTGGTGTCGCGTATGGCAATCCCGCCCGCTTTGGCGAGAACGTGACTTACGGCGCGGGCGGGGGAGTGGTGGTGATGTTTGACCACAACCGGCCCTCCAGAAGTTCTGGACTACCTATCAAAGTGGATGGCGATTTGACGATCAGGAAGGACTATTACCTGTGGTTGAGTGAAGCCTTTCTTGGAGGCTACAGAAAACAGATCAGCTTGGAGGGTGAGGGTGAGGGTGAGGGTGAGGGTGAGGGTGATATTTATGTGATGTATCAGGCCTTGCAAGCCCGGCAGGTGTATTTCGAGCCCGTCCTGCATTCCGGCTTCCTGGTCACCTCTGTGCAGCCAAAGGTGAAGAAGAAAGGCAATCACACCAGCTTCACCTATCCCGATGGCAGCGTCGTAACGGATGGCCGCTCAAGGCCAGATTTCCGAAAGTTACAAGCGATCCGTCAGGCAGCGGAGAGCAAACAGTGAGCTTCATTTTTCCTGCCCTGCACACCCCTTCGAACTGGCACGTAATCGGGTGTTCCTCGGCTTGCAAAGTCGTCTAGGCGAAACCCTGCGGGTGGCGCAACAGGCCAATGGCGGTACCGAGGCGTTGCAACGCTTCGACGCCGTGGCCGACCCGAGCGCCTGCTACGAAAGAACCCACTGTTGAGCCCGGCCCGCGCCGACGGAAGCTTGCACCTGACCATCTACCCCACCGACATGGCCGACCGTGCTGCGGTAGCGTGGCGTCCCTGGTGGTGGAAGGCATGCGTGTGGAAGTGACTGCGATGGCGGCCAAGGTCTAAGTCTCCTGGAACACACACACACAACTCTGTGGGAGCGGGCTTGCCCGCGAAGGCGGCTTACCCGCTTACATAGATGTTGGATGTGCTGACGCCATCGCGAGCAAGCTCGCTCCCACAAAGAATCCATCCATAAGCCCAGAGATCATCAATTCGCCACCCGAACCCCACCCAGACTCCCACTCAATTCATATGCCGCCAATTCCGCCTGATGCGCCGCCAGCAATTCAGGCAACGACCCGCGCAGGTATTCCACCCACGTCTTGATCTTCGCATCCAGGTACTGGCGCGAAGGGTAGATCGCATACAGGTTCAGCTCCTGCGAGCGGTACTTGGGCATGACGCGCACCAGCGTGCCATTACGCAGGCCCTCTATCGCGGCGTACAGCGGCAGCACGCCAACGCCCATGCCGCTGATGATCGCGGATTTCATCGCGTCGGCGGAGTTCACCAGGAACGGTGAGCTGTTGATGGTGACCATTTCCTGGCCGTCAGGACCGTCGAAGGCCCATTTTTCCAGGGGGATCACCGGGCTGACCAGGCGCAGGCAGGCGTGGTTGAGCAGGTCGCTGGGTTTTTGTGCGCAGCCGTTGGCTTTGACGTAGGCCGGCGAGGCGCAAACGATGCTGTAGGTGATGCCCAGGCGCTGGGAGACGAAGCCCGAGTCCGGCAGTTCGCGGGCCAGGACGATGGACACGTCGTAGCCTTCGTCGAGCAGGTCCGGCACGCGGTTGGCCATGGTCAGGTCGAAGGTCACGTCCGGGTGGGTCTTGCGGTAGCGGGCGATGGCGTCGATCACGAAGTGCTGGCCGATGCCGGTCATGGTGTGCACTTTCAGTTGTCCGGCCGGGCGCGCGTGGGCGTCGCTGGCCTCGGCTTCGGCTTCTTCGACGTAGGCCAGGATCTGTTCGCAGCGCAACAGATAGCGCTTGCCGGCTTCGGTCAGGGCGATGCGGCGGGTCGTTCGGTTGAGCAGGCGGGTTTGCAGGTGGGCTTCCAGGTTGGAGACCGCGCGCGAGACGTTGGCCGTGGTGGTGTCCAGTTGCACGGCAGCGGCGGTGAAGCTGCCAGCCTCGGCCACGTAACTGAAGGCGCGCATGTTTTGCAAAGTGTCCATGGGGTGCTCTCGGGTGCGATGGCAAATTGTGACACGAAGTTTCAGGGACTGAGACCCCCGACTTACGGATTATCTCGTTAACGGTAACAAAGATTCACAAGAATCCCAGCTTATCGCCATCAAAGCCCACCCATAGAATTGCATGGACAGTAGGAGCCGGCTTGCTGGCGATGGCATCGCTGCGCTCACCCAGACGCACCGAGGTGTCGGTATCGCCAGCAAGCTGGCTCCTACAAGATCTCCTTGTTTCCCCCTATTTCAGGAAATCGCAGCAGTGCCGCGTCGCATCAGCAGAGCGCTTCAGCCGCTCAGTGTTTTGGCTTTAACCCTGGCAATCAGCGGCTGCATCGGAACCGGAGGTATTGCCCCACAGGGCAAGGCGCTGGAGGCCAATTCATTGGCCACCGACGAAGCGATCCAGAGCGCCTCGCAAGATGCGAACTGGCCCATCGCGCAATGGTGGCAAGCCTATGGCGACCCGCAACTGAATCGCTGGATCGACCTCGCCCTGCAAGGCAGCCCGAGCCTGGCCATGGCCGCCGCCCGGGTACGTCAGGCCAGGTCCATGGCCGGTGTCGCCGAAGCGGCCGAGTCGCTGCAGATCAATGGGGATACGACCCTCAAGCGCCACAACTGGCCGACCGACCAGTTCTACGGCCCCGGCGAGCTGGCCAATAGCACCACTTGGGACAACAACGCGGCGCTGGGTTTCAGTTATGCCCTGGACCTCTGGGGGCGCGAAAGCAATGCCACCGAACGCGCCGTGGACATGGCGCACATGACCGTCGCCGAAGCGCGTCAGGCCCAGCTCGAATTGCAGGACAACATCGTACGGGTCTACATCGAGCTGTCGTTGCAGTACGCCCAGCGGGACATCGTTAAAGCGACCTTGAAGCAGCAACAGCAGATTCTCGAGCTGGCGCAAAAACGCCTGAGCGGGGGCATCGGCACCCATTTCGAAGTCAGCCAGGCCGAGACGCCGCTGCCGGAAACCCATCGCCAGATCGACGCCCTCGACGAAGAAATCGCCTTGAGCCGGAATCAACTCGTAGCCCTCGCCGGCAAGGGCCCGGGGGAGGGCGCGCAGTTGCAGCGGCCAACCCTGTCGCTGGGTGCGCCGCTGAAACTGCCGTCCTCGTTGCCAGCGCAATTGCTCGGCCAACGCCCGGACGTGGTTGCCAGCCGCTGGCAAGTGGCGGCGCAGGCGCGGGGCATTGATGTTGCCCATGCCGGTTTCTATCCGAACGTCGATCTGGTCGGCAGCCTCGGCTACATGGCGACCGGCGGTGGGGCTCTGGAGTTCCTGACTGGCAAGAAACTCAACTACAGCGTGGGGCCGGCGATTTCGTTGCCAATCTTCGATGGTGGACGTTTGCGTGGGGAGTTGGGCGAAGCCTCGGCCGGGTATGACATCGCCGTGGCCAAGTACAACCAGACGCTGGTCAATGCCCTGAAAAATATCTCCGACCAGTTGATCCGCCGCGAGTCCATGGACAAGCAGCAGGCTTTCGCCGCCGAGTCGGTGGCTACTGCACAGAAGACCTACGACATCGCGATGATCGCCTACCAGCGCGGGCTGACCGACTACCTCAATGTGCTCAACGCGCAGACTCTGTTGTTCAAGCAGCAGCAAGTGCAGCAGCAGGTTCAGGCGGCGCGCTTGAGCGCCCATGCCGAACTGGTCACGGCGCTCGGCGGTGGCCTCGGGGCCGGTAATGACGTGCCGAAGGACAGCCAGACCCAGGCGCCGAAAACCCCGAGCCTTTTGCGTTGAACACAAAACCTGTGGGAGCGAGCCTGCTCGCGAAGGCGATGTTTCAGACGACATTTATGCTGCCTGACACTCCCTCTTCGCGAGCAGGCTCGCTCCCACAGGTTGCGGTTTTCACTGGAAATTATTGAGCAGGAATAGATGACTCTCTTGCCCGCCCCTTTGCGATGGCTTTACTCCCTGGAATGGCGCCGGGGTTTCTTCGACTGGGCACGCAGCGACGGCGTGACCTGGGTCTATATCTTCAAGGTGCTGTTCGCCGCGTTCCTGACGCTATGGCTGGCCATGCGCCTGGAGCTGCCGCAACCGCGCACGGCGATGATCACCGTGTTCATCGTCATGCAGCCGCAGAGCGGCCAGGTGTTCGCCAAGAGTTTCTATCGATTTCTCGGCACCCTGGCCGGGTCGGCGGTGATGGTCGCGCTGATCGCCCTGTTTGCGCAGAACACTGAACTGTTCCTCGGTTCGCTGGCGATATGGGTCGGTATCTGCACCGCCGGTGCCGCCCGCTGCCGCAACTTCCGCGCCTACGGTTTCGTACTCGCCGGCTACACCGCCGCGATGGTCGGCTTGCCCGCGCTGGCCCATCCGGATGGCGCCTTCATGGCGGCGGTCTGGCGGGTGCTGGAAATCTCCTTGGGCATTCTCTGTTCGACCGTGGTCAGCGTCGCCATCCTGCCGCAATCGGCGAGTGCGGCGATGCGCAATGCCTTGTATCAGCGCTTCGGCGTGTTCGCCCTGTTCGTCACCGACGGCCTGCGCGGTCGCAGTCAGCGCGAGGCGTTCGAGGCTGGCAACGTGCGTTTCATCGCCGAAGCCGTGGGCCTGGAAGGCTTGCGCAGCGTTACTGTTTTTGAAGACCCGCACATGCGCCGGCGCAATGGCCGGCTCAGTCGCCTGAACAGCGAGTTCATGGGCATCACCACGCGTTTCAATGCCTTGCATCAGCTGCTTGAACGCCTGCGCAGCAGCGCGGCGGACCAGGTTGTAGCCGCGATCAAACCGGGACTGCAGGACCTCGCCGAGTTGCTCGACGGCTTCAGCGGTCGCGCCCTGACCAGCGCCGATGCGGCGCGCCTGGTCGCGGTGCTGAGCGCCTACAAGGAAGGCTTGCCGGCGCGGGTACGCAGCCTGCGGGCGACGTTCCAGCAGAGCAATCCGAGCGATGCCGAACAACTGGATTTCCACACGGCCTACGAGCTGCTTTATCGCTTCGTCGACGACCTGCACGGTTATGCGCAGACCCATGCGTCCCTGGCCGATCACAGTCACGAGCGGGAGCGCTGGGATGAGCCGTTCACCCCGCAAACCAACTGGATGGCCGCGGCGGCGTCGGGCATTCGCGCGTCGTTCATCCTGGTGGTGTTGGGCAGCTACTGGGTGGCAACCGCCTGGCCGAGCGGTGCCACCATGACCCTGATTGCCGCCGCGACCGTGGGCCTGTCCGCCGCCACCCCGAACCCGAAACGCATGGCCTTTCAGATGGCGTGCGGGACGCTGCTCGGGGCGCTGATCGGCTTCGTCGAGATGTTTTTCATTTTTCCGTGGATCGACGGATTCCCGTTGCTGTGCGTGATGCTTGCACCGGTGATCGTGCTGGGTTCGTTCCTGACATCGCGGCCGCAATACGTCGGCGTCGGCCTGGGTTTGCTGATCTTCTTCAGCACCGGTTCAGTGCCGGACAACCTCACGGTCTACAACCCCTACACCTTCATCAACGACTACATCGCCATGGTGATGGGCATGCTGGTGTGTGCAGCGGCCGGTGCGATCATTCTGCCGCCCAACAGCCGATGGCTGTGGCGCCGACTGGAGCAGGACTTGCGTGGTCAGGTGGTGTACGCCATCAGCGGCAAGCTCAAGGGCCTGGCCTCGAGTTTCGAAAGCCGTACCCGCGATCTGGTGCATCAGGCTTATGGCTTCGCGGCAGGCCAACCGCAGGTGCAGCGGGACTTGCTGCGCTGGATGTTCGTGGTGCTGGAAGTCGGCCACGCGATCATCGAATTGCGCAAGGAGCAGGCGATTTTGCCGGTGCATCCGGCCTATGCCGAATCCCAGCCATGGCGCCAGGCGATCCGGGTGATGGGGCGTGCGCTGGTGCGGCTGTTCCTGCAACCGAACAGCAGCAATCTCGAACGCGCGCTGGTCGCCGTCGATCACGCGATCAGCCGTGTGCAGTCCACCGACGAACCCTTCGCCCCGCACTTCGACACCTCGGCATTGCGTCGGGTGAAGAGCTACCTGCACTTCATCCGCACCTCTCTGCTCGATCCGCAATCACCGCTCGCCGGCTACATCAATGCGAGTGCCAGCGCCAAGCCACAAGGACTTGAACATGCCTCGTGAAATCGCCTTCCACGGCGTGTACATGCCGACCATGACCCTGATGTTTTTCATCGCGGCAGCGCTTGCCTGGGCACTGGACCGGTTCCTGTCCGGGTTCGACCTGTACCGTTTTTTCTGGCACCCGGCGTTGTTGCGCCTGAGCCTGTTTACCTGTCTGTTCGGCGCGTTGGCGCTGACTGTCTACCGTTGACTCTCAATCACTGAGAATGCCCCGATGAAAAAGTTTTTCAGTCTGCTCGCGACCTTGCTGGTGCTGGCCCTCGCGCTGTGGATCGGCCGCTCCTTGTGGGAGCACTACATGAACACGCCATGGACCCGCGACGGCCGCGTGCGCGCCGACATCATCAACGTCGCCGCCGACGTCACCGGCGAAGTGGTGGACGTGCCGGTGCGTGATAACCAACTGGTGAAGAAGGGTGATTTGCTGATGCAGATCGACCCCGAGCACTACCGTCTCGCGGTGAAGCAGGCACAAAGCCTGGTGGCCTCGCGCAAGGCGACCTGGGAGATGCGCAAGGTCAACGCCCATCGTCGCGCGGACATGGACAACCTGGTGATCTCCCGGGAAAACCGCGACGACGCCAGCAACCTCGCTGACTCGGCCCTGGCCGACTACCAGCAGGCCCAGGCACAACTGGAAGCCGCCGAGCTCAATCTGAAACGCACGCAAGTGCGCGCGGCGGTGGACGGCTACGTGACCAACCTCAACGTGCATCGCGGCGACTACGCGCGCATCGGCGAGGCGAAAATGGCCGTGGTCGACATGAACTCGTTCTGGGTCTACGGCTTCTTCGAAGAAACCAAGCTGCCCCATGTGCGCGTCGGTGATAAGGCCGACATGCAACTGATGAGCGGCGAAGTGCTCAAGGGCCATGTGGAAAGTATCTCGCGCGGTATTTACGATCGTGACAACCCTGAGAGCCGCGAATTGATCGCCGATGTAAACCCGACCTTTAACTGGGTGCGCCTGGCGCAGCGGGTGCCGGTGCGCATTCACATCGATGAAGTGCCGGAGGGGGTGGTGTTGGCGGCGGGGATTACTTGTACGGTGGTGGTGAAGTCAGCGACGGGTGAGTAACCCTGTGGCGAGGGGGCTTGCCCCCGTTGGGTCGCGAAGCGGCCCCAAAACCTGCCATCAGGTCATTTCAGGCACACCACACTCATCGGTTTAACGACTGCTGCGCAGCCGAACGGGAGCAAGCTCCCTCGCCACAAAAGCGCATGCGTCAGCCCTTGCAAAACGTCTCATGCAAATGCCGCCAGATCACCCGCCCATCTGCTTGCTTTTCGAACACCACGGTCGAGCGGCGGTCCGAGTGCAGCCCGGTCGCATCGGTCTGTTGCTCGCGGTAACTCACGGTGGCGCCACCATCGTACAGCGCAATGCCACGCAACTCGCTGAGCTCGATGCGGAACCCGAGCTTCTTGCCGCCCGCCAGCGTGAACAGTTCGCTCAATGCGTCAAAATCCAGCACTCGACCCAGGGGCGAGACCATGGAGAACTGTGGCGAAAAACGGGTCAGCAGTTTTTCGAGTTCACACGCATCGCGTTCCTCGGCCAGCCATTGTTCGATGGCCACGTGGGCCTGGATCACTTCGTCGAAGTATTCGGTGTAGTCGGTCATATTGTTTCCTGAAATTCTGTGGTGTCTGTTCAGACGCCTTCGCGAGCAGGCTCGCTCCCACAAGGGATTGGAGTTGTCCACACAGTCAGCGGTTAACACGGAACCTGTGGGAGCGAGCTTGCTCGCGATGGAGTCGACTCGTTCTCATAGCTGCCCACGCAACCCGAAACGCTTCATCAACCCGGCTTCCAATAAGCTTTTCGGTAGCAACCCGGCCAACAGCGGCAACGCGCGACTGCCATTGCCCAGACGTATCAGTCGCGGTGGCTTGTCCTGCTGCACAGCCTTGAGCAACCCGGCGGCAAACTCACTGGCCGGGGTCGGTTTGTCCTGGGATGCCCTGGCCCGTGCGCGTATGCCTTCGCGCAGCGGGAACCAGGGCGATTGCTCACTGATCAGTTGCTCGGCTTCGTGGCCGGCATTCTTGGCAAAGCTGGAAGCGATGGCCCCCGGCTGTACTTCCATGACCCGCACACCGAACGGCGCCAGTTCCATGCGCAAGGCATCGCTCAAGGCATGCACGGCGGCTTTCGAGGCGCAGTAAGCACCGGCGAATGGCGTGACCAGAACACCGGACACACTACCGATATTCACCACCAGCCCCTTGGCCCGGCGCAGTACCGGGAACAGGGCGCGGGTGACGCCGACGATGGCGAACACATTGGTTTCGAACTGGCGCTGCATGGCCGGTACGCCGCCGTCGAGCAACGGCCCCATGGCGCCATAACCCGCGTTGTTGATCAGCACGTCGAGGCCGCCAGTCTGCTGGTTGATTCGCTCGCCCAAGGATTCCAGCGCGGCGGCATCGTTGACATCCAGTTGTACGGCAGTGAAGCCCGCGTCGGTGAGTGCCGCGACATCTTCGGCCTTGCGGGCACTGGCCCAGACTTCATAACCGGCGACCTTGAACGCATCGGCAAGGGCGCGGCCGATGCCGCTGGAACAACCGGTAATCAACGCAACGGGCATGGCGCATTCCTTGTGCAAACAATGGGGGGAGGGATCAGTCGGAAAAACTACCCTGCAATCGCTCGGCGCGAAACTCCAGGGTTTCCGGACGGTAGCCGGGGCGCAATGGCGGCAGCGGCAAACAGTCTTCCCAGTTGCCACCGGCCTGCAATTCGCCGGGGCCACGATAACGCGGGGCGGTGTATTGATTGTCGGCCAGGTTCACCGTGTCGCCCGGTGCATACGCCGCGACCCGCCAGCGCAGTTCCGTCAGCGGCACGTCATTGCCGTTGTTCATCGTCAGTTTCAACGGACGGTCGGCTGGGCAGTGTTGCGGCGCATAGCTGATGCGTAATTCCAGGCGTTGCAGCTGCTTGAGTTCGCGGTGGTCCATCCAGATGACCCAAGTGGCGACCAGGCCCAGCCCCACGGCGGCGGCCATGGAAACGGGCAAGGCCTTGGCCGGATAGCGCAGCAACAGTATCAGCCAAGTGATGACCAGCAGGACGCCGATGAACATGACGTAAATCTCGGGAGTAGAGAGGCTCATCCTACCTAAGCGCAGGTAGGGTTGGCGATGGGCGGGGTGTGGTCATGACGTCAAAGGCCGTCTGTCTGATCTGTAAGTTCTGACAGTAGCCGGGCATTTGCTAGACAGGCTTAGATGAGGGGAGTGATTCCGGAGCGGCTACAGTGCAAGCAACCCTTTCAATTCACCGCCATACCCCCAGCCTGACGGCAAGTGACCCTCGTGGGTTACCCGTACGCGCCGTGGGTTACTGGCGTGACATTAACGGCGTGCCCCCTCAGGCACGGGTCAACCGCACGGCCCATGATTGGGCGGGGCGCGCGATTGCGCAGTGGGATCCACGGCTGTTTCTGGACGCGTCGGCACCGGCCAGTTTGCAAACGGTTTATGCCCTGTCTGGCGCGGTGTTGAGTACGGATAGCGTCGATGCCGGGTGGCGTGTTGTGTTGTTGGGTGAGGCGGGGCAATCGGTTCATGCCTGGGATGGCCGAGGCTCTCAGCGCTGGATGCAATACGACGCTCAGTTGCGCCCGGTGTCGGTGTTCGAGCAGGCAGGGGACGGCGACGCGGTGTGCGCGGAGCGCTTGGGCTATGGCCTGAGCGATCAGGCACATGCGGAGCACAACCAATGCGGCCAATTGATTCGCCACGATGATTCGGCGGGCACGCAGCGGTTTACCGACTTCGGCCTGCACGGCGCGGTGCTGGAGCAGACGCGGCATTTTTTGATCGACCTGACGCTGCCGGACTGGCCCGAATCGATAGCAGATCGCGATCAGATGCTGGAGCCGGGCGAGGGCGCCACGACTCGTTCACTGGTCAACGCGGCGGGTGACGTCGTCAAGCAAACCGATGCCAAAGGTCACTGCCAGTTCTTCCATCAAACCCTCGATGGCCAGTTACGCGAGGTTGGCCTGCAACTCAACGGCGAAACAACAGCGAAAACACTGCTCAGCGCCATCGTCTACAACGCCCATGGCCAGACCGAACGGGAAGTGGCCGGCAATGGAGTGACCACCACGCTGGAGTACGACGCGCAGAACGGGCGCCTGACCCGCCTCCAGGCCCAGCGCGGCAACGCAGCGCTACAAGACCTGCGCTATGAATACGATCCGGTGGGCAATGTGCTGAGTATCGAAGATGCCGCGCAGCCGATTCGCTACTTTGGCAACCAGCGTATCGAACCGGTCAGTCGCTATTGCTACGACAGCCTTTCGCAACTGATCGAAGCCACCGGTTGGGAAGCGGGTGGCGCCAATAAAGGCCCACAGTTTTCGAGTTTCGACGACCCCGCGCCACGCGCCAATTTCCGCCAGACCTATCGCTACGATGCGGGTGGCAATCTGCTGGAGTTGACCCACGAAGGTCCGCAAAGCCATGGTCATCGACTGATTGCAGCGGCACACAGCAACCGTTGCCTGTCGGTGCTGGAAGGGATGGAACCGGATGAGGACGACTTGCGCCGAGGCTTCGACAGAAACGGCAACCTGCTGAACCTGCAACGGGGGCAGGTCTTGGCCTGGGACCTGCGCAACCAGCTACGCGAAGTGCGGCCGGTGGAGCGTGATTCGGGGCTCAATGATCGTGAAAGCTACGTCTACGGTGCCGACGGAATGCGCCTACGAAAAATTCGTGAGACCCGCACCAATGCCCGGACGCTGATCGCTGAAACCCGTTATCTGCCGAACCTGGAGCTGCGCCACCACAGCGGCACTGGCGAAGTGTTGCAAGTGATCAGCGTCCGCGCCGGGCGCAGCAGTGTGCGGGTATTGCACTGGGAGTCCGAGCCGCCAAACGGCATGAGCAATGATCAATTGCGCTACCACCTGAATGATCATCTGGACTCCTGCACCCTGGAGCTTGATAAGGACGGCGAAGTGATCAGCCAGGAGCGTTATCACCCGTTCGGCACCACCGCGTGGTTCGCCGGATGCGGGGAGGTGGAGGCGAGTTACCGAACAGTGCGTTATTCGGGGAAAGAGCGGGATGCGACGGGGCTGTATTACTACGGGTTCAGGTATTACGTGGCGGGGTGGCAGCGCTGGTTGAACCCGGATCCAGCAGGAATTGTTGTTGATTCTAATTTATACCGAATGCTAAGAAATTCGCCATTAAAGGATGTCGACATTCTGGGACTGGCTCCATCCGGTTTTTTTGAGCGGTTGAGAAAGTCATATCGTCGATTAAAGGAAATGGTTACACCATCTGAAGGCGCAACTGGTCCAGGGTCGAAAAAGTCGAATGCTCCTGGGGAAAGTGCTCCTGTGTTCGAACGTGCAATATTTGCTCTTGCTCAAAGAGAGGGGCAAGTCTCAACTTTCGAAAAATTCAATAGTTTCAAAGATTCCGTTAATAAAAATATCGCGAGTCAAAATGTGGAGGTGGGCGGGTACCTCTATCGCAGTCATCACCATACTGCAATCAGTGCGACTGGTTTGATAAGGGCAAGTGGCGCTGTGGACGCTGGTGGAGATGAGTTTCTGGTTCAGCTTATTCAGCACAGTGGAATGCAGGCTGGGCTTTCAGGGAAGGTGTTGTCTTTCACTCCCCACCTGAATGTGGCCAAACGTTTTTCGACGCGAGAAGGGAGTGTGTTGGTCAGGGTTGATACTGGAAAAAGTTCGGTATCAGCAGGCTTTAAAACTATGGCGGGAATTGTTTCTGAGGAGTCAGAGCGGTTGGTGCGTGATAAAAAAATTAGGGTTCCGAGTTTAATTAATGTTTTGGGTTATTTGGGGCAGGGAGAGTATGAAACATTTTATATGGGCGGTGATGTGCCGCATGACGCGGTAGAGATCCGCCATAAAGGGGCGTGGATCCCTCTCAAAGATTATGTAAACGCGAGCAAGGCAAGGTCTTCGGCAGCGTCTAGTAACCTGTCACTGAACATGATCTGAAATATGGATGAATTTGGTGGATGAAAACCATCCAGTCCACTGCGAATAGGGACGCAGTGGACTGAATGGGGGCTGTTTTTACCCATCGCTTACTGCGCGATAGTCTTCACCGAAACCCCACGCTCAACCGGCGTCGACCGCCCATAGATATCCTCAAACCGCTCGATATCGTCCTCACCCAGGTAACTCCCCGACTGCACCTCGATGATTTCCAGCGGAATCTTCCCCGGGTTGCGCAGGCGATGCACCGAAGCGATCGGAATGTAGGTCGACTGGTTCTCGGTCAGCAGGAACACGTTTTCATCACAGGTCACTTCGGCGGTGCCGCTGACCACGATCCAGTGTTCGGCGCGGTGGTGGTGCATCTGCAGCGAAAGGCACGCGCCCGGCTTGACCGAGATGTGCTTGACCTGGAAACGGCCGCCCATGTCCACCGAATCGTAGGAGCCCCACGGACGGTAGACCTCGCAGTGGTTCTGGGTTTCAGTGCGGCCCTGTTCGTTGAGGGTGTTGACCATCTGCTTCACGCCTTGGACCTTGTCCTTGTGGGCGATCATCATGGCGTCCTTGGTTTCGACTACGACGATGTTTTCCAGGCCGATCACCGACACCAGTTTGCCGTTGCCGTGGATCATGCAGTTTTTGCTGTCCTGGATCACCACGTCGCCTTTGGTGACGTTGCCGTTGGCGTCTTTTGCATTGACTTCCCACAGCGACGACCAGCAGCCGACATCGCTCCAGCCAGCCGTCAGCGGGACGACGCAGGCGCGTTGGGTTTTTTCCATCACCGAGTAGTCGATGGAGTTGTCCGGGCAGCAGGCGAAGGTGGCTTCGTCGAAGCTGATGGTGTCGGCATCCTGATGGCTGCGTTCCAGGGTCAGCATGCAGGTGTCGTAGATGTCCGGATCGTGTTTTTTCAGCTCTTCCAAGAAGCGGCTGGCGCGGAACAGGAACATGCCGCTGTTCCAGAAGTAACCGCCGGACTGGACGAACTCGGTGGCGCGCTTCACGTCGGGCTTTTCCACGAAGTGCGAGACGCGGCTGACGCCTTCCGGCAGCAGTGAGTCGTTGGTCGACTTGATGTAGCCATAACCGGTTTCCGGCTTGGTAGCCGGCACGCCGAACAGCACCATTTCACCGTTCTCGGCAGCGACTGTGGCCAGGGCCAGGGCGCGTTGCAGGGCCTTCTGGTCCTCCAGCACGTGGTCGGCCGGCAGCACCAGCATCAGCTCGTCGCGACCTTCATTGACCAGCATCATCGCGGTCAGGGCCACGGCCGGCGCGGTGTTGCGACCGAACGGCTCCATCAGGATGCGCTGGGTTTCCAGTTTGCGTGCACTCAACTGCTCGTTGACGATAAAGCGATGGTCCTTGTTGCAGACCACGATTGGCGTGTCCATGCCTTCGAACACCAAGCGTTCCAGGGTTTGCTGGAACAGGGTGTGTTCGCCGGTCAGGGCCAGGAACTGCTTGGGGAATTGTTTGCGGGAAAGCGGCCAAAGACGTGAGCCACTACCACCTGACAAGATCACCGGAATCATGTTGTTACTCCTTGAAAATCGATTGGTTAGAGCCACGAACGTTCTGTCGTTTCACTCTTGTTTTTGTTCCGTGTCCGAACTGACTACTCGATCCCTTGTAGGAGCGAGCTTGCTCGCGATGTACGTCAACGAAAACGCGCGCTGTCTGGGTAAACGCGTTGCCCTTGCGTTTTTCGCGAGCAAGCTCGCTCCTACAGGGGGACATGGGGCAGTCCGGAAAATTTGTTAGCGCGTCGACACGGGGCGTTTCACCCAGACCGGCGACAGGCTGCTGCCGTTGCCGGTGACGTACAGCACCGCGGCTTCACCGCGTTCCAGGGCGACCGGTTTCACGTCGCCGACTTTGGTGGTGCCGTCATAGAGCGCCAGGCTGACCTTCACCGGGTTGATTTCACGCTCGCCACGACCCTTGGGCGCAACGTTCGGCACCACGTCGGTCTTACCATCGGCGGTCTTCAGGGTCAGCGCCTTGTCGCTCAGGTTCTGCACGCGTACCAGGGACTTCTGCTTGTTCTTGAACGGTGGCTCTTCGATCAGTTGCGGTGCGCCGCTGGCGTTGTTGACCAGGGTGTAATAGTGATCGCCGGCCAGTTTCACCGGCAGGCTCTGGCTACCCACCTTGGCGCTGTAGTCGCCGCCCGGCATGAAGCTGAAGTCACTGCTCGACAGTGGCGCGACATCGCTCAGGTTGGTGCTGCCAACGGTGGCGCTGACTTCGGCGTTGCTGGCGTTGTAGATGCGCACGAAGGTCGAGCCTTTCGGTGCGGTCGGGCCGTACAGGGCGGCGTCGCCGGCGGCGAAGGCCTGTACCGACAGCACGCTCATGCCCGCAACGAGGGCAAAGGTCTTGGCGAGACTTTGATACGTAGTAGTGAAAGTCATGGAAGTACCTCTCTTTCAGTTTTGCGCCCGGTCGGGCGTCTCGGATTTGTTGTTGATGGCTACGTTTTGTTGGCGGGCGCCGGCTTGTTTAAGCTCTGCGACCCACTGCGGGTCGGCGTCACCGATTTCGTTGTTCACAGGCAGATATCGTTCAGGGAACTCCCAGATCAGCACCTGTGGCGGGCTGTTCTTGAAGGCATCGCTTTTCAGGTAACTGAGCATCGGCAGAATCGGGCCGTGGCCGTCTTCGGCGTAATTGACCACGTCGCTGTGCAGCGCCTGCTTGAGCGCGCCCACAAAATTCCAGCTGGGGTTGGCGCTGTAGCTTGTGCCGATCAGGGCCACTGGCACTTCGGTGTTGGCGAACAGGGCGTCGCCGCCGGCGGGCTGATCTTCAGCCGCGACCGTATTGCGCTTCTGCAAGGGTTCTGCCTTGGGCATCAGGTTTTCGAACAACGGGTCCAGTGGCAGGAACAGACGCAGGTCGCCCTTGTGCGTGACGGTTTCCGCAGGTTCAGTGACGAAGCGCTGCGGCTCGCCGCTCAGCGGGTACTTGTCGGCAATGGTTTTGGCCAGACGGTTGGCGGCGATCTCGGCGCCTTCCGGGGTCCAGTGGGTATCGGTGCGCAGGAACACTTGCTGGCCATTCTGCTTGGCCAGTTGCAGTGGGCCGAGCAGGTCAGGGGCCGGAATCCGGTCAGCGGCCAGGCGCTGGTGGAAGTCCTTGTAGAGGTTGGCGTGGATGCTCGCCGGCTTCACCTCACCGAGGTGTTCCGGGTACAGGCGCACCTTGGCCGGCACCACCGCCATTACCAGTTGCACACCTTTCTCTTTCAGGGTCTGGCGCACGCCTTCGACCAGCGCGTAGTTGCCTTGCAGGTTCAGCTCTTCGTTGACCACCGGGTGGAATTCTTCATCGCTGTACAACCACTGGTCGCGACCGAGCACCACGCCCGGGCGACCTTCGTTGAACAGTTTGAAATCCAGCGCGGCCCAGAGGTTGGTGCCCAGGCGCTTGATCGGGAACTCGTCGTCGTAGTGGGTTTCCACGGCCTTGGTCCAGCGACCGTTGAGCACCGTCGCATCGGCGTTGGTGCTGAAGCCGAAGAAGCTGCGCACCGACCACAGACCGAGCACCAGCAGGGTCACCAGGAACAGCGCGATGTAGAAGATACGTAATGAGCGGGTCATGGTCAGATCCCTCAGAACTGGAAGTAAAGGAACGGCGAGAAGCTTTGCGCCGAAAGTTTGAGAATCGAGGCGATGAACAGCAGCAGTACCAGCGCACGCATCACGTAACGCGACCAGCTGGCAGTCCAGTAGGCCGGTTGCACCTGGGCTTCGACGCCGACGGTGTAGCCAGGCTGATGGATGCTCACCGGGTTATCCCCAGGCACGGCCTTGATCGTTCCCGAGGTCGCAGCGGCCGGGCCGTCGGCGTCGACGTTCACAGCAGGCTTGGTCTTGACCGGTGGCTGATTGCTGTAGAAATCGCGCAGACCGAAGAACGCCAGGGTCACGTAGGCCACGATCAGCGTTGCCACTTGCAGGCCGGTGAGGCTGGCCTGGTTGAGTTCCGACAGCGACCAGTCGCTGAAGCTGAACATCGCGCCGTACATGCGACCGGCGACGTGCAGGTTTTCCGCGCGGAAGATCACCCAGCCCATCACCACCAGCAGGAACGTCATCGCCCAGCGGATCGGGTTGAAACTGCGTGGCGAGGTGTTCAGGCCGATGGCTTTTTCAATCGCCAGCCACATGCCGTGCCAGGCGCCCCAGACGATGTAAGTGATGTTCGCGCCGTGCCACAGACCACCGAGCAGCATGGTCAGGAACAGGTTGCGATAGGTCGTCAGCGTGCCTTTGCGGTTACCGCCCAGCGTGATGTACAGATAGTCGCGCAACCAGGTCGACAGGCTGATGTGCCAGCGACGCCAGAACTCGGTGATCGACTGGCTGATGTACGGCTGCTTGAAGTTTTCCATGAAGCGGAAACCCATCATCAGGCCCAGGCCGATGGCCATGTCGCTGTAACCGGAGAAGTCGAAATACAGCTGCGCGGTGTAGGCCAGCGCGCCGAGCCAGGCATCGCCCGTGGTCGGGTTTTGCAGGGCGAAGCAATGGTCGGCCACCACCGCCAGGGTGTCGGCGATGAAGACTTTCTTGATGAAACCCTGCATGAACCGCGTGCAGCCCTCGGAGAATTTGTCGAGGGTGTGGGTGCGGTTGTTGAACTGGTCGGCCAGGTCGCGGAAACGCAACACGGGGCCGGCGATCAGGTGCGGGAAGATCGCCACGAACGCCGCGAAGTCGATCAGGTTGCGGGTCGCCGGGGTGTCACCACGGTAGACGTCGATGATGTAGCTGATGGACTCGAAGATGTAGAACGAGATCCCGATCGGCAGCAGCACGTGGGTCAGGATGAACGGCGAAAGACCCACCGACGTCATCATCGCGTTGATGCTGTCGACGCCGAAGTTGGCGTACTTGAAGTAGCCGAGGATGCACAGGTCGACGGCCACGCCGAGCAGCAGCCAGCGCTGTGCCGGTTTGGTCCTGACCCCGGCGGCACCGACTTTCAGGCCGATCCAGTAGTTCCACAGCGTGACTGCCGCGAACAGTGCGAGGAAGTCCACACGCCACCAGGCGTAGAACACGTAGCTGGCGATCAGCAGCAGCAAATTGCGATAGCGTTGCCCGCTCAGGTAGTACAAGCCGAGAAAGATCGGCAAGAACAAAAACAGGAATACGTTGGACGAAAAAACCATCCCGATCTCTCCTTGTTTGAACCAACAGTCAAGGGCCAACGGCCCCCCCAAACCCCCCACAGAAATCCGGGGGGCAACTCATAAAACTCACTTTCGACACCGCCCCTGTAGGAGCTGGCTTGCCAGCGATGGCGGTGTATCAGGTACAGCGCGTCGTACCATTCGCCAGCAAGCCGGCTCCTACAGGGTTGCGGTGACAAGTACACAGCGTTACGTCAGGAACCCTTGCCTTTTTCATTGGCCGGGTCGTAGACCTTGGTCAGGTCACCGCCGAGGCGGAAGGTCTTGAACGGCTGCATCTGGTGTTTCTTCGCCAGCACCTCGGGCGAGCAGGTGTAGAGCGAGCAGAACGGTTCGAGCCAGGCGAATTTCATGTCCTCCTTCAGGTCGGTCATGTCCTGTTCCTTGCCGTTCTTTTTCTCGAACTCATCCGGGTCTTTCACCCCCGACAGCACCCGGTCACCGAGGCGTTTGAGTGCACCATTGTTTTCCTGGCGCAGATCCACACCGTTGACCTGAGCGAAACTGGCGATCATCGCCAGCGGCGGCAGGGCGTAGTTGTGGTAGGCCAGCGCCCGTTGCTGACGCTTGAGTTCGTTGGGCAGGTAGCCGTCGGCGTCGATCTGGTTGGCGCCGACCTTGTATTCCTTCACCGCCCAGTCGAACAGGTCGCGGCGGTTGGTGGCGACGGAAGTGGCCATCACCGACCACGCAGCCCAGTACGAGTGGTTGTTGGTCTGGTCGAGCGGCAGGTTGTCCCAGTCGCTGACCACCTGGTCGGCCATCTTGCTGAACCAGGCTTCGATCAACTGCGCTTGCTGTTGATGGGTGGCCAGCGGGTGGGAGTCGGAAAACTTCAGGTGGATGTACGCCGAAGCCATGCTGCCCAGCGCCCATTTGCGCATCGACTTGCCGGTGTGGTTGAAGTCCTTGGACATCAGCGCGTCGGCCTGGGCCCAAGCGGTCAACCAATTCAACGTGCATTCCAGTTGTTCCGGACGACCGTCACGCATGAACTGCATCACGCGCTTGCTGGTGCCGCGCTCGATCTTGGTGATGTCCGCGGTGCTGTCGCGGAAGGCTTTTTCCGACTGCACGTTCAGGGTCGCGCGGGCCTTGTCCGAACCTTCGTACTTGCTGCGAAATTGCAACGAGCCGGTGTACGGCGTCGGCATCGCATCGCAGCCTTCGCTCTTGTCGCCCGTCTTGAATTTATCCACAGGCGCAAAATAGCCCTGGGGTGGACGCAGTGGCGCCGCCGCTTGCGTGGCCCCGGCGAACATCGCCAGGCTCAGGAGCGTGGGTGCCAACAGCGTTGAAAATTTCGGATAGCGCATAGCAGACCTCATTGCCCGACCGAAGCAGTACGCTGCTCGGCGCCCGGGAATACGTTGCGTTTGCAAATTTTCGCTTCGACTTTCTGAGGCGCGGCACCGGCTTCGGGGCCCTGGACTTCGACGGCCAGCAGGTTCTGCGAGGCCCAGTCTTCATCCGTGCGCAATTCGAAAGCGAAACGCCCGTCAGTCTCGGAGGTTTCCGGTTTGTCGATCTTGATGTCCTCGTGGCGACCGTTCATGTACCAGAGGGTGGCTTGCAGGGTTTTCACCGAGGTGTCGGCGAAGCGGATGTCGACCTGGTGGCTGCTGTTGCGCAGGTCCATGTTTTTGCTGTTGACCATCAACTCGTTTTTGCCCGGCTTGAGCGTGGTGCTGCCGGACATCTGCGCATCCTTGCCTTCGCAACCGTTGTCCAGCAGCGCCATCATCTGGCGGTAGATGGTTTCCTGGTCGAGGCGGTACAGCGGTGAGAATTCCCAGATGAGAATCTTCGGCGGGTTCTTCTGGAACTCGTCGCTGCCCAGGTACTGCAGCATCGAACCTTCCAGGCCGCCGCCGGGGAATGCCACGTTGAGGATGTCGGCGCCGATGGCCTCTTCGAGGAAACCGGCGAAGTTGTAGTTCTTGCCGCTGTGGGAGGTGCCGACGAGGGTGATTTGCGGATTGCCGGAATCACCGAACAGATCGCCATCACCTGCTTCGCCCTTCGGCTCGGTGGTGAACTGATCCATGTACTGGATTGCGTAGCTGGTGCCACAGAGTTGACCGGCCATGTTGTGCAAGGTTCCGGTCTTGCCCATGCGCCCCGATTTTTTAGTCTCGAATTCGCGCTTGGGAATGTCGGCGAATTCAGGCAACTGCTTGACCTTCTCGGCGACGATTTTCGCCGTGCGCTGGGCACCGTACGGGGTCCAGTGCTGGTCGCCACGGAAGTAGAAATCGTGGGCGGGCAGGGTGTCGGGCAACGACTCGTTGGTCAGCGGCGACAGGTCCGGGACGACATAGCCCATCTGTGCGAAACGACCGAGCATGGTCTTGTAGTTTCTCAGTGCCTTGTCGAAATCGAAGCTGGCTTTCTCCGCCGGATTGAGCTTGTTGCGGTTCACCAGGCCACGGGTTGGTTGGTACACGACAACCAGTTCCACGCCTTTGCTCTTGAACGCATCGTGCAGTTGCTTCATGCGTTTGTAGCCGGCGGGCGTGGTGTCGAATTCGGTGCGCAAGTCTTCTTGCGTACGGAACAGCCAGTCACCCTGGGCCTGCACCAGCGTGGTGAAGTTCTGCTGATAGCGGGTGGTGTAGTTCTTCGCATCGTGGGCAGCCGGGCACAGGCTGCAGCACGGTTCGGCAGAGAACTTTGGTGCCTGGATTTCATCCGCACGCGCGCCACCGCTGGCCGCGAGAATACCGGCGGTCAGGGCCGACAGGCTGAGTAATTTGATCAAGTGTGGGTGCATAAAATTATCCTCAGTCCCGCATTTCGGTCTGGCGTTCGACAGGGTCGATCAGCACGGCTTTCTGCTGGCGCACCAGCAGGTCGAGAATTTCATCCTGACGTTCGCCAAGGATGCCGGTGAAGCTGATGCCGCTGGATTTGGTCGGCGCGAGCATCGACACGCGATACAGCTCCACACTCAGCGGCGAGTCGATGGACAGCGGTCCGCTGCCGTTGGCCGCCAGCTCACCACCCACCACGATCAGCGACACCTGGGCGTCGAATGGGTCGAGCTTGATGTCGCGGTCGGTGTTGCTCAGGTCCTTGATGTGGCCGTAGACGCCGGTGAGGCCGTTGGCCATGGCGACGTTTTCGTACAGGCGAATGTTCACGCTGTTACGAATGCGGATGCCGTGGCGGCGGTTGCTGACGACTTTGTTGCCCCACAGCAGGTTGTCGGCACTCTCGTAGAGGGTGATGCCGTCCGTGTGGTTCTGGTAGATCTCGTTGTGAGCGATCAGGTTGTTGACGCTGTTCCGGTCGATCACCAGGCCCGACAACTTGTTGTCGTAGCTGCGGTTGTTGAAGATGAAGCTGTCGTTGACCTCACGGGAAATAATGATCCCGTGCTTCTTCTTGGTCCCGTACACCGTGTTGTCGGCAATGATCAGACCGTGGGAACGGTCGTGCGGGTCGATGCCGTAGACGATGTTGTCTTTGTAGGTGTTGCCCTTGACCACGAAGTCGCGGGTTTCGTAGCAGTAGAAGCCGTACCACATGTCCGAGAATTCCGAGCCGACGATCCAGCCGGTCGGCTCGGGACGCTTGAGCACCTTGGCCATGTTCGGCGTGTACTGGGAAATACTCACGCCATAGGACTTACTGTTGGCGTAGCCGAAACTGGCGATCTTGCTGTTGGCGATGTAGGTCTCGGTGCCACCCCAGGACAGCAGGAACGGGCGGAATTCCTTCGGCGAATTGAACGTCGCCGGGCCGTTGTCCTTCTCGCGCCAGCCGGTGATTCTGGTGTCGCGCACGAACAGCTGGCCGTCGTTGACCAGGAACGCACCGCCCTCCTGGGACAGGCGCAGTTCCTGGGTCTGCTTGTCGATTTCAAGGATGCCGTGACGACCGACCACGATCGGCAACCGGGAGAGGAACACACCCGGCGAGGTTTCGCTGAAGTACTGCTTGGGAACCTTTTTCGCCAGGTCCTTGAGGTTCATGTAGCCGTCGTCGACGAAGATCGCCTGGGGGATGCCGTGCTGACGCACTACCCACTCGGCCATCTTGTTGTCGCCGCCGATGAAGTCCTTCAGGGCGTCTTCCTGCATCATCCGGCGCAGGCTGATCTTGCCCGGTTTGCTGCGCACGACTTTCGCGGCGATGGCTTCGGCGGTGTAGCCGGAAACGTCCGGCAGTTTCGGCGTGGCCAGTTCCAGCGGCGCGGTTGGCGCGCTGCTGACGGTGTAGGTCTTGGCCTGTTGCAGCTCCTTGGCCATGGTTGCCGGCTTCGCCGGTTCCACATTGGCGAAGGCAGTCGCGCTGGCCAGCAGCATCGCGCCGGCCAACAGGCTGATCGAGCCTTTTCGGGCTGGATGATTCATCTGGGAGACTCCCTTCGCAATGTGCATCAGAAGCGCCAGATCACGTCGATGAACGCGCGGTGCATGTACGAATCGACTTCCTTGCCATAGGCATCGCCCGGCTTGAACACGCCACCACGGAAGCGCACCAGGGCCGAAGGCTCATCGATCGCTTGGCTCATCGAGGCGGGCAGCAAGCCTTGCTTGAAGTACTTGGTGACCACCAAGTCCATTTCCTGACCGAGGTCTTTCTCGCCATCGTTCAGCGGCAGCGAAGTGCTGGAGAGGATCGCGCCGGTGACATCGTCGGTGTTGTTCTCGACGGCGTTAATACCGTTGCTGCCGACCGGCTTGTTGCCGTCGACGCGCCAGAACTTGTGGTAGATCAGGCTGGCGTCGTATTCGTCGTTGAGCATCCACGAACCGAACAGGGTGGCGGTCTGCATGTTGTTCATTTCGCCACGGAAGGCTTCACCGAAACGGTGCACTCGCGAGCGGGTGCCGGTGTAGTTCGAGCGGTTGCTTTCCAGACCGTTCTGTTCGTACTCGGCGCTGGCGCGGGCATAGGCGGCACCGACTTGCCATTGCGGATCGAGGCGCAAACGCACGCCGACATCAGTGGCCCAGCCGTTGAGGTCTTCACCGCGCTTGGCTTCAGCCGGCGACGTGCCATCGGCGTTCAGCGGATTGACCTTGTCGATGTCGCCGCTCATGCCGGTGATGCTGCCCCAGTAATTGACGGTGTTGGTATTGCGCCAGTTATAGGCGTCGCTGTCGGCGGTGAGGCCGAGCCAGCTGATGTCGCCGTTCTGTTTCTTGTCCAGCGAATCGGCCGGCACACCCGGCTCCGGGTAGTCGAGCTTGCCGTTGTCATGGGTGTGATGACCGCGAATGCCGACCCAGTTGCCCGGGGTCCACTGGTACGCGGCATCGGCGTAGGCGTGCAGGCGATCCTTGTCTTGTGGCGACAGTTCCTTGAGGTCGGTTCGGTACTCGCTGAAGCGTTCGGCGATACCGACGTTGGCGCGCAGCAAGGTGGTGTCGAAGGTCCAGTTCAGGGCTTCGATGTTGGTGTCGCGCCATTGGCCGTCGTCGTTGCGCAGGCGCTGGCGACCGAGCTTCAGGATCTCGCCGGGGTAAGGCGTGAAGCCGCTGTAGCCGACCCAGAACTCACGCATGGCCAAGTAGTTTTTCTTGGTCTCGCGATCACCGTTGTCGGTGTTCTCGGCGCCATCGGATTGTTGCAGAGTGTCTGTCTCGATGATGTCGGTGGACGTCACCGCTTGACCCATGGCGTAGGCGCTCCACGCGCCGCTTTCGCCGTAGACCCACGGACGCAGGTCGAGACCGACGCCGTTGACGTCACCACCATGGGCGGTGCCGAGGTCACGGTCGTCTTCGGATTGGCCGGTGATTTTCACGTCCAGGCCGAAGTTCTTGGTTTCTTCAGTCATCGCAGCAAGCGTCGGGCAAGACCAGATCAGCGCGAATGTCAGGCCGATGCCGGCCTTCATGAATGGATTCAACTTCATTTCGATTCCTCGCTGGCTTCTTCTTGCAGGGCGTTCAGCTCCGGCGTGTTCGGGCTCAGGGCACCGCGCACGGCCTGTTCTTGTTTCAACAGGCGTTGGGCTTCGGCCAACCGCTCGGGCGGCAATTGCGTTTGGATGGTTTGTGCGAGCTCGGTGGCTTGCGGAGTGTTCTGGGCCAGGGCCAATTGGCTGAAGACGTAGGCGTTCAGCGGATCAGGCTTGGTGCCCTTGCCTTGGGAAAACAGTTGGGCAATGGCGAAGTCGGCGCTGTTCTGGCCGTTGCGCGCAGCGGTCAACAGATGGTCCAGGGCCTTTTGCGGATAGACCTTGCCCAGGTAGCCACGGCGATAGATCTGACCGAGGTAGTAATCGGCAGCGACTTCGCGACCGACCGCTTTCTGGAAATGCGCCTCGGCGACCTTGGCGTCGGCCGGTACCAGTTTGCCTTCGAAGTAGAGCTTGCCCAGCAACAGTTCAGCGCGGGGCTGGTCGGCGGCGCGACCGTTGTCCAGGTACTTCATCATCTGGTCGACGTCGCCCAGTTCGGGGAAGTCGTAAAGCAGTTGCGCGAGGGTGACCCACGATGCCGGGTAGCCCGGTGCGATCGGTTCGAGCAGCGACTGCGCGGTTTTCTCGTCGGTCTTGCCCAGGGACGCATCGGCGAGCACGCGGGCGACGCTGTCCACACGTTGTGCCGAAACGTTGCCGCGAGCGTGAGCCGCTTGCATCTGCTTGATCAGCTCGGCCTGTTGCTCTGGCTTGGCCTGTTTCTGATAGACCGTGGCCAGTTCGACGTAGCAGATGTCGCTGGTGGTGAGCGCGGCCTTGCAGATTTTTTCCACGTCATCCAGATGCTGGTCGTAGGTGCCCTGGGTGCGATAGAGCAGCACTTGCGCCAGGCCGGCTTCCGGTTTGTTCTCGGCACGCCATTGGCTGATCTGCTGCTGCGCGTTCACGTTGGGGAAGCTGTGCGGGTATTGCAGGTACAGCATCGCCAGCGGGATCAGCGTGTTGCCTTCGCCCGCGGCGGCGGCTTTTTTCAACAGGGTTTCGGCTTCGTGCTGCTCGGCTTCGGTGGAGCCGGGCTTGGCCACCAGCAAACGACCGAGGCGTGCCTGGGCGCGCGGAGAAACGCTGGCCGCGGCGCGGTAGGTCGCCTCGGCCTGTTTCATCTGCGCCGGGTCACGGCTGTCGACCTGGATATCGGCCAGACCGACTTGTGCTTCGCTGTAGCCCAGGTCTGCCAGTTGCCGGTAGTTTTGCGCGGCGGTGGCGGTATCGCCACGCTTGAGGGCTTCGTTGGCCAGGCGCTGGTCGGGCAGGCCGGCGCAACCGGCCAGGCTCACTGCCAATGCAACGGCACACAGCGGACCCATGTAGGAGCGAGCCTGCTCGCGATGCAGGCAACTCGGTGCATCAGACAGACCGCGTCGATCCCATCGCGAGCAGGCTCGCTCCCACAGGGTCGGCGGCGTGTTGAGGGTTGGAGTAGTCACAGGCATGTCCTCGACTTAAAGACCGACAGCCATGGCTTTGTCGATCAGCCAGTTCAGGCTTGGGCCACGGTCGCTGTTCACTTCAACCGGGCGGCCGGCGAGGGAGCTGTCCAGGGTTTCGTCCGGCTGGATCAGCACGCGAATGTCGGAGGACAGGTCGGCGCTTTTCAGGCTGGTGCTGCTGACGATCTTGCCGGTGCGGGTCTGGTCTTCGCCGGCGATCTGGAAGCGCACCGAAGTACCCGGGCGCACGTCGCCGAACTGGCGATAGGAGAAGCGCGCTTCAACGTTGGCTTCGCTGTTGCGCGGGACCAGTTGGAAGATCACGTCACCCTTGCTGGCGTACTGACCGTTGGCGACCATTTGCTGGGCCACGGTGCAATCGCAAGGCGAAGTCAGGGTGCCGGTCATCTGCTTGCCGAACAGTTCTTCAACCTTGGCCGGTTGCAGTTGGTCTTCGTCCAGATGGCCCTTGAGCACGTCGAGCATGCTGGTGCTGAAGGTCGCCAGCGGTGCGCCCTTGGCGGCCACGCCGTCGGCTTTCACCAGGCTCTGCACGGTGCCGTCGCGAGGCATGGTGATGTTCACGCCCGGCACGCTGACCAGACCGGCCTGGGCATGGCTGACGAAGTACATGCCGTACACGGATTTGAAAACAAAGCCGAATGCAGCCAGGCCGACAACGAAGATCCCCAGGCTGAAGGTCACGGCTTTCATGCGTCCGAACGCGGACATGCCGTGGCCGCCGTCCTTGAGCTTGCGTGCCTTGGTGAAGTTGTCGCGCTGCAGGGTTGCCAGTACTTCGCCGATGCTGACGATGTCGCCAGCCAGGTGCGAAGTGATCAGGTGGCGCAGGGTCGAAATGTCCTGCGGCTCAAGGTTCTGGAACTGGCAGCCAGCGCGTCCGGTCTGGCGGTCGAAGGAGCGGACCTGCAACTCGACGTCCATGGCCAGGCCGAGGTTGTCGATGACGAATTGCAGGCGGGCCTTGTACACGTCACCGATCTTCAGTGGCAATTGACCGGCGTTGAACGCCAGGCCACCAGCGGACAGGTCGATCACCCGAGCTTCGACCGGCGTCCGGTCAGGGCCGAAGAAACGCAACTTGGCCGGGATTTTCACGCGGGCGTGTTGGCGCTGGGCTTCGGATTCGTGCACTACGTTGGCGTTGACGGCGGTATTCATAAGGGCGTTTTCCTAGTTAATTCAGGCGAGTTCGGTCAGACCATCAACAGCAGCACGGCGACAAAAATGCTGCCGGCAGAGAAGGTCATGGTCCGAGACGACCAGGTGTTGAACCAACGTTGAAAGCTGGCGAGATCACGGGTCAGGGAAGTGGGCTGGCGAGTCCAGGATTGTTGGTCGAGGCGGAAGAACACATAGATCTTCACCAGCGCGCCAACGATCTGGTTGTAATAGAGAATCGCCGGGTAGGCCGGGCCGATCCGGTGTCCGGAGCACGACAACAACAAGGTCAGGATGAATCGGGTGATGCCGATCCACAGTAGGTAAACCAGGATGAACGCGGTGCCGTACTTGAAGCTGGCGATCAGTGCCACGGTCAGGCCCAGCAGCGAGGTCCACATCGACACGCGCTGGTCGAACAGCACCACCGAAGTGAACACGCCGAGGCGTTTGATCCCCAGGCCCAGGGCACGGGAGTTCTGCCGCAGGTTGTTGCCGTACCAGCGGAACATCAGTTTGCGGCTGGCCTTGATGAAGCTCTTTTCCGGCGGGTGTTCAACGGTGTTGATCGCCGCGTCGGGCACGTAGAACGTGTCGTAGCCCAGGCGCATCAGGCTGAACCAGCTCGACTTGTCATCACCGGTGAGGAACTTGAAGCGACCCAGGCGCCAGTGTTGCAGCGAGTCGCTTTCCACGTCGGCGATGAATTCCGGGTTGGTGACCACAGTGGCACGGAACACCGACATGCGGCCGGTCATGGTCAGCACGCGCTTGGACAGGGCCATCGAGCACATGTTGATGTGGCGCTGGGCGAAACGCAGCTTGTGCCATTCGCTCATGATGTAGCCGCCGCGCACTTCGCAGAACTCGTTGGTGGTCAGGCCGCCGACGTTGCCGAACAGCTGGAACCAGGGCACGGTTTTACGCACCACGCCTTCGCCGAGCACGGTGTCGCCATCGATCACTGCAACCACGGCGCGGTCATCCGGCAAGTGCCGGGAAATGGCACGGAAGCCGTAGGCCAGGCCATCGCGCTTGCCGGTGCCGGGAATACGCACGAAGTCGAGCTTGACGTGCGACGGTGGATTCATCCGTTTCCACAGGCTTTTGACCAGCAGCTCATCGGACATTTCCACGATGGAGCAGACCACGGTGGTCGGCAGGCCGCATTCCATGGCTTCGCGAATCACCGAGCTGTAGACCTGTGCGGTGGTCAGCGCGTCGATACGGAAACTGGTGACCATCAGGAACACGTGGGACGGGTCCGCCGCCTTGCCCAGCTTGCGCACTTTGCGCCGCAGGTGCGGGTAGACGATGTAGAGAAAAATCATGCCGCGCACAAAGTGCGTGGCACCCATCGAATAGCGCCAGATACCCACGGCGCCAATCAGGAAAATGAAGTCCTTCGACTCGGAGTCGAACGTGGACACGGGCAACGCCATGGCGAGGCCCATCAGTAAACTCAGGTAGAACAGCCAACCGGCGGCCTGGAGTAGGCCGTGTTTTAGCCTGTGCATAATCTGCATCCGTCTAGATCTCGGGTTAACGCAGGCGTACAAACCTGTAGGAGCGAGCTTGCTCGCGATGGTCGCCAACGATGACGCTGGGTATCTGATACCCAGCGGTGTTCTCAGGTGCATCGCGAGCAAGCTCGCTCCTACAGGGGGCTTACCAGCAGATACCTTCGGTGCGACCGTTGACGCTGGTGGCCTTGGACATGAAGCCAACCAGGTCGATCACCTGCTTGCCGTGTGGAACGTCCTGCACCAAGGCGCGGAATTTCTCGTCACGGTTGCCGAGGATGATCACGTCGGAGTTGTTGATCACCGCGTCGAAGTCGGCGTTGAGCAAGGACGAGACGTGAGGGATCTTCGACTCGATGTAGTCCTTGTTCGCACCGTGAACGCGGGCGTACTCGACGTTGCTGTCGTAGATGCTCAGGTCGTAGCCCTTGCCGATCAGCATTTCCGCCAGGTCAACCAGCGGGCTTTCGCGCAGGTCGTCGGTGCCGGCCTTGAAGCTCAGGCCCAGCAGGGCGACTTTGCGTTTGTCGTGGCTGGAGACGATGTCGAAAGCGTTCTGCACCTGGGATTCGTTGCTGCGCATCAGCGAGTTGAGCAACGGCGCTTCCACGTCCAGGGAACCGGCGCGGTAGGTCAGGGCACGCACGTCTTTTGGCAGGCACGAACCGCCGAAGGCGAAGCCCGGGCGCATGTAGTACTGGGACAGGTTGAGGGTCTTGTCCTGGCAGACCACGTCCATCACTTCGCGACCGTCGACCCCGACCGCCTTGGCGATGTTGCCGATTTCGTTGGCGAAGGTGACCTTGGTGGCGTGCCACACGTTGCAGGTGTACTTGATCATCTCGGCAACGGCGATGTCCTTGCGGATGATCGGTGCGTCGAGCTCTTCGTACAGCGATTGCAGAACATCGCCGGACGCTTTGTCGAATTCGCCGATGACGGTCATTGGCGGCTGGTCGTAGTCGGCGATGGCGGTGCTTTCGCGCAGGAACTCAGGGTTCACGGCTACGCCAAAATCAACACCGGCCTTCTTGCCGGAGCAGTCTTCGAGAATCGGGATGACCACGTTGGCGACAGTGCCCGGCAGTACGGTGCTGCGCACGACGATGGTGTGGCGGGTGGCCTTGTCGCGCAGGACAAAACCGATTTCGCGGCACACGGCCTCGATGTAGTTCAGCTCCAGGTCGCCGTTCTTCTTGCTCGGCGTGCCCACGCAGATCATCGACAGGTCGGTGTCGCGAATCGCCTCGGCGAAGTTGGTGGTGCCGCGCAGACGACCGGTCTGGATACCCTGGGCCAGAAGTTCGCCCAGGCCCGGTTCAACAATCGGCGATTTGCCGGCATTGATCATATCGATCTTGTCTTTGGCCACATCGACGCCAACGACGTCATGACCCCGTGCAGACAGGCAACCGGCACAGACTGCGCCGACGTAACCCAAACCAAAAATGCTGATGCGCATCGCAATTACCTCTCTATTATCAAGCCTGTTTACATCGAGCCATTAGATGGCCAGAGTTAATGGTGTGCAGCGGTAAAAGTGCACTCGCAAGTGCGACTTACAGGCGCAACAATGCCGTGTGCTGGCATATGAGTTACGAGTGTCTAAATAAATGCACTCAAGGGGTGCGCAACTAGGTCTTGTTATTATGATTTGCCCTGTTATGCAGCCGATCCTCCTTTCAGGAGATGCTCGCGCAAAGGTATTACACGCTTGATGTCAGGCCGAAAGCCCGTAGATCAAGCGCTTTGGTGCTCGGGTGAGCACGTTTGTAGGGGCGCTGTCGTGGCCTTGTAGGGGATAGTCATACCGCGTTATCTCCTGTCCGCTTGCTGTTGTCCAAATTAGTGATTAGTCAGCGCAAGTTTGTATTACAACTTCGCTATACGAATCGCTTATCTGCGTAAGTTATCTCGTACACGCTCGGCGAGAATCGTTACCGGTGGTATGAGCGGCGCGTTTGGACATAGTTCCAGTCCGCCCATCACGAAATCTGAAATTTCTTGAAATATTGAGAAAGATGGCACTGCTCTCAAACTGATAGCACTTGCCGTTTCGCCCTTTATATATAGGCGGATAATTGAAGCGGATAGTTTTTTGCCACTACGGAGAAATTATTTCGGTGCCACTACTGAAAAAAAAGATCGAAGTCGAGTGAAACTAAAGTTAGAAATTAGTGTGTTGTATTTTTGGCGCCATAAAAATGGCGAAAAGGCGGGGGAAGGCTGAAGTGAGTCCAGGGTCGGCGCACGAAGGTTGTGAAGGCCGTGCGCCGACGAGTTGCATCACTCTGGTGCGTGATCGCGCAGGAACACCAGAGTGTCCGGTTTAGACTGCTCGACGCTGTAGCGATAGCCTTGAACGTCGAACTGCTTGAGGGTCGCCGGATCGTTGATGCGTTCCTCGATGACGAAGCGGCTCATCAAGCCGCGGGCCTTTTTCGCGTAGAAGCTGATGATCTTGTACTGGCCGTTCTTCAGGTCCTTGAATTCGGTATTGATGATGCGTGCGTTCAAGGCGTTGCGTTTGACCGCCGAAAAGTACTCGTTGGACGCCAGGTTGAGCAGCACGTCATCGCCCTGATCGACCAGGGCTTCGTTCAGCCATTCGCTGATGCGCGTGCCCCAAAAGGCATACAAATCCTTACCCCGGGCGTTGGCCAGCTTGGTGCCCATTTCCAGGCGATAGGGTTGCATCAGGTCCAGCGGGCGCAGCAGGCCGTACAGGCCCGAGAGCATGCGCAGGTGTTTTTGGGCGTAATCGAAATCGGCTTCGCTGAGGGTTTGCGCGTTCATGCCGGTGTACACATCGCCCTTGAAGGCCAGCAGTGCCTGCTTGGCGTTTTCCGGGGTGAACGCAGGCGTCCAGCTGCCGAAACGCGCGGCGTTAAGCCCGCCGATCTTGTCGGAGACGTGCATCAACTCGCTGATTTGCGCGGGCGTCAGCTCGCGCAATTGCAGGATCAACTCCTGGGAGTGGTCGAGGTACTGCGGCTGGGTGAAGCGCTGGGTCGCCGGCGGTGTTTCGTAGTCGAGGGTCTTGGCGGGTGAGATCACCATCAGCATGAAGTCGTCTCCTTTAATCGTGGCGGCGATTCTAGGGGGTTGTCTTCGTTGACTCCAGCTATCGCGTCCATAGGTGATGGCCGGTGGAGTACGGATTTTGTCTAGATGGGCTTCTGTGGCGAGGGAGCTTGCTCCCGCTCGAGCGCGAAGCGGTCGCAATCCTGTGCACCCATTTACCCTGAAAGAATGCGATTGCTCATTTTGGGTCTGCTTCGCAGCCCAGCGGGAGCAAGCTCCCTCGCCACAGAAAGCATTCATGCCTCAGGAGGAGTGGGTTACTTATCAGCTATAGTGCCGCGCGGGTTTTGTTATGGAGACATCCCATTGCGTATCGTTTTTCTTATCTCGATCTGGCTGTTGAGCTTCGGCGTGCTGGCGGCACCGGGCGATGTGGCGACGCTTGATCGCGGCACCTGGCCGGAAAAGCTCGGCAACCCGACGTTGTTCGACGTGGCGTCGAGGGCCGAGATCCTCATGTTTTCCAGTGTGCTGTTGACCAGCGAGTCGCTGGATGAAACTGCCCTGGCCCAGCGCCTGGGCCTGCGCACGATCAATCTGGAGTCGGTCAACCGGGTTCGCCAGCATCTGTGGCAACGGCTGCTGGCCAACTACAACTTCGCCCAACAGAGTTGCGACCAGGATGCCTCCTTCTGTTTTCTGGTCGAAGACATGCCCACCCTGCGCGAGCAGGCCGCCAAGTTCCAGGTCAGCGCAGACAGCTACTACATCAAGTGGGCCGAGCCGAGCCGCGTGTTTCACACCCAATACCTGGACGAGCAGTTGCGCAAGGCCGCGCTGTTCCCGCAAACCAGCAGCGAAGTCGATCGTTTCGGCGACTATGAGCGCAACGGCGACCAGATGCATGACCGGCTGTTTCTGCTGACCTTCGACAGCGCCGCCAACGCTGCGCCGGACAATACCGCCTGGGTCACCGAGTACCTGCGCAAGTCGAACATGAGCGCAACGTTCTTCGTCCTTGGCAAGGACATCCAGGCCCGTTTGGCCGAGCATTCGGTGAGCAACCTGCAAGCGACTTACTCGACCCAGTGCATCGGCGTGCAAGGCTGGGAGTTCCGTTCCCACAGCTATTGGCAGGACTGGCAGGACTCGGTGCGCCGCAGCGCTGAACTGGTCAAAAGCAAACTGCCGGAGAACTACGTGCCGCTGTTCCGCCCACCGGATGGCCAGCGCCGTTCCGATGCTGAAAGCTTCTTCAAAACTCAGGGTTTGCAGGTAGCGCTGTGGGACATCGACGCCCAGGACGGCGCCGGCAAACTCAAGGGCAACCAGAGTGCGCAACGGGTGCTCACCCTGATGCTGCTGTGGCGACACGGCGTAATCAATTTCAATGTGAAGCAGGATGGGGTGAAAACGGCGTTGCCGTGGCTGGTCACGCAAACGGCGCCGGTCGGGATCGGCTGGGAAGATTGTCAGGATGCGTTTCGCTGAAAGCGACAAAACCCAGTAAACATTGGGTTTTTGGCAGTTTTGGACGGGAATTTACTGCAGGTTGACTTCCGACTGTAAACGGGTGATGGCAGTCCGCCAAGTGTTATTGGTCATTCTGAAAAATAAACTTCAAAAAAGCGTCAAAGTACTTTTTTCTGTCACACGTTTTGGAGTATTACGAAGACAGACCGCCGAAACCTGCAACACAGGTGGCGTCTTCCAAGACCCCGCATGTAGGCAGAACACTTGAGTCCCCGCAGGTGTATTCGGTAGTCACTTCGAGGCGCAGCACCGCCAAGGTATTGCGTCGAATGGCTCCCACAAAGGTGACCGAGTATGGATGATCACGGACGTAGCTCTTCTTCCAACCAGCCAATCCTTTATGTACTCGATACCAACGTATTGATTCACGATCCAAACGCGCTGCTTAACTTCGAAGAACACCACGTCGCGATCCCGATGACCGTGCTTGAAGAACTCGACAAGCTCAAGAGCGGGCATCACAGCGTTGCCGCCGAATGCCGCCAGGCCATCCGCCTGATCGACAAGACCCTGGGTGATGCCTCACCCGAGGACGTCGAGCAGGGTGTGCCGATCCAGCGTGGCAAAAGCGGACCCAAGGGTTTGCTGTCAATTCTGATGAGCAAGCATGCCGAGCCGAACCTGATTCTGCCCGAGCACCTCAACGACAACAAAATCATCAACCAACTGATCGACCTGCATACGCGCGATCCGAAGAAGCCCGTGGTGCTGGTCACCAAAGACATCAATATGCGCCTCAAGGCGCGCGCCTGCGGGATTGCGGCCGAGGACTACAGCACCGACCAACTGGTCGATGACGTGTCCTTGCTGCCCAACGGCTACCACAACATGACCGGCTCTTTCTGGGACCGTGTGAGCAAGGTCGAAACCCGTCAGGACCATGGCCGCACCTGGCATCAAGTGCAGTTGATCGACAACCTGCCGGCGGTGCACATCAACGAATTCATCATCGATGAACAGGGCTTTGTCGGCTGGATCAAGGAGATTGAAGAAGACCGCTTGCTGATTCTCGATCTGCACCAGGAACCGCTGCTGCACCAGGAAGCCTGGGGTCTGAAGCCGCGTGATATCTATCAGAGCCTGGCGTTGTATGCCTTGCTCGATCCGGACATCCACCTGGTCAACCTTTCAGGTGCCGCGGGTTCGGGGAAAACCATCCTGGCGCTGGCCGCTGCGATCGAGCAGACCATGGTCAGCAAACGCTATCGCCGCATCATCGCCACCCGCAGCGTGCAGGGCCTGGATCAGGAAATCGGCTTCCTGCCCGGCACCGAGGCGGAAAAAATGGAGCCGTGGCTGGGCGCCATCACCGACAACCTCGAAGCCTTGCACATGGATGACGAAAGCACCCATGGCAGCGTCGACTACATCCTCAGCAAAGTGCCGTTGCAGTTCAAATCCCTCAACTACATCCGGGGTCGCAGCTTCCAGCAGAGCCTGATTTTGATCGACGAATGCCAGAACCTCACGCCGCACCAGATGAAAACCATCATCACCCGTGCCGGCGCCGGTTCCAAAGTAGTGTGCCTGGGCAACCTGGCGCAGATCGATACCCCTTACCTGTCCGCGACCAGCTCCGGGCTGACCTACCTCACTGAACGCTTCAAGGACTTCCCGAACGGGGTGCACATCACCCTGCAAGGGGTACCACGCTCGATCCTGGCTGAATACGCCGAAACGCATTTGTAACCCTTCACCCAAACCGGGCGGCCGCGAGGTCGCCCGGTTTTTTATGCCCAACACAAATCCAAAATGTAGGAGCGAGCCTGCTCGCGATGGACGTCAACGAAAACGCGTGCTGCCTGAATAACCGCGTTGTCCCTGCGTTTTTCGCGAGCAGGCTCGCTCCTACAGGGGATGTGTGACCCGATAATCATGCGTGCGGAAAATTGACCCGCAGGTTTACAATCGGGATTCCTGATCAGGAGTAATCCCGTGCTGACTCATCTCGATTCCCAAGGTCGCGCCAACATGGTCGACGTCACTGAAAAAGCCGTGACGTTCCGTGAGGCGACCGCTCAAGCGCTGGTGCGCATGCTGCCCGAAACCCTGCAGATGATTGTCAGTGGCGGCCACCCCAAGGGTGATGTGTTTGCCGTGGCGCGCATTGCCGGCATTCAGGCGGCGAAGAAAACCAGTGATCTGATTCCCCTGTGCCACCCGCTGATGCTGACCGGCGTCAAGGTCGAGCTCAGTGCCGAAGGTGAGGATTCGGTGCGCATCGTGGCGCGCTGCAAGTTGTCCGGGCAGACCGGTGTCGAGATGGAAGCCCTGACCGCTGCCAGCGTCGCCGCGCTGACGATCTATGACATGTGCAAGGCCGTGGACCGCGGCATGACCATCGAAAGCGTGCGACTGCTGGAGAAGGTCGGCGGCAAGAGCGGTCACTTCCAGGCGGAGCAGCCATGAACGTTACCGTGAAGTTTTTCGCTCGTTATCGTGAAGCGCTGGGGCTGGACTCGGTGAAGGTTGAAGGCAACTTCGCCACCGTCGACGACGTGCGCGCACTGTTGGCCCAGCGTGACGGTGCCGAAGTATTGAGCGAGCAAAACCTGATGTGCGCCCGCAATGAAGACCTGTGCCAGCTCGACGAGCCGGTCAGCGAGGGCGATGAAGTGGCCTTCTTTCCGACCGTGACCGGAGGCTGAGGCATGGCCATTCGCGTGCAGTCCACACCGTTTGACCCGGGTGCCGAAGTCAACGCCATGCACGATGCCAATGTCGGCGTGGGTGCGGTGGTGAGTTTTGTCGGCTACGTGCGCGACTTCAATGACGGCCTCGACGTCGCCGGGATGTTCCTCGAACACTATCCCGGCATGACTGAAAAGGCCCTCGGCAAGATCGCCATCGAGGCCGGGCAGCGCTGGCCGTTGCTCAAGCTGGAAGTGCTGCACCGCATCGGCGCCCTGGAACCGGGCGAGCCGATTGTCTTCGTCGGCGCGGCCAGCGCCCATCGTCAGGCGGCATTTGACGCCTGCGCCTTTGTCATGGATTACCTGAAAACCCGTGCGCCGTTCTGGAAGAAAGAAAACACCAGCGACGGACCGCGTTGGGTTGAGGGGCGTGAAAGCGATCATGCGGCGGCGGATCGCTGGAAGCAGTAAATCCTGCGTTGCTCTCAGGTAAGCCTTCGCGAGCAGGCTCGCTCCCACAGAGTTCTGTGTCGTGCACAAAATCTGTGTTCAACCAGATCTGGGAGCGAGCCTGCTCGCGATGGCGTCATCTGCATCACCAAAAATCTTGCTGACACACCACTCGACCATCGGCTGGCACGGGCTGCAATTGCCTCATTGACGACTCATACATAAAAGTCCAGTATGGAATTATAAGTACAAAAAAGGCTTCCACCCGTTTCAGCTTTTTCTTCTGTCTTGCCAAACCAACAACAACCCGCGAGAAACGAACATGAAGAAGTTTCCCCTCATCACCGGTCTGGCCCTGAGCCTGTTGGCGTGCAGTTCTGTGTTTGCCGCCGAGAAAACCCTGCGCATCGGCATTGAAGCCGCTTACCCACCGTTCGCCTCGAAAACCGACAAAGGCGAGATCGTCGGTTTCGACTATGACATCGGCAACGCCCTGTGCGCGCAGATGAAGGTCAAGTGTGTGTGGGTCGAAGGCGAGTTCGACGGTCTGATTCCTTCCCTGAAGGTGAAGAAAATCGACATGGCGCTGTCGTCCATGACCATCAATGAAGACCGCAAGAAGTCGGTGGACTTCACCCACAAGTACTATTTCACCTCGTCGCGCCTGGTGATGAAGGACGGCGCGGTGGTGGATGACCAGTACGCCAGCCTCAAGGGCAAGACGGTCGGCGTGCAGCGCGCCACCACCACCGACCGTTACGCCTCCGAGGTGTTCGAGCCCAAGGGCATCAACGTCAAGCGCTACAGCAACAACGAAGAAATCTACATGGACCTGGCAGCCGGTCGCCTCGACGCGATTTTTGCCGACACCATTCCGCTCAATGACTTCCTGTCGATGCCGCGTGGCCAGGGTTATGCCTTTGTCGGGCCTGAGCTGAAAGATCCGAAGTATGTGGGCGAGGGTGCCGGGATTGCCGTGCGCAAGGGCAATACCGAACTGGTCAGCGAGCTGAACACGGCCATTGATGGCATTCGCGCCAATGGTGAGTACCAGAAGATTTCCGAGAAGTATTTCAAGTCTGACATTTACGGCGACTGATAGATCGCCATCGCGGGCAAGCCCGCTCTTACATTAATGGATCGGTTTACACCGTACCCTGTGGGAGCGGGCTTACCCGCGATGAGGCCAGAACAATCCCAGCAAATCTTCAGCCCTTCAATTCCTTCAAATGCTTGTACACCGTCGCCCGGCCCATGTTCAGCACATTGGCCACGTAGTTCGATGCGCTTTTGCCTTTGAACGCGCCTTCGGCGTGCAACGCCAGCACCAGTTCACGCTTGTGGTCGCGGGTCAGCAGATTCAGGCTCAGCTGACGTTCCCGTAGCCAGGCATGCAGGAAGGTGTTGATCCGTTCCTGCCAGTCATCGCGGAACAGTGCGTCCGGTTGCGGGATCAGTTTGGTCGGCGACAGGAACAGATCCAGGGCGGCCTTGGCATTCTCGAACAATGAAATATTCAGGTTGATGCATAGCACGGCCAGCGGATGACCTTCGCTGTCGCGTAGCACCGTGCTGAGGCTGCGAATCTTCTGACCATCCCAGTTGAGCTTTTCGTACGGCCCGATATTTCGCTCGCTGACATCGTCGCTGAGCATGTCTTCCAGCGCCGAGTCGTCGCCGATTTCCCGCTTGGACAGGTTGTTGGCGATGTAGTCGACCTTTTGTGTGCGCAGGTCGTGCAGCACTACTTCGGCGTGGGGAAAGAACAGCGTGGCGATGGCATCGGCGATCGCCCGGAAGTTATCCAGCGACGCAGTGTTGGGGGCCGAGTCTTTTTCGGGGGCGTTCATGCAGTGGAACTCCAGGCAGCGTCAGCGCCCCATCAAAGGGGCGCTGAAAGTGTGCCGTAATCGTGTGGGCGCGTCACCTGAGGATCAGGATCAGCCGAGGCGGGCAGGGGAGAGCATTTCGGCACTCAGGCCGAAACGGCCGAGCGTCTCGGGCAGCGCCACACCGCGTACCAGCGCAGTACTGGCCTGGCCCATGGCCGGCGAGGTCTGGATGCCGTAACCGCCCTGTGCCGCGACCCAGAACAGCCCCGGCACCTGTGGATCGAAACCGGACAGCAGGTCGCCATCGCTGACGAAGCTGCGCAAGCCGGCCCAGGTGCGGGTCGGGCGGCGAATGGTCAGGGTCGTGGCTTCTTCGATCTGGTAGATGCCCATGGCAATGTCCAGCTCTTCGGGCTGTACGTCGTGGGGTTCCACCGGGTCGGCGTTGGCCGGCGAACCGAGGAACATGCCGGCGTCGGGTTTCATGTAGAAGGATTCGTCGAGGCTGACCAGCATCGGCCAATGGTGGATGTCCACGCCCTCCGGGCCGGCGAAGATGAACGCGGCACGGCGTTTGGGTTGCAGGCCCAGTGGTTTCGCGCCGGCCAATTCACCGATCTTGTCGGCCCAGGCGCCGGCGGCGTTGATGATGATCGGCGCGCTGAATGTCTGGCTGCCGGTCTGGACGTGCCAGACACCTTGATCATCGCGGCTCAGGCTGACGACTTCGCTGTCGGTATGCACTTCACCCTGGTTGCGGCGGATTCCGCGCAGGTAGCCTTGGTGCAGGGCATCAGTGTCGATGTCGGTCGCCGTCGGATCGTAGATGGCACCGTGGACTTTTTCCCGACGCAGGACGGGTACCAGTGCGCAGGCCTCGTCGGTGCTGAGTAATTGCATCTCCGGCACGGTGGCTTTCGCGCTCTGGTATTGCCTGTTCAGTTCATCCGGATCGCCAGTGAGATCCACGGTCATCTCGCCGCGCGGGGTCAGCAGCGGGTGTTCGCAGAAGCCAACGGGCGGGTTGTCAAAAAAGTCGCGGCTGGCCAGGGTCAATGCCCGTACTTGCGGGGTGCCGTAGGCGGCGGTGTACAACGCAGCCGACCGACCGGTGGAGTGATAGGCCGGATGGGATTCGCGTTCGAGTACGATCACGCGGCCATGCTGCGACAGCCAGAAACCCGTGGAAGCGCCGGCAATGCCGCCGCCGATGATGATGAAGTCTGCCTGGCTCATGAACGTCTCCTGATAGGGCACAAATGGGTAGGCCCTGTAGGAGCCGACTTGCTGGCGATAGCATCACCGCGGTTTATCTGATGGACCGCGGCGTCTGCATCGCTGGCAAGCCAGCTCCTACAGGGTTTGTGGCGTTAACGCTGCAGGCGATAGATCGCATTGGCCAGCGCAATGTCTTCCAAACCCAGGCCGATGGAGCGGAAGAACACGTGGCGGTCGTAACCGGGGCGCTGTACTTTCTCGCTGATCAAGTCGGGCAGGTCGCCGACAATCGCGCCCTTGTCCCAGCCATGCTGTTCAGTGGCGATCAGCATTTCACCGGCCGAGCCCGGAGTGGTCAGGCGATAGTCGCAGAACACTTGCATGTCGTTGAGGCTCTGCGGCGGCACTTCGTGAGCGCGCGGCGCGTTGGTGCTGATGGAGGTGATCAGCGCCGGTTTGCTCAGGCTTGTCGGGTCGATCACCGGGCCTGCGGACGAGGTGCAGAGCATGATTACGTCGGCTTCCTGAACGGCGGCCTCGCGACTGTCGACGATGTTCAGGCGTGGTTCGATGTTTTTCAGCCGGCCAACGGTGTCAGGGTCGTCGCTCAGGTTCGGCGCGTACAGGCTGATGCTCTGCCAGTCGCGCAGGCCTTTCACGTAATGCAGGTGCGCCTGGGCCACTTTGCCGCTGCCGATGATGGCCAGGCGATTGGCTGTGAGCGGCGCGAGGGCGTCGACCGCTACGGCGGTGGTCGCGGCGGTGCGTGCCGTGGTCAGTTCGCCCGCATCGCACAGCAACAGCGGCTGGCCGGTTTGCATCGACATCAGCAAGGTCCACGCCGTCACCAATGGTCCCTGCTCACGGACGATGTATGGCGAAGTCTTGATCCCGTACACGCCGTCTTCGGCCAACACACCCAGGTAGTTGATGAAGTCACCGGCGCCCTGTGGGAACTCCACCAGTTGCTGCGCCGGTTGCACGGCTTGCCCGGTCGCCAGGTCACGGAACATTTTGCGCAGGATCTGCGGTACATCGACCTGCGCCAACAGCTCGCGAGCCTGGGCTTGGGTGATCACTTGGGGCGTACTGGACATGGTCGGCTCCGGAGCTGAAAGTAAACTAATTTGTCTATTATGGACTTTTAGTTGTCGCTAGCAAGCACCTGTTGAAACGCCGGGCGAAAAAAAAGCGCAGTCCGTTTCCGGCTGCGCTTCTCTTTTCAGCGTCGCTTAATGAGGACGCTTGCGCTCCACGGCCCGCAACAGATGCGTCGGTGGCGTTTCACAGCTGATCTTGCGCCCCAGCTTTTCTTCGATGGACGGTAGCTGATAGGAGTCGTCTTCACCGGCAAAGCTGATGGATACGCCGTCGGCACCCGCACGCCCGGTACGCCCGATGCGGTGCACGTAGTCGTCCGGCACTTCCGGCAGGGTGAAGTTGATCACGTGGCTGATGCCGTCGATGTGGATGCCGCGACCGGCCACGTCGGTGGCGACCAGCACACGAATCTTGCCTTCGCGGAAACCTTCCAGGGTCTTGATGCGCTTGTGTTGCGGTACGTCGCCGGACAGTTGCGCGGCATTGATGCCGTCGCGGACCAGGCGTTCTTCGATGCGCCGCACTTCGTCCTTGCGGTTGGCGAACACGATCACCCGCTCCCAGCCGTTGTCGTTGACCAGGTTGTAGAGCAGTTTGTACTTGTCGGCACCGGCCACCGCGTAGATGTGCTGTTCGACGTTTTCGTTGGCCACATTCTGCGACTCGATCTCGACGATGGCCGGGTCGGTGGTCCATTGCTTGGCCAGGTTCATCACGTCTTCGGTGAAGGTCGCGGAGAACAACAGCGTCTGTCGCTCGTTTTTCGGCGGCGTCTGGCGAATGATCTGGCGCACTTGCGGAATGAAGCCCATGTCGAGCATGCGGTCGGCTTCGTCCAGCACCATGACTTCGACCATGTCCAGATGCACGTCGCCGCGCTGGTTGAAGTCCAGCAGGCGGCCGGGTGTGGCCACGAGGATGTCGCAGTGACGGGCTTCTAGGTGCTTGAGTTGCTTGTCGAAGTCCATGCCGCCGACGAACGTCATGACGTTCAGGCCGGTGTACTTGGTCAGGTCGGCGGCGTCCTTGGCGATCTGCACCACCAGCTCCCGGGTCGGCGCGATGATCAGCGCCCGTGGCTCACCCATGTAGCGCTCTTTCGGCGGCGGGGTTTGCAGCAGCTGGGTGATGATCGAGATCAGGAACGCAGCGGTTTTGCCGGTACCGGTCTGGGCGCGGCCGATAGCGTCTTTGCCCGCGAGGGTGAAGCCCAGCACCTGGGCCTGGATCGGCGTGCAATACGGGAAGCCCAGGTCCTGGATGGCGTGCATCAGTTCAGGGGCGAGTTTGAAATCGTGGAAGCGGGTTTTACCTTCCTGGGGTTCGACGACGAAGTCTTCGAGTTTCCATGGGATGACCGGCGCCTTGGGCTTGGGTTCGCGGCGTGGTTTGGCGGGTTTCGGCGTTTCGCTGCGCGGCTGCTCCGGGGCTGTTACTGCCTCAGGCTGGGCAACTTCTGCGGTCTTTGGCTCATGCTTGGGTGCCGCTGTGGTGGCGGCCCGTTCAGACTGATTACCGTCGGTGCGGTGGCTGGGAGCGTGAGACGCAGCGTTGGGAACTGGCGCGAGTTGCTCAGTCTCGCTTTTACCGAACATTTTCTTGAGTGCTTTGAGCACGGTCATCTCATCAATTGGTTAAGGAATGTACGCCGGCCAGTGTAATGCAAGAATCGGGCGCGGCGTAGTGGGATGGATCAAAGGGTGTTTTTAAACCTGAGTGTTCAACGCAGGCGCTCGGAGAGCCAGGTGCCGATATCACGAATCTCCTCGGGTAACACTTCGTGACCCATTGGGTATTCCTGCCATGTCACGGTGACACCACGCTGCTTCAAATGCTCGTAGGCGCTGCGTCCCATCGAGTTTTGCACTACATCGTCGTATTGGCCGTGCATCGACAGTACCGGAGTGCGCTGCTGGCTGGCGGACAGTTCCAGTTGGTCGCTGAAGGTCGGTGCATAAGTAGAAAGGGCAACGACGCCACCCAGTGGTCCCTGCCACTTCAGAAACGCGGTGTGGAACACCACGGCGCCGCCTTGGGAAAAACCTGCCAGGAAAATCCGCGAGGCGTCTATTCCGATGGCTCGCTGGGTGTCGATCAATTTGATGACCCTGTCCGACGACTCTTCCAGTTGCTCGCGGTTGATCGCGCGCGCGGGGCTCATGGCCAATATGTCGTACCAGCTCGGCATCTCGTATCCGCCATTGATGGTGACGGCGCAGGTGGGGGCCTGAGGGAGAACGAAGCGGGTGGTCAGCAATGTTTCCTGCAACGCTTCGGCCACTGGCAGGAAGTCGTAGCGATCGGCGCCCAGGCCGTGCAGCCAGATAACGCAGGCGTCTGCGGGCTTGACGGGTTCAAGAATCAGGGGCTCGGTCATGTCTGCTCCAATGTTGTGCGTGCGCGCTCATTAAGTGCGTGGTCGGAGTGCGCGTCTGGTTGATCAGTTACGAAGATGTCGCAAGGTTACAAGTTTTGCTATTGACCTGCAGCTGAACCGCTTCGGAGGGCGGTGTGGTACGGGCTTTGCTATGGCGAAGTCTGTATGAAAAATCCCACGTCTGTCGGTAACACTATCAGGCCAAGGTTATTAGTGGGATTGAAAAGAATCCGGTGATGGATGTTCGCCAAGGGCCGCTACGGGGCTTCGCGAACGTGAAAGGGCTACAGCCCGTTCGGCCGACTGGTGAGAGTGAGTTTTCCATGATGTGGATTTTCTCCTACTAGACTCATAGCTAACGTCTTACGTCGGTTGACCCCAAAACAAGCCAACTCGGGTCAACTACGCCTCATAAGGGTGCGACAGGACTCACGCTCCGACACAACAAGAGCAAAACTGGAGGTTTGAATGAAGATGTTGAAATCCACCCTGGCTATCGTGACTGCAGCCGCAGTACTCGGTGTCAGCGGGTTTGCCCAGGCGGGTGCAACCCTGGATGCAGTGATGAAGAAAGGTTTCGTGCAGTGTGGCGTCAGCGATGGCCTGCCAGGCTTCTCGGTTCCGGATTCCACCGGCAAGATCGTTGGTATCGATGCTGACTACTGCCGCGCAGTAGCGGCTGCTGTCTTCGGCGACGCGACCAAGGTCAAGTTCAGCCAGTTGAACGCCAAGGAGCGCTTCACCGCGCTGCAATCCGGCGAAATCGACATCCTGTCGCGCAACACCACCATGACCAGTTCCCGTGATGCGGGCATGGGCCTGAAATTCCCGGGCTTCATCACTTACTACGACGGCATCGGCTTCCTGGTAAACAACAAGCTGGGCGTCAAGAGCGCCAAGGAACTGGACGGTGCAACCATCTGCATCCAGGCCGGTACCACTACTGAACTGAACGTTTCCGACTACTTCCGCGGCAACGGCCTGAAATACACCCCGATCACTTTCGACACCTCCGACGAAAGCGCCAAGTCGCTGGAATCCGGTCGTTGCGACGTACTGACCTCCGACAAATCCCAGCTGTTCGCCCAGCGCAGCAAGCTGGCTTCGCCGAAGGACTACGTCGTTCTGCCGGAAACCATTTCCAAGGAACCTCTGGGCCCGGTCGTACGTAATGGCGACGACGAGTGGCTGGCCATCGTGCGCTGGACTGGCTACGCCATGCTCAACGCTGAAGAGGCCGGCATCACTTCGAAGAACGTCGAAGCCGAAGCCAAGGGCACCAAAAACCCTGACGTTGCCCGTCTGCTGGGTACCGACGGTGAATACGGCAAAGACCTGAAAGTGAAGAAAGACTGGGTCGTGCAGATCATCAAACAAGTGGGTAACTACGGCGAAGTGTTCGAGAAAAACCTCGGCAAGAGCACTCCGCTGGAAATCGACCGCGGGCTGAACGCTCTGTGGAACGCTGGCGGCATTCAATACGCACCACCAGTGCGCTGATGGTTCTATCACCCGGTGGGCCAACCACCGGGTGATGTTCTGTTCCATTATTTCCGGGGCACTTCATGCAAAATTCAATCGGCGCACCAAAGCAGAGGCTCAGCCTCAGCGATCCACGAGTGCGTGCGTGGCTATTCCAGATCATCACCATTATCGCGGTGGTCTCGCTGGGCTGGTATCTGTTCGATAACACCCAGACCAACCTTCAGCACCGGGGCATTACCTCCGGTTTCGACTTTCTGGAGCGCAGTGCCGGTTTCGGCATCGCTCAACACCTGATCGACTACACCGAAGCAGACACTTACGCACGGGTGTTTGTCATCGGCCTGCTCAACACCTTGCTGGTGACCTTTATCGGCGTGATCCTGGCGACGATCCTCGGCTTCATCGTCGGTGTGGCACGGCTGTCGAAGAACTGGATCATCGCCAAGCTGGCGACGGTGTATGTGGAAGTCTTCCGCAACATTCCGCCGCTGCTGCAAATCCTGTTCTGGTACTTCGCGGTGTTCCTGACCATGCCGGGGCCGCGTAACAGTCACAACTTCGGTGACACCTTCTTTGTCAGCAGCCGTGGCCTAAACATGCCGGCGGCGTTGATGGCGGACGGCTTCTGGCCGTTTGTGGCCAGCGTTGTGGTGGCTATTGTCGCCATCGTGCTGATGAACCGCTGGGCCACCAAGCGCTTCGAAGCCACCGGTGTGCCGTTCCACAAGTTCTGGACCGGCCTGGCGCTGTTCCTGGTGATCCCGGCCTTGTGCGCGCTGATCTTCGGCGCACCGGTGCACTGGGAAATGCCGAAGCTGCAAGGCTTCAACTTCGTCGGCGGTTGGGTGTTGATCCCGGAACTGCTGGCCCTGACCCTGGCCCTGACCGTGTACACCGCGGCGTTCATCGCCGAGATCGTCCGTTCGGGCATCAAGTCGGTCAGCCATGGCCAGACCGAAGCGGCGCACTCACTCGGCCTGCGCAACGGCCCGACCCTGCGCAAGGTGATCATCCCGCAAGCACTGCGCGTGATCATTCCACCGCTGACCAGCCAATACCTGAACCTTGCGAAGAACTCCTCGCTGGCGGCCGGTATCGGTTATCCGGAAATGGTCTCGCTGTTTGCCGGGACCGTGCTCAACCAGACCGGCCAGGCGATCGAGGTGATTGCGATCACCATGAGCGTGTACCTGGCGATCAGTATCAGCATTTCCCTGCTGATGAACTGGTACAACAAGCGCATTGCGCTGATCGAGCGGTAAGGAAAAGCGCATGAGCACTCATACTTTCAAACCTGACATGCCTCCACCGAGCAGCAGTATCGGTGTGGTGGCGTGGATGCGCGCGAACATGTTCTCCAGCTGGCTCAACACCCTGCTGACCCTGTTTGCGTTCTACCTCATTTACCTGGTGGTGCCGCCGATCCTGCAGTGGGCCATCCTCGATGCGAACTGGGTGGGCACGACCCGCTCGGACTGCACCCAGTCGGGCGCCTGCTGGGTGTTCATCCAGCAGCGCTTCGGCCAGTTCATGTACGGCTACTACCCGCCGGTACTGCGCTGGCGCGTGGACCTGACGGTGTGGCTGGCGATTGTCGGCGTGGCGCCGTTGTTCATCTCGCGCTTTCACCATAAGGCGGTGTACGGGCTGAGCTTCCTGGTGCTGTACCCAATCATTGCCTGGTGCCTGCTGCATGGCGGCGTAATGGGGCTGGACGCCGTGGCGACCAGTCAGTGGGGCGGCCTGATGCTGACCCTGGTGATCGCCACCGTCGGCATCGCCGGTGCGCTGCCGCTGGGGATTGTCCTGGCATTGGGCCGTCGCTCGAACATGCCGGCGATTCGCGTGGTCTGCGTGACCTTCATCGAGTTCTGGCGCGGTGTGCCGTTGATCACGGTGCTGTTCATGTCCTCGGTAATGTTGCCGTTGTTCCTGCCCGAAGGCATGAACTTCGACAAACTGCTGCGGGCCCTGATCGGCGTGATCCTGTTCCAGTCGGCCTACGTGGCCGAGGTGGTGCGCGGTGGTCTGCAGGCGATTCCCAAAGGTCAGTACGAAGCGGCTGCCGCGATGGGGCTGGGCTACTGGCGCAGCATGGGCCTGGTGATTCTGCCGCAAGCCCTGAAGCTGGTGATCCCCGGCATCGTCAACACCTTCATCGCACTGTTCAAGGACACGAGCCTTGTGATCATCATCGGCCTGTTCGACCTGCTCAACAGCGTCAAGCAAGCCGCCGCCGATCCGAAATGGCTGGGCATGGCCACCGAAGGCTATGTGTTCGCCGCCCTGGTGTTCTGGATTTTCTGTTTTGGTATGTCGCGCTATTCCATGCATCTGGAACGCAAGCTCGACACTGGCCACAAGCGCTGAGGCGCTACCCAATTTAGGAAGTTTTGTGATGAGCGAAGCAAACAAGAAGCCTGTGAGTCCTGAAGGCATTATTCAGATGCAGGGCGTAAACAAGTGGTACGGCCAGTTTCACGTACTCAAAGACATCAACCTCAACGTCAAGCAGGGCGAGCGCATCGTCCTGTGTGGCCCGTCGGGTTCCGGCAAGTCCACCACCATCCGCTGCCTCAACCGTCTGGAAGAACACCAGCAGGGCCGCATCGTGGTCGATGGCGTGGAGCTGACCAACGACCTCAAGCAGATCGAAGCGATCCGTCGTGAAGTCGGCATGGTGTTCCAGCATTTCAACCTGTTCCCGCACCTGACCATTTTGCAGAACTGCACCCTGGCGCCGATGTGGGTGCGCAAGATGCCCAAGCGCAAGGCCGAGGAAATTGCCATGCACTACCTGGAACGCGTACGCATTCCGGAGCAGGCGCATAAATATCCGGGGCAACTGTCCGGCGGTCAGCAACAGCGTGTGGCGATCGCCCGCGCACTGTGCATGAAACCGAAAATCATGCTGTTCGACGAACCGACTTCGGCCCTCGACCCGGAGATGGTGAAGGAGGTTCTCGACACCATGATCGGCCTGGCTGAAGACGGCATGACCATGCTCTGCGTAACCCACGAAATGGGCTTTGCCCGCACCGTGGCCAACCGCGTGATCTTCATGGACAAGGGCGAAATCGTCGAACAGGCCGCGCCGAACGACTTCTTCGATAACCCGCAAAATGATCGCACCAAGCTGTTCCTGAGCCAGATCCTGCATTGATCGACGCTCGGCAGTGAAATAAACCCGGACTGCGTTCCGGGTTTATTTTTGCCTGAAGAAAACCATGTCCCTATAGGAGCGAGCTTGCTCGCGATGGACTTGAGAGCGCTGCGAGGTACCTGCCAACCAGCGTTTTCGTTGACGTCCATCGCGAGCAGGCTCGCTCCTACAGGGATCGCCTTGCTCTCTCGGGTGAAGCTGACTAGCATGTCAGAAAATTCATCCTATGATTGGATGAAAGGGCGAATCCTATGTCAGAAACTTCTCCACTCGTTAAACGATCCCTGGTCGATCAGGCCCTGGAGCAACTGCGCCAGCGTATCAACCAAGGCGTTTGGACCGTGGGCCAGCGGTTGCCTACAGAGCCTGAGTTGTCCGCCGAGCTGGGCATCAGCCGCAACACCGTGCGCGAAGCCATGCGCGTGTTGGCGTTTTCCGGGTTGATCGAAATCCGTCAGGGCGATGGCAGTTACCTGCGGGCGGTGGTCGACCCGCTCGATACCTTGAAAGCGCTGTCCCGTTGCTCCCTTGAGCAGGCCCGGGAAACCCGGCACATCCTCGAAGTCGAGGCCATTGGCCTGGCAGCCATGCGCCGCACCGATGAAGACCTGGTGGCATTGCGCGAGGCGCTGGGTGTCAGTGGCAGCCACTATCACGGCGATCTCGACACCTACATCGCCTGCGATCTGGTGTTCCACCGCCGCTTGGTGGACGCAGCACACAACCCGACCCTCAGCGAGCTGTATCGCTATTTCTCCAGCATCGTCGGCGCGCATTTGCGCCAGACGCTGAACATCGTCCCGCGCCGCCAGGAAGTGTTCGACCTGCACATCGAATTGCTCGATGCCGTCGAACAACGCGACCCGGAACGGGCCAAATCCCTGTCGAGGCAGTTGATCAATGAACCTTGAAACCGAGAACTCGATACAGCGCAGTGATTTATCCACAGCCCCCAAACGCTCGGCTGAGCTGGAAGAGCTATTGATCGACGCCGAGGCCGATGACGAACAGGTTCAGCAAACCCACCCGGTACTGCGCCGGCCGTGGCTGTTGCTGCTGGGCCTGATTCTGGTGGCGCTGAACCTGCGCCCGGCGCTGTCGAGCATGGCACCGATGCTCAGCGAAGTGTCGAAGTCCCTCGGTCTATCCGCATCCCAAGCCGGTTTGCTGACGACGTTGCCGGTGCTTTGCCTCGGCCTGTTTGCGCCGTTGGCACCCGTGCTGGCGCGGCGATTTGGTGCGGAGCGGGTGGTGCTGGGCATTCTTCTGACCCTCGCTGGCGGGATCATCCTGCGCAGTTCCTTTGGCGAGATTGGCCTGTTCGCTGGCAGCGTGCTGGCCGGTGCCAGCATCGGTGTGATCGGCGTGTTGCTGCCGGGCATCGTCAAGCGTGATTTCCCGAAGCAGGCCGGGACCATGACCGGCGTCTACACCATGGCCCTGTGCCTGGGCGCGGCGATGGCGGCGGGTGCGACCGTGCCGCTCAGTGAGCATTTCGACAAGCGCTGGGCGCTGGGCCTCGGTTTCTGGGTCATTCCGGCATTAGTGGCCGCGCTGTTCTGGTTGCCGCAAGTCGGCCAGAAGCACGGCGCGCATAATGTCGCCTACCGCGTACGGGGACTATTGCGTGACCCGCTGGCCTGGCAGGTGACTTTGTACATGGGCCTGCAATCGTCCCTGGCTTACATCGTGTTCGGCTGGTTGCCGTCGATCCTGATCGGGCGCGGCCTGACCCCGACTGAGGCCGGGCTGGTGTTATCGGGCTCGGTGATCGTGCAACTGGTCAGCTCCCTCGCCGCGCCATGGCTGGCTACACGTGGCAAGGATCAGCGCCTGGCGATAGTGATCGTAATGGCCCTGACCCTCGGCGGTCTGTTCGGTTGCCTGTACGCCCCGATTGAAGGTCTGTGGGGCTGGGCAATTGTGCTGGGGCTGGGGCAAGGCGCCACGTTCAGCCTGGCATTGACCTTGATTGTGCTGCGTTCGCGGGATTCCCATGTGGCGGCGAACCTGTCGAGCATGGCCCAGGGCTTCGGTTATACCCTGGCGTCCATGGGGCCGTTCGCGGTGGGTATCGTGCATGACTTGACTGGCGGCTGGACGGCTGTGGGCTGGATCTTCGGTGTGATCGGTCTGGGGGCGATCATTGCCGGCCTCGGTGCCGGGCGCGCGCTGTATGTAGAGGTCAGCAGTGAGAAAATTCAACCGTGACAGACGCCTATCAATAGATAACCTCCAGGGTCGCAGAGCCGTCGAGTGATCGTACTTATCAACAACGTTGCGATCAGGGTTAAAGGTATACGCTTCATCGGTAAATTCTTTTTTGGGAAGAAGGTATAGGTGCTGAACCGCTTGTTCATACAGCCAACAAACGGTTCAGCGTCTTGGTCCTTAGAGGTACATCACTTCAAACGTTGCGGAGCCGTCAATTTCGAGGTCGCCGTCCAGCTTCAGCTCATCAGCACGGACGATGTAGGTGTCGACCTTGAAGTCCACGGTGACAGTCTGTGCATCGATCGGTGTAGTACTGCCAGTAGTGGCAGCGGACAACCAGTATCCCGCTTTAACAAAGTCTGTGTTTGCCCAAGTGGTTCCGTTGTCGTTTGACTCGATAGGATCAACCAGGACGCTATCCGCTGTGATTTGCTGAATGAATGGGGTAAAAAATCCCACCGGTTTTCCCTCACTGGTCAGGCCAAGGCCAAACCCGTCACCAAGTCCTGTACCGTTTCTATTGTCGATTGCATTGATGGCGAAGCCGGTAGATCCATCGCAGTCCAAGGTCAATGTAATCTCATGACTGCCAACCCGAGTGTTCCGCTCCTGATCTAGCTGATTATACGAGATCGATCCCAGGTCAATGGCGCCTCCACTGGAGAGTGTTGGCGTGCAAGCGGCTGGCGTGATGACGCCGCTGACCGTCAGTTCAGTGCTCGGCCCTGCAAGTGCAAATGGAGCGATGCTGATCAGTACCGTCGTGGTGAGTGCTGCGAAGTACTTTTTCATGGATGAAACTTCCTTTCGGTAGTTGACCTTGAAGGGGCCAGGGCGCGTGATTGCGCCTTGGGTTCAACAAGGCAGGGTGGGTATTACGGGTAAAACATTTCGATCGTCCCTGAGCCGTCGAGGTGAACGGCGGTGCTCAGGTCCAGGCTCGCTGTTGGGGCGATGACTGCATCGACCGTAACCGTGGTTGTGAGGCTCTGGATGAAAGCAGGTCCTGCGATGCTGGCGGTGCTGTCGGTAAAGCCCAGGTAGCTTTGCTGGGCGATCGCTACGGGGTTTGAACTGGAGGTGCTCCAGGCCCCGCCTCGGGTGGTGGAGCCGGTTTGATACATGCGGGTAAAGCTGTCCACGCTGGCGTTGGCGGGATTGACAGTCAGTGAGTACAGGCCAATCTTGTTGTTGCGCTTATCCAGACCCAGTCCGTAGTAAATCCCGCTGTTGACCGTCGCCGTACCTGGGCGGTTGTCATGCATGACAAGGGCAAATTGCGTCGGTGCGTCGCAGCCAATTCGCAGGGTTAAATCCTTGGGAGGCAGTCGGGTGTCTTTGTCGAGATTCAGGTCGTTTATCGATAACCGACCGAAATCCACCTGGCCGCCATTGGACAGATCCACGTTGCAGGCGACGGGAGCGAAACTGGCGCGCAGGGTTATCTCCCTTGTGCGGCCCGTAGCGACCGCGTCGAACAGGCCGGTGGTTTCCCAGACAACCGCATCTCGTACCTGCAATGCGTTTTCCGGCGTCCAGGCTGTCAGTTCCAGTTGCGCCGACAGGCTTTGCCCTCGTACCGCCATACCGCCCCGAACCGGAACGATCGCCTGTTGCGGTCGCCAAGGCAGACTCGAAGCGGTTTGTTCGGGTAACTGGCCGACGGAGGAAATCAGGCCCAGGTCCACCGGTTGCCCATCGAGTACGGCGTCCCCCATACGCACGGCATAGCTGCCGTGCTCGGTAAAGCGAAAGCGTTCGGCGGTCGCGGCCATGGCGCGGTAGAACAGGGTCATGTCGGTGGGGTGCGGGCAGTTCAGGTTCAGGCTCAGACGGCGCTCGCCCAGGGTTCGCTCTGCGGGGACCTGGGCGCGTATTGCCCGATTCATCACGCCGTAATCGAGCACGGGCTGACTCAGGGTTAGCTGGCAGTCATCAGCGAGCGCCCAGGCCTGAGGCGCAAGTCCGCTCAACATCAAGGTGCCGAGTGTTAACAGCAAAGGGTGGGACAGCTTCATAGGGACATCCTTAAAGTGTTCGGCACTGGGCGGTGGCGGTCTCGTAATACACCTGGTTATTGGCCTTGGCGGGCAGCTCGAAGCGCAGTTCGCAGCGCTCCAGCCCCGGTGCGGTTATCCACAGGTCGCGGGTGTCCAGGACGTTGGGCAGAAACACCAATCCCCCTTCTTGAGCGAGCGTGACGAACTCACCGTTTGCGGTGCTTACCGTCGCGCCACGGGGTAGGGGGGCACCGCTGTCGGTGGTGACTTTGAGCAAGGCACGACGGGTCGACGTGACACCGAACTCGACTTTGTCGACGGCTCCGCGCCCGGCAGAAACCACAGCCAGTCCGTTGTTGATATCGAGGTTGCGTGGCAGCGAGCGGGTGTCGACTTCTACCGGGCTGCGACCATAGGCGCGCACTTGAGGAACCACGGCGTAACCTTGCCAATCGGTCCATACCGGACCGCTTGGGGTCGAGACTTTGATGGCGCTCGTATCGCCTGCCGAAAGCAGCGCGAAGGTGTCCCGCACGGCATACGGCGATAACGTCAAACCGTCGCCATGCAACACAGCTGCGCCACGCGCGCCAATCTGGTAGCTGGAGTGTTCGGCATCGGAGCGGGTGTAGCTCACGTCCAATTGGCTGTAGCGCGGCAGCAGGGAAACCCCCGCCGAGGACTGCACTTGTCTGTCTCGTGTGTCGTGCTCAACACCGACCCGGTAACTCAACTGGTCGTTGAGCTGTTCGTTCAAGCCGACACCGCTGCGGTAATCGCCAGCTGAACTGCGTATCCAAGTGCGCGCCCGACGATTTTCACCCAGTGGAATACTGACGCTCAGGTAAACGCTGTCGTCGCTGCGTTGGGTACCGCTGACGTGCCATTGCGCCGTGGCCGACATCGACACGCCGCCAATCTGGGTGCCCCAGGACGCCAGGGCGCGGCTGCTGTTTTGTCCGTCGAAAGTCGTTGAGCGATTGAAGCCACTGCTGAACGCGCCAAGCCCGGGGTGTGACCAGGCCAACGACAGGCTCTGCTGATCGCGGTAACGCGACTGGCTGCGCTCGGACCGAGTATCGAACACTGCCTCCGAGAGTTCGCGATAGCCGAAGGTCCGGTGCGACGTTCCGGCATTGATCGACCACTGTTTTCCCATGCGTTGCGAAACATTCAGGTCGGCCTGAAGCCCACTGTCGGCCTGGTGGGTGCTGGTGTCGGTCGCTTGCAGGGTGGTCTGGATCTGTGTGTCCGGCCCTGGCAGCAGGCTCAGGCCTGCGCCCGCAGCACGGTAGTCTTTAGCCCCCGACGCACCGGTGGTAAGCAGAACACTCGGGTTGAGTGCTCCGCTCCAGCCGCCGCTGATCACCCAGGGCTCGCCGCTCTGTGCAGCGCCGAGACTACGTACCTGGCCGGCGGCCAGCGAAAAGCCGGGAGCCGGCAAGCCAACACCGAGCATGGCGACGGGGACCGTGAAGCGTTGCTCGCTGCCGTCCGCTTCCTTGACGGTGACCTCGACATCGGAGCGACTGTCGAGCCGACGCACGTTACTCAGGGAAAACGGCCCGGGCGGCACCACTGTCGAGTGGATCAGTGAACCGTTCTGCCGGATTTCGACCTGAGCCTGGCTGTGAGCAATCCCTTCGATGGGATTGCTTTGGCCTTCGACCTGGAGCGCCTGCTCGGTCATGAGCTGGACGCCGGTGATCTGTGCGCCAGCCAGTACCGGGTTGTAGAGATTGACCTGACCCGCTTGAAGCACCGTCTCATGGCTGGCAAAGGTGCGCTGGGCGTAAGCGGCCAGGTGAGTGGTGCTGGACACATCGTTCTGCCAGGTCTGCACCTGACGACTGCGCACAATCCAGTCGCCGGCATTGAAACCGACTTCGGTGTTGGCTGAGAGGTAGCGGTTCGATTGGTTGCCGTATTGACTGTGAAGGCTGTTGACGTCGTAGTTGAGTAACCCGGCGATACCGCCGGTTTGATAACCAGAGATATCGCGGACCGCCGGACGTATCGCCTGGCTGGGCACTATCAATGACAGGCCGAGGTTGGCCGGGTCCTGTTCGATTCGGGCTTGCGGCCAGGTGGCGAGCACATTGAAGCAGCCTTTGTCGTTGGCTGGAGTTGGGGGGACGGTCAGGTTTGCCGCATCGAGCAGGGCATGGTCAAAGCACAAGTCGTCTTCGCGGTTGAATGTGACATCCACCCGGCCACTACGCAGGCCATTGACCGTGAGGGTGATCGGATGTCGGCCAGCGGTGAAGTTCGGAGCGGCCAGCAGCAGGGTTGCGAGACTGGGGTCAATACCGCGTTGACTCAGCATTTTTTGGTCGAACGAAGTCAGTAACGAAGCAGCATTGAGATCTTCGGCATTAGCTTCGAGCCCTATCAGCACGTTGCTCATCAGCAACACCATGCCGGTCTTGGCCCGTGACAGTTGAGGGACCGTGCTGGCCGACCGAATCTCAGGCATGGCTTCGCCATCACGGTATTTCAATACGGTGTTCATGAGGTTCACTTGGGTTATGTCTGGGGGTCGGCTTGATTCGCTATGGCTTTCGTCACACGTGCGGCGACGGCAAAACAGGCCGTCACGTCGAGATGTCGACGCCTGCCTTTCCCTGCACGCTGCTATCGGTGGTACTGGCTCTAGGGAACGAGCAGCGCTTCGTAGGCAGGCACGGCAAAGCCATAGACGGTCGCGGGATGAATTCGAACCTGGGTGGCAGCCTTTACAGGGGTGGAAATGCTGATGTGGTCCCCGGGTAGTACGTAGGTTCGCGGTAGCATTGCACGGCTCCCGGAAGGCAGCAGTTGTACTTCCTGAGCCAGGCGTACGACATAAGGTGTTTCGTTGCGTACGCTCAGTTGACCCTCCTGCAGCGACCATTTCAGGTCGGTCCAGGGTGTGCGGTTGGGGGCCAGGCCGGCGGGGTGAAGGATGACCGGCAGGTTCTGGCGCACCGTCACACCCACACGGGCATGCCCGGCTTCTGGAGCAGATTTGCCTTGGGGGATGCCTTCAAAAATCACCCGTTTCAAACGCTGGGTGAGCAGGGGCTTTTCTGTTTGCAGGATGAAACGCACCAATTGTGACTTTGAAGCTTCAACGCGTGCCAGTGGCGGCGTCACGAACACCAAGGGTTCGGTGTCTTCGGGAATGTCTTCGATGGTTACGTGCAGCAGTGCCAGGCTGGCGTCGGTATTGGTCACCGATACAGCGGTTTCCCCGTTGGCCTCATTGACGATCACCACGGAGGTATCGGGCACCATACCGTCGGCGTGGACCTGTGCGATCCATAACAGAGCGCACGCACTGATACCCGTATGGGTCAGGCGGCGCACCTGCTTCAAAAGCATTGTCGTGATGTCTCTCATTGAAATTCCCGGATAAAAGACTGTCGGCATGGCTCGCATTACAGGTAACGCAGGGATTGTGTGAGCAGGAATTCAGTGCGCTGGGTCATTGGCGTCTTGTTCATGTATTCGATAGTTATGCAGAGAGTGAGCGCAGTTCCGTACGGGCATGGCCGGACTGCTTGGCGGGCCACAAGTTAGCGAGCAGGCGGAGCAGGAGGAATGCAACTAGTACGAAAAGAGAGGGGGCGTGTATGAAAGAGTGTTGCGGACTACGTAGTGTTTTCGTACGAGGAATACTTTGGTTGTAGTCCTGCCTGCGTAGTCTTCAGCGCGCTGCAATGTAGGAACCATCTATTTGTTAGATGGGCAAAGAGTTAGTCCATTGAATACATTGAGGGTGCGACGTTAGAGCGGGAGGGCGTGGCGTTGTGGAATGGGTAGGAACGGCGCTATTTTCCGCGCCTTTGTGCCACAAGCAGGAGGTATCCCACAATGCGAGTCGTAATTGCTGACGACCACTCTGTCGTTCGTGTCGGGCTGCGCATACTCATCAACGCCAGCAGGCGATGCGTGATCGTCGGTGAGGCTGACAATGCCGACAGCTTGATGAATGTGCTTTCAAGCACGCCCTGTGACCTGCTGATCACTGACTTCTCCATGCCGGGAGGGCAGCAGGCCGATGGCTTGAAAATGTTGAGTACGATTCAACGTCACTACCCGGCCTTGCCGGTCATTCTGGTGACGATGTTTACCAGTGTGGCGACGGCAAGGGCAGCGTTGGCGCAAGGGGTGATGGCCATCGTCGCCAAAACCGCATCGGCGAAGGAGTTGCCCCTGGCAATCAATGCGGTGCGGGAAGGGCGCCGCTACCTCAGTGAGTCCCTGCGCGCGCTGTTGGCCAACAGCCACAATCAGTTGTACGAGTCGCCACTGTCAGCCAAGGAGCACGAAGTGGTCCGAATGCTCGCCAGCGGCATGACCGTCAGCGAAATCGCCATTCATTTCAAACGCAGCGTGTCGACCATCAGTAAACAAAAGAACATGGCCATGCACCGGCTGGGTATTTCCACGGACGTTGATCTTTTTTCCTACGCCCGGGACAGCGGAATGACGTATTGAAATGACGTGAATAGTCCCTGCGTTATTTTCATCATGAATGCAGATAGTGTTCGATGCATTTGCAGACTATCGTGCAGGCAATCTTTTGAAGCCGTTATGCAAACCTAGGGGAACCTGCAAATGAGTGAAGCCCATAGCGCCTTGATCACCCGTTTCTACCAGGCTTTCCAGCGCTTGGATGCCGAAGCCATGGCGGCCTGCTACACCGATGATGTGGTGTTCAGTGACCCTGCGTTCGGCGAGCTTCGCGGTCGCGATGCCGGTGATATGTGGCGCATGCTGACCACTCGGGCCAAGGACTTTTCCCTGACCTTCGACCATGTTCACGCCTCCGAGCGCACCGGTGGTGCGCATTGGGTCGCGACCTATCTGTTCAGCCAGACCGGCAGCACCGTGGTCAACGATATCCAGGCGCGTTTTGTCTTCCGTGACGGCAAGATTTGCGAGCACCACGACAGTTTCGATCTATGGGCCTGGTCGCGTCAGGCGTTGGGTTTCAAAGGCCTGCTGCTGGGCTGGACGCCACTGGTGAAGAACGCCGTCCGCGCCCAGGCATTGAAGGGCCTGAAGGCATTCCAGGCCAGTCGCTGATAAGATCGCGGCTTGTTTTCCTTCAAGTTCTGATCGTTACGTGACCACCCTCAGCGAAAGCCCTGTCGACGCCGACACCCCCGCGAGCAAAACCTGGTTCGTCTACCTCGTTCGCGCGGCCAATGGTTCGCTCTATTGTGGGATCAGCGATGATCCCGTGCGTCGTTTCGCCAAGCACCAAAGTGGCAAGGGCGCACGATTCTTTCTCTCTAGCCCAGCGATGGCGCTGGTCTACACCGAACGCTGTCGCGACAAGAGCGATGCGTTGCGTCAGGAACGGCTGATCAAAAAACTCAAGAAAAGCGCCAAGGAATGCCTGGTGGCGAGCGCGGCCTCTGGCTTATCACCCTGACTGATCAGTTCCCATCAGGCAGATCTGTAGGCCGCCAGGTGATTGCGCGCTAAGCTGCGGACTCCTGATCCTTGCGGCGGAGCCGAGCATGTCCGAGTTGATTCTGCATCATTACCCGACGTCCCCCTTTGCCGAGAAGGCTCGTTTGCTGCTGGGATTCAAGGGCTTGTCCTGGCGCTCGGTGAAGATCTCGCCAGTGATGCCCAAACCGGATCTCACGGCGTTGACCGGTGGCTATCGCAAGACACCAGTGTTGCAGGTCGGTGCAGATATTTATTGCGACACGGCATTGATTGCCCGGCGACTGGAGCAGGAAAAAGCCTTGCCGGCGTTTTTCCCGGAAGGTCAGGAAATGATCACCGCGTCGTTTGCCACGTGGGTCGACTCGGTGGTGTTCCAGCATGCGGTCAGCCTGGTGTTCCAGCCGGAGTCGATAGCGGTGCGCTTTGGCAGTTTGCCGCCGGAAGCGATCAAGGCGTTTATTGCCGACCGTGCCGAATTGTTCAGTGGTGGTAGTGCGACAAAGCTGGCCGCCGAACAGGCCAAACATCAGTGGCCAACGATCATGTCGCGCCTGGAGCTGCAGTTGCAGCGCGAAGAGGGGGATTTCCTGTTCGGCGAGCCGTCGATTGCCGACTTCGCCCTGGCTCATTGCCTCTGGTTCCTAAAAGCCACGCCCGTCACGGCGCCACTTGTGGATGCGTACCCGGCAGTTGCCGCGTGGCACGCGCGGGTACTGGGCTTCGGTCATGGTGCGTCCAGCGAAATGAGTTCCGAGGAGGCTCTGGCAGTGGCGCGCGCGTCCATGCCAGCGGCATTGCCGGATGAGCAGTTCATCGATCCCAACGGGTTCACGGCGGGTCAGCAGGTGGTCATCGCGGCCACGGACTATGGCGTTGATCCGGTGGTGGGGGAGTTGTTGTTTGCTGGCCGTGAAGAATTGATTGTGCGTCGTAAGGACGAGCGTGGCGGGGTGGTGCATGTGCACTTCCCGCGGTTCGGTTTTCGGATTGAAGCGCATTAATTGACGCTGCCGAATTTGGTCTGGACAACAATCTGTGGCGAGGGGGCTTGCCCCCGTTCGGCTGCGTAGCAGTCGTAAATCCAGTGAATGCGATTTGATCCCTTGACATGCTGGGGCCGCTTCGCTGCCCAACGGGGGCAAGCCCCCTCGCCACAACTGTCGTGCATATCTGGTGGGGTTACTTCAACGCCGCCAGAATCGCATCCGGGTCATACCCGCGAATCAGGGTTCCGTTCACATCGATGATGGGAATCCCTCCTCCACCCAGCGCCTGATAGTCCTTGCGCGCGACGGCATCCTTCTCGATATCGAACTCCTTGTATGGAATGCCTTTCTGATCGAGAAAACGCCGGGTGAGCTTGCAGTATCCACACCATTCGGTGGCGTAGAGCACGACGTTGGCCTGGGCCTGCGTCTGTGCAGGCACCACTTGCGAAGGGTTGAACACCCGCTCGATCTTGCCCCAGTTCTGGTAAACCACGACCACCAGCAGGATCAGCAGGAATTTTTTCAGTACGCCGCCGAGCATCAGTTGCGACGCTTCAGCTGATCGGTGAGCGAAGTGGGCAGGCCCTTGATGATCAGTGTGCCGGCCTCTTCGTCGTACTCGATCTTCGAGCCCAGCAAGTGTGCTTCGAAACTGATCGACAGGCCTTCGGCGCGGCCTGTGAATCGGCGGAACTGGTTCAGGGTGCGTTTATCGGCCGGGATTTCCGGCGACAGGCCGTAATCCTTGTTGCGGATGTGATCGTAGAAGGCCTTCGGGCGTTCTTCATCGATCAGCCCCGACAATTCTTCAAGGCCCATCGGCTCACCGAGCTTGGCCTGGCTGCTGGCGTAATCCACCAGGGTCTTGGTTTTCTCGCGGGCGTCGTCTTCCGGCAGGTCTTCGCTTTCAACGAAATCACTGAAGGCTTTGAGCAAAGTGCGGGTTTCACCGGGACCGTCGACGCCTTCCTGGCAGCCGATGAAGTCGCGGAAATACTCCGAAACCTTTTTCCCGTTCTTGCCTTTGATAAACGAAATGTACTGCTTGGATTGTTTGTTGTTCTGCCACTCGGAAACGTTGATCCGCGCCGCCAGGTGCAACTGGCCAAGGTCCAGGTGGCGGGACGGGGTCACGTCCAGTTCATCGGTCACGGCCACGCCTTCGCTGTGGTGCAGCAGGGCGATGGCCAGGTAGTCGGTCATGCCTTGCTGATAGTGTGCGAACAGCACGTGGCCGCCGACCGACAGGTTCGACTCTTCCATCAGTTTTTGCAGATGCTCGACCGCCACGCGGCTGAACGCAGTGAAATCCTGGCCTCCCTCGAGGTACTCCTTCAGCCAGCCGCTGAACGGGAATGCGCCGGACTCCGGATGGAACAGGCCCCAGGCTTTACCCTGCTTGGCGTTATAGCTTTCGTTGAGGTCGGCGAGCATGTTCTCGATGGCCGCGGACTCAGCCAGTTCAGAGTCACGGGCGTGGAGAACTGCAGGTGTGCCGTCGGGTTTTTTGTCGATCAGGTGGACGATGCAATGACGGATCGGCATGGGCTTCTCGGCTGAATGAAGAGAGGAGGGCGTGCTCCCCCGAAAAAGCCCTCAGTGTACCGCAACCACTGGTTTTGGCGCGGTGTGAAGGGCAATTGTCAGGCGACCGACGGCGCTTATGCGTTTTTTTCCTGTTTTGGCGCAATAAAGCTGACCAAATGGGTAGCTAGAGGCGGATATTTCCACGTCTGTGTGCTAGCTTTGCCCGGTCTTGCGCGAAGTCACTGCGTTAAGCGTGCAGTCAGCATTTGTCAGGTCGAACCAAACCCTGATTTCGGTATCTATAACCCCGATCCCGAGGTTATTTGGCCGAGGGTGCCGGATCCAAAAGATCGGGCTCGATGGCTGACATTGCACTCTGCAATCCATATGAATTTGATAGGGAAGGAACACTAAATGGCTCTTACTAAAGACCAACTGATCGCCGACATCGCTGAAGCTATCGACGCGCCGAAAACCACCGCGCGTAACGCTCTGGACCAACTGGGCCAAATCGTTGCCGATCAGCTGGAAAACGGCGGCGAAATCACTCTGCCAGGTATCGGCAAACTGAAAGTGACTGAGCGCCCTGCCCGTACCGGCCGTAACCCTTCGACTGGCGCTGCCATCGAAATCGCTGCCAAGAAAGTGATCAAGCTGGTTGTGGCCAAAGGCCTGACCGACGCTGTTAACAAGTAAGACTTGTTAAAAAAAAACCGTGCGCCGGAGCGATCCGGGCACGGTTTTTTTGTGGGCGACATAAAGATCTACGCAAGCTAGATCGATACAAGACATTTGTTGTTTCTCTGTAATACATATCTATTCCCGATATTTCATGGGCGATTGTTTGTGGATTCGGTTTTTTAAGTGTGCACTGAATAAATCAGTTTTCTCCGTATATCTGACGAACTTTCCTACAGTACTGATAGTTGAGTGTCTGCCCTGGATCGGTAGTATCGATCGGGTGTGACGCTCGGCTTTGCGTAAAAGCTAAAAAACTAAATTCTAGTGGTAAGTTGTAGGGATATTTTATGAAGCTTAAACAGTTGGTGTTGGGTGTGGCGGTTATGTTATCCGGCCAGGCGTGGGCAAATGTCACGGAGTACTGCCCAAGCCCTTCAGACATCAAAGAGGCGGCCCCAGGTGTCTATAAAGCCCCTACGGCCAGTGGCGACGGCGAGTGGTATGGCGTGTCTCAAACCGGCCAGGGGCCGGTGGGTGAATTCGAGTTGGCTATATTCGCGCCTCACAAGGATGTCGAGGGTGAAACTGCCATAGGTGAAGTCCTGCGTTGTGGTTATAAGCTGCAAAAGGGCGGCGCGGTGGATATGCACTTCAAGCGGGAAGGGGTCGTCGCCAGTATTGAAACCAATGGGCCATGGGAAGAGTGGAATTCACGGTATTACTGCGACAATAAAAAAGTGCGCGGCTGCGCATTCAAAGAAGTTGTCAGGGCAAGCAAGCGCTGATGCGCGATTCATTCGATCCAGAGTGTCGGGTCAATGGTGGCCAATATCCTGATTGAAGCTATCAGCAAGTAACATTTGTTAAAAAGCCGTGCACCGGATTAATCCGTGCACGGCTTTTTTGTTCGCGATAACGACTTGGCCCAAGGCCAAGCCTGCAACATTGTGTTACTCCGATGAAGCCTTGGCCCAACGTGCCTGGCGCCAGGCCTGTTGCTGCGCTTTGGTCTGGAAAGTCCACGCGACGAAGCGGCTCTGTTTCTGTCCCTGGGACATTTCCACTGTCTGGCTTTCCAGGGCGCCGGCCTTTTTCAGGGCGGTCTGGATCGCGGGAAGATTTGAGGCTTTCGACACCAGGGTGCTGAACCACAAGACCTGCTGCCCCACTTGAGCACTTTCGCTGATCAGTTGTGTGACGAACCGTGCCTCTCCGCCCTCGCACCACAACTCTGCGGCCTGACCGCCAAAATTCAGCACCGGCAGTTTGCGTTTCGGATCGGCTTTGCCCAGGGCTCGCCATTTGCGTGTACTGCCCCGTGTGGCCTCGTCCAGCGAGGCGTGGAATGGCGGGTTGCACATGGTCAGGTCGAACCGCTCTGCGCTCTCCAGCAGGCCTGTGAGGATCTGCTTGGGGTTGCTCTGCTGGCGTACCTGGATCGCTTTGTTCAGGCCATTGGATTGAATGATGGCCTTCGCCGCGGCGATGGCGGTCGCGTCGATATCGGAACCAAGGAACTGCCAACGATAGTCACTGTAACCTATCAGCGGATACACGCAGTTGGCGCCCATGCCGATGTCCAGCACCTTCACGGCGGCGCCCCGGGGGATCATACCGTCATTGCCACTGGCCAGAAGGTCGGCGAGGAAGTGCACGTAGTCGGCCCGCCCTGGAACCGGTGGGCACAGGTAGTCGGCCGGAATGTCCCAGTGGGCAATGCCGTAGAACGACTTGAGCAGCGCCCGGTTGAACACGCGCACGGCTTCCGGGTTGGCGAAGTCGATGCTTTCTTTGCCGTACGGATTGATGATCACGAACTTCTTCAGTTCTGGGGCGCTTTTGATCAGCGCCGGAAAGTCGTAGCGACCCTGATGGCGATTGCGCGGGTGCAGGATGGCCTTTTCCTTCGGGGCGACGGCCGTGGCCGGAGTCTTCGGGGCAGGCTTGTTGCGCGCAGGCTTGGGGGGGCGGGGGGCGGTCATGGGTGTGGTCGATTCGGGTATGGCTGAAAGTGGCGGGCATTGTCCCACATCCGGCCCGTGTGAGCCCAATTGTGGCAAACACCGCTATCCCTTGTGGGCGAGCTTGCCCGCGATGGCGGTCGGTCAGTCAATATTGATGTTGAATGTTATGGCTTCATCGTTGAAGCGCCGCCCGGAGCAAGCTCGCTCCCACAAGGTTTTTTTGGCGTTTGGGAAAATGTGGCAGGCACAAAAAAGGGAGACCATTGCTGGCCTCCCTTTTTCATTGCGTTTTGCCGTTACAGGCTGGCAATCCGCGCGTGCTGCTCGGCCAGCTTGCCCAGGGCCTGTTCGGCCTCGGCCAGTTTGGCGCGTTCTTTCTCGATGACTTCCGCTGGTGCCTTGTCAACGAAACCGGCGTTGGACAGCTTGCCGCCGACACGTTGCACTTCACCTTGCAGACGCTGGATTTCCTTGTCCAGACGCGCCAGTTCCGCACCTTTGTCGATCAAGCCGGCCATAGGGACCAGCACTTCCATCTCGCCAACCAGTGCGGTGGCAGACAGCGGTGCTTCTTCGCCGGCAGCCAGGACGGTGATCGATTCAAGGCGCGCCAGCTTCTTCAGCAGGGCTTCGTTCTCGGTCAGGCGACGCTGATCCTCGGCGCTGACGTTCTTCAGGAACAACGGCAGCGGTTTGCCCGGGCCGATGTTCATTTCGCCACGGATGTTACGAGTGCCAAGCATCAGGCCCTTGAGCCATTCGATGTCGTCTTCGGCCGCCGGATCGATGCGGGTTTCGTTGGCCACTGGCCAAGGTTGCAGCATGATCGTCTTGCCTACGATACCGGCCAGCGGCGCGATGCGCTGCCAGATTTCTTCGGTGATGAACGGCATGAACGGGTGCGCCAGACGCAGGGCGACTTCCAGTACGCGAACCAGGGTACGTCTGGTGCCGCGCTGGCGTTCGACCGGAGCGTTCTCGTCCCACAACACAGGCTTGGACAGTTCCAGGTACCAGTCGCAATACTGGTTCCAGATGAACTCGTACAAGGCTTGCGCAGCCAGGTCGAAACGGAACTGGTCGAGCTGACGGGTCACTTCGGCTTCGGTGCGTTGCAGTTGCGAAATGATCCAGCGATCGGCCAGGGACAGTTCGTAGGCTTCGCCGTTCTGACCACAGTCTTCGCCCTTGTCCAGCACGTAGCGCGCCGCGTTCCAGATCTTGTTGCAGAAGTTGCGATAGCCTTCGACGCGGCCCATGTCGAACTTGATGTCACGACCGGTAGACGCCAGCGAGCAGAAGGTGAAGCGCAGGGCGTCGGTGCCGTAGCTGGCGATGCCTTCGGCGAACTCGTCACGGGTCTGCTTCTCGATCTTCTTCGCCAGTTTCGGCTGCATCATGCCGGAGGTGCGTTTCTGCACCAGGGCTTCGAGCTCGATACCGTCGATGATGTCCAGCGGGTCCAGGACGTTGCCCTTGGACTTGGACATCTTCTGGCCCTGGCCATCACGCACCAGACCGTGCACATAAACAGTCTTGAACGGAACCTGCGGCGTGCCGTCTTCGTTCTTCACCAAATGCATGGTGAGCATGATCATCCGGGCAACCCAGAAGAAAATGATGTCGAAGCCGGTCACCAGAACGTCGGTGGAGTGGAATTTCTTCAGGAATTCGGTTTGCTCAGGCCAGCCGAGCGTCGAGAACGTCCACAGGCCCGAACTGAACCAGGTGTCGAGAACGTCGTTGTCCTGTTGCAGAGCAACGTCCGGACCGAGGTTGTGCTTGGCGCGCACTTCGGCTTCGTCGCGGCCGACGTAGACCTTGCCCGACTCGTCGTACCAGGCCGGAATCCGGTGGCCCCACCACAACTGACGGCTGATGCACCAGTCCTGGATGTCGCGCATCCACGAGAAGTACATGTTTTCGTACTGTTTCGGCACGAACTGGATGCGGCCGTCTTCAACGGCGGCAATCGCAGGCTCGGCCAAAGGTTTGGTGGACACGTACCATTGGTCGGTCAGCCACGGTTCGATGACGGTGCCGGAGCGGTCGCCTTTCGGCACCTTCAGGGCGTGATCGTCAACGCTGACCAGCAGGCCGGCGGCGTCGAACGCGGCCACGATCTGCTTGCGTGCTTCGAAGCGGTCGAGACCGGCGTATTCGGCCGGGATCTTGCCGTCGATGGTTTCGTTCAGCGTGCCGTCGAGGTTGAACACCTGGCAGGCCGGCAGGACCGCTGCGTTTTTGTCGAAGATGTTCAGCAGTGGCAGGTTGTGACGCTTGCCGACTTCATAGTCGTTGAAGTCGTGGGCCGGGGTGATTTTCACGCAGCCGGTGCCGAATTCAGGGTCGCAGTAATCGTCGGCGATGATCGGGATACGGCGGCCAACCAGCGGCAGCTCGACAAATTTGCCGATCAGGGCTTTGTAGCGTTCATCGTTCGGGTTAACGGCCACGGCAGAGTCGCCGAGCATGGTTTCCGGGCGAGTGGTCGCGACGATCAGGAAATCGTTGCCTTCAGCGGTCTTGGCGCCGTCGGCCAGCGGGTATTTCAGGTTCCACAGGAAACCTTTCTCGTCGTGGTTCTCCACTTCGAGGTCGGAAATCGCCGTGTGCAGCTTGGTGTCCCAGTTGACCAGGCGCTTGCCGCGATAGATCAGGCCGTCTTCGTGCAAACGGACGAAGGCTTCCTTTACGGCTTCCGAGAGGCCGTCGTCCATGGTGAAGCGCTCGCGGCTCCAGTCGACGGACGAGCCGAGGCGACGGATCTGACGGCTGATGTTGCCACCGGACTCATCCTTCCACTCCCAGACTTTCTCGAGGAACTTCTCGCGACCCAGGTCGTGACGGCTCTGGCCTTTGGCTTCGAGCTGACGCTCTACCAGCATCTGCGTGGCGATACCGGCGTGGTCAGTACCCGGCTGCCACAGGGTGTTGCGACCCTGCATGCGGCGGAAACGGATCAAGGCGTCCATGATCGCATTGTTGAAGCCGTGACCCATGTGCAGGCTGCCGGTGACGTTCGGCGGCGGGATCATGATGGTGTAGGACTCGCCCGCGCCTTGCGGGGCGAAGTAATTCTCTGACTCCCAGGTGTTGTACCAGGAAGTTTCAATGGCGTGCGGCTGGTAGGTCTTATCCATGCGCGGCGGGACCCTATTGGCATTTATTCAGGAAAAGCCGGGAAGTATAGCGGGGATGAGCCGATGCGCGTAGAGCGAGGTGACAATGGGCGGGGGAAAAGTTGTGGTCGTTTGGTGGCTTTTTCGTCAGATATGGCCCCTTCGCGGGCAAGACGCGCTCCCACAGGATCAGTGTCGATTACGAAATAGTGGTTCGACAAAAGACCTGTGGGAGGGAGCCTGCTCGCGAAAGCGATCTATCAGGCAACCTGGTTCAAATCGTTATGCCGCGTTTCCTTCAGGCACAGCACTGCAATCAAACTCAGCACCGCCGCACCGGACACATACCCGCCGACGTAACTCAATCCGCCCATCGCGACCAGTTTCTGGGCGAAGAACGGCGCCGCGGAAGCCCCCACGATACCGCCCAGGTTGTAGGCCGCCGAGGCGCCGGTGTAGCGCACGTGGGTGGGGAACAGCTCAGGCAGCAGCGCACCCATCGGCGCAAATGTCACGCCCATCAGAAACAGTTCGATGCACAGGAACAGCGCCACACCCCAGGTCGAGCCTTGGGTCAGCAGCGGCTCCATGAGGAAACCGGACAGGATCGCCAGCACGCCGCCGATGATCAGCACCGGTTTACGCCCGTAACGGTCGCTGGCCCAAGCTGACAGCGGGGTGGCGGCCGCCATGAACAGCACGGCGAAGCACAGCAGGCCAAGGAAGGTTTCACGGCTGTAGCCGAGCGTTGCCACGCCGTAACTCAGGGAAAACACGGTGGAGATGTAAAACAGCGCGTAGCACACCACCATCGCGCCGGCGCCCAGCAATACGGGCGCCCAGTGTTGGCCGAACAGCTCGAACAGGGGGATCTTCACTCGTTCCTGACGCGCCATGGCATTGGCGAATACCGGGGTCTCATGCAGCTTGAGGCGCACGTACAGGCCGACCATCACCAGTGCGGCGCTGAGCAGGAACGGAATACGCCAGCCCCATGAGCGGAACTGTTCATCGTCCAGTACCACGGCCAGGGTCAAGAACAGGCCGTTGGCCGCGAGGAAACCGATGGAGGGGCCGAGCTGCGGGAACATGCCGAACCACGCGCGCTTGCCTTTGGGGGCGTTCTCCGTGGCCAGCAGTGCCGCGCCACCCCATTCACCGCCCAACCCCAGGCCTTGGCCGAAGCGCAGGACGCACAGCAGGATCGGTGCCCAGGCGCCAATGCTGTCGTAACCCGGCAGCACGCCGATCAACGTGGTGCATACGCCCATCAGCAGCAGCGAGGCGACCAGCGTCGATTTGCGGCCGATACGGTCGCCGAAGTGGCCGAATAACGCCGAACCCAGCGGGCGCGCGAGGAAGGCGATACCGAACGTGAGAAACGCCGAAAGCATCTGGGCGGTGCCGGACGTCTGTGGAAAGAACACCGGGCCGATCACCAGCGCGGCGGCGGTGGCATAGACATAGAAATCGTAGAACTCGATGGCGGTACCAATGAAGCTCGCGGTGGCCACGCGGGTGGCGGAGTTCGTCGGTTGCGCGGGTGTGGAGTTGCTGTAAGTCGTACTGGTCGTCATGCGGTTATCCCTGACAGTCATGTGCTCCAGTGGAGCGAATTATTATGGTCGAGAACCCAGGGATGTGGGTGAGGGCGCGGTCGCTGTTTCAGGTAGGAACAGTCGTCGGTTTGCTGCGGTTCTTGCTGATGGTCGGGCCGGAAGCTGCGAAGTGCTGGGTAAGCACGGGGCCGGCGAGGCTTGGGTAAGCGGTTCGATTATAGGAAGGTGGCTAACGATCGAACAAGTGGTCTGGCGAGGACATTGTGGCGAGGGGGCTTGTCGGAACGCCGAACCGCCCCGTTCGGCTGCGAAGCAGTCGTAAACCAACAGGCGCGGTGGTTTTTTTTGGGGGGGGGGCACTGGTTTTGGGCACTGCTTCGCAGCGCAACGGGGGCAAGCCCCCTCGCCACAGGGGTTTGTGTCGGATTCTAGATAATCACAGGCATCGAACTGGTCTGCCAGATCAGCACTCGCGTGACACGGTTGTCCTCGGTCTCGAGAATTTCCAGGCGATACCGGCCGATCTTCAGGCACACCGCGCTTTCGGGAATGGTTTCCAGGGCCTCGGTGACCAACCCGTTCAGGGTTTTTGGGCCATCGCTGGGCAGGTGCCAGCCGAGGCTCTTGTTCAGCTCGCGAATGGACGCGGCACCGTCGATCACCAGGCGTCCGTCGGCTTGCGGATGAATATGCGGGTTGTCCAGGCTGTGCTGGCTTTCGAACTCGCCGACGATTTCTTCGAGAATGTCCTCCAGGGTGACGATGCCCAGGACTTCGCCGTATTCATCGACCACCATGCCCAGGCGTCGCTGCTGCTTGTGGAAGTTGAGCAATTGCAGCTGCAGTGGAGTGCTTTCCGGCACGAAGTACGGCTCGTGACTGGCCGCCAGCAACGCTTCCCTGGTCAGGCTCGCATCGGGCAGCAAATGAAGGATGTGCCGGGTGTTGAGGACGGCTTCGACCTGGTTGATATCACTGTGGAACACCGGCAGGCGAGTACGCTTGTTGTGGCGCAATTGTTCGATGATTTCGCCGATGGGGTCATCGAGGTTGATGCCGTCCACGTCACTGCGCGGCACCAGGATGTCATTGACCGTGATGTTGTCCAGCGCGTGGATGCCTGGCAGTGGGTGAGGGCGGCTTACGGTTTCCGGCGTGTCCTGCCGCTCCGTCGGCGTTTCGTCCTCACTTCGTTGCACCACTTTGGCTTTGCGGGCGAATGGCCGCGTCAGCAACTGACTGATGCTGTTGAGCAGCCATGCCGCGGGATAGATGATTTTCAGTGGTACGCGCAACAGATTGTTGCCCTGGGCCAGGATCGCATCCGGATATCGGGTGGCCAGCGCCCGTGGCAAATAATCGGAAAACACCAGCAAAATGACGCCCGCCCCAAGGCAAGCGACCCATGGGCCGTTCTCGGCCCAGGTGAAAATGGCCAGCAAGGTGCTGATGACCACCGCGAGTGCGCGGCATAGGGTATTGCAAAAAATCAGGCTGGCCAGGGGGAAGCTGAGTTTCGCCACCGGTTTGTCGCTGGAACGCGTTGCGGTGCGCTGGGCCAGTAAATGCTGGTGCGCCGCTTCGATGGCGGTAAAGAGCCCCGACCATAAAATCAGCAGGGTCACTACCGCGAGCATCGGCCCTATGGGCAAGTCGTCCATTAATGCCGCCCGTCAGATATGCAGGATGTATTCACGAACCAGTTTGCTGCCGAAATACGCCAGCATCAGCAGGCAAAAACCGGCCAGGGTCCAGCGAATGGCTTTGTGCCCGCGCCAGCCAAGGCGATTGCGTCCCCACAGCAGCACGCTGAAAACGATCCAGGCCAGACAAGCCAGCAGGGTCTTGTGCACCAGATGCTGGGCGAACAGGTTCTCGACGAACAGCCAGCCGGAGATCAGCGACAGCGACAACAGCGTCCAGCCGGCCCAGAGGAAACCGAACAGCAGGCTTTCCATGGTTTGCAGTGGCGGGAAGTTCTTGATCAGCCCGGATGGGTGCTTGTGCTTGAGCTGGTGGTCTTGAACCAGCAGCAGCAAGGACTGGAACACCGCGATGGTGAACATGCCGTAGGCCAGAATCGAAAGCAGGATGTGGGCGAGGATGCCTGGCTCCTCATCGATGACCTGTACCGTGCCGGCGGGGGCAAAATGCGCCAGCATCACGGTCAAGGCCCCAAGCGGGAACAGCAGTACCAGCAGGTTCTCTACCGGAATCCGCGAGCAGGCCAGCAGGGTCAGCGCGATGACCGCCACGGCAATCAGGCTCGCGGCACTGAAGAAGTCCAGGGCCAGGCCAGTCGGGGTCAGCAGGTGGGTGAGCAGGCTGACGCTGTGGGCCAATACGGCGAGCACGCCGAGCATGACCAGCAGGCGTTTGTTGACCTTGGCGCCGGACGCCAGGTGAGTGCCCTGGTAAGTGGTCGCAGCGGCATACAAGCAGGCGGCGGCGAGGGTGGTTAGCAAGCTGGGTGACAAGGGGAGCATAAATCCTGTTAGGCGAGCCCGAAAGTCGCTGAGTTTGGCATAGAACCCCCGCTACACGAAAGACCGCGCAACCCGACGGCGAGGTGTCCGCCAGCCACAGTCTTCGCTATAATCCGCGACCTGCCCACGCCGCAGGCTCGCCGAGCACACGTTTAGTCCGGTCCGGGCCGCCATTATCCCGGTCTACACAGGGCCTGAAAGGATCGCGCAATGTTTGAAAACTTAACCGACCGTCTCTCGCAGACGCTGCGCCATGTCACCGGCAAGGCCAAGCTCACTGAAGACAACATCAAAGACACCCTGCGTGAAGTGCGCATGGCGTTGCTCGAAGCCGACGTCGCCCTGCCGGTGGTCAAGGACTTCGTCAACGCGGTCAAGGAACGTGCCGTCGGTACCGAGGTATCGCGCAGCCTGACGCCGGGCCAGGCCTTCGTGAAGATCGTCCAGGCCGAGCTCGAAAGCCTGATGGGCGCGGCCAACGAAGACTTGAACCTGAGTGCCGTTCCCCCCGCCGTCATCCTGATGGCCGGTTTGCAGGGCGCGGGTAAAACCACCACTGCCGGCAAGCTCGCGCGCTTCCTTAAAGAGCGCAAGAAAAAGTCGGTCATGGTTGTGTCTGCCGACGTTTACCGTCCGGCGGCGATCAAGCAGCTGGAAATGCTTGCCGGTGAAGTTGGCGTGACCTTCTTCCCTTCCGACCTGAGCCAGAAGCCGGTCGAGATCGCGCAAGCGGCTATTAAGGAAGCAAAACTCAAGTTCATCGACGTGGTCATCGTCGATACCGCTGGTCGCCTGCACATCGATGAAGAGATGATGGGCGAGATCAAGGCGCTGCATGCCGCGATCAACCCGGTCGAAACACTGTTCGTGGTCGATGCCATGACCGGCCAGGACGCCGCCAACACGGCCAAGGCCTTCGGCGACGCATTGCCGCTGACCGGTGTGATCCTGACCAAGGTCGACGGCGACGCCCGTGGCGGTGCCGCGCTGTCGGTGCGAGCCATCACCGGAAAGCCGATCAAGTTCATCGGTATGGGCGAGAAGAGCGAAGCGCTCGATCCGTTCCACCCAGAGCGTATCGCCTCGCGCATCCTCGGCATGGGTGACGTGCTCAGCCTGATCGAGCAGGCGGAAGCGACCCTCGACAAAGACAAGGCCGACAAGCTGGCCAAGAAGCTGAAGAAGGGCAAGGGCTTCGACCTCGAAGACTTCCGCGATCAGCTTCAACAAATGAAAAACATGGGCGGCCTCGGCGGGCTCATGGACAAGCTGCCGAACATGGGTGGCGTGAACCTGGCGCAAATGGGCAACGCCCAGGGCGCGGCAGAGAAGCAATTCAAGCAGATGGAAGCCATCATCAACTCCATGACCCCGGCCGAGCGCCGCGACCCTGAGATGATCAGCGGTTCACGCAAGCGCCGGATCGCCATGGGTTCCGGCACCCAGGTGCAGGACATCGGCCGCTTGATCAAGCAGCACAAGCAGATGCAGAAGATGATGAAGAAGTTCTCCGCGAAAGGCGGAATGGCCAAGATGATGCGCGGCATGGGCGGTATGTTGCCCGGCGGCGGCATGCCGAAAATGTAAAGAATTCGCGCCGGCTATCAGGTCGGCGCTACCCCCACACGGACGTGGGATACACAGCAAACCCGCACTTGGCGGGAGCTGACCGGCCGTTTTCAACGACGGCTCTATAGCAAATCTGCATGGCGGCCGATAGGCGCCGGAAAAAGTCATTTGCAAAAGTCCGGATATTCCTTAGAATATGCGGCCTTTCGGGCACCCATGCCCGCTGTGCATTTAGATTTGCAGCACCGACTACAGGAACGATGTTCACATGCTAACAATCCGTCTTGCCCTTGGCGGCTCCAAAAAGCGCCCGTTTTACCACTTGACCGTAACCGACAGCCGCAACCCGCGCGACGGTTCGCACAAGGAACAGGTTGGCTACTTCAACCCTGTTGCTCGTGGTCAGGAAGTTCGTCTGTCCGTGAACCAAGAGCGCGTAGCCTACTGGCTGAGCGTTGGTGCACAACCTTCTGAGCGCGTTGCTCAGTTGTTGAAGGAATCTGCTAAGGCTGCGGCCTGAGCAATATGAACGCGACGCCAGCCATTGCTGATGATTTGATCGTTATCGGCAAGATTTATTCTGTTCACGGCGTTCGCGGCGAAGTGAAGGTGTATTCCTTTACTGATCCGATTAAGAACCTGCTGGATTACAAAACCTGGACGCTCAAGCGTGACGGCAATGTAAAGCAGGTAGAGCTGGTCAGCGGACGCGGGAACGACAAGTTCCTGGTCGCAAAGCTCAAGGGTCTCGATGATCGCGAAGAAGCTCGTCTTCTGGCCGGTTATGAGATCTGTGTGCCGCGCAACCTGTTCCCTGAACTGACCGATGGCGAGTACTACTGGTACCAGCTGGAAGGTCTCAAGGTCATCGACACCCTCGGGCAACTGTTCGGGAAGATCGATCACCTGCTGGAGACCGGCTCGAATGATGTAATGGTGGTCAAGCCTTGCGCTGGCAGCCTGGATGATCGCGAACGCCTGTTGCCCTATACCGAGCAATGCGTGTTGGCCGTCGACCTGGCCGCAGGCGAGATGAAGGTGGATTGGGACGCGGATTTCTAAGCGTGGCTAACTTGCGCGTAGAAGTGATCAGTCTGTTTCCCGAGATGTTCTCCGCCATCAGCGAGTACGGCATCACCAGTCGTGCGGTGAAACAGGGGCTCTTGCAGCTCACCTGTTGGAATCCGCGAGACTACACGACGGATCGACATCACACTGTGGACGATCGCCCGTTTGGCGGTGGTCCGGGCATGGTGATGAAGATCAAGCCCCTGGAAGATGCTCTGGTTCAGGCCAAGGCAGCAGCCGGGGAGGCGGCGAAGGTAATTTACCTGTCGCCCCAAGGCCGCCAGCTGACTCAGTCGGCGGTGCGCGAGTTGGCGAATCTGGATGCATTGATCCTGATTGCCGGCCGCTATGAAGGCATTGACGAGCGTTTTATTGATGCTCATGTCGATGAAGAGTGGTCGATTGGCGACTATGTACTGTCTGGCGGTGAGCTGCCGGCGATGGTCCTGATCGATGCGGTTACACGACTGCTGCCTGGAGCTTTAGGGCATGCGGACTCCGCCGAGGAAGATTCCTTTACGGATGGTTTGCTGGATTGCCCGCACTACACCCGACCGGAGGTGTATGCGGATCAGCGTGTTCCCGACGTATTGCTAAGTGGCAATCACGCGCACATCCGGCGTTGGCGTTTACAGCAGTCCCTTGGTCGGACCTTTGAACGACGCGCCGATCTTCTGGAAAGCCGCTCGCTTTCTGGAGAAGAGAAGAAGCTGCTCGAGGAATACATCCGCGAGCGGGACGATAGTTAACAACGTATCGATGGTAGATCAGACGATTTACCTTAGGAGCACAGCATGACTAACAAAATCATCCTTGCACTCGAAGCAGAGCAGATGACCAAAGAGATCCCTACCTTTGCCCCGGGCGACACCATTGTCGTTCAGGTGAAAGTGAAGGAAGGCGACCGTTCGCGTCTGCAAGCGTTCGAAGGTGTTGTTATCGCCAAGCGTAACCGCGGCGTAAACAGTGCATTCACCGTTCGTAAAATCTCCAACGGTGTTGGCGTAGAGCGTACTTTCCAGACCTACTCCCCGCAAATCGACAGCATGGCTGTCAAGCGTCGCGGTGACGTACGTAAAGCCAAGCTGTACTACCTGCGTGACCTGTCGGGTAAAGCAGCTCGCATCAAGGAAAAACTGGCTTAAGTCCAGCTTCCGATGCAGAAAAAAGCAGCCTTCGGGCTGCTTTTTTGTTGCCTGGGATTTAATGAGTCTCCGGTTCGCGGCCTGACGCAAGACCGAGTCGCGGCCATCGCGAGCAGGCTCGCTCCCATAGTGGGTCTTCAGTGAGCGCAATATCTGTGAGCACTAAAGATCATTGTGGGAGCGAGCTTGCTCGCGATGGGATTTAGCCGGCGCCAACAGTCTCCGGCTGAATCAACGCCAATAAGGTCCACCCCGCCGAAGGTTTCAACGAGCTTTCTGGCGTCACCACGTGCACCCAGCCACTGTCATCGCGCACAAACATCAACGTGGCGCGATCACCATGCAATGCCTGGTAATCATCCCAGCCGAAGCCATCCGTCAATGTCGTGCTGTATAGCTCCGAACCCTGGCTCAGCTGGCTGGCGAGTTTGGCGTAGGTCAGTGCTTCGCTGCCCAATTGATTGCCGCGATGTTCCAGGCTGGTGCGGTGCTTGTCGGTGCGACGGCTTTCCTGGCCGCTGGCCAGGCCGAACATGCGCTGGTGGCCCAGCTCATGGCGAAAGCGCATCAGCGCCAGGGTGTTCATCTCGCCAGAAGGTGACAGCGCCAGCAAATGCCCGAGGCCGACCAAGTCCAGGTGCGCATCGGCATGTTGCGACGCCGGATTGCCAAAATAGGTCGGCAAACCTTCCATCCGCGCTGCGCGAATGTTTTCCCAGCTCGAATCCGTCAACAATACGCGACTGCCCAGTTGTTGCAGGGCCTTGGCCAGCGTGCGCGCAGGTCCGTTGGCGCCGATGATCAGGAAGCCGCTCGGTGCCGGTTCCGCCACCTTCAGCAGGCGAGCCAGCGGTCGTGCCGTCGCGCTTTGCAACACCACCGTGCCGATGATCACTGCAAAGGTCAGCGGTACAAGCAGCAATGCCCCCTGATGGCCGGCCTCATGCAGGCGAATGGCGAAGATTGCCGACACCGCCGCTGCCACGATTCCGCGCGGGGCGATCCAGGCCAGCAGCGCCCGCTCGCGCCAGCTCAGGCTGGAGCCCGCCGTGGACAGCAGCACGTTCAAGGGACGGGCGATGAGTTGAATGACCAGTAGCAAAATCAGCACCAGAGGCCCGAGGCCGATCATTGCGTTCAGGTCCAGTCGTGCCGCCAGCAGAATGAACAGGCCGGAGATCAGCAGTACGCTGAGGTTCTCCTTGAAGTGCAGGATGTGCCGCACGTCGACGCCTTTCATATTGGCCAGCCACATGCCCATCAGTGTCACGGCGAGCAATCCGGATTCGTGTGTAACCTCGTTGGAGGCAATGAAAATACCCAGGACAGCCGCAAGCGCTGCCAGGTTGTGCAGATACTCCGGCAGCCACTGGCGACGAATCAGGGTGCCGAGCAACCAGCCACCCAAAACACCGAACAGACTGCCGCACAAAATCACGCCACCGAAGGTCAGCAGGCTTTCCTTGAGGCCGTTACCTTCGGCACTGGCGATGATGAAGCTATAGACGACCACCGCCAGCAGGGCGCCAATGGGGTCGATGACAATACCTTCCCAGCGCAGGATGTTGGCAATCGAGGCTTTGGGTCGCACGACGCGTAGCATCGGGACGATCACGGTCGGTCCGGTCACCAGGGTCAGGCTGCCGAACAGGATGGCCAGCATCCAGTCGAAACCCAGCAGCCAGTGAGTGGCAACCGCAATTACCGCCCATGTGGAGAGGGCGCCAATGGTGACCAGGCGATGGACAACGCTGCCAATCTCGCGCCATTCGGACAAATGCAGAGTCAGGCTGCCTTCGAACAGGATCAGCGCCACCGCAAGAGACACCAGCGGCATCAGCAGTGGTCCGAACATCTCCTGCGGGTCAAGCAAGTGCAGCACGGGACCGGCCAGGATACCGGTCAATAGCAGGAAAAGGATCGCCGGCAGTTTCAAGCGCCAGGCCAGCCATTGACAGAGCAGTGCCGCCGCACCGATTCCGCCAAACGCCAATAAGATCTGCTGTTCGCTCATTGCTGCTCCCTGTTCCTTGAAATGGCGGCCTATGAAAGACTAGCGGCCGTTTCCATTTCTATTTTTAATTTTGTGCACAGCCTCAAGGCTGCGTGATTCGAGTGCCCATGCCTGCCATCGACCATCCGCTGATAGACCAATTCCTCGATGCCTTGTGGCTGGAGAAAGGCCTTTCCGACAACACCCGCGATGCCTATCGCAGTGACCTGGCGTTGTTCAACGGTTGGTTGCAGGACAAAGGGCTGGAGCTGGTCAATGCCGGGCGCGAGTTGATTCTCGACCATCTGGCCTGGCGCCTGGAGCAAAACTACAAACCTCGTTCCACGGCGCGATTTCTCTCCGGTGTGCGTGGTTTCTATCGCTATTTACTGCGGGAAAAATTGATCGCCGTCGACCCAACGTTAAGGGTTGATATGCCGCAGCTCGGCAGGCCGTTGCCCAAATCCTTGTCGGAAGCCGACGTCGAAGCGCTGCTGGCGGCACCGGATTTGAGCGAAGCCATCGGTCAGCGCGACCGGGCGATGCTTGAAGTGCTGTATGCCTGTGGCTTGCGGGTGACCGAGTTGATCAGCCTCACCCTGGAACAAGTCAATTTGCGTCAAGGCGTGTTGCGAGTGATGGGCAAGGGCAGCAAGGAGCGGCTGGTGCCGATGGGTGAGGAGGCGATTGTCTGGGTCGAACGCTACATGCGTGATGCCCGCGGCGAACTGCTTGGCGGGCGTCCCAGCGATGTGCTGTTCCCGAGCCAGCGTGGCGAGCAGATGACCCGCCAGACCTTCTGGCACCGCATCAAGCATCAGGCCATGGTTGCCGGGATCGGCAAGTCGCTGTCGCCGCACACCCTGCGCCATGCCTTTGCCACGCACCTGCTCAACCACGGCGCAGACCTGCGGGTAGTGCAGATGCTGTTGGGGCATAGTGACTTGTCGACGACGCAGATCTATACCCACGTTGCCCGTGCGCGGTTGCAGGATTTGCATGCCAAACATCATCCGCGGGGTTAGGGGGCCCCTAAAGGTTGACAGAGGCTTCTGTGGCGAGGGGGCTTGCCCCCGTTCGGCTGCACAGCAGTCGTCAAACCTCATGGTGCGGTTTATCTGTCGGATTGAGATCGCCAAGTAGGGCTGCTTCGCAACCCAACGGGGGCAAGCCCCCTCGCCACAGGGGCCTTATGTGATAGGCTTGACCGGTTTGCACGATGGGCGGTTATGACCCGGTGTTTCGGCACGGGCGTTCTGATCGTCCCATATGTTCGCCTTCAGGAGTTCTCATGCGTCTGACCCAGATTTTCGCCGCCGCAGCCATTGCGTTGGTCAGCACCTTTGCCGTCGCCGATGATGCGGCCGACAAAGCCATTCGTAAAAGTCTGGAAAACCTCCAGCTTGAAGTACCAGTAGAAAGCATCACCGCCAGCCCGTTGCCTGGCCTGTACGAAGTCAAACTCAAAGGCAGCCGTGTGCTGTACGCCAGTGCCGACGGCCAGTACGTGGTTCAGGGCTACCTGTTCGATCTCAAGGACGGCAAGCCGGTCAACCTGACCGAGAAGACCGAGCGCCAGGGCATCTCCAAGCTGGTCAATGATATTCCGGTTGCCGAAACCGTGGTGTACCCGGCCATTGGCGAAACCAAGTCGCACATCACCGTATTCACCGACACCACCTGCCCGTACTGCCACAAGCTGCACGCCGAAGTTCCCGAGCTGAACAAGCGCGGCATCGAAGTGCGTTACGTCGCGTTCCCGCGCCAGGGCCTGGGCTCGCCGGGTGACGAGCAACTGCAGGCAGTGTGGTGCTCGAAAGACAAGAAAGCGGCCATGGACAAAATGGTCGACGGCAAGGAAATCAAGGCCGCCAAGTGCGATAACCCGGTTTCCAAACAGTTCGCACTCGGCCAGTCGATTGGCGTGAACGGCACACCGGCCATCGTTTTGGCCGACGGTCAGGTCATTCCGGGCTACCAGCCTGCGCCACAAGTCGCCAAACTGGCGCTGGGCGCGAAGTAAATTCGCATCGTCACGGTCAGCCATTGACGATCATGGTCCGGTAGCGACATTCGCCGGGCCATCAATAGAGAACCGCGAGTCTGCGGTTGTTTTCACGGCCGGCCTCGAGCTGGCCGTTTTATGGGGAGTTCACAGTGAAACCGGTCAAAGTAGGCATCTGTGGGTTAGGAACCGTCGGTGGCGGTACCTTCAACGTACTTCAGCGCAACGCCGAGGAAATTGCTCGTCGTGCCGGGCGTGGGATCGAAGTGGCACAAATTGCCATGCGCACGCCAAAGCCTCAGTTCCAAACGACCGGTATTGCGATTACCAACGATGTCTTCGAAGTGGCCACGAACCCTGAGATCGACATCGTTATAGAGCTGATGGGCGGCTACACCGTTGCCCGCGAGCTGGTACTCAAGGCCATCGAGAATGGCAAGCATGTGGTCACCGCGAACAAGGCACTTATCGCTGTTCACGGTAATGAAATTTTCGCGAAGGCCCGCGAGAAGGGCGTGATCGTTGCGTTCGAAGCGGCGGTGGCCGGTGGCATTCCGGTGATCAAGGCGATCCGCGAAGGCTTGTCCGCCAACCGCATCAACTGGGTGGCCGGCATCATCAACGGCACCGGCAACTTCATCCTGACGGAAATGCGCGAGAAGGGTCGCACCTTCGAAGACGTATTGGCCGAAGCCCAGGCACTGGGCTACGCGGAAGCCGATCCGACCTTCGACGTTGAAGGCATCGACGCCGCTCACAAGCTGACCATCCTGGCTTCGATCGCGTTCGGCATCCCGCTGCAATTCGACAAGGCCTACACAGAAGGCATCACCAAGCTGACCACCGCCGATGTGAACTACGCCGAAGCGCTGGGCTACCGCATCAAGCACCTGGGCGTGGCGCGCAGCACCGCGGCCGGTATCGAACTGCGCGTGCACCCGACGCTGATTCCGGCCGATCGCCTGATCGCCAACGTCAACGGCGTGATGAACGCGGTAATGGTCAATGGCGATGCTGCCGGTTCGACCCTGTTCTACGGCGCTGGTGCTGGCATGGAGCCGACCGCTTCGTCGGTGATCGCCGACCTGGTGGACGTGGTCCGCGCCATGACTTCCGACCCGGAAAACCGTGTGCCGCACCTGGCATTCCAGCCGGATTCGCTGTCGGCTCATCCGATCCTGCCGATCGAAGCCTGCGAAAGCGCCTACTACCTGCGTATTCAGGCCAAGGACCATCCCGGCGTGTTGGCCCAGGTTGCAAGCATCCTCTCGGAGCGCGGCATCAACATTGAGTCGATCATGCAGAAGGAAGCCGAGGAGCACGACGGCCTGGTGCCGATGATCCTGCTGACCCACCGCGTGCTGGAGCAGCACATCAACGACGCCATCGCTGCTCTGGAAGCCTTGGCGGGCGTGGTCGGTCCGGTCGTACGTATCCGTGTCGAGCACCTGAACTAAATAAAAACAGCGGCGAGCTGTAAGCCTCAGGCGGCAAGTTGAAAGCAGTTCAGCTTTGACTTGTCGCTTATGGCTTGAAGCTCAAAGCTCAAACCGAAGGTTTGCCCCTATGCGCTACATCAGTACCCGCGGCCAGGCACCGGCCCTGAATTTCGAAGACGTCCTGCTGGCAGGTCTTGCCACCGACGGCGGTCTGTACGTCCCGGAAAACCTGCCACGTTTCACCCATGAAGAAATCGCTTCGTGGGCCGGGCTGCCGTATCACGAACTGGCTTTCCGCGTTATGCGGCCGTTCGTCACCGGCAGCATTCCAGACGCTGATTTCAAGAAAATCCTCGAAGAAACCTACGGCGTGTTTGCCCACAGCGCCGTGGCGCCGCTGCGTCAGTTGAACGGCAACGAATGGGTGCTGGAGCTGTTCCACGGCCCGACCCTGGCGTTCAAGGACTTCGCCTTGCAACTGCTCGGTCGCCTGCTTGACTACGTGCTGGAAAAGCGCGGCGAGCGCGTGGTGATCGTCGGCGCCACCTCCGGTGACACCGGTTCGGCCGCCATCGAAGGCTGCAAGCACTGCGAAAACGTCGACATCTTCATCCTGCACCCGCACAACCGGGTATCCGAAGTGCAGCGTCGGCAGATGACCACCATTTTCGGTGAGAACATCCACAACATTGCCATCGAAGGCAACTTCGATGACTGCCAGGAAATGGTCAAGGCAAGTTTCGCCGACCAGGGTTTCCTCAAGGGCACTCGCCTGGTGGCCGTGAACTCGATCAACTGGGCGCGGATCATGGCCCAGATCGTTTACTACTTCCACGCAGCCCTGCAGTTGGGTGGCCCGGCGCGTTCGGTAGCGTTCTCGGTACCGACCGGCAATTTCGGCGACATTTTCGCCGGTTACCTGGCGCGCAACATGGGCCTGCCGATCAACCAGTTGATCGTCGCCACCAACCGCAACGACATCCTGCACCGCTTCATGAGCGGCAACCAGTACGTCAAGGAAACCCTGCACGCCACGCTGTCGCCGTCCATGGACATCATGGTGTCGTCGAACTTCGAACGCCTGCTGTTCGACCTGCATGGTCGCAACGGCGCGGCAATCGCCGGGTTGATGGATTCGTTCAAGCAGGGCGGCGGTTTCAGCGTCGAGCAAGAGCGCTGGACAGAAGCCCGTAAATTGTTCGACTCGCTGGCCGTGGATGACGCGCAAACCTGCGAAACCATCGCCGAAGTCTACGAGCAGACTGGCGAAGTGTTGGATCCACACACTGCCATCGGCGTGAAAGCTGCGCGCGAATGCCGTCGTAGCCTGGACATTCCAATGGTGATCCTGGGCACCGCGCACCCGGTCAAATTCCCGGACGCCGTGGAAAAAGCCGGTGTAGGAAAAGCTCTCGAACTACCTGCACATCTTTCTGATTTGTTTGAGCGAGACGAACGTTGCACCGTATTGCCAAATGACCTGAAGGCCGTGCAGGCCTTTGTCAGCCAGCATGGCAATCGCGGCAAGCCGCTGTAACCGGTCAGCGCTGTTACATTTTGAAGCCCGTCTCCTGACGGGCTTTTTCATTTCTGCATGCACACTTGTCGTGTTATCGCCGCGAACGGACAGGCGAATGGATCACCAAGGACATGGGAATGCTGTTTACAAGTGTGTTCAAGTCAGTCGCGCGCTGGCTGTTTTTACTCGGCATTGTGGGCGTCGCCGAATGGGGAGCGGCAAGCCCACCATCGTTTCAGGAGCGTGGGAAGTCAGTCGCACGTCCAGCGGTCGTGCTGGATGACCAGGAGTTGCAGTGGATAGCCAGCCATCCACGGGTCGTGGTCACGGCACTGGAATACCCGTTGTACCAGTTCAAGGATGAGCATGGTCAATGGACAGGCCTGAACAGTGACCTGCTCAAGCGCATCAGTGACATGACGGGGTTGCAGTTCGTTTACCAAGAGTCTTTTTCCACCGATCAGATGCTGGCTCATCTGGAAAGCGGCTCTGCGGATTTGAGTACGACCTTGGCGATGAATGACGAACGCAAGGCATTTCTCGATTTCAGCCATGCGTTCGGCGGTGCAGGATGGGTCTTTGTCGGGCAGGCCGGAGCACCGCCGGTGCAGTCGCTGGAGGATCTGGCGAAGCGGGTACTGGTGCTGCCGACCCGGCATGCACTGGAAGCGATGATCCGTCGCAATTATCCGTCCATTGAGTTGCGTTCGGTCAAGACCTACGCCGAAGCCCGCGCATGGGTGGAAAGCGGCGAAGCCTACGCCACTATCGAAAGCGAAATCGGCGCCCAGCTTATTCCGTCGGGCCGGCTACAGATCGGCGCCGTGGTGCCGGGCAAATGGGATGCGGATTATCTTGTGGTGCGCAAAGGCCAGCCGCAGTTGCTGAGCATCCTCAACAAGGCGCTCGAGGCGCTCCCTGCACATGAACTGCGCAACCTACGCTTGAAGTGGTTCGGTGGCGCTACCACGCCACAGGCGCCTGGCTTCTGGCAGCGGTTTGACTCGTGGATCTGCTGGGGCATGCTTGTGCTCAGCCTGTTCGGCCTGTTGTCGCTGCTCTGGAATCGGCGGTTGGCGGTGGTGGTCAGGCAACGGGTCGAGGCGCAAAGGAGCCTGCGCGATCAACTCGCATTCCAGCATGCCCTGATGGATGCCATGCCTGACCCTATGTTTGTCCGGGACCTGCAAGGGCGTTTGATCATGTGCAACAAAAGTTATGAAGATGCCTTGTCGACACGTTTCGACCGGATGCAGGGGCGACAGTTGATCGAAGTCGATGTCATGCCCAGACAAACCGCGGAATTGCTGCATAGCGAGTTTCTGGCGCAGTTGAGTACGCGCAGGACGCGCTTCTTCGAGCGTCAATTGTTGTTCAAGGAAGGCGTCAGGGATATCTACCAGTGGACGGTGCCGTTTTACACGGCGGATGGCCAGCTACGAGGATTGTTGGGCGGCTGGGCCGACATCGCCCGGCGTACCCGACAGACGTGATGGTTGCGTTTTTTCTCTGTCATGTTCGCCGTGCATGCTCACTTGACTGAGCTGCAGGTTCGCCTGCGGTCAGTATCCAGAACTTTCTTCTCGGGCCAGCGGTCATTTATTGTATACATGCCCCAGGCACGTTGTTTTCAGACTATTGAGTGGTGATCGGGATGGAAAGTATCAGTCTGTTGCTCGGTGAGGCGCTGAGCCCGTATCAGGTTACCTTGACCCCGTCAGGCATTCGTGGCGAATGCCGGGTGACCCTGAAGAATGCTGTCGGCGCGACCGTGGTCGAGCGCGAGTTCAATCAGGCCCAGTTGAATGACAAGCGCCTGCTGACGGATGTGGTCGACGGTTTGCATCGCGACGTGCTGATCGCTGAAGGACGCCTTGAGCCTTGTGTGATCGCGGCATTGCGTAACGCGGCGCAGGACAAGCTTCTGGCCAGCCGCAATTGAACGGTTTTTTGTGGGAACCTTCCCGCGCCCAAGTCAGTCTGACTTTGTAACAGCAGGATCAAGCATTGTGCTCCGGTGCTTGTAGCTTGCTGCTACTGGTCTCCAAGCAGGCCACGTTTAACCCCGGGTCGTCTCCCCACTTCTCGGGGTTTCTTTTTGCCCGGGATTTTTCATGGCTGCGCCAGATTGTCGAAAAACGCCTTGGTGTCTTTCAGGTAATCGCTGCGGCTTTCGGGATCCAGCCAGGCGGCGTAGGCCTCATCGAGGCGTTCGCGGGGAAGGGTGCGCAACACCTGATTGATTTCGACGATGGCCTGCCGGCCCTTTGGCGTATCGGTGCACCCGATGTAACCGGACAGGTATTTGCCCGTGCCATGGATCGGATAGAACTGCAGTTCATCCTCGGCGATGCCTTGCAATGAGGCCTGGTAGCGAATTTCCGGGCGGTAGCCCAACAGCAGGCGCAAGCGTCCCAGGCGCTGCATTTGCAGCAGGCTGCCCAAGGCGTCGTTGCCGTAATGAGGAGTCAGTGCATCGACTGGCGCTTGCTTGAGCAGCCCATCGAGGTATTCACCGTAATTGCGCTCGGCAATAACCCCCAGTCTTTCGCGGCCACTGGCGAGCAGCGCAGCCAGGTCCACTTCGCCATCCTTGATAAAGGGTGCCAGCACTTTCTGGTCAACGCGCCGCACGGCCAGGCCATTGCTCATGGCGCGGAAGACCGGAATGGAAAAAGCGATCCATTCTTCCCGTTCCTTGCTCCAGTTCAGCGCAGCGTCGCAGACGAGGGACGGTTCGTGGAGCATTTGCAGTCCACGCGCGCGATTGACCCTCATCACGCTGTGCTGGTACTGCGGCATGCCGGCTATCAATAGTGGGAGCAGTTGATCGATGACGCCCTGGCCTTTTTTCGGTCCATCGAAGATCGTCAGCGGCGGCAGGTCACGCTTGAGCCAGATCAGGTTTTCCTGGGGTTGCGCCAGGGCTGACGGGATTGGTTCAAGGAACAAGAGTAAAATTGCCAGCATGCACAGCAGCCACCCGCCGCGCGACGGGCAGCGTCGGGGCGGGCGCCTCAGCTTAGATAGCTCCGTCTTTGCGCAACTGTGCGATCTGCGACGCGTCATAGCCAAGTTCCTGGAGTACCTGTGCGTTGTGCTCACCCAGTTGTGGCCCGACCCATTCACATTCACCGGGTGTCTCTGAGAGTTTCGGCACAATGCCTGGCATCTTGAAGTCTTTGCCGTCCGGCAGCTTGGCTTGCAGGAACATTTCCCGCGCCAGGTACTGGGGGTCATTGAACATGTCTTCGGCACTGAAGATCCGGCTGGCCGGCACGTCGGCCTGATTGAGTCGCGCCAGCACTGTGTCCAGCGGCAACGAGTTGACCCAGCGATCGATGACGCCATAAATCTCGTCGCGGCGGGCATCGCGGCCATCGTTGCTGGCAAGCTGGGGGTCATTGGCCAGGTCTTCCCGGTCGATGATCAGCATGAAGCGTTTGAAAATCGCATCGCCATTGGCGCCGATCTGCACGTGTTTGCCGTCGGCACTGGTGTGGATCGAGGACGGGGTGATGCCCGGCATGATGTTACCCGTGCGTTCGCGGATGAAGCCGAACACATCGAACTCCGGGACCATGCTTTCCATCATGGCGAAGATGGCTTCATACAGCGCCACGTCCACCACTTGCCCCTGGCCGCCGTTGACCTCGCGATGACGCAGGGCCATCAACGCGCCGATCACGCCCCAGAGCGCGGCAATCGAGTCGCCGATGGAAATGCCGGTGCGCACCGGTGGCCGGTCCTCGAAACCGGTGATGTAGCGCAGCCCCCCCATGGACTCGCCGACCGCGCCAAAGCCGGGCTGATCTTTCATCGGGCCGGTTTGGCCGAATCCCGACAGCCGCACCATGACCAGTTTCGGGTTCAAGGCGTGCAGGACGTCCCAGCCCAGGCCGAGTTTTTCCAGGACGCCGGGACGAAAGTTCTCGATCAGAATGTCTGCTTCGCTCAGCAGCTGTTTCAGAATCGCCTGGCCTTCGGGGTGCTTGAGATTGAGGGTCAGGGATTTTTTGTTGCGCGCCTGGACGAACCACCACAACGAAGTGCCTTCATACAGTTTGCGCCACTTGCGCAACGGGTCGCCGCCGTCCGGGGACTCGACTTTGATCACATCGGCGCCGAACTCGGCGCAAATGCGTGAGGCAAAAGGGCCGGCAATCAAGGTACCCAATTCGATGACTTTCAGACCGGAAAGCGGTTTGGCGGTGAACGGCATGCGGGATCCTGTAGGACAAGGGTTGAGCGGATACAGCGTTTTAACATAGCCGACTGTCAGGCGCTTGAGGTTGATCACCTTCAATTCGTGGATTGCCCGTCGCATCGGTTAGACTTGCCGCCTTTCCTCGTATCAAGAAGCCCGTTCATGGCCCAGCCGTCCACGACCTACAAGTTTGAACTGAACCTCACCGACCTCGACCGCAGCGTCTATGAGAGCGTGAAGCAGACCATTGCCCGTCATCCTTCGGAAACCGAAGAACGCATGACCGTGCGCCTGCTGGCCTACGCCCTCTGGTACAACGAGCAGCTGTCTTTTGGCCGTGGACTGTCGGAAGTGGATGAGCCGGCGTTGTGGGAAAAAAGTCTGGATGACCGTGTCCTGCACTGGATCGAAGTCGGCCAGCCCGATGCCGAGCGCCTGACCTGGTGTTCGCGCCGTACCGAGCGCACCAGCCTTTTGGCCTACGGCAGCCTACGCGTGTGGGAAGGCAAAGTGGTGCCAGCGGTGAAAAACCTGAAGAACGTCAACATCGCTGCCGTGCCTCAGGAAGTCCTGGAAACCCTGGCCAAAGACATGCCCCGCGTCATCAAGTGGGACGTGATGATCAGCGAAGGGACGATCTTCGTTACCGACGACCGTGGTCAACACGAAGTCCAGTTGCAGTGGCTGGCCGGTGAGCGCGGCTGATTTTTTGCCACTGCACTGCGTCACCCGGTTTTATCCTACGTATTGAAGAGAAGCTCCTGTCACCCCATGCGCATCGAACCTCGCCTGTTGCCCGACACCCTGCCATTCCTCGGTGATATTCCGCCACTGCTGACCCGCCTGTACGCGGCGCGGGGCGTGCAATCCGAAGCAGAGCTGGACAAGAGCCTGGCGCGGTTGATTCCGTTCCAGCAGCTCAAGGGCATTGATGCCGCCGTGGACTTATTGGTGACGGCGCTCGAACAGCGCCAGCGCATTCTGATCGTCGGCGACTTCGATGCCGACGGCGCGACGGCCAGCACCGTGGGCACGCTGGGCCTGCGTTTGCTGGGTGCGGCGCATGTCGATTACCTGGTGCCGAACCGTTTTGATTACGGCTACGGTCTGACACCGGAGATCGTCGCGGTCGCGTTGGAGCGTCAGCCTCATTTGCTGATCACCGTGGACAACGGCATCTCCAGCGTCGAAGGCGTGGCGGCGGCGAAAAAGGCCGGGCTCAAGGTGCTGGTAACCGATCACCACTTGCCCGGCGACGAACTGCCCTTGGCTGATGCCATCGTCAACCCGAACCAGCCGGGTTGCGAATTCCCGAGCAAGGCGCTGGCCGGTGTCGGGGTGATTTTCTATGTGCTCATGGCCCTGCGTGCGCGGTTGCGCGAGCTGGGTTGGTACACCAGCAAGCCGCAGCCGAATATCGGCGAATTGCTCGATTTGGTGGCGCTGGGCAGCGTGGCCGACGTGGTGCCGCTGGATGCCAACAACCGGATCCTGGTGCATCAGGGCCTGGAGCGGATCCGCGCCGGACGTGCCCGGCCGGGGATCAAGGCGATCCTCGAAGTGGCCAAGCGTGACCATGCGCGCATCACTTCCACCGACCTGGGCTTCATTGTCGGCCCGCGCCTCAACGCGGCAGGGCGCCTGGATGACATGAGCCTGGGCATCGAATGCCTGCTGACTGAAGACGCAGGTCTGGCCCGTGAAATGGCTGCTCAACTGGACGGCATGAACCAGGATCGCAAGTCCATCGAACAGGGCATGCAGCGCGAAGCGCTGGCGCAGCTCAAGGATTTGCCGGTGGAGTCGATGCCGTTCGGCTTGTGCCTGTTCGATCCCGAGTGGCACCAGGGGGTCATCGGAATCCTCGCGTCGCGGATGAAAGAGCGCTACTTCCGCCCGACCATCGCCTTTGCCGATGCCGGAGATGGATTGCTCAAGGGCTCGGGGCGTTCGGTCCAGGGCTTTCACATCCGCGACGCCCTGAGCGTGGTGGCGGCGCAGCATCCGAATCTGATCACCAAGTACGGCGGCCACGCGATGGCGGCCGGCCTGACGCTGCCGGAAGCGAATTTCCCCTTGTTCGCCGAAGCCTTTGACACTGAAGTGCGCCGACAGATGCGCGAAGAAGACCTGACTGGCCGCCTGTTGTCGGACGGCACCCTGGCGGTGGAAGAGTTTCATCTGGAGCTGGCCCGTGCCCTGCGGCATGCCGGTCCTTGGGGGCAGCACTTCCCGGAGCCGTTGTTTCATGGGGTGTTCCAGTTGGTCGAGCAGCGGGTTGTGGGCGAACGGCACCTTAAAGTCGTGCTCAAAAGTGAATGTGGTTCGGTGAAGCTCGACGGCATCGCCTTCGGGATCGACCGCGACATCTGGCCGAATCCGACCATCAAGTGGGTGGAACTGGCCTACAAGCTCGACCTCAACGAATTTCGTGGCAACGAAACGGTTCAACTGATGATTGCCCACATCGAACCGCGTTGACCCGACACCTATAGGAGCGAGCCCGCTCGCGATGGACGTGAACGATGGCGCTGGGAACCTGATACCCCGCGGTCTCCTGTCGTCCATCGTCGGAACGCCGCCCGGAGCGAGCTCGCTCCTACAAGGGGGCGACATCCCCCGATGTCGACTAGGCTCTAAGCACTGCTTGATTTTGGCCTTGTGACGTCTTGTCGAATTTTTTGCCCGCGGGGGCGGGTGCTGTACCTTTTTCCTGTCACTCGTCGACTATTCAAACAGAACCTGGAGCCTGCCCACTGATTCGAGAGGTGCCCCATGAGTCTGCTGCTTGAACCCTTTACCCTTCGCCAATTGACCCTGCCCAACCGCATCGCGGTATCGCCGATGTGCCAGTATTCCAGTGCCGATGGCCTGGCCAACGACTGGCACCTGGTCCACCTCGGCAGCCGCGCTGTCGGCGGGGCCGGGCTGGTGTTTACCGAAGCCACGGCGGTCACCGCCGACGGGCGTATCACCGCTCAGGACCTCGGTCTGTGGAATGACGAGCAGATCGAACCCCTGCAACGCATTACCCGCTTCATCAACGCCCAGGGCGCCGTTGCTGGCATTCAGCTGGCTCATGCCGGGCGCAAGGCCAGCACCTATCGGCCCTGGCTCGGCAAGCATGGCAGCGTCAAACCTGACGAGGGCGGCTGGCTGCCGGTCGGGCCTTCACCGATTGCGTTTGATCCACAACATACACAACCCAGGCAGCTGGATGACGCTGAGATCGCCAAGGTGATCCAGGCCTTTGTCGATGCGGCAAAACGCTCACTGACGGCCGGTTTCAAGGTGGTCGAGGTGCACGCTGCCCATGGTTACCTGCTGCATCAGTTCCTTTCGCCGTTGAGCAATCAGCGGCGCGATCAATACGGCGGTTCGTTCGAAAATCGCATTCGACTGGTGTTGCAGGTCACCGAAGCGGTGCGTGCGGTGTGGCCTGAAGAGCTGCCGGTGTTTGTCCGGGTCTCGGCCACCGACTGGGTGGAGGACGGCTGGAACCCGGATGAAACCGTGGAGCTCGCGCGCCGCCTCAAAGCCCTGGGGGTGGACCTGATCGACGTCTCGTCGGGGGGGACGGCGGTGAATGCAGAAATTCCTACAGGGCCGGGTTACCAGACGCGCTTTGCCGAACGTGTGCGCAAGGAGTCGGGCATGGCCACCGGCACGGTGGGCATGATCACCGAGCCGGCCCAGGCCGAGCACATCCTGCGCACCTGTCAGGCGGACATCATCTTCCTGGCCCGTGAGTTGTTGCGTGATCCGTACTGGGCGTTGCATGCAGATGACGATCTGGGCGGGCACAAGTCCGTGTGGCCGGCGCAGTACCAGCGGGCGACTCACCGCGAGCAGCCCATTCACGAATCGGATTTGCGCGACTGAAATCCATCCATACGGAAAAGCCCCTGAATCGCGAGATCCAGGGGCTTTTGTTTATGCCAGTGATCGATCAGGCCGCTTCGATCTTGCTGCGGTTCTGTTCGACCTGGTTCAGGTAGTCCTTGAGCTTTTCCTGCTCGGCCACCGTTGTGAACAAGCCAAGCTTGCTGCGGCGCCAGAGGATGTCGTGGGTGCTGGTTGCCCATTCTTCGCTGCACAGATAGTCGACTTCACGGGTGTAGAGACCGCCGCCGATGTGCTCGCCCAGATCGCTGAGGTCCTGTACGCCTTCAAGCATGCGCCAGGTACGGCTGCCATAGCTGGTAGCCCAGCGGCGAGCGATCTCGCTTGGCACCCAGTCGAACTTGTCACGGATACGCGAGCTCAAGGCTTGCGGGGTGGTCATGTCTTCACCGCCCGGCAGCGTGGCGCTGGCGGTCCAGCTTGGCTGGATGTGCTTGAAGTACGGGGCCAGTTGCGCCAGCGCCGACTCGGCCAGTTTGCGATAAGTGGTGAGCTTGCCGCCGAATACCGAGAGCAACGGCGCTTCTTCGCCACCGCCTGACAGCGCCAGGGTGTAATCGCGGGTCACGGCCGACGGGTTGTCGGATTCGTCGTTGCACAGCGGGCGCACGCCAGAATAGCTGTGCAGGATGTCGTCGCGGCTGATCTGCTTTTTGAAGTGGGCATTGACCACGTTCAGCAGGTAATCGGTTTCACCGTCGGTGATCGCAACGGCTGCCGGATCGCCGGTGTACTCCCGGTCGGTGGTGCCGATCAGGGTGAAACGGTTCAGGTACGGAATGGTGAACACGATGCGCTGATCTTCGTTTTGCAGGATGTGCGCGTGTTCGCCTTCGTACAGTTTTGGCACGATCAGGTGGCTGCCCTGGATCAGGCGAATGCCGTAAGGCGACTCCATCTTCAGGTCATCACGAATGAATTTTGCAACCCATGGTCCGGCCGCGTTCACCAACGCCTTGGCGCGGATCGAAAACAGGCTGCCATCGGCGCGCTCCAGGTGCAGGTGCCACAGGCCCTTGGTACGCCGCGCGCTGACACAGCGGGTCTGGGTGTGAACGTGGGCGCCTTTTTCCCGGGCGGCCATGGCGTTCAACACCACCAGGCGCGCGTCGTCGACCCAGCAATCGGAATATTCGAAGCCTTTGGTGATCTCGCTTTTCAGCGCGCTGTCGGGTCCGAACTTCAGGCTCTTCGAACCTTGCAGTTGCTCGCGCTTGCCCAGGTTGTCATAGAGGAACAGACCGGCGCGAATCATCCATGCCGGGCGCAAGTGCGGGCGGTGTGGTAGTACGAAACGCATTTGCTTGACGATGTGCGGAGCCTTGGCCAGCAGCACTTCACGTTCGGCCAGTGCTTCGCGCACCAGGCGGAATTCGTAATGTTCGAGGTAACGCAGGCCGCCGTGGATCAGCTTGCTGCTGGCCGACGAGGTATGGCTGGCCAGGTCATCCTTTTCGCAAAGGAACACCGAGAGGCCGCGACCGGCGGCATCTGCTGCGATCCCCACGCCATTGATCCCGCCACCGATGACGGCAATATCGTAGACCTCGGCGAGAGGGGGCGTAGGCAAGGTAGAAGTGGGCATCGGCACGGCCTCGGAATTCTTTGATGTTCTGTATTTGAATTCGAACATTAATGTTCATTTGCGAAAATACTAGCCCATAAAGACGCGCACAGCCAGTCAGCCTCGATTGAAAATACTCATCGAAGTGCGGTTAAAGGAAAATTTACGAACATTGAAAGGTAGCAGGCTGCTTTTGTGGCGAGGGGACTTGCCCCCGTTCGACGGCGAAGCCGTCGCAGGTTGGGGCTAGGGATGTGCCTGCCTGAACTCGGCTGAATGGTTTTAGGGCCGCTTCGCAGCCCAACGGGGGCAAGCCCCTCTCCACAGGGGAGCGGTGTGCTTAAACGACCTCCAGCCGAACCTTGTGCTGGTTCAACAGCTGCGCCAGCGCCGGGGAAGGCTGCTGATCGGTGACAAGGCAATCGACCAAGCTGATCGGCCCGAGGCGAATCATGGCGTTGCGCCCGAACTTGCTGGAGTCGGCCGCGAGGATCACTTGTCGGGCATTGGCGATGATCGCCTGGGATACCCGCACTTCCTGATAATCGAAATCCAGCAGGCTGCCGTCTTCATCAATGCCGCTGATGCCGACCAGGGCGAAGTCGACCTTGAACTGGTTGATGAAATCGACACTGGCCTGACCCACCACGCCGCCATCGCGCCGCACGTTGCCGCCGGTCAGCAGCACGTCGAAGTCGTCCTTGGCGCTGAGCATCGAAGCCACATGCAGGTTGTTGGTGATGATTTTCAGGTGACTGTGGTTGAGCAGTGCCCGGGCGATGGACTCGGTGGTCGTGCCGATGTTGATGAACAACGAGGCATGATCGGGGATCTGCGCGGCAATGGCTTCGCCGATACGCTGTTTCTCGTCGCGCATCTGATCGGCGCGCATGGCGTAGGCGGTGTTTTCAACGCTGGAGTCGTAAGCCGCGCCGCCGTGGTAGCGACGCAGCAAATTGGCTTCCGCGAGCTGATTGATGTCGCGGCGGATGGTTTGCGGTGTAACAACGAACAACGTGGCCATTTCCTCGATGCTGACATAGCCGCGTTCGCGAACCAGCTCGAGGATTTGCTGCTGACGGGGAGGCAGATTCATGGGGCGTCCTTTGGGCTGCCGTGCAAAATTTGCCCATGATGCCGCAGGAATCTGCTCCCGACCAGTTACATACAGATACGAGCCCGTATCCCGATTTATTCAGCCTCGTCTTCAACCGCCCAATCGCGGGTGCGGCTGACCGCTTTTTTCCAGCCAGCGTAGAGTTTCTCCTTCGCCGTTTCATCCAGCATTGGCTCGAACTTGCGTTCGATCACGGCCTTGCCACGTAACTCCTCCAGGCTGCCCCAGAAGCCACAGGCCAGACCTGCCAGGTATGCCGCGCCGAGTGCCGTGGTTTCGCGCATTTGCGGGCGCTCGACCTGGGTGCCGAGGATGTCGGCCTGGAACTGCATGAGGAAATTGTTGGCCACTGCACCACCATCCACGCGCAGTGCCTTGAGGCGTTCGCCGGAGTCCTGCTGCATGGCGTCGAGCACGTCGCGGGTCTGGTAGGCAATCGACTCCAGTGCCGCACGAATGATGTGATCCACGCGAACGCCACGGGTCAGGCCGAACAATGCGCCACGGGCGTACGGGTCCCAGTAGGGAGCGCCAAGACCGGTGAAGGCCGGTACCAGGTACACGCCATTGCTGTCCTTGACCTTGTTGGCGAAGTACTCGGTGTCGTGGGCGTCGTTGATGATCTTCAGTTCGTCACGCAGCCACTGCACGGTGGAGCCGCCGTTGAACACTGCGCCTTCCAGCGCGTAAGCGACTTCGCCACGTGGGCCGCAGGCGATGGTGGTCAGCATGCCGTGTTGGGATTTCACGGCTTTGTCGCCGGTGTTCATCAGCAGGAAGCAGCCAGTGCCATAGGTGTTTTTCGCCTGGCCTGGCTCGACGCACATCTGGCCGAACAGGGCTGCTTGCTGGTCACCGGCAATGCCACCGATGGCGATGCCGCTTTTGGTGTGACCGTAGATTTCGGACGACGATTTGACCTCCGGGAGCATCTCACGCGGGATATCGAGGACTTCCAGCATCTTCGCGTCCCACTCCAGTGTGTGGATGTTGAAGAGCATGGTGCGCGAGGCGTTGGTGTAGTCGGTGACATGCACCTTGCCGCCGGTAAACTTCCAGATCAGCCAACTGTCGACGGTGCCGAACAACAGTTCACTGTTGCGCGCGCGCTCACGGCTGCCTTCGACGTTGTCGAGGATCCACTTGAGCTTGGTGCCGGAGAAGTACGGATCGGTGACCAGGCCGGTGGTTTCGCTGATGTATTGCTCGTGGCCATCGCGTTTGAGCTGCTGGCAGATCTCGGTGCTGCGTCGGCACTGCCAGACGATTGCGTTGTAGATCGGGCGGCCAGTGTTCTTGTCCCAGACAACCGTGGTTTCGCGCTGGTTGGTGATGCCGATGGCCGCCACCTGGTCGTGGTGCAGGCCGGCTTGTGCCAGGGCCTCGACCATCACGGCGCTTTGGGTGGCGAAGATCTCCATAGGGTCATGTTCGACCCAGCCGGCTTGCGGGTAATGCTGTGCGAACTCCCGTTGGGCGGTGCAGACCACGTTCGCGTCGCGGTCGAAAATGATCGCGCGGGAGCTGGTCGTACCCTGATCGAGGGCAATGATGTAGTTCTTATTCTGTGTGTCGGTCATGTCGATTGCCTTGGACGAAGTAAGGGAGTGAGGTCTGGCGCGTGATCAGAGGGCAGGGGCACGCGCCAACGGTATCAAGAAGTTCTGGGTTTGCCGTCAATGGCCGGTATTTCATCCTTTGTAGCAGTTACGGCGCCGGGCAGATGGCGGGCAATCAGCCCGCGATAGGCTGCGGCGCCGAGGCAGGCACCGACAATCGGTGCAAAAACAGGGATCAGGAAGTACGGAATGTCGCGTCCGCCAGTGAAGGAAATTTCACCCCAGCCAGCGAAGAAAGTCATCAGTTTAGGGCCGAAGTCCCGCGCAGGGTTCATGGCGAAGCCGGTCAGCGGCCCCATCGAACTGCCGATTACCGCAATCAGCAGGCCGATCAGCAGCGGTGCCAGCGGGCCTTTTGGCAGGCCATTGTTGTCGTCGGTCAGGGACATGATCACGCCCATCAGGATGGCCGTAATGATCACCTCGACCAGAAATGCCTGGGCGGTGGTCAGCACAGGGTTCGGGAAGGTTGAGAACACCGAAGCCAATTCAAGGCTGGCTGGAGTGCCGCGCACCATGTGATGCGATTGTTCGAATTCGAAGAATAGATTGCTGTAGAGCGTGTAAACCAACAATGCGCCACAGAAGGCCCCTGCCACTTGGGCAAGTACGTAGAAAGGCAGTTTACGCTTTTCGAAATCCGCAAAAATGCTCAGGGCAATGCTGACGGCAGGGTTCAGGTGCGCCCCGGAAACCCCGGCGGTGAGGTAGATCGCCATGCTGACGCCGACGCCCCAGATAATGCTGATTTCCCACAAGCCAAAACTGGCACCCGCGACTTTGAGCGCGGCAACGCAACCCGTACCAAAAAAGATCAGCAGCGCCGTACCCAGAAACTCGGCCATGCATTGGCTCGAGAGCGACGGTTGTTGTAAAGCAGTTGTCATTGAAACCTCATTTTTTTTGTTGTCTGGCGCTTTTTTCCATCATGGTCGGAGCGCGGTTTTCGCCGAGGCAGGATCCCCATCCTGGTCGCGGTTTACTGCCGGGTGCTGCGGTAGGACGTTTCGTACAGTTTCAGAAACGAAAAAATATAGACAAGAAACACTGCTGTCAAAGGTCGAAAGTGAACCGTCGGTCATAAAGAAACTATTCGTCGCATGAATGAACAAGTCGTTGGGTAGTGGGATGGGCAGGCAATGGCGTTATGGATGCGCTGCCTTGGAGCCTTTTAACGATCAATGTCCTAGAATCCGGCGCAGTATTTTTCTACTGCCGCCCAGTCTGGAGCTGTCATGACCCCCGCATTGGATTTGTTGAAAAAAGTTCGGGCCGAACATCGCGTACACAGTTACGAACATGACCCGAAGGCCGCGTCCTATGGTCTGGAAGCCGCGGAAAAACTCGGGCTCGACCCGGCGCAGGTGTTCAAGACCTTGCTGGCGGCCAGCGAAAAAGGCGAGTTGCTGGTGGCCGTGGTGCCGGTTGTCGGCAGCCTGGACTTGAAAGGACTGGCCCATGCCGCCGGCGTGAAAAAGGTCGAAATGGCCGATCCGGCGGCGGCGCAGCGCTCCACTGGCTATCTGTTGGGCGGGATCAGTCCGCTGGGGCAGAAAAAGCGTTTGCGTACATTCATTGATAATTCAGCCCAGCCCTTCGCCAGCATTTTTGTCAGTGCGGGTCGACGTGGGCTGGAAGTCGAACTGGCACCGGCCGTGCTGGCCGAACACACCCAGGCAAAGTTTGCCGATATCGGCCGTGCTTGAGGAGCCAGCGCAGCGCTGTATGGTGAAAATCAGCCTGCTCTGTCACTGGTGCCGGTTCGGCCAGCGCGGCATGCTCGGCGGTCTGACAAAGGGAGAAGGTTATGCAGCTTGAGTTTCATCAGGTCGACGCGTTCAGCAATCAGCCATTCAGCGGCAACCCGGCGATGGTCTATCGGCTCGATAGCTGGCTCGCCGATGAATTGATGCAGAAGATTGCCGCCGAGCACAACCTCGCCGAAACGGCGTTTGTCGTGCGCGAAGGGCAGGGCTGGCACATCCGCTGGTTTACGCCGACCACCGAGGTGCCATTGTGCGGGCACGCGACGCTGGCCAGCGCCTATGTGTTGTTTGAGATCTATAAAGAGCCCGTCGAACGTTTGGACTTCACCTGCAAGTCCGGCCCGTTGAGCGTGATGCGGGAGGGCGGGCGCCTGTGGCTGGATTTCCCGGCGATCACGGCGTCACCGGTGAATGTGGTTCTGGACGTCGAGCGTGCACTGGGTGTGAAGGTTGTCGAGGTACTGGGTTCGAATGAGCTGTTCGTAGTACTGGAGTCAGAGCAAGCTGTGCTCGACTGCAAACCGGACATGGCTGCCCTGGGGAAATTGCCGTGGTTGGGCGCCATCGTGACGGCGCGGGGCGAGCAGCACGATTTCGTTTCCCGTTACTTCGCTCCGGCCATCGGCATTGATGAAGACCCGGTGACCGGATCGACCCATTGCCTTCTGATTCCGTACTGGTCAAAGCGTTTGGGCAAGTCGAGCCTGGCGGCCTTCCAGCGTTCGGCGCGGGGTGGGGAGTTGTTCTGCCGGTTGGAAGGTGATCGGGTGAAGATTGGCGGGGATGCGACGCTCGTTGCGCGTGGAACGCTAATGCTGGGTTAACGCAAACCCAGTGTAGGAGCGAGCTTGCTCGCGATGGACGACAACGATAACGCGTGCAACCGGAATGAACGCGTTATCCAGACGTTTTTCGCGAGCAAGCTCGCTCCTCCAGGTTTTGTGTGTATCAGTTGGCGGTGCTGTAGCGCCGGACACCTGATTCAACCGCAGGAATCTGCGCCGCCGTGCTGCCTGACGCCTGGAACAGCACCAGGTGTTCAGCCGCGACACGAATACCCACATCCGCCCCGACCTGACGATCGACATGGCTCGGAAAGATCGACTCCAGCTGTGCGCCTGTCGGCAGTTGCAAGCGATACAGGGTCGACGCCCCCAGGAATGTCTTGCCCGCGATTCGCGCCTTCAATGCGCTGTCCGGCGCGTAGACGATATCGTCCGGGCGCAGCAGCACATCCACGGCGCCACCGACCGGCCAGGTGTAGGCCCGGTTGCCGCGCAACTCACCCAACTCGGTTTGCACCGACTCGGGGCTGCTCAATTGACCGCGAATGAAGTAGCCCTGGCCGATGAAGCTGGCCACAAAGGGTGTCAGCGGTTCGTGATACAGGTTGTAGGGCGTATCCCACTGTTCCAGTCGACCTTCCTTGAACACACCAACGTGGTCGCTGACCGCGAAGGCTTCTTCCTGGTCGTGAGTCACCAGAATCGCGCTGGTGCCACGGGCCTTGAGGATGTCGCGTACTTCGTGGCTGAGCTTGCGGCGCAATTCGCCATCGAGGTTGGAGAACGGTTCGTCGAGCAGCAGCAGTTGCGGTTCCGGCGCCAGGGCGCGGGCCAGGGCGACACGTTGTTGCTGACCACCGGAAAGCTCATGAGGGAAGCGCTTGCCGAGGTTCTTCAGGTTAACCAGCTCCAGCAGTTCTTCGGTAACGCGATCCTTTTGCGGATGCTTGCGAATGCCGAAGGCGATGTTGTCGGCCACGCTCAAATGCGGAAAGAGTGCGTAGTCCTGGAACACCATGCCGATGCGACGTTTCTCCGGGGCGAGGGTGAAACCAGCGCTGGAGATGGTCTCGCCAGCCAGCTGGATTTCGCCTTCGTGTACCGGTTCGAAACCGGCAATCGCCCGCAGGGTGGTGGTCTTGCCGCAGCCCGAAGAGCCCAGCAGGCAACCAATGTCGCCGGCGTTCAAATGCAGGTTCAGGTTCTGCACCACGCGCTGGTCTTGATAGCCGCAGGCGAGGTTGCGCAGGTTAAGCAGTAATGGCTGGCTCATGCGTGGTGATACGCCGGTTCGACGAGGAATTCGAGCAGGGCTTTTTGCGCATGAAGACGGTTTTCGGCTTGATCCCAGGCCACCGAGCGTTTGTCGTCGAGCAGGTCGACGCTGATTTCTTCGCCGCGGTGCGCCGGCAGGCAGTGCATGAACAGCACGTCGTCAGCGGCCAGGTCGAGCAGGGCGCGGTTGACCTGGTAGGGTGCGAACAGCTTCAGGCGCTTGGCGGTTTCCTCTTCCTGGCCCATGGAGGTCCAGACGTCGGTGCTCACCAGGTGTGCACCGCGCACGGCATCTTTCGGGTCGCGAACGATGGTGACCCGATCGCCGGCCTTGGCCACGAATTCAGGATTGGGCTCGTAGCCTTCCGGGCAGGCAACGCGCAGCTGGAAGTCGAACTGGATCGCCGCTTCTATATAGCTGTTGCACATGTTGTTGCCGTCGCCGATCCAGGCCACGGTCTTGCCCTGGATGGCGCCGCGGTGTTCGAGGAACGTCTGCATGTCCGCCAGCAACTGGCACGGATGCAGGTCATCGGACAGGCCATTGATTACCGGAACGCGGGAGTTGGCGGCGAATTCGGTCAGGTTGCTGTGGGCAAAGGTACGGATCATCACCGCGTCGAGCATGCTCGACATGACGATGGCGCAGTCGCCGATCGGCTCGCCGCGACCCAATTGGGTGTCACGTGGCGACAGGAAGATCGCCTGGCCGCCGAGCTGGATCATGCCGGCCTCGAAGGAGATCCGGGTGCGGGTCGAGGATTTCTCGAAAATCATCCCCAGGACGCGGTTTTTCAGAGGCTCGAACAGTACGCCGCGGTTACGCAGGTCCTTGAGCTCAACGCCTCGACGGATCACGCTGACCAGCTCTTCGGGCGTGCAATCCATCAGGGAGAGAAAGTGCCTTGCGCTCATCATTGACTACCTTTTTGCTACAAACCGCAGATGCTCAAAGCCTTGTTTAACGGAACAACGGGCGAGACCTGCGGCGTAAGCCGCACGGGGCGACGAAATAGGGGAAGGCGCGATCTTATAATTAAATGTCGCGTCTTACCAATAGGGCTACAGTTTTTAGGGAGTTTCAGAGGTGCTACGGGTTTGCCGAGGTAGCGCTTTGAAGCTGATTCCTTATAGCAGCGGCTCATTTGTACACTGGCCTCTCGGGGCTTGGCAATCAAACGGGGCGGCAATGGTGCGCTGACAGTCGGTTTCTGACCTGTCATTCCAGTTCTTGAGCGGTCTGTCGCCAGCCTGAAATATTTGCGAATGCAAAGTGCAGGGTTATAAATAAATCTTGAGCGACTCAGGAAGCCCCCCCCCGATGGAATCGAAAGAGCAGCTGTTAATGGAGCTACTGGGCCTTACGGCGCGCTCGCTGACTCACCTCACCGCGTCAATGACGACGATGTCCTTCGAGTTGTTGCGCAGCGAAGACGAAGTCACCCGGGCTGCCGGCCGCCACATGATCGACCGCATGGCCACCATCAGCACCGGGCTCGATGAGCACTGGCGCCTGATCGGCGAGTTGACCGGCGTACACGGCCCCCACGGACCGATTGAAACCCTTCAGGAAATCCAGCTGCAGGCGCCACCCAGGTTGCCTCCGAACTGAACTGCGGCGGCCATCGGCTGGCCTGATAACCCTCGATTCACAAGATGAACGTCGCTGGCGTGGTAGCGGCTCTGGCGCCATAGTTTTGTTTCCGCGGCCAACGTTGCCCGCCCATAACAAGACAGAGACTGGCCATGACCAAGACTCTCCATCACCGTGCTTGCCATTTGTGCGAAGCCATCTGTGGCCTGACCATCGAAACCACCGAAGTCGAAGGCGGTAACGTCCAGATCACGTCGATCAAGGGCGACCCCCAGGACACGTTCAGTCGTGGGCACATCTGCCCAAAGGCGGTGGCGCTGCAAGACATCCAGAACGATCCGGATCGCCTGCATCAGCCGATGCAGCGGGTGGGCAATGCATGGCAGCCCATTGAGTGGGAAGCGGCATTCAATCTGGTCGCCGAACGCCTCGCTGCAATTCAGGAGCATCACGGACAAAATGCCGTGGCGGTCTATCAAGGCAACCCGAGCGTGCACAATTACGGGTTGATGACCCACAGCAATTACTTCCTCGGCCTGCTGAAAACCCGCAACCGTTTTTCCGCGACGTCGGTTGATCAGTTACCCCATCACCTGACCAGTCATTTGATGTACGGCCATGGTTTGTTGCTGCCAATCCCGGACATTGATCACACCGATTTCATGCTGATCCTTGGCGGCAACCCGCTGGCTTCGAACGGCAGCATCATGACCGTGCCGGATGTGGAAAAGCGTTTGAAGGCGATACAGGCCCGCGGCGGCAAAGTGGTGGTGGTCGATCCGCGCCGTAGTGAAACCGCGGCCATTGCCGATCAGCATCTGTTCGTGCGCCCGGGCGGTGATGCAGCGCTGTTGTTCGGACTGCTCAATACCTTGTTCGCAGAAGGTCTGACCCGCGACAGCCATCTGCCGGTAGACGGTCTGGAGGAGGTGCGTGAGGTTGTAGCGCCATTCACCGCTGAGGCCATGAGTCCGTTGTGCGCCGTACCGGCCGAGCAGATCCGCCAATTGGCGCGGGACTTCGCCGTGGCACCGAGTGCAGTCTGTTATGGCCGCATGGGCGTCTCGACCCAGGCCTTCGGTACGTTGTGCCACTGGGTGGTGCAGTTGATCAACCTGGTTACCGGTAACCTTGATCGCGTGGGAGGGGCCTTGTGCACCGAACCGGCGGTGGACCTGGTGGCGACGACATCAGGCGGACACTTCAATCTGTGGCAGAGCCGGGTTTCCGGTCGCCCGGAATACGCTGGAGAGCTGCCAGTCTCGGCGCTGGCCGAAGAGATGCTGACTGAAGGCGAAGGGCAAGTCCGGGCGCTGATTACCGTGGCGGGCAATCCGGTGCTGTCCACGCCCAATGGCCGAAAACTCGAACAGGCGCTGGACGGGCTGGAGTTCATGGTCAGTATCGACCTGTACATCAATGAAACCACGCGTTACGCCGACCTGATCCTGCCGTCCACCTCAGCGCTGGAAAACGACCATTACGACACCACGTTCAACCTGTTCGCGGTGCGCAACGTCACTCGTTTCAATCACGCCATCCTCGCCAAACCCAAGGGCGCGTTGCACGATTGGGAAATCTTCGTCGGGCTGGCCAAGGCATTTGCCGCCAGGACCGGCAAAGAGTTGAAGCCCACCATCGCCCCGGCGCAAATGATCGATCGCGGCCTGCGCATGGGGATGTACGGCGACTCTTCAGAGCACAAGCTGTCGCTGGCGACTTTGTTCGATCATCCCCATGGTGTCGATCTTGGTGCGCTCAAGCCTAACCTGACGCCACGCCTGAAAACTGCCAATCAACGCATCCAGGCCGCGCCGGCCGCGATTCTCGCTGACCTGGCGCGCTTTGCAGCCTTGAAGGCACCCGCCGTCGACGAGTTGTTGATGATTGGCCGTCGGCATGTGCGCAGCAACAACTCATGGATGCATAACTATCATCGATTGGTGAAGGGCAAGCCGCGTCATCAGATGCTGATGCATCCGGACGATCTGGCCATTCGCGGGCTGAGCGACGGGCAGCGCGTACGGGTCAGCTCGCGGGTGGGTGTGATTGAAGTCGAAGTGCTTGGCAGTCTGGACATGATGAAAGGCGTGGTCAGCCTGCCACATGGCTGGGGCCACGCGCGGCCTGGCGTGCAAATGTCGATTGCCAGCAGTCAGCCAGGCTCCAGCGCCAATGATCTGACCGACGAATGCCAGATTGACGAGTTGTCGGGAAATGCCGCGCTCAATGGCGTGCCGGTGACCGTGGCAGCTGCTTGAATCAGTCTGACGGAGAGACCGAGCAGGGCGCTCGGCTTTCCGTTACAATGCGCCACCGTGCCGACCCGTGAGTCGGAAAGTTCAGCCGAGGTGCTCCATGGATATCATCGAAACGATTAAAGAGCAGATTGCCAACAACACCATTCTGCTTTACATGAAAGGCTCGCCGAATGCCCCGCAGTGCGGCTTCTCCGCGAAAGCCGCGCAGGCCGTGATGGCTTGTGGCGAAAAGTTTGCGTACGTGGACATCCTGCAGAACCCGGAAATCCGCGCCAACCTGCCAAAATACGCCAACTGGCCAACCTTCCCGCAACTGTGGGTTGCCGGTGAGCTGGTCGGCGGTAGCGACATCATGACTGAAATGTCTGCTGACGGTTCGCTGCAGAGCCTGATCAAGGATGCCGCCGCCAAGGCCGCTGCTCCAAAGACCGAAGCCTGATTTGCTGTGTGTAGGAGCGAGCTCGCGATGGACTAAAAAACGCCGCGGGCTGTCAGGCTTGCCGCGTAATCGTTAACGACCATCGCGAGCAAGCTCGCTCCTACAGCAGGCATAAAAAAGCCCCGCCTCTTTTAAAGAGGGCGGGGCTTTTTATTGCATCGAGATTAATGGCGTAGAACTTACTCGTCGTCGCCCATTTGCGATTGCAGATAGTTCTCGATACCGATTTTGTCGATCAGGCCCAACTGGGTTTCCAGCCAGTCGATATGTTCTTCTTCGGACTCGAGGATATCTTCAAGCAGATCACGGCTACCGAAGTCGCCAACTGTTTCGCAATGCGCGATGGCTACTTTCAGATCGGCATGGCCGATTTTCTCGATACGCAGGTCGCACTCAAGCATTTCCTTGGTGTGCTCGCCGATGTGCAGCTTGCCCAAGTCCTGGACGTTCGGCAGGCCTTCAAGGAACAGAATGCGCTTGATCAGCTTGTCCGCGTGCTTCATCTCGTCGATGGATTCGTGGTACTCGTGCTTGCCGAGTTTGTTCAGGCCCCAATCTTCATACATGCGCGCATGCAGGAAGTATTGATTGATCGCGACCAGTTCATTGGCAAGGATCTTGTTGAGATGCTGGATGACTGTAACGTCGCCTTTCATGATGGGGTCCTGCCCTGTAATAGCTGTCAATAGAACAGAGTTTGAGCCGCGTATTTGCTAGTGTCAAACCTAAGTTATTGAAACTTAAATGAAAATTAATCGGAATAAGAATGTTTGTGTTCCGCGTCTAGAGCATAACTAGTTGATTTTCAGACATAAAAAAACCGGACATATGTCCGGTTCTTTAAAATTCGAGATTCAAGCGGCTGTAAATTCTGCTGGATATGGAATTGCAGCCTGGGCCGTTTGCAGTTTGGTGAGTGTCTCGCGGACCACTTCCTTGGCGAGGCAGGCACATTTACCGCATTGGCTGGCAACGCCGGTGGCCACACGGACTTCCTTGTAGCTGCAGCAACCTTCATAGATCGCATCGCGGATTTGACCGTCGGTGACGCCAGTGCAGAGGCAAACATACATAAGGAAGGACCGTCGCTGATTGTGACTCAATTGCGATGGATCTTAATGTTAACGAGAATGATTGTCAAAGTGGTTTCAGAGCACTTTTCGTCATAAGCGGGGATGGCTGACGAACGGTCTGCCTGGCAAGTCGGTGATACAAAACCGTCGGGGATTTCATCGTACAGGGAAAAAACAGCTAAGCCAGCTCAAACACGCGGTGTATGATGGCCGGTCTTTTGCGACCGGGGATCGTGTCACAGGGCTGTCGCCTCAGGGTGGCAGGCTGATGCGAACCCTGTTTCTCACGCTATTACACCAGGAGATATCCAATGAGCGTACTCGTAGGCAAACAAGCCCCTGACTTCACCGTACCGGCCGTACTCGGCAATGGCGAGATCGTTGACAGCTTCACCCTGTCTTCGGCGATCAAAGGCAAATACGGCCTGGTGTTCTTCTACCCGCTGGACTTCACCTTCGTTTGCCCGTCCGAGCTGATCGCTCTGGACAACCGCATGTCCGAGTTCAAGGCACGCAACGTTGAAGTAGTCGCAGTGTCGATCGACTCGCACTTCACCCACAACGCCTGGCGCAACACCCCGGTCAACAATGGTGGTATCGGCGAAGTTCGCTACACCATGGCTGCCGACATCAAGCAGGAAATCATGAAAGCCTACGACGTTCAGTCCGCGGACGGCGTGGCTTTCCGTGGCGCGTTCCTGATCGACGACAAAGGTGTTGTCCGTTCGCAGATCATCAACGACCTGCCGCTGGGCCGTAACATGGAAGAGCTGCTGCGTCTGGTCGACGCTCTGCAATTCCACGAAGAGCACGGCGAAGTTTGCCCTGCCAACTGGAAGAAAGGCGACAAAGGCATGAACGCTTCGCCAGAAGGCGTTGCGGCTTACCTGACCGAGCATGCTGCCGCTCTGTAAGGCGCGTTGCAGGTACAAAAAAACCGGCCTTCGAGGCCGGTTTTTTTATGCGCGAAAGTAAATCTGCGACTGAAATCCCTGTAGGAGCGAGCCTGCTCGCGATGGACTCAAGAACACCGCGGTGTGTCAGGCCCCCAACGTTATTGTTGACGACCATCGCGAGCAGGCTCGCTCCCACAAAGAGCAAAGAGTCGACAGCCTTCAATCGTCAAAGTCTTCCCAGCCACCCATCTGTTTCCAGCGATTGACGATGCCGCAGAACAGCTCAGCGGTCTTCTCGGTATCGTAGCGGGCCGAGTGGGCCTCACGACCGTCGAAGTCGATGTCTGCTGCCTGGCAGGCCTTGGCCAGCACGGTTTGACCGTAGGCGAGACCTGCGAGCGTCGCGGTGTCGAAACTGGAGAACGGATGGAACGGATTACGCTTCATGTCCAGGCGCGCAACCGCTGCATTCAGGAAGCCTAGGTCGAAGCTGCTGTTATGGCCGACCAGGATCGCCCGTTTGCAGCCATTGGCCTTGAGGGCCTTGCGCACGCCGCGGAAGATATCGTTCAGGGCAGACTCTTCGCTCACGGCCATGCGCAGCGGGTGATCGAGCTTGATCCCGGTGAACTCCAGAGCGGCCGCTTCGATGTTCGCGCCTTCGAATGGCTCGACACGGAAGAAGTAGGTGTGATCCGGGTAGACAAAACCCTTTTCATCCATGGCGATGGTGGTCGCGGCAATTTCCAGCAAGGCGTCGGTGGCCGAGTTGAAGCCACCGGTTTCTACGTCGACGACAACCGGCAGGTAACCACGAAACCGCGCTGCCATTGGATGACGGGAACCGCCTCCGCCACCTTGACCTTCCAGTTCGTCGTCGAAATGGTCTTCACTCACGCGTGTTCCTCCAGCAGGCGCCAGCGCAGTTTTTCACCGGCGCGCAGCGGGATAACGGTCAGCTCGCCGAAGGGCAGGCTGGTAGGGGCGGTCCATTCTTCGCGGACCAGGGTGATGCGATCGGTGTTGGCCGGCAGACCATAGAAGCGAGGGCCGTTGAGGCTGGCGAAGGCCTCAAGCTTGTCCAGCGCATTGCGCTGTTCGAAGGCTTCGGCATACATCTCGATCGCCGCATAAGCGGTGTAGCAACCGGCGCAGCCGCAGGCCGCTTCCTTGGCGTGCTGGGCGTGGGGCGCCGAGTCGGTACCGAGGAAGAACTTTTCGCTGCCGCTGGTGGCGGCGTCGAGCAGGGCTTCCTGGTGGGTGTTGCGCTTGAGGATCGGCAGGCAATAGAAGTGCGGCCGAATCCCGCCCACCAGCATGTGGTTGCGGTTGTAGAGCAGGTGATGCGCAGTGATGGTCGCGCCAACGTTGGCCGAAGCCGAGTTGACGAACTGCACGGCGTCCGCTGTGGTGATGTGTTCGAAGACCACTTTGAGGGTCGGGAAACGTTCGACCACACGGCGCATGTGCTCATCGATGAAGATTTTTTCGCGGTCGAACACGTCGACATCGCCGCGGGTAACTTCACCGTGGATCAACAACGGCATCCCGACTTCGGCCATGGCCTCGAGTGCAGGGAAGATTTTGTCGATGCTGGTGACGCCAGAGTCCGAGTTGGTGGTCGCGCCGGCCGGGTACAGCTTGGCGGCGTGCACGAATCCGCTGGCCTTGGCCTCGCGAATCTCTTCAGGCTGGGTGCGGTCGGTCAGGTACAGAACCATCAGCGGCTCGAACGCGCTGCCGGCCGGGCGGGCAGCGAGAATCCGCTGGCGATAGCCGTCGGCTTCGGCCGCGTTGCGCACCGGTGGAACCAGGTTGGGCATGATGATGGCGCGGCCAAAGGTGCGCGCGACATCCGCGACGGTATTGGTCAACACGGCACCATCGCGAAGATGAATGTGCCAGTCGTCGGGACGCAGCAGGGTCAGGCGGTCGGACATGAGGGGATTCCAGGCGGGTCAAACTGAGGGGAATGCTACCGGAAAAGACTCTTGCAGGCACTCGCTATCAAGTTTTGCGGGAAGCTTCCGATATCCAACAGGTATGCCGTAAGCATGTGTATGCCGGTCTTTTTGTTGTAGAAGCCAGTGGAGCCCCCCGTGCGCCAGCGTTATTTAGCCTTGCTCAGTGTGTTTGCCAGCCTTCCCGCGATGGCGCTCACTTTCCAGACTCGTCTGGAGAGCATTGAGTGGACGGTCGAAGGCGACAAGTTCGAATGCCGCCTGGCGCAGCCGATTACCGACTTCGGTTCGGGCGAGTTCGTGCGCAAGGCCGGTGAGCAGGCAACGTTTCGTCTGAAGGCCTATAACCCGATGATGGGCGGCGGTTCGGCGACCTTGTTGGCCGCCGCGGCACCGTGGCAACCGGGGCGTGACGATATCAACCTGGGCACGGTGAGAGTCGGCAGCGGCAACGTGTTGTTCAACAGTTCACAGGTTCAGGCAGGGCGTCTGATCAGTGGCTTGATGGACGGTCGCAGCCCGGTGGTTCGCCACTCCTCGGGTGATGGTCGGGTGTCGGAAGTGCGATTGCTGCCGGTCAGGTTCACCAAAGCATTTGCCGACTACCAGGGTTGCGTGGCGAAACTGTTGCCACAGAATTTCGAACAGGTGAAGCAATCCGAAATAGGCTTCCCCGGCGGCGGAATCGAACTCGACAGCGCAGCAAAAGCCAAACTGCAGGTGATGCTGGAGTACATGAAGGCCGATCCGACGGTCAATCACATCGAGCTCGACGGTCACTCCGACAATAGCGGCAACCGCCTGACCAACCGCGACCTGTCGCGGCGCCGGGCCCTGGCTGTGATGGAGTTCTTCAAGGCCAACGGCATCCAGGAGTCACAAATCACCGTGCGTTTCCATGGCGAACGTTATCCGGTGGCGCCTAACACCAACAACGTCAACCGCGCGAAGAACCGTCGGGTGGCGGTACGCCTGGACCGCGGAGCGCCCGCGGAACAAGTCGCCCCGCAGGCGACGAAAGCGGCCACTTCGGCAACTTCCTGACTCGGCGGTCATCGTCGCCCTCTCGACATAATCTGTCGCTTCGTCGTCATAAGCTGTCGCGCCACTGTAAATTATTCTGTATGAGCGGTAGACTTCCCGGCTTTCCGTAGAACCCCGTGGAGTGATGGCATGGCGGACGTAAACAAGGTCGTTCTGGCGTATTCCGGCGGCCTGGACACTTCGGTGATCCTCAAGTGGCTGCAGGATACTTATAACTGTGAAGTGGTGACCTTCACCGCTGACCTGGGTCAGGGCGAAGAGGTCGAACCTGCACGCGCCAAGGCTCAGGCCATGGGCGTCAAAGAGATCTACATCGACGACTTGCGCGAAGAGTTCGTGCGCGATTTCGTTTTCCCGATGTTCCGCGCCAACACCGTTTACGAAGGCGAGTACCTGCTGGGTACCTCCATCGCTCGTCCGTTGATCGCCAAGCGCCTGATCGAAATCGCCAACGAAACCGGCGCTGACGCCATTTCCCATGGTGCCACCGGCAAGGGCAACGACCAGGTTCGTTTCGAACTGGGCGCGTACGCCTTGAAGCCTGGTGTGAAAGTGATCGCTCCGTGGCGCGAATGGGACCTGTTGTCCCGTGAAAAGCTGATGGATTACGCCGATAAGCACGCGATCCCGATCGAGCGCCATGGCAAGAAGAAATCCCCGTACTCCATGGATGCCAACCTGCTGCACATCTCCTATGAAGGCGGCGTGCTGGAAGACACCTGGACCGAGCACGAAGAAGACATGTGGCGCTGGACCGTCTCCCCGGAGAACGCTCCCGACAAACCGCAGTACCTGGAACTGACCTACCGCAACGGCGACATCGTCGCACTGGACGGCGTCGAAATGACTCCGGCCACCGTGCTGGCGACCCTGAACCGTATCGGTGGCGAACATGGTATCGGGCGTCTGGACATCGTCGAGAACCGCTACGTGGGCATGAAGTCCCGTGGCTGCTACGAAACTCCTGGCGGCACCATCATGCTGCGCGCCCACCGTGCGATCGAATCGATCACTCTGGACCGCGAAGTGGCTCACCTCAAAGACGAGCTGATGCCCAAGTACGCCAGCCTGATCTACACCGGTTACTGGTGGAGTCCTGAGCGTCTGATGCTGCAACAGATGATCGATGCGTCCCAGGTCAACGTGAACGGCGTTGTGCGCCTGAAGCTGTACAAGGGCAATGTGATCGTCACTGGCCGCAAGTCCGACGACTCACTGTTCGACGCCAACATCGCTACCTTCGAAGAAGATGGCGGCGCGTACAACCAAGCGGATGCAGCGGGCTTCATCAAGCTCAACGCCTTGCGCATGCGCATTGCGGCGAACAAAGGCCGGAAGCTGTTCTGAGACCTTTGAGGTAGTGATGGATGCCTGATCTCGTCCAGGACGAGGTCAGGCACCTGAAAGCGGGGGGTGATGCCTGTTCCTGCGTTGTCGGTTGCTTTGGTTTGCGCTGACGATTTCCTGTTTTTTCTCCTTCCTGCGGTCTGTCTGTTCTAAGTGATGTTGTTTGCCGGTTGTCCGGCTCGATCAATGACCGTCAACCTGTGCGAGCCCGGATTGTAGGCAATGTAAATGGCAGAGCTGCGCTTCCTGGTCTGCTGTGAATGTTTGAGCGCACTGGCTTTTAGTAAAGTCTCCGAAATGGCACAAGTGACAAATACAATCACGTATGCCGTCTTTTCCCGTGGCCTCTGGATTTTTTCCAGCAGCGCTCCAAATTCGATCTCCTGGCTCATCCAGCGTGTATCAACGATGTACAGGTCTTTGACAAGTTCTGGCAACTGAAGTTGATGCTGAACGAAGACAGTGGTGTGCAGACCAATCTCCGTTGGCGGATCCTGTGCGCCGCACGGCGTCCGAGCTGACGGCTGGTCATTCGTTGACGTTTCCAGAGTGGGTGTCTCAGGCGCCTTCCCGGTACTCTTTTTTTCCGACCGCCCAGCGTCATCCATGACCTTCATGAAGTGTTTTCCCTTTTCAAAGTCGGAAGGCGCATACAGTGATTTGTAGTTGAAGTTCAGTGTCGCGAAAAAAAGTAAAAGTAAATAAAACGGAAAGCTGATCAGAAACCAGACATAAATCTCTCTTTCCTCTTGATCCAGGAAAGGTAGAGAAACAGCGGCCGATGTTTCAGAGAGCGCTGCGAATATCGCGATAATTGTCATTGGATTGTAAATTCGTTTTCTATCATGTTCTGTGCTCATATTGAATTATCTTTTTTGAATGGTTTATGAAGTTGGTCTTGTGGTTTTTTTGTGGTGACTTTTGTTATTTGTCGCTCCTCGGCTTTATGGATTTTGTGGTGTTTTAATGATTGCGCAAAAAATAAAATTTGCTGTAAGAGTAATTGGATGCTTGATGTGTGATATTTCTGGTATGAAAGGTTATCGCGTAAATATCAGTTACGTTTTTATGGAAGGGGTAGATGCTTATGTTTGTCAGAGCACGGTCGCTCAGGTTGGTTTGTGGAAAATTTTGGTCGTAAACCGATAGGATCGATTGCCGGAAACTGCGACAGCATGGCGCTGTTACAGTTTTCAACTCATTCCGTTCGATGGATTTTTGTAGGAGTAATCCGTGTTGCTTGTAGGGGATGTCTCTTGGTGCGGGTGGGTGGAAGGGGCGACATGCCATGGGTGAAACGACTAGGCTATTGTGCGGGCTCTAAAAAATTCGAACAGCGAAAATTGGACTTGCCCATGAATAAAGTGCTGATCGTGGATGATCACCCCGTCATTCGTCTTGCGGTACGTATGCTAATGGAACGTCATGGCTACGAAGTTATTGCAGAAACCGATAATGGTGTGGATGCACTGCAACTAGCTCGTGAACTTACACCGGATATTGTCATTCTGGATATCGGGATTCCGAAGCTGGACGGATTGGAAGTCATCGCGCGTTTGTCTTCGACCTTAATGCCAATGAAAGTGCTGATCCTGACTTCGCAGGCGCCGGGGCATTTTTCCATGCGTTGCATGCAATCCGGTGCGGCCGGTTATGTCTGCAAACAACAAGACTTGACGGAGTTGCTCAGTGCGATAAAGGCCGTGTTGTCAGGCTACAGTTACTTTCCTAATCAAGCCTTGCATACCGTGCGTTGCAGTTTAGGGAACGCTAGTGAGGCCGATATGGTTGATCGGTTGTCGGGGCGGGAAATGATGGTCCTGCAACAGTTGGCCAGAGGAAAGACCAATAAAGAGATTGCCGATGGAATGTTTCTCAGCAATAAAACAGTCAGTACTTACAAGACCCGCCTGTTGCTCAAGCTGAATGCAAGGTCTCTGGTCGATTTGATCGAACTGGCACAACGCAATGGTCTGGTGTGATGAGGTGACTGTGCGACAAAGGGGGGGCTACCGGAGTATGGCACTTAAAAAAAAGCCTCCGCTTCGGGAGGCTTTCAGATGTCATAAGTCAAAATCGTAATCGGCCAATTGCTTTTGCAGTCGGCGCTCCTCCAGCAGATTGTCGATGGTGCGGCGTTTGCTCAGATTAGTTTTCGCTACTTCAACCACCGGTTCTGCGTCATCGGTTTCGGCGGTGGTGAAGTCGTCTTCTACGTCCAATTGCTCTTTGCCAGTACTCATTTAGTTACTCCAGGCTAAGAAGGCCTTTGGCGCTCCTTATATCGACAATCTCCCGGCGGGTAAAAAAGATTTTTTCAATCGACAATTCGATAAACCCAATAGCGCCTCAATCGTCGGAGGTTTTGTGCTTGTATTCGCACAGGTCTTCGATCCGGCAGCTTCCGCATCGCGGCTTGCGGGCCAGGCACACATAACGCCCGTGAAGGATCAGCCAGTGGTGAGAGTCGAGCAGGTACTCCCTGGGCACGAATTTCATCAGCTTTTTCTCGACTTCCACCACATTCTTGCCGGGCGCAATGCCAGTCCGGTTGCTGACTCTGAAAATATGCGTGTCGACGGCCATGGTCAGCTGACGAAATGCGGTATTGAGTACCACATTGGCAGTTTTGCGGCCGACACCGGGCAGCGCTTCCAGCTCTTCACGGGTTTGTGGTACTTCGCCAGCGTGGCGCTCGACCAGCAGGCGGCAGGTTTCGATCACGTTTTTCGCTTTGCTGTTGTACAGGCCGATGGTCTTGATGTAATCCGACAGTCCCTCGATACCCAGGGCATGGATCGCTGCCGGGGTATTGGCGACCGGGAACAGCTTGGCTGTGGCCTTGTTGACGCCGACATCGGTCGATTGCGCCGAGAGAATCACGGCAATCAGCAATTCGAATGGTGAGGAATAGGCCAGTTCAGTCTTTGGCTCCGGGTTGTCCTCGTGCAGTCTGCGGAAAATTTCCAGACGTTTTGCGGCATTCATGGGCAGTGCGTTTCCTCAAAGGCAATCAAAGTGTGGGCGTTGGGCGCCAGGCCCGCCTAGCGGCGATCAGCAGTCCGAGCAGAATGAACCCGCCAGGGACCAATGTGGCCAGGCGCAGACCGCCATCGGCCAACAGCACCCAGCCTTGCCAATCAGTTTGCGTTGCGCCGATCAACCACGATAGATGGTTTCCAAGTGTTCCGTTGCCGATGAGTTCGCGCAGCAGGCCCAGTGCAATCATCAGCGTGGCAAACAGGCCATTGAGTCGCAGACGTTGGCGCCAACCGTTCTGAAAGAACCCGGTGTGCTCCAGTACGACGCATTGCAAGGCGATCAAGGCGCCATAGAACCCTAGATGTTGCTGCCATTGGAGCGACCAGGCTTGTGCCATGAGTTCCGCGCAACTGGTGAGCGTGGCGGCCAACAGGATGCTGGCCAGCAAGCGGGCCGCCGGGACCAGTCGGGATCGCAGGACGCCCATGGCCAGGCTGAACAACTGGGTCACCACCATGAACATCAGGCACAGGCCAAGTGCGGCCGTCAGCGAGTGGGTAGCGCCGATCAGTGGCGTCAGCATTAAGGTATTGCGCAGAGTCGATGAGTTATCCATGGGCAGGTTTTCCGAGCAGTTGTCGCCGGTGTTCATCGAAGTAGCGCAAGGCATCGTGGACAGCATTGATCACCGCTCTTGAGGTGATGGTTGCGCCTGCGATCTGATCGAACTGCCCCTGATCTTTTTTCAGCGCCCAGCCGCTGTCACCGGGTTCTGTTCGAGATTTGCCGGAAAAAATCTGCAGCCATGAATTGGGCCAGTCAGCGATTCGCGCTCCCAGTCCTGGTGTTTCCGACTGTTTGAGGGTTTTGACGCCCAGCAACCTGCCATTGGCATCGACAGCGATCAGCAGGTCGATGGCACTGGCGTAGCCAATGGTTTGAACGCGCAGCAACAGCGCGACAGGTAGATCGGCCCGGGTCGCCAGATACCCACCGAGCACAGTGCTGTTGGTCAGGGCGGTTGTTTCGAGCTTGATGGGGTGTTCGAGTGGTTGATTGTCGTAGCTGCCCGGCGCGATCAGGTCCAGCAGATTGCGGCTGTCGATCAGGCGCTGTTCGGCGGCAATGCGCGGCGCGCTGCCGAGTTGCACGAAGTACGTCACGCCAAGGCCAAGTGCGGCCAAAAGCACCAGAAGCGCGATGCTCGATGTCCGGTTCATGGCACCTCCGGCTGTTGTCTGGCCGCCACGAACCGCTCCAGTGCCGGTACGCACAGGTTCATCGACAACACGGCGAAGGCGATGCCGTCCGGATAGCCACCCCAGGTACGAATGAAGTAAGTCAGGAGACCGACGCCGACGCCGAACAGAAGTTTTGCCCTGGGGCTTCTGGCGCCGGATACCGGTTCAGTGATGATGAAGAACGCCCCCAGCATGGTCGCACCGGTCAGCAGGTGAAACAGCGGCGAGCCATGAGAGTCGGAGCCCGAACCGTTCCAGCACAGAAGGCTGATGATGAACAGGCTGGCCAGCATGCCAACCGGGGCATGCCAACTGATTACCCGTCGCTGCAAGAGAAACATTCCGCCCGCCAGGAACGCCAGGTTCATCCACTCCACCCCGCGACCGCCGTAGTGGCCGAATGCCGGGTTGCTGGCAAACAGTTCATCCATGGTCAGGCTTTTATTGATTCGCAGACTGTCCAGTGCTGTGGCCTGCACCCACGCATCCGGTGCTTGGCCGACACCGAACACTTGCTGCAAACCGCTCAGCAAGTCCATGCCATGGGACGATGGCCAATGGGTCATGGATTGCGGAAAGGTCACCAGTACCAGAGCAAAACCGAGCATCGCCGGGTTGAAGGGATTCGAGCCGACGCCTCCATACAAGTGCTTGCCAAAGATCATCGCAAAAGCGGCAGCGCTGAGGGTCAGCCACCATGGGCAGTAAGGCGGCAGCGCCAGGGCCAGCAACGTGGCACTGACTAAAGCGCTGCCGTCACTCAAGGTTGGCCTCAGCGGTCGCTTGCGCCATTGCACGACGGCGGCTTCGATGGCCAGCGTAGCCGTGGTCGCCAGAACCAGGTTGATCAACACACCCCAGCCGTACAGCCAGAACGCCGCGAGCACTCCCGGCAGCGTGGCCAGCAGCACCAGTTTCATTGCCTGCTGCAGGCGATCATCAACTGCTTCAAGGGCCGGCATAGGCGTTCACCTGGCGTTCGGCCTCGCCGAGTGCGCGCTCCAGGGCTTCGATTTGTTCCGCCGGTGCTTCGTTGGCCTGAGCCTTCTTCAGTTCGGCGCGGCGCATGGCCAGCTGGATCTTGGCCCGTTTCAGATCGGCATCATTTGACGACGCCGTTGCCACTGTCGGCGCAGGGGCTGGCGGGGCGGCGCTTTCCAGTTGCGCCAGGTTTTTTTCGGCGGCTTCGAACTGCTGTTGCAGGACGATCAACTGCGACTGCTGTTCGAAGGTCGGCGGATGTCCGAAGGCCTTCAGCGATTTGTGCAGTTGCGCCCGACTCATCGCCACATCGATCTTGGCCTTTTTCAACGCGGCATCGGCATTGGCGGCTTTCTGTGCGCGGACACGCTCGAGCGCGGACTGCACTGGGTCGGCTGTCGCTTGCGCAGGTTGCGCGGCTCGTTGTCGGGCCTGGCGCTCGGTGATTTTCTGTTGTTCCTCACGCAGCAAGCGGGCATTGCGTTGTTCGAAGCGGCGCCGTGCGTGATCGCGTTTGAGGGCGCGGGCCTGCCGCGTCTGCGGTGTCAGGGCCAAGCCCCCAACAACGGGCAGTACCGTATTCGGCAGCAATGGGCGCATCTCGATGCAGTCCACCGGGCACGGTGCCACGCACAGATCGCAACCGGTGCACTCATCAATAATGACCGTATGCATGAGCTTGGCCGCGCCGACGATGGCATCCACCGGGCAGGCCTGGATGCACTTGGTGCAACCAATGCACTCGGCTTCGCGGATGTAGGCGATCTGCGCAGGTGCCGAGCCGCGAGTGATGTCCAGTTCCAGCACCGGCACCTTCAGCAGTTCGGCCAGGGCGGCGATGGTTTCGTTGCCGCCGGGTGGGCACTTGTTGATCGGCTCACCGCTGGCGATGCCTTCGGCGTACGGCTTGCACCCGGGGTGGCCGCACTTGCCACATTGGGTTTGCGGCAAGAGTGCGTCGATGCGTTGAATCAGACTCATGTTTTGATCAGTCCGCTGAATCCGAGAAAAACCACTGCGATCAGGCCGGCACCGATCAGGTCGATCGGTAGACCGCGAAAGGGCAGTGGCACATCGTTGTCGGCCGTGCGTTCACGCAAATCAGTGAACAGGCTCAACACCAGCCAGAAGCCCACCCCTGCACCCAGGCTCAAGGCCGTGGCCTGAAACAAGCCTTTGTCCTCCTGAGTATTGAGCAAGGCCACGCCGAGTACGCCGGCATTGCCCAGTAACAACGGCCAGAGGCCTTTGAAAGGCATTGTTGAAAAGACCCGTGCCAGCAGATTCAGCAACGGGCCAATCAGCAGTACGCTCAATGGCAAAAACACAAACAGGCGCAGCGCCGTCAATTGCAGCGGCACCAGCAGCCAGTGATAGAGCGCGTAGCCGAGCATGCCCACGACCAGCATCAGGCATGTCGTCGCAATGCCCAAGGCATGGACCTGACGGCGCTGGCCGGCCAACAGAGGATCGACGGCCAACGGCCAGTGCAACACGAGGTTGTTGATCAGGGCGGTGCTGACAAGCATAAGAAGTGCTTCGGTCATGATCGTGCCGGCAGACAGTAGTTTTTGTAGGAGCTAGCTTGCTTGCGATGGACCCAAGTGCGCCGCGTTAAACCTGTGGGCACGCATTATCGTTAACCACCATCGCGAGCAAGCTCGCTCCTACAGGAGATGGTCTGAAAAGCTTAGGCATTATCCGGCAAGGCGGGAGGGTGGGCCAGACATGAAAATCCCACAGCCGCGCCAGGTACGACTGTGGGATCGATTTGCCGCAGACCTTACTTGATGCGCTGACCCGGCTTGGCGCCGCTGTCAGGGCTGAGCAAGTAGATTTCTTCTCCGCCAGGGCCGGCCGCCATCACCATGCCTTCGGAGATACCGAACTTCATTTTCCGTGGCTTGAGGTTGGCGATCATCATGGTCAGGCGACCGTCGAGCTTGGACGGGTCCGGGTAAGCGCTCTTGATCCCGGAGAACACGTTGCGTTGCTCGTCACCGATGTCCAGGGTCAGGCGCAACAGCTTGTCGGCGCCGTCCACGTGTTCTGCCTTGACGATCAGCGCAACACGCAGGTCGACGGCGGCAAAGGTGTCGAACTCGATTTCCGGCGACAGCGGATCCTTGGCCAGTTCGCCATTGCCGGCAGGTGCGGCTTCGCCGGTGTCGGTCTGGCTGGCGGTCAGGTCTTCTTTCGAAGCGTCGGTCATGGCTTGTACCTTGACCGGGTCGATACGGGTCATCAACGGCTTGAACTCGTTCAATTGATGATTGCTGAGCAAGGTCGCGTGGTCGTTCCAGGTGAGCGGCGCGACGTTCAGGAACGCCTCGGCATCGGCGGCCAGCAACGGCAGCACAGGCTTGAGGAAGATCACCAACTGGCGGAAAAGGTTGACGCCAGTGGCGCAGATCGCCTGGACTTCGTCCTGTTTGCCTTCCTGTTTGTTCAATGACCACGGTGCCTTGTCGGCGATCCAGGCGTTGGCGCGGTCGGCCAGGCCCATGATCTCGCGCATGGCGCGGGCAAAGTCGCGGGCTTCATAGGCGTCGGCGATGCTTGGCGCGGCGGCCAGGAAGGCGTCGGTCAGTTCCGGCGCGGCGTTGGTGTCGACCATCACGCCGGCGTTGCCTTTGTTGATGAACCCGGCGCAACGGCTGGCGATGTTGACGACCTTGCCCACCAGGTCGGAGTTGACCTTCTGCACGAAGTCTTCGAGGTTCAGGTCGAGGTCATCGACGCCCCGGCCCAGTTTGGCCGCGTAGTAGTAACGCAGGTATTCCGGCGACAGGTGGTCCAGGTAGGTGCGGGCCTTGATGAAAGTGCCGCGGGACTTGGACATCTTCTGGCCGTTGACGGTCAGGTAACCGTGCACGTTGATCCCGGTGGGCTTGCGGTAGCCCGCGCCTTCGAGCATGGCTGGCCAAAACAGGGCGTGGAAGTTGACGATGTCCTTGCCGATGAAGTGATACAGCTCGGCGGTGGAGTCCTTGCCCCAGAACGCGTCGAAGTCCAGCTCCGGCGTGCGGTTACACAGGTTCTTGAAGCTGGCCATGTAGCCGATCGGCGCATCCAGCCAGACGTAGAAGTACTTGCCCGGCTCGTCGGGAATCTCGAAACCGAAATACGGCGCATCGCGGGAGATGTCCCACTGTTGCAGGCCGGCGTCCAGCCATTCGGCGATCTTGTTCGCTACGGCATCCTGCAGGGTGCCGCTGCGGGTCCAGGTCTGCAGCATGGCCTGGAAGTCCGGCAGCTTGAAGAAGAAGTGCTGGGAATCCTTGAGCACCGGGGTGGCGCCGGAGATTGCCGACTTCGGATCCTTCAGGTCGGTTGGCGCGTAGGTTGCGCCGCATTTTTCGCAGTTGTCGCCGTACTGGTCTTCAGTGCCGCATTTCGGGCAGGTGCCCTTGATGAAGCGGTCGGCCAGGAACATTTTCTTTTCCGGGTCGAAATACTGGGTGATCGAGCGTGTGGCGATGTGCCCGGCGTCACGCAGCTTCAGGTAGATCTGGCTCGACAGCTCACGGTTTTCTTCGGCGTGAGTGGAGTGGAAGTTGTCGAAGTCCACCAGGAAGTCGGCAAAGTCGGCGCTGTGTTCAGCCTGGACGTTGGCGATCAGTTGTTCCGGGGTGATGCCTTCCTTTTCCGCACGCAGCATGATCGCCGAACCGTGGGCGTCGTCGGCGCAGACATAGATGCATTGATTGCCGCGGTGCTTCTGGAAGCGCACCCACATATCGGTCTGGATGTATTCCAGCATATGGCCGAGGTGAATCGAACCATTGGCATAGGGCAGGGCGCTGGTGACGAGGATCTTGCGTGGCTCGGACATGGGGCTCGGCTACTTGATGAAACGGAGGTCGGCCACTATAAAGCGCTGGCGCATATTTTTCACCCTGTGAGCCTGTTTCATTGGATGAGTAACGGGTCGATGCAATCTTTTGAGCATCCCGCCGCGCGCTCGGAACAGGTACGATACCCGTCATCTTTTCCAGTCCTGTTTTCGGAGTTGCCCATGAGCGCCGTCAATCGCGCAGCGGTGGAAGCCGTCCTTCGCCAATACACCGACCCTTACCTGAACCAGGACCCGGTCAGCGCCGGGTGCGTGCGCAATATAGAGATCCAGGGCGACCGCGTCAGCGTTCAGCTCGAGCTGGGTTACGCCGCCGGTCTGTTCAAGAGTGGCTGGGCACAGATGCTGGAAATGGCCATTCAGGGGTTGGATGGCGTGACAAGTGCCCGCGTCGAGATCACCAGCGTTATCGCTGCGCACAAGGCCCAGGCACAGATTCCGGGGCTGGCCAACGTCAAGAACGTGGTAGCCGTGGCCTCCGGCAAGGGCGGCGTGGGTAAATCCACCACGGCGGCCAACCTGGCCCTGGCCCTGGCCCGTGAAGGCGCCAAGGTCGGGATTCTTGATGCGGACATCTACGGCCCGAGCCAGGGCATCATGTTCGGCATCCCCGAGCGCACCCGTCCCGAGGTCAAGGACCAGAAGTGGTTCGTTCCGCTCAAATCCCATGGCGTGGAAGTGATGTCCATGGCTTTCCTGACCGACGACAGCACGCCGATGGTCTGGCGTGGTCCGATGGTCTCCGGTGCCTTGCTGCAACTGGTAACGCAAACCGCATGGGGCGACCTGGATTACCTGGTCATCGACATGCCGCCGGGCACCGGTGACATCCAGCTGACCCTGGCGCAGAAAGTGCCAGTGGCCGGTGCAGTCATCGTTACCACCCCGCAAGACCTGGCATTGCTGGACGCGCGCAAGGGCGTGGAAATGTTCCGCAAGGTCAACATTCCGGTGCTGGGCGTGGTGGAAAACATGGCCGTGCACATCTGCTCGAACTGCGGCCATGCCGAGCATCTGTTCGGTGAGGGTGGTGGCGTGAAGTTGGCCAACCAATATGGCGTCGAGTTGCTGGCCTCGTTGCCGCTGTCGATGGTCATCCGCGAGCAGGCCGATGGTGGCAAGCCAACGGTGATCGCCGAGCCTGACAGCCCGATCGCCCTGGTTTACCAGGAACTGGCGCGCCACGTCGGTGCGCGGATCGTATTGCAGGAAGCGTTGACGCCGGCGATGCCGAATATCAGCGTCAGCGACGATTGATTTCGAATAGTTGACACTGCCCCCTGTGGGAGCGAGCTTGCTCGCGATGACGGAATAACATTCAACAGATATGTTGAATGAACCACCGCTATCGCGAGCAAGCTCGCTCCTACAGTTGTTTTGTGGGGGGCTTTAGATCCGCAACCCGCCATCCATCTCCAGAATCCGGCCGGTGTAATAGTCGTTCTCGAAGATGTACGCCGCCGAATGGGCGATCTCTTCCGGCTTGCCCATGCGCTTGAGCGGAATGCCGCTGGTCATTTTCTCCAGCGCTTCAGGTTTCATGCCCAGGGTCATTTCGGTTTCGATGAAGCCCGGCGCAATGCCGGCCACGCGAATGCCATAGCGCGCCAGTTCCTTGGCCCAGGTCACGGTCGCCGCCGCGACACCGGCCTTGGCCGCCGAGTAGTTGGTCTGACCGACGTTGCCGGCGCGGGAAATCGACGAGATATTGATGATAGCGCCGCTGTTGTCCAGCTCGACCATTTTCGCCGCGACTTCGCGGGTGCACAGGAACACGCCGGTCAGATTGACGTCGATCACGGCCTGCCACTGGGCCAGACTCATCTTGGTCATTTCGCCATCCTTGACCTTGAGCAACAGGCCATCGCGCAGGATCCCGGCGTTGTTGATCAAACCGTGGATCGCGCCGAAATCTTCGGCGACCTGGGCCACCATGTGGGTCACTTGCTCTTCATTGGCGACATTGCACAGGTAGGCGCGGGCTTCGACACCCTTGGCCTTGCAGGCCGCGACGGCGTCGTCGAGTTTTTCCTGATTGAGGTCGACCAGTGCGAGCTTCGCGCCCTTGCTGGCGAAATACTCGGCCATGGAGCGACCTAAACCCTGGCAACCGCCAGTGATAATGATTACTTTGTCAGTGAGTTGCATTCGCATGCCCCCGGTAGCAGGTCTGAGTGGTTTCCTTGTAGAGAGCCTCTCGATCTGCGCCTGACATGGCCCGGCTGCACATGAGATCTGCCCCGATGGCGTGCTGGGACTTTCACCAGCAGCTCGTCCGTTTTTTTGACGGATTCTATTTAAGGAGTCATAAATTGAGCGTTGAAGCGGCTAAGCATGCACGAGAATTGCTTCTCAAGGAATACCGTGGGGTGCTCTCGACGCACTCCAAATCGATGCCCGGTTTTCCGTTCGGCTCCGTGGTTCCGTACTGTCTGGACGAGCTGGGCCGACCGCTGATCCTGATCAGCCGCATCGCTCAGCACACGCATAATCTGCAAAAAGACCCGAAGTGCTCGCTCTTTGTCGGCGAGCGTGGCGCCGAAGATGTCCAGGCCGTTGGTCGACTGACATACCTGGCTGAAGCGCATCAGATAGAAGACGAAGCCGCCATCGAGGCCGCCTCCGAGCGTTACTACCGCTACTTCCCGGAGTCGCAGGGTTATCACCAGGCTCATGATTTCGATTTCTGGGTGCTCAAGCCTGTACGCCATCGCTATATCGGCGGTTTTGGCGCGATTCACTGGGTCAACGACCTGACCCTGGCCAACCCGTTCGCCGGCAAGGCCGAGGTGAGTATGGTCGAGCACATGAACGCCGATCATGCCAAAGCCATTGCCCACTACGTGGACCTGGCGGGCCTGCCGAAAACTTCGCCGGCGCAGATGGTCGGTATCGACACCGAAGGCATGCACCTGCGTATCGGTCAAAGCCTGTACTGGTTGCCGTTTCAAGCGCCTTGTAATACCCCGACACAAGTCCGCGAAGCCTTGGTTTCTCTGGCTCACGCCGAACATTGGCCGAAAAATGAAGTGGCCGACGCTTGAATTCACGAAACGGCGACGTCATCTAAGGTGAACTGGCAAGGCATTCTTGCGTTGAGGAACCATTTGATGCGCCCTTTTTTGTTGCTCTTTCTGCTGTTCCCGGTGTTGGAGCTGTTCGTATTCGTCAAGGTGGCAGGGTCTATCGGGTTTTTCCCGGCCTTGCTGCTGATCATTCTCGGCTCGATGTTCGGCGTGTTTGTGCTGCGTATCGCCGGCCTGGCCACGGCCCTGCGTGCCCGTGAAAGCCTGAGCCGCGGCGAACTGCCGGCCCAGACCATGCTCGAGGGCCTGATGCTGGCATTGGCCGGTGGCCTGTTGATTCTCCCGGGTTTTATCAGCGATGTGATTGGCCTGTTCTTGCTGCTACCGTTCAGTCGCCGTCTGCTAGCGGGCAAAATGCGTCAGCGCGCCGAAGAGCAGGCCATGCGTCAGCGAGCGTTCGCCGACGACCTGCAGGCCCGCGGTGGTCCAGCCCCGCGCGAGCCGCTGGGGCGTGAACCGACCGTGATCGAAGGCGAGTTCGAACACCGTGACAGCAAGTAATTCGATTCAGCACACGGCACCTTTGGGTGCCGTGTTCGTTTGCGGAGCCTCGACCTGAAAAAATTTCGACCCCCGCCCTTGTAATAAGCTTATGCGCCCTTATGTAACGGTCACCGCAAGGTTTCTGGCGATCACGCCAGACAGACTTCCGCGGTTCGCTTGACGAACCGCAACCGGCTCCGCCGGCCTTTGTTAAACCCGCCGGGACTACACCGGCCGATGAAAACCACAATTAGGAGAGATCGACAATGAAGCTTCGTCCTCTGCATGACCGCGTCGTCATCCGTCGCAGCGAAGAAGAAAAGAAAACCGCTGGCGGTATCGTCCTGCCAGGTTCGGCTGCTGAAAAAGCCAACAGCGGCGAAATCCTCGCTGTAGGCACCGGCCGCGTATTGGAAAACGGTGAAGTGCGTGCACTGTCCGTGAAAGTGGGCGACAAGGTTGTGTTCGGTCCTTACTCCGGCAGCAACACTGTGAAAGTCGACGGCGAAGACCTGCTGGTAATGAGCGAGAACGAAATCCTCGCTGTTATCGAAGGCTGATACCCCCGTTCATTTTCCGCTACTACAAAGTATTTAAGGAATATCGATCATGGCTGCTAAAGAAGTTCTGTTTGGCGATTCCGCCCGCAAGAAAATGCTCAAAGGCGTCAACGTCCTGGCTGACGCGGTAAAAGCGACCCTGGGCCCGAAAGGCCGTAACGTGATCATCGAGAAGAGCTTCGGCGCTCCGACCATCACCAAGGACGGCGTTTCCGTCGCCAAAGAAATCGAACTGGAAGACCGTTTCGAAAACATGGGCGCGCAACTGGTCAAAGACGTTGCCTCCCGTGCCAACGATGACGCAGGCGACGGCACCACCACCGCTACCGTTCTGGCTCAATCGATCGTCAACGAAGGCCTGAAAGCCGTCGCTGCCGGCATGAACCCGATGGATCTGAAGCGTGGTATCGACAAGGCGACCATCGCCATCGTCAAAGAGCTGAAAAACCTGTCCAAGCCATGCGCTGACACCAAGGCAATCGCTCAGGTAGGTACCATCTCCGCCAACTCCGACAACTCCATCGGCGACATCATTGCCGAAGCCATGGAAAAAGTCGGTAAAGAAGGCGTGATCACCGTTGAAGAAGGCACTGGCCTGGAAAACGAACTGTCGGTTGTAGAAGGCATGCAGTTCGACCGTGGCTACCTGTCCCCGTACTTCGTCAACAAGCCGGAAACCATGGTTGCCGAACTGGACAACCCACTGGTTCTGCTGGTCGACAAAAAGATCTCGAACATCCGCGAAATGCTGCCAGTACTGGAAGCCGTTGCCAAAGCCGGCCGTCCACTGCTGATCGTTTCCGAAGACGTTGAAGGCGAAGCCCTGGCGACTCTGGTCGTGAACAACATGCGTGGCATCGTTAAAGTCGCAGCCGTCAAGGCTCCAGGCTTCGGCGACCGTCGCAAGGCCATGCTGCAGGACATCGCTGTTCTGACTGGCGGTACCGTTATCTCCGAAGAGATCGGCCTGAGCCTGGAAGCCGCTACCCTGGAAAACCTGGGCAGCGCCAAGCGTGTGACCATCTCCAAGGAAAACACCATCATCGTTGACGGTGCTGGCGTAGCAAGCGACATTGAAGCCCGTATCGCTCAGATCCGTGCCCAGGTTGCCGAAACTTCCTCGGACTACGACCGTGAAAAACTGCAAGAGCGTCTGGCCAAGCTGTCCGGCGGCGTAGCAGTGATCAAGGTTGGCGCTGGTTCCGAAGTTGAAATGAAAGAGAAGAAAGCCCGCGTTGAAGACGCCCTGCATGCTACCCGTGCAGCCGTTGAAGAAGGCGTGGTGCCTGGCGGTGGCGTTGCGCTGATCCGTGCTCTGCAAACCCTGAACGATCTGAAAGGCGACAACGCTGATCAGGACGTAGGTATCGCAGTTCTGCGCCGTGCCGTTGAAGCACCGCTGCGTCAGATCGCTGCCAACAGCGGTGACGAGCCAAGCGTTGTGGTCAACGAAGTCAAGAACGGCAAAGGTAACTACGGTTACAACGCTGCGACTGGCGAATACGGCGACATGATCGAAATGGGCATCCTGGACCCAACCAAGGTCACCCGTTCCGCGCTGCAAGCTGCATCGTCGATCGGCGGTCTGATCCTGACCACCGAAGCTGCTGTTGCTGATGCACCGAAGAAAGACGGTGGTGCTGGCGGCGGTATGCCAGATATGGGCGGCATGGGCGGCATGGGCGGCATGATGTAAGCCAGCCTTACCCCTGTACGAAAAAACCCCGCCTGCGAAAGCTGGCGGGGTTTTTTATTGCCTTCAATTTGGGGTTGGCTGGAGATCGCGATGACGTCAGGTCAGGCGCTGACCGGATCCGCTTTGATCGCTCGCTCAGTCTTCATCATCGGTCGATACAGAACGTAGTAGTACGACCCCAGACAAATCAGCCAGCAGAACACCGCCGTCCACACGTTGTGCGAGAAGAAGTGCGCGCCCTGCATCATTCGCCCGATGGAGAACACCGAGCCGAGGGCAAAGGCGAAGACCAACGCTGCGCGAGCCATGCGCGGGCGACGGTCACGCAAGACGAAAAACAGGGCAAACAGGGTGAAGCCGGTGGCCGCATGGCCGCCGGGCCAGCAACGTCCCGGTTTATCGGTATGCGGGCGAGGGCTCAACAGTTCGCTGTAAGTCTCGTGACCACCAAATTGCTCGAGGCTCCACGGGCACTGCACCGCGGTCACCGCTTTCATGGGCGTGACAAAGGAAGTCGCCAGGCCCAGGGACAGCACCAGGCAACCCAGTTCGCGCTTGAACGGCTTGAGTTTGGTCATGAAGAACGAAGCGATATAACCGAGGATGGCAAACACCGAGAAAGCGATGACCACTTGCTTGGCGCGATCGTGCAGGATGTCCTCGAGGAAATAACTGTGGCGTCCGATGAATTCCCCGGCGACCGGGTCGTAAAACAGCCTGGCCAGGTCTATGTCCAGACTGGTCAATTCGAGCAACACCAGAATGATCGCGGCAACGGCAGGGACGCCGAGGCACACCCAGAAATTGAGCGGACGAGGAGCGGGGCGGGAAGGGGTCGAAACCATGCTAGGTCCTTGATCAGTGAAATGTTCTCAAATGCGCAGCCGCGCAGAGTTTGAACCCGTTTCTGTCGCCTGCGTGTGAATCACTGGTGAAAAACTTGTTAAGGCTGTAAACGGTCAATTTCCACGATTTTGCGCTTCACTCAGTCCTAGCCGTGAGCTGAACTTCGCCTTAAGCTGCGCGGGCCACGACGGCCGATACTGTGGACGGAGAGATACCCATGCGAATTCTATTGGTTGAAGACAACCGCGATATCCTGGCCAACCTGGCCGATTACCTGGGGCTCAAAGGCTATACCGTGGATTGCGCGCAGGATGGTTTGTCTGGCCTGCATCTGGCGGCCACCGAGCATTACGATTTGATTGTGCTCGATATCATGTTGCCCGGCATCGATGGCTATACCCTGTGCAAGCGCCTGCGCGAAGATGCCCGCCGCGAGACACCAGTGATCATGCTCACGGCCCGTGATCAACTGGATGACCGTCTGCAAGGCTTCAAGTCCGGTGCCGATGACTATCTGATCAAACCGTTCGCCCTGTCTGAGCTGGCAGCACGTATCGAAGCGGTCATGCGCCGTACCCAGGGGGGCGGGCGGCGGACCTTGCAGGTCGGCGACCTGAGCTATGACCTCGACACCCTGGAAGTCACCCGTGAAGGACGGTTGCTGAAGCTAAACCCCGTCGGCCTGAAGTTGCTGGCGGTGTTGATGCAGAAAAGCCCGCATGTGTTGCGTCGTGAAATTCTTGAAGAGGCCCTATGGGGGGACGACTGTCCGGACAGCGACAGCCTGCGCAGCCATGTCCACCAACTGCGCCAGGTGATCGACAAACCGTTCGCCAAGCCGTTGTTGCAAACCGTGCACGGTGTGGGGTATCGCTTGGCCGAGGGGCGTGATGGAGTTTAAGCAGAGCCTTTCTCAACGCATCATCATTGCCTTTGCGCTGATGAGCGCACTGGTGGCGGGTGCCTTTGCCATGGGCATCGTGGCAACCGTGCACCTGGTGGAGGAAAAACTGATTTCGGCAGGCCTGGGCGGCGATTTGCAGCGCCTGTTGCTGATGGACAATGTCACGGACTGGAGCCATCGACCCGAGCCGGACCAATTGTTCTACTTCAGCAGCGGTCCGGGTGATTTCAGGTTGCCCAAGGATCTGCGGCACCTGGAGCCGGGTTTCCACGAGGTATTCCGTGAAAACCTGTCGTACCACGCCATGGTCGAAATCGTCGACGGCCGACGGTACGTGCTGTTGCAGGATCAGAGCGACTTTGAAGAGCGTGAGCGGGTGCTGTTTGCCGTGGTGCTGGTGGGTTTCGTGCTCAGCCTGGCGCTTGCGGTATTTCTCGGCTGGGTCCTGGCCCGCAAGGTGATGGCGCCGGTGGTGCGCCTGGCCCGCCAGGTACGCCATCGCGATCAACTGCTGGGTTTGGCTCCTCCTTTGGCTCCGGACTATGCCGCTGACGAAGTGGGCGAACTGGCCGTGGCTTTTGACGCCACCCTCGGGCGCTTGCGTCAGGCCCTGACCCGCGAGCGGTTGTTCACCAGCGATGTCAGCCACGAATTGCGTACTCCCCTGATGATATTGGCCAGCTCCTGCGAGCTGTTGCTGGAAAACCCCGGTCTCGATCAGCGCGGCCGCGCCCAGGTCGAGCGCATCGCCCGGGCCTGTGAAGAAATGCGTGAGCTGGTGCAAACCTTCCTGATGCTGGCCCGTGCCCAGCGCGAAGACGCCAGCATGTCGCCACAGCAGTCCCTGAGCCAGGTGGCCGAGGGCCTGCTCGGTCTGTGGCGCGAGCCCATTGAAAGCAAAGGGTTGAAGCTGATCTTCGAGCCGGGCAAACCAGGGGCCAAAGCCTACAATGCGACGCTCTTGCATGCGGTGATGGGGAACTTGCTACGCAATGCCTTGCATTACACCGAACAAGGCTTCATCCGCCTGACCTTGACGGGCACGGGCTTTCTGGTCGAAGACAGTGGTGTGGGCATTCCCGAGGAAAAACGCGAGGCAATGTTCGAACCGTTCGTTCGGGGCACTGAAAAGCGCGGGGAAGGCTTGGGGCTGGGGCTTTCACTGGTACAGCGGATCTGTGAAAACCAGGGCTGGAACGTCAGCCTGACAACCGTGGAGCCTAGTGGCTGTCGTTTTGAGGTGGAGCTGTCCCGAGCTTGATCTATTGAGCCAAGTGTCCGCACACCCTATTAATTCTGTAAAACCCTGTAATACTTCTAGGTTTCCATGACGAAATTTTCACAAATGGATCACCTGAAACCGACACCGCGAAACCTAAGGTAGTTGTTATCAGAAGTTCAGGAGACCTGATGATGGACGGCCCGATCAAACTCGATTTTTCCGAAAAGTACGACGATCAACACGCGCAACGCTATTTGCGCAAACACCAGGATGGTCTCGGCCGTCGATTGTCCCACTGGCGTGACGTGCAACTGGCGCGCAAGGCGCTGGCCCTGGTTGGCGAGCCTGGCCTGGTCCTCGACTTGCCGTGCGGTGCAGGGCGTTTCTGGCCCATGCTGGCGGAAAAGCCCAACCGCGTGATCATCGGCGCCGATAACTCGGAGTCCATGCTGAAGATCGCAACCCAGGCGCAACCTGCCGATGTGGTGAAACGGGTACAACCCTTGCACACTTCTGCATTCGACATCGCCTTGCCGGATAACGCCGTCGACAGCATTTTTTGCATGCGCTTGCTGCACCACATCGGTGAAGCCGAGCATCGCATGGCTATTTTGCGCGAATTCGAGCGTGTTTCCCGTGACAGCGTGATCCTTTCATTGTGGGTGGATGGCAACTTCAAGGCCTGGAAACGCAAGCGTTCGGAGAGATCCCGTGGGCAAGAAGGTTACCAAAACCGGTTTGTGTTACCGGCCGCTACCGTAGAAAAGGAATTTGAGCAGGCGGGTTTCCGCATCCAGGAACAACTGGACTTTTTGCCGCTCTATGCCATGTGGCGAGTTTACGTATTACGCAAGAGGTAACAGGATGGCAGTGCAGTGTGCAGCAGAAACGGAAGTCCCTCCCCAGGACCGCTTTGATTACTTCTGGAATCAGCGCGGTGAATGGGTAGAAGAACCGAACGTCCGTCGCGGTGGGGAAAGCGGTGTTCAACGTGTTATGGGCAGTGATGGTCAACTGCTCTACGTCAAGCGTCAGACCGGGCATATCCATCGCAGCTGGCTGCACCCTTTCGGGCGGCCTACGGTGCTGCGCGAGCAAGCTGCGCTCATCGGTGTGACTGCGCTTGGCGTACGGGTTCCGCAAATCGTTTTCTGCGGCGCACAGCGTGATCCTGTGCACAAATGGCGTGCATTGCTGGTCACCAAGTCGCTGGATGGCTTCGAGGAAATCGAGCACTGGTACGCTGGTGGCGGTCGCGAACGTCATGGTGAAGCCGTGAACGACCGTGTGCTCAAGGACCTGGCTGAAAACCTGGCCCGCATGCACAAGGGCCGCTGGCAGCACAGTTGCATCTACATCAAGCACGTATTCGTTCGCGTGACCGGTGAGGGCGAGTCGGCCAAGGTCGAAGTTGCCCTGATCGATCTGGAGAAATGCCGACAGCGTTTGACCGCCTATCGCGCTGCTGCCCATGACATGAAGCAATTGCGTCGCCACTCGTCGTTCAGCGATGCAGACTGGAAGAAGCTCGTCTACTTTTACGAGACGGCGTTTGGCAGCGCTATCAAGGGTTTATAGCGATGAAACTCGAAATTGCACGAGGTTTGTTTCTGGTAGGAGCCTTGGCAGTTGCATCAATCGCGGTGGCAGCCTGGGAGCAACCGCGCCCCCAGGTTCTCAGTTCGATAAGCGCAGATGAACATTGTCCATTGCCACGCGTTGCCAAGGCATCGGTGGCCACTCAACCCGATCATGATTTGTTGCTATTTATGTTCGGACTTTCTCAGGGATTGAGGCCGCAAAGTTGAACCGATTGAAGCCCAAATGAAAGGCCTCGCATTAGCGAGGCCTTTTTTTTCGGGCTTTCATTGGTTTGGTCACGGTCCCTTGTAGGAGCCGGCTTGCTGGCGATGGTCGTTAACGATAACGCGTATGAACTGGATAAACGCGGCGCACTTGAGCCCATCGCCAGCAAGCCGGCTCCTACAGTTATTGAGTTATGTTTCCCGAGGTTTCTCGGGCTTGGCCAACAGCGTATACACGCAGGGCAACACAAACAGGGTGAACAATGTGCCGATCGACATGCCCGTCGCGATGACCGTACCGATGTCGAACCGGCTGACCGCCCCAGCACCGGTGGCGATGATCAATGGCACCATGCCGAACACCATCGCCGCGGTGGTCATCAAGACCGGACGCAGGCGGATGGCCGCCGCTTCCTCCACCGCTTCCCGTGCCGTCAGCCCCTTGTCCTTGCGTAGCTGGTTGGCGAACTCGACGATCAGGATGCCGTGTTTGCTGATCAATCCAATCAAGGTCACTAGCCCGACCTGGGTGTAGATGTTCATGCTCGACCAACCCAGGAACAGCGGAATCAATGCGCCGCAGATAGAAAGGGGCACGGTGACCAGGATCACCAGTGGGTCGCGGAAGCTTTCGAACTGGGCTGCCAATACCAGGAAAATGATCGCCAGTGCCAGGGCAAAGGTGACCCACAGGGCGCTGCCCTCCTGGACGTACTGCCTCGATGCGCCGGCGTAGTCGAAGGAAAAACCGACGGGCGCCTCTTCCCGGGCGATCTGGCGCACGAGGTCGATGGCTTCACCCATGCTCACCAGCGGCACGCCGGACAGGATGGCCGAGTTGAGTTGCTGGAATTGGTTCAGCTGTCGTGGTCGGGCACGGTCGGTGACGGTGATCAGGGTCGACAGCGCTAGCAATTCGCCCTTGGTGTTTTTCACGTAGTAATTGTTCAGCCAGTCCGGATTGTCACGGAACGGCCGCTCGACCTGGGCAATGACCTTGTAGCTGCGACCTTCAATGGTGAAGCGGTTGATTTCGGCCTCGCCCAGCAAGGTCGCCAGGGTTCCCCCCAGATCCTGCATGGAAACCCCCATCTGCGCGGCCTTGGCGCGGTCGATATCCACCACCACTTCCGGTTTGTCGAAGGCCAGGTCAACGTCGACAAAGGCAAACTTGCCGGACTCCAATGCACGCTTTTTAACCCGGTCGACCACCTGCAATAGCAATTCGTAATCGTTGGCGGAGTTGATGACGAACTGGAACGGCAGGCCTTCGCCGGTGCCCGGTAGGGACGGCAGGTTGAAGCCGAAAATCTGCAACCCGGGGATACTTTCCAGTTTGCTCTGAACCTCGGGCAGGATCGCCATCTGGGTACGGCTGCGCTCGTTCCATGGCTTGAGCAGGAAACCGCCGATGCCCGATTGCACGCCGTTGAAACCGTTGATCTGGAACGACGAGTAGTACTCGGGAAAGGCCTTGAAGATCGAGATGAACTCGTCGGTATAGGTGTTCAGGTAGTCCAGGTTGGTCGGTTGCGGGGCATTGGCCAGCATGAAAATGATGCCCTGGTCCTCATCCGGAGCCAGTTCCGATTTGGTGAACTTGAGGAAGACCGGAATCAGGCACAGCACGATCACAGCGAACACTAACACCACCGGCCGGGTGTTGAGGGTGCCGTGAAGCATGCTTTGGTAGCGGCGCTTGAGGCTTTCGAAAATCATGTCCAGGCGATGGGCCAGGCCACTGGGATTTTCATCGTGGCGCAGAAGAAATGCACACATCATCGGTGACAGGGTCAGGGCGACGATACCGGAAATCACCACCGCGCCGGCCAGGGTCAGGGCGAACTCCTTGAACAGCGCACCGGTCAGGCCGGTCAGGAAACCGATCGGTGCATACACCGCCGCGAGGGTGATGGTCATCGAGACCACCGGCATGGCGATTTCCCGGGCGCCTTCAATGGCGGCGTCCAGCGGGGTCTTGCCCTCTTCGATGTGGCGATGAATGTTTTCCACCACCACGATGGCGTCATCCACCACCAGACCGATGGCCAACACCATCGCCAGCAGGGTGAGCAGGTTGATGGAATACCCCATCATCTGCATGAAGAACATCACGCCGATCATCGACAGCGGAATGGTCACCACCGGGATCACCACCGAACGCAGGGCACCGAGGAACAGGAACACCACCACGATCACGATCAGTACCGCTTCGAACAGGGTTTTCACCACTTCGTCGATCGAGGCCTGGATGAACAGGGTGGCGTCATAGGCGATTTCACCCTTGAGGTTTGGCGGTAGCTGGGCCTCAAGGTCCGGCATGATCTTGCGCACTTCCTTGATCACGTCCAGCGGGTTGGCGCCGGGCGTCGCCTTGATGCCGATGTACACCGAAGGGGTACCGCCGAACGAGCTGATGGTGTCGTAGTTCTCCGCGCCCATTTCCACGCGCGCCACATCGCGCAGCAGCACACGGCTGTCGCCGTCGACCTTGAGCGCAATGGCGCCGAAGGCTTCGGCGGACTTGAGCTCGGTATTGGCGTTGATGCTGGTGACCACGTATTCGCCTTTCAGCTCGCCGGCCGCCGAGAGGAAGTTGTACTGGCGCACCGCGTTGGTCACATCGCTGGCGCTGAGGCCGAAGCCAGCGAGCTTAACCGGGTCCAGCCACAGGCGCATGGCAAAGACCTGGTTGCCGAGGATCTCGGCTTCGGCCATGCCGGGCAAGGTCGCCAGTTTCGGCTGGATCACCCGTGACAGGTAATCGGTGATCTGCGGGTTGTTCAATTCCTTGCTGAAGAAGCTGATGTACATCAGCGCTGATGCATCGGCAGATTCTTTGCTCAGTACCGGGTCTTCGGCGTCTTGGGGCAACTGGTTCTTGACCTCGTTGGCCTTGGCCAGCAGTTCGGTAAACAGGCGGTCGCTGTTGGAGCCCACGCGTGCGTAGATCGAGATCACCGAAAAATTCTGGCGACTGACCGAGGTCATGTAGTCGATGCCCTCGGCGCTAGCCAGGCTTTGCTGCATCGGTTGAGTGATATAGCCCTGGATGGTCTCGGCGTTGGCCCCGGGGTAAGCGGTGGTCACCGTGATCAGGGCGTTTTCCATTTGCGGATACTGGCGCAGCGGCAGCTTGCTCCAGGCCTGGAAGCCCAGCAGCACAATCAGCAGGCTGACGACGGTTGCGAGAACCGGGCGGCGAATGAATGGATCGGTAAAAGCCATGGGGATTCCTTGATCAGTTCGCGCGTGGCGGACTGTTCTGCTCGGCTAGGGTCTTGTCGTCGCTGATGGCGATGTGTGCACCGTTATCCAGTTTGAGCTGGCCGGCGGTCACCACTTTCTCGCCGTTCTGCACGCCCTTAGTGATCATCACTTGCCCATCGCGGCGTTCGCCGGTTTCGACAAAACGCCGTTCGGCGATCAGCACCGGCTGGCCCTTGTCGTCCTTTTCCAGGCTGCCATCTTCGGCCTTCTTTGGTACGGCCACATACACCGAGTTACCGTAGAGCGTGTAGGTAATTGCGCTTTCCGGCACCACGATGCGCGGTTGCGGGTTGGGCAGGAGCACCTGGAGGCTGGCGAACATGCCGGGCAGCAACTTGCCATCGGGGTTGGCCAGGGTGGCGCGGACCTGAACGTTACGGGTGCTGTTTTCGACTTTGGGGTTAATTGCACTGATGGTGCCGGGGAACGTCTGGGTCGGATAGGCAGAAACGATGATCTGAACCGGTTGGCCGATGGCGACTTTCGGTACCGATTGTTCTGGGACGAAGAAGTCGACGTATAGGCTGCTGAGGTCTTGCAAGGTGGCGATCATGGTGCCGCTGGCCACGTAGTCGCCGACATCCACCTGGCGAATGCCGATGGTGCCGCTGAACGGCGCGATGATGCGCTTTTTCTCGAGCGCCGCCTTGAGTTGATTGACCGTGGCCTTGCTCTTTTTCAGAACGGCCGAGAGCCGGTCGAACTCACCCTTGGAAATAGCCTGGCTGCCCACCAGCTGGCTGCCACGGCTGTAATCCACCTGGGCCAGCCCGAGGTCGGCCTGTGCGGTTTCCAGGAGGGCGGTTTCCACGGCGCTGTCCAGTTGCACGATCGGCTGGCCGGCCTTGACCTTCTGCCCTGACTCGAACTGCACGTCGGTGACGGTGCCGGCAATTTCCAGGCTCAGGTCGACACCTTGCAGCGCCTTGAGGGTGCCGACCGTGGGCAGCCGGGATTGCCACGGACGTTCGGTGGCGGTGGCAACAGCGACATTGATGGGCGGTTTGGGTGCGGAGAAGCCTTGAATCATCGTATAGACGGAGAAGGCTTTGTACGCAGCCAGGACCAGCACAATCAGTAACACAACACCCAACATGATCAGCATGCGGCGACGCAGCATATTCCAGTTCCTTGGAGAAAATCAGGCGAGACAGTGGGGCACATTACTCCGACTGGGAAAGGGATTCCAATGGCTGTTTATTGGAACCCCATAACCTGTAGGAGCCGGTTTGCCGGCGATAGTGCCGTTGAATTTACGGTGTTCTTTTAATTGCCATCGCTGGCAAGCCAGCTCCTACCAGGGGATGCGTTTGGCGTAGGAGCTGGGGGACGCTGATTATTTACGCCATCAGATGCAGATGGTTGTCCCAGAGCCCTGCGGGTAGCTCAAGGGGCTTTGCAACAAGATTGGTCTGGCGGCAGTCGTAGTAGCGGCAACGTCCCTGGCCCGAGGTCACGACAAAACCATCGGCGACGGCACCGACCCCGGCGCAATCGGGCAGTGGCGCATCCAGGCGTACTTCACCACTGTCCAGGTCCCAGATGAAAAAACGGTTGCCCCGTGGTGCCGTCAATGCCACCAGGCGCAAGTCATTGTGTACCGCGACGCTGGCGGTGTAGTGCCCCATGGCCTGCAACTGATGCTCGGGCACCGGGAATGCCACGAAAGGCTGGCCGGGACGCTTGATCGCCAGCAGCTCCGATGACTCGTGGGCCGCGCCCATGAATTGCTGGCTGGCAACGATGGTGCCGTCGCCGGCGATGGCCAGATGGCGCACGCTGTTCATCTGCTGGGCGAGGGTTTCCTTGCTCAGCAGGGTGCCGTCGCGTTGCATCAGGACCAGGCTCGGCTCCATGGCATTGAGGTTCATCTCCACCCGGCTTTCGGCTTCGGTGCGAATCCCGCCGTTGGCCACCACCAGGGTTTCGCCATCGGGCATCCACGACACTTGGTGCGGGCCCAGGCCGTGGGTGGAAATCTCACCGCTGTGGACCAGCCGTTCACCTTCGAATTTGTACACGCCGAGCAGGCCGCGACCCGGATCGGTGGTGTCGTTTTCGGTGGCGTACAGCCAGTCGCCGCTGTGGTGAATGACCGCGTGTCCGTAGAAGTGCCGGTTTGGCTGTGACACCACGGTTTGCAGGAGCGCGCCGTCGCGCAGGTCGATCAGGTAGCTCTCGGTACCCGGACGGCGGGCAACGAACAGCGCAATCGGTTGCGTCGGGTGGTTGATGATGTCGTGGCAACGCTGGCCGACCCGGGTGGCGAACACCTGGGTGCCATCGAGCCGATAACCGACAGCGTAATGCTGACCATCGGTATCGTCCCGTGCCGACAGCAACAACGGACTCTTGTCCTTTTGCTTGAACAGCTTCCAGCCGCCCAGCGTCACCGCACCCAGCAACAAACTACCCAAGGTCAGAGCCTGGCGTCGCAGCATGGAACTCGCCCCCATCAGTCGCCGTCGTTGGCGTTGAAGCCCAGTTGGATACCCAACGCCTTGGCCAGATCAGCCTCGTGCAAGCGATGGACAACGTTGAGGCTGTCGTACAGATCGTTGAGTTGCTGGCGGCCGGCGTCGTCACCGAGCATGTCGGTCAGCGAGCGTTGGTTGCCGGCGAACAGTTTCAGCGAGGCGGCATAGGCGGCATCGATCTTGTCGGCCAACGGTTTCTGCTCACTCGGCAACAGGCTGCGCAGGCCTTTGTTATCCACACCTTCCCAGACTGTCTTGGCGGCCGCGAGGCTGGCCTCGAGGCTGGTCAGGGACGACTGGCTACGCCATGCGTCGGCCTGGAACGGTTGCGGCACGCCCTTGCTCTGGCGGCCCATCGGCGTGCCGAGTTTTTTCTTCAGGGTGTCGATGGCGGTGACTTGCACGCGCAGCAGTTCGGCGATCGCTTCGTGGGAGTCCGCGTAGCGCTGGTTCGGGAATTTGCTCATTTGCGCGAGCATGCCGTCAGTGTTGTTCCAGGATTGCAGAATCTCTTCGGCCAATTGCTTCTGGCGTTCGCCGATGGCGACCAGCAGCGGGCAGTATTTGGTCTTCTGCTCAGCGTTGGCCACGTCAGGCTTGCTGTCGAACAGAATGTATTCGTAAGCCGAGAGACCCTGTACCACAACGCTGGACTTGGCCAGGGCGGCGGCATCGATTTGCGGCTGGGCGGTGATCAGTTGCTCGACCTGACGGCCGACCAGGTTTTTCTTGTCCGGCCAGAACTGCACTTGCCACGAACGGTTGCCTTCGGCCAGTGGGCCGATCAGCAGTGGCTGCAGTTCAGCCCAGGCCTTTTGCGCATGCAGAAAATCGGCTCGGGCCGTTTCCAGGGTTTCCTTGCCTTCGCAGTAGGCGAGGGCACTGACCGCCAATTGACGGTCGGCTTCAACCCAGCGGGTGTAGGTCGGCAGGATCACCGACTTGGCGATGGCTGCCGACGTGACCGCTTGCGGGTCCTGAGGCGAGCAGGCGCCCAGGGCGAGTGCGGCAAGGCTGGTGAACAACAGTTTGGGACGGAACATGTCGGGCTCCCGCGAGTGGAATGCGTGTTAAAGGGAATTCAGGAACGCCAGCAGCGCGCTGCGCTGCTCGGCATCGAAAGACAAAACCTGTTGCTGCGCCGCTGTCGCTTCGCCGCCATGCCAGAGCACCGCTTCGAGCAGGTTGCGGGCGCGGCCGTCGTGCAGGAACTGGGTGTGGCCGCTGACCGCCGGTGTCAGGCCGATGCCCCACAATGGCGGGGTACGCCATTGGCGGCCGCTGGCCTGGAATTCGCTACGGTTGTCAGCCAGGCCGTCGCCCATGTCATGCAGCAGCAGATCGCTGTACGGGCGGATCACTTGATTGGCCAGTTCAGGTTCGGCGGCGTTGGCGGCGGTGGTGTATTTCGGTGTGTGGCAGGTTTGGCAGCCGGCCTGATAGAACAGGCTCTTGCCGGCCAGTACTTCAGGCGTGTTGACGTCACGACGGGCCGGGACGGCAAGGTTGCGGCTGTAGAACAGTACCAGGCGCAGGATGTTATCGCTGACTTCCGGCTCGCCATCCGGGCCGATGCCACTGGGCGCCTGTTTGCAGGCAGTTTGCGCGTCCGTGCAGTCATCAAAGGGTCTCAGGCTGGTCGTGAGACCCATATCACCGGAAAACGCGTGAACATTTTGTTGATTGAGGTTTGGTTGTCCGGCTTTCCAGCCAAATCTTCCCAACACTGTCTTTTGCTGGGCGTCGTCCCACACCTGGTTCGGACGCCCGGCAATGCCGTTGTTCGCCTTGGCCTGTGCCTCGGCGTTGGCCAGGATCGCCTCCTCGGGGATCGCTTCGAGCAGGCCTAGGCCAATCATCGGTGGCGCTACACGTGCCGAGAAACGGGTGTCGGGGTGCATCGGGCCGTAACCCAGCTGGGTGATGTTCAGGCTCGGTTTGCGCAGCTCGATTTCGGTGCCGTCCTTGAAGCGAACCGGCACGGCGGTGTAATCGACTCGCACTTTGCCTTCGGGGGCGACACCGGGTACGGCCATGTCCTGGAACTGTCCACCGTAGACGGGCTCCGGCACCACGCCGAGCTGTTCGATGACCTTGGCATACGCCGGGGCGTCGGGAATCGACAGGCGTACCAGCATCGACACGGCGTTCACATCGTCCGGAGTTGGCGGATGGCCACGGCCGTCCTTGATGTGGCAGCCCTGGCAGGCATTGGTATTGAACAGTGGGCCGAGGCCATCGCGTGCGGTCGTCGTCGACGGGGCGATTACCCAGGGGCTGCGGAAGAAGCTGTTGCCGACACTGAAATCCACGCGCCGTGACGGCGGCAGGTTCGCCGAAGGCATGGAAAACGCGTTCTGATCGGTCTTGCGCACCGTCGCACTGCCACCGGAGCGGGCTTCACCAGGTTCGGCCTGGGTGAATTTCGGGGCGTCATCGCAGGCACTCAGGCCCAGGGCCAGAAACAGTGCGGACAAGCGAAGAGGCAGCGGGGGCATCAGACATCCTGCAAGACGAGCAAAACAAGGGCGCAAAGTCTAACAGGGGATAGGAAATTGAATAAGAGGAATTATCGTTTGCTTGATGTGGGGCAGGGTTTTTCACCGGAGACCGAGGCGCTGCGATCGCTGGCAAGCCAGCTCCTACAGGGATCGGTTGTGTACTCGGGTTTTGCGAACATCACCGAACCTGTAGGAGCTGGCAAGCCAGCGATGGGGCCACCAGCATCACCACAAAAGGCAGGCATGAAAAAGGCGACCCGAAGGTCGCCTTTTTCACTCAGCCAGCGTTGATCAGAATTCGTGATCAGCGTTGTCCGGGTTCAGGTCGGCGATACCCAGTTTGCCAGCGGCAGCTTCGATCGAACCGGTCTGCTTGACCAGCGCAGCGATAGCGTCACGGACGATCTGGTTGCCCGCGGTGTTGCCGGCAGCGATCAGTTGGTCGTAGTGCTCACCCTTGTTGGCGTGATCAACCATGATCTGGATCTTGGCTTCGGTGGCGGCCAGGTCGTCTTTGAGCGCGGTGTCGGCAGCCGGGTCGGCCTTGGCCACCAGGGACGACAGGCTTGCGCCGGTCATTTTGGTGCCGTCGACACGGGTGTATTCGCCCAGGTACACGTTACGAATGCCCTTGGCATCGTAGAAGTGCGAGTTGTGGGTGTTGTCGCTGAAGCAATCCTGTTCGTCTTCAGGAGAGTTGGCTTCCAGGGACACCTTCATGCGCTCGCCCGCCAATTCGCCCAGGGACAGGCTGCCCATGCCGAACAGCATTTTGCGCAGGCCGGTTTCAGCCGGTTCTGCTTCCAGAGTGGCGCGGTAGTTGTCGGCCACGTTCGGCGTCCAGTTACCGACCATTTCTTCCAGGTCGCTGACCAGCAGCTGGGTCACGGACTTCAGGTAAGCACGACGACGGTCGTTGTGACCGCCAGTAGCGCCTTTGCCTTCCAGGTAGTCCGAAGCCGGACGGTTGCCGGCGCCAGGGCCGGTGCCGTTCAGGTCCTGGCCCCAGAGCAGGAATTCGATGGCGTGGTAGCCGGTGGCAACGTTGGCCTCGGAACCGCCCAGCTCGTTCAGGCTGGCGAGTTTTTCCGGGGTGATGTCTTTGACATCGACCTTGTCTTCGCCGATCTGTACTTCAGTGTTGGCGATGATGTTGGCAGTGGCACCCGGGTTGCCCAAGGCGTGTTCGTAGGACTTGTCGACATAGTCGATCAGGCCTTCGTCCAGTGGCCAGGAGTTCAGCTGACCTTCCCAGTCGTCAACGATGGTGTTGCCGAAGCGGAACACTTCGCTCTGCAGGTAAGGCACGCGAGCGGCAACCCAGGCAGCCTTGGCGGCTTTCAGGGTGTCGGCGTTCGGCTTGGCGAGGAAGGCGTCAATGGCGGTTTGCAGGGTCTTCGCAGTGGATTCGGCATCGCTGTAAACGGCGAAAACGATGTCGGCGTAATGGGCGACAACGGCTTTGGCGGCAGCTTCGTCGACTTTACCGGCAGCGGCAGGCGCAGCAGCTGGAGCAGCCGGGGCAGCCGCAGTGCTGGCAGCTGGCGCAGGCGCGGCAGCTTTCTCTTTGTCTTTACCTTCGCCACAACCGGCAAGGGAAATAGCGATGGCCAACAGACTGGCGGTAGCCAGAGGCATACGAATCATGGCGAACATCCTGCTTCGATAGGGGGTGGATGCATGCTGTGCGCACGCAAAACTGCGACATAATGCAAATCTTTCGCATTATGTGTAAAGAGTTGTAGGTGGAAATATTTCGTATTCACGGAATCGTGCGTTTCACCCTGTGCGAGCCTGCTCGCGATGAACGTCGAGGCACCGTGTGCATTCAGACTGCGCGCGTCGTCGTTCACGTCCATCGCGAGCAGGCTCGCTCCTACAGGGTTTACAAAATAGCGGCGTTACTGCGTTGCGCCTGCTTCAGGTAAACGCCCAGTTCCCGTGCCGGCAACGGCTTGCTGTAGTGATAGCCCTGACCTTCGTGGCAGCCTTCGGAAATGATGTAGGCCTCTTGCTCGGCGGTTTCCACGCCTTCGGCAATCACCTGCATGCCCAGGCTCTTGCCCAGCTGGATGATGGCGCGAACGATGGTCGCATCGTCGTCGTCATCAAGCAGGTCCTGAACGAAACTCTTGTCGATCTTGATCTTGTCCAGCGGCAGGCTCTTGAGATAGCTCAAGGACGAATAGCCGGTTCCGAAGTCGTCGATGGCGATCAGTGCGCCGGAGCGGCGCAGGCTGAGCAAGTGCTGGGCGGCAGTGCTGATGTCTTCCATCAGGCCGGTTTCGGTGACTTCCAGTTCCAGGCTGCGCGGTGGCAGGCGGTACATCTGCAGCAGGTTGTTGACCACCCGCGGCAGTTCGGCGTGGTGCAATTGAACCGTGGACAGGTTCACCGCCATGCGCAGGTCGCTGAAACCCTGGTCATGCCACTCGCGTAGCTGTTTGCAGGCCTGGTCCAGCACCCATTCGCCGATGGCAATGATGGTGCCGTTCTGTTCGGCCAGCGGGATGAACAGGTCTGGCGGCACCAGGCCGTGCTCGGGGTGTTGCCAGCGAATCAGGGCTTCGACGCCCACCACGCGGTTATCGCGATAGCTGATCTGCGGCTGGTAGACGAGGTAGAACTGGCTGCGGATCAGCGCATCGCGCAGGTCTTTTTCCAGCTCGCGGCGGCGGCGCATTTCGGTGTCGACGCTGGCGATATAGAACTGGTAACGGTTGCGCGAGCGGGTCTTAGCCAGCGTCATGGTCTGCTCGGCCTTTTGCAGCAACTTCTCGGTGCTGTCGCCGTCCTCGGGGAACAGAGTGATGCCGATGGTGGCGCGCAGGCGGATCTCCTGATGGTCGAGGGCAAACGCCGCTTCCAGATCATCAAGAATGCTTTGCGCCAGCTCGGCGGCTTCGTAGGGTTGCTCGATATCGGCCTGGACCAGGGCGAACTGGTCGCCACCGAGGCGGGCGAGGGCGCCCAGGCGACCGCTATGACCGCGCAGGCGATCAGCCAGGGCCAGCAGCAACTGGTCGCCGGTCTGGTAGCTGAACTGCTCGTTGATGCCCTTGAAGTCGTCGAGGCCGACACACAACACCGCGACCCGGCGCTGCAGTCTGCCGGCATCGATGAGGATCTTGTCCAGTTGCTGCTGCAATTGCTGCCGGTTCGGCAGTCCCGTCAGGAAGTCGTACTGAGACATGCGCAACAGGCTGTTTTCCGCTTCGTGGCGCAGATGGGTATTGCGTTCGATGGACTCGAGCAGCTGGTTGGCGGTGTTGATCCAGATGCCCAGTTCGTTTTTCTCGTGCCCCTTGAGCAGCGGAATCTTGTGTTCGCTGGGACGATCCGGGTTGATTTCCGTGAGGTGCTCGATGATCCGTGACAGCGGTTTGGTCAGCAGCCAGTGATAGACCAGGTACAACACCAGTGCCATTGCCAGCGCGCGCAGTACACCGGAGATGAAGATGATCACCGAGCTGACAATGAATCCCTGGCCGTAGGTAGCGGTATCGAGGGTGATGCTCAGGTCGCCGTAATACTCGCTGTAAGGCCCGCGACCGACCAGTTGGGTGGTGAAGGTGCGTTCCTTGCCAAGAATCAGGTCAGTCAGCCAGCGACTGCTGGAGTGCTGCAACTCGCGGGATTTTTGCGCGAGCATGGCTTCGTTGGGATGGCCGATAGAGGCCTGGCGCACGGCGTCGTCCTGAAACAGGCCTTCGATGACCTGCATGCCCATTTCCCGGTCCAGGCTGTAGACGGCCTGGGTCGAGGGGTCGCGAAACATGTCGAGGATGCGCTCGGCATCGCTGGCGACGGCCTGGCGTGTTTTATAGGCATCGAACACGATCTGCGCGCAGCTCAAGACCACGCCGACGATCAATGCCGACAGGAGCACGACCCGGAGCAACTTCACCGACAAGCTGTTCTTGAGTTCCAGCTTCAAAGGGTTATTCCTTGTTCCGTGCGGGTAGCATCAAGTTGCCATGAGTATTGGCAATCCCGTGATAGCAGTCAAAGAGACAATCATCCTTGGGGGATTTTGCCTGCAGCTTGGCCGATTTGCAGTTGTCTTGACGAGTTAGGCTATTAGCACTGTGTCGGTTGTCGAGTGCTTCAACTTGAGGGGCGGGGTGTAGATATTTTCCTTTTGTCTGATGTTAGCCGTCTGTGGCTGTGGGGCAAGGAGGTGCCGGCCTGTTTCATCGTCGGAAAATGCCTTGGGTTTTGTGGGGTGGGTTGGTTTTTTGACGGAGTACATATCCGTTTCTTTGGTAACGGCGACTTATGGTTTTGCCCTTACGGCGAGTCACTTTTAACAAGCGCCCGGAATGCCGGCCCAGTTAAAAGTAACCAAAAGCGCTCGCCCCTTGCGTCCGGCCCCTCGCTTAGGCTCGGCGTTCCTTCGCTCCGGTATCCATCCGGGGACACTGCCCTCCGGTCGGCTTCGCTTCGACCTACATGCAGCGTGTTCGACTGCGTCAAACGGCGCTGCGCGCCAATCCCCGGATGAACACCGGAACGAGGCCTCCCGAGGGGGGGCGGGTGGATCAAGATCAAGAGTTGCAGGCGAGCTAACGCTCGGCCCTGTAGGAGCGAGCTTGCTCGCGATGGACGTCAACGATAACGCGTGCTGCCTGAATTCCCGCGTTGTCCTGGCGTTTTTCGCGAGCAAGCTCGCTCCCACGGGGATCTTCAGCGGCCAGGAGTCCCGACTAAAAAACGGGGGGGCAATGTGAGCGAGCCTGCTCGCGAAGATGGCGGGACAGTCGACATTGCATTTTCAGCCACACCCCAACATATCGTTTCCACACGACCGCGTGGGAACGCTGCCAGAGAAGCTCCGCGTTACGTTTTTGCGAGATGGCGCGGTGTAGGAAAGCGCCAGAAGTTTCCCACGCAGTTTTCAGGTTGCCCGTCGGAAGCGGGCTCAATAGCCTCTGACTGTCGCTGAAAGCTCAGCGATCGGGTGTGAGAACCCGGCAAGTCATAGTCATCCAGTGCCAGTGTCCGCATAATTGCCGCCAGCTTATCCGCTGTCTGTAAGTGCGTTATGGCGGCTGTGTGCGGGCAGACTTTTGTCTGGCCGGGTGCCTATGACCGGTTTTCTCACCTCGCACATAGCTGCCACCTCTTTGCCGTGTGAGAACGGCATTGGGTGGCACCCACCGCATAGGAATATTTCAGTGGATAAATTAATCCCCGATCCGCCCTTAAATAAAGCCAAACCCTACACCCCCAACACCATGTTCATGATCGTCCCGGACATGGATACCGAATCCCTGCTGGCCCACGCTTGTGAGTCACTGGCTTCGGCCAACGTCATGGCGAGTGATTTTGCCACTTTCCTGACCGGCCCCCAGCGCAACACGGCGTTGGCCATTGCGCAGATCATCATGCTGGCGGAACTGGCGGTGAATCGCGCGTTGGATAACGTCGATCCGCAGGGATAGGTATTCAGTCAGGTTGACCGCGTTATCGTTCTTCGCGAGCCTGCCGAACGCTGAAAATCCTGGGCAATAAAAAACCCGGCTAAAAAGCCGGGTTTTTTTGACTGGCGTCGAGCTTAAGCGGTGAAGGTTTTGCCTTCGAACTGCTCAGCCACGAATTTCCAGTTGACCAGGTTCCAGAACGCTTCGACATACTTTGGACGAACGTTGCGGTAGTCGATGTAGTAAGCGTGTTCCCAGACGTCGCAGGTCAACAGCGGGGTGTCGCCGTTGGTCAGCGGGTTGCCGGCGCCGATGGTGCTGGCCAGGGCCAGGGAACCGTCAGCCTTTTTCACCAGCCAGCCCCAACCGGAGCCGAAGGTGCCGATGGAAGTCTTGCTGAACTCTTCCTTGAACTTGTCGAACGAACCGAAAGCTGCGTTGATGGCTTCAGCCAGCGCGCCGGTTGGTTGACCGCCAGCGTTTGGCGCCAGGCAGTTCCAGTAGAAGGTGTGGTTCCAGACCTGAGCAGCGTTGTTGAAGATACCGCCCGAGGAAGTCTTGACGATTTCTTCCAGGGTCTTGCCTTCGAACTCGGTGCCTGGCACCAGGTTGTTCAGGTTCACGACGTAGGTGTTGTGGTGCTTGTCGTGGTGGTATTCCAGGGTTTCCTTGGAAATGTGCGGCTGCAGGGCATCGTGTGCGTACGGCAGCGGCGGCAATTCGAAAGCCATAATGATTCTCCTAATCAGGTCAGTTGCGGTGAGCGCAAGGCCGATCACGGGCGGCCAGACAAGCGCCGGGGAGTTTGTACTCTTTGCGGCGCAGGGAGTCGGATCATAGCACCGGGGGGGCGGCATAACCACGCAACAACTGTGTGGAATAGAGGTTCCGCGAATCAGATGGCCGTGATCAACTGCAGCGCTACGGCAAACATCATCACCGCCACCAACAGATCGAGAATTCGCCAGGTGCTGGGGCGGGCGAGCCAGGGTGCCAGCCATGCCGCGCCGAGTGCCAGGGTGAAAAACCACAGCAACGAGGCACTGGCCGCGCCCACTACATAAGCGCCGGGCTCGGTTTGTTGTGCGCCCAGGGAGCCGATCAGCAGGACGGTGTCCAGATACACGTGCGGATTGAGCAACGTCACCGCCAGCGCACTGAGCATCACTGCCCGCAGTGAGCGTACGGTCTGGCCCTCGCCCTGCTCAAGGCTCTGCTTCGAAAAGGCCCGGCGCAGTGCCTGGCTGCCGTACCACAACAGGAAAGCTGCGCCACCCCAACGGGCAATCGCCAGCAGTGTCGGGTTTTGTGCCAGTACCGTCGCCAGGCCGAAAACCCCGGCCGCCACCAACAGGGCGTCGCAGGCCACGCAGAGTGCCGCGACCGGCAGGTGATGTTCACGCCGCAGGCTTTGCGCCAGGACAAACGCATTCTGGGTGCCGATCGCCATGATCAGGCCGAAGGCCACCAATAGGCCATTCACATAACTTTGCCACATGATTTTTTACTCCGCGTTGGCTGCCAGATCCCGCAGCACTTGTAGGGCGCGGTCGGCGTCGGCCTGGCCGACAAACAAGTGGTCGTGGTAGTAGCCGGCAATCACGTTGCAGCTGATGCCGGCTTTGCCCAATGCCGTGGCGAACGCGGCGGTCAGGCCAACGGCTTCGAGGGCTGAATGCACGTTCAGGGTGATCCAGGCGGCGATGTAGTCGAAGCTGAATCCGGCTTTTTCGGCGTGGGAGCGTTCGAGAATCACGGTCAGGCCTTCCTGCTCGCGGAAGCTGCCGACAATCTCCAGATCCGCAGGCAACTTGCTGTCGCGCAGGGTGCAGAACACGTATTCGCCGGCGTTGAGTTGCGGGCTCATGCTGCGCAGCAGCGTTGCCAATGAAGTTTCGCCAGCCATGTGGGTGATCCTTGTTCAAGAGTTCTTGCTGGTCATTGTCCTTGCGAAGGCTGTATAAGAAAAACCAATCTTGCTGATCGCTCATTAGGAAAACTGATGTTCGACTATAAATTGCTTTCTGCCCTGGCCGCCGTGGTCGAACAGGCCGGTTTTGAACGGGCGGCCCAGGTGCTGGGCTTGTCGCAATCGGCGATTTCCCAGCGCATCAAGCTGCTGGAAGCACGGGTTGGCCAGCCCGTACTCGTGCGGGCCACGCCGCCAACGCCGACGGAAATAGGCCGGCGACTGCTCAACCATGTGCAGCAGGTGCGCTTGCTTGAGCGGGATTTGCAAAGCCTGGTGCCGGCGCTGGATGAAGAGGGCCTGCCGGAACGCCTGCGGATCGCCCTTAACGCCGATAGCCTGGCCACTTGGTGGGCGCAGGCGGTGGGCGAGTTTTGCGCCGAGCAACATCTGTTGATGGATCTGGTGGTCGAAGACCAGACCGTCGGCCTCAAACGCATGCGCGCCGGTGAAGTGGCGGCCTGTGTCTGTGCCAGCGAGCGCCCGGTGGCCGGCGCGCGCAGCGTGTTGCTAGGAGCCATGCGTTACCGTGCACTGGCCAGCCCGGCCTTTATTGCCCGGCATTTTCCACAAGGTGTACGCGCCGATCAGTTGGCCCGCACCCCGGCGCTAGTGTTCGGCCCGGACGATTTCCTGCAGCATCGCTACCTTGCGTCCCTCGGTGTCGAGGGTGGTTTCGAACACCATTTATGCCCGTCCTCCGAAGGTTTCATTCGGCTGACGGAAGCCGGACTGGGCTGGGGACTGGTTCCGGAGTTGCAGGTACGCGAGCAACTGCAAAGGGGCGTGTTGCAGGAATTACTGCCAGATAAGCCGATCGATGTGCCGCTGTACTGGCATCATTGGCGTAATGGCGGCCAGTTGCTGGGGTTACTCACCGATCAATTGGTACGTGCGTCGAAACAATGGCTGGTGCCCTTGGAGCAGCCTTGAGCGTCAAGCTGCAAGCCGCAAGTGAAGCGCTTGCGGACCGTTTTTAATTTGCAGCGTGCAGTTTTGAAACTCGCGACTGCATTTGTTGGAGCAATTCATGAAGATTCTGGTTACCGGCGCAAGCGGCTTCATTGGCGGGCGCTTTGCGCGTTTTGCCCTGGAGCAGGGCCTGGACGTGCGGGTCAACGGTCGCCGGGCCGAGAGTGTGGAACATTTGGTACGCCGGGGGGCCGAGTTCATCCAGGGGGATTTAAGCGATCCGGAACTGGCGCGCGAACTGTGTTCCGACGTCGAGGCCGTGGTGCATTGCGCCGGTGCTGTCGGTTTATGGGGACGCTATCAGGACTTCCATCAAGGCAACGTCCAGGTCACCGAGAACGTGGTCGAAGCCTGCCTGAAGCAACGGGTTCGGCGGCTGGTGCATTTGTCGTCACCCTCGATCTATTTCGATGGTCGCGATCACCTGGGCCTGACCGAAGAGCAGGTGCCCAAGCGCTTCAAGCACCCTTACGCCGCCACCAAGTATCTGGCCGAGCAAAAAGTCTTTGGTGCCCAGGAGTTCGGCCTCGAAACCCTGGCCCTGCGCCCGCGTTTCGTGACCGGGGCCGGCGACATGAGCATCTTCCCGCGCCTGTTGAACATGCAGCGCAAAGGGCGCCTGGCAATCATCGGCAACGGTCTGAACAAAGTTGATTTCACCAGCGTGCAAAACCTCAACGAGGCGTTGCTCAGCAGTTTGCTGGCCAGCGGTTCCGCGTTGGGGAAGGTTTACAACATCAGCAACGGCACGCCGGTTCCGCTGTGGGACGTGGTCAATTACGTCATGCGCAAAATGGAAGTCCCACAGGTCACCCGCCACCGTTCCTACGGCCTGGCCTACAGTGTGGCGGCGCTCAATGAGGGTGTGTGCAAGTTGTGGCCGGGGCGTCCCGAGCCGACACTGTCGCGCCTTGGCATGCAGGTCATGAACAAAAATTTCACCCTGGACATCAGCCGCGCCCGGCATTATCTGGATTACGATCCCAAGGTCAGCCTCTGGACGGCCCTTGATGAGTTCTGTGGCTGGTGGAAGGCTCAGGATATTCGCTGACGCTCGAACAACCGCCCCTCACTGAACCTGATACGGGACTACAGGGTCAATGGTTGCGGCTGTGGGGTTTATACTGCGCGGCATAACGCCATTATTTGATTCATTAAGGTTGATTCAATGTCCATGCGTAACGATGCCAACGACGACTTCGACGATGTACCGAGCCTGCGTGCAGACGTTCTCGACGACGACTTTCCGCCCACCGTCCGCACGGTCGCGCATCCGCGCACGGCGCCGGTGGTGAAGGTCAAGGCGGCGAGCACCGGCCCCCTGTGGGCGTTGGTCGGGGCGTTGTTCTTTGCGTTCGCGGGCCTGGCCTGGTGGAGCTTTCAGCAGATTTCCCTGATGGAGCAGCAACTGGTGGCGACCCAGGAAAGTTTCGCCCGGATCAGCGAGGAAGCGGCCGGGCGCCTGCAGGATATTTCCGGCAAGGTGGTTGCCAGCCAGACCAGTGTCACCACCGACAGCGAAGCCCTGAAGCTGCAAATCCGTCAGTTGGAAAGCAAACTGCAGGACCAGAGCGCCCAGCAGCAAGGGGTTGCCGGCCAAGCCTCGGAGCTGGACAAGCGACTGGCACAAATGACCGCGCAAACCACCGAAGTGGACAAACGCCTGGTGCAGTTGACGGCTCAGGAAACCGAACATCAGGCTGCCAATACGCAGTTGCAGGCCGAGGTAAAAGCCTTGAGTGCTGAATTGGCTGCACTGAAAAGTGCCCCGTCCGACTCGGAAAAATTCGATGCACAGCTCAAGAGCCTGGGCGCCGATATCACCGCGCTGAAGAAGCAAGGCAACCCGAGCGCTGCCATCGAGCGTCTCGAGCAAGACATGATCGTGGTCAAAAGCGTGCTGGATAACCGTCCGGCCCCCGCACAGGGCTCGACCAACACTGCCGAGTTCGATGCATTCCGCAGCCAGGTCACCCGCAACATCAATACCCTCCAGGCGCAGATCCAGAACCTTCAGCAGCAGCTGCGCGCCAAGCAGTAAGCACTTGTGGCGAGGGGGCTTGCCCCCGTTCGGCTGCACAGCAGTCGCAAAACAGGTAAGCGCGGTGTGCCAGACCATCACCGATCGCAGATTTTAGCGCCGCTTCGCAGCGCAACGGGGGCAAGCCCCCTCGCCACATAAGCTTCGCGCTGCGTTTTCCTGAATATCCATACATCCCCCATAGCCGTCTACGCTCTTGAAACACCATCAGGAACGAGGGATGCGCAATGGGGTTTTTGCATAGGTTCGCCTTGCTGTGCGGCATGTTTTTGTTGTGTCTGGGCCAGGCGCAAGCCGCCGGGACGGAAAAGGACGACAGCAAGGCGGCCATCGCCCTGCTGGAAAAAGCCTTGGCCTACTACCACCAGAATGGCGACAAGGCCTTTGCGGCGTTCAGCCGCCAGGGCGAGTTTGTCGACAAGGACCGTTATGTCTTTGTGCTCGACACCAAGGGCGTGATGCTTGCCAGCGGCGGGCCGTCGTCGGCGCTGATTGGCCGGGACGTGTCTGAAGTGCTTGGGCCGGACCTGCAGAAAACCTTCAAGGACGCCCTGAAAGTGCCGGAAGGCAATGGCATTCAGCAGGCGGAATATCGCTGGCAGAACTGGAACGACGGCAAGGTCGAGCGCAAGCATGTCTACTACCAGCGCATCGGCCAGCGGATTCTGGCGGTCGGCTATTACCTGCCCCGGGCCTCCGCCGAACAGGCCATGGCCCTGCTGAACAAAGCGGCAACCGATCTGGCCAAGGACGAGAAGGGCACCCTGACGGCGATCAATTCCCTCAAGGGCGGCTACTTGCAGGATGACCTGTACGTATTTGTCGTTGACCTGGACACCCAGCGTTACGTGGCCCACGGCACCAACCTGCGGCTGATCAATACCGACTTCAGCAAGATCGTAGACCCGGAAGGCAAACCGGTGGGCGAGCCGATTCTGGCGTTGATGGCCAAACAGGATTATGGCGAGTACGAATATCGCTGGAAAAACCCGGTGACTGGCAAGGTCGAGAACAAGCATGCCTACCTGAAGAAGGTCGGGCATTTCCTGGTGGCGGTGGGGTATTACAGCCCTTGATTTTGAGGTGTTTGAAATGACGTCATCGCTGGCAAGCCAGCTCCTACAGGGTCGGGTAATTCTGTAGGAGCTGGCTTGCCAGTGATGGTCGCACCCCGGTCTATCTATCGAACCTTGTCCTCACGTCCACGCAACAACATGTTCGGCATGGCAATTGCTGCCGCCAACCCCAGCAACGACACCGCCGCGCTGACCGTCAGCAAATGCCGGAACGTCAACAACAGCTCGGCACGCAAAGCGTTTTGCGCGTCACCTGGCGCGGCGTTCAAGCCGTCCAGCAACACATTCCCCGAACTGCCTTCGGCAATCAGCGACGAGCCGGCCAGGTGCGCGAAGCTTGAATCCTGCAACAGCGCCAGCAGCAGCGCCGACATCAATGCCACGCCGACCGCGCCTCCCAGCGAACGAAACAGGTTGGTGGTGCTGGTGGCCACGCCGATATCCCGCTGGTCCACAGAGTTCTGAGTACCGACCAATGAAGTGGGGAACTGCATGCCGGAAGAGATCCCGCAGAGCAGCATGAACAGGCTGCTCATGATGAATGACTGCGGTGGGCTGAACGCCATGCCAATAATCGCAATGGGCATCAGTGCCGCGCCGGTGAGGATCATCGGTTTGTAGCGCCCGGTCACGGAAGTGCGACGACCAGCGAAATACGCACCCATCGGCAGGCCCATGGCCAGCGGCAGCAGGTGCAGGGCGGCGCTGTCGGCACCGGCGCCAGTCACGCTCTGGAAGCGCAATGGCATCAGCACGATCAGCGAGATGGCCTGGAAACTGGTGAAGAAAATCGTGCACCAGCACAGGATCGCATTGCGGTTGGCAAACAGATGCATAGGCAGCAACGGCTCCCGCGCCCGCCGCTCATGGACGACGAACAGCCCCAGAACCAGCACTGCACTAGCCAGCAGCGCCAGCACTTCGGCACTTCGCCACGAATGGCCCTGACCGACCTGGGTGATACCCAGCAACAACGCCGTCAGCCCAATGATCATCAGCACGGTACCGAGATAATCGATGATCGGCTTGCGTTGCGGAATCGGCAGGCCCACCAGCGTGCGATAGGCCACCAGCCAGGCGCCCAGGCCCAGCGGCAGGTTGATCAAAAATACCCAGCGCCAGGACAGGTATTCGGTCATATAGCCGCCAAGCACCGGACCGGCCACGCTGGCCACCGCGTACATGCTGCTGAAATAACCCTGATAACGACCGCGTTCCCGTGGTGGCACGATGTCACCGATGATCGCCTGACTCACCGAAATCATCCCGCCGGCCCCGATGCCCTGGAAGATCCGCGCCAGGACCAGTTGCTCCATGCTCTGGGCCATGCCGCAGAACACCGAGGCCAGTGTGAACAGGCCCATGCCGAACAGCATCAGCTTGCGCCGCCCGTACAGGTCGCCCAGTTTGCCGTAGATCGGCACCGCCACGGTCATGGCCACCATGTAGCCGGAAATCACCCAGGCGAGCAGGCTGACATCCTTGAATTGCGCGGAAATGGCCGGCATTGAAACGGCGACGATCGTCTGGTCCAGTGCCCCGAGAAAGATCGCCAGCATCAGGGCGATCAGCACGCTGCGGATGGCGGGTTTGGGCGTTTCAGGCAGTTGGAGATTGGTCACGGGAAAACCTGCGGGCAGTGATTGACCCGCACGAGGCAAGGCGAGCGGGAATGCTCGCCAGTGTAAGTCGATAGCAGCCTATTCGATAGCCTCATAAGGAAGCCCGACGTAGTTTTCTGCAATGGTCTTGCGACCCGCCTCGGAGTCGATGAAATAGTCCAGTTCCGACTCGGCAATGCGCTGGCTAAAGGCATCGTGATCATCGAAGCGGTGCAGCATCGAAGTCATCCACCAGGAAAACCGCTCGGCCTTCCACACCCGACGCAGGCAGATCTCAGAGTACTTCTCCAGCAGATCAAGGCGATCTTCGCGGTAGACCTTGAGCAGGATGTTGAACAGTGTACTCACATCACTGGCCGCCAGGTTCAGGCCCTTGGCGCCGGTGGGCGGGACGATGTGCGCGGCATCGCCGACCAGGAACATTCGCCCGTATTGCATCGGTTCGACCACGAAGCTGCGCAGTGGCGCGATGCTTTTTTCGATGGACGGGCCAGTGACCAGTTTGTCTGCCAGCTCTTGGGGCAAGCGCGACTTGAGTTCGTCCCAGAAGCGTTGATCCGACCAGTTGTCGACATGATCGCTGGTGGGCACTTGCAGGTAGTAACGGGTGCGTGTCGGCGAGCGCATGCTGCACAGGGCGAAACCGCGCTGATGGCGGGCGTAGACCAGCTCTTCGTGGACCGGCGGGGTATCGGCCAGGATCCCGAGCCAGCCGAACGGATAGATCCGTTCGAAGCCTTTCAGGCTGTCGGCGGGAATCGATTGTCGCGCCACTCCATGGAAGCCGTCGCAACCGGCGATGTAATCGCAATCGAGGCGATACTGTTCGCCGTCTTTCTCAAAAGTGACAAACGCTTCATCGGTTTTCATGCCGTGGGGAACGACGTTCTCGGCTTGATAAATCGTCTGCGCGCCAGCCTCCCGACGAGCGGCCATCAAGTCGCGAGTGACTTCGGTCTGGCCGTAGATCATCACGGATTTTCCACCCGTCAGGGCATGCAGATCGATGTGTACCCGGCGCCCATCGAGGGCCAGTTCGAAGCCGTCATGCACCAGTCCCTCGGCGTCCATGCGCTGACTCACGCCGGCTTTACGCAACAGCTCTACCATGCCTTGTTCAAGCACGCCGGCGCGGATTCGGCCGAGTACGTAATCCGGGGTCTGGCGTTCGAGAATGAGGGTGTCGATACCGGCGTTGTGCAGCAGTTGGCCGAGCAACAGGCCTGAAGGGCCGGCGCCAATGATGGCGACCTGGGTTTTCAGCGTTTTCATTGTTTTTATGACTCGCAAGCTTCACGCGACCAGGGCCGGTGAGTGATTTTTATGGATCGAGTGCTTGCATTTTTCCTTTGCGGGTCTGTCAATTGAAGGTGAAAACTGAGCCGATAGCTGTACATTCTGCCAATCGGTGCGATTATCGCCCGTCATCTACTCCGAAGCCTGGATTGAAGTGATGAACAAGCCTGACCTGCCTTCGATTCCAGTGTTCAAGCTCTACGGTGAAAGCCTGGATTGGCCGACCCCGGACTTGCTGCACTGTGAAACCATTTCCAAACGCAGCCGCGAACATCATTGGGAAATCAAACCCCACCGCCACGCTGATTTGTGCCAGTTGCTCTTCGTATTCAAAGGTCAGGCAGAGCTTGAAATCGAAGGCAAGCGTACGCAACTGGTGGAACCGGCCATCCAGATCCTGCCACCGCTGTCGGTGCATGGCTTTCGCTTTTCCGAAGACGTGGAAGGCTTTGTCGTGACCCTGGCCGCGCCGTTGATCGCCCACCTGCAGATGCAACTGGGGCACTCGGTCAATGCCCTGGCCCAGTCCGAAAGCTACCCGGCAGGCAAGGATGCCGAGTACCTCAACAGCCTGTTCAGTGCGTTGCAGAACGAATACACCAGCCATCAACCGGCGCGGGAAATGCTCATGCACTCGCTGGTCAGTGTGATCGTGGTGTGGGTCAGTCGCCAGGTGATCCAGCGTCGCACCGCCATGGCGCGACCACAGCGGGCCAGGGAATACCTCAACGGTTTTATTCAACTGGTGGAAGAGACCTATCGCCAGCACGTCAAGGTCGAGGATCTGGCGCACCGGCTGGGGATTTCCGTGTCCCACCTCAACGGCACCTGTCGTGAGCTGGCGGGGCAACCGGCGTTGCAGATCATGCATGAACGGCAATTGCTGGAGGCCAAGCGTTTGCTGACCTACACCAGCATGACCATTTATGAAATGTCCGACGTGTTGGGGTTTTCCGATCCGACTAACTTCACGCGCCTTTTCCGGCGTCGTGTGGGGATTTCGCCAAAGGCGTTCCGCGACCGCTTGAAGGCCGATCAGGACAACGAAGCCTGACCCCCTTCGTTACCGGAGGGCGTTGAGGGTCGCGTTGTGGGGAATGCAGCGCTCGAAGTTGCAGCTCGCGTATTCACGGGGCAGGTTGCGCAGTTGCTCGACGCGCCAGGCGGCAGCGCCATATAGCCCGAGCGTGACCGCACAGGTGATGAAAATCGCGAGGTATCTTCTTGTTCTGATGTTCATGGCGTTGACCTCTGAACGAATACCTTTCGGTATTACTTTGAGCATAGGTCAGTGCCAGTGAGTTGCCAGCCATAGCGCGCCATTCAGAACGTTGATGCCCTTGTAGGAGCTGGCTTGCCAGCGATGGGGGCATTGGATGTTGCGTAGGTCTTCAGGACGCCATCGCTGGCAAGCCAGCTCCTACAAGGTCGGTGTTTACAGGCCTGCGTCCCACGTTGGTTCTTCGGGAAACCTAAGCACCAGAAAATCCAGCAAGCTGCGCAATGCCGCTGGCATGTGCTTGCGCGAGGCATACACCGCATACACGTTCATTTGCCGGGGTTCGGCCGCCGGCAACAGGCGGATCAACTCGCCGCTGTGAATGTGCACACCGGCCTGATACGTGGGCAGCATCGCCACCCCGGCGCCGGCGATCGTGGCGCGCAACAGCGTGCTGGCCTCGTTGGCGCTGATGTTGCCCTGCACCGGTACTGAAACCTGCTCGCCGTCCTGCTCGAAATGCCAGAGGCTTTTGCCGAAGTAGGAGTGGGTCAGGCAATTGTGCAGGCTCAGGTCCTCGACCCGTTGCGGCACCGGATACTCGCGCAAGTAAGCAGGGGAAGCGCAGATCACCGAGCGGCAAACCGTCAGGCGACGGGCGATCAGGTTCGGGTCCAGGTCGTTGCTGGTGCGGATCGCCAGGTCGATGCGCTCATCCACCAGGTTCACGGTGCGGTCGAGCATCTGCATGTCAATGCTGACGCCGGGGTAGCGCTTGACGTACGCGGCCATGGCATCGGCCAGTTGCGCCTGGCCGAAGGAGGTGCTGACACTGATCCGTAACAGTCCGCGCGGTGCGTCATCCGGCTCACTGACAGCGGCTTGCATGTCGGTGGACAAGTCGAGCATTTGCCGGCAGCGCGGAAGGATTTCGTTGCCCGCGGCGGTCAGGCTCAACTTGCGTGTGGTGCGGTGCATCAGGCGCGCGCCGACCCAGTTTTCCAGTTCCGCCAGATAGCGCGACACCACCGGCCGTGACAGCTCCAGGTGATCGGCGGCGGCCGACTGGCTGCCGAGGTCGACCACCGTGACGAACACCCGCATTGCTTGAAGACGATCCATGATTTGCCCGCTTTCAGAAACAAACTATGTTCAAGCATCGCATTTTTTGTACCGAGTCAGGCAACTAAGCTCTGTTCCACCGTAGGAGCGAGCTTGCTCGCGATGGCCGTTAACGATGACGCGTGCTTCCAGGATGGCCGCGGCGCTTTTGCGTTCATCGCTGGCAAGCCAGCTCCTACAAAGTCATCGGCCAGGAATGGTCAACGAATAACGGAGCTATACATGATCGGTTTCACCACTCTCAAGCGGGTTTTACTGGCAAGCGCTACCCTGGGTTTCGTCGCCCATGCAGCCGCCTCGACCTTGACGCTGGACGTCTACAACCCCGGCGAAAAGGCCATCTTCCCAGTGACCTCGGTGCTGGTCAGTGGCGAAAAAGAAGCGATCCTGGTGGATGCGCAATTCGGCAAATCCCAGGCCGAACAGGTGGTGGAAAAGATCCGCGCCAGCGGCAAGCAGCTGACCACCATCTACATCAGCCACGGTGACCCGGACTACTACTTCGGCCTCGATACCCTGACGACCGCGTTCCCTCAGGCCAAGGTCCTCGCTTCGCAGCCGACCGTTGACCACATCAAGCAAACCGTCGACGGCAAACTGGCCTTCTGGGGGCCGAAAATGGGTGCCGATGTGCCGGCAAAAACCATCGTGCCGGGCGTGCTCAAGGGCGACAGCCTGATCCTTGAAGGGCAGAAGTTGCAGGTGCTTGGTCTTGAGGGCCCACAGCCGGATCGCAGCTTTGTGTGGATTCCGTCGATCAAGGCGGTAGTCGGTGGTGTCGTGGTGGCGCAGAATATTCACCTGTGGATGGCTGATACACAAACTGCGCAGTCCCATGCCGATTGGCTGACTACGCTGCATTCCATTGAAACCCTGAAACCGCAGACCGTGGTGCCGGGTCATTACCTCGGCGAGAGCGATCGCTCACTCACGGCCGTGCAGTTCACCGCCGCTTACATCAAGGCCTTCGATGAAGAATCCGCCAAAGCCAGGGATTCTGCCGCACTGATCGCCGCGATGAAAAAGCGCTTCCCGACCCTGGGTGATGAAAGTTCCCTGGAGCTGAGTGCCAAGGTCGCCAAGGGTGAGATGAAGTGGTGAATCTTTAATTGTTCCCACGCAGGTGGGGATAGACCCGCGCAAACACCTCGAATGTTCGGGGTGTTTGCGCAGAATCATAAAGTTAATCAGTAGTTCGAAGCACAGATCATTCTCCCAGCCGACAATGAGATGTGCTTCGTTTTTTATTGTGGAGCGTTTTTTGAGGGCCTTGCGAATTACATGATTCGCATAAATGATAAAAACTTCGGCGTGTATTGGTGGGGTATATAAGTGTCGCTGATGTGATTAGCTTTGAGGTTGTTCTTGTGGGCGTTTTTAATCGGTGGCGATAAGTCCTACGTGGCCTGGCGCAGACGGATGATAGTAGGTCGGTAGTTGGATGCGTATTATTTCCTGGTCGTGAACGCCATCGTTGCTTTTTGATGCGTGTGAACATTAATTCAATCGTTATCTTATTGTTAGAGGGCCTGGAAAAAATATGGAGATTGATCTGGAGGCGGCTGCCAAGGAGTTGGAGGCCAGGGGGGAGCAAGTTTTTTCAAAGTTGGAAGGTCTTAGTAGCATAGTTGATGCCGCCAGATTTGTACCTGTGCAGTACTTTGAAAAAAAGGTGGAGAATATTGATGATGAAACATTTATCGTCAAAAAAAATCATGTGGTAATGATTAAGCGGTATGTTCGTGCCGGGCTTTCGCTGCCAGTGAATATTAGCGAGATTGAAACGTATCTTGGGTACAAAAATGTGGGCCACCGGCTGCTTGAGCCGACAAGCATGCAGCAGTTTTACCAGGAAATTCATTCGCATGCTTTATCTTGGTCAACGTTGGAGCGAGAGACTAAGAATGTCGGAAACAGGCTGGACTTGTTTGCCAGTAATTTTTTTGAAACCGGTTCGGCGATCATCAATCTTTTGAAGGAGACCGAAACCTACAAACGCGTAGAAGGCAACATAGACTCACTGAGCGATGATGAAAAAACACAACTAGCGTCCATTCCACTGAGTAGTACCGATACAAAACGTGTTGAAAGCCTTCGCAAGGCGCTTAAGTTCGCAAAAAAAGATGTTGCGGAGTTTTACCTCGCGGTTGCTGATGTCAATGCTTTGGCTGTTGAGTTTTCTCGTAAGATATCGGATGAGTTATTGATCAAGCTTGCACTCAAAATGAATGCTGTCGATGAGGAAAGCATCGACAAGCATGAGGGCATTGACGAGCTTCGCAAGCAGATAAAAGAGCTTGATGAGACGATTGCTGAAAAGCAAACAGAGTACGACTATCAGGTAGGGTATGCCTTTACGGGTTTGGTATTCGGTCCACTGGGTCTGATAGTGACAGGCGGTATATTCGGCGCCGATGCTGAAAAAACCAGAGCGCAGAAAAATGAGTTGCTAGAGCAAAAGAATCGATTGGTTGTTCAGATGTCGGCTGCTCGACTCTCTCAAAATTTAATAACGCTGACGACAAATTTTTCCGAGATGCGCGCATTAATGAAGGATGCTGAAAATGGTATCAAGTGCATCGAGGATGTACTTGGTATTGTCTGGAATAGTCTGGGTGTGTCTTTGGATGGGTTTGAAGACGGAGCGAGTGACCTGGATTTGATTTTGTTGGTGCTGAACCTTCAAGCGATTTTTAATCCGTGGAAAACCATTCAAGGGCATGCTCATGCGCTGTCCACGGTTTTTAATCAGGTCGTTGAGGGTGAGTAAATATTTTGGTTCAAGGAGGAACCCTGCTATGAAAGACCATGAAGTTATTACAAGTAATCATTATGTGGTGCCCGATACAGGTGCGATGAGACGTGCCAAGGACCGATTGAATATGAGTGTGAATGATGGGGGATTTGATTTTTTGCCCTCGTCACGAGAGAAGTTATTGAGTGTCGGTAGTGACCTGAATGACGCACATCAAAAGTTATTTGATGATGTCAAGAAAATTGCTGCGTTGTTGGCCAACTCTGGCTTGGAAGCAACGCTGACGAGCATTGAGGAAATGCATAGCAATATTGCCTTGTCTGCCTTGCAGAAAAATGAGCACGTAAGTCGGCTGCTTGAGCATGGAGCTGCACGAGTTGCTGAATCTCAGATTGCATTAGTGGTTGCCAATAATTATCTGGCGCGGGTAACCGAAGATCTTGTTACGATCAGTTTCACCGAGTCAACCGTTAGCTTGCGTCGTACCTTTGATAGTGAAGTGAGCGCTATTGAACAGCGGATTGGGACTGACGAGGCCGACCTCGAAGTATTAAAGAAGGATAAGCAATTTATCGACGACGCTATCCAGAGATTCAAGGCCCCGGGCTGGCGGGATATTGTCAATAGTCTGCTGCCGAGTGCAGAGGAAATCGAGGCCGCTATAAAGTTGGTTGCCACCCGGAAACCGGATAAGGAATTCCTGCAAATAGTATTGAACAAGCTTCAAGGCAACTTTGAATCGCTCGACCGGGGGCGTCAATTCACCGATCTCGCCCAAGCCCGGGACGCAGTGCGCAATAGAATGAGCGAGCTGAACACGAGCATCAAGTCGGATAAATCGCAAGTTCGCGAGTTGCAGCGCAAGCTCGGCGCGCTGGATGAACTGGGCGAACTGGACTCGGTACTTTTCAGTTGGTCGGAGCAAGTCGCAAAGGTCGCTGAGGCATACACGCATTTTCTCCGGGTAAACAACCCCAGATCGATAGCGGATGTGCCGGCGTTGAAGGGCACTGCCGAGCGTTATGAAGTATTTTTGAGTTATTTGAAGTCCATCAAAAAAAGCTGAATCGTGATATCAGCAAAAGGCCATGCCTCGTGCATGGCCCGTTCGATTGAATGGGCGAACGCCAAGGTTCATCGCGCCTGTTCCACCAACCACTCCATCAACTCGCGCAGTTTGGGCGAAGGTCCGGGTTTTTCCGGGAACACCAGGTAATACGCCAGACCTGTTTTCACCTTCAATTCAAAGGGCATGACCAGCCGCCCGGCACTCAGGTCATCGCCGATCAGCGACCAATCGCCAATTGCCACACCCGTTCCCTGGGACGCCATCGACATCGCCAGGTCCAGTGTTTCGAAATGCTGGCCCTTGCCGACATTCGTCAGCTGTACATCCGCTGCTTTCAACCAGGCCTTCCAGTCCCGTTCATCGCGGGTCGGGTGCAGCAGCAAGTGTTGTTGCAGATCGCCAGGTGTCTGCAGAGGCATGGGGCCTTCGAGCATGGGCCTGGAACACACCGGCGTGAGTTGTTCATCGAAGAGTTTTTGCGACATCAATGAATCGTCCGGCGGTGTGCCGTACATCACCGCCGCATCGAACTGCTCGCGATGAAAATCCACGCCGTGCTTGACCGTGGTGGTCAGTTCCACCGGCACGTCCGGGCGCTCCCTTTGCCATTGCAGCAGGCGCGGCAGCAACCAGCGCATGACGCAGGTCGGTGCCTTGAGTTGCAGGGTTTCGCGTTTCTCGCCGATCTGCTCCACCGCCTCGTCGATCAGGCCGAAAATCTGCTGCACCCGTGGCAGCCACTCCCGCCCTTCGGCCGTCAGGTCCAGGCCTCGGGCCTGGCGAATGAACAGCTCATAACCGAGATGATCTTCCAGCCCGGCGATCTGTCGGCTGACCGCGCCCTGGGTGATGTGCAGTTGTTCGGCAGCCCGGGTGAAGTTGCAGCACTGCGCGGTAATCAGAAAAGTGTGCAGCGCCGGCAGGGGAGGCAGTCGTTTCATTGGGATCCAAGGTATGACGTGAGGACATGGCTAGTATGACTTTTTATCCATTGTTGCGGCTACGTGTCGCCCGTTCCAATGAGGCCATTCCCGGGCCTGCGAATCCATCATAAACACAGCGCATGCCCGGCGTCTCAAACGAACAAGAAGGGCAAAGACATGGCGACGTGCGGCGAAGTATTGGTCAAGTTACTCGAAAACTACGGAGTCGAGCAGGTGTTCGGCATTCCGGGGGTTCATACCGTGGAGCTGTATCGCGGGCTGGCCCGTTCGAGCATCAACCACGTCACGCCGCGCCATGAACAAGGCGCCGGCTTCATGGCCGACGGTTATGCCCGCACCAGCGGCAAACCGGGTGTGTGCTTCATCATCACCGGTCCTGGCATGACCAACATCACCACCGCCATGGGCCAGGCCTACGCCGATTCGATCCCGATGCTGGTGATCTCCAGCGTGCAATCGCGCAGCCAGTTGGGCGGCGGTCGCGGCAAGCTGCATGAACTGCCGAACCAGGGCGCACTGTGCGCCGGTGTCGCGGCGTTCTCTCACACCCTGATGTCGGCGTCGGAGTTGCCGGGCGTGTTGGCTCGCGCCTTTGCATTGTTCCAGGCTGGCCGTCCGCGTCCGGTGCACATTGAAATTCCGCTGGACGTTCTGGTTGAAGACGCTGACGACTTGCTCGCCAGCCTGCCGGTCAACATCGACCGCGCCGGTGCTTCGCCGAGTGCCGTGTCGCGCATGACCGATTTGCTGGCCGGTGCCAAGCGTCCGCTGATCCTCGCCGGTGGCGGTGCCATCGATGCCGCTGCCGAGCTGACGGCGCTGGCCGAACTGCTGGACGCGCCGGTAGCGCTGACCATCAATGCCAAGGGCATGCTCGCCTCCGGCCACCCGCTGCTGATCGGTTCGACCCAGAGCCTCGTCGCCACCCGTGCGTTGGTTGCTGAAGCCGATGTGGTCTTGGCCATCGGCACCGAACTGGCCGAGACCGACTATGACGTGACCTTCGCCGGTGGCTTCGAGATTCCAGGCCAACTGCTGCGCGTGGACATCGACCCGGACCAGACTGTGCGCAACTATCCACCGCACGTGGCACTGGTGGCCGACTCGCGCAACGCCGCCCAGGCCTTGCTCAGCGCCTTGTCGCATAAATCCCTGGCCGAGCGCCGCAACGATTGGGGCCAGGTACGTGCCGCTCGTCTGCGTGAAGACCTGGCCGCCACCTGGGACGCACCGACCCTGGCCCAGACCCGATTCCTGGAAGCCGTGCTGCACGAACTGCCGGATGCGGTGTTCGTCGGCGATTCGACCCAGCCTGTGTACACCGGCAACCTGACGTTCAACCCGGAGCGCCCGCGTCGTTGGTTCAATTCGTCCACCGGTTACGGCACCCTCGGTTACGCCTTGCCGGCGGCGATTGGCGCCTGGCTCGGCGGCAGCGCTGAAAACGGTCATCGCCCGCCAGTGGTGTGCCTGATCGGCGATGGTGGCCTGCAGTTCACCCTGCCGGAACTGGCCAGCGCTGTCGAAGCGCGCACGCCGGTCATCGTGCTGCTGTGGAATAACCAGGGCTACGAAGAGATCAAGAAATACATGGTCAACCGCGCCATCGAGCCGGTCGGCGTGGACATCTACACCCCGGACTTCATCGGTGTGGCCAAGGCACTGGGTTGCGCTGCCGAAGCGATCAACAGTGTCGAGCAACTGCGCGGCGCATTGCGCGTGGCGGCGGATCGCCAAGGCCCGACCCTGATTGAAATCGATCAGGCCGAGTGGATGAAGGCGGTGTCGAAATGACTTTCCCGACTACCCTGGATGGCCTGTACATCAACGGCCAATGGTCGGCCGGTAACGAACACCTGCGGGTGATCAACCCGGCGACCGAAGCCCTGTTGACCACGGTCAATGGCGGCGATGAGCGCGCTGTTGATCAAGCGGTGAGCGCGGCGACCCTGGCGTTCGCCGACTGGTCGAAAACCACGGGTGCCGAGCGCGGTGCAATCCTGCGCAAAATCGCCACTGGCGTGCAGGCCAACCGTGAAAAATTGATGCACTTGCAGTCGAGCAACAATGGCAAGCCGCAATTTGAAGCGGCGATCGACGTCGATGACGTGATCGCCACGTTCGAGTACTACGCCGGTCTGGCCGAAGGGCTGGATGCTAAACAGGACAGCGTAATTGAACTGCCAACCGACGACTTTAGCGCTCGTCTGCGCCGCGAGCCGTGCGGTGTGGTCGGGCTGATCGTGCCGTGGAACTTCCCGATGGTCACCACCGCGTGGAAACTCGCCCCGGCCCTGGCCGCCGGTTGCTGCGTGGTGCTCAAGCCTTCGGAAGTGACGCCGCTGCCGGAGCTGGAACTGGCGGCAATCATCGCCCAAGCCGGCGTGCCGGCGGGCGTGTTCAACCTGGTGTCCGGCACCGGCCTGGCCGTTGGCGCTCCGCTGTCGGCAGACCCGCGCATCGCCAAGGTGTCGTTCACCGGCAGCAATGCGGTCGGCGTGCAGGTCATGCAACGTGCGGCGGAAACCGTCAAAGGCGTAAGCCTGGAGCTGGGCGGCAAATCTTCGCTGCTGGTGCTGGCCGATGCCGATATCGACCTGGCGGTGGAAGTGGCCTGCGGCGGTGGTTTCTTCAACGCCGGGCAGATGTGTTCCGCCACCAGTCGCGTGCTGGTCGCCGATGAACTGGCCGATGAATTCCTCAGCCGCGTTAAGGCGCGTGCCGAAGCCATTCGCGTGGCCGACCCGTTCGACCCGAATGTGGAAATGGGCGCACTGGTCAATCAGGCGCAATACCAGCGCGTGCTCGGCCACATCGATCGCGGCTTGAGTGCCGGTGCCAAGCTGGTTTGCGGCGGTAATCGCCCGGCCGACCTGCCGCGCGGATATTTTTTGCAGCCGACAGTTTTCACCGACGTGCCCCTCGACAGTGCGCTGTGGTGTGAGGAAATTTTCGGCCCGGTAATCTGCGTGCGCAGTTTCACCTCCGAAGCCGAGGCGATTGCCCTGGCCAACGACAGTCAGTTTGGCCTGGTGGCCAGCGTGGTGACGCGCAATGCACAGACCGCTGACCGCGTCGCCAACGCTTTGCAGGCGGGGCTTGTGTGGATCAATGCGCCGCAGGTGATCTTCCCGCAGACCGCCTGGGGCGGCTACAAGCAGAGCAGCATCGGCCGCGAATTGGGGCCGTGGGGCTTGCAGGCTTTCCAGGAAATCAAACACGTGATTCGGGCCGTCTGACGCCCCTCCTTGTGTAGGAGCGAGCCTGCTCGCGATGGACGTCAACGATAACGCGGGGAGTCAGACAGCCCGCGTGTTTCATGCGTCATTTGCGAGCAAGCTCGCTCCTACATGAGGCATGCACAGGCGTCATGGCTTCGATGAGTTTTTATCGATAGTCAGGTGTTTTACACGACCTCAGGATGAACTCACTGGTTCAACCAACCCCCCGAAAATAGAGGGGCCAACGCTGATCCAGTCGCGCGGATACAACAGTTTCGACCTGCCTCATACCTACAAAAACAAAGGGAGTCCGTAATGGGCGAGCATGATCTGAACAGACGTCAATTCATCAAGACCGTGGGCGTAGCCTCGGTGGCAGCAGCGGCGATGAGCATGCCGTTCATCAAGGCTAATGCCAGCGACACACGCTTTGCGGGCAAGACCCTGCGTTTGCTGACCTGGTCCGACGATACCGGCCTGGCTGCACTGCGCAACATCGCCGCGACTTTCGAAGACAAGTACGGCTGCAAGGTCATCGCCGACCGCACCGGCAGTACCTCGGAAATGGTCGCCAAACTCAAGGCCGGCGGTGATCGTCCGCAGTACGACATCATCACCCTGGCCGGCGTCGGTGCCGAAGGTCTGGCCGCCGCCAACCTGTTGGAAAAACCCGACCTCAACCGCATTCCCAACCTGGTCGATGTACCGGAAAAATACCGCACCGGCGCCAATGGCCACGGTATCGGTTACCTGTTGTGGTGCAACAGCCTGGTCTACAGCACCCGCACCCAGAAGGAAGCGCCAACCAGCTACGCCTCCCTGTGGGACGCCGACGCGGCGCCGAACATCTTCCTGCCGCCGCCGAACTGGACCGAGGCCATGGACCTGATCATCATCGCTGCCAAACTGGCCGGTGGTGACGAGCACAACATTGAGCCGGGCTTCAAGAAACTCGCTGAACTGAAGGATCGTGTGGTGACCCTGGGTGAAAACCCGAACCAGATCGCCGAACTGTTCCGCACCGGTTCCCTGGACATGGGCGGCCTGTACGCGCCAGCGTTCTTCCCGAAACAGATCCGCGATCCGAACTACGGCCTGGGCGCCACGTTCGGCATGAAGGAAGGTTTCTACACCGACCTGATGCTGTCGGTGATGCCGAAGAACCGTCCTGGCGATACCGACATGGCCTATGCCTTCATCAACCACTCTCTGGACCCGCTGGTGCAGGGCAAGATGGCTGAAGACATCTACAACGGCCCGGTCAACGCCAAGGCGATCATCTCCGCCGAAGCACGCAAGAGCCCGTACATCCTCACGCCGGAGCAGATTGCCGAGAAGGCGATCATGCACGACAACGCCTTCCTGGCGACTGTGCATGACCAATGGATTCGTCGTTACACGGAAATCTTTTCTTCCTGATCTGAATGGCAGGGAGGCTCTTCGAGCCTCATCGCCAGCAAGCCGGCTCCTACAAGGGCAGCGCATGACCTGTAGGCGCTGGCTTGCCAGCGATTGAGTGCGCAGCACTCGCCATGCGCCTGATCTTCCATTGACGAGACCTTTGCTATGGAACACCAACCTCTGACCCATCCGGTGAGTGCCGCCCCCGTGCGCGCCGCTCAGGGTGTTTCACCCACGACGCGCGCCTGGCTTTTCCTCTCGCCGTCGATGCTGTTTCTAGGCGTATTGATTGCCGCGAGCCTCTTGGTACTGCGCATGAGCGTGGGCACCAAAGGCGCGGAATGGTCCGGGTTCAGCCTGGCCAGTTACGCCCAGCTGCTGGAACCCTATTACCTCAAATCGCTGATGCTGACCCTGCGCCTGGCGCTGATCAGCGCGGTGATCGCAGTGATTCTGGCGATCCCGGTGGCCTACACCATGTCGCGCCTGACCTCGCCATTCGTGCGGCGGATCTTCCTTGCGGCGGTGTTGCTGCCATTGCTGGTCAACCTGCTGCTGCAAAGCTACGGCTGGCTGGTGATCCTCGGTCCCGGTGGCATGCTCAACCAGACCCTGATGGGCCTGGGCCTGATCAAGCGTCCGATCATGCTGTTGTACAACCAGAACGGCGTGTTGATGGGCCTGGTGCAAACCGCCTTCCCGCTGGCCGTGTTGCCGATTGCCAGCGCCATGCGCGGCGTCGCCCGCAGCTACGAAGAAGCGGCCGCCACCCTCGGCGCCAGTCGTTTCCAGGTGTTCCGCCAGGTGGTACTGCCGATGAGTCTGCCGGGGATCATCACCGGTGCGACCCTGGTGTTCGCCTACAACGCCAGCAGTTTCGTGGTGCCGTTGCTGCTCGGTGGCCGGCGCGTGCCGATGCTGGCAGTGATGGTGCATGACCAGATCGCCCCGCTGATGAACTGGCCCGCCGCGTCCGCTGCCGGCGTGGTGCTGATCGTCACCACCCTCGCGATCATGACCTTGTCCGAATACATCACTGGCCGTCGTCGGCGCATGCTGGAGGCTTCCCAATGAGCACCCTGACCAAGAAGCGTTATGGGCTGTTGCCCGGCGAGACCGGCAAGTTTGCCGGCATCCTTTCGGGCTTCATCCTGCTGCTGGCGGTACTGCCGATCCTGACCATGATCGTCATGTCGTTCAGCGGCGCATCGAACCTCGACTTCCCCCCGAGCAGCTACAGCCTGCAATGGTACAAAGCCGCCTGGCACACCTTTGTGTCACCCGATTCCAGTGACGTGCTGAGTCTCGGCCAAGCCATGACCACCAGCCTGATGGTGTCGTGCCTGACCATGATCTTCGCCACGCTGATCGCGGTGCCCGCGGCCTACGCGCTGACCCGTTGCGAGTTCCGCGGCAAGGCCGTGGCGCTGCAACTGATGTCGTTGCCGCTGGTGTTCCCGATGGTGGTGTTGGGCCTGGCGCTGCTGCTGGTGTTCGACAGCCTGCCGTTCCATATGACCACCTCGCGCCTGGTGATTGCCCACGTGATCCTGGCATTGCCATTCGTGGTGAAGAACTGCACGGCGGCGATGCTTTCAATCGGCACTGAAGTCGAGGAGGCCGCGCAAATGCTTGGCGCTTCGCCGATGCGGGCGATTGTCGATGTGGTGGTGCCATTGATGAAGTCGGGGATCCTGGCGGGCATGCTGCTGGCGTTCATCGTCTCGTTCAACGAATTCACCGTGACCTACTTCCTCTACACCATCGATGTGATGACCGTGCCGATCTGGATGTACAGCCGCACTGTGTCTTCGCTCGACCCAACCGTATTTTCGTTTGCCGTGCTGATTGTGTTGATCGACTTCGTCCTGATTTGGGCGCTCGAAAAACTGGTTGGTGAAGGTGGCGTTTCGTTCTGATTTCTTGAGGTGCTTCTTATGTCTGGTTTGATTCTGGAAAACGTCGAGAAACATTACGGCTCGGCCTGCGCGGTAAAGGATGTGAACCTGCATTTGCCCGAAGGCAAACTGGTGTGTTTCCTCGGCCCTTCGGGCTGCGGCAAGACCACTCTGCTGCGCATGATTGCCGGCCTTGAAACCCTGACCGGCGGCGAGATCCGCCTGGACGGCGAGGACATCGGCCACACCCCGGCGCACCTGCGCAACTTCGGCATGGTGTTCCAGTCCCTGGCACTGTTCCCGCACATGACCGTTGGGGAGAACATCGCCTATCCGCTGAAGCTGCGCGGGGTCAGCAAGGCTGACCAGCAGGCGCGGGTGGTGGAGTTGCTGGAACTGATCCAGCTGCAACCGATGATCAATCGCCCGGTGGCCAAGCTCTCTGGCGGGCAACGCCAGCGCGTGGCGATTGCCCGGGCGATTGCCAATCACCCGAAAATCCTCCTGCTCGACGAGCCGTTGTCGGCGCTGGACGCCAAGCTGCGCGAGTCGATGCAGGTGGAAATCCGTCAACTGCAACAGCGCCTGAACATCACCACCATCATGGTGACCCACGACCAGCGCGAGGCCATGACCATGGCCGATATCGTGGTTGTGCTGGGTGAGCATCGGGTGCAGCAGGTGGGCACACCGATTGAAATCTACCGCCATCCGGCCAACGAGTTCGTCGCGGATTTCATCGGCTCTGGCAACATCTTCCCGGCCACGGTGCTGGGCAACGGCAAGGTCAGCCTGCCGGGTGGCGATGCGCTGCAAGTACCGATCTGCAGCAGCATTGCGGCTGGGGAAAAGGTCAAGATGCTGATTCGCCCGGAAGACCTGCAACTGTCGGCTCCACAGGCGACTGCGGGCAACCGCTTGCTGGGCAAGGTGACGTTCGTGCGCGATATCGGCGCGACCATCGAGACCACGGTGGAGTGTTCCGGGGTGTCGTTCACCGCGCTGAGCACGCCGTGCCAGGGCTTTGGCTTGAGCGTTGGGCATCCGGTATCGGTGACCTTGCCGGTGGAGGCTTGCCGGGTACTTGGCGCCTGATGTTCCGGGGGGCTGCTGCGCAGCCCATCGCTGGCAAGCCAGCTCCTACAAGAATCGCGATACTCCTGTAGGAGCTGGCTTGCCAGCGATAGCGCCATCTGCAGCACCACAGCCTCCTGATCAGACCGTCAAACGCAACCGCGCCAAATCCCTTAACGGCGGCGCCCCAAACAACCGACTGTATTCCCGGCTGAACTGCGAAGGGCTTTCATAACCAACTCGATACCCCGCCGCCGAAGCCTCCAGCCCTTCGGCCAGCATCAACCGCCGCGCTTCCTGCAGGCGCAACTGTTTCTGATACTGCAACGGACTCATCGCCGTCATCGCCTTGAAGCGGTGATGCAGCGTCGACACGCTCAGGTTCACTTCCTTGGCCAGATCATCGATGCGCAATGGCTGTTCAAAATTGCCATTGAGCCACTTGATCGCCTGGCTGATGCGATGGCTCTGACTGTTGGTGATGGCGATTTCATACAACCGATGCCCCTGTTTGCTGCGCAACAGTCGATAGAGGATCTCCCGGCGAATCAGCGGCGCGAGCATGGCGATGTCTTTCGGCGTGTCCAGTAACCGTGCCAGGCGCAGCACGGCATCGAGCATGGCGGTGTCGAGCCGTTCGACGTACAGCCCGCGCCCGGTCGGCCGGGTGGGTACGCCGAGGGGGCCGGCGTCGGCGATCAATGCAGTGATTTCCGCCGGGTCGATGTCCAGGCGCAAGGCCAGGATCGGTTCTTGGGCCGAGACATCCACTACCCGTCCACTCAGCGGCATCGAAACCGAGACCACCAGGTAGTTCAACGGGTCGTAGTTGAAGTACTCGTTGGCCAACTGAACTTCCTTACGCCCTTGGGCCATGATGCAGAGCGCCGGTTGTGCGAGCACCGGTGCGAACTCGTGGGACTGGCTGTGGCGGGACATGAACAGCGAGCCGATGGCCGTGGCATAACTGCCATCTTCGGCGGTGCTGCGGCGGATGATGGCTGCCAGCTCCGCGCGCTGCTTTTCCATGTCGGTGTCCAGCGGGGCTTGAAAGTGATCGAGCGACGACATGCGCGGCATCCTCGGCAAGGCATGGAAGGAATGGGGCAGAGCATATGTTTGTGCAAGTGACAGCGGTAGACACATCCTGCCGGATGCTTGCCTGATTCTGCCCGGGGTCGACCGGCGGTGTAGCCACTAGAGCCTTGTACCTGCAGAACTTGCTTGAAACGCGTATGGCAGAACCGTGACAGGGTTTTACCGTTTGTTACAGGCTTGTCATGCAGTTTCGCAGGATTGTGCAACGCCCCGGCAGGAATCGACTAACGAGACAGGCGTCGCAGCCCTTAACCTTTGATCCTGTCGCAGCCCGTCCCCCGGCTGCCACGCGACTCCCCGGGAGGGTTGAACATGTCCAAGCAGATCCCCGTCAGTCATATGGCCTTCGTTCGAGCGCGCGCCGGGCGTTCGGCGGAACTCGGTGTGCGCCTCAGCGCCCTGATCGAACCGTCCCGCGCAGCGCCAGGCTGCCTGAGCTTTGCCTTGCAGCATTCGCAGTGCGATCCGCAGTTGTGGCTGGTGTCCGGTTTTTGGAGCAATCAACAGGCCATGACCGCGTACTTCAGCACGCCGGCGATGGAGATTTTTGCCGAGCTGGTGCAGGAACTGGTGGTCAACAGCCTGGATTTTCACACCTTCAAGGATGTCTCGGCGGCGCAGGCCTTGCATCAGTCCGGGGTGACGGTACACAAACTGGCCGGTTGAGGGTTTAATGACGGCATTCTCAACCAGCCAGGATTCGCGACATGGCACGTAAAGCCTTTGAACACTTCGAAGCTGTTTCCGCTGTAGTACCGGGCGAGGGTGGTTACCACGCTGCTATCGCCGTCAAAGCGCTGGGTGGTTCCGGCGCCCCGCGTTTTCACAAAGTGCTGGAAGGCCAGGTTTTCAAAACCGCCCATGACGCCGATCTGGCGGCCGCCAAGGAACTGACCCACCTCAAGGACGTCAAGGAAGACACCGACCTGCTCTGGTGATTACTTCACCGCCCCCGGGCGGTACATCTTGAACAACGCCTCAGGCCCCAGCTGGAAGTAATCCGCCGGCCCGCCGCCGCGCAGAATCGGTTCTGCCGCGGCGGTGTCGTATATCCCGTCTTTCAACAGCCACTTGGCGATATGCACGGCGACCACTTCGCCGAGGATCAGCCAGCTCGGCACCACGTTGCCATCCGCCCGCTGCAACTGAATGATCTGCGTGACCTTGCACTCGAAGGACACCGGGCTTTCGGCCACCCGTGGCACCTGAATCACCTTCGAGGCAACGGTCGTCAGGCCGGCCAGTTCGAACTCGTTGACCTCCGGCCCGACCATGGCGCAGCTCTGGTTCATCTGCTCGGCCAGCGGCCGGGTGGCCAGGTTCCAGGCGAACTCGCCGGTTTGCTCGATGTTGTTCAGGCTGTCTTTGCGCCCGACGCTGGAAAACCCAATGATCGGCGGAATGTAGTTGAAGGCATTGAAGAAACTGTAGGGCGCCAGGTTCAAGCGGCCCTCGGCATCCTGTGACGAGATCCAGCCGATGGGGCGCGGGCCGACGATGGCGTTGAACGGATCGTGGGGCAGGCCGTGGCCGTTGGCGGGTTCGTAGAAGTGGATGTCGTCGGACATGGAAATTTCCAGAGCTTGCGGGGAGACGTGCATGGTGCAAGCACGCGCCGCGGATTTCCAGTCTGATGAAGATCACTGTAGGAGCGAGCCTGCTCGCGAAAAACTCAAGGGCACCACATTTCTCCAGGATTCTCGCGTTATCGTTGACGTCCATCGCGAGCAGGCTCGCTCCTACAGGTTTGAGGTCAGCCGATAGCTTCAGCGCTACCGGTTTTATCAAAACCGTCAGAGGCATAGGTGCCGGGCTGGCTGTGTTCGATGGCGGCACTGGCGCCGGAACCGAACGAGGCCGAACCGGTTTTGTCGTAGCCGTCGGCCGCAAAGGCATTGGCAGCCAGCACGGAAAGGGTCAGGGCAAGGATCAATCGGGTTTTCATGGCAGGTACTCCAGGTACGTTCGCTGTGGGTTCGTTCAGACACTCCTTCGAGGCCTGTAACGGATATACGTGCGTCCTGTTGATTTGGATGCAGTCAGCAGCAGGGTGCTGCCGGTGCATTAACCGATGATTATCTTGCCGGAGGGGGAGACAAATGGTGCCCTTCACGAGCAAGCCCGCTCCCACACTGAAGCCATGCGGTCAGTGTGGGAGCAGGCTTGCTCGCGAAGAGGCCAGTACAGCCAGGCTCTATTGATCTGTCAGTCCGTGACGATCCGCGAGTGCTTGCGGGTGTCTTTCATGGTGACGTACACCAGCAACGACACGGCAATACACGCGGTCACGTACCAGTAGTAACCCGTTTCCATGCCGATGCTCTTGAACCACAGCGCGATGTATTCAGCGGTGCCGCCGAAGATCGAGACGGTCAGGGCGTACGGCAGGCCCACGCCCAGGGCGCGGATTTCGGTTGGGAACAGTTCGGCTTTCACCACGGCGTTGATCGAGGTGTAGCCGCTGACGATGATCAGCGCCGCCATGATCAGGAAGAACGCGCCCCACCAGGTCGTGATGGTGTGCAGGGTGGTGAGGATCGGCACGGTGAACAGCGTGCCGAGGATGCCGAAGGCAATCAGGATCGGCCGGCGACCGATTTTATCCGACAGCCCGCCGATGACCGGTTGCAGGCACATGAACAGGAACAGTGTGGCGGCGGAAATGGTGGTGGAGTCGGAAATGCTCATGCCGACGGTGTTCACCAGGTATTTCTGCATGTAGGTGGTGTAGGTGTAGAACGCCAGGGTACCGCCCATGGTCAGGCCGACCACGGTCATCAGCTCCTTGGGGTGACGCATCAAGGTGCGCATCGCGCTTTCCTTGGCCTTCTCTTTCTTGGTGAACGACTCGGTTTCTTCCATGCCACGACGCAGGTACAACGCCACCACGGCACACAGCGCGCCGATGGCGAACGGGATGCGCCAGCCCCAGGCGTAGAGCTCTTCGGTGGTCAGGAAGTTCTGCAGGACAATCAGCACTGCCAGGGCGATGAGCTGACCGGAGATCAGGGTCACGTACTGGAAGCTGGAGTAGAAGCCGCGGCGTTCCTTGGTCGCCATCTCGCTCAGGTAAGTGGCGGAGGTGCCGTATTCGCCACCCACCGACAGGCCTTGCAGCAAGCGCGCGAACACCAGCAGGATCGGCGCGCCGATGCCGATGACTTCATAGCTCGGGCTCAGGGCGATCAGCAGCGAGCCGAAGCACATCAGGTACACCGAGGCCATCAGGGCCTTTTTGCGCCCGACCTTGTCGGCATACAGGCCCATCAGCCAGCCGCCGATCGGACGCATCAGGAAGCCCACGGCGAAGATCGCGGCGGTGTTGAGCAGTTGGGCGGTGGTGTCGCCTTTGGGGAAGAAAGTCTTGGCGAAGTACAGGGAGAAGGCGGCGTAGACGTACCAGTCGTACCACTCGACCATGTTGCCAACGGAACCGCTGAAGATCGATTTGATGCGACTGGAGGTGGTTCTTTCTTTGACCGGCGCGGCGGCCGACCCAAGCGGCAGGGAGTTGGAGTTATCCATTGAAGGATCCTTCATTTAATTGTTTTTGTGGAGCGCGATGAAACGCAGCCTGCAGGGGCTATAGCAGGAGCTGTGCCAAGGGGGAGAGGGCCGGTCTAGAGGGGTGAGGGTGTTTCGGTGAGCGGAAATCCGCCTATAAAAGTTTGGTGGTGAGCGGAAAATTGCTGATTCGATTCGTGGATTATCACTGTTTGCACTGGCCTCATCGCTGGCAAGCCAGCTCCTACAATGACCGAGTTGAATGCAGATTGTTGTGCACGACACAGAACCTGTAGGCGCTGGCTTGCCAGCGATGAGGCCGGTTCAGACGCTACAGGAACATCTCCCTGCTCAACCCATGCCGCTGCATCTTTTCATTGAAGGTCCGGCGCGGCAGTTGCAGTTCTTCGAGCACCGCTTTCACATCACCCTGGTGCCGGGTCAATGCCGCACGCAGGCATTGCGCCTCGAACGCTTCCTGCTGTGCCGCCAGCGACTGGCCAGGTTCGATGCCCATCGGTTCCGGCTCACCCAGTCCCAATACCTGACGCTCGGCGACGTTCGCCAGTTCGCGCACGTTGCCCGGCCAGTCATGGCTCAGCAGATGGCTCAACTGCGCGCCGCTCAACGGTGGAAATTTACGCCCCAGCCGTTCGGCGGCGTTTTGCGCAAAGGATTCGAACAGCAAGGGTATGTCTTCACGGCGTTCACGCAAGGGCGGCAGGCGGAGTTCCGCGACGTTCAATCGATAAGCCAGGTCTTCGCGGAAACGTCCGGCCCGCGCTTCGTCCAGCAGGTCCGGCTTGGTCGCGGCAATGATGCGCAGATCCACGCGGATGCTTTGGTTCGAGCCCAGTCGCTCAAGCTTTTGCTCTTGCAACACCCGCAGCAGTTTTACCTGCTGGGCCAGCGGCATGCTTTCGATTTCGTCGAGAAACAGCGTGCCACCGTCGGCGTATTCGAGTTTGCCGATGCGCTTGCCGGACGCCCCGGTGAACGCACCGCTCTCGTGACCGAACAGCTCGGCCTCGAACAATTGCTCGGGGATGGCCGCGCAGTTGAGTGCGACAAAGGGCTTGTCAGCTCGCGGCCCGAAGTCGTGCAGGCAGCGGGCGACCAGTTCCTTGCCGCTACCGGTTTCGCCGCGAATCAGCACGTTGACTGGCAGTGCTGCCAGGTCCAGCACCTGTCGCCGCAGGGTCTGCAAACCCCGGGATACGCCGAGCAGCGTGGCATCCAGTTTGGCGCGGTTGTCCGCCTGCTCGTGCAGGGCGCGGTTTTCCAGCACCAGCCGGCGCTTGTCGAGGGCGCGGCGCAGGCTGCCGAGGAGGGTTTCCGGGCTGAAGGGTTTTTCGAGGAAATCGTAGGCGCCATCACGCATGGCCTCGACGGCCATCGGTACATCGCCGTGTCCGGTGAGCAGGATCACCGGCAAATCGGCATCCCGACGCTGTACTTCGGCCAGCAGTTCCAGGCCGGTCATGCCAGGCATGCGCACATCGCTGAGAATCACCCCGGCAAAATGCCTGGGTAATTGCGCCAGGCATTCATCGGCGCGGCTGAACAACTGCACCTCGAAGCCCGACAGGCTCAACCACTGCTCGACGGCGCTACGGATGCTGCTTTCGTCGTCGACCACGATCACTGAGTTCAGCATGGTTCATGCACCTCCAGGTCGATGGGCAAGGTCACGGTAAACACGGCACCCTTGTCATGATTGCCGGCACACAGGCGACCGCCGGATTCGTGGACGATGGCGAACGATACGGCCAAACCGATCCCTAGGCCATCGCCCACCGGTTTGGTGGTGAAGAATGGATCGAACACCTTGGGCAGGTTCTCTTCGGTGATACCGCTACCGTTGTCGATCACGCTCAGCCGCCACAATTGTTCGTCGGCTTCGAGGCGGATTTCCAGGCGTTTGCAGGGTTTGTCCTGCATCGCATCAAGGGCGTTGCGCAGCAGATTGATCAGCACCTGTTCCAGGCGAATCGCATCGCCGCGCACCCAAGCCGGGCGGGTCAGGTGCAGCACGGTGCTGACCTGCTCGTCACGCAACCGTGTATCGAGCAGTTGCAGTGACTGGTCCACCACCGCCGCCAGGTCCAGTCGTTCGCGCAAACCGCTGGGGCTTTTGCGGGCGAAGGTTTTCAGGTGGCCGGTGAGGGCGGCCATGCGCGTGAGCATTTCATCCACCAGTCTGAGCGCCTTGTAGGCGTCGTCGACGCGACCGTGGTCGAGCAGCAGGCGCAAGGTCGCCAACTGCATGCGCTGGGCGGTGAGCGGCTGGTTGATTTCGTGGGCAAGGGCGGCGGACATCTGCCCCAGTGCCGCGAGTTTGGCCGATTGCACCAGACCTTCCTGGGCGGTGCGCAGGTCGCGGGTTCTCTCTTCTACGAGCTGTTCGAGTTCTTCACGACTGCGCTGGCGCAATTTGGCCAGGCGCCAGCGCTGGTTGAGAAACAGCAGCAGGAACACCAGGGTCAACCACAGCCCGGCTGCGGCAAGCGCGGCGTTACGGCTGTCTTCGAAGGCGACTTGCGGGCGACGCAGCAGGTGCAGGGTCCAGCCCTCGGCACTCAGCGGCAGGGATTCCCACAGGTAATCCGCCTTGCCGTCCGGGCCATCGACCCGGGCCAGGTCACTGTTGTCATCGAAGCGCCGTAGCGATTGAAACTCAAGCGGCGTGAGCGGCTGCTTGTCGTACTGGCGGGTGGTCTTGAGTTCGGCATGATCGCTGTCACTCAGCGGCTTGAGCAGGCGATAACGCCAGCCCGGCTGGTTGGCGATGAAGATGATCCCGCGTGCGTCGCTGACCAGCAGCGTGTCGCTGCCCTGGCGCCACTCGCGTTCCAGTTCGGGAAACTCCAGCTTCACCACCATGGCGCCGAGGAACTGGCCGTCGTCATCCGTGACCGCGCTGGAAAGGAAGTAGCCAGGAATCCCGCTGGTCACGCCCACCGCGTAAAAGCGCCCGGTGCCCTGGGTGCGGGTCTGGTTGAAATAAGGGCGGAAACCGTAGTTGTGGCCAACATAACTGCTGGGCAAACGCCAGTTGCTCGCCGCCACGGCGAGGCCAGTGCGGTCGAGCAGTTCCAGGGTCGAGGATTCGGCCGCGCCATTGATTTTTTCCAGTTTGCGGTTCAGTGCTTCCTGCTGCTCCGGGCTCACCGCCCCCTTGAGCGCCGAACGCAACTCCGGGTCCAGCGCCAGCACCGCGGGCAGGGCGCGGTAGCGTTCGATCAGGGTATGCAGGGACGTGGCGTACAAGGCCAGTTGTTGATTGGCGCGGCCAGCATCCTCGACCATTGACTGGCGCACGGCGTGGCGCATGGCCAGGGTGGCGGCGAGGGCGGCGCCGGCGATGATCAACAGGGTGTAGAGCGCCAGGCGCAGGGATCTGGAGGTCGGGAGCATCGAACGGAAGTCGGACAAAAGATAGGAGGCGCAAGATAGCATGCGGACTATCTTGCGCCAGTTCTCATCTCACTGCGCCCGAGTCGATACCTTGAGCTTTCAACGATTGATGTTTCGTCTCATCTGTTCCAGTTCATCTGTCAGTTTCCCCAACGAAACGACCGAGTTCCTGGCGTTAATCAGGTCGTCATTGTTCAGGTGTGCTTCATGCATGCTGTTGGCTAGCCCGGTCTGTTCAGATGGGCTGTCACCAGGATCCTGATTGGCTCCACGGGTTCGATAAAGGGCGATCCGGTGAAAACGCATGAGTGTTTCACGGAGGAACGTTTCCCATGCTCAGGGGGAAACTCAACGGGTAGATGGCCGCTGATGAGTCGCCTTGTGCGGCGTTACCCCGAGAACATTCCCAAGCGTTTCACTGTGAAACGCTTCGAATGACCAGCACCTCACGCACGGCACCGCCCTCGAGCATGGCGCGCATCAAAACAACCCCGCTTGGATTTTTTGCTGCAGCAGCGCAGCCAGTTCCCGGCTGGGGTATTGGGTTTGCAGTCCCCAGGCTTTACAGCCGAGTGCATGCCGAAAAGCGCCGGCGTCCATGAGGTCCTGAACGCTCCCACACAGCCGACAGCGCACCAGCGGGCCGTCGAGTGTCCAGTGTTTATTCCAGGCTTCCAGCGGCAGGTAGGTCACGGACATTCAAAACTAGGCCTTTGGCGAGGTACGACAGGGGCTGCGTGCGCGTAAAACCACTCATTACAAGTGATGGTAGGCCAGTCCCCGGGGGTTGGTGACCAGCAGGCACAAAAAAAGCCGCGCTGTCGTACAAACAGCGCGGCTCTTTTTTAATCAGCGGTTAAGTGCTTACTGCACTTCCACCGCCAGGCTTTCACTGATCTTTTTCTGCCAGATGGCAGGACCGGTGATGTGTACCGACTCGCCCTTGCTGTCGACCGCAACGGTCACAGGCATGTCTTTTACGTCGAACTCGTAGATCGCTTCCATGCCCAGTTCGGCGAAAGCTACCACGCGGGATTTCTTGATCGCTTGCGCCACCAGGTAAGCCGCGCCGCCGACTGCCATCAGGTAAACGGCTTTGTGGTCCTTGATCGCCTCAATCGCGGTCGGGCCGCGCTCGGATTTGCCGATCATGCCCAGCAAACCGGTCTGCTCGAGGATCTGACGGGTGAACTTGTCCATCCGCGTGGCGGTGGTAGGACCGGCCGGGCCAACCACTTCGTCACCGACCGGATCGACCGGGCCGACGTAGTAGATGAAGCGACCCTTGAGGTCCACCGGCAGGGTTTCGCCCTTGTTCAGCATCTCGACCATGCGCTTGTGCGCAGCGTCGCGACCGGTGAGCATCTTGCCGTTGAGCAGGACGGTTTCGCCCGGCTTCCAGCTCTGTACTTCTTCCGGGGTCAGGGTGTCGAGGTTGACGCGACGGGCCGACGGACCGGCTTCCCAGACGATTTCCGGGTAGGCGTCCAGCGGTGGCGCTTCCAGCGAGGCCGGGCCGGAACCGTCGAGCACGAAGTGCGCGTGACGGGTGGCGGCGCAGTTCGGGATCATGCACACCGGCAAGGAAGCGGCGTGGGTCGGGTAGTCCATGATCTTCACGTCGAGCACGGTGGTCAGTCCACCGAGGCCTTGGGCGCCGATGCCGAGTTGGTTGACCTTCTCGAACAGCTCCAGGCGCATTTCTTCAATGCGGTTCTGTGGGCCACGTGCTTTGAGTTCGTGAATGTCGATGGATTCCATCAACACTTCTTTTGCCATGACAGCGGCTTTCTCGGCGGTGCCGCCGATGCCGATGCCGAGCATGCCCGGTGGGCACCAGCCGGCGCCCATGGTCGGAACGGTCTTGAGCACCCAGTCGACGATCGAGTCGGACGGGTTGAGCATGGCCATCTTCGATTTGTTCTCGGAACCGCCGCCCTTGGCCGCCACGTCCACTTCCACGGTGTTACCCGGAACGATCGAGTAGTGGATAACGGCCGGGGTGTTGTCCTTGGTGTTCTTGCGAGCGCCCGCCGGGTCGGCGAGGATCGAAGCACGCAGGACGTTTTCCGGCAGGTTGTAGGCGCGACGCACGCCTTCGTTGATCATGTCGTCCAGGCCCATGGTGGCGCCATCCCAGCGCACGTCCATGCCCACACGGACAAACACGGTGACGATGCCGGTGTCTTGGCAGATCGGGCGGTGGCCGGTGGCGCACATGCGCGAGTTGATCAGGATCTGTGCCATCGAGTCACGGGCCGCTGGCGATTCTTCGCGCAGGTAGGCTTCGTGCATCGCCTGGATGAAATCCACGGGGTGGTAATAGGAAATGAACTGCAGGGCGTCGGCAACGCTCTGAATCAGGTCGTCTTGCTTGATCACGGTCATGAGTCGCGCTCCTCTAAAAGACGGGAACATTCAATAAGGTGCTTGCAGCTTGGGTGCATCGGTCGGTTGCAAGCACCTTTCAAGGCACGCCGGGCAAGCTGGCGCGACGCTAAAAAGGCGCGGCAGTATACCGCGCCTCGTTGAACGGCACACGCGCCAGTGGTCAAACCTTGGTCTCATTGTCGAACTCGAACCCTGTAGGAGCTGGCTTGTCGGGTCGCCGCATCGCAGCGAAAGCGGTGGATCAGCCTCCATCCGTATCGCCTGCGAGAGCGCCTTCGCTGGCAAGCCAGCTCCTACAGGGGGCGTGGCGTGGCAGCTGTTTTAGACCCGACGAAAATTGAATGGTCATTTATCGGCCACGCCACTAAAGTGACATTCGGTCTGTAGAGTAGGACGCTCTGTCAGTCTCCTTTCATTTGGTGAGTCACGATTGACCCATAACGCCATCCAGCGCCTGTTGCTCAAACGTTTCGCCCTCGCGGCCGGCACCTATGCCCTGGCATTGCTGTTGTTGTGGCTGGCATTTTTTACCGGTCACTACGACGCGCCGCTGTCCAGCGTCGCCATCGGCAGCGCACTGGTCGTGACCAGCCAGGCCATCCTGTTTGCCGTGTTCTACAGCGGCTGCAACCTGCGTTTCGCCGACCCCAGCCTGACCGAGGCGCAAGTGTTGCTGGGGCTGGGCTGGCAAACCTGGCTGATCGCCCACCTGGACGAAGCCCGGGGTGCGTTTCTGGTGTTTTACGTGCTGATCCTGCTGTTCGGCCTGTTCCATCTGTCGCGCCGGTCCTTTGTGCGTTGCGCGCTGCTGGTGTTCTTCAGTTTCAGTGCGATCACACTGTGGGAGGGCTATCACTTTCAGTTGCCCGACCCGGCCATGGCGGTGTTGCAGGTCTGCGTGCTGTTCATCGTGCTGGTGTGGCTGGTGCTGTATGCCCGCTATGTCCAAGCTTCGCGGCAGCGTATGCGCCAGCGGCGTTTTGCGTTGCAGGCGCACCAGGACACGTTGCGCGGGATGATGCGTCAGCTCGAAGACCTGGTGGCCACCGACGAGCTCACAGGCCTGTTCAATCGCCGGCACTTCCTGCATCTGGCTTCCCGCGAGCTGGACGCCATGGACGCCGATGTGGTGCATGGCCTGGCGCTGATCGACCTCGACCATTTCAAGCGCATCAACGATCTGCACGGGCATGCTGCGGGCGATCAGGTGCTGCAAGCCTTTGCCGGCGTTGCCACCGCGTGCCTGCGCGACGGTGACGTTCTGGCCCGTTACGGCGGTGAAGAGTTCGTTATTCTGCTGCCCGATTGCGATGCCGATAGTTTGACCTCGTGCTGCGAACGGCTGCGCATTGCGTTCACCGATGTCGAATTGATTGGTCTGAATGTGCGCAACCTCAGCCTATCCGCCGGCATGACCCTGCTGGAGCGGGGTGATGACCTCGATGACGCCCTGCAACGGGCCGATCAGGCGCTTTATCGCGCCAAGCGTGACGGTCGCAACCGATGCGCGGCAGCGTGGGAGAACATCGATGCCTGAGCTGCGGGTCGGCGAGCGCCACTGGTCGGTGGCGGTGGGCAGCAACCTGCTCGATGCGCTGAATCAGAACGGCGTGCCGGTGCCTTACAGTTGCCGCGCCGGCAGTTGCCATGCGTGCCTGGTGCAATGTGTGCGGGGCCTGCCTGGCGACAGTCGCCCCGATGCCCTGAGTGCACAGCAGCGTGATCAGGGCTGGCGCCTGGCCTGCCAGTGCCAGGTGGTCGAGGACTTGCAGGTGCATGCCTTCGACCCGCAAACCGATGGTCGACCGGCCGAAGTGGCTGCGGTCGATTGGTTGAGCGCCACGGTCCTGCGTCTACGCGTAGTCCCTCAGCGCCCGTTGCGCTACAGCGCCGGCCAGCACCTGGTGTTGTGGGCGGGAAGCGTAGCGCGGCCGTACTCCCTCGCCAGCCTGCCGCAAGAAGACCGGTTTCTGGAGTTTCATCTCGATTGCCGCAAGCCCGGGGAATTCAGCGATACCGCCAGGCAATTACGCATCGGCGACCCGATACGCCTCGGTGAACTGCGCGGCGGCGCCTTGCATTACGACCCGGACTGGCACGCCCGGCCGTTGTGGTTGATGGCCGCAGGTACCGGGTTGGGGCCATTGTTTGGCGTATTGCGCGAAGCGCTGCGCCAGGATCACCAGGGCGCCATCCGTGTCATTCACCTGGCTCATGATGCCGATGAGCACTACCTGGCCAAACCGCTGCAAGCCATGGCCGCCAGCCGTCCGAACCTGAGTGTCGAACTGTGGACCGCGGCTGAGTTGCCAGCGGCTTTGGCGCAACTGCGGCTTGTTTCCCGGCAAACCCTGGCCTTACTCTGCGGAGCCCCCGACAGTGTCGACGCCTTTGCCCGGCGCCTTTATCTGGCGGGATTGCCGCGCAATCAACTGCTGGCCGATGTGTTCCTGCCCCGTGGTTGAGCGCTGACTTTTCAGACGCGAGACCTGTCATGACCGATGCCATCCAAGTTGAACGCGAACGCGGCCTGTTGACCCTGCGCCTGAATCGCCCCGAAAAGAAAAACGCCCTGACCCGCGCCATGTACAGCCACCTGGCCGAAGCGCTGAAACAGGCCGACAGTGACCCTGAAATCAACGCCGTGCTGATCACCGGTTCCGCCGAATGCTTCACCGCCGGCAACGATATCGCCGATTTCGTCCAGCAACCGCCGAGCAACCTCGACAGCCCGGTGTTCCACTTCATGCTCAACCTGCTCGAATGCCGCAAACCGGTGATCGCCGCCGTGGCTGGCGCGGCAGTGGGCATTGGTACGACGATGCTGCTGCATTGCGATCTGGTCTATGTCAGCCGCGATGCGCGGTTGCGCATGCCATTCGTCAACCTTGGCCTGTGCCCGGAATTTGGCTCCAGCCTGATTCTGCCGCGCTTGCTCGGGCAGGCGAAAGCGGCGGAGTTGTTGCTGCTCGGTGATGGTTTCAATGGTGAACAGGCTGCGGCGTGGGGCATTGCGTCCGAAGCCTTGGGCAGTGGTGAAGAAGCCTTGGCCAAGGCGCGGGAGATGGCGTTGCGTTTTGAGTCGCTACCGCCGGAAGCGGTGCGCATCAGCAAGCAGTTGATGAAGGCGCCGGACCGGGAGCTATTGCGCAAGGTGATTGAAGAGGAGGGGGCTTTGTTTACCCAGCGGCTGAGATCGCCGGAAGCGTTGGCGGCGTTGACGGGGTTTATCAAGCGGCATTGAGTCTTTTGCTGGCTGGGCCGGCCCCATCGCGAGCAAGCTCGCTCCTACAGGGTTCGTATGAACGCCGCCAATCAACTAATGAAATGGCTACCCCCCCCCGCTGCCCCCTGTGATCGCCCACTAAGCTTTCACAGAGGGCTCATCGGAGATCATTGCCATGAACAACGTAGCTATTGCCGCCATCGACCTCGGAAAACATTCCTTTCATCTTCATGCTCAAGATGATCGCGGCCACGAGGTTCACCGCAGAAAGTTTACGCGCGCAGCACTCACCCAATATCTGGCGAAACTGGAACCCTGCACCGTCGTGATGGAAGCCTGTGGCGGCGCCCATTTCATGGCGCAGGAAGTCGCCAAGCTGGGGCATACGCCCAAGCTTATTGCGCCACATCTGGTACGCCCTTACGTGAAGAGCAACAAAAACGACTTCGCTGATGCCGAAGCGATCTGCGAGGCGGCGACCCGGCCCACAATGCGCTTCGTGCACCCCAAAACCCAGGCTCAGCAGGCGCTGGCGATGCTCAATTCGGTTCGTGAGTCGTTCATCAAAGACCGTACCGCCACCGTCAATCGGATTCACGCAGCCCTGCTGGAGGTGGGTATCAGCCTGGCTCCCGGCTTCAAATCCATCAAAGAGCTTCCAGCATTGCTTGAGATGAGTTCATTTTCCGGCTCCATCAAAAAAATTCTGATGGGGTTGCATGAGCACTTCAACTATCTGGATGGGAAGGTCAAAGCGCTGGACAAGGAGGTGGAATGCCAAGCAGCTGAAGATGATCTGGCGGCTCGTTTGATGACCATGCCGTGTGTCGGCCCGATCACCTCCAGCGCCTTGGCTGCCGAGTTGGGCGATGGCAAACAGTTCAAATGCGGCCGAGGCTATGCGGCGTCGATCGGGCTGGTACCCAAACAGCACGGTACGGGCGATAAAACCGTGTTGCTCGGCATCAGTAAACGCGGCGATCGAAATCAGAGGCGCCTGCTCATCCAGTGCGCCCGTGTGTACTTGATACAACTGGAACGACAGAAAGGCGCCTTGGCGGACTGGGTCCGCCAACTATTAGCTTCCCGCCATCACTCCAATCTCGTGGTCTGCGCACTGGCCAACAAGCTGGCAAGAATCGCCTGGGCGATAGCCGCACACCACACTGAATTCGATGCGGGGCCAGCCGCGATGAACGCCTGACCCCGCTGTCACCCGAGCACCACCCACCTGGTTTTGCGATGCTGGATAACTGATGACGTGAACGGCCAACCGGCCTGACGACAACCCTGGGCTCCTACACGGCTGTAAGGCCGTTCAACTAATTAGGGTCGTTGGGCATCGATTCTCATCGAGGCGCGGGGCGACACCCCCACTCAGACGCCGGATAGATGAAAGCAAGCCAAACACGCATCAAATACAGTATTGCAGAAAAGGGGGTAACCATAGATGTAGGAGC
>NZ_MUJK01000007.1 GCF_002906155.1 Pseudomonas laurylsulfativorans
CCTTTGTAACTTCAACCACTTGCGCTTCAGATCTCTCATCAGCGGGAGGCGAATTCTACAGCGTTACACGCTGCTGTCAACACCTCTTTTTCAACTCCCTTTCGGCTTCGATGAACTGAAGCGACCCACTGTCGAAAACTGCGTAACTCGTTGTTTACCAAGGAGTTTTCCGTTTCGACTGCGCCGGAAGTGGGGCGAATTATAGGCTTCTAAAATTCGCCGTCAACCACTAATTACGCCTTTTTGGCAGAAGTGACCTTTTTAGCCATTAAACGCGGGATTCGACGAGCTAACGGCGGTAGCCGCAGCACTAAAAGCAGCGCACCTATAGTTGCATAGACCGCCCACTCCTTCAGGTCGGCGCGCACAATCCATAGCATATGCAGCAATCCAAGCACGAGAATCAAATAAGCCAGGCGATGCAGATTCTTCCAGAGAGCCCCCAAACGTCGCTGACTGTATCGATTGGAAGTGCACGCCAACGCCAGCAAACACAAAAAACCCAACGTCCCGACAATGATGTACGGACGCTTGCGCAGCTCCACCCCAAGCTGCGACCAATCAAAACCAAGGATAAATGCCAGATAGGCGCTCAAGTGCAGCACTACATAAGCGAAACACCACAACCCCAGTTGCCGCCGGACCGCAATCCACCCCGCCCAACCAATGAGCTTCTGCAGTGGCGTCATGCTTAATGTAATAAGCAACAGAACAAGTGTTCCCAACCCCAATCGATCAACCAGCACCTTGCCCGGGTCCGGCCCAAGTACATCCGCCCAGGCCTGGTACAACCACAACAGCGGCCACACCATCGTTGCAACAAAAACGGCCACACGCCAAAGCGGATATCGCATCAGTAGTTCTTCCGCAGATCGAGCCCTGTATATAGAGAAGCGACTTCATCCGCGTAACCATTGAACATTTGCGTGTCACGCACATTCGGCTTGAACAGGCCGCTCGGCAAGCGCCGTTCCCGGGCCTGAGTCCAGCGCGGATGGTCTACCGTCGGATTCACATTGGCGTAGAAGCCGTACTCGTCCGAAGCAATACTCTGCCAGGTGGTTTTTGGCTGCTCACTCACCAAACTGATCCGCACGATCGACTTGATGCTTTTAAAGCCGTACTTCCAGGGCACCACCAGACGCAGTGGTGCCCCGTTCTGATTCGGTAACTCACGCCCATACATACCCACCGCAAGAATCGCCAATGGATTCATCGCTTCGTCAAGACGCAGCCCTTCTATATAAGGCCAATCGATCAAGGCGAAACCGGAGCGCTGTCCCGGCATGCTTTTGGGATCCTGCAGGGTTTCGAAGCGGATGAATCTGGCTTTCGAGGTCGGCTCGACCTCCTTGAGCAAAGCCGAGAGAGGAAAACCTATCCAGGGAATGACCATCGACCACGCCTCCACACAACGAAGTCGGTAGATGCGCTCCTCCAGCTGGTAAGGCTTCATGAAGTCTTCCAGCGCATATCGCCCTGGTTTACCCACTTCTCCGTCCACGACTACGGTCCATGGCTCGGTCTTCAGCGCACCGGCATTAGCAGCTGGATCGCCCTTGTCGGTGCCGAACTCATAGAAGTTGTTGTAGTGGGTAGCATCCTTGAACGGGGTGATCGCCTCGTCTTTGACGTTGACCGCTCCCCATCGGGTAGCCGGAAGTTTTTCACTGAACCACGAAGGCGCCTTGCCCGGTTCAACATCCGGATAACGCGCTGCATCGCCAGCGCTGGCCCATTGCGGCAGGCTGCCCAGAGCAAAGCCGGCAACCGTGGCGCCAAGCACTTTGCGTCGAGACAGATAGAGGGATTCAGGCGTGACGTCCGACTCGTGGCAGTCGGACGCTTTGGAGACTTTGATCAGCATGGTTACTCCGCAGCTTTGGAGGACAGATGCACCCATAGACTGCGGAGTATGAGGGAAATTACGCGCTCTTGTTACGGCGAAGACGTAACAGGTATTGAACCGGGCCGGAGGCCGCATAGGCGAGAAACACCAGCAGCAGGATGCGCGGAGGGTCACTGAACACCACCGCGAACACCAGTACCACAGCGAGAATCGCCACGAAAGGCACTCTCCCCTTCAGGTCCAGCTCCTTGAAGCTGTTGTATTTGATGTTGCTGACCATCAGCATGCCGGCCGCCGCAACCATCAGCGCAACCAGGAAGGACATCTTCGAGCCCTGAATGCCGTAATCGCTGAACGCCCAGACGATACCCGCAACAACACCCGCCGCCGCCGGGCTGGCCAGACCGATAAAGTAGCGCTTGTCCGCCGTTCCGACTTGCGTATTGAAACGCGCAAGACGTAACGCCGCACCCGCGACATAAATGAAGGCAACCATCCAGCCAACCTTGCCCATATCGCCCAGCGCCCAACCGAAAGCCAGCAATGCCGGCGCAACACCAAAGGCAACCATGTCCGACAGTGAGTCGTACTCAGCACCAAAGGCGCTCTGGGTATTGGTCATGCGGGCAACGCGACCATCAAGGCCATCGAGCACCATTGCGACGAAGATCGCGATGGCCGCAAACGCAAAATACTTGCTCGCATTGACTGAGTCACCTGCACTCAGGGCCGCCTGGGCGCTCATCGAGTTGATGATGGAATAGAACCCTGCGAACAAGTTCGCAGTGGTGAACAGATTCGGCAGAAGATAGATACCACGATGCCGGACTTTACGACCTTCAGCGTCATGGCCCTCCTCGACATGTTCATCGATGGGCAGCAGGCTTTCGGCGTCAGAAGCCTGGTTTGGCTCTTCGGGGCGTTCGCTCATGGAGATTACCTTGCAACGGGGTGGAAAGTTTGGACAGGTGTCTGGGACGACGGTTCGGCCACAAACGATGCAGCTTTATACCAGAACCGGCCTCCCAAACGAAAAAACGCGGCCTAAGCCGCGTTTTTCGTACAAGCGCGTGACTTAGTTTTTAGCTTTGTCGACGATCTTGTTGGCACCGATCCACGGCATCATGGAGCGCAGTTGCTCGCCGATGATTTCGATACCGTGAGCGGCGTTGTTACGACGCTTGGCGGTCATCGAAGGATAGCCGGTAGCGCCTTCGCTGATGAACATCTTGGCGTATTCGCCGTCCTGAATACGTTTCAGTGCGTTGCGCATGGCCTGACGGGATTCGGCGTTGATGACTTCAGGGCCGGTCACGTACTCGCCGTATTCGGCGTTGTTAGAGATCGAGTAGTTCATGTTGGCGATGCCGCCTTCGTACATGAGGTCAACGATCAGCTTCAGTTCGTGCAAGCACTCGAAGTAGGCCATTTCCGGCGCGTAGCCAGCTTCAACCAGGGTTTCGAAACCGGCCTTGACCAGTTCAACGGTACCGCCGCACAGAACGGCTTGCTCGCCAAACAGGTCGGTTTCGGTCTCGTCCTTGAAGGTGGTTTCGATGATGCCGGTACGACCGCCACCAACGCCAGCAGCGTAGGACAGTGCAACGTTCTTGGCGTTGCCCGAGGCGTCCTGGTAGATAGCGATCAGGTCAGGGATACCGCCGCCCTTCACGAACTCGGAACGTACGGTGTGGCCTGGAGCCTTCGGCGCGATCATGATCACGTCGAGGTCAGCGCGCGGCACAACCTGGTTGTAGTGGATCGCGAAGCCGTGGGAGAAGGCCAGGGTGGCGCCTTTCTTGATGTTCGGCTCGATTTCGTTCTTGTACAGGGAGGACTGGAACTCGTCCGGGGTCAGGATCATGACCAGGTCGGCAGCCGCGACAGCGGAAGCAACGTCGGTCACTTTCAGGCCGTGGGCTTCAGCCTTGGCAACGGTAGCCGAACCTTTACGCAGGCCAACGGTAACGTCAACGCCGGAGTCTTTCAGGTTGCACGCTTGAGCGTGACCTTGGGAACCGTAACCGATGATGGCAACTTTCTTGCCCTGGATGATCGACAGGTCGCAGTCTTTATCGTAGAAAACTTTCATGAATTTCCCCTATATCAGGCCGTTCAGGCCGTTCGCTAATTTGGTTTAGATGCTGAGTACTTTGTCGCCGCGGGCAATGCCGGTCACGCCACTACGGACGGTTTCCAGAATCGATGCGGTGCCGATGGACTGAATGAAGCTGTCGAGCTTGTCGCTGGTACCGGTCAGTTGAACGGTATACACGCTGGCGCTGACATCGACGATCTGTCCACGGTAAATATCGGTAGTGCGCTTGATCTCGGCGCGCTGGGCGCCGGTGGCCTTGACCTTGACCAGCATCAGTTCGCGCTCGATGTGAGCACTCTCCGACAGGTCGACCAGTTTTACCACTTCGATCAGCTTGTTCAGGTTCTTGGTGATCTGCTCGATGACTTCATCGTGACCAACGGTGGTCAGCGTCAGACGCGACAGGGTCGGGTCTTCGGTTGGGGCCACGGTCAGGCTTTCGATGTTGTAGTTGCGCTGCGAGAACAGGCCAACCACACGAGACAGAGCGCCGGGTTCGTTTTCCAGAAGCAAGGAAATAATGTGCCGCATGATTAGGTACGCTCCGTCTTGCTCAGCCACATATCGCGCATGGAGCCGTCTTTGATCTGCATCGGGTAGACGTGCTCGCTGGTATCGACCGAAATATCGATCACCACCAGGCGATCTTTCATGGCGAACGCTTCTTCCATCTTCGACTTCAAATCTTTCGAATCGGTGATGCGCACACCAACGTGACCATAAGCCTCCGCCAGCTTGACGAAATCAGGCAGCGATTCCATGTAGGAATGAGAGTGACGGCTGCCGTAGCTCATGTCCTGCCACTGGCGAACCATGCCCAACACACCGTTGTTCAGGATGACGATTTTTACCGGCAAACCGTATTGCAGGCAGGTCGACAGTTCCTGAATGTTCATCTGGATGCTGCCCTCGCCGGTGACACAAACGACGTCGTCATCCGGGAAGCTCAACTTGATGCCCATGGCCGCCGGGAAACCGAAGCCCATGGTGCCCAGGCCACCGGAGTTGATCCAACGGTTCGGCTTGTTGAACGTGTAGTACTGCGCCGCGAACATCTGATGCTGACCCACATCGGAAGCGACAAAGGCATCGCCCTTGGTCACTTCGCACAGGGTTTCGATCACGGCCTGCGGCTTGATAACGCTGCCGTCACCCTTGTCATAAGGGAACAGGCCGCGATCACCGCGCCACTCATCAACCTGTTTCCACCAACTGGCAACGGACTCCTTGTTCGGGGTCTCGCCGATTTCCTTGAGGATCGCGACCATTTCGGTCAGGACACTCTCGACCGGACCAACGATAGGCACGTCGGCCTTGATGGTCTTGGAGATCGAAGCCGGGTCGATGTCGATGTGAATGATCTTGGCGTTCGGGCAGAACTTCGATGCGCCGTTGATCACGCGATCGTCGAAACGCGCGCCGACAGCGAGGATCACATCGGCATGGTGCATCGCCAGGTTGGCGGTGTAGCTGCCGTGCATGCCGAGCATGCCGATGAACTGACGATCGGTGCCAGGGAAACCACCGAGGCCCATCAGGGTATTGGTCACTGGCAGGTTGAGCATCTTGGCCAGTTCGGTCAGTGGTGCGGAACCACCGCCGAGGATCACGCCGCCGCCCGAGTACAACACTGGGCGCTTGGCCGCCAGGAGCATTTCTGCCGCCTTGCGGATTTGACCGGAGTGACCGCGAACAGCCGGGCTGTAGGAACGCAGCTTGGCTTTTTTCGGGAAGACGTATTCGAACTTCTCGGCCGGGTTGGTCATGTCTTTCGGGATATCGACAACGACTGGACCAGGACGACCGGATTGCGCCAGGTAGAAGGCTTTCTTCATGACTTCCGGGATTTCCGACGCGTGCTTGATCATGAAGCTGTGTTTCACGATCGGCCGGGAGATACCGATCATGTCGGTTTCCTGGAATGCGTCGGTGCCAACCATGGTGCTTGGCACCTGGCCGGAAATGACCACCATCGGAATGGAGTCCATGTACGCCGTGGCAATACCGGTAATGGCGTTTGTCGCGCCCGGACCGGAAGTCACCAGTACCACACCGGCCTTACCGGTGGCACGGGCGTAGCCGTCAGCCATATGGGTAGCCGCTTGCTCGTGACGAACCAGGATGTGGGTCACTTCCGGTTCTTTGAACAGGGCATCGTAAACATGAAGAAGAGCACCACCCGGGTACCCGTAGATATATTTGACGCCTTCGTCGCGCAAAAAGCGGACGAGCATCTCACCGCCAGATAAAAGCTCCACGTTGCTCACCTCTAAAACGCCAGAATACCGCCCACGAAAAATGAGACGGGTCTTAATAGGTTTACTTCTCAGCAGAGCATGAGCGACGGTGGTCGCCGACTACGTCAGCACTGACTGAGCAAGTATTGGGATCGTCCCAAGTGTTGCGGGGCTTTCCCACCCAGCGCGAGGTAACGCGTTGCGGGTGTAACAGGTCGACGCGGATATGCGCCTCATGATCTGCTGAGAGGGTCTGCTTCTGGCAGTCCCTGTACAGCGGACTTTGGATTCTTCTGTTTCGCCCCTCGCAAGTCAAGTCGTCTATGAGCTTTATTCTAGTAAGCGCATGAGAACGCAAGAAAAAACCTGTAAATCAGCCGTGTGTTAGCTTCGATTGCGCAAGTTTTGGCAAAAAATTGGCACGCGCATGCGCTTACCCTGCAATGGCCGACAAAATAGAGAGAGATTGTGAACAACTGCCAGCGGACGCTGGCAGCTTCTGGCTCAGCGAGACGCTGTGATCAACTGATCAAACTGTTTGAGCAATACCTGCAACTGCCGATCCTTGCCCTGTACATTGCGTCCGGCAAAGACCATTTCAGCCATTTCCTGAATACCCGACGCATTGGGTAGCGGCAAGTTCTGCTCAAGGATCATCTTCATGCGTGGCAGGAAGATCCATTGCAGCCATTGCTCGAAATCCAGTGTATCGACAGAAAACGGCTCGACACTGGAAAGCGCTTCGGCAGATGGCGAGACATCATCCCACCATCCTTGCACCCGCAACTCGCGCTCGATTAACAGCAGTTGATCGGCGATTTTCAGAAAGCGTGCATCCATCACAGCGTTACCTTGGCCTTCTGGCGCGCCAACGACGCGCCTTGGGAGTCACCCTGTTTTTCACGCGCCTGGGCAATCAGTTCCCACAGGTTGGCCTGAAGGGCTGGCCGACCATTGGCCAAGGTCAGCCCTCGGCGAGCGAACTGCTCGGCCTGGGCGGCATCGCCTTGAGCCATCCGCACCTGCGCCAGACGGTAAAGCACCTGCGGTTCACGCGGGGCAACGCGCTGGGCGCGCTCGAGGCTGGAGGAGGCACCGTTGAGATCACCGCCCGCCTGTTGCTGTTGAGCGGTGGTCAGCAAAGCCAGTACCGGGCCATCCAATTGCTCGTCGGCAGACAATCCGCCCGAACTGGCCGACGGAATCCCGCTTGGCGACGACGGCATGCTGTAGCTGCCCTGATTGATCGGCGCCGACTGGACCGGCGACGTATCAATCGGCCCCGGTGTGATCGGACCCGGAGTAATCGGCGTGGTGCTGATCGGCGTTGAAGTCGTTGCAGCACCTGGCACCATTACCACGACGCCGCTGTCCCCTTGCGGAATCGCCTGGGTCTGCGACTGACCTTGTACAGGGCGTTTGACGGTCGTCTGGCGGAATCCGCCATTGGCCGAGATCCGCTCACTGTTGGACACGGCGGTGCCGGAATCCACGACCGGAATCGAGCCACGTTGTACGGTGGAGCAACCGCTGAGCAAAGCCACGGCGGCAACCGCTGGAATCAACCACTTGTTCACTTGAAACCCTCTTTGCTTAATTCATCCAGCCCTTGACCCAATCCATCACCGACTCAGCAGGGCTTTCACCACCGCAAGCGGCGCCGGGAGGCGGTTCGCTGCCGCGAATATACGGCATCTGCACGGCACCTGGGCAACCGGCGTCAGAACCCTGCCCGGTTCTCGAATCCACCCAGGCCTGAACGATATTATCCGGCTGCGGCATGTCCAGCGGCAACGGATCGGCCTTGCGCATGAAACTGGTCCAAACCTGCAGGGCCCCGGTGGCGCCGGTGAATGGCGTCTTGCCGTTGTCATCGCGACCCAGCCAAACCACCGCCAGCAAGTCCTGACTGAAACCGGCAAACCAACTGTCCCGCGAATCGTTACTGGTACCGGTTTTACCCGCCAGGGTCAGGGTCCTTGGCAACACGTTGTAAACCGAACTGCCGGTACCTTCGCGCATCACCCGCTGCATGGCGCTCTGGATCAGGTAAATGGAGGCTGGATCGAATCGCTGCTGAATCTGGAATGGATAACGCTTGAGCGGCTCGCCCTCGGCCGTCAGCACGCTGCGAATCCCTCGCATCGGCGTATTGAAGCCGCCGTTGGCGAGGGTCTGGTACATGGTCGCCACTTCGATGGGCGTCATGCCGCCAGCCCCGAGCAACATCGACGGGAAAGCCGGGAATTCACGAGACACACCCAGGCGCTCCACCGTCTTCAGGACGTTCGGCACACCCACTGCCAAACCGAGCCGCGCGGTCGACAGGTTGTAGGAATGCGCCAGGCCTTGATAGAGGAAGACGGTCCCGTGAGAACGACGATCATAGTTCTGCGGTTTCCAGACCTGGCCGTCGGCGCCCTTGACCGAGAAGGATTCGTCCGAAAGCCAACTGGTCAATGTGTACTGGCTTGGCTTCTCCAACGCCGTCAGATAAACCGCCGGCTTGATCAACGAACCGATCGGTCGCACAGCGTCCAGCGCCCGGTTGAACCCGGCAAAACTGGCCTGGCGACTGCCGATCATTGCCTGCACTTCGCCGGTCTCAGGATTGGTCACGACCATAGCCGCTTCGACTTCATCGGAACCCTTGCGCCCCGCCAGGCGCTTGAAGGTATCGTTGACCGAGGCTTCAGCTTTCATCTGCAGGATCGGGTCGAAGCTGGTGAAGATACGCAGACCTTCTTCGGTCAAGTCTTCGTCGCGATAGTCTTCGCGCAACTGACGCTTGACCAGATCGAGAAAGCCGGGGAACGAGCTGTCGGCCAGACTGCCGCGTTTGGTCACGCCCAGTGGCATTTTCTTCGCGGCTTCAACCTGCTCGGCAGTCGCAACGCCCTGCTCTTGCAGCACATCGAGTACCAGGTTGCGCCGCTCAAGGGCACGCTCAGGATAACGACGCGGGTTATAGGAAGAAGGTCCCTTGACCATGCCCACCAGCAGTGCGACCTGGTGCAGCTTGAGCTCGGCCAGCGGCTGACTGAAGAAGAACTGGCTGGCCAGGCCGAAACCGTGCACCGCGCGCTGACCGTCCTGCCCGATAAACACTTCGTTGAGGTATGCCTCAAGGATTTCGCGCTTGTCGTAATGCAGTTCAAGCAGCAGCGCCATCATCGCTTCGGTGAGCTTGCGGTTCAGGCTGCGCTCGTTGGTCAGGTAGAAGTTCTTGACCAACTGCTGAGTCAGGGTACTGCCGCCCTGACGCATGCGGCCGGACGAACCGTTGACCCAGATTGCACGGGCGATCGACTTCGGCGAAACACCAAAGTGATGATAAAAATCGCGGTCCTCGACAGCCACCAGCGTTTCCAGCAAGTACGGCGGCACCTGATCGATCTTGATCAGGATCCGGTCTTCGAGGTTTTTCGGGTACAGACCGCCGATCAGCAGCGGCTCCAGGCGCACCACCGACAGTTTCGAGCCTTTTGCTCCCGACAACTCGGCCACGTAATCGCCAGAGAAGCGCACCCGCACCGGTTGCGCTTGCTCCATGCCTTCATAGAACTGGAAGCCACGGGTGTTCAGATCAACGGTATTGCCGTTGACCGACGCCGCACCCGGACCATTGGCCACGCTTTCACGGCGATAGCCCAGGGCATCGAGTTCGGTCAGGAAATCGTCCCTGCTCAGCTTTTGTCCGACGAACAGTTCGAGCGGGCGCGCGTAAACCTTGGCCGGAATGGTCCAGCGCTTGCCGGAGAACTTCTCCTGGACGATCGCATCAAGGTAAACGGCGAATCCGGCCAGCACTACCAGGCCGACCAGACTGAGTTTAATGGCCCAGCCCAACCAAGGGCGCAGGCCTCTGGAGGGTGGTTTTTTTGGGGTACGGGGAGTTCGGGTACGAGTCATGGCGGCGGATTATACGCACTTTATTCATACTCAACAGGAGCGCTCCGAGGTTTGCGTCGAGCGGACTTGCGGCCATAATGACGGCCTTGAATTTCCCAGACTCTGAAGGATCGCCTGTGAGCCAGTCCCTGATCGCTGCCCTGCAAAACCCTGCCCTCTACCCGCATCCTGTAGAGGGATTCCAGGTCATCGAGACCCATATTTCCTGGGTACTGCTCACCGGCCCCTATGCCTATAAAGTGAAGAAGCCGGTCAATTTCGGTTTTCTCGACTTCACCAGCCTTGAGGCGCGCGAACACTTTTGCGCTGAAGAACTGCGCCTGAACCAGCGCCTGACCGACGACTTGTACCTCGAAGTACTGCCCGTCACCGGCAGCGCCGAGGCTCCACAACTGGGTGGCGAAGGCCCGGCCATCGAATATGTACTGAAGATGCGCCAGTTCCCGCAAACCGGTTTGCTCAGCACCCTTCAAGCCAATGGCGAACTGACCACCGCACACATCGACGAGATGGCCGAGCAAATCGCCCGCTTCCACCTCAGCGCACCGAAAGTGCTGGCCGGGCACGAAGCCGGCACACCGGACAGCGTCATGGCCCCGGTGCGGCAAAACTTCGAACAGATCCGTCCGTTCCTCAGCGACAAAGCCGACTTGCTGCAACTCGATGCCCTGCAAGCCTGGGCCGAAAGCAGCTTCGAACGCCTTAAACCACTGCTCACCCAGCGCAAGGCCGAAGGTTTCATTCGTGAATGCCACGGTGATATCCACCTGGGCAACGCAACCGTGATCGACGGCAAGGTCGTGATCTTCGACTGCATCGAATTCAACGAACCCTTTCGCTTCACCGACGTTTATGCCGATACCGGCTTCCTGGCCATGGACCTGGAAGATCGCGGCCTGAAGTGCCTGGCCCGCCGCTTCATCAGCCAGTACCTGGAGCTGACCGGTGACTATCGCGGCCTCGAACTGCTGAACTTCTATAAAGCCTACCGCGCACTGGTTCGCGCCAAGGTTGCCCTGTTCAGCATGCCGGCCGAAGCCACGGCGGTGCAGCGCGCCACAACCCTGCGCCAATACCGCAACTACGCCAACCTGGCGGAAAGCTACAGCACCATTCCTTCGCGCTTCATGGCCATTACCCATGGCGTTTCCGCCGTTGGCAAGAGCCATGTCGCCATGCGTCTGGTCGAAGCCCTGGGGGCGATTCGCCTGCGCTCCGATGTCGAGCGCAAGCGTCTGTTCGGCGAGCAAACCGTCGAAAATGACGTACAGTCCGGTATCTATAGCGCCGACGCCAGCGCGGCGACCTATACCCGCCTGCACGAAATCGCCGACGTCATTCTGCGCGCGGGCTTCCCGGTGGTGGTCGACGCCACTTACCTCAAGCATGATCAGCGTGACAGTGCCGCGAAGGTGGCCGAGGCCACGGGCGCACCCTTCCTGATCCTCGATTGCAATGCGCCACAAGCCGTCATCGAAAGCTGGCTGGCCGCGCGCCAAGCAGACAAAAAGGACCCATCCGACGCCACCCTGGCTGTTATCGCAGCCCAACAAGCCAGCCGTGAAGCGCTGACACCCGCGGAAATCCTCTGCAGCAAGCGCGTCCAGACCAATGAAAGCGGAACGCTCGATACAGTTGTGGAGCAAATTCGCCAGCGCCTGCCAGGCCTGTAAAAAACTATTTCAGTCGTGAAGCCGCGCTGGCTTCACGGCCGTTAAATAGCGGCACTATACTGGCGTCATAAAACCATCAGGTGATGCGACATGAGCCAGCCGAAACTTCTCGACACTCCGCTTTATGCCCTGCTGCACAAAGACGACATCAGAGGCTTCAACAGTGAACGCCCCAAGGATGGCCACATCGACATGGTGGGTGGAGACTTCCGGGGGCTGGACCTACGCGAACTGAATGCCGATGGTGTGGATTTCAGCGACGCCTACTTCCGTTCCGCCGACTTGCGCGGCATCGATTTTCGCAAGGCGAACCTTGAAGGCGCGAGCCTGGCCCACGCGCAAATCTCCGGCACGTACTTTCCAGTGGAACTCAGTGCCGACGAAATACTGATGTCGATGAACTTCGGCACGCGCTTGCGCTATCGCACCCGCTGATCAACAACACTGACTGACAGGTCCAGCGCCCCTTGCGCTGGACAACGGTGATGTTCACCCATAATTCCCTGCTCTCCCCCGTCTCTTCCTCCCGCGTTCGCAGACTTTTCACACGCTGCCAATACTCGTTTCTTAGAAGCATTTGCGTCGTAATCGAGCAAACAATCACGCTTTTCCTGCTGATGGCTACACTCCTCAGAAGATTGCCCACGCTCTCCATTCGGCCATCGCAAGGAGGCTTGATGAATGATGAACTGCAACACCTGAAGAATCTTGGCAAGACGTCAGCGCAATGGCTGCATGCCGTGGGCATCCATAGCGCTTCGGACTTGCGTCGCCTCGGGGCGGTGGATGCTTATCGGGCCGTGCGCACGCGCGGTTTCCGGGCGTCCAAGGTGTTGTTGTACGCAATTGAAGGCGCCCTGATGGACGTTCACTGGAATGACATTCCCGCAGAGCGCAAGGAAGCGCTGAACAAACAACTGGAAGCCATCTCTTCACGCCACAAAAACTGATCCGACAAATAACGCTGAAGCTTTTCAACCTGAAACCCAATGAATACTGGGCCCTCAGGCGAAATTTCGACAAATCGCAAAGAAACCGGAAAACAGCGGTTGACTTGGTAATGAGAATCGATATGATTATCACAACTGGTCGCGAGACTGGTCGATATTCTGAAAAGCCCTTGGTTCGGACTCTCAGATTATCTCCTCATCAGGCTAATCACGGTTATTTGACCCGGCTCTTGCCGGGTCTTTTTTTACCTGTGGAAAAGTACTGTCAGGATGCTCCATGCCGATCACGCTGACGCGGTGGCCAGGCGCATAAACAGCTTTCTTTGAAGGTTTCCCGGGCATCGAATGATCAGGCCAAGTATCCTCGACGACAGGCACTTGCCCCCGGCGGGCAAGACGGCCAATTGAAAGCATTTAACCGTGAAGCTTGGACATATCCGGTCACGAGCGACGGGACCGAGGATAGACATGAAGTTGCTTTGCGCAGGTGCCGAGTTGGTCAATGACAGCAGCCGCGGTTTCGACATCGATGGCCAAAAGCTTTTTGCGGTGCGCCGCAGCGGCCAGGTCTACGTCTACATCAATCGCTGCCCGCACCGGGGCGTCGCCCTGGAGTGGCATCCCGACCAGTTTCTCGACCCCAGCAACAGCCTGATCCAGTGCGCCACCCATGGCGCACTGTTCCTGATCGAAGACGGGGAGTGCGTCGCCGGTCCTTGCGCGGGGCAATCCTTGAGCGGCGTGACCTGTCGCGAGGATGAACAAGGGATCTGGGTCAGCCTCTAGCCAGCAGGCAACACATCCAGGCGCCGATCGACAACCATTTCTTCATGGCTCAACCGCACACCGTAAGCCAATACCTCGACCCCACAGGCGATAGCCTCACGCAAGGCCTGTGCATAAGCCGCATCGATTTCCTGCGCCGGGCGCACAGCCTCGATGTCGGCCAGGCAAACACAGTACAACTGCACCGCACGAATACCGTCCCTGGCCAAGTGGGCCAGCTCCCGCAGATGCTTGGCGCCACGCTGGGTGACCGTATCGGGAAACGCCGCCACCGCCGTACCGTCGAAGCCCAGGGTCACGCTTTTGACTTCGACGTAGGCCGGCCCATCGGGATAATCAAGGCGGAAATCGATACGACTGTTTTCCTGACCATAAGCCACTTCGCGCTTGAGTCCGGTAAAGCCGTTCAGCTCCGTGATGATGCCCGCTCGTAGCGCCTCTTCAACCAAACCATTGGCCCGGGCAGTGTTCACGCAAAACAGCCGCCCTTGCGGGGTTTCACCGATCTCCCAGGTGCCAGGCAACTTGCGTTTCGGGTCGTTGGAGCGGCTGAACCAGACCTGTCCGCCCTCGACCTGACAATTGAGCATCGAGCCGGTGTTCGGGCAGTGAATGGTCAGCAACTCGCCACCAACGGTTTCGATATCGGCGAGAAAACGCTTGTAGCGACGAATCAGGCGACCTTCTTCGAGGGGAGGATGAAATCGCATCAGCCTTGCCAGCTCCGCAACCCACGGGCAATGCGCTCGACCGCCTCCTGCAAACGCTCAAGACTTTGCGTATAAGCGAACCGCACATGATGCCCGGCCTGATAGCGCCCGAAATCCAGCCCCGGGGTGAATGCCACATGCTCGGTTTCGAGAAAATGCTTACAAAACGCGAAGGCATCGCCGCCGAACTTGCTGATATCGGCGTACAAGTAGAAAGCACCCTCCGGCTCCACGGCAATGCCGAAGCCCAATTCACGCAAGGCCGGCAGCAGGTAATCCCGACGCAGGCCGAATTCGGCGCGACGCTCCTCGAGAATGCTGATGGTTGCCGGTTCGAAACAGGCCAGCGCGGCGTACTGAGCCATGCTTGGAGCACTGATGTAGAGATTCTGGGCGAGTTTCTCCAGCTCACCGACGGCCGCGTCGGGAGCCACCAGCCAGCCGAGCCGCCACCCGGTCATCCCGAAGTACTTCGAAAAGCTGTTCAGAACGAATGCACTGTCGTCGACTTCCAGCACGCTGGCCGCATCGGTGCCGTAGGTCAGGCCGTGATAAATCTCGTCGACCACCAGATGACCATGGCGCTCCTTGATCGCGACAGACAGCTTCGCCAGCTCGTCGCGGGTCAGGATCGTGCCGGTCGGATTGGCTGGCGACGCCACCAATGCACCGACACTGTCGTGATCCCAATGACGCTCGATCAGGCCAGGCGTCAATTGATAACGCACATCCGGACCGACCGGGACCAGCTGTGCCGCGCCTTCGACGAGCCGCAAGAAGTGCCGGTTACATGGATAGCCCGGGTCCGCCAGCAGCCAGTGCTTACCGGGATCGACCAGCAAAGCGCTGGCCAGCAGCAAGGCGCCGGAGCCGCCGGGCGTGATGAGGATGCGCCGCGGGTCGATATTCAAGCCATAACGCTGCTGATAAAAGCCCGAAATAGCCTCGCGCAGTTCCGGAATGCCGCGCGCGGCGGTGTAACGGGTCCGCCCTGCCGCCAGCGCAGCCTGGCCAGCCTGGATGATCGGCTCGGCGGTGGTGAAGTCCGGCTCGCCGATTTCCAGGTGGATCACATCGTGCCCGGCGGCCTGCAATTCATTGGCCCGCGCCAACAGCGCCATGACATGGAAAGGTTCGATTGCACGACTGCGGGCACTGTAGGACTGAGCCATTGGCCTTCCTTCAACGGAAAAAGAACCGATTCTACCCAAGCGCAGGAACGAGCGAGAACCTAAAGCGGTCAGAGGCCTTATAACCCCGAACACAAACGACTCAAGCGCGTAACCGAGGTTTGACTAAAATCAATAATTGAGCAGAGTTCCAGAGCCGCCAGACAACGGTTTGTCATCATTTGCAAGGACCATGTGCCGCGAGCTCGACATCCGGGAGTAGCGCGGCCCGAGTTGATCTGGTAAGTTCGCCCGCTTGCAGCCGCGGGGCCGGCAGGTGTCGGTGATGGAGCAATCCTGCGCAGATGGATTACAAGAGTAGAGGCGGTCTATTTCATGTCCACCCAAGCAAAGCAGCAAAACCAGACGATCAGCGGCTTCGAGCCCTATGTTCAGAAAGCCGGCGAAGAGTACATGGGCGAGCCCATGCGCAAGCACTTCACCAAGGTCCTGAATCAGTGGAAAAAAGAGCTGATGGAAGGTGTCGACAAGACCGTGGACCACATGAAGGACGAAGCGGCCAACTTTCCTGATCCGGCAGACCGTGCCAGCCAGGAAGAGGAATTCGCCCTCGAACTGCGTGCCCGCGATCGTGAACGCAAGTTGATCAAGAAGATCGACAAGACACTTCAATTGATCGAAGACGAAGAGTACGGCTGGTGTGAATCCTGCGGCATCGAGATCGGCGTCAAGCGCCTCGAAGCGCGTCCTACCGCCGACCTGTGCATCGACTGCAAGACCCTGGCGGAAATCAAGGAAAAGCAAGTCGGCAAGTAATTGCGACTTGAATGAAGAACGGAGCGTGCGAACGCTCCGTTTTTGTTTCTGATATTTGCTGATGCCTGTTGCGATTAAAATCGCCATCACTGTAGGAGCGAGCTTGCTCGCGATGAACCTGAGAACGCCGCGGGGTAACAGCCTTCCAGTGTTATCGTTGACGGCAATCGCGAACAAGCTCGCTCCTACAGGAATCTGACGACAACCTGAAATAAGTAACCTTGCCCTGATGACCGCCATCACCTCCCCCACCTACATCGGGCGCTTCGCCCCCACCCCCAGCGGCCATCTGCACTTCGGCTCGCTGGTCGCCGCACTGGCTTCCTACCTTGACGCACGCTCGGTCGGCGGACGCTGGCTGATGCGCATGGAAGACCTTGATCCGCCCCGCGAGGAACCCGGCGCCCAGGCAGCCATTCTCAAGGCACTGGAAAGCTACGGCTTCGAGTGGGATGGCGACCTGGTTCGCCAAAGCGATCGGCACGGTGCTTACGCCGAGGTGCTCGATCGCCTGTTCAATCACGGCCTGGCCTACGCCTGCACCTGCTCGCGCAAACAGCTGGAGCCGTATCACGGTATTTATCCGGGACTGTGCCGCAATGCTGGCCATGGCGCTGATGATGCGGCCATCCGCCTGCGCGTTCCGGAGCTGGAGTACCACTTCATCGACCGGGTGCAAGGCGATTACCGTCAGCATCTGGGCCGGGAAGTCGGCGATTTTGTGATCCGCCGCCGCGACGGCCTCTATGCCTATCAATTGGCTGTGGTTCTGGACGATGCCTGGCAAGGCGTCACCGATATCGTTCGGGGAGCCGACCTGCTGGACTCCACACCCCGCCAGCTCTACCTGCAAGAACTGCTCGGCCTGCCGCAGCCGCGTTATCTGCATATCCCGCTGATTACTCAGCCAGATGGCAATAAACTCGGTAAATCCTACCGTTCGCCGCCATTGACCGAAGATCAGGCAACGCCACTGCTGCTGCGGGCGCTACGGGCGCTGGGACAGAATCCGGGAACCGAACTGACGTACGCCACGCCACAGGAAGTACTGAATTGGGGCATTACCCACTGGGATGCCTCGCTGATCCCGCGCACACTGAGCCTGCCTGAGGCACAGCTATGGTGATGGCACTTGCAGTGGCGCGCCCATCCGTTACCATCGCCGCACGTTTTCGGGCACGCGCATAAAAAAGAGAGGCCGGGATGTACATCTATCGCTTGGTCCTGCTTTTGGTAGTGGGGATTTACCTGTTTTCCCCTGCCATCATGGATTGGTGGATCGACGCCACTGGCGCCTGGTATCGCCCTTATCTGCTCTGGCTGATTCTGATCGTCGTGACCTTCATCCTGCAGAGCCAAAAAGATGCCGATGAGCTTTAGCCTGACCCAGATGATCCTGATCAGCGCCGCGTACCTGGCGGTGCTGTTCGGTGTGGCCTGGATCAGTGAACGGGGCATGATTCCCCGCGCGATCATTCGCCACCCGCTCACCTACACCCTATCGCTGGGCGTGTACGCCAGTGCCTGGGCGTTTTACGGCACAGTGGGCCTGGCCTATCAGTACGGCTACGGCTTTCTGTCCAGCTACCTGGGCGTCTCCGGGGCATTTTTGCTGGCGCCGGTGTTGCTCTACCCGATCCTGAAGATCACCCGCACTTATCAACTGTCGTCGCTGGCGGACCTGTTTGCCTTCCGCTTCCGCAGCACCTGGGCCGGTGCGCTGACCACGATTTTCATGCTGATCGGTGTGTTGCCGCTTCTCGCGCTGCAGATTCAGGCGGTGGCCGACTCCATCGGCATCCTCACCCGCGAACCGGTGCAGCACCGCGTGGCCCTGAGCTTCTGCGCATTGATCACGCTGTTCACGATTTTCTTCGGCTCCCGCCACATCGCCACCCGCGAGAAGCATGAAGGCCTGGTGTTCGCGATTGCGTTCGAATCGGTAATCAAGTTGATCGCCCTCGGCGGTGTCGGGCTGTATGCGCTGTACGGCGTGTTCGACGGCCCGCAACAGCTTGAGCTATGGCTGCTGCAAAACCAGACCGCCCTCGCGGCCCTGCATACGCCTTTGCAGGAAGGCCCGTGGCGTACGCTGTTGTTGGTGTTCTTCGCCTCAGCGATCGTGATGCCGCACATGTATCACATGACCTTTACCGAGAACCTCAACCCGCGCTCGCTGGTCAGTGCGAGTTGGGGCTTGCCGCTGTTCCTGCTGCTGATGAGCCTGGCGGTACCGCTGATTCTCTGGGCCGGCCTGAAATTGGGCGCCACCACCAATCCGGAATACTTCACCCTGGGCATCGGCATCGCCGCCAACAGCAAGGCTTTGGCGTTGCTGGCCTATGTCGGCGGGCTGTCCGCCGCCAGCGGCCTGATTATCGTCACCACGCTGGCGCTGTCCGGGATGGCCTTGAACCACCTGGTACTGCCGCTTTATCAGCCACCGGCAGAAGGCAACATCTACCGCTGGCTGAAGTGGACCCGTCGGGCGCTGATTGTCGCGATCATCATGGCCGGCTACGGCTTCTACCTGATGCTCGGTGCCGAGCAGGACCTGGCCAACCTCGGCATTGTCGCGTTCGTCGCCACGTTGCAGTTCCTGCCGGGCGTGCTCTCTGTCCTGTATTGGCCGACCGCCAACCGTCGCGGCTTCATCGCCGGCTTGCTGGCAGGGATTCTGGTGTGGCTGGTGACCATGCTGCTGCCGCTGGTTGGCAACCTTCAAGGCTTCTACATTCCGCTGCTGAACATGATCTACGTACTGGACGATACCAGTTGGCACATGGCGGCGATTGCCTCGCTGGCGGCCAACGTATTGATGTTCACCCTGATCTCGCTGTTCACCAATGCCAGCACCGAAGAAGCCAGCGCCGCCGAAGCCTGTGCCGTGGATAACGTGCGCCGCCCGCAGCGTCGGGAACTGCACGCCGCTTCGCCCCAGGAGTTCGCCACACAGCTGGCAAAACCCTTGGGCGCCAAGGCTGCGCAGAAAGAAGTCGAGCAAGCGCTGCGCGATCTCTACCTGCCTTTCGATGAACGCCGGCCATACGCCCTGCGCCGCCTGCGTGACCGCATCGAGGCCAACCTCTCCGGCCTGATGGGGCCGAGCGTGGCCCAGGACATGGTCGAGACCTTCCTGCCGTACAAGGCTGGCGGCGAAAACTACGTCACTGAAGACATCCACTTCATCGAAAGCCGTCTAGAGGATTACCACTCGCGCCTGACCGGCCTGGCCGCCGAACTCGACGCCCTGCGCCGCTATCACCGCCAGACCTTGCAGGAATTGCCGATGGGTGTGTGCTCACTGGCCAAGGATCAGGAAATCCTCATGTGGAACAAGGCCATGGAGGAGTTGACCGGCATCGCTGCGCAGCGCGTGGTCGGCTCGCGCCTGAGCACCATTGCCGATCCATGGAAAGAACTGCTGCAAGGCTTCATCAACCTGCCGGACGAGCATCTGCACAAACAGCACCTGGCTCTCGACGGCCAGACCCGCTGGCTGAACCTGCACAAAGCGGCCATCGACGAACCCCTCGCCCCAGGCAACAGCGGCCTGGTTCTGCTGGTGGAGGACTTGACCGAAACCCAGATGCTCGAAGACAAACTGGTGCACTCCGAGCGCCTGGCCAGCATCGGTCGCCTGGCGGCCGGCGTGGCCCATGAAATTGGCAACCCGATCACCGGCATCGCGTGTCTGGCGCAGAACTTGCGCGAAGAACGCGAAGAAGACGGCGAACTGAAGGAAATCAGCGGCCAGATCCTCGAGCAGACCAAACGCGTGTCACGCATCGTCCAGTCGCTGATGAGCTTTGCCCATGCCGGCAGCCACCAGCACAGCGACGAGCCCGTCTGTCTGGCTGAAGTGGCTCAGGATGCCATCGGCCTGCTGGCCCTGAACCGACGCAATTTCGAAGTGCAGTTCTACAACCTGTGCGACCCCGAACACTGGGTCGAAGGCGACCCGCAACGGCTGGCCCAGGTATTGATCAACCTGCTTTCAAACGCCCGTGACGCCTCGCCTCCCGGCAGTGCGGTACGGGTCAAGAGCGAAGCCGGCGAACACACGGTCGATCTGATCGTGGAGGACGAAGGCAGCGGTATTCCGTCGAGCATCATGGACCGATTGTTCGAACCTTTCTTCACCACCAAGGATCCTGGCGAAGGCACCGGTCTGGGCCTTGCACTGGTCTATTCCATCGTTGAAGAGCATTATGGACAAATCACCATCGACAGCCCGGCTGATGTTCAAAGCCAACGCGGCACCCGAATCAGGGTTACCTTGCCGCGTCATGTCGAAGCGACGTCCGCTGTGAACTGAGACCGTCGAGAGTATCGAATCAATGCCGCACATTTTGATCGTCGAAGACGAAACCATTATCCGCTCCGCCTTGCGCCGCCTGCTGGAACGTAACCAGTACCAGGTCAGCGAAGCCGGTTCAGTGCAGGAAGCACAAGAACGCTTCACCATTCCCTCGTTCGACCTGATCGTCAGTGACCTGCGTCTGCCGGGCGCGCCTGGCACTGAGCTGATCAAGCTCGCCCAGGGCACGCCGGTGCTGATCATGACCAGCTACGCCAGCCTGCGCTCGGCGGTCGACTCGATGAAAATGGGCGCGGTTGATTACATTGCCAAGCCTTTCGACCACGACGAAATGCTGCAAGCCGCCGCGCGAATCCTGCGTGACCGGCAAACGGCACAAGCCGGCGGTGAACCGGTAGCCGGCAAAGCCACCAACGGTGCGGCGAAACCCGGTGTCGACAACAGCAACGGTGAAATCGGCATTATCGGTTCGTGCCCGCCAATGCAGGACCTGTACGGCAAGATCCGCAAAGTCGCGCCGACCGACTCCAACGTTCTGATCCAGGGCGAATCGGGTACCGGTAAAGAACTGGTGGCGCGCGCCCTGCACAACCTGTCCAGACGTGCCAAGGCACCAATGATTTCGGTGAACTGCGCGGCCATCCCGGAAAGCCTGATCGAGTCCGAACTGTTCGGCCACGAAAAAGGCGCATTCACCGGCGCCAGCGCCGGGCGCGCCGGCTTGGTGGAAGCGGCGGACGGCGGCACCTTGTTCCTCGACGAAATCGGCGAACTGCCACTGGAAGCCCAGGCTCGTCTGCTGCGCGTATTGCAGGAAGGCGAAATTCGTCGTGTGGGCTCGGTACAGTCGCAAAAAGTCGATGTGCGTCTGATCGCCGCGACTCACCGCGACCTCAAGAGCCTGGCGAAGATCGGTCAGTTCCGCGAAGACTTGTATTACCGTCTCCACGTTATCGCGCTGAAGCTGCCAGCCCTGCGCGAACGCGGTGCGGACGTCAACGAAATCGCCAATGCGTTCCTGGCGCGGCAAAGTGCGCGAATCAACCGAACCGACCTGAAGTTCGCTGCGGATGCCGAGCAAGCCATTCGTCACTATTCCTGGCCGGGCAACGTTCGTGAACTGGAAAACGCTGTCGAGCGCGCCGTTATCCTGTGCGAAAGCCCGGAAATTTCCGCCGAGCTGCTGGGCATCGACATCGAACTGGGCGACTTGGAAGACGACGAGTTCATTGGCCTGCCCCCACAACAGGGCAACGGCAACACCAGTAACAACAATCACGAGCCGACCGAAGACCTCTCCCTGGAAGACTACTTCCAGCATTTCGTCCTCGAGCATCAGGACCACATGACCGAAACCGAGCTGGCCCGCAAACTCGGGGTCAGCCGCAAATGCCTGTGGGAGCGCCGTCAGCGCCTGGGCATCCCGCGGCGCAAGACCGGGGTGGCCAGCGAAAGCTGAACCACACCTGTCTCATGTGCGGGTAACACGTGACTTTGTGAAAAAACTGTTACCTCAGTTTTTTCACGTAACAGAAGCCGGGGCTTACGGTAACGAAGCCCCGGTTTTTTTGGCCTTCGAAATGCCTGACACTCGGCCTAACCCCTTGTTTTATTGGGTTTCGCAAAAGTTGGCACGCACCCTGCTATATGTTTGGTACAAGAACAATAACAAGCAATGCACAAGACAATAAAAATAAGACGAATCGACTCACGCACAATAAAAACAAGACGGCGAGAGGCGCAGCTAACTGATTCTTTTGGAGAGGCGTTGTATTTGGGGCTAGCCCCACGACCAGGCCGAGAACAACAAAAACTGTCCTAAGACAGAGCCTGTACTGGTTGGATCGCAAGATCACTGCAACACAGCGACCAAAGCAATCCGTTTGCTCTTGGCTCCCGATTGGGAGGGTCATGAAGGTAGCTTCATGGCGAGGGCACTTAACAAAAACAAAAAGCCCGAAACCAAAAATAAAAATAGAGCATGCAACTACTTCTTGGGGAGCTTCGGCTCCCCTTGTAGTTTCCAGGATTCAGAAAACCCCACGTATCACTGTAGGAGCGAGCCTGCTCGCGAAAATCCCACAGGAACATCGGGGCATCTGGTTTTACGCGTAATCGTTCACGTCCATCGCGAGCAAGCTCGCTCCTACAGCTCATATCTGCTGTCTCCTACACCATCCCCCGACTAAATGCTAGAATCCCCGCCCATCATGCGGTCATTCTTCTGTTATGGCCGAATATTCCTTCAAACAGTGCATCCCATGCTGAAGAAGCTGTTCCAGTCATTCCGTTCTCCCAAGCGTCCTACGCAACACATTCGCAGCACGCCTGAAGTGCTCAACAGCGGCCAACATTCGCTGCAAAAGGCGCAATTCAGCCGTTACGCGGTGAATATCGTTGAACGCCTGCAGAGCGCCGGTTATCAGGCTTACCTGGTTGGCGGTTGCGTGCGCGACATGATGCTGGGCATCACACCGAAAGATTTCGACGTTGCCACCAGCGCCACACCCGAGCAGGTGCGGGCCGAATTCCGTAACGCGCGGATCATCGGGCGTCGATTCAAACTGGTGCATATCCACTTCGGCCGCGAAATCATCGAAGTGGCGACTTTCCGCGCCAACCACCCGCAAAACGAAGACGAGGAAGACAGCAACCAGTCTTCGCGCAACGAAAGCGGGCGCATCCTGCGCGATAACGTCTATGGCACCCTGGAAGAAGACGCGCAACGTCGCGACTTCACCATCAATGCCTTGTATTACGATCCGGTCAGCGAACGCGTCCTCGACTACGCCAACGGCGTACACGACATTCGCAATCACCTGATCCGCCTGATCGGCGATCCGAAGCAACGCTACCAAGAAGATCCGGTACGCATGCTGCGGGCCGTGCGTTTCGCCGCCAAGCTGAACTTCGGCATCGAAAAACACAGCGCCCTGCCGATCCGTGACCTGGCGCCGATGCTGCGCGAAATTCCGTCGGCCCGCCTGTTCGAAGAGGTGCTCAAGCTGTTCCTCTCCGGCCACGCCGCCGATACGTTTGAAATGCTGGTCGACCTGCAGTTGTTCGATCCACTATTCCCGGCCAGCGCCGAAGCACTGGAATACAACCCGACGTACACCCACACCCTGATCAGCGAAGCCCTGATCAACACCGATCTGCGAATCAAGCAGAACAAACCGGTCACCCCGGCGTTCCTGTTTGCGGCTCTGCTCTGGCCTGCCCTGCCGGCCCGCGTCCTGCGCCTGCAGGAACGTGGCATGCCGCCGATTCCGGCGATGCAGGAAGCGGCGCACGAACTGATTGCCGAACAGTGTCAGCGCATCGCGATTCCGAAACGCTTCACCATGCCGATCCGCGAGATCTGGGATATGCAGGAACGCCTGCCGCGCCGCAGCGGCAAGCGGGCCGATCTGTTGCTGGACAATCCGCGTTTCCGCGCCGGTTACGACTTCCTGCTGCTGCGAGAAAGCGCCGGTGAGCAAACCGACGGCCTGGGTGAATGGTGGACCGATTATCAGGACGCCAACGAAAGCGAGCGCCGCGACATGATCCGCGACCTCAGCGGCAAGGAAGAAGGCACCGGTGCCCCGCGCAAGCGTCGCCGCAGCGGTGGTTCCAAGCGCAAACGCGCCGCCGGCGCTTCGAGCAGCACGGGCGAGTAATCCATGGAACGCATCTACATCGGCATGGGCAGCAATCTGGCTGACCCCGCCGAACAATTGCGCAGCGCCGTCGAGGCGCTGGCGCAGTTGCCGCAAACGGCGCTGGTCGGGGTTTCTGCGTTTTATCAAAGCGACTCGCTACTACCCGGACAACCGCGTTACACCAATGCGGTGGCCGCTCTCGCCAGCGCGCTGGCGCCGCTGGACCTTCTGGATGCCTTGCAAGCCATCGAAAACGGCCAGGGTCGCGAGCGTCTTGAGCGCTGGGGACCGCGCACGCTGGACCTCGACATCTTGCTATTCGGTGACCGCCTGATCGACGAACCGCGCCTCAAGGTTCCCCACTACCACATGCAGGAACGGGCCTTCGTGCTGTATCCGCTGGCGGAACTGGCAACTGCGGACCTGCGCCTGGCCGATGGCCGGACCTTGGCCGACCTGCTCAAGGCATGCCCGTTCGTCGGCCTGGAACGCCTGCCCTAAAATTGCCCCCCCTGTGGGAGCGAGCTTGCTCGCTCCCACATTGGTTTTGTGTCGCGCACAAGATCTGCTGCTGAATCGCATCAGTTACCCCGGTAACACCCCACCCGTAACAATGCGGTAACACACGCAATTGACTTCCCTCGTTCTCCTCACGACTATAGGCGTCCCGCTGCCGCCAACACGGCGTTAAAGGGCGCAATCCAGGCCTTAAAAGCACGACAAAAGAGCGTGCGCCTGTATTTAACGAAGAATCACGCGCGTTACTCGCAGTAGTTTCCACAGCGCCTGAATGAGGAACTTTTCATGCCAGCCATCACCCTGACCACCCTGCAAGGTCTGAAGCAAAAAGGTGAAAAGATCACCATGCTGACCTGCTACGACGCAACCTTCGCCCACGCCTGCAATCAGGCCGGCGTCGAAGTGCTGCTGGTGGGCGACTCCCTCGGCATGGTTTTGCAGGGCCACGACAGCACGTTGCCTGTCACCACCGCCGAAATGGCTTACCACGTGGCCTCCGTCAAACGCGGTAACAGCGATGCCTTCATCCTCGCCGACCTGCCTTTCATGGCCTATGCCACCACCGAGCAAGCCATGACCAACAGCGCCCTGTTGATGCAGGCTGGCGCGCACATGGTCAAGGTTGAAGGGGCGTTGTGGCTGGCCGATTCGATTCGCCTGCTGGCCGAGCGCGGCATCCCTGTTTGCGCGCACATGGGCCTGACACCGCAATCGGTGAACATCCTTGGTGGCTACAAGGTCCAGGGTCGCAATGAAAACCAGGCGCGGCAGATGCGTGCCGACGCGATTTCCCTGGAACAGGCTGGCGCGGCAATGCTGCTGCTCGAGTGCGTCCCGAGCGAACTGGCAGAAGAAATCACCCAGGCGGTGAAAATTCCAGTGATCGGTATTGGCGCCGGCAATCGCACCGACGGTCAGGTGCTGGTCCTGCACGACATGCTGGGACTGTCCATTACCGGCCGCGTGCCAAAATTCGTGAAAAACTTCATGACTGGCCAGACCAGTATTGAAGCTGCACTGAGTGCCTACGTGACTGAAGTCAAAGCGGCGACCTTCCCTGGGATCGAACACGGATTCTCTGCATGAACACCGTAAAAACCGTACGCGAACTGCGGGCCGCCGTGGCCCGTGCCCGTAGCGAAGGCAAGCGCATCGCCTTTGTGCCAACCATGGGCAACCTGCACAGCGGCCACGTTGCGCTGGTGACCAAAGCCTCCCAGCGGGCGGACTTCGTGGTCGCGAGCGTTTTCGTCAACCCACTGCAATTCGGTGCTGGCGAAGACCTCGACAAGTACCCGCGCACTCTCGCCGCCGACCAGGAAAAACTGCTCCAGGCCGGTTGCCATTTGCTGTTTGCACCCACGGTTGAAGAGATGTACCCCGACGGCATGACCGGCCAGACCCGCGTCAGCGTCCCGCAATTGTCCGAAGGCCTGTGCGGCGCGAGCCGTCCGGGGCATTTTGAAGGCGTGGCAACGGTGGTCAGCAAGCTGTTCAACATGGTCCAGCCGGATCTGGCGATTTTCGGCGAGAAAGACTTCCAGCAACTGGCGGTGATTCGCGCGCTGGTACACGACCTGAACATGCCGATCCAAATCATCGGTGAGCCGACCGTTCGAGCGGCCGATGGCCTGGCGCTGTCGTCGCGCAACGGCTTCCTCAATGAAGAGCAGCGGGCCCTGGCGCCGCTGGTGTATCGCACGTTGAGCGAGATCGCCGAGTCGATCAAACAAGGTGAGCGCGACTTCCCGGCGTTGATCCGCATGAAGCTGCACCAACTCGAAGCTGCCGGCCTGCGCCCGGATTACCTGGAAATCCGCCACGCCCTGACCTTGCGCCCGGCAACGGCGCAGGATCGTGACCTGGTGATTCTGGTGGCGGCGTTCCTCGGGACTACGCGGTTGATCGACAACCTGCACCTGAACCTCGACGCGCCAAACTAAACACCGAGATTCCCCTGTCTCGCGATGAACTCCGACGCGCCGCGTACATTCAGAAAATACGCGTAATCGTTAACGTCCATCGCGAGCAAGCGCGCTCCTACAGGGGCATCTGTGCCCAAACAGACTGTATTGCCGCCCACAACCCCATCGGGCAAACTGCCCGCCGTTCGATTCCGACCTGGGAAATACTCATGCACGCCATCATGCTCAAAGCCAAGCTGCATCGCGCCGAAGTCACCCACGCTGTACTCGATTACGAAGGTTCCTGCGCCATCGACGGCGAATGGCTGGACCTGTCCGGTATCCGTGAGTACGAACAGATCCAGATCTACAACGTCGACAACGGCGAGCGCTTCACCACCTACGCCATCCGTGGCGAAGAAGGTTCGCGCATGATCTCGGTCAACGGCGCCGCTGCGCACAAAGCCAAGGTTGGCGATCGCGTCATCATCTGCGCTTACGCTCACTACAGCGAAGCCGAACTGCTCAACTTCAAGCCGCGCATGCTCTACATGGCACCGGGCAATGAATTGAGCCACACCAGCAACGCCATTCCGGTCCAGGTCGCCTGATCCGAGTCCTGTCTCTTCCGTTTGTCGGACTATTCCTGACTTCGTATAAAAAAGTACCGGAAACAGGTCAGACAAAGCCAAGACAGATCATTGCGCGGGGTTTACTGTATTCGCCCTGCGCCATGAAATCGTGTCGACGCAGTTGACCGGAACGCCCACCCATAGCGCTCCGGGATTTTTAGTGTTCAAAAGGCCGTTCAAGTAAAAAGGAAACCCGCAGCGATGGCGTATTACCGCACTCCTCACGATGTGACCGCTCTGCCCGCCTGGCAAGCGTTGAATGACCACCGCCAAGCCATGCAGGATTTCAGCATGCGCGAAGCCTTCAATGCCGATCCGCAGCGTTTTACTCAATTCACCCTCAGCAGCTGCGGCCTGTTTCTCGACTACTCGAAGAACCTGATCAACGCCGAGACCCGCAATCTGCTGGTGGGCCTGGCCAACGAAGTCGACCTCAAGGGCGCGATCAAATCGCTGTTCGACGGCGAAATCGTCAACGCTTCCGAAGGCCGTCCGGCCCTGCACACCGCCCTGCGCCGCCCGGTTGGCGACAAGCTGTCGGTCAACGGCGTCAACGTCATGCCCGAAGTGCACAAGGTGCTGAACCAGATCACCGATCTCGTGGGCCGTATCCACGATGGTCTGTGGCGCGGTTACACCGAGAAGCCGATCACCGACGTGGTCAACATTGGCATCGGCGGCTCCTTCCTCGGCCCTGAGCTGGTGTCCGAAGCCTTGCTGTCCTACGCCCAGAAAGGCGTTCGTTGCCATTACCTGGCAAATATCGACGGCAGCGAGTTCCACGAACTGACCATGAAGCTGCGCGCCGAGACCACTCTGTTCATCGTCTCGTCGAAATCCTTCAACACCCTCGAAACCCTGAAAAACGCCCAGGCTGCCCGTGCCTGGTATCTGGCCCAGGGGGGTTCGGAAGCCGAACTGTACCGCCACTTCATCGCGGTATCGAGCAATAACGCCGCCGCGGTGGCGTTCGGCATCCGCGAAGAAAACATCTTCCCGATGTGGGACTGGGTCGGCGGCCGCTACTCGCTGTGGTCGGCCATCGGTCTGCCGATCGCCCTGGCCATCGGCATGTCCAACTTCAAGGAATTGCTGTCCGGTGCCTACACCATGGACCAGCACTTCCTGACCGCGCCGTTCGAACAGAACATGCCGGTGCTGCTGGCCTTGCTCGGCGTGTGGTACGGCAACTTCTGGGGCGCGCAAAGCCACGCGATCCTGCCGTACGATCACTACCTGCGTAACATCACCAAGCACCTGCAACAGCTGGACATGGAATCCAACGGCAAGAGCGTGCGCCAGGACGGCAAGCCGGTTTCCACCGACACCGGGCCGGTGATCTGGGGGGGCGTCGGCTGCAACGGTCAACACGCCTACCACCAGTTGCTGCACCAGGGCACCCAGTTGATCCCGGCCGACTTCATCGTGCCGATCGTCAGCTTCAACCCGGTGTCCGACCACCACCAGTGGCTGTACGCCAACTGCCTGTCGCAGAGCCAGGCGCTGATGCTCGGCAAGACCCTCGCCGAAGCCGAAACCGAGCTGCGCGACAAAGGCATGAGCGAAGCCGAGGTGCACAAACTCGCGCCGCACAAGGTGATCCCGGGCAACCGCCCGAGCAACACCCTGGTGGTCGAACGCATCAGCCCGCGCCGCCTCGGCGCGCTGGTGGCGATGTACGAACACAAAGTCTTCGTGCAGAGCGTGATCTGGGGCATCAATGCCTTCGACCAGTGGGGTGTGGAGCTGGGCAAAGAGCTGGGCAAAGGCGTCTACAACCGTCTGGTCGGCAGCGAAGAAACCACGGCCGAGGACGCCTCGACCCAAGGGCTGATCAACTACTTCCGTGGTCGTCACCGCGGGTGATTTGATGGCCCCCTGTAGGAGCTGGCTTGCCAGCGATGACGGTGTGTCAGTCCAATAAATTTTGACTGATCCACCGCTTTCGCTGGCAAGCCAGCTCCTACGAGGGTCGCACCGCTCCCCTCTTGAACCCATTGACCTCTCGGCGCATCTTTATCTTTGTCGCAAAACAAGAATAAGGAACCGTCATGTTCGATATCAGCACGTTCCCCAAAGCCGATGCCGTCCGCCGGGCTGCACAATTGAGTCAAGACGACTATCAGCGCCTGTACCGCGAATCCATTGAACACCCCAGTACGTTTTGGGCCGAACAGGCCACCCGCTTCCTCGACTGGAGCGCGCCTTGGGACACTGTCCAGCGCTACAACCTGAAAACCGGTGAAGCCAGCTGGTTTGCCGGCGGGAAACTGAATGTCAGCTACAACTGCATCGACCGGCACCTGGAGAAGCGCGGCGATCAGGTCGCTATCATCTGGGAAGGCGACGACCCTGCCGACTCGACATCGATCACCTACAAACAACTGCATGAAAACGTCTGCCGCCTGGCCAACGTGCTGAAAAGCCGTGGCGTGAAAAAAGGCGATCGCGTGTGCATCTACATGCCGATGATTCCCGAAGCGGCCTACGCCATGCTTGCCTGTACCCGTATCGGTGCGGTGCACTCCGTCGTATTTGGCGGCTTCTCCCCGGACTCCGTACGCGACCGGATTCTCGACGCCGACTGCCAAACCGTGATCACTGCCGACGCAGGAGTACGCGGCGGCAAGGCCGTACCGCTCAAGGAAAAGATCGACAAGGCCCTGCAAAGTTGTCCGAATGTCAGCACCGTCATCGTGGTCGAACACCCCAAGAGTGAGGTGGACTGGGTCGAAGGCCGGGACATCCATTACCAAGAGGCCCTGCGCGACGCCAGCGCCGATTGCCCACCCGAGCCGATGGACGCCGAAGACCCGTTGTTCATCCTCTACACCTCCGGCAGCACCGGCAAACCCAAAGGCGTGCTGCACACCACCGGCGGTTACCTGCTGCAAGCCGCGATGACCTTCAAGTACGTGCTGGACTACCGCGACGGCGAAGTCTTCTGGTGCACTGCCGATGTCGGCTGGGTCACAGGCCACAGCTATATTGTCTACGGCCCACTGGCCAACGGCGCGACCACGCTGATCTTCGAAGGCGTGCCAAGCTACCCGACTAGCTCGCGCTTCTGGCAGGTGATCGACAAGCACAAGGTGAACATTTTCTACACCGCCCCGACAGCCCTGCGCTCGCTGATGCGCGAAGGCCCCGGACCGTTGAAGCAAACATCTCGCGCCAGCATCAGGCTACTCGGTACGGTCGGCGAGCCGATCAATCCGGAAGCGTGGGAGTGGTACTTCCATGAGGTCGGCGAAGAGCGCTGCCCGATCGTCGATACCTGGTGGCAGACCGAAACCGGCGGCATCATGCTCAGCCCTTTGGTCAGTGCACAGCGGATCAAGCCTGGTTGTGCGACAAAACCGATGTTCGGCGTGCAACCTGTGTTGCTCGACGAACTGGGCAAGGAAATCAAAGGCGCCGGCAGCGGCGTGCTGGCCATAAAGTCCAGCTGGCCGGCACAGATCCGCAGCGTATACCGCGATCCGCAGCGCATGGTCGACACCTACTTCAAGCCCTACCCCGGCTACTACTTCACCGGCGATGGCGCACGGCGCGATGAGGATGGTGATTACTGGATCACCGGGCGCATCGACGATGTGATCAACGTGTCCGGCCACCGCATCGGCACCGCCGAAGTGGAAAGCGCCCTGGTGCTGCACGAGAGTATCGCCGAGGCCGCTGCGGTTGGTTATCCCCACGACATCAAGGGCCTGGGCATCTATGTCTTTGTCACGCCCATGAACGGCGTCGAAACCAACGATGAACTGAAGAAAGAATTGCTGGCCCTCGTCAGTCAGGAAATCGGCAGTTTCGCCAAGCCGGACTTGATCCAGTGGGCGCCGGCCTTGCCGAAAACCCGCTCAGGCAAGATCATGCGGCGCATTCTGCGCAAGATCGCCTGCAATGAACTCGACAGCCTGGGTGATACTTCGACTCTGGCTGACCCGAGCGTGGTGCAGGGCCTGATCGACAAACGCCTGAACCAATAACGGACTGCGCCCTGTAGGAGCTCGCTCGCGATGAACTCCGACGCGCCGCGTACATTCAGGAAACACGCGTAATCGTTAACGTCCATCGCGAGCAAAGCTCGCTCCTACAGGTTCTCCATGGAATTCATCCGCACCCGCATCGAAACCCAGATCATGAGCCTGACCGGTTTATCACTGGGCAAGCTCGACCTGGAAAACCCCAAGGGCGATCCCGGCCTGTTCGGGCCGGACTCGGTGAGTTGGCAAGTCCATGGCGATTTCAGCAGCATGCTGATCGGTGGCATCAGCGCCCTGATGCTACAAGCCCTACACCCGCTGGCACTGGCCGGGGTCTGGGATCATTCGAACTTTCGTGAAGACATGCTCGGTCGCTTGCGCCGCACTGGGCAATTCATCTCCGGCACCACCTTCGGTTCTCGAAAGGATGCCGACTGGCTGATCGAAAAAGTCCGCACCATTCATTTGCAGATTACCGGCACGGCGCCGGATGGACGCCCCTACGCCGCCAGCGATCCCCAATTGCTGACGTGGGTGCATGTGGCGGAAGTCAGCAACTTCCTCGCCGCACATTTGCGCTATCGCAATCCGCACCTGTCCCTGGCCGACCAGGATCGCTACTACGCTGAAATTGCCCTGGTCGCCGAGCGCCTCGGCGCCCGGGATGTGCCCCGTTCGCGACAGGAAATTGCCGACTACCTTGAGCGCATGCGTCCACAGTTGCTATGCGACGAACGCAGTCGGGAAGTCCTGCGCCTGCTACTGAACGCTCCCTCCCCCAGCCGTTTGGCCAAGCCATTTGGCGGGTTGATGATGCAGGCCGGGATCGACCTGCTGCCGGACTGGGCCAGTGACATGCTCGGCGTCAGCCAGTACCCGTTGCAACGTAAGCTGATTCGCGCCAGCGTCAATCGCAGCGCGCCTATGCTGCGCTGGGCGGTGCGTAATGGATCGGTGCAGCGGGCCAAGCGACGGATGGGTTTACTGACCTGAACACAACTTCTTGAATGTGATCACTCTGTGGCGAGGGAGCTTGCTCCCGCTCGAGTGCGTAGCGCTCGCAAAAAAACCGAAATCTACCGGGATTTTTGGGCCGCTTCGCAGCCCAGCGGGAGCAAGCTCCCTCGCCACAGGCAGGCCCCTCATCTCAGCTCCAAACTGTTAAACTCCCGCGCCCAATTCCCTCCTGCAAGGCGCCCAGCATGTCTTCCTTGAATCAGGCGCTGCGCGCCGCCCTCGATCAACGCCAGGACCTGCTCGCCGAACTGCACCAGCAAGGCACCGATTGCTATCGCCTGTTCCACGGCAGCCAGGAAGGTGCCGGAGGCCTGACCATCGACCGTTACGGCCCGCAGTTGCTGGTGCAGAGTTTCCACCAGCCACTGGAACGCGAGACGCTGCTGCAACTGCACGAAGCGATCAATCAACACCTGGGTTTTGCCACCCTGCTGGTCTACAACGACCGGTCCCGAGGCAACTCGCGCATCGATCGCGAAGACATCGTCTACCGTGCCGACGACGCCGCCCTGCAAGACCTGGTTGGCCACGAATGGGGCCTGAACTATCGGGTCCGTGGCCGCCATGCCGGACAAGACCCGCTGCTGTTCCTCGACCTGCGTAACACCCGCGGCTGGGTCAAGGATCACAGCAAGAACAAAAGCGTGTTGAACCTGTTCGCCTACACCTGTGGTGTCGGCCTCAGTGCTGCCGCCGGTGGTGCGAGTGAGGTGTGCAACCTGGACTTCGCCGAAGGCAACCTGGCGGTCGGCCGGGAGAACGGCCAACTCAACCCGCAGTTGCCGACCATGGAATTTATCCAGTCCGACTACTTCCCGGCCATTCGCCAACTGGCTGGCCTGCCGATCAGCCAGCGCCGCGGGCAAAAACTGCCGAGCTATCAGCGCCTGGAACAGCGCCAGTACGATCTGGTGCTGCTGGACCCTCCGGCCTGGGCCAAGAGTGCGTTCGGCACCGTCGACCTGCTGCGCGACTACCAGAGCCTGCTCAAACCGGCCCTGCTGACAACCGCCGACAACGGCGTGCTGATCTGCTGCAACAACCTGGCGAAAGTCAGCATGGACGACTGGCGCGAGCAGGTGTTGCGTTGTGCGGAGAAAGCCGGGCGACCAGTGCGTGAGTGGACCGTGATGAAGCCGGGCGGAGATTTTCCGTCGATGGATCAACAACCACCGCTGAAAACCCTGATCCTGCAACTCTGACCGTTGTCGGAGAAATCTAAAAATTCCTGAACAGGCCGATCACTTCGGAACCGGAAACGCGTGCCATACTCCAAGGCACTCCGATTCAGACAGATGAAGCCACACATGTACAAAGGATTGATACGCGCCATCGGCGCCTTGTTGACTGCTCTGGCCCTCTACAGCTTGCTGGGCTTTCTGATTTTACCGGGGGTCGCGTTGCGCGTTGCCAACCAGCAACTGGCCAACTACGCCACCACCCCCGCCACCATCCAGCGGATCGAATTCAATCCGTTCAGCCTCGAACTGACCCTCTGGGGCTTGAACATCGGCGAGCCCGGCAAAGAGCAGGTCGGCTTCGAACGCCTGTACGCCAATCTGCAACTCGACAGCCTGTGGACCAAGGCGGTGCACCTGTCCGATATCGAACTGGACAAGCCCAAGACCGAGATCCTGTTCAGCAAGGACGGCAAACTCAATCTGCTTGGGCTGTTCAAACTGCCAGCGAGCGAACCCACACCCACCGACCCGGATGCCAAGCCGTTTCCGCTGCGCATCGAACGGATCAAACTGGCCGGCGGCGCCGTGCACTTTGAAGACGCCCGGCCCAGCGAACCCATCGAGTTTCTCTACGACAAGCTCGATTTCGAGCTGAAAAACCTCAGCACCCTGCCTGAGGACAGCGCCGACATGACCCTGGTGGCCATCGGTCCCTACGGCGGACAGATCGACTGGACCGGCAATTTCAGCCTGATCCCAATCGCTTCCGAAGGTAAGCTGAAAATCACTGATGGCAAGATGAAAGCCTTTTGGCCCTATGTGCGCGATGCCGTACCACTGGACCTCGAAAGCGGCGTGATGAGCATCAGTACCGACTACAAACTCAACCTGTCCAAGGAAACCGAGCTGCTGCTGAGCAATGTAGCGGTCAACATCGCCCCCTTCGCGATCAAGGCCCCGGATGGGCGACCACTGGTGAAGCTTGAGCGCCTGGACATCAGCGAAACCACGGTGGACCTGGCCAAACAGCAAGTGGTGGTCGGCAAGATCCGCAGCAACAAACTGGAGACTTGGGCCGCATTGGAGTCGGACGGCCAGCTCGACTGGCAGAAACTGTTCGCCAGCCAGCCATCAAAACCCACAGCCAAGGCCAAGGCGGACGCCGAACCGACCAGTGCTCCGGCGGCCGCAGACTCACCGAAACCTGAACCGACCACACCGGGCAAACCCTGGCAGGTGCTGCTCAAGGATGTGCAGTTGCGCAACTACCAGGTGCATCTGGCTGACCGCAAGGCACAACCCGCCGTCGCTCTGGATCTGAGCCCTCTGAACCTCGACCTGCAAAACTTCGACAGCCTCAACGGCTCGCCCTTTACCCTCAAGCTCGATACCGGCGTGGGCAAGCAAGGCAAGATCATGGCCGATGGCGAGGTAAACCTGGCCCCGGTCAGCGCCAGGCTGAAGGTACAGACCAAGGACATCGACCTGCGGGTTGCCCAGTCCTACATCACGCCATTCATTCGCCTGGAACTGCGCAGCGGCATGCTCGGCAGCGATCTGGCGGTCGACCTGAAAAGCACCGAGCCCCTGGCGTTCAACGTCACCGGCCGCGCCCAGGTCGATCAGTTGCATACCCTGGACACCCTTAAAACCCGCGACTTCCTCAAGTGGCAACAGGTCGTGGTCGAAGGCCTGAACTATCAGCATGGGGACAGCCTGTCGATCGACAAAATCAACCTGTTACAGCCCTACGCGCGTTTCATGATCAATGATGATCGAACCACCAACATCGATGACCTACTGATTCCGCAGCCGGCGGACTCGGGAACAAAAACCGCTGCGAGCAAACCGGCCAGCAAGGAAAAGCCGTTGGGCATCCACATCGGTGGCATTTTCATCAATGACGGTTCGGCCAACTTCGCCGACTTCAGCCTGACGCCGAACTTCGCCACTGCCATCCAGCAACTCAACGGGCAGATTGGCACCATCGACAGCCGCCAGCCGAAACCGGCCGGTGTCGACGTCAAGGGCAAGGTCGATCGCTACGCGCCGGTGACCATCAAGGGCGCCGTCAATCCGTTCGACCCGATGGCCAGCCTCGACATCGCCACCAGCTTCAAACGCGTGGAACTGACCACGCTGACGCCCTACTCCGGCAAGTTCGCCGGCTATCGAATCCGCAAAGGCCGGCTGAATCTCGACCTGCACTACCAGATCACCAAGGGCCAGCTCAAAGCTGAAAACAAAGTGGTGGTTGAACAGCTGCAACTCGGTGAAAAAGTCGACAGCCCGGATGCCGTGAGCCTGCCGCTGAAACTGGCTATTGCCTTGCTCAAGGACGTCGACGGCAAGATTTCCATCGAACTGCCGGTCACCGGCGACCTGAACAATCCGCAATTCAGCATCATGCCGATTGTCTGGCAGACCCTGCGTAACCTGATCGTCAAAGCCGCGGCAGCGCCGTTCAAGCTCATTGGTGGGCTGGTCAACGGTGGTGGCGCGGAAGATCTGGGCAGTGTGTCGTTCGCTGCCGGTTCCAGCGACCTGAGCAAGGACGCCGAAGGCGCTCTGGACAAACTCTCCAAGGCACTCAAGGAACGCCCCGCCCTGCGCCTGGAAATCGAAGGCACCGCCGCCCAGAGCAGCGATGGCCCGCTGATCGCCGAACAACGCCTGGAACGTGAATACCAGTACAACTACTACAAAATGCTCCAGCGCCGCGGTGACAAGGTCCCGGCCCAGGCATCGTTGCTGGAAGTGCCGGACGGGGAAAAAGGCCCGCTGCTCGAGGGTATCTACCGCACCCGCCTGAAAACCCAGCCCCCTGCGGAATGGAAGGATCTGGGCAAGGAAGAGCGCACCGCGAAAATGCGTGCCGAGGTCATCAAATTCTGGAGCTCAAGTGACGTGCTGTTGCGTCAACTGGGTCAGGAACGCGCCAGCAGCATCAAGGACTACCTGGTCGACAAGGCCCAGCTGGAAGACGACCGGGTGTACTTCATTGATGCCAATCTCGGCGAAGCAGAAAGTGACGGCCGCGTGATAACTCCGATGCATCTGGATGCCGAATGATGATCCGGCGGTTGCTGACAGGCCTGGTTCTGGCGCTATCAGCCAGTCAGGCCTGGGCGACCGATACCCTGCGCTGTGGCAGCCAATTGATCAACGTCGGCGACCGTTCGAGTGAGGTCCTCCAGAAATGCGGCGAGCCGGTCAGTCGCGACCTGCTGGGCTACAAGCGCAGCGCAGATCGGCGCGAGGAGTTTCAGGTCGAGGAATGGACCTACGGACCGAAGGGTGGCATGTATCAATACTTGCGATTCGAAGGCAACCGGCTGAAACAGATCACCAGCAAACGCGGCAATTGATTTTGGGGCTTTCACTGGTTTGGAGGCCCCCTCATTGTCGACTCGGACGCGGTCCCTTGTAGGAGCTGGCTTGCCAGCGATGGCCGTTAACGATAACGCGCGTGAACTAGATAGACGCGGCACACTTGAGTCCATCGCCGGCAAGCCGGCTCCTACAGTTTCCCCGGAATGCGTGAGGAACCATTAATTAGCACTATCCAATGTGGGAGCAAGCCCGCTCCCACATTGGGTTTTCAGCGCTACACATAGAACAGGCCCCGGCAAAAATGCCCGGGGCCTGTGGTGGCCAAACTCCTTTTGGCCCTTCGCATGAACACTCAGGTTGCAACAGACGTATGACTCGGCCCGTCTGTCGCACCTTCTCCCGGTCCAGGCGAGAAGCCTTGCCTTACTCGGCTTTCAGGCCGTCAGCGGAAACCGCTTTGACGCCTTTGATTTTCTTGGTGATGGCCACGGCGGTGGTTTTCTGCGCGTCGGTGACCGCCACGGTGGACGACAGCGATACGACGCCTTTGTTGGTTTCGACTTTGATATCGGTGCCTGGAATGCCTTTTTCGGTCATCAGGTCACTTTTGACTTTGGTGGTGATCCAGGTGTCGGAAGTAGCTTCTTTCGCTTCGGTCATTTCACCGGCAGCCAGCACCATTGGCGACTGGGTTGCCTGAGTGGTTTGAGCGAACGCGGCGTTGGCCAGGGTCAGGGTCAGGGTCAGCGCGGTAGCAGCAGCGGCAGTGATAGCGAACTTCTTCATACGAGTAACTCCTGTTTTTCGGAAAAGTCTGCCGGGTGTCATGTCGGCAGGGTTACCAGGGATATTGCGAACGCTGTGCCAACTTTGAAACAAGAATTAAACCTTTATAAATCAACAATTTATGCAATTAGGTCATTTTCGAAATCATGCAAAATGCACGAGAAGCCGAAACACTGCATGCAAGTTGCGGGTTTATGGAAAGTTCCTAAGATGCTGAAATTTCTGAGCTTTATCTGCGGTATTTGACGACGGGTCGACTAACAGGAAAACCCCGCAAAAGCGGGGACTTGGTTCAGCAATTCATGCCGCAGAACCGGAACACCCTTTAGGCAAGTAATCCTGGGAAACGCTGCTCTTACATGACCAGCCTTTGGCTTCCTCCCGTGTCAGAGTGACGGTTTTGCCCTGGACCACCCCCGGGGCATTGTGCAACGTACAAACGATTGATCCCCCTCCCGCCGGCGTTGTAGCCGTCACAGACAGGGCGCAGTGGGTGGTCGAGGTCTCACCGGCAGGCGCCACGTTGGCAATAGTCGGCGTGCCCCCCTGATTGATTACATCCTCGAACGGCACCTTCATTGCAGTCAGCTCGGCCAGGGCCGCCGTGACCTTGGCCCGAGCCTGGTATTTGGAATACATCGGCAAACCCAGTGTGGCCAGGATCCCGATGATCGCCACCACGACGAGCAGCTCGATCAGGGTAAAACCTTTTTGATTGTTCATGTACAAGCTCCATGCATGAGTCGAAGGCTCATGACCTGCCCCTTGGCAGCACAGCCTGTGCCAAGGCCAGAAGCCCCTGTTGGCAGAGGGCGTGGCCGCCGTGAAGGCCTTTCCTTCTGCCAGGATCAGCACTATCTGACGTTTTTTGTCACCTCACCCTTGCCGGTTTGGCTCCATCGTTTGACTAGGCTATAAGACCCACTCAAGCGGATTACCCAGGACTGAACATGGCGGTCAAGGCAGCGAAAATCAGCGTGTATGCATGGGAGGGCATTGACCGCAAAGGCACACAGGTAACCGGTGAGCTCAGCGGTCAGAACCCGGCGCTGATCAGGGCGAAACTGCGCAAGCAAGGCATCAATCCCGGCAAGGTTCGTAAAAAAACCCAGTCGGTTTTCAACATGGGCAAGCGCATCAAGGCCCGGGACATTGCCCTGTTCACCCGGCAAATGGCGACGATGATGAAGGCCGGCGTGCCGTTGCTGCAGTCGTTCGACATCATCGGCGAAGGCTTGGACAATCCGGCCATGCGCACGCTGGTGGACGAACTGAAACAGGAAGTCGCGGCAGGCAACAGCTTCGCCGCCGCCCTGCGCAAGAACCCCCGGTATTTCGATGAACTGTATTGCAACCTGGTGGATGCCGGCGAGCAGGCCGGTGCCCTCGACACCCTTTTGGAGCGGGTCGCGACCTACAAGGAAAAAAGCGAAAGCCTCAAGGCCAAGGTCAGGAAAGCCATGACCTACCCGTTGGTGGTGGTGTTCGTCGCGGCGGTTGTCACCGGGATTCTGCTGATCAATGTCGTGCCGCAGTTCGAATCAGTGTTCAAAGGCTTTGGCGCCGAACTGCCGGCCTTCACCGTGATGGTCATTGGCCTGTCGCAATTCATGCAGGCCTGGTGGTGGACGGTCCTTGGCGCACTGATCGCAATGACCTTTGGTGTGCGCCATGCCCTCAATACATCCCCGGCCTTTCGTGACCGGATGGACACCTGGCTGCTGAAACTGCCGCTGGTGGGCACGTTGATGTACAAGTCCGCGGTTGCCCGGTTCGCCCGTACGCTGTCGACCACTTTCGCTGCCGGCGTGCCATTGGTGGAGGCCTTGGAATCAGTGGCCGGCGCGACCGGCAATATCGTGTTCAAGCGTGCGGTACTACGCATCCGGCAGGACGTTTCGACCGGCATGCAATTGAACTTCGCCATGCGTACCTCCGGCGTCTTTCCGAACATGGCGATACAAATGACTGCCATCGGCGAAGAGTCCGGTGCTCTGGACAATATGCTCGACAAAGTCGCGGGGTTCTACGAAGACGATGTCGATAACATGGTCGATAACCTCACCAGCCTGATGGAACCGTTCATCATGGTGGTGCTGGGTGCTATCGTCGGTGGACTGGTAGTTGCCATGTACCTGCCCATCTTCCAACTCGGCTCAGCGATCTGACATGCCCTTGAATGAAATTCTGACTCACTATCCGCTGGCCTTTGTCCTTCTCGCAGGCATCACCGGCCTGTTGGTCGGCAGCTTCCTCAATGTGCTGATCTGGCGCCTGCCGAAAATGCTCGAACGCGAGTGGCGTGTGCAGGCCCATGACATTCTCGGGTTGCCTGGCGAAACGCCGGTACCGACCTTTAACCTGCTGCTGCCCCATTCCCAGTGCCCGCACTGCGGTCACCGAATCCGCGCCTGGGAAAACATTCCACTGCTCAGTTATGTGTTTTTGCGCGGCCGCTGTTCAGCCTGCGCGACGGCAATCAGCCCGCGCTACCCGTTGACCGAACTGGCCTGTGGCGCGCTGTCGGCGTTTGTCGCCTGGCACTTCGGCTTCGGTTGGCCGGCCGGCCTGGTGCTGGTCCTGAGCTGGGGTTTGCTGGCGATGAGCCTGATCGACGCAGAACATCAGATATTGCCGGACGTACTGGTGCTGCCGTTGATGTGGCTGGGGTTGATCGTCAACAGTTTTGGCCTGTTCGTGTCGTTGCACGAGGCGCTTTGGGGTGCGATAGCCGGCTACAGCGTGCTGTGGTCGGTGTTCTGGCTGTTCAAGCTGATCACGGGCAAAGACGGCATGGGCTACGGTGATTTCAAGCTGCTGGCGATGCTGGGCGCCTGGGGTGGCTGGCAGATTTTGCCACTGACCATCCTTTTGTCCTCGCTGGTGGGTGCCATTATCGGCTTGATGATGCTGCGCTGGCGCAGTGCAAAAACGTCGACTCCGATCCCTTTCGGTCCCTATCTGGCCATTGCCGGCTGGATTGCCTTGCTCTGGGGTGGTCAAATAACCGACCTCTATTGGCAGTTTGTCGGTTTGAAATGAATACCCCTGTGGAAAAACCCTGGATTCTCGGCCTGACCGGTGGCATAGGCAGCGGCAAGAGTGCCGCGGCCCAACACTTCATCGACCTGGGCGTGCATGTGGTCGACGCCGACCATGCCGCTCGCTGGGTAGTCGAACCTGGCCGCCCGGCACTGGCACAGATTGCCGAGCACTTCGGCCCCGCTGTGTTGCAGGCCGACGGGCAACTGGACCGCGCTGCGCTACGCAAATTGATCTTCGAAGTGCCTGAAGAGCGCCGCTGGCTGGAGGCCCTCCTGCATCCACTGATCGGGGAGGAAATCGCACACCACCTGGCGCTGGCAAAATCGCCTTATGCGATTCTGGTTTCGCCACTGCTGATCGAGTCCGGTCAATACGCCATGACCCAACGGGTTCTAGTGATTGATGCCCCGGAACAATTGCAGATTGAACGCACTCTGCAACGAGACCAAACCAGCGAACAGCAAGTCCAGGCGATTCTCAAGGCCCAGTCCAGCCGCCAGAATCGCGTGAGCCATGCCGACGACGTCGTGGTCAATGACCGCGACCTTGCCTGGTTGCACAGCGAGGTCGAACGCCTGCATCACTTTTATCTTACTTTGCGTGGAGGCCAGTCATGAGCCAACCAACAACCGTCGAATGCCCAACCTGTGGCGCCCCCGTGGAATGGACCGCCGAGAGCAAATTCCGGCCCTTCTGCTCCGACCGCTGCAAACTGATCGACCTTGGCGCCTGGGCGTCCGAAGAACACAAGATCCCAGTGGCTCCCGATGCCGAGGACGAGATGTTCAGTGGTGACTTCGACCCCCGTCACTGATCCTGATCGTGACGATTTCAGGATTTGATGCGAATCAGGACTTGGGATCGTCATCCTTCCAGGGGGCCGAGAGGTAGCGCGTGCGGTTGAACGTCTCCAGCCATTCCGGGCAGAACACCACCAACGCACTGACCACCATGCCGTTGATAAACGCCTCGGGAAAAATGATCAGCCACAGGTAACCGACAAAATCCTCAAGCCAGTACGGCATCTCGAAACGCTCATCGAACCACAGCAACCACAGCGCCAGCAGCAGGCACAGCAACGCGGACAGTGCGGCGGCAAAGAATCCGGAAACGAAGATATACACGAAGGGATTTCGCGGTTGCGCCCGCTCCACCAGAATGGCGCAGCACTCGGTGACCAGTACTGGCAGCGCAATCAACAGCGCGCCATTGACCCCTACCGCCAGCAGGTCCTGACGCCCGAGCAGCACCAGTCCCATTTGCGCCACCAACCCGCCGACCAGCGCCATAGGCCAGTCCAGCAGTAGCGTCACCGCTGTCATGCCGATGAAGTGGTAAGACACGCCGGTATCAAAGTCGCGTCGCACCAGCCACAACAGAAACAGCGCAAACACCGTTCCAAACAGCAGATGCTGACGACGGCTGTCGGTGAACAGTTCAACCCACGGCGCGCGACAGATCGCCCAAATCAACACCGGCACATAGATCAGCCAGCCGACCGCAAGGGTTTGCGATGACAGCAACTCTGCACCGATCATGGCTACGCGCGCCTCCCAGGTGAAAAACAACAGACACTCAGTCTACACCGCCGCTCGCCTGCCCTTCGACTTCAAGCCCAATGCCGCGGATCGCTCATCACCGCGTCATGTTCAGCGAACAGCTTAGGTAGCTCTGACTTGAGAAAGTCCACCCAAGTGCGGACCTTGGCATCGAGAAAGCGTCGCGAAGGATACAGCGCATACACGTTGCGTTCGCGCAGGCGCCATGCAGGTAACACGCGCAGCAACGTGCCGTCGCTCAAGGGCCGCGTCGCGGTGTAGAACGGCAGCAGGCTGATGCCCATGCCCGCCTCCGACGCCTTGACCATCGACTCGGCAACATTGCACTGAAAGGTCTTGGCCGGACTGACGGCATGCTCGCCGTGCTCGTCCTGAAACAGCCATTGATCGCTGTACAGCGGGTCGAGCATGCGCAGGCATTGATGATCGTTCAGCGCCAGCGGCTGCTGCGGCACACCCCGGCGTTGCAAGTAAGTCGGGGCGGCACAGGGCACGCTGTAGATTTGCCCGATGGCTTGCGCAACCATTTGCGAGTCGGCCAGTTCGGGAGCAATCGAAATCACCACATCGTGACCTTCCACCAGTGGATCGGGATTGCACTGCGACAAGGTCAGTTCGAACACCACATCGGGATAAAGCTCGCTGTAGCGGGCGATCAACGGTGTGAGCAGCACACCCAGGCCGTTCATGCTGTGCACCCGCAGGCGTCCAGCCGGATTGATATGAGCGCCGCGGGCCTCGGCCGTCGCCTCATCCATGGCTTCGACGATTTGCCGGCTGCGCAGCAGGAAACGTTCGCCGGCATCGGTCAGGCTCAAGCGCCGCGTGGTGCGTTGCAGCAGACGCGCCTGAACATGCCCCTCCAGATCCGCGACCAATCGGGATACCTGCGCGGTCGACAGATCCAGTGCATCGGCAGCCCCGGTGAAACTGGCGCAGTCCACCACCCGGATGAACACGCGCAAGTTGTTAAGCACATCCATAAGCCCCCCCTCGGGCGATCACTGTTACGTTTTATGTAAGGCTGCATCCGCCGTTCGCCCCTTTATCCGTCGGTGGCAAAGACTAAAATTCAGACATCAGAACCGACCCGGAGCACGCCAAGATGAAAACGTTGATCAGCCTGTTGCTGACCGTAGTCGCCACCTCGGCCATGGCCGCCGACAACGAGCCCCTCGCAGTCCTGTACAACCCGGCGCAGCCACTGGACATCGCCAAGGTGGTTTCTGTGTCGGACACCGCGACCGCGTGCGGGGTCGTACCGGCGACCATGGTGTATGTCGATCATCAGGGCCAGACCCGCCGCGTGACCTACAACGTCATCGGTGATTGCACCAGCAACCTGTGATCAATGGCTCACAGCAAGGTCCACGTGTAGCTGAGGATCAAACGGTTCTCGTCAATATCACTGCGGTAGTTTGAACGCGCCATCGCGTTGCGCACACGGATGCCAAGACCTTTGAGGCTGCCGCTCTGCAGCACATAGCCGATGTCCAGGTCACGCTCGCGATCCTTGCCTTCATAGCCCTTGCCGGTATCGACGTTATTGCCACTGATGTAGCGCACGGTGCTGGTCAGCCCCGGTACACCGAGCGCCGCGAAGTCGTAGTCATAGCGCGCCTGCCAGGAACGTTCATCGGTGAAGGCGAACTCGTAGGTCGGCACTTCGTTGCCCAGTGGCGAGATGTTGGCAAACACCCGTGGGAATGCACTGTCACCGAACATGCCCTGATAGCCGACGTAAAACGTATGGCCGCCACGCTTGGCCGACAGCAACGAGAAGAACGCCTGGTTGACGATGTTGCCCAGCAGTTTTTTGCCGTCCTCGCGCGAATCGTAGTAACCGAGGTTGGCGCCGAGGATCCAGTCGCCCACCGGCTCACTGTGCTTTAAACCCAGAAAACGCTGGTTGTAGATATCTTCCAGTTGCCCGTACCAGGCGCTGACCGAGCTGCGCTTGTCGTTGAAGGCATAATCAGCGCCGGCAAAATTGAAACCGTCACTGCTGACCTGACGCTGCGGAACATGACCCAGCATCGCTTGCATCTTTTCGTCGCCTGCCTCGTTGCGCAGGCTGGTTGAACTCAAGTGACCACCCTGCAACGTCAGGCCATTGATCTCGTTGGAGGTGATGCTTGCGCCCTGATAGCTCGGTGGCAGCAGGCGAATATCGCTGAATGCCAACACTGGCAGATTGGGTTGCAGCTCACCGACTTTCAGCTCTGTCTTGGAGTAGCGCATCTTCAACGCACCTTCCAGACGGCTGTAGTTGTCAGCCGCGCGGCCGTCGTCCTGCACCGGCAGCAAACCGGTATTGGTCCGGTCCGGGGCGCTGTCGAGCTTGAGACCGAGCAAGCCGATGACATCCACCCCAAACCCGACGGTCCCCTGGGTGTATCCGGACTTCACATTGAGAATGAAGCCCTGCGCCCACTCTTCGGCCTTCGATTGCTGGTTGGCGCCGACGATGTCGGAATAGTCGCGGCTGAAGTAGTAATTGCGCGCCTGCAACGTCGCGGTGGTGTCTTCGATAAAGCCTTTTTCAGCGGCCATCGTGCCCGTGGAAAAACTCGAGACGACAGCCAGGGACAACGCCGAACCGGTTGTTGGGAGAATCTGTTTCATCGTTTTTCTCTTATTGTTATTGATCGACTGGTTGAAGGACTTCAGTTGCAGTGGATTTGCGAAGGGGAAAGGGACGACGGGCGCTCAACAGCACATGGGTGACCATGCCGAAAATCAGCCCCCAGAACGCCGCGGACAAACCGAACAACGACATGCCCGAAGCCGTGACCAGAAAGGTCACCAGCGCGGCTTCACGATCGCTCGGCACCGCCATCGCGCCCATCAACGCACCCGCAATGGCGGCGAACAGGGCCAGTCCGGCCAGCGCCGCGATCAACTCTTTGGGGAACGCAGAAAACAGCGAGACCAGCGTGGCGCCGAAGATCCCCAGCAGCAGGTAGCACAGGCCGCCAACGACCCCGGCCACGTAGCGTTTGCGAGGATCTTCGTGGGATTCGTGACCGGTGCAGATCGCTGCGGTGATCGCCGCCAGATTCAGTCCATGGCAACCAAACGGCGCCAGCAATGCCGTGCCCAGCGCGCTACTGGCGATGATCGGGCTTGCCGGCGTTGGATATCCACTCGCGCGCAGCACCGCCATGCCGGGCACGAACTGACCGGTCAGCGCCACCATCACCAGCGGCAAGGCGATGTTCAGGATCGCGCCCAAGCTGAACTCGGGCGTGATCCACACCGGCGTGGCCAGGCCGATCACCAGCGCTTCACGATGCAAATCACCGGTGAACGCGGCAATCGAACACCCCACCAACAACACCATCATCACCGCATAACGCGGCATCACCCGCTTGCAGATCAGGTACGTGGCAAACATCGCCAGCACCAACAACGGCTTGCGTTGCATCGACACGAACAACCCGGTACCGAAACTGAACAGGATCCCCGCCAGCATCGCCGCCGCAATGGCTGCCGGCAGTTTGCTGATGATCCGGTCGAAAGCCCCCGAGATCCCGACCACGAAAATGATCAGGCTGCTGAGCAAATAAGCCCCCACCGCCTCTGCCATGGAGATGTCCGGCAACAGCGTCACCAGCAACGCCGAGCCCGGCGCCGACCAGGCGATGATCACCGGAACGCGGTAGCGCAGGCTCAAACCGATACCGAGCACAGCGCTGCCAATGGAGATCGCCCAAATCCAGGACGACAACACTTCCCGCGAAAGATGTGCCGCTTCTGCCGCCTGAAAGATGATCACCAACGGGCCGGCGTAGGAAATCACCGTCGCAATGAATCCAGCCACGGCGGCTGACAACGAGAAGTCCTGGAAAAACACTTTCATGATTCAGGCACCGGTCGCTGACAACGCTGAGTTGACGCCAGCAACGCTGCGTCGGCTGCTGACGGCGAACACGGTCATGGCCAGGGCCGCCACCGCACCGGGCAAGGCAAACGCCATGAAGTTCAGTTGCAGTGGCAGGCTGATCCCGAGCAAGGCGCCACCCAGCAGCGGACCGACGATGGCCCCGTTACGCCCAATACCCGACGCCCAGCCCAGCCCGGTAGAACGAATCGTCATGGAGTAAAACTGCGCGGCGCAGGCGTACAAGAGAATCTGTGAACCAATGGTGGTGGCACCCGCAATGGCGATCAGCAGGTACAACACTGGCATCGGGCTGTTGAAGCCCAACAGCGTGATCGACACCGCCGCCATGGCGAAAAACACCGCCAGCACCCGCGGCAGATTGAGTTTGTCGCCCAGCACCCCGCCGCCGACTGCGCCGAAGATCGCCCCGAAGTTCAACACCAGCAGGAACGACAGGCTCGAACCCAGGCTGTAACCGGCGTTGGCCATCAGTTTCGGCAGCCAGGAACTCAGCGCGTACACCATCAACAGGCAGCAGAAAAATGCCAGCCACAACATTAGCGTGCGCAGCGCACGGCCTTCACGGAACAACTGCAACACCGGGGTGCCCGTGCCTTTCACTTCGGCCATGTGCAATTGGTCAGACGGTTGCGCGACGTAGACCGGATCGATGCGCTGAAGAATGTTGCGCGCCTCTTCATTACGCCCCTGACGCAACATGAAGCCCACCGATTCGGGCAGGAAATACATGATCAACGGCAACAACAGCAGCGGCAAGACCGCCACGTAAAACACCGACTGCCAGCCGAAACTCGGGATCAGCACAATGCCCAGTCCGGCGGACAGCATGCCACCCACCGAGTAACCGCTGAACATGATCGCGACCAGCGTGCTGCGGATTTTTTTCGGCGCGTACTCGTTCATCAGTGCCACGACGTTAGGCATCACGCCGCCAATGCCGAGCCCGGCAATGAAGCGACAGAGGCCGAATTCAGTGGGATTTCGGGCGAAACCATTGAGTACGGTGAAGCCACTGAAGAGCATTACGCAGATCGTGATGGCCTTCTTGCGGCCGATCTTGTCCGACAGCGGACCGAAGAACAGCGCGCCAAACATCATGCCGAACAGTGCATAGCTGCCCAGTGCACCGGCTTGCAGGGGGCTGAGCCCCCACTCTTTCATCAGCATCGGCAAAACCACGCCGTAGATCACCAGATCGTAACCGTCGAAGATGATGATCAGGGCACACCAGAACAGCACCATCCAGTGAAAGCGGTTGAAACGAGCGTTGTCGATAACCTCATGTACGTCGATCTTGCGCATGGCGTATATCTCTTGTTGTTGTTTTTTTAGAGCGTCGGTAACACGGCTTACGTCCGTACAGCCGAGGGTAGAGTCGCCCGAGACGAGGCAATAGCCAGTGCGCGCAGATCACTATCCATTTTGTGCAGGGCCCTGAAACGGGCATGGGAACGGAAGGCTATGAGCCTCTCCGACAAATTGTCTTCTTTGCGATCACATTTGAACGCTAAGCTTGGGCCTATGGATGACTCAGATTACTTACGCCTGCTGACCATCGCGGCCGAGCAGGCCAACGCCTTCCTGTCCAATGCCCGCAAATGGGAGCGCGAGCGTTGGGTCTGCCAGCGCCTGCTGCAAGGCTTGAACATTCCCTATCGTGCCGATGAGTTCGCCCCCGCCGGGGAACCGCCGGATGTGTTGTTTCGCGATGCCAGTTTCGAAGTGTTCTTCGTCCTCGACGAGGGCCGACGCCTCAACGATGAATGGCGCGACGAACTGCAACGCCGCCGCAGCGCGTTTTCCCTCAGCCAACTGGTGCGCCGCGAGGCCAAGCCACGACGCATCCCCGCCAACGAGTTCTTGCTGCGATTGGCGCCGACCTTGCGCAAAAAAGCGCACAACTACAAAGAACGCGGCATGGATCTGGGTGAATTGGACATCATTGCCTTTGCCAGCCTCAAACGCGAAGTGCTAGACCTCAACAGCCATTTCCCCCCGCCGACCGAATACCTGCGTCAGGGCTGGCGTTCGCTGTCATTGGTTGGGCCGACCTTCGCCCGCGTGCTGTTCGCTCACCCGGATGCGCCGGACTTCTTGCGCAGCAACCTGGGGCGCAGCATTGTTTTTGACGTCGGGATCAGCCTGTGAGCCCGCTGCAGGAGCTGATCGCCGAGGTGCCGCAACAAGGTCGTGTACGCTGGATCGGCGTGCGTGCGCAATCACGTTCGCAGATGCTTGAACTCGATGCCGTGGAAGCGCGCCTGGAGGCCGGCCTGACCGGCGACCACGCCCGCCCCGGCGTGCGCAATGCGCGGCAGGTGACGCTGATTCAATGGGAGCACCTGGCCGTGATCAGCGCATTGATGGGGCGAGCGCAGGATCATCCGGTCCGGCCTGAAGATCTGCGGCGCAATCTCGTTATCAGCGGCATCAACCTGTTCAGCCTCAAAGGCCGCCGCTTCCGGATTGGCCAGGCAACGTTCGAAACCACCGGCTGGTGCCAGCCCTGTGCGCGTCTTGAAAGCAACCTGGGCATCGGCACCTTTCAGGCCGTGCGCGGACATGGCGGAATCACCGCCCGGGTGTTACAAAGTGGAATCATTCGCCTGGACGATATTGTGATCGTCGAACCCGTTCCGGACAGCGGCTATGCTGCGTTCAACCCCGGGTAAAAAACACTGTAGCTTCTACACATTCAGCAACGTCTACCCCTGACGAGGCCCGATATGACCAGCCGCCTGAACCCCGACGACCAGAAGCATGTCGAAGAGTACCTGCAGTTGTCCCAGCACCAAGTCGAGCGCCGGCCTTTCCGGCCGTGGATGCTCCTTGTACTGGTATTGGCAGTGACCATTGGTCTGGGCCTGTTGAGCCGACTTATCAGTTACCTGACGCTATGAGCTGCCTTGCGCTCGCTTGGGTAATGAAGACAAAGATTTCCTTTAGCCTTGCGAGATATCCCCATGACTCATCGTATTGTCATCGTTGGCGGCGGCGCCGGCGGTCTGGAGTTGGCTACCCGTCTGGGTAAGACTCTGGGCAAGCGCGGCACGGCCAGTGTGATGCTGGTCGACTCGAACCTGACCCACATCTGGAAACCGTTGTTGCACGAAGTGGCGGCCGGTTCCCTGAACTCCTCAGAAGATGAACTCAACTATGTTGCCCAGGCCAAATGGAACCACTTCGAGTTTCAGCTGGGGCGCATGAGCGGGCTCGATCGCGCGAAGAAAAAAATCCAACTGGCCGCCACCTATGACGAAGCCGGTCTGGAGCTGGTGCCGGCCCGCGAAGTGCCTTACGACTCGTTGGTGATCTCCGTCGGCAGCACCACCAACGATTTCGGCACCCAGGGCGCGGCGCAGCACTGCCTGTTCCTCGACACCCGTAAACAGGCCGAGCGTTTCCACCAGCAACTGCTCAATCACTATTTGCGCGCTCACGCCGGTCAGACCGACACAGTCGAACAAATCAGCGTGGCCATCGTCGGCGCCGGTGCCACCGGGGTCGAACTGGCCGCCGAGCTGCACAACGCCGCCCATGAATTGGCAGCCTATGGGCTGGACCGGATCAAACCGGAAAACATGCACATCACTCTGATCGAAGCCGGGCCACGAGTCCTGCCAGCGCTGCCGGAGCGGATTGGCGGGCCTGTGCATAAAACCCTGGAGAAACTCGGGGTCAACGTCATGACCAATGCAGCGGTCAGCGAAGTGACGGCTGACGCCTTGATTACCGCCGACGGTAAAGTGATCAACGCTAGCCTGAAGGTCTGGGCCGCCGGGATTCGCGCACCGGGTTTCCTCAAGGACATCGATGGCCTGGAAACCAACCGCATCAATCAACTGCAAGTGCTGCCGACCCTGCAAACCACCCGTGACGAAAACATCTTTGCGTTCGGTGACTGCGCCGCCTGCCCGCAACCGGGCAGCGACCGCAATGTGCCGCCACGCGCCCAGGCTGCTCACCAACAGGCTTCGTTGCTGGCTAAATCGCTGAAACTGCGCATCGAAGGCAAGGCACTGCCGGAGTACAAATACACCGACTACGGTTCGCTGATCTCGCTGTCGCGTTTTTCGGCTGTGGGTAACTTGATGGGCAACCTCACCGGCAGCGTGATGCTCGAAGGCTGGCTGGCGCGGATGTTCTACGTGTCGCTATATCGCATGCACCAAATGGCGTTGTACGGGCCGTTCCGCACGGCGATGCTGATGCTGGGCAGCAAGATCGGACGCGGCACCGAGCCTCGACTCAAGCTGCACTGATGTAAACCTGTGGGAGCGAGCTCGCTCCCACAGGGTTTGCGGCACGCCCAGTATTTTTGAAAGCAAAAAAAATCCCCGTATCTTTCGATACGAGGATTTTTAATATGGTCGGGGTAAGGGGATTCGAACTCCTGACATCCTGCTCCCAAAGCAGGCGCGCTACCGGACTGCGCTATACCCCGGTAAAAAAAAGGCACCCTTGAAGGCGCCTTCTTCGATCAGCGCTTTTGGCCTCTGATCTTAAGATTCGATTCCAGCGCTAACTGGTTTCAAAAATGGTGGGTCGTGTGGGATTCGAACCTACGACCAATTGGTTAAAAGCCAACTGCTCTACCAACTGAGCTAACGACCCAAAAATGGTCGGGGTAAGGGGATTCGAACTCCTGACATCCTGCTCCCAAAGCAGGCGCGCTACCGGACTGCGCTATACCCCGGTTTGAAATTGGCTCCGTGACCAGGACTCGAACCTGGGACCCAATGATTAACAGTCATTTGCTCTACCGACTGAGCTATCACGGAACTACACATTTCAATTTACAACTTTGAAGCTTTACTGCGTTCTCTTCGACCCGTTCGCATCGCTGCGTTCGTGTGTCTGAGGCGCGCTATTCTACAATCTTCAGCACCTCTGTCAACCCCCTAAATTGCTTTCAAGTTAATGATTTGCAACTTATTTTGGATTCCTGCTTGGGGAGCGGAAACCCTGGCGGGTGACTGACTGCGGGGCGCACTTTACAAGCCTTTTCCTTTGAGTTCAACAGCCTAACGAAAAAAAGGCCTCGTTATGCGAGGCCTTTTCGATTTTGCCGCCGTAATGGATCAGACGAAGACGATTTCGTCGTTTTCCACCACACCGTGAGCGGTATCGCCCGGCATGAATCGACCGGACAGGATCAACTGCGCCAGCGGGTTTTCGATCCAGCGCTGGATCGCTCGCTTGAGCGGCCGTGCGCCGTACACCGGGTCGTAACCGACCGCGATCAGCTTGTCCATGGCCTCAGGGCTGAGATCAAGCTTCAGCTCGCGCTCGGTCAGGCGGCTGCGTAGACGACCCAACTGGATCTCGGTAATGCCGGCGATCTGGTCTCGCGCCAGTGGCTCGAAGATCACCACTTCGTCGACCCGGTTAATGAACTCTGGCCGGAAGTGCGTGGAGATCGCATCCATCACCGCTGCACGCTGCGCCTCACGGTCACCGACCAGCTCCTGGATCTGCACTGACCCCAGGTTGGAAGTCATGACAATCACGGTATTCTTGAAATCCACCGTGCGGCCATGGCTGTCGGTAAGACGACCATCCTCAAGCACTTGCAGCAAGATGTTGAACACATCCGGGTGCGCCTTCTCGACTTCGTCCATGAGGATCACCGAATACGGCTTGCGACGTACGGCTTCGGTCAGGTAACCGCCCTCTTCATACCCCACGTAGCCTGGTGGCGCACCGATCAAGCGAGCCACGGAGTGTTTCTCCATGAACTCGGACATGTCGATCCGCACCATCGCCTCTTCAGTATCAAAGAGGAATTCGGCCAAAGCCTTGCATAGCTCGGTTTTACCGACACCGGTAGGGCCGAGGAACATGAACGAGCCGCTCGGCCGGTTCGGGTCGGACAACCCGGCGCGGGAACGCCGCACCGCGTTGGAAACCGCCACGACAGCTTCATCCTGGCCAATCACACGCTGGTGCAACAGGCTTTCCATCTTCATTAGCTTGTCGCGCTCGCCTTCGAGCATTTTCGACACCGGAATACCGGTCCACTTCGACACGACTTCGGCGATCTCTTCTTCAGTCACCTTGCTACGCAGCAACTGGTTTTCGGCTTTGCCATGCTGGTCGACCATTTGCAGGCTGCGCTCCAGGTCCGGGATCACCCCGTACTGCAACTCGGCCATGCGGTTCAGGTCGCCTTTGCGGCGGGCCGCTTCCAGTTCCTGACGAGACTGCTCGATTTTCTGCTGGATCTGCGCCGAACCCTGGACTTCGGCTTTTTCCGAGTTCCAGATTTCTTCGAGATCCGAGTACTCACGCTCTAGACGTGCGATTTCTTCCTGCAATTTTTCCAGACGCTTCTTCGCCGCGTCGTCGCTTTCTTTCTTCAGCGCCTGGGATTCCACCTTCAGCTGAATCAGGCGACGCTCCAGACGGTCCAGCACTTCCGGCTTGGAGTCGATCTCCATGCGGATGCGGCTGGCGGCCTCGTCGATCAGGTCGATGGCCTTGTCGGGCAACTGCCGGTCAGTGATGTAACGATGACTGAGCTTGGCCGCGGCAATGATCGCGCCGTCGGTGATCGCCACCTTGTGGTGAACCTCATAGCGCTCTTTGAGGCCACGCAGGATGGCGATGGTGTCCTCTTCGCTCGGCTCGTCCACCAGCACTTTCTGGAAACGTCGCTCGAGGGCGGCATCCTTCTCTATATATTGGCGGTACTCGTTGAGCGTAGTCGCACCGACACAATGCAGCTCACCGCGAGCCAGGGCCGGCTTGAGCATGTTACCCGCATCCATCGAACCTTCGCCCTTACCGGCGCCGACCATGGTGTGCAGTTCGTCGATGAACAGGATGATCTGCCCTTCCTGCTTCGACAGTTCATTGAGCAGGGATTTCAGGCGCTCTTCGAACTCACCGCGATACTTGGCACCGGCAATCAGCGCCCCCATGTCCAGGGACAGCAGGCGTTTACCCTTGAGGCCATCCGGCACTTCACCGTTGATGATGCGCTGGGCCAGGCCTTCGGCGATGGCGGTTTTACCCACACCAGGCTCACCGATCAATACCGGGTTGTTCTTGGTTCGGCGTTGCAGCACCTGGATTGTGCGGCGAATTTCGTCGTCACGACCGATCACCGGATCAAGCTTGCCCTCCTCGGCGCGCTTGGTCAGGTCGACGGTGTACTTATCCAGCGCCTGGCGCGCTTCTTCGTGGTTAGGGTCATTGACGGCCTCACCACCACGCAGGTTGTTGATCGCATTTTCCAGGGCTTTCTTGCTCACGCCCTGGCCGAGCAACAGTTTGCCGAGCTTGCTGTTCTCGTCCATGGCGGCGAGCAGCACCAGTTCACTGGAGATGAACTGGTCGCCCTTTTGCTGGGCCAGTCGGTCGGCCTGATTGAGCAGGCGCGCCAGATCCTGCGACATGTTCACGTCGCCGGTCGGGTTCTGGATTTTCGGTAGCTGGTCGAGCTCTTTGGTCAGCTCTTTACGCAGGCTGTTGACGTCGAAGCCCACCTGCATCAGCAGGGGTTTGATCGAGCCGCCCTGCTGTTCGAGCAAGGCTTGCATCAAGTGCGCCGGTTCAATGGCCGGATGATCGTGGCCGACAGCCAGGGATTGGGCATCGGACAACGCTAACTGCAATTTGCTGGTTAAACGGTCTATACGCATGGGTCACCTTCCTTTTGAGCAGGCCGGACCTATAAAACATCCTGAATGAAGAAACCTGCCAGATACCACAATAGATGTGGTCGATTCTGGGAGTTTCAAGCGTCGTGACGTTGATGCAGATCAGGGAAGCTTAGCGGGAGAGCCAGATCAGGGAGGCGAATCGACCGGTGCGAGAGGCACGGCGATAAGAAAAGAAGCGTGGGTCGGTCACGGTGCAGAAACCGCCCCCATAAACAGCCGTTACTCCGCGAGCCGCCAGACGCAAGCGGGCCAACATATAGATGTCGGCCATGAACTTCCCGGCGTTTTGACTCGGTACAAAGGCTTCAGCCGCTTGCGGCAACTGTTGCACGAAGGTTTCGCGCACTTCCGGGCCGACTTCAAAGGCTTGTGGGCCAATGGCCGGACCGAGCCACACCAATACCTCGGCAGGCGGTACCGCCAGACTGTCGAGCGTAGCTTCCAGCACACCCGCCGCCAACCCGCGCCAACCGGCATGAGCTGCCGCAACACGAGTGCCGGCACGGTCGCAAAACAGCGCTGGCAGGCAATCGGCCGTCATCGCCGCGCAAGCAATGCCGGGTGTCGAAGTCCAACTGGCATCGGCAGTGTCCACCCGGCTCGGATCGGCATGAGCCACGACAATGCCGTGGACCTGCTGCAACCAGGCCGGTTGAATCGAGAAATGTTCGGTAAGGCGACGGCGATTCTCGGCAACAGCTTCAGGGCTGTCGTCGACGTGATCGCCGAGGTTGAGGCTGTCGAACGGCGCCATACTGACGCCGCCCGCACGGGTGGTTACACAGGCTTTGACCCCGGCCGGCGCGGGCCAGTCAGGAATCAGCCAGTCACTCATCCGATGAACGCCTCGCGGTCTTGCTTGAGCAGGGTCAGCAACCAGACGAAATCTTCCGGCAAAGGCGATTCCCAGCTCATGCGCTTACCAGTGGTCGGATGATCCAGTTCCAGGAAACGCGCATGCAGCGCCTGACGCGGGAAGCTTTTCAACGACTCGACCATGGTCGGGTTGGCTGCCGGCGGGATACGGAAACGACCGCCGTAGGCAGGGTCTCCGACCAACGGGTAGTTGATGTGCGCCATGTGCACGCGAATCTGGTGCGTACGACCCGTTTCCAGCTTCACCCGCACGTGAGTGTGGGAGCGGAAGCGCTCAAGCACGCGGTAATGGCTAACGGCTTGCTTGCCACCTTCCATCACGGCCATGCGCTGGCGCTGCTGGCCGTGACGACCGATCGGCGCATTGATCTTGCCACCGGCTGTCACCACACCGATCACGATGCACTCGTAGATCCGGCTGACGCTGCGGCTCTGCAACTGTGTAACCAGCTGCGTCTGCGCTTGAATGGTCTTGGCCACCACCATCAGACCGGTGGTGTCCTTGTCCAGGCGATGCACGATACCGGCGCGGGGCACATTGATAATGTCCGGCACGTGGTGCAGCAAGGCGTTGAGCAAGGTGCCATCGGCATGACCGGCAGCCGGGTGCACCACCAGGCCCGCAGGCTTGTTGATCACCAGGATGTCGTCGTCTTCGTAGACGATGTCCAGGGCAATGTCTTGAGCGACCCATTCACCCTGAGCTTCCTGCTCGGCAGTCAACTCAAGGATGGCGCCGCCATGGACGATGTCTCGCGGGCGGATAACCGCCCCATCCACAGTCAGGCGGCCGTCTTTGATCCAGGCGGAAAGGCGCGAGCGCGAGTGCTCAGCGAATAATTGTGCGGCGACTTGATCGAGGCGTTGGCCGCCCAATTCGGACGGCACCTCTGCGCGAAGTTCAATTTTATCGGACATGCTCAGACTAGGCGTCGGCACAGCCTTTGGTTTCGGCTGCGCGCTTGTGGTTAAATACGGCGTCTTTTGCCCCGAGGCTATTCAACGGGGCGCTCATCATAACAGGACGGCCACGCCCAAGACAGCGGCCGTCATAGGGACGCAAGCCGCCATGCAAGTGAAACACCTGCTGCTGATCGCCATCCTCGCATTGACCGCTGCTTGCTCATCGAAGGAAGTCGTAGACGAAAACCTCAGTGAAGTCGAGCTGTACCAACAGGCTCAAAATGACCTGGACAACAGTAGCTACACCAGCGCCATTGCCAAGCTGAAGGCTCTGGAATCGCGTTATCCGTTCGGTCGTTATGCCGATCAGGCACAACTCGAGCTCATCTACGCCAACTACAAGAACACCGAGCCAGAAGCGGCCAAGTCCGCTGCTGAGCGCTTCATTCGCCTGCACCCACAGCATCCGAACGTCGATTACGCCTACTACCTCAAGGGCCTGACTTCTTTCGACCAGGACGTCGGCCTGCTGGCGCGATTCCTGCCGCTGGACATGACCAAGCGCGACCCGGGCGCCGCCCGCGACTCCTATAACGAGTTCGCCCAACTGACCAGCCGCTTCCCGAACAGCCGCTACGCGCCAGACGCCAAGCAGCGCATGATTTACCTGCGCAACCTGCTGGCGGCCTACGAAATTCACGTGGCCGACTACTACCTGACCCGTCAGGCCTATGTCGCCGCCGCGAACCGTGGTCGTTACGTGGTGGAAAACTTCCAGGAAACCCCTTCGGTCGGCGACGGCCTGGCGGTGATGACCGAGGCCTACCAGCGCCTGCACCTGGATGAACTGGCAGCCACCAGCCTGGAAACCCTGAAGCTCAACTACCCGAACCACCCGACGCTGGTGGACGGTCAGTTCGTACCGACCGTGGCCGAAGCCGACAACCGTTCGTGGCTGAGCAAGGCGACCCTGGGCCTGATCGAGTCCCGTCCGCCACTGCCACCGGGCGAAACCCGCGCCAACCAGGACGTACAGAAGCAGTTCCAGGATGCCAAGGACGCAATCCCGGCCGAGCTCAAGCCTAAAGACGGCAATGGCGACGTGATCGAAGAAGAAAATCACGAAGCGGAAGGCAACAACAGCGACCGCTCGTGGTTCAGCTATATGACCTTCGGCGTGTTCGACTGACAGCTGCGGTTGTGCAAAAAGGGAGACTTGTAGGAGCGAGCTTGCTCGCGATGGACGTCAACGTTAACGCGCTTTGTCTGAATAAACGCGTCGTCCTTGAGACCATCGCGAGCAAGCTCGCTCCTACATAAGCTATTAGGCTGTGCGCTGGCCATGTCCTTGGCTAAACTGCCGCTTCATCAATCAAAAAGCAGCTCACCATGCTTCGTTTATTGTTCTGGATTGCCCTGATTGCCGCTGCCGTATGGTTCTGGCGCAAGTTCAAGGGTCAGGCTTCCACCCCCAGATCCCCTTCCGAGCGGGAAGCGGCGCCCATGGTCCGTTGCGCCCATTGCGGTGTTCACCTGCCCCGTGACCGCGCGTTGAGCCTCGACCAACGCTGGTATTGCAGCCAGGCTCATCTTGAGCAAGACAAGGGCTCCAGCGGCCGCTGACACTTCAGCCGAAATGACAGCTGATTGAGGTTTATCGCGAATACCCAAGGAACTGAAAGGCGTCGATCGACGTCTGACGCAGATTATTCAAGACCAAACTCTGCGAATGAACCGGGTAATCGAAAACGTCCTGCACCTGCAACGTCGCGAGCAAATGTCGCTACGGCTCGACCTGAAATCACTGGAAATATTCGATAGTGAAGCCCCCGCCCCCTATATCAGGGGCTGGGGACTTTATCGGTCCGGCCAGCCGGGCGAAAGCACTCTGTCCCGCCTAGACTTCAAGGCACGCCAGGAAAGCGGCTGCTTTTGCATGACCTTTGCTCACGGACGGAACCTACGTTGAACACGAGACCCCGACAAAAAGTCTTGATCGTCGATGACGAACCGGACATTCGCGAACTCCTGGAAATCACCCTGGGAAGGATGAAGCTGGAGACGTTCAACGCCCGCAACGTCGGCGAAGCGCAATCCCTGCTAAAACGCGAAACCTTCGATTTATGCCTGACCGACATGCAGTTGCCGGATGGAACCGGCCTGGAGTTGGTGCAGCACATCCAGCAACGCCACCCCCAGGTCCAGGTGGCGATGATCACCGCCTACGCCAGTCTCGAAACCGCAATCAACGTGCTCAAGGCCGGGGCGTTCGACTTCCTGACCAAACCGGTGGACCTTACGCGCCTGCGTGAACTGGTCACCAGCGCCCTGGTGCTTCCGGTCCGTGGGGCCGGCATCGATCGTCGCTTGCTGGGCGACTCATTGCCCATGCGCGACCTGCGCAAACACATCACCAAACTGGCCAGCAGCCATGCAACGGTATACATCAGTGGAGAGTCCGGTAGTGGCAAGGAGTTGGTCGCGCGCCTGATTCATGATCAAAGCCCTCGCGCCAATCAGCCGTTCATACCGATCAACTGCGCGGCGATCCCTTCGGAACTGTTGGAGAGCGAGTTTTTCGGCCATCGCAAAGGCAGTTTCAGCGGCGCCATCGAAGACACACCTGGCCTGTTCCAGACCGCTCACGGCGGCACCCTGCTCCTCGACGAAGTGGCTGACCTGCCGCTGACCATGCAAGTCAAACTGCTGCGTGCGATTCAGGAGAAAGCCGTACGCAGTGTCGGCGGACAGCAGGAAGTACCAGTGGATGTGCGCATTCTCTGCGCCACCCACAAGGACCTTGGCGCCGAAGTCGCCGCCGGCCGATTTCGCCATGATCTCTACTACCGCTTGAACGTAATCGAACTCCGGGTGCCGCCCTTGCGCGAGCGTCGTGATGACATCGAAATGCTAGCCAGCCACATACTCAAGCGCCTGGCCGCCGAAAACGGTCAACCAGCGGCGAGACTCGACCCCCAAGCTCTCGATGCGCTGAAAAGCTATCGCTTCCCGGGCAATGTGCGGGAACTGGAAAACATGCTCGAACGAGCGCACACCCTGTGTGAGAACAATCAGATCGAAGCCGGCGACCTGCGCCTGGCTGAAGGCAACTGCGGGGCTGAAAGCGGCCTGCCGGACCTGACCCGGATCGACAACCTGGAAACCTACCTGGAGAACGTCGAACGCCAACTACTGCTCCATGCCCTGGAGGAAACCCGCTGGAACCGCACGGCGGCGGCTCAGCGGTTGAATCTGTCATTCAGGTCGATGCGTTACCGGCTCAAGAAGTTGGGACTGGATTGACCCCCTGTGGGAGCGGGCTTGCATCGCGAAGAGGCCCTGACAGACGCCCCTGAAGTCAGAGCCTCCCGACAGGCGCATAAGGCGCTGGATCGATAATGGGCGCCCGGCCCAGCATCACATCGGCAAACAACTGACATGACGCCGGCGCCAACACCAGCCCGTTACGGTAATGCCCGCAGTTGAGCCAAAGCCCGTCAAACCCCGGCACCGGGCCGATAAATGGAATGCCCTCGGGTGATCCCGGGCGCAAGCCAGCCCAATGCCCGACCACTTCGGCATTGGCCAGCGCCGGGATCAACTCCACCGCGGACGCCTTCAGACTTTCCAGCGCGGCCCCGGTCGGCGTCTTGTCAAAGCCTTCATGCTCCAGCGTACTGCCGATCAGTATGTGCCCGTCGCGCCGGGGGATCGCATAACGGCCCTTGGCCAGAATCATGCTCGGCAGAAAGTCCGCCGCACACTTGTAGAGAATCATCTGCCCTTTCACCGGCTCGACCGGCAACCTCAGATCAAGACACTTGAGCAAATCGCCGCTCCAGGCCCCGGCCGTCAGGACGACTTGATCGCCGAGAACAGCACCAGTGGCCGCCTGCACGCCGACCACTTTATTGCCGTCACGAACAAACCCGCTGACTTCGCACTGCTCATGGATCGTCACATTCGGCAGTGCCAGCAACGCTGCCTTGAGTGACTTCACCAGACGCGGATTGCGCACGTTGGCGACATCGGCCATGTAGATCGCCCGGGAAAAACCGCTGCCCAGTACCGGCACGGCGTCGTGTGCTGCCGAGATATCCACCGCACTCAACGGACGGTTTTCCCGGACAGCCCATGCCAACGCTTCAGCCTCGTCATCCAGATCCAGCCAGTACAGACCGGTGGTGTGCACTTCAGGATCAACGCCGGTGGCGGCAAACAAGCGCTCACCCAGTTGTGGATAAAAGTCCTGGGACCAGTGAGCCAACGCTGTGACCGCCGGGCTGTAGCGCCACGGGTAAAGCGGCGAAACGATACCGCCGCCGGCCCAGGACGACTCCTGGCCGACATTGGAGCGATCCAGCAGCACAACACTTTGCACTTCGGAGGCGAGATTGAAGGCCGTCAGCAAGCCAATCACCCCACCGCCGACAATCACCACTTGCTGTTGCCTGGTCATGTTCTGATCCAATCGTTAAATAGACAGAGGGTGCAAAAGGCACCCGAAAAAGAATCTCAGCGCCCCCAGCAGTCTTTGCTGGTCAGGCCGGATTTTGCGTTGACCATGCCCAGGACACCCGTGTTGGTGATGGTCAGATCACCACACTTGTCAGTGGCCATGCTTGAATCAGCCTTGCGTACCGCCGTCAGCAGAAAGGTCTGGTCGGTCAGGGTCGGTGTGATGTTGTAGTAATCATTACCGGCACTGAGGCCCGTCGCATCGGTGTAGACATTTTTCTGCGAGTAGAAACGCTCCAGGAGTTGCGCCTGCTCCGAGAGCAGACCGGTCACTTCTGCGCGACGGCCCTTGTTCAGGTACTCGGTGAAACTCGGGGCGGCAATGGTCATGACAATCCCGATGATCGCAATCACGATCATGATTTCGATCAGGGTAAAACCGCGGTTGGAACTACGCATGCATCAACTCTCACTCACTGTATTTGTCGCCACATGATGCGACGGTTGCCGCCGGATTTTTCCACCCCCGGAGTACCGTCGCCAGTGGAATCGTTCACGGCCCCGCCATAGTCGCTGGCGTCCTGGGTCGAATGTTCTCCGATAAAGATCACGCCATCGGAGAGCGTGTCGCTGTTGTCGACCACACCATCGGCGTTGCTGTCGAGCATCTTAACGCTGATCGCCTCGGGCAGCTTCAGGCAGACGGCTTGCAAGCCCTGATTGCCATGATAGAAACCGTACCAGTTACCATTCGACAGACAGGTTGGCCGGTTCAGCGCTGGCGAATCCGCTGGCGCGGCTGCATGCGCCGACATCGACAGGTCAAGCGCGACAACGACGCCGAGCAGGTGTGACCATAACCTGACTGGTCGCTCAGTACTTCGCATAGATACTCTCCACCACACTGCGCGAATGCCCCGCGATGCCGACTGCCGTTACCCGATACAAGGTCGCCTGGGTATTGATTGGCACATTCACCGCCTTCTTGCTGACACCGATGTTTTGCACGCCATAAAAACCCTTGCCCGATGCAATCCAGGTCACTCCGGAAGTGGCGTTGAAACCGGCTGCGGTAATGGTCGAGGACTCGGACGGTGGTGCACATTGAACGATGCCGCTGCAAACAGGTAGCGCATAACTGTCCAGTTGCACTCCACTCTCACCCACCCGCAATGCTGCCTCGGCGCTCTGGAACGACTGGTTGTGCAAGGCGACGCTACCGGCCATTTTTTCCTGCAGGGTCGCACTCTGCATCGAGGAGAGACCAATCAGCGTCAGCAAGAGCAAGAACACCAGACTGACCAGCAGCGCCATGCCGCACTGGGTGTGATACGTCATGGGAGAACGATTCAATGGTATTCCCTCATGGCAAGCGGTTGCGCAGAGCGGCAACCACGTTGAAGGTTTGATCACTCACTCGGTGGCGCGGATCGGTGAGGGTCAGCCTCAGGCGAACGCTACGAATCAGCGCGGGGTCCGGCGGGTTGCTGCTGTAGCGGGATGCAGCCAGATCAGTCGCCGTGCTGGCCAAGCCGAAGCTCACGTCGAAAGCGCCGACGTTATCCACCAATACCTGGGATGCTGCGGCCCCGCCCTTCATGAGCAACTGGTTGTTGCTGAAGCTGTAAGTCAGACGCCGGATTGGAAATGCCTGCTGCCCTGCCGCTGGCGTCCGGCCTTCGCTGTAGGCCGTCGAATTGTCTCGACAATCGGAAAGCACGGTCCAGTCCGGTTTGTCGCCATTGGCGCCGACATCCGCCATCACCAGCGTCAAACTGCGACTGCCATTGTCCCAACGGATCGGCGTTGTACGACTGGCATGGAAATCACCTTTCTGACTTGAATCAGTGATCGTTTCCAGACAACCGAACATCCCGACCATGCGGATTTCCTTAATCATTTTGCTCAACACGAAACGTGCATCCTCCTGCATGTTCGCGGCCGCATTCTGGCTGAGATAGGTGTTCTTGGCCGCGATGAAAACCTGCACTACGCCGAGCACCACGATCAGGCTCAATGCCAGGGCAATCAGCAACTCGACCAGGCTAAAGCCTCTGCTACGCCGACTCATGGGATCACCACCGGATCAATGGCCGTCCGGCTGCTCAGGACAAAGCTGCGCCGCGAGTCGGCAGCATTGGCAGCCCGTGAGTCGTCCCAGGTAATCGTGATGGTGTACACCTGCTGATTGACAGTGACACTGCCGGTCGCGGATGCACCGAGCGAGCTGACAATGTTGGCATTGAAGTCAAAGAGGTCCTGATCCCGGGCAGCGTCTGGATTGCCCGAAGCCGGAGGCGCAATGGTGTAGTCCGCAGCTGCGTTGGCGCGAATACGGTCCAGCATGTCGTAGGCGATAAAACTGGCCTGACTGGTCATGCGTGCGCTGTCCGTGTACTTCAGCGCATTGAGCTGAAACGCCGCTGCGCCCAGCAACGCCACTCCCAGAATGACTAACGCCACCAGGACTTCGACCAGCGTCATGCCCTCCTGCGAGCCTTGCATCCCTGCCCTCATCCGCAACGTCCTCCCAATAGAATTCGTCCGTTCAAACACACTGTCAGCGTCCTGCTTTGTACCCCCCGCCCATAGCTGATCACCACCTCCGAGGACGGCGATGACAATCCGCCCAGACTGTTGAAATCGATGGCCGCGACGCCTGAGGTTAGCGCCAGGGTTGCGCCGTTGCTCATCGCCGGAACAACCCGCAATACATTGGCCAAAGCGCCAGTACCGTCGTAAATCGCCAGCTCCCCACTCCAGACATCCCCGCCGGCTGTCGGCCGCACCCGTGTGGTACTGCCCCGATCGATGGCTTCGAGCCGGGCAACATTCAACGCTCGTTTCAGGTCCGCGATTTCGGTATCAGCCCTGGTTGTCTGCGTCGAGCGGGTAAACGCCGGGACGGCCATAGTCAGCAGGATCAGAAGAATCGCGAGCGCGACCAGCAACTCGATCAGCGTGAAACCTTTTGTACGATGCTCCATCGGGCCCTTCTGTTTCCTTCGGCTATACCTGCTGTTGCGCAGCACAACGTTCGAACGATGCTGTGCGTTGCCATTTCTCGCGCACGGATTGCGCGAGCCACAGCACGCCACGGAGGGAAATATCATGCGACAACACGGCTTGAGCCTGATCGAACTGCTAATGGGACTGGCAATTACAGGAATTGTTCTGCTTCTGGTCACTCCGGCGTTCGCAACGCTGATCGAGTCGAACCAAAGACAGCAAGCGGCGCAGGCTCTTTTCAGTGGTATTCGCACCGCCCGGAGCGAAGCCATCGTCCGCAACCAGGCCGTGGTGATTCACGGCATCAATGGCGACTGGAGCCAAGGCTGGCGGATGATCCTGGATATCAGCGGCAAAGGGGAGATGGACAGCGACAATCCACTGCTGGCCGAACGCCAGAGCGGCGCACGCATATCGATTGCGGGGAACGGTCAGGTCGAAAGCTCAATACGATTCAAAGGTCAGGGCGAAGCACTGTTTGGAGGGACGTTACACATTTGCGCCGTTCGCGAACCGGTAAGCCAACATCAAGTGGTGTTGGCACGGACCGGTCGCGTTAGCCTGCGCAGCGACAAGGCTGAGCAGGCATTATGCGAAGAAAGGAAAAAGCTCAGAGCAACGAGCGAACGCGCAGTTCTTTAGGCATCGAGAACGTGATGTTCTCCTCGCGGCCGGCCAGTTCATCGGCACCGGTAGCCCCCCAGGCCTGCAACTGCTGGATCACACCGCGCACCAGGACTTCCGGGGCGGATGCACCCGCGGTGATGCCGATACGCTCGACGCCGTCGAACCAGCTCTTTTGCAGGTCTTCGGCACCGTCGATCAGGTAAGCCGGAGTGGACATGCGCTCTGCCAATTCGCGCAAGCGATTGGAGTTGGAGCTGTTCGGGCTGCCGACCACCAGCACCACGTCGCATTCGTCGGCCAGTTGCTTGACCGCATCCTGACGGTTTTGCGTGGCGTAGCAAATGTCGTCCTTGCGCGGACCACCGATGGCAGGGAAGCGCAAACGCAGCGCGTCGATAACACGACTGGTATCGTCCATCGACAAGGTGGTCTGGGTCACGAAGGCGAGCTTTTCAGGGTTGTTCACCTGCAATGCCGCGACATCTTTCTCATCTTCGACCAGGTAAATCGCCCCGCCATTGCTGGCATCGTACTGGCCCATGGTGCCTTCGACTTCCGGGTGACCGGCGTGGCCGATGAGAATGCATTCACGGCCGTCGCGGCTGTAGCGCGCCACTTCGATGTGGACTTTGGTCACCAGCGGGCACGTGGCGTCGAACACTTTGAGCCCACGACCAGCCGCTTCGCTGCGCACGGCCTGGGAAACGCCGTGTGCACTGAAGATCACAATGACGTCGTCCGGCACCTGATCCAGCTCTTCGACGAAGATCGCACCCCGGGAGCGTAGGTCCTCGACCACGAACTTGTTGTGAACCACTTCGTGGCGCACGTAGATCGGCGGCCCGAAGACTTCCAGGGCGCGGTTGACGATTTCGATCGCCCGGTCCACACCGGCGCAGAAGCCACGGGGATTGGCGAGTTTGATTTGCATGCTGTGCCTCGTGTCTTGCCCTGTAGGAGCGAGCTTGCTCGCGAAAAACTAAAGGACACCGCGTTAATCCAAAAGAAACGCGTATTCGTTGACGATCATCGCGAGCAAGCTCGCTCCTACAAAAAAGCAGTTAAAGCGCTTTGACGGAGATGATTTCCACATCAAAGGTCAGCGTTTTGCCTGCCAGCGGATGGTTAAAATCGATGGTCACTTGCGCGTCATCGAACTCTTTCACCACGCCCGGCAATTCAGTATTGGCCGCATCGTTGAAGATCACCAGCAAACCTGGCGACAGCTCCATGTCCTGGAACTGCGAGCGCGGGATAACCTGCACGTTTTGCGGGTTTGGCTGGCCGAAAGCGTTTTCCGGCTCGATGCTCAGCGTACGCTTGTCACCGGCCTTGAAACCGAACAGCGCGGCCTCGAAACCTGGAAGCAGGTTGCCATCACCGACCTTGAAGGTCGCCGGGGCTTTGTCGAAGGTGCTATCCACCGTGTCGCCGTTCTCCAGGCGCAATGCGAAATGCAAGGTGACTTCCGTGTTCTGGCCGATGCGTTGCTCAGCCAATACCTGTTCAGTCATGAACGGTTTCTCCGGTCTTTTTACTTTTGAACATATCCAGTGCAAGCATGACCGCGCCGACAGTGATTGCACTGTCGGCAAAGTTGAACGCCGGGAAGTACCAGCGGTTCTGCCAGTGCACCAGGATGAAATCGATCACATGGCCCAGGGCAATGCGGTCATACAGATTGCCCAGCGCGCCACCGAGCACCAAGGCCAGCGCAACTGCCAGCCAGGTCTCGTTGCGCCCCAGACGCTTGAGCCATACCACCAGCACCGCACTGACCACGACTGCGATCAACGCGAACAGCCAGCGCTGCCAGCCAGAGCTGTCAGCTAGGAAGCTGAACGCCGCGCCAGTGTTATAGGCCAGGGTCCAGCTGAAGTAATCGGGGATGATCACGATCTGCTGGTACATCTGGAGCTTGCCTTCGAAGTAGAACTTGCTGGCCTGGTCGATGACCAGGACCAGCAAACTCAACCAGAGCCAGCTCAGCCGTCCGGAACGGCCAACGGCATTAGGCATAGTGACGGACCTCGCCAGCGCCGCTGATGTTGTCGACGCAACGGCCGCAGATTTCCGGATGCTCCGGGTTCACACCGACGTCTTCACGGCAGTGCCAGCAGCGAGCGCACTTGGCGTGGGCCGACTTGACGATCTTCAGCTTCAGGCCGCTGACTTCGGTGACTACGGCATCGGCCGGTGCCTGCACCAATGGCGCAACACTGGCGGTCGACGTGATGAGTACGAAGCGCAGTTCGTTGCTCAGCTTGGCCAGGTCGGCGGTCAACGCGTCTTCGGCGAACAGCGTCACTTCGGCTTGCAGGTTGCCACCGACAGCCTTGGCTGCACGCTGGATTTCCATCTCTTTGTTGACCGCAACCTTCACTTCCATGATGCGGTCCCAGTAGGCACGACCCAGCTCGAAGCCTTCCGGCAACTCGCTCAGGCCTTCGTACCAGGTGTTGAGCATCACGGATTCGTTACGCTCGCCCGGCAGGTACTGCCACAGTTCGTCGGCGGTGAACGCCAGGATCGGCGCGATCCAGCGCACCAGCGCTTCGGAGATATGGAACAGCGCAGTCTGGCACGAACGGCGGGCCTTGCTGTCGGCGCCAGTGGTGTACTGGCGATCCTTGATGATGTCGAGATAGAAGCCGCCCAGTTCCTGCACGCAGAAGTTGTGGATCTTCGAGTACACGTTCCAGAAGCGGTATTCGCCGTAGTGCTCTTGCAGCTCGCGTTGCAGCAGGAGGGTACGGTCCACGGCCCAACGGTCCAGTGCCAGCATTTCTTCGGCCGGCAGCAGATCGGTGGCCGGGTTGAAGCCGGTCAGGTTCGAAAGCAGGAAGCGCGCGGTGTTACGGATACGCCGGTAAGCGTCCGCACTGCGTTGCAGGATCTGCTCGGAAACCGCCATTTCACCCGAGTAATCAGTAGAGGCAACCCACAGACGCATGATGTCGGCGCCCAGGGTGTCGTTGACTTTCTGTGGCGCAATCACGTTGCCCAAAGACTTGGACATCTTGCGGCCGGACTCGTCGACCGTGAAGCCGTGAGTCAGCAGTTCGCGATACGGTGCGTGGTTGTCGATGGCGCAACCGGTCAGCAGCGACGAGTGGAACCAGCCACGGTGTTGGTCCGAGCCTTCCAGATACAGGTCGGCGCGTGGACCGGTTTCGTGGCCCATCGGGTGCGAACCACGCAGGACGTGCCAGTGTGTGGTGCCGGAGTCGAACCAGACGTCCAGGGTGTCGCTGATCTTGTCGTACTGCGGCGCTTCATCGCCCAGCAGCTCGGCGGCGTCGAGCTTGAACCAGGCCTCGATGCCTTCGACTTCGACGCGTTTGGCAACTTCTTCCATCAGCTCGACGGTACGTGGGTGCAGCTCACCGCTTTCCTTGTTCAGGAAGAACGGGATCGGCACGCCCCAGTTGCGCTGACGGGAAATGCACCAGTCCGGACGGTTGGCGATCATCGAGTGCAGGCGCGCCTGACCCCAGGCCGGTACGAACTGGGTCTCCTCGATGGCTTTGAGCGAGCGCACACGCAGGGTGTCGCCGGTGGTCGGCTGCTTGTCCATGCCGATAAACCACTGCGCGGTGGCGCGATAGATCAGCGGGGTCTTGTGGCGCCAGCAGTGCATGTAACTGTGTTCGATGACGGTGGTGTGCAGCAGCGCACCGACTTCGGTCAGTTTGTCGACGATGGCCGGGTTGGCCTTCCAGATGAACTGGCCGCCGAAAAACTCCAGCGACGGCACGTAAACGCCGTTGCTTTGTACCGGATTGAGGATGTCATCGTTGACCATGCCGTACTTCTTGCAGGTCACGAAGTCGTCCACGCCGTAGGCCGGAGCGGAGTGAACCACACCGGTGCCGGCCCCAAGCTCAACATAGTCGGCCAGGTAAACCGGCGACAGACGGTCGTAGAACGGGTGACGGAAGTTGATCAGTTCCAGCGCCGAACCGGTAGCGGTAGCGATTACCGAACCTTCCTGCGAGTAGCGCGCCAGGCACGACTCGACCAGCTCTTCAGCCAGCACCAGCAGTTTGTCGCCGACGTCGACCAGGGCGTAGTTGAATTCCGGGTGGACGTTCAGCGCCTGGTTGGCCGGGATGGTCCACGGGGTGGTGGTCCAGATCACGATCGAAGCCGGTTTGCCCAGGGTTGGCAGACCGAAGGCGGCAGCCAGCTTGGCTTCGTCGGCAATCGGGAACGCCACGTCGATGGTCGAGGACTTCTTGTTCTCGTACTCGACTTCTGCTTCGGCCAGGGCCGAACCGCAGTCGAAGCACCAGTTCACAGGCTTGAGCCCCTTGAACACGAAGCCGCCCTTGACGATTTCGGCGAGCGCGCGGATTTCACCGGCCTCGTTCTTGAAATCCATGGTCTTGTACGGGTTGGCAAAGTCGCCCAGCACACCCAGACGGATGAACTCGGACTTCTGCCCTTCGATCTGCTCTGTGGCATAAGCCCGACACAGTTCGCGGGTCTTGTCCGCGCCCAGGTTCTTGCCGTGGGTCACTTCAACCTTGTGCTCGATCGGCAGCCCGTGGCAGTCCCAGCCCGGGACATAAGGCGCGTCGAAGCCCGACAAGGTCTTCGAGCGGATGATCATGTCCTTGAGAATCTTGTTCAGCGCATGACCGATGTGGATCGTGCCGTTGGCGTACGGAGGGCCGTCGTGCAGGACGAACTTCGGACGATCCTTGCCAATCTCGCGCAACTTTCCGTACAGGCCAATGCTGTCCCAGCGCTGCAGAATCTGCGGTTCGCGCTGAGGCAGGCCGGCCTTCATTGGGAAGGCGGTGTCCGGAAGGTTTAGCGTGGCTTTATAGTCGGTCATTTAAGGCTCTTCATTAGCGATGGGCGCTAGGTGCGGCTAGTGCACGGGCGGCGGCGACATCCGCGTTGATCGCCGTTTTCAACGCCTCCAGAGAGGCGAAGCGCTGCTCTTCTCGCAGCTTGTGGTGGAAAACCACCGTTAAACGCCGGTCATACAGATCGCCGGCAAAATCTAAAAGATGCACTTCCAGGTGGGCTTTGCCATCACCTTGAACCGTGGGCCGCACGCCGATGTTGGCGACGCCGGGCCAGGTCTTGCCGTCGATCTCTACATCCACCAGGTAAACCCCGGTGAACGGCACGCGACGACGCTTGAGTTGTATGTTGGCGGTGGGCGTACCCAACTGCCGAGCGAGCTTCTGGCCATGCAATACACGACCGGCGATCCGGTACGGCCGCCCGAGCAGGCGTTCGGCCAGGGCGAAATCAGCGGCGGCCAGGGCATTACGGACCTGCGTGCTGCTGACCCGGATGCCATCGAGCTCGACGGTTTGCGCCGCTTCGACGGTAAACCCTTGAAGGATGCCGGCCTGTTGCAGGAAATCGAAATCTCCCGCGCGGTCGCAGCCGAAACGAAAGTCATCCCCGACCTCCAGATGCTGGACGCCAAGGCCATCCACCAGAATGGTATCGACGAATTCACTGGCGCTGAGCTTGCTCAAGCGCTGGTTGAAAGCCAGGCACAAAACACGGTCGACGCCTTCTGCCGCCAGAAGCTGGAGCTTGTCCCGCAAACGCGCCAGACGGGCCGGCGCGGTCTCCGGAGCGAAGAACTCGCGTGGTTGCGGCTCGAAAATCACCACGCAGCTGGGCACGCCCAACTCGAGCGCACGCTCACGCAAACGCGCCAGGATTGCCTGGTGGCCACGGTGTACACCGTCAAAGTTGCCAATAGTGGCGACACAGCCCCGATGCTGGGGGCGCAGATTGTGGAGGCCTCGAACCAGCTGCATAACGCGCTTCTTGCTCATAAAGTGGTCGATTATAACCACACCCGGCGGCCGACGACAGGCAACACCGTAACCCAAAGTGATCGAACCGACAAAACCGCCGGCTCGCCCGTGTTTATCGAGGCCAGAACCTCTATCCCAGCGCCTTGCGATTGAAGTCGCGCAAACGGAAGCCCATCAACACTAACATGCCGAAATAAGCCACCACACCGGCAACGACCAAGGCACCCAGACGCAGGAAACGCTCAAGCATCTGCCCCTCGCCCCAGGCCGGCATGAAATGCATCCCTGCCAGCAACACGCCAGACATCACCCCGACCGCAACCACCAGCTTGAAGCCGAACTTTGCCCAGCCCGGTTGCGGTTGGTACATCTGCTGTTTACGCAGCTGATAGTAGAGCAACCCTGCATTGAGACAGGCGCCGGCACTGATAGCCAGCGCCAGACCCGCGTGAGCCAACGGGCCGATCAGTAACAGGTTGAATAACTGAGTGACGACCAGCGTGAAAATTGCGATTTTTACCGGCGTGCGGATGTTTTGTTGCGCATAAAAGCCCGGCGCCAGCACTTTGATCACGATAATCCCAAGCAAACCGACGGAATAGGCGATCAACGCGCGCTGAGTCATGGCCGCATCATGGGCACCGAACTGGCCGTACTGGAACAGCGAAACCGTCAACGGCTCCGCCAGAATCCCCAGTGCCAGCGAGCAAGGCAACACCAATACGAAGCACAGGCGCAGGCCCCAGTCGAGGATGCGCGAGTATTCATGACGATCCTTACTGGCGTAAGTCTTGGCCAGGGTCGGCAGCAGAATCGTCCCCAGCGCCACGCCAAGCACGCCGGATGGCAACTCCATCAAACGGTCGGCGTAGTACATCCAGGACACGGAACCGGCGACCAGGAACGAAGCGAAGATGGTGTTGATGATCAACGAAATCTGGCTCACCGAGACGCCGAGGATCGCTGGCAACATCTGCTTCATGACGCGCCAGACACCGGTATCGCGCAGATTCAGGCGCGGCAGCACCAGCATGCCGATCTTTTTCAAGTGCGGCAGTTGATAGAGCAACTGCGCCAGGCCGCCGACCAGTACCGCCCAGCCGAGCGCCATCACCGGCGGATCGAAGTACGGCGTCAAAAACACCGAAAAAATGATCATGCTGACGTTCAGCAGGGTTGGCACGAAGGCTGGCACCGAAAAGCGGTTCCAGGTGTTGAGGATCGCGCCGGCCAGCGAAGACAGGGAAATCAGCAGAATGTAAGGAAAGGTCACCCGCAGCAGGCTGGACGTCAGCTCGAATTTTTCCGGAGTATCAGTGAAACCCGGCGCCGTCACCCAGATGACCCAAGGCGCGGCGATCATGCCCAACGCCGTGACCAACGCCAGCACCAGCGTCAGTAGGCCCGAGACATAGGCAATGAAGGTGCGAGTCGCCTCCTCGCCCTTCTGGCTTTTGTATTCGGCAAGAATCGGCACGAATGCCTGGGAAAACGCCCCCTCGGCGAAAATCCGGCGCAGCAGGTTTGGCAGTTTGAAGGCGATAAAGAAGGCATCGGTCGCCATTCCCGCGCCAAATGTCCGCGCAATGAGGGTGTCACGAACAAACCCAAGAACCCGGGAAAGCATTGTGATAGAGCTGACGGCGGCCAACGATTTGAGCAGATTCATTGAAAGAGTTTGTGCCTGTCGATAAACAGCAGGCGAATAAAGCGCCCGCTTATGCGATACTCCGCGCCGCAACAGCACAGAGCCAAAGCTCGCGAGTTTACAGGTCACACGCCGGAAAGAAATATCCCGTCGCACCACGCCTACCACTTAGCGGAACGTTTCAAGCGCCCTTGACAAGACTTCAACTCATCGGCATGATTCGCAGCCTATTTTGTTTGCTATTTCCTAAAAAGTCTTTCGAGGAGCTCGACGGTGGCCAACTCACCTTCCGCCAAAAAACGTGCAAAACAGGCTGAGAAGCGTCGCAGCCACAACGCCAGCCTGCGTTCCATGGTTCGTACCTACATCAAGAATGTAGTTAAGGCCATCGACGCAAAAGACGCTGCCAAAGCTCAAGCCGCTTACGTTCTGGCCGTGCCAGTTATCGACCGCATGGCCGATAAAGGCATCATCCACAAGAACAAGGCAGCTCGTCATAAGAGCCGCCTGAATGGCCACGTAAAGGCCCTGAACGTTGCCGCTGCTGCCTAAGCGACTCGTTCATTAAAAAACCGACCTCAGGGTCGGTTTTTTATTGCCTGCGATTTGATGATTTCGACACAAAAAAATGTGGGAGCGAGCCTGCTCGCGAAGAGGCCATGCCAGTCAACATTGACGCTGAATGGCATACCGCTTTCGCGAGCAGGCTCGCTCCCACAGTTCGATTTACATCAGATTATTGGGCGTGCGCCCACGGCAAAATCGGAATCGCCGTCACCGCATTCTGCGGGCTGCCCTCGATCAAGCGATCGCTATACACCAGGTACACCAGCGTATTGCGCTTCTTGTCGAGAAAGCGCACCACCTGCATAGTCTTGAACACCAGGGACGTACGCTCCTTGAACACCTCGTCGCCATCCTTGAGCTCCCCTTTGAAGCTGATAGGCCCGACCTGGCGGCAAGCGATGGACGCCTCGGCACGATCCTCAGCCAACCCCAGACCACCCTTCACACCACCCGTCTTGGCGCGCGACAGATAGCAGGTCACGCCATCGACCTTGGGATCATCGAAGGCCTCAACCACGATCCGGTCATTTGGCCCGACAAACTTGAACACCGTCGACACCTGACCGATTTCCTCGGCCGAGGCCAGCAGCGGCATCGCCAACAGCAATCCCAACAATCCTTTTGCCACGCGCATTCAGGTATTCCTTCAGACCAGGATCAAGTTATCGCGATGAACCAGTTCCGGTTCCGCCATGTAACCCAACAGACCGACAATCGCCTCGGACGACTGACCGATGATTTTTTGCGCTTCCAGCGCGCTGTAGTTGGCCAGGCCACGGGCAATCTCACGACCGTCCGGCGCCACACAGACCACCATCTCACCACGACGGAAACCGCCCTGCACCAACTTGACCCCAACCGGCAGCAAGCTCTTGTTGCCTTGGGACAAGGCTGTCACCGCCCCCGCATCCAGCACCAGGGTGCCACGGGTTTGCAGATGACCGGCCAGCCACTGCTTGCGCGCCGCCAGCATGCCGCGCTCCGGCGACAGCAACGTACCAATACGCTCACCCGCCTTGAGGCGATCTAGCACACGCTCAAGCCGCCCACCAACGATGATGGTGTGAGCTCCGGAACGGGCTGCCAGACGTGCAGCACGCAGCTTGGTCTGCATGCCACCACGACCCAACGCACCACCCGTACCGCCCGCCACCGCATCGAGCGCAGGATCATCGGCACGCGCCTCGTAGATCAACTGGGCATCCGGATTGTTGCGCGGATCGGCGTCAAACATGCCATCCCGATCCGTCAGGATCACCAGCAGGTCAGCCTCGACCAGGTTGGCCACCAGCGCCGCAAGGGTGTCGTTGTCGCCGAAACGGATTTCGTCGGTGACCACCGTGTCGTTCTCGTTGATCACCGGAATGACCTTCAGCTCGACCAGCGCACGCAAGGTGCTGCGGGCGTTCAGGTAACGCTTGCGGTCGGACAGGTCGTCGTGAGTCAGGAGAATCTGCGCAGTATGCCGGCCATGCTCGGCAAAGCTCGACTCCCAGGCCTGCACCAACCCCATCTGGCCGATTGCAGCGGCAGCCTGAAGTTCGTGCATCGCACTGGGTCGCGAGGTCCAGCCCAGACGGCTCATACCAGCCGCCACCGCCCCGGAGGACACCAGCACCAGCTCGACACCCGCCTCATGCAAGGCCACCATCTGTTCAACCCAGACACCCATTGCTGCGCGATCCAGGCCCTTGCCGTCCGCCGTCAGCAAAGCGCTGCCGATCTTCACGACCCAACGCTGCGCACCTGTCACCTTGCTCCGCATCATCTTCAACCTTAGCTTGAGGGCAGCGCGACCTGGCACTGCCCGTGACGTTATTCGTGGTTATTCGTGACCAACAATCGATTTCCAGATACTAAAACGCCGCTCGATTGAGCGGCGCTTAAGTTTATCGCAACGAATCAGTCACGCACGTAAATGATTTCCGGACCGTCTTCGTCATCCACATCTTCTTCATCCCAATCATCGTCTCCGATGTCGTGGACCGACTTCACACCGCTGCGACGCAGGGCACGCTTGTCATCCAGCGCCTGCAGTTGCGCGCGAGCTTCGTCTTCGATGCGCTGATCGAGATCAGCCAGCTCTTCCTTGTAAGCCGGGTCATTGGCCAGACGATCGGCACGATCTTCCATGTAACGCATGATGTCGTGGCACAGACGCTCGGTACCGAGCTTGGAGATGGCCGAAATCACGTAGACCGGACCCGTCCATTCCAGGCGATCAACGATTTCCTTGACGCGAGCATCGTGCTCTTCATCAAGGATCTGATCGCACTTGTTCAGGACCAGCCAGCGATCACGCTCAGCCAGGGACGGGCTGAACTTGATCAGCTCGTTGACGATCACTTCAGCGGCATCCGGTGCACTAGCGTCATCCAGCGGCGCCATATCCACGAGGTGCAGCAGCAGACGCGTACGCGCCAAGTGCTTGAGGAAGCGAATGCCCAGACCAGCGCCTTCGGAAGCACCCTCGATCAAACCCGGAATATCGGCAATGACGAAGCTCTTCCAGCGATCGACACTGACCACACCCAGGTTCGGCACCAGCGTGGTAAACGGGTAGTCGGCAACTTTCGGCTTGGCAGCCGAAACCGAACGGATAAAGGTACTTTTACCGGCGTTCGGCAAGCCCAGCAGGCCGACGTCAGCCAGTACTTTCATTTCCAGTTTCAGGTCGCGCTGCTCACCCGGCTTGCCCGGAGTGGTCTGGCGCGGCGCACGGTTGGTACTGGATTTGAAACGGGTGTTGCCCAGACCGTGCCAGCCGCCTTGCACCACCATCAATTTCTGACCGGCCTTGGTCAGGTCGCCGATGACTTCCTGAGTGGCAGAGTCGATCACCGTGGTACCGACCGGCACACGCAGGATCAGGTCTTCGCCCTTCTTGCCGGTGCAGTCGGTGCTGCCGCCGTTGGAGCCACGCTCGGCATCGAAGTGTCGGGTGTAACGGTAGTCGACCAGGGTGTTGAGGTTTTCGTCGGCCATCATGTAGATGGAACCGCCGTCACCGCCATCACCGCCGTTCGGGCCACCATTCTCGATAAATTTTTCCCGACGGAAACTCATGGCGCCATTGCCACCGTCACCAGCCTTTACGCGAATCGATACTTCATCAACAAACTTCATAACAAACGCCTCTCGCCATACGGACGAGCCGAAAAACAATCAAGACATAAGACTCTTGCAAAAATGAGCGCAGCGACCCCAAACCACGACACCTACATCGTACGCCGACAGCCCATACAAACAGCTTTGCAAGAGACTCACCCCACAAACGAAAAAGCCCCGTCGCGAGACAGGGCTTTTCCAGCGATCGCGCAATTAAGCTGCGACTACGCTCACGTAACGACGACCGAAGGCGCCTTTTACTTCGAACTTGATCACGCCTTCGACTTTAGCGAAGAGGGTGTGATCTTTACCCATGCCAACGCCGTAGCCAGCGTGGAATTGGGTGCCGCGCTGACGCACGATGATGTTGCCCGCTTTGATAGCCTGGCCGCCATACATCTTCACGCCAAGGCGTTTGGCTTCTGAGTCGCGACCGTTACGGGTACTACCACCAGCTTTTTTGTGTGCCATGAGTTCAATTCTCCTAGTGAGGAATTAGGCTGAAATTAAGCCTGAATACCGGTGATTTTGATCTCGGTGTACCACTGGCGGTGGCCCATACGCTTCATGTGGTGCTTACGGCGACGGAACTTGATGATGCGGACTTTATCGTGACGACCTTGGGAGATCACTTCAGCCACAACGGTAGCGCCAGCAACAACTGGAGCGCCGATATTCACGTCGTCACCGTTGGCAACCAACAGAACGCGATCAAAGGTAACGGATTCGCCGGTAGCGACTTCCAGTTTTTCGATCTTCAGGTATTCACCTGGGGCGACTTTGTACTGCTTGCCGCCAGTAACGATTACTGCATAAGACATGGTATTTCTCCGATAATCCTGCTCACCCAGCTCTTTATAAGAAGAGGTATTGGCTGGCATGGCTGCATGGGGCTGGAGGCCCGCTTGCAATTGCGTAAGGCAGGTGCTGCCCAGGAAGTTCAGGGTGCGCGATTGTACGCAAGGCACGAGCGCCTTGCAAGAGGCCGTCCATCGCGCCTTGACACCTGCTGGCGTGGGTCCTAGCATGCCGCGCAACCCTTCTGGAGCAACTGTCGCTGATGCAACCCCAAGCTTTCTACCGCGCGGTGGCGGACGATTTTAGCGCCGTCGACGGCATCATCAAGAAGCAGCTGACTTCCCGAGTGCCATTGGTATCGAAAATCGGCGACTACATCACCTCGGCCGGCGGCAAACGCCTGCGTCCTTTATTGGTGCTGCTGTGTGGCAAGGCCCTTGGTCGTGAAGGCGACGAGCTGCGCCTGCTGGCCGCCACCATCGAGTTCCTGCACACCGCGACCCTGCTGCATGACGACGTGGTCGACATGTCCGGCATGCGCCGCGGCCGCTCGACCGCCAACGCCATGTGGGGCAACGCGCCAAGCGTGCTGGTCGGCGACTTCCTGTATTCGCGTTCCTTCGAAATGATGGTCGAACTGGGCTCCATGCCAGTGATGAAGATCCTTTCGCAAGCCACGCGCATCATCGCCGAAGGCGAAGTGTTGCAGTTGTCGAAGGTACGTGACGCCAGCACCACGGAAGAAACCTACATGGAAGTCATCCGCGGCAAGACCGCGATGCTCTTCGAAGCCTCGACCCACAGCGCCGCGGCCCTGTGCGAAGCCACGCCGGAACAGGCTGAAGCCCTGCGTACATTCGGTGATCACCTGGGCGTAGCCTTCCAACTGGTCGATGACCTGCTCGATTACAAAGGCGACGCCGAAACCTTGGGCAAGAACGTCGGTGACGATCTGGCCGAAGGCAAGCCGACCCTGCCGCTGATCTACACCATGCGCGAAGGCACGCCGGAACAGGCCGCCCTGGTGCGCAAGGCGATCCAGAAAGGCGGAATCGAAGACCTGGAAAGCATCCGCGAAGCCGTGGAAGCCTCGGGCTCGCTGGAATACACCGCGCAACTGGCCCGAGATTACGTGGCCCGCGCGATCAAGTGCCTCGACGCACTGCCTGCCAGCGAATACCGTGATGCACTGGTTGAACTGAGCGAGTTCGCGGTCGCACGTACGCACTGACCCACTTTTCGTAGGAGCCGGCTTGCTGGCGATCGCATCACCGGAGTGTTCCTGACACACCGAGGCGCATGCATCGCCAGCAAGCCGGCTCCTACAGTCCCACCTCCCTGCGATAAAACCCTATACAATGTGCGCTTTTTAGCGATCCTGAATCCAAGGAGCCTTAGTGAGCACGTTGCCACCCTGCCCAAAATGCAATTCCGAATACACCTATGAAGACGGCGCCCAGCTGATCTGCCCCGAGTGCGCCCACGAGTGGTCCGCCAGCGGTGACGCCGAAGCGGTGTCCGACGACGCGGTGAAAAAGGATTCGGTCGGCAACGTCCTGCAGGACGGCGATACCATCACCGTGATCAAGGACCTCAAGGTCAAGGGCACGTCTTTGGTGGTCAAGGTTGGCACCAAGGTCAAGAACATCCGCCTGTGCGATGGCGATCACGATATCGATTGCAAGATCGACGGCATCGGCCCGATGAAACTCAAGTCCGAGTTCGTCAGAAAAGTCTGAAGCTGCTGTTATCCATCCTGCGCCTGGCGTGGGATGGCGCCTCACCCTCCCCCGCTTGACCCGGTAAACCCTGGCAATAGCCAAACGCCAGTCGTTTTGACCTGACGCAATCTTTACCCTGGAAAAAAGCGCAAACCGCCAATAGGCCCTTGCTATTTGATGAATAAGAATTATTCTCATCAAACCTTCAATGGAGATGAGAACCATGACTTATTTGATCGATGCCTGGCTGGACCGCCCACACCCTTACCTCAGGATCCTGCATCGGGAAACCGGGGAAGTCTGTGCAGTGCTTGAAGAAGAAGCCTTGCATGAGCTGCAAGACCAAGGTGATCTGGATGTCAGCAGCCTGAATTCCAGCGAGCCTCTGGTGCTCAAGGAACTGGTGCGTAATCTGTTTCTTTTCTGCTATGCCCGGGCGTTGCGCCCGCATAGCGAACTGCACACAAAGATCGAAGTATGAAAAACGCAAGACCCTGTAGGAGCGAGCTTGCTCGCGAAGAACTCAAACACACCGCGTTCATTCAGGATGGCCGCGTTATCGTTGACGCCCATCGCGAGCAGGCTCGCGCCTACAGGTACAGGTAATCAGCGGGTCTTACAGAACGTCGAGCAGTTCGACGTCGAACACCAGTACGCTGTGCGGCGGGATGCCGCCAACGCCTTGAGCGCCGTAAGCCAGTTCGCTCGGCACGTACAGACGCCATTTGCTGCCGGCGTTCATCAGTTGCAGGGCTTCGGTCCAGCCGGCGATCACGCCGCCAACCGGGAATTCTGCAGGCTGGCCGCGCTCGTAGGAGCTGTCGAACACAGTGCCGTCGATCAGAGTGCCGTGGTAGTGAGTACGCACGGTGTCTTCGCGGGATGGCTTGGCGCCTTCGCCAGCGGTCAGCACTTCGAACTGCAGGCCGGAAGCCAGAGTGGTGATGCCTTCACGCTTGGCGTTTTCAGCCAGGAAAGCCAGGCCTTCGCCAGCGGCCGCTTCAGCCTTGGCTGCAGCTTCGGCCTGCATGATTTCGCGGATGACCTTGAAGCTGGCGGACATCTCTTCCTGACCCACACGGCTTGGCTTACCGGCGAATGCGTCGGTCAAACCGGCCAGGATCGCGTCCAGGCTTACGCCCGGTGGCGGGTTGTCGCGCAGTTGGTCGCCCAGCTGACGGCCAATACCGTAGCTGACGCGGGTTTCGTCGGTGGACAGATTTACTTCGGACATGACACTGCTCCGCTGTGCGGACGGCTCGGGAACTTGCCATGCGTGCACAGCGCGTCCCGGAGCGCCCGGAACCAAAAGGGCCAGCAGACTAGCACAGATGTCATGCCATTGATGAGAGGCGTCAGGCGATCGGCACCTTCAGGTTTTCCTCAACATCGGCAACCAGACCGCACATTTCATCATGCACGACCGTGTGCACAAGGTTGAAGTGCAACTTGGGAAAGGAGCGCAGCACATCACGGGCATGCTCCACCGAACGCAGGCTCATCATGTGCCCATGTGTATCGTTCAATGGATACGCCGCGCCATGCATCCGCGCCTCCAGCAGGTAGATGCCCCCCTCCATAGAGATCAGGTTCAGCTCATCGACCTTCCCGGCGACGGCATACGCATTCAACTCATGCAGGGTCATGAACGCACCTCACTCAGTGGCGAGCCAACATACTTACAGGGATAGGCCTCGGCGCATCAAAGCACAAGCCACTGGCCAGACCGTTTGTCTGTTAGCGCAGGAGGTTGTGGCGAGCGAGCTTGCTCGCGCTGGGCTGCGTAGCGGCCCTTAAAAAAACGGGATCGCTTCGCAATCCAGCGGGAGCACGCTCCCTCGCCACAAGGGAGCGTGTCCGGATCAGTGCTTGGTGACTTTATCCAGGTAACCCATGGCGAATGCCGAGACCACGAAGGTCATGTGGATGATCACGTACCACTGCAGATGTTCAGGGTCGACGTTCTTGGCGTCCATGAAGATGCGCAGCAGGTGAATGGACGAGATCGCCACGATCGACGCCGCCACCTTCATCTTCAGCGAAGAAGAGTCCATGGTGCCCAACCAGTTGAGCTTTTCCTTGCTGTCGTCGATGTCCAGTTGCGAGACGAAGTTCTCGTAGCCGGAAATCATCACCATCACCAGCAAACCGCCCACCAGGGCCATGTCGATCAGCGACAGCAGCACCAGGATCAAGTCCGACTCAGCCATCGAAAACACGTTCGGGATGACGTGGAAGACTTCCTGGAAGAATTTCAGTGCCAGCGCCAACAGCCCGAGGGACAGGCCGAAATAGATCGGCGCCAACAGCCAGCGCGAGGCGTACATTGCATTTTCGATAAAGCGTTCCATTGAATCTCACATGTGGGGCTGGAAATGGCGGCGAGTATACCAGCCGCTCGTCCATACCCAGAAGCGGTCAGAAACCGTCGAAAAATCCGCTACCTGCGCCTGTGTATCAACGTTTTTCTGCTAGTGTCCAAATCATTGACCGCTCAGTGATGTCGGACAGGAAGACTGGAAATGGATGCGCGATTGCCTTTGACGAGTGCCGGAATTTGCCTGGCGCTGCTACTGAGCGGCTGCTCACCCAGCGATGAAAAACGCCAGGTCAGCCTCGAAGAAAAAACCGCGCAGTTCGAAAAGTCACTGGACGCCATTCAGGATCCAAAGCTCAAGGATGCTGTGTCGGAGCTGGGCGGCTCACTGCTGCTTCTCGAGCGCGCGCAACTCAAGCTCGACAGCAAGCCGGTAGAAACCGAATACGGCGAAGACACCCTCGCCATGCTCAAGCACTACCCGACCCCGCAGGCCCTGGTCGACACCTACATCAACGGGTTATTCGTGCTGCAAAAGGATTCCAGTTCCGACTACCTGACCGATCTGCAACCGGTGTTTCCGTTCACCTTCAGCGTTCCTGCCGCGTTTTTGTTTCCCCACGGGCTGGAATGGCAGTCGGTCACCTTGAGCAATAAACGAGTGATTCCCTTCCAGCCGGAGTGGTCGGAAACCGACCCCGGCATCCAGCTGAGCCCTTCGAGCTCCAACTTGACCAACCCCGATGACCTGACCGTCGCCTACCCCTTCATCGAAGGTCTCGACATCGACAGAAAGCAGCAGCCACAGCCGGTGAGCCTGCAAGGCAAAGTCGAGGTCATCGCGCCACGCCGCCTCTATAGCTTCGACCTGACGAAAAAGGACGTAGGCCAGACCCGCACCAATGACAACCTGAGCGTCACCCTGCTCACATTGACGACCAACTACGCGGAAATCGAATACAACAACAGCGCGCCGCTGGCCCCCGAAGTCAGTGAAACACCGCTGAACCCACTGATCGTCCAGGCCAGGGACAGCACCGGGCAATTGATCTCGCGCGCCGGCTCAATCAACGAAACTGCGGTACAAATCGCCTTCTATCAGCAACAGCTGGCCAAGATGCAGCAGCAAAAGAGCTGGAGCGAGCCCCTGGAAAAACAGCTCGACGAAGAACAACGCAACTTTGAAAAACAGCAGGCTCGACATTATTCGAAGGTGTACTTCAACGGGACGATCGAAACCCTCGAAGTCAGCATCCTGGATTTTTCCGCCGCCACGGTCACCCGCAAGGACCTCGACCTGCCAATCCGGCGCTTCGATGCCGAGACCACGGACAAGTCTATCCAGCCCCTGAACCTGCACGTAGTGGTCTATGACGACCAGGCGGCGACTTGGCTAAAAGGGGCAACGCTGAGCGAGGAGCAACTGAAAAAGAACGTCAGCATCAGTCAATCGGTCGACGACCCCAGCGCTGCGCGAATCGAATTCACTCACCTGCGCAGCTTCAACGATGAACTGCTCGGCACATCGTTCAACCCCGGAGAAAGTCCGGTGAGTTTCTTCACGGAAGACACTGGCGGCAAACGCGACGAGCCGATCGAGCTGCCGCCCGAGGCCTACCAGATCGATCCCCTGCGCGGCACCATCACTTATGATCTGAACCTGTTTCCGGAAACGCCGGCCTACGCGGTGGGTTCGATGCCGTTGTTCCTGGCCACGGTCGAGCAAAAAACCATCGATACCCATCAACTGCCCAAAGGCCTCGAGCTCAAAGACAACGTGCTGGTGGTAGACCTGAAGGCGTATCCCGCCCAGGACTGGCGTTTTTTCGCCAAGGACGACACCGGCAGTTACTTGAAGGAAATTCTATCGGTCAGCCATGGCGCGAGCACACAGGGTCCGGCGCAGTTTGCCGTGCATTACTTCTACGGGCAGCCTACGCGCCTGGAAACCTATCAGCGCACTGACCTCACCACCGTGCAATATGGTTTCGAGGTCAAACTCGACAAGGCCGACATGACGCGCCTTGATCAATAGTGCGACTCAGTGCTCGGGGTGAAACTCGAAGCCGCCCATGTTTCGGCAGCGACCACCGTTGATTTCCCGCAGTTGGGCTTGCAGGTGCAGGCACCAGATTTGCGGATCGTCGGCCAACTCGTAGCCGTGCAAGGTCAGGCTTTCAACAATGGTGTCGAGGATTGATTCAGCGGCGATCGGACCGTGAAACGGGCCTTGAGCCTTGATGGCCGAAGGTTGTTCGCCGGCCATTCCGGCGGCGAAGAGCAGAGTCCACATGCCCGTATCTCCCGCCAATGGGCGGATGGCACATTCGATACGGGTCACAAGGCCCAAACATTGACGGGTGAGACAGAGGTTGCGCGACATGGCGGCGACCCTCGGTAGATCCGGTATTCAGCCCCCGCGGGAAGGCTGTTTCGATCCTGTGATTACTGTCGATATCCTTGAGCAGAGAATAGAAGAAAAGTCTGGCTTGCAGGCCGGACGAAGACCGAAAGGCGCCGAATGGTCATAGTGTGAATATTGACGTCATTTCGACGACGCTTTTCGACGCTTGCCACAAAAAACTGTGGGAGCGAGCTCGCTCCCACAAGGGATTGCACAGTTTCAGCATCAACGATGCATCAGGCCGGTTTGGTTTCCGCCAGAGCCTCTTGCGCCAACTCCTTCTCGGCTTCTTTCAGATCATCTTCACTGATCATTTCCGCGATAACCCGCAAGCGCTCCACAACCCGCGCGTTCACGCTGCCTTCAGGGAACTCGCCATTCTCGTCCGGCTCGCCCGCCGGCTCGCCAACCAGCAAACTCAAGGCTTCGTCGGCCTGACGGACCGCGTACACATGAAATTGCCCCGCACGCACAGCCGCCAGCACCTTCTCGTCGAGCATCAGCGTGGCGACGTTGGCGTGAGGAATGATCGCCCCCTGCTCGCCGGTCAACCCGCGGGCTTCGCACAGACGGAAGAAGCCCTCGATCTTCTCGTTGACTCCGCCGACCGCCTGCACTTCACCAAACTGGTTGATCGAACCGGTGATGGCAAAACACTGCTTGAGTGGGGTTTTCGACAGCGCCGAGATCAGGGTGCACGCCTCGCCCAGGGAAGCACTGTCGCCATCGACATAACCGTAGGATTGCTCCAGGGCGATGCTCGCGGAAATCGCCAGCGGGAATTCCTGGGCGTAGCGGCTGCCCAGATACCCCGTGAGGATCATCACACCTTTGGAGTGGATCGGCTGGCCGAGGTTGACCTCGCGCTCGATGTCGACGATACCGCTGCCGCCCGGGTACACCGTGGCGGAAATCCGCGCCGGCACACCGAAGGCCGAGTCGCCGACTTCCAGCACGGTCAAGCCATTGCACTTGCCGACCGCCGCGCCATCGGTGTCGATCAGGATGATCCCGGCCAGCATGTCGTCGAGAATCCGCGCCGAAACCCGTCCGGTCCGCGTTGCCTTGGCCTTGAGTGCACGCTCGATGTGCCCGGCGTCGGTCATTTCATCGCCAGCCAGGTGGCGAATGAAATCTGCCTCGCTGACCAGTTGGAACAAGTCACCGATACGCGCCGACAAGCGCCCCTGGTGTTCGGCCAGGCGTGCACTGTAGGTCGCCAGGCGCGCCACCGCATCGGCGGTCAACGGTGCCATGCCTTCTTCGGAAGTACGGGTTTTGAGCAACTGGGCGAACTGCTCCAGGCTCTCGTCGACCATCGGGATGTCTTCGTCGAAATCCACCAGGACGCGGAACATTTCCTGGAAGTCCGGATCGAGGTCTTGCAGCGTGTAATACAGCTGACGGGCACCGATGATGACGACTTTGACCTGCAACGGAATGTGTTGTGGTGTCAGGGTCACGGTGGCCAGACGGCCCAGTTCACCGAGCGGCGACTCCATTTTCAGCTTGCGCGATTGCAGGGCGCGTTTCAGCGCATCCCATACGAATGGCTCGCTGAGCATTTTGTCCGCTTCAAGGATCAGGAAACCGCCGTTGGCGCGGTGCAAGGCACCCGGTCGCAGTTGGCGGTAAGTGGTGTAAAGCGCGCCCTGATCGGTGCTGTATTCGATACGACCGAAAAGGTTTTCGTAGGTTGGGTGCGGCTCGAACACCACTGGCGCACCGCCGCTGACCGAGTGACCGACCACCAGGCTCGGCGCGTATTGTTCTTCCAGCAACTTGCGGGCGACAGCGTCGGTCTTGCTGTCGTCCACCAGTTGCTCGACCACCGTCTTGAGCAAGTACACCTGCATGGCTTGCAGATAACCGCACACCGCAGCGTTCTCGGCGTATTTCTCCGACAATGGCGACAACAATGGCTGCAAGGCCAGGGTGATGGTTTCTTCGTTCAGATGACGCAGTTGGTTGCTCGACTCACGCTTCCATTGCGGCAGGCTGGCGAGCTCTTCATTCAGGCGCTCCTCCAGTGCGGAAATATCCTCGTGAAAGCGTTCGCGCTCGGCTTCCGGCAACTGGGCGAACTCAGCTTCATCCAGCGCTTTGCCGTCGCCCATCGGGGTGAAGGCGATATTGCTGGCGTCGCGGTAGAGCGCGACGTCTTTTTCCAGCGCCAGACGCTCGATGACATCCAGGGCCTTGTCGTAGCGCTGGTTGAAGGCGCGGTCGATGCTGCTTTTCTTCTGCTGGTAGGACGGGTGCTCGAAGACTGCCGGAAACGTCGCCAGCAGGTTGTCGATCAAGCCGTTGATGTCACCGATGAAAGCACCGGCGGTGCCCGATGGCAGCTCCAGTGCACGCGGCTCGCGAGGTTCATCGAAATTGTTGACGTAGACCCAGTCCGCCGGGGTCTGCAGGCGCTTGCCTTCGGCCTTGAGGTAGCGTTTGACGAACGAGAACCGGCCAGTGCCGGGCTCGCCCATGACGAATACGTTGTAACCGGGGCGTGGCATGGCCACACCGAACTGCAAGGCTTCGACTGCACGTTCCTGGCCAAGCACACCGCGAAAGGGCTCCAGATCATTGGTGGTAGAGAAGCTGAACTGTTCAGCGGAAAACGGACGGGTCAGCGCTTCGGGCGCTAGACGCAAGCTGGCAGCAACAGGATCAGGCATCGGGCTTCCTTAACAATCGTGCGGGGCAGATGCCAGCATTCTGGCGCTGCCCATGCCCGACTGGCAAGAAGCGTCGCAGGCCCGAGCACAGTCAATCCGCCAATCCCAGGCGGGCCGGGCCTGTTTCGTCGTTTCCCCTGAATGTTTTGCAAAAAATCACGGAACCCCGTGATCGTGCCTAAACTCCAAACTGCGCGGCTGGACTAATGACCGGCCCACTGGCACCAGACGGGCCAGACCCCTTGTCTATTGGTACGCACATAAAAGAGAACAAAGCTATGAAACGGATTCTTCTTGGTACTCTCTTCACCGCTGTATCCATCAATGCCATGGCGCAAGCGCCTGGCGGTCCGGATTGCGGTTGGGGCAACATGCTGTTCGAAGGCCAGCGTGGCACCCCGGCTCACTTCCTGGCATCCACCACCAACGGTACTTCCGGCAACGCAACCTTCGGTATGACCTCCGGTACTAACGGTTGCGCAACCAATGCGGCGCTGACCTATGGCGGCAAATCCTGGATTGCCATGAATGGCATGATGAACGAGCTGTCCGAAGACATGGCCAAAGGTCAGGGCGAAGCACTGACCACCTACGCCGTGGTACTGGGCGTGGCGCCGGAAGACCGTGCGCACTTCGCCGCCGTCACCCACGAGCACTTCCAGCAGATCTTCAGCAAGGCTGACGTGACTGCCGAAGATGTGCATACCAACACCCTGGCCGTGCTCAAAGCCGACCCTCGTCTGGCCAAGTACGCAACTCAAGCTTAAGCTCGACCCGCCCCGCTTCTTTCGGGAAGCGGGTTTTGTTTTTTGGACCTGCCCCTTTTTTGGGTGATGCCTCCGTACTGTAGGAGCTGGCTTGCCAGCGATGATCGTTAACGATGACGCGTGTCTACTGGATAAACGCGGCGCCTTGGAGACCATCGCTGGCAAGCCAGCTCCTACAGGGGAAAGCATCAACCGCGCTGGGTCTTAATTTATTTCGAGTTAAGTTGCCACCTATGCTCAAACGCCTTGCCTGGCTGGCGCTGTGTGTCTGCGCCCCGCTATCCGCCGCGCCTCACATCGACCCACAACGCTTGCAGCAACTGGCCAACGACCCTTTCTGGATATCCCTGGGCCATTACGAGACCGCCAAGCTCGGCGGCTGGCGCAGCTATGTCAGCGATCCGAAATTCTTCCTCGCCGCTGACGGCAATGAACATCCGGAGCATGAACTGGCGGCGACCGTGCAAGCCTTGTACGCCCCGGCCAGTGCCGGTGAACAACACGCTCAATGCGTCTACCCGGCCCGCACCCGCTGGCTCAAAGAGCAACTCGGCCTGACCGGCCTGCCGACACCGGACTGCGCCGGGTTCAAGCAATGGTTCAAGGACGTCTCGCCCGACAGCGCGGTGATGATCTTCCCGGCGGCCTATCTGAACAGCCCGTCCTCGATGTTCGGCCACACCTTGCTGCGCATCGACCAGGCCGGTGTAAAGAGCGACAAGACCTCGTTGCTCAGCTACGCCATCAACTTCGGCGCCTATATCGAGGGCTCGGACAACAGCATTATCTATGCCTGGAAAGGCCTGATGGGCGGTTATCCCGGCCTGTTCGCGCTGGTGCCCTATCAGGAAAAACTCTCGGAATACCGCAGCCTGGAAAACCGCGACCTGTGGGAATACCGGCTGAACCTGACCCAACAGGAAACCGCGCGCATGGTCGAGCACGTCTGGGAGCTGAAGCAGATCAAGTTCGATTACTTCTTCTTCGACGAAAACTGCTCATACCGCTTGCTGGAACTGTTGCAGGTGGCCCGCCCGAGCCTGCGCCTGACCGAGCAATTCCCGATCACGGCCATTCCCACCGACACGGTCAAGGCCGTGAAAGAGGCCGGGCTGGTGGAATCGATCCAGTATCGTCCGTCCAGGGAACGCGAGTTGCTCAGCCGCGCAGAGCCGTTGAACCCTGAAGAGCAGCAATGGGTGCTGAAAATCAGTGCCGATCAGAAGCAATTGCAAGACCCGGCGTTCCAGGCACAACCCCGCGCACGTCAGGCACTGATTATCGATGCGGCCTATCGTCTGGAGCGCTACCGCGCCAACGGTCAGGAACGCGACCCGGCTCGCGCCCAACGCAGCTTCGAACTGCTGCGGGCAATCAACCAGAACCCGGCACCGGAGTTGGACATCCCGCAACCCGGCCTGCCTGAAGACGGTCACGAGTCCCGTACCTGGCAGCTCGGCCTCGGCACCCGTGGCGATAAAGCCTTTGGCGAGTACGGCTTGCGCATGGCGTATCACGACCTCAATGACAACAACGAAAGCTTTCCCCTTGGCGCGCAGATCGAAATCCTGCAATTGAAACTGCGCCAGTACGAAGGCAATGACTGGCAAGTACAGCGACTGGACCTGGCGACCATTCGCTCCCTGACCCCGCGTAACCAATTGCTGCAACCGCTGTCATGGCAAGTCACCGGTGGCCTGGAGCGGGTGCCGGGCAAGCACGATGACCAGACCCTGGTCAGCCACGTCAACGGCGGTGGCGGTGGAACCTGGCAACTGGGCGACGACACGCTCGGCTTTGCCTTGGGCACGGTGCGTATCGAACACAATAACGACTTCGCAGCATTCGTCGCGCCAGCCGCTGGCTTCAACAGTGGCGTGCTGTGGAAGAACCCGCTGGGTAACTTGAGCCTGGAAGCCAAGGGTGATTTCTTCACCAATGGCGAAGTGCGTCGTAGCCTGAGCCTGAATCAACAGTGGGAAATATCCCGCAATCTCGGCCTGCGCTTGAGCGCCCAGCGTGAGTTCAGCCATTTGGCCACGCCCGAGAACGAAGTGATGCTTGAGCTGAAGTGGTATCACTACTGACCTTGTGGGAGCGAGCAAGCCCGCTCCCACAGGGGTGTGGTGTTCGACGAAATGCCTACACACCTTTCACAACCACCCGACAAATCCACCTCTAGACTTTCTCTATGGGCAGCGTATCGGCTTGGGAGAGTGAGATGTGGCGGTATGCGGGATGGTTGGGTGTGTTGTTGCTGATCTCAGGTTGCCAGTCAACCCACGAAGACCTGCTCGCCAAAGGCTATCCACCCGCCTTCGCCGATGGCTTCGATGACGGTTGCAGCAGTGGCCGGCAAGCCGCCGGGGCGATCACTGGCGAGTTCCGCAAAAACGTCCCGCGTTACCTTAAGGACCCGGTGTACGCCGAGGGCTGGAGCGATGGTTTCCGCCAGTGCCAGGCCATGCGCGATAACCAGGACCGCGGGGATGGGCGCAACAGTCATCTGGAGGAGCGGGACAAAGCCTGGCAGCAGCAGAAAGATCAGGACGCCGCCCGGGCTTATCACTCGCCGTAAGTCGCTTTCAGACATCCGGCGAAACCAAATGCCTGCGACCATGGCCCAAACCCTATACCGGGAGAATTTCATGAGCCGTGCCTTCGTCAATGAAGATAACGCCGCTGCGCAAGCCGATCAGCCAGTCGAACGGCAGGTCAGCGCGCAGCCCAATTACGTCACGTCGCAAGGCCTGAATCTGTTGCAAGGTAAGGTCGCCGAACTGCAAACCCTGCACGCCGAACAATCGGCCAAAGGCGAACAGGCCGACAAGCAGCGCCTGGCCGATCTCGAACGTGATTTGCGTTACTTCAAACAGCGCCTGGGCAGCGCTCAGGTGGTACCCGCCGCAACTTCGACCGACAAGGTGCAGATCGGCAGCTGGGTGATATACGCCGACGAACACGCCACCGAACGCCGGGTACAGCTGGTGGGCGAGGATCAGGCCGATGCCGCTCACGGCCTGATCAATTGGGGCTCACCGCTGGGTCGGGCACTGCTCGGCGCACGACTCAACGACGAAGTGTTGTGGCAGCGCCCCGCCGGGGATCAATTGATAGAAGTGATTCGCATCGAACCGACTTAAACGACGCCCTGGGCCAGCATCGCATCGGCGACCTTCACGAAGCCGGCGATGTTCGCACCTTTAACGTAATTGACCCGGCCGTTCTCTTCGCCGTAATGCACGCAAGCATGGTGAATCGACTGCATGATCGCGTGCAGCTTGCTGTCCACTTCGCCAGCGGTCCACGCCAGGCGCATGGCGTTCTGCGACATTTCCAACCCGCTCACCGCTACGCCACCGGCATTGGATGCCTTGCCCGGCGCGAACAGAATGCCGGCCTCAATGAACAGGTCCACAGCTTCCAGCGTCGTAGGCATGTTCGCGCCTTCCGCGACACAGATGCAGCCGTTGCGCAGCAAGGTGCGGGCGGCTTCGGCATCCAGTTCGTTTTGCGTCGCGCACGGTAGTGCGATGTCGCAACTCAGGCTCCATGGCAACTGACCGGCGCGGAACTCCAGGCCAAAACGACCGGCCAGTTCACTGATGCGCCCACGCTGGACGTTTTTCAGTTCCAGCACCGCTTGCCATTGCTCTTCGGTCAAACCGCTTTCGCAGTACAGCGTACCTTCGGAATCGGACAGCGAAATCACTTTCCCGCCCAGGTCCATGACCTTGCGTGCGGCGTATTGCGCGACGTTACCCGAACCGGAAATCGCCACGCGCTTGCCCTCGACCGTCTGCTCGCGACGCTTGAGCATTTCCTCGGCGAAGTACACGCAACCGAAACCAGTGGCTTCCGGGCGAATCAGGCTGCCGCCGTAGCTTGGACCTTTGCCGGTCATCACGCTGGTGAACTGGTTGCTCAGGCGCTTGTACTGGCCGAACAGGAAACCGATTTCCCGCGCGCCGACACCGATGTCCCCGGCCGGCACGTCAACGTCTGCGCCAATGTGGCGATACAACTCGCTCATGAAGGCCTGACAGAAACGCATGACTTCGGCGTCGCTTTTGCCTTTGGGATCGAAGTCCGAACCACCCTTGCCACCGCCCATTGGCAGCGAAGTCAGGGAGTTTTTGAAGGTCTGCTCGAAGGCGAGGAACTTCAGAACGCCCATGTTCACCGAAGGATGGAAACGCAAGCCGCCCTTATACGGGCCGATGGCGCTGTTCATCTGAATGCGGAAGCCGCGATTGACCTGGACCTTGCCCTGATCGTCGACCCACGACACGCGAAACACTACCGCCCGCTCCGGCTCGCAGATGCGCTCCAGGATGCCGGAGGTCAGGTAATGCGGATTGGCTTCAAGAAACGGCCACAAGGTGCGCAGGACTTCTTCGACGGCCTGGTGGAATTCGGGTTGATCCGGGTCGCGTTTTTTCAGGCGCGCAAGGAAGGATTCGACGGATTCGATCATGGGAAAGTCTCGGCAAATTTATTGTCGTTGGGAGAGATTGGGCCGGACTGTAACAAACGATTCGCGCACAGGAACAGAGCAAAATGTCGCATTCATGAAATTAAATGGTGCACAGGATATAAATTAATCCGGTTTTCTGGCTTTTGGTGCACCTGTTTGGGGATTTCAATACTGAGTTCTGCACCAACAGTTACAGCGCCATCGCTGGCAAGCCAGCTCCTACAGGTGTGTAGCCTGTAGGAGCTGGCTTGCCAGCGATGAATTCACCCCGATACCACTGAAAAAAACACAAAAAAACGGAGCCCGAAGGCTCCGTTCTTGATGCAACCAACCCGAAATCAGGCCAGTTTCTTGTGCCGTACACGGTGCGGCTGGGCAGCCGCTTCGCCGAGACGCTTTTTACGGTCGGCTTCGTACTCGGTGTAGTTGCCTTCGAAGAACACCGCTTGCGAGTCGTCTTCGTACGCCAGGATGTGAGTCGCGACGCGGTCAAGGAACCACCGATCGTGAGAGATCACAATGGCGGCGCCCGGGAAGTCCAGCAGGGCTTCTTCCAGGGAACGCAGGGTTTCGACGTCGAGGTCGTTGGACGGTTCGTCGAGCAGCAGGACGTTGCCGCCCTCTTTCAGGGTCAGGGCCAGGTGCAAGCGACCCCGCTCACCACCGGACAGGTCCTTGACGAACTTCTGCTGATCGCCGCCCTTGAAGTTGAAGCGACCGACGTAGGTACGCGACGGGATCTCGTAGCTGCCGATGCGGATCTGGTCGGAGCCGTCGGAGATCTGCTGGAATACGGTCTTGCTGCCATCCAGGTCTTCGCGGCTCTGATCGACGCACGCCAGCTGCACGGTTTCACCGACTTCGATGCTGCCCGAATCCGGCGTTTCCTTGCCCATCAGCATGCGGAACAGGGTCGACTTACCGGCACCGTTACCGCCGATCACGCCGACGATGGCGCCTTTAGGCATGGAGAACGACAGGTTGTCGATCAGCACGCGGTCGCCATAGCCCTTGGTGACGTTCTTGAATTCGATGACCTTGTCGCCCAGGCGCGGACCGGCCGGGATGTAGATCTCGTTGGTTTCGCTGCGCTTCTGGAATTCCTGCGATTGCATTTCTTCGAAACGTTGCAGACGAGCCTTGGATTTCGACTGGCGGGCCTTGGCGCCTTTGCGCACCCACTCAAGCTCTTCCTTCATGGCCTTTTCATGGGCCGACTGCTGCTTGGATTCGGCAGCCAGACGATCGGACTTGGCTTCCAGCCAACCCGAGTAGTTGCCCTCGTAAGGAATGCCCGCGCCGCGGTCGAGTTCCAGAATCCAGCCAGCAACGTTGTCCAGGAAGTAACGGTCGTGCGTGATCGCGACCACGGTGCCCGGGAAGTCGTGCAGGAAGTGCTCGAGCCACGCAACGGAATCGGCATCCAGGTGGTTGGTCGGTTCGTCGAGCAGCAGCATGTCCGGGGCGGACAGCAGCAGGCGGCACAGGGCCACACGACGCTTCTCACCACCGGAGAGGAATTCGACCTTGGCATCCCAGGCCGGCAGACGCAGCGCATCGGCCGCGACTTCCAGTTGACGATCGAGGTTGTGACCGTCGCTGGCTTGCAGGATCGCTTCGAGCTTGGCCTGTTCGGCAGCCAGTTTGTCGAAGTCGGCGTCTTCTTCAGCGTAAGCCGCGTAGACCTCGTCCAGACGCGCCTGGGCGTTCTTGATCACGCTGACCGCTTCCTCGACCACTTCACGCACGGTCTTGGTCGGATCCAGTTGCGGTTCCTGCGGCAGGTAGCCGATGTTCAGCTCCGGCATCGGGCGGGCTTCGCCCTCGAACTCGGTGTCGACGCCAGCCATGATTTTCAACAACGTGGACTTACCCGAACCGTTGAGGCCGAGCACGCCGATCTTGGCGCCGGGGAAGAAGGACAGAGAAATGTTTTTCAGGATTTCCCGCTTCGGCGGAACAACTTTGCCCAGCCGATGCATGGTGAATACGTATTGAGCCATGGAGAACCTAGGGTCAGTGACAGATGAATGATTAGGGCACAGGCGATGCCTGGCCAGGCTGTGCGCGTCGCCCGATTGAGAGCTTTCAATATAAGCGCGCTGAAAAGCCTGATTTTAGGAGCTGGAACGCTCCCGCGTAACCGACAAAGCTACCTTAATGACAGATGGCAGTCCAGCCGACGGGCAGGGGCTGGCACTTCGCCACAACTCAAGGCATGCTAGCCGCCCTTCGGGCGTCCGGCTTATAGTGCACGTCGCGCCAGTCCAGCCAAACCGCAGGATGACAGCTTGTCCAATGTTCCTCCGCCTCTGACTTCCAGTGCGCCGGCCACAGCGCCCGGCTCACCCCTGCGCGGGACCTTGAAGGGCACATTGGCGACACTCGTGTTATTGCTGCTGGCCCTGCTGTTCTGGCAGTTGCTCGATCAGTTGCGCGAAACCCAGAAAAACCAGCGTCAGTACACCATCGACTACACCGCCGACCTGGCCGCTCAGGTCAGCCTTAACATGGCGCTCAACGCGCAGATCGCCCTCAATCTGTTGCCGATCGTCGAGCAACCGCAGGACGCCGATGAGCTACAGGCGCTGCTGCGCAAGCTGCAACAGTCGCTGCCTGATCTGCGCAGCCTGGCTTTGCTCAGCCCATCAGGAAGAGTCATCAGCGACAGCGCTGCCGACAGCGATGACAGCGACTACATGGGCGAACTGGTACGCCGCAGCCACTCCCAGGCGCATTACTTCAGCAACGCCACCGACGGATCCGTGGTGCATTTATTGTTGCATCAGGCCAGCGGCAGTTCCCGAGGCTATTGGGCCTTGCGCCTGACACCCACCTTCTTTTCGTCACTGACCAAGCAAAGCGAGGCCGGTGGCCGCCCGTTGTGGCTGGTGGAGAACCGCATCAATCATCAGATCATCAGCCGCGACGAAGCACTGCCCTCGGTCAACCCGGGAACGCTGACCCCCGACGATATCGCCAACAGCGTGCTGACGGTTCCGCTAAGCAGTAGCGATTGGCAACTGCGCGGCTTGTTCGACCGTCAGCGCGTGCTGGAAGAACTGCTGCCGGCGTTCATCGGCAAATGCCTGCTGGGCCTGGCGTTTTCCATGCTGCCGTTTCTCGCCTTGCTGAACATGCGCAGGCGTCAACGCCAGGTGAGTGAGGGGCGTCGACGTTACCAGGACATTTTCGAAGGCACCGGCGTGGCCCTGTGCGTCCTCGACATGTCTGGGCTCAAGAACGTCTTCGACAAGGCGCGATTGCAGGACAGTGGGCAACTGAAAACGTGGCTGGCGGTTGCGGGACAACGTCGGCAACTGTTGCAGGAACTACGGATCACCGAAGTCAACCAGGTTGCACTGCAACTGCTTAATGTCGATAACGCCGACAAGGCCTGGAAACTGCTGATCGACGGCAACCCGCAGGACGGCACCGCCATCGGCAATCAGGTGCTCGACGCGGTGCTCAACCAGCAGCCCCAGCTTGAACTGGAAATCAAACTGCAGGATGCCAGCGGTCGCGACCAGCACCTGTGGCTGGTGCTGCGTCTGCCGCAAACCCAGGACGACTATAAAGCGGTGATCCTGAGCATCACCGACATCACCAGCCGCAAGCTCATCGAACTGTCATTGCTGGAGCGCGAAGGGTTCTGGTCAGACGTGGTGCGCACGGTGCCGGATCATCTGTATGTGCAGGATGTGATCAGCCAGCGCATGATCTTCAGCAACCACCATCTGGGCCAGACTCTGGGCTACAACCGCACCGAGCTGCACCAGATGGGCGAGTACTTCTGGGAAATCCTCCTGCATCCCGAAGACGCCGACTATTACCATCGCTCCCGCCAGATCCAGCGCCAGGCCGGTTATCACCAGTTGATGCAGTGCCAGTTGCGCTTCCGCCATCGGGACGGCCAGTGGCGACGCTTCGAGATTCGCGAGCAGGCACTGGCGCGGGACAAGGACGACCAGGTCACGCGGATCATCGGCGTGGCCAAGGACATCACTGACCAGATCGAAGCCAGTGAATCGCTGCGTGACAGCGAGCAGCGCTACCGGATGCTCGCCGAAAGTATCAGCGACGTGATTTTCTCCACCGACAGCCGCCTCAACCTCAATTACGTCAGCCCTTCAGTGCAAGCAGTGCTGGGCTACGACGCCGAATGGATTTTCCAGAACGGCTGGCAATCGACCATCGCCAACCCGCAACAACTGACCGGCATCTATCACCTGATGGACCGGGTCAGCAAAGCGCTGGATCAACCGGATCAACTGGCACTGCTACGCAGTCAGGTGCAAACCCAGTTGTTCCTGTTCGATTGCCTGCGGGCCGACGGGCGCAAGATCCCGATCGAATTGCGGCTGGTGCTGGTCTGGGACGAACACGGCGCTTTCGAAGGCGTGCTGGGGGTCGGCCGCGATATCAGCCAGCAACGCCGGGCCGAAAAAGACTTGCGCATGGCCGCCACGGTATTCGAACACTCCACCTCGGCGATCCTGATCACCGATCCGGCCGGCTACATCGTCCAGGCCAACGAAGCCTTCAGCCGTGTCAGCGGTTATGCCGTGGAACAGGTTCTCGACCAGTTGCCAAACATGCTGACCGTCGACGACCAGCAGGAAGCCCATCTGCGTTACGTGCTCAAACAATTGGGCCAGCACAGCACCTGGGAAGGCGAAGTCTGGCTCAAGCGCCGCAATGGCGAGCATTACCCGGCCTGGGTGGGGATCACCGCTGTACTCGACGACGAAGGCGACCTGGCCAGCTACGTGTGCTTCTTCAGCGACATCAGCGAGCGCAAGGCCAGCGAGCAGCGAATTCACCGCCTCGCCTACTACGACGCCCTGACTCACCTGCCCAACCGCACGCTGTTCCAGGATCGCCTGCACACGGCACTGCAATCGGCCGAACGGCAGAAGTCGTGGGTGGTGCTGATGTTCCTCGATCTCGATCGTTTCAAACCGATCAACGACTCCCTGGGCCACGCCGCTGGCGACCGCATGCTCAAGGAAATGGCCACGCGCCTGCTCGGTTGCGTCGACGATGACGACACCGTGGCGCGCATGGGCGGCGACGAATTTACCTTGCTCCTGCAACCGCGAGCCAACCGTGAGATCGCCCTGAACCGGGCCATTAATGTGGCCGAACAGATTCTCGCCAGCCTGGTGAAACCCTTCGTGCTCGAGGGCCGCGAGTTCTTCGTCACGGCCAGTATCGGCATCGCCCTGAGCCCGCAGGACGGCAACGAACTCAGCCAGTTGATGAAGAACGCCGACACCGCGATGTACCACGCCAAGGAGCGTGGCAAGAATAACTTCCAGTTCTATCAGGCGGACATGAACGCCAGCGCCCTGGAAAGACTGGAACTGGAAAGTGACTTGCGCCACGCCCTGGAACAGAACGAATTCGTGCTTTATTACCAGCCGCAGTTCAGCGGTGACGGCAAGCGCCTGACCGGTGCCGAGGCGCTGCTGCGCTGGCGTCATCCACGCCGCGGGCTGGTGCCGCCAGGAGATTTCATTCCGGTGCTCGAGGAGCTCGGGCTGGTGGTGGATGTCGGTGACTGGGTGATCAGCGAAGCCTGCCGTCAACTCAAGGCCTGGCATCAGGCCAAGGTACGGGTGCCGAAGGTGTCGGTGAATATCTCGGCGCGGCAGTTCTCCGATGGCCAACTCGGCACACGAATCGCCACCATCCTCAAGGAAACCGGCCTGCCGCCGGCGTGCCTGGAACTGGAACTCACCGAAAGCATCCTGATGCGCGAAGTCCGCGAGGCGATGCAGATCCTCGACGGCCTGAAAAACCTCGGCCTGAGCATTGCGGTCGACGACTTCGGTACCGGTTATTCATCGCTCAACTACCTCAAGCAGTTCCCGATCGACGTACTGAAGATCGACCGCACCTTCGTCGATGGCCTGCCCAGCGGCGAGCAAGACGCACAAATTGCCCGGGCGATCATTGCCATGGCCCACAGCCTGAACCTGGCGGTGATCGCCGAAGGTGTGGAGACCCATGAACAGCTGGACTTCCTGCGCGAGCACGGTTGCGACGAGGTGCAGGGTTACCTGTTCGGGCGCCCGATGCCGGCGGGCCGGTTCGAAGGGCAGTTCAGCAATGATGCGCTGTTCATGTTCGACTGAATTGTTGCGGTGAGTCTGCCGGCGATGGGGCCAGCACGGTCACCATCCATCCCCAGATGAAGCCCACTTGTCTGCGACATGATGCCGTTTCATATGCCATCTAAAACCCGTTGGGGTAGAATGCCCCCCTTTTCCGCCCCCGATCCTTGAGGACCGCCATGTTCAGCCGTGATTTGACTATTGCCAAGTACGACGCCGATCTCTTTGCCGCCATGGAGCAAGAAGCTCAGCGCCAGGAAGAGCACATTGAGCTGATCGCTTCGGAAAACTACACCAGCCCTGCGGTGATGGAAGCTCAAGGCTCGGTACTGACCAACAAGTACGCCGAAGGCTACCCGGGCAAGCGCTACTACGGTGGTTGCGAGTACGTAGACATCGTCGAGCAGCTGGCTATCGATCGCGCCAAAGAGCTGTTCGGTGCCGACTACGCCAACGTTCAGCCGCACGCCGGTTCGCAAGCCAACAGCGCCGTTTACCTGGCCCTGCTGTCGGCTGGTGACACCATCCTGGGCATGAGCCTGGCCCACGGTGGTCACCTGACCCACGGTGCCAGCGTTTCGTCTTCGGGCAAGCTATACAACGCCATCCAGTACGGCATCGACGCCAACGGCCTGATCGACTACGACGAAGTCGAGCGCCTGGCCGTTGAGCACAAGCCAAAAATGATCGTGGCCGGTTTCTCTGCCTACTCGCAGATCCTCGACTTCCCGCGCTTCCGTGCAATCGCCGACAAGGTAGGTGCCTACCTGTTCGTCGACATGGCCCACGTAGCTGGTCTGGTTGCCGCTGGCGTCTACCCGAACCCGGTTCCATTCGCTGACGTCGTGACCACCACCACCCACAAGACCCTGCGCGGTCCACGTGGTGGCCTGATCCTGGCTCGCGCCAACGCCGACATCGAGAAGAAGCTGAACTCCGCCGTATTCCCGGGTGCCCAGGGCGGCCCGCTGGAGCACGTGATCGCCGCTAAAGCGATCTGCTTCAAGGAAGCGCTGCAGCCTGAGTTCAAGGTTTACCAGCAACAAGTGGTGAAGAATGCCCAGGCCATGGCCAGCGTGTTCATCGAGCGCGGCTTCGACGTGGTGTCGGGCGGTACTCAGAACCACCTGTTCCTGCTGTCGCTGATCAAGCAGGAAATCTCCGGTAAAGACGCCGATGCCGCTCTGGGCAAAGCGTTCATCACCGTGAACAAGAACTCCGTGCCAAACGACCCACGCTCCCCGTTCGTCACCTCCGGCCTGCGCTTCGGCACTCCGGCTGTGACCACTCGCGGCTTCAAGGAAGCAGAGTGCAAGGAACTGGCCGGCTGGATCTGCGACATCCTGGCAGATCTTTCCAACGAAGCAGTGATCGACGCTGTTCGTGAGAAGGTCAAGGCTATCTGCAAGAAGCTGCCGGTATACGGCGCTTAATCAGCCCCGCTAGACCGCTGCCATAAAAAACCGGCCAGAGATGGCCGGTTTTTTTTCGCCTGCGTTTTAAACGCCAGCATTCTGTAAGAACCGGCTTGCCGGCGAAAACCGTCTTGGATATTAGCGCCGACTTTGGGGACGCCTTCGCTGGAAAGCCAGCGCCTACAGGACCAGCTCAACTGGTAAGACCGGTCATGCCAATTTTCTAGTTTTTACTTGCGAATACACAAAAATAGCGCCTAGACTCCACCTGCACTGGACATACCGGTAAGACCACAATAATTAAGTCCTGAAGTCGATGCGCCTGGCGCACGGCAGCCAGGACACCGACCAGGATTCCTCCCATGCTCAGATGGTGCTCGCGTTCAATCTTCCTCCAAGTGGTTCTCGGACTGGTGCTCGGCATCGTCTGCGGGCTGACCCTTCCCGAATACTCCGCTCAGCTCAAACCGCTCGGTGACGGTTTTATCAAGCTGATCAAAATGCTCATTGGCCTGATTGTGTTCTGCGTGGTGGTCAGCGGTATCAGTGGTGCCGGAGACCTGAAAAAGGTCGGGCGCATCGGCCTGAAATCGGTGATCTACTTTGAAATCCTCACCACCATTGCGCTGGTGATTGGCCTGGTGTTCGCCTTCAGCACCGGTATCGGTAGTGGCGCGAACATTCATCTGGAGCAGCTTTCCGCGGCCGATATGGGCGACATCGCCCAGCGCGGCCAGCACATGCACACCACTACGCAGTTCCTCATGGACCTGATTCCGACCTCGGTGCTTGGCGCCTTTGCCGACAACAACATCCTGCAGGTCCTGCTGTTTTCGGTGCTGTTCGGCAGCGCGCTGAATCTGGTGGGTGAGGCTGCTTCGGGCATCTCCCGGCTGATCAATGAACTGAGCCACGTGATCTTCCGCATCATGGGCATGATCGTGCGCCTGGCGCCAATCGGTGTGTTCGGTGCGATCGCCTTCACCACCAGCAAATATGGCCTGGACTCACTGCAGCACCTGGGCAGCCTGGTCGGCCTGTTTTACCTGACCTGTGTAGCCTTCGTGACGCTGATTCTCGGTCTGGTGATGCGCCTCTCCGGCCTGAAAATGTGGCCGCTGCTCAAGTACCTGCGCGAAGAACTGCTGATCGTCATGGGTACCGCTTCGTCCGATGCTGTGTTGCCACAAATCATGCGCAAGCTTGAACATCTGGGCATCGGCAGTTCGACGGTCGGGTTGGTGATTCCTACCGGCTACTCGTTCAACCTCGACGGTTTTTCGATCTACCTGACCCTGGCCATCGTGTTCATTGCCAATGCCACCGGCACACCACTGGCCATGACCGACCTGCTGACGATTCTGTTGGTGTCGTTGATCACCTCCAAAGGCGCGCACGGTATTCCCGGATCGGCGCTGGTGATCCTGGCGGCAACCCTGACGGCCATTCCAGCAATTCCGGTGGTAGGTCTGGTGCTGGTGCTGGCCGTGGACTGGTTCATGGGCATTGGCCGAGCGCTGACCAACCTGATCGGCAACTGTGTGGCGACCGTGGCTATCGCCCGGTGGGAAAAGGACATCGATGTGCAACGGGCGAACAAGGTACTTTCTGGCCAGGCAGGCTATACCTTCCAGCCGCGAAAACCCGTGGCCCCGACGCATCAGCAGGAATTTTGAATAATCGCCGTGCCTGCTCCCGGGCAGGCACGGTCAATAACCGTTACAGATGCTCATGGAGCGAACAGTGATTACCACCTCGACCGTTGTGAATTCAGTCGTAGAAAAACTTCGGGCCGCGCTGGCCCGTGGTCAGTGGCGCTCGGGCGAAATGCTGCCGGGGCAACGCGAGCTGGCCGAACAACTGGGCATCAGCCGCCCGAGCCTGCGTGAAGCGGTCATCGTCCTGGAAACCCTGGGCCTGGTGCGCTCGATGCCGGGCAAAGGCGTGGTGGTGCTCGAAGCCAGTCTCGCCGACAGCCAGGCGCATGAAAGCGCTGTGGCCACGGCGAGCCTGGAAGATGTGTTGCAACTGCGTTACACCCTCGAGCCGTTCATCGTTGGCCTGGTGGCGCAATCCATCAGCAGCAAGGAAGTCGGGCAACTGCGCCTGACCCTGATGGACATGCGCGAAGCCCTGGAAGCCAATGACAGTGAAGCCGGCGTGAATGCCTACATCGCGTTCCACGAAGAACTGTTCACGCTGACATCCAACCCGATCTTCCAGAGCGTGGTCCAGCAAACCAGCAATGCCCTCAAGCAGAGCGCCGAAGTGTTGCGCAATTCCCCAGAGCACCTGGCTGAACGCCTTGAAGAAAACGAAGCCGTGGTGCGGGCGATCCGTAGCAAGAACAGCGCTCAGGCCAGCGCCGAGATGCGCCGGCACATTCTTCGGGAAGGTCAGCGGATGGGCATCGAGCTGAACATTCCGGAAGACAACTTCGGCAGTTGAAACCTCTTCGAACTGGAGATCGGCCATGAACAGCTTCGCCTCGCCACAAACGCTCGCTACCCTGCCCGTCCGCCCTACGGTGGACGATCTGTATTCGCGGGTCCTCGATGCCATTTTCGAACTGCGCATCCACTCGGCCAGTCGCTTTACCGAAGAAAGCCTGGCGCTGATGTTCGGTGCAAGGCGCAGCGACATGCGTGATGTGCTGACGCGACTGTCCCATCAACAGATCATCATCCTTCGAGTCAACCATCGTCCCCGCGTCGCCGAGCTTGATGTCGAGCAGACCCGGCAGACGCTGCATGCCCGGCGTCTGGCCGAGATCATGCTGGTGCGGCTGGCCTGTCAGCGACCCTGTGCGCAAGACTTGAAGCGCCTGCGCACACTGGTCGAAAACGAGCGCCAATGCGCCGAGCGCGGCCGGGCGATTCGTTTGTCGGGAGAGTTTCATTTGCAGTTGGCACAAATGGCGGGGAATGCACCGTTGGCGCATTTTCTCGACAGCTTGATACCGCAAACCTCATTAGCGATTGCGCAGTGTGAGGAGCAGACGCGCAGTTGTTGCGCGTGGCAGGCGCATTTGGCGATTGTTAGCGCTATTGAACATGGAAACGCTGCGACAGCGGCCATGTTGATAAACCGGCATATGGATCATCTGGAACAGACACTTCTCAATACAACCCGTGAACATTGTGCTACCGGCTAGATCGCATCGCGGGCAAGCCCGCTCCCACAGGATTCAAGTGATCCCTGTAGGAGCGGGCTTGCCCGCGATGGCGTCCTGACAAACGCCATAAAACTTCAGACCGCCGCCACCCGCGCGAACCCCTCACGGATCTTTTCCTCCGGCAAGTCATCGGCAATGAACACGATCACGCTCTCGCGCACTTCGTCTTCAGCCCACTCGGTATCCCAGTCGAAACCATAAAGTTTCAGCACCCCCTGGAACACCATACGACGCGATTCGCCGAGGATATTCAACACGCCTTTGTAGCGCAGCAACTGCTTGCCATGCTCCTCCAGCAGCTCGTTCATGAACTCGCTGAGCTTATCGATATCCAGCGGTTTTTCAGTGCGCAGCACCAGGCTGGAAATGCGGTCGATGGACGGCGCTTTGCTCACCGGGCGCAAACTCACGCCACCACCAAGATCGGCATTGAGGTTGAAACCACGCACGTCGAGCAATTCGGCCAGGTCAATCCTGCCGTGGTCAACCACGCGAATCGGGGCGCGACGGTTGATGCGGGTCAGGCGCTCGCTCAACGCGGTGAAAGTCGGCTCGTCCACCAGATCGCGCTTGCTCACCAGCAGGCGGTCGGCAAAACCGATCTGTGCCTGGGCGATGGTCTGGGTCAGATGCAGATCAGCGTGGGCGGCATCGACCAGGGTGATGATGCCGTCGAGGATATAGCGTTCACGCAGTTCTTCGTCGATAAAGAAGGTTTGCGCCACCGGTGCCGGGTCGGCCAGGCCGGTGCATTCGATCACCAGCCGGTCGAAGGCGATGTCGCCCTGGTCCAGGCGCTCCAGCAACAAATAAAGCGCCTTGGTCAGGTCCGTATGAATGGTGCAGCAAACGCAGCCGTTTGACAGCGTCATCACTTGCACCGGCTCGTCGCCCAACAACTGGGTATCGATGCCGGCATCGCTGAATTCGTTTTCGATCACGGCAACTTTCAGGCCGTGCTCGGCTTTGAGCAGATGGCGCAACAGGGTGGTTTTACCAGCGCCGAGGAAGCCGCTGAGGATCGTGACAGGTATAGGGACTGACAAAATAAGGTCTCCTGGGCGCAGAAAAAACTGTAGGAGCCGGCTTGCTGGCGATGGCGTCCCGAAGATCGCTATCGCCAGCAAGCCGGCTCCTACAGAGGTGATGCCTAAGTGGTGTATTTCAACAGCACTTCGGCCCACCCTTGCCACCGTAACGGGCTTCCTGACGTTCGCGGAAGAACATCTCGTAGCTCATCACCGGTTTGTCCGGGTGTTTGGTCTGCATGTGCTCGACGTAGTTGTCGTAGTCGGGCATGCCGACCATCAGGCGCGCAGCCTGACCGAGGTATTTACCGAGGCGACTCAGGTCATTGAACATGTGCAAATCCTCGATCACGCTTCCGGCAGCGCATGGAATGGCGCTTCTTTATCCGTACGCTCTTTGCTACCCCAAGCGGAAATACCGATCTTGAGCGCATAGAACAGGATGCTGAACACCACAAACAGGAACAGCGCGGTCAGCGTTGCGTTGGTGTAGGCGTTGAAGATCACGTGCTGCATCTGGGTGATGTCCTTGGCCGGGGCGAGGATCTGGCCATTGGCCAGCGCGTCGCTGTACTTCTTGGCCAGCGACAGGAAACCGATCGCCGGGTTGGCATCGAACAGCTTGATGAAGCCCGCCGTCGTGGTGCAGATCAGCAGCCACACGGCCGGCACCAAGGTCACCCAGATGTAGCGTTGGCGTTTCATCTTGATCAGCACCACGGTGCCGAGCATCAGCGCGATGCCCGCCAGCATCTGGTTGGAGATACCGAACAGCGGCCACAAGGTGTTGATGCCGCCCAATGGATCGATCACACCCTGGTACAGCAGATAACCCCACATGGCCACGCAACCGGCCGTGGCGATCAGGTTGGCAGTCCAGGATTCGGTGCGGCGCAGGGCCGGCACGAACGAGCCGAGCAAGTCCTGCAGCATGAAGCGACCGGCACGGGTACCGGCATCCACGGCAGTCAGGATGAACAGCGCTTCGAACAGGATCGCGAAGTGGTACCAGAACGCCATGGTGTTTTCGCCCGGCAGAACACTGTGCAGGATCTGCGCGATCCCCACCGCCAGGGTCGGAGCACCACCGGCACGAGCCAGGATGGTGGTTTCACCGATGTCATGGGCCACGGCTTGCAACGCTTCCGGGGTGATGGCAAAGCCCCAGTTGCTGACCGCCGTCGCTACCGCCACCACATCACCACCGACGACTGCCGCCGGGCTGTTCATGGCGAAGTACACGCCCGGCTCGATCACCGAGGCGGCAACCATCGCCATGATGGCCACGAAGGATTCCATCAACATGCCGCCGTAACCGATGTAGCGGGCGTTGGTTTCGTTATCCAGCAGTTTCGGCGTGGTGCCGGAAGAGATCAGCGCATGGAAACCCGAGACCGCGCCACAGGCGATGGTGATGAACAGGAACGGGAACAGCCCGCCCTTCCATACCGGGCCGGTGCCATCGATGAACTGGGTCAGGGCCGGCATTTTCAGCTCGGGCATGGTGACCAGGATGCCGATGGCCAGGGCCACGATGGTGCCGATTTTCAGGAAAGTCGACAGATAGTCACGCGGCGCCAGGATCAACCACACCGGCAACACCGCCGCGACAAAACCGTAACCGATCAGCATCCAGGTGATTTGTACGCCTGTGAAGCTGAACGCCTTGGCCCACACCGGATCCGCGGCAATCTGCCCGCCGAGCCAGATCGAACCGAGCAGCAACAGCACGCCGATGACGGAGATTTCACCGATACGACCCGGACGGATGTAGCGCATGTACACGCCCATGAACATCGCGATCGGGATGGTCGCCATCACCGTGAAAATACCCCACGGGCTTTCGGCCAGGGCTTTCACCACGATCAGCGCCAGCACCGCGAGGATGATGATCATGATCAGGAAGCAGCCGAACAGCGCGATGGTGCCGGGGATGCGGCCCATTTCCTCGCGGACCATGTCGCCCAGGGACCGGCCGTTGCGGCGGGTAGACATGAACAGGACCATGAAGTCCTGAACGGCACCGGCCAGTACGACACCGGCGATCAGCCACAGCGTGCCGGGCAAGTAACCCATTTGCGCCGCCAACACCGGACCGACCAGCGGCCCCGCCCCGGCGATGGCCGCGAAGTGGTGACCGAAGAGAATGTGTTTGTTGGTCGGCACGTAGTCCAGACCGTCATTGTTGAGCACGGCGGGAGTGGCCCGTCGCGCATCGAGCTGCATGACATTGTTAGCGATGAACAGACTGTAGTAGCGGTATGCAACCAGATAGATGGCCACGGAAGCGACCACGATCCACAAGGCGTTGACTGCCTCGCCTCGGCGCAATGCCACGACACCCAGGGCGCACGCACCTACGATTGCCAGCAGCAGCCAAGGCAAATGGCGTAGCGGGCTATTATTATTTTTCATTTTATTATTCCAGCCAGAGTGGACAAGAAAGACAGCCACCCCGAGTTTAGCGCTCCTGACGGCAAAGGCCATACCCCGACATAGGTCTAGACACCTGCCCACGCTGGCAGCCTTGAAGAATGCGGGTCTATAGTCAGCGTACATCTACGAGGATCGCGCCATGAGCGAGCACCCTGCCGAACGTCGCCGCTTCAAACGTATTGCGTTCGATGCCCGAACCGAGCTGAGTCAGGGTGAGTCCACTTGGCCAGTGAAGTTGATTGATCTGTCGCTCAAGGGGTTACTGATCGAGCGACCCGATCCGTGGCTGGGCAATGCGCAGCAGGACTTTCTGGTCGACATTCATCTGAGTGAAGAGGCCGATATCACCATGGATGTGCAACTGGCCCACGATGACCATGGCCAACTCGGTTTTGTCTGCCTGCACATCAGCCTGGAGTCTATCGAACGGCTACGGCGATTGATCGAGCTCAACCTGGCTGATCCGCAGGAGCTGGAACGAGAGTTGGGGGCGCTGATCGAGATTTGACGGTCTGCCATCAATCCAATGTGGGAGCGAGCTTGCTCGCTCCCACAGGTATTGAGTTTCGTCTGTAAGTTACTCGAACAACGCATCCAACGCCTGTTCCAGACGCGTGACGGCAATGATCTGCAACCCTGCCGGCGCCTCTTTCGGCGCATTGCCCTTGGGTACGATGGCCCGCTTGAAACCGTGCTTGGCAGCTTCTTTCAAACGCTCCTGACCGCTCGGCACCGGACGCACCTCACCGGAAAGCCCGACTTCACCGAACACCAGCAGATCGTGGGGCAACGGCCGGTTGCGCAAGCTGGACATCACCGCCGCCATCAACGCCAGATCGGACGCCGTTTCCAGCACCTTGACCCCACCAACCACGTTGAGAAACACGTCCTGATCGTGGGTCGGAATGCCACCGTGACGGTGCAGCACCGCCAGCAACATCGCCAGCCGGTTCTGATCCAGGCCCAGCGTGACCCGGCGCGGGTTGGCCAGGTGACTGTCGTCCACCAGCGCCTGTACCTCCACCAGCATCGGCCGCGTACCTTCCCATGTAGCCATCACCACACTGCCCGGGACTTCTTCCTGAGCGCGAGTCAGAAAAATCGCCGATGGATTGGAGACTTCTTTCAGGCCCTTGTCGGTCATGCCGAACACGCCCAGTTCATTGACGGCACCGAAGCGGTTCTTCACCGCCCTTAGCAGACGCAGGCGCCCGTCGGACTCACCCTCGAAATACAACACGGTGTCGACCATGTGTTCCAGCACCCGTGGGCCGGCCAGCGCGCCTTCCTTGGTGACGTGACCCACCAGGAAAATCGCCGTACCGCTCTGTTTGGCATAACGCACCAGCAACGCCGCGCTTTCACGCACCTGGGATACCCCCCCCGGTGCCGATTGCAGTTGCTCGGTAAAAATCGTCTGGATCGAGTCGATCACCATCACCCTGGGCTTTTCCTGGCGGGCCGTGGCAATGATGGTTTCGATGCAAGTTTCGGTCATGACCCGCAGTTGATCCTGAGGCAATCCCAGGCGTCGCGCACGCATGGCCACTTGCTGCTGGGATTCTTCACCGGTGACGTAGAGCGCTGGCATGCTCTTGGCAAGGTTGCACAAGGTTTGCAACAGAATGGTCGACTTGCCGATGCCGGGGTCGCCACCGATCAGCACCACCGAGCCATCCACCAGACCACCACCCAGAACCCGGTCGAGCTCGCTGGAAGCGGTGGAGAAGCGTGGAACTTCTTCGACACTGACTTCGGCCAGGGTCTTGATCTGCGCCTGCTGCCCGGCCCAGCCAGTACGACCACTGGGGGCTGCCGCCCCGCCGCTTTCCACCATGGTTTCGGTGAGCGTGTTCCAGGCCCCGCATTCACCGCACTGGCCGGCCCATTTGGGGAAGGTTGAGCCGCACTCGGTGCAGCCGTACATGCGCTTGGCCTTGGCCATCGGAACTCCCGGAAAAAACGCGATGATAGCTCAGCTGAGACGCACGAGTGCGGCCAGATATTTCGCAACCTCTTTGATGAGTTCAAATGACCCCATTAAACACAGGTATATTGAGATACACCCACCCTGCAGAACCTTGTATAAGTTTTTTACTCAACTCGGCCAACAAACTCTAGTGACATGCCATATCGCACGCTTTGAAAACCTATACAAACTTTATTCATTTACATATTTCTTGCACAACCTCCAAAACACTCACACAAAACACAGCATTGATTCAGGGAAACACGCAACTTGTCAGACACCTAAAACCAACTAAACAGTTCATATCACTGCGACGGCAATTAATTTTCAATAGAGCCTCCTGAGCACTAACTGCCCGATCACCTTTAACGCGCCGATACAGGGATGGTCTCTCACCTTGGCTCGCCCACACAAACGACGCCATTTCGCTGAAAAAAATGTCGTATGCGAACTCCGCAGAAGGCCTGGCGGCCCCTCAGATGAGATCAATCAGTGAGTTTTTCAGCACTACCAGGGTCGATGGCTGGCAAGCACAGCAGACCGTTGATTCGAGCAGGATGCGATTTGCTGATTTACACTGCGTTCATCAACCTCATCTGTAACAAGGAAATAACCTATGGGCGTGCTAAACGAGTTCAAGGCCTTCGCGGTCAAAGGCAACGTGGTCGACATGGCCGTCGGCATCATCATCGGTGCCGCCTTCGGCAAGATCGTGACGTCGTTTGTCGGTGACCTGATCATGCCCCCAATCGGGATGCTGATCGGTGGCGTGGACTTCAGTGATCTGGTCATAACGCTCAAGGCAGCGGAGGGCGCCACTCCGGCGGTGGTACTGGCCTATGGCAAATTCATCCAGACCATCCTCGACTTCGTCATCGTCGCCTTCGCGATCTTCATGGGCGTCAAGGCTATCAACCGCCTGAAGCGCGAAGAGGCCGTGGCCCCTAGCCTGCCGCCGGTTCCAACCAAAGAAGAAGAGTTGCTGGGCGAGATCCGCGACTTGCTCAGGGCCCAAAACAACCGGCCTTGACAGCATCAGCAAAAAAACGGCGCTTTTGAGGCGCCGTTTTTCTTACCAGAAGTTTTCCACCGCGACCTGGCCGGGCCGCCGGCTGAGGCTCAGGTGCATGTCCCGCTGTTTAAGCAACTTGCGCGTGTCATCGATCATCTGCGGATTGCCGCACAGCATGACCCGCGAATGCTCAGGCGTCAGCGCAACACCCGCGGCGCGCTCCAGTTCGCCGCTTTCAATCAGCGTGGTGATCCGCCCGTTCAATGCGCCAGGATGCTGTTCACGAGTGACCGTAGCGATGAATTGCAGTTTGTGTGCGTACTCCGCCAGATACTCGCGTTGCGCCAGCCCCGCGATCAGCTCCTGATAAGCCAGCTCCCGTGCTTCGCGAACACTGTAGACCAGGATGATCCGCTCGAATCTCTCCCAGACTTCGAAGTCCTGGAGTATCGACAGGAACGGTGCCACGCCCGTCCCGGTGGATAGCAGCCACAGGTCGCACCCATCGACAAAACGGTCCGGAGTCAGGTAGCCGAAGGCCTGGCGGTCGACCAGCAATGTATCGCCGACGCCCAAGCGACTGAGTTCACTGGTGAACTCACCGCCCGGTACGACAATGGAAAAGAACTCGAGGAACTCGTCATAGGGCGAGGACACCATGGAGTAGGCGCGCCAAACCGTGCTGCCGTCAGCCTTGGTGACGCCTAACCGGGCAAACTGCCCCGCCCGAAAACGAAACCCTGCATCCCGCGTGGCGCGCAGGGTAAACAGGTTCGAGGTCAACGGATGAACCTCGAGCAAGGTCTGGCGCGTAAATTTTTCTTCGCTGACGGACATGGAAGGCTCCAATCAAAAGATACCCCAGTGTCCCGCAAAGTCGGCAGCGTAAACACAGACAGTTTGTAGTGGCATTAATATGCGCTAATGACCTATTGCTAAATATTACAAACAATCATAATCATAAAACGCCACATGACACTTTATAACACCCATATACCTAAGAACCTGAAGCACACTTTTCCATCAGTCAAAAGAGCAAAATTGTTGCACCAACCCTGTAGGAGTTGCCCTACACTTCGTTTCGTGCCGGATCTCGGATCCAAAAAATGCACCAACAAGATACGCGAATGGAGAGTTCCCATGGAGATATGGAAGGAGTCACAACTTAAGCAATTGGCCCATACACAGGAGATTAATACTGCCTATCGAATCGCGCTCAACTTCGCTAGGAACCTTGGCTATAAATTCTGCGGATTTTCAATTACTTCCAGCTCAGTCGGGGTCGACGCCAACCCCGTGAGCCTGAACAATTTCCCCCCTGAGTGGACCATTCAATATGAAAAAAACAACGCCACGCAAGTAGACCCGATAGTGGCGCATTGCAATCAGTCAATGTTGCCTGTTGTCTGGACTGAAGAGCTTTTTTCCAAGACGCCATGGCTATGGCAGTTGCTGCAGCAACAAGGTTTGCAGCATGGCTGGTCACAGGCGATCCACGATGAAGAAACCGGTCTTAACAGCATCCTCAGCCTGGCCAGAAGCCACTGCCCGATTTCAGCCTACGAGCTGTACGAAAACCTTGGTTTCTCGGTGTTCATCAGTCGCCATTTGCACGCTCTGGCACTGAGGATGCAACCGAAAAAACCGGTTCGCCCTCAGACTCCCCCCTTGTCGCGGCGGGAACTCGAAGTCCTGAAACTGTCGGCCGATGGCAAGACGGCCTATGAAGTTTCCAGGATCCTCAGTTTGAGTGAACGCACGATCAACTTTCATGTGCGCAGGTCTATTGAAAAGCTAGGCGTCAACAACAAGATTGCGGCAGTCATCGCCGCGGCCCGTTCCGGGGCGATCTGAAAGCCCCCTACCGTAGGAAAACCCGCGAGTAATCCAGGCAAAAAAAACGTACCATTTGCGGTCCCTCCTGAGTGTTGGCGTGTAGACCTTCACGACGCAGTACACTCGGACGGCTCCGCCCGCACCAACGCCTTCAGGCAGCGGGACATCCGTTGATTACCCAGAGCCCCGCCCCATGCCTTTGCTCGAAACACCCTTCGCCAGCCTCGACCTGATCCGCCAGCCCGAACAGCAGAACGAACCGCTGCAAGCTTTCGATGCGGCCGATGAATACCTGCTCAATCACCTGGCCGAACAGCAGCCGGCGTCGGACACCCGGGTATTGGTGCTCAATGACAGTTTCGGCGCGCTGGCGGCCAGCCTGGCGGGCAAGATGCGGGTGGTCAGCAGCGGTGATTCGTTCCTGGCCTTTCAAGGCCTGGAAAAGAACCTGGTACGCAACGGCCTGGCGTTTGATGCGGTGCCGAGCGTCCCCGCGAGCGAGCTCCCTGCCGGGCCGTTCGACTGCGTATTGATCCGTGTGCCGAAAACCCTGGCGCTTCTGGAAGAACAATTGATCCGCCTGCAAGGCCAACTGGCACCCGGCGCCCAAGTGATTGCCGCGGCCATGATCAAGCATCTGCCGCGGGCGGCGGGCGACTTGCTGGAGCGTTACATCGGCCCCGTGCAAGCCTCGCTGGCGGTGAAGAAGGCGCGGCTATTGATTGCCACCGCTGAAGACAAAACCCCGGCGGTGTCGCCCTATCCAACGCGATACAGACTCGACGAACCGGCCATCGAACTGCTCAACCACGCCAATGTGTTTTGCCGCGAAGGCCTGGACATCGGCACACGGGCGTTTTTGCCACACCTGCCGAAAAATCTCGGCTCGGCGCGGGTCGCCGATCTCGGTTGCGGCAACGGCGTCCTGGCCATCGCCAGCGCCCTGCAAAACCCCGAGGCCCACTACACGCTGGTGGACGAGTCGTTCATGGCGGTGCAATCAGCCGCCGAAAACTGGCGCGCAGCGTTGGGCGAACGGGAAGTGATCGTGCGTGCCGGCGATGGCCTGGCCGGCCAGGAACCGCAATCGCTAGACGTCGTGCTGTGCAATCCACCGTTTCACCAGCAACAAGTGGTTGGCGACTTCCTGGCCTGGCGGATGTTCCAGCAGGCGCGCGAAGCGTTGGTCGTGGGCGGCGCGCTGTACATCGTCGGCAATCGTCACCTGGGTTACCACAGCAAGCTGGCGCGATTGTTCCGTGGCGTCGAGCAAGTGGCGGCCAATCCGAAATTCGTGATCCTCAAGGCGCGCAAGTAACAGGCAAAAAAAACCCTCCGGTCGGAGGGTTGTAAATCCGTGCCTTGAGGCTACGGGAGGGATGTCAGTGCGTGGTCAGGCCCGCCGCGTTCATGAACAGGCGCATCAGGCTGGCGACGATGAACAAGGCGCCCACGCTGCCGACCCAGATCATGACCAACCAACCAAGCCGCTGCCACAGCGGCTTTTTTTCGGCTTCTTCAATGTCGTGCAGGCTATGTTTGCCAGGCATGGCGAATTACTCCGTTTAAGGTAGATGGCGTCTGTGAGGACGCCATCGCGAGCAAGCTCGCTCCTACATAGTTTCGTGGTGTGCAGGGCTAGTGATAGCCGTCTTCATGGGTGACCTTGCCGCGGAACACGTAGTAGCTCCAGAAGGTGTAGCCCAGGATGAACGGGATGATGAACAGCGTGCCCACCAGCATGAAGCCCTGGCTTTGCGGCGGAGCGGCGGCATCCCAGATCGAGATCGACGGCGGGATGATGTTCGGCCACAGGCTGATGCCCAAGCCGCTGTAACCGAGGAAGATCAGCACCAGGGTCAGCAGGAACGGCGTGTAATGCGCATTGCGGGCCACGGCGCGGATCAGGCCATACATCGTCACCAGCACCAGGATCGGCACCGGCATGAACCAGAACAGATTCGGCATGGTGAACCAGCGTGCGGCGATATCCGTGTGGGCCAACGGGGTCCAGATGCTGACGATGCCGATCACCGCCAGCAACACGAAGGCCAATGGCCGTGCCAGGTCATGCATCTGCTCCTGCAACTTGCCTTCGGTCTTCATGATCAGCCAGGTGCAGCCGAGCAACGCGTACGCCACCACCAGTGCCGCACCACAGAACATCGTGAACGGTGTCAGCCAATCCAGTGAACCACCGGCGAACTGCCGATTGACCACCGGCAGCCCATCGATGAACGCGCCAAGCGCAACACCCTGGAAGAACGTCGCAGTGACCGAGCCACCGATGAACGCCTTGTCCCACAGGTGACGCTTGTCGTCCCTGGCCTTGAAGCGGAACTCGAAGGCCACGCCGCGGAAGATCAACCCGATCAACATCAGGATCAGCGGCAGGTACAACGCCGAGAGCACCACCGAATAAGCCAGCGGAAACGCGCCGAACAACGCCGCGCCACCCAACACCAGCCAGGTCTCGTTGCCGTCCCAGACGGGGGCGACGGTGTTCATCATCACATCGCGATCGGTCTTGCCCGGAATGAACGGGAAGAGAATGCCGATGCCCAGGTCAAAACCGTCCATGACCACATACATCATGATGCCGAAGATGATGATCACGGCCCAGATCAGCGGAAGATCAATACCCATGATTCAAATCTCCTTGGTCAGGCTGTGGCCGGCATCGGCGTGATCGTCGTCGGCGGCGGACAGCGGACGGGCCGGCGTGCGTTTCTGGCCGGGGCCACCGTCGTTGGTTTCCTTGCCTTCGTCGACCTTCGGCCCCTTGCGCACCAGGCGCATCATGTAGCCAAGACCGGCGCCAAACAGCGCGAAATAAACCACGACAAACAGGATCAGGGTGATGCTCATCTGCATGAAGCTATGGTTGGACGACGCATCTGCCGTGCGCATCAGGCCGTAGACCACCCACGGCTGACGGCCGATTTCCGTGGTGAACCAGCCGGCGAGGATCGCGATCAGGCCGGACGGCCCCATCCACAACGCCAGATACAGAAACGGCCGCGAGGTGTAGAGGGTGTCACGCTTGCGCAGCCACAGGCTCCACAATCCGGTGAAGATCATCAGCAAGCCCAGGCCCACCATGATCCGGAACGACCAGAACACAATGGTCGAATTCGGCCGGTCTTCGGGCGGGAATTCCTTGAGCGCAGGCACCTGTTTATCCAGGGAGTGCGTAAGAATCAGGCTGCCCAGGTACGGGATCTCGACGGCGAATTTGGTTTTCTCCTCCTTCATGTCCGGCCAGCCGAACAGGATCAACGGCGTCGCCTCGTTACCCTTGTTTTCCCAGTGGCCTTCGATCGCGGCGATTTTTGCCGGCTGATGCTCAAGCGTATTGAGGCCGTGGAAATCACCGATGACCGCCTGGATCGGCGCGACGATCAATGCCATCCACATGGCCATCGAGAGCATTTTGCGGATCGCCGGGTTGTCCTTGCCGCGCAGCAAATGCCAGGCCGCGGAGGAACCGACAAAGAAGGCCGTGGCAACGAACGCCGCCGTGGCCATGTGCATCAGGCGATACGGGAACGACGGGTTGAAAATGATCGCCAGCCAATCCGTTGGAATGACCTGGCCGTTGACGATTTCAAAACCCTGCGGGGTCTGCATCCAGCTGTTGGAGGCAAGAATCCAGAACGTCGAGATCAGCGTACCGATAGCGACCATCACCGTGGAAAAGAAGTGCAGGCCACGCCCGACCTTGTTCCAGCCAAACAGCATGACGCCCAGGAACCCGGCCTCGAGGAAGAACGCCGTGAGCACTTCATAGGTCAGCAACGGCCCGGTGACCGAACCGGCGAAGTCCGAAAAACGGCTCCAGTTGGTGCCGAACTGATAGGCCATTACCAGGCCGGAAACCACCCCCATGCCGAAGTTGACGGCAAAGATTTTCGACCAGAAATGGTAGAGGTCACGGTAGGTGTCGTTGTGGGTTTTGAGCCACAGCCCTTCGAGTACCGCCAGGTAACTCGCCAGGCCGATGGTGATGGCCGGAAACAGGATGTGGAACGAGATGGTGAACGCGAACTGAATTCGGGCGAGATCAAGTGCCTCTAAACCGAACATAAGTCTTCCTCTGTCAGGTAGTACGGCTGCTGGCTGGAAGCCTGCACCCACGGCCCCCACGGATATGGAGTGTGGCGAATCTCTGTTTGTTCTTTTTTTTGCACGCATCACAACGCAGGGAGTCTGGCCTTGCGGCCGCCGGATCAATTCCTTTTGTGGGTTTTGATCTGGATCAATCAACGTTGAAAGAGTAGTCCCAATTTCGGGGATGAACCGCGTGGTCTTTTGCCGCGTGACAAGTTGCCTCACGGCCTTGGTCACGACCTGAAATACATTTCCTGTGGCGAGGGAGCTTGCTCCCTCACCACAAGGTTTTCGGCGTTTGAAAAATCGATGTCTGGCTAACTAAATTTTTTGTCATGGCAACTTCCTGTTACAGGTTGGTGGTAATCTCGACGTTCCCCTTTCCCCAGATTTCCCCGCAGATGCCCAGCCAAGAGCCCTTGCTGTTACGTCACCATCGCCCTTTTCTTGCGTTCTGGCTGGCCCGGGTCTTTACCGCCAGCGGCTTCCAGATGCTCACCGTGGCCATCGGCTGGAACCTATATCAGTTGACCGGCAACGTGCTCGACCTGGGTCTGGTCGGCCTGGTCGAGTTCGCCCCGCGCGTGCTGTTCATGCTGCATACAGGGCATGTCGCCGACCGCTATGACCGGCGCAAGGTCGCGGCGATCTGCCAGTCCCTGCAGGCATTGATCGCCTTGTCGCTGGCCATCGGCAGCGCGACCGACCATGTCACCCGGGAAATGATCTTTATCCTGGCCTTCCTGCTCGGGGCCGCTCGTTCCTTTGAAATGCCGACCACCCAGGCCCTACTGCCGAGCATCGTGCCCAGCGCGCTGTTCCCACGCGCAGTGGCCGCCGCGCAATCGGCCCAGCAATCGGCCACCATCGTCGCCCCGGCCCTTGGCGGCTTGCTCTACGCCTTCGGCAGCGTCTGGGTGTATGGCCCGACGGTATTGCTGTATGTCATCGCCTGTTCGCTGATGCTCAACCTGCCAGCCCGGCAAACCCCGCTGAACAAGGGCAAGGCCACGCTGGATTCACTGCTGGCGGGCATTCGCTTTATCCGCAGTCGTCCGGACATTCTCGGGGCGATCTCCCTCGACCTGTTCGCAGTCCTATTGGGCGGTGCGACGGCGTTGCTGCCGGTGTTCGCCAAGGACATCCTGCTGACCGGCCCGTGGGGGTTGGGCCTGTTGCGTTCGGCACCGGCAGTGGGTGCGCTGCTGATGTCGTTGTTCCTCGCGCGATTTGCCGTGGAGCGCAACGTCGGGCGGGTGATGTTCACCGCCGTGGGCATCTTCGGTGTGGCAACCATCGCCTTCGGCCTGTCGACCTCGTTCTGGTTTTCCCTGGCGGTGCTAGTGGTATTGGGCGCGGCAGACATGATCAGCATGGTGATCCGCGCCTCGTTCGTTCAACTGGAAACTCCGGACGAAATGCGCGGCCGGGTCAGCGCCGTGAACGGGCTGTTCATCGGTGCTTCGAACCAGTTGGGCGAGTTCGAATCGGGCCTGACTGCCCATTGGTTCGGCACCGTGCCAGCCGTGGTCATGGGCGGGATCGGCACGCTGGTGGTGACCGGGGTGTGGGTCAAACTGTTCCCGACCCTGGCCAGCCGCGATCGCATGCACGTGGCTAAAGATGAAGAGAAGGAAGAAGCGAAAGCCTGAAGCAGGCTAAACCAACAACTCCCCCGCCACCGCCGCACGTGTGGCTTTTCCGCAGAGCTGTTCCACCAGCGCCAGGGCAAACGCCAATGCGCCAGCCGAACCCTGGGCGGTGATGCAATTGCCGTCGACCACTACCGGTTGATCGACGAAGTTACAGCCCGACAGTTGATGGCTGGCCGAAGGCAGGCAGGTCATGCGCCGTTGACGCAATACGCCAAAGGCTTGCAGCGCCACGGCGGGCGCTTCGGCAATGCCGGCGTACAGGCGACCGGCCGCCGCCTGATCCTTGATCAATTGTTGCAGGGGTTGATGTGCTGCCAGGTGCTGCGAACCCACCGCACCACCGGGCAAGGCAATCAGGTCGAACGGTTGCGCCAGCAAGTCCACCAGCATCGCATCGGACGTCAGCCGAGTGCCGCGAGCGCAGGTGAGCATGCGCCGTCCTTCGATACTGGCCACCACCACTTCTATCTTGGCGCGGCGCAGTACGTCGATCAGGGTCACGGTTTGCAGGTCATCGGTGCCCTCGGCGAGGGCAATCAAGGCTCTAAAGGTCATCAGGATATGTCCAGAGAATGATCTTTTAAGCGTAGTCAGCTTTCCTGACCCTTGTTCAAGACCTGCGGCTACTGGATGTAAAGCTGCGTCGACATCGTATTGCCGGGGGCGTTGATCGAGGTATTGCTGAAAGTCAGCGTGCCTTCCTGCTTGCCCGCCAGATCAAGGGCATACAAATAGCCGACGGTTTTTTCCCCGGGGGTGCAACTGGTCAGGTTGCCGTTCTTGAACGCGCAGACCGGTGTACGGGTGCCGTTCACTTCAAAACCGTCCAGGGCGACATGGGCCTCGCGTCCATAACCCACCTCCAGCACGTACACCGTGATGTTCGGGCCACTGTGATCACAGCGCGTTCGGGTTTGCCCTTCGTCGATGTTCTCGACACCACAGGACGGCGACGCAACTTTGAGTACTTTCAATTGCGTCAGTGGCGGAGCCGATGCCGCCGTGGCCGTTTGTGCCCCGAGCAGCAGCGCCATCAATACGCCGAACACGCTAAACAGACGCCTTTTCATGCAAGACCCATCCACCCCAAAAAACCAGCGCGCAGTATGGCGCACTTGGCTTTGTCGCAAAACATCGACGACGATCACTGCCATAAGCAGCCATATTCCCAAGCTACTGGTATGATGCGCGGCTTTTTCCGGCCCACAGTAATTTCCAGGCGCGTTCTGCTGCCTGTGCTTTGCTGTTGAGGTCGATACATTCACGGCGCCCGGCGCGCCACGGGGAGCAGACATGCTGGAAAGGCTGTTTCAACTCAAGGCACACAACACCAACGTGCGGACCGAGATTCTGGCGGGCGTCACGACCTTTTTGGCCATGGCCTACATTCTGTTCGTCAACCCGAGCATCCTCGGCGAGACCGGCATGGACAAGGGCGCAGTGTTTGTCGCCACCTGCCTGGCTGCCGCCATCGGCTCCACGGTCATGGGCCTGATCGCCAACTACCCGATCGCCCTCGCACCGGGCATGGGCTTGAACGCCTTCTTTACCTACACCGTGGTCCTGCACATGGGCCATACCTGGCAAGTGGCGCTGGGCGCGGTGTTCATCTCGGCGGTGTGTTTCTTCCTGCTGTCGATCTTCCGTATCCGTGAATGGATCATCAACAGCATCCCGCTGCCGCTGCGCTCGGCGATTGCCGCCGGCATCGGCCTGTTCCTGGCGCTGATCGCCCTGCACAACGCCGGTATCGTGGTCAGCAACCAAGCGACCATGGTCGGCCTCGGCGACCTGAAACAACCGGCCCCGATCCTGGCCACCCTTGGCTTTGCCTTGATCGTCGCGCTTGAAGCCCTGGCCGTGCGCGGTGCGGTGCTGATCGGCATTCTGGTGGTGACCATCGTTTCGATCGTCATGGGTTTCACCCCGTTCGGTGGCGTGATGTCGATGCCTCCGTCGCTGGCGCCGACCTTCCTGCAACTGGATATCAAAGGTGCACTGGACATCGGTCTGGTCAGCGTGATCTTCGCCTTCCTGTTCGTCGACCTGTTCGATAACTCCGGCACCCTGATCGGCGTCGCCAAGCGCGCCGGGCTGATGGGCAAGGACGGTCACATGCCGAAAATGGGCCGCGCCCTGATCGCCGACAGCACCGCCGCCATGGCCGGTTCCCTGCTGGGCACCTCGACCACCACCAGCTACATCGAGTCCGCCGCCGGCGTCAGTGCCGGTGGCCGCACCGGCCTGACCGCCGTCGTAGTGGCGATCCTGTTCCTGCTCGCGCTGTTCTTCTCGCCCCTGGCCGCCAGCGTTCCTGCCTTCGCCACCGCGCCGGCCCTGCTGTTCGTCGCCGTACTGATGACATCCGGCCTGGCCGAAATAGACTGGGACGACATTACCGTCGCCGCGCCGGTGGTAATCACCGCGCTGGCAATGCCGTTCACTTACTCCATCGCCAATGGCATCGCCTTCGGTTTCATTGCCTGGACCGCCATCAAGCTGATGTCCGGTCGTGGCCGTGAGCTGAACCCGGCGCTGGTGATCCTGTCGATTCTGTTCGTGATCAAGCTGGGTTGGTTCAACGCATGACTTTTGATTCCCAGGCCTATGCCGTTCAGCTCGAAGAAAAGGTCACGCGTTTGCGTGACCTGCTGGCCCCGTTCGATGCACCGGAGCCAGCCGTTTTCGATTCGCCGCTGAAAAACTTCCGCCTGCGCGCCGAGTTCCGCCTGTGGCGCGAGGCCGGTGAGCGTCACTACGCGATGTTTTCCCAGGAAGACAAACGCACGCCAATCCTGATCGAAGAGTTCCCGATCGCCAGCTTGCGCATCAACCAATTGATGCCGCAGCTCAAGGCAGCCTGGCAAGCCAGCGCCCCCCTGAGCCACAAGCTGTTCCAGGTGGAGTTCCTGACCACCCTGGCCGGCGACGCGATGATCACCCTGTGCTATCACCGCCCGCTGGACGAGCACTGGCATGCGGCAGCGTCGAAACTGGCGACGGACCTGAACGTCAGCATCATCGGCCGCTCCAAGGGCAAACGCGAAGTCATCGGTCACGATTACGTGGTCGAGAAGCTGGAAGTCGGCGGCCGCACCTTCAGCTATCGCCAGCCCGAAGGCGCGTTCACCCAGCCCAACGGCACGGTGAACCAGAAGATGCTCAACTGGGCATACGATGCGCTTGGCGATCGCTCTGATGATTTGCTGGAGCTGTATTGCGGCAACGGCAACTTCACCCTGCCGCTCGCCACCCGCGTGCGTAAAGTGCTGGCCACCGAAATCAGCAAGACATCGGTCAACGCAGCCTTGAGCAATCTCAGCGAAAACGCAGTGGATAACGTCACCCTGGTGCGTTTGTCCGCCGAAGAACTGACCGAAGCCCTGAACGAAGTGCGTCCGTTCCGGCGCTTGCACGGCATCGATCTCAAGAGCTACGAGTTCGGCAGCGTGTTCGTCGACCCGCCCCGCGCCGGCATGGACCCGGACACCTGCGAGCTGACCCGGCGCTTCGACAACATCCTGTACATCTCCTGCAATCCGGAGACCCTGGCAGCCAACATCGCCCAACTGCACGACACCCACCGCATCACCCGATGCGCGATGTTCGACCAGTTCCCGTGGACCCATCACATGGAATCCGGGGTGATGCTGACCCGGCGTTGATGGCGCCTGCCAGGCACAAAAAAGCCGTCTTCACGACGGCTTTTTTGTGGGTACCGGCAAGACAACATCGACCTTGCGCGGGCGCCCGCCTTTCTTGCCATTGACCCGCGCGGCTTCAGACTTTGCGGCACTGCTCTGGCGACCATTGCGCGAAGCGACGAGCGAGGCCGCCATGGCCATCAGCGGCTTGCTCGCAGAAATCATCCCGGCGATAGATACATGCAGGTCCTTGCCTTCATGGCACAGGGCAGTACCCGCGAAGCCTACAGTCAGACTGGCGAAGTCCCCGCCCTCAAAATCATAGCACTCCACGTACCCGCCTCCACATGCGCATGTGGCGGACAATGCTCGTCTCGCAACATGATCACTACCGACAGTCCTTTGTCATTGCATACCTTCATGCCAACCCATCCGTTAGGTTAATGAATCCGGGGATTCGAAGTCCTTTGGAGAATCCGACCGCTGGCATTGGCAGTCGAATCATTTCTTCCGTTCTCAGGCTAGCGTCCTGGCGTTATCCGGCCCTGCGGAACACCGCGCGCAATGGCAAGAAATCCTTTCATTACCGCGCTGGCACCTGATAAATACTGATCCAGCTCCTTCATCTGATCCCCGGTGTCATCAATCATGCAGCGACAATTCGACGATCTTCAGTTGGGCAGCATTGAGCTGTTTTGCCTGGCGGCCGAGTCCGGTAGCTTCACCGCTGCCGCACTGGTGGCTGGGGTAACGCCGGCAGCAGTGAGCCGTTCGGTGTCGCGCATGGAAGAACGCCTGGGCGTGCGTCTGTTTGCGCGCACCACGCGCAGTGTGAAGCTGACCGACAGTGGTCGCCGCTACTACGAAGAATGTCGCCAGGCCCTGGCACAACTGGTCGAAGCCCAGCGCGAGGTCATGGGCCAGCAGCAAGTGCCGTCCGGTACCTTGCGCATCAGTATTCCGACCACCTACGCGCATCATCGAATCCTGCCCCTGTTGCCCGAATTTCGGGCGCGTTTTCCGGCGGTGAAGGTCGAGTCGCATATCAGCAATCGCAACATCGATTTCGTCGGCGAAGGCTACGACATGGCGATTCGGGTGCGAGCCATCCCGGATTCCGGCCTGATCGCCCGACAATTGGAGGATGCAGCTCTGGTGATGATCGCCAGCCCTGACTACCTGAAACGGGCCGGCACTCCGCAGACCCTCGACGACCTCGAACACCACGAATGCATTCAGTACGAACTGCCCAGCAGCGGCCGGCGCATTGCCTGGTTGTTCAACGATGAAGGCGCGCCCCGCGAGATTCTGGCCGAGGGTAACCTCAGTTGTTCCGATGATGTACTGGGCGGAGTGACGCTGGCCAAACACGGGGCGGGGTTGTTTCAGACCTATCGTTTTATCGTTGAAAAGGAACTGGCCGACGGCTCGCTCGTGGAAGTGCTCAAGCCCTATGGCGGACGCTCGCGGCCATTCACGCTGCTATACCCGCAAAGTCGCCACATACCGTTGCGCCTGAGGGCGTTCATCGATTTTCTGGTGGAGCATTTGCCGCGCTGACCAGCGAAAGTGTCCGATCACCGCCCACAAACCGCCAGCGTGTCTGCACTTCAATTGACCGAATTAACCAGTTAGTACAATTTATCTCCACAGGCCGAAAACCTCGGCCGATTCCAAAAATAATAAGTGGAGAGATTCCAATGTCCCCTATCGTTCTGGTGCTCAACGGCCCGAACCTGAACCTGCTCGGCACTCGTGAACCAGCGACTTACGGCCACGAAACCCTGGCAGACATTTCGGCCCTGTGCGCACGTGCCGCCGAAGAGTTCGGCCTGGCAGTGGAGTTTCGCCAGACCAACCATGAAGGCGAACTGCTCGACTGGATTCACGCCGCCCGTGGCCGCTGTGCAGGGATCTTGATCAACCCGGCTGCGTGGACCCACACCTCTGTCGCCATTCGCGATGCCCTGGTCGCCAGCGAACTGCCGGTGATCGAAGTCCACCTGTCCAACGTCCATGCCCGCGAGCCCTTCCGCCACCACTCGTTCGTTTCCGCCATCGCGACTGCCGTGATGGCCGGTTTCGGCAGTCATGGCTATCGCCTGGCACTGGAACACTTCAGCCAACGTTTGAAGGGGTGATCGCCGTGACTCAGAACCACGTGGTACTGGCCGGGCTGATCGGCGCCGGCATCCAGGCTTCCCGCACGCCGGCGCTGCACGAGCACGAAGGCGATGCCCAAGGGCTGCGCTACCTGTATCGCCTGATTGATCTTGATCAGTTGAAACTCGACAGCAATGCCCTGCCCGACCTGTTGATGGCTGCCGAGCGCATGCACTTCACCGGGCTGAACGTCACGTTTCCATGCAAGCAGGCGATCATCCCGTTGCTCGACGAACTCTCACCGGAGGCCCGCGGTATCGGCGCGGTCAACACGGTGGTGCTCAAGGATGGCAAACGCATCGGCCACAACACCGATTGCCTGGGCTTTGCCGAGGGTTTTCGCCGGGGTTTGAAGGGCGTTGCCGTTGAGCGCGTCGTACAGATGGGCGCTGGCGGCGCAGGTGCGGCGGTGGCCCACGCGTTGTTGAGCGAAGGCGTACAACAGTTGAGCATTTTCGATGTGGACATCCGCCGCGCCCAGGATCTGGCCGACAACCTCAATCAGCATTTCGATGCCGGTCGTGCGGTGGCCGGGTATGACCTGCCCAGTGCCATGGCCCAGGCTGACGGCCTGGTGAACACCACACCGATGGGCATGAAAAAACTGCCGGGCATGCCAGTGCCGGTCGAGTTGCTGCGGGCCCAATTGTGGGTGGCGGAGATCGTTTACTTCCCGCTGGAAACCGAACTGCTGCGCAACGCCCGCGCCCTCGGCTGCCGGACGCTGGACGGCGGCAACATGGCGGTGTTTCAGGCGGTGAAGGCGTTCGAGTTGTTCAGCGGCGTGGTGCCGGATGCCCAGCGGATGCTTGAGCATTTCCAGAGCATGAATGACTGAATCGGCAAATTTGCCGATTCGTAGGAGCCGGCTTGCTGGCGAAACAGGCGATGCGGTGTATCAGGCAGGCCGCCATCGCTGGCAAGCCAGCTCCTACAAGGTGTTTGTATCAGGCCTGCAGGTAACGCAACACCGACTCGCAAATCATCTCGCGATGACGCTGCTTTATGCGCTCGTCCGGCAGGTCGATCTGAAAAATCTCACCAAATGTGTGGCGGTTCGAGACGCGATAGAAGCAGAACGAACTGATCAACAGATGCACATCCAGCGGATCAAGACCGGTACGGAACAGCCCCTGCTCGGCGCCGCGACGCAGAATCTCGCCCAGTGAATCGAGGATAGTGTTGTTCATCGCCTTGATCGCATCGGAACGCTTCACGTACTCGGCGTTGTGAATGTTCTCGATACTGACGATGCGCACGAAATCGACGTTGCGATCATGGTGATCGAAGGTGAACTCCACCAGGCGCCGAATGGCTTCGACTGGCGCCAGCTCTGCCAGGTGCAGGCGATTTTCGGTATTGCGGATATCGCCGTAGAGTTTTTCCAGCACCTCGACGTAGAGCTGCTCCTTACTGCCGAAGTAGTAATAGATCATGCGCTTTGAGGTGTGGATGCGCTCGGCGATGGCATCGACACGAGCACCGGAAAGCCCCTGCTGGACGAATTCGACAATCGCCTCCTGCAGGATGTTCTCGCGGGTCTTTTCCGGGTTGTTCTTGCGACTCTTACGCGGCTCGACACTAGGTTCTACGGAGGCTGCGGGGAGTTCTGAGGTCATTGTCATTGCGGGCTCACGGCCATCACTGCACAGGCTGGCGATTATGGGCCGCGCGACACGGTGAGGGAACCCGCGCGACCCACGTTTAATCCCGCGTTTACGAATTTCCTACAACTTCGCCTGACGCAAAGCGCCGCTGCGGGATTTGGCCATGGCCGCCAGACGCACCGCGACGTTGGCCGCGCCATAGCCGGCATAACCGTTTTTACGCTGGATGATCTCGAAGAAGAATCGCCCCTCGAACGGTTCGGTGTACACATGAAACAGCTCACCGCCCTGGGCGTCGCGGTCGTACAACACGTTGTAGTAGGCCAGTTCGCTGAGGAACTCGTCGTCAAAGTCGAACCGCGCCGCCAGGTCATCATAGTAGTTGAGCGGGATATCCAGCAGCGGTACACCTGCCTCTTTCGCACGGCTGACCTGGGCAAAGATGTCATCGCAATCAAACGCGATGTGATGCACACCGGAGCCGCGATAACTCGACAGCGCGTGTGAAATCGCGGTGTTGCGGTTCTCGGAAATGTTCAGCGGCAGGCGGATCGAACTGTCGCGGCTGCGCAAGGCGCGGCTCTTCACCAGACCATAAGGATCCGGCAGCACGACTTCATCGTCCGCCTCGAAATCCAGCAGGCTCTTATAGAACAGCACCCAGCTGTCGAGGCTGTCGGCCGGCAGCGCCATGGCCATGTGGTCGATGCGCTTGAGGCCACCACTGACTGGCGCATCCGCCAGCAGATTGAAGTCGGTGCCGTAGACGTCGGCATCCTGGTCCACCAGATAAATCAGGCTGCCATCCGGCGCACGCACGGCGGCGAGTTCCAATTCATTGGGGCCCACCAGCCCGCGATAGGGCTGGCCCTTGTAGGCCACGGCACGGGCCAATGCGCTCGCGCTGTCCTTGACCCGCACGGCGGTGGCGCACAACGAAGGGCCGTGGGCTTCGAAAAAGCTGTGGCCGAAGGAGTAAGGCTCTGAGTTGAGGATCAGGTTGATGTCACCCTGGCGCAGCAGGCTGACGCTCTTGGACCGATGCTGCCCGGCCTTGACGAAGCCCAGCCGCTCCAGCCAGTGGGAGAGCTTGGCGCCGAGGCTCTCGTCCACGGCGAATTCGAGAAACTCGATGCCGTTGTACTCGCTGGCCTTGGGGGTTTCGAACAGAATCTCAGGGTTGGCCGCAGGCTTGGCTTCCTGGGCCAGACGCTCGCGGGTTTTCTCCTCCAGGTACAACAACGAACGCAAACCATCGGCGGCGTTGGCCCGTGGCGGCGCGGCGCGGAAGCCGTCGTTGAAGATCTCCAGCGACAATGGCCCGGTGTACCCGCTCTTGATGATCGGCGCGAGGAACCCCGGCAAATCGAATTCGCCTTGCCCAGGGAAGCAGCGAAAATGCCGGCTCCACTCCAGCACGTCCATGGCCAGGATCGGCGCGTCGGCCATTTGCACGAAGAAAATCTTGTCCCCGGGAATCTCGGCGATAGCACTCGGGTCGCCCTTGAGCGACAAGGTGTGAAAGCTGTCCAGCAGCACGCCCAGGCTTGGGTGATCGGCCTGACGCACGATGTTCCACACCTGTTGATAAGTGTTCACATGCCGGCCCCAGGCCAGCGCTTCGTAACCGACGCGCAGGCCGCGTGCCCCGGCGTGCTCAGCCAGCAGGCGCAGATCGTCGACCAGAATCTGTTCATCACCGATGGACTCGGCCGAGGCGTTGCTGCACACCAGCACCAGGTCAGTGCCCAGTTCCTGCATCAGGTCGAACTTGCGCTCGGCGCGTTCCAGGTTGCGCGACAGGCGATCGCGACGGCAGCCTTCGAAATCGCGGAAGGGTTGAAACAGGGTGATGGCGATCCCGAGATCGGCGCACATCTGTTTAATTTCCCGTGGACTGCCGTCGTAGTAGAGAAGATCGTTCTCGAAAATCTCGACGCCGTCGAAACCGGCGGCGGCAATGGCTTCGAGTTTTTCCGGCAGGGTACCGCTCAAGGATACGGTGGCAATGGAACGCTGCATATTTCGACTCCCGGTGGTGGAGGCAATCTTGTTAGGGACATCGCACGCTTTTTGTAGGAGCCCGGCGTGCCGGCGATGGCGACTTCGCGGACGCCATCGCCGGCACGCCGGGCTCCTACAGGGATCGCGTTTAGCTTTGAGTGAATTATTGGCTGCGCGATCCCGCACAGCAATTTAAAGTGTACTACCCAGTTAGTTTTGCGTGCGATTATCGAACACAATGGCCGATAGCGAATTGACGATTTTTTGTTCACTGCGCAACATCAACACCACATTGGGTCCGGTCTTGAAATCGTCGGCCCCGGTTAAGAAGACCCAGAACACCACATAAAAATTTCAAAAAACGGGTATACGCTCATGCGCTCATTCAACGCCCTGCTCGCTCGCTCCACCGTCATTACGCCTTGCCTGGCGTCCATCCGAACCTCGCGCACCGCTGGCACAACCGTGCCGCTCGCTGAATAACCCGTCAGCCGACGAACACAGCCGATCAGCCCTTTCGCGCACGCCGCGACAGACCGATTGATCACGCGCCCTTGAAATCACGACGAGCCCCGCTTGTCAGTCATTGAACGGATGGCACACATGATTCCTTCCCAAAGCTCACGCATGGCTCCGGCCATGAACGCCACCGCTGGCGGCATCGGCGACAAGATTCGCGGCGCCATGGCAGTCGGCAAAACCCGTTGGGGCATGCTGGCGCTGGTGTTTTTCGCCACCACCCTTAACTACATCGACCGCGCCGCCCTGGGCGTGATGCAGCCCATCCTGGCCAAGGAAATGAGCTGGACGGCGATGGACTACGCCAACATCAACTTCTGGTTCCAGGTCGGCTACGCCATCGGTTTCGTATTGCAGGGCCGGTTGATCGACCGGGTCGGCGTCAAGCGCGTGTTCTTCTGCGCCGTGCTGCTCTGGAGCCTGGCGACCGGCGCCCATGGCCTGGCCACTTCGGCGGTTGGCTTCATGGTCTGCCGCTTCATCCTCGGCCTGACCGAAGCCGCCAACTACCCGGCCTGCGTGAAAACCACGCGCCTGTGGTTCCCGGCCGGCGAGCGCGCCGTAGCCACCGGTATCTTTAACGCCGGCACCAACGTCGGTGCGATGTTCACCCCGATGCTGCTGCCACTGATCTTGCACGTCTGGGGCTGGCAGGCCGCGTTCCTGTGCATGTCGGCACTGGGCGCGATCTGGCTGCTGTTCTGGGGCCTGAAGTACTTCAACCCGGAAGACCACCCGAGCGTCAAACAGTCGGAACTGGACTACATCCAGAACGAAGTCGAACCGGAACAAACCCGCGTACCCTTCTCGAAAATCCTGCGCATGCGCGGCACCTGGGCCTTCGCCCTCGCCTACTCGATCACCGCGCCGGTGTTCTGGTTCTACCTGTATTGGCTGCCGCCGTTCCTCAACCAGCAATACAACCTGGGCATCAACGTCACCCAGATGGGTATCCCGTTGATCATCATCTACCTCACTGCCGACTTCGGTAGCGTTGGCGGCGGCATCCTCTCCTCGTTCCTGATCGGTCGCGGCGTCAACCCGATCAAGGCGCGACTGATGTCCATGTTCCTGTTCGCCTGCTGCATCATCGGCGTGATCATGGCGGCCGGCTCCAGCAACCTGTGGGTCGCGGTGTTCGCCATCTCCCTGGCCATCGGCGCACACCAGGCCTGGACCGCGAACATCTGGAGCCTGGTGATGGACTACACGCCCAAGCACATGATGAGCACGGTGTTCGGCTTCGGCGGCATGTGTGCGGCGATTGGCGGGATGTTCATGACCCAGTTGGTCGGCCACATCCTGACCGTCACCAACAACAATTACACGGTGCTGTTCACCCTGATTCCGGCGATGTACTTCATCGCGCTGACCTGGATGTACTTCATGGCACCGCGCAAGATTCCGCAAATAGCAGACTGATGTTCCCTCGGCGCAGGCCCGATCCCGGGCCTGCGCTTTTTTTTTTGGTTCCTTCACTGGCTTGGCGGCCACTTCCTTTTCGACTCGGACGCGGTCTCCTGTAGGGGCTGGCTTGTCAGCGATAGTCGTTAACGATGACGCGTGTGAACTGGATAAACGCGGCGCACTTGAGTCCATCGCCAGCAAGCTGGCTCCTACAGTTTGACGTTCACATCATTTCGACTCGGACGCGGTCTCCTGTAGGGGCTGGCTTGTCAGCGATAGTCGTTAACGATAACGCGTGTGAACTGGATAAACGCGGCGCACTGGAGTCCATCGCCAGCAAGCTGGCTCCTACAGTTTGACGTTCACATCATTTCGACCAGGACGCGGTCCCTTGTAGGAGCTGGCTTGCCAGCGATAGTCGTTAACGATAACGCGTATGAACCGGATAAACGCGGCGCACTGGAGTCCATCGCCAGCAAGCTGGCTCCTACAGTTTGACGCTCACACCATTTCGACCAGGACGCGGTCCCTTGTAGGAGCTGGCTTGCCAGCGATAGTCGTTAACGATAACGCGTGTGGACTGGATAAACGCGGCGCACTGGAGTCCATCGCCAGCAAGCCGGCTCCTACAGTTTGACGTTCACATCATTTCGACCAGGACGCGGTCTCCTGTAGGAGCTGGCTTGCCAGCGATGGTCGTTAACGATGACGCGTATGAACCGGATAAACGCGGCGCACTGGAGTCCATCGCCAGCAAGCCGGTTCCTACAGTTTGGCGTTCACACCATTTCGATCAGGACGCGGTCCCTTGTAGGAGCTGGCTTGCCAGCGATGGTCGTTAACGATGACGCGTATGAACCGGATAAACGCGGCGCACTGGAGTCCATCGCCAGCAAGCTGGCTCCTACAATTTCCCAGGACTTCCTGATGAACCTTTGCGGCTTTGCTGCCAGGCCGCGGCCAATCCGCTACAGCAGATCACGGCAATGCCGACGACGGTGGTCAGTGTCGGCGTATGGGAAAACAGCAGCCAGCCAAGCAGACCGGCGAAGATAATCTGGCAATAGCTGAACGGTGCCAGCAGTGCCGGTGCCGCGAGGCGGAAAGCCTGGGTCAGGAACAGGTGAGCCGTCATCCCGCAGGCCCCCAGCGCCAGCATCATCGCGCCATGCACCAGGTTCGGCGTCTGCCAGAAGAACGGCACCAGCGCACTCATCACCAGCGTATTGCACAAGCCTGCGAAGAAGTTGCTGGTGGTCGGGCTGTCGATCTCGCTGAGCTTGCGCGTCAGCAGTTGATAGAAGCAGAAAAACAGTGCCGAGCAAAACGGCAGCAACACCGCCGGGGTAAACAGGTCTCCCCCGGGGTGAACGATGATCAGCACCCCGACAAAACCACAAATCACCGCCAGCCACTGCCCCCGTGTCACGCGCTCGCCAAGCAGCGGCACCGACAGCGCGGTGACCAGTACCGGTGCGAGGAAGTTGACCGACGTGGCCTCGGCCAGCGGGATGTACATCAACCCCGTGGTGAAAAACAGACTGGTGCCCAGCAGGCACAGCGCCCGGATCAGCTGCAGTAACGGCCGTTTAGTACGCAGCACCCCCAGCCCGGATTGCGGCAGGAAAATCCCGGCCATCAGCAAGGTGTGAACCACGTAACGCGCCCAGACCACCATGACAATGGGATAGAAACCGGAAAGGTATTTGGAAAAGGCGTCGTGACTGGAAAACAGGAAGGTTGCGACAACGATCAGCAGGATCCCTTTGAAGGGCTGATTGACGCCGGAAAGCGGGGTGCTGACGGTCATTGGGTTTCCTTACTTGAAGTCAAAAGCATCACATGTAGGAGCGAGCTTGCTCGCGATGGTCGTCAACGATGATGATGTCCGCCTGGACAAACACGGCGCCCTCACGTCCATCGCGAGCAAGTTCGCTCCTACAAGCGATAGGTGCGCAGCACCGATTACAGCCGCGCCAACAATTCCATGGTTTTATCCAAAGCCATCTGCGCCCGATCCAATCCACTCACACCCTGCTCCAGCAACTGCACGGTGGGAATCTCCAGGCTCAACGGAATGTCAGCCGGCAAACCGCGCAACAACCCCGGCAGATCACAATCGCCATCGCCGGGAAAACGCCGCTCGTTACGCGCCTGACGCAAGATCTCCGCCATATCGGTAGGCCGTGGTCCTGCGACATCACACAACTGTGCATACCGTAACCGTGAAGGCGCAACCTTGGCCAGATCTTCCAGGCGCGAGCCCGAACGATCGAAGTGGAAAGCATCCACCAGCACGGCGCCGTTTCCACGTCCGGCGTTTTCCACGATACGCGTGGCTTGTTGGAGATTGCGCGCATCGGTCCAGGGCATGAACTCCAGATGCGGGTGCAGCCCAAAGACTGCCGCCAGATCACAGAGCTCGGCAAAATGCTCTGTCAGCCGCTGTTCGTCAGGATCGTTACCGGCCACCAACAATTCACTGGCGCCGAACTCGGCACCCACCGCCAGGATTTTCTCGAAATCGGCGACGACGGTTTCCGGCTTGAGCCGCAGGATCTCGACGTCCAGCACCCCAATACCGGTATCGCGCAGACGCGCCAGGGTCTGGCGCCGCAATTCGCGGTCGGCTACCAGGGCAAAATGGTGCTCTTCAGGGGTTGCCGGCACCAGACGCAAGCCGACATGGCTGTAACCGGCCCGCGCGGCGACCTCGACCATATCGGGCGGTGACAACTCCAGCACGGTCAGGCTGGCCAGGGAGAAGATACGCTCGCTCATGCTCAACCCTCGATCAAGGATGGCGCGCAGGCACGCCCGGTTTCGGCGGCTTCGCGAATGGCTTCGATCAGCGCCAACGTACGCGCGGCATCGGCGGCGCTCACCAGCGGCTCGACCTCCCGGCGTGCAACACGCACGAAGTGCTGCAACTGTAGACGCAGGGCTTCTTCGGTGCCGAAACGTTCCTGGGTTGCCAACAACGGTTGATGCCATCCACCATCCGCCTCCGTGTACTGCCAGCGTTTGAGTTGCGGAATGCTCAGCGCTCCGCCTGTTCCAGCCAGCAAATAGCACGGTTGCTCAGGGTGTTGCGGATACACCGGATTCTCCCCCGAATCCAGCTCCCAGCTCCAGGGTGCCGCCACCGCATCGGACCCGGTCAAACTGCCCAGCGCGCCGTTGTCGAACTGCAGCAACACCGCCGCGCAATCTTCGTTGGCAAACCCGCGCATGGCGTTGCTGGTAATGGCTTGAACCTGACGCACCTCGCCGCACAAATGCCGCAACAGATCGAGGTCGTGGATCAGGTTGGTCAACAACATCCCGGCACCGGCCTCGCGGCGCCAGGGTGTTTCAAAATAGCTGTCGGGCTTGCGCAACTGCCAGAGCGCCGTGACCGTGGTCAATCGACCCAATGCGCCGCTGTGGACAAGTTCGTGGGCGCGGACGATCAGCGGATTGTGGCGACGGTGATGTCCGACCAGTACCGGAACGCCGCTCGCCTTTGAGGCCGCCACCAGTTCCCTGGCTTCATCCAGGTGCACGCCCACCGGCTTCTCCAGCAGTACCGGCACGCCGGCCGCGAGGCAATCGAGGGCCGTGCTGACGTGCAGAGTGTTCGGATTGGCGACGATGACGGCGTCCGGCTTCGCCTGCTCCAACATCTGACGATGATCGGCGAAATGCGCCACACCCCATTCAGCCGCAAGACTGGCCGCCTGTGGCCCGGGATCGGCCACGGCGCACAAGGTCGCTTCGGTCATGGATTGCAGATGCTGATAATGCTGCTGGCCCATGCTGCCAGCACCGATCAATGCGATGCGAAGGGGCGAATTCAAGATGCGGTCCTCTTGTGAATGTTATTGGAGCGATGAATTCCAATAATTTAGAACCTGGTTCCAGATTCTTACACAGACCTATCCTGAAAGTGTTCGAACAGCGCACAGCTTCTCAAGCTGAACGCTGTTCAAAGTGTGGGAGCAACTGTCATCACCATGACACTCCGCCATCGCTGGCAAGCCAGCTCCTACAGGGGACTGCAGCGAGGCACAAATCCCGGGGTCGCCCGCTCCCACAAGGGATTTCGGCGCTTTTAGTTGAACAACTCCGACGCCAGACTTGCCGCCGACAACTCCTCGGTAAACGCCAACAACAACGGCGCCAGTTCATGCAACCTCGCCCCCGGCATCCGCGCGCTCGGCCCGGCGATGCTGAGCACGCCGATCACCCGCCCATCGGCGGGATGGCGCACCACCGCCGCAATCGCCGAAGTGCCGACCGCCGAGCTCTCCTCGACCCAGGCGTAGCCCTGCTCCCGCGCCAGACGCAGGCGTTCAAGCAATTCGATGTTCGAGCGCGGTGCGTTCGGTCCCACATGCTCCGGCACCTGCGCGCCCTGCCGTTCCACCAGCGACAAGGCTTCGGCATCGCTCATGCACGCCAGCCATGCATGCCCCGAGGCGGTATAAAACAAGGGCGCATCGCGGCCCATGTCCGGGTCGTAGCGCAGACCCGAGCGCGCGCCCTGGGACTTCGCGATCCAGGTCTGACGCTCGCCGTCGATCACACCCAGGCGTACCAGTTCGCCAGTTTCCTGAGCCAGGCGATCAAGCACCGGCTGCACGATATCGGCACCGCTGCTCGACAGGTAGCGGAAGCCCATCGCCACCAGTTTGGTCGAGAGGTGATAACGCAAATTCTCCGGATTCTGCCGCACGTAACCGAGGCGGATCAGCTCGGCCAGCAGGCGATGGGTCGCGCTCTTGGGGATATCCAGCTGCTCCGCCAGAGTCTGCATCGGCAGGCCACGGGGATCGCTGGTGAGGCTTTCGAGCACACTGAAAACACGTTCGATCTGACTGCCGGCCATGGTCGCTTCCACGCAAAATTTGCTCGATTCTAGAAGACATCTGATCGAATGCGAAATCTGGAACTGATCGTTCGATAACCGCCCGCTTTACGCCGTCCAGACTTGTCCGACCTCACCTGCCTCTTATATTTTCTGGAACCAGATTCCAAAACAATAAAACGCCGGAGTTCAAACAATGCCAGCCCAAGCGCACGTTCTTCCCGACATCGACTGCGATGTACTGATCGTTGGCTCCGGTGCGGCGGGACTGTCGGCAGCCGTGACCGCCGCGTGGCACGGACTGAAAGTCATAGTGGTGGAAAAGGACCCGGTGTTCGGCGGTGCCACGGCCTGGTCCGGTGGCTGGGCCTGGGTGCCGTGCAACCCGTTGGCCCGGCGCGCGGGCATCGTCGAAGACGTTGAACGGCCGCGCACTTATTTGGAACACGAACTGGGCGAGCGCTTTGATCCGGCGATGATCGACGCTTTCCTGGAGGCCGGCCCGCGGATGGTGTCGTTCTTCGAACAGTGCACCTCGCTGCAATTCGCCGACGGTAACGCCATTGCCGACATTCATGGCGACACTCCCGGGGCAGGCACCGGTGGACGCTCGGTGATTGCCGCCCCTTACGACGCACGAAAAGTCGGCAAGCTGCTCATGCGTCTGCGCAAAACCATGCGGGAAACTTCGTTCATGGGCATGCCGATCATGGCGGGGGCGGATCTCACGGCATTCCTCAACCTGACTCGTTCGCTGTCGGCGGCCTGGCACGTCACGCGGCGTTTCAGCCGTCACTTGTTCGACCTCGCCGTGCATGGCCGGGCGATGCAACTGGTCAACGGCGTGGCGTTGGTGGCACGCCTGGCAAAATCCGCCGACGACCTCGGCGTGCTGCTCTGGGAGTCTGCCCCCGTGACCCGCTTGCTGCGTGAGAACGATCAAGTGCGAGGTGCCGTGGTCAACACCGCCAAAGGCTCGGTGCGCATCCATGCACGCAAGGCCGTGGTGCTCGCCGCGGGTGGTTTCGCCAATGACATCGCGCGCCGCAAGGCACTGTTCCCCCGCACACCGACCGGGCATGAGCATCTGGCCTTGCCGCCCCTCGGCGTTTGCGGCGATGGTCTGCGCCTGGGCGAAAGTGCCGGTGCCAGGGTCAATACCGACATGGCGTCCGCCGTCGCCTGGGCGCCGGTATCCCAAGTGCCGCACAGCGACGGCAGCTCGGGACACTTCCCGCACATCATCGAGCGTGGCAAACCAGGCATCATCGGTGTGCTGAGCAACGGCCAGCGCTTCGTCAATGAAGCCAACGGCTACTACGACTACGTCACGGCCATGGTCGCCGCCGCCCCGCCGGGTGAAGAAGTAGCATCGTGGCTGATCTGCACCCATGGCTTTCAGCGTCGATATGGCCTGGGCATCTCTCGGCCATTTCCGGTGCCGCTGTCATCCTTCATCCGCAGCGGCTATCTGAAAACCGGCAATACCCTTGAGGAATTGGCGGCAGCCTGCGGCATCGATCCGGTTGGCTTGCGCACCACCCTATCGGACTACAACCACCACGCGCGCAACGGCGAGGATCCGCAGTTCGGTCGTGGTTCCACGCCCTACAACCGCAAGCAGGGTGACGCACTGCAACGACCCAACCCCTGCGTCGCGCCAATCGAACAAGGCCCGTTCTATGCCGTGAAAGTCCAGCCGGGCTGCTTCGGCACCTTCGCCGGGCTCAAGGTCAACCAACATGCCCAGGTCCTGGATGGCGCGGCGCAACCCATCGCTGGCCTGTACGCGGCGGGCGGCGACATGGCCAGCATCATGGGCGGCCACTACCCCGCTGGCGGCATCAATCTTGGCCCGGCGCTGACCTTCGGCTACATCGCCGCGCGCCATATCGCAGGCGTTACTGCTTATGAAAAGGAGATCGACCATGCAGCACATCGTTAACGCACAGGGTTTGAACATGCCGAAACTCGGCCTCGGTACCTGGCCAATGCTCGGCGAGGAATGTACCCGTGCCGTGGAGCAGGCGCTGGCCCTGGGTTACCGGCATATCGACACGGCAGCGGCCTACGACAACGAAGACGCTGTCGGACAGGCGCTGGCGAACAGTCCGACACCCCGTGAGCAGATCCATGTCACGACCAAAGTCTGGTGGGACCAACTGCACCCCGACGCCATGCGCCATTCCATGGACCGCAGCCTCAAAGCCCTGCGCAGCGAATACGTCGACCTGTTCATGCTCCATTGGCCAACCACCGATTGGGATTTGCCGCGCACCCTCGACACCCTGGTGTCATTCAAGGAACAAGGCCTGGCGCGCAACATTGGCGTGGCGAATTTTCCGCTGCCCTTGTTGCGCAAAGTCATTGCGGAACTGGGGACGCCGCTGTCGGCGATCCAGGTCGAGTACCACGTGCTGCTCGGACAAAACGCCCTGCTCGACTACGCCCGTCAACACGATATGGCGCTGACGGCCTACACGCCGCTGGCACGCAACAAGGTGTCGCAGATTCCAGCCATCCAGCAGATCGCCGCGAAACACGGCGTACTGCCGACCCAGGTGGCGCTCAAATGGCTGCTCGATCAACCCAACGTGGCCGCGATCCCAAAGGCCAGCAGCGAGTCCAATCAACTGGCCAACCTCGCGGCGCTGGATGTGCGACTGGATGACGAAGACCGTGCCTTGATCGCCAGCCTGTCCAAACGCGAGCGTCAGGTCAGCCCTGACTTTGCGCCGGTGTGGGATGCATTCGACGAGTAATTCGCAAGACCGGCGATCGTCCTCAGGATAAAAACCCATCGCCTGACGGAATTCGATGGGTTATCCGTGTTCAATACAAGCCTGAATAGTTTTTCGGCAGCCCTTCCCGGGCTGCCGGGAATCAACCTGTGCGCGAGAAAAAGACGGACGACCGGACTGGCGCCACTCCCACTTGGCAGCAACACTCATCGCACCGCTCTTTACCCGGAACAGAAGAGGATTCCCACATGCTATGGAAAAAAGGCCGACGCAGCGACAACGTGGTCGATGCACGTGGTGATGATGTTGGCGGCGGTGGCGGTGGTATGCGCTTCGGTGGTGGCAAGGGCCTGAGCCTGACGGCGATCCTTTTGATCGTCGGTATCGGCTGGATCACCGGCCAGGATCCGCTGCAAATCCTCGGACAACTGACCGGGCAAATGGGCCAACAGTCGGCGCCTGCTACCAACCAGAGTCGCCAGGCACCACCGGCCAATGATGAGAGCGCGGAGTTCGTGCGTTCGATCCTCGGCGACACCGAGGACACCTGGGGTACGATTTTCCAGCAGGCCGGCCGCCAATACAAAGACCCGACCCTGGTGCTGTTCAGCAACCGCGTGAATTCGGCCTGCGGTCTGGCCACCTCGGCAACTGGCCCCTTCTATTGCCCGGCCGACCAGAAAGTCTACCTGGACATGGCGTTCTTCCAAGAGATGTCCCAACGCTTTTCCGCTGCCGGCGACTTCGCCCAGGCCTACGTGATCGCTCACGAAGTCGGACACCATGTGCAGACCCTGCTCGGGGTTTCCGCGAAAATTCAGGCCGCGCGCCAACAAGGCCGGCAGATGGAAGGCGACGGCGGTTTGCTGGTTCGTCAGGAACTGCAAGCCGATTGCCTGGCCGGCGTCTGGGCCAACAATGCGCAGAAGCGCCTGAACTGGCTGGAACCGGGCGACATCGAAGAAGCACTGAATGCAGCGAACGCCATCGGCGACGATCGTTTGCAGCAACAGGGTCAGGGTCGCGTGGTCCCGGACTCATTCACACACGGTACGTCGGCGCAACGGGTGCGCTGGTTCAAAACCGGTTTCGCCCAAGGCCAGGTAAGCCAGTGCGATACCTTTGCGACGAAAAATCTGTAAATGAAGAAGTGGTTGTTGGTTGTTCTGTTTACTTGTGCAACGTCCCAGGCCGCCGAGCACGGGGTCAAGGAACTCAGTTCCGGGCGCCTGCTGTTGAAATCAGGTGAAATTGCGGTGGGCATCAGCCCCGCCCCGGAAAAAATCGAGCGAGTACTGATCCTCATCCATGGGCGCCTGCGCAATGCGCAAACTTATCTGCAAAGCGGCGAACACGCCGCCGAACTGGCCGGACAGAGCGCGACGACACTGGTGATTGCCCCGCAGTTCCTCAATGAAACCGATGTTGCGGTGCATCCGGTGGCCGACACGGTTTTGCGCTGGCAAGGCAATGAATGGATGGCCGGAGGCGAATCTACAGCACCGTTTCGGCTGAGTTCCTACGCCGCGCTCGACGAAATCATCGCCCGCCTGGGTGACCGCCAGCAGTTTCCGCAGGTGAAGCAAATCGTCATCGCCGGGCACTCCGGCGGCGCACAGATGGTTCAGCGCTATGCCGTGCTCGGCCACGCGCAGTCAGGCCTCGATGCGGCTGGCGTACAGGTGCGCTACGTGATCGCCAACCCGTCCTCCTACGCCTATTTCGATGAGCGTCGTCCCGTGGCGTTCAGCCACGCCGGGTGCCCGGATTTCAATCGCTGGAAGTACGGGTTGACGGATTTACCCGCCTACGCTGAAGGGCAAACCGCCACGCAGTTGCAGGAAAGTTACCTCAAGCGTGAAATCGTTTATCTACTGGGGCAGCAGGACATCGACCCAAACCATCCGGCGCTGGACAAGAGCTGTGAGGCCAGGGCGCAAGGGCCGTATCGATTGGCCCGCGGGCGTTTTTACTTTGATTACCTGAAACGGCTGCAACCCCAAGGCTTGAATCAGCAGCTGATTGAAGTGCCCGGGGTCGGGCATAACGGCGACGGGATGTTCACCTCGCCGGAGGGACAGAAGGCTTTGTTTGGGCCGTAGGTTTTGCGCTGTCTGATCTGACGCCATCGCGGGCAAGCCCGCTCCCACAGGGTTCTCGGCAGTACACAACGTTTGTGTTCACTGAAAATAACTGTAGGAGCTGGCTTGCCAGCGATGAGGCCATCAAGCCAACAGCATCTGCCGCAACTCGACACAATCGGCCGCATGCCAATCGGTCAGTTCCGGCCAAGGATTATCCGGCAGATTCACCAGCACGGTGCGTGCCCCCGCTGCCCGCCCGCAATCGAGATCGAAACGGTAGTCGCCAACCATCACCATCTCGCTCGCCGGCACCTTCCACGCCTCAGCCAGTTTCAGCAATCCGCCCGGATGCGGTTTGGGCGGTGCATCATCGCGGCCCAACACATCTTCCAGTGCAAAGCAGTCGGCCAGGCCAATGGCCTCCAGCGTGACATGCGCCAGCTCCCGCGCATTACGCGTCAGAATGCCCAGGCGATAACCGCGCCCGGCCAGCTCGCGCACCAGTTCCACCGCGCCCGGCGCCGGTTTCGACCCGAGGGCCAGGTCCCGCTCGTGCTCCAGCAACCACGCATGTTTGGCAGCGGCTTCATCGGCCGGCAGTGCGGCAAGATGATTCAGGATGTCGTGTTCGGCAGGGATCGCCAACGCCACGCGAATCGCCGCGAAGTCGTGCACGGCCACCGTCAGGGTGCCGTCCATGTCGAACACCCAGTGGCGCACTTCGGCCAGGCTCACGCCCAATCCTTGCGGTGACGGATCAAGCCTTCCTGGGTGACCGAGGCCACCAGTTGCCCGCCACGATTGAACACACTGCCCCGGGAGAATCCGCGGGAATTGCCGGCCCACGGGCTGTCCATCGCGTAGAGCAACCAGTCATCGGCACGCAGATCCTGATGGAACCACAGTGCGTGATCGAGGCTGGCCACCTGCATGTCCTTGTTCCACACCGTTTTGCCATGGGGCTGCATCGACGTGACCAGCAGGCCGAAATCCGAGGCATAGGCCAACAGATACTTGTGCAGTGCCGGCGAGTCAGCCAGGGCACCGTCGGCGCGGAACCAGACGTACTTGACCGGGTCGGACGGCAGCGGGTTGTAGGGATCTTTCTCGGTGATCGGACGGAATTCGATCGGTTTCGGGCACAGCAGCTTTTCGCGCATTTTCTCGGGAATCAGGTGCGCGCGTTGCTGGGTGATTTCCAGCTCCGAGGGCAGATTTTCCGGGCCGACCACGACCGGCATTTCGCTCTGATGCTGGAAGCCTTCCTCGTCGTACTGGAACGAGGCGCTGCACGTGAAGATCGGGTGACCCTTCTGGATCGCGGTGACCCGGCGCGTGCTGAAACTGCCCCCGTCACGTACCCGGTCAACCTGATACACCACCGGCAACCCGGCATCGCCCGGACGCAGGAAGTAGCCGTGCATCGAATGCACATGACGCGCCTCTTCAACCGTCTGACTGGCCGCCGACAGCGACTGACCGAGCACCTGGCCACCGAACAGCTGACGAAAGCCCAAGTCCTGGCTGCGGCCACGGAACAGGTTTTCTTCGATCGGTTCCAGGGTCAGCAGGTCGACCAGATCATCCAACACTTGGCTCATTCAGACTCTCCTCACACAACACATTGCCGTGCAGCCTTGGCTGCGACGGTCGATTCAGTTTCCCGCCAGGGCCATCATGGGGCCATTGTAAACGTCCGTGCCAGCTTATCCATGCAAGGTTTGCAGCCATTGTTCGCGGCTGATGCGATACAGAACATGCCGACGCAACGGATGTTTGGCTTCGAGTCGCGGGTGATCGAAGTCATCCGCCGGATCATGGTGCATGCCGATGGCCTGCATGACTTTCTCTGACGGCAGGTTGGTTTGCGCCGTGAAGGCCACGACCTCTTTCAGCGGCAAGCGGTCGAACCCGCAGCGCAGAGCGGTCCATGCCGCTTCACTGGCATAACCGAGGCCCCAATGCTCGCGGGCCAGGCGCCAGCCGATTTCCGTGGCGGGGGTGAAAGGCGCATCGAACCCGACCACGCCGAGCCCGGTAAAGCCGATGAACTGGCCAGTGTCTTTTCGCTGCAAGGCCCAGAGACCATAACCATGCTCGGCGAAATGACCACGGATTCGGCCGATCAATGATGCGCTTTCCAGCCGGCTCAACGGTGCCGGGAAGTAGCGCATCACCTGCGGATCGGCACACATCGCGGCAAAGTCCGACAAGTCCTCATCGCGCCATTGCCGCAACAGCAGTCGTGCACTTTCAAGCTCCAGTATTGGCTCCATCGTGCCCCGCCCCTCCATTTCAATGTCGCCAGTCTACAACGCTGGTAGGATCCGTCTCTCATTCCCGTCTGAAATCATCATGCCGCTGCCGCTGATTTATCACGAAGACTACAGTCCCGAGTTTCCGGCGGATCACCGCTTCCCGATGGACAAGTTCCGCTTGTTGCGTGACCACCTGGTGGACAGCGGCCTGACCCGCGACGCCGACTTGCTGCGTCCGCAGCTGTGCCCCGCGGACATTCTCGCCCTCGCCCATGACCCTTCGTATATCGAACGCTACATGAGTGGCGAATTGTCCCGCGAAGACCAGCGCCGCCTCGGCCTGCCTTGGAGCGAAGCCCTGGCCCGGCGTACGGTGCGGGCGGTCGGCGGCTCGTTGCTGGCGGCCGAACAGGCGCTGGAGCATGGTCTGGCCTGTCACTTGGCTGGCGGTACCCATCATGCGCACTACGACTACCCGGCCGGGTTCTGTATCTTCAATGACCTGGCGGTGATCAGCCATTACCTGCTGGAAAGCGGCCGGGTGAACCGGGTGCTGATCTTCGATTGCGACGTGCATCAGGGCGACGGGACTGCACGAATTCTGCACAACACCCCGGAAGCAGTGACCGTTTCCCTGCACTGCGAAAAGAATTTTCCCGCACGCAAGGCCGAAAGCGACTGGGACATCCCGCTGCCAAACGGCATGGGCGATGCCGATTACCTGAAGGTGGTGGACGATGCGCTCAACTACCTGCTGCCGCTCTACCAACCGGACCTGGTGTTGTATGACGCCGGGGTCGATGTGCATAAGGACGACGCCCTGGGTTATCTGAAGCTGACAGACGAAGGCGTCGCCGCCCGCGATGAAAGCGTGATGCGCCATTGCCTGGGCCGCGACATTCCGGTGGTCGGGGTGATCGGCGGCGGCTACAGCAAGGACCGCCAGGCCCTGGCCCGCCGTCACGGCATCCTCCATCACAGCGCGCAGCGCGTCTGGCAGTCATCAGGTTGTCACTGAGCTGTGGATGCTTTACCCACAATGCCTGTGGAGCTGCCTGTGGATAACCTGAGTGAAAGGGACTACAGGCCACGCCGCATATAGGCTACAGAGTGGTGGTTGTTTTTTAACCAACCGTCGAATTCACCAACGATCCCTGTAGGAGCGAGCCCGCTCGCGAAAAACGCAACGTCGCCGCTGGGCACCTGGTTTCCCGCGTAATCGTTCAAGACCATCGCGAGCAGGCTCGCTCCTACAGGGGTCTGGGCTGGTAGAATGCCCGGCTTCATTCGCCAAAACCGCAGCGCTTCCCATGACCCGATCTTCGACCGCCTCCCCTTCCCACGTCGCCATCATCGGCGGCGGCCCTGCCGGTCTGATGGCGGCCGAAGTGTTGAGCCTGGCCGGGATCAAGGTCGACCTGTACGACGGCATGCCTTCGGTCGGACGAAAATTCCTCCTGGCCGGCGTTGGCGGCATGAATATCACCCACTCCGAAGCCTACCCGGCGTTTCTCTCGCGCTACGCCGAGCGCGCCCCGCAGATCGCCCCTCTGCTGCGCGGCTTCGGTGCAGAAGCGCTGTGCCAATGGATTCACGAGCTAGGCATCGATACCTTCGTCGGCAGTTCCGGCCGGGTGTTCCCCACCGACATGAAAGCCGCGCCGCTGCTACGCGCCTGGCTCAAGCGCCTGCGTGACAGCGGCGTAGTTATCCACACCCGCCACCGCTGGCTCGGCTGGGACGAGCGCGGCGGTTTGCGCATCGACAGCCCGGAAGGCGAGAAAACCGTTCAGGCCGACGCCACCCTGCTCGCCCTCGGTGGCGGCAGTTGGTCGCGCCTGGGCTCGGACGGTGCATGGATGCTGCCACTGGAGCAGCACGGCGTAGGACTGGCGCCGTTGCAACCGAGCAATTGCGGCTTCGAGGTGCAGGCCTGGAGCGAGTTGATGGTCAACAAATTCGCCGGCGCGCCGCTGAAAAACATCGCCATTGGCCTTAACGACGACGTTCCGCGACTCGGCGAATGTGTGATCACTGCTACCGGGATCGAGGGCAGTTTGATCTATGCCCTGTCGGCACCCATCCGCGAAGCAATCAACCGACACGGTTCGGCAACGATTCATCTGGACCTGCTGCCCGGCCGGCCTGTGGATAAAGTTCAGGCGGCGTTGAGCAAGCCCCGGGGATCGCGCTCCATGGCCAAGCACCTGCACAGCCAGTTGGGTATCGATGGGGTAAAAGCGGCGCTATTGCGTGAGCTGACCAGCGCCGACTGCTTTGCCGACATGGCCTTGCTGGCCCACGCGATCAAGGCATTGCCACTGACACTGGTGCAAACCCGTCCACTGGATGAGGCTATCAGCAGCGCTGGTGGTGTGTTGTTCGAAGCAATGGATGAGCGCTTGATGCTCAAGCAAATGCCTGGCGTGTTCTGCGCGGGAGAGATGCTGGACTGGGAAGCGCCGACCGGCGGCTATCTGCTCACCGCGTGTTTCGCCAGTGGGCGAGCGGCGGGGTTGGGGATGGTGGAATGGTTGAGGCGCCAGGTTTAAAGACCGAGGCGCGCCCTTCCCGAGCAGGCTCGCTTGTATGTTTAGACTTGAAGGGGTGGGTGGGACTAAAGCTCGTCATCTGACTCTGACCAGTACAGACCGTGGGAGACTTCGTCCCACCCCTTCACCTAATGCGCCGATAAGGAATGCATCGGCTCGGACCGACGATAGAAACAAGCCAGCGCAACGGTGAACCCCAACAAGTCTTTAAACCCTAGCTCGGAGGGTGGGCCATGACAATCCTTGATTCTCAGGTGGTCGTTGGTGTGGATGTGGCGAAGGACGAGATTGTTATCTATCGATCCGACCTGGAACGAACCCGAAATGTCGCGAACAAGCGATCAGCCCTGAAGCAATGGCTCAAGACGCTACCTGCGAACAGCGCTATCGCGCTTGAAGCGACCAATATCTATCACCTTGATACAACGGAAATAGCCCATGAAATGGGCCATGACGTTTATGTCATCGATGGCTGTCGCCTCAACAAATACCGCGACGGAATAGGCATGAGGGCGAAAACAGATGCCTTGGATGCCGAACTGCTGGCGCGTTACTTGAGCAGGGAGTCCGACAGACTGAGGATCTGGAGTCCTCCGCCGAAGGCTTACACCCAACTCAAAAGCCTGCTTCGTCGCCGGGCTCAGTTGGTCCGGGGCTGTGTCGCACTCAAGCAAAGCTGGAAAAACGAACCCCTGCTCAAAGAACAGTTCAAGCAGCTTCTGGCCGCCATTGCCCAGTTCGAAAAAACGATTCAGAAAACACTCAAGGAGATTGCTGAGGACGCCGGGATGCAGGATCAGGTGAAGCGCTGCCAGGCCGTCGAGGGTGTCGGGCTCCTGACAGCCACAGCAGCGGCCACAGCGTTTTTGCGTGGAAAATTTGCTAACAGCGACGAATACGTGGCCTTCCTCGGCATGGATCCGCGGGTGAGGCAGTCAGGACAAAAGGATCAAAGGCGTCGACTCTCCAAGCGAGGAGACTCGGAGTTCCGGCGCCTGTTTCACAACAGCGCCATGGCCGCCAGCCGTTCGCCGATCTGGAAACCGTACTACGAGAGTTATCTGGCCAGAGGCCTAAAAGGTACTCAAGCCTTGGTTATCCTGGCACGCAAGCTGGCCAGAGTGATGTTCGCGTTGATGAAAAACCAAAGTGAATACAAGCCTAATTCTATGCTTGGGGGTTCCCCCCAAACATAGAATCTCCCACATTGATCTTCTGTGAACACAGAATTTGTGAACGACACAGATCCAGTGTGGGAGCCTGCTCGCGAAGGCAGTTTGGCCTGCGCTACTGCTGTTAAGGCTTGCGCTTACGCGGCCCGGTATTGAACACCGGCACCTTGCGCACTGGCTTGATCGAAGGCTCCGCCGGCGCAACCTCTCCGCTATCTACCCACTTACCAAGATTACGCTTGCCGCCACCACCGGAAGCCTTGGGCTTCTTCGGTTTTTTTGGCTTCTTGATCACCTGACCACTGGCATCGGTATCCGGCACCCGGTGCTCTGGCTCGAAGTCCGGCTCGCTCTGCCGCTTCAGGGTCTGGCGAGTCAGCATCTCGATAGCCGACAGCAGATTCACTTCATCGGCGCAGACCAGGGAAATCGCCTCGCCCGTCGAACCTGCGCGACCGGTACGACCGATACGGTGGATGTAGTCCTCGGCGACGATCGGCAAGTCGAAGTTGACCACCAATGGCAGGTCTTCGATGTCCAGGCCTCGGGCCGCCACGTCGGTGGCGACCAGAATCTGCACTTCACTCGCCTTGAAGCGGTCCAGTGCACGCTGACGGGTCGCCTGGGGCTTGTCGCCGTGGATACCGTCGGCATTGATGCCCAGGCCCTGGAGTTTTTCCACCAGCGCGTCCACGCCATTACGGGTCTTGGCGAACACCAGCACCTGCTTCCACTTGCCCTTGCGCATCAGGTGCACGAACAGCTCCGGCTTGCGCTTCTTGTCCACCGTCACGATCCACTGCTTGACGGTATTGGCAGCGACGTTGCGCGGGCTGACTTCAATGCTCAGCGGGTCATTGAGCATCTGCCCGGCCAGCAGGCGGATGTCATCGGAGAAGGTCGCGGAGAACAGCAGCGTCTGACGTTTCTTCGGCAGCGCGCGGTAAATGTTCGCCAGCTCCTCGGAAAAGCCCAGGTCGAGCATGCGGTCGGCTTCGTCCAGCACCAGGGTTTGCAGCTGATTGAACTTCAGTGCGTTCTGGCGGAACAGGTCGAGCAAGCGGCCCGGAGTCGCTACCAACAAGTCGACGCCACTGCGCAGCTTCATCATTTGCGGGTTGATGCTGACGCCGCCGTACACCGCGTAAGTGCGCAACGGCAGGTTTTCGGCGTATTGGCGCACGGCTTCGTGAACCTGCTCGGCCAGCTCGCGGGTCGGCACCAGGATCAGTGCACGAACCGAGTTGGCGGTGACTTTCGGCCCTTCCATGGCCAGCAGTTGCAACAGCGGCAGGGCGAAACCGGCGGTCTTGCCGGTGCCGGTCTGGGCCGCGGCCATCAGGTCACGACCGGCCAGCACTGCCGGAATGGCTTGCGCCTGAACCGGCGTCGGAGTCTGGTAGCCGAGCGTCTCAAGGGAGCGCAGCAAGGGTTCGATCAGGCCAAGGGTGGCGAAAGTCATGGGAGTACCGTAGGAAAATTCAGCGCGGTTGTGCGAAACAAGAGTGCAATGGCGCGCAGTTTACCCTAATTCACACGGGATTCTGTCGGCACCACCGTCGGCACTACCTTATCCACTGGCTGCTGCGGCTTACGACGCCACTGTGGCAAACCAATCAACACCACGGCGCTGATGATCACGGCCATCGCCAGGGCTTCTTCGATGCCAATGGTCTCGCCGACGAAAACGATCCCCAGCAACACCGCCACCGCCGGGTTGACGTAGGCATAACTGGTGGCCGCGGCTGGACGCACGTGCTTCAACAGGTACATGTAGGCGTTGAAGGCGATGATCGAACCGAACACAGTCAGATACGCCAGAGCCGCCCAGCCTTCGATCGGCGGCATTTTCTCCAGATGTTCACCGCTCACCGCACTGGCGATCAGCAGCACCACACCCCCCACCAGCATTTCCACGGCACTGGCCATAGCCCCTTGAGGCAACGGCAGGTGTTTGCTCCACACCGAGCCGAAGGCCCAGGTCGCCGCCGCGAACACCAGCAGTGCCGCGCCCAATGGGCTCGACTGCAGGTTGGAACCAAGGTTGAGCATGGCAATGCCGATCAGCCCGAGAACAATCCCGGCCCATTCGAGACGGGTATTACGCGCACCCCAGAAATATCCACAGAGCAAGGTAAACAGCGGCACCGTCGCCACTGCCAATGCGGCGACCCCGGAAGCCACGCCCGTGTGCTCGGCGACACTGACCGCGCCATTACCACAGGCGAGCAGCAACACGCCGATGACCCCGGCAGCTTTCCACTGTGCCCAGGTCGGCGCCGGCGCCCCACGCCAGCGCAGGAAGGCGTACATCAAGGTCCCGGCAATGACGAAGCGGATGCCGGCAAGCAGCAGCGGCGGCCAATACTCCACGCCGATGCGGATCACCAGGTAGGTCGAGCCCCAAATCACATACAACGCGAAAAAGGCTGCGATCAACGGTAAGGGAAAACGACGGAGGCCAGGCATGGGGAGCAGCTCGCAGGCAAGACAAGTGAACGGCTATTCTAGAAAGGCCAACGGCAGAAAATAAGTTACAAAACCTGTTTATCGCACCGGTACACTTTTCAAAACACGGAGATTCTTGCGATAAACCATGTTTTCGAAAGCCAGTCATTTTCAGGAGTCACCCCATGGACAAATACGACCGCATGCTGCTCAGCGCCCTGCTGGAAAACGGTCGCGCGTCCTACGCGGACCTGGCGCGCAAGGTTAACCTGTCTGCCCCGGCGGTGGCCGAGCGCGTGGCCAAGCTCGAATCCAGCGGCGTGATCACCGGCTATCAGGCAAAGGTCGACATGGCCAAGCTCGGCTTGCCCATCCAGTGCGTGATCGAACTGCGCCTGAACCAGCACGGCAACCAGAAAGCCTACGACGATCTGATCAAAATCCCGCAATTGACTGAATGCCATCGGGTGACCGGCGATCCCTGCGTGATCATGCAAGCAGCGGTGGGCTCGATGCCGGAGCTGGAGGAGCTGATCAACCGGATTGCCACGTTCGGGTTCAGCAAGACCTCGATTGTGTTGTCGAGTGCGATAGAGAAGCGGGTGCCGTTGGGGCACATTGAGGGGAATGGCAAGCTTTGATCGAACGCGGAACCTGTAGGAGCGAGCCTGCTCGCGATGATCGCCAACGATATCGCGGGAAACCTGACACCCCGCACTGTTCTCGGGTTCATCGCGAGCGGGCTCGCTCCTACAGGGATTGGCGGAGCTCTTAGAACCCGCGATAGCGCTTGAGGTGCTCGCCCACTTTCGCCGCAGGGACCTTCTGCAACTTGCACAACAGGTCATGGGACAGCTCGCGCAAGCCGTGCTTCTGGCGCAGCTCTTCGGCCAGGTGCGCCGTCAGGTTGGCCGCCATCTCGGCATCGGCCATGGCCCGGTGGGCCTTGCCGGTGTGGGGCAAGTTGGCAAACGTGGTGAGCGTGCCGAGTTTGTGGTTCGGCGCGGCGGGCATCAGGCGGCGGGCCAGTAACAACGAGCAGGCAAAGTTCTGCAGGCGGGTGCGTTTGATTCGCCCCAGCTCAAAGTCCCAGAACTTCTGGTCGAATGCGGCGTTGTGCGCCAGCAGTGGCGTGGTGCCGACGAATTCATTGACCTCGTTCATCACCTGCTCTGCCGACGGGGCGGTGCGCAGCATGGCGTTGCTGATGCCGGTGAGTTGTTCGATGAAGGCAGGGACGCGTACGCCGGCGTTCATCAGGCTCTGGTAACGCTCGACGATGCGCCCCTGTTCAAGAATCACCACGGCAATTTCCGTGGCCCGACAGCTGCTGCTCGGGGAGATCCCGGTGGTTTCAAAGTCGATGACTGCGATGCGTTCCAAACCTGGTTGAACTCCGTAAAAATCAATTCTTGAGCAGCAACGCGCCTTCGATCGGCACGTAGCGGCTGGCGGCGCGGATCAGCGAGTTGGCCGTGAGCCCCGGCACGCCGTAGGCCACCGCCTGTACGCCGTGTTTACTGATGATGCGCTCGAGCAGCATGTCGAAATCGCCATCACCGGAGGCCAGTACGATTTCATCGACATGGTCGGCGGCGTCCATGATGTCCAGGGTGATGCCCACGTCCCAGTCGCCCTTGGCCGAACCATCGCTGCGCTGGATGTACGGCTTGAGCTTCACGGTGAAACCGAGGTTGCGCAGGATCTGCTGGAACTGCTGCTGCTTGCTGTCACCACGGTCGATGGCATAGGCATAGGCTTCGACGATCTCGCCCTGTTTACTGATGTCAGCCCACAGCGCGGCGTAGTTGAAGTGGCAACCATAAGCCTGACGCACGGTGTAGTAGAGGTTTTGGACGTCGGCGAACACTGCGATTTTTTTCACCGGTTTTCCTCAAGGCTGAACCAGGCCCCAGGCCCGAAAAGTCGCCCAGTATGCCAGCCCAGAGGATTGTTCCGCGAATAATCGGCTATGTGGCGAGGGAGCTTGCTCCCGTTGGACTGCGTAGCAGGCCCTTTGGGTTCTAAAGCAAGGGGGCTGCTTCGCACCCCAGCGGGAGCAAGCTCCCTCGCCACAGAGGGGTCAGACGTAGGAATCGTCGTCGCCGCCGAAGAGCGAGTCATCGCTGTAGTCAGCGTCGCTGAACCCGCCCTGATCGTTGCTGTAGGCGTCGTTACCAGCCATGCGCTGGTCATCGCCCCAGCCATTGTTGCCCTGGTCGTTGACCTGGGCCGGCTCTTCCTTGATGACTTCGACGACTTCCGGTTGCTGATTGTGATGGAACAGGCTGCTGATGCCTTGAGCCAGCATCACGCCACCTGCCACGCCGGCGGCGGTTTTCAGCGCGCCACCGAGGAAACTGCTGCCGGCCGCTGCCGGAGCCTGTTGCTGCGGAGCATAGCCCTGCTGTGGAAAGTTTTGCTGCGGGGCACCGAAGTTTGGCTGAGGCGCTTGCGCACCAAACGACGAGCGCCCCGGCTCGCGCCAGCCGCCGCTCGATGGCGGTGCGCTCTGGGTGGGTGCCGGTTGTGGATCACGGGAGGCGCCGCCAAAGATACTCGACAAAAAGCCACCGCTACTCGGTGCCGGAGCCGGGGTCGCCTGAGCCTTGGCCTGTTGCAGTTCGGCCTGCAACTGCTGGACTTGCCGGGTCAATTGCTGGTTCTGTTCATCGAGGCTCTTGATCGCCGCCTCTTGCACCAGAATTGCCTGGGTCATGAAATAACCTGCCGCCGGCTGGCGCGCCAGGTGTTCCTTGATCCGCGCCTCGGCCAAGGCGTCGCGCGGGGCTGAGTCCGTTTCGGCCTGTTGCAGCCGGGAAAACAGTCCATCGATCAGGGTTTGTTCTTCGCTGTTCATGGCGACCTCATAGATTGCCGGGAGAAATCGTTGCCCTTTTCCACGGAGGATAAGGGGCCCGACCTTAATGGATGCTGAAACAGGATGTTTCAATGGCCTTTACCGAACGTTTACGTTTGCGTCCCCCGGCGCTTGATCGGTTAAAGTGAACCACTGCTTCCAACCTGCGATACCAACTGATGAATCCGTTAGATGTCCTGCGTGACTCGCTGTACTTCTTCAAGCGCAATCTGGGCCAGATCGTGCAGCTGTGCCTGCCGCTGGTGATGCTTGAGGCGCTGTTGCAACAAGTGGTCGACCACTCCACGGAGCCGGACAGTTTCCCCGGCATCAGCGTGATTGTCGGCCTGCTGGTTTACCCGCTGTACACCGGCGCGCTGATTCTGTTTCTCGACGCCCGCAGCCGGGGCGAGTCGCCGCGTAACCGCGACCTGCTGGCGATGGCCGCGAGCCTGTGGCCACGCTTCGCCCTGCTCACAGCGCTCAATACCGTGCTGATTCTGCTGGGCCTGTCGCTGTACTTCTTGCCGGGCATCTACCTGATGGTCACCCTGGCGTTTGGCGAATACCTGTTGGTGTTGCGCGGCCTGGCGCCGCTGGCAGCCATGAAGGAAAGCCTGCGCATGACCAAAGGTCACTTCCTGCGCATCCTGCTGTGCATTCTGTGTGTGATGGGGCCGCTGTGGCTGCTCAAGGGCGCTACCCTGGCGGTGTATCCGGAACCGCAAAACCCGGTGATCTCGCTGCTGATCGACAGCGCGCACAGTTTCCTGCAGCTGTTTACCAGCGTGGTGCTGTTCCGCTTGTTCATGCTGATCAATCCGCAGCCTGAGAGAAATGACAACTCGCTCTGACCTTGGGCGCGACCATCGCTCTCGGGTATGCTCGGGAACAATTTTGTAACGCTAATAAGCCGAGCCATGACCCGTCTACTGCGCCACACCTTGCTAGGCCTGCTGATCGCCATCGGCCTGATCGCCGTGATGATCTACAGCCTGACCTGGCGCCCCGACGCCAAAGAAGTTTTACCCATCAGTTGCAGTGACCAGGCACCCACCCTGGTCCCGGGACAGGCGCTGAAGGTGATGACCTGGAACGTCCAGTACCTGGCCGGCAAGCGTTACGTTTTCTGGAATGACCTCGCCGCCGGTGCCGACGAACGCCCCACAGCGGAAGACATGGCCTTCAGCCTCGACGAAGTGGCGCGGGTGATTCGCGACGAACAACCGGACATCGTGCTGTTGCAGGAACTGGACGACAGCGCCAAGGCCAGCGATTACCAGCACCAGTTCAAACTGCTGCAAGAACGGCTCGCCGACTTGTATCCCTGTAGCACCAGCGCCTTCGACTGGAAGGCCGACTTCGTACCGAACCCGCACATCTTTGGCAGCGTCGGCCGGCAACTGGCAACCCTGAGCCGTTACCAGATCGAACATGCCGAACGCTGGCAACTGCCTGTCGCCTCGGGCAATCCGGTCAGCCGCCAATTCAAACCCAGAGACGCCTTGCTGGTGAGCTATTTGCCGTTGAGTGATGGCGGGCAGATCGCAGTGCTCAATACCCATCTGGACCGCGCCACCCAAGCCGACAATGACTTGCAAAGCCAGATGAACGCCGTAGCCAGCGCCCTCGATAAATTCGAAAGCCGTGGCACGCCGTGGTTGATCGGCGGAGATTTCAACCTGTTGCCGCTAGGCCAGTATCGACGCTTGCCCGACGCGCAACGCACGCCCTATTCCGCCGACAGCCCGTTGCACATCTTGTGGGACAAGTACCCGATGATCCCGACCAACAACGAAGCCAGTGGTATCGACCGCGAACGCTGGCTAACCCACTACCCGAACGATCCCGGGCTGAACGGCCCGGACCGGACCGTTGACTACCTGTTCTACAGCCCGCGGATCAAACGAGTCGAGGCGATGGTGCGGCAGGATGATACGTTGCGCATCTCCGATCACCTGCCGGTGATTGCCCGGTTTCTGCTGCCGGCTGCGCCCTGATTCCCAATCAACACAAAACCTTGTAGGAGCTGGCTTGCCAGCGATGACGTAGTGTCAGTCGACATCATTGTTGAATGAAAAATCGCCATCGCTGGCTAGCCAGCGCCTACAGGGAATGTACATTTGCGAATTAATGCACCTCTTCCAGATCATCATGCAGCAACCCGAAGATCTCGCGTTTCATCTCGATGAATGAGCGCTCCATGACCATGTCCAGGTTGCGTGGGCGCTCGATCGGCACATCGAGGATTTGCTTGATCCGCCCTGGCCTGGCGCCCATGACGTAGACCCGGTCGCCGAGCAGAATCGCCTCGTCGATGTCGTGGGTCACGAACAATACGGTCTTCTTGCTGTTGCCCCAGACCCGCAGCAACAACTGCTGCATTTGCAGGCGCGTCTGGCTGTCGAGGGCGCCGAAGGGTTCGTCCATCAGCAGAATCTGCGGGTCATTGGCCAGCGCGCGGGCAATGGCGACACGTTGCATCATGCCGCCGGACAACTGCTTGGCGTAGTTGTCGGCAAAGCCGCTCAGGCCCACTTCGTTGACGTAGTAATCGACGATATCCTTGCGCTCCGCCGCCGGCATGCCCCGCCGCTTGAGGCCAAACTCGACGTTCTGCCGCACGGTCAGCCACGGGAACAGCGTGTAGCTCTGGAACACCATGCCGCGATCCGCACCGGGGCCTTCCACCTGTTTGCCACCGACGTAAATCTCTCCTGACGTCGGCTCGGCCAGGCCGGCGGTGAGGTACAACAGGCTCGACTTGCCGCAGCCCGATGGTCCCACCAGCACAGCGAATTGCTGGTCAGGCACCTCGAACGACACCTCCTGCAACGCGGTAAAGGTTCCGCCATCGGGCTTCTTGTAACGCAGGCTGACCTTGTCCACTTGCAGCCGTGGCGCGTTCACCGGGGCAGTCTGAGGGGCGACAAAACGATGAGTGGCGGCGGTTACTGAGCCCATGCGGTAATCCTCAGGCGTAGGAAACGGAACAGTTGATCGGTGACCAGGCCCAGCAGGCCGATGATCGCGATGGCGAGGAAAATCACGTCCACCTGGAAGCCACGCATGGCCTTGAGGCTCAGGTAACCCAGGCCACTGGAAGCGGCGACCAGTTCAGCCACCACCAGGTAAGTCCAGGCCCAGCCCATGGTCACGCGCAGGGTGTCGAGTACGCCTGGCAGCGACGCCGGGGCGATCACATGCAAGACCGCGTCACGGCGATTCGAACCGAGGGTATAGGAGGCGTTGATCAGGTCCTTGGAGATGCCTTTGGACACGTCCGCGATCATCACCAGTTGCTGGAAAAACACGCCGAAGATGATCACCGATACACGCTGCTCCAGACCGATGCCGATCCACAGGATGAACAACGGTACGAACGAGGTCACCGGCAAATAGCGGATGAAGTTGACCATTGGCTCCAGGAACGCCTGGACGATGCGGAAGCTGCCCATCAACAGTCCCAGCGGCACGGCCACCAGGGACGACACGATGAAACCGACCATCACCACTTCGACGCTGGCCCACACATGCTGGCCGAGGGTGCCGTCGCGACCCAGGCGCACGGCAGCCTCGACCACCGCGCCCGGCGTCGGCAGGAACATGCCTGGTACCACGCCGCCGTAAGACAAGCCGGCCCACAGGCCGACCAACAGCACCCAGGCCAACCCGCTCGCGCTCCAGATCACCGAGACCGGCAAACCGGTCTTGGGCGTGATGCAGCGGCTCAGCCATGAATTGCGCTTGAACATGCAGCCTCCTAGAGCGGGGTTACGAAACGGTTGTCGATAAGGTCGTCGTTGCTGACGTTGTAGGGTTTGCCTTGCAGCTCACTGGCGGTCTCGTTGGCCAGTTTGATCAGCGGTGCGCTATCACCCGGCTTGCCCGGCGCGCCCAACAGTTTTTCGCTCATGGCTTGATCGTAGAAGCGCACGCCCTGGGCGGCCGCTTCGAGCTCTTTCGGATCGGCCAGATAGCCGCCTACACCTTTGGCCATGATTTTGTAGGCTTCCTGTGGGTGGTCCTTGGTGTACTGCACGGCTTTATACAAACCGGCCACCAGGGCCTTGACGTCTTCCGGCTGTTTTTCGATCACGCTGCAGTTCAGTGCGACCACGTCGACGATCACCCCCGGTGTGCTGCTGCTGTCGATCAGCACCTTGCCCTGCTGCTTGTCGCGAACCATCGACAGGTGCGGTTCCCAGGTCACAGCGGCCGGTACGCGGCCGGCAATGAACGCGGTGGCAGCGTCGTCAGCCGTCATGTTCTGCACGGTGATATCGCTCATTTTCATGCCGTTCTTTTTCAGCAGATACGACAACCAGAACTGCGAGGTCGAGCCTTCGTTCACCGCCACGGCCTGGCCCTTGAGCTCTTGCAGGCTCTTGACGTCCTTGCCGACCAGCACACCGTCGCCACCATGGCTATCGTCCAGCGCGGCCACGGCCTTGAAGCAGAATTGCGGACGGTACTTGAGTACCTCGTCGATGGTCGACGCCGAGCCGGACAATTCACCGGACGCTTGTGCGGCCATGTACATCGCCGCTTCTTCGACCACCGGTAATTCGACGGTCAAACCGTTTTCCTTGAAGTAGCCAAGGTCCTGGGCCAGGTACAGGGTGCCGTAGCCGACCCAGGTGGTATGACCGATGGACAGGGTGCCGGCCTGGGCGCTGGTGGCGACCGTCGCGGCGATGGCGGTGACCGCCAGTGGATGGGCAACGCGTGTAAGCAAGGACTTGATCATGGAGCACTCCCAAAGCTGTTGATTTAGTTTTGTCATGGGCAGTACGGCGAGCCCTGAATCGGCTGCAACCTGTGGTCTCTCGGGGACCCTTCGGCGGGCAGCGTTCGGCGGGCTGGCGAGATCGATGTTGGCCCAAGGGCGGGATTAGGAAAATGAGGAAATATGTCGATGCGAACGATGAAAAAACTCGTTAGCGCGCACCGCGAAAGGGCGCTGCGGGCGGGGATGCCCGAGGTGGGTGCAAGACCAGGGAAATGTGTTGAATGTGCAATAGCTATCGCGGGCAAGCCCGCTCCCACAGGGATTTTCTCTGAACACAATATTTGTGAACAACAGAGATACTGTGGGAGCGGGCTTGCCCGCGATGAGGCCCGAGAGAACGCTACACGATCAGAGCCGGCCGTATTCCTGCGCCGTACGATCCATCGCCTTCAACGTCTTGGCGATCAACTCGTCAACCTCTTCACGACTGGCAATCAATGCCGGCGCCATGATGATCCGCCCCAATGTCGAGCGCACGATCACGCCCTCCTCGAAACCAATCGTACGGCAGCGCCACGCGATATCGTTCTCGTTGGCAAAACGCTTGCGGCTGGTTTTGTCTTCGGCCAGTTGCAGCGCCGCGACCATGCCGGTGCCCTGGATATCACCCACCAACGGGTGCTTGCCGAACACTTCGCGCAGGCACTGTTGCAGGTACGGACCGATGTCATCCTTGACCCGCGTCACCACGCCTTCGTCACGCAGCGCCTTGAGGTTGGCAATCGCCACCGCCGCCGCCACCGGGTGCCCGGAATAGGTCAGGCCGTGGGCAAACACACCGCCCTGCTCCACCAGCACCGAGGCCATTTTCTTCGACAGGATCAAGCCGCCCATAGGGATGTAGCCCGAGGTCAGGCCCTTGGCGATGGACAGGGTGTCCGGCTCGAAACCGAAGTACTCGTGGGCAAACCATTCGCCGGTTCGACCGAAGCCGCCGATCACTTCATCGGCACACAGCAGCACATCGTATTTGCGGCAGATGCGCTGGATTTCCGGCCAGTAGCTTTCTGGCGGGAAGATCATGCCGCCGGCGCCCTGGAACGGTTCGGCGATGAAACCTGCGACCTTGTCCGCGCCCAGTTCGAGAATTTTCGCTTCCAGCTGTTGCGCTGCACGCAGGCCGAATTCGGCTGGCGTCAGGTTGCCCTCGTGAGCGAAGAAGTACGGCTCGTCGATGTGTTCGATGTCCGGAATCATGCCGCCCATTTCGTGCATGAATTTCATGCCGCCCAGCGCCGTCGCGGCCAGGGTCGAACCGTGGTAACCGTTCCAGCGGCCGATCATGATTTTCTTCTCGGGCTTGCCGAGTACCTGCCAGTAACGACGCACCGTGCGGATCAACACCTCGTTGGCTTCAGAGCCTGAGTTGGTGTAGATCGCGTGGCTGTAGTGCCCCGGCAGCAGGCTGAACAGCAACTCGGACAGCTCGATCACCTGCGGGTGGGTGGTGTGGAAAAACATGTTGTAGTACGGCAACTGCTCCAACTGCTGGCTTGCCGCGAGGGCCAGGTCCTTGCGTCCGTAACCGAGGTTGGTGCACCACAGCCCGGACATGCCGTCGAGGTAGCGGCGGCCATCGTTATCCCACAGGTGCAGGCGCTCGCCACGGACCATCACCCGTGGCCCTTCGTCGTTGAGGGCTTTCTGATCGACGAACGCATGGATGTGGTGCGCAGCGTCGGCGGCCTGGTAGTCGCGGGTTTCACGTGGTGTGGTCATCGCCGTTTCTCCGTTTTGTTATCAGCGCAATTGAAACCAGGTGGTCTTCAACTGGGTGTATTTATCGAATGAGTGCAGGGACAGGTCGCGGCCGAAACCCGACTGCTTGCCACCGCCAAAAGGGACGGTCACGTCCAGCGCATCGACGCTGTTGACCGACACCGTTCCAGCCCGCAATTGTCGCGCCACACGGTGAGCGCGGTTGAGGTCGTCGGTCCACAGTGACGCCGCCAGACCGTAGACGCTGTCGTTGGCCAATTGCAAGGCGTGGGCCTCGTCGTCAAACGCCGTGACGGCCAGCACCGGGCCGAAGACTTCATCGCGAAACAGCGGCATGTCCGGAGTCACGCCAGTGAAAATCGTCGGCTGGATGAAGTTGTCCGAGCCATTGAAAATCGCCTGCCGACCGCCACAGACCTTGGTCGCACCTTGCTGTTCAGCCTGCTGGATGAACTTCATGATGCGCGCGGTCTGACGGCTGTCGACGATGGCCCCAGCGGCGCTCGACGGGTCCAGCGGATCGCCCGGCAACCAGCGTTCGGCCTGGGCCTTGAGGCGTTCGACGAACTCGTCATGGATTGAGCGCTGCACCAGCAACCGCGAGTTGGCCGAGCACACTTCGCCCTGATTGAAGAAGATACCGAATGCGGCTTTCTGCGCGGCCAGATCCAGGTCCTGGCAATCGGCGAACACCAGATTGGCGCTCTTGCCGCCGCACTCCAGCCACACCTGCTTGAGGTTCGACTGGGCCGAGTACTGCATGAAATATTTGCCGACTTCGGTGGAGCCGGTGAACACCAGGCAATCGACGTCCGGGTGCAGGCCGAGGGCCTTGCCAGTTTGCTCGCCGAGGCCCGGCAACACGTTCAACACCCCGGCAGGCACGCCGGCTTCAAGCGCCAGCTCTGCCAGGCGCAGGGCGGAAAACGGCGACTGCTCGGCCGGCTTGAGGATCACCGAGTTACCGGCGGCCAGGGCTGGGGCGAGTTTCCACGCGGCCATGTCCAGCGGGAAGTTCCACGGCACCACGGCCGCCACCACACCGAGGGCTTCGCGGGTAATGGTCGCCAGCACGTTCTGCGCACTCGGTGCGACCTGGTCGTAGAGCTTGTCGAGGCTCTCGGCGTACCAGCGAAAGACCCCGGCAGCGCCCGGCACGTCGATGTTGTAGGCGTCCGCGACGGGCTTGCCCATGTTCAGCGAGTCGAGCAGTGCCAGCTCTTCACGGTTTTCGAGGATCAAGTCGGCCAGGCGTAACAGCACTTGCTTGCGTTCGGTCGGTGAGCGCGCAGCCCAGGTGCCTGCCTCGTAGACCTGCCGCGCATTGCGCACCGCCTCGTTCACGTCTTCTTCGCCGCAGGCGGCAACGTTGGCCAGGCATTGCCCGGTAGCAGGGTTGATCGCGGCGAAAATCTGCCCCGACTGCGCCGCGCGGCGCTGGCCGTCAATCACGGCCTGATCGGGAAACCGCAGGGAAGCGGCCTTGCGTTGCCAATACTCAAGCTCGAACACGTTCAGATGCTCCGTTGGACATTCTTGTGTATTGGATAGTCGCTCAGGCCCGAGCGGTGGAAAACCAGTAAAAATGTGTTCGCAGGCCAAGAAAAAACTACGTAGCCAATCTCCCTTCTGGCGCAGCATGTGGTTATTGTTCAACCACAACAAATCGCTACCCGAGCGGATAGGGGTGGCGCGCAAATTGCCTGGATGCCTGATCTGTTCTCCCCCCGAGGTTTGCTGTGGCTGCCTACAATCTGCGTCAACTGAAATACTTCATCACCACCGTCGAGTGCGGCAGCGTCGCCGAGGCCTCGCGCAAGCTGTACATCGCCCAGCCTTCGATCTCCACGGCCATCAAAGGGCTGGAAGACAGTTTCGGCGTGCAACTGCTGATCCGCCATCACGCCCAGGGCGTGTCATTGACCCCCAGCGGCGCCCGCTTCTATCGCAAGGCCCAGGAACTGCTGCGCATGGCCAAGGAGTTCGAGCAGAACGCCCTGGCCGACAACGATGTGGTGTCCGGGCAGATCGATATCGGCTGTTTCGAAACCGTCGCGCCGCTGTACCTGCCGCAATTGATTGCGGGATTTTCGGCGTTGTACCCGGGGGTGGAAATCCGCATCCGTGACGGCGAGCAACAAGAGTTGGTGCAGGGCCTGACCTCCGGCGCCTTCGATCTGGCGATTCTCTACGAGCACGACCTCGACGGCACCATCCAGACCGAACCACTGATGCCGGCGCAACGACCGTACGCGCTATTACCAGCGGATCACCGCTTCGCACAGCAGGCGCAAGTGTCGCTGCGGGACCTGTACCTGGAGCCGATGATTCTTCTGGACGTGCAGCCGAGCCGCACCTACTTCGTCAGCCTGTTCGATGAGCTGGGCCTGACCCCACGCATCGCCTTCAGCTCGCCATCCATCGAGATGGTGCGCGGCATGGTTGGCCAGGGGTTCGGGTTCTCGATCCTGGTGACCAAGCCGCATTCGGAGTGCACCTACGACGGGCAAAAAGTGGTGTGCGTGGACATTGCCGAAGACGTCACCGGCTCCGGGTTGGTGGCGGCATGGCTCAAACGCGGGCAGTTGACCAAACCGGCGCAGTTGTTTGCGGACTATTGCCGCGAACAACTCACGGCGAAATCCGAAACCTCGCACCCTCCCCTGTAGGAGCCTGGCTTGCCAGCGATGAGGTCCTTGAGACGTATATCGGCCTTGATGCCGCCATCGCTGGCAAGCCAGCTCCTACAAGGGAATGTGTGCAATGTGATATCGGCGCCGGGAACCGTTGAATCATTTACGGGGTTTGACCCGCGCAGTCGCCTCGGCCACCAACGGATCATCCGGCCAGTAATGCTTCGGATAACGCCCCTTCAAATCCTTCTTCACCTCGGCGTAGGTGCTGCGCCAGAAGTTCGCCAAGTCCTGGGTCACCTGCACCGGCCGCCGTGCAGGGGATAGCAGATGCAGCTTGACCACTTGTCGGCCCCCGGCAATGCGCGGGGTCTCGGCCAGGCCAAACAACTCCTGCAAGCGCACTGCCAGGATCGGCGGTTGTTCGCTGTAATCCAGACGAATCGACGAACCCGACGGTACGCTCAAATGATGCGGCGCCAGTTCGTCCAGCCGCTGCGGCAGCGGCCACGGAAGCAGGTTGTGGACGATGCTCGACAGGTCCAGATTGGCAAAGTGGCTGAGTCGCGAAACCTTGCCCAGATAGGGCATCAACCAGTGCTCCAGACGCTTGAGCAACGCCGCATCGCTGACATCCGGCCACTCGCTCTCGCCCTTGCCGGCCAAGTCCAGTTGACGCAACAAGGCGACCCGCGCCTGCCACTGACGCAGCTCCGGGGTCCACGGCAACAGTTCCAGGCCTTTGCGCCGCACCAGGTTCACCAGCGCCTGGCTGCGGGCGGTTTCGTCGAGGCCGGTCAGCGGCTCACGACTGAGGATCAGTTCACCGACCTTGCGCTGACGCTCGGCCCGCAGCACGCCCTCGCGTTCATCCCAATCCAGTTGATCGACGCAGCGCACCTGCTCGGCCAGCACTGAATCGAAGAGCGCCGGATCGAAGTCCGTCGCCAGATAAATCCGCTCTTCACGCTGGCCCTGACGACTGCCCAGATCGGCGATCACCAACCATGGTTGTTTCATCAGGCTGTCGGCCTCGGCGAACAGGGCGGCACGACCGTTGGCCAAGCGATACTCCGCACCACCGGCACGCCGTTGTTGGGCGACCCGGTCGGGATAGGCCAGCGCCAGCAACGCGCCGAGCCAGCGCGGATGATCCGGATCGCTGACCGGTGCCGAGGCTTTGCCGCGCAGGTATCCACGATATTGCCGCGCCAGTTGCCGCGCACGCTGCACGCCCCCCTGAGCACCCCGTGCGGCGCGTTCTTCGCCAGACAGCAACACCAATCGACTGTGCAAATCCGCCCCGCCGCCGCGCAAGATATCGCGCTCGCCGAGCAGTGCCGCGACGTCGCAGGCCATGTCGGCCAGACCCAGTGCCTGGCCGCGCAACAGCAAGTGTGCGATGCGTGGATGCGCCGGCAGCTCGGCCATGGCCTGACCGTGGCGAGTCAATGCTTCCCCCTCCAGAGCCCCCAGGCGTTCGAGCAGGTCCTGGGCCTGTGCATAAGCGGCGGCCGGCGGCACGTCGAGCCACACCAGTTGCCCGGGCGTCACGCCCCAACGCCCCAGCTGCAAGGCCAGCCCGGCGAGGTCCGCCGAAAGGATTTCCGCACTGCCATAGGCCGCCAGTTGCTCGTGCTGGTCCTGGGACCACAAGCGATAACACACGCCCGGTTCCAGGCGCCCGGCCCGGCCCGCGCGCTGGGTGGCGCTGGCCTTGGAAATGCGCTGGGTGTCGAGACGGGTCATGCCGCTGCCGGGGTCGAAACGCGGCACCCGCGCCAGCCCGGCATCGATCACCACGCGCACGCCGTTGATGGTCAAACTGGTTTCGGCGATGTTGGTGGCCAGCACCACTTTGCGCTTGCCCGCCGGTGCCGGATCGATTGCCGCACGTTGCGCAGCCAGGTCCAGTTCACCGTGCAACGGACAGAGCAGAACCTGTGGGTTGTCGCCCAATGCATCGGCCAGTTGCTGATGCACGCGGCGAATCTCCGCTTGCCCCGGCAGAAACACCAGCACGCTGCCGGTCTCGTCGTTCAAAGCTTCGAGGATGGTCTGCACCAGGCGCGGCTCGATGAATTCACCGGTCTGGAACGGCCGGCCCCAGCGCATCGCCACCGGGAACATGCGCCCTTCGCTGCGCAGGATCGGCGCATCGTCGAGCAACCCGGCCAAGCGTTCGCCTTCGAGCGTGGCGGACATCAAGAGGATTTTCAGCGGCTGATCGTCACGGAACAGTTCGCGGCCATTGAGGCTCAGGGCCAGCGCCAGATCAGCATCGAGGCTACGTTCGTGGAATTCGTCGAAGATCAACAGGCCTACGCCGTCCAGCGCCGGGTCATCCTGCAGGCGCCGGGTGAGGATGCCTTCGGTGACCACTTCGATGCGGGTGTTGGGGCCGACCTTGCTGTCGAGACGGATGCGATAGCCCACGGTTTCGCCGACCTTCTCCCCCAGCTCACTGGCCAAACGTTCCGCTGCTGCGCGTGCGGCCAACCGGCGAGGTTCGAGCATCAGGATGGTCTGCCCGGCCAGCCACGGCTCGTTGAGCAAGGCCAAGGGTACGCGGGTGGTTTTACCGGCGCCGGGCGGCGCTTCGAGCACGGCCTCGTGGCGTGTAGCGAGGGCTTCACGCAGGGCGGGTAAAACTTCATCGATCGGCAAAGAAATCATGCTGGCTCCAAAACAGAGGCGCGAGTATAACGGCGAACTGTTTGACGTAGTCTGGACTCAAACCAGTAACGTACTTGGCGTACTACCCAGGAGATTTCATATGCGTGCTCCCTTTCGCCTGATTGGCGGTGTTCTGGTTGCAACCTTGCTGACTCAAGTGACCGCCTGCGGTTCGATCTTCTACCCCGATCGCCGTGGCCAGATCGAAGGCAAGATCGACCCGGCCATCGCTGTGCTCGACGCCGTCGGCCTGCTGTTCTACATCATCCCCGGCCTGATCGCGTTTGCCGTGGACTTCGCCACCGGCGCAATTTACTTCGAGCCGGGCAAGACCGCCCAGGTCGACCCGCAAAAACTCAAGGACGCCATCGGCCCCGACGGCAAAGTCGATAACCGCAAGTTGCAGACTATTCTGGAAAGCGAACTGGGCCGCAGCTTCCCGCTGGACGATCCACGCCTGATCCAGAGCAAAGGCAGCGCCCAACAACTGGCGATGTTCGGCCTGCAACCGGCCGCGTAATCCCTGCACGCTAAAGGACTCTTCAAGGAACGATGGCCCCTATGACCTCCAGCTCCGAACACGCCCGCCTGCTGCGGCTGGCGACCCGTGCCTCGGTGGCAGTGGCGTGCACATTGATCGTCGCCAAAGCCATCGCCTGGTGGCTGAGCGGCTCGGTGAGCATGCTCGCCGGGCTCACCGACTCTACACTCGACGGCGTCACCTCATTGCTCAACCTGTTGGCGGTGCATTACGCCCTGCGCCCCGCCGACGATGATCATCGCTACGGACACGGCAAGGCCGAGTCATTGGCGGGCATGGCTCAGGCGTTGTTCATTGGTGGCAGTGCGGTGCTGATCGCGTTGCAGGCCTACGATCGGTTGCAGCATCCCGAGCCCGTGGGCGCGCCGTGGATCAGCATCGGTGTGATTGTGTTCTCGCTCGCGCTGACCTTGGCGTTGTTGATGTTTCAGCATCGAGTGGTCAAGGCCACCGGCTCCAACGCGGTACGCGCCGACTCCCTGCACTACCGCTCGGACATGCTGCTCAACGGCAGCATTCTGATCGCGCTGGTGTTGGCCGGGTTTGGACTGCATCAGGTCGACCCCTGGTTCGGTCTGGGGATCGCTGCCTACATTCTCTGGAGCGCGGTGCAGATCGCCCGGGAGAGTTTTGCGGTATTGATGGATGAAGAACTGCCACCGGATGTCAGCCAGCACATGCTGGAATTGGCATGCAGCGTGCCCGGCGTATTGGGTGCCCATGACCTGCGCACGCGGATCTCCGGCAACCAATGGTTTGTGCAGTTGCATCTGGAGCTGCCGGGGGAGCTGACGCTATCCGTTGCCCATGGCATCAGCGACCAAGCGGCCGCCGCCATTCATAGTGCCTACCCGCGCGCCGAAGTGCTGGTGCACGCCGACCCGCAGGAAGTGGTGAAGGCCGCCCGGGCTCAGTAATTCACCTGATAACCGCGACTGCTCAGGCAACTGCCCTGGGCCTGTCGGTATGCTTGCACCACCGACGGGTCTGGCTGGTAGGTGGCGGTGCGTGGATCGAAACCACTTTGCTGCACCGCGTACTGATAACACTCGTAGCCATCCCGACTGACCTGCTCCGGCGACTGACCGTTGGCCGGATACGCCTCCACGTCATAGCCATTACTGGCGGCCGGTGGTTGAGATTGCGTTTGGTCAACCGGCGGCTCGACCACGACGTAATCCTGAGTGTTCTCCTGGTAGGCGTAATACGAACCGGCCGCGAGGAACAACAGCGCCCCGCCGATCCACACCTGCTGCGCGTAATCGGGCAGGTAACTGACGCGAATCCCGCGTGGTGGCTCTACCACTTCATAACGCGGCCCCAGCGGGCGATACCAGTAACCACCGGAATAGAAGTAATCCATGCCACGGTAAGGCACGCGGAAGTTACGCTCGGGGAAGCGGTCGATCACCTGGCCGGGGCGATACCTGGGGCCTGGCCCCCAACCGTTACCGTGTCCACTCGGGCGCCCCTCCCAGTGATTGTCATTGGTCGGTGCACCGATATAGCCGTTCGAGCGCTGATTGTAATTGTTGCGATACGGCTGGTCCTGGTAGTAACCGCGCTGCGGCGGCTGGGTCTGGCGCACGGTGTCGGGACGGGGCTGGATCGGCATGTCAGTGGCTGGCGCCTGCGGCGGTGGAGGTGGCGAGCGAACCCGGCTGTTGAAGTCCGGCACTGGAGGGTTCTGCCACTGGCCATTGTTCTGATGCTGATTCTGGCCGTTGTGCTCGTACTGGCGGTTGTCGTTGTTTTGCGCACGTGGCTGGTTTTGTGGTGGGGTGTTTTGCGGACGCGACTGGTTCTGCGGCGGGGCGTTTTGCGCACGTGGCTGGTTCTGTGGCGGGGCGTTTTGCGGACGTGGCTGGTTGTTGCCGCCATGACCCTGATTGCCACCCTGATTGCCACCCTGGCCATGCTGCCCGCCATCATGCCCACGGTTTTGCGGCTCATCGGCCATCGTTTGCGCAGTGACACTGACACACAGCAAACCAACACCGGCCAAACGCCAGATGCGCGATTTCATGCTTTTCCTCATTGCGGGTTAGGGCCTGTACATAAGACTGGGAAAGCGCTGGCCGGTTCTGCTACAGGTTATCAGTCACGCAACTTATTTATTGAGGCCTGGGGGTCAAATTCCACGCAAGAAAAAGGGGAGACCCGTCGGCCTCCCCTTGAGAACTTCGTCCTGGCTCGACGCTTTTGACGTCGGCTCACCTCACGCCGTCTTCTGGACAGTGTGTAGCTCGGGGGCCGGCACATCCCCGGTGGGGGTGGCGACCGCGGCGGGCCTGATTGGGCGGGCCGCACTGGACTGTTTGTCCGAGCAGTGATTCTGGTGATAAGAATAGGCCGGGAGCGCTGGCAGAGGATTGCGAAGATTGCTTAATTAAACATCACTTGCGCAATTTTTAACCCAAGATACATAATCCTCCGCAATTGTTACGACAAAGGACCGCTTGATGAGCAAGCTCGACCGTTACGACCTGAGTATTTTGGCGGAATTGCAGCGCGACGCACGCATCTCCAACCAGGAGTTGGCCGAGCGCATCGGCCTGTCGCCTTCGCCGTGCTCGCGACGGGTCAAGCAACTGGAGGACGACGGCTACATTTCCCGTCAGGTCGCCCTGCTCGACCGCAAAATGCTCGGCCTGAGCCTGACGGCCTATGTGCTGATCGGCATGGACCGTCACACGCCGGAGCGTTTCGAGAATTTTGAACAGGCCATTCGCACCTTGCCGCAAGTACTGGAATGCAGCCTGGTGACCGGTATGGATGCCGACTATCAACTCAAGGTCGTGGTGCCGGACATGGATCACTACCAGAAACTGCTGCTGGGACATCTGACGCGGATTGAAGGTGTCACCAGCGTGCGGTCGAGCTTTGTGCTGAATCAGGTGCTCAACAGCACTGAGCTGCCGTTGACGCATCTGCGCAGCTGATTGTGGCGAGGGGGCTTGCCCCCGTTCGGCTGCGCAGCAGTCGCAAACTCAGCAAATGCGGTGTGTCAGGTGTAACCTGCTTGCAGATTTTAGGGCTGCTACGCACCCCAACGGGGGCAAGCCCCCTCGCCACAGGTGCGACACACCGACGCAGGTCAATACAGCACGAAGCCTGCGAGGCGTATACTCCCCGCGCCCTTTTAGCCTCGCCCGCGCTGGAGATGTTCGATGGATCCTGCAGTTTTTGAAGAATGGATGATGACCGGTCTGGTCACGATCCTGATCATTTTCATGGGTTTCATCGTCTGGGATTTGGCGAAGAAGTCCAAGGCCGGACGCTTCGGCTCGTTCATTCTGTTCTTCGTGCTGGGCCTGGGCGTGGCGGCGTTCATCATCAAGAGCGTGGTGATCGGCCTGATCGAATCCGGCGCCTTATAAGCGCGCCAGCACTTCTTTCCACTGGCCCTGATCGAGCCCTTCGATCGTCCAGTCACCGATTCTGACCCGCACCAGGCGCAAGGTCGGCAAACCGACCGCAGCGGTCATGCGCCGCACCTGGCGGTTGCGCCCTTCACGAATCACCAACTCCAGCCAACTGGTCGGCACGCTTTTGCGAAAACGCACGGGCGGATTGCGCGGCCACAGCTCGGGTTCGTCCAGTTGCCGCGCCTCGGCAGGCAAGGTCATGCCGTCATTCAATTCAACGCCGTCACGCAAGCGCTGCAATTGCTCGGCACTCGGCTCGCCTTCGACCTGCACCCAATAGGTCTTGGCCAGCTTGTGTTTCGGGTCGGCGATCCGCGCCTGAAGCTGACCGTCGTTGGTCAAGAGCAACAAGCCTTCGCTGTCGCGGTCCAGCCGTCCAGCCGGATAGATTCCAGGAACGTCGATGTAATCCTTGAGCGTCGCGCGCCCTTCGCCGTCGCTGAATTGCGTCAGCACATCGAAGGGTTTGTTGAACAGGATCAGCTTCGGCTCGCTCGGTGGTGCCTTGGCGACACGGCGTGGGGCAGTTGAAGGAGGTTTCGCGCCGGGGCGGCGGGAAACGGGGCGTTGAGGACGGGACATGGCGAAGTGAACATCTAGCGATCAGGGCTGCTAATGCTAGTGCCCTGACCGCCAAATGACCATGAGAACAATCAGCGGAACGGCGGCTCGTCGAAGCTACGCAGTTTGCGCGAGTGCAGCGAGTTGAGCTCGGTGCGCAACAGATCCACCGCCTCGATACCGATCTTCAAATGCTGGCTGACCGCGCGTTCATAGAAGGCGTTGGCCGAACCCGGCAACTTGATTTCGCTGTGCAGCGGTTTGTCCGAGACGCACAGCAACGTGCCGTACGGCACCCGCAAACGATAACCTTGCGCTGCGATGGTGCCGCTTTCCATGTCCACTGCCACGGCGCGAGACAGGTTGATCAGCGGCCGTTCCTGGGCCCAGCGCAATTCCCAGTTACGGTCGTCGTAGGTCAGCACAGTGCCGGTGCGCAGGCGTTTCTTCAGCTCGTCGCCCTTCTCGCCGGTGATGTTTGCCGCCGCTTGCTGCAAGGCCATCTGCACTTCGGCCAAGGCCGGAATCGGGATGTTCGGCGGCACCACCCGGTCGAGAATGCCGTCGCGACGCATGTAGGCGTGGGCCAGCACGTAATCGCCGATCGTCTGCGACTGACGCAAGCCACCGCAGTGACCGATCATCAGCCAGCAATGCGGGCGCAGCACGGCCAGGTGGTCAGTGATGTTCTTGGCGTTGGACGGGCCGACGCCGATGTTGACCAACGTCACGCCGTGGCCGTCGCTGGCGATCAGGTGATAGGCCGGCATCTGGTAGCGGTGCCAGACCACCCCGGCGGCAATCGCCGAGGCTTCGCCGTGATCCATGCTCTTGTCGATGATCACGTTGCCCGGCAGCACCATGCGCACAAAACGCGGATCGCTGCGCAATTGCTCCAGGCCGTGGACGATGAACTGGTCGACGTAGCGGTGGTAGTTGGTCAGCAGGATCCACGGCTGCACATGACGCCAGTCGCTGCCGGTGTAATGCACCAGTCGGCGCAGGGAGAAATCCACCCGCGCGGCATCGAACAGTGCCAGGGGCAGCGGATCGGTGTTTTCCCAATCGTACAGACCGTCGGCAATGCCATCGGTCGCGGCCGACAGGTCAGTACTCGGGAACACCCGCGCCAGCACGGCAGCGGTGACGCCGGAACCGGCCAGTTCATCGCCCTGCTCGACCACATACGGATACGGAATGTTCTGCTCGCTGACACCGACTTCCACGGTCACGGTGAAGTCGTGCATCAGCGGAACTAGCTGCTCCAGCAGGTATTTACGAAAAGCCGATGGATGGGTGACGGTGACGCTGTAGGTGCCCGGCAACTGGACCTTGGCATAGGCACGGGTGGTCTGCGGAACTTCGCCGTGGCAAAGGTAGGTCAGGCGCAGTTCGGGATAACGGAACAATGCCCGTTGCTCGGCATCAGGCTCGACGCGGTCCTTGAGGTAGCGCTTGAGCGCCTGACTCAGCGCGGTGGTTGCACGATTGTGCAAGAGTGCAAGCCGATCCACGGCTTGCTCGGCGGTTTGAACGACAATAAAAGCTTCGGTCACGATCAGCATCCTGTGTTCTGACTTGCAGACCTTCATCTTGCCTGCATCGTCGCGTCACGGGAACAGTGGCATTGACTGTGTACAGAGAACAATTGTGGGAGCGGTGCTGGGTCAATCGTGATCAGAAGCCTTGAGGAGTCGACCGGGCGACAATGGCTTCTACATCCAGACCACGCGGCAATGCGCCGTACACTCGGCCACCGTCCTCCAGACGACTGGCGATGAAGGCATCACTGACCACCGAATTCCCCGCCTCCAGCAACAACTTGGCCTGCAGCCCTAGGGCAATGTCTTCAGTCAGTTGGCGGGCGCGATACTGAATGTCACTGGTGTCCTTGAACGCCGCCTGTATTTGATGGATGTGTGCTGCCAGACGCTTGTCGCCATGACCATCGCCTAACTCGCTGAACAGCGCATCAAGCACGCCCGGCTCTTTAGACAGGGCACGCAGCACGTCGAGGCATTGCACGTTGCCAGAACCTTCCCACGTCGAATTCACCGGCGCCTCGCGGTAAAGCCGCGGCAGGATGCTTTCCTCGACATAACCCGCGCCGCCCATGCATTCGGCCGCTTCGTTGATCATGGCCGGCGCCCGCTTGCAGATCCAGTACTTGCCCACCGCTGTCACCAGACGGGCGAATTTGGCTTCCTGCGAATCGTCCAGATGATCCAGCGCTCGGCCCATGCGCAGGCTCAAGGCCAGTGCTGCTTCGCTTTCCAGCGCCAGATCCGCCAGCACGTTCTGCATCAGCGGCTGTTCGCTGAGCAGCTTGCCGCCCACCGAACGGTGAGCACAGTGATGGCTGGCCTGAGTCAGCGCCTGACGCATCAGCGAACTGGAACCGACCATGCAATCGAAGCGAGTCATGGCGACCATCTCGATGATCGTCGGAACGCCACGTCCCTCTTCACCGATCATCCACGCCAGTGCGCCCCGGAACTCCACCTCGCTGGAAGCGTTGGAGCAATTGCCGAGCTTGTTCTTCAGGCGCTGGATATAGAACTGGTTGCGTGTGTCGTCCGGGCGGTGGCGCGGCAACAGGAAACAGGTCAGCCCCTTGTCGGTCTGTGCCAGTGTCAGGAAGGCGTCGCACATCGGTGCCGAACAAAACCATTTGTGCCCCACCAGCTCATAGGCCTGGCCCGGGCCGCTGGCACCGACCGGATAGGCCTTGGAGGTATTGGCCCGCACATCGGTGCCGCCCTGCTTCTCGGTCATGGCCATGCCGATGGTGACCCCGGCCTTGTGGGCCATGCCGACGTTGCGCGAGTCGTATTCGGTGGCGAGGATTTTCGGCAGCCATTTTTCCGCCAGGTTCGGTTGCAGGCGCATGGCCGGAACGCTGGCGAAGGTCATGGTCAACGGACAGCCACTGCCGGCTTCGGCCTGGCTATGCAGATACGTCATCGAAGCGCGGGCCACATGGGCGCCATCCTGCGGGTGCGCCCAGGGCAGCGAGGTCAAGCCATGCTCGACCGCCGTGCGCATCAATTGGTGATAAGCCGGATGAAATTCCACCAGATCGATACGATGACCAAAGCGGTCATGGCTGTTGAACACCGGCTTGTTCTGATTGGCCAGGAACCCGGCTTCCATCAACGGGCCACCGGCCAGCGCGCCGTAGGCGTCGATCCGCGATTCGGCCCAACCGGCCCCGAAGCGCCGCGACCACTCCTGCAACGGCAAGTCGATGCGGTACAGGTTGGCGCCGTCCAGTGACGGTGGCTGGTTGGTGACTTCGTGGGTTTCGGCGAACTGATGCAGGTTCATGACGGGGCTCCTTTGGTCGGCCAAGGGATTTCAGTTAAGCACCGCCCCTCGGTCGAACAAAGTGTCATATACGCCTAACTGTCGGCGCTTTCGCCCTGTTGCGGGCAGAGCACACGGCGGTAGAGCGCGGCCTGCAAGTCTTCGAATTTCACCGGTTTGCTCAAGTTATCAATCAGCGCGCCGGTCGGGCAGCGTTCTCGGTCACCGCTCAGGGCGATCATGAACAACGGCAGCTCGGCATAGCCCGGCAACGCACGAATCCGGCAGCACAGCGACTCACCGTCCTGTAGCGGCAACTGACAATCGACCAGCACCGCGTCAAACACTTCACGTTGCAAGAGATCGAGCGCGACATCGGCGCTGTCAGCCGTGCGCACGCGGAAACCCAGCTTGAGCAACATGCCGCGCATCACCAACTGGCTGATGCTGTTGCCATCGACCAACAGCACGGCACAATCCTGAGGCAAGCGCAGGCGCGGAAAATCCCTGGTCATCAATGGCGTCACCGGACGTTCGGCCACCGGCAGCCCGACTTCCACATCCAGCTGAAACCGGCTGCCACGTCCTGGCTCGGAGCGATGCGTCAGGCGTCCGCCGAGCAATTCGACCAACTGTCGGCAAATCGCCAGGCCAACGCCCAGGCCACCGTATTCACGAGTCATCGAGCTATCGAGCTGGAAGAACCGCTGATACATCGTGGCCTCCCCCAAATCGGTGAAGCCGATGCCGGTGTCGATCACCGCGAAGGTCAAAGCCAGCCGATCGGGCTCGATGGTCTTGCCGGTCACCCGCAAGGCCAGGCCGCCGACCTTGGTGAACTTGATCGCGTTATCCAGCAGACATTCCAGGCATTGCGCGATCTTGACGTTGTCACCCTGCAAACGATCCGGCACACCCGATGCGATGTCGACCTTGAAGTCCAGCGACTTGCTCGATGCATTGCCCTCGAACTGCGTGTGCAACGCCTCGACCATGCCGCGCAAGCTGAAGGTGTCGGCCGAGGCCTTGAGCTTGCCGGCCTGCAATTCGGTGAGGGTCAGGATGCCGTTGACCATGCGCATCATGTCCCGCGCCGACCCCGAAGCCGTCTGCTGATACTGTTCAAGCTCCGCGTCCATTTCGACCGTCTGCATCAGCTCAAGCGAACCAATCACACCGTTCATGGGTGTGCGCAGTTCGTGAGTCAGGGTGGCCAGGAATTCGTCCTTGAGCTTGTTACTGCGAGCCAGTTGCTGGTTGAGCACTTCAAGTTTCTGGCTGGCGTCGAACAGGGTTTGCGCCTGCTGCTCGCGCATGGCGTTGATGCGGTCGGCCAGCGCCAGGGACAGCAACGCCACTTCGATGGCCGAGCCGATCTGACTGGAATACATGGTCAGGAACACGTTCGGCAGGTAGCCCAGTACCATCAGCGTATTGACGATGCCGCCGAGCAAGAACGCCGACCAGGCAATGATGAAATACCGCGCCACCCGCAGGCCCCGCAGCCAGGCAAAGATCCCGGCGGCAAAAATCACCACGGTGAACGTCAGCGCCAGGGCCGTGGCCAGGCGCAAGGCCAGGGCGTAACTGGTCATCAACGACAGGCCGACCACCAACGCACCGAAGGCAACCAGCGCCAGCAACAAGCGGTCGAGCCAGCGACTGTGGGTAGCCATTTGCAGAAAACTGCGGGCGAACTGACTGCCGAACAACCCCGCACAGCCGATGAAAAACGGCGTCGCGGCGTTGGCCCACCAGGGATTGTCCGGCCAGAAATACTGCACGGCCGCACCGTTTACCGACAGCTGATACAAGCCGAACGAGGCGATATAGAAGATGTAATAGAGGTAACTGGTGTCACGCACGCTGAGGTAGATGAACAGGTTGTAGACCAGCATCCCCAACAGCACGCCGTAAATCAGCCCCAGTACGTAGAGGCGTACGGGCTGCGCTTCGAGGTAGGCGGTGCTTGACCACAAGGTGACCGGTGCCTGGATCGAGCCTTCGCTTTGCAAGCGCAGGAATACAGTTTCGGCCTGGTCAGGTTTGAACGTCAGGTCGAACAAATAGTTGTTCTGACGAATCTCGCGGCTGGCGAACGGCAAGGCATCGCCAGTCTGCCTGACCAACTGATAGTTGCCGGCCGCATCGGGCAAATAGAGATCGAGATGATCGAGGGGCGGATAGGCCAGCTCCAGCAACCAGGTTCGTTGCGCCGCAGGGTTGCCCGGTCGGTAATGCAGGTCGATTTTCAGCCAGAACACCGAACGCGAGTACCCGGCGTTGAGCGTGTCTTTATGGTGCGGTTTGAAGTTGCCGGCCGCCGCTTGCGCACGGATATCCGCGATGGTCGCCTGACCACCTGCATCCTCGTAGACCTGCAGGGTTCGGCCCAAGGGGAGGCTTTGAGTGAACTCATCGAACTCGACGGCGTTTGCCAGGAGGGGCAAACACAACAGCAACATCAACAAATAGCGCATTGAAGCCCCAGCGTGGCCTGTCCGGTTCTGTCAGGAAGCCCCCCATTCCTTTTGAGCAGACGTAAACCGGTATCACCTGTTATTGGTTTGGATCCACTCTAGCATAGCCGTTGATGGCCATTAAACACCATTGAAATATTTCACGAAAAGGCTCTAGGACGGGCGTTTCAGAGCAATAAACAGAAGGTACTCTGTGGTTGACAAGTCACTGTGGCGAGGGGGCTTGCCCCCGTTCGGCTGCGAAGCAGTCGTAAAACCAACCGACTCGATGAACCAGGCAGGTTATTGGGGGCCGCTTCGCGACCCAACGGGGGCAAGCCCCCTCGCCACAATGTATCGACCAACCGCACCACTACAACACCCGAAAAACAGGTTTGGTGGTAAGCTCGCGCACCATGAATATCTACAGCTCTCGCCCCGTTGTCCTCTGTCTCTCCGGCCACGACCCAAGTGGTGGCGCCGGCTTGCAGGCAGATATCGAAGCCCTGCTCGCTCAGGGTTGCCATGCGGCTCCAGCCGTCACTGCCCTGACCGTGCAAGACACCGTCAATGTCACGGACTTCCGCGTCCTCGACCGTGAGTGGGTACTGGCCCAGGCCAATGCCGTGCTCAACGACTCCGAAGTCGCTGCGGTCAAACTGGGCATGCTCGGTTCCCTGGAAATGGTCGACACCGTTGTCGAACTGCTTTCGGCGCACCCGCATTTGCCAGTGGTCTGCGACCCGGTACTGCGCGCTGGCGGCGGCGGACGCCTGGGCAAGGACGAAGTCGGCTACGCCATGCGCGAACGCCTGCTGCCTCTGTCGATCATTGCGACCCCCAACCTTCCCGAAGCCCGGATCCTCGCCGAACTGCCTGAAGGCACCGCGGACGAGTGCGCTGAAAAACTCCTGCCGTTCGTCAAACACCTGCTGATCACCGGTGGCCATGGCGACGAAACCGAAATCCACAATCGCCTGTACAGCCGCGACGGCCTGCGCGAAACCTATACCTGCCAGCGCTTGCCCGGCAGTTATCACGGTTCCGGTTGCACCCTGGCCAGCGCGCTGGCCGGTCGTCTGGCCCAGGGCGAAAACCTCGCCAGTGCCGTACAGACCGCGCTTAACTACACGTGGCGCACCCTGCGCGATGCCGAGCAGTTGGGCAAAGGCCAGTTTGTGCCGCGCCGTTTGCCACTGGATTTCTGTTCGTAACTTCTATTTGTAATGCGGTGAGGCTTGTCCGATGAAACTACGTGGCCTGTACGCCATTACCGACAGCCATTTGCTGGACGGCAAGTTGCTCAAGTACGTGGAGGCGGCGCTGGAAGGCGGCGTCACCTTGCTGCAATACCGTGACAAGAGCAGTGACGACGCCCGCCGCTTGCGTGAGGCCGAAGCCTTGCGCGAGCTGTGCGAACGCTACAAGACGCAGTTGATCATCAACGACGACGCCGAGTTGGCGGCACGCCTGAACGTGGGCGTGCACCTGGGCCAGACCGACGGCCCGCTGACTCCGGCCCGTGCACTGCTGGGGCGTCAGGCGATCATCGGTTCAACCTGCCACGCGCAGCTCGAACTGGCCGAACAGGCTGCCAAAGAAGGCGCCAGCTACGTCGCCTTCGGTCGTTTCTTCAATTCGAACACCAAGCCCGGCGCACCGACCTGCAGCCTCGAACTGCTCGATCAGGCCCGCAAGCAGTTGCACTTGCCGATCTGCGCAATCGGCGGCATCACCCTGGACAACGCCGCCCCGCTGGTGGCCCACGGCGTCGATCTGCTGGCAGTGGTGCATGGCCTGTTTGGCGCTGAGAGTACGGCCGAAGTGACCCGTCGTGCCCGCGCCTTCAACGAATTGTTTTCTATTTAAGTCGCTTAAAATCTGATTTGAGAGCCCGATCATGTCTCGTTCCGAAACGCTGTTTGCCAATGCCCAGAAACACATTCCCGGTGGCGTGAACTCGCCGGTTCGCGCGTTCAAGAGCGTCGGCGGCACGCCGTTGTTCTTCAAGCACGCCGAAGGCGCCTACGTCACCGACGAAGACGACAAGCGTTATGTGGATTACGTCGGTTCCTGGGGCCCGATGATCCTCGGCCACAGCCACCCGGACGTGCTGGACGCCGTGCGCAAGCAGCTTGAACACGGCCTGTCCTACGGCGCCCCGACCGAGATGGAAACGCAGATGGCCGACCTGGTCTGCTCGCTCGTGCCGTCGATGGAAATGGTGCGCATGGTCAGCTCCGGCACCGAGGCGACCATGAGCGCCATCCGCCTGGCCCGTGGTTTCACCGGCCGCGACAGCATCATCAAGTTCGAAGGCTGTTACCACGGTCACTCCGACAGCCTGCTGGTCAAGGCCGGTTCCGGCGCACTGACCCAAGGCGTGCCGAGCTCGGCCGGCGTGCCGGCCGCATTCGCCAAACACACCCTGACCCTGCCCTTCAACGACATCGATGCCGTTGAAGCCATGCTCGCCGAAGTCGGCCAGGACGTCGCCTGCATCATCGTCGAGCCAGTGGCCGGCAACATGAACTGCGTGCCACCGGCACCGGGTTTCCTCGAAGGCCTGCGGACCCTGTGCGACAAGCACGGCGTAGTGCTGATTTTCGACGAAGTGATGACCGGTTTCCGTGTCGCCCTCGGCGGAGCCCAGGCGTACTACGGCGTGACGCCGGACCTGACCACCTTCGGCAAGATCATCGGTGGCGGCATGCCGGTCGGCTGCTTCGGCGGCAAGCGTGAAATCATGCAGCGTATCGCTCCGCTGGGCCCCGTCTACCAGGCTGGCACACTGTCGGGTAATCCGCTGGCGATGGCCGCCGGCCTGACCACCCTGCGCCTGATCAGCCGCCCGGGCTTCCACGCCGAACTGACCGACTACACGACCCGCCTGCTCGACGGCCTGCAACAGCGCGCCGATGCGGCCGGCATTCCGTTCGTGACCACCCAGGCCGGTGGCATGTTCGGCCTGTACTTCAGCGGTGCCGACGACATCGTCACCTTCGATGACGTCATGGCCAGCGACGCTGCCCTGTTCGGTCGCTTCTTCCACCTGATGCTGGAAGGCGGCGTGTACCTGGCACCGAGCGCTTTCGAAGCCGGTTTCACTTCGATCGCTCATGGCGAAACCGAACTGAAACTGACCCTGGACGCCGCCGAGCGCGCCTTCGCTGCCTTGAAATAACGCTGTAGCGCTGACGTTGGCCATTGCCGGCGTCAGCTTTCACCTACACGCCCGCCTGTATTCCTACAGTTTCAGCAAAAATCCTCCGCAAAACCGGTGATATATTTCCCGCGCAGCAGAAAAACGAGTAAAGACTTTGTAAGGTTGGCCCTGCTTATTTCATAATGCGCGCTTATTGGATCCCCTCGATGGGTCCGCGCGCCCTTCAGAGGTAAGTCGATTCCCATGAACCGCACCGGCCGCACCCTTGCACTGGGCTGCCTGTTGCTTCTTCAGCCCCTGCTCGCGCACGCACAAGCAGGCGGCAACTCGTTGTTGATCCCAGCGATGGGTCGCTGCACCCTCAATACCCAGCCGCAAGACCTGGAACAAGCGCTCGCCGCCTGCCAGAAAGCGTCGGATGAAGGGGATGCACAAGCGCAATACGAGTTGGGTGAGTTCTACTACGAAGGCAAAAACGCGCCGCGCGACCTCAATCAAGCCCTGAGCTACTTCGAAAAGGCCTCGCTGCAAGGCCACGCCCAGGCACAATTCAAGTTAGGCACCATGTTCTTCCACGGCGAAGGCGTGCCGGCCAATAACGTTCAGGCGTATATCCTGCTGAAGATGGCGGCGGTCAACGGCGCCGAAGATGCACTGGACACCGCTGACGAAGTCACCGAAAAAATGCCCCGCGAAGAACTCGAAGTCGCCACCCAGGTGCTCGGGCAAATTTTCCGTAAATACCTGATGGAATTGCAAAGCGCCGATGGGCGTACGCCGTTCGCGCCATTGCCCTGATGCTTGCTTCGTGGCTGATGCCGCCATCGCTGGCAAGCCAGCTCCTACAAATCTACGCGGACCTGTAGGAACTGGCTTGCCAGCGATAGGATCAACTAGGTCTGAACCTTACTTCTCAGGCATTGGCATCGGAAACGGCATTACATTGCCGACCGCGCCGCGGGCTTCGCTGATTTTCGGTGTGCCCAGACGCTCGACTTCATCGATACGCACGATCGAATGCATCGGCACAAAACTGCGCACCACGCCTTCGAACTGAGCCTTGAGCTTTTCTTCGCTCGGATCGACGACCACTTGCGTGCGCTCGCCAAAGACGAACTCTTCCACTTCCAGAAAGCCCCACAGATCACTTTGATAGATCTGCTTGGCGTACATTTCGAACACCTGGCCCTGGTTGAGGAAAATCACCTTGTAGATTGGAGCTTCACGTTTGGTCATGGTGGGCGGGTAACACATCGGGGTAAAAATGAGGGCGCAAACTATAGCACAGCCGTCGGACGCGCAATGGTAGGAACCACGGGACATGTTCCCTATAATGCGCGGTTCTTTGAATCACGTGATGACTCTTTCCATGGCCAAGAAGCTTTACATCGAAACCCACGGTTGCCAGATGAACGAGTACGACAGCTCGCGCATGGTCGATCTGCTGGGCGAACATCAGGCCCTGGAAGTCACCGCACGCGCTGAAGACGCCGACGTGATCCTGCTCAACACCTGCTCGATCCGCGAGCGTGCCCAGGACCGCGTCTACTCCCAACTCGGCCGCTGGCGCGAACTGAAGCTGGCCAACCCGGACATGGTGATCGCCGTCGGTGGCTGCGTGGCCAGTCAGGAAGGCGCGGCCATTCGCGATCGTGCGCCGTACGTCGACGTAGTCTTCGGCCCGCAAACCCTGCACCGCCTGCCGGAAATGATCGACGCCGCGCGCATCAGCAAGCTGCCGCAAGTCGACGTCTCGTTCCCGGAAATCGAAAAATTCGACCATTTGCCCGAGCCCCGCATCGATGGCCCGAGCGCTTACGTGTCGGTCATGGAAGGTTGCAGCAAGTACTGCACGTTTTGCGTGGTGCCCTACACCCGCGGCGAAGAAGTCAGCCGCCCGTTCGACGACGTGATTGCCGAGATCATGCACCTGGCCGAACACGGCGTGCGCGAAGTGACGCTGCTGGGGCAGAACGTCAACGGCTATCGCGGCCTGACCCATGACGGGCGCCTGGCCGACCTGGCCGAGCTGATTCGCGTGGTCGCCGCGGTCGACGGCATCGACCGCATCCGCTACACCACGTCGCATCCGCTGGAGTTTTCGGACAGCCTGATCCAGGCCCACGCCGACGTGCCGGAGCTGGTCAAGCACCTGCACTTGCCGGTGCAGTCTGGCTCGGACCGCATTCTCGCCGCAATGAAGCGCAATCACACAGCGCTGGAATACAAATCCAAACTGCGCAAGCTGCGCGCCGCCGTGCCAGGGATCTGCATCAGCTCGGACTTCATCGTCGGCTTCCCGGGCGAGACCGAGAAAGACTTCGAGCAGACCATGAAGCTGATTGCCGACGTCGGCTTCGACTTCTCCTACTCGTTCGTCTACAGCCAGCGTCCGGGCACTCCGGCCGCCGACCTGGCCGATGACACACCGGAAGAGCTGAAAAAAGAGCGCCTGAATGCCCTGCAGCATCGCCTGAACCAGCAAGGTTTCGAGATCAGCCGACAAATGGTCGGCTCGATCCAGCGGATCCTGGTGACCGATTACTCGAAAAAAGACCCGGGCGAACTGCAAGGCCGGACCGAGAATAACCGTATCGTCAACTTCCGCTGCGACAATCCGACCCTGATCGGCCAGTTCGCGGATGTGCACATCGATGCCGCGCAGCCGCACTCGCTGCGGGGTTCGCTGATCCAGTAACCCCGTACCCCCCTTGTGGGAGCGGGCTTTTGTGGCGAGGGGGCTTGCCCCCGTTGGATCGCGAAGCGGTCCTGGTATTTTGCGACTGCTTCGCAGTCGAACGGGGGCAAGCCCCCTCGCCACAGTTTAAGTGCCAAATTTCTGCATCTTATTTAAGAGCTTTCCCACCCACGCCACTGGCGTTATCCTTGATTTCATCTCAATTGCCCCAGGGCGGCTAAATACGACCTTGAACGCACCCATAGAACCACATCGTTTTATTCTCGAGCCTTTTGAAGCTCGCCGCTTCGCCAATCTGTGCGGGCAATTCGACGAGCATTTGCGCTTGATCGAACAGCGCCTGACCATCGAGATCCGCAATCGCGGCAATCAGTTCGAGCTGATCGGCGAACCCAAACACACCACCTCCGCGGAAAACCTCCTGCGCCGCCTGTACCGGGAAACCAAGGGTACCGAGCTGTCGCCGGACATGGTGCACCTGTTCCTGCAGGAATCGGCCGTCGAGCAGCTGGACAACCACTCCCCCGCCGAACCGTCCGTGGCCCTGCGCACCAAGAAAGGCATGATTCGCCCCCGCGGCTTGAATCAGCTGCGTTACGTCAAGGAAATCCTCGGTAACGACATCAACTTCGGCATCGGCCCGGCCGGTACCGGCAAGACCTATCTGGCCGTGGCTTGCGCGGTGGATGCGCTGGAGCGCGAGCAGATCCGCCGCATCCTGCTGGTGCGTCCGGCGGTCGAAGCGGGTGAAAAACTCGGCTTCCTGCCCGGCGACCTCTCGCAAAAGATCGACCCGTATCTGCGCCCGCTCTACGACGCACTCTACGAGATGCTCGGCTTCGAATACGTCGCCAAGCTGATCGAGCGCCAGGTGATCGAAGTCGCGCCACTGGCCTACATGCGCGGCCGGACGCTGAACAACAGCTTCATCATTCTCGACGAAAGCCAGAACACCACGGTCGAGCAGATGAAGATGTTCCTGACCCGGATTGGCTTCGGCTCCACGGCCGTCATCACCGGGGACATCACCCAGGTTGACCTGCCACGCGGCACCAAGTCCGGCCTGCACCATGTGATTGAAGTGCTCAAGGATGTACCGGGTATCAGCTTCACCCACTTCCAGCCCAAGGACGTCGTACGCCATCCGTTGGTGCAGCGCATCGTTGAAGCCTACGAGCGCTTCGAAACCAAAGCGGCCGACGATGCAGCCGCCAAGGATAGCCGCCGCGATGCTTGAGCTTGACCTGCAAATCGCCACCCAAGCCCCCGCCCCCAGCGAAGCCGAGTTCCGCCAGTGGTGCGAACTGGCTTTGCGCCAGCGCACCGCCGATTCGGAGATGACCATTCGCCTGGTCGACGAAGCCGAAGGACGCGAGCTGAACCACACCTGGCGGCAAAAGGATTACGCAACTAACGTCTTGTCATTCCCGGCCGATGTGCCGGATGAGTTCCTCGACATACCGCTGCTGGGCGATCTGGTGATCTGCGTGGCCGTGGTCGAGCGCGAAGCCGCTGAACAGGGCAAGGCACTCAAGGCCCATTGGGCACACCTGGTGATTCACGGCTGCTTGCATCTGCTCGGTTACGACCATATTGATGACGACGAAGCCGAAGAGATGGAAGCACTGGAACGAACGTTGCTTGCAGAACTGGGCTTTCCCGATCCGTACGCGGACGACGAAACCGATTTATCCCCTACCAAAACAACAAAGGATTCAGAGTAATCGCTATGAGCGAAGATCGATCGAGCAATGGGCAGAAGTCATGGCTGGGTAAGCTCACCCAGGCTTTTGCCCACGAGCCGAAAAACCGTCAGGAGCTGCTGGAGCTGCTGCGCGATGCACACCAGAACAAACTGTTGGACAGCGAAGCGCTGGCCATCGTCGAAGGCGCCATCCAGGTGGCTGACTTGCAGGTCCGGGACATCATGGTCCCGCGCTCGCAAATGGTCAGCATCAAGGCGAACCAGACACCTCGCGAGTTCCTGCCTGCCGTGGTCGACTCGGCCCACTCCCGCTACCCGGTAATCGGCGAAAGCCACGATGACGTGATGGGCGTGCTGCTGGCCAAGGACTTGCTGCCGTTGATCCTCAAGGAGAACGGCGACAGCTTCAACATCAAGGACCTGCTGCGTCCGGCCACCTTCGTACCGGAATCCAAGCGCCTTAACGTGCTGCTGCGCGAGTTCCGCGCCAACCACAACCACATGGCCATCGTCATCGACGAGTACGGCGGCGTGGCAGGTCTGGTGACCATCGAAGACGTGCTGGAACAGATCGTCGGCGACATCGAAGACGAACACGACGTCGAAGAAGACAGCTATATCAAACCGTTGCCAAGCGGTGATTTCCTGATCAAGGCTCTGACACCGATCGAGAACTTCAACGAGTTCTTCGACAGCGAATTCTCCGACGACGAGTTCGACACCGTTGGCGGCCTGGTGATGAGCGCGTTCGGGCATTTGCCAAAACGCAATGAAATCACTGAAATCGGCCCATACCGTTTCCGCATCCTGAACGCCGACAGCCGTCGGATTCACTTGCTTCGCCTGACGCCCATTGCTCGCTAAGGATTGAAATGCGCTGGACAACCCGCCCCGGCTGGCCCGGTAACCTGCTGGCCGTGGCGGCCGGTGCAATCACCACCCTGGCCCTGGCGCCGTTCGATATCTGGCCACTGGCACTGCTCGCCGTCGGCCTGTTCTATGCCGGTTTGCGTGAGCTGAGCCCACGCCAGGCGCTGGGTCGTGGCTGGTGTTTCGGGTTCGGCCTGTTCGGTGCCGGTACCAGCTGGATCTACTACAGCATTCACCACTTCGGCGGCGCATCAGTACTGCTGGCCGGTTTCCTGATGCTGCTCTTCACGGCGGCGATTGCCTGGTTCTTTGCCCTGCCTGCGTGGATATGGGCGCGCTGGCTGCGCCGCAATGAAGCGCCGCTGGCCGATGCTCTCGCCTTCGCGGCGCTGTGGGTCGGCCAGGAAGCATTCCGTGGCTGGTTCCTGACAGGTTTCCCGTGGCTGTACTCCGGTTACAGCCAGCTCGATGGCCCGCTGGCCGGACTCGCCCCCCTCGGCGGAATGTGGCTGATTTCCTTCACCCTGGCCCTGACAGCGGCGTTGATCTACAACGGCTTGCGCCTGGTTCGCACGGGGCGCAAAGGCTTTATCGCTGCCGGCGTATTGCTGCTGGTCGGCCCATGGTTGGTCGGCATGGCGCTCAAGCACCACGCCTGGACCAGCCCGTCGGGCCCGGCACTGAGCGTTGCCGCCATTCAGGGCAACATCGAACAAAGCATGAAGTGGGACCCGGCGCAGCTCAATTCGCAGCTGGCGCTGTACCGTGACATGAGCTTCAGCTCCAAGCGCGTCGATCTACTTATCTGGCCGGAAACGGCGATCCCGGTGCTCAAGGAGTCCGCCGAGGGCTATCTGAGCATGATGGGCAACTTCGCGGCCGAACGTAAATCGGCTTTGATTACCGGTGTCCCGGTCCGCATGGAGGTGCGCCATGAGAAGCGTTTCTTCAATGGCATCACCGTTACCGGTGAGGGCGACGGCACCTATCTGAAGCAAAAACTGGTGCCATTTGGTGAATATGTCCCCTTGCAGGACATGTTGCGCGGGCTGATCGCCTTCTTCGACCTGCCAATGTCGGACTTCGCTCGCGGCCCGGCTGACCAGCCGTTACTGCAAGCCAAGGGCTATCAGATCGCTCCGTTCATTTGCTATGAAGTGGTTTATCCGGAGTTCGCCGCCAGCCTTGCCGCCCGCAGCGACCTGCTGCTGACCATCAGCAACGACACCTGGTTCGGCACCTCAATCGGGCCGCTGCAACACCTGCAGATGGCGCAGATGCGCGCGCTGGAAGCTGGACGCTGGATGATCCGCGCCACCAACAACGGCGTATCCGGCCTGATCAACCCGTTCGGTCAGATTACCGATCAGATCCCGCAGTTCGAACGCGGCATCCTGTATGGCGAAGTGGTGCCAATGCACAACCTGACGCCGTACCTGCAATGGCGTTCGTGGCCATTGCTCATTCTCTGCGTGTTGTTGTTTGGCTGGGCGCTGATTGCAAGCCGGATGGCTAAAACCGTCTGAACTGACACCGCATCAAACCTGTAGGAGCCGGCTTGCCGGCGAAAGCTATGGTCGCCGTGACATCGCTTTCGCTGGCAAGCCAGCTCCTACAGGGCGTGGATAACCAATCGGTTATCGGTAAAACAACGAATAGCCGACCTGCCCCACCGCCTCGTTCATCAATTGCCCGTTCTGCCAGATCGCCTTGAACTCCGGCATCCAGCCACCCAGTGGCCGCGCGTTGTCGCCACTCAAAAACCCTACCGGCGCCGGAACCACCTCAAAGCCGGCCTTGCGGAAACTCCAGACCGCTCGTGACATATGCCAGGCCTGAGTCACGAGCACCACACGCTTGATGCCCTGTGGCAGCAACACCTCAGCGCTGAACTGCGCATTTTCCCAGGTCGTGCGGCTACGCCCCTCTTGCCAGCGCACGGTCACGCCAAAATCGTCACGCAAGGAGTCCGCCATCATCTGCGCCTCGCTGGGTGGCGAACCGTAATGCAAGCCGCCGCTGGTCAGTACTGGCAGGCCGGAAGCCTTGGCCAGCCGCGCGGCATAGCGCTGGCGTTCCAGACCGACACCCGTGGGCTGGTCGGCCCCCCAGGCCCGATCACCGCGCTCGCGTCCGGAGCCGAGGACAACAATGGCGTCTGCGCGCTGCCCCAGGACTGCCCATTCATCGCGTACCAACGGTGGCTCCCGCTCAAGCAGACCGGCACTCCACTGCACCACCACTGGCAGGCTCATCAGCCAGAAGCCACCCAGGCCCAGCGCAAAGCACGCACCGGCAAGTCTTGGCCTTGAACGACGCAACCACCAGGCAAGCAAAAGCAGCAGCAATAGAATGCCGGGTGGCAAAAGAAGTTGTTTTACGAAGTAGCGAAATGGCATCGAGCATCTCCCGGAGATGCCCGAAGCCTAAGTGGGTTGGCGTGATGCGACAATCAATACGGAAGGGCTATGCTTCAAAAATGTATGGAGCATGGCTCTGTTGCCCTATTTGAACTGCAAAGACCGGACCTTTACCGCGTCTCTGCCGGGAACCTTGTCCTTGAGCCAGATGATCTTGGCCGAACGTGGTGCGTCGAGTTGCTTTACCGCCTCAGACAAGCATCCGTGTGTCTCACGTTCACTGCGATCCAGATACGCCTTGACCAGTGCAAACTCTGCGGGGCTCAGGCCGCGCAGTTCCAGCTCCAGAGGGCGTTCGTCGCGCAACCGGCTAGCGGTTTTTGCCGCGTCCAGGGCCAAGGCCAAACGATCGATCAGCCTTTCGTACAGCTCCGGTTTTGTAGCTTTTTGCTGTGACTCAACCATCCCTCACCTCATTGGAAGATAAGACCTACTCCCCAGTTAGAGCTTAGCTTCCATGAACAAACCGGCTGAACGCCGCGACCAACGGCCCTCGCAGCGGTTTTTGCAGGACGTGCGGCAGTAATCAGGGTTTCCCTCGGTAGAGCGCGGTCATGTATGCTACGGCGCTTCCTGTAACTCCACTTCCAGCTCGGCTGGGCATCGAAAACGCCAATGTGGCGTGATCCGCGTCCAGCGTTGCATTGAAGAGGATTAGGCCACCCCTATTCAGTTCAAAAGTAGCCATGCACGAACAATATCAGCCCCGTGAAATCGAAGCCGCCGCCCAGTCGTTCTGGGACGAGCAAAAGTCCTTTGAAGTCAGTGAACAGCCAGGCAAGGAGACTTACTACTGCCTGTCGATGTTCCCTTACCCCAGCGGCAAGCTACACATGGGGCACGTGCGCAACTACACCATCGGCGACGTGATCTCCCGCTACCAGCGCATGCAAGGCAAGAACGTTCTGCAACCCATGGGTTGGGACGCCTTCGGCATGCCGGCGGAAAACGCCGCGATGAAGAACAACGTAGCGCCCGCCAAGTGGACCTACGAAAACATCGCCTACATGAAATCCCAGCTGCGCAGCCTGGGCCTGGCGGTGGACTGGTCGCGCGAAGTGACCACCTGCAAGCCCGATTACTACCGCTGGGAACAATGGCTGTTCACCCGCCTGTTCGAAAAAGGTGTGATCTACAAAAAAAGCGGCACCGTGAACTGGGACCCGGTCGACCAGACCGTTCTGGCCAACGAGCAAGTGATCGACGGCCGTGGCTGGCGTTCCGGCGCGCTGATCGAAAAGCGCGAAATCCCGATGTACTACTTCAAGATCACCGCCTACGCGGATGAGTTGCTGGAGAGCCTCGACGAACTGACTGGCTGGCCTGAACAGGTCAAGACCATGCAGCGCAACTGGATCGGTAAATCCCGCGGCATGGAAGTGCAGTTCCCGTACAACGTCGATTCCATCGGCGAAGCCGGTGCGCTGAAAGTCTTCACCACCCGTCCGGACACCCTGATGGGCGCGACCTACGTCGCGGTCGCTGCCGAGCACCACCTGGCTACTCTGGCGGCGCAAAACAACCCCGAGCTGCAAGCGTTCATCGCTGAATGCAAGGGCGGCAGCGTGGCCGAAGCCGACGTCGCCACCCAGGAGAAAAAAGGCCTCCCGACCGGCCTGTTCGTCGAGCACCCGCTGACCGGCGAAAAACTGCCGGTATGGGTCGCCAACTATGTGCTGATGCACTACGGCGACGGCGCGGTGATGGCGGTTCCGGCCCACGACGAGCGCGATTTCGAATTCGCCCACAAGTACAACCTGCCGGTCAAATCGGTCGTGCGCACCAGCTCCGGCGATAGCAATCCGGCGCCATGGCAAGACGCCTACGGCGAGCACGGTACGCTGATCAATTCCGGCGAGTTCGATGGCCTCGACTTCGCGGGCGCCTTCGACGCCATCGAAGTTGCGCTGATCAAGAAAGAACTGGGCGCCTCGCGTACCCAGTTCCGCCTGCGCGACTGGGGCATCAGCCGTCAACGCTACTGGGGCTGCCCGATCCCGATCATTCACTGCAACACTTGCGGTGACGTACCGGTACCGGAAGATCAACTGCCAGTCGTACTGCCGGAAGACGTCGTACCCGATGGTGCCGGTTCGCCGCTGGCGCGCATGCCCGAGTTCTACGAGTGCAGCTGCCCGAAATGCGGTGCGCCTGCCAAGCGTGAAACCGACACCATGGACACCTTCGTCGAGTCCTCGTGGTACTACGCCCGTTACGCCTCTCCGCACTTTGAAGGCGGTCTGGTAGAAAAATCGGCGGCCGACCACTGGCTGCCGGTGGATCAGTACATCGGCGGTATCGAACACGCGATCCTGCACCTGCTCTACGCGCGCTTCTTCCACAAGCTGATGCGCGACGAAGGCCTGGTGAGCTCCAACGAGCCGTTCAAGAACCTGCTGACCCAGGGCATGGTGATCGCCGAGACTTACTACCGTCGAGAAGCCAATGGCGCCTACACCTGGTTCAACCCGGCGGATGTCGAGCTTGAGCGTGACGGCAAAGCCAAGGTTATCAGCGCCAAATTGAAATCTGACGGCCTGCCGGTGGAAATCGGTGGCACCGAGAAGATGGCCAAGTCGAAGAACAACGGTGTTGACCCACAATCGATGATTGATCAGTTCGGCGCCGATACCTGCCGCCTGTTCATGATGTTCGCCTCGCCACCTGACATGAGCGCGGAATGGTCCGACTCCGGCGTAGAGGGTTCACACCGTTTCCTCAAGCGCGTCTGGCGTCTGGCGCAAGCGCACGTCACTCAGGGCCTGCCGGGCAAACTGGACGTAGCCAGCCTGAACGACGAGCAGAAAGCCGTTCGCCGCTCGATCCACCTGGCCATCAAGCAGGCCAGCCAGGACGTCGGCCAGAACCACAAATTCAACACCGCCATCGCCCAGGTGATGACGCTGATGAACGTGCTGGAAAAAGCCGCGCAAGGCACCGAGCAGGATCGCGCACTGGTTCACGAAGGCCTGGAAACCGTGACTCTGCTGCTGGCTCCGATCACGCCGCACATCAGCCATGAACTGTGGAATCAACTGGGTCACGCTGATCCTGTGATCGACGCCGTTTGGCCGGTGCAGGACGACAGCGCACTGGTGCAGGACAACCTGACGCTCGTCATCCAGGTCAACGGCAAGCTGCGTGGCCAGATCGAAATGCCGGCCAGCGCCAGCCGCGAAGAAGTCGAAGCAGCCGCCCGAGCCAACGAAAACGTGCTGCGTTTCGTCGACGGTCTGACCATTCGTAAAGTGATCGTAGTGCCCGGGAAACTGGTCAATATCGTCGCCAGCTAATTGGATCAGGCGCCAGGTGAGCCTGGCGCCGAATAAAACCTTTCGGGCCGCTTGATCGGCCCACATGGTTTCAAGGGGAGCAACAAGATGATCAAACGCAATTTGCTGGTGATGGGCCTCGCGGTTCTGCTGAGTGCCTGCGGTTTCCAGCTGCGTGGCACCGGCACCAACGAACTGGCGATCAAGGAACTCGACCTGAGCGCCCGTAACGCCTACGGCCCAACCGTGACCCAACTGCGTCAGGTACTGGAAGGCAGCGGCGTCAAGGTCTATACCGGTGCACCTTACAAGCTGATCCTGACCAATGAACAGGAAAGCCAGCGCATCCTCAGCTACGCAGGTGCCGGTCGTGCTGGCGAGTACCAGGTCACCACCGTGCTGAACTACGACATCCGTGGTCGCGGTGATCTGCCACTGTTGAGCGACAAGCTTGAAGTGCAGAAAATCTATATGCACGACGGCAACAACCTGGTGGGCTCCGATCAGGAAGCTGCAACGGCCCGGGAAGAAGGCCGCCGAGAGATGGTTCAACGCATGATGCTGCGCCTGGAACAACTGAGCCCGGCCCAACTGGATCAGTTGCAGCAGACTGCCGAAGCCAAGGCCAAGGCTGACGCCGCGGCACTGGAAGCGGCACAAAAGGCTGAAGCGGAAACCCCGCGTCAGTCGCCTATCGAACTGCCGCAGCAGTAAGACTTACGGGGCGCCCAGGCGCCCCGTTCGCCCTCTCTTATGAAGCTCGCCCCCGCCCAACTCGCCAAACACCTGCAAGGTGCCCTCGCGCCGGTCTACATCATCAGCGGCGATGATCCGTTGTTGTGCCAGGAAGCAGCCGACGCTGTTCGCGCCGCCGCCCGTCAGCAAGGATTTGATGAGCGCCAGGTGTTTGCCGCCGACGCCAGTTTCGACTGGGGCACGCTGCTGCAAGCCGGTGCCAGCATGTCGCTGTTCGCTGAAAAGCGCCTGCTGGAGTTGCGCCTGCCTTCCGGCAAACCCGGTGACAAAGGTGCCGCCGCGCTAATCGAATACTGCTCGCGCCCGGCCGAAGACACCGTGCTGCTGATCAGCTTGCCGAAACTTGATGGCAGCGCGCAGAAAACCAAGTGGGGCAAGGCGCTGGTCGAAGGGCCGCAAACCCAGTTCGTGCAGATCTGGCCAGTCGATGTCGGCCAGTTGCCCAGCTGGATCCGCCAGCGCCTGTCCCAGGCCGGTCTTTCCGCCAGCCAGGACGCCGTTGAACTGATCGCTGCACGGGTCGAGGGCAATTTGCTGGCCGCCGCCCAGGAAATCGAAAAGCTCAAACTGATGGCCGAAGGGGGTCAGATCACCGTCGAAACCGTGCAGGCGGCGGTGGCTGACAGTGCTCGCTTCGACGTGTTTGGCCTGACCGATGCGGTACTCAACGGTGAAGCGGCCCACGCGCTGCGCATGCTCGAAGGCTTGCGTGGCGAAGGCGTCGAACCGCCGGTGATTCTCTGGGCCCTGGCCCGGGAGCTGCGCCTGCTGGCCAATATTTCGCTGCAATACAGTCAGGGGACGCCGCTGGACAAGGCCTTCAGCCAAGCCAAACCCCCGATCTGGGACAAACGCAAACCGTTGATGAGCAAAGCCCTGCAACGCTACTCGGCACAACGCTGGGCGCAACTGCTGCTGGAAGCGCAACGCATCGACGCGCAGATCAAGGGCCAGGCTGCGGGTTCGCCATGGATGAGTTTGAGCCGGTTGACGTTGTTGATGGCCGGGCAGAGATTGTCGCTACCTGCCGAGTAAGGCTTTCTGTGGCGAGGGGGCTTGCCCCCGTTGGGGCGCGAAGCGCCCCCATAATCGATATACACGGCATTTCAGATAAACCGCGTATATCGATTTTACGACGGCTTCGCCGCCGAGCGGGGGCAAGCCCCCCTCGCCACAGAAACCACATCGTTATCAAGATCAATGAAAGCTCCTACACAATGTAGGGACTAGACAGTCCCCCAACTTCGGCCGATGATTCGCCTCGCAAAAACCACTCACTTGCGAGCAATCATCATGAGCAAAAAGCCGTCGAAACACGGCCCCAACAAGGCCAAATCCATCATCGCCCAGCCATTGTTCCGCAGCCGCCAGGAACGCCCGGCCAAGGGCAAAGGCAGTTACCGCCGCGAAGCCTTCCAGTCTGACAACTGGGAGGCTTCTTACTTTCTGGCTGCGTAAAGCAGAACACCCCTTCGACATGTTAAGGTCTGTACCTGATTCGTACTCCCTGGACCCGTGCATGCCCTTTTGTCTTCCCCGTCGTTGGCACCTACGCCAATTGATCGCTGCCTCCAGCCTTGTTTTGCTTGTCGCCTGTGCGGAAAAACCGACCGCAGCCGACGCTCAGCCGCTTCAGACGCTTCCTGTCGCCACCGCCCCGGCGGTTGTTCCGCCTGTGGTTCCGACGGGTGAGAACCTCGACATCCAGCCAACCCAGACCTTTGCCGAATGGCAGGCAGGCTTCCGCAAGGATGCCCTGGCCGCCGGTATCCGCGCTGATCTGTTCGACCGCGCCTTCGCCAATGTCAGCTTCGACCCCAGTGTGATTCGTGCCGATCGCAGCCAACCGGAATTCGCAAAACCGGTGTGGGAATACCTCGATGGCGCCCTGTCACCGCTGCGGGTACGCAAAGGCCAGTCGCTGGTCAACCAGTACGCCGACATCCTGCAAAGCATCGAGCAGCGTTACGGCGTTGATCGTCAGGCGCTGGTGGCCGTCTGGGGCATGGAAAGCAACTTTGGCCAGTTCCAGGGCAGCAAGTCGGTGATCAACTCGCTGGCGACCCTGGCCTACGAAGGTCGTCGCCCCGGTTTCGCCCACGCGCAATTGATTGCCGCCCTGCAAATCCTGCAACAAGGCGATATCGAGCCCGAAAAGATGCTCGGTTCCTGGGCCGGCGCCATGGGCCAGACCCAGTTCATCCCGACCACCTACAACACCCATGCGGTGGACTTCGATGGTGACGGACGTCGCGATATCTGGGGCAGCTCGGCCGATGCCTTGGCCTCGACCGCGCATTATCTGCAAAGCTCCGGCTGGCAGAGAGGTCAGCCGTGGGGCTTTGAAGTCCAGCTGCCGAGCGGGTTCGACTACGTGCTGGCCGACGGCACGATTCGCAAGAGCGTCGCCGAATGGCGACAACTGGGGGTTATCCTGCCCAACGGTGGCCAGGTCCCGGCCGGCTCGGAGCAACTGTCCGCCGCCCTGCTGCTGCCGGCCGGTTACCGCGGCCCGGCGTTCCTGGTGCTCGACAACTTCCGGGCAATCCTCAAGTACAACAACTCGTCATCCTATGCCCTGGGGGTGAGCCTGTTGTCCGAACGCTTCAATGGCGCGGGCTTGATCAGCGGCTCATGGCCAAAGGATGACCTGCCTCTGAGCCGTACTGAGCGGATCGAACTGCAAAACCTGTTGAGTGCGCAAAACTATGACGCCGGCACCGCCGACGGGATCATTGGCGCCAACACCCGCAAGGCGATCCGCAGCGCCCAGCAGTCGTTTGGCTGGCCGGCGGATGGCTATCCGACGCACAAGTTGCTCGAAGGGTTGCGTAACCGCTAAAAGCTTCGCAAGCAGGCTCGCTCCCACATTCGACCGTATTCCTATGGAGGAACCCGGTCACCTGTGGGAGCGAGCCTGCTTGCGAAGACTGACTATCAGGCGAAAAAGATCTAGCGCCTGACTACCACATCCTGCTCCAACATCAATTCCTGATTCCCGGCATCCAGCCTGACCAGCGCCCCCATCGGCAATGTCAGGTTCGGATCGCAGTGCCCACTGCGCCACCCGGACAACACCGGAATCCGCAAAGGTTCGAAGGTCTGCTTGAGCAATCGCTCCAGCGCCGATACATCAACCCCCGCCACATCCCCGACCAACACTCCGTGCAGTTTGTGCAGCGTGCCTGCCAGCCGCAGATGGGTCAGCAGCCGGTCGATGCGATACAGCGGCTCGTTGATGTCCTCGATCAACAGAATGACACCCTCGGCGTCAATTTCGTAAGGCGTGCCCATGGTTGCGGCAATCATGGCCAGATTGCCCCCCAACAGGCGCCCATGGGCCACGCCCGGCTCGACGGTGGTCAACGGGTAGGCAACCGGATGCGTCATCACTGTGCCAGCCCCCACCTGCCCTCTCAGCATGCTGAAGAAGGAAGACTCCGTAGGTATTTGCTTGTCACCCAGCAGGTCGGCATTGAGCAGCGGACCATGAAATGTCACGAAGCCGGCATAGCGACTGATCGCCAAATGCAGGGCAGTGATGTCGCTGTAGCCGATGAATGGCTTGGCGTTATCGCGCAGCAACTGGAAATCGATGCGATCGAGCAGCCGGGGCGTGCCGTAACCACCGCGCAGACAGATGATGGCATCGACATCACGATCCGCGAACGCAGCGTGCAGGTCATTGAGCCGCACGTCGTCGCTGCCGGCCAGGTACCCGTCTTTCTCGTAGACCCCGGGAAACACTTTCAGTGAATAACCCCGGGCACGCATCCATTGCACCGCCTTGTCGGTGTCCAGCGGCGCGGGACCGGCGGGTGCAATAACGCCGATCATGCCTTCCGACGGCAGTGCCGGGACAGGAGCGTGAGGGCAAAGGGTGTGGGTCGGTCGAGCGGTCATCCGTGAATCTCCCTGCGTGAAATCTTCAGCACACAGTAGTCAGGAACGAGGACAAACTGAAGACTTTCAGTCGCCCCGCAGGTTGCAGGAACAAGCGGCCAATACCGTAGGCCAGGCAAAAAAACGCCCGCAAGGCAGAATACCGTGCGGGCGTTTTTCATATCATTGCGCAGATCAGGACGACATCAGCTCGGCCTTGACCAGCTTGGCCTGCTCGTCGGCGTGGTACGAGGAGCGTACCAGTGGACCGGAAGCGACGTTCTTGAAGCCCATTTTATAACCTTCCTCGGCGAACCAGGCGAAGGTGTCCGGGTGCACGAAGCGCTGCACCGGCAAGTGGCTGCGGGATGGCTGCAGGTACTGGCCGAGGGTCAGCATGTCGATGTCGTGCTCGCGCATGCGCTTCATGACTTCGATGACTTCTTCGTCGGTCTCGCCCAGGCCCAGCATCAGGCCGGACTTGGTCGGAATGTGCGGCATCATCTGCTTGAAGCGTTGCAGCAGGGTCAGCGACCACTGGTAGTCCGAACCCGGGCGCGCAGCCTTGTACAGGCGCGGCACGGTTTCCAGGTTGTGGTTGAACACATCCGGCGGCTCGGCAGCAGTGATTTCCAGGGCGATGTCCATGCGACCACGGTAGTCCGGGACCAGGGTTTCGAGCTGCACGTTCGGCGACAGCTTGCGGATTTCGCGAATGCAGTCGGCGAAGTGCTGGGCACCGCCGTCACGCAGGTCATCGCGGTCCACCGAGGTGATCACCACGTACTTCAGGCGCAGATCGGCGATGGCGATAGCCAGGCTTTCCGGTTCGTTGACATCCAATGGCTTCGGACGGCCGTGGCCGACGTCGCAGAAGGGGCAACGTCGGGTGCAGATGTCACCCATGATCATGAAGGTCGCGGTGCCACCGGAGAAGCATTCGCCCAGGTTCGGGCAGGACGCTTCTTCGCACACGCTGTGCAGCTTGTGTTTGCGCAGCAGGGCCTTGATGCGGTCGACTTCCGGCGAAACCGGGATGCGTACGCGAATCCAGTCTGGCTTCTTCGGCAGTTCGGTGGTCGGAATGATCTTCACCGGGATGCGTGCAACCTTCTCGGCGCCGCGCAGCTTGACGCCGGCTTCAACCTTGGGACGCGGGGCCGGGCGCTCGGTGACATCAAGCGTCGGGATCATGGTTTGCACTGCATCAGTAGTCATATCAGTCGATTCCGCCCGTGAGGGTCGTCTGCTCAGCATAGTCGAGGTGTTTGACGAGCTGCGCGCGCAGCCGGGCACTTACCTCGGCAAATTCAATCGATCCTGCGTGATCGCTCAGCTGGGTCATCGCCAGCCCGGCGTAGCCGCAGGGATTAATCCGTCGAAACGGTTCCAGGTTCATGTCCACGTTCAAGGCCAGGCCATGAAAGGAACAACCATGGCGGATCCGCAGACCCAGGGAGGCGATTTTCGCCCCGTCGACATAGACACCCGGTGCATCGGGCTTGGCCGCAGCGGTCACGCCATAGCTGGCAAGCAGCTCGATGAGGCACGACTCCATGCGGGTCACCAGATCACGTACGCCAAAACCCAGCTTGCGCACGTCCAGCAGCAGGTAGACCACCAGTTGGCCAGGGCCGTGGTAAGTCACCTGACCACCGCGATCGACCTGCACCACCGGAATATCGCCCGGCAACAACAAGTGCTCGGCCTTACCGGCCTGACCCTGGGTGAACACTGGCGGGTGCTCGACCAGCCAGATTTCGTCGGCGGCATTGCTGCCACGTTCGTTGGTGAAGCGCTGCATGGCATGCCAGACCGGCTCATAAGCCATCTGGCCGAGCTCGCGAAAGCCCAGCGTGCCGGACATCACAGCACCATGTGCACGAAACCGGTAGCCCGCAGAAAGCTGTTGATGTTGTACAGCTGATCCTGATCGGTCGCGACTATGTGCAACTGAATGGTGGTGTATTTGCCGTTGCTGCTTTGACGCTCATCGACACGTTCATCGTTGATGGTTGCGTATTTTTTGACGATTTCGATGATCTTGTCTTTGTTGCCAGCACCCGTATCGCAGATCACCTTAACCGGATAATCAACCTGGGGAAATTCGATCTTTGGCGCCTTTACTTCGGTATCGGTCATGGCGTAACGGCCTCGTAAGCGTAAGCCGTGGCGACGGCAAAACCCCGCGCCGGATCAGCACGGGGCCTTGCAGGAGCACACTATCAGTTGAACAAGCCGTAGAAGAATAGACGGATGCTATCCCACATGCGACGGAAGATACCACCCTCTTCGACGCCGTCCAGAGCGATCAGGTCGGCGCTGTGCACCACCTTGTCGTCCAGTTTGACTTCGACCTTGCCGATCACGTCGCCCTTGGCGATTGGCGCAACCAGTTGCGGGTTCATGGTCATGCTGGCGGCGAGCTTTTTCAGCTGGCCTTTGGGCAGGGTCATGGTCAGGTCTTCAGCCAGACCGGCCTTGACCTGGTTGGTGGCGCCTTTCCAGACAGGAGCCTGAGCCAGCTCGGCGCCTTTCTGATAGAAAGTCTGGGTTTCGAAGAAGCGGAAACCGTAGGTCAGCAGCTTCTGGGTCTCGGCGGCGCGAGCCACTTCGCTGTTGGTACCGAATACCACGGCGATCAGGCGCATGCCATCACGCACAGCCGAAGACACCATGCAGTAGCCAGCTTCGTCGGTGTGGCCGGTTTTCAGACCGTCGACGGTCTTGTCGCGCCACAGCAGCAGGTTGCGGTTCGGTTGCTTGATGCCGTTCCAGAAGAACTCTTTCTGCGAGTAGATCGCGTAGTGAGCCGGGTCTTCGTGGATGATCGCGCGAGCCAGCACAGCCATGTCGTGAGCCGACGAGTAGTGCTCAGGGTTCGGTAGGCCGGTCGGGTTCATGAAGTGGCTATTGGTCATGCCCAGGTCGCCAACGGTTTTGTTCATCATGTCGGCGAAAGCGTCTTCGCTGCCGGCGATGTGCTCGGAGAGCGCGACGCTGGCGTCGTTACCCGACTGGATGATGATGCCGTGCAGCAGGTCGCTGACGGTGACCTGCGAGCCGACCTTGATGAACATCCGCGAACCACCGGTACGCCAGGCATTTTCGCTGACGGTCACCGGATCGTTTTCGCCGATCTGGCCACGACGGATTTCCAGGGTCGCGATGTACGCGGTCATCAGCTTGGTCAGGCTGGCCGGTGGCAGACGCTGGTCACCATTGTTCTCGACCAGCACGTTGCCGCTGCTGGCATCCATGAGCACATAGGCCTTGGCGGCCAATTGCGGTGGCGACGGCATCATCTCGACCGCGAACGCGGCAGGTGAGAGGAGCAGCGGGACTAGCAGGAACAGGCGTTTGGCAAAGGTGGTGATGTTCATCCGTCTCTCGAAATCGCTAATGGAAACTGTCCTATCGGACAAAACTAATCAAATAACCTTCTAACGGGTTATCGCGTGTTCAGTTGCTCACTCCAGCCACCCTTCGCCGGGCTTTTGTTCTTCGACGAGCCAACAACCTGGTTCATCCCCCAAAACCGCAGACGAACCGTCAATCAAGTTCTACGTATTACTCAGTCACAACGCTCGGCGAGCCGAGATTGGCCAGGCGCACGCTGTTCTGCACCTGCTGGATTTCACCCGGCGATCCGATCGGGCCCAGGCGAACCCGATGCAGGGTCTGCTGATTGCGCACGATCGAGCTGATGAACACCGGAGCGCTCACCATCCCGCTGAGCTTCGATCTCAGGAGTTCTGCAGCGTCCGGGTTGGCGAACGCGCCCACCTGCAGATACTGGCCAGAGGCTGGTACAGAAGCGTTTTTTTTTGCATCGAGCTGCACCGGCACCACCGCGGCGGCGTGTTGCTGCGGCGGCGGTGTCCATTGCTCGACGGTGCCGGCCGAGGCCGTGATCACCGGGGCGCTATTCTGCGCGACTTGCGGCTCGTTGAGCATCAAAGGCGCCGGACGGCCTTTGGCCGCCCAATACGCTTGTGGATCGATGCCTTCGACCTTGACCCGCGCGGTGCCGATTTCGGCATAACCGAGCTTCTTGGCGGCGGCGTAGGACAAGTCGATGATCCGGTCCGAGTAGAACGGACCGCGGTCGTTGACTCGCAGGATCACGCTCTTGTTGTTGTCCAGGTTGGTCACCCGAACGTAACTCGGCAGTGGCAATGTCTTGTGCGCGGCACTCATGCCGTACAGGTCATACACCTCGCCGTTGGCGGTGTTCTGACCGTGGAACTTGGTGCCGTACCAGGACGCCGTGCCCGACTGCACGTAGGTCTTGGATTCTTGCAGCGGGAAGTAAGTCTTGCCCAGCACGGAGTACGGGCTGGCCTTGTACGGACCGGTATGCAGGGTCGGCGTGGCATCAGGGATGCGCGAAACGTCGACGTCCCACCATGGCGCGCCATCCTTGTGGGCGCGGTTGATGTCCAGCCCTGGCGTCGAGCGTACGGCGGTAGTGGTCTTCTGGGTCGGTGCGCGGCTGGTCGAACAACTGGCGACCAGCATTGCCAGCGCGGCGAATGCCATCAGCTTCAGGGGTTTATTGATAGGCATTGCCTGCATTACTTGACGCCCCGTGCTTGGACCAGCTGTTCAGACAATTGATGTACGGCCATTGCGTACATCACGCTGCGGTTATAACGCGTGATCGCATAAAAATTCTTCAGGCCCATCCAGTACTCGGGGCCATTATCGCCTTCCAGGCGGAAAGCAGTAACCGGCATATCATCGCGCAGCGCATCATGACTTGACCACCCCAGGGCTCGCAACTCCCCGACGGTTTTCGTCGGTTCGATTCCTGTGGTCAACCCCTCGTCGACCTGACCGCCACGGACATCGGCGCGACTGACCACCGGCTCGCCGGCGACCCAGCCATGACGCTTGAAGTAACTGGCGACACTACCAATGGCATCGTCCGGGTTGGTCCATATGTTGATATGGCCATCACCGTCGAAATCCACCGCATAGGCGCGGAAACTGCTCGGCATGAATTGCGGCAATCCCATTGCTCCTGCATAGGAGCCTTTGAGCGTCAACGGATCGACCTGCTCCTCGCGGGCCAGCAACAGGAACTCACGCAACTCCTTGCGGAAAAACTCGGCACGGGGAGGATAGTCGAAACCCAGGGTCGACAAGGCATCGATCACCCGGAAATTTCCGGTATTACGGCCGAAAAAGGTTTCAACGCCGATGATCGAGACAATCACTTGGGCCGGAACGCCGTATTCCTGCTCGGCGCGAGCCAACACTGCTTCGTGCTGACGCCAGAAATCCACACCCCGGGCTATGCGCGCATCGGTGATGAACATCGGGCGATATTCGCTCCACTGCTTGACCCGTTCGGCGGGTTTCGAGATGGCGTCCAGAATCGACTGCTTGCGCTCGGCTTCGCGGAACACGCCCATCAACTGTTCACCGGCGAAACCGTAGTCGCGGGTCATTTCACCGACGAATTCGGCCACCTGGGGCGAGCCTTCGTAGTCGCCGGCCAACGCTTCCTGCATGGTGCCAAGGATGCTTACCAGGCCGACCCATGGCGCATATCGAGTCGCCCAGCCACGCATTACTTGCATTGAAAATTTCACCTTATTCAAACCTGCGCGATCCACTTGCGATGGGTATGGATCGACATCAAAACCCCAAACGCTGACAACAGCGTCACCAGCGAAGTTCCTCCGTAGCTAATGAACGGCAACGGCACCCCCACCACCGGCAACAGGCCACTGACCATACCGATGTTGACGAAAACATAAACAAAAAACGTCATGGTCAGGCTGCCCGCGAGCAACTTTCCGAACAATGTCTGCGCCTGGGCGGTGATCACCAGGCCGCGGCCAATCAATAGCAGGTAGATCAGCAACAGTGCACAGATCCCCACCAGGCCGAACTCTTCACCCATTACGGCAATGATGAAGTCGGTATGGCTTTCCGGCAGGAAGTCCAGGTGGGACTGGGTGCCCAGCAACCAACCCTTGCCGAACACACCGCCGGAGCCGATGGCCGCCTTGGATTGGATGATGTTCCAGCCCGTACCGAGCGGATCGCTTTCCGGGTCGAGGAACGTCAGGATTCGCTGCTTCTGGTAGTCGTGCATGATGAAGAACCACATGGCAATCGCCACGGGCACGGCGGCGGCCAGCACACTGAGAATCCAGCGCCAGCGCAGCCCCCCCATGAACAGCACGAAAGCGCCGCCGGCCAGGATCAGCAGCGAAGTGCCGAGGTCCGGTTGCCGCACGATCAGAATGAACGGCACGCCGATCAGCATCAGGCTCACGCCCACATGCTTGAGCTGGGGTGGCAAGGTGCGCTTGGACAAATACCAGGCAATCGTCGCCGGCATCAGGATCTTCATGAATTCCGAGGGCTGGAAGCGCACCACGCCGGGAATGTTGATCCAGCGGGTGGCACCCATGGCGTTGTGGCCCATGATGTCCACCACCAGCAACAGCATGACTCCGACCACATAGCCCAGCGGTACCCAGCGCGCCATGAAACGTGGCTCGAACTGGGCGATGACGATCATCGACACCAGGCCGATGCCAAACGACGTGGCCTGTTTGGTCAGCAGGTCCCAGCTCTTGCCACTGGCCGAATACAACACGAACAGACTGCCGGCGGCCAGGGTCAGCAGCAGGATCAGCAGCGGCCCGTCGATGTGCAAGCGTTGCAGCAGCGTCGCGCGACGACGCATCACATCCTCACTGGAGAGCATGCGATCAAAATTATTCATCACGGGCCGTGGCCTCCGCGCTAGTAGGGCTGGCGTATTCGGCTTTTAGGTGACCGTTCTGGTCGAGCAACCAGGCGTCCATGATCTGACGCACCACTGGCGCGGCGACGCCGGAGCCGGACTCACCATTCTCGACCATCACCGACACCACGATCTGCGGATCGTCAGCCGGGGCGAAGCCCACGAACAAGGCGTGGTCGCGATGGCGTTCCTGAACCTTGGAGCGGTCGTACTTCTCGCCCTGCTTGATCGCGACCACCTGGGCCGTACCACTCTTGCCGGCGATGCGGTACTGGGCACCGATCGCAGCCTTGCGTGCCGTACCGCGGGCGCCGTGCATCACCTGCTGCATGCCGTGGTTGACCTTGGTCCAGTCAGACGGATCACGCAGGATGATGTCCGGCATCGGGTTCTGATCTACCGGTTTCTCGCCTTCGATGGTCTTGGCCAGGTGCGGACGATTCCAGATGCCTTTGTTGGCCACCAGCGCCGTGGCCTGGGCCAGTTGCAGGGGGGTCGACTGCATGTAGCCCTGACCGATCCCGAGAATCAGCGTTTCGCCCGGGAACCATGCCTGGCGGCGGGTCGCGCGCTTCCATTCGCGGGTCGGCATCAGACCCGGCGACTCCTCGAACATGTCCAGGGAAACCTTCTGACCGATACCGAATTTGGACAGGTACGACGACAACCGATCGATCCCCAGCTTGTGGGCAAGGTCATAGAAGTACGTGTCGTTGGAACGCATGATCGCCGTGTCGAGGTCGACAAAACCATCGCCGGTGCGGTTCCAGTTGCGGTACTTGTGATCGTAGTTGGGCAGCATGTAGTAGCCAGGGTCGAACACCCGGGTCGAGGCAGTCACCACGCCCGAATCCAGACCGGCAATCGCCACAGCAGGCTTGATGGTCGAGCCCGGCGGGTACAGACCGCGCAGTACGCGGTTGAACAGCGGCCGGTCGATGGAGTCGCGCAGCTCGGAATAGGCCTTGGAGCTGATGCCGGTGACGAACAGGTTCGGATCGAAGCTCGGCTGACTGACCATCGCCAGCACCTCGCCGGTTTTCGGGTTCAGGGCCACCACCGCACCACGACGACCGCCGAGCGCGGCTTCGGCGGCTTCCTGCAATTTGATGTCCAGACTCAGGACGATGTCTTTGCCGGAAACCGGTTCGGTGCGCTTGAGCACCCTCAATACACGGCCCCGAGCGTTGGTCTCGACCTCCTCGTAACCCACCTGACCATGCAGCTCCGGCTCATAGAAGCGCTCGATGCCGGTTTTGCCGATTTGATGGGTGCCGCTATAGCTGACCGGGTCCAGAGATTTGAGCTCTTTCTCGTTGATCCGCCCCATATAGCCCACCGAGTGCGCAAAATGCGCGCCCTGGGGGTAGTGACGAACCAGTTGCGCGACCACTTCCACGCCCGGCAGGCGGAACTGGTTCACGGCGATCCGGGCGATCTGCTCCTCGGTCAGCTCAAACAGGATCGGCACCGGCTCGAACGGCCGACGCCCTTGGCGCATGCGCTTCTCGAAGATCACCCGGTCCTCGGGTGTCAATTCCAGCACTTCGACGATCACGTCGAGCACCTGCTGCCAGTCGCCTGATCGCTCGCGGGTCATGCTCAGGCTGAAACTCGGCCGGTTATCGGCAATCACCACGCCGTTGCGGTCGAAAATCAGGCCACGGGTCGGCGGAATCGGCTGCACATGGACGCGGTTGTTTTCCGACAGGGTCGAGTGGTACTCGTACTGGATCACCTGCAGGAAATACAGGCGCGCGATCAGCACGCCAATCAGCGCCACCACTGCAATAGCCCCGAACACGACGCGGCCACGCACCAGACGGGCGTCTTTTTCGTGGTCCTTGATGCGGATCGGCTGGGACATGAGGGCAGAACTACTTGTGGTAAGGGTGACCGGACAGCACGGTCCAGGCACGGTACAACTGTTCGCCGATCAGAATCCGCACCAGCGGGTGCGGCAAGGTCAGCGGCGACAACGACCAGCGCTGGTCAGCCCGGGCACAGACTTCCGGCGCCAGTCCTTCGGGGCCACCGACCATGAAGTTGACCGTGCGCGAATCCAGCCGCCAGCGATCGAGTTCGACCGCCAGTTGCTCGGTACTCCAGGGCTTGCCATGGACTTCGAGTGTGACAATCCGCTCGTTCGGCCCGACTTTTGCCAGCATGGCTTCGCCTTCCTGACGGATGAAACGAGCCACGTCGGCGTTCTTGCCACGGGTATTGAGCGGTATTTCCACCAGTTCCAGCGCCAGCTCGGACGGAAGACGCTTGGCATATTCATGCCAGCCTTCTTCCACCCATTTGGGCATGCGTGAACCGACGGCGATCAGTCGCAGTCGCACAGCGGTCCCTTATTCCTGGTCTTTGTTGAGCTTGTTGAAGTGCTCGTGACCAACTTCAGGGCTGTGGTGTTTGCCATCGGCCGCACGGCTCTGCTCGGCACCTTTCCACAGGCGCTCCAGGTCGTAGAACTGACGGGCGTTGGAGGTCATCATGTGGACGATCACGTCGTCCATGTCCAGCAGCACCCAGTCGCTGTCGCCCTTGCCTTCCTCACCCAGCGGCTTGATGCCCAGGGCTTTGACCGCTTCGCGCACCTTGTCCAGCATCGCGCCGATCTGGCGGTTGGAGGTACCGGTGGCGATGATCATGTAGTCAGTGATGCTCTGCTTGTCGCGAACATCGATTACCAGTACGTCCTGGGCCTTGACGTCTTCCAGGGCGGCTACGGCGATCTTGACCAGCTCATCACCTTTAGGTGGCTCGGCGGCGAGTACTTTTTCCGGCAGTGGGGCACTCTTGAATGTGCCTTTGCGTTTTACTTTGCTTTCGTTGTTGCTCGTCATATAAAACTCGTTTTGCTCGTTTGTTCGGGCGCTTCAATACACGTTGTTGCCACGTGCCTTGAGGCACTCCTATTCAGTTCGACGCACGGTAGAGCCCGTGCGCATCGATGTAGGCCAGGACCGCGTCGGGCACCAGGAAACGTACCGACTTACCGCTGGCCAGCAGTTGACGGATCTGGGTGGCGGATACCGCGAGCGGCGTCTGCCAGACGAATGCAATCTGTCCGCTCGGCCCGTTGAGGGCCAGCGGGTCGCTCACCGAGCGCGCTGCCAGCAGGTTGCGCAAGGCATCCGGCGGTTCGCTGTCGGCATCCGGGCGTTGCAACACCAGGATATGGCAATGCTGGAGCAACTCTTCCCAGCGGTGCCAAGTGGGCAGGCCGCAAAAAGCGTCCCAGCCCAAAAGCAGAAAAACCTGGTCGGATACGGCCAGTTCGGCGCGCATCAGTTCCAGGGTATCAATGGTGTAGGACGGTTTGTCCCGCTGCAATTCGCGGGCGTCCACCACCAACGGCGCCACACCGGCCACCGCGCACTCGACCATCGCCAGACGGTCTTTTGCCGACACCTGCGGCTTGTCCCGATGAGGCGGCCTGGCACTGGGTGTCAGTCGCAGCTCATCGAGCGCCAATGTTTCGGCAACCTCCAGCGCACCGCGCAAATGGCCGATGTGCACCGGGTCGAACGTTCCGCCCAGCACACCAATCCGGCGAGGGACTGGCTCGCTGACGGTGACCGGGGCTGACAGGTCGAAGTCGCCCAAGTCAGGCCGGCTCCTGTCCGCGCAACTGCCCGTCACCGACCACGATGTACTTCTCGCAGGTCAGTCCTTCGAGGCCCACCGGGCCGCGGGCGTGCAGCTTATCAGTAGAAATGCCGATCTCGGCACCCAATCCGTATTCGAAACCATCGGCGAAGCATGTCGGGGTATTGATCATCACCGACGAGGAGTCGACTTCAGCCACGAAACGCCGGGTGTCGCCCTGGTGTTCGCTGACAATCGAATCCGTGTGATGGGAGCCGTAATGATTGATGTGCTCGATGGCCTGGCTCAGTCCGTCGACCACACGGATCGAAAGAATCGCCGCCAGGTACTCGGTGCTCCAGTCTTGCTCGGTGGCCGGCACGGCATCGATGATTGCCCGGGTACGCTCGCAACCGCGCAGCTCGACGCCTTTTTCGCGGAACTGGGCGGCCATCGACGGCAGGAATTCCTTGGCAATGGTTTGATCGACCAGCAATGTTTCCATGGCACCGCAGATGCCATAACGGTAAGTCTTGGCGTTGAACGCGATGCGCTGCGCCTTGGCCAGGTCGGCGTGCTCACTCACATAAACGTGGCAAATGCCGTCCAGGTGCTTGATCACCGGTACGCGGGCATCACGACTGACGCGTTCGATCAGGCCACGGCCGCCGCGCGGCACGATGACGTCGACGTATTCAGGCATGGTGATCAGCGCGCCGACGGCCGCGCGATCGGTGGTTTCGACCACTTGCACCACGGCGGCTGGCAGATCGGCCTCGGCCAGGCCGCGCTGGATGCAGGCGGAGATGGCACGATTGGAGTGAATGGCTTCGGAACCGCCACGCAGGATGGTCGCGTTACCGGACTTCAGGCACAGGCTCGCGGCATCGATGGTCACGTTTGGCCGCGACTCGTAGATGATTCCGATCACGCCCAGCGGCACCCGCATCTTGCCGACCTGAATACCGGACGGACGGAAACTCATGTCACGGATCGCCCCGACCGGGTCCGGCAGGGCCGCCACCTGACGCAGGCCGACGATCATGCCGTCGATACGCGCCGGAGTCAGTGCCAGGCGCTCAAGCAGGGCAGGCTCAAGACCATTGGCGCGCCCGGCGGCCAAGTCCAGTTCATTGGCCGCCGCCAGCTCGGCGCGGGCAGCGTCCAGCGCATTGGCGGCGGCCTGCAGGGCGCGGTTTTTCTGCGCGGTGCTGGCGCGGCCGATTACGCGGGAAGCTTCACGGGCAGCGCGACCCAAGCGGGTCATGTAGTCAAGAACGGACTCAGTCATGGTCTGGAGTGGTCTTTGATAAGGTCTTGGTAAAGAGTAAAGCGGCAGATTATAGCTGTCGCGTCCCGGGACTAACAGCGGTGACGGGCGGATGGTCGAAATGGAGGGGTATTTACCGACGTTCAGCCGGGATTAAGCTGCAAATTGTTATCATCACGACTCATTCAGCCCTGATAAACGCCGATCATCATGTCCAACCTGACTGCTCGAGCGTCCGCTGTGAGCCTGCCCACGGGTCTCCCGGACGATTTTTTCGACCGCGACGCGCAAATTCTGGCCCGGGAATTACTGGGAAAAGTCATCCGTCATCGAGTTGGCGACCTGTGGCTCAGCGCCCGGATCATCGAGACCGAAGCCTATTACTGCGCAGAAAAAGGCAGCCATGCGTCCCTGGGCTACACAGAAAAGCGTAAGGCTTTGTTTCTGGATGGCGGCCACATCTATATGTATTACGCCCGGGGTGGCGATTCCCTTAATTTCAGCGCCCAAGGGCCTGGTAACGCCGTACTGATCAAATCTGCGTACCCGTGGGTCGATGAATTGAGCGGACCGGCCAGCCTGGCACAGATGCTTTTGAACAATCCCGACGCCCAGGGCCACCCTCGCCCATCACAAAGACTCTGCGCCGGACAAACCCTGCTGTGCAAGGCGCTGGGCCTGAAAGTACCGGTATGGGACGCCAAGCGCTTCGATCATGAGGTGCTGCTGGTAGAACACGTCGGCCAGACGCCCACCCACATCATCCAGACCACGCGCCTGGGCATCCCCCACGGGCGCGATGAACACCTGATGTACCGCTTTGTCGATGCTGCCTATGCGGCTTATTGCACGCGCAACCCGCTACGACGGGGCCAGGTCGAAGGTCGTGATTATTTTGTGCTGCCCTGAAATTGACTGAGACTTGATGCAAACAGAAATCCCCTGTGGGTGCAGACTTGCCCGCTCCCACAGGGGTCAGTGGCGCATTCAAAGTTGCACTTATCCCCTGGAAGCAATTGAACATTAGATGGAGTGGTTTTTATGGGCCAATGGCTCGATAGCGTGACCGGCTGGTTGACGGTCAACCCGCAATGGCTGGCGGCGGCAATATTTCTGGTGGCTTTTGTCGAATGCCTGGCGATTGCCGGCCTGATCGTCCCCGGCACGGTTTTGCTGTTTACCGTTGCGGTACTGGCCGGCAGCGGTGCGTTGCCGCTCAGTGAAACCTTGCTGCTGGGCTTCCTCGCCGGTGTGTTGGGCGACGTGGTTTCGTATTTCCTTGGACGGCACTTTCATCAGAACATCCGGCGCCTGCCCGGTTTGCGCCATCACCCGGAATGGATTGCCGGGGCCGAGGCCTATTTCCAGCGTTATGGCATCGCCAGCCTGCTGGTCGGGCGATTTATCGGGCCATTGCGGCCGATGCTGCCGATGGTCGCTGGCATGTGCGACATGCCTTTCCCACGGTTCATCGCGGTCAGTCTGCTGGCCGGTGCGGGGTGGTCGGTGGCCTACCTGTTGCCCGGCTGGGCTACCGGCGCGGCGATTCGCTTGCCGCTACCCGAAGGCTTCTGGCTTGAGGCAGGAATCGTTGCCGGCAGTATTGCCGTGATGGTCGGACTGAGCGCCACCAGTAGCCTGCGCCAGCATCGCCGGGCTACATCGATAATCGCCGGCATGAGCTTTCTCCTTCTGGCGGGGTTGTTCATCGGCTATCCGTACCTGAGCGCCCTTGATCAAGGTTTGATGACCCTGGTCCAGGAACATCGCAGCCCGATGCTCGATGAGGTGGCGGTGGTCTTCACGCTGATCGGCGAATTCCGCAACATGCTGTTGTTCAGCACACTACTGACCGGTTTGCTGCTGCTGATGCGTCAATGGCGCCCGGCGATTTTCGCCGCAAGCACACTGCTCTTCACCGCATTGGCGAACACCGCGACCAAACAGTTCTTTGCCCGCGTGCGCCCCGAAGTGCTGAGCGATCCGCTGACCAGCTACAGCATGCCTAGCGGCCACGCGTCGGGTTCTTTTGCACTGTTCCTGACCCTCGCCGTACTGGCGGGCCGCGGACAGCCGCCGCGGATGCGTCTGACCTGGCTATTGGTGGGCTGCCTGCCAGCGATGGCTATTGCGCTATCGCGGGTATACCTCGGCGCGCATTGGCCGACCGATGTCATGGCCGGCGCGATGCTGGCGGCCTGTGTCTGTGCGGCCAGCCTGTGGCTAATCCAGCGCAAGGAACCGCTCAACGCCTTGCCACCCAGGGTCTGGTGGCTGGTGTTGCCGGCGTTGCTGGCATTGTTCGGTTTCTTTGTGTTGCGCCATTTGCCGCATACGATGTTGCGGTATGCGTATTAAAGATTAAAAGGTCGCAGCGCTCGGCGGCAAGGAACCGCCCAACGCCCTGCCGCCAAAAGTCTGGTGGCTGGTGTTGCCGGCGCTCGTGGAATTGTTTGGGGTCTTGGTGTTGCGGTAGGCGTATCTGGTGAGTGGTTGCACATTGATTCGCCCCACAAAAGCCCCCGACTCATCAGTCGAGGGCTTCAGTCTCAGGGACTTAGTGGGAGCTCCACTGACGCTTACGCATTTCCACAATCAATGCATCAGCCAACTGGCAGGCAATTTCAGCGGTGCCTTCAAAAGAACTATTAAGACTGGCATGTTTCAGCAGGTAGCCTGCCGCAGCGGCTTCCCAGGCAGAGCGTTCGTGTAAATAGATAGTCATTGCGTTAAATCCTTCTAATGAATTCGCCCACGTCATGTGGACGGCCACAAATTAAATAATCCACAGATTCTCAGCAATGCTGGCAAACCAGCCGATGTTTTGCCGAATGCTGCTCAGGCAAACAACTCTCCCTGCAACTCATCCAACAACGCCTGGATCGCATCCAGTCGTTGTTGCGGATCATCAAGTTGAAGCAAGTCGATCTTGTCTACTTCGGCAAAAGGCAGCAGGTACGCCAACTGATTGGCCAGCGATTGTTGCCCGGTCGCCTCAGTGCCCATGTTCAACGCTTCGACCATCGGGTGCTCCGCCAAGGCCTTGAGCAATGCCACCAGGTCGGCATCCTCATCCTGCAGTGGCTGTTCCGGTTCGTCTTCCAGCCACTCGACCTCGGCGACAGTCAACTGATCGCGCTGGACTTGCGTTCGTAATACATGGAAACGCCGCCCGCCCTGAACCCGAATCCCCAGCAGACCGTTGTCCTGTTGCTTGAAATCGGTGATCAGCGCTTCACAGCCCACCAGCGCGTAGCCGGCCGGAGCGATCCCGACCTCTTCACCCTCGAGGATGCATACCACGCCGAAACCACCGCCCTGCTTCATGCAGCGGCCGATCATGTCCAGATAGCGCGCTTCGAAGATCTGCAAGTCGAGGATGCAACCTGGGAACAGCACTGTGTTCAACGGAAAAAGCGGCAGACTCATAGACATTTCCTTACACCACCATCGACACCGCCAGCGGCAGGAAAACCGCCGTGGCCACACCCATCAGGCTCATCGCCAGCGCCGCGAAGGCGCCGCACTCTTCACTTTCCTGCAACGCCACCGACGTACCGACCGCGTGAGCCGTCATACCCAGTGCCATGCCCCTGGCTTCCGGGCTATGCACGCCGAGACGGGTCAAAAGGGCCGGACCAAAAATCGCCCCGATCACGCCGGTAATCAAGACAAACACCGCTGCCAGCGCCGCGACCCCGCCGATCTGCTCGGCCACCAGCATGGCGATCGGCGAAGTAACCGACTTCGGCGCCATGGTCATCAGAATCATGTGCTCGGCACCGAACGACCAGCCCAGCAGCACGCCCATCCCCGTGGCCACCACCCCACCTATCACCAGCGTAGTAAATATCGGCCAGAACAACTGCCGAATCCGTCGCAGGTTGAGATAGAGCGGCACCGCCAGCGCGACAGTGGCCGGCCCGAGCAGGATGCTAAGGATCTCGGTGCTCTTGCGGTACTCGGCGTAGGTCAGGCCGCAGCCCACCAGCACGCCGATCACCAGCATCATGGAGACAAGCACCGGCTGCAAAAAGATCCAGCGGGTTTTCTCGAATGCCGCAAGAACGAGTTGATAGGCGCCAAGGGTAATGCCAATACCGAACAACGGATGGTGAATCACCGACGCCCAGGCGCCGTGCCAGTCGAAGATCATTGGTTGTCCTCGGAGTGAGCGTGGCGCTTGACCATGCGCTGCATCAGCACCCCGGCGAAGGCCATTGAAAGCAGGAGCGACAACACCAGCGCACCGACAATCGCCCAGAAATCCGCCGCAATGTCAGCGGCATAGACCATCACGCCCACGGCTGGAGGCACCAGCAACAGTGGCAGGTAGCGCAACAGGCTGCTGGCAGCCAGGTTCAGCGGCTCGCCGACCTGTCCGCGACAGATGAGGTACACCAGCAACAGCAGCAACCCCACAATCGGCCCCGGCAGCACCGGCAAAAACAAATGATTGATCGCAGTGCCGAGCAATTGGAACAGCACCAGCCACGTCAGCCCCCGTAACAACATCAAAGATCTCCCGCAATATCCGTCACCCGCATTGGCCAAGCATTATAAGCATGCTCATGCTATAGACCGGCATTCGCCAAAAGCATGGTCAGTTGACCTGAGCGTTTGGCCATGTTGATCTAAAGTGGTAAGCCGGGAGGTCAAATCCCCCCAACTCAAAACTATAAAACCGATGAACCCAAGGAGAGTCTCAATGCCCTATGTTCCAGTTGCAGAGCTCAAAGATTATGTCGGCAAGGAACTTGGACGTTCCGAATGGCTCACCATCGATCAGGACCGCATCAACCTGTTCGCCGAAGCCACAGGGGACTTTCAGTTCATCCACGTCGACCCGGTCAAGGCCGCGCAAACGCCATTTGGCAGCACTATCGCTCACGGTTTTCTGTCGTTGTCACTGATCCCGAAATTGATGGAAGACATCCTCGTCATGCCCGAAGGCTTGAAAATGGTGGTCAACTACGGCCTCGACAGCGTGCGTTTCATTCAACCGGTCAAGGTCAATTCGCGGGTGCGGCTGAAGGTCGACCTGACCGAAGTCATCGAGAAAAAACCTGGTCAATGGCTGCTCAAGGCTACCACCACCCTGGAAATCGAAGGTTCGGACAAACCGGCGTACATCGCCGAACCCCTGTCCCTGTGCTTCGTATAACCCTTCCCGGATGCGAAGCAGCTCCTGCTGTTTCGCGCCTTCTTGCGGTACCTCGCCCTATATAAGGACACATAGCTGCGGCATACTCCCTCGCCTAATTGCCCGGAATCCGCTATGCGCCCACTTGCACTCATTGCCTTGACCCTGATGCTCACCGCTTGCGGCGACGGCGAATCGCTTTTGCCCCCCGATGCACGCCTGCCGGACGGCGGACGTTATCGCGGTGACCTGGTCAATGGCTTGCTGCAAGGCAAAGGGCGCATCGACTACCCGAACGGCAGCTGGTACGCCGGCGAATTCGACAAGGGCCAGTGGCAGGGCCAGGGCGAATGGCATGGCAGCAACGGCGAAGTCTATCGCGGGCAGTTCAATCAGGGACTGTTCGACGGCCAAGGCGCGCTGACCACCAACGGCAACAGCTACAGCGGCGGCTTCAAGGCTGGCCGGCGCAACGGCGAAGGCACTCTCAAAGAAAACGGCATGAGCTATCGCGGCGAGTTCAAGGCCGATCAATACGCCGGCCTGGGTCGCCTCGAACTCGAAGACGGTAGCTCCTATCAGGGCCAGTTCGCCCACGGCAAACCCAATGGCGAAGGCCAGCGCGGCGACGGCAACGGCAATCAGTTCACCGGACACTTCGTCGACGGCCAGCTGGAGGGAAACGGCACGTTCAACAGCGCCGAAGGCGACATCTATGTCGGCAGCTTCAAGAACAACCAACTGCACGGCAAGGGCCGCTACGAAAACTCGGATGGCGATGTCTGGCTGGGCCAGTTCAAGGAAGGTTCGCTGAACGGCAAGGGCGAGCTGATCGGCACCGACGGCAGCCACTACATCGGCCAGTTCAACGACTGGCGCTTTTCCGGGCAGGGCCGGCTGAACCTGGCCGACGGCAGTTTTTACACCGGCCAGTTCGACAACGACAGTTACCAGGGCCGCGGCACGCTGGTGTTGACCGACGGCACCGTCCTCAGCGGCACCTGGATCAACGGCCAGCGCGTGCGCGACGCCGAGGGCAAATTGTTGCCAGACACATTGGAGCTCGGCTTGCTGGCACAGGGGCGCCTGCTCGATGCAGCGCTGACCAACATTCCGCCCTCGACCCCGGCGGTGGAGTTGTATTCGTTGACCCTGGGCGGTGATGGCAAGCAAAGCGTGTTTCTTCGCGAGTCCGACTACGTCGCCAATATGCTATCCACCCGTTTCGGCGCCTTTGGCCAGATCCGCCTGGTGAACCATCGTGACCACCTCGCCGACCGCCCGATGGCTACCCGGGAAAACCTGCGCCGCGCCGTCCTGACGCTGGCCGAACGCAGCGGTCCGGAAGACCTGATCTTCATCTACCTGACCAGTCATGGCACCAGCGAACACGAACTGGTGCTGGACCAGCCGCGCATGGAACTGGCCGATCTGCCAGCAGACGAATTGGCCGCGGTTCTCGCCCCGCTGAAAAACCGCGACAAGGTCATCGTGATCTCGTCTTGCTACTCCGGCGGTTTCATCCCCGCCCTCAAGGACGAACGAACCCTGATCATGACGGCCTCACGGGCCGACCGGGTGTCCTTCGGCTGCTCGGAGGAAGCCAACTTCACCTACTTCGGCGACGCCCTGTTCGTCCAGGCCCTGAACCAGACCGATGACCTGGAGCAGGCTTTCAAACTGGCCAAGGCCACTGTCGCCGAGCGTGAGCTGGCGGACGGTTTCGAAGCGTCCGAACCTCAGATCTGGGCACCGAAAACCGTCCTCTCGCATTGGCAACTACTGCGCAAACAACAGGCACGAAAGGCACTGCAAAGTGCATCTATGCAAAGCAAGGACGCAAACAGCAACTAAGCTGAACAGTATCAAGGGAGAAACACTATGTACTTGACGCCTCAGCATGTGCTGCTCGCCGGAGCCACCGGTTTGACGGGTGAACATCTGCTTGATCGCTTGCTTAACGAGCCAACGATTACCCGGGTTTTGGCCCCCTCACGCCGGCCACTGGCCGAACATCCGCACCTGGAAAATCCGGTCGGCGACCCGACGACGTTCCTGCCACAACTGAACGGGCGAGTCGATATCGCCTATTGCTGCCTTGGCACCACGATCAAACAGGCAGGCTCCGAACAGGCATTTCGCGCGGTGGATCTGGACATGGTGGTGGCATTCGCCAAACGTGCCCGGGAAATGGGCGCACGGCATTTGATCGTGATCAGTGCTCTGGGAGCCGATCGGAGATCCTCGATTTTCTACAACCGGGTCAAAGGCGAAATGGAGCACGCATTGCGCGCACAGGACTGGCCGCAGTTGACCATCTGCCGGCCTTCACTGTTACTGGGCGAACGCACCGAACCGCGACTGGGCGAGAAAGTCGCCGGGCCGTTGTCTCGGCTGATCCCTGGCAAATACCACGGCATCGAAGCGTGCCAACTGGCCCGCGCGATGTGGCGTCTGGCGCTGGAAGAGCAGGATGGGGTCAGGATTGTCGAGTCGGATGAGCTGAGGAAGTTGGGCAAGTAAACCGCGGACCTGTGGCGAGGGGGCTTGCCCCCGTTGGGTCGCGAAACCGCCCTCTTCGTTTGTTCAGTAACACTGAGTCGCACCGGATTACGACTGCTGCGCAGCCGAACGGGGCGGTGCGGCGTTCCGACAAGCCCCCTCGCCACAAAAAGCGCACTACACCTACAACCCGCCCGTCGCCTGAAAACTCACCCCAATCACCGTCAGCAATGACAACGGCAACAACAGCGTGTCGAGCAACGCACTCGCCGGCAGATCTACGCCTGGGTAGCTCGGCGCTTCGGCACCGAAACGATCCTTGGCACAGCACCCGCCGTTCATCGCATACAAATCCAGGCGAGTCCCCGAATACACCACTGGCGCACCCGGCTTGGCCGCATCAAGAGTGCGTACCGTCGCGCACCCGGCCAATTGCAGCGCCAGCACTAACACCAGCAGCTTATTCATCGCTGGTCAGATGATGCTCGCCCCAACGCGGGAGCATGTCCTGAGGAATATTCAGCAGGTTGAGAATCCGTGCGACGACAAAATCGATCATGTCGTCGATGGTTTGCGGCTGATGATAAAAGCCCGGTGATGCCGGCAAGATTGTCACGCCCATGTTCGACAACTTGAGCATGTGCTCCAGGTGAATGCTCGAATACGGCGCCTCGCGAGGCACCACAATCAGCTGGCGACGCTCTTTGAGTGTCACGTCGGCGGCACGCTCGATCAAGTTGTTGCAGGCGCCGGTAGCGATGGCCGACAACGTGCCAGTAGAGCACGGCACCACCACCATCGCCGCTGGCGCGCCGGAGCCCGAAGCCACCGGCGACATCCAGTCTTCCTTGCCGTAGACCCGAATCTGCCCGGCGGCAGCGCCCGTGTATTCAGTGAGGAACGCCTGCATCATCTGCGGCTTGGGCGGCAGCGTGACGTCAGTTTCAGTAGCCATCACCAACTGCGCAGCCCTGGAAATCAGGAAGTGCACTTCACGATCGTCCCGCACCAGGCAGTCGAGCAGGCGCAAGCCGTACTGGGCGCCTGAAGCGCCGGTCATCGCCAAGGTGATGCGGTCCGGGCCGTTGTTCATTTGAGCGCCTCGGCCAGTTTGCCGTGCAGGCCGCCGAAGCCGCCATTGCTCATGATCACCACGTGAGTGCCGGGTTGGGCCTGGCTCTTCACGCGCTCGATGATGCCCTCAAGGGAATCGCTGACAATCGACGGCACAGTGCACAACGCCGCAGTCCCCGCCAGGTCCCAGCCGAGGTTGGCGGGTGCATACCAGATCACCTGATCGGCATCGACCACGCTTTCCGGCAAACCGTCGCGGTGCGCGCCGAGCTTCATGGAGTTGGAGCGCGGCTCGATGATTGCGATCAGCGGGGCATCGCCAATGCGTTTGCGCAGACCATCCAGCGTGGTGGCAATGGCGGTCGGGTGGTGAGCGAAGTCGTCATAAATGGTGATGCCACGAACTTCCGCGACTTTCTCCATCCGGCGCTTCACGCTTTTGAAAGCGCTCAACGCGGCGATGCCCATGGACGGCACCACACCGACGTGGCGTGCAGCGGCCAAGGTCGCCAGGGCATTGGCGACGTTGTGCTGACCCGTCATGTCCCACTCGACCACACCCTGGGCGATGCCTTCGAACATCACTTCGAACTTCGAGCCATCATCACTGAGCAACTTGACCTGCCACTGACCGCCGGCACCGGTGGTTTGTACTGGGGTCCAGCAACCCATTTCGATGACGCGCTGCAAGGCCGGCTCAGTGGTTGGATGAATCACCAGGCCTTCGCTCGGGATGGTCCGCACCAGATGGTGGAACTGTCGCTCGATCGCCGGCAGGTCCGGAAAAATGTCCGCGTGATCGAATTCGAGGTTGTTCAGGATTGCCGTGCGCGGGCGGTAATGTACGAACTTGGAACGCTTGTCGAAGAACGCACTGTCGTACTCGTCGGCTTCGATGACGAAGAACGGCGTATCGCCCAAGCGCGCCGACACCGAGAAATTTTGCGGCACGCCGCCGATCAGGAAGCCCGGGGCCATGCCCGCGTGCTCCAGGACCCAGGCCAGCATGCTGCTGGTGGTGGTCTTACCATGCGTACCGGCAACGGCCAGTACCCAGCGACCTTGCAGCACGTGATCAGCCAGCCATTGCGGGCCGGAAACGTAAGGCAGGCCTTTGTTCAGCACGTACTCCACCGCCGGATTGCCCCGGGACATGGCGTTGCCGATCACCACCAGATCGGGGGCCGGGTCGAGTTGCGCCGGGTCATAGCCCTGTGTCAGCTCGATGCCCTGGGCTTGCAGTTGAGTGCTCATCGGCGGATAGACGTTGGCATCGGAGCCCGTCACGTGATGGCCCAGTTCTTTGGCCAGAACTGCCATTGACCCCATGAAAGTGCCGCAGATACCAAGAATATGAATGTGCATAGTCGACCTCGTAAAACTTGGTCGCAGGTTAGCTTAGGGAGGGGAAAATCGCACCTGATGTTTCAATGGCGCTCAGCGCAGAACCTGTAGGAGCCGGCTTGCCGGCGAAGACAATCGCCAGACCGCCATCGCCGACAAGCCGGCTCCTACAGGTCGACGTAGAAATTACCGGGCAATCCCGTGCTTGCGCAGCTTCCTGTAAAGGGTATTTCGACTGACCCCCAACTGCTCCGCCGTATGTGTCATATGCCACCGCGTCTGCTCCAGCGTACTGAGCAACGCCAGCCGCTCGGCATCTTCCAGCGGATGCTCCGATGGCACGTCGATAGCCTGCGCCACTGCCGGCCTGGCCGAACGAATCATCGCCGGCAAGTCCTCCAGACCAATTTGCCCGTCCTCACACAGTGCTGCCAGCGTTCGCAGCACATTTCGCAACTGGCGTACGTTGCCTGGCCAGGCAAATCCCAACAAAGCCTCGCGTGCCGGCCCGTCGATCAACACCGTTTCTGCGCCCGCCTCTTCGGCCAGTAAAAAGTCGAGCAACTGCGATTTATCACTGCGATCGCGCAAAGCCGGCAGCGCGACTTCCAGCCCGTTGAGGCGGTAATACAAATCCTCGCGGAAGCTGCCGTCCTGCACGCGATCCAGCAAATTACGGTGGGTGGCGCTGATGATCCGCACGTTAACCGCTTCCGGCTCGCCACCGATCGGCACCACCTGCCGGTCCTCCAGCACCCTCAGCAATCGCGTCTGCAGGGCCAGTGGCATGTCACCGATTTCATCGAGGAACAACGTCCCGCCGTCGGCCTGTTGCAACTTGCCACGCATGCCTTCCTTGCGTGCGCCGGTGAAGCTGCCACCGCGATAACCGAACAACTCGCTTTCGATCAGGCTCTCGGGAATGGCTGCGCAATTGAGGGCAACGAAGGCGTTTTCCGCCCGCTGGCTGGCGTGATGCACCGCTTTGGCAAAGGCCTCCTTGCCGGACCCGGTTTCGCCGTTGATCAGCAACGGCACGTCGCGCTCATAGACGCGCAAGGCCTTGCGGAAGTCCGCCTGCAACGTCACATCATCCAGGCAAATGCCCGACAGCCGCGGCGCTGATGCAACCTTGGGAGCAGGCACCATCGGAATCGATAGTGGTCGCCGCGCCTCACCGCGCAACACCGCGAACAGCTTGCGACCATCACGGGTGCGCAACGGCCAACTGGCCTCGGCATTGATGCTTGCCCGCCCCAGCAATTCATCGAGCGAGCAATCGAAAAACGCTTCCACCGGTTTACCCAGCAACCCGCCGCGAATATGTCCCAGCAGGTTCAACGCACTCTGATTGACCGCGCAAATGCGCCCTTCTCCGTCGAACGCCAGCAACCCTTCGCTGAAAAAACCAACGGACTCGGCCTGCAAGTGAAAACGCAGCAACCATTGATTGTCGAAGCAGCGCAGGAAGTAGCAACTCTCGATCATCTTCGCCGACAGATTGACCAGCGCCATGGTGTGGAACTGGCTTTGCCGCGACACATCGCGCCGCGCCGACGACACGTCGAGCACCGCCAGCAATTCGCCATGGGGGTCGAAGACCGGGCTCGCCGAGCAGGTCAGGCCAGTGTGGCGGCCACGAAAGTGTTCGTCCTGATGGATGGTCAGCGATTGACGTTCCACCAGGCAGGTGCCGATGCCATTGGTGCCTTCGCAGGCCTCGCTCCAGTCGGCACCGAGCCAAAGGCCGGCGCGCTCGAAAATCTGTCGTTCGGCGGGCGCGGTGACGCAATTGAGGATCACGCCGCGGGCGTCGGTCAGCAATACCGCATGGCCGGCGCCGGAGAGTTGTTGATGCAGGCTGGTCATTTCATTGCCGGCGATGTGCAGCACTTGCTGCAAACGTTCGCGGCTTTCGAGGACGCGGCCATGTTCCAGCACCGTCGGCGCGATGCTCAGGGCCGGATCGAGGTGATAATCCTCAAGGCAGCGCAGCCAGGATCGGGCGATGGACGGATCACTGCCGGGACCCTGCAGGTGGGCTTTGCCCTGAGTAACGGTCAGAACCTGCTGGGCATGGCGACTCAAATGGTTGTCGTGCATTTCTTATTATTCTCCGCGGGGCTCGGCGTCCCGTGCATGAGGTGATGCCGAGCATCCTCCAGCCGGGCCCGCATTGCAATGCCTGCAAGACTACCCAGTCACAGGCTGTGCCAGAAGCGGTACAAAGTGTCACTGCTGCTGTACCGAAAGCGTCACAGGCGCACTCCATCCGTCCGACAAAAAATGCGCAAGGCCTTGATTTGACTGAGCTGCAACGCACTGGCCCGCCCCTTGCTCTACGCTTATAGCAAGCGCACATGCGCGACTCCCTATAAGCACAAAAGCAAGGAGAGACCACCATGCGTTACGCTCACCCCGGTACTGAAGGCGCTATCGTTTCGTTCAAAGCCAAATACGGTAACTACATCGGCGGCGAGTTCGTCGCGCCTGTCAAAGGTCAGTACTTCACCAATACCTCGCCAGTGAATGGCCAACCGATTGCCGAATTCCCCCGCTCCACGGCCGAAGACATCGATAAGGCCCTGGATGCCGCCCACGCCGCCGCCGACGCGTGGGGCGCTACTTCTGCGCAAGCCCGTTCGCTGGTGCTGCTGAAAATCGCCGACCGCATCGAACAGAACCTGGAATTGCTGGCGATCACCGAATCCTGGGACAACGGCAAGGCCGTGCGTGAAACCCTCAACGCCGACATCCCGCTGGCCGCCGACCACTTCCGCTACTTCGCCGGTTGCATCCGCGCCCAGGAAGGCAGCGCTGCCGAAATCGACGGCAACACCGTGGCCTATCACATCCATGAACCGCTGGGCGTGGTCGGGCAGATCATCCCGTGGAACTTCCCGATCCTGATGGCCGCGTGGAAACTCGCCCCGGCCCTGGCCGCCGGTAACTGCGTGGTGCTCAAGCCAGCCGAACAAACCCCGCTGGGCATCACCGTGCTGGTCGAGCTGATCGGCGACCTGCTGCCACCGGGCGTACTGAACATCGTGCAAGGTTTCGGCAAAGAAGCCGGCGAAGCGCTGGCCACCAGCAAGCGCATTGCCAAGATCGCTTTCACCGGCTCGACCCCGGTCGGTTCGCACATCATGAAATGCGCGGCCGAAAACATCATTCCGTCCACCGTGGAACTGGGCGGCAAATCGCCGAACATCTTCTTCGAAGACATCATGAAGGCCGAGCCGTCCTTCATCGAGAAAGCCGCTGAAGGCCTGGTGCTGGCATTCTTCAACCAGGGCGAAGTCTGCACCTGCCCATCCCGCGCCTTGGTGCAAGAGTCGATCTACGACGAATTCATGCAAGTGGTGATGAAGAAGGTCCTGCAAATCAAACGTGGCGACCCGCTGGACACCGACACCATGGTCGGCGCCCAGGCGTCCGAGCAGCAATTCGACAAAATCCTTTCGTACCTGGAAATCGCCAAGGGCGAAGGTGCCGAGCTGCTGACTGGCGGCAAGGTGGAAAAACTCGAGGGCAACCTGGCGAGCGGGTATTACATCCAGCCGACGCTGCTCAAGGGCACCAACAAGATGCGTGTGTTCCAGGAAGAAATCTTCGGCCCGGTGGTGAGCATCACCACCTTCAAGGACGAAGCCGAAGCCCTGGCCATCGCCAACGACACCGAGTTCGGCCTGGGCGCCGGCCTGTGGACCCGCGACATCAACCGCGCCTACCGCATGGGCCGCGCCATCAAGGCCGGTCGAGTGTGGACCAACTGCTACCACCTGTACCCGGCGCACGCCGCGTTCGGCGGGTACAAGAAGTCCGGCGTCGGTCGTGAAACCCACAAGATGATGCTCGACCACTATCAGCAGACCAAAAACCTGCTGGTGAGCTACGACATCAATCCGCTGGGCTTCTTTTAACCCCTCTTGAAATGAGGTGAGTCCATCGCTGGCAAGCCAGCTCCTACAGACCGCGTAAACCTGTAGGAGCCGACTTGCCGGCGATGACATCCAAAACGACACAACACCCAAGGCCTGGCCGCTCTGGCACGGGCCTTGCGTACCCGTCATTCAGGATTTTTACCCAACCCGTCGTACCCGAAAGTCCAAAAGATCGAACAATAAAAATTAGAGAGGACTTATGACTACTTCTTCCACACAGCTCAAACCCACACTCGGCACCCTGCATTTATGGGGCATTGCCGTCGGCCTGGTGATTTCCGGCGAGTACTTCGGCTGGAGTTATGGCTGGGGCACCGCAGGCACACTGGGCTTTCTCGTCACCGCGTTGATGGTGGCGACGATGTACACCTGCTTCATCTTCAGCTTCACCGAACTGACGACTGCGATTCCCCACGCTGGCGGGCCGTTTGCCTACAGCCGCCGGGCCTTTGGTGAGAAAGGCGGGTTGATCGCCGGCATCGCCACCCTGATCGAATTCGTCTTTGCACCACCGGCCATCGCCATGGCCATCGGCGCCTACCTGAACGTGCAATACCCGGAACTTGACCCGAAGATCGCCGCCGTTGGCGCCTATTTCGTGTTCATGGGCCTGAACATCCTCGGCGTCAGCATCGCCGCTACCTTCGAATTGGTGGTCACTGTACTGGCGGTCGCTGAACTGCTGGTGTTCATGGGCGTGGTCGCCCCGGGCTTCAGCTTCAGCAACTTCGTACTCAATGGCTGGTCTGGCGCCAATGAGTTCACGATGGGCTCGATTTCCGGAATTTTCGCCGCCATTCCCTTCGCGATCTGGTTCTTTCTTGCCATCGAAGGCGCAGCCATGGCCGCCGAAGAAGCCAAAGACCCGAAACGCACAATCCCCAGGGCCTACGTCAGCGGCATTCTGACCCTGGTGTTCCTGGCCATCGGCGTGATGGTGATGGCCGGCGGTGTCGGCGACTGGCGCCAGCTGTCGAACATCAACGATCCGTTGCCTCAGGCGATGAAAGCGGTGGTCGGCAATAATTCGACCTGGATGCACATGCTGGTATGGATTGGCCTGTTCGGTCTGGTGGCAAGTTTCCACGGGATCATTCTTGGCTATTCCCGGCAGTTCTTCGCCCTGGCTCGCGCCGGTTACCTGCCCAAAGGCCTGGCCAAGCTCTCGCGCTTCCAGACGCCGCACCGGGCGATTCTGGCCGGTGGTGTGATCGGTATTGCGGCCATCTACAGCGACGGGCTGGTCAACCTGCAAGGCATGACCCTGACGGCGGCAATGATCACCATGTCGGTATTCGGCGCCATCGTGATGTACATCATCAGTATGCTGAGCCTGTTCAAACTGCGTAAAACCGAACCGAACCTGGAACGCACCTTCCGCGCGCCGGGTTATCCGATCGTACCGGGGATCGCGCTGTTCCTGGCGGTGGTGTGCCTGGTGGCGATGGCTTGGTTCAACACCTTGATCGGCCTGATATTCCTCGGATTCATGGCTGCCGGTTACCTGTACTTCCAGCTGACCGCCAGGCAACGTTCCGAGGCACCGGCGGACGCTATGCTCGAAGGTATATGAATTGCACCGGTGCCGGGCCCGCTGCCCGGCGCCTGCATTATTGAAGTGCATGCAATTCCCTTGTGGGGGCGAGCCTGCTCGCGATGACGGAGTGTCAGGCGACTCATGTACCAATGACAGACCGCTTTCGCGAGCAGGCTCGCTCCCACAAGGGCCAGTGGCGTATTCAAGACTTGAACATAACAGGAGGACACCGCCCCATGGCCGTATTCGCCCATACCGTCGGCGCCCAGACTTACCGCTTCGACAGCCTCAAGGAAGTGATGGCCAAAGCCAGTCCGGCGCGCTCCGGAGATTTTCTGGCCGGCGTCGCCGCGCTCAACGATGGCGAGCGGGTGGCCGCACAGATGGCGTTGGCCGACACTCCGCTAAGCCACTTCCTGCAGGAAGCTCTGATCCCCTACGAATCCGATGAAGTCACCCGACTGATCATCGACACTCACGACAAACAGGCCTTCGCCGTCGTCAGCCATCTCACCGTCGGCGGCTTTCGCGACTGGCTGCTCAGTGATGCCGCCGACGAACAGGTCCTGCGCGCCCTGGCCCCCGGCCTCACCCCGGAAATGGCTGCCGCCGTCTCGAAGATCATGCGCGTGCAGGATCTGGTGCTGGTGGCGCAAAAAATCCGCGTGGTCACGCAGTTTCGCGGCACTCTGGGCCTGCGCGGGCGCTTATCCACACGTCTGCAACCGAACCACCCCACCGACGAACCAGCCGGCATCGCCGCGAGCATTCTCGACGGCCTGCTGCACGGCAATGGCGACGCAATGATCGGTATCAACCCGGCCACCGATAGCATCGCCTCGATTTGCGCGATGCTGGAGATGCTCGACGCGATCATCCAGCGCTACGAAATCCCGACCCAGGCTTGTGTGCTGACCCATGTCACCACATCGATCGAAGCGGTCAATCGCGGCGTTCCGCTGGACCTGGTGTTCCAGTCGATCGCCGGCACCGAAGCGGCCAACGCCAGTTTCGGCATCAACCTGAGTGTATTGAAGGAAGGCTATGACGCCGGTTTGAGTCTGAATCGCGGCACGCTGGGCCAGAACCTGATGTACTTCGAAACCGGCCAGGGCAGCGCCCTGTCGGCCAACGCCCACCATGGCGTCGATCAACAAACCTGCGAAACCCGCGCCTACGCCGTCGCGCGTCACTTCAACCCGTTTCTGGTCAACACCGTTGTCGGTTTCATCGGGCCGGAATACCTGTACAACGGCAAACAGATCATCCGCGCCGGCCTGGAAGACCACTTCTGCGGCAAGTTGCTCGGCGTGCCCATGGGTTGCGACATCTGCTACACCAACCATGCCGAGGCTGACCAGGACGATATGGACACCCTGCTGACCCTGCTGGGCGTCGCCGGGATCAACTTCATCATGGGCATCCCCGGTTCCGACGACATCATGCTCAATTACCAGACAACCTCGTTCCACGATGCGCTCTACGCCAGGCAGACCCTGGGGTTGAAGCCCGCACCGGAGTTCGAGCAGTGGCTGGCGAAAATGGGCATCTTCACCCAGGCGGACGGCCGGGTTCTGTTTGGCAGCAGCCTGCCGCCGGCCTTCCGCCAGGCCCTGGCGCAATTGGGATGAGTAATGACATGGATAAACTACCCTTCGACCCCCACAACCCATGGCTGGAACTGCGACGCCTGACACCGGCGCGAATTGCCCTGGGCCGAACCGGCACCAGCATTCCCACCCGCGCACAACTGGACTTCCAATACGCCCATGCCCAGGCGCGGGATGCGGTGCACTTGCCGTTCGATCACGCGGCACTCAACACACAACTGGCCGAACGCGGACACGAAAGCCTTTTGCTGCACAGCGCCGCGATCGACCGCAACAGTTACCTGCAACGCCCGGACCTGGGACGAAAGCTCAATGAGGCGTCGGCAAAGACCCTGCGTGAATACGCTTCGACGCATCCTGGCGGGGTCGATTTGGTCATCGTGATCGCCGACGGCCTGTCGGCACTGGCCGTTCATCGCCATACCCTGCCCTTTCTGGCACGCCTCGAAGAACAGATTGCGGCCGAAGGCTGGACTGTTGCGCCGGTGATATTGGTGGAACAGGGGCGCGTGGCAGTCGCGGACGAAATCGGTGAGTTGCTGGGTGCGAAAATGACCGTCATCCTCATCGGCGAACGCCCTGGACTCAGCTCCCCGGACAGCCTGGGTTTATATTTCACCTACAATCCCAAGGTCGGCCTTACCGATGCCTACCGTAATTGCATCTCCAACGTGCGGCTCGAAGGCCTGAGTTACGGCATGGCGGCACACCGTTTGCTGTATTTGATGCGCGAAGCCTGTCGACGGCAATTGTCAGGGGTCAATCTGAAGGATGAAGCACAGGTCCAGACACTGGAGGCGGACGCGGGAGCCGACATGAAAGGTAATTTCCTGCTCGGCCCGCCGAATGCCTGAACCGCTTCCGCATTGCACATTCGTACCAGTTTCAGGCAGGATCGTTGCGCGGCCGCCAAGGGTTTCCCATCGCCGTCAGAGACGTAAGACAGCCACTTGAAGACGAGACCTACCATGCGGATTATTCAAGCGACCCTCGAACACCTGGACCTGCTGGCCCCGTTGTTCGTCAAATATCGTGAGTTTTATGGTTCCCTGCCGTATCCGGACTCGTCCCGGGCGTTCCTCGAGAAACGCCTGCGTCGCAAGGAGTCGGTGATCTACCTGGCGCTGTCCGATGACGACAGCAACAAACTGATGGGTTTCTGCCAGCTGTACCCGAGCTTCTCCTCGCTTTCGCTCAAACGCGTGTGGATCCTCAACGATATTTATGTCGCCGAGGACGCCCGCCGCCAGTTGGTGGCCGACAACCTGATCCGTACCGCGAAAAAAATGGCCAAGGAAACCAATGCCGTGCGCATGCGTGTTTCCACCAGCAGCAACAATGAAATCGCGCAGAAAACCTACGAGTCCATCGGCTTCAAGGTAGACACCGAATTCAAGAACTATGTACTGCCGATCAGCGACGAACTCTAAATCAGCTGCACCCTGCTCGCGATGGCATCGACTGGACTACACTGGTCCAACGAGACGACGGCATCGCGAAGCAGGCTCGCTCCCACCTGTTCGTTATCAAACATCAGCCCTGTCGTGACATTCCCCGCTACAATCTCGACGCGATTTTCACCACTCGCCTCGTATAATCCCGATATTCCCGCTTGTAAGAAAAACTACCCCTATCTGTAGTCTTACGCCAAGTCATCCGCACAGGCCCGCTGAGTCGGGCCATTACCTCAGGTGCTATCCATGGATTTCAACCCGATCGACATTGTCCTGCATCTCGACGTCTACCTCGACATGCTTGTAGCCAACTACGGGGCATGGATCTACGCCATTCTGTTCATGGTTATCTTTTGTGAAACCGGCCTGGTGGTCATGCCCTTCCTTCCGGGCGACTCCCTGCTGTTCATCGCCGGCGCCGTGGCGGCCGGTGGCGGCATGGACCCGGTACTGCTCGGCGGCCTGCTGATGCTGGCGGCGATCCTGGGCGACAGTACCAACTACATCATCGGACGAACGGCGGGGGAAAAACTGTTCAGCAATCCGAACTCGAAGATCTTCCGGCGCGACTACCTGCAACAAACCCACGATTTCTACGACAAGCATGGCGGCAAAACCGTGACCCTGGCGCGCTTCCTGCCCATCATCCGTACCTTTGCGCCCTTCGTCGCCGGCGTGGGCAAAATGCCCTATCCGCGCTTCTTCGCCTTCAGTGTGCTGGGTACGATCCTGTGGGTCGGCGGCCTGGTGACGCTCGGTTACTTCTTTGGCAATGTGCCGTTCATCAAGAAAAACCTGTCGCTGCTGATTGTGGGCATCATCCTGCTCTCGCTGGTGCCGATGATCATTGGCATGGTGCGTAGCCGCCTTGCCGGTTCGAGCTCAAAAGCCGAATCGCGCTGACACGATGTGGTCTCTGAGCGCCTGGCGTCGCCAGCGCACCCTGGCCAAGCACCCGATTGCCGATGACATATGGCAACGGGTGCACCATCACCTGAGCTTTCTCGACGGCATCAGTGCCGCCGAAGACCAATGGCTGCGCGAAGCCTGCGTGCTGTTCCTCGAAGACAAGCACCTGACGGCCCTGCCCGGCGTCGAACTGCATCAGGAGCAACGCTTGCTGCTCGCGGCCCAGGCGCAACTGCCGCTGCTGCACCTCGGCGACCTGAACTGGTATCAGGGCTTCCACGAAATCATTCTCTACCCTGACGACTTCCTCAGCCCCCAGCGCCATCGCGATGCCAGTGGCGTCGAGCACGAATGGGACGGCGAGCACAGCGGTGAAGCCTGGCAGCAAGGCCCGATCATCCTCGCATGGCCGGGCGTGATGGCCAGTGGTGGCTGGGAAGGCTACAACCTGGTGATCCACGAACTGGCGCACAAACTCGACATGCTCAATGGCGTCGCCAACGGCCTGCCGCCGTTGCACCCTGACATGCGGGTCAGCGACTGGGCCAGCGTCATGCAAGAGGCCTACGACGACCTCGACCGGCAACTGGAGCGCAATCCCGATGCCGAAACGGCCATCGATCCCTATGCCGCCGAAAACCCTGCCGAGTTCTTCGCCGTCACCAGCGAGTACTTCTTCAGCGCCCCGGATTTGCTGCATGAGGCTTATCCACAGGTGTATCAACAGTTGAAGCTGTTCTATCGCCAGGACCCGCTGGCGAGGTTGAAGCAACTTCAGGCACATGACCCTGTCCATCAGGCACACCAGTAAGCGCCATACGACTTCTGGTACATGGCGTCGACCCAGGAATATGCCTATAATCGCCGCCACTTTTTGGTCAATCCGACCAATTGTTTTTGGTCAACTAACGGGGGCAACGCCCAATGAGCTACAGCAAGATTCCGGCTGGCAAAGACCTGCCGAACGACATCTACGTCGCGATCGAGATTCCGGCCAACCACGCGCCGATCAAATACGAAATCGACAAAGACAGCGATTGCCTGTTCGTTGACCGTTTCATGGCCACCCCAATGTTCTACCCGGCCAACTACGGTTACATCCCGAACACCCTGGCTGACGACGGTGATCCCCTCGACGTGCTGGTCGTGACCCCTTACCCGGTTGCTCCAGGTTCGGTAATCCGCGCTCGTCCGGTCGGCATCCTGAACATGACCGACGACGGCGGCGGCGATGCCAAAGTCATCGCAGTCCCACACGACAAGCTGTCCCAGCTGTACGTCGACGTGAAGGAATACACCGACCTGCCAGCACTGCTGATCCAGCAGATCGAGCACTTCTTCGCGAACTACAAAGATCTCGAAAAAGGCAAATGGGTGAAGATCGAAGGCTGGGCCGGCGCAGACGCCGCCCGCGACGCGATCACCAAGTCGGTTGCAGCCTATAAAGGTTAATAGCAGCCGCGAGCTTCAAGCGACAGGCTTCAAGAAAAACCCCGGTTGATCCGGGGTTTTTTGTGGGCGCTTGATAAGCGCGCTAAACATGACGTTTAGTCTTGCTCGAACTTGGTTTTTGCCTGTTTAAAATTCCTCAAGAACGCCTTACATCCGGTCGTAAATTTCCCGCTAAATTTGAACGAGGCGTTTATTCAAACCCTTACCAGCCGCCAGTAGACTCGCGTTCATGAAAAAGAACACTAGCGGCCCACGCTTCAAAGCGCTCCTCGAAGCAGCGAACATCACGACCACCGGATTTGCCGAATTTCTGGATACGGCTCCGCAAAATGTACATAACTGGTACACCCGCGGTGTGCCCGCCCATTGCATGGAAGAGGTCGCCAGAAAACTCTCCGTCAGCAGCGACTGGCTGAAAACCGGCGAAGGCTCGAAAGATGCCCAGCACCTGCGCCTGCTCGACGAGTCCGGCAACACCTTCGATGCCCAGACCATCCGTGGCGTCTACACCGTCATCGAGCCTGTCGACGTCGAATTGCCTCTGTACAAAGAAGCGGTCACCACCCCGGGCTCAAACAAAACCCACGTCATTGAAGACCCCAAGCAATCCATTCGCCTGCCCCGTAGTCACCTCGATTCCCTGGAAATCAACCACGCCGACGCCATCTGTGCCTTCATGAGCGGCAACAGCATGGGAGAGAAAATTGAAGACGGTTCGACCCTGGCGATTGACCGTGGCCTGACCCAGATTATCGATGGCGAGATCTACGCCATCGAACATGACGGCATGCTGCGCATCAAGTACCTGCACCGACTACCGGGCAACTCCCTGCGACTGCGCAGCCACAACCGTGCCGAGTACCCGGATGAAATCTTCAGGGCCGCACAAATCGAAGAGCAGAACATCAGAGTGCTGGGCTGGGTGTTCTGGTGGTCGACCCTGAACAAACGGCGGCCGGCGGTGCCATTTCTTTAAGCTCCCAGAACGCCCATCGGCCACCCACCCGGGTGGCCGAGCGGCTCTGCCCGGCACTTCCCGCTGGGAATTTGCGCCAAACCTGCGTATGCTGCGCCCCACATTTGCGCATCGACCCGCCTTGCGGCTCAGATGCACTGACCTGACAGATGACTTTCTCCCCAGGTCCCACAGCCGGACGCAAGATCCGGGTGTACGTTTTGAAGGCTGGCGCGGTTTACCAAAAATGATCCAAGCCAGTCCCCGAGAAGCCGGCCACAAGCCGGCTTTTTAATGCCTGAAAGAAAGCGATCTGCCCCGTACTTGAATTTGTCGCAGCACTGCTATCACTTTCCCCTCACGGATAACTAAACCCCTTCACCAACGTCAGCTCCCCGACCGCGCGCATCGGCACCAGGAACGTCTCCATCTTCTCGCTCGGCGTTCCTTCTTCGGTAATCACCGTAACCTGCGCGGTGGTCAGTGGTTGGACCGCGTCTTCCTGCCCTTCTTCATCACTGCTGTAGCCGCCGCCGAAGTAGTTCACATACACCAGATATTGCCCTTTGATCGGTGCGGGCATGGCGAAGATTTCCGGGCCGTAGCCGGTGGTGACGTCGACGTCGAGTGCCGCGCCGTTGGGCGCGACGCGGTCGCCGTACCAGATGTGCGCGCCGTCGGGGGTGATCAGGTGCAGGTCGAGGTCGGTGCCGTCGCTGTCCCACGCCAGCAATACGCGCAATTTGGCCGGAGTGGCGCCGCCGCTGCTGTTGAGGAACTGGGTGCGGTGACGTTGTTGGCCGTCAGGGCTGCGAACCTCGACGCTGTTGCTGCCGTTGGGGAATGAGAACGGGCGATCGAAGCGGCCAGCTGGATCGATTTTCAACGGCATGCTCACACCGTTGACGATCAGCCGGCCGGGTTCTGTCGATTTCGGCGTGGCATTGATCTGCCCACTGATGCGAGCGGTATTGGCCTGCCCTGCCGGGGTATTCACCGACGAGGCAGGGTAGTTGACGGTCTGCCGGAAGTTTTCCCCTTCACCCTCAGGCGCGCCAGTGCGCCAGCCGCCTGCGGGGGTGTCGAGTTTGGCGCTGTCAGTCGCCATCACCGATGGCAACGCCACCAGTGAACAGATAAACAGCAAGACCTGTGGATAACGGAGTTTCATGGTCTATTCCAGCAAGAGGTGGCGGGCGAGCCCTTCGATGTAGGTTTCGTCCTGACCATTGGGGTGTGCATCGAAGGCCAGGTGCAGGTATTCGTGGGTCAGGTCGAGGCGGTCTTGTAGCGTCAGCACACCGCGCACGTAGATGCGTTGGCGTTCGCGGTCGACATAGGGGCGGCCGAAGGCCAGACGGCATACGGCGAAGGTGCTGACTTCGCTGTAGCCGGTTTCGCTTTCAAGCTTTGGGCGCCAGCCGCGCCTTTGTTTCTGCAGCCAGTCTTGCGCGGCGGGTAACGCATCGCAGGACGCGACCGGGTTGTCCCAGCGACTGAGGCTGGCGCGTGGGTAGGCGTGCAGCAGGATGGCGTCGTAGCGCTGCCCGGCGCGGGCCTGTTCGACGGCGTGCTGCCAGGACAGTTTGTCCGGGCCGGGTTGATCGGAATGATAGGTGACGGTACTGCCGGCCAGCACCAGGTCGCTGGTCCACGCCGCGATGTTACGAGACTCGGGCGACGCCGGACGCGGTGCGACCCGCTGACGGCTGCTGCTGTCATCGATGCTCAGGCAATCGCCACTGCGCGTGGCGTTTTGCAGCAGGTACGTGCGGATGGACACGGCGAGGGCTTTGGCAGCCTCGACCGGTTCAGCACTGGCTTCGCGCTGAAGAACCCGGGCGACGTACTCCTCGCGATCCAGACGAGCCACGAGCTTGTGGTTCAGCAGAAACAGTTCGCCATCGCTGTGGATATCCAGCGCATTACCGTTGGCGAATTCAACACGATAATCACCCTGCAATGCTCCGGAAGTCACTGCGGTGCCCCCTGACAGCACGCGCCGAAGCGGATAGCGCGAGAACAGATCGACTTCTACGCACCTCCCCGCATCCACAGGCCATGCAACAGGAATCACCGCAGACAATGCCTGCGCGTAATCACGCAGTACCCGCTGACTCGTGCCACGTCCTCCGGCCCAAACCGGTGTACCGTCCGCCGTCCAACCGGCAAACCCGCCCTGACGCGAGGTTGCATCCTGATCCGCCAGCCAGCTCCAGGTCTTCACTCGCAGACGGCTGCCGAGTTCGCCGACAACATGGCCATCGGCGGCATTGAGCATCACATCGAGCAATACACGTCGGGCTTGGTCCTGCGCCGGCAGCACCGAAAGCACCTTCAATAACTGCGCCACCGAAACCCTTGTGGCCGGTTGCAACAACGGTAATTCCAGCAACCATTGCGGCGCCTGCCGCGCTTGCCAAAAGGTTCGCCAATCGGCATCGCTGATACCCAGCCGTACCGGCTCAAAGTACAAACCACACGATTTCACCAATGCCTGATCACGCTCGATCTTGCCGCCCGCCGTGCAGCAATAAACCTCTTCCTTCGACTGGCCGCGGCACTCATAAGCCGGCTCTTGGGCACCGGTATCCACCAGCCAGGCATAGACGAACAACTTCCACACACTGCCCAAGGGTGTCTGCAAAGTCTGCGGCAGTGGCTCGCGGGCGATCACTTGAGTTCGGCTCAACGACAATAAATCGCCTTTGAAGGCCAGGCGCAGTGGTTCGTCCTGCGCCGTCGCCAGCGCAGGGATCAAACACAGCAACCAAGCCATCAGCAGCTTGTGCACGTCAGTGAACCGTGACCTGGCCAAGGGCTGCCTTTTGCTCCAGTGCCTGATGCTGCGGCGCATAAACCTGAGTGAAACGCACCGGCGGCAAGTTGAACTGCCCCTTCTGCGAGAAACGCACCAGGTGCCGCAGGCGCAATTCGCCACTCAAGGCATCGACCGGAACCGCATAAGCCATTTGCCCCGGCTCGAATCGCGCCTTCTCCAGCGCCGTCGGCTCGGTGCCGGCCTTGCCCATGAGCTTGATGCCCCAGGTTGTACGCTCGACATCGGCACCGGGTGGCAGCGGCACTTCCAGCAGGCCATAGCGCAGTGGCTTGGCGGCTTTGCTGGTGACGATCACTTCATCGAGATAGAGGTTGTCGCTGGACAGCGGCGCGTTACCGACCGCTTCGAGTTTGAAGGTGAAGGCTTCATCCCCCGGCACCAGTCGCGACAGGCGACGAGTGATGGTCACGGCCATCGGTTCGACCGCCGGTTGCTGGCTGCGGTAGCTCAATGCCGCGCGCAGCGGACGCTCTTGCACCCCGGTCAGCGTCAATACCGTCGGCACTGGCGCAGGCCCCTGCCACGTCCAATACATCTCACCAGAAACCCCGTACCGCTTCTTCCAGCCTTCACCCGGTGCCAACGCGATAGTGGGCGATGCCTGCTCGATGCTGCGTTGCAGCCAGGTGAGCGCCAACGCACGCTCCAGGGTCGATTGCTGCGGCAATAGACGTTGCAACAACGCTTGAGCGTGAGCCGGATCGAAAGGTTGCAGCGACAGGTTCAGCGCTTCGGCAAACGGCTGGGAACTGACCGCCAGACGTTGCTGCGCATCGACCCGTTGCCGATTGAACGCGTCCGGCAAAGCGACCTTTGCTTGCCTGGCCAGCGATGCCGTCAGCACTCGTGCGGCAGCCAGCCCCAAGGCTGAATCCGGATCGCCCATGACAAGGCTGTCTTCACCGTCTTCCATCAGGTTCGCGGCAGTGCCCTCGCCCGCTTTCGCCAGGTCATCCATCAAGCCACTGAGCAAGGTGTTGACCGGCAACTGCATCTGTTTGGCGAACGACAGGATCAGCGCCCGCTGCAACAGCGGCGTGTTCTTCGCCTGCTTGGCGTAGACCTCCAGCACCCGCTGCCAATGCTCCGGCGGCAGGCTCAGTTCCAGCACCTGGCTGGCGTGCCAGTCGGCGTAATAGGCGTAGGCCGTGAGGAACGCATCCGGCTCGCCGTCCATGCCCCACCAGGTGAAGCTCGCCGAAGGGCCAGCCATTTGTACCAGGCGCAGACGACTGTTTTGCATGATCAGGCGCAAGCGATCGCGGATCTGCGGATTCGCCGCCAGCGTCGGATAGGCGATGCTCAATGGCAGCAGGCGACTGGCGGTTTGCTCGACGCCACCGTAGGGGTAGCTCAACAGATCATCGAGGGCCGAACGGAACAACGCTTGCGGACTGTCATCCAGGCGCAGGCGAATATCGGTCGCGTCTGCCGGCAGAGTCAGCGGTGTATCGCCGCTGCTCACATCGAGACTCTGCGATTGCGTCACCTGCCAGCCTTCACCGGTCGCGCTCAGGTGCACCGTCACCGCATCAGCGGTTTTGCCGTCCTGCACCAGCTCGGCGCTCCACTCGCCATTGGCCAGTTCAAACGCCGGCAACGGGATGTAGTTGATGCCGCTGTTCAGGGTCACCGGCACGCGCTGTTCGTTGCCGGCGAAATGGGTCACCAGTTCGGCCTTGACCGGTTTCTCGGCCTGGCTGAAGGCGAACACGCCGAGGTCCGGTTTGTCACCAACGCGGAATCGGCTCGGGCCGCTCCACTTCAGGTACAGCGGTTTTTCCGAGCGTATGAATAGCTTCTTCTGTCCGACCTGACCGTCATCGGCGATAGCCCTGGCGGTGATGCGCCAGCGGGTCAGGGAGTCCGGCATCTTGAAGGTGAAGCGGGTTTTGCCGTTGGCATCGGTCAGCAACTCTGGTTGCCACGCTGCCGTGTCGACGTCCTCGCGACGCGGCCGCTCCAGCACCTTCACGCCACGCTCACTGCGATTGGCTTTGCCCGGTGCACCGGGGCTGCCTGGCAAGGCGACGTCATAACTGATGAACGACAAACTGGCACTGGTGCGCACGTTGTTGCGCCGTGGGTGATAGAAGAACTGGTCGATGCTCGGCGCCACTTCCGGTTGCAGGGCGTAGACCATTTCATCGACCACGCTGACCGTCAGGTGCGCGGGAATCGCTTTGCCGGCGAACTGCGTGGTCAGGTCCACCGAGACCGTTTCACCCGGCTGGTAGGTGTCTTTATCGGTGGCGATGGCCACGTCGATCTGTGGCGTTACGACCTTGATGCCAGCGTTCTGAAAACTGTACTGACCGCCCTTGGTGTACAGCACCGAGAAGGTCAGGTTCGGCGCGAAACCGTCCTTCACCGGGATGCGCGCGCGGTATTGGGTATCGCTGAGTTTTTCCAGCTTCAGCCAGTCAGCGCCCTTGGAAAGTAACGCAGTGGCTTCGACCTTGTCGCGCTCCAGAGACAGCAGCGCATCGCTGACCGGCTCGGGGAAAGTGATCAGTGCCAGCGCTTCATCGCCGGTGATGTACTCGGGCTTGTCGAGGACGATTTCCACCGTGCCGGGTACGGCTTTGACACCTTCGCCCGTGACCGAATGACCGGTGGCGCCAACCACCCGGCCATGGTCATCCTTGAGCGTCAGGTTGTAGGTGCCCGGCCGATCGAAGGCCAGGGTGAAACCTTTGTCGGTAGCCGCGAGCTTGCCCTCGCCGGTGCTCTGGTCTTCCAGACGTACCCAGTCGTAACTGCCAGGAGAAACCGCTTCGGCCTGCTCGCCTTCGCGGGTGTAGCTGAAGGCAACCTTGTCACCCACCGCACTGAAGCGTCGGGGCGCACTCAATCGGAAATTCGCCGCGCCGCGGTCGATGAGGATTTCCTTGGTGGTCTTCACCCGATACGCCGCACCGTCGCTGGCGAACACGGTCAGCATGTAGCGACTCGGTTTGTCGGCGGCCGGCAAGTCGAGGGACGCGTTGCCCTTGGCGTCGGTGGTCAATTCGGTACTGGTCAGCTCCACCGGAAATTGCCCGAGGTATTGCAGTTCGTTATCGACCATCGACAGCTGTTGGGCACGCAGGCTCAGGCTCAATTTGGCATTGGCCACCGGTTTGCCGTCCGGGTACAGCAATACCAGGCTGCCCTTGACCGGCTCGCCGGTGCGGTAGTCCTGCTTGGCCAGGTTGAGGGAAATCTCGAAGTGCGGCTTGATGTACTCAGCGACGCGGAAGGCGCTGCTGTAAGCCTGATCCTTGTAGCTCAAACGCAGTTCATAGCCACCGGCCACGGCGTTGTCCGGCAACTGGAATCGGCCTTGAGTGCCAGCCTTGGAGTCGAGTTTCAGATCAAGGGATTGCAGCGCCGTGCCGGTCGCATCGAGCACAGTCACGCTGACGTCGGCAGCGCTTGGCTGCACCGAGTCCCGCGCGTTCTTGAATTCACGTCCGACGATTTTCAGCGACACCCAATCTCCTGGCCGATACAACGGCCGGTCGGTGAAGGCATAGAGTTTGGTGTCGTAGATTTCGCTGTCGTAGTAGAAGTTTTCCGAGACGAAAACCCCGCCTTCTTCGTCCTCGCCAATCACGAACGAACGCTCGGGACTGACGTGTTTCAGGCGCAGCAAACCATCGGTATCGGTGGCGCCGCTGCTCATCACGCCGAGGCCATCGGTCCACAGCACATTGACCTTCGGCACCGAGCTCCCTTCGTGTTTGCGCGCGGCCCACACCAGCAACTCGTCACCTGCAATCTTGCTCACTGCCACGGTGTTGGAGACGAACACCATGGTGGTCGCGCGGTACTTGCCAATCAGCGCTTCCACCAGATAAAGACCCGGTTTGAGATTGCCCAACGGGATGTACACGTTGCCCGGCGCGACACTGACGAACTCACTGGAAGACCCGGCCAGGTTCACCCCGGCAGGTGGCTGGATCGGCTTGGCCTGCCACAACGGATAACGGAACTGGCTGACCACCGGCAAACCCGGTATCAGCGCGAATTGCGGCTGCGCATCGTAGGGCGTTGGCGCGGCCATCGCGTTGCCCATCTTCAGCTCAGGCACTTCTTCGGTGACTTGTTTACGCGACTCGTAGGAAAACGCCCGCTGCATCACCCGACGGGATTTTCGATACCAGTTGTCCCATAGGTACGCGAGGGTGTTGGACAGACCTTCACCCTTGAACTGGCCATCGCTGACCACCCGATGCAGGTTCTTCTGGCGCTTGAGGAAATCCAGTGGTTTGTCGATGCGGTACACCCGAATGTCAGCACCACCGTAGGGTTCCATGCGAAACCGGCGATAGTCGCGGCCCGGTGCTTCGAGGCGCACCATCGCCTGCTCATCGCTGGCAAAACTGCTGTCGGCCAGCAGAAAAAAACTCTCGCCGGCCACAGGCGCATAGCCGCTGGCCGGGACCGAGTCTTCAGCATGAACCGCCGAGAAAGGCAGTACCAACACCAACATCAGAGACAGTAAACGCAGCATGCGGGCACCGGTCATTGGGAGAGAAAATTCAGTCGATAGACGCCGATGAAGTTGGGGTTGGCTGCGTCGGGTATCCATCGGGTGTCCTTCCATGTCATGAGTTGCTGCAGGCTTGCCGAACGCATGCCGTTGTCGGTGGGGGTGGTGGTACCGGTGTGATAGGCGATGTAGCGGCCCATCCAGATCATCAGGTGCTGGTCGTCACCCTGATCGAAAAACATCAGGTCGCCAGGACGCGCCTGTGACACATCACGACTGACCAGATGGCTATTGAACTGGATCAATTTGATCGCATTGACATATGGCCCGACTTTGCCGCCGCCCTGCTGCCATTGCTGGGCGAGGCCACGCTGGGCATCACTCAGCTGCAGTTCCGGTGGCAGGTAACGATTGGACAGGCCATTGCTGCGCAGCCATTTGTCGTCATGGACTTTGAGCGCTTCATTGGCGGCAAAACGCACCAGCCCAGCACAGTCCTGTTGATACCAACGTGGGCTCGGGCCCTGGCTCAGTTGCTCCTGGGCAATGCGCACGAACCAGGCGCGGAACACCTGGGATTGCTGCGGGTCGAGCGACGGCGCCTCGACAGCGCGGGCACCCGCGCTCAGCAACAGCACCAACAGGCCGAGACTGCGGATCAATGCCGTCACAGCGCTTTCCACTCCAGCGGCAACCACTGCCAGTGGCCGTCCGGCTCGCTGCCTTCGGGTAAGATCAGGGCGTATTTTCCGTTGCCGCCGAGCTTGCGCAGTTTCGGGATCAGGTAGGTTTGCGCAGCGTTGTAGAACACCGGTTCCATGTCCTGGGGCAGGCTGTCGAGGGTTTCCTGCTGCATCAGTTGCGCCATGGAATCCGGGCCGAAATAGACCGGCATCAGCAGGTCTTTGGGCACCACGTCGGCCATTGGCGGGAAGCGTTTATCGAGGGTGCCCAGGGCCTTGTCCACCAGCTTGTCATCGAGGGAAAACAGCAGCGTCGAACCGTGACGCGCCAGGCTCACGCGCATGAACGCCTTGCCGCTGATGGCGTCGGGATCTTGAGCTTCCTTGGCCGCATAGGGACCGAAACTGGAGCTGACCTGACGTAGCCACTGGTGGCTCAGGCCTTCCTGTTTTTCCACTACGGGGAATGCACCCTCTTCGACATTGCTCTCGTAGGCGCCGACCATCGAGCCGAACAGGCTGCCCAAATCCCCATCGAGTTGGCCGCCGTCGTCATCGTTGAGGCTGGCCACCAGCAAGGGTGTGTACAACCGCGAATCGGCATACCAGCACAGGCCCGCCGCGCCGGCCATGTGTTCAGTCAGCGCCTGGGCCACCTTCTCCTGCGCACCGAGTTTCACCAGCAGCGGTTTCTGTTGTTCGGCCGCCAGCGGCAACGCCACGCAAGCGCTGGCGCCCATGGGCATGGCTTGCCAGATCGGTTTGAAATCGAAGTCCGGCTGATTTTCCAGCTCATCCATGGCCAGGAAGCTGTGCCAGCCCTTGTCGTCCATGTCGAAACGCAGCCCGGCAAAGTTCGGGATAAAACGCTGGTACCCCATGGCCAACACGCTGGCATTTACCGACAGACGCTGTTTTACCTCAGGCGCACGAGGGGGCAGGCCGAAGGCTTCGGGAAACAGTTTGTCGCCATTGAGCAGCGCGGCAATGGCCGTGGTCGACACGCTGCCCGGTTCCTCCGTTGCACCGCTTTGCGGATCGTAGAGTTTTGCCGGATTGGACAGCACCACCAGTTTGTCGCCACGGGATGCGAAAAGCAGTGCCTTGCTGGCGTTGTAATTGAGTTGATAGAGCGCCACGTCTTCGCTGCCGACCTTCACGTCAGCGACTTTGCTCAGTTGCGAGTCGTCCAGCGCCACTTTGGCCATAGGCTCCAGCACCTTGGCCAGCCCGCCGCGATCCATCACCAGCAGGAAATCCTTGAGGCGCCCATCCGCCCCGCGCCACAACGCTATGTCGGCAGGCTGATCGAACAACTGCTCGATCAGGGTGTCCTGCAGTTTCAGGTCATGTTCGTAGATGATCCGCCGCAAGCTGCCGATCAAGCCCAGGCGATCGGCGTGGGTTTCGTAATAGAAGACGAAATCTTCGGTCAGGGTTTCCTTGAGGAACGGCACCGCCAGCAGGTCCTTGGGCAACTGGCTCAGGGAATGGGTTTCCAGCAAGCCATCCGGGCGGCTCATGCCCAGTTTGTCACTGGCCAACACCGGCGCCGGGGCCTTGGGCTTGTGCATGAACCAGCTCAATCCACCCGCCACGCCAACGACCAGGCATAACCCGATCAGCAGCGTCGGCCAATGCAGGGAAGGTTTGGCCGCAGGTACGCCAGCGGCCGGAGTAACGGTGCTATCACTCATGTTCACAAAACCCGATGTTCATCCGTGGAGCGGGGATGCCTAGTAGTTGAAAGTCTTGACCAGCAGCAGGTCGCCGATTGCGCGCAGGGGCACGATGAAGGTCTCGCGTTTTTCATCGACGGTGTTTTCGTTGAGCACCAGGTTGATCTGCGAGGTAATCACCTCGTTCTGGTTGCTGGCCTCATCGAAGTTATAGCCGCCGCTGCCGAAGTTGCCCCAATAGTTCACGTAAACCAGATAGGTGCCATGCAGCGGTGCGGTCATGGTGAACATTTCCGGGCCCGGGCCATCGACGCCATCAGGGTCGAGGCCGCCGCCATTGGTCAAGGCCGAGTGCGCCCAGAAGGCATGCTGGCCGTCGGGCGTGACAATGTGCAAGTCGAGTTCGGCCTTCGGATCATCCCAACCCAACACCACGCGAATCCGCACCGGTGTGCGCAGATTGTTGGCTTCATAGAACTGAACACGCTTGAGGGACTGGCCTTCGGCGCTACGCACTTCGACGCTGTTGGAACCGGCGCCAAACGCATAGGGCCGGGCGAAGCGTCCTTGCTCGTCGGTATAGAGATTCAGCGGATTGCCGTTGACCGCCAAGGTGTGCGGTCCGCGCTGGGTACCGAGGGCCTTCAGTTGGCCCTCGATCATCGTGCGATTGCGCTGCACGCCCCGATCAATTGGCGGCGTGGGATAGGCGACTTGCGGGTTTTCGCTACGGTCCAGCAAACCGTTGTAACGCCACCCGCCCACCGGTTCCGACAACTCGGCATTCGGCGCAGCCAGAATCACGGGCGCAAAAACCAACCCGATCAGCAGCAAAAGAAATGAGCGCATGTGACGCCTCCTGCCATGCATGACGAAACCTTGCGCTCGATCCTCGGCGCGTTACAGATGTGGATACAGCGTTTCGTCTGAAAGACCCGTGACTGCCAGGTCGTATAGGGCCCGAAGGTTAGCCAGTCGGGCACTCATTAACAATTAGACGCCTGCAAAACTGCGGTGGGTGGACGGTGAGCCGAATACACGACATATTCGGCTCACTATATGAGCCGAATAGCCTTTCCAATCGGCTCATCCCCTCCAGAGCATCAAGTTCATGACACCAACATGGATATGGCAGCAACCTGATTGGCCGGGTTTCACCTGGAATGCGGAACGCTTGGCGCCCTTGTTGCGCGAGTGCGTTCAAGCGCAGGGCCGGTTGATGGGCATGGCCAGTTCCGTGGACAGTTCGTTGAGCGCGCAAAGTGAGCTGGATGCATTGTTGCAAAACATCGTCACCTCATCGGCCATCGAAGGTGAACAACTGAACGTCGGCTCCGTTCGTTCGTCACTGGCTCGACGCTTGGGCATGGACCCACTGGATGGCGACAGGGTCAGCCAACGCAGTGAAGGTCTTGCGCAATTGGTGCTCGATGCAACGCAGCAATTTGCCGAGCCGCTGACGATGGATCGCTTGCTGCGCTGGCATGAATGGTTGTTTCCAGAGCAGGACGGCGACCTCGCCGCCCGGGCGATTCATGTCGGTGCATTACGAGGCGATGAACCGATGCAGGTCGTCTCCGGTCGTCTCGACAAGCCGACCGTGCACTTCGAAGCGCCGCCTCGACTGGGCCTTGTGCGTCAACTCGACATCTTCCTCGAGTGGTTTGAGAACGGCCGAAGTCGGGCCGGGCTCGACCCAGGCTGTGTGAAAACGCCAGTGTTTGTCTAACCTTCTGATCGTCTAGATCGTATTGGGGGCGATCATGAAGCGATTCATTGAAGGTGAGGCTCGGACGCAAGTCACGTTGCTGCCTGAGTGCTTGGACGATTACGTAGCCGAAGAAAATCCAGTGCGAGTGGTCGACGTTTTCGTCGATGAACTCGACCTGGGTGCACTTGGATTTGAAGGTGTTGATCCTGCTGCAACGGGGCGTCCGGCCTACCATCCAGCGATCTTGCTGAAGATCTATATCTACGGCTACCTGAATCGGATTCAGTCCAGCCGCCGGCTGGAGCGCGAGGCCGAGCGCAATGTCGAGTTGATGTGGCTGACGGGACGTTTGGCTCCGGACTTCAAAACCATTGCCGACTTTCGCAAAGACAACGGCAAAGCTATTCGCAGCGTCTGCCGGCAATTCGTAGTGCTTTGTCGCAACCTCAATCTCTTCTCCCAATCAATCATCGCCATCGATGGCAGCAAATTCAAAGCCGTCAATAATCGCGACCGTAACTTCACCCAGGGCAAAGTGAAGGCACGCATGCAGCAGATTGAACAGAGCATTGACCGTTATCTAACAGCGATGGATTCGGCGGATCGGGCAACACCCGAAGTAGCCGAGGCCAAGGCCGAGCGGTTGAAAGAAAAGATAGAAACGCTGAAAAAGCAGATGCAGAAACTCAAGGACATCGAGGCGCAGCTCCACGACAGTCCAGACCAGCAAATCTCTCTTACCGATCCAGATGCACGCTCAATGGCCACGAGCGGCCGAGGCACCGGAACAGTTGGTTACAACGTCCAAACAGCTGTCGACGACAAACACCATCTGATCATTGCCCATGAGGTGACCAATGTTGGTAATGATCGTGGGCAACTGAGCAATATGGCGAACCAGGCGCGTGAAGAAATCGAGGCTGAATCGCTAACGGTGGTGGCCGACCGAGGCTATTACAAAGGTCTGGAAATCCTTGCTTGCGAGCAAGCCGGCATCACTACCTTCGTACCGAAACCCCTCACATCTGGCAGCAAAGCCGAAGGCCGATTTGGCAAGCAGGACTTCATCTACGTTGCTGCATCGGACGAGTATCGATGCCCAGCGGGACAGTTACTGACCCGGCGGTATTCGTCGGTGGAAGACGGCATGTTATTGCATTGTTACTACTTCTCGGGCTGCCAGTCCTGCTCAATGCAAAAGCAATGCACCACGAGTAAAGAACGCCGGGTAAAGCGCTGGGAACATGAAGCCGTAGTCGATGCAATGCAGGCTCGGCTGGATCATGATCCAACGATGATGAGGCGTCGCCGCCAGACCGTTGAACATCCTTTTGGAACGCTCAAATACTGGATGGGAAGTACCCACTTCCTGACCAAAACCCTGCCGAGGGTAAGCACCGAGATGAGCCTTCATGTGCTCGCCTACAACCTCAAGCGAATGATGAGCATCTTCGGCATTGCAGGATTGCTTGAAGCGATCAGGGCGTGAGTCCAGCCGCTTGCTCGCCCGTTAGTAGCGATTTGGGCCGCTGGCGCGGCCCAAATCGCATTTACGAACACCTATGTAGCTGACTAAGGTAATTCGCGCTTCCGTCTGCTGTTTCGCAGGCAACGCACGCAACTCTCCGTTATCGACGTACTCAGTGCGTTTTCACACAGCCTGGACCCATTGCTGCGAGCTGGCGTCGCCCACTTCTGGTTTGTCACACTCCACCCTTTTGACGACGGCAATGGTCGTCTCACGCGCACCATCACCGATCTGGCATTGGCACAGGGCGAGGCTCAGGCGATTCGTTTTTACGCAATGTCGGCGAGCATTCTTGAGGATCGCACCGGTTACTATCGGATGCTGGAAAACAGTCAGAAAGCTACGACCGATATCACTGAGTGGCTGGAATGGTTCCTGCAAACGCTTCTGCGCAGCCTGCAACAAGCCATGACGAGAATCGACAATGTGCTGGGCAAGGCGCGATTCTGGCAGGCGCACCAATCATCCGAGTTGTCGGCCGAACAAACCAAAGTACTCAATCGCTTGCTCGATGGCGGCGAAAGAGGCTTCGAGCACGGTATCGGCGCGGCTCAGTACCAGGCCGTGGCCAAAGTATCCAAAGCAACCGCGACCCGTCATCTGGCCGAACTGCTGAACAAAGACTGCCTGCAACGCCTGCCCGGTGGTGGGCGCAGCACTCGTTACCAGATCAAATATCCCGATAAGGCGCAATCCTGAGCCCTGGAACCATCGCACCCAACACCCCTGCTCATTTGCCCCTGAACCCCCTATCTGCTAGTGTCGCGCCGGTTTAACGTCAACCGGAAATCGCCGCCATGGCCCGCAAAAAAGCTGCACTGGATTTCGAACAGTCCCTCGCCGACCTGCAAACGCTGGTGGAGCGTCTGGAGAATGGCGAATTGTCGCTGGAGGACTCGCTGGCCGCTTTCGAGCAAGGCATCGGTCTGACCCGCGATTGCCAGGCGGCGCTGGCCCAGGCCGAGCAAAAGGTTCAAGTGCTGCTCGAGCGTGATGGCGAGTTGGCAGAGGAACCCTTCGACGCGGACCAACCAGAATGATTGCAGCCTACTCGGCCACCAGCCAGGCCCGCGTCAATGCGGCTCTGGAAACACTGTTCACGGCACCGAGCCCCGAGCTGGCGCGGCTGTACGAGGCCATGCGCTACAGCGTGATGAATGGCGGCAAACGCGTGCGCCCTCTTCTGGCCTACGCCGCGTGCGAAGCGCTGGGCGGCAAGCCTGAGCAAGCCAACGGCGCGGCCTGTGCCGTGGAACTGATCCACGCCTATTCACTGGTGCACGACGATTTACCGGCGATGGACGATGACGATCTGCGTCGCGGCCAGCCAACCACCCACAAAAAATTCGATGAAGCCTGCGCGATCCTCGCCGGTGACGGTCTGCAGAGCCTGGCTTTCAGCGCGCTGCTCGACCCACGCCTGAGCGCGCCGGATGCAGAAATCCGCCTGCAAATGGTCAGCGCCCTGGCACTGGCGGCAGGCCCGGCGGGCATGGTCGGTGGTCAGGCCATCGACCTCGGTTCGGTCGGCCTGAAGCTCGACCAGAAAGCCCTGGAATACATGCACCGGCACAAGACCGGCGCGTTGATCGAGGCCAGCGTCAAACTCGGCGCCCTGGCCAGCGGCCGTGCCGAGAAAGACGAACTCAAGTCCCTGCAGACTTATGCACAGGCCATTGGCCTGGCATTCCAGGTGCAGGACGACATTCTCGACGTCGAAAGCGATACCGAAACACTCGGCAAACGCCAGGGCGCCGACATTGCCCGGGACAAACCGACCTATCCGGCCCTGCTCGGTCTCGAAGCGGCCAAGGCTTACGCCCTGGAACTGCGCGATCAGGCCTTGCACGCACTGCGACCGTTTGACGCGGCCGCCGAGCCATTGCGTGATCTGGCCCGGTATATCGTCGATCGCCGCAGCTGACGGCGATTCCGCCAAAAAGGACCAACGCGTGGGCAGGGGACGATGCATCAGGTAAACTGCCGCATCTTTTATACCTATAACGATTCGCCTGATGCCCACGACGTTTCATGAGATTCCCCGCAAGCGCCCAACCACGCCCCTGCTCGACCGCGCGAATACGCCGGACGGCCTGCGCCGGTTAGGCGAAGCCGAGCTGGAAACCCTGGCCGATGAGTTGCGCCTGGAATTGCTCTACACGGTCGGCCAGACCGGTGGGCATTTCGGTGCAGGCCTGGGCGTGATCGAGCTAACCATCGCGCTGCACTACGTCTTTGACACCCCGGACGACCGGCTGGTGTGGGACGTGGGTCATCAGGCTTATCCGCACAAGATCCTCACCGGTCGTCGCGAGCGCATGGGCACCCTGCGCCAGAAGGACGGCATTGCAGCCTTCCCGCGTCGCTCCGAGAGCGAGTACGACACCTTTGGCGTCGGCCACTCCAGTACCTCGATCAGTGCCGCGCTGGGCATGGCGATTGCCGCCCGCCTGCAAAACAGTGATCGCAAGGCGATCGCGGTGATCGGCGACGGTGCGTTGACCGCGGGCATGGCGTTCGAGGCGCTCAACCATGCGCCGGAAGTGGACGCCAACATGCTGGTGATCCTCAACGACAACGACATGTCGATCTCGCGCAACGTCGGTGGCTTGTCGAACTATCTGGCGAAGATCCTTTCCAGCCGCACCTACGCAAGCATGCGCGAAGGCAGCAAGAAAGTGCTGTCGCGCCTGCCCGGTGCCTGGGAAATCGCCCGTCGCACCGAAGAATACGCAAAAGGCATGCTGGTTCCCGGCACGCTGTTCGAAGAGCTGGGCTGGAATTACATCGGCCCGATCGATGGCCACGACCTGCCGACCCTGATCGCCACCCTGCGCAACATGCGCGATCTGAAAGGCCCGCAGTTCCTGCACATCGTCACCAAGAAAGGCAAAGGCTTCGCCCCGGCGGAAGTCGACCCGATCGGTTACCACGCCATCACCAAACTCGAACCGCTGGATGCTCCGGCTGCCGCGCCGAAAAAGGCCAGCGGCCCGAAATACTCCGGCGTGTTCGGCGAATGGCTATGCGACATGGCGGCTGCCGATCCGCGCCTGGTCGGGATTACCCCGGCGATGAAGGAAGGCTCGGACCTGGTCGCTTTCAGCGAACGATTCCCGCTGCGCTACTTCGACGTGGCCATTGCCGAGCAGCACGCCGTCACTCTCGCGGCCGGCATGGCCTGCGAAGGCGCCAAACCCGTGGTGGCCATCTATTCGACCTTCCTGCAGCGCGGCTACGACCAGTTGGTGCATGACGTCGCCGTGCAGAATCTCGACGTGCTGTTCGCCATCGACCGCGCCGGCCTGGTGGGCGAAGACGGTCCGACCCACGCCGGCAGTTTCGACCTTTCGTACCTGCGCTGCATCCCTGGCATGCTGGTGATGACCCCGAGCGACGAAAACGAACTGCGCAAGATGCTCACCACCGGTCACCTGTATGAAGGCCCGGCGGTGGTGCGTTACCCACGCGGCAACGGCCCGAACGCGACCATCGAGAAAGACCTCGAGCCGATCGAGATCGGCAAAGGCATAGTTCGTCGCCAGGGCAGCAAAGTCGCCCTGCTGGTGTTCGGCGTGCAACTGGCCGAAGCCCTGAAAGTCGCCGAGACGCTGGACGCGACCGTGGTCGACATGCGTTTCGTCAAACCGCTGGATGAAGCACTGGTTCGCGAAATCGCCGGCAGCCACGAGCTGCTGGTGACCGTCGAAGAGAACGCAATCATGGGCGGCGCCGGTGGCGCAGTCAGCGAATTCCTCGCCCGCGAAAACATCCTCAAGTCGATGCTGCACCTGGGCTTGCCGGACATTTACGTCGAACACGCCAAGCCTGCGCAAATGCTGGCTGAGTGTGGGCTGGATGAAGCGGGGATCGAGGCTTCGATCCGCGAGCGCCTGCAACTGCTCAACATCTAAATCCGATACCACACCTGTAGGAGCCGGCTTGCTGGCGATGGTGTTTTCAAGGTCGCCATCGCCGGCAAGCCAGCTCCTACAGGGACTGTGTACTCTTTCGCTTCTACGAAAAAAGTTATGAATTTCTTTCGCATCGCCCTGACGCTGACCCTGCTGCCGGCCGGTCAACTGCTGGCCGACACCTTCGAACGCGACCAGGCCCTGAAACTGCCCGACGTGTTGATCAGCGCCAACCGCCAGGTCGAAGCGCGAAACGACAGCAGCGCCGCCAACACCGTGTTCACCCGCGACGACATCGATCGCCTGCAACCCGACAGCGTCACCGACCTGCTGCGTCGGGTGCCGGGCGTGCAAGTCTCGCAGACCGGCGGGCGCGGCAGCCTTCCGGGTGTTTACATCCGCGGCACCCAGTCGGCCCAAAGCCTGGTGCTGGTGGACGGTCAGCGCATCGGCAGTTCGACTTCCGGTGACAGCAACCTGCAGCACATCAACATCGAACAAGTCGAGCGCGTGGAAGTGCTACGCGGCTCCCGCTCGGTGATTTACGGCAGCGATGCCATTGGCGGGGTGATCCAGATCTTCACCCGCCGTGGCGGCGAACAGGGCTTGCAACCTCGGCTGCATGTGGGATTTGGCAGCAACCAGACCTGGGAGCGCAGTCTCGGCTTGTCCGGCGGTGATGAAAAAACCCGCTTCAACTTTGGCGCCAGCCTCGACGAAACCGCCGGGATCAATCGCACTCACGAGTCGTATCCCAGCGACGGCGACCATGACGAATACCGCAACAAGTCGTTTAGCCTGAGCCTGAGCCACGCTCTGTCCGACGATATCGAAGTTGGCGCCAATGTGCTGGATAACCGTGGCAAGAGCGAGTTCGACAACCCCTTCGGTCGCTTCGACATGAATACGTTCGAGTCGGTCCAGCAACAGCCCTACAGCGACTTCGATGTGAGCAGCGTCAGCAGCTATGTCGATGCACGGGTCAACGATCGCTGGAAAACCCGCGTTGATTTCGGCCACAGCGAAAACCGTGAGAAGACCCTCGACAAGCTCAGCGATGAGCGCACGGTGTTCAACACCTATCGCGACTCGGTGACTTGGCAGAACGACCTGACGCTCAACGAGCGAAACAGCCTGATGCTGGGCGGCGACTGGTATGAAGACCGGATCAATAGCAGCACGGCGTTCGACGAAAACAGCCGCTGGAACCGCGCCGCATTCATCCAGCATCGCTTTGAGGCCGACAGCTTCTCCACAGAGTTGGGCTTGCGTCACGACGATAACCAGCAGTTCGGCAGCCAGAACACCTGGAGCGGCACCTTCACCCTGCCGCTGAATCCGGACAACGAAGTGCTGCTGACCTACAGCGAAGGCTTCCGCGCGCCGACGTTCAACGACCTGTACTACCCGGATTTCAGCAACCCGGACCTCAAGCCTGAAACCTCGAAAAGCTATGAGCTGCAATGGCGCAGCCAATTGACCGAGAGCAGCCGCCTGGAGACGTCGCTGTATCGCACCGACCTTGAAGACGCGATCATATTCGGCAGCAACTCGCGCCCGGAGAACGTCGCCTCGGCGCGGATCAACGGCTTCGAAGCGGCGCTGAAGCAGGAACTGTTCGACTGGCAGAGCAATCTTGGCGTGGCGATCATCGACCCGCGCGACCGTGACACCGGGCATACCCTGGCTCGTCGCGCACGGCGCACCTTGAGCTGGGATCTGGACCGGCAGTTCGATCGCCTTGGCCTTGGCGCCAGCTGGCAAGCGGTCAGCAGCAGCTATGACGACTTGAACAATCAACAGCCGTTGGGCGGTTATGCCTTGCTGGGGTTGCGTAGCAGTTGGGAGCTCAATCGTGAAATCAAGCTGGAGCTGAAGGTCGACAACCTGCTGGACAAGGGTTACAGCCGGGCGCTGTACAGCTACCTAGGTAGCCAGTATGGGTATCGCGAAGAAGGTCGGGCGTGGATGTTCGGGGTGACCTGGACACCTGGGATCTAAAGCCAGACTCGATCACTTGTGGCGAGGGGGCTTGCCCCCGTTCGGTTGCACAGCAACCGCAATCCGGCTGACGGGGCATGCCTGATGAAACACCATTGCAGGACTTGGGGCCGCTTCGCAGCCCAACGGGGGCAAGCCCCCCTCGCCACAGGTCAGTGGTCAGTGGTCAGGCGCAATCAACTGGCAAAGCTTGGCGGTTGCCTCGACCATCTGCCCACTCGGCCGCTCCAGGCCTTTGTCCGTCACCAAACGCAATTGCCCTTGTGCCACCGCCGCCACCTGCGGCCAGGCTTTCCACGCATCGAGCTGCGCCTGTTCGCTGGCCAGAATCACTTCGGGATTACGCTGCAGCACAGCTTCCACGCTGACTTGCGGTGCCGGCAGTTTCAGATCGGCAAACACGTTTTGGGCACCGCACACCTCCAGCGCATCGCTGATGATCTGCTCGCCGCCAATCGTGTACAGCGGCCGATCCCAGACTTGATAGAACACTCGCAACGGCCGATCCCGTCGATAGCGTTGACGCAATTCATTCAGCCGCTGGCGTAATTCGGTGGCCAATGAAGTGCCGCGCTCAGGCCGGCCGAGCTGAGCGGCAATGGCCTAGATCTGCACGGCGAGCTGGTCCAGGCTATGAGGTTCGGCGACGTAGGTGGGAATGTTCAGGCGCTTGAGCTGGTCGCGTTGGGCCGGACCGACGCTACCAGGCCACAGCAGCAACAGATCGGGTTTCAGGCTGAGCAAGCGCTCCATGTCCAACTGGCCATAGCGGCCAACAGAGGACAGATTCTTGAGCTCGGCAGGTCGCTCACCGGCGTCCAGCACACCGACCAGCAGGTCGGCGGAACCCAGTTCGACGACGATTTCAGAGAGCGATGGCGCAAGGCTGACAACCCGCTCGACCGCGATGGTCGAGCGGCTGGCGGCCAGCAACAAAACCGCCAGCCAGACCGCGCGCATCAACCGAGTTGACGCGGAATACGGTAGAGGTAGAACAGCACGGCGGTCGACAGCGCCAGCAGCATCAGCGGCACCGCTTCGAGACCGACGAACACCGCCAGTGCGCCGATCCAGGCCGGCAACCCGGCGGCGAGGAATGCCGTGCGCCGCTTGGCCGCCAGACTGATCCAGGCGGCAGGTTCTTCAGGGGTATCGAGGGCTTTCTGGGTGGCGATCAGCGCGTGCTTGTAAGCACCGAAAAACTTCAGGCTGACAAACATCGAGGCGACTCCGGCGATGAACAAGGGCATCGCCAGCACCGGCAGGATGGCGTCGCTCTGGCCGAACACCGCGTTGATCACAAACAGCGGCAACAAGGCCAGCGCCAGGTATTGCCACCAGTTGACGGACAGTCGCCGTCGCACCTGACCGCGGGTCACGCCCGGTCTACCTCGCCCTGATGCTCATTGCCCATCATGTGGTCGAGCTTGCTGGCCTTGGTCGCCAGGTAGAGTCGGTTATGCGGGTTGTGGCCGGTGTGCAGCGGCACGCGCTCGGCGACCACGATGCCCATGTCGGTCAAGGCTTTAACTTTGCGCGGATTGTTGGTCATCAGACGCAGGGACTTCACGCCCAGGTGCTCCAGCATCGGCAGGCACATGGCGTAGTCACGCTGGTCGGCGGCAAAGCCCAGGCGCTCGTTGGCTTCAACGGTATCGGCGCCACCGTCCTGCAACTCATAGGCGCGGATCTTGTTCAGCAGGCCAATGCCACGACCTTCCTGACGCAGGTAGAGCAAAACGCCACGACCTTCGCGGGCGATGGCCTGCAAGGCGGCCTCCAGTTGCGAGCCGCAGTCGCAACGCTGGCTGAACAGGGCATCGCCCGTCAGGCATTCGGAGTGCAACCGGCCGAGCACCGGGGCACCGTCGGCGATCTCACCCAGGCTCAGCACAACGTGCTCGCGGCCGGTGGCTTCATCGAGGAAGCCGTGCATGGTGAATTGCGCAAAAGGCGTTGGCAGCTTGGAAGCGGCGACAAAAACGACAGGCACCGGTGTGCTCCTGATCTAAAAGTCTGAAGATTCGCAGAGCCGGCATTGTAACAGCAGGTTCCGGAGGACGCTTAGGCTGAATTATCGGCGATAACTATCAAAATGTTTGATGTACGCCCTGAAGACAATTCCCCTGTGTGAGCGAGCTTGCTCGCTCCCACAGGGTTCTGTATCAGTCATCGGATCTGGGAAGCATTCGAATCAAACGGATACGGCTGTTTCCAGCGCTCGAAGATCGGTTTCAGCTCGCCGGTTTTCACCAGTTGCTCCATGCGCTGATCGAACAGGACCATCAGGCTGCGTGCCTTTGGTGTCTTGGCGAAACACAGGTACAGCGGCAACTCTGCAATATGGGTGCGCCGCAGCTGGGACGGATCCTTGGCGCGGCTGATGACGTAATCGACTTCGGTCAGGGCGTCGATATAGAAGTCGGCACGATTGTGGGTCAGCATCGACACGATGCCGGTACGCCGCAGCACCTCGTCGAAGCGGCGCACATTGGGCAAGTAATCCTGGTAATCGTAGCCTCGAATCCACGCCAGTCGATAATTGCCCAGGGTTTGCGGGGTCGGTACCGGACTGCTGGCCAGGCCCAAGGCATAGATGTGATCGGTGTCGAAGTTCCAATGGGGATAGAGCACACCCTCGGATTCGTCACGATAGGAACCGACGCAGGCGTCGACCTCGCCGCGTTCGGCCAGGCCCAGCGAACGCAAGTAGGGCTCGGTGCGGATGTCGACCTTGACACCCACCGGCTCGAACACTTGTCGCAGCACGTCCCAACCCAGGCCATGACCGTCAGCGGCGGTGTAGTCCTCCCAGTCTTCGCTGGCCAGATGAATCACCGACGGCGGCGTGGCAACCCCACCGCCCGCCAGGGCAAAAGAGCAAAACATCGCGAACGCCAGCACCATCAATCCGCGTAGAGCCATCCCTGCTTCTCCCGATTAACAGTTCTCCTGATTAACGCCTGGACATTTCCGGTCAGGCGAAAAACCACACAAGTCCCTGCATCGCCAACCAGGCGAACACCCCGGCCAGGACATCATCGAGCATGATGCCAACGCCGCCATGCACGTGCCGGTCGATCCAGCGAATCGGCCACGGTTTGAGGATGTCGAAGAAGCGGAACATCAAGAAGCCCGCCAGCAACCACTGCCAACCTTCCGGCACCAGCCACAGGGTGATCCACATCCCGACCATTTCGTCCCAGACGATGCCCTCATGGTCGTGTACCCGCAAATCGTCGGCCACTTTACCGCACAGCCAGAAGCCGAACAGCATGGTGATGCCCAGCATCAGCCAGTAACCCCAGTCCGGCAGCATCTGCCACAACGGAATAAAGGGTAACGCAACTAACGACCCCCAAGTGCCGGGCGCCTTTGGCAAGGTGCCCGAGCCGAAGCCGAACGCCAGGAAGTGCCATGGATTACGCCAGACCGACGGCGGTACGAATTCCGCCGGGACCTGTTTGGGATGATCTGTCACGGTGACTCCCGAAAATGTTGATAACCCCGGGTTTGCGGGGTGATGTCCTTGCCATCGGCGTCCAGCAGCGTCACGCCCTGCCCCGTCACCACCCGGCCAATCACATGGATCGGCCAGCCATCGGCCAGCAATAGCGGCAACTCGACGGACGGTAAGGTGAAGGCCAGGACGTAATCGTCGCCTCCACTCAGGGCCGCCACCTGTGCTTGCGCTTGACCGAGAAAGGCGACCAGGCTCTGCGACAGCGGCAAACGATCACGTTCGACTTCGATGCCGACCTTCGAGGCCAGCGCGATATGCCCACAATCCGCGAGCAGGCCGTCAGAGATATCCATCGCCGACGTGGCCTTGCCCCGCAGCGCCTGACCCAAGCCGAGCTGCGGTTGCGGTGACCAGTAATGCGCCAGCAATGGCTCGGTAATGCTCGCTTGGGCCGTGCGCTGACCGAGCACCAAGGGCAAGGCACCGGCAGCATTGCCCAGGTCGCCACCGACACACAGCAGGTCGCCCGGCCGCGCGCCGCTGCGGGTCAACGCCAGGCCACTCGGGACACGGCCGAACACGGTCATGGTCAAGCTCAATGGCCCGCGGGTGGTGTCGCCGCCAACCAATGCCACGCCGCAGCTTTGCGCCATCAGGTTCAAACCACGGGCATAGGCTTGCAACCAATCGGCGGTCACCGTCGGCAAGGTCAGGGCAAGGGTGAAGGCAACCGGGGTGGCGCCCATGGCAGCCAGGTCGCTGACGGCCACGGCCAGCGAGCGCTGGCCGAGCAGAAACGGATCGCAGGGATCGGCGAAATGCACACCGGCCACCAGCGTATCGGTAGAAATCGCCAACTGTTCCCCGGGAGGAACAGCCAGCAAGGCGCAGTCATCGCCAATCCCGAGGGCAACGCCTTCGCCGCCCTGCGCACAAGGCGCGGCGGCGAAGAAGTTGCGGATCAGCTCAAACTCGCCCATTGAAGTATCAAGCGCGTTTCAGCGCTTGAACGCCTTCACTTCAGCTTCACGCAGGCGCGGGGCCAGCTTGTCGAGCACGCCGTTGACGAACTTGTGGCCGTCGGTGGAACCGAAAACCTTGGCCAGTTCGATACCTTCGTTGATCACAACGCGGTATGGCACGTCGACGCGCTTGAGCAGTTCCCAGGTGGACAGGCGCAGAACCGCCAGTTCAACCGGGTCCAGCTCTTCGATGGTCAGATCGAGGCAAGGCGTGAGTGCGGTGTCGATTTCGGTCTTGAACTGCGGAACCCCGTGAAGAATTTCGCGGAAGTACGCGCCATCAACATCGGTGAAATCGTTATCGACCCGGAACTGCGCTTCGATCTCGTTCAGCGACTGCTTGGCCATGTGCCATTGGTACAGCGCCTGGGTCGCGAGCTGACGAGCCTCACGACGCTTGACGCTTTTCGATGGCTTGCCGGCATCCGCAGGCTTTGGATCGCGCGGGTTGAAACGATCGCTTTCGTCGCTAATCACTTGGCCTCCAACTGCGCCAGCAGGCTGACCATTTCCAGAGCGGACAGGGCAGCTTCGGCACCTTTATTACCGGCTTTGGTACCGGAACGTTCGATGGCTTGCTCGATGGAGTCAACGGTCAGCACGCCGAATGCAACCGGTACGCCGAACTCCATGGACACCTGGGCCAGGCCCTTGGTGCATTCGCCAGCCACGTATTCGAAGTGCGGAGTGCCGCCACGAATGACCGCGCCCAGGGCGATGATTGCCGCGAACTCGCCTTTCTGAGCGACTTTCTGCGCAACCAGCGGGATTTCGAAGGCGCCAGGTGCGCGGATGATGGTGATGTCGCTTTCGCTTACGCCGTGGCGAACCAGGGCATCAACTGCACCGCTGACCAGGCTTTCAACGACGAAGCTGTTGAAACGGCCCACTACCAGAGCGTAGCGGCCTTTAGGGGCGATGAAGGTACCTTCGATGGTCTTCAGGGTCATTCGTTAGATCTCTTAAAGAGCCGGGACGTGTTTTCTACGCGTCCCTCAGTGATTTGTTAGCCGCGAATACAGCGCCGGAACCCGCATCGGTGTTCACTTGCAACTCGTTGTGGCGAGGGAGCTTGCTCCCGCTGGGCTGCGTAGCGGCCCCTCTTGTGGGCGCTGCGCACCCAAGCGGGAGCTAGCTCCCTCGCCACAGTAAATCAAACAAGCCTTAAGTGAACAACGATGCCAAAACCCGGTGTCTTATTCGGAGGGCACGTATTCTACAACTTCCAGATCGAAACCGGATATCGCATTAAATTTCATCGGTGCCGACATCAGGCGCATTTTGCGTACGCCCAGGTCACGCAGGATCTGCGAACCGGCACCGACAATGCTGTAGGTGGTCGGTTTTTTCACGGCAGCCTGATCGGCGGTTTCGCGGATGTGCGCCAGCAACACGTCGCCATCGAGCGGGTGACCGAGCAACAGCACCACGCCACTGCCAGCCTCGGCAACCGCAGCCATCGCGGCGCGCAGGCTCCAGCGGCCTGGTTGCTTGACCATCAGCAGGTCGCGCAGCGGGTCCATGTTGTGCACGCGAACCAGGGTCGGTTCTTCGGCGCAGACATTGCCCAGGGTCAGCGCCATGTGCACGTCGCCTTCCACCGAATCACGATAGGTCACCAGGTTGAATTGGCCCAGTTCGCTGTCCAGTGGCTGCTCGGCAATCCGCTGAACGGTACGTTCGTGGATCATGCGGTAGTGAATCAGGTCGGCGATTGTGCCGATCTTGATGTCGTGCTCAGCGGCGAAAGCTTCCAGTTCGGCGCGACGGGACATGGTGCCGTCGTCGTTCATCACTTCGCAGATCACGCCACTCGGCTCGAAACCGGCCATGCGCGCCAGGTCGCACGCCGCTTCGGTGTGGCCGGCGCGGGCCAGGGTGCCACCAGCCTGGGCCATCAGCGGGAAGATGTGGCCCGGGCTGACGATGTCTTCAGCCTTGGCATCACGGGCGGCCGCCGCTTGCACGGTGCGCGCGCGGTCGGCGGCGGAAATGCCGGTGGTCACACCGGTGGCCGCCTCGATCGATACGGTGAACTTGGTACCGAAACCGGAACCGTTGCGCGGCGCCATCAACGGCAGCTTGAGCAGTTCGCAACGCTCGCGGCTCATCGGCATGCAGATCAGGCCACGGGCGTGCTTGGCCATGAAGTTGATGTGCTCGGGCTTGCAGCACTCGGCGGCCATGATCAGGTCGCCTTCGTTCTCGCGGTCTTCGTCATCCATGAGGATGACCATCTTGCCTTGGCGGATGTCTTCAACCAGTTCTTCGATGCTATTGAGCGCCACAAGGCACCCCCCTTCTTTCGAAATTTGAGCTTCAGGATTTGAGGTAGCCGTTGGCGGCCAGAAAGCTTTCAGTAATGGTGCTGCCGGCGGTCGGCTCTGCGGCCTTGTCGCCCAGCAACAGGCGCTCCAGGTAACGGGCCAGCAAGTCCACTTCCAGGTTCACTCGGCGGCCTGGCTGGTACGACGCCATGATGGTTTCGCTCAGGGTGTGCGGAATGATGGTCAGCAGGAACTCGGCGCCATCGACTGCGTTCACGGTCAGGCTGGTGCCGTCGACAGTGATCGAGCCTTTATGGGCGATGTACTTGGCCAGGTCCTTCGGCGCGCGAATGCGGAATTCCACGGCGCGCGCGTTTTCGGTACGGGCAACCACTTCGCCCACGCCATCGACGTGACCGCTGACCAGGTGCCCGCCGAGGCGAGTGGTCGGGGTCAGGGCTTTTTCCAGATTGACCGGGCTGCCGCTTTTCAGGTCGTTCATGGCGGTGCAGTCGAGGGTTTCGCGACTGACGTCCGCCGCAAAGCCATTGCCTGGTAACTCGACGGCGGTCAGGCATACGCCGTTGACCGCGATGCTGTCGCCCAGTTTGACATCGCTCAGGTCGAGCTTGCCGGTTTCGACGTGAACCCGCACATCACCGCCCTTTGGGGTCAATGCACGAATACTGCCGATGGATTCGATGATGCCGGTAAACATGAGGTTCTCCTCGAGAACAAAGCCAAAGCTTGCGCGATGGCCGGAAATTATACGCTCGCTGCTGGCAAAGGAATGGCGATGACTCGCCAGTCATCGCCAACTGCTCGAATTTCGATGATTTTAAGCTCGGGCGCATCCTTCATTTGCGCGAGCGGCCAGTCCAGCAGCGGTCGCGCCGAGGAACCGAGGAACTTGCCGGCGATGAAAATCTGAAACTCGTCCACCAGACCGAGTTGGGCAAAGGCGCCTGCCAGACGCGGACCGGCTTCGACCAACACCTCGTTGACACCACGAGCGGCGAGTTCGACCAGCAGTTGACGCAGGTCGACCTGACCGTCGTAGCCAGGCACGATCAGGCACTCCGGACCATTGGCGTACTGCTCTTCCACTGCCACGCAGGTCGCGACCAGCGCCGGGCCGGCCTTGAAGAACGGTGCGTCCAGCGGCACGCGCAGACGACCGTCGACCAGCACGCGCAGCGGCGGGCGGCTCATGGCCAGGGCCGTTTGTTCGGTGTCCAGGCCGAGTTCATCGGCGCGCACGGTCAACCGCGCATTGTCCGCCAGCACCGTGTCGGCGCCGGTCAATACCACGCTGGCCTGGGCACGCAGTCGCTGAACTGCCGAGCGCGCCGCCGGGCCGGTGATCCATTGGCTTTCGCCACTTTCCATCGCCGTGCGACCGTCCAGGCTCATGGCCAGTTTGACCCGCACGAACGGCAAGCCATGTTCCATGCGTTTCAGAAAGCCTTGATTAAGCTTGCGCGCCTCGCCTTCCAGCACACCGCTTTCGGTGGCGATACCGGCCTGGGCCAGACGTTGCAGGCCGCGACCGGCGACTTCCGGATTCGGGTCCTGCATCGCCGCGACTACCCGGGCCACGCCGGCATTCACCAGCGCATCGGCGCAAGGCGGCGTACGGCCGTGATGGCTGCAAGGTTCAAGGGTGACGTAGGCAGTGGCGCCACGAGCAAACTCACCGGCCGCGCGCAAGGCGTGGACTTCGGCATGGGGTTCACCGGCGCGCTCGTGCCAGCCTTCGCCGACAATCTGCCCGCCCTGCACGATCACGCAACCAACCCGCGGATTGGGGTGCGTCGTGTAATGCCCCTTGCGCGCCAGTTCCAAGGCGCGAGCCATGTAGTGGGCGTCGAGGATGGCTTGTTCGGCAGGCGTGGTCATTCTTTCACCGGTTCACGGGCCAGGCGATCGATCTCTTCGCGGAACTCGTTGAGATCCTGGAAGCGGCGATATACCGAGGCGAAGCGGATGTAGGCGACTTCGTCGAGCTTCTGCAGCTCGGCCATCACCAACTCGCCGACCACGAGGGATTTGACCTCGCGTTCGCCGGTGGCGCGCAGTTTGTGTTTGATGTGCACCAGCGACGATTCGAGGCGCTCGACGCTCACCGGGCGCTTTTCCAGCGCGCGCTGCATGCCGGCGCGGAGTTTTTCTTCGTCGAACGGCTGGCGACTGCCGTCGGTTTTGATCAGGCGCGGCAACACCAGTTCAGCCGTCTCGAACGTCGTGAAACGCTCGCCGCAGGCCAGGCATTCACGCCGGCGGCGCACCTGTTCGCCCTCGGCGACCAGACGCGAGTCGATGACCTTGGTGTCGTTGGCACCGCAGAAGGGACAGTGCATGGTGGCAGGCAACAAAAAAAGGGAGGGCCATGGTAGCGCATCCCGGTGGCAAGACAAGCCATAGGGTTTGCGGTATACAGACGGGATGATCACTTGATCCATGGAATTCAGGTTTATGGAGCCACCAATGTCGTTACGTCCGCTCATTTTGCTCAGTGTTTTCAGCCTGCTGGTGGCTTGCGGCAGCGATGCACCCAAGCCCCAGCCGCCAACGCCAGGCCCGGCGCCGCAGCAAGCACAGAAGAAAGCCCGGGAGGCCGCCGAACTCGGCCCGCTGCCCGCCTATCAGCGTGAGCTGAGCGGCACGCTGCAAGGCGTACCGGCAGGTGCCGAAGTTGAACTGGCATTGCTGGTGATCGACGAAAAAGACCGCCCCCAGCAATTGCTCGCCAGTTCCAGCCTGATCGGCAACAACCAGGTGCTGCCGTTTCACCTGCGCTTCAATCCGGAATCCTTCCCGGCCGGAGCCCGCGTTGAACTGCGAGGCCGTGCCAGTCAGTCCGGGCAGTTGATCCTGCACCTGCCGTCGCAGCTGATTAGCCAGCCGACCACCCAAGCCTTGGGCCAACTGCAATTCGTCAAAGCCCCATGAGTGCACCGCTCGACCTGCAACGAGCCTTGGCTGAATTGCTCGGTGATGCACAACTGGTAGCCTGCCCATTGCCGGAAACCGATTTGAAACTGTGGCTGATCGACGGCGACAACATGGACCGCGCCTTCAGCCCGGAAGAAACCCGGCGCATCCTGCATGAGCCACCGTACTGGAGTTTCTGCTGGGCCAGCGGCCTGGCCGTGGCCCGCTATCTGGCTGCCAACCCGCATTGGGTTGAAGGCAAGCGGGTGCTGGACTTCGGTGCCGGTTCCGGAGTGGCGGGGATTGCTGCGATGAAGGCCGGGGCGCTCGAAGTCGTGGCCTGCGACCTCGACCCGCTGGCGATTGCCGCGTGCCGGGCCAATGCCGAACTCAATGATGCGCAGCTCAATTATTCGACGGACTTTTTCGCCGAGGCCGATCGCTTCGATCTGATCCTGGTGGCCGATGTGCTGTACGACCGGGCCAACCTGCCACTGCTCGACCAGTTCCTCAGCCGCGGCCGAGAGGCGCTGGTGGCGGACTCCCGCGTCAGGGATTTCCGTCATCCGTTGTACCAACGCATCGAAATGCTCGAAGCCATGACCCTGCCGGACCTGGCCGAGCCCCACGAGTTTCGGCATGTGAGCCTGTACCACGCGCAGCGCGGCTAAAAGCTTCGCGAGCAGGCTCGTTCCCACACTGGATCCGTGTCGTCCACAAATCCCCTGTGGGAGATTCTATGTTTGGGGGGAACCCCCAAGCATAGAATTAGGCTTGTATTCACTTTGGTTTTTCATCAACGCGAACATCACTCTGGCCAGCTTGCGTGCCAGGATAACCAAGGCTTGAGTACCTTTTAGGCCTCTGGCCAGATAACTCTCGTAGTACGGTTTCCAGATCGGCGAACGGCTGGCGGCCATGGCGCTGTTGTGAAACAGGCGCCGGAACTCCGAGTCTCCTCGCTTGGAGAGTCGACGCCTTTGATCCTTTTGTCCTGACTGCCTCACCCGCGGATCCATGCCGAGGAAGGCCACGTATTCGTCGCTGTTAGCAAATTTTCCACGCAAAAACGCTGTGGCCGCTGCTGTGGCTGTCAGGAGCCCGACACCCTCGACGGCCTGGCAGCGCTTCACCTGATCCTGCATCCCGGCGTCCTCAGCAATCTCCTTGAGTGTTTTCTGAATCGTTTTTTCGAACTGGGCAATGGCGGCCAGAAGCTGCTTGAACTGTTCTTTGAGCAGGGGTTCGTTTTTCCAGCTTTGCTTGAGTGCGACACAGCCCCGGACCAACTGAGCCCGGCGACGAAGCAGGCTTTTGAGTTGGGTGTAAGCCTTCGGCGGAGGACTCCAGATCCTCAGTCTGTCGGACTCCCTGCTCAAGTAACGCGCCAGCAGTTCGGCATCCAAGGCATCTGTTTTCGCCCTCATGCCTATTCCGTCGCGGTATTTGTTGAGGCGACAGCCATCGATGACATAAACGTCATGGCCCATTTCATGGGCTATTTCCGTTGTATCAAGGTGATAGATATTGGTCGCTTCAAGCGCGATAGCGCTGTTCGCAGGTAGCGTCTTGAGCCATTGCTTCAGGGCTGATCGCTTGTTCGCGACATTTCGGGTTCGTTCCAGGTCGGATCGATAGATAACAATCTCGTCCTTCGCCACATCCACACCAACGACCACCTGAGAATCAAGGATTGTCATGGCCCACCCTCCGAGCTAGGGTTTAAAGACTTGTTGGGGTTCACCGTTGCGCTGGCTTGTTTCTATCGTCGGTCCGAGCCGATGCATTCCTTATCGGCGCATTAGGTGAAGGGGTGGGACGAAGTCTCCCACGGTCTGTACTGGTCAGAGTCAGATGACGAGCTTTAGTCCCACCCACCCCTTCAAGTCTAAACATACAAGCGAGCCTGTTCGCGAAGGCGTCCTGCCAGACGAAACATATCCAACGACCACCCGGCTTTCGGCGCCCCCCACCAAGCCGTATAGTTGCCCCATTCACGCTTCCAAGAGATTGCCCATGAGTCAGGAAACGCCGTACATCTTCGACGCCACGACTGCCGATTTCGACCAGTCGGTGATCGAGAACTCCTTCCACAAGCCAGTGCTGGTGGATTTCTGGGCCGAATGGTGCGCGCCCTGCAAAGTGTTGATGCCGATGCTGCAGAGCATTGCCGAGAGCTATCAGGGTGAGTTGCTGCTGGCCAAGGTCAACTGTGACATCGAACAAGACATCGTCGCTCGCTTCGGCATCCGCAGCCTGCCGACCGTGGTGCTGTTCAAGGACGGCCAGCCTGTCGACGGCTTTGCCGGTGCCCAGCCGGAATCCGCCGTGCGCGCCCTGCTCGAACCCCATGTACAGATGCCCCCGCCGGCCGCCGCCGATCCGTTCGAACAGGCCCAGGCGCTGTTCGACGACAGTCGCTTTGCCGATGCCGAAGCCCTGCTCAAAGTGCTGCTGGGCGAAGACAACACCAACGCCAAGGCGCTGATCCTTTACGCTCGTTGCCTGACCGAACGCGGTGAACTGGGCGAAGCGCAAGCCGTGCTCGATGCAGTCAAGAGCGACGAGCACAAGGCCGCGCTGGCCGGCGCCAAGGCTCAGATCAAGTTTCTCGGTTTGGCCAAGGACTTGCCGGATGCCGCTGACCTGAAGGCCCGGCTGGCGAAAGACCCGCTGGACGATGAGGCGGTCTATCAACTGGCGATTCAGCAACTGGCCCGTCAGCAGTACGACGCCGCGCTGGATGCACTGCTCAAACTGTTCATCCGCAACCGCAGCTACAGCGAAGGCTTGCCGCACAAGACCTTGCTGCAGGTGTTCGAGTTGCTGGGCAATGACCACCCGCTGGTGAGCACGTACCGCCGCAAGTTGTTTGCCGCGCTGTACTAAGCCGGCCTTGTAGGAGCGAGCTTGCTCGCGAAAAACCTGAGAGCACCGAGGTGAATCAGGTTTCCCGCGTTATCGTTGACGCCCTTTCGCGAGCAAGCTCGCTCCTACACCAACCAGCGATAGATCGGCGTATCGGCGCCGCTTTCCACCTTCACATCCGGACTATGGCGCAAGCGCACCAACAGGCGCTTGCCCGCCGCCGCGCTGCCAGTCAATCCTTCCAGTTGATCGAGCAGGTCCGGGCCACTGAGCTGCCCGGCCTTGCGTAGCAAATCCCGGGCGATCTGCCACAGCGCATCATCCTGGTTCAGCGGTTTCGCCGCTGGCACGCTGGCCGGGGGTTTTTCCACCTGTAACTGCGCCCCTAGTCGCGCCCAGTCCGCGTCGTCCATCTCCAGGGTCAAATCCACCGGCCAGTCGCCGATGCTTCCGCGAATTCGCAACATGGGTCTGCTCCTGCACATTTCTTCCCTGCATGCTCCCATGGGACTTGTGCAACGCCAAGCAGACAGTCAAACTCTGCGCAATTACGTTATAAGATTACATAACATTTTCTTCATTTTACATTTCGGAGACTCGCCATGCGTCGTCTGCTTCTCGCCCTGCCGTTTGCCCTGTTGCCTCTGGCCGTCGCCCATGCCGCCGACGAGCACGATCATGAGCATGGCAGCCTGGGTGCCCACGAACATGGCGTGGGACGCCTGAACGCGGCGCTCGACGGCAAGACCCTGGAGCTGGAGCTGGAAAGCCCGGCGATGAACCTGGTGGGTTTCGAGCATGTCGCCACCAGCGATGCCGACAAAGCCAAAGTCACCGCCGCCCGCGCGCAACTTGAGCAACCACTGGCCCTGTTCAACCTGCCAAAAGCCGCCGGTTGCGTGGTGGAAAACCAGGAACTGGAAAGCCCGTTGTTCGGCGACAAGCCCGATGCCGACGATGATCACGATGAAGACGCCAAGGACGAAGACGGCCACGAACATCACCATGATCACAGCGAAATCCACGCTCACTACCAGTTCACCTGCGCCACACCGGCGGAACTGAAGACGCTGGACCTGGCGAATATTTTCACCCGTTTCCCGGCCACCCAGAAAATTCAGGTACAACTGATCGGCCCGAGCGGGCAGCAAGGCATTGAAGTGACGGCCAAGGCTGCCACCCTCAAATTCTGAATCCACCTCGTTCCCCTTTGTAGGAGCGAGCTCGCTCGCGATGGACGTCAACGATAACGCCGCAAGCCTGATTCACCTCGGTGCTCTCAGGTTTTTCGCGAGCGAGCTCGCTCCTACAAGGGTTCACCACTAACCTGACCGGTTTCACATGACCCAAGCACTCATCGAACTGTCCGACCTGGGCTTCAGCTGGCCCGGTCACCCGCCCCTGCTGGACATCCCGGCGTTTCGTCTGGAGCGTGGGGAAACCCTGTTCCTCAAAGGCCCCAGCGGCAGTGGCAAGACCACCCTGCTCGGCCTGCTCGGCGGCGTGCAGAAACCTGATCGCGGAAGCATCCGCCTGCTCGGCCAGGAATTGACGCAACTCTCGGCCGGTGCCCGTGACCACTTCCGCGTCGATCACACCGGTTACATCTTCCAGCAGTTCAACCTGCTGCCGTTTCTGTCGGTGCGTGAAAACGTCGAACTCCCCTGCCACTTCTCGAAACTGCGCGCCGAACGGGCGAAACAACGCCACGGCAGTGTCGACAAAGCGGCCGCGACGCTGCTTGCCCACTTGGGTCTGAAGGATGCAAACATCCTCGGTCGCCGCGCCGATTCGCTGTCCATCGGCCAGCAGCAACGAGTGGCCGCTGCGCGAGCCTTGATCGGGCAACCGGAACTGGTGATCGCCGACGAACCGACCTCGGCCCTCGATTACGACGCCCGCGAGAACTTCATTCGTCTGCTGTTCGCCGAGTGCCGCGAAGCCGGGTCGAGCCTGTTGTTCGTCAGTCACGACCAGAGCCTGGCGCCGCTGTTCGACCACAACCTGTCGCTGGCCGAACTCAATCGCGCCGCCACCCCGTCCGAGGTCTGAGATGTATCTGTTTCGTCTAGCCATGGCCAGCCTGGCTAACCGCCGTTTCACCGCGATCCTCACCGCATTCGCCATCGCCCTGTCGGTGTGCCTGTTGCTGGCGGTGGAGCGCATGCGCACCGAAGCCAAGGCCAGTTTCGCCAGTACCATCAGCGGCACCGATCTGATCGTCGGCGCCCGCTCCGGCTCGGTGAACCTGTTGTTGTACTCGGTGTTCCGCATTGGCAATGCCACCAACAACATCCGCTGGGACAGCTTCGAGCACTTCGCCAACAACCCGAAAGTGAAGTGGGCGATCCCGATGTCTCTCGGCGATTCCCATCGCGGCTACCGGGTGATGGGCACCACCGAAGCCTACTTCGAGCATTACCAGTACGGCCGCCAGCAACACCTGGAACTGGCCGATGGCCGCGCCTTCACCACCGACCCGTTCGAAGTGGTGCTCGGTGCCGAAGTGGCCGAGGCACTGCACTACAAACTCGGCGACAAACTGGTGCTGGCCCACGGCGTGGCGGCGATCAGCCTGGTCAAGCACGACGACAAACCGTTCACCGTGGTCGGCATTCTCAGGCGCACCGGCACCCCGGTGGACCGCACGCTGCACATCAGCCTTGGTGGCATGGAAGCGATTCACATCGACTGGCATAACGGCGTGCCGGCCCGGGGCGAGGGTCGCATCACGGCCGATCAGGCGCGCAACATGGACCTCGCGCCGCAAGCGATCACCGCGTTCATGCTCGGTCTGAACAACAAGATTTCGACCTTTGCCCTGCAACGGGAAATCAACGAATTCCGTGGGGAGCCGATGCTGGCAATCCTGCCGGGCGTGGCGTTGCAAGAGCTGTGGAGTCTGATGGGCACCGCGGAAAAAGCCTTGTTCGTGGTCTCGTTGTTTGTGGTGCTGACCGGATTGATCGGCATGCTCACGGCCATTCTCACCAGCCTCAACGAACGCCGCCGGGAAATGGCGATCCTGCGCTCGGTGGGCGCTCGCCCATGGCACATCGCGACGTTGCTGGTGCTCGAAGCCTTTGCCCTGGCACTGTCGGGCGTGATCGCCGGTGTGGCGTTGTTGTATGTGTGCATCGCGGCGGCCCAAGGTTATGTGCAGGCCAACTATGGCCTGTTCCTGCCACTGTCCTGGCCCAGCGAGTATGAATGGACGCTGCTCGGTGGCATCCTGATCGCCGCGCTGCTGATGGGCAGCGTGCCGGCCTGGCGCGCCTATCGCCAATCCCTGGCCGATGGCCTGTCGATCCGTTTATGAGGACGTTGAAAATGCCCCGCGCTGTACTTGCGCTGTTGATGCTGGTCGCCCTTCCCCTGTGGGCGGCCCAGCCGAAAGATTTGACCTGGTCGGAGATGATTCCGCCGGATGCGCCCAAAGAAGTACCGAACATGACACCGCTGCACGACCTGTCGCAGATGAGCAACGCGCTCTCGGCAGAGTCGGCGCCAGCCGCCAAACAGGACATGCCCAACGCACCGGTGGTCAAGGCCCTCGATGGCCAGAACATTCGCCTGCCGGGCTACATCGTGCCGCTGGAAGTCAGCGAGGAGGGACGCACCACGGAGTTCCTCCTGGTGCCGTATTTCGGTGCCTGCATCCACGTACCGCCACCGCCGTCGAACCAGATCGTGCACGTCAAAAGCGAAGTCGGCGTGAAGCTCGACGAGCTGTATCAGCCGTACTGGATCGAGGGCGCTTTGCAGGTCAAGGCGACCACCAGCGAGTTGGCGGATGCCGGGTATCAGATGGAGGCGGACAAGATTTATCTGTATGAATTGCCGGAGTGAATCAGGTCGTTTTGTGTCGACTGTCAGTCCGCCATCGCGAGCAAGCTCGCTCCCACAGGCGATCACATGCCTCCTGTGGGAGCTTGCTCGCGATGAGGCCATCAGAAACACCACAAATTCCTACCCCTTGCCACTTTCATTGAGCTGCATCAAAAGACCGAATAGTTAGCCGGCTTACCATTGGACATCGAACATTTTTAACGTCCTTTGGAGCCCCCATGAACAAGTCCATGCTCAGCGCTTCGCTGGTTGCCCTCGCGCTCGCAGCCCCGCTCGCCCATGCCCACGAGGCCGGTGACATCATCCTTCGTGCGGGCGCCATCACCGTTAACCCGAAAGCCGACAGCTCCAGCGTGAAGGTTGATCAAGGCCCGCTGGCGGGGGCCGACCTGGGCGGCAAGGCGACCATGAGCAGCGACACCCAACTGGGTCTGAACTTCGCCTACATGCTCACCAACAATTGGGGGATCGAATTGCTGGCGGCCACGCCGTTCGAGCATGACGTCAAACTCAAAGGCACCGCCCTGAGCGCCGCCAACGGCAAACTCGGCACGCTCAAGCACCTGCCGCCAACCCTGAGCGTGGTGTATTACCCGCTGGACGCGAAGTCCGCGTTTCAGCCGTACGTTGGCGCCGGTATCAACTACACCTGGATCTACGACGAACACGTCGGCAGCGAAGCCCAGTCCGCCGGCTTCAGCAACTTCAAGGCGAAGAACTCTTGGGGCATGGCCTGGCAGGTCGGTGCCGACTACATGCTGACCGACCATGTCATGCTCAACGCCCAGGTGCGTTACATCGACATCGATACTCGCGCCACCGTCGAGAACAACTCGATTGCCCCGGGCACACGTGCCAAGGTCAATGTGGATGTGGATCCGTTCATCTACATGGTTGGTCTGGGTTACAAGTTCTAAACGAACGTTCACGTGGTGGTGAACCTGGCTGTTGTGGCGAGAGAGCTTGCTCCCGCTGGGTTGCGTAGCAGCCCCAAAACCGGCAGAAGCGGTGACTCAGACAAACCGCAGTGACTGGATTTACGACTGCTGCGCAGTCGAGCGGGAGCAAGCTCCCTCGCCACAGGAATTGCACACGCTGTTATCGCAAATTCCAGCCACAAAAAAGGCACCCTTCAGGGGTGCCTTTTTTGTACCAGCAAGAATCTCAGCGCCCCAACAACCGCGCCAGCCCTACACGCATCGGAGTCTGCTCCGTGGTAGTGAAGCGCTCCAACAGACGCTGGTTGTTCGCCCGGGAGTGACGAATGTCACCGGAACGCGCCGGGCCGTAGCTCACCGGTGGCAACTTGCCGACCACGGCTTCGAGTGCTTCGAGCATTTGCTTGAGGGTCGTCGCCTGGTTCCAGCCCACGTTGACCGCACCGTCTTCGACCCGGGGCTTCTCGATGGCCTGCACCAGCAAGTCGACCAGGTCTTCGACGTAGACGAAATCCCGGGTCTGCTCACCATCACCGAACACGGTGATCGGCAGGCCTTGCTGCGCGCGTTCGCTGAAAATACTGATCACCCCGGAGTACGGCGAGGACGGATCCTGGCGCGGGCCGAAGATGTTGAAGAAGCGGAAAATTACCGGCTCCAGCGCATGCTGGCGGCGGTAGAAATCGAGGTACTGCTCGCTGGCCAGTTTGTCCGCCGCATAAGGCGTCAGCGGTGCCTTGGGCGTGTCTTCGTCGATCGACTCGCCCTCGCCATTGTTGCCATACACCGCCGCGCTGGAAGCGAACAGCACGCGTTTGACCCCGGCCTGACGCATGGCTTCGCAGACGTTCAGCGTGCCGATGAAGTTGCTCTGGTGCGTACGCACCGGATCGTCCACCGAGGCCTGTACCGACGCCACGGCGGCCAGGTGCGCCACGGCGCTGCAACCAGCCATCGCCTGGGCAACCAAGGCCGCATCGGCCACATCACCGACGATCAGTTCGACTCCGGGATTGTCCAGCGGCAGATTGCTGCGCTTGCCGGTGGACAGGTCATCGAGAATCCGTACCGCATGCCCCTTGGCAAGCAGGGCGTCAGCCAGGTGCGAACCAATGAAACCGGCACCACCGGTGATCAAAACGGGACCGTCAACCATGGCGATAGAACCTGTCCAGTAGACCGGGAAGCGCCGCACGCCAGGCACGCGGTTTGATCCCGAAGGTATGCAGAATTTTTTTGCAGGCCAGAACCGCGTGTTGCGGCTCTTCGGCAGCGTCCGGACGCGCGGCGTGAGCCTGGGCGGTCGGGGCTTCGATGGCCAGCGGATGCAGGCTACGGGCTTCGGTCAGAATCGCCTGCCCCAGCGCCAGCGGCGTGGTCGCCTCGTGCCCGGCGTAGTGGTAGGTGCCCCAAAGCGGCGCCGCACAATCGAGTTGCTTGAGCACTGAAATGATCACGCGGGCGGCATCGTCGACCGGCGTTGGATTGCCGCGTCGATCGTCGGCCATCAACAGTTCTTCGGGTTGTTCGGCACGGGCGAGGAAGCGGCCAAGGGCGCCATCCGGGCTGTCGTCCAGCAGCCAGCCGAAACGCAGCAGCACGTGTTGCGGGCAGGTGGCACGAACGCTTTGTTCGATCCGCCACAACGCCTGACCGCGCAGGCCTAAGGGCACCGGTTCGTCTTTTTCGCTGTAGGCCGTGGCGCGGGAGCCGTCGAACACTCGATAGCTGGAAGGTTGCAGCAGGACGATGTTGTGGTGCTGGCACAGTTCCGCCAGACGCTCGATCGCGCGCTCCTGGCCAGCCAGACGCGATTCGCTCACTGCCTCGGCCTGAAACCAGTCGAAGTAGTAGGCAAGGTTGATCAATGCATCGGGACGGGTGTCGTCGAGCAGTTGTGTCAGGCTCGCGGCATCCCAGCCGTCTTGCGGCGGGCGGGGGGCGAGGAAACCGATGTCTTCCTCCGCACCGAGGCGAATCAGCGCCTGCCCAAGGGCATTTCCGCCGCCCAGTAACATAAGGCGCATTCGCATAGAGTCAGCAGGCCCAGTCTGATTGGAACGATGGCTTTATCGACACCGCGCCCAGGCGATGTCGTTGGTAATTGCCGGAATCGTTGCATTTTGCGGGTTTAGTGCGCAACCGTCATCCGTAAAGTGTAGATGTCCGGGATTTGTGGTGTTGCCACTGGCCCCATCGCGAGCAAGCTCGCTCCTACAGGGGATCTGCGGTGTAAACAAATCAACTAATGAAATGGCTACCCCCCCCGCTGCCCCCTGTGATCGCCCACTAAGCTTTCACAGGGGGCTCATCGGAGATCATTGCCATGAACAACGTAGCTATTGCCGCCATCGACCTCGGAAAACATTCCTTTCATCTTCATGCTCAAGATGATCGCGGCCACGAGGTTCACCGCAGAAAGTTTACGCGCGCAGCACTCACCCAATATCTGGCGAAACTGGAACCCTGCACCGTCGTGATGGAAGCCTGTGGCGGCGCCCATTTCATGGCGCAGGAAGTCGCCAAGCTGGGGCATACGCCCAAGCTTATTGCGCCACATCTGGTACGCCCTTACGTGAAGAGCAACAAAAACGACTTCGCTGATGCCGAAGCGATCTGCGAGGCGGCGACCCGGCCCACAATGCGCTTCGTGCACCCCAAAACCCAGGCTCAGCAGGCGCTGGCGATGCTCAATTCAGTTCGTGAGTCGTTCATCAAAGACCGTACCGCCACCGTCAATCGGATTCACGCAGCCCTGCTGGAGGTGGGTATCAGCCTGGCTCCCGGCTTCAAATCCATCAAAGAGCTTCCAGCATTGCTTGAGATGAGTTCATTTTCCGGCTCCATCAAAAAAATTCTGATGGGGTTGCATGAGCACTTCAACTATCTGGATGGGAAGGTCAAAGCGCTGGACAAGGAGGTGGAATGCCAAGCAGCTGAAGATGATCTGGCGGCTCGTTTGATGACCATGCCGTGTGTCGGCCCGATCACCTCCAGCGCCTTGGCTGCCGAGTTGGGCGATGGCAAACAGTTCAAATGCGGCCGAGGCTATGCGGCGTCGATCGGGCTGGTACCCAAACAGCACGGTACGGGCGACAAAACCGTGTTGCTCGGCATCAGTAAACGCGGCGATCGAAATCAGAGGCGCCTGCTCATCCAGTGCGCCCGTGTGTACTTGATACAACTGGAACGACAGAAAGGCGCCTTGGCGGACTGGGTCCGCCAACTATTAGCTTCCCGCCATCACTCCAATCTCGTGGTCTGCGCACTGGCCAACAAGCTGGCAAGAATCGCCTGGGCGATAGCCGCACACCACACTGAATTCGATGCGGGGCCAGCCGCGATGAACGCCTGACCCCGCTGTCACCCGAGCACCACCCACCTGGTTTTGCGATGCTGGATAACTGATGACGTGAACGGCCAACCGGCCTGACGACAACCCTGGGCTCCTACACGGCTGTAAGGCCGTTCAACTAATTAGGGTCGTTGGGCATCGATTCTCATCGAGGCGCGGGGCGACACCCCCACTCAGACGCCGGATAGATGAAAGCAAGCCAAACACGCATCAAATACAGTATTGCAGAAAAGGGGGTAACCATAGATGTAGGAGC
>NZ_MUJK01000008.1 GCF_002906155.1 Pseudomonas laurylsulfativorans
ACTCTTCAGTTCAAACATCTTTGGGTTTTGAGAAAACCCTAAACTTGGCTCAGCAATCGTTGGTTACATCTTTGATTTCTCGCGGAGTAACTTGTGATGCTGATAATCTGTTGACTAGCAGTCTGACCCCACAAGCACCCACACGAATTGCTTGATTCAGTTGTTAAAGAGCGGTTGGTTAAGATCTTTCGTCTCAACCGAGGCGCGCATTCTACAGCAGCCTCATTTGCTGTCAAGTGATTATTTTCAGAAGTTTTCAAAGTTTCCCTTGTAACTTCAACCACTTGCGCTTCAGATCTCTCATCAGCGGGAGGCGAATTCTACAGCGTTACACGCTGCTGTCAACACCTCTTTTTCAACTCCCTTTCGGCTTCGATGAACTGAAGCGACCCACTGTCGAAAACCGCGTAACTCGTTGTTTACCAAGGAGTTTTCCGTTTCGACTGCGCCGGAAGTGGGGCGAATTATAGACATCTAAAATTCGCCGTCAACCCCTTATTTCAACCTTATTCGGATTTGAGCGTAATACGCGCAAATGCCTTCTTCCCGGCCTGGCAAACATGGGTCGCGCCCAGCGCATATATAAAGGTGCGATCAACAACCTCACCATCTATACGCACACCACCCGAACCAAGCAGATCACGAGCCACCGCCGAATTCTTGACCAGCCCTGCCTTATTAAGGACAGCAGCGATCGGCATATCCTCGGCAGCAGTCAATTCGATTTCCGGCAGATCATCCGGCAGCTCGCCATCCTTCATACGATTACCGGCAGCACGATGAGCATTGGCAGCAGCCTCCTCACCATGGAAGCGCGCAACGATTTCTTCAGCCAGCTTGATCTTGATATCACGCGGGTTGGCACCCGTCTCGACATCAGCGCGGAACGCATTGATCTCATCCATGGATCGGAAGCTGAGCAACTCGAAGTAACGCCACATCAGCGCATCCGGAATGGAAACCAGCTTGCCATACATCACGCCCGGCGCCTCCTGGATACCGACGTAGTTGCCCAAGGACTTGGACATCTTCTTCACACCATCCAGACCTTCAAGCAGCGGCATGGTCAAAATGCACTGAGCCTCCTGACCATAACCACGCTGCAGCTCACGCCCCATCAACAAGTTGAACTTCTGATCGGTGCCGCCGAGCTCGACATCTGCGCGCAGGGCTACAGAGTCGTAACCCTGAACCAGCGGATACAGGAACTCATGAATGGCGATTGGCTGATTGGTTGTGTAGCGCTTATCGAAGTCATCGCGCTCAAGCATGCGAGCCACGGTGTACTGCGAAGTCAGGCGAATGAAGTCGGCCGGCCCCATCTGATCCATCCAGGTGGAGTTGAAGGCCACTTCGGTTTTTGCCGGATCCAGAATCTTGAAGACCTGAGTTTTGTAAGTCTCGGCGTTCTCGAGGACTTGCTCGCGAGTGAGCGGCGGGCGCGTAGCGCTCTTGCCGCTCGGATCACCGATCATTCCGGTGAAGTCACCAATCAGGAAGATCACCTGATGCCCCAGATCCTGGAACTGGCGCAGCTTATTAATAAGCACGGTATGACCCAAGTGTAGATCCGGAGCCGTTGGATCGAAGCCCGCCTTAATACGTAGCGGCTGGCCACGCTTGAGCTTTTCAATCAGCTCGGACTCGACCAACAGTTCTTCCGCACCACGTTTGATCAGCGCTAGCTGCTCTTCAACCGACTTCATAACCAACCTGCAAGGCTCAGATTCAAAGGGAACCAACCATACAAGATCGCACGTCAAATACAAGGTTTGCCCGGCGCACGGACGCCAATCCGCAGGCGGAGCACCTATGGACTTGCTTCAGAGATGATTTGGTTATATTTTATACAGTTATTTCATCTTCATCATGTCATTCATCTTTTCCAATTCATCCTTTTTTCAAAGTCAAAGCCACTTATGACCACAGAATCGTCTAAAGCGCCGCCGCTTTACCCGAAAACCCACTTGCTCGCCGCAAGTGGCATCGCCGCCCTTCTCAGTCTGGCGCTCCTGGTATTCCCTTCCAGCGATGTTGAAGCCAAAAAGACGACCCTTAGTCTTGAACTGGAAAGTCCTGCTGAACAACTGACACAAGATCAAGACGCTGCTGACGTCGTTCAAGCCACAAATGAACCAACAACATCTCCCTTCGCGCAGATCGACAACAGCGCCGAGGACACCCAGCCAACCGCTCAAGCAGAGCCGGCGCCGGTCGTCGAAGAAAAGAAGCCGGCAAGCCACAGGGAAGTGATCGTCGCCAAGGGCGACACCCTCTCTACGCTGTTCGAGAAAGTCGGCCTCCCCGCCACCTCAGTGCATGAAATACTGGCTAGCGACAAACAGGCCAAGCAGTTCAGCCAGCTCAAACATGGGCAAAAACTCGAATTCGAACTGGGCCCGGACGGCCAGCTGACCAACTTGCACAGCAAGCTCAACGACCTCGAAAGCATCAGCCTGACCAAGAACGACAAGGGCTACACGTTCAACCGCATTACTGCGAAACCGACCGTGCGCTCCGCTTACGTCCACGGCGTGATCAACAGCTCGCTGTCGCAGTCTGCGGCCCGAGCAGGCCTGTCTCACAGCCTGACCATGGACATGGCCAGCGTGTTTGGCTACGACGTCGACTTCGCCCAGGATATTCGCCAGGGTGATGAGTTCGACGTGATCTACGAGCAAAAGGTGGTAAACGGCAAAGCCGTCGGCAATGGCCCGATCCTGTCTGCGCGCTTCACCAACCGCGGCAAGACCTACACCGCCGTGCGTTACACCAACAAACAAGGCAACAGCAGCTACTACACCGCTGACGGCAACAGCATGCGCAAGGCGTTCATCCGCACACCGGTGGACTTCGCACGCATCAGCTCGAAATTTTCCATGGGGCGTAAGCACCCGATCCTGAACAAGATCCGCGCCCATAAAGGCGTCGACTATGCTGCGCCGCGTGGCACGCCGATCAAGGCTGCCGGTGATGGCAAGGTGTTGCTGGCCGGCCGCCGTGGTGGCTACGGCAATACTGTGGTCCTCCAGCACGGCAACACCTACACCACTCTCTACGGCCATATGCAAGGCTTCGCCAAAGGTGTGAAGACTGGCGGCACGGTGAAACAGGGCCAAGTGATTGGCTACATCGGCACCACCGGCCTCTCCACTGGCCCGCACCTGCACTATGAGTTCCAGGTCAATGGCGTGCACGTCGACCCGCTGGGCCAGAAACTGCCGATGGCCGATCCGATTGCCAAGGCCGAACGCGCACGCTTCCTCGCCCAAAGCCAGCCACTGATGGCGCGCATGGAACAGGAAAAAGCCACTCTGTTGGCTTCGAGCAAGCGTTAAGCATGGCGCTCTATATAGGTGTGATGTCCGGAACCAGCCTTGATGGCCTGGACATTGCGCTGATCGAGCAAGCCCCGGCGATCAGGCTGATCGCCTCCCACTACATCCCCATGCCCGACTCCCTGCGCGCCGAGCTGCTCAGCTTGTGCGCCAGCGGCCCGGACGAGATCGCCCGCTCCGCCATCGCCCAGCAGAACTGGGTGAACCTGGCGGCCCAAGGCATCCACACCCTTCTCGTTCAGCAGCAACTGAAGCCTGACGATATTCGTGCGATTGGCAGCCATGGCCAGACCATTCGCCACGAACCGGCACGCGGATTTACCGTGCAGATCGGCAATCCGGCCTTGCTCACAGAGCTGACCGGCATCACCGTGGTCAGCGACTTTCGCAGCCGCGACGTCGCTGCCGGCGGACAAGGCGCACCGCTGGTTCCTGCCTTCCACGAGGCACTGTTTGAAGAACGGGGCGGCAATCGCGCCGTGCTGAATATCGGTGGATTCAGCAACCTGAGCCTGATCGAGCCCGGCAAGCCTGTCGCCGGCTTTGACTGCGGCCCTGGCAATGTCCTGCTGGACGCCTGGATTCATCAGCAACGTGGCGAAAACTATGACCGCGGTGGCCAATGGGCTGCCAGCGGCAAGGTTCAACCAGCTCTATTGAATGAACTGCTCAGCGATCCTTTCTTTGTAACCACGGGCCCGAAGAGCACCGGCCGGGAAGTGTTCAACCTGCCCTGGCTGACACAGCACCTGTCAAAACTGCCAGCCTTCGCCACCGAAGATGTTCAGGCGACGCTGCTTGAGCTGACCGCGCTGACCATCATCGAATCACTGCAAAGCGCCCAGACAGACACGCTGGAACTACTGGTCTGCGGTGGCGGCGCCCACAACACCGCGTTGATGAGTCGCCTGGCCAGCCTGCTGCCAAACGCAAGCGTCGGCAGCACCGCTACTTACGGTGTAGACCCTGACTGGGTCGAAGCCATGGCCTTCGCATGGCTGGCTCATTGCTGCCTAGAAGGCATCGCAGCCAACCGTCCGAGCGTTACCGGTGCCCGTGGCCTGCGCGTACTCGGCGCCATTTACCCCTCATAAACCCTCCAGACAGCAAAACGCCGCAAGACCCTGAGGCCATGCGGCGCTTTGTGAAACTGGCGCGCTGATCAGATCGAGAACGAAGAACCGCAACCACAGGTGGTGGTCGCATTCGGGTTCTTGATAACGAAGCGTGAACCTTCCAGGCCTTCCTGGTAGTCCACCTCTGCACCTGCCAGATACTGGAAGCTCATCGGATCGACCACCAGACTCACACCTTCGCGCTCGACGATGGTGTCGTCATCGGCCACTTCTTCATCGAAGGTAAAGCCGTACTGAAAACCTGAACAACCGCCGCCCGTAACGAATACGCGCAGCTTCAAGCGATCATTCCCCTCTTCATCGACCAGGCTCTTCACCTTGTGCGCGGCACCGTGGGTGAATTGCAAAGCCGTGGGGGTGAAGGATTCGACGCTCATGCTGACTATCTCCCGGCGTTACGCCGTCATATTGCGTGATGACGCGCATTATCCGCTTCTCCTAGAAAAGCGGTCAACTATTGTTATGGTATATCAACCAATCCAATCGCCGGCCCGGAATGCAAAAAGGCCCGTCAGACGGGCCTTTTGCTGTGCAGGATAATTCCTTACGGCAACATGCCAGCGTGAGACAGGCCCAGACGCTCATCCAGCCCGAACAGAATGTTCATGTTCTGCACGGCCTGACCCGACGCCCCTTTGACCAGGTTGTCGATCACCGACAGCACCACCACCAGATCGCCATCCTGAGGGCGATGCACGGCAATACGGCAGACGTTGGCACCACGTACGCTACGCGTCTCCGGATGGCTGCCGGCCGGCATGACGTCAACGAACGGTTCGTTGGCATAACGCTTTTCAAACAGCGCCTGCAGATCCACCGAGCGATCAACGACGGTTGCGTAGAGCGTGGAGTGAATGCCGCGAATCATCGGCGTCAGGTGCGGAACGAAGGTCAGGCCGACGTCCTTGCCCGCCGCGCGACGCAGGCCCTGGCGGATTTCCGGCAAATGACGGTGCCCTTTGACCGCATAGGCTTTCATGCTTTCCGATGTCTCGGAGTACAGCGAACCTACAGAGGCACCACGGCCGGCACCGCTGACGCCGGATTTGCAGTCAGCGATCAGATGCGCAGCATCGGCCAGGCCGGCTTCGAGCAATGGCAGGAAACCCAATTGCGTCGCAGTTGGGTAGCAGCCCGGCACGGCAATCAGGCGCGCTTTCTTGATCTGCTCGCGATTGACTTCCGGCAAGCCGTAGACCGCCTCGTCCAGTAATTCCGGCGCGCCGTGCGGCTGGCCGTACCATTTGGCCCACTCATTCGCGTCTTGCAGACGGAAGTCGGCCGACAGATCGATGACCTTGGTCCCGGCCGCGAGCAATTCGCCCGCCAACGCATGGGCAACGCCGTGCGGCGTGGCGAAGAACACCACATCGCAAGCGCCCAGGGTCTTGATGTCCGGAACACTGAATGCCAGGCCGTCGTAATGGCCTCGCAGGTTCGGGTACATGTCGGCCACGGCCAGGCCGGCCTCGGATCGGGAAGTGATGACTACCACTTCAGCTTGCGGATGCTGTGCCAACAGACGCAGCAGTTCGACACCGGTGTAACCCGTGCCGCCGACGATACCGACCTTGACCATAAACCTGCCCTCAACGAACCCACTGGAAAGCCGTCGATAATAGGGCCCGCGCGCCCCTGCGACAACCGGCAAGGTGACGTGCGGAGCGTCAAGCCTCTACTATTCCGGCTACCGTGAATTGGGGAATAACTAAAAATGCTCTATCTGTGGCTCAAAGCGTTTCATATCGTCAGTGTCGTGTGCTGGTTTGCCGGCCTGTTCTACCTGCCACGACTGTTCGTTTATCACGCACAAAGTGAAGACACGATCAGCAAAGAACGCTTCAGCGTCATGGAGCGCAAGCTGTATCGGGGCATCATGGGGCCAGCGATGATTGCCACGCTGATATTTGGCGGCTGGTTGATCAGCCTCAACCCGAGTGGGTACTTCACTCAAGGTGGCTGGATGCACGCCAAGCTGACGCTGGTGGTGATTCTGATCGGCTACCACCATATGTGCGGCGCGCAGGTAAAACGTTTTGCCCGTGGCGAAAACACCCGCAGCCATGTCTTTTTTCGCTGGTTCAATGAAGTGCCGGTTCTGATATTGCTGGCAATCGTAATTCTGGTCGTCGTTCGGCCGTTCTAAATCCAACAGGCACAACTCACCGGGGTACTTCCAATGTCGCTGCCCGCTCTGCTCGAACAACGTTTGCGTCTGCCCGTAGTAGCAGCACCGATGTTCCTGATTTCCAATCCGCAATTGGTACTCGCCTGTTGTCGTCAGGGCGTGGTCGGCAGCTTCCCGGCGCTGAATCAGCGCGAAAGCAGCGGTTTCAAGGCCTGGCTGGAAGAAATCGAAGCCGGGCTGGCGACACTGGAAAACCCCGCGCCCTATGCCGTGAACCTGATCGTGCACAACAGCAACCCACGGTTGCAGGCGGATCTGGATATCTGCGTCGAACACAAAGTGCCGATCGTGATCACCAGCCTTGGCGCTGTGAAAGAACTGGTCGACGCAGTGCACAGCTACGGCGGCTTGGTGTTCCACGATGTGACAACTCGCCGTCATGCCGAGAAAGCGGCCGAAGCAGGCGTCGATGGTTTGATTGCCGTGGCTGCCGGAGCCGGAGGACATGCCGGGACCTGGAGCCCGTTTTCGCTGATTGCCGAAATCCGCCAGTTCTTCGACAAGACCCTGTTGCTGGCCGGCTGCTTGAACCACGGCCACGAAATTCTTGCTGCTCAATTACTCGGCGCCGATTTGGCCTACTTCGGTACACGATTTATCGGCACAACCGAAAGTCACGCACCCGACGCCTACAAAGAAATGCTGCTGACATCCAAAGCGGCAGACATCATCCATACTCCAGCTGTGTCAGGTGTTCCCGCGAGCTTCATGCGCCAGAGCCTGGAGGCCGCCGGTTTCGATATGGCCGCCTTGCAAGGAAAGGGCGAGATCAACTTCGGCTCCAAGCTCAAACCTGTGAGCGATGAGGCCAAAGCCTGGAAAACCGTTTGGTCGGCAGGCCAGGGTGTAGGAGAAATCGAGGACTTGCCGAGTGTCGAGCAATTGATTGCCCGTCTCGACGCGGAGTACCGTCAGGCCCTGGAACATGCCGCCCTGTTGACCAAACGCTGGCCGCGCTGACAGCAAACCTTGGCCAGTCTTGCCCGGCTGGCCTTACACTCGCCCGATCACAACATTCTTCTTTCAACCTCTCGCGACAAGGATGCTTCGCACATGGGCGAAAATCATTTCAAGATCGTATTCGAAGGCGCCTTGCTGCCCGGTGTCGACATCACCACGGCAAAACTCAATCTCGCCGAGTTGTTCAAAAGTGATGTCTCGGCCATCGAGCGCTTGTTCACCGGGCGTCCAGTAGCGCTCAAACGCAATCTGTCGCAAGCTGATGCCCAGACCTACCTCCATGCGCTGAGCAAAACCGGCATCGATGCCCGCATCGAAGCCGAAACGCAGATCGAGTTGAACCTCGCCGACGTGCATGACCACACTCCAGCCAGCGGCCAGGCGGCTTTGACGGATTCGCAGTCCCCTTATGCCCCGCCTCGCGCGCCCGTCGGCGAAGCTGTGGCGGAATTCGCCACGCTCAAGCCATTCAGTTTCGATGGCCGTATCGGCCGCTTGCGTTACCTTGCCTGGACCCTGGTACTGACGGCTGTACTCTCGGCAGTTTGCGGGGTGTTTGCCTTGGTCGCCCTGGCCCTCATCGCCGCGGACTCTACCGCCGGCCTGATATTGGGTGGCTTGCTGGCATTGACGCTGTTTGTCGGATTTGCCTTCGTCAGCATCCAGATCACCGTTCAGCGATTGCACGATATCGGCTGGTCCGGCTGGCTGTGGCTGTTGAACTTGGTGCCGTTTGTTGGCAGTTTCTTCCCGTTTGTGGTCATGGTCGTGCCGGGCAACGAACTGGCCAACCGCTACGGTCCGCCACCTCCGCCGAACAGTACCGCGGTCAAAGTATTGTCCTCGCTCTGGCTGGTCGTTATCGCGCTGATCCTGGTCGGCGCGCTGGCCGGTGGCCTTTCGGCGATACAGGAAGAATACGAAAACGCCGCACAAAGCAGCTACGAAAGCAGTTCGGTCATCCCTGATGAAATCGATGTCGAGGTCGAACCGGCGCCAAATTCCGCCGACGATGCAGCCGAAGAGGCCCAGCCCCCTGTAGACTCTGCGAAAGAATGAACAGCGCTCCTGGCCCGTGACACCTGCGTCGCGGCGCGGAGCTGTTGCGATGGAGAACTGCATGACCCGTTACGCTCTGATCACTGGTGCCTCCAGCGGCATCGGCCTGGCAATGGCCGAAGCGCTGGCCCGGCGCGGCCGCAGCCTGATTCTGGTGGCCCGACAGCGTGATCAGCTGGAAAGTATTGCGATTGAACTGACCCAAAGGTTCGGCGTGGAAGTGTTGTTCCGTGCCTGCGACCTGGGCGAGCCGCTGCGCCTGTCCGGATTCCTGCTGGAACTGGAAGAAGGCGACCGGCAGATCGATCTGCTGGTCAACTGCGCCGGTATCGGCACATGCGGCCCGTTTCTGGCCCAGGACTGGATGACCGAGCAAGACCTGATCGAAGTGAACATCCTCGCCCTCACCCGCCTGTGCCACGCCATCGGCAACAGCATGGCCCTGCAAGGCGGCGGGCAGATTCTGAATGTGGCCTCGGTGGCGGCGTTTCAACCGGGCCCGTGGATGAGCACCTATTACGCCAGCAAGGCCTACGTGCTGCACTTTTCCGAAGGATTGCGCGTCGAGCTGAAAAAGTGCGCGATCAAGGTTTCCGTGCTCTGCCCCGGACCGACCCGCACGGCGTTTTTCCGCACCGCGCAACTCAACAGCGAAAAGCTGACCAACAGCAAACTGCTGATGAGCCCAGAAGAAGTGGCGCTCTACACCGTGCGCGCACTGGAAAAGAATCAAGCGATCATCATTCCCGGACGGCGCAACCGCTGGTTCTCCTTCCTGCCAAGGCTCGGCTCGCGCTGGCTGACACGCACCATCGCCGGCATGGTCAACAAGGCTTACTGCCCGCGCTGATCCAACTCAAGGTAAAAGGCTGGGCGCTGACATACGCCATGAGTACACTCAGCCCAGCCCAAACAACGGAGAAAAAAGCTGTGGATACTCTGTTCACCAAGATCATCAACCGGGAAATCCCGGCGAAGATCATTTACGAGGACGACCAGGTACTGGCCTTCCACGACATTGCCCCACAGGCACCGGTACATTTTCTGGTGATCCCGAAGAAGCCGGTTCGCACCTTGAACGACCTGACCGAGGACGACAAGGCATTGGCCGGACACATTCTGTTCACAGCCCAGCGTCTAGCACTGGAGCTGGGCTGTGAAAAAGGCTTCCGCGTCGTCATGAACTGCAATGAAGAAGGCGGGCAAACCGTCTACCACATTCATATGCACGTACTGGGTCAGCGCCAGATGCACTGGCCGCCGGGCTGATTACAGCCTCCCCCCTTGTGGGATCGCCGCACCGCCGCTCCCACAAGGGCATCACAACACTGTCACAACCTCTGCACCACAATGACCCAGCGCAAACCTTCCCTGGCCGATTGGGTTAAACTGGCCACCGAAATTCCCCCGGAGGTCAGCATGACTACCCAACGTCACTACTCGCCGATTGACCGCCTTCTGCTGCAAGCCGATGCCGCGATGCGCACCCTGCTGCCCTTCAGTGGCCAACCGTACCGTCCGTCGCCCGCCATCGTGCAGCCGGATGCGAAAATGAGCGACGAAGATACACGCCACGTTGCCGGCCTTATGCGCATCAACCATACCGGCGAGGTCTGCGCCCAGGCGCTGTATCAGGGGCAGGCGCTGACCGCAAAACTGCCGCAAGTGCGTGCGGCGATGGAACATGCCGCCGAAGAAGAAATCGACCACCTGGTCTGGTGCGAACAACGCATCCATCAACTGGGCAGCCACACCAGCATTCTCAATCCGCTGTTTTATGGCATGTCGTTCGGGATTGGCGCAGTGGCCGGCCTGATCAGCGACAAGGTCAGCCTGGGTTTCGTCGCCGCAACGGAAGACCAGGTGTGCAAACACTTGAACGAACACCTGGAGCAATTGCCCGCCGAGGACGAAAAATCCCGGGCGATTCTTGAGCAGATGCGTATTGATGAAGAACAGCATGCTGAAAGTGCGCTGGACGCCGGTGGGTTCCGCTTTCCGGCGCCGGTGAAGTTCGGGATGAGCCTGATGGCCAAGGTGATGACCAAGAGTACTTATCGGATCTGACTCCGTTTTTTTGTAGGAGCGAGCTTGCTCCGGGCGGCGCTCCGACGAAGGACGTCAACGATAACGGGTGTATGTGGATAAACGTGTCGCCCTCAGGTCCATCGCGAGCTCGCTCCTACAAGAGCCAGCACAATAAAAAAGGCGACTGCCGTGAGGTAGTCGCCTTTTTTGTGTTCGAGAACCTTACGCCATGTTGCGCGCGTAGAAGATTTCGAGCATTTCGTGTTTCACCCGCTCAGTCACCTGGGCACGTTGCTCAGAGGAAAGGCTGCTGGTGGCGTCGCCGAACAGGTAATTATCCAGTTCGAAGTTCTTCAGCAGCATCTTGGTGTGGAACAGGTTTTCCTGGTACACGTTCACGTCGGTCATCTGGTACGCGTCGCGAGTGTCTTCGGAGAGGTAGTTCTGGATCGAATTGATCTCGTGGTCGATGAAATGCTTTTTGCCTTCAACGTCACGGGTGAAGCCGCGCACACGGTAATCCACGGTCACGATGTCCGAATCGAACTGGTGAATCAGGAAGTTAAGTGCTTTAAGCGGTGAAATGACGCCGCAAGTCGACACGTCGATGTCCACACGGAACGTAGCAATACCGCTGACCGGATGGATCTCCGGGTAGGTGTGCACCGTGATGTGGCTCTTGTCGAGGTGGGCCAGAATGATTTCGGGCAGTGGGCCCGGGGACTCTTCGATCTGACTATCGGTCGGGGTGACCGGCTCTTCCGAGATCAGGATCGTGACGCTGGCGCCCTGCGGCTCATAGTCCTGACTGGCGATGTTCAGGATATTGGCACCAATGATATCGACAACTTCCGTGAGGATCTGCGTCAGGCGTTTCGCGTTGTACTCTTTATTGATGTACTCGACGTAAGCCTGCTGGTCTTGCGGGGTTTCCGCGTAGCAGATGTCATAGATGTTGAAGCTCAAGGTCTTTGTCAGGTTATTGAACCCGTGGAGCTTGAGTTTGCTTTTCACCGTTAAAAACTCTCTATGTGTTTGCGGCCCGGCCGCGTGATCAAGCATGCCCGTCAGATGCGAACAACGCACCTGCGTAGGACGGTTAACACCTCTTCGCGATGGCGATTTTGGTTGTCTGTTCGGGTGCGAGACCTGTCGGTTGACGGGCCACTACCCTGAAAAAAGTGGCGCATTATGCAGACGTCAGCTTGGGTTCGCCAGAGTCTGCACTGCTTTTATGATAGTTGAATGTCGATTCAACCGAGTTCGATGATCTCGTAGTCGTGGGTAATTGCCACGCCTGCCGCGCCGAGCATGATCGAGGCCGAGCAATATTTCTCGGCAGACAGTTCGATGGCGCGCTTGACCTGGGCTTCTTTCAGCCCGCGCCCCTTGACCACGAAGTGCATGTGGATCTTGGTGAAAACCTTTGGATCTTCGCTCGCACGCTCGGCTTCCAGGAAAGCTTCACAGCTCTCGACCGCCTGGCGGGACTTCTTGAGGATGCTGACCACATCGAAATTGCTGCAACCACCCACACCCAGCAGCAACATTTCCATCGGCCGGACACCCAGGTTACGTCCACCGGCATCGGGCGGTCCGTCCATGACCACGACATGACCACTACCGGATTCGCCGAGGAACATGGCTTCGCCAGCCCATTGGATGCGTGCCTTCATCGCCAAGACTCCACTGTATAAAAAAGGGTCGCCAGCTTAGCACAGGCCCCGTGATTGACAGCGCCCGGCGTCCTAGGACATATCCCACCGCGCTGTAGGTAAATGCTCGAATATTTCAGGAAGTGTCTGGTAAGCTGACGCCAATTCAATGGCGCATGGCCAGCCTCACTCCAGCGTTCGCTATTCATAAAAACCAAACATACCGTGCAGTCTTTTCGGGATACAACCATGGTTGCTATTGCCCCCAACCCCAAGATCAAGAACCTCGACAAGCTGTTGATGCATTGCCAGCGCCGCCGCTATCAGGCCAAGAGCAACATCATTTGTGCCGGCGACCGCTCGGAAACGCTGTTCTTCATCATCAAAGGCTCAGTCACCATCCTGATCGAAGATGACGATGGCCGGGAAATGATCATTTCCTACCTGAACGCCGGGGACTTTTTCGGTGAGTTGGGCCTGTTTGAGCAAGCCGGCCTGGAGCAGGAGCGCAGTGCCTGGGTGCGGGCCAAGGTTGAGTGCGAAGTCGCGGAAATCAGCTACGCAAAATTCCGCGAGTTATCCCAGCTGGACCCGGACATTCTTTACGTCCTTAGCGGACAAATCGCACAGCGTCTGCGCAACACCACGCGCAAGGTCGGTGACCTGGCATTCTTTGACGTGACCGGTCGAGTCGCCCGCTGCCTGTTGGAGCTGTGCAAAGAGCCGGACGCCATGACTCACCCCGACGGCATGCAAATCAAGGTAACCCGTCAGGAAATCGGGCGGATTGTCGGTTGTTCCCGGGAGATGGTCGGTCGCGTGCTCAAGGATCTGGAAGAGCGCAATCTGGTGGACGTCAAAGGCAAGACCATGGTGGTCTTCGGTACGCGATAAGCTCGAAAACCTAGCCGCTGAACATCTGTGCCAGCATCAACCGGTAGAGTTCGTCGAGACGCGTCAGCGCATCGGGTGCGGCGAACTTCTCATGCAGCGCAATGTGGCTTTCGGCGCGTACTCGCTGTTCCAGACCGCAGGCCTCGTTGAAACGATTGACCGCTGCAACCATCGACTCTCGCTCGTTATCCACCAGCATCGCCCCATGTACCAGTCCCACCGGACGCTGCCCACCCTGACTCTGACGCCAGCGCTGGGCGGTACCGACCATCTTGCGTCCATCGAGATTGACGTTGAAGCGACCGTCACAGAAAGCGCCTTCGATTTCACCCAGTGACGAAGTACCGCCCAGTTCATCCAGCAACTGGCAAATCGGGTCGCACAGACGACGGTAACCAGATTCGATGCGATTCAGATCACCCTCGCTGCGGGGCGGCGCGTAAACCAGCGCGATGTTGATCGTAGTGGCCGATTGCGGCACCGGTTCGCCGCCGGTATCGCGCAACAACACGGGCCAACCCGCTGCTGCCGAGACTTCACAGGCGGCTTCGAAGCCTGGCAAGCGATTCAATCGACGCGGCATGACCAATGCCTGATCGCTCGGTTGCCAGAACAACAGGCCGGACTCCCCATTACCAGCACAGACCGACGCCAGCAAATCCTGCTCGGCTTGCAGGCCGGCTTCGATGGTCATAGAGATTGGCAGCGACATTGACGACTCCGGCAGACATGAGGTCTTAAGGGAATTTGAGAGCCTCATCGCGGGCAAGCCCGCTCCCACAGGGAATCGGGTTGCCTGCAATGGCGGGGGTTAGTCGAGGGTCGAACCGCTGACTGGAACGCCGCGCTCAGGGAAGAACAGACGCTGCAACTCGGTACCCGGGCTTTCGGCACGCATGAACGCCTCGCCGACCAGGAATGCGTAGACGTCACTGATTTCCATCAGTTCGACATCGGCGCGGTTGAGAATGCCGCTCTCGGTGATGACCAGGCGATCGCGCGGAATACGCGGCAACAGGTCGAGAGTGGTTTCCAGGCTGACTTCGAAGGTGTGCAGGTTGCGGTTGTTCACGCCAACCAGTGGAGTGTCGAGGGTTTTCAAGGCCCGCTCCAGCTCATCGCCGTCGTGGACCTCCACCAGCACGTCGAGGTTGACGCTTTTGGCCACGGCCGCCAGTTCGGCCATTTTCACGTCATCCAGCGCGGAAACGATCAACAGCACGCAGTCGGCACCCAAGGCCCGGGCTTCAACGATCTGGTATGGGTCGATCATGAAGTCCTTGCGGATCACCGGCAGCTGGCACGCCGCGCGGGCCTGCTGCAGATAGGCGTCAGCGCCCTGGAAGTAGTCGATGTCGGTGAGCACCGACAGGCAGGTCGCGCCGCCCTTCTCGTAGCTTCTGGCGATGTCGGCGGGAACGAAGTTCTCACGGATCACGCCCTTGCTCGGCGAGGCTTTCTTGATTTCGGCAATGACTGCCGGCTGCTTCAGCTTGGCCTGAGCCAGCAAGGCCTTGGCAAAACCACGGGGTGCATCGGCCGCCTTGGCCAGACTTTCCAACTCGGCGAGGCTGACACGAGCGCTGCGCTCGGCCACTTCCTCGACCTTTCGCGCCAGAATCTTTTCCAGAACCGTCGGTACACTCATCCCTCATTCTCCACTTTGAATACCGCGGTAAACGCACCCAGTTCCTCGAGCTTCTCCCGAGCGAGACCGGTGTGCAGCGCATCGTGCGCAAGTGCAACTCCCTCCTTCAAACTGCTGGCATGGTCGGCGGCGTACAGTGCGGCACCGGCATTGAGCATGATCATCTCGGCTGCTTTCTGACCGTTCTCGGTCTTGCGCTTGCCCAGGGCATCGCGAATCAGTTCCAGGGAAGCCGCCGGGCTTTCCACCGCCAAGCCATGCAGGCTCTGGCTCTTCATGCCCAGGTCTTCCGGCTCGACCCAATACTCGGTGATCTGACCATCCTTTAGCTCAGCGACAAACGTCGGCGCGGCCAGGCTGAATTCGTCGAGGCCATCCTTCGAATGCACCACCAACACATGCTTGCTGCCCAGACGCTGCAACACTTCCGCCAGCGGCCGGCACAAGGCCTGGGTGAATACGCCAACTACCTGATGCTTCACACCGGCCGGATTCGTAAGCGGGCCGAGCATGTTGAACAAGGTTCGCAGGCCCAGATCCCGGCGCGGACCGGCAGCGAATTTCATCGCGCTGTGGTGAGTCTGGGCAAACATGAAACCAATACCAACGTTGTCAATGCAGCGCGCCACTTGCACCGGTGTGAGGCTCAGGTAGATGCCGGCCGCCTCCAGCAGGTCGGCGCTGCCGCTCTTGCCCGACACCGCACGGTTGCCGTGTTTGGCTACCGTACAACCGGCCGCCGACACCACGAAAGCGGAAGCGGTCGACACGTTGAAGATATTGGCACCGTCGCCGCCGGTGCCCACCACATCGACCACACCGTCGAGGGTCTTGAGTTCGACCTTGTCCGCCAGCTCGCGCATCACCGACACCGCGCCGACGATCTCGTCGATGCTTTCGCTCTTCATGCGCATGGCCATCATGAACGCGCCAATCTGCGCATCCGAGCATTGCCCGGTCATGATTTCGCGCATCACATCGCGCATTTCATCGGTGCTGAGGTCGAGGTGATCGACGATACGGCTCAGGGCTGTCTTGATGTTCATGATGAGTCCTTAGCGCGTGCCGCCGGTTTGTTTGAGGAAGTTGGCGAACAGTTCGTGGCCCTGCTCGGTGAGGATCGACTCAGGGTGGAACTGCACGCCTTCTATGTTAAGGGTCTTGTGACGCAGGCCCATGATCTCGTCGACCGAGCCGTCTTCGAGCTGGGTCCAGGCCGTCAGCTCCAGGCAATCGGGCAGGGTTTCGCGCTTGACGATCAATGAATGATAGCGGGTCACCGTCAGCGGACGATTCAGGCCTGCGAATACACCCTTGTCCTCGTGAAATACCGGGCTAGTCTTACCGTGCATCACTTGGCGGGCGCGAACCACATCACCGCCAAAGGCCTGGCCGATGGACTGGTGGCCGAGGCAAACGCCAAGAATCGGCAGTTTGCCGGCGAAATGCTTGATCGCTTCAATCGAGATGCCGGCTTCGGTCGGAGTGCAAGGACCGGGGGATACAACGATGCGCTCAGGGTTTAGGGCTTCGATTTCAGCGATGGTCAGTTCATCGTTGCGCACGACTTTGACCTCGGAGCCGAGCTCGCCCAGGTACTGCACAACGTTGTAGGTAAAGGAGTCGTAGTTATCGATCATCAGCAACATGGCGTTTAGAACCTCTTGAATCCACTGACTTTAAAGATGGCCTTCGAATGATTGACCCGCAGAGCGCTGCGCTTTGTCAGGTGCCGGAGTAGCGCCAGCAAAGCGGCATTTCAAACAGGTAAAGAAGGCGAAGCGGTACAGGTCCGGCAAGGCCGGCAAAAGAATTCAGGCGCGCCAACGCCAGCGGGCGTGTGCCTTGATGACTTGATCCAGGAGTTTACTGATGATCAACACGGGGAAGGTCTCGTTCGTACGTCCCGGCACAGTAACTTAGCTGGGCAGAGCGTGCAATATCGCCGGGGGTACTGCCCGCGAAACTCTTAAAGGCTTCGCGACAGATGGCAAAAGGCCGAACGTTTTTGGTACTGTCGTTTCGTTCACTACAACAATAAATAAACGGACTTGCTCATGATCAAACAGTCGTTGTTTGTACCGCTCGCAGGATGCTTGCTCGCGATGGCATGCGCCCAGGCGAACGCCGCACCCAATCCTTATACAAACTTCGTGGTCTTCGGGGACAGCCTCAACGACGCCGGGACCTTTGCCGACACCGGTGGGCCTGCCGGGTCGACGCAGCGCTTTACCAACCGGACGGGGCCGGTGTATCTGGATGGCAGCGGCGAAGTCCGCTCGCTCAACTCCACACAGATACTAGGTGGAAAACTGGGGTTCTCGGCGGACCAGACCGCCTCTTCATCTTCGGCGGTGCGTGCCAGCAACGGCCAGCCCGATGGTAACAACTGGGCCGTCGGCGGTTACCGCACCGACCAGATCCTGGATTCGATCACCAGTACTTCCGCCACCGGTGAACGCACCCGGGCCGGCTATCTTCCATCCAATAACTTTCGCGCCGACCCGAACGCCTTGTATTACCTGTCGGGTGGCGGTAACGACTTCCTGCAAGGTCGCGTCACCAGCTTGCCCCAGGCCAGTGCCGCCGCCGACCGACTGGCCGACAGCGTGCAGACACTGCAAACCGCCGGCGCCAAGTACGTCATGGTCTGGTTGCTGCCCGATATCGGCTTTACCCCGGCGTTCAACGGCACCCCGCTGCAAGCGTTCACGTCCCAACTCAGCGCCCAGTTCAACACTGAACTGGTAAGCCGACTGCAGAACATCAATGCCGAAGTCATCCCCCTCAACATTCCGGTACTGCTCAAAGAGACGTTCGCCAACCCGGCGCAGTTTGGCCTGGCCACCGACCAGAACCTCATCGCCACCTGCTTCAGCGGCAACGGTTGCACCGAGAATGCCCGCTACGGCATCAACAGCGCCACGCCAGACCCGACCAAGCTGATCTACAACGACTCGGTGCACCCCACCGAAGCCGGACAGCGCCTGATTGCGGACTATGCGTATTCCCTGCTGGCGGCGCCGTGGGAGCTGACCTTGCTGCCGGAAATGGCCCAAGGCACCGTGCGTGCGCATCAGGATGAATTGCGCAATCAGTGGCTGGCCGATTGGGAAAACTGGCAAGGCGTTGGCCAATGGCGAGCCATTGTTAGCGGCGGCGGACAGCATCAGGACTTTGACAGTCAGGACAGCGCCGCCAGTGCCGACGGCAACGGTGCCAACCTGAACATCGGTGGCAGTTACCGCCTCGATGATGCCTGGCGCGTCGGTTTGGCGGCCGGTTTCTATAACCAGAAACTCGAAGCCGGCAGCAACGACTCCGACTACAAACTCAACACTTACCTGGGCACGGTATTCGCCCAATACCAGCAAAACCGTGTATGGGCTGACGCGGCGTTGACGGCCGGGCATCTGGATTACGACAGCCTCAAGCGTAAATTCCAGTTGGGCGTCAACGAGCGCGGCGAAAAAGGCGATACCAGTGGCTATGTCGAGGCCTTCAGCGCTCGCCTGGGTTACGACATTGCCCAACAAGCCAGCAGCCCTTGGCATGTGTCGCCGTTTATCAGCGCTGATTTCTCCAAGGCGAAAGTCGACGGCTACTCGGAGGACGGCAACAATTCCACGGCGCTGACCTTTGCCGACCAGGAGGTTATTTCCCGACGCCTGGGTGCTGGCCTGCAGGGCAAATACCAGATCACCCCGCAAACCCAGGTGTTCGGCGAAGCGGCAATCGAGCGTGAGTACAACGACGATACCCAGGACGTGGGCATCAACCTCAACACCTTGCCGAACAACCAGTTCACGCTGGAAGGCTACACCCCGCAAAGCCACTTGCAACGTGTGAACCTGGGGGTGAGCCACAACCTCACCCGCGACCTGGCATTGCGCGCCAGCTACAACATTCGCAAGGACGACGACTTCACCCAACAGGGCATCAACGTAGGGATTGCGCTGGACTTCTGATGTGCAGGCAATAAAAAACGCGGCGCCCTCACAGGCGCCGCGTTTTTTTATGGTGAATACTTATTGTGGCGAGGGGGCTTGCCCCCGTTGGGTTGCGAAGCGGCCCCCAGCATTCCTTCAGGCTTATCTAATTGCCGGAGTTTGCGACTGCTGCGCAGCCGAACGGGGCGATGCGGCGATCCGACAAGCCCCCTCGCCACAAAAGCTCGCTCCTACAAGGTTTTGCGTGAAATCAGGCGTCCGGGGTTTGTTCGGCCAAGGCAACAGCGCGGAACATCGCGCGGCGCTTGTTCAGGGTTTCTTCCCATTCCAGTGCCGGTACCGAGTCGGCGACAATGCCGCCACCGGCCTGCACGTGCAGCTCACCGTTCTTGATCACCGCCGTGCGGATCGCAATGGCGGTGTCCATGTTGCCGTTCCAGGCGAAGTAACCGACCGCACCGCCGTAGACGCCACGCTTGACCGGCTCCAGCTCGTCGATGATTTCCATCGCGCGAATCTTGGGTGCGCCGGACAAGGTGCCCGCCGGCAGAATCGCTCGCAGTGCGTCCATTGCCGTTAGTCCGGCTTTCAGTTGCCCGGTGACGTTGGACACAATGTGCATCACGTTGGAATAGCGCTCGATCACCATCTTCTCGGTGAGTTTCACCGAACCGATTTCCGATACCCGCCCAGTATCGTTGCGACCGAGGTCGATCAGCATCAAGTGCTCGGCGATTTCCTTGTCGTCCGACAGCAAGTCCTTTTCCAGCGCCAGATCAGCCTCTTCGTTGGCGCCCCGAGGACGGGTGCCGGCAATCGGGCGCACGGTGATCAGGTTGTCTTCGACCCGCACCAGCACTTCCGGCGAACTGCCGACAACGTGGAAATCACCGAAGTTGAAGAAATACATGTAAGGCGTCGGGTTGAAGCAGCGCAGCGCGCGGTACAGATCGATCGGCGCAGCCTTGAAGTCGATCGACATGCGCTGGGACGGCACGACCTGCATGCAGTCACCGGCCAGGATGTACTCCTTGATCGTGTCGACGGCTTTTTCGTAATCGCCCTGGGTGAAGCTGGAGCGAAACACCGGGTCAGCCGATTGTTGCTTGCTGAAGTCCAGGCCACGACGCGGGGTGATCGGCTGGCGCAGCTTTTCCAGCAGTTCTTCCAGGCGGGCGCGACCTTGCTCGAAAGCGTCTTCCTGAGCCGGGTCGGCCAGGACGATGGCGTGCATCTTGCCGGCAAGGTTGTCGAACACCACCACGGCGTCAGAGACCATCAGCAGAATATCCGGCACACCCAGCGGATCAGGGTTCGGGCATTTGCCCAGACGCTTTTCCACATAACGCACGCAGTCATAACCGAAGTAACCCACCAGGCCACCGTTGAAACGCGGCAGGCCGGCAATGGTTGGCACGTTGTAGCGAGCCTTGAAAGCTTCGACGAAGGCCAGTGGGTCTTCCACGTCGTGGCTTTCGGTCTCGACGCCATCGACGGTCACGCTGACGTGATGGTCGTGAACCCGCAGCACGGTGCGGCACGGCAGGCCGATGATCGAGTAACGGCCCCACTTCTCGCCGCCCTGTACGGACTCCAGCAAGTAGGAATTGGGCTCGTCAGCCAGTTTCAGGTAGATCGACAGCGGCGTGTCGAAGTCGGCCAGGGTTTCGCAGGCAAGTGGAATGCGGTTGTAGCCGGCAGCGGCCAAACGCAGGAATTCTTCGCGGATCATGAGGTGCCTCGTGGCTTGAGGGTCGAACGGTCAGGTATGCAAACGCGCCGGATAACCGGCCAGGATCAAGTCAGGCGCGCCAACGCCAGCGGGCCAGGGCCTTGATGACTTTCATCCAGAGTTTGCGAGTGACCACCACGATGGCGTTTCCAGAAGGGGGTTTGACAGCGTCGGCCAACGTTATCTCAGCGGCCGGATCCAGGCAACCGGGAATTAGTTTGCGCAAGTCGTCGATCACCAGCGCCGGCGACTCTTCGGCAATCGGCCGGCCGTGGTTATAGCCGTAGCTCAGACCCACGCACTTGACCCCCGCCGCTTTCGCCGCCAGCACATCGCTGCGCGAGTCACCAACGAACAACGACTGCGAAGCCGGAATGTTGGCCATCTTCATCACGAAAAACAGCGCCGCCGGATCGGGTTTTTTCTGTGGCAGGGTGTCGCCGCCGATGATCCAGCGGAAATAGCGGCCGATCTTCATCTGATCCAGCAGCGGTGCAACGAAACGCTCCGGCTTGTTGGTGATCAGGGCCATCTCGACACCCTGCTTCTTCAGCCATCTGAGGGTGTCGCGCACGCCGGGGTAAACCACAGTCAACTCATGGCTTTCGCCATAAGCCTGCATGAAATACTCCAACGCCCGCTCGGCCTCGGCCTCATCGACCGCCGAATGATCAATAGCGCCGGCCAGAGCGCGGCGCACCAACACCGGCGCGCCATTGCCGACCCATTCGCGCACCGCTTCCAGTCCGGCGGGTTGGCGACCGAGTTTGAGCAGCATCTTGTCCACAGCCACTGCCAGGTCCGGGACCGAATCGATCAATGTGCCGTCCAGATCGAACATCACCAGCCGCGGCAGTTGCCCCGGGAACAGCTGCTCAAAGCCACTCATGGGCGAGCCAGCGCCAGTTCGGAACGCATCTTGTCGATGACTTCCTGATAGTTCGGCGCATTGAAGATGGCCGAGCCGGCGACGAAGGTGTCAGCACCGGCCGCAGCGATTTCGCGAATGTTGTTCACGTTCACGCCGCCGTCGATTTCCAGGCGAATATCGCGGCCCGAAGCATCGATCAGCGCCCGCGCCTCACGCAGTTTGTCGAGGGTTCCGGGGATGAATTTCTGCCCGCCGAAGCCCGGGTTGACGCTCATCAGCAGGATCATGTCGACTTTGTCCATCACGTACTTGAGCACGTCCAGCGGGGTCGCCGGGTTGAACACCAGGCCCGACTTGCAGCCGCCTTCGCGGATCAGTTGCAGGGAGCGATCGACATGCTGCGTGGCTTCCGGGTGGAAGGTGATGTAGGTCGCCCCGGCTTCGATGAAGTCACCGACGATGCGGTCCACCGGGCTGACCATCAGGTGCGCGTCGATCGGCGCGGTCACGCCGTACTTGCGCAGTGCCGCGCAGACCATCGGGCCGATGGTCAGGTTCGGTACGTAATGGTTGTCCATGACATCGAAATGCACGAAGTCGGCGCCGGCGGCCAGGACGTTGTCCACTTCTTCACCCAGGCGGGCGAAGTCGGCGGAGAGAATCGACGGAGCAATTACGAAGGGCTGCATGACGCACCTTTTCTGAGCAGAATCACGATGGCGCGCATTGTATACCTCATGCTTTGACGCGCGCACCGTGAGCGCGATGATCAGTAGGCAGCGCGGTAGATCTTCTCGATATCAATCGCGCTCAATTTGCGTGGATTGTTGCGCATCAAGCGTTCAATGCCCGCGGCTTCCACTGCCATGGCGGGGATGGCATCTTCGGGAACCCCAAAACTGCGCAGGCCCTGAGGGATTTCCACGGCCGCACACAACGCGGTCATGGCCTGCACGGCCTTGTCGGCCGCCTCATTGGCACTCAGATGAGCGGTCTTCACCCCCATCGCTTCGGCAATATCCTGCATGCGTTCAATGCAGGCCATCTTGTTCCAGGTCATGACATAGGGCAGTAGCAAGGCATTGCTGACACCGTGGGCAATGTTGAAACGCCCACCCAGCGGATACGCCAGCGCATGCACCGCGCCGACCCCGGCATTGCCGAACGCCATGCCGGCCATCAGGCTGGCGGTGGCCATGTCTTCCCGGGCTTGCAGGTTCGACGGGTTGGCGTAGGCCTTGGGCAGCGCCTTGGCGATCAGCTTGATGGCGCCGATGGCCAGTGAATCGGTAATCGGCGAGGCGTTGACCGACAGATAGGACTCGATGGCATGCACCAGCGCATCGACACCGCTGGCCGCCGTGACGCTGCGCGGGCAGGTCAGGGTCATTTGCGGACTGACCAGCGCCACGTCCGGCAACAGGTAGTCGCTGACAATGCCCTTCTTCAGTTGTGCGACCTTGTCGGAAAGGATGGCGACATTGGTCACTTCCGAGCCGGTGCCGGCCGTGGTCGGAATGGCAATCAGCGGCGGGCCTTTGCGCGGCACCTGATCGATACCGAACAGATCCTCCAGCGCGCCGTGGTACCCGGCGTAGGCCGCCACGCTTTTGGCGATGTCGATGGCACTGCCGCCGCCCAGACCAATCAAGCCATCGTGCCCGCCTTCTCGGTAGACCCGCATGCAGTCTTCAACGATGGCGATTTCCGGGTCCGGCAGTACCCGGTCGAAAATCTCGTAACTGCGTTCGCCCAACTGCACCAGCGCCAGCTCCACCGTGCCGGACTTGACCAGGGCGGCGTCGGTGACGATCAGTGGGTTATCGATGTCCAGACGCGTCAGTTCGGCAGACAGTTGCTCGATGGCACCTGCGCCGGTGATCAGTTTGTGAGCGATTTTGAAAGAGGAAAGACTCATGTGCGCAGCCTCTTATAGGTAGGGGAGCTGGGCACAATAGTAGCTGGGGATTGCGGGTTGTCTGCCATTCAGGCCATGAATGACCGGCGCTGCCGAAAACCAGCAAAAACACCTGTAGGAGCGAGCTTGCTCGCGAAGAACCAGAGAACGCCGCGGGGTTTCAGGTTTCCCGCGTTATCGTTTACGTTCATCGCGAGCAGGCTCGCTCCTACAGGGGATCGGATCAGACCTGAGCAGTACGCAGTTTCTCGCTACGCCCGCGCAGCCATTCCAGGGTCAGCAACAGAATCACCGAGAAGGCAATCAGCAGCGTCGCGGCGGCGGCGATGGTCGGGCTGAGGTTTTCGCGGATGCCGCTGAACATTTGCCGTGGCAGGGTCGCCTGCTCGGGACCTGCGAGGAACAGCGTCACCACCACCTCATCGAACGAGGTCGCGAAGGCAAACAGCGCCCCCGAGATCACGCCCGGGGCGATCAGTGGCAAAGTCACCCGGCGGAACGTAGTCAGCGGCGAAGCGCCCAGACTCGCAGCGGCCCGCACCAGATTGTGGTTGAACCCCTGCAAGGTCGCCGACACGGTAATGATCACGAACGGCACACCCAGCACCGCATGCACCACGATCAACGAGAAGAAGCTGTTACCCAACCCCAGCGGTGCGAAGAACAGGTAACTGGCCACACCGATGATCACCACCGGCACCACCATCGGCGAAATCACCAGCGCCATCACCAATGCCTTGCCGGGGAAGTCGCCGCGAGTCAGGCCAATGGCCGCCAACGTACCGAACACCATCGCCAGCACCGTGGCCGCCGGGGCGACGATGATGCTGTTCTTCAGGGCGCGCATCCATTCCGCCGAGGCGAAGAAATCGTGATACCACTGCAGCGAGAAGCCCTGCAGCGGGTACACCAGGAAGCTGCCGGAGTTGAACGACAGCGGAATGATCACCAATACCGGCAGGATCAGGAACAACAAAATCAAGCCGCAGAGAATCCGCAAGCTGTAGAACCACACCCGTTCGATGGGCGACATATAAGGACTCAGCATTTCGTTCTCCCCTTAGCTCAGGCGCAGGCGGCTCGCGCCCACCAGCCAGCTGTAAATCAGATAAAGCACGACCGTCGCGAGCAACAGCAGCCCACCGAGTGCGGTCGCCATGCCCCAGTTGATGCTGGTGTTGGTGTAGAAGGCGACGAAGTAGCTGACCATCTGATCGTTCGGGCTACCCAGCAAGGCCGGGGTGATGTAGTAGCCGATGGCGAGAATGAACACCAACAGGCAACCGGCGCCGACACCGGCATAGGTCTGCGGGAAGTACACCCGCCAGAAGCTGGCGAACGGATGGCAGCCGAGGGAAATCGCGGCGCGCATGTAGGTTGGCGAGATGCCTTTCATCACGCTGTAGATCGGCAGGATCATGAACGGCAGCAGGATGTGCACCATGGAGATGTAGACACCGACGCGGTTGAACACCAGCTCGATCGGCTTATCGATGATGCCCATGGCCATCAGGCCGCTATTGATCAAGCCACCCGATTGCAGCAACACGATCCACGCCGCGACCCGCACCAGGATCGAGGTCCAGAACGGCAACAGCACCAGAATCATCAGCAGGTTGCTCTGCCGCGATGGCAGGTTGGCCAGCAGGTAAGCCAGGGGATACGCCAGCACCAGGCAGATCACGGTGATGATCAGGCCCATCCAGAAGGTGCGAGCGAAGATGTCGAGGTAGATCGCCTGATCCGGGGTGGCCGGGGCGATTTCGCCGAGGTCGTCGATGCGATGATCGACGGCCGCCAGCAGGTAATACGGGGTGATGCTACTGGTGTTGCGGCGCACCGCTTGCCAGTAGGCCGGATCGCCCCAGCGCTCATCGAGACCTTCCAGCGCTTCTTTATAAGAGGTCGGCTCAGTAGCCAGCGGCAAGGCACGGGCCGTTTTGGTCAGCAGGCTGCGGTAGCCGGCCAGTTCCATGTTCAGGCGTTTGGACAAATCGCCCAGGGTCTGATTCTTGCGAGCCTCGGCGAGGTCTTCGGCCGCTGCTTTGTAAACCGGTTCAGCGGGCAGGCCACGGCCGTCCCAACTGGCGATGGCCGTCACGGTGCGCGGCATGCCGCCAACCACTTCCGGGTTGCCAACGCTTTTATAGAGCAGCGCCACGATCGGCACCAGGAACACCAGCAACAGAAACAGCACCAGCGGCGCGATCAACGCCTGAGCCTTCCAGCGGTTGACCCGCTCGGCGTGCTTGAGCCGCTGCTTCAAGGTGGGGCTGGTGCCCTCGTTCAGGGGAACGGCGATAGCCATGACGTACTCCGGGAATCTTTGATCGTTACAGAGGCGGCGAACCGCCCCTGTTGTGTTGAAACACCGCAACCTGTGGGAGCGAGCTTGCTCGCGATGAGGCCATCACATTCAGCATCTATGTTGATTGACCCACCGCTTTCGCGAGCAAGCTCGCTCCTACAGCGTAAGCCCGCGGTGCGGTCTTACTTGGCAGCCCAGGCGTTGAAGCGCTGTTCCAGCTGCTCGCCGTTGTCAGCCCAGAAGCTGACGTCGATCTGCACCTGGTTGGCGATGTTTTCCGGGGTGGTCGGCATGTCTTTCAGGACTTCCTTGGCCAGCAACGGTACGGCTTGGGTGTTGGCCGGGCCGTAGGCGATGTTTTCCGAGTAGGTTTTCTGCTGCTGTGGCTGTACCGAGTAAGCGATGAACTTCTTCGCCGCTTCAGCACGCTTGGCATCCAGACCTTTTGGAATGGCCCATGCGTCGAAGTCGTAGATGCCGCCGTTCCACACGACTTTCAGGTTGCTTTCTTTCTGCACGGCAGCGATACGACCGTTGTAGGCCGAACTCATGACCACGTCACCGGAAGCGAGGTACTGCGGCGGTTGTGCGCCGGCTTCCCACCACTGGATGTTCGGCTTGAGCTCATCGAGCTTCTTGAACGCGCGGTCCTGACCGTCTTTGCCGGCCAGCACTTTGTAGACGTCTTTCGGCGCAACGCCGTCGGCCATCAGTGCGAATTCCAGAGTGTACTTGGCGCCTTTACGCAGGCCACGCTTGCCCGGGAATTTCTTGGTGTCCCAGAAATCGACCCAACTGGTCGGTGCGGAAGCCAGTTTGTCGGCGTTGTAGGCCAGCACGGTCGACCACACGAAGAAGCCCACGCCGCAAGGCTGGATGGCGCCCTTGACGTAATCTTCGGTCTTGCCGAACAACGCGGGGTCCAGCTGCTCGAACATGTCTTCGTCGCAACCACGGGACAGCTCTGGCGATTCAACCTCTACCAGATCCCAGGACACACTCTTGGTGTCGACCATGGCCTTGACCTTGGCCATTTCGCCGTTGTACTCGCCGGCCACGATCTTGCCGTTGCCTGCCGCTTCCCACGGTGCGTAGAAGGCTTTGACCTGAGCCGCCTTGTTCGCCCCGCCAAAGGACACCACGGTCAGGTCCGGGCCGGCCGCCATTGCGTGTGCCGCGCCCATCATGCCCAGTGCCAAAGCGGTGAATTTCAGGGATCTCAACATTTATTGTTCTCTCCACGTGCAGGGTTGGTGTTGGTATTGCCGGGGCGATCAGTTCGCCTCTAGAAGCGGATCGAGTGCACGAACGTGCTCGACCTGCCAGCCAAGCGGTACCACGTCACCGACGGCAAGCGAAGGATCAAGCTCGGCAATCGGTTGTTTCACGAAGAAGTCGGTCTTGCCGCAGACTTCCATGCGAACCCGGACGTGGTCGCCCAGATAGATGAATTCCTCGACCCGCCCGGAGAAGCGGTTGACGCATTGGTCGCTGGAGCCATTGAGGCTCACTCGCTCCGGACGAATGGACAGGGTCACCGGCTCGCCGGTCTGGCCGATGTTGACCGCCAGCGCCTCGACTTTTTCCCCGCGACCAAGCTCGACCACGCAGCGCTCGCCGTTCTGGCTGACCAAGCGGCCATTGAGGCGGTTGTTCTCGCCGATGAAGTTGGCGACGAAGGTGTTTTTCGGCTCTTCGTAGAGAGTGCGCGGCGGCGCGATCTGCTGGATTTCGCCCTGATGGAACACCGCCACACGATCGGACATGGTCAAGGCTTCGCCCTGATCGTGGGTCACATAGACCACGGTCACACCCAGGCGCTGGTGCAGGTGCTTGATCTCCATCTGCATGTGTTCACGCAGTTGTTTGTCGAGTGCGCCGAGGGGTTCGTCCATCAGCACCAGTTGCGGCTCGAACACCAGCGCCCGGGCCAATGCCACGCGCTGTTGCTGACCACCGGAGAGCTGCGCCGGGTAGCGCTGGGCGAAGGCATCGAGCTGGACCATGCTCAGCACGCGCTTGACCCGGGCACTGACGTCGCTCTTGTTCATGCCGCGCACGGTCAGCGGGAACGCCAGGTTCTCGGCCACCGTCATGTGCGGGAACAATGCGTAGTTCTGGAACACCATGCCGATGTCGCGCTTGTGCGGCGGCACGTTGTTGATGGCGCGCCCGGCCAACAGGATTTCGCCCGCGGTCGGCGTTTCAAAGCCGGCGAGCATCATCAGGCTGGTGGTCTTGCCGGAACCGGACGGCCCGAGCAACGTGAGGAATTCGCCTTTGCGAATGTCCAGGTTGAGGTCTTTGACGATCAGGTTCTCGCCGTCGTAGCTCTTCTGCACTCCACGAAAGCTGACCAGAACATCATTGGCCCCTGCGCTTGAATCGACCTGGCTCATACCCACACCTTTGTTGTTGATGACTGCTGTGGGATTAAGCCTAGTGGACGCTGGGGGCCACGCAAATCGGGGCGCAAGAGAGATTCGCCTCAGCCGGATGGAAGGTTGGGGGTAGGGATTGCCCTACAAGGATGGCGCGTTTTGGCAAATGCAGGGGCAGCGCTCAGCTATAAGCCGCAAGTAATGGCAAAAGCGGTTGTTCGGCATGTCGTAAATGGATATGGCGTCGCGTTATCCCTGTAGGAGCCGGCTTGCTGGCGATAGCGACCTCAAGAACACCATCGCCAGCAAGCCGGCTCCTACAGGGGATCAGCGGTATCAGAGGAGCTTGTGCTCCATCGCGTACTTCACCAGCTCCGCCAGCGAGGTGATGTTGAGCTTTTGCATCAGCCGCGCCTTGTGGGTGCTGATGGTCTTGCTGCTCAGCGCCAGTTGCTGGGCGATGTCGTTGACGTTGGCGCCCTGGGCCAGACGTTCGAACACGGAAAATTCGCGCTCGGAGAGCAACGAATGCAGTGGACGGGAGTCGGTCAAGCCGACCTCGAAAACCATGCGGTCGGCCAAGTCCGGGTCGATGTAACGCCCGCCTGACGCCACCTTGCGAATGGCCGTCAGCAACAGCGCCGGGTCGCTGTCCTTGGTCGCATAACCCGCCGCCCCGACCTTGAGTGCCCGGGCAGCCATCTGCGCTTCGTCGTGCATCGACAACACCAGGATCGCCGGCGGATTGTTCAGGGCGCGAATCCGCGGAATGGCTTCCAGGCCATTGACGCCCGGCATGGAGATATCCAGCAACACCACTTCGCAGGGCACATGACGCAAGGTGTCGAGCAGCTGCTCGCCATTGCTCGCCTCCCCCACCACCAGCAAGTCCTTGGCCAGGCCAATCAGTTGCTTGATGCCTTCGCGGACAATGGTGTGGTCTTCGGCTACCAGTACACGGATCACGTTCTTCTCCAGATTCAAGATCATTCGCGAGCAGGCTCGCTCCCACAGAAGACTTGTGAACACCTCAACTCCAATGTGGGAGCGAGCCTGCTCGCGAAGGCGTCAGCCAAGACAACATTAAACAATCAGGCCCCATCCAATGGCACTCGCACACTCAGGCTCGTACCCTCACCCGGCTCACTCTCCAGCAACAACTCACCACCCAGGATCAACACCCGCTCACGCATTCCGACGATCCCAAAGGACGTTGGCCTGCCAGGCGCAGCGACAAATCCTACGCCATCATCCGCGACAGTCAGGCACAACTCGTCGCCTTCCAGCGTCAGTGTCAGTTCGACAGTATGCGCCTGGGCATGGCGCATGACATTGGTCAGCGCTTCCTGAAGGATCCGGAACAGGCCGATGGCCTTGGCGTCGCTGAGCACCGGCAGATTGTCCGGCACCTGCACCAGGCACGGAATCTGCGTACGCGCCTCGAAACGCCGGGCCTGCCATTCGATGGCGGAGGCAATACCGGCATCGAGAATCGGCGGGCGCAATGCGGTCGCCACGTCGCGAACCAATTGGAACAGTTGAGCGATCAGGCGCTTCATGCTGCCCAGGCGCTCATTAAGGCCGGGATCAAGTTGTGCGTAAGCCAGTTCGCACATGGAGGTTTCCAGCTTGAGCACGGTCAGCATCTGGCCCAGTTCATCGTGAACCTCCCGTGCGATGCGCGCTTTTTCTTCTTCGCGCACGCTTTCCAGGTGCGCGGACAACTCACGCAGTTGTTCCCGGGAGCTGGCCAGCTCAAGTTCGATGCGTTTGCTCTCGCTGATGTCCCAGACGATGCCGTCCCAGACATAGGCGCCGTCTTCCAGCTGACGGGTGATGGCCTTGATTTCCGCCCAGCGCTGCTCGCCCTGTCGCGTGAGGATTCGCCCCTGCCACGACCAGTCGCTGTCGGTATCCAGCGCATGATCCTGGGTCTGGTGATAGCTGGCCTTGTCATCCGGATGCACGAGGCTGCGCAGGCCTTTATCACGATGCGCCAGCGTGGCCGGTGAGTAACCCACCAGGCTTTCGCTGCCTTCACTGATGTAGGCAAAGTCGATCTGGCCAGTCACCGGTGCTCGCTCTAACCGGAAAACCAGCCCTGGAACGTTGGCGGCGATACCTTGCAGCCGCGCTTCGCTTTCCTGCAATGCCGCCAGGGCACGGCGTCGCTCGGTGACGTCATTGAGGTAAACCACCAGGTATTCGCCATCGCGAAAGCGCAGAAAACTCAACGAGACATCGGCCGGCAGGATGCTGCCATCGGCGCGCACACAGTTGGTTTCGAAGCTTTGCGGGCCGTCTTCACTGGCCCTGGCGCGCTTCCACAAATTGAGCCAGCGGTCCATGTGCAGACCGGGTTCGAAATCGATCAAGGGCCGATCGATGATCCCGCCGGGCGGGTAGCCGAGCATGCCTTCCGCCGCACGGTTGGCATAGCGCACGTGACTGTCCCAGTTGACCCAGAGGATGCCGACGGTGCTTTGATCGATGGAAAACTGGGTGAGCCGCAACGCCTCTTCGCTGGCGGCACGCAAGGCAATGTCTTCCTGCGCGGCCATCAAGCGTTGTTCCAGGCTGTGCTGCTGGCGACGCTGCCAAAACACAATGGCCATGCAACTCAACGCCAGCACGACCAGCAACAGGCAAAGGTTTTGCCAGAACCCCGGGGATTCGGTGAGCCGCGGATATTTGGGTTGCAGCCATTGATTGTGCAGTTGCTCCAGATCCTTGGCCGGGATCGCCCGCAAAGCACTTTCGACGATGCCCGCCAGTTCCGGTTTGTCACGTCGCGTGGCCACCCGCAACAGCTGCGGCAGGCCGACATCCCCCACCACCACTAACCCGGCAAACTCCGGTTCGACGGACAAGCGCCCCAATTGCGCCTCATCGACCACCGCATAAGCCGCCTGCTGGCCAGCCAACAATTGCAATGCCTGGCGCTCCATCGGGACGCCTTGCAGATTCAGGTGCGGATAGTTGCTGTGCAAGTAATCGGCGATGGCACTGGGCATGCGCACGGCGACGCGGGTCTGGCTGTCGAGCTTTTCCAGTTCGACCGCCCCGGCGCTTTTCTGGTCGCTGACGACCAGTTGCGGTACACGCATGTAGGGGTCGGTAAATTGCCAGAGGCGCAACCCGCCAGGGGTTTGGGTCAGCCCGGGGGCGATGTCGATTTCGCCTTCGCGGGCTGCAGCTTCCAATTGTTCAAGGTCGGGAAAATTGCGCCAGCTCAGTTCGACATTAAGAGTCTTTGCCAGCCACTTCATCAAGTCGACATTCACCCCGGACAGGCGCTGCAAACGGCGATCGTATTGCGCATAGGGCGCCTGCAACACCAGGCCGACGCGCAACTCGCTCTGCTGCGCCAGCCAGTGCTGTTGATTCGGGGTCAACTGGGCAACGTGCGCCGGGGGCACGGCCGCCGCCCAACCCATCAAGGGAAACCACAAACAGCCGATAACCCACAGGCAGCGAAAACGCATCATTGAACTCTCACACCCTGACAAATACTGACCAACCCATTAGGCTGCCGGAACCACTTCTGGCCTGGAATATCCGATGCTCCCTGTCTACCGCCTGGCACTGCCAGCATTGTGCCTGTCGTTGATCCTGCCTTGCGCTTTTTCCGTTGAGGCGGCCGACCCGGCGCCTGCCGCCACGGAAAAAACCACTGAAGAAAAACCACTCGAACGTCAGCCGCTGCCTGAGCGTAGTCAGGAAGAAGCGACTGCACTTGAGCGAAAAATTCCAGCTCAGGAACAGCAACGACTGCAAGCGGGCGCCGACACGTTTCTGGCCTTGTGGAAACCGGCCAATGCCGCCGAACCCAAAGGCGCGGTGATTATCATCCCGGGCGCCGGCGAAACCGTTGACTGGCCGCAAGCAATCGGTCCTTTGCGACGCAAATTGCCGGACGCCGAATGGAGCAGCCTGAGTATCACCTTGCCGGACCTGCAAAGCGATGCCATTGCGCCACGAATCGTGGAAGCAGCGCCGGCTCCCAGGCCCCCCGAAGCCGGCAGTAAAGACTCGACCACCGCGGCCCCCATTGAACAGGTGGCCGGTGGCGAGGCCGATGTGGCCGACAAGGTCATCGCCGAGACCACCGAAGAACAGTCCAAGGCAGATGCCGAGCGCATTTTTGCCCGGATCGACGCTGCAATCGCGTTCGCCGAACAGCAAAGCGCCCGGAACATTGTGGTGTTGGGGCATGGTACCGGGGCTTATTGGGCCGCGCGCTACCTGAGCGAGAAACAGCCGTCGCAAGTCGAAAAGCTGGTGATGGTCGCCGCCCGGACACCGGTGGCAGCGGAGCCCGAGCTGGCGGAGCTAACGCCAACCCTGAAACTGCCAACCGCGGATATTTTCTACAAGGACAAGGCGCTGGACCGCAACGCCGCACTGGAGCGCCTGCAGGCCAGCAAGCGCTTGAAGTCATCGACATTCAACCAGGTCGCGCTCAAGGCGTTACCGGATACCAAGGCCGAACAAGAGCAACTGTTCCGTCGGGTGCGGGGTTGGTTGAATCCGCAGAACCCGGCGGACTGATAGATCGAGGCGCCTTCATCGCGGGCAAGCCACGCTCCCACTGGTTTTATGTCGATCACAAAATTGCGCACGACACAAAACCTCTGGGAGCGCGCTTGCTCGCGATAGCGGTATCACCAGCGACGCAAGTTTTCCGGACTAGCGAAAATCCCGCCGCTCCCGAATCAGCGTATAGGCGCTATGCAGCTCACGCGTTCGCTCGGTCGCCTCACGAACCTGCAAAGCCGTCGCCCCGCTACCGGCAATCTTGTCTGGATGATGGCGACTGAGAAGGCGCCGGTAAGCACGTTTGATCTGCGCCGGTTCAGTGGTGGCCGATACCCCCAGAAGCCTCAAGGCGTCCTGATAACTCGGCACACTGTTGCCCACCGGCCGCTTCTGCGGCTCATAGTCGTGGGCCAGCGCCTTTACCTGATGGGGCGTCCAGCCCAGCCACAGGCCCCACTGACTGATCAGCTCGCGCTCACTGCTGCCGGCACGACCATCAGCCCACACCATCCGCCAGCAGGCGCGCAGCACGCCTTCTGCCGCATGGGGCTGGGCACTCAGGCGACGCAGATAGCCGCGCAGCCGGTCGCGGCCGGACTTGCCGCGATTGAACGCGGCAATGGCACGACGCTGGGCCGGCCCGGACATGTCCAGCGCGCGCATTTCCGCCCGGGCCTGATCGATGTGCCCGGCCATCACCTGGCCGTCGCACTTGGCCAGGCGCCCCAACAAGACAAACAGCAATTCATCGTTACGCAGCACCGGGCGACCGCCCAGCTTTTCCCGCAAGTGTCCCCAGCTCTGCAGGTGCAAGCGCCGGTCCAGCGCCTGCCCCAACAACGCGCCGAGTATGGCCCCCGGAATGCTGGCTATGGCAAAACCCGCTCCGGCTCCGATCAGAGTCCCTGGCCACAGCATGTCAGCGGCTCGCTTCTATTAATGTTTCAACTTCGGCCAAACGTTCGTGAGTACCGACATCCACCCAGTGCCCTCTCAATTGCTCGCCGGTCACTTGACCGTCAGCCATGGCCTTGCGCAACAGCGGCGCGAGCTTGAAGGCCCCCGCGGTGCAACCGTCGAACAGCTGCGGATGCAACACGGCTATACCGCTGTAGGTCAGAGTGGCCGCATCCGGCTGACCGTCACGCACCTGGTTTTCGACCAGGCTGAAGTCCCCGGTCGGATGGTGGGGCGGGTTGCTGGCCAGTACCAGATGCGCCAGTCCGTTGATGGGCTGATGCAGCACGCTGAAGTCGTAATCGGTCCAGATGTCGCCATTGACCACGACAAATGCTTCATCCCCCAACAACGGCAACGCACGGAAAATCCCGCCGCCGGTTTCCAGGGGCTCACCTTCCGCCGAGTACTGAATACTCACGCCATAGCGCGAGCCATCGCCCAGATAGTCTTCGATCTGTTGGCCCAGCCAGGCGTGATTGATCACGATGTCGGTGAACCCGGCGGCGGCCAATGCCCGCAGGTGATACTCGATCAGCGGCACGCCACCGGCGCGAACCAGTGGTTTTGGCGTGGTCAGGGTCAGCGGGCGCATGCGCTCGCCTTTGCCCGCGGCCAGAATCATTGCCTTCATGCTTTCACTCCGGCACGCAGACTGGCCAGCAGCACATCCAGTTCGGCCAGTTCAGGGCGGCGAGCGATTACCGCATCTATATACGCAAAGAAACGCGGCACATCGCCCAGATAACGCGGTTTGCCGTCGCGATGGCAGATGCGCGCGAAAATACCGATGACTTTCAGATGACGCTGCACGCCCATCAAGTCGCTGGCACGCAGGAAATCCTCGAACTGCGGTTGAACCGGAATGCCGAGGGCGCCCGCTTGTTGCCAGTAGCTTTCGAGCCAGCCGTGCACGCGCTCCTCGGGCCAGCTGAGGAAGGCGTCCTTGAACAGACAGGTCACGTCATAGGTCACCGGGCCATATACGGCATCCTGGAAATCCAGCACACCGGGATTGGGCTCGCTGAGCATCAGGTTGCGCGGCATGTAGTCGCGATGCACCAGGACTTTTGGTTGTGCCAGGGCGCTGTCGATCAACAGATCGCTGACTTGCTGCCAGAGTACTTGCTGCGCCGCGTCGAATTCGATGCCCAATTCGCGCTTCACGTACCACTCGGGGAACAGTTCCAGCTCGCGACGCAGCAACGCCACGTCATAGCTCGGCAGCGGCGCAACCATCGGCAACTGCTGGAAAGCCAGCAACGCTTGCAGGGCATCCTTGAACAAACCATCGGCGTTTTCGCTATCGATGACGTCCAGATAGGTCTTGTTGCCCAAGTCATTGAGCAAAAGAAAACCGCGTTCCAGGTCTTCGGCATAAATTTTCGGCACATTTATTCCGGATTTCGCCAGTAGAAAGGCGATATCCACGAAGGGTTTGCAGTTTTCCTGGGGCGGCGGCGCGTCCATCACGATGAAACTTTTGCCACCGCCTTCCCAACGGAAATACCGCCGAAAACTCGCGTCGCTACTGGCCGCAGTCAATGTGGCCGGGGGGACGGCGCCCCAGCCCTGCTCGGCAAAAAGGGTCGCCAATTGTTCATCGAGCCAAACTTTCAGGTGTTGCAAGCGTACATCTTGATCAGGCATTGCAAGGGTCTCCGACGGCGCTAGCCGTCAAGCGGGTCATGCTTTATTATCCAGCATCTTTTTCAGACCATCGAGAGGCGTGCGGCCCACACCGCGGGCAGATGGCACGCAGGAAGCCCGGACTAATAAGATGGCATTGAAATCCCCCGCGTTTCGTAAAAAATTTCCGTTGTTGGTTACCGGCAGTTTGCTGGCGCTGCAACCCCTTGCCACTTCCTACGTGGTCGCCGCGGAACAGTTTGACTGCTCAGTCTCTGCTTCGGGTTCCTGGGACTGCGCGCCAAAGGCGCCGGCGGCGGCATTGCCACCGCGTCCCGTCCATGACGGCAGCGCAGTTTCCGCCACCGGCGAAGCCCCGACCGAGAACGGCTCCAGTGAAGACACTGGCGCCAAGCCGGTGCTGGTCACCGAATCCAAAGGCCGTGGCCTGAAGTCACGTAGCGAAGACTACAGTCACCTCGACTGGGTTCCCCGCGAGCAGCTCACCGCCGCACAATTGGCCGAAACCGGTCCTTATTGCTCTGGTTCCTATATCGAACCGATTCGTCCTGGCATGAATGACAAGACGAATAAAAGTGACGCGCCTACCTTTATCGGCGCAAAAGCCTCCCGCTATAAGCAGGATGAGCAAGTCGCAACCCTGGCCGGCGACGTTGTCATGCGCCAGGGCAGCATGCAGGTCGAAGCCGACGAAGCCAACCTGTACCAGGCCGAAAGCCGTGGCGAACTGAACGGCAACGTGCGCATTCGCGACAACGGCGCCCTGATCGTCGGCGACCACGCCGATGTGCAGCTCGACACCGGTGAAGCCAAGGTCGACAACGCCGAATACGTGATGCACAAATCGCGCATCCGCGGTAATGCCCTGTACGCCAAGCGTGCCGAGAACGCCATCATCCGCCTCAAGGATGGTACGTACACCACGTGCGAACCGAACAGCAACGCTTGGCAGCTCAAGGGCAACAACATCACCCTGAACCCGGCCACCGGTTTCGGTACGGCGACCAACGTGACGCTGCGGGTCAAGGACATTCCGATCCTCTACACGCCGTACATCTATTTCCCGATCGATGACCGTCGCCAGTCCGGCTTCCTGCCGCCGACCATCGGCACCGGCAGCGATACCGGCTTCATGCTGGTCACCCCGTACTACTTCAACCTGGCGCCGAACTACGATGCCACGTTGTACCCGCGCTACATGGAAAAGCACGGCTTGTTGATGGAAGGCGAATTCCGCTACCTGACCAAGTCCAGCGAAGGCCAGTTCGGTGCGGCGTACCTGAACGACGAAAGCGACGAGCGCGACAAGCAGTCCGACGCCGAAAAAACCCGCTACATGTACAACTGGCAGCACAAGGGTGGTCTCGACTCGCGCGTGCTCACGCAAGTCGACTACACCAAGATCAGCGATCCGTATTACTTCCAGGATCTGCAGACCGACCAGATTGGCGTGAAAAGCAACGACTACGTGAACCAGCAGGGTTCCGTGACCTATCGTGGCGAAGGCTATACCGCTCGCGCGAATGCCCAAGCCTATGAACTGGCGAGCGTATCGAACATTACGCCGTACGACCGCCTGCCACAGCTCACCCTCGACGGCATGCTGCCTTACCATCCGGAAGGGCTGGACTTCTCGTACAGCACCGAACTTGTACGGTTTGATCGGAATCTGCGGAGCGGGACATACTTTGACGAAGACGGTGTCGGCAGTCCCCGTCTTGATAACAACGTTCAAGGTCTGGCTCGCGCCAACGGCGACCGCCTGAATCTCGCGCCAGCCATCAGCCTGCCGATGAACTCGACGTACGGCTTCCTGACACCGAAGCTCAAGTACCAGTACACCCAGTACCAACTGGATCTGGACGGTACCGGCAAAAGTCAAATCGCGGCTCAGAATCAAGCCGCAGCTGCAAACGGGACTGAAAACCTCAATGGTCAGTTCGACAGCAACCAGAACCGTGGCGTACCAATCGCCAGCATCGATAGCGGCCTGTACTTTGATCGCAATACCCAGTATTTCGGCAAAAACTACCGCCAGACCCTCGAGCCGCGCCTGTTCTACCTGTACGTGCCTGAGGTCGACCAGGAAGACATCCCGGTATTCGACACCAGCGAATACACCTTCAACTACGCGTCGCTATTCCGTGACAACCGCTTCTCCGGCTCCGACCGTGTCGGCGACGAGAACAAACTGTCCCTAGGCGTGACCAGCCGTTGGATCGAAGACAACGGTTTTGAGCGCCAGCGCATCAGCGTCGGCCAGGCCTTGTACTTCAAGGACCGCGAAGTTCAGTTGCCGGGTATCGATGCAAAAACCCGCAAGGATACGCAAGCCAGCGTGTCGCCTTACGCCCTGGAATACGAGTATCGCTGGAACCGCGACTGGCGTACCACGGCCGACTACAACTGGGACCCGGACAGCCGCAGCCCTCGCTCGGGCAGCGCGATGTTCCACTACCAGCCTGAAGACAACCCGAACAAGGTGGTCAACGTCGGCTATCGCTATCGCAATGACCAGATCCGTTATGACCAGAACACCGGTCAATGGAGCGTTGGCGGCGGTGACTACGGCACTCCTGGCCAGCCGGGCTACGTGAAGGACTACTATAAGATCGAACAGCACGACTTCTCGGTGATCTGGCCGATCGTGCCGCAATGGAGCGCTATCAGCCGCTGGCAGTATGACTACAACCGCAACCGTACCCTGGAAGCCTTCGGTGGTTTCGAGTACGACAGCTGCTGCTGGAAACTGCGCCTGATCAACCGTTACTTCGTTGATTACGACGAGTTCAGCCAGGAAGCACCGCAAAACGAAAAAGGCGACCATGGCGTCTTCCTCCAAATTGTTCTGAAGGGACTCGGCGGCCTCACTGGCGCCAAGGCAGAGAGCTTCCTCGACAAAGGCATTCAAGGTTATCGTGAACGTGAAGACCAAGCTTTCTGATTGTCTGCGCCCGCTGATGCTGGGCGCGTTGTTTCTGACTACGGCGGCCAGTGCCGCCGTACAGTCCATCGATAAAGTGGTGGCCATCGTCGACAACGACGTGGTCATGCAGAGCCAACTGGACCAACGTGTCCGTGAAGTTCAGCAAACCATTGCCAAGCGGGGTTCTGCCGTGCCGCCGTCCAGCGTGCTGGAGCAGCAGGTACTTGAACGCCTGATCGTCGAAAACCTGCAACTGCAGATCGGCGAGCGCTCCGGCATCCGCATTACCGATGAAGAGTTGAACCAGGCTGTCGGCACCATTGCCCAGCGCAACAACATGTCGGTTGAGCAGTTCCGCGCCGCCCTGACTCGCGACGGTCTGTCCTACGACGACGCACGTGAGCAGATTCGCCGCGAAATGGTCATCAGCCGTGTGCGCCAGCGTCGGGTCGCCGAACGCATCCAGGTCTCCGAGCAGGAAGTGAAGAACTTCCTGGCATCGGATCTGGGCAAAATGCAGCTGTCCGAAGAATTCCACCTGGCCAACATCCTGATTCCTACGCCGGAAAGCGCCAACTCCGACGCCATTCAGAGTGCCGCCAAACAGGCCGATGCGATTTACCAGCAGCTCAAGCAAGGCGCTGACTTCGGTCAGTTGGCAATCGCCAAGTCCGCCAGCGAAACCGCACTGGAAGGTGGCGACATGGGCTGGCGTAAAGCCGCTCAACTGCCTCCGCCGTTCGATCGCCTGCTGAGCACCATGCCGGTGGGTGATGTCACCCAGCCAATGCGTACCCCGGGCGGCTTCATCATCCTGAAGATCCTCGACAAGCGTGGCGGCGAGACCCAGATGCGCGATGAAGTGCATGTGCGTCACATCCTGGTCAAGCCGAGCCCGATCCGCGACGAAGCGAAAACCAAGGCTCTGGCCGAATCGCTCTACAGCCGTATCCAGTCTGGCGAAGACTTCGGTGAGCTGGCGAAAAGCTACTCGGAAGACCCGGGTTCCGCCCTCAACGGCGGCGACCTGAACTGGATCGACCCGAACGCGCTGGTGCCCGAGTTCCGCGAAGTGATGGCCAAGACCCCGCAAGGTCAGCTGTCCAAGCCGTTCCAGACTCAATACGGCTGGCACGTCCTGGAAGTCCTTGGCCGTCGCGCCACCGACAGCACCTCACAGGCTCGCGAGCAGCAGGCAATGACCGTTTTGCGTAACCGCAAATACGACGAAGAGCTGCAAACCTGGCTGCGTCAGATCCGTGACGAAGCGTACGTGGAAATCAAACTCCCTGGCGCCGACCAGGCAGCACAGTGAAACCCCAACGTTTCGCGCTGACACCCGGTGAACCAGCCGGCATAGGTCCCGACCTGTGCCTGCTGCTCGCCTCGCAAGCCCAGCCCTACCCCCTGATTGCCATTACCAGCCGCGACCTGCTCATCGAGCGGGCCGCGCAACTGGGCGTGGCTGTCGACTTGCTGCCGGTCACACCGGACAACTGGCCGGATGCACCCGCGCCCGCCAACAGCCTGTACGTCTGGGATACACCGCTCAATGCCAAGGTCGTTGCCGGGCAACTGGACAAGGCCAACGCTGCCTTCGTCCTGGAAACCCTGACCCGCGCCGGCCAGGGCTGCCTGAACGGGGATTTTGCCGGCATGATCACCGCGCCGGTGCACAAGGGCGTGATCAACGAATCCGGTATCGCCTTTTCCGGGCACACCGAATTCCTCGCCGACCTGACCCACACCGCGCAAGTGGTGATGATGCTGGCCACACGCGGTTTGCGCGTGGCCCTGGTGACCACTCACCTGCCGCTTCGCGAGATTGCCGATGCAATCACGCCAGAGCGCCTGGAGCGCGTCACGCGAATCCTGCACGCCGACCTGCAAAACAAATTCGGCATCGCCCGGCCACGCATCCTGGTCTGCGGGCTCAATCCGCATGCCGGCGAAGGCGGACACCTGGGCCATGAAGAAATCGATATCATCGAACCCACATTAGAGCGCTTGCGCGGCGAGGGCATGGACCTACGCGGCCCCCTGCCCGCCGACACTCTGTTTACCCCCAAATATCTGGAGCACTGCGATGCGGTGCTGGCGATGTACCACGACCAGGGCCTGCCGGTGCTGAAGTACAAAGGCTTCGGCGCGGCAGTCAACGTGACCCTCGGCTTGCCGATCATCCGCACCTCGGTCGACCACGGCACTGCCCTGGACCTGGCCGGCAGCGGCAAGATCGACACCGGCAGCCTGCAAGTCGCCCTGGAAACCGCCTACCAGATGGCCGAGACCCGTTTATGACCGAGCAATACCAACACAAGGCGCGCAAACGCTTTGGCCAAAACTTTCTGCACGACGCCGGCGTTATCGACCGCATCCTGCGTTCCATCCATGCCAAGGCAGAAGACCGCCTGCTGGAAATCGGCCCGGGCCAGGGCGCACTGACCCAAGGCCTGCTCAGCAGCGGCGCGCAACTCGACGTGGTGGAGCTGGACAAGGACCTGATCCCGATCCTCAACCAGCAGTTTGCCGGCAAGAGCAACTTCAACCTGCATCAGGGCGATGCACTGAAGTTCGACTTCAACAGCCTGAATGCCGCGCCAGGCAGCCTGCGGGTGGTCGGCAACCTGCCGTACAACATCTCCACGCCGCTGATTTTTCACCTCCTGCACAACTCGCACCTGATTCGCGACATGCACTTCATGCTGCAAAAGGAAGTGGTCGAGCGCCTGGCTGCGGGCCCGGGTGGTGGTGACTGGGGCCGCCTGTCGATCATGGTTCAGTACCACTGCCGGGTCGAACACCTGTTCAACGTTGGCCCAGGTGCGTTCAACCCGCCACCGAAAGTCGACTCGGCCATCGTGCGCCTGGTGCCCCACGCGGTACTGCCGCATCCGGCCAAGGATCACCGCTTGCTGGAGCGCGTTGTGCGCGAGGCGTTCAACCAGCGCCGCAAAACCCTGCGCAACACCCTCAAGCTGCTGCTGAGCAACGCCGAAATCGAAGCCGCCGGCGTCGATGGCAGCCTGCGTCCCGAGCAGCTCGACCTGGCCGCCTTCGTGCGCCTGGCCGACAAGCTCAGCGAGCAAGCACCACAAAAGCCTGCCGCAGACTGACAGGCGATGAGCGCTATCGGGTAGGACGCCACTCTGGTCTACTACCCGATACTTGGCCTAGACTGAACTCCATCAGCTACGCCCCGCTTCCCGCTTCGTTTTTAAGGCCCCTTTGCATGTCCGATCCTCGCTATCAGGTCGACGTCAGCGTCGTCACTCGCTATCTGGCAGAACAATCGCAACCCGAGCACGATCGCTTTGCCTTCGCCTACACCATCACCGTGCAAAACAATGGTGAAATGCCCGCCAAACTGCTTTCACGGCACTGGGTCATCACCGACGGTGACGGGCATGTCGAAGAAGTGCGCGGCGCAGGCGTAGTCGGCCAGCAACCATTGATCGACCCAGGCAAGAGCCATACCTACAGCAGCGGCACGGTCATGACCACCAAGGTCGGCACCATGCAAGGTACTTATCAGATGCTTTCCGACGACGGCAAACACTTCGATGCCATCATTGCGCCCTTCCGCCTGGCGGTGCCCGGAGCCCTGCACTGATGGCAACGTATGCTGTCGGCGACCTGCAAGGCTGCCTTCAGGCCCTGCAATGCCTGCTCAAACAAGTGGCGTTCGACCCTCAACGGGATCGCCTGTGGCTGGTGGGCGACCTGGTCAACCGCGGCCCGCAGTCGCTGGAGACCCTGCGCTTCCTCTATAGCATCCGCGAATCGCTGGTGTGCGTGCTCGGCAACCACGACCTGCACCTGCTGGCGGCCGGACGCAACATCGAACGCCTGAAGAAGGCCGACACCCTGCGCGAGATCATTGAAGCGCCCGATAGCGCCGAACTGCTCGAATGGCTGCGCCAGCAAAAGCTCATGCACTACGACGAACAGCGCAACGTTGCACTGGTCCATGCCGGCATTCCACCGCAGTGGTCGCTGCGCAAAGCCTTGAAATGTGCCGCCGAAGTCGAGACCGCCTTGCGTGACGACAACCTGTTGCCGCCCTACCTCGATGGCATGTACGGCAACGACCCGGCGAAATGGGACAACGACCTCAAAGGCGTGACTCGCCTGCGGGTGATCACCAACTATTTCACGCGCATGCGCTTTTGCACCGCCGAAGGCAAACTCGATCTCAAGAGCAAGGAAGGTCTCGATACCGCACCACCTGGCTACAAGCCCTGGTTCCAGCACAAGGAACGCAAGACCAAGGATGTGAAAATCATCTTCGGTCACTGGGCTGCGCTGGAAGGTAACGTCCATGAGGCGGGCATCTCGGCCCTCGACACCGGCTGCGTCTGGGGCGGCGCCCTGACCCTGATGAACGTTGACAGCTTTGAGCGCTTGTCCTGCAAATGCGACGAACACGGTCATGCCGTGCCGCCAGTCGCCTCATCCATTTCCCAAACATCGCCAGCCAGCGCTCCGCGCTAGACTGCCCATTCAGCCGAGCCACAGGAGCCCGCCATGAGCGAATTCAAACGTATCCCCCCGGAACAGGCCCAGGCCCTGCGCGAACAAGGCGCAGTGGTGGTCGACGTCCGCGACCCGGCCACTTTTGCCGCCCTGCACATCGCAGGCTCGAAGCATCTGGACAATCATTCCCTGCACGCTTTCATCCAGGGCGCCGATCTCGATGCGCCGACCGTAGTGGTCTGCTATCACGGCAATTCCAGCCAGGGTGCCGCCGCCTACCTAATCAGCCAGGGCTTCTCCGACGTCTACAGCATGGATGGCGGATTCGAGTTGTGGCGTACGACCTACCCTGCGGAAACAGCACAAGGCACTTCCGAATAATTTTTTTGTAACGTTGCAGGCCCCGGCTCCCGCGGGCTAGCGCGGTGGCAGACGAACGGTCTGCCACAACTAATTACGTATCTCGCCTTTACCTCCCGAATTCCCAACTATCCTTAAGCCCAGGCCATCCAAAACAGGGGAGAGCCGGTACACCGGCGCACGGGTCATCGGGAGTAGCTTTCGGAGTCGTCAGCTCCGGGAGAGTTCTGGGGGGTAAACAGCAATCGCCTGTACGGTTGCTGCCAGCATCGACTGAGTGATCCGGCGTCGGCTCCACGTATCGAGCGAGGTGACGTCATGAGTATCTTTAGCCACTTCCAACAACGTTTCGAGTCCACACGCCAGGAAGAACTCTCACTGCAAGAGTATCTTGAGCTGTGCAAAAAGGACCGCAGCGCCTACGTTTCCGCCGCCGAGCGTCTGCTGCTGGCCATCGGTGAACCGGAACTGCTCGACACCTCGACCAACTCGAGACTGTCGCGCATTTTCTCCAACAAGGTCATTCGCCGCTATCCGGCCTTTGAAGACTTCCACGGGATGGAAGAATGCATCGACCAGATCGTGTCGTATTTCCGCCACGCCGCTCAAGGCCTGGAAGAGAAGAAACAGATCCTTTACCTGCTCGGCCCTGTCGGTGGCGGTAAATCGTCCCTGGCCGAAAAACTGAAACAACTGATAGAAAAAGTGCCCTTCTATGCCATCAAGGGCTCGCCGGTGTTCGAGTCCCCCCTGGGTCTGTTCAACTCCACTGAAGATGGAGCGATCCTCGAGGAAGACTTTGGCATTCCACGGCGCTACCTCAACACCATCATGTCGCCATGGGCAACCAAACGCCTGGCCGAATTCGGTGGCGACATCAGTCAGTTCCGTGTGGTGAAACTCTACCCGTCGATCCTCAACCAGATTGCCGTCGCCAAGACCGAACCCGGTGACGAAAACAACCAGGACATCTCGGCGCTGGTGGGCAAGGTCGATATCCGCAAACTGGAGGAGTTCCCGCAGAACGACGCCGACGCCTACAGCTACTCGGGCGCCCTGTGCCGGGCCAACCAGGGTCTGATGGAATTCGTGGAGATGTTCAAGGCACCGATCAAGGTGCTGCACCCACTGCTGACCGCCACCCAGGAAGGTAACTACAACAGTACCGAAGGTCTCGGCGCGATTCCGTTCACAGGGATCCTGCTGGCGCACTCCAACGAATCGGAGTGGCACACCTTCCGCAACAACAAGAACAACGAAGCCTTCATCGACCGGATCTACATCGTCAAAGTGCCGTATTGCCTGCGGGTCAGTGACGAAGTGAAAATCTACGACAAGCTGCTGTTCAACAGTTCGCTGGCCAAGGCGCATTGCGCGCCGGATACCCTGAAGATGCTGGCCCAGTTCACCGTGCTCTCTCGCCTCAAGGAGCCGGAAAACTCCAACATCTACTCGAAGATGCGCGTGTACGACGGCGAGAACCTCAAGGATACCGACCCGAAAGCCAAGTCGATCCAGGAATACCGCGACAACGCCGGTGTCGACGAAGGCATGAACGGTCTCTCCACCCGCTTCGCGTTCAAGATCCTGTCGAAGGTGTTCAACTTCGACCCGCACGAAATCGCCGCCAACCCGGTGCACTTGCTCTACGTGTTGGAACAACAGATCGAACAGGAACAGTTCCAGGCCGAGACCCGCGAACGCTATCTGCGCTTCCTCAAGGAGTACCTGGCACCGCGCTACATCGAATTCATCGGCAAGGAGATCCAGACCGCCTACCTCGAGTCCTATAGCGAGTACGGCCAGAACATCTTCGATCGTTATGTGCTGTACGCCGACTTCTGGATCCAGGACCAGGAATACCGCGATCCGGAAACCGGCGAAATCCTCAACCGCGTAGCCCTGAACGAAGAACTGGAGAAAATCGAAAAACCGGCCGGCATCAGCAATCCGAAGGATTTCCGCAACGAAATCGTCAACTTCGTCCTGCGTGCCCGGGCCAACAACAACGGCAAGAATCCGACCTGGCTCAGCTACGAAAAACTGCGGGTGGTCATCGAGAAGAAAATGTTCTCCAACACCGAGGACCTGCTGCCAGTCATCAGCTTCAATGCCAAGGCCAGCAAAGAGGACCAGCAGAAACACAACGACTTCGTCACACGGATGGTCGAGCGGGGCTACACCGACAAACAGGTACGACTGCTGTCCGAGTGGTACCTGCGGGTCAGAAAATCACAATAACCCGCTGCCGGTCAGACCGGTTGTCGTCAGCCAGAGACCTGTGTGCGCTTTTTCTGTTACACAGGCCTCTGGAAGGTGTTCGAAAGTCGGTAGCGAGTTCAGGCAGCATCCAAAGCGCTTGGGGGAGCGTTCAATATCCCTCGGCTCTCGGTTCGATGCTGTATCACCGCTCGCCCCTTTCAGGACAGCTTCTAAGGAGCAGTCATGAGCTATGTGATCGACCGACGTCTCAATGGCAAGAACAAGAGCACGGTAAACCGCCAGCGGTTTCTGCGACGCTACCGTGATCACATTAAAAAGGCTGTCGAAGAGGCGGTCAGCCGGCGCTCCATTACCGATATGGAACACGGCGAACAAATCAGCATTCCCGGCCGCGACATCGACGAGCCGGTGCTCCACCACGGTCGCGGCGGCAAGCAAACAGTCGTACACCCGGGCAACAAGGAATTCACCAGCGGCGAACATATTGCCCGCCCGCCGGGAGGAGGCGGCGGTCGAGGCCCCGGCAAGGCCGGCAATTCCGGCGAAGGGATGGACGAGTTTGTCTTCCAGATCACCCAGGAAGAATTCCTCGAATTCATGTTCGAGGATCTTGAGCTGCCAAACCTGGTCAAGCGCAACCTGACCGGTACCGACACCTTCAAGACCGTACGTGCCGGGATCAGCAGCGAGGGCAACCCGTCGCGGATCAACATCATCCGCACCTTGCGTTCAGCCCACGCCCGGCGGATCGCACTGTCCGGCAGCAGCCGGGCAAAACTGCGCGAAGCCAAGGAAGAACTTCTGCGACTCAAGCAGGAAGAACCGGACAACTTCGGCGATATTCAGAAAATCGAAGAAGAAATCGAAAAACTCAGTGCGCGCATTAATCGCATCCCGTTCCTCGACACCTTCGACCTCAAGTACAACCTGCTCATCAAACAACCCAATCCCAGCTCCAAGGCCGTGATGTTCTGCCTGATGGACGTGTCTGGCTCGATGACCCAGGCGACCAAGGACATCGCCAAGCGCTTCTTTATCCTGCTGTACCTGTTTCTCAAGCGTAACTACGACAAGATCGACGTCGTATTCATTCGCCATCACACCAGCGCCCGCGAAGTGGATGAAGAGGAGTTTTTCTACTCCCGGGAGACCGGTGGCACCATCGTTTCCAGCGCCTTGAAACTGATGCAGGAGATCATGGCCGAACGTTATCCGAGCAATGAGTGGAACATCTACGCCGCCCAGGCCTCCGACGGTGACAACTGGAACGACGACTCTCCGATCTGCCGCGACATCCTGATCAACCAGATCATGCCATTCGTGCAGTACTACACTTACGTTGAGATCACCCCGCGCGAACACCAGGCCCTGTGGTTCGAATACGAGCGCATCGCCGAAGCCTTTTCCGACACGTTTGCCCAGCAACAACTGGTCTCGGCCGGGGATATCTATCCGGTCTTCCGTGAACTCTTCCAGCGCAGGTTAGTGACATGACCGCCAAAGAGCAGAAGCGCCAACCCATTTCCACCGGCTCCGAATGGACGTTCGAGCTGATCCAGGCGTACGACCGCGAAATCAGTCGTATTGCGGCCGGTTATGCCCTCGATACGTACCCTAACCAGATCGAAGTGATCACCGCCGAGCAGATGATGGACGCCTACGCCTCGGTCGGTATGCCGCTGGGTTATCACCACTGGTCCTACGGCAAGCATTTCCTAAGTACTGAAAAATCCTATACCCGCGGCCAAATGGGGCTGGCGTACGAGATCGTGATCAACTCCGACCCGTGCATCGCCTACCTGATGGAAGAAAACACCATCTGCATGCAGGCGCTGGTGGTGGCCCACGCCTGCTACGGGCACAACAGCTTTTTCAAAGGCAATTACCTGTTCCGCACCTGGACCGACGCCAGCTCGATCATTGATTACCTGGTGTTTGCCAAGCAGTACATCATGCAATGCGAAGAACGACACGGTATCGACGCGGTTGAGGACCTGCTCGACTCCTGCCATGCGCTGATGAACTATGGTGTCGACCGCTACAAACGCCCTTATCCGATCTCCGCGGAAGAAGAACGCCGTCGGCAAAAGGACCGGGAGGAGCATTTACAGAAACAGATCAACGATCTGTGGCGCACCATTCCCAAGGGCGCGGACAAGTACAGCGACAAGGACAACGCTCGCTTCCCCGCCGAACCTCAGGAAAACATCCTGTATTTCATCGAAAAACATGCGCCGCTGCTGGAGCCATGGCAGCGGGAAATCGTGCGCATCGTGCGCAAGATCGCCCAGTATTTTTATCCACAGCGCCAGACTCAGGTGATGAACGAGGGTTGGGCCACGTTCTGGCACTACACCCTGATGAACGACCTGTACGACGAGGGCCTGGTCACCGACGGCTTCATGATGGAGTTCCTGACGTCCCACACCAGCGTGGTATTCCAGCCTGGCTTCGATAGCCCTTACTACAGCGGCATCAACCCCTACGCCCTGGGTTTTGCCATGTACCGAGACATCCGTCGCATGTGCGAGGAGCCAACGGAAGAAGATCGCCGCTGGTTTCCTGACATTGCCGGTACCGACTGGCTGGCAGCCATCAAGTTCGCCATGAGCAGCTTCAAGGATGAGAGCTTCATCCTGCAGTACCTGTCACCCAAGGTGATCCGTGATCTGAAGCTGTTCAGCATTCTCGATGACGACCAGAAGGACGACCTGCTGGTGCCCGCCATTCACGACGAAGGTGGCTACCGCATCATCCGTGAAACCCTCGCGGCGCAGTACAACCTGGGCAATCGCGAACCCAACGTGCAGATCTACAGCATCGACCGGCGTGGTGACCGTTCCTTGACCCTGCGTCACCAGCAACACGACCGCAAACCGCTAGGGGACTCGACCGAAGAAGTACTCAAACACCTGCACCGCCTCTGGGGTTTCGACATTCACCTGGAAACCCTGCAAGGGGAAACCGTGATGAAAACCCACCATGTGCCGCCCAGAAGCGAGCACAGCGAAGGTGATTACGGGCGCCTGGACCTGGCTGTCATCCATCTTTGATCCGGTTTGTGCCTCCGGAAGCTCGATGCAACGGTTATCCTGTCGAGCTAACGGAGGTTTTTTATGCGTATTTATAAAGTCGGCGGTGCAGTTCGCGATCGCCTGCTGGGTAAACCGGTTACCGATATCGACTGGGTCGTGGTCGGCGCCACCACCGAAGAAATGCTCGCCAAGGGCTTCCGCCCGGTGGGCGCGGACTTCCCGGTGTTCCTTCATCCAAAGAGCGGTGAGGAATACGCCCTCGCCCGCACCGAACGTAAAAGCGGGCGTGGTTACGGCGGGTTCACTTTTCACGCCAACCCTGAAGTCACCCTCGAAGAAGACTTGATTCGTCGCGACCTGACCATCAATGCCATGGCCGAAGACGATCAGCAGAACCTGACCGACCCGTACCACGGCCAGCGCGATCTCGAAGCTCGCCTGCTTCGCCATGTTTCCCCGGCATTTGCCGAAGATCCCCTCCGCGTCCTGCGTGTTGCCCGCTTTGCGGCGCGTTATGCTGCGCTGGGCTTTACCGTCGCCCCGGAAACCCTGGAACTGATGCGCCAACTCAGCGAGTCAGGCGAGCTTGAGGCGCTGACCCCGGAGCGCAGCTGGAAGGAAATTTCCCGCGCCTTGATGGAAGATCAGCCACAGGTATTCGTTGAGGTTTTGCGCGCCTGCGGCGCCCTCAAGGTGCTGATGCCCGAGGTAGACGCGCTGTTTGGCGTACCACAACCCCCGGCCCATCACCCGGAAATCGATACTGGTGCACACACCCTGAGCGTTTTGCAGCAAGCCGCCACACACAAACAACCACTGACAGTGCGCTGGGCTTGCCTGCTGCACGATCTGGGCAAAGGCCTGACGCCAGAGGAAGAATGGCCGCGACACATTGCCCACGAGTTCAAAGGCCTGAAGCTGATCAAAGCGGTCAATGAACGCTTCAAGGTGCCGAGGGACTGCCAGGAGCTGGCGCTGCTGGTGGGCGAATATCACACCCATGGCCATCGCGCCCTGGAACTCAAGCCATCGACGCTGCTGGAGTTACTGCAGAGCTTCGACGTTTACCGTCGGCCACAGCGCTTCGAAGAATTCATCGCCGCATGCGAAATGGATGCGCGTGGACGCAAAGGGCTGGAATCGAAAAATTATCCACAAGCTGATTATTTGCGCGGCGCAGCAACTGCGGCCCGCAGCGTGGCGGTTCAGCCGTTGCTGGAGAAAGGATTCAAGGGACCGGAGTTGGGTGAGGCGATCAAGCGTGAGCGACTAAAGGCCTTGAAAGCCTACAAAGAGACGGCGTCTACCTGAAAAGCTTCGCGAGCAAGCCCGCTCCCACAAAGTTAGCGAAAACCTGTGGGAGCGGGCTGCTCGCGAAGAGGCCTGTCAGATCACAACAAATCTGAAGGTGTCAGTTGCTCACCGCGCCACTCGAAAGCCACTGGCGCCAGCACCTGATCAATCTGCGCTTCACTCCACAAGGTCGCAAAGCTCTTGCCTACGCCCGGGTGCACTCGATCCGGCGCTATCAACGACAATGGCCACAGTACGAACGCATTTTTCAGAATTTCTGCCCGAGGCAAGACCAGGCCATCGAAGTTGCCCACCAGATCACCGAACAACAACACGTCGATATCCAGAGGTAATCCTCGGCGATCCGGCGCATATCGGCCGTTATCCGCCTCGATGAACTTCAATCGACGATCAAGCTCAATCAGCGGCAGATCAGTGTATGCCGACACCACGAAATTGAAGAACGGCCCGCTCTTGATGCCCACCGGCTGACTTTCGAACACCGCCGAACAGCGGATATCGACAAGAAACGCCGCCAATGCATTGAGCCCCGCCTGCAAATGGGTTTCACGCTCGATATTGCTACCAAGCCCGAGGTAAACCTGAGTCAGCGACATCCGCGCTCGATCTCCACACCTACACCGCCGGTGGCAGCCGGGACCGCGCCAGGCTTGGTCAGCTTCAGGCGCATCCAGGTGATCTTGAATTCGCTCATCAGTACTTCAACCAGGCGCTCAGCGAAGGTTTCGACCAGCTGGAATTGCGCCTGCTCGGCAAATGCCTGAATGCGCGAGGAAACACTGGCGTAGTCGAGCGCCAGGGTCAGGTCATCACCGGCTGCGGCCGGGCGATTATCCCAAGCGAAGCTCAGATCAAGACGCAAGCACTGTCGGATGCCTCGTTCCCAGTCGTAGGCACCAATCACCGTGTCGACTTCCAGGCCCTCGATAAACACTCTGTCCAAGCACTTCTCTCCGCTACACGACAAGGGCGCAATGCGCCGTTAGAATCAGGGCTTCCTCACCCGGAATAGTTAGCATGTTTTGGTTACTGGCGATCCTCGCCTACCTGCTCGGCTCTCTGTCCTTTGCCATTTTGCTCAGCCGCCTGACCGGTAACCCCGATCCGCGAATGAGTGGCTCAGGCAATGCCGGCGCCACCAACATGCTGCGCCTGGCCGGCAAGAAACTCGCCATCCTGACCCTGCTCGGCGACCTTTGCAAAGGCCTGCTGCCGGTACTGATTGCGCGTCTTGCAGGTCTTTCCCAGCAGGAGCAGGCCTGGATCGGCGTCTATGCCGTTATCGGCCATCTGTTTCCGTTGTACTTCCGCTTTCGCGGCGGCAAGGGTGTCGCCACCGCTGCCGGCATGTTGCTGGGCCTGTATCCGCCTGCAGCCCTTCTGGCCGTCTGCGCCTGGCTCCTGACGTTCTACCTGACCCGCACCAGCTCCCTGGCCGCCCTGATCGCCACACCGCTGACCCTGCCGTTGCTGGCTTGGCAAGAGCCGGCTGCCCTGCTGCCCATGAGCACGCTCACCGGGCTGATCGTCTGGCGTCATCGCGGCAATCTACGCGACCTGTTCGCCGGGCGCGAACGGCATTTCTAGCGACCGGACATGAGCGCCGCTCATCACAACGCCGACAACTGCTCCATCGGCCAGCGTGCCTGCACACTGATCGCCAGACTTTCCTGCTGGCCGGCTTGCAAGCGCTGGCAGCCGGCAAAGGCGATCATTGCGCCGTTATCGGTGCAGAACTGCGGACGGGCATAAAACACATCACCCTTCATATCGCCGAGCATTTTTTCCAGGGAAGTGCGCAACGCCTTGTTGGCACTGACCCCTCCGGCGATCACCAGGCGCTTCATGCCGGCAGCCTTCAGGGCACGCTTGCACTTGATGGTCAAAGTCTCCACCACGGCTTGCTGGAACGCCAGCGCGATGTCGCATTGGGCTTGCTCGCCGTCGTCCCCAGCGTTGACGCACTGTTGCCAGGTGTTCAACGCAAAGGTTTTCAGGCCACTGAAGCTGAAATCCAGGCCCGGACGGTCGCACATCGGACGCGGGAAGACGAAACGTCCTGCAACGCCCTGCTCTGCTAGGCGCGCGATCTCCGGTCCACCCGGATAATTGAGCCCCATCATCTTCGCCGTCTTGTCGAAAGCTTCGCCGGCAGCGTCATCCAGGGTCTCACCCAAGAGCGTGTACTGACCAATTCCGTCGACCTGAACCAGTTGCGTATGGCCACCGGACACTAACAAAGCGACGAACGGAAATTCTGGCGGTTGCGACTCCAGCATCGGCGCCAGCAAGTGGCCTTCCATGTGATGCACGCCGAGGGCCGGAATGCCCCAGGCAAAGGCCAGTGCCTGAGCACAGGAAGCCCCTACCAGCAAGGCACCGACCAGGCCAGGACCCGCGGTGTAGGCGATTGCATCGATCTCGGTCGGCACGCAGTCGGCCTCGGCCAACACCTGACGAATCAAGGGCAGCATGCGTTTGACGTGATCGCGCGAAGCCAGCTCCGGCACCACGCCACCATAGGCGCGGTGCAGGTCGATCTGACTGAACAGCGCGTCGGCCAGCAGGCCGCGTTCACTGTCATATAATGCGACACCAGTTTCGTCGCAGGAGGTTTCTAATCCCAGTACTAGCATGGGTTTGCGCCTTGTTTAGGCTGAATTCGAAGGCGCGCATAATAGTCGTCGCGTGATGCCCCGACCAGCGGTTTTCGATCAGAGGCTTTGCATTCCGAGCGTTGAGGGGTTAACATCCGCAACCCTTAAAAACCGACGTCTTCAAGTGCTCTTTTGCCGCGAGGATGTTGACCCCGGTAATGAATGAAGGTAGCTCTGGATGCCAGCCGTCAAAGTAAAAGAGAACGAACCCTTCGACGTAGCTCTGCGTCGTTTCAAGCGCTCCTGCGAAAAAGCCGGTGTACTGGCTGAAGTTCGTAGCCGCGAATTTTACGAGAAGCCAACTTCTGAGCGTAAGCGCAAAGCAGCAGCCGCTGTTAAGCGTCACGCCAAGAAAGTTCAGCGCGAACAGCGCCGCGCCGTTCGTCTGTACTAATACACAGACGATCGTAGCAAGCTTCTGCCAAGCCCGGCCCTCAGCCGGGCTTATGGCATTTGCGTAAAACGCTTGATGCTTCACCGTCAACGCCGCAGACGCGACCGAGACAAATCTGCTTTACCGCGTCAGACCTGGCTTTTTTGCCAGCAGTGCACGTCTTTTCTGACGAGCCTTTCAAGGCTACTGACGAGCACACCCACTGATTCCTCTCACGACGATCAGCCCAAGGCACCTGCTTGCGTGCCAAATGATGAGCTATCCGAGGCCTGCTACTGGCCGCAGCCGGATTCAGCGCAACACATTCGAACCGTCGAATACTGATTGGCATTAACGTCAGTGGATTTTCGGCAGATACACTTCCCGACAGCGATTACGCAGACGACACTGGTCGAGCCGCACACTTTGCGCGCCTCAAGCAATGACCGCGTTCGGTCGCCGTACGTTTCGGGTCCCATTCAGCGCAGATGACGAGAACGCCATGGCCGGGCTAATTCCCCAGAGCTTCATTGACGACCTTCTGAACCGCACCGACATCGTCGACGTGGTCAGCTCGCGCCTGCAACTGAAAAAAGCCGGCAAGAACCACACTGCCTGTTGCCCGTTCCATAAAGAAAAGACTCCGTCGTTCAGCGTCAGCCCCGACAAGCAGTTTTATTACTGCTTCGGCTGCGGCGCTGGCGGCAACGCCCTCGGCTTCATCATGGACCACGACAACCTGGATTTCGTCCAGGCTGTCGAAGAACTGGCCAAAGCCGCCGGCATGGAAATCCCCCGCGAAGAAAGCGGCCGCCCGCACAAGCCGCGGCAGCCGACCGATTCGCCGCTGTACCCGCTACTCAGCGCCGCCGCCGACTTTTATCGCCAGGCCTTGAAAAGCCATCCATCGCGCAAGGCCGCCGTGGACTACCTGAAAGGTCGCGGGCTGACCGGCGAAATCGCCCGGGACTTCGGCCTGGGCTTTGCACCGCCTGGCTGGGACAACCTGTTCAAGCACTTGAGCAGCGATACCCTGCAACAAAAAGCCATGATCGATGCCGGCCTGCTGATCGAAAACGCCGAAAGTGGCAAACGTTACGACCGTTTCCGCGACCGAGTGATGTTCCCGATCCGCGACAGCCGCGGGCGCGTCATTGCCTTTGGCGGCCGGGTATTGGGCGACGACAAGCCGAAGTACCTGAACTCCCCGGAAACCCCGGTATTCCACAAGGGCCAGGAACTCTACGGCCTGTACGAAGCGCGCAAGACCAACCGCAACCTCGACGAGATCATCGTCGTCGAAGGCTACATGGACGTCATCGCCCTGGCCCAGCAAGGCCTGCGCAATGCCGTCGCAACCCTCGGCACCGCCACCAGCGAGGAGCACCTCAAGCGACTGTTTCGTGTCGTACCGAGCGTGCTGTTCTGCTTCGACGGCGATCAGGCCGGTCGCAATGCTGCATGGCGGGCACTGGAGGCGACGCTTTCGAGCTTGCAGGACGGTCGTCGCGCACGCTTTCTGTTCCTGCCCGAAGGCGAGGATCCGGACACATTGGTCCGCTCCGAAGGCACCGACGCCTTCCGCGCACGGATCAACCAGCATGCACAGCCTCTGGCCGATTACTTCTTCCAGCAATTGACGGAAGAAGCCGATCCTCGCTCACTCGAGGGCAAGGCCCACATGGCCACCCTCGCCGCGCCATTGATCGACAAAGTCCCGGGCGCCAACCTGCGCACCTTGATGCGTCAGCGCCTGAGCGAAATCACCGGCCTGAGCGGCGAAGCGGTGAGCCAGCTGGCACAAAGCGCCCCACCGGAAGCACCACCGGCCTACGACCCGGGCATCGATTACGACGCAATGCCCGATTACAGCGACTATCATCAGCCGCAGGCACAGGAAATGTATGTGCCGCAGCAGGAATGGACGCCGAAGAAACCCGGTGCAGGAGGCAAGAAATGGGACAAGAAACCCTGGGACAAAAATGGCAAGCGGGGCGGCGATCGTGATCAACCCCGCGCGCCACGGGTGCCCGCCGCCGTAGAACCGCCGACCCTCGCCGCCTTGCGCACGCTGCTGCATCACCCGCAACTGGCCGAAAAAGTCGAGGATGCCGGGCACTTCGCCGCTGAGGATCACACCAACACCCAATTGTTGGTGGCGCTACTCGAAGCCGTGCAGAAGAATCCCAAGCTAAACTCAATTCAGCTGATTGCCCGCTGGCACGGCACAGAGCAAGGTCGCCTGCTCAAGGCCCTGGCGGAAAAGGAATGGCTGATTGATGGAGATAACCTTGAACAACAGTTTTTCGACACCATTACTAGCTTGTCAGCCCGCCAACGCGAGCGAAACCTGGAACAACTTCTTAGAAAAGCACGTCAAAGCGAATTGACCAGCGAAGAGAAAAATCAACTGCGCGACCTCTTGAGTCGCAATGTTTCCGCATCAAACCCGACCTCAACTGGCGCGTGAGGTCATAGCTCAGGTATAATCCTCGGCTTGTTTTTTGCCCGCCAAGACCTTCAGTGGATAGGGTGTTATGTCCGGAAAAGCGCAACAGCAGTCTCGTATCAAAGAGTTGATCACACTTGGTCGTGAGCAGGGCTACCTGACTTACGCGGAGGTCAACGACCACCTGCCGGAGGATATTTCAGATCCGGAACAGGTGGAAGACATCATCCGCATGATCAATGACATGGGGATCAACGTATTCGAGGTTGCGCCAGATAAGGATTCCCTTATGCTGGCCGACGCCGATACCGACGAAGCCGCAGCCGAAGAGGCCGCTGCAGCGTTGGCTGCGGTCGAGACCGACATTGGTCGCACTACCGACCCGGTGCGCATGTACATGCGCGAAATGGGTACGGTGGAGCTCCTCACTCGTGAAGGCGAAATTGAAATCGCCAAGCGTATTGAAGAGGGCATCCGTGAAGTGATGAGCGCAATCGCGCACTTCCCTGGCACGGTTGATCATATTCTCTCCGAGTACACCCGCGTCACCACCGAAGGTGGTCGCCTGTCCGACGTCCTGAGCGGTTATATCGACCCGGACGACGGCATCGCGCCGCCTGCGGCAGAAGTGCCGCCGCCGATCGACGCCAAAGCCGTGAAAGCGGATGACGCTGACGACGACGAAGACGGTGAAGCCTCGGATGACGAGGAAGAAGCCGAAAGCGGTCCGGATCCGATCATCGCTGCACAGCGTTTTGGCGCTGTGGCCGATCAGATGGAAATCACCCGCAAGGCGCTGAAAAAGCACGGTCGCAACAACAAGGCAGCGATTGCCGAGCTGTTGGCCCTGGCCGAGCTGTTCATGCCGATCAAACTGGTGCCGAAGCAATTCGAAGGCCTGGTCGAGCGTGTTCGCAGCGCCCTGGATCGCCTGCGTCAGCAAGAGCGCGCAATCATGCAGCTCTGCGTTCGTGATGCGCGCATGCCGCGTGCAGACTTCCTGCGCCAGTTCCCGGGCAACGAAGTCGACGAAAGCTGGAGTGATGCCCTGGCCAAAGGCAAAGGCAAATACGCTGAAGCCATTGGTCGTCTGCAACCGGACATCCTCCGTTGCCAGCAGAAGCTGACCGCGCTGGAAACCGAAACCGGTTTGACCATCGCTGAAATCAAGGACATCAACCGTCGCATGTCGATCGGCGAGGCCAAGGCCCGCCGCGCGAAGAAAGAGATGGTTGAAGCCAACTTGCGTCTGGTGATCTCGATTGCCAAGAAGTACACCAACCGTGGCCTGCAATTCCTCGATCTGATCCAGGAAGGCAACATTGGCTTGATGAAAGCGGTAGACAAGTTCGAATACCGTCGCGGCTACAAATTCTCGACTTATGCCACCTGGTGGATCCGTCAGGCGATCACTCGCTCGATCGCCGACCAGGCCCGCACCATCCGTATTCCGGTGCACATGATCGAGACGATCAACAAGCTCAACCGCATTTCCCGGCAGATGCTGCAGGAAATGGGTCGCGAACCGACCCCGGAAGAGCTGGGCGAACGCATGGAAATGCCTGAGGACAAGATCCGCAAGGTATTGAAGATCGCTAAAGAGCCGATCTCCATGGAAACCCCGATCGGTGATGACGAAGACTCCCATCTGGGTGACTTCATCGAAGACTCGACCATGCAGTCGCCAATCGATGTTGCAACCGTTGAGAGCCTTAAAGAAGCGACTCGCGAAGTGCTGTCCGGTCTCACTGCCCGTGAAGCCAAGGTACTGCGCATGCGCTTCGGTATCGACATGAATACCGACCACACCCTCGAGGAGGTTGGTAAGCAGTTCGACGTGACCCGTGAGCGGATTCGTCAGATCGAAGCCAAGGCGCTGCGCAAGCTGCGCCACCCGACGAGAAGCGAGCATCTGCGCTCTTTCCTCGACGAGTGATACCAGAACCCCCGGCCCAGGCCGGGGGTTTTGTTTTATGGCAGATTAATATCGCTGCACCTCCCCCTCCGCCCCGTAGCCCGTCTACACTCGAAACATTCCCCCGAGCCATAACGAGACCGTTATGCCCAGACTGCCGACCGTGCTTTTTTTGCTGTCGCTGATGACCTGGACCGCAACGGCTGGCGCGCTGACTCTCACAGACGATGAACGTAGCTGGCTGGCGGCTCACCCGGACTTGCGCCTGGGTGTGGATGCGTCGTGGCCGCCTTTCGAATTTCGTGACGATGAGGGCCGCTACCAGGGCCTTGCCGCGGATTACATCGAAGTTATCCGCAAAAGGCTGGCGACCCGGCTCACGCCCATCGAACCGGTGAGCTGGACCGTCGTCCTGGAGCAAGCCAAAAAGGGCAAAATTGACCTGCTGCCGGGCATCATGTCGACCCCGGAACGCCAGAAATACCTGTCGTTCACACGCCCCTACCTGGATTTTCCGATTGTCATCCTGGCCCATGTCGGGGGCCCGCAGCCACATAACCTGAAAGACCTGTACGGCCTGAAAATCGCCGTGGTGGAAAACTACGCCCCCCACGAACTGCTACGCACCCACCATCCCGACTTGAACCTGGTGGCGATGCCCAACGTCAGTTCGGCGCTGCAGGCGCTGGCCACCGACGAAGTAGACGCCGTGGTAGGCGATCTGGCTTCCAGCGTCTGGAGCCTGCGACAACTCAAGCTCGATGGGTTGTATGTCAGCGGTGAAACGCCCTATCGCTATCAACTGGCCATGGGTGTACCCCGCGACAACAAGATGCTGGTCGGCATTCTCGACAAAGTCCTGGCGGACATGAGCCCCGCTGAAATCAGCGCCATTCAGGAGCATTGGGTCGGCAACGTCCTCGATCATCGAACTTTCTGGAATGATCTGCTGGTATATGGCCTGCCCGGATTGCTACTGCTGACTATCGTGCTGGGGGTGGTCATTCGCATCAACCGCCGCTTGAGTTCGGAAATCGCCCGCCGGGTCGATCTTGAACAGGAACTGCGCAGCAGCGAGTACCACTACCGCGGTCTGGTGGAGAGCCTGTCGGCCATCGCCTGGGAAGCAAAAGTCACCGACTACACCTACAGCTATGTATCGCCCCACGCCGAAGACCTTCTCGGTTATCCCCTGTCCCACTGGCTGATTCCGGGCTTCTGGCGCAACATCATTCACCCCGCCGACCTGATCCGCGCCCAGACATTCTGCGATCACGAAGTGCTGGCCGGGCGCGATCACAGCCTCGATTACCGGGTGATCACTGCCGACGGCCGCTGCCTGTGGGTACGCGATATCGTCAGCCTGATCGAACATGGGCATGAGCCGGTGATGCGCGGGCTGATGATCGACATCACCGAGGCCAAGCGCACTGAAGAAGCCCTGCGCCTGTCGGAACAAAAATTCGCGTCCGTGTTCCAGCAATGCCCTGACATTCTGGTGATCGCGCGCCTGAGCGACGGTTGCCTGCTGGAGGTCAACGAAGCGTTTGAAGAGCAGATCGGCCTCAAGGCCGAGGACGTCATTGGCCTGACCGCCACCGACCTGAACATCTGGGGAATTCCCGGCGTTGGACCCGGCCTGCTGCAACGCTTGCAGGCCGGCAGCATCCGCAACCTGGAAATGCCCTTTCGTCGCAGCAACGGCCAGGTGTTTACCGGCCTGATCTCCGCCGAACCCTTTGACCTCGACATGACACCGGCGCTGGTGGTCGTGGTGCGGGACATCACCCAGCTCAAGGAAACCCAGCAGCAACTGCAAACATCCGAAGAAAAGTTCGCCAAGGCCTTCCACGCGTCCCCCGACGGATTGCTGCTGTCGCGGCAAAGTGACGGTTTGCTGCTGGAAGTTAACGAGGGCTTCAGCCGCATCACCGGATTCAACAGCGCCATGTCGGTGGATCGTTCGGTGCTGGAACTGGGGATCTGGGTCAACCTCAATGAACGCAAGCAAATGCTCGACCTGCTGCAACGGGACGGTTTTGTCCGCGACTTCAGCTGCCATATCCGCCGCAGCGACGGGCAGATCCGCCTCTGCGAAGTATCCAGCCGTCCGCTGCCCATTGGCGATGACGACTGCATGTTGACCATCGCCCGGGACATCACCGAGCGCCACCTGATGCAGGAAAAACTGCAACAGGCCGCCACCGTGTTCGAAAGCACCGCCGAAGGCGTGTTGATCACCGACACCCAACAGCACATCAGCGCGGTCAACCGGGCCTTCACTGAGATCACCGGTTACAGCGAAAGCGAAGCGCTGGGGCACACACCGCGCCTGCTCGCCTCAGGCCTGCATGACAGCGCGTTCTACGCGGCCATGTGGCATCAATTGACTGCCGAAGGTCATTGGCAGGGCGAAATTTCCAATCGGCGCAAGAATGGCGAGCTTTACCCAAGCTGGCTGACCATCAGTGCCGTGCGCAACCGCGACATGTTCATCACCCACTTTGTCGCGGTGTTCGCCGACATATCCAGCCTCAAGCATGCCCAGGCCAAACTCGATTACCAGGCGCACCACGACCCGCTGACCGGCCTGCCAAACCGCACGCTGTTCGAAAGCCGCCTGCTGACGGCGCTCACCAGCCAGCAGGAACATGGCGGCCAGGGCGCCGTGCTATTTCTCGACCTTGACCGCTTCAAGCACATCAACGACAGCCTCGGCCACCCGGTCGGCGACCTGCTGCTCAAGGGCATTGCCGTACGTCTGCGCGAGCAACTGCGTGACATCGACACCGTGGCGCGCCTGGGCGGTGACGAGTTCATTATCCTGCTGCCGGGCCTGCAACAACCCACTGATGCCGACAACATCGCCACCAAACTGCTCAATTGTTTCGCCGCGCCATTCCAGGCCGGCGAACACGAGTTTTTCATCAGCGCCAGCATCGGCACCAGCCTCTATCCGAAGGATGGCTGCGACGTTGCCACACTGATCAAGAACGCCGACGCCGCGATGTACCGATCCAAGGCCAAGGGCCGTAACCGCGTCGAAAGCTACACCCGCGACCTCACCGCCCAGGCCAGCGAACGCGTTGCACTGGAACACGAACTGCGCCGCGCCATCGAACGCAACGAGTTGCACCTGTGCTACCAACCGAAAATCAGCCTCGAAGACTACAGCCTGGTCGGCGCCGAAGCCCTCATCCGCTGGCGCCATCCAACCTTTGGCGACGTGCCGCGGGAACACTTCATCCCGCTGGCTGAAGAAAACGGCATGATCCTGCAAATCGGTGACTGGGTCCTGGAAACCGCCTGCCGGCAGATGGCCGAATGGCACCGGCTGTACGACAGTCCCGGCCCGCTGTCGGTCAACCTTGCAGGCGCCCAATTGCGCCAGCCCAACCTGCTCGGCCGTATCGAGCAGCTGCTCAAGGACAACGGCCTCAACCCAGGTTTCCTGCAACTGGAAATCACCGAAAACTTCATCATGAGCCAGGCCGAAGAAGCGCTGGCGGTGCTGCATCAACTCAAACATCTGGGTGTGCAACTGGCCATCGATGACTTCGGCACTGGTTACTCGTCATTGAGTTACCTCAAGCGCCTGCCGCTGGACATCCTCAAGATCGACCAGTCCTTCGTCCGCGGCCTACCGGACGATCCCCACGATGCGGCGATCGTACGCGCCATCATCGCCCTCGGTCGCAGCATGCAATTCACCGTGATTGCCGAAGGTGTCGAGACCCAGGCACAGCAGCAATTCCTGGCCTATGAGGGCTGTGAGCAGATCCAGGGCTACATCGTCAGCCTGCCCCTGCCCCCCGAGGAATTTGCCGCGACGTTCCTTCGTACAACTGTAATGGCTTTTTCGGATAGCACAGCCGCGAAACCGTCGCTATAATCCGCGACCTACTGAGGGCCTATAGCTCAGTTGGTTAGAGCAGAGGACTCATAATCCTTTGGTCCACGGTTCAAGTCCGTGTGGGCCCACCAAACAAGAAAGCCGCGCAATGCGCGGCTTTTTCGTGTCTGGATAGCCCGAAACAGTAGAGCCATTTTTTTAATCGTTCAGTTGGCAAAGTTTTCAATCTTTACCTGGCCCTCGGGGAAGGTGGCGATGATTTCCAACTCGCCACCCATGGCGCGGATGTAATTGCGCAAAGTACTGATGTACATGTCCGTTCGCCGCTCCATCTTGGCGATCGCCGCCTGGTTGACATGCAGTGTCCTGGCCAGTGTGTCCTGACTCAACGCTTGTGCCTGGCGCAACTCGTGCAGCGGCATTTGTGCTCGTAGCTTCTGATGCAGGGCCTCAACACGCGCTTGAGTGAGCTTGTAGGAGCGAGCTCGCGAAGGAACCACAGGCGAGGGTGGATATCTGGTTTTTCGCGTTATCGTTCACGGCCTTCGCGAGCAAGCTCGCTCCTACAATGAATGGGGTTCTCCGCGCCTCAACGGCCACATCCGCTCAAGTATCTCGCCCGTCAACACAACCTCATAGGTATCCGCCGGCCTGCCCCACTGCTCCACTAGCACCAAACGATCCACGAGTGCCGCGCCCAATGCGGTAATGGTTTCAGCCAACGCCTCGACCATTTCCTGAGTCCGCAACCACAGGCGATCATTGATCGTTCTCAGCTCGGCAGTGATGCTGTCGGAGGACTCGGGATTCGTGGTGGCATAGGTGATGTTGCGCAGCAGGTGCCGCAACTCTCTGAGTTTTGCATCATCCCGTTCTGCCCCGTAAGCCCCATTGAGGATGGCGGTCGCTTTCGACATATCGACGCATCTTTCGCCGGAGGGTGCTGATGGCAATGTCTGCGCCATTGCACCTGCAAAAAGCACCATCATCCGGGCTTCCAGGTAGGCCTTCATGGCCTCCATCGACGAAATGGGCTGCACCAGGTTGATGGTCGCGCCGCCTTTATGCCTCAGGTCCTTGGAAACTGTCAGGGTCACGCCGCCCGTTTCAAATCCCAGGGCGCGGGCCACGACGTAGTGGCCCATTTCGTGTTGGGCGATCTGCAATGCACGGTCGCGTACTGCGGTAGGTAGCTTTGTTGTCATGCCCTTCGCCTCGCACCCTCGACTGCCTCAATCCTAGCCGACGCCACGCAACGGCGTAACGCTGAGTAGTCAAGGCATCAGGCAGCCTCTGTAGGAGCGAGCTCGCTCGCGATGAACTCAAGTACGACGCGTTTATTCAGCAAGTACGCATGATCGTTAACGTCCATCGCGAGCAAGCTCGCTCCTACAACGGTCGCAGTGCCTTAATCAGGCAAAGCGTAGGCAATCACATAATCCCCACGATCGGTCGACTGACGCGCACCACCCACCGTCAGCAGGATGTACTGCTTGCCGGTTTTCGGCGAAACGTAAGTCATCGGCCCGGACTGGCTGCCCACCGGCAAACGCGATTTCCAGATTTCGTTGCCGTTGCCGGTGTCGAAGGCCCGCAGGTAGAAGTCCTGGGTGCCGGCGAAGAACAGCAGGCCCGACTGGGTGGCCAGCGATGCGCCGAGGGTCGGCATGCCGATCGGGATCGGCAGGTGCATGCGGATGCCCAGCGGGCCAGTGTCCTGCACGGTACCGACCGGGACTTGCCACATCAGTTTGTGGGTCTTGAGGTCAATGGCCGACATGGTGCCGAACGGTGGTTTCTGGCACGGGATGCCCACCGCCGAGAGGAAGCGCTCGCGCATGGCGCCGAACGGCGTGCCTTCCTGTGGCACCACGCCCATTTCAATACCGCTGGCCCCGGCGCCGATCTTGTCGCGCGGGATCATGTAGTTGGCCAAGCCCAGGCGCATGTCGTTGACGAACATGTAGTGGGTGTTCGGATCGACCGAGACGCTGCCCCAGTTCATGCCGCCCAACGAGCCCGGGAATTGCAGGGCGCGGTCCATGCCCGGCGGGGTGTAGACGCCTTCGTGACGCATGCCTTTGAACTGGATGCGGCACATCAGCTGGTCGAACGGCGTGGCGCCCCACATGTCGGACTCGGTCAGGGTCTTGTTGCCGATTGACGGCATATCCACCGAGAACGGCTGGGTTGGCGAGTAGTGTTCGCCAGGCACATGGCCCTGGGGCACCGGACGCTCTTCAACGCGAGCGATCGGTACGCCGGTTTCACGGTTGAGCAAGAAGATCTCGCCCTGTTTGGTCACTTGCGCCAGCGCGGGTTGGGTGCCGCCCTTGTCATCCGGCACGTCGTAGAGCAACGGTTGCGCCGGCAGGTCGAAGTCCCACAGATCGTTGTGGGTGGTCTGGAAGTGCCAGCGCACGTGGCCGCTCTTCACGTCGATGGCGACGACGGACGAGTTCCACTTGTTGTCCATCTCGGTGCGCTGACCGCCAAAGAAGTCTGGGGTCGCGTTGCCGGTTGGCAGGTAGACCAGACCGAGCTTGGCGTCGTAGGACATCGCCGACCAGACGTTCGGCGTACCGCGGGTATAAGTCTCACCGGCCGGTGGGCGTTTGGTGGTGTTCGGATTGCCCGGATCCCACGCCCAGACCAGCTCACCACTGCGCACGTCGTAGGCACGGACCACGCCCGGCGGTTCGCCGGTGGAGTAGTTATCGGCCACGCGGCCACCAACGATCACTACTTCACCTGCGACCAATGGGGTCGAGGTTTGTTGGTAGTAACCGGGCTTCACTTCGCCCATGTCAGTGGTCAGGTCGACGGTGCCTTTGTTGCCGAATTCTTCGCAAGGCTTGCCGGTGTCGGCATTGATGGCGATCAGGCGTGCATCGCCGGTCGGCAGAAACAGACGTTTCGTACAGGCGGTTGGCTGACTGTCCGAAGACGCCGGGGTTTCGGAATAGCCCAGACCACGGCAGCGCTGCCAGTTGGGCGCGGTGCCTTGCGGGTCGAACTTCCAGCGCTGGGCGCCGGTGTCGGCATCCAGGGCAAAGACTTTGCCGTAGGCGGTGCAGGTGTAGACCGTGTCACCGATTTGCAGCGGGGTGTTCTGGTCTTCGGCGCCGGCGCCGGTGCTTTGCGGGATGTCGCCAGTGCGGAAGGTCCACGCGACCTGCAATTTGCCGATATTGCCCTTGTTGATCTGGTCCAGCGCGGCAAAGCGATTGCCGGCGGTGGTGTTGCCCCAGTGGGCCCAGTCTTTTTGTTCGGTGCCCGGAGTGACCGGCGTTACCGCAGGTTCGGTGGAGGCCTTGACCACGTGGGTCGGGACGAACATGTAGGCCATTGTTGCGACCACACCGACGCCAAGAATACCGGCCAAACCGTAAGCACCACGCCCGCCGGTCGCGCCCGAAGCGCGGACCAGCGTCGGGTAGATCAACGCTACAACCAGACCGATCACCGCGAAGGTCAGTACTCGCGAGACCAGCGGCCAGTACTCAAGGCCCGTATCCCAAACGGCCCAGATTGCCGTGAGGACCAACGCCACACCATACAGCCAGGCACCGAGCGGCTTGCGCCGGGCGATCATCAGCCCGGACGCCAGCATGGCCAGGCCCATCAACAGGAAGTACCAGCTACCGCCGAGCGCGATCAGATAACCGCCACCACCGGCCAGACCGAGCCCGATCAGTGCAATCAGCACGCCCAGCCCCGCCAGCAACCATTTGCTGCCGGCGGCAGCCCCAGAATTATTCATGTCGGACACTTTCCCCATTTGTGACAAGCGCGGAATAATGTACTACCTAGTTACTTATGGCAATTTGTCGCAGGCAAAAATGTCATGAACGGTACTAAGGCTAGATCAAATATCCGCCGCGAGCGCTGTGCCGGATGTGCCTGTAACATGCTTGGCCATTGATCCGTACCGTTGGAGACAGCCCCTTTGCCTGACATTCGCCCACCCGTTCTCGACGAAATTGACCGCCAGTTGATCGCGGCCCTGCAGATCAACGCCCGCGAGAGTGTGGCCATGCTCGCCCGGCAACTGGGCATCGCCCGCACCACGGTCACGTCGCGCCTGGCGCGGCTGGAAAAGGCCAAAGTGATCACCGGCTACGGCGTGCGCCTCGGGCAGCGGGTGGTGGATGGCGGGTTGCAGGCGTATGTGGGGATTACCGTGCAACCTCGTTCCGGCAAGGAAGTGTTGCGACGGTTAAGCGCGATGGCACAGGTGCAGCAGTTGTGTGCGGTGAGTGGCGAATTTGATTATGTGGCGTGGCTGCGTACTGACTCGCCAGAGCAGTTGGATCAGTTGCTGGATCAGATTGGCAGTGTGGACGGGGTGGAGAAGACCACGACGTCGATCATCTTGAGTAGCAAGATTGATCGGGGGCAGCCGGTTTGAGTTTCTGCCTGTAGTTTTTTGGTGCCAGAGCTGGCCTCTTCGCGGACAAGCCCGCTCCCACAGTGGTCAGTGTGTATTGATAGAACGTCATAATGATCAAACAAATGGCAAAACGACGACACTTTGCGTCTTATTAACGTGTTCTGTGCTCTCTAGAATGGCTGGCATCTTTTCCTATACTCAGATGCGCATTCCGCGTCGGGTCGCCAGCAAGGTCAGCCATGAACAAGAACAATCGCCATCCTGCAGACGGTAAGAAACCAGTCACCATTTTCGGTCCGGACTTTCCTTTCGCCTTCGACGACTGGATCGAACACCCGGCCGGCCTGGGCAGCATTCCCGAGCACAATCACGGTGCCGAAGTGGCGATTGTCGGCGGCGGGATCGCCGGCCTGGTGGCGGCATATGAGCTGATGAAGCTGGGCCTGAAACCGGTCGTCTACGAAGCCTCGAAAATGGGCGGCCGCCTGCGCTCCCAGGCGTTCAATGGCGCCGAAGGCATCGTTGCCGAACTGGGTGGGATGCGCTTCCCGGTGTCGTCCACCGCGTTCTATCACTACGTCGACAAACTCGGCCTGGAAACCAAACCTTTCCCCAACCCGCTGACACCCGCATCGGGCAGTACGGTGATCGACCTCGAAGGCCAGACCCATTACGCACAGAAGCTGTCGGACCTTCCCGCACTGTTCCAGGAAGTGGCTGATGCCTGGGCCGATGCCCTGGAAGCCGGTTCGCAGTTCTCCGATATCCAGCAAGCCATTCGCGACCGCGACGTGCCGCGCCTCAAGGAACTGTGGAACACCCTGGTACCGCTGTGGGACGACCGCACCTTCTACGACTTCGTCGCCACCTCCAAGGCCTTCGCCAAGTTGTCGTTCCATCACCGCGAAGTGTTCGGCCAGGTCGGTTTCGGTACTGGCGGCTGGGACTCGGACTTCCCGAACTCAATGCTGGAAATCTTCCGCGTTGTCATGACCAACTGCGACGATCACCAGCATCTGGTGGTCGGCGGCGTGGAACAGGTGCCACAGGGCATCTGGCGCCATGTACCGGAGCGTTGCGCGCACTGGCCGGCCGGCACCAGCCTCAGCTCGCTGCACAACGGCGCACCGCGCACCGGCGTGAAGAAGATCGCCCACGCACCGGGCGGCCGTTTCGCCGTCACCGACAACTGGGGCGACACCCGCGAATACGCAGCCGTGCTGACCACCTGCCAGAGCTGGCTGCTGACCACTCAGATCGAATGCGACGAAAGCCTGTTCTCGCAAAAGATGTGGATGGCTTTGGACCGCACCCGCTACATGCAGTCGTCGAAAACCTTCGTGATGGTCGACCGCCCGTTCTGGAAGGACAAAGACCCGGAAACCGGCCGCGACCTGATGAGCATGACCCTCACCGATCGCCTGACCCGCGGCACCTACCTGTTCGACAACGGCGACGACAAGCCGGGGGTGATTTGCCTGTCGTACTCGTGGATGAGCGACGCGCTGAAAATGCTCCCGCAGCCGGTGGAAAAACGCGTGAAACTGGCGCTGGACGCGTTGAAGAAGATCTACCCGAAAGTCGACATCGCCGCGCGGATCATCGGCGATCCGATCACCGTTTCGTGGGAAGCCGACCCGCATTTCCTCGGCGCGTTCAAAGGCGCCCTGCCCGGCCACTATCGCTACAACCAGCGCATGTACGCGCACTTCATGCAGGACGACATGCCTGCCGAGCAGCGCGGGATTTTCATTGCCGGTGACGATGTTTCGTGGACCCCGGCCTGGGTCGAGGGCGCGGTGCAGACTTCGCTCAACGCAGTATGGGGCATCATGAAACACTTCGGCGGTGCAACTCACGCCGAGAATCCGGGTCCAGGAGATGTGTTCAACGAGATCGGACCGATCGCCCTGCCCGAGTAAGAGGAATCCGAAATGCGCGTAGCCCTATACCAATGTCCACCGCTGCCCCTGGATGTCGCCGGCAACCTGCAACGCGTGCAACAGCTGGCGCTGGAAGCCAAAGGCGCGGACCTGCTGGTGCTGCCGGAGATGTTCCTGACCGGCTACAACATCGGCGTCGATGCCGTCAGCGTGTTGGCGGAGGTGTTCAACGGTGAGTCGGCGCAGCAGATCGCGCGCATTGCCAAGGCAGCCGGGCTCGCCATCTTGTATGGCTACCCGGAGCGCACTGCCGACGGGCAGATCTACAACGCCGTGCAGTTGATCGACGCCAATGGCGAGCGCGTCTGCAACTACCGCAAGACTCACTTGTTCGGCGACCTCGATCACTCGATGTTCAGCGCAGGTTCCGATGAGTTCCCCATCGTTGAGCTCAACGGCTGGAAGCTCGGCTTCCTGATCTGCTACGACCTGGAGTTCCCGGAGAACGCCCGGCGTTTGGCCCTGGCCGGTGCCGAGTTGATCCTGGTGCCGACCGCGAACATGATTCCGTTCGATTTCGTCGCCGATGTCACCGTGCGCTCCCGTGCCTTCGAAAACCAATGCTATGTGGCTTACGCCAACTACTGCGGCCATGAAGGCGACATCCACTATTGCGGGCAGAGCAGCATCGCCGCGCCGGATGGCAGCCGCATCGCTCAGGCAGGCCTTGATGAAGCATTGATTGTCGGTGAGTTGGATCGTCAGTTGATGGTCGATTCCCGTGCCGCCAATCGCTACCTGATCGATCGTCGTCCCGAGCTTTACGGCGACCTGAACAAGCGCTAGTCCACTGTAATCCGCTAGCATTGGCACTTCACTGTTCTGGAAGTGCCCATGCCCGCGCTGAATCCCCTTCGCCCCCACACTGAAACCCTGGCCAACGGCTTGCGGGTGACGCTGCGTCATGTCCCGAATTTGAAGCGTTGCGCAGCAGCGTTGCGGGTCGCCGCGGGTAGCCATGATGTGCCGCTGGCGTCGCCCGGCCTGGCGCACTTTCTTGAGCATCTGCTGTTTCTTGGGACTGAGCATTTTCCTGCGAGCCAGGGGCTGATGGCTTACGTCCAGAGTCATGGCGGGCAAATGAATGCGCGGACCAGCGAACGGACCACCGACTACTTTTTCGAGTTGCCACCTCAGGCATTCGTTGGAGGGCTGGAGCGTCTGTCAGACATGCTCGCCCATCCGCGTATGAATCCGGACGATCAACTGCGGGAACGGGAAGTGCTGCACGCGGAATTTATCGCGTGGTCACAAGACCCGGCGGCGCAACAACAGCGGGCATTGTTCGATGGGCTTTGCGAGACACATCCGCTTCGAGGTTTCCATGCCGGCAACCGTGACAGCCTCCCGGTGCCGCAACCCGAATTTCAGCAGGCGTTGCGGGATTTTCATCTGCGGTTCTATCGAACAGGGCAGATGACCTTGAGCCTGGCCGGTCCGCAGAGTGTCGACGAATTGAGGGTGATGGCCGAGGCATTTGGCCGCGCCCTTGCCCAGGGTGAAAAAGTCCCACAACAATCCCCCTCGCCGCTGATGACGACTTCAGACCCAAGTTATCAACAGGCTGGCGAACGACGGCTGGATCTGCTTTTTGCCCTTGAGGCGCTGCCCGAACTCTCCGCCGAAGCACTGCTGTTCCTGTGTCACTGGCTGAACACCGAGAAACCGGGCGGTTTGCTGGCGGATTTGCGTGAGCGTGGAATGGCGGCAAAGCTCAAGGCCGAGTCGCTGTATCAATTCGCCGGGCAAGCCTTGCTGCACGTCGAATTCACCTTGCCCGCCAATTCCGCGGCAACCGGGATTCCTGAGCGGCTGATGGATTGGCTGGGCTTCTTCGCCCGGCAAGACTGGAGCCCGCTGCGCGAAGAATACGTCACCCTGCTCCAGCGCCAGCAACACGTCAGCAGCGCTCTGCAATTGGCCAGACTGGACAGCGAGCAACGCGAAGTCGGGTTATCTGACCAAGGCGTTACCGCCCTCAAGCAAATCCTCAAACAAATCGGCGCTGTGGATAACTTCAGCGGCCCATGGCAATTACCGGCACCCAACCCGTTCTTGCGTACAGAAGCACCGGCCCCCAACGCCGGATTGATTCGCGGCCAGACCAGCGCCCACCGTGGCTTGCGCACTTTTGCCCAGGACCGTTCGCGCAGCCGCCGCGAACGGTCGCCGATGCAATTCAGCCAGGCATGGCCCGACAACAGCGCGGAAGGTGCGATTTATCTGCGTTGGCGCCTGGACTCGGCTCCCGGCAGCAGCCTCCAATCACGACTGGAAAATAACCTGCAACCGTTGCGAGAAGACGCGCATCAGGCCGGTGTGGATTTGTCCTTCAGTGCGTCGGGCAACGAATGGCTGCTCAAACTGAACGGGCTACAGGAGCCGATGCCCGCCGTCCTCGAGCATGCGCTGAAAGAACTGGCAAAACCTGACGCCGCTGCCTTACAAGCCCAATCGACGAGCGTGGCGCTAATACCGATTCGACAACTGCTCAAAACATTGCCCGATCACTGCCTCGGGCACACCCCGAGCTCGGACGACGTACAGCAACTCTGGTCGAGTGCACGATGGGATGGACTGGCCATCGGGTTATCGGCTCAGACTCAAGCGGCCATGGGCCTGGCCTTGAGCCGCATCCCCGGCACGCCGGACAATCAACTGACGCCGCCCTCTTCGATTCTTGCACAGTCTCTGTGGAGCACTGTCGATACGGCCTCCAGCGAACACGTGTTGCTGCTGTTCTGTCCGACAACCACTCAGGAAATGGCCGACGAAGCCGCGTGGCGTTTGCTCGCGCATGTCTGCCAGACACCGTTCTACCAACGCCTGCGGGTGGAGTTGCAACTCGGCTATGCGGTGTTCAGCGCCCTGCGGCAGATTCACGGGCAAACCGGGCTGCTGTTCGGCGTGCAATCGCCAAGCATTGCGCCTGTAGAGCTGCTGCAACACATCGAGCAATTCCTGAATCGATTGCCGGGGCTGATCCAAGCGCTCGACGACACCACCTTCAACGCTCAACGCCAGGCTCTGGCGGATCAGCTTTCCAGCGGCACGCTCACCATGGACCAGGCGGCCGAATTGCTCTGGCAGGGAAAACTGGCCGGCCGTTCGTCGGAATATCTGACGCAATTGCCCGAGGCCATTTTGCGAATTGACCGGACCGCTCTACTGGCTGCGGCCCAACGCTTGAATCAGGCCGAAGGCGGCCGGCGGTGCCTTGCCAACAGCGCTGTACCCGGTGCGCCATGGCAAGCGACAAAATGATCATTACTGGGGCTGTAAGGAGCTTTTTCAAAGTTTCACGGGCAATCTCTTTGAAATTTTGAGTAACATAGCAACCTAACTATCTGGAACATCTCTGATTTGAGGTGGACTATACCTATAGATAGCGCTGTCCTACCCCACCTGAAGGAGTTCACTTATGGCTTGGACCAAACCTGCCTACACCGACCTGCGTATCGGCTTCGAAGTCACCATGTACTTCGCCAGCCGCTAATCTCTGCTTTGGCAGATGTGCAGCACAACGCCTCGGTTATCCGAGGCGTTTTATTTTCAGCGTTGAAATGATGGAGCGCCCATGTTCGTCCAGATTCTAGGTTCCGCCGCCGGCGGCGGATTCCCCCAGTGGAATTGCAACTGCGTGAACTGCGCAGGCTTTCGCGACGGCAGCCTGCGGGCCACGGCTCGGACGCAATCGTCCATCGCAATTTCCGATGATGGCGTGAACTGGGTGCTGTGCAACACCTCCCCGGATATCCGCGCGCAGCTGCAGAGCTTCGCCCCGATGCAGCCGGGCCGCGCCCTGCGCGATACCGGGATCGGCGCGATCATCCTGATGGACAGCCAGATCGACCACACCACCGGTCTGCTCATGCTGCGCGAAGGTTGCCCGCATCAGGTCTGGTGCACCGACATGGTCCACGAGGATCTGAGCAGTGGTTTTCCACTGTTCACCATGCTGACTCACTGGAACGGCGGGCTGAACTGGAACCGCATCGAACTCGATCAAAGCTTCACCATCTCCGCCTGCCCGAACCTGCGCTTCACCCCGCTGCCACTGCGCAGCGCTGCGCCGCCCTACTCGCCGCACCGATTCGACCCGCATCCTGGCGACAACATCGGCCTGATCGTCGAAGACCTGAACACCGGTGGCAAACTGTTTTACGCACCAGGACTTGGCAAAGTCGATGCGCCGCTGCTTGAGATCATGGCCGGTAGCGATTGCCTGTTGGTCGATGGCACCTTGTGGGATGACGACGAAATGCAGCGTCGTGGTGTCGGCACCCGCACCGGCCGCGAGATGGGCCATCTGGCGCAGAACGGTCCCGGCGGCATGCTCGAAGTACTTGAGCAACTGCCCGGACAACGCAAGGTGCTTATCCACATCAACAACACCAACCCGATTCTCGATGAAGACTCGCCGCAGCGTGCGGAGCTGGATCGGCGCAATGTTGAAGTGGCGTATGACGGCATGAGTATTGTGCTGTAGCGGATGGCCTCATCGCGAGCAAGCTCGCTCCCACATGGGATCGGTGGCGCATACAAAACCTGTGCGAGCTTGCTCGCGATGGCGTCCGAACAAGCACCAAAGCATCCACCGGATGTACACCGGAGAACCGCAATGACCGACACCCCGATGTCCCCCGCCGAATTCGAAGCGGCCCTGCGCGCCAAGGGCGCCTATTACCACATCCATCATCCGTACCACGTGACGATGTACGAAGGCCGGGCCACCCGCGAGCAGATCCAGGGCTGGGTCGCCAACCGTTTCTACTATCAGGTGAACATTCCCCTGAAGGACGCGGCAATCCTCGCTAACTGCCCTGACCGCGAGATCCGTCGCGAGTGGATTCAACGCCTGCTCGACCACGACGGCGCGCCCGGTGAAGACGGCGGCATCGAAGCCTGGTTGCGCCTGGGCCAGGCCGTGGGCCTCGACCCGGACCAGTTGCGCTCCCAGGAGCTGGTGCTACCCGGCGTGCGCTTCGCCGTGGACGCTTACGTCAACTTCGCCCGCCGCGCCAGTTGGCAGGAGGCGGCCAGCAGCTCGCTGACCGAACTGTTCGCCCCGCAAATCCACCAATCGCGCCTGGACAGCTGGCCTCAGCATTACCCATGGATCGACCCCGCCGGCTACGAGTATTTCCGCACCCGCCTGGGCCAGGCTCGGCGTGATGTCGAGCACGGTCTGGCGATCACGCTGCAGCACTACACCACCCGTGAAGGCCAGGAGCGCATGCTGGAAATTCTCCAGTTCAAACTGGACATTCTTTGGAGCATGCTCGATGCCATGAGCATGGCCTACGAACTGAAACGCCCGCCGTATCACAGCGTGACCGGGGAACGGGTCTGGCACAAAGGAATCACCTTATGAGTTTCGATCGCAGCAAGACCCCGACCTGGCGTACCGGTTACCGTTTTCAGTACGAACCGGCGCAAAAAGGCCATGTGCTGCTTTATCCCGAAGGCATGATCAAGCTCAACGAAAGTGCCGCGCTGATCGGCGGTTTGATCGACGGTGAACGGGATGTCGCGGCGATCATCAATGAGCTCGACCAACAATTCCCCGGCGTGCCCGAGCTCGGAGACGACATCGAGCAATTCATGGAGGTTGCCCGTGCGCAGCACTGGATCGAACTTGCCTGATTCATCGGTGCAAGTGCCGCCCAAACCTGAAGTCGGCCTGCCGCTGTGGCTGCTGGCCGAACTGACCTATCGCTGCCCGCTGCAATGCCCGTACTGCTCCAATCCGCTGGATTTCGCCGAGCAAGGCAAAGAGCTGAGTACCGAACAGTGGATAAAAGTATTTCGTGAAGCGCGGGAAATGGGCGCAGCACAACTGGGCTTTTCCGGTGGCGAACCGCTGGTGCGCCAGGATCTTGCAGAGTTGATTCGCGAAGCCCGCCAGCTGGGTTTCTACACCAACCTGATCACCTCCGGCATCGGCCTGACCGAACAGAAAATCAGCGACTTCAAGAAGGCCGGCCTCGATCACATCCAGATCAGTTTCCAGGCCAGCGACGAGCAGGTGAACAATCTGCTGGCCGGTTCGAAAAAGGCCTTCGCGCAAAAGCTGGAAATGGCCCGCGCGGTGAAAGCCCACGGCTATCCGATGGTGCTGAATTTCGTCACCCATCGGCACAACATCGACCAGATCGACCGCATCATCGAGCTGTGCATCGCCCTTGAGGCGGACTTCGTCGAACTCGCCACCTGCCAATTCTACGGCTGGGCGCAGCTCAACCGCGTCGGCCTGCTGCCGACCAAAGAGCAACTGGTGCGCGCCGAACGCATCACCAACCAATACCGCGCCAAACTGGAGGCCGAAGGGCATCCGTGCAAGCTGATTTTCGTCACCCCGGACTATTACGAAGAGCGCCCGAAAGCCTGCATGAATGGCTGGGGCAGTATTTTTCTGACGGTCACGCCAGACGGAACTGCCCTGCCCTGCCACGGTGCCCGACAGATGCCGGTGCAGTTTCCCAACGTGCGCGACCACAGCATGCAGCACATCTGGTACGACTCGTTCGGCTTCAACCGTTTTCGCGGTTATGACTGGATGCCCGAACCGTGCCGCTCCTGTGACGAGAAAGAAAAAGACTTCGGCGGCTGCCGCTGCCAGGCGTTCATGCTCACCGGCGATGCAAGCAATGCCGACCCGGTGTGCAGCAAGTCGCCACAACACGGCGTGATCCTCAAGGCTCGCGAAGAAGCCGAACACGCGACCCAGACCATCGACCAACTGGCCTTTCGCAATGAACGAAACTCACGCCTCATCGCCAAAAGCTGAACCTTTCAGCGCGGCCAAAGCCGTCGCCGCCGGTATCGACTTTGCCGAACTGCAGGTCGGTCGGCACGGCCTGTTCTGGAACGAATACCGCCCCGGAGACGCGGCATGCCGGATCTGGCATTGGCGTGACGGCGCAGCGAAATGCCTGACGCCACCGGGGTTCAGCGTGCGCAGCCGGGTGTACGAATATGGTGGCGGCGCGTTTTGTCTGACGGACGACGGTATCGTTTTCGTCAACGAGGCCGACCAGCAACTGTATCGCCAATCACTGCAAGGCGAGGCACCCGAAAGGCTGACGTCCGGTGCGTGCCGTTTTGGCGATCTGCAGTTCGCCAACGGGCAGGTGCTGGCGGTCGAGGAGCATCGCGATCAACACCGACTGGTGGCCATCGACCTGTTCGATGGCGCACGTCACCTGCTGGTTGAGGGTGCTGATTTCTACTCGGCGCCGACGCTCAGTCCTGATGCCCGGCGCCTGGCCTGGATCGAATGGCGTCGCCCGGATCAGCCATGGACAGCGACCCGTTTGATGGTTGCCGAGCGCCTCGCCAATGGCGGGTATGCCGAAGCTCGTTGTGTGGCCGGCGACGACGCTCAAGAGTCTGTGCAACAACCGCGGTTCGATGCCGACGGTCGCTTGTATTGCCTGACGGACCGCGCCGGTTACTGGCAGCCATGGAAAGAATCTGAAAAAGGCCTGAGCCCATTGCCAAGTGCCGCGGCCGACCACGGCCCCGCACCCTGGCAACTCGGCGGGTGCACCTGGGTGCCACTGAACGAAAACAGCTATCTGGCCAGTTGGACCGAAGGCGGTTTTGGTCGATTGGGTATGTGTGGTGATGCCAGTGAAGACTTTACCGGCGACTTCAGTCGTTTCCGCCATCTTGCCGTGGATGAGCAGTTCATCTATTGCATCGCGGCGTCGCCCGTCAGTTCAACCGCCGTCATCGCCATCGACCGCCAGAGCCGACAAGTGCAAGTGCTGGCCGGTGGCATCGCACCGCTTGCTCCCGAACAGATCAGCCGCCCGCAAACCTTGCGCTACCCCAGTGGTTCAGGCGAAGCACACGGTTTCTTCTACCCGGCGATGACCGGCGAGGCGAAACCGCCGTTGGTGGTGTTCGTCCATGGCGGCCCGACGTCGGCGTGCTACCCGATGCTCGATCCGCGTATCCAGTACTGGGCACAGCGTGGCTTCGCCGTGGCCGACCTCAACTATCGCGGCAGCAGCGGTTATGGGCGGGCCTATCGTCAGGCACTGCACTTGAGTTGGGGTGATGTGGATGTCGAAGACGCTTGCGCGGTGGTCAGCCATCTCGCCGAGCGTGGCTTGATCGATGGCGACAACGCGTTCATCCGCGGCGGCAGTGCCGGCGGCTACACCACCCTTTGCGCGTTGGCCTTCCACAACGTGTTCCGCGCCGGCGCCAGCCTGTATGGGGTCAGCGACCCGGTGGCGCTGGGGCGCGCGACCCACAAATTCGAAAGTGACTATCTGGACTGGCTGATCGGCGACCCACTGCAGGACGCCGATCGCTACGCGGCCCGCACACCGCTTCTATATGCGGGCAATATCCGCGTGCCGGTGATCTTCTTTCAAGGAGAACTGGATGCCGTGGTCGTCCCGCAACAGACCCGCGACATGGTCGAAGCCCTGCAGAACAACGGCATTCTGGTCGAAGCGCATTACTACGCGGACGAACGCCATGGCTTTCGCAAGGCCGGTAACCAGGCCCATGCGCTGGAGCAGGAGTGGTTGTTTTATCGGCGGGTGATGGAGATCGGCGGTGCTCCAATCGCTGGCAAGCCAGCGCCTACAGAACGGTGATCTCCTGTAGGAGCTGGCTTGCCGGCGATCCCGATCTCTATGACACCGCGAAATTCAGCGCTTGGCGATGATGTACACCGCATGCACGATCCCCGGAATGTACCCGCACAACGTCAGCAGGATATTCAGCCAGAACGCCCCGCCGAAGCCTACTTGTAGAAACACACCCAGCGGTGGCAACAGAATGGCGATGATGATGCGAACAAAGTCCATGGGGCAGCTCCTGATTGGGGTGGGCTCGCTCAAGCCCTACAGCTAATCGACCCGTGCCGTTTGTCAGGGTTCAGTCCCTCTACTCCCGAGCGCCACCTCTTCGTTCAATTTCGAAGACAAAAAAACGCCCCACGCCAAAAGTGTCGGGCGTGAGGCGTGCGTTTTACCGCGAGACGGTTCTGGAAATTGTGTGAGGCGCGTCGGATCAGACGGCAATCCCTTTGCGGCACTGCAATTGTGCGGTGCGCACTCGGGAGAAGGCGCGCGCCAGGCGCAGGAGCATTTCATCGATGTTGGCGTTGCTGACATTCAGCGCCGGGGTAAAGCGCAGGCAGTCGGGTTGCGTGGCATTGAGCAGCAAGCCTTCGTACAGCGCGGCCTTGACCACCGCGTCAGCGGAGTCGTCCGACAGCGTCAGCCCCCAAAGCAACCCTTGTCCGCGCAACTCGCCGTGACCGTAACGATGGGCCAAGCGCCCAAGGCCTTCTCGCATGTGCTGGCTGGTTTCTGCGATGTGATTGAGCAAACCCTGGTCCTGCACAGTGTCGAGCACCGCGAGACCCGCTGCGGTCATCAGTGCATTGCCATGATGGGTACCGGTCATCTCGCCGGGCTCGAAACAGCAGGCCTTGCCCCGCGCCAGCAAAGCCGCCAGTGGCACGCCACCGCCCAGGCCTTTGCCAAGCACGACGATATCGGCCCTTACGCCGTAGGACTGTTCCGCGAGCAAAGTGCCGCAACGACCAACGCCGGTTTGCACTTCGTCGAAGATCAGCAAAATGCCGAGTTCACGGCACAAGCGTTCCACACCCTTGAGGTAATGCGCGCTGGCCGGGATCACGCCGGCTTCGCTCTGGATCGGTTCGAGCATGATCGCCACGGTCCGCTCATCCACGGCCGCATGCAATGCCGGAAGGTCATTGAACGGGACATGGCTGAAGCCCGGCAGTCGCGGCTCGAATCGGTTGGTCAATGCCGAACTGTCCGACGCCGAAATCGTCGCCAGACTACGACCATGACAAGCGTTGTTGGCCACAATGATTCGCGACGCGCCGCCGCGATGCTGTTGACCCCATTTACGCGCCAGTTTGATCGCCGCTTCACAGGCTTCGCTGCCGGTATTGAGCAGGTGGGCCTGATCGCTGCCGGTGCTGGCACACAGATGTTCGGCGAGGCTGAGCATGCCGCGGTTGTGCAGGCCGAAACCCGGATTGATCAGCGATTGAGCCTGGGCCGTGATTGCATTGACCAGTACCGAAGGGCTGTGACCAAGGCTGTTGGCCCCGCCACCCTGGGAAAAATCCAGATACGCACGATCCTCGCTGTCCCACAGCCATGAACCCTGGCCACGCACAAACACTTGTTTCGGCCGCTCGACACTGGGCATCAAGTACTCGCAGGAAAGGTTATCGCCTTGGGATGGCAGGGTGGCGTCCATGACCAGGTCATCAAGACTGGGAGGGCTGCGGCGCAGACTGAACAGATTCATCTGGAAAAACCTCTTTTGAGGTTTTTTGCCTTACCTATGTAAACACCATCGAAACAAACGGTATTCATCGCGCTCTGTGGCCCTGTAAGCCTTGTGAATGCGGTTAGACTAGGCTCAGACAAGGCGTTGAGCCATTTCGATTTCCAAGCATTTTCGATAAGTAATACTTATGGATTTCAAGCAACTGCGTTATTTCGTCGCGGTCTATGAAGAGGGTCACGTGGGCCGGGCCGCCGAGCGCCTGTCCATCTCCCAGCCGGCGCTGTCCCAGCAGATCCGCCATCTCGAACAAAACCTCGAGGTGAGCCTGTTCGAGCGCAGCAGCAAACGCCTGTTGCCGACCCTCGCGGCCCACACGCTATACAACCATGCCTTGCCTTTGCTCGATGGCCTGCAACGGGCACGTGAAGCGCTCGGCAACTTCAAGGGGCAGGCGCTGCGCACCTTGGCCATCGGTGTATTGCAGACTGTGCATACCAGCCTCGTTCCGCAGATGCTCGAGCGGGTGCGCAAGGCTCAACCGCATCTGGTGGTGCAGATCTATGAGCTGACCGGGCTGGAAATCGAGCGGCGCCTGCTCAACGGGTCTCTGGACATCGGCATCAGCTACCTGCCACCCCGCCAGCCTGGTTTGCATGGCGTGATGCTGTACGAAGATGAACTGACTCTGGTCATCCCGGCGGAGCATCCGCTGCGTGAATTCAAGAAAGTGTCCATGAGCCAGGCCGCCGAGCTGCCGATGTTGCTGCTGGGCGAAGAGTTTCAAATCAGGCAGATCTGGCAGACTCAACTGGCGAGCCTCGGGCGCCGCCCACAGGTGCAGGCCGAACTGAACAACATGGCCGGCATCCTCGACAGCCTGCCGCACACGCGCCTGGCGACGGTACTGCCCGGACGCTCGCAGAAGACCCATGGCAACCACGAACTGCTGTGGAAGCCCCTGAGCGAACCGCGAGTGCCACTGAAAGTCGGTTTAGTGTGTCGGGATGTGCAACGACAGCAGGCTTCGCTGGCCTTATTGCGGACATTGCTGGAAGAGGTGATAAACGCCCCGGATGGACGCTTGAACAGTGCGCAGGCCCTGGATGGGCAGCGCTAAAACTTTTCTTCGGGCAAAAGAAAACCCCGCCGAAGCGGGGCTTTGCAGACTTTTTCCCTGACATCCATTTCACTCCGCCGTCCTGGCAGAATCCTACGTGTCCCTGTTGTTGCTTTGCGCTTCCTGCGCTACGTCCATGTGAAGTAGATTAGCTGTGGATCCAATCTGCTTCTATGGGAGAACAGCAGCACGTTATGTAAGAGAATGCTTACAAAACGTTACTTCTTCAGAATTGCGCGGCATCCAGCAGGAACAACGACTCGCTGCCGGCCTTCACCGACGCGCTCAACGAGTGAATACGCGGCAACAGGCGAGCAAAATAGAACCGTGCCGTGCCCAGCTTGCTGGCATAGAAATCGTCCTGCGCTTCCTTGCCGAAAGCCGCCTTGGCCATCAGCGCCCACATGTAGGCGTAAGCCACGTAGCCGAACGCTTGCAGATACTCGACCGACGCCGCTCCGATTTCGTTCGGATTGGTCTTCGCCCGGTCAAGCAACCACGCGGTCAGCTCATCAAGGGTGGTCACGGCGTCGTTCAGCGGCTTGGTGAACTCGGCGAGGTCCGCGCTGGCGGTCGCCGTGAAGTGACGAATCTCGTCAGCGAACAGGTTATAGAACGCCCCGCCGCTGCCCACGATCTTGCGCCCGACCAGGTCCAGCGCCTGAATGCCGTTGGTGCCTTCGTAGATCTGGGTGATGCGCACGTCGCGCACCAGTTGCTCCTGGCCCCATTCACGGATGTAACCGTGGCCGCCGAAGATCTGCTGGCCGTGTACGGTGGTTTCCAGGCCGAGGTCGGTCAGGAACGCCTTGGCCACCGGGGTCAGCAACGCCACCAGGTCTTCCGCACGTTTGCGGGTGGCGGCGTCTTCGCTGAACTTGGCGGTGTCCAGCTGCATCGCTACGTAGGTGGAAAACGCACGACCACCTTCGTTCGAGGCTTTCATGGTCAGCAACATGCGACGCACGTCCGGGTGGACGATGATCGGGTCAGCCACTTTGTCCTTGTTCTGCGCGCCGGTTGGCGAACGGCTTTGCAGACGGTCACGGGCGTATTCCACGGCGTTCTGGTACGAGCGCTCGCCAGTGGCCAGGCCCTGGATACCGACGCCCAGACGCTCGTAGTTCATCATGGTGAACATCGCCGCCAGGCCTTTGTTCGGCTCGCCGACCAGGTAACCCACAGCCTCATCGAAGTTCATCACGCAGGTCGCGGACGCCTGGATGCCCATCTTGTGTTCGATCGAACCGCAATTGGCCGGGTTGCGCGCGCCCAGGCTGCCATCGGCATTGACCATGAACTTCGGCACCAGGAACAGCGAAATACCCTTCGGCCCTGCCGGTGCATCCGGCAGCTTGGCCAGCACCAGGTGGATGATGTTTTCGGTCAGGTCGTGTTCGCCACCGGTGATGAAGATCTTGGTGCCGCTGACCTTGTAGGAACCGTCGGCCTGAGGCTCGGCCTTGGTGCGAATGATCCCCAGGTCCGTACCGGCGTGTGGCTCGGTCAGGCACATGGAACCGGCCCAGATGCCGGCATACATGTTCGGCAGGTATGCGGCTTTCAGCTCTTCGCTGGCGTGGGCGTTGATCGACAGGCAAGCGCCGGCGGTCAGCATCGGGTACAGGCCGAACGACAGACTGGCGGAGTTGACCATTTCTTCGACCTGGGCCGAAACGGCTTTGGGCATGCCCATGCCGCCGTAGGCCGGATCGCCACCGACACCGACCCAGCCGCCTTCAGCGTAAGTCTGATAGGCCTGTGGGAAACCTGCCGGCGTGGTGACGGCACCGTCCGCCCAATGGCAACCTTCTTCGTCAGCGGCACGGCTCAGTGGTGCGATGCTTTTACTGGTGACTTTGCCAGCTTCTTCCAGGATGGCTTCGACCGTTTCTGCATCCACAGTCTCGGCCAGCGCAGGCAGCTCGGCCCAGAGTTTGGCGACCTCGAAAACTTCATTGAGGACGAAGCGCATATCGCGCAGGGGCGCTTTGTAGTCAGCCATGGCAAACCTCGCAAGATCTATACAGGTGATTCACAGGAAGAGTATTTTCGTTGGACCGGAGTGTACCTCAACAACTTTTGTGACACATAGGGTCAGCTCATGACCATTTTGTTATTTTTAGTCATTGCCGTGGACGGGAGTGAACGGATGAAACTGTAGGAGCGAGCCCGCTCGCGAAAAACCCCAAGGCGCCACTGGGCATCTGGTTTTACGCGTTATCGTTCACGACCATCGCGAGCAAGCTCGCTCCTACAGGGTAGGTGTCAGAGCGCAAATAGCTCCGCCGGCAGTTGCATCAGGCAATCGCTGCCCGCTTCGATGGCCGCCCGATGGGCGGCTGTGCGCGGTAGCAAGCGCTTGAAGTAAAACTCGCTGGTCGCCAGTTTGCCCCGGCAGAAATCACCATCGCCGCTGCCAGCATCGAGCTGCGCCTGGGCCACCAGCGCCATGCGCAACCACAGGTAGCCGAGGATGATGTAACCGCTGTACATCAGGTAATCCACCGACGCGGCGCCGACTTCGTCCGGGTTTTTCATCGCCGCCATACCGACCTTGGTGGTCAACTCACCCCACTGTTGATTCAGTTGATTGAGCTGCGCCACATACCCGGCCAGTTGCGGATGTTCGGCGTTCGCCGCGCAGAACTTATGGACGATTTTGGTGAACCCGCGCAGCAGCTTGCCTTGGCTGCCGAGTACCTTGCGCCCAAGCAAATCCAGCGCCTGAATACCGTTGGTGCCCTCATAGATCGGCGCGATCCTGCAGTCACGTACCAGTTGCTCCATACCCCATTCGCGAATGAACCCGTGGCCGCCAAACACCTGCATGCCGTGGTTGGTCACTTCCAGCCCGGTGTCAGTCATGAAAGCTTTGCAAATCGGCGTGAGGAACGCCAGCAAGTCTTCAGCCTCCTGACGCGCCGTTTCGTCCGGGCTCAGGTGTGCAGCGTCGAGCAACTGCGCGGTGAAGTAAGTCAGCGCACGATTGCCTTCGTTGAAAGCTTTCATGGTCAGCAACATCCGTCGCACATCGGGGTGCACGATGATCGGGTCGGCGGATTTTTCCGGCGCCTTCGGGCCTGTCAGCGCGCGCATCTGTAAACGGTCATTGGCGTACTTGATCGCGCCCTGGAAGCTCGCCTCGCCCAGACACAACCCTTGCATGCCGGTACCCAGCCGCGCGTGGTTCATCATGGTGAACATGCAGTTCAGGCCCTTGTTCGGCTCGCCGATCAGGAAACCCTTGGCCTCGTCGAAGTTCAGCACGCAGGTGGCCGAGGCCTTGATGCCCATCTTGTGTTCAATCGAGCCGCAGGACACGCCGTTGCGCTCGCCCGCCTCGCCCGTCGCATCGGGCAGGAACTTGGGCACGATGAACAGCGAAATGCCCTTGGTCCCGGCCGGTGCGTCCGGCAATTTGGCCAGCACCAGGTGAATGATGTTGGCACTCATGTCGTGCTCGCCCGCGGAGATGAAGATCTTGCTGCCGGAGATTGCATAGCTGCCATCAGCCGCCGGCACGGCGCGGGTCTTGATGATGCCAAGGTCGGTGCCGCAATGGGCTTCGGTCAGGCACATGGTGCCCGTCCATTGGCCGGCGGTGAGCTTCTTCAAATAGGTCTGCTTTTGCGCCTCGGTGCCATGGGCATGGATCGCCGACATCGCACCATGGGTCAGGCCGGGGTACATGCCCCAGGACGTATTGCTGGAACCGACCATTTCACTGATGACCAGGCCCAGAGAACTGGGCAAACCCTGGCCACCGTAGGCCGGATCCGCCGCCAGGCCATGCCAGCCGCCCTCGACATACTGGGCGAACGCCTGCTTGAAGCCTGCTGGCGTGGTGACCACGCCATTGTCGAAATGGCAGCCTTCTTCATCGCCACTGCGGTTGAGCGGCGACAGCACGTTTTCGCAGAACTTCGCCCCTTCTTCGAGGATCGCATTGACCATGTCCGGGCTGGCATCGGTGGCCCCCAGCGCGGCGTAGTTACGGTGAAAGTCGAAGACGTGGTCGATCAGAAAGCGCATGTCGCGCAAGGGAGCTTTGTACTCGGGCATGGTCATTCTCCGTCGGCAGATTTCTCCAACCTACTGCCGCCGACCCTGCCTCACAATCACCTTCCGCTCGCTGAATGCGCCATCATCACTCAACCGTAGCGGCGTCCCTGCGCACGGCGCCACGGCGGTTCTGCGCGAACGCCATCACACAGTTGCGTCCGGCGCCCTTGGCGCTGTAGAGCGCCTGGTCAGCAGACTTGAGCACCTCTTCAGGGGTGCGTTGATCGATCCGTTCGGCAACGCCGATACTGACCGTCACCGAGACACTCGACGCACCGGAACCGGCACGCCGCTGGCGCCCCTGATTATCGTCCTGCGGGCGATTTTCCTGATTGCGCAGTTGAATGTTGTAGGTGGCGATGGACTCGCGAATGACTTCCAGGTGCGGCATGCACTCTTCGAGGGTCTTGCCTGCAAACACCAGGGCAAATTCCTCGCCGCCATAGCGATACGCCTTACCGCCACCGCCTATTTTCGACAGTTTGCTGGCCACCAGCCGTAGCACCTGGTCGCCGACGTCGTGGCCGTGGGTGTCGTTGAATTTCTTGAAGTGGTCGACGTCGCTCATCGCCAACACGTAGTTGCGCCCCAACCGTTGCATGCGTTCATTCAACGCGCGACGGCCCGGTAGCCCGGTCAGCTCGTCGCGGAAGGCCATTTGATAGGCTTCGTGGGCAACGGCGGCGGCGATCATCAGCATCACCTGACTGCACATGATGTTCAGCGTGAACGGCAGGATGAAGGTTTCCGGCAACATCCAGAACAGCCCGAGCAGCCCCACCCATTGCGCGGCATGCAGCGGTCGCGGGTTGCGCCAGTATTGCCAGGCCAGCAGCAAAAACGCCGCAATGAACACCGGATAGGACAACTGGATCAGGCTCATCCAGGCGCCATGCAAGGCGGGCCAGCGAATCTCCGACAACCAGATCAGCAGCGCATGTGGATAACTTTGCTCAAGCCCCAGCGCCACGCTGCCGACCGCCAGTAATACCGCGAAACGCGCCACCATGTCCTGAAACAGATGAGTGCGCTCCTGCCACGCTGCGAACACACCAAACAGCAGCGGCAGCAGCAGGCAACACAAATGAAAGACCACGGCGGCATCGTCACGCACCTTGCCGTTGTCGCGGTAGTAGTCAGTCTGGGTGTCGAGCAGGAAGTAGGCGATGTACACCGTGACCATCAGAAACAGCTCACGCTGACGTCGGTAAACCGCGCAATAGGCGCCACCGAGCAGTAACACCAGGGTGGGCAGCACGTTGAACAGCGAGGTGAAGAAGACGTTCAGATCCTTGATGTATGCAGCCGCAAGCCCCGCCAGTAACAGCAGTAAAGACGGCAGGAAATGACTGAAACGCATCGCGGAAGAACGCAACAAGGGTAAAGCTCCGACCCGTCAGATCAATAGATGGCAATGTGCCCACTACTTTAACGGCAGTACCCCCGATTTGCTGAGTGAAATACTGAGGTATTTGAAAAAGGGCGCCACTGGCGTCCATCAACTGCCAGTGGCGCAAGGGGAAAACCTGTTACAGGTCGTTGTTGAACGGTTGCAGCGGCCCCTCCAGACGCGTACGACCTTCCGCACCGACCGGCTTGAGCTGAATGTCGGCGTCCTGCGCCTGCCGGGTGGTGATCTTCGGACTGGCCGGTTTTTGCCCGACCGAATTTTCATCACCCTTTTCGCCTTGGGGCAGTACCAGCGAAGGATGGTCAAACGGCGCCCGCTCCCACGCGACGCGCGGATCAGTGAGGCCGACCTCCATGAACTTGACCAGCGCCTCCACCTCAGCCGGCGTCAGGTTGAGCCGGGTCATGTCCGGATCAAGATTGGAGCCGTTGTGCTGATTGACCGCCGGGTGCTCAAAGCCACTGGTGTTGCTGGCATCCTCCCCACGCCGGTCGCCGCCGCGGTTGTAGAACTCCATCACCTGTTGCAGCGTTGCGCGACTGCCGTTGTGGAAGTACGGCCCGGTCAACGCGATGTTGCGCAAGGTCGGCGTCTTGAAGGCGCCATCGACCGCGTCGCGGAAACCGACTTTGGGTTTGAGCGTCGCATCACAAGGGATGGCCGGGCTCAAGGGCGCTTCGAAGGTGCACACATCAACTTCCAGCGGGTCAGGGATCTGACCGCCCTGGAGTACGGTGTTGTACTGGCGAGTGAAAGACAACGGATTGCCCCAGGCATCCGTCCCGCCGAGCGCCAGGTCTTCCGAGGTCGGGCGCACCCCTGTGTTGTAGAAGCCGTTGTCATAAAGCGTGGTCAGGTTGTCGGCCATGACCATGCGTTCGATCCGCTCCCGAGGATGGAACAGCAAGCGGCTGCCGGCATTGGTCAACTCCGCGCCACCATGGCAACTGACACATTTGCCCTTGCCCAGGAACAGGTTCATGCCCTCGACCTGCTGGTTGTTCATGGCGGTGTGATCGCCCTGTAAGTAGGCATCCAGCGGCGCCTGGTCCGAGATCAGCGTGGACTCATACATCTGAATCGCCAACCCGAAGAACAGCGGGAAGTTCGCCTCCATCTGGGTATAGGGCGCGCCGCCCAGCGAGACCTGCTGCGTGGCGTTCCACAGGCGCGGCTGGAACGCGTTCTTGATCAGTTCACGATAAGTCGGCCGGCGGGCACCGGATACCGGTGCGAGTACCGAATCGGTGGACGAGATTCGTTGCTGCTTGAGCATCAAGGTGTCGAGCATGCGCCGGCCGATGTCGGCGAAGGTACGACCGCCGCAGGACATTTCCACCGGGCTGCCGGGTGGCCCTACCGCCTGCGAGGCGGCGGAAGCATCCTTGAGTGCCAGCCTGACCTTGGTCGCCACACCACTGCGATCGCTGGTCACGAAAATCCCGGCGTCAGGGTCGCGATTGCCGAACGGTGAGAAACCGTTGAAGACGTTATTGGCCCGGCCATCCCAGAAGTTGCGCACGTTGAACGCGGCGTTGATCACCGTGGGTGCGTTGCGCCCGGTACTGCGGCGAACATTGATGCCGCCCACCTGGAAGATGCCGTCCGGTTGCTGAATGCACTTGTCGAAACGCGCCTGATGGGGCTTGACGAAGTTGGCGTCGAAAACGCCTTGCGAGCCGATCACATCGTCAGTCGAGTAGAGAATGGCCGAGTTGCGATCCAGCGGATTGGCCAGCACATGGGTCGGGAAGTCACTTTTCTTCAGCAGGTAGTTCGGACCGCCCTTGCCACCGGATTTGGTGGTGTAGCTCGGTACGTCGCCGGGTATGTCCGAGGCGGTGAACGGTTTGTTGAAAATCGACGAGACGTTCGCGTTGGTATTGGCCTGGCCCGGGTTGATCTGGTTGGTGGTGCGGTGATCGGCACCCGCGTGGAAGTGGCACGACGCGCAAGCAGTGGAACCGTCACTGCCGATCTCCATGTCCCAGAACAGTGCCTTGCCCAAGAGCACTGCCGCCGGGCGATTGAGCACGTAGTCGGTCATCAGGTCGACTTTGCGCCCGCCTTCGGTTCCCGATGGGTCGGGCGGCAGCAGGCCGCGCAGCGACTGCAGAGTGGGCACGTCCGGTACGGGCGGATCGACCGCTACCGGGTCAGCGGCCCAGACACTCGCGACCGGTAGACCGATGGCAAACAGAGCGCCCGCCATCGCACAGGCAAAACGGGTGATTCGAAAGAGGCTCAAGTACTTGACCATCATGACACTCTCGATTCAGTAGGGAGTCGCCAAGCTCCGTGATTATCCTGTTGCGAGATACACTCATCGCCGAAACTTTGCTGCTTGCACGAGTAGTTACATCCACTCGAGAAATGGCTCGGGCAAAACGAAGCTTGACTGAAAAAGTACTCTCTTGGCTCAGGGTTGATTAAGACATTGCTCTGTCGCACCGCCGGGTGCGCTTAACTCTACTCTAGCTGTAACAAAACATTTCAACAGAAAAAATTATTTTTATCCAGGCCAACACAATTAAAAATTTGTGCTTGTAAACGCACCTGACAACACAAAAAAACTAAGACTAAAGACTTACCTCAAATTTGGTGAACTTCCCCCACTACTGGGTCACCCCCCCAAAACCTTGCATATACCGGCTCACACGAAAATCTTAAGCCAATGTTTTTAAAGCTCAATATGTATTCAGATCAGTGCTTGAGAATTTGGCAAAGCAATTGCTAACTCATACTTCGCCGGGGCTAACCGCATTTACAATAAACGCCTGCAAGCCCAGACAACCAATAGGAGCCAACCATCACAAAACACAACTACTCCGCACGTGCGCAAGTTGCACTGCGCGAGCTATGGGCTTATTTAATATCAACACAAAAACCTCGTTACCAACACTTCGATACATTTCTCTTTCGATGTCTTTTCGCCCAGAGTAGATATAGACAACTTTTCTCATTCAGCACTTAGAACAGAACGCGCCCAGCGAGCATCTTAACTTCACTTCGCACACTCCCGAACTTGGGTATGTATCCCCCCCTATGTTGGTGGCTATTAATTCGGCAGTGTTGCGCGCAATACCATCCTTGACCGCGCAACCCGCATTCCGAGTGCGTCGGCAGCGATTTGTATCAAATTGTTTCATGGCCGGCACGACAACTGCTTTGTACGCCTCAGGCTCAAGGAAATGTCTCTCGCGATTGCGCCCGTAACCGGCCGACGCAACGCAGGTTGAAAGCATCCAGACGGGAAGAATCGGGCCATACACAGGCACTTGTCCCGGTGGATCGAGCCCCAACTCGATACCCACGGCTTTGCGCTTTTCTTGCGCAGGATTCAGCGTATCAGCAGAGCTGCGAGTCGATTGGCCGGCAACTGGTCCTGCAATATTCTGGAGAGATCCATGAGCTTATCCTTGTACGAAAAAACGCCCGCCATACCGCTGCTCCACAAACGATTCAACAGCATCTTCGGTCGTCATGCCCTGCTCGCCACTGCCGTTGCCGTCGCACTGACCATTGGTGGTGGCGCGGATGCATTTGCCAAAAACGGCGCTGGTGGTGGTGGTGGTGGTGGAGGTGGCGGCGGGACTGCCAAGCCCCCAGCAGGGGCGACCTCGCCGTTCACGACACCCACACTGCCCGATCCGGTTTTTACAAACCCGACTGCGATTCATGGGTTCGACGTTACAGGCTTTATCCAGAACATGACGCTCGATACCACCAATGTGAATTGCCCTGGCACCACTGACCCTGGCCGTTATGGAGGTACCGTCCAACTGAACGGCGTAACGATTACCGTCCCTTGCAATACGGTCCTGCAAATGCCGGCCAATACCCTGACCTGGGCCGAGTTCGTCAGGGGCGGTACGCTGGCGCTCAACAAGGGACCGACTTCATATCCGTCGTTCGAGATCCACGTGGTGGGCAACTCTGTGTCCAACAAACAAATAGCCGGGCTGATTTTTGTCTCCCAGCAAGCCGCGAATGCTGGTAGTGGGGTCATTACCCGCATCGACTACACCAACGGCAACATCGAAGTCGACAGCGGTAATCCTCTGCTGCCCACGATCCTTCAGATCAACGACCCGAATGGACGTTTTGGCCGAGCTCAAAGCCCCGACCCACGTTTCTCCGTCGATGATGCAAACCCGACTATCCACGCCGCAACCGGGTACCCGATGTGCGTGCCGCGCACGATTTCCGGGGACGATGCACTCTGCCCACAAAAAAACCGGCCAAAAGCGGTCACTCCGACTACGACCAACAACTGCCGCAACTTCGCCCAGGCCGGCGTAACGCCTCCGGCCAGCGGAGACCTTTCTCCTCCGGTGACGGGACAGACCTATTGCAGCCAATACGTCATGAAGAGACTCAGCGATGCTTCGCGTACGGCGACGGACCCCGACCCGTCTCAACAGGCCCCCTTCGAAGTCGGCGACTTCATCAGTTGGGCCGGCACCTTGTTCAAGTCCGCGACAACGGGGGCCCCGGACTTCATCTCTGCGCACACGATTGAAGCCAACGTCGGGATCTACACTCAGCCCGGTTCCCAACCGAGCTATCTGTCTATCGGGGAATTTGGTGTCGGGACAGCCGACCCAGCGGTAACAGCAATCGGCGGTGGCGACCAGGAAACCCAGGACCGGATTTTCCTTGAAGCTTCAACCACCGACATCAAGACCCCGGTCGACATTTATCTGATCGATGTCAACCCATCGACTGGCGCACAAACCAACCGCTGGGTTACACCCTATGAGATGACGGGTGAGTGCAATCCTGCGCTGGCCCTTGCGACCAGTTGCCTGGGCGCCACGGGTGGTATTACCACTCAGAACACCGGCCCTCAGCCACAACGCGCCAGAGTTCGGGCGACCAAGGCACCCGCCGGGCTCTTGAGCCAGCCAACGCGTACCCTGCGTGTCGTTGCACGCTCAATGTGCGTTCCACAGCAAACGCTCTCGCAAGCGGGCGTGGACAGCTGCATCCAGAACGCCAGCAGGCTGACGGTAGCCAATGGGCTGGTCGCTGGACAGTATGTGGCGCCGGTGTTCGAGTTCATCTTTCCGGAAGGCGTCAAGCCTGGTGATCCCGTTGTCCCGAACGACTTCTGGCACCTGCCATTCATACGTAACGGAGAAGGCACCAATACTCCAGGCGGTGTCGGTCCGTTGGCCCCTACGCCATGGTGATCAGGGTCTGGTGACAGAGCCAAAAAAAACCGCCGTTCCCAAGGGAGCGGCGGTTTTTTAGAAGCACTGCGTCAAGGCTTAGTAGCCCAGGTCGAAGTTCTCTTCTTTCATGTCCATCAGGTTGTTGGCACCCGACAGCATGGTTGCAACGTGAGTGCGGGTACGCGGCAGGATGCGCTGGAAGTAGAAGCGCGCAGTCTGCAGCTTGGCGGTGTAGAACGCCTCTTCGGAAGTGCCGGCAGCCAGTTTCTCGGCAGCCAGGCGCGCCATGTCAGCCCAGAAGTAGGCCAGGCAGGCGTAACCGGAGTACATCAGGTAGTCCACGGAGGCCGCGCCGACTTCTTCGCGATCTTTCATGGCGGCCATACCGACCTTCATGGTCAGCTCGCCCCATTCCTTGTTCAGTGCAGCCAGCGGAGCGACGAACTCTTGAACCGCTTCGTTGCCTTCGTTGGTCTGGCAGAACTTGTGGACGATCTTGGTGAAGCCTTTCAGGGCTTCGCCTTGGGTCATCAGCACTTTACGGCCCAGCAGGTCGAGTGCCTGGATACCGGTGGTGCCTTCGTACAGCATCGAGATGCGGCTGTCGCGAACGTTCTGCTCCATGCCCCACTCGGCGATGAAGCCGTGGCCGCCGTAGATCTGCACGCCGTGGTTGGCCGATTCAAAACCGACTTCGGTCATGAAGGCTTTGGCGATTGGCGTCATGAAGGCCAGCAGTGCGTCGGCTTTCTTCTTCTCTTCTTCGTCCACGCCGTACTTGACGATGTCGACCTGCTTGGCAGTGAAGTACACCATCGCACGGTTGCCTTCGGCGAATGCCTTCATGGTCAACAGCATGCGGCGTACGTCAGGGTGGACGATGATCGGGTCAGCGGCTTTGTCCGGCGCTTTCGGGCCAGTCAGCGAACGCATTTGCAGACGGTCGCGAGCGTATTTCAGGCCGCCCTGGAAACCGACTTCGGCGTGGGCCAGGCCTTGCAGCGCGGTACCCAGACGTGCAGTGTTCATGAAGGTGAACATGCAGTTCAGGCCTTTGTTCGCCGGGCCGATCAGGAAACCGGTAGCGCCGTCGAAGTTCATCACGCAGGTGGCGTTGCCGTGGATGCCCATCTTGTGTTCCAGGGAACCGCAAGACACAGCGTTACGCGCGCCAACCGAGCCATCGGCGTTCGGCATGAACTTCGGCACGATGAACAGGGAGATGCCTTTGGTGCCAGCCGGTGCATCCGGCAGGCGAGCCAGCACGATGTGGACGATGTTGTCGGCCATGTCGTGTTCACCGGCCGAAATGAAGATCTTGGTGCCGGAAACCTTGTAGGAACCGTCGGCCTGAGGTTCGGCCTTGGTGCGCAACATGCCCAGGTCGGTGCCGCAGTGCGGTTCGGTCAGGCACATGGTGCCGGTCCATTCGCCAGAAACCAGTTTGGTCAGGTAAGCCTCTTGTTGCTCAGGCGTACCGTGCTCGGAGATGGTGTTCATTGCACCGTGCGACAGGCCCGGGTACATGCCCCACGACCAGTTGGACTCGCCAACCATTTCGCTGATGGCCAGACCCAGGGATTCCGGCAGGCCTTGGCCGCCGTGCTCTACGTCGTGAGCCAGGCTCGGCCAGCCACCTTCGACGAATTGCTTGTAGGCTTCCTTGAAGCCAGTCGGGGTCTTAACGCCGGACTCGCTCCAGGTGCAACCTTCGAGGTCACCCACACGGTTCAGCGGAGCCAGCACCTGCTCACAAAACTTGGCGCCTTCCTCGAGAATGGCGTCAACCATGTCCGGGGTTGCGTCGGCACAAGCCGGAAGGCTCTGATAGTGCGCTTCGTAGCCGAGCAGTTCGTCACGAACGAAGCGAATATCACGCAAGGGGGCCTTGTAGTCAGGCATAGCGATAAACCTCTGCTGATGTAACCGGGAATGAACGACCGCATGGATTTGTTGTTGCGATCAAACAGTTGTTTGAAACATACGTTTACGCCGAAATCTTGTCAAGCGTCGATCATTTGCCGTTCGTCATCGCCGGTTTGGATACACAGGCACACGACAACGCAGCGGCGCTGTCGAAGCAGCCCGCCACACTGAAAAGATTAGTTGAGCAAAGAAAGACTTACGCAGAAAAACGCCGCGAACAGGCGCGGCGCTGGAAGGTGCGGGATCAACGAGGAATCAAGCGTAGGTATCGATTAACGTTCCGAGCACTTCGTCGGAGGCCTTGGCGACTTTCACCCCCAGTTCCGCCTGAATCCTGCCTTGGGCCATGTCGACCAGGTTGCTGCCCAGATCCGATTGCTGGCTGCGATCAACCGATCGCAGACGATCGACTTGCGCCTCGGAGGACTGGCTGGTGACCGAACGCTCGATCGTGGTGTTGGCGATCTGCCCGGCGGCTTGATCGACTCGGTTCTGCCCTGTCTGAAGGGTGCTCAGACCGGCATAAAAAGCGGTGTTTCCTGAGATTTCCATGGGAGAACTCGTCCTTTCAAAGGATCAACAACGACCATTGAAGCAGAGTGGCTGGCAAAACACCCGTCAAAAACACTAATGGCACAGTGCCTTTTCATAGGCAAAGCCCGCATTGCCAAACGTCAGTCCAACAGGTCCAGTTGCAAGTGCTCGGCCACTGCCTCAGCCGTCACGGCCTTGAGTTTGGGCACACGCCCAAGGCACGGTGCCGGGAGGCGCTCGGCAAGGGTGGCGAGGTTTTCTTCCAGCCGCGAGGTTTTCGGATCGATGATGTTGGCTACCCAACCCGCCAGTTGCAAACCGTCCCGGGCAATCGCTTCGGCGGTCAACAGGGCATGGCTGATACACCCCAGTCGCACGCCCACCACCAGAATTACTGGCAACTGTAACGCGATGGCCAGGTCCGACAGATTGTCCTGATCCGCCAAGGGTACGCGCCAGCCGCCAGCGCCTTCGATCAGGGTGAAGTCCGCCTGCATGTCCAGAATTTGCCGCATCGGCGCCAGCAACGACTGCACCGTCAGCGCCACGCCTGCCTCTCGCGCCGCCAGATGCGGAGCGATGGCCGGCTCGAAGGCCACCGGATTGACCTGTGCATAGGTCAGCGGCAGCGAGCATTCAGCCAAGAGCGCCAGCGCATCTGCGTTACGCAGGCCTTTGGGGGTTACATCGCAACCGGAAGCGACCGGTTTGCCCGCCGCCGTGCTCAACCCCGCCGAACGCGCCGCATGCAGCAGGCCCGCGGCGACCGTGGTTTTACCGACATCGGTATCCGTGCCGGTGATGAAATAGGCTGCGCTCATAAGGGTTTCTCCAAAACGGCATACACCACTTGATAAGTCGCCGGCAGGCCCCGGGCCTGACGAAACTGCTCATAAGCCCCAATCAAACCCATAATCCGCGCCCGGCCGGTCAAGCCACCGGGTCGACCTGGATTGAGGTTATGCGCACCCAGCGCCTTGAGCTCATGCGTCAGGCTGCGCACATCCGGGTAATGCAGCACGTGGGGAAGGTTTTGCAGACTGACGACCCTCAAGCCACTGGCCGCACACAACTGTTGATAAACACCAAACTCGCGGAAGCGGTTGACGTGCACCATGCCATCGACTTCGCGCCAGCTGTCGCGCAATTCAAACAACGTCCCTGTACAAAGACTAGCAAACGCGAAAATTCCACCCGGTTTCAGCACCCGACAGGCTTCACCGAGCACCGAGTCGAAGTCCGCGCACCACTGCACCGCCAGGCTGGAGAAGATCAGGTCGCAGGTCGAATCCTGCAGTGGCAAACGCTCGGCATCACCGGCCACGAAGTGCGTGGCCCCGCCCAATGGCCGGGCGTGATTGAGCATGCCTTCGGCTATGTCCAGCGCCACACCGTGGCTGCCCGGAAACTGCCCGCCCAGGGCACGACTGAAATGCCCGGTGCCACAGCCCAGATCCAGCCAGCGCTGCGGCACAAACTCCGGCGCCAGGTGCCCGAGCAATTGGCTGCCGACATCGCGCTGCAGCTCGGCCACACTGTCGTAGCTTGCCGCCGCACGGGAGAATGACGCGGCTACCTGACGCTTGTCGGGCAAGGCGCCGGGCAGTTTTGGAAAGGATAGATCAGTCATCGCCGCACTCATGCAAAAAGGCCTGGATCGCCCCCGCCACACCGTGGGGATCCTCCAGGAGAAACGCGTGGCTGGCCTGTTCAATCAGACCGATTTCGATATCCGGCAGCATCGCCAGCAACTCGCCCGCCGCTTCTGCTGGCACCAGTGCGTCAAGGCCGGCGAACAAGTGCAGTTGCGGACCGCGAAACGATTGCAATGCCCGGCGGGTATCCAGTTGCGCGAGTACTTGCAGACCGCTCATCAACACTGGCGCTGCGGTATTCGGCGCGCCGGCGAGCAACAACCGCGACAATCCGCGCGGGTCTTCGGCGCCCTGGGTACAGAGCAGTGAAAAGCGTTTCAACGTCGCGCGCGGGTCGGCAGCACATCCCGTCAGAAACGCATCGAAGGTTTCGCCAGGCATGGCGGCGGTCCATTGTTCATGAGCGACAAAAGAAGCGTTGCTGGCCAGGGTGAACACGCCACAGCAACGATCACCGCGCCGGGCCGCCAACTCGCAGGCAAGCATGCCGCCCAATGACCAGCCGCCCAGCCAGGCGTCTTGCGGCAAGGTCGAATCGAGCTCATCGAGCCATTCTTCAAGATCGCTCGACTCCAGCTCCGGCAACGGCTCGATCTCCACGCGCAGGTGTTCATCCAGGCCGCGCAAGGCCGCCGCCAAAGGCTCCAGCGGTGAAACACCAAGGCCCCAGCCGGGCAGCAGAATCAGACGATCACGCATGGCTTGGCTCCGGCTTCAGTTGTTGAAAGCAATCGGCCAGTCCGTTTAACAATAGCTGTACCTGGGCCTCGCTGTGGGCAGCAGTCAGCGTGACTCGCAGTCGGGCGCTGCCAGCGGGCACGGTCGGCGGGCGAATCGCGGTCACCATCAATCCGCGTTCGCGCAACAGTTGTGAAAAGCGCACCGCGCGCCCGGCGTCGCCGATCATGATCGGCTGAATCGGCGTGAAGCTGTCCATGAGTTCCAGGCCAATCTGTTCGGCACCGTGGCGGAACTGGCGGATCAGCGCCTGCAAATGCTCGCGGCGCCAGTGTTCGCTGCGCAGCAGTTCCAGGCTTTTCAGGGTGGCGCAGGCCAGCGCAGGTGGCTGGCTGGTGGTGTAGATGTAGGGCCGGGCGAACTGGATCAGGCTCTCGATCAACTCTTCACTTCCCGCCACAAAGGCACCCGCCGTACCGAAGGCTTTGCCGAGGGTGCCGACCAGCACCGGTACGTCATCCTGGCTCAGACCGAAATGCTCGACGATGCCGCCACCGTTGGCACCCAACGGTCCAAAACCGTGAGCGTCGTCGACCATCAACCAGGCGCCTTTGGCCTTGGCCTCGCGAGCCAGCGCTGGCAAGTCGGCGATATCGCCGTCCATGCTGAACACGCCGTCGGTGACCACCAGCGTATTGCCGGTGGCTTTTTCCAGGCGTTTGGCCAGGCTCGCGGCGTCGTTGTGCAGATAACGATTGAACCGCGCCCCGGACAACAGCCCCGCGTCGAGCAGCGACGCATGATTGAGCCGGTCTTCGAGCACCGTGTCACCCTGCCCCACCAGCGCCGTGACCGCGCCGAGGTTGGCCATGTAACCGGTGGTGAACAGCAACGCGCGCGGGCGACCGGTCAGGTCGGCCAACGCTTCTTCCAGGGCATGGTGCGGGGCGCTATGGCCGATGACCAGATGTGACGCCCCTCCGCCCACGCCCCATTTCGCAGCGCCAGCGCGCCAGGCTTCGATCACTTGCGGATGATTGGCCAGGCCCAGGTAGTCGTTGTTACAGAACGCCAGCAACGGCTGACCATCGACCACCACTTGCGGCCCCTGCGGGCTTTCAAGCAGCGGGCGCTGGCGGTAGAGATTTTCGGCACGACGGGCAGCAAGGCGTGCGGCGAGATCGAAAGACATGCAGGCCTCGGAAAAACAATCAAGGTAGACACCGAACCTGTAGAAGCTGGCTTGCCAGCGATGAGGGCGTCGGATTCGACATAACCCTCAGCTGACAGACCGCTATCGCTGGCAAGCCAGCTCCTACACGTGTTTTGCATTCCAACCAGACAAGTCGGTGAAGGACTCAAACAGCCGCGTTATAGAACTGCTCGCTGCTCTTCTGCTCCACCAGCGCTTGCTCGATAGCCGCCTGATGCACCTCATCGGCGTGCTCTTCGCGGGCTTCCGGCAGGATGCCCAGACGCGAGAACAGTTGCATGTCCTTGTCGGCCTGCGGGTTGGCGGTGGTCAGCAGTTTTTCGCCGTAGAAAATCGAGTTGGCACCGGCGAAGAACGCCAGGGCCTGCATCTGCTCGTTCATGGCTTCACGGCCGGCGGACAGGCGCACGTGGGATTGCGGCATGAGGATGCGTGCGACGGCGAGCATGCGGATGAAGTCGAACGGGTCGACGTCGTCGGCATTTTCCAGCGGCGTACCGGCGACCTTCACCAGCATATTGATCGGCACCGACTCCGGGTGCTCCGGCAGGTTGGCCAACTGGATCAGCAGGTTGGCGCGGTCGTCCAGCGACTCGCCCATGCCGAGGATGCCGCCGGAGCAGATCTTCATCCCCGAATCACGCACGTAGGCCAGCGTTTGCAGGCGTTCGCTGTAGGTGCGGGTGGTGATGATGCTGCCGTAGAACTCCGGCGAGGTGTCGAGGTTGTGGTTGTAGTAGTCGAGGCCGGCCTTGGCCAGCGCTTCGGTCTGTTCTTGATCCAGGCGACCGAGGGTCATGCAGGTTTCCAGGCCCAGGGCTTTCACGCCTTCGACCATCTTCAGTACGTAAGGCATGTCTTTGGCCGACGGGTGCTTCCACGCCGCGCCCATGCAGAAGCGGGTCGAACCGATGGCCTTGGCGCGAGCGGCCTCTTCGAGGACCTTCTGCACTTCCATCAGTTTTTCTTTTTCCAGGCCGGTGTTGTAGTGACCGGACTGCGGACAATATTTGCAATCTTCCGGGCAGGCGCCGGTTTTGATCGACAGCAGGGTCGACACCTGGACGCGGTTGGCGTCGAAATGCGCGCGGTGCACCGTCTGCGCCTGGAACAACAGGTCATTGAATGGTTGAACGAAGAGTGCTTTGACTTCGGCCAAAGTCCAGTCATGACGCAGGGTTGCAGTGGTGCTGGCGCTCATGGGCGTTTCCTTTGAATTATGCTTTGGCAGGCGGCTGGGTAATGGAATGTCACAGCCGCTTCACAGTTGTTTCGGCATATTTAAGGAAGAGTGATGCGCTGTCAACCACGACACGAAGGACCGGTTTACATCTGGTTAAAAAACAAACAATCATGCCTTTTGTGCGATGAACCGGCCGACGACATCTCCCCTGTTTGCACGGCCTGTGAAACCGAGCTGCCGTGGCTCGGCGATCACTGCCAGACCTGCGCCCTGCCGCTCCAGGCCGCGGGCCTGACCTGCGGCCATTGCTTGAATCAGCCACCGGCCTTCGAACAAGTGATTGCCCCCTGGACCTACAGCTTTCCGGTCGACAGCCTGATCACCCGTTTCAAACACAACGCAAAGTGGCCGTTTGGCCGTCTGCTCGCCGAACTTCTCGTTCAATACCTGCAACATCGCTTCGAAGACGACCTGCAGCGGCCCGATGTGCTGATCCCGGTACCGCTGGCCAACCGGCGCCTGCGCGAGCGCGGGTTCAATCAGGCAGCGATGCTGGCTCACTGGCTGGGTGCCGACCTGGATATACCTTGCGACGAACGGTTACTGCTACGAACCCAGGACACCGACGCCCAACAGGCCTTGAACGCCGAAGCCCGCCGAAAGAACCTGCGCAACGCTTTCGCCCTGACGCCCGGCGCGGTCGTCAAAGGCCTGCACCTGGCCCTGGTCGACGACGTCCTGACCACCGGTGCCACGGCCCAGGCCCTGGCTCGCCTGCTGATGAACGCCGGCGCAGCGAGGGTCGACGTCTATTGCCTGGCCCGCACACCTAAACCCGGCGAGTCACCCTGACTTGACTCCCGGACCTTCAGCGGCCAACGTCCTCACCCTCGTCACCCGCAAAAGCGACTTGCCATGTCTTTGCCAACCTTGTTGTCCCAGCACATTGTCCGCCGTCCGCAGCGCATTGCCCTGCTGCAGCACATCGCCGAACAAGGCTCGATCACCCGCGCGGCAAAGAGCGCGGGCCTGAGCTACAAGGCCGCCTGGGATGCAATCGATGAGCTGAACAACCTGGCGCAGAAGCCTCTGGTGGAGCGAATTGTCGGCGGCAAAGGCGGCGGCGGTGCGCGCCTGTCCAACGAAGGTGAGCGGGTGTTGCGCCTGTACCAGAAGCTGCAAGCCTTGCAGGCCCAAGTGCTGGAAGCCGCCGAGGACGCGAGCGATCTCGACCTGCTCGGACGCCTGATGCTACGCACCAGCGCGCGCAATCAGTTGCACGGCAAGGTGATCGCAATCGAACCTCAGGGACGCAACGACCTGATTCGCCTCGAAGTCGACGAAGGCGTGATCGTCGACGCACAAATCACCCACGACAGCACCGAGCGCCTGGAGCTGCAGATCGGCACCGACGTCGTGGCATTGATCAAGGCTGGCTGGCTCGATGTACTGGAAATCGATTCAGCCAAAACACCGGGAAACAATTGCCTGACAGGCACCATCGAAAAGATTCTCGACGCCGACGATGGCCCCAGCGAAGTGCGCATTACCCTGCCCAACGGTCTGACACTGTGCGCACTCGATGAACCGAGGCATCTGCAAGCATTGGGGCTGACCTGCGGCAAACCGGTGCGCGTGGAGTTTTCGCCATCTACGGTTCTGCTGGGTACGCCGCTTTAAAGAAACTGCAACAAAAGGTTCATTACTCATCATTAAGGTGTCTGCAAAACCGCAGGGAGCCTGAAATGAGCCTATTAGAAGAAAACCAGTCCACCGATCTCGAAAACATGGTCGGCCTCAGCCGTCGCGGCTTCATCAGCGCAGGTGCCCTGTGCGGCGCCGCGATGTTCCTCGGCGGCAATCTGCTGAGCCGCAGTGTGATGGCCGCCAGTGTCAGCGCCGGTAACAGCCAGTTGCTGGGTTTCGACAGCATTGCCGCCGCCACCAGCGACGCCATCACCCTGCCACCGGGCTACAAGTCCTCGGTGCTGATCAGTTGGGGCCAGCCTCTGCATAAGGACGGCCCGGCGTTCGACCCGAGCGGCAACGGCAGTGCCGAACATCAGGAAGCCCAGTTCGGTGACAACAACGACGGCATGAGCCTGTTCGAGTTTCCGGGCGAAAAAGACCGGGCGCTGATGGCGATCAACAACGAATACACCAATTACCGCTACCTCTACGCCCACGGCGGCATGCCGCAATCGGCGCAAGACGTGCGCAAGGCGCTGGCCTGCGAAGGTGTGTCGGTGATCGAAGTGCAGCGCAAGAACGGCCAATGGCAATTCGTCCAGAGCTCGCGCTACAACCGCCGCATTCACGGCAATGCGCCGATCACCATGAGCGGCCCGGCCGCCGGTCACGCACTGCTGAAAACCAGCGCCGATCCCCACGGCAAGAACGTCCTCGGCACCTTCCAGAACTGCGCCAACGGCAAGACGCCCTGGGGCACCTATCTGACCTGTGAAGAGAACTTCACCGACTGCTTCGGCAGCAGCAATGCCGAGCAAAAATTCGACCCGGCGCAAAAACGCTACGGCGCGGTGGCTGCCAGCAAAGAGATCAACTGGCACCCGCACGACGAGCGCTTCGACCTGGCCAAGAACCCCAACGAACTCAACCGCCACGGCTGGGTGGTAGAGATCGATCCTTTCGATCCGCAGTCGACACCGGTCAAGCGCACGGCCCTGGGACGCTTCAAACATGAAAATGCCGCCCTGGCCGAAACCGGGGATGGTCATGCCGTGGTGTACATGGGCGACGATGAACGCGGTGAGTTCATCTACAAATTCGTCAGCCGCGACAAGATCGACCACAAGAACCCCAAGGCCAACCGTGACATTCTCGACCACGGCATCCTGTACGTAGCGCGTTTCGATGCGGGGGACGGCAACACCGATCACCCGAAAGGCCAGGGTGAATGGATCGAACTGACCCACGGCAAAAACGGTATCGACGCCAGCAGCGGTTTCGCCGATCAGGCTGAAGTGCTGATCCACGCCCGTCTCGCCGCCAGCGTGGTGAAAGCCACGCGCATGGACCGCCCGGAATGGATCGTGGTCAGCCCCAAGGATGGCCAGGTTTACTGCACGCTGACCAACAACGCCAAACGTGGCGAAGACGGGCAACCGGTGGGCGGGCCGAACCCGCGAGAGAAGAACGTCTACGGGCAGATCCTGCGCTGGCGCACCGAACGCGACGATCACGCTTCGCACACCTTTGCCTGGGACCTGTTTGTAGTGGCCGGCAACCCGACCGCGCATGCCGGTACGCCAAAGGCCGGCTCGTCGAACATCACCCCGCAGAATATGTTCAACAGCCCGGACGGCCTGGGTTTCGACAAGGCCGGACGCTTGTGGATTCTCACTGACGGCGATGTGAGCAACGCCGGAGACTTTGCCGGCATGGGCAACAACCAGATGCTCTGCGCTGATCCGGCGACCGGCGAGATTCGCCGCTTCATGGTCGGGCCGGTGGGTTGCGAGGTGACCGGGATCAGCTTCTCGCCGGACCAGAAAACCCTGTTCGTCGGGATTCAGCATCCGGGCGAAAACGGCGGTTCGACCTTCCCCGAGCACCTGCCCAATGGCAAGCCGCGGTCTTCGGTGATGGCGATTTCGCGGGAAGACGGCGGGATCGTCGGCGCCTGACCGGCCCTCATCGCGAGCAAGCTCCCACAGGATCGACGCTGACTTGAAACCTGCGCAGAACCTTGTGGGAGCGAGCTTGCTCGCGATAGCGTCAGCACAGTCACCACCTATCCGCGCCCGTCTGCGCTACCATGCCTGGCCGGACGCAGCAGCCTGCTGCGCGCAGGAGTCAGCATGGCCCACCCGTTTGAAACCCTCACACCAGACCTAGTGCTCGATGCTGTCGAAAGCATCGGTTTTCTCAGCGACGCGCGCATCCTGGCGCTCAACAGCTACGAGAACCGCGTCTATCAAGTCGGTATCGAAGACGCCGAGCCACTGATCGCCAAGTTCTACCGGCCGCAACGCTGGACCAACGAAGCGATTCTGGAAGAGCACCAGTTCACCGCCGAACTCGCCGACTGCGAGGTGCCGGTCGTGGCGCCGTTGATCCACAACGGTGAAACCCTGCACGAACACAACGGTTTCCGTTTCACCCTGTTCCCCCGCCGAGGCGGCCGCGCGCCGGAGCCTGGCAACCTCGATCAGTTGTATCGCCTGGGCCAGTTGCTCGGCCGCCTGCATGCGGTCGGCTCGACCCGGCCGTTCGAGCACCGGGAAGCTCTGGCGGTGAAAAACTTCGGCCACGACTCACTCAACACCTTGCTCGACGGCAATTTCATCCCACGTAGCCTGCTGCCGGCCTACGAATCGGTGGCCCGCGATCTGCTCAAGCGCGTGGAAGATGCCTACAGCAACACGCCGCACCAGAACATCCGCATGCACGGTGACTGCCACCCCGGCAACATGATGTGCCGCGACGAGATGTTCCATATCGTCGACCTTGACGACTGCCGCATGGGGCCGGCGGTACAGGACATCTGGATGATGCTTGCCGGCGATCGTCAGGATTGCCTGAGCCAATTGTCGGAACTGATGGACGGCTACAACGAATTCCACGACTTCGACCCGCGTGAACTGGCGCTGATCGAACCATTGCGTGCCTTGCGTCTGTTGCACTACAGCGCCTGGCTCGCCCGCCGCTGGGACGACCCGGCCTTCCCGCGCAGCTTTCCATGGTTCGGCACCGAGCGTTATTGGGGCGATCAGGTGTTGGCGTTGCGCGAACAATTGGCGGCGCTCCAAGAAGAGCCACTGAAGCTCTTCTGACCCACCCGGCCCCCTGTAGGAGCGAGCCTGCTCGCGATGGACGTCAACGATAACGCGTGCTGTCTGGATAAACGCGTTGCCCTTGCGTTCTTCGCGAGCAGGCTCGCTCCTACAGTTATCCGTGTTCACAAATGACCTACCTATTCAGCCAGGACATTCGCAGACAAATCTCCTTACAATCCCCTCTTTGTTAGCTGCCTAAGCAAGGATTCTGCATGCAAGCCGCCAACCCGCGTCGCGGGTACATATTGGGCCTGAGTGCCTACATTATCTGGGGACTTTTCCCACTCTATTTCAAAGCCATCGCCAGTGTGCCTGCCGTGGAAATCATCATCCACCGGGTGCTGTGGTCGGCGCTGTTCGGCGCCTTGTTGCTGATGGTCTGGAAGCATCCGGGCTGGTGGCGCGAGTTGCGGGAGAACCCACGACGGCTGGCGATCCTGGCCCTGAGCGGTACATTGATCGCGGCCAACTGGCTGACCTATGTGTGGTCGGTGAACAACGGCCGCATGCTGGAGGCCAGCCTCGGTTACTACATCAACCCGTTGGTAAACGTGTTGCTGGGCATGCTGATCCTGGGTGAACGGTTGCGGCGCATGCAATGGATTGCGGTGGGCCTGGCGGCCGTCGGCGTGGCGCAGCAGGTGTGGCAGGTGGGCAGCCTGCCTTGGGTGTCGCTGGTGCTGGCGCTGACCTTCGGTTTCTACGGGTTGATTCGCAAGCAGGCTCCAGTCAAGGCATTGCCTGGCCTGGTAGTGGAAACCTGGATGCTGGTGCCGATCGCCATTGCCTGGTTGCTGTTCAATCCGACTGCACACAGCGCTCAGGCCGAGTTCTGGACCACGTCGGAAGCCTGGTGGCTGGTGGCGGCCGGGCCGGTCACGCTGGTGCCGCTGGTCTGTTTCAACGCTGCCGCACGGCATTTGCCCTACACCACGCTCGGATTTCTCCAGTACCTGGCGCCGACGCTGGTGCTGTTGCAAGCCGTGCTGCTGTTCGGCGAACACTTATCGTCCAGCACCTTGGTAGCCTTCATCTTTATCTGGGCCGGCCTGGCGGTTTACAGCATCGATGCGTGGATAAGTTTGCGCCGCCGCAACTGATCAAAAAACACACAAACCTCTACAGGCCACGTCTCCCGTGGCCTGCATCATTCCTTCCCAAGGTTATCCACAGCGTGATCCCCGTCGATTGTGCGCAAGTGGCTGAAACTGCTGGTTTTTTGATCAAATCCTGAAGAACCCCGGTCGGCGTGGCCTAGCGGGGTGTCTCTACAGGTTATCCACAGGCCGGTGCACGTTTAACTTGGATAACCTGATCAAGGGTCGCTGCGCAGCACCAACTCAACCATCAGATCGTCAGCCAGGGTTTCCAAACGCGATTGCAGTACGTCCAGTGACAGCGTCAGCGGGACGGCAAGAATTGCTTCTGCATGGAACAGCGGCTCGCTGCTCATCGGCGCCGGGCGTACTTCGGTGACCAGCCGCTCCAGATTCACCCCTTGCTCGCTCAACAGGCGGGTGATGTCCCGCACGATCCCCGGACGATCATTACCCACCAGTTCCATGGCGATCGGCTTCCAGGTACAGGATTGTTCGATGCCGCTTTCGGCGATCAACACGCGAATGCCGTGGGCGGACAAACCCTGGAGGGCATCGACCAATTCGTCGTAGGCCTCGGCCGGCACACCCACTCGAAGAATCCCGGCGAATTGTCCCGCCATGCGCGACATACGGCTTTCCAGCCAGTTACCGCCGTGCTCGGCAATGCATTGGGCAATGCGCTCGACTTGCCCGGGCTTGTCCGGAGCAAAAACGGTGAGTACGAGGTGGTCCATGGCGCAGCCCTCTTTTGTTATTGAAAGAGAAGTATAGGCAAGTTGTTTCTGCGCTGAATCGGCTGACGCCATCGCTGGCAGCCAGCTCCTACAAAAATTGCAAATACCCCTGTAGGAGCCGGCTTGCCGGCGATCCGATACGCCGCCGAGCGAATGCCAGCCAACAAATCGTGTACAACTTTTGATATTTAACTGGAACAATCCACTGGTTTTTTGAGAACATCCTGCTCCGTGCCGTGACCGCAATGCGTCATGGGGTCGCAGAACGACGTAATTAGTCTAATTTTCACAACCGCAATTCATCATGTAGTATGCCGCAGCGCGCACTACATAACGTTGGATCGATGTCTGCCGCAGGCACGTTCGCAACCCTGAAAGCCCTGTCAGCAAGGCCCCAAGCCGTTGATTGGTCCCAACCCAGCCGCCCGTCACGGGCATGTACTGGTAGAGGGGTTTGTGGTTTAAATGGCCAAAGGCTTCATTGTTAATTTGAAGAGCTGAAAAGCGAAATAGCTGAGCAGAGTGAGGCAAGCAATGACTGAACACGTTCAAGTCGGTGGCCTGCAGGTCGCCAAAGTCCTGTTCGACTTCGTGAACAACGAAGCCATTCCCGGTACCGGCCTCACCGCCGATAAGTTCTGGGCCGGTGCCGACAAGGTCATCCATGACCTGGCGCCGAAGAACAAAGCCCTACTCGCCAAACGCGATGATTTCCAGGCTCGTATCGATGGCTGGCACCAACAGCGTGCCGGCCAGTCGCACGACGCCGTGGCCTATAAAGCCTTCCTGCAAGACATCGGTTATCTGCTGCCAGAAGCGGCCGATTTCCAGGCAACGACGCAAAACGTCGATGACGAAATCGCCCGCATGGCCGGCCCACAGCTCGTGGTACCGGTGATGAACGCCCGCTTCGCACTCAATGCCTCGAACGCCCGTTGGGGCTCGCTGTACGATGCGCTCTACGGCACCGACGCCATCAGCGAAGCCGACGGCGCGGAAAAAGGCAAAGGCTACAACAAGGTGCGCGGTGACAAGGTCATCGCCTTCGCCCGTGCCTTCCTCGACGAATCGGCGCCTTTGGCGGCCGGCTCCCACGTCGACTCCACCGGCTACAAGATCGTCGACGGCAAACTGGTGGTCGCCCTTAAAGGCGGCAGCAACACCGGCCTGCGCAACGACGCTCAACTGATCGGTTTCCAGGGCGATGCCGCTGCACCGACCGCGATTCTGCTGAAAAACAATGGCCTGCATTTCGAAATCCAGGTCGACGCCAGCACCCCGGTCGGCCAGACCGACGCGGCCGGCGTCAAAGACATCCTGATGGAAGCTGCGCTGACCACCATCATGGACTGCGAAGACTCGGTTGCCGCCGTCGATGCCGATGACAAAGTGGTGATCTACCGCAACTGGCTCGGCCTGATGAAGGGCGACCTGTCGGAAAGCGTCGCCAAGGGCGGTCAGACCTTTACCCGTACCATGAACGCCGACCGCACCTACACCGCAGTCGATGGCAGCGAACTGAGCCTGCACGGTCGCTCGTTGCTGTTCGTGCGTAACGTCGGTCACCTGATGACCATCGACGCGATCCTCGACAAAGACGGCAACGAAGTGCCGGAAGGCATTCTCGACGGCCTGGTGACCTGCCTGTCGGCGATCCACAACCTCAACGGCAACAGCTCGCGCAAGAACAGCCGCACCGGCTCGGTCTATATCGTGAAGCCGAAGATGCACGGTCCTGAAGAAGCAGCGTTCACCAACGAGCTGTTCGGCCGCATCGAAGACGTGCTGGGCCTGCCACGCAACACCCTCAAAGTCGGGATCATGGACGAGGAGCGTCGTACCACGATCAACCTCAAGGCCTGCATCAAGGCGGCGAGCGAGCGCGTGGTGTTCATCAACACCGGTTTCCTCGACCGCACGGGCGATGAAATCCACACCTCCATGGAAGCCGGCCCGATGGTGCGCAAGGCGGACATGAAGGCAGAAAAATGGATCGGCGCCTACGAGAACTCCAACGTCGATATCGGTCTGAGCACCGGCCTGCAAGGTCGCGCGCAGATCGGTAAAGGCATGTGGGCCATGCCGGACCTGATGGCAGCGATGCTCGAACAGAAAATCGCTCACCCGCTGGCCGGTGCCAACACCGCCTGGGTGCCGTCGCCGACCGCTGCTGCCCTGCACGCGCTGCACTACCACAAGGTTGACGTGTTCGCCCGTCAGGCCGAACTGGCCAAGCGTGCCCATGCATCGGTAGACGACATCCTGACCATCCCGCTGGCGGTGAACCCGCAGTGGACCGCCGAACAGATCAAGAACGAACTGGACAACAACAGCCAGGGCATTCTCGGCTACGTGGTGCGCTGGATCGACCAGGGCGTCGGCTGTTCCAAGGTGCCGGACATCAACGACGTCGGCCTGATGGAAGACCGTGCAACGCTGCGTATTTCCAGCCAGCACATCGCCAACTGGCTGCGCCATGGCGTCGTCACTGAAGAACAAGTCATGGAAAGCCTCAAGCGCATGGCACCCGTGGTTGACCGGCAGAACGCCGGCGATGCGCTGTACCGTCCGCTGGCCCCGAACTTCGACAGCAACATCGCCTTCCAGGCAGCGGTCGAACTGGTGGTCGAAGGCACCCAGCAACCGAACGGTTATACCGAGCCGGTCCTGCACCGTCGTCGTCGCGAGTTCAAGGCTGCCAATGGCCTGTAACTGAGCGTTTACGCCGGACATGAAAAAGCCCTGATCGAAAGATCAGGGCTTTTTTTACGCCATGTTCCTGTAGGAGCCCGGCTTGCCGGCGATGGCATTCTCAAGGACGCTATCGCCGGCAAGCCGGACTCCTACAAAATGCGTTTCACACGCGGCTACAGCTTCACCCCAAGCTCACGCTTGACCAACTCAAGCAACTGCGCGGCATCAATCGGCTTGAGCAGAAAGTCCACCACACTCAAATGCATTGCCGCGATGGCGTCTTTCACGTCGGCATCGCCCGAGACGATGATGATCGGCAACGCCGCCCTAACCGATTCGCGCACCTGGCGGATCAGCTCCAGCCCGTCGATATGGCCCATGCGCAGGTCAGTAATCACCAGTCCGATCGAAGGCTTTTCCTCCAGCATCTTGAGTGCAGCTTCGCCACTGGCCGCGGTCAGGCTGCGAATACCGTCCAGCGCGAGAATCTCTGACAGCAGCTCCCGGGCGTCCTTGTCGTCATCGACGATCAGCACCCGTTGCGGTGGCAGGTCAGGTTCCTGCATGACGGCACTCAGCGCTTCGCGCTCGGCGTCGCTCAAAATATCGTGGTCGGACATGGCTTTCTCTACATGTTCACTTCATTTCCCTAGCACAGTGGTGAGACATCGCTAAGCAGACCCTCAATGTGCGCTTCGTCGGAAAATTTTCCAAGAGGGGAACAGAGAGGTTTTTCGCACCCTTGTGTAGGGTTCTTCCGACATTTCAGGGCGCTAACTGCCTACCTAGACTTACGTCCAATGGGCACCCCGGCCACAGGGGTCGACCATGTCCGGGTCATCCGACAACAACAATTCAAAAAAACAGCGGTAATGGTTATGAGTAAAGCGGACGCCTTCACACAGGCAGGGAAAACCGCGGTGTTGCAGAACATCCAGGGCACGTTGCAATTCCTTCAGCGCTTCCCGCCCTTCAACCAGATGGAACACGCTCACCTGGCGTTTCTGGTCGAGCAATGTCAGCTGCGTTTTTACGCTCCCGGCGAGAGCATCATCAAACCCGCCGACGGCCCGGTCGAGCACTTCTATATCGTCAAGCAAGGCCGGGTCGTGGGCGAGCGTCCGCATACGGCCAAAGGTGGCACCGAAACGGTCTTTGAGATCACCACTGGCGAATGCTTCCCCCTCGCGGCGTTGCTGGGTGAGCGGGCGACCCGCACCGAGCACCTGGCGGGCGAAGACACCTTCTGCCTGCAGCTGAACAAGCCGGCGTTCATCCGCCTGTTTTCGCTATCGGACACCTTCCGCAACTTCGCCTTGCGCTGTGTCAGCAGCCTGCTGGATCAGGTCAACCAGCAAGTGCAGCAAAAAGCCGTGGAAACCCTTGGCACCCAATATTCGCTCAATACCCGCTTGGGCGAATTGGCCATGCGCCACCCGGTAATGTGCGGCCCCCAGACGCCATTGCGCGAAGCCGTGACGTTGATGCACGAACAGCAGGTCGGCAGCATCGTGGTGGTCGACGAACTCAAGGCGCCATTGGGGATTTTCACCCTCCGCGACCTGCGTCAGACCGTGGCCAATGGCAGCAGTGATTTCAACGAAGCCATCGAAGGGCACATGACCCGGGCACCGTTTTTCCTGTCGCCGGATCACAGTGCCTTCGACGCGGCGATTGCCATGACCGAGCGGCACATTGCCCATGTCTGCCTGGTCAAGGACCAACGCTTGTGCGGCGTGGTTTCCGAGCGCGATCTGTTTTCCCTGCAGCGAGTCGACCTGGTTCACCTGGCGCGTACCATCCGCAATGCGCAGAAGGTGGAAAACCTGGTGGCGCTGCGTGGCGAAATCGGTCAACTGGTCGAGCGCATGCTGGCCCACGGCGCTTCCTCGACGCAGATCACCCACATCATCACCTTGCTCAACGACCACACCGTGTGCCGGGTGATCGAACTGACCCTCGCCGAAAGAGGCGACCCCGGCGTGCCATTCAGCTGGCTGTGCTTCGGCAGTGAAGGCCGTCGCGAGCAGACCCTGCACACCGATCAGGACAACGGCATTCTGTTCGAAGCCAGGGATGCGGCCCATGCCGCCGAGATTCGCGGCAAGTTGCTGCCCCTCGCCCAGCAGATCAACCAGAGCCTGGCGTTGTGCGGCTTCACCTTGTGCAAGGGCAATATCATGGCCGGCAACCCCGAGCTGTGCCTGTCCCGGGCCGAATGGGCGCGGCGCTTTGCGGCATTTATCCGCGAGGCAACCCCGGAGAACCTGCTGGGGTCGAGCATCTATTTCGATTTGCGCGTGGTCTGGGGCAGCGAGCAAGGCTGCGAGCAGTTGCGTCGGGGCATCCTCGATCAGGTCGGCGACAATCGTTTGTTCCAGCGCATGATGGCCGAGAATGCGCTGCGTAATCGCCCGCCCGTAGGACGTTTCCGCGAGTTCGTGCTGGCGCGCAAAAATGGTGAAAAAGCCACTCTGGACTTGAAAACCCAAGGCCTGGCACCGTTCGTCGACGGCGCCAGGTTACTGGCCCTGGCCCACGGTATCGAAGCGAACAACACGCTGGAGCGTTTTCGCCAACTGGTCGCCAAAGAGGTCATCGAGCCCCTGGACGGTGCCGCGTACGAAGAGGCCTATCACTTCATCCAGCAAACCCGCATGCAGCAACATCAACTACAGACCCGGGAGAATTTTCCTTACTCAAACCGGGTCGACCCCGACAGCCTCAATCATCTGGACCGGCGCATCCTGCGTGAGTCCCTGCGCCAGGCACAACGCCTGCAAAGCAGCCTGACGTTGCGGTATCAGCTATGAGCCTGTTTTCATGGTTGCGCCCAGCGGGCCCCACCCTGCCCGCCCACCTGCAACATCGCCTGGAACGCTTGCCCACCGCCGCCGCCCTGAGCGAATGCAGTCTGCGCGAGCAGCGCTGGGTGGTACTCGATCTGGAAACCACCGGGTTGAACCTGAACAAGGACCAGGTGCTGTCCATCGGCGCGGTGGTGATCGAGGACGGGGCCATCGACTTTCGCCAGCTGTTCGAACGCACCCTGCAATATCCGCAAGTCAAACTCGGCCCCAGCGTGCTGATCCACGGCATTGGCCCCAGCGCCATTGCGGCGGGCAGCGACCCGGCAGAGGCGTTGCTCGACCTGATGGAGTACCTCGGTGACAGTCCGGTGCTGGCCTTCCACGCGCCGTTTGACCAGCACATGCTCGGCCGCGCACTGAAAGATCACCTGGGTTGCAAGTTGCAGCATACGTTTCTGGATGTGGCGGACATTGCGCCGCTGCTATGCCCACAGGCGAACATTCGCGAGGCCGGGCTGGACGACTGGATCGACTGGTTCAAGCTCGAAGTCTTCGAGCGCCACCACGCCAGCGCCGACGCCCTGGCCACCGCTGAACTGGCGCTGATTCTGTTCAGCCGCGCGCGGCAGCAGCAGATTCATAGCCCGTTGAACCTGCAACAGCGCTTGAGTCAGTGGAAACGCCGGCAGCAGGCACCGTCCTTCTGACCTATACGCACACCCCCTGCTCGCGAAAAATCATCTGACACCTCGGTCTTGCCAGAAAAGCGTGTCACCGTTGACGATTTTCGCGAGCAAGCTCGCTCCTACAGGGGCCGCCGCCAAATTCCCACCCGACCAACGCTAATTGCTTACCTACCCTGCCTCTGCCACAATCGCGAACAATTCTCGTTAGTTACAACTTCCCAATCGGTGATGCGGCGTGTCGTCAGTCCCAAGCCCTCAAAGTGAGCTCGTCGGTGCGTTGTATCGCGACCATCGCGGTTGGCTATTGGCCTGGCTTCGACGCAACGTCGCCTGCCCGCAGCGGGCAGAAGACCTGAGCCAGGACACTTTCGTGCGTTTGCTGGGCCGCGAGGATATGAAGGCCCCGCGCGAACCGCGGGCATTTCTGGTGGCGATTGCCAAGGGCCTGCTGTTCGATTACTTCCGTCGCGCCGCGCTGGAACAGGCCTATCTCACCGAGCTGATGCTGATTCCCGAAGCCGAACAACCATCGGCGGAAGAACAGCAAATGATCCTCGAAGACCTGAAAAACATTGACCGTTTGCTCGGCAAGCTTTCCAGCAAGGCCCGGGCGGCGTTCCTCTATAACCGTCTCGACGGCCTCGGCCATGCAGAAATCGCCGAGCGCCTCGGCGTGTCGGTGCCGCGAGTGCGTCAGTACCTGGCCCAAGGCACTCGCCAGTGCTACATCGCGCTGTATGGTGAGCCGACATGAATCCGGTCAGTTCCAAACCGGTATCGGCCAAAGTGCTGGACGCGGCGATTGCCTGGCAGTTGTCCATGGATTGCGCCAACCCGGTTGAGCGCGAAGAGTTCGCCAAGTGGCATGCTGCCAACGAAGAGCACGCCCGCGCCTGGCGCCAGCTGGGCATGCTCGACCAGCGCTTCAGCGTAGCCAGCGGCCCGGCCCGCACAGCCCTGCTGCAATCGCGCGAAGGCATTCGCCGGCGGGTGCGCAAGCTCGGCAATGGCATGGCGAGTGTGGTGGCGGTGATCGGCCTGGCGCTGTTTGCCGGGCCACGTTACCTGCCGATCGATTACTGGCTGGCCGACCAGCGCACCGCCGTTGGCGAGCAGCGCACCCTGCGCCTGGCCGACGGCACTCTGGTCAGTCTCAACACCCACAGTGCCCTGGATGTGCGCTTCGATGAAAAGCAGCGGCGCCTTGTCCTTCAAGAAGGCGAGATCCTGGTTGAAACCGGTCATGGCGACCCGCGGCCGTTCATTGTCCAAACCCGTGAAGGCAGCATGCGCGCGCTGGGTACGCGGTTTCTGGTCAAGCGCGAAGACGAAGGCACGCGCCTGAGCGTGCTGCAGTCGGCGGTGGCGGTTCACCCCGAGTCCAACCCCGATGAACAGATTCTGCGCGAAGGCCAGCAGGTGTTGATCCGCAGTAACGGCCTGGGTCCGGTTCTGGCCGTCAACCTCGGCGCGGATGCCTGGACCCGCGGCATGCTGGTGGTGGATAACACGCGACTGGAAGACCTGGTGCATGAAATCGGTCGTTATCGAACCGGTTACGTCGGCGTTGCGCCGGAAGTGGCCGACCTGCGCATCACTGGCAGCTTTCCGCTGCGCGACACCGACCTGGCGCTCAATGCCCTGCTGCCGACCCTGCCGGTGCAGATCGAGCAGCACACGCAATGGTGGGTGAAGGTCGTGGCCAAGGCCGACGCCAAGCCCTGAATCCCCACACAGAACCCTGTGGCGAGGGGGCTTGCCCCCGTTGGATCGCGAAGCGGCCCCCGCATTTTCCAGTTAAACCGCATTGGCTGATTTTGCGACTGCTACGCAGCCGGACGGGGGCAAGCCCCCTCGCCACAAAATGCGCATCCCTGAAGCACCTCGATGCTTATTGGATAACTGAATCGAAATTATTTTCATCCAGCCCTATCACTTTTTGATTTTCGTTCGGCACACAGGCAATTGAGAAATATTTCCATTCAGGAGCCGCTGTATGTCCCGTTCGCTAGACACCTTGTTGCGCCCCAGTTTGCTGGCGGTCGCCATAGCCCTTTGCACCCCTTTGGCCAGCAGCCAACTGTTCGCCGCTGAACAGGCGTCCAGCGTTCGCGCCTACAACCTGCCGGCCGCACCGTTGGCCAGCACCCTGAACCAGATCGCCAGCCAGGCCGGAATGGCCCTGTCGCTGAATCCGTCGCTGGCGGCGGGCAAAACCTCGGCGCCTGTCAATGGCCAGTTCGACGCCGCCGGCGCCCTGCGCGAAGCCCTGCGTGGCACCGGGCTGCAGCTGGAGCAAAGCAGTGCCGGCACCTACAGCCTGGTGGCTGTACCCGAGGGTGTGTTGGCCCTGCCAGCGACCAGCGTGATCGGCGTGGAAGACACTGAAAGCGCCTGGGGCACGGCGCAAGGCTATCTGGCCAAGCGCACTGCCGCCGGCACCAAGACCGATACCGCGCTGGTCGAAGTACCACGTTCGATTTCGATCGCGACCCGCGAACAGATGGACGACCGTGGCGTTCACAGCCTCGACGACGCTGTGCGCTACATGCCCGGCATCACGGCCAGCAGCTACGGCAGCGACACCCGCGCCGACTGGTTGCGCGTTCGTGGCTTCGAGCCGACCCAGTTCCTCGATGGCCTGCCACTGCCAAAAGGCGTGTATGCCAACCCGAAACAGGAAACCTGGAACCTCGATCGCCTCGCACTGCTGCGCGGGCCGGCCTCGTCCGTTTACGGTCAGACCCCGCCAGGCGGCCTGCTGGACATGGTCAGCCGTCGCCCAAGCACTGAAGCCAGCAACGAAATCCAACTGCAATACGGCAGCGACAATCAACGCCAGATCAACTTCGCCAGCACCGGCAAGATCGATGATCAAGGTCAATTTCTCTACGGCGTCAGCGGCGTAGTGCGCGACAGCGGCACGCAGATCGACCACGTCGACAACAAGCGCTACAACATCGCCCCCAGCCTGACCTGGAATATCGACGAAGACACCCGGTTCACCCTGCTCTCGCAATTCACCCGTGACGATACCGGGATCACCAGCCAGTTCCTGCCGATCCAGGGCACCAAGATCCATTCGCCATTGGGCGATATTTCCCATCACAAAAACCTGGGCGACCCGGACTGGGAATACTACGACCGCACCTACTACGCACTGGGCTACGCCTTTGAACATCGCCTCAACGATGTCTGGCAGTTCAAACAGAACTTGCGTTACACCAAGTCGGACTTGTCCTTCCAGGCGCTCACTCCCGGTGCCTATCCGTTCACTCAAGTCGACGCCGAAGGCAATGTGGGCCGTACGAGCACCAGCGTTGACGAGGACATCAGCCAGTTCGCCGTGGACAATAACTTCCAGGGCGACTTCGCCACCGGCGACATCCGTCACACGCTGTTGATCGGTCTCGACCATCAGCGCACCAACACCAACTACACCTCGATTTTCGGTGACGGCCTGACCACCAACGTCAACAACCCGATCTACGGCCAGCCAATCGTCCGTCCTCCACGTTCGTCGGCGTTCTACGACTACGATCAGAAGACCTACCAGACCGGTCTGTACGTCCAGGATCAAATGGCACTGGATCAATGGCGCCTGACCCTGGGTGGTCGTGAAGACTGGGTGCATACCAGCACCAAGTTCTTCAACAAGGGTGATGCCACCAACACCGACCGGAACACGAACTTCAGCGGCAACGCAGCGATCAGCTACGTGTTCGACTCCGGCTTCGTGCCATACCTGTCTTACGCAGAATCGTTCCAGCCTGCGAGCAACGCCGATACCTCGGCGACCGAATCGTTCAAGCCGACCGAAGGCAAACAATGGGAACTGGGCATCAAGTATCAACCGCCTGGCAGCAATACCCTGCTGACTGCAGCGGTGTATGACCTGACCCAGAAAAACGTCTCCGTCACCACCAACGTCAATAACATCCCGATCACCAGCCAGACCGGTGAAGTCAAAGTCAAAGGCCTGGAGCTGGAAGCCGTTTCCGACGTGACCGAAAACCTCAAGGTCATCGCCGCGTACACCCTGGCCAAATCCGAAGTACAAGACGGCACTTTCAAGGGCAATCGCCTGCAACTGATGCCTATCCAAATGGCTTCGCTGTGGACCGATTACACATGGCACAACGGCGTGCTGGATGGCTTTGGTGTGGGCGGCGGCGTTCGCTATACCGGCAATACCTATGGCGACCAAGCCAACACCGAGTTGGGCAAGGCCGATGCCTACACCGTATTTGACGCCGCCGTTCACTACGACCTCGGTCGCCTGGACAACAGCCTCAAAGGTGCCTCTCTGGCGTTGAATGCAACCAACCTGTTCGACAAGGACTACATCTCGACGTGTGACAGCTTCTACTGCTACTACGGCGACCAGCGCAGCGTCGTCGCCAGTGCAACGTACAAGTGGTAACGCGTTGAACTGACACGCCCAATGACCAGGCCGTCCTTCGTGGACGGCTTTGGTTTTTCTGAAGGCAATGAAATGAAAAGTAAAACAATTCGCCGCTGGTCCGCGATCCACACCTGGACCAGCCTGATTTGTACGGTGTTCCTGTTGCTGCTGGCCCTGACCGGCCTGCCGTTGATCTTTCACCACGAGATCGACCACTTGCTGGGCGATGCGCCTCAAGTGAAGGAGATGCCGGCGGACACCCCGCGCCTGAATTTGCAGCAGTTGGTTGAAGCGGCCGAGAAACACCGTCCCGGTGAAGTCATGCAGTATTTCGGCTTCGAGGACGACGAGCCCAATGCCGTGCTGACGATCATGGCGGCCACCGCCGGTACCGAGCCGAACTCGTCCCACACCTTCATGCTCGACGCTCGCACCGGCGAAGCACTGGAGACGCCATCGGCCAACGGCGGTTTCATGCTGACCATGCTGCGCCTGCACGTGGACATGTTCGCCGGGCTGCCGGGCAAGTTGCTGCTGGCGTTCATGGGGATTCTGTTCGTGGTGGCGATCGTTTCCGGCACGGTGCTGTACCTGCCGTTCATGCGCCGCTTGAAGTTCGCCACCGTGCGCCAGGACAAATCCACGCGCCTGCGCTGGCTCGACCTGCATAACCTGATCGGTGTGGTGACCTTGACCTGGGCCTTGGTGGTTGGCGTGACCGGCGTGATCAGTGCCTGCGCCGACCTGATCATTGCCGCCTGGCGCAACGACACCCTGAGCGCCATGGTCGCGCCGTACCGCGACGCACCGCCGCTGACGCAACTGGCGCCGGCCACCCGTTTGCTCGACATCGCCAAGGATGTCGCGCCGGGCATGCAGCCGGACTTCATCGCCTTCCCGGGCACCCGCTTTTCCAGTGAGCACCATTACGCGGTGTTCATGAAGGGCAGCACGCACCTGACCTCGCATCTGTTGACGCCGGTACTGATCGACGCCAGCACCCTGCAAGTCACTGCGGTGGCCGAACGACCGTGGTACATGGACGCCATGGGCATGTCGCAGCCGCTGCATTTCGGTGACTACGGCGGCATGCCGATGCAAATCCTCTGGGCGGCCCTGGATGTGCTGACCATCATCGTGCTCGGCAGCGGGGTGTACCTGTGGGTGGTGCGGCGCAAGGCTGCCCGCCCGGTGGTGGAAAAGGCGGAGAGCGTGGCATGAAGCCCCGGCAGTCGAACTTCTGGAAAGTCTTCGCCATTCCAACCGGCATCGCGTTGCTCAGCGCGGCAGGGTTGTTTGCCGCGTTGCTTGGGGATGGTGTGTGGGATTCGCTGAGCTGGGTGGGGCTGGGCATCCCCGCCGCGCTTGCCCTGCGAGGCCTCTTGCAACGCCACTGATCCCTGTGGGAGCGAGCTTGCTCGCGATGAGGGCGTGTCAGTCTCCATGGATGCTGGCTGACACACCGCTATCGCGAGCAAGCTCGCTCCCACAGGTTTTTATTCGCTAGTCATACGACGACTAAACTCCCCGCCTGTCGCCTCCCCCTGCAAATCCTCTGACATATCTGTTGACAGTTTTACCCTTGCGATCCTATAAAGACACATGTTGTACGACAACCTACAACAAATGCGGCACCAAAAATAAATCCAAAAAAATGATGGTGAAGTGATGAAAGTCAAAGGCATCCGCTGGTGGATGGTCGGCCTGGTGACGGCCGGCCTGATGGTCAACTACCTGGCTCGCAATACCCTGTCAGTGGCCGCCCCGACCCTGATGAGCGAAATGAACATCTCCACCGAGCAGTACTCGCACATCGTGGTCGCATGGCAGGTGTGCTATGCGCTGATGCAACCGGTGGCCGGCTACATCATCGATGCCATCGGCACCAAAATGGGCTTCGCCATTTTTGCCTTTGCCTGGTCGATTGCCTGCGCACTGGCAGCCCTGGCGACCGGTTGGCAGGGCCTGGCCTTTGTCCGCGGTCTGCTTGGCCTGACCGAAGCGGCGGGGTTGCCGGCAGCGGTCAAGACTTCCACTGAATGGTTCCCGGCCAAAGAGCGCTCGGTGGCCATCGGCTGGTTCAACATCGGTTCGTCGATTGGTGCCGTACTGGCGCCGCCACTGGTGGTCTGGGCGATTCTGCACAGCGGCTGGGAACTGGCGTTCCTGATCGTGGGCGGCCTGGGCGTGGCCTGGACGTTCCTGTGGATGGTCCTCTACAAGCACCCACGAGACCAGAAGCGCCTGAGCGACGAAGAACGTGACTACATCCTCAGTGGTCAGGAAGCGCACTTCAAAGACACAACCACAAAAAAAGGCAGCTGGAAAAAGATCATCGGCAGCCGCAACTTCTACGCCATCGCCAGTGCGCGGATGCTCTCGGAACCGGCGTGGCAGACCTTCAACGCATGGATTCCGCTGTACCTGATGACCGAACGGCACATGAACATCAAAGAAATCGCGATGTTCGCCTGGCTGCCGTTCCTGGCCGCCGACCTCGGCTGCGTACTTGGCGGCTACCTGAGCCCGTTCTTCCACAAGTACTGCAACGTGTCGTTGTTCACCTCGCGCAAGATGGTCCTGCTGTTCGGTGCCTCGTGCATGATCGGCCCGGCCTGCATCGGCTTGGTCGCCAGCCCGTACACCGCGATTGCACTGCTGTGCATCGGCGGCTTCGCTCACCAGACCTTGTCGGGCGCGCTGTATGCGATCACCTCTGACTCGTTCGGCAAAAACGAAGTGGCCACCGCCACCGGCATGGGCGGCATGTTCGGTTACCTGGGCGCGGCTGCGTTCACCTTGGTGTTTGGCGTGATGGTGACCAAGATCGGCTACAGCCCGCTGTTCGTGGTGCTGGCGATTTTCGACATCGTCGCTGCGTTCATCGTCTGGACCGTGGCTCGTGAGATCAAGCCGCAGGTGGCTCCGGCTTCTGAAGCAGGGCAGACACTACAACCCGCCAGCTAAAACGCAACCCCTGTAGGAGCGAGCCTGCTCGCGAAAGTCGTTAACGATGACGCTGGGCACCTGACACCACGCGGCGCCCTCAGGTTTTTCGCGAGCAGGCTCGCTCCTACAGGTGACAGTGATCTTGAGCTATCGCATCCACACGCTATGCTGCCCGACACTGCCACCGATCGAGACACTGCCATGTCCGCCCCCAGCATGACCCTGTACCACAACCCGCTCTCTCCCTTCGTTCGCAAAGTCATGGTGCTGCTGCACGAAACCGGTCAACAGGACCGCGTGGCGTTGCAGACCAGCGTACTCACCCCGGTCAACCCGGACCTCACGCTGATCGAAGACAATCCCCTGGGCAAAATCCCGGCGCTGCGCCTGGCCGATGGCAACATCATCCATGACAGCCGGGTGATCCTCGATTACCTCGACCAGCAGCACGTCGGCAACCCGCTGATCCCCCGCGAAGGCTCGGCCCGCTGGCGCCGCCTGACCCTGGCGTCGCTGGCCGACGGGATCATGGACGCGGCCGTGCTGGTGCGCTACGAAACCGCCCTGCGCGCCCCGGAAAAACACTGGGACGAATGGCTCGACGGCCAGCGCGACAAGATCCGCCGCGCCCTGGCATTGCTGGAAAAGGACGCGATTGCCGAGCTGACCTGCCACTTCGACGTGGCGGCGATCAGTGTGGCGTGTGCGTTGGGTTACCTGGATTTGCGCCATCCGGATCTGGATTGGCGCACGGCGAACCCGCAACTGGCGGCCTGGTATTTCGAGGTGAGCCAGCGGCCTTCGATGCTTCAGACTCGGCCGTCGGGTTGATTTCCAATCAGTAGAAAACAGAACCCCTGACCCGAACTGGCCACAAGGATCAATAATCCGGTTCAGGCTCGGGCATCGGGTTACTGTTATGTCTAAACAAATTCCTGAGCGCTCCTCCACCAACAAGCATCGCTGTCATCGAAAAGGAATCGGCATTGTAGAACAGGGCTCTGGATCGAAACTGTGGATCCGTTTCAATACCGCGGGCGAGTGTTGACAAATTTGCGGTGCCAAAAATACCAACTAGCTCTCGATCACTAATTTTTTTATCCGCGACGAGCGCTGTCAGTTTTTTTACAATATCTGATGGACTACCCTCCAAACCTTTGCTAGCAACTTCGGCCTCGTACTTCAACCCATCCAATAAGCCGTGATAATCTTCATTTGACAATGCCGCCTCTGAATAATAGTAAAAGTCATGTGTATTAAGTACCAAATGTGAAACTTCATGAATAAGCGTCATAGCCAAATTAAGTGTCTTTTTTTCGTCTTGAACTGCCTTAGCCGTTAAAAACACGCGCCTGTGTTTATCTTGAGGAAACACAAAAGCTAGCGTTGAATTTTTTTTCTGGACAGAATTCAAAAACACAAATTGATCTCTGTTACTTCCAGAAATGTATGACACAAACTCATTCCTGAGCTTCTTATACCAATTAATCAATGCAGGCTTGAAGCCAATACCTATTCCTTTCCCGTATACATCATCCAGCCTGGTGTCCATCGCTGAGCCACTTTCCAGCTCAGCGATAGTTTGGTGAAGTACGCGTTGAGCCGCATCCAGCCCTCGATCGAGGAGTAGGTTTGTTGATGGTGTTTGTTGCGAGCGACCACGACCAAGAATCCTGTAGCCGAGAACTTGCTCAACGGCAATTTCATCTATATCACCAACACCACTATATAAGCCAAACTCATCCCTAAGGACGATCGGGTTATTACGCACCATTTTATAAAAGTTCAATCCATCAATACCCCACGCCGGATCAGGATTAATCCACCGCCCTAACCAAGGTGCATAATAACGAAACCCATAATAATAAAGCCCCGTTACATCCAGCTCCTTACCAGAGTAACGCACGAACTTATATTTAACCTCTACTTGGGAGCGCCCCATCCACCAGGCGGTCCCTCCATAAGGGTAATATCCTTCATAGCTGATCAAGTCAGCCTGTTCATCCAGCTCCAACGCACTACTACCCAAAAGATCATCGAGACTATAACGAAGTTGATCTTTTGAAATCTCAGAGGGCCGACCCTCTTTCCAATGTAATAGCCGAACAGAACTGCGTCCGGCCTGCGTCGTGATGACATGCAGCACTTCGTCATCGGTATCTGCCCCTTCGGTGCGAATTTCCAGACCGGGCAAATACCGTACCTGCACCTTTCGGGTCACCTTTGCCGCGAGCAAAGTGCGCAGTTTGCGAACCCGCAAGCCTGCACTGTCATAGAGGTATCGTTCGCTGTCGTTCTCAGCACCTGGCCGATGGACCAGGATCACTTCCGCCAGTTGGTTGCGCACCGTCCAGCGCATCAGTTGGCCTGGAACCAGCACCTTGAGATTTCCGTTGCTGTCGAAACTCGCGCCAAAATCCGGCTCCTTGCCTTCAACTCGAACCAGGCCACGATTACTGTCAGGCGCAATGTCCATGAAATGGCTCGGCCTATCGCTATGACGTTGTTCGATCCGGTTGCCGCCTGCGTCATAGCTCCACGTTTGCAGGTAATTCTGCAGTCGACTGGGGTCCACGGGCGATATCAAGCCAGGCAAGCCAGGACCGTTGCCCGCTGAAGCCACCTCACGACCGGTAGCACTGATCAGTTGATAAAGGGAGTCGTAGCAGTAACGGTTGATTGGATCAACGCGCTGGTTGGCAAACCAGGTGACCGGCTGGGACTGATCGTCCATGGAAATAATGTTGCCCACAGGATCATAGTCGTACCGCAGGTCTTGCAGAACTCGTCCACCTTTGCGGGCTGACAATTGCCGCATACGGTCGTCAGCAGGATCATAGGTCCACATGCTAATGACGCCGTTTCCTGCCTTTTCCTGTTCTATCTTGCCTGAGGCGTTGTACATCTGATCGCTAACCAGGAGGCGCTCATCCTTGTCGGCTACAACCAGCCAGGCCGCCTCCAACTGACCGGCCAAATCGTACCGATAACGCCGGGCGTGCCCGGCGGCATCAATCTGCAGAAGGGACTCCCCCAGCACGCTGTACTGCCACCGAGTGGTGTAGATTTTATCGGCGCCCGGTTCAAGCAGAGCATCCTGCTCATCCTCGTTAGCGGGCCAGCCGACGTGTTCGAATTCGGTTAGAAAGCGGCGGGACTCTTCAAGCGGTGCTCCTTGCAGACCAAAGTGAGCCACGGCATGAACCCCCGCCGTATCCGCATGACGAATCAGTTGGCCGCAATGATTTCGCTGACTGAACTCAGGCCCGCACGATCCATAGTAAAAACGCTCAATGCACAGATCCGGGCCGTGAGCAGTCGATTGCTCAATGCTCAGGGGCCGCCCCATCCCATCAAACTCAAAGCAGGACATATTCCCCATGCCATCCCATTGTTGGCGTACTTGGCCAGTCTCATCCTGCAAGGAAAGGCGCCAACCCGCATCAACGCTCTGGGCCAGTAGCACTGCCCCGGACAAGCTGTTCACGCGGGTGACCGCATCCACGCCAACGCCCCCTGCACTCAGGCGCGGGTCCTGGTTCGCCACCAGGTGCCCAGGCACGGAGTAAATCTGCCGGGTAGTGCGCGGGGCGGGGCGGGTCACAGAATCGGGTGTCTGGTGATAAACCACAGTCGCTGCCGCGAGGCCACGAGGGTCAATCAGGGAAAGTTGGGGGGTATGTCGATGTACGACAGTGACGAATTCCATTCTTGGGCCCTCCGCGCTGATCGATCAAGGCTAGATGAACACCCAGAGGGGCCGCCTTGCCGGTCGTCTGGACTATCAGAATTGATAGTCCAGGCACAGGCTCATGCAGGGGTGACCTTCTCGCCTTGCAGGGCAAAAAATCAGCGCGCCGGCAATGGCCGCTTCGTCATCGTCAATCAGCAATCGGGTTTGTCTGCCGTAAACCGCCGGGCCGGGTTCACCGCCGCGCCAAATTCACGCAACGCCTTGGCGCCAATCAGTAACGGGTAGTTGAAGCTGCTGCGGTCGGTGAGGTTGACCTCGACGGTGCGCTTGACGTTGCCCAGGCACAGTTCCAGATCAACCACCGGACGCTTGGTGGGCGCGACGACTTCGTTGTCTTCTTCATCCTCTTCGGAACGGGTCTTGATCTTGCTGATGCGCGCGATCTTGTGTTCGTAGACCTGGTTGCTCGCATCCTTGGTGCCGAGGCGGAATCGCACCCAGTCTTCACCGTCACGCTTGAAGGTTTCGATGTCCCTGGCCGACAGCGATGCGGTCAGGGCGCCGGTGTCCATTTTGGCCTTGAGGACTTGCCCGCCGATTTCCGGCAGGGCGATGTATTCGTAACGCCCGTACAGGGTCGGCTCGGCGGCCATGACCGGCAGAGCGATGAGGGAGAGCACTGCAAGGAGGGATTTCACGTGATGGGCTTCCATGAGAGTGAACAGCCGAATTTTAGACCGTTGTCCGCTTGATCGTTCCCACAAGGTTACCGGCCTGAAGGTGAAACATTCGTCACCCCCGATTTGGCCTGTCGCCCGAAGCTGCTTATCATGGCGCGCCCAACCGCTTCCACGAGTGACCTATGCGCCGCCTGCTCACCGGCTGTTTCGTGACCCTGCTGCTTTTGCTCAACACCCTGGTCCTGATCGGGCCGTTGATGGTGTTTGCCCTGCTCAAACTGGTCTTGCCCGGCCGCTTTCGCGATTACGCTTCATCGGCGGTGATGTGGATCGCCGAGACCTGGTCGGAATTCGACAAGCTGATTTTCCGCCTGTGTATTCCCACCCGATGGGACATCCGTGGCGGTGACGATCTGCGCCGCGATACCTCGTATCTGGTGATCAGCAACCATCAATCCTGGGTCGACATCCCGGCGCTGATCCAGACGCTGAACCGGCGTACGCCATTCTTCAAATTCTTCCTCAAGAAAGAGCTGATCTGGGTGCCTTTCCTTGGCCTGGCGTGGTGGGCGCTGGATTACCCGTTCATGAAGCGCTACAGCAAGGCGTTCCTGGCCAGGCACCCGGAACTGGCGGGCAAGGATCTGGAGATCACCCGACAAGCCTGCGAGCTGTTCAAGCGCCAACCGGTGACGGTGGTCAATTATCTGGAAGGTACGCGCTTCACCCCGGCGAAAAGCGCTCAACAGCAGTCGCCATTCACTCACCTGCTCAAGCCCAAGGCCGGCGGAGTGGCCTTTGTGCTGGCCGCGATGGGCGAACAGCTGGACGCGATTCTCGATGTGACAGTGGTCTACCCGCAGCAGAAGATTCCGGGGTTCTGGGACTTGATCAGCGGCAATGTGCCAAGGGTCATCATCGACATAAAGACCCGCGAACTCGACCCGGCGCTGTGGCAGGGCGATTACGAAAACGATCCGCTGTTTCGCGAAAAAATCCAGAACTGGGTCAACCAGCTCTGGATCGAGAAGGACCGGCGCATCGACGCCTTGCGCGCCGAGTCTCGTTGAATCAGCTACCGGTGCCGGCACCCCAGATGCTACCCAGGCTGCCCAGCAGCGAACCACCGACGCCCTGCTGACCGAGGTATTGCAGGAGCACCGGAGCAAACTGGCCGATCATGCCGCTGTCCATGCCCAGGGCGCTGAAGGCGTTGTTCAGGTCGTTGGTGTCCTTGACGTTGCCCAGGGCGTTATCCAGCCCTGCCGCTTTGCCGCTGGAACCGAGCAGGCCGGCCAGCGCGCCCAACTCACCGCCGCCCGAGAGCATGTCGATGCCCGGCACGCTTTTGGCCAGTTCCGAGTAATCGGTCGAACTCAACTGATTCTTCGCCAGGCCCAGCATCGCCCCGGCACCGCCGACGGCTTGCTGTGGGGTGATGTTCAATTGACTGAGCGTGCTCAGCAGGTCGGCTGTCTGCGGCGTTGGTGCGGCAGTCGCAGCCGCGTCACCGCCCTGCATGCCCGCAATCGCGCTGGCCGCATCGCTCAGGTTGAACTGTGCAAAGGCCGGGCTGACCGCCAGGGTCAAGAGCGATGCCAGGGCAAAACCACGTAAAACCTTCATTCAGACATCCTCTATGAACACCGCCCGGCAATGGGCGGCGAAAAACTGCCCATTGGACTGGAATCCCCGAGGATTGTTCCCTCCCCCCTGTAAGAGCGAGCTCGCTCGCGATGAACTCCAAGGCAACGCGTTGATTCAGGAAGTGTGCGTTAGCGTTGACGTCCATCGCGAGCGAGCTCGCTCCTACATGAAAAAACTTCCCCACCCTGCATCCAGTCTGGCTCCTCCCGCGTATATCAAGCACGGACAGACACTCCTGGCCGATTCTCATCACAAGGATCATCCCCATGAAACGCACTTCGATCAAAACGCCATTGATTGCCAGCCTGCTGACCCTGGCCCTTGGTGGCGGACTCGTCCTGAACACCGTGCAAGCGGCGGACATGGGCCACGATGTCGTCACGGTCGGTGGCCAGACCATGCTACCGAGCAAGGACATCGTCGATAACGCGGTGAACTCCGCCGATCACACCACCCTGGTTGCCGCGGTAAAAGCCGCCGGCCTGGTCGACACCCTCAAGGGTAAAGGCCCGTTCACCGTGTTCGCCCCGGTCAATTCGGCCTTCACCGCCCTGCCTGCCGGCACCGTCGACACCCTGCTCAAACCGGCCAACAAGGCCACGCTGACCCACATCCTCACCTACCACGTGGTCGCCGGAAAACTCGACATGATGACCCTGGCCGAGAAGATCAGGGCCGGTGGCGGCAAAGCCGAACTGACGACGGTTGCCGGCGGCAAACTGTGGGCAATGATGAACGGCCCGCACAACATCACCATCAAGGATGAAAAAGGCGACGTCGCTGATATCACCATCTATGACGTGTACCAGTCCAACGGGGTGATTCAGGTCATCGACAAGGTGCTGATGCCGAAAAGCTGAGCCGAGCCGCCGTCCCCGCGCCTCGGGGGCGGCCGTCTTCCCGAGGTGTTCGCCGTGAATGGAACAACTGCGCACCGTGAACTAACCTCTGCCTGCAACCGGCCCCCTGCCCCGCTTTCCGGGAGAACCGCTATTCCCATCACCGACGCCGATCAGCTCAGGCAACTGCTGGCCCAGTGTTCACTGGGCGACCGCCGCGCGTTCGAGACGCTGTACCGCAGTGTCGGCCCGCGTTTGCACGGGGTAGCGCTGCGCTTCATGGGCCGGCCGGACCTGGCCGAAGAGGTACTGCAAGAGAGCTTTGTGCGCATCTGGAACAATGCATCGCGCTACGAAGCGCATCTGTCGGCGCCGCTGACCTGGATGATCAACATCACCCGTCATCAGGCCATCGACCAGCTGCGCAAACATCGCGATCGGCCATTGAACGATCTCGAGGAACAGATGCTCGTGGATGAAAGCCCATCGGCCCACGAGCAACTGGCCAGTGCCCGCGACGCCAGCGCCTTGAACCGCTGCCTGGACAGCCTCGAAGGCATGCAGCGCCAGTCGATTACCGTCGCCTATTTCCAGGGGCTGTCATGCTCCGAGCTGGCCGAACACCTGGCCGCGCCGCTGGGCTCGGTGAAATCCTGGATTCGCCGGGGCATGGAACGCCTGCGCAGGTGCCTTGAATCATGAACTATCGAACCCCGACCCTGCGCCGCGCCCTCGCCGCCGACTATGCCATTGGCCTGATGCCCGCCACCGCGCGCCGGCGTTTCGAACAGCTGTTGCTGGAGGATGCGGCCTTGCGCGCGGAATTGGCACAGTGGCATGAAAGCCTGGCCAGCCTGACCGACGCCCTGCCGGAGCAGCCGGTACCGGATCGCATCTGGCAAGGCATTACCGCGCGAATCGAACCACAAGTGCTGCACGTGCCAGAGAAGCGTCCGTTCTGGAATTGGCTGCGGGTGACGGCGGCGGTGTGCTCGCTGGTGATCGCAGTGACTCTCGGCGTGCTCTACCTCCCCGACGATGCCCGCTACAGCGCCACGCTGGTCAACGCCGAGGCACAAGCGGCATTGCGCGTGCAGGCCCACCAGGATTACCTGCAGGTCGAGCCGCTGGCGTTGGCCGCGATCGAGCCGGACCGCAGCCTGGAACTATGGGCAATCCCCGCGGACGGCAAGCCGATTTCCCTTGGTGTGATCCCGGCGGGCGGCAAAGGCAAAGTTGAGCTGAGCGACGCGCAGAAAGCGCTGATCGGCAAGCCGATTGCGCTGGCGGTCAGTCTTGAACCGAAGGGCGGTTCGCCGACCGGGCAACCGACTGGGCCGGTGCTGTACCAAGGGGCGTTGGCAGCCCTGTAATTGCCTTTGTGGCGAGGGGGCTTGCCCCCGCTGGACCGCGAAGCGGTCCCAAATCCTGAAAAAGGGAACTGTCAGACACACCGCATTTGCTGGTTTCACGACTGCTTCGCAGCCGAACGGGGGCAAGCCCCCTCGCCACAAGGTATTGTTTACAGCTCAAAAAAAACGGCGACCCGAAGGTCGCCGTTTCATTTGGCCTGAAGGCTTACGCCGCGCTGAACATCTTGTGCGGATCGATCACAAACTTCTTCGGCACGCCGGCATCGAACTCGCCATAACCCTGCGGCGCCTGATCCAGGCTGATCACCTGAACACCCACCACTTCGGCGATGTTGATGCGGTCCCACATGATCGCTTGCATGAGCGCGCGGTTGTACTTCATTACCGGGGTCTGACCGGTGTGGAAGCTGTGGGATTTGGCCCAGCCCAGACCGAAGCGAATGCTCAGGCTGCCCATTTTCGCGGCAGCGTCGACAGCACCCGGGTCTTCGGTCACGTAGAGGCCGGGGATGCCGATCTTGCCTGCCACACGCACCACGCCCATCAGCGAGTTGAGCACGGTGGCCGGGGCTTCGTGTTTCACGCCGTCGTGGCCATGGCCACGGGCTTCAAAGCCGACGGCGTCGATAGCGCAATCCACTTCCGGTTCGCCCAGCAGCGCGGCGATCTGTTCGTGCAGCGGCGTGTCCAGCGACAGGTCGGCGATCTCGAAGCCCTGGGCCTTGGCGTGAGCCAGGCGAACGGTGTTGACGTCACCGACAATCACCACTGCCGCGCCGAGCAGGCGAGCGGATGCGGCCGCCGCCAGACCGACCGGACCGGCACCGGCGATGTACACCGTGCTGCCAGGACCAACGCCGGCGGTCACGGCACCGTGATAGCCGGTCGGCAGGATGTCGGAGAGGCAAGTCAGGTCACGGATTTTTTCCATGGCCCGGTCGCGATCCGGCAGTTTCAGCAGGTTGAAGTCGGCGTACGGCACCATGGCGTATTCGGCCTGGCCACCGGTCCAGTCGCCCATGTCGACATAACCATAGGCACCGCCCGGACGCGCCGGGTTGACGCTCAGGCACACGCCGGTATGCATCTCTTTGCAGGAACGGCAGCGCCCGCAAGCGACGTTGAACGGTACGGATACCAGGTCGCCGATTTGCAGGTTCTCGACGTCGCTGCCCTTCTCGATCACTTCGCCGGTGATTTCGTGGCCCAGTACCAGGCCGGTTTGAGCGGTGGTACGACCGCGCACCATGTGCTGGTCGGAACCACAGATGTTGGTGGAAACCACACGCAGGATGACGGCGTGGTTAATCTTCCTGCCACGCGGGTCCTGCATTTTCGGATAGTCAATCTTCTGCACTTCGACCTTGCCAGCGCCGAGATACACCACACCACGATTGCCAGACATGCTTTCACCTCGCTGTTGTTTTTATGAAACCGCGTTGCCCAGGCAGGCAGCGCGTTAAGTGCTCGGGTATAGATGCTGTTTCTTTTGTTGCCTGTTAGGGCCTCATCGCTGGCAAGCCAGCTCCTACAGTGATTCGGGGCGAACACAAGATTTGTGAACGACACAAAATCTTGTAGGAGCTGGCTTGCCAGCGATGGCGATCTAGAGAACGACCGTGCGATTGGCGTTCAAAAACACTCTTCGTTCAATGTGATACCCAACGGCACGGGCCAAAGTCAGCCCTTCGATATCCCGCCCCTTGGCGATCAGATCTTCCGGGTAATGACTGTGATCCACCGCCTCGACGCCCTGGGCAATGATCGGACCTTCGTCGAGATCGTTATTGATGTAATGCGCCGTGGCGCCCACCAGTTTCACGCCCTTGTTGTAGGCCTGGTGATACGGCTTGGCGCCCTTGAACCCGGGCAGCAGGGAGTGATGGATATTGATCGCCTTGCCATCGAGCTTGCGGCACAGCTCCGGCGACAGCACTTGCATGTAGCGCGCAAGGATCACCAGTTCGGCACCGGACTCTTCGATCACCTGCCACACCTGACGCTCTTGCGACGGCTTGTCGTTCGGGTCCAGCGGGAAGTGGTAGTACGGAATCTGGTGCCAGTCGGCCAGTGGCTTGAGGTCCGGGTGGTTGGAGACCACGGCAGCCACGTCCATCGACAACTGGCCGATGCGCTGGCGATAGAGCAAGTCGTTGAGGCAGTGATCGGCCTTGGAGACCATGATCACCACTTTCGGCCGATAGTTCGGCGCGGTCAGTTCGAAGATCATGCCAAACGCTTCGCCACGCTCGGCCAGGCCCGCGCGGAACGACTGTTCGTCGAAGCCATCGGGTTGGCGGAATTCCACGCGAATGAAGAAACGGCCGGAGAGCCGGTCATCGAAGGAATGGTGCTCGGTGACGTAGCAGCCCTGCTCGAACAGAAAGCGGGTCACCGCGTCCACGGTGCCGAGCACGCTGGGGCAGTCGGCGGTCAGAATCCATGTGTCTGGGGCGCGGCTCATGGTGCGGTGACTCCTGTGAAATCGGTGGATGCCTACTGTAGGAGCGAGCCCTGCTCGCGATGGAGGCCAACGATGACGCGTACTTCCTGATTCAACGCGTTGCCTTGAAGTCCATCGCGAGCAGGCTCGCTCCTACAGTGGCGGTGGTGATCAGGCCTGAACGCTGAGCCCGTATTCAGCCGACGCATCCTGCAACCACAGCCACCAGTAATCCGAGAAGCTGCGACGAATCAGCAGTTCCCAGGTGTCTTCGGCGGTGTGACGGATCATCAGTTGCGACTTGGCGAACACCGTGCCGACGGCTTTGCCCACCGGGAAGTTGTTCGGGTGCACGTCGTAGCTGGTGGACTTCATCAGTACCTGGCGCACGTTCGGGCCGCTCAGCTCGAGGACTTGCTGACCACCGCTGACGTTGACGATTGCAATGTGCAGATCGCCCAGCGCTTCGCGTAGTTTTTGCTCGGCGGCCAGTTCTTCACCGGTCGGCACGATCAGCAACCACTCATCCGGCCCCATCCATTGCAGGCTGGTTTCGCCTTTGACGATGACGGTCAGTGCACCCGGCAATTCGATGCCCAGGGCTTTGTGTACGCCTGCGGCAAACGCGGCATCGTGGCCATCGCCACGGATGGTCAGGTGGCCGAGAAGTTTTTTCTCACGCACGGTCACGCCGGCGTTCTTGCGGCCCTTACCCACCAGGCTGGCGAGGTCGGCGTGATGCAGCGACGACTCGGCCTTGGCCCCGGAGGTTGGGCGTTGTTGGTAAACATTGGCTGCGGTCATAAAGCACCTTTCCTGAATTCTGTTGATGGTGCGGTTGCCTCCTGTGGGAGCCGGCTTGCTGGCGATCCAAACGACGCGGTGTATCAGATGCACCGCGTTATCGTTCATCGCCAGCAAGCCGGCTCCTACAGTCATCACCACATCCGGCAATCACACGTTCTGGCGTTCGCCTTTCGGATCGAAGAACACCGAAGAAACGATTTCCGCCTCGATCACGCTGCCGTCGGCCAGCGGTGCGAACACGCGCTCGCCCATCCGCTGCAACCCGCCCTTGACCACGCCCATGGCGAACGAATAGCCCAGGGAGTTGTGCAGGTAACTGGAAGTCACGTGACCCACCATGGTCATCGGGATGGCTTGCTTGGTGTTGAACACCAGTTGCGCACCTTCCGGCAGCCATTTGTTCGGATCGATCGGCTTCAGGCCAACCAGCTGTTTGCGCTGATCACGCACGCAGTCTTCACGGTTCATGCCACGCCAGCCGATCCACGAGAACGGTTTGGTGCGACCGACACACCAGCCCATGTTCAGGTCGTCCGGGGTCATCGAGCTGTCAGTGTCCTGACCGACGATGATGAAGCCCTTCTCGGCCCGCAGCACGTGCATGGTTTCAGTGCCGTACGGGGTCAGGTTGTACTTCTTGCCAGCATCAACAATTTTTTCCAGCACGCCCATCGCATAGTCGGCTTGCACGTTGACTTCGTACGAGAGCTCACCGGTAAACGAAATCCGGAATACCCGCGCCGGCACACCACCGACCAGACCTTCTTTCCAGGTCATGAACGGGAAGGCTTCGTTGCTCAGGTCGATGTCGGTGACTTCGCTGAGCAGCTTGCGGCTGTTCGGCCCGGACAGGGTCATGGTTGCCCAGTGGTCGGTAACGGAGGTGAAGTACACCTTCATGTCCGGCCATTCAGTCTGGTGGTACAGCTCCAGCCACTGCAGGACGCGAGCCGCGCCGCCAGTGGTGGTGGTCATGACGAAATGGTTGTCGGCCAGGCAAGCCGTCACACCGTCGTCGAAGACCATACCGTCTTCTTTGCACATCAGGCCGTAACGCGCCTTGCCCACATCGAGCTTGGTCCAGGCGTTGGTGTAGACGCGGTTGAGGAACTCACGCGTATCCGGGCCCTGGATGTCGATCTTGCCCAGGGTCGAAGCATCCAGCAGGCCGACGCTGTCGCGCACGGCTTTGCATTCGCGCTTCACCGCGGCATGCAGGTCTTCACCGGATTTCGGGAAGTACCAAGGACGCTTCCACTGGCCGACGTCTTCGAACTCGGCGCCGTTTTTCAGGTGCCATTGATGCAGTGCGGTGTAGCGCACCGGCTCGAAGATGTGCCCACAGTGACGGCCGGCCACGGCGCCGAAAGTCACCGGCGTGTAGTTCGGACGGAACATGGTGGTGCCCATCTGCGGGATGGTCACGTTCAGCGAGCGGGCAGCGATAGCCAGGCCGTTGACGTTGCCGAGCTTGCCCTGATCGGTGCCGAAGCCCAGCGCGGTGTAGCGCTTGACGTGCTCGACCGACTCGAAGCCCTCACGGGTTGCCAGTTCGATGGCGGCGGCGGTGACGTCGTTTTGCAGGTCGACGAATTGCTTCGGCGCCCGTGCGGTGTTCTTTTCATGGGGCACCTGGAACAGCGCCAGGGTCGGCTCTTCGAGACGGCTCAGGGCTTTCGGCAACAAGCCCTCGACAGTCTGGAACCCGGCTTCAGCGGCGGCGCGAGCGCCTCCTTCAAAACCGTCGGCCAGGGAATCGCCGAGGCCGTAGACGCCGTTGATGCCACCGACGCACACGCGTTTCTGCGGTGCTTCGCCCGGTACGAAACCGAGGATGTCTTCGCGCCAGATCGGCTTGCCACCCAGGTGCGAAGCCAGGTGAACCACCGGGCTGTAGCCGCCGGAGCTGGCCACCACGTCGCAATCGAGCCATTCGCCAGGGCTGGTCACGGTGTGCGCCTTGACATCGATGGCGGCCACGCGGGCAGCGGTCACGTGCTTGCTGCCACGGGCTTCGATCACGGCGCTGCCGGTGAGGATGCGGATACCTTTGGCGCGGGCTTCTTCCACCAGCGCCCCGCGAGGGTTGCTGCGGGCGTCGGCGATGGCCACCACTTGCAGGCTGGCATCGAGCCAATCCAGGGCAACGCGGTAGGCGTGGTCGTTGTTGGTCGACAGCACCAGCTTCTTGCCCGGTGCCACGCCGTAACGACGCACGTAGGTCGAGATGGCGCCGGCGAGCATGTTGCCCGGTACGTCGTTGTTGCCGTAGACCAGTGGACGCTCGTGAGCGCCGGTCGCCAGCACCACGCGCTTGGCGCGAACCCGGTGGATGCGCTGACGCACCTGGCCAATCGGTGCGCGGTCGCCGAGGTGATCGGTCAGGCGCTCGTGAATGGTCAGGAAGTTATGGTCGTGGTAGCCGTTGACGGTGGCGCGCGGCAGCAGCAGCACGTCCGGGGTGTTCTTCAGTTCTTCGATGACGCTGTCCACCCACTCCATCGCAGGCTTGCCGTCGAGGCTTTCGCGGGAATCGAGCAGGCTGCCGCCGAACTCTTCCTGTTCGTCAGCCAGAATGACACGGGCACCGCTGCGCGCAGCCGCCAGTGCAGCGGCCAGGCCAGCAGGGCCGGCACCGACAATCAGCACGTCGCAGTGCTGGTTCATGTAGTCGTAGGTGTCCGGATCGTTCTCGGTCGGCGAGCGGCCCAGGCCGGCAGCCTTGCGGATGTACTTCTCGTAAGTCATCCAGAACGATTGCGGGTACATGAAGGTTTTGTAGTAGAAGCCCGGCGGCATCAGCTTGCCGCCGACCTTGCCGAGAATCCCCATCATGTCGTTGTTCACGCTCGGCCAGCCGTTGGTGCTGGTGGCGACCAGGCCTTGGTACAGCGCCTGTTGCGTGGCGCGCACGTTCGGGATCTGCGTGGCTTCGGTGGCGCCGATCTGCAGCACCGCGTTCGGCTCTTCGGCACCGGCGGCGAAGATGCCGCGCGGACGGGAATACTTGAAGCTGCGACCGATGATGTCGACACCGTTGGCCAGCAGTGCAGCGGCCAGGGAATCGCCTTCGAAGCCTTTGTAGTTCTGGCCGTTGAAGGTGAAGCTCAAGACTTTGTTGCGGTCGATCCGTCCGCCGTTGGACAGGCGATTGATCTGGCTCATACCTTCTCTCCCAGAGCCGTGCTGGCCGCTTTCGGGCTATCGGTCTTGTCGGTGAATTGTGGCTTGGCGCCGATCTTGTAGGTTTCGAGAATCTCGTAGGTCACGGTGTCGCGGGTGACGTTGAAGTACTGACGGCAACCGGCGACGTGATCCCACAGCTCGTGGTGCAGACCGCGCGGGTTATCGCGGAAGAACATGTAGTCGCCCCACTCCTCGTCGGTGCAGGTGTTCGGATCCAGTGGACGCGGGATGTGCGCCTGGCCGGATGCATGGAATTCCTCTTCGGAGCGCAGTTCGCCGCAGTGAGGACAGAAGATATGCAACATAGGAAATTTCTCCTGTTAGTGGGCGACGGCAGCAGCGCCGTGTTCGTCGATCAGCGCACCGTTGTGGAAGCGGTCGATGGAGAAAGGTGCCGCCAGCGGGTGCATTTCACCCTTGGCCAGGCTTGCGGCAAACACGTTGCCCGAGCCGGGTGTGGCCTTGAAGCCGCCGGTGCCCCAACCGCAGTTGAAGAACATGTTCGGGACCGGGGTTTTCGAAATGATCGGGCAGGCATCCGGCGTGGTGTCGACGATGCCGCCCCACTGACGGTTCATGCGTACACGCGACAGCACCGGGAACATCTCGACGATGGCCTGGATGGTGTGCTCGATCACCGGGTACGAACCACGCTGGCCGTAGCCGTTGTAGCCGTCGATACCGGCGCCGATCACCAGGTCGCCCTTGTCGGACTGGCTGATGTAGCCGTGTACGGCGTTGGACATGATCACGCTGTCGATAATCGGTTTGATCGGCTCGGACACCAGCGCTTGCAGCGGGTGGGATTCGATCGGCAGGCGGAAGCCGGCGAGCTTGGCCATGTGCCCGGAGTTACCGGCGGTCACCACGCCGACGCGCTTGGCACCGATGAAGCCCTTGTTGGTTTCAACGCCGATGCACACGCCGTTTTCCTTGCGGAAACCGATCACTTCGGTCTGCTGGATCAGATCCACGCCGAGGGCGTCGGCGGCCCGGGCAAAGCCCCAGGCCACGGCATCGTGACGGGCCACGCCGCCGCGACGCTGGACGGTCGCGCCCATCACCGGGTAGCGAGTGTTCTTGGAGCAGTCGAGGTACGGAATCTCGTCGGCCACTTGCTTGGCATCGAGCAGTTCGCCATCGACGCCGTTGAGGCGGTTGGCGCTGACACGACGCTCGGAATCACGGATGTCCTGCAGGGTGTGGCACAGGTTGTAGACGCCGCGCTGGGAGAACATCACGTTGTAGTTCAGGTCCTGGGACAGGCCTTCCCACAATTTCATCGCGTGTTCGTACAGGTGCGCCGACTCGTCCCACAGGTAGTTGGAACGCACGATGGTGGTGTTGCGCGCGGTGTTACCGCCGCCCAGCCAGCCTTTCTCGACCACGGCCACGTTGGTGATGCCGTGTTCCTTGGCCAGGTAATAGGCCGTTGCGAGACCATGCCCGCCACCGCCGACGATGACCACGTCGTAGACCTTTTTAGGGGTCGGCGTGCGCCACATTTTCTGCCAGTTTTCATGGTGGCTGAGAGAGTGTTTGAAGAGGCCGAAGCCCGAGTAGCGTTGCATAGTCATTTACTCCAAAACCGCACTCAGCGATAAACCGGGAAGTCCGCGCACAGGGCTGCCACTTGCTCGGCGACATTGGCCTCGACATCGGCATCGCCGAGGTTGTCGAGGATGTCGCAGATCCAGCCGGCCAGCGTGACGCACTGGGTCACCTTGAAGCCGCGGGTGGTGACCGCCGGGGTGCCGATGCGCAGGCCGGAGGTCACGAACGGCGACTGTGGATCGTTCGGGACAGCGTTCTTGTTCACAGTGATGTGGGCGCGACCGAGGGCGGCATCCGCGTCTTTGCCGGTCAGGCCCTGACGGATCAGGCTGACCAGGAACAGGTGGTTATCGGTGCCGCCGGACACTACATCGTAGCCGCGTTTGATAAACACGCCGGCCATGGCCTGGGCGTTGTCGATCACTTGTTGTTGGTAAGCCTTGAAGCCAGGCTCCAGCGCTTCCTTGAAGCACACCGCCTTACCAGCGATCACGTGCATCAGCGGGCCGCCCTGGGCACCCGGGAAAACTGCCGCGTTGAGCTTCTTCTCGATTTCTTCGTTGGACTTGGCCAGGATCAGGCCGCCACGTGGACCACGCAGGGTCTTGTGGGTGGTGGTGGTGACCACATCGGCGTACGGCAGCGGGTTCGGGTACAGGCCGGCAGCGACCAGACCGGCCACGTGGGCCATGTCGACGAACAGCAGCGCACCGACCTTGTCGGCGATCTGACGGAAGCGTGGGAAGTCCAGCGTCTTGGAGTAGGCCGAGAAACCGGCAACGATCATCTTCGGTTTGCACTCAACCGCCAGGCGCTCGACTTCGTCGTAATCGATCAGGCCGGTCTTGGTATCGATGCCGTACTGCACGGCGTTGTATAGCTTGCCCGAGGACGACACTTTGGCGCCGTGGGTCAGGTGACCGCCATGGGCCAGGCTCATACCGAGGATGGTGTCGCCAGCTTGCAGCAGGGCCAGGTACACGGCGCTGTTGGCCGAGGAGCCGGAGTGCGGCTGGACGTTGGCGTAATCGGCGCCAAACAGTTGCTTGGCGCGTTCGATGGCCAGGGCTTCAACCTTGTCGACGTGTTCGCAACCGCCGTAGTAGCGCTTGCCCGGGTAGCCTTCGGCGTACTTGTTGGTCAGGCCGCTGCCTTGCGCTTCCATGACGCGTTTGCTGGTGTAGTTCTCCGACGCGATCAGCTCGATGTGATCTTCCTGACGTTGCTCTTCGGCATTCATCGCCGCCAGCAGTGCATCGTCGTAACCCTGGATCTGGTCTTGCTTGCTGAACATCGCGTCTCTCCCAGCGGCGGCGGTGCGCCATTCGTCTCGGTGAGGCACTGGTTTTTCGGCAGTGCCCTTTGATAGCGATGGTATGACTGGCTTGGAGTCGTCAAATGCCTACGGGCGCCACGCAAAGGTTCGTTTACGACATGGCGGGAAATGGCTGGGCTGAGGATATCTCTGTGGCGAGGGGGCTTGCCCCCGTTCGACTGCGAAGCAGTCGCAAATCCGGCAGGCGTGGTGTACCTGAAAAAACGCTGTTCCAGCATTCGGGGCCGCTACGCAGCCCAACGGGGGCAAGCCCCCTCGCCACAAAAGCAGAGTCAGGCAATGAGTTGGCGCACTGCAAGCAACAACAGGAAATGCACGGGATAGAGCGCATACGCCCAACGCCGCATCGGTGGTGGTTTTACGCCCTTTGCATGTCGCAACAAGAACAGCCCCAGCCATGGCGCAATCAGGCACGTGACGATGGCCGGAATCGCCGCGGCATTGCCCAGCCGGGCAGCGTGATACAGCACCTGCCATTGGTTGGCGGCCACACAGACCAGCCCCGCCAACAGCCCGAAATACCAGGGTCGATGCAGTACGAGCAGCAAGGCCAGCGGCAACAGAACGCCAAAAAAACCGAACATCAATCGCTGGGAGAAAAACCCTGCCAGCAGCACCGCGCCAACAGCCAGCAGGCGCGACGCAAGCACCGGTTGCTGCCAGCCACGAACCACCAGCAAGCCCAGGGCAAGGGTAGGCAGCACATTCAAGGTGTCGGGACTGGAAATGAACATTCGATAAGGAATTTCACTCACCGCGCTGAACAGCAACAGCCAGCCCAGATAGCGCCACTGGCCACCGGTCGTCGTAGTCCGTACGCGCGCCAGATTGGCCGCCATCGCCAGGCAGAACCACGGAAATGCCAGGCGTCCCGGCACATACAGCCAATCGGCGGAATACCCGACATATCGCAGGTGATCGAGCACCATGCTCAAAAGCGCCAGCCACTTGAGCAGATCCAGTGCCCCGTCCCGCTGCTTTAAGTGCATGGTCTTGTCTATTGTCACGTGCATAATTGCCCTTCGACACTGTATTTTCCCGACAGCGACATCCTGTGCACTCCACCTGACGATCTTGGGTACAGTGCGCACCCTCATTGACCACGGGACGCTTCACCATAGGCATCTCGACCACGGAAGCAGGCCATGACCGACAAGAGCCAACAATTCGCCAGCGACAACTATTCCGGCATCTGCCCTGAAGCCTGGGCAGCCATGGAACAGGCCAACCACGGCCACCAGCGTGCATACGGCGACGACGAGTGGACCGCCCGCGCCTCCGACGGTTTCCGCAAGCTGTTCGAAACCGACTGCGAAGTGTTTTTCGCCTTCAACGGCACCGCCGCCAACTCGCTGGCACTGTCGTCCCTGTGCCAGAGTTACCACAGCGTGATCTGCTCGGAAACCGCCCACGTCGAAACCGACGAATGCGGCGCCCCGGAATTCTTCTCCAACGGCTCCAAACTGCTGATCGCCCGCACGGAAAACGGCAAGCTGACCCCGGACTCGATCCGTGAGGTTGCGCTCAAGCGCCAGGACATCCACTACCCGAAACCCCGCGTCGTGACCCTGACCCAGGCCACCGAAGTCGGCAGCGTCTACACCCCGGACGAAATCCGCGCCATCAGCGCTACCTGCAAGGAACTGGGCCTGAACCTGCACATGGACGGCGCGCGTTTCTCCAACGCTTGCGCATTCCTCGGCTGCACCCCGGCTGACCTGACCTGGAAGGCCGGCGTCGACGTGCTGTGCTTTGGCGGCACGAAAAACGGCATGGCCGTGGGCGAAGCCATCCTGTTCTTCAACCACAAACTGGCTGAAGACTTCGACTACCGCTGCAAACAGGCCGGGCAGCTTGCTTCAAAGATGCGCTTCCTGTCGGCACCGTGGGTCGGGGTCCTGGAAAACGACGCCTGGCTCAAATACGCCAATCACGCCAATCACTGCGCTCAATTGTTGGCCGAACTGGTCAGCGACATTCCCGGCGTGGAGCTGATGTTCCCGGTACAGGCCAACGGCGTGTTCCTGCAACTCTCGGAACCGGCCATCGCCGCGCTGACCGCCAAGGGCTGGCGTTTCTACACCTTCATCGGCAACGGCGGCGCACGCTTCATGTGCTCGTGGGACACCGAGGAAGAGCGAGTGCGTGAGTTGGCGAAGGACATTCGTGAAGTGATGTCTCACTAAATTTCTCTGTGCACATCCTGTAGGAGCTGGCTTGCCAGCGATGACGGCCGACCTGGTACCGCGTCGTCCGGATCGCTGGCAAGCCAGCTCCTACACAAAGCAGTGCGCGCTCATGGTCTACATTGTTTGTCGAGCCTGTGCTCACATAACAATAACCAGGAGCGCACGCATGTCCCTTCAAGGCAAAACCCTGTTCATCACCGGCGCCAGCCGCGGCATCGGCCGCGAGATCGCACTGCGGGCCGCCCGCGATGGCGCCAACATCGTGATCGCCGCCAAAAGCGCCGAACCCCATGCCAAGCTGCCGGGCACGATTTTCAGTGTGGCCCAGGAAGTGGAAGCGGCAGGCGGCAAGGCACTGGCCTTGCAGGTGGACGTGCGTGAAGAGGATGCCGTACGCGAGGCACTGGCCCAGGCCAACGAACATTTCGGTGGCATCGATGCGCTGGTCAACAACGCCGGGGCGATCAAGCTGACAGGCGTACAGCACCTCGAACTCAAGCGCTTCGACCTCATGCACCAGATCAACACCCGCGCCGTCTTGCTGTGCAGCCAGGCTGCGTTGCCGTACCTGAAAAAATCCGGCGGCCACATCCTCAACCTGTCCCCGCCGCTGAACCTGGCCACCAAGTGGTTCGCCCAATACAGCCCCTACACTGTCACCAAGTACGGCATGAGCATGCTGACGTTGGGCATGAGTGAGGAATTCAAGAATTACGGGATCAGCGTCAACTCGCTATGGCCACAGACGATGATCGCCACCGCCGCGATCGAGTTTCAGTTGGGGTCGAGGGAGTCGTTCAAGCACGCCAGGACGCCGGCGATCATGGCCGATGCGGCCCACGTCATTCTCGGTAGCACGAATCGCAGCCTGACCGGGCAGTTGTTGATTGATGAGGAGATACTGCGGAAGAACGGGGTGACGGAGTTCGAACACTATCGGTTCGCGCCGGACAGCAACGACAAGCTGATGACAGATCTGTTTATCGATTGACCCCCCCTGTAGGAGCGAGCTCGCTCGCGATGGAGGCTAACGATAACGCGTGCTTTCTGGATAAACGCGGCGTTTTCAAGTCCATCGCGAGCAAGCTCGCTCCTACAAGAGGCATTTCACAGCAATTAGAACTCGATCCGCACATCCCCCTTCGGCACGCTGCAGCACGACAGGATGTACCCTTCGGCTTCGTCTTCCTCGGTGATCCCGCCGTTGTGCTCCATCTCCACTTCGCCACCCAGCTTCAACACCTTGCAGGTGCCACAGATGCCCATGCCGCAGGCTTTCGGGATCATCAGGCCGACCTTGGCCGCCGCCGCATGCACGGTCTCGCCCGGTGCCACGCGAATGCTCTTGCCGGAGGCGATGAACTCCACTTGATGCAAGTCCGCGGCGTCGACTTCCGGTGCCTCGGCCGCTTGTTCGGCGTGTTCCACGGCGTCAGCGCGGGCCTCTGGCGGGGTCGCGCCGAAGGATTCTTCGTGATAACGCGACATGTCGAAGCCAGCGGCTTCCAGCAAGCGCTTGACCGCATTCATATACGGTGTCGGGCCGCAGCAGAATACTTCGCGCTCAAGGAAGTCGGGCGCCATCAGTTCAAGCATTCTGTGGTTCAGGTAACCGCGATAACCGGCCCAGGGCTCACCCATACCGTGCTTCTCGCAGATCAGGTGCAGGCTGAAGTTGTCGATCCGCGACGCCATGTGTTCCAGCTCACGGTGGTAAATGATGTCTTTAGGCGAACGGGCGCTATGGATAAACACCATGTCGACATTACCGTTGGTGTCGTAGAACCAGCGCGCCATGGACATGACCGGCGTGATACCAACGCCGCCGCTAAGGTAGAGTACTTTCGGCGCGGTGAAGTCCATCGCGTTGAACAGCCCGACCGGGCCGTGCACCGCCAGCTCCTGGCCTTCGTGCAGGGTGTCGTGCAGCCAGTTCGAGACCTTGCCGCCCGGCACGCGCTTGATGGTCACCGAAAAGCTGTACGGCACCGATGGCGAGCTGGAAATGGTGTACGAACGCATGATCGGCTGGCCTTCGATTTCCAGCTCCAGGGTGACGAACTGCCCCGGCTTGAAAAAGAACAGGATCGGCTGGTCGGCCATGAAGCAAAAGGTGCGCACATCCCAGGTTTCCTGGATGACTTTGACGCAACGGACGATGTGCCGACCATTGGCCCAGGTCTGGGTGGTTACCGGATTCAGGAAACTATTGGACATGCTGATCTCCACGGCCGACTGTCGGCCTTCATGTTGGCGATTCTGCGTATAGCGCGAACCACCCATTTACCTATCTGCGACATTGACATGCTTATCGCGACCAGCCCCCAACGACCGGGGCTTGCGCGTCGGGAACAGATTGCACCATGTCGCCCATGGATAAGGTTCTGGCCAGCGCCGGCCCCACACTCGCCCCATACCTAGACACTCCCTTTACACCTTGCGTAGTTACCCAAAGCAGTACACCTGATTAGCCACTTTCGCCGGCCACACAGAATGGCCTTGAGGATTAAACGATGGACGTCACTACTACCCTGAGCCTGGGCGATCCGCTGGAACCCGCACGCAAGGCCACTGCGCAGATGCTGCAAGAGCGCGAGCGTACCTTCTCGCTGCCGCAGCCGTTTTACTCGGACGAGCGCCTGTTTGATATCGACATGCAGGAAATCTTTCAGAAAGAGTGGCTGATCGCCGGCATGACCTGCGAGATCCCTACCAAGGGCAACTACCTGACCCTGCAGATCGGCAAGAACCCGATCATCGTGATCCGTGGCGCCGAAGGCGTGGTGCATGCGTTCCATAACGTCTGCCGCCACCGTGGCTCGCGCCTGTGCACCAGCGAGAAAGGCAAGGTCGCCAAACTGGTCTGCCACTACCACCAGTGGACCTACGAACTCGACGGCCGCCTGCTGTTCGCCGGCACCGAAATGGGCGCCGACTTCGACATGAACCAGTACGGCCTCAAACCGGTGAACGTGAAGACCGCTGGCGGCTACATCTTCATCAGCCTGGCGGAGAACCCGCCTGCCATCGATGACTTCCTGTCGACACTGAACCATTACATGGAACCGTACGACATGGAGAACACCAAGGTGGCGATCACCACCACTTTGATGGAAAAGGCCAACTGGAAGCTTGTGCTGGAAAACAACCGCGAGTGCTACCACTGCAACGCGTCGCACCCGGAACTGCTGAAAACCCTGCTCGAATGGGACGACGTCACCGACCCGCGCGCCGACCAGGCGTTCAAGGACCACGTAGCCGCCTCCGCCGCTGCCTGGGAAGCCGAGAAGATCCCTTACGCCCACGCCAGCTTCGGCCTGCGTAACCGCATCGTGCGCATGCCGCTGCTCAAGGGCACCGTGTCGATGACCCTGGACGGCAAACAGGGCTGCGCCAAGCTGATGGGCCGTATCAAGAACCCGGACCTGGGCTCGATGCGCATCCTGCACCTGCCGCACTCCTGGAACCACTGCATGGGCGACCACATCATCGTGTTCACCGTGTGGCCGATCAGCGCCCAGGAAACCATGGTCACCACCAAGTGGATCGTGCACAAGGACGCAGTCGAAGGCGTGGACTACGACGTGGAGCGCATGCGCCAGGTCTGGGACGCCACCAACGACCAGGACCGTCGCTTGGCCGAAGAGAACCAGCGCGGCATCAACTCCACCGCGTACCAGCCTGGTCCGTACTCCAAGACCTATGAGTTCGGTGTTGTGAACTTCGTGGACTGGTACAGCGAGCGTCTTCTGAGCAACCTGGGGGCCGAGCCTGCGCCGTACCTCAAGGGTGTGCCGGTTAGCGGCTAAATGAATTCCTGTAGGAGCGAGCTTGCTCGCGATGGACTTGAGAGCGCCGCGTTTAACCAGAAAACACGCGCCATCGTTAACGACCATCGCGAGCAAGCTCGCTCCTACAAGGATCTGTTAGAACTGTACGAAATATGATCTATCTCGTTCAGGCCTATGCCCACCGCACCTCCCAGCCTTCCGCAAACAAGTTATCCACACCTCCACCCACAGCTATTGGGGACAACTGTGGAAAGGTTGCAAAAATTCTCTATAAAAACCAAAGAAAAACCGTGACTTATCCAGAAGCATGCTTCCACTGACGGACTGATCATTTTTTGATCAAAAGCCTGAAGGGCACGAACGGCATGGCTTTCAGAGGATGGCAAACACCTTATCCACAGAAGCGCCAACAGACTTTGGGGTTAACTTCGAAGGCTCTGTGGAAAACCGCTATAAGCCGTAAGAAACCAGCGTTTATGTGGAACTCTACGACTCAGAACCCTCAATTGATCACTTTTTGATCACACCAATGAAAGCCTCTGTTTATAAGGCCTACAGCCGACAGCAAACATCTTATCCACAGAAGCGCAAACAGAGATTGGGGGCAACTCTGCCTCAACAACAGCACTTATCCCCTTGAAAAAGCTTAAAAAAATCACGAGCAAGGCTGGTTGTTTTTTAAGCAACGGCTTGCAGGGCTTGATTTGTATGGGGTGCAGCGAGGGGCGAACATGTTATCCACAGAACCACCAACAGGGATTGTGGGTAAACACCGGCGTTGTTCAGATTTTATTGAGGCATGAGTGACCTGAATCCAGGTCCAGGTTCAATTCAAAGTCCTTGAAGGCGCGCCATCCGAGCAATATCGACGGGACGTATTGCCCGTCGATCAGCGACGGCGGGATGGTAAAGCCCGGGTAGTATTTGTAGGTGACCGCCATGGTATTGCCTTGCAGGGCCAATACGCCGTCGAAGCGTTGAAAGCGCTTGTTGTCGTGGGTGGAAACGCCCGAGCTTCCCGGTGTCAGCGCCTGTGCATCGCTGAGTTTCCTGCCAGGTGACGAGGCCGTCAGGTAGTCGACATTTCCGGTATCGATGATGGCCTGCGTTACCCGGCGATCCAGTTGTGCGGCCACCACCAGCCGTTGATTGAGATCCAGGCGGCTGATGACAATCGACGCATCACAGCGTGTGGCCGGCGGCGGATTCAGCTCCAGTGTTCTGCTGGTGATCTTCAGGCGCCCCAGCTTGCTGATCAGATCCAGCCCCAACAGATTGTCCCGGTCGCTGACAAAGACCAGGACGTTCCTGAATTCGCGGGTGCCGACTTTCAGCGACCTGAGAATTCCCAGCCTCGCGGCCAGGTCCTTTTCGCCATAAAACGTGCTGTAGCGATAAAAAGCATCGGGCAACAACTTGATGCCCATCTGTTTCGCAGTGCCGATGTTGACCCGGGTTTGCGGCGCGCCCGTGTCCAGTACAAAACGCGCCGTGACACCATTGGCCGAGCCGACCTCGATAAATGGCAGCACTTGTTCAGCGATGTAAAAGTCGTTGGCATATGGGTGGAGCGGCAGCACCTCATGCCGCGCCGAACCGTTGACCGTGAAATCGCCGGTCGCCGCCAGGATAGCCAGTGATTTGCTGCCAAACGTGGAGAACAGAGGCTTCAGATCGGCGCTGGCGGCAATCGCCCGGGCATGCTTGGCCTTGATCGCCAGGTAGTATTCGGGGAGTTGGTTGGCGGCCTTGGCTTCGAGCAATCTGGCGAAGACCGTCACCGAACAGCTGAGGTGACTATCGGCATCCAATACCTTGTCGCACTGTTGCCGCAGTTGCGCCAGGGACGCGCTACGCCCCTGTTCGGAGTCTATCCAGCGGTAAAAATCCTGATCAGCCTCAGCCGGTGCCACGGGCGCTTTTGTCTGGGCAGCAGAGATCAATCCCGTGGATAGCCACATGGCCAATGCAAGGAGCGCCAGAAGAGCGATCGTCTTCATATTCAGGCCAGTCATAAAAACCGGGTTTCATGAGTCAGCGCTGAATGTCTGAAAACTCCCGAAAGCGTGCCGCACCCTTGATCAGCGCCTAGAAAACTTTAGCTCATCGCCCTCGTCGGCGTGGGACGAGAGCGAGGGTTCGTGGCGTTGTGGATAACCGACGCCGGTCGAGCCCTCGAGCAAGCTCAAGGCCTGTGCATAAGATAGGCGTCACCGGTGACGCGGATCATGGGATGAGGGGTGACCTGGCAGGTCTTGATGATCCCGAAACCGTGCCGCTCGTAAAAACGCCGGGCGCCAGTGTTGGCGGCGTAGTCGATCAGGCTCAGACCATTGAGCCCCAGTTGGTCGGCGCGTTCTTGAGCATGGGCGAGAAACTGCACGCCCAGCCCCCGGTTACGCCAGCCTTCATGCAGGGCCAGGCTGGAGATGTACAGGGTATCGGGTACCTCCATGTCGGCGTAAGGCGCCAGTACCGGGTCGGTCGTCGGCACCGCCAGTGGATCGTGGCGCATCACGTAGCTGTGCATCATGCCAATGACCTGGCCTTCGGCCTCGGCAATCAGGCAGTTCTGGTAGGAGAAATCCACGTCGTCTCGGGCGTATCGAATGGCGCCAACGTCCAACAGATCCTGGCCGGGCTCTGCGATCTGGCTCCAGATGTAGTCTGAAGCGCCCTCGGATGAAATCTGGAACAACCGCGCAATCTCACGCGCATCCGCGCGCACTGCCGAACGAAATTCAACTGTCATTGTTTTCCCGTGAATGTTGGTAACCGACGATCAAAACTGTAGGAGCGAGCCTGCTCGCGAAAAACCTGAGGCCCCCAAAGTCAGTCAGGCATCCCGCGTCTTCGTTGACGACCATCGCGAGCATGCTCGCTCCTACAGGGGATTCGTGCGGACGACGCCTTCTTCAATCAGCAACTTGAGAATGGCTTCAGCCCCAGCTTGCGCCGTGACGCCTTTGAGCACTTGTCCGCCACCACCACTGGCTTTCGCTGTTGCAGCTTTCATTCGATCGGCGCCGCTCTTGGCCTTGATCACTTTCAAGCGTTTTGGCCGAGGTTTCGCGGGTTGCAATGTCGCAACCGCCAGCAGCTCATCGTCGACGACTTCCACGTCGTTGGCCTGCAACACCCCGCGTCGGGCCGGGCCGTACGCACTCTGGCGAGGCTTGGGTGCGGCGTTATCCACAGTCGCCAGGAACGGCAAACGCACCTTCAACCGACGACGCTGACCACGGGGCAAGGCTTGCAGCACCAGCGCCGAACCGCCATCGATGGACTCCACCTGCGCCAGCCCCACCACCAGAGGCCAGCCCAGGCTTTCGGCTAGCAGGAAGGGCAGCATGCCCGAACCTTCACCGGTTTCCGCCTGGCTGCCGGTCAACACCAACTGCGCCCCGGCATCGCGCAAATAGTCGGTCAGCGCCGGTAGCGCGTCGGCGCCTTGGGGTTGTTCCAGCACATGCAGTTGCTCAAGCCCCATGCCCAGGTAAGCGCGCAATGCAGGCTCGGCGATGTCGCCGGCATGCAGCACTTGCAGGTTATCCCCAGCCAGTTGCAGGCCCAGTTCTACCGCCCGCGCATCCTGTTCCGCGCGGCGCGGCCGACCGGAAGTCGGGTGGGCGCCGATGGACACCAGGCTGATGATTTTCGTGCTCATAACCCTTTCCTTCCCTTAAGCCGCATCGCGCTTGGCGTCGTTGCGGTAAGCCTCTACCGCCTCGATCAAGGCTTGAAGAATCTCCGCACTCTCGCCGATCACCGAGAGGTCGGCACGCTTGATCATGTCGCAGCCAGGGTCGAGGTTGATCGCCACCACCTTGTCGCAGGCACCGATGCCTTGCAGATGCTGGATCGCCCCGGAAATCCCCACTGCCACATAAACCCGTGCGGTGACCCAGGTACCGGACGCGCCGACCTGACGATCGCGGGCCATGAATCCGTCGTCCACCGCTACCCGCGATGCACCTTCGGTCGCGCCGAGGGCTTCGGCGGTCCTGTGGAAAAGTCCCCAGTCCTTGACCCCGTTGCCGCCGGAGAAAATGAATTCGGCTTCGGCCATAGGAATCGCCGCCGGGTCCACTGCCACCGCGCCCAGATCTTCGATCCGCGACAGGCTGCGCGCCACGGTTGTGGATAACTCCACCGGCAAGGCTTCGTGACGGGTTTCACTGACCGGTTCGGCGCACTCGGCAGCCGCCAGAATCAAGCGCGCCAGCGGACGGGCAAGGTCTTGCAGACCCGCGCCGGCGCGGCCGATGCACTCCTGATCCTTGACCTGCCAGACTCGCGTGGCCGGGCGCTCGCCCAGTGCCGCAGCAAAACGCCGACCGAGTTCGCCACCGCCATTGCGGCTGTCCGGCAGCAACCAGTGACGCGGGCTGAACTGGTTATCCACAGCCCGCAAGCCCTGGACCCGTTGCTCCGGTGCATAACCGCTGAATGCTTCACCTTCCAGCACCAGCAGGCGGTCGACGCCCGCCGTGGCGAAAGCGTTTTCCTTGTGCTCGCCGAAGACCACGACCAACACCGCACCATCCTTTCCGGCCATCTGATGGGCCAGGCCCAACAGGTCGCGGTCGTGACTGCTCAAGCGGCCACCGACCATGTCCGGCACCACGCTGATGTAAAACGCTGGCGCGGCCACCTGATGCAATGGCAACTGCACTTCAACGGCGGCTGAACGTTTGGTCGCCCCGCCCTGCTGGGCGCCGCTGCGGTCGATGCGTTTGATGCCGTTGGGGCCAATGAAACCGATGCCATGAGGGTTCTTGCGGATGACGCCGTTGGGCCCCATCCAGCTGTGTTGCACCGGTTGCATGGCCGCGTGCAGCGGATGCAGACGGTTACGGGCGATCCATTCGGCCCGAGGGTCGCGGCGGATAATGTCGCTCATCAGTGGGCCTCCGCAGGTTCACGTTGGGCCGGAGCCGCTGGCTTGCTTGGCGCTGCGTCTTCGAGCAACGCGTCAGCCACCAGTTCGGCAATGTCCTTGATCAGCGGTCGGGGTTCGACCACGCCTTCGAGCATCGCGGTGCATTGTGGACAACCCACCGCCACCAGTTCGGCGCCGGTTTCGCGGATGTCTTCCATGCGCATGTCGGGAATCCGCTGCTTGCCGGGAATGTCGGTGATCGGCGCGCCGCCACCACCGCCGCAGCAGCGGGAGCGGAAACCGGAGCGTTGCATCTCTTTCACTTCAATCCCGAGGGCGCGTAACACCTGGCGCGGTGCCTCGTATTCGCCGTTGTAGCGGCCGAGGTAGCACGGATCGTGATAGGTCACGCTGTCGCCTTTGTGCTGGCCGAGATTGAGCGCGCCAGCATCGATGATTTCTGCCATGTAGGTGCTGTGGTGCTGCACCAGGTAGTTGCCATCGAAGGCGCCGTATTCGTTTTTCAGCACGTGGAAGCTGTGTGGATCGCAGGTGACGATGCGGTTGAAGCTGTATTTGGCCAGGGTCTGGATGTTGCGTTTGGCCAACAGCTGGAAGGTCGCTTCGTCGCCCAGGCGCCGGGCCACGTCACCGCTGTCGCGTTCTTCGAGGCCAAGCACGGCGAAATCGATTTTCGCCGCTTTCAACACTTTGACGAAAGCGCGCAGGGTGCGCTGGTTGCGCATGTCGAAGGCACCGTCGCCAACCCAGAACAGCACGTCGGTGGACTTCTTTTCGCTGAGCAGGTTGAGGTTCAGGTCCGCCGCCCAGTTCATCCGCCCGCCCGGTGCGAAACCGCCCGGGTTGTCGGTGGCGATCAGGTTTTCCAGGACCTCGGCACCCTTGTTCGGCGTCGCGCCTTTTTCCAGGGTCAGATGGCGGCGCATGTCGACGATGGCATCGACGTGCTCGATCATCATCGGGCATTCCTCGACGCAGGCACGGCAGGTGGTGCACGACCACAGGGTTTCGGCGTCGACCAGACCGTTGACGATCGGTTGATGCGGGTTCCCTGAATGCTCGCCAATGGCCTTACCCGGATAAGGGCTGCCGGCGAACTTGGCATCGGTGCCACCGGCCAGGCCGACGACCATGTCCTGAATCAGTTTTTTCGGGTTCAGCGGCTGGCCGGCGGCGAACGCCGGGCATGCCGCTTCGCATTTGCCGCACTGCACGCAGGCGTCGAAGCCGAGCAACTGGTTCCAGGTGAAGTCCTTGGGTTTTTCCACGCCCAGTGGCGCAGTCGGGTCGTTCAAGTCCAGAGGCTTGAGGCCCGTGGAACGACCGCCACCGAAGCGCTCGGCGCGACGGTGCCAGGCCAGGTGCAGCGCACCGGCGAAGGCGTGTTTCATCGGCCCGCCCCAGGTCATGCCGAAGAACAGTTCCGATACGCCCCACAGCACGCCGACGCCGAGAATCGTCGCCAACAGCCAGCCGCCGAAGTTCTCCGGAAGAATGCCCGCCACTGGCAGGGTGACCAGGAAAAACGACGCCGAGAACGCCAGCAGGCTTTTCGGCAGGCGCATCCACGGGCCTTTCGACAAACGCGACGGCGGGTTGCGCCGGCGCAGGTAAACAAAGATCGCGCCGACGAACATCACCGCAGACATCAGCAACAACGCATAGCCGAGGAACCGGTTATGCAGGCCGAAACCATGCACCAGAATCGCCAGCACGATGGACGCCACCGCACCGCCAGCCGTGGCGACGTGGGTGTTGGCAATGTATTTGTCTCGCGCCACCACATGGTGCAAATCGACCATGTAGCGCTTGGGCATGGCGAACAGGCCGCCGATCAGGTCGACTTTCGAAGCCCGGCCCCGGCGCCACATGGCCACCCGCCGCAACGCGCCCAGGACACCAAGGCCCAGGGCAGCGAACAACAGGATTGGAAGAAGGGTGTTCAACATGGTGAAGCTCCCAAAGACCTCGGTCTTGCAAGGGTTCATGTGCTTGCCGTTAAAGGCTTGGCACCGACCTGTGGCGAGGAGGCTTGCCCCCGTTCGGCTGCGAAGCAGTCGTAAATCGGTCAAATGCGTTTTCTACTGACAGACCGCATTGACTGATTTTAGGGCCGCTTCGCAGCCCAACGGGGGCAAGCCCCCTCGCCACAGTGATGGTGGTGATGCTCTTAGAAATCCTTGCACAAGCGCAGTGCGTCGTAGATCGCAGCATGCACGTTACGCTGGGCCACGCAGTCGCCGATGCGGAACAGCAAATAGCCGTCGCCGCTCTGCTCCAGGCAAGGTTGCGGCTTGATCGCGAACAAGGCTTCAACGTCGATCTGACCTTTGTTGCGCGAGCCTTCCTTCAGTGCGTAGTAGATTTCCTCATCCGGGCGCACGCCGTTTTCCACGACCACCTGGTCCACCACCCGCTCCTCTTTGGCGCCGGTGTATTCGTTTTCCAGCACTGCCACCAGCTTGTCGCCTTCGCGGTAGACCTTCTCCAGCATCATGTCGCCGGTCATGATCACTTCTTTGGGGTACATGCTGCGGTAGTAAGTCGGGAACGACGTACCGCCAATCGCCACGCCCGGCTTGATGTCGTCGGTGACGATCTCGACCTGGCTACCCTTGTCGGCGATGAAGTCGGCGGTCGACATGCCGGTGAATTCGCAAATGGTGTCGTAGACCAGCACGTTCTTGCCCGGTGCCACCTTGCCATCGAGGATGTCCCAGCTGCTGACGACCAGGCCTTCAGCCGCGCCCCAGTGCTCGTTCTGCTCGATGAACGGATGGCCACCGACAGCCAGCACCACCACGTCTGGTCGCAAGTCCATGATGGTCGGTGCATCCGCCGCAGTACCCAGGCGCAGGTCGACTTTCAGGCGTGCCAGTTCCAGCTGATACCAACGGGTGATACCGGCGATCTGGTCCCGCTGTGGCGCTTTCGACGCCGTGGTGATTTGCCCGCCGATGAATTCTTTCTTCTCGAACAGGGTCACGTCGTGGCCACGTTCAGCGGCAACGCGTGCCGCTTCCATCCCGGCAGGACCGGCACCGACCACCACGACCTTGCGTTTCACGCCGGTGGTTTTTTCGATGATGTGCGGCACGCCCATGTATTCACGGGAGGTGGCCGCGTTCTGGATGCACAGCACATCCAGGCCTTGATACTGACGGTCGATGCAGTAGTTGGCACCCACGCATTGTTTGATCTGGTCTATCTGGCCCATCTTGATCTTGGCGATCAGGTGCGGGTCAGCGATGTGGGCGCGGGTCATGCCGACCATGTCGACGTAGCCGCCTTCCAGAATGCGGGTGGCCTGGTTCGGGTCCTTGATGTTCTGCGCGTGCAGCACCGGAACCTTGACCACTTCCTTGATCCCGGCGGCCAGGTGCAGGAACGGCTCCGGTGGATAACTCATGTTCGGAATCACGTTGGCCAGGGTGTTGTGGGTGTCGCAACCCGAACCCACGACGCCGATGAAATCCAGCATGCCGGTGTCGTCGTAATACTTGGCGATCTGTTTCATGTCCTCATGGGACAGGCCATCCGGGTGGAACTCGTCACCACAGATGCGCATGCCCACGCAGAAATCGTCACCGACCTCGGCGCGCACGGCCTTCAAGACTTCCAGACCGAACTTCATGCGGCCTTCGAAGGTGCCACCCCATTCGTCGGTACGCTTGTTGACCCGCGGGCTCCAGAACTGGTCGATCATATGCTGGTGCACGGCCGACAGCTCGACACCGTCCAGGCCACCGGCCTTGGCGCGGCGCGCGGCTTGCGCGTAGTTGCCGATCACCCGCCAGATCTCTTCCGGCTCAATGGTTTTACAGGTGGCACGGTGCACCGGCTCACGCACGCCCGATGGCGACATCAGCGTCGGCCAGTTGAAGCCGTCCCAACGGGAGCGACGGCCCATGTGGGTAATCTGAATCATGATCTTGGCGCCGTGCTTGTGCATGGCGTCGGCCAGATTCTGGAAGTGCGGGATGATGCGGTCGGTGGACAGGTTGACCGAGCTCCACCATTCCTGCGGGCTGTCGATGGCCACCACGGACGAACCGCCGCAAATCGCCAGGCCGATCCCGCCCTTGGCCTTCTCTTCGTAATACTTGACGTACCGGTCGGTGGTCATGCCGCCGTCGGTCGCGTAGACCTCAGCGTGCGCGGTGCTGAGCACGCGGTTGCGGATGGTCAGTTTGCCGATCTGGATCGGCTGGAACATTGCTTCGAAAGCCATGGCGGGTTCCTCGACTTACAACGGCTTGACGATGAACAAGCCGTCTTCGTGGCCCTCTTCGGAGCCACCGTAGACTTGCTCGGCCACGGTGCGGATCTTGCTGCCGCGAGCGGCGAGGATCTGATCCATTGCACCGGCAAACCAGCCGGTGAACATGTAGTCGACCTTGCGCCCGACCTTGCCGTACACGTAGACGAACGCCGAGTGTTCGAGCTTGACGCTGGCGGTGCCTTTGTCGAGGTCGATGTCCTGGATCTTGAACAGGCCCCAGCCGCGCTGCGACAGGCGCTTCATGTAGTGCTCGAACACCGCTACACCTTCCAGGCCGTGGCATTCGGCTTCTTTTTCACACCAGTGCCAGGCGGACTTGTAGCCGGCCTTGTAGAGGATTTCGGCATAGGCTTCAGCGCCCAGCACTTCCTCGATGCCCATGTGGTTGTTGACGAAGAAATGGCGCGGCACGTACAGCATCGGCAGGGCGTCGGAGGTCCAGATACCGGTTTCGCTGTCGACTTCGATTGGCAATTGCGGGGCGATCTTAGCCATGGAAACTTAACTCCAGAAAATTCGTTGTGTTGCCCGCTGCACGGACGGCAGCGGGAAATGATTCAGAAGTGCGGCGGCTTATTCGCCCCAGACATCTTTCAAGACGTTGACCCAGTTCTCGCCCATGATCTTGCGCACCACGCGCTCGGAGTGGCCGCGCTTGAGCAGGGTCTCGGTCAGGTTCGGGAACTCGCCCACGGTGCGGATGCCCAGCGGGTTGATGATCTTGCCGAAACTGGTCAGACGGCGGGCGTAGCCCTTGTCGTGGGTCAGGTATTCGAAGAAGTCCTGGCCATGACCCTGGGTGAAGTCGGTGCCGATGCCGATCGCGTCTTCGCCAACGATGTTCATGGTGTATTCGATGGCTTCGGCGTAGTCGTCGATGGTCGAATCGATGCCCTTGGCCAGGAACGGCGCGAACATGGTCACGCCGACAAAACCGCCGTGGTCGGCAATGAACTTGAGTTCTTCATCGGATTTGTTGCGTGGGTGAATTTTCAGACCCGACGGCAAGCAGTGGGAGTAGCAGACCGGTTTTTTCGATTCGAGGATGACTTCTTCAGAGGTCTTGGAACCGACGTGGGACAGGTCGCACATGACGCCAACGCGGTTCATCTCGGCAACGATTTCGCGACCGAAGCCCGACAGGCCGCCGTCACGCTCGTAGCAACCGGTGCCCACCAGGTTCTGGGTGTTGTAGCACATCTGCACGATGCCAACGCCGAGCTGCTTGAAGACTTCGACATAGCCGATCTGGTCTTCAAAGGCGTGGGCATTCTGGAAGCCGAAAAGGATGCCGGTCTTGCCCTGCTCCTTGGCTTTACGGATGTCAGCGGTGGTGCGGACCGGAATCACCAGGTCGCTGTTCTCGCGGATCAGCTTCTGGCTGGCGGCGATATTGTTGACGGTGGCCTGGAAGCCTTCCCACACCGACACGGTGCAGTTGGCTGCGGTCAGACCGCCCTTGCGCATGTCTTCGAACAGTTCACGGTTCCACTTGGCAATAATCAGCCCGTCGATAACGATACTGTCGGCGTGCAATTCGGCTGGGCTCATCAGGCTGTCCCCTTATTAGCGATTCATGCGCCGAATCGTCTGCCGGCGCTTTGGGGCCAGCATATGCCTCGGTGCCTCGGCGACCGGGTGCAAAAACGACAGGGGGTTTGCCGAAAGCGTCAATCCGCGACAAAGGGTCGTCGCCAGGCACAATCGCCGACCTGTTCAAGGCCCTCTGCTTGGGCCAGAATTCGCCGCATCACTGGATGCTTCACTGGACAAGAGCGGCGACGATAATGAAATCGATCATTCTGGCAATGGCACTGATTGCGACCGGCGTACAGGCAGCGGAGGAGTCCGACGACAACCCCTGCGACAAAGTCGAAAACGACGTCCAGACCCTGGAATGCTCGGCCTTCAGCAAAACCACCGCCGAAGACCTGCTCAAGGAAAACCTCCAGGGCCTGACCGACCGCATGCAGTCGCAATACGGCAAAAACCCGTCGCAACTGGCCGACATCACCGCCAAGCTCAAGGCCGCCCAACAGCAATGGCTGAAGACCCGCGACGCAGACTGCGCCGTCGAAGCCTTCCCGGCCACCAGTGGCAGCAAGGCGTTCACCATCGCGCAAAACGATTGTGTGGCGCGGATGAGTGATGAACGGTCGGAGTTTTTGGAGTCGATTGGGCAGGAATAGTCCTGAATATTCCGGTGAAAGCTGGAACTGCATCCAGCTTTCAACAGTATTTTCCCTTCTTCCTACAACACGCTCCGACCTCACCTACACGCACTGCCTAGAAACCCCAATCTGTGGGTTTTTCACGCAATATTCTGACAACTGTTGTTGATTGGCCACCTGAAAATATAAGCGAAGATTCGCAAATCTTATAAAAGACTTATATTGTTCCATGAGCAGCATCCACTGGACTCGAAAGGCCGTTAAGCAACTCCTGAAATTGCATTCCGCTCATCAGGGCCAGGTTCGTGATGCCATCACGGCGCTGGCAGGCATGCCCGATGTAGGCAATGTCAAAGCTCTGGTCGGTCATGACTATGCTTATCGACTGCGTGTCGCTAACTATCGGGTCATGTTTGATTGGGATGGCGCGATCAAAGTGGTCAGTATGCAAGAGGTAAAAAAACGCGATGAACGCACCTACTGACATTCAAATCATCAACGACGCCGAAGGTAATCCAGCCTTCGTGGTCATTCCCTATGCACAATATGTGGCACAGAAAATCGAGCCCGACTTGATTCCCCATGAGGTGGTGAGCCGTATCGTCGATGGTGCTACTCCCATCCGCGCCTGGCGCGAACACTTGAACCTTACCCAGGATGAAGTGGCCAAACGCATGGGTATCACCCAACCGGCCTTCGCCCAGCAAGAAACCGTCGCCAAGCCTCGCAAGGCCACCCGTGAGAAGATCGCCGCAGCGTTTGGCATCACAGCCAGTCAACTTGAGCTGTAAGCTCTACACCCTCGGTCACTAATGGGAATGAACATGAAAGTCTGCGGCATCGAAATCAAGGGCAGCGAAGCGATCATCGCCGTGGCCACGCTGGACGGTCAGGCGCTGGGCCATGTCGCGCTCGCCACCAAGAAAATTGCCCTGGACGATGATGACGAAGCCGCCAACGTCAAAGTGTTTGCCGCTCAGGTCGCTTCGTTTGTCCGTGAGAACTCCATCGACCGCATCGCGATCAAAAAGCGCAGCAAGAAAGGTGAGTTTGCTGGTGGGCCGACGACGTTCAAGATCGAGGGCATTTTCCAGTTGCTGGAGAATTGCGAGGTGACCCTGCTGTCGCCGCAGACCATCACGGCGCAGTGCAAGAAATTCAATGTCGAGCTGCCACATACGCTGAACAAGTATCAGCATGAGGCGTACAAGGCGGCGTGCTCGGCGCTGGTGAAGAAGTAAATCAGCTCCGCACCTGTTGTTTATGACAGTAGTCAATTTGGCAAAAGCGGCGCATAGATTGGCATCTTCCATCAGCGTTCAACGATCATATGGCCGCCAACCTACACCGCTTCACTCCAACCTTGATGACACAGGACCCACGCAGCCATGTGATTCGCAGCGTGGCCTACTATCGCGCCCACCCGGACGAAACGCCAGAACCGCGCATTACCCGTCAGGCCTTCGGCAGGAACGGGCACCTGAGCGCTGGCTGGGATCCACGTCTATGGGCAACGCAAGGTCAGCCTAATCTGACCATGGTGTACGGCCTCTCCGGCGAGCCATTACTGAACAGCAACGTTGACGCCGGCTGGAAAGCAAGACTGCCGGGAGCCAGTGGCGAGCTTCGATTCGAGTGGGATGGTCGACAAAATCAACGTCAGATCGAGTACGACAACCTGTTACGCCCGATTGCCATCTCAGAGCAAGCTGTCAACGCAACCTCTGCCACGACTGAGCGGATGGTCTATGCCGACAGCCGCGCCGAGTACAGCCCACATAATCAGTGCGGACGCCTGATTCGCCACGACGACACGGCTGGCTGCCTGCATCTCGATGAATACAGTCTTGCGGGCATTCGGCTAAGCGAATCCCGACAGTTCATGAACGAACTGTCAGTTGCCAATTGGCCAGAGCGCTTGACTGACCGCGACAGCAAACTCGAAGCCGAAGGTGAAACCACCCAATGGCGCTTCAATGCCTTGGGCAACCTGGTGACCCAAACCGATGCGCGGGAAAACCAAAGGTTATTAGGCTATGACATCGCAGGCCAGCTCACACAGGTAACCCTTAAACGCAGGCATCTGCCGGACAAAACGCTGCTCAGCAACAGGTGCTATAGCGTCAGTGGTCAGATCGAGCATGAAACTGCCGGTAATGGTGTTACGACCACCCGCCGTTATGACATTCAAAGTGATCGCCTGTTACATCTCACCTCAAGCCGTCCAGGCCATGCTCTCCAGGACCTTGCCTACACCTACGATCCTGTCGGCAATATCACCCGGACCCAGGACTCGGCCACGGCTATACGCTACTTCAGGAACCAGCGTACTGAGCCCACCAACCACTATCGATATGACACGCTTTTTCAATTGATAGAGGCAAGCGGTCGAGAATCCATTGCGGCGAACCAGGGTCCAGTATTGCGTGCATCGCAATCGACAGTGACAAGTGCCTACAAACAGACATTTTCATATGATCCCGCAGGAAATCTTCAAACCCTTGTCCATGAAGGCCTTCGAGGTTACACCCGTGAGAGGGTGACAGAGCCTTCAAGCAACCGAAGTCTGCCTAAACCCCAGACAGGAGAGCCGGAATTCATCAAGAGCTTCGACAGCAACGGCAACATGCTGATCCTGTCCCCTGGCGCACAGGTCATGCACTGGGACAGTCGCAATCAACTCAGCGAGGTCATTCAAGTCACCCGACACGATGAACACAATGATGATGAACTCTATCGTTACGACGGCCACGGCCAGCGACTACGCAAAGTACTCCGGCGCAAGACAAAATCTGCAACTTTAACCAGCGAAGTGCGTTATCTGCCCGGGTTGGAGATCCATTACAACGGTCGCGAAGAAGTACGCTATGTCATGAATGTTGACGCTGGAGATTGCAACGCACGGGGTTTGCATTGGCACGAAGACCCGCCCGAAGGCATTGCCAACGACCAGATCCGTTACAGCCTGGGCGATCACCTTGGATCCTGCACGCTGGAACTGGACGAGGATGCCGCGCTGATAAGCCAGGAGGGTTACTACGCCTTTGGCGGCACCGCCTGGTGGCTCGCTCGAAATGACACCGAGGCCAGTTACAAGTCCATCAGGTACTCCGGAAAGGAACGGGATGCCACCGGGCTTTATTACTACGGGCTTCGTTATTACGCTCCCTGGTTACAGCGCTGGATCAACCCGGATCCGGCGGGTGACATCGATGGTTTGAACCGCTACCGGATGGTTCAGAACAATCCACTGCGCTTCAAGGACAGCCAAGGCCTTGCACCGGTTGATCCCATGAATGAAATGGAACAGGAAATGATCGCCGCTGGGCAGGAAATACTTTATCGGCGGGCCGATGATTTACCGAAAGAACAGAGGCTTGAATTCGAGAGCGATTTCTCGGCCATGATCGACTTCACGAACAATGCGATTTTGTCCCTCAGCGAACCAAAACTATCCAAAGAGACGCGAACAAAACTGAGAAATATCTACGGTCAAAAAAAGAGCAAGCAATATCTGAAATTTGCTGCGAGGGAAGCCAAAGGAAAGCTTGAAAGCATCCTTTCCGGTGCATTAGAGGATTATGTTAGTGGCGATCGTTTTGTCTTCACCGCGAACAACCAAAACTATCCTAGCGAGCGGGCATTTTCAAACCCGCTAGAAACAAAAGCGAATAAATCCATTTACTTTAACGTCAAGGCACGCGAACAATCAGAAATATACAGAGCAGGAACAATCTTTCACGAACTCAGTCATGTTCATGCCGAAACTCATGACTACTGGGATTTGTTTTCCGCCTCCTCGCGTAACGATACAAAGGAGACCAGCGAAGCAACGCTGAAGGAAGACATTGAGGAATCCTTACGGATTGCCGAAAACACTCCAGACCTGTCAGAAATCGGAGACAGGCAAAAAAACTCCATACAAGAACATGTACGCCTGGCACAAGAAACGTACCAAACTTCGGAACACCAAGCCTGGGCTGCACAAATAGCAATCACCACTCACAACGCTGACAGTCTGACCGCTCTAGTCCTGCAGTTCAGGTCCCCGCAGTTGCACTAAATAACCGGCGCCTCTGTGGGAGGAGGTTGCGGCACACCGGCACCTTGCCGAGCGCCAACACTACGCCGATCCTCCCGCGGACAACGCTCATATTTCGCCCGATAGCTGCGGGTGAAATACGACGGCGATTCAAACCCGCAGGCAATGCTCACTTCCAGCACGCTCATGTCTGTTTGCCGCAATAACTGCCGCGCCTTCTCCAGCCTCAAGCGCAGATAGAAATTGCTCGGTGTGTCGTTCAGATGCAGGCGAAACAGGCGCTCCAGTTGCCGACGCGTCACCTTGATCGATTCCGCCAGTTCCAGCGTGCTGAGCGGCGGTTCGCTGTGCTGTTCCATCTCGCCGATCACGTGCACCAGCTTCTTGTTGCTGATGCCATAGCGCGTGGCGACTTCCATGCGCTGGTGGTCTTTGCGCGGGCGGATGCGGCCGAGCACGAATTGTTCGCTGACCTGGATCGCCAGATCGGGACCGTGGGCCTGGGCGATCAGATCCAGCATCAAATCGATGGAAGCCGTGCCACCGGCGGAGGTGATGCGCCGACGGTCGATCTCGAACAGCTCCTGGGTGACGCTGAGCTGTGGATAGGACTCCTTGAAGGCGTCGATGGCTTCCCAGTGCAGGGTCAGGCGATGACCGTCGAGCAGACCCGCCTCGGCGAGTATGAAGCTGCCGGTGTCGATGGCGCCGAGGGTCACACCTTCGTTGTCCAGGCGGCGCAGCCAGTGTTCCAGCGCCGGGGTGGCGAACTTCAGGGGTTCGAACCCGGCGACCACCAGCAGTGTCGCGCCTTTCTTCAGCGGCTCCAGCGCCGCATCGGCGTTCACCGACATGCCGTTGCTGGCCAGCACCGCCCCGCCGTCGGCACTCAGCACATGCCAGCGATAGAGCTCGCCGCGAAAGCGATTGGCGACCCGCAACGGCTCGATGGCCGAGATAAATCCGATGGCCGAGAAGCCCGGCATCAACAAGAAATAGAAATCCTGGGACATGGAGCGCACTCGATTGGCAAGCAGCGAGAGGGCGGGGAGCATGAGGACGTTGATACGCCTGTTGCACGCGGCATTCAAGAGCACAGGTCGCTGCAGTGCAAGAGCTGGTCGCCGCAGTGCGCTTTCATGGCCGCTTAGCTGCGTAACTTGGCATCACCGGCGCATCAGACACCGGAACTCACAATAACGAACTGCCGAGGAACCTGAGAATGAAACGACTGATCAGCAGCTGTGTTCTTGCACTCAGTGGTACCGCGTTACTGAGCGCCAATGTCATGGCCGCCGAACCCGCCGCGTGCCAGAACGTGCGCATGGGTGTAGTGAACTGGACCGACGTAATCGCCACCAGCGCCATGACCCAAGTATTGCTCGACGGCCTCGGCTACAGCACCAAACAAACCAGCGCCTCCCAGCAAATCATCTTCGCCGGGATCCGCGACCAGCGTCTGGACCTGTTCCTCGGGTACTGGAACCCGCTGATGACCCAGACCATCACCCCCTTCGTCGATGCCAAACAGGTCAAGGTGCTTGAAGCGCCAAGCCTGCAGGACGCCCGCGCGACCCTCGCCGTGCCGACCTACCTCGCCGACAAGGGCCTGAAAACCTTTGCTGACATCGCCAAATTCGAAAAAGAACTGGGCGGCAAGATCTACGGCATCGAGCCTGGCTCGGGCGCCAACACCCAGATCAAGGCCATGATTTCCAAGAACCAGTTCGGCCTCGGCAAGTTCCAGCTGGTCGAGTCCAGCGAAGCCGGCATGCTCGCCGCGGTAGATCGCGCCGTGCGTCGCAACGAAGCCGTGGTGTTCTTCGGCTGGGCGCCGCACCCGATGAACGTCAACGTGAAAATGACCTACCTCACCGGCAGCGACGACGCCCTCGGCCCGAACGAAGGCAAGGCCACCGTGTGGACCGTCACCGCACCGACATACGCCGAACAATGCCCGAACATCGGTCGCCTGCTGAGCAACCTGACGTTCACCGCCGAAGACGAGAGCCGGATGATGCAGCCACTGCTGGATCACAAGGACGCTTTCGAGTCGGCCAAGCAATGGCTCAAGGATCACCCGCAGGACAAAAAACGCTGGCTTGAAGGCGTCACCACCTTCGATGGCAAACCAGCCGCTGAAAACCTGCAACTGACCAGTAAATAAACCCGAACGAACCACCGACTCGCAGCCCCAACGGGCTGCGAACCGGACTACCACGCCTGGCCAAAACCAAAAAACTCGCCTGTAAGGAACCGCCAAATGAACCACGACGTCATCATCACCTGCGCACTCACCGGTGCTGGCGACACGACCGCCAAGAGCCCACACGTGCCGGTCACCCCGAAACAGATCGCGGCTGCCGCCGTGGAAGCCGCCAAGGCCGGCGCCACTGTGGTTCACTGCCATGTGCGGGACCCGCAAACCGGCAAGTTCAGCCGTGACGTGGCGCTGTACCGCGAAGTGATGGAGCGCATCCGCGAGGCGGACGTGGACATCATCGTCAATCTCACCGCGGGCATGGGCGGCGACCTGGAAATCGGCGCCGGCGAGAATCCGATGGAATTCGGCCCGAATACTGACCTGGTCGGCCCGCTGACCCGCCTGGCCCACGTCGAAGAGCTGCTGCCGGAAATCTGCACCCTCGATTGCGGCACCCTGAACTTCGGTGACGGCGACACCATTTACGTCTCCACCCCTGCCCAGCTGCGTGCTGGCGCCAAGCGCATTCAAGAGCTGGGCGTGAAGGCCGAGCTGGAAATCTTCGACACCGGTCACCTGTGGTTCGCCAAGCAGATGATCAAGGAAGGCCTGCTCGACAACCCGCTGTTCCAGCTGTGCCTGGGCATCCCGTGGGGCGCCCCGGCGGACACCACGACCATGAAAGCCATGGTCGACAACCTGCCCGCCGATGCGGTCTGGGCCGGATTCGGTATCGGTCGCATGCAGATGCCGATGGCGGCGCAAGCGGTGTTGCTCGGCGGCAACGTGCGCGTCGGCCTGGAAGACAACCTGTGGTTGGACAAGGGCGTGCTGGCGACCAACGGCCAACTGGTCGAACGCGCCACGGAAATCCTCAGCCGCCTCGGTGCCCGCGTTCTTACGCCGGCTGAAGGCCGCAAGAAAATGGGTCTGACCAAGCGCGGTTAATCAAACCTACACCCCCCCTGTGGGAGGGCTTTTGTGGCGAGGGGGCTTGCCCCCGTTGGGGCGCGAAGCGGCCCTAAAAGCTTTACGACTGCTTCGCAGCCGAACGGGGGCAAGCCCCCTTGCCACAGAGCCCGCTCCCACAAGGGATCATCGAACTCTTCAGGAAGTCACCATGAGCTTTATCACCGAAATCAAAACCTTCGCAGCGTTAGGCAGCGGTGTCATTGGCAGCGGCTGGGTGTCCCGCGCCCTCGCCCACGGCCTGGACGTGGTGGCCTGGGACCCGGCACCCGGTGCTGAAGCGGCCTTGCGCAAACGCGTCGCCAATGCCTGGGGCGCGTTGGAAAAACAAGGCCTGGCACCCGGCGCATCGCAAGATCGCCTGCGTTTTGTCGCGACCATCGAAGAGTGCGTGCGCGACGCCGACTTCATCCAGGAAAGCGCCCCGGAACGGCTGGACCTGAAGCTGGACCTGCACAGCAAAATCAGCGCGGCGGCCAAGCCCAATGCGTTGATTGGTTCCAGCACCTCCGGCCTGTTGCCGAGCGAGTTCTACGAAAGCGCCACGCACCCGGAACGCTGTGTAGTCGGCCACCCGTTCAACCCGGTTTACCTGCTGCCTCTGGTGGAAGTGGTCGGCGGCAAGAACACCGCCCCTGAAGCCGTGCAAGCAGCGATGAAAGTCTATGAATCCCTAGGCATGCGCCCGCTGCACGTACGCAAGGAAGTACCGGGCTTCATCGCCGACCGCCTGCTCGAAGCGCTGTGGCGTGAGGCGCTGCACCTGGTCAACGATGGCGTGGCGACCACCGGCGAAATCGACGATGCCATCCGCTTTGGCGCGGGCTTGCGCTGGTCGTTCATGGGCACCTTCCTGACCTACACCCTGGCCGGTGGCGATGCCGGCATGCGCCACTTCATGGCGCAGTTCGGCCCGGCGCTGCAATTGCCATGGACCTACCTGCCGGCACCGGAACTGACCGACAAGCTGATCGACGACGTAGTCGACGGCACCAGCGATCAACTGGGCAAACACAGCATTTCGGCGCTGGAGCGCTATCGTGATGACTGCCTGCTCGCGGTGCTGGAGGCGGTGAAGACCACCAAAGAGAAGCATGGGATGACGTTCGCCGACTAAACACCGCAGCCCTTTGTAGGAGCTGGCTTGCCAGCGATGAGGCCGGTACATCCACCCCCTCTGCAGCGCTTCGACAACGCTATCGCCGGCAAGCCGGCTCCTACAGGTATTCATGACTTCAGGATTTGATGACATGCCCACCCTCACCACCTACCAAACCACCATCATCCCCGACTGGGTCGACTACAACGGCCACCTGCGCGATGCCTTCTACCTACTGATTTTCAGCTACGCCACCGACGCCCTGATGGATCGCCTGGGCCTGGACAGCAATAGTCGCGAAGCCAGCGGCAACTCGCTGTTCACCCTCGAACTGCACCTCAACTATCTGCACGAAGTGAAACTCGACGCCCAAGTCGAAGTGCACACCCAGATCATTGCCCACGACAGCAAGCGCGTGCACCTCTATCACAGCCTGCATCTGGTCGGTGATGACAAGGAACTTGCCGGTAATGAGCAGATGCTGCTGCACGTGGATCTCGCCGGGCCGCGCTCGGCACCGTTCAGCGAGCAGTCCCTGAGCCAGCTGCAAGCCATCGTCGCCGAACAGGCAGACCTGCCAACGCCCGAGTTCATTGGCCGAGTGATCGCATTACCACCCAAAAAATAACAAGGAGATCGCCATGAACACCGCCGCAGCATTTGCCGACTTTCGTACCTATCCGTTGATCAGCGCGCTGACTGGCGTGCAGACCCTGGCGGACCGTGTTCTGGTGAAGTGGGCCGACGATCGCGTCAGCCCTTTCCACCATCAATGGCTGCGGGACAATTGCCCGTGCCCGCAATGCGTCTACACCGTGACCCGCGAACAAGTGCTGGAAATCGTCGACGTGGCTCAGGATCTGATGCCTGACGCCGTACACATCGACACTGAAGGCTGCCTGTCGGTGGATTGGCAGGATGGCCACGCCAGCCGCTTCGATCCCGGCTGGCTGCGCGCCCACGCCTATGACGACGAATCCCGCGCCGAACGCCTGGCAGGCAAACCCAAAGCGCGGCTCTGGCACAGCGATTTGCAGTTGCCGGTGTTCGACTATCAGGCGTTGATGAACGACTCGCAGACGTTACTGCAATGGCTGCTGGCGGTACGCGATGTCGGGCTGACCCAGGTCCGTGGCGTACCCACGGAGCCCGGCTCGTTGAAGCTGGTCGCCCAACGGATTTCCTTCATCCGCGAGAGCAATTTCGGCGTGCTGTTCAACGTGCAATCCAAGGCCGATGCCGACAGCAACGCCTACACGGCTTTCAACCTGCCACTGCACAGCGATTTGCCAACCCGTGAGTTGCAACCGGGGCTGCAGTTCCTGCATTGCCTGGTCAATGACGCCGAGGGTGGCGAGAGCATTTTTGTCGATGGTTTTGCCATTGCCGACGCCTTGCGCCGGGAAGACCCTGGATCCTTCAAAAGCCTCTGCGAAATCCCCGTGGAGTTTCGCAACAAGGACCGTCACAGTGACTACCGTTGTCTCGCGCCGATCATTGCCCTGGATGCGTTGGGGCAGGTGTCGGAAATCCGCATGGCAAATTTTCTGCGCGGACCGTTCGATGCCTCGGTAGAGCAGATGCCCAGGCTCTATCAAGCCTACCGGCGCTTTATCGCCATGACCCGCGAACCCCGGTTTCGTCTGATGCAACGGCTCAATCCCGGTGAGCTGTGGTGCTTCGACAACCGTCGCACGCTGCATGCCCGCAACGCCTTCGACCCCGCCACCGGGGCGCGGCATTTCCAGGGCTGCTATGTCGACCGGGATGAGTTGCTGTCGCGCATTCTCGTGCTACAGCGTTAAACCGCGTCATCGTTCATCGCTGGCAAGCCAGCTCCTACAGGATTACGCGAACCTTGTAGGAGCTGGCTTGCCAGCGATTGCGTTTATGCAGACAAAAAAAGCCCCGATCAAGCCGTGACAGGATCGAGGCAGAGGGTACTGTTGAGGAGCTGCCGTGCGAGGGTGACCAAACCTTCGTGAAGCGAGCTGAGCCCAGTGTGCCCCCTCCTTTGGCCGGCAAGTTGCCCGAAAACGACCTGTTCATAGTCAATGCTGCCATTGCGACAAATCGCCCTTGCCGACACCCGGCACCCCCACCAGAATCGAACCACGACCCCGTTCCCTGAAGAAGGATTGCGTCATGATGCACGCCGATTTGATAGACCAGGAAGACCTGTTGGGCCAGCTCAAGTCGTTGGGATTTCAAGTGCCGAACGGCGCCACGGCCGAGCAGGCTTGCGAGTGCGCGGTACGAGGTTTGAACAATGAACGGGCGATAGTGCTACGCACCATGGTCAAGCAGATGTACACCAGCAGCGCGACCATCCTGCCGGCGGTGCGCCAGGCGATCGACAAGCAGTTGTTGCCGGCGCTGGCGGAGTATCAGCAGAGCCATCGCACTTGAGCGTTTGCTAGAGTGTCGGCCTGTCCGGCAACTACGAGTAAACGCTGATGTTCCGAATTCAACACTGCCAGTCCAGCGAACAAGCGGGCTGGCTTCCTTTGCGTCAGGCACTCTGGCCACATGCTTCGGAACAGGAGCATCGGGATGAAATCGACCAGCAACTGCGCGAGCCGCAACGCTATATCAACTTCGTTGCTTACGACAGCCGGGAGCAACCTGTCGGCTTGGTCGAAGCCTCATTGCGCCGCGACTATGTAAATGGCACCGACAACTCGCCGGTAGTGTATCTGGAGGGTATCTACGTGGTGCCCCAGCAACGCCGCCAAGGCGTGGCCGCACAGCTGATCGAGATTGTGGCGCAATGGGGACGAGAACAAGGCTGTGTACAAATGGCCTCTGACACCGAACTCGACAATCTTGCGAGTCAGGATACGCACAACGCGCTCGGTTTCGAGGAAACCGAACGCGTCGTTTTTTTCAAGCGCCAGCTTTGACTAGAGCCTTACGGCTACCTGTGGCGAGGGGGCTTGCCCCCGTTGGTCTGCGCAGCAGACCCAAGACCATTCACCGAGTAGTGACAGTTAGCGCTTGGTGATTGGTCTTGCGACCGCTTCGCGGCCGAACGGGGGCAAGCCCCCTCGCCACATCGGTTTAGAGCCTTACACTGGCAAACGTCGACTCATTACGCGCCTGGCTCAGTGCCGACAACGGCCCGGACAACGGAGACAGCACCAGCGCTTGCGGCAGCGGCATCATCGCCACTTGCTGGGTAGTGTTGGAGCCTACGCGCTCGTCACGCGGCGGAATGCCGAAGTACTCGCGGTAGCACTTGGAGAAGTGCGGCGTGGACACGAAACCACACACCGACGCCACTTCGATGATCGACATCGGCGTTTGCTTGAGCAATTGCCGGGCGCGGATCAGGCGCAGCTTGAGGTAGTAACGCGACGGCGAACAGTGCAGGTATTTCTGGAACAGGCGTTCGAGCTGACGACGGGACACCGCGACATACACCGCCAATTCGTCGAGGTCGATTGGCTCTTCGAGGTTGGCTTCCATCAGCGCAACGATTTCCTGCAATTTCGGCTGGTTGGTGCCGAGCATGTGTTTGAGCGGCACACGCTGGTGATCCTGCTCGTTGCGGATGCGCTCGTAGACGAACATTTCCGAAATGGCCGCCGACAGCTCACGGCCATGATCGCGGCTGATCAGGTGCAGCATCATGTCCAGCGGCGCGGTGCCGCCCGAGCTGGTGAAACGGTTACGGTCGAGGGTGAACAAGCGCGTGCTCATGGCTACCCGCGGGAAAGCTTCCTGCATCGCCGCCAGGCATTCCCAGTGCACGCTGCAATCGAAACCGTCGAGCAGGCCGGCGCAGGCCAAGGCCCAGCTGCCGGTGCAGACAGCGCCAAGACGGCGGGATTGGCGGGCCTGGCTTTGCAGCCATGACACGTGTTCACGGGTAACGGTGCGCTGGATGCCGATACCGCCGCACACGATGACCGTGTCCATTGGCGGGGCTTTGTGCATGGAGGCGTCGGGGGTGATCTGCAGACCGTCACTGGCCCAGACCTGGCCGCCATCGACGGTGAGGGTGGTCCAGCGATACAGCTCGCGACCGGACAACTGGTTGGCCATGCGCAGGGGTTCCACTGCGGAGGCCAGAGAAATCAGCGTGAAATTGTCCAGCAGCAGAAAGCCGATGGATTGAGGCGCACGGTTCTGGGGTTGGGCCCCAGAGTTGAACGACGTCATCGCGGTATCTCCTCACACAAAGCGGGTGATGGCCTCAGGCGGAGGCTCTTTTTATTGCCGGCGTTCTCGCGTGGGAGACGGGCTTTGTAATGACAGAGCAATTGCCATGCCTATTTTTGAATGTGCGTTCAATAACTCCTGAAAACGACGTCGGAATGGGTCTATATATGACGCGCATGGAGTGGGGATTTAAATGGCTATCAGGGCTGGCAAGCGCCTTGGCCCACACGCTGTGAGCAATTCGGTAGCACTTGTGGGAACGGCGTTGCGCCGCGATGGAAAGGAGTGTCACCGCAAGCACGGACGACGGGTGGTCGAAGGCCGGTTGGCCCTCGATCAGTGGCAAGACGATTTATCTGTAAGCGACGCGCCAAAAGGTGGCGCACTTTAAATCGGGTGTTCACTTAGCGCGCAGTTTTGACTGGTCTGGCTATGTGTAGGAGCTGGCTTGCCAGCGAAGAGGCCCGTACAGCCGACACATCTTCAGCGGTAGAACCACCGCTTTCGCTGGCAAGCCAGCGCCTACAAGTATTGCGTCAACACTCGACCGCACTCACCGCCAACCCACCCCGCGATGTCTCCTTATATTTGTCATGCATGTCGGCACCGGTATCGCGCATGGTGCGGATCACCCGATCCAGCGAAATAAAGTGCTGACCATCGCCGCGCAATGCCATTTGCGCCGCATTGATCGCTTTCACAGCAGCGATTGCGTTGCGCTCGATGCACGGCACCTGGACCAGCCCACCCACCGGGTCGCAGGTCAGGCCGAGGTTGTGCTCCAGACCGATCTCCGCCGCGTTGCACAGTTGCTCTGGTGTGGCGCCGAGGATTTCCGCCAACCCTGCCGCCGCCATGGCGCAGGCCGAACCGACTTCGCCCTGGCAACCGACTTCGGCACCGGAGATCGAAGCGTTCTTCTTGCACAGGATTCCCACTGCCGCCGCACTGAGGAAGTAGTCGACGACATTGGCGTCGGTCACCGCCTCGCTGAACTTCATAAAGTAGTGCAACACGGCCGGAATGATCCCCGCAGCGCCGTTGGTCGGTGCCGTGACCATGCGCCCGCCGGCGGCGTTTTCTTCGTTGACCGCCAGGGCGAACAGGTTGACCCACTCCATGGCGCTCAAGGTCGAGCCGATCACGTTGGGTTTGTTCAATTCCTGCAAGCTGCGATGCAACTTGGCCGCGCGGCGGCGTACGTTCAGCCCGCCGGGCAGGATGCCTTCGTGCTTCAGGCCTTGTTCGACGCAATCCTGCATGGCGCGCCAGAGCTTCATCAGGCCGCTGCGGATTTCATCCTCGCTGCGCCACACTCTCTCGTTAGCCATCATTAATTCAGCTACGCGCAGATTGTGCTTTTTACACAGCTCCAGCAGTTCGACAGCGCTGGAAAAGTCATAGGGCAGCACGGTGCGGTCGAGGTCGACGACACCGCTGGAGGCCTGAGCCTCATCGACGACAAAACCGCCGCCAATCGAATAGTAGGTGTCACGATGCAACTCGCCGTCATCACCCTCGACTATCAAGGTCATGGCGTTGGGGTGGAATGGCAGGTTCTCATCGATCAGGCGCATGTCCCGGGCCCAGATGAAGGGCACCGGCAAGCGACCGTCGAGCAGCAGCGTATCGGTCTCACGCAGGGTGGCGATGCTGATGCCGATTTGCGACGGATCGATCGCATCCGGCCACTCGCCCATCAAGCCCATGATCACTGCATTGTCGCTGCCGTGGCCGATACCGGTGGCCGACAACGAGCCGAACAGCTGGACTTCGACACGCCGCACCCGCTCCAGCAGCCCGCGCTCACGCAAGCCCTGTACAAACAACGCCGCCGCCCGCATGGGCCCCACGGTGTGAGAACTGGAAGGGCCGATGCCGATTTTGAACAGGTCGAAAACACTGATAGCCATTACTGCCGAACTCCTGGATGGGCCCACTGCGCACGCAAAAGCGCACGGTGACGGAGCTGCTACGCTCAAGCTGCAATCCGCCGAGATGACCGCATCATCAAGCTTTTATCGTGTTGTTCGACGTCTCTAACCGACGCACTCATGCCCACTAGCGCCGCGTGTCTTTTACGCCGTGTTTTCGCCGTTTTTTTGCGGTTCAGAGAGGGAAAAGGGGCTGAAAAAATCTGTAAACGACGTCACCGACACTGGATGCGACCATCCCTGTACTGGATACGACGCACCCTGTAGGCGTCAGATTTTCACTGGTACATGATCATATCGACTCGATTGCAAGGCGCCGTGGTAGAGCTGTCTCCAGAACGCCATCCAACCGCAACCTATAAGTGCGGTGGTCCAGTCGGAACACTGCCAAAAAAAACACCAAGGAGTCCATCCATGAAAGGTTCCCCGTCGTTGTTGTTGGCCGCCATGCTTAGTCTGCCGGTTCTGGCGCAAGCCGCAGAACCGGCGCAGTGCAGTACCGTAAACTTCTCCGATGTCGGCTGGACCGACATCACCGCGACAACCGCGACCACCAGCGTCGTACTCAACGCCCTCGGCTACAAGACCAAGACCACCATGATTTCCGTGCCCGTGACCTACAAGTCCCTGGCCGACGGCAAGAACATGGACGTGTTCCTGGGGAACTGGATGCCGACCATGGAAAACGACATCAAGGCCTACCGCGATGCCGGCACCGTGGAAACCGTGCGTACCAACCTCAAGGGCGCCAAGTACACCCTCGCCGTCCCTCAGGCGCTGTACGACAAAGGGCTGCATGACTTCGCTGACATCGCCAAATTCAAGAAAGAACTCGACGGCAAGATCTACGGTATCGAGCCCGGCAACGACGGCAACCGCCTGATCCAGTCGATGATCGACAAGGATGCCTTCGGCCTGAAGACAGCCGGTTTCAAAGTCGTCGAATCCTCCGAAGCCGGCATGCTGTCGCAGGTCGACCGCGCGCAGAAACGCGACACCGCCGTGGTGTTCCTCGGCTGGGCGCCGCACCCGATGAACAAGCGCTTCAAGATTCAATACCTGACCGGTGGTGATGACTTCTTCGGCCCGGATTTCGGTGCCGCCACCGTGGCGACCAACACCCGCAAGGGTTACGCCGAGGAATGCAGCAACGTTGGTCAGTTGCTGAAGAACCTGGAGTTCACCGTCGACATGGAAAGCGAACTGATGGGCAACATCCTGGACGACAAGATGAAGCCTGACGCGGCCGCCAAGGCCTGGCTGAAAAAGAATCCACAGGTGCTCGATACCTGGCTCGCTGGCGTGACCACCATTGACGGTAAACCTGGCCTGGAGGCCGTTAAAGCCAAATTGCAGTAATCGCTTATGCCGGACGGCTCACGCCGTCCGGGCTGTTTATTTCCTTGCATGCGGACGTTCACTACCATGCTGATTGATCAGAAAATACCCTTAGGCCAGTACATCGCGAGCTTCGTTGAATGGTTGACGCAACACGGCGCCAGCACCTTCGACGCAATCGCTGTGACACTGGAAACGATGATCCACGGCGTGACGTTTGCGCTGACCTGGTTCAACCCGCTGGCGCTGATCGGCCTAATCGCACTACTGGCACACTTCATTCAACGCAAATGGGGCCTGACCGCCTTTGTCGTTGCCTCCTTTCTGCTGATCCTCAACCTGGGGTACTGGCAGGAAACCATGGAAACCCTCGCCCAGGTGATGTTCGCTACCCTGGTCTGCGTGGTCATCGGCGTGCCGCTGGGCATCGTCGCCGCGCACAAGCCCATGTTCTATACTTTAATGCGTCCGGTACTCGATCTGATGCAGACCGTACCGACCTTCGTGTACCTCATTCCTACCCTCACCCTCTTCGGGCTGGGTGTGGTCCCGGGCCTGATCTCAACGGTGGTGTTCGCGATTGCCGCGCCCATCCGCCTGACCTACCTGGGTATCCGCGATGTTCCGGAAGAATTGATGGACGCCGGCAAGGCCTTTGGCTGCTCGCGACGTCAGTTGCTCTCGAGAATCGAACTGCCCCACGCCATGCCAAGCATCGCGGCCGGCATCACCCAGTGCATCATGCTGTCCCTTTCGATGGTGGTGATCGCGGCACTGGTGGGCGCCGACGGCCTGGGCAAACCGGTGGTCAACGCACTGAACACTGCTGATATCGCGCTGGGCTTCGAAGCAGGCCTGGCGATCGTACTGCTGGCGATCATGCTCGACCGTATCTGCAAACAACCCGACGCCAAAGTAGGGGGTGATGCATGAGCATAATTCGCTTCGATAACGTTGACGTTATCTTCTCCAAGGATCCACGCGAGGCGCTCAAGCTGCTGGATCAGGGCATGACGCGTAACGAAATCCTGAAAAAGACCGGGCAGATTGTCGGCGTTGAAAAAGCCAGCCTGGACGTCGAAAAAGGTGAGATCTGCGTACTGATGGGCCTGTCCGGCTCCGGCAAGTCCAGCCTGTTGCGCTGCATCAACGGCCTGAACACCGTCAGCCGCGGCAAGCTGTTCGTCGAGCACGAAGGCAAGCAGATCGACATCGCCTCCTGCACCCCGGCCGAACTGAAAATGATGCGCACCAAGCGCATCGCGATGGTGTTCCAGAAGTTTGCCCTGATGCCTTGGCTGACCGTTCGCGAGAACATCAGCTTCGGCCTGGAAATGCAGGGCCGTCCCGAGAAGGAACGACGCAAACTGGTAGACGACAAGCTTGAGCTGGTGGGCCTGACCCAGTGGCGCAACAAGAAACCCAACGAGCTGTCTGGTGGTATGCAACAACGCGTGGGCCTGGCCCGTGCCCTGGCGATGGACGCCGACATTTTGCTGATGGACGAACCGTTCTCGGCACTCGACCCGCTGATCCGCCAGGGTCTGCAAGACGAGCTGCTGGAGCTGCAACGCAAGCTAAGCAAGACCATCGTGTTCGTGAGCCACGACCTCGACGAGGCCCTGAAACTGGGTAGCCGCATCGCGATCATGAAAGACGGCCGGATCATCCAGTACAGCAAACCGGAAGAAATCGTCCTCAACCCGGCGGACGACTACGTGCGGACCTTCGTGGCCCACACCAACCCACTGAACGTACTGTGCGGTCGCAGCCTGATGCGCACCCTGGACAACTGCAAACGCATCAACGGTTCGGTGTGCCTGGATCCGGGCGGCGATTCGTGGCTGGACCTGGCTGAAGGCAACACCATCAAGGGCGCTCGCCAGAACGGATCTACGCTGGACTTGCAAAACTGGGTACCGGGTCAGGCCGTTGAAGGCCTGGGTCGTCGGCCAACCCTGGTGGACTCGAACATTGGCATGCGCGATGCGCTGCAGATTCGTTATCAGACCGGCAACAAACTGGTGCTGCACGATAACAACCATGTCGTAGGGATTCTTGGCGACAGCGAGCTGTATCACGCACTGCTCGGCAAGAACCTGGGGTAAGGCAACAGACACAAAAACGCCGCGAGATGATCGCGGCGTTTTTGTTAGTGCAGATATTCTGCCGTAAACAGAGAACCCAGTGGCGAGGGGGCTTGCCCCCGTTGGGCTGCGAAGCGGCCCCAAACCAAGATACCGAGACAGTTCAGATAAACCGCATTATCCAGATCTACGACGGCTGCGCCGCCGAACGGGGGCAAGCCCCCTCGCCACAATTAGAGCTGCGGCGCACTCACTGCACCGCTGACCTCAGGTTTCAGCTATAAACCCGGCCAAGGAGCTGGCGATGGCTTTCAAACTGATCGAGCACGTCACGGGTGATCTGATCCTGGGTGAAGCCCATCAAATCGTAGTCCTGGCTGCCGTTGTGCAGGTAGACCTCGGCGCGATAGAAACGCTGACGCGCCTCATCGGGCTGAGCCGATTCAGTCGGCGTGGCCAGGTAGCCGTCCAGGCTCACTTCGTAGACAAACGGGTTGCCCTCTTCCATCTCCACCCGCACCCCCATGCAACGCTTGGATTTGCCCAGCAGCGTTTGCACTTGCAGACCTTGAGCACGCATCTGCACGGTCGCATCTTCCAGCGCCGGGCTGACGTGCTTGTCCATGAAACGCTGAACCACCGACTGGCTCGGCTGCAGGTCCAGCTGGGTCAAGCGCTCACTGAAACCACGGCGACCGCGTGCCGCCAGTTCCGCTTGCTCCTGTTCGATCTGCACGTCCTGGCGCATGGCCTTGTGCAAGCCGAACATGAAGAGCACCAGCACCACCGAGAACGGCAGACCGGCCAGCACCACCATGGTTTGCATGGCTTCGAAGTTGCCGGCGAACAGCAGGCCAATGGTCACCAGGGTGATCACCACCGACCAGAAGATCCGCAACCAGTGCGGGGCGTCTTCGTCGACATTGCCGCCCTTGCACGACAGATTGGCCATCATCACCGCGCCGGAGTCCGCCGGGGTCAGGAACAGCACGAAACCGACAAAGATCGACACGCCGATCACAACCTTCGACGCCGGGTAATGCTCAAGCAACTGGTAGATCGCCATGGACGGCTGTTCCAGCGCCGTCTTCCCGAGCTCTACCGCCCCGTGGTTCATCACCAGGTCCAGGGCCGAGTTACCGAAGATCGACAGCCACGCCAGGGTAAAGCCCAACGGAATCAACAGCACGCCAGCGACCAGCTCGCGCACAGTGCGACCACGGGAAATACGCGCGATGAACATGCCCACGAATGGCGCCCAGGAAATCCACCAGGCCCAGTAGAACAGGGTCCACAGGCCCAGCCAGCGGTCGGACTTCTCACTGTCGCCTTCGTACACATAGAGGTCGAAGGTCTTCAGCACCACGCCGTTCAGGTAATCACCGACGTTCTGCACGAAACCGTTGAGCAGGTGCAGGGTCGGGCCGAACAACAGCACGAAAATCAGCAGGCCGCTGAACAGCACGATGTTGAGGTTGGACAGACGGCGGATGCCGTTTTCCACGCCCGACACGGCGGCGATGGTCGCCACGGTGCTCATCACGATGATCACGATCAGCAGGTTGGTGTTGCTGTGCTCCATGCCGAACAGGTTTTCCAGACCCGACGACACTTGCAGCGAACCAATCCCCAGGTTGGTCACCAGACCCAACAGGGTCACGAACATGCCGAAGCCGTCCACCGCATGCCCGGCCGCGCCCTTGACCCAACGCTCGCCCACCAACGGATACAGCGCCGACCGCAACGCCAGCGGCTGGTTATGCCGGTAAGCAAAATAGGCAACGGCCAGACCGACCAATGCGTAGATCGCCCAGCCGTGCAGGCCCCAGTGCAGGAATGTCAGTTGCACGGCCTGACGGGCGGCAAGGTTGCTGCCAGCCACGCCTTCCGGCGGGTTGAAGTAGTGGTCCAGCGGCTCGGACGCACCGAAATACAACAACGAGATGCCGATACCCGACGAGAACAGCATCCCCGCCCAGGCGCCGTAGCTGAAGTCCGGGGTATCGTCCTTGCTGCCCAGTTTGAGTTTGCCGTAGGACGAAAACGCCAGGCCGATGACAAAAATCAGGTAGGCGGCAATCACCACCATGTAGTACCAGCCGAAGCTGCGGGACAACCAGGCTTGCGCCGTACCCAGCATTCTGCCGGCCTCTTGCGGGGCGATGATCAGAATGGCGGTCAACAACAGAATCAACGCGGTAGAGGTGTAGAACACCCAACCGTTGACCGTCACCTTCTCGGGTGGGGTCTTTATTAGCGAGGCAGAACTCATGGCACAGATGCTCCGGGCAGTGCGAGAGAAGAACGCAAGACAAACGAGTTACCCGACCAATCGGTTAGTGGGCAGCCGACCGGCGGGTGATATAAAGACACCCCGAAAAAAGCCCGAAACCCCTGGAGCGCCGCAGCGCGTAGGTTTCGAGCAGTTTTTGATGTCGTTTTTCCGCCAACTACAAGTAGGAAAAACCTGTAGGCAGCGACGATTTGTCGCAGATCTTATTCTTTGTTGATTGAACGTTCAATCAAAACAAAATAGACTGGCCCTCAAGCCGATGGACGTTTTGCGTCCACCGGAAGGCCTAAGGAGATGTGCAAGATGCCCAAGGTCGGTATGCAACCCATCCGCCGCCAGCAATTGATCGAAGCCACTTTGCAGGCCGTCGATCAGGTCGGAATGGGGGACGCCAGCATTGCGCTGATCGCCCGTTTGGCCGGTGTCTCGAATGGCATCATCAGTCATTACTTTCAGGACAAGAACGGCCTGATCGCCGCCACCATGGGGTACCTGATGACTGTCCTGAGCGAGAACGTCACCGCGCGCCGGCAGGCGCTGACAGATGACAGCCCGCGGGCGCATCTGCAGGTGATCATCGAAGGCAACTTCGACGCCAGCCAGGTCAATGGCCCGGCAATGAAAACCTGGCTGGCCTTCTGGGCCACCAGCATGCACCAGCCGTCTTTGCACAGGTTGCAGCGGATCAACGATCACCGTCTGTATTCCAACCTGTGCTGCCAGTTCCGCCGTGTGCTGCCGCTCGATGATGCGCGCAGCGCCGCCCGGGGCCTGGCAGCGTTGATCGACGGTTTGTGGTTGCGCGGTGCGCTGTCGGGAGACGCTTTCGACACCGAGCAGGCGCAACAGATCGCTTACGAATACATGGATATCCAACTGGCCAAGCGGGTGAGTTAGAGCACACATAGAACGCTCAACCACCGGGCCGCGCCAATCACTCATGCACTTGCGAGGACTTTATGGCCCGTTTCGAACTGCAAAAACTCTACATCGATGGTGCGTACAGCGACGCCAGCAGCGACGCCACTTTCGAAGCCATCAACCCGGCTAACGGTGAAGTCCTCGCAAAAGTACAACGTGCGACCTTCGATGACGTCGAACGCGCCGTCGTCAGCGCCGAAAAGGGCCAGAAAATCTGGGCTGCCATGACCGCCATGGAGCGTTCGCGCATCCTGCGTCGCGCCGTGGAAATCCTGCGTGAGCGCAACGACGAACTGGCCGCCCTGGAAACCCTGGACACCGGTAAAGCCTTCTCCGAAACCAAGTACGTCGACATCGTTACCGGCGCTGACGTGCTGGAGTACTACGCAGGCCTGGTACCGGCCATCGAAGGCGAGCAGATCCCACTGCGCACCACGTCGTTCGTCTACACCCGTCGCGAGCCGCTGGGCGTCGTGGCCGGTATCGGCGCGTGGAACTACCCGATCCAGATCGCCCTGTGGAAATCCGCGCCGGCCCTGGCCGCCGGTAACGCGATGATCTTCAAGCCAAGCGAAGTCACCTCGCTGACCACCCTGAAACTGGCCGAGATCTACACCGAAGCCGGCCTGCCAAACGGTGTGTTCAACGTCCTGACCGGCAGCGGCCGCGAAGTCGGCACCTGGCTGACCGAGCACCCGCGCATCGAGAAGATCTCGTTCACCGGCGGCACCGACACCGGCAAGAAAGTCATGGCCAGCGCTTCGGCTTCGTCGCTCAAAGACGTGACCATGGAACTGGGCGGCAAATCCCCGCTGATCATCTGCGACGACGCCGACCTCGATCGCGCCGCCGACACCGCGATGATGGCCAACTTCTACAGCTCCGGCCAGGTCTGCACCAACGGCACTCGCGTGTTCGTACCGGCCCACCTGAAAGCCGCGTTCGAAGCCAAGATCGTTGAGCGCGTTGCGCGCATCCGCGTCGGTAACCCGCAAGACGAAAACACCAACTTCGGCCCGCTGGTCAGCTTCGCCCACATGGAAAACGTGCTGGGCTACATCGCCAAGGGCAAGGAAGAAGGCGCACGCGTACTGTGCGGCGGCGAGCGCCTGACCGACGGCGAATTCGCCAAGGGCGCCTTCGTCGCGCCGACCGTGTTCACCGACTGCACCGACGACATGACCATCGTCCGTGAAGAAATCTTTGGCCCGGTGATGGCGATCCTCACCTACGAAACCGAAGAAGAAGTGATCCGTCGCGCCAACGACACCGAATTCGGCCTGGCCGCCGGTATCGTCACCAAGGACCTGAACCGCGCCCACCGCGTGATTCATCAGCTGGAAGCCGGTATTTGCTGGATCAACGCCTGGGGCGAGTCCGACGCGAAGATGCCGGTTGGCGGCTACAAGCAGTCGGGTGTTGGCCGTGAAAACGGGATCAGCTCGCTGAACAACTTCACCCGCATCAAATCGGTACAGGTCGAGCTGGGCGATTACGTCTCGGTGTTCTGATTCGCACGCGCTCTGGAGTGAACGCCATTGTGGCGAGGGGGCTTGCCCCCGTTGGGCTGCGAAGCAGCCCCATCCAGACGCCGCATGCTTTCAGATAGAACGAGGTCGCTGAATTTGCGACTGCTGCGCAGCCGAACGGGGGCAAGCCCCCTCGCCACAGGTTATGCAGTGTCCCAGCGACCTCGACCTGACCAACATCAAAGAGGGTGCATTCAATGTCCCAAGAATTCGACTACATCATCATCGGTGCCGGCTCGGCCGGTAACACCCTGGCGACCCGTCTGACCGAAGACGCCGGCGTCACCGTCCTGCTGCTCGAAGCGGGCGGCCCGGACTACCGTTTCGACTTCCGTACGCAAATGCCGGCCGCCCTGGCGTTCCCGCTGCAAGGCCGTCGCTACAACTGGGCCTACGAAACCGATGCCGAGCCACACATGGACGGTCGCCGCATGGAATGCGGTCGCGGCAAGGGCCTGGGCGGCTCCTCGCTGATCAACGGCATGTGCTACATCCGCGGCAACGCCATGGACTACGACGGCTGGGCGAAACTGCCAGGCCTTGAAGACTGGTCGTACCTCGATTGCCTGCCGTACTTCCGCAAGGCTGAAACCCGCGACATCGGCCCGAACGACTACCACGGTGGCGAAGGCCCGGTCAGCGTGACCACGCCCAAAGCCGGCAACAATCCGCTGTTCCACGCCATGGTTGAAGCCGGCGTGCAGGCCGGCTACCCGCGCACCGAAGACTTGAACGGCTACCAGCAGGAAGGCTTCGGCCCGATGGACCGCACCGTGACGCCGAAAGGTCGTCGTGCTTCCACCGCCCGCGGTTACCTGGACGTCGCCAAGAAGCGTTCGACCCTGACCATCGTCACCCACGCCCTGACCGACAAGATCCTGTTCGAAGGCAAGCGTGCGGTCGGCGTGCGTTACCTGGTGGGCGACGCTGAAGAGCGCGTTGAAGTCAAAGCGCGCAAGGAAGTGCTGCTGTGCTCCGGCGCCATCGCTTCGCCGCAGATCCTGCAACGCTCCGGCGTCGGCCCGGCCGAACTGCTGAACAAACTCGATATTCCGGTGGTCCACGACCTGCCGGGCGTCGGTGAAAATCTGCAGGATCACCTTGAGCTGTACCTGCAATACGCTTGCACCCAACCGGTCTCGCTGTACCCGTCGCTGCTCTGGTACAACCAGCCGGCCATCGGTGCCGAGTGGCTGTTCAACGGCACCGGCATTGGCGCCAGCAACCAGTTCGAAGCCGGCGGTTTCATCCGCACCCGTCCGGAATTCGAATGGCCGAACATCCAGTACCACTTCCTGCCTGTGGCGATTAACTACAACGGCAGCAACGGTGTGAAAGAGCACGGTTTCCAGGCGCACATGGGCTCCATGCGTTCGCCAAGCCGCGGCCGCATCCAGGCCAAGTCCAAGGACCCGCGCCAACACCCGAGCATCCTGTTCAACTACATGGCGACCGAGCAGGACTGGCAGGAATTCCGCGACGGTATCCGCCTGACCCGTGAAATCATGCAGCAGCCTGCGTTGGACGCCTTCCGGGGTCGCGAGATCAGCCCGGGCATCGAAGTGCAAACCGATGAACAGCTGGACAAGTTCATCCGCGAACACGCCGAAACCGCGTTCCACCCATCCTGCTCGTGCAAGATGGGCACCGACGAAATGGCCGTGGTCGATGGCGAAGGCCGCGTGCATGGCATGCAAGGCCTGCGTGTGGTCGATGCCTCGATCATGCCGATCATCACCACCGGCAACCTCAACGCACCAACGATCATGATGGCCGAGAAAATCGCCGACAAGATCCGTGGCCGCAAGCCATTGCCGCGCAGCACTGCCACTTACTATGTGGCCGGTGAAGCGCCAGTGAAGGGCAAGCCGGTGCGGGAAGTGAGCCAGATCGCTTAAGGCGTTACACCGCGGTACGGCTATTCGCGAGCAGGCTCGCTCCCACATTTGATCTGTGAACGACTCAGATCCTTTGTGGGAGCGAGCCTGCTCGCGAAGAGGCCTTACCAAGCAACACATATCTCCCGGTCCACCCCGGTAATCCCTCCCAACACCGCACCACCCTTGATCCTCCCCCCTCGCAGGCCTAATCTAGCGCCACGCAACCGTTTCACCCCTCCCCTCGCAACACCGCTCCATCGCCACTCCACACCCAGGAGGTTCACGAATGTTCGATTTCCATCCCCAGCTCAAGCAGCGCTTCGCTGCCTTGCGCACGGGTGCCGAATTCTTTTCCCTGCGTTACGTGCGCGAATCCGGGCAGTACCTGTCGGTGCGCAAGAACGTCGCCGAACCGCCGAGCCTGAGCCGTGACGAAGGGGCGATGCTGACCGTGCGGGTCAATGGCGTCGAGGCCTATGCGGCCACCAACGATCTGTCGCAACAAGGCCTGCAAGCCGCTCTCGAGCGTGCCGAGCTCCAGGCCCGTAGACTCAAGCCCCACGCCTTGCTGGACCTGCGCGAACAAGCCGTTTCCAGCGACCGCGCCGATTACTTTTCGCCCAACCTCGAGCAGGCCTTTCCGTCCCTGAGCGAGTGCTACCAGTTGCTCGGCACCGAATCCGCCGCCGTCCCCAGGGATGAGCGTCTGGTGAACTGGCAGGTCAGCCTCGGTATCACCCACGTCGAGCAGATCTACCTCAACAGCGCCGGCGCCGAACTGCGCCAGGCCCAACGCTTTGTGTACCCCGGCTTGGACGTCACGGCCTACGACGGTAACGACAGCCAGACCCGCAGCCTGGGCCGCGAGAACTTCGGCCAGCAAGGCGCGGCGGACGTCATCAGCCGCTGTGGCCTGATCGGTGCCGGTGCCCAGGTGGCCGACCAGGCCCTGCAATTGCTGCTGGCGCCAAACACCCCGCAGGGCAAGCGCGACCTGCTGCTGATGCCAGACCAGATGATGCTGCAAATCCACGAGTCCATCGGCCATCCGCTGGAACTGGACCGCATCCTCGGTGACGAGCGCAATTACGCCGGCACCAGTTTCGTCAAAGCAGAAGATTTCGGCCGCCTGCAATACGGTTCCGGCCTGCTCAACGTGACCTTCGATCCAGAGATCCCCGAAGAACTCGCCAGCTACGGCCATGACGACGACGGCACGCCCGCCAGCAAACAGTTCCTGATCCGTGAAGGCCTGTTGCTGCGCCCGTTGGGCGGTGCGTTGTCGCAATTCCGTGCCGGCATGGACGGCGTCGCCAACAGCCGCGCCTGCGGTTGGAACCGCCCACCGATCGATCGCATGGCCAACCTCAATATCGAGCCGGGCGATCAGTCCATCGAGCAGTTGGTCGGCGGCATCGAACACGGCGTGCTGATGTCGACCAACCGCTCCTGGTCGATCGACGATGCGCGCAACAAGTTCCAGTTTGGCTGCGAATGGGGCCAACTGATCGAAAACGGCGAACTCAAGGGTGTGGTAAAGAATCCCAATTACAGGGGCATCTCCGCGCAGTTCTGGAAAAGCCTCAGCGCCGTCGGCAACGCCAGTACCTTAAAGGTCCTTGGCACACCGAACTGCGGCAAGGGCGAACCGAACCAGGTGATCCGCGTCGGTCACGCGTCACCGGCCTGCGTGTTCAGCAACGTTGATGTATTCGGAGGAGACGCCTGATGAATCCTTCAATCAGCCAGTCCGCGTCGTTCAAGGCGCTGGTCAATAGCTTGCGTGAGGCGCTTCTCGAGCCCGAGCAGTTCACCCTCAGCTACGCCGCCGAATCGTCGGCCTTCGTGCGTTTCAACAACGCCAAGGTTCGCCAGGCCGGTCAGGTGCAGCAGGCGAGCATCGGCCTGAAACTGATTAACGAAGGCCGGCATGCCGACCTGCAAATCACGCTGGCCGGCGATCCGCAGGTGGATGCGCAGCGCCTGAGCGAGGGTCTGCAACAGCTGCGCGACACCTTGCCGCTATTGCCTGCGGACCCGTACCTGCTGCTTAACTACAACGGCTGGCAGAGCAATAACGTGCAGTCGCACCCGCTGCCGGACACCGAGGAAGTGGTCGCGCAAATCACCCAGGCCGCCGAAGGCCTGGATCTTGTCGGCTTCTACGCTGCGGGGCCGATCAGTCGTGGCTTTGCCAGTTCTTCGGGCGCCTTCGGCTGGCATCAGGCCAACAGTTTCAATTTCGACTTCAGCCTGTTCCACGAGAACGGCCAGGCCGTGAAAGCCAGCTATGCCGGGCATGACTGGAGCAACGACGGCTTTGCCAAACGCTTCCAGCAAGCTCGCGAGCAGCTTGAGTTTCTGGGTCGGCCGCTGCGCACGTTGGCACCCGGCCAGTACCGCGCCTACCTGGCGCCGGCGGCGCTGGAAGAAATCATGGGCATGCTGTGCTGGGGTGGTTTCTCGGCACAGTCGATTGCCAGCAAAAGCAGCCCGCTGCAAAAGCTCTACGGTGGCGACAGTGCGTTCAATCCGCTGGTCTCGCTGGATGAAAAAGTCACCGGCTCGCTGAGCCCGGCATTTTCCGATGAAGGTTATCCGCGCAGCGACCTGGAGTTGATCGTCAACGGCAAGGCCGGGGCACAACTGGTCAGCTCGCGCAGCGCTGCGGAGTACGGTTTGACCGCCAACGGCGCCAGCGGCGGTGAATCACCGAGCGCACTGAACATGAAAGCCGGGACATTGCCTGACACGGACATCCTCAAGCAACTGGGCACGGGGCTGTACATCAGCAACCTGTGGTACCTGAACTTCTCGGATCAACCGGCCGCACGCCTGACCGGCATGACCCGCTTTGCCACGTTCTGGGTCGAGAACGGCGAAATCCAGGCACCGGTCAGCACCATGCGTTTTGATGACAGTGCCTTCAGCCTGCTTGGATCACAGCTCGAAGCATTGACCGAGGAACGCGAGTTGCTGTTGTCGGCGAGTACCTACGGCCAGCGGGCGACGGCTTCGGCGTTGTTGCCGGGGGCGCTGGTCAGTCGTTTGACGTTAACCCTTTGAAAATATTCGCGAGCAGGCTCGCTCCCACAAGGACGACGCAAATCCTGTAGGAGCGAGCCTGCTCGCGAAAAATGTGAAGGCTGCGCATTTATTCAGACAGTACGCATCATCGCTCACGTCCATCGCGAGCAAGCTCGCTCCTACAGAAGAGGTCCCATGCCCAACCGCCCACCTCTCGACGCTGTCACCGCCCGCTGGATACCGTGGGTGGTCGCCATTGCCTTCTTCATGCAGTCCCTCGACGGGACGATTCTCAACACTGCCCTGCCAGCCATGGCCCGCGACTTGGCCGAAGACCCGTTGCGCATGCAGGGCGTGATCATCGCCTACATGCTCACGGTCGCGTTGCTGATTCCCGCTTCGGGCTGGATCGCCGATCGCTTCGGCACCAGGAAGATCTTCTTCAGTGCGATTTTGCTGTTCAGTCTCGGTTCGCTGCTCTGCGCACTGTCGACCAGCCTGACCCAGTTGATCGGTGCGCGGGTGATCCAAGGCCTGGGCGGCGCGTTGATGCTGCCGGTCGGGCGGCTGGTGGTGTTGCGCGCCTACCCCCGTTCGGAGCTGGTGCGCATCATGGGCTTCATCACCATTCCTGGACTGCTCGGCCCGTTGATCGGCCCGACCATGGGCGGCTGGATGGTGCAATACCTGACCTGGCACTGGATCTTCCTGATCAACCTGCCGGTGGGGCTGGTCGGTTGCTACGCCGTGTGGAGGTTCATCCCGGACCTGCGCGGTTCCGAGCGCACCCGCTTCGATAGCCTGGGTTTCGTGTTGTTCGGCGCGGCGATGATTCTGATCACCATTGCCATGGAAGGCTTGGGCGAACTGCACCTGCCGCACCTGCGGGTGATGTTGCTGCTGTTCGGCGGCATGGCGTGCCTCGCGGCGTACTGGTTGCGTGCCGGGCATATCGACAATCCGTTGTTCGCGCCGTCGCTTTTCAAGACCCGGACCTTTGCCGTGGGCATTCTCGGCAACCTGTTCGCCCGCCTCGGCAGCGGCGCCCTGCCCTTTCTGGTGCCGCTGCTGCTGCAAGTGGCGCTGGGCTATTCGCCGTCCCAGGCCGGGATGAGCATGCTGCCGCTAGCGGCAGCGGCAATGATCGCCAAATGGGTCGCGCGGCCGCTGATCGAGCGTCTGGGGTATCGCATCGTGCTCACCGGCAACACCCTGGCGTTGGGGATCATGCTGGCAAGCATGGGCCTGGTCAGCGAGCAGACGCCGTACTGGCTGCTGCTGTGCCAACTGGCGATCCTTGGCGCGATCAACTCCCTGCAGTTCACCGCGATGAACACCGTGACCCTGATCGACCTCGACGATGCCAGCGCCAGCAGCGGCAACAGTTTGCTCTCGGTGGTCGCGCAATTGTCCCTGAGCCTGGGCGTGGCCTGCGCCGGTGCGTTGCTCGGCGGCTTCACGGCGGAGATTGGAAACGACGGGGTAGACACGGTTCTGGGTGCCTTCCAGCTGACGTTTGTCACGGTCGGAATCATGGCGATGCTGGCCGCGACGATCTTCTCGCAGCTGTCGAGAGAAGACGGACGGCGCGTCAAACGTCCGGAAGAGCACATAGAGCCTTAGGGCGAATGGCCATCGGACTGGTACACTGCGCGACATTTTGTTTTGCAGGCCAGTCCCGTGACCACCATTGCCACCGAATTTAATACTTTGCCGCTGTCCGCCGCCATGCTGGCTAACCTCGACTCCCTCGGTTATGCCCAGATGACGCCGATCCAGGCGCAAAGCTTGCCGGTGATCCTCAAGGGGATGGACCTGATCGCCCAGGCCAAGACCGGCAGCGGCAAGACCGCCGCGTTCGGCATCGGCCTGCTGAACCCGATCAATCCGCGCTACTTCGGTTGCCAGGCGCTCATCCTGTGCCCGACCCGTGAGCTGGCTGACCAGGTCGCCAAGGAAATCCGTCGCCTGGCCCGTGCCGAAGACAACATCAAGGTCCTGACCCTGTGCGGCGGCGTGTCCCTCGGCCCGCAGATCGCTTCGCTGGAGCACGGCGCGCACATCATCGTCGGCACCCCGGGCCGTATCCAGCAGCACCTGCGCAAGGGCTCGCTGGTTCTTCATGGCCTCAACACCCTGATCCTCGACGAAGCCGACCGCATGCTCGACATGGGTTTCTACGATTCCATCGAAGAAATCATCATGCAGGCCCCGGAGCGTCGCCAGACCCTGCTGTTTTCCGCCACGTATCCGGTGGGCATCAAGCAGCTGGCCTCGAAGTTCATGCGTAACCCGCAGCAGGTGAAGGCCGAAGCGTTCCACGACGACACCCAGATCGAACAGCGCTTCTACGAGATTTCCCCGGACGACCGCATGAGCGCGGTGACCAAGGTGCTTGGCCACTTCCGCCCGGCTTCCTGCGTGGCCTTCTGCTTCACCAAGCAGCAGGTCCAGGAAACCGTCGACCACCTGACCGCCAAAGGCATCTCCGCCGTCGGCCTGCACGGCGATCTGGAACAACGTGACCGCGACCAGGTACTGGCGATGTTCGCCAACCGCAGTACTTCGGTACTGGTCGCCACCGACGTCGCCGCTCGCGGCCTCGATATCGATTCCCTGGACATGGTGATCAACGTCGAACTGGCCCGTGATTCGGAAATCCACATTCACCGCGTTGGCCGTACCGGTCGCGCCGGTGAGAAAGGCCTCGCGATCAGCCTGGTCGCACCGTCCGAAGCACAGCGCGCCCAAGCCATCGAACAATTGCAGAAAACGCCGCTGACCTGGGATCAGGTGGACAACCTCACCTCCAAGGGCGGTGGCCCGCTGCTGCCGCAGATGAGCACGCTGTGCATCGCTGCCGGCCGCAAGGACAAGGTTCGCCCGGGCGACATTCTTGGCGCACTCACCGGTGATGCCGGTATTCCGGGTGCCCAGGTCGGCAAGATCGCGATTTTCGACTTCCAGGCCTATGTGGCCGTGGAACGCGGCGTCGCCAAGCAGGCCTTGCAGCGTTTGAACGACGGCAAGATCAAGGGCCGTTCGTTGCGCGTACGCATCCTGTAAGAACAACGCACATCCCCTTGTAGGAGCGAGCTTGCTCGCGAAAAACCTGAGCTCACCGCGCTGAGCCAGGTTGCCAGCGTTATCGTTGACGCCCATCGCGAGCAAGCTCGCTCCTACAGTTTGTTTTGTGGTGAAACACCGTGAGGACACCGTTTTGCGCTCTACCGAAGTCGTGATCATTGGCGCTGGCGCCGCAGGGTTGATGTGTGCGCTGACCGCCGCCGGGCGCGGGCGCAAGGTGTTGTTGCTCGACCATGCCAACAAGGCCGGCAAGAAAATCCTGATGTCGGGCGGTGGCCGCTGCAATTTCACCAACATGTACACGGAACCGAGCAACTTTCTCTCGCAGAACGCTCACTTCTGCAAATCCGCCCTGGCCCGTTACACCCAGTGGGACTTCATCGGCATGGTGGCCAAGCACGGCGTGCCCTACCACGAGAAAAAACTCGGCCAGCTGTTCTGCGATAACAAATCCAGCGACATCCTGGAAATGCTGCTCAACGAGTGCGACCAGGTCGGTGTCAGCCTGCACCTGGACACCTCGATCCAGACCATCGAGAAGCTCGAAAGCGGCTACCTGCTGGACACCACGCTCGACCAGATAACGTGCGAATCGCTGGTGATCGCCACTGGCGGCCTGTCGATCCCGACCCTGGGCGCCACCGGCTTCGGTTACCAGGTGGCCAAACAGTTTGGCCACGAACTGCTGCCGACCCGCGCCGGTCTTGTGCCATTCACCATCACCGATCAGCTCAAGGCCCTGTGCACCGAGTTGTCCGGCACATCGGTGGATTGCCTGGTCAGCTGCAACGACCAGAGCTTTCGCGAGAACATCCTGTTCACCCACCGCGGCCTCAGCGGCCCGGCGATTTTGCAGATCTCGTCGTTCTGGGAATCCGGCGATACCGTCGAGATCAACCTGATGCCCGACCATGACGTGCCGTCCTGGCTGCAACAGCAACAGGCCGAGCGTCCCAACAGCGAACTGAAAACCCTGCTCGGGGAAATCTTCACCAAGAAGATGGCTAACCTGCTGGCGGACAACTGGTTCGTCTCCAAGCCGATGAAGCAGTACACCCACGCAGAGCTTGCCGATATCGCGGAAAAACTGGCGAGCTGGAAAGTCGTGCCGGCCGGGACGGAAGGCTATCGCACCGCCGAGGTGACCCTGGGCGGCGTCAACACCAATGAAGTGTCGTCCAAGACCATGGAATCGCTGAAAAGCCCTGGCTTGTATTTCATCGGCGAAGTGCTCGACGTGACCGGGCATCTGGGCGGCTTCAACTTCCAGTGGGCGTGGGCTTCGGGCTACGCGGCGGCGCAGTACGTCTGATCCAAAAACCTAAACACCCTCCCACAGGTTTCTCGGCCAGCCAAAAACTTGTGATCAACCCAGATCACCCATGCTCAAAGGAACAGATTTTGCTGTCTGATGTGATCGGCGCCATTGCGTCGGCGTCATTAGTGGCTCAATTTAGCGTCATTGCCTCGGAAGGCCTTCGCATTTCATGTCATCGACTTCGTTCCGCCAGTCTCTGCGTCGCCTTTGGGCGCTGGATAAATTCAGCTACAGCGTGCGGGTATTCATTGCCCTGACCGGCACCATGGCGCTGTGTTGGTATCAGGACGAGATGGGCCTGCTGATCCCGTTGTTCCTGGGGATTATCGCCAGCGCCCTGGCCGAGACCGACGACAGCTGGCAGGGCCGTCTCAATGCGCTGGCCGTGACGCTGGTGTGTTTCGCTGTCGCCGCCCTGTCTGTCGAACTGCTCTTCCCCTACCCCTCGCTATTTATCATCGCCTTCGCCCTGGCCGCGTTTTGCCTGACCATGCTCGGCGCCCTCGGCGAGCGCTATGGCGCGATTGCCTCGGCGACGTTGATCCTGTCGGTCTACACCATGATTGGCGTGGACCAGCGTGGCGGTGCCGTCATCGACGTGTGGCACGAGCCAGTGCTGCTGGTGGCCGGTGCCGCCTGGTACGGCCTGCTCTCGGTGTTATGGCAGGCGCTGTTTTCCAATCAGCCGGTGCAGCAGAGCCTGGCGCGGTTGTTCCGCGAGCTGGGTTTTTACCTGAAGCTGAAGTCCTCGCTGTTCGAGCCGATCCGGCAGATGGACGTCGAGGCGCGGCGCCTGGAACTGGCCCAGCAGAACGGCCGGGTGGTAGCGGCACTCAACGCCGCCAAGGAGATCATCCTGCACCGGGTCGGCAACGGTCGCCCCGGCTCGAAAGTCAGCCGCTACCTCAAGCTGTACTTCCTCGCCCAGGACATCCACGAGCGCGCCAGCTCATCGCACTACCCCTATAACGCCCTGGCCGATGCCTTTTTCCACAGCGACGTGCTGTTCCGCTGCCAACGCCTGCTGCGCCAGCAAGGCAAAGCCTGCCGGGCCCTGGCCGAATCGATCCAGATGCGTCAGCCGTTCACCTACGACGCCAGTTTCGCCGAAGCCCTGAGCGACCTCGACGCCTCCCTCGAACACCTGCGCGTCCAGAGCAACCCGGCCTGGCGCGGCTTGCTGCGTTCACTGCGGGCACTGGCGGCCAACCTTGGCACCCTCGACCGCTTGCTCAGCGACGCCAGCAACCCCGACGCCCTGGCGGACGCCACCGACAGCAGCTTGCTCGACCGTTCGCCGCGCAACCTCAAGGACGTTTGGCTGCGCTTACGCACGCAGCTGACGCCGACATCGCTGCTGTTCCGCCATGCCCTGCGATTGCCCCTGGCCTTGAGTATCGGCTACGCCATGGTGCATTTGATTCACCCGTCCCAAGGCTACTGGATCATCCTCACTACGCTGTTCGTCTGCCAACCGAACTACGGCGCCACCCGCCGCAAACTCGGTCAACGGATCATCGGCACCGCCATCGGCCTGACCCTGGCCTGGGCGCTGTTCGACCTGTTCCCCAATCCGCTGATCCAGTCGTGCTTCGCCATTGCCGCCGGGGTGGTGTTCTTTACCAACCGCACCACCCGCTACACCCTGGCGACGGCGGCGATCACCCTGATGGTGCTGTTCTGCTTCAACCAGGTGGGTGACGGTTACGGGCTGTTCTTGCCTCGGTTGTTCGATACCTTGCTCGGCAGCCTGATCGCCGGCCTCGCGGTGTTCCTGTTCCTGCCCGACTGGCAGGGCCGGCGCCTGAACAAAGTGCTGGCCAATACCCTGGCCTGTAACAGCATTTACCTGCGCCAGATCATGCAGCAATACGCGGCGGGCAAAAGCGACGATCTGGCTTATCGCCTGGCCCGCCGCAATGCGCACAACGCCGACGCCGCGCTGTCGACCACACTGGCCAATATGCTGATGGAGCCGGGACACTTTCGTAAGGAAGCGGATGTCGGCTTCCGCTTCCTGGTGCTGTCGCACACGCTACTCAGTTACCTGTCGGGCCTGGGCGCGCACCGGGAAACCCAACTGCCGGCAGACGTGCGTGAGCATTTGATTGAAGGAGCCGGGGTGAAACTGGCTGCGAGTATCGACGAGATTGCCCAAGGGCTGGCGAGCAAGTCTTCGATTGCGATTCAAAGCGATGAAGAAGAAGCATTGGCCAATGAACTGGAACAGATGCCTGATGAAATCGATGAAGGCCAGCGGCTGGTGCAGACGCAACTGGCGCTGATTTGTCGTCAGCTTGGGCCGTTGCGGACATTGGCGGCGCATCTCATCAAGGACACCAGTGAAGATTAAGTGACGGGCTGGCTGTGCCGGCCCCTTCGCGAGCAGGCTCGCTCCCACAAGTGTTACGCATTCCAATGTGGGAGCGAACCTGCTCGCGAAGAGGCCGGCAAAAACAACATAGATTCTGGATCAGCCGACTCACATCCCATGCTGCTTCATCAACTTGTCATAACTCCCGTCCGCCTTCATCGCCGCGATCTCGCGGTCGAAACCGGCGACGATCTGCTCGTGCTGCGGATTCTTCAGGCTGACCAGAATATGCAGGCTGTTCTCGCTCAAGGGCTTGGGCAGGAACTCCACGGCGTTACGTACCTTGGGTGACTCGCGGGCCAGGTAGTAGCGGGCGACGTATTCATCTTCCAGCGTCAGTTTGACCCGCTCCGCCGCGAGCATGCGCACCGCCATGGCGAAGCTGTGCACGGGGATCTTCTGCAATGAGTCATCGTTGTCGAACGAGGGCGAGTAAGCGTATCCACGCACGATGGCGATTGGATAAGTGTGCAATTGCTGCAGGTTATTGAATTCGATGGGCGCGTCTTTACGCTTGAGAAAACGCACGCGATTGATCAAGTACTCGCCGGAAAACTGCCCGAGTTTTGTACGCTCGTCGTTGTACCAGGCGTTGACCAGCACGTCGTATCGGCCCTCGCCCAATCCCATCAAGGCCCGCGCCCAGGGCACCTGTTCGAACTCACTGGCATAGCCGGCCCTGGCCAGTGCGGTACTGACAATGTCCGTGGCCAGCCCACCGTTGGCGAGCGTGGAATCGGTAAATGGGGGCCAGGCATCAGCGACCAACCGCAGTTTTTCTGCCGCCGCTCCCTGAACCAGCAACAGCAATCCAATCAAGGCAAAAGCTCGATGCAATCGCGGCATGCTAGAAAATCCTTAGCGGGCGGATTGCCCGACGTGTTTTCAGCCAAAACACCAAAGCCCCGTACCGGCAAGACCCGGGTACTAAACATTAGCTCATCGAAGCCATAGCACAGCGCTTGGATTCAGATTACACAAAGAAGACATCCGCGCGAAAAATGAATGATGGCATTTTGGCCTATGTCACAGATTCTTCCGCCATAAAGACTTCTGGCGTCAGTGCGCTTAGTATCGGAACGACGTTTTCAGGGAATCAAAACATGACAGTCGATTGGATCTGCAAACACCACAGCGACCTGGGCAAGGAGCAGCTGTATGCCATTTTGCAGTTGCGCGCCGAGGTGTTCGTCGTCGAGCAAAAATGCGTTTACCAGGATATCGATGGCCAGGATCTGGAAGGTGACACCTGCCACGTGATGGCCTGGGACGGTAACCGGCTGGCGGCCTACCTGAGGCTGCTTGACCCGCAATCACAGGGCGGCGACGTAGTGATCGGCCGGGTGATCATCGCCCCATACGCACGCGGCACGGGGCTTGGGCATGAGCTGATGGATCAGGCGCTGCATCAGATCGAAAAATATTGGCCCGGCCTGCCGGTCTACCTCTCGGCCCAAGCGCATTTGCAGGGGTACTACGGGCGGTACGGGTTTGTCGTGGCGGGTGAGGAGTTTGTAGAGGATGGCATTCCACACATTGGCATGCGCCGCCCTTAAAGACCCTATCGCTGGCAAGCCAGCTCCTACAAGGACGATGCAAAATCTGTAGGAGCCGGTTTGCCGGCGATGTCGTCGGCCCAGTCACCGCTGAAGTCAGGGATATTCCAGCACCGCCTTGATCTGCCGCAGATTACGCTCGATCCACCCGCGATCGATCGCTCCCCACTCGCGAATCCGATAGCGCCCCGCATGATTGCGCGCGCCCTCTTCCTGCTCGAACTCACAGACGATATCCAGGTCCGCCAGCGCCGCGATGGTGTCCTGTGCCGTGCGCCGGGGCATGCCGGTGACCTCGGTCAACGCCGGGACGCTGCAGGCCAGCCCGCTGTCGATCAGGTACGCCACGTACAGGCGGCGATAGAAACTGCTTTTGGTCTTGCTCACGTCCATCCACACACTCCTTGTTGCGATTCTCGGCGGCGTAGCTACTGCATGTCCCGCCACGTCAGGTACACCCGCACATCAAATTCCACCTGGTGATAACCCGGCAGCATGTGTTCGCACAGTTTGTAGAAGGCCTTGTTGTGGTCCGACTCCTTGAAGTGCGCCAGCTCATGCACCACGATCATTTTCAGGAACTCGCAAGGCGCTTCCTTGAACAGCGAAGCGATGCGGATTTCCTTCTTGGCCTTGAGCTTGCCACCCTGCACGCGGGAGATCGTGGTGTGCAGGCCGAGTGCGCGGTGAGTCAGGTCCAGGCGGTTGTCGAACAGCACCTTGTCGATGGCCGGGGCATTACGCAGGTACTCCTGCTTGAGGTCCAGGGCATAGGTGTACAGCGCCTTGTCGCTCTGCACCCCATGCTTTTGCGGGTAACGCTGGCTCAGGTAATCACCCAGCCGACCGTCGGCGATCAGCTGGCGCACCTGATCCTGCAAGGTAGTGGGATAGGCCTGGAGATATTTCAACACGGTCATCGGGGCGGCAATACAGGTCACTGAAAGATCGCCAGTGTAGCGAATTCAGCGGGGCAGCGCGCTCCAGTCAAACGGCTGGACAAAGACCCCGATGTCTTCGGCCATCATCGGCCGGGCCACCAGAAAACCTTGCACATACTCACAGCCGTTGGCCTGCAGCCACTCATACTGCGCGACGGTTTCCACCCCTTCGGCAATCACCAGCATGCCGTACTGTTTGCACAGGTCGATCACACTGCGCACCAGCGCCGCATCCCGTACCGACTCCGGCAACCGGGCGATCAAATGCCGGTCGAGCTTGAGGGTGTCCAGTCCCAGGTCGCGCAAGTGCACCAGGGAACACGGACCGACCCCGAAGTCATCGAGTGCCACTCGCACCCCCAGGTTGTGCAGCAGACGCAGTTGCTTGCGGGTTTCTTCGGGGTGATGCATCAAGGCCTCCTCCGTGACCTCGACTTCCAGTTGGCGCGGCTGCAAGCCATGGCGCTCCAGCACCTGACGCAACTCAGTGACCAAGTTGGGCATGCCGAATTGCGTACTGCTCAAACTGACGCCGAGCACCAGATCCTCGGCAAACATGGACTCCCAGGCTTTGCGTTGCCCGGCGCTGCGATGGTAGATCCAGCTGCCAAGACGACTGATCAGCCGGGCCTCTTCCAGTAATGGCAAAAACAACCCCGGAGGTACATCGCCAACGCTAGGATGCTGCCAGCGCAACAAGGCCTCGAAGCCACGAAGCCGCCCGTCGGCAATCGCAACCTGAGGCTGATACACCAGATTGAAATCGCGGTTCTCGATGGCTGTTCGCACACTTTCTTCGAGCATCAGCCGCGAGCGCGCCCGACCGTTCATTTCGTGATCGTAGAAGCGATATTGCTGGCGACCGGCGCGCTTGGCTTCGTACATGGCAATGTCCGCCGCCCGCAGCATCCCGTCGAGATTGGCACCACAATCGGGGAATGTAGCGATGCCGATGCTGGTACCCAGGGCGATATCGAGGCCGTCGACTTGCTGGCAGATCGACACACGCTCGATGAGTTCCTCGGCAATCTTCGCCGCTTGCTCGGGAAACTCCAGATCCAGCAGCGCGGTGAATTCGTCGCCGCCCATCCGCGCCAGAATGTCGAAGGGCCGCAAGCAGGCTTTCAACTGTTCGGAAACCCAGCGCAACACCCGATCGCCGGCATCGTGCCCGAGCGAATCATTGACGCGCTTGAAGCCGTCGAGGTCCAGGTACATCAAGACCCAGGAACTGTCGGAACGCTCACCGCGTAATAGCAGGTTCTCTACGGTCTGGTAGAAACCCCGGCGGTTGAGCAATCCGGTCAGTGGATCGGTGACTGCCTGGAATTCCAGTTGCTGATGCAGATGGCGCACCACCGACATGTCCAGCACCGTTACTACCATTGCATGTTGTTCGGCGGGTAATGGCGCGCAGGACAAGGCCACCGGCACCTGCTGGCCGCGGGTCGTACGCAGCAGGGCATCGTGCAGACGCAAGGTCTCGCCGCGTTTGTAGCCCGTGAAGAATTCGGAATCGGCCCAGATCGGGACATGTGGTTTTTGCAGGTAGTCCAGAAATTCCTTGCCTTGCAGGTCCTGCACGGGGGCATTGAGCAGTCGTGACATTGCCGGGTTGGCAAAGCGAATCAGACCGTCCTCCCCCAACACCAGAATGCCTTCGGCAGCGTTATCCAGCACCGACGCATTAAAGGCACGAGCGGATTCCAGATCATGACTCAGGCGCTGCAAGGCCCGGCGGTTACGCTGGTGTTCGAGCAACGCCTGGACCTTGGGCGTGAAGATCTGCGGGTCGAACGGCTTGAACAGGTAATCCACCGCACCACTGGCATAGCCCTTGATCACCGCATCCTGGGACTGTTCGTTGGCGGTCAGGAAAATGATCGGCGTGAGACGGGTCCGCTGGCTACCGCGCATCAAGCGCGCCACTTCATAACCGTCCATGCCCGGCATCTGCACGTCCAGCAGCACCAGGTCGATATCGTGTTCAAGCAACAAGCCGAGGGCTTCGAAACCCGAGGCTGCGGTAATGACCCGCCAGTCCTGGCGCTGTAACAACGCGCGCATGCTGATCAGGTTTTCAGGGTAATCGTCGACAACTAAAAGGGTTGAGCCGCCTTCTACTGGCGTGGGTTGCGCGCATTCCATGCTGCTTCTCTAATTGCGGGGGTGTCAGGCCGGTTTCTCGTGAAAACCGGACAAATACTGTGCTTTCACTCTAGACCCGTTCTGCAAAAGCAGAAGGTGTCAGTGAGCCATCATTTAATCATTGTGTCTTTTTACCGACTAACGGTCGAATGTTTGGTCCGATGGAAACCGGGAAAGATGGCATTTCGACAGGATGTTGACGTCAACCACCCGTCAGACGGGCGTTAACAAAATCCCCCACTACGCTTATAAAGGCCGCCCCAAAGGTGCGGCCTAGAGCTTCTGGCACGTCCGTGCAGCATGAATCAAGTGGAAGAACCGACATGATCGATCTTGCAACCTGGAACCTCAGCGTCCCCGTCGGCAGCCCGCCGTACACCGTCGAAACCGCCAAGCTGGTAGATGGTTTCAAGGATCAATACTTCCATTCCGACACCGGCACATTGTTTTTCTGGACGCCCGTGACCGGCTCCCGTACGGAGAACGCGATTTATCCGCGCACCGAATTGCGCGAAACCTACAGCAACGGCACGTTGAAAAACTGGTATTACCCGGAGGCCGACAATTTGCTGTACGCCACGCTGGCAGTGAACCAGGTGCCCAGTTCCGGGAAAGTCGTCATCGGCCAGATCCATGCCTATCAAAGCCAGAAACCGCTGGTGAAGGTCGAGTACCAATACAAAGCCAAGACCGGCACCGGCAATATCGTCGCCAAGGTCCGGATGCATCCCGACGATGATGAGGGCCGGGTGATCATCGTGGCGACGGGGGTGAAACTCGATCAGCAGTTCAACTATCTCATCCACCTCAGCCCCGGTGGCGCCTTGGGCATCAGCGCGGCAGGATATCAATGGGATACGCAAATCAGCGCCACCTGGCGCGACAAACCGCTGTACTTCAAGGCTGGGGTGTATGTGCAGGACAACACCGGGTACACCTCTGAAGGCGGGAAAGTGACCTTCAGCAAGCTGGATATCGATCACGACAAGTAGAGGGTATGGCCAGCCATTGTGGCGAGGGGGCTTACCCCCGTTGAGCTGTGAAGCGGCCCCAAACAGGTCAATCCGTTTTGTTTAGAAAAAGTGCATTTGTCGATTTTACGGCGGCTGCGCCACCGAACGGGGGCAAGCCCCCTCGCCACATTGGATCATCGCCCACAAAAAACCCGCCTCTCGGCGGGTTTTTCATCAAGGCAGTTTAACGCTCAGGCTTAGTTGACCTTGGCGTTCAACTCACCCTTCAGGTAACGCTGATACATGCCTTCCAGCGAGATCGCCTTGATCTTCGAAGCGTTGCCGGCAGTACCGAAGGCTTCGTAGCGAGCGATACACACGTCGCGCATGGCGGTCACGGTGGCGCCGAAGAATTTGCGCGGGTCAAACTCGCTCGGGTTGGTGGCCATCAGGCGACGCATTGCGCCAGTGGATGCCAGACGCAGGTCGGTGTCGATGTTGACCTTGCGCACGCCGTGCTTGATGCCTTCGACGATTTCTTCAACCGGTACGCCGTAGGTTTCTTTGATGTCGCCGCCGTACTGGTTGATGATCGCCAGCCACTCTTGCGGAACCGAAGACGAACCGTGCATCACCAAGTGAGTGTTCGGAATGCGCTTGTGGATTTCCTTGATGCGGTCGATCGCCAGCACGTCGCCGGTAGGTGGCTTGGTGAACTTGTAGGCGCCGTGGCTGGTACCGATGGCGATGGCCAAGGCATCAACCTGAGTGCGTTTTACGAAGTCAGCGGCTTCTTCCGGGTCGGTCAGCATCTGGCTGTGATCCAGAACGCCTTCGGCGCCGATGCCGTCTTCTTCACCAGCCATGCCGGTTTCCAGCGAACCCAGGCAGCCCAGCTCGCCTTCTACCGAAACGCCGCAGGCGTGGGCCATGGCAACGGTCTGCTGGGTAACGCGCACGTTGTAGTCGTAGTCGGTCGGGGTCTTGCCGTCTTCGCCCAGGGAACCGTCCATCATCACCGAGCTGAAGCCCAGTTGGATGGAGCGCTGGCAGACGTCAGGGCTGGTGCCGTGGTCCTGGTGCATGCACACCGGGATGTGCGGGAATTCTTCGATGGCTGCCAGGATCAGGTGACGCAGGAACGGTGCACCGGCGTATTTGCGAGCACCGGCCGAAGCCTGGACGATCACCGGGGAGTCAGTCTTGTCAGCGGCTTCCATGATGGCGCGCATCTGCTCAAGGTTGTTGACGTTGAAAGCTGGGACGCCGTAGCCGAACTCGGCTGCGTGGTCCAGCATCTGGCGCATGCTGATAAGTGCCATTGTGTGTATCTCTCCCGGTTGAGGGTCGTTAATCGTGCCAGCCTGCCGTAGCGGCGGCGGCTATTCAAGTTATTGCAGATCGGGGGTTGGCCCGGGCTGCGAATTCGGTGCTGCGAAAATCTCAAGAACTTCCCCGGAACCCCTGTGGGAGCGAGCCTGCTCGCGATGGTGGCCCAGACAACGCGGACATTCAGGTACCCAGCGTTATCGTTAACGACCATCGCGAGCAGGCTCGCTCCTACAGGTACGGCGTAGTCCGTTTATTGCGCTTTACAGCCACGGCCAATCAAATCATTGGTGGCGACCCAGTAAACCAGGCCTTCCTCACCTTTTATGTGAAACGCCAGCATGTCATTGCTGTACAGCGAACCCGATGCACCCGGTTCCTGCTTCAGACGGTAGACCTGATCGGCACCGCCCAGGCGCACGTCGACTTCCCTAAGGCTGTCGTCGGTGTAGCGCCACAGCACTTTGGCCTGGCTGTCGCAGGTCCAGGTGGTCCAGTTATCCACAGGTGCGGACGACTGGAACGGATTCAACTGATTGAACTGAGCACAACCGGCCAATAGCGCCAGCGCCGTCACGGCGATAAAACCTTTCATCCGTGTCCCTCGGCTGACGGCGCACGCGGCCAGCCCTGAGTAAAGAGTCAGACCCGTCAAGGACAACCATGTTCCTTGGCGGGTGTCCGGGTCTCGTATTTGTCCAGGCCCTCGGGCCCGGAACGCTTGTTGAGCACCGGGTTGGTTTCGGCCTGCCAGTCAGCCTGGTAACAGCCTTTATCCGACTCGGACGGCGCAGGTTCCGGCAGGGCCTTCGGGTTACTCCCGCACGCTACCAGTGAACCCGCGACGATCAACAGCGCTAACGTCTTGACCATTTCAACACTCCCTTGCCTGGTCAAACGGGCGACCCTCAGGCCTTGGCCCGGCTTTCCAGGACTTCAACAGCTGGCAACACTTTGCCTTCGACGAATTCGAGGAACGCGCCACCACCGGTAGAAATGTAGGAGATCTGCTCGGCCACACCATACTTGTCGATGGCGGCCAGGGTGTCGCCACCACCGGCAATGGAGAACGCCGCGCTGTCTGCGATGGCCTGGGCCAGCACTTTGGTGCCATTACCGAATTGATCGAATTCGAACACGCCGACCGGGCCGTTCCACAGGATGGTCTTGGACGACTTCAGCAGCTCGGCGAAATTGGCAGCAGTCTGCGGGCCGATGTCGAGGATCATGTCGTCGGCAGCGACGTCAGCGATCAGCTTGACGGTCGCAGTGGCGCTTTCAGCGAACTCCTTGGCAACCACGACGTCCACCGGCAGCGGTACGCTGACTTTGGCGGCGATGGCGCGAGCCGTGTCGAGCAGGTCCGGCTCGTACAGCGACTTGCCGACCGGGTGACCGGCAGCGGCCAGGAAGGTGTTGGCAATGCCGCCGCCGACGATCAACTGGTTGCAGATCTGACTCAGGCTGTTCAGGACGTCGAGTTTGGTCGACACCTTGGAGCCGGCAACAATGGCAGCCATTGGCTGGGCCGGAGCGCCCAGGGCCTTGCCCAGAGCATCCAGTTCAGCCGCCAGCAGCGGGCCGGCAGCGGCGACTTTGGCGAACTTGGCCACGCCGTGGGTCGAACCCTCGGCACGGTGAGCGGTGCCGAAGGCATCCATCACGAACACGTCGCACAGGGCGGCGTATTGCTGGGCCAGTTCGTCGGCGTTCTTTTTCTCGCCTTTGTTGAAGCGCACGTTTTCGAACAGCACGATGTCGCCGGCCTTGACGTCGACGCCGCCCAGGTAGTCGGCCACCAGCGGCACTTCACGGCCCAGCGCCTTGCTCAGGTAGTCGGCGACAGGCTTGAGGCTGTTCTCGGCCGAGAACTCGCCTTCGGTCGGACGGCCAAGGTGTGAGCAGACCATCACGGCCGCGCCTTTTTCCAGGGCCAGCTTGATGGTCGGCAGCGAGGCCAGGATACGCGCATCGCTGGTGACAACACCGTCCTTGACTGGGACGTTGAGGTCTTCGCGGATCAATACGCGCTTACCTTGCAGATCGAGGTCGGACATCTTCAACACGGTCATGGGTCGCATTTCCTGAGTAGCTGATCTTAGAGAGCAGGTTTTTTTGAAGTCGCTGTTTGCAGATAGTGCTCTGCAACGTCCAGCATTCGGTTGGCAAAACCCCATTCGTTGTCGAACCAGGCCAGGATGTTCACCAGCCGTGGGCCGGAAACTCGGGTCTGACTGGCATCGACGATCGCCGAATGTGGGTCATGGTTGAAATCACAGCTTGCATGAGGCAACTCGGTATAGGCCAGCAGGCCTTTGAGCGGGCCGCTGGTGGCGGCTTCGCGCAGGATTCGGTTGACCTCGGTGGCGTCGGTCGCAGTGGCGGTCTGCATCGTGATATCGAGGCAGGACACGTTGACCGTCGGCACCCGCACGGCTTTGGCCTGAATTCGTCCGGCAAGTTCCGGCAACAGGCGCTCGATACCACGCGCCAGACCGGTGGACACCGGAATCACCGACTGAAACGCCGAACGGGTGCGGCGCAGGTCTTCATGGTGATAGGCATCGATGACCGGCTGATCGTTCATCGCCGAGTGAATGGTGGTGATCGACACGTAATCCAGGCCAATGGCCTGATTCAGCAGGCGCAGCAGCGGCACGCCGCAGTTGGTGGTGCAGGACGCGTTGGACACCAGCAGTTCGTCGCCAGTCAGGCAATCCTGGTTCACGCCGTAGACGATGGTGGCGTCGACATCGGTCTCGCTGGCCATCGGCTGGGAAAACAGCACGCGCGGAGCGCCAGCGTCGAGGAAACGCTGGCCGTCTTCGCGAGTGTGATAAGCGCCGGAGCACTCCAGCACCAGATCGACGCCCAGGGACGCCCAATCGATGCCTTCGGGGGTGGCACTGCGCAGGACCTTCACGCAGTCGCCATTAATATGCAGACAATCGCCGTCGACTTTCACTTCGCCGGGAAAACGCCCGTGGGTGGAGTCGAAGCGTGTCAGGTATTCGATGCTGGCCATGTCCGCCAGATCATTGATCGCGACAATCTCGAACCCGGCCTTTTCGCCTCGCTCGAACAACGCACGCAAGACGCAACGACCAATCCGGCCGTAGCCGTTGAGTGCAACTTTGTAGGGACGCGGTTGAGGCATGGGGTTCTCGATAGACGCAGTCAGACGAATTTTCGCTAACAACACATCCTTGTAGGAGCGAGCTTGCTCGCGATGGACTTCAGGACAACGCGCTCATCCAGACAGCCAGCGTTATCGTTAACGACCATCGCGAGCAAGCTCGCTCCTACAGGAGATCGCGGCGGCCAGGGCCACCGCGTCGTGTTTTAGTCTTCCAGTAGCTCTTCAGCCTGACCCAGGATGTTTTCCAGGGTGAAGCCGAACTCTTCGAACAAGGCCGACGCAGGCGCCGACTCGCCGTAGGTGGTCATGCCGATCACGCGGCCTTCCAGGCCCACGTACTTGTACCAGTAGTCCGCGTGAGCGGCCTCGATGGCGATACGGGCGCTGACCTGCAACGGCAGGACCGCTTGCTTGTAGCCGGCGTCCTGGGCATCGAACACGCTGGTGCACGGCATGGAAACCACACGCACCTTGCGGCCCTGCTCGGTCAGCTTGTCGAAGGCCTGAACGGCCAGACCGACTTCCGAACCGGTAGCGATCAGGATCAGTTCCGGCTCACCCGCGCAGTCTTTCAGTACATACCCACCGCGGCTGATGTCGGCGATCTGGCCGGCATCACGGGTTTGGTGCTGCAGGTTCTGACGCGAGAAGATCAGGGCCGAAGGACCGTCCTTGCGCTCCAGCGCGTACTTCCAGCTCACCGCCGATTCAACGGCGTCGGCTGGACGCCAGGTATCGAGGTTCGGCGTGCAGCGCAGGCTGGCCAGTTGCTCGATTGGCTGGTGAGTCGGGCCGTCTTCGCCCAGACCGATGGAGTCGTGGGTGTAGACATGGATCACTCGCTGCTTCATCAGGGCCGACATGCGTACCGCGTTGCGCGCGTATTCCATGAACATCAGGAAGGTCGCGCCGTAAGGCACCAGGCCGCCGTGCAGGGCAACGCCGTTCATGATTGCGGTCATGCCGAACTCGCGCACGCCGTAGTACATGTAGTTGCCGCTGGCATCTTCGGCGGTGACGCCCTTGCAACCTTTCCACAGGGTCAGGTTGGAACCGGCCAGGTCAGCCGAACCGCCGAGGAACTCAGGCAGCAGCGGGCCAAATGCGTTCAGCGCATTCTGGCTGGCTTTACGGCTGGCGATGGTTTCGCCCTTGGCAGCCACTTCGGCGATGTAGGCATCGGCTTTTTCGCTGAAGTCAGCCGGCAACTCGCCGCTCAGGCGACGGACCAGTTCGTTGGCTTCAGTCGGGAAAGCGGCGGAGTAAGCAGCGAAACGCTGGTCCCACTCGGCTTCGACAGCTTTACCTGCTTCCTTGGCGTCCCACTCGGCGTAGATATCGGCCGGGATTTCGAACGGGCCGTGGTTCCACTTCAGCGCAGCGCGGGTCAGGGCGATTTCCGCGTCACCCAGCGGGGCGCCGTGGCAATCTTCCTTGCCTTGCTTGTTCGGCGAACCGAAGCCGATGGTGGTCTTGCAGCAGATCAGGGTCGGCTGCTCGCTCTTGCGGGCCGTCTCGATCGCAGTCTTGATCTCTTCCGGGTCGTGACCGTCGACATTGCGGATCACTTGCCAGTTGTAGGACTCGAAACGCTTCGGCGTGTCGTCGGTGAACCAGCCTTCGACTTCGCCATCGATGGAAATGCCGTTGTCATCGTAGAAGGCGATCAGTTTGCCCAGGCCCAGGGTACCGGCCAGGGAAGCGACTTCGTGGGAAATGCCTTCCATCATGCAGCCATCACCCAGGAACACATAGGTGTGGTGATCGACGATGTTGTGGCCAGGACGGTTGAATTGCGCCGCCATGACTTTTTCAGCCAAGGCAAAGCCCACGGCGTTGGCCAGGCCCTGGCCCAGTGGACCGGTGGTGGTTTCTACGCCCGGGGTGTAGCCCAATTCAGGGTGGCCCGGGGTGCGGCTGTGCAGTTGACGGAACTGTTTCAGGTCATCGATCGACAGGTCGTAGCCGGTCAGGTGCAGCAGCGAGTAGATCAGCATCGAGCCGTGGCCGTTGGACAGCACGAAGCGGTCGCGGTCGGCGAACGATGGATTGCTCGGGTTGTGCTTGAGGTAGTCGCGCCAAAGTACCTCGGCGATATCCGCCATACCCATTGGGGCACCGGGATGGCCGCTGTTGGCTTTTTGCACGGCATCCATGCTGAGGGCACGAATGGCGTTGGCACGCTCACGACGGCTAGGCATCGCTGTTCTCCTGGGGGACTTGAATAAAACGAAACGGAAAAAAGGCGAGCATTTTCCCTCACCCGGACGCCTCGGGGCAATGACAGATAGTCATCTGGAGGCGTTTTTCCCATGGATAACGACGTATTCGCTTGGTGAAACCTTTCCGCCGTCCGTTTGTTGACTGAAGCTAAGGCCTGGAAGTGCCATCTATCGAGCAATATCAAAACTTTTTGATATTGCTCTTGCGATGCCTTCGACCCGTGACTAGACTGCCGGCCTTATGAATTTACGCGTGCCCTCCATTCAACATGACGATTGCGATGAGCTGGCAGCCTTGTGCAAGGCTGGCGGCGATCCCTTGCGGTTGAATGTTTTGCGCGCGCTGGCCAACGATTCGTTCGGCGTGCTGGAACTGGCGCAGATCTTCGGCATCGGCCAGTCCGGCATGAGCCACCACCTCAAGGTGCTGGCCCAGGCCGACCTGGTGGCAACGCGCCGCGAAGGCAACGCGATCTTCTACCGTCGCGCCCTGCCCCACACCGAACTGTTGGGCGGCAAATTGCACGCGGCCCTGCTCGAAGAAGTGGACAACCTGACGCTGCCGGCCGACGTACAGTCGCGCATCACCCAGGTCCATGGGCAACGCGCGGCGGCCAGCCAGGACTTTTTCTCACGGGTGGCGGAGAAGTTTCGCGCCCAGCAAGACTTGATCGCCGGCCTGCCGCAGTACCGCGAAAGCGTGGTGGCCCTGCTCGACAAGCTGAGTTTCGACAAAGACGCCACGGCCATTGAAGTCGGCCCCGGCGATGGCGCATTCCTGCCGGAGTTGGCGCGCCGCTTCTCGCAAGTCACGGCGCTGGATAACAGCAGCGCGATGCTCGAACTGGCGCGCCAGGTCTGCGAGCGCGACAAGCTGACTAACGTTAGCCTGCAACTGGCCGATGCATTGAACGGCGTCAGCCTCAAGGCCGATTGCGTGGTGCTGAACATGGTGCTGCACCATTTTGCCGCGCCGGCCGATGCGCTCAAGCACATGGCCCACTTGCTGCAACCAGGCGGTAGCCTGTTAGTGACAGAGTTATGTAGCCACAACCAGAGTTGGGCCAAGGAGGCCTGCGGTGATCTCTGGCTGGGGTTTGAACAGGACGATCTGGCCCGTTGGGCCACCGCTGCGGGACTCGTTCCCGGGGAAAGCCTCTATGTAGGCTTACGTAATGGTTTCCAGATCCAGGTCCGCCATTTTCAGCGGCCGGCTGGCGACACTCACCATCGGTAATTTCAGGAAAAAATCGAGATGAGCGAATACTCCCTTTTCACCTCCGAGTCCGTGTCTGAAGGGCATCCGGACAAAATCGCCGACCAGATTTCTGATGCGGTGCTGGACGCCATCATTGCTGAAGACAAGTTCGCCCGTGTGGCGTGCGAGACTCTGGTGAAAACGGGCGTGGCCATCATCGCCGGCGAAGTCACCACTTCGGCCTGGGTTGACCTGGAGCAGATCGTTCGTGACGTGATCACCAACATCGGCTACACCAGCTCCGACGTCGGTTTCGACGGCGCCACCTGCGGCGTGATGAACATCATCGGCAAGCAGTCCCCTGACATCAACCAGGGTGTTGACCGGGCCAAGCCTGAAGATCAGGGCGCCGGCGACCAGGGCCTGATGTTCGGCTACGCCAGCAACGAGACCGACGTGCTGATGCCAGCACCGATCACCTTCTCGCACCAGCTTGTACAAAGGCAAGCTGAAGCCCGTAAATCCGGCCTGCTGCCTTGGCTGCGTCCGGACGCCAAGTCGCAAGTCACCTGCCGCTACGAAAACGGCAAGGTTGTCGGTATCGACGCTGTTGTTCTGTCGACCCAGCACAACCCGGAAGTGTCGTACAACGACCTGCGCGAAGGCGTGATGGAGCTGATCGTCAAGCACGTGCTGCCTGCCGAACTGCTGAGCAAAGACACCCAGTTCCACATCAACCCGACTGGCCAGTTCATCATTGGCGGCCCGGTGGGTGACTGCGGCCTGACCGGTCGCAAGATCATCGTCGACAGCTACGGCGGCATGGCTCGTCACGGCGGTGGCGCATTCTCCGGTAAGGATCCATCGAAGGTTGACCGTTCGGCGGCCTACGCCGGTCGTTACGTGGCCAAGAACATCGTTGCCGCCGGCCTGGCCGAGCGCTGCGAGATTCAGGTGTCCTACGCCATCGGCGTTGCCCAGCCGACGTCAATCTCGTTGAACACCTTCGGCACCGGCAAGATCAGCGATGACAAGATCGTCAAACTGGTCCGCGAAGTGTTCGACCTGCGTCCATACGCGATCACCACCATGCTTGACCTGCTGCACCCGATGTATCAGGAAACCGCTGCGTACGGCCACTTCGGTCGCACCCCGGCAACCAAGACCGTTGGCGAAGATACCTTCACCACGTTCACCTGGGAAAAAACCGACCGCGCCGACGCCCTGCGTTCTGCTGCCGGCCTGTAATACTCCCCCGCAACACCGAAAAGCCCCGCACGGTTCGCGCCCTGCGGGGCTTTTTATTGGCTGCGTTTGAGACCGCGTGGCCGCCGGAAATACCCGGCAAAACACCCCCTCGCTGCACCCATTGATACTGACCTAGCCTTCACGCACCTCACCGAGCAAGGACGCTCAAGATGTTTGCCGACCTGCGCCTGTTTTTCGCCTTTCTACTGACTTTTGCCTACCTGACCGCCAATGCCGCCGAGTGCCCCGACTGGCCCCCGGAACGCGCCCTGAACGAAGTCAACAGACTACAACAGCAAATCGACCTCTGGGACGACAGCTACCACCGACAGGGACGCTCGCTGGTCGCCGATGAACTCTATGACCAGTCCCGTGCGCGACTCACCCAATGGCGCCACTGCTTCAACCTGAGCCTGTCCGCAAACCCCTTGCGCACTGCACGCGGAACGCTACTCCACCCCATCGCCCATACGGGCCTGGACAAACTGCACGATCGCCCCGCCGTGGAAAAATGGCTGCGTGATCGGGTGGACGTCTGGGCCCAGCCTAAAATCGATGGCGTGGCAGTGACCCTGGTTTACCGCAACGGTCTGTTGGCCCAGGCTATCAGCCGCGGCGACGGCAAGAGCGGTCAGGACTGGACGGCTCCGGCACGACAGATTCCGGCCATCCCGCAACGGCTATCGCAGGCCCAGGACTTGATCGTGCAAGGCGAACTGTATTGGCGCCTGACCGATCATATGCAGGCCCGGGCCGGCAGCCTCAATGCTCGTGCCTCGGTGGCCGGTCTGATGGCACGCAAGGTCTTGAGCGCCGAACAGGCCGCCGGCATCGACCTGTTTGTCTGGGACTGGCCCCAAGGGCCGGCGAGCGTGCCCGAGCGTGCCGCGGCGCTGACTACGTTGGGCTTCCCGAGTACCACGGCCTACAGCCAGCCAATCGCCTCCGTCATTGAAGCCGAACGCTGGCGCGACCACTGGTATCGCTCCCCCCTGCCTTTTGCCAGCGATGGCATCGTCCTGCGCCAGAACCAGCGCCCGGCCGCTGAGCGCTGGCAGGCCAGGTCACCCTACTGGGCCATCGCCTGGAAATACCCTTTCGCCCAGACACTGGCCGAAGTCCGCCAGGTTCACTTCAAAATCGGCCGGACCGGGCGGATCACGCCGGTACTTGAACTGACCCCGGTGAAGCTCGATGACCGACAGATCAAACGCGTCAGCGTCAGCTCGTTGCAACGCTGGCAGGCACTGGACATTCGGCCGGGCGATCAGGTCGCCATCAGCCTGGCCGGGCTGACCATTCCCAGACTCGATAGCGTTGTATTGCGCAGCAGCGAGCGCGGCGAATTGAACCCGCCGCAAGCAGCGGACTTTCATTCATTGAGTTGCTGGCAACCGACTCCGGGCTGTGAGAGCCAGTTTCTCGCGCGCCTGACCTGGCTCGGCAGCAAACAGGGTCTGGCGCTGCCCAATGTGGGTCCAGGTACGTGGGAAAAACTTCTTGCAACAGGTCGCCTGGAGGGTCTGCTGGATTGGTTGACCCTCGATGCCCAAGAGCTTGCTACCATTGACGGTTTCGGCGAGCGCAGCGCGGCTCGTCTTGCGGACAGCTTCAACCAAGCCCGGCAACGTCCGTTCGCACACTGGCTGAAAGCCCTGGGATTGCCGCCGACAGGTCAGGCGCACCTCGGCGATTCATGGCAGGCTCTGGCGCAGCGAGACATCGAACAATGGCAGACCGAGGCTGGTATCGGGCCAGGACGCGCGGGGCAACTGACCGCCTTTTTCCGCGATTCGCAGGTCCTGGCCTTGAGTGAAACGTTACGTGATGCGGGGATTGACGGCTTTTAGCAGTCAGCCTTGCGCCCAGCGGGAACCCCAAGGGGACCGCCGGGCTCCAACAAGCCATTGCCACACCGCCCGCTTGCCTTCTTACATGGAGCTTTTATGAAACTTCTTTCACCGCTCGCCCTGTTGACCCTCTGCAGCGTGCTGGCCACTCCGTTGATGGCGGACGAGGAAGCACCGGGGCTGACCGGTTGCGCCGCCAAGAAGCAAGGCATCGTCAACCAGATCGAACTGGCCAAGGTCCACGGCAACGCCGACCAGCAGGCCGGCCTGGAAAAAGCCCTGAGCGAAGTCGAAGCGAACTGCACCGATGCCTCGCTGAAGAAGGAACGGGAAAACAAGGTGCTCGACGCCAGGCACGAAGTCAGCAAGCGTCAGGCAGACCTCGACAAAGCCATGAGCAAAGGCGACCCCGACAAGATCAACAAGCGCAAAGACAAACTCGCCGATGCCCGCAAGGAACTGCAAGACGCACTGGATGAGCTGGATAAGTAAGAACAGGGATCTTTGATGCTGCCAAAGCAGCCTTCGCGAGCAACGCCAATCAATGATCCCGAAACGCCTTATGACATGCACTGCAAGCATCTTCGACTTTCTGCACCGCCGGCCCCAGGTTGCTGGCCTTGTAGGGTTGAACCTGGCTGGCAATCACCAATTCACCGGTGGCGGATTCAAGATCACGGGCCATGGCCTGGAAACGCGCCTGCTGCTCCCAGACATCGCTCTTGGCGCTGGTGTGATCTTCCTCGCGGACCTGCGGAAAGTGTTGCCACGGCTCACGGGACAGCGCATCGAGTTTCACCGAGCCCTCGGCGAACTTCGGGCCATCGAACGGAATGCGCCCACGCAGCATGCCGCCCAGGTCTTCACCGGTCTTGAGCATCTGCTTGAAAATGGCCTTGCGCTGGCCGAGCGGCGAATTGGGGTCGACTCCGCCACAAGCGGACAATGTCAGGCAGGCCAGCAATACAACAGAAAGTCTTTTAAGAGTCATGGTGGCTTCAGGTCACGGGAAACGGCGGCCAGTATCCTCGCGTCATCGGCAAAGACCAATAGCCCTATTATCAATAAGGGTTGCTTGAGCGCATGGAGCGTCCAGGCAACCGACAAAGGAATCACTCCATGAACAGCTGTTTCAAGGCATGGCGTCACAGCCTGGCCTGGACCCTGCCGATGGTGGCCCTGCTCGCGGGCTGCACCGGAGGCGACAAACAACAACCGAAAACCCACGCCCTGGCCACCTACTCCAGCGCCACATGGGAAGCCCTGCCGGCGGTGTCCGACAGCGACCTGGTTGCCGGTTTCGGATCGTGGCGCAGCGCCTGCACCCGACTCAAGGCCGACCCGGTCTGGGGTGGCACCTGCGCAGCGGCGGCCAACGTGCCGCAAACCGCCAGCGACATTCGCGGCTTCCTCAAGCAGAACCTCGATGTCTATGGCCTGCGCGCCGCCAACGACAACCCCAACGGTTTGATCACCGGCTACTACGAACCGGTCTATCCCGGAAGCCTGACCCAGACCAGCGTTGCCAACGTCCCGGTCTATGGCGTCCCCGAGGACATGATCATCGTCGCCCTCGACAGCATTTACCCGGAACTCAAGGGCAAACGCCTGCGCGGTCGGCTCGAAGGTCGCGTACTCAAGCCGTACGACGATGCGGCAACCATCGAAAGCAAAGGGGTCAAGGCGCCGGTCGTGGCCTGGCTGACCGATCCGATGAACCTGCAGTTCCTGCAAATCCAGGGTTCGGGTCGTATCCAGCTCGACAATGGCCGCCAGTTGCGTATTGCTTACGCCGACCAGAATGGCCATCCATATCGACCGATCGGTCGCTGGCTGGTGGAACAGGGCGAGCTGAAAAAAGAAGACGTGACCATGGGCGCCATCAGCACCTGGGCCAAGGCCAATCCGTCTAGGATTCCCGAACTGCTCGGCAGCAACCCCAGCTATGTGTTCTTCACCCGCAACCCGGACAGCAACGAAGGCCCGCGCGGCTCGCTGAACGTACCGTTGACCGCCGGTTACAGTGCGGCGGTGGATCGAAAGGTGATTCCGCTGGGTAGCCTGTTGTGGCTGTCCACCACCAGACCGGACGGTACCGCGCTGGTTCGACCGGTGGCAGCTCAAGACACTGGTGGTGCAATTGCCGGTGAAGTTCGGGCGGATCTGTTCTGGGGCACCGGCGATGCGGCCGGGCAACTGGCCGGGGACATGAAGCAGCAGGGACAGATCTGGATGCTCTGGCCCAAAGGTGCGGCGTTGCCGCAAGTGCCGCAGGTGGCGGATGCCGAGAAGACCAAACCCTGACCTGTAGGAGCCGGCTTGCCGGCGATGGCGGCGGATTGATCAGCAACGATGTTGCCTGACACCTCGCTATCGCCGGCAAGCCGACTCCTACAGGATTTGCGCTACCCGGCAAAAACCCTGGAGATCTGTCAGACCGACACCACAAAGAAACTCACGATCAGCCCCATCCCCACGAACCACATCAACGACCGCAGCGTCGCCAGGTCCGCCAGATAGAAAATGATGTAAAGCAAACGGCTGGTGATGAACAACACCGACAACACATTGATTGTCACCAACTCGGCGTTGCCCGCCAGGTGCGCCACGATCACCGCGGCTGCAAACGCCGGTGTCACTTCAAAACTGTTCAACTGCGCCGCATTCGCCCGCTTGCCCAAGCCCTCCAGGGAATCGAGAAACCCTCGTGGATCATGATTGTCTTTCAGTCGGTACCCGCCACTGACCTTCGCGACACCCGTGCACAGGTACGGCAGGAAGATCGCAATCAAAATGCACCACAGAGCAACCGTCATTACGCAGTCCCTTCTTCATGTTGTAGAAAATCAAATCCATCAACGGCGATCAAAACTTCATCACCAATATGCCAATCAGCACCAGTCCACAGGCTAAGAGGCGCGGCCCGCCAAAAGGTTCTTTGAGATAACGCATGCCAAACAGCACCACGAGAATTACGCTGATCTCGCGCAACGCTGCGGCTTCTGCAATCGAGCCCAATTGCATCGCCCAAAGCACCAAAGCGTAGCTGAACAACACGCAAAACCCGACTGCCAGGCCCAACCGCCACTGTTCGCGCCAGAACAGCATGAACGCGGGTCGTTTGCGTACCAGTGCCAACAACGGAAACGGCCAGGCACTGAACAGAGTGACCCAGACCAAGTAATCCAGAGGATGGGACCAGCGCCGCAATGCCTGCCCGTCGATGTAGGTGTAGCAACCGATGCACAGGCCGATCAACGCCACTACCGGCAGCATCGACCACGGCAAACGCGCACCGCCGCCGCCCTGCCAGAGCAGGCACAGCATGCCGAACGGGATCAGCAGGATTCCGAAAATCTGTTGATGAGTCAGTACTTCCCCGGCAAAGATCAGCGTCAGTGCCAGTACCACCAACGGTGACAGACCGCGCATCAATGGATAGACCAACCCAAGGTCGCCGACCCGATAGGCCTGGATCAGTAAATAGCGATAGAGCAATTCGAACGCCGCCGATGCCAGGATCCACGGCCAGATTTCCAGCGGCGGCAGGCTCAGGAACGGCAACATCAGCGCGACAAAGAGCAGCGCCACGCTGTCCATGCAGGCCACCACCAACAGCCGCTCCGCACTGAACTTGATCAGGGTATTCCACGCCGCGTGCAACAGCGCCGCCACCAACACCAATACCGTTGCAAGCACGGCCTACTCCTTATATTGACCCCACCCCTTGTAGGAGCGAGCTTGCTCGCGAAAAACGTGAGGGCAACGCAGCCAACCGGCAAATACGCGTCTTCGTTCACGTCCATCGCGAGCAAGCTCGCTCCTACAGTGTTCGGTAGAGAATTGATTCGCCATATGTCAGCAGCTGTTTATACTGCAAACGACCACGCCGCACTCAGTTGCGCACAGACCAATTCCAATAAAATCTGCCCCTGCCCCGCTCTCCCCGAGAACGGTCTTTGGCATGCGTATGCCTGATCACAGCGTCAAGACTACCGACAGAGACCTTGCGCATGCCACTCGCTTTGCTTGCCCTCGCTGTTGCCGCCTTCGGCATCGGCACTACCGAATTCGTCATCATGGGCCTGTTGCCCGACGTCGCCCGCGACCTCAGCGTGAGCATTCCCGATGCCGGATTGCTGATCACCGGTTATGCCCTGGGTGTGGTATTCGGTGCACCGATCCTCGCCGTCGGCACCGCCAACATGCCGCGCAAAGCCACCCTGCTGGGCATGACGCTGATGTTCATCCTCGGCAACATGCTCTGCGCCCTGGCGCCGAATTACGCGACGCTGATGGCCGCGCGAGTGATCACCGCACTGTGCCATGGCGCATTTTTCGGCATCGGTTCGGTGGTCGCCGCCGGGCTGGTCGCACCGAACAAACGCGCCCAGGCAATTGCCATGATGTTCACCGGCCTGACCCTGGCCAATGTGCTCGGCGTGCCGTTGGGCACCGCCCTCGGGCAATACGCGGGTTGGCGCTCAACCTTCTGGGCGGTATCGGTGATCGGGGTGCTGGCCGCGATTGCGCAATGGGTCTGGCTGCCGAAAAACATCGCGATGGATAAAGCCAACCTGGCCAGCGAGTTCAAGGTGCTGGGCAAGGCCAATGTATTGCTGGCCCTGGGCATGAGTGTGCTGGCCTCGACCAGCCTGTTCAGTGTGTTCACTTACATCGCGCCGATCCTGCAGGACATCACTGGCGTCAGCCCGCACGGCGTCACCATCATGCTGCTGTTGTTCGGCGTTGGCTTGACCGCAGGCAGCATGCTCGGTGGGCGTCTGGCGGACAGCCGTTTGCTGCCTTCGCTGGTGGGCATGGCGCTGGCTGTACTGGTGGTGCTGGCGGCGTTCACGCAAACCAGCCATTCGGCAATTCCGGCGGCGATCACGCTGGTGCTGTGGGGGACGTTCGCCTTCGCCCTGTGCCCGATCCTGCAACTGCTGATCATCGATCAGGCCTCTGAGGCGCCCAACCTGGGTTCGACCTTGAACCAGAGCGCCTTCAACCTCGGTAACGCCACCGGAGCCTGGATCGGCGGCCTGGTGGTGGCCAGCGGTGCGGATCTGGCGGACTTGCCGTGGACGGGCGCACTGGTAAGCGGATTGACCGTATTGGTCGCGCTTTACTTTATCTATCGGCAGCGACACGCCGTAACACTGGTCAATGTATCCGGCTGAGGCGGGAGATAAAGCCCAGCCTCACCATGCCTCTTAAAGCGACTGTACGATGATCTGGCTTTTCAGATCACGGAGGACCAACTCGGCCGACGCCTTCATGGCCTCGAAATCTTGAGGCGTGCACACCACTTGCGGGTGCTTGAAGGCAAAACGCCGTTTAACCACAACGGCGTTGTCTGCCCTAGTGTAGTTCGCACTATAGTCAAAGCGCTCATGGCTCAACGATACATCTCTGGGAGCGGCAAGAATGCCGATCTCTTTCGCGAACTCGAACCTTGCCTGTTCTTCAATCACGCTGGAGAAGCACGCGAATGCCTGGGTGCGCTCCGGCTCAATGAGCAGGCTGAACACGTTTTGCGCGATGCCGCCCACCAGACTGCTCATAGTCAGCACACCGACAGGCCCGGGCAGGCTCACCAGATTCTCCACGCGCCCAACCAAATTGAGCTCAAAATGGTTGTCTGTGCCCTCCAGGCTCCCCGTCTCCATCTTGCCACTGCCATTGAGGCCGTAGGACATCAGAAACTGCTGGATCATCAAGTCTCGATCCGCGGGTTTGGTTGACCTGGCACCATAGCGATTCATCTCCGCGGCCCAACCGGTCACATTGGATTGATGGGTAAACTCTGCCGCGCCTTTCGACGAAACCTTGTACAACAAGGTGTTTTCAACCTTGTTCTCCTGAACTGCCGGGGTACGGGCGACAACCCCGGTTTTGGTCAGGACGACGGGCTTGTCCAGGACCATCAACGGCAGATAACCACCCGCAATTCCCTCGGCCGTAGAGTCCAGGTACAGATTGAGACCCGGCACAAAGGTAATCGCGTGATTGAGCACACCCAGCGTCGGCACTTCAGGCAACAGATAGGCATTGCCCAGGCTGACCAGCGCTGGCGTGCTTTCGATTCCCACTGCCGCCAGCAAGGCTTCGAGCAAGGCCACGTGGTCCTTACAGTCGCCATAACGGTTTGCCAGAATCGTTTCCACCGGATGCGGCACAACACCACCCGGGCCAACATAGACCGCCACATAACGGATGTTCTTGCGCACCCACTCGCTCAGGGCAATAGCCTTGGCCCGCGGGTTGTCCAGATGAGCAGTGAGCGAGCTGGCCAGCTCCCGAACCTTCGGCGTGACATTGACCTTCGCCCGTGAATCATAGGCTTTGGCGAACGCAGCAAAATCCGTGAAGGTCGAGACTGCAAGGTATTGACCGTAATCGAGGTACGAAACCGCACCCTGCTCGATCCGGGCCTTTTGGGCGGGCACGTAGTCCCAGCGATAAATCCTGCGCCCAGGCGCCGCAGCCGGTGTACTCGCGGCAAAGCCTTTGGCATCGGCATACAGGAGCATGTCGGCGGGCAAGTCATAAATCAGCGTGAACTGTCGGGTGGGGTTGAACGCGGGATAAGACAAGTCTTCAAATTGTCCGGGGAACAGCGCCGTGGTGCGGGTCTTTTTGAACTGAAGCACCATTCGATCACCGATGGCTACCTCGGGAAAAATCACCACTTTGACCCGCGTATCCTGAAACATTGGTGCCTGCGCCGAAGCAAGCTCTTGTTGCTCCTTAATCTGCTCAGGCCGAACCGCCACCTTGCGGCCATCAGGTTTTTCCGTGTACGCGTGGATGACGTCCAGGGTTTCCAGGGTGCTGTTGTAACTCAACGAGCGCTGGGCCTGTTCCTTGATAGCCCGCTCTTCGTTGATCAGGATCACGGTGTCACTGGTGACGACAAAACTGCCGTCGGCATTGATCACATTCGCCTGGATTTCTTTCTCGATCGTCACCGACGGATCGGTACCATCATCCTTTGCCTGGGCTGCGCCAAGCGTTACGGCAAGTAGTGTAAGTGCGCCGATCAGGCGCGTCGGGAACAACCCTGAGAATTGCATAAAGATCCGTCTTTGCTGAATGGGAAGCGTTCGCAGGATACAGCAAGTCTCACGCTCTCACTCCACCACCAGATTGATGCTTCATTGAATTCGTAGCGTTATGTTTCAAAGCACTATTCCTTCGCGACAGGTGCTGCCTGATCACCTTTGCTCGGCGGCCCGCTTTCGCTGCGAATCTGCGCATGGCTGATCAGCGCGAAAATAAAACTGCCACCGATGATGTTCCCCGCCAGCGTCGGCCCGGCGAACACCAGCCAGAAATCACGCCACGGCAGCTCGCCGGCAAACACCAGATACGAGACCTCCAGCGAACCGACCACGATGTGGGTGAAATCTCCCAGCGCCATAAGATAGGTGATGAGGATGATGATCCACATCTTGGCGCTCTCCATGGATGGAATCATCCAGACCATGGTGGCGATCATCCATCCGGAAATGATGCCTTTGGCAAACATCTGGCTGGCGTGGTTCTCCATGACCTTGCGCCCGATATCAAGAAAGGCGACATCGGTCTTGCTGTCGAAAATCGGCAGCTCCAGCATCACGTACGCCACCAGCAAGGTGCCGCAGAGGTTGCCGATCAATACCACCGCCCATAACCGCAGCAGTCGGCCGAAGTTGGCCAGTGTCGGCTTGGTCATCACCGGCAGCACGGCGGTCAGGGTGTTTTCGGTGAACAGTTGCTGGCGGGCCAGGATCACCGCGAGAAAACCGGCGCAATAGCCGAAGCTCGCGATCACCTTGAATCCTTCGCCATCCGGCAGGCGCGAATTGAGCAACCCCATCCCCATCAGCGACAGGCCCATGGTCAACCCCGCTGCCAGCGCCGACCACCACAACGCCGCAATGCTGCGCTCCAGTTCCTGGTCGCCCTGGGTACGGATGATCTCGTGCAATACCGCGGCACGGGGCGGCTGGCTCTTTTCGACTTCGTGCTCTTCTTGCGCCGAGAGGTTCGGGGTCTTGCCGTCGTGTGCCGAGTTCATGGGATGCGCAACCGGTGGCGGGCTATTTAGCTATGACCTGTGCAACGGGGATTCCGTTCTGTAGGAGCGAGCATGCTCGCGATGGCCGTTAACGATAACGCTGGGCACCTGACACCCAGCGGCGTTCTCGAGTCCATCGCAAGCATGCTCGCTCCTACAGGTCTTGCATCACTCGACGCTGGCATCATCCTGGAACTGATCCTTGACGTACTTGATCTCGGTCCGGCCATGAGGCGCCGGCAAACCGTCTTCGCCGAGGTTCACGAACACCATTTTTTCAACGGTGAGGATGCTCTTGCGGGTGATCTTGTTGCGCACTTCACACGTCAGGGTGATCGAGGTGCGGCCAAACTCGGTAGCCGTGATACCCAGTTCGATGATGTCGCCCTGGCGCGAGGCGCTGACGAAGTTGATTTCGGAAATGTACTTGGTGACCACGCGCTGATTGCCCAACTGGACGATGGCGTAGATCGCCGCCTCTTCGTCGATCCAGCGCAACAGGCTGCCGCCGAACAAAGTGCCGTTAGGGTTGAGGTCTTCGGGTTTTACCCATTTGCGGGTGTGGAAATTCATATTCACTCCTGAGCGTCTTGCCGAATGATGCTGACCATCATGGCAGAGCCCGACCTAGAGCTCTATTGAGCATCGACTATGGTCTCGATTACCGTTCGGACATTGACCGACAGAAACGCTTTGGAAGATCAGCATAGCCCGCTATAATCGCCACCGTTTCAAAACGGTCATCATCACTTGATACCGTTTTCCCGCCACCTGTCCGAGGGGCGCTGCAGCAGGCTAGACCTGTCAGGCTCGGATGGGGCGTTGCCTGGCCTTAAGCCAGACACTAAACGCACAACGGCGCCCATTCGCATACATTACGAATGGAGGCTCTTCATGAGCGCTGTCAACACGCCTGCAGATTTCACCGACTACAAAGTCGCCGACATGTCCCTGGCTGCCTGGGGCCGTCGCGAAACCATCATCGCCGAATCCGAAATGCCAGCCCTGATGGGTCTGCGTCGCAAGTACTCCGAAGAGCAACCGCTCAAGGGTGCGAAGATCCTCGGCTGCATCCACATGACCATTCAGACTGCCGTGCTGATCGAAACCCTGGTTGCCCTGGGTGCCGAAGTGCGCTGGTCGTCCTGCAACATTTTCTCGACTCAGGATCAGGCCGCCGCTTCCATCGCCGCTGCAGGCATCCCGGTTTTCGCCTGGAAAGGTGAAACCGAAGAAGAGTACGAGTGGTGCCTAGAGCAAACCATCCTGAAGGATGGCGCACCTTGGGATGCCAACATGATCCTCGACGACGGCGGCGACCTGACCGAGCTGCTGCACAAGAAGTACCCAGCTGTTCTGGATCGCGTCCACGGCGTGACCGAAGAAACCACCACCGGCGTGCACCGCCTGCTGGACATGCTGGCCAAGGGCGAGCTGAAAATCCCGGCCATCAACGTCAACGACTCGGTGACCAAGAGCAAGAACGACAACAAGTACGGCTGCCGTCATAGCCTGAACGATGCGATCAAGCGCGGCACCGACCACCTGCTGTCCGGCAAGCAAGCGCTGGTGATCGGCTACGGTGACGTGGGCAAGGGCTCCGCTCAGTCCCTGCGTCAGGAAGGCATGATCGTTAAAGTCTCCGAAGTCGACCCGATCTGCGCCATGCAAGCCTGCATGGACGGTTTCGAACTGGTTTCGCCGTTCATCGACGGTATCAACAACGGTACCGAAGCAAGCATCGACAAAGCGCTGCTGGGCAAGATCGACCTGATCGTGACCACCACCGGCAACGTCAATGTTTGCGATTCGAACATGCTCAAAGCCCTGAAGAAGCGCGCTGTTGTCTGCAACATCGGCCACTTCGACAACGAAATCGACACCGCTTTCATGCGCAAGAACTGGGCATGGGAAGAAGTGAAGCCACAAGTTCACAAGATCCACCGTACCGGCGCTGGCGACTTCGACCCACAGAACGACGACTACCTGATCCTGCTGGCCGAAGGCCGTCTGGTTAACCTGGGTAACGCAACCGGCCACCCGAGCCGCATCATGGACGGTTCGTTCGCCAACCAGGTTCTGGCGCAGATCTTCCTGTTCGGCCAGAAGTACGCCGACCTGTCGCCAGCCCAGAAAGCCGAGCGCCTGACCGTTGAAGTACTGCCGAAGAAACTCGACGAAGAAGTGGCCCTGGAAATGGTCCGTGGCTTCGGCGGCGTTGTGACTCAACTGACCAAGACCCAGGCCGACTACATCGGCGTGACCGTCGAAGGTCCGTTCAAGCCGCACGCTTACCGCTACTGATACGCCGCTGGTTTGCTCACGATCGCAGTGCGCCTTGTGCACTGCGTCGTCTGCATCGCCAGCAAGCCGGCTCCTAGAAGTGAGCGCTCATACGCAACATAACGGTACGACGCAAACTCTGTAGGAGCTGGCTTGCCAGCGATTAGCGGTGTAGCGGACATACCGGTTCCACAGGCTTACGCGTTTTCAAGGGTATTCCCATGTCCCAAGATCGTCGCTACAGCTTCGAGTTCTTCCCTACGAAGACCGATGCTGGGCATGAAAAGCTGCTCGCCACTGCTCGTCAGCTGGCTACCTACAACCCTGATTTCTTCTCCTGCACGTACGGCGCCGGCGGTTCGACCCGTGATCGCACGCTCAACACCGTGTTGCAGCTCGAAAGCGAAGTCAAAATCCCTGCTGCTCCGCACCTGTCCTGCGTGGGCGATAGCAAGGACGACTTGCGCGGCCTGCTGGCCCAGTACAAGGCTGCCGGCATCAAGCGTATCGTCGCCTTGCGCGGTGACCTGCCTTCGGGCATGGGCATGGCCAGTGGCGAAATGCGCCACGCCAATGACCTGGTGGAATTCATTCGTGAAGAAACCGGCGATCATTTCCACATCGAAGTCGCCGCCTACCCGGAAATGCATCCGCAAGCGCGCAACTTCGAAGACGATGTCGCCAACTTCGTGCGCAAGGCCAATGCCGGCGCCGACAGTGCGATCACCCAGTACTTCTTCAACGCCGACTGCTACTTCTACTTCGTGGAACGCGTACGGGCGCTGGGCGTAGACATCCCGATCGTGCCGGGCATCATGCCGATCACCAACTACAGCAAACTGGCGCGCTTCTCCGATGCCTGCGGCGCGGAAATCCCGCGCTGGATCCGCAAGCAGCTGGAAGCCTACGGCGACGACACCCAGAGCATTCAGCGCTTTGGCGAACAGGTCATCACCGAAATGTGCGAACAACTGCTGCAGGGCGGCGCTCCAGGGCTGCACTTCTACACATTGAACCAGGCTGAAGCGAGCCTGGCGGTGTGGAATAACCTGAAGTTGCCTCGCTGAAACAGCTACCAGCTTCAAGCTGAAAGCGACTAAGCAAAATCAAAGGATCGCATTCTTCGACAGCTCCTGTAGGAGCTTTCGCAGGCTGCGATCTTTTGCTTTCACGCACTATTAATGTGCGGCAATCCACGGACTTAGAGCATCTGCGGTCAGTTTCTGGCTCTTTGCGGTTTCTCGTCGTAATCTCAGCCCATGCCTTTGATCACGCAGTTAATCGCCTTGCTTGTTTTCACTTGCCTGAGTTTCGCCGCCCGGGGCGAGAAGTTGCGCATTGTCACGGAGCCGTGGGCGCCTTATGTGTACGAAGACAATGGCAAATCACTAGGCCTGGACTACGAAACCACCGCCATTGTCTTCAATCGCCTGGGCATCGAAGTGGAGTGGCAGTTCCTGCCATGGAAACGTTGCCTGTCGATGCTTGAAACCGGGCAGGCCGACGGCGCGCTGGACATCTTTCACAGCGACGAACGTGATGCGACCCTGCTCTACCCCAGCGAACCACTGTCTGAAGTCCAGTTCGTGATGTTCTACGCCAATGACCGGCCCCATCCGTTTCGCACCCTCGATGACTTGCGCGGCCTGACCATCGGCACCTCGCCGGGTTACCTGTACAGCAAGGATTTCAGCGATTCGAAGCTGTTCACCCGCGAGCCGGCCCCCACCCATGAAGCCAACTTCGGCAAACTGGTACGCGGGCGCATTGACCTGCTGATCACCGACCGCCGGGTCGGCCAGCATTTGCTCGACGAACTGGGCATCCGCGACAAGATCACCGAGAACCCCACGGTCATCAGCCAGCAAAGCCAGTTTCTCGCGGTGCGGCGCAATGCAGGCATGGACCTGCTGGTGCAGCGTTTCGGCGCCGAACTCAAACGCTTCAAACGCGAACCCGCCTATGCTGAACTGAGCGCCCGCTACGGCGCGGAACCGGGCGCTAGCGTGATGACTGAAAAGGCCAGGGTCGCCACGGAAAAAACCGTTGAGCAGCAGGAAAGCGGCGCGCAGTGATTGCTCTGTTATACTCCGGCCTTCCCGCCAGGCTCACGCCCGGACGCTCGGAATCGTTAAAGGCATCTCAACCCCGCTACTGCGCAGCTTTCAGCCCGCGCGAGCACTTGCAGACGAGCCTTCGAGACCCAGCAGGACCGGACGGGATAGCGTCTCCTTAAACGCCATTCGCGCCAGGCAAGACTCCCATTGGGCCAAGCCCTAACTAAAACAGGATTTCTCATGTCCTTTGCTTCCCTCGGTCTCTCCGAGGCTTTAGTCCGCGCTATCGAGGCGGCGGGCTATACCGAGCCTACTCCGGTGCAACAGCGGGCTATTCCCGCCGTGTTGCAAGGTCGCGACCTGATGGTTGCGGCACAGACAGGTACTGGTAAAACCGGCGGTTTCGCCCTTCCGATCCTGGAGCGGTTGTTCCCCAACGGTCACCCGGACAAATCCCAGCGTCACGGCCCGCGCCAGCCGCGCGTACTGGTCCTGACCCCGACTCGCGAACTCGCAGCCCAAGTGCATGAAAGCTTCAAGGTCTATGCCCGCGACCTGAAGTTCGTCAGCGCCTGCATCTTCGGCGGTGTCGGCATGAACCCGCAGGTTCAGGCCATGGCCCGTGGCGTAGACGTGCTGGTGGCCTGCCCTGGTCGTCTGCTCGACCTGGCCGGCCAAGGCAGCGTCGATCTGTCCCACGTGGAAATCCTCGTGCTGGACGAAGCCGACCGCATGCTCGACATGGGTTTCGTCCATGACGTGAAGAAAGTGCTGGCGCGACTGCCGGCCAAACGCCAGAACCTGTTGTTCTCGGCGACCTTCTCCAAGGACATCACCGACCTCGCCGGCAAGCTGCTGCACAACCCGGAACGCATCGAAGTCACGCCGCCGAACACCACGGTCGAGCGCATCGAACAACGCGTATTCCGTCTGCCGGCCAGCCACAAGCGTGCCTTGCTGGCTCACCTGATCACGGCCGGCGCCTGGGAACAGGTGCTGGTGTTCACCCGCACCAAGCACGGCGCCAACCGCCTGGCCGAGTACCTGGACAAACACGGCCTGAGCGCCGTCGCGATCCACGGCAACAAGAGCCAGAACGCCCGCACCAAAGCCCTGGCCGACTTCAAGGCCGGTACCGTGCGCATCCTGGTGGCCACCGATATCGCCGCCCGCGGCCTGGACATCGACCAGTTGCCACACGTGGTCAACTTCGAGTTGCCGAACGTCGATGAAGACTACGTACACCGCATCGGCCGCACCGGCCGTGCCGGTCGTTCGGGCGAGGCGATCTCGCTGGTAGCCCCGGACGAAGAAAAACTGCTGAAAAGCATCGAACGCATGACCAAACAGAAAATCGCCGACGGCGACCTGATGGGCTTCGATGCCAGCACCATCGAGGCGGAAAAGCCTGAAGTGCGCGAGCGTCCGGACATGCGCAACCCGCGTAATCCACGTGGCCCGCGCGGCGATGGTCCGAACGGCAGCGGTGGCGGTCGCAAGGACAAAGGCAAAGACAAGGGCAAGGAAAAACCGGCGGGTGAGCGCGGCGAGCGTCCGGCCCGCCAGCAAAAGCCACGCGAAGGCACTCCGGCTCGCGAACAGCGTCCGTCTCAGCCTCCTCGTGCCGCCGCTGACCGCGCCCCGGACGAGTTCCTGGACGACGATATCGATAACTTCGGTAACCGCGTCGACTACGTGCCGCAGCAGAAACCGGCTCAAGGCCGTGGTCGCCGTCCAGGTGCATCGGCACAAGGCACCGCTGCGGGTTCGGGCGCTCCACGTTCCGGCAAACCACAAGGTCGCCAGAGCGGTCCACGCAACAGCGATGGCGCCAGCACCGGCACTCCACCGGCCAAGCGCAGCGGCCCTCGCAGTGGCGCACCGCGCGACGGCCAGGCCCGCCGCGAAGACTCGCGCAATCGTCGCCCGGCCCGTGATGAGCCGCCACGTTCGGAACCGGCTGTGCAGAACCCGCGTGGCCCGGCGCCGAAGATCATGCACAAGGAGTCCAAAGCCGACCGCTTCCCGACACCTGAGCAACTGGATCAACTGCCAAGCCGTCCCCGTGGTGAGAAACCAGCGCTGCTGACCCGCAATCGCTGAGTTATCGCCGCAATGAAAAATGCCCCTGATCGCGAGATCAGGGGCATTTTTTAATGCATCAACACAGGACCTGTAGGAGCCGGCTTGCCGGCGATGGGATCACCCTGATTTCTGTGGCGTCGCCAATTACGCCTTCGCTGGCAAGCAAGCTCCTACAGGCTCAGCATTACTTCGCTTTAACACCTTCAAACGTTACGTACATATCCACGGCGTCAGACTGTGGACCCAGGTCCATCATCTTGCCGAAATCGGAACGCTTGATGCTGAAGGTACCCTCGAAGCCAGCACGGTAGCCGCCCCATGGATCCTTGCCTTCGCCCAGGAACGTGGCCTTGACCACCACTGGCTTGGTTACGCCTGCAATCGTCAGGTCGCCGGTCACGTCGGCAGTGTCTTTGCCAGCGGCGTTTTTGCCGGTGGATTTAACGCTGGTGGACTTGAAGGTAGCCTTGGGGAAATCAGCCACTTTCAGGAAGTCTTTGCTGGAGACGTGCTTGTCGCGCTCAGCGTTGTTGGTAAAGACGCTGGCAGTGTTCACGTTGAATTCGATCTTGCTGTCTTCAGGCTTGGCAGCGTCGAAGCTGAACGTGCCGTCGATGTCCTTGAAGGTACCGGTGATGTAGCTGTAGCCCAGGTGGCTGATCTTGAAGTCGACGAAGGCGTGCTGGCCTTGTTTGTCGACGGTGTAGTCAGCCGCCATCACGTTGGCGGACAGCAGAGCAGAGCCGATTGCCAGAGCGGCGAGAGTCTTTTTCAACATGCTTTGTTTTCCTTGGGAGTCGAGGTTGAACTTCAGGCTTTGCGACCCAGCATGCGCTTGAGGGTCACATCACGGTCGATAAAGTGGTGCTTCAATGCTGCCAACGCATGGAGGCCGGAAAAAATTACCAGCACCCACGCCAGGTAGAGGTGAATCGCACCGGCGTTATCTGCCTGGTCCGGCAGTCCGGAAACCAGGGCAGGCACTTCAAACCAGTCAAACACCGGAATCCCGACACCTTCTGCGGTGGAAATCAGGTAACCGGCAATCATCACAGCGAACAGACAGAAATACAGAAAGGCGTGGCCGAACATGGCGCCCAGACGCGTCATGCGACTGTAGCTGGTCAGCGTTGGCGGCGGCGGGCTGATGAAGCGCCACAACACGCGCAATACCATGACCCCCAACAGGATCAAACCGATGCTCTTGTGCAGATCCGGCCCAGCCTTGCGCCATGTGTCGTAATAACCCAGGTCGACCATCCACAGCCCCAGCGCGAACAAACCGAACACGGCCAGTGCCACGCCCCAGTGCATGAAGATGCTGACCCAGCCGTAGCGGGAGGTAGAGTTACGTAGCTGCATTGCCTAGATCCCTGTAAGTGCTGGCCCAAGACTATCGAGTTATCTATCGAATTAAAGCGGAAAATTTCGCTTTGAAATATCGAAAAATGCGATCAAGAGTCTGAAGGCGAAGGGTTAAGGAAAGATTAAAGTCGAAATTGTGAGAAAAAGTGAATACAAACCAGTGAACACCTGTATCAAATGGTTTATTCGATTCTGCTCCCGGTTTTTCTCCAGGCAAAAAAAAGCGCGGCCCGTGAGCCCCGCTTTTTTTCGCCTGAACGTTACTGCGCTGTGGTCTCAGTGGCCGCTCCACTGCTCTCCGATTCAGTTTTTTGACCGGTGCCGTCCTGGCAGGCTCCACCCTCCCCGATCCAAACACCTGATGACGGCCCTTTCCTTTTCTGCTTCAGGCTAAACATCGACGGTTTTTTTATTCAAGCGATAAATATGTATTGCCACTTCCGTAGTTGAACTTGGTTCAATGAGACCTCAACAGTTCATTGAACAAGGAAAAAAACATGGCTATTACTTACACTCCATTCCAAGCAAACGGCTCGCCTTTACTGCCCCCAATCAAATGATGTCGGCGGGACAGTACCTCATGTCTGAAAATGGACAATTTCGATTGGTGTTGCAGGCTGACGGAAATTTGGTTATTACCGACAATGGTGCTGTAGTTTGGGTTGCGGATGCCAATCAAATTTATAGCAGGACTTTATATCAAAAAAGAATGAATCAACGACTGCAGTTTGTAATCAGCAATAATGGCTTTTTATACGACCCATCTAGAAAGCGTCTATGGATTGCCGAAAGCACTCATAGCACTGATAAATCGCTTTGGTACAACGCTTGTATGGTCATGCAAGGTGACGGAAATCTAGTCATTTACGATGGACGGACGGGCAGCCTGCGCTGGGCTCGCTTTGGATTTGTCCCTGGCCGCATTCCAAAGCCAAAGGAAAGGCTGGTCAGAGTGCTTCCGGACGGCAAACAGATATATGAATGGAAATTCTCATTAGGCCCTCTTTAACAATGATCAACTACTTACCTATTCAAGAGCTTTTTAAAACTGGAGGTGGCTGTAAGCAATCAGGATCATACGGATTTATATCGCATTTATAAACCAACTCAGGACCGTATCCTTTGGGAAACAGCTGCCCACCCGCACAGCCATAAAGCGTTGTAAATATGAATATTGCTGCTAGTGCTTTCATACGCCCTCCAATTTTTAAGAGCATAAAGTTTCAAGCCAGGGGATATATATAATTTCCTTCTGATTGTTTTGTGGGAAGTGTCTGATATATCGCCGAAACGTGTAGGACCGGAATCATGGATTGTGCGATTCCTGGTTATTCCTCAGGTAAAATCGGATATCTCACGTTTGAAGGATAGGCAAAAAAAAGCGCGGCCCTTGAGCCGCGCTTTTTTACGCCTGACCGTTACTGCGCCTTGGCATCCGTTGCCGGGGTCGCAGCCGGTTTGGTCGCTGGCTTCTTCGCCGGCTCAGCCTTCTTGACCGGTGCCTTGGCCGGAGCTTTTTTCGCCTCGGTCTTGGCTGGCGTTTTCGCCGGAGCCTTTTTGGCCGGCTCTGCTTTTACCGGAGTCGCAGGCTTCGGTGCTTCGACCGGAGCCGGTGCAACGGCCGGGGCAGGTGCTGGCACAGGAGCAGGTGCTACTGGCTCAGGTGCCTTGACCGGCTCTGGCTTCTTCTCGTCATCCGAGCCGCCGAACAGGTTGCTGAAGAAGTTGCCTTTCTTCGCCGCCATCGCACCAGCGCCCGCCGCCGCGGCGGCCGCGCCCACTTTCGCCGGTTCGAACGACTTGCCCGCCGCCAGGTCTTCAACCTGGCTGGCCGCTCGCTGACCGGTGCGCAGCGCGCCTTCCAGGGTGCCAGGGTACAGGGTGTCGGTGTGCTCGCCAGCGAAGGCTACGCGCTGAATCGGGCGTTCCCACACGCGCCAGAACTTGCTGATCTGGCCCGGACCAAAGGCCAGGTAAGCGCCGCCCATCGACGGGTCGGTGCTGTAGCGACGGATTTCATAGCCAGTGAACGAACCGCGAGCCTGTGGATAGAACGCGTGCAGGCGGATCAACACCTGATCGACCATCTGCTTGTCGCCGAACGCCTGCATCACCCGCGCATTGTCGCCGGACAGGTTGATCACCACGTTGGCACCGCCCTTCAGGGCAGGCTCGACCCACAACATGCCCAGGCCGGCGTTGCTGTAGATCTCACCGGACATGCGCGCCTTGCTTTCCCACACCGGCGTCTTGAACTTGAGCATGATCTGGTCGCGCCAACCGTAGTTGGTGCCCTTGATCGCCGCCAGGTGCTGGGCGTCCAGCGCCGGGGTCATCTGGATCTTGTTCAGGGCGCGCAGTGGCACGGCCAGCACGACGTAGTCAGCCTGATAACCGACGCTGTCGACTTTGACGGTCACACCGTCCTTGTCCTGAATGATCGCCGAGACCGGGGAGCTGGTCTTGATGATTTTCAGCTGCTTGACGAAGGCCTGGGCCAGCACCGGGCTGCCACCGACGAGGCGCGAGGCACGCAAGTCACGATCGGAAACACCACGGTAGACGCGGCTTTGCTGCGCGAAGTACAGCAGCGACAAGCGCGAAGGTTCGTCGTAGCGGGTACGGATCTGCTGGTTGATCAACTGGCGCGCGGTGGCCGGTAGGTTCTGCTTGTCGAGCCAGCTCGACACGTTGATCTGATCCAGCGCGTGCAGCGTGTTGTTGGCGGCCGGGTTCTGCGGATCGTCGATTGAGCGCGCCAGGTCATCCACAGTCTTGTCGAAGCGCTTGAGCGCTTCGGCGGTGGCCGGCTGTTTGGTCGCCAGGTCGGCGGCGGAGAAATACTCGCCATCGATCAGGTAGCTTGGGGTCCGCACGAACTCAGGGGCCGGCGTGGTGCTCAGCTTGAAGTTCGATACGTACTTGTTCAGTACCGGTTGGGCCTTGTCGTTGCCGATCCACTCGCTGGTGGCCATGCCGGAACGGCCGCCCAGGCTCGACTTGGCTTCCAGCAGAGTGACCTGCCAGCCCTTGTTCTGCAGCTCGTACGCAGCAGTCAGGCCCGACAGGCCGCCGCCGATCACGATCGCGGTTTTATCCTTGGCCAGCGCAGACACGCTGAACAGCCCCAACATCACCAGCGCACAGGCGCGCAGCCAACCGACAGACATTCAGCGAACTCCGGAATTACACGAGGAAAACAGCAGTATTTGCGAGCCAGACGGCTCAAGAACCGCGAAGGATACGTCAGCCTTCAAACACCCGCCAGCAACGTCTATCGGCCTGAACAAAGTAGCTCATTCGACACAATGGGTTGTCCCCGTGGCACGCATTGCATAGGCTTGCGCGATTGTTTGTCCGCGCAGGTAACGGACCGCCTCCAGGAGAGTGAAAATGGGCCTGAATAATCAGTGGATGCAACGCGATCTCGCCGTGCTCTGGCATCCCTGCACCCAGATGAAAGATCACGAGCAACTACCGCTGATCCCGATCAAGCGCGGGGAAGGTGTGTGGCTGGAAGACTTCGAAGGCAAACGCTACCTCGATGCGGTCAGCTCCTGGTGGGTGAACGTGTTCGGGCACGCCAACCCACGGATCAACCAGCGCATCAAGGACCAGGTCGACCAGCTCGAACACGTGATCCTTGCCGGCTTCAGTCATCAACCGGTGATCGAACTGTCCGAGCGCCTGGTGAAGATGACGCCGGAAGGCCTGACCCGGTGTTTCTACGCCGATAACGGCTCGTCCTGCATCGAAGTCGCGCTGAAAATGAGCTTTCACTACTGGCTCAATCGCGGTCAGCCAAACAAGAAGCGCTTCGTCACCCTGACCAACAGCTACCACGGCGAAACCATGGCGGCGATGTCGGTGGGCGACGTGCCGCTGTTCACCGAGACCTACAAAGCGCTGCTGATGGACACCATCAAAGTGCCGAGCCCGGATTGCTACCTGCGCCCCGAAGGCATGAGCTGGGAAGAGCATTCGCGCAATATGTTCGCCGCCATGGAGCAGACCCTGGCCGAAAACCACGACACGGTCGCGGCGGTGATCGTCGAGCCGCTGATCCAGGGCGCCGGCGGCATGCGCATGTACCACCCGGTGTACCTCAAGCTGTTGCGTGAAGCCTGCGACCGCTATGGCGTGCACCTGATCCACGACGAAATCGCCGTCGGCTTCGGTCGCACCGGAACGATGTTCGCCTGCGAACAGGCCGGTATCCGTCCAGACTTCCTGTGCCTGTCCAAAGCATTGACCGGCGGCTATCTGCCGCTGGCGGCGTGCATGACTACAGACGAGGTCTACAGCGCCTTCTACGACGACTACCCGACCCTGCGCGCCTTCCTGCACTCCCACAGCTACACCGGCAACCCGCTGGCGTGCGCGGCGGCATTGGCGACCCTGGACATCTTCGAAGAAGACAATGTCATCGAGAACAACAAGGCCCTGTCGCAGCGCATGGCTTCGTCCACTGCGCATCTGGTCGATCACCCGAATGTTTCGCAAGTGCGCCAGACCGGCATGGTGCTGGCCATCGAGATGGTCAAGGACAAGGCCAGCAAGGAAGCTTACCCGTGGCAGGAACGTCGCGGTCTGAAGGTGTTCCAGCACGCCCTGGAGCGCGGTGCTTTACTGCGGCCACTGGGTAGCGTGGTGTATTTCCTGCCGCCGTACGTGATCACCCCGGAGCAGATCGACTTCCTCGCCGAAGTGGCCAGCGAAGGGATCGACATTGCGACCCGTGACAGTGTCAGCGTGGCGGTACCAAAGGACTTCCATCCAGGGTTCCGTGATCCGGGCTGACAGTCACTGATTACCCTGTGGCGAGGGGGCTTGCCCCCGTTCGGCTGCGAAGCAGTCGTAAAACGGCCAATGCGTTTTAACTGATGCAACCCAATGGCCGAATTAGGGGCCGCTTCGCGCCCCAACGGGGGCAAGCCCCCTCGCCACAGAGGCCCGTCAGCCACAAATGCGACTCCGATCCAATTTTTAGAGATTCATCATGAGACTGTCCCGCTTCTTCATCGACGCCCCCCTGAGCACCGGCGAGCACGAGTTGCCCGAAGCCCAGGCCCATTACATCAGCCGTGTGCTGCGCATGGCCGAGGGTGATGCGTTGCAACTGTTCGACGGCTCGGGCCAAGAGTTTCGCGCCAGGCTGGTCGACGTCGGCAAAAAACGCGTGGTGGTGCAGATCGATGAAAGCTTCGCCGGGCAGGTCGAATCGCCGCTGCAAATCCATCTCGGCCAGGGCCTGTCCCGGGGCGAGCGCATGGACTGGGCGATTCAGAAAGCCACGGAACTTGGCGTCACTGAAATCACACCGATCTTCACCGAACGCTGCGAAGTCCGGCTCAAGGACGAACGCGCCGACAAACGCCTGCTGCACTGGCGTCAGGTGGCAATCAGCGCTTGCGAACAGTGCGGGCGCTCGCGAGTGCCGGTGATTCATCCGCCACTGTTGTTGGCTGACTGGCTGAAGCAGACGCAGGCTGAGTTGAAGCTGGTACTGCATCCGGTGGCCGAGCCCTTGGTGAGCCACGCCAAACCCTCAAGTCTGGCATTCCTGATCGGTCCGGAGGGCGGTTTGTCCGATGCCGAAGTCGATCAGGCCAAGGCCAGCGGCTTCCATGCCGCCCGCCTCGGCCCTCGGGTGTTGCGCACCGAGACCGCGCCGGTTGTGGCGTTGGCGGTGGCCCAGCAGCTTTGGGGTGACTTCTAGGACGCTATCGCTGACAAGCCAGCTCCTACAGGTATCGGGTTGCCGCCAACACCGTGACCGACATCAATCCTGTAGGAGCCGGCTTGAACTGGTCAAGTAATCCCGGACACCGATTACGGTGTTTATGCCGCTTTTTGCTCCATAGCTATTGGCGACAGGTAGTTGTTATAGCTGTGGAGCCTGGTGCGGTTGTAGTACATGAAGAAGCGCACCATGTCGGTTTTTGCTTCCTCGACCATGCTGTAGCCGCTGCGGGGAACCCATTCTGATTTCAGTGTGCCGAAAAAACGCTCTGTTGGAGCGTTGTCCCAGCACTGTCCGCGATGACTCATGCTTTGCAAAATGCCGTGGCGGGCCAGTTCTTCTTGAAACTTGCGGCTGGTGTACTGACAGCCCTGATCCGAGTGGAACATCAGCCCCGGCGGGCAGGTTCGTACCTCTGTCGCCATGCGTAGCGCCTTGCTGACCAAGTTGGCGTCATTGACTAGAGAGAATGCCCAGCCAATGACTCGACGAGCAAACAGGTCAATTACGATGGCCAGGTGAACCCAGCGCTTGCCCACCATCAAACTGGTAACGTCGCCACACCAGACCTGATCAACAGCAGTCGGTTTGAAGTTGCGTTTGAGTCGATTAGGCGCAACAAATGCTTCAACCCCCTTGGACCTGAATGGATGCGGCTGGCGTTGTTTACTGACAATGTTTGCCTCCCTCATCAGCGCTCTGACAAGACTCCTTCCGACCGCTATGTTTTGCGAATTCAGGCCCTTGCTGATCATCCTGGAGCCCATGGCTTCACGGCTTTCGCTGTGAAGCTCAACCACTTTCAGCTTGAGCTCCTCGCGTCTGACCTGCGGCTTGGCGAGCCGCTGAAGCCACTCATAAAAGCTGCTGCGCTTCACATCGAAAACACGACACAGCAAGGCGGTCGGGAATGACTCTCTAAGCTCCGCAATCATCGAAAACGATCGGGATCCGACATCAAGAGAGCGGTAGCCTTTTTTAAGATCTCGGCTTCCATCTCCATGCGCTTGATCTTGGCTTTTAACTCCTGGATCTGGCGCTGATCCTCGGTAATCGCCTTGGTGCCTTTGACTGGCTGTCCCTCGCGTTCCTTGCGAACCTGATCGACCCAGCGCCGTAAAGCGGTGGGCCCAATATCCAGCGATGCACAAACATCTGGAACCGGACAGTTATCATCAAGCACCATGCTGGCAGCCTGAAGCTTGAACTCGCGGGTGTAGACCTTTCTTTCGTTCATGGAACCTCCAAGTTGGCGAAATCATATCGCCCTTAAGAGGTGTCCGGAATAATTAGGCCAGTTCAGCTTGCCGGCGATAGGCGTTACACGGTCTAGAGGACATAAAAGAATATCGCCACAAAGTGCAGCAAACTCCCCGCGATCACGAACAAATGCCAGATCCCATGGGCATGCCGCAGCCGGTCGTCCAGGGCAAAAAAGATAATCCCCACGGTGTACAACACACCGCCCGAGGCCAGCCACGCAAACCCGGCGCCGCCCAATGCCGCGAGTAACGGCTTGACCGCCACCAGCACAATCCAGCCCATCACCGCGTAAATCACGATCGACAGAATCCGCGCTTCCGAACGCGGCTTGATCTCCTGCAGGATGCCAATCAGCGCCAGCCCCCAGACGATCCCGAATAACGTCCAGCCCCACGGCCCACGCAGGGTCACCAGGCAGAATGGCGTGTAGCTGCCGGCGATCAACAGATAGATCGAAAAGTGATCGACCTTCTGCATGATCGCTTTCTTGCGCCCGCGCACGCTGTGGTACACGGTCGATGCGCTGTAAAGCACCAGCAAGGTAAAGGCGTAGATCGCCATGCTGACGATCTTCCACGGGCTGCCGTCGAGACTGGCCAGCACAATCAGCCACACCCCGCCGACAAACGCCGCCACGGCCCCGACCAGATGCGTCCAGGCGTTCAGTCTTTCCCCGTGATACATGCGTTACTCACCTCGAAATTCATTGCCGCAGAGCGCAAGGCTCGGGCCTGGAGCATAAAAGCGCAATGTTACAGAACCCAAATCCCCTGTAGGAGCCGGCTTGCCGGCGATGGAGCCATGGAATTTTGCGCTGTTTTCAAGCTTGCTATCGCTGGCAAGCCAGCGCTTACAAAGGTCCGTGAATACCGGGCACAATCGACCGATACCAAAAAGAGTCCGCCCCATGCTGATCGATGAAGAGTTGACCCTGAAAAAACTCGAGGTGTTCCTGGCTTTCATGCGTACCGGCAACCTGGCACGGGCCGCTGCCGAGTTGCAGACCAGCAACGTCAGCGTACATCGGGCGATTCATTCCCTGGAAAGCGCCCTGCGCTGCCCGTTGTTCAAGCACGAAGGCCGCAACCTGACGCCGCTGGAAAGCGCGTATGTGCTGGAAGAGCGAGCGCAGAAGCTGATTCAGGAGGTCGTCGAAAGTGTGCGCCTGACCCGCGAAGCCGCCGGGTTCTCCGCTGAGCGCTTTAAACTCGGCTCGCTGTATTCACTGACGGTGAAGACCGTGCCGCAGCTGATCATGGGTTTGAAGATCCGCCGCAGCGAGCTCAACATCGACCTGATTCTGGGCTCCAATATCGACCTGCTCTACAAGCTCAAGAACATGGAAGTCGATGCCGCCCTGGTGTCGCTGGACGAGACTGTCAACGATCCGGATTGCGAGCAGATCCCGCTGTTTTCCGACGACATCTTCCTCGCCACCCCCGCCGACTCGAAGTTTGCCCAGCGAACCGAAGTCGACCTGGCCGAAGTCCGCGACGAAACCTTCATCACCCTGACCCAGGGCTTCGCCACCCATCAGGACGGCAAGCGGGTATTCGAGCAGGCAGGGTTCGAGCCAAAGGTGGCGATGCAGGTCAACGACATCTTCACCCTGCTGAGCATGGTCAGTTCGGGCGTGGGTTATGCGTTGCTGCCGGGGCGGATTGCGGCGGTCTACGAGAACCGGGTGAAGCTGATCCCGTTGCAGGAAAAGTACCGGTTGCAGCAGCACATTGGCGTGGTGTTCTTGAAGGCCAAGGAGCGTGATCCGAATCTGCTGGCGTTGCTGGCGGAGTGTCGGATGTATGCCAATCGGCAGGTTTGAAACTGAGTCGCCTGCATCGCGGGCAAGCCTCGCTCCCACAGGAACTGCGCTGTCCCTGTGGGAGCGGGCTTGCCCGCGATGGCGTCGGTACGGTCAGCCCACAATCCCGCGAACAATAAAGAACAACAACGAAGGCCCCAGCAAGCAGCCAAGCCCGGTGTGGAAGGTCGCGGTCAACGCGCCATAAGGCACCAGGCGCCGGTCCGTCGCCGCCAAACCGGCGGTCACGCCACTGACAGTCCCGGCCAGCCCACCGAACACCATCGCCGAGCGCGGGTTATCCAGGCCCATCCAGCGCGCCGCCATCGGCGTGCCGACCATCACCAGAATCGCCTTGATCAGGCCGGTGGCAATCGACAGCGCCACCACATCGGAACTGGCGCCAATCGCCGCGCCGGTCACCGGCCCGACGATGTAAGTCACCGCACCTGCGCCAATGGTGGTCATGCTCACCGCATCGCGATAACCGAAGGCCCAGGCCATGCACGCGCCGACAATAAACGGCAGCACCGTGCCCAACAGCAGCGCGATCACACCGATCAAACCGGCCTTTTTCGCTTCGGTGGCCTGCACCTCGAATGCCGTGGCAACGATGGCGAAGTCCCGCAGCATGGCGCCGCCCATCAGACCGATGCCGGAAAACAGCGTCAAGTCCGCCAGGCCTTTTTGCCCGCCGGTCATCGTGCCGCCGACCCAGGCCAGTACCAGGCCGATGACGATGGCAATCGCCGAACCGTGGATGCGTCCGAAGGTCAGGCGTTTGGAGATCACCACTGACACCCACATGATCACGCCGACAAAGGCGAATGCGGTGACCAGACCGTTGTGCTCCAGACCGTTCTTGATGAGATCCCACATATCAGCGACCTCCCACTGGAGTGCCAACCGGCGTTAGATCCGCCGGTTCATCGGGCAAGGGTTCGCCTTTGTGGGTCCGGCTGATCAAGGCAATGGTGCAGCCGCAGATCACCACCGAACCGATCGCCGCCAACACCGCCACCGGACCACCGTGCAACGCCGTGACCACGTTCTGCTGCGCCGCCATCGCCACCACCACCGGGATATACATGGCGCCCCAGAAGCCGACGCCCAGCTCGCAATCCTTGGTCATGCCGCCACGCTTGTGCATCCACAACCGTGCGCAAATCAGCAGGATCATCGCGATCCCGACACCGCCGACGTTTGACTTCACACCCAGCAACACACCGAGCATGTCACCCATGATCACCCCTGCCAGCGTACAGATCGCCAACAGCGCCACACCGTAAATAATCATTGTTGTAGTCCTCAAAGTGCATTTCGAATGTTGTTTTTGTTGTTCGAAGCCTGAGTCGGTTTTAGGAGTGGTGACTGCCCTCCTCTCGCATCAGCGCCTGCAAGGTATCGAGCCGCGCACCGTCGAAAGCAATCACGGTGCCCTGCTCGAACACCCGGCGCGCCAGCCCGGTGAGCACCGCGCCGGGCGGCAGTTCGATCTGTAGACGTACGCCGCGCTCGTAGGCGCTTTGTACCGTGCCGCGCCAATCGACGATGCGGCACATGTTGAAGGCCAGGTCGTCACGCAAGGCTTCAGGCTTGATCAGCGGACGCGCGCGACTGCCACTGAGGTAGCCGATCGTCGGTGTTTGCATCGACACGCTGGCGAAGGCTTCGGCCAGGCGTTGCGCGGGTGCCTCAAGCAATGGGCAATGGGACGGCACGCTCACTGCCAGACGCTTGGCCAGGCCAGCCCCGCAACCTTTCGCCAACTCCGCCACCGCTTTCATAGCCGCATCACTACCGGCAATTACCACTTGGTTATCGGCGTTGATATTGGCCAGATAAACCGGCATTGGCGCGCTGTGCACCTGGGCCAGAAGCCCCTCCACCGTGGCCAGTTCGAGACCGATGATCGCCGTCATGCCGTAGCCTTGTGGATAAGCCTGCTGCATCAGCTCACCGCGCAGGCTGACCAGATGCAACGCATCGCTGAAACTCAAGGCACCGGCCACCACTGCTGCCGGGTAGGCACCGATCGACAAGCCGGCCACGTAGTCCGCAGTCATGTCCAACTGGCGTGAAGCGGCGACGCCAGCGATCAGCAGGCAAAGCTGCACCGCCCTCGTCGACTGCAACGCCTCGGCGGAATCCAGCTGCGTGACATCCTCACCCAGCAGATCGCTCGCCTCGGTCAACGTTTGCCGAGGCAAACGCGCCAGCATCCCGGGTTGTTGCGCGCCCTGGCCGGGGAACACCAGCAAGCTGCTCACGCTGCTTGCTCCTGTGGGTTCCACGGATCAGTGACCAGACTGGCCTGAGTGGCATTTTTCAGCAGGACCCGCGACGAAGCACTGGCCCATTCGCGCAAGGCAACGGCGCCCGAAGGTGTCTGCAACTGCAGGTCCACGCGGCACACGGACGTATCGAGAACGGCCACCAGCGCCTGCGCGTCGACACGACTCAACGGACATGGCGTACGCAGAATCAGATCGAGGTCGCTGCCCTCGTGCAACGCGGCAAATCCACTGGCCAACTCGAACCCGGCGCTGCCGCTGACACCCCAGACCCAACCACTGTCATCGAGGTGCGGGCGCAGTTGCGCCAAGGCTCGCAGCGCCGGGAAATCACGCCTGCCTTGAACATGGCAGAGTTCTTCCGGCCGCACCCGCCGCGTGATGGCGGCGACGTCCATCAGCGTCGCAAATCGCTGTTCACGCAACGACCCGCGCACGCCCACCGCCACCTGCCCCACCGCGCTCAAGGCGCGACGGACCACCACCGGCTGACCGGCACTGATCGACTCAATCACCCACGCAGGCGCATCCGCAGGCAATTGCTGCGGGGTCATCCCCCACAGCAGGTCGTGAGCCAGAAGCGCATTCACCACTGCGCTCTCAGCAATTGGCGAACCTTGCTCGAAGCCGCACGATTACTCGCACCGAGGCGACCGCTCAGATCACGACCACCGGCGGCCACATCGTCAATCGCCTGATGCAGGCAATCGGTCACCCGCGCCAGATGCGCCGCAGTCGGCTGCTCAATCTGCTCCACCGACAGGGTTTCCCACAGCAGCCCGAGGCTGGCATAGCTATCGATGTCGTAGGCCATGGGCGGCACGCTGGCAGCCAGGGCTTCGAGTTCCTCGACGCTGCGCAAGGTCACCCGCGCCGCCGATGCCTTGCCCATGGCGTGCACCATGACTCCCGGATCGCGCAAGGCAATCAAGCGGTTGGCCTGATAGCCGTGGGCCAGAAACGCGCCCGACATCGCCTTGCCCACCAGCAGACCGATCACCGCATGACCGGCCAGACGGGCACGGGCATAACTGTCCGCCGCAGCGGCCAGCGCCTGATGAATGCCGAGGGCCTCTTCGCGCCGACCATAGGCTTGGCTCGGCACGTCGACGATGGCGATCAGGGCGCGTTTGTGTGCCTTGCTCTGATCAGCGGCGATGACTTCATCCACGGCCTTGGCCAGGCCCCAGCCTTCGAGCAAGCCCACTTCGCCGTTACGTGCACGGACGAAGCGGTTTTCCGGGTCGGCCACCACCGCGATGAAACGCACAGGCTGATCGCCCAGCACGGCGTCTGCGACCTTCAGCGAAGCCGGCAAACCCTCGACCGCTTTCGCCCCGGTGCTCAAGGCGTTGAACCAGTTCAAACCTCGCAGGGAATACGAACTCATGGGCGTTCTCCTTGGTACAGGTCGCGAACCATTGACGGTTCGATTTGCGGTTCGGCGTCCAGACGCGCCAGGCGTTGCAGGAACAGCTCGGCCTGACGACTGCGCGGTTGCGCCGGCAAACCTTGCTGGAACAACTCACCCAGCTGTTGGCGGATCTGCGCCACGTCGTCGGCAACATAGCGATCCACCAGACCACTGGCGAAACGCTGCTCGCCACCGGTCAGGCTCCAGATGAAGGGCCGGTCGCGTGAGTCGTACTCTGCAAGCCCGGCCTCCTGCTCGATCACCTGCGGACCGTTCAGGCCGAGTCGCGCTTCCTGAGTGACCAACAGGTAGCTGCACAACCCGGCGGCAATCGACATGCCGCCAAAGCACCCGACGCTGCCCGCCACCACACCGACCACGGGCTGGTACTGCTGCAAGTCGACAATGGCGGCGTGAATATCCGCAATCGCCGCCAGGCCGAGGTTGGCTTCCTGCAAGCGCACGCCGCCGGTTTCCAACAGCAGCACAGCGCGGGTCGCAATGCCGTTGCGGTTGTCTTCGGCGGCCAGTTCCAGTGCGCCGGCAATTTTTGCCCCGCCGACTTCACCGAGGCTGCCGCCCTGGAACGCGCCTTCGATGGCCGCGATCACCACCGGCAAACCATCGAGGTTGCCCTTGGCGATCACTACACCGTCATCGGCTTGCGGCACCACGCCCTGGCGTGACAGCCACGGCGACATGATCCGTTGAAAGGGGTCGAGCAGTTCGCGGAAGGTGCCGGCGTCGAGCAAGGCTTTCGCCCGCTGCCGCGCACCGAGTTCGACAAAGCTGTGCTTGTTCAGCAGGGATGCGCTGTCAGTCATGGCCGATCTCCTCGAAGCCCTGTTCCAGACGCAGGCGCACCACGCCCGGCGTCGCACCGAAATCGTGGATGTCGATGTCCATCGCCGGCGGCGTCTGGCCATCGAACATCCGTGCGAACAGGTGCTGCCAGCGTTGTTCGCTGCCATTGACCGAGGTCTGCACGTTGATCGTCAGCTTGCCGGCCTGACCCGGTTCGATCAGCACTTCCAGATCACCCGAGCCGACACAACCCACCAGGGTGCGGCCACGTGGCGGCTGCCCGGCAGGGAATTCAAAGGATAAGGTTTCCATCAAAACACTCCCTGGATGAGGCCGTCGCCAGACTCGATACGGTCGATGAACAGACAGGCTGCGAGCAGATCGGCAGCACCGCCAGGTGAGGCGTTCAACGCGATGAGTTGTTGGTCCAGCTCATGCAGGCGGCGACGCCCGCCGAGGCTGGCACTGCCACCCGCATCGAGTACTGCCTTGGCGCCCCGTTGCATGGTGTTTAGCCCCTCTTCGCCCGCGCGGTAGAGCACGCAGGTGTCGGCCAGATTCGTCATGATCGCCAGCAGCGCATCGAGCCGGGCGTTCTGCTCGCCATGACCGGCGGCGCGGCTGCGCTGCAGTTGTGGCAGTGCACGTTGGGTCACTGCCCGGAAACCGAGTTGCGCTTCTTCACGGGCACCGCGAGCGCCGTAGCGTTGGGCGACTTGCGCACCGTGACTGAGCGGACGCGGTGCAAAACGGTCGTCGAGCAAGGCCAACCGCGCAGCACGTAACGCCACGCTATGTGCTCTGCAGGATTGAGGCTCCAGCGCCACGGCAGTGACCAACAGGCCTAAGGCCCAGATCGCCCCGCGATGGGTGTTTACGCCGCCGGTGGTGTCGAGCATCGCCTGCTCGCCTTCGCGACCGATGCGGCCCACGGCTTCGCGCAGGGGCAAGCCCACTTCGCCGAACTCGATGGCTGCTTCAGCCATTTCTTTAAAAGCCGGCCACAAGGACAACGCCGAAGCGTGCATCAGCCCCAGGTGCAGATCAGTGTGGGCGCCATTGCCGCGACGATCGACCAATGCCGGTTTCGGCGACAGATCGGCCTCGTCGATCAGCGCATCCACTGCCAGGTCCGCCAGCCGTTCGACCAGGCTCAGGTTTTTGGGTTGCAGGTTAAGTGCGTGCATTACCAGCTCCTGAATTTGGCGGGCGGGTTGTAGAGACCACCGGACCACTCCACCAGATCGGCCACGCTTTTCGCCGCGAGCAGTTCGCGGGTGGCGTCGGTGCGGCGGATGCCGAGGTCTTCGGGCAAGGCGATCAGGCCTTCGCGGCGCATGCGCGCGGTGTCTTTGGGGTTGTGACGCAGGCCGATGGCAGTCACCCCGGCGACAGCGGCGATCATCGCCTGGCGCTCTTCCAGCGAGCGCGCCTTGTACAGGTAGGCGATGCCTTCTTCGGTCAACAAGTGGGTGACGTCGTCGCCGTAGACCATGATTGGCGCCAACGGCATGCCGCTTTTTTTCGCCACATCCACCGCATCGAGAGTTTCGACGAAGGTCGGTTTGCCGCCCTCCTGGAAGGTCTCGACCATCTGCACCACAAGTTTCTTGCCGCGTTCGAGCATCGGCTCGGCCACATCGGTGTTGCGCATGTCGAGCCAGGCCGGCGTGCCGTGGCGACGACCGCGCGGGTCGTGGCCCATGTTCGGCGCTCCACCGAAACCGGCCAGGCGCCCGCGAGTCACGGTGGACGAATGGCCGTCGCCATCGACTTGCAAAGTCGCGCCGATGAACAGGTCCACGGCGTATTGCCCGGCCAGTTGGCTGAACATCCGGTTGGAACGCAGGGAGCCGTCGCGCCCGGTGAAGAACACATCCGGCCGCGCCGCAATGTAGTTCTCCATCCCCAGCTCGGTGCCGAAGCAATGCACGCTTTCGACCCAACCGCTTTCAATCGCCGGGATCAGGGTCGGGTGCGGGTTGAGCGTCCAGTTACGGCAGATCTTGCCTTTGAGGCCGAGGGATTCGCCGTAGGTCGGCAGGATCAGTTCGATGGCAGCGGTGTTGAAACCGATGCCGTGGTTAAGTGACTGCACATTGTGTTTTTCGTAGATCCCGCGAATCGCCATCATCGCCATCAGCACGTGCACAGGCTTGATGTGCCGAGGGTCGCGAGTGAACAGCGGTTCGATGTAGAACGGCTTGTCGGCCACCACCACGAAGTCGACCCAGGACGCCGGGATGTCGACGCGTGGCAAGTCGCTGACGTCGTCCACCAACTGGTTGACCTGGACGATGACGATGCCGTCGCTGAAGGCCGCCGGCTCAATCAGCGCCGGGGTGTCTTCGGTACTTGGCCCGGTATAGATGTTGCCGGCGCGGTCAGCCATGAACCCGGCCGAGAGCACGACGTTGGGAATCAGGTCTACCACCAGCCGTGCGTAGAGTTCGATGTAGGTGTGAATCGCGCCGATTTCCAACAGACCATCTTCGAGCAACTGGCTGATACGCAGGCTTTGGGTGCCGGCAAAAGAGAAGTCGAGCTTGCGGGCGATGCCGCGTTCGAACAGGTCCAGGTGCTCGGCGCGCCCGACGCTGGGCATGATCATGTGCAGGTCATGCAGCTTCGCGGGGTCGGCCTTGGCCAGTGAGCGCGAGAGGAAATCCGCCTGCTTCTGGTTGTTGCCTTCGAGCACCACGCGGTCGCCGGGCAGGATCAACGCCTCCAGCGCCGCGACGATATTATCGGTGGGCAACACCACACCGTCGGCAAGACCTCGCACCAGCTCGAGACGCCGCTGCTTTTCGCTGCGCCGCCGCGTCCATCGCGAGTCGGGGGATATTGTTGTTGTCATGACCACTCCACGGGTTCGCTGTCGTGGGAGTCACCTTAGGAGTGTTGAGTGGGGGCATCAATCAAGCAGAGTGGTGGATCGTTACGCTTAGGGTAATGGTTACTTGGACTGACGCCTTCGCGAGCAGGCTCGCTCCCACAGGGGACCGCATTCCAATGTGGGAGCGAGCCCGCTCGCGAAGGCGCCAGTGCGGCCACAGTAAAACCTGGATCAATCGATCAATCCGGCATTCACCAGTAACTCCTCCAGCGCCAACAGATCCGGCACCTTGGCCACCTGTTCCCCCACCTGCACCGCCGCCTGTTCCAGCGCACACAACGGCACATCCACATAACTCAACTGGCTGTCGAGCTTGCAGGAGCGCGGAATGCCCTGCACCAGCAGCGCAATGAATTTCAGCTCGGGGCGCCCGCCAAGGGTGTTGAGGATGACGATCCGCGCACGTTCACCGATGACGATTTTCTGCCCGCAGGCCGACTCGAAACTCAGCAGCGCAATCTGTCGATCGCGCCACGTCACCAGGCCCAGATACCACGGCGGCGTGTCGAGGTCGAAAGTCCCCGGTGGCTGGTAATCGATCAGCTCGGCAACGGCGACGTTGGGCAGGATCAGGTTGCGGTCGGCCAACGGCAGCAGCAGGCCGGTGAGGTTGCTGGTGCGGTGCTCAAGCATGGGTCTTGCTCCACAAGGCGATGCTTTCGAGCAGCACCGATTCCTGGTACGGCTTGCCAAGGTAGTCGTTGACGCCAATGGCCATGGCGCGGTCGCGGTGTTTCTGTCCGGTACGTGAAGTGATCATGATGATCGGCAGGTGTTGCAGGCGTTCGTCGTTGCGCACCTGGGTCGCGACTTCGAAACCATCCATGCGTGGCATCTCGATGTCCAGGAGCATGAGGTCGGGCATGTGTTCTTCCAGCAGCAGCATGGCATCGACTCCGTCCTTGGCGGTCAGCACGTTCATGCCGTGGCGTTCGAGCAAACGGCTGGTGACCTTGCGCACGGTGACCGAGTCGTCGACCACCATCACCAGCAGTGGCCGATGCGGTTCGGCCTCGACTTCTTGCCCCACTGGACGCTGGGGTACGCGGGCCTGCATGGCGCGGATCGGCGCCAGCAAATCCAGAATCAGCACCACCCGGCCATCGCCGAGAATTGTCGCCCCGGATACCCCTTGCACCGCCGCGAATTGCGGCCCCAGGCTCTTGACCACGATCTCGCGGGTGCCGGCCATGGCATCCACCTGCACCGCAATGTGCCGTTCGTTGCACTGCACCAGCAGCACCGGCAACGGCATGCTCTGGCCCAACAGTTTCGGGCGCGGGCTGGTTTTCAGCAGCTCACCCAGATAGCACAGTTCGTAACGTTGCCCGGCGTATTCGTAGGTGGGCGAATCGAAACGGAAATACCCTTCGAGCTCAATGGGCAGGACGCGCACGATGCCGTCGATGGTATTGAGCGGAATCGCGTATTGGTCTTCACCGCACTGCACCATCAACGCCCGGTTGACCGATACCGTGAACGGCAGGCGAATGCGAAAATGCACGCCCTGCCCGGGCACCGAGTCGATGCTCATGGTGCCGCCCAGTTGCCGCACCTCTTCGTGCACCACGTCCATGCCGACGCCACGCCCGGAAATCTGGGTGATTTTCTCGGCGGTGGAAAACCCCGGCTGCAGGATGAACTGCAACACGTCGTGATCACTGATGACGCTGTCCGGGGCGAGCATGCCGCGCTTGATCGCCTTGCGCCGCACCGCGTCCAGCGGCACGCCAGCACCGTCGTCGCGGATGTCGAAAATGATGTCGCCGCCTTCGCGCAGCAGATCGAGGGTGATCTTGCCCTTGGCCGGCTTCCCCGCCGCCAACCGCGCTTCGACGGACTCCAGGCCGTGGTCGACGGCGTTGCGCAGCATGTGCTCCAGCGGCGCAGCCATGCGTTCAAGGACGTTGCGATCCATCTCGCCTTCGGCGTTATCGACGATGAAATCCACGTCCTTGCCCAGTTCGCCGGCCACCTGCCGGACGATGCGCTGCAAACGCGGGAGCATGCGCTCGAACGGCACCATGCGCGTGCGCATCAGGCCTTCCTGCAATTCAGTGTTGATGCGGCCCTGCTGTTGCAGCAGGTTTTCCGCATCCTGATTGCGTCGCTCAAGGGTTTCCTTGAGGTCGAGCAAGTCAGAGGCCGATTCGAACAGCGCCCGGGACAACTGCTGCAACTGTGAATGGCGGTCCATTTCCAGCGGGTCGAATTCTTCGTAACCCAGGCGTTCGGCGTCGACTTGCTGACGGCTGAGGATCCGCCCCTGGGTTTCGGTGTCGAGGCGGCGCAACTGGTCGCGCATGCGCTCGATGGTGGTCTCCATCTCATTCAGGGCGATGTGCGCATCGTTGACCTGCTGTTCGATACGGCCACGCAAGATCGAGGTTTCACCGGCCAGGTTGACCAGATCGTCGAGCAACTCCGCCGAGACCTTGACCATGTCCGCCCCGGCATCGGACGGCGGCGCCAGCGGCTCCGCTTTGGGCGTGATCGCTGGCGCAACTGGCGCGGGCGCTTCATGCACGGCCGGGTGGCTGAAGTTCTTGATCGCATCGACCAAACGGTCGGCCGGCGGCATCGGCTCACCGGCGCGGGCCGCATCGAGCATCTGCGCCAGGCGGTCATGGCTGCGCTGCAGCAGCGCAAACAACGGCGCCGTCGGTTGCAGCACCCCAGTGGACAGGCCTTCGTAGAGGAACTCCAGCTCATGGGCCAGATCGCCAATCGCGGCGATTTCCACCATGCGCGCGCCGCCCTTGAGGGTGTGCAGGTCGCGCAGCAGGGTTTCCACTTCCTGACGATTCGAAGGCTGGGCCTGCCAGCGCTCCAGCGCCGCACCGGAGCTTTCGATGATGTCGAAACCTTCCTCGAGGAAGACCTCCAGCAATTCCGGATCGTGGGCGGCCGAATCATGGGTGGCCGCCGGTTCGCTGACCTCGGCGGCGCCCGCGTGGCCCTGCCGGTAAGCGCGAATGGCCTCGATCAGTTCGGCGCAGTCGTCCAACGGCTGGTGGTGCTGTAACTGCTCAAGGTACTGCGCCAAACGGTCATGGCTCTGCTGCAACAGCACCGCCAGTGACTCGCTGAAGGCGTAACGACGGTCCAGCAAGCCTTGGTAAAGGCTCTCCAGTTCATGGGCCAGATCGCCGACCGGCCCGACCTCGGCCATCCGCGCACCGCCCTTGAGGGTGTGCAAATCCCGTTGCAGGGACGACAGCGGCGCGGCGTTGTCCGAATCGCGCAACCAGCGTTGCAACGCCTGACCGGCGCTTTCGAGGATATCCACCGCTTCCTCAAGGAAGATCGCCACGATTTCCTCGTCCAGCCCGCGCCCCTCTCCTGTAGGAGCGAGCTCGCTCGCGATGGGCGTTAACGATGACGTGTTGTCATTGGATAAACGCGGCGCCTTTGAGTCCATCGCGAGCGAGCTCGCTCCTACAGGGGGCAGCGTGTGCTCCAGTTCGGCGGTGGCCGCGCCCAGCTCGCGGATGCTCAGGCTGCGGCTGCCATCGCTGCGGATCAGGCCCATGGCCGACGGGTCGAGGCTCTCGTCGAGCAGTTCGCGCAAGGCCCTGATCCGTTGCGGCTGCGGGCTGACTTCCTGACCGGCGGCCAGTTCGTCGAGCATGTTGATCAGCGCTTCGTGGGCACCCTGTGCCTCATGGAAAAACCGCTCGCTGACCGCAAGGCTGCTTTCTTCCACGGCACCGTAGAGATCGAGCAACGCTTCGCACAACTCATCCACCGGGTGCAGGTCGGCGAGGTGGGCGCCTTCGCCGAGGGTGGTCAATTCGTCCAGCAGCGCGCTGAGTTCCTGACGTTCGCCGGGGTGTTGCTGCCAACGCTGCAACAGGCTTTCGGCGTCCAGCAGGATGTCCATGCCCTGGGCGAGGAAGTTGTTGATCAGCTGCGGATCGCGCTTGATCCGCAGCCCGGTGTTCGGTGTATTCAGGAGGTTTTCCAGACGCTCGGCCAGCAGCGCCCTGGCTCGTTCGGTCAAACCCCGGGCGCCGGGAATTTCCGCCAGCGGATCTGTCTTGAGCTGGCGCAAGCCCAGGCGGAACAGTCCTTCTGCTTCCAGCAGCAATTCGACTTCATCCAGATCCAGCGCGATCAAATGCGCCTTGTATTCCCGAGCCAGTTGATCCAGTGGTGCGGCCAGCTCGGCAATCGGCAAAACACCGGCCATGGAGGCACTGCCCTTGAGGGTGTGCAAGGCACGCTGCAATTCGTCGCTGGCCTGCAACGGCACATGTTCGGCGGCCTGATCGAGGAAACGATTGAGGCTGCTCAGATGGGTTTCGGCTTCTTTGCGGAAGATCTCCAGCAACAGCGGGTCGAGGGCCGCGACATCTTGCGTATCCTCGTCGGACACCGGTTCATCGCCCTTGGCCAGGGCATGGGCGCGGGCGGCCAACTGATCGACATCGTTGCGTTGACGCTGGGCATTGGCGGCGTATTCAGCCACCAGCTCCGGCAGCAGATGCAGCACATCGCCGATCAGTTGCTGCACCGTAGCGCCCGGCTCCACGCTGTTTTCCAGTACGCGGTTGAGCAGGTTTTCCACGGCCCACGCCAGCTCGCCCAGCACCAGAGCGCGCACCATGCGGCCACTGCCCTTGAGGGTATGAAAGGCGCGGCGCAGCTCACTCAGGGCCGAGGGGTTGTCAGGGTTGGCCGACCAGCGCGGCAAGTATTCGCGCAGGATCTCCAGGACTTCGTCGGTTTCTTCGAGGAACACTTCGCGCAGTTCCTCGTCCACCGGCTCTTCGCCTGCGGGCGGTGGCAGCAGGCTGCCCGGGGTGTTCCGCGCGGGCGGGTTCAGGCTCGAAACCGGGCTGGCGAGCACATCGGCCAGGGTCTGGACGGTCTGTGGATCATCCAGTTCCTGCATCATCTGCATGACCTGAGCTTCGGTCGGGTTGAGTACCTCATCAAGCACCGACACATGCCGCTCACTGGGGAAAAAACCGAGGCTCGCCAGGCTTTTTTCCGCGACATCAAGCAGGTTTTCGCCCTGCGCTTGCGGGTCATCGCTGAGGCGCTCGAGGTAGTACTCGATGCTGGTGATCACATCGGCCAGGCTGTCCAGCTCCTGCCAGCCGGGTTGACCCGGCTCAAGCAACAGGTGCTCGCGAATAAAGTGATTACAGGTTTCGACCAGGCTGGCCGCCCGGCTCAACGGAATCATCGCCAGCGCGCCGCGCACCTGGGTCAGCAAGGCCGGCAGCGCCTGCAAATGCTGGCGGTCCCAATCGGCGTCGATGTAGTCGACGATCATGTCCTTGGCCTGCTGCAAACAAATGCGGGCCTCCTTGATCACGATCTGATGGATCTGCGTCAGGTCAGTGGTTGGCAGGCGATTGTCGTCCTGGCTCTCCGGCTCCACGGTCCCGACCATGCCGGCCAGTGTCGCTTCGACGTACAACAGGGCCCCGGCAACGTCCATGAGGATCGCATCGTTGGGCTCGCGCTGGCCCTGCGCGAGGCTGAGCACCACCGCCAATTGGTCGATGATCACCTTGCGCGGCTGGCCGAAGCCCAAGACCGCCAGGGTGTCGGCGATTTGCCGCAGCGGCGCCAGCAGGCTGTCGAGGTCGGAGGTGTGCTGGCGGTCACTGCGCACGAACAGATCCAGACGCTCCTTGACCCGCACCAACTCTTCGCACAGCGCGGCCAGCACCGAGCGCATGGCGTCACGGTCGGGACCGGCCAGCCGCGCACGTTCTTCATCGACCATCGCGCTGTCGGGCAGCGCCTCGTCCAGTGAGTAGCGTTCTTTCATGGTCAGCATCTGCCCGGTGGGATGTTCGGCCTTGGCAATGTAGAAGAGCAAACTCTTGAGCAGCTCAGGCGGGGCCGGCTGGTTGATGCCATGCATGCCTTGTTCGAGCAGGCGTTTGAGTTCCTTGTCGGCTTCCTTGAACAGGCTGCGCAAGGCCGGGCTGTTGGCAATCGCGCCGCTCTGCATGCCTTCGACCAGCGCCGATGCCACCTGCCATAACGGGCTCAGCGGGGCATTACCGCACAGTGCTTCGAGGCGGGCGAAGACCTTGGCCAGGTAGTCGAGGTTGGTGTCGTTGTCCTGATCACGCAGGAATCCGACCAGTGCCATTTGCAGCATCTGCCGCAGCTTGCGCAGCACACCGGGCAATTCAGCCGGTTCCAGCTGTGCCAGCGTTTCTGCGTCCAGCGTTGGCAACTCGGGCAATTGCGGGCTGAACAGGCTGGTTTCCGACAGCAGGCTCTCACCACGGGCGCTGCGCAGGTCGTTGATCAGGGGCAACACCACCAGCGGCAAATCGCGACGCGCGCCTTGCACCCGCTCCAGGTAGATCGGCAACTGCCCGAGGGCCTGCATCAACAGGTGCAACGCCTCGTCGCGATGGCTGACACGATTGCCTTGCAAGGCCACGGCCAATTGTTCCATTTCTTCGGCGAGCAACGCCGCACCGTAGAACTCGACCATCTGCAAGCTGCCGTGGACCTGATGGATGCACGCTAGGCAATCATCCAGCGCATGCGTCGCCTGTGGGTCATCGAGCAAGGTTTCGATCGCGTGATGAGCCTGTTTCAGCGTTTCGGCAATCTCGCCCTTGACCCACTCGAGGGCCACATAGTCGTGCCGATCACCCATAACCACTCCAGTCACAATAGTTCTACCCGCAGGCGGTTCACGCCTTGTCTACAGCTTGCGCCTTGGCCGCCGGCAAGGTGAAGCCGGACACCGAACGGCGCAACTGGCTGGCCATCTTCGCCAGGTTGCCGATGCTGTCGGCCGTGGCGGTGGAACCCGACGAGGTCTGCGAGGTGATCTGCTGGATCACGTTCATCGTCAGGGAAATCTGGCCGGCCGACGACGTCTGCTGTTGCGCCGCATTGGAAATGCTCTGGATCAACGCCGCGAGCGTCTTGGACACGCCTTCGATTTCCTCCAGTGCCACACCGGCATCCTGCGCCAGACGGGCGCCGCGCACCACTTCGGTCGTCGTCTGTTCCATGGAGATGACCGCTTCGTTGGTGTCGGTCTGGATCGCCCGCACCAGGGTTTCGATCTGCCGGGTGGCGGCGGATGAACGCTCAGCCAGGCGCTGCACTTCATCGGCGACCACGGCGAAACCGCGACCGGCGTCACCGGCCATGGACGCCTGGATGGCCGCGTTGAGGGCAAGGATATTGGTCTGGTCGGCAATGTCATCGATCAGGCTGACAATGTCACCGATTTCCTGGGACGACTCACCCAGGCGCTTGATGCGCTTGGCGGTGTCCTGAATCTGCTCGCGAATGTTGTCCATGCCGTGGATGGTGTTGTGCACCACCTCGTTGCCCTTGTTGGCGATTTCCACCGAGCGCTCGGCAACCGCCGAAGATTCAGCCGCGTTGGCCGACACCTGGTCGATGGACTCGGCCATGTCGTTGATCGCCGTGGAAGCCTCGGAAATCTGCTGGGCCTGATGCTCCGACGCCTGGGCCAGGTGCATGGCGGTGGCCTGGGTTTCCTGCACGGCGGCGGCAACCTGGCCGGCGGTGAGGTTGATGGTCGCGACCAGATCGCGCAACTGGTCGACGGAGTAATTGATCGAGTCGGCGATGGTGCCGGTAAAATCTTCGGTCACCGAGGCGGTCACCGTGAGGTCGCCGTCGGCCAGGTCTTCGATTTCATCGAGCAAGCGCATGATCGCGTTCTGGTTCCGCTCGTTTTTCTCGGCGGTTTCGCGCAACTGACGATTGGTTTCGCGCACCATCACCAGGCCGATCAGGATGATCGAAGTCAGCGCCAGCAAGCCCAACACATAACCGCCAATGGTATCGGTGGTGCGCCCGCCCACCATGTTTTCAAAACCGCTGGCCAGGTGTGAGGCTTCGTCGAGCAGGGTTTGCGACAGACTGAAAATGTTCGAGGCCGATTCGCGGACCTTGAACAGCTCCGGCGAGGTTTCGAGGATCTCGTCCACCGAGCCCGAGACGAACTCGAACAGCTCAGCGATTTCCGCGAGTCGCGCACGGGCGTCGCGGTCTTCGACCTGGCTGACCTTGAGCGCCGGGTCGCCCTGCAGCATGCCGTTGAGTACCTTGCCGAACTGCGTCGCGTCACGTCCGAACGCATCGGCGGCCTGCAGTGAATTTTCGTCGCCGGCCAATACCGTGTTGACCGCGCCGAGGATCCGCTCGGCCAGCAGCGATTGACGCTGGGCCATCGCCACCTGGGCCGCCGGGGCGCCCCGTTGCAGGAGGATCTCGACGACCTTTTCGTACTCGACCTGCAACTGCGGCACGGTTTCGGCCAGGGTCGCGGCGACCTGATGCAGCGACAGTACGGTTTGCTCGCTGGAAAGAATCGCGTCGGTGTTTTTCAGCAGGCGTTCCCAGTCCTGTTGCACCGCGCGCATCTCTGGACGCACGGTGGCGGGGGCCGGTGGCAGGCCGGTGGCCGGGTCGCCCTTCTTCAGATAACCCCAGCGCCGGGCAAAATCGTTACGCGCATCGCTGAGCAACTTGAACGCGGCAGCCTTGCCGGCGGCGGCTTCGGTGGCGTTCTTGGCGATGCGCTGGGACAGCACGCGCAGCTCGCCGGCGTGGCCGATGTACTGTTTGTCGTAGGTAGCCTGGGTGTTGAGGTACGCGAAGTTGGCGAACAGCAGCATGATGAAGACGATCAGCGCGATGAACAGCACGATAATCTGCGACCGGCTGCGCGACCCTTCCATTGGCTTGCCTGCTTTTGCTTTTATCATCGGTCCTCGCCTGTTTACCCACTCTTGCGCAGCTTGCCGAAATCCCTTGTAGGAGCGAGCTTGCTCGCGATGGAGTGTCAGCTACATGGGTGTCGACTGATCCACCATCGCGAGCAAGCTCGCTCCTACAAAGGTCCATGTTTACACCGCGACGTTCATGAACCCCTGGGACTGCGTCAACGCAAACGGGCTGAACACCTGCCAGCTCTGCTCGCGCTGGAACCGGCCCTTGACGAACGTCGCCATCGGCCCCTTCAACTCGTCTGCCGGCATCAGCTCCAGGCTGTCCTGGGCAAAGTGCTGGAGACCGAAGACTTCATCGACCAGCAGCCCGGCAAACACCTCTTCGTGCTCCACCACCAACACCCGCCGCTGTCGGCGCACCGCAGAAAGCTCGTGCCCGAAGAAACCGCACAAATCCATGATTGGCAGCAAACGCCCGCGCAGGTTGGCAACACCCTTGACCCAGGGTTTTACCCCCGGTAGCTGGGTGAAACGCGGTTCGTGCAAGACTTCGCTGACTTCGCTCATGGGCGCGACGTACCAGTGCTCGCCCAGGCGAAAACCGATGCCGCTCCAGCTGTCCCGTCGGGGTGGCTGGGACGGCAAGTCCGCCGCCAGCAAACGACAGCGCTGGTCGATTTGCAGCAGCAGTTCGAAAGCCGTCAGCGACTCGTTCATGGCCTGACGATCAACCGGCCAGCACGTTGTTCAGGGTCTTGATCAGGGTGTCTTCGTCGACCGGTTTGGTCAGGTAATCCTTGGCGCCCTGGCGCGTGCCCCAGACCTTGTCGGTGTCCTGATCCTTGGTGGTGATGATGATCACCGGGATGTGCCCAGTTTCCGGGTCCTTGGTCAGCTGGCGGGTTGCCTGGAAGCCGTTGAGGCCGGGCATGACGATGTCCATCAGGACCGCATCGGGCTTTTCCTGGCGGGCCAGGGCCACACCGTCGGCGCCGTTTTCGGCTTTCAACACTTCGTGACCGTGCTTTTCCAGCATGCCGGTCAGTTTGTACATTTCGGTCGGCGAATCATCGACGATCAGAATACGTGCCATGGTCTTCCCCATTCTTGTCGACGCCTGGCCCGATGGCCGAGCGTCACTGTGCGTGTCCTACTGCGGCAAAACGGCGGCGAAACCAGGAACATGGGCCTGGATCGCATCAAGCAATTCTTCCCTGCTGAACGGCTTGGTCAAAAACTGGTCGGAGCCGACGATGCGCCCCTTGGCCTTGTCGAACAGGCCGTCCTTGGATGACAGCATAATCACCGGCGTGGACTTGAACGCGCTGTTGTTCTTGATCAGGGCGCAGGTCTGGTAGCCATCCAGGCGCGGCATCATGATGTCGACGAAGATGATGCCGGGGTGGTTGTCGGCAATCTTGGCCAGGGCATCAAAACCGTCGATGGCCGTGATGACCTCACAACCCACATTCTTGAGCAGCGTTTCGGCGGTGCGACGAATCGTCTTCGAATCATCGATCACCATGACCTTCAAGGCGCTGGGGTGCTGTTCCATAAAATGCTCTACCGTCGCCTTTGCGAAACAATTTGTCCGTTTGCCGGTTAACGCGGCTCGAAACCCTTGATGCTCAAGGGCCAGCACGACATGGCAGCCTTTTTAGCACAGTCTCCAGAACCAATCTATCGGCCGACCCGCAAGGTGGTTTTTCCTTGACCGGGAACACACTCAGCGCCACTCTGACGCCACTTTTTATACGGTCCTTCGGACTGATCTTCTGTGGGAGCGAGCCTGCTCGCGATGGTCGCCAACGATGACGCGTGTCCGCAGGTTAAACGCGGAGTTCTGAAGTCCATCGCGAGCAGGCTCGCTCCTACAGGGATCGGCATAGGCCTCACCCACTTCAGAGGAAAACCCAATGAGCGTTCGCGTCGGGATTGTCATGGACCCTATCGCCAGCATTTCCTATAAAAAGGATAGCTCGCTGGCCATGTTGCTGGCCGCGCAGAAGCGTGGCTGGGAGCTGTTCTACATGGAACAGCGCGACCTGTACCAAGGCGAAGGTGAGGCACGGGCGCGGATGCGTCCGCTACAGGTGTTCGCCAACCCGGAAAAATGGTTCGAACTGGGTGCAGAAAGCGATACGTTGCTGAGCGATCTGGACGTGATCCTGATGCGCAAGGATCCGCCGTTCGACATGGAGTTCGTCTACTCCACTTATTTGCTGGAACAGGCCGAGCGCGCCGGCGTGCTGGTGGTCAACAAGCCGCAAAGCCTGCGCGACTGCAATGAAAAGCTGTTCGCCACGCTGTTCCCGCAGTGCACCCCGCCGACCGTGGTCAGCCGCCGCGCCGACGTACTGCGTGAATTCGCCGCCAAACACGGCGATGTGATCCTCAAGCCGTTGGACGGCATGGGCGGCACATCGATCTTCCGTCACCGCGCGGGCGACCCGAACCTGTCGGTGATCCTCGAAACCCTGACCGCCCTCGGCGCCCAGCAGATCATGGGCCAGGCTTATCTGCCGGCGATCAAGGACGGCGACAAGCGCATCCTGATGATCGACGGCGAGCCTGTGGATTATTGCCTGGCACGGATTCCGGCCCAGGGTGAAACCCGTGGCAACCTCGCCGCCGGCGGCCGTGGCGAAGCCCGCCCGCTGACCGACAAGGACCGCTGGATCGCCGCGCAAGTCGGCCCGACCCTGCGTGAAAAAGGCCTGTTGTTCGTTGGCCTGGACGTGATCGGCGAGCACCTGACCGAGATCAACGTCACCAGCCCGACCTGCATTCGCGAGATTGATAACGCGTTTGGCACCGATATTGGCGGTATGTTGATGGATGCCATCGATCAGAAGCTCAAGGCACGTTGATTAGCTAAACCAACATTGCGTTATCATGCGCGGCCTGTGAAAAACGCGATGTTGGTTTCCTTGTCATGACCCTCCCGTCCGATCTGCCTGCCGAACTCGCCCACCGTGGCGTGCGCCCGGCCGATCGCCTAGGTTTTACCCTGTTCCTGGCAGCGCTGATCCACCTGGCCTTGTTGTTGGGTGTCGGGTTTGCAGTGGTCGAGCCCAAGCAGATCAGCAAAACCCTGGAAATCACCCTCGCCACCTTCAAAAGCGAAAAGAAGCCCGAGAAAGCCGATTTTCTGGCCCAGGAGAATCAGCAAGGCAGCGGCACCCTGGATAAAAAGGCAATTCCCAAGACCACCGAGGTCGCGCCATTCCAGGACAACAAGGTACAGAAAGTCACGCCACCGCCGGCCGCCAAGCCTGTAGTACAGGAAGCCCCGCCCAAGGCTGCCGTGACCACCGTGGCGCCGAAGCCGAAAAAAGCCCCCGCCAAAACCGAGGAACCCAAGGCCGAGGTCAAGTCACAGGTCCAGGCACCGACGTTCGACAGCGAGCAACTGTCCAGCGACATCGCCAGCCTCGAAGCGGAACTGGCCGCCGAACAACAACTGTACGCCAAACGCCCGCGCATTCACCGTTTGAGTGCGGCCTCGACCATGCGCGACAAGGGCGCCTGGTACAAAGACGAATGGCGCAAGAAAGTCGAGCGCATCGGCAACCTCAACTACCCCGACGAAGCGCGGCGCAAGCAGATCTACGGCAACTTGCGCTTGATGGTGTCGATCAACCGCGACGGTTCGCTGTATGAAGTACTGGTGCTGGAGTCGTCAGGCCAGCCGCTGCTGGACCAGGCGGCGCAACGAATCGTCCGGCTGGCGGCGCCGTTTGCACCGTTTACCGGTGATCTGTCGGATGTTGACCGGCTGGAGATCATCCGCACCTGGAAATTTGCCCGCGGCGACAGACTGTCCAGCAACTGACCACACGCCTCACCTAATGAAATGGCTACCCCCCCCGCTGCCCCCTGTGATCGCCCACTAAGCTTTCACAGAGGGCTCATCGGAGATCATTGCCATGAACAACGTAGCTATTGCCGCCATCGACCTCGGAAAACATTCCT
>NZ_MUJK01000009.1 GCF_002906155.1 Pseudomonas laurylsulfativorans
GTCGGCACGGTGCCGTTGTAATTGGCGGCAGGCGTGAAGGTATAGGCGCCGTTCGCGCCGATGACCAGGGTGCCGACGTTGGCGATGGTGGCGGTCTGGCCGGCGGCGTAGGTGGTTTCGCCGATGGTGAAGTTGACCACGCTGACCGGGCCGTCGACGCTTGAGGTGCCGGTGAGGACGCTGCCGGTGACGGCGGTGTCTTCGGCGGTGGTCACGCTTTCGTTGGCATCGGTGAAGCTGTCGTCGACCGGCGTGACGCTGATGTTCAGGGTCGAAGTGTCGTCTGTACCCGAACCGTCGGTGACGGTGTAGGTAACGGTCGGCACCGTGCCGTTGTAATTGGCGGCCGGGGTGAAGGTGTAGGCGCCGTTCGCGCCGATCACCAGGGTGCCGACGTTGGCGATGGTGGCGGTCTGGCCGGCGGCGTAGGTGGTTTCGCCGATGCTGAAGTTCACCACGCTGACCGGGCCATCGACGCTCGAGGTACCGGTGAGGACGCTGCCGGTCACGGCGGTGTCTTCGTTGGTGGTCACGCTTTCGCTGATGTCGGTGAAGCCGTCGTCAACCGGGGTGACGCTGATGTTCAGGGTCGAGGTGTCGTCTGTACCGGAACCGTCGGTGACGGTGTAGCTAACAGTCGGCACCGTGCCGTTGTAGTTGGCGGCCGGGGTGAAGGTGTAAGCCCCGTTCGCCGCGATCACCAGGGTGCCGACGTTGGCGATGGTCGCGGTCTGGCCGGCGGTGAAAGTGCCAGCAACACCGTCGATGCTGAAGCTCACCACGCTGACCGGGCCGTCAACGCTCGAGGTGCCGCTGAGGACACTGCCGGTGAGGGCGGTGTCTTCGTTGGTGGTCACGCTTTCGTTGGCGTCGGTGAAGCTGTCATCGACTGGCGTGACGCTGATGTTCAGGGTCGAAGTGTCGTCTGTGCCCGAACCGTCGGTGACGGTGTAGGTAACGGTCGGCACCGTGCCGTTGTAATTGGCGGCCGGCGTGAAGGTATAGGCGCCATTGGCGCCGATCACCAGAGTACCGACGTTAGCGATGGTCGCCGTGCTGCCCGCGACGTAAGTGGTTTCACCGATGGTGAAGTTAACCACGCTGACTGGCCCATCGACGCTGCTCGTGCCAGTGAGGACGCTGCCGGTGACGGCGGTATCTTCCAGGGTCGAGACCGTTTCGTTGGCATCGGTGAAGCTGTCATCGACCGGCGTAACGCTGATGTTCAGGGTCGAAGTGTCGTCTGTACCGGAACCGTCGGTGACGGTGTAGGTGACGGTTGGCACCGCGCCGTTGTAGTTGGCGGCCGGGGTGAAGGTGTAGGCCCCATTCGCGGCGATCACCAGGGTGCCGACGTTAGCGATGGTCGCCGTGCTGCCAGCGACGTAGGTGGTTTCACCGATGGTGAAGTTCACCACGCTGACTGGACCGTCAACGCTCGAGGTGCCGGTCAACACACTGCCGGTGACGGCGGTGTCTTCCAGGGTCGAGACCGTTTCGTTGGCGTCGGTGAAGTTGTCGTTGACTGGCGTGACGCTGATGTTCAGGGTCGAGGTGTCGTCTGTACCGGAGCCGTCGGTGACGGTGTAGGTGACGGTTGGCACGCTGCCGTTGTAGTTGGCGGCCGGGGTGAAGGTGTAAGCGCCGTTGGCACCGATCACCAGGGTGCCGACGTTAGCGATGGTCGCCGTGCTGCCAGCGACGTAGGTGGTTTCACCGATGGTGAAGTTCACCACGCTGACTGGACCGTCAACGCTCGAGGTGCCGGTCAACACACTGCCGGTGACGGCGGTGTCTTCAGCGGTGGTCACGTTTTCGTTGGCATCGGTGAAGCTGTCATCGACCGGCGTAACGCTGATGTTCAGGGTCGAGGTGTCGTCTGTACCGGAACCGTCGGTGACGGTGTAGGTGACGGTCGGCACGGTGCCGTTGTAATTGGCGGCCGGGGTGAAGGTATAGGCGCCATTGGCGCCGATCACCAGAGTACCGACGTTAGCGATGGTCGCCGTGCTGCCCGCGACGTAAGTGGTTTCACCGATGGTGAAGTTAACCACGCTGACCGGACCGTCGACGCTCGAGGTGCCAGTCAACACACTACCGGTGACGGCGGTGTCTTCAGCGGTGGTCACGCTTTCGTTGGCATCGGTGAAGCTGTCGTCGACCGGGGTGACGCTGATGTTCAGGGTCGAGGTGTCGTCTGTACCGGAACCGTCGGTGACGGTGTAGGTAACGGTCGGCACGCTGCCGTTGTAGTTGGCGGCAGGCGCGAAGGTGTAGGCGCCGTTCGCGCCGATCACCAGGGTGCCGACGTTAGCGATGGTTGCGGTCTGGCCGGCGGTGAAAGTGCCAGCAACACCGTCGATGCTGAAGTTAACCACGCTGACCGGGCCATCGACGCTCGAGGTACCCGTCAACACACTGCCGGTCACGGCGGTATCTTCAGCGGTAGTCACGCTTTCGCTGATGTCGGTGAAGCTGTCGTCGACCGGGGTGACGCTGATGTTCAGGGTCGAGGTGTCGTCTGTGCCGGAACCATCGGTGACGGTGTAGGTGACGGTTGGCACCGTGCCGTTGTAGTTGGCGGCCGGGGTGAAGGTGTAGGCGCCGTTCGCGCCGATGACCAGGGTGCCGACGTTAGCGATGGTCGCGGTCTGGCCGGCGGTGAAAGTGCCAGCAACACCGTCGATGGTGAAATTCACCACGCTGACCGGGCCATCGACGCTCGAGGTACCGGTCAACACACTGCCGGTGACGGCGGTGTCTTCCAGGGTCGAGACCGTTTCGTTGGCGTCGATGAAGCTGTCATCGACCGGCGTAACGCTGATGTTCAGCGTCGAAGTGTCGTCTGTACCGGAACCGTCGGTGACGGTGTAGGTGACGGTCGGCACCGTGCCGTTGTAGTTGGCGGCCGGGGTGAAGGTATAGGCGCCATTGGCGCCGATCACCAGGATGCCGACGTTGGCGATGGTCGCGGTCTGGCCGGCGGTGAAAGTGCCAGCAACACCGTCGATGCTGAAGTTCACCACGCTGACCGGGCCATCGACGCTCGAGGTACCGGTGAGGACGCTGCCGGTGACGGCGGTGTCTTCGGTGGTGGTCACGTTTTCGCTGATGTCGGTGAAGCCGTCGTCAACCGGGGTGACGCTGATGTTCAGGGTCGAGGTGTCGTCTGTACCGGAACCGTCGGTGACGGTGTAGCTAACAGTCGGCACCGTGCCGTTGTAGTTGGCGGCCGGGGTGAAGGTGTAAGCCCCATTCGCTGCGATGACCAGGGTGCCGACGTTAGCGATAGTCGCAGTCTGGCCGGCATTGAAAGTGCCAGCAACACCGTCGATGCTGAAGTTCACCACGCTGACCGGGCCATCGACGCTCGAGGTACCGGTGAGGACGCTGCCGGTGATGGCGGTGTCTTCGTTGGTGGTCACGCTTTCGCTGATGTCGGTGAAGCTGTCGTCGACCGGCGTAACGCTGATGTTCAGGGTCGAGGTGTCGTCTGTACCGGAACCGTCGGTGACGGTGTAGGTAACAGTCGGCACGCTGCCGTTGTAGTTGGCGGCCGGCGTGAAGGTGTAAGCCCCGTTCGCCGCGATCACCAGAGTGCCGACATTGGCGATGGTCGCCGTGCTGCCTGCGACGTAAGTGGTTTCACCGATGGTGAAGTTGACCACGCTGACCGGGCCGTCGATGCTCGAGGTGCCGGTGAGGACGCTGCCGGTCACGGCGGTGTCTTCGGCGGTGGTCACGCTTTCGTTGGCGTCGGTGAAGCTGTCGTCGACCGGGGTAACGCTGATGTTCAGGGTCGAGGTGTCGTCTGTGCCGGAACCGTCGGTGACGGTGTAGGTGACGGTTGGCACCGCGCCGTTGTAGTTGGCGGCAGGGGTGAAGGTGTAGGCGCCATTGGCGCCGATCACCAAAGTACCGACGTTGGCAATGGTCGCGGTCTGGCCGGCGGTGAAAGTGCCAGCAACACCGTCGATGCTGAAGTTAACCACGCTGACCGGACCATCAACACTCGAGGTGCCAGTCAACACACTGCCGGTCACGGCGGTGTCTTCGTTGGTAGTCACGCTTTCACTGGCATCGGTGAAGCTGTCATCGACTGGCGTAACGCTGATGTTCAGCGTCGAGGTGGAGCCGTCGGTCACGGTGTAGCTCACCGTCGGCACTGTGCCGTTGTAGTTCTCGGCCGGGGTAAATGTGTAAGCCCCGTTCGCTGCGATCACCAGGGTACCGACATTGGCGATGGTCGCGGTCTGGCCGGCTGTGAAGGTGCCATTGACGCCGTCAATGGTGAATGTAACCACGCTCAGCACGTTGTCGATGTCGCTGTCGTTGCTCAGCACGTTGCCGGTCGCAGCGGTGTCTTCAGCAGTGATTTGGGTGTCGGCAGTCAAAACGCTCGGATCATCGACCGGCGTCACGGTGAGATCCAGTGTGCTGCTGGAGCCGGTGTTGGTGGTGTACGTAACTTGCGGTACAGCACCGTTGTAGTTGGCGTCCGGAGTAAAGGTGTAGTCGCCATTGGCGCCGATGGTCAACGTACCGACGCCGACGATGGTCGCTGTCTGGCCTGCGGTGAAACTGCCGGTCACACCAGCGATGGTGAAGCCGGTGACGCTGAGCGGCGTCGCGGCATCGCTATCGTTGGTCAGTACATTGCCTGTTGCGACGCTGTCTTCGGCCAGGGTGCCAGTATCCGCGGTCAGTACGCTCGGAGCGTTGACGGACGTGATGGGCGCAGTGGTCGTGATGGTCTGGTTGCCGGTATCGAGCGTAGTAGGGGTAGCCGTGGCGTCAGGACCGGTGGTTGGGAAGCCGATGGTCGGGTCGACGCGGCCAGCCGTGGCGTCGAGCATGACGAAGCTGTGACCACCACCGGCGGCACCACCAGAACTTGCGGCAGTCGGGCCGGCGGCGGTGGCTTCAAGGTCTTTTGTTGGGTCGACACCGGCAGCAATGGCCTGTTGCAGCTCTTCTACCGAAGGCGCGGCTTGCGCGGTGGCGGCTGCCAGGTCAGTGCCGGAGTCCGGAGCGTCGGCGCTCCACTGGGTGTCACGGCCCAGATCGAGGGTGCGGCCATCGGCCAGTTCCAGGGACACGGCACCGGAAAGGCCGGTGTCGATCTGATCACCGGCGAACAGCTTGTCGCCTTCAACGAGAACACGGCGGACGCCCTCTGGGGACACCACGAAAACTTGACCGACAATGCTTTTGACGATGGCAACAACACTGCTCATTGAAGACTCTCCGGGGTGTCACGTTCAGTTGGCTTCCATGTACCTGATGGCGTTTGCGCCGACCAGTCTGGACGTACATTGCAAGATAGATGCACAAGTTTGACGCATCAATTCGTCAGTTTTTTGGCTATATTTTTTCGCTATTAACTTTATGCCAAACTATTGACCTTCTTAGGGTCATCCTAAACAATCGCCCCAGTAATGTCACATTGATATTTGAGCTGTGACCTGTCCTCGGTATGTGATCCAGTTCCGCTTTTTGAACTTTCCGACATACGGTCATTCGGCTTGCCATCTTCCGACACGGCGCGTTTCTCTGCCGTGATTCAAGACAAGAAGTCCTGGGAAATTCCTACAATGCGTTCGCCTTTGTTCATGGCTATACCTTTCGCCCTCGCCGCGTCTTTCGTCCAGGCGCAATCCTTACCAGAAGCCATGCAACAAGCGCTGGATGTCCATCCGGCGGTCCAGGCAGGCGTCAACAGTCGGTTGGCTGCTGATTATCAGTTGAAGGCGGCGAAAGGTGGATACCTGCCACGGGTCGACCTGCTGGGCGGTTATGGTCGCGAAGGCACCGATAGCGTGACCACGCGCGGTGACGGCAGTAACAATCACTGGGAAACCCTGAATCGCAGCGAGTCGAGTTTGCGCCTGACCCAAATGGTCTTTGACGGTTTTGCGACGTCCAGCGAAGTAGGGCGTCAACAAGCCACCGTCAACTCCCGCGCCTATTCGCTGCTGGGTACTTCCGAGCGTACCGGGTTGACCGTGGCCCAGGTTTATCTCGATGTGCTGACCCGTCGCGAATTCGTGCGTCTGGCCGAGGACAACCTCAAAAGTCACCAACGCATTTACGACCAGATCCAGCTGCGCACCCAGCGCGGCGTCGGCAGCGGCGCCGACCTCGATCAGGCGGAGGCGCGGATGGCCCAGGCGCGCAATAACCTGATCACCGAGCAGACCAACCTGGCTGACGCCGAAACCAACTACCTCTCCGCTGTCGGCCAAATGCCGGATCAACTGGAGCGCCCGGCAAGTTTCCTGGCGCTGATGCCGGCCAATCTGAATGAAGCCCGCGCGCAGATGCTGGAAAACAGCCCGATCCTGCGCTCGGCCGAATCCGATATCGCCGCTGCCGAGAAGCAATACGACACGGCCAAGTCGACTTTCTACCCTCGCTTCGATGCTGAGTTGGGTCGCACCGCGGACAACGACATTGATGGCCAGAACGGCCACAACAACGAATGGCAAGCCATGCTGCGCATGCGCTTCAACCTGTATTCCGGCGGCAGCAACAAGGCTGATCTGGAATCCAAGTCCTACCTGTCGAACCAGGCACTGGACATCCGCAACAACGCCTTGCGCCAATTGAATGAAGAACTGGGCCTGGCCTGGAACGCCCTGAACAATGCCAACGCGCAGGTGCCGATCGCCCAGCAATACGTCGATCACAGCACCGCCGTGCGTACCGCCTACCAGCGCCAGTTCAGCCTTGGCGAGCGTACCCTGCTGGATTTGCTCGACAGTGAGAACGAACTGTTTAGCTCTTCTCGCCGTCTGGCGGAGATCAAGAACATTCAGTTATTTACTCAGTACCGAATCAAGGCGACCATGGGCGAGTTGCTCAAGAGCCAGGGAGTGGTCGCACCATTGGCATCCGTTGTGCAGAACGACGTGAAGCCCAAGGTCCAATTGCCCGGTATGAATTGAGCAGGACCTTCATTGTTCAATTGTTAGCCAAGAGTGCCGAGCGTGGAATCAGAAGTCAGTCGGGTTCAACTCATTCATGATCCGCGCGCGTTGCACGACGATCCGCTATTGGATGGTCTGCTCGCTCTTTGCATGCTGCACCAGAAGCCTGCCAGCGCGGCAATGCTCACCACCGGCCTGCCGTTGCCCGAGCAACGCTTGAGTGTCGACTTGCTGCCTCGCGCGGCAGCTCGCGCGGGGCTGCAAGGTCGGGTGCTGCAACGCAAGCTGCAGGACATTCCGGCGATTGCCATGCCGGCATTGTTGCTGCTCAAGGACGGTCGCAGTGCCGTCCTGCTCGGCTGGCAAGGCGAAGATCAGGTGCGGGTGCTGCTCAGCGAAAGCGATGGTGGTGAGTCCCTGGTCAGCCGTGAACTGTTGGCCGACGACTACACCGGCAAGGTCTTTTTCGCCCAGCCCCAGCACAAATTCGACGTCAATCACGGCACGCTGATTCCGCGTGCGCGCTCGTGGTTCCGCGACACCCTCAAGCGTTCGCGCTGGTTGTACGCCGACGCCATCGCCGCCAGTTTCCTGATCAACATCATTGCCATGGCCGCGCCGTTGTTCGTGATGAACGTCTACGACCGCGTCGTACCCAACCAGGCCGAAGCGACGCTGTGGGTGCTGGCTCTCGGCATCTCTGGCGCCTACCTCTTCGACCTGATCCTGAAAAGCCTGCGCAGTCTGTGCCTGGACCTGGCCGGCAAGAAAACCGACCTGATCATCTCGGCCACGCTGTTCGAGCGTATCGTCGGCATGGCCATGAAATACCGGCCGGCGCGGGTCGGCAGCTTTGCCCAGAACATCCATGAGTTCCAGAGCCTGCGCGATTTCCTCGCCTCGCTGACCCTCACCAGCCTGATCGACCTGCCGTTCACCCTCCTGATTTTCCTCGTCATTGCGATCCTCGGCGGGCATCTGGTGTGGATACCGGTGCTGGCGTTCCCGATCGCACTGGCCATTGGCTATGCCTTGCAGAAACCCCTGGTAGCGACCATGGAGCGAACCATGGCGCTGGGGGCCGAGCGTCAGTCGAGCCTGATCGAAACCTTGGCCGGGCTGGATGCGGTGAAGGTCAACAACGCCGAAAGCGAACGCCAGTATCAGTGGGAACAGACCATCGGCACCCTCAGCCGCCTTGAGTTGCGGGTGAAAATGCTTTCCGGCCTGGCGATGAACATCACCTTGCTGATCCAGCAACTGGCCGGGGTGATCATGATCGTCTTCGGCGTGTACCAGATCATCGACGGTCACCTGAGCATGGGTGGCCTGGTTGCTTGCTACATGCTCAGTGGTCGTGCGCTCAGTCCACTGGCGTCCTTGTCCGGTTTGTTGACCCGCTATCAGCAGGCGCGGGTGACCATGACCTCGGTCGACCAGATGATGGAGCTGCCCCAGGAGCGCAATTTCGAGGAGCGTCCACTCAGCCGCAAGGTGCTGCAAGGCGCCATTGAGTGCCGCCAGCTCAACTTCACCTACCCGCAACAGCAGAACCCGGCGCTGAAGAACATCAGCCTGTCGATTCGTCCCGGCGAAAAAGTCGGGATCATTGGCCGAAGCGGCTCGGGCAAGAGTTCGCTGGCAAAATTGCTGGTGGGGCTGTATCAGCCGGATGAAGGCGCGCTGTTGGTCGATGGTGTGGATATCCGCCAGATCGACGTCAGCGAACTGCGCTACAACATCGGCTACGTGCCCCAGGACATTCAGTTGCTCGCCGGCACCTTGCGCGACAACCTGGTTTCCGGCGCACGGTATGTCGAAGACGAGCTGGTACTGCAAGCGGCAGAGCTGGCCGGCGTCCACGAATATGCGCGCCTGCATCCACAGGGTTATGAGCTGCAAGTGGGCGAACGCGGGCAGAACCTCTCCGGCGGTCAACGGCAAAACGTCGCCCTGGCCCGTGCACTATTGCTCAACCCGCCGATCTTGTTGCTCGACGAGCCGACCAGTGCCATGGATAACACCGGCGAAGAGCGTCTCAAGCAGCGTCTGGCAGCCGTGATCGAGAACAAGACAATGGTGCTGGTAACGCACCGGGCATCGCTGTTGTCGCTGGTTGAACGGCTGATCGTGATCGACCGCGGGCAGATACTCGCCGACGGCCCGAAAGCCGCGGTGATGGAAGCGTTGAAGAAGGGGCAGATCAGTGTTGCTTAAGTCGGGTAAGGGTTCGATCCTTCGCTACTTCAAAGGCTCTGCTTCACTGCAGGGCCAGCCGCTGCCGGAGGTCAACAAGGCGCTGATCGAGGATGCGCCTCGGGTGGTGCGGCTGACGATCTGGGCGATCATCGCGTTCTTTGTGTTCCTGATGCTCTGGGCCAATTTCGCGGTCATCGACGAAGTGACCAAGGGCGACGGCAAGGCGATTCCATCGTCGAAGATCCAGAAAATCCAGAACCTTGAGGGCGGTATCGTCTCAGAACTGTTCGTCAAGGAAGGCCAGATCGTCGAAGCCGGCGCACCGCTGCTTCGCCTGGACGACACGCGATTTGCTTCGAACGTCGGCGAAACCGAGGCCGATCGGATGTCGATGGTGCTGCGCGTCGAGCGCCTGAGCGCCGAAGTCGATGATCGCCCGCTGAACTTCCCCGAGGATGTGCTCAAGGCCATACCGGGTCAGGCCAAGAGCGAAGAGTCGCTCTATATCAGCCGCCGCCAGCAGTTGCATGACGAGATTGGCGGCTTGCAGGAGCAATTGATCCAGCGCCAGCAAGAGCTGCGCGAATTCACCTCCAAGCAGGCGCAGTATCGCCAGCAACTGGGCTTCCAGCGTCAGGAAATCAACATGTCCGAGCCGTTGGTGGCCCAGGGCGCGGTATCGCCGGTGGAAGTCCTGCGCCTCAGGCGTGCCGAAGCGGAGACCCGTGGTCAGCTCGACGCCACCACCCTGGCTATTCCGCGAGCCGAATCGGCAATCAAGGAAGTGCAGCGCAAGATCGACGAAACTCGCGGCAAGTTCCGTAGCGAAGCCCTGACCCAGCTCAATGAAGCACGCACCGACCTGAACAAGGCCCAGGCCACCGGCAAGGCCCTGGAAGACCGGGTCAGCCGTACGCTGGTCACTTCGCCGGTGCGCGGTATCGTCAACAAGTTGCTGGTCAATACCATCGGCGGCGTTATCCAGCCGGGCAGCGACCTGGTGGAAATCGTACCGCTGGACGACACCTTGTTGGTCGAGGCGAAGATCCGCCCGCAGGACATCGCGTTCCTGCACCCGGGGCAGGAAGCGACGGTGAAATTTACCGCCTATGACTACACCATCTACGGCGGGATGAAGGCCAAGCTGGAGCAGATCGGTGCCGATACCATTACCGACGAAGACAAGAAAACCACCTACTATCTCATCAAGCTGCGCACCGACCGTAGCCACTTGGGCACTGATGAAAAGCCGTTGCTGATCATTCCGGGGATGGTGGCCTCGGTGGACATCATTACCGGTAAGAAGACCATTCTCAGCTATCTGATCAAGCCGATCATCAAGGCGCGGGCCGAGGCGCTGCACGAGCGCTAGACCTTTAGTGGATTCACTGGCCTCATCGCGAGCAAGCCCGACTCCTACAAGGTTCTTTGTTGAAACACGATCATGTGATTCACATAAAAACCTGTGGGAGCCGGGCTTGCCCGCGATGGCGTCAGTGGAAACACCCCGCCAGCGTCAGAAAGTGACACAAAACGTCACTCATCATCCCCATCCATTCTTCACCAATCGCCATATCGTTATTCATTAACGGTATTTAAATTTCAATTCTTATATCTATAAAGTTAATCCCCTGCGTACCTGCCGACCAATCGGCGCGCCGCACGACACGAACCAACACGGGATCTCCGTGAGTTTCTGATCGACGCGCGCGCCTTTGAGCGTGCCGTGCGTGGGAGTGATTTATGTCTGCAGCTTCAGCTTCGCCAAGCATCGCGCCACAATTTTTTGAAGTCCGTCCGTTCAGCGGCGCGGTGGGTGCCGAAATCATCGGTCTCGACCTGTCCCGGCCGATCAATGACCAGGACTTCGCACGCATTCACCGCGCGCACCTGGACCATCACGTGGTGGTGTTCCGTGACCAGCGCATCACCCCCGAACAGCACATCGACTTCAGCCGTCGTTTTGGCGTGTTGCAGATCCATGTACTCAAGCAGTTCCTGCTGGCAAACCACCCGGAAATCCTCATCGTTTCCAACATCGTCGAAAATGGCCAGAACATTGGCCTGGGCGATGCCGGCAAGTTTTGGCACTCCGACCTCTCCTACAAGGAACTGCCGAGCCTTGGCTCGATGCTGCACGCCCAGGAGCTGCCATCGGAGGGCGGCGACACGCTGTTTGCCGACATGCACAAAGCCTGGGACAGCCTGCCCGAGGCGCTGCGCAAAGCGGTGGAAGGCCGCTCGGCCGCGCACTCCTACACGGCGCGTTACAGCGAAACCAAATTCGAAGGCAGCTGGCGCCCGACCCTGACCCCGGAGCAACTGGCCCAGGTGGCCGAAGTCGTCCACCCGGTCGTGCGCACCCATCCGGAAAACGGTCGCAAGGCACTGTTCGTCAGCGAAGGGTTCACCACCCGCATCGTTGGCCTGCCGGAAGACGAGAGCCAACAACTGCTAACCGAGCTCTACGCCCACAGCGTGTTGCCGCAAAACATTTACCGCCATCAATGGCAGCCCCATGACCTGGTGTTCTGGGACAACCGTTCGCTGATCCACCTCGCCGCCGGCTGCCCCAGCCATCTGCGCCGCAAGCTGTATCGCACCACCATCCAGGGCGACGCGCCTTTCTGATTTGTCGGAGATTTGACCATGTCCAAACGTCTGCCCTTTGCACCCCTGGCCGCCGCCATTGGCCTGGGTTTCAGCCTGATCGCCGGCAGCCTGGTGGCGCCGACCGTGGCCCACGCCGAAGGTGAAATCCGCATCGCCGAACAGTTCGGCATCGTTTACTTGCTACTTAACGTGGTGCGCGATCAGAACCTGATCGAGAAGTACGGCAAGCAGGAAGGTATCGACATCAAGGTCGACTGGACCCAGCTCTCGGGCGGCGCGGCGGTCAACGATGCGCTGCTGTCCGGGTCCATCGATATTGCCGGTGCCGGCGTCGGTCCGTTGCTGACCATCTGGGACCGTACCCACGGCAAGCAGAACGTCAAGGCCGTGGCTTCCCTCGGCAACTTCCCGTACTACCTGGTGAGCAATAACCCCAAGGTCAAGAGCATCGCCGATTTCACCGAGAAGGACCGCATCGCGGTGCCGGCCGTGGGTGTTTCGGTGCAGTCCCGCTTCCTGCAATATGCAGCCGCCAAGCAGTGGGGCGACAAGGAGTTCAATCGCCTCGACAAGTACACCATCGCTGTTCCGCACCCCGACGCGACAGCGGCGCTGGTGGCCGGCGGCACCGAGCTGAGCGGGCACTTCTCCAACCCGCCGTTCCAGGATCAGGAACTGGCCAACTCTAACGTGCACGTGGTGCTGAACACCTATGACCTGCTCGGGCCGAACTCGCCGACGGTGCTGTTTGCTACCGAGAAATTCCGCAATGAGAACCCGAAAACCTACAAAGCGTTTATTGACGCTTTGACCGAAGCGGCGCAATTCGCGCAGAACGACAAAGGCGCGGCAGCCGACACCTACATCCGCGTCACCAAGGCCAAAATCGACCGCGCCGCGTTGCTGAAAATCATCGACAACCCGCAGTTCGAATTCAGCGTCACGCCGAAAAATACTTACCCGTTGGCCGAGTTCCTCTACCGCGTTGGCGCTATCAAGAACAAACCGGATTCGTGGAAGGACTACTTCTTCCAGGACGCCAAGCCACTGCAAGGGAGCTGACCGAAATGAATGCCCCTTTGCAAGGCCACACGGTCAGCAAACCGATCGCGGCAGCCCAGGCGCTGCTGTCGGTCGATAACGTCAGTCTCGAATACCGCACGCCGCAGCGTGTGGTGCGGGCGACCCATCAAGTCAGTTTCGAGATCGACCCGGCGGATCGTTTTGTCCTGCTCGGGCCGTCCGGTTGCGGCAAGTCGACATTGCTCAAGGCCGTCGCCGGATTCATTCAGCCCGTGGAAGGCGAGATCCGTCTGCAAGGCCGGCGCGTCGATGCGCCGGGGCCGGACCGGATCGTGGTGTTCCAGGAGTTCGATCAACTGCCGCCGTGGAAAACCGTAAAACAGAACGTGATGTTTCCGCTGCTGGCCTCGAAAACCCTCAAGCGCAAAGACGCCGAAGTGCGAGCGCTGCATTATCTGGAGAAGGTGGGTTTGGCGGCGTTTGCCGATGCTTATCCGCATACCCTGTCCGGTGGCATGAAGGCACGGGTTGCCATTGCGCGGGCGTTGGCGATGCAGCCGAAAATCCTCCTGATGGACGAACCCTTCGCCGCCCTCGATGCGCTGACCCGACGCAAGATGCAGGAGGAACTGTTGCTGCTCTGGGAAGAGGTGCGCTTCACGCTGCTGTTCGTCACGCACTCCATCGAAGAGGCGCTGGTGGTGGGCAACCGCATCCTGTTGCTGTCACCGCATCCGGGGCGAGTGCGGGCGGAAGTCCACAGTCATCAATACGATTTGCACAGCCTTGGCGGTGTGGCGTTTCAGGAATCGGCACGGCGCATCCATCGGTTGCTGTTCGATGAAGGCCAATCAGCGCAAACCGAGCATGAGCTGGGTTTCGCCGACATCCGCATTGCTTATTGAGCCAGTTGAGAGGAGGGCCCGATGAGCCATTTATCATCCCCGCGTGAAGAGTTCGAAACACTTTTGCAGCCACTGACCAGCGTGCCGCTGGAGCGTGAATTGCCCCTTGGCCAACGCCTGTGGCAGCAAGGTTGGTTGCGCAAAAGCCTGATCCTGATTTTGCTTGCGGTGCTGTGGGAAGCTGTTGCGCGGTATCAGAATAACGACCTGCTGCTGCCGAGTTTTCTTCAGACCACTCACGCACTGTACGACGGCCTGTTCAGCGGTGAATTGCTGGGCAAGGTGTGGATTTCCCTGGTGGTGTTGCTCAAGGGTTACCTGATCGGCATCGTCCTCGCGTTTGCCCTGACCACGCTGGCAGTGTCGACGCAGTTCGGTCGCGACCTGCTCAGCACCCTGACCTCGATGTTCAACCCATTGCCGGCGATTGCGCTGCTGCCGCTGGCGCTGTTGTGGTTCGGCCTGGGGCAGAACAGCCTGATTTTCGTGCTGGTGCATTCGGTGCTCTGGGCCTTGGCGTTGAACACCTATGCCGGGTTTCTCGGCGTCTCGGAAACCCTGCGCATGGCCGGGCGCAATTATGGTCTCAAGGGCATGCGCTTTGTGCTGTTCATCCTGATCCCGGCAGCATTGCCGTCGATCCTTGCCGGCCTGAAGATCGGCTGGGCGTTTGCCTGGCGCACGTTGATTGCCGCTGAGCTGGTGTTTGGTGCAACCAGTGGGAAGGGTGGGCTGGGGTGGTACATTTTTCAGAATCGCAATGAGCTGTACACGGACAAGGTGTTTGCTGGCTTGGCGGTGGTGATTCTGATTGGGTTGCTGGTGGAGAACCTGGTGTTTGATTCGCTGGAGCGGGTGACGGTGAAACGGTGGGGGATGGTGCGGTAAAAAAATCGCGAATCGCGAGCAGGCTCGCGAAGGCAGCCGACCCATCATCACCGAACCAGATGGGATGTTTGCTAGCATTGCGCTTGAATCAATCTTGATCAGATATGAGTGCTTGCCATGCAACTCCCGGACATGAACCTGTTGGTCGCCCTCGACGCCTTGCTCGACGAGGGCAGTGTGGTGGGTGCCGCGCGGCGGATGAACCTGAGCCCGGCGGCCATGAGCCGGACGTTGACGCGCATCCGCGAAGCCATTGGCGATCCGATCCTGGTGCGCGCCGGCCGTGGCCTGGTGCCAACCCCCAAGGCGCTGGAATTGCGCGAGCAAGTGCGCAGTGTGGTGGAACAGGCCGGGCTGCTGTTTCGCTCGGCCGATGCGGTGGAGCTGAGTTCGCTGCGGCGCCGATTCAGTATTCGGGCCAACGACTTCTTTGTCGGCGTTTACGGCGGCAAGCTGTTCGACACCCTTGACCGGCAGGCGCCGCACTGCGAGTTGCGTTTCGTCCCGGAAGGCGACGGCGATGATGAGGCGTTGCGCGAAGGGCGGATCGATCTGAGCGTCAGCAACACCCGGCCATTGACTCCGGAAGTGAAGATTCAGAACCTGTTTTCCACCCACTTCGTCGGCCTGGTGCGCGAGGATCATCCGCTGCTGGACGAAGAGATCACGGCAGAGCGCTATGCCGGTTATTCCCATATCAGCATGTCCCGGCGTGGCATTGCCCGTGGTCCGATCGATACCGCGCTCAATGCCCTGGGGCTGGAGCGGCGGGTGGCGGTGATCGCCCCAAGCTTTCATGCGGCCATGTTTGCCTTGCCTGATTCCGACCTGATTCTGCCGGTGCCCAAGGAGGCCTTGCTGAGTGTGCGGCGGCTGGGATTGAAGCTGCGCTCGTTCGACCTGCCCATTCCGTTACCGACCCTCATGCTGACCCAGGCCTGGCACCCGCGTTTCGACAAGGATCCAGCGCACCGCTGGCTGCGTGAAACACTGAAAACCTGCTGCGATGAAACGTGGTTGGCTGCACAACCCCTGTAGGAGCGAGCTTGCTCGCGATGGTCGTCAACGATAACACTGGCTGGCAGGTTCCCCGCGGCGTTCTCGGGTTTATCGCGAGCAAGCTCGCTCCTACAAGGGGCAGGAGGGTATCGTTGCGTCTGGCGCACTTATAACCTGCCAATAAGTTGATTTTCGTCAGGCATCGCACTTTTTAGAATGCTTCGGTCTTCCCACGCCGGAGCTTGCAGTACATGACTTCCCTTACGGCCACCGTACCTGTTGCGGCAGCCGCTCCGCCCGTCTTCGGCCCACGGATCATCATCGGCCTGGTAGGCGTACTGCTGGCGGTGCTGGTGTCGGGCCTGAACGAGATGGTGACCAAAGTCGCCCTGGCCGACATCCGCGGTGCGTTGGCCATCGGCTACGACGAAGGCACCTGGCTCGTGGCCTGTTACACCGCGACGTCCGTGGCGGCCATGGCCTTCGCGCCGTGGTGTGCGGTGACGTTCTCGTTGCGGCGTTTCACCCTGTGCGCCATCGGACTGTTCACCCTGCTGGGTGTGTTGTGCCCTTTCGCCCCGAATTACGAAAGCCTGTTGTTGCTGCGCACCTTGCAAGGCCTGGCCGGCGGGGCATTGCCACCCATGCTGATGACCGTGGCCCTGCGGTTTCTGCCGGCCAACGTGAAGTTATATGGCCTGGCCGGTTATGCCCTGACGGCGACGTTCGGCCCCGGCCTGGGCACGCCGTTGGCCGGGTTGTGGACCGAGTATGTCGGCTGGCAGTGGACCTTCTGGCAAATCATCGCGCCGTGCCTGATTGCCATGGCCGCGGTGGCGTATGGCTTGCCCCAGGACCCGCTGCGCCTGGAACGCTTCAAGTCCTTCAACTGGCGCGGGGTGCTGTTGGGTTTCCCAGCTATTTGCATGCTGGTGATCGGCATTTTGCAGGGCAACCGCCTGGACTGGTTCGAATCCAGCCTGATCTGCGGATTGATCGGTGGCGGGCTGTTGCTGCTGGTGCTGTTTTTGGCCGGCGAGTGGTCGCAGCCGATACCGTTTTTCAAGATGCAGATGCTCGGCATCCGTAACCTGTCTTTCGCCCTGCTGACCCTGGCGGGCGTGCTGGTGGTGTTGCAGGCGGTGATCATCATTCCGTCCAGCTACCTGGCGCAGGTCCAGGGTTATCGCCCAGTGCAGACCGCGCCGATCATGCTGCTGGCGGCGCTGCCGCAATTGATTGCGCTGCCGTTGGTGGCGGCGCTGTGCAACTTTCGCTGGGTCGATTGCCGCTGGGTGTTGGGCATCGGCCTGAGCATGCTGGCGCTGTCGTGCGTCGGCGGCTCGCAACTGACGTCCGCATGGATTCGCGACGATTTCTACGTGTTGCAATGGCTGCAGATTTTCGGCCAGCCCATGGCGGTGCTGCCGCTGCTGATGCTGTCCACCGGCAGTATCAACCCGATGGAGGGGCCGTTCGCGTCGGCCTGGTTCAACACCGTCAAAGGCCTGTCGGCGGTCATCGCCACTGGGGTGATCGAAGCGCTCACCACGGCACGCCTGCATTTTCACTCGACCATGCTGGTCGATCGTCTCGGCAACTCGCCGCTGGCCGAGCACGACAGCGCAAGCCTTGCTCATCGTCTGCATGAGCAAGCGCTGGTGCTCACTTCCTCTGATCTTTACCTGTGCATGGCGGGTATCGCCGTGACCTTGATCCTGTTGATTTTCTGGCTGCCGACGCGGATCTATCCGCCGCGCGCACCGACCTGAATGCTCCACTGATACAGAAGGTTTTTATGAACACTCAAACAAAGCAGAAAGTCGTGGTTGCCGTGGCCACCGCATTGGCCGTCGGGGTGTTGTTGTACCTGGCAATGCCCGGCCTGTTCGGCAAGCGTACCCAACAGAACACCAACGATGCTTATGTCTCGGCGGATTTCACCCTTGTTGTGCCGCGGGTCGCCGGGTTTATCAAGCAAGTACTGGTCGAGGACAACCAGCAGGTCAAGGCCGGGCAGTTGCTGGCACTGATCGATGACCGGGATTTGCGCGCAGCCGCCGATGCCGCCGATGCCGAAACGCTGGTGGCCAGGGCGCAACTGCAAAACGCCCGGGCGACCCTGGAGCGCCAGGCCTCGGTGATTGCCCAGGCGCAATCCTCGGTGGTTTCGGCCAAGGCGGAAATGGCCTTTGCCGAGCATGAATTGAACCGCTACAACCACCTCGCCGGAGTGGGCGCCGGCACGGTGCAAAATGCGCAACAGGCGCAAACGCGCATCGACCAGGCGTCCGCACGAATGTCCAATGCCACGGCAGTGCTGGCGGCGGAGCGCAAGCAAGTGGAGATCCTCACGGCCCAGCGCGATGCCGCCGAAGGGGGCCTGAAACGGGCGCAAGCGAAGCTGGAAATGGCCAGCTACGAGTTGTCCTATACGCGGATCGTCGCGCCACAGGACGGCATGGTCGGCGAACGCGCGGTGCGGGTCGGCGCCTATGTCACGCCGGGCAGCAAAATCCTCGCGGTAGTGCCGCTGGCGCAGGCTTATGTGATGGCCAACTTCCAGGAAACCCAACTGACGGATGTGCAGCCGGGGCAGGCTGTGCAAGTGCGCGTTGACAGTCTGGGCGGTGCGGCACTCAACGGTCGTGTCGAAAGCATTGCACCGGCCACCGGGGTGACGTTCGCCGCGATCAAACCGGACAACGCCACCGGCAACTTCACCAAGGTGGTGCAGCGGATACCGGTGAAGATCGTGCTGGAACCGGGACAGTCGCTGGCCGAACGTTTGCGGGTGGGGATGTCGGTGGAGGCGAGTATTGATACCGGCAGCGATGCATCGTCTGCGCGAGAGGTGACTCAGCGATGAATTTTTTCGATCGTGATATGAGCCTGTGGCGAGGGGGCTTGCCCCCGTTCGAGTGCGCAGTGCTCGCCAAAGCCAGGCCCGCTTCGCGACCCAACGGGGGCAAGCCCTCTCGCCACAAGAGACTCGTTCAGTCAGCGGTTTTGGCATTGAACTTACTGGCCGTCAGCGCCTGTACCGTAGGGCCCGATTTCCAAAAGCCCGAAACCACACAAATCGCCGAATGGGCAAAACCATCAACGGCAGCCGCCAGCCAGGCCGTCGCCGAAACAATGGACGAGCGCTGGTGGGAAGTGTTCCGCGACCCGACACTCTCGGCCTTGAGCCAGCGCGCCCTGACCGACAACCTCGACCTGAAGCTGGCCGGCAGCCGCTTGCAGCAAAGTCGTGCGGTGCGCCAGGTCATCACCGCCGACCGCTTCCCCAACACGGCCGCCAGCGGCAGTTACGGGCGCAATCGCAACAGTGCTGAAGGTCTGAGCGACCCGTCGAGTCACCATGGCCAATCGGCCTTCAACCTGTGGAACGCCGGCTTTTCCGCCTCTTGGGAGCTGGATTTCTGGGGCCGTGTGCGTCGGGAAACCGAAGCCGCCGACGCCAACCTGGAAGTCGCCGAGAACGACCGACGCGGTGTGCTGCTGTCGGTGCTGGCCGAAACCGCGCAGGATTACATTCAGTTGCGCGGCGTGCAGAACACTCGGCTCGTTACCGAACAGAACCTCGAAGTCGCCCGCCACAGCCTGAAGCTCTCGCAGCTGCGCCTGGCCGACGGTGTCGCGACGGATCTGGATGTCGCCGAAGCCGCCGCGCAAGTGGCCGCCATCGAGTCGCGCCTGCCCGCGCTGGAGCAGCGGCAGTGGCAACTGATCAACGCCTTGAGTCTGTTGATGGGCGAACCGCCCCAGGCATTGGCGGCGGAGTTATCCACAGACGCACCGGTGCCACAAACGCCGCGACAGGTCGCCATTGGCTTGCCTTCGCAACTGGCTGAACGGCGTCCGGACATTCGCCAGGCCGAAGCACGGCTGCATGCCGCCACGGCCAGCATTGGCGTGGCCAAGGGCGATTTCTACCCGCGCATCACCCTGTCGGGGAACATCGGCTCCCAGGCCATGCAACTGAGCGATTTTGGATCCTGGGGCTCGCGTTCGTTCGCGATTGGCCCGCAATTCAGCTTGCCGTTGTTCGACGGTGGCCGCTTGAGCGGTGTGTTGAACCTGCGTGAGGCGCAACAACAGGAAGCCGCTATCGCCTATCAACAAACCGTGCTGCGCGCCTGGCATGAAATCGATGACCAGCTGACCGCCTACAACGCTAGCCAGTTGCGCCGCGACAGCCTGGCCGAAGCCGTGCGCCAGAACCGGATTGCGCTGGACACCGCACAACAGCAGTACGTCGAGGGCGTGGTGGATTTCGTCACCGTACTCACCGTGCAAGGGGCGTTGCTGGCCACGCAGGAGCAGTGGGTCGAGAGTTCGACCGGCGTGTCGTTGGCGGCCGTCGGGTTGTACAAGGCGCTGGGCGGAGGTTGGGAGTCGGTGTATCCCGTGGTGGAGACGGCGCAGCGCTGACGGTGCAACCGCCGGCTATCGCTCCACGACCGGGTCAGCATCGACGTTGCTCGACCTGAAGGGCTAAAGTGTTGCGCAAACAATCTGGCTCTTCACTCAACGTCGCAAGGGGAGGCAATGGAGGCGCGCAGAGAAACGCCGATGGACGACACTCAGGGACCGCACGCCAACCCTGGTTTCGCCAGGGGCGCGCAACCGCTGATCCGTTGGGCGAGAGAGCATTGGCTGGTGCCGATCCTGGTATTGGCCGCGCTGGTGCGCTTTTATGATCTGACCGCTGCCGCGATTTGGGGTGACGAGGGTTCCAGCCTGCTGCTGGCCCGTTACTCATTACCTGACATCTGGTTGCATGCCGCCTACGACGTGCATCCGCCGCTGTATTTCATACTGCTGCACGGCTGGATCGCGATGTTTGGCGACGGCATATTGTCGATCCGCTGCCTCAGTGCCTTGCCGGGGATTGCCTCGGTCTGGCTCGGTGTGTGGTTGGTCGATCGGCTCGCCACACGCCGAGCCGCAATAGTGGCCGGCGTCCTGTTGGCCCTGCTGCCCACGGCGGTGCGCTACAGCCAGGAAGTGCGCATGTATTCGCTACTGGGACTGTGGTTGCTGGGGGCAACCATTGCGTTGGTGTACTGGATCCGCAAGCCGCAGCGCCGGCGCTACCTGGTGATCTATGTCGTGCTGATGAGCGCGGCGTTCTACACGCATTACTTCACGGCCCTGTGTGTGCTCTGCCATTGGTTGTACCTGGGGATCATCCGTGTGCAGCCGGGGCATCGTCTGCGGCACATCCAGCGGGGTGACTGGTGGCTGGCCAATGTGGCTATCGTGGCACTGTATCTGCCGTGGTTGCCGGGGTTTGTCGACCTGCTACGGCACCTTGACCAGTTGAAGGCCAATGGCGATGTTGGCTGGGAATTGCCCGTCAGCCTGGATTCCTTGCCGTCGATGGTCTGGTCGTTGCTGACCCAGGACGACGGCGAAACCCTGCCGTCACTGGTATTCATTGCCTTGCCGCTGGCCTTGCCGTTGCTGGCATGGGTGGCGCTGACACGTGATCGAAGCGTGTTCCGCGGCAGTGCGCTGCTCGCGGTCTACACCTTTGTCCCGATGCTGCTGGTGTTTGCGGTGTCGTTTTTTTCGCCGATATTCATCGAGCGCTATCTCACCGCCTATGCCCTTGGCCTGCCGCTGTTGGCAGCATTGGCAATCGACCGCTTGTACTCTGGTTCCCGGGTGCTGGCCATGACGGTGCTGGTCCTGTTTGTCGGTGTGGAACTGGTGGGCCTGAAAAACAATGCGACGGTGGACGTCCATGATCAGGTCAATGTCCTGGTGGAAGACGTCAACCTGCATTTTCAGCCCGGGGACCGGATCGTCACCAGTGACATGCTCTGGTACTTGAGTTACGTCTACTACAACCACACCAATACCCAACCCCTGCTGTACACCCCGCCACGGGCCGATGGCACTTCGAGCCGGCCGAACGACTATGGTTTCGGTACCTTGACGACGCCAGATGCTTATCTGGATCACTTGAGCGATTTACCCAAGGGCACGGGACGAGTCTGGCTGATTGGCACTGCCGACGTACCTGACGAGTTCGCACCGTTGCCAGCGCAATGGCAGATCGCTCGTCAGATGAAGGCCGGTGGTGTTGCCGCGAGGCTGTACCTGTCCGGCAATACCGCGCAATGAGTGGCGTCATCGCAGCCTTCAGGGTTTCGACGACAAGTCCGCCATGCCCTTGAGCAACTCGATCGGCAGTGGAAAGACGATAGTTGAACTCTTGTCGCCGGCAATCGAACTCAGGGTCTGCATGTAGCGCAGCTGCATGGCCCCCGGTTGGCGGCCGAGCATTTCGGCGGCCTGCATGAGTTTTTCAGAGGCCTGCAATTCACCCTCGGCGTGGATCACCTTGGCTCGCCGTTCCCGTTCGGCTTCGGCCTGCTTGGCGATGGCGCGGATCATCGATTCGTTGAGGTCCACGTGCTTGATCTCGACGTTGGCGACCTTGATGCCCCAGGCGTCGGTCTGGGCGTCGAGCACTTGCTGGATGTCCAGGTTCAACCGTTCGCGTTCGGCCAGGAGTTCGTCCAGTTCGTGTTTACCCAGCACCGCCCGCAGCGTGGTTTGCGCCAATTGGCTGGTGGCGGCCAGGAAATCCTCGACCTGGATGATTGCCTTCTGCGGATCGAGTACGCGGAAATACAGCACGGCGTTGACCTTGACCGACACGTTGTCGCGGGTGATCACGTCTTGCGGCGGCACGTCCAGCACCACGGTGCGCAAATCGACCCTGACCATTTGCTGGACCACCGGAATCAGCAGGATCAGGCCGGGTCCCTTGACCTGCCAGAAGCGTCCGAGCTGGAACACCACGCCGCGCTCGTACTCGCGCAGGATGCGAAACGTCGACCCTGCCAGTGCGATGAGCAACAGCAGGAGCGCGACAAGACCCAATTGCAAACCCATGACTATTCTCCGCCCGGCGCCGCGTCAGCCGCGGCCACTTGCAGCAGCAAACCCTTGCGTCCCACCACCCGTACCCGTTGTCCGGGTTGCAGTGGCGTCGCGCTGAGCACTTGCCATTGTTCTCCTTGCAGATGAATCCAGCCGCCATAGGCGTTGCCGGCCTGCAATGACGTCACCGCCGTCACGCTGCCGAGCAGTCCGGCATCACCGCTGACGGTGTGGCGCGGTCGCGTTTTCAGGGCGTGAATCACCAGATAGATCAGCAACAGCGCGCTGACCAGCCCCAGGCCGATCATCAACGGCACGGGCACATCGGTATTGGTCAGGATCACCGCGCCGATCACGAACATCACGATGCCGCCCAGGCCGATCACGCCGTAGTTGGGCAAGGCAGCCTCGGCGATCAGGAACGCGATGCCGAAGGTGATCAGCCAGATCCCGATGGGGTTGGGCACCAGCAGCACAACCGTGTCGGTGGCAAAGACCGATCCGCTCAACGCCAACAGCAACGCAACTGCACAGCAACGCGTGTTCACTTGACCCTCCGGGAGAGTCTCGGGGTGGCTCTGTAGACAGTTTAGTTGACCCGCGAGTTGTATGAATTTTGCTCAATTGTCGACGACGTCCGATGGGCGGATTTCCCGTCGGAACGCGCCAGCGGGCCTAGACTTTCAGTACCGAAAGAAAGTGTTAACCAGCGTCCGCCAGCGGTTGTTGCGGACACCGAGGTGCATCATGCGTATGGCAAGAACCGTGCAGCGCAGCCTGGAAAAGGCTCAATGCAACTACGACATCGTCAGCCACCCACACTCGGCCAGCAGTCTTGAAACGGCACGGGTCGCAGGTATTCCTGCCGAACGGGTGGCCAAGTCGGTGATCCTCGACGATCACCATGGGCATTACCTGATGGCCGTGCTGCCCGCCAGCCGTCACCTTGACCTGAGCAAAGTCCGCAACAGCGGTGAGTGGCAGGTTTCCCGCGAAAGCAATCTGGCGCACCTGTTCGACGATTGCGAACGCGGCGCCGTTCCGGCGCTGGGTGAGTCCTATGGGTTGGAGGTGGTTATCGATCCGCTGCTGACCCGGCAGAAAGACATCTATCTGGAGGCCGGCAACCACGTCAACCTGGTGCGCATGGACATGCCGGAGTTCCTGAAAATGGTGCCGCATGCCGAGGTGCGGGAGTTGAGTCATTGAGTTTTGTTTCGTCAATGCTGGCGTCTTCGCGGGCAAGCCCGCTCCCACAGAGACTGCGATTAACCTGTAGGAGCGGGCTTGCCCGCGATGACCGCGCAGCGGTCCCTATATCGGTTCACAGGAGTTAGACATGGAAAACCCAACCCACAACCTTCCATCCCTGTTCAAACAACTCGGCCTGCCGGACGACGCCGAAAGCATCGATAAATTCATCGCCACCCATTCACCGCTCAAACCGGAACTGCACCTTGCGGATGCATTTTTCTGGAGCCCGTGCCAGGCAGAACTTCTGCGTGAAGAGATTCTCGATGACGCGGATTGGGCCGAGGTGGTGGATCAACTGGATGTGATGTTGAGGAAGGGGCGGGGGGTGTAAAAACTGATAGGCGGTGATCCACAGCGGTTGCTCTGATCACAATAATTGACCAGAATTAAGACCTTATTTGAGGTCTTAATCATGCAAAGTGTTTTGGCTGATATGGCTGTCAGCGTGTCTGAACTAAAGAAAAACCCCTCTGCCGTTTTGAATAGCGCCCACGGAGGGCCTGTCGCAGTGCTCAATCACAATCGTGTCATGGGATATATGGTTCCTGCCGATGTGTTCGAAGCCATGATGGAGCGCCTGGATGATTTGGAGTTGGCGGAAATCGTGCGTTCTCGTCGTCATGAAACGCCGATCCCGGTAACCCTGGATGACTTATAAGCTCGAATTTCTGCCGTCTGCACGCAAAGAGTGGGACAAGCTGGGGCATACGCTGCGTGAGCAATTCAAAAAGAAGTTGGCCGAACGGCTCGAACTGCCTCGAGTCCCTTCCGATTCACTCCATGGCATGCCCGACTGCTACAAGATCAAGCTGAAGTCATCGGGGTATCGACTCGTCTACGAGGTGATAGATGAGCGCGTCGTCGTTTCTGTCGTTGCAGTAGGAAAGCGCGAACGCAGTGAAGTGTATGAGCGTGCCAAGAAACGTTGATGGCCCTCGGCAGGTCGCTGTTACGTATTTGTTTCAAAACTTGACGGAAAATCCCCTCCAATGCGATATTGATAGTTAGCAAACTAACAGTGTGTGTTTTCCCTCGTGCCGAATAACCTCGACGTTCTCCAGATGAACATCAGCAGTGCCATGGTGGTGGCCGCCAGGCATTGGCGCAAAATCTGCCAGACCACGCTGGCCAACTATGGAATCTCCGAAGCCTGCGCCGTTCCGCTGTTGATGATCGGGCGTCTGGGCGAGGGTGTGCGTCAGGTGACGGTGGCCCAGGCGGCAGGGATGGAGAGCCCGTCGCTGGTACGCTTGCTCGATCAGTTGTGCCATGGCGGCTACGTGTGCCGCACCGAAGATGCACAGGACCGCCGCGCCAAATGCCTGAGCCTGACCGATACCGGTCGTGAGCTGGTGCAGGCGGTCGAAGTGGAGCTGGTGCGCTTGCGCCAGGAAGTACTTGAAGGCATTGACCAGAGTGATCTGGAAGCTACGCTGCGGGTACTCAGAGCATTTGAAGCGGCCACGCCGCCATCGGTGGCCAACTCTTGAACGGATTTTTCTCTGGCATGCCCCCGGCGCGGGACTGGTTCTACGGAGTCCGCACCTTCGCCGCATCGATGATCGCGCTGTACATCGCCCTGCTCATGCAAATGCCGCGTCCGTACTGGGCGATGGCCACGGTGTACATCGTTTCCAATCCATTCCTCGGCCCGACCACTTCCAAGGCGCTGTACCGGGCAATCGGCACATTTATCGGCGCTGCGGCGGCGGTTCTGTTTGTGCCGATATTCGTGCAGAGCCCCTACGTGCTGGTGGTGGTGATTGCGCTGTGGACCGGTACGCTGCTGTTTCTGTCCCTGCATTTGCGCACCGCGAACAACTACGCCTTGATGCTCGCCGGTTACACCTTGCCGCTGATTGCCCTGCCGGTGGTGAATAACCCGCTGGGGGTGTGGGACGTGGCCGAGGCACGGACCGAAGAAATCTTCCTCGGGATCGCCGTGGCGGCAGTGGTGGGCGCGATGTTCTGGCCCCGGCGTCTGGCGCCGGTGTTCAATGATTCGGTGAGCAAATGGTTTGCCGATGCCTCGACCTACAGCCTGCGCTTCCTCAGCCGCAGCGTGCAGCCTGAAGAAGTCAGCGCGTTGCGTGCATCGATGGTCGCCACCTTCAACTCCCTGGAGTTGATGATCGGTCAGTTGCCCCACGAAGGCTCGCGTCCGCAGACGGTGCGCAACACCAAGGAGTTGCGCGGGCGGATGATTCACCTGCTGCCGGTCATCGATGCCCTCGACGATGCGCTTTACGCACTGGAACGGCGTACCCCCGAGCTTGTGGATAAGTTCGCGCCGTTGCTGGCCGCCACCTGCGAATGGCTCGAGCATAAGGATGCCGATCTCGAGCGCTGGCATGCGCTGAAGGATCAACTTGAGGCCCTGCAACCCGCGCCCGAAGCGCTGGATGACCGCAAGCAATTGCTGTTCTCCAACGCCATTTACCGTCTCGCCGAGTGGATCGATTTGTGGCAGGACTGCCGCAGCCTGCAATACGCCATCCAGTGCGAAAGCCAGGACAGCTGGCGCGCCGTGTATCGGCATTGGCGGCTGGGACGGCTGACACCGTTTCTGGATCGCGGCCTGATGTTCTATTCCGCCGCATCGACCGTCACGGCAATCATTGTCGCCTCGGTATTGTGGATTCTGCTCGGCTGGACCGATGGCGGCAGCGCAGTGATCCTGGCGGCGGTGGCGTGCAGCTTCTTCGCCTCGATGGACGACCCGGCGCCGCAGATTTACCGGTTCTTTTTCTGGACGGCGATGTCGGTGGTGTTCGCCAGCCTGTATCTGTTTCTGGTGCTGCCCAACCTGCATGACTTTCCGATGCTGGTGCTGGCGTTTGCCGTGCCGTTCATCGTCGTCGGCACCCTGACGGTCAAGCCGCAGTTTTACCTGGGCATGCTGCTGACCCTGGTCAACACCTCGTCCTTCATCAGCATTCAGGGTGCCTACGACGCGGACTTCCTCAGTTTCGCCAACTCCAACCTGGCCGGGCCCATGGGGCTGCTGTTCGCATTCATCTGGACCCTGATCGCCCGGCCGTTCGGTGCCGAGCTGGCGGCCAAGCGTCTGACCCGTTTCAGCTGGCGTGACATTGTCAGCCTCGCCGAGCCGGCCACGTTGTCCGAGCATCGGCTACTGGGCATACGGATGCTCGATCGGCTGATGCAGCACCTGCCGCGCCTGGCCATGACCGGCCAGGACTCCGGCGTGGCGCTGCGGGAAGTGCGAGTGGCGCTGAATCTGTTGGACCTGCTCGCTTATACGCCGCGGGTCCTCGGTGTGCCGCAGGTGCTGCTGCGCCAGGTGGTGGCCGAGGTTGGCGAGTACTTCAAGGCCTGTCTCAAGGCCGGTGAACGCCTGCCGGCACCGAGCCCGCTGCTGATGACCCTCGACCGCACCCGTCGCGCCCTCAGCGGTGCCGGCGATGACGAAACCCGTCGGCATCTGTTGCACGCCCTGAGCGGCTTGCGCCTGGCACTGTTGCCCGGCGTCGAATTCGTCGGTTCCGCCGAGCCCGAAGAACCGCTTCCCCATGGCATTGATGGAGCGCCTTTATGATCGGTGACCTGGATCTGAGCGGGGTGTTCCTGCCCACGCTGCTGGTGCTGATGGGCATTACGTATGTGTTGTACCTGTTGGTGCACGGGGTGCTGACGCGCCTGCACTTTTACCGTCTGGTCTGGCACCGGGCATTGTTCAACGTGGCTCTCTACGCCTTGCTGCTTGGCGCCGTGGATTCACTCAGTCGATACCTGATGACATGAAAAAACCGTTTCTAACCCTTGGTCGCGTGGTGCTGACCCTGCTGATCGTGAGCTTCGCCGTTGTCGTGGTCTGGCGCATGGTGATGTATTACATGTTCGCGCCCTGGACCCGCGATGGGCACATCCGTGCCGACATCGTGCAAATCGCCCCGGACGTCTCCGGGCTGATCCAGCAAGTGGAGGTGCGCGATAACCAGTTGGTCAAGCGCGGCCAGGTGCTGTTCAGCATCGATCCGGACCGTTTCAAGCTGGCCCTGCGCCAAGCGAAAGCGGCCGTCGCCGACCGTGAAGAAACCCTGGCCCAGGCCCAGCGCGAGGCCAAGCGCAACAAGGGCTTGGGCAACCTGGTGCCGGGCGAGCAACTGGAAGAAAGCCAGTCGAAAGTGGCCCGCGCCCAAGTGGCGTTGATGGAAGCCCAGGTGGCGGTGGACAGCGCTCAACTCAACCTCGACCGCTCGGTGATCCGCAGCCCGGTGGACGGCTACGTCAACGACCGCGCGCCTCGGGCCCAGGAGTTCGTCAGCGCCGGGCGTCCGGTGTTGTCAGTGGTCGACAGCAACTCGTTCCATATCGATGGCTACTTCGAAGAAACCAAACTGAACGGCATCCATATCGGCCAGAGTGTCGACATCCGGGTGATCGGCGACAATGCGCGCCTGCGCGGGCATGTGGAAAGCATCGTCGCCGGTATCGAAGACCGCGACCGTACCAGCGGCAACAACCTGCTGCCCAACGTCAACCCGGCGTTCAGCTGGGTGCGGCTGGCCCAGCGGATTCCGGTGCGGATTGCCTTTGACGACGTACCGGCGGATTTCCGCATGATCGCCGGGCGTACTGCCACCGTTTCGATCATTGACGACAAAAACCGGGAGCCCGTGCAATGAGCAAGGCCTCGGGTTTGGCGGTCGCCGGATTAGGCTTGCTGCTGTCGGCGTGCCAGATGGTCGGGCCGGATTATCATTTGCCTGAAGAGGCCGCTGTCCATCGTCCGGACTTCCAGGGCGACCTGGCGGTAGACGGCAAAACGGTGGTGTCCGCGCCGGTGCCGGCCGATTGGTGGCGCCTGTACAAGGACCCGCGACTCGACCAGTTGGTGCAGCAGGCCATGGCCTCCAACACCGATTTGCGTATGGCGGCGGCCAGCCTGTCGCGGTCTCGCGCTCAGGTCGATGAGGCCGAAGCGGCGGGCGGCTGGAGCGGCGGCGTGCAGATGGGCGCCCAGCGTTTGCAGGAGTCTGGCCAGGCGTTCTTGCTGCCGGAAAAAGTGCCGGTGGCCAACATCGGTGATATCGGCATCAGCGCGTCGTACCAGTTTGACCTGTTCGGTACCTTGCAGCGCGGCATCGAAGCGGCCAAGGCCAATGCCGATGCGACGCAGGCTGCCGCTGATACTGCACGCATTACCGTAGTGGCCGACGTGGTGCGTGCCTACACCCAGGTGTGCGCGGCCAATGAAGAACGGGAAATTGCCCAGCACTCCCTCGACCTGCAAGCCCAGAGCACCACGCTGATCCAGCGCCTGCGCGATGCCGGGCGTGGCGACGAAACCCAGGTCACCCGTTCGCAAACCCAATTCAAATCCCTGCGCGCCGATATGCCGCGTTATGAGGCCGCACGTCAGGCCGGGCTGTACCGCTTGTCGATGTTGCTGGCCAAGCCGGTGGACCAACTGCCGGCCGGCACCGCCACCTGCGACGAGCTGCCAAAAATCGCCCAATTGATCCCGGTGGGCGATGGCGCCGCGTTGCTCAAGCGTCGCCCCGATGTACGACAGGCCGAGCGGCGACTGGCGGCCGCGACGGCCGGTATTGGCGTCGCCACGGGTGAGCTGTACCCGAACATCAGCATCGGCGCGACCATCGGTACCGTCGGTATCCTCGACGATCTTGGCGACCCGTCCACCAACCGCTGGGGTTTCGGTCCGTCGCTGACCTGGAACGTTCCGACCAACGGCGCCCGGGCGCGAATCCGCGAAGCCGAAGCGGTGACCCAGGCGACGCTGGCGCATTTCGATGGGGTGGTGCTCAACGCCATTCGCGAAACCCAGACCGGCCTCGCCCAATACACCGCGTTGCTGCAACGCCGCGATGCCCTGGCCGATGCCGAGCAATCGGCCAAACTGGCGGCCGACCAGACTCACCGCTTCTTCCAGGCCGGCCGCGCCTCGTTCCTGGCCGATCTGCAAGCCACCCGCACCTACATCGATGTCACGGCGCAACTGGCGGCTGCGAACACCCAGGTTGCCGCCAGCCAGATCGATTTGTTCCTCGCGCTGGGCGGCGGCTGGGAAAGCGGACGAACGCAAGCGTCGAACTCCGGCAAACCCTGAGGCCGTTGCTATGCTTTGAAGTGTTGGAAGGGCGCCCCGTGCAAAGCGCCCTTTCTTCGCACAAGGCTCGCGCAGGTCAGGGGGAAACCAATAATGAAAAACCCTTATGCTCTCGGCTTCTGGTGCGCCATCGTGGCATTAGTGCTGCTGTCGGCCACCTATTTCTACGGCATCATGCTGGCCCACCAGATCGATAAGGCTCTGGCGTTCCTCGACAGTGCCGTCGCGCTGATTGCGGTGATGTCCATTGCGGTGGTGGCCTGGGCCTCGGTCCAGAATCAACGCATCAAAAAAAGACAACTCGAACAAGGCAAGACCCTGGTCCTGATCTGGGACACCAAGGTGGCGTTGCGTCGTGTCGAAACCGTGTTCGATCGCTATTTTTGGGGCAGTTACTGGCAACCGGGGCGCACGTTTCAGGAAGTCATGGGCGAGTTGACCGGCACACCGCTGGAAAAAAGCCTCGAAACCCTGAAAAAACAATGCCTGGCCCTGGACCGGCAAGTGGCTGACGACGGGCGGCACTGGCTCAGCAATGCCCGGGAACTGGCGGATGTCGCCACGGCCATGGCCCGCGAGCGCTATCAACTGGACGTCTGCGACCCGCGCGCGGAAGTGACGGGCGGGGCGGTGATCAATCGCGACTTCGAAGTGCTGGTGTACACCTGGACGGCGCGGCTCAAAAGCTTTGATCATCAGCTGGATGAGATAGAAGTCCAATACTCTTGAGTTGATATTGGCTGTTCGATCGCCTTCGCGAGCAGGCTCGCTCCCACATTGGAATGCATTCCCCTGTGGGAGCGAGCCTGCTCGCGAAGGCGAACTAACATCCACCGAAATGCTCAGCCCTATATGGCCCCCCCCAAGACACTCTTTCACCCTTAATCATTGGGCCGTTCGTCGCGCCCGGTGCTAATCTCCATTCCACTTTCAGCACAGTCGAGCCGCAACCCGCCATGGGTTCAGGGAAGACGACCACACTTTCAACAACGGACATTGAACGGGTCATACATGAATAAATCAGCAGGCGTGCTACTGGGAATTGTTGTCGCAATCGGTGCCATCAGCGCAGGCGGGGCCTGGTTCACCGGTACCCGGCTCGAAGGTGTGTTGAACACCTCGATTGCCGATGCCAACAAGGAACTGCAAGCGGCCATGGTCGGTTCCAACGGCACCGCGTCGCTGGAGCTGGTGTCGCTGGAGCGTCAGGTATTCAGCAGCACCGCGCACTACCGCCTCAAGGGCGAAGGCGAAATGTTCGGCGAAACGCCGATCGAGTTGCTGTTTGTCGATCACATCGAACACGGCCCGTTGCCGTTTTCGCGGCTGATGTCGCTGAAGTGGCTGCCGGTCATGGCGACCAGTCACTACGAACTGGAAAAGACCCCGCTCACCGAGAAGTGGTTTGCCGCCGCCAAGGACAAATCCCCGCTGACCGGCGTGGTCAACATCGGCTATGACAACGCCACCAGCGGCACCCTCGAGTTGCAGCCGCTGGAAATGGCGCTGGATGACAAGTCGAGCATGAAGTTCTCCGGCTTGAGCATTGATGTCGATGCCAGCGCCAAGGCGCAGAAGGTCAAGGCCAGCGGCTACATGGACAGCCTGAAAGTGACCACTGTGTCCGAAGACCAGGCGCCGGTGCAGGTTGAATTGAATGGCCTGACCCTGGCCAGCAACCTGACAAAAAGCACCTACGGTTTCTACATCGGCGAGAACGTCCTTGAGCTGGCCAGCGGTAAGTCGACCTTTGGCGTCAAGCAGTCGGTGCTGGACTTCAAGAAATTCGAGATGAAAAACCTGACCGAAGAAAAGGGCACCAACGCTTCCGGGCGCGCCGATTACAAAGTTGGCGAAGTGTCCCTGAACGGCAAGACCATTGGCTCCGGTGCGCTGGCCATGAGCCTGAAGAACCTCGACATTCCGGCCACCCTGTCGTTGATGCAGGTCTACCAGAGCAAACTGCAGCCCTATGAGCGTGCGGCGGCCGAAGCGACGGCAGCGGGCCTGCCGGTACCGGAGCTGAAACTGACCGAAGCCGAAGAAGCACTGCTCAAGTCCAGCCTGGAAAAACTGCTGGCAGCCGGCCCGCAGGTGGCCCTGGAGAACCTGTCGTTCAACACTGCCAATGGTGAGAGCCGCGCCAACATGGTGCTCGACCTGACCAAGCCACAGGCCATCGACCTGCCGACCGAGCAGTTGGTCAGACAGTTGATCGCGCTGCTGGACTTCAAGCTGCAAGTGTCCAAGCCCATGCTGGTCGATGTGCTTACCGTGCAATCGCAAATCGACGGCCAGACCGACGCCAAGCTGATTGCCGACCAAGCCACTGCCACCGCAGACATGTTCAGCAGCATGGCGGTCGGCAGCCAACTGGCAAAACTGGACGGCAACAACATCGTCACCAACTTGCATTACGCCAATAACCAGGTGGACTTCAACGGCCAGAAAATGACCGTTGAAGAGTTTGCCGGATTTGTCATGAGCAAGTTCGCGGGTGCTGAAGCCACCGAATAACGGCAGCCCTTTACCCGGTAACGCCCGGCCTCTGCATCGCGCAGACGCCGGGCGTTTTGCTGTCCGGCATCGCTAGGGCACGTCACGGATCAGGCGCCATGCCTCTTCCCATCGCAACGGCTGTTTCATCCGCTCGGCGAGCATCGCCATGGCCCGGTCCATCTCGCAGGCTACCGCCGCCGACACCACGCCGTTTTTTCCGAACAGGCCTATGAAGGGCGGATCGTCAGGATCGCCATTGAATTCGACTTCGTCCCAGGCTTCGGCATGCCCGAGGTAGTCGTAGGTCTTACCGAAATGCCAGGTCCAGAAAAACGGCACATCGAGGTAATGCTCGTCGCCACCCAGCATATTGGCCGCAGCGATCCGCGCCTGCTGTTGGGCCAGTCGCCAGTGTTCGATGCGTACGTGCTGGTTGTTCAGCGGGAACGTGGCGATGTCGCCAGCCGCCCAGAGGCCGTCGGCCACGCGCATACCGCCGTCCACACGCAGCGAGTGATCCTGCTCTTTCGCCAGCCCGGTGAAGGCGTCGGTGGCTGGCGTGACACCCACGCCGACCAGCACCAGATCCGCCGGCAAGCGTTGGCTGTTGTCCAGGCGCACGGCTTCGACCTTGTCCGTCCCTTCGATCTGTACCGCATTGCCCTGGGTATGAAACACGACGCCATTGGCCTCATGCCGCGCGCGAATGGCCTTGCCGACCGTGTCACCGAACTGTTTGGCAAGCGGCACTTCGTGGCGGGCCAGCACGGTTACATTCAGGCCAAGCTGGCGCAGGGACGAGGCGGATTCCATGGCAATGAAACTGTCGCCGATGATCACGACTCGCTGGCCGGCGCTGGCGCTGTCGAGAATCTGCTGCGCATGGACTTTGGAGCGTAAAACGAACACCTGCGGCAGGTCGGCGCCGGGCAGCGTCAGTGGGGTGGGAATGCCACCGGTGGCCAGCAGCGCGGCGTCGTATGTCAGTGACTGGCCGTCAGTCAGCCGCAGCGTCCTGTTTGGCGCATCCAGGCTGGCTACTTCGCCTTGCAGGCGCTCGATCCGCTGTTCGCGGTAAAACTCTTCGTCCCGCAGTGGTGGGACGTCGTGCAGCGGCATCTCCCCGGCGATCACGTATTTGCTCAGCGCGGTGCGGTCGTATCCGGCTTCGGCTTCGCGGTCGATCAACAGTAACCGGCCACCGAAGCCTTTCTCGCGCAACGCGGCTGCCGCCGCCGTGCCTGCCGCGCCAGCGCCGATAATAATGAAAGTCCGCGAATCGTCGGACGGTGGGGTGTGGGCGTCCGGCAACGGCTGGTCGCCGACCCAGATGTCACCGTCACGGACTTCGAGGGGGTAGCGCTTGAGGCTGTCCAGGGCTGGTGGTTCACACAGCCCGCCATCCTCGATCCGGAACTGCGCCTTGTGCCACGGACAGGTCAGGCGTCCATTGCATACCGCGCCATCAGCCAGCGGGGCGCCGGCATGCGGGCATTCGGCCTGATAAGCGCGCAGTTGTTCGCCGGCCCGCAACAGCAGGATCTTGCTGCCCTGGACCTGCACTTCCAGACCCCGGTCTTCGGGCACATTGGCGACACGCGCAACGCGATGCAGAGTCATGATTGCTCTCCAGACAGACGTTTCACTTATGAGTCTGGTGCTAATCGTGAGGTTCAGCCAATTCCCCCTGCCAAGGCGTTAACGGTCCGGCTATAGTTTGCACGCCGACGACGGCCCAACACGCACAAGGTGCTCCGGTATGCCCCGATTGACCTCAATGAACCCTTGGCTTGCGGCCGTAGTTGTCGCCCTTTGCGTGCAGTTCCCGGCACAGGCCCAGGAACGCTTCACCCTGAACATTCCTGGTGTCTCCGATGACCGTCTGTTCACGTCGGCCGCTGCGAGCGATTCCGCGGGCTGTGGCGGGCACAACATGTCCCCGGCGTTGAGCTGGAACGCCGGCCCTACAGCCACCCAAAGCTACGCCATCGTCATGCACGACCCGGACGGCCAGAAAGGCCAGGGTGTCGAGAACTGGGTGCATTACGGCATCAAGGCCGGCACCCACCAGATCCCGGCCGGCGCCGGGAGCAAACCCGGCCTCGAGGGCTTCGGCGGCACCAACAGCAAGGCAACCACCGGTTACGTCGGCCCTTGCCCGCCCGTTGGCGACAGCGCGCACCACTACATCATCCAGATCTATGCCCTGGACCTGGCCCCGGACGCCTTGCCTGCCGGCCTGACCCGTGCGCAGCTGCTGGAAAAAATCAAAGGCCACGTGCTGCGCAACAGCAGTGTGGTGCGCCGCTACCACCGCTAACCGTCTTCACGAATCAACTGAAGTGCGCCGCGCTCGGGGAATTTGGCATCCCGACCCGAAAGCGCGCACTATCAGGCTATAGCCGATGCGTTGGAGGATGCCGTGGCAAAAAAAATCGACCGCATCGCCCAAATGCTCAACTGCCCGCAAAAGGGTGAAGAACTTCGGCGAGCGATTACCGAGAGTCGCAAGGATTTTCTGCTGAACCAGCCGGAAGAAGACGTTGTTGAAGACGACGACCTTGAAGAGGCGTTTTTCGACGACGACGAGGACGATGATGAGTACGACGAGTTCGACTGGACGACAGAATGAAAAAAACCGCTTCGGCGGTTTTTTTGTGGGCCACAAAAAAGCCCCAGACCCATAAGGCCTGAGGCTTTCTCGTTACAGCGGTATGGTGCACCAGGCGGGATTCGAACCCACGACCCCTGCCTTCGGAGGGCAGTACTCTATCCAGCTGAGCTACTGGTGCAATGCGGGCGCCATGATACTCATATGCACTGCGGGCGTCCATGCTGCTGATTCGCCTGCGTTTATTACAAGCGTAACGGACGTTTGCTACGTTGATCAGAAAATATGGGCAAAAGCGTCGTTTTCGTTCTTTTTTTCGAACAGGCTATTGTCCTTTACCCCCTTTGATCCTAGGATTCGTTTGAGATTTCAAACGCTCTTGTCTGGGTGCTGAACCGCACGATTTGAATCAGTGCGCTATTTATGTGCTTCAGCCCGGTGAATGATTTCCCTGACGGCAGCCTATCGAGGCGCCTTTCTACAATCATAATTCGCTCCGCATCTTTAATGCGGTGCTGTTAAGGAAAGCCGACATGCAGCTTAAAGACACCCAGTTGTTCCGCCAGCAAGCCTTCATCGATGGCGCGTGGGTTGATGCGGACAATGGTCAGACGATCAAGGTCAACAACCCGGCAACGGGCGAAATTCTGGGCACCGTGCCGAAAATGGGCGCTGCCGAAACCCGCCGTGCGATCGAAGCTGCTGACAAAGCGCTGCCGGCCTGGCGTGCACTGACCGCCAAAGAGCGCGCAGGCAAACTGCGTCGCTGGTACGAGCTGATCATCGAGAACCAGGACGACCTGGCTCGCCTGATGACCATGGAACAAGGCAAGCCACTGGCCGAAGCCAAGGGCGAAATCGTTTACGCCGCTTCCTTCATCGAATGGTTCGCCGAAGAAGCCAAGCGCATCTACGGTGACGTGATTCCGGGCCACCAGCCAGACAAGCGCCTGATCGTGATCAAGCAGCCAATCGGCGTGACCGCTGCTATCACCCCGTGGAACTTCCCGGCTGCCATGATTACCCGTAAAGCCGGCCCGGCCCTGGCCGCCGGTTGCACCATGGTCCTCAAGCCTGCTTCGCAAACTCCGTTTTCCGCTTTCGCCTTGGCTGAACTGGCCCAGCGTGCCGGCATCCCGGCTGGCGTGTTCAGCGTGGTTTCGGGCAGCGCCGGCGACATCGGCAGCGAGCTGACCAGCAACCCGATCGTACGCAAGCTGTCCTTCACCGGTTCGACCGAAATCGGTCGTCAACTGATGTCGGAATGCGCCAAGGACATCAAGAAAGTGTCCCTGGAACTGGGCGGCAACGCGCCGTTCATCGTGTTCGACGACGCGGACCTGGATAAGGCCGTCGAAGGCGCGATCATTTCCAAATACCGCAACAACGGCCAGACCTGCGTCTGCGCCAACCGCCTGTACATTCAGGATTCGGTCTACGACGCGTTCGCCGAGAAGCTGAAAGTGGCTGTGGCCAAGCTCAAGATCGGTAACGGTCTGGAAGACGGCACCACCACTGGCCCGCTGATCGACGAAAAAGCCGTGGCCAAGGTGCAAGAGCACATTGCCGACGCCGTTTCCAAAGGCGCCACCGTGCTGTCCGGCGGCAAGTCGATGGAAGGTAACTTCTTCGAACCGACCATCCTGACCAACGTGCCGAACAACGCTGCCGTGGCCAAGGAAGAAACCTTCGGCCCACTGGCTCCACTGTTCCGCTTCAAAGACGAAGCCGACGTGATCGCGATGTCCAACGACACCGAGTTCGGCCTGGCCTCGTACTTCTATGCCCGCGACCTGGGTCGTGTGTTCCGTGTGGCTGAAGCCCTGGAATACGGCATGGTCGGCGTCAACACCGGTCTGATCTCCAACGAAGTCGCGCCGTTCGGCGGCATCAAGGCTTCGGGCCTGGGCCGTGAAGGCTCCAAGTACGGCATCGAAGATTACCTGGAAATCAAATACCTCTGCCTGGGCATCTAAGCCGGGGAGAGCATTGCTTCAAGCGCAAAGGGCACGAGAGCGCTGTCCCTTTGCGCCGCTTCAAACCGGAATATTCTCGGTGACCGGGAACGCTGTGGCAGTCGATCATCGCATGCTGCCGCCGTTGATCCCCGTCGCTTTATCCTTGAACCACGCCGACCGATGAGCGGCGAATGAGGAATGTAATGAGCAAGACTAACGCTGATTTGATGGCCCGCCGTACCAATGCAGTTCCACGTGGTGTTGGCCAGATTCACCCGATCTTCGCCGAGTCCGCGAAGAACGCTACCGTGACTGACGTTGAAGGTCGCGAGTTCATCGACTTCGCCGGCGGTATCGCTGTGCTGAACACCGGCCACGTGCACCCGAAAATCATCGCGGCCGTGACCGAGCAACTGAACAAGCTGACCCACACCTGCTTCCAGGTTCTGGCCTACGAGCCGTACGTGGAAGTGTGCGAAAAAATCAACGCCAAGGTGCCAGGTGATTTCGCCAAGAAAACCCTGCTGGTGACCACTGGTTCCGAAGCCGTGGAAAACTCGATCAAGATCGCCCGCGCCGCCACTGGCCGTGCCGGCGTGATCGCGTTCACCGGCGCTTACCACGGTCGCACCATGATGACCCTGGGCCTGACCGGTAAAGTCGTGCCTTACTCGGCCGGCATGGGCCTGATGCCAGGCGGCATCTTCCGCGCGCTGTACCCGAACGAATTGCACGGTGTGAGCATCGACGATTCGATCGCTTCCATCGAGCGGATCTTCAAGAACGATGCCGAGCCGAAAGACATCGCTGCGATCATCATCGAGCCGGTTCAGGGCGAAGGTGGTTTCTACGTCGCTCCGCAAGCATTCATGAAGCGTCTGCGTGCCCTGTGCGACCAGCACGGCATCCTGCTGATCGCTGATGAAGTACAGACTGGCGCTGGTCGTACCGGTACCTTCTTCGCCATGGAACAGATGGGCGTTGCTGCCGACCTGACCACCTTCGCCAAATCCATCGCTGGCGGCTTCCCGCTGGCCGGTGTGTGCGGCAAGGCCGAATACATGGACGCCATCGCTCCAGGTGGCCTGGGCGGCACCTACGCGGGTAGCCCGATCGCTTGCGCCGCGGCCCTGGCCGTGATGGAAGTGTTCGAAGAAGAAAACTTGCTGGATCGTTGCAAGGCTGTTGGCGAGCGTCTGGTAACCGGCCTGAAGGCCATCCAGGCCAAGTACCCGGTGATCGGTGAAGTCCGTGCCCTGGGCGCGATGATCGCTGTCGAGCTGTTCGAAAACGGCGACAGCCACAAGCCGAACGCTGCAGCCGTGGCGTCCGTTGTGGCCAAGGCTCGCGACAAGGGTCTGATCCTGTTGTCCTGCGGCACCTACGGCAACGTTCTGCGCGTCCTGGTACCGCTGACCTCGCCGGACGAGCAACTGGACAAAGGCCTGGCGATCATCGAAGAGTGCTTCTCCGAGCTCTGATCACCGAGTGTGACCTGATCCACAAAAAACCCGCTTCGGCGGGTTTTTTCATGCCCCTTGAAACACATCCTGCGCATTAACGCTGTATCGAATGGCCAGCATTGGCTAAGGTTTCCGCATTGCCAGGGAGAGCTGTATGACAACTGTCATTTTACCCGCGGTTCCGAGAGTACTGATTGCCGAGGCCGACCCATGGTCTCGGGATCTGCTAAAGGAAGTGTTGTTGAACGTACGCTGCGATGCGCGGCTGGATTTGTGCGCCGATGGCCAGCAAGCGCTGGAGTTATTGGCTGCCAACCCCTATGACCTGGTGATCGCCGACTGGGAGTTGCCGGGCGTCGATGGCCTGAATGTCCTGCGCAGCGTCCGCCGGCGCAAACGCAATCCACCCTTGCCGTTCATTCTGATGAGCAGTCGCAACGACAGTGCCAGCGTGCGCGAGGCCTTGCCGCTGGCACCGGCCGCGTACCTGACCAAGCCCCTGAACATGGACAGCCTGACTCATCGGTTGCAGGGGTTGCTGCTGAACGCCGGTGAAGAAGTCTCGTGCGAAGTGCCGTCGCTGGCGCCGGGCATGACGTTGTCGGTGTATCTGGAGCGTCGACGTGAATTGGCCGACGGCGCGCCGCTGATGACCGACGTGCAGGTGGCGGTCAAACGCAGCCTCAATCCCAACGGTCTCGACCTGACGGTGCTGGAAGACGAAATTCGCACCGATCCGCAGATCACTGCGGTGCTGATCGCCGCCGCCAACAGTGCGGCCCAGCACCGCGGCGTCGCGGTGCAAACCCTGTCCCAGGCGCTGCATTGCCTGGGCACCGGGCAGAGCATGAACCTGATTCTCGGGCTGGCGCTCAAACGCAGCGCCCGGCTCAGCGATCCGCAATTGGCCGACTATGCCGAGCGTTATTGGGGCCTGTCACTGCACACCGCCGAATACGCCCGAACCCTGGCGCGTTTGCTCGATCTGGATCAGGAGCGCTGCTATTGCGCCGGCATGTTGCATCGTCTCGGCGATTTGGCGTTGCTGCGCTGTTTGCAGGAGTGGAAACAGGCTGGCGGCGAACTCGACGAGCTGGAGGAAGTGGGTGAAGCGCTGGTTGAATATGGCGCGGCCTATGGTTCTGCCCTGCGCACGCGCTGGCGTCTGCCACTGGAGTTGCGGGAGCTGATTGCGGCGGCCTACCAGCTCGGTGGCGGGGTTTACTCCCGCGAAGCGTTGGTGATGAACATGGCGGCGCAAATGGCGCGCCTGACCGAGCATGAGGGCATCGAGGCGCTGGCGAAGAGCCGGACGGCGCGGTTGCTCAAGATTGGCTTGCCGGAGTTGATGCGCCTGCGCAAAAAATAGTCCTGACCCATGACCTGTAGGAGCTGGCTTGTCGGATCGCCGCGTACAGCCGGGAAATACCGCTGCGAACTCCTCACCGCCAATGCGCCCGAACAAGTCGCCCCGGCGCAACGCTGCACGGCCGCTTTCGGCAATGCGTTGCAACACGTTGTCGCCTGCCTGGTGACCGTAGGTATCGTTGATCGTTTTGAAGTCATCGATGTCCAGCATCAGAAACGACAGCGGCTCGCCCTGTTGCCGGACGGTACGGTCAGTTCGGGATAACGCGGGCCGGTAGGAGTCCGGCTTGCCGGCGATGGCGTTTTTCAGGGCGCTATCGCCGACAAGCCGGCTCCTACAGGTCAGGCAGCAGGACGCAGAGAGTAGGTTTTCAACTGATCGGCGAAGTCGCGCAGGGATTGAATCCCGCTGGCTTCGGCTTCGTGTACCCAGTCCTTGATGGCCGCCAGCATGTCGTGACCATTTGAGCTGGTCTTGACCCAGATCTGCTGCAGGGCCAGGCGTTTCTCGTAAATTACCTTCAGCGCCTGGCTGTGCTCGAGCATGTTCTGGATGCGCACGTGGTGTTTGTCATCCAGCAGGCTGGTCTCCCGCGAAAGCAGGCGTTTGGCCCGGTGGAACTGGTGACGCACCGAATGATCGACCTTTTCCAGCTCTTGCTTGACCAGCGGGCCGATCACCAGTTTGCGGTACTGGGCCATGATCTGGAAACGGTTGTTGAGGATCGCCATGGCGGTGTCCATGTCCAGGTTGCCCTTGCCTTCGACACGGTGGGCAATCGGCGCAACCCGTTGAACCTTGGCCAGGCGCAGGAAGCTGAAGACTTGAATCCACGCCCAGCCCAGGTCGAATTCCCACTTCTTCACCGACAGTTTTGCCGAGTTAGGGTAGGTGTGATGGTTGTTATGCAGTTCTTCGCCACCAATCAGGATGCCCCACGGCACCAGGTTGGTCGCCGCATCGCGGCATTCGAAGTTGCGGTAGCCAATGGCATGGCCCAGGCCATTGACCACGCCGGCGGCCCAGACCGGAATCCACATCATCTGGATCGCCCAGATGGTGATACCGATGGTGCCGAACAGCAGCAGGTCGATGACGCCCATGATCGCCACGCCCAGCAGCGGGAAGCGGCTGTAGAGGTTGCGTTCGATCCAGTCTTCGGGGCAGTTCTTGCCGTAGATGCGCAGCGTCTCGGGGTTTTCCGCTTCGGCGCGGTACAGTTCGGCGCCTTTGCGCAGCACCGTGGACAAACCCTTGACGACCGGACTGTGCGGGTCATCGACGGTTTCGCATTTGGCGTGATGCTTGCGGTGGATAGCGGTCCACTCGCGGGTGTTCTGTGCCGTGGTCAGCCACAGCCAGAATCGGAAGAAATGCTTGAGGCCCCCATTCAGCTCCAGAGAGCGATGGGCCGAGTAACGATGCAGATAGACCGTGACGGCGATGATCGTGACATGAGTCATCAGCAGGGTAACTGCCACCAGAGACCAGGGCGACAAGCCAAGAAAACCTTCGTACCACATAGGCTATAGGGCCCTCGATAAAGAAAAAAGCAGCCGTTGCATTATCACTAAGCCCACACAGAAAACCAGTCGCCCTTTCAGATAAGAGTGGCTGGGTGTGTCTTTAGACTATAATTCCAACCTTTTTGTAAGGACATGGATTGCCGGATGTCTGCCACCTATCGCGATGCCTTGCGTGCAGCGCTGCTCTATCTGTTGCTTTCTGTGATTTGGCTTCAGATCAGTGGCTATTTATTGAACAGTTTCTTCGATAGCTCTGCCGAGCGACTGCGATGGCAACTGATCAACGGTTACGTTTGGGTTCTGTTTAGCGCCGGGTTGATCTTCATTGCCCGGGCGCGGTTGCTGCGGTGCTTGGGCATCGGCGCCACTTTGCGCGAGCGCAATACCAACCGCGAGCGTCTGCGCCAGGCAGCGGCAGTGTTCGACTGCACTCGCGAAGGCGTGCTGGTCACCAATCGGGAAGGCGTGATCGTCCATGTGAACCGGGCCTTTATGGAAATCACCGGTTATGGCTGTGAGGACGTGCTGGGGCAGCGGCCCAATATGTTCAAGTCGGGACACCATCCAGCGCAATTCTATCAAGCGATGTTCGCCGCGCTTGCAAGCACCGGGGAGTGGAGCGGGGAAATCTGGAACCGGCGTAAAAGCGGTGAAATTTACCCGCAATGGCAGACGATCCGCCTGATCCGTGATGACAGCGGCCAGCCGAGTCAGTTCGTGGCGGTGTTTTCCGATATCAGTGCAATCAAGAGCTCTGAGCGCGAGTTGATGCACCTGGCGCACCACGACCCGCTGACGGACCTGCCAAACCGCCTGCTGTTCACCGACCGCGCCGAACAGGCCCTGGCCTCGGCACAGGTCCACAAGCGTGGTTGCGCGCTGCTGATGATCGATCTCGATCACTTCAAGATGATCAACGACAGCCTTGGGCACACCATCGGCGATCAGTTGCTCAAGGCCGTGGCCGGGCGTCTGGCTGCCATGTTCGGCCCGGGCATCACCCTGGCGCGGCTGGGTGGGGATGAGTTCGCCGTACTCGCCGAAAGCTGTCCGCAACTGATTCAGGCCGCTGCGTTGGCCCAGCGGATTATCGATGGCCTTAAAGAGTCGTTCCCCATTGATGGGCACCAGCTGTTCATCAACACCAGCATCGGTATCAGCCTGTTCCCCAGTGATGCCCTGAGCGTCGAGCAGCTGCTGCGTAACGCCGACACGGCGCTGTTCAAGGCCAAGAGCTCGGGGCGCAATGATTATGCCTTGTACACCGAAGAGCTGACGGCCCACGCCCAGCAACGGGTCGAGATCGCCTTCGAATTGCGCCGCGCCCTGGACCAGCAAGAGCTGCGGGTTCATTACCAGCCGGTTCACGACCTCAAGAGCGGTCGCCTGATTGGCGTCGAGGCGCTGGTGCGCTGGCAGCATCCACAGCGGGGGCTGGTGTCGCCGGCGGAGTTCATTCCAGTCGCCGAACGAACCGGCCTGATCGCCGAAATCGATGCCTGGGTGATGGCGCAGGCGTGCCAGCAGATGTGCCACTGGCAGCAGGACGGGGTGGTGCTGTCGTTCGTCGCGGTCAACGTTTCTTCGCGCCTGTTCGCCCGTCGTGAGCTGTATCAGCAGGTGGCGCAGGTGCTGCGCGAAACCGGGCTGGAGCCGGCTTATCTGGAACTGGAGGTTACCGAAAGTGCGGTGATGGAGGACCCGGAAGTCGCGCTGGAACAGATGCATCGTCTACGCGAGTTGGGGGTGCGTCTGGCCATAGACGACTTCGGTACAGGTTACTCATCGCTGCTGCGGCTCAAGCGTCTGCCGGTGCAGAAGTTGAAAATCGACCAGGGCTTCGTCGCTGGACTGCCGTGGGATGAGGATGATGCGGCGATCTCGCGGGTGATCATTGCACTGGCCCAAAGCATGGGCATGCAGGTCCATGCCGAGGGGATCGAACAGGTTGAGCAGGCGGCATTTCTGCTCGAACAGGGATGTGATCTGGGGCAGGGGTATTGGTTCGGGCGGCCGGTGCCGGCGGCGCAACTGGATTGGGCTCATGCCCCGGTTATCGCCTGATTTAACCCCGCAGGAATTTTTTGGGGCTTGAAAGCGGGCGATTGCCCTCAAGCCCTTGTCTCTTCAAGTAATCTCTTCTGGTTATATAAACATTCTTAAATAGTCTTTTTAAGAATATCAACGCGCCTCTAGTATTGCTCTCACGCCGCAAGCAGTGCCGACACTGCGAGGCAACCTCTCAGTGAAGGAGCAGCAATATGAGCGCATCCCTGCGTAGCGTCGACGGTCAAGACGAAGCCACCATCCTGCGTGAAATCCAGAGTGCCCTGCGCGACCTGCGCTTTGGTGCCGTGGAAATCACCGTGCACAACGCCCAGGTGGTGCAGATCGAACGCAAAGAAAAATTCCGTTTGCAGCAGCCAGGCAATAAGTCGGGCTGAGGCGAAACAGGCATCGCGGTTCCCGTTATCCATAAGAAAAAGCCAACACACCAAGAATTCCAGGAGCTTTCATCATGTCGTCGATTCGCCACTTCGCTTTGGCCGCCCTGGCCAGCGCCCTTTTTGCCGGTTCCGCAGTTGCCAAGGACTACGAGTTGCTCAACGTGTCGTACGACCCAACCCGCGAGCTGTACCAGGACTACAACGCCGAATTCATCAAGTTCTGGCAGAAGGATCATGCCGGCGACACCGTGAAAGTCCAGCAATCCCACGGCGGCTCGGGCAAGCAAGGCCGGGCAGTGATCGATGGCCTGCGTGCCGACGTCGTGACCCTGGCCCTGGCCGGTGATATCGACGAAATCGCCAAGCTTGGCAAGACCCTGCCAGCCGACTGGCAGAAGCGCCTGCCGGAAGCGAGCACGCCATACACCTCGACCATCGTGTTCCTGGTGCGCAAGGGCAACCCTAAAGGCATCAAGGACTGGGGCGACCTGGTCAAGAATGACGTCTCGGTGATCACGCCGAACCCGAAAACCTCCGGCGGCGCCCGCTGGAACTTCCTCGCAGCCTGGGCCTATGGCCTCAAAGCCAATGGCGGTGACGAAGCCAAGGCCAAGGAATATGTGCAAACCCTGTTCAAGCACGTGCCAGTGCTGGACACCGGCGCTCGCGGCTCGACCATTACCTTCGTCAACAACGGTCAGGGCGACGTATTGCTGGCCTGGGAAAACGAAGCCTTCCTGGCGCTGAAAGAAGAAGGCGGTGCCGACAAGTTCGAGATCGTCGTGCCTTCGCTGTCGATCCTCGCTGAACCGCCAGTGGCAGTGGTCGACAAAAACGCCGAGAAAAAGGGCAACGAGCAGATCGCCGAAGCCTACCTCAAGCACCTGTACAGCCCGGCTGGCCAGGAAATCGCGGCGAAGAACTTCTATCGTCCACGTGACAAGGACGTGGCCGCCAAGTACGCCCAGCAGTTCCCGAAACTGGAGCTGGTGAGCATCGACAAGGACTTCGGCGGCTGGAAAACCGCGCAACCGAAGTTCTTCAATGACGGCGGGGTGTTCGACCAGATCTACCAGGCGCAGTAATCTTAAATAGCCATCAACGAGCCCTGGATTCGCCTCCGGGGCTTATTGCGTTCTCAACCAAGGACTTTTATGTCGCGTCGTATCTCCCCCGTCATACCCGGCTTCGGGCTGACGCTGGGCTACACCTTGGTGTACCTCAGCCTGATTGTGCTCATACCACTGGCGGCGATGTTCGTGCATGCCGCTCAACTCACCTGGGATCAGTTCTGGGCAATCATCTCGGCGCCACGGGTGCTGGCCGCGCTGAAGCTCAGCTTCGGCACGGCGCTTTGTGCTGCGATCATCAACGGCATCATCGGCACGCTGCTGGCCTGGGTATTGGTGCGCTATACCTTCCCTGGACGAAAAGTGATCGATGCAATGATCGACTTGCCGTTCGCATTGCCCACGGCGGTGGCCGGTATTGCGCTGACCGCGTTGTACACGCCTACCGGCCTGGTCGGTCAGTTTGCAGCGGATCTGGGTTTCAAGATCGCCTACACCCCCCTGGGCATCACCCTTGCCCTCACTTTTGTGACACTTCCATTCGTAGTACGTACCGTACAGCCAGTATTGGCCGATATTCCTCGTGAAGTCGAAGAAGCGGCGGCGTGCCTGGGGGCAAAACCATTGCAGGTTTTCCGCCATATCCTGCTGCCGGCACTGCTGCCGGCATGGCTTACCGGTTTCGCTTTGGCCTTTGCCCGCGGGGTCGGCGAGTACGGTTCGGTGATTTTTATCGCCGGCAACATGCCGATGAAAACCGAAATCTTGCCGCTGCTGATCATGGTCAAACTCGACCAATACGATTACACCGGCGCTACCTCCATTGGTGTACTGATGCTGGTGGTTTCCTTCGTCCTGTTGCTGCTGATCAACTTGTTGCAGCGGCGCATCGAAACCCCATAAGGAGGCGGCACCCATGTCCCAATCGTCTATTGCTGCCGCTTCCTCGAACGCTGCCCGTCGTGGCAGCGCGACTTCGCGGCGAATCCTGATCGGCCTTGGCTGGCTGATTTTTGCCCTGTTCCTGCTGCTGCCGCTGTTCATCGTGGTGTCCCAGGGGCTTAAGCTCGGTCTCGGTGCGTTTTTCACCGCGATCTTTGAGCCGGACGCGCTGTCGGCACTGAAACTCACGGTCATTGCCGTGCTGATTTCGGTGCCGCTGAACCTGGTGTTCGGTGTCAGCGCCGCCTGGTGCGTGAGCAAATACTCGTTCCGCGGCAAGAGCATGCTGGTGACGCTGATCGACCTGCCGTTCTCGGTATCGCCGGTGATCGCGGGTCTGGTGTATGTATTGATGTTCGGCGCCCAGGGCCTGTTTGGCCCGTGGTTGCAGGATCACGACATCCAGATCGTATTCGCCCTGCCGGGCATCGTGCTGGCGACGATTTTCGTCACGGTGCCGTTCGTGGCTCGTGAACTGATCCCGCTGATGCAGGAGCAAGGCACTCAGGAAGAGGAAGCTGCACGTCTGCTCGGGGCCAACGGCTGGCAGATGTTCTGGCACGTCACCGTCCCTAACATCAAATGGGGCCTGATCTACGGCGTGGTGCTGTGCACCGCGCGGGCCATGGGGGAATTCGGTGCGGTATCGGTGGTTTCCGGGCACATTCGCGGGGTGACCAACACCCTGCCGCTGCACGTCGAGATCCTCTACAACGAATACAACCACGTGGCCGCGTTCGCCGTGGCGAGCCTTTTGCTGATCCTGGCGCTCTTCATCCTGCTGCTCAAGCAGTGGAGCGAAAACCGTATTAACCGCCTGCGCGCCAGCGCCGCGGAGGAATAATTCATGTCGATCGAAGTGCGTAACGTCAGCAAGAATTTCAACGCGTTCAAGGCGCTGGACAACATCAGCCTGGACATCCACAGCGGCGAACTTGTCGCGTTGCTCGGTCCGTCGGGCTGCGGCAAGACCACGCTGCTGCGGATCATCGCCGGCCTGGAAACCCCGGATAAGGGCAACATCGTGTTTCACGGTGAAGACGTTTCCGGCCATGACGTGCGGGATCGCAACGTCGGTTTCGTGTTCCAGCACTACGCCTTGTTCCGCCACATGACGGTGTTCGACAACGTCGCGTTCGGCCTGCGCATGAAGCCGAAAAACCAGCGCCCGAGCGAAAGCCAAATCGCAACCAAGGTTCACGAACTGCTGAACATGGTGCAACTGGACTGGCTGTCGGACCGCTACCCGGAACAACTCTCCGGCGGCCAGCGCCAGCGCATTGCGTTGGCCCGGGCGCTGGCGGTGGAGCCGAAAGTGCTGCTGCTCGACGAACCCTTCGGCGCCCTCGACGCCAAGGTTCGCAAGGAGCTGCGTCGCTGGCTCGCGCGGTTGCACGAAGACATCAACCTGACCTCGGTATTCGTGACCCACGACCAGGAAGAGGCGATGGAAGTCGCCGACCGTATCGTGGTGATGAACAAGGGTGTGATCGAGCAGATCGGCTCACCGGGCGACGTTTACGAAAACCCGGCCAGCGATTTCGTCTATCACTTCCTCGGTGATTCAAACCGTCTGCACCTGGGCGAAGACAACCACGTGCTGTTCCGCCCGCACGAAGTGTCGCTGTCGCGCCATGAGCTGGAAGATCACCACGCGGCTGAAGTGCGCGATATTCGTCCGCTGGGCGCGACAACACGGGTGACGTTGAAGGTCGAAGGGCAGAGCGATCTGATCGAAGCCGAAGTGGTCAAGGATCACGACAGTCTGATCGGGTTGGCGAAAGGTGAGACGCTGTTCTTCAAGCCGAAGGTTTGGCAGAAACTCGCCAACATTTGACGCTAGCCGAGGGAAACCCTGTAGGAGCTGGCTTGCCAGCGATCAACGATAACGCGGTGTGTCATATGCACCGCTATCGCCGGCAAGCCGGCTCCTACAGATCCGTTCAGGCTGCCGCGTTTTTGCGATTGACCCGCACCCCTCCCGCCCGCGCCTCGATCTGCTCTTTCAGGTCGTGCCGCATCCCCAGCATGAACGCCAACTCAGCCACTACAAACAGCGGCCCGACAATCAACCCGGTCACGTCATCGACAAATGCCGGTTTGCGCCCCTCGTAATAATGGCCGACAAACTGGATCGCCCAACCGATCACGAACATCGCCACGCCGCTGCTCAGCCAGACCAGCGTGCTTTGTTGCGCCAGCGCATGACCGGCCCAGACACTCAGCCCTAGCAACACGGTCATCAGCACGCCCAGACGCAACTCCAGGCGCAGGTAAAACCACGCCGAGGCCAGTGAAACCAGCACCGCCGGCGATACCCAGGCACCACCCAGCGCCCACTCCGGGCGGGACAACAACACCGCGACGGCCACAACGATTAGCGGAATGCCGATAAAGTGCGATGCGATGTTGCGCGGGTCACGGTGGTAGGCGGCGTATTGACTGAGGTGGTCGACGAGGCTTTTCATTGTTGTTCTCCTGTGGGGTCGTTGATCATGCCCCGGGGCCACTTCTCGCTCTGTCAGCCAGGCGACAATCTCTAGGAGTTTTCATGGATATACAGGTCTGGCGTCCGCGCTTGATGAGCGGACAGTGGTTCAGCCATTTGCCTGTTTCCCTACAGGATAGTCTGCTGTCAGTGGCCAGGGTGCGGCGCTTGTCGCCGGGCCAACGGCTGTTCAAGCGCGGCGATCCGCCCTGTGGCCTGTACGCGGTACTTGAAGGCGCAGTGCGCGTGGGTGCCGTGAGCGAGCAGGGCAAGGAAGCGTTGCTGAGCCTGGTGGAGCCGCCGCATTGGTTCGGTGAAATCTGCCTGTTCGACGGTCAGCCGCGCACCCACGATGCCTATGGCGTGGGCCAGTGCGCGCTGCTGCACATTCCCCAGAACACCTTGCTGGCGCTGCTCGACGAGCATCCGCAGCACTGGCGGCAACTGGCGTTGCTAATGAGCCAGAAACTGCGCATGACCTTCATCAATCTTGAGCAACTGAGCCTGTTGCCGGCCCCGGCACGGCTGGCGCACCGCTTGTTGATGATCGCCGAAGGCTATGGGGAACTCGACGAACCCCGCCGCGTCCTGCAACTGCCCCAGGAGCAGCTTGCCGCCATGTTGTCGTTGTCGCGCCAGACCACCAACCAGATCCTCAAGGAGTTGCAGGGGCAGGGGATCATCGGGTTGAGTTACGGCGAAATTGAAATCCTCGATGCCGAGCGGTTGCGGGCATTGACCGCGATTTAACAGTTCACGCAGGCCCATTGTGGGGTGAGCTTGCCCGCGATGGGGCCAGATCGGCCAACTCACCCTCCGGATCAATCACCGCAACCCATCCCGAAACTGCCCCGGCGTCATCCCCGTCCAGCGCTTGAATGCGCGACTGAAACTGCTGGTGTCGGCAAACCCGAGCAGGTAACTGATTTCGCTCAGCGACACCTGCGGGTCCCGCAGGTGCAGTAGCGCGAGGTTTTCACGGCTTTCGTTGAGCAGCGTATCGAACCGGCAGCCTTCATCGGCCAGGTGCCGTTGCAAGCTGCGCAGGCTCAGGTGCAGGGCCTTGGCGATGTGTTCGGCGCTGGGTTCGCCTTCGGGCAGTTGTTCTTCAATAGCGTCGCGGACCTTGCGCTCCCACGTCAGCGGTTTGAGTTGCGCCAGGGTGCGCTTGAGCACGGTTTCATTGTGCTCGGCCAGTTCCGGGTTGGCGTCGTCCAGATGGCTGTCGAAGTCGATGAGGGCGAATTCCAGTCGGTCTTCGTCGGTGCCGAAGTGCACGGGCGAGCGAAAGACTTTATGCCATTGGTGCGCGTCTTCCGGCTCCGGGCGGCGCAGGTAGGTCGCCAGCGGCGCATAGTCGCGACCCAGGCGATTGCGGCAAGTGCGCACGTAAATCGCCATGAAGGCATCGATGGCCTCGAAGGCCGGGGCCGGGTTGCCGGTGGGGATTTTCAGGCGGAAACAGTAGCGATCATCGGTGCGGGTCAGTTCCAGTTCCAGGGCATCGCTGACCACCTGGTGATAGCGCACGATGCGTTCGAACACTTCGCGCAGGCTACCGCTGGCCACCAGCGCATAACCCAGCGCATGGAAAGTGGTCGGGCTGACGAAACGTGAAACCCGTAAGCCAATCGCCGGGTCGCCGCTGGCCTGCACCGCCAGACTCCACAGGTGCGTGGTGCCCGACAACGGGTAGCGCGCGTTCGGGTCGTCCATCAGTTGTGGGTCGAGCCCCGCTTGCTGGCACAGGGCGGTGCTGTCGATGCCCAGGGCATCGAGTTGCTTGCGCAGGGCGCGGGTCCAGCTGGCGAGAGAGGTCGGTTCAGTCATGCTGATTGGCGCTTCCAGTCAACAGGTTGGCGTTCTCGGCTACCGCGTTGCGAGGGTCCGCAAGGCAGGATGCAACCATCAATAACCAGAGGATGGAAGCATGAGCGGTACTTCTGCAAGCCCCCAGCGACTGAATGCATCACAGCGATCAGCCCATATCCGTGAAGTGGTACTGGCCAAAGGCGTCGAGTTGCGTGAGCGCTACCCGATTCTCAAGCATCAGGACGCCATGGGCGCGGGCATTCTGGCCTTTGCTCTCGTAGGCATGGTCGGCTCGGCGGCGCTCTACATGACCGGGCACATGGCTTGGTGGGCGTGCCTGCTGCTCAACGCGTTTTTCGCCTCGTTGACCCATGAGCTGGAACACGACCTGATCCACAGCATGTACTTCCGCAAGCAGAAAGTGCCGCACAACCTGATGATGGGCCTGGTATGGCTGGCGCGACCCAGCACCATCAATCCGTGGATTCGCCGCCACCTGCACCTCAACCACCACAAGGTCTCCGGCTCCGAAGCCGACATGGAAGAACGCGCCATCACCAACGGCGAGCCTTGGGGTTTCGCGCGGTTCCTGATGATCGGCGACAACATCATGTCGTCGTTCATCCGCATGCTGCGGGCCAAGACCTGGGCTATGAAGTTCAGCATTATCCAGCGCACGTTGAAGGTCTACGCGCCGCTGGCGCTGATGCATTGGGGAGCGTGGTATGTGTTTCTCGGTTTCCACGCAGCGAACGGCGTTGCGCATCTGATGGGCACACCGATCGAGTGGTCGACGACGACGTTGTCGGTGATGCAGGTGATCGACATCGCGGCAGTCGTGATCATCGGCCCGAACGTGTTGCGCACGTTCTGCCTGCACTTCATCAGCTCGAACATGCACTACTACGGTGACGTGGAGCCGGGCAACGTAATGCAGCAGACTCAGGTGCTGAACGCGTGGTGGTTGTGGCCGTTGCAGGCGTTCTGCTTCAACTTCGGCAGTAGTCACGGGATCCATCATTTTGTGGTGAAGGAACCCTTCTACATCCGTCAGTTGACCGTGCCGGTCGGGCACAAGGTGATGCGCGAAATGGGCGTGCGGTTCAATGATTTCGGTACGTTTGCGCGGGCGAATCGGTTTGAACGCAAGGACGAAGTGGCCGGGGAGAAGGTGCGTACGGCTCAGGCATGAGGGTTGTCTGTTAAGGCCTCATCGCTGGCAAGCCAGCTCCTACAGGGGTTATCGGTGTGAATGCGATCGTCGCATCACATCGGTCATTGTAGGAGCTGGCTTGCCAGCGATGGCGGCGGTTCAGGCTGAATCAGTCCGGCTGAAACGGCGACTCACTCAAGATCACCCCGGTCTCATCCACATACTTCTGCCAATGCTCGATCAAGGCACTGAGTTTCTGCGGTTGGCTCGACGCCAGGTCGTGAATTTCTCCAGGATCATTGCCCAGGTCATACAGTTGCCAGGTTGCCGGCCCCACGGGTCCAGGGATGTATACCGCTTTCCACTGCCCCTGACGGATCGCTCGCCGTCCGAACAATTCCCACCCGGTGACGGTGTGCTCGTCATGCACCTGCGCCGTCTCGCCTGACAGGAACCCCAGCCACGATTTTCCGCGGACTTCGGCAACGGGTTTGCCATGCCATTGCTTGCCCGGATGGCGCACGCCGGCAAGATCCAGAATGGTCGGCGTGATGTCCATCACGGTGCCGAAACCGTGGCTGATCTGCCCCTTGAGCGACAGCTGCGGGTAATGCACCAGCGCCGGCACGCGAATCCCGCCTTCGGTGGTGAAGGCCTTGAACAGCCGCGACGGCGCGGTCGCCACTTGCGCCCAGTTCGGCCCGTACCAGACGTAGGAGTTGGCGCGGCCGATGTTGTCCAGGCTGTTGTCGTAATGCTGGTTGAGATAGGTCAGCAATTGCGGGCCGAATTTCGGAAAGGCCTCCAACAACGCCCCTTCGGCGCCGTTATCGGACATGAACAGGATGAAGGTGTTGTCCAGTTGCCCTTGCTGGCGCAAGTAGTCGACGACGCGGCCGATGTTCCAGTCCATGCGCTCGACCATCGCCGCATAAACCTCCATGGCCCGTGCGGAAATCTGCCGCTGCTCGTCGCTCAAGGCATCCCATTGTGCGGTCAACTGGATCAGCGGATGCGGTTCGACATCGGCTTCGATCAACCCGAGTTGCTTGAGCTTTTCCAGGCGCTCAAGTCGCAGTACTTCAGGGCCGGCGTCATAGCGCCCGCGGTATTTTTCCACCACGTCGGCCGGCGCCTGCAACGGCCAGTGCGGTGCGGAAAAAGGCAGGTAGGCGAAGAACGGCCGGGTCTGGTCACGCTCCTTGAGGTATTGCAGCAGCTTGTCGCCAAAGGCATCGGAAGAATAAAAATCCTTGGGCAGTTCATCGATGAACTGGTCGTCTTCGATATACAGCGCCGGGGTGGATTTCAGCAGCCGTGGCGTCGTTTCATCGTAGGTCGGCTCGAAGCCGTAATGGTTGGCTGCGCCGGGCAACAGCGAAAACGAGCGCTCGAAACCCCGGGCGTGGGGCGCCAGTTCTGCGGTCAGGCCCAGGTGCCATTTGCCGCTCATCAAGGTCTGGTAACCCGCCTCGCGCAGCAGTTCGGGCAGGGCGACGACGCGGTCGTTCAAGTGTCCTTCGTAACCCGGTTTGCCGATCAGGTCCGGGGTCAATGCTTCAGCCATGGTGCCGATGCCGGCGATGTGATGGTCGGTGCCGGTGAGTAGCATCGAACGGGTCGGCGAGCAGGTCGGTGCAGTGTGAAAATCGGTCAGGCGCAGACCATTGTTGGCCAGGGCATCGAGGTTCGGCGTGTTGATTTCGCCACCGAAGGCGCCGAGATCGGAAAAGCCCAGGTCGTCGGCCAGGATCACAAGAAAGTTTGGACGTTGCGGCATCAATGATTTCCTTTTTCAGTAGGCAATGAAGGACAGCGGCAGATCGCGGACCTGCACCGGCACGGGAGGCTGGTAGTGATCGTCACTGGTGAGTTCGTGAAGCAGTTCTTCGCGCAATTGGTGGAAGTCGAAGCTGCTGCGCTGGCGCGGATGCGGCAGGGCGATGTCGACCACTTGTTTGATCCGCCCCGGACGCGGCGCCATCACCACTACGCGGTCGGCGAGGAAGATCGCTTCCTCGACATCGTGGGTGACCAGCACGGTGGTGATTTTTGCCCGGGCGCGGATCGCCAACAGTTCGTCCTGCATCTGCTGGCGGGTCAGCGCATCGAGGGCACCGAAAGGTTCGTCCAGCAGCAGAATCCGTGGGCTGGCCACCAGGCCGCGAGCAATGGCCACGCGCTGCGCCATGCCGCCGGAGAGCTGGTGTGGATAGGCGCGGGCGAAGTCGCCCAGGCCCACCAACTCGATGAAATCGCTGATGCGCTTTTGTTTTTGCGCGACGCTCAACGGTTCATTGACCAGACCCAGGCCAATGTTGTCGGCCACGCTCAGCCACGGGAACAAGCGGTGCTCCTGAAAGACAATGCCGCGTTCGCCGCCGATGCCGGTGACGGCTTTTCCGTCCACGGTGATCTGTCCACGAAAATGCGTATCGAGGCCCACCAACAGCCGCAGCAAAGTGGATTTGCCGCAACCGCTGGAGCCGACGATGGCGACGAACTCGCCTTCGGCGATGTCCAGGTTGAATTCGCGAATGGCCTCCAGTGTGAAGCCGTCGACGTCGAAGGTTTTGCCTACGTGATTGAAGCTGACAATGGGTACGTTCATGCGTGTCTCCAGCGGGTGGCGCGGATTTCCAGGCGTTGGCCAATGAGGTTGAGCAGGGCGCCGGTCAGGCCCACCAGCAGCATGCCGGCCATGATCAGGTCCATGCGCAGCAGTTGCTGGGCGCCGATCATCTGGCTGCCGATGCCGCCATTGGACGGCATGAAATATTCGGCGCCGATGGTGCCGAGCCAGGCGTAGATCAGGCTCAGGCGAAGTCCTGCAAAAATCCCCGGGGCCGCGCCCGGCAACACCAGTCGAGCGAGGCGCTGGCGCAGATTCAGGCGCAGCACCTGCGCGGCCTCGTTGAGTTGTGGCGAGAGATTGGCGACGCTGCGTTGAGTGGCGATGAACAGCGGAAAAAAGGCGGCCAGGGCGACGAACACCCACTTGGCCAGTTCACCCAGGCCGAACCACGCAGTGAGCAGCGGCACCCAGGCGAAAATGGCGATCTGGCGAAGGGCGGCGAGGGTCGGGCCGAGCACGCGTTCACTGGTGCGCGACAACCCCAGCAGCAACCCCAAGGCAAACCCGAGCCCGCCACCGAGCAGCAATCCACCAAGGGTTCGGCCCAGGCTCAGGGCCATGCCGCCAAGCAGTGTGCCGTCGAGCAAGCCATCCCGGGTGGTCTGCAGGACGGCCAGCGGGCTGACCAGAATGTTCGCGTCAACCCATTGCTGATCCGAGGTCAGTTGCCACAACGCCAGCAGCGCCAACGGCAGCAGCCACGGTTGCAGGCGTTGCCAACCTTGATAACGCGGCCCGCGACGGATTTCGGCGGTGGCCGGGTGCGGCCAGTGCACCAGTTTTCTGTCCAGCAGGCCGATGCCGCGATCCATCGCCACGCCGATCAAGCCGATCACCACAATGCACACGAACACAATGTCGAGCATGAACAACTGCCGCGCCCAGACCATCAGATAACCGATGCCTTCGCTGGACGCGAGCAGTTCGACAGCGAGCAGCGAGGTCCAGCCGGCGGCCAGCGCGAGGCGCACACCGGCCATGAACGCCGGCAGCGCGGCAGGCAGTACCAGGCGTCGGATCAACAAGTGCCTGGGCAGGCGCAACACGGCGGCGGCTTCGCGCAGCCTGGGTTGCGCATCGCGCACGCCGACCAGTGTGTGCAGGGTCACCGGCACCACGATCGCCTTGATCAACACCACCAGCTTCAGCACTTCACCGATGCCGAAAAACACCATGAACAACGGAATCCAGGCCAGGGTCGGGACTTGCGCCAATCCGGCGAAGGTTGGAAATACCAAGCGCTCCAGCCGACGACTGAAACCCAGTGCCGCACCCAAAACAGCGCCGGCGCTGATCCCGGCCAGCAGCCCCCAGAACAAACGTTGCAGGCTGATCCACAAATGGCTCCACAACTCGCCTTGGGACAATTCAACGGCGCTGTTCCAGACCAGGGTCGGCGCCGGCAGGATTTGCTCGCTCATCCAGTGGTTGCGGCTGGCGAGCCACCAGAGCGCAAACAGGCTGAAGGGTAATAGCCAGGGCAAGAGCCGCTGGCTCAGCGTCGGCCAATGCCGTCGACCATCAAGCCGAGGTGCGGACAGCGGCAGGCTCAGAAGGGAAACACGGGCCATGGGTGACCTCCGTTGTCGGAATGGACGCGTCTTGAAAAACGCAGACTCCCTGTAGAAGCTGGCTTGCCAGCGAGGCGGTGGGTCTGACCAACCAGGTTGTCCGGGATCGCCGGCAAGCCAGCTCCTACAGGTATGTGTTTTTGATCTATAAAAATTCAAATAAATGCTATTTAGAGATAAGCGAGACCATTTAAGGCCTCCATCAGCCGCTGTATCCAATGCATTCGAAGAATATTTTCGATGCTGCCAAGGCATACCTGGCGGAGAGGCCCGCAGGTGTTGATATAGATCGATATGATCTAAAAATGTGAATTTATAGTATTTAAGTGCTGGATCTACTTGGGCCTACTTTCGGCTCCTCAACGCCCGTTGCCCCAAGGAGCCGCACCCATGAACCTTCCCTTCAAGCGCGTCATCAGCCTGTTCGCAGTACCGGCCCTGGCGGGTCTGTTGGCCCTCACTGCCAATGCCGGTGAACTCAAGGAAATCCGCATCGCCGTGCCGGACCTGAGCGCCGGTACCCAGCACAGTGGTGGCGGTGTGGTGGATGTGCTGCGCGATCAACAGATCTTCGAAAAGGCTTTCGCCGACCAGGGCATCAAGATTCAGTGGAGCTTCTTCAAGGGCGCAGGCCCGGTGATCAATGAGGCGTTCGCCAACGGTCAGGTTGACCTGGCCTACCTCGGCGATCTGGCGGCCATCATCGGCAAGTCCAATGGTCTGGACACGCGGTTGCTCAGCGCCTCGGCGCGCGGGGTGAAGCACTACCTCGGCGTGGTGCCGGGTTCGGGGATCAAGACCCTGCAAGACCTCAAGGGCAAACGCGTGGCCATCTTCCGTGGCACTGCCAGCCAGTTGTCCTTCGACGCGGCGCTGGCCAGTCAGGGCTTGAGCGAGAAGGATGTGAAAGTCATCAATCTGGACTTCAACGCGGCGGTCGCGGCACTGGCGGCGAAGCAGATCGATGCTTCGTGGGGCGGTTCCGGGCTCACGGGGTTGCAGGCCAAGGGGCTGGCCGAGTTGCCACTGAGTACCAAGGACCTGGGTGGCGCCGGTAGCGTGCAGGCGGTGTTGGTGGGGACCGGGAAGTTTGTCGACGAGCATCCCGAGGCCGTGGCGAAATTGCTCAAGGCTCAGCAGCAGGCAGTGGCGTGGCTGACCCAGGACAGCAACAAGGACGCCTACGTTCAGCTGGTATCGGGGCTGGCGAGTTATCCACCGGTGATTCTCAGCCAGGATTTGAAGGATCAGAAGTTGAGTGAGGTGTTCCCTTCGACGCTTGATCCGGTGTTCCTGGGTAAATTGCAGGATGCCGTGGACCTGGCTTCGCAGCAGAAGCTGATTCGCAAGTCGTTCAAGGTCAGTGATTGGGTGGTGCCGGAGTTGGCGGCTGCCAAGCTTTGAATTGTCGGCGTCTGAGCGGGCCTCATCGCTGGTAAGCCAGCTCCTACAAGGGTCACCGCGTCCCTGTAGGCGCTGGCTTGCCAGCGATAGGACCCTAAACCGCGACGCTGATCTGCTGCCTGTCCACCGCCACCAACGTCTCGATCATCGCCCGCGCCGCCGGTGACAACCGGAACCCCGTGCGGCTGACGATCCCGCATCGTGCATTCATGCTTTCGATGTTCTGCGGCAGATTGCGCCAGTGCAGCAGCACCAGCGAACCCTGGGCAATGTCCTCGATGAACGCCTCCTCCGTGCCCACGCCGATGGCGTTGGATTGCAGCACCACTTTCACCAGTGCCGGGAAATGTTCGGTCTGGATGCTCGGCGAAAAATCCACCCGGCCACTGAGGTTTGCCAGCAGCTTGCGAATGCCTGGCGGGATCATCGTGGTCGCCAGCGGGTAATCGAACATGTCGTTGGTCGACAGGCTCTCCTTGGCCAGCAGCGGATGCCCGGGGCGGCAGAAAAACACGCCGCGCTTGGGCGTCAGAGCCTGGGTCTGGAAGTTCGGGTCGGTCTCGAAATGGCGGATGTCGGCGATGAAGAATTCGATCTCTTCACGGCTCAGGGCGCGACTGAGTTTTTCCCAGTTATCCACCTCGAAGCAGGTGCGCACTCTCGGGTGCGCGTTGATGAATTGCGCCACCGCATCCGGCACCAGTTTCACCGCCGGTGCCGGGCCGCAGCCGAAGCGCAGCTCACCGGCATCGAGCTTGGTCATCTGCGTCACTTCACTGCTGAGCAACGCCGCACCCTGCACCAGGCTGCGGGCATGTTGCAGCACCACCAGGCCTTCGGGGGTGGGGCGCAAATCCTTGTTGCCACGGTCCACCAGGACGCAGCCGAACTCGTGCTCAAGCCCCTGAATACTGCGGCTGAAGGCAGGCTGGGTAATGCCCATGGCCTCGGCGGCGCGCACGAAACTGCGGTGTTCGTCGAGGGCGATGAAGTAACGCAACTGGCGAAGATCCATATGCTTTTCCGGCATCCTAAAAATAGCTCGAAGGCATTTGCGACGAGGGTTGACTGAGGTTTTAAATGCAACCTCTTATTCCGTCAACGAAGCATGTAGATATCTATTAGATCTAAATAGAATATAGATAGAGCAGTGTTTCGCGGCCGGTTCAACCGCAAGCAGTCTGATGAGGGTCTACCCATGAGCAATGCCGCTATCGCTGTAAAACCCGCTGTCCATGCGCTTGAAATCCACCCGGTGGCCGGTCGCATCGGTGCCGAAATCCGTGGCGTACAGCTTTCCGGCGAGCTGGATGCAGCCACCGTCGAAGCCATTCAACAGGCACTGCTGCAATACAAAGTGATCTTCTTCCGCGAGCAGACCCAGCTCGACGATCAGCGTCAGGAGGCGTTCGCCCATCTGTTAGGCGAGCCGGTGGCGCACCCGACCGTGCCGGTGCGCGAAGGCACGCGTTTTCTGCTGGAACTGGACGGTGCCGAAGGTCAGCGCGCCAGCTCCTGGCACACCGACGTGACCTTCGTCGAGGCCTACCCGAAAGCCTCGATCCTGCGCTCGGTGGTGGCCCCGGCTTTCGGCGGCGACACCCTGTGGGCCAACACCGCCACCGCCTACGACGGGTTGTCGGCGGAGCTGCGTGAGCTGGCCGACAAACTGGTTGCCGTGCACAGCAACGAATACGACTACGCAGGCGTCAGGCCAGACGTGTCGGCGGAGAAGCTGGAGCGCTATCGCAAGATCTTCACCTCGACTGTCTACGAGACCGAACACCCGGTGGTTCGCGTGCACCCGATCAGCGGCGAGAAGAGCCTGTTGCTGGGGCATTTCGTCAAGCGCATCAAGGGCTATTCCCAGGCCGATTCGGCGCACCTGTTCGGCTTGCTGCAGAGCCATGTGATCCGCCAGGAAAACATCGTGCGCTGGCGCTGGAAGGCGGGCGATGTGGCGATCTGGGATAACCGCTCCACCCAGCATTACGCGGTGGATGACTACGGCACTCAAGACCGGATCGTGCGGCGGGTGACGCTCAAGGGCGAAGTGCCGGTGGGTGTGAATGGGCAGGTCAGCCAGACCGTGAAAGGGCCGGACATCGGCGGCGTCTGACCTGACCCCATCGCCAGCAGGCTGGCTCCCACTGGGGATCTCCATTGCTCACAAATCCCCTGTAAGAGCGAGCTTGCTCGCGATGGCGGCCTACCAAGCGACAAAGAACTTTTCTGATCGGGAACCCCGCCTTATGAGTCCGTTGCACCTTGCTCAAACCTCGTCACCCCAACGGCTCAAACGCCTGCCACTGGCTCTGTTACTGGCAGGAAGCGCCGGTTGGACCCAAGGCTATGCAGCCGACAGCGCCACACCTGCAACCCCGCCCGCAAAAACCGCCACGGCCGACAGTGCGCAACTGGAAACCGTGACGGTGACCACCCGCCGCCGCGAAGAAAGTTCGCAGGACGTACCGACGCCGATGAGCGTGGTCAGCGGCCAGACCCTGGAGGCCCAGCGGGTTTATCGCATTCAGGATTTGCAGCAACTGGTGCCCAGCGTCAACGTCGCCTACATGCATGCGCGTCAGTCCAGCGTGTCGATTCGTGGCCTGGGCAACAACCCGGCCAGCGATGGCCTGGAAGGCAGTGTCGGCCTGTACATCGACAACGTTTACCTCGGCCGGCCGGGCATGGCGGTGTTCGACCTGATGGACATCGAGCAGCTCGAAGTGCTGCGCGGTCCGCAAGGCACCCTGTTCGGTAAAAACACCACCGCCGGTGTAATCAACATCAGCACTCGTGCGCCCACGTTTACCCCGGAACGCAGCATCGAATCTTCGGTGGGCGAGGACGGTTATTTCCAGACCAAGGGCACGATTTCCGGCCCGCTGAATGACGAGCTGGCCGGGCGCTTTTCTGCGTATCGCACCCGTAGCGACGGTGACATCAAGAACGAATTCGACGGCCACGATTTGAATGGCGGCTCCCGCGATGGCTTCCGTGGCCAGTTACTGTTCAAGCCCAACGAGTCATTCAACCTGCGCTGGATCGGCGACTACAACGAGGAGGATTCCAGCGCCGGTACCCGCGTATTGTTCAACACCGGGCCGACCATCAATGGCACCAACCTTTACCAGGCACGGGCCAATGCAGCGGGTGCGACACTGGTTGACGGCACGCACCGCAAGGTCAACCTGAACAACGACCAGCACGTCACCGTGCATCAGGGCGGTACGTCGGTCGAGGCCAACTGGACGCTGCCGAGCGACTTCACCCTGACCTCCATCAGCTCCTATCGCTGGTGGAATTTCACCCCGCGCAATGATGACGGCCTGAACGCAACCGCCTTCTACAACGCCGGCGTTTCGGTGGAAGATAAGCAGTACTCCCAGGAGTTTCGTCTGGCGTCGCCTACCGGCGGATTCTTCGATTACGTGCTGGGCGCCTACTACTTCGGCTCCAACCTGGACAACAAATCCTTCACCTTTTACGGCCCGCAAGCGGACATCTGGAGTGGCACGCCCACCGGTGCGCTGAACAACATTGACAGTGTCGGCAACGGTCATATCGAAACCAACAGCTTCGCGCTGTTCGCCCAAGGCACGTGGCACCTGACCGAGCGCCTGGATTTCACCGCTGGCCTGCGCGGCACCTATGAAGAGAAAAACGCCTGGGTGACCCGCAATGCACCCGCCGGTGGCGTCGCGGTCACCGGTGCGGCGGCCGCGTCACGCCGCGCGCGTGCGGGGGCCTACGATTCCGGCGATCTGAACCAGTACAGCTCCAGTCCTTCGGGCCTGTTGAACCTCAGCTATCGCCTCACCGACGACCTGCTCACCTACGCCACGTTGTCCCACGGCGAAAAATCCGGTGGGGTCAACCTGGCCGTTGGCACGGCGCCGGTGGCCGGTGCCGACTCGTTGCTGATCGGCACCGAGCGCGCCAACAACGCCGAGCTCGGTTTCAAGAGCACCCTGTGGGACCGTCGCCTGCAACTCAACGCCAACCTGTTCTGGACCCAGGTCAACGGCTATCAGACCAACGCCTACGACGACGTCAACCGCGTGCAGTACCTGACCAACGCCGGCTCGGTGCGCTCCCGTGGCGTGGAGTTCGAGAGCACCGTGCTTCCGTTGCGCGGCCTGACGCTGAACATCAACGGCTCGTACAACGACGTCAGTTACCTCTCGTACAAGGACGCGCCTTGCCCGCCGGAAGTCAGCCTGGCGCCGGGTGCTCCGGCGTCCTGCGACCTCAGTGGCCATCAAGTGGTCGGCGCCTCGAAATGGATCGGCAATGCCAACGGCGAATACAAGTGGAACCTGAGCAACGGTTTCGAGGAATACGTCACTGCCAGCTATGCGTTCCGCTCCAAAGCGGTGGGCACGGTGGAAGACTCCGACTTCGGGCAGATCCCGAGTTATGCGGTGGTCAACCTGTCCACCGGTCTGCGCGGCGACTTCAACCAGGGGCAGTGGGACGTTTCGCTGTGGCTGAAAAACGCCTTCGACAAAACCTACTACACGACGCTGTGGACGGCTGCCAACGGTGGTTATGAAGGCTTGCTCGGCACACCACGGACGCTGGGCGTGACCGGTCGATATGACTTCTGACGGCGAAAATGCATGCCTCGAATGAATACTTTCAATGCAGGCAAGGCATCGGTTTTTCGTCATCGGGCCAGAGCCCTTGTATCGCGGGCTCTGGCGGTAAACGAAAGGTTTATATATGCGCTTATGGTCTAAGTATGTCTTTAAAAATTACTTTAAGAACTAAGCGTTCCAGCCAATGATTTCTCCACCGAGATGTTGTCGGGGGGATGTTCAAGACGACGTTTCGGGTAATCCGCAAAGAGACCGCAGGGAGTGAAGCAATGGGCAATGTCCAGACCGCCGTCAGTGCACATGAAGTGCTGTGGCGCCAGGCACCCGGTGGCGAGTTGGTCGACCTCGGCCGACCGCACCGGGTGCCCTTGGGCCAGTTGCGTTTGCAGCGCGCACCCAAGGGCATCTTGAGTCGACGGGAGACGATCCTGCTCGGCGTGCTGGCGTTGCTGGTGCATGGCGCGGTGATTTATTGGGTCAATCAGCAACCGACCCCGGTGCTGCCGATCGTGCCGCCGGAAGTCCCGCCGATGACCATCGAGTTCTCGCGTCCGGCGCCACCGGTGGTCGAGCCGCCGCCACCGCAACCTGTCCAGCCAGTGGTGGAGCCACCACCGCCCGTGGAAGACGAACTGGCCGTGAAGCCGCCTCCACCGAAGCCGGTTCCCAAGCCCAAACCGGTCGCCAAACCGCAACCAAAGCCGGCGCCAAAGGCTGTTGAGCAACCACCCGCGCCAGCGAAACCGGCAGCGCCCGTCGCGGCCCCGGCACCACCTGCACCGCCGGCGCCGGCACCTGTGACACCGGCTTCCGCCACGGCCGGCTATTTGAGAAACCCGGCGCCGCAATACCCGTCGCTGGCCCAGCGTCGGGGCTGGGAAGGCACGGTGTTGTTGCGCGTGCATGTACTGGCCAGCGGCAAGCCCGGTGAGATCCAGATCCAGAAAAGCAGCGGTCGCGATGCACTCGACGAAGCAGCGCTGAATGCGGTGAAACGCTGGAGTTTCGTGCCGGCCAAGCAAGGTGATGTGGCCCAGGACGGCTGGGTCAGCGTGCCCATCGATTTCAAGATTCATTAAACCGAAACCAATTTCGCGCGAAACGTTTACACGAGGAATACACCATGACGTTACTGGCATCTCCACTTGAATCCATCGAAAGCGCGGTGATCTGGCTGCTGGTGGTTTTTTCCGTCGCGACCTGGGGTTTGGCATTGCTCAAGGGCGTGCAGTTCGGGCGCCTGAAGGCACAGGATCGAAAATTTCATCAACAGTTCTGGGCCGCTTCGAGTCTCGATTCGGCTGCCGAACTGAGCGAAACCCGGCCCGGCGCGGCCGCCCGGGTTGCCCAGGCGGGTTATGCGGCCATCCAGGTGGGCGAGGCGCCACAGGCTGCGGACTTGAGCCAGGCGATCAATCATCAGGATCGTCTGGAGAGGGCCTTGCGTCAGCAGATCGTGCGTGAGCGCCGGTCGCTGGAAACCGGGTTGGCGGTGCTTGCGAGCATTGGCAGCACCTCGCCGTTCATTGGTTTGTTCGGCACGGTGTGGGGAATCATGGAAGCGTTGAAAGGCATCAGCGCGGCGGGCTCGGCAAGCCTGGAAACGGTCGCCGGGCCGATTGGCGCGGCATTGGTCGCCACCGGCGTGGGGATCGCCGTCGCGGTGCCGGCGGTGCTGGTTTACAACTACTTTTTGCGCCGTTTGAAACTGACGGCGGCGGACCTGGATGACTTCGCCCACGACTTCTACAGCCTGGCGCAGAAGAGTTCGTTCCGTGTGCTGATCCACCCGACGGCGCACAAGGCGGTAGCCCAGGGCAACGCACAGAAAGTGAAGGAGGCGTCCTGATATGGCCTTCTCCACGCAAGACACTGATGAGGTGCTCAGCGAGATCAACGTGACGCCGTTGGTGGATGTGATGTTGGTGTTGTTGGTGGTGTTCATTGTCACCGCACCGCTGCTGACCAACGCCATTCCGATCAACCTGCCCAAGACCGAAGCGGTGGCGCCGGTGGAGCAGAAAGACCCGTTGGTAGTGAGCATCGACGGGGCCGGCAAACTGTTTATCAACAAGGACGAGATACAACCGGACTTGCTGGAGTTCAACCTCAAGTCGGCGAAGGCCAAGGACCCCGAGGTGCGCGTGCAGTTGCAGGCCGACGATGGGGTGAATTACGGCGAAGTGGCGCGGGCCATGGCGTCGATTGAGCGGGCAGGGATTACCAAGCTGTCGGTGATTACTGCGCGTTAACAAATTTTCGTTTTCCGGGGCCGTCTCCTTGGCAGGGTGCGGCCCCTTTTTTTTGCCTCGATTTCAGCAGCACCACAACCCGCCTTGTAGGCGCTGGCTTGCCAGCGATAGCGGCGGGACAGGCAACATCTTTATCGACTGGGAGGACGCCTTCGCTGGCAAGCCAGCTCCTACAGGTCGGCACTTTATATTCGATATGGGTCTTAATAAATAGCTTCTTATTCCTTAACGAATATAAATCCTCTCCCTATACTCGACCGGGAACAGACACGCAGCAGGAGAGCTCCCCCATGCGCAACGAATCAATTCGCTACCTGATTGTGCCGGGCTGGCAAGGATCGCCGGAAGATCATTGGCAAAGCCATTGGCAGAACAGCCTGCCGAACAGTGCGCGGGTGGAGCAGGCTGACTGGCTGACGCCGCGTCGCGAAGACTGGGTCGCGGCGCTGGCCGAGGCGATTGCCGCCGACAGCACGCCGGTCATCCTGATCGCCCATAGCCTGGGTTGCATCACCGTCGCCCATTGGGCCGCCACCGCTCCCGTGCAGTTTTTGCGTCAAGTGCGCGGCGCCCTGCTGGTCGCACCAGCGGATGTCGAGCGCCCGGCCTGCGCGCCGGCCTTGCGCAATTTCGCGCCAATCCCGACGGACCTGCTGCCATTCCCGAGCCAGGTTGTCAGTTCCGACAACGACAGCGCCGTCAGTGCACCGCGGGCCCTGGAACTGGCGCGCCACTGGGGCGCCGAGGCGGGGATTCTGGCGGGAGCGGGGCATATCAACGTCAAGTCCGGTCACCAGCGCTGGGAGCAGGGTTTTGCCTATCTCTATCGCTTGCAGAACCGCATGGAACACCACGCCTTGCGCCGCGCTTGAACCTTTTGAATGTTCTTTTTCCGTAAACGCCCCCGTCTCCCGGCGGTTTTGGGCGGGAGTCTGCCATGAGCTTTGAAACCTTCGGTCAGCCGCTGCTGACCTTTCCCGATGCTGAAAAAAGTCCATTGAGCATCCGCGCCAAGGCGCTGGTGTTTGTCGATCCGCGCTCACGGCAATTACGTGAAGACCTTGAGCAACTGGCCACGCGTTCGGTGTCAGTGCTTATCCGTGGCGAAACCGGCACCGGCAAGGAATTGCTCGCGCGCCACATCCACCGCGCCAGTGATCGCGGCGGGTTATTCGTGTCGGTCAACTGCGGCGCAATCAGCCCGACTTACGCCGACGCCGAGTTGTTTGGCTACGCCGCGGGCAGCTACAGCGGCTCGGCGAGCAGTCGTGCCGGGTGGTTCGGTTCGGCCAACGGCGGCACGCTGTACCTGGATGAAATCGGCGACCTTCCGCTGCCAATCCAGATCAAGCTGCTCGCCGCCCTGGAGAACCACGAAGTCACCCGCGTCGGCGCTCAGCAGCCGAGCCCGGTGGATGTGCGGCTGGTGGCGGCTACCAGTATCGATCTGGCCCAGGCGGTTGCCGCCGGGAAATTCCATGAGCGGCTCTATCACTACCTCAGCGAAGGCCCGCTCGAACTGCCGGCGCTGCGCGAACGCACGGGCGACATCCTGTCGCTGGCCGAATACTTCCTCGGCATCTACAGCCAGCGCCTCGACTTGCCGGTGCCGCTGATCAGTGAAGCGGCGCAGCTTGTACTGGAGCGTCACAGTTGGCCGGGCAACACCCGGGAGCTGGAAAACATCATTCACTTTGCGCTGCTGGTGAGTACGGGCGACGAGATTTTGCCGGAGCATCTGAACCTGCCGGATTCGCTCACGCAAATTGCGCATCAGGTAACGCAGATTCTTGGCAACGGATCTGCGACGGAAAAAGACGCCTTGAAGCAACTCCTCAAAAACGCGGGAATCCTGTAGGAGCGAGCTCGCTCGCGAAGAACGTCAACAATGACACGGTTTTCCTGAATGAACGCGTTGCCCTTACGTCCATCGCGAGCGAGCTCGCTCCTACACAAAGGGAATCTACGAGTTAGAGCTGTATGAACAAAATGGAATATGAAGCTGAATAAACGTTATTGTTCGGGAATAAAAAATCCCGGTATTGTCCGCATCACGCCAGCGATAGCACTTCACTGGCACTCTCGTTTTCAAGCCGTCGCCACAAGCGACTGTGATTTTCGATAAGGACACTGCATGAAAAAGGTTCTGTTGTTCACCGCACTGGCGGCTGCCCTGACCTCGGGCCTGGCCCAGGCTGGCGAGAAACTGGTGGTTGCGGCGACCCCGATTCCACACGCCGAGATTCTTGAGCTGATCAAGCCGACCCTCGCCAAAGAAGGCGTGGACCTGGAAATCAAAGTCTTCACCGACTACGTTCAGCCGAACGTGCAGGTCGACCAGAAGCGCCTGGACGCCAACTACTTCCAGACCCTGCCGTACCTCAAAAGCTTCAACGAAGGTAAAGGCACTCACCTTGAAACCGTGATCGGCGTACACGTTGAACCTTTCGGCGGTTACTCGAAGAAAGTCAAAACCCTGGCTGAGCTCAAAGACGGCGCGACTATCGCCATCCCGAACGAAGGCAGCAACAGCGGCCGTGCCCTGATCCTGCTGCAGAAGGCTGGCCTGATCGAGCTGAAAGACCCGAAAAACGCCCTGGCCACCCCGAAAGACATCGCCAAGAACCCGCACAACTTCAAGTTCAAGGAACTTGAATCCGCCATGCTGCCACGCGTGCTGGATCAGGTCGACCTGGACATGATCAACACCAACTACGCGCTGGAAGCCGGTCTGAACCCGGCTAAAGACGCTCTGGTGATCGAAGGTGCCGACTCGCCTTACGTGAACTTCCTGGTGGCCCGTCCGGACAACAAGGACAGCGTTGCCATCCAGAAACTGGCCAAAGCCCTGACCAGCCCGGAAGTGAAAGCGTTCATCGCAGAGAAGTACAAAGGCGCGGTACTGCCAGCGTTCTGATTCGCGAAGCAAACCCCTTCAAGGTTTCAAACGCCGACGGCTGATACAGCGTCGGCGTTTTTTTATGTGTGTCCCTGCGGCGAAGGCGCTCTTGTGGCGAGGGGGCTTGCCCCCGTTCGAATGCGCAGCATTCGCCCAAGGTGCGTCATTAAGATTTTTGGGAGGTTACATGGGGCCGCTTCGCAGCCCAACGGGGGCAAGCCCCCTCGCCACAAGATCAACAGCCTTCAGGCCGCCTTGGTCTCCAGGGCCCTGCGCAACGCCATCAAGAGTTTCAGAATGTCCTGCGGATCCAGCCGTTGCGGCGTTTGTGCGTCTGCCATGTTCTCGTCCTTGTGAGGTTCTGGCCGGGAGTCTGGCCAAAAGTGGTTCGTCCTTGGAGGCGTGTTTCGAAAAAAAGATTCTTCCTACGGCGCAAGGGAAAATAGACGTCTTCCATCGTCCCGGCAAATCGGCCGTCGTTCAATCGGGCCAATACCACGCCGGCTCATCCAGCATTCGTTGCCCGACAATCCCTGTCTGGCCGAGATTTTTCTCCAGCACGATGCAATTGCAGTCGGGGTCTTCCTGTAACGCCGAAATCAAGCGCCGGGCATGAGACACCACCCATACCTGGCACTGCTCGGAGGCGCGAATGATCAAGCGTGCCAGCGCCGGAAGCAGATCCGGATGCAGGCTGGTTTCCGGCTCGTTCAGCACCATCAGTGTCGGCGGCCGAGGTGTCAGCAGTGCCGCGACCAGCAGCAGGTAACGCAACGTTCCGTCCGACAACTCGGCGGCCGATAGCGGTCGCAATAAACCTTCCTGGAAAAACTCGATGGCAAAGCGACCTCCCGGCAGTGGTTCGATGTTCAGTCGCGCGCCGGGGAAGGCATCGCTGATGGCGGCCTGCAACGCCTCCTGATCGCCGATCTCGATGATCGTCTGCAAGGCCGCCGCCAGATCGCGTCCGTCGTGATGCAGCACCGGCGTGCGGGTGCCCAGTTGCGGTTGGCGCGCGGGTGCTTCGGCATCGCTGCGAAAGTGATCGTAGAAACGCCAGCGGCGGATGAACTCACGCATCTCCAGCACTTCCGGGGAGCTGCGCAGGCTGCCGACCTGGTCGAACAGGCTGTCGAACATCGGCGTGTGCTGCGCCAGTACATCCCACTTGCGGTTGGCGCGGGCACGGATCATCGGACCGTCACGGTCGACCAGCAGACTGGCCGGGCGATAGAGCGCACCGGCCCACAGGCATTCCCGCTTGATCTGTGGGTCGAGGTTGAAACGTGAGGGTATCGGCCAGCAGTGCCCCGGCAGCATAAAATTGCCCTGTGAAACGGGCAGTCCCAAGCTGATCGAGTAGCCGAAGTCCTCTCCCGCAAACCCCAGGCGCAAGCGTTTGGCACCGTGGTTCACGGTCGGCTCGATGGGTACTTCACCGTTGCGCATGCGCCGGGAGATGGTTTCCGGCCCGGCCCAGAAAGTCGAATCCAGCCCGCCTTCACGGGCCAGCGCATTGACCACGCCGCCCTGGGCGGTTTCCGCCAGCAGGCGCAGCGCACGGTAGAGATTGGATTTACCGCTGCCGTTGGGGCCGGTGATCAGATTCAGTCGGCCCAGCGGGATCACCAGTTTGTTGATCGAGCGGTAATTGGCTACCGCGAGGGTCGTGAGCATGTGGGTTCCTGGGGCGGGATCGGCCGGGGCTCATTGTCGGGCATGCGCAGGCGTCTAGCGCAACTGTTTCAGGGTTAAAAAGTGTGAATTTTTTCTTCATAAGACGCTCGTGCAAGGTTTCAAGTCTGTTCTAAGCTCTCTGTCGAGTTGTCCATAAAAAAGGCCAAGGAGTTTGCATGGCGGGTCCCGGATTAAAAGTAGTAATGGCCTTGAGTGTCGTCACCCTGCTAACGGCGTGCGAGGAGAAAAAACCCGTGCAGGAATACCTGCCACGGGTGTTCGTGCAGGTCGTCAAGCCAGCGGATTACGCAGCATCGGTCACCCTCACCGGCGATATCCAGGCGCGGGTACAGACGGAGCTGTCCTTCCGTGTCGGTGGCAAGATCATCCAGCGCTCGGTTGACGTTGGCGATCGTGTGACCGCCAAGCAAGTGCTCGCCCGGCTCGACCCCAAGGATCTGCAGACCAACGTCGACTCGGCCCAGGCGCAAGTGGTCGCCGAACAGGCGCGGGTGAAGCAGAGCGCGGCGGCATTCGTGCGTCAGCAAAAACTCCTGCCCAAGGGTTACACCAGCCAGAGCGAATATGACTCGGCCCAAGCCACCTTGCACAGCAGCCAGAGCGCCTTGAGCGCGGCCCAGGCGCAGTTGGCCAATGCCAGGGATCAGTTGAGCTATACGGCGTTGATTGCCGATGCACCGGGGATCATTACCGAGCGCCAGGCAGAAGTCGGCCAAGTGGTTCAGGCGACGATGCCGATCTTCAGCCTGGCCCGGGACGGCGACCGCGATGCGGTGTTCAACGTCTATGAATCGCTGCTGGCGGAGAAGCCCAAGGATCAAACCATTGTCCTGAGCCTGCTCGACAACCCTGCGATCAAAACCACTGGCACCGTGCGTGAAGTCACCCCGTCGGTGTCGGCGCAATCGGGCACCGTGCAGGTCAAGGTCGGCCTCAACAGCCTGCCCGACGGTATGCAATTGGGCTCGGTGGTGAGCGCCACGGCCAGGGGGTCGGGCAAGTCGGTCATCGAGTTGCCGTGGTCGGCACTGACAAAAAACATCAGTGAACCTGCAGTCTGGATCGTCGACGACAAGGGCAAGGCCCAGTTGCATACGGTGACGGTCAGTCGCTACCTGACCGGCAAGATCATCGTCAGCGACGGGTTGAAGGACGGCGACAAAGTCATCATTGCGGGCGGGCAGTTGCTGCACCCGGACATGGAAGTCGAGATTGCCGAAAACACTTACAAGGATCTGACGTGGGGAGCAAAGCCATGAAGCCTTTATGGGCGTTGTCCATCGGGCTGGTGCTGAGCGCCTGTTCCAAGAGTGAACCGCCGCCGGCACCGGTTCGGCCGGTGTTGTCGATCAAGGTTCAGGCCTTGAACGAAGAGGACCTGGGCCGCTTCGCCGGCAGTATCCAGGCACGCTATGAAAGCAATACCGGGTTCCGCGTGGGTGGGCGAATCGCCAGCCGTAACGTCGATGTCGGCACCGAGGTGGAGAAGGGCACGTTGCTCGCCACCCTCGATCCTTCGGATCAACAGAACCAATTGCGTTCGGCCCAGGGCGATCTGGCGAAAATCCAGGCGCAACTGATCAACGCCAAAGCCACCGCCCAGCGTCAGCAAGCCTTGTTTGACCGCGGGGTCGGCGCGCAGGCGCAACTGGATGAAGCCAATACGGACCTGAAAACCACCCAGGCCTCCCTCGATCAGGCCCGGGCGGCCGTCAACCAGAGCAAGGACCAACTGGGCTACACCGAGCTGCGCGCCGATCATAAAGCCGTGGTCACCGCGTGGAGCGCCGAGGCCGGGCAAGTGGTCTCGGCGGGTCAGCAAGTGGTGACCCTGGCGCAACCGGACATCAAGGAAGCGGTGATCGATCTGCCCGATACCCTGGTCGACCAACTGCCCAGCGACGTGGTGTTCCTGGTCGCGACGCAACTCGATCCGAACACCAACACCACCGCGATCATCCGTGAAATCGAGCCTCAGGCTCAAAGCGCCACGCGCACCCGTCGCGCTCGCCTGACCCTGGCCGAAACGCCAGAAGGCTTTCGTCTTGGCACGGCCATCAGCGTCACCCTGAGCTCGGCGATCAAGCCGCGCATCGAACTGCCGATCACCGCGCTGCAGGAGGTCGATGGCAAGCCACGCATCTGGGTGATTGATGCACAGAGTAAAACCGTCTCCCCTCGTGACATCACCGTGATCAGCCGCACCGACAGCACCGTGGTGCTGGCTGGCGGCGTGAAGAACGGCGAGCGAGTGGTCAGTGCCGGTGTGAACAGCCTCAAGCCGGGGCAACCAGTGAAAATCGACGAGGACAGTCAATGAAAGGGCCTTTCAACCTCTCGGAATGGGCCCTCAAGCATCAGTCGTTCATCTGGTATCTGATGTTCGTCGCGTTGCTGATGGGTGTGTTCTCGTACTTCAACCTTGGGCGTGAAGAAGACCCTTCGTTCACCATCAAAACCATGGTGATCCAGAGCAAATGGCCGGGGGCGACCCAGGAGGAAACCCTCAAGCAGATCACCGACCGGATCGAGAAAAAGCTCGAAGAGCTCGATTCGCTCGACTATGTGAAAAGCTACACGCGCCCCGGTGAATCGACGGTGTACGTGTACCTGCGCGACACCACCAGTGCCAAGGACATCCCGGAAATCTGGTACCAGGTGCGCAAGAAGATCAACGACATCAAGTACCAGTTCCCGCAGGGCATACAGGGGCCGTCGTTCAACGACGAGTTCGGTGACGTCTTCGGGTCGATCTACGCCTTCACCGCCGATGGCCTGACCATGCGCCAGTTGCGCGATTACGTGGAACAGGCCCGCATGGAAATTCGCGGGGTGCCGGGGCTGGGCAAAATTGAAATGGTCGGCCAGCAGGACGAAGTGCTGTACCTGAACTTCTCCACGCGCAAACTCGCCGCGCTGGGCATCGATGAGCGTCAGGTGGTGCAGAGCCTGCAATCGCAGAACGCCGTGACCCCGGCGGGTGTCATCGAAGCCGGGCCGGAGCGGATTTCGGTGCGCACTTCAGGGAAGTTCGCTTCGGAGAAAGACCTGGCCGAGGTCAACCTCAAGCTCAACGACCGCTACTATCGTCTGGCCGACATTGCCGAAATCAGTCGCGGCTATGTCGATCCGTCCTCGCCGGAATTCCGCTTCAACGGCAAACCGGCCATCGGCCTGGCGATTGCCATGCAGAAGGGTGGCAACGTCCAGGCGTTCGGCAAGGCGTTGCACACCCGTATCGATCAGTTGACCGCCGACCTGCCGGTGGGGGTCGGCATCTACAACGTCTCCGACCAGGCCGTGGTGGTGGAAGAAGCCGTCGGCGGCTTTACCAGTGCGTTGTTCGAAGCGGTGGTGATCGTACTGCTGGTCAGCTTCGTCAGCCTTGGCGTGCGCGCCGGGCTGGTGGTGGCGTGCTCGATCCCGTTGGTGCTGGCCATGGTGTTCGTGTTCATGGAGTACAGCGGCATCACCATGCAGCGGATTTCGCTCGGTGCACTGATCATCGCCCTCGGCCTGTTGGTGGACGATGCGATGATCACCGTGGAGATGATGGTCACGCGCCTGGAGTTGGGTGATACCAAGGAGCAGGCCGCGACCTTCGCCTACACCTCCACGGCGTTCCCGATGCTCACCGGTACGCTGGTGACCGTGGCGGGCTTCGTGCCGATCGGCTTGAACGCGAGCTCTGCGGGTGAGTACACCTACACCCTGTTTGCGGTGATTGCCTGCGCGATGCTGGTGTCATGGGTGGTGGCGGTACTGTTTGCGCCGGTGATCGGCGTGCACATTCTCAGCGCCAACGTGAAACCCCACGAAGGCGAACCCGGGCGCATCGGCAAAGCGTTCAACGGCGGGCTGCTGTGGTGCATGCGCAATCGCTGGTGGGCCATCGGCATTACGGTGCTGTGTTTTGTGCTGGCGCTGTTCAGCATGCGCTATGTGCAGAACCAGTTCTTCCCGTCTTCGGATCGTCCGGAAATCCTGGTGGACCTGAACCTGCCGCAAAACGCCTCGATCGACGAAACCCGCCGGGCCGTCGATCGTCTCGAAGCCACGCTCAAGGACGATCCGGACATCGTGCGCTGGAGCACCTACATCGGTCAGGGCGCCATCCGTTTCTATCTGCCACTGGACCAGCAACTGCAAAACCCGTTCTACGCGCAGTTGGTGATCGTCAGCAAAGGCCATACCCGTGAAGCCATGATGCAGAAGATTCGCGAGCGCTTGCGCAACGACTTCGTCGGCATCGGCAGTTATGTCCAGGCACTGGAAATGGGCCCGCCGGTAGGGCGTCCGATCCAGTACCGGGTCAGCGGCAAGGACATCGACCAGGTGCGCCGCCATGCCATCGACCTGGCCACCGAGCTGGACAAGAACCCGCACATTGGCGAGATCATCTACGACTGGAACGAACCGGGCAAAGTCCTGCGCATCGACATCGCCCAGGACAAGGCGCGGCAGTTGGGCTTGTCTTCCGAGGATGTGGCCAACCTGATGAACGGCATCGTCAGCGGCCAGACGGTGACCCAGGTCGATGACGACATTTACCTGATCAACGTGGTCGGTCGTGCGGTGGATTCCGAACGCGGTACGCCGGAAACCCTGCAGAACCTGCAAATCGTCACGCCGAGCGGCACGTCGATTCCGCTGCTGGCATTCGCCACGGTGCGCTACGAACTGGAGCAGCCGTTGGTATGGCGTAGGGATCGCCTGCCAACCATCACCATCAAGGCGGCGATACGCGACGAGATCCAGCCGACGGACCTGGTGAAAATCCTCAAGCCGTCCATCGACGACTTCGCTGCCAAATTGCCGGCGGGCTACAAAGTCGCCACCGGCGGTACGGTGGAGGAAAGCGGCAAGGCCCAAGGGCCGATTGCCAAGGTTGTGCCGCTGATGTTGTTCATGATGGCGACCTTCCTGATGATCCAGCTGCACAGCGTACAGAAGCTGTTCCTGGTGGCCAGCGTCGCACCACTGGGGTTGATCGGCGTGGTGATTGCGCTGGTGCCTACCGGTACGCCAATGGGCTTCGTGGCGATCCTCGGGATTCTGGCGTTGATCGGTATCATCATTCGTAACTCGGTGATCCTGGTGACCCAGATCGACGATTACGAGCAGAAGGGCTATACGCCGTGGGATGCGGTGGTGCAGGCCACCGAGCATCGACGTCGGCCGATCCTGCTGACCGCGGCGGCGGCGAGCATGGGGATGATCCCGATTGCCCGGGAAGTGTTCTGGGGGCCGATGGCCTACGCGATGATCGGCGGGATCGTCATCGCTACCTTGCTGACGCTGCTGTTTTTGCCGGCGCTGTATGTGGCCTGGTACAAGATTCGCGAGCCGAAGAAAGAGGCTGTTTAAAAAGCTAGCGCTGCGCGCTCATCGCGGGCAAGTCCGCTCCCACAGGGTTCAGCGCAATCCCTGTAGGAGCGGGCTTGCCGCGATGGCGTCCGAATGGGCTACACAGCTTTACGCCAGACACTCGCCAACCAAGGCTGCTGCTCCCGCGGCAGCCCTGCTGGCCGGTAGTAATGCTCAAGCTCCACAAACCCCGCCTCGACCAACAATTGCTGCCAGGCCGCCAGGTCGTGGTACGACCCATAACGCGGCCCATTCCAGCCTTCCTGGTTCTCGCCACGGGGATTGGAACTGAACAACACGCCACCCGGCTTGAGTGTTCCCCACAACTGCTTTAACACCCGTGGCAACTCCTGGCGCGGAACATGAAACAGCACCGCATTGGCAAAAACTCCATCGAAACGTTCGGCCGGCAGATCGAGCTTCAGGAAGTCCTGCTGCCACACCTCACAATCGCTGTCCTCGCGGGCCATCTGCGCAAACTTTTCCGAACCGTCGAGGCCGACCGCCTTGTGCCCCATGCGGGTGAAGGTTTGCAGATCTCGGCCTGGCCCGCAGCCGAAGTCGAGAATGTCAAAAGGCGCTTCGCCCTGAATATGCCGCAACAGGGCATCGATGTTCTGGCTGACGTCGTGATCACGCGTGCCTTCACGGAAACTTTCGGCCGTCGAGTTGTAGTGGCCCAGGGTCGTGGCGGTGATCTGTTCGAGGTCGTCGGGTGTTTGCTTCATGGTCGGCTGCGCAGGTCATTGGGATTTGCCGAATATACGCCATGGCGCCGGGGGCTGCTGCGCAGCCCATCGCGGGCAAGCCCGCTCCTACAGGTACCGCGGCGTTTGAACCAGTACGCCGTCCTGTAGGAGCGGGCTTGCCCGCGATGGCGGTGGCACAGACAACAAATGACTCAGCCCTTTTTCATCCCCAGACACTCAATGGAGTGATCCACCATCGCCTTGGCAATTTCCAGCAAATGCCAGATCGAGTACACCATCGCCCGGTCGGCGCCCTTGAGTTGATCGCCACACTGATACGCCGTGACCGAAGCACAACGCAGTAGGTCGGCGACATAGAGTTGGGGGTCTTCAAAGCTCACGTCTTTGCTGACGTTGTAGAAGCGCATTTCATCAGGGGGTGTGGGTTGCTTGCCGGTGAGGTAGAAATCAATCGCACGGTAAAGCGCTGAGCGATCCCTGAGGGGGTCTTCAGTGGCGGTTTCGTTGGCGGGATTTTCGGTAGGCGGATCGGGAACGGATTTTTCCATGAGTGTTACTCCTATTGCTGCATGGGAGCCATCACTTATCGCCTACTAAACGATTGGGTGGCGGCTGTACGCAGGTTAGTAGGCCGGTCAATAGGAGAAACCGGTGCACCCGAAGATGCCCCACGCACAGCCACCATATTCTGCATGCGGCAAAACTTGCCGGACATGGGTATGGAATCGCTATGCGCCTATTGTTCCGGGCTACTAAACCCGATCACTGATATGCAGTGACGGGCCGAGACTAGCCACGGAAATCGGCAGGCGCAAGCGAGCGAAATGATCTAGGAAATGTCCTGCAAAGGAAAGGGAACAGGCCTGCAAAACCGCTGATTTCCCTGTACGAAAACTTCCCTCTGGAAGCATGTAATGACCTGTGGCGAGGGGGCTTGCCCCCGTTCGACTGCGCAGCAGTCGTAAAACCAGCGGCCTCGTTTTTTCTGACACAACTCATTGAATGGTTTTAGGGCCGCTTCGCGCCCCAACGGGGGCAAGCCCCCTCGCCACAAAGAGTTCGCGCAAGATGCCTAGCGCTTGTTCAACCCCCGAGCCAACCGATCCCCACCGAGTTGAATCACCGCCACCAACGCCACCAGCAACACAATCACCGTCAACATGATCTGGCTATCAAAGCGCTGATACCCATACCGGTAGGCAATGTCCCCCAGCCCGCCCGCACCAATCGCCCCGGCCATGGCCGATGAGTTGATCATTGTCACCAAAGTGATGGTGAACCCGCCGACAATCCCCGGCAGCGCTTCTGGCAACAACACATGCCAGACGATGTGCCCGCGCCGGCAGCCCATGGCTTGCGCCGCTTCGATCAGTCCGTGATCGACCTCGCGCAAACTGACCTCGGCAATGCGCGCAAAGAACGGCGTGGCGGCGATGGTCAGCGGCACCACGGCCGCCCAAACGCCGTAGGTGGTACCGACGATCAATCGGGTGAACGGAATCAGCGCCACCATCAAAATCAGAAACGGAACCGAGCGAAACAGGTTCACGAAAGCACCCAAAACGCGGTTCAGCCCCGGGGCTTCGTAGATGCCACCCTTGGAACTGGTGACCAGGATCACCGCCAGCGGAATGCCCGCCAACAACGCGATCAGCGACGACACGCCGACCATCAAGAATGTGTCGATAAAACCCTGCAGCAAGCGATCAAACCACATAACCCAGCACCTCCACCTGTTGCGCCCATTGACCGGCGCGTTGACGCAATTCATCGGCACCGAGGGACGAGCCGGTCACCGCCAGCAGCAGTTGTCCAAGTGCATGGCCCTGAATCCGTTCCACGCCGCCTTGCAGCAATCGCACACGGCCTCCGAGGGCGCTGAATAGTGCGGCCAGGTCCGGTTCGTCGCGTTGGCTGCCGGTGAACTGCAAGCGCAGGACCACGGCGGCATCGGAGGACTTTGGCTGCGGCTGCAAACGGCTTTGCAGCTCTTTGGGCAATGCATGTTGCAGCGGCGCCAGCAGCGTCTTGCTGACCTCGTGCTGCGGATTGCCGAACACTTCCCACACCGGCCCTTGCTCGACGACGCGCCCGTGTTCGAGGACGACCACGCGATCACAGATTTCACGGATCACTGCCATCTCGTGGGTGATCAAAACGATGGTCAGCCCCAGGCGTCGGTTGATCTCGCACAGCAGGCCGAGAATCGATTGCGTGGTCTCGGGGTCGAGTGCCGAGGTGGCTTCGTCGCACAGCAGGATTTGCGGGTCATGCACCAGCGCCCGGGCAATGCCCACGCGCTGTTTCTGCCCACCGGACAACTGCGCCGGGTAAGCCTTGTGTTTGGCCTGCAAGCCGACCAGTTCCAGCAATTCACGGACTTTCCGCTCGCGTTTTTCCTTGGGCACGCCAGCGACTTTCAGCGGCAGTTCGACGTTCTGCCAAACGGTCTTGGCCGACATCAGATTGAAGTGCTGGAAGATCATGCCGATGCGCCGACGCAGCGCCACCAGGCGGTCTTCGTCGAACTCGCCGATGTCCACCTGATCGATCAGCACTCGACCGCTGCTCGGTTGTTCCAGGCGATTGATGGTACGGATCAGCGACGACTTGCCGGCGCCGCTGCGACCAATGATGCCGAACACTTCGCCGCGCTGGATTGCCAGGTCGATGCCGTGTAATGCAGCCACCGGTCCTTGCTGGCCGTTGTAGGTTTTGCCCAGGCCGATGAAGCGGACGTGGGCATGGTTGAGTTCGGGGTGCAGCTCAGTGCGCTCGGCGCTTTGCGGCTCTGGAATTTCCAGTCGCCGTTGGATGGCGGCGGTCATGCTCAGCTTTCCCAACCAGCTTGGTAGAGCTTGCCGTGAGCTTTATCCAACGCGGCGCGCACAGCGGGTGAGTGCTGGTAGATGTCGACGAACTTGATCAGGCGCGGGTCGGTTTTGCTCTTGGGCTGGATCACGAACTGGATCACGTATTCCTTGTGATCGAGCCCGTCGAACAGCAGCGCGGAGCCTGCATCGAAGGTTTTCGACAAGCGAATGTAGGCGGGGTAGCCCTGCACCAGATCGGCATCGTCATAGGCACGTACCAGTTGCACGGCTTCGACCTGGAGGATCTTGATTTTCTTCGGGTTGGCGATGATGTCTTCTTCGGTGGCCTTGTAGCCGACGCCGGGCTTGAGGGTGATCAGCCCGGCCTTGGCCAGCAGCTGCAAGCCACGACCGCTGTTGATCGGATCGTTGGCGATAGCCACGCTGGCGCCTTGTGGCAGTTCGTCGAAGCTTTTGTATTTCTTCGAGTAGAGGCCGACGTTGTTGATGATGCCCGGCGCGAATGGCACCAGGTCGAAACCTGACGCAGCCTTGGCGTTTTCCAGGAACGGGATGTGCTGGAAGTAGTTCACGTCGATGTCGCCGGCGGCGAGGCTGACGTTCGGCGCGATCCAGTCGGTGAACTCCACCAACTCGACTTTCAGGCCTTGTTTGCCGGCTTCTTCGACCGCTGCTTCCAGGGGGATGGCGAAGGCGGCGGTGGTGCCGATTTTCAGGGGCGCGTCGGCGGCGAAGGTCACCGAGCTGAACAGGCCGAGGGCCAGGGCCAGTGCTTTGACTGGGTGAGAGAGGTAGTGCTTTTTCATGATGTATTTTCCAGTCAATTATTTAATGTGTACGCGTATTTGTGGCGAGGGGGCTTGCCCCCGTTGGGCCGCGCAGCGGCCCCAAAGACTTCAATGAGGTGTGTCAGTTAAAACTCGACTACTGGTCTCGCGACTGCTGCGCAGTCGAACGGGGGCAAGCCCCCTCGCCACAGGGTTAGCGGCGGTATGCCGAGCCGGTATGTTGCTCAGGCAAATGTGCTTCGCGCTGAAACAGCTTTTCGCGCAAGGTGCCGTTGTCGTACGCCGTCTTGTATGAGCCTCGACGCTGCAACTCGGGGATCACCAATTCAATGAAGTCCTCATAGCTTTCCGGCGTGACGATGCGGGTCAGGTTGAAGCCATCCAGTCCGGTTTCGGCGATCCACGATTCCAGCTCATCGGCTACTTGCTGCGGTGAACCGACCACGGTGATGTAGCGACCGCCGAGGGCGTGTTGTTCCAGCAATCTGCGCCGGGTCCAGTCGTTGTTTTGCAGGTGTTTGGTGGCGGACTGGATGGCGTTGCTCTTCACGTACTGGATCGGCTCGTCGATTTCATATTGGGAAAAATCGATCCCGGTGGACGCCGAAAAGTGCGCTACGCCGGCCTCGGCACTGGCGAAGCTCAGGTATTCGGCATGCTTGGCCCAGGCCAGTTCCTCGGTGGCGCCGACGATCACGTTCAGCCCCATGAACACCTTGATGTCCTCGGGATTGCGCCCGGCTTCGACGGCGCTGGCGCGCACCTTGTCTACCTGCGCCTTGGTCGATGCCTTGGTCTGGCCACTGATGAACACGCACTCGGCATGTCGCCCGGCGAACAGCAATCCGCGATCCGAACTGCCGGCCTGGAACAGCACCGGCGTGCGCTGCGGTGAGGGTTCGCAGAGGTGATAACCCTCGACCTGATAGAACTCGCCCTTGTGCTCGACCTTGTGCACTTTTTCAGGCTGCGCGTAGACCCGCTGCTGCGGATCGTTGAGCACCGCGCCGTTTTCCCAGCTGCCTTCCAAGAGTTTGTAGAGCACCTCCAGGTACTCGTCGGCCTGGTCATAACGACGGTCATGCTCGACCTGTTCGCTTAGGCCCATGGCCTTGGCGGCGCTGTCGAGATAGCCGGTGACGATGTTCCAGCCGACACGCCCACGGCTCAGGTGATCCAGCGTCGACAGGCGGCGGGCGAACAGATACGGCGCCTCGTAGGTGAGGTTGGCGGTCAGGCCGAAACCGAGGTTTCTGGTCACCGCGGCCATGGCCGAGACCAGCAACAGCGGATCGTTGACCGGTAGCTGGATCGACTCTTTGAGCGGCACGTCCACCGAATTCTGGTAGACGTCGTAGACCCCGACGATGTCGGCGATGAACAGGCCGTCGAACAGCCCGCGCTCCAGCAGCTGCGCCAGTTCGGTCCAGTATTCGATCGTGTTGTAGCGGGTTGACGTGTCGCGCGGGTGCGTCCACAAACCGTGGTTGATGTGCCCGATGCAGTTCATGTTGAAGGCATTGAGCAGGATTTTCTTTTTCGCGGCGGTCATCAAATGGTCCCCCGCAGTGGCGGGTTTTCATCGTTGAGGTAGTAATTACCGACGGCGTGATACTTCCAGCGCACCGGGTCGTGCAGGGTGTGCACCCGGGCGTTGCGCCAGTGACGGTCGAGGCCATGTTCGATCAAGGTCGCCTGGCTGCCGGCGAGCTCGAACAGCGTGCTGCCGGCGGCAAGGGAGACTTCGGTGCTGAGGGCGCGGGCTTCGGCGACGGCAATCGACGCGGCGGCGACGGTCTCGGCATCCGTGTCGGCCTGGGCCTTGTCGAGGTATTCACCGGCACGCTCCAGCAGTGCCTCGGCGGCGTGAAGGCGAATGCTCAGGTGGCCGAAGCTCTTCAGGGTCAGCGGATCGTCCGTGGCTTTTTCGTGGGTGGCGTCGATCCACGGCCGGGTTTTGGTGCGTACGAAGTGCAGTGCATCTTCATAGGCGGCGCGGGCGATGCCGGTGTCGATGGCGGCATGAAGAATCTGCGCCAGCGGGCCGACCGGGGTCGGACGCTCGAAGGCGCTTTGAAAGGGGATCACATCTTCAGCGGCAACAAAGACATCTTCGAACACCACCGAACCGCTGCCGGTGGTGCGCTGTCCGAAGCCGCTCCAGTCGTCGATCACGCTCAGGCCCTTGCTGTTGCGTGGGACGAACGCCAGTTGCTGCACGCCGTTTTCATCCACGACCGAAGTGGGAATGCGCTGGGCGTAAATCGCCCCCGTGGCGTAGAACTTGCGACCATTGATGCGATACCCGCTGCCGTCGCGAGTCAGGCTGGTGACGCGGTCGTGTGCGGTTTTGGTGCCGAGTTCGGCGAGGGCATTACCGAAGCGCTGACCGGCCAGCACTTCGGCGTACAGGCGTTGTTTCTGCTCGTGGTTGCCGTTCACGCGCAGCACTTCGAGGGCGTAGAAATGGTTCTGCGGAATTTGCCCCAGTGAGCCGTCGGCCTGGGCAATCAGTGCAATTACCCTGGCCAGGGTGACGTTGGAAACACCGGCGCCGCCATACTCTTTTGGCACGCTGATGCCCCACAGGCCCGAGCGGGAAAATACCTCCAGCTCCGGGTGCGGCAAACGGCGCTCGCGGTCGCGCAGGGCGCTGTCGCGTTTAAAGTCTTCGGCCAGATCGCTGGCAATGATCAGGGCTTGTTCATCGCTGGTGATGACCGCGACGTGCTGAGAATTTGTCATGTTGTTCTCCAGATGTCTGGTCGTCAGATCCAGGAATGCCGATTAGGCAGCGTGCCGTTGAGGCGATAGGCGCCGATGGCGTGGTACTTCCAGCGCACCGGATCGTGCAGGGTGTGCACGCGGGCGTTGCGCCAGTGGCGGTCGAGGTTGAATTCAGCGAGGGTCGCGCGGCTGCCGGCCAGTTCGAACAGTTTTTCGCTGGCCAGCAACGAGATCTCGGTGGTCAGCACTTTGGCTTCGGCCACGGCTATCGAGGCACGGGCGGCAGACTCGGCGGTGAGCGGCACAGCGCTGACCTGATCGAGCACCTGTCCGGCCTTGCGCAGCAGCGCTTCGGCGGCGTGCAATTCGATTTTCAGCTTGCCGATATCGGCGATCACGTACAGGTCATCGCTGGCCCGTTCGACATTGGCGTCGATCCACGGCCGGGCGCGGGTTTTCACGAAATCGATGGCGTCGTCGATGGCACCTCGGGCGATACCTGCATCGATAGCCGCTTGAATCAGTTGCGAGACGGCACCCTGGATGTTCGGCGTGTCGTTGATCTTCCAGTTATCCACAACCAGTTCGGATTCGACCTGCACGTTATTGAGCAAAATCGTGCCGCTGGCGGTGGTGCGCTGGCCAAAGCCGGACCAGTCATCGACGATGCGTAATCCCGGCGTGCCGCGACGGATGAATGCCAGCACTTGTTTGCCGTCGTCGTTCAATGCCTTGACCGCGACCCAATGGGCGAACAGGGCACCGGTGGAATAGAACTTCTGGCCGTTGAGGACGCCGTCAGCGTTGAGGCGCGCCTTCAGTTCCAGGGTGTTTTTGGTGCCGCGTTCCGGCCCGGCATTGCCGATGCGCCAGCCCTCGAGGACGCTTTTGAACAGTTGTCCTTTCTGCGCTTCGGTGGCGCTGCCGAGTATCAGGTTAAGGATGCCGAACTGGTTTTGCGGGATCTGTCCGAGCGCCGGGTCGGCGGCGGAAATGATCGCGAAGACCTCGGCCAGGGTGACGAACGAAACCTGCGGGCCACCGTACTCGCGGGGGATGGAAATGCTGCCCAGACCGCTGCGGGTGAACTGTTCGATTTCAGACCATGGGAGCTTGCGCTGCCGGTCACGTTTGCCCGCTTGCAGGCGCGCGACTTTCGCCAGTTCGTGGGCCGCCTTGATGGCTTGTGCATCGTTGCGCAAGATTTGTGCGGGCAACAACAACGGGGCGATGTCCAGGTCACTCTGGACGATTGCATCTGCCAGACTGGACATCAGTGCCGCTCCTTGGCTGCACGCAATGCCCTGGCGATCTGCACTGGGGTGATTGTGTTCCGGACCATACCTACCTCACATCTCATGGAAGCGCCGCTTGTGGCGGCGCATGAAAACAAGAATGTCCGGTGGTCCGGTTTATATACCCTAAACGTGTATAAATAATTTATGAACTAACTTTTAGGAATATGCATAGAAGAGCGTTCCAAGGCCGAACGCAATCCCTGTGGCGAGGGGGCTTGCCCCCGTTCGGTTGCGCAGCAGCCGCAAATTCGGTCAACGGAGTACTGGAATAACCGGATTGCAGGTTTTGGGGTCGCTTCGCGGCCCAACGGGGGCAAGCCCCCTCGCCACAGAAGCGGTGTTCATTGCTTGCGGGATTCGGCTGCCTTGAGCACTTTTTTCGGGGGGACTTTCAGATAAGGATTGGCACAACCGATCTTCAGCGTACGGGCCGGTGCCCAGCGGGAATTGTTGCCCACCCGGTCGAGAATGCAATACGTCACTTCCAGCCGCAGGTCTTCGCCGGCTTCAAGGATGATGGCCGGTGGTATCCAGACCTGGATCGGCTGGCCCACATCGGTGGACTTGAGCCGTGGCAGATCTATGCGCACATCGCCCCAACGCAGGGTGATTTCGTCGTCGACGGCCATGTTCAGGTACGGCTCGATGGTCAAGGGAACACCGCGTTTGACCTGGCTCGAATTGACCCCCTGACGGCGAATTGCCTCGGGAATGCTCACTGGCGCCAGGCACTGGTTTTCATCGCCGCATAGCGCGGAGGGTTGGCCGCCGGGGCAGTCGAGTTTGATCTGCACGTTGCGGCTGGCCGATATCGCCGGCCCCAGGCCAACCTGCATGACCCGGTAGTGGATGCGCGAAGTACCGTTAGCGACAAAACTTTCAGGCACCCGCAGTTGCACCGGTTGCCCGACATCATTGGCCGTCAGCACGCGGGAGGCCACGTAGCAGTTGTCCCAGAACAGTTCGATCAGGTCACCTGCGTCCATAGTGGGGTAGGGCGCCACGTCGATCAGCAGGTGCGCCGCGCAAGTGACGTTGATGCCGGTCTTGTTGGATTGCGCCAGGGTCGGGGCCGAAAGCCCGGATTTGTTCGGGGTGCTGTTCATGAAGTCTCCTTGAAGTCTTGCTGCGAAGTCCGTTTCTGGAATATCAAAAACTAAAATTCGAATAGAGGAATCACTAATTAATAATGATTCAAGTGTGAAGAGTGTCGTTGGCTGGAGACTAGATAAGAGTTGGGTGGATCAAGTGTCAATAAGATTTATTAGTTGTATCGGGTATGGGGTGCTATTCAGAAAGCTCCTACGGTTTCAAGTAAATAAACCGTGTCTGTTTGTCGAGTTTGTCTGCTGAAAGCCGAGTGATAGGGGCGGCTTTGTGCATGTCTTCGGCACCGCTCTGCAATAGACGATCTGATTTGGTTGGCGCTGTTTAATTGTTGTAATGCCTATATATGTACCGCGCGTACGTACAAGGCAGGCATGTCGAACAGAAGAGTTTAGTTTGGTACTAATGAGGGCGTATTTTGAGGGGTGGTAACTTCCATCCATGGAAGTTTTCCGTTGTTGCGTAGGGTTGTTAGTTGTGATCGTTGTTCAGGAATTTGCTCAGGAACTGTTTAGTTCGCTCTTCTTTCGGATTGGCAAACAGCGCCTTCGCTTCGCCTTGCTCGACGATCACGCCCTTGTCGAAAAACACCACGCGGTTGGCCACGTCCCGGGCAAAACCCATTTCGTGGGTGACGATCACCATGGTGCGCTTCTCTTCGGCGAGGCCGCGGATGGTCGCCAGCACCTCACCCACCAGCTCCGGGTCGAGGGCCGAGGTTGGCTCGTCGAACAGGATCACTTCCGGCTCCATCGCCAGCGCCCGGGCAATCGCCACACGCTGTTGCTGACCGCCGGAGAGGCGACGCGGGTAAGCATCCTCCTTGCCGGCCAGGCCCACCTTGGCCAGGAGCTTTTTACCCAGGGCAACGGCGTCGGCGTGCGGGGTCTTCTTGACCACGATCGGGCCTTCGATGACGTTTTCAAGCGCCGTGCGATGGGGGAACAGGTTGAAGTTCTGGAAGACGAAACCCACATGCTGGCGCAAACGGCGCACCAGGCTCTGTTGCTGGTTCAGGGGGCGGCTGGTATCGATTTCGATATCGCCGACCTTGATCCGGCCGCTGGTGGGTTCTTCCAGAAAATTCAGGCAACGCAGGAAGGTGGTCTTGCCCGAACCGCTGGGGCCGATGATCGCCACCACCTCGCCTTCCTTGACCTCAAGATCGATGCCGTTGAGCACGACTTGACCCTTGAACTGCTTTGTCAGTTTTTCCACGACAATCATTGGGTCAGGACTCCTGGTCGTGCCGATTGACCCGCGCTTCCAACTGGTTCTGCAGGTGCGAAAGCACCGTGGCCAGGACCCAGTAGATCAGTGCGGCGGCAAGATACATGGTGAAGATTTCGAAGGTGCGTGCGGTGATCAGTTGCGCCTGACGGAACAGTTCCGGCACCTGGATGGTGGCAGCCAGCGCGGTGTCCTTGACCAGTGAAATGAAACTGTTGCCCAGTGGCGGCAATGCGGTGCGCATCGCCTGCGGCAGGATGGCCCGGCGCAGGGTTTGCGCGCGGGTCATACCGATACTGGCAGCGGCTTCCCACTGGCCGCGTTCGATGGAGCTGATCGCGGCACGCAGGATTTCACAGGCATAGGCAGCCATGTTCAGCGAGAAGCCGATCAGGGCCGCCGGCAGCGGATCAAGTTCCAGACCCAATTGCGGCAAGCCGTAATAGATCACGAACAGTTGGACCAGCAAGGGCGTGCCGCGAAAGAACGACACGTAGATGCGGGCGATCCAGCTCACCAGTTTGAAGCGCGACAGGCGCATCAGCGCCAGGCCGAACCCCATCACCAGGCCGAAGAACATCCCGCCCAGGCTGAGGATAACCGTGTAGTACGCGCCCTTGAGCAGAAAGGGCGCGGAATCCAGTGCGAGTTGGAAAGCTTCTTCCATTATTGAGTGACGTCAGCGTTGAAGTATTTTTCCGAGAGCTTTTTCAGGGTGCCATCGGCGCGCAGTTTGTCGATCGCCTTGTTCACCGCGGCCAGCAGTTCAGGCTCGCCTTTGCGCAGGGCAATGCCGGCTTCCTGACGGGAGAACGCCTCACCGGCGGCGGTGGTGTCCTTGGCCTTCTTGGCGTATTCAAGCGCAGCCAGGCGGTCGATCAGGATGGCGTCGATACGGCCGACACGCAGGTCCTGGAATTTGGTCGGATCATCTTCGTAGGTGCGGATGTCGGCAGTCGGCACGTTTTCTTTCACCCACTGTTCGTAGTTGGTGCCCAGGCCAACACCGACTTTCTTGCCGGCCAGGTCAGCGGCGGACTTGATGTTCAGCTCGGCGGCCTTCTTCGTCAGCACCAGCGCCTGAATCCCGGAAACGGTGTAGGGCTCGGAGAAGTCGTACTTCTTCTTACGCTCTTCGGAGATGGTCACCTGGTTGATCACTGCGTCCAGGCGCTTGGATTCCAGAGCGGCGAGGATGCCGTCCCATTTGGTTGGTTGCAGCTTGATCTTCACGCCCAGCTCTTTGGCCAGGGCTTCGGAGAATTCGACTTCGAAGCCGGCCAGTTTGCCGTCGGCATCGACGAAACTGAACGGTGGGTAGGTGCCTTCCAGGCCGACGTTGATCACGCCTTTGTCCTTGATTTGTTGCAGTTGCTCACCGGCAACCGCCTGGCCGATCAGGCCGGCGCTCAGTGCCAGGCCGAGCGAACCCACCAGCAGATTGCGACGTAGTGCGGAAAAATTCATGACAAGCCCCTGTGTTTTCTTATGGAAGACGTTTTTGCGAAAATGTGGCGAAATCGGGAATTAAGCGACAGCGCTATCCTGCCTTAAAGCAGCGTATGCGTCTCTTGGGAAATTCGCCTGTAGCATGACTATATGATGGCGTTTTTAGATTGGAAAATAATAATTAATCTTCTGGTTATTCAATTTTGGAATAGATTGCGTTTCTACTGTAGGAGCTAGCTTGCTCGCGATGTACGACAGGGCACCGCGGGGTGTCAGGTTGCCAGCGTTATCGTTGACGACCATCGCGAGCAGGCTCGCTCCTACAGAAAGTCCTTATAGGCAAACAGCGCCGGAGCCCCGCCGGTGTGCAGGAAGATAATCGGGCCCTCATCGAAACGCTGACGCCCGATCCCGTCCAGCAAGCCCGCCATGGCCTTGCCAGTGTAGACCGGGTCCAGTAGCAAGCCTTCCTGACCCGCCAGCAGTTTCACCGCCGCCAGTGTCCCGGCATTCGGCTCGCCGTAACGTGGGGCGAAATATTCATCCCACAACTCGACTTTGAATGCAGCCGGCAGGCTCACACCCAGCAATTCGGCAGTGCGTTCGGCCAGGCCTTGAACTTTCGGCCGCTGGTCTTCATCGCTGCGCGAAACCGTCACGCCGATTACTGGCAGATCCGGCAGTGCTTCGCTCAAGGCCAGTGCCAGACCGCTGTGGGTACCGGCGCTGCCGGAGGCCAGAACCACGGCGGCGAAGGTCAGGCCTGTGTCCTTGATCTGCTCGGCCAGCTCCAGCCCGGCGCGCACATAGCCCAGGGCGCCCAGCGCATTGGAACCACCGATCGGCACCAGGTACGGCTTCTTGCCGTTGTTGCGCAGTCGGTCGGCCAGGGCTTGCAGTTGCTCGTCGGCGTTGTCGAGGTTTTCCACCAGTTCGACCTTGGCATCGAACAGGTCGAGCAGCAGCCGGTTGCCGTTGCCGGTGTAGTTGCTGTCATCGGTGCCGAGGGGGTTTTCCAGAAGGGCTACGCAGCCCAGACCCAGTTTCGCCGCAATGGCCGCAGTCTGGCGCACGTGGTTCGATTGCAACGCGCCGGCGGTGATCAAGGTGTCGGCACCCTGGGCCAGCGCATCGGCTGCCAGGTACTCGAGTTTGCGCAGCTTGTTGCCGCCCATCGCCAGCGGCGTCAGGTCATCGCGTTTGACGTACACATCGCGGCCCAGCCAGGCCGACAGGCGTTCGAGTTTTTCCAGGGCGGTGGGTTGACCGAGCAGGTCGAGGCGGTTAAAGCGGGCAAGCTGTTGTTTGATCATGGGTCCGTACTGGCCGTGGAATATCTCAGGACTATAGGCACGCCCAAAAGCCGGGGCAACCGCCAATCGCTTATAGCTAATCGTAATGAGCAAAGCATTATTGGTTCTTAATTTGCCTCGCGACCCTTGCCGTAAAGTAATCGTCGTCAGTGCGGCCAGACAGTCCGGTCGCCCGTGAGGAGTTTTTTACCGTGAGTGAGCGTTCCAGCCATTGGCAATTGCAGAGCATCGTCAGCCAGCTGCGCACGGCACGTGAACAGTGGCGTGTACAAAATGGCCGTGCCAGTACCGAGCAGGGCGGTCGCGAGCTGCCCTCCCGGGCGGCCATGGCGGAGATTCTCGAAGCCTTGTGCGGCGCACTGTTCCCGATGCGCTTGGGGCCGGTTGACCTGCGCGAAGAGAGCGAAGACTTCTATGTCGGTCACACGCTGGATGTGGCGCTGAATGCGCTGTTAGCCCAGGCGCGACTCGAATTGCGCTACGCCGCGCGCCACAGTGCCCAGGCCGAGACCGAGGTCGAAGCCAAGACCATCCAGATCATTCAGGACTTCGCCCTCGCCCTGCCGGGGTTGCGCAGCCTGTTGGACACCGATGTGCTGGCGGCCTATCACGGCGACCCGGCGGCGCGCAGTGTCGATGAAGTGTTGTTGTGCTACCCGGGGATTCTGGCGGTGATTCATCATCGTCTGGCCCACCATTTGTACCGTGCCGGGCTGCCGTTGCTGGCGCGGATCAGTGCGGAAATCGCCCACTCGGCCACCGGCATCGATATCCACCCCGGCGCGCAGATCGGCCGCAGTTTCTTCATCGACCACGGTACAGGTGTGGTGATCGGCGAGACGGCGATCATCGGCGAGCGCGTGCGGATTTATCAGGCCGTGACCCTGGGTGCCAAACGCTTCCCGGCGGACGAAGACGGCCAGTTGCAGAAAGGCCAGCCGCGGCATCCGATTGTCGAGGATGACGTGGTGATCTATGCCGGGGCGACGATTCTGGGGCGCATCACCATCGGCCAGGGCTCGACCATCGGCGGCAACGTCTGGCTGACCCGCAGCGTGCCAGCGGGCAGCAACCTGACCCAGGCGAATCTGCAGCATGATGATGGGGCGCAGAAGTAGGCCTGTCGTTGCTGAAAACCTGTGGCGAGGGGGCTTGCCCCCGTTCGGCTGCGCAGCAGCCGCAAATCAAGGCAACACGGTCTGCCTTGGAAAACCGGGTCGCAGGTTTTGGGGCCACTTCGTGACCCAACGGGGGCAAGCCCCCTCGCCACAAATTGTATTTGTACCCTCTTATCCTCCGTTCTCAAGCTAGTGTTGGAAGGCGACCGCTGAGCCCTGCGATTAGTCCTTAGCCCCCTATCCATGTTTAACTTGAACGTTCATTCAAGTTAAACCGGTGGTTCGCTGCCCGCTCACAACAGGAGGCTTGCCTTTGCTGAGTCCGATTTCTACAGCCACGTTTTTCCCCTTCGAGGTGCACCGTACATGAGTGCATCGTCCATCCCTCCAAGCGGACTGATCCGCATGAATCCGCCGGTGTTCTGGTTCTCGGCGAGTTTCATTCTGTTGTTCGGTATCGTTGTCATCGCCATGCCCGAGCAGGCCGGTGCCTGGTTGCTGGCGGCGCAAAACTGGGCGGCCAACACGGTCGGCTGGTATTACCTGCTGGCGATGACCCTGTATCTGGTCTTCGTGGTGGTCACCGCCTTGTCCGGCTACGGCAAGATCAAGCTCGGTGCCGACCACGACGAACCCGAATTCAGTTATCTGTCCTGGGCCGGCATGTTGTTCGCCGCCGGGATCAGCATCACCCTGTTTTTCTTCTGCGTGTCCGAGCCCCTGACCCACATGCTGCAACCGCCCCAAGGCGAGGCCGGGACGGCAGATGCGGCGCGCCAGGCGATGCAAATTCTGTTTCTGCACTGGGGCCTGCATGGCTGGGGCGTGTTCGCCTTTGTCGGCATGGCGCTGGCCTACTTTGCCTACCGGCATAACCTGCCATTGGCCCTGCGTTCGGCGCTGTATCCGCTGATCGGCAAGCGCATCAATGGCCCCATCGGTTACGCGGTGGACGGCTTTGGCATCATCGCCACGGTGTTCGGCCTCGGCGCTGACATGGGCTTCGGCGTCTTGCACCTCAACTCGGGCCTGGACTATCTGTTCGGCATCGCCCACACCCAATGGATTCAGGTCGGCCTGATCACCTTGATGATGGGCGCGGCGATCATCGTGGCCGTATCCGGCGTCGACAAGGGCGTGCGGGTCATGTCCGACATCAACATGCTGCTGGCCTGCGCGCTGTTGCTGTTCGTGTTGTTCGCCGGCCCCACCCAGCACCTGCTCAACACCCTGATCCAGAACCTCGGCGATTACCTCGGCGCCTTGCCGATGAAAAGTTTCGACCTCTACGCCTACGACAAACCCAGCGACTGGCTGGGTGGCTGGACGGTGTTCTATTGGGCCTGGTGGATTGCATGGTCGCCGTTCGTGGGCTTGTTCATTGCGCGGATTTCCCGTGGCCGGACTATCCGCGAATTCGTCTTCGGCGTGCTGTTGATTCCGCTCGGCTTCACCCTGGCGTGGATGTCGATTTTCGGTAACAGCGCCATCGATCAAGTGCTCAACCACGGCATGAGCGCGCTCGGCATGTCGGCCATCGACAACCCGTCGATGACCCTTTATCTGCTGCTGGAAACCTACCCGTGGAGCAAAACCGTCATCGCGGTCACGGTGTTCATCAGCTTCGTGTTTTTTGTCACCTCTGCCGACTCCGGCACCGTGGTGCTCTCGACGCTGTCCGCCAAGGGCGGCAATCCCGATGAAGACGGGCCGAAATGGCTGCGTGTGTTCTGGGGCGCAATGACCGCACTGGTGACCAGCGCGCTGCTGTTCTCGGGCAGCATCGATGCGTTGAAGTCGGCGGTGGTGCTGACCTCGCTGCCGTTCTCGCTGATTCTGTTGTTGATGATGTGGGGGCTGCACAAGGCGTTTTATCTGGAATCGCAGAAGCAGATTGCACAGATGCATTCCTTGGCGCCGGTATCCGGATCACGGCGTGGCGGCTGGCGGCAACGCTTGAGCCAGGCCGTGCATTTCCCTTCACGGGACGAGGTTTATCGCTTCCTCGATACGACGGTGCGGCCGGCGATCGAAGAAGTGTCTGCCGTATTCCGGGAAAAGGGTCTGCATGTGGTGACGCACCCCGATCCCGCCACTGACAGCGTCAGTCTGGAAATCGGCCACGGTGATCAACATCCGTTCGTTTATCAGGTGCAGATGCGCGGCTATTTCACGCCGTCGTTCGCCCGTGGCGGCATGGGTTCCAAGCAACTCAATAATCGCCGTTACTACCGGGCCGAAGTGCACTTGAGCGAGGGCAGCCAGGACTACGATCTGGTGGGTTACACCAAGGAGCAGATCATCAACGACATCCTCGACCAGTACGAACGGCACATGCAGTTCCTGCATCTGGTGCGTTGATCGCGGGCAGGGCGCCGGGACTGATCAGCTCTCGGCGCTCAGCACCATGAACAACACCAGCGCCGCCACCGGAATGCTGAACACCATCGTGCCTATCCCCAGTTCCGTACTCAGCGACTGACCGGCGGACACTATGCCGATGGCGCCGTTGATCACCGTCAACGCCAGCCACAGGATCACGAAACTGTAGGTGAGGGTCTGACGGCTGAAGCCGATTTTCTCGCCGATGAACAGCATCATCGCGAGCAGGACCAGGCCGAAGGTGATGATGATTGTGGTATGCATCGCTTGCTCCATCCTTGCGATCGGTGTCGCCTCTTCGTTGCTTTTACGACTTTGTTCCTGCCGTGCCTGATCACGCAAGCCCATCGTTGATTTGTTGAGTTCCGCGCCCCGGTCAAATTTCTGTGAAACGTTTCAGCATTTAGTCGAACCCCGGGTTTTTTGGCGTCCGTGCGGGCGTATGCTGGGCGACTGGCGAAGCAGTCGATACCAGATTCAAGACCGACAAGAGAGGATTCGATGACTTACACCGCTGCCGAAAACCGCTACGACTCCATCCCTTACCGCCGCGTGGGCCGTAGCGGGCTGGTGCTGCCGGCACTGTCCCTGGGGCTGTGGCACAACTTTGGCGACAGCACGCCGATCGATACCCAGCGCGCATTGCTGCGCACGGCGTTCGACCAGGGCATCAACCATTTCGACCTGGCCAACAACTATGGCCCACCGTACGGCAGCGCCGAGATTAACTTCGGCCGTTTGCTGCGCGAAGACTTCAAGCAGTACCGCGACGAGCTGATCATTTCCACCAAGGCCGGTTGGGACATGTGGCCTGGCCCTTACGGTCAGGGCGGTGGTTCGCGCAAGTACGTGCTGGCCAGTCTCGACCAGAGCCTGCAACGCCTGGGCGTGGACTACGTCGACATCTTCTATTCCCACCGTTTCGATCCGGATACCCCGCTGGAAGAAACCGCCAGCGCACTCGCCACAGCGGTGCAGCAGGGCAAGGCGCTGTACATCGGCATTTCGTCCTATTCCGGGGTGAAAACCCGGGAAATGGCGGCGTTGCTCAAGGAGTGGAAGGTCCCTTTGCTGATCCACCAACCGGCGTACAACCTGCTCAATCGCTGGGTTGAAAAAGACCTGCTGGACACCACGGACGAACTCGGTACCGGTGTGATTGCCTTCACGCCGCTGGCGCAGGGATTGCTGACCGACAAGTACCTCAACGGCGTGCCGGCGGATGCGCGGGTCAATCGTCCGGGTGGTGGTTCGTTGCAGGCGTCGCACTTGTCCGAGGCCAATATCGCCCAGGTGCGGGCACTCAACGAAATCGCCAAACGTCGTGGCCAGAGCCTGGCGCAACTGGCGCTGGCCTGGACCCTGCGCGATCCACGGGTGACCTCGGCACTGATCGGCGCGAGCCGGCCGGAGCAGATCATCGAGAACGTCGGGGCGTTGAAGAACCTGAGCTTCAGTGCGCAGGAGCTGGCGGAGATTGACCGGTTTGCCCAGGAGGGCGGGATCAATCTTTGGGAGAAGCCTTCGACAGCTGAGTAACCTGCAGATCGCATCGCCGGCAAGCCGGCTCCTACAGGATATATGCGTCTTTGTAGGAGCTGGCTTGCCAGCGATTGACTGCGCAGCAGTCATCTATCTGAAAAACGGCACATCCCCCAACACCGTCGCCCGCTGCATCACCCGCCGCGCCGGCCGGTAATCATCGACTGCATAGTGCTGGGTCACGCGGTTATCCCAGAACGCAATGTCGTCCTGCTGCCAGCGCCAGCGAATGGTGAATTCCGGGCGCGTCGCATGGGCGAACAGAAACTTCAGAATCGCCTCGCTTTCGGTTTCCGACAGTTCGTTGATCTTCGAGGTGAAGCCTTCATTGACGAACAGTGAGCGGCGCCCGCTTACCGGGTGCGTGCGGATCACCGGGTGTGACAGCGGCGGGTTCTTGCGTCGTGCTTCTTCCCATTGGGCCAGCGCGTCGGGCGTATTGCCATAGCGCTCCAGCGGGAACGAACGGGTGAAGTCGTGGGTGGCGGTCAGGCCTTCGAGCAGGGTTTTCATCGGCGCCGACAGGGCTTCATACGCGGCAATTCCGCTGGCCCACAATGTATCGCCGCCAAACTCCGGCAGCAGCTTGGCACTGAGCACCGCGCCCATGGCCGGGGTCGGCAGGAAGGTCACGTCGGTGTGCCAGATGGCGTTGTCGCGCACGTCGGTGACGGCGGTGTCGAGGATCAGCACTTCCGGCTGTTCCGGCACATTGGGGTAGATCGGGTGGATGTGCAGGTCGCCAAAGTTCGCCGCGAATCGCGCCTGTTGTTGTGGCGTGATTGGTTGGTCACGGAAGAACAGAACTTGATGCTTGAGCAGGGCTTGTTCGATGGTATTGCGTTGTTCCAGGTTCAGCGGTTGGCTGATGTCGATGCCACTGATTTGCGCGCCGAGGGCGGAGCTAAGGGGAACGATGGTCAACTGGCTCATGGTGGTTCTCTTAAATTCGGGGCCGTGCTTTTTGTGGGAGCGAGCAAGCTCGCTCCCACAGGGTTTTCACAGGGCAATTATTCAGTGGGCCTGACCATGCCACGGCACCAGCTTGCGTTGCAGGGCACGCAGGCCCAATTCCATGGCGAAGGCGATCAGTGCGATCACCAGAATCCCCAGTACCACCACATCGGTGACCAGGAACTGCGCGGCCGACTGCACCATGAAGCCCAGGCCGCTGGTGGCAGCGATCAGTTCGGCGGCGACCAAAGTCGACCAACCCACACCGAGACCAATGCGCACGCCGGTCAGGATATCCGGCAAGGCACTCGGCAAAATCACGTGGCGAATCAACTGCGCCCGTGTCGCACCCAACGACTGCGCGGCACGCAATTTGGCCGGGTCGACCGTGCGTACGCCGGTGGCGGTGGCGATGGCAATCGGGGCGAAGATCGCCAGGTAGATCAGCAACACTTTCGACAATTCACCGATACCGCACCAGATCACGATCAGTGGCAGGTAGGCCAACGGCGGAATCGGCCGGTAGAACTCGATCAGCGGATCGAGCACACCACGGGCAATACGATTGGCGCCGATGGCGATACCCACCGGGACGGCGGTGAGAATCGCAAAGCCGAGGCCCAGGCCGATACGACTCAGACTCGCGCCAAGGTGCTGCCACAGGGTTGAATCCATGTAGCCCGAAGTCGCCAGCAGCCAGCCTTTTTGCAGCACGGCGGAAGGTGGCGGCAGGAACAGCGGCTCGATCAAGCCGGTCGCCGTTACGGCCCACCAAAGAACAACGAGAGCGATCAGTGTCAGCACACTGATCCAGCGAGTGCTCAAGCTGCGTCGTGCCGGTGTCACGGGCGTGCCTGGCTTTATCGCGGCGACGGGAATTTCGTAGCTGCTCATGCGTGCTCCTGCCGCTGGGCGGCGCTGCGTTGGGAGAACACTTTGGCGAGTACGTGTTCGCGGGTTTCGATAAAGCGCGGGTCGGACTTGATCGAGCGAGCCGACTCACCGGCGGCATAACGCTGACCGAAATCGAGGCTTAGGCGCTCGACAATTTGCCCTGGGTTGGGCGCCAACAGAATCAGGTCGGTGGCGAGGAACACGGCTTCTTCAATGTCGTGGGTAATCAGGAACACCGGTTTGGCGGTGCGTTGCCAGACTTGCAGCAACAGCTCCTGCATCTGCTCGCGGGTGAAAGCGTCGAGGGCACCGAACGGTTCGTCCATGAGCAACACGCGCGGGTCGGCGGCGAGGGCGCGGGCCAGGCCGACACGCTGCTTCTGGCCACCGGAAAGCTGCCAGATGCGGCGCTGTTCAAAACCGGACAGATCGACCAGGGCGAGCATCTCCCGGGCGCGGGCTTCGCGTTTGTCCCGGGCGACGCCGGCCAGCTCCAGGCCGAACCCGACGTTGGCCAGCACGTCTTGCCACGGCAGCAGCGCATCGTCCTGGAACACTACGCCACGCTCGGCACTCGGGCCTTTGACGGGCACGCCATCAAGGGTGATGCGCCCGGCGCTGGGTTCGACGAAACCGGCAATCAGGTTCAACAGCGAAGTCTTGCCACTGCCGGACGGGCCGAGGGCGACCAGCAATTGCCGGGGGCCCAGGCTCAGGGAGATATCCGCCAACACCGGTTCCGGGTTGCCGGGGTACTGTGCGCTGATGCGCTCCAGCTGTAGCAAAGCCATCGCAGTTAACTCCCGATCAGTTGGTGATGAACTTGGCGCTGACGTACGGCGCGTAGTCCGGCAGTACCGCCTCGACTTTGCCTTGTTCCTTGAGGAACGCGGCGGTGTCAGTGATGGCTTTGGTGGTTGGCGCGCCGAGGGTGAGCACCTGGTCAGCCGCCAACGGGTAGACGTTGCCTTGCAGCAGCAATGGAATGTCGCTGGCCTTGGCGCCGGAGAGCTTCACCAGTTTGTCGACGTTGCCCTGGTTGGCGAGCCAGGCTTGCGGGTCTTTGCGGTAGTCGGCGTAGGCGTCCAGGGTCACTTTGGCGAACGCGGTGACGATTTCCGGGTGCTTCTCGGCGAAATCCTTGCGCACGATCCAGGCGTCGAAGGTCGGTGCGCCGAACTTGGCCAGCTCGCCGGAGGTGATCAGTACCTTGCCGTTTTCCTTGGCGACACCGAGGGCCGGATCCCAGACGTAAGTGGCGTCGATGTCACCGCGTTTCCAGGCGGCAATGATCGCTGGTGGAGCCAGATTGAGTACGGTGACTTTCGACGGATCGATGTTCCAGTGCTTGAGCGCGGCCAGCAGGCTGTAGTGGCCGGTGGAAACGAATGGCACGGCGATCTTCTTGCCGACCAGGTCTTGCGGTGTCTTGATCCCGGAGCCGTCGCGGGCGACCAAGGCTTCGGCGGCGCCGATCTGGGTGGCGATGAGGAAGGTTTCTACCGGGACTTTGCGGGTGATGGCGGCGGTCAAAGGGCTGGAGCCGAGGTAGCCGATCTGTACGTCGCCGGAGGCGATGGCGGCGATGATATCGGCACCGTTGTCGAATTTTCGCCAGCTGATATCGGCCTTGGTGGCCTTTTCGTAGGCACCATCGGCCTGGGCGACTTTCGCCGGGTCAACGGTGGTCTGGTAGGCGACGGTGAAGTCGGTCGCCTGGGCAAAAAAGCTCGCGGTAGCCAAAGTAGCGGCCGCCAGCAAGCGTAGAGGGAAAGTCAGTTTCATCAGAAAGCTCCTTGTCAGGCGACCGAATGTCGGTGTGAGAAAGAGACTAAATGATCTAAGAATTCGAAAATAAATAACTTTTTCGAATTAGCTTATGAGAGGAAAACTTGAGGAGCGACCGCTGAATTGTGGCGAGGGGGCTTGCCTCCGTTGGACTGCGCAGCAGTCCCAGATCCGACACCGCAGTATTTCGTGTAAACCGAGTCGCCTGCATTACGACTGCTTCGCAGCCGAACGGGGGCAAGCCCCCTCGCCACAGGGGACCTGTTTTGGCTGCTTAGTTGCTGATCGCCAGAATGCTCGCCTGGTATGCCCCGACAAACACATCGAAATCACCGACTTCGTTCTGCTCCAGCTCAGCCTGTTGAGCCAGCGACGAGCGCGCCCGTTCTTCAAACTTCGCCTGTTCCTCAGCCGCCAACGGCTCGCTGCGGAAGAATTCGGCATGGACCTGGCTCTGGCGCAGGGAGAACTGGGCAAAGCTCTCCTTGTGCTCGGCCATGGCCGCCAACACCTGTGCCGATGGTGTCAGGGACGGGTCCTGGACCTTGGCCAACTGGGCGTCCAGCGCCTTGCTGTGGGCATCGCCGCCATGGCTCTGATCGAGCATCGCCGCCAGAGGGGCAATATTTTCCAGCAGCTCACCGGCCCATTCCTTCAGGTCAACCGGCTGGCCATTCCGTTGCAATTGCAGGCCCGGACGACGACCCTCCTTGACCACGCTGAGGAAGTTCGAAGTCGCGTTGCTGCAACTGGTGTTGGTCAGCAGCGGGCTGTCGTTGAGCGCGCAGTACAGCAGGAACGCGTCGAGGAAACGCGACTCGGTGAGGTCGATGCCCATCGGCAGGAACGGGTTGATGTCCAGGCAGCGCACTTCAACGTATTGGATGCCACGGGCCATCAATGCCTGGATTGGACGTTCGCCAGTGTAGGTCACGCGTTTCGGGCGGATGTTGGAGTAGTACTCATTTTCGATCTGCAGGATGTTGGTGTTGAGCTGTACCCACTCGCCATCCTGGTGGGTGCCGACTTCGACATAGGGAGCGTACGGCGTGGCCACCGCTTTGCGCAGGCTGTCGGTGTAGCTGTTCAGGTCGTTGTAGCACGGCGTCAGGCCGGCCTGGGCGTTGCTCTGGTAACCCAGGTCGCTCATGCGCAGGCTGGTGGCGTACGGCAGGTACAAAGTTTGCGGGTCCAGCTGTTCCAATTGATGCGAGCGACCGCGCAGGAAGCCGGCGTCCAATGCAGGTGACGCGCCGAACAGGTACATCAGCAGCCAGCTGTAGCGGCGGAAGTTGCGGATCAGTGCGATGTAGGACGACGACTGGAAATCGCGGTCGGTGCCGACAAAGCCTTCGGCCTGCCTGAGCAACGGCCAGAGTTTTTCCGGCAGGGAAAAGTTGTAGTGGATGCCGGCAATGCACTGCATCGTCTTGCCGTAACGCAGGGCCAGGCCCTTGCGGTACACGTACTTGAGTTGCCCGATGTTGGACGTGCCGTAGTAGGCGATCGGGATGTCCTCCTCGGCCGGCAACGGGCACGGCATCGACGGACTCCACAGGTACTCGTTGCCGAGCTTGCTGTAGGCAAAGCGATGAATGCTGTCCAGGCTCGCCAGCGTGTCCGCCGGGTCGGGCAGGGCCGGAGTGATGAACTCCAGCAGCGACTCGGAATAGTCGGTGGTGATCTGTTCGTTGGTCAGCGCGGAACCCAATTCTTCCGGGTGCGGCGTTTGCGCCAGGCGACCTTCGCCGGTCACGCGCAGGCATTCACGTTCGATGCCGTGAAGGCACTGTTCGAGCAGAGAGAGGTTAGCGCGCTCGCCGAGCAGGGCCAGGCGGCGGTTGAGAAGTTCGCTCAAGTTGGATTCCTTCACGCGTCAGTCGCCCCAATATGGGGGTGGGCAAGACGGTCTACAAGGGTGAAGTTAAAACTGGCGTTTTCGCCTGGTTTTTCGAGCTGCACAGGCCATGTGCCGGTCAGTCAGTAACTGCACAATCCCTGTGGGAGCGAGCTTGCTCGCGATGAGGGCGTCTCAGTCAACATTAACGTCGTCTGACACACCGCCATCGCGAGCAAGCTCGCTCCCACAGGTTTCATTGCGTCGAAATTAACTCAAATTGATGACGACTAGCTACAGGACAGCGAACGTGCCTTGCGCTTTTGCGACCAGTTTGTCGCCCTGCATCACATCGGCCTCGACCACCAGTGTGCGGCGGCCCGGGTGGACCACCCGCGCCGTGCACATCACTTCACCGTCGGATACCGCGCGGATGTAGTTGATCTTGCACTCGATGGTCGCGCTCTGCTGGTCAAAGCCGTGGGTGCTGGAACAGGCCAGTCCCATGGCAATGTCCACCAGACTGAACAAGGCCCCGCCGTGCAGCTTGCCACCGCGATTGCGCAGCTCGGGCTCCAGCGCCAGGGCGACTTGCGCCACCCCGGTTTCCAGGCTGTGCAAGCGGCAGCCCAGCAGCTTGAAAAACGCGCTTTCGGTCAGCCCGGCGGGAATGTCCATCAGCGTTTCTTCAACTGCTTGGCATTGGCGAACAGTGAAGCCATGGCATTGTTGCTCGGTGCAGCTGCCGTGGTTTCCTTGCGCGGTGCGGTGTTCTGGGACTGGCGTGGCGCCGACCCCGGACGTGCGCCGCGAGCGCCGTCGATTTTTTCGCCCGGGGTGTCGCTCATGCGCATCGACAGGCCCACGCGTTTGCGCGGGATGTCGACTTCCATGACCTTCACTTTCACCACGTCGCCGGCTTTCACCGCTTCGCGTGGATCCTTGATGAACTTCTCCGAAAGCGCAGAGATGTGCACCAAACCGTCCTGATGCACGCCGATATCGACGAAAGCACCGAAGTTGGTCACGTTGGTAACCACGCCTTCGAGGATCATGCCCGGTTGCAGGTCCTTGAGGTCTTCGACGCCTTCCTGGAACTCGGCGGTCTTGAACTCGGGACGCGGGTCGCGGCCTGGCTTGTCCAGTTCCTGAAGGATGTCGGTGACAGTTGGCAAACCGAAGGTTTCGTCGGTGAATTTTTTCGGGTCCAGACGCTTGAGGAAACCACTGTCGCCAATCAACGAACGAATATCGCGATCCGTCTCGGCGGCGATACGCTGCACGAGTGGATAGGCTTCCGGGTGCACCGCGGAGGCGTCCAGGGGATTGTCGCCGTTCATCACGCGCAGGAATCCGGCCGCCTGCTCGAAGGTTTTTTCGCCCAGACGCGCGACTTTCTTCAGCGCGGCACGGGTCTTGAACGCGCCGTGCTCGTCGCGGTGGCTGACGATGTTCTGTGCCAGGGTCGCGTTGAGGCCGGAGATGCGTGCCAGTAGCGCTACGGAAGCGGTGTTCACGTCCACGCCGACGGCGTTCACGCAGTCCTCGACCACGGCATCCAGGCCGCGCGCCAATTTCAGCTGCGACACGTCGTGCTGGTACTGGCCGACACCGATGGATTTCGGATCGATCTTCACCAGCTCAGCCAGTGGGTCCTGCAGGCGACGGGCAATCGATACCGCGCCACGGATCGACACGTCCAGGTCCGGGAATTCCTTGGAGGCCAGTTCCGACGCCGAGTAAACCGAAGCGCCAGCCTCGGAGACCATGACCTTGGTCATTTTCATCGCTGGATATTTTTTGATCAGTTCGGCGGCCAGCTTGTCGGTTTCACGGCTGGCGGTGCCGTTGCCGATGGCGATCAGGTCCACGGAGTGCTTGGCGCACAGGGCGGCGAGCACGGCGAGGGTCTGGTCCCATTTATTGTGCGGCACGTGCGGGTAAACCGTGGCGTGATCCAGCAGCTTGCCGGTGGCGTCGACCACGGCCACCTTGCAACCGGTACGCAGGCCTGGGTCGAGGCCCAGGGTTGCGCGCGGGCCGGCCGGGGCCGACAACAGCAAGTCGTGCAGGTTGTGGGCGAAAACGTTGATCGCTTCGGTTTCCGCGCCATCGCGCAGTTCACCCAGCAGGTCGGTTTCCAGATGGGTGTAGAGCTTGACCTTCCAGGTCCAGCGCACCACTTCGCCCAGCCATTTGTCAGCAGCGCGGTTCTGGTTCTGGATACCGAATTGCTGGCCGATCATGCCTTCGCACGGATGCATGGTGCCCGGCAGTTCGTCGCCGACTTTCAGCGCGGAGCTGAGAATGCCTTCGTTGCGGCCACGGAAAATCGCCAGCGCGCGGTGCGACGGCATGCTTTTCAGTGGTTCGTCGTGTTCGAAGTAGTCGCGGAACTTGGCGCCTTCTTCTTCCTTGCCGGCGATCACGCGGGCACTGAGGGTGGCTTCCTGCTTGAGGTAGTTGCGCAGCTTTTCCAACAGGCCTGCGTCTTCGGCGAAGCGTTCCATGAGGATGTACTTGGCGCCTTCGAGGGCGGCCTTCACATCGGCCACGCCTTTTTCCGCGTCGATGAAGCGCGCGGCTTCGGTTTCCGGGCTCAGGGACGGGTCGTTGAACAGGCCGTCGGCCAGCTCGCCGAGGCCGGCTTCCAGGGCGATCTGGCCCTTGGTGCGGCGCTTTTGCTTGTACGGCAGGTACAAGTCTTCGAGACGGGTCTTGGTGTCGGCGAGCTTGATGTCGCGTTCCAGTTGCGGGGTCAGCTTGCCTTGCTCTTCGATGCTGGCAAGGATGCTGATGCGCCGTTCGTCGAGTTCTCGCAGGTAGCGCAGGCGCTCTTCCAGATGACGCAATTGCGTATCGTCGAGGCTGCCGGTCACTTCTTTGCGGTAACGGGCGATGAAGGGAACGGTAGAGCCTTCATCGAGTAGCGCGACGGCCGCTTCGACCTGTTGTGGGCGTACACCGAGTTCCTCGGCGATGCGGCTGTTGATGCTGTCCATAAAACCACCTGACAAATTGTGAAAGCAGGCTCGCAGGCGCGTAAATAGGGCCTTCGCGAGTCTGGTTGAGCGGCCTGGCCAGCGCCGCTGCCTGGGTCAACAGGCATTGCGTTGACCCCTGAAATCGAACAATTACTGCTGACGCGATAAAAATAATTCGCGTCTGTCTGTAGTACCTGTCTGACGTTGCCTGACACAAAAGGCCGCGCATTATAACCAGCGTTACGGCATTCGGGGGCATCACGGGTTAGCGGTGCAATGGCCGGTTTTCTGGCACTAAAGGAAAAATCTGCTAACAATGCACACGGTGCGTATAACGGCAGCTACGCCATAATGCGCGCCGAGATCAAAGGAGCATCCAATGAGCAGCACTGTACAAACTGCTGAAGGCGAAAAAATTCTTATCGTTGACGACGATCCGGGGCTGAGCAGCCTGCTGGAACGTTTTTTCGTCAGCAAGGGCTACCGCGCCCGCGCCGTACCGAACACCGAGCAAATGGATCGCCTGCTGGCGCGCGAAGTGTTCAACCTGGTCGTCCTCGACCTGATGTTGCCTGGCGAAGACGGCCTGACTGCCTGCCGCCGCTTGCGCAACGCGAACAACCAGATTCCGATCATCATGCTCACTGCCAAGGGCGACGAACTGAGCCGCATCAAGGGCCTGGAACTGGGCGCCGACGATTACCTGGCCAAGCCGTTCAACCCGGATGAGCTGATGGCTCGCGTCAAGGCGGTATTGCGTCGCCAGTCGGCTCCGGTGCCGGGCGCCCCGGGCAGCGAAGACGAAAGCGTGACCTTCGGTGACTACGAGTTGTCCCTGGCCACCCGCGAGCTCAAGCGCGGCGAAGAAGTGCACATGCTCACCACCGGCGAGTTCGCGGTACTCAAGGCCCTGGTGATGAACGCGCGTCAACCGCTGACCCGCGACAAATTGATGAATCTGGCGCGCGGCCGCGAGTGGGATGCCCTGGAGCGTTCCATCGATGTGCAGATTTCCCGCCTGCGCCGGATGATCGAGCCCGATCCGTCCAAACCGCGTTACATCCAGACTGTCTGGGGCGTGGGTTACGTGTTTGTTCCAGATGGTACCGCCACCAAGTGATTGTCGATTTGTAGGAGCGGGTCATGCGGACAACGGATCAATCGATCCTGTCCGCAGACTCGCGATCCGCAATATGCGAGCATCGCTCGCTCCTGCAAGTGTTTAACGGTTATCCATGAAAACCCCCGTTTGGTTCCCCCAGAGCTTCTTCTCCCGCACCCTTTGGCTGGTGCTCATCGTCGTTCTCTTCTCCAAGGCGCTGACCCTGGTTTATCTGCTGATGAACGAAGATGTGCTGGTGGACCGCCAGTACAGTCACGGTGTCGCCCTGACGCTGCGTGCCTATTGGGCTGCCGATGAAGAAAACCGTGACAAGATCGCTGGTGCCGTGCCCCTGATTCGAGTGGTGGGGGCCGGGGTGCCGGAGGGCGAGCAACACTGGCCCTACAGTGAGATCTATCAGCGGCAAATGCAGGCTGAGCTGGGGGCTGACACCGAAGTGCGATTGCGTATGCATGCACCGCCAGCGTTATGGGTTCGAGCGCCCAGCCTGGGTGAAGGCTGGCTCAAGGTTCCCCTGTATCCGCACCCGCTGCGCGGTCAGAAAATCTGGAATGTGCTTGGCTGGTTCCTCGCCATTGGATTGCTGTCCACCGCGGCGGCGTGGATCTTCGTCAGCCAGCTCAACCAGCCGTTAAAACGACTGGTGTACGCCGCGCGGCAACTGGGTCAGGGCCGCAGCGTGCGCCTGCCGATCAGCGATACACCGAGTGAGATGACCGAGGTTTACCGCGCCTTCAACCAGATGGCCGAAGACGTCGAACAGGCCGGTCGCGAGCGTGAACTGATGCTGGCCGGGGTTTCCCATGATTTGCGCACGCCGTTGACCCGCTTGCGTCTGTCCCTGGAATTGATGGGTGATCGCACCGATCTGACCGACGACATGGTGCGCGACATCGAAGACATGGATGCGATTCTCGATCAGTTCCTGGCGTTCATTCGCGACGGGCGCGACGAGTCGGTAGAAGAAGTTGACCTGAGCGACCTGGTCCGTGAGGTCGCTGCGCCCTACAACCAGAATGAAGAAAAAGTACGGCTGCGCCTGGAGCCGATCCAGCCGTTTCCGTTACGTCGTGTGTCGATGAAACGACTGCTGAACAACTTGATTGGCAACGCGTTGCATCACGCTGGCAGCGGTGTGGAAGTGGCGGCCTATGTCTCGGGTGACACCGTCGCGCCATACGTGGTGCTGAGCGTCATGGACCGTGGCGCCGGGATTGATCCTTCAGAGCTGGAGGCGATCTTCAACCCGTTCACCCGTGGTGACCGTGCGCGCGGCGGCAAGGGCACCGGATTGGGGCTGGCGATCGTCAAGCGAATTGCTTCGATGCATGGCGGCAATGTTGAGTTGCGCAACCGCTCCGGTGGCGGGCTGGAGGCGCGGGTGCGCTTGCCGTTGGGGTTGATGCTGCCGCGGGATGCCGTTTAAGGGCTGATTTTTTCAGTGGGGCTGATGATCCCTTCGCGAGCAGGCTCGCTCCCACAAGGGGGCGGTGTGCGCATTTCCCCTGTGGGAGCGAGCTTGCTCGCGATGGCGGCATCCCTGCCGCCACAAGGCTTGAGGTTTAACCCTTGCCCTTGGTCCGGGTCATGTTCGGCCCACCATTCTTCTCCAAATGCTCAATGATGATCCCCGCCACATTCTTTCCGGTGGTGGTCTCGATCCCTTCAAGCCCCGGCGACGAATTCACTTCCATCACCAGCGGCCCATGATTGGATCGCAGGATGTCGACACCTGCGACCGCCAGGCCCATGACCTTCGCCGCGCGCAATGCGGTCATGCGTTCTTCTGGCGTGATCTTGATCAGGCTCGCGCTGCCACCGCGATGCAGGTTGGAGCGAAACTCGCCGGGTTTGGCCTGGCGCTTCATCGCCGCAATCACCTTGTCACCGACGACGAAGCAGCGAATGTCCGCACCACCGGCTTCCTTGATGTACTCCTGAACCATGATGTTCTGCTTGAGGCCCATGAACGCCTCGATCACCGACTCTGCCGCTGTCGCGGTTTCGCACAGCACCACGCCAATGCCTTGGGTGCCTTCCAGCACCTTGATCACCAACGGCGCGCCGTTGACCATTTCGATCAGGTCGGGAATGTCATCGGGGGAGTGGGCAAAGCCGGTAACCGGCAAACCGATCCCCCGACGGGACAACAATTGCAGCGAGCGCAGCTTGTCCCTCGAACGGGCAATGGCCACCGATTCGTTGAGCGGGAACACCCCCATCATTTCGAACTGACGCAGCACCGCGCAGCCATAGAACGTCACGGATGCACCGATCCGTGGAATCACCGCGTCGAAACCCTCCAGTGGCTTGCCGCGGTAGTGGATCTGCGGCTTGTGGCTGGCGATGTTCATATAGGCGCGCAGGGTATCGACCACCACCATTTCATGACCACGTTCGGTACCGGCTTCGACCAGACGGCGGGTGGAATACAGACGCGGATTCCGCGACAGCACAGCGATCTTCATGCAACACCTGTGGAGGAGGTAGATACCGGGAACACCGGCTTGTCTTGTACATACTTGATGCCCGGATTGACCACCAACTGGCCGTCGATCAGGGCTTTGGAACCGAGCAGCAGGCGATAGCGCATGGACTTGCGGCAGGCGAGTGTGAACTCGACCCGCCAGACCCGATCACCAAGGGCCAGGGTGGTGCTGATCACGTATCGCACCTGCGCGTGACCGTTTGAGCTTTTAATGGTTTTCATCGTCACCAGCGGTGCTTCGCAGCGTCGGTGGCGCAGTTGGACGACGGAACCCAGGTGGGCGGTAAAACGCACCCACTGCTCACCATCGCGCTCGAACGGCTCGATTTCAGTGGCGTGGAGGCTTGAGGTGCTGGCACCGGTGTCGATTTTTGCCCGAAGGCCCGCGACTCCCAAATCCGGGAGCGCTATCCACTCGCGCAGACCGACAACGGTCAAATGGTCAAATGTCTTCAAAAGTGCTCAACCGGTAGAAACCGCTCGGGCCGCACGCGGCCGGATTCGCGGTATTCACGCAGAATAATGATTAAAAGGCGACAGATATCTACGGCCCGGATTTCCAGCCCCACGGTGAGGTTCTGGAATAGGTGCATTGTAATCCGGGTCGGTGAAATTCTTGGTACGACAGAAACGGTAGTACAGTTCACCAATATTTCAGAATGAGGAAATTCCATGGCACAAAAAAACGAAGAGGACGACAAAGTCCGCCTCGATAAATGGTTGTGGGCTGCGCGATTTTACAAAACCCGTGCCTTGGCCAAGGCGGCGATTGAAAGCGGCAAGGTGCATTGCCGAGGCGAACGCTGCAAGCCGGGCAAAGAGCCACGCGTCGGCGATGAGTTTGTGATCCGCACCGGTTTCGATGAACGCACGGTGGTGGTTCAGGCGTTGTCGATTGTACGCCGTGGCGCACCGGAGGCGCAGACCTTGTATGCCGAGACCCAGGCCAGCATCGCCAAGCGCGAAGAGGCCGCGGCGCAAAGAAAGGTCGGGGCCCTGGGCGTGAGCACCGACGGCAAGCCGAACAAGAAACAGCGGCGGGATCTGTTCAAGTTTCGTGGTGACAGCCACGGCGACTGAAAGGATTGAAACCCTGCGGACTTGCAATTGCCTGCCTGTGCATCCATATCGTGTGGATCGCCAGAGCCGCTTTGCGTTGAACAAACCGCCGCTCGTCGAAAATCACACACAGTCTTTGAGCTGTAGGCCATAACCACATTGCCAGCAGTGCAGAGCGGGAAACGACCCGGACTCCGTCAGCGCTGATCCACCTTGCTTGGATCAGGCCCGAATTGTTCATAAAATGCCTTTCATGGCTGAACATTGCGCACCCGAGGGGTGGCGCAAGGCAAATTTCTTGTTTCCTGTAACCTTTTTCACTACTTCAGATACCCAGACCTATGACCGATCAAGCGGATAACGACTTCACCCAACGCTTCATCTTCGATGACAGCGACACCCGTGGCGAGTTGGTCTCGTTGGAGTTCAGCTACGCCGAAGTCCTGGCCAAACACGCCTACCCGCAGCCGGTCGCGCAACTGCTCGGCGAGTTAATGGCGGCGGCTTCGTTGCTGGTCGGCACGATGAAGTTCGATGGCTTGTTGATTCTGCAGGCCCGTTCCGAAGGTCCGATCCCGCTGCTGATGATCGAGTGTTCCAGCGAGCGCGACATTCGCGGCCTGGCCCGTTACGACGCGGACCGCATCGCGCCTGACGCAACCTTGGCCGACCTGATGCCGGAGGGCGTCCTGGCGTTGACCATCGACCCGAAACAGGGCCAGCGCTACCAGGGCATCGTCGACCTCGACGGCGCCACCTTGTCCGAGTGCTTCACCAACTATTTCGTCATGTCCCAGCAAGTCGGCACGCGTTTCTGGCTGTACGCCGACGGCCGTCGTGCCCGTGGCCTGTTGCTGCAACAGCTGCCGGCCGACCGTTTGAAAGACGAAGACGAGCGCGCCGCGAGCTGGCAGCACATCACCACGCTGGGCAGTACGCTGACCGCCGATGAGCTGTTGAGCCTGGACAACGAAACCGTGTTGCATCGCCTGTACCACGACGAGCAGGTGCGATTGTTCGATGTGCAGAAGTTGCGCTTCCGCTGCAGTTGCTCCCGCGAACGTTCGGCCAATGCACTGGTCAGTCTGGGTGTGGAAGACGCGCAACAATTGGTGGTAGAACACGGTGGCAACATCGAGATCGATTGCCAATTCTGCAACCAGCGCTATCTGTTCGACGCAGCCGATGTCACTCAATTGTTCGCTGGTGCGGGCATCGAGACGCCGTCAGATACCCGTCACTAAAACGGTTCAGCTCAGGTAAATTCACTGCCTTGCGCCGGATTAACGCCGTTACGACAGGAGGGGCCTACTCTTTTTGGGCTTTTCTGGCATAATCCGGCCCACTTTTTTCGCGGTAGTAGTGCACGACTTTCTACTACAAAAACGTTTGGAGCACTCGGCCACTGGCCGACGGGGAACCTCATGACGCAAGCCAATAACGCCGTGTACACCGATCTGAGTGTTGATGATCTGGTTAAAGAAGCCCTCAACCGCGGTGAAGGCGAGCTTGCCGATACCGGCGCACTGGTTGTTCGTACCGGTCACCGTACCGGCCGTTCGCCAGTCGATCGTTTCATCGTTGATGAGCCGAGCACCACAGGCGCCATCGCCTGGGGCCCGATCAACCGCAAGTTCCCGGCCGACAAGTTCGACGCCCTGTGGGCTCGCGTTGAGGCATTCAACAACGCGCAAGAGCATTTCGTTTCCCACGTGCATGTAGGTGCCGCTTCCGAGCACTACCTGGCCGTGAAGATGACCACCCAGACCGCCTGGCAGAACCTGTTCGGCCGTTGCCTGTTCATCAACCCGGCCCAGTACAACCCGGCTGGCCGTGATGAGTGGCAAGTGCTCAACGTTGCCAACTTCGAGTGCGTGCCAGAGCGTGACGGCACGAACTCCGATGGCTGCGTGATCATCAACTTCGCACAGAAGAAAGTGCTGATCGCCGGCATGCGTTACGCCGGTGAAATGAAGAAAGCCATGTTCTCGGTGCAGAACTTCCTGCTGCCGGCCGCTGACGTGCTGCCAATGCACTGTGCCGCCAACATCGGCGAAGAGGGCGACGTGACCCTGTTCTTCGGTCTGTCCGGCACTGGTAAAACCACCCTGTCCGCCGACGAAAGCCGTTACCTGATCGGTGACGACGAACACGGCTGGGGCGAAGGTGTGGTGTTCAACATCGAAGGCGGTTGCTATGCCAAGTGCATCGACCTGTCCGAGAAGAACGAGCCGGTTATCTGGAAAGCCATCAAGCACGGCGCGGTATTGGAAAACGTCGTTATCGACGACGCCAAGCACGCTGACTACGCCGATGTCAGCCTGACCCAGAACAGCCGCGCCGCGTACCCGCTGGAACACGTTGCCAAGCGTTCCGAGAAGAACCTGGGTGGCGAGCCGAACGCTGTGATCTTCCTGACCTGCGACCTGACCGGCGTGCTGCCGCCAGTGTCGATCCTCAACGAAGAGCAAGCGGCCTACCACTTCCTGTCCGGCTACACCGCTTTGGTTGGCTCGACTGAAATGGGTTCGGGCAGCGGCATCAAGTCGACCTTCTCCACCTGCTTCGGCGCACCGTTCTTCCCGCGTCCAGCCGGCGAATACGCTGAACTGCTGATCAAGCGCATCCGCGGTTTCGGTTCCAAGGTCTACCTGGTCAACACCGGCTGGACCGGCGGTGGCTACGGCGTCGGCAAACGCTTCAACATCCCGACCACCCGCGCAGTGATCGCAGCGATCCAGAGCGGCGCTCTGATCGGTACCGAGACCGAGCACCTGGACACCATCAACCTCGACGTGCCAGTGGCCGTACCGGGCGTTGAGACTGGCCTGCTGAACCCACGCAACACCTGGGCCGACAAGCCATCCTACGACGAAGCCGCCAAAGCACTGGCCGGCCTGTTCATCGAGAACTTCAAGAAGTTCGAAGTGAGCGACGCGATCAAGGCTGCGGGTCCTAAGTTGTAAGTGCTGGATTGAGCTAACGAAAAAGCCGCCCCTTGGGGCGGCTTTTTTGTGCGCAAAATTCAGTTTTCGTGGGCAAGTCGGAATGCGTCGGGCCGTTACAGGCCTTCGAGCTCATCCGTATCCCAGCGTTTGGCCTTGATGGCCTGGTAGAGCATGCCGATGGTCAATGGCACCTTGTCGCCGCGCCCCTTGGCTTTTCGCTTTAGATTCACGTCAAAGCCGTCGGGCTGGAAATAGCGATAGCTGTCGAAATCCACGAAATCGATGGCGAAGTGGTCTTCCAGGGTTTCGATCAAGTGCTGGGCGTCTGCACCGTTGCAGCCCAGGTCAAAGTTGATCGAGGTGCCGAGGCTGATGGTTTTGCGTTTTGGGAAGCCGAGTTCTTCATGCAGCAGTTGCATGAGTTGCTGCATCAGGTGGTCGTCGGGGAGGTTGGGGGCGAGGTTCATTGCGGGGTGTCCGGTTGGGCTTGGCCGAATCTTAGAGGTCGTCGGGTTTGGAGGAAAGACTTGGGGGGAGTGGCAGAGCACTGAACCTGTGGCGAGGGAGCGTGCTCCCGTTGGACTGCGCAGCAGTCCTTGTTTTCAGGGTCGCTTCGCAACCCAGCGTGAGCAAGCTCCCTCGCCACAGTTATGCTTTGTTTCTCTTTTCTTTTAAATGACCCAAGTAAAGGTCGCCCCCATGGATACCACCAAGCCTGCACCCACGGAGAGTGCGGCTTGTCTATCGACGCCAGGCGTCAGGCTGGGGCTTTCCAGTTCAACATGCGTTGCTGGGCGACTTTGAGCAGGTCGCAGCCATCCTGGGTCAGCAGGTAGAGCGCATGGGTGATGTGCGGGATGTCTTCGATGTTGCCGTGTTTGAAGCATTGGCAGTGCAGGGTTTGCAGCAGGTCGCTGGAGGCCCGGATGCGCTGGAGGGCGGCTTCGAGGATGTCTTGGGGGTTGGCTTCTGTGTCGATGATTAACGGTGGCGTGTCAGTCAGATTGGTTTCTAGCGGGCGATAGCGATTTGGAAACGGATTCAGAGTTGGCATGAGAGGTACTCGGTTTGTTGTTAAGTAACCGCCAGCACCGTGACCAAACGATGGGAGGCGGACTGTGCGCAGGCTTGGTCAACCGAGAACAACAAATCGGCTCGCCCGAAGGCGTCCCGCACACAGCCGCCATAGCAATGCACTGCGAGAACATAAATGTCCGCGGAGCGAATGATGGCACAACTATGTGCGTTGTTCTCAGGTGACCAAGCCTGATCGCTGATTTTGCAGCGATGGAGAGACAGTAAATGTTCGTTGTTAGTCGCGATAGGCGACTGGGTGTCTTCTTTTGTAGGACCTTGCCGAAGCTTTCATAGGGCGTTGCTGGCGGAGTTATCCACATTGCACCGCGTTATCGTTCATCGCTGGCAAGCCAGCTCCTACAGGGCGTTGTGTGATGGTTCAGAGGGTGAGATTCGGCAAGCGCTGCCGGGCGATGTCGAGCAGGTCGTTGCCGTCCTGGGTCAGCAGGTACAGGGCGCTGATGATTTTGGGGATGTCGCTTGCTTCGGCCTGTTTGAAACACGTGCAATAAAGGGTTTCGAGCAGATCGCTCGCGGCGCGGATGCGTTGTCGGGCGGCGTCGAGGATCTCGTGAGGGTCGGCCTCGGTATCAATGACCAGCACCGGGGCTTCGCTGTAGCGGTTCTTGAGTGGGAGGTAACGGTCTTTCAGTGAGTCGGGGTTTTTCATTGAGTGGGTCCTGTGCGAAATCGGCAAGTGTTCCCGGCAGGCCGAGACATTGATTTCAGCCGCGCTGGAAACTATAGGAGGGTATGGCGTTGCGGAACAAGACGGCTGAGATCGACACGCGTTGTAAGGGTTTTGTCATATTTTGAGGAAGGGGACTACACGTTGGCGGTGGGGTTTCAACGCGAAATGCTGAGAGGTAAAAATGCTTACAGCGTCTTCAGTCGCTTCGCACCAAGTCTCGGTAGAGGGGGCCCCGGACAATGTCGGGTGTTTCGAGTTTTGCAGTGGGTGTGTTGGCCTCTTCGCGAGCAGGCTCGCTCCCACACTGATCTATGATTGAGCATCAGAACCTGTGCGCTCAAGATCAAATGTGGGAGCGAGCCTGCTCGCGAAAACGATCTGCCAGTTAGCCGATTCCTCAAGCCCTTCCAGTCTTGCGCTGTATCATCCAGTCTCGTTTTTGCCCCCGACCTTTTCTCGACTCGCTGTGATTGCCGGCTAGGCTTTTGGCTCCGCAACGGTCAACGGAGTGACAGCTTATGCACAACACCCTGGAACAGGTTTTCGGTTATCCACAGTTTCGACCCGGTCAGGAGGCAGCCGTCAGTGCCGTGCTGGCCGGGCGCTCGGCGGCGGCGATTTTCCCCACCGGCTCCGGCAAATCCCTTTGCTACCAATTGCCGGCGCTGTTACTGCCGCACCTGACGTTGGTGGTCTCGCCGTTGCTGGCGTTGATGCAGGATCAACTGGCGTTCCTGCAACGCCACGGCATCTCGGCGGGCAGCATCGATTCGGCCCAGAGCCGCGATGACGCCAGCGATGTCATGGCCCGTGCCAGGTCCGGCGAGTTGAAGATTTTGATGATCTCGGTGGAGCGCCTGAAGAACGAGCGTTTCCGGCATTTTCTGCAGCAAGTTCCGATCTCGCTGCTGGTGGTGGACGAGGCGCACTGCATTTCCGAATGGGGGCACAACTTTCGCCCGGACTACCTCAAGCTTCCCGACTATCAGCGCCAGTTCAATATCCCTCAGGTGCTACTGCTGACCGCAACGGCGACGCCCAAGGTCATCGCCGACATGCAGAAGAAATTCGCCATTGCCGCCGAGGATGTGGTGACCACTGGTTTCTATCGCCCAAACCTGAATTTGCTGGTGGAACCGGTTCGGGGAGCGGACAAGCGCAGACGCCTGGTCGAGTGGATGAGCCAGCGTCCGGACCAGCCGAGCATTGTCTACGTCACCCTGCAAAAAACCGCCGAGCACATCGCCGAACACCTGAACCGCAACAGCATTCAGGCCGAGGCCTATCACGCGGGTTTACCCCATGAGCAACGGGAAGCGATCCAGCGTCGCTTCATGGGCGGACAGTCCAATTGCATCGTCGCTACCATCGCCTTTGGCATGGGCATCGACAAAAGTGACATCCGTAACGTGGTGCACTTCGACCTGCCCAAATCCATCGAAAACTACAGCCAGGAAATCGGCCGCGCCGGGCGTGATGGGCAGCCGTCGGATTGCCTGGTGCTGGCCAACCGCGACAGCCTCAACGTGCTGGAGAACTTCGTCTACGGCGACACGCCGGAGTTGGATGGCATCCGTTGCGTACTTGACGAGATGCAGGTCGCAGCACCCGAAGGGCAGTGGGAGTTTCTGCTGGGGCCGTTGGCAGACCAGAGCAATATTCGCCAATTGCCGCTCAAGACCTTGCTGGTGCAACTCGAGCTGCGCGGGTTGATCGCCCCACGCTACGCCTACTACGCCGAGTACCGGTTCAAGTATGTGCAGGAGCCCGAGGCGCTGCTGGCCCACTTCGAGGGCGAGCGCAAGGATTTCGTCGCCGCCATTATCCAGACCTCCAGTCGCGCCCGGACCTGGGCAACGGTGAATTTCGAGGCGTTGTACGAGCAGCACCAGGCCGAGCGCAGTCGGGTGGTCAAGGCGCTGGATTACTTCCAGGAGAAGGGTTGGGTGGAGCTCGAAAGCAAGCAGATGACCGAGGTCTACAGTGTGCTGCAAAGCGGTTTCGACAGCGTCGCGTTAAGCGAGGAACTGCACGGCTATTTCACTCGGCATGAGCACACCGAGATCGCGCGGATTCACGCGATGCTGGATTTGTTCGCCACCGACCGATGCCTGGGTTATCGCCTGGCCGAGTATTTCGGCGACCACAATGCCCCGCAGCAATGCGGACATTGTTCGGTATGTCATGGACAGGTGGCGCGGCTCCCGTCACCACCGGAGTTGCCGGCGCTTGTGGATAAAAATTTCGAGGCGCTGTGTGGCAATTTTATCCACAGGCACGAGCAACACACGGGTAACGTGCCCTCGGCTGAACGCGTGACACGGTTCCTGTGCGGGATCAGTGTGCCGTTGTTCACTAAACTCAAGGCACGGTCGATTTCGGGGTTTGCGGCGCTGGAGGATTATCCGTATGCCGGGGTACGCAGTTGGGCCGAGCGGCATCTTGCCGGCTGAACCAAGACCCTGTGGGAGCGAACTCAGTGCCTGGCAGGGCTACATCCATCCGCTGAATGTTGCTCATCACAGGAATAAATTTCAAAAACAACCGGTGGCTGACTATGGTGGTGGCTGTCTTCGGATCGCCAACAAGAGAGCAAAACATGAGCCAGACACCGTCGAATATTCAGCGCGCCGCCGTCATTGGCGCGGGCACCATGGGCCGTGGCATTGTCATGTGCCTGGCCAACGCCGGAGTGGCCGTGCAGTGGGTTGATAACAATCCGCAGATGCTTGAACAGGCACTGGCTACCGTCGCCGACACCTACGCGCATAACGTGCGCCAGGGCCGCATTGATCAGCGTGAAGCCGATGCCCGTATCGCGCGCGTAACGGCGGCAGATGGTTATGTGGCCATCCGCGATGTCGACCTGGTCATTGAAGCGGTGTACGAAAACCTTGAGCTCAAGCAGAGAATTTTCCGCGAGCTCGATGGCCTGCTCAAACCTGAAGCGATACTGGCCAGCAATACTTCGGCGCTGGATATCGACGCCATTGCTGCGGTGACGCGTCGCCCGCAGCAGGTTCTGGGCCTGCACTTCTTCAGTCCGGCGCACATCATGAAGCTGCTGGAAATCGTCCGTGGCGCGCAGACGGCACCGGCGGTTCTCGATGCGGCACTGGCGCTCGGCCAACGCATGGGCAAGGTCAGTGTGGTGGCGGGCAATTGCGATGGTTTCATCGGCAACCGCATGCTCAATACCTATGTGCTCGAAGCGCGAAAAATGCTGCTCGAAGGCGCTTATCCCTACCAGGTTGACGCAGCACTGCAAGGCTTCGGTTTCGCCATGGGGCCGTTCCGCATGTTTGATGTGGTGGGTGTCGATCTGCAGTGGCGCGCCCGCCAACTGTCCGGTGTCGGGCAGGACGCGCCGGAGGTTCAGGTGGACAACCGACTGTGTGAAATGGAGCGCTTTGGCCAGAAGAGTGGCAACGGCTTTTACCACTATGAAGCGGGCAGCCGTCAGGCTGAACACGATCCTCAGGTGGATGCGCTGGTGCTGGAAGTCAGCGAAGGGTTGGGGTTCCAGCGCCGCGAGATCGGCCCGGAAGAAATTCTCGAGCGCTGCTTGCTGGCATTGGTCAACGAGGGCGCGAAGATCCTTCAGGAAGGCATTGCCGGGTCAGCTCATGACATCGATCTGGTTTACCTCAATGGCTACGGTTTCCCTGCGGACAAGGGCGGCCCGATGGCCTGGGCCGATCAGCAAGGGTTGGCGGACATTCATCGGCGCTTGATGGACCTTGAGACGCGTCAGGGCGACCACTGGAAACCGGCGCGGGTGATTGGTGAGCTGGCGGCGGCCGGCAAGGGCTTTGCTGACAAGTGATTGATGTGGCGCCTGTAAGGGCGCCTTCGCGAAGAACGATAACGCGGTTTTCGCCTTAGACTTGGCGAACCAACTCCAGGAAGCAACACTGATGCCCCAACGCACCGACTACCCCCTCTTGCAGCCCATCACCACCCGCTGGCACGACAACGACGTCTACGGTCACGTCAACAACGTCACCTACTACAGCTTCTTCGATACGGCGGTGAACACCTACCTGATCGAAGTCGGCGGCCTGGATATCCATGACGGTGAGGTGGTGGGGTTCGTGGTGAGCTCGGCCTGTGATTACTTTGCCTCCATTGCTTTCCCGGATCGCATCGAGATCGGTCTGCGGGTGGGCAAGCTGGGCAACAGTTCGGTGCAATACGAACTGGCTGTGTTCAAGCAAGGGGAAGACGAAGCCTGCGCGGCAGGGCGCTTTGTGCATGTGTTTGTCGATCGAGCGTCGAATCGGCCCGTAGCGATTCCGGCAGGGTTGCGCGGGGCGCTGGAGCGGCTGGTGGTTCAGTAAGGCAAAAAAATCGCAGCCCTTGGGCTGCGATTTTTGTTGTACCTACCGGCGAGGCGCTCGAGGCCTTAGTCGCGGTAGTGCTTGTGGTGTTTGCGATGGCCATAGGCATGGCCGCGGCCCGGATGGCCGCGGTAGTAGCGACGATCGTCATGGCCGCGATACGAACGACGATCGTCGCCTTCATCATCGTACTCTTTGCCCATGTAGTTACCCAGTGCGCCACCGGCGCCACCGCCTGCTGCAGCGCCAATCAGGCTGCCGGTGGTGCCGCCAACGCTGCGGCCGACTACGTTACCGCCTGCTGCACCCAACGCACCGCCAATGGCTGCTTCGCCACGGCTGTGTTTGTTTGCGCCGACGGCGCTACCACCCGCGCCACCCAGGGCCGCGCCGATGGTGGAACCTGTATTACCGCCTAACGACTGGCCGACGACTGAGCCCAAGACCCCGCCCAATGCGCCGCCTACACCGGCTTCGGTGGTGCCGCCAGCAGACGCAAAACCGCTGACCAGGCCAAGGGACAACAAGAGAATCGAGGAGAACTTCATGGAGGAACCTCAAGGGGATGACGGCGCGATCCTGAGGCTCTGGAATGGGCGTGACAATCGAAATCCGACGAATAACACGACCTGTATACAATATTGCAAGTTACTGTTTTTTGGGCGGAACTTAACGTTTTTTTGCCGGTCTTTTACTACTTCGCAAAGGCCGTTTTCGTGAGAGAACGGCCTTTTTTGTGGGCGAAAGGAAAGTGCAGGGTCTGCAGTTTTTGGTGATTGGTCTGGCCTCATCGCGAGCTTGCTCGCGATGAGGCCAGTTGAGACAACAGATTACGCCGACCTGGCCATGATCAACCCAGTCTCACTCGCCGCTACCAACCGGATCGCCACAAACTTCGATGTTGGTGTATCGCTGCCATCCCCGGTGCTTTCCAGCGGCACCAGCGGATTCACTTCCGGATAGTAGGCCGCCGCTTGCCCGGCAGGGATATCAAACGCCAGCAGCGTAAAGCCTTTCACCCGACGTTCCACGCCATCGTCCCAGAGCGAAACGATGTCCGCCTTCTGTCCTGGCTTGAAGCCCAGGCGAATAATGTCGGCCTCGTTGACGAACAACACGTCGCGTTGTCCCTTCACCCCGCGATAGCGGTCGTTGAGACCATAGATCGTGGTGTTGTACTGATCGTGGGAGCGCATCGACTGCATGATCAGGTCCGGCAGCACACCGGTGGCGCGGGTGCGTTCGTGCACCAGGTCTTTGGGCAGCGCGTTCGGGCGGAAATTGGCCCGGCCCGAGGCGGTGTTCCACTTGCGCGCGCCGGCACTGTTGCCCAGGTAGAAACCGCCCGGGTTCTTGACCTTCTCATTGAAGTCCTTGAAGCCGGGAATGGTCTCGGCAATCAGGTCGCGGATGCGACGGTAATCGGCCACCAGCCAGTTCCAGTCCACCGGGTGGTTGCCCAGGGTCGCGGCGGCGATACCGGCCAGGATCGCCGGTTCTGAACGCATCTGGTTCGACAACGCCTGCAACTGACCGTTGGAGGCGTGGACCATGCTGAACGAGTCTTCGACGGTCACCGCTTGCGGGCCTTCGGTCTGGATATCGATGTCGGTGCGGCCCAGGCACGGCAGGATCAGCGCGTCCTTGCCGTGGGTCAAATGGCTGCGGTTGAGCTTGGTACTGATCTGCACGGTCAGGTCGCAGTTTTGCAAAGCCTGGAAGGTGCGCGGGCTGTCCGGCGTGGCTTGGGCGAAGTTGCCGCCCAGGCCGATGAAGACTTTCGCCCGGCCTTCAGCCATCGCATGAATGGCCTCGACCACGTTGTGTCCGTTGTGGCGTGGCACCTTGAACTGGAAGCGACGCTCCAAGGCATCGAGGAACGCCACCGGCGGACGCTCGTTGATACCCATGGTCCGGTCGCCCTGCACGTTGCTGTGGCCGCGTACCGGGCACAGGCCGGCACCCGGGCGGCCAATGTTGCCGCGCAGCAGCATCAGGTTGGCGATTTCCTGGATGGTCGCCACCGAATGGCGATGCTGGGTGATGCCCATGGCCCAACACATGATGACGTTCTTGCCCTTGGCGTACATGCGCGCCGCTTGTTCGATCTCTACCAGCGTCAGGCCCGATTGCTCGACGATCTGCTCCCACGGCGTCTCGTCGATAGTCGCCAGGTACTCCAGCACATTGGCGCCGTGCTCATTGAGGAAGTCATGGTCGAACACCGCCGGTTCACCGGTTTTCTGTGCGTCGCGTTCCCACAGTAAGAGAAATTTCGCCATGCCGCGCATGATCGCCATGTCACCGCCTAGGGCCGGGCGGAAGAATGCGGTGTTGGTCGGCTTGTCGCCGTTGGTGAGCATTTCGATCGCGTGCTGCGGGTGCTGGAAACGTTCCAGGCCGCGCTCCTTGAGCGGGTTGATGCACACCACTTGTGCGCCGCGTTTCACCGCTTCACGCAATGGCTCGAGCATGCGCGGGTGGTTGGTGCCGGGGTTCTGGCCCCAGACGAAAATCGCATCGGCGTGTTCGAAATCGTCGAATGTCACGGTGCCTTTGCCGACGCCAACACTTTGCGACAGCGCCACACCGCTGGCCTCGTGGCACATGTTCGAGCAGTCAGGGAAGTTGTTGGTGCCGTAGGCGCGCACGAACAACTGATAGAGGTACGCCGCTTCGTTGCTGGCACGCCCCGAGGTATAGAACTCGGCCTGATCCGGGTTCGACAAGCCATTGAGGTGTTTGGCGATCAGCGCGAACGCGTCATCCCAACTGATCGGCTTGTAGCGGTCGGTTTGTGCGTCATAGCTCATCGGCTCGGTCAGACGACCCTGATACTCGAGCCAATAATCGCTCTGCTCCAGCAGCGAGGTGACGCTGTGTTTGGCGAAGAATTTGGCATCGACACGGCGTTTGGTCGCTTCCCAGTTCACCGCTTTGGCGCCGTTCTCGCAGAACATCACCATGCCCTTTTCGGGTGAGTCGCCCCACGCGCAACCTGGGCAGTCGAAGCCACCGTTCTGGTTGGTCTTGAGCATGATGCGCAGGTTCTTCAGCGCGTTGTCGCTGGTCAACCAGGCCTGGGCGACGCTGATCAGTGCGCCCCAGCCACCGGCCGGGCCTTTGTAGGGCTTGTAGCGAGGGACAGGTGTCTGGTCGGCTTGACGGTGTTGACTCACGCTTGTTTCTCCAACGTTGGGCTGTAGACCCGCGGCGCATTCTTCTGTGGCAGATGGATGAGGTTGAGGTTGTGGCGACGGGCCCATTGCACGGCAAGGCCAGTGGGGGACGACAGGCTGACCAGGGTCTGGATGCCGGCGCGCAGGACTTTCTGGATCAATTCGAGGCTGCAGCGGCTGGTGACAATCACCAGGCCACCCGCAGTCGGGATGTTTTGGCGGACAAGACCACCGATCAACTTGTCGAGGGCGTTGTGCCGGCCGATGTCTTCGCGGCCCAGCAGTAACTCGCCCTGGTCGTTCATGAACACTGCCGCGTGCACCGCGCCGCTGTGTTGCCCCAGTGGCTGGAACGCGCCGATGCGCTGGCGCAGGCCTTCGAGCCAGGCGGCGGGCGGCAAGGGTGCGCCGGGCAACACCTTGAGGTCCGGCAGTGCCTGCTCGACCGCTTCCACGCCGCACAACCCGCAGCCACTGGTGCCGGCCAGTTGCCGACGTTGCTGCTTGAGGTTCCAGAAGGCGCGGTTGGCGATGGTCACTTGCGCGTATTGCGCCGATCCTGAGCCGCTCAGTTGCAGGTCATAAATGTCCGTGGCGTCCTCGATGATGCCGCTGCCCAGGCTGAAACCGACAATGAAGTCTTCCAGGTCCGTCGGCGTCACCAGCATGACCGCCTGGCTGATGCCGTTGTAGGCAATCGCCAACGCGACTTCCTCGGCCAGCGCGGTGCTGTCCGATTCCAAGTATTCAAGGTTGCTATAGCTGTACGTCTGGCTGGCGGCGGGCGCGGGCGTTTCGAGGGCAGGCGCCGCGCAGGCAGGGCGCTTGGTGTTCATGGCATCACCCACGGTTTGATCAGCTTTAAGACTAGGCGCGGCAAACTGTCGCGTCTAATTGCTATTACTGATCTACCGATAGATGCCGTCGATCAAGAGTTCATCTGTGATTGCTGATAGATCGCGAAACAGGCCTCTGCCAGCGCCGAGCGTGGCGCGCTGCGACGCATGATCAGCCCCAGGCGGCCAAGGGTCTGGGCGTTTTCGATCGGTTGCAGGCGCAAATGTTCGGTCAGTTCTTCGAGGCCACCGTCCAATGGCATCACCGCGCAACACAGGCCGCCGTGCACCGCTTGTAACAGTTGATGGACAGCATCGGTCTGCAACAAGGGTTGTGGGGTCAGGCCGCGGCTGTGGAAGTTATGGTCGATGGATTGGCGAAAGTGCATGCCGCTGGTGAGCATGCCCAGTGGCAGCTCGATCAATGATTCCCAGCTCAATGGCGCTTCGCCAAAGGTGAAGAAGCGTTGATCGTAGAGCAGCCCCATGCGGGTTTCGCTGAAAGCCAGGGAGTCGAAATGGTCGGCGTCCAGGCGTTCCAGGTAGGAAACACCGAGGTCCAGGCGATTGTTTGCCAGTTGTTCGAGGATCTGCTCGGAACTCAGTGCCGAGAGTTCAAAACGCAGGTTCGGATGCTCCCCGTGCAGGCGCTGCAGCAGCGGCAGCGGATCGAAGCTCGACAGCGGCACCACTCCCAGGCGCAACGTACCGACCAGATTGCCACGACAGGCGGCCGCCTCGGCGTACAAGCCGTCGTAGGCCGCCAGCACCGTGCGCGCCCACGCCAGCACGCGCTCGCCCGGTGCCGTAAAGCCTTCGAAGCGTTGACCGCGATTGACCAGCGGCAGTTCGAGTTCTTCTTCGAGGCTACGCAGGCGCATGGACAGAGTCGGCTGAGTGATGTGGCAGCGTGCGGCGGCCTGGCCGAAATGGCGGGTTTCGTCGAGCGCGATGAGGAATTTCAGCTGCTTGATGTCCATCTTCGCTCCTGGGCGCGGGAAGGGCGCGATTCTATCGCAAGCGGGGTCATTGGTCGGGTTGGATTCGCAAGTGACGGCCGTGGTCTAGGCTTTTGCGTCTGGAACCCCAAACCCAAGGAGAGTGCACCATGAGTCTTTTGAGCTTTGTGAAAGAAGCAGGCGAAAAACTGCTGGATCTGCTCACACCAGGCAACGCCAATGCCAGTGAGCAGTTGAAGGAACACATCAGCAAGGTCGGTCTGGGCAACCCGAATGTGCAGGCGACGGTCGATGGCGACAAGGTCACGGTGACCGGTGAAGTGGCGAGCCAGGAAGAAAAGGAAAAGATCCTGCTGGCCGTGGGCAATATTGCCGGGGTTGGCAGCGTGGATGATCAGATCACTGTGACCGGGCCCGTAGTGGCTGCTGCGCGCTTCGTGGTCGTGAAAAAGGGCGACACCCTCAGCGCCATATCCCTGGCCGTGTATGGTGATGCCAACAAGTATCAAAAAATCTTCGATGCCAACAAGCCGATGCTCAAGGACGTGAACAAGATCTATCCGGGGCAGTCGTTGCGGATTCCTGAGTAATACAAAACCTGTGGCGAGAGGGCTTGCCCCCGTTGGGTCGCGCAGCGGCCCCAAAATTTTAGGACTGCTGCGCAGCCGAATGGGGGCAAGCCCCCTCGCCACAATGACCGCGCCGGGTCTAAAGACCGGCAATCAAATCCCGATAATCCCCAACCGCCGCAAACTCCGCCGTATCCTTCGGCCCCTTGCGGCTGTCCGGCTCCCGCACGGCCAGCAAATGCGCGACGCCAAAGTCCCGTGCGCTGCGCAGGATCGGCAATGTGTCGTCGATGAACAGGCTGCGCGCCGGGTCGAAATCGATATCGGCTTGCAACGCATCCCAGAACTGCGGGCTTTCCTTGGGGAAGCCGTAGTCATGGGAACTGATCAAACGCTCGAAGTACGGCGCCAGTTCGATTTTTTCCAGCTTCAAAGACAGCGCATCCCGATGGGCATTGGTGATCAGCACCACGCGTTTGCCGGCCCGTTTGATCGCCGCCAGAAAGGTGTCGGCATCCGGTCGCAGGGCGATCAGATGGGCGGTTTCCAGTTTCAGGTCGCGCACCGACAGCTTCAGTTCGGCACTCCAGAAGTCCAGGCAGTACCACTGCAACTGGCCGGCATTGCGCTCGAACAACGGCTGCAGTTCCATCTCGGCCATGGCCCGGCTGACCCCGTGCAGTTCGGCGTAACGCTGGGGCAGGTGCTCCATCCAGAAGTGGTTGTCGAAATGCAGGTCCAGCAGCGTGCCGTCCATGTCCAGCAGAACGGTATCGATGTCGGACCAGGGTAATGAAGGCATGGCAACGTCTCGGGCAGTAGAAAGATTTCTGGCGTAAACAATCGGGAAAGCCGCGTTATAGTAGCGCGTTCACGCCAAGGAGCTTTGCATGCGCCAGAAACCCACCATACTCGCCCGCGAAATTGTCGCCACCAGTCGATTGTTCTGCGTCGAAGAGCTGAAGTTGCGCTTTTCCAACGGTGTGGAACGCACCTATGAACGGCTGGTCGGCAAGGGTGCCGGGTACGGCGCGGTGATGATCGTGGCGATGCTCGATGCCGAGCATGCGGTGCTGGTCGAGGAGTATTGCGGCGGCACGGATGAATATGAAATGTCGTTGCCCAAGGGCTTGATTGAACCGGGCGAAGACGTGCTCGCGGCGGCCGAGCGTGAACTCAAGGAAGAGGCCGGTTTCGGCGCGCGGCAACTGGAGCACCTGACCGAGCTGTCGCTGTCCCCTGGTTACATGAGCCAGAAGATCCAGGTGGTGCTGGCCACTGACCTCTACGAAGAGCGTCTGGAGGGCGACGAACCCGAGCCGATGCGGGTGGACAAGGTCAATCTGCGTGAACTCTCGGCGCTGGCGCAAAACCCGCAATTTACCGAAGGCCGTGCCTTGGCGGCGCTGTATCTGGCCCGAGATCTGTTGACTCAACGCGGAGCGTTCCAGCCATGAATTTCCCGCATCCGTTGATGGCACCGGTCATCGAGCTGGCCTTGCAGGCCGGTGATGCGATCCTGCCGTTCTGGCGCACAGGCACCGCCGTCACGGCGAAGGCTGATGATTCGCCAGTGACCGCTGCTGACCTGGCCGCGCACCACCTGATCCTGGCCGGGCTGACGGCGCTCGATCCGGGCATCCCGGTGCTCTCCGAAGAGGACGCGAACATTCCCCAAAGCGTGCGGGCTGGATGGCAGCGCTGGTGGTTGGTCGATCCGCTGGACGGCACCAAGGAGTTCATCAGCGGCAGCGAAGAGTTCACCGTCAACATCGCCCTGATCGAAAATGGTCGAGTGGTGTTCGGCGTGGTGTCGATGCCGACCAACGGTCGTTTCTATGTCGGTGGCGCCGGCCTCGGTGCCTGGCGTGGCGATAAAGGTGGCACGCCCGTGGCGATCAAGGTGCGTGATGCGCTAGCGCCAGGTGAGTCATTCACCGTGGTGGCCAGCCGTCGCCATTCGAGCCCCGAGCAGGAGCGTTTGCTGGCGGGTTTGAGCGCAAGCCTTGGTGAGCTGCAACTGGCCAATATCGGCAGTTCGCTGAAGTTTTGCCTGCTGGCCGAAGGGGCGGCGGATTGCTATCCGCGCCTGGCACCGACTTCGCAGTGGGACACGGCGGCGGCACAAGGCGTGCTGGAAGGCGCCGGCGGTGAGGTGCTGGAGTTGAGCGGCGAGCCGTTCAGTTATCCGCCGCGGGAATCGCTGTTGAACGCGTTCTTTCTGGCGTTGCCGGCGAAGGCGGCATGGCGGGAGAAGCTGCTGGAACTGGCCCGCTCCTGAAATCACCTTAACTTTGTGGCGAGGGGGCTTGTCGGACCGCCGCACCGCCCCGTTCGGCTGCGAAGCAGTCGTAAAACCGTTGCATGCGGATTACCTGATACTCCGCGGATGCTGGTTTTTGGACGGCTGCGCCGTCCAACGGGGGCAAGCCCCCTCGCCACAGGTTGTACAACACCCTCACATTCAGCGGTGCAGTACGTACTGCCCGACGAACCTCACCGCATCCTCATCACGGCCTTCATTGACGACCCGCGTATGCAGCGTCAACCGCGCTCGGCTGTATCGCTGGAAGGTGGTCAGGAATTTCTTCCAGATCACCGGATCCGGCGCCTGGCAAATGGCGTTGGCATCGCCCGTCACCGGCAGCGGATAGCTGATCTGTCCTTCCTGAATCACGATGTGCCCGTCGGTGATGCCTTCTTCCTTGAGGCGCAAATGCAGCCAGCCCCAGCCGGCCAGGACCGCGCCGCAATACAGGCTGCCGCCGAACATGGTGCTCTTGTGGTTGACGTTGGCTTCCAGCGGCAAGTGCAGGCGCAGTTGCTGGTCATGCCAGTCGAGCACTTTGAGGCCCATGTCCCGGGTGAGGGGAATGTCGTGATGGAGGACTGATTCCAGTTGTCGACTGTCGCGGCTCATTCAGGGGCCTCTTGCTTCAAGTGGATGGTTGGACGGTGGCTCAGTCGAGGTCGTCAGGGTGGGCCGAGGCGCCACCGTCGGCGAAGCTCAGACCGTGTTTGCGCAGCTTGTCGTGCAGTGTCTTGCGCGGAATGCCGAGGGCTTCGGCGACGCTGCGCACGGAGCTGTGCGAGCGCGCCAGTTCGGCGGCGATGAGTGTTTTTTCGAAGTTCTCCACTTGCTCGCTCAATCCGCCGCTGACGACTTCGACCCTGTTGCCAGCGCTGCTATCCGGTGAGTTGTTGTCGAGGGCCAGCTCCAGCCCGAGGGCAAAACGCTCGGCGGCGTTTTGCAGCTCGCGAACGTTGCCGGGCCAAGCGTGGCGCAACAGCAAGGCACGTTGCCCAGGTTGCAGTTCATGGGGCGGCAAACCGTGGCGGGCACTGGCTTCATCGGCAAAATGCTGGAACAGCATCAGCGCATCTTCGCCCCGTTCGCGCAGTGGTGGAATCCGCAGCGGCGCAACGTTCAGACGGTAGTACAGGTCGGCACGGAAACGCCCTTGATCGGCTGCCTGGCGCAGGTCTTCCTTGGTCGCGGCGATGATGCGGATGTCCAGCGGAATCAGTTGATTGCCGCCCAGGCGTTCGACCACCCGTTCTTGCAGCAAGCGCAGCAGTTTGACCTGTACATCCAGGCTCATGCTTTCGATTTCATCGAGGAACAGCGTGCCGCCGTTGGCAAATTCGAACTTGCCGATGCGGCGTTTCTGCGCGCCGGTGAAGGCGCCGGGCTCATGACCGAACAGCTCGCTTTCGACCACCGATTCGGCCAGGGCGCCGGCATTGATCGCCACGAACGGTCCGTTGCGACGGTTCGATAAATCGTGCAGCGCTCGCGCCACGACTTCTTTACCCGCGCCAGTTTCGCCGAGGATCAACACATCGGCCTTGGTCGCGGCCAGGGCGCCGATCTGCTCGCGCAGGCGCAGCATCGAAGGTGAGTGGCCAACCAGGCGGGTGCTCAGTTCATTGCGATCGCTCAAGGCCAGCCGCAGGCTGCGGTTGTCCAGTACCAGCCGGCGCAGGGCCAATGCGCGACGCACGCTGTCGAGCAGGGCGTCACTGGCGAAGGGTTTTTCCAGGAAATCATAGGCCCCGGCGCGCATGGCCTGCACCGCCAGCGGCACATCGCCGTGACCGGTGATCAACAGCACCGGCAGCTCGGGGTCCTGGGCGTGCAGTTCGGTCAGCAGTTCCAGACCGTCCATGCCGGGCATGCGGATGTCGCTGACCACCACACCCGGCCAGTCACGCTCCAGTTGCGCGGCCAGGCCCTTGGCTTCGGCCAGCGGCAGGATTTTCAGGCCGGCCAGATCCAGCGTCTGGCTCAGGGCCTGGCGCAGGTGGGGATCGTCGTCGATCAACACGACCTGAATGCGATTGTCGATGGTCATGCACTTCGGTCCTCGGACGGTTGCAGGCTCACGCCCGGTGCGCCTGCGCGCAGCTTCAGGGTAATCAGGGCGCCGCCTTCCTTGTGGTTGGCGAACGACAGTTCACCACCGAAGGCGCGCATCAAGGTTTCGCAAATCGCCAGCCCCAAACCCAGGCCCTGGGTGCGGGTCTTGGTGGTGTAGAACGGCTCACTGGCGCGCCCCAGGGCTTCCATGCAAAAGCCAGGACCATTGTCGCGAATGTACAGGTTGACGCCATCGGCCGTGGATTGGGCACTTAGCCAGAGTTTACGTGGCGGGCCTTTTTCCGTCAGGGCATCCAGGGCGTTGGCCAGCAGATTGCCGAGCACCTGGCGCAGGCGGGTTTCCCCGGCCTCGACCCACAGGGTGGCGGCGGGCAGATCACGGATCAGCTCGACGTCCATGCTGCGTCGACGCTTGGCCAGCAAGGCCAGGGCATCGTCCAGCGCCGGTTGCAGGGCAACGCTTTCCGGGGCGTGGCGGTCGCGCCGGGCGAAGGCACGCAGGTGGGCGATGATCGAGGCCATGCGGCCAGTCAATTCGCTGATTAGCTTGAGGTTGCCGCGGGCATCGTCGGTGCGCTGGTGATCGAGCAGCACTTCGGCGTTTTCCGCGTAGCTGCGAATCGCTGCCAGTGGCTGATTGAGTTCGTGGCTGATGCTCGCTGACATCGTGCCCAGTGCCGACAATTTGCCCGCCTGCACCAGATCATCCTGGGCGCGTACCAGTTCCTGCTGGGCCTGTTCGCGTTCCAGCACTTCCTGTTTCAGGCGTCGGTTCAGGCCCTCGAGATCGCTGGTGCGCTCGGCGACCCGACCTTCCAGCTCGCGACGGGCCTTGGCTTCGAAAGCAATGCGTTCGAGGTAATGGCGACGGCGTTGCATCATCAGGCCGAGCAGCAGCATCAACACCAGCAACGCTGCGCCACCGATGGCCACCACCGTGCGCACCGGGCGGTCGATCAAGGTGCGCGGGGCGAGGATGCTGACGTCCCAGCCGGTTTCAGCAATCTGCTGGGTTTGGGTCAGCCAGGCATTGGGGTTGAGCTTCAGCGGTTTTGGATCGCGGGTTGGATAGGGCTGGATCGCCGTGATGGCTTTGCTTTCTTCCTCGTTCAACGGACGGGTCGAGCGGAATCGCCACTCTGGTCGCGAGGTGAGAATGACCACGCCATTGTGGTCGGTCAGCAGCAGCTGTTCCGGGGTTTTGCCCCAGAGGCTTTCGGTGTGGTCGAGGTCGACCTTGACCACCAGCACGCCAACGATTTTTTCGCCGTCGCGCACGCCGGCGGCGAAGAAGTAACCGCGCTTGGCGGAGGTCGTGCCCAGGCCGAAAAAGCGCCCGAGCTTGCCGGCCATGGCTTCGCTGAAATACGGCCGGAAGGAAAAATTGCGCCCGACGAAACTGTCGTGTTTGTCCCAGTTGGAGGCGGCCAGTGTCTTGCCGGTGGCGTCCATCAGGTACATGACTTCGGCACCGGTCTGGGTGGCGATATTTTTCAGCAGGCGGTTGGCGTTGCCCTGGGTGACGCCATCGTCCGGTGCACCGAGCACGGCGCGCAGGGCTGGCAGGTCGCCGAGGATCTGCGGCATCACTTCATAGCGGTGCAGGGTGCCCAACAGGTTGGCGACATAGAGGTCGAGGGTCTGACGATTCTGACTGGCCAGCTCGCTGCGGTAATAACGCTCGGCCAGATGCTCCAGCGGCCACAGCAAGGGTGCCAGGCACAGTGCCAGCAGGGCCAGGCTGCGCCAACGGGGTCTGGGGGGAAGGGTCGGAGTCATGAGCATCAGGCGCCTGTGGGTACAGGCGCATTATGCCTAGGCTTGCACGCCTTGGGTCAGGTGCATCTTGATAGACGGGCTTGAGCCGGTCTTTCAGGCAAAGACGTCGGCATCCTTGAAAAATACGCCGGCCTGATCTTTCGCCGACAGCTGCGGCGTGCCTTCCAGTTGCCAGTCGATGGCCAGGTCCGGGTCGTCCCAGCGAATGCTGCGCTCGGCCGATGGCGTGTAATAGTCGGTGGTTTTGTACAGGAACTCGGCAAATTCGCTCAGTACGACGAACCCGTGGGCGAAACCTTCCGGGACCCAGAGCTGACGATGGTTGTCGGAGGACAGGCGCACAGCGACCCATTTACCGAAATGCGGCGAGCTGCGACGGATGTCTACGGCCACGTCCAGCACTTCACCCACCGTGACGCGGACCAGTTTTCCCTGGGTATTTTCCAGCTGGTAATGCAGGCCGCGCAGCACGCCCTTCTGTGAACGGGAGTGATTGTCTTGAACGAATTCGGTGTCCAGTCCGGTGGCCTCTTTGAAGGCCCTGGCGTTGAAACTTTCGTAGAAGAAACCACGTTCGTCACCAAAGACCTTGGGTTCGAGGATCAGAACACCGGGCAGGTTGGTGGTTACTACATTCATGGTGGCTCTCCAGCAGCATGCGTTTAATGGCCGCCATTCTTGCGCAAAGCGCCGACGGGGGCGAGTGGTCGAGTAAAAATCTACAGGCCTGTCCAGCCCATGCAAACGACCAGTGCCGGCCCCGGGGGGTTGCGTATCGCTCGAAGCAGTGGCGATATAGGCGCCTAATAAAATTTCAGGGGTCGTTGTATGCCGCTCGCCACGTTGATTCATCGCGCCAGTTTGCCCAGCCCGCAAGTGTCTGCGGAGCAAGCGCTAGAGCTGCTGGAAGAACATTACGGGTTCAGCGGAAAGTTGCAGGCTCTCGGCAGCCAGCAAGACCTCAACTACCGCGTCGACAGTGAGCAGGGACGGTTCGTCCTGAAAATCTGCCGTGGCGACTACTCGGTACTGGAGCTGCAGGCACAACATGCCGGGCTCAAGCACCTGGGCACGCACCCCGATGTCCATGTGCCGCGTGTTATCGCGGCAAAAAACGGCGCAGACCTGCTGTCTCTGGATGTGGGTGGCCAGGCGGTACACGTTCGCCTGCTCGATTACATCGAGGGTCAGCCGCTGACCAGTCTCGAGTATTTCACCCCGACGGTGGTGTCCGGTTTCGGCCGCCTGTGTGGCGAGATGGACCTGGCCCTGGCGGATTTCGACCATCCAGGTCTGGTGCGAACCCTGCAGTGGGACGCCCGCCATGCTCATGCCCTGATCGCGCACTTGCTGCCGGTGATCAAGGATGAAGCCCGGCGCAAACTGATCGTCGAAGCGTCCGAACAAGCTGAACGGCATTTGCAGCCGTTGGAAGCCAAGCTGCCGGTGCAGGCCATTCACATGGACATCACCGACGACAACGTGGTCTGGCAGCGCGATGCGCAACGCCATTGGCAATTGCAAGGCGTGATCGATTTCGGCGACCTGGTGCGCACCTGGCGCATTACCGATCTGTCGGTGACCTGCGCCGCGCTGCTGCATCATGGCGAGGGCGATCCGTTCTGCATTTTGCCGGCAATTCAGGCGTATCACGCGGTCAACCCGTTGCAACACGAAGAACTGCTGGCGCTGTGGCCGCTGATCGTCGCCCGCGCGGCGGTGTTGGTGCTCAGTGGCGAACAGCAGGTCAGCATCGACCCGGGCAATGCCTACAGCCGCGATAATCTGGTCCATGAATGGGAAATCTTCCGTGTGGCCACGTCGGTGCCGTTGGCGTTGATGGAAGCGGCGATCCTCACGGCCGTCGGCCACAATCTGCCCACCATTGGCAGCGAAGGCTTCGCGCCGCTGTTGCCGAGCCTGGTGGGGCGAGAGTTCGCCTTGATCGACCTGGGTGTGCTCAGCCCGCATTTCGAGGCCGGGAACTGGGAGCAGGAGGGCGTCGATCAGCGCCTGTTGGATGAAGCGGCCGCGGCACATGGCCTGGCGGCCAGCCGCTACGGACAATTCCGGCTGTCCCATACCCGCCCGGACAGCGCCACTGAACCGGACACTTGCCCGTTGCACGTCGAGTTGCGCGTGCCTCAGGGCACGGCGGTCGAAGCGCCGTTTGCCGGGGTGGTGCATCACCCATCGGCGGGCCTGCTGCAACTGGACGGCCCGCAGTTGAGTGTGCGGCTTTGGGGCGTCACGCCGTCGCTGCACAGCGGCGCGGCCCTAGTCAAAGGCCAGGTACTGGGCTCGGTCAACGGGCCTTTGATCGTGCAGTTGTGCCGTGGCGCTTCGATCGATGCGCCGTTGTTCTGTGCACCGTCGCGCGCGGCGGCCTGGCAAGCGTTGTGTCCATCGCCGGCAGCATTGCTGGGGCTGGCCTGTGATGCCGAAGTCGAGCTCGACGGAGCGACCTTGCTGGCCCGCCGCGATGCCAGCTTTGCCCGCACGCAAAAACACTATTACGTCGACCCGCCGCGCATCGAACGCGGCTGGCGCAACCATTTGATCGACATGCAGGGCCGCTCCTACCTCGACATGCTCAACAACGTCGCAGTATTGGGTCACGGTCATCCTCGCATGGCAGCGGTCGCCAGCCGCCAGTGGTCGTTGCTCAACACCAACTCGCGCTTCAACTACGCCGCCGTGGCCGAGTTCTCCGAACGGTTGCTGAAGCTGTCCCCTGACGGCATGGACCGCGTGTTCCTGGTCAACAGCGGCAGCGAGGCCAACGACCTGGCGATTCGCCTAGCGTGGGCCTACAGCGGCGGCCGCGACATGCTCAGCGTGCTGGAGGCTTATCACGGCTGGACGGTCGGTGCGGATTCGGTGTCGACCTCGATCGCCGACAACCCCAAGGCACTGAGCAGCCGCCCGGACTGGGTGCACCCGGTGACCGCGCCAAACACCTATCGCGGTGAATTCCGTGGCCCCGACAGCGCGCCGGATTATGTGCGCAGCGTCGAACACAACCTGGCGAAAGTCGCTGAGCAGAAACGCCAACTGGCCGGTTTCATCTGCGAACCGGTGTATGGCAATGCGGGCGGTATCTCGCTGCCACCGGGCTACTTGAAGCAGGTCTATGGCATGGTCAGGGCCCGGGGCGGCGTGTGCATCGCCGATGAAGTGCAGGTCGGCTACGGGCGCATGGGCGATTTCTTCTGGGGCTTCGAAGAGCAGGGCGTAGTGCCGGACATCATCACCATGGCCAAGGGCATGGGCAATGGCCAGCCACTGGGTGCGGTCATCACTCGCCGGGAAATCGCCGAGGCGCTGGAGGCCGAGGGGTACTTCTTCTCCTCTGCTGGCGGCAGCCCGGTCAGTTGCCAGGTCGGCATGGCCGTGCTGGATGTGATGGAAGAAGAAAAACTCTGGGAGAACGCCCAGATCGTTGGCGGGCACTTCAAGAAGCGCCTAGAAGCCTTGATCGATATTCATCCGTTAGTGGGCGCGGTGCACGGTTCCGGTTTCTACCTGGGCGTCGAACTGATCCGCAACCGCGAAACCCTGGAGCCGGCCACCGAAGAAACCACCGCGCTGTGCGATCGCTTGCGTGAACTGGGGATCTTCATGCAGCCGACCGGCGATTACCTGAACATCCTCAAGATCAAGCCACCGATGGTCACTTCGCGCCAGAGCGTGGATTTCTTCGTGGACATGCTGTCGAAGGTGCTCGCGCAAGGGCTGTAAACACAGCCCCTGTAGGAGCGAGCCTGCTCGCGATGAGGTCATGTCAGTCACCATTTTTCGACTGGAAGAGCGCTATCGCGAGCAAGCTCGCTCCTACAGGGGTAGTTGTGTTAATTCGATTGTTATCGGCTTTTTATTGATTGTTTTTGTATTGCTGGATGTATGGTGCTTTAAAAGCCGATATTTATCGGATATAAAGTGGCGCAGTCCACGGCGTGTACCACTGCGCTTTCCATTTCTGTCAGGCATCAATGCCACTGCGGAGTCCTGAGCCATGACCACGTTGAACAGCACCCCTCGCGCCGACGGCTTCTACATGCCGGCCGAATGGGCACCCCAAACCCAAACCTGGATGATCTGGCCCGAGCGCCCGGACAACTGGCGCCTGGGTGGCAAGCCGGCACAAGCCGCGCACGTGGCAGTGGCCAAGGCCATAGCCCGTTTCGAACCGGTAACCGTGGTGGTTTCCGCTGGCCAGTACGAAAACGCCCGTGCCCGTCTGGACGTGCCGAATATTCGTGTAGTGGAAATGTCCAGTGACGATGCCTGGGTCCGCGACACCGGCCCGACCTTTGTCATCAATAACAAGGGTGAAGTCCGTGGCGTGAACTGGGACTTCAATTCGTGGGGCGGCTTCGACGGCGGCCTGTATTCGCCGTGGAACCGCGACTCGCAGGTCGGCGGCAAGATCCTCGAGATCGAGCGCAGCCCGCGCTACCGCACTGAAGGCTTCGTGCTTGAAGGTGGTTCGATTCACGTCGACGGCGAAGGCACCCTGATCACCACCGAAGAATGCCTGCTCAACCGCAATCGCAACCCGCACATGAACCGCGCGGAAATCGAAGCGGTCCTGAGTGCGAACCTGGCTGTGGATAAAATCATCTGGCTGCCAGATGGCTTGTTCAACGACGAAACCGACGGCCATGTGGATAACTTCTGCTGCTACGTGCGCCCAGGTGAAGTGCTGTTGGCCTGGACCGATGATCCGCAGGACCCGAACTACCCGCGCTGCCAGGCCGCGATGAAAGTGCTGCAAAGCAGCACCGACGCCAAGGGCCGCCCATTCACGGTGCACAAGATGCCAATCCCGGGTCCGTTGTTTGCGACCGAGCAAGAGTGCGCCGGTGTCGATCCGGTGGACGGTACTCAGGAACGTAACCCGACTGTTCGTCTGGCCGGTTCCTACGTGAACTTCCTGATCGTCAACGGCGGCATCATCGCGCCGTGCTTTGATGACCCGCAGGATGGCCCGGCAAAGGAAATCCTGCAGAACCTGTTCCCACAGCATGAGGTGGTGATGGTGCCTGGCCGCGAACTGTTACTGGGGGGTGGCAATATTCACTGCCTTACCCAGCAGCAACCCGCGCCGCACAAGGAGTGAGTGAGGTTGTAACAGCTTGAGTTGATTGCGAAATTCCTCAGGCTGTCGATCAGCCTTCAGCGATGTACAGAGCCCGCGGCCCTTAAGGGTTGCGGGCTTTTTTGTATCCGCTTTCCCACACTTCAGAAACCTTGGCACAGCTCTTGTATCTCTGCTGCTGTAACTCGGGGAGGGGGAGGACTTCGATGTTCTGTCATAAACCTTGGATAAGTTAGCCGCTCACAAACGGGGAGAGAGCGCTGAAATGAACGCCGAAGTGAACGTAGTTAGCGACAAGGCGTTGCATCCCCTGGCAGTAAACAGCGAATCGCTCCAGATTCTGGCGCACTGGTTCAAGTCCAATGGAATGCGTCAGATCAGCGATACTGATCCGCGCCGGACGATGATCGAGCGTTACCCTGCTGGTTTATTCAGCGAGGCGGAACTGGATGCGTTGTGGGATGTAATGGAAGGATAAGAAGAACAACAACGGATTGATCAAAAAAAAGCGCTGCCGGGATGGCAGCGCTTTTTTTTGCCCAACGGTTTTGCCGCCAGACCTCCTGTAGGAGCTGGCTTGCCAGCGATGAGGTCATCACATTCAACATCAGTGTTGAATGAAAAATTGCCATCGCTGGCAAGCCAGCTCCTACAAGTGTTGTGGTGTTTAGAAGCTGTAGGTGCCCGTCACCACCAGGCTACGCGGTGCCCCCGGCTGGATCTGGAATGCACTGGTCGCCGACGAGTAATACGTCTTGTCAGTGATGTTGTTCAGCGCCGCGCGCACATCCCATTCCTTCTGGCGGAAACCGGCCAATGCATCCCAGCGGCCATAGCCCGGCAACACGGTGGTGTTGAGGTTGTCGGCATAGCGGTCGCCGACCAGGGTCAGACCTGTTTCGGCGTACCAGCCCATTTCCGGTTTCCAGGTCAGGAACAGGCTGGCGTTGTGCTTGGCCACGTTATTGATGCGCTTGCCTTCCAGGCCGTTGTTGTCTTCTTCGATGGTTGCGTCCTGCAGACCCACGCCACCGCGCATGTACCAGTTGCCGGTAATCCTGCCGGCGGCGGTCAGTTCGATCCCGCGAGAGCGTTGCAGCCCGGAAAGCAGGGTAATGGTCGGGTTGTTCGGGTCGCTGGTGCGGCGGTTGTAGAGTTCCAGCTCATAGATCGCCAGCGTGGTGCTCAGGCGATCGTCGAGCCAGTCACTCTTCACGCCGATTTCCTTCTGCTTGGTCAGCTCGGGGCTCAGGTCATTGCTGTTACCGGCCGCACCTGGAGTGATGCCGATCAAACCACCGCCGACCGGCGAGAACGTCTTGCTCCAGGAGGCATAGAAGGAGTGATTTTGCAGCGGCGTCCAGACCACGCCAACACGAGGGCTGGTGCTGTGGCTGTCACTGTCTTCGGAGATGTTGCGCACCTTGTTGGTCGACTCGATATCGAACGTGTCGTAACGCAGACCGGCGAGCAATTGCCATTGATCGTTCAGGCGCAGTTGATCCTGCACATATACCGCGCGGCTCTCGACCTCGGTGTGGGTATTGCTCGACACCACCATGCGCCCGGTATGGCGCAAGTTGCGGTCGGGGGTGTACAGGTCCAGTGCCGGCACCGGTGAACTGCCCGGCCCGGAAGTGGCGGCGGTGTACAACAGTGGGTCGCGGCGCTGGCTGCCGATTTCGATACCGGTGAGCAGGCGGTGCTCCAGGCCGAAGGTATCGAAGCCACCTTCGAGCTCGACGTTGTTGTAGAGGTTGCGGGTGTTCAGGTCCTGCTGCCAGTGCTGGCGCGTGACCTTGTTAGTAGCCGGGACATAACCACTCAAGTAAGTATTGTCGAAATCGCTGTCGAGCTTGAATACGCCCAGGGTCTGGCGCAGTTGCCAGTTGTCGCTCAGTTCATAAGTGAGTTTCGAGCGCAGGGACTGCGCCTTGTCGTCGATGAAATCGTTTTCGCTGCCGTAGGTGGTATCGCGTCCCACGTCGGCCGGGCGACCGTTTACGCCGGGGATTCCACGATCTGGCGTGCGGTTGTAGCGGCTGTATTCGTACTGCACCAACCAGTTCAGGTCGGGTGTCAGCTGCCAGCTCATCGAGGGCGCGAACAACTGGCGATTACCGCTCACGCCATCGCGGAAGCTGTTCTCGTCCATGTTGCCCATGTTCAGGCGCAGGCTGATGTTCTCCGTAGGGTCGGTGCTGAGGTCGGCATAGAGGCTGCGCAAGTCTTCGCTGCCACCCTGGGCTTCGATGGTCGAGCGGCGACCGAACTCGGGCAGCTTGCTCACCCGGTTGACGATGCCGCCCTGGCTGCCACGGCCATATAACACGGCGGCGGGGCCTTTCAAAACGTCGATGCGTTCGATGTTGTGCAAGTCGCGCACGTACTGGCTGTCGTCGCGAATGCCATCGAGATAGAAGTCGTTGCTGGCGTCGAAACCGCGGATGCGCAGGCTGTCGAAGCGAGTGTCGGCGCCGCTGCTGACGTTGGGGATGCCGCTGAGGGCAGTGCCCAGATCGTTGGTGCCGTAATCCATCACGTTCGAGGTTTTGATCGAGTCGATGGCTTGTGGCACGTAACGCACCGGTGTGGCGGTCCGGGTCGCGGTGCTGGTTTGAGTCACGCGCGGGTCGTCAGCCTCAGCTTCGGCGCTGATCGATGTGGCAGGTAAGGTGGTGGGTGCAGCGTAGGCAAAACCGGCAGACAACAAGGCAGAGAGCCCAAGGCTGTAGGGCGCAAGGCGAAAAGGGGCAGACATTGAAGAGCGCATCCGTAGGATTTTTAGGGTGAAGCGTGCAAGAGGCGAGAATAGTAATGCTTGTCATTTGCTGTCGTTAGCTGTTATTGAGAACTTATCTCATTTGATTGTTTCGAATTGTGTCTGCGTTAGTACAAGAGGCCGGGCGACCATTCGACCGATTCAAGCAACAGACTGAAAGCTGATCCGGCGTTTTTCCAGGACCGCTGTGGCACTAATCTGTCGGCATCGAATTTTCCCCAATTTCTGTCGGAGCTTTCCCATGATCCTGCATTACATCTACGACCCGTTGTGCGGTTGGTGCTACGGCGCCAAACCGCTGGTGCAAGCCGCCCAGGCTGTGCTGCCCGTGATTGCCCACGGCGGCGGCATGATGACGGGGGCTAATCGGCAAAAGGTTTCGCCACAACTGCGCAATTACGTCATGCCCCACGACCGGCGCATCGCCGAATACAGCGGGCAGCCGTTCGGCGAAGCCTATTTCGAAGGTTTGCTGCGTGATCACACCGCTGTGTTCGACTCGGCGCCACCTATCGCCGCCGTACTGGCTGCCGAGCAAATGGCCGGTCGCGGGCTGGAGTTGTTGGGGCGTTTGCAAAGTGCTCACTACGTGGAAGGGCGCCGCATTGCCGACGAATTGGTACTGTTTGAACTGGCCCACGGCATGGGGCTGGACCCTCATGCCTTCGAAGGGGCCTTCCGGGCGGCCGACACCGAAGGTCACATCAGGAGCAGCCGGGCTTTCCTGGCAAAAGTTGGCGGGCAGGGTTTTCCGACCCTGGTGCTTGAGCACAATGACCAATTCACCTTGGTCGATATCGGGCCATGGCTGGGCAAACCCCAGGCATTTGCACAGTGGCTGGGTCAGTCGCTTCCGGATCAGGACTCATCCAGCTCCGTAGCAGCTTGCGGGCTCGAAGGGTGCGTTGATTGAGTATTCCTGCCGCGTAAAGCAGTTTCTTAGACGTTTTTTGCCTGTTTGTAGAAGATTCATGAAATTGACACACCGTTAAGGGCGCGGCTACGATTCGGCCCAACGCCTGTGGCCGACCGCCACGACTCAAAAACAATAAAAGGCCCGCCGCGAGAAATCGTGGGCGGGCCTTTTTGTTTTCGCCTTGAAATAAGAGCGCGATAGCGCCGTTTCGGCCATTCGACACAGCGCGTATCAACCGTATTAAGGAAAAAAAAAAATGTTGAACAAGCGAATCAGCCTGATCGCTCTGGGGATTTTGAGCGCAACGCAGGCCATGGCTAATGACCAAGCCGAATCCAAGGGTTTTGTTGAAGACAGCAGCCTCAAAGTGCTGTTGCGCAACGCCTACATCAATCGTGACTACAAAGACGGCAACCCGGATAAATCCGAGTGGGGCCAGGCGGCCATCGGTACGTTCTCGTCCGGCTTCACCCAAGGCACCGTGGGTGTGGGTGTGGACGCTTTCGGTCTGTACGCTTTGAACCTGGAGCGCAGCGAAGACCGTAGCGGCGCGCAAGGCATCGACTTCTTCAAGAAGGGCGACAGCGGCCAGCCGGCTGACGACCTGTCCAAGGGCGGCGCGGCGATCAAGTTCCGCCTGTCCAGCACCACCCTGACCTACGGCGACCAGATGCCGGCCCTGCCGGTGCTGAACTACGACAACTCGCGCCTGTTGCCAGAAAGCTACACCGGCACCCTGATCACTTCCAAAGAAATCAAAGGCCTGCAACTGGACGCCGGTCGCTTCACCGCCGAATCGCGTAAAAGCGCTGAAGGCCGTGACAGCGGTGGCTTGAAGTCGATCAACGTATTGGGCGGTAGCTACCAGTTCACCGAACAGTTCAAGGCTGCGCTGTACGCTTCCGACGTCGAAGACGTGCTGAAGAAGCAATACGTGAACGCCAACTACGTGTTCCCGATCGACAAGGATCAGTCCCTGACCCTGGACTTCAACGGCTACCGCACCAAGCTTGACGATTCCTACGTCCGCGAAAACGGTATCACCGGCGACGACAACAAGATCTGGAGCCTGGCCGCCACCTTCATCACTGGCCCGCACTCGTTCACCCTCGCACACCAGCGCAGCACCGGCGACAGCAACCTGGGCTACGCCTACGGCGGCTACCAGAAAGATCAAGGTCGCGTCGGCGACGGTGGAAACACCATCTACCTGGCGAACTCCTACTGGTCCGACTTCAACGCCGAAGACGAGCGCAGCTGGCAAGTGGGCTACGGTCTGGACTTCAGCACTTTCGGTGTACCGGGCCTGAGCTACAACTTCGCCTACGTGCGCGGTGACAACATCACCACCTCCACCAGTGAAGGCGGCACCGAACGCGAGATCTTCAACCAGATCAAATATGTCGTCCAAAGCGGCCCGGCTAAAGACCTCAGCGTGAAACTGCGCAGCTCGGTGTTGCGCGTGTCGCAGAAGTCGAGCGAGTACAACGTCAGCGGTAACGAAGTGCGTGTGTTCGTGGATTATCCGATCAATATTTTCTGATGATCGGTTGCGGTATCGAGGCCTGATCACAGGCTGACAAAAAGAAAAAACCCCGACTGGCTCGGGGTTTTTTTTGCTTCTTTCACTGGTTTGCGTGGGCATGGCCCTTTGTAGGAGCTGCGATGCGACTTGCCAGCGATGGTCGCTAACGATTACGCGCATGAGCTGGATAAACGCGGCGTACTTGAGTCCATCGCCGGCAAGCCGGCTCCTACAGTTTGGCGTTCACATCATTTCCACCAGGACGCGGTCTCCTGTAGGAGCTGGCTTGCCAGCGATGGTCGTTAACGATTACGTGCATGAACTGGATAAACGCGGCGCACTTGAGTCCATCGCCGGCAAGCCGGCTCCTACAGTTCCCCGGGATTGCGTGAGGAACCGTTCCTGGATTGGGAGCAGGGCGTACTTTGCATTCGTTCTATTTTATTCATTACCCCATGTAACGAATGAAGTTCCCGCCCCCACCTTTTTCACCCGGACATAACCCCCTACATTCATCTCCAACGCCTCTCCCATCATTCCGACGGGAAGGTCACTGGAGTTTCCCTCATGCCTTTCGTAACCGTACGCATCACCCGCGATGGCGTTACCACTGAGCAGAAAGCTCAGGTGATTGCCGAGATCACTGAAACACTGGAACGCGTCCTCAACAAACGCCCTGACCTGACCCACATCGTGATCGAGGAAGTCGACACCGATAACTGGGGCTACGCCGGGATCACCACCACCCAGTACCGCAAGCAACTGGCCGAGGCGGAGGGAAAGTCATGACGTCCTCCGTCACCATCGATTTCATTTCCGATGTGGTGTGCCCTTGGTGCGCACTGGGGGCGACGGCGCTGGAGCAGGCGATCGAGAACGTGGCCGGGGAAGTCTCGGTCGAGCTGACCTACAAGCCGTTCGAGTTGAACCCGAACATGCCGGCCGAAGGTGAGCAAGCGGTCGAACACCTGATGCGCAAGTACGGGAGGACCGCCGACGACGTCGCCGCCGGCAAGGCCATGCAGATCGCTCGCGGCGAGGCCATCGGCTTCAAGTTCGATCTGGAAAAACGCACGCATTTCTACAACACCTTCGATGCGCACCGTTTGTTGCTGTGGGCGTTGCAGGAGGGGCGGCAGGTCGAGCTCAAGAAAGTGCTGCTACAGGCCTACTTCAGCGAAGGCCAGAACCCGAGTGATCCGTCGACACTGGTGCGGCTGGCGACTGAAGCGGGGCTGGATGGGGCAAGTGCACAAGAGGTGCTGGCGTCCGGTGCGTTCGCCGATGAGGTGCGCGAGCTTGAAGCGTACTACCAGCAGCGCGGCATCAATTCGGTCCCGGCCATGGTGCTCAACGGTCAGCACCTGGTGTCCGGTTCGCAATCGGTCGAGTACTACGAACAGATGTTGCGACAAATGGCCAAGGCATCGGCTGAAGCCTGATTACCGATTTTCTACCCCACTTTTAATTGTCAGAGGTCTTCATCATGAGCAGTTCGAAAAAAGTCATCGTCATCACCGGCGCATCCCAAGGTCTCGGCGACGGGATGGTCAAAGCCTTTCGTGAACTCGGTTACCGAATCGTTGCCACTTCGCGCTCGATCAAACCGTCCACCGATCCGGACATTCTCACCGTGGCCGGTGACATCGGCGAGCCGCAAACCGCTCAGCGCGTCATCCGTGAAGCGATCTCCCGTTTCGGTCGCATCGATACCCTGGTCAACAACGCCGGGATCTTCATCGCCAAACCGTTCACCGCGTACACCGCAGAAGATTACGCCAACGTGTTGTCGGTGAACGTCAATGGCTTCTTCTACATCACCCAACTCGCCATCGCCGAAATGGAAAAGCAGGGCAGCGGCCACGTCGTCAACATCACCACCAGCCTGGTGGACCACGCCATCGACGGCGTGCCATCGGTGCTGGCATCGCTGACCAAGGGCGGCCTCAACGCGGCAACCAAATCCCTGGCCATCGAATACGCCAAGCGCGGAATCCGGGTGAACGCGGTCAGCCCCGGCATCATCAAGACCCCAATGCACGGCGAAGAAACCCACGCAGCACTGGGCAATCTGCACCCGGTCGGGCACATGGGCGAGGTCGATGATATTGCGCAAGCGGTCGTGTATCTGGACGGCGCCAAGTTCGTTACAGGCGAAATCCTGCACGTGGACGGTGGTCAGAGCGCGGGTCACTAAGAACGCTTTTCCAAACCCCGGAAACAACAAAGCCCTCGTATTGCTACGAGGGCTTTGTTTTGTATGGTGCCGGCACCAGGAATCGAACCCGGGACCTACTGATTACAAGTCAGTTGCTCTACCATCTGAGCTATACCGGCGTGTCAGGGCGACGATTATAGCGATTGGATGAGTTCTGTAAACCCCTGAATTCTGACTATTTTTGCGCGGGCTTCAGGTCAGGCGCGCAGCAGGGTTTTCTTGAGTTTCTGAATGGCTTGCCAGGTTCGACTGTTTTGCATCGCGCGTAGCTGTGCTTCGGCCTGTTCGGCGCGTTGCAGGGCGGCGGCGAGCTGGTGTTCGGCGTCGCTGACGGGGTGGCTGAACTTGTGGCCTTTGCAGAACTGGAACTCGTCCAGGTTGCACGGCGGGATATCGAAGGCGGGTTTGAGGTTCAGGTGTTCTTCGGCGAGGTAGTAGGTATTGATGCCGTCGAACAGGATCGAGTGGTAACCGGCGTCAATGACCAGGTTTTCCCAGGTCTGGTCGCGTTTCCATGGGGTTTCGATGAGGATTACCCATGGCCGCCATTGGCTGAAGTCCATGCCGCGCAGGACGGTTTCTTCGTGGCCTTCGACGTCGATTTTCAGGAAGTGAATGGCGCGGCCCCGGGCGTGTTCTTCGCAGATGGAGCTCAGGGAGCGGGACTTGATCGTTTGGCTGCGCACGTCCATGCCGGCGTCTTTGTGCATTTTCGCCATGGCCGGGTCGAGGGTCGAGAGGCCGGTGCCGGCGATGCCGTAGAAGGTCAGTTCGTCTGCACTTTCCCCGGCCGCACATTGCAGGTTGGTGTCTTTGGGACGTTGCTGGCACAGGGCTTCGAAGTAGTTGGGCATCGGTTCGACGTTGATGCCGGTCCAGCCGTTGTCGTAGAACGCCTTGGTGACGGAGTCGTGGGTGGGATCGTTTGCCCCGACGTCGATGTAGAAGCCGTTTTCGACGGTTTTGAGGGCGCGCCACAGGCGTATGTCTTCGAAATTCTGTGCGTAGGAAATGAACGTCACTGGCGCATCCTGTCGGGAGAATGTTCTTGTTCGTGGCCGCGCTGCTGGCGCCCTGGCGTTTGTGTATATCAAGAGAAGTGCAGCGGTGCAATTTCCCCCGTCAGCGGTCCCGGATTAGGCGTTTATGTCGTTTTCATTAAATGCTTATGCACAATGCATTTGGCCGCGCACCGTGTTTAGGCCGAAATTGTGGATCTGTTCTCATTTGTTCGCAAATACCTGTTTTTTCGATTTTTTATGTACGTGTACAAAAAATGAACAGTATGGATTTACTTCTGAAACTGGCATGGATATTGGATCCACGATATTTCCATCAACAGAGTTATCCACAGGCCGGATGTGTTTAAGCGAGTTCGGCCAGGAGCAGGAAATTACGCGGCGTGAGTGGAGTTTCGCAGAACGTTCCGACACGGACACTGTAGCCCTGCTCGGTGAGGAAAAGTGCCCGGTCAAGGACCAGCCAAAGCTCCAACGGACGTCGGAAAAGTCCGCGTAGTAGCTCCAGGTTGCGCACCTCGGCCAGTCGCTGCCAACCGGCGGCTTCCAGGGCTGGCCAATCTTGCGGGCCGATTGTGGATAACTCTTTGAGTGCGGCCAGGTGATGGCAGTAATCGGCGAAGGATTTGTCCAGCCAGGCGCTGGGCAGGGACGGGGTTGGCAGGTACTCCTCCATGCCGCGCAGTTGCCGTTGCAGCAAGTCGAAGCCCAGACGCCGGGCCATGGAGGTGTCGCGCTGCCGTCGCACGCGGGCGCCGGCGGTGACCGTTTCGCTCATCGGTAGCGCAAGGTCGTCGAGGGAAAGTTGTAAGCCGGAGGCTTTGGCCGCCGAGGAAATCGGCGAGTATTGGGCAAGACTGATCCGGTTGTAGCAGCACGGCGCAATAGCGATTTGTTTACAGCCTGTGGCGCTGGCGAGTTGAATCAGCCGCACATGCAAATCACCGCAGGCGTGAAGCGCGACGGGTGTGTGATGCGCACTCAGTAAAGAGGCTGCGTCTGCCGCGAGCACGTCCTGCTCAGTATGAAGAGCGTGCAGGTGATGACGCTGGCTGAGTGCCTGGCCGCTGGCTACCAAGGCCGGGTCGTATTCCAGGCATGTCAGTTGTTGCCCCGGTTGCAGCAGGCGGCGCCCCAGATGGCCCTTGCCCGAGCACCAGTCCAGCCAATGCAGCGGCGCCTCGGAAAATTGCAATCGGCTGGAGAAGGCTTCGATCTGCTGCCATTTACGCCCAGGTACGTCGACGTTCAATCGATGACCGGGCGCTTCGAGCACGCGGGCGGGCAGTTCATCCACAGCACTCAAAGCAACGGACATCGTTGCCAAGGAAGCAAAGGGTTCCGGTGCATTGAGAAGGGCAGGTTGGTTGTGAGCGTTTTCCGCGTCGTCCAGCGTTCGCCCGCGTAGCCATGAGGCTAACTCCGGGTAGGACGCTTCCCAGGGAAGCCGCAGATGAGTGAACGGGCGAGGCTTCCATAGGGCCTGATGCTTTGTCAGAAAAGCATCCAGCGCGGTGAAACGGGCGAGCAGCGCCTCGCCCGTCAACACGCAGGGTTCAACGCCCTTGGCAGGCATCGACGCGCAACCAGCGCTCCAGCAGCTTGAAGCCGCGCACCAGCACGTAGGCCATCACCAGGTAGAACATGCCCGCGGCGAAGAAGATCTCCACCGGCAGGTAGGTCCGGGCAATGATGGTGCGGGCCATGCCGGTCAGCTCCAGCAAAGTCACGGTGCTGGCCAGGGCACTGGCCTTGAGCATCAGGATCACTTCGTTGCTGTAGGCCGGTAAGCCGATGCGCGCGGCGCGCGGCAGCATGATGTAGAACAGCGCCTTGGGTTTGGACATGCCCAGTGCTCGCGCCGCTTCGATCTCGCCCGGTGGAATCGCCTGAATGGCGCCACGCAGGATTTCCGCAATATAGGCCGCCGTGTGCAGGGTCATGGTCGCCGTGGCGCACCAGAACGGATCGCGCAGGTACGGCCACATCGAACTGTTACGGATCACGTCGAACTGTGCCAGGCCGTAGTAGACCAGGAACAGTTGAACCAGCAGCGGAGTGCCACGGAAAAAGAAGATGTAGCCGTAGGGAAATGCCCGCACCCACCACAGGCGCGACGAGCGGGCGATGCCCAGCGGAATGGCCAGCAGTAAACCGGCGATCACGGCGATGGCCACCAGTTCCAGGGTCAGCGTCGCGCCCTGGGCCAGTTTCGGCAGCCACTTGATGATGACTTCCCAGTTCATTGGGTGCTCCTCGCGAAGCCGCGAGCGGCGCGTTTTTCCAGGAAGTACATGCCGGTCATCGCCAGCACCGTCAGGCCCAGGTACATGAACGCGGCCACCATATAGAAGGTGAACGGCTGTTTGGAGACGGTCACGCCGATTTGCGCGTGACGCATGATTTCTTCCAGGCCGATCACCGACACCAGCGCGGTATCCTTCATCAGGATCATGAACAGGTTGCCCAGGCCGGGCAGGGCGATGCGCCACATCTGCGGCATGATCAACCGGGTGAAGATGCGCCACTTCGACAGGCCCAAGGCCACGCCGGCTTCACGATGGCCTTTGGGGATGGCGAGGATCGCGCCGCGAAACACTTCGGTGGCGTAGGCGCCGAAGCACAGGCCCAGCGCAATCACACCGGCGGCGAAGGCGTTGAGTTCGAGATCGGGGTTGCCGAAAAACTCGCCCAGGGCCCGCATCAAATTGACTGTGCCGAAGTAGATCAACAGCACCCAGAGCAATTCCGGGATGCCGCGAACCAGGGTCGAATATGTGCCGCCAAGCCATTGCAGCGGCTTGTACGGGGAAGTCTTGGCCAAGGCGCCGAACAGACCGAGCACCAGCCCCAGGCACAGGGCCGAGAGTGCCAGTTTCACAGTCATCAGCGCGCCAGCGGCGAGCGCCGGGCCGAATCCGTAGAGGTCGATAATCATGGATTTCTTTTCAAATCGCGGCAGGCAAGGCCGGGGACCGGCACCGCCCGAGGAGGGCGCCGGTCCGGCAGGTCAGAATCAGTAGATGCTGAACGGGAAGTACTTGTCGTTGATTTTCTTGTAGGTGCCGTCAGCGACGATTTCTTTCAGCGCGGCGTTCAGCTTCACGCGGATCGGATCGTTTTTACGCACGGCAATACCGATCTTGTCGCTTTCTTCCACTGGGTCGCCCTTGAACTCGTAGTCACGGCCAGCGTCGCTTTTGAGCCACTCGTAGTTGACGTACTTGTCGGCCAGGATGCCGTCCAGGCGGCCGGAAGTCAGGTCGAGGTAAGCGTTTTCCTGGGTGTCGTAGAGCTTGATGGTGATGTCGTCACCATAGTTGTCTTCCAGGAAGGTACCGGCCAGGGTCGCGCGCTGGGCACCGATGATCTTGCCTTTGACCGAAGCCTTGTCGGTTTTGAAGTCGACGTCTTTCTTGGCGATGAATTGCAGCTTGTTGGAGTAGTACGGGTCGGTGAAGTCCACCGCTTGCTTGCGCTCGTCGGTGATCGACATCGAGGAGATCAGGAAGTCGAACTTCTTGGCGTTCAAGGCCGGGATGATGCCGTCCCAGTCGGAGGTCACGACGGTGCACTCGACTTTCATCTTGGCGCACAGGGCGTCGCCGATCTCTTTGTCGAAGCCGACGACATTGCCACTGGCATCTTTATTGTTGAACGGCGGGTAAGCCGCTTCGATGCCCATCTTCAGGGTTTCGGCCATGGCACCGGCGCTGAACGCCAGGGTGACGGCGGCAGCCAGGAAGACCTTTTTGTAGTTCTGCATGTGGGTAGCTCCGTTAGCGGTTGCTGGACATGAATTGTTTGCAGCGCGCCGAAAGCGGGTTTTCAAACACCTGCTGTGGCGATCCTTGCTCTTCTACCAAGCCCTGGTGAAGGAACACCACTTCGCTGGAGACCTGACGGGCAAAGCCCATTTCATGGGTCACGAGCAGCATGGTGCGGCCTTCTTCGGCCAGTGCGCGGATGACATTAAGTACTTCCTGGACCATTTCCGGGTCAAGCGCCGAGGTGGGCTCGTCGAACAGGATGACCTTGGGCTGCATGGCCAGGGTGCGGGCGATGGCTGCCCTCTGTTGCTGACCGCCGGACAACTGCGCCGGGTAGGCATGGCGCTTGTCGGCGATGCCGACCTTGGCCAGCAGGGCTTCGGCGACTTCGATGGCTTCGGCCTTGCTCTGGCCGAGCACGCGGCGCGGGGCTTCGATGATGTTGTCGAGCACGCTCATGTGCGGCCACAGATTAAAGTTTTGAAACACAAAACCGATTTCGCTGCGCAGGCGATTGATCTGCTTGCCGTCGGCGGCAACCAGTTCACCGTTCTTCGCGGCCTTGAGCTTGAGTTCTTCGCCGGCGACCAGGATCTGGCCCTGGTGCGGATTTTCCAGCAGGTTGATGCAGCGCAGGAACGTGGACTTGCCGGAGCCGGAAGAACCCAGGATCGAGATCACGTCGCCGTCGCGGGCGGTCAGCGAGATGCCTTTGAGCACCTCCAGCGAACCGTAGCGTTTGTGCAAGTTGCGGATTTCAAGCGCGGGCGTGGCCTCAGCCATGTGCGTTCCTCATATATGTTGCGCTCCTGCTGTTGGTGGCCTTCCTGGCGAGGCGGCCAACCTAGCATAGCGTTTCAATGGCAGCCAACAGCGCTACGGACGGTAAACGGCTGGCGTGGGGCAGGTTGTCGCATCGGCGCAGCAGACTGTCGCCCCATCAACAACCGAACAGCCGTTTGAACCTTGCCTGTCGATAAAAAGCGAGGTGGCTGTCGCAAAAAAAGGCGCGATGTTGCCAGCTTTGACAGGGTGTTGGAAGCGCTATCCGGCCAAATGCACCGGTTGTGCACTTTTAATGTGCGCAGAGCCATTTTCAGGTGTGTTTCCGGTGCGCGGATTTGCCCCGCAAAGTGGGTCACAGGGTAACGTTCTGGCAAAGTGCCATTAAATTCAATGGGTTGCGATGACCGTCCAGTCAAAGCGAGATCGCCGGGGTAGAGGGTTCTGAAATATTTTGGCGCAATTATTGCGTGCAGAATCCAGAACGCCCCGTTGGCTTCTTTTTACGAGAAGGATCGCCGAACGGGATGCACGCATTCGCTTCTCCTTACAAAGGTAGTTTCAATGAGCAGTACCCAAAGCTCTAATGGCCTCGAACAGGGGCTCAAACCGCGTCACGTGACAATGCTGTCGATTGCCGGGGTTATCGGCGCCGGCTTGTTCGTTGGCTCGGGTCACGCCATCGCCGCTGCAGGTCCGGCTGTTCTGTTGGCTTACGCCGCCGCCGGCATGTTGGTGGTGTTGGTCATGCGCATGCTCGGCGAAATGGCCGTTGCCTCGCCGGACACCGGTTCGTTTTCGACTTACGCCGACCGCGCGATCGGTCACTGGGCCGGTTTCACCATCGGCTGGCTGTACTGGTGGTTCTGGGTGCTGGTGATTCCACTGGAAGCCAACGCCGCCGCGACCATCCTGCATGCCTGGTTCCCTGGCGTGGACATCTGGGCCTTCGCTCTGGTCATCACGATGCTGCTGACCGTGACCAACCTGTTCAGCGTAAAAAACTACGGTGAATTCGAGTTCTGGTTTGCCCTGATCAAAGTGTTGGCCATCATCGGTTTCATTGTTCTGGGCCTCATGGCGATCTTCGGCTTCCTGCCAGGCAGCCAGGTCAGCGGCGTTTCACACCTGTTCGATACCCAGGGCTTCCTGCCAAACGGCATGGGCGCGGTGCTGGGTGCCATTCTGACCACCATGTTTTCCTTCATGGGTACCGAGATCGTGACCATCGCGGCCGCGGAATCGAAAGACCCGGGCAAGCAAATCTCCAAGGCCACCAACTCGGTGATCTGGCGGATCGGTTTGTTCTACCTCGTATCGATCTTCATCGTCGTGGCCCTGGTGCCTTGGAACGACCCGGTACTGGCGAGCCTGGGTTCCTACCAGACAGTGCTTGAGCGCATGGGCATCCCGAACGCCAAGATGATCGTCGACATCGTGGTGTTGGTCGCCGTGACAAGCTGCCTGAACTCGGCGCTCTACACGTCGTCGCGGATGTTGTTCTCCCTGGGCAAGCGCGGCGATGCGCCGGCGATGTCCACCCGCACCAACAAAAGCGGTACGCCGTACTGGGCGGTGATGCTGTCCACCGGCGCTGCGTTCCTGGCAACGTTCGCGAACTACGTGGCTCCGGCTGCCGTGTTCGAATTCCTGCTGGCCAGCTCCGGCGCCATCGCATTGCTGGTGTACCTGGTGATTGCGATCTCGCAACTGCGCATGCGTAAGCAGCGTATTGCGCGCGGGGAAAAAATCGCCTTCAGCATGTGGCTGTTCCCGGGCCTGACCTACGCGGTGATCGTATTCATCGTTGCGGCCCTGACCATCATGCTGTTCCAGGATGCCCATCGTGTGGAAATCCTCGCGACCGGCTTGCTCAGTGCCTTGGTAGTAGCGGCCGGCTTGCTGGTGGCGCGCCGCCGTAAACTGGAAAAACGTGGCGCTGTGGTGCTGAACTGATCCATACCGCGTAACGCAAAACGGCCGCTGTCTGCGATGACAAGCGGCCGTTTTTGTTTGAGTCGTAAGCCTTACTCGGCTTTTTCTTCCGACACTTCCTGCGACTCGCGGTAGACATCCAGCGCAGCGCCGAAGTCAGCAATGAACTGCGGCTCGCTCAGCCATGCCTGGGCGGCGTCGCGGTCCATGCCGTCGGCCCACATGCGATAGTCGATCAGCATGTCGGCGGCCAGGTGAGTAGCGGCCATGCCTTCGTCGTCGGCGTTTTCCATGTCCAGCAGTTCTGGATGGTCGATGATGATAAAGGCGAGGTTCGTCAGCAACACCGAGAGCATTTCGCTGCGGCTGACGGCTTCCGCGTCACGCATTTTGCTGAACATCGCCAGGGTGTATTCCGGGATCGGCTCGGCGAGGTGGCCGAGTTCATCATCGTCCAGTGCGGCGGGTTTTCTGCCGTGGATATTGATCTGCTTGGCTTTGGCTTTTGCGCGCTTGGCGCGTTTCTGTTGCTTGTTCAGGGAGGCCATGGGAACTCAGTTCGGTTTCTGTTGGGTTTGCGCGGCAATGGCGTCGGACGCCGCCACGTAGTCAGCCTGGAAGGCCGGTGATTCGATCCACGCCAGGGCGCCGGCCTCGTCGGTTTCGGTAGACCACTGGCGGTATTCGATCAAGGCGGCAAGGATGAAGTCCATCGCGCCTTCTTCGCCTTCCTGCTCGTATACCAGTTCCAGCAAAGGGTCTTCGAGGAAGGCCGTGCACATGGCTTGCTGGCTGATCTTTTCGGCGTCGATCATTTTCTTGAACAGTTCGGTCAGGTCCACCGACTCGAAGTCGATGCGATCGTCGTTCGGGTCCAGTTCCACCGGCGCGGCAGCCCGCTGGGTGCGGTTCTGCTTGGCTTTGGCCTTGGCGCGGGAGGCGCGTTTTTGCTGCTTGTTGGCGGAAGCCATGGGCGTCGTTCCGTATTCGTTGAAAGGGCAAAAGGCCTAGTTGCGTGGCACTCGCCGCCCGGGGGTATCGGGGGCCAGTTCGCCGTTTTGCAGCCAGGCCAATGCAATGGGCCATAGTGTGGCTTGGTATGCGCTGCGAAAAAAGGCGAAATGTCCGACTTCTTCTTCACCGATGTCTTCGGGATGGATGCGCAAGTGAGCGTTTGTGCTGCCGGTGAAGTAGCCGAGCAGGCGTTCGATGGCCGGGACCGTGCCGTAGGGATCGTCGCTGATGCTGATGGCCAGGGTTTGCGCGGTGACACCGGCAAAGGGCAACTGCCCGGCGGTTTTGCTGATCGCGCGACCGCTGGAGCGTTTTTCGTAACGGGCAGTGGAGAGGCTCCAGTCACGGACCACGCCGGCGGGTGTGTCTTCCAGCCATCCGAGGCGTTTGCCCGGAAAGTAGCCGTAGATCATCGTCACCAGTGGCATCAGCACATGCCACTTGGCGAACATGCGCCAGCGATGGGCAGGTGCATAGTCGCGCCAGTAGGCGAATTGCGCACCGACCGTCACCAGACGCCGAATCAGGTGCCCGGACGCCCCCAGGCCTGCTGCACAGCCACCAAAACTGTGGGCGACCACATCGATAGGATGCCCAGGGAACTCACGCTGTGCACGCTTGAGCATCGCCTCGAAATCCAGTGCTCCCCAATCGGTCCATGAAGCCTTGAGACCTTTGAGCGATGCCGGCCGCGACTCGCCGATCCCGCGGTAGTCATAGGTGATGACATCGAAGCCATGGTCGAACAGATAGTCGGCGAAGCGCGAGTAATGGCGACAACGAACCGAGGTGGCGGCATTGATGATAACGACCGGACGAGCGGCGTCCAGGGAAGGGTGCCGCCAGGTGAAACCACCGAGGACAAAGCCGTCTGCAGCGGTTTCCTTGAACGGTTCGCCGGACGCAACGCGTTGCAATGGCAACTCGATTTGAGTTGGGACGAGTGAAGGCGTTTCCTGCAAATTCATCGGCGTCGGACCTTTGCGGGTAGCTGCCAACAATAGTCTTGATGCCGTTGATGAACAATCCATTGGCCTCAGCGCAGTGGTTGATCAAGCAGTCGCTCTTCAAGTGCCATCCGATCCAGTGCATTACGGAATTCTTCTTCACTCGGCAGGACAAGCTTGTACTTGCTGGCGAGCAGTTGCTCGTTTCCTTCCTGCACTGAGTAACGCACCACGGATTCATCCTTTTGCGTACAGAGAATGATGCCTACGGTGGGGCTGTCTTGCGCGCTGCGTTTCAGGTCGTCGTACATACTTACGTACATCTCCATCTGCCCCACATCCTGATGGGTCAGTTCACTGCGCTTGATATCGAAGATGACGAAGCACTTGAGCAAGTAGTTGTAGAACACCAGATCGATGTAGAAGTCTTTGCAGTCGGTACTGAGGCGTTGCTGGCGGGCAATGAACGCGAAGCCCCTGCCCAACTCCAGCAAGAAGCCTTGTAGTTGGTCGATCAACGCTTGTTCGATCTCGCTTTCCTGAAGCTTGCCGGCATTGGGTAAACCTAGAAACTCCAGCACTACCGAATCGCGGATGAAATCCCGAGGGCTGGCCTTCATGTTTTGAATGTTGGTGGCGGCCTCCTGCTTGAGGCTGCCGCGATCGCGACTCGCCAGCAGGCGTTCGTAATACAGTGTGTTGATCTGGCGTTCCAGGGCGCGGCTTGACCAGTTTTGGGTGGCTGATTCGTTCATGTACCAGAGACGAGCACTGTCGTTCTCAACCCGAAGCAGGCGACGGTAGTGGGTCCAGCTCAATTCGTGACGCAGTGCGTCACGAATTGGAAAGGCTTGATAGAACAGACGCATATACCGAAGGTTGGAAGCGTCAAATCCCTTTCCGAATTCCGCAGTCAGCACTTTGGCCAAAGTCGACAGTAACTCTTTGCCATACCTCGCCCGTCGCGCGCCGTTCTGTTCGAACTCAACGATGTGTCGGCCAATCTGCCAACAGGTTTGCACCTGAACGGTATCGACCGCCCGCAGCACCTTCTGGCGTGCCTGATGGATCAGTTTGCCAAGGTTTCCAAGTAGTGAAGCCAGATAGGGGTCGTGAGCGTCATTGGGTGTGAGGGCCGTCATGAGGTCTTCCGCAGCAGGTTGAACAGCGAAAGAGAATGACAAGTGAGCACCCTTCTAAGCTGCCGGGAGTTACTGAAAAGCAGGCAGGAAATACCGGGTTCACTGGCAGGACGTGTCGGAGGGCAGGCGAGGGTCGAGGAACAAATGGCGTAGTACGTTTCGTACTCAGGCCGGCTATGGATTAAACGCGATGCGCGCTATGCGTCGCTGTCGAAGTCCACGGCCTTCATCGGCTGGAAAGGCGACAAAACCAGTGCCCGTTTGTAGGGCAACCACGCCTCACCCTCGAAGACGACGCTGACCACAAGATCAGCGGCTATACCACCTTCGACCTGCTGGGCAGCCGCGACACCGAATTCGGCACCTTCAGCGGCGGTATCCAGAACCTGCTGGACAAGGAATACAGCACGGTCTGGGGGCAACGCGCGACGCTGTTCTACTCGCCGACTTATGGGCCGGCGTACTTGTACGATTACCAGGGACGTGGCCGGACTTACACCTTGAGTTGGTCGATGGCGTACTGAGGGGCTTGCTGCTTGAAACGACAAAACCCGCGAACTCTGTTCAAAGAGCGCGGGTTTTTTGCCTGTAACAACGACTCCTAAGTCGGCAAGCAGCAGTTTTTCAATGACTGCTTGCGTCATGCAATGCGCCAGGTTTTTCGGTTTGCCAAAGCACAATGGATGAGTCGATGAACAATCACCTGGGGAGGATGAATCAGCGGATGCTGCGGATATTGCCTTTGTTGCCTTTTACCGTGACGGATACTTTCTTGAAGATGAAGTAGTTTTCTTCGCTCACTTCATAGCGAGGCGCGACGATCAGGTCGGCACCGCTAGCTTTTACCGCTTTGTAGGCCGCTGCTGATTTGACTGCACTGACGGGATCCAGGCCAAGGCTGCTCAAGCCGCCGCTCTGGCCGCCATAGCTGACGCCGTCTGCAAACTGCGAGTCGCCACCAAACTTGAGGAAGCCAAACAGGACGTTCACCGAAGACTGGCCGGAAATGGCGTCGCCTACAGCGATGTCCGCTTTGAGGTCTGCCTTGACGGTGCTGTCGATTGGCGACGACGGCTGGCTGTTGTTATAGCTGACGCAGCCGCTGGCTGTCGCAATGATTGTCGACAGAGTGAGGAGCTTCAAAAGGTTGTTCAAGAGTTGTTTCCTTACGATGAAACGTGAATGCATGCAGGCGGATTTGCTGCGGCAGTAGTTTCACTATGTAAGCGTGTGCGCTCTATGAGAGGCCTCCTAAAGCGGTGTCTGAACGGTGGGCGCGACTTGAGGGAAGGGATGCTTGAGAGGTGTAGGACTTTTCGGTGACGGTGGGTTTGTTAAATCGCAGGCATAAAAAACCCTGAATCCTGCGATTCAGGGTTTTCTTTGTGCAAGGCAAATCCCCGGCCAGAAACTTGCCATGTGAAGCTGGAGTAAACCGAAAAAGAACCGGAAAGCACTGGGGTTAAAGTATGAAATCCACCGTCGTCACATTGCTGATACCGACTATCTGGATGGCGAACTCGGCGGTGCTGTCCGCATCGGTGTTGCCATAAAGCACTCCCCCTGCAACTTTCAACTGCCCGGCCGCACTGAAGGCAGCGGTACTGCCGATGACCGAGTTAAAGGCTTCATTGGTGGCCGTCGCCGTGTTGGCATCGAGCGTCGACAGATCAATCTTGTCGGCTCCCCGGGTGAAGTCGGTGATGATGTCCCAGGTGGCGCTGGTCAGCCCCGTTTCAGCGAGGGCGTTGAAATCGAAGATGTCGTTGCCGGCACCGCCGGTGAGAACATCCTTGCCCGTACCGCCGATCATGATGTCGCTCCCGCCCCCACCGTTGAGCGTGTTGGCGGCGGCGTTGCCCGTGAGCCTGTCGTTGTAGTTGGAGCCGGTGAGGTTTTCGATGGCGACCAGGGTGTCGGCGCCTGATCCACCGGTTGCCTGGGCTGTAGTCACGGCCAGGTTGGCGGTGACGGCGCTGTCGGCATAGGCGTAGGAGGCCGTGTCGACGCCGGTGCTGCCATTGAGCACGTTGTTGCCGGCCCCGGCATAAAGGGTGTTGTTGAGGCTATTGCCCGCCAGGCTGGCGACTCCGGTGGCGAGGAGTCGACCACTCTCGACATTGGTGCCGAGGGTGTAGGCGCTGAGCAAGCTGAAGACCGTGTCGCTGCCGCCAATGCTGGCCGTCGCATTGGTTTCAACCACGACGTCACTAGCGTTGTCGACGTAGTAGATGTCGGAGCCATCACCGCCCGTCATCCGGTCGAGGCCTGCGCCGCCATCCAAAACGTCATTGCCCGCCCCACCGTCGAGCGTATCGTTACCGACGCCTCCGTTGAGCGTGTTGGCGGCGGCGTTGCCCGTGAGCTTGTCGTTGTAGTTCGAGCCGGTGATGTTCTCGAAATTCAACAGGGTGTCTGTGCCAGAACCACCGGTGGCTTGCGCGGTGGTCAGCGCCAGGTTGACCGTGACTGCAGCAGTGGCAAAGGCATAGGACAAGGTATCGGCCCCGATGCCGCCATCGAGGACGTTGTTGCCGGTCCCGGTATAGAGGGTGTTGTTGAGGCTGTTGCCCGTGAGGGCGGCGACCCCGGTGGCGAGGATGCTACCGTTCTCGACATTGGCGCCGAGGGTGTAGGCGCTGAGGTAGCTGTAGACCGTGTCGCTGCCGCCGGTGCTGGCCGTCGCATTGGTTTCAATCACGACATCGCCCGCGTTGTCGACGTGATAGGCGTCAGACCCATCACCGCCGGTCATCCGGTCGAGGCCTGTGCCACCATTGAGCACGTCATTGCCCGCACCGCCGGCGAGCGTATCGTTACCGGCGCCACCGGTCAGCAGGTTGGCGGCGGCGTTACCCGTGAGCGTGTCGTTGTAGTTGGAGCCGGTGAGGTTTTCGATGGCGATCAGGGTGTCGGCGCCTGAGCTGCCGGTGGCCTGGGCGGTGGTCACGGCCAGGCTGACGGTGACGGCGCTGGTGGCATAAAGATAGGAGGCAGAGTCGATGCCGGTGCTGCCATTGAGGACATTGTTGCCGACCCCGGCATAGAGGGTGTTGTTGAGGCTGTTGCCTGTCAGGGCGGCGACCCCGGTCGAGAGGGCGCGACCATTCTCGACATTGGCGCCGAGGGTGTAGGCGCTGAGAAAGCTGTAGACCGTGTCGCTGCCGCCGGTGCTGACCGTGGCATTGGTTTCGGTAACGACATCGCCAATGTTATCGACGTAGTAGGTGTCGTTGCCGAGTCCGCCGATCAGGGTGTCCGCACCCGCCCCGCCGTTGAGGAAATTGGCCGCATTATCGCCGGTCAGAACATCGCCAAAGCGACTGCCGACGATGTTCTCGATAGTGAACAGATGGTCGGCAAAGTCTGCGATGGCTTCTTCCACGGAGAAGATGAAATCCCCGTTGCTGGTGACCAGAACGTTTGCCTGGCTGTCGAGCACGGCAATGGCACCTGTTGCATACCCAAGGCCACTGGTCAGGTTCACAACCACACCAGATTGGGCGTTGGCATAACTGACGCTATCGCGGCCAGTGCCGCCGTCGAGGGTTTCGCCTTGGTAGTACCAGGCATCGAAGCCGCCAGGGTTGCCAAATTCATCGGTGTAATGCCCGGCACTCGACCAGGTCATCGCCGCCGAATACCCCCCTTCGGCCATCAGGGTATCGTCGCCGCCTTCTCCCAGGACAAGATCGAAGCCGACATTGCCGTCCAGGGTATTGGCTTGCGCGTTACCCGTCAGGGTGTCGTTGAACTGACTTCCAATCACCGACTCGATGCTTTCCAGGGTGTCCACGCCGGAGCCGACTGTGACTTGTGGTCCGCTGATGCCCAAGTCGATGGAGACAGCGCCTGCATAGCGGTATGAAGCGGTATCGACGCCTGCGCCACCGTCGAGAAGATTTTCGCCGCTACCTGCGTAGAGTATGTTGTTGAGAGCGTTGCCGGCCAGATTGGAGCTCCCGGTCGAGAGAATGCGGCCATTCTCGATATTCGCGCCGAGCGTGTAGTTGGCGAGGGAACTGACGACCAGATCAACGCCGCCCGTGCTGGTTTCGCTGACCACATCGCCGGGATTGTCGACGTAATAGGTGTCGGCCCCATCGCCACCCTGCATGAGGTCGGCCCCCGTGCCTCCGTCCAATACATCGTCGCCACCGTAGCCCGCCAGGGTATTGGCGCCGCTGTTGCCGGTCAGCCGATTATTCAGGTTGTTACCAAAGCCATTGATATTTTCGCTGCCTGTCAGTTCCAGGTTTTCCAGGGTGCTGCCCAGGATATAGCTGTCCAGGCTGGACTTGACCAGATCGCTACCGCCACTGTCCTGCACTATTTGATCTACGTGGTAGTTGTAGAAAAAGCTTTCAGTGATGCTCTGCTCGGAGGCTACTCCCCCCACATCTGCAAAGGAAAACCACTGGGTGACAAAGCTGCCGCCAGCGGTGTAGTAACTGCCTTGGCCCCAATACAGTCCGGATGACTCGGCAAAGAAGATGGCGTCGATTTGCAGCTGATCGGTTCCAGGCCAGTGGTTGAACATGGCGTAGGTGGGGCTCGTGAAACCGGAAATCCCGGATACAGTGGTGAAGTCAGACTTCAGCTCGGCGATCTTGTCGAGAACATAGGTGTCATTCCCGCTGCCGCCGTCCAGCGTGTCCAGGCCCGCACCACCGTCGAGAATGTCATCTCCCGCCAAGCCAGTAATGCTGTCGGGCTCACTTGTCCCGAATAGTTCATCACTGCTTGTTGTGCCTGTTATCACGGCCATGTCTGATTTCCTTGATTCAGGGCGGCGAGTGGAAAACCACGCAACCGCGTCATTTTGTTGTCATCGATGACTGGCGGGGTGAAACCGCCGGGCATCCTGTTGGCAACCTTCAACTTCCTGGCCGCGCAGATAGTGGGATTCATTGTAAGTAGCCATTTGCCATTGCGCCTGCCCGGTCGTCGCCTCGCACGGGATGTGTGCCGGGTTCCCGGGGAGGGGTGCCAGAAATGAGCCAGATGACTTTCGTCCAACCCTGCAGTCGCAAGAAAAACAAAAGGCTGCCCAAGGCAGCCTTTTGTCATGCCAGTACGATCACCCTCTATCAGGCAATCAGGTCGGCCGTTTGCAAGTTGCTTACCCCCAGCAACTGAATTTCGAACTCCGCGGCGGTGTCGGCGTCGGTGCTGCCGTAGAGAATGCCGCCGGCGAACCGTACCTGCCCTGTGGCGTTGCTGCTGAATGCGCTGGAGCCAATGAAGCTGAACGCATCGTTGGCCGCCGTCGCCAGGTTGGCGTCCAGGGTCGACAGGTCGATCTTGTCGCCTTCGCTGGTCTTGAAGTCGCCAATGACATCGCGCAGGGCGGCGCCCAGGCCCATTTCATTCAAGGCATTGAAGTCGAATTTGTCGGCCCCGGCACCACCATAAAGTTTGTCCAGGCCCGTGCCACCGATCAGGAGGTCGTTGCCGGCGCCACCGATGAGCGTGTCGTTACCGGCACCGCCAGAGAGGGTGTTGGCAAGCGCGTTACCGGTCAGGTTGTCGTGATAGGCGCTGCCCGTGAGGTTTTCGAAGTTCAGCAGGGTGTCTGAACCGGAACCACCGGTGGCTTGCGCAGTGGTCAGTGCCAGGTTGGCCGTGACCGCTGCCGTGGCATAGGCATAGGACGCGGTATCGATACCGGCGCCGCCATTGAGGATGTTGTTGCCGGCTCCGGCATCGATGACGTTGTTGAGGCTGTTACCGGTGCCGTTGGCAGCGCCGGTCGACAGCAGGCGCAGGTTCTCGACATTGTCACCCAGGGTGTAGGCGCCCAGGAAGCTGTAGACGGTATCGGTGCCGCCGGTGCTGGCAACAGCATTGGTTTCACTGACGACATCGCCGGCATTGTCGACGTAGTAGAGGTCGGAGCCATCGCCGCCGATCAGGCGGTCGGCACCGGCGGCGCCGTTGAGTTGGTCGTTGCCCAGGCCACCGCTGAGGGTGTTGGCAAGCGCATTGCCGGTCAGCTTGTCGTGATAGGCGCTGCCCGTGAGGTTCTCGAAGTTCAACAGGGTGTCTGAACCGGAACCACCGGTAACTTGCGCGGTGGTCAGCGTCAGGTTGGCGGTGACTGCCGCCGTGGCATAGGCATAGGACGCGGTATCGATACCGGCACCGCCATTGAGGATGTTGTTGCCGGCCCCGGCATCGATGACATTGTTGAGGCTGTTGCCGGTGCCGTTGGCAGCGCCGGTCGACAGCAGGCGCAGGTTCTCGACGTTGTCAGTCAGGGTGTAGGCACTGATGGAGCTATAAACGGTGTCGATGCCACCGGTGGCGGTGACAGCATTGGTCTCGCTGACGATATCGCCGGCATTGTCGACGTAGTAGAGGTCGGAGCCATCGCCGCCGATCAGGCGGTCGGCACCGGCGGCGCCGTTGAGTTGGTCACTGCCCAGGCCGCCGCTGAGGGTGTTGGCAAGCGCGTTACCGGTCAGCTTGTCGTGATAGTTGCTGCCCGTGAGGTTCTCGAAGTTCAACAGGGTGTCTGAACCGGAGCCACCGGTGGCTTGCGCAGTGGTCAGCGCCAGGTTGGCCGTGACCGCCGCCGTGGCATAGGCATAGGACGCGGTATCGATGCCGGTACCGCCATTGAGGATGTTGTTGCCGGCCGCTGCATCGATGACGTTATTGAGGCTGTTACCGGTGCCGTTGGCCGCGCCGGTCGACAGCAGGCGCAGGTTCTCGACGTTGTCACCCAAGGTGTAGGTGTCGAGGTAGCTATAGACGCTATCGGTGCCGCCAGTGCTTGCCGTGGCATTGGTCTCGCTGACGATATCGCCGACATTGTCGACGTAGTAGATGTCAGAACCATCGCCGCCAGTCATCCGGTCGGCACCACTGCCGCCATCGAGGGTGTCGTTGCCGGCACCGCCATTGAGGGTGTCGTTGTCTGCGCCGCCGTAAAGGATATTGGCCAGGGCATTGCCGGTTAGCGTATCGGATTCATCAGTACCGATGACGCCCTCGATAGACACGAAAGTATCGTAGCCTTGGGACGTATATTGCGAGCCGGTGTTGGACAGATCGACGGTGACACCAAAGTTGGAATAGGCATACGAAACAAAGTCGGTGCCCCCCGCGCCATTGAATATATTGTTGTACGAGTTGCCGACAAAGGTGTTGTTCAGTGCGTTACCTGTGCCGTTGATACTGCTATTGCCGGTCAGAATCAGGTTCTCCAGGTTGTCACCGAGCGTATAGCTGATTTCTGACTGAACAACGTCGGTACCCTGGTTGGCAAGTTCAACAAGCGTATCCAGTGCATCCACGATATAGGTGTCGTCGCCCAGGCCGCCCAAGAGCCTGTCGCTGCCCGCTGCGCCGTAGAGCACGTCATTTCCGGCATAACCATTGATGACGTCATTGCCGGATGAACCGTAGAGCGAGTCATTCCCGGCAGTTCCTTGCATGTTGTCATTGCCGGATGTGCCGCTGACGATGCTGAATTTGTAATAACCGGCTGCCCCTGTGTTACCTGGGGTGGTTTCCAGCCCGAGAATGGCGGATTCATTGCCCGATTGCGGCAGTTCATACCAGGAGGAGCCATCGCCAGTCGAGTAACCGGCACGGGCAATGGTTCCTCCCAGGCCATCGGTGCCGCCACTGGCGCTACCGGTCGTCCAGTTGACGGTTTCATATCTGAAGATGACATCGAAGTTGCCGTTGCCCTTTCCAACCAGCTGGAGTTGGAAGGCATTGAGCTTATCTACCTTGCTGTTGTAGTAACCGACGTCATCCCAGGTAACGGTCAGCGTGCCATTGCCAGCGGAATTGAAGTCGTAATAGACCAGGTTGCTGCCCGTCGATGTGCCGCCCGGCGTGGCACTGACCGCTCCACCACGGGTATCGACGTCGGCAAAAAAGGGAGCAATCATCGGCCTGCTGGAGTCTTGCATGCCGTAGGGGGTATAGGTGGACTGGCCGCCACCAAATGTAATGTTCCCGTTGTTGTTGACGGAAATATCGGTGTAGTTGGTGCCGAAGAAATTGAGTCCGGCAGCCCCGAAAACAGTGCTGATATCAATGTAAGAGGCGTAGCTGTCATCGTTTCGAGTCAGCTGATTCTCCCCGAAACCCGCTGCACCACCTAGACCGTTTATCAAACTAGCCATATCAACACCCCTGTCGTTTATTTAACTTGCTTGTCAGTTTGTTTTCGGGACAGCCATGAATCATCGGGTACGCAGCGTCAGGCCGATCAGGCAATCAGGTCGGCCGTTTGCAAGTTGCTTACCCCCAGCAACTGAATTTCGAACTCCGCGGCGGTGTCGGCGTCGGTGCTGCCGTAGAGAATGCCGCCGGCGAACCGTACCTGCCCTGTGGCGTTGCTGCTGAATGCGCTGGAGCCAATGAAGCTGAACGCATCGTTGGCCGCCGTCGCCAGGTTGGCGTCCAGGGTCGACAGGTCGATCTTGTCGCCTTCGCTGGTCTTGAAATCGCCAATGACATCGCGCAGGGCGGCGCCCAAGCCCATTTCATTCAAGGCATTGAAGTCGAATTTGTCGGCCCCGGCGCCACCATAAAGCTTGTCCAGGCCCGTGCCACCGATCAGGAGGTCGTTGCCGGCGCCACCGATGAGCGTGTCGTTACCGGCACCGCCAGAGAGGGTGTTGGCAAGCGCGTTACCGGTCAGGTTGTCGTGATAGGCGCTGCCCGTGAGGTTTTCGAAGTTCAGCAGGGTGTCTGAACCGGAACCACCGGTGGCTTGCGCGGTGGTCAGCGCCAGGTTGGCCGTGACCGCTGCCGTGGCATAGGCATAGGACGCGGTATCGATACCGGCGCCGCCATTGAGGATGTTGTTGCCGGCTCCGGCGTCGATGACGTTGTTGAGGCTGTTGCCGTTGCCGTTGGCAGCGCCGGTCGACAGCAGGCGCAGGTTCTCGACATTGTCACCCAGGGTGTAGGCGCCCAGGAAGCTGTAGACGGTATCGGTGCCGCCGGTGCTGGCAACAGCATTGGTTTCACTGACGACATCGCCGGCATTGTCGACGTAGTAGAGGTCGGAGCCATCGCCGCCGATCAGGCGGTCGGCACCGGCGGCGCCGTTGAGTTGGTCGTTGCCCAGGCCACCGCTGAGGGTGTTGGCAAGCGCATTGCCGGTCAGCTTGTCGTGATAGGCGCTGCCCGTGAGGTTCTCGAAGTTCAACAGGGTGTCTGAACCGGAACCACCGGTGGCTTGCGCGGTGGTCAGCGTCAGGTTGGCGGTGACTGCCGCCGTGGCATAGGCATAGGACGCGGTATCGATACCGGCGCCGCCATTGAGAATGTTGTTGCCGGCCCCGGCATCGATGACGTTGTTGAGGCTGTTGCCGGTACCGTTGGCCGCGCCGGTCGACAGCAGGCGCAGGTTCTCGACGTTGTCAGTCAGGGTGTAGGCACTGATGGAGCTATAAACGGTGTCGATGCCACCGGTGGCGGTGACAGCATTGGTCTCGCTGACGATATCGCCGGCATTGTCGACGTAGTAGAGGTCGGAGCCATCGCCGCCGATCAGGCGGTCGGCACCGGCAGCGCCGTTGAGCGAGTCATTGCCGACTCCGCCGTTCAGATGGTCGTTGGCGCGGCCACCTGTAAGCGTGTCGTTGCCCGCACCGCCGTCGATGATCACACTGCCGGCGCTGGACCAGGTCAGGGTGTTGGCCAACGCATCGCCTGTCAGGCTGGAAACCTTGTTGCCGTTCGCGTCAAAACGCTGGGTATAAACGTCAACTTGCCCATTGACCACAGAGGACTCCCAGGCAACCACGTAGCCGCCATCGGCCAATGTAGTCACCTGGGTGAACATTTGATTGCCGGTGGTGGTTGTGTTGATGCGGGTTTCGGTACCCACCTTGACGCCGCTGGCATTGAAGAGTTGGCAGAAGATGCCATTTGCATCGCCGGTGCCTTGGCCTGCCCAGGTCACCAGATAACCGCCATTCGTCAGGGCGGTGACGTTAGGCTCTTCCTGATTGCCTGCAGTGGTGGTGTTCACTCGGGTTTCTGCACCCACTTTTACGCCTGCGGCATTGAAAAGCTGCGCGTAGATGTCGGCAGGGGCATTGGTTTCGTCGTTGCCATCGCCATCGTCGGGAGCCGATTGCCAGGTGACGACATAGTTACCGCTACTCAGAACCTTGACGACGGGGTCTGTCTGATCGTCGGTCACCCTGGTATTGATGCGAATCTCTGCGCCCGATTTGCTGCCGTCGGCCTTGAACCGCTGACCAAAGATGCCGGATGTATCGCCTGTTCCGTTACCCTCCCAAACCACCATCATGCCGCCGTCGGCAAGGCCGGTGACAGTAGAGTCATCCTGCTCGGACAGAGTGGTGGTAGCGACGCGAGTCTCCACACCGACCTTCGTCCCACTGGCGTCATAGCGCTGCAGGTAACTGCCCCAGGCGCTGCCGTCCTGACCGTACGAAGCCCAGGACACCACAAAACCGCCGTCCTTGAGTGAGGTGATCTGCGCGCTGTCCTGCTCGCCGGTTCTGGTTGTGTTGACGATGAACTCGCCTCCAACCCTGACGCCATTGGCGTTGTAGATCTGGGCGGCGATGTCCGACATATCGTCGAAGGTATCCGATTGCCAGGCAACCACGTAGCCACCGTTGGCCAATGCGGTAATGGTGGGATCTTCCTGCTCGCTGTTCGTGACTGTATTGACGAGGGCCGGCCCGCCGACCTTCACCCCACTGGCGTTATAGCGCTGGGTGTAGATGTAGTCGGCAAAGCTTGTTCCCTGATCGCTCCACGCCACGATGTAACCACCATCTTTCAGGGCCGTGAGGGAGGGCTCGGAATGATAGCCAGTCGTGAGGTTGACGCGGATTTCGCCCAGGGTTGGCATTGCAAATTCCTTTTACGCAACGTGAAAACGGAAGTGACTGGCAGTTTACAGCGCAAAACGGTGGCGTCAAATTGCCATTATCTGGGCAATCAAGTCGGTGGCTTCAGGCTGCTTGCCAATGCTGCTGGCGAACTCTGGCCGCCTGGTTGCATGGCTTGCGACAGAAGGCATCGTCGATGGCGGTGTTCGGTGGGTGGAGTTAAGGCGGGGTGGAGAGTGGCCTGGTCCGGAGAGGGTCCGGCGGCCATTAAATCGTGGGCAATAAAAAACCCCAAGGAATCATCTTCGCTTGGGGTTTTTCGGTATTTTGGTGCCCAGAGACGGAATCGAACCGCCGACACGGGGATTTTCAATCCCCTGCTCTACCGACTGAGCTATCTGGGCAACGGGGCGCATTAAACGGGTTTTTCAGGGGGTCGTCAAGCAAGTTTTCAAAAAAATTTTAATTATTACCGTCGCTTACGTTCCGACCCCTGATAAATCGGGGTTATTCCGATGGTGGTACGTAGCCTTCGGCCTTGGCGTAATCTTCGCCGGAGAAGTACTTGTCCATTTCGCCCTGAAGATATTTGCGATCTTCGGCGTTCATCATGTTCAGGCGTTTTTCGTTGATCAGCAGGGTCTGGTGCTTCTGCCAGTCGGCCCAGGCCTTTTGCGAGACGTGGTCAAAAATGTCCTGGCCTTTGGCGCCCGGGAAGGGAGCGCGCTCCAGGCCTGGCAATTCTTCTTTGTACTTGCGGCACATGATGGTGCGGGTCATGACGACTCTCCTGCGTTCAATACGGCGGCCGCGCGTTCGAGCAAGGTTTTGACCGGGGCGGCAAGGCCCAGGCGCGGCGGGGTGGCGAGGTTATACCAGAGCCAGTCAGCCTCGGCCATGTGATGGCCGATCTCCTGGACCTGAACCAGCCAGGGTTCGATGGATAACTGAAAATGGCTGAAGGTGTGCACCAGGTTTGGCAATGCCTGCTGTGTGCCCAGTTCCAGCGAGTGCTGAGCGGCCAGATGTTCCAGGTCGTCGAGGCCGTCGAGTTCCGGCAGGCTCCACAAACCGCCCCAGAGGCCCGTGGAGGGGCGACGGTAAAGCAGGATGGCGCCCTCGGCGTTGGCGAGCATCGGCATCAGCGTGCGCTTCTGCGGGATGGCTTTGCGCGGCTTGGGGATCGGGTAACGGGTTTCCAGGCCGAGCATGTGCGCCTCACAGCCTTTTTCCAGTGGACACAGCAGGCAACTGGGTTTGCTGCGGGTGCAGAGCGTGGCACCGAGGTCCATCATCGCTTGGGTGTAGGCGTTGACCCGATCATGCGGCGTAAAGCGCTCAGCGTTGGCCCAGAGCTGTTTGGCGACCTTAGGCTCGCCCGGATAGCCCTCTTGCGCGGTAAAGCGCGCCAGCACGCGTTTGACGTTGCCGTCGAGGATCGGCGCACGCAGGCCCATGCTGATGCTGGCAATGGCGCCAGCGGTGGACAGGCCGATACCCGGCAAGTCAGTGAGCTTTTCCACGTCCCGGGGAAATTCGCCGCCGTACTGCTCGACGACGATTTTCGCGGTCTTCTGCAAATTGCGTGCGCGGGTGTAATAACCAAGGCCCGTCCACAGATGCAGCACTTCGTCTTCCGGTGCCGCCGCCAGGGCCCCGACCGTTGGCAACGAGGCCATGAAACGGTCGAAGTAGTTCAGCACGGTGCTGACCTGGGTTTGCTGAAGCATGATTTCCGAGACCCACACCCGATACGGGTTGATGTCCTGCTGCCAGGGCAAATCGTGACGGCCGTGGCGGTCGAACCAGTCCAGCACCGCCGTTGAAAACTGCTCGGCTCTCATCGCTTGAACAGCCCCTTGAGCGCGTCTTTGAGTTGCGGGTTGACCTTGTCGCCCAATTTTTCATCGATTTTTTCGCTGATCCGCTCACCGGCCAGTTTGGCCGCGACCTGGCTCATGCGTTCGTTATCCAGGCGGCAGGCCTTGGCGCCCAGTTCCAGTGGGCCACGGCAACGCAGTGGCCACTCGATGCCGACAAACTTGTCGCCGACCTGGCAAGCCGGGTCCGGCATGGCGCTGGTATCGCCTTCGACAATGATGCCGACGCGGTAGTCCATGCCCAGCACCCGCAGATCGATGTCACCGTTACCGTTGACGGTCATGCCCGGGATGCGCACTTTCAGGTCCGGGTTGCTGGCCACTCCATTACGCAAGGTCAGGTTGCCCTTGAGCTCCTGGAACGGTGTGTCCTTGCCCCGTGGCTCGCCGCTGAGGTTTTTGCGGTTGAGCGTGGCGATGCCTTTGCACAGCTGTTGCTCAAGGTTGGCGTTGAGTAGCACGCCATTGTTGATGACGAAGCTGGTGTTGCCGTTGAGGGTTTCGATCAACGCTTTCTGGCTGTTGCCGTTGCCGGTCAGGCTGCTGTTGAGCGTGACCAGGCCTTTGACTGGCGGATTCTTGCCCTGGCTCTCGAGGATTTTTTCTGCCGGCACCCGGCTGATCTTCGTCTGCAGATTCAGCGTCGGCACTGCCTGGCGCACATCGAGCGTGCCGGTGCTTTCGAAGTTGCCCTCGTACAGATCGCCGCGCAGGTTGGCCAGCGTCAGCAGGCCGCCCTGGCCGGTGGCCTTGAGCGCAGCGTTGTGGATCGGCAGCTTTTGCAGGGTCAACTGGCCGAAGGTCAGGTCGGCGTCCACATCGAGCTTGCTCAAGCGCTCCACTGGCAACAGGCGCTCGTTGCTCCACGCGTCCTTGGTCGGTGCGGGTGGCAGAGGTGTGCTGCCGGCGCCGGCCATGGCATCGGCTTCGGTGCTGGCGACTTCGGCCTGGCGTACCTGCGTGGCGCTATTGGCCTCGGCGGATTTCGGCGGCAGGTAACGGTCGACGTTGAAGGTGTCGGCCTTGAGCACGGCGCGCAGCGATTGCTTGGCGAAGTCTTCGACGGCAATACGGCCGCTGAAGGTGCTGTCATCGACTTTCAGGTTGAGGTTGTCGAGCGCCAGGCTGGTCGGTGTCGCTGCCAGTCGGCTGACCAGCTCGACTTTGCTCAGGCTGCCCTCGGCCATGGCCGGTAGTTTCTGGCCAATGCTGTCGACGAATTTCGCCAGGTCGAACTGGGCAATCGAGATGCCGCCGCTGACTTGTGGCGTTTTGTCGAGGTCGTTGACCTTCAGCTCACCCAGTGCCCGCAGTTGGTTGGCGGAGATCTTGATACCGGTCCACTCGGCAACGTTGGCGGCCTTGTCCAGCACCAGTTGGCCCTGGGCGGAGAAGGTCATGCTCTTGCCTTGCAACGGGTCGCCGGTCACTTCACCGGACAGCTTCATGTCTTCGAACTGATAGCGCTGCAGTGCACGTGCGATGCGCAGTTCACCATTGAGCTCGGTGCGCACTCGCAATGCGGGCTGGTTGGCTGACAGGAAAGCCGTGAGCTTGAGCGGAATGTTGACGGAGTCGTGAACCGCACCGGTGCTCAACTGAATACTTTCGGCGCTGAAGCTCTTGCCGGTTCGTTCGTCGGTGTATTCAACCCGTGCGTTGTTCACGGTCAGGCTGTCGATGTCCAGGCGGATCGGTTGAGGCGCTTTTTCCGCCGCGCCGCTGGCGTCGGACGGTGGTTCGTTAGCGGCTGGCGGGGTGCTGGTCGCGTCGGTGCCGGCCGTTGCAGGCAGCTTGCCGATGTCCTCCCAGTTGCCGTGACCATCCTTGTCGCGGTTCAGGCGCAGATTCAGGCCTTCGACGCGCACGTCGCTCATCTGTACTTCACGGCGCAGCAGCGGCAGTACGCGCACCGAAAGGCCGAGCATCTGCAAGTCGGCGTACGGTTCGGTCGGCTTGACCATGGTCGCGACACTGGCGTCGTGCAGCTCCAGGCCCAGCCACGGGAAGAGGCTCCAGCCGATATCGCCATTGAGCGTCAGCTCGATGTGGGCCTTGTCGCGGGCAATCTGGCGAATCTCGTCTTTGTAGTCGTTGGGATCGAAGAGGTGGGTCAGGGCAAAGCCCAATGCCACAATGATCAGCAACAGCCCGAGAAGTACCAGACCCAGGATTTTGCCGAACGCTTTCATGGGCGAGTCCTTGTAATTAATCGAATTCAAAATTTAGCCGAGGAGTATAGCGCTCCGGAACGGACGACCGGTCAGTGATCACGCCGGCAATATATCCAGCGGCAGTTTCAGCTTGGCGGCCAGTGCCTGCGCCTCCAGATGCCCGGCAGGCGCCAGCAAACGCAGCGTCTTGCCCGATTGCGCGGCCATTTTCTGGGCTTCGGCCACCAGTCGCTCGGCAACACCTCGGCGACGGGTAATTTTTCGCACACATATTTGTGACAAATGCCAGGTGTCTTGGTGCCTTTGCAACCGGGCTGCGCCCAGCAGGCGATCATTGAAGCGTCCGGCGATCAGAGTGCCGTCGCGCAAACAGTCTTCGATCAACTGCGCTTCCCCGGAAAAAGGGGCGAACAGCCAGTCTGGAGCGTCGTGGTAGATCTTCTGCAGATCCTGCCGATCCTGGGCAGTGGCTTGGTTCAGGGGCTCGACAATGATCGGCATGGTGATTCCTTTGGGGTCATGAAGCGATGGAGATCAGATAACGTACAAAGCGTGATGTCGGTTTGGTTTTTCTCTCACCTGCAAATGGTAACCTTCGCCCGTTCGTCCGTCCTTCTGCGACATGTTGTCGCACGGCGAGGTGCTCCACCGAAAAAACGGTCATGTCTGCGTGCATAGAGGCCGGGAGTGAACCGTGGCTGGCGAACCATACTAATAATTGGGGGATACACAATGACCACGAGCATCACGGCGGACGGCTTGAGTGCCGACCAGCCTGCGTTCCTGTCCAAGGAGCGGATCATCGCCAAGCCCGGTTTCAACCGTTGGCTGGTGCCACCGGCCGCCTTGGCCATCCATCTTTGCATCGGCATGGCCTATGGCTTTTCGGTGTTCTGGTTGCCACTGTCCAAGGCGCTGGGCATCACTGCTCCGGTGGCCTGCGCGCCAGACATGGGTTTTATCGCTCAGGTCTTTTCGTCCCAGTGTGACTGGCCAATATCGATGCTCGGCTGGATCTACACCCTGTTCTTCATTTTCCTGGGTTGCTCGGCGGCCATCTGGGGTGGCTGGCTGGAACATGCCGGACCGCGCAAGGCCGGTGTTGTATCGGCCCTGTGCTGGTGCGGTGGTCTGCTGATTTCGGCGCTGGGTGTGTATACCCACCAGATCTGGCTGATGTGGATCGGCTCCGGGGTCATTGGCGGTATCGGCCTGGGCCTGGGTTACATTTCGCCGGTGTCGACCCTGATCAAGTGGTTCCCGGACAAACGCGGCATGGCCACCGGCATGGCGATCATGGGCTTCGGCGGCGGCGCGATGGTCGGCGCTCCATTGGCGGCGGCGTTGATGGGGCATTTCGCTTCGCCAACCAGCGTCGGCGTGTGGCAGAGCTTCCTGGTGATGGCCGCGATCTACTTCGTGTTCATGATCGGTGGAGCGCTGTCCTATCGCGTGCCACCAACCGGCTGGAAGCCTGAGGGCTGGACCGCTCCGGCGAAAAAAGCCTCGAACGCCATGATCACCCATCGTCATGTTCACGTGAATGTGGCCTGGAAAACCCCGCAGTTCCGCCTGGTCTGGTTGGTGCTGTGCCTGAACGTATCGGCTGGTATCGGCATCCTCGGCATGGCGTCGCCGCTGTTGCAGGAGGTGTTCGGTGGCAAGTTGCTGGGCAATGACCTGGCGTTCGGCCAACTCGATGTTTCGCAACTGGCTTCGATCGCCGCCATCGCTGCCGGGTTCACCGGTTTGCTTAGCCTGTTCAACATCGGCGGGCGTTTCTTCTGGGCCTCGTTCTCGGACTACCTGGGTCGCAAAAACACTTACTTCGTGTTCTTCGCCCTGGGCTTTGCCCTGTACGGCTTGATTCCGAACCTCGGGCACCTGGGTAGTGTGGCGCTGTTCGTAGCAGCGTTCTGCATCATCCTGTCGATGTACGGCGGTGGTTTCGCGACGGTTCCGGCGTATCTGGCGGACCTGTTCGGTACGCAAATGGTCGGTGCGATCCACGGTCGTCTGCTGACGGCGTGGGCGGCTGCCGGCGTGCTCGGTCCGGTGCTGGTGAACTACCTGCGTGAATATCAGCTGAGCATTGGTGTCGAGCGTGCAGCGGCCTACGACATCACCCTGTACATCCTCGCCGGCCTGCTGGTGCTGGGCTTCCTGTGCAACCTGCTGGTGCGTCCGGTGGCGGACAAGTACTTCATGACCGACGCCGAACTGGCCGCCGAGCAGGCGCTGGGTCACGACAAAGGCGCTGATGCCAGCACGTCGCTGGAGTGGAAAGCAGCGCCCGGGACCAAGCCTCTGGCGATTGCTGCCTGGCTGGCGGTGGGTATTCCGTTGGCGTGGGGTGTCTGGGTGACTCTGCAGAAGACTGCGGTCCTCTTCCACTAATGCCAAACCTTTGTAGGAGCCGGCTTGCCGGCGATCGCCGCAACGCGGTGTGCCAGGTACGCCGCCATCGCTGGCAAGCCAGCTCCTACATGTCATGACAGGTATAACTGCGGGGTTGATGAATTCACTCCGTCAGCGATATCACCTCCCGTGTTTCTGTTTGGCGCCCGCACGCCTATAATGGCTGCCTTTTTCGCCCAATGATTTTGCGGAGCTGGTGATGGCCGAACGTATGGCGTCTGTCGAGCGCGACACTCTGGAAACCCAGATCAAAGCCTCGATCAACCTTGATGGCACCGGAAAGGCCCGATTTGATATCGGTGTTCCTTTTCTTGAGCACATGCTGGACCAGATCGCCCGTCACGGGCTGATCGACCTGGATATTGTCAGCAAGGGCGACCTGCATATCGATGACCACCACACCGTGGAAGACGTCGGTATCACCCTCGGCCAAGCGTTTGCCAAAGCCATCGGCGACAAAAAAGGCATCCGTCGCTACGGTCATGCTTACGTGCCGCTCGATGAAGCGCTGTCACGTGTGGTGATCGATTTCTCCGGCCGCCCAGGCCTGCAGATGCACGTGCCGTACACCCGCGCCACCGTCGGCGGCTTCGACGTTGACCTGTTCCAGGAATTCTTCCAGGGCTTCGTCAACCATGCATTGGTCAGCCTGCACATCGATAACCTGCGTGGCACCAACACCCACCACCAGATCGAAACCGTGTTCAAGGCCTTCGGTCGCGCCCTGCGCATGGCCGTCGAGCTCGATGACCGCATGGCCGGGCAAATGCCTTCGACCAAGGGCGTCCTGTAATGCAGACAGTCGCGGTTATCGATTACGGCATGGGCAACCTGCACTCGGTGGCCAAGGCCCTCGAGTACGTGGGTGCCGGCAAGGTGCTGATCACCAGCGATGCCAACGTGATTCGCGAAGCCGACCGGGTGGTTTTCCCTGGCGTTGGCGCGATCCGCGATTGCATGGCCGAGATCCGTCGCCTCGGCTTTGACTCGCTGGTGCGTGAGGTCAGCCAGGATCGTCCGTTCCTTGGCATCTGCGTGGGCATGCAAGCCTTGCTCGACACCAGCGAAGAGAACGACGGCGTCGACTGCATCGGCCTGTTCCCGGGCGCGGTGAAGTTCTTCGGCAAGGATCTGGTCGAAGGCGGTGAGCACCTGAAAGTCCCGCACATGGGCTGGAACGAAGTGAAGCAGAAGGTCAGTCACCCGCTGTGGCACGACATTCCGGACATGGCGCGCTTCTACTTCGTGCACAGCTACTACATCGCGGCCGCCAATGCGCGCCAGGTGGTGGGTGGCGGTCACTACGGTGTCGATTTTGCCGCGGCGCTGGCCGACGGCTCGCGTTTCGCCGTGCAGTTCCACCCGGAGAAAAGCCATACCCATGGCCTGCAGTTGCTGCAGAACTTCGCTGCGTGGGACGGTCGCTGGTAAATGGCCGTCAAGAAGAAGCCGCCGATTCTGACCCTCACTCCCGAGCAGGAGAGCGAGGCCAATCGCAAGATCAAGCGCTTCATGGAAGACCGCTTCGAACTCGACCTCGGCTCGTTCGAGGCAGCGGAGATTCTTGAGCTGTTTACCCGTGAAATTGCTCCGCACTATTACAACAGGGCGATTTTCGATGTGCAGGCGCACCTCAAAGAGAGGTTCGAAAGCATCGAAAGCGACCTGTGGGCGCTCGAGAAAAACTGATTTCCGAGCCAAGCTGAACATTCAAATTTGAAGGTTTGCCAGATGCTGATTATTCCCGCTATCGATCTCAAAGACGGTGCCTGTGTTCGTCTGCGCCAGGGCCGCATGGAAGATTCCACGGTGTTCTCCGATGACCCGGTGAGCATGGCTGCCAAGTGGGTGGAGGGCGGTTGCCGTCGTCTGCATCTGGTCGACCTGAACGGCGCCTTCGAAGGCCAGCCGGTCAATGGCGAAGTGGTCACGGCCATCGCCAAGCGCTACCCGAACCTGCCGATCCAGATCGGCGGCGGTATCCGTTCGCTGGAAACCATCGAGCACTACGTGAAAGCGGGCGTGAGCTACGTGATCATCGGCACCAAGGCCGTGAAAGATCCGGCGTTCGTCGCCGAAGCCTGCCGCGCGTTCCCGGGCAAGGTGATTGTCGGCCTGGACGCCAAGGACGGTTTCGTTGCTACCGACGGCTGGGCTGAAATCAGCACCATCCAGGTGATCGACCTGGCCAAGCAGTTCGAAGCCGACGGTGTGTCCGCGATCGTTTATACCGACATCGCCAAAGACGGCATGATGCAGGGCTGCAACGTGCCGTTTACCGCGGCACTGGCGGCGGCAACAAAGATCCCTGTGATCGCTTCCGGCGGCATCCACAACCTGGGTGACATCAAGACCCTGCTCGACGCCAAGGCGCCAGGCATCATCGGCGCAATCACCGGCCGGGCTATCTATGAAGGCACTCTCGACGTCGCCGAAGCGCAAGCTTTCTGCGATTCGTACAAAGGCTGAGGACTGATCATGGCGCTGGCCAAACGCATCATCCCTTGCCTGGACGTGGACAACGGCCGGGTGGTCAAGGGTGTGAAATTCGAAAACATCCGCGACGCCGGTGACCCGGTGGAAATCGCTCGCCGCTACGACGAGCAGGGCGCCGACGAGATTACTTTTCTCGACATCACCGCCAGCGTCGACGGTCGCGACACCACACTGCACACCGTCGAGCGCATGGCCAGCCAGGTGTTCATCCCGCTGACCGTCGGCGGTGGCGTGCGCACCGTGCAGGACATCCGCAACCTGCTCAACGCCGGTGCGGACAAGGTTTCGATCAACACTGCCGCGGTGTTCAACCCGGAATTTGTCGGCGAAGCCGCGCAGCATTTCGGTTCGCAGTGCATCGTCGTCGCCATCGACGCGAAGAAGGTTTCCGGGCCGGGCGAAACTCCGCGCTGGGAGATCTTCACCCACGGCGGGCGTAAGCCAACCGGCCTCGACGCCGTTGAGTGGGCGAAGAAAATGGAAGGCCTGGGTGCCGGTGAAATCCTGCTGACCAGCATGGACCAGGACGGCATGAAAAACGGCTTCGACCTGGGCGTCACCCGTGCCATCAGCGATGCGCTGGGCATCCCGGTGATCGCCTCCGGCGGTGTCGGCAACCTGCAGCACCTGGCGGACGGCATTATCGAAGGCCACGCCAGTGCGGTTTTGGCGGCGAGTATTTTCCATTTCGGCGAATACACGGTGCAGGAAGCCAAGGCGTACATGGCCCATCGTGGAATTGTGATGCGCTAAACAAACCAATGCAGGCCAGTGGACATCATGGCGTGCCCAAGGCACTCTTGGGTACGCCATGGATTTCGGTAGCCAGACATGCTTAAACGCTTTCTTCTCGTCCTTGCCAGCGCGTCTCTGTTGTTGATCAACGGAGCAAACGCTAAAGACAGCCCCGATACCGACCTGGTGTTGCTGACGGAAAACTTCCCGCCGTACAACATGGCGAAGAACGGCAAGAACTTCGCTCAGGACGAGAACATCAATGGCATCGCCACCGACATCGTTCGCGAGATATTCAAGCGCGCCGACATTACCTACAGCCTGACGCTGCGTTTCCCTTGGGAGCGGATCTACAAACTCACCCTGGAAAAACCCGGTTATGGCGTATTCGTCATGGCGCGGTTGCCCGATCGCGAGAAGCTGTTCAAATGGGTCGGCCCAATTGGCCCGGACGACTGGATCATGCTGGCCAAGGCTGACAGCAAGATCACCCTCGAAACCTTGAATGATGCGCGCAAATACAAGATCGGCGCCTACAAAGGCGATGCGATTGCCGAGACGCTGTCCAAGCAAGGTCTCAACCCGATCGTCGTGCTGCGTGATCAGGACAACGCCAGAAAACTGGTCAACGGCCAGATCGACCTGTGGGCCACCGGTGACCCGGCCGGGCGCTATCTGGCGCGTCAGGAAGGGGTCAACGGGTTGAAAACCGTACTGCGCTTCAACAGTGCCGAACTGTACCTGGCGCTGAACAGGGACGTGCCGGACGAGACGGTAGCCAAGCTCCAGGTGGCGCTGGATCAGATGCGCAAAGAGGGGCGGGTGGACGAGATCATGGCGCAGTATCTCTAACTGCACACCCCCCTGTATGAGCTGGCTTGCCAGCGATGGCGGCCGCAAAGGCAGTGCAGTATTCAAGACCGCTTCGCCGGCAAGCCGGCTCCTACAGTGATTTGGTCAGTAACAGACTTAGCGGTACACCCCATCCTTCCCATGCGCAGCCGTCGCCCGGTTACTGCGCACACTGATCATCTGCTTGATATCGATCCACTCGATCCCCTGAGCCTTGAGCCTGGGCAATTCGCGCTCCAGCACCGCCAGGGTCTGCGGATACGGATGTCCGATCATCACCGCCGAACCCTGCTGATGCGCGAGACTGATCGCGGTCTGCAACTGGGTCAGGATCGCTGCTTCAGTGCGTTCATCGTCCAGGAACACATCCCGCGAGACGCTCGCCAGACCGATCCTCTGTGCCTCGGCTGCCGCGACAGTCTGCGCACTGGTGCGGCTATCGACGAAGAACTTGTGCCGACGCTGCAGCTCGGCCATCAGCCAGGCCATGGCCGGTCGCTGAGCAGTCATGCGGCTGCCCATGTGGTTGTTGATGCCGCTGGTGTACGGGACCATTTTGAACGCAGCGTTCAGGCGCTTTTCCAGCTCATCGATGGGCAGTTCGGGATGCCAGGCGAACGGTCCGGTGGCCGGGTCCATGGGCATGTGCAGGATGATGATTTTGCCGGCGCGATGGGCTTCACGGGCGAATTCGGTGGCGTGGGGCGTGTCGGGCATGATCGCCGTGGTCACAGGGCCGGGCAGGGCCAGCACCCGGCGATCCCGGGGCAGGTTCTGCCCCAGGTCATCGATGATCAGGCTCAGGTAGGCTTTGTGGGGCGTCGATCCGGCGGGCTCTGCGTGAGCAACACCCGCCAGACAACACAACAGACCGATCAGCAACCGCAGAAACATCTCAACGGCCGGACGTGATGCTCAGCCCTTTGAGCAGGCTCAGGGCCTGGGCCAGTTGGTAATCATCGTCCTGAGGCATCGGCTTGGCTTTGCTGCTGGAGCCGGTCGGTTTGTCGGCACCGCCGTTGCCATTGCCCAGGTGCCCCTGCAAGTCAGCTTCCTTGAAGTAGTCGTTGTCTTGCTCGCTGGTGATCTTGGCCTTGCGCACTTCAATGTCCGGGACGATGCCCTGGGCCTGGATTGAGCGGCCGTTCGGCGTGTAATACAGCGCCGTGGTGATCTTCAAGGCGCGGTCATTGTTCAGCGGCAGCACGGTTTGCACCGAACCTTTACCGAAACTGGTGGTGCCCATCAGCACGGCGCGTTTCTGGTCCTGCAGGGCGCCGGCGACAATTTCCGAAGCCGAGGCGCTGCCGCCGTTGATCAGCACGACCATTGGCACGGCTTCGCTTTCGTCCTTGCCGGTGGCAGAGAAGCGCAGCTCGGAGTTGGCGATGCGACCCTTGGTGTAAACGATCAGGCCCTTGGTGATGAAGTGGTCGACCACTTCCACCGCCGCCTGCAACACGCCACCCGGGTTGTTGCGCAGGTCGAGAATGATGCCCTTGAGCTTCTTGCCGTTGTCCTTGCGCAGCTTGGCCAGGGCCTTGGAGACTTCTTCGCCGGTCTTGACCTGGAACTGGGTGATGCGGATGTAGCCGTAGCCCGATTCCAGCAACTGGCTCTTCACGCTCTTCACTTGAATGACGGCGCGGGCCAGCGTCACGTCGAACGGCGTGCCGCCATCGCGTACCAGGGTCAGGGTGATTTTTTCGCCGATCTTGCCACGCATCTTGTCCACGGCTTCGGTCATGCTCTGGCCGCGGGTGGGCTGGCCGTTGATCTTGACGATGAAGTCGCCGGCCTGAATGCCAGCCTTGGAGGCCGGAGTGTCATCGATCGGTGACACCACTTTGATGAAGCCGTCTTCGGCTCCGACTTCTATGCCCAGGCCACCGAATTCACCGCTGGTGCTTTCCTGCAACTCGGCGAAATCCTCAGGGCCGAGGTAGGCCGAATGCGGGTCGAGGTTGCTGAGCATGCCCTTGATGGCATTTTCCAGCAGGGTCTTGTCGTCCACCGGTTCGACATAAGCGGCTTTGATCCGGTCCATCACCTCGGCAAAGGTGCGCAACTCATCCAGCGGCAGTGGCGCCTTGGTGGTCGCAGCAGTGCCCGCAGGCGCAACCGCCGGGGCTGGTTGAGCGGCAAACGCCAGAGGCGCGCCGATCACCAGGGCGATCGTCAGGGCCAGCGAGGTAAGGCGGGACAAATGCAGCATGTCGAACGAACTCCTAATGTAGGTAACTCAACGCCTATCCTTGCGCGTGGCACCATTGCGCAGGGTCACTCGGATGACCCTGCTGACGAATTGCGAAATACAGCGCTGGTGTGTCCTGCCCGCCACTGTTACCGACAGTGGAAATAGGCTCACCGGCTTTTACAACGTCACCGGCAGACTTGAGCAACGTCTGGTTGTGACCGTACAGACTCAAATAGCCATTGCCGTGGTCGAGAATCACCAGCAGCCCGGCGCCGCGTAACCAATCGGCGAACACCACGCGACCACCGTGCACGGCATGCACCGCACTGCCAGCAGACGCGCCGATCATCACGCCATCCCACTTGGTCCTTGCATCATCGCCACGGCTTTCACCGAAGCGCGCCAGCAATCGACCGTCGACAGGCCATGGAAGTTTGCCGCGGGTTGATGAAAACGGGCCGCCAAAGGTCTCGCCGGAGCTGGAAACCAGTGCGCCAGGTGTCGATCTGACCGGTTTGCGTGGGGCGTCGTCGCTGGCATCTGCCTGCGACTGGGCCTCACGTAAACGCTTTTTTTCGGCTTCCTGCTGGGCAATCAGCGCTTTTTGCCGCGCTTCTTCTGCCTCACGGGCCTGGCGGGCCAACGTTTCTTCAATGGTTTTAAGGACTTTAGACAGGTCTGCCTGATCCTGCTCGCGCGCCGCCAGTTTCTGATCGCGAGCCTTTACGTCGTCATTGAGTTTGGCCAGGACTTGTTGGCGTTCCTGGCGAACTTTCTCTAGTTCGCCACGCTGGGTGTCGAGGCTGCTTTGCTGCACCAGCAATTGCGCCTGCTGCATGGCGATGTCTTTTTCGACATTGCTCAGTTGGCGCAGGGTTTCGTTGAAGCTCTTCAACTGCTCCAGGCGGGCCTGGCTCAGGTAGTCGTAATAGGTGAGGGTACGGGCGAATTTTTCCGGATTCTGCTGGTTGAGCAGCAGCTTGAGGTACTCCTGACGACCGTTCTGGTAGGCCGCCCGGGCCTGCATGGCGATCAGTCGTTGCTGTTCAGTGCGCGCGCTCTGGAGTTTTTTTTTCTCTGCATCGAGGCGCTGTAGCTCGGCTTCGCTTTTCTTCAGCTCTTTTTGCAGGGCGTCGACCTGCTTTTCGAGCTTGCCCATTTCGGTTTCGGTGCCCTTGAGCTCTTTCTGCACGCCGGACTTTTCTTCCTGCAACTTGCCCAGCAGTTTCTTCAGCTCGGCAATGTCCTGACGCGTGGCGTCCAACTGTTGTTGGGTTTCTGCACGCTCGTCAGCAAAGGCCGGTTGGAGCAGGCATGTCAGGGCTAGGGCTATCAGGACGCGAAGCATAGGGGCGAGCGGCACCAGGGAAAGGGACGGCCTAGTATGCCCGCCATGGGCGGCAAAAAAAATGCCCATTTCTGACTGTGTGATAACTGGAGGGAGATGTGGGGGGATTTAATCTTCAAAACCACCACAGACACTGTAGGAGCTGGCTTGCCAGCGATGGTCGTTAACGATAACGCGTGAAAACCGGATAAACGCGGCGCACTTGAATCCATCGCCGGCAAGCCGGCTCCTACAGGATTTGTAGGTCACGCGGTCCCTTGTAGGAGCTGGCTTGCCAGCGATCGCGGCCGATCATTCAACATAGATGCTGACTGTCAGATTGCTATCGCTGGCAAGCCAGCTCCTACAGGGTTTTGCAGTGTATGGGGTAACCGGATTACACCAGAATCGAAGTCCCGGTCATTTCCGCCGGTTGTTCAAGGCCCAGCAGCTTCAGCATGGTCGGCGCCACGTCCGCCAGCACGCCGCCTTCGCGAACTTTCAGATCGCGCTTGCCGACATAGATGAAAGGCACCGGCTCGGTGGTGTGTGCGGTGTGCGCCTGGCCAGTGGTTTCATCGGCCATTTGCTCGACGTTGCCATGGTCTGCGGTGATCAAGGCTTCGCCACCGACTTTTTCCAGGGCATCGACGATGCGACCCACGCACAGGTCCAGGCATTCAACAGCCTTGACCGCCGCTTCGAACACGCCGCTGTGGCCGACCATGTCGCCGTTGGCGTAGTTGACTACGATCACGTCGTAACGCTGGTTTTCGATGGCATCGACGATACGGTCGGTGACTTCCGGTGCGCTCATTTCCGGTTGCAAGTCATAGGTGGCGACTTTCGGCGACGGGATCAGGATGCGCTCTTCGCCCGGGAACGGCTCTTCGCGGCCGCCGGAGAAGAAGAAGGTCACGTGGGCGTACTTTTCGGTTTCAGCGATGCGCAACTGAGTCTTGCCGTTTTTCGCCAGGTAGTCGCCCAGCACGTTTTCCAGGCTGCCGGCAGCAAAAGCCGATGGCGCAGGGATGCTGGCGGCGTATTGGGTCAGCATGACGAAACCGGCCAGTTTCGGCTGGCGGGCGCGCTCGAATTCACTGAAGCCGTCTTCGACGAACACGCGGGTCAGCTCGCGGGCGCGGTCGGCGCGGAAGTTCATGAACACCACAGCATCGCCGTCTTCGACTTTTACCGGCTCACCGATGGAGGTGGCTTTGACGAATTCGTCGCTCTCGCCACGCTCGTAAGCTGCTTGCAGACCTTCCTGAGCGGTGGCGGCGTTGAATTCGCCCTGGCCATCGACAATCAGGTTATAGGCCTGGGATACACGGTCCCAACGGTTGTCGCGGTCCATGGCGTAGTAACGGCCGATCAGGCTGGCGATCCGGCCTTTGCCCAGGGCCTGGAAGGTCGCGTCGAGCAGTTCGATCGACGATTGCGCGCTTTTCGGCGGAGTGTCGCGGCCGTCGAGGAAGGCGTGCAGGTAGATGTTTTGCGCGCCGCGCTTGAAGGCCAGTTCGGCCATGGCGACCAGGTGATCCTGGTGGCTATGCACGCCGCCATCGGACAGCAGGCCCATGAAATGCACGGCCTTGCCGGCAGCGACGGCTTTGTCCACGGCGGCGCAGATGGTCGGGTTCTCGAAAAACTCGCCGTCGCGGATCGATTTGGTCACGCGAGTGAAGTCCTGATACACCACGCGGCCGGCGCCCAGGTTCATGTGGCCGACTTCCGAGTTGCCCATCTGGCCGTCCGGCAAGCCGACGTCCATGCCGCTGCCCGAGATCAGGCCGTTCGGCACGGTGGCCCACAGGCGGTCCAGTACGGGCTTCTTCGCCGCGAAAATGGCGTTGGATTCGGGGCTGTCACTGTGACCGAAGCCGTCGAGAATCATCAGGACCAAAGGTTTAGGCGTGGTAGTCATGGAATCCACTCGTGGCTGAGGTAAAAGGGGTAATGGAAAAGGGAGTGGCAGTTTAATGCGAAGTTCCGGCCACGTCACCGCCGGACGGGGTTTGGCCCACCATAGTGGCTGTGTATACTGGCCGACATTTTAACGCCCTGGAACCTCCTTCGATGGTTGCTCACCTGATTGAATTCGCCACTAACCACTACATTCTCGTCGGTATCTTCGTCGTACTGCTGGCGTTGCTGATTGCCTACCAAATGCAGGGCGGCGGCCGCAGCCTGAGCACCGGCGAACTGACCGGCCTGGTCAACAAGGACGCAGGCGTAGTGGTCGACATTCGTCCGAGCAAGGATTTCGCCGCCGGTCACATTGTCGGTGCGGTGAACATTCCCCAGGACAAACTGGCCGCCCGCGTCGGCGAACTGGAAAAGCACAAGGCCAAGACCATCATCCTGGTTGACGCCATGGGCCAGACCGCCGGCACCCACGCCCGCGAATTGATGAAGTCCGGCTTCACTGCCGCCAAGCTGTCCGGCGGTATTTCCAGCTGGAAAGCCGACAATCTGCCGCTGGTGAAGTGATATGAGTAGCGTCGTCGTCTATTCCAGCGATTACTGCCCTTACTGCTCGCGAGCCAAGTACCTGCTCGAGAACAAAGGCGTGGCCTTCGAAGAGATCAAGGTCGATGGCAAGCCGCAGGTGCGCGCTGCGATGGCCCAGAAGGCCGGACGTACGTCCGTGCCGCAAATCTGGATCGGCAGCACCCACGTGGGCGGTTGTGATGATTTGTTCGCCCTGGAGCGCGCCGGCAAGCTCGACGCGCTGCTCAAGGCCTGACGGCAATACCCCCAAACCAGCAAACCTAAAAGAACCCTGGATCAAGAAGGATCTGCGATGACTGACCAACAGAACACTGCTGCGAACGAAGAAGAAACTGCACCGCAATTCTCCTTGCAGCGCATTTATGTGCGTGACCTGTCCTTCGAAGCTCCGAAAAGCCCGGCGATCTTCCGCCAGCAGTGGGAGCCGAGCGTCGCGCTGGATCTGAACACCCGTCAAAAGGCGCTGGAATCCGACTTCCACGAAGTCGTGCTGACCCTGTCGGTTACCGTGAAAAACGGTGACGAAGTGGCGTTCATCGCTGAAGTGCAACAGGCCGGTATCTTCCTGATCAAGAACCTGGACGATGCATCGATGAGCCACACCCTGGGTGCGTTCTGCCCGAACATCCTGTTCCCGTACGCTCGCGAAACCCTGGACAGCCTGGTGACCCGCGGTTCGTTCCCGGCACTGATGCTGGCTCCGGTGAACTTCGATGCGCTGTACGCGCAAGAGCTGCAACGCATGCAGGCGGCTGGCGAGACTCCGACCGTTCAGTAAAAGCGTCGTTTGCTCCATGAAAAAAGCGCCTCTGAAGGCGCTTTTTTCATGGAGCAAACGAAACCTGCAGGAGCTGGCTTGCCAGCGAAGGGGCCATCACATTCAACCATTGTGCTGGCTGATACACCGCTTTCGCTGCGATGCGGCGACCCGACAAGCCAGCTCCTACAAGGATGGCGGTGTTATTTAAAGTCGTTCTGACGCCAGGCTTCGTAAACGGCGACAGCGACAGTGTTGGACAGGTTCAGGCTGCGGCAGCCTTCACGCATCGGCAGGCGCAAGCGTTGTTCTGCGGGCAGGGCATCTAGCACCTCGGCGGGCAAACCACGGCTTTCCGGGCCGAACAGGAAGGCATCGCCCTCGGCGAAGCTGGCGTCGTGGAACGGCCGCGAGCCCTTGGTGGTGAACGCGAACAGCCGTGGGTGGCCAAGGCTCTCCAGGCAGCTGGCAAGGTCCGCGTGGCGTTGCAGGGTGGCGTACTCGTGGTAATCGAGGCCGGCCCGGCGCAGGCGCTTGTCGTCCATCTCGAAGCCCAGCGGTTCGATCAAATGCAGGTGGCAGCCACTGTTGGCGCACAGCCTGATAACGTTGCCGGTATTCGGCGGAATTTCTGGTTGGAAAAGGATGACGTGAAACATGCACGGCTCCGAAGGTAAAGATGACGCGCATTCTACGCCGCCAGAAGGCGTGCGTTCGAAACTATTCCTGCGGGTGATGGGCTCGCTGGCGATTGTCGGGGTGATGGTCGGGATGATGATCGGTCGCCTGACCACGCCAGACCCCAGTCAGTTGCAGCAGGTTGAAGTGACCAACGACGGACTGGTGGTGTGGTTCAACAACGAACCCAAGACCCATGGTGAAATCGTCGACGGCAGTGTCGCGCTGCTGTTTGGTGCCGAGGGCAAGGCGCAGAAAGGCCAGCTCAAGCTCGACGGCAAGGACGTGAACTGGCGGGTACGTTTGAGCGATGGGGGGTTGTTACTGACGCTGGTGGCGGCCCGGCCCCTGCAGGGCGAGTGGGCCGGTAGCGAGGTCGATGACCGCTGGCGGCTGGAGATCCATCTCCGGGAGCAATAAAAGAGGGAATCCCCGGCCTGCCTGTACCAAGGTTCCCGAAACGGGAGGCTCGTCGCGATTGCGGTATGAGCCTGTGTAAAGAAGGAACCCCTGACCTGCCTGTATCAAGGGCCCCAAAACGGTTGGGCTCGTCGCGAGTGCGGTGTGAGCCCGGTGTAAAGAGGGGAATCCCCGGCCTGCCTGTACCAAGGTCCCCGAAACCGGGTAGGTGAACTGATTCACCTGAAAGGGTCATTGCAGGGGGCGTGCCAGGTTTTAATATTGCGAAACAAAAAACGCTGAAAGCCCCGTAATTCGGGGCTTTCGTGTTTTTTCGATAGGGGTTCGATAGCAAATGTAGGCGGGGTTTCGGATCGGTTGTCGTGCGCGATTGCGGTTCACGGTGCATTCAGGCGGTGCACTGATAACCCAAAAAGCATCGCGAGCAGGCTCGCTCCCACAGGGTTCGATGGTGTCGACACGATAGTGAAAACACCGAAAATCCATTGTGGGAGCGAGTTTGCTCGCGATTGGGTCTATCGATCAGCGAAGTACTAAAGGCTGTTTAGCCCTCATCCCCCTCATCATCATCCCCGCCATCCACCTTCATCCCCAATTCCTTGATCTTGCGGGTCAGGGTATTACGCCCCCAACCCAGCAAAACGGCGGCATCGCGGCGGCGACCGGCGGTGTGTTTGAGGGCGGTCTCGATCATGATCCGCTCGAAGGCCGGCACGGCGCTGTCGAGCAGGCTCGACTGGCCACGGGCCAGTGCCTGGTCAGCCCACTGGCGCAGGGCCTGTTCCCAGTTGGTCACGGGGGCCGAGTCCTGTGGCAGGCTCAGCAGTTCCGGCGGCAGGTCGCCGATGTGCACTTCGCGACCCGAAGCCATCACGGTGATCCAGCGGCAGGTGTTCTCCAGCTGCCGTACGTTGCCTGGCCACGGCAAGTTCTTCAGGTATTCCTCGGTTTCGCTTTTCAGCAGCTTCGGCTCGACGGCCAACTCCTGCGCGGCGCGGCTGAGGAAGTGCTTGGCCAGGGTCGGGATGTCTTCGCGACGGTCCGACAGACGCGGGATATGGATGCGGATAACGTTGAGGCGATGGAACAAATCCTCACGGAATTTCCCGGCATGCACCAGGGTTTCCAGGTTCTGGTGAGTCGCGGCGATGATGCGCACATCGACCTTCACTGGCACATGACCGCCGACGCGGTAGAACTCACCATCAGCCAGTACGCGCAGCAAGCGGGTCTGGGTGTCTGCCGGCATGTCGCCGATTTCATCGAGGAACAGTGTGCCGCCGTCCGCTTGTTCGAAGCGCCCGCGACGCAGGTTGGCCGCGCCGGTAAATGCGCCTTTTTCGTGGCCGAACAGTTCGGATTCCATCAGGTCTTTGGGGATCGCCGCCATGTTCAGCGCGATGAACGGCGAAGCGGCCCGCGGGCTGTGGCGGTGCAGGGCGTGGGCCACCAGTTCTTTGCCGGTACCAGATTCGCCGTTGATCAGCACGGTGATGTTGGAATGGCTCAGGCGGCCGATGGCGCGAAACACCTCCTGCATCGCCGGCGCTTCGCCGATGATTTCCGGGGTGCGGGTCAAAGCGACCGGGACTTCCAGGCCTTGCTGTTCCTGAGCGTGCTGGTTCGCGCGTTTGACCAGCGACACTGCTTCGTCCACATCGAACGGCTTGGGCAGGTATTCAAACGCGCCGCCCTGATAGGACGCGACAGCGCTGTCCAGATCGGAGTGAGCGGTCATGATGATCACCGGCAGCCGGGGGTGCTGCTCGCGAATCCGCGCCAGAAGGTCCAGGCCGCTGGCACCGGGCATGCGGATGTCGGAGATGATCACGTCCGGTTGCTGGCGCGCCAGGCGGCTCATCACGCCATCGGCGCTGTCGAAGCTCTGCGTGGTCATGCCTTCCTGTTGCAAGGCTTTTTCCAGGACCCAACGGATAGAACGGTCGTCATCGACGATCCACACGGTTTCACTACGGCTCATGTCGATGTGGCTCCTTGTTCCAGTGGCAGAAAGATCGAGAAAGTGGTGTGGCCGGGGTGGCTGTCACATTCGATCAGGCCCTGGTGCTGGCTGATGATGTTCTGGGTAATGGCCAGGCCCAGCCCGGTACCGTCCGGACGACCGCTGACCATGGGAAAGAAGATGGTTTCCTGAAGTTCCGCGGGAATGCCCGGGCCGTTGTCGATGATCTCGATCTTGGTCACCAGGCGATGGCGTACATGGCCGATGGTGAACTGGCGCATGGTGCGGGTGCGCAGGCTGATGCGGCCAAGGCGCAGCTCGTTCTGGCTACTGATGGCCTGCATCGCGTTGCGCACGATGTTCAGGACCGCCTGGATCATTTGCTCGCGGTCGATCAGCACGTCGGGGATGCTTGGGTCGTAGTCGCGCACCAAAGTGATGCAGCCTTGGCTTTCGGCCTCCACCAGATGGCAGACACGTTCAAGCACTTCGTGGACATTGCACATGGCCAGTGAAGGCAGCTTGTTGGAGCCGAGCATGCGGTCGACCAGGTTACGCAGACGGTCGGCCTCTTCGATGATGACGTTGGTGTAATCGCGCAGGCTTTCTTCCGGCAGCTCTCGGGCCAGCAATTGCGCCGCGCCGCGAATCCCGCCCAAGGGGTTCTTGATTTCATGGGCCAGGCCGCGCACCAGCATCTTGCTGGTTTCCTGTTTGGAAAGCTGTGCTTCTTCCTTGGTGATCCGCAGCAGGCGATCACGGGGGTGGACTTCGAGCAGCAGCATCGTGTGGCCATCGCTCAGAATCGGCGTTACCGCGTAGTCAACGGTCAGGGTCTGGCCGGTGAGGGCGGTGAGCATGGCCTCGCGCTTGGTGAACGGGTGCGCTTGTTCGACGGCCTGGCGCAAGGAGTTCAGCGCTTCGGTCGATTCGGTAAACAGTTCACTGATGAACTGCCCATGGCTGCGCTGACCGCTGATGGCCAGCAGCATTTCCGCCGCCGGGTTCATGTACTCGAGGCGCAGTTCGGCGTCGAGCAGGATGGTGGCGGTGGTGAGGTTGTCGAGTAGCAAACGGTGGAGTGCGTCGCTAATGGTCATCGGGACCTCTTTTGGGGCGGAGCATGCGCAAGAAACAAGCGTTGATACCGGGAAAATGCAAAAACCAAACCAAGGCTCCGAAAAGAAGCGCGAAAGGCCTGAAACGGGCGTTTGACGCTCGTTTGCGTGGCGCTTTGCCAGCTTTCACGGGTAGTTTCGAACCAAAATGGGTTGGAATGTGAGTACGGTGCAAGCAATTGCACCAATATAGTGCGCAAACCTGAACGAGGTTAGAAAAGTCGCAGGAAAGGATTTTTTTCTTCGGCGGGCTTGTCGCTGAGCGGGCATTCCGGCCGTTTGCCGTAGTCTTCGAGGGCGCAGGGTTTGATCTGGCGCTTCTGGGCGAGGGACGTGCGCTGCATATGGAAAGGCTGGCTGGCGGTGCGTTCGACGATGCGCCCCTGTTCGTCGAGGATTTCCACGGACAGGGTATGGCTGCCCCGATCGATGTTGCTCAACGGGAACACCGGGCTCAGGCCAGGTTCGGCGGTGGGTTGGCCGTCGAGCAGCAGCCGGTAGCGGTGACCGGGTTGCAGGCCGGGTTCGTTGGTGGCGCTGACGATGACTTCGCCGGCGTTGTTGCGGATGGTCGCGTCCGGCTCCGGCACCAGGATGCGCAGCAGGTCGTAGTGGAATACCGGTTGTTCTTCGGGCGTTGTTGCTGCAATCAGGGGCGCGGCCGTGATGGGGCGGGCAGACATTTGATTGCTCTTTGTCAGCGCTACACGCTTGGCGTTGCCGGATTTGGGCTGGTCGGTGAAACCCCGATTGCCCTGGGCGTCGACATACATGAAGACCTCTGCCGACGCGGGCAGGGCGATCAGGCCGGCGATCATTAGCCAGGCCTTCAAGGCTTGTGCACCCGCTGTACAGTGAATGTCACCGCAGGGCTCTGCTGCACAACGTTTTCGCCATCGATCACTTGCACGGCGAGGCGGTGTTCGCCGCGATCGATGTTCACCAGTTGCAGGGTCGGCACGTTGCCTGGCTGGCCGTAGGGTTGGCCGTCCAGCAGCAGGCGCAGCAGGTGGGGACCTTGCAGGCGCGGCGTGATCAATACCGTTACGGTGAACGTGCCGTCGTTGGCGCGCAGGGCTTCGCTGGTGGGCAGGCCCGTCAGCTCCAGCACTTCATAGGTCGTGTGAGGCTGTTCATTACGAGTGGCTTTAGCCGTGGGTGCGGCTTCGCCGGGAGGCTGGCGTTCGATGCTGTTGAGCGGCGGCAAGTCGACCGGTTGGGCGCTGACGCCGTCAGGCGGTTGATTGCTGTAAGCGGTGGCACCGTTGGCGTCTGTGTACTTGTAGATCTGCGCCGTGGCGGGCAGGGCGATCAGCAGCAGGATGAAGAGAAAACCACGACCCATGGAATCGACCGGAAGCGAAAATGTTGGGTTGCAGCATAGGTCAGGCTTGGCGGTTATCCCAAGTCGTTAACATTTGGTTTTCTTTTCCGAGATATTCCAAACGCCATAAAACCCACAGGCTCCATCGCCAATCATGGAATTGTGGGCAAAAAAAAGGCCTCCCGAGAAGGAGGCCTCTTTTTGTCACGCCGCGTGCCGCGGCGCTACCGGATTAGCAGCTGTAGTACAGCTCGTATTCCAGTGGGTGTACGAAGGTACGTACCTTGATTTCTTCTTCGCTTTTCAGGGCGATGTAAGCGTCGATGAAGTCGTCGCTGAAAACGCCGCCTTTGGTCAGGAACGCACGACCTTTGTCCAGCTCTTCCAGGGCTTCTTTCAGGCTGCCGCAAACTTGTGGGATCTCTTTGGCCTCTTCAGGCGGCAGGTCGTACAGGTTTTTGTCAGCAGCGTCGCCAGGGTGGATCTTGTTCTGGATGCCGTCCAGGCCAGCCATCAACAGTGCGGCGAAGCACAGGTACGGGTTGGCAGCCGGATCCGGGAAGCGTGCTTCGATACGGCGGGCTTTCGGGCTCGACACGTAAGGAATACGGATCGAAGCGGAACGGTTGCGAGCCGAGTAGGCCAGCATCACTGGAGCTTCGAAGCCTGGAACCAGACGCTTGTAGGAGTTGGTGGCCGGGTTGGTGAAGCCGTTCAGGGCCTTACCGTGCTTGATGATGCCGCCGATGAAGTACAGGGCGGTGTCGGACAGGCCGGCATAGCCTTCGCCAGCGAAGGTGTTCTTGCCATCTTTCCAGATGGACATGTGCACGTGCATACCCGAGCCGTTGTCGCCGTACAGAGGCTTAGGCATGAAGGTCGCGGTGCGGCCGTAGGCATCGGCTACGTTGTGCACAACGTATTTCAGGGTTTGGGTTTCGTCGGCTTTCTTCACCAGGGTGTTGAACTTGACGCCGATTTCGTTCTGGCCGGCAGTTGCCACTTCGTGGTGGTGAACTTCGACGGTCAGGCCCATTTCTTCCAGTGCGTTGCACATGGAGGTACGGATTTCGTGGTCGTGGTCGAACGGTGGAACCGGGAAGTAGCCGCCTTTGACGCCTGGACGGTGGCCTTTGTTGCCGCCTTCCACGTCCTGGTCGGACATCCACGAACCTTGTTCGGAGTAGATCTTGAACATGGAGCCGGAAATGTCGGACTTGAACTTCACTTGGTCAAAGATGAAGAACTCTGGCTCTGGACCGGCGTATACGGTGTCGCCGATAGCGGTGGCTTTCAGGTGCTCTTCAGCGCGCTTGGCGATCGCACGTGGGTCGCGGTCGTAGCCTTGCATGCTCGAAGGTTCGATGATGTCGCAGACCAGGATCAGGGTCGGCTCTTCGGTGAACGGGTCCAGAACAGCGGTGGAGTCGTCCGGCATCAGGATCATGTCGGAGGCTTCGATGCCTTTCCAGCCAGCGATGGAGGAACCGTCGAACATTTTGCCGACTTCGAAGAAGTCGTCATCCAGCGCATCGCGAGCCGGCATGGTCACGTGGTGCTGAGTGCCTTTGGTGTCCGTGAAGCGCAGATCAATCCACTTGACGTCATGATCTTTGATGAGTTGAACCGACTTCGACATAGTGTCCTCCGGGTGGCTTCGGGCTAGTAGTGGATGCCCTTAAATGTGGGTGATGCCGGCGCGAATACTCTGCCAAGGCAACCTGCCTCACAAGGGAGCAAATTGCATGCCAGTGCCCCAGCATGGGTTTTTTGCCCCAAAAACACGCTTGCGGGGGTGTTTTGCGCTTTAAAGCAGAAAATCTCGCCCTGTAATGTGGCGTTGGTTTCAATAAATGACCCGTTTTGGTGCGCGCAAAACCTTCTGCACATTAACTGGTTAAACCTTGAGCAATTTCCGCTATAATCCGCGCCCCCCTTTTTCGGCAGGCCCTGCGCGCGCTGTTTCCATGAAATTAATCGTAAAAGTCTTCCCCGAGATCACCATCAAGAGCCGCCCGGTACGGATGCGTTTCATCCGCCAATTGGCCAAGAACATCCGTGCCGTGCTCCGCGATCTGGACCCGGCTGTGGTGGTGAATGGCGTGTGGGACAACCTCGAGCTGGAAACCCGCGTCAGCGACCCCAAGGCGTTGAAGGAGATGGGCGAGCGCCTGAGCTGCATGCCGGGCATCGCGCATTTCCTGCAGATCGACGAATACCCGCTGGGCGATTTCGACGACATCGTTGAAAAGTGCAAGCAGCACTACGGCGATGCACTGGCCGGCAAGATCTTTTCGGTGCGCTGCAAGCGCGCCGGCAAGCACCCATTCAGCTCGATAGATATCGAAAAATATGTCGGTAGCCAGTTGCGCCGTCAGTGTGGTGCCGCCGGGATCGACCTGAAAAAGCCTGAAATCGAAGTCCGGATCGAAGTTCGCGACCAACGGTTGTTCGTGATCCATAGCCAGCACAACGGCATCGGCGGATATCCGCTGGGCGCCCTGGAGCAGACGCTGGTGCTGATGTCCGGCGGCTTCGATTCCACCGTGGCGGCCTACCAGATCATGCGCCGCGGCCTGATGGCGCATTTCTGCTTCTTCAATCTGGGCGGACGCGCCCACGAACTGGGCGTCATGGAAGTCGCGCATTTCATCTGGAAGAAGTACGGCAGCTCCCAACGCGTGCTATTTGTCAGTGTGCCGTTCGAGGAAGTGCTCGGCGAAATTCTCGGCAAAGTCGATAACAGTCATATGGGCGTAGTATTGAAGCGTATGATGTTGCGCGCTTCGTCCCAAATTGCCGATCGACTGCACATCGAGGCACTGGTTACCGGTGAGGCGATCTCCCAGGTGTCGAGCCAGACCTTGCCGAATCTGTCGGTGATTGATTGCGTGACCGACAAGCTGGTCCTGCGTCCGCTGATCGCCAGCCACAAACAGGACATCATCGACACGGCCATCGAGATCGGCACCGCCGATTTCGCCCGGCACATGCCGGAGTACTGCGGAGTCATCTCGGTCAATCCGAAGACCGCGGCCAAGCGCTACCGCGTCGAGCACGAAGAGAAAGAATTCGACATGGCGGTCCTCGAGCGTGCGCTCGAAAACGCCAAGCTGGTGCCGATCGATCGTGTGATCGACGAATTGGGCCAGGACTTGCAGATTGAAGAAGTCAGCGAAGCGCTGGCCGGTCAGATCGTCATCGACATCCGTCACCCGGATGCCGCTGAAGATGACCCGCTGGACCTTGCTGGCATCGAGGTACAAACGATGCCGTTTTATGCAGTGAACGCTCGTTTCAAGGAACTGGACCCTACTCGCCAGTACCTGCTGTATTGCGACAAAGGCGTGATGAGTCGCCTGCATGCCCACCATTTGCTCAGTGAGGGGCATGCCAATGTGCGCGTTTATCGACCGAGCTAAGTGCCCGGGGCTGTTTGCCTGTGGCCTGCGTCACCGGCCCCCCGATGCCACCGTCAAGCTGTAACGGCTTTCACGGACGCTACTGTTAATCGCTGCCAAGACTTGTCAGCACACCGAATCCTCTGATCGAGATACACAAGTGATCGAAAATCTACGCAACATCGCCATCATTGCCCACGTTGACCATGGTAAGACCACCCTGGTAGACAAACTCCTGCGTCAATCCGGCACCCTGGAGCGCAACGAGCTCAACGACGAGCGCGTGATGGACTCCAACGACCAGGAAAAAGAGCGCGGTATTACCATTCTGGCGAAAAACACCGCCATCAACTGGAACGGCTACCACATCAACATCGTGGACACCCCGGGCCACGCCGACTTCGGCGGCGAAGTTGAACGCGTAATGTCGATGGTGGACTCCGTTCTGCTGCTGGTTGACGCTCAAGACGGCCCTATGCCGCAAACCCGTTTCGTGACCAAGAAGGCTTTCGAAGCCGGCCTGCGTCCAATCGTGTGCATCAACAAGGTTGACCGTCCAGGCGCGCGTCCGGACTGGGTTCTGGACCAGATCTTCGACCTGTTCGACAACCTGGGTGCTACCGAAGAACAGCTGGACTTCAAAGTCGTCTACGCCTCGGCCCTGAACGGTATTGCCGGTCTGGACCACACCGAAATGGCTGAAGACATGACCCCGCTGTACCAGTCGATCGTCGACAACGTACCGGCGCCAGCTGTTGACCGTGACGGTCCGTTCCAGATGCAGATCTCCGCACTGGACTACAACAGCTTCCTGGGTGTTATCGGTGTTGGCCGTATCGCTCGTGGTCGCGTCAAGCCGAACACCCCGGTTGTCGCTATCGGCGCCGACGGCAAGAAGCGCAACGGTCGTATCCTGAAGCTGATGGGTCACCACGGTCTGCACCGTGTAGACGTTGAAGAAGCTGCTGCAGGCGACATCGTGTGCATCAGCGGTATGGACTCGCTGTTCATCTCCGACACCCTGTGCCACCCGGACACGGTCGAAGCGATGAAGCCGCTGACCGTTGACGAGCCAACCGTTTCCATGACCTTCCAGGTAAACGACTCGCCATTCTGCGGTAAAGAAGGCAAGTTCGTGACTTCCCGTAACATCAAGGAACGTCTGGACAAAGAGCTGCTGTACAACGTTGCACTGCGCGTTGAAGAAGGCGACTCGGCTGACAAGTTCAAGGTTTCCGGCCGTGGCGAACTGCACCTCTCGGTACTGATCGAAACCATGCGTCGCGAAGGCTTCGAAATGGCTGTAGGCCGTCCAGAAGTGATCATCCGTCTGGTTGACGGCGTGAAGCACGAACCGTTCGAAAACGTCACCATCGACCTGCCGGAAGAATCCCAGGGCAAGGTGATGGAAGAGATGGGCCTGCGTAAGGGCGACCTGACCAACATGGTGCCGGATGGCAAGGGCCGTGTTCGTCTGGAATACAACATCCCTGCTCGTGGTCTGATCGGTTTCCGTAACCAGTTCCTGACCCTGACCAACGGTGCTGGCATCCTGACCTCGATCTTCGACCGTTACGACGTGATGAAGTCCGGCGACATGTCCGGCCGTCAGAACGGCGTTCTGGTTTCGGTTGAAACCGGCAAGGCTCTGACCTACTCCCTGGAAACCCTGCAGGCGCGTGGCAAGCTGTTCGTAGAACACGGTCAGGAAATCTACAACGGTCAGATCGTTGGTCTGAACAGCCGTGACAACGACCTGGGCGTTAACCCTACCAAGGGCAAGAAGCTCGACAACATGCGTGCTTCGGGTAAAGACGAAACCATCGCCCTGGTTCCACCTGTTCGCTTCACCCTGGAACAGGCTCTGGAATTCATCCAGGACGACGAGCTGTGCGAAGTAACGCCTAAGTCCATCCGTCTTCGCAAGAAGATCCTGGACGAAAGCGAGCGTACCCGCGCTGCCAAGAAAGCCAAGGCATAAGATTTAGCCTGGCTTAACGAAAACGCCCCCGGTCGAAAGGCCAGGGGCGTTTTTGTTTGTCTGGGATTTGTGCGGTGTTTGTGCCGGCCCCATCGCCGGCAAGCCGGCTCCTACAGGGTTTAGAGGCGTACATAAAATCTGCGTACGACAACAATCACTGTAGGAGCTGGCTTGCCAGCGATGAGGCCGTTCAGCCGCCGCAAATTACAGGGGTATCAGAACCGCTCGATCGACCGCGAACTCCGCTCACGCTCGACTTCCTTCGGCTTGTACGCGCAATACCCTGGCCGCGGGCCGATTTTCGGGTGGTTGCGGCAAGTATCCGGGCGCTTTTCATAAATAGTGCACAGACGGCTCTTACGATCCAGGTAGTAGCAATCGTTGTTGCTCATGCGCTGGAGGGTGAAGATTCCTGACTTCTGGTTGAAGCGCTCGACCAAACCTTCCTTTTGCAGGCGTTTGGCGATGTTCTTCGGCGGATCGCCCAGTTCGAATTCGTCGACCACACCGATACGCACCAAATCCTTGATCTTGACCTCGACCGGCAAGGTGCAGCAGCTGGACATGCACGAGCCGCACATCGGGGCAGAATACTTGGCCCAGGTATCGAGGCGGTCGATCTCTGCGGCAGCGATCAGGTTCGGCTTCATCATCGTTTGTTACCAGCGTGTGCATCAGGGCGCGCGATCATACCGGGACTGGTGGATTTTTGAACAACCTTTCGCCAGTTTTTTTCGCAAACGGTGCAAACAACCGGAAAATCGGCACGAGCCCTGCATTCATTCAGGCACATGACAACGCAAAGTCGATCCAGCACGTCTTCAAGGGAAAAACTGCCGAACCAGAGCCTCTACCGCCTGTCAGACCGTCTAGGCTCAGACAACTCCAAGCTCGCTCGAGGTCCTATCGATGACTCAAGAACCACTTGTTCGCGAAGCAGAGGTGGCCGCATTCCGCGACGCCGTCTTGACCAAACTCACTTATGCAGTGGGTAAAGACCCGGATCACGCCTTCGACCATGACTGGTTCGAAGCTATTGCCTTGGCCGCGCGGGACCACATGGTCGAGCACTGGATGGACCACACGCGACAGATCTACCGCAAAGGTCAGAAGCGCGTTTATTACCTCTCCCTGGAATTTCTCATCGGTCGCCTGCTGTTCGACAGCTTGAGCAACCTCGGCCTGCTCGACGTGGCTCGCGAAGCCCTGACCGAGCTCGGTGTCGACCTTGAGCGCATCCGCTTGCTGGAGCCCGATGCGGCCTTGGGCAACGGCGGCCTTGGGCGTCTGGCGGCGTGTTTCCTGGAAAGCATGTCGACCCTCGGCATCGCTGCTCATGGCTACGGCATCCGTTATGAGCACGGGTTGTTCCGTCAGGCGATTGTCGACGGCTGGCAGCAGGAGCAGACCGAGCACTGGCTGGATTTCGGCAACCCGTGGGAGTTCGAGCGGCCGGAGGTGGTGTACCCGATCGGCTTTGGCGGCGGTGTTGAAACCGTGACCGATGAAAGCGGCAAGTCCAGGCAAGTCTGGCACCCGGCGGAAACCGTTCGGGCCATTGCCTACGACACGCCGGTGGTCGGCTGGCGCGGGGCGAGCGTCAACACGCTGCGCCTGTGGCGTGCCCGGGCCATGGAAGATCTGCATCTGGAGCGTTTCAACGCTGGCGACCACCTGGGCGCCGTGGCCGAAGTGGCCCGGGCCGAGAGCATCTCCAGGGTTCTGTATCCGGCGGACAGTACCGAGGCTGGCCAGGAGTTGCGCCTGCGCCAGGAGTATTTCTTCGTCGCCGCCTCATTGCAGGATCTGCTGCGTCGCCATCGCAACATGCACACCTCGGTGCTGACCCTGGGCGATCACGCTTCGATCCAGCTCAACGACACTCACCCCTCGATTGCCGTGGCTGAACTGATGCGGCAACTGGTCGACGTCTATGACGTGGCGTGGGATGCGGCGTGGCAGGTCACCGTCGATACGTTGTCCTACACCAACCACACATTGCTGCCCGAAGCGCTGGAAACCTGGCCGGTCGGCTTGATGGAGCGCATGCTGCCGCGGCACATGCAGATCATTTACCTGATCAACGCCCAGCACATCGACTCCTTGCGAGCCAAGGGCATTCACGACTTCGACGTGCTGCGCGCGGTGTCGCTGATCGAAGAAGACAACGGTCGTCGGGTGCGCATGGGTAACCTGGCGTTTCTCGGTTCCCACAGCATCAACGGCGTGTCCGGGCTGCACACGCAACTGATGCGCCAAACGGTGTTCTCCGAACTGCACAAGCTCTACCCGGATCGCATCAACAACAAGACCAACGGCATCACCTTCCGCCGCTGGCTGTACCAGGCCAACCCCGAGCTGACCTCGATGCTGGTCGATACCCTGGGCCCCGAGGTGCTGGACAACCCGGAAGAGCGTTTGCTCGCCCTCGAACCGTTCGCCGAGAAAAACACGTTCCGCAAGGCGTTCGCCGAGCAACGGCTGCACAGCAAGAAAGCCCTGGCGTACCTGATCCATGAGCGGCTGGGCGTGGCGGTCAACCCGGCGGCGATGTTCGACGTGCAGGTCAAGCGGATCCACGAATACAAACGCCAGTTGCTCAACCTGATGCACACCGTGGCGTTGTACCAGGCGATCCGCGCGGAGCCCGAAATCGACTGGGTGCCACGGGTGAAAATCTTCGCCGGCAAGGCAGCCGCGAGTTATCACCAGGCCAAGCTGATCATCAAGCTGACCAATGACATTGCCAGGGTGGTGAACAACGACCCTACCGTGCGTGGCTTGCTCAAAGTGGTGTTCCTGCCCAACTACAACGTCAGTCTGGCGGAGAGCATCATTCCGGCGGCGGATTTGTCCGAGCAGATCTCCACCGCCGGTTTCGAAGCCTCAGGCACCAGCAACATGAAATTCGGCCTGAACGGCGCGTTGACCATCGGCACCCTGGACGGGGCCAACGTGGAAATGTGCGATCGTATCGGCGCCGAGCACATGTTCATCTTCGGCCTCAGTGCGCAGCAGGTGGAAGCGCGCAAGCAGAACCATGAGTTCAGTGCGGCCCCGGACATTGCCGCGTCCCATCGTTTGAACGATGTGCTGCAAGCGATCCGTGGCGGGGTGTTCTCGCCGGATGATCCGTCCCGTTACACCGGCCTGATCGATTCGCTGGTGGATTACGACCGTTTCCTGGTCTGCGCCGATTTCGATTCGTACTGGAGTGCGCAGATGCGCGTCGAAGCCCATTGGCACGACTCGAAAGAATGGTGGCGTTCAGCGGTGTTGAACACGGCGCGGATGGGCTGGTTCTCGTCGGACCGGACCATTCGCGAGTACGCCACGGAGATCTGGAAGGCACTGGAGTAGTTTTACGCCTTGGTCGATATACTAAGCGCCACCTCCACCCCTTGTGGGAGCGGGCTTGCTCGCGAAAGCGGACTGACATTCACAATCAATGGTGAATGTGATGCCCTCTTCGCGAGCAAGCCCGCTCCCACATTGGGTTTGTGGTGCACTGGATTCCGGGTGTCTGGCCACTAGACTGAACCAGACGCTGTACCACCCGGACTTGCCTCATGATGGGGCCGCCTAGGGATATCAACCATGCAATGGATTTTCATGCTGATCGGGCTGGTGCTCGGCTGGATACTCGACGAGTCATTCAGCGATGCACTGCTGGGCGCATTACTCGGGTTGGGTATCGGCCAAGCCCTTCGCTTGGCTCGCATGGACTCGCAGGCTGTCGAACAGCAGCGCTTGCTGGAACAGGCGCAAGTTGCGTTGCAAGCGGTCGAGCAACGACTGGCCCTGCTCGAAGCATCGGGCGTCAAGGCGCCGGAAACCCGTGAACCGCTTGTCTCACCTGAAACCCTCCTCGATGAAGCCCCTGCCACAGCCCCGGAATTGATCTGGGAACTGCCGCCTGAACTCGAACCACTCCCCGCTGCGACCAGCGAAATCATTCGTCCGACTGCTGATGCCTGGAAACCCGAGACGAGCGCTTGGGATGCACAACCGCCTGTCACACCGCGTAGCCCAAACCTCATCGACCGCGCCATCAGCCGTGCCCGCGCCTGGCTGTTCGGCGGCAATACCGTGTTGCGGGTAGGCGTGGTGTTGCTGTTCCTCGGCCTGGCCTTTTTGCTGCGCTATGCCACCGAAGGCGTGGTGGTGCCGCTTGAGTTGCGCTACGCAGGCGTTGCGGCGGCTGCCTTGGGGTTGCTCGGATTGGGTTGGTGGTTGCGAGCCCGCAACAGCAGTTACGCGCTGATCCTGCAGGGCACCGGGATCGCCGTGTTGTACCTGACGGTGTTTGCCGCGATGCGTCTGCATCCGTTGCTCGATCCCTCGGCGGCGTTTGGCCTGCTGGTGGCGGTGACGGTCTGTTCGGCGATTCTCGCCATTACCCAGGACTCCCTGGGGTTGGCCGCCGCTGCCGCGTTGGGCGGATTCGCCGCGCCCATCCTGGCCTCCACCGGCGCCGGCAGCCACGTCGCGCTGTTCAGCTATTTCATCTTGCTCAACGCCGGCATCCTGGCCATCGCCTGGTTCAAGGCCTGGCGGTTGTTGAATGTCATCGGTTTCACCGGCACCTTCGGCATCGGTTTCGCCTGGGGTTTGCGCTCCTACTCGCCGGAGTTGCTGTGGAGCACCGAGCCGTTTCTGATTGCGTTTTTCCTGATGTACCTGGTCATTGGTCTGCTGTACGCCCGGCGCAAACTGATGCAGATGAGCGATGCACCGCAACAGAGCAATCGCCAGGCGCTACTGCAGTGGTCGGCGCGCAACGGGGACTATGTCGACGGCACGCTGCTGTTCGGCCCGCCACTGGTGGGTTTCGGCTTGCAGTTCACACTGGTGCAGCATCTGGAGTTCGCTGCGGCGTTCAGTGCCTTGGCGCTGGGCATGATTTACATGGGGCTCGCCCGTTGGCTGATGGCCGGGCGCACCCTGTTGCTGGGGGAAACCTGCCTGGCGTTGGGGGTGATCTTCGCCAGCCTGGCGATTCCTTTGGGGCTCGATGCACGCTGGACAACGGCAGCGTGGGCGGTGGAAGGCGCGGGGATCTTCTGGCTCGGTCTGCGTCAGCAAAGACCCTTGGCCCGGGCCTTTGCCTTGCTCCTGCAATTGGGTTCGGCATTGACGTTTCTCAGCGAGTTGCACGGCAGCGAGAGCAGTCTGCTCGGCGGTGTACCGCTAGGCGCGCTGTTGGTGGGCGTCGCGTTGCTGTTTAGCTTCTACCAGTTGCGGAAAGCCTTGCCGGAACAGATCAGGCCTTGGGAACTGAAAGGCCTGCCGGTATTGGCTTGCCTCGGGCTGGCGTTTCTCTATTTGCTGGCGCCGCTGTTCTTCTTCAGCCACGGCACGGTGATCAGTTGGGGATTGGCCGGGGCGCTGACGTTGCGGGTTGGCTTGTACTTGCGATCGCGCACCTTCGTGTTCACCGCGCTCGCTGTGCAACTGTTGGCTGGCGCGTTGTTCCTGTCGACGGGGCCGCTGTTCAGTGAAGGGCTCAATCCCTTGGCCCATGCCGGATTCTGGGCGCCGCTGGTGTTGGGGCTGGCGGCGATGGTCGGAGCCTGGCGTTTGCAGATTGGACATTCGCTCGCAGCGTTAGAAGGGTTGCGTCTGTTGCGATTGTCCCAGGCGTTGCTGGTGTGGGGCGCAGGCTGGTGGGCGTTGGCCTGGGTCATCGAAGTGCTGCATTTTGCGTCGTTGCCGATGCAGGCGACTTTGTTGCTGGGCATCGCTGCCGCGAGTGTTGCTCTGTGGGCGGTGTTGGCGCTACGCCTGAAATGGCCGTCACTGGGCGTGCTCTGCACGGCGTTGATTCCCGTTGCAGCACTGGTGCTGCTGGCGGCCTGGCACTCGCGTTATCACCCGGCGGCCAACGTCGGCTGGCTGGCGTGGGCCGCCGTGTTCGTCGTGCATTTCATCTCCCTGCGGCGCTTGGCCCCCCTGTTGCCGGCACGTGTGACGAGCGTCGCCCATGTGCTCGGCTGTTGGCTATTGATGGGTGTGCTGGCTCTGGAGCTGCGTTACGCCTTGCTGGTGTTGTCCGAGCAATACAACGCCTGGCGCTGGTTGGGTTGGGCGATTCTGCCAAGTCTGTACCTGGTGCTGATGGCAGCACCTCGCGCGTGGCCTTGGCCAGTGTCGGCGTATCCACGCGAGTACCGCGTATACGCCGCCGCGCCGCTGGCGTTGTTGATGATCGGCTGGTTCTGGCTGGCGAGTGTCGCCAGTGACGGCAACGCCGAGCCGCTGCCCTACGTGCCATTGATCAACCCGCTGGAGCTGGGCCTGTTGTTTGCGTTGTTCGGCGTCTATGTCTGGTCCCGCAGCGCCATGACACAACTGGCGGTCCGCAAGGATTACACCGCCATCGCCACGCAAGGGGTCGCAGGTGCCTCGCTGTTCGTGTTCTTTACCGCGCTGGTGATGCGCACGGCGCACCACTGGAGCGGGGTGCCGTTCGAGCTGGATCCGTTGCTGGAATCGATGCGGGTGCAAGCGGGCCTTTCCATCGTCTGGACCTTGATGGCCCTGAGCCTGATGATCGGCGGCCATTTGCGTCGACGCCGCGAAGTCTGGCTGATCGGCGCCGCCTTGATTGGCGTGGTCGTGGCCAAGCTGTTCTTTGTCGAGCTGAGTAACCGCGGCGGGCTGGCGCGGATCGTGTCGTTTATTGGCGTCGGCGTGTTGCTGCTGGTGGTGGGCTATTTCGCCCCGCTGCCGCCCAAACGCGCCGAAGCTGTGCCGGATACCGGCAACCCGATCGCGGAATCCGAAGGAGTGTCGTCTTGAGTCAGAAGCTGAACCTGGGTTGGCTGGGCGCTGTTGCCATGGGTGTGGTGTTGTCGGTGGCTGCCCAGGAAAAACCGGCGGACTTCACCACCCAAGTGCCCTTGTCGGTAGCGGGCGAAGGCCCTTGGTATCGCCTTGAGCTGCCCCTGAGTGTGCAACTGAATGCACGGCAGGCTGATCTGAGCGATGTGCGTGTGTTCAATGCCGTGGGCGATGTCCAGGCGTATGCCTTGGCCCGGGAGGCGGCGCAGAGCAGTGAAACTCGCACCTTGACCGAGGTGAAATGGTTTCCGTTGTACAGCTCGGTGGACGCCACCGAAACCGCGCCGAGCGTGCGTGTGCAATCGAGCGCCAACGGCACCTTGGTCGAGGTACAACCCTCGAGCCAACTGGAGGCGGGAGAGGAGGAGTTGCGCGGCTGGCTGCTCGATGCTTCTGCGATCAAGGCGCCGTTGCAGCAGTTGATTCTCGACTGGACCAGCGAGCTCGACGGCTTCCAGCGCTTCACCCTCGAAGCCAGCGACGATTTGCAGCATTGGCAGTCCTGGGGCGAAGGACAGGTGGCGCGCCTGAGCTTTTCTGACGAGCGGGTCGAACAGCATGAAGTCGGCCTGCCAGGCCAGTCGGCGCGCTACTTGCGGTTGCTGTGGATTACCCCGCATTCGGCACCGACACTGACTTCGGCGCAACTGCAGAGCGCCAGCACCCGCAGCCTGCCGCTGCCGTTGGTCTGGTCCCAGGCATTGGCTGGCAGCAGCGTGAAGGCGGGTGAATACACCTGGCAGTTGCCGATGGGGCTGAATGTCGAGCGGGTGCAGGTCGAGTTGAGCCAGCCCAACAGCCTGGCGCCGGTGAGCCTGGCCGGTCGGCGCGACAGCAGCCTGCCATGGCAGCCGTTGGGTAGCGGTTTGCTCTATCGCCTGTCCCAAAACGGTCAGGACGTGGTGCAAAACGAATTGCCGCTGTCAGGGCAAATCGTCCAGCAATTGAAACTGACCGTGGACGAGCGTGGCGGCGGCCTGGGTGATCAGGCGCCGACGCTGAAGTTTGCCGTGCGCGCCACGCAACTGGTGTTCCTGGCGCGTGGACCAGGGCCATACACGCTGGTCGTGGGGAATGCGACGGCAAAGGCGGCGAACTTGCCGCTGTCGACACTGATTCCCGATTACAGCCCGGCGAAGCTCGCGACCCTGGGCCGGGCCATGGTGGATGTCGGGGTGGTGGCTACGCAGCCGTCGACAGGCGCCACGTCTGCGCCGATCGATACCAACTGGAAGAAATTCGGGTTGTGGGCGGTGTTGTTGCTCTGCGTGGTGTTCCTGGTGGCGATGGCGTTCAGTTTGCTGCGCAAGCCCTCTGCCAAATCCTGACCGTGGGTGCTGCGCACCCAATCGCGAGCAGGCTCGCTCCCACAGTTGGAACGCGTACCCTTGTGGGAGCGAGCCTGCTCGCGAAAGCGGTCGCCCAGTCAATAAAAATGCCGAAATGACCTCTGTTCGCAAGCTCACATCCAGCCCATTTCCATCTACGCTCAACCCCGCGCATGAACTCTCTTCGGTCGATCACGTCTGATAGGAGGAAATGCGCCCCGACTCGCGTTAAACTGCGCGGGTTTTTAGCCCCCCATTCCTCCGGAGCCTTCCATGTCCCGCGTTACCTTGAGTCGCTATTTGATTGAGCAGACCCGCAGCAACAACACTCCTGCCGATCTGCGCTTCCTGATCGAAGTGGTGGCGCGTGCCTGCAAGGAGATCAACCACGCCGTGTCCAAAGGCGCCCTGGGTGGCGTTCTGGGCAGCATGGGCACCGAAAACGTCCAGGGCGAAGTGCAGAAGAAGCTCGACGTGATCTCCAACGAGATCCTGCTCGAAGCCAACGAATGGGGCGGTCACCTGGCCGGCATGGCGTCCGAAGAAATGGACAACGCCTACCAGATCCCGGGCAAATACCCGAAAGGCGCGTACCTGCTGGTATTCGACCCGCTGGACGGTTCGTCGAACATCGACATCAACGCCCCGGTCGGCACTATCTTCTCGGTGCTGCGTTGCCCGAACGAATACCTGAGCCAGAACGAGCCTTTGAATGAAAAGGCCTTCCTGCAGCCAGGCACCCAGCAAGTCGCCGCCGGTTACGCGATCTACGGTCCACAGACCATGTTGATCCTGACCCTGGGCGATGGCGTGAAGGGCTTCACCCTGGACCGTGAAATGGGCAGCTTCGTCCTGACCCACGAAAACATCACCATTCCTGAGTCCACCCAGGAATTCGCCATCAACATGTCCAACCAGCGTCACTGGGAAGCCCCGGTACAGCGCTACGTCGGCGAATTGCTGGCAGGCGAAGAAGGCCCTCTGAAAAAGAACTACAACATGCGCTGGGTTGCCGCGATGGTGGCCGACGTGCACCGCATCCTGACCCGTGGTGGCCTGTTCATGTACCCACGCGACAGCCGCGAGCCTTTCAAGCCAGGCAAACTGCGCCTGATGTACGAAGCCAACCCGATGTCGTTCCTGGTGGAACAGGCGGGCGGCGCGTCCACCGACGGTCACCAGCGCATCCTCGACATCCAGCCGGAAGGCCTGCACCAGCGTGTTGCGGTGTTCCTCGGTTCGAAAGAAGAAGTAGCCCGCGCTACGGCGTACCACAAGGAGTAAGCCATGACCGCGCCCTGGCAGCCGTTGCTGGATTGGTGGTTCGGGAGTTCCGGGTCAGCAAGCGAAGTGGCGGCGCAGAAGGGCAAGTTGTGGTTCGGCAAGCGCGACAGCCAGGACCTCGAAGCGCGTGAGCGTTTCGGGGACTGGACCGAGCAGGCACTGGCCGGCGGATTGACCGAGTGGATGCAACGTCCCGAAGGTTGGCTGGCCCTGGTGTTGTTACTCGATCAAATCCCGCGAATGATCTTTCGCGATACTCCAAAAGCATTCTCCGGCGATTCCCGTGCACAGAAACGGGTAGCCCAAGGTATTGCGGCGGATTTCGACCGGCAGTTACAGCCGATCCAGCGGGTGTTCATCTACCTGGTGTTCGAGCACAGCGAAGAACTCGCTGTGCAGAACGAAGGTGTCTCGCGCTATATCGAATTGGTGGCGCAGCAGCCGGAGGTTGATCAGGCGCTGTTCGCCGATTACCTGGATTACGCCGAGCGGCATCAGAGGGTGATTGCGCAGTTTGGGCGGTTTCCCCATCGCAATGCGGTGTTGGGAAGGGAGTCGACGGCTGAGGAGTTGGTGTTTCTCTCCAAGCCGGGTTCTCGGTTCTGATTTTTCGTTGTTGATGATGCCGCCATCGCTGGCAAGCCAGCTCCTACAGGGATCTTTGTCGCACTGGAGATCTACTGCAGGAGCTGGCTTGCCAGCGATGGGGCGCGCAAGAGCGCCTTAGATCCTGAAGCTACCCACCAACTGCTTCAACCGCGCCGCCTGCTGTTCAAGATCGGCACACGCACGCAAGGTCGACTGCAGGTTCTCCACACCTTCCTGGTTCAGCGTGTTGATCTCGGTGATGTCGACGTTGATCGACTCCACCACGGCGGTCTGTTCTTCAGTGGCGGTGGCGACCGACTGGTTCATGCCGTCGATTTCACCGATGCGCTGGGTCACACTGCCCAGGCGTTCGCCCGCCTGGTTGGCGATGCCAACGCTGCTTTCGCTCTGGCGCTGGCTGTCGGTCATGATGCCCACCGCTGCACGGGCGCCGACTTGCAGCTCCTCGATCATCGTCTGCACTTGCTGTGCCGAATCCTGGGTGCGGTGAGCGAGGTTGCGCACCTCATCGGCGACCACTGCAAAGCCACGTCCGGCTTCACCGGCGCGGGCGGCTTCGATGGCGGCGTTCAGGGCTAGCAGGTTGGTCTGTTGGGAGATGCTGGTGATCACTTCCAGAATCTGCCCGATGTTGACCGTGTTGCTGTTAAGCGTCTCGATGTTGCCGCACGAGTCGCTGATCTTCGCCGAGAGCTGCTGCATTGCCGCGATGGTTTTATCCACAACCTGTTGGCCATCTTCGGCCAGGCTGCGGGCGTCGCTGGAATGTTGCGAGGCGAGGGCGGCGTTCTGGGCGATTTCCTGGGCGGCGGCCCCGAGCTGGTTGATCGCCGCGGCCACGCTGCTGGTGCGCGAGGCCTGCTGGTCGGAGTTGAACATCGACGAGTTCGAGGCGGCCACTACACGCAGCGCCACTTCGTTGACCTGGCCGGTGGCCGAGGACACTTCGATGATCGAGGTGTGAATGCGCTCGACGAAGCGGTTGAACGACAGCCCCAGCGCGCCGAATTCGTCGTGGCCGTGAATGGTCAGGCGTTTGGTCAGGTCACCTTCGCCTTCGGCGATGTCGTGCATGGCGCGGCCCATGGTCAGCAGCGGCTGCATCAGCAGGCTGATCAGCATGCCCAGCAGGGCGATGATGATCACCACGGCAATCACCATGGCGATGATCGCCGAGGTGCGGAACTCGCTGAGCATCGAGAACGCCGTTTCCTGGTCGAGTACCAGCGCCACATACCAGTCCGCCGATGGCACGCCGTTGACGTGAGTGAAGGAGATGAACTGGCGCTTTCCGTCGATCTCGACCTCTTTCATGCCCGGGCTGACTTTCGGTGTTTCGCTCGGATAGGCCTCGGCCAGGCTCTTGAGCACCAGCTTGCTGTCCGGGTGAATCAGGATCTTGCCGTCGGCGCTGACGATGAACGCATGGCCATGGCCGCCAAAGTTCAGTGAATTGATGATCGCGCTGACGCTGGACAGGTCGATATCCGCGCCGGCCACGCCCATCATCTGGCCCTGACGCTGCACCGGGGTGGCCACGGTGATCACCAGTTTGCCGGACGATGCGGCAATGTACGGTTCGGTGACAATGGTCTGTTGTGCGCTATTGGCCGCCTTGTACCAGCCGCGAGCGCGTGGGTCGTAGTCCGCAGCACGGTTGCCCGCCGGGACAGAGAACATCACGCCGTCGGCGCCACCGAAGTAGCTCAGCTGGAAATTGCCGGTGTAGGCGGGCAGGTCGATGATCCGTTTCAGGCTGGCGGGAGTATTGCCATCGGCGGTGACCTGTTGGGCCATCGATTGCAGCAATTGCATGCGGCTTTCCAGCCAGGTCTGAATGTTGCTGGTGGTCAGGCTTCCGAGCTCTTGCATCGAGGCTTCGGTACTGTTGCGCAAGGTTTCGCGTTGGCGATAGTCGTTGAACAGGATGAAACAAGCGAATGCGACGGCCACCACGAGGGCGGCAGCCAGCAAGATCTTGTGGCTGAACTTCATGTTTCTGGTCATGGATGAGCTACGCAGAGGGTCTGGTCAACAAAAAGGGGGAAGCAAATGCCACCGATGTGGCATTGCCTTGCATGTATGTCGACTGAACGGCGCCAAAGATTAGGCGGATTTGCTGAAAATCGACGAAATACCCCGTAAACAGGGAAAGTGGCGGATTTTCGGCAAAAGGTAGACGAGCGGCCCGACAAATAGCCTGTCGGGCAGGGAACCTGACAGGGGTTTTCACTTCTAAGCTTCAGCTTGGCAGCCATGCCAATCCCCTACGCCCCCCGGAGTTTCACCATGTCGCTGCGTTCCATCGCCCTGCTTTCGTTCTGCGTGTTGCTGGCTGCCTGCAGCAAGGTCAATCAGGAAAACTACTCGAAGCTCTCGGCTGGCATGCCCAAGGCCGATGTGGAGACCCTGTTGGGCAAACCCGCCGATTGTTCAGGCGCGCTGGGCATGTCCAGTTGCACCTGGGGCGACAAGAACAGCTTTATCAGCGTGCAGTTCGCCGGTGACAAAGTGCTGATGTTTTCCGGCCAAGGCCTGAAGTAAACCGGGGCGATTGCCCACGGGAGAAAAATAATGAAGCGGTTATTGATCATCCTTTTTGCCGGCCTGGTGTTGGCCGGCTGTGCCACGTCTGGCCAGGACCCCTTGGCACCGAAGACTGTCAAAAGCGTCAACCTCAAACGCTACCAGGGCACCTGGTACGAGCTGGCTCGTCTGCCGATGTACTTCCAGCGCGACTGCGCGCAATCCGAAGCTCATTACACGCTCAAGCCCGACGGCAACGTCGCGGTATTGAACCGCTGCCTGACGGCACAGTGGCAATGGGAAGAGGTCAAGGGTACGGCTTATCCACAGGTGTCCGGCAAGAGCGACAAGCTGTGGGTCGAGTTCGATACCTGGTTCTCCAGGCTGATCCCGGGTACGGCGAAGGGCGAATACTGGGTGCTGTACGTCAGCGATGACTACAAGACCGCCATTGTCGGCGATCCGAGCCGCAAATACTTGTGGCTGTTGTCGCGCACGCCGACCGTGAACGGTGTGGTGCGTGAGGAGCTGCTGAGCAAGGCGCGTCAGCAGGGTTACGACACCACACGACTGATCTGGCGGGCGTCGGAACAGCAGATGGCCAAGACCTCGAACTAACAACGCATGACCCTGTAGGAGCGAGCCTGCTCGCGATGGAGTATCAGACACAACGATGTCGACTGACACACCATCGCGAGCAGGCTCGCTCCTACAGGGCTTTTTGCGTTAGTTCAGAAGGTCGCGCAGGACTTGAGTAAAGGCGCGGCTGCTCTCTTCTTCATCAGCATGGCGGCCATCACGCACCACCCACTGGCCGTTCACCAGCACATCGCGCACCTGACGATCGCCACCGGCAAACAGCCAGCGGTTGAGAATTGCGTCGCCGCTGGCCGTTGCCAGATACGGATCGTTGCCGTCGAGCACCAGCCAGTCGGCGCGTTTGCCGACTTCCAGCGCACCAATTGGCTGGCCCAGCGCCTGGGCACCGCCATCCAGTGCAGCATCGAACAGCGTACGGCCGACCATCGGCTGCTCCGCGCCATATAAACGATTACGCCGCTGGTCGCGCAGACGCTGGCCGTATTCCAGCCAACGCAATTCTTCCACCACGCTTAGCGACACATGACTGTCGGAACCGATACCCATGCGCCCGCCCTGGGCCAGGAAATCCACCGCCGGGAAAATCCCGTCGCCCAGGTTGGCTTCGGTGGTCAGGCACAGCCCGGCGATGGCGCGACTCTTGGCCATCGACGTGACTTCTTCCGGGTTGGCGTGGGTCGCGTGGACCAGGCACCAGCGCTGGTCGACGTCGATGTTTTCGTACAACCATTGCAGCGGACGACGACCGCTCCAGGTCAGGCAGTCGTCGACTTCCTTCTGCTGTTCAGCGATATGGATGTGCACCGGGCACTGCTTGTCGCTGGCTGCCAGCACTTCGCTGATCTGCTGCGGCGTGACCGCGCGCAGCGAGTGGAAACACAAACCGAGCGACTGCGCCTTCTGTTGCGCGAGGATCGGCTGCAAGCGCGATTGCAGCTTCAGGTAGTTTTCGGTGCTGTTGATAAAGCGACGCTGGCCTTCGTTCGGCGTTTGGCCGCCGAACCCAGAGTGGCTGTAGAGCACCGGTAGCAGGGTCAGACCGATACCGGCGGAGGTAGCCGCCTGGCTGATACGCAAGGCCAATTCGGCCGGGTCCGCGTAAGGCTGACCATCGACGTCGTGATGCACGTAGTGAAATTCCGCGACCGAGGTGTAACCGGCCTTGAGCATTTCGATATACAGCTGACGAGCGATGACGCCGAGTTGCTCCGGGCTGATTTTTCCGACGAGGCGATACATCAGGTCGCGCCAGGTCCAGAAACTGTCGTTCGGATTGCCCGCCACTTCCGCCAGCCCGGCCATGGCCCGCTGGAAGGCGTGGGAGTGCAGGTTCGGCATGCCAGGCAGCAGCGGACCGCTTAACCGCTCGGCGCCATCTGCATGGGAATCGGCCTGGATATGGGTCAATACGCCGTCGGCGCTGACCTCAAGACGTACATTGTTGGCCCATCCACTAGGCAGCAGCGCGCGTTCGGCAAAGAAGGCGGACATGGTTCAGCACCCCATCGTGTGTTATTTGTATATACATATACAGACGTTTGCCTGCCCGGTAAACTCCGGCAAGCTAGCAACCCTATCCAAACGACCAAGGATTAACCGTGCCGACTCCGCCTCCAGTCTCTCCGTTGGCCGCGAACATGGGCGACAGTCCGGCGCCCTTGTACGCCCGCGTCAAACAAATGATCACCCAGCAAATCGACAGCGGAAACTGGCCGCCGCATTACCGCGTTCCGTCGGAAAGCGAACTGGTCAGCCAGTTGGGTTTCAGCCGCATGACCATCAACCGCGCCCTGCGCGAGATGACTGCCGACGGTCTGTTGGTGCGCATGCAAGGCGTCGGTACGTTCGTCGCCGAGCCGAAAAGCCAGTCTGCCCTGTTCGAAGTGCACAACATCGCCGACGAAATCGCCTCTCGCGGTCATCGCCACACCTGCAAGGTCATCACCCTTGAGGAAGAGGCCGCCGGCTCCGAGCGCGCCCTGGCCCTGGACATGCGCGAAGGGCAGAAGGTGTTTCACTCGCTGATCGTGCATTTCGAAAACGATATTCCGGTGCAAATCGAAGACCGTTTCGTCAATGCACTGGTGGCGCCGGACTACCTCAAGCAGGACTTCACCCTGCAAACGCCATACGCCTATCTGAACCAGGTCGCACCGCTGACCGAAGGCGAGCACGTGGTCGAGGCGATCCTGGCCGAGTCGTCCGAATGCAAATTGCTACAGATTGAAAAAGGTGAGCCGTGCCTGCTGATCCGTCGCCGCACCTGGTCCGGTCGTCAGCCGGTGACCGCCGCTCGCTTGATCCACCCCGGTTCCCGTCATCGTCTGGAAGGTCGGTTTCATAAATAGAGAGCCATAAATGAGCAGTCTGAAAGTTTTGCGTGCCAAAGATTACCCGCGCATGCCGTGGAAAAACGGCGGCGGCAGTACCGAAGAAATCACCCGCGATGCCGGCACCGGCCTGGATGGCTTTGGCTGGCGCCTGTCGATTGCCGATATCGGTGAATCGGGCGGGTTTTCCACGTTCACCGGTTACGAGCGAGTGATTACCGTGCTGCAAGGCGAGGGCATGACCCTGACGGTGGATGGTCAGGACACGCGGCCACTGTTACCGCTGGACCCGTTTGCCTTCAGCGGTGAAAGCAAGGTCTCCTGCGCATTGCTGGGTGGTCCGATTCGCGATTTCAACCTGATCTATGCGCCGCAGCGTTATAGCGCACGGTTGCAGTGGTTGTCGGGCGAGCAGCGGTTCTTCAGTTCGGCGGGCACGGTGTTGGTGTTCAGCATGAGCGAGCAGGTTGAGGTGTCGGTCGATAACAACGCCCAGCAATTGGGCCGTCATGATTGCCTGCAATTGGAGGCTGATGCCGGATTGCTGGACGTCGCCATCAAAGGGCTGTGCTGCGTGATCGAACTGACGTCACGCGACTGATCCCGGTCATTCCCGTTCGAGGGTAAAACCTCGAACGGTCGCCTCCAGCTCACTCGACATTTGTTTTAGTGCCTGGATGGTTTTCACCGCCTCCTGTTGCGCCGCAACATTTTCCTCGACCCGCTGCGCCACGTTTTCCACATTGCGCGCCACGTCTTCGCTGGCTTCACGCTGTTCCTGCAAGGCATGGGAGATCTGGCTGACGGCATTGAGTGACGCGTTGAGTGCGGTCTTGACGTCATTCATCGACGCGCCGGCGCTGTCGATCAGTTGTTGGCCCTGAAGTACGCGCTCGCGGCCAGTGTTCATGCTGCCGTTGGCCTTTCTCATGCCGCTTTGAATGGTGCTCACCAGCACCACAATCTCGGTGGTAGAGCGGGTCGTGCGGGTTGCCAGCTCCCGCACTTCGTCAGCCACCACGGCAAACCCGCGCCCTTGTTCGCCGGCCCGCGCCGCCTCGATGGCGGCATTGAGTGCGAGCAGATTGGTCTGTTCGGCAATGCTGTGGATCATGCCGACAATTTTCCCGATGGCGTTGGAGTGCAGGGTCAATTGGTCGATTTCATCCGACGTCTGGGTCACCAGTTGGGCGATCTGCTGTATCTCGATGATGGAGCGCTCCATGGTGGCAATGCCGCAAGCGGTAATCTGTTCGGCCTTTTGTGTGGTGTCGTGCGCCTGCGCGGCGTTCTCGGCGATGTGCGTAATGTTGGCTGACATCTGTTCCGCAGCGGCGGCAATGGAAGAGGCCGCGCCATTTTGTTCGGCCGCCTGTTTCAGGCCTTGTTCAGACGAGATGCTTAGGTTCAGGGTCGAGGACTCGATATGCTGCGAGGCCTCGCGCACCTTGCCGATCATGCTGGCCAGGCTACGTCGCATGGCCTCGACCGATTGCATGACACCCGTTGACGTCGCGTGACCGATCACTGGCTCGCCGAGCCTGCCCTGGGCAATCCTTGTGCTGATACTGGCCAGCTCGTGAGGCTCGGCGCCCAGGTATCGCGCCAGCCTGGCGCTGAACAGCAGGGCATAAAGACTGCCAAACAACAGTGCCAGAGCCAGGACCACGGCCATCAGCCTCATATTGACCACATAGAGTGCCTGGCTGTGCTCGAACTGTCGGCGCGCTTCTTTAAGTTGGACATCGGTCAGTTGCGAAAACAGTGAGGTCAGCGGGTCGATCAAGGGGTACAGCTGGTGGACGGCGAAATGCTCCAGGCTCTGACTGGAAACTTCGCTTTGGTTCAAGGCCGCCTGTAAACGCTGGAGCGGTGTTTCGGTGGCCTGCATCAGCGGTGCGATTTCGCTGATCAGTTGCACCTCCTCATCGATCAGTTGGGTCGACAGGTAGGTGCGCCAGAGCGGGTCGATTTCCAGCAGGGCTCGCCGTATCTGTTGCGCCGCCTCGACACCACTGTGGATGCCGTCGCGGGCCTTGTGGATAGCGTCGACGATCTGGACTGAATACAACTCGGAGATTTTATTCAGGTTCTGTTGCGGGATGACCCGGTCCAGGTAAACCGTCTCCAGTCCCTGCACCGTAACGCGCATGCCGTACAGGCCGAGTGCGCCGATGCCGGTCAGGCTGCCCAGCAGGATGCCGGCCAGCAGCAGGAGGTGGGTTTTGACTTTCCACTGTTTCATTGCGCGTTCCTCGCAGGAGTGACTTCAGGGGGCTTGGTCATGGAGTCGGCGAGGATCGATGTAGGTGGAGTCGGATGTTTCTGATGAGGTTGTAGGGTGTTTCTGGAATGCTCTCAATTGGGCAGCTGGTGTTACCGAACGCCCCAGCGTGGCGCAAAACCGCGCTCAAGTAACAAAGCCCCATCGCCACAAAAAATCCCCCGGAAAAATTTCATCTTCGCCAGAACCCTTGTTCCATGGGCTCTGCAGTCATTTCAGAATTTTTCTTGAATGCCTGTCCAACAAGTTGGCCGCTTGATTGCATATGCTTGTATGTACAAGTAAAGACGTATGCGTATGAGTCACGAGGACTCAACCATCGTCCACTGATTCGCCGGTGTGCACTGATGCCCATTGGCTTGCTCGCCCACTGCCTGGGTTGGTTTTGGATTGATTGCTGAGGAGTTCTTTTCGTGACTAAATTTCGTGACGTTGAAATCCGCGCTGCCCGCGGTAACAAGCTGACCGCCAAGAGCTGGCTGACTGAAGCGCCGCTGCGCATGCTGATGAACAACCTCGACCCTGAAGTCGCCGAGAACCCTAAGGAACTGGTGGTCTACGGTGGTATCGGTCGCGCTGCGCGTAACTGGGAATGCTACGACAAGATCGTCGAAAGCCTGACCAACCTGAACGACGACGAGACCCTGCTGGTGCAATCCGGCAAGCCGGTCGGCGTGTTCAAGACCCACGCCAACGCCCCACGCGTACTGATCGCCAACTCCAACCTGGTGCCGCACTGGGCGAGCTGGGAGCACTTCAACGAACTCGACGCCAAAGGCCTGGCCATGTACGGCCAGATGACCGCCGGCAGCTGGATCTACATCGGCAGCCAGGGCATCGTCCAGGGCACCTACGAAACCTTCGTGGAAGCCGGTCGCCAGCACTACAACGACAACCTGACAGGCAAGTGGGTACTGACCGCTGGCCTGGGCGGCATGGGTGGCGCACAGCCTCTGGCTGCAACCTTGGCTGGCGCTTGCTCGCTGAACATCGAATGCCAACAAGTCAGCATCGATTTCCGTCTGAAAAGCCGCTATGTCGACGAGCAGGCTACCGACCTCGACGACGCGCTGGCCCGCATCGCCAAATACACCGCCGAAGGCAAGGCGATCTCCATCGCGCTGCTGGGCAACGCGGCAGAAATCCTGCCGGAACTGGTCAAGCGCGGTGTGCGCCCGGACATGGTTACCGACCAGACCAGCGCCCACGACCCGCTCAACGGCTACCTGCCGGCCGGCTGGACCTGGGACCAGTACCGCGAACGCGCCAAGACTGAACCAGCTGCCGTCATTAAAGCCGCCAAGCAATCGATGGCCGTGCACGTCAAAGCGATGCTCGACTTCCAGAAAATGGGCGTGCCAACCTTCGACTACGGCAACAACATCCGTCAGATGGCGCAAGAAGAAGGCGTGGAAAACGCATTCGACTTCCCTGGCTTCGTACCGGCCTACATCCGTCCGCTGTTCTGCCGTGGTATCGGTCCGTTCCGTTGGGCTGCACTGTCGGGCAACGCTGAAGACATCTACAAGACCGACGCCAAGGTAAAAGAGCTGATCCCGGACGACGCCCACCTGCACAACTGGCTGGACATGGCTCGTGAGCGCATCAGCTTCCAGGGTCTGCCGGCACGTATCTGCTGGGTTGGCCTGGGCCTGCGCGCCAAGCTGGGCCTGGCGTTCAACGAAATGGTCCGTAGCGGCGAGTTGTCCGCACCAATCGTTATCGGCCGCGACCACCTGGACTCCGGTTCGGTATCGAGCCCGAACCGCGAAACCGAATCGATGCAGGACGGTTCCGACGCAGTTTCCGACTGGCCACTGCTCAACGCCTTGCTCAACACCGCGAGCGGCGCGACCTGGGTTTCCCTGCACCACGGCGGCGGCGTCGGCATGGGCTTCTCCCAGCACTCGGGCATGGTGATCGTCTGCGACGGTACTGACGAAGCGGCCGAGCGTATCGCTCGCGTGCTGCACAACGACCCGGCCACTGGCGTTATGCGTCACGCCGATGCCGGTTACCAGATCGCCATCGACTGCGCCAAGGAACAAGGGCTGAACCTGCCGATGATTACCGGCAAGTAACACCTGATCTGTGGGGGCTGGTTATATGTGAGGGCGAGCCCGCTCGCTCTCACTGGCCACGCAGCGGCATAACGCAATACCAGACCGTTTGATCCTGCCGTTTCGAGCAGGACGCTGTCACCGAACAAAAGCTGAATGTCGGTCGCGCTGCGGCGCAGGCCTGATTGGACGTGGACAGGGCTGGATGCCTCTTGACTGCCGTAAGCCAATTCATGATTAGGAGCGTCACAACAATGAAATCGAACAAGACCCTGCTGACCACATTGCTTTCCATGGGCCTGCTGGCCAGCGCCGGCGCCACTCAGGCGGCGGGTTGGTGCGAATCGGGCAAACCGGTGAAATTCGCCGGTTTGAACTGGGAAAGCGCGATGCTCCTGACCGACGTAATGCAAGTCGTCTTGGAGAAAGGCTACGACTGCAAGACTGACAGCCTGCCGGGCAACTCCATCACCATGGAAAACGCCCTGGGCAGCAACGATATTCAAGTGTTTGCCGAGGAATGGGTCGGCCGTAGCGAAGTCTGGAACAAGGCCGAGAAGGCCGGCAAGGTGGTCGGTGTCGGCGCGCCGGTTGTTGGCGCGATCGAAGGCTGGTACGTGCCGCGCTACGTGATCGAAGGCGACGCCAAGCGCAAGCTGGAAGCCAAGGCGCCGGACCTGAAAAACATTGCTGACCTGGGCAAATACTCGGCGATCTTCAAGGACGCCGAAGAACCCTCCAAGGGCCGTTTCTACAACTGCCCGGCCGGTTGGACCTGTGAGCTGGACAACAGCGAAATGCTGAAAAGCTACGGCCTGGAAAGCACCTACACCAACTTCCGCCCAGGCACCGGCCCGGCGCTGGATGCCGCCGTGTTGTCGAGCTACAAGCGTGGCGAGCCGATCCTGTTCTACTACTGGTCGCCAACCCCGCTGATGGGCCAGGTCGATGTGGTGAAACTCGAAGAGAAGCCAGGCGTGAACAAGACCGTGACCATCAAGGTCGGCCTGTCCAAGACTTTCCACGACGAAGCGCCAGAGCTGGTAGCCGTTCTGGAAAAGGTCAACGTGCCAATCGACTTGCTGAACCAGAACCTGGGGCGCATGACCAAAGAGCGGATCGAGTCGCCAAAACTGGCGAAGATCTTCTTGAAGGAACATCCTGAAGTCTGGCACGCGTGGGTGAGCGAAGACGCAGCCAAGAAAATCGACGCGGCCTTGTAGGTTGAGCTTCTCCGGCTGTCGGCAACGGCAGTCGGATGCTTGATCGCAACCCCTTGATTGAGAGTCTCTTATGTTTCCCGAAAGCTTTACCTTTTCCATCGCCGACTGGGTCAACGGTTGGGTCGATTCGCTGGTCACCAACTACGGCGACGTGTTCCGGCACATCTCTGACACCCTGTTGTGGGCCATCGTCAATCTTGAAAGCCTGCTGCGTGCGGCACCCTGGTGGCTGATGCTGGCGATCGTGGCGGGCGTGGCCTGGCACGCGACCCGTAAAGTCGTGACCACGGCAGTAATCGTCGGCCTGCTGTTCCTGGTGGGTGCGGTCGGTCTCTGGGACAAGCTGATGCAGACCCTGGCACTGATGATGGTGGCGACGATCATTTCGGTGTTGATCGGCATTCCGCTGGGCATCCTCTCGGCCCGCAGCAATCGCCTGCGTTCGGTGCTGATGCCGTTGCTGGACATCATGCAGACCATGCCGAGCTTCGTGTACCTGATCCCGGTGCTGATGCTGTTCGGCCTGGGCAAGGTCCCGGCGATTTTCGCCACGGTGATCTACGCTGCGCCGCCGCTGATCCGTCTGACTGATCTGGGCATTCGCCAGGTCGACGGCGAAGTGATGGAAGCGATCAACGCCTTTGGCGCCAACCGCTGGCAGCAACTGTTCGGTGTACAACTGCCGCTGGCCCTGCCGAGCATCATGGCCGGGATCAACCAGACCACCATGATGGCCCTGTCGATGGTGGTGATCGCCTCGATGATCGGTGCCCGTGGCCTGGGTGAAGACGTGCTGGTGGGGATTCAGACCCTCAACGTCGGACGCGGCCTCGAAGCTGGTCTGGCGATCGTGATTCTGGCTGTGGTGATCGACCGCATTACACAGGCGTACGGTCGTGCACGGCATGAGGTGAGCAAATGAACAACGCAACCGTAAGCAAGATCGAAGTCAAAAACGTCTTCAAGATTTTCGGTAACCGTGCCAAGGACGCGCTGGCCATGGTCGGCCAGGGCAAGACCAAGGACCAGGTGCTGGCCGAAACCGGCTGCGTGGTCGGCGTGAACGACCTGTCGCTGAGCATCGGTAGCGGTGAGATCTTCGTGATCATGGGCCTGTCGGGTTCCGGCAAGTCGACCCTGGTACGCCACTTCAACCGCCTGATCGACCCGACCAGTGGCGCGATCCTGGTGGACGGCGTGGACATCCTGCAATACGACATGGAAGCCCTGCGCGAATTTCGCCGGCGCAAGATCAGCATGGTGTTCCAGAGCTTCGGCCTGTTGCCGCACAAGAGCGTGCTGGACAACGTCGCCTACGGCCTGAAAATTCGTGGTGAAAGCAAAGCCATGTGCGCCGAGCGTGCGCTGCACTGGATCAACACCGTGGGCCTCAAGGGCTACGAAAACAAATACCCGCATCAGCTTTCCGGCGGCATGCGCCAGCGTGTGGGCCTGGCTCGTGCCTTGGCGGCGGACACCGACATCATCCTGATGGACGAAGCGTTCAGCGCCCTCGACCCGCTGATCCGCGCGGAGATGCAGGACCAGTTGCTGGAGCTGCAAAAGACCCTGCACAAGACCATCGTCTTCATCACCCACGACCTCGACGAAGCCGTGCGCATCGGCAACCGCATCGCCATCCTCAAGGACGGTCGCCTGATCCAGGTCGGCACGCCGAGAGAGATCCTGCACTCGCCGGCGGATGAATATGTTGACCGCTTTGTGCAGCGTCGGGCGGCGGTGGTTTAAGAGGTTTGTGGTGGCTGTGCTGGCCCCATCGCCGGCAAGTCGGCTCCTACAAGGTGTAGGCAATCCCTGTAGGAGCTGGCTTGCCAGCGATGGCGTCGGCAATGCTGCATCAATGTTCAGGTTGTACACGCGAGGTTGAAGATGTCCCAGGCTGAAAAAATCGTTATCACCCAAGCGCAGGTAACTTGGCGGGATGTGGTCGCTGTCGCCCGTGATGGCGCACAGCTTGAGCTGTCGGCGCCGATCTGGGCGCGCATCGAAAACGCGCAGGCCATCGTCCAGCGCATCGTCACCAGCGGTGAACGTGCCTACGGCATCAACACCGGCCTGGGCGCGCTGTGCAACGTCTCGCTGCAGGACGAACAACTCAGCCAGTTGTCGCGCAACACCTTGCTCAGCCACGCTTGCGGGGTGGGTGCGCCGCTGACGAACGAGCAGACCCGCTCGATCATGTGCGCAGCCATCGTCAATTACAGCCACGGCAAATCCGGCCTGCACCGTCAGGTCGTCGAAGCGCTACTGGCGCTGCTCAACCGGGGCATCACCCCGCAAGTGCCGTCACAAGGTTCCGTGGGTTACCTGACGCACATGGCACACATCGGCATCGCGCTGCTGGGCGTGGGCAATGTCAGTTATTGCGGGCAGATCGTTTCCGCGCAGCAAGCGCTGGCCGAAGAAGGCCTGCAACCAGTCAAGCTCGGTGCCAAGGACGGTTTGTGCCTGGTCAACGGTACGCCGTGCATGAGCGGCCTGAGCTGCCTGGCGATTGCCGATGCCACGCGCCTGCTGGAATGGGCCGACGTGATCGGCGCCATGAGCTTCGAAGCCCAGCGCGGGCAGATCGATGCGTTCGACGCGGAGATCATCGCGCTCAAGCCGCACCCGGGCATGCAACAGGTCGGGATCAACCTTCGGGCGTTGCTCGACGGCAGCGAAGTCATCGCCCAGAGCAAAGGCATTCGCACCCAGGATGCCCTGAGCATTCGCTCGATCCCGCAGGTGCACGGTGCTGCGCGCGATCAACTGGTACACGCGATCAAACAGATCGAAACCGAGCTCAACGGCGCCACAGACAACCCGCTGGTGCTGGGCACCGCGGACAATTACCGCGTGGTGTCCCAGGCCAACCCTCATGGCCAGTCCGTGGCAATGGCGGCGGACTTGCTGGCGATTGCCATGGCGGAAATCGGCTCCATCGCCGAGCGTCGCCTGGACCGTTTGATCAACCCGCACGTCAGCGGCCTGCCGGCTTTCCTGGTGGCCAACCCGGGCGTGAACTCCGGGATGATGATCGTGCAATACGTGGCCGCTTCGCTGTGTGCGGAGAACCGTCAACTGGCGCAACCGGCAGTACTCGACAACTACGTCACTTCCGGCCTTCAGGAAGATCACCTGAGCCTGGGCACCAACGCTGCGCTGAAGCTGCATCGCGCCTTGGAAAACTGCACGCAGATCCTCGCCATCGAGTATTTGCTGGCGGCCCAGGCATTTGAGTTCTTGAAAGAACAACGCTTCGGCGCGGGCACCGGTACCGCTTGGCGTCTGCTGCGTGAGCGAGTTCCTGCCTACGACCAGGATCGTTGGCTGGCACCCGACATTGCCGCCGCTGCCAGTGTTCTGAAAGACCCTGTTTTGCTGCAAAAAGCTTTGCCGAATTTGAACTGATTTCCCTACAAAACCAGCGTGCCAAGGCGCCACCCCCTCAAAAAGGGGGATGCGACGGACAACGGATATCTCCGGAGCGTCTGGTTAGTTAATAGCTAACTCTCAAAAGGAGCACAAAATGACTTCGCTAAACCTGATTCCCGGCCAACTGACCCTCGCCCAACTGCGCGACGTCTATCAGCAACCGGTGAAACTGACCCTCGACCACAGCGCCTCGGCCCAGATCGAAGCCAGCGTCGCCTGCGTGGAACAGATCCTCGCCGAGAACCGCACTGCCTATGGCATCAACACCGGTTTCGGCCTGCTGGCCTCGACCCGCATCGCCAGTGAAGACCTGGAAAACCTGCAGCGCTCGCTGGTGCTGTCCCACGCTGCCGGTGTCGGCCAGCCGATCAGCGACGACCTGGTGCGTTTGATCATGGTGCTTAAGGTCAACAGCCTGAGCCGTGGTTTCTCCGGCATCCGCCGCGTGGTGATCGACGCGCTGATCGCCCTGATCAACGCCGAGGTCTACCCGCACATTCCGTTGAAAGGCTCGGTCGGTGCCTCCGGTGACCTCGCGCCTTTGGCGCACATGTCGCTGGTGCTGCTGGGCGAAGGCAAGGCGCGCTACAAAGGCGAGTGGATGGAAGCCACCGAAGCGCTGAAAGTTGCCGGTCTGACCCCGCTGACCCTGGCCGCGAAAGAAGGCCTGGCGCTGCTCAACGGCACCCAGGTGTCCACCGCGTTTGCCCTGCGTGGCCTGTTCGAAGGCGAAGACCTGTTCGCCGGTGCCCTGGCGCTGGGCGGCCTGACCGTTGAAGCGGTGCTGGGCTCGCGCTCGCCGTTCGACGCCCGCATCCACGCCGCCCGTGGCCAGAAAGGCCAGATCGATGCCGCCGCCGCGTATCGCGATCTGCTGGGCGAGCGCAGCGAAGTCTCCGACTCCCACGAAAACTGCGAGAAGGTTCAAGACCCGTACTCCCTGCGTTGCCAGCCGCAAGTCATGGGCGCCTGCCTGACCCAGTTCCGCCAGGCCGCCGAAGTGCTGGCCATCGAAGCCAACGCCGTCTCCGACAACCCGCTGGTGTTCGCCGCTGAAGGTGACGTGATCTCCGGTGGTAACTTCCACGCCGAGCCGGTGGCCATGGCCGCCGACAACATGGCCCTGGCCATCGCGGAAATCGGTTCCCTGAGCGAACGCCGCATCTCGTTGATGATGGACAAGCACATGTCGCAACTGCCGCCGTTCCTGGTGGCCAACGGTGGCGTGAACTCCGGCTTCATGATCGCCCAGGTGACTGCGGCGGCACTGGCCAGCGAAAACAAAGCCTTGTCCCATCCGCATTCGGTGGATAGCCTGCCGACCTCCGCCAACCAGGAAGACCACGTGTCGATGGCCCCGGCAGCGGGCAAGCGTCTGTGGGAAATGGCCGAGAACACCCGTGGCATTCTCGCCGTGGAATGGCTGGCGGCGGCTCAGGGCCTGGACCTGCGCGACGGCCTGAAAACCTCGCCAAAACTGGAAAAGGCCCGCGCCATCCTGCGTAACGAAGTGCCGTTCTACGAGAAAGACCGCTTCTTCGCGCCGGACATCAATGCGGCGTCTGAATTGTTGGCTTCGCGTTGCCTGAACGAGCTGGTTTCGGCGAAGTTGCTGCCTAGCCTGTAAGGGCGCCATCGCCAGCAAGCCGGCTCCTACAGAAGTTCGCGTTAAACCTGTAGGAGCCGGCTTGCCGGCGATTCGATTTAGCGTCGAATAACAATAATTAGGGACGAGCAATGCAACAGCCAGAAAAAGGTTTGAAACGCGGGCTCTCTGCCCGACATATTCGCTTCATGGCGCTGGGGTCGGCAATCGGCACCGGGCTGTTTTACGGTTCTGCCTCGGCCATTCAAATGGCCGGGCCTGCGGTGCTGCTCGCGTACCTGATCGGTGGCGCGGCAGTGTTCATGGTCATGCGCGCCCTCGGTGAGATGGCGGTGCACAACCCGGTAGCCGGCTCTTTCGGCCAGTACGCCAGTACTTACCTGGGGCCGATGGCGGGCTTCATCCTCGGTTGGACCTACGCATTCGAAATGGTCATCGTCGGCATGGCCGACGTTACCGCGTTCGGGATTTACATGGGCTTCTGGTTCCCGGAGGTTTCCCGCTGGATCTGGGTGCTGGGTGTCGTTTCCATCGTCGGCGGCTTGAACCTGTGCAACGTCAAAGTCTTCGGTGAAATGGAGTTCTGGCTGTCGCTGCTCAAGGTCGCGGCCATCGTCGCGATGATCCTGGGTGGTTTCGGCATCATGCTGTTCGGCATCAGCTCTGCCCCCGGCCAAGCGACCGACATCAGCAACCTCTGGACCCAGGGCGGCTTCATGCCCAATGGCATGGGTGGTCTGATTGCTTCGTTCGCGGTGGTGATGTTTGCATTTGGCGGTATTGAAATCATCGGCGTAACGGCAGGTGAGGCCAAGGACCCGCAGCACGTGCTGCCCCGGGCGATCAATGCCGTACCGTTGCGGATTCTGCTGTTTTACGTGCTGACAATGCTGGTGCTGATGTCGATCTTTCCATGGCAGCAGATCGGCAGCCAGGGCAGCCCGTTCGTGCAGATTTTCGACAAGCTGGGGATCAGCTCGGCGGCCACCATCCTCAATATCGTGGTGATCACGGCGGCGATTTCGGCGATCAACAGTGACATCTTCGGCGCTGGCCGCATGATGTTCGGTCTGGCCCAGCAAGGCCACGCCCCCAAGGGCTTCGCCCGCCTGTCGCGCAATGGCGTGCCATGGATGACGGTCGTGGTGATGAGTGCCGCGCTGTTGCTGGGCGTGTTGCTGAACTACCTGATCCCGGAAAACGTGTTCCTGCTGATCGCTTCCATCGCGACCTTTGCCACGGTGTGGGTCTGGATGATGATCCTGGTGACCCAGGTGGCCATGCGCCGGTCCATGAGCGCCGAGCAGGTTGCACAACTGAAGTTCCCGGTACCGCTCTGGCCCTATGCGCCGGCGGCGGCGATTGCCTTCATGCTGTTCATCTTCGGTGTGCTGGGCTATTTCCCGGACACCCAGGCAGCGCTGATCGTCGGCGTGGTCTGGATCGTCTTGCTGGTGCTGGCTTACCTGACGTGGGTGAAACCGGCGGCGGGCCAGGCAGCCTTGGTGGCGCAGGATCCTACTTTTTCTCATCGATAACCTAATGGAGGCCAAGGATGAAAACTCTCTGGCAACACTGTCACGTCGCAACCATGGCACAAGGCGTCTACTCGATCATCGAGGACGCGGCCATCGTGACGTCAGGAGTGCACATTGAGTGGATCGGCCCGCGCGGTGAATTGCCGGCGGGCGAGTACTCGGCCGTCAATGATCTGAACGGGGCCTGGGTCACGCCAGGCCTGATCGACTGCCACACCCATACGGTGTTCGGCGGTAACCGCAGCGGCGAATTCGAAAAGCGCCTGCAAGGCGTCAGCTACGCGGAAATCGCCGCCAGCGGTGGCGGCATCGCCAGCACCGTGCGCGCCACCCGCGCGGCCAGCGAAGACGAGTTGTTCGCCAGTGCCGCCAAGCGTCTGAAAAGCCTGATGCGCGATGGTGTCACCAGCATCGAAATCAAGTCCGGCTACGGCCTGGACCTGGCCAACGAGCGCAAGATGCTGCGCGTGGCCCGTCGTCTCGGCGCCGAACTACCGGTCAGCGTGCGCAGCACCTGCCTGGCGGCTCACGCCCTGCCGCCGGAATACGCCGATCGCGCCGATGACTACATCGATCATATCTGCGCCGACATGCTCCCGGCCCTGACCGCCGAAGGGCTGGTCGATGCCGTGGATGCGTTCTGCGAGTACCTGGCGTTCTCCCCGGCGCAAGTCGAGCGGGTGTTCATTACCGCCCAGGAACTGGGCTTGCCAGTGAAGCTGCATGCCGAGCAGTTGTCGTCGCTGCACGGCTCGAGCCTGGCGGCGCGTTACCACGCGTTGTCCGCCGATCACCTGGAGTTCATGACCGAGGACGACGCCATCGCCATGGCCAAGTCCGGGACTGTCGCGGTGCTGTTGCCCGGTGCCTTTTACTTCCTGCGTGAAACCCAATTGCCGCCAATGGACGCCTTGCGCAAGCACGAGGTGAAAATCGCCATCGCCAGCGACCTCAACCCGGGCACCTCGCCGGCACTGTCGCTGCGCCTGATGCTGAACATGGCTTGCACCTGCTTCCGCATGACCCCGGAAGAAGCCCTGGCCGGCGCGACGATTCACGCCGCTACTGCCTTGGGCATGGCCGACACCCATGGTTCGCTGGAGGTTGGCAAGGTCGCGGATTTCGTCGCCTGGCAAATCGATCGTCCGGCCGACCTCTGTTACTGGCTGGGCGGCGACCTGGAAAAACGCGTCGTGCGCCACGGCGTCGAATCAAGTCTGTAGGAGATCTGTTGTGGATAAGGTTCTGAACTTCAAACAAGGTCGCGTACCGCTGCTGATCAGCATGCCCCATGCCGGTGTGCGGCTGACGCCTGCGGTTGAAGCCGGTTTGATCCCCCAGGCGAAAAGCCTGCCGGACACCGACTGGCACATCCCTCTGCTGTACGATTTTGCCGCCGAACTGGGGGCCAGCACCCTGGCCGCCGAATACTCGCGGTTCGTCATCGACCTGAACCGGCCGTCCGACGACAAACCCTTGTACGTGGGTGCGACCACTGGCTTGTACCCGGCCACGCTGTTCGACGGCGTGCCGTTGTTCCGCGAAGGGCTGGAGCCTTCGAAAGAAGAGCGCGCGACCTGGCTAGAGCAGATCTGGACGCCGTACCACAGCACCTTGCAGCAGGAACTGGCGCGATTGAAGGCCGAGTTCGGCTACGCACTGCTGTTCGATGCGCACTCGATCCGCTCGCTGATCCCGCACCTGTTCGACGGCAAGTTGCCGGACTTCAACCTCGGCACCTTCAACGGCGCCAGTTGCGATCCTCAATTGGCGACGCAACTCGAAGCGATCTGCGCGCGTCACGACAATTACACCCATGTGCTGAACGGACGCTTCAAGGGCGGCCACATCACCCGCCACTACGGCAACCCGGCCGAGAACATTCACGCTGTGCAACTGGAGCTGGGGCAGTGCACGTACATGGAAGAGTTCGAGCCGTTCCGCTATCGCCCGGATCTGGCGGAGCCGACGCGGGTGGTGCTCAAGGAGTTGCTGCAAGGGTTGTTGGCCTGGGGTGAGAAACACTACGGGCATTAAGGCTTGGTGCGGTCTCTGTAGGAGCGAGCTTGCTCGCGAAAAACCAGAGAATGTCGCGGGGTGTCTGACTGGGCGCGTTACCGTTCACGACCATCGCGAGCAAGCTCGCTCCTACATCTATGGTTACCCCCTTTTCTGCAATACTGTATTTGATGCGTGTTTGGCTTGCTTTCATCTATCCGGCGTCTGAGTGGGGGTGTCGCCCCGCGCCTCGATGAGAATCGATGCCCAACGACCCTAATTAGTTGAACGGCCTTACAGCCGTGTAGGAGCCCAGGGTTGTCGTCAGGCCGGTTGGCCGTTCACGTCATCAGTTATCCAGCATCGCAAAACCAGGTGGGTGGTGCTCGGGTGACAGCGGGGTCAGGCGTTCATCGCGGCTGGCCCCGCATCGAATTCAGTGTGGTGTGCGGCTATCGCCCAGGCGATTCTTGCCAGCTTGTTGGCCAGTGCGCAGACCACGAGATTGGAGTGATGGCGGGAAGCTAATAGTTGGCGGACCCAGTCCGCCAAGGCGCCTTTCTGTCGTTCCAGTTGTATCAAGTACACACGGGCGCACTGGATGAGCAGGCGCCTCTGATTTCGATCGCCGCGTTTACTGATGCCGAGCAACACGGTTTTATCGCCCGTACCGTGCTGTTTGGGTACCAGCCCGATCGACGCCGCATAGCCTCGGCCGCATTTGAACTGTTTGCCATCGCCCAACTCGGCAGCCAAGGCGCTGGAGGTGATCGGGCCGACACACGGCATGGTCATCAAACGAGCCGCCAGATCATCTTCAGCTGCTTGGCATTCCACCTCCTTGTCCAGCGCTTTGACCTTCCCATCCAGATAGTTGAAGTGCTCATGCAACCCCATCAGAATTTTTTTGATGGAGCCGGAAAATGAACTCATCTCAAGCAATGCTGGAAGCTCTTTGATGGATTTGAAGCCGGGAGCCAGGCTGATACCCACCTCCAGCAGGGCTGCGTGAATCCGATTGACGGTGGCGGTACGGTCTTTGATGAACGACTCACGAACCGAATTGAGCATCGCCAGCGCCTGCTGAGCCTGGGTTTTGGGGTGCACGAAGCGCATTGTGGGCCGGGTCGCCGCCTCGCAGATCGCTTCGGCATCAGCGAAGTCGTTTTTGTTGCTCTTCACGTAAGGGCGTACCAGATGTGGCGCAATAAGCTTGGGCGTATGCCCCAGCTTGGCGACTTCCTGCGCCATGAAATGGGCGCCGCCACAGGCTTCCATCACGACGGTGCAGGGTTCCAGTTTCGCCAGATATTGGGTGAGTGCTGCGCGCGTAAACTTTCTGCGGTGAACCTCGTGGCCGCGATCATCTTGAGCATGAAGATGAAAGGAATGTTTTCCGAGGTCGATGGCGGCAATAGCTACGTTGTTCATGGCAATGATCTCCGATGAGCCCTCTGTGAAAGCTTAGTGGGCGATCACAGGGGGCAGCGGGGGGG